>NZ_LWAE01000025.1 GCF_001623875.1 Clostridium magnum DSM 2767 | reverse complement strand
AATTCCTCTATTTTCTGCTTTTGTGTAGTACCTTCCTGATGTTTGAGCTTTTCCACCACTTCAAATGTAAATGCACCTTCTCCGTAGGTGTTCCAATCCTTTTGTAATCCTTTCACCTTAAATGTTCCTGTATTTAATCTAAATTTTATTCCTTCAAAAGGTTTATATAAATTATTACATGTATCTACAAAGGAATATCCAGTAACTGTATTATGTAATTTAATTATCCCCATCTCTACCTCTTGCTGCTTATATCTGTTAATAAGTTCTTTTCTATTTATTTTGTCCACGGTATTCTCCTCATAATTCTTATAATATTTGCTCCCATCTTTCGTTCTATTTAAATATCCATAATCAATCAAATAGCGGCGTATAGTTGCATCATCCTCGTAAATAGTTTTAATAAGTCTTTTTACCTCACTCTCTGTATATTCTTTATTTGGTTCAAATAGAGCAGCGAACCTAGGTAATAATGCTTTTCTTTTCCCTTCTCTAACAGGAAAAACTCGAAGTTTAGGTGGTGTTAACGTTGGAATTTTTTCTTCAGTTAATTCTATAACTGCAAGAAAAGCTCTTGCCTGCCTTGCTCTTTCCCTTAAAGCAAATCTCATGTTTCTTACTGTAGATTCTGTACAAGCAAGCTTCTGGGCAATTTCTTTATCACTATATCGGTTTGACATCATTGTTAAAAGCTCTTTCTGAATTTCGGTTAATCCAGTATACTTCTTATCTAGCAAAAGTAGCCTTTCAATTGGATTTCCATGCTTTATTATATGCGTATTTATATCAGTGTCGCTTTCACCAATTTTTTCACCACATATTAAACAAACAAACTGAGCTTCTTTAATACTCCAATTATATCCTCTTTTAAAATCTTCAATAGTTGCATTACGAATTAGTTCTTCCACATTTACCCCTCCTGTCTACCAAATTCATAGACATATTAACATTATCACTTGCTACTGTCAATAAAAAATTCCGTTATAGAAAGTATAAAAATATAAATAATAAGTTATATTTTGTCTTAATGAACAACAAAAGCAAAATTTCATTATTTAATTTAAATATATAAATAGTTATCCTTCACACGTTTAAAGTTTTTATCACCATAATTGTATCCAAGTATCGGCTGCCCATCTATAGCAATCCCTATTACAACTCCTAATAAAAGTTCTTTTATTATCAATCTTTCTTGGTATTAACAATTCTATTTCATCATAATATCGCAGTGTTTTTATTGGAATATTGCATATTTTAGATACTTATCCTATCCGATAAAATTCTTTAATTTCGTCCATTTTATGGTGGAATAAAAAAACTTATGCATAAAGCAAATAATCCTTATTCAGCATATTATGATTAGAAATAATGTAGTTCATTGGAGGAAATCATATGATAGAAATGGAAACACAACAATATATACCTAGCTCTATAAGTGTTGATGATTTTTTTAAGCTGCTAAATCAAGAGCAGATTAAATATATTATATTAAGATGGTTTGATAAATTTCCAAAAATTAAAAAAGGAGAAGCTATTGATTTACTTGTCCATGATGATGATTTAGTTAACATTAGTAAGCATGTTTCTCCCCATTGTGAAGATAATTCTATTACATGTAATATTTATAGTATTAGTGGTATTACTGGAACCAATTACAACGGACTCCCTTATTATCCTATTCACTGTGCTCAAGAAATGCTTGATAAAAGAATTCTTTTGCATAATAAATATTTTGTACCAAATCCCAAACATTATCTGCTAAGCATGGCCTATCATGTTGTTTATCATGAAGCAGAAAATTCAGGTTTGTCTCGAGGTATCAGAGAAGAAGTTAATGAATTAGCCCACAATAATAAATATAGAAAAACACTTCGCACTCTGTCTAATCGGTGCGGCATAAAGATAAAATTCACCTGGGTTGATTTACAAAAGTTTTTGGATGAGAATAACTGGACTCCAGAATTATCAGAACTAAAAAAGCTTTCTGAAAAGAGCAACTGGTTGAAAGATTTATATTATTTAAAGCTCCATGACCAGCAAAATACAGGTGAAATTATGGCATTTATCGTTAGAGAATGGGCCTATGAAAACAACTTAACCGATTGGATAATCAAGTGGTTACAGACTCACGGTCTACACATATTAAATATTTATGAACTTGATAAAGATCATAAAGAAGAGGCAACACGTACTTTACGAGGAGGCAATTGGGGAAATGAAAAATGGGAAAAAAATGAAGGAAGCGGAAAACCAGCTGTTTTAATTATAGCTTATGATTTCTATCCAGTTCCATTAGACAAGAGGTATAAAAAGTATTATCCATATGTGTCAAACAGAAATTTCCTTTTGAAAATAAATCTGCGAAATGAACTGAATAGGAATCAGCCTCGAAAAGAAATAAGAAGTATCATCCACTCAAGTGATAATACCTTAGATGCTTTAGAATTCATTAATACTTTATACCCAGAGGAACTTCCTGAAATTTTAAACAAAATTACCTTAGGCAAAGAAAATATAAAAAATCAAAATGAAAGAATACTTGATCTTCTTTCTATTTTCTTACCCACTTAGTTGCCAACTAAATGACAATGAGATAATATCAGAAAAACCCACGACTTTCCTATCGTGGGTTCATTAAATTTACACCCCTGTGGTGTTTGCGAAGGCTTGCCTGAGCTTGCTATTAACATTTTGATATGTTATTTAATTATTTACATAATAAAAAAACACTAGGTATCAAAACCTAATGTCTTTCTGTTACTTACCTGGCGACGACTTACTCTCCCACACAGTCTCCCGTGCAGTACCATCAGCACTGTAAAGCTTAACCTTCGTGTTCGGAATGGGAACGGGTGTTACCTTTACGTCATAATCACCAGATGCCATGATTCTTAAAATCTATGATTTTCTAGAAGTATGGTACTCCTCAGCTCTGCTGAGTGAGTTTCCTTATAAAATTGCTATAAACTTCGCATCTCTGCGTCAAATCAATCGCTGCGGTACTCATTTACACTAGTAAACTCTGTTCCTCGCTCAGTCGCTTCCTTGTACTGCTCGCTTCTATCAATTTTTATTTTAAAGGATACCGGGTAATTCTTAACGCTAACTATCGTTAGCTAAATTACCCGGCAAATGTCATTTAGACCTTTGCCCTCTCAAAATTGCACAGTGAAAATTAGGTCAAGCCCTCGACCTATTAGTATTAGTCAGCTGAACATGTTACCATGCTTACACCTCTAACCTATCAACCTTGTGTTCTTCAAGGGGTCTTACTAGCTTATGCTATGGGAAATCTTATCTTGAGGTGGGCTTCACGCTTAGATGCTTTCAGCGTTTATCCCGTCCTGACATAGCTACCCAGCTGTGCTCCTGGCGGAACAACTGGTGCACCAGAGGTCAGTCCATCCCGGTCCTCTCGTACTAAGGACAGCTCCTCTCAAATTTCCTACGCCCGCGACGGATAGGGACCGAACTGTCTCACGACGTTCTGAACCCAGCTCGCGTGCCGCTTTAATGGGCGAACAGCCCAACCCTTGGGACCTACTTCAGCCCCAGGATGCGACGAGCCGACATCGAGGTGCCAAACCTCCCCGTCGATGTGGACTCTTGGGGGAGATCAGCCTGTTATCCCCGAGGTAGCTTTTATCCGTTGAGCGATGGCCCTCCCACGAGGAACCACCGGATCACTAAGCCCGACTTTCGTCCCTGCTCCACTTGTTTGTGTCGCAGTCAGGCTCCCTTCTGCCTTTGCACTCTTCGAACGATTTCCAACCGTTCTGAGGGAACCTTTGGGCGCCTCCGTTACTTTTTTGGAGGCGACCGCCCCAGTCAAACTGCCCACCGAGCTGTGTCCCGTGACCAGTTTCATGGCCGCCGGTTAGAATCCCAGTACTGTCAGGGTGGTATCCCAAGGTTGACTCCACAAAGGCTGACGCCCTTGCATCGACGTCTCCCACCTATCCTGTACAGACAATACCGAAATTCAATGCTAAGCTACAGTAAAGCTCTACGGGGTCTTTCCGTCCAATCGCGGGTAGCGAGCATCTTCACTCGCAATACAATTTCGCCGGATTTGTTGTCGAGACAGTGCCCAAATCATTACGCCATTCGTGCGGGTCGGAACTTACCCGACAAGGAATTTCGCTACCTTAGGACCGTTATAGTTACGGCCGCCGTTTACTGGGGCTTAAGTTCATACCTTCGCTTGCGCTAAGTATTCCCCTTAACCTTCCAGCACCGGGCAGGCGTCAGCCCCTATACTTCAGCTTTCGCTTTAGCAGAGACCTGTGTTTTTGCTAAACAGTTGCTTGGGCCTATTCTCTGCGACCTACTTGCGTAGGCACCCCTTCTCCCGAAGTTACGGGGTCAATTTGCCGAGTTCCTTGACAACAATTCTTCCGCTGGTCTTAGGATTCTCTCCTCACCTACCTGTGTCGGTTTGCGGTACGGGCGCGGGCTTCCTCCATAGAGACTTTTCTTGGCAGCGTGGAATCAGATACTTCGCCCATAAGGGTTCCCCATCACACCTCAACATTGACTAAACGGATTTGCCTGTCTAGTCTGTCTAGATGCTTAGACGCACATCCAATAGTGCGCACATCTTATCCTCCTGCGTCATCCCATTTGTAATAACGGAAGCTTGGCGGTATCGGAATATCAACCGATTGTCCATCACCTACGCCTTTCGGCCTCGGCTTAGGCCCCGACTAACCCTGAGCGGACGAGCCTTCCTCAGGAAACCTTAGGTTTTCGACCAATAAGATTCTCACTTATTTCTCGCTACTTATGCCAGCATACTCACTCCTGTACAGTCCACCGCTCCTTTCGGTACGACTTCAACCCATACAGGAAGCTCCTCTACCACTGATACTTACGTATCAATCCATAGCTTCGGTGGTAAGTTTTAGCCCCGGACATCTTCGGCGCAAGATCTCTCGACTAGTGAGCTATTACGCACTCTTTAAATGAGTGGCTGCTTCTAAGCCAACATCCTAGTTGTCTTAGAAATCCCACATCCTTTTCCACTTAACTTACACTTTGGGACCTTAGCTGATGGTCTGGGCTGTTTCCCTTTTGACCACGGATCTTATCATTCGTAGTCTGACTGCTTTGATTCAAGTATATGGCATTCGGAGTTTGATAGGGTTCAGTAACTGTTGTCAGCCCCTAGCCCATTCAGTGCTCTACCTCCATTACTCATTCAAAACGCTAGCCCTAAAGCTATTTCGAGGAGAACCAGCTATCTCCGAGTTCGATTGGAATTTCTCCGCTATCCACAGCTCATCCCATGGTTTTTTCAACACCAACGTGGTTCGGTCCTCCACGGAATTTTACTTCCGCTTCAACCTGTCCATGGATAGGTCACCCGGTTTCGGGTCTACGACATGCAACTTCTCGCCCTATTCAGACTCGGTTTCCCTTCGGCTCCATACCTTAAGTATTTAACCTTGCTACACATCGTAACTCGCTGGCTCGTTCTACAAAAAGCACGCCGTCGCACATAAAAGTGCTTCGACTGATTGTGGACACACGGTTTCAGGTTCTATTTCACTCCCCTTCCGGGGTTCTTTTCACCTTTCCCTCACGGTACTGCTTCACTATCGGTCACCAGTTAGTATTTAGCCTTGGGAGGTGGTCCTCCCTGCTTCCCACAAGGTTTCACGTGTCTCGTGGTACTCTGGATTAGACCTGACTGCTTTTTCTTTTCACTTACAGGGCTTTTACCTTCTACGGCGGAGCCTTCCAGCTCTCTTCAGTTAAAAAATTGCAGTATTTATGGTCTATCCCGCAACCCCAGGAACAAGTTCCTGGTTTGGGCTCTTTCCCTTTCGCTCGCCGCTACTTAGAAAATCGATTTTTCTTTCTCTTCCTCCGGGTACTTAGATGTTTCAGTTCCCCGGGTATACCTCTATAAACCTATGAATTCAGTTTACAGTACATTACTGCTCGTAATGTGGGTTGCCCCATTCGGAAATCTCTGGATCACTGGCTATTTGCGCCTACCCAAAGCTTATCGCAGCTTATCGCGTCCTTCTTCGGCTTCTGGTGCCAAGGCATTCACCATGCGCCCTTTGTAGCTTGACCTATACCGAAAATTGCTATTAACTCGCACTTCTTCGTCAAGTCTTTCGCTGCGGTGCTCATTTACCAGTCAGTAAATTCCGCTCCTCATTCAAGCCTTTCCTCGAATTGCTCGTTACTATCAATTTCTAGTTTTAGTTCATTAAAATCTACAAAGGTGTTAAATATACTTTCGTATAAGTAATTTACCTTTAGCTTTACTTTTATTTTGTTAAACAATTGCGTTGTTTAACGTTTCTTCACTGTGCAATTTTCAAAGAACAATTGGAGATACATCATACTACATTGATTAGTTAAAATCAACTAGTAAATAA
>NZ_LWAE01000024.1 GCF_001623875.1 Clostridium magnum DSM 2767 | reverse complement strand
GTGAAAGCTTTATTTCATCACTAAAGATAATTTTCGAAGTGGTGTCTGAAAAATATTCTGATAACTAGCAAGTGGGGCATTTCAAGCCCACAAGGGTACCTGGTTCCTGTCAGATTTTGACGTATACGTTAAACAATTGTCAAAAAGCCTAGCAAGCTCAGGCAAGCTTTCGCAAATACCCTAGAGGTGTAATTTTGGCAAATGTAAGGCAAATATTTATATTATATATCCCAAGTATGAGAATGACAGAGAAAAATATGAGAAGATTTATTAATACTATCGATGAATCTTTAGACAAGCCATTCATTAGTGTGAGGCCAATTGATATAAATGAATATCTTAAACTTATTGAAAAAGATGTATTAGAAAAAGCAGACTTAAAAGATAAGCTTCGAGGGATGATATCCTAGGATAAAAAATTTAGCCTATTCCAATGCCTATACGAGTGTCTTCAGTATATATACAAACTGAAGGCACTTTTATTATTTACACAGCTAAACCAAAAGGTGCCCTTCTTAGTAAAACTAATAGTTTCAAGGGAGGGATTTCATGATATTTAAAAAAGCCATTGTATGCGCCCATATTGATGGTGACACAACAGTAGTAAAATTGGAAAATGGGTTAAAAGAAAGAGTTAGGTTTATAGGAATAAACTGTCCGGAAAGCACTATAAAGCAGGAGTCTTATGGCAAAGAAGCGGCTGGTTATACTAAAAACAATCTTTTTGATAAGGTAATTTATCTGGAGAAAGATATTAGTGACAGAGATGTCTACGGAAGATTACTTCGCTACATTTGGCTCCAAATTCCTAGTAAAATTAGCAGTGATGAGATAAGAAATAAAATGTTTAATGCTATTTTGTTAGCTAATGGATATGCCAGGCAGGCTACTTATATCCCAGATATAAAGTATAGCGGTTATTTTGGAGAATATGTAAAGGAGGCGAAGGTGGAGAGTAAGGGGATTTGGGGCATTGTGTAAGGATAATGACTATTTTATTACATATAGTTGTAAGGTGTTAAAGTACTATGCTTATAATATGTTCAAGAGATATTAATTTTGATACAGTGGAATGGGAGAATGAGGCGGATATAGATCCTGATTCTTAGTTGAGCCAATCCAGTGAGTACAGAGCGGATAATCATCGTATAAACTAAGTCTGGTGTATCACTATGTGAATTACTGAGTATGTAGAAGTATAATATCATAATAATAGGATATTATATGATTAAAGAGATATATTAATAGTTTTCTATATGTGTACTCATGTTAAGATACTACTTGTCCCTTCGAGAGGTGACAAACACAAACAACAGTGGTTGATCAATATGTATATATAATGACGCGGGGTGGAGCAGTTGGTAGCTCGTCGGGCTCATAACCCGAAGGTCGTAGGTTCAAGTCCTGCCTCCGCAACCATGAAGTGAAACTTGAATCAGATGGAGTTTCAACTCCACCTGATTCTTAGTTGAACGAATCCAGGGACGTACCCGCTCTTTACTCCCACCTTGGAGAAGATGGGAGTATTAGAGCAGGTAGTCATCGGAAAAATATTGACAACAAATAAGTTTGTTTGATATTATGTGTAAGCTGTTAAAGACGCAGTACGATAATGTAATGTGGTGTGAGTAACTTGGTAACAATTTACTAGTTGACAGATAAGCACAGAGATGATAAGATGTAAATCTGGTCGCAATTAGCGACTAAGTACATCAGTTAACTGGTAACAAATTACTAGTTGACGAGCTGAGACAAGCATGGTAAGATATAAATCCATCGCAAATCAGTGATAACTTAGTGAGACAAAACTGGTAATAAAATACTAGTTGACAAGCTGAGATGAAGATGATAAGATGTAAATCCAGTCGCAAACAAGCGACATGATCCTTGAAAATTAAACAGAGGTAAAAATCCTAAATGGCTTTTTACGGGTAAAGTTATGAATCGATGACAATCGATGAATAAATTTACACCGTGCAATGAAAGTCAAAATGACTTTTATTAAATAAACTAAACCAGCAATTCTTTAACTACTATATATTAGTAGTAAATGAAGTTAAACACTGACGTGTTTAACTAAGCGATCATCACAAAATCATAGATTTTGGATGTCTGCTTAAGTAATGAGCATTCAAACTTTTAAATTGAGAGTTTGATCCTGGCTCAGGACGAACGCTGGCGGCGTGCCTAACACATGCAAGTCGAGCGATGAAGCCCTTCGGGGTGGATTAGCGGCGGACGGGTGAGTAACACGTGGGTAACCTGCCTCAAAGAGGGGATAGCCTCCCGAAAGGGAGATTAATACCGCATAACATTAGTTTTTCGCATGAAGAACTAATTAAAGGAGTAATCCGCTTTGAGATGGACCCGCGGCGCATTAGCTAGTTGGTGAGGTAAAGGCTCACCAAGGCGACGATGCGTAGCCGACCTGAGAGGGTGATCGGCCACATTGGAACTGAGACACGGTCCAGACTCCTACGGGAGGCAGCAGTGGGGAATATTGCACAATGGGCGAAAGCCTGATGCAGCAACGCCGCGTGAGTGATGAAGGCCTTCGGGTTGTAAAGCTCTGTCTTTTGGGACGATAATGACGGTACCAAAGGAGGAAGCCACGGCTAACTACGTGCCAGCAGCCGCGGTAATACGTAGGTGGCGAGCGTTGTCCGGATTTACTGGGCGTAAAGGATGCGTAGGCGGATATTTAAGTGAGATGTGAAATACCCGAGCTTAACTTGGGTGCTGCATTTCAAACTGGATATCTAGAGTGCGGGAGAGGAGAATGGAATTCCTAGTGTAGCGGTGAAATGCGTAGAGATTAGGAAGAACACCAGTGGCGAAGGCGATTCTCTGGACCGTAACTGACGCTGAGGCATGAAAGCGTGGGTAGCAAACAGGATTAGATACCCTGGTAGTCCACGCCGTAAACGATGAGTACTAGGTGTAGGAGGGTCCAACCTTCTGTGCCGCAGTTAACACAATAAGTACTCCGCCTGGGAAGTACGATCGCAAGATTAAAACTCAAAGGAATTGACGGGGGCCCGCACAAGCAGCGGAGCATGTGGTTTAATTCGAAGCAACGCGAAGAACCTTACCTGGACTTGACATCCCCTGAATAGTGCAGAGATGCATGAAGCCCTTCGGGGCAGGGAGACAGGTGGTGCATGGTTGTCGTCAGCTCGTGTCGTGAGATGTTAGGTTAAGTCCTGCAACGAGCGCAACCCCTATCATTAGTTGCTACCATTAAGTTGAGCACTCTAGTGAGACTGCCCGGGTTAACCGGGAGGAAGGTGGGGATGACGTCAAATCATCATGCCCCTATGTCCAGGGCTACACACGTGCTACAATGGTAGGTACAGAGAGATGCAAGACCGCGAGGTGGAGCAAAACTCAAAAACCTATCCCAGTTCGGATTGTAGGCTGCAACTCGCCTACATGAAGCCGGAGTTGCTAGTAATCGCGAATCAGAATGTCGCGGTGAATACGTTCCCGGGCCTTGTACACACCGCCCGTCACACCATGAGAGCTGGCAACACCCGAAGTCCGTGAGGTAACCTGTAAAGGGGCCAGCGGCCGAAGGTGGGGTTAGTGATTGGGGTGAAGTCGTAACAAGGTAGCCGTAGGAGAACCTGCGGCTGGATCACCTCCTTTCTAAGGATAATACAGACAGGTAATGCTGTCTGAAAGACTGGGTTTAGCCTCTGTTTAATCTTGAGGGCTTTAACTTTGTTTTTTACCTCGCAATTGTTCTTTGAAAATTGCACAGTGAAGAAACGTTAAACAACGCAATTGTTTAACAAAGTAAAGCTAAAGGTAAATTACTTATACGAAAGGTATTTTATTGAACTAAAACCTTTGTAACTCTAAACAAATTGATAGTAACGAGCAATTCGAGGAAGGCTTGAATGAGGAGCAGAGTTTACTGACTGGTAAATGAGCACCGCAATACTTGACGAAGAAGTGCGAAGTTAATAGCAATTTTCGGTATAGGTCAAGCTACAAAGGGCGCATGGTGAATGCCTTGGCACCAGAAGCCGAAGAAGGACGCGATAAGCTGCGATAAGCTTTGGGTAGGCGCAAATAGCCAGTGATCCAGAGATTTCCGAATGGGGCAACCCACATTACTAACGTAATGTACTGTAAACTGAATTCATAGGTTTATAGAGGTATACCCGGGGAACTGAAACATCTAAGTACCCGGAGGAAGAGAAAGAAAAATCGATTTTCTAAGTAGCGGCGAGCGAAAGGGAAAGAGCCCAAACCAGGAACTTGTTCCTGGGGTTGCGGATAGACCATAAATACTGCAATTTTTTAACTGAAGAGAGCTGGAAGGCTCCGCCGTAGAAGGTAAAAGCCCTGTAAGTGAAAAAAAAAAGAGCAGTCAGGTCTAATCCAGAGTACCACGAGACACGTGAAACCTTGTGGGAAGCAGGGAGGACCACCTCCCAAGGCTAAATACTAACTGGTGACCGATAGTGAAGCAGTACCGTGAGGGAAAGGTGAAAAGAACCCCGGAAGGGGAGTGAAATAGAACCTGAAACCGTGTGTCCACAATCAGTCGAAGCACTTTTATGTGCGACGGCGTGCTTTTTGTAGAACGAGCCAGCGAGTTACGATGTGTAGCAAGGTTAAATACTTAAGGTATGGAGCCGAAGGGAAACCGAGTCTGAATAGGGCGAAAAGTTGCATGTCGTAGACCCGAAACCGGGTGACCTATCCATGGACAGGTTGAAGCGGAAGTAAAATTCCGTGGAGGACCGAACCACGTTGGTGTTGAAAAACCATGGGATGAGCTGTGGATAGCGGAGAAATTCCAATCGAACTCGGAGATAGCTGGTTCTCCTCGAAATAGCTTTAGGGCTAGCGTTTTGAATGAGTAATGGAGGTAGACACTGAATGGGCTAGGGGCTGACAACAGTTACTGAACCCTATCAAACTCCGAATGCCATATACTTGAATCAAAGCAGTCAGACTACGAATGATAAGATCCGTGGTCAAAAGGGAAACAGCCCAGACCATCAGCTAAGGTCCCAAAGTGTAAGTTAAGTGGAAAAGGATGTGGGATTTCTAAGACAACTAGGATGTTGGCTTAGAAGCAGCCACTCATTTAAAGAGTGCGTAATAGCTCACTAGTCGAGAGATCCTGCGCCGAAGATGTCCGGGGCTAAAACTTACCACCGAAGCTATGGATTGATACGTAAGTATCAGTGGTAGAGGAGCTTCCTGTATGGATTGAAGTCGTACCGAAAGGAGCGGTGGACTGTACAGGAGTGAGTATGCTGGCATAAGTAGCGAGAAATAAGTGAGAATCTTATTGGTCGAAAACCTAAGGTTTCCTGAGGAAGGCTCGTCCGCTCAGGGTTAGTCGGGGCCTAAGCCGAGGCCGAAAGGCGTAGGTGATGGACAATCGGTTGATATTCCGATACCGCCAACTGACGTTATTACAAATGGGATGACGCAGGAGGATAAGATGTGCGCACTATTGGATGTGCGTCTAAGCATCTAGGACAGACAGGCAAATCCGTTGTATTAGTTGTGATGGGGAGCCCTTATGGGCGAAGTATCTGATTCCACGCTGCCAAGAAAAGTCTCTATGGAGGATGTTGGCGCCCGTACCGCAAACCGACACAGGTAGGTGAGGAGAGAATCCTAAGACCAGCGGAAGAATTGTTGTCAAGGAACTCGGCAAATTGACCCCGTAACTTCGGGAGAAGGGGTGCCTACGCAAGTAGGTCGCAGAGAATAGGCCCAAGCAACTGTTTAGCAAAAACACAGGTCTCTGCTAAAGCGAAAGCTGAAGTATAGGGGCTGACGCCTGCCCGGTGCTGGAAGGTTAAGGGGAATACTTAGCGCAAGCGAAGGTATGAACTTAAGCCCCAGTAAACGGCGGCCGTAACTATAACGGTCCTAAGGTAGCGAAATTCCTTGTCGGGTAAGTTCCGACCCGCACGAATGGTAATGATTTGGGCACTGTCTCGACAACAAATCCGGCGAAATTGTATTGCGAGTGAAGATGCTCGCTACCCGCGATTGGACGGAAAGACCCCGTAGAGCTTTACTGTAGCTTAGCATTGAATTTCGGTATTGTCTGTACAGGATAGGTGGGAGACTGAAACAAGGGCGTCAGCCTTTGTGGAGTCAACCTTGGGATACCACCCTGACAGTACTGGGATTCTAACCGGCGGCCATGAAACTGGTCACGGGACACAGCTCGGTGGGCAGTTTGACTGGGGCGGTCGCCTCCAAAAAGTAACGGAGGCGCCCAAAGGTTCCCTCAGAACGGTTGGAAATCGTTCGAAGAGTGCAAAGGCAGAAGGGAGCCTGACTGCGACACAAACAAGTGGAGCAGGGACGAAAGTCGGGCTTAGTGATCCGGTGGTTCCTCGTGGGAGGGCCATCGCTCAACGGATAAAAGCTACCTCGGGGATAACAGGCTGATCTCCCCCAAGAGTCCACATCGACGGGGAGGTTTGGCACCTCGATGTCGGCTCGTCGCATCCTGGGGCTGAAGTAGGTCCCAAGGGTTGGGCTGTTCGCCCATTAAAGCGGCACGCGAGCTGGGTTCAGAACGTCGTGAGACAGTTCGGTCCCTATCCGTCGCGGGCGTAGGAAATTTGAGAGGAGCTGTCCTTAGTACGAGAGGACCGGGATGGACTGACCTCTGGTGCACCAGTTGTTCCGCCAGGAGCACAGCTGGGTAGCTATGTCAGGACGGGATAAACGCTGAAAGCATCTAAGCGTGAAGCCCACCTCAAGATAAGATTTCCCATAGCATAAGCTAGTAAGACCCCTTGAAGAACACAAGGTTGATAGGTTAGAGGTGTAAGCATGGTAACATGTTCAGCTGACTAATACTAATAGGTCGAGGGCTTGACCAAAAAATAGTTAACAGTGTAGAGTTGAGAATTAAGAGTTAATGATGATTTTCACTAGCGTGAAAATCTAAAATTTAAATTAATTAAGCTCCACATAAAAAAGCTATACTTATCACTGTGCAATTTTCAGAGAATAATATTCTCATAAGAGTTAATAATTTATTGTGTATAAAGTTATTAGTTAGTATAATTATCGTTTTTTCGACGATAGGAGAAAAATAACCATAACTCTTAACTATTAATCTTAACTCTCAACTAAATAAATCTGGTGATTATGACGTAAAGGCAACACCGTTTCCATTCCGAACACGAAGGTTAAGCTTTACAGTGCTGATGGTACTGCACGGGAGACTGTGTGGAAGAGTAGGTCGTCGCCAGGTAAGTAACAGGAAGACACTAGGTTTTGATACCTAGTGTTTTTTTATGCATTTAGCAAGTTCAGGCAAGCCTTCGCAAACACCCCAGAGGTGTAAATTTTGGAAACTTTGCAATAATCAATAGTAAACAAATAAAGTGGAGGATTTTGATTATACCGACGAAAAAGAGAGAATGGTATCCATATGTAAAGTCTTATAATAAAAAATAAATTTAAGTTTTAATTATATGTTTAGAAAGATTACTTCGCTACATTTGGCTCCAAATTCCTAGCAAAATTAGCAGTGATGAGATAAGAAATAAAATGTTTAATGCTATTTTGTTAGCTAATGGCTATGCCAGGCAGGCTACTTATATTCCAGATATAAAGTATAGCGGTTATTTTGGAGAATATGTAAAGGAGGCGAAGATGGAGAGTAAGGGGATTTGGGGTAT
>NZ_LWAE01000023.1 GCF_001623875.1 Clostridium magnum DSM 2767 | reverse complement strand
GAATTATCAGCTTTTATGAGTCGATATATGGTACAATAATAGTAACAAAAGCAGAAAAAGGGGTTTAAATTATGATTAATAAAATTGATTTCACAGCTAAGAATCTAACATCAAATGCAGGTCTTTTTCTTCTCCTTGAGAACGCAAAAAGTAATGAGATTTTTGATCTAGTTGAAAATGACCTCGTATTTGATAATGACTCCACAAATAAAATCAAGATGAATCATATAAAGACGATGATCTGTGGTCACTTATTGGTATAGACAAGCTAGAACGTCTAAAGCTCCTTCAAAATGATCCACTCGTTAATGAATTTGATATTTCCGTAAAAGAACCTGAAACAGTGTCACGGTTTTTAGGAAACTTCACCTTTAAGACAACACAAATGTTTAGAGACATTAATTTTAAAGTCTTTAAAAAACTGCTCACTAAAAGTAAATTGACATCCATTACGATTGATATTGATAGTAGTGTAATCAACGTAGAAGGTCATCAAGAAGGTGCATCAAAAGGATATAATCCCAAGAAACTAGGAACCCGATGCTACAATATCCAGTTTGCATTTTGCGACGAATTAAAAGCCTACGTCACCGGATTTGTAAGAAGTGGCAATACTTACACAGCTAACGGTGCATCTGAAATGATCAAAGAAATAGTAGCCAACATCAAAACAGATGATTTAGAGATTTTATTTCGAATGGATAGTGGCTACTTTGATGAAAAAATTATTGAAACGATAGAATCTCTTGGTTGCAAATATTTAATTAAAGCCAAAAGTTATTCTACGCTTGCATCCCAAGCAACGAATTCATCGGTTGTATTCGTTAAAGGTGAAGAAGGCAGAGAAACTACAGAACTGTTTACAAAATTAGATAACTGGAGAAAGACAGAAGGTTTGTTGTGTCTCGCGTACTGAAACCAGAAAAGAAAGAGCACAAATATCACTTTTAGAAGGCTCTGAGTACGAATACTTTTTCTTTGTGACAAACACTACATTGCTTTCTGAAAAAGTAGTTATATCCTATGAAAAACGTGGCAATGCTGAGAACTATATTAAAGAAGCCAAATACGACATGGCGGTGGGTCATCTTTTACTTAAATCATTTTGGGCAAATGAAGCGGTGTTTCAAATGATGATGCTTTCATATAACCTTTTTTGTTGTTCAAGATTGATTCCTTAGAGCCTTCAGAATACAGACAGCAAATAAAGACCTTTCGTTTGAAGTATGTATTTCTTGCAGCCAAAATCATTAAAACCGCAAGAACTGTAATTATGAATTTGTCAGAAAACTATCCGTACAAGGAAGTGTATGAAAAATGTCTGGTATAATAAAGATATCATCTTGAAAATCGAGTGTTGCTCTGTGGATAACTTGCAGGGTTTAATAAGTATCTTTACTCCAAAGTTGCAATCAATAATTTATTGAAAAAGATTGAAAGGTGGTGGTAAATAATGTTACAATGTGGGAGTATCAGTTTAAATTTTTCTTGAAATAGTGTTCTTTTAAGCTAATAAAAAATGCACGTGGAATTTAGGTACAAGATTCAAATATGTACGATTTTAAAAAATATCTAGATGACTATTTAAATGATATGATATTAAAAGATGGTAAATTAAGGTTCAACCACGACTTTTGTGAAACCACCTAATAACTGTAAAAACATATCAGGAAATAGTACGACTATTTTCCAGTAATATGGAGTCCAAATATTTGTAACATATCATATGTTTTGTTAATAATGAAAAGTAAACATATATAGCATTTTACTGCCAAATGTAATATTTATAGTATCCTTGAGTTAAGATGTATACACTGCTATATGTCCAAATTCAGGCACATTCGGAACATATTCTTAATCTAAAGTTATCAATGTTACGGTAGCCATAACCCCTACGCTTAATATTTTTAAGTTTATGATTTCTACCTTCAGTTGGACCATTGCTTATAAAAAAATAATAATAGTTGAGTATATATTCTCTCCAGTTATTTAGAGTTTTACAAAATGATTGTAATTCTGGTATTTCACTTTCAGCTACAAGAGCTGTGAAATAGTCGATATAAACACTTGCTTCATCTATGTTTGTTATATGAAAAAATGTTCTAAACTCTTCTTTTAACTCATAACAAGTGCGAAGCATTGGGTATTCACTGCAAACTTGCTCCAAGAGTTTTTCTTCTTCTGCTTTTAAATCCTCATGATTTTTTAAAAAAGGCCCAGCGTATACCAAATACTTTCTTTTTATCGCCATCTTCCTTACGGATTTTATTTTGGATGTGTTTCCTTGCCTTATCTACTGCTACATGGAAGGCCTGAGATATATGAAATCTATCAGTAACCAGAGCAGCATTAGGAAAGCACTCTAATACTGCTGCCGCATAAGTTTTACTCATATCCAAGGATACAGCTAAAACACTTTCACGTTGTTCCTTAGTAAAATTCTTTGTAATGTATTTAACAACACTTTTTTTGTTCTGCCGTCAATTAGTGCTGCTACATCACCAGTTTCATGATTGTATATCACTGTATAATATACGTGTCCTTTAGATTTTGCAATATCATCAATGCCGAGGAAAATAAAAGGTCCCATTTCCTTTGTATCTATCTTAATTTTTGCATAATGATTGAATATGCGCTGTACCTTATTATCGCTAAATCCAAGTAATTCAGCCACATTCTTTATAGTGTTTTTGCACGTAAGTTTAAAGATAAACTCTTCAAATGGTATATAGTATGAGGCTGGTATTTTCTTATGAACGAAAATGCTTCATCAAATGGATGATTAAAATCACATTCACATATATATCTACGAATCTTTAGATGTAGTATAGTTGTTTTATCACATATGGGCAAATGCTCATATAATTGAATTCTATAATCATGAACTTTATATGTTGTTTTATTGCATTTAGGACAACTAACTGAATGAGTCTTTGATTCTGCATGAATTTCAACTATTCCATTATTTACATTTACAAATATTACCTTAATATCTTGCAATCCTATTAGATTTTCTATAAAATTAAAGTCTAAAGGCATTCGATACTCACTCCTTATTTTGATTTTTCGTGCAAGATAATCATAAAGGAAGTATCGGATGCTTTTCAACTTTTTTGACAATACATTGGTAATACAATTAATGGTTATCCTTATTAATCACAAAGGTCGTGGTTGAACCTAAATTAATTGATGATTCCTCAATGATTGCTATAGAAATAAATTAGACTTAGGGTGATAATTATGTTGAATTTAATAAAAAATACTCTAACCTTATACGGTATTAATGGTTACAATAATATAATCGAAAGTGTAATAAAAGCTTTAAATGCTTATGATTATTATTTTGACATAAAATTAATTCTAACAGAAGCTTTATTAAATGCTTTTGAGCATGGGAATAATAGCGATAAAAATAAACCTATAAGTTTATTTTACAACTTTGATGGCAAATACTTAAATTTTTAAAATAACTAGTTCTGAAAAAACTTTGCCAAAGATTAATATACCTGAATCTGTAAGCAATGAAGATTTACTAAAAGAACATGGCAGAGGACTTTTTCTTATAAAATCTTTATCTGATAAAGTAGAATTCAAAGGTAACTCATTGCTTATCCAAAAAAGCATTTTAGATAATACAAATACGGAGGTCTCTATATGAAAAAAAGTTTAGAAAAAAAATTGATTTCACTAATTCTTATTGCATTTTTAATCCCTATAATACCACTTGAAATTCATATTCTTATGTTTACTTCAGACTCATATAAAAGCTATAATTTATCGATATTAATTATACTAATTGTATTAGCAGCAATATATATTACTTTTTCCTGTATATTTGTTAAACATAAAATTATTAATCCGATAAAGCAACTTGAAACATCAATGACAAAAGCAGGCAATGGAGATTTTACTGTAAAAACAAATTTAAAACTGGTGACGAACTTGAAACTTTAAGTAAATACTTTAATAATATGATAAAAGATCAAGATCATATAGTTAAAAACATAAGAAACTTTTCTGAAACTTTAACTGCAGAATCTGAGGAAATATCTGCATCTAGTGAAGAAATTAGTTCTGCAACTGAAGAAGTAGCTGCACATATTGAAGAGGTTGCCCAAAGCTGTGAAAAACAAAATGGCTTAATTGTACAAACTTCAGAAGTTCTAGTTCAGCTTTCTAGTTTAGTTCAAATTGCTCAAAATAAAGCTTCAACTGCTAAAAACAATTCAAATACCACTATGAATGCTGCTAATAACGGAAGAACTCAGATTGAAAAAACATTGAATGCTATAAACAATATAAGCCAAACCTCTGCTGAAGCTGAAAATATTATGCATACTCTAGACGATCTTTCAAATAAAGTAAGTGGAATAATAACAACAATAAATGATATATCAGAGCAAACAAATTTACTTGCTTTAAATGCCGCAATAGAAGCCGCAAGAGCTGGTGAACATGGCAAAGGCTTTTCCGTAGTTGCTGATGAAGTTAGAAACCTTTCGGAACAAACAAGCAATGGTGCTAATGAAATATCTAAATTAATAACTGAAATGACTACTTTAACAAGAAAAGCTGTTGAATCCATGACTTCTAATAAAAAAGCAGTCGAAAATGGTGTATCTGTAGCTACAGATACCGATAAATCTTTTGTGAATATAATTTCTTCAGTAAATCAAATTGTAAGTGATGTTAATGAAATAGTTGATGTAACTAAAGATGAAGTTGCAAGTTCAGAACAGATAGTAAAGTTAATAGATTCAGTTGCAAGCATTACAGAAAAGAATACTGCAAGCAGTGAACAAGTTGCTGCTGCATCAGAAGAACAAGCATCTGCTATTCAAAATGTTGCCGCTAGTTCAGAACATACAAGTGAAACTGCAATCGACATGAATAAATTAATTGAAAAATACAATGTTTAGAAGGTGATAATAATGAAAAACATTACAATACCAGAGAATTTTTCTGTTGAGGAAGCTTCTGAATATAGAAAAAAACTTAATGAATTAATTGAAAATGGTGAAAAAGACTTTACATTAGATTTTAGTAATTGTACTTTTATCGATAGTACTGGATTGGGTGTCCTAGTTGGCGTTTATAAAAAGTGCAATGAACTTAATGGAAATTTTGTGGTTCAATCAATAACAAACCCTCAAGTTTTAAAGATATTTAAACTCACAAGACTAGATAAAGTCTTCAATATTGCGAAGTAGCAATGCTTCGTCACATAAACCAATAGGGGTTTGGGCTTTTAGCCCATGTGATTCTTGAACTAGATAAAAGTATTATCTTAAATAGTCCTATAAATCTAAGGTTCAAAAATTGTAAAATACTAAGAAATTTCAATAACTCGCTGAAAAAATTCTCAGACAATTGAAATATCTAAGTATTTTACAATTTTTGAGCCAAGATTTATTAGGGTATATATGTTAATGGAATTCCTATAGGCAGTAAAAAACTAGATAAGGATAAATGTAATGGAGATCAGTTAGAATTACCCATACCTAAGGATATGCAGATATCCAATTATATGGATATACAAATTGCATTTGATCTTGAACAGCCAAATTTAAATTGTCAGTTTAGGCAGGAGGAAATGCCCTGGGCTATTGTGACAGGGGATTCATATATCTATATACCTAATAATAAAGTGGATTTTTACAAATTCGATAACTATCCTCAACCGTTTATTTCAGACAAACAAGTTAATAACATAGGAATTGTAGTACCAGAAAATCTATCAGAAAAAGAGCTGGAAGGAATAAGCAGAGAATCTTTTCATATATGGGCAATGATATGGAATACAATAACGGAGAGTTAACGGTTATAGAAGAGAAAAATTTCTCAAGTAAGTATCATAATATGAATCTTATAGTATATGGTACTCCTCAGAGAAATAAGGTTATAAAGGAATTAAACTCTAAGTTGTGGTTTAAATATAATAAGAATTATAGCTCCTTTGAAGGAAGTGAAAAATTATATTTAACAGAACCCTATGCTTCAAATATAGCATCTTTTCAGTTTGATGTATCGCCATATAATAAAGGCAGGGCTATTTTAGTTTTAACGTCACCAAAGGATGACATACTTTTAAAATCATTGATGTTTTTATCCACAACAAAATATAGTTCAAAACTTTCAGGAGACTCTGTTTTAATAGATACCTATGGTAATATAAAGAACTTTAAGTTTAAAAAGGAAGATAATAAATCTTTAAAGGATAAGTTTAATATTATAGAGACAAATACTAAAGTTTTTCTTGGCTTCATAGGGCTGTTCTTAATATTTAGTGCCACTGCGGTAGTTTTATATTACTTTAAAAATAAGAGATTTAAATAAATATAGATAAACAAATTCATAAATTGACATATTCACTTAGCTAAGGTATTGAGTTTACTGAACAATAGTTAAATGAATATGTAAAGCTTTGAAGTTGGATATCTATATATAGGGTTACACACCTACAACTTAACTTATACACATGTTAAAACCTTGTGGTTTCAATGCTTTGATTATATGAATAAATTAAGTTTAGACTAAGTAACCCTATATAGGGTTCAACGATTTAAATTTAACTTATACTAGGAAACTTCTAGCATATGCTAACGAACGAATCTTATCAAAGTCATTGTTGAGTTCGTCAAATAGCAACTTAATATCAGATATTAACTCAAAAATAGAACTTCTAGAAGAAGGTCTAAATAATTTAGCCTTTAGATAGTTCCAGATATTCTCCTGAGGATTCATGTTGGGGGAATACCTAGGTAGTAATATGACTGTTAGTTTTCCTTTGTTATCAAAGAAAAAACTTTGCATTTCATAGCTTGTGTGAAATTTAGCATTATCCATGAATAGTACTACTTTTTTACCTTCATTAATTTCTATTAGATTTTCTATGTGAGCTTTTACTTCTTTTGAAGTTATAGAGTGTTCGGAAGAATATAAGTCATTGACAGTATGGAAATTATTTAAAATTGAAGTAGAGCCTATGATATTAACACCATCATGCGAAGCATTTTTTTCAAGAACAGGGGGATTTCCTACAGGACTCCAAAAGAGACGGTTGTCCGATTCAACACAAACTTTAGTTTCATCTAAAGCATAGACAACTACCTCAGATGAAGACTCTAAAGTGTCTAGTGTTTCTAAAGTTTTTTTTAAAAGCTTCCTGTTCATCTTTGTCAGCTTTCGTAGGCTTTGGTTGAGCTCTTTTGTAAGATAGTCTATTAGCAATAAGAGTTACCCTTATTGTTTCACCTGATACTTTTATTCCATATGTTTTTTCAATATATAGAGATAAAAGTTGGCAAGACCAATTATGGCATGTGAATTCAAAATCGGCAGGTGACTTATTTGTAGCCACATAAATAAGATCATCAACCATCTCTGGTTCTAATTTACTTTCAGAACCGCCACGGTTATCTTTTATGGATTCTATGCCATGAGCATTCCATTCTTTAATATGCTTAACAATGGAAGTCTTGCTTAACCTGGTAGCCTCAATAATGTCAGTATTCGACTGTCCGAAGTATCGCATTGTTACTACAGCCAGTGCTAATCTTGAATATTTGCTATCTGTGTTATTCTTTAGATCAACTAAATCTTCAATTTTATATCCATGTAATGTTTCTATGCTGAATGACTTTCTTCC
>NZ_LWAE01000022.1 GCF_001623875.1 Clostridium magnum DSM 2767 | reverse complement strand
TGAGATAGATAACTTTAAAAGTAATTTTTTCATTAATTATAATAAAACTGGAATAGTTGGTCCTGACAGATTAGCTTTTGAAGTATTAAAGAAAAACTATAATTTAATACAATTGCCAATAGATGATAAGTATTGGGGTGGAGCCATATTTATTAGAGGTAATCTAAAGATACCAGTTATTAATTCTGAACAGCCTAGAGTTTATCAATTCTTTGTTGCATGGCATGAGTTATTTCATTTACTTTATGATACTTCGATAGTTAAAGGACAGCATAATATACAAGCTGAAGAAATGGAGTTAAATGAAAGAAAAGCAGATTATTTCGCTGCAAAGATGCTGTTAGGGGATGTTTATAGATATTATTATTCATTAGATGAGGATGAATTTGTAAATAAAATTGCTAGATGTATGGATGTATTTAAAGCACCTTATAAGGCTATATTAATTCAATTATATGATGATGCTGTAGAGGTATTTAATGATATGGGCTTAAAAAAGCTAGTGATAGAAAACTTTGATAAAAAGCCTAAGGATTTAATCACGCTATTTGAAAAATTGGAATTAGATACTGATTTAGTTAAACCTTCTAATATAATAAGCTTTGGGGGTTAGATAAAAAGATAAAATTATTATCAGAGAAGGAGTTAGATGTTAACTACCATAAGGATAATTTACATTTTTTAAATAAACTGAAGGATCTAATGAAAGGGGAAATAAGCAATGGAAGCGATTCAAGCAGCAAAGTTGATTGAAATCCTAAATTCCAGCACTCCTAAAAAAATTGGAATCCTTGATAACAACACAATTAGTTTTTTTACAAAGATAATAAGTACACATATTTGGATAACATATTAATGAATTATGATTTACTATTAATACCTAATTGGGTTTATGAAGAGGTAAAAGATTCAGAGGAAAGAGTAAATTATATAGAAAGCATTTTTAATAAAACTATACAAATTTATGCAATAGATGAAATTGACTATGAGGAGTTAGCAGAATATAAGTCAGGATGGCTTTATAAGTTTTTCTTGTATTCCTCTTTTATGATTGGAGAATTAAAAAGTTTTATAAAAAAGGAATATTGAAAAAAATCAGCCATTAGAGGAATTGGACAACTATGAAAATTGGTTAAAGTTGTTATATGATGATGGTTTTTAAGGGCAAAGTACTTAAAAATGAAAGAATGAAAAAGAAGAACGCTGGAGAGATTTCAATAAGTGTTTTAGCTCTGATTATGTCGTATATATATTCTGAAAAGAACCACACTATAACAGTGCTTTCTAATGATAGAGGTACATATGATTTTATTAAGCAAGCAAAGCTGAAATTGGTGCAGGATAAGATGTTTGAAAGGCTAGAAAGCAGCATAATAACATTTAAGTCTAATGACTTTATAATTAAGGAGATTTATATGAATGATTTGATACTTGAAGGACAGGATATTTACTCTATTATAGAGTTTAGAGATGAGAAGAGAGTTAAATTTACAAAAAATGCATTGGATAGCTCTATAGAAGAACATGATGAGATTCTAAATAATGAAGCTTTTATAAAAAATTTAAAGGATGAAACTTTTAATATTATATTTTAGTATAGAAAAAGTCTAAGGTAATATATACGTTAGATTTTTTTATATAAAGTTTTATTTTAGATTATGGAATTTCGGAAGAAAGTATAAATTTCAATGTGCTGTTAGTTACTGGTTAGTAAAAAGAAAAGTAGCGATAAGTAGCGATAAAGTAGCGATAAGTAGCGATAAAAAAGCAGATATTATATTTTAAATGAAAATAAGCAATAAATTTAGATTTAGATATCCTATATTTTCCTGTTGTAAATTATTCTTCTTAGCATTTATAGTTTGATAAATAAAAGGAAGGCTGAAATATCAGCTCTTCCTTCGTCTTATTCATCACTAAACTTAAATCGAGACTTTCCGCTCCTTATCCACTTGGTCATCTCACACTTAGGTACTCTTATACTTTTAGCTGATATTCTAAGCACTGGAAAATGCTTTTTATAAATAATCTGATAAGCAGCCCCTATCCTATATTAAAAACAGCGCCATTTCCTTTACTGTTAATAGTGCTGGTAATCCATTCAACATTTTTTCAGTTATCATAATATTTCTCCCAACCTTTACTTAAAAAATCCATAAAAAATAATTCCTCTATACTTGTTTTAAAAAATTTAGACAATTTTACCGCTTCATCAATAGTAAAGCTTCTTTGTCCATTTTCTTTGCGACTATATGCTGGCACTGTCAAATTCAAGAACTTGGCCATAGTCTTTTGAGTTAAGTTGTTTTTAATTCTTAATTCCTTTATCCTATTATTTACCCATACTTTTATCTCCTAGTAATTCCTTTATAAATCTATCAGTCTTTTCTTTTCCCTGAATTTTTCTTATATCCTTTCCTGTGTTTTGTATAAAGCTGCACATGCTAGTTAAGCGACTGTAGGTTCTATCATCATATCTTTCCTTTAATTCAGAAATGGTTATGTTAGTTGTTATAATAACAGGAAGATTCATAGTATTTCTTTTATCTATGATTTGATATATCATAGATCTTGTCCATTTGTTATCCACCTCTGCTCCTAGTCATCTATAATCAGTAGATCCGCATTTTCCAAAGCATTAAGTACTGTGAAGATGCCTTCATCACCCCATGTTCTTTTACTCTGACCTATTCTTTCAGTAAGGGCTATAGCTCCAACGCATATGACAGGCACCAGCCTATCCAGTAAAGCATTTGCTATGCAAGCCGAAAAATAGGTTTTACCATTGCCAGGATTACCATATAAAAGAATTCCCTTATTCTCTGATTTCATCTTGGCAAACTTTAATATATACTGTTTTGCAATACTATATAAATTTTCATTTCCAAACTTATGATTCCAGTTTTCTAAAGTGCATTTTCTAAAGCTTGAATTCATCATACTGTTGGAAATTACCTGTTTAAGCCTAATTTGTTTTTGTCTATTTATATCCTCATTCTGTTGCTTTTCATAGTTTTCTCTTCTACATCTGCAGGCTCTAGGATATACTCTAGTTCCAAAAGACATTTTTACAGCTATACCAACAGCTTCACCACAGGTTTCACATTTTGGTATGTTATAAACATCTTTACACAGTGAAGCCGAGTCCGTCTGATTGAAGTTCTCTAGTGCCATCTTCAACAGCTCCATCTTTTACATCCCCTCTATTTTTTTGATTTAAATACCCCTCGAACTTAGGTCCAAATAAAGTTTCAGGCCTTAGATATTTTTCCATAGTTGTATTCATCCACTCAGAAACTTTATTATCTATTACTTTATAAAAATCCTCTACAGAAAATCCATCCTCTATTCTGACTTTGATGAGCTTCTTAGTCTTATTGGTTGTTGCTTTGTACTTTGTATCCGCTGCTTTATTGAGATAGTCTATAACTTGACTATATATATTATTATCTTTAATAGATTTATCTTTTAATAGATTAATCTTTTGTTGCGGATTTAAATCCGTAGGGGTACGGATTCTAATCCGTAAGGGTACGGATTTAAATCCGAGGGCTTCGGATTAGAATCCGATAGCAATTTTATGTAATTACTGCCGATATTGTAGTAGGAGTATGTTCCTTTATTTATTACTGTTCTGTGGTTTAGAACGTTATTTTTTGACATATTCTTTAATCTTCTATAGACACTGTCTTTTTTTAAAGCAAGTATGGGAAGTTCCTTTAATATTCCTCATAATGAAGCCAGTAATACAGTTCTCCTTCAATTGTTTCCTTTACCATAGTACCGCTGTCTTTAAAATCTACAAAATACCTAAGTAAAGCCGCATCTATTACATCTAATCCTAGTTCCACCAATTTAGCTTGATTATATCCTAATATAGTAAACTTCATGGAATCACTCCCTCTAAGTGTTACTAAATAGATGGGTCATTTTGAAATGTCAGTTCCTTTATGTTTCCAAGATCTGACAAATCCTTTCCGTTATATTCATTTAAAAAACTTAGTAATGTTGACTTTGTTACTTTAAGCCTTCCAAGCTTAAGTGCTGTTAAAAAGCCCTTTCTAATTAAATCGTACACTGCATTCTTATTAACCTTTAAAATTGCAGCTACTTCCTCAACAGTATATAAGTACACTTCCATAAATTTTCCCCCAGTCCTATATATTAAACAGGAAATATATCTGAAACGTTTACATTAAAAGCATCAGCTATTAATACCTGACTTCTTTTTCTAGGATAATTTTTTCCATTCTCCCAGCTCCAGTACATCTTTTGATTAGTACTGCATTTTTGAGCTGCTTGACCCTGAGTCCAATTGTTAACTATTCTTAGTACCTCCATTTTCTTATTCCAAGTTAAATTACTTAATAATTTACCCCTAATCATATTTAACCTCCCTTACTGTTTGAAACGCTATTTACGTTAGCATTACTATAACATCGTTAAACATAATTTTACAAATATGGAATTGTAGCAAAAAGGTAAAAAATATTGAATTTTCACGCATTTTCTCTAATAATCTCTATTTTACGTCTATTTACGTTTAAGTGTTGACGTCATAACGTCAAATACGTTATAATGTATAACAATATACTTCAATTTATTAGGAGGTGATATATTTTGATTTTAAGTAAAAAAGAATTGGGAGAATTAGTGAAAGGTGCTAGGAAGATAAAGTCTGAAAAGATAGGTAAACTATATACTCAGAAAATGTTAGCAAGTGACTTAAATAAATCACAAAGCTATATTGGGGATATAGAGTCCGGCAGAACATATCCTAGTTTTGTACTTTTAACTCAAATTGCTGATGCATGTGGAGTTTCAATAAGTTTCTTCCAAGATGAAAATTTAAATATAAATATAGAAAAATTTATTAAATCCAGATTGAATAAGGAAAAGGATGAAGATGTATCCCATATAGTGGACCACATGAAAAGTGATCCTGAGTTAGATATGGATTATATTCATGATTACTTAAAAAATAATTCAGAGGGTAGGAGTAATTTTCAAGGTAATTTATTTAAGACTCCAGAAGAAGCTGTAAAGTTTCTTTTGAATCAACCTGTAATAGCAAGCTTTTTAGGAGTGAATATAACTAAACTTAGTGATAAGGATATGTCTGAGTTTATAGATGATTGTCTAAAACAAATAAAGCTTATTAGCTACAAATATAGAAAATAGTAGTTTTTCTAAAGTTAAAAATCAGTTAATTATAACTGTTTTTATAAAATCATAAAGGAGAGGTTTCTCATGACAGGAGGAGTAAGAAAAAGGGGCAGTGTCTGGTATTATTATTTTGAAGTTGGAGCAATTGGCGGTAAGAGAAAGAGAATAGAAAGGAGGGGAGGAAAAACAAAAAAGGAAGCACAAACAGCTCTAGCAGAAGCTATTGTTAAATTCAATACGGGGTATGTAGAACCTAAGAAAGAAACCGTAGGGATTACTTAAATAATTGGCTAGAAAATCATATCAAGGAGAATAGAAAAATAAGTACCTACCACCGTTATCGTGAATTTATAAGAAATAATATCAATCCTAATATCGGAAACATAATGTTAAAAGATATAAAGCCTATTCATATTGAAAATATGATTTTAACTGCAAAAAGAAAAAAACTCAGCGGTACTACATTACAGTCCTTATACGGAGTAATTAATTCTGCTTTTAATAAAGCGGTAAAACTGCAGGTAATTAATAATAACCCTTGTAAATACATAGATAGACCTAAAAGAGATAAGTTTGTTGCAAGTGTTTTAACTGTTGAGGAATTTAACACTATAATAGACTCCTTAGACGAAACTATTTACTATGACTATGCATTTAAATTAGGTCTAAATATTGTAATAGAACTTGGCTTAAGACGTGGAGAACTTGGAGGTCTAGAGTGGGAGAACGTAGATTTTAACAATCACTGCATTAACATAAAGAATAATTTAACTTATTCTAATGGAAGAGTAATGATAGGAACCACTAAAACAGATGAAAGTGAAAGAACCTTATATATTTCGGATAATCTAATTAGGATATTAAAAGAACATAAAAAGATTCAAAACAAAAACAAGGTCAAATATGGACCAGACTATATTGATAATGTGTTTAACGGTAAAAAGTTTGATTTTATCATGACATGGGAAAATGGTCACTATGTTCATCCAAATTATTATACTTCAAAATTTAGAAAGATACTAAATAGTATGGAATTTGAAAAGAGTATAAGATTTCATGACTTGAGGCACACAAATGCAAGTCTTTTATTAGAACAGGGAGTAGATTTTAAAGTTATTCAGACACGATTAGGACACTCTGATATAAACACAACTCTTAACATTTACTCCCACATAAATTTAAAAATGCAGCAGAATGCTACTGAGAAATTAGCTGCTGTTTTGAGCGGTGGCAAACCGGTGGCAAAAAATAAAAATAGCCACTGAAAAGTCAGTGGATATCTCATGCGACTAAGTCTATAAGCCGAGTTTTGTATTTGACAATCATCTATCTAGGCCTACTGTTACCAGTAGGCTCAAGCGACACTAACGGGAAGTGGAACGGGCCGCCCCTTGATACTTCCCAATCTTGCTCCAGGTGGGGTTTACATAGCCGCAAAGTCGCCAATGCGCTGGTGAGCTCTTACCTCGCCTTTCCACCCTTACCGAAACTAGCCGGCGGTATATCTCTGTTGCACTTTCCTTCAGGTTACCCTGACTGGGTATTACCCAGCACCCTGCCCTATGGAGCTCGGACTTTCCTCTCCTGTGTTTCCACAGCAGCGATTGTCTGGCTTACTCGCGAATATTATAATACCACGTCTTATATCGAATTACAAACAGTATTTAATTCTAGGCATACATGATTATGGTATTATTTCTATTTCACATTTATCCGATGACTACCCGCTCTAGTACTCCCATCTTCTTCAAAGTGTACGTTGCGAGCGGCTACATCCCTGGATTCGTTCAACTAAGAATCAGGTGGAGTTGGAACTCCATCTGATTCAAGTTTCACTTCATAAAAAGTAATAGGAGGCTGGGTTCTGTGGAGAAAGATTGGTATGGTATTAATAGTAGAGAAACATTATGATATGCTAATATACAAGGAAGGTTAGAGATTTTTGCAATTGACCTATGTGGAGGTTGTAAGACATTTTTTATTAAAATATTAATTATTATTAAATTAAGAAGGTGGATTTTTATGTTATTGATCGATGGAATTACCGGGTTTTCAAATGATAAAGTGATATCTACAGCAGTAAATAAATATGAATTTAAAAAAATTTGCTTTCAAATCAGCAATATTCTAAAGTTTAAGATCGAAGATTTTGACTTTAAACTAGATGGAAAGAGTTTTTATTTTGCTAAAATTAAATTCAGTAGTGATACTATATTTATTTTGATTAATGCCTACTATCCTATTATTGCTTTTGCTTCACAAATTAATCTATTTAATAACTGGGATTAATTAAAGGCTTTAGGGGTAGTGATTACTACTGAGCCAATGAAAACTAAGTCAGGTGTACCACTATATGAATTATTGAGTATGTAGAAGAATAACAGAGCATTAATAGTATATTCTATTATAAAGAGTGATACTATTAGTTTATCATATACACACACATGATAAGATACTACTTGTCGCTTTGAGAGGCGGTAAAGACGAACAGAGATAGCTGTTCAGTCAGTTGCACTCAGCGATTAAGTACGTTAGTTAAGTTGGTAACAAATTACTGATTGACGAATTGATACAAGAATGATAAGATGTAAATCCGGCCGCAATTACCGATTAGGTACATCAGTTAACTGGTAACAAATTACTAGTTGACGGGCTGAGGTAAGCGTGGTAAGATATAAATCCATCGCAAATCAGCGATAACTTAGTGAGAATAAACTGGTAGTAAATTACTAGTTGACAAACTAATATGAAGATGATAGGATATAAATCCAGTCGTAAATAAGCGACATGATCCTTGAAAATTAAACAGAGGTTAAAAGTCAAAATGACTTTTATTAAATAAACTAAACCAGCAATTCTTTAACTACTATAATATAGTAGTGAGTAAAAACAGTAATGAGCATTCAAACTTTTAAATTGAGAGTTTGATCCTGGCTCAGGACGAACGCTGGCGGCGTGCCTAACACATGCAAGTTGAGCGATGAAGCCCTTCGGGGTGGATTAGCGGCGGACGGGTGAGTAACACGTGGGTAACCTGCCTCAAAGAGGGGATAGCCTCCCGAAAGGGAGATTAATACCGCATAACATTAGTTTTTCGCATGAAGAACTAATTAAAGGAGTAATCCGCTTTGAGATGGACCCGCGGCGCATTAGCTAGTTGGTGAGGTAAAGGCTCACCAAGGCGACGATGCGTAGCCGACCTGAGAGGGTGATCGGCCACATTGGAACTGAGACACGGTCCAGACTCCTACGGGAGGCAGCAGTGGGGAATATTGCACAATGGGCGAAAGCCTGATGCAGCAACGCCGCGTGAGTGATGAAGGCCTTCGGGTTGTAAAGCTCTGTCTTTTGGGACGATAATGACGGTACCAAAGGAGGAAGCCACGGCTAACTACGTGCCAGCAGCCGCGGTAATACGTAGGTGGCGAGCGTTGTCCGGATTTACTGGGCGTAAAGGATGCGTAGGCGGATATTTAAGTGAGATGTGAAATACCCGAGCTTAACTTGGGTGCTGCATTTCAAACTGGATATCTAGAGTGCGGGAGAGGAGAATGGAATTCCTAGTGTAGCGGTGAAATGCGTAGAGATTAGGAAGAACACCAGTGGCGAAGGCGATTCTCTGGACCGTAACTGACGCTGAGGCATGAAAGCGTGGGTAGCAAACAGGATTAGATACCCTGGTAGTCCACGCCGTAAACGATGAGTACTAGGTGTAGGAGGGTCCAACCTTCTGTGCCGCAGTTAACACAATAAGTACTCCGCCTGGGAAGTACGATCGCAAGATTAAAACTCAAAGGAATTGACGGGGCCCGCACAAGCAGCGGAGCATGTGGTTTAATTCGAAGCAACGCGAAGAACCTTACCTGGACTTGACATCCCCTGAATAGTGCAGAGATGCATGAAGCCCTTCGGGGCAGGGAGACAGGTGGTGCATGGTTGTCGTCAGCTCGTGTCGTGAGATGTTAGGTTAAGTCCTGCAACGAGCGCAACCCCTATCATTAGTTGCTACCATTAAGTTGAGCACTCTAGTGAGACTGCCCGGGTTAACCGGGAGGAAGGTGGGGATGACGTCAAATCATCATGCCCCTTATGTCCAGGGCTACACACGTGCTACAATGGTAGGTACAGAGAGATGCAAGACCGCGAGGTGGAGCAAAACTCAAAAACCTATCCCAGTTCGGATTGTAGGCTGCAACTCGCCTACATGAAGCCGGAGTTGCTAGTAATCGCGAATCAGAATGTCGCGGTGAATACGTTCCCGGGCCTTGTACACACCGCCCGTCACACCATGAGAGCTGGCAACACCCGAAGTCCGTGAGGTAACCTGTAAAGGGGCCAGCGGCCGAAGGTGGGGTTAGTGATTGGGGTGAAGTCGTAACAAGGTAGCCGTAGGAGAACCTGCGGCTGGATCACCTCCTTTCTAAGGATAATACAGACAGGTAATGCTGTCTGAAAGACTGGTTTAGCCTCTGTTTAATCTTGAGGGATTATTTACTAGTTGATTTTAACTAATCAATGTAGTATGATGTATCTCCAATTGTTCTTTGAAAATTGCACAGTGAAGAAACGTTAAACAACGCAATTGTTTAACAAAATAAAAGTAAAGCTAAAGGTAAATTACTTATACGAAAGTATATTTAACACCTTTGTAGATTTTATTGAACTAAAACCAGAAAATTGATAGAAGCGAGCAGTTCAAGGAAGGACACGAGTGAAGAGCGGAGTTTACTTATGGTAAATGAGTATCTGAACGAGAGGCCTGACGCAGAAATGTGTTGTAAATATTGATTTTAAGGTGAAAGTAGAAAATTGATAGTAACGAGCAATTCGAGGAGAGGCTTGAATGAGGAGCAGAGTTTACTGACTGGTAAATGAGCACCGCAATGAAAGACTTGACGAAGAAGTGCGAAGTTAATAGCAATTTTCGGTATAGGTCAAGCTACAAAGGGCGCATGGTGAATGCCTTGGCACCAGAAGCCGAAGAAGGACGCGATAAGCTGCGATAAGCTTTGGGTAGGCGCAAATAGCCAGTGATCCAGAGATTTCCGAATGGGGCAACCCACATTACTAACGTAATGTACTATAAACTGAATTCATAGGTTTATAGAGGTATACCCGGGGAACTGAAACATCTAAGTACCCGGAGGAAGAGAAAGAAAAATCGATTTTCTAAGTAGCGGCGAGCGAAAGGGAAAGAGCCCAAACCAGGAACTTGTTCCTGGGGTTGCGGATAGACCATAAATACTGCGATTTTTTAACTGAAGAGAGCTGGAAGGCTCCGCCGTAGAAGGTAAAAGCCCTGTAAGTGAAAAGGAAGAGCAGTCAGGTCTAATCCAGAGTACCACGAGACACGTGAAACCTTGTGGGAAGCAGGGAGGACCACCTCCCAAGGCTAAATACTAACTGGTGACCGATAGTGAAGCAGTACCGTGAGGGAAAGGTGAAAAGAACCCCGGAAGGGGAGTGAAATAGAACCTGAAACCGTGTGTCCACAATCAGTCGAAGCACTTTTATGTGCGACGGCGTGCTTTTTGTAGAACGAGCCAGCGAGTTACGATGTGTAGCAAGGTTAAATACTTAAGGTATGGAGCCGAAGGGAAACCGAGTCTGAATAGGGCGAAAAGTTGCATGTCGTAGACCCGAAACCGGGTGACCTATCCATGGACAGGTTGAAGCGGAAGTAAAATTCCGTGGAGGACCGAACCACGTTGGTGTTGAAAAACCATGGGATGAGCTGTGGATAGCGGAGAAATTCCAATCGAACTCGGAGATAGCTGGTTCTCCTCGAAATAGCTTTAGGGCTAGCGTTTGAATGAGTAATGGAGGTAGAGCACTGAATGGGCTAGGGCTGACAACAGTTACTGAACCCTATCAAACTCCGAATGCCATATACTTGAATCAAAGCAGTCAGACTACGAATGATAAGATCCGTGGTCAAAAGGGAAACAGCCCAGACCATCAGCTAAGGTCCCAAAGTGTAAGTTAAGTGGAAAAGGATGTGGGATTTCTAAGACAACTAGGATGTTGGCTTAGAAGCAGCCACTCATTTAAAGAGTGCGTAATAGCTCACTAGTCGAGAGATCCTGCGCCGAAGATGTTCGGGGCTAAAACTTACCACCGAAGCTATGGATTGATACGTAAGTATCAGTGGTAGAGGAGCTTCCTGTATGGATTGAAGTCGTACCGAAAGGAGCGGTGGACTGTACAGGAGTGAGTATGCTGGCATAAGTAGCGAGAAATAAGTGAGAATCTTATTGGTCGAAAACCTAAGGTTTCCTGAGGAAGGCTCGTCCGCTCAGGGTTAGTCGGGGCCTAAGCCGAGGCCGAAAGGCGTAGGTGATGGACAATCGGTTGATATTCCGATACCGCCAACTGACGTTATTACAAATGGGATGACGCAGGAGGATAAGATGTGCGCACTATTGGATGTGCGTCTAAGCATCTAGACAGACTAGACAGGCAAATCCGTTAGTCAATGTTGAGGTGTGATGGGGAGCCCTTATGGGCGAAGTATCTGATTCCACGCTGCCAAGAAAAGTCTCTATGGAGGATGTTGGCGCCCGTACCGCAAACCGACACAGGTAGGTGAGGAGAGAATCCTAAGACCAGCGGAAGAATTGTTGTCAAGGAACTCGGCAAATTGACCCCGTAACTTCGGGAGAAGGGGTGCCTACGCAAGTAGGTCGCAGAGAATAGGCCCAAGCAACTGTTTAGCAAAAACACAGGTCTCTGCTAAAGCGAAAGCTGAAGTATAGGGCTGACGCCTGCCCGGTGCTGGAAGGTTAAGGGGAATACTTAGCGCAAGCGAAGGTATGAACTTAAGCCCCAGTAAACGGCGGCCGTAACTATAACGGTCCTAAGGTAGCGAAATTCCTTGTCGGGTAAGTTCCGACCCGCACGAATGGCGTAATGATTTGGCACTGTCTCGACAACAAATCCGGCGAAATTGTATTGCGAGTGAAGATGCTCGCTACCCGCGATTGGACGGAAAGACCCCGTAGAGCTTTACTGTAGCTTAGCATTGAATTTCGGTATTGTCTGTACAGGATAGGTGGGAGACTGAGAAACAAGGGCGTCAGCCTTTGTGGAGTCAACCTTGGGATACCACCCTGACAGTACTGGATTCTAACCGGCGGCCATGAAACTGGTCACGGGACACAGCTCGGTGGGCAGTTTGACTGGGGCGGTCGCCTCCAAAAAAGTAACGGAGGCGCCCAAAGGTTCCCTCAGAACGGTTGGAAATCGTTCGAAGAGTGCAAAGGCAGAAGGGAGC
>NZ_LWAE01000021.1 GCF_001623875.1 Clostridium magnum DSM 2767 | reverse complement strand
CCCATATTCCATTTGAAATTAAATGCTAGCCCTCCTATGTCTGCGGGCTTTGTTATCATAGGCCATGAAGTGGATTCTTCAGCAATCATTAACAGATTGGGAAATTCATTAAATAAGGCTGTGTTTAACTCTTTAAAAAATTCAACAGCTTCTAAGTTTTCACTACCTCCATTTTTATTTGGAGTCCACTCTCCTTCTTTTCTATCATAATTCAGGTAGAGCATGTTTGTTACTGCATCTACCCTTAATCCATCAATATGATATTCCTTGAGCCAAAACAATGCATTTGATATTAGAAAACTTTTTACCTCTGATCTCCCTAGGTCAAAATTTGCTGCTCCCCAACCTCTATTTTCCGATTTGTTTGTATCCTCATATTCATATGTAGGTGTGCCATCAAATCTATAGAGGCCATGCTCATCTTTACAAAAATGTCCTGGAACCCAATCCAGTATCACTCCTATACCTGATCTATGTAGAGTATCTATTAAGTATTTGAAGTCATCTGTATTTCCATACCTACTAGTAACTGCATAGTATCCTGTTAGCTGGTAACCCCAAGAATCATCTAACGGATGTTCCATTACAGGCATTATTTCTACATGAGTGTATCCCATCCTCTCCACATATAAAGATAACTCTTCTGCTATTTCTCTATAATTTAAAAACTCTCCTTTTTCATTTCTTTTCCATGATCCTAAATGTATCTCATAAATATTTATAGGACTTTCATATATGTTTTTAGAAGTTCTAAGATTTAACCATTTTTTATCTTTCCATTTAAAGTTGCTCTTTTTTACGAAATAAGAAGCTGTATTAGGCCTCTTTTCACTATATAATCCATAGGGATCTGCCTTTAAAACCTTTTTTCCGTTCTTTTGAGTTATTTCATATTTATACACAAAACTTCCATTTAGCCTTGGAACAAATAAACTCCATAGTCCTTCACTAGACAATCTTTCAAAAGAATATTCCTCTTTAGATTTCCAGTCATTAAACTCCCCAACTACTCTTATATCTATAGCCTTTGGAGCCCAGGTTGTAAATCTTACTCCCCAAACTTCACCCTCTTTTACATAATGCGCCCCCATGAATTTATAAGACTCATAATGAGTTCCTTCATGAAAAAGGTGAATATCATAGTTTGATATAAAAGATTTGTTTCCTAGCTGCATACCACTCACCTCTTTTTAAGTAATTGTTACTTGTATATTAATTCTACAAAAGTTTTATTTTACCTTCTATAAATGCCATAAATACTAATAATTGGAGTTTACTTGTGTAATCTAACGATGAAAATGATTACTCCCCTTCCAATATAAACATATAGAGTTATAGTATATTTACATTTTTTCAATTATATGCCTAAATCCCCAAAAAACAAACAGAAATTATCCAGTACCATTAGTACTAGACAATTTCTGTTATATAATTCCAATTTAAATTTGTAAATTAAATTTCTTATTATTTTTTAGCTTAGGTTTTCAATTCTAATTACGTTTTTAATTTTATCCACCATATTTAATTTCTGTATATCTTCTAAGGATTTATTAATATTACCCTCAAAAGTATCATGAGTAACAAGAACTAATGATACAAAATCTTCTTTTTTAGGTTTCTGTATGAAAGATAAGATACTAACTTGATTTTCTCCAAATATAGTAGTAATCTTTCCCAAAACCCCTGGTTGATCTTTTACTGTAATTCTTAAATAATACTGAGATTTAATATCCTCTGCAGCAACTAATTCTTTGTTAGTGTATTGTCTTTTTATAGGAGGCACTTCTTCGTTTCTTAAAACTGATATAATATCTCCAACTACAGCACTACCTGTTGGAAGTTCTCCAGCCCCTCTTCCGTAAAGCATTAAATCTCCTACAGCATTTCCTTTAATGAAGATAGCATTGAAAGAATCATTAACATTAGCTAAAGGATGAATTGCAGGAATCATTGTAGGATGTACTCTAGTTTCTAGCTTTCCATTTACTTCTTTAACTATAGATAAAAGCTTTATTACGTATCCTAATTCCTTAGCATATTCTATATCTTTAGATTTTATTTTAGTTATTCCTTCTCTATATATATTATTTACATCTATGTCAGTTTCAAAAGCTAAAGTAGTTAAAATACCTAATTTATAAACTGCATCATAACTTTCTACATCAGAAGTTGGATCTGCTTCTGCATAACCCTTTTCTTGTGCTTCTTTAAGAGCACTTTCGAAATCCATGCCTTCTAAAGTCATCTTAGTTAATATATAATTTGTAGTTCCATTGATTATTCCTATAACTTGTTCTATCTTATTAGCTGTTAAGCTTTCATTTATACCATGTATTACAGGGATTCCGCCTGCTACGCTAGCCTCAAAATTTACGATAACTCCTTGTTCTTCAGCTTCCTTAAAAATTTGTTTTCCATTAGTTGCTATAAGGAACTTGTTTGCTGTTACAACATGTTTCTTTCCTCTTATTGCGTTTAATATATAGTCTTTAGCAGGTTCTAATCCTCCAATAACCTCTACTACAATCTTTATACTGTCATCATTGAATATTTCATCTGCATTTGTAGTTAAAAGCTCTTCTGGCACCTCTACTGTTCTATTTTTGTTTATATCTCTTACTAGTATCTTTGCTATTTCTATATCATAACCTGATCTTTTCATTATAGCTTCTTTATTGGATTTTAATATATTCCAAACACCTTTACCTACGTTTCCCAAACCTAATAATGCAATTCTAACCTTTTTCATAATAATTCCCTCTCCTTTCTAATTTAACCTGACTAACTTGGCGTAAGTCTCCCACTTTTTCAAGTGGGAGTTCAACGCCAAGGAAGTCATGCATTCGCAGCTCTAAAATTCAGATAGGGTAAAAAAATCCCAATCTGAATTAAGATCTTGCTTCAAAAATTAATTTGTAAAAGCTTTATATATACCCCTGAGTGCTTTTTCGAATTCATCATTTTCCACACCAACAGTAATATTTATTTCACTAGAGCCTTGATTAATCATTCTGATATTTACATCTGCATCCGCAAGTCCCTTAAATACCTTTGAAGATATTCCTTTAGTTTTACTCATTCCTTTTCCAACTGTAGCTATAAGGGCCATATTAGGATGAACTTCTAAGGAATCTGGATTACATTGTTTTCTAATATCTTCTAATATACTATCTAACTTATCTCCAAGTTGTGTATCTTCTATTACTAAACAAACAGAATCTATACCTGATGGCATATTCTCAAAGGATACTCCATGACTTTCTAATATGGAAAGTAACTTTCTGCAAAAACCTTTTTCATAATTCATAAGCATTTTATTTATAGCGATAACTGTAAATCCTTTTTTACCTGCTATACCTGTAATTGTTCCACTATAGCTTACAGGCTTATCATCACCTATAATTAAGGTTCCCTTATCCTCTGGTCTGTTAGTATTCTTAATATTTATAGGAATCCCAGCATCTCTAATTGGGAATATACTTTCCTCATGCAGTACACTTGCTCCCATATATGAAAGTTCTCTAAGTTCTTTATAAGTTACTACTTCTATTGGCTTAGGGTTTTCTATAATTCTTGGGTCTGACATTAAGAATCCTGAAACATCTGTCCAGTTTTCATAAAGTTCTGCACCTAAACATCTTGCAACTATTGATCCAGTTATGTCAGAACCACCTCTTGAGAAGACTTTTACAGTTCCATCAGGCATTGCTCCATAAAAACCTGGTATAACTGCTCTCTCTACTCCTGCCATTCTTTCATCAAAAGCTTTTTGTGTAGCTTCCTGATCAAATTTACCGTTATTTTTAAAACGTATAATTTCTGCCGCATCTACAAATTCATACTCTAAATAATCTGCTAAAATTAATCCGTTTAAGTATTCTCCACGGCTAGCTGTATAATCTGCAGAAGCTCCTTCTGCAACTTTCTCTTTTACTTCATCAAGATATTTTTTTATATCTATTCTAACTTCTAACTCTTTAGCTAAAGTAACATATCTTTCCTCGATTATTTTAAAGACATCATCAAAGGATATACCATTTTCAGCATGAGCATGACATAGATATAAAAGATCAGTAATTTTGTAGTCCTTATTAAATCTCTTACCTGGTGCTGAAGGTACAACATATCTTCTATTTTCATTATCAAATACTATACCTTTTACTTTTCTAAACTGTTCACTACTTGCAAGTGAACTTCCTCCAAACTTGGCAACAATTAAATTATTCATTTTTGGCCCCCCAATATATTTATAAAATAACAATATTTTTATGCTATTTAGTTACTGAATCTATAGTTTTAACTACAGTCCCTACTGTATCCATTTTAAGCTCTTTAGCTAACCACTTACTTTGTAAAGTATCTAAAAATTTCTGAATTTCCTTTGAAAAATCATTATCTTCTTCTCTAATCATAACCATAATTGTTGGTCCTGCCCCACTTAAAAATACGCCCAAGCAATTAAGTCTTTCACATTCCTTCTGTATAGAATAAAAATTTTCTATAAGCCCTGCTCTATAATCCTGGTGCAATTTATCTTTACAAGCATCTTTAATTAAGTGGAATTCTCCATTATTTAATGCAGATACCATAAGAGCAACTCTGCCTAAATTAAATACCCCATCCTTATAATCTATAGTTTTAGGCAATACTCCTCTTGCTTTTTCTGTAGACAATGTGAATTCTGGAATAAGTGCACAAAACTTAATACCTTCTTTCACATTCACCTTGCTATAAATAAGTTGCTTATTTTCATATGCTGAAACAACTACCCCGCCTAAAAATGCTGGAAGCACATTATCTGGATGACCTTCTAGCTCTGATATCAATTCTAAAATTTCTTTTTTATTTAGTACTCTTCCTGCTAATTCATTTGCGCCGACAACTCCACCTACTATACACGCAGCACTGCTTCCAAGACCTCTGGATACTGGTACATCACTTTCTATTTTTATTCTTAAGCCAGTAGGTTTATATCCTATTTTTTCAAAACATTTCTTCATAGATATATATATTAAATTGTCCTCATTTTTAAATTTATCATCACAGCCCTCAAAAATAAGTCCTTCTTCAATTTCTTCTACTAAAAATCTATTATACATGTCAACTGCTACTCCGAGGCAATCAAACCCTGGCCCCATATTTGCGCTTGTAGCAGGCACTTTAACTTCTATCATGATCTCACCTACACCCCTAAAAACTTTTTAATTACTTCTCTCATTTCATCTTTTTTACAAGTTGTTTTATGACGGATTTCTTTTTTATCTAATCCTTCTATTCCCTTAGGTATTTTTAGGTCTAGGTTCTTTGATAAAGCTTCCACCATTTCAAACTCTGAAGCATTCTTATCTGCAAAATTCAAGACTTCATTTATGCTTTTTGGGAACTTAAATGGACTTGCAGTAGATGCTATTACTGTAACAGCATTATCTCCTGTATTTTTCTTGTATTTTTCATAAACATCATAAGCCACTGCTGTATGAGTATCAATAACATAATTTGAAGCTTCATAAACCTTCTTAACAGCTAAAAGAGTTTCTTCTTCTGTAGCAAAATCTCCATATAAAATTCCTAGCCTATCCTTCATTTGATCATTTAATTCATACTTGCCGTCTTTTTTAAGCTGTTCCATGAGTGTGCTTATAAGTTCTTCATCCCTACCACTTATTTCATATAAAAATCTTTCTAAATTACTTGATATTAAAATATCCATGGAAGGAGAATTAGTTACAGAAAACTCTCTTCTTCTATCATAAACTCCAGTATTCGCAAAATCTGCAAGTACTTTATTCTCGTTAGATGCACAAATAAATTTGCCTATTGGCACTCCCATGTTCTTAGCATAGAAAGCAGCTAGTATATTACCAAAGTTACCTGTAGGCACAACTACATTTATGCTCTCTCCATTTTTTATTTTTTTATCTTTTAATAAATTTACATAGGAATAAACATAATAAACTACTTGAGGTACAAGTCTACCTATATTTATAGAGTTTGCAGAAGAGAACATATATCCCTTTTCATTTAAGAACTGGTTAAGCTTTTCGTCACTGAATATTTCTTTAACCCCACTTTGAGCGTCATCAAAATTACCTTCTATACCCACTACAAAAGTATTTTCTCCTTCTTGTGTAGTCATTTGTCTTCTCTGAATTTCACTTACTCCATCCTTAGGATAAAAAACTACAATTTTTGTTCCATCTACACTATCAAAGCCATCTAAAGCTGCCTTTCCAGTATCCCCTGATGTAGCTGTAAGAATAACTATTTCCTTTGTTATACCTACCTTCTTTGCTGCTGTTTTTAAAAGATGTGGAAGTATGCTTAATGCCATATCCTTAAAAGCTAATGTCTTTCCATGATAAAGTTCTAAAAAATATGCTCCTGACTTGTAATTTAATGGTGCTATATATGGATTTTCAAACTTTTCATCATAAGCTTTATCTATACAGTTTTTAAGTTCATCATCACTAAAATCATCAAAATACTTTTTAATAATATAAAATGCAAGTTGCTGATAGGTCATAGCCCCAAGTTCTTCAAAGGATTCCGTAATTTTAGGAAATTCCTCTGGTATATATAATCCTCCATCTTCTGCTATACCTTTAATTATAGCTTCCGATGCCTTTACAACTTTTCCTTTTCCTCTGGTACTTTTGTATAACATTGAATTGCCCCCTTTTGAAGTTTCTTCATTAATTTATTATAAATAAAAAAATCTCTCGTCCTTATACGCATAATTTTACTATACTTATTAAGGACGAAAGATTAAGCTTCCGTGGTACCACCTTATTTGCAATTAGATATACTAATTGCCTCTCATTATCGGGTCGACTTCATAGAAGTATATCTTACTCAGTGTGAACCCTAACCATATATCGCTGGTAAACGTCCATGTCTACTTAACAAAAGTCTTTCAACTAGGAGGCTCCGGAGTGGTTATTATATATTCACATTAATACAAACTCCCACCTAATGTTTGCTCTCTGCAATTAATGCATCGAATATTTTTCTCTCCATCACAGCCTTTATTTTATTAAACTTGTATGTTAGTATATTATTCTTTTTAGAAACTGTCAATATATTTTTAACTATTTTTTATGTTCTGACAAATATTCGAATTTTTAATTCAAAACCATCTTCAACGCAAAATTATGAATAGATAAATTCAAATTATCCATAATAAAAGATTAACCCCCATAAAATGGGGGTTCTAAGACTTACTAAAAGAACTTTTCACTTTTCATACCTATATCAAATATTTCATAACTATACTATTTTATTATACAAATTTCTGTCTATTAGTTTTGTTCTAAGCTGCCCTAATATAGGAACTATTCTTGTAAAATGTTCTGTATTTTTATGTATCTCTAAGACTTCTTTATTTTCCCACTCTTCAATCATTGTTAAAATTCTAGAATCTTCATCATCTTGATATAATTCGTATTTTATACATCCTATTTCTTTTCTTGTTTCCTCAGCTAATTCTTTAAATAATCTTGTATATTCCTCAAATTTATCTTTCTCAACAAGATTCTTTACTACCAATTTTACCATTTTTAAAATCCCCTCTCTAAAAAGTAATTTAATCCATAATAATACTCTATGAAGTGAAAACTTGAATCAGATGGAGTTTCAAACTCCACCTGATTCTTAGTTGAACGAATCCAGGGACGTAGCCGCTCGCAACGTACACTTTGAAGAAGATGGGAGTATTAGAGCGGGTAGTCATCGGATAAAATTATATCATCTAAAGCTCTCTTAGGTACATGATGAATTCTCTCTTCATCTCTCCAATACTTAACACTACCATTTGATTCTATAGACCCAATAACCACTTCTTCTTTTGGCTTACCTAAGGCTATTACCAAAGCTATTTCATAATTTTCTTCTAAATTAAGCTTTGTTTTTAACTCCTTCTTATTTATATTTCCAATCATACATCCACCAAGACCTTTCTCCACAGCTCCTAGCAAAATACTTTGTGCTGCTATACCTGGGTCTAGAGAAGGATTTTGGCTAATAGATAAATCATTTAACATAATAATGTAGGCACTTGGTCTTTCCCCTTTTTCAGGACCATCCCATTCTTTTAAGTAACCTGCCCATCCCAAAGTTTTAAATATACTTTCATTTTTCTCTTCGGTGTTTGATAAAATGTATTTTAAAGGCTGCAGATTTGCTGCGGAAGGTGATAATCTAGCCATATTCACTAATCCCTTTAAAGTACCTATCTCAATTATTTCGTTCTCATAAAATCTTCTGTAGGATCTATTTTTTAAAATTAGCTCTTTAATCATTTTATACCCCCATAAGCTTCTATTGCTATTAATATTTTAATGTTAGCACTAATAATATTAAATTCAAGTGAGCACTTTCTATATACATAGTTACAAAAAGGATACAGAGAAAATTACTACTAACTTAGTGTGAATCCGTATTTAATAGGATCTTCTGGATCTATTAAAAATTGATTATAAGCTGTTATAAATGCACTTCCTGTTATTTCTGGTATTACAGCATCATAATTACCCACCTTTGTTTTCCCTACTATTTTACCCTTAAACTTAGTACCTAATATACTCTCATATATAAAATTTTCATTAATATTTAATTCGCCCTTAGCATATAGGGTTGCTAATTTTGCACTAGTTCCAGTTCCACAGGGTGACCTGTCCAATTGTCCCTTCCCAAATACCACAACATTTTTCAAGGTAGCATCTTGGCTTTCTGGTGGACCATATATTTCGCACAGATCCACAGTTTTTATATGTGGAAGCATTGGATGTTTTATCTCTACCTGTTCATTTACAGATTTTATGACCTTCATACCTAAGTCTACTATACGATCACATTCAGAAGGCTTTATATGAATTCCTAAAGCTCCTCCGTTAACTATAGCAAAAAAACTTCCACCAAAGGCTATATCTAAGGTAACTTTACCTACATCACATACGTCTATTTCTATATTTTTTTTATATAAAAATGCTGGCACATTAACTATCGACACTTCTTTAGCTTTTCCATTTTCCACTCTTACCTTGGCCTTTATAAGTCCTGCTGGTGCTTCTAAAGTTATATTCGTAAAGGGCTCTGTTACTTTTACAAGTTTTTTATCTACTGCTACAGTTGCAGCACCAATAGATCCATGTCCACACATATTTAAATATCCACCGCCATCCATGAATATAACCCCTAAGTCTGCATCCTTCCTTGTAGGTTCTAATATTATGGAGCCAAACATATCTTTGTGACCTCTTGGCTCATACATCATTGAAGTTCTTAGATAATCCATGTGCTCCTCTAAATAATGTTTTTTCTCTATCATAGAATTTCCCGGGATATTAGGTACTCCTTCTATTACTATTCTTGTAGGCTCTCCCATAGTATGAGAATCCACCGCATATATAGTTTTTATGGATTGCATTATTTACACCCCTTTCCGCTTAAACTTTGCTATATACTCATATAGAAATGGAACAATAATTCCTGAGCTTTCTATTTTAAATTGAACTATCTTTAAATTGTTGAGTATATCTATATTCTATCTAAAAAGTAAAAAATGTATTTTCTTAAATCAGGTTATTTTTTAGCCATTTTTAGGTTCTGAATATAAAATTGTTTTATGGATTACTTACTTTTTCAAACAATACAATCATTCAGAACACATTTAATAATATTATAATTTTATTATTATTTTATTAATGATATGTTAATAAATATATTGATATATTAATAATTTGCCAATAATATTATAATCAATAACTATAGTTTATGGCAAAATGTTTAGTATTTATAAATATATGGTCTGGCCATAATGAACCTGAACGAAACTAGTAAATATTTTAAAAATCAGCTGAAAATTAAGAAAAACAAAATTAATTTAGGGAGGAATTTTAGTGTTAAAAAAAGTATTATCCTTAGTAATGATTTTATCATTAGCTTCAGCATCTTTAGTAGGATGTGGTAAAAGCGGAGACACACAAACAGGAGGCAAAAATGAAGATGTAATAAAATTAGGAGCTGTTTTTCCTCTTACCGGTGATGTAGCCGCTATGGGACAATCCTGTAAAAATGCATTACAAATGCTAGAAGAAGAAACAAATAAAAGCGGTGGTGTTAACGGTAAGAAAATTCAATTCGTGTTTGAAGATGATGAAAACAAGCCAGCTAGTTCAGCAAATGTTATTCAAAAATTAATTAATCAGGGTAAAGTAGTAGGTGTGGTTGGAAGTTATTCAAGCAAATGTTCTATAAGTATGGCTCCAATTGCTACCTCCAGCAAAATTCCAATGATCTCTCTTGGTACAAATCCTAAAATAACAACAGATGGAGGAGAATATGTATTTACATCTACTTTCAACGATACCTTTCAAGGAACTATTTTAGCCAAAGTAGCTAGTGAGGATTTAAAAGCAAAAACTGCTGCTGTACTTTATGATGTAGGAAACGACTATTGTAAAGGACTTTCTGAATTTTTCAAGAGTAACTTTGAAAAAATTGGTGGAAAAGTAGTTGCTGCAGAAACTTATAATGCAGGAGATCAAGATTTTAGCGCTCAGCTTACTAAAATAAAAGGGCTTAACCCAGATATAATAGTACTTCCAGACTATTATAGTACCGTTGCTTTAATTACAAAACAAGCGAGATCATTAGGTATAACGTCAACTTTTGTTGGTGGAGATGGATGGGATGCACCAGAACTATTTAAAATAGGTGGAGATTCTGTAAATGGAAGTTACTTTAGTAATTTCTTCTCAAAAGATGATACAACACCAGCTTTCTTAAAGTTTAAAGATAGTTTTAACAAAAAATATAATCAAGTTCCAGATGCAATTGCAGCTAGTGCTTATAATGCAGGCAGCTTACTAATAGATGCTGTAAAAAAAGCAGGCAGCACAGATGGTGACAAAGTTAAAGATGCATTAAAAAATACTGATTCTGAAGGGGTTGCTGGTCACATTAAATACGATAGCAATCGAAATGCTATTATGAGTGGTGTTGTAATAAAGATAGAAGACGGAAAACAAGTATTTGTAAAGAAAATAAATCCTTAATTATTAATAATATTTGTATTGATGGACATGCTATTAACATATCTGCCAATACAAATATTAAATTTTCATACTGAATTGTACGAGGTGATTTAATTGAATGGTATCATTTGTGAAAAAAGAATATTTAATGACACATTAATTACCCATTCTCATTCTTATGCCCAATTAGTGTTACCACTTAGGGGCACCATGAATATTCAAACTCAGAAGAAAAATTTAATTCTTGATGAGAAGCATTTATTTTTCTTACCCATAGATAATATGCATTCATTTAAATCACAGGGACCAAATGAATTTTTAGTTTTAGATATACCCAACTATATGTTCAGTAATGAAGACATGAATAAACTTGAAGAAGGCGTTAAATGTAACTTGGATGAAAAATGGAGAGCAATTAGGTTTTTAATATTAAATGAGTTAAATGGAAAAAACAATGATGCTATCTACAAACTATTTCATTACTTTATTCCTTTTATCGTAAAAAAACACATACCAAATTCCGTTAAATACATCCATGAACATTTTAATGAAAATATCGATTTGAAAATACTGGCTAATATTGAAAATTACAGCCTTGCCTATTATAGCGAGTGGTTTAAAAAAAATATGATGCTTTCTCCGGTTGAATATATACAGAAATTAAGAATTAACCGAGTAAAAGAACTCCTAAGGGATACTGATTTAAGCATAATGCAAATTGCATGTGAAGTAGGCTATAGTCATAACTCCTCTCTTACAAGATTATTTAAATTACATGAAAACACAACACCTGCAAATTATAGAGCTGAAATCCGGAAAATGTCTGACTTACAATTAAAATCAGGTAATGAAGATTTGCAAAACTTAAGTTATCTATATTAACTCTATTAAAAATTGACAATGTATCGACCAATAAAAACGACGCCTAAGGCCTCGTTTTTATTGGTCGATATCCAAAATAATCAACATTTAATTTTTATTATTACTTTCTCGATCTTACCTTGATCTACTTTCCAAAGGGTTCAATAATTACATCCATTAAGCCCCCACAAACCATTCCTTCTTGTTCAGCAACATCACCGGTCATATCTACAGTTTGAATTTGATAGCCTCCATCACGAAGTAGAAAACGGGCATTATTGATTACCGCTCCTTCGCTGCAGCCTCCACCAATACTTCCTAAAATTTCTCCATGAGGATACACAAGCATTTTTGCCCCTGCTTTTCTTGGCACTGAGCCTTTCGAAGAGATAATTGTAACAATTGCCTTTGGTGTACTTTCTTCTTTAGATAGCTCTATCAATACATCTCGGTCAAATTCAGGCCAATTAGATTTAGAGGTTTTGATTTTACCACTATTTCTATCAATAAGTCTTCTATATTTAATAACCTGAGATATAATAGAAAAGGCTATCTCATCAGGAGTAACCGCTCCTATCTCCAAGCCTATAGGCGCATTAACGCTATTTACCTTTTCTTCCGAATAACCCTCGCTTATCATTTGCTCCATAACGCTTTTAACTCGACGCTTTGAACCAATCATTCCAACATATGCAGTATTATGTTTTAACACTTGTCTAAGACAATCCATATCATGTCTATGCCCTCTAGTTACAATGACAACAAAGGAAGCCTCATTTAAATTAATCAAATCAAAACACTTTTCGAAGCTTTCACAAATTACCTTCTCCGCATCTGGAAACCTTTCTGTATTGGCAAAGGAAGGTCTATCATCAATAACTGTAACGGAAAAACCTGCTCTTGCACCAAATTCAACTAAAGGTTTAGCAATATGTCCACCACCTAAAACTATTAGACGAGGCTCTGGAAAATATGGCTCAATCAAATATGTTTCCTTTTCAGATACTTTAACAACCTGGAGGTTTCCAGTTTCTAAAGCATTCTTGGCACCCTCATAAACAATTTCATTAAGATTATAACTGCAATTGTCTGTACGAAGGTCATTCTCAATTAAAAGAGTTTTATTATAGGAAAATTTACTTTCACAGTCCCCCTGATCCAGCTGTGTAACCATAACAGCCCTTTTTCCTGAATCCACCTCATTTAAGAGATTTTTATAGGCATTTACATTCATATTATTCATCCCCCTATCATACTTAATATTATAATAAAAAATTTTTACTTACCTGATGACTACACGTTCTAATACTCCTATCTAATTCAAGCTTTAATAACAAGCTCCACTGGACAATGATCTGATCCCATAACTTCTGTATGAATATCAGCGCTAACTAATCTATCCTTTAATGAATCTGAAATGCAAAAGTAGTCTATACGCCACCCTGCATTATTCTTTCTAGCACTAAATCTATAAGACCACCAGGAATATACTCCTTCTTTATCTGGATTGAAATATCTATAAGTATCAATAAATCCCGAATTTACAAGTTCTGTGAATTTTCCTCTCTCTTCATCTGTAAATCCTGCATTTCTTCTATTTGATTTAGGGTTTTTAAGATCTATTTCTTGGTGTGCCACATTTAAATCTCCACAAACAATTACAGGTTTATTTTTCTCTAAAGCTTTTAAATAGGCCCTAAAGTCATCTTCCCATTTCATTCTATATTCTAATCTCTCCAGTTCTTGCTTGGAATTTGGTGTGTACACTGTTACCACATAAAAATCATCAAATTCTAAAGAGATGACTCTGCCCTCTTTATCATGTTCTTCAATACTAATTCCATATGTAACATTTAGTGGTTCTTTCTTGGTGAACATAGCTGTACCTGAATAACCTTTCTTTTCAGCATAATTCCAGTACTGATAATATCCTTCAAGCTGCAAATCTATTTGTCCTTCCTGCAGCTTACTTTCTTGAATACAAAATACGTCTGCGTCAACTTCTTTAAAATAATCTAAGAATCCCTTAGTAACACAAGCTCTTAATCCATTGACATTCCATGATATTAGTTTCAAAACTACTACCTCCAAGAGTAAATTTTAGATAAATAATAAATTTATTATAACATAAATTGGCGTTTAGAAAATAATCTTTCAAATAACAAGTTACTATTTTTTTCAATTTCTTATCATTTCTAAATATTCATACAAATATATAATAAAAAAATGAATAATTTGTAAATTCTTACACTAAATTAATTATATAATTTTATTTGATGTATAATGTTTACTGTTGCTAAGTAATGTTTAATTAATAGGAGGAATAAAGTGACACTATTAAGAAAAGATGTATTTAAATTAGCGGTACCTATACTTGTGGAACAATTATTTGTAATGTCTTTAGGTATGGTTAATACTATGATGGCAGGCCATATAAGTAAAGAGGCCGTTTCCGCTATTGGTATGGTAGATTCAATTAATAATATATTTATTGCTTTCTTCACAGCCTTGGCAGTAGGAGGAACAGTAGTAGTTGCACAGTATGTGGGACAGAAAAATGTTAAACATGCTAATGATGCTATGAAGCAAGCCCTCTACTCCACTGTAATAATATCTTTGTTCATTACAATATTGATGTGGGTATTTAGAGATTCTGTTATAAGTATTCTTTTTGGCTCTGCAGATAAAACTGTAATAAGCAATGCCTACACCTATCTTGAAATAACATTGCTAACCTATCCTTTAATCTCTATAAGTTTGATGGCAAATGGGATTCTGAGGGGATCTGGAGATACAAAAACACCTATGAAAATCAGCATATTTATGAATTTTCTAAATGTAATCTTAGGATATCTTTTTATTTATGGAATAGATATTCAAAATAGTCATTTTCATATGAATGTCCCTAGCCTAGGAGTAAAAGGAGCTGCTATTGGTATTGCCATTGCAAGAATAACTGGTGCCATCGCTATAATAATCATTCTTATGAGAGGGACAAGATTATTAAAACTAAAAAATATATATAATTTTAAATTTAATTCAGAATTATTAAAACCTATATTTTGTGTGGGTATTCCCGCCAGTATAGAATCACTGCTGTTTAATGGCGGAAAACTTATTACACAAATATTTATTGTGGATATGGGCACAGCTTCCATTGCCTCCAATACAATTACAAATTCAATCGCCAATGTGTTAAACATACCCGGTAATTCTCTGAGTATTGTTGCTACTGCATTAATAGGCCAATACATGGGAAGAAGAAATACAGAAGAAGCTGAAAAATGCTTATCATATATTATTAAAGCATCAACAGTATTCTTATCAGTATTAGCGTTTGCATCAGTACCTTTGGCAGGATTTATTGTATCACTTTATACTCAAAATACTGAAATTATTGATATATCAGTAAAACTTCTAAAACTAAATGCCATATTTTCCCCACTATGGGCTATATCCTTCGTTTTACCAGCTGGTTTAAAAGGAGCTGGTGACGCTAAATATACAATGATTACTTCTATTATAGGTATGTGGCTATTTAGAATTATTGCTGGATATATCTTAGGAATTCCTTTAGGTCTAGGTGTTATAGGAATTTGGCTAGGTATGTATATAGATTGGATTGTAAGAGGAATATTATATCTTTTAAGGTTTAACAGTGGAAAGTGGAAAGAATTTGTTTTAATAAAGATAGAGTCGCCAAAAAAAGTAGCACAATTAAAAGCTTAATGTTAGTATGGAAAGAAGCAATAAAAAGATTCGTTTACACAAACCTTTTTATTGCTTCTTTCCATATTAAATATCCATCTCCATTTAAATGAATTCCTGCAGTAGTATATTGCGGATTTAACTTATTATCTGCTACCACAAATAGTGGATATAGATTGATGTATTCAACTTTTAACTTGACACATAGTTTATTTAGACTATTATTTAAATCTAATATTTCCTCTACTTTTGTATGTGTTGTAAACTTCTCTTTATTAATTGGCAGTACACTATGGACATATACTTTTGTATTAGGAGAATTTTCTTTAATTTTATTCAGTATCTTTTCATAATCCTCTATAATACTTTGTGTAGTTCTGCACTTTCCTATATCATTTATTCCAAGCATCATAAAAATTTTACTCGGCTTTACTATCGTTATTTCTTCCAGCCTATTTAAAACTCCATATGTAGTATCTCCACTTATTCCTCTATTTTTAATGGACGGATTATTGAATAGTTCACTCCATTCACATATCTCTATTAAGCTATCTCCTAAAAATACTATTTCTCCATTATTACTTCTCAAATTTATAAATGTAGTTACTCTATCAATGTAATGATCTGAAAACTTTTCCGGATTTAAATCTATGTTAATCTTCCTGCTGACATCTTCTGTTTTATACTCATTATTTGTATTACTTGCACCACCTACTATTTCCGATACTGTATTTCTGCTAAACATTATATATAAAAGTAAAAATATAGTTATAATGACTGCATTCTTTTTAACCATTATTGCCGCCTCCAAATGCTTTCATAAATATTCATTCTTTAATATATTGTCCCTAATATTTAGCTTTATTCGTTTACATACATATGTAAACAACATCAAATATGAAATTATATTAGGTATAGTTATTGACTTCTCTGAAAGCACATTTAACAATTTAAAGCTAGCTCTTGGCGAAGCACCTTAGAGATAGCTTTAAATTGTTAACAGTGCAGAAGAGAGGTCAATAACTATACCTGAACTAAATCGTGTTTCTAGGTTGATTAAGTAGTTTTCTTATCGTTTATTATATGCTCTTTTTCTACAGAAGAAAGTACTATAAAGGTCTCGGTATCCCCAAACATTTGAATCTTACCTATAAGTTTTTCTAAGCTTGCAATATCCTCAGTTCTAGCCTTCATAATTTTACAATATGGTCCTGTAACATGATGACATTCCACTATAGAATCTTCTTTTTTAATAAATTCCATAAACTTCTCATTTTTTTGCACATTCATACCTAGGTTTATAAGCACATTAATTTTTTTCCCAAGCTTATCATAGTTTATTTTGGCTTTATAACCTGTTATAATGTCTTCTTCCTCAAGTCTTTTTACTCTCTCAGCCACAGCTGGTGCACTAAGTGATACCCTTTGTGCAAGCTCTTTCATAGGTATTCTTCCATCCTCTAACAATATTTCCATAATCTTGTAATCTGTAGAATCCATAAACTTCCTCCCAGAAATATAATCTTTATATGTTATAGGATTCTTCTCTTGGAATCCTATAACATCAGAATCTTTAAGTTTAATAATAGTTCTTCTCAAATATTTCTTTAATTTTCAATAATTCTTTAGTGTAACCTAAAGCCACCATAAGCTTAATTCTAGCTTTTTGTCCTGGTAGATTATCACCAAGAATTACTCCTCTTTCAGTAAGTTCTCTTCCTGCACCTTCATAACCGTAATCATCGAGAACTCTCCCCATTAAACATCTAGAAACTAAAACAACAGGTATGTCTTTATTTAAAGCATATTCAACCCCTGAAACCATTTTAGGTGGTATATTTCCTCTTCCCATACCTTCAATTACTATTCCATGTGTTCCAGAATCTACACAAAACTTTAATAGACGATCATCCATACCGCATCCGCATTTTATAAGATCAACATTACTATCAATTTTGTCTGCAGCGATATATTGATTTTTAGTATAGTTATAGTAAAAATATACTTTATTATTATCTACAAAACCAATAGGCCCAAAATCCTTACTTTTAAAAGTATCCAATGTATGAGTGTTTGTCTTAGTTACCTGAGAAGCTGAATGAACTTCTCCGCTCATTACTACCATTACACCTCTATCTCTTGCCTCATCAGATATTGCAGTATATACTGCATCTATTAAGTTTGGTGGTCCATCCCAACCTAGTTCTGAGCTATTTCTCATTGAGCCTACAAAAATTATAGGCTTTGAACCATTATAAGTTAAATCTACAAGATATGCTGTTTCCTCAAGTGAATCAGTACCGTGAGTTACTACAACCCCATCATAACCTTCAATCTCAACTTTGTTACTTATTATTCTTGATAATTCCAACATCTTCTCTGGAGTCATATGTGGACCTGGCATCATCCCAAAATCTAAGAAATGAATATCTGCAGCCAAATTTATACTTGGTGTTAGCTTTAATATATCTTTTCCGCTCATAGCTGGTACTGCTGCATTGCTATTTTCATCTTTTTTCATGGATATTGTTCCACCAGTAAATATGATAATGATTTTCTTCATGTCGGTGCTCCTTTTTCTATTTATTATATAAAAAACAAATTAAACGAATAATTCTTAGATATAAAATAATATATCCTGAATTACTTCAAAATATATTTACTGAATGCTCATGAGTTCATTATCTAAAGTATTCTTATTTTAACACAACAAAATTACAGTGTACATATATTAAATAATGTTATATCAAAGGATGACGTTACTTAATTATTAATTATTATATGATCATTTAATTTTAAAAGGCATTATTTGACGGAAAACTAATTTAATAACAAACGTATCTTTTAAAATCTCATATCTCCATTTTATAAAAACAATTTTCTGTACTTTGTTATCAAAATGAAAAATATTTCATCATAAGAAAACGAAAACACTATTTTCCATGCGAAATTATTATTATTTTAATAAAAAAAGTTGATTTCTCTATATTAACATATTATAATACTAATTAGGTTAAGAGAACCTATATTTTATAATAAGTTAATAGTTTATACAGGCAACGGCGTCTGAAATAATGGGAATTTTCAATTCTCTTATTTGTAGACCCCTTTTTTTTTACCAAATTTAGCTTATATGTAGCTTTTAACACCAAACAAATTTTAAATATTTTTAAGGGGGGCTTACTTATGAAAGGAATTAATGGAGCAGATATGTCATTTGTAATCTTTTCTGCAGCACTTGTAATGTTGATGGTTCCAGGATTAGCATTATTTTATGGAGGAATGGTAAAAAGTAAAAATGTATTAAGTACAACCATCCACAGTTATGCAGCTTTAGTTGTTATTTCTATACAATGGATATTTATTGGATATTCATTGGCCTTTGGACCAGATATCAATGGTTTTATAGGAAATTTAGATTGGTCTTTTCTAGATAATGTAGGACTTGAACCAAATACAGATTATGCAGGTACAATTCCGCATTTACTATTTGTTATTTTCCAAATGATGTTTGCAGTAATTACTGCAGCTGTTATCTCTGGTTCTTTTGCAGAGCGTATGAGATTCCCTGCTTTTTTAATCTTTATAATTTTATGGAGCACACTAGTATATGATCCAATTGCTCATTGGGTATGGAGCAGCAATGGTTGGTTAAGAAAATTAGGTGTACTTGACTTTGCTGGAGGAAATGTAGTAGAAATAAATTCAGGAATTTCTGGACTTGTAGCAGCTATAATGTTAGGGAAGAGAAGAAAGACAAAACCAGAACCCCACCACGTACCTATGGCAATTTTAGGCGGAGGAATACTTTGGTTTGGATGGTTTGGATTTAACGCAGGAAGTGCACTGGCAGTAAATGGAGTTGCAGTTAATGCTTTTCTAACTACTAATACCTCTGCAGCTGCGGGAGCTATTTCTTGGGTTGCATGTGAATGGTTCCACAATAAGAAACCAACTGCATTAGGAACAATAAGTGGCGCAATAGCAGGCCTTGTTGCAATTACACAAGGTGCGGGGTATGTAACACCTATGTCAGCCTTTCTAATTGGTATAGTAGGTGGAATTGCAAGTTTCTTTGCTATCGCGGTTATGAAGTCCAAGCTTGGTTATGACGATTCATTAGATGCCTTTGGATGTCATGGAGTTGCTGGATTGTGGGGTGCTATTGCCACAGGAATATTCGCTACTAAGACAGTAAATCCTGCTGGTGATAATGGTCTATTATATGGTAACTTTGCACTTTTTAAGGCTCATATAATATCTGCAGGTGCTTGTGCACTATATGCCGCTATTGTTACCTTTTTAATTTTGAGATTAATTAGTGTATTTATGGAATTAAGAACAGGTAAAGAAGAAGAAAGTGCAGGTTTAGATGTTTCATTACATGGTGAAGAGGCTTATAATGTGTTAAGCGCATAAATTTAGTACTTATACACATGTTAATATAAATATAATCTTTTCATATATAATAAAAACACTATTTACACAAGTTTTTTGTAAATAGTGTTTTTTATAGTATTAGTATCCCTTACTTATATCTGTAACATTAATCAACTCTTCATTTTCCATATATCTTTTCATATTTTCATATATAAGATCAAATCTTCTTTCGTTTCTTAACTCTGAAATCCAGCTATTATGGGGAGTGATTATTACATTATCCATACTCCACAAAGGACTGCTTTCTGGAAGTGGCTCCTCTTCAAATACATCTAAGGCAGCTGCTGCTACTTTACCGCTTTGCAAGTTATTTATCAATGCTTTTTCATCAACAATAGCCCCTCTTGCTATATTAATAAAAAATATATTGTTTTTCATGGATGAAAACTTATCCTCATTAATTAAATGATGTGTATCGTTAGTATATGGTAATGTTATTATAACAACATCACTTTCACTTAAAACTTTATCTATATTACTCATTGAATAACATTTATTAAAATATTCTATATTTCTGCCTTTAGTGTTGATGCCTAAAACCTTTACTCCAAATCCCTGAAGTCTTTTAGCAGCTTCAACAGCTATGGTTCCTGTACCTATAAATGTAACAGTCTTACCATACAGTTCTAAAACTTTTGAATCCATTTTCCAATGCTTTTCATTTTGTTTTTTATAAAAATAGGTGCTTCTTTTCAATAAATTTAAAATATCCATAACTATCCACTCACCAATAGGTATGCTGTAGCCACCTTTATTATTTGTAATAATAATGTTATTTTTTAAAACAATGTTCTTTGGTATTTGGTCTATTCCTATACTTGAAAGCTGTATCCATTTTAACCTTTCTAATTTACTTATATCAAAAGTAGAAAAAGGATTATAACAAGCTAATACTTCTATATCTCTTAACTCTTCAACATAGCTTAGTTCTTTTTCATCAGATAAAGTTATATCATAGCCCAAGTCTTCTATCTTCTTCATGTTTTCTTTACCATAATCATATGTAAAAAGTACTTTCACCATTTACACCGCCCCACTTTCCCAATTAATTATTGTAATTTATATTATATTACTATATTTATAAAAATGAAAACAAATTACTCTATCATATCCTCTTCAATTTAATTTATCCGATGACTACCCTCTCTAATACTCCCTCTTCTGAAAGGGAACGTAAATATATACTCCTTCAACTAATTCTTTTAGCTAAAAATTTAGTTGGGGGAGTGAACCCCCATCTGATTCAACTTTTACTTCATAATACATAGTTATTTTATTTTTCTAAATTCATATCTCTGACTTCTTAAATATTCTATAATTTTAGGCAAGGCCCTAGCTGTTTCCTCTTTGCCATAAGTATCATGCATTAATAAGACTACTTTTTCTTGATTTCCTACAGTATTTTTAACCTCTTTAAGTAACTCTTCTGCACTTTTACGTCTCCCATCTGAATCTCCGTCATAGGCATTCCAATCTATACTATACATATTATTCTCTCTAAGCACAGTATTAAAGGTGTTTAAATTAGGATCATTATAGTATTTTCTTGACATGCATCCTCCAGGCATTCTTGTAATCCTTGTTTTAAATTCTTGTCCAATAGCATTACTAATTGCATCATTAGTTTCTTTTACTTCTTCCATATATCTCTCTGGATTTACTTTGTTTCCAGGATATATAGCTTTAAGATTATGGGTATAGGTGTGATTCCCTATAGCATGTCCCTCTTGTAAAATCCTCACAACTAAGCTTTTACTTTCTTCATCAGCTTGAATACTACTCCCAATTAAAAAGAAAGTTGCTTTTATATCATTATTTTTTAATATATCTAGTATTTTTGGGGTTACAGTAGTAGATGGTCCATCATCAAAGGTTAGAAAGGCTATCTTTCTTCCATCGCTTTCAAAATTATTATCTAATATCTTACTTACTTTTTCTGCATCATAGGATCTATCCTCATCTGTTTTTTTATTACTTAATAAGGTTTGTACAGTTACCTCTGGCACAGCATCTTCTTTTCTTAAGTTTGTTAGATTATTTATTAAAGATACTTTAGATCCAAAAGGTGTTTTTAAAAGGAACATATTAGAGTTTATAAGTGTATCGGTGTAATTTGTTTTCGCTGTGGATGTTTCTCTATTTAATTTGTCTGTTAAACCGCTTCCTATTGTTACATAAATACTCCTAAACTCCACATTGCTTTGAAATTCATTAACCTTTTTCATGCTTCTTCTATATCTATACTCACTGCTTACCCCTTCAGAATTATACATATTTTTCGTAAACCCTTCACTTAATCCTTGGTTATTAACTAATAATATAGGAATTTCTTTTACAACATCTGTAGGCTGAAAGGATAATTCATTTAGAGAATCCTCTCTTGATGCTACTTTTATACTACTATTCTTAACTATAAATTGTGCAATCTTTAAATTACTCTCCTGTATATCACTTCTTAATATTCTTTGATATCGTATATTTGTTCCATCTATGTACCCTTCCAAATCCTCTGATATTCCTCCAGTAACACCTACTATAAATACTTTTTTTATATTTGATCTAATTAATTTATCTTTTACATAAGAGTCTAGAACTTTTCTGTTTACTAATATTATAGGCGCATTAAATTTTTTAGCTAAAGGAACAGCAGAAAAGGCATCTTCAAAATCTCCACCTGAAACTAACACCGCAGAAGATGGTTTACCCCAATTATCTTGGGACATATTAGTATCTACAGCATGCCTCCCACTGCCCCAAAACTTTTTTTGAATTTTATCAGCAAATACCTCATTAGATATAAATACTAAAGTCAGTATTAACCAACCTAATATAAATAAATATCCTTTTTTTAGCATTAATCTTTCTCCCTTTCAAAATATAATTAACTCCTTTCAAAATATATGTCTATTTAAAAGACAATTATTACATATAATTAATAACTATGTTAATTCACATAGTAAGCCATCCATGTCAGGTATAACTTACTACGTATATATCTCTTGAATTATTACTTTAAACATGTTATTATAATTACATAAAGAAACAGCAATACATAGACTATACTTTCTAGAATATTCGTTAAGCTCTTATTTTGAACCTACATTTTAAATTCGGGAGTCCGATAAGCTAGATGGGGAAATGTACTTTCTTGTGAGTCCTTTTACGGCATTGAAGGCGATTGAATCATCTACACTGACACCCACCTATCAGGAGATAGGTGTCAAAATTAGAGTACCGGTATTTTGGATATTATATGTTAGTAACTTGAAGCCAATGCTTACTATTGTTAAGCATTGGCTTTTAAATTATTTCAAAATATTCTGATGTTTTAAGACTAGAGACAGAAACCTTCTGAGGGTGAATCTGAAATTCCTTCTTCTAAAAGCTCTAAAAATTTATCTCTTGAAACATTTATTGCCCCTAAACTTTCAAGATGCTCAGTATGAACTTGGCAATCTATCATAATATAGTCTTGTTCTTCTAATTTCTTACATAAAGTAATAAAAGCAGCCTTAGATGCATTGCTCTTAGTGGAAAACATTGATTCACCAAAAAAACATTTTCCAATACTTATACCATATAATCCACCAACTAATTCTTCTTCATACCAAGCTTCTACAGAATGTGCATATCCAAGCTTATGAAGTTCACAATAAGCTTCTATCATATTATCTGTAATCCATGTACCACTTTCTTTTCTTACATTAGCACAATTAGATATAACATCCTTAAAACAAGTGTCAAAGGAAATCCTATACACATTCTTCTTAAGGAGTTTTTTCATAGAATGAGAAACTTTGATATCTTTCGGATAAAGGATAAATCTTGGATCAGGTGACCACCAGAGTATAGGCTCATCTTCTGAAAACCATGGGAATACTCCATTGGAATAAGCAAGCATCAACCTCTCAGGGGATAGGTCTCCGTCTATTGCTAAAAGTCCATCTTCCTCTGCAAGAGAGGGATGGGGAAATATCAAATCATCATTTAATCTAAAAATAGGCATAATTACCTCCCTTAAATAAAAGCAAAAACTATCTTTTTTAAGATAGTTTTAATATCGTAATATTAATATATTATCAGTTCATCAATTTTTCTTTCAAATTTGCTCTTTTCAATACACAGGTATTTAAAACATTCCTCAACATCATTTACCCTACTATCTAAATAAATCACTTTTGCTGAATAATGCTCAGCAATGTGCACTATACTAAGTAATTCTTTATTAATTACATTTTTATTAAATGGATTGTGATGATAGATTGCAGCTTCTACAATAGGGTAAGGAATCTCCCACCAGTTTAGTAGATATCCTCCTACTTGAGAATGAGTTGATCCAAAAGCTTCAATTTCAAGATTTTCAATAGTCACTTCACTTTTTTCACGGTTTAACTGTTTTACTTCTTGAATTATGTTCATATATCTTTTATCAAATCTTTTTAGCAAGAATATACTTCCTATATTAATTAGAAGACCAGCTAATGATGCATAAGCTGGAGCACTTTTACCTAACATTTTGTAGGTTGCACTTACAATTTTGCTGCAGGTAAAAGATTGCTGCCATAAAGGCTGAAATATTCTTTCAGGCACATCTTTAGTATTGAACATATCAAAAATTGATGTAGACAGCACCAAATCACGAATGTTTTTCATTCCTAAATAAGTTACTGCTTGTTTTATAGAATTTGTTTTCACTCCATAATATGTTGAATTTGCAACTCGAAGCAGCTTTGCTGCCATTGACGGGTCACTTCCAATAGCATCTGCAATATCCTGCATTTCACTATCGTTATCAATTAACTCTATTATTTTTGATAGCTAGCACGAATAGTAGGAAGCTCATTTAAGTTTACAATATAAGAAAAAAGATTTGATTTTTTAAGTCTTTCCTCTGTTTCAAAAATCTTATTAGCTAGTACTATGATATTCTGATCCCACGGTTTTAAAATACATGTTTTAGCAATATTTTTTTGGACTGCATTAAATATTACTGACTCCTCTTCTTTTCCACCTAATATTACTCTTATAACATCGGGAAACTTTTCCTTTATCTTTAACAAAAGACCTTTTCCATCTGGCATAATCATTTTAAAATCAGCAAATATCATATTAACATTTTCATTTTCCATTAATTTAAAGGCATCTTGTACATTAGTAGCAGTAATTACATCATAATTATTTCTTAAAACTGATACAGCTTTTTCTATTTCAAAAACATCTCTATCAACTAAAAGAATTTTACCAAACAAGCTCATCCCCTCCCCAAAGGAAAAAAATATTACTAAAGTTATTACTTTATCTCCCAACAAACACCAATGTATTAATTATATATTATTTATACTAATGTGTCTAATTATTAACCTGCTTATATAAAAAAATATCTACCATCTTTCAAAATTTAGAAATCAAGTAGATACTTTTTATTATTGAAGCTTTTTATACTAAGCTATAGAACTTGGCTTTTTATGACTTCCAAAACACCATTTTCATTATTACTCTTAGCCATAAATCTGGCATGTTGCTTTACTTTGTCAGGTGCATTTTTCATTGCATAACTATGATACGCTTCGTCAAACATAGACAAATCATTGAAGTAATCACCAAATACCATTGTTTCCTCAGGTTTTATGTTAAATTTCTCTTGAAGATGTTTTATAGCTACACCTTTACTTACATCATGATTGATAATGTCTAACCAATTTTCTCCTGATACTGTGACTTGAAAAGTATTTCCAAAACGAGGTTCAAATATTTTACTACAATTCTCAGCAGCCCCTTTGAAATCATATATTGTAAACTTTAGAATATCATCTTCTACTTCATTGAAATTATTCACAACTTCATACTTTAAATAATACCTTTCAACTTCCTTTATAAATTTTTCATAATTTTTTTCAATATAGGCACCTTTTTTACCACACAGTACTGTTTCACAGCCTTCAATTTGCTTTGCTGTTTCTAAAAAAGAATCAACCATATCTTTATCTAATTTACTAGAATAAAGTTCTTCTCCCTCAAGAATTACATAACTTCCGTTTTCAGCTACATATATTATATTCTCCTTGATTTTATCAAATTTATTTTTAATATTAAAATATTGTCTTCCACTAGCAACAGCAAATAATATATCTTTTTCTTTTAGCTTCATTATTATATCAAAGGTTTCTTCATTGAGTTTATCATATTGGTTTAATAATGTACCATCCATATCACTAGCTATAAGCTTTATCATAAGTATTCTACCTTTCTTTAGTTAATTTTTCTTCTTTATTTCTACAAAAGTATCATAATAAGCTACCTGTTTGCCCATATCAGAAACTTCATTTTTAGTTAAGAAGTTTGGATTTGAATTTTTTTCCCACCAACCTACCTCCATATGAACTATATTACCCAAAATTCTATCAGTTATATTTATTCGTACATCTATTTCTCCACAATCAGACTTTAAAGTAACAACCTCTTCATTATGTAGATTATACTTTTGTGAAGTATTTTTACCTACATAAGCTACGGCAATTCCATCCCACATCCTTAAAACCTTGAGACATGAGAGATCTTTTAGGATGGGTGGTCAAAAGCCTAAGTTTAGATTTTTTTCATTAATATAAACCGGAATTGGACTTAAGTTATCATTTTTTGCACTTTCAGAGTATATCTCTATTTTCTTAGATGGTGTATCAAATATTAAATCCTTCCAAGCAATATCAATTTCCTGTATAGTTACGTATTCATTTTTTATTTTTTCAAGAGTAACTCCTCTTTCTTCTAAGGGTTTTATAATTTCACCTAAATACTCTTTCTTAGATACATAGGGATAATCCTAATTTCCATTTTTCTTGCAAGCTCTCTAAAGAAATAGTATTCATCCATCAATTATGTTTAGGTTCTACACATTTTTTCGTTATATATTATATATGGATTACTCATTGAGGAATATAGCAAGTCCTCACTTTCAAAAGTATTTGTACACGGAATAATTAAATCACAATGTTTTGCTGTATCTGTTAAAAACATATCTATGCACACTTTAAATTCTATACTTTTAAAAGTCTTTGTAAATTCATTTAATTAGGCCATTGATTAAGAGGATTGGCTTTACTTATGAATATAGCCTTTACATTGTCTTTTGCATATTGGGCAAATTTATTCAAATCAAAGTATCTTTCCTTAGAAGCATATTTATGACTATTATATGGATCTAAAATTTAATACACTAGGATATACTTTATTATTGTAATTTACACCTCCACCCTTTTTTCCTATATTTCCTGTTATAGACGCTAAAGCGTCTATGGCTCTTATTGTATTGCCACCGTTTTATATCTCTGCACTCCAATACCCTATGTAATATAGTACTATACTTTTCTTTAGCATAAAAGATAAGTAAGTTCTCTTATTGTATTTATATCCACTCCACATTCATCACATAAATAGTTTAGGTCTAAAGTATTTAAATAATCCTTATACTCCTCAAAACCTATAACATTTTCTTTATAAACTCTAATATCCTGCAAATTTTTCCTCTATTATTACTTTTTGTCATTGCCATAGCAAGAGCAGCATCTGTAGATGGATTAATCTTATATGAATATCCGCACTGTTAGCAGTGTCTGTAATAATCGGGTCTATTACTATTATTTTAGCGCCCTTCTCTTTTGCTTTTTTAATTCTATGAAACAAATGTATATGTGAATTTGCTGGATTTTTACTCCAAAGTATTATATTTTTTGCATTTAGAACATCATCTATAAAATGGGACTTATTATATCCAAAATCGTATTTTTGAGCTTTAGTGCCAGCACTCCAACAGGTTCCTCCATCCGCTTTAGTGATGCCACCATAAAAATTGAAAAATATATCTTCTATTCCTTTTAGTATAGAACCTGAGCCTGATTCACTATAATGCATTACAGAATTTGAAGAATACTTTTCTTTATAATACTTTAGTTTATTTGCAATTATATCTATAGCTTCTTCGAAGCTTATGTTTGTCCACTTTCCATTTTCTTTTTTCATCGGAGAATATAATCTGTCTTTATCACTCAATCGTTTTAGATGATTTCTTCCTTTTTCACACATTATACCTTTTGTATAAGGATGATTTTTATCCCCTTCTATTTTTACTATCTCATTATTCTCAACATATACATTTAGTTTACAGCAACCAAAACAATCAAGAGTGCATCCGTGACTTTTCATATCTTGCAACATCCTTCCTGTAATTTTATTAAGCATTATAACATACACAATAGAAAATATCATCAAAATCTCTATAATTAGCCCCCTAGCCCATCATTAAAAGAGTTATTAACAACTTAAAAGCCAATGCTTAAATTTATCCGATAACTACCCGCTCTAATACTCCCATCTTCTTCAAAATGGAAGTAAAGAGCGGCTACGTTCCTCGTTCAACTAGGAATCAGGTGGAGTTTGAAACTCCATCTGATTCAAGTTTTCACTTCATCAAACATTGGCTTTTAATTAAATCTTATTAATTAGTTTTAAATTGGTTAGTTAGTTTCTCTAAATTTGCTGACATTTGGCCAAAACTTTGCGCCGATGCTATCTTAAAGGTCTCCTCTTAACTCCTTTATGTTTTGTGCTATCATACCATCTTTAAATACCGCTGATCCTGCAACAAATACATTGGCTCCATACTCTGCTACTTCCTTAATGTTATCCTTTCCTATGCCACCATCAACCTCAATCATAAGCTCCTTATTAAATTTATTACCTAGAACTTTTAGTTCTTTAATTTTTTCTGAGCAGTAATGTATATATTTTTGTCCCCCAAATCCTGGGTTTACAGTCATTATAAGTACCATATCTAAATTAGGTATTAGATATTTTATACTTTCTACTGGTGTAGCTGGGTTTAAAGCTACGGCAGCCTTTATTCCAAAACTCTTAATATAATTTATAGTTCTATCTATATGTCTGTCCGCTTCATAATGTACTGTTATAATATCCGCTCCAGCCTTTACAAAATCCTCTATATATCTTGATGGTTCCTCTATCATTAAATGTACATCAAAGGGAAGCTTTGTTAAGTTCCTTATACTTTTAATGATCGGTATACCAAACGATATGTTAGGTACAAACATTCCATCCATTACATCTATATGAACTAAATCTGCTCCGTTTTTTTCTAAACTTTTAATATCTTCTCCTAGTTTAGAAAAGTCTGCAGATAATATTGAAGGGGCTATTTTAATCATAATTTCTTCCTCCTCGTATAATAAGTTTATAGCAGTTATTTACTGCCTATAAACTTATTTATTTTTTATATTTTGTATAGATTAAGAAAGCATCTCAATTTTTCTAGTGGGGATTCTCCCAATTCAGTATTGCTGATTCTTATACTTTCCGATCTATACTGTTTTAACCTACTATTTATTAAAGGATTTTCTAATGCTAAAATAGTCATAACGGAACTTTAGCGAAGGTTACTGCTGTATTCCTCCTGCAAAACACATTGTGTTATTGCCTGTAAAGCTTGCAGCCTGACCAAAGTATCATATTCTGCTTACACAAATGTTGCATCTCCTTTCGCAGCCACCAGCAAGGTTTTGCGTCTGGATGAATGCTAATTACGCGAGGTTGCAGTTAGTACTTTGGATTAGGATAATCCTTTCTAATTCCTCATTATTTTTGAAAGGTGGTGATTTCATGAAGAAAG
>NZ_LWAE01000020.1 GCF_001623875.1 Clostridium magnum DSM 2767 | reverse complement strand
TTAGAAGACGCTGACAACTTAACATTATTTGCAGAATGGGATAACTCAGTAAGAACTTTAAGTTTTATAGCTGCTATTTTAAAGATAAATCTATTTATGATTCTTTATTTAGACACTATAAAAAAGCTGAAAACATCTTAGGTACAACATATATGGCTAAAGAATATTCTGTAGAATAGCACTAATAAATTATCAACTTGTAGAAAAGGTAAAGCAAAATAACAAAAGAAAGGATCTGAGCCAATGGTCACTTTATTACTAAAAGAAAGGTTGAAACAACAGTAAAAAAGTCTGAAGAGGCAATATCAACTCTAAAATTTCTTGAAGAAATTGCTTTAAGGAAAGAGTTGAACTCTTATCTAGCTGAACTGATGTATCAGTTAAAACTAGGACATGCTTTAAACCTCAATAACTCTATTCCAGAGGCTCTAGGTTATCTAGGGATAAAAGTAATAGGGAGATTTGAGGATGAGGTTGTACTGGCAGATGGGATTAATACCGCTACAGTAAAATGCAAGGGTTTTTATCCTAACACTAAATACAACTTCAATACCTTGAAAATAGAATAAAGGAAAGGATTTTTGCAAATGAAAGAAAAAAGTCAATCACCGCTAACTAATCTGCTTAAGGAATGGTTTCATGAGTATGACATAAATTTTATCCTTGAAGATATCATCATCAAGGAATATGACTACAACAGGTCAATGATTACAGCTACAGTCTACGGTGTGGTCTACAACGTATACCTTGAAGAATTGCTTGATTATCTAGGAATAATCATTGAAAGCTATGAGGACAAGGGTTATGGTCCTAACGGATGGGAAGATAAAAGTAAAAGTCTTTGAAGATACCTGTAAGTATGGCAAAGTTATAGACTTTAACACCATGGAATTAGTAGCTAGCCAAGAAGAAGCAGAAGAGATTAAGAAAAGTTTAGCAGTATAACTTTATCAAGGATTTAAGCAAATAAATAAAGGATGGTGCAAATATGAAATATGAGAATGAAGTTGCCAAGCTAATAGTTGAGTTAGAAGAATCAGAGGGAGCTGCAGTATATCTTCCTGATAGCCTTTGTGAAGAGCTATTAAATAAGAAGGCCTGCTTTGAGGAATTTAATATTATTGCTATTTCAAAGGGTTATTCATTAGTACAAATAGAGAACATTGAATGCCTAGCCTTTGCTAAGAAGGATGAAACCTTTGAGTATGTAAGGGAATACATGAAATACAATATGTTTGATATTCCTTACAGGGAAACTGTAGCTGAAATTATTGAAGCTGGTGGATATTTTAACTACTTTGGAGTTTAGGATCATTCAACACTATTTATAAAAAGGATTTTAAATACTACAAATCGGTAAATACCGAGGATTTTAGCAAATTAAAAAAATAGGATTTAAGCAAATAAAAAGGAGAGATTTGATTATGAGTAAAATGGAACTTTTAAAAGTGTATGAGAAAGCTGTTAAGAATTCAATAGAAAAGGGAAGAGCAGTACCTCGTTCTCTTATAGATATGGCTATTCAAAGTGGTATTAAGCCAAGTGAAATCCGAGGAATTATTGAAAAGGAATTATCACAGGAAACTGCTATAGGCAAGGCTAACCAATTAATAGTAATAGACAGATTTTTAAGCAGAGTGCCAGTACACGTTTAAAATTTTAGTAATATAGTGTAGTTAATAATATGGTATTTATAGTAGCTTAACTTATATTCCTGTATATAAAAATAACTATAAGTAACAAATATATAGTTTGAATAATTATAGTACTTATAGCAAACCCTATATTAGAAATAATAATTATAAGAGAGAAATATAGGGGTGTAAATTGAATGGAAGTTGTAAAGGTTAAAACAGAAGAAAAGAGAGATATTATGTAGCAGATAATGATGGATTACCAATAGAACCTATATTGAAGTTTATTAGGTTTAAGGATAATACCAATTATGCAAGAAATACACTTAGAATGTATTGTCAGCACTTAAAGTTGTACTTTGAGTATTTAGAGCAAAGAGGATTAGATTTTCAAAAGGTAACTATTGATGACTTATCATTGTTTGTGAATTGGTTACAGAATCCATATAAGAGTTTAAAAGTAATACCTGCAACACCTGTAGATACTGCAAGAAGTCCAAGAACAGTAAACATTATAGTTGATACTGTATTGCTGTTCTATGACTACATTTTAAGACATGAAGAATACAGCAATGATGTTTCAGAAAGACTTAAAAAATTTGTTACAAGTTCAAGCAGAAACTTTAAAGGATTTTTGTATGAGATAGCTTATGATAAGAAAAAAGTAACAAGTAATATCCTTAAATTAAAAGTGCCTAAGAGCAAGCCAAAAACTCTTTCTAAAGATGAAATAGAAATGCTCGTTAGAGCTTGTAGCAATCTAAGAGATAAGTTTTTGTTATCGTTGCTTTATGAAACTGGAATGAGAATAGGCGAAACCTTGTCATTGTGGATCGAAGATATTGATATAAGCGATATGGTTATTGATTTAAAAGACAGAGGACAACTTGAAAATAATGCTGAGATTAAAACGGTATCAAGTCCTAGAAGAATAGATATATCACAAAATTTGGCTGACATGTTTATGGAATATATAGCTGAATACCATAATGAAGAAGTTGAAACTAATCATATTTTCATAAAGATAAGTGGTAATAACAAAAACAAAGCTATGCACTATGTTGATGTAGATAATTTATTTAGAAGTCTTAAAAAGAAAACAGGAATATATGTTACACCACATATGTTCAGACATAGCTCATTAACAGTACTTAGAATGGCAGGATGGCAACCAGAACTTCTTAGAGTGAGAGCAGGTCATAAAAATATTTATACCACTATGAACACTTATATTCACCCCTCAGATGAAGATATAACAAGGGAGTTTGAGAAAACTCAACCTAATTTGGACTTGGATATTTATAACGAGGGGGAAGAATAAAGTGGATAATTTACAACTGATAAAAAGTAATCAACAAAGCAAGTATGAAGAAATAATTGAGTATCTTAGTCAGGATAATGGATATTGGTTAGAGAATGATATATGGGATGCTATAGAAACATTCTTTATAGGAGAAAAAATATCTAATATGCGATATATAGATTTTTCAAATATTAAAAATGATAATTTAAAAAATGAAATTAAATATTTTTTTCTTTACAAACATAAAGAAAAATTACTGACTAACAAAGGTATTCTTAGATTAAATGTGTCGCTAAAACATTTCTCTGAATTTTATACTGGAAAGTCTTTATTAGAATTAGATAGAGAAAAGACATTTATAAAATGGAAAATATTTTAATAGATAGAGGTATTAAATTTGATATAAATGAAAAAAGTTATTTTTGGTTTTCAAATTACTTGTTAGATTTTATTAAAGATTTATATGATGATAGAGAAGAAACTGAAAAAGATATATGGTATTCAAAGAATATTAAAGGTGCTAAAAAGAGTGCTACATCAGATAGATTAGCTACATCTATAAATTTTTCAGATATCCCTATTTATTATAAAGATATGGTTAAAAGATATTTTAAAACTATTATAACTAAAAAAAGTTGGGGGCATTGTTTTAATATACTAAAACATTTAAAAGTGTTTTTTAACTATTTTTATAATAACGGATATAAAGACGGTTTTATTGAAAATTTAAACAGAGAAGATATTGAAAATTATTTGTTTTTTATAGGTAATGAAAGAAAAGATAAAAACCTTACAGAAACAAGTAAATATATATCTTATGTAAGAACATTCTTAGAGTATATTCAAATAGCTCAATATGATAAAGCTCCTAAAAAGGAAGTGTCATTTTTAATTTTCCAAGATGATATTCCGAGAAGAGAATTTGTGCAAGACGAAATGAGAAGGGTTAAATTTGTTCCAGAGCCTATATTGAAACAATTAGATAACAATATTATGGATTTAGATAGACCACAGTATATACCTATCTATATTCTCCTAAGAGAAACAGGATGGCGTGGTACTGATATATTAAATCTTAGATATGATAATTGCCTAGATCAGATATGGAATAGTAAAGAGGAAAGATATAATTATTACCTTTGTGGTGAAATAACTAAGACTGGCATTGCAGAACTTAAAATCCCGATTAGGGATAAGGCTGCTGAAATGGTTCAGAAAGCTATTGATAAAGCTAAAGAGTTAAGTACAGAGGAAAACAACCCTAAAAAGTATTTATTTAATACTTATGAAGGTAAATTAAAAGGAAGACCATTGAATAAAGCATCTTTATTATATACAATTCAAAGACTTATTGAACAAAAAGATATTAGAGATGTTAATAGTGAGTTATATCATTTTAGGCTTCATTCACTAAGGCATACAAGAGCTAAAGAATATGTAGAACAAGGTATGGGTATTAGCATTATACAACAGATATTAGGTCATCAGAGCCTTCAAATGACAGTCCATTATGCAACAGTAACAGAAAACACTCTCTACGAGAAATGGAAGAATACTGAGGATTTAGACTTATTTAGAGTTAATACTGAAACCAATAAACTTGAACAAATAGATCTAAATTCTGATGATGGTGAAAATCTTATACGATACGAATATGTTAAAAAGAATTTAGATGCTGTAAGAGTACCTTTCGGTGTATGTTTTAAACCTTCAAAACTACCATGTAAGCAACAAATGAACCATTGTTTAACTTGTGCAAGTTTCTGTACTACAGTTGAAAATATTCCTGAATATGAAGATGAAATTGAACATACTAAAAAACAAATTGATATTGCTGAAAGATGTGGAAGAGAATTGTGGGCAGAGAAGAATAAAACATACTTAAAATTGCTGGAAGATACGCTCGAAAGAGTTAGGGAACAAAAGATACTACATAAAAATGGAGCTTCAAGGGAGGATATTCAATAATGGCTGGAAGTACAAAGGGATTAAAGAAATATGCAGAGGAAAAAACAAAGATTACTTTAGAAAAGGTTGATAAAGCTATTAGAGAACTTTCTCTTAGTGAAGAAAAGATTAATTTCAATAGCGTGGCGATAGCCAGTGGAGTATCTAAAACTTTTCTTTATAATAATGAAGAAGTTAAAAATAGAATTGAAGAATTAAGACAGCAACAAGTAAGTATGGAAATGAATCAAAGAGCCAAATATGATAAGACAGCTAAATCTAAAGATATTATCATAATGGCTAAAGATAAAAAGATTAAAGAATTAGAAGAAGAAAATAAGAAACTAAAAGAGCAATTAGAAATTTTAAGGGGTAAATTATATGAGAAATTATAATTAATTTATCCACAATGATAACAAATCATAGACTACATTAATTATATGTAGTCTATGTGTAAAGTGAGTAAAATTAATCAGTGTATAGAGATATACACTAGATATTGTTAGGATTTGAGCAAATGGAAAGTTTATTAAGTTTAACACCAGCAGAATTATTGGAAAGGGGTATATCAGAATTTAAAGGTGATCTATTCATCCAATCAAGAAGATTATTATCTGAACTAGCTGAATACAGCGATAATGATGAGGTTTTCTTATTAGATGATATCAGATGGGCAATTACAAAGAAAAGTAATTGGCTTTGGGAAAGTAAATTCAAAGATATGCCTGTTAGAAGAATTGTTGAGATAGTTGCAAATGACCATATCAACAATACCAATGAACTTCAAAAAGAGTGTTAAAAGAAAAAAGGATTTAAGCAAATTAAAATTTAGGAGGATTTATGCAAATGATTGAAAACATGAGAATGAGTGGAGATTGGCAAGTTGGCAAAGGGGCCATAGCAGATCTATGCTACTGCCCAACAGAATTAAAAATTGTAAATTTAGAGATGAGTAAAATAGACTTCTCTGAATTAGAAGGAAATGAAAACCTAATTACTATGGCGGATTTTTCGGGAGGAGATGGCCTACAAATTCATCGCATGTATGAGTATGTAAAAGCAAAAGGGTTAAATCCAGCTGCTTATTACAATGAAATGCATACAACACGCTTTAATACTGCTATGGAGAGATATAGCCATTTAGATAACTTCAATATGGTTAATACTGATTTCTTCTTTCTAAAGTGTAGACATAAAAATGGTAATGCTTATAAGAAAGAAAACATAGCAATCATAAGAAACAATCCACCCTATACCTTTATTGAGCAACATGGACAGACAGTAAGAGCAGAGGAAGCTTTCTTCTTGGAAAATTCTTTACTTAATGCAAGTGAAGGAGTACACATATTTGAACTTCCAATACATCAGCTTACAGGTATAGAGAACTTGCTTAAAAAAATTCTTTATAGATACGAGGCTGTGCACATATTTAAGTTTCCTAAAAAAGATTTTTTACGATATAAGCAAGTGGTAGTAATTGGGGTTAGAAAAAAGACCAATTCCGCTGATCTAGAAAAAGCAGAGATACTTAGAAATAGGCTTATAAATGACCAAATCCCATACCTAGATGATGATGATAAACCTGTAGTTAAGTTATCGTCAAGGGCAGTAAACAGTTGTAAACCTATCAATGTATATAGGGATGGCAGAGTTAATGATGTTACTTTAAGTAATGGATATAACCAAGTAATTAGCTCTGTGTGGGATAAGGTAAGTAAATCTACGAATAAGCATTTAATGACTATCAAAGAGAGGGGAAAGCCTATAATTGAAAAATTAATAGGAAACCAAGCAATGGAGTTAAATGCTGGAGCCTTCAATGGCATTCAAGGTAACTCAGTTTTGATTAAGGGAGGTTACGAAAAAGAGATAGTGGTCACCGAGGAAATGGAGGGCACTACTAAGGTAACTACCCGTACTGAGGTTATTAAGCCTACTATTGCAGTAACAAATAAAGTAGGAGACATTCTTGTTAAAGGACAGCTTTAAGCAAATATAAGAGGAATTATTTAATAGTTCCTCTTTAGGATTTAAGAATATTAATAATCGGTAATGCCGAGGTTTTTAGCAAATTAAAAAAGGATTTTTGCAAATGAAAGGAGTTCATTGATAAATGAATATTATAAAATTACAAAATATAGAGGATGTATTTAATTATTTAAAATCAGTAAAGTCTGATGCAGAGTATTATTCTTCAAAGCATGACTTTGAAAACTACTTTAGAAGATATTGCAGAGTTGAGGATACTATCAGAAGATTAGAAAATGAAGGCTATGATGATACTGATTTAATGAAAAAGATGGCTAATGCTGAAAATTATGATTCCTTCAGTGAGATATCAAAATTAGTTGTAGAGGCAGTTGAAAGGGATATAGCTCTTTTAACCCCTTACCAATATGAGCGAATTTTGATAAATGGGTCTTACTACAAAGTGAAATCAGCATACTACAGTGAGAATGACCAAAGAAGTACTATCCTAAGATTAGCAACAGTTTCTTGTCACACTAAAGAGGAATTAAATGCTTTGGTAGCAAGCATCCAGAGAGGTATCCGCTTTAACATCAAAGGACAAACCGTTGTATCTTTAAAAGCGGGATATGCTTGTCAGTTTACAAAAATATCTGATGAAAACTTAGGAGATGGATACCATGGAGTAATTTATCAAACTGATAACACTACTGATAAGGTAGTAATGGTATTCGGTCAAGATAATCCTGTAGATGTTATTTATCAATATGTTGAGAACAATATTGATAAGACCGGGTTAATACCTGAGTGGGCAAGCTACTTATTCAACAGACTATCTGATGATGGACTATTAGTAGAGTGTGAAGGCTTCTCGTACAGTGAGGATAAAAACGCTCCAACTAAAATTTTGATAATCTCAAATCAAGTTACTAATGAAGTAATTATGAAATATAAAATGGAAGGAATTAAAACTGAAGAAATAGAGTTACCTGTTACAGAGAATGTTACGTTATCACCTGATGCAACATTTGTTGATTTAGTAGAGCAGTATGTTATTCCTAACCTTCAAGATGAGGTTTGTGATTATAACATAGGAGAACCAATATCTGCTTCACTTAAAAAAGCTTTCTACAAAGGTAATAAAAAATGCTACCTTTACCCTAGACAACAGGTTATAGCTCAAGGAGTGGTGAATGCTATCAAGAATGGTAAGAAAAATCTATTTTTGGGATGTGGTATGGGAGTAGGAAAATCTGTGCTAATAACATCTAGTATTGCTGCACATGCTATAGAAACTAATACAGTTGATAAAACTCGTGTATTAGTCTATATTCCAGGACACCTACAGGTTAAGTGGAAGAGGGAGTGGACAGAGTATCTTAGCGCACATCATATTAAACCTACTTTCTATGATATAGAGAGATTCACTGATATAAAAAACATTCCTAAGAAGGGTAAAGGATTTGAGATTTTTATAATACCAAAGGACAAAGCAAAGAGAAGTTATATGCAAGAGTTTAATGTTTATGACAAATATAACAGAGCTAGCTTACTTGCTATAAGTAACTTTAAGAAGTCCTTAGAAAGCAAAATGGAAGAAGATAAAGAGATAATTGTAGAGAAATTTGATAAATCTATTACTTATATGAGATTGGCAGCTACAAGAGTATCAACTCATTTCAAAAAACCAGTTGTTTTATATAAGGAAGTAGTAAATGAAATGGGGAAGGTAATAGCTTACAAAGTATGTATTTCCTCGAATTCTCTTAGAAAAGCTCTTAAGAAATCTTCTATTAATGTATCTTATGATTTTCAAGTAGAGGATTTAAACAGTTTTGTTGATTCCTTAGACTTAGAAAAGATGATCAGAGATATAAAATCTTCAAATGGAGTTATTCAAAATGGACTTACATGCCCAGATTGCGGTGGTTTCATTTTTGATGATCCATTATTCCAATTTAATAAGGAAAAATGGTTAGATAACTATAGAACGAAACCTGGTACTAGAAGCAGCAGAAACAACTATCACAAGCACTACATCAAAGCGGATGGAACTCAGCTAATGGCTTTTGAGGTTAAGGCTATCAGAAATGAGAAAGTGAAATTTGTTTTCTCTGAAAAGAAGATGGTTAATCCGTATATCGATATGGATGGAACTCCGATAGTTGGAGAGGATTTAATAAAAGTTAAAGCTGGAAAGTACACAGGAGAATATCAAATAGTTTTAAAAATGTGCAAACACAAATTATGGGGAGCTATAAGCAAAAAAGGTTATAACACAGCAAATGTTGGAGATATGATGCTTAAAAAGTTTGGAAAAGGTAGTTTTACTCATTTGATCACAGACGAGGCACATTTGTTCCAAAATCTGTCAAATCAATCGCATTTGTACTCCAAACTTTGTAAATTGAGCAAATATCGACACAACTTAACGGGTACTCTAACAAACGGAAAATCTTCTAGCCTATTCTATATGTTCTATGCTTTATTCCCTCACAAGATGAAGCAGATGGGATATGAATATTCGGATGTTTCATTATGGGTAGAGCATTATGGAAGAAGAAGGGAAGTTGAAAAAGAGTATAGGGATGAACAATATAATAAAACAGGTGTTGGTAGAAGAAGTAGTACAGGCTTTAATGAGATACCTGGATTCTCTCCGCTTCTGTACAGTAACTTCTTGGCTGACATAATGATAAATAGAACTATAGAAGACATGGCAATTCCAATGCCTCCACTAAAGTATATAGCTCATAAAGTAGAGATGGATGAAGACCTTAGAGCCGGATATGATGAACTAAAGGATGATATGATAACCTTTATGAAACAGAATAAGGGGATTCCGTTAGGTGGCTCATACATTCATAATTTAATGGCTTATCCAGATTACCCTGTTCAAGAAGATATATATGCTGCAGGTATGTTTGTAGCAAGACCTACCGAGATAAAAGTAGAAGGAAGGCTATTAAATAAAGAGCAGAAGCTTATTGATACTATAAAGAAAGAGTTACAACTTGGAAGAAGGACTTTAGTAACAAGTATCTATAGTGGAGAAAAGGGAGTAAGCAAAAGATTAGTAGATATTATAAGAAGTCAGGGAATTGATGTTATTGAATTGACTTCAAGCATACCTCTAGAAAAAAGAGAAGCTTGGATTCAGAAACAGTATGATAATGGAATTTACGTTATTATCACAAATCCTCGTTGTGTAGAAACAGGTTTAGATATTTATGGCTATCCTAATATCTATATATACGAAAGCGGTTGGGATATCAAGACTTTGAGACAAGTTGAACGTAGATCTTGGCGTATTGGACAGCAGAATGGTTGCAAAGTATTCTACTCCTACTATGTAAACAGTATACAAGAGGATTGTATAAAGCTTGTAGGAAGTAAGAAGAAAAGCTCACTTATGCTAGAAGGTAAGTTTGATGAAGATTTCCTTAGCACTATGTCAGAGGCTGGAGATAGTGGGGCTCGTGTCTTGTTCAAGATGTTGGAGGGAAAGGTGACTTTGAAAGAGTCAGAGTTAGATGCTTTCCAATTTGAGGAAGATACAGAAGACACAGAAATTCCAGTTGAAGTACAAGCTGTTCAAACTACAACTGATTCACAACTAACTTCAAAGAAAACTACTAAGAAGAAACCTAACACTGGAGTTGAGCAGACTACTTTATTCACGATTACTGATGCAGACATGGAAAAGCTCAGTTCAAAGGTTAAAAAGAAAAATAAATTAGTAGAAGGTCAAATGACTTTCTTAGCATTAGCTTAAATACATCAAAGGATTTATGCAAATACAAGGGCAGTAAGTAGTTTATATTTATTGCCCTTTTTTTAAAAAAGGATTTATGCAAATAAAATTTAGGAGGATTTTCGCAAATGAACACTTTATTACAAAGAGAAAAAATAGATAGTAAACAAGAAGGTTTAATAGATTTAATAGATGAATTTATCAGCAATAGCTTAGATGAGCTTGAAACTGAAGGTGCTATGTGTCTAGAGATGTGTGAGGAAGAGGATGGAGATTATCATATGACCTCTTACTGGATTGATGGCACATACACAGAGGTAGAGAATTTCTTAATGAAACACTACCATGAGGATTACTTTAAGGACATGTGTAATATTATCATCTCAAAGTATCCTAACAACATTGAGGCATTAAAGGAGAAAATGGGGGATAGAGCTAACTACAATGACACCTTGGCTTATGAGTGCTTGGGAACTATACTTCTTAAAGAATACCAAACATCTAGCATCTGGTATACCGTATATGGCTCCGAAGAGGATGATTTAATAGACTTCGTGCAGAGATACCATATACTAAATGCTTTAGAGGATCAAGAGGATTTCCCTGTTTTAAAAACATCAGATTTATCAGCTGCTATGCTTGGAATAAGCACATCCGTTACGCCTTCTGATATGTATGATGTATTTGCTCATAATGTAGATAAGTTAACAGATAAGGAGTATAACTTTATAGGTGAAGAGAGAAAGATCTTTACACCTGACTTTATACAAATATCTTCTGTTGGGGCAAGGTGGAAGTGTTATGTAGATATGTCTAGAAAGTCAAAAGGATATATGGTTGATTTTTTAGAGAAGTTTATAAAAGCTCAGGAAGTTGCAAGGGCACTTGATGAGTTAGGGGTAGGGGAATATGACTTAAAATGGCTATTCAACTGAAAGATATAATCTTAGATGATTATAAGAATAGGTTTTCTGCTCCACCAAATTCATTTCCTTTGCATAAAGATAATTTAAGCATGGATGTAATCAACCTTGATGGTAAGCCTACAATAGAGGCTAAGTTTAAAATCCGAGGTATTGAGGATAAAAATAGTGTGTGGAAAGATGTAATGCTTAGATATTACGATATACCACAAGAACCTCAAGAACTTATGGACACAATCTTTAAATTAGCTACAGACATAAAATTAGAACTTGTAGGAATGGAAGCTCAAAAAGCTACCAAGGATAGACCTGCAATACCTGCTATTGAGGGACAATACCCACATAAAAACCTTGCTACTCATGGTTTGCGATTCATTGAGGATATGAATGTGCATTACAAGGATAGTAAGGGCAGAGAGCGTAAGAAGGAAGCTAAAGCTAGATTTACATTGGCTATGGCTGAAAAACAAGCATTGTATCTTTTGAAGAAAACACTTAGATATTCTAAGGATACAACAATCTCTTGCTCCTTCGGTGTTGATTCAGTTCTTGCCCTTCATTTACTTAGAAGGGTTACTAAGAAGGATTTTAAGGTTATCTTTAATAATTCCTTAATCGAATATAAAGAAACCTATGAATTGAAGGCAGAATTAGAGAAAGAATGGGATCTAAATATTATTGAAACTAAACCAGTTGAATCTTATTGGTCACTACTTGAAAAACAAGGATTTAACTTTGATAGAAAAAGTGACAGAAGAGAGAAGAATGGCTCAAAGAAAAGCAATTCTGAGACATGCTGTGCCAAAATTAAGCACGAACCATTTTACAATTTGATAGCCCAAAATAATTTTAATGTAAATATTAGTGGGCTGAGAGCAGATGAATCAAGGGCTCGTATGCAATCGGCTTTACGTGACAGTGTAGTGTACTACGCTAAAACATGGAGCATGATAAGAGTAAATCCAATTACATTTTTTACCAATACCCTAATTTGGGATTATATTCGCAAATATAACGTCAAGTACTCAAAGGTATACGACATGAAGCTATATTGGGAAGATGTCTTTGATTCAGTAGATGATGAAGACTTTGGAGAAGTTTGTTATAGTCCGCGAACTGGTTGTTGGCCATGTGCGGTGAATATGGAGCGTTTTTATTTTTCTTGGTTGAAGAAGTTTAAACCTCTTTTATACTGGCATCTAATGAAAGATAGAGGCTTAGCAAAGACTTTATTCTCAATGAATGCCCATAAGATTGGTTTAGCAAAACCTAAAACTGAAATGAAAGCTAAAGTACAGAATACTACAGGGCAGATTAGTTTATTCGATACAGAAGAAACTACGGAGAGCAAGTCTTGTGATAGTTGCAGTTCAGTATTTGATGATAATACTGTTGATGAATTATTAGAAAAGTATTCTGTAGAAATGATGGAAACTTGGATTACAAGAAGACCATGTAAGTTTATGACCGTAAGCTAGAATAATAACAACTGTAGTTGTTATTATTACAAATGGTAATCAGAAATATTCAGAAAAAGAAAGCCCCTATGTCTTATGATATAGGGGTTTTTCATCAAAGCCATTATATTCAATTAGATTTGATTATAGCATAAATTACATGTAGTAGATCACTTGTAAATGAAATGGCGCTTCTCTATAATTAGTATATGTAAAATGTTTATTTGAGGGGGATTTAAATGAAAAAGAAGATTTTGGGGGCTTTAAGTACATTGTTACTGAGCACAGTGTTGTTACTGCCAACCCAAGTTTAATGCTGCTTCAATATCTAAAAGGTTGTCTGGAACTAATAGATATGAAACTGGTGCTAAGATTGTACAGGAAGGTTGGACAACCTCTGATTATGCAGTAATAGCAAGCGGAGAAGGTTTTGCAGATGCACTTTGTGCAGCACCTTTAGCTAAAAAATACAATGCACCTATACTTTTAACAGGGAAAAATAGTTTGGATTCAAATACAGAGATTCAATTATTAACTCTTAAAGTTAAAAATGTATTTATAGTGGGGGGACCCGGTGTTGTTTCAGACAATATAAAATCTAGATTAGAGAGTATGGGCATTGCAACTACTAGAATATACGGACAAAATAGATTTGAAACATCACTTCAAGTAGCTAAGAATTTAGAAAATGCTAGTGGTGTTGTAGTTACAAATGGATTTGGTTTTGCAGATGCTTTATCTATAGCACCTGTAGCTGCACAAAAGGGAATGCCAATATTATTAACAGATAAAGATGATTTATCTTCACCAATTAAAGAGTTTTTGTCTAGTAGCTCTTATACACAGAGTTATATAGTTGGAGGAAGTGGAGTTGTAAGTGATAAGATAGCCTCACAGTTAAAAGGCAATACAAGACTTGGAGGCTCTAGCAGATACGGTACAAATGCAGCAGTATTAAATCATTTTGCTGATGAATTTAGTTATGACAAAGTTTATGTTGCATCTGGTCAGAACTATCCTGATGCACTATCTGGAAGTGCATTGGCCTCTGCAAGTAAGTCACCTTTAATTTTAGTGGGAACTTCAGTTGACACTTCAGTAATGGCTTCAATAAAAGCAAAACACGATAACTATAAAGACATAGTATTGTTAGGTGGAAGCAGCGTAGTTCCTGATACATTGGCAAATAACATTGTAACTGGAAAAGAAGATTTAAAGGTAAGTTTTATTGATGTTGGTCAAGGTGACAGTATTTTAATACAAACACCAAACGGAAAAAATATGCTTATAGATGCGGGACCAACCGAAGCTAGCAGTACTGTAACATCATATTTAAGTGGACTTGGTATAACTCAGTTAGATGTAATAGCGGGTAGCCATCCTCATGAAGATCATCTGGGGGCATGAGTACAGTAATAAACATGTTTAAGGTAGGCAAAATATATATGCCTAAAGTCACGACTACTACACATACATTTGAAGATGTGATAACCGCAATTAAGAACAAAGGGTTAAGCATAGATACCCCTATAGCTGGAACAACAGTAGATTTAGATCCTGATGTAAAATTAGAGATACTAGCTCCTAATTCAGAGAGTTATGAAGACTTAAATAATTACTCTATAGTATTTAAACTTACTTATGGTAATAAATCATTCCTGTTTACAGGTGATGCAGAAGATGTTTCAGAAAAAGAAATGCTAAGTAAAGGGTATGACTTAAAAGCTGATGTATTGAAGGTAGGACACCATGGGAGCAATTCTAGCACAGCTTCTATCTTATCAGCAGTGTCACCTCAATATGCTATTATAAGCGTAGGCAAGGGAAATGATTATGGACATCCAACCCAAGCTACAATGGATAAACTAAAAAATGCTGGAGTAACTGTATATAGAACTGATGAAAATGGAACTGTAGTGGCTGTATGTGATGGAAACACAATAACGTTTAATACTGCTCCGGGTAGTTACAATGGAGGTAGTTCAAATAATGATTCCCAAACAACTACTCCTGTAAATACAAATCCATCTACATCAAGTTCACAAGAGCCAAGTACAAGTACATCAACAGGTCATGGATTAATAAAGGGAAACATTAATTCAAAAGGCGAGAAGATTTATCATGTGCCAGGTGGCTCATATTATGATAGAACAATACCTGAAGTATGGTTTAATACAGAAGAAGAGGCACAAGCAGCAGGATTTAGAAAATCATTAAGATAACCTTAATAGGCTCTGGCAGTTATGTCGGAGCCTAATTTTTGTGCAACGAATACCAATGGCTATACCCAACATCAGTAATTAATCTTGTTATCAGTATTACTCAGTACCGTTTCTGCACCACCTAACAAAGTTTTCACAGTTATTACAAAATAGATTGTAATTATCTTCCCCTAATCTACTATAAGCTCTACTAATAACTCTATCCCTTGAATAATATATAGGACTTTCATCATCTGATTTTTTTTGTATCTTTGATCCATCAGCGAAGGTTTCTAAACTATCTATCTTTAATTTCTCTAGTAAGTAATGAATAACTTTTCCATCTCCAATAAACAACCCATGATGAGTATATCCAGCTCTTTGAACAAACAAATGGTCAGCTTTAGCTAAATCTTTGACTTCAAATGCTAGTAAACTTCTAAGTACTCCATATTTTAGACTATCATTTGCATTCTCAACTGTATCATTAAAATTAAAAAGTGATTTTGTAACCTTACCTAAAGAAGGGTGTAAGTCCTCTGCTCGTTGCTCAATTTCTCTTCTTTGTTCTTTTATCACCTGTCTTACTATTTTATCAGTGTTGTGCCTTGGATTTTCATGAATAACAAAAGGATTATCAGAAAATAAGCTATCAAATAAACCCATAAAACTCAGTACCACCTTTACATTAATCTTTATAGTTAATGCTTACCATTTTCAATAATCATTAATCATAATTATTGTAATTCTTATAATCTATGTGTTATTTATACCACTTAAATACAATACATTCTCCTAAATTATATATTTGATAAAATAAAAACCTCCTTCAATATATAAAAAAGATAAAACTCGATATTAAAAATATTAATAACGACATTGATTTTTATAACTTATAGTTCTATAATATAAAACATAGGAGGGGATAATATTGGAAAATAAGTTTATTGGCAATTGTCCACGATGTAATAATAAATTAATAGCAACACGATTAGCTTGTAATAAATGTGAATTAGAGTTGACTGGAGATTTTGAGCTTAGCAAATTTGATTATCTATCAAGTGAGGATTTAGATTTTGTAATTTCATTTCTAAAATATCAAGGTAATATAAAAGCTCTGCAAGAAGAGAAAAAAATGTCTTATCCAGCGGTAAAAAAGAAACTAGGAGATATTCTTATTAATTTAGGGATTGAAGCCTATAAAGAAGAAAAAGAGGTGGATTCAGAAATGGCTGATCTTAAGTATTTACCTATAGATGCTAATGATAGTTTAGCTATAAAAAAAATAAAGCAAAAACTAAATGAATGTGAGGGCAAAACATCAGTACCGCTATTCACAGGTAAGCCATGTGAAATATGGTATGATAACAATGGAAAAGGGTTAGTTTCTCCGAAGATTCCAGTTGCTAATCATCTAACTTGGGAAGTTTTTAATGCTGCAGTTGAAGTAGTAATGAAAAACGGAGGTAAAGCAGAAAAAGGGAAAGCTCAATCAGGTGCTAAATTAGGCAGTGATGGTCTTCCTTTGAATTCAGTAGAGGGTTATATTGCAAATAAAGTTCATGGTGTTGAGGAAGGTAAATCAGCATTTGGACCAGGATTTGTTGTATGTGCAATTTTAGATTGGGCAGGCGTTTGCAAAAATGAAAGAGGATATCTTTCTATTTCTCCTGAGTTTCTTATGGAAAATGATGAAGAACATTAGATATATAGATAAATATAAGAGAGAAAGTTATAGTATAGGAGAAATTGCAAAATATTTTGGAGTTTCAATAACTACTATTAACAATTGGTTGAAAGAAGGAAGATTCTTGGGTGTACCAGGAAGAGCCAAAAATAAAACAAGGATTTCAGAAAATGCAGTATGGATTTCTAGCACTGGAGAAAGATTTTGCATTAAGGATCTAATAGCTGAAGCAGTAGAGAATGAAAAGAAAAGAGCAGCATCTTCTAAGAATGAAGAGAAGAATGCTTTAATGGAAGTTTTAAGTTACTATGAAGAGAAATACGGTGATACATACGAAAAAATTAAGAACAAGGTATCAAAGACCTCGGAAGAGTTAAGGGATTTATCTGAATGGAGGTATATCCTAGAAAGAGTTAAGAGTGAGTTGATTTAAGCTTAATGGTATATCCTATTCTCTACATAGGATATACCATTAAGTTTAATTCATAGAGAAATTACCCTTTTCACTATCATTGATAACATAATAGCATGTACTTTCTTCTGGTTTAATATAAATTTTTAATGTTTTTATATCTTTCTGGAGCTTGCCAGCATCTTTCCAGATAGCTTTTATTTTCTTCTCTAAGCTTTCTATATTAATTTCTTCCCCTTGAAATTGCAGATATTTTGCAACCTTCATTAAAACACCCCCTAGTGCATAAAAAGTTAATTTTAATGAAAATTATACCATATTCTTCCTCTTAATCAAAGAAAGTTTTAATCCACCCTTTATATATACTTTTAGTCTTCGTCTTGATTATGTTCTGATTTTGAGATTAGTTTGATAGCAACAACGACAACTACAGCCATAGCTATAATGCCTATTCCTGCTATAATAGGTATCTGCATAAAATCCTCCATGTTATTATATTTAAATTAATTACTCATCATTTTAACTTATATGGAAATCCAAATGTTTATTTTTTATAAATATGTGTTATAATAAAAATAGATAGAAGGAAGCAGGTAGTGTATGCCAGCTTTAGTTAGTTTGTAGGGTTTGATGGAGAAGTTTGCGAGGCCACTCCATCATTCTTATTTTTTTGTGTATTATCCGTCCTTACTTTAGTGCCTACCTGTGATGCCGACGAATTTGAACCATTATCAGAAGGATTTGTTGAAATTCTCGTAGATGTTCCTATCTCTCCTGTTTTTACGTTCACATTGAATTTAGTTTCATAATTGAAGCTCTTTTCGTTAGACGATAGAGCTGATTGAGATAAAATCCCAAATCTTACGATTTCCACGACTGCCCAGATGAATGCTATAACAGTCATAGCAATGAAAAATTTATTTAAACTATCTTTTTTGCTTTTCTGCACTTTATCTCCTCCGATTCCCAATTTGTTATCCTTTGTACTGGCTTACCTGCTTCCTTCTAGGCTTCCACACCCATTAAGGTGTTTTCACCATGTTTTATGGACAGGACAATAAATTGGTATTAAGAGGACATGCATATCAAACCTGATCTAGCTAATTTACTAGTATGTACCTCGCTTTTATGTTTCAACTAACAACATAGTCCATACATATTAATTATACCATTTTTCATGTTATCCTGTCACAATTTTCTACTACATTATAAATATATGCAAAATTTGATTTAATGTGTACAAAAGCTTTATAAAAAAAGTAGTAATATAACTTTTTTAATCCCTGTAGAATCAGCTCTAACCTATTATTATATGCGGTAATAGCGAGAATAGAACATTATTTAGTTAATTAAATATGGTTTAATAAAGAAAGGCATGTATTCAATTTATATAATTAAATAACTAATCGTATAGGTTGCACTTCACAACAAAAAATAGTATAATAATATCATAACAAAATATATTTTTACACAAAATTTTAGGTATCTATTTACCTAGAAGGATTTTTTACAAATTAAATAATTTTTGAGCAAATACTTTAGGATTTAGTCAAATGACTATCTGTTTTCCTAAAGTTTTTTTGTTTTGGAAAAAAACAGTAGGAGGATTTAGAAAATGAGAAATTTGTTAGGTGAATTGCAACAGAAGTTTGAATTTGCTTGCTCTACAAGTGGTGGAAACTATCGAGTGTGTGTTGATGTTAGCGGAATAGGGTTTTTAATTTCTGGTGATTGTATCATGTTTTGCACTATAGATAACAAGATACTAAGTTGCAAAGAAATTATAAAGCTTTATGAAACAGAAGAAGGTATGGAACAGTTAGAAGACGCTGACAACTTAACATTATTTGCAGAATGGGATAACTCAGTAAGAACTTTAAAGTTTTATAGCTGCTATTTTAAAGATAAATCTATTTATGATTCTTTATTTAGACACTATAAAAAAGCTGAAAACATCTTAGGTACAACATATATGGCTAAAGAATATTCTGTAGAATAGCACTAATAAATTATCAACTTGTAGAAAAGGTAAAGCAAAATAACAAAAGAAAGGATCTGAGCCAATGGTCACTTTATTACTAAAAGAAAGGGTTGAAACAACAGTAAAAAAGTCTGAAGAGGCAATATCAACTCTAAAATTTCTTGAAGAAATTGCTTTAAGGAAAGAGTTGAACTCTTATCTAGCTGAACTGATGTATCAGTTAAAACTAGGACATGCTTTAAACCTCAATAACTCTATTCCAGAGGCTCTAGGTTATCTAGGGATAAAAGTAATAGGGAGATTTGAGGATGAGGTTGTACTGGCAGATGGGATTAATACCGCTACAGTAAAATGCAAGGGTTTTTATCCTAACACTAAATACAACTTCAATACCTTGAAAATAGAATAAAGGAAAGGATTTTTGCAAATGAAAGAAAAAAGTCAATCACCGCTAACTAATCTGCTTAAGGAATGGTTTCATGAGTATGACATAAATTTTATCCTTGAAGATATCATCATCAAGGAATATGACTACAACAGGTCAATGATTACAGCTACAGTCTACGGTGTGGTCTACAACGTATACCTTGAAGAATTGCTTGATTATCTAGGAATAATCATTGAAAGCTATGAGGACAAGGTTATGGTCCTAACGGATGGGAAGATAAAAGTAAAAGTCTTTGAAGATACCTGTAAGTATGGCAAAGTTATAGACTTTAACACCATGGAATTAGTAGCTAGCCAAGAAGAAGCAGAAGAGATTAAGAAAAGTTTAGCAGTATAACTTTATCAAGGATTTAAGCAAATAAATAAAGGATGGTGCAAATATGAAATATGAGAATGAAGTTGCCAAGCTAATAGTTGAGTTAGAAGAATCAGAGGGAGCTGCAGTATATCTTCCTGATAGCCTTTGTGAAGAGCTATTAAATAAGAAGGCCTGCTTTGAGGAATTTAATATTATTGCTATTTCAAAGGGTTATTCATTAGTACAAATAGAGAACATTGAATGCCTAGCCTTTGCTAAGAAGGATGAAACCTTTGAGTATGTAAGGGAATACATGAAATACAATATGTTTGATATTCCTTACAGGGAAACTGTAGCTGAAATTATTGAAGCTGGTGGATATTTTAACTACTTTGGAGTTTAGGATCATTCAACACTATTTATAAAAAGGATTTTAAATACTACAAATCGGTAAATACCGAGGATTTTAGCAAATTAAAAAAATAGGATTTAAGCAAATAAAAAGGAGAGATTTGATTATGAGTAAAATGGAACTTTTAAAAGTGTATGAGAAAGCTGTTAAGAATTCAATAGAAAAGGGAAGAGCAGTACCTCGTTCTCTTATAGATATGGCTATTCAAAGTGGTATTAAGCCAAGTGAAATCCGAGGAATTATTGAAAAGGAATTATCACAGGAAACTGCTATAGGCAAGGCTAACCAATTAATAGTAATAGACAGATTTTTAAGCAGAGTGCCAGTACACGTTTAAAATTTTAGTAATATAGTGTAGTTAATAATATGGTATTTATAGTAGCTTAACTTATATTCCTGTATATAAAAATAACTATAAGTAACAAATATATAGTTTGAATAATTATAGTACTTATAGCAAACCCTATATTAGAAATAATAATTATAAGAGAGAAATATAGGGGTGTAAATTGAATGGAAGTTGTAAAGGTTAAAACAGAAGAAAAAGAGAGATATTATGTAGCAGATAATGATGGATTACCAATAGAACCTATATTGAAGTTTATTAGGTTTAAGGATAATACCAATTATGCAAGAAATACACTTAGAATGTATTGTCAGCACTTAAAGTTGTACTTTGAGTATTTAGAGCAAAGAGGATTAGATTTTCAAAAGGTAACTATTGATGACTTATCATTGTTTGTGAATTGGTTACAGAATCCATATAAGAGTTTAAAAGTAATACCTGCAACACCTGTAGATACTGCAAGAAGTCCAAGAACAGTAAACATTATAGTTGATACTGTATTGCTGTTCTATGACTACATTTTAAGACATGAAGAATACAGCAATGATGTTTCAGAAAGACTTAAAAAATTTGTTACAAGTTCAAGCAGAAACTTTAAAGGATTTTTGTATGAGATAGCTTATGATAAGAAAAAAGTAACAAGTAATATCCTTAAATTAAAAGTGCCTAAGAGCAAGCCAAAAACTCTTTCTAAAGATGAAATAGAAATGCTCGTTAGAGCTTGTAGCAATCTAAGAGATAAGTTTTTGTTATCGTTGCTTTATGAAACTGGAATGAGAATAGGCGAAACCTTGTCATTGTGGATCGAAGATATTGATATAAGCGATATGGTTATTGATTTAAAAGACAGAGGACAACTTGAAAATAATGCTGAGATTAAAACGGTATCAAGTCCTAGAAGAATAGATATATCACAAAATTTGGCTGACATGTTTATGGAATATATAGCTGAATACCATAATGAAGAAGTTGAAACTAATCATATTTTCATAAAGATAAGTGGTAATAACAAAAACAAAGCTATGCACTATGTTGATGTAGATAATTTATTTAGAAGTCTTAAAAAGAAAACAGGAATATATGTTACACCACATATGTTCAGACATAGCTCATTAACAGTACTTAGAATGGCAGGATGGCAACCAGAACTTCTTAGAGTGAGAGCAGGTCATAAAAATATTTATACCACTATGAACACTTATATTCACCCCTCAGATGAAGATATAACAAGGGAGTTTGAGAAAACTCAACCTAATTTGGACTTGGATATTTATAACGAGGGGGAAGAATAAAGTGGATAATTTACAACTGATAAAAAGTAATCAACAAAGCAAGTATGAAGAAATAATTGAGTATCTTAGTCAGGATAATGGATATTGGTTAGAGAATGATATATGGGATGCTATAGAAACATTCTTTATAGGAGAAAAAATATCTAATATGCGATATATAGATTTTTCAAATATTAAAAATGATAATTTAAAAAATGAAATTAAATATTTTTTCTTTACAAACATAAAGAAAAATTACTGACTAACAAAGGTATTCTTAGATTAAATGTGTCGCTAAAACATTTCTCTGAATTTTATACTGGAAAGTCTTTATTAGAATTAGATAGAGAAAAGACATTTATAAAATGGAAAATATTTTTAATAGATAGAGGTATTAAATTTGATATAAATGAAAAAAGTTATTTTTGGTTTTCAAATTACTTGTTAGATTTTATTAAAGATTTATATGATGATAGAGAAGAAACTGAAAAAGATATATGGTATTCAAAGAATATTAAAGGTGCTAAAAAGAGTGCTACATCAGATAGATTAGCTACATCTATAAATTTTTCAGATATCCCTATTTATTATAAAGATATGGTTAAAAGATATTTTAAAACTATTATAACTAAAAAAGTTGGGGGCATTGTTTTAATATACTAAAACATTTAAAAGTGTTTTTTAACTATTTTTATAATAACGGATATAAAGACGGTTTTATTGAAAATTTAAACAGAGAAGATATTGAAAATTATTTGTTTTTTATAGGTAATGAAAGAAAAGATAAAAACCTTACAGAAACAAGTAAATATATATCTTATGTAAGAACATTCTTAGAGTATATTCAAATAGCTCAATATGATAAAGCTCCTAAAAAGGAAGTGTCATTTTTAATTTTCCAAGATGATATTCCGAGAAGAGAATTTGTGCAAGACGAAATGAGAAGGGTTAAATTTGTTCCAGAGCCTATATTGAAACAATTAGATAACAATATTATGGATTTAGATAGACCACAGTATATACCTATCTATATTCTCCTAAGAGAAACAGGATGGCGTGGTACTGATATATTAAATCTTAGATATGATAATTGCCTAGATCAGATATGGAATAGTAAAGAGGAAAGATATAATTATTACCTTTGTGGTGAAATAACTAAGACTGGCATTGCAGAACTTAAAATCCCGATTAGGGATAAGGCTGCTGAAATGGTTCAGAAAGCTATTGATAAAGCTAAAGAGTTAAGTACAGAGGAAAACAACCCTAAAAAGTATTTATTTAATACTTATGAAGGTAAATTAAAAGGAAGACCATTGAATA
>NZ_LWAE01000019.1 GCF_001623875.1 Clostridium magnum DSM 2767 | reverse complement strand
TTCCTGGTTTGGGCTCTTTCCCTTTCGCTCGCCGCTACTTAGAAAATCGATTTTTCTTTCTCTTCCTCCGGGTACTTAGATGTTTCAGTTCCCCGGGTATACCTCTATAAACCTATGAATTCAGTTTACAGTACATTACGTTAGTAATGTGGGTTGCCCCATTCGGAAATCTCTGGATCACTGGCTATTTGCGCCTACCCAAAGCTTATCGCAGCTTATCGCGTCCTTCTTCGGCTTCTGGTGCCAAGGCATTCACCATGCGCCCTTTGTAGCTTGACCAATTTATCACTCATATTTCTATGAGTTTGATTAAAGTTACAAAGGTTATTACTTATATTATATAAGTAGTTCTACCTTTAGCTTTACTTCTATTTTTGTTAAACAATTGCGTTGTTTAACGTTTCTTCACTGTGCAATTTTCAAAGAACAATTTGAGAATTTATTTTATCACCTTAACACTACCGTGTCAATGGATAATAATCCCTCAAAATTAAACAGAGGCTAAACCAGTCTTTCAGACAGCATTACCTGTCTGTATTATCCTTAGAAAGGAGGTGATCCAGCCGCAGGTTCTCCTACGGCTACCTTGTTACGACTTCACCCCAATCACTAACCCCACCTTCGGCCGCTGGCTCCTTTACAGGTTACCTCACGGACTTCGGGTGTTGCCAGCTCTCATGGTGTGACGGGCGGTGTGTACAAGGCCCGGGAACGTATTCACCGCGACATTCTGATTCGCGATTACTAGCAACTCCGGCTTCATGTAGGCGAGTTGCAGCCTACAATCCGAACTGAGATAGGTTTTTGAGTTTGGCTCCACCTCGCGGTCTTGCATCTCTCTGTACCTACCATTGTAGCACGTGTGTAGCCCTGGACATAAGGGGCATGATGATTTGACGTCATCCCCACCTTCCTCCCGGTTAACCCGGGCAGTCTCACTAGAGTGCTCAACTTAATGGTAGCAACTAATAATAGGGGTTGCGCTCGTTGCAGGACTTAACCTAACATCTCACGACACGAGCTGACGACAACCATGCACCACCTGTCTCCCTGCCCCGAAGGGCTTCATGCATCTCTGCACTATTCAGGGGATGTCAAGTCCAGGTAAGGTTCTTCGCGTTGCTTCGAATTAAACCACATGCTCCGCTGCTTGTGCGGGCCCCCGTCAATTCCTTTGAGTTTTAATCTTGCGATCGTACTTCCCAGGCGGAGTACTTATTGTGTTAACTGCGGCACAGAAGGTTGGACCCCCCTACACCTAGTACTCATCGTTTACGGCGTGGACTACCAGGGTATCTAATCCTGTTTGCTACCCACGCTTTCATGCCTCAGCGTCAGTTATGGTCCAGAGAATCGCCTTCGCCACTGGTGTTCTTCCTAATCTCTACGCATTTCACCGCTACACTAGGAATTCCATTCTCCTCTCCCACACTCTAGATATCCAGTTTGAAATGCAGCACCCAAGTTAAGCTCGGGTATTTCACATCTCACTTAAATATCCGCCTACGCATCCTTTACGCCCAGTAAATCCGGACAACGCTCGCCACCTACGTATTACCGCGGCTGCTGGCACGTAGTTAGCCGTGGCTTCCTCCTTTGGTACCGTCATTATCGTCCCAAAAGACAGAGCTTTACAACCCGAAGGCCTTCATCACTCACGCGGCGTTGCTGCATCAGGCTTTCGCCCATTGTGCAATATTCCCCACTGCTGCCTCCCGTAGGAGTCTGGACCGTGTCTCAGTTCCAATGTGGCCGATCACCCTCTCAGGTCGGCTACGCATCGTCGCCTTGGTGAGCCTTTACCTCACCAACTAGCTAATGCGCCGCGGGTCCATCTCAAAGCGGATTACTCCTTTAATTAGTTCTTCATGCGAAAAACCAATGTTATGCGGTATTAATCTCCCTTTCGGGAGGCTATCCCCCTCTTTGAGGCAGGTTACCCACGTGTTACTCACCCGTCCGCCGCTAATCCACCCCGAAGGGCTTCATCGCTCGACTTGCATGTGTTAGGCACGCCGCCAGCGTTCGTCCTGAGCCAGGATCAAACTCTCAATTTAAAAGTTTGAATGCTCATTACTGTTTTACTCACTACTAATATATAGTAGTTAAAGAATTGCTGGTTTAGTTTATTTAATAAAAATCATCTGATTTTTAACCTCTGTTTAATTTTCAAGGATCATGTCGCTCATCTCAGCGACCTTTGTAGTTTATCATGTTAACTCAACTTTGTCAACAACTTTTTTTAGTTGTTTTTGTTAAGCTTTGTCGTTTTTCGCGACAACATGTATAATCTTATCATAAATTTGTAATTACATATATTGTAATCACACTAAATTTGAAGTTTAATTGAGATTTACTTAATTTTTCTATATATATCTCACTTTATTAACATTTGACACACTTGGCAACGTTTTTGTTCATCTTTTAAACTTTTATTCTCTAAACTAAAAACCTATGCCATTATATTGGGCTGTACAACATTTAAACTGCAAATAAAAACTGCTTACAAAATAGATTTGTCCGCAGCCTTAAATCCTATATTTAAAATTTCTTATTTTGTTTTATAAAAAATTATATGGTCTCTCCATTTACCATTAATAAACAAATATTTCTCACTAATTCCAAGTTCCTTAAATCCACATGCTTTTAGTACCCTTTGAGATTTTACATTATCTACAAGAGTTGATGCTTCTAATCTATGCAATCCCATTTCATCAAAAGCATATTTTGATACGAGATTTAAAGTCTCCTTCATATATCCTTTTCCTTGTTCTTCCCTATCTATTGAATATCCCACAAATGCACTTTTAAAAACTCCTATAATTATATTAGATATCTGTACCTTACCTATAAACTTATTACCTCTATAAATACCAAAGTTAACACTATCTCCATTTAAAAACTGTTTATATCCTTCGATCAAGTTTCTTTTTTGAACAGGTAATGTATAAAAACTATCATCTCTATCTGGTTCAAAAGGACTTAAGTATTCTTTATTTTTTAAGTAATACTTTAAAACATCCTCTGCGTCACTTGGAGTTAACACCGAAAGACTTACACTTATTCCTTTTGCTTCTGGTTCCCTATATTTATGTTCATTATTAAAAGTTTCAAAATCTATACCAAATAAAAGTTCATCTCTGTATGTACCATTAGATATTATGCTCCTTGACACAATACCTTCTAGATTAAAGCCTAAATCAGTAAAAGACATAATGTTTATTTCTTCATCTGCAAACACATTAACTTTGTTAACATCCATATTTTTAAATAAGGAAATTAAAAATATATTTATTGATTCCTTTAACGGCTCATAACTTAATTCATCAGACTTATAAAATTTTATTCTAAAACTACAGTATCTATTTTCCTTAGAAAGTTCAATAATGTATACTCTTCCTATAGTTATACCTAAAATATCTCTTATAATATATTCGCTTTTACTACCTTTTACTAAATCTACAGTTACCTGATGTTCTTTTAACATTTTAATCTCTCCCATTTATTATACTGAAGAGGGTAATTTATTTTACCTTTTTATTAATTTACCCCATGTTTTTAGTTAAATACATGTAACATTATAGCATAAAAGATATTGATAATATAAACGTATATGTTTATATTATCAATATAGTTTAAAATCATAAATTAAGGATGTGTTTTCATGAACAAACAAACTATATCAAAATTAAATTTATTTTTAATAGGAGTTAAGAGTAGATTTGAGGAAAATAGTAATATATTTAAGAATATAAAAATTACATATAAAGCGGGTTCAAAAAATTTTAAAGGTATCGGTGAATATGAATCTCCAAATATAAAATTCAACTTCAACGGCAGAACAGAAATCTTATCTATAGATGACCTAATAAATAAAATCTGTAATTATTCTATTAATTATGATAGTGTTACTCTAATCTATAGCGAAAGAGGAACAGATATATTGATTGAAGCAGATAATAAGAATGTAAAGATGAAAAATATCGAAACAAAGGAAGATGACTCAAAAGATCTTTCTACTCCTTCAGAAACTTCTACCTTGTTAAATAGAAATTACTACATAAAAGCAGGTAAGGCAGACTCCCTTCTAAAAGAAATAAACATTATGACCAAGGATGGAAAAATAAAAAATGATAAAATTAGAAAGTACAATCAAATTGATCATTATGTAGAACTTTTTGATGAAATGTTAAACAAATTACCTAAGAAACAAACCTTAACAATACTAGACTGCGGATGCGGAAAGTCTTATTTATCCTTTGTCTTAAATTATTATTTAACTGAAGTAAAAAAAATAAAATGTCACTTTATTGGTCTAGATTACAAAGAAAGTGTTATAGAATCTTCGAAAAAAATAGCTGATAACTTAGGATATAGAAATATGGAATTCCATGCAATAGACATTAAAAACTATAATCCTAAAAATAAAATCAATGTAGTTATGTCTCTTCATGCCTGTGATACGGCTACTGATATGGCTCTAGCACTTGGGATAAGACTATATTCAGATGCAATAGTTGCTGTACCTTGTTGCCATAGAGAACTTTTAAGTCAGTATTCATATGATCCTTTTAAAAGTATATTAAAACACGGTGTATTTAAAACGCGCTTAGCTGACATATTAACAGATGGCATGAGATCTCTACTATTAGAAGCTAAAGGATATGACACCTCCGTTGTTGAATATATATCACCATTAGAAACCCCTAAAAACCTCATGATTAGAGCGGTAAAAATAAAAGATGAAAATGAAGATGCCATGTCCGAATATTTAAATTTAATGGCTCAATTAAATGTTTATCCTGCTCTCTATAGTTTTATTAATGAATGGTAAAATTACAAAAGGATTTAGTCATTATGGTTTAAGACTAAATCCTTTTATTATGAATTATTTTAATTTGTGAATAAATAAGCCACTTCTAAGTTTAGGTTCAAACCAAGTAGATTTTGGAGGCATGACTTCTCCAGCATCTGCAATGCTCATTAATTCTTGTACTGTTGTTGGATACATGGAGAAGCCAACTCCCATTGGTTCTTGTTCCACTCTTCTCTCGATCTCTTTAAGACCTCTAATACCACCTATAAAGTCTATTCTATCATCCGTTCTTGGGTCTTCAATACCCAAAATTGGCTTTAATAAGTTGTTTTGAAGAATAGAAACATCTAATTTATCAACAGGATTGTTAGGGTCATAAGTCCCCTCTTTCGCCGTAAGCTTATACCATTTCCCGCCAAGATACATTCCGTAGGTATTCTCACAAGAAGGCTTATATTGATCTTTACCTTCATATAAACTTATATCAAATTTTTCCGCAACCTTAAGCATATATTCTTCAGTAGAAAGACCGTTCAAATCCTTAACAACCCTGTTATAATCTATGATTTGCAAGTCTGCATCTGGGAAAAGTACAGATAAAAAGAAATTGAATTCTTCCTCTCCATTGTAATTTGGATTTTCTTCTCTTCTTTTTAAACCAACTTTTACCGCTGAAGCTGTTCTATGATGCCCGTCTGCTATATATAAACTATCTATATTGCTAAATATATTACATATATTATCTATTGTATGCTCATCATCGATAATCCATGCCACATGTTCTATATCATCTTCTGCTTTAAAATTATATATAGGATCTTTTTGCATCCATAACTTTATTATATCACTAAGTTCACTATTATATCTATAAGTTAAAAAAATTGGTCCTGTATTTGCATCGCAAGTATCGACATGATTAATTCTGTCTCTTTCTTTTTCCACTCTTGTGAATTCATGCTTTTTTATTTTATTATTTATATAATCATCTATAGAAGTACATCCAACTATTCCAACTTGAGCTCTATTATTCATTGTCAACTTATAAATATATAAGCACTTTTTGTTGTCTTGTACAAAAATATTTTCATTAATCATATTATACAAGTTATCCCTAGCCTTATCATAAACCTTTTTATCATAATGATCTGTATCTGTAGGTAAATCAATCTCTGCTTTATCAACATGAAGAAAAGAGTACTGATTGTCTTTAGCCATCTCCCTTGCCTCTTCACTATTCATAACATCATAAGGTAGCGCTGCTACTTTATCTGCTACATCTTCTCTAGGTCTTATTGCCTTGAATGGTTTTAAAACTGCCATTTATATTTTCCCCCTCTTTATTTATCCAATAAGTAATGATTATTATAAAATTAAATGCCCCAATTATAATCATTCAGAATTGACATAATTAATATAATTTTAATACAATTTTTATATAAATCAAGTTTTAATTTATACATTTACCACACAGTTTTCAGTATACTTAGCAAACTCTTCAACAATATCTACTATTTCATTTCCAATTCTTTCTTGAGCTTCTTCAGTAGCTGCACCTATATGAGGTGTTACACATACCTTTGGATTATTAATCAACTCTAAGTTTGGTTTAGGTTCATTTTCAAATACATCCAGTGCAGCCCCAGCTACTTTTCCGTTATTTAACGCCTCAATTAGTGCCCCTTCATCTATAAGATTTCCTCTAGCACAGTTAATTATATATACGCCATCCTTCATTATCTCAAGCTGCTTCTTTCCTATAACTGCACCTACTTTTTTATCAAAAGGAATATGAAGTGATATAAAATCTGCTCTTTCTAATATGTTTTCTAAATCACAAAATTCATACTTTGTATAGCCTTTTGCCATTCCTAATTTGTCTGTATAAATTACTTTCATTCCTAATGCTTCTGCTCTTTTAGCAACTTCCTTTGCTATTCTTCCGAAACCTATAAGTCCCAAGGTTTTACCGAATAGCTCAATTCCTTCATATCTTTTCTTTTCCCACTTACCATCTCTCATTGTAACATTAGCTAAATGTACATATCTTGATATAGCGAACATATGTGCAATAGTAAGCTCTGCTACAGATGCACTACTAGCATTTGGTGTATTTCTAACCTTAATTCCGTTTGCTGTAGCATACTCTACATCTATGTTATCTAAACCAACACCACCACGGATTATTAGTTTTAACTTTCCCCCCCTTGCTTCATCAATTAATTCTTTTCTAACTTTAGTTGCAGATCTAACTATCATTACGTCAAAATCTTTTATAACTTCTTTTAGTTCCTCTAACTCATAATGTTTGTTTACAACTTTATATCCATAACCCTCTAATTTATCTGTTCCTGTTTTTTCCATTCCATCACATATTAATATATTTATCATTTATAAAGCCCCCTTTTGCCCCTTTAGACAACTAATTTGAAACTAATTTTATTGTAATTTGAGTATGTCGTTTATGTTAAATAAAAGCTCTTTTATATCGTCCATAGTACATTCTGCCATATGAGCTATTCTAAAAGTTTTTTCTTTTAACTTTCCATATCCATTTGAAATTTGGAAACCTCTTTGCCCCAATTCTTTATTTAAGTCCCCAACATTTATATTTCTTGTATTTTTTATATTTGTTAAAGTATTAGATAGATATCTTTCATCTGCAAATAGCTCAAAATGTTCTTTGCCCCATCCTCTTACATAGTTAGCCATTTCAATATGTCTGTTATATCTGTTTTCTAATCCTTCTTCTAATATCTTTCCTAACTGATAGTCCATAGCAAACATGTGAGAAAGAGATGGTGTTGATGGATATTGATAATCTTTTTTCTGTATATACTCATAAAGTAAAAGCAAATCTAAATAATATCCCCTAAAAGTAACTTTTTTAGCTCTTTCTACTGCTTTCTTTGAAAATGAACATATTGCTATTCCTGGAGGAAGGCCTATAGCCTTCTGGCTTGAAGTTATACATATATCTACCCCCAGTTTATCAACTTCTATTTTTGTCCCAGCCATGGAACTTACAGTATCAAGACACCATACAATTTCAGGATACTTTTTAATTACTAGTGATAACTCATCTACAGGGTTCATAACTCCAGTAGATGTTTCATTATGAGTTATACAAACTAGATCATACTTACCTGTTGCTAAAACTTTGTCCACTTCATTTGGATCTACAGCATTTCCCCACTCAACTTCATATAGATCTGCAGGCACATTATTATATATAGCCATTTCATACCATCTTTTGCCAAATGCCCCTATAGAAAAAACTGCTGCTCTCTTAGCTGTACAAGATCTTATCGCCCCTTCCATAAGACCACTTCCAGATGTAGTAGAGAGAAGTATTTCCTCCTGTGTATTAAAAATCTTTCTAGCCTTCTCGCTAATTCCTCTTTGAAGCTCTGATGCTTCCTTGCTTCTATGTCCTATCATAGGTGTAGCCATTTTTTCTAAAACATCATTTGCCACTTCAACTGGACCTGGAATAAATAATCTCTTATGCATCACAATTAACCCCCTTAAATAAATTTATATTTTCTATTAAACATAGTTTTACTTTTTTACATTACCACTTTAAAGTTATACATTACTAAAGTGAAAAGGATAAATAAAATGAGTCAATCATACTTAGGGACGATTGACTCGCGGTGCCACCCTTATTAATCATAAAATAGTATGCTTAATTAAAGTAGGGCTTAAATCATATAGAGTTTTAACCCCTATATCATTCTTAGTTCAACGAATTCAATGACGTAGCCACTCTTTATTCCTACCTTCAGCAAGGCGGAGGTATTAGAGGGAATAATCATGGAATAAAACAAAAAGAGCCAATCATCCCAGTAGGGACGATTGACTTCGCGTTGCCACCCTTATTAATCACAATAAAATTATGATTCTCTCATTTAAAATAACGGTTTTAACCGTATTACTCATCGTAATATCCTCGGAGATGGATTCACAAAATAATAGGCATCAGTTCACACCAACCACTGACTCTCTTAACCTTTAATTATGTTACTATTTCTCTTCATAGGCAATTTGTATTTAATTAATTTACTAACTTGTTCTTAATTATAAATTCATACTGACAATATGTCAATAGAAATTTTAAAAATTTTATTAAATAATCTCAATCTTAATTTATACAAAATTTTTACACACAACTCTTAATTTATACTTATTATTTTATTAATTTGTTCAAATAATCGCTTATTACATTCATCATTTATGTAACTTACACAACTGCTACATCCTTGAGAAACAAAACTCATGTGTATAGTAAAACTTTTAGGTGTGTATGCTATACAATTTTCTGCTACTAACATTTTCTCACGTATTGAACTCATAAAATCACCCCTATAAAGTTTGTGTATTTAATAAATTTTTACTAAGGTTTTATTAAAAACTCAATTTCTTACACTGTTAGTATTACCGAAATATAAAATAAAATTCCGCAAAATTAAAACAGAATAAACTGTATCCTGCAAGATAACACAAACTCTTTTCGGTGTTTATCTTACAGGATACAGTTTATATATCAAAAAATATATAAAAGATTCTTCTTTTATAATTACATTACTCTTCTAATATTGATTCTGTTTCTGTACAATATTTTGTAGTAATACATTTGCCAAGATTTCTAGGACATCCTTTACACATACAATTTTCTGCTTCACCATGACAGCTTTTATCAAACTCCGGACAATGCTTGCAATTATAACTTTTAAGTATCATATGTTCACTTCCTTACTCCTTTATCAACTAATGATCTTTGGGGTTATGTAAACCTTAATTTTTTTATTTACTTAGACTTAGGCAATTAATAGTTTCTTTTTGTGTTTGACTTATTTTTTTTCCTTTATATCTTATTGCGTTCTTAGGACATATATGTATGCATCTTAAACACAGCATACACTTACTATGAAAAATAGCATGCCCATTTTCAAAAGTTATATTGTTTTTAGGACAATTCCTTAGACACAAACCACACTTAGTACATTCTTCTGCCGCCGTAATACTTCTAGACAATTTTGGCAATACCTTTCTAAAAGTTCTTGCTGATATTTTCCCCAAAAGTATTCTTGGAAACAAGACTTTCTCTTTTAATTCCCTATTCTCTAAAAAGCAACTAGTTAAGTTTTTTACTTTTATCTCTGCGTTTTTTAACATTTCTTTTTGCTCATTTATACTGGGCTTTTTCCCTGATGCAAAATAAAAGTTATTGGGCATTTTCATACTTGATTGAATCATAACTCGAAACCCCTTCTTCTCTAACTCTTTAGCTATTACAGAAATTGCTGCTGATGAACTTGCCCCTTGAGTTGAATAAACAATGGATCTTATACTTTTTTTAGTTATAGGTAGTCTATGTAAAAAATTATCTACTATCTTAGGCTGCATTTTTCCATAAACAGAAGATCCTATAATAAGAAAATCATAACCTTTCATATTAATTTCTTCAAGAGATTCTATATTTATTAGCTTTAAATCTATATTATTCAAACCAAATTCCTCTTTAAATCTATCTGCTACCCATTTTGTATTTCCCGTTCCACTAAAATAATATAATATACCTTTCATAATAACCCCATCTCCTAATGATTTTTATTTTTTAGAGATTTGCTCATGTAAAAATGCATAATACACAATATGTATTATGCATGATTAACAAGTATTATTATTCTTACTGCTGATCCTCTTGGTATTTCTCCCTATAGCTACCCATAATTTTACTTAATATCTCCGAAGCTGATGGTGGTGTAAATGTAATAGCATTTGCTCCTGCCGCTATTGTAGCCTTTATACTTTCCTCCGTAGGACCTCCAGTTGCCATTATAGGGAACTCAGGATACTGCTCTCTTATCCTGCTTACAATGTAAGAGGTTCTTTTAGCTCCTGATACGTTGAGAATAGTAGCTCCTGATTCAATTCTTTCTTTAAAGTTCTCATACTCAGAAACTACAGACACTACTATTGGTATATCAATAGTATCTCTCATTTGTCTTATCACCTCATTTGGTGTAGGACTATTCACTACAACTCCCATTGCTCCTTTAAATTCAGCATCTAATGCTAAATTCACAACTCTTTTACCAGTAGTAATTCCCCCACCTACTCCACAAAACACAGGAATATCAGCCGATAAGAGAATTGCCTGCGTTATAAGAGGTTGAGGTGTAAAGGGATATACTGCTATGACTGCATCTGCATTAGTATTTTTTATAACCGCTACATCCGTACTAAACACAAGGGATTTTATCCTTTTTCCAAATATCTTTATACCGCTAGCATCTCTGATAACCTTAGGCACTTCAATCATATGTCTTCTTAAAATTCCATTTATTTCAGGTACATACTTGGCCATATTTATTCCTCCTTTTTTTATTGCATACTCCAACCATAAGCCTAAAAATAATATCATCTTATATTAACATAAAATTGAAAGTATTTCCAATTAATATGTTTTTCAATAAATAATTTCCTAATCACTAGCTATATCACATTCACATCTATATGCTTTATCTCCAATATAGCCAATTTCTTTTAATACCTTTTTCACTATATTCTTGCCAATCTTATCTTGATTCATTTCACATAATGCATCCTCGATATTAGTCCAATTTACCCCTTCCACTTCAGATGACTTTCTTAATTCTCCTCCATCATATTCAGCCATAAATGTAAGCATAATTATTTCTTTTGAGCTGAGATATTCACTTCCCAGGTATTTTAAATTTTTTATTTTTAGACCGGATTCCTCTAAAACTTCTCTATGGACGGTTTCCTCTACTGTTTCCCCATTAGTTACGTATCCAGATAAAAGCACCTTTGAATCTTTAAATATATAACTCTGCTTTAAAAGTAGTATTTTGTCTTTATTTATTATAGCCACTATAATACAAGGCTTAGGTGTATCAAAATACATAATATCATCTACAGGACAATAAGGTACTCCTCCTTCATCCCAGCTATCTTTTATTTCTAACTTTCTTCCACAAATCGGGCAATAATTAAATTTCATAATTTCATCACTCCTAAAAGAGTAACTTCCCCCCCCCGAAGAATTATATTCTTAACCTACAACTATATTATAAAATATATGTATATATTTATTCAATTTCAATATAAATCTTTAAAGCTTAATATTTATTTGGTCTTTAAGCTTTATGAAATTCTCGCCAACAGTACAATCATAAGCTAGAATATGAACTCCATTCTCTTTAGCAAATCTCAAAGCTTCTCCAAATTTACTGTCCATATCATCATGAGGAGTAAAGTATTTAACTCCCTCCATTTGAATTAGGAATAATACTGCTGCCGCTTTATCTAATTTTTTAACTTCTACTAATTCTAATAAATGTTTAGTGCCTCTTTCTGTTGGAGCATCAGGAAACTTAACTACTCCATTTTCTTCTAATGTCACTCCTTTTACTTCTAGGTAACATTCCCCTCCATCATTATTAGTCAACTTAAAGTCAAATCTGCTATTTCCAAAGGTTTTTTCCCTCTGTATATTCACATATTCTTTTAATATTTCTATCTTCCTATTTTTTAATGCTTCCTCAACTACTTTATTAGGTATATGTGAATCAATATTTATAAATCTATCTCCCTTATATCCACCTATTAAGTCATATTTTGTTTTTCTTGAAGGGTTATTTTCCTCTCTTAAGATTACAGTACATCCAGGAATAAGTATTTCTCTACATCTTCCCGTATTGGGTACATGCACCATACTCTCTTCGCCATTTATACTTACATATGCCTTAAAGCGATTTGGCCTATGAATAAACTTAGCTTTTATTATATTATTGTGGATAACCAATATATCATCTCCAGTTTTTATAAAAATTATACACATATTCACAGATTTCATCCACAATTATTAGTGTTTTTGTGGATTATTATATTTTTTTCTTAAAACACAAATAACATACTTCTCTAGTTACAAATAACTAATTGATTCTTATTAATAATTCAATATTCATTATGTAACCTTCCTCACTAAATATGAATAGTATAAATATGAACTGCTTTACTATAGGAGGCTATTATGCATATTGTATCTATTCTACTATTCGTTATATCTGCCAGTCTTGATAATCTTGTTGTAGGAATTGCCTACGGCATTAAAAAACTTAGAATATCTTTGTTAAGTAATCTTTTAATAGCATTTATATCTTGTGCTGGTACCTTTTTATCTATGTCAGTTGGTAAATTTATAGGTTATTTTATATCTCCGGATATTGCCAATATTATGGGAAGTATCATTCTTATAGTTCTAGGATTATGGTTTATAGTAAATTCACTAAAAAAGAGAAGAATAAAAAAAGAGGACTTTATTATGAAAAATCCTCAGAAAAAACAAGTAAAAATAGAATACTATAATTGTGGCGAATTATTGGAAAGCCCAGAAAAAGCAGATATAGATAATTCCGGAAACATAGACTTGAAGGAAGCTTTTGCTTTAGGACTCGCATTAGCTTTAAACAACATGGGATTAGGCATAGGCGCTAGTATATCAGGTTTAAGTTTAACATTAACATCTTTGATAACATTCATCTTTAGTTTTCTAACTATACCAGTTGGGTACTATATTGGTAAGAGGTTTTTATCTGAAGTTCTAGAAAGTAATGCAGATATGATTTCTGGAATTATAATAATCTTACTTGCATTATATCAATTTTTTCTGTAATCAATTATTATTTAAAAGATGTATAAAACAAATTTTACTTTACAGAAAGAGCTTAAATATAATAAGGAATATCACACCTGGAACTCCTAGAAAACCTGCTATAATTGCAGTTATAGCATTAATACCAATATAAAAATTAAAATATTGCCCAATAAAATTAACTACAAGTAGAAGTATTACCCCAAGTACAGCGTTTATAATTAGTTTAAATAGTAATTTTAATGGCCAAGCAAATACTTTAACTAGTATGTATAACCCCAATATAGCAACTAAAAAATAACCTATATACTCAAACTGCAAATTTATCCCTCCTTAATTTTATCACTACTAAATTTATATTCTAGTAAAATAAAAGTATTAATAAAAAGTAAAAAGTAAAAGCAGCAGACTTTTACTTTTTACTTCAATAAGTGTATTATCTTAGCTAGCACTTACCTCTTTAATTATGGTATCTCCTTGAAACTTTAATCCAGCTTTTTTAGCCTCATTTAATAAATACATATACTTTGCTTTAGCAGCCTCTTCCATGTAAATTGCATAATCTACAAGTCTAGGATCATTAACTATATCAAAGTATTGTCTAGCTATATCAAGGTCTTCTCTTGCTTTATCTACTGCGTTTAATAATCGTTTTTGCTCTTCTGTATATTTTGATTTTTTTATTAAATAACTAGCTATTCTTTTTCTGTCCATAAAACTCCTCCTAATTTATGTCATATTAATAATATTTGACATAAATTGGAGTTGGTATACATTATAATTCCGTTCTTCCTTCTAACGCCTTTGATAAAGTAACTTCATCTGCATACTCTAGATCTCCACCTACTGGAATTCCGTGAGCTATTCTAGTAACCTTTGCTCCTAATGGCTTTAATATCTTAGATATATACATAGCTGTAGCTTCTCCTTCTATATTAGGATTGGTTGCTACTATTACTTCTTTTACTTCCCCACTCATCCTTCTTATAAGTTCCTTTAACTTTATATCATCTGGCCCCCTTCCAGCCATAGGTGATATATTCCCATGAAGTACGTGATATACCCCATTAAATTCTTTAACTTTTTCCATAGTCATTATATCTTTCGGTTGTTCTACAACACATATTGTACTCTTATCCCTATTTGGATTCGAACATATAGGACAAGGATCCTTATCTGTAAAGTTACCACATGTAGAGCAGTACTTTATTGTACCCCTTGCTTTAACTAACGCTTCAGCAAATTCTTTAACTTCTTCATCCGGTAAATTTAACACATGAATAGTAAGCCTCTGTGCAGTTTTATATCCTATTCCCGGTAACTTTGCAAACTCTTCTATAAGTTTTTCTATTACTACTGGATAAAAATCCATATTTATCACCTCAATTTTAAAACCCCATCTTTAAAGATGGGGCTGAATTTATAGTTTATTAGAACATTCCTGGAATATTAGGCATTCCTGTTATTTTCTTCATTGCATTTTCTTTTTCTTCTGCTGCAGTTTTTAAAGCTTCATTACAAGCAGTTAAAATTAAGTCTTGAAGCATTTCTACATCATCAGGATCAACAACTTCTGGTTTAATCTTTATATCTAATACTTGACCTTTACCATTAGCTACTGCAGTTACTGCTCCACCACCAACTGTAGCTGTAAACTCCTTATTTTCAACTTCCTGTTGCATCTCTTCCATTTGCTTTTGAACTTTTTGAAGCTGTTTCATCATATTATTCATATTAGCTCCACCCATATTAGGGAATCCACCTCTTGCCATAAATAAATCCTCCTTAACTTATCTAAACTTATTTTTAATTATATCATATTTTTGTAAAGTATAATGAGTACTTTTACCTACTCGTCAATTATTTCCACTAAGTCTTCTCCAAATGCATCTTTTAGCAACTGTTCTGGAGAGTTATTAAATGTCTTAGTACCTTCTCCATCTATAATATATTGTATTTTTAATCTCTCTTTTAGCAATTCTGAAAATATATCTTCTACAATTTTTTTATTTTCTTCCCTTTCTAATCTTTGCTTATGGAAGCCATAATCTTTTTCATATCGTATAGTTATTATCCCATTTTCACACTTAACTACTTCACCTGTAGTCAAAGCTGCAAATAAGACCATTTGCCTTCTTGCTTTAAATGCCTCTAATATATCTTTCCAACTCTTTTTCACTATATCTAATGAAACCTTAGAATATATATTTTCACCCTTTATAGGCTGTATAGTTTCATCTGCTTTTACTTCTTTTTTTATTGTGACCTCTGATTTTTGGCTTACTTCTCTATTTACTGATTTAGGAATAATTCTTTCACAGGATACTTTTATTTCTCCGTCCTTTAATGCTTCTTCAAGTCTATTTAGTCGTGAAAGCATAACTTCTTTTGATGTATCATATTCTATCTTACACATCTTTATTACAGCAAGTTCTAAATATATTCTGCTTTGTTTGGTCCATTTAGATTGTTCTTCTGCATCCTGAAGTATCCTTATATTCCTCATTATTTCTTCTATTCTTATTTTCTGTGCCTGTTCCTTTATAAAGTTTAAGTTTTCCTCTGACATATCTAAGATTTCTTCCGGATTTTGAGAAACCTTTACCATTAGTAGGTTTCTCATATGGGTTATCATATCCCTAATAAATGTATATATATCCTTACCACTAAATACTATATCATCTATTGTCCTCATGGATGCTTCAACACTTTTTTCTATTATGCTTTCTGTAAGCTTAAGTAAATTTTCATTACTAACAAGCCCAAGCATTGTTACAACTCCATTATATTCTACCTTTCCTTCTCCCATTGATATGGCTTGATCTAATATACTTAATGCATCTCTCATTGCACCATCAGACATTCTAGATATTAAACTAAGGCTTTTATCATCTGCAAAAACCCCTTGATCCTTAACAATATTTCTAAGTCTATCAAATACACTAGAGCTTTTAATTCTTCTAAAATCAAACTTTTGACATCTAGAAAGTATAGTAACTGGAAGTTTCTGGGGGTCTGTGGTTGCTAATATAAATATTACATTTGAAGGAGGTTCTTCTAATGTTTTCAAAAATGCATTCACTGCTTCTTGAGTAAGCATGTGAACCTCATCCATTATATATACTTTATATTTCCCCTCTTGGGGCGGATATTTTACATTTTCTATTACATCTTTTATATCCTCTAATCGTCTCTTAGACGCTGCATCCATTTCTATTACGTCTATTGAAAGTCCACTATTTATCTTCTGACACATTTCACATTCATTACAAGGTTCCCCATCTTGAAGATTCAAACAATTTACTGCTTTTGAAAAAATCTTTGCCGTAGATGTTTTACCTGTACCTCTTGTTCCACATAAAAGATAAGCATGAGCTATTCTATGATTTTTTATCTGATTTTTTAGTGTTACAGTTATGTGTTCTTGACCAACCACATCCGTAAATGTTTTTGGTCTCCACTCTCTATATAATGCGGTATAAGCCAATTAAATCACCTTCTTTAATCTATTCAGACATTATAATTATATCCTATATTTAGTTAAGAGTTAACATGCAATTAAAGTTAAACTTATCTCTAAATATTTCAAGTTATACAATAAAAAAAGACACCTTTTGGTATCTTCAATATCAGTCTAAACTATATAGAGTCGTGCACCTCGCTTTGTCTGATAAACTATGAGCGTTACCCATACAGTTAACTCAAACCAGGTTTATCCACGGCACACGAAAATGATCACTTACCGCTGCTTCCTTCCGGACCTGACGGGGTTCATGAGTTTTCGTTGCGTGGGACCCAATTCTCAACGCCACTTATATGGGCCAGACCCCACAGTATTATAGCCTAATCGAGGAATTCAATCCTGCTATAGCGGATTGCAGGTTACAGGGCACCGCTAACTCCCCATCTAGCACGACAAAGGTTTAATGGCGGATAAAGGGGGATTCGAACCCCCGGTAGAGTTGCCCCTACACACGCTTTCCAGGCGTGCTCCTTAAACCACTCGGACATCTATCCATATTACCCACTCATGAAAATTATTTAATTTTGTCCCGAATCGAGACAAGACTTATTATACTATTAACTTTAAAGTAATTCAACACTTTTATAAAAAATTTTGATAATAATTTTTTGGCGGAGAGAGGGGGATTCGAACCCCCGGTACACCTATTAAGTGTACAATTGATTTCGAGTCAACCACCTTCGACCACTCGGACATCTCTCCGTTTTTATCTTGTCTTTTAGAAAAAATCTACTAATATGTTACTACAATGCTCATTATAAGTCCAGTGGTTATTAGTCCAATGATTTAACAAGTTATTTTGCAGCAACGCTGATTTATTTTTCTTAAAATAGTCCTATTGGTTTTATCTTGTCAGGTCAGTTATAGCATTTGCTATATTAAAAATTCAATATACATAAATAAGACTTAGATTTCTACTACATAAATTAAAAGTTTTTACCGACACAACTTAAATACTTATCAGTGTTTTTTTTACTTGGCTTTTTAGTTGAAGTTTTAACAACAAGCTTTTTCATTCTGGTTATCCTCCTGTAAAATATTTTTTAAAGCTAGCTCTTCTATAATTATGTACAAGCTTTTAAAAAATATTCAGTAGAGATTTAAAAAATTGTAGTTTACTATTTTCTAAGATATACACACGAATGAACTTTAATCTAAGTAACTTTGCAAATTGTATTGCGTTAACTCCATTATATTACTTTTACTTATTAGCTATGTATCCACATTGCATGTGTGTTGTAGATACATCATACTTATTATTTGGTGTGATTTACAAATAATTGTAAATACAATATATATTCAACGTAGATACAAAAACAAGTGAAATTCTATACATAAATGCGTCATATACGTTATAGCCGTCATATACATAAAAAATAGCACAATTGATATCCTATTTTTTAATAGAAAATCAATCGCACTATTTTACTCCCCCTAATGTTTAAGCTCTATCTCTCCAAATTATCTTCTCTTTTTAAAAAAGTCTACTAATATATTACTACAATCCTCATTATAAGCCCAGTGGATATTAGTCCAATGATTTAATGAATCATTTTGCAGTATATTTACTACCGAACCACAAGCCCCTGCTGTTGGGTCAAAGGTTCCTATATATAAATTACTTATTCTTGATTGAAGTATAGCACCTGCACACATAGGACATGGTTCCAAGGTAACATACATACTACAACCACTTAGTCTCCAATTTTCAATTACCTCTGAAGCTTTTTTAATAGCCAATATCTCTGCATGAGCTGTTGGATCCTTCTGTGTTTCTCTTAAATTATGTGCTCTAGCTATTATCTTATCTTCTTTAACTATAACCGCACCTACAGGAACCTCCTTCAAAATAAGAGACTTTTTAGCTTCATGTATAGCCTCAAGCATAAAACTTTTATGCATAATGTACTCCCAACCATAATGATATATTTAATTATCCTACATATAAAAAAATATCTAATATAGTTAAAACCTTGTAATCTGTAGACTACAAGGTTTGTAACTTGGTGCGCCCGAGAGGAATTGAACCCCCGGCACATGGTTTAGGAAACCACCGCTCTATCCAACTGAGCTACGAGCGCATATTTACTTGTTACCCTTGTATTTTATTATAATTCAAAATAAATGTCAATTTTATATATAACTTTTTTAGCTTAAATTTACATAAATTATGAGTATTTTTAGTTTTTTTTTGAAAATACCTCAATTTTATTATTAATTGGCTTCTCATATGGGTATATTATATTAGAATAAAAAATATAATAATTATGAGGTGTTACTATGATTAGTGATTTAAAAAACTTATTTTTAGCAGGTATAGGTTCTGCAGCATATACTTACGAGAAAGCTTCAAAATTAATTGATGATATGGTTATAAAAGGCAAGTTAACTATAGATGAAGGAAAGGATCTTTCCGAGGAATTAAAAAGAAATGTTAAAAGTAAAACAGAACAATATAAACCTTTAACCAAAGAAGATATTCTAGAACTGCTAAATGGAATGAACTTAGCATCTAAGTACGATTTACAAAATATAAGTGAAAGGCTAAATAAGCTAGAGGAAAAAATTGGTAACCCAAGTAATCCCCAATGAATGTTGGGGTTTTACTTATTAGGGAGGTTATAGTATGTATAAAAACTCAACTCAAAGATTTAAAGAAATAGTACGAGTTTTAGCACATTACGGCTTTCTATATATTCTCGATAACAAAAATAATAAAAAAGAAAATTCTTCAGCTAATTTAAGAAAAGCTTTTGAAGATCTAGGGCCAACCTTTATAAAAATAGGGCAAATTCTAAGTGCTAGACCTGACATACTGCCTCCTAGTTATGTAAAAGAACTCTCAAAACTTCAAGATAATGTGCCTCCAGAAAGCTATGAAGATATTGATAAAGTCTTTTTTAGTCAATTCAATAAAAGCATAGAGGACTTTTTTATTTATTTTTCAGAAAAACCATTAGCATCAGCTTCCATAGCGCAAGTGCATAGTGCAGTGCTTACAGATGGTAGAGAAGTTATTGTAAAAATTCAAAGACCAGAAATAAAAGAAAAGATGCAAATGGATATATCAATACTAAAAAAGGTAATTAAGCTTACTAAATCAAAGCTTCCTGATGTACTTATAGATCCTGAACAAGCATTAAATGAAATATTATCATCAACAGAAAACGAGTTGAATTTTAAAGTTGAATCAGAAAATATAAAAAGGTTTAAGAATCTAAATAAAAATGTAGCTTTTTGTTATGCCCCCTTTGTAATAGATGAATTATCAAGCAACAGAGTTCTAACTATGGAAAAAATAGATGGATTTAAAATAACTGACTTTGAAAAGCTCAATGACAGTGGATATGATTTTGATGATTTGGGAAAAAAATTAGCGCTTTCATTTTTTAAGCAAGTTTTTACCGATGGTTTTTTTCATGGTGATCCCCACCCTGGAAACTTCCTAATTCGTGAAGGTCAAATATGCTTTATAGACTTTGGTATAATGGGTTGTTTGTCTAATTCATTGAAGTCCTATTTAAATCAAGCTGTAGTAGCTATTGCTTTACGAGATATAGATAAGTTAGTATCTGTAATAATATCTCTTGGCATAAAGAAAGGTTTTGTCAATAAAAATAAGTTATATGAAGATATTGATTATCTTTTTTCCAAGTACATATCTACAACACTTGATAACATTAAAATATCAGTATTGATTGAAGAAGTCTTTGATTGTGCAAAAAATAATAATATAAAACTACCTAAAGATTTAACACTTCTTGTAAAGAGTTTAATTATTATAGAAGGAGTTGTAGCAAAAATTGCTCCTAATATTCAAATACTTGATATAGCAACTCCCTTTGTAAAAAGTAATAGTGAATCCTTACTACTAAAGAACTTAAATCTAGATCAATTTTTAATACATTCTTACGGCTTTGTAAAGGATTTTTCAGTTCTTCCTAATAAACTTGTAGAACTAAGCAATAGTATATTAAATGGCAGAGCTAAACTACAGCTTCAGGTTCCATCCTTTGATAAATCTATGGATGAGTTGAATAAAATGGTAAATAGGTTAGTTTTCGCCCTAATAATTTCATCATCCGTAATAGCATCAGCATTAATACTAACCAAGGACATTGGCCCAAGATTATTTGGAATATCTGTTATTGGAATCTTAGGATTTGTTATCGCCGCTTTTATGGGGTTTTGGCTTCTTATATCTATAATTAAATCTGGTAAACTATAAAAGGGGGTTAACACTTATGTATAAGCCCCTTTTAATTTTCATTTCTTTCTTGAATGCCACTTAATATATTGCCTAATAAATTCTCAATTAATTCCTCTATATCTGTCTTATCTTCATTTATAAGTTCATATACTGTAGCTGAACAGATTGTTCCAAATAAAGTATATGCCATAAGATATGAGTCTCCCTTCTTTACTACCCCCTGTTTCATAGCTTCTTCTAAATAAGATTTCATATAATTAATATATTTTTTGATAGATTCTCGAAGCTCTAATTGCCTTGATTCCTGTCCCCAAAGTTGGCTCATTACAACTTTAAAAAAATCTCTACTTTCATAAACAAATCCTAACTGTACCCTACAAAGAACCTTAATCTTTGAAAGTATGTCTTCCTGCTTAACTGCTATACTTTCTATTTTCTCTTTTATAGCAGCCATACCCTGTTCTATTATAAAGTTAAATATTTCCTCTTTACTTTTAAAGTGATAGTATAGCGTTCCTTTAGCTACACCTGCATCTGCTGCTATAATATCCATAGTAGCACCATTATACCCTGAATTTGAGAATACCTTTATAGCAGAATCAAATATTGCTCTTTTAGTTTTATTCATTAATATCACTCCAAATTTTTATTATGAACCAGTTGACCAGTCAGTACAATTGATTCATATTCATTATACTATGTTATTAAGATAACTCAATACATTAAAAATAATTTATATATATATTAATCAAGTATTATAAATTGACAATATATATATAATAAATGATAATTGTAATTAAGCATTTTACTTACAATAATTTTTTTAATGAAAGAGGTTATACTATGGTTAAATTTTATAATAGAGAGACTAAAGAGTATGAAACTGAACAAATAGCAGGAGACACATACCTTAATTGGACTTACTCTTCACCTGTTGGGATGAGACTTTTAGAATTAATAATTAAGAAAAAGCTTTTCTCTAAATTATATGGATATTACTGCGATAGTAAGCGAAGCCAAAAGAAGATAGCATCTTTTATTAAAAATTTTAATATAGACATGTCTCATAGCGAAAAGTCCCTAGAAAGGTTCGAATCATTTAATGACTTTTTTACTAGAAAGCTAGTTAAAGCTGCTAGACCTATAAATAACATATTGGAAACACTAATATCTCCTGGTGATGGTAGGCTTCTAGCTTATGAAAATATCGATCTGAATAAATTAGTTCAAGTTAAAGGTTATACCTACAGCCTTAATAAACTTATCGATGAACCGAATATAGTATCAAAATTCTCAGAAGGTACTTGTTTAATTCTTAGACTCTGTCCAACTGATTATCACAGATTTCACTTTATAGATAACGGAACCTGTGAAGATAGCAAAAAAATTAAGGGTGACTATTACTCCGTAAATCCAATTGCATTAAAAAAAGTACCAGAACTTTTTTGTAAAAATAAAAGAGAGTGGAGTATTTTTCATTCAAATAACTTTGGAGATGTGTTGCATATAGAAGTAGGCGCAACCTGTGTTGGCTCCATAATACAAACTTACACCCCAGGAAATACTATAAAAAAAGGTGATGAAAAAGGATATTTCAAATTTGGTGGCTCCACTACTATACTATTTTTCCAAAAGGGAAAAGTAAAAATTGATGACGACATAATTGAGCAGACAAACAAAGGATATGAAACAAAAATACTTATGGGTGAGAAAATAGGAGAAAAAAAATATTAGACCATAAAGAACCTAGAAGCGACAACTTCTAGGTTTTCTATGGTGGACTTGAGAGTATTCTTAACCATTGTTAACCGAAGTTTAATTAATACATTTTAATCCTCATCTATAGGAATATTGTCCAGATCACTCTCTAATGTGTTTATATTCGTTTTTATTGTATTTACAGTCATATTTTCTTCTTCAATCTTTTGAGATTCTGCTAGGCCAAAAGTTACGGTACTATTTGTTTTCATAAACTGTTTCAATCTTTCATCAATAAGTTTACCAACTGCCCCTAAATCACTAAACTCAGCAGAATTTTTATATTTTTCATAAAATCTAATAGACTCGCAAATATAGTCTGTAACAATAAATCCTTCGTCCTCAGATTTTTTATCTTCTAGTAAATTTCTTATGTCTATATTTTTTTTAGAAAATGTAAGCATTAATGATCCTGGTCGTTTTGCCATAATACACACCCCTTTTTTCTGCTAGGCTATGTACTTCTTGTAAGCAATTTTATATAACCCTTCCACAGTTGACCATTGTGGCTCTGTAGCTATAAACGCGTTAGGAATTTTGTTAGTTATAGTTTCAACAAGCTTTTGGGTTGTTCCTCCTACAAATACTAGACCATCTAACTCGTCTATACGAAATCCATGTCTATTAATCTCTTCACAAGCTTCATCAAAGAAACGCTCTTTGCTTCTTGCAATAATTTCTTCACTTCCCTTATCTACTTTCCCAAAACTAGATAAATAACCAAGTTCTAGAGCTCGTTCTGCAGCATCAAACTTAACTATATTGCCCCGTTTATACCCTGTTAAATCATCTGCTACATAGTTAGTTAATTTTGTAGCCCCAAATTCTTCTACGAAACGGTCTGAGGTTGGAGATAAGCATACTCCATTAGTATAAAGTGAGAAAGTGAAATTTAATCCTCCAAAGTCAACCACTCCTACTTTTCGCTGCTCAAATATATGAGGTGATAAGTATACTATTCCTGATCCTTCAGCTTTTATCATTATATCTTCTATTTCGAAACTATAATTTTTACCATCTACATTTATATCTATAATCCCATCACCTTTTATAAATTCTTTATACTCTAGTTTAGCTTGTTGGACTTTTAAAACACTTATAGGACACGCAAGAACCATGTTAACTTTATTATCCCTAGTTTCTGGTTCCAAGAATTGAGTTATTGCAGTATACGTACAAATTTGGTGTAGAAATATCGTCTTCGAAGTTTCATAACTCTTAGTTTCTCCCTGCTCCCCAATAATTAGTTCCTGCCCATTAAATATAACCTTATGCGACTTCCCCTCTACATCTATATACCCATTCCTTAAATCATACATTTTTGTTCTTATATCTACTTTTTTAAGATCAGAAGCCATCCCTCTAGAATTTCTCCCCATCGCTTTAATAGCATACTTTCCTGCGTCTAACGCAATTACATACTCTTGCATATTAACCTACCTCCATTTTTTCCCTGTATCTACATTGTATTATAATTGCATATACAAATCAATTACTTTTTAACCATTTTATGTAAAAAAATTATTATTCTGCAGATACAATGCCGATTCGGTGTAGATACAAAATTCTATGCTATAAAATAAAATGCTATACACATATACATATATACGTTATAATTGTAATATACTTACAATTATGGGAGGTTTTTTTACATGGATACAGATAAAATTAATCAAGCAAAACGAGTTAGGTTTAATACGACTTTAAATCAATGGATTTTGATTAAACTTAAAGTACTTGCTGCTGCAAAAGAAAAGAACGTAAATGATCTCATAGAAGAATTAGCCCTAGATTATATAAAAAAAAGCTTTAATATACCCTAAGGTAATTCAGCTTCTTTTACGCCTGTCCACTTACCAAATATTTTGAATGCAATAAAAACCCTAGAAGTTATTTGACTTCTAGGGTTTTTATTGGTGCGCTGGAGAGGATTCGAACCCCCGACCAACTGGTTCGTAGCCAGCTACTCTATCCAACTGAGCTACCAACGCAAATGTAATGGCGGAGAAAGAGGGATTTGAACCCTCGCGCCGGTTACCCGACCTACGCCCTTAGCAGGGGCGCCTCTTCGGCCACTTGAGTATTTCTCCATGCCCTACTCTTTTATAATATATTTGGCGGAAAGACAGGGATTCGAACCCTGGGTACGGTCACCCGTACGCCGGTTTTCAAGACCGGTGCCTTAAACCAACTCGACCATCTTTCCATGAATAACAACATAACTATATTAACACAAATGAATTAAAAAATCAAACTTTATTTAAAGATTTTTTAATATTTATTATTTAATGTATTATTATATAAAATCTCAATAAAGCTTAAGATTTAAGTGATACAAATTAAAAAGCACCTAGTCATCAAGGTGCTTCCTGGCGGAGAAAGAGGGATTTGAACCCTCGCGCCGGTTACCCGACCTACGCCCTTAGCAGGGGCGCCTCTTCGGCCACTTGAGTATTTCTCCATGCCCTACTTTTGTTATAATATATTTGGCGGAAAGACAGGGATTCGAACCCTGGGTACGGTCACCCGTACGCCGGTTTTCAAGACCGGTGCCTTAAACCAACTCGACCATCTTTCCTCATTTGTTGACATGTATTATTATATCAGCAGGTTCTACACATGTCAACAACTTTTTTTATATTTATTTTATAACTTCTCTACCACCCATATATGGCCTTAAAACTTCAGGAATTATTACACTTCCATCAGCTTGTTGATAGTTTTCAAGTATTGCTGCTACTGTTCTACCTACAGCAACACCTGATCCATTTAATGTATGAACGTATTGTGGTTTATCCTTTGGAGTTTCTTTATACTTAATATTAGCACGTCTTGCTTGGAAATCTTCAAAGTTACTGCAGCTTGATATTTCCACATATCTATTATAACTTGGCATCCAAACCTCTATATCATACTTAAGAGCTGCTGTAAATCCTAAATCCCCTTTGCATATTCTAACTACTCTATATGGAATTCCTAATTCCCGAAGCACTTCTTCTGCGTCATTAGTTAGTTTTTCAAGTTCCTCATAAGATTGTTCTGGTTTTGCAAATTTAACAAGTTCCACCTTATTGAATTGATGTTGTCTTACGAGTCCTCTTGTATCTCTTCCCGCTGATCCTGCTTCTGCCCTGAAACATCCACTATATGCAACATGTTTTATTGGTAAGCTTTCGCCCTTTAAAACTTCATCTCTGTAAAAATTAGTTACTGGAACTTCTGCTGTAGGTATTAAGAAGAAATCATTATTTGAAACTCTGAATGCATCTTCTTCAAATTTGGGCAACTGACCTGTTCCTGTCATACTTGTTCTGTTTACCATATATGGTGGCAATATTTCTTCATAGCCATGCTTTTCTGTATGTGTATCTAAAAAATATGATATAACAGCTCTTTCAAGTCTAGCACCTAAACCTCTATAGAAAGTAAATCTTGACCCTGTAACTTTTCCAGCTCTTTCAAAATCAAGTATATTAAGATTTGTACCTATATCCCAATGGGCCTTAGGCTCAAATTCAAATTTAGTAGGTTCTGCCCATTTTCTTATTTCTATGTTATCCTCATCTGTATCTCCATCTGGAACAGCTGGATTTGGTATGTTAGGTATTCTAAGCATTATGTATTCCATTTTGCTATCTATCTCAGAAAGCTTTACATCATATTCTTTTATCTTATCTGATAACGCCTTCATCTCTGCCATAAGTGCATCAGCATTTTGTCCTGATTTTTTTAGCTTAGCTATCTCCCCTGAATCTTGATTTCTTTTATTTTTTAATACTTCAACTTCCACTAAAACCTGTCTTCTTTTTTCATCTAATGACATAAGTTCGTCTATAGTTGCTGTATCAAAGTCCTCCCCTCTATTTGCTAAAGCAGCTTTAATTTCTTCTGCATTATTTCGTATTCTCTTTAAATCTAACATATTATAATCCTCCTAAAAATTTATCGTATAAACCAAAAAAAGCCTTCTATCCCATAAAGGGACGAAAGACTCCGTGTTGCCACCCTAATTAATCAAGTAACTTGATTCACTCTACGATTATATCGGTATCACCGTACTGATGTTAACAGTCCCTCCAAGGTGGATTCACAATACTACAGTATCAACTCACACCAACCGCTGATTCTCTTAAACTTTTATATTGCTACTAGCCTTATCACAGGTAATTTTTAATTTTACTTAATTATACATACCTTAACTTTTTATGTCAACATTATTTCTTAACTTTCTATGGGTATATAATCGTCTATCATATTTAAGAGATTCTTTCTATATTTTTAGTACATATTATGTCTGCACCTGTGTTCAAAATATTCTTACAAATAATGTCCCCTGCTTTTATTGGTGCTCCTACATATAATCTCCCTAAAGCCTTTGAACATTCTATCCAGATCTTTTTGTCCAAAGGCTTACTGCTTTTTACTGAAACCACATTATTCTTAGCCCCTTTTATTCTGACCACTGTAGTAAATAAGCTCTTATTATTATTCATTTCCATATTAGCAAAACTTATTCCCTCATCGCACTTGTTGCCGTAAATCTCTATGTTATCATCATATTTATCGATACTTAATACACACATTTTATTACATCTATCACAAATAACCTCTTTAATCATACTTAAACTCCTCCAAATAATTAAATTTCATCAAATTCCTTAATTCTACCAACTATCAACCTTGAATTTTTCGAATCTTTAACTATTTCTGTCATACTTTTATTAGTTTCTCTCGCTAAAATTGTTGCAATTTTGTTCAGACACTGAGCTCCATTACAACTTCCAAAAGTAACCTCAGTTCTTCTTTTTATTCCCTCTAAAGTTCTGGCTCCTAAAGGTCTTCTTATTGAATCAATAATTTCTCCCTCAGTTACCTTTTTACAATAACACACTATCTTACCGTAATTTTTATTTACTTTTATAATATCATTTCTTTCTTTATTAGATAGATATCTAAACCTGTAAAATTCCCTTCTCTTATCTACAAAATCTTTTTTTAATATACAATTTAAGTTGTTTATTATAGTTTCACATACTATCTTTGCAATAGCAGGCGTCATTGTAACCTGCCCATAATGTTTTCCTGTAACCTTAATATATCCTGTATCAATAAGACTATCATCTATAATTAATGTATCATTATAAAAAGGTGACTCATAAAATGTATTTATTTCTTCATCACTCAGTTTCCCCATAAAATTCGATATTTTTCTTAAACTTTCATGGTAATTTATATCCTCATCAGTCTTTATAGATATCATAGAGTTTTCCTGAACAGTAGGTACTGAATATACAGTTTCTTTTGTTTCACTTATTGTTGATACTATATTCTTAAAACTGCCCTTAAAACTTTTATCTAATAAGAAATGTTTTAAGTAACTTCTATTCTTACTTACTTTACTTGAACCATCAATGCTATAATTTTCTCCTGGTGTTGTATTTAACACCATATTACAACTAAATTTATTCTTATTTGTAATTACTCTAAAACCCTTAGACACTTTTTGTATATCTAGAACTTCCTCTTCTAGTTTGAAATTTACCCCGTTATCAAAGGCAACTTCTCCATAGGCAATAGCAAGATCATAAGGTGCTATAATACCTGTATTTTTAGAGTATATAGCCTTTTTCACGCTCATAGTTAGATTTGGCTCCATTTTATATACTTCTTTACTATCTAATAAATAAATATTATCTATACCTCTATTTAATGCTTTATCATACATATTGATTAGCTTTTCTTCACTTTTTTTATCTTCTGCAATAATCAATGAATTACACTTCTTAAAACGAACATTAAACTTTGAAACAACATCATCTATTAGCTTATTTCCCATAAGTTCAAGCTTTGCAACTAATGTATCCTCACATTCTACCCCATCGTAAACTATTGCAGAATTAAGCAATGCCACATCATCTGCTATATCATAATCTTTTTCAATAAGGGCTATGTTTAAGCTATATTTTGAGAGTTCATAAGCTACTGCACACCCTATTATTCCTCCCCCTAATATAAGCACATCATAATCCATAGTTTAACCTTCCTTTCAATAAACCACAACACTTCTAATAATGTATATTTATAGATGACCCCTCTGGAATGTTCTTATATATCCACTCAGCATCCTGTATAGATATCCTTATACATCCATGAGAAGCTGGAAAACCTAATTTTTTCTTTTCATCTTCTATTATATTACCTTTTTGGTCTACTGGTATAGAATGTATTAAATAGTTAGAAAAAAATTTTATATAATATCTAGCACCTTCTTTATACTTGTTACTAAAAAAATACTCCCCTTTACTTTGAACATAAAATATACCAAGCGGAGTTTCCGTATCCTGGTCCCCTATAATTCCTGTAGAACAGGATATATTTTTAATTATTTTATTATCACTTAATATTTTCAAACTTTGTTTTGTCAAATTTACATCTAAATTATATTTTGTATTCCTAGAAATCGTACCTTTTAAATTGTTTTTGTCCTTTCTTATCCAGCCTTTTCTTCCTAGTTTATTTTCCTCACAATATACATATCCCTTATTTTCCTTATAAGCAACTACTACATCATCTTTACTTAGCGTAAATATAACCTTATCTCTTCCAGAATCATCTTGATAAACATTAACCTTATCTGAGCCTATATAATATGTCTTTTTAAAACAAGTATTTGACGAAAATACTGCTATATCATCATTGTAATCTTGTTTATTTGATCTATTATCATTTTTTATATTAGCTTTATCTACATTAACTGTTTGTTTAGCTTCATCATCAAACTGAACTATGAAAGCAGGTGCAAATATAAGAATAGATGTAAGTATTAGACTATAAACTACTATTTTTTTCACTATATAACCCTCCGAGTTAACTCATATATTGGTATTATTTGCATGAGGGCTATACTTTAAACCTATTTATTAAAAAATATAAAGAGAAAACAGACCTATGTCCGTTTTCCCCTTTATATTATGCAAATTACTTATTTAATTCTGTTATCATTTCTCCAAGCTGTTTTATATACTCTCCATATTTAGCCCAGTCACCATTTTTCTGTGCCTCTAATGCTTTATCATATACTTCTTTTACTTGCTTTATTTTGTCCAATTTTTCTGCACTATTACCTGAAGATACATTACTTTGATTTATGCCTTTATCCTCTTGTTTATAATTAAACATTTGTTCAAGAGCACTTTCTATATTTTCAGCTAAAATTATATTCTCCCCATATGAAACTATGACTCTTTTCATTTCAGGTATACTATTTTTGCCACTAGCTCTTAAATACATAGGTTCTACATAAAGTAATGAATTATTTATAGGTACTATAATAGTATCTCCAAATTGAACTTGAGAATCTCCTTTATTCCATAGCGATAACTCTTTAGATATAGCCGTATCTTGATTTAGCTTCTGTTTAAATAGATATGGACTATACACAGTCTTTTGTGGTGGGAATTTATATAGTACCATCTTACCATAGTTTTCTCCATCCATTCTTGCTCCAAATAAAGCTACCATGTTATCTTTGTTTCTCATGTTGAAATATTGAATAACTACCATTTCTTCATTTTTTTCACCTGGAAGCTTCATTACAACATAAGGAGCCTCTGAAGCATCTTTTTCTCCTTCAACTTGTTTTTGATTTTTCGATACTTCCCATAAGTCTTCACCATTATAAAATACTCCTGGATCTGTTACATGATATTTTCCAAGAATATTACACTGAATTGTAAACAAATCCTCAGGGTACTTAAAATGCTGCTTTATGTCATTAGATAGTTTATCTGTATCTTTAAATAACCCTGGGAATATTTTTGAATAGCTTATAGCTATAGGATCATTTTTATCAACTAAATAAAAATCAGTATTACCATCATATGCATCTATAACAACTTTAACAGAATTTCTTATATAGTTTATATTACTTTGAATCTGTGAAAAAGGATATTTATCTGACGATGTATATGCGTCAATAACCCAATAAAGTCTTCCATTACTTATAACAATATACGGATCTGAATCATAACTTAAAAATGGAGCTATTTTTTTTACTCTATCTACTATATTTCTATTTATTAATATCTTACTTTCACTAGTTATATCTCTCGATAAAAGAAAATTTAAATCTCCTTGGTTTGCTGCAAATAAAATTTTGCTCATAAAGCTCATTTTAATTCCAGCTTTACCATCATATTTATTTGTTTGATTATCTCCACCTTTAGGATAATCGAATTCATTCATTTTTGTATTTACTATAGCGTAATCATCTGTCTTTTCTCCAAAGTATATCCTAGAGTTTTCAAGGTCTATATTCGTACTATTTTGAGGTGGCATATCTTTTATAACAAAATCAGGTTGACCTTCTGATGTTACAGAATTAACCTTACTCATTACAACACCATAACCATGAGTATATATTAGATGTTTATTCTGCCATGTACTTGGATCTATTGCTTGGCTATTAATTTCTCTCGCTGCTACAAACACCTGATTTGACTTATTATTTACATTATATCTATCAACATCCACATCATTAAAACCATAGTAATATCTTATAATTTGCACTTGATTGTAAAATTCCAGTGCAGGATTATATGAATTTACTCTTATATTATCTATAGTATCCTTATTATTATTAATATCCTCTTTTGTTAAGTTATCTTTTACTTCAAAAGGCTGTGCTTGAATATCTTCAATATTAAATGCTTTTCTTGTATAATCTATATTATATTTTATATAAGGTTGTTCTAGAGTTTTTTCATTTGACTTAACAAGAAAAGTCTGAACAGCATTTGATGCTACTCCTTCAGTAATAACTAAAATTACTATTAGTCCTATAGAGGCCACTATAGGTTTTACCTTTGATGCTAGTACACTAGTGAAAATAACTATAGCTGCAATAAGTGAAACTACAACTATTATTTTATAAAATAACATACTTACGTGAACATCTGTATAACTAGCTCCAAATGCAACTCCTCTAGGACTGTAAACTAGACCAAAAGCTTTAAGCATATAGCCTATGGATACACAAACCATTATCAATGCTGAAATAATAGCTAATTGTTTCCCTGCAAATCTTGTAAGACCACCATTAACTAAATTAATTCTAGAAAACCTTCTCTTTATATTTTTTGTTGAATATATCTTATCTTTTGCACTTAAAATAGAATATGTTATAAATGTGATAAAAACTAAAAAACCTAGTAAACTTACCATTGCACCATAAATTGATTGTATAAGTGGAAGTTTAAAAACATAAAAAGATATATCTATATTAAAAATAGGATCTTTTATATTAAATTTAACTGAATTAGTGAATTGTAAAATTCTATACCAATAGGCTGCTGAAAATGCATAGGAAATTATTAAAGAGATTATTAGGTTAGAGGTAAAGAATATTCTTTTTTCAATTTTATTTTTTTCACTATTTACTTCAACTACCTTTTTATACTTAATAATGCTTAATCTCAAACTCTTATAATATAGCCATATTCCAATGAAACTTATTAGAAAAATAGGTATCATAAGCTTTATTATTGCTACAAGCTTAGTAAAATAAACAGATATATAACCTACTTCTTTATACCATTCTATATTTACTATTAAATCAACAATCCTAGCAAAAAAACTTATACACATTAATATAATAAATATAGTTGTACTTAAAAATAGTTTCTTTTTCATTTAGATCACCTCTTATTCATTTTAAGTATTTTGCCTAGTGTAGAATATTTTAGTTCTATTGCGCCACATGGACATAACTCCTGACAACAAAAACACCTTATACATTCCTTCATATTCCATGTAGGTATGTTTTTATCCTTATCTTTGATCATTTTTATAACTCTAGATTTTTCAGGACATACTTCTTTACATCTTCCACAACCAATACATTTTTCCTCTATAAGTGATGGATCTGGTGCAATTAAATCTCTTAAAAAATTTGTAACTGCAGGACTTATAAAATAGAAGCTTCCAGCCTTTCTACAAAGTTGAAAATCACTTACTTTCATATCTTCAATGCTCTGTCCTAAAAGTTCTATATTTTTAGGAAGAACTTCTCCCCAGTTTTGATCATAAGCTTCTTTTAAAAGAGGTATATCTAGCGGGTTATCATATCCTATCAATCTAACCGCTGTGGAATCTACTGCAGATAAACTTTTGCCCATTATTAACGTGTTCATCTTTTTAGGAGTTCCACTTTTAGGACCATTTCCCTCCATTGCTATAATACCATCTAATATTGCAAAATTAGTATTAACTAAAGTATTTAAGTCCAATAGCATTTTGCAGAAGTTATTTGCATTTGGCATTCTAGTATGCCATGTAGCCTTTAATGAACCTGGTACACAGCCAAATTGGTTTTTTATAGCTCCGGTATAATAAGCCATAGCATGTGTCTTAAGCTTAGGTAATGTTATAAGCACATCAGCTTCATAGGGTGCTTTAGCTATAGTCCATGACTTACATAATATAGACTCGTCTAGCTTCACATGTATAGAATCCTTAAAATCTTCAAATTTCACATCATACTTTTTAGCTATATTTAAAAATCCTGATCTTTCAGCGGCCTTTAAAGGGTCTCCAAACCCTGGTGAGTCTCCAAAGGATATATCACTTGTATAGTCTTTTATAATTCTTATAACAGCTTCAAATACATTAAAATTTGTAATAACTGGTGAGCCAGCTTCTTCTATTGATAGCATATTAGGTTTTAATAAAACCTTTTTATTATATGGTATGAGTTCTTTTAAAAATTTATCCCCCCCTAAAAGATTGAATCCCTCTCTTAGCTTTTCTTCAATAAGTTTTACATCATAATCTTCACATTTTAAAAGCGCTACCTTTTCCATTAGGTTTCTCCATCATTAATTAATTCTTAATATATTGCCTATTTTAATCCGATAATAAATACATTTTATTTTTTAGTTCTGTGGTTATATTATCCATTATATCATCATTTTCTGCAGAGATAGTATGTAGATGTATTCCTCCTGTTAATATTAAAAGTGGCTCAGCCTTATGCTCATTAATTTTCTTTATAAAATTTTCTACATCATAAAGAGTTTTTATCATAAGCATTCCTTTTAGCTCACCGTAAACTGAATGTTCTATTATAACATCCTCTATAATACCACCAAATTTCACAACTGTTTTAAGTTCATCTTCTATGTCATCTGCTTTATGACAGAAAGCCATAACTTTTTTCACAAGATTTTTTTCCTCATTAGATATTAAGTACCCTTCTGGGGTAGCTATAATCTTCTTTCCTTCAGCTCTCAAAATAGCAATATCCTTTACAATTATCTGTCTTGTAACTCCTAACTCTTCTGACAAAACATGCCCTTTGTGCGGCGTATTCGTTTTCCTTAAAAGATCTTCTATATATTTTCTTCTTTCTTTTGAATTCATATTTACCTCCAGTATATAAAACAGCAATGTAGTTAGTTTAATATTTATATTAAGTAAATTCTAAGTATATATTACCATTATCTTTCAATAAATAAAATGTTTTTATACCTACATGGGCTGTATTTAATTTCTATCATCGCACATTCTCAGTATATCTAACTCAAAATTTCCTATCACATTATAATTATGATGATTTTCAATTAAATATAATAATTTAGGGTCATAATTATAATTTTTCAGTATATCTTTACCTATTGTCCCATGATTATAGTATACATTTACTTTTTCTATATTTGATAGCTTTTTTATGCCACCTTTAGTTATATTATCAACTAAAACCATAATAGATTTATCTATTATATTTAATTTTTTATGTACTTTACCTATATCATGAAGTAATGCAGCTTTTACTAGTAACTTAGATTCTATATTATTTTCCTTACAGACATATGTTACATCATAAGCTACTTTTATAGAATGTTTTTGATCATATGCAGGTAGCTTGTAAAATAACTTTAGCTCATTTTTACTTAAGTTACTATGTAAAAAATCTAAATCTTCATTGGTTATTTTAGGATTTATAGCCCAATAGAACTGTTTTACCCTATAAAAATCCATTTTTTGTACACCCCTAACCTTATATGAATATATTTTAGGCTTATTTATATTATAACTTATATAATAATTTATATAAAAAAAAATGTCTGTAATTAAATTACAGACATTTTCATGGTGGAGATAAAGGGATTCGAACCCTTGACCCCCTGCGTGCAAGGCAGGTGCTCTCCCAGCTGAGCTATACCCCCATATGGTGGACCTTCAGGGACTCGAACCCCGGACCTACCGGTTATGAGCCGGTTGCTCTAACCAACTGAGCTAAAGATCCATATAAACCTGGCGACGACTTACTCTTCCACACAGTCTCCCGTGCAGTACCATCAGCACTGTAAAGCTTAACCTTCGTGTTCGGAATGGGAACGGGTGTTACCTTTACGTCATAATCACCAGATTGAAAGAATTTTGTTCTTTCAAAATTGCACAGTGAATAATTAGGTCAAGCCCTCGACCTATTAGTATTAGTCAGCTGAACATGTTACCATGCTTACACCTCTAACCTATCAACCTTGTGTTCTTCAAGGGGTCTTACTAGCTTATGCTATGGGAAATCTTATCTTGAGGTGGGCTTCACGCTTAGATGCTTTCAGCGTTTATCCCGTCCTGACATAGCTACCCAGCTGTGCTCCTGGCGGAACAACTGGTGCACCAGAGGTCAGTCCATCCCGGTCCTCTCGTACTAAGGACAGCTCCTCTCAAATTTCCTACGCCCGCGACGGATAGGGACCGAACTGTCTCACGACGTTCTGAACCCAGCTCGCGTGCCGCTTTAATGGGCGAACAGCCCAACCCTTGGGACCTACTTCAGCCCCAGGATGCGACGAGCCGACATCGAGGTGCCAAACCTCCCCGTCGATGTGGACTCTTGGGGGAGATCAGCCTGTTATCCCCGAGGTAGCTTTTATCCGTTGAGCGATGGCCCTCCCACGAGGAACCACCGGATCACTAAGCCCCGACTTTCGTCCCTGCTCCACTTGTTTGTGTCGCAGTCAGGCTCCCTTCTGCCTTTGCACTCTTCGAACGATTTCCAACCGTTCTGAGGGAACCTTTGGGCGCCTCCGTTACTTTTTTGGAGGCGACCGCCCCAGTCAAACTGCCCACCTAACAATGTCCCGTGACCAGTTTCATGGCCGCCGGTTAGAATCCCAGTACTGTCAGGGTGGTATCCCAAGGTTGACTCCACAAAGGCTGACGCCCTTGTTTCTCAGTCTCCCACCTATCCTGTACAGACAATACCGAAATTCAATGCTAAGCTACAGTAAAGCTCTACGGGGTCTTTCCGTCCAATCGCGGGTAGCGAGCATCTTCACTCGCAATACAATTTCGCCGGATTTGTTGTCGAGACAGTGCCCAAATCATTACGCCATTCGTGCGGGTCGGAACTTACCCGACAAGGAATTTCGCTACCTTAGGACCGTTATAGTTACGGCCGCCGTTTACTGGGGCTTAAGTTCATACCTTCGCTTGCGCTAAGTATTCCCCTTAACCTTCCAGCACCGGGCAGGCGTCAGCCCCTATACTTCAGCTTTCGCTTTAGCAGAGACCTGTGTTTTTG
>NZ_LWAE01000018.1 GCF_001623875.1 Clostridium magnum DSM 2767 | reverse complement strand
TTAGTTTTTCGCATGAAGAACTAATTAAAGGAGTAATCCGCTTTGAGATGGACCCGCGGCGCATTAGCTAGTTGGTGAGGTAAAGGCTCACCAAGGCGACGATGCGTAGCCGACCTGAGAGGGTGATCGGCCACATTGGAACTGAGACACGGTCCAGACTCCTACGGGAGGCAGCAGTGGGGAATATTGCACAATGGGCGAAAGCCTGATGCAGCAACGCCGCGTGAGTGATGAAGGCCTTCGGGTTGTAAAGCTCTGTCTTTTGGGACGATAATGACGGTACCAAAGGAGGAAGCCACGGCTAACTACGTGCCAGCAGCCGCGGTAATACGTAGGTGGCGAGCGTTGTCCGGATTTTACTGGGCGTAAAGGATGCGTAGGCGGATATTTAAGTGAGATGTGAAATACCCGAGCTTAACTTGGGTGCTGCATTTCAAACTGGATATCTAGAGTGCGGGAGAGGAGAATGGAATTCCTAGTGTAGCGGTGAAATGCGTAGAGATTAGGAAGAACACCAGTGGCGAAGGCGATTCTCTGGACCGTAACTGACGCTGAGGCATGAAAGCGTGGGGTAGCAAACAGGATTAGATACCCTGGTAGTCCACGCCGTAAACGATGAGTACTAGGTGTAGGAGGGTCCAACCTTCTGTGCCGCAGTTAACACAATAAGTACTCCGCCTGGGAAGTACGATCGCAAGATTAAAACTCAAAGGAATTGACGGGGGCCCGCACAAGCAGCGGAGCATGTGGTTTAATTCGAAGCAACGCGAAGAACCTTACCTGGACTTGACATCCCCTGAATAGTGCAGAGATGCATGAAGCCCTTCGGGGCAGGGGAACAGGTGGTGCAGGTTGTCGTCAGCTCGTGTCGTGAGATGTTAGGTTAAGTCCTGCAACGAGCGCAACCCTATCATTAGTTGCTACCATTAAGTTGAGCACTCTAGTGAGACTGCCCGGGTTAACCGGGAGGAAGGTGGGGATGACGTCAAATCATCATGCCCTTATGTCCAGGGCTACACACGTGCTACAATGGTAGGTACAGAGAGATGCAAGACCGCGAGGTGGAGCAAAACTCAAAAACCTATCCCAGTTCGGATTGTAGGCTGCACTCGCCTACATGAAGCCGGATTGCTAGTAATCGCGAATCAGAATGTCGCGGTGAATACGTTCCCGGGCCTTGTACACACCGCCCGTCACACCATGAGAGCTGGCACACCCGAAGTCCGTGGAGGTAACCTGTAAAGGGGCCAGCGGCCGAAGGTGGGGTTAGTGATTGGGGTGAAGTCGTAACAAGGTAGCCGTAGGAGAACCTGCGGCTGGATCACCTCCTTTCTAAGGATAATACAGACAGGTAATGCTGTCTGAAAGACTGGTTGTTTAGCCTCTGTTTAATCTTGAGGGTTAAAATCCTAAATGGATTTAACGGGTAATTTAGCCGAATACTTTCGGCATTAAGAATTACCCCGGGACTACAGTTTGTAGTAGGGGGGTAACTTAGGAGATTACTCGTCATAAATACCTCAATTGTTCTTTGAAAATTGCACAGTGAAGAACGTTAAACAATCGCAATTGTTTAACAAAGTAAAGCTAAAGGTAAATTACTTATACGAAAGTATATTTAACACCTTTGTAGATTTTATTGAACTAAAACCAGAAAATTGATAGAAGCGAGCAGTTCAAGGAAGGACACGAGTGAAGAGCGGAGTTTACTTATGGTAAATGAGTATCTGAACGAGAGGCCTGACGCAGAAATGTGTTGTAAATATTGATTTTAAGGTGAAAGTAGAAAATTGATAGTAACGAGCAATTCGAGGAGAGGCTTGAATGAGGAGCAGAGTTTACTGACTGGTAAATGAGCACCGCAATGAAAGACTTGACGAAGAAGTGCGAAGTTAATAGCAATTTTCGGTATAGGTCAAGCTACAAAGGGCGCATGGTGAATGCCTTGGCACCAGAAGCCGAAGAAGGACGCGATAAGCTGCGATAAGCTTTGGGTAGGCGCAAATAGCCAGTGATCCAGAGATTTCCGAATGGGGCAACCCACATTACTAACGTAATGTACTGTAAACTGAATTCATAGGTTTATAGAGGTATACCCGGGGAACTGAAACATCTAAGTACCCGGAGGAAGAGAAAGAAAAATCGATTTTCTAAGTAGCGGCGAGCGAAAAGGAAAGAGCCCAAACAGGAACTTGTTCCTGGGGTTGCGGATAGACCATAAATACTGCAATTTTTTAACTGAAGAGAGCTGGAAGGCTCCGCCGTAGAAGGTAAAAGCCCTGTAAGTGAAAAAAAAGAGCAGTCAGGTCTAATCCAGAGTACCACGAGACACGTGAAACCTTGTGGGAAGCAGGGAGGACCACCTCCCAAGGCTAAATACTAACTGGTGACCGATAGTGAAGCAGTACCGTGAGGGAAAGGTGAAAAGAACCCCGGAAGGGGAGTGAAATAGAACCTGAAACCGTGTGTCCACAATCAGTCGAAGCACTTTTATGTGCGACGGCGTGCTTTTTGTAGAACGAGCCAGCGAGTTACGATGTGTAGCAAGGTTAAATACTTAAGGTATGGAGCCGAAGGGAAACCGAGTCTGAATAGGGCGAAAAGTTGCATGTCGTAGACCCGAAACCGGGTGACCTATCCATGGACAGGTTGAAGCGGAAGTAAAATTCCGTGGAGGACCGAACCACGTTGGTGTTGAAAAACCATGGGATGAGCTGTGGATAGCGGAGAAATTCCAATCGAACTCGGAGATAGCTGGTTCTCCTCGAAATAGCTTTAGGGCTAGCGTTTTGAATGAGTAATGGAGGTAGAGCACTGAATGGGCTAGGGGCTGACAACAGTTACTGAACCCTATCAAACTCCGAATGCCATATACTTGAATCAAAGCAGTCAGACTACGAATGATAAGATCCGTGGTCAAAAGGGAAACAGCCCAGACCATCAGCTAAGGTCCCAAAGTGTAAGTTAAGTGGAAAAGGATGTGGGATTTCTAAGACAACTAGGATGTTGGCTTAGAAGCAGCCACTCATTTAAAGAGTGCGTAATAGCTCACTAGTCGAGAGATCCTGCGCCGAAGATGTCCGGGGCTAAAACTTACCACCGAAGCTATGGATTGATACGTAAGTATCAGTGGTAGAGGAGCTTCCTGTATGGGTTGAAGTCGTACCGAAAGGAGCGGTGGACTGTACAGGAGTGAGTATGCTGGCATAAGTAGCGAGAAATAAGTGAGAATCTTATTGGTCGAAAACCTAAGGTTTCCTGAGGAAGGCTCGTCCGCTCAGGGTTAGTCGGGGCCTAAGCCGAGGCCGAAAGGCGTAGGTGATGGACAATCGGTTGATATTCCGATACCGCCAACTGACGTTATTACAAATGGGATGACGCAGGAGGATAAGATTTGCGCACTATTGGATGTGCGTCTAAGCGTTTAGGTATACAGGATAGGCAAATCCGCCTGTATTAGCTGAGACGTGATGGGGAGCCCTTATGGGCGAAGTATCTGATTCCACGCTGCCAAGAAAAGTCTCTATGGAGGATGTTGGCGCCCGTACCGCAAACCGACACAGGTAGGTGAGGAGAGAATCCTAAGACCAGCGGAAGAATTGTTGTCAAGGAACTCGGCAAATTGACCCCGTAACTTCGGGAGAAGGGGTGCCTACGCAAGTAGGTCGCAGAGAATAGGCCCAAGCAACTGTTTAGCAAAAACACAGGTCTCTGCTAAAGCGAAAGCTGAAGTATAGGGGCTGACGCCTGCCCGGTGCTGGAAGGTTAAGGGGAATACTTAGCGCAAGCGAAGGTATGAACTTAAGCCCCAGTAAACGGCGGCCGTAACTATAACGGTCCTAAGGTAGCGAAATTCCTTGTCGGGTAAGTTCCGACCCGCACGAATGGCGTAATGATTTGGGCACTGTCTCGACAACAAATCCGGCGAAATTGTATTGCGAGTGAAGATGCTCGCTACCCGCGATTGGACGGAAAGACCCCGTAGAGCTTTACTGTAGCTTAGCATTGAATTTCGGTATTGTCTGTACAGGATAGGTGGGAGACTGAGAAACAAGGGCGTCAGCCTTTGTGGAGTCAACCTTGGGATACCACCCTGACAGTACTGGGATTCTAACCGGCGGCCATGAAACTGGTCACGGGACACAGCTCGGTGGGCAGTTTGACTGGGGCGGTCGCCTCCAAAAAAGTAACGGAGGCGCCCAAAGGTTCCCTCAGAACGGTTGGAAATCGTTCGAAGAGTGCAAAGGCAGAAGGGAGCCTGACTGCGACACAAACAAGTGGAGCAGGGACGAAAGTCGGGCTTAGTGATCCGGTGGTTCCTCGTGGGAGGGCCATCGCTCAACGGATAAAAGCTACCTCGGGGATAACAGGCTGATCTCCCCCAAGAGTCCACATCGACGGGGAGGTTTGGCACCTCGATGTCGGCTCGTCGCATCCTGGGGCTGAAGTAGGTCCCAAGGGTTGGGCTGTTCGCCCATTAAAGCGGCACGCGAGCTGGGTTCAGAACGTCGTGAGACAGTTCGGTCCCTATCCGTCGCGGGCGTAGGAAATTTGAGAGGAGCTGTCCTTAGTACGAGAGGACCGGGATGGACTGACCTCTGGTGCACCAGTTGTTCCGCCAGGAGCACAGCTGGGTAGCTATGTCAGGACGGGATAAACGCTGAAAGCATCTAAGCGTGAAGCCCACCTCAAGATAAGATTTCCCATAGCATAAGCTAGTAAGACCCCTTGAAGAACACAAGGTTGATAGGTTAGAGGTGTAAGCATGGTAACATGTTCAGCTGACTAATACTAATAGGTCGAGGGCTTGACCAAAAAATAGTTAACAGTGTAGAGTTGAGAATTAAGAGTTAATGATGATTTTCACTAGCGTGAAAATCTAAAATTTAAATTAATTAAGCTCCACATAAAAAAGCTATACTTATCACTGTGCAATTTTCAGAGAATAATATTCTCATAAGAGTTAATAATTTATTGTGTATAAAGTTATTAGTTAGTATAATTATCGTTTTTTCGACGATAGGAGAAAAAATAACCATAACTCTTAACTATTAATTCTTAACTCTCAACTAAATAAATCTGGTGATTATGACGTAAAGGCAACACCCGTTTCCATTCCGAACACGAAGGTTAAGCTTTACAGTGCTGATGGTACTGCACGGGAGACTGTGTGGAAGAGTAGGTCGTCGCCAGGTAAGTAACAGGAAGACACTAGGTTTTGATACCTAGTGTTTTTTTATGCATTTAGCAAGTTCAGGCAAGCCTTCGCAAACACCCCAGAGGTGTAAATTTTGGAAACTTTGCAATAATCAATAGTAAACAAATAAAGTGGAGGATTTTGATTATACCGACGAAAAAGAGAGAATGGTATCCATATGTAAAGTCTTATAATAAAAAATAAATTTAAGTTTTAATTATATGTTTAGAAGATTACTTCGCTACATTTGGCTCCAAATTCCTAGCAAAATTAGCAGTGATGAGATAAGAAATAAAATGTTTAATGCTATTTTGTTAGCTAATGGCTATGCCAGGCAGGCTACTTATATTCCAGATATAAAGTATAGCGGTTATTTTGGAGAATATGTAAAGGAGGCGAAGATGGAGAGTAAGGGGATTTGGGGTATTGAGTAAGGATAATGACTATTTTATCACAAAAAAATTGTTTATGTTAATAATTTGTTGGGATATAATATAATAAAAGTATTATTTATTGGAGGAAGTGCTATGGAAAAGCTAAAAGGACAAAATAGTTTATATGAGCAGTTTTTAAAATATTCATATAAAGACCTAAAAGAATTATTTAAAAAAGCTAAAACAAAAGAAGAACAAGATTTTTATATCACTTTATCTGATATAGTGTTGCAAAAAGAACAAGAAAAAGTAATAGGTAAAGATTAATGGCGACTTACACTATATTTGCAGGGGTAAATGGTGCTGGAAAAACATCAATTTATAAGTCTATTTATTATGAAGAAAACAAAGATGAAGAAAGAATAAATACAGATGAAATGGTAGCAAGAATAGGTTCATGGAAAGATAATAATCTTCAAATTAAATGTGCAAGAGAAGCGGTAAAACTGATAGGATACTATATTAAAAATGATATATCCTTTAATCAAGAAACTACTCTTTCAGGTAAAAGTATTATTAGAAATATAGAAAAAGCAAGGCAGGAAGGTTTTTATGTTGTAATGAATTATATTGGAGTTGATAATCCTGATATTGCTAAAGAAAGAGTTAGAATTAGGGTTTTAAAAGGTGGACATGGAATTCCTGAAGAATCTATAGAAAGAAGATATTATGAATCACTGGATAACTTAAAAAATGTACTAGATTTATGTAATGAAATAAATATATATGATAATACTAATAAATTTACCCATGTAGCTTATATATGTAATGGAAAAATTACGTGGAAGAGGAGTGTAACTCCTAAGTGGAGCGATTATATTCTAAAATAGACTAGCTTAGTACTAATACAGTAAGCTAGTCTATTTTAGTCAAGCTCAGGGAGGCTTAAAAAGGTATATTTATACTAAGAAAAGTAACACCAGAACAATTTCTTATATTTAAGCATTGGGTAGCAAGCTCAAGACAAGTCTCTCGCAATGGTGTCTGACCCCATTGCAGGGACCCCGAGTTCCTGCTTGCTATTACCATTTAAATTTACTATGTAGTATATATTAAATATATTTTGGACAGTTTATGAGATTATTTTGCAGAGTCGATAGTAATTGTATAGTGAACATAAACATCAGGATAATCTTTTACAGGAAGCCAGTATTTAATTTTTTCAGAACCTACATGTTGAACTTGAGCTTTGTTGGAGGTAATTGCCTCGTTTGCCATACAGCCTTTATGAGCTTCGGGAGTTCCAATTGCAAAACATGGTACTTCTGTTTTCATTCCCATACTTTGTGCAGTTTCATTTACAGCTAATACTGTTTTGTTTTTGTGGATTAAGCGAACTGGTGCCGGAAAGCTGTCCCACATTATATGAAAAGCTTCAATAACTTTTTCATCAATCATTGTTAATTCCTCCTATATAAAAACTCTAAAATCGGTTTACATAACTAATTATACCAATTAAGAATAATACTTGTCTACAAATAATAGCAAGATTGACACTAAGGGAAGAAATCAGAAAATTGAAGAAGGAAAATGCAACACTAAAAGAAAAAGTTAAGGTAGCAATGTAGCCAAAATGTATAAGAATAGTTTTGATAAAACCTATAATAACCCAGAATATTATGGTGATTATTATAGATATGATGCATTAGGATAACTATTAATGAGGCTTTTGTCTTTAATTAGACATAAGCCTATTAATGCGTGTGCTGAATATTCTATTGAACTATTTTATTATATCAATTAGAATAAAGGTGGAATACAAGTTTGCCCACGGTGCCCCCGTTGCACCAACGGTTTGTGTTTGTTTAGAATGAGTGAAGACTGTGAAAGTAATATTTGAATTTAAAGATGTAGAAGGAAACGTACTTACAGACAATAGTATTCAAAAAAAATTAACCAACTATGAAATACTTGTAATTCTAAACAGCAAGCAAGTAGATTTTCCAGTTAACAATGGGTTTTTCTTCACTATTAAACACTGTATAGTAGAAAATTCTATAAAAAACTTCACCAAACATAAAGTAAGTTTCAATTGAGTTAAATTTATTCTAATGCCTATACTAGTGCCTTCAGTATATATAAGCTGAAGGCACTTTTATTATTTGGGCAGCTAAATATGAAAATGCCTTCTTAGTAAAATAATAGTTTCAGGGAGGGATTTCATGATATTTAAGAGTATTATTCTTAATTTTAAGGATAGCTCCAACTAAACAGAATACCAGTGTAATGGTTGCTAATGTAATACTCTAAATGAAAAAGGGCCATTTAGTCAATCAAATGATTAGATGTCTTTTTATTTGTAAAAATCCACAGTGACTTTTACAAATACTACAAATAATTATATAATAATGTCGTAAATAAAAAATAGGGAGAATAAGCATGATATTCAAAAACATACCAGAAAACTTCTTTGCACCATTATCTTCCAAAAATAAAAATACCTACTGGGATTGTATTTACATACTATATACCATAATGAGCAGTCAACTGTCCTTTGGTGTTGAAAGGGAACTTGTGATAGACCAGCTTCAAGATTATTTTGAAAGCAGTGTTGTTGATATTACTGAAGATGATGTCACCGTATCAGGCAGTAGAGACAAGGCCACTCTTTTTATAAGGAAACTTATTGATTATGGATGGATAAATAGTGAAACTACAAATAGTTATGTTCAGCTGATACATTTTAATGATTATGCTGATGAGATAAAGAAGGCTTTTAAGAAAGCTGGAAAAGAAGTAGAACCGAGGATAATATGTGAACTTTTAAGAGTAACCGATGATAAATGGAAAAATGCTATAGAAGGTTATTTAAATACTCAAAGATTCTATCTACTTGTGGAACCTGAGGATTTTAATCTTGCCCTTAATGTATATGAAAATATACGTAAAAATAGAGGACTTCATTCTGCTGGACTAATTAATACTGGTAGGTTAGAGAAATACGACAATTGGGAAGAAAATACGCTAGCATCCATTGTAACCTCTCAAAGTATATGGGCTAAGCGATTTGTAAATATGATATTGGGTAAGGTAACTCTCTGTGAGAAGGTTGAAGAGCTAAAGCAGTATAACTGTTCAATAACTCCAGGCTGTATGCTATATCAAAATCATGTTGCAAGAGCTATTGATCCTAAGGTATACAATACACCCTATATAGGAGAAGATGCGTATAAAATTCAGTTAGAACAAGCAGTAAAGGAAAAAGAAATTTTAGAACAGCAGAGAAATGAAATACTAGAAAGATTAAAATATCTTGAAGCATATAGGGAAGTGCTTAATAAGGATAACGAGACAAATATAAAATATAAATTGGATACTCTGCCAAAGTTAAAAGCCAGTGAAGAGCAATTAAAAAATCTAAAAAGGGAAAAGCTTGAGCTTGAAAAGAATAATAATTTTCTTCAAAAGAAAATGGTTATTGAAGGGATTAAAAAGGAAATAGCTAACCTGGAAGGCAAAAAGGAAGAATTGATCAAGAAAAATGGTTTTAACGAAAATGAAATACGTAATCAAGACAAAGCTAAAGAATTTAAGAAATCACAGCTGGAAATGCAAAAAGAGGATTTGGTTAATATACAGCAATCACTAGGTGAGCTTTTAAGTAGTGCCGAGAAAGAGTATGTCAGTTTAGTAGAGGTTAAAAACCTTACTAAACTGAAAGAAGATTATGAAGGGACTAAAAAGAGAGCAGAAACATCAAGAAGTAACTTTGAAGGAACCTTAAGGGAAAAACAATATAAATATAAGTCAGAGCATGATTTTGGCGCAGAGGCAGCTTTTAAAGGGGCAAAACTATTTATAGAGGAATTGGATAAATTAAAGAATTCTGAGCTACTTACTTACGAGGAGAAGGTATACGCTGCAAGAAAAGGGGCTGAACTTGAGTTTAAGGAACAGTTCTTATCCAAACTTCAGGAAAATATTAAGAAGGCACAAGGAGAGTTTAAACACTTAAATAAAGCTCTTAAAGATATTAAATTCGGAAGTGAGTCTTACGAATTTAAATACACAGAAAGTAAGCGTTTTGGCAAGTATTATAAGATGATAATGGATGATTTTAATATAGTGGAAGGTTTTTCACTTTTAAGTGGTCAGTTTAATGATATACATAAAGAGGTAAGTGTAAGTAAAAAAGCCAGCGAGGAAATGATCTAACGTTATTTTCATGTGCAAATTAATAACTTTAGAGCACAGATAGGTATCTTTCACCTATAGAGATAACAAACTTATAAAAAGGGTATTTATCACATTATGTAGAATATATAGTAAAAATGATACATAATATGATAATTGTAGGTGGGATATTTTATGATTAATGAAAAAGAAATAGAAAATTCATTTGAATTAGCATTAGTGAATGCCTTAAAAATACCAGGAGTTAAGATCAACCGAAGAGAATTTTTAATTAAAACATTTGATAATTATGCAAAAGATAATGGCATCGATATTTTACAAATATTAGATAGAGGACCAGTTGAGGCAGGAATAAGCATTAGTACACTAGATAAGATAGCAGTATCTTTAGTTGAAAAACGTACACTTCAAAGTACTGGCGCATCTTTCGCAGCAGGATTACCAGGAGGCCTAGCTATGGCCGCTTCAATACCTGCTGATACTTTACAATTTTTTGGTGTAGCTTTGCGCTTATCACAAGAGTTAGCATACATATATGGTTATAAAGATATGTATGTAAATGGTAACGCTAATAGTGAAGAAGTCAAAGGAAATCTAACTCTATTTTTAGGAGTTATGTTTGGTATAGGTGGTGCATCATCTACATTAAAAGTAGTTTCTGCAAGTATTTCAAAACAGGTTCTAAAGAAGTTACCTCAAAAAGCGTTAACTAAAACAGTATACTATCCAGTAATTAAAAAGATTGCGGCCGCTATAGGTGTGAAAATAACTAAACAGACATTTTCAAAGAGTGTCTCAAAAATTATTCCAGTATTAGGTGGAGTAATATCGGGTGGTCTTACATATTTATCAATGAAACCTATGGGCAATCGGTTAAAAGATACTTTATCAGCTTCAATTAATTATACTGAGGAAGAATTTAATCGGGATTTAAAAGAAATGTCTAATGTTATTGACATGGAGTTTACAGAACTAGAAGATAATGAAGAAAAAAGTAATGATAATTCTGCTAAGAGTGAAGCGGCATTTAGTGTTGCCGATGAATTACTTAAATTCAAACAGTTGTTAGATATGGGAGTTATCACAGAAGAAGAGTTTAGTATGAAAAAACAAGAGTTGTTATATGGAAAAGCATAAATTAAAGTTATGCATTTAGCAATAGTTTAGCTAAAATAGAGTATTTATCTATATGATTATAAGATTTATTGGTTTTTGTGAATGTATGAGGAAACAAAATCGGCGAAGAGATTAGCAGTCAATTGCTGATCTCTTTCTTATATGGTAAGTTAATGAAAATATGGCTTCTTTAGTATATAAATTTAATGTATAGATATAGGGATGCTATAGTTAGAGAAAGTTCGGGTAAACAACACTCACAAAGGTACCTGGTTCCCCTCGTAAAATGTCACAATTTCAGTAGCAAGCTCAAGACAAGTCTCTCGCAATGGGGTCTGACCGTGCGCCAAGCAAAGGGCGTAATATATAGTAGGTGGGAAGCCTACATGGCAAAGTTTAGCCAACAGCCATTAGCGAGTCTTGGGCTCTTTGGGGTGACCCAAAGAGTTAAGCGTAGACAGTTAACTAGTGGGTCATAAACCGAGAGAGGCTGAAGCTAGTAGCTCCGAAATCCCAGTGGGTAAAGTCGATATGGTGGTCTGTATAGAAGACAGCACTGATATAATCGTTGCTGGTAAGAGGATATCAGTTTACCCGGAGTCGTAGAGCATGACACGCTAGATATTGTTATATTACGTTAACTTGGGAGAACTCAACTGCTCTTATACTCAGAGATAAGTATGGTGGATGAATAAATAAAGAAACCAAAAGGCGGTTGAGTAGTCGGATTATATTCACTGATACATCTAATAAATAAAGAAATGCTAACTAGTTGTCATAATGAACTTAAAGCAAATAAAGCCGCAGGCATTGATGGCGTAACTAAGGGCAAATATTTGAACAAGATTTTATAGATAGTTCCTTTGGTTTTAGACCTAACAGAGGATGTCATGATGCACTTAAAATACTAGATATATATCTTAGTAAAAGAAATGAAAATTTCCAGTTTTAAACCGTAGGCTTGTTCTTATACTTGCCACTTCGTTTTTATTTTTAGTATGTATTATTTTCCTAGTTTTTATAGTATATAATCCTTGAAAATGATTACACTACAAATCATGGATTGTTTTTTAGATATTTATGCTATATAATCTAATTAAAGTATTGTTTTACAAATTATGTATAATTGTTATGCATTTATAGTGTATAATCTAGGAAAAGAAGAATTTTACCAAGTTTATAGAGGATTAAAGTGGAACAGATAAACGCATGTGAAATATAAGATTTGCGCAATGATATTAGACTTTTTACCTTGGGAAAGTGAGCCGTGATTAGTAAAGTGAATATTCATCCAAGTGATCTTCTTGACTGTAGTTTAAAATCTAATATTAAGCGATATCATAAAAGAAATTAAAAATTATAAAAGGGGGATTTAAAAAATGTCAACTGAACTATTTATTCAAAGTACAAACTCTAAGGGGACAACCTTTGGTATCGATTATGTCACAGGAGATAAGATAGGTATTAGCTACGATACGCTGCCAAACAATATGCCAAATACATATGGCAATTATATTGCTCTATGGCAAAATACAGATACTATTCCTTGGAATCAGGAGCCGCTTAAAAAACAGATTATTGACACTAATACGCAAAATGGCAGTATAGCATTCTCAGGGCTTGAAATTACCAATCAAAGCTATATCATAGGATATGCGGTAGGACCAGAAAAACCTTCTCCTCAACAAAAATATGGTAATATTTGCTCCACTGCCTTTATCCCTGCAACAGGAAGTCAATATGAATACTTCTATGCGAATCTTACACTTACAAGTCACAAGCCTACCTCGGTGGCAGTTGATTTTCAGATTCCAGTAGGTTCCATGCCTATGACAAATAAGGCCTGGTTAGGTATGTGGCGTAGTTCACAGGCTGCGTATAATAACCCACCTGATTATGCAACACCTGTAGATGTTGATGCTGAAACTGGCACCGTAGCTTTTAATGATATCAAGCTTCTCCGAAGAATGACTTACACGATTGCCCTATTCATGGATGGCTGGCAGGGAGCAGGAAAGCAAAATGGTCAGACAACCATGGCTGCTACTTTAACATTTACCAACGAGTAGATCTCATTATAACAAAAAGCTCGTACTATAGATGTGGGAGCTTTTTTGTTTTAAAATAGGAGGAGAGATTATGAGTTTTTTTACACAGCGGTTTGTTAAGCAACTCTATGTAGCCAATAAAGATGCTTCCGACAAGGGGGTTCTCTATTTTATTCTTCCGGAGAATGTGGAACCACCAGGCAATGAGATTTCTCTTGCTGGGGCTCTTACTAATTCAAAATTGGCTGGATCTTTTGTTTTTGTTGATCAGGAATCTAAACTTGATGATAAAACTGCTCAAGGATTTGTTGATAGCATCAATAATGTAATTGCACGTTCCACTGCCCGAGCAATAGCTTGGTTAAAGAACCCACTTGAGATTACCCCACAAAATGTTTCCGTGATGGGACTTAATGATAATGGTACTCAGGTAAATGCAGGTGTTCAGATTCCTATCACTTCAGGTCTGAATCTTCAGGTTTCAGCAGGAATGAATTTGACACTAGATCAGCCCCAAAATACACTAATATTAAGCGGTGCTCAGATTCAGTTTTCAGGTCCGTCTACACCCAAAGCACATGTTGTAAAACAGGGAACCCTTCCTTTTTCAGGGCAGTCTAGGGGTTGCTTTCTTTTCGACATGTGTATAGAACGTCAGTCTCTCAATGATAAACTCAATTGGGGCTTCCAGTTTTTTTTCCCTTATAAGAGCGATAACCAATCAGACAATATAGTGTGGATGCCTTTTGCATCAGGAATAGAACCTATATCTACAGATATGATCGAGTTTTTAATAAGTATTGATCCAAACGATGTTTTTAATTCTCTCTATCCTGACAGTACCTTTTTCAAATTTACCGGTAAGAATTGGGATAATACTTCCACAGTGCTTGCTTCCTATTATAGGACAGTTTTTGGTGAGCCAATTAATCTCCTTCCAAATACTTTAGGGCAGGATGATGATTTACAGCTCGCTAGGTTGTTTTTTTCTCGTGGAGTTCCTCAAGCAACCGATAGCAGTGATTTTCATTTAAGTCCGGAAGGTGATTTTGTTCTGACGATAAAGGATGCTGAGGATGGAAAATTATATGATTTGGTATGTGGTCTTTCTGGAACTGAATATATTGGATTTCAGCCAAAGTCTACTAGTTATGCAGGCGACAGATTACGTTTTTATTCTCGCAAACCAGCCTATGCATCAAACTATCCATTCAAGGAAGTTTCTCCTATTGGTTCACCTATAGATTTGAATGGGAGACTTTTGGATGGTACATACCTGACTTCTTGGGCGACTGTAGTCCGTGCACCAGATGCTACTGGACTTATTCCATACATAGCACAACCTAAAGGAGCTTCCCTATACGGTAGAGATGAACTCATCTTTAAGAGTTCTAGCACTTTATTTGGGCATAAGGATCCAAGTATTGGTTTATCTGGCAATGAGCACCCATTTCCCTTAGTACCTTATGCGGGAATGAAAGCAGGGAATGGTATAACTTCTTTTTCAAAGGAGCAGATTGAGGACTTTGAACATCAGGTAATCGGACCAACGAGGCGCCAGGCTATAAGTGATGCTGATTTTAAGTATGCATCTTCAAAGAGCGTATGTTTAAAAGGTACAATAGAGGAAAATAGTCAGAGTTATAACACTGCTACACCTATGGGATTACTTGCTACCGTTGGTTCGGAGGGCAGATGGACCAAGATTCTGCTAGCACAGAACTGCAAGCCAACTAATAGGCAGATGTACTTATCTAATCCTGATATGGAATTGCAGCAGGCATTTCAAACAAATCAACTGTTTCTTGTAGCTGCCAATTCAACTCACCTTGGAAATTTGGCTGGTGATAAATCCGTAAGCGATCCGGCATTTTACAACCAAATGAATATTGAGGATTGGTGTCTTCAAGCTGATGTGGGGAAAAACAACAAGTATAATGATTACAGCAATATCCTTATTATAAAAGGGAGAAAAGGTGTGTTATTTGACCCCACCAGTGATCAGTCTAAGAAAGACAGCTTAGTCTCTAGCCCAGACAAATGGACACAGCGGCTTTCATTTGCCGCACCAGTAATAGAGGAAAATAGTATACCTGATCCTGACCAACTGGTAATTCTATCTCAATGGCTTAAGGATTTTTTTGATGAGGCTAGTAAGCAAACAGATTCTAAATATTTTCAAAAATTCAACAGTATTGCTCGTGATCCCAACTGGACGGGGATATTAATTCTAAAAATGAATATCGCAAGCCTTCCTCATGATTTGACTGGCATTACTGCTGGGGTAGAGGCACTGGATCGATTTAACGCTCATCATTTTGGCATTGAAATAAGTCAGGTTCAAAACGATCCGGAAGCTTCGGATATTGACCTTAAAGATTCCAGTTCTATGTTTGGACTTATTTATTACAACGATCCTGAGTTTAAACAACCAGAGTCTGGCAAGCAGGTTAACCCTGTACCTCCTCCTTCTGGTGCTGATTATAACTTTCGTCTCCTGACTCTCAAGGTTCTGTTTGAAAACACTGAAATCAGAGACTTTGAGAGCTATGCTCAGCTCACTTTAAATTCTCTTTTTGGTATGAATGCAGTGGGGATGGGGGAAGAGGGAAACTCATATAATACAATTATACTTAAGGGCAGTTATCAGAACAACAATGGACATCCTGTTTATAGTCTTGGCAGTATTGGCGATAATTTCTTTTATTATAACAGTAATGTATTCAACAAGATCGAGATTACCAGTGCCCAGATGTCTATGAGAAATGTAGCTGAATCCCAAACTCCTGTTTCTTGGTTTGGTCTTTCGGGTTTTCTGGATTTTAAGATTGTTAAAAGCCAATATGGGGCTTTTGATGTGCTATCCTTCGGCAGTGAGACTGATAGCAAGCAGACGCGAAGGGGACTTAGTTTCTCTAACCTTGGTCTTGAGATGTTAGGAAATGATACAGCGTCACAAAAGATGACTTTTATAACTGACGAGATAAGATTTGATATTGCTGCCAGCACCCCCCGTGCTGAGAGTCTGTTTATCAATTTCGCTATGGATATTGATGGGCTTATGAAGGGCACTAAAGATTCCAAACCATCTGATGCAGGCTATTTGCCTGTGATTACTGATGCCACTTTAACTGGTGTTGACGGCAGCACGTGGTATGGATTGAAATATCGACTGAATATGGGGACTCCGGGGGCTTTAGCAGGCAAGGCGGGTCTTACCTCATACCTATTGACTGCGTGGACACCTGAAAGTAACGGCGAAGGAGCGTACAAGGCTCTGGTTGGTCTTCAGCTACCTGGAACTTTTGGAGATTCAAAATTGATTAGCATTCAGAATGTGCTCAAGCTGTCTATTGGTCAGTTACGTTTAACTTTTGACCAAAGTAAGAGTTCATTTCTACTGATGTTTACCGAGATCGCACTTAAATTTCTGGGTTTATTGAAGATACCGCTAAATGGGTCAACTTTGTTTTATCTTTTTGGGAATCCGAAGAGTGGAGGTAAGCCTTCGGGGCTTGGGTGGTATGCAATGTATAGAAAGGATAAGGCGGAAACTGAAAAAAAGTAAAAAAAGAAAATAGGAGAGGATTATTATGAGCTTATTTGGTAACGTTGTTGGCACATTAATAGGTACTGCAAATAAGGAAAGTTCAGTTAGCCTTGAAAAAGGTGTGGCACAATTTAAGGGCAAGCTTAATAGCCAGGAAAAAATTCGTTTTTTCGTAGAAGGTTCCAATGGTTCTGGACACCAAACAACAAGTGTCCATATAATGTTCCGCCTAATTTTTGGCTTTGAATATTTTAAGGCTATAGAAGTCTACTATGAAGAGAGAGAAGGCGCTGATAAGCCAACGAAAGATAAACTGATAAATTTGATACCCGGACTTACAAATGATAATTTCAACATTGGAATTAAAATTGGTCCTGGTCCTGGCGATGACAAAAAAGCTACTATTACCTTTATCAAATTTGATAAAGATACACCACCTGTCAATAAAGTAACCTGCGGATTCACGGGAGGCAACGATTTAGAGGGAAATTTTGCTAAAAAATTGAATGCAGATTATTTTTTGAGGCTCCAACCGCTGGATTGGAAAAATACTCCTAATGAAATTGAATTTTTAGATGAAGCAAGAGAGAATGTTGTTCTTTATGAAATTAAGAATAAAACATACTTCTATGGTATATCCAATCTTGCAGCAGAAGATTGGGAGCCAATGAAAGCTTCAGCGGCAGGATTAAACAAAAGAAGAATCGAACTTGCTGAAATACTATTTACAAAACTCACCGCAAACGACATTTTTATCATGCCTGTGTATGGTATCCGTGATGATGGTAAAATGCAAATTGGAGATAAAAATAATCCTGAGATTTTTATGTTTTCACTTCTAGCACCTTTACTTTCTTTGTTAAAGGAAAATGAGCATTTTTTTCAGGATAAGAAAGTGGTGCTTGTTTCTTTTGGAGAACTCACAGAAAGTACGTTTGATAAAATCAAATTGGGATGTATAGAACTACTTCAAAAGTGGAAAACAGAACAAGAAAAGGCTCGTGATGAATCAACAAGACCTTCACAACGCACATTCAAGCGTTGGTGTAACAGAAAAGTTAATGTATATATTGGTGCGATAGAGCTTATTCAAGCATTATCTTTGAATTTAGAAGCTCTCTTCGTTAAAGAAGGCACTACCATTGAAACTTTATCAACTTTAATTAACAATAATCCTAAAAAGGTACTTTACCTCCAGCTTGGAGGTGTACCATCACTTGCTTTTGATTACTTCTATTCAAAGGCAAATCTTCCTACTGTATTTGAAGGACAGGGTACAGCAGCTAAAGCAGCTTGTTATGGAATACCGTATCTGCAATTAGGTAGATTTGGGAATACAGATAAATATCCCAAAGAATTAGATGGTGTTGGTAATGATGGTTTTAACAATTTTCATAACTCAGTTGAAGCTGTGCTTAATTCATTCCCTACTGAAGGTAAATTGGATGATTTTGTTACTTCTTTTAATGGAAATGAACCAAATCTTGTAGAACAATGCAAGAATTACTCTAAAAATAAGGTGAATATAATAAGCGATTTAATCAAAGATTCTTTACCAAATGCACCAATAAATAAAGTTAAGCAGTATATGGCTTTGCTAAAAAATCAATTAGGTAGCGAAGAACAAGACAAATTGCTTCTAGCAATCATTAAGTTGAATGAACAATTACCTGCACAAGAAGTTCCTCATATTGAGAGTTATCTATCAATAAATAACCTTGCTGCACTACAACAAACACCCTTAGAGGCATTACTTAACCGTCTTAATGGTTGTATTTCTCCAGACAAATCCCTCAGGCTGTTGGATGCATTATCTTCTGGACGAATGAAAGATTTCTATACAAAGATAATCGTTGATAGTAATTTACTTATTAACAATGCCTCTGTAACACCAGTTTATAACTCTAACAATGTACTAACCAAAATTGCTGTAGCGGGAAATACAGAGTGTTTTGGACTATCAATGAAAATCAACTCATTAGATTTTACCGAGACTCCTACTGGATTAATGTCCCATGCAGAATTCATATGCTTGCAAGCAAATTCAACGTGGGTGCTTGATGGAGTTCCATGGATTGTTCTTGAAAATCCTGGTTTTAATATTGACGCATTTGATCCTCCTGTACCAGCTTCGGGGAAAATATTTGGTACTTTGAAGTCGCCTTCTGTAAAGTTAAGTGTTGGTTTCCCCATTTGTACTCAATGGATAATTAAAGGTCAAATAGAGAAACCTTACCCTAATATATCCACAGCATGTCAGTTGCTAGGAGGAATAGATATAACACAGAGTCTCCCATCGCCTTTAAATACTTTAGCTGGGCTTGGAATAAGCGAAATCGAGGTAACATACAATCAGATAAATAAAAATATAAGTAGTTTAAAGGTTGTGATTGAGCCGAACAATGAGACAAAGTGGGAGCTATTGCCTGGTACTTATGTTAATGAGTTCAAAATCGAATTATCGATCTTAAACCCAGGGAGCCTAAATAATAGACAAATTGAAATCAGTGTTTGTGGGAATGTCATTATTAGCAAAGGTACTATAGGAATCTATATAACGTATCCTAATTTCTCCGTATTTGGTAACCTCTATTCTGGTGAAATCATTTTGAGCGATTTACTTAATGCCTTTGCACCAAGCAGTCAGGTTGACTTACAATCCAAAGTAACACAGTTTGGATTTTCAGTTGAACCAAAGTTTTCTTCTTATTCCCTTAGTGGCACATTGGAAACAAAATGGCCTATAACTATTAGTGAAAAAACAATTTTCGAACTGGATAATCTGCAACTTCAAATTCAAAATTCAAATGATCAGAAATTTGCGATGATTGGTGCTGTCACTACTTTATTTCCGAACAAACAAAATGAAATTATTCTTTCTATAAGCACTTCATGGCAAAGCAAGGATCAGAATATAATATTTGAAGGTAAGCAGACCAGTGGTGTGGTACCTCTTGTTGACCTATTAACCTTTTATTTAAGCAATGACTGGAAGCCTGATGTATCCTATGATATAGACGGTTTGGGCTTGACTATAGAGACTAAAACTAAATCATGGAAATTCACAGGTAAGACAGCACAACCTTGGAAAGTACCTTTTATTCCAGAACTTACTGTATCAGCATCCCTTACAGCAGGCTATAAAGGGAAGACATTGCAACTTGCTTTGTCAGATTCAACAATGGAACTCATAGATTTCGAGCAATCGGTACAGGGATATTTCGCACGATTGGAAACAGACTGGAAATGGGAGAGTATTGATATTAAGGTATGGTTTGACTACAATCCACAAGTTAAAACCTTCGGGTTTACTTGGGGACTGCTATCAACGGAGATTGAAAAAGATACAAAGGGTGAATGGATTGGAACTCTTAAACTTACAGAAGGCTTCACCATAGGCAGCATGGTGGAAGAAATGGTCAGTTGGATCACAGGTTCTCGCTTCAGTCTTGGATCACCATGGAACATACTGGACAGCATCAGTTTAAGTGGTCTTGAACTGGTATATAACTTTACCCAAAAGAAAGTGAGCTTCAAAGTTAATATAAATCCAATCAATCTGGGCTTTGCTCGTATTGACAGCATCGGACTGAGTTACCAGTCCAACCAGCCAAATCCAGAGGACAATGGTGTTATGGTAACATTAAATGGCACTTTCTTTTGGCAGTCAGATCCAAGTAAGCCAATTACCTGGGATGCCTCCAAACCAGAACAAACACCAGCCCCTTCAGGGAATGGTAACAAGTATCTGGATCTTCGACTTTTGGCAATGGGTCAACATGTTACATTTGAAGGATTTAAAACTGCGAATACTGTGAAGGAAGCTATTGCCTGCATGGCAAAAATGCCAGACCCAGAGCCAGGTAAAATACCAGCCATCGAATTTGACCCTGAAAGCTTGTGGCTCTTTGGTGCAGATTTTGGCATACTCAAGCTGCAAGACTCTGAAAATGGAGACAATAATGCACTTGTACCAAGAGATCAAGCTCAAAAAGTTGCTGAATACTTTTTGAACTTGCAGGTTGTGTTCAACGACCCGTATCTTTATGCAATACGGATTGCACTAGATGGTAAACCTGCAAAGATATTCAAGGGTCTGGATTTCCAGATCATGTATAGGCAGATCAGCGACACTGTAGGGGTGTATCAGAGTGAAATCACACTGCCGGATATCATGCGTCATCTTTCAATAGGAGCCTATAGTATCACATTGCCAGTATTTTCTATTGCCATATATACAAATGGAGACTTTCAAGTGGATGTTGGATTTCCTTGGAATCAGGATTTTTCACGTTCCTTCACCATAGAAGCTATCATACCTCCTGGAATCCCGTTAATAGGGTCGGCAGGATTTTACTTTGGAAAACTCTCCAGTGCCACCAGCAATAAAGTGCCAGCAGTTACAAACGGTACTTTTAACCCTGTACTGGTATTCGGACTTGGTATGCAGGTTGGTTTTGGCAAGTCTGTGGAGTATGGAATATTAAGTGCAGGATTCAGCCTTACAGTGGTTGGTATTATTGAAGGGGTAATTGCAAAATGGAATCCATACCAAATCACCGATGGAAGCGATGATCCGTCTCAAATTCAAGATTCATATTACTACTGGCTCCGTGGTACACTTGGCATTATAGGAAAGCTTTATGGAAGTGTTGATTTTGGCATTATAAAGGCAGATGTAAATGTTGATATAAAACTATTACTGCAAATTACTTATGAGTCCTACGTCTCTCTCATCATGAGTGTAATTGCATCAGTAAATGTGTCAGCCAGTGTCAAGATTAACTTGGGTCTTTTTAAGATCAAGATCAGTTTTAGCTTCTTTATGAGGCTGAAAGAAAGCTTTACTATAGAAAACAGCGGCACTCCACCATGGCAGGTGAAAAACAATTATGCAGAATCCCTTTTAAATTCTCCTGCAGATAGACGCCTTAGTGTCCATCGTGCGATGAATATCTATGAAATTTTACCTGAGCCCAAATGGGAAAATCTCAAAGCTCCTGTACAACCTGAAGTCCTTACAGGCTACTTGGCTCCGGCACTTACTATAGCTCAGGATGAGTGGCTGAATAGCCAAGACACAAAAAATCAATTGCCATGCTATGTTGCTATGTTGTTCATTGATTCAGTACCTTCTGCCGATCAGGACTCACACACTAGCCTTCTTAAAGCTATAGGGCAGGCAAATGATAGTCCTTTTGAAATACTCAGCAAGATGGTTCTCCGTTTAGCTATAGCAGCAGTCCAAGAAAAACCTATGTCGGCGGATGAGGTTGATCAATTGGTGGTTAGAGATATCGACCTTACCAACTTGCTAAATAATATACTGACCAGCACCAATGATAATCCTACACCTATCCCTCTCACTGCCATAGATTCATTTTTGTCTCAGCAGTTCCAGCTGATTATTCAGCTGCCGCCAGATAAAAATGCCGAAGTAGATACTACTTATTTTCCTATGGCTGCAAACCTTAGGATCAATATTCCAAAATACGGGGAGAGTTATCCGGGGTACAGTTATTCCTTTGCAGACTACAACGGAATTGATACTACGGCACTGAAAGATTTACGAGAATATTTTGATCAGTTGGCTGTTCAGGTTCAGCAAGAGATGGGAGAGCAGAAATATGAGATGCTGGCAGAAAACAATGCTCAATCCCTGTCCATGGCTGGCTGGATACTATCAGATTATTTCTTGCTCATTGCTAGACAAATGGTGCAAGCAGCTCGGGAAGCACTGCGGGACTTCAAATATCTTGTGCAAAGCGGTCAGACTGCAAATCAGATAGTTCAATGGTTAACGATAATGGGGGACTTACAGGTGACCATGCATATTCTTTAAGCGATCTTTTTATAGCTAACCCGAATCATGTACTTTCGAAGGGGAAAAATATTACAATAAGGAATGCTTGTTACCAGACACAAGTTTTAGATACATTTGATTCTATTGCAGATATGAAAGTTTATGCAAATGGTTTTACATCGGCTCAACTTGCATCCCAGTCAGAAAATGCAGCAGATGTAAATCTGCTCAGGGCTGGTGCAAAAATCATTTACTCAGGCAAAGAACCTTACATCGTAAAGACTTCCGATAGCTTAGATAGCATCGCTAAAGTACTCAATGTCAGTTTGCTTGATCTTATAAACAATAGCAATCTCCTATCCCTTGAAGGAGTGCTTATGCCATCGGTCACATTAAAAATTCCTGAATTTATTTACTGTACTCAGGAAGGAGATACTCTTCTTGCTATTTCATCTTGCTATGATATTACACTGCAAGATCTGGCAGGTGAGAGGATTAATGGAGATATACCTGACTTATTCAGTTCTAGCAAGAACAACTGCATAGATATACCTCACTTAGTTCAGTTCAAGGTAAAAGAGCTGATTGCTGAAGTGCAACGTTCCTTTGGGATTCAGCACCTTTCTGGAATGGCTTCTCGCTACTATCTGCATGGTATGCGTTTACCAACGAAAGGTATTACACCTAAAAAGTTTGGTATGTGGGTTAAGGATGATGGTGGAGTACTCAAGCTTCCAGCAGAGGCAGGGCTATATGCACTTACAGGTCAGCAAATCCCTTTGCCAACTAATATACAGGGAACGGATTTTACCATTACATTAGATCGTTCTGAAGGTCCGGCGTGGCTATTGTTTAAGACAAATAATCAGCCTACAGATCAGTTATCCATCAGTATAAAACCTGATTCAGATGACACTAAACGTATTAAAGCAGTAACTGATTATGCACAATCCAATCCTCTTGACACAGGGCTTTTACAGCTTGGAGCAGAGCCTATGTATCAAGATGACTTTGTCAGTTTTCCCCTTACCTCAATGGTAGCATGGCAGAGTGCTGATACCGTACAACTGCCCTATGGAAATCCACCTGCTGCTATACCGAGCCTTAAGTTATGGAAACTGCCAGATGCAATGCGGAATTTGCCAGATCTGAGCACAAGGGCTGTCAATCCTAAGTTTAAAATACAATTAGCACACTATGATGAGGCTGCAAGTGCTATGGTGAAAACGCCAATCACCTACTACGGTTGGGCATCAACGATTGCTTTTACTGTGAAAAAAATTCCACAGGTTTCCACTAGCCCCACAACAAAGAGCAGCTATGAAATTGTTGGTGCCGGGGGCAATGATATTGTATTGATGGAACGACTGCTTGGGGAGATTCGGGGTAATGACTTCATCTTTAGCAACATCCTTCTTGCGTATCCTCCAAATAAAGCTGGCAATTCACCAGAGGGAGTTCAGACCGACTCAGCAAAGGCAGTTACTATGGGAATATCACAGGTAAATCTATCTACAGAGACACGGCCACCAGTAAATGGAAGGGATATGTTGTTTGCTTTAGATGAAGAAGCAAGCCCTCAAGGTCTTCTCAACAAGCCATCAGAGTTTATTCGTCTGTTATGGGAAGCCAGCATTACACGGTCTGGAGGTTTTTATCTCTATTACTATAATGCAGATCAAAAGTGTGGATTACCAGATAGAGTATTCAATGACAAAGGAGAAGCAGAGCTTACACTTATTGTGCTCTACAATAAAGATTCAGTTGAATCAGAGCAAAACCGACTTACCAGTTATATGAATGCAGTGGCTATAGGGGAGAATATAGATACCTCACGAGCTGTTATTTTTGCACAGGCAGATCTACAGATTACCGAGTTATCTGTCACTGGAGACGAAAGTTTGGCAAGTCTGGCTTATAGTTATTATTCAAATGTTAGCGATTTGACTCAGAAGAATGAAAACATTATATTGTCAAAGGGCAAGAAACTTATAGTCAAAGAGGGTGTTTATCAGGTTTCTCCACAGGGAATTGGGCCAGGGGGCAATTTATCACTTATTGCATCATACTTTGGAACTACTGAACAGGCCATCAAAGAGGCTAACCCCCGTTGTACTAAGTGGTTAAATCCATTGCCACCTTATACAGCCATTCGGCTTCCAAAAATTGAAGTAACTATTGGTTCTAGCCCAGGTGGTAACACGCTAAACAGCATCGCCAAATATTATGCTGAAAATATGACTGCCTTGGCAGCACATAATCAGGATATAGAGGGATTGTTTGCTATAGGTCAACAGATAATAATACCAGAAGGTTCCACTGTACGTAGTGCTACAGTATCTCCAGGTGTTGTAGCAGTATCGGCCTCCAGGTCTGTGCCTGCTGAAACGCCTGATGATCCTTCAGCTCAGGACTTTGCTCGTACCTTCCTTCTCAATAACTATAGCTTGCTCAATTACAGAGTAGTAGACAATGCAGACTTTATAAGCAGTAATATGGGTTTGCCTGCTGGGCCTACAACAGAACCAGTAGATCCAGAAAATAGCGGCAAAATAATGATACCTAAAACACTAGCTGCAAATGATACTTGGAATTACAAACAGGCTCTGCCTTATCCGAAGTTTGCTAAGGTTTCAAGGCAGTTGGAGGATGATCTGCCTGATTCAACACAAAGTCCGTATATTGGCATAGGGTATTTATTGCAGGTAAACTTTGAATGGCAGGATCTTTATGGTAATACTTTAGTAACATCACTGTCTAGTCCTCAAAAAGACCATACTGGACCACTGAATCAATCGCCAATACTGCTAGGGTATACAGATAGCATCATCGGGCCTGCTCAATGGCCATCTGTTTCAATGGGTTGGCAGGTGATTCTTGAAAAGAATAGAGGTACTCCTAAACTTCAATTGCAGTTTAGCTTTGATATAAGCCGATATGATGAATCAAAGACCGAATCCTGGCAGGAGAACGCACACAAGGATCTACAGCTTTACACAAGGCTCTACTACCAACTTAACGATCCAAATGGTATTGCGTATACTATTGAAACAACCCTGCTTAGGAGTTCTAAATCTTTTGATTCAAAAGGGTTGCTTGATTGGCTCTTTTATGGGAATTCTATCTATAAATTTCTGAAAGATCGTGCAATTGGCGGTACAAGTGTTCCTGCTCCGCTTGCAAATAATCTTATTGACCAACAGATTGATCTAAGTCAGGTGAACGAAAACCAGATTTTTGAGTTGAGCCTTGCTTTCCGTATAGAGCGTATAGGAGGCGTTGTACTGGGTGATTTTGAGACTACACCTGGGGTAAAACAAACAACCACTGTAGTTGCGCCTCTTACCCAAAAGTTTGATGACAACAACACATTGGGGCTGACTCAATTTGCACAAAACTTTCAAGATGCACTCTCAAAGCCGGGGGTATTCCTTTTGAAAGTGGCAACAGGTGTAAACCGTACTCGAATCTCTACTGCTCAAAAGGGTAGTACTCTGTGGGCAGTACGCTTAGCTATTGGAAGCGATCAGGGAATATCATATACTATAAATAATCCTGCGGCTCCTGCTATTTTTGCACCTCGACCTATTTCAAACAAATTGGAAAGCAGAAACAATGTTTTTATATATGATTACACCACAGGTAAAGGCATTAGTCCTAATCCAAGCAGAGAACTTAAGTTTGTGGATATTGATATGGACCTCTGGGGCAAACAATTCTTTTCTGCTATCGACAATGTACTTAAGCCTGAACTTACTGCAGCTATCCAAATTGTGGATAAACTCAAGAACAAAGACTACCTCAAACAGATACTTGACCAGAAGAAGGTACTTGCAAGCATCATCAAAAAGTGGATGGTTGCGGTGTATGAGGATGATAATACTGATTCAGTAAATGTTCAAGAAGTTTTCTACCAGCAATTGCTATCCCAGCTGTCAAATGCGTACACAACCAGGGCGGCAATCCAGTTTGATGCAAAGGTCAAAGCAGACAAGATGAAAGATACTGGTGACTACAAAACACCCCGATTGTTTGGTAATGTTGTACAAAAGACAGATACAGACTCAACCAATGATAGTGAAGGCAATGACAAAACTGACAGCAGCTTATCGTTAACCTCACCGAAGCTTAAGCTTGAGAATGGCACTAATCAGCCTATCCCATTCCTTTTAACTGCACCTGAAATGGTCAGAAATGGAGAAGGGGCAGTTTTACCAAACATAAAACTCAACTTGGTCTTAGATGGAACTAATATAGAACATCAAATTGGGCAGGTACCTGGTATTGAGGGCTATGAGGCATCAAGTTGGTTAAACTTTATAATTCAGGAAGAAAAAAATCCTCTTTTGGCAGATTTGGGAGGGTTTGAGGTGCCGCTAGTACTTCGTTCTTATCCTACCAGCCCTACAATAACATCTCAGTTAGGGGGGGCTGCAAAACCTGATGCTGCGGAATTAAATGAGCTTACTCTGTGGGACTATAGTTTTACCTATGGGCTGCCGTTCCACTATCCGCAGGATCGTGTTTACTGTGATGTAGACTTTAACATAGCTGAAGCTATGAGAGCCTTAAATGGTATCGCTGATGCATTCAGCCAATTAGCTCAATTCATCACAGTTTTCCCATCAGTAAAAAAAGATATTGAAGAGATTCTTGCTGGTATTGATGCAACAACTACCGATAAGACCTGTATTGATAATGCCGCTGTTGCCTTAGAATCCTTTATCAAAATAGTTAACGATGTATCTAATGCCTCTGAAGACAAAGGATTTACCATGCTTGAGCACTTCAGAAGGTTTACCGGCACAAGTGTTCCTTCTTACAATTTCAGTATTCAGGAAAAAACAGCTCAAATTGAGGGTATTGATGCATTACTGGTAATTATTCATGGTAAACCACCTTATGGTATAGATTCGCCAAAGGTTTTGGTTGAGCCGGAAAATTACGAGATACAGTCTTATTCTGGTGCTTGTGAAGGTGATTATTGCTACTGGTACAAGAATAAGAGCAACGATAAGCCGCTAAGTGCTGCGAAGGGTCAAATGATAACAGGGCGCACAGTCCTTTTGACTGGTATGGATATCTTGCAGAGACAAGATGCTTGGGCTACGGTCTTCGTTCGTCGCAACGAAGAGCTGGTTTCTGGTAAAAAAATAGATTCTTCCTTTGTGTATACCAGTCCAGATGTACAGTTTTCGAATCCTTTGCATCCGACCATTGATACCAGCAAGGAAATTGACATTTCCAAAATCGGTTCAACGGAAAATAAAGCCATAACGAGGTCTCTTGAAGCTCACCTTCAGGCTCTCTTTACAGCTTTGTTTAAGAACAACGGGGAGTCAGAGTTAACTTTCCAGGTAGAAGTTACCTATGACTACGCTATTAATAAGGATCTCAGTGCGATTACGTTACCTGTTTTGATGCAGGCTCCACTTAGTTTTAATGTAAAGGGTCCTAGGGATGGAGACAGGAATTTAGGTCAAATGATTAGTGATTGGACTAGTAGTATAGAGCTATGGTTTAATACACACAAACCATTAGGAACATCCGGCATTCTATCCTTTAATCTATCTATAATGTCTAATTTGACCAAACAGCCCATGCCGCTTATACGATTGCGTAAACTGTATCTTCCTATCCAGTATATACAACCATTGTTGTCCACTATGTAGAAAGGTGTGAAAATTTATAATGACGTTATCCTTTGTGGAAATATCGAATAAATTTTTAATTGTGAAGTTTTATAAAAAATAAATCATACAGAGCCTGGGGGTTCCCCAGGCTTTTTTCATTATATAGGAATTTTCTATTTTTTTACCTTAAAAAATGCCCGGTAGGGCTTGATAAAACTTATACGAAGCTTTAGATAACTAAGTAATATCAATGTGTAGCAAAGTAAGCTGCTGGCAAATAGTTTTTGCTAACAGCTTTTAATCTATTCTAAATATGAATTTTATCAATACCTTGAGGATATTCACTTAAAATAAAATCCACAAAGCTCTTTACCGATGGTTTTTTACATGATTGAGTTCTATAAGCCATAACTGTTTTTTGTAGCAAGAGCTGCCCTTGTGAAAAGCAAGCTCGGCTCGTAAGCTTGCCTTCGCAAAGGTACCACGTTCTACTCGCAATTTGTAGAAATATGAAAAGTTGTTCATTTATAATTAGATCTTTTTACTATTTAAAGGATGCCATATATGCTAAAAGTGCATCAAAAATATTAGATATGCTAAGAGGTTATAAATATGATGGCTTTGCGACCTACTGGTTCTAAAACTTTACTATATATAGAAATAAATTTTATATTGAGTCTAAAAATAAGCTTCCAACCCATGAAGCTGAAGACTATTATTATAAGTTTAAAAACACCTACGTAATGGTGGTTTAATGTAAGTGATAGAGAGCATTTAGAAGCCTATAAAAAGCATAAATTTTATCATATACCAGTTAAAAGACTGTCTAATGTTAGGTTAGGTGTTGAATATATTGCTTTCTATGAATCTAAAAAAAGCTTTGTAGATTCTGCTGGAATACATTATTATGGGAAAATAAAAGAAGTTAAAAGATATAAGAGAAGAGATTGTGTTGAAATTCCTAAGGGAAGAGGAGAGGATGAAGAGGAGTATTTAAGATTTGAGTTAGATGAAATACTTTATTTAAAGCCTATAGCTCCTGTGGAATATGGTGTGGAACTGATAACTTATACTACTATGTATCTTTAAAAAAATGCGGAGACAGTACATGAACTGAGTTTTAAGAATAATAGTTAGATAGAAGTGTATAAGATTTTGAAGAAGATATGCAAGATAAATGGAATTAAGATAGTAAGGTTTAAAGATTATTTTCTATTGAAAGATATAAAAATATATATATTGCCATATTAAATCATAAGAATAAGCCCTATAGGAGAATAAAGCCTGATATTGTATTAATAAATAAGAAAAATAAAGATGACTATATAATTATTGATACAAAAAATAAGGCTTATGGAAATAAGAAAGTATATAACAAAGATATTTATCAGCTGTCCTTTTATGGTATGTATTTTTATAATATGTGTAAACATAAGGCAAATATTTATATTATATATCCCTAATATAAGAGGCATGACTCTGAAAGTCTTATAACATAAGTTATGCATTCCAATACATGTTGCTAAAGTAGTATACTAAATATAGTTAACTTAATTACTTTTAGGGAGGAATACGATGAAAAGAGTTGATGAAAGAGATACAATGTTTGCAAGAGCTCAATATCAAAAAGGAAGTAAAGCTTATGAGGATTATTATAGTAGAAACCCAGAAAAGAAAGCTATCGATGATAGTATAAGACGAAGACCCAATCTCTGTAGTGAGGGTACTAATACTTACAACCCATTAAACTCTCCTATGGCAAGTTGTGCCTTTGAATTTTTAGAGGATATAAGACATTTATCTGAGGGTAAGGTCAATCCAGAAAAGGTTCAAGGTAATAAGAAAATTATAACAAAGCGAATAAAGGGCCTTGCTAAAAAGTATGGTGCTAAGCTAGTAGGAATAACAGAGCTTAAAGATTATCATTTTTACACTCATAGAGGTAGACTTGAAGAATTTTACGGACAAAAAATAGAGATAAATCATAAATATGGCATAGTTTTTGCAGTTGAAATGGACAAGGATATGATAAATAGATCACCTATGCTGCCAGAAGTTATAGAAACCTCTAAGTGCTATGTAGATGCGGCTATAATAGGTATGATACTCAGCTATTATATTCGTAGTCTAGGTTATGAAGCTAGAAATCATATGGATGCAAATTACCTGCTGATGCCTGTATTAGTAGCCAAAGATGCTGGACTTGGCGAAATAGGTAGAAATAATTTGCTCACTACAAAGGAGTACGGATCTAGAATTAGACTAGGAGTTGTTTCCACCAGCTTAGAACTTGAAGTTGATGAAGAGATTTCTTTTGGACTTGAAGATTTTTGTAGGCTTTGTAAAAACTGCGCTGGTACATGCCCTTCTAAATCTATTTCAAGTGAGCCTTATAAAGAGAGCAATGGATATTTAAATTGGATTATTGAACAGGAAACCTGTTACATTAGGTGGAGACAATATGGAACTGACTGTGGTATTTGCATATCTAGTTGTCCATTTAGCCAACAAATGGAATCTATAAAAGCGGTAGATACTTTTAAAAATAATGAAGCTGTTATTGCAACTGTTCTTAGTGAATTTAGAAAAAAATATAGAACAAGACCCTTTGTTCCTGGAAATCCAGATTGGCTTCGTTAAGTTATCAACCTGTAAATTTTGGGTAAATAGCAAGCTCAAGACAAGTCTCTCGCAATGGGGTTACTGTCACCAGTTGAATTTAGAAAATGAAAACTTTGAAGAACAATGATAGGAGTACTAAGATGAGTATAGAGTTATTGTTGCAAGAAATATCTGCAATATCAAAAAAATATGAACTGTTAAATCAGAAGACAGGAGGATATTTTAATATCTTTAATATTGCCAATATTACAACAGACGAAGTGAAAATTTGCAGAGTCCTGTATGAGTTACTTTCTCCAAAAGGCAGCCATTATCAAGGTAGTACGTATTTAAATTCTTTCATCAAATTTGTTCTTAATATTGATATATCAGAGAAAGAACTTTCGTCAGCAAGGGTTTTTAGGGAGTATGTTATAGATGAAAAGCGTAGAATTGACTTGGTAATAGAAACTTCAGAACGGTTCATTCCTATTGAGGTAAAGATTTATGCAGGAGATCAGGAATACCAATGTTTTGACTATGCGAAAAAGGCAAAGAACTCAAAAGTATATTATTTAACTCGATTTGGGGACAATCCAAGCGAATACAGTGCAAAAGGGCTTACCAAGACAGATCATGGGTATGAAGAAGTTATTACAATTTCTTTTGCTTATGATATTTTAAGATGGCTTGAAATGTGTGTAAGTCAAAAAGAAACTTTGAAAATTGCTTCTATCCGTGAAGTGATTTTACAACTAATGGCAGTAATTCGCCAGTTTACAGATCAAATGGAGGACGAAAAAGAAATGGAGATTAAAGAAATATTAATGAAATCTTCTGATAACATAAGAAGTGCAATTGCTATACAAAGCAGCTTAGACGGGGCAAAGACATCTCTTATTGAAAAGTTGTTTAAGGTAATCGAGGACAAAGTAGGTTTAGAAAAGTTACACAATGAATATGATTATGAATTTGATAATTCTAAAAAAGTGTTTAACTTTTATAATCACAAATATTCAACATATCCTGGAATTAGCTACATTTACAAGTCAGGTGTAGATGTGGATACAGATATTTGGGTACGAATTGAAATAGATTATAGGATATACATTGGATATTGCTGCCCTGTAAATGGGAACGGTGAAAAACAGCCATTAAATGACGAACAAATTGAAAAAATTTTAAAAGTTGCCCCTTGTGTGGATAATTGGTGGGCATATTGGGAATATGCTCCTAGTGATAACGAAAATGATTGCCCTGATTTTAAAAAATTAAACGAACCATTTATCAGCTTATTTGATGAAAGTAAATTTGATGATTTTACTACACTTTGTGCAAGTAAAATTAAAGAATTGTTAAGTAGATAAAATTAGCAATCTCAGGCAAGCCTTGGCAAACACCCCAGAGGTGTAAGTTTTGGAGATTTGTCAAAGAGGGATTTATTGAAATTAAGAACAAATGTTTGTATAATGTCTGGTAAAATAGACCATACTATATTTATGAAAGCTTGAAAGGGGATATACTATGGTTTATTCATGTATAGAAAATGATTATCCTTTAACTTTAGTAAAAGAAGAAGGCAACAATTATGGAAAGAAAAAAGAAAGAAAGTTTCATCTTCAAATGGATAAAATTTTAAAAAGGCTGTTTACCTTAAAAAATACTAATAAAATTACCGGAGCCTTATCTTATTGTTTTAGAAGAGGAGATGTATATTCCTGATAATATATATTTAGAGATAGGAATTCCTAAACAAAATACAGTTACATATACTTGCAAGGTGTTGAAGTATTATACTTATAATATAGATACATTGCAAAAGGAAAATATGTACCTATTACTGCCGCTACAAATATTTAAATTAAGAAAGAAAATGTATCAAATAAGCAGTAGCAGTCTACCTATTGAAAAAAAGAAAAGTAAAATGATTGCTGTATATAATCAGTTGAAAATAATTATAGAAGATACTTTAAAAGCTATAGATTTATCGTATAATGATAATAAGATAACATTAGAAGATTATGATGAAATGACATCTGCAATAGAAAATATTAATTCCTATTTTTTAGGTATGTACGGAAAATATACAGATTTTGATGAGGAGGTTAAGGAAACGGTAAAGAGCTTTTATGATCCTAAGGTTGAAGAAAGAGGCATACAAAAAGGAATTCAGAAGGGAAAGATGGAAGGCAAAATAGAAGGTAAAATAGAAATAGCAAACTAAAGTGTTGAGTTGCACTTTGGTTTGCTATTTTTGCTTTTTTGAGCCTAATGTTAACAGACAAGTTATGTTGAGTATTTTAGAAAAGTATTTTGTAGATATAGCTACATGGAATAGACCTAGCGGAGGATTCTATATTTGGTTAAAATTAAAAAAAGCAATATCACTAAAAAAGATTTTTGAGAGTTGTTGTAAAAATAGAATTGGAATTATTTCCTATTACATATTATAATTTATACATAAGTTATAGACAGGGGGATGAGTATGAAAAAAAGATTACTAATATCTATTTCTGTTGCTGCTGTATTTTGTATAGTATTTTTAATATCAAATGTTGTAAAAGCAGCAACATTACAAGATAGGTTATGGGGAAATGATAGGTACCAGACTAATTGTAAAATTGTAGATTCAGGGTGGACATCGTCACAATATGCTGTAATAGCAAGCGGAGAAGGCTTTGCGGATGCACTATGTGCTGCTCCTTTAGCTGAGCAGTATAAGGCACCTATACTTTTAACTGGCAAGGATGCTTTAAGTATAGAAAGCAAAGACCAGCTATCAAAACTTAAAGTAGAAAAAGTGTTTATCATTGGTGGAACTGGAGTTATATCTGATAATGTAAAATCTCAAATAGAAAGCATGGGCATTGAAACCACTAGAGTATATGGACAAGACAGATTTGAAACATCTATAAAGGTAGCCAAAAATTTAAAAAGTGTAAATGGAGTGGTAGTAACCAATGGTTATGGATTTGCAGATGCTTTGTCTATAGCTCCAGTAGCGGCACAAAAAGGAATGCCAATACTACTTACTGACAAGGATGATTTACCTGCGGTAACTAAGGAGTTTTTAGCAGATAAGTCTTTTAATGAAAGTTATATAGTTGGGGGAACCGGAGTTGTAGGAATTAAGATAAATTCATACTTGAAAAATCCAGTAAGGCTTGAAGGATTAAGTAGATATGAAACAAATGCAGCAGTATTAAATTATTTTACTGATAAGTTTAACTATGACAAAGTTTATGTTGCTTCAGGTGAAAGTTATCCGGATGCACTATCTGGCAGTGTATTGGCGGCTTCAAGTAATTCACCTTTAGTCTTAGTTGGTAATTCCATTGATCCTTCAGTAATGGATTCAGTAAAAGCTAAGCAAGACAAATATAACAATGTAATAGTTTTAGGTGGTACTGCAGTAGTTACAGATGCAGCAGTAAATGATATTGCAACTGGAGTTGTTACATCTGAAACAATGGAAAGGATAAGGAAGACAGGAAAACTTGTACTTGGAACTTCTGCAGATTATCCGCCGTATGAGTTTCATAAGTCAATAAATGGAAGTGATGAAATTGTTGGTTTTGATATAGAAATTGCAAAACAAATTTCAAAGGACTTAGGTGTTCAACTGGAAATAAAAGATATAAAGTTTGATGGACTGCTAGCTGCCTTAGATCAAGGAAAAGTAGATTTAGTTATATCAGGAATGAGTCCAACTACAGAAAGGCAAAAGCATGTAGAGTTCTCTAATATTTATTATAAAGAGGTCCAAACCATAGTTGTACGAGCTTCAGATAAGAACATGTTGAGGTCAACTAGTGACTTCAAGGGTAAAATTCTAGGAGTTCAAAGAGGAAGTATTGAAGAAGTTATAGCCAAGGAACAAATTCCAGCTGCTCAACCTATGGTTTTTACAACGATATCAGACTTAGTTTTGGCACTAAAAAATTCCAAGGTAGATGGAGTGGTTCTTGAAGAACCAATTGCCAAATCAAATGTGGATGCAAATAATGATATAGTTATGTCTGATATAAAACTTAGTAATGAATATGCAGGCTCTGCAGCAGTAATGAAAAAGGGAAGCATAGATTTAGTAAAAGAAGTAAACAAGACGTTAGATAGATTAAAGAATAATAATAGTATAGATAAATTTGTCTTAGATGCTAGTGAACTAATGACTTATTAGACTCTGCAAACAGCTAAAGTAAGGGTAAAATGCATTATCATTAAAATTTCTAGAAGTAAATAATTCTGTGATTTTAATTGATGAACCAGAAATATCACTGCATTCCCAGTGGCAATAGAAGAAAAGGGGTTTAGATAAAAAGTATCTTCAATATGCTAGAGAAGTGTCAAATGGAAATAAAGAATTAGCTCAAGTTGTTCTTAATAGTGTACTTGATAGCAAAGTTGAAAGAGATACAAATAGAAAACATGACAGTGACTTTGAAGCGGAAGTTTATGATGAGTTGACTAAAAGAGGATATAAGGTAGATACACAGGTAGGAGTATCTGGATATAAGATTGATTTGGCAATAATCAATAGTAAACAAATAAAGTGGAGTATTTTCATTATACCGACCAAAAAGAGAGAATGGTATCCATATGTAAAGTATTATAATAAAAAATAAATTTAAGTTTTAATTATATGTTTATTTGATATAATTAAAATAAGATAAACATTATTCTTTAGGAAATCTTGTAATAGATACTGTTGCAGCTAATGCAAGAAAATATCAAAACAGGCTGTGACACAATCACCTTGCTCACAGCTTGTTTTATGCATAAGTTTTTCTAGTCCACCATAAAATCTGCATCTATATTATTATTTTTAAGCTTGTCTACAACTAAAACAGCAGCCCTAAAGGTCTTTTTAGTACCATTATAAGTATTGGCAACATGAAAACAGGTAGGTTTGTTATAAAACTTACAATAATTCATCTTACTTAGCTGTTTTTTAAAGCTTCCCAGGGTTAGTACTTCTATATCTAAATTATGATCTTTACAGTATTTCAAAAATCTATCATAGAAAACAGTATAATTTAGTCTAAGTACCTTATCACCATCAGAGTCTTTTACGCAGTCATAGTCAGCATCTCGAGTAAGCTCACCATTTGCAGCCATTCTGCTGAAGGTTTCAAGAGTAATATCCACCACACTTTTACTTTTAGTGTTGTCCTCTAAAAGTTCTTTTATAACAGAAGTTTTAAGTGCAGTTTCTATATCTTTAGAAGAATAACCTGTGGCTTCTTTAAAATTAAGTCCTATGTCTGTAAATACATCCATTAGAAGAGCTAGACCTAAAAGACCATTGGTTATAGATTGTTTAATTCTTTCATTATGTATATTGTCACCAGAAAATTTCTTGTAAAACATATTATAAGTAGTTTTTAGATTTTCTTCACTCATTTTTAATCCTCCCATCAATAAGCTGTTTCCAAGTTTAGATAATAAAGAACTGTTTTCTTTAAGATTAATAAAATTCTTTTTAGCAGACTTATTTAAGTTAGATGTAGATAAAAATATTTTAAGGCTTCTTTCAATTATTTTTGTTTTTTTGTAATAGTTGTAATTAATAAAAGGGAGGCTTTGTTTTTAGGGAGGGAGAAGGGTTACAGTTTGTTGTAAAGGTGGTGTAATTGGCGTAAAATTTATTAATAGAAAGGAGAACTACATACAGAAAAGAGACTGTGATATCTAAGAAAAGATCAGATTAAAGATATCCAGAGACGTAGCTGCTCTAATATTAGATTCCGCAAGTAAACCAAATTAAAAAGCTAATACTTAAAATTAAGCATTAGCTTCGAATTTACTAACTATATCCAAAATATCGGTACTCTAATTTTGACACCTATCTCCTGATAGGTGGGTGTCAGCATAGATGTTTCTATCGCCTTCAATGCCGTAAAAGGGCTCACAAGAAAGTACATATCCTCATCTAACTATCGGACTCCCTAAGCTTAAGTGTAGGTTCAAAATAAGAGCTTAACGAATATCTCAGAAAATATAATCTATGTATATCGTACACCCACTGTCGACAATTAATCTACTGGCGTTACAGATCTAGTTAGCTCAAATCAGGTTGATCCACGGCACTCAGAAGTGATTACTTACCGCTGCTTCCTTCCGGATCTGACGGAGTTCATAAGCTTCTGCCGCATGGGACCCAATTCTCAACACCACTTTGATCAGACTGACCCAACAGACTAAAGCCTATAGGGGGAATTCCATCCTGCTATAGCGGATTGCAGGTTACAGGGCACCGCTAACTCCCCATGTAGCACGACTAAGCATTCGTAAAGAATGTTTGTTGTTTCTTGATGTAACTATAATAGCATGTTTAATGTCTCAATTCAAGAGATACATAGTTGGTAATTTGCTTCCGAAAAAGTAAAACATTCACCAACTAGCATACTGTTTAATGCTTTTTTTAAATAAATGATGATGATGTATATAATAGTTTTGTGGAGTTTTATTCTAAGGTAATTGTTAAGATAGAACAAATGTTTATATAAATTCGGAAAATTATACCAATACCATATATAAGAAATATTTAATATAATCAAAGGAGAAATAATATGCTAAGGTACAATTATAATCTAGCTCCAAACATTGATTTTATAAAGGAAGAGGATGAAAAAAACTATCTTGAGCATGATGTTGGCTATAAATATATATTTTCTCATAAGCCTACATTTATTGAGCTTTTGAGAAGTTTTGTTAAAAAAGATTGGGTAAACCTAATTAATGAAAAAGATTTAGTTTTACTAGATAAATCCTATATACTTCCAGACTTTAAAGAAGAAGAATCTGATATAGTATGCAGAGTAAACATAGAAGAGATAGGTGAAAAGCAGTTGCTAAGAAGGCTCAAAAAAAGTATATTTATATTAAGAAAAATAACACTAGAACAGTTTATTATATTTCATTGTAAATTATAGCAAGCTCAGGCAAGCCTTCGCAAACACCCCAGAGGTGTAAATTTTGGAAATTTGGCAATAATCAATAGTAAATAAATAAAGTGGAGTTTTTGGATTATGCCGACCAAAAATAGAGAATGGTATCCATATGTAAAGTATTATAATAAAAATAAATTTAAGTTTTAATTATATGTTTATTTGATATAATTAAAATAAGATAAACATTATAGAGAGGATTTATTTTATGATACCTTTTAAAGAAGAAATTGAAAAAATAAAAAATCAAATAGTCCAATTATATAATCCGTATGAAATAATACTTTTTGGTTCATGTGCTAGGGGAAGAGCAAGGGAAGATAGTGATATAGATATATGTATAGTATTAGATTTTGAAAATAAGAGAGAATTACTTATAGATTTAACGATGAAAATAGAAAGTATCAGAGAGATTGATTTTATAGTATATACAAAAAGTTCATGGGAAAGAAACATAATGGATACAGCATCCTTTGCTAGTTTAATCCAGAAAACGGGAGTGAAGATTTATGGTTGATACATTAAAATATAATGAATGGTTCATAATGGGAGACAAAGATTTGAAGGGAGCAAAAATTCTTTATGAGTATGATGGCGATTTGGGACTTGTATGTTTTCATCTTCAACAAGCAGTAGAGAAATATATAAAAGGATTTTTAGTATATAAGACTGGAATGTTACAAAATGGACATAACCTATTTAAATTGTGCAAAGTAGCCTCAAATTATGATAAAGAGTTCAACCAATTCTTGAAAGATAGTGCTTTTCTAAATGCTTACTACATAGAAACAAGATATCCAGCAGAGGATCCATTAGTGGCAGGAAAAGAAGATGTTGAAGAATCACTAAAAATAGCAGAAAACATAATTGAGTATATAAAGAAAATAGAAATTGAAAAAGTACAGTAAAATATGGCCCCAAAGCTTAATTAGTAAGGTTGTAACCTTCAACAAATCTCCTTTCTAATTAAGCATAAGTTTTTCTAGTCCACCATAAAATCTGCATCTATATTATTATCTTTAAGCTTGTCTACAGCTAAAACAGCAGGCCTTCGCAAACACCCTAGGGGCGTAAGTTTTAGGATGATAATACTAAACATATTATATTATTAAATTTATATCTGTTTCTAATAATTTTATAGCTTCTTTAACAATTAATAATCCTTTTCTTAAGTCATCAATACTTTCTGGTCCACTAATAGATAGTCTAATTGCGTTTTTGTTTGGGTGGGTACCTACAGAAAAACGCTTTGATGAAAATACTTGAACTCCTTTTTCTAAACAAGCTATTTCAAGATCTTTATCAGAAATAGCTTGCGGTAGTATTAAGTATCTAAAAAAGGATGTTTCATTTGGAATTATGTGATAGTCATTAAGTATATAATCAACTAGGCGATTACGCTCTTTAATTTTTGAAATTTTTGATGAAATTAGTTCATCGTATTTTGATGAATTTATTATCTGAGATATAATTTCTGCATTTATTGGAGAGGCCATCCATGTAAAATTGTTAACTCCATGAATCAGTTGTTTTAAATATCTTTGTGGTGATGCAATATATGAAATTCTAAAAGTTGAACTTATAGATTTACATGTACCATGTATATAAATACTCTTTTCAGCGAGATAATAACTTATAGGTTTAATTTTATCTTGTACTGTAAAACTATATGGATTATCTTCAATTAATAATAGATTATTTTTTTCAATAATTTTAGCAATTTCCACTCTCTTTTTAGTGTTCAATCTAGCAGTTGTAGGGTTATGACAATCGGGAATCAAATATATGCCCTTTACAGCTTCTCTTTTACAAGTTCGTTTTAATTCATCTATATCAATTCCATCTTCGTTAGTTTTAACTGGCACAAGTATTATGCCAAAGAACTTTGAAAGACTTATAAAACCTGTATAAGTATATTCATCAACTATTATACGGTCACCCTTATCAAATAAGCTTGCCAATATTACTGCCATAGCATTTTGTGTTCCGGAAGTTATAATAATTTGTTCTGGTGAATATTGAATACCAAGTCTTTTGAGCCATTTTGATGCTATATATCTATGCTTAAGATGCCCCTCTGGTGGTGCATATCTTAAAGCTAATCCGTAATCTAAGTTTTGGTATAGATCTTTTAAATAGGGTTCGACGATTTTATTAACTTCATATAATGGGAGAACCATTCCCATTTCTATAACGTTTGAATTAGTACAAATTCCAAGTACATTTTGTGGTACTCCTGCATAGCAACTAACAAAGGTACCTTTCCCAATAATTCCTTTTATTAATCCCTTTTCTTCACATAACTTATAAGCACGAGTTACTGTACCATGATTAATACCTAAATAGTTAGCAATTACTCTCTGAGGAGGTAATTTAAAACCACCCTCTAATATGCCTTTTTCAATGTCTTCTTCTAAGCAATTGGCAATTGAAATATATATAGGTTCGTTTTTTTCTTTAATAACCGGAATCCATGTAATTTCATTGCCGTAATTATCTATCATTCAATCACCTTCTTTATTGTACTAGATACAATTTTAACATTGTATTAATAAATAAACAAATGTATAGTTAAATTATGTTAATAATTAAGGGGAATCCTTATTATGGTAAAGAAAAAAGTTTATGAGCCCTATGTTGGATAAAATACGAAATTATAATTTCGAAAGTGATTTGAAATTGGTACATGGTTTAAGAAATTAATTAGAGGAGAGATCATTGATGAAAAAGTATGGTTATAAAAAAATTGATGCATTTACTAGTAATAAATCTTTAGGAAACCCAGCAGCTTGTATTTATCTTAAAGAAAATGAAAATTTATCACATAGTAAGATGCTAAATATTGCAAAGGAACATAAAGGGTTTGTTTCAGAATTTGTATTTTGCAGTAGCTCATTAGAGGCAGACTGTAAGTTAACATATTATTCTTCAGAATGTGAAGTTGATTTCTGTGGTCATGGAACAATTGCCTGTATGTATGATTTAATTAAAAATACAGAAAGTTTATTATTTAAAAGTGAGATTTTGATGGATACAAATAAAAAGGGGATTTTAACTGTTTATAATGAATTAAGAGATCAAGATGCTGTTTATATAACTGCACCAAAACCAATTTATATAGGAACAAATATAACGGCTAAGGAAGCAGCAGAAAATTTAGGAATATCAGTTGAAAGTATTTCAGATAAATATCCTATTGATTTAATTAATGCAGGTTTACCAACACTAATAGTACCTATATCAAATTTAAAGGATGAGATTAATATTTTTCCGGATATAAAAAAGTTGGAAGAATTTTGCAATAATAATGGCATGGATATTATATTAATCTACTCAACAGAAGTGAAAGATAATAAGAATATTGCACATACAAGAGTATTTTCACCTAAGTTTGGATATCTGGAAGATCCAGCGACAGGTTCAGGTAATAGCGCCTTTGCCTACTATATGCTTAAAAATAATATGTGGGACGGAAACCCTGTATCTATAGAACAAGGTGGAATTGATAGGATATTTAATATTGTTAAGCTAGCTACTAAAGGAAGTAATGTTATTTTTGGTGGAAGTGCAACAGTTAAAATTAGTGGAGAATATTATTTATAATATACACAACATTCTTAATTAAGTTTTATGATATAATTAATAAAAAAATATAGAAATGAAGTCAGTTAATGGATATTGAGATAATAATAAATACATATGGTATGTATGTTTTTTAATTATGCCTTAAAATTATCTTGTCATCCACATATAGCAGAAGATTTAGTCCAGGAAACATTCATTAGTGCATGGCAAAATATTGAAACCTTGGACAATCCCAATGCAATTAAGGCTTGGTTGCGAAAAATATGCTTTAATAATTTTCTAATGAAAGAAAGAAAAAGCAAAGCTTATAGTGAATTACCTTATGATGATATTAATTCTCTTGAGAAAGAAGGATATTTATTTGTGAACAATCCTCCAAAACCTGAAGATGAGGTAATTGTAGAGGAAAGTATCCGTGAACTACAAAATGGTTGCTTTCTTGCAATGGTAAGGCGCCTTACACTGCATCAACGAATAGCATTCTCATTAGTTTTACTATAAAAGAAATTTTGAGTTAGTTGAAATTTGCCTTATATTAAATATAGTCAGTATGAAATTAGCAAAGGCATATTCTGTTTGCACAATAAATACAGATATAAAAGGAAGCTATATTTAAAGCGAGGAGAGTATGAACAGTAAAAATTTATTTCTTAAATTATATACGACAGAAAGAGAAGAAGGAATTCTTTTGACAAAAAAAGTATTAAAGCTTTCAACTGAAGGATATACAATAAGTCAAATAGCGAAAGAGTGTAATATATCAGAAGATCAAGTGAAAAAGATATTGGAATAGTGTTATAATATTTGATAAGTCAATGCAAAATTGAAAAGGAGGCTTTTGGTCTGTTTCTAATGGGCTAAAAGTTTTTCACTTTGCATGGGGTGTGGGAACGCAAATAGATTTTTGTGTAAATTCAAATCTATTTGCGTTCTTTTTGTATAGTGTAGCTGAGATAGATGATGAACTATGGAAGCTTTTATTATGTACTATAACAAGCGAAAGTAATTTAGTAAAGGAAAATGATGATTTTTATCTATTACTGCCATTACAAATATTCAAATTAAGAAAGAAAATGTATCAAATAAGCAGTAGTAGTCTATCTATTGAAAAAAAGAAAAGTAAAATGGTTGTTGTATATGGAAAGATAATAATCTTCAAATTAAATGTGCAAGAGAAGCTGTGAAACTTATCATTGATGAAGAATACTCATGAACAGATTATAGAATCTGAAATTTTTGAACAAGTTCAAACAGAAATAAAACGCAGGAGCAATATTGAGATTATTAATGGTAAGGCAAGGGGAAAAGGAACACACTATAGTACAAAAAGAACTAGCCATGATTGAATATATCTGTTATATTTGATTTTGTGTGAGCGATAAAATAAGTTGGATATTTTGATTATCTTTTAATAAATAGATATTCAAACACTTAGGAGAGGAAAGTGCATCTGTGAAAAAATTGAACAGATGCAGAAAATTATTATGAAAAAATTAAATGATTATTTATACTCAGGCGATACCGTTCTTAGGATTTTAAAGAGATATGCTGATGATTTGAAACAGTCGGCGAAAGAAACTCATAATCAGATTGATCTTGTGCACTGTAATTTTCTACTTCAAATTGCGGAACTTTGGCAGCACAACGATTTTCTGACTTCGCAGTCTCAGCGAATTCGAGAATTCTATAAATTTATGGCAAATGAATATCCTTTTCTTGCATTTACTTTTAAGGGACGAATTAAATCTCTGATACGCGCGGAAGCAAAATTTAACGGATATATTGTGGAATATATTTACAAGTATTACATTGAACAGGGCAATTACCCTTCTCTTCCTGAACTGAAAAACTGTTTAAACTGTTTTCGGGACCTGATTGCATACAGAATCGTGATTTCTCTTCCAAAATGTCATCTGAAAGAAGGGGAGAGTTGCGAAGATGAAGAAATAAAATATTTATATGATGTTGCCAACCAGTTGCTTGGTTTCCTGGAGGAACGTGGATTTACCGCAGAACTGTCTTCTTTAACCGGTCAGAAAAAATCGCCCTTGTTAAAAGAGAGCGTAAGTCCGTACTATAGAGATTATATTGCAAATTCAGAGTCTAGTGGCTATCGTTCACTGCATATAACATTTTATGATAACATTTCCCGTTCTTATGTGGAAGTACAACTTCGTACAAAAGAAATGGACGATTTTGCTGAGATTGGTCCTGCCAATCATTTAGGTTACGAAAAACGCCAGGAAAGTGAAAGAGCTAGGCGCGATGCAATTCCAAAAGGAGAAAATATTTATTTTGATGATGCATATGAAAGAGGTATCATATTGCATCAGCTTGAATTATCAAAAGTGGATGTAAATATGTTTTCAGCAGTGAATAATTCCCTTATTAACGATGGCTGTGGCCTCTACCGCGGAAGACTTATTCTTCCCTATGAGCATCTTTCAAGATTCCAGAATGACCTTGTTGATTAGTAAGTTCGAGACAAGTCTTTCACAATGGTGTCTGACCCCATTGCAGGAACTGCAAGTTCCTGCTTGCTATGATATATAGACCAGATATAAAGTATAGAGGCTATTTTGGAAAATATGTAAAGGAAGCCAAGATGGGGAGAAAGGGAATTTGGGGCATTGGGTAAGGATAAAAACTTGAAAGAGGTATAGCATGGTTTATTTATGTAGAGAAAATGATTATTCTTTGACCTTAGTAAAAGAAGAGGTTAATAACTATGGAAAGAAAAAGGAAAGAAATAACTATTCAGGATCTAGTGAAACTTAACTATCAGTTAAGTTTTTAATGGTATATTTAACCATAAGTCCATTGGTATCTGCTAGGAATTAAGCTATACTATAGATATAGGGCCCTATAATAAAATATGGAGTGATAAAGAGTGGGTAAATTACTAATAGGTGATGTTATTTATAGATTGAGAAAAGAAAAAGGGATTACACAAGATCAACTAGCAAATTTTATTGGTGTATCTACAGCAGCGGTATCGAAATGGGAAAGTGAGATTTCATACCCGGACATAACATTATTACCAATACTTGCAACCTTTTTTAACGTTACTATTGATACGCTTTTAAATTTTAAAATTGAGCTTTCAGACGAGGAAGTTATGAATATATTTAGTGAATGTGAGAAGCTTTTTAGTAGTGGTGAATTAAATAATGCTATAGATATGAGTAAGAAATATATAGCTAAATATCCTCATAGTTATTATTTAAAGCTTAGAATAGGGTTTTTGTTTAATATGTATTCTTGGAAGTGGATGGATGAGGAAAAGTGTAAAAAGGTAATGGGATATTCTATTCAATTATTTGAAGATGTATCTCAAAATTGTAGTAAAGTGGAGTTAGTGGAACAAGCATTATTTCAGTTGGGTGCATATTATCCTGTAATAGGAGAAGAAGATAAGGCAATAGAAGCTTTAAATAAAATTCATAAAAGTGAGCTAGATCCTAACATTTTGTATAAATAAAGATAGCAAATTTCAGCATTGTGTAAGGTGAATTGTAAAAATAAATATGGTATTCTATTTTCAATATGTAATTGATTACATGTTGGGTTTTTTATACATCAGAACGTATTATAAAAACGCTGCAAGAAGGTTACTATGCAAATTTATTAATAGAAAGGAGAACTACATGTTGAAAAATTTCAGTATATCTGAAGTAATGGATTCCCTTGGTGTTAACAAATTTACCTGGAAAATGTTTTTCCTTCTTGGCCTCGCTATGGTGTTTGACGGCTATGATTATATGATTGTATCCTACACAATGCCGCAAATAGCTAAAGAGTGGGGCTTAAGTGCAGTAGCTAAAGGTAGCTTGTCTTCTTGGAGCCTCATTGGTTTAATTTTTGGAGGTGCACTCTCAGGCATCATTTCTGATAAAATTGGAAGACGGAAGACATTAGTGGTGGCTATTGGATTATATTCCCTTCTAACTATTCCAATATATTTTTCTAATAGTTTTACGATTTTTGCACTTTTCCGTATATTTGCCGGAGTGGGACTAGGAGCATGTATTCCAGTTGTAACCACTACTTATTCCGAATCTACGCCAACAAATAGACGAGCTATTTTCATAACCTTTGGAATGGCATGGATGATTGTCGGTTGGGTAATTGCTGGTCTAGTTGCTACTGCTGTTGTTCCTGCGTTTGGCTGGAGGCTTTGTTACTTGATTGGCGGTATTCCATTCTTATATTCCATTTTCTTGTACTTTAAAATGCCTGAGTCAGCTTATTGGTTAGCTAATAAAGGATATAGGGAAAAAGCGGTTAAAGCTCTTCAAAGTATTGAATTTACTGCAATGGGTAAATCTACTGATTGGGATATTGAGGCATTGGTTATTCCACCACCACCTAAAGAAGCTGGACCAAAAGCGCTCTTCTCTAAAAGATATATTGGAATTACTATCGGTATTTGGATAATGTATTTTTGTGGTTGTTTTATTGTTTATGGCATCAATGCCTGGCTGCCTTCATTGATGTTAGAAAAGGGTTTAAAGATGTCTTCGGCTTACGGACTGGCAATCGCTCAGAATGCAGCTGCTGTAATTGCTAATTGTTCCACTGGTTTTGTAGCTGAAGCGGTTGGCCGTAAAAAGAATCTTATAATTTCCTTTTTTGTTGCCGCTATCTCTGTTATCATTATGGCAAACATAGGCGGTGGTTTTGATACTATTCTAGCTGCGTGTATTTTCTTGGGTTTTGCTGTCAATTATTCCATTACAGCGATACAACCTCTAATGGCAGAGGCTTATCCAACAGAATTCAGAAATACCGGTGTGTCTTGGTGTCATGCATTTGGTCGAATCGGTGGAGCCAGTGCACCAATTGTTGCTGGTATAGTCATTGGGATGGGAAAAGGATACGCAGTATCGTTCATGTTTTATGCTATTCCAGCAGTTTTAGGTCTATTGGCGGCGATTTTCCTAGTGAAAAAGGAAACCAAAGGAAAATCCCTTGATGAACTTGCCGAAGGAGATTTTAAATAAAATATTTAAAAATATCTAAGTGTTTAAAATAAAGGGGTAAACTGTACCCTGTAAGATAGACACAGAAAAGAGGCTGTGATAAAGTTGAAAAAATATAGGATACTAGGAAACATGAAAAAAGAGGGCCAATGATAAATGAAGTGGGGAACATATAGTTTAAGTTAGCTTAGACATATATGTTCTTTTTATTTTCTTTGTTTAGTTTATGTATTATTCTAACTAATTTTAGATTATAATGCACAATTGACGATGCAATAAGTTTTCGTTATAGTTCGACAAGCATCTATAAATTTTTTCTATTTGAAAGCAAACTAAATTACCCTTAAAATAAAATGGAACTAATCTATGGGTAATAGTTAATAAAGAAACATATTATTATATTTTGATTGGGAGGAATGGGGAATGAACTTTAGGAAAAAAGCAATTATTGCAGCAGTACTATGTATGAGCATGATAGGAGCTGTTGGATGTAGTTCCAAAAATAGTGGAGGAGACTCAGCTGGTTCTCAAAAACAGGAAGAGAAGGCAAAAGCACCTGATGAAGTAGCTGGTGTATCACTAAAAAATCCTATAAAAGTTGATAAGGAAGCTGGTACTATAACTGTACTTAGTCAAGTAAATGGTAAGTATTTTACAGAGGTAACTCGTCACGCTTCAGTATTTAAGGATGGATCTAATGGAGCTAAGTCTGTACTTACTGCATATGCAAATCCAGAACAATTCTATAATGCACTTATAGAGATAGGAGCTAAGCCAGGAAACAATATGACCCCTGATAATGCTACAACTACTAAAGTTGAAGGTACAGCAATTAATCTAAAGGTTACTTGGAATGGTGCTGGTAAGGAATATGATGTTAACGAAGTTATTAAAGATAGCAATGGAAAGAAAATCGCCTTCAAATTTGGAGGAAACCTAGATAGAGCTAAAGCTAAGAATACTGGATGCCTATCTTGTCTTGATAGTTGCCCAGTTGGTATAATATCTAACTCTACTTACACTTATGGTTCAGTAGAAAAAACTAAAGAAGTTAAATTTACTGGAAATCAAGACATACTTCCAAAAGACGGAACTTATGTAGCTACAATATATTCAATTGCCAAATAGTGTAGCTTACGTTTTAAATTTGTATGGGATTGCCATACAGAATAATTTAGGAGGTTAATTGATGAGAAAACTAAGATTGCTGCTTTACTATACTACTACAGGTATAGCACTAGGCTTTCTTATAAATATGTTACTGTTCTTTAGCGTAGCATATGAAATGATGATAGGACTAGGGTTAGTAATGTATATTTTTACAGGCTTTGGACTTATGGTCGGTATTGCTAAGAAAAGACTAGATTGGAAGCATTCATTTTATGTTATTGAATTAATAGCTATACTGATAGCTTTATTGACAGGAAGACTGCAACAATTTCTTTATATTACGAAGGAAACACTATTGCTTACAAATCCTGTATCAGAGATACAACCTATTTTCATTGTATTTGCAGTAATAGTAAATCTGATAAACCTACATATTATCCTTACTGTTAAGAAATATCAGAAGGAATATACTAAGGAAGAAAGAAAAGCTTTGAAAGAAAAAGAGTTAAAGCTAAAAGACTTGAGAGAAGAATTGGATGAAGAGCAAATTGCAAAAGTTAAGAAAAACAGAAGAATTGGAAGAATCATTGCAATTGTTGGTATAGTAATTTTTATGATTTGCTACTTTACGATTCCTTCTCTTCATGATGGATTAAATAGGGCTTTTAATACAATATCAAAGCTAGATACAGCAGTAGTAATTGATTACCTGAGGTCCTATGGTAAATTAGCTGTAATAGTGTCATTTACTCTTATGGTTCTTCAGTCAATTGTTGCACCAATTCCAGCTTTTCTAATTACCCTTTCAAATGCAGCTATATTTGGATGGTGGCAAGGAGCAATACTATCTTGGTCATCTGCTATGGCAGGGGCTGCACTATGCTTCTTTATAGCGAGGGTGCTTGGTAGAGACGCTGTTGAAAAACTTACTAGCAAAGGTGCAATGGAAAGTATAGATGTTTTCTTCGAAAGATACGGAAAGTATGCAATAGCAATCTGTAGACTTTTACCATTTGTTTCATTTGATTTTGTAAGTTATGCGGCAGGTCTTACTAATATGAAATTTTGGGCATTCTTCATAGCAACAGGTTTAGGTCAATTACCAGCGACAATCGTGTATTCATACGTTGGTGGAACACTTACAGGTGGAGCACAAAAATTGTTTGTTGGACTATTAACACTATTTGCTTTATCGATAGTAATAGGTATTGCAAAGAAAGTATATAGTGATAAGCATAAAGGTGACAAAAAAGAAGAAAAAGATGAATATAATGAGGGCCTGGTGTAATATACATCAGGCTTCTATTTTAGGAAAGGAGATAGAATATATGTCAAAAGGATTAAAACAGGTTATTATCATTGTATTGACAATAGCTCTTTTTATAATCTACAATACCTTTCTATCCAATATTACTGCACAAGCCATTCGTGATTGGATAACTGGATTTGGCACGCTAGCACCCATTGCATATATTCTTGTGTGGGTTGCGCTGCCAGTATTTTTCTTTCCAGTTCCTATATTGGCATTGGCAGGAGGTCTTTCATTTGGCCTTTGGACAGGTACACTATATACTTTAATTGGTGCAGCGCTTAATAGTTCCTTGATGTTTTGGCTGGCTAAAGTATTGGCGAGAGATATGGTAAATAAATACCTAGAAGAGAAGATGCCAAAAAAATGGTGGGATAAGTTTATAAGAGCAAAAGGAAAAGAAAGCTTTCTAATTGTATTTATATGCAGGCTAATACCAGCAATGCCCTACAATGTAATTAACTATGCATCTGGGCTCACTAATATCCCTTTTAGCAAATATACTATTGCTACAATTATAGGAATTTTGCCAGGGACAGTAATATTTCTAAATGTAGGGGACAAGATATTAGATGTACACTCACCAGAGTTTATAATTTCTATAGTGCTAGTAATACTGCTTACTTTAGGGTCAATACTGTTAGGGAAGATGGTTTCTAAAAAGAGAGAAAATATAATTGGAAAATAATAAATGGAGCAAAACCTTTTGGATTGGCTAAACAATATTATAAAAAGTAGGGATAGAATTACAAGGGGTATCTGAGAAATGTATAGATTGAGATAAATTCACAAAAAAATAGCACACTTTTTTCACGTGTGCTATTTTTTTATTCTATAGGAAATTATAAAAATTTAAATCTGTGGATAACTTGTGGTAATATTAATATATGAATACAGAAAAAATAACTATTAAAGAGATATTAATTGATAGGTATGATGATTTTAAAAATAAATATTGGTATAGGGTTCCTGAGAATATGCGGGATCATATAGATGGTTTAGTAAACAAGGCTATTAGTTGTAGTGATATTAAGAATGGATTTGCTGAATATATTTGCGAAGAATGTGGAGATATAACTAAAGTACCTTTTACATGTAAAAGTAAGTTTTGTAACAGATGTGGTAGGCTTTATACTCTAAAATGGGCAGAAAGACAGCAGCAAAACATGTTGAGAGTTGTTCTTAGATACAGTGTATTTACAATGCCTGAAGATCTTAGGAACTTTTTCTATAGTAGGCGAGAACTATTAAAAGAATTACAGGATGGTGTATATAATGTTATTTCTCATTGGTATAAAAAGAATAAGAATTGTGATTATGAAGTAGAAGTAATTGCGGTAATACATACATTTGGTAGAGATTTAAAGTGGAATCCACATGTACATGCTTTAGTTACTGAGGGAGCTGTAGATAAAAATAATAAATGGTGGAAAAGTGTAGAGTATATACCTTATCCGTTTTTAAAGAAAGCATGGCAAAAGGTATTACTAGATATAATTAAGAAACATTTTAATTGTTATAAGACAAGGCAACTAATCAGTAATATGTATAAAAAATACCCTAAAGGATTTTATGTAAATGCAAAAAGGAGATTAGACGATACTAGACAAGCAGTTAAATATATAGGTAGATACCTTGCTAGAGCTGCGATAGCAGAATATAGAATAGAAGAATATGACGGTGATAATGTTACCTTTTGGTACGAAGATCATGATGATGGTCACAAAACAAGGGTTAGCATGAATGTACTAGAGTTCATAGGAAAAATAACACAACATATAGTACCAAAGGGATTTAAAACAGTTAGGAGATATGGATTATATTCAAGGAGAAGAAATAAAATATCCAAGGAAATAGTTCATTTATATAATTTTATCAAGCAAATGTCTATAGAGAGATTACTTAGAGATAAAAAGCAAGAAGTAGAAAAGAAAAAGACTTGGAAAGGAAGAATTATAGATAGCTTTGGAAGAAATCCAATCCAGTGTAAACGATGCGAAATAGAAAAAATTCTTTGGAAAATATGGCATAACGACTATGGGATAATATATGATATAAGAGAAACTAGAAATGTGGAGGATATATTATATGATCCTGTTAGTAGAACGCCGTTACACAGAAAAGTTATACAAATATCATTGCTTAAAATGTAAGTATTGGGAGTGGGCTCCCGCCGATATCGTATATGAGTTTGCAGATATGGATATTTATTGTAATGAGAAATATGATGAAAAGCAGAATAGTAAAAGAAAGGGTATGCCTGTTATGGTATGTCCTAATTGTAATGCAGATTTTTATTATTCTGGTGAAAAAAAGAAGAGGAACATTCATATCTAACAGAAGATGCTGAATGTATCCCTTTCTAAACATAGTCCCCGAAAGGGGATTTTTTTATATATAAAATTTCAAGTAATTAAGATTAATGTTAATTACTAAAGCAGCACTATTTTTTTGATATTTTTACTTCAATTTATTCATTGTTCGCTGAATGTTAATGTGAGGGACACAGGAAGTACACACCAGAAAAATATAATCATCTTGTAACAAATAATAAATAAATGGAGGAAATAAATTATGAAAAAAATAATTTTAACATCTTTACTAATAGCTGCAACGGTGACTACATTACATGTAAAATCTTTTGCTGCTGACAACAAGGAAAAAAATTCACCGGTGAAAATTACTCAAAGTGTTTCTACTTTGAATGCGTTAACAAATCTAACCGGTAGCATTGAAAAAATAGGAGAAAATAAAATTGAAGTAAAAGCAAAAGATGGAAAAGTCTATACTGTACCTGTTAACGAATTTTCTAAACAAGATGGATTTAAGGATTTAAATTTGAAGGTTGGTACAGAGATATCTTTAAAAGGTATGGATTTTTCTAAAACTTCCATTGGCGTAAAAGCTACTAAGGCTACTGAAAGTTCAGACTCGAAAGACATTAAAGTTGGCAAAGTAGGTATTTCTATTGAAAAAATTTCTGATTTAAAAAATATACAATCTAACAATAAAGATAATCTTTCTACTATGGTTCCTATAGCTAGTAAAGATGGAGAACAAGATAAATTATTCTTTATTGCAAGTGAGTTAACTGCAAACGGAAAGACTTTAAAACTAGATCTAGATAGTATTACTCAAGTAGTTCCTGCTATATCTGAACTAACAGAACTAACTGGTACTATTGAAAAAATAGGAGAATATGAAATCGACGTAAAAGGAAAAGATGGCAAAACTTATACTGTACCTCTTAATGAGTTTTCTAAATTAGATGGATTTAAAGATTTAAATTTGAAGGGTGGTACAGAGGTATCCTTAAAAGCTATGGATTTTTCTAAAACTTCCATCGGCGTTGAAGCTGTTAAGGCTACTGAAAGTTCCGACTCGAAAGGCACTACAGTTGATAAAACTGGTACTCCTGATTTAGCAAATACAAAATCTGACATAAAAGATACTTCTTCTGCTGTTCCTGCTGTGGCTGCCGTAGCTAGTAAAGATGGAGAACAAGATAAATTATTCTTCATTGCAAGTGAAATAAATGCAAATGGAAAGACTTTAAAACTAGCTAGCTCTAAATAGTATATTGCTAATATAATTTGGCACCTGCTTATAGTATAATATAAGCAGGTATTCTTGTGGTTGTGGTATAATTTTTCTTTTGTGCTAAGGGATTATCTATTAAATAAAAAGCGAGGTTTTAGCATTATGAGCAGAAATATTCTGTTAGTTGAAGATGATGAAAGAATACGAGAAATTGTTGCAGATTATTTTATAAAAGAAGATTTCCATATCTTCGAAGCGGAAGATGGTAGACAAGCTATGGATATTTTTGAAAAAGAGGAAATTAATTTGATTATTTTGGATATTATGATTCCTAAGTTAGATGGGTGGTCAGTTTGTAAAAGACTAAGAAAAATATCAGATGTACCTATTATTATGCTTACAGCAAGGTCTGATGAAGAAGATAAATTAATGGGGTATGATTTAGGCTCTGATGACTATGTAACAAAGCCCTTCAGTCCGAGAGTATTGGTGGCTAAGTCGAAAATGTTACTAAAAAGAACGGAAGGTTCCGTAGGTAAAGCAGATGGAATTTTAACTTACAATGGCATAGAAATAAACAGACTATCTCGTACTGTTAAAATAGATGAAAGATCAGTGGACTTTTCCACAAAAGAGTTTGAGCTTATGTTTTATATGATGGAAAATAAGGATATTGTATTGTCAAGAGAAGTTATTTTAAGTAAAGTTTGGGGCTACGATTATTATGGAGATTTAAGAACTGTTGATACTCATATAAAAAAGCTTAGAAGTAAACTTGGAGAGAAAGCCATTTGCATATCCACCATCATTGGTGCTGGATATAAATTTGAGGTATCTAAATGAATAAAAGAAGCATTGTATTTAAGTTATTTATTATCACATTGCTATCTTTTACTGTTTTTTTAGCGCTTTTTATAACAGCGCAAACTATGTTCTTTAAGAAATTCTATATAACTACTAAGATTTCCAAACTTCAAAAAAACTTAAATAATTTCAGCCAACAATACCAAAATGAAACTTGGGACAGTTCTACTATTACCAAAAATATAAACAAATTTACAGACCAAAATAATGCCCAAATTGCAGTGTTAGATGCAAATGGAAATGTAAAATATACTCCTAATTTTGAAATTATTATAGAGTCTTCTTCAAGAAACAAAATTAAACTACCATTAAGCAGCATAGCATATTTAGATGGATTTCAAAACTTAAAACTTACAAAAGGTGATGAGATTGAAGTTGGAGGGTATTTTGGTGATGATTTTAGCCAAGTTTTATCCTTACTAAGTATAAAAAATGGAAATGAAAAGTGGGAGAATTCAAATCTTAGATTTGTGAATAGCAAAGGAGTGACAGCTGTAAGTAAAGAAGCTACCCCTGTAAATGATTTTGGGAGTAATGTTTCAAAAACTGTAGAAATTCCCAGCATAACTAGTGCAACTTATTCAGAGGACGTAGAAGCGGTTAAGCCAGTAATCAATTTTAAATTAGAAAAGATTGTTGGGAAAATCATAGAATTAAATATTCCATCTCAAATCGAACAATTATCAAATTATAATACAGATTTGCTCTGGACCTCTATTGACTATTGGAACTGGATTTTAAAACCCCAAAAAATTGGTTTGAAGCCAAATAAAATAAGCAACTTCCACTATTCAGGTGGATCTAATGGTATGGATAATATAGCACTTGTAAAGCCGATCATTAAAGATAATAAGATTTCGGAGTTTATATTTGTTATTACTTCTTTACAGCCAGTAGGTGAGGCTATAGATACCATGAAACTCTACTATTTTTACGCTTTTTTATTTGCACTTTTAGTAATAATTGGGATGTCTCTTCTTTTTTCAAATATTCTATCTAAGCCGTTACTTAAAATGAATCGAGTAGCTGTAAAAATGGCAGATTTGGACTTTTCTGAGGAATGTGAAATACATTCTAAAGATGAATTAGGTAGTCTTTCAACAAGTTTGAATCTGTTATCTAAAAACCTTAGTAGCAGTTTATGGGAGTTAAAAATTGCAAATGAAGAGCTTCAAAAAGACATAGATAAAGAAAGAAGCCTTGAAAAAATGCGTAAAGAATTTATCGCCAGTGTCTCTCATGAATTTAAGACCCCTTTAGGAGTTATAAAAGGCTTTGCTGAAGGAGTTAAGGATAACATTGCAGAAGAAAAAAGAGAATATTATATTGATGTTATCTTAGATGAAATTGGAAAAATGGATGAACTAGTATTGGATTTACTTGATCTTTCAAGACTTGAATCAAAAGTATACAAACTAAAACTAGAGCACTTTCATGTTATTAATCTCATAGATGAAGTTCAAAGCAGACTATTGACTCGTGCCAATGAAAAAAATCTACTTGTTGAACTTCAGTATGAACAAGCCGATATTGAAGTTTATGCAGATAGGAGAAGGATCGAGCAAGTTATAACGAATATTTTAAGTAATGCCATAAGACATACCAGTATTAACGGAAATATTCAAATAAATGTTGTTAAAAAGGACTGCAGTGCTTATGTCTCCATTGAAAATAGTGGTGAGCATATTCTGGAAGAGGATTTAATTAAAATTTGGGATAGATTCTACAGAGTTGAAAAATCTAGAGACAGAAAAACTGGGGGTACTGGTCTTGGTTTGCCTATAGTGAAAAATATTCTTTTATTACATGAAAGTAATTTTGGTGTAGAAAACACTGACAGCGGAGTGAGATTTTATTTTACTCTGAAGCTTTAGTATCACATAGTACTCCTAAAATTGTTATAATAACACCATTTGTATTTCTAATTATATGGTCAGTAAAGGCTGGTATAGAAGTAATTGGGAGATAGACAGAACTCTTTGTTATTACACAATTTATGCTACTAGTAATAGTGGAGAAAAACTCTAATACAACTACCCATTATTCATATAATTGGACGTGCCAAAGCTATTCTTATTATATAGGAATTTTTTGTTTTTTTGTACAAAAAAGTATGCCGTAAGGCATTGAAAATAAAGACTTTGCAAGTTTGTGTAAAATATTTCAAGATAAAAACTTAGAGGATATAGATCTTATGAACTTAATACTACTTCCATTAATGAAAAGTAAAAAAGGATAAACATGAGCTTATTAAAGATACCATAGAATTAGCTAAAGAAGTAGATGACGAAAGAAATCAGTATTTTATTATTGCTGGAGTGTTAACCTCTACAGATAAGTTTATTGATGAAGAATATGCTAATATGGTAAGGAGTTGGTTAAATACTATTCTTATTTTCTTCTCGTATTTAAAAGACTTCACTACGAAAAATTATATCACATTATAAAAATAATATTTAGCCTGATTTGCAGAATATTAGTGTATAACTTTGTTAACAATTGACAAATTTAAAAGTATTTTGTAAAATGGTAATTGATATGAAAAAAGGAGAAATGAAAATGATAAATGAAATATCTGAAAATAAGCTAATGGAGTCTTTTTACAATATGATGCCGTATTTTAAATATTACTTTGGAACAGACTTAGGTTTTACGATTTCGAATACTGAAAAATTTCTTTTAGTGCAAGATACAGAAAACCTAAGAATTAAACTTAAAACGGGCGACAAAATACCTGAAGGTTGTGCTGCAGATATATGTATGAAAAAAAAAGAAATTATACATAATACAATACCAAAAGAAGTTCTTGGAATACCTGTAGAGACAATTGGAATTCCAGTTTTTGTTGATGGTAATATAGAGGGTGCATTGGTAGTAAGTATGAGTGTTGACAAAACAGAAAAAAAAGAAAAAATATCTAATCTAGCAAGTATATTATCAGAAGCATTAACACATATGAGTTCAAATGTAGTAGAAATGGCTACTACGTTTCAACAAATAAATCAAACAAATGCAAGTATTAAAAATTTTATTCAAGAGACGAAAGAAAGCTCTAAAAAAACTGATGAAGTTTTGACATTTATTGATGGAATAGCAAAACAGACCAATTTACTTGGACTAAATGCTGCTATTGAATCAGCTAGAGCAGGAGAATATGGAAAAGGATTTGGCGTGGTATCATCTGAAATAAGGAAGCTTTCAAACTCAACAAAAGAATCAATAAATGAAATAAATAGAATCTTAAATAATATACAAAATTCAATAAATGAAATATATGAAAGATTTGAACAGTCTAATGATTTATTAAAAAATCAAACAGGAGGTCTTCAAGAAATTACTGCTACTATTGAAGAACTTACATCTAATGCGGCGCTTTTAGATGAATTTGCAAATGAACTGTAAAAAACCTTGTAGTAAGCTTAACATTTGCAGCCATTCTGGTCATAGCTTGTTTTTTATATTCTTTAAAATGGAAGAATTATAGATTCATCCATACTGAAGAACAACTACAATTTTTTAGGCAGTGGGCTAAAGATACAATAAGTAAAATATAAAATAGGAGTAACCCTTATGTTGCTCCTATTCTTTATCTTATTTTGATCTATTCCGTAAAAACTTGCTCTAATCATTTCTTGCTAACTGCTTTTTCTTATTTATAAGCTTTAGATTTAAATCCAGACATCTCCTATAAGAATAATAGCAAAAACTCATTCCAAGAAGTTCTGCTGTAACTAAAATCGGTGCTATGGATATTATAGAAACCTTAATACCTTCAACAAAATAATAATAAGCAGATGGAGTACAGGAAATAGCTCCAATTACAATAAAGACAGCTATGAATGCTAAGTTCACACCCTTTTGTTTTATGTCAAATATATATATAAAAACAAGCCTAGAAATTGTTCCAATAAATCCTCCAAGTATTGAACACATAATTAGTATAGTTACAGTCTCACTATTCATGTTTATAGATATTACTTCAACCATGCCGACAAGTAATCCAATAAATATAGATACTATTAAATTAAATAAAAAGTCCTTTAAATTCTCTCCCATACTAATCACCTCAAAAACCAAGAAATTTTTTAAAATCACTTAAATATTTTCGTGTAACATAAACTTCTTCATCTATATTCATAATTTTTAATATTAGCTTACTATTGAACCATGAGATAATGCGATCAATCTTCACTACATTTACAATAAAACATTTACTTACTCTTATAAAACCTTTATCTTCCAACTTTTCTTCTAATTCATAAAGCTTTTCCCTGACTTTATATTTTTTTTCCCTTGTTCTGCAAAAAACATCATTTCCCATAGCCTCAAAGTAATAAATATTATCATAGGTCAATACCTTAAGTTCATCCTCCTGGCATCTTCCTGTAATTACATTTTTTATCTCTTCCTTACTAGCTGATACTTGGTCTAAATAATCAATTAGAATATTTATAGTGTTCATATCAAAGTATATTCCTATTTTGCCTTCTTCTAAAGCAAAGCCCTTCTCAATAATACAAACCTTAGAATCCTTACTAATTCTTATTTTTCTATTAGTAAGCATCTCCTCTAATATTCTTCTTATATTTTCTGAACAAATCAAATTTACTTCCATCCAAAAACCCCATTTTTATTGCTTTTACCTTATTAATTACATTTGCATTATAACACTTTTTAACATCGATTTATATTTTTAAAAATTATTTTTTAAGGTTTACTTTAATGGCATAACCACTTTTAATTTTATATACTCCATTTAATGAAACAACATTTTTATTTAAAGCCTCAAATTCAGATTTATTGTTTTTAATATCATATTTAATAGAAAAGTCAATCTTCCCATCACCATCAAAATCTATGCTTTGTGATATTATTTGAGGCATATTTTTGCTTTCATAATCAACTTCAACAAAGCCCTTAGATCTGTCTGAAAATAGTCCTTGGAATACAGGTTTGTGTATCTTTAGCTGACAATCTTCTAGAGAAATAACTTTAGATATTTCACCACCAGTATATAAAGGAGAAACTTTTAGTGATGTTATATTGATAAACTTTCTAGCACAAAAGTCGTTGCCTATAAAAGTAGCTAGCACTACAAATAAAGTTAAAACAGCAATAATATATCCTAAAATAGCTTTTAATTTAATCATTTTGATACGCCTTCCTCTACATAACTTAATTTTGTATTAATGTGTCACTTATTTTATCTAAAAAAAGCTTCCTGTAGTTATAAGCTTTAAAAGTCTAAATAGTCCATTAATTATTGTTCCACCGCCAATAGTCAGTGCGAAAATATAAGCAGGATAAAGGAAAAGATATCTTGATAGGTTAGTTCTTATTCCTATTTTTGTGCCCTTTATATGATAAGATATAGCGGAAGCAGGGCAAATATCTATACATTTTCCACACTTAGTACAGGTCATAAGAGCTTGTGAATTTGATAGACTATTTTCATCTATAGAATAAGTAGGGCATTCCCTTACACATTTTTTACAGTTTAAGCATTTATTTTTATCTATCCTTATATCAAAAATATTTATCTTATTAGTAAAGGATTGAAAAGCTCCGAAGGGACAAAATAATCCGCATTGTGTCCTTTTTCCAGTGAGTATAGGTAATATTATAACTAAAATTAAAAATAGAGAATAAAACACTACAGCTTTAAAAAATACTGTTACAGAAGTTATTTGTTCTGACTCAGTAACTGCTTTAAAAGGACAGAGCCAATCACAATAAACAGGGGAAAGAGTAGCCGCTGATAGGAGCACAATGGATATTAAGATAGCAAAGGATAGATAAGTCCATTTCTTATTTATGTTTAGCCTTGTTTTTTTACATAATGAAGAACAGCCTTCATCAAAGCCACCATAAAAACAGGCCCAGCTGCACCAACCCCGTCCTAAGGCTATAGAGGCACCAAGCCAAATTATTATCATGCTTGATATGCTGGCAAATCCATCGAAAAGGGAACCAGGGAAAATTATTGTTTTAGTTAAAGCAGCTGGTATTATAATCATTGGAATTACCATATGACAAAAAGGAGTTTCACCATTAATAAAAGTGGATTGATTATAGAAAATGCTGCCTCTTACTTCTACTAAATTAGTCATAAAGCTAACTGCAAAAAGTAAGGCGTAGGTCACAAAAAATATTTTTCTGTATCTATAGGTTTTCTTTGTGTATACAATAAAGAAAAATATCAAATTTATAAAAGTATATCCTATTAAAAAGGAACTCTTCATTAAAGGCTCTTTTGAAATTCCTTTTCCACCTGTCATCATAACAAAACTTATCAGTAATATAGGTATGCAAGCCAGTATTGCTTTAAAGATTCCTTTATTTTTGCTTACTTTTGTTGATTTGTTAATTTCTAAATTGCTCATTTTAATATCATCTCCCTAAAAACATCATTATTCCTGAATACATATAAAATACTCCAATTACCAAAGAGCACATTTGACCTATTAATTTAACTTGATTACCTTTTAAAATACCTATAAATGGAATAGGTATAAAATAGATGGCTGTACCTATGAAAAAGGCAATAAAATACAAAATACTACTAGAAATGTTAGTAAAGAAAGCAGCGTCAGAGAAAGCTAAAATAAATGGCGGGCAAACATTTATACCCGTAAAAAAACCCAGAAGTAATATTATGGTGAAGCTTTTTTCATTGTTTATAGGGTTAAAAAGTTTATTGAAGTATCTGATATTGCAGACTCTATGAGAGTTTCTAAAGCTGTAAAAAATAAGTGTAAAAGATAAAAATATATAGGACATAGCAAATATAATTTCTTTATATTCAGATTTATCTATTATATAGTTTCCTGTAGTCCATGCTAGAAGTGCAAAGAGTATATAGCCTAGAAGTCTTCCAAGCATAAATTTGAGTAAGCAAATAAAATTCCACTTTATTTGTTTATTTTCACTCAAAATGTAAGGCACGAATACAGGAATACAAGAAGCAAGGCAATAAGCGCCGCTTGAAAGCCCGAGAATAAAGCCTTTTATCATATTAAAGTACCTCCATGTTTTACAAATTTATTATTAAAGTAATAATTGATTTTAAAATTGATAGGCTTCTTATCTATAATTCTATTGTATTGAAGCTTATAAATCGAAACTATAGATTTCTTTTAATATGCAATATTGGGCATGTAAGATGCATTAAACTGATACAAATTAATGGGTGAACATACAATAAAAGGTGGTGTAATAAAATTCTAAAGATGATTATGTTTTTGCAGCAGTATTAGCGACTACAGATTTGAATGTACAGAAAACTATGAGGAAAGTAGAAGAATGTTATAATGCTTTAAATAAAGAAGGATTTTGGAAGGGGAATGACCTTCAAAATTTATCTCATATTATGGCTTTGGGAGAAGAAGCTGTTGAAGAAAATGCTTAAAGGCAAATAGATTATAATTTTTAACAATAATTTAAACAGGGTGTTTAACCCTGTTCTTTACTTTTCTAACTTTTTTCCAACTGCAGCAAGGTATACTGTAAATTCTTCACTTCCATCTAATGATAAAAGCTCGTCTATCATCTTTTGGTCGTATATGGCAATAGCACATATTCCAGCATCAACTGATTCACTAGCTAAATAGAGATTTTGGCATACGTGTCCAATATCTATTAGAATTTTTTTGTGAGCTGTAATATCAAACTTCCACTCAGATCGATATGGTGTAGCACTCCAAACAAAAAGTACTGCAGCTTTTTTAGCAAAGTTAGGTACAAAAGGTTGTTCTAGGGTAATTTCATCTATTTTTTTATCTATTTCATCTAACTCAAACATAAATAAGAGTTTGTGCTCCACTGGAAGGTATCTGTAGATACCCCTTTTTATGCCTTGGACCTTTGTAATAAATAGATATGTCTCAAAGCAGTGTGTTGCACCACTACAGGGAACAGTTCTAAGGGTAAGTCCAGCCTTAGTAGTGCCAGAAATACCTTGGGTAGCCCATAGCAAATATGATAATTCTTCAAGACTTATTGATTCATCTGCATAAAACCTTGTACTTCTTCTATCCTTTATGCACTCATAGATATTGCTTTTTTTCACAACGCCTTCACTTACCTTCGGAAGATTAATAATATTATCAGATAAGCCATAAGATTTAACGCTTGGCGGTTGCGCTATCCCTTTCATCTTATCAGTTTTTATACTTTTAAATTCATTAAAATTAGACTTTAAAAAACTTCTATGTTGTTCATATCTTGACATATTGTTTTCTCCTTCGTTATTTTTACTATATAATATCATATTCCAATGAAAAATCTGTAACATAGGTTACGTTCGCTAATAATGAGTAAGTAAAATGAAAAACTGCATAATTTTAATAACTAAAAAGATAGTTGAACGAATCCAGAGAGGATAGTCATCGAATAAACTAAGTCTGGTGTATCACTATGTGAATTATTGAGTATGTAGAAGTATAATGACATAATAATAGAATATTATATGATTAAAGGGATATATTAATAGTTTTCTGTATGTGTACACATGTTAAGATACTATTTATCGCTTCAAGAGGTGACAAATGCAAACAACAAATAAGTTTGTTTGATATTATGTGTAAGCTGTTAAAGACGCAGTACAATAATGTAATGTGGTGTGAGTAACTTGGTAACAATTTACTAATTGACAGACAAGCACAGAGATGATAAAATGTAAATCCGATCGCAGATAGTGATCAGATACATCGGTTAACTGGTAATAAATTACTAGTTGACAAGCTAAGATGAAAATGATAAGATATAAATCCGGTCGCAAACAAGCGACATGATCCTTGAAAATTAAACAGAGGTTGAAAGTCAAAATGACTTTTATTAAATAAACTAAACCAGCAATTCTTTAACTACTATAATATAGTAGTGAGTAAAAATGTAATGAGCATTCAAACTTTTAAATTGAGAGTTTGATCCTGGCTCAGGACGAACGCTGGCGGCGTGCCTAACACATGCAAGTCGAGCGATGAAGCCCTTCGGGGTGGATTAGCGGCGGACGGGTGAGTAACACGTGGGTAACCTGCCTCAAAGAGGGGGATAGCCTCCCGAAAGGGAGATTAATACCGCATAACATTAGTTTTTCGCATGAAGGACTAATTAAAGGAGTAATCCGCTTTGAGATGGACCCGCGGCGCATTAGCTAGTTGGTGAGGTAAAGGCTCACCAAGGCGACGATGCGTAGCCGACCTGAGAGGGTGATCGGCCACATTGGAACTGAGACACGGTCCAGACTCCTACGGGAGGCAGCAGTGGGGAATATTGCACAATGGGCGAAAGCCTGATGCAGCAACGCCGCGTGAGTGATGAAGGCCTTCGGGTTGTAAAGCTCTGTCTTTTGGGACGATA
>NZ_LWAE01000017.1 GCF_001623875.1 Clostridium magnum DSM 2767 | reverse complement strand
GAAATGAAATGATTACCTGCGAAATGAGATAATTAAGAAATATGAAAATGAAGAATATGAACCTGTGGATCTGGATTCAAAACTCTGGATACTTGATGGTTATGAGGGAATATTACAGGATGTTCCTGTGTATTATGATAACAGGGATGGCCTCTATATAAGGACAGACAATTTCCAATTAGAAACTGATGAGGATTTTGTGATACTATATGGTGTTGACCACGCACAAACGGACTTCGCAACATTTTTCAACATTAGTTTTACGGCGAAGAATACTGGAACGGCGTTGTAGGAGCCAATATTACAGATGAGTTAAAGTACCCTGCCACCGAGTATTTTCCTAAAGATTATAAAAACTCGAAATATTATTACACAGTAAAGATGGCAAGAAAAGCTGAAGAAGGCAATGAAGTTATAATACCTTATAGTACAGACAACCCAAAGGATCAGCATACGGTGTTGATAACAATGAGGACGCTTATGTAGGTTTCAGGATTTATGCAAACCCAGAGACAAATGTTGCCCCAGCTATCTTTGATACTATCTGGAGTCGCGCAATCTTATTTAGAAAAAAGAAAAACAATAAGAGGATAGTATAAACAACCAATACTGAGTAAAATATAGTTTGCTATAGAAACAGCACTAAAAGCTAGTGCTGTTTTTTCTTGTATCCAAGGTAACATCACATCTTCCCTAAGTTTAAATTTTCTTATACCTAAAGTTCTATGCTCCCCATAGAACATAGAATCCATATAAAAACACACTCTTCGAACTAAAACATATAATAATAATAATGTAGTCTCGGAATCGCAGGCGATGAAGACATGCGATATTGGAGTATGAGTTTTATAACACCAATAGGTCTTATAGCACTCTATACAATCTCAGATTATCAGACCATAATTGATAAAATGGGCTATGTAAATCTTGTTATAAGCTTTGGTGCGCCACGTCCATCAGGTGTAACCCCTGAAAACGGATTTACCTGGGTTGACGCCAGCCACCTCCCTTTAGTCCCTCTTTTCCTGCTTTACAGAAACAATCAAATATCTCCTAACTTCCCGTATACAGCGGAGAATGTTCTCAAAAACGAAATAGTTTCACCGCAAGAAATGGGATAATATTATCCATGTGGTAAATATGTAAACTCTGTATATTTTTATTCATGTTATGATAATGATTCTATGAAAAATGACTAAAATTCTATATTGAGAGATACCGTGAAAAAGCCACCTATTTGGTGTTTGCTGCAGCTTTTGTATCCATGAAACTTAAAATATCTGTTTGGCTGAATAAAAGTTCTTCACTGGAACCGGACTCATTTTCCCATGCATATATTACTACATATTCTCCTTCTCTCAAAACGATACGCTCTGATCTACCAGGAACAAATCTATCTGAGTAATCAATCCAACCTTCAAGAAGCATCTCAGCCAGAAGATCAACAATTCCTGAACCACATATACCTATTGGTTTTGCATTCTGTATAGTGGTAATGATCATCTCATTGTTAACGATTCTAACTGAATCCACAGCTCCCCTACTAGCTCTCATCCCTTGTTTGCTTATACCGCCTTCAAGAGCTGTTCCTGCTTCTCCTGCCACCCTAATCATAAATTCATTATTCCCCAAAACCATTTCACCATTTGTCCCAATATCCATGTACAAAGACAATTCACTTCCTTTATGAATCTGAGCAGTTAACAATCCGCTGATGATATCACCACCAAGATAATTAGCTACAGAAGGAAAGCAATAAACCAATCCGCTAAAAGGCAGTCCAATATCTCTCCCTGAAATAAAGTCGCATCGGTTAAAAGAAGGAGTATATGGTGTATAGAATATAAACCATGGATCAATACCAAATAGGAAATGGATCATTGTTGTATTTCCCCCAATAATTAAAGCTCCTCATTCTGATGGGGAAATTCCTGTCAAGGAATGAATCTTGTCCATAAGTTCTCTAAAGTTATTCAGAGTAGCTTGCTGGATTTCCTTTAAATGATCTTCATTATCCTTCACATAAAAGATTCTGCTGAGTATATCTGCACCATAGGTGGCTTGATGATTTAATATGCTTTCTTCACATAGTACATTTCCAGAGTTTAGATCAACTAATTGCATAACAACAGTTGTGCTTCCAAGATCCGCCGCATAGGCAAAATGCTTATCTGTAGTATTTCCAGTTTCTATTATAATAATTTCTGAGCAATAAACATTTTGAACTATTGTGACAGTTAGTTTCCAGTCAAAATTTCTTAACAGCTTGTAATAAGATTTTAATGTAGAAATAGAAATATATACATTGCCGTATTTAGGCTTTAATGCCTTCACAATTCTATCCTTATCAGCCACTGTATCCCCAACCTCCGGTGGTTTCAATTCAAGGTATTCTTTTCTACATATTGGCTTCATTATTATTCCTCTCCTTAGATTTTGTTCATTATTATACGTAAAATTTCAAATGTTTTTCAATAATTGTGAAATACCTCCAAAACCTTACTTCAAATTACTGTTCTTGATCATAACAGTTGTATATACCTTCTTTCCTTTTTCTTGCTGCATTAGCACTTATAAAAGATCCCTCTACTATATTTTTATAACCTTTCTTTGTAACAATACTCTTAATATAGTCTGCATGTGGACATCTATCAGAATGATAACTCTCATTTACCATACAAGATGATAAGTGAACTACAACTTCATCTTTACTAATATCAGTTTTTTTACTTAATTTCTTAGATAATTGTTCTAATTTTACAGCAACTCCTTTTCCACTGCAACCGCCACAAGTAAAAGAAATATATCTTGTAGTATCCTCATAATCTTTAAAAATCTCTTCTTTGTTATAAAAAGCATTTGTACATGCAAATCCACTGCACCTTCTTTGTGCAATATCGCATTGAATGATAACAACATATTTAGTATTCATACTAATTCCCCCTTTTTTCTTTTAATTATAATTTCAGTCTGGTACAATTAAAAGTATCAGTTTTAACATATTTTATGGTATCAGTTATAGGAGATATAAAAATGATGGAAATTACGCCTATTTTGGATTACTCAAAAAACATCTCACTCTATGTTCAATTATATGAATATATCAAAAAAGAAATACAAATTGGGACCTTTGAACCAGAAACAAAATTACCATCAAAAAGAAAATTAGCAAGTCATCTAGGGATTAGCCAAAACACTATTCAAACTGCTTACGAACAATTATGTGCAGAAGGATATGTAGAAAGTAAACCTCGCAAAGGTATATTTGTAAAAAAACTAGAAGATAACTTGTTATGTAGTCTACCACTTATGGGTAACCCTAATGAAAATATAAAATTGAAGAATACCCTTGAATACCTAATTGATTTTCGTTCAGGCTCTGTGGATACGAATAATTTTCCACACCCCCTATGGAAGAAATTGGCAGTACAATCTTTGTATTCAGACCAAAGCGACCTCTTATTAATAGGTAACCCTCAAGGAGAGGAATGTTTACGTAAAGAGATATCTAAATATCTTTTCCAATCAAGAAGTGTTAGATGTGTTCCAGAACAAATTATTATTGGAGCAGGTATTCAATATCTGATGATATTATTGTCTATGCTGTTAGGTAAAGAGTATACATATGCAATTGAAAACCCTGGCTACAATAGCGTAAGAAATGTTCTTGAAGACCAAGGAGTAGATGTCTACCCTATTCCAATAGATGAAGATGGTATTTGTATAGAAGATTTAAGAAAAAGTCCTGCTAGAGTTGTCTATGTTACACCTTCTCACCAATTTCCTTATGGAATGATTATGCCAGTTTCTCGAAGATTAGAGTTATTGAAATGGTGTGAAGAAAAAGATGGCTATATAATCGAAGATGATTATGATAGTGAATTTAGATATAAGGGAAAGCCAATTCCTTCTTTGCAAGGATTAGATAGCAATGAAAATGTTATTTATGTGGGCACATTTTCAAAATCTTTAATTCCTTCAATTAGAGTCAGTTATTTAGTTTTACCCTCAAAATTGGTGGGGAAATATCAAAAACATTTTAAAATATATGAGCACACTGTATCTAGGCTTCATCAGAATACACTATATAGATTTATGAAGGACGGTCACTTGTTAAGACACATAAGTAAGATGAGAAAATTATATCGTAAGAAACAATCAATACTACTTTCCTCAATTGATAAGCACATGAAAGAAAAAGTTGAAATCATTGGTGAAAAATCTGGACTGCATGTTTTGTTGAAAATTAAAAACGGAATGACAGAAGAAGAATTAATTCAATCTGCTGGTAAGATGAAAATAAAGGTCTATCCAACCTCAATTTATTATGCTGAAGGTGTATCCAATGAATTTCCTATGATTTTACTGGGTTTTGGCAGTTTAACCGAAATGCAGATTGAAGAAGGTATTGGGATATTGAAAAAGGCATGGTGTATTTAGTAAGTATATAAAAAAAGACTTTTATCAATGGGTAATGCTACGGCTCAATATATAGCACAAAAATGTAAGATAACTAAAATTGGTGTGATGCCTATTGTTAGGTTATTTTGAAAAAAAGAGCATTAAAAGTCCCCTTATACTACTAATTCATAATAGTATAAGGGGAAAGAACCATTTGCTTGTAAGAATAGTAAAGAAATCACAAATCTTACTATCATAAACATCAGTCTCTTTAATCTTCTTTATGTATATGTACGTCCATTTGAGGATAAGGAATGTTAATTCCTTCTCTGTCAAATTCAATTTTAACTATTTCCATTATATCAAAATGAACTTTCCAATAATCTTCAGTTTTTACCCAAACTCTAAAGAAAAAATTTATTGAACTTGCATCATGCTTTCCTAAAACTATTTGTGGTTCTGGATCCTTGAAAATTAAAGGATGCTCATTGGCAATCTTCTGCAAAGTTTCTTTTACTTTAAAAATATCATCTTCATATCCAACTCCGAAAATAAAATCTACTCTTCTAGTCGGATTCGCAGAATAATTTATAGTACCGCTATTTGATAAATTAGAATTAGGTATTATTACTTTCTTATTGTCTGGAGTATTTAATATAGTATAAAATACTTGAATTTCCTCTACTGTCCCTGAATAGCCAGCTGCTTCAATATAATCTCCAGCCTTAAATGGTTTTAGTACTAAAATAAGAACTCCACCTGCAAAATTTGACAAGCTGCCTTGCAGTGCTAGACCTATAGCTAACCCTGCGGAGCCTATAATAGCTACAAAAGATGTCATCTCAGCCCCTAACATTGATGCTATAGTTATTATCAGCAATATCTGAAAACATACTTTTATTATAGATAATAGAAATGATTTCAAGGACTTGTCTAAATTAATCCTTTCAAATGTGATTTGTATCAATTTTATGACTCTCTTAATAACATTTAATCCTACGACAAGGATTGTTATTGAAATCAAAATTCTGCTAGCAAAAGTAATTATCAATTGATTTAAACTTTGAAGATTTAAATTACTTAGGTTCATCATATCGCTCCATTCTTTCTAATGTAGTATTGTGCTGTTGATTTAAACGAGAAGGGTCTGAGTGATTATTGAATTTATGAATTTTAATATTGACTTTTGCTTTTAAATCATCTAACTCAGCTTCTAAATCTTCTAGTTCCTGAAGCATCCTTGGTTGTAGTGAATGGGCCGGCATTCTAGATTTAAGTTCGATAATTTGCTCCTCTATTTCTCTAATTCGATTTTTCATTTCTACCCTCTCCTCAAAAGATGATATTGTCAAAAATTTCAATATGATTTCTGACATAACCCTTTTATTTTCAAGATTTTTATATAAATAACTTGCTCCCCCAACTTTTTAGGGTAAATTAAGATTTTTTACATCACAATTTCCAGCAAAGAAGAAAGGAGTGAGCTATAGGCATGATTAATATTTCTACATAATCTACCACAATACTATTTTATTCTTTATTGGAATTGTATTCAAGAGTCACTACAATATAAACATAATAAAAAGCACTCACCTCTAGATTCAGTACTCTTTATTATACCTCAATATTATATTCCCCTAAACTCTCCTAACAGTTCTATATCTGTTTTAATCATTAAATGAACATGATTATCCATTAAACAATAGCAAATAACTTTATAATTTAGCACCTCTTCAAATTCAGAATCTGTAGGCATTGAACCGGTCTATAAAACTCTCTCGAAAAATCCGCGTCATACATTGGTATGCTTTCGAAGTAAGGACACGCATAGGTGTAATAATCATAATACGTGTTGTCTTGGTTATAGCTTGAATCAGTATAATAAGGACACGGCATCCTATAAGTATTATACATATTATCCCTTCTTTATAATAGTGCTACAATATTATAATATGATTTATTACCTAGAAATGTGATATTACGTCAATACTACCTTCCTCAAAGTTTTTACTTAGTTTTTCAATTACGTGAATAGCCACCCCATCGTCACCCATGAGCCTGTTTCCTATTGCTATTATTTTTATTGACATATTATTATTTCTACCGGCTTAAACCTATCACTAACAATATGTGTAGCGCATGATATGCATGGGTCATAAGATCTTACAATTCTTCCTATTTCAACAGGCTGCTCTGGATTTTGAATGTCAGTACCTATAAGTGCCTGTTCTATTACTCCCCTTACTCCCTTTGAATCTGTTGGAGAGCAGTTCCAGCCACTTGGCGTAATAATGTTGTAATGATTTATTACCTTATTTTCAATAGAAACCCAATGAGCCAAAGAGCCCCTTGTAGTATCCATAAGCCCACTGCCTATTGAATTGTCTGGAATCTCATATTGTCTTTGTCCTACTGGTTCAAAGCTGGCTCTTTCAAGCAGTCCTTCAATTATATCTATCACCTTTTTAGCCTCTAAAACTCTTGCAATCGTCCTGTCCATCATGGATATCTTGTTTGGATAGTTACCGCTTAGAATCATTCTGGCAAGAGGTCCTACTTCCATGGCATTACCTTCATAGCGAGGTGCTTTAACAAAGCTGTAAGCCTGAGCTTTGTCCATATCATCTTCTGTAAAGCCACCAAATGGATTACTTTGAACTGTTTCGCCCTTGTACCAGGAGTTATATATATTTTCTGTTATCTTCATTTGATCAAAGGGTTTCACATTGCCATTAATCAAAACTGCTGGCTTTACGTAGCTTACTTCCTTATCCTTATAGGTGTCAAATACTCCATAAGTCATCAGATTCCCATATCCCTGACCCATCTTAAAATAGTCCTTATAGTACTCTGCAATAATGTTGACATCTTCCAGCATCCTGTTATTTATAAAAGCTTTTATTTCGGAAACTAAATACTTTAAATTAATGAGATTAGAAGCATCTAAACTTTCTGTTACCCCTCCAACGAAAATTCCATGATTATGTGGAGCCTTCCCTCCAAGCACTGCCAAACCTTGATGAGCTAATCTGCTGAACTTTATTGCCTCCAAATAATCCTCTGATATTTTCTTGTTTAGAGCTTCCGGAAGCCTTAAATCATATCCTCCCGCTGATGACACCGGCTGAATATCTGGAGTAACTACAAAATCCGGCAAAGTATAAAGATAGAAATGTCTTATATGATTTTGAATAAACTCCCACCCATGAATAATATCTCTCAGCATTTTGTCATTTTCATTTGGATGTACTTTGAGCGCATCTTCAAGTGCAAGAGTTGATGTAACTGAGTGGGCTGTGGAACAAATTCCGCATATTCTCTCAGTAAAATAGATAGCATCAAAAGGCGACCTTCCTAGAAGCATCTTTTCAAAGCCTCTAAATAACAGTCCGCTGCTTTTAGCATCAACTACTTTATTATTTTGGAGTTTCACTTCTATCTCCATAAAACCGCTTATACGGGTTAATGGATTTACTTTTATTGTTCTACTCATATATTCACCTTCACCTCAATTCAAAGTTGGCCTTTTAATATCTCACAAAAGGTTCCATACCGTCTGGAAAAGCAAAATTAGCACAGCCTATGCAGGGTGTATTGTCTCCAATAGGCCAGTTAACACGACCATTCCACTTTCTCGTTGGGCAGTCAGTTCTGGTAATTGGTCCCCTGCAGCCTAATTTAAACATGCAAGTCTCTTCCCCAAGCTTTTTTGCAAAGATTCCATTATTAAAGAATGACCTTCTAGGACATCTGTCATGAATTGTAACTCCGTAGAATAAAATTGGCCTATTTCTATTGTCAACTTCCGGTTTTCCCTTAGTAATTATATGGGCTAAAGTTCCTATAACCCAGGCTGGGTTGCAAGGACAGCCTGGAAGATTAATTACTTCTCTTTTTAGTACATTACTTAAACTAACGCATTCTGAAGGATTTGGTCTTGCAGCTGAAATTCCCCCGCTAGATGCGCAAGTTCCTACTGCCAAAACATATTTAGCCTTCTCTCCTGCCATTTTAACTGCATCCAAAGCAGTTATGTCCTGGCCTTTATATTTAGCTACAATATTATAATTTCCGTTCTTTTTTAATGCAACAGCTCCATCAACCAGCAAAATAAATTCAGTTTTCAAGGTCCTTAAAAACTCTTCAAAGGCGCTTTCTCCTTCTTCTGCCATTATGCTGTTGTTATAAGTTAGATTTACCATTTCCCTCAGAAAAAAAATCACATCAGGATCTGTTGCATTTAGAAGAGAAATGATATTGCCAGAACATCCTGTAGCCTCCAGCCATATAGCATTTATCTTCCGATTTTCTCCGGCTCTGATGCTTCGGATAGCTTCATTAACTATACTTAATGCTGACAATTCCTTATGAGCTGATAAAGGACAGCTTGCCTTACTATTCAACTTATTACCTCCATAAAAAATTAATAAGGAACATCTTAAAAAGTTCTATCTAATTTTATGGATTTCACTCCATATTTCTATGTTCTGCATCATATATTTATATGAAAATAAACGCAAACTTATTACTATTTTGCTTTATATTACACAAATTCTTTATTGAAACATGTAGCACACCATAAAACCTATCATAATAATAATGCTGTAATCACATTTTATTAGGAGGATACTAATGTATTATTCTATACCCAATTTTGTTCCCCAAAATTATTTTAGAATTCACGAAATGAAGAAATCATATAAAACCCTAGAAGAAGCATTAGCTCTAATAAAAGAAGCCATTCAGGGGGAAAGAGAGGATGAGCTTTTTTATGATTACTTACTTTCTTTAGCTCCCACTAAAGAAGAAAAAGATATCATTGCTAGCATCAGAGATGATGAAAAATTTACTGCACCAGGTATTCCATCTATAGATATAATTAAAATGGTACAGTTTTTACCTAAAACATTTTTGTTTAAACCATAATTCCTATTTTTATAATAAATCCATTTAATAAGATACTGCAAATATACAAAATAGTAGTAAGCAGAATTTGTTCACTTCGTTACCAAGTTCTACAAGAGGGCCAGACCCTCTTGCAAAAACTGGAAGTGTAACGAACGGTTTTTGCTTTCTATAATTTTATTCTTTTCTCAAAGTTTCTTTAGGTGGCTCAATTTCATTTGCAATTGTATGTTCAGTAAGTTCAGATAATATTTTTATTTTTTTATTTATTAATGGTCTCATGCAATTTGGTACATGTTCCTGATGTGCTCTGTGAATTGCCACACATTCTTTACAATTTCCATGATAACGACATGCTTTTTTACATGAACAATGGTCCTTATCTTTATATTCTTCACGAAATTCCGAAGCAAACTCTTCCTGCAATCGCAATCCTTCTTTTCTGTCACCACGATGAAATGCCTCCATTGCTTCTATTTCCTTTGGATTATTGTCAATAATCATAATAAAATATTCTCCCTTCAAATTACTATTTACACTAATTTTAATTAACCTTAAATTTGAATTTAAAAATTACTTTTTCTTTTTTACTTTTGGATTTGGAAGTTCTTCATACATCTCCGTAATTAATTGATATAAGAAATCTTTATTATCAACATCACCAACCAAAAGCATTGGTTTTGCACCATCATAAGGCAACTCCTCAATTGCTTCTAGCATCAACTCTCTACTCGACTTGGTTATCTTAACCAAAAGGCGATCATCATATATTCCCCCAAAAACCTTTCCTCGAAAATATAAAATATATTCTCCCATCATTTTTCTGAAAGAAATATCGTCCAGTGTATCTAATTGTCCAATAATAAAATCTAAATATTCTTGACTAGAAGCCATATCTTATCCCCCTCTTCAAATTACTATTTATAATTTTCAACCTTAAATTAAAATTTATCGAATTCCAGATTCAATAAAAGATATTAAATCCTCAACATTATCAAAATCATCATAATCTCCACCAAAAAGTTTCTCCACTTTTATCCTTTTTGAATCCACAACGCTCTAAAATCTTTTGAGAAGCCAAACCTTCTAACTCAGTTTCAGCAATTACACTTGTAACACCATTTTGTTTTAATGCCCACTCACACATTGCTTTTACAGCTTCTGTCATATATCCGTTGTGCTCAAACTCTTTACCTAAACCATAGCCAATCTCAACCTCACCATTTTCATTAGGAATATCTTCAATCCATAGTTTTAATTGATTAGGAGTTAACGGAATAAGCTCTAAACGTTCAGTTTGTATTATCATTTTATTACCTTCCCTAAATAAAATCATGTGCAGATTTTATTAAAACTTTAAAATCATATCATACCATTCAGAAGCACCATGTTCGGATTTTGAAACACCTTTATTTTCAAACCCAAACTTTGAATAGTAATGAATGAGCTTCTCTTTACACGTTAAAATAACACCTTTGCGACCAGCTAATCTTGATACTTCTATCAAATGCTTCATTAATTGTGCCGCAATTCCTAGATTGCGATAATTAAAAATCACATCAAGTCCAAAAATAGTCTGGTAATCTCCATTTGGAATGTGTAGAGTAGCATCGCTAAATAGTTCATCATAGATAGTCGTTTCATTGATTATACACCCATTGATAAACCCAATTATTTTTCCATCAATTTCTGCTACAAAAAAACTTTCTGGAAATGTCTTAATTCGTTGTTCGAATGATGCCTTCGTAGCAGCTTCTGCCTCTGGAAAACATCTTGCTTCCACTTCTGTTACCGCATCTAAGTCTTCTATAGCTACTCTTCTAATTTTAATATCCATTACATCAATCTCCTTTTGTACGAAAATCATTAATCTGCAGAACCATCTCTATAAATAACTTCAAACACTAACTTTCTTGGTATTACTATTCGACATTAATTTCCATATCCCTTTATAGAAAGCATCTTTTCTTAATTATAAATACTCATGTATTGTTTCCAATATAAAATTGCAATTCAATAGCCCAGCAACCTAAATAATATCAGCCACATTAATTAAAACTACTAAATTTTAAATAATATCCATTTACAGGTTTGTAACTCATATTTAATTTCAAACTGTTTCTGTACATTACCAATTAGACTTTGACATCTGAATACAAGCATAGGGTTACCTGCTAGTTTTTCAGTTTCTTTTGTAATAACTTTATCTATTTTTACTACCTTTACTGAATCATCTTCAGCTTGAATCCTAAATCTTAAAGGTCTTATCTCACCTTTATTGCTAGTGTAAGAAACTACTTCAATTGGTTTAACTATAATTTTCATTATAACAACACACCTTTCCCTTACAACATGGAACTCATTAGAGGATACTCTTCCTCTCCTACCCCTCCACACATAGAGCTTAAACCTGATTGTAAAAAACATGACCTAAAAATAGCCTTATAACCATACTTTAGTCTAATTTCATCTACTACTTTATTTAATTTACTATCCTTATAATAATTAAAGGAATCTAATAAGGTATACTGATAAAAATCATTGTTACAAAAATCTGTTATATGTACCCCTAGATGCCTTATTGGGTTACCTTTCCATACATTATCAAACAGAATACAGGTCTCGTCATATATTTTTCTTGTAGAATCTGTAGCTGTACTAAGTTTCTTTTGGCGTGAATAAGAGATTAAATCTGAACCTCTTATACTTACCGCAACTACATTGCAGCAGTTATGAGAATCCCTTAATCTCATTCCAACTGTTTCGCATAAAGATAACAGAACCTTATGTGCAGTATCCTTATCCTCAACATCAAAAGCTATAGTTGTTGAATTTCCTATTCCCTTCATTTCAATATAATTGCTCTTTCTAACTTCTAAATTATCTATACCATTAGCATAGTTCCAAATTAGCTGTCCATGACTCTTAAATATATTTCTTAGTATTTCAACATCATAGTTTGCTAAATCTCCTATAGTGTTAATATTTATCTTATGTAGTTTGGGTGCTGTAGCTCTACCTACCATAAATAGATCCTCCACCGGCAGTGGCCACATCTTTTCCTCAATCTCATGCGGAAATAAAGTATGGATTCTATCTGGCTTTTTTAAGTCAGATGCAACTTTTGCAAGTAGCTTATTGTTTGATATACCTATGTTTACAGTGAAACCTAGCACTCGCTTAATTCTTTCTCTTATGGTTTCAGCCAACTCCATATAATCTGGGTATAAATGCTTCATGTTAGAAAAATCTAAAAAGCTCTCATCTATACTAAATCTTTGGATTTGTGGTGTATACTCCTGTAACATTTGATGCATTGCTGAACTACATTGCATATATAACCAATATCTTGGTGGTACTATTATAACCCCTGGACACTTCAATCTAGCATTAAATAGTGTTTCTCCTGTTTGAATACTATACCTTTTTGCAGAGATTGATTTTGCGAGTACAATACCATGTCTACTAGATTCATCTCCACCTACTACAGATGGTATTTCTCTTAAATCTATTGAATCTCCTTGCTGAAGCCTATACGTTGCCTCCCACGATAAGTACGCTGAATTTACATCTATATGAAATATCAATCTACCCATGTAACATCATCCGTTACATAAAATCTACTAAATTCTAATATTTAGAGATTTATTCCTTATTCGACGCAACCTGTTTTGTCATAAGGCTACTCCAGTTTGATGTGTTGCTCCAAAGGCTTAAATTCCTGCGTAACGAGCAGTACATATCAGCATTATCTTGAATGTGATACTATGCTGATTGTTTATATCTTGAAAGATTTATTGACGCATTTTTATCCCTATCAATTTTATAATTACATGATGGACAAATAAATACTCTATCTTTAAGTTTTAAATCTTTCTTGATTTCACCACAACAAGAACAAGTTTTGCTCAAAGGATAAAACCTATCTGCTTTTACAAATTCAATACCATTAAATCTACTTTTGTATTCTAAAATACTAATAAATTTATGAAAACATTGTTCTTGTATAGCCTTTGATAAGTGTTTATTTTTAAGCATACCTTTTACATTTAAATCTTCAACAACTATTCTGCAATAGGAATAGGTAAGTCTTTGATGTTATCTCCAACTTTTCCCCTCCTCCGCACCGTACGTGAGACTTTCGAACTCATACGGCGTTCCATCAACATTTACTTATTTACTTATATTACACAAATTCCAACTAACAACCGAAGTTTATTAAGCTTTTTCAATTCATTTACATCTAATTTTACTGAATCTTTGTACTTTTTAATTGTTTCCTCTACTGTAGCATGAATCAATTCATGAACACTTTTTGTAACAAAAGTCAGGTTGCTATATTCGTCTTTTCCACCTAGTTCTCTAGGTTTCTTATGGTGACATTCCATATTACCTATTTCTAATACTTTCCCAGTTATGCTACACTTACCATTCTGTCCTACATATAAGGATATTCTATTATCGTTATATTCGGCACTTTGTCCCTGTACGGGATTTTTCATGATATATTGTAGTGTTTTGGGATTTATTTGTTTTAGGTTATCATGGATTAGGTTTCTTCCTTTTGTTGTATAATTGCATATTTCTTGAGTAAAGTTCATTGGATTGAACATTTTAACTCCAGCTATAGGAAATAAAGCTACATTTGATATATACCATTTTTTAAATTTATAGTTACCATAAAATTTGGTATATGTTTTAGATGTAAATCCTGTATCGCTTCGTATTTTGTTAAGTCTTGCATTTAGGCTTTTTCTTACTAAGAAATCTATTCTGTTAAAATCTATACTTACATGAGTTGCTACTTTATAATAGTTGTGCATACCCAATATCGTAGCATTGTACTTTGATATAGTGTCTATCTTTCGTTTCTTTTGTATAGATTTTATTTTTTCCTTTATTTCTTTTATTACATTCTTTATAGCCTTGTCACTCATGTGTGATTTGACTACTGCCTTTCGACCTTTGTTATATACTTTTAATTTAAACCCTAAGAAATTTGAATAATTCTTTCTCAGATTTATAACTCTAGATTTTTCTGGACTTATTTCTAACCCTAATCTTTCTTTTAGCCATGATTTAACTGCAATAAAAGCTTTTTGTGCCGTTTTGTGATTTCTACAGAATATTTTGAAATCATCAGCGTATCTTACTATATACATTTCTTTTAGATTAGTGTTTTTCAACGCTTTATATTTGTTCCAGAATGTATATGTTTTTTGCGTTTCCAATGTTTCCCACTGATTACTAACCCACCAATCTAATTCATTAAGAACAATATTTGATAGTAAAGGCGAGATAATTCCCCCTTGTGGAGTTCCTTTGGTTGGTATTCCTATATTCTTAATTTCAGCCTTTAGAAGCTTTGATATTATACTTAATAGGTTTTTATCTTGTATTCCCATAGTCCACATCTGCTTTAGCAATTTACTATGGTTCACATTGTAGGGTAGGCACCAAACGCCTTGCTATCTTCCGATAGTAGGTTTTCCTGTGCCCCCCTCCGAACCGAACGTACACCTTTCAATGTATTCGGCTCTCCAGCTATTTCTAAAACAGAGTTAATATTTCCCCGTATGTATGTTTACGTGGCATTTATGACATACAACCAGCGTTTTACGCTTAATTGTACTCATTAGCATAACCCAGTTAGGAATTGCAGTACCACGTTTTTTGTACTTGCGGGTAATATCTTTTAATTTTCTAATATGATGAACTTCTAATTCACTTGTATCAGCTCCACATAGCTCACATTGATTTGCGTTAATTCTTTTTATTAATTGTCCACCGATAAAGTTTTGACCAAAAATGTCATTTATTTTGGTCATTGGTTTATCAATTTTCTTTAGGCTATCGTTAAAGTATGTTATTGTTTTTTCTCCATTTTTAGTTTTATATTTCATGCCTATTATATGAAGAGTTCCCGTTCCAATTTTTCTTGGAACGCTAATTCCATACTTGTTAAACACCTTTTTTACAGAGGACTTTTCTTTTCGAGCTATGGTTTTAATCATGCTATAATAGTGATAGTATTTAAATGTTGCTATTTTTTTACTGACATCAGTTGCTAAACAATAATAGTTATATAATCCTCGTATTTCTGCATTGTAGGAATTGATAATGTCCAATACTGGTAGATTTACTTTTGCTACGAAAGGATATGATACTCCATGTTTTCTGAAGGTTTCTAGCTTTTTATTAATAGCTTTGCTTGGAACTAACAGTTGTATCGTTCCGTTTGCCGACCTTTTCTTTCGACCAATAGAATCTATAACTTGCTTTGTGTTTTCATGAGTTTTTGATACTTCATAACCTAGAAATTTAACCCTTTGGTGACTCAGATTTGTTATCATTGTCTTTTCTTGGCTTAGTTCTAGTTTCAGTTCATTTTCCATGAAGAAGGCTATTTTATTTTTGATTTCTACAGCTAGTGCTTTACTGCCAATAATACAAACAAGAAAGTCATCTGCATATCTAGTGTAATTTATTCGTATAAAATTACTATCCATAGGGTCTAGGGCATTTATCGTCTGCATTTCCTTTAATATTTGATTGGCTTTTTCATAATCCCCATTCTTATTAGCTTTCCATCTCTTGCAATTAAGTCTATGATATTCTGGATTTACTTTCTTTTGTTTTCCTTTTGAAAACTTTTTACATAGTTCCTCCATATACTTATCAAATTCATGCAAGTAGATATTTGCGAGGATGGGACTGATAATTCCACCTTGAGGAGTTCCAGAAAACGAATTATGCATTTTTTCAAATTCAAGGTATCCTGCTTTTAGAAATCTTCTGATTAACTCAAGTAGTCTGCCATCTTTTATTTTTTTTGATAAGATTCTGATTAGCACATCGTGGTCGATGTTATCAAAGCAGGCAGTTATATCACCTTCAATAATCCAGTTTGTACCTCTGCATTTACTTTTTATTTGATATAGTGCGGTGTGACAGCTCTTGTTTGGTCTAAAGCCATGCGATGAATCGCAGAATATTGGTTCATAGATTGCTTCAAGTAGTTGTCTTATTACTTCCTGTATCAGCTTATCTGTAAATGTTGGTATACCTAGAGGTCTCATTTTACCGTTCTTTTTTGGTATATAGGTTCTTCTGACAGGTTGTGGGTAGTATTGTTCGAATTTCAACAATTCTATCACATCAACAATTGTCTGCTTTTTAAAGCCGTCAATTGTTTTTCCATCAATTCCTTGAGTCATATTACCTTGTTTAGCATAGATTTTTTTATATGCTCTGATATAGAATTCTTCGTTAAAAAGATTTCTGTAAATTCTATCAAATACATATTGTTCATCATTTTCAGATTTCTGTTTTAGTATTGATAACACCGTTTCAGCATTTTGCATTTCGCATACCTCCATTTGTTTATCAATTAAATAACCTGTTGCCCTTCGCATAGTGGCGGTAGCCACATTGTACAAGGCTTTCCCTTGCTCCAACTACTATGACAACTCCGTTACCATGTCGGATTTTCAGTGCCATCTTTCTTGGATTTTATCCTTGAAATTTATCACCATTTGGCATTGCACATAGCAATGAATTATGCATTCCGATTTAGGTAATCTCCGTTTAAATATATTGGCACGATTTGGTGTAATTTAGGTTCCCGTTCATTTCTTTTACGTGTTTCTTACACGCTGGGAAAACATAGGAGAGTACAGATGTCTTCGACAAATACATTTGTATATGTTTTCCATGTACGCATCAATCAGTATTTAGTCATGTTTCTATGCCTCCGTACATCTTGGACTTTTAAAGCAAAGAAATTGGGTTTAAAGCAGTTTAGCTTTTACCGTGTTACACATTGGTCTTGCATATCACGCTTATACACTGATTTCAAACGTATATGCTTTTCCGTCATGCTATGTTCCTCTTTACCTTTCGGTTACGAGTAAGACGGCTAACCAATTGGATATCTCTCTAATCCAATACCGCTTTCGGCGGTGCCAATACATCCTTACGGACGCACGTCGAAGAATCCTTTAATATCAATGTCAACCACATAATGTAGATTGTTCTTTTGCATTAAAGCCATACTTCGTGCTATTGCGTGATGTGTATTTCTGTTCGGTCTAAAACCATAACTATGTTTATGAAATTTAGCTTCACAGATGGGTTCAAGGATTTGTTTTATGCATTGTTGTATTAACCTATCTTCTATCGTAGGAATACCTAGAAGTCTTGTTTTACCTTCTCCTTTTGGTATTTCTACTCTCCTAACTGATTGCGGTTTATAGTCATCCAATCTACTTTTTACATACTCTACCAATTTTCGAGGATTATTTTCGCCAACTTCTATAATTGTAGTATTATTACTGCCTTTTGTCTTGCTACCTTTATTCTTTTTAATATTTCTGTATGCTAAAAGTATATTTTGTTCATTTATGATTAGGCTCAGTAAATCATTGAATTTCTCTTTTCTAGAGCTTTTAGTATATAAGTTATCATATAACTCTTGAATGTTATAATATTCATTGTTTCTTAGTAATCTTTTCTTCTTCAATTTCAGTTCATTGGTTGCCATTAGTCGATTAATCACCTCATTAACTAGGTTTTCATCTCTCTTAGTCTTACAAGAACCTAATAATTATTGTGTTTATAAGTTTTATTGTAAATGTTGACTTGTGTCTATCCCTCCACCATTTATTATTACGGTTTCATAGGTACTGTGACACTACTTTCACTGATATTAAAGTAAGTTATAGCAGTTTGCTTTTCCTTACTACCATTTCTTAGGAATTAAGTCCTCCATGTTATCAGCTTTCCACGTTCCAGCAATCTTATCCTTACATATACTTTTAGGTTGTTCCTTTGAGCCTACTTGCTTGATACTGCCTGTAACAGTATAAGGTTTTTCATAAAACCTAGTTTTACTGACCCTCACAAATCCTACATTTTTAGTAGTTAAAGCATTTCTACTTTATAAACCTCTAGACCCTTCCATTCGGAATTTCGTCAGTTACTGATTTATTTGTAACATTCTAACCATGAGTATTTTATGGACTTCCGACCTATAGGCTACGCCATTCACCTCTGAATAGTTTTCGTGTATTTCTACTTACGGTAGCTCTCAGCCGACTTCACCGAGCTTTTAACAAAGATATACTTAATTATACCTATGCTAATCGGATATTAAAGAAAGCCCTTCAAGGCGTTACCCTTTCATTTGACTTTTCAAATTGCTAGTTCTCTTAATCTATTAGATTAATGGCTTAAATTTTCATTAAGCAACGTGTCGCACAGGCTTGGTCTTCACGATTGCAGTTGTTGTTTGATGGATATGGTTTAAACGTATATTTGAAAGCCTTCTTTGAATAAGTTTTATTCCTCTTTCAAGTTTTTTAATATTATTAGTTTTAGTAAATTTATAACGGTTTTCACCTTCCTTTCCTATTTGAATTTTACCTTTTTCATATTTTCTTGAAACTTGTTTTTGTTTTCTTTTTAATTTCTTTCTTAATCTCTTACTCTCTTTAGTTTTATTAATATTTTTAAAGGGTTTTTCTATATTGCTAACTATCGCTAATTTTTTTAGTCCGAGGTCTACTCCGATTGATATATCTGTATTTTTGACTACAGGCTCTTCTTTTTCTATACCAACAGATATATACCAAAACTTCCCGTCAAAACTTACTCTTGGATTTGTATATTTAACATCCATAGGTAATTGCTCTACTGTTTTAACCCATCCTACTTTTTCAATTAATACTGTATTATCTTTAACTTTTAGTTTATCTGTATCGTTGTAGAATGATGGTTTGCTTTTTTTTCTGCTCTTAAATCTTGGCTTATCGGCTAACCCGTTAAAGAATTTTTTATAAGCATTACAAGGGTCTTTTACAGCCTGCTTTGCCACATTATTAGATACCTCATTGAGCCAATTAAGTTCTGATTTCTTTAGAATAGTTAGCTCTTTTCTTAAATCTCTATCATTAATGAATTTACCACTATTTTTATAATTTTCCTCTTGTCTTGCAAGTGTCCAATTATAAATAAACCTTGCTGTACCAACAGATTGCCATAATTTTTGTTCCTGTTCTATATTAGGTATAATTCTAACTTTCTTCGCCAGTATCACTCTCTAACAACTCCTTAATCATGTTTTTAGCCTTATTAGCTCTCTTGCCTTGCAATCTACAACTAAAAACTGTAACGATTTGAATTAAATCCTCAACTAATTCCTGTTCCTCTGTTTTTTCAGTATTATCTATAGTTTCAATAGTAGTATCATTATGATGTGGTTTTAATTCCCATTCATTATCCCATAGTTTTAAAGTTTAGATACTTTTACCTCCTGATTTTTTTTAAAACTGTTATTCTCCTCTATAAAAGTCTTAATTTCTTTATACCAAGAACATATGTTCCTTCATTCTATTATATACCATCTTTTCACATTTTATAAGAGGTTATTTAAAATATTTTTAAACTAGAGAAGTCTACCCCTTAGATATAACTCTGTGCGATAGACTTTTACCTTGTCCCTTATTTTAGCTAGTATAGAATATTAAGCTTATAGTTACTATGACAATTTAAATGAACTGGATGAAAAAGAAACCTTGATAAAAGAATTTTCTAATTTCTTTTATCAAAATGTAGCTTTATGGTGCACTGCTACTGATCTTTTTATAGTAGGGGTACCGCCAACATTTCCGACAAAACCCACTCTAAGAGATAAAATGGAAAAACATCTTATAATTCACTCACTTTAAGAAATAGTAATCTATATTACATAATGGCATAATTTACGTGCTTTATATATTTGCAAAGAAAACTTTGCAAAAAATATTGACAACAAAACTTGTCATGATATAATAAAATTACCAAGTATACTTGTCAATAATTAAAAGGTGGAATATATATGAATAAGGATGAAATTTTAGAAAAAAGCCGAAAAGAAAATAAAGATGAACGTGAACAATACATTGGGAAAGCAGCAAACGAAAACTCTTATCTGGCAGTAATAATAGTATTTTCAACTTTATCCATAATTCTTTTCGTACAAAACCTTCTTACAGGGAAGGCCTTTGCTGATTACAGAGTATTTTCTTTGGCTTTGTTGATTGGCATGAGTGGGCAAACCGGAACGCTTTATTATTATCATCGTGATGATAAAGTGTTTTTAATAAGTACTATTTTAGAAATAATTGGAGCTATTAGCTGTTTAGCTTCGATAATTGGAACTGGTATGGGGTGGTTTTAATTGGCAAGATCTAAAAAAGAGCAGGTTGAAGAACTTGTATTACGTAATAATTTAAAGGAAGTTAGGACAGAACAAAAATTATCTCAATCCCAATTAGCAGAAATGGTAGGTGTATCCAGAAATACAATTAGTTCTATTGAGACAGGGCAATTCAACCCTACCGCAAAATTAGCACTTATTCTTTGCATTGCATTAGATAAAAAATTTGAAGAATTATTTTATTTTGATTCCTAAATTTCAATTTATTAATGTAATGACTAAATGAACTGAATTTTATCATAAAGTATGTTGTATTATCCTTATCTTGTTCATAAACAAGAGTTTAATGCTCTTGTTTAATTTGTGTACCATAAACGGTCGTTTTAGGAACTAAAAGAGTTAGTTACTTTTTTAGTTCCTATTTTCTTTTTTATCTCCATAACTCTCTACTGAATGATTTGACTTAATCTTTTCAGAATGGATTTTCACCATTTAAATTACATAACCTTGCTCAGCCGCACCGGTTCATCGTGAAAACTTTAACGTAGATTATTTTATTTATCATAGATTTCTATAATAAGTATCAGCTACTTTGTTATAATAGTATTATTAAAAAACTTATATTTTTATAAAGGTTATTTATTAGAGTTAGGAGGAGCATTTAGCATGAAATACAAGATATATATTGTTGAAGACGATATATCCATAAGCAGTTTATTAAAGGATTATATAGAGAAATATGACTTTACCGTTAAACTCACCAAAAATTTTGACAGCATAATGGAAGAATTCAATTTTTTTAAGCCTGATCTAGTATTAATGGATGTTAATTTACCTAAGTTTGACGGGTTTTATTGGTGCAGGAGAATAAGAGAATTATCAATAGTTCCTATCATTTTTATATCTGCGAGAGAAAGTGGAATGGATCAAGTGATGGCACTTGAAAACGGTGCAGATGATTACATAACAAAGCCTTTCTATTCTGAAGTTGTACTCGCTAAAATTAAAAGTCATATTAGGAGAGCCTTTGGCAATTACGCTGTTAATACTGATGAGAGAGTTGTAGAACTAGACGACTTAAAGTTTTATCCAGAAAGATTAGAACTTAAGTTTAAGGAGAAAACTTTAGTTATTACAAAGAAGGAAGGAATACTCTTAGAATGTCTTATGAAAAGCTATCCTAGAGTCGTTAGCCGAGATTATCTCTTAGAAAAAATATGGGATGACACAGCTTTTGTTGAGGAAAATACCCTCAATGTAAATGTAACAAGACTGAGAAAGAGACTTCAAGAGTTTAACATTGGAAATGAAATAGAAGCTATAAGAGGTGTTGGCTATAAATTAAATAAGAACTGGTAGGATGTGTTATAAGATGAAACTATTTTTAAAAGATAGCAAAGGATACATACTTATATATTTTTTTAGTATTGCTTTAACCTTATTTTACTGTACTCTTATGAATTATATTGAATTTCCAGAGATTTTATATATAATCTTGTTTAATTCCTTTATACTTCTATGTTTTTTAGCTTTAAGATACTACAAAACTAAGGAAGTTTATGAATTCTTTGAAAAAGGATTAAATTCTATTGAGGAGTCTGCCTTAGAGTTTGGAGACTCTTTAGCTGGCAAAAATATATCAAAGCTTTTAAAGCAACAGTATAAACTATACGAAATTAAAATTCAGCAATACAATAAAAAGCAAAATGAACATTTAACATTTGTTAATCAATGGGTACATCAGATGAAGACTCCTCTTTCTGTAATACAGCTTCAACTTGAAGAATATGCCGGTGATCCTCTTGCAGAAAGTATTAATGAAGAAATTTCTAAAATGAATAAAAACTTAAACTTAGCATTACACTTTGCACGGGTAAATGCTTTTGAAAAAGATTTTGTCATTGAGAAATTTAATTTACAGCAATTAGTTTTAGACACTGTAAATAATGACAAAAAACTCTTTATAAAAAACAAAATATTGCCAAAAGTAGATATTGATAAAACAATTGAAATTTATACTGATGGAAAGTGGATAAAATTTGTATTGGAACAAATCATAACAAATGGTATTAAATATTCAAAAGGAAGAGGTAAAACTTTAACTATACAAGCCTATATTCAAGAGAATAAAATTGTACTGGAAATTATCGATGAAGGAATTGGCATACCAACTAAAGATATAAAAAGAGTTTTTGATCCTTTCTTTACTGGAGAAAACGGAAGAAAATATGGAGAGTCTACAGGTATGGGCCTGTATATTGTAAAGAAGGTATGCGAAAACTTAGAACATAAAGTAGAAATAGAATCTAATGTTAATGATGGTACTAAACTAAAAATAATATTTTCTAGAATTGAGTAATGTCATACCAAAATGTATTGAAAACTCAACTAAAAAGGATATGTATTATAGATGATATATGTCCTTTTTAACTATGCACTTACCTTACATACATGTAATAAAACTGTAAGGAAATTAAATAGCTATAATTAATTAGGCTTATTATAATTTAATATGTAAGCAGAAAAAGAAAGGAGAGAGAAGAATGGAAATTTTAAAGGTTAACAACTTAAGTAAAGTATACGGCAAAAAAGTACTTTTTAATGCTTTAGACAATATAAGCTTTACTATAGAAGGCGGTGAATTTGTTGGAATAATGGGACCCTCCGGCAGCGGTAAAACTACCCTCTTGAATATGGTTTCAACTATAGATAAACCTACTTCAGGAGATATCTTAATTAAAGATAAGAATCCTTTAGTTTTAAGAGGAGATGAACTTGCACTATTTAGAAGAAGAGAGTTAGGTTTTGTTTTTCAAGACTTTAATTTGCTAGATACTTTGACCATAGGTGAAAATATTATCCTGCCTTTAACCTTGGATGGCATTTCTGTAAAAGAACAGGATAAAAAGCTTCAAAGAGCTGCTGAAATATTGAAAATAGAAAAGCTGTTAAACAAGAGAACCTATGAAGTTTCTGGTGGAGAGGCTCAAAGAACTGCTATTGCAAGAGCCTTAATACATGATCCTTCAATCCTTTTAGCAGATGAACCTACCGGTAATTTAGATTCAAAGGCTTCAAAAACTGTTATGGAATTATTTGTAGAAATAAATAAAGTAGCAAAGGTTACTACTATGATGGTAACCCATGACCCCCTAGCCGCTAGTTACTGTCATAGAATATTGTTCATAAAGGATGGAGCTATATACAATGAAATTTATAACGGAGGCAGCAGGCAGCAGTTTTATCAACAAATAATCGATGTACTTTCAATGCTTGGAGGTACAAACTAATGAAATTTACTCAATTTGCTTATAAAAATGTATCAAGAAATATAAAAGCATATTTTGTATATTTTCTTAGCATTTGTATATCCTCAGCCTTATTTTTCTCTTTTACTATGTTCTTGTTTCATCCAAATAAAGGACAGTTCAAATCATATATTGAAACATCGATTTTAGTAACAGAAATTATTGCATATCTCTTTTTATTTTTCTTTGTATTTTACTCTGTAAGCGTATTTTTAAAAAGTAGATATAAAGAATTTGGAATTTTATATATTATAGGTATCTCTAAAAAACAGCTTCTAAATATGATCTTTGCTGAAAATATTATAATAAATTCAGTTGCTACTTTAAGCGGTATAGTAATTGGTCTAGTTTTTTCGAAAATATATTTAGTAGTCATAAAAAAGCTTTTTAGGCTTACCTCCTTAAGTTTTTATTTTCCAGTAAAAGCAATAGTAATTACTCTATTGTCCTTTATACTATTAGGAGTATTAGTGTCACTTTCCACTTCGGTTATTATAAAAGAAAAGGAAGTATTAAAGCTTCTTAAAGCCACAAAAGCACCTAAAGCAGAGTATAAGGCCTCTATATTTCTAGCACTGCTGGGATTTATACTCTTAATGCTCGGATATAATTTGTCCTTAACTTCTAGCAAAGAAAACATTGATAAAATTATTTTACCCATAGTAGCTATGATTATCTTTGCAACCTACTTATTATTTTCTCAGTTTAGCGTTTTCTCCATGGGATTATTAAAAAGAAACCGATTATTTTACTTGAAAAACACAAACCTCCTTTTAATTTCAAACTTGTTTTATAAGGTAAAAGATAATTCGAGAATGTTTTTTTTAGTAGCCATAACCTCTTCAGTTGCTTTTACTTCTATTGGAATCAGCTATGCCTTTTGGAAAAACACTTTAGGAAATATTGAAAAAAGATATCCTTATGATTTTACCTATACTACTTATAGTAATGCAGCTAAAGTTAAAGAAGAGATTTCCTTCCTTGAGGCTACACTAAAAGAGGATAAGTATGATTATAAAAAAGTTATACTTCAAAAAAGCAGCTATACTTCAAAGGACAATGATGTGCTTACCTTGATTAAGGAAAGCACTTATAATCAATTGGCAAATCAATTAAACCTTAAGCCTATATCAGTAAATATAAATGAGGCTATTAAAATTCAAGACTCAAATGCCAATAAAAGAACTGCTATAGAACTTTATGGAAGCTTATTAACTATATCAAATAAAGTTGTAAACAACATAATACCTGAGTCCTATGACAACATATATGTAGTTCATGATATGATCTTCGATATGATTGAAGCTAAAAATAAAGCTTCAACCATGTATACCTTTCAAGTAAAGGATTGGTCTGACACCTATAAAGTGTATGATAAATATGCAGAAAAATACGGTGATGACAAGTATAGCCTATTATTATCAAAATCTCATATATACGAAACTGAAAAGAGAGCTTATGGAGTTGTAATGTTTTTATCAATTTTTGTAGGGGTTATATTCTTTGTTGCTTCTGGAAGCTTTATATACAATAAATTTTATATGGATGAGGAAATCGATAAAAAGAAATATGCTCAGCTTAATAAAATCGGTGTTACCTATAAGGAAATAAAAAGAGTAGTAACCCTTGAAATTGGAGTATTGTTTTTACTCCCTTATTTAGTGGCAGTAATTCATTCCACTTTTGCCCTGACTACATTAAAAAAGCTTTTTAATGTAAATGTTACTGAAGCATCATTTTTAGTCATGGGAAGCATTTTGTTAATTCAAATCCTATACTTCCTAATTATAAGAGGAAAATATTTATTAGAAATTCGAGAACAATTAATAGATTAATTTTTGTGTCATTCATTTAAACATCTTTTTAGTGCAATTATCATACTTAGTTTGAAGGAGTGTATGATAATACCCTCAATCTAATAAAACAGTTATCTCTCATTAGAGAGATAACTAAAGAATAGGTTTATAGGTTTCCCTAATGAAATAACCTAAATATATTATACGAGGAGTTAAATTATGTCTATAATGTTTACAATTAAATCTTGGTACATTCTTATTCCTGCATTTGGTGTGTATTTACTTTACTTATTGTTAACCTCCAAAAGTAAAAAGAATAAATATAATTGGTTTCAGTATACTACATTGGTTACCTCTGCTGGTTACCTTCTTTGTGTTACTGCCTTAACGCTATTTCCAATAGATGTTAATATAGGTAAATACGCAAATCAAACACCTTGGTATAATTCTATAAACTATATACCGTTAATAACAATTGACTTCTTCACATTTATATTAAATATAATTATGTTTCTTCCTCTTGGAGTATACTTATATCTATTTAATAAAAGAAATACTATTGATTGGATTTTTATTGCAAAAAAAAGTTTTTTATTTAGCTTATCTATTGAAGTTATGCAAGTAATTATTGGAATAGTCTTAGGAAGTGCAAGAAGCGCAGATATAAATGACCTTATTGCTAATACCTTAGGTGGAATTATTGGATATTTATTGATTAGATGAATGCTAAAAAATAAATTTTTGGAAAAATTATTAAGTAGATTTAAAATTAGATTTAATAAATGATCGTTTATATTACCTTATTTTTTCTTTTCTAGACTAAGGTGTACGGCAACATAGTTATTAATCTAAAAAAAATCCTATAAAAATAAAGCCCCCCATTTGTAAAAATGTTATCATTTGAAAGATAATAAAAATACATCGTTGGGGGAACTTACAAATGATAAAAGAAGAAAATTTAAGATTGGATGAAGATATAAAGCTTTTTTCAGATGAACTTAAAAGATGTTTTCCAAAAGAGGAGATTAAAGAAATAGCAAGAGAAACTGGGTTTGTGAAAAGAAAAGGTAAAATTGAAGCATGGGAATTCGTTTGTTTATGCTGTTTTATGGATGTAGAAGTTGCAAATAATACACTTGTTACCCTATGCACAAAACTTAGTGCAAAAATAGGAGTACTTATTTCCAATCAAGCATTAGACCAACGTTTAAATGAAAAATGTGTGGAATTTTTAAAGAAAATTTTTGAGAAACTCTTACGACAAACAATAACAAATAATACTTGTATACCAAGTATATGGGATGAACATTTCAACCGAATAAGGATACTTGATTCTACTGCTTTTCAAGTACCAGAAAGCTATAAAAATACTTATCCAGGATCAGGTGGATGCTCTCAACCTTCAGGAGTAAAAATACAACTAGAGTATGAACTAAAATCAGGAAACCTTATTAATGTAGAAGTAGGAGCTGGATCAAGAAGTGACAATACTTTTGGGAGTAAGATAAGAGATACCATCAAAGCTGGCGACCTTATTTTAAGAGATCTTGGATATTTCAGCTTTGAAAATTTTTTAGACGTAGAAAAACGAGAAGCCTTTTATATATCGAGACTCAAACCTAATATCGCAGTGTATATAGAAAATAATGAAATAGAATATTATAAGAATGGAACTCCTAAGAAATCAAGCCTTTTTAAAAGAATCTATATTTCTGACATCATGAAACAGATGAGTGCTGAAGAACGTTATGAAATTAAGGATGTTTATGTAGGTAAGGAAAAGATGCTAAAAACTAGACTTATTTTATATAAACTAACAAAAGAACAATTGGAAAAAGGTCAGAAAAGTGTAAGAAGAATGCTAAAAAGAAGGGTGTAGAAAAGAGTGATAATACAATTGAATTATTAGGTATATCTATTTATATAACTAATATAAAGGAAGAAGTTCTAAGTGCAGAACAAGTTCATGAGTTTTACTCCTTAAGGTGGCAGGTAGAAATAATTTTTAAAACATGGAAATCTGTATTTCATATACATGGCGTTAAGCTAGTTAAAATAAAACGGTTCCAATGTCAGCTTTATGGAAAACTTATTTTGCTACTTTTGAGTTCTGCTGTAATTTTTAAAATGAGGGCTTTAGTTTTAGAAAATAAAGAGCTTGAAGCAAGTGAAATAAAAGTCTCTGAGATAGTCCATGAATATATTGATAGACTATACTTTGACCTTATAAAATTTCCTAGTGAAATCTTTAATACCTTAAAGTTAGTATTTGAAAACGTAGTTAGGAGTGGCCTCAAATCTCATAGAAAGGACAAAAAAACTGTTTTTGATATTCTTGGGGTTTGTTATAAACGGACATTGGGGAGGGTTAAAGTTGCTGCATAAATCAACTTAATAAAATTGTAAAAAAACCATTCTATAAGTGGTTTTTTTGGTGTACCATGAAATTGTTTGAATACTAATGAACACTTACGATACACCATTGAAACTCATGAAAAGAAAGAATCATTGGTAAAATATAGTATTAAAACAGAACTGAATACTATTTAATAGGTATTAGCTTGATGGCTATGTGGCGGTACCCCATATATTGAAAAATGCATTTTTATAAGATGGGGGTATTTTAATGAATTATGATGAATATGATCTTGTACAAATAGGCTATATTGCTTTAATTAATGCAGTAGATAAATATGATATAACTAAGCATTCCTTTTCAAGTTACACATATACTACGATTAAAAATGTCATGAAGTATACAGCAAGATCTAACAATAAACATAAACTTACTTTAAGTATTAATGCTTCTATAGATGGTCAAGGTTCCTTAGACTTTACAGAACTTCTTGAAAGTAATGACAACGTAGAAATTGATTATTTAAAGCATGAAAAAATAGTTGAACTTCAAAAAATAATATCAAATCTTGAACCAGATGAATTTGAGCTAATATTCTTGGTTTACTATAACAATTTCTCTTTAAAAGATTATGCTAGTAAAAAGAATCTCCCATATTCTCAAATTGTAAGAAAAAAGAATGCTATCTTAGATAAAATTAGAGTTCAGCTTCTAGTAAAATAACATAATGCTGTTACTTTAAAAAAGTTTTTAATAACAAGCTTTTGTCTTCTATGTAAAAGTTTAGGGCTAAATGTTATTTTCAATAATAAAATAAAAGTTTAAACTTGTTTTCATAATAAAGTTTAAACTTTTTATTTTTAGTTACTAAAGAACTTTAGTATATAGTCTAATTTCACTGCCTTCTGCTATTGTTAACGCACCTATTTTAGGAACTAATCTTGTGAAATGCTCAGTCGCATTATGTTTATCAATAGCATCTTGATCTTTCCATTCTTCTATAAATGTTAAAACGTTAGAATCATTAATGTCTTCGCATAAGTCATAGGATATATTACCTTCTTCTGCTCGACTTTTGTCTACTAGTTCTTTTATTAGTAATAATAATTCTTCTTTTTTACCTTCTTTTACAGTATTTTTTGCTACAATTTTAATCATAATAAGTCCACTCCTCACCAAAATTAATCAATATTAACATAATTAGGATTGTCTTTTAGGGCTTCTACTAATTGATATGATGGTTCATCTTTAAATACCTTTTGCCAAGACTTTATTAAGTTTTCAGTGGTTACAAAAATTGGCTCTACTCCGATAAATGAAGGTACTTTCTTACCAATTAGTGCATTTACTCCTGCGAGTGCCATTGCCTGACCTTGTTCATATGGACATTGAGCACTAATACTTTTTATCATACCACCTTTGGCCATATTCAAAGCTAATGGATATTCTAAATCAGCTGTTGAAATAGCTACATCAGTACGGTCCATATTAGTTAATGCTGACATAACTTTTATAGCAGGACCTTCCCATGATACATATACTCCCTCAATTTCAGGGTGATGTGTCATAAGTTCTATTGTTTTTTCATATGCTTCATCTTCTGTATCAAATGATGCGAAACCTGCTATTTTCAAATTAGGATATTCTTCACGAAGAATTTGTTCAGCAGCATTATCACGCTGATTAGTAGCGTAGAAAGTTTTGTTATGCTTTATAATTCCTATATTAGTTTTATTATGTTTCGTCATATACTCTCCAAGGCCTCTTCCTGCAAATCTTCCATGAGATCTTTCATTTACAGAAACACAAGTCACATAGTCGTCTACAGAAAATTCGTTTGGAACATTAGTAATCAAAACTAATTTAGTCTTACTATTAGCTATTTTTTTAAATATTTCAGCAGTTTTTACGCTGTCAGTTGGAATTGCAATGATTATATCTGGCTCTAATGTTAATAAGCCTTCTAACTGCTTACATTGCATAACTGGATCAAAATGTGCATCAGTAATTGCAAGCAAAGAAACACCTAATGAGTTAAAGACATCTTTTATAGCTTGCTCATGCAATTGCATCCAAGACTTTCCTGTATAATGAAATGATATTGCAGCTGTGTAATTTCCTGCTTTAATTTGTTTACGATTTGCATTAGTAAGTTGAAGCTCATCAATAGATGAAGCCTTTTCGCCAAAAGGACCTCTTCCTATTCCGGAAGTTGAACCTCTTACAATTAGCTCTGTTGGAATAATAATTTTTTTATATCGTAACTCTGAATCACTATATTGCATTGCATTATCATTATCGTTTTCTCTAATTCTTTCTATAATAATATTTGCTGCATTTTCTGCTATTTTTAAAGTATTTTGAGCTATTGTTGTAATTGGTGGATTATGAAGTGGTGCCCACTCAAAATCATTGAATCCAACTACAGATAAGTCATCGGGACAACTTATATTGTTTTTTTCTATGAATTTAAAAACAGAAAGAGTTGTTGAATAATTTGCTGAAAATATTGCTGTTGGTGGGTTTTTACCTAATAGTATTAATATTAAACTTTTCAGTATATCTTCTTCTGAAACCATATCCGAAATAACATTTGTTGAATTAAAATCAATACTATTATCCTCTAGTGCTTTTTTATATCCGTTTATTCTTTCTATATTAGACTCTAAATCTTTACTAGTACAAATTAATGCAATATTTTCATGACCGCTTTTTAGTAAGTGGTTTGTAGCTTTATATGCTCCACCCATATTATCAGATAGTACTAAATCAGCATTAATTCCTTCAATTGTTCTTCCAACTAATACAATAGGTACCTTAACTAAACTTAAAGTCTTTTTAATAGCTTCATCGTCTATATCTGTCAAAACTATTAACCCTAGATCATTAGGAGAATTTATTAGTAAATTAGAATATATATCTAACTTCTTTTTATCGCTGTCATAGTTGGCTGATACCAATGAAATTCCGTGATTTTTCATTACTTCATCCAGATGCTTTTTCACTTTTAATTGAAAAGGGTTGCATATATCCGAAGAAAGCAAAACAACATACTTGTTAATATTCATATTAATATTTTCATTAGAATTTATTTTACTTTTTTTAATCACAAAATTAGGTGGAGTATCAAGAGTCTTTATTACATCCTCTACTCTTTTAACTAGTTCTGGACTTACATATCTTGTTTTGTTTACAACGTGAGAAACCGTTGCAGCTGAGACTCCTGCTATTTTTGCAATATCCTTAATAGTCGCCATTATATTTCACCAATCCCATATGTTAATTAATTATTAATAAATTATAATTATCAAAATTTTCCATTTAATATTATTTTGATTATATTCTTTGGATTTTTTAGTGTCAAGCAAAACACCACTCCATTGCTTATTTAACTTAATTTTATAATCAAATAAATTTTTACCTTTATAATATTTATTTATTCTAATATATAAATTTCAGATATCTACATATAAGCTACCCCTTATCAGACTGATAAGGGGCCTTTCTAGTCTTACTTAAATAACAAATTGTCTTAAATATTTATAGCTTAGCTCTAAAGACTTCTCAATATCTTCTTTACCACCTTCAAAAGCCTTATCTTCTATTTCAACACAAGTACAGCCCTTATATCCTATGTCTGTTAGTGCTGAGACATATCTTCCCCAATCTACATCGCCAAGTCCAGGTAATTTAGGAGACATAAATTCTAATGGATAAGCCATTATGCCAACATCATCTAACTTATCTTTATATATTTTTATATCTTTGTAATGAACGTGGAAAATTTTATTTTTAAATTCATATAAAGGTTTTATATAGTCAATATGTTGCCAAACAAAGTGAGATGGATCGTAATTTAATCCTAAATACTCACTATCTATAAGTTCAAACATTTTTCTCCAGATCTTAGGAGTAGTAGCTAAGTTTTGTCCTCCTGGCCATTCATCTTTTGTAAATAACATTGGACAATTTTCTATTGCAATTCTAACATCTTGTTCTTCAGCTAGTTTAACAATTGGTGTCCATACTTCTTTAAAAATATCTAAATTTTCTTCTATAGTTTTATCTTGAACTCTACCTATAAATGTTGTAATTGTATTTACTCCAAGCCTTGGTGCAGCAACAATCATCTTTTTAAGATGTTCAACATATACAGAACGTTTTTCTAAATCTGGATCTAAGGTATTAGGATAATATGCCAATGCTGAAATTTCAATACTTTTCTCCCAGCATAAATCCTTTATATAACTAATTTTTTCATCATCAAGTTCATCTATATCAATATGGGTTACTCCAGCATATCTTCTTGTTGCTTTTTGTTTAGGCCAACATGCAACCTCAATACATTCATATCCTAAATTTGATGCCACATCTATAGCTTCTTCAAAAGAAGCGTAATCTAAAATAGCACTTACAAATCCTAATTTCATAAATTCAACTCCTCATTAATTTGAATTTTTATATTATTACGTAAATTTTACTATGTTTTTATAGTATCATATTAATAATATAATGTAAAGGTTTTTGAAGGTGAATTTTAAATAAAATATAAAGAAAAACTCAAGAATTACTAAGTAAATTCTTGAGTTTTTGTAAAAATTTTAATCAATTTTTTCCCATTGTGAAGTAGTACTAGATTTTAATACAGCCTCACAAACTTTTTCTACTTTATAACCTTCTTCGAAGCAAGTAGATGGTTGTTTTTTCTCAACTATAGCTTTAATAAATTCGTATATTTCAATAGTTTTAAGCTCACCATAACCTATATTCATTCCTGGTATATTCCAAGTAACTTCTCCATAGAAATGAGCAGGACCAGTATAAATCGTCTTAAATCCTCTTCTATCATCAGGATCTTTAGCAAAACAAACTTGTAATTCATTTAATCTTTCATAGTTAAATGCTATTGAACCTTCTGTTCCATGAACTTCAAAAGTAATAAAGTTGTTTCTGCCCCATGCATTTCTTGTTGCTTCAATACTACCTACAGCTCCATTTTTAAATTTCACTAAGAATAAGTTTTCATCATCAACATCAACAGCTACCTTTTTAGCGTCATCACCAAGTTTTACAGTTCCAAGTAAATCTACTCCGCCTTCTTGTACTGGTCTTTCCTTAATATATGTTTCAACAGTAGATACAACCTCTTTAATATCTCCAGCAAGATATTGAGAAATATCGATAACGTGAGATGCGATATCTCCAAGTGTACCAGCTCCAGCTATTTTCTTTTGGAATCTCCATGATAATGGTGAAGACGGATCTGCACTCCAGCTTTGTAGATATGTTGCACGTACATTTAATATTTTACCAATAGATCCTTCATCAATGAATTTTTTAGCTAGTACAATTGCAGGAACTCTTCTGTATTGATATGCACACATGCTTATTATACCATCTTTTTCAACTTCTTTAGCTGCATCAGCCATTGCCTTAGAATCTTCTGGAGTACCTGCAATTGGTTTTTCGCAAAGTACATGTTTTCCAGCTTTCAATGCTGCTATTGATATTTCAGCATGTGAATCATTTGGTGTACAAACACTTACAATATCTATTTCAGGATCATTTATAATATCATGCCAATCTGTACAAAACTCCTCAAAACCAAATCTATCCTTTGCATCCTCTGCGATTTCTGGATTTATATCACATACAGTTTTTAAAACTGGAACCGCTGGCGCTGGCCAAAAGAATTTTGGCATATTAGAATACGCCACTACATGCGCCTTTCCCATAAATCCTGCTCCAATTAAACCTACTTTTAATTTTTTCATATTTTATTCCTCCTAATTCTAAATTAATTAATTTTTAAACATTTGATTTTTTATATTATTTGTAGAATATCCTATTTCTTTTTCCCTTGAGTAATATTGCTCAATGCAACTGCAGCAACAATAATTAATCCTCTTACAATTGTTTGTTGAGCGCTAGTAAGACCTCCAAGTATTAAACCATTATTAATTAACCCCATAAGAACCGAACCAACTAAAGCTCCAATAACAGATCCTGTTCCTCCACTCATGGCAGTACCACCTAGAACTACCGCTGCGATTACTGACATTTCATCTCCATCTCCAAAAGAGAATCTTCCAGCTTGCATACGCCCAGCATATAAAATTCCAGCAAATGCGGCAACAACACCAGATATGATGAATATAGCAAGTTTTATTTTTTGTGTTTTAACTCCACTATATGTTGCTGATAATTCATTTCCGCCTGTAGCTAATACGTGTCTTCCAAAAGGTGTTTTGTTAAATACAACTATACCTATTGCGTAAAAGATTATTGTCCAAATAATTAGTACAGAAATTCCAAAAACTTCACCAATACCAAATATACTTGTAAAAGTATCATTTTTTATTGGTACAGCTGCAGTGTTAGTAACCCACATAGCAGTACCTCTTATAGCTGACATCATACCCATAGTAGCAAGGAAAGATGGTAATTTAAGTTTTGTTACTAAAAAACCATTAAATGCACCTATTAAAAGACCAAATCCTAGTCCGCAAATCAATGCAAGCACAATAGAATCTGTGGATTGAAGCACTAAAGATACAATCATAGCACTCATTGCTGCAACAGCACCAACAGTTAAATCTATTTGTCCAGATGCTATAATAAAGGTTCCAGCTACAGCCATTATAGATATCATTGCTGTTTGTCTTAATACATTCATTAAGTTGTTACTGCTCAGGAAACCTTTGTCACTTAATGTTATAGAAAATAATATGAATACAACAAAGAAAACTATATAAACCATATATTTATTCCATTGTAAATTCGCTAAAGTAGATTTTAAGTTATTTCTTTTGAATTGCAATTTGTAATTCCTCCTCTGTCGCTATTTCTTTTCTATCAAGTTCTCCTGTTATCTGTCCGTCAAATATTGTTATAATTCTGTCACATACTGCAAGGAGTTCTGTTAATTCTGAAGAAACAAAAATAACTCCATTGCCTTCATCTGCAAACTCTCTTATAATGTGGATAATCTCAGATTTAGCTGCAATATCAACCCCTGCAGTTGGTTCATCTAACATAAGTACTTTTGGCGATGTATTTAACCATTTAGCAAGTACTATTTTTTGTTGATTTCCACCAGATAAAAGACCTATTGTTTTATTTATATCACTAGTTACTACATTTAATCTTTCTATATTCGCTTTAACAAGTTCATTTGCCAAAACTTCATCAACAATCACTTTGTTTGATTTCGCCAATCTTTTTATAACTGGAAGTATGGCATTTTCTTTCACCGAATGTTGCAAAACTAAACCTTGTTTTCTCCTGTCCTCCGGAATTAAAGCAAACTTATTTTTTATTGCATCAATTGGACTGTTATGTTCAAGTTTTCTGCCTTCAAGTTCAATTGTTCCACCTATTTTTTTACGTAGTCCAAATATTGTTTCTAAAATTTCAGTTCTGCCGCTTCCCATTAATCCAGCAATTCCTAATATTTCTCCTCTTTTTAATGAAAATGAAATATTATTTATTTTATTATTCACACTAACATTTTCTAATTTTAGTAAATCTTCACCGTCCGCGTCATATGTCCTTTCAACCCATTCAAATTTTTTCTGAGAATTTTCACCACCAACCATATAGGAAATAATCGCGTCCAAATTAACATTTTTGATTTTATCCGATACAACAAGTTTTCCATCTCTTAATATAGTAAAAGAATCAGAAATTTCTAATATCTCATTCATTCTATGAGATATGTAAACCATGGAAACACCTTTTGCTTTTAATTCTCTTATTATTTTGAATAAATGTTCTTTTTCAGAATCTGAAAGGGATGCAGTAGGTTCATCAAGAACTAATATCTTAGCATTTTTAGATATAGCTTTTGCTATTTCTACCATCTGGCTCATTCCAACACTAAGTTGATTAACTTGTATATCAGGATCAATATCAAGTCCTAATCCCTCTAAAATTTTAACTGCATCTTGAGTCATCTTCTTTGTATTTCTCAAATAACCATTAGTTATTTCTTGGCCCAAAAATATATTTTCAGCTACAGTCATTGTTTGAACTAGCGAAAGCTCTTGGAATATCATAGCAATTCCATTATCTTTTGCATCTTTACTGCTTAATATTTTTTTTAATTGACCTTGAATATATATTTCTCCACCATCAGCAACATAAACACCTGTCATTATTTTCATTAGTGTTGATTTTCCTGCTCCATTACTTCCAATAAGTGCATGAACTTCCCCTTCGTTTAAAGTGAAATCAACATTATTCAAAACAGTTGAAGATCCAAATACTTTTTTAATATTCTTCATTTCTAAAATAGCTTGGTTCATCTCATCACTCATTTCTTTAATAATTAGCCTACGGATTTATTATCAAAACCGTAGGCTGACTCAATTTTAATAAAATGTGAATTACTTATTCTTATTAACTGCTTCTACAAGCCAATCTGGAGCATCTACATGATAAACGTCCTTATAAGCTTCAAGTATATTATTTTTATCCACATGTTTAGCTGGAACAGCAACATAAGGTGGAGCTTCTTTTCCTAAAAGAGAATAAGCTGCGAGTGTTGCTTCTGCAACACCTTGGTCGTATGGTAATTGAGCTCCAAGTCCAAGTACAGTTCCTTGAGCAATTTCTTTTGCAATATTATTTCCAAGGTCTATAGTACTAACTTTAACTTCATTACGCCCAGCTGCTTTTACAGATGATAACACACCTTCAGCTACTACATCCCAATGCGCAAAAACAGCATCTAATTTAGGATTTTGTGTAAGCATAGCATCAGCAACAGTACTCGCTTGATTAACATTTGTAAATCCCATTTTTGATATAATTTTAATATCTGGATATTTTTCCTTCATTGTTTTCTCAAACGCTTCTAATCTTTGATTTGTAACAAAGTAATCAACATCATAGAAAACGGTACCTATACTCCCTTTTCCTTTAAGTGCTTGTCCAATAATATCAGCTGCAACAACTCCATTTCCATAATTGTCGGCAGAAACACAACTTACATACTCTTTACCTGCTTTAAAATCTTTAGGAATATTATCCATGAAAACTAACTTTACTCCAGCATTAGATACTCTTTTAAATGCATCTGCTGTAGCAGTTGCATCTGTTGGAAGTCCGATTAAAACATTAGGTTTTAATGCTGTTAAAGTTTCAAGGTCTGTAACTTGGCGTTCAGCAGAAAAATTAGCATCTGTTGTTCCAACAATTTCTATCCCAAGCTTAGCAAAAGTATCTTGTAAACCTTTTAGTTGGGATGCTGACCAGTCATTACCACCATAATGAAAACTTATAGCCGCTTTATATTTACCCGCCTTAACTTTTTCTATTTCTTCATCAGTTAATTTTAATTCATTAGCATTTACAGCTGTTTCTCCATTTGGTCCTGTTGATTTTATCGTGCCATCATCAGCACTAGTGCTTCCAGCACTAACAGTTGATTCAGCTGGAGCCAGCTCTGTAGTAGATTCTGTACTTTTAGTACTACATCCTACCAGAGCAAGAGTCATAACCGCTAATGAAATTATTAAAGCAATTCCCTTTTTCATATTCTTATCCCCTTTATATATAAAATTTAAATATTGTTATCTACTTATAAAATTTCTTTAAGGAAGTTATATGATGTCTCACACGCTTCAACAGGAGATCCACTATATCCGTCAATTTCTACTAACCAATCTCCGCTGTAGTTCTTTTCTTTCAATAATTCAACAATTTTTCTTATATCGATATCACCTTTTCCGAGTGGAACAAATGCTCCATCTTTTAAATCCTTTAAATGTACATATTTTATACGATCAAAATACTTAGTTAACAATTCAATAGGATCACTGCCACCAGCAACAAGATGTGCAATATCAGGGCAGAATGGAATATCAGTTAAAGAAAATATCTTATTAATTTGCTCTGGACTTTGTCCCATAGAACCAAGATGCGGATGATATGATGCAATTAATCCATGTTTTTTAACGATTTCATTAGCTTTATCAAGCCCTGCAGCAAGTAAATCATAATCAGAATCTAAAATACCAGTAGCTCTTATAGCTCCTCCACCTAAAACAATATGCTTAGCTCCAAACTTTGCTGCTAAAGCTGCAATTTTATCAATTCTAAAAAGTTCATCTTCTAATGCATCTTTATAAATGAAATTTGCACCTACATAAACACCTAATAAATCTATATCGTATTTATTTAATAGTTGTTTAAATTTTTCTGGATCACCTTCATAATTAGAAAGATTACCATCGAATAGTTCAATTGCACTATAACCTTTAGATTTAATAATTTTAATAGCTTCTTCGTCATCGCACATAGTAACATAGCGTATATCTTTTACACTTGTTACACCTCCTCCAGCTCCTACTAGAGCGCCAAACGCATTAGTCATATAACCAAGTTTAATCATAAATAATACTCCTTTACATATAATATTTTTTATTTAAGTTAGATTAATTTAATTAAACAGTTTTCAATTCAGTAAAATTTACGTAATTTTTGTTTACACACTAAGATTAACATCATTTTTTTCTTGTGTCAATAATCGTTTACAATTTTTTGCGAAAAAATTTTTTTATGTTTTTTCTATATAAATGTACTATAAATCACTTTTATATAGCATTTTTTACATTTATTACTATAAACACCCTAGTAAACGTTATTATTTCTGTTGACTTTTAATAGTTCTTATATGATAATAAAAATAATTCAGTAAATATTACGTAATTTCAAAAAATTATTAAATAATATCATTTTACGGAGGGATAAATATGAAAAAATTAAACATTGGATTAATTGGCGCAGGATTTATGGCTAAAGCTCACTCAATGGCATATGCAACAATGCCTATGTTTTTCCATCCAGCTCCTGCTGAAGCTGTGAGAAGAACAATCTGCGATGTTACAATTGAAAGCGCAAAAGAAGCTGCTGAAAGATATGGATTTGAAAAATATACAACTGATTGGAGAGATATAGTTAATGATCCTGAAATCGATGTAATTGATATAGCTACACCAAATGATTCTCATGCTGAAATTGCAATAGCTGCAGCAAAGGCTGGAAAGCAAATAATTTCGGAAAAACCATTAGCTAGAACTACAAGTGAAGCTAAAGAAATGTACGATGCTGTCATTTCATCTGGAGTAATTCATATGGTTGCTTTTAATTATAGAAGAACTCCAGCAGTAGCTTTAGCTAAAAAGTATATAAGCGAAGGATCAATAGGAAAAGTATTAAATTTCAGAGGAACATATCTACAAGATTGGTCAGCTGATCCTAATTCACCGCTATCATGGAGATTCAAAAAAGATATTGCTGGATCAGGTGCTTTAGGCGATATAGCAACACATTCAATAGATATGGCTAGATATCTAGTTGGAGAAATTGCTGAAGTTTCTGCATTAAGCCAAACATATATACCTGAAAGACCAATTCAATCAAGTGGTTCAGATAAACTAGGAACAGTAAAATCTAATGATAATGTTCCTAAAGGTAAGGTTGATGTTGATGATGAAAACTTATTCTTAGTAAAATTTGAAAATGGAGCCGTAGGCAGCATTGAAGCTACTAGAAATGCATGGGGGCGAAATAACTTTTTAACATTTGAAATACACGGAACATTAGGTTCAATTTATTTTGATTATGAAAAAAGAGACGAACTTCAAGTATGTTTCGCTAAAGATGGGGATGACAGAAGGGGCTTTAAAACAGTGTTTACAGGACCAAACCATCCTTATGGAGAATCATTATGGCCTATTCCCGCACTTGGAATAGGTTATGGAGAAACAAAAATAATTGAAACTTACGATTTCTTCAAAGCTATTGTTGACAAAACTGAAGTTTCACCTAATTTTGAAGACGGTTATAAAATTGCTCTAATATGTGACGCAATAGCTGAATCTTCAAAAACCGGATTATGGACTAAAACTAACTGCAATAATGTAAAATAACATTCTATGCTATAACTATAATCCAATCATAGTATAATCATAATCATTAATCATAATTATTCATCGAAGTTATAAGTTGTAAAATTTTTTTCATTATTAAATTTATTTAAAACTTCGATGAATTTTTCTTTTAAGGTCCATGATTTATACATTAGTTAAAGTTATAATTCAAAAGTTTATAAAAAATATAACTAAAATTCCTATTTAGATTAATGCTTGTTGACATTTAGAAACTTCATTGCAATATATATTATTTCTATTGTTTTTAAACCAATTTCTGTTCATGCAAAAGGAGCTATAACAATGGATAAAAAAATGCTGAATTTAAAAAAAAATGCTAAATCCCTTAATAATTTGAAAATAATACGTTTTAAAAATTTATTTTCAAAATTATCATTTAAAAATATAACTATAATCAGAAGTTTTATTGCTATATGGATAGTTTCTATTTTAACTACTCTTATTATCGGAGTAGAGTCATTTATTGCTATAAATTTAGCTCATAAAGAACTTCAGTTAATGTATACAAGCTGTCTTGAGAGAGAAATCAAAATAAATTCTATTAATCTGCATCTAAATGCGTTAAAGATTGACATACCAAATCAAATAGATTATCCAAGTGATAAAAATATCGAACTTATAAATAAATCACTTGATGGAATTTCCTCCGATTTAGATTATTATAAGACACTGCAATTCTCAAAAGAGGATGATAATTTCAACATACACATAAGTGAAATTTTTGACACTCTTAAAGCTAACTATAATGAAGTAACAAAACTTAACACTAAGAACGCTTCAGATAAAATGATTGCTAAAAGTAATTTTGATGCAACCTACACTAAATTCTCAAATGTACTCTCTATGTCAGCTAAAAAAAATAAAGTTAATGCTGAAAATCTATATGCTGAAAATAAAAAAAGCTATGTAAACAGCATAATTATCTTTGTAGTTCTTTTTATAACTTCAATTTTATTAGTATCTACAATTGCGATTATTATAATCAAATCTGTAAGAAAATCTATAGGTGATTTATCTAATATTTTAAAAACTTTAGCTGTTGGTGATTTCTCAGTGAATATAAAAAGCGATGAAAAGACTGAGCTAGGCCTTATGAAGAAAGAGCTCGGGATTACTGTAAATTCAATTTCTAGTATTTTAAAAACTATTAAAGAAAGTAGTACATTAACTTTTGAAAATTCTATGTCTCTTTCATCTATCTCTAAAGAAATGAACAGTACAATGCAGGGAGTTTCTAATTCCATACAAGATATATCCAGCGGTGCTACTGTTCAATCAAATGAATTAATGCTAATAAACGATACTTTTTTAAGATTTGGTGGGGAAATAGATAATATTGTTTCATCTATAAAACATGTTGACGGAAACACCAAATCAATAGATACTATGGCGCAAAATAGCAATTCACAATTGTCAACTCTAATATCAACTATAAATATACTCAGTAATTCATTTGATAATGTAAGTACAAAAATCGAAGGACTAGGAATTAAAATCTCAGAAATTAATGAAATAACTGATATCATAAAAGGTATTGCAAATCAAACTAATCTCCTATCTTTAAATGCATCTATTGAAGCTGCAAGAGCAGGTGAATCAGGTAAGGGATTCGCAGTAGTAGCTAATGAGATTAGAAATTTAGCTGAAAAATCTAATAAAGCTTCTGATGATATTAATATACTACTTAAAGATGTTTCTAATGATACAAATGATGTAGTATCTGTCACAAATGACGTAAATTTAGAATTAAAACAACAAATAAATATCATACAAGGTTCAATTAGCGATTTCAAAGAAATAATGACAGCTATTAATAATATTCTTCCGCAGATTGAAGAAATAAACGCTACTATTGAAAATATAAATGATGAAAAAAATCAAATTGTTGAAACAATAAATTCTATTTCAAGCATATCAGAAGAAAACTCAGCTTCATCTAAAGAATTAGTTGCTTCAACTGAAGAAATAACTATATCATCTCAAAGTTTAGCTGAAACTGCAGAGCTATTTGAAGATAATTCTAATAAACTTATTAAACAAATTAGTAATTTCAAGTTAAAAGATGAATAAAAAAGTAAGCTAATGCGTAACGCTTTCAAGCATTTATTAATTAAAATATCAAAACTAAGGGGGACAAAAAATGAAAAAAAATTATTATATTGGCATAGATTTAGGAGGAACTAAAATCAGTGGAGCACTTTCTGATGAAAATGGTGAAATAATAAGTAAAATTACTATACCTACTAAAGCACACGAGGGCGAAATTCCAGTTCTTTCAAGAATAATTGATGCAATTGATTCTGTTTTAAATGATGCTAACAAGACTACTAGTGATATAAAAGCAATTGGAATTGGATCACCAGGACCTTTAAATGCTAAGTTGGGGCTTATTGTAGAAACACCAAATCTTCCTTTTAAAAACTTTAACTTAGTAAAACCTATTGAAGAGAAATTTGGTGTACCTACATATTTAGATAATGATGCAAATGTTGCTGCTATAGGTGAATTTCTCTTTGGTGCTGGAAAAGGCAGTGAAAATATGATTTTTGTTACTGTATCTACCGGTGTAGGTGGCGGAGCAATAATTAACGGAAAAATCTACAGAGGAAACACTAACAACGCTCTTGAAATAGGCCATACTACCGTTGATCGCGATGGTCCAAGATGTAATTGTGGAAATTACGGCTGCGTTGAAGCTCTTTCTTCAGGAACTGCAATTGCAAGAATAGCAACTGAAGCAATAGAAAAAGGTGAAAAAACAACACTTAAAAACTACGAAAAATTTTCTGCATATGAAGTTTTCATAGAAGCTGAAAATGGTGACAAAGTTGCAAATAAAATTATAAATAATTCTCTTAATTATCTTGGAATCTGCATTGCAAACACAATATCTTATTTTGATCCTGAAATGGTTATTTTAGGTGGTGGAGTATCAATTGGACATGGAATTGTAATAGATACTGTACAAGCAATTGTAAAGGAGAGATGTTTTGCAACTCTCTCAGAAAATACAAAAATAGTTCTAGCAGGACTCGGAAATGATGCTGGAGTTATTGGTGCAGTTGCTCTTGCAATAACAGAAAGCAAATAACATGGAAATACTTCACATATTTAATTTATCTATTGAGCAATGGCTTTGGATAATGGTAGCAGCATTCTTTATAGGATTTTCAAAAACCGGAATTAGTGCCTTTTCAATGCCTGCTATACCAATTATAGCTACTGTATTTGGAGGTAAGGAGTCAACAGGTGTGATATTGCCTATACTCCTGGTAGGAGATGTTTTTGCATTATATTATTATAATAGGCATGCAAAGTTGAATAACATAAAAAAACTTTTGCCTTCGGCATTGATTGGAATAATACTCGGAGTTATAGTCGGTAATTGTATTAGCGATAAACAATTTAAGGCTGTTATAGCTATCTCAGTTTTAATATGTCTAATTACTTTGATTTATACTGAAAAAAAGGGAGACAATCTAAAAGTTCCTAAAAATACCTTTTTCTATTCTCTTACAGGCATTACTTGTGGCTTTACGTCCATGATTGGAAATGCAGCAGGACCAATATTTAGTGTATATCTACTCGCTACAGGATTTAAAAAAAATGATTTTATGGGGACAACTGCTTGGTTTTTCTTCCTTATAAACTTATTTAAATTGCCACTGCAAGTCTTGTTTTGGCATAATATTCCCATTAAAACAATTTTTCTTACATTTAGCATGGTACCTGCCATAGCTATAGGAGCAGTACTGGGAGTTTTAATAATTAAAAAGCTTAATGAAAAACTATTTCGTAGTATTATTTTAGCTGTGACAGCAATAGCTGCAATAAGATTATTTATATAAGTAACTTTTCAAAATAAACAGGACCATCAATTAATACTGATGGTCTTATTCTATAGAATAATGAAAATTTTTAAAAAGCGTATATATCAGTAAGGTGATTAATATTACATAAAGACATTAACTTAAGAATAATATATTCTTGTCTATTTCATCCTTTGACTTAAAAGGTCTTGGATGTATTTAAAATTATTTATAGAGCATTAGTATTACTAGTGTACTCTTGATATTTAAATGGAATTATAATTTGTCCGTTAACTATTTTATAATCTGTATTTTCAGTAGGCTTTAAATTATTAGCTAAGTTCATTCCAACTCTATAAAGTAGTTCTGCTACAGTTTTTGGATCTTGAACAACAGTGCCAGTCATAAAGCCTTTATCAACTAACTCTTTAGCTTCAGGTAATGCATCAATTCCAACAACTGCTATACTCTTTGTTTTATTGCCTTTGTTATATCCATACTTTTGAAGCGCCTCAATAGCCCCTATTGCCATAGCATCATTATTAGAAATTATTGCTTCAATACTCCCATCATATTTTAATAATAAGTTATCAACAGAACTTCTAGCTAATTCTTTTAGCCAATTAGCATTAACAAGAGCAAGTTCCTGTGTTTTTATACCTGCATTATTAAGAGCTGAAATAACATACTTTGTTCTATTAATTGCTACTGGATTGTCAGCTTCACCCCTTAACAAAACATACTGCAAGATATTATCATTGTTTTTGTCTAGTGTTTTCTTATTAGTATTCCATAAATCAATAAGAATTTTGGCCTGGACAGCAGCAGCTTCATTAGCATTTTCTAATGTAAAAACAACTTTATCATAGTATTTGGGTGCTTTATATACTGCTTTCGGATCAACACTTAATAGAATTAGTGGAATATTTTTAGGTTTAACACTTAAAATAACATTTTCTACAAATGGTTCACTTATATCTGCCAAATTTGCTATTATTAGATCAGTATTACTTTGAGAAAGGGAATCTATTGTTTCATTTTGTAGGGCTATATTATTTTTTCCATCATAGAAAGTAAATCTAATTTTATCTTTATTTTCTCTTTCAATTGCTTCTAAATTTTGTTTTATTTGTAACATAAAGAGGTCATCAAAACTATATAATAATACAGCTGCACGAATTATATTTCTATTATTAGTGTTAAAGCTTGAACTAGCTAATATATTAGTTGTATTTGTTAATGTTAAAGTTATTAGTAAGATAATAATCAATACAATTATTTTTTAAATATTTTCATTATAATCCTCCGATATGGATAGCTGTTCTAAATTATATATTCAATGTTATGTTGTTTATAAATTTAAAATTTATTCTGTATTGCAAAATAAAAGATGCAGTCATTTTTTAATTATTTACAGAGTGTAAATAGAAATATAAGTTCTCTAGCTGTTTACTGTTCATAAACCCTCCATATTTCACAGTGAAGTATTAGTCACTCTATTTTATTCTTCGTAATTCATAAATTCTTTCTATGCTTTTTTATAAGCAATTCCTTTTTTTCTTCATCATATCTAAGAACAATTGTTCTATCATCTTCTGTAAGACCCATATCATTAATAATCTTCTTAGGAATGTTAAACTTCCCTCTAGTTGAATTTTCATCTGCATTCCCATAACACTTTGTTATAGCTACATTTAATATCTTTTCAATCATTATATATATATATATCCTTTCAGGTTATATTTCATTTAATGGATTAGATCTTATTGCACTTCTCACCTGTTCATTGTCTACGTGAGTGTAAATTGTGGTAGTTGATATATTTTTATGTCCTAAAATAGTCTGAATGATTCTAATATCAACATTACTATGTTTGTAAAGTAGCGTGGCTGCCGTATGTCTTAATTTATGTGTTGTATATTTGCTTGTATCAAGGTTAGTAGCAGAAATATTCTTTTGTACTATGTATTGAAGCTATCTTTCTAGCCCTTGCAAAAGAACTATTATTTCTTTCTTTTTTTACATAGCTTAAAAAGCCATATAAGTCCTGCAGCTCTATTAAATTCATAAATCTTTCATCAATCTTTAAATCCTGGTACTTATCTTTAGATTTTAAATAATCCATAAGCAGCATTATATGAACTATATAACTATATACCGTACTAGATGCCTTTTCCTGAATAACGCTCAAATAATCCTCGTAACTCTTGATTATCTCTGGTAAATTCCTATTCATTTGCTTTACTCTCTTTCTTAAACTGGAATATCTTTATTCTAACATTTTGTACTCATTATATACAATTTCAAAAGATTTGAAAAAATATTTTCAATTGCATACATATTTATATCCAAATCGTAAAGGAGGTACACTTTCATGGAATACACATTAAGGGGTAGTATCAGCATCCGTGTCACCAGAGGCAAAGTAAATTTAACCCTGCATGTATTTCCATTCTCAATTCTTCTGAATTGAGATACTCACACAAAAATATAGTTTTTATAGCTTTTCCTAGCTCTGCAAGAGCAAGATATGTAGGATGTTTCAAATTATTTCTGGTAAACCTTTTAAGTATTGATTCCGTTTCTGCTGTACCTAACCTTAAAGCTGTAGCATAATTTATAAATTTTCTTTTAATGTAAAGTAAGTCCTGATAGCTTTCTCCATGATTTCCGGCTGAAATACGCTTTAAACCTGTATTAGTGCCTAGTCCATATAATGCTAAAATAAGGCGTTTCTGAATCTCCTCTCTGTCTAATCGCTCATGTGCTGCTACGGTTTTAAAATTGTCAGTGAAATTTATTCTTAGATCTGCTTCTTTAAGAACATCAAGTAGATTTGTCATGGGCCAGAGTCTCATAATTTCAGCTTTTATCTTTGATAAGTTCATAGGCTCATCTTGTGCTTCACTTGGTGATAAAGTAATCCATCCATTGCTTTTAGTTTATAGACGGACTTTAGGATTTTTAGGCATACTATTATCAAGTTTTGTTAAACCATTGTACATAGCTTGATTTATGTTATTTATAAACTCTTCAGAATCCAATGGCTGCTTTAAAGCTTTATAGTTTTCCTCTCTTCGTTCCTCAAAGTCAGTTGGTAAATCTTCATCCGGATTTCTATACCTGTCAGCTCCTACAACCCAAATTTCTTTACAACGAAGTTTATCCCTCAATGCTTGTAGAGTAACAATTTCATAATTCATTCTATTTATACGTTCCTGGCCGAGATCATCCTTTTCTATTACTGATTCCCTCATAACAGGTCTTACAACACCATCAATAGGTATAAATTCCGTATCAGAAAAATAATGAGTACCAATATTATAATATTTTCTAATAATCTCTAATGCTTTTATTATAGGCTTATGCACCTCATTATTAGAACGAAACTGGAGTATATCAAGTATTTTTTATGCTTTCTTCACATAGTACATTTCCAGAATTTAGATCAACTAATTGTATAACAACAGTTGTGCTTCCAAGATCGGCTGCATAGGCAAAATTCTTATCTGTAGTATTCCCACGTTCTATTATAATGATTTCCCAGTAGTAACCATTCCAAACCATTGTGACAGTTAGTTTCCAGTCAAAATTTCTTAACAGCTTATAATAAGATTTTAATGTAGAAATAGAAATATATACATTGCCATATTTAGGTTTTAATGCCTGCAGGATTCTATCCTTATCAGCCACTGTATCACCAATCCCGGGTGGTTTCAATTCAAGGTATTCTTTTTTACATATTGGTTTCATTGTTATCCTTCTCCTTAGATTTTGTTCCTCTTATGTTTTTCTGAATACTCTTTAAGTGCTTCCTTACCTTATATATTCATTAAGAAATATACTCTCTGCTTATTTAACTTAACATTATTATAAAATATAACTAAAAAAATCTCTGACTTAAGAAGGGATTTTACTATTTCATATCTTAGATTTTAAAACCAAACTTCAAAATTGCAGCAGATCCCGCCACCGCCTATAGCGGTTTCGTTCGATAAGAAAATTTGGTTGTTTGGTCAAACCAATACTTATCATATGTTCCTATATTATAAATGTGAAAAAGTTTTTCCTTTGAATCTTACCAGAGTGTATTATTCCTCCTGTTCTCAATGAAAAATATATTTTTATATTTCAGCAATCACTCTGCAACGAAGCCCTGAAAATCCACTCATATTTACTGGAAAAGTATATACTGTAAATGACTTATCAGATGCTTTCTCTAACAATAGGTCTAAGTTATCTAGATTTTCAATTATAAATACCCCTCTATCAGCGCAGTACTGATCAATACGCAGATGATTTTCTGGTTTTTGTGCCCCATTCATATCTATGCCTATAAAATTCACTCCTTTATCTATAATCTAACACCTCAACTTCATTAAAAAGCAGTATTCCAATCTTCCACTGCTTTAACATCTTCTTACCTCTTTCATATTTTAAATTTTAATTATTGTATCATATTAACCTGAAATAAATTACCAATTTCTATTATTTATTAGAAATTATATCATACAATATTAATTTAAGTTATTATATAACTAGGTAATAATTCTAAATTTTGTAACATTATCAATATATTTTATCATGGAGGTAATTTGCATGAAAAATTTAAACAAATTTATTCTTATAGTAGCATCATGTACACTTTGCTTATTATCTATATTTTGTTCTACCGTTTTTGCTTCTGGGTCATTGCCTTTTGTACAACAAGACTGGTACTTAAATTGGGCTCCATTACCAGTGAAAGAAGATGTCCCTATTAACAAAGTTTGGTCTATTACATTTACACAGCCAATTAATAAGTTATCGTTGGATAACTCTTCAATTTACATAAAAGATGATAAACTTAACATTGTCGATATCAGTTTGCAACTAAGCGAAGATGGCAAAGTTATAAAAATACTACCAACTTCCAATTATTCTCCCGGTCATCCATACTACTTATATGTTACTAATAGAGTTATGGCAACTTCAGGACATTCTTTGTCCAAACCAACTTGTATGACTTTTACTGTTAAGGCAGACGCTACAAAAGTTGATGATACTTACAACAAACAAAGTATCAAGCTGAGTAAAGGTGATATTTTAGAGTTAACTTTACCCGAAAATGATGATGGCGGTTACTCATGGAAATTTAAGTCGTCCTTGAATAACAATGTACTAAAAATAATCGATGATACTTATATACAAACTAGCTCTTCTCCTAATATTGTGGGTGGTGTTGGAAAAAAACGCTGGTTATTTCAAGCTGTGGGCACTGGTACTACATCAATAAATTTGGAGGAAGCTAGACCATGGGATACTAATTCTATTTTGAGCACTTTTAATCTAAAAGTTATTGTTAAATAAAAGCTTCTGTGGGTGCATGTATCAATATTTAAATTTCCCAGATATTTGTACCCAGTTTTAAAACTCCTATTACGTCGGATAATTTTCAGAAAGAGTATCTATCGTAAATTTACAATAGATACAAATAGTTTTTGAATTGCCTAGTTATCGTATTATCTTTATATATGGATAATTTGATTTAAATTTAGCTTAATTCCTTATTTTCTTCATAGATTGTAGCTATTTCTGCCTGTAATAAGTTTTTAAATATATAGAATAAACAATTTGTAACAATGCTGTTTCCTGCTTGTTTATAGAGTTGCGAGTTTGAAACTCCAGCATCTACAGCTTTTTTAAAATCCTCGTCTTTAAACCCCATCAACCTCCAACACTCTTTAGGTGTAAGTTTTCTTATTCTGTAGCCAACGTTGTATAAGTAGCTAAAACCGCCAGCATTTCCAACAGGTTGAGCCATAAGGCACATTGCAGTTTTTTCAGATGAATAAACCCTATTACCTTGTCTGTACTGCTTTCCAAAATTAATTTCGCCTATCCCTCCAACTAATTCAGGCATTGGTGATTCAGTTATTTTTAAACCTTGTCTTTGACTTCTCAAGGTAGGCGCATATTCATTATAAATTCTAATACCGTCAAAGCCTTGGGTATCATCTATAAGTACTTTTGGCTGCCTATTTCCACCTTGCATAGTATTTAAAGTCGGTGACAATCCTTCTTCTGAATAAACTCGTCTTACCTGTTCATTGCCTTTTATATCCAGCATACCTACTTGCAGTATTCCAGTTCTAGCAGCATGATTATCTAATCCTTTGTGATAATTTGCATCTAAGCAACTTGCTATTCCATCTTCTTTTACTTTTAATTCTCCACGATTAATTTGCATTGCTACACCATTAGTATTGCAAGTATCAACACACATGGCATAATCACTGGGATAGTTCTTTTGGTTTCTATCTAGGTATTTCAAAGGTACTGAATACACTTCTTTATCTTTTAGCTTTTGTATAAGTTTATCTGTTTTCTCCTGGCTTATATAATATTTTTCATCAACTTCATCCTCTAAAAAATCCTTTAGTCTTAATCCATTATCAAAGCCTTTAGGAAAACTGAATGTTCCTGTATCTATGTCTTTTCTTATGCTTACTATGAATACCCTTTCCCTGTTTTGAGGTATGCCATAGTCTTTAGCATTTAATACTTTCCAGTAGTTGTTATAGCCTAAACTTTCTATATCTTCAAGCATACTTTCAAAATCTGCTTTAAATTTCTTTCCAACAAGGTTTTTAACATTCTCTATTACGCTATACTTAGGCTTGGTTTCTTTTAAAATTCTAAACCCCTCATAGTATAAGCCTGACCTTGTTTCACCCTCTTTTAATCCTCTCTGTTTACCAGCTACACTTATGTCCTGACATGGGAAACCCCAAACAAGTAGGTCTGCATAAGGTAAATTCCTACCCCAAACCTTAGTAATATCACCTAAGTTTTTATCCTCCGAAACCCCATGTACTGCACAATAACTCTTTACCGCATATTTATCTACCTCACAAAAATCTACAAGTTCATAAGGTATCTCTAGGTTTTTTAATGCGCTCTCTGGAGCCCCAATTCCACTAAATAATGTTCTAACTTTTAACATTGCAATCCCTCCATCAATAGTTCGCATAATTTACATTTCAACAAAAGCAACCAGATGCTCTAACGCATACTTTTTATAAAAGCCTTTAACCATTTTTCAGCTCTATTTTGAGCTTCTTCTAATGAATTACATTCTTTAAATACTGCCACAACCACAGCACGCTTTAAATCTTCTCTAACTCCATTTTCTTTATATGTTCTTATTGATAAATATAATTTCCATGTATTACATACAACTTTTCTACCTTCACCTTGAACATATCTTTCCGGCTGAGAAAGTTTTAATCTAATATCTCCTTGGTCCGCAACCGTACCTGGTTCGAATCTCTCATCTTTTTGATACCAATATATCAATTACTTTCCCTCCCTAACTTACGTCGTATTTTAAACAGATCGCGACTAACCTTCTATTTTTATATCACTAAGTTCATTATTTTGACCTAGTAATATCAAATCTTCTATTTTACTTGTAATATTTGAGTTGCTTAACATTTCAACAACTAACTTACCGTTATTGTATACTTCAACTTTACTATCTTTTTGTTTTATAACTATCATAATCTTCTCCCTTTCTTAGAATTATGATTGCGTCACTTTGCCTTTGCTTTTCTTTCACTTATTTTCTGATATATATCAGTTACAATTACTGCAGTTCTTGTTAAATCAGCATCCTTTTGTATTAGCTTATTCTTGTTTAATGTTAATAGCTGCTGCCTAGATACTAGGATTAAATTATTAATATCCAAATTACCTAGGTTGCTATCTCCAAAGATAACCGCATGCCCTTTGGGAATTGGTCCATTATGCTCTTCCCACACCACTTGATGTTTCAATCTCCATTTATTCGGTTCTTTAATTTTTACTTCTACATATCCATCTACATTTACTCTTTCACTTCCTATAGGTCTATGATTTATTGGCTTTTGCCCTTTCTTAAACCACGTTTTTTCGCACCCTTTAGGACATACTCCTTTCATCCCTTTGTTAACAGGAATATTTCCTTTATTAAACTGTCCTGTAAATCCTGTATTTAACTTATATCTACCTATAGCACCCTTTATTTGATTCATTGTTAAATCTAAATTAAACTTTTCCTTCATAAGCTCTTGAATTTCTTTATAATGATGCCCTGGAGTTATTTCTTCTAAGTACTCTTTTTCCTCATTACTCCATATGTGAAGAGCTTTATTTTTACTTCCTTGTGGTCTACCGTTCATATTTTAACCCTCTAACATTTTAGGAATTTCTGTTTTGTCTTTTCCAAGTGTTTCTGCCTGTACTTTTTTAGCTTCAAGTATCAGAGATCCATTTGATATTATTTTTGAAGCAACATCACTTATTGCTTTTGCCCTTGTGATTTCTTCTTGAAGTTCCTCACCTTTTATATCTTCATCATTAAGTCTTTCTAGTGTGGCAAATAGGTGATTATTTAAATCACCAAGTGTATTTCTCATCAAAAATCCCCCCTCTTCAAACTACGAATCAATAATTTGTAACAGCAACATCCCTTGTATAAATATCCAGAAAATTAATCACACTAACATACCGAGAATTTTCTCGACGTATTGCTATGAAATTCTCAGTCTTTTGGATTACCTTTGCTTCTCTAAATCCATTCTCTTCAGTAGCATATTGAATTGTTTGCTCTATATTTATTTTATTAAGCAGATTATTTCTCATCTGGTTAAATTCTTCGGTCTTTCTGTCTCCTTCTACCTGTCTCGCCATATCTACTCTTAAGCCACTTAACCAAAATCCCCTGTCAATCTCAACTTGTTGCTCGCTATTTATAAAGTTTTTGCAAGCATTTTTGCATTTTCCTCTTCTGCTACATTTCTTGCAAGTTTCAAAGTCTTGAAAATCCATATAATCCCCTCTTTAAATAAATTTTCTTAGTCTATAATCATTTTCCTTGCATTTTTCAAAAACTACTACACTTGAAGGTTCTAATATTCTACCTGCTAAAGCTCCATCTAAGTCCATTAGCATATCCGGGTCACATTCCGAACTGTAAATTGTTGGAAGATGATTGATGTATCTATAATTTATAATTGGATAAATATGCTTCATATCTGTTTCCTTCAACTCTCCAATAAGTACACCCTTTTTTACCTTGTCTTTGAATAGATCATCTACTATCAGTAATTCAGCAGTGGTATATTTACTTTGGATTTTTAAATAGTTTTCTTCATCCATAGCATTAGCCTTTAACTCTTGCATTACTTCAATATAAGGCATATAAACCACACTTATAAAATCTTCTCCATTTACTAGTGCCGCACCTATTCCTATGATCAAATGAGATTTACCTGCTCCATGTTGTCCTAAAAAAGCCAAGCTGTTTTCATCAGTTGATCTTATAGAGTTAAAATTTCTTATATATTGTACTGCTTTAGCTTTAGCTAACTTGGTTATTTCTGTTCTGGTTTCATATTCATTTATCTTTTTTACTTTACTTGGAGTAATGCCGAATCTTCTCCATCTTCGCTCTACAAGTTCTCTTTGGAAGCATTTACACCTTTCAAAGCCATTTTCCCCAGGTACCCAACTTGTATCTTGACATAAATCACATTTAAAAGTCGATGTTTTGGAGTTCATCTTCTGTGAGGTTTGCTGGCTTTGTGTTTTTAGTCCAGTCATATTCTTGTTTATTCTCTGAAGAATTGTTTCCAGTTCGCTCATTATTTCCACCTTCTTTTTGGTTTAAAATAGCTAGATTATAATATTTTCCACCAATATCGTATTGAGTACATATTAAGGCTGTACTATCTTTGATTTTCTGTCCGAACAATTCTTGTATTGTTCTTACTTTAACTGGATACTGGTTATTTTTAGTGACCTCAACTACTAATTTATGCCTCTCTAGCAACGTTTTACAGTCCTCTAGACTGTACTTGTTTTCATTCATAGCTTTATGTATTGCTTTTTTCATTGCCGGTGTGAGGCTTTTATGTTTTACTAAATCTAAAGATAAATAGTAGTTGAATATTTCAAGATATATATTATCTTTAGATATATTAATAGATTTATTATCAGACTTATTACTAGATATATTATTAGATTTTGAGTCACCAACCGATTCAGTAACCGAACCATAATCCGATTCACCAACCGATTCAGTAACTGTTTTTGAGTTGCTCTCTATCCCTTTATTTACAATGTCTACAACTGATTCACTAACCGATTCATCAACCGAACCGTTATCTGATTCAATATGCGATTCACCAACCGATTCATTAAAAATCAGATAATACTTGCTGGGTTCTTTTTTACTACGACTTTTATATATCTCTTTGATGTAGTATTCTTTAATTAATTTTGTGAGTATTCTCGCAACAGTACTTTGAGGTATCTCAGTTTGGTCAGCTATTTTTCTTGATGAAGCATATACCTCATTTTTGCTTAGTCCTTTATAATTTTCTTGGGTTTGATTTGAATGTCTATACAGCCATGCATATACTATTAATTCTTTCGGCTCTAGGTCGGCAGGCACTATCAAAAACTTCACCTCCTCACCTCTCTTTTGTCATATCTGATGCTTTATTTTGAATTATTTATATTAGTTCTAATGATCCTATCCTCTATGGCTGCCACTATAAAATCTTTTATAGTTTTGCCTTCTTTTTCTGCTGCTTCTTTTATTTTTTTATGCTCTGCATCCTCAAAATACAAAGGAAAAGTTTTCATCATCTCACCTCACTTTTTATAACTTGTTAAGTTACTTACTATAACCATTGTATCATATATTTAATTACAATAACTAAATAACGAACAATAAATCATATTAATTGTTTACTGTATTTGGTACGTGCATCCTCATATATTTTTCCTTAGTTGCCTCTCCGCCTCTGATATTCCTTTCCTCAGTATTCTTAAGTATTACCTTTTCAACTTCTTCGTGGAGTTGAGGATTTACCTTAAGCAATCTTTCAACAATATCTTTATGTATTGTGCTTTTGCTTACTCCAAAAACCTTTGCTGTAGTTCTTATAGTAGCTTCAGTTGCTATAGTGTAATTAGCTACTTCAACTACCCTTGCTCTTATATAATCTTTCATCTTTGCTTATCCTCCTCATTCTCATTGTTATTTCTAGTAAGTCTTAAACAGCTATTTGTATACTGGCAGCTACAAATACTTTCTCTTGGTGTATTATCTTCTTGATATTTTAAGATCCAATCCATTTTTCCATAACAGTGTGGCTTGTTCAATGTATCTTCCTCCGCAATTCATATTCCGATCTATAAGCATCTAAACAAGTGTTTTTTAGCCATTGTGCGTAAATTTCAGCATCTTCAGTGTCGTATCCAATGTGCTCAGTAATAGCAAGCACTAACTCATCATGTTCCTTCGTAACTATCTCTACGTCTTTAGTAAACATCATTTTTCCATCTTTAGTAGTTCTTACAGTATACTGAGTCTTCATATCAATACCTCCTACTTATTTTCACCATTATTTAACTTCCCCTCTCATATATGCTATTTTAGCTTTATTCAACCTTTCCATAGCTTGAAAATATATATCCTGGCATAGTTGTTCCTCTGAAATTAAACTTGTCTCTATGAGCTTATTTGCGCATAATTCCAATATGTGTAGCATTTGACCTGCTATTCTCTTTTTTGAGTAAACCCCTAAAACTAATTCTTGGTTTTTTTCGTTAGAGCATATTGTCCAGCTGCATACAGAATCATCCCTATATGTAGGTTTTAAATAAAGCTCGTCTACTACCACATTAAACACTTGTCCTTCTAGACTTTTGATAATCATATAAATCCCCCTTTTTTTACTAGAGGAAAGAGACTAATCCTTTCCTCTTTAGTGATGTTATTCTTCTGGCATTCCGAATACTTTTAATTCGCAGTTATTCATTTTACCATCACAGTCTATAAAACCATGTATGTCATTTAATACTTGCATTGCCCTTTCCTTTGTTTTATAAGTCCCCATACAAATGCCTTTACTAATCATTGTTTCTGGTGGAGTACTAGTAAAAATTCTAGTGTCAACTACTTCAACCATTTCTGCTTTTACAAGTCTAGTTCTGTTTTGGCTTCTAATCCACATAATAAATTCTCGCTTTCTTTAGAATGATCTATGTCGTCAGTTCCGCAACTTGGGCACACTGCAAATTTAATCTCATTTGCAGACACTGAGAAAACCTCATTGCATTCTTTACATTGAAAAATTTTAATCATTAACAAATTCCTCCTTTAAAATATTGATAAGTCTAAACTTAATCCTTTATTAGCAACATACACTGGCCTTCCAGTCAACGCCTCTGTATCTTCTTTAAATTGTTGAGAGTTACTATTACTATCACTTAGATGTATTAAGGTTATCTCTTTAACGTGGCTTAAGTCATTTGCTTTTAGAAATTCTTTAACATTTTCTAAACTAAAATGGGATTTTATAAGCCTATTTCTTAGTCCTATTGGAATATAGCCTTGTTTTAAATTATCTTTTAAAATCTCTGCAGAATAATTGCACTCTATAAAAATATGATTTAATTCTTTGAACTTGTATTTACAATAATAGCTGTCTGTAATAAAAAGTAACTTTCCTATTTCTTGATGTTGTATTAAATATCCCAATGGTTCTGCTGCATCATGCTCAACAGCGAAAGGTAATACTGTGAACCCACCTACTGTAAACTGTTTCTCTGATTTAATGATATGTCCTCTATGATTCATTGCCATTGACCTTACAAGTGTTCCATGGCTTGCATATACATCAATGCCCTTTTGTGTTAAATCTTTAATAGCCTTTGCATGATCTAAATGTTCATGCGTAACTAAACAGCCTACTACATTAGATATATCAAAGTTCAACCCTTTTAAAATATTCTTGTAAGGTACTCCAGCTTCCAGGATTAAGGTTTCTTTTTTCCCTTGAAGGAGGTAACAGTTACCAGAACTGCTACTCCCTAATACATTCACTTCCATTTTTAAAACCCTGGAGTTTCTAAAATATTTACTTGTCCTGAAGTTTCTTCTTTATTCTCATTGTCAGCTTTTACAAATTCTTGTTTTTGTGGTTCTACATCAATAATTGTAGTATTGGCATTTTCTTTAATTTCCTCATGAACCTCATAATCAACATTGTTAACTGTTTTTTCTTCATCAAATGCTTTGTCAGACTTATTAAACGCATCTATTAGTATATCGCTATCATCACTGGTATTAGCAAACATTTTACAAGCTCTATTAATTACAGTTTTCTTTGCCATTTCATCCGTAAAGTTTTTATGAGCACCACTTCCACCCTTAGCATATCCTTGGTTCCAAGCTGCTTTTATTTGATTCATATTCATTATTTCTATATGTATTGGGTCATCATCACCGAGTATTACTGCAAAAGCACCTTTGATTTTATTCATATCTATATTTTCGAACTTAGGGTTAAATTTTGTGATTTTCAGCGTTGCAGTATCTATATCAAATTCAGTTTCAAACTCGTCTCCTTCATAGATGCAATATGCTTTTACATCCTTTACTCCATTTAATCTTTTAGTAACTGCTACGGTACCCATGTAACTACGCATAAGCTGTAATTTATCACCATATGATACAAAGTAACACTGTTTTTTTGCTGGGCTTAAACCTTGTATTACCATGTCTAGAAGGGTATTTGCTATACTTGCCTTTGAACATGTTTGTAAAACTGGTTTTTTATCCTTGTTCACAGTCTCTGTAAGTATTAGATACGCACTCTTTAGTGCATTTTCAGCACTGTAGTTTTGTGGAATTCTAAGATCACCTTTAGTTCTTAGGTCCCTTACTCTATTTAATACATCCTCTGTAATATTTTTTTCCTGTGTAGTTGTTGCTACTGCGTTATTTTTATTTTCCATAATTTAAATTCCTCACTTTCATTATTCAAAATCTATTATTTCTTTTTTAATAGGCTCAACTTTGTAAACTGTTGCGTTTGTATCTTGCCCTTCTTGCATTTCTGTTGCAGGTGCATCATAGCAAAACGCAAAGTATTGATTTTTATATTTAAAAACTTCTTCTTTTGCTATACTCCATCTACTTTGGCCTAGTATCGTTTCTTTTACAGATTCAGCGCCCTCAGGAAAACTGTTTAAATCCTCGATGCAGGTAGTATAATTGCCGATTTCAGACTTCATTTTTTTAATTAATTCATCAAGTTCTTTTTCTTCTTCTTCTGAAACAATTGATAGATGTTGATTTAATTCACTTTCACCATAATTTATTTTTAAGGATTTATCACGGCTTACTATTAAATTAATAATTTGTGAATTACATGGGATGATATCATTAACAGATTCTCTATTATCTATTATTACTGGAGCTGAAACTTTATAATAATCTGATAGGGTATTAATAATATCTATTCCTGCATTTATTTTTGCTGCTGTATTTGAATTACTAAATGGAACTCCATCAATTAAAGCTTCACAAGTCTCAACTAAGCCACCATTCACTTGAGTATCAAATAATTTGAACTTAACATATTTAAATTTATCATTTATGTTGCTTTCCAATAGTTCAACCTTTGTTTTAATAAAGTCTTCACACAAGAACTCCTGACCTTCTATTTTTGCTATCTGTTCTGCCAATGATTTTTCCTTATCCATTAATTCTTGTATTCTATCTTTTATATCCTCATTATTTTTCTTTGCTAAAAGTTGTTCTTTAATCTCGTCAATTTTAGCAACAATTTCTTTCTTTTTATCCTTCAGTGTTGATGCTAAGTTATTCTTTGTCATTTCTTCTGATTCTTGTTTTATCAATTCACTGATGCGGTCAATCTCTTCTTTTATGTCCTGGTATTCTTTGTTGCTGCTTAATGTATCTACTGGCTTAAAATCAGCTATTGCAATTTCAATACCTTTTACCTCTGTTGTAAATTCTTTTATATCAGCGTTTACAACTTCTATTTTGCTATCTATAGCTTTTATATCTTCTTTAAGCTTCTCAATTGTTGATTTACCATGTTTACCTTTTGCACCTATACTTGAAAGTTCTTTAGCTTTATTTTGGTTGAAGTTTTCTGTCATTTCAGCTTTTTTACTTTCAATATCATGTTCTTCAAATGCTCTATTGCAAGTAGGACATACAAATTTAGTTTCATCAAATTCCAAGATTTTCTCATTGACTTCATGCCATTTTGCCCTTAATTCGTCATTAGCTTTTGTTACATCTGCTATTGTGTTTTCATAAACAGCTTTCTTTTCAATTAAATTATCTAATGTATTTTTGGTTGTCCTTAATTCAAAATTAGCCTTTTGAAGTTTCTCTTTTAATTCAAAGAGTGGTTTATCTTTATTACTGTTGGCTTCATTTTCTATAGCTTTCAACTTACTTGTTAAACCATATAATTGTTTTTGATTCTCTAAGGTATCCTTAGCAACTTTTCTGCTATCTAGTAGTCTATCTTCAATGTCCTTTAGATCTTTTTCATTTTTACTTAATTCCTGGTTAAGCCCTATCCAATCATATTCTTTTATAGAATTATTGAGCTCATCAATTCTATAAGGTATTGATTTTATATCATCATTAAGTTTTTTCTTACGTGCTGCAATAGTTTTTTTAAGAACATCAATGTCCTTTTCTGCTAATAAGCTTTCTAAATCTTTTAAGCTATAATTGTAATTGATTATTCTATCAGTTGTTATATCACCTATGATATGTAATAGAATATCCCTTCTATCTTGCCATTTCATATTTGTACTAAAATACGAAGGGTTTGTTATAAGTTTAAATATGTTTTCATTAACTATTGAATTTATCTTATCTTGATACTCAGACTTTTTAACCGGAACTTCATCTATGTAATAAAGTGTTTCGTGTCCAGTTAAGAGTTTTTCTGATTCTCCTCGTCTCTTGGTCCATTTTTCCTTGTAAGTTTTAGTTAAAGTAGTGTTCTTGCCATCTATATTTATAACTCCTGTTACTGTATGCTCTAACCCATGGATTATCTGATTATTACTGTCATAGGTTTTAATTTGAAAATTTGATTCCTTATCGCCTACAACTCTGTCTTGACTATCTTTATCAAATAGTAGCCAAGAAACCGCATCCGATATTGTAGTTTTACCTGTCCCATTTTCTCCGCTAATATTTGTTATGTCTGAAAAATCTAAATCTAATTCTTTTATTCCTTTGAAATTCTTAAGAAATAATTTTAAAATTTCAATTTTTTTCATTCTGTACCCCCTCATTTCTTGTTAAAATGCTTGACATATTCATGTTCACGGTGTATATTTTCTTTAAAGAATAATTTTTATTTAGCTTGCTTGTAATCGTTACTTACTAGGCGAGCTTTCTTTTTTATCGAACTTAATATCGTTATTTTTTATTCTTTGTAATGTAATATCGAACATAGCTTTAGTAAAATTTTCTATCATTTTGGATTGATCACCAACTATTATTACTTCCATATATATACCTCCGTATAGATTATTTTACTGCTAAGACATGAAGCAGTTTTGAACTCAGAAATGATCTAACTGAATTGCGCTATTACCGAATTGATTTCTTGTAAGTTTGAAAGATTTGTGCTTTGGGAAAAATATCATCTAACTTCGAAAGAAGCTCTAAACTTGGTGTCCCTCTTCCTGCTTCTATATCACATAACCATTGACGTGATATATTGAGCTTTTCAGCTAATTGTGTAGAGGTCCATCCTATTTTATCTTTTTCTATTTTAATTAGAGTCCCAAGCGTGAGGTTGGTCACATTGTCACCTCCTGTTCGTTATTCATGTTTGATTGCTTGTCTATTCATTTGGTATGTTTATATTGTAACTTGATACCGAACAAATGACAAGTTCGGTATAACCTTAAATTTAAGGAATATTGTTCAAATTATTGAATATAATTAGAATATATCGGCAATACTACCATATACGTTATTTATTTACAAAGTACGTTTACAGTTTACGAAACGTATGTTATAATAATAATTG
>NZ_LWAE01000016.1 GCF_001623875.1 Clostridium magnum DSM 2767 | reverse complement strand
TAAATGGACTTGTATTTCTGGGAAGCATAGGTGAAATATTCGCACTTACAATGGAAGAGAAAAAAGAATTTATAAGATTTGTTATTAAAACTGTAGATAAGAGAGTGCCAGTTTTAATTGGAACCGGTGGTACTGTAGTAGATGAGGTTATAGAGTTAACAAATTTTGCTGATAACGAAGGAGCAGATGCAGCATTAATTATATCACCTTATTTCTTCAAACTAAGCGATGATAGTCTCTATAATTATTATTCTGAAATAGCACAAAATACGAAACTGCCAATAGTTCTTTATAATTTCCCAGATAGAACAGCAGTAAGTATGGATCCTAAGCTTGTTTTGAAATTGGCAAAAGAATTCACAAATATTGTAGGAATCAAAGATACAGTAGACAATATTAGCCATACAAGACAATTAATAAATATAGTTAAATCAGAACTAAAAGATTTTGCAGTGTTTTCAGGTTTTGATGAATATTTTGTTCCTAACTTGCTTGCAGGTGGAAACGGACTTATCGGCGGATTATCTAATATAGTTCCACAGAAATTTGAAAAACTTTATAAAGCATATACTGAAAGAGATTTTGAGACACTTGAATTATTACAAAGAGATGTAAATGTTTTAATGGGTATTTATACAGTATCAGACTTTTTTATTCCAGCAATTAAAACAGCAAAAATGTTAACAGGATACGATATAAAGCCAATTTGCAAAAGTCCGGCTACAACATTAAGTAATAGCCAAGTAGAAGAAATTAAAGAAATTCTTATAAAAGTAAAAGCTATATAAAAATAAGATGTAATTATAAGAGGGGAGAAAGAGTCTATGAAAATAATGAAAACAATTCAAAAAGTTCCTGGTGGAATGATGGTTGTTCCACTAATACTAGGAGCATTAATTAATACTTTTGCGCCAGGTGCTTTAAAGATTGGTTCTTTTACTACAGCTACTTTTTCAAATGCAGCAGCAGCTACAATAGTAGGTATGCAGTTATTCTTTATAGGTACGGGGTTAAAGCTGAATGAGGCGCCAGAGGCAATCAAAAGAGGGAGTGTTTTACTTATATCAAAATATGCAGCAGGTGCAATACTTGGTATTCTTATCGCCAAAGTATTTGGCCCAGCAGGAATTTTGGGAGTATCAACTTTAGCAATAATTTGCTCTGTTACAGGGGCTAATGGAAGCCTATATCTTGCTTTAATGGGTGAGTATGGAGATTCTAAAGATCTTGCAGCACAAAGTATCATGAATATTCATGATGGTCCCTTCTTGGCTCTTTTAACATTTGGTGTTTCAGGTATGGCTAATATACCGGTGATGTCACTATTTGCAGCTATAGTACCTCTAATAATTGGATGTATACTAGGAAATCTAGATACAGACATAAGAAAGTTCTTTGCACCAGGAGTAGGTTTAGTAATACCATTCATAGGATTTGCACTAGGAGCAGGCATAAACTTCTTTACTATTGTTAAAGCAGGATTTAGCGGAGTGTTATTAGCAGCAATGATATTTATTATTGGAGGAGGATTTGCTATTCTAGGTGACAAACTCATCAGTAGAAGACCTGGATATGCAGGGGCTGCCATAGCAAGTGCAGCAGGAAACACAATTGCGAGTCCAGCAGCACTTGCATTAGTTGATCCAACACTTAAGCCATTTGTTGCATCAGCAACAGCACAAATAGCGGCAGCTGTTGTTATAACAGCTCTTATAGTACCACCTTTTGTTGATTGGATAGCAAAGAAGTATGGAGCACCTAAATTTGAAAAAAATGCAGCTGAAATTGCACTATAAGTAAAAATAAGGAAAAAGAAAGGAAGATATAAATGGAAAATAATATTAATTCATTATTAATAAGCGAAAATGATAGTGTTGCAGTAGTAACTGAAGAATTAAAAGAGGGGGATATTGCCAGATTTAAAGTTGATAATGAAATAAAAACAGTGAGCATAGTACAAAATGTTCCTATATACCACAAGTTTGCTATTATTGACATAAAAGAGGGAGACTTGGTTTATAAATATGGACAAGTCATAGGAAAAGCTACTCAGGATATAAAAAAAGGACAACATTTACACACTCATAATATTACAGGTATTCGTGAACTATTAGAAGATTAATAAAGGGAGGAATTAATTATGAATTTTTTAGGATATGGAAGACCAGATGGAAAAGTAGGTATAAGAAATCATGTATTAGTATTAGCAACTTGTGCATGTTCAAGTGAAACTGCAAGAATAATAGCTAACCAAGTTCAAGGGGCAGTACACATCATAAATCAAAATGGATGTGCTCAGGTTGAAGGTGATTTAAAGATAACAATGGATATATTATCGGGGCTTGCTGCAAATCCAAATGTTTATGGAACCGTTTTAGTTGGACTTGGATGTGAAAACGCTCAACCAAATGATATGTATGAATTGATAAAGTCAAAGACTAATAAACCACTTGTTAGTATAGTTATACAAGAAGAAGGTGGTACTACTGCAACTATAAAGAAGGGTGTAGAGTATGCAAGACAATTTGTTATGGAAGCTTCAATGTTACAAAGAGAAGAGTTTCCGCTATCAGAGCTAATTGTTGCAACTAATTGTGGTGGTTCAGATCCAACATCCGGATTAGCTTCGAATCCAGTGCTTGGTAATGCAAGCGATAGATTAGTTGATTTAGGATCTACTTCAATTCTATGCGAGACTACAGAGTTTATAGGTGCAGAACATGTACTAGCTGAAAAAGCAGCTACTCCAGAAATAAAGGAACAAATTTACCATATAATTAAGAGATATGAAGAACACTTAAAGAATGCTGGAGAAAATTTAAGAAATGGTAATCCTTCTCCAGGGAATAAAGCAGGTGGAATAACTACATTAGAAGAAAAATCATTAGGATGTATACACAAAGGTGGAAATAGACCAATAGTTGAAGTTACAGACTATGGTGTAGGTCCAAGCAAAAAAGGACTTGTTATAATGGATACTCCAGGATATGACATAGCTTCAGTTACAGGACTAGTGGCTGGTGGAGCTCAAATGGTAGTATTTACAACAGGCAGAGGAACACCAACAGGAAATGCGTTAGCTCCAGTTTTAAAGATGACTGCTAATAAGATAACTTATGAAAAGATGAAAGAAAACATGGATTTCGATGCAAGTCCAGTAATAGCAGGTACTAAAAGCGTAGAGGAAATGGGAGAAGAGCTTTTAAAGGAAATAGTGGATGTTGCAAATGGAAAAGTTGTAAAGGCTGAGGCTCTTGGATTTAATGACATTGCTATAAGCAGAGTATGTAACTACGTATAACGGAAGCAAACCATAATAATGGTCTATAAGGTAAGACTGTTAACTGTGAAATTAGATTTTAACAGTCTTATTTATAAAAATTAAACTATTTATTACTTGTGTTAGATAATTAATAAACAGTTAGCAAATAAGAATTAAAGGGAGAATATTTATTATGAGTATTTATTACGTTCCACCAATTAACCTTATTGGAAGGGGCTGTCTTGCAGAGGCAAAAGCACCAATCCAATCTTTAGAAGCGAAGAAAGCGTTTATTGTTAGTGATAAGTTTCTTACTTCTAATGGAACTGTTAAAAAAGTAACTGACATGTTAGAGGAAATCGGAGTTGCATATGTTATTTATAACGATGTGAAGCCTAACCCAACTGTAAATAATGTAAACAATGGTCTAAAGATTCTTAAAGAAGAAAACTGTGATATTGTTATTACTATTGGTGGAGGTTCTCCTCAAGACTGTGGTAAGGCAATTTCTATCCTTGCTACAAACGGCGGGGTTACAAAGGACTATGAAGGAGTAAACAAGACAACTAAGAAATGTCTTCCTATAGTTGCTGTAACAACTACAGCTGGTACTTCTGCAGAAGTTACTATTAACTATGTTATTACTGATGAAGAGCGTCATGTAAAGATGATTATGGTTGATACAAACTCTCTTGCTACCATGACTATAAATGACCCAGAATTAATGATAGGTAAGCCAGCTGGTTTAACAGCTGCTACAGGTATGGATGCATTGACACATGCTATTGAAGCAGTGGTTGCTAAGGGTGCATATGATATTACTGATTCTACTGCGCTTTATGCAATCAAGCAGATTTTTAACTTCTTACCGAGGGCTGTTAAAGATGGTAGCGACATTGAGGCTAGAGAGCAGATGTGCTACGCTTGCTTCTTAAATGGTATTGCTTTCAGTAATGCTGGACTAGGAAATGTTCACGCTATGGCACATCAGTTAGGAGGACTATATGACTTACCACATGGTGTATGTAATGCAATGCTTCTTCCTTATGTTGAGGAGGAAAATGCTAAGGTTGCACCAGTTAAATTCCGCCCAATTGCACAGGTTATTGGTATGAATATAGTAGGCAAATCTGATGAAGAGTGTGTTGATTTTGTAATTGGTAGGATTAAAGCTCTTTCCGAAGAGGTTGGTATTCCTAAGTCTCTAAAGGAAGTTGGAGTGGATAACCCTGACTTTGATAAGCTGGCTGAGTTTGCTATGAAGGATGCTTGCGCAGGTGCTAACCCTGTATTCTTTGATAAAGAAAAATTAATTAAGCTATTTAAGAAGATTGCATAATAACAAATTCTCACATCGTATCCATATTCCTTAAACCAATATATTAAGTGTGATCCGTCAATTAAAGTTATATGTTTGTCTCTATCGAAATTTTCCCAATACATAGTTGCAAGATTTGTTTTTGAATTTAGCTTAGCTAAGATATTTTAAAATTAAATTATAATAAATCTAAACCATAGGTACTTATAATGTTTTAATTATAGGTACCTATGCTCTTTATATAATTTTTTAACATGTCTATAAATACTAGTGTACCTTTTGAGTGACTGATTCCCTTTTGTAAAATATATGAAAAGTTACGAATATATTGATGAGTAGTTTTTAAAATAGAAATTTCTTTATTTATTAGTGCAGTTTCGCTAACAAGAGATGATATAAAAGTAATACCTTGAAAAATCTCTATTAACTAGATGATGATTATAAGGAACGGCAATTACCATTTTATCCTTATAAAAATGATTGGTTACAAAAAATTTCATGATATACTTGAAATAGTTATGACTGACTTGTAAAATAAGACGAAGCAAAAGAGAGGATAATATGATAAAAAACAAGTTAAATAATATAAAGAAAACGTACATTTTAGAAAAACTAAAATCCACATGGGATATAGAAAAACGTTATTGGTATCCACTTGAAAAATGTACTAGGGATGATGTCATTTCTTTTGATTCAGAGTATATTAATAAGTCGGTAAAGATAAGTTTCATAAAATCAATTTTGGAAGAACATGGTGTAGTTAAATTATATGAGTTTAGAGAGCATGGATTAGCATATGAAATAGATAATATTTCAGATTATACTTTATGGCAGAGTGATGATTATTTTATGTATAATGAAGGATTTTGGTTTGATGACACTATGAATTGGATTGATGACTATTCAAAAACAGTTCTTGATGAATCTGAATATATCTATGAAGTCTCACAGAAGCACAACAAAAATGGCCTAGAACTATTAAAGAAGGTACAAAAGGAACTTGGTGATAAATATACTATTTCCTACATTTCTTCAGATAGTTATTTGGGGTAGTTCGGAATCTTCTTATTTTGCTTACTAATGGTGTAACTACGATAGTTAGCCATTAGTAAAATATGATGAATTAAGTCTGCTAATTTTTGCAGAAACTATTAAAAGTAAGTAGAGGTAGATTTGGATGTGTATTTTAAGAATGCTTGGAATATAATCAGTTTTTGTAAAATCAAAGAAGATCAGAAGGAACGATTTGAATATATAAGTCAAAGACTTTTAGGTCGTAAGTGAACGTGTATTCATTTACGGCTTTTTTGCTTTAGGCAAAAAGAATTCTAAGCTTTTAGCAGGCAAAAACAGAGGAGGAGATAGCAATGAATATGTCTCAGCATCGTCTAAACTATATTTTTACTCTACTTCTGAAAAAATATAGTTGACAATTAGTCTAATTAAACTATAATATTTAAGTATCATTAGTCTAATTAGACTAATGATAAATTTGGTGGTTTTTGATATCTAAGAAAATTTACTGAATCAATGAATTAAATAAGTAACTACTTAGTATTTATTGAGAATTGGAAACATTTCTTCATAAATATTAAATGAAGTGGAAACTTGAATCAGATGGAGTTTCATACCCCATCTGATTCTTAGTTGAACGAATCCAGGGACATAGCCGCTCGCAACGTACGCTTTGAAAAAGATGGGAGTATTAGAGCGGGTAGTCATCGGATAAAAGAGAGGATGAAAAAAGTGGTTAAATCGTTTTTAATGTTAGGACAGTCAAATATGGCTGGACGGGGGTTTATTCATGAAGTACCCCCGATTTATAATGAAAGAATACAAATGTTGCGTAATGGTAGATGGCAAATGATGACTGAGCCCATCAATTATGACCGTCCTGTTTCGGGAATAAGTTTAGCGGGTTCATTTTCAGATGCATGGTGTCGTCAAAATCAAGAAGATATTATTGGCTTAATCCCTTGTGCTGAAGGTGGAAGTTCACTGGATGAGTGGGCTGTAGATGAAGTGCTTTTTAGACATGCAATAACTGAAGCTAAATTTGCTATGCAAAGTAGTGAGTTAACAGGGATTCTATGGCATCAAGGAGAAAGTGATAGTGTTAATGGTAACTACAAAGTATATTATAAAAAGTTACTTTTAATTATTGAAGCTCTTAGAAAGGAGTTGAATGCTCCAGATATTCCAGTTATTATTGGTGGCTTAGGAGATTTTTTAGGCAAAGAAGGATTTGGAAAAGGCTGTACTGAATATAATTTCATTAATCAAGAGTTACAAAAATTTGCTTTTGAACAAGATAATTGTTACTTTGTCACTGCTTCAGGTTTAACTTCTAACCCTGATGGTATTCATATTGATGCAATTTCTCAAAGAAAATTTGGTTTACGATATTTTGAAGCCTTTTCCAATAGGCAACATGTATTGAAGCCATTAATTAATGAAAATGAATTGCTAAATTTAAATTATGCCAGAACACATACCAAAGGAGAAAAGATATATATAAAAAGTATAGATTTTGCATTGGGAAAAATATCATATGATGAATTTGCATCTCAAGTCATGCAAATCAACAATGATTAAGCCTTATAATTATGAACTAACTATTAATATAATTTTGAAAAACATAAAGGAGATGTTTTTTTGATACCATTACTAATTTTAGGTTTATTAAAACAAAACCCAGGCTCTTACGGATACGAATTATTAGCCTTAATGGAAGAGAGACACTATAAATATATAGTGAACTTCACTAAAGGGTCATTCTATTATAATCTTCAACAATTAGAAGAAAAACAATATATTAAAAAAATTGACCAACTAGACAATACTAGAGAAACACATAATTATATCATCACTGAACTAGGGGATAAAGAATTTGAAAAATTGATGTATAAGTATGGCTCTAAGACTGAGTATGTAAATTTATCTTTTTATGCAGCAATGCTATTTGCTAATGAATATAAAAGCGAGGAACTAAAAAAGCTAATAGAAATACAAATCGAACAAACTAAACAGAAAATTTTTTTATTAGAAGAATCTCTTGAGCATAATGAAACTATCCCCACTTATTTTAGAAAAATGTTGGAAAATTCACGTTCTCATCACTTAGTAAATGTTCAATGGTTTGAAGGACTGTTAAAAGATATAAGAAATGAAAATTAGTTTATATTGTGTTTACATTCATAGTGTATGCTTATAAAAAGAGGGTGATAGATTTGAATAAGGTTTTAGTTATAGATGATGACGGATATATAAGAGAACTAATTTGTACAGTATTGAAAAACGACGGATTTTCTGTGTCTGAAGCTGTAAACGGCAGGGATGCTTTACAAAAACTTGGAGAGGAAAAAATAGACCTTTGTGTTCTTGACATTATGATGCCACAAATGGACGGCTACGAATTTTGCAAACAAGTACGTAGATATTATGAGGATATGCCAATTTTAATGCTGACCGCCAAAAGCGAACTTTCCCAAAAAGTAAAGGGCTTTGAACTTGGTGCAGACGATTATTTAACAAAACCCTTTGAGGTTGATGAGCTGCTTGTTCGAATAAAAGCACTTCTGAGGCGTTATAAAGTAGTTACTTCACAGACTATTAATATTGGTGATTTAGTCATGGATAAAAGTAGTTATGCTGTCATTAGCAACAATGAAAAATGCGATATACCCATGAAAGAATTTGAACTTCTATTCATGCTTGGAAGTTATCCAGGTAAAACCATTTCTCGTAACCGGTTGATTGAAGAGGTTTGGGGTCTTGATTTTGAAGGAAATGAACGGACACTTGACGTTCATATAAATCGTCTTAGAGAGAAATTTCCGTCTGATGTTTACAAGTTCAAAATTACTACTATTAGGGGACTTGGTTACAGATTGGAGGTCAAAGGTCTAAATGACCTTTGACGGGTAATTTGTGAGGACAAAGTTCTAAATGAACTTTGTCGGGTAAATTGTGAGCGGAAGCGAACGTGTTAATTTACCCCGTGCCCGAAGGGGAGCGAACGGGTTAAATTACCCCGTGTTTCCGACTAAAAGCAATTTGGTAATATGTCAAGAACAAAATGAAAAGAAAATCAAATGATTTCTTTAAAAATGGGTAACCTTAATAAACATACAGTCCAATGAGAAAGTATGTTCGTATAATTTATATAGATTAATCTACTCTATTTGAAGAGTAGAGCTGATTTTTAGCCAGCAATCCAAAAATCATACGAATAAGTTTACGAGATGTTAGCGCGAGTGCTCGTTTGTGCTGATGTGTAGTTACTTCAGCAAATTTCTTCTGATAGAACTCTTGATATTCAGGAATATGGCAAACAACACTTCCTGCAGCTTCTATGAGATAATAGCGTAAATAACGGTTACCAGCTTTGTTCATAGGTGTATTTTCAGCTTTAAAACCTCCAGATTGATTTTCTTTCCACACGATGCCAGCGTATTTAGCAATAGCATCATTACTAGGAAATGCATGCACACTTCCTAATTCAGCAAGAATGCCACTGGAGTAAACAGGGCCAAAACCAGGAATAGACATTAATATTTTGTATTCCACAGGATTCATTCCCATAACAGCTTTTTCAATGGCTTTGTTAATACCTTTAAGTTCTTTATCAAAAGCCTGAATACAGTTGAAAGAACAAGCAATAGAGGTTGTTAATGGCTCATACAAACATTTATCAAGACGGTATGAATTACGTGCAGCTTGCTGCAAAATTTCAGCAGTCATCTGAGGATTAGAAATCCTTTTCCGACTTTTTCTATTGACGAAGTCAACAAGTTCTTCAATTGATGTATTTGCAATATCTTCGGAAGATAGAAATTCAGTAAGTATTGAAGATGCGGTAGCACCGTATTTATTAGAAAAAGGATGATCTTCTCCCTGTAATAATGCAAATTCGCTGAACTTAAGAAATACATTGGATAACATGTAAGTTTTTTCTCTAGTTAAGCATTCAACAATATGAAGTCTGTGCCTTGTAAGTCTTTGCAGAGCAAGATATTGAGAACCACGCCAAGGTTCAATATGAATTCTGCCAACTCTTGCAAAGTCAGCAATAACAAAAGAGTCAATGCCATCATTTTTATCAAGAGAATTAAAGGATTCTTTGTAGTTAGCAACTTCCTTAGGATTCAAGCAGTAAACATAAGGTTTGTAAGTCATAAGTTTTTCACTAGCAGATAAAAAATTGGCTATATGTACTCCATAAAAGGAAGTAGATTCTAAGCCGATTATAACAGCTTTAAAAGTATTGTTTTCTAAAACCTTAACAAGCATGGATTCAAGTTGCTCTGCACCAAATTGCGTATTAGGAACAGGTTTCATCTTAATCAAGAATTCCTGTTCAAAATTAATAGCAGAGACAACATTTTGTCTCGCACCAATATCGATACCAACAAATAGAGTTGATAAGTAATCTAATTTCTTCATGAAATCACCACCTTTCAAAAATAATGAGGAAATTAGAAAGGATTATCCTAATCCAAAGTACTAACTGCAACCTCGCGTAATTAGCATTCATCCAGACGCAAAACCTTGCTGGTGGCTGCGAAAGGAGATGCAACATTTGTGTAAGCAGAATATGATACTTTGGTCAGGCTGCAAGCTTTACAGGCAATAACACAATGTGTTTTGCAGGAGGAATACAGCAGTAACCTTCGCTAAAGTTCCGTTATGACTATTTTAGCATTAGAAAATCCTTTAATAAATAGTAGGTTAAAACAGTATAGATCGGAAAGTATAAGAATCAGCAATACTGAATTGGGAGAATCCCCACTAGAAAAATTGAGATGCTTTCTTAATCTATACAAAATATAAAAAATAAATAAGTTTATAGGCAGTAAATAACTGCTATAAACTTATTATACGAGGAGGAAGCGAAGTGAGAGGAAACTGGCCTTTTGTTTCAGCAATACTAATTTTTCTTACAACATTACTTGGCATTACCAGTGGATATTATATTTGCATATCTGTTTTCAGTCAATCAGAAATTATCCCTTCATATCTAATCTTTATTGTTCAAAGTTTCCTTTCTACTGTGATATATTTTCTGAGCTTGAAAATATATTTCTATTTGCACTGGCGCTTCGCTAATAAAGATAGAAAATTTGACCTTTCACGTTTTAAAGCATTGAGCGGAGCTATTGAAGCCATGAACAAGATAGCCTCCGGTGATTTCAATGTGCTTGTTAAAACAAACGAACTGGACCCTTTTAATGAGGTGGCAGACAATGTCAACAGAATGGCAAAAGAGCTGGGTTCTTTGGAAAAACTGCGGCAAGATTTTATATCAGATGTATCCCACGAAATACAGTCACCGTTAACATCTATTTCAGGGTTTGCGGCACTACTGAGAAAAGGAAATTTAAGCGAGAGCCAAATATCACACTATGCCAATATAATAGAAACCGAAAGCAAACGATTATCCAAACTAAGTGAAAATTTATTAAGATTATCTAATTTGGAATCGGAAGATCATAATTTAAACTTAAAGAAATATCAAATAGACAAGCAAATTGAAAGTATTTTACTCATGCTAGAACCGCAGTGGTCGGCGAAAGGTATCACACTTGACGTCTCTCTTCAGGAAACTATAATATGCGGTGATGAGGATTTATTAAGTCAGGTATTTATAAATTTGCTTCATAATGCTATTAAATTTACACCAAAAAACGGTAGTATAGCCGTTAGCTTATTAGGCAATGAGAACGCAATTGAATGTAAAATCTCCGATACGGGTATAGGTATTTCACCGCAAGATCAGCAGCGAATTTTCGAGCGGTTTTATAAAGCAGATAAATCCCGTGACCGTTCTTTGGGCGGCAACGGACTTGGACTTTCAATAGTAAAAAAGATTATTGATTTACATGGAGGAAAAATATCTCTTACCAGTGAAATTGGAAAAGGTACGGAATTTACTGTTTTGTTACCTAAATAGAAACTAATATGTCAATTACCACAGTCTGAATTAACGGACTGTGGTTTTTCTTTTTGTTTACATTGCGTTTAAACTCCATTTAAGTTCGGTTTAAATTGCAGTCATATACTGTGCTTGTAGAAAACAAACAGGATTTAGAAATAATATTATTTTAAAGTTCCAATTTGTTATTCACACAACGGGAAAGGAGTTTTTTATATGGAAAACATGGAAAATGTAGATCAAAAATCTCTATACTATCTTGAAAAAGCACCTGTTTCTAAAGCAATTATGCATATGGTTATTCCAATGATGCTGAGTCTAATTGCTAACATTATTTATAATATCACGGATGCCTTTTTTATTGGTAAACTTGAAAATACAGCTATGATGGCAGCAGTTACCTTAGCATTACCTTTTTCGGTAATACTCATGGCACTTGGGCAGCTATTTGCAGTAGGTTCAGGGACATATGTTTCTAGACTTTTAGGTGAAGACAATGTAGATGAAATAAAAAAAGTTTCTTCCGTAAATTTCTGGTCATCCATGATAGCTGGAATTATGTTTATGGGCATATGTGTGCCGCTGCTAACTCCTCTTTTACACCTTTTAGGAGCAAGAGGTGATACACTGCTGTACACAAGAGATTATATTAAGGTGTTTGTTATTGGGGCTCCATTTGTTATTGGCAGTTTTTCACTAGGGGAAATTGTTCGTGCAGAAGGGGCATCCACTGACTCAATGATTGGGATGCTACTTGGCATTATAATCAACATAATATTGAATCCGGTTTTTATTTTTAGTTTTCACCTGGGGGTTACGGGATCAGCCTTGGCATCTGTGATTGGTAACATACTATCTGTAGCTTATTTCATCTATTATCTTCAAAAGAAAAGTTCTGTTCAGAGTGTGTCTATTAAAGATTTTAAATGGAGTAGAGAGATTTATATAAATATTTTTAAAGTTGGTGTGTCAGCATTTTTGCTTGATTGTTTTATGGCAGTAACTTGCTTACTATTTAATAATTATTCTACTCTCTATGGGGACAGTGTTGTTGCAGGGCTTGGTATTGCGCAAAGAGTTGTTCAGGCTGTGGATTTTATTGGTATGAGCTTTTCCATGGGAGCAGTACCTTTGATTGCATTTGCCTATTCAGCAAAGAATCAGGAGCGCTTGATGGAAATTATAAAAAAAGTCGTACTATATATGGTGGGCATCACATTAGCGCTTTCTATGATTCTATTTGTACTGAGAGCACAGATAATTGGTATCTTTAGCATTGATCCTAAGGTCATTGCCATTGGACAAACAATTCTCCTAGCTCAGCTTTGCTCTACTCTTTTTGCTGCTCTTTCTGCACTTTTTACAAGCATTTTTCAAGCCTTTGGAACAGGTGTACAATCCACAATTATGTCAGTTGTGAGGGGAATCTTTTTTGTTCCTATTCTGATTTTGGGAAACTTATTATTTACTGTTAATGGTGTTATTTGGGCTAATACAGTTTCAGAGGGATTGGCTTGTATAGTTGGTCTTACAATGTGGCTTATGATTAGACGGAAAAGCTTACAAGAAATCTCTATGAATGAATAAACAAGTTAAATTAATACTAATATTATTATCCCTGAAGATGGAGAAATATTAAATGTTAAATATATCCATAGTTAAATGAAAAAATTTCTGGTATATGATAAACACAAAAAGGTTATTATAATAGTGTAGGGTATGTAACAGTTGAGCCAAGAGTTATATATGCTTCTAACTAGAGGTGTATGTGATTCGGCCAACGATTATATATAGGTTATGAAAGTAGCTTATATATAGTCAGAGGGAAGATTCTATATTGTGGGGAAAAGCTTTAATATAGTCGATTTAATTGATTATATTAAGGTTCCAACTTATGATATAGGGTCGAGCTAAGATTATATGGAGTGTTGAGATGGTTATATATAGTCGAGAGATTATATATAGCTGTGTAGATATTTTATATAGTCGAAGAAACCATTATTATAGGTAATGAACTGCTTTATTATGGTGGAAACATTATAGTGAGGTAATATAAGTTATCTATAGTGGTGCAACTTAGATTGTTGTGTGCTCTTATATGAAGAACTATAAGTGGATTTTTTATTAATTAATCTGCTTATAGTTCTTTTTATTTCAGCATTTCATATTGTAACAAACTTAAAGAAGTTAGTAACAAAGTATTTAAAGTATTCACAACGTTTTACTGTGAAGTTTATAAATTGTTAACAATATTGAGATATAAATGAGACAATTATTTAGTATCATAAATTATATCAGGCCAGCGGTAGCTTGAAATTTATAATATAACCTTTAAAGGTGGAAATGGAGACAAATTATTATGAAACTTAAAGATAAAAATATGTCTAAAAAATCAAGAAAATTTACTGTTTCAACGGCTCTATATATTGTTGCTTCAGTTGTAGCACTTGTTGGAGTTGGATTATTAGTTGATAATGTGTTCTTGTTTAGAGATACTGTTAATCAATATGTTGCTCAGGGGTATCCTGCTGCTACTGTTATGAAGCAATTAATACCAGCACAATTGCTTCCAGGAGTATTTGAACCAATTGGTATATATGGGGGTATCGCATTTGTTTTATTAGGTGCAGGTATGATCAATAAAAAGGTTTCAAGATGCTTAGAATTATTAATTAAAGCTGATGTTTGCGATGATGTTATTAAAGAAAGCATTTTGGAACAAAACAGTATTGATGTAGAAAATTTAGAAATAATCGAACAGGCGGAATTTATAAAGGTTGAAAAAAGTATTAGTAATGGTTAAATTCTATAACTCTCAGACACGAAGGAAAGTCAGTTATAGTAAAAGATGTGCCGGTAGATACCGGAGTATTTTATGCAATAATAGCGGCTGATTATAACATCAAAAGGCAAGGGAATTATAGGTGTTCCCTTGCCTTTTTTTGGATTTACAGAAAATGAGCTGGAAGTAGAAATCAATCCATATATTTTTTGCCCCAAAGACATAGTTCGGTTAGGATATTTTCTAAGGACTTTCCCCTATCAGTAGGCATATACTCTACCTTAGGCGGGATTGTAGCATAAATAATTCTTTTAATAAGACTATCCAGTTCCAAATTTTTCAGTTCTTGAGATAATATCTTATGACTTATATTAGGTATAGATTTTTTTAGCTCACCATATCTTATAGGATAAGTCTTTAGTATATGCCATAATATTATTGCTCTCCACTTACTTCCGATTACAGTCATTGGAAATCCTATTGAACATTTAAAATCTTTTTGCCTTTTCTTTTGATTTGGGAATTTCTCAATCATACCAGTATCCACATCTTATCCTTCTTTCCAAATAGTAAGTATCTGACTAATAAGTGCGTACTTGTATATGCATTCAAGCAAAACTATACTTAATTATATAGTATATAGGTATTAATTACCACAAACTAAGAAAGTATAGGGCTATTTGCAAATATATAATATATTTAAGGAGTAAGTTATGGCAAGAAAATACAACTTATATCAAATTGATTCCTTTACAAAGGAAAAATTCACAGGAAATCCAGCAGGAGTAATAACAAATGCAGATGGATTAACTGATGACGAAATGCAGAGAATTGCTAGAGAGCTTAATAATTCTGAGACAGCATTTATCTTTTCTTCCAATAGCAATGAGTATGATGCTCATGTACGTTTTTTTACCCCAACAAATGAAGTACCAATTTGTGGTCATGCAACTATTGCTGCTCATTATGCCCGTGCTATTGAAAATGGACTAGGTACGTCAAGGGTTTATCATAAGACCGGTGCTGGGATTTTGCCTGTTGATATAGTAAAGGAAAATGGGGATTATAAAATTGTTATGACACAGGGTAAAATTGAGTTTGGCGATATTATTGACAGCATAAATAAAGAAGAACTCTTAGCAGCACTTAATATAAAAAATAGTGATTTGCTGGAAAACTATGAAATTCAGATTGTCTCAACAGGTCATTCCAAGGTTATGGTCGGTATTAAAAGTATTGCAACTTTAAATACACTGCAGCCAGATTATAATGCACTTTCAAAGTTAAGTGAAACCATTAAATGTAATGGATATTATGTTTTTACAGTGAACTCAAAAGATAGCGATATTCTAATACATGGCAGAATGTTTGCACCTGCAATAGGTATTAATGAGGACCCTGTTACTGGAAATGCAAATGGTCCTTTAGGTGCATATCTTGTTCATCATAAACTAGTTAAGCAAAATAATTCTTTGTTCAGCTTCAAGGCTAAGCAGGGTGAAGCTATAGGACGACCAGGTATTATTGAAGTTGAGGTAAAAATAGAAGATGAAAAACCTATACAAGTTAAAGTTTCTGGTAATGCTGTGATAATATTTAAATCCGAATTGTCCTTGAATGATTAAAATACCTTTCTGAAAAAATTTCCAGTATATGATGAACACAAAAAGGCTATTATAATAGCATAGGGTATGTAACAGTTGAGCCAAGAGTTATATATGCTTCTAACTAGAGGTGTATGTGATTCGGCCAACGATTATATATAGGTTATGAAAGTAGCTTATATATAGTCAGAGGGAAGATTCTATATTGTGGGGAAAAGCTTTAATATAGTCGATTTAATTGATTATATTAAGGTTCCAACTTATGATATAGGGTCGAGCTAAGATTATATGGAGTGTTGAGATGGTTATATATAGTCGAAAGATTATATATAGCTGTGTAGATATTTTATATAGTCGAAGGAACCATTATTATAGGTAATGAACTGCTTTATTATGGTGGAAACATCATAGTGAGGTAATGAAGTGGAAACTCGAATCATATGTGTTTTCAAACCCATATGATTCTTAGTTGAACGAATCCAGGGACGTAGCCGCTCTTTACTTTCATTTTGAATAAAATGAAAGCATTAGAGCGGGTAGTCATCGGATATAAGTTATCTATAGTGGTGCAACTTAGATTATTATGTGCTCTGTTATAGAAGAACTGTAAGTGGATTTTTTATTAATTAATCTGCTTATGGTTCTTTTTATTTCAAGTTCAAAGGATATTACTGAGTTAATAAAAAATTGTTTATGTTAATAATTTGTTGGGCTATAATATAATAAAGTATTATTAGAAACATAGAAAAAGTAAGATAGAAAAGGTTTTATGTTGTAATGAGTTATATTGGAGTTTAGAATCCTGATATTGCTAAAGAGAGAGTTAGAGTTAGGATTTTAAAAGGTGGACATGGAAGGAGAGTATTTTAAATGAAAGAGTTTAATGTTACGGGTTTATGTATACCTGAAAAACATTTCATGGTTGATATAGATGGTAAGGTAAAGAAAATTGCTGAAATGGTAGATAAAGGAGCTTATTTTACAGTTAACAGACCAAGACAATTTGGTAAAACTACTACATTTAATCAATTAGTAGAGGAATTAAGCAAAAAATATGTTGTTATTAAGGCAAGTTTTGAAGGCGTTGGAGATGATATATTCAAAACTGAAGAGAAATTCTGTGAGATTATATTTAGTATATTTGCCAAAAGTGTTAGATTTACTAATAAAGAGTTATATGAAAAATTAAAAAGTTATGCAGACAAAACAAGAAATTTTAATGACTTATCTGAAAATATTACTGATATGATTGATGAGTATGGTAATGATATGGTTTTAATTATAGATGAAGTTGATAAAAGCAGTGGTAATAGAGTATTTATGCAGTTTTTAGGTGTACTTAGAAATAAATATTTAGCTATGGCTTCAAAGGAAGATTTAACCTTTAAAAGTGTTATATTAGGTGGAGTAAATGATATTAAGAATATTAAACTTCAAATAAGAGATGAAAAAGATAGAGTTTTTAACTCTCCTTGGAATATAGCTGCAGACTTTAAGATAGATATGTCTTTTTCTTCTGAAGAAATTGAAACAATGCTTAATGAGTATGTAAATGAAAGCGAAATAGATATGGATGTAAAGCTTTTGTCTAAAGCGATAAGAAATTTTACCAGTGGATATCCTTACCTTGTAAGCAGACTCTGTAAAAATATTGATGAATATCTCGGCAGAGAATGGACATTAAAAGGACTTGAAAGATCTATCAAAATGACATTAAATGAACATAATACTCTTTTTGATGATGTTATTAAAAATATTGAAAACTATGATGAAATAAAAACAGTAGTTTATCAGATATTAGTAGAAGGAAAACAAATTCCTTATAATCCTTTTGTTTATGAAAAGGGATTGATGTACGGAATACTATCAGAATATGAGGGTAAGCTTACTATGAATAATAAGATTTTTGAAATGTTATTATATGATTACCTTATTGCTCAGAAGGATATCCAAGAAACAGCAGCAAAATTTACACAAGTAGATAAGAATGAAGTCTTAGATGATGAAGATTTAAATATGGAAAAAGTTCTATTAAAATTCCAGGAATTTATGTATGAACAGTATAGAGAAGAAGATGAACACTTTTATGAAACTAACGGAAGACTAATATTTCTAGCATACTTAAAGCCTATTTTAAATGGAAAAGGCTTTAGCTTTGTAGAACCTCAAACAAGAAAAAATAAACGAATGGATGTAGTAATTACTTATGGAAATAAAAAGTACATAGTAGAACTTAAAATATGGAATGGTGAAGTTTACAGAGAAAAAGGGGTACATCAGCTTGGAGAATATATGATAGAGCAAGGGGTAAAAGAAGGATATTTATTAACTTTTAACTTTAATAAAAATAAAAAATATACTGCTGGGTGGATCAAAGAAGAGGAAAAAAGAATATTTGAAGTGATGGTTTAACTTATATTATAGGTAATGAACTGCTTTATTATGGTGGAAATATCATAGTGAGGTAATGAAGTGGAAACTTGAATCATATGTGTTTTCAAACCCATATGATTCTTAGTTGAACGAATCCAGGGACGAAGCCGCTCTTTACTTTCATTTTGAATAAAATGAAAGTATTAGAGCGGGTAGTCATCGGATATAAGTTATCTATAGTGGTGCAACTTAGATTGTTGTGTGCTCTGATATGAAAGAACCATAAGTAGATTTTTTATAAATTAATCTGCTTATGGTTCTTTTTACTAGAGGATAAAACACTCAAATTTATCATCATATTTTGTAGGCATAAACTCAATTATTTCATATTCAGCAATCTTTTTTTCATAGAAGGGATCTTCTTTAATTATTTCCTCCACCTCATTAATATGTGAAGCTTTACAAAGTATAACACCGCCTGTTCTTGGATTCCTCCTACCAGAACATATAAACTTTTGTAAGGAATAATATTTTTCTAGATAGGCTATGTGAGAATTTAGTTCTCTTTCAACATCCTCAATAGGCTTTATATATTTTAAAAGCAAAATAAACATTTCTAATTACCTCCATTTTCATATTTCATCTTTTTACCAGTTTTCATAATGAACTATTTCTTCAAGTTTTTTTCTAGGGCGAGCTTTTGGCGTTTCATCAGCATATCCAACAGTAATAATACTAACTACATATTTATCAGAAGGTATGTTTAATAGAGGTCTGATTTCTTCTTGAGTAAACCATGCAACCCAACAAGTCCCCAAACCTAAACTCTCTGCTTCAAGCACTAAATGCTCTATGGAAATTGAAGCATCTCTTATTATTTGTTTGACTTCCTCTTCAGGGCTACACTCATCAACATGAATAGGTACATCATCATTTATTCTACAACGTATATCAGCTACACATACAATAAAAACTGGAGCGGAGAGCATCCATTTTTGATTGTGAGATACTTGTGATAACTTTTGTCTATTCAAATCTGATTTTATCACAATGAAATGGCAGGGTTGAGTATTACTGCCAGTTGGTGCTAGCCGAGCACTATCAAGTAATTGGAAAATTTTCTCGTCTTCTACTGATTTATCAACGTATTTTCGTATACTTCTACGAGTTCTAATTTCTTTAATCATAACAGTTCCTCCTCGTATAATAAGTTTATAGCAGTTATTTACTGCCTATAAACTTATTTATTTTTTATATTTTGTATAGATTAAGAAAGCATCTCAATTTTTCTAGTGGGGATTCTCCCAATTCAGTATTGCTGATTCTTATACTTTCCGATCTATACTGTTTTAACCTACTATTTATTAAAGGATTTTCTAATGCTAAAATAGTCATAACGGAACTTTAGCGAAGGTTACTGCTGTATTCCTCCTGCAAAACACATTGTGTTATTGCCTGTAAAGCTTGCAGCCTGACCAAAGTATCATATTCTGCTTACACAAATGTTGCATCTCCTTTCGCAGCCACCAGCAAGGTTTTGCGTCTGGATGAATGCTAATTACGCGAGGTTGCAGTTAGTACTTTGGATTAGGATAATCCTTTCTAATTTCCTCATTATTTTTGAAAGGTGGTGATTTCATGAAGAAATTAGATTACTTATCAACTCTATTTGTTGGTATCGATATTGGTGCGAGACAAAATGTTGTCTCTGCTATTAATTTTGAACAGGAATTCTTGATTAAGATGAAACCTGTTCCTAATACGCAATTTGGTGCAGAGCAACTTGAATCCATGCTTGTTAAGGTTTTAGAAAACAATACTTTTAAAGCTGTTATAATCGGCTTAGAATCTACTTCCTTTTATGGAGTACATATAGCCAATTTTTTATCTGCTAGTGAAAAACTTATGACTTACAAACCTTATGTTTACTGCTTGAATCCTAAGGAAGTTGCTAACTACAAAGAATCCTTTAATTCTCTTGATAAAAATGATGGCATTGACTCTTTTGTTATTGCTGACTTTGCAAGAGTTGGCAGAATTCATATTGAACCTTGGCGTGGTTCTCAATATCTTGCTCTGCAAAGACTTACAAGGCACAGACTTCATATTGTTGAATGCTTAACTAGAGAAAAAACTTACATGTTATCCAATGTATTTCTTAAGTTCAGCGAATTTGCATTATTACAGGGAGAAGATCATCCTTTTTCTAATAAATACGGTGCTACCGCATCTTCAATACTTACTGAATTTCTATCTTCCGAAGATATTGCAAATACATCAATTGAAGAACTTGTTGACTTCGTCAATAGAAAAAGTCGGAAAAGGATTTCTAATCCTCAGATGACTGCTGAAATTTTGCAGCAAGCTGCACGTAATTCATACCGTCTTGATAAATGTTTGTATGAGCCATTAACAACCTCTATTGCTTGTTCTTTCAACTGTATTCAGGCTTTTGATAAAGAACTTAAAGGTATTAACAAAGCCATTGAAAAAGCTGTTATGGGAATGAATCCTGTGGAATACAAAATATTAATGTCTATTCCTGGTTTTGGCCCTGTTTACTCCAGTGGCATTCTTGCTGAATTAGGAAGTGTGCATGCATTTCCTAGTAATGATGCTATTGCTAAATACGCTGGCATCGTGTGGAAAGAAAATCAATCTGGAGGTTTTAAAGCTGAAAATACACCTATGAACAAAGCTGGTAACCGTTATTTACGCTATTATCTCATAGAAGCTGCAGGAAGTGTTGTTTGCCATATTCCTGAATATCAAGAGTTCTATCAGAAGAAATTTGCTGAAGTAACTACACATCAGCACAAACGAGCACTCGCGCTAACATCTCGTAAACTTATTCGTATGATTTTTGGATTGCTGGCTAAAAATCAGCTCTACTCTTCAAATAGAGTAGATTAATCTATATAAATTATACGAACATACTTTCTCATTGGACTGTATGTTTATTAAGGTTACCCATTTTTAAAGAAATCATTTGATTTTCTTTTCATTTTGTTCTTGACATATTACCAAATTGCTCTTTAGGGTGACAGAGGAGTGTTTCTAGTGTCACCCCAATATGGTACACTTAGAGTGTATAGTATAATTGTACTCATTACAATGATCAAAAACATAAAGTGTCCTAGTACAAAACAGATCTTTAAAATAAAGATATAGATACAAAGAGGTATATGGATGAGCAAATTTTGTTCAGCTATTCCAGATAAAAGCGTGTTACCCTATGAGGAATTTCAGCCTTGCTTAAATAAAAGAGCAGGGCTTTAATTATGAAGTGAGGTTTCTTGTAAGTTAACTTTTTTAACTAAGGTTAACTACAAATCCATTTACGAGAATTGAGCCAATGGATACAATATTATTAGAGGTGATAGCTATGAGAGAGTTAAATATAGGTAAATGCATTATTCAGAAGAGAAGAGAGAAGGGAATAACGCAGGAACAGTTGGCAGACTAGATTGGAGTTTCCAAAGCATCTGTCTCCAAATGGGAATCTGGATCAAGTTATCCTGATATTTTACTTCTTCCTGAGCTTGCAACTTATTTTAATATTTCAGTGGATGAATTATTGGGATATTCTCCACAACTTACATCAGATTATTGATTCTTTTAATTTGAGAAAGGTTTGGACAAATGATGTTTTTGGAATCCATATCGTTGCTGCACAAGGGTATTTGCTTCAAGAAAAGAAAGAAAAAGCATTAGATGCATTAGAGCAATATGTGAACACTGCTTGCAGTATTCAGTTTCCATTGAGTTTAAAAGGAAATGAATATTTCACTCATGTATATAAATGGTTTGAGAATAATAATTGTATTGGTACAAATACTCCGGTAGACGAGAAAACTATTAAGAAAAATTTAGTTATTGCAGTTACTGAAAATCCTGCCTTTATACCGTTAAGGGAAGAGGAACGGTATGATTTGCTTGTTAAAAAATTGAAAGAAAAATTAGGTGAAAAATAATGAATGCAATAAAAATAGAAAACCTTAGAAAATCCTATGATAATCAGACTAATGCTTTAAACAATATAAGTTTAAGTATACCAAAAGGTGAGATATTTGGTTTCCTTGGTCCCAATGGTTCAGGAAAAACTACCACAGTTAGAATTCTAAATGGAATTCTCTCAGCAACATCAGGGCATGCTGAAATTTTAGGGATACCTGTAGGAAACAATAATCTTGAGATTCACAGATTATGCGGAGTAATGACTGAAAGTTCCTCCTGTTACGAAAATCTTACTGCAGAGCAAAATCTAATATTCTTTGGGAAAATGCATGGAATGGATGAAAAATCTATTAATGAACGTACTGATTTTATATTGAAAAGGCTGGAGTTACTAGATGTAAAGAATAAAAAGGTAAAGTCTTTCAGTACAGGTATGAGAAAGAGGATTTCCTTGGCTGTAGCATTAGTTCACAATCCTCAGATTCTATTCCTTGATGAACCTACTTCTGGCTTAGACCCAGAAAACGCTCTTAATGTTACAAGGCTCATAAAAGAACTTGCAGAAGAAAATGAGGTTACAATATTTCTTTGTACTCATCAACTAAAATATGCTGAAGATATTTGTACATTATATGGTTTTATAAATAATGGCAATATCCTTGGTTTAGGTACATTTGATGAACTTGCTTCGAGGAAAAATGCAGCCCTGCAATTAAAAGTTAGAGGGAGAAATATTTCAGAGAAACTTGGATTTACCCATGAAGGTAATGGCATATATAGCAAAGCTATTTTAGGAGATGAAGAGGTAAATACTCTAATACAAGGTATACTGGCAAGTGGTGGAGAAATTTATGAGGCTGTACAGCAGAGATGGTCTTTGGAAGAACTGTACTTTAAATATATAAAAGGAAATCTTAAGATATAACCTTACAAGTTTGGAGTGAGAAGAATATGAATGGAAATGAAAAAGCATTGATATATAAAGATATAAACGAAATAACAAGTTCAAAACGGGTTATTATGCCTATGGCTATTGTACCCCTTATTATGGTTGTAGTTATCCCTTTAGCAATAATAATAGGTGCCAGCTTTATTGGAGCTGATTCAAATATGTTTACAAAAATGGCTCCTCTTCTAAAAAAATTGCCCTCTGAATATGCAGCATATACTCCGGCTCAACTTTTAATAAAAATAACGGTAAACTTTATGTTTCCGTCTTACTTTCTTATAATTCCAATAATGTGTTCTGGAGTTATTGGAGCTAGTAGTTTTGTTGGAGAAAAGGAGCATAAAACTCTAGAGTCTTTACTTTACACCCCAATATCCATGGAACAACTGCTTAGAGCTAAAATCTTAGGGGTCTTTGTGCCTTCCTACATTGTAACTTTGGTTTCCTTCATAGTCTTTGGCATCATATTTAATGTAGGTGGTTTTATATATTTTGGAGGACTTATTTTTCCAGATATAAAATGGCTTATAATCATACTTTGGATTTCACCAGCAATCAATTTGTTATCCTTAGTATTTACTGTGATGGTATCGGCAAAGTCAGAAACATTCCAAGAAGCACAGCAAGTAAGTGGTCTTCTTGTGATTCCAGTGATTCTTATATTAGTGGCTCAGATGACAGGTGTACTTTTGATCAGTAAATTTGTAATGCTTATAGGGGGAGGAGTTATCTTCATAATTGATTATATGTTGATAAAGAAGATTTCCTCTAAGTTTATTCCAGAAAAACTGATTTAAATATCTGTTTTAACTATATAATTACCGTCTCAAAATGCCTCGTTACGGAAAGTTATACCACATTTTTATCGGAGCTAGATTAAAGCTTTTTTAATTAATTCGCTTTCTTCGCAGGCAGCATAGAATTCATTGGCTATGCTTAATCCGTATCCTTTCATTTTATTAAAGGTTAGCAGCATCTTTAAAGGATTATCCGCTGACTGAGCTTCCTTAAGAATACTCTCATCAACATTAAGAGATTTGAAATCTGCCTGGATAGGGTAAAAATCTACTCCATAGCCTCTAACAAAACCTTCAAACTCTCTCATACCAGTAATACGCACATCTTTTCCTAATTCCTTAAGTTCCTGTGCCAGAGCGATATATGGCTGAAAATCTCCTCTTGAACCTGAACAAAGTATTGTAATCATAATTATTATTCCTCCTTGTACTATCCGACAACTTGTTGTATATTTACAGTATAATTGCGTTTTAGTAGTCCATCAACCGACAATTACATACTGAATGTTGGATTTTGATGAAGGTAAAGAGAACAGAAGAGGAGTGTTAAAATGAAAAAGCAGCCGGAAGTAACCGCACAGACTAAGCAGAACTTAATTGATGCATTCTGGTCCTTATATTGTGAGAAAAGAATTGAGAAAATAACGGTAAAGGAAATAACACAGAAGGCAGGCTATAACAGGGGGACTTTCTATGAATATTTTACCGATGTTTATGATGTGCTGGAGCAGATTGAGGAAGCCCTCATACCTGCAGTACACGAATTGCCTCCTATTTCTATACCAAATCAAAATATGGAGATACCCCTTGATATGTTTATGGCCCTCTATGAACAGAACAGCAAATACTATTCTGTTCTTCTTGGTGACAACGGCGACCCTGCCTTTGCAAGCAAGCTGAAAAACTCAACAAAGCCTGTGATTAAGCAAGTATTCCTTGAAAAGCATAATGTAGATCCTATAGAGTTTGACTTTATTTTAGAGTTTGTTCTATCAGCTATGATAGGAGTAATGAGCTATTGGTTCAGCCAGAATAAAATATTGCCTGCAAAAGATTTGATTTCGTTAATGTACGACCTTATGGAAAATGGAGTTAAGAAGCGTGTTCAGAGTAATATAACTAATAGTTAATGTTATATACAGAGCTTGTAGAAAAGGTATAGCATTTTGCTATGACTTTTCTGCTGCTAACTGCATAGTAGCAGGAATATCTGCTTATAGTTCTTTTTATTTTGGAATATATATTGTTGCAACAAATAAATAATTAGAACAGTCTTTTTATATGGTGTTTTCATTTGTTACATACTTTTGTTAATTAAAATATTGTTCTTATCAAGAATTTCCCATTTGGAGCATAGGTCAATCAATCTCATTCCTTTTTATAGTATAGTGGAATATATATCTGGCAGATCTGCGGATATAAAAGCATTTGCTTTTAGTAATGTGGTTGGCAATATAGTTATTTTTATTCCCCTTGGTACATATTTGTCATTATTGAAAAATGATAAAAGAGTAATAATCAATTATATTACGAGATGAGAAAAAGGTACATACTGCAATCACAATACTATCTGCCATCGGATTACCTCGTATATTATATTATTTATTCATGGTGAAAATGAGATTCTGAATATCTTTATTGCATATCTGAGGAAGGAAAAATACAAGAAAAGATAGAAACAGCAATAGAAATGATTAAAATCCATAGTAATACCGGTTATACGTTACGTTTTGATGCTGTGTATCTGTAAAAACACAGTTGATTTTGAATATTAAAATTTTACAGATTATATTGACAATTTTAATATATACTATTATAATAAATTTAAGATAGCTAATTAGTTATTAAAAGATATTAAGTTAACACATACTTTTAGTTTTTTAAGTAGCTATTTTAAAACTGAAAGTAAATATAAAAGAAGCGAGGTGAGTCCACCAAAACAGTAGGCTAATCCAAATGTATGATTAAATTAATTTTTAAGTCAAGGTCTTAAATTTAAGCTATTTAAAAATTTCTAACTCAGTAATTTTAGTTATTTGTTTAGATTAAAGTTATGTGCTCTTATGTAATTTGGGAGTTCAATAGTTAACTATTTATTCTAGTTCAATTAGTTTAAAGGATTCAGGTTGGAAAAAATATGAAAATGGTTAGTAAGTTTTAAATTGAAGTTAGCAACAGTTAAATGTTACTATTTCATAAAAATTTTTCTTACTATAGTGAGGATTGAGTTACAAAGTTAATTAGTCAGGTCAAATTGAAAGATTTAGATGTTACATTTAGGAAAATTGTTTAAGGTGATTATTATTTGAAAAATAAGTTTGTAAAAAGATAGAAACCAGATTACCTAATTTAGTATTATAGGTGATTTGGTTTCTATTTTTTTTATTGGTTTTAAAATCTGCATTCTAAAAAATTAGCTACTTGAGCTAATATCATTAAGAATTAGTGATATAACCAGTTAAACATGTAGTAATTAATCAATGAAAAATGTTCCAGTATATAATAAACACAAAAAGGTCATTATAATAGCATAGGGTATGTAACAGTTGAGCCAAGAGTTACATATGCTTCTAACTAGAGGTGTATGTGATTCGGCCAACGATTGTATATAGGTTACTTATAGTAGCTTATATATAGTCAGAGGGAAGATTCTATATTGTGGGGAAAAGCTTTAATATAGTCGATTTAATTGATTATATTAGGGTTCCAATTTATGATATAGGGTTGAGCTAAGATTATATGGAGTGTTGAGATGGTTATATATAGTCGAAAGATTATATATAGCTGTGTAGATATTTTATATAGTCGAAGAAACCATTATTATAGGTAATGAACTGCTTTATTATGGTGGAAACATCATAGTGAGGTAATATAGGTTATCTATAGTGGTGCAACTTAGATTATTGCGTGCTCTGTTAAGGAAAAACCATAAGTGGATTTTTTATTAATTAATCTGCTTATGGTTCTTTTAATTTCAGTATTTCAAGAATATATGAACTTAAATTTATAATATGCTGTAAGTTTATTTCATACTATATTTATTATCTCAATATAAACTTAACTACATCTTCATAACATTTTACTTTTTTGCCGAAAATACTTCATAAACATTATATACACGAGGATTCTTCTAACTGCTATAAAATAGGTACCTATTCTTCAGCATTTATAATACTAATAATAGCATCACCATATTTTTCAATCTTCTTTTCTCCAAACCCACTAATTTTCAGAAGTTCATTTCTAGTTTTAGGCTTGGCTTCAACTAAGGAATCCAGCTGAGCTGTGTGATCTTCATATTCCAATCTAATATCATGTAGACATAAAATTAGGAAGAAATGAGTTTTTTAACTCATAGTACACATTTTGCTCTCCAGCAAGACCTTGTTTTAATAAGGTAATATCCCTATCTATGTATTTTTTCTTATTTGATGTAACCTTGCAGGAAAGTTCTATCAAATCCCTAAGTTGTTCGTTTTCCTTTTGAAAATCCTTTATAAAAATAGGACTAGTAATTGTAGATTTGCTGAAGATTAAATTTAGAGCATTTTCTAAAAAAGCCATTATTGTGCCTCCTGTACAGATTTGTTAAATTCTATATTCTACAATAAGTATTAATATCCTTCAAATTTTATGAATTAGTTCCAAATTATGATTAATGCTATAAAATAAATTGATATAACATTATCTAAAATGGACAGATAACAACGTAAATTATCAACTTACGTATCAAAATAACAAATTGACTTTTTAAGAAATGTCAAAATGGTTGAAGGGATAACAAACCTAAAATAAAGAGAAAATATTTATATTTTATGTAGCAAAGGTAACAAAAAAGTAAATTTTTATGCATGAAAAGGGTTTTAGATGAAGCGTGGTATTATATTTTATTTTTTATATAAATAAGATTTGAAGCCTACTAGAGGATTTTGACATAAAGCATAGAATATATAAGATTAAAAAGCACAGGATACTAATTGGGGGGGGTTATAATGAGTAAACTGTCAAATGCATTAAAGCTGGCATGCAACAAAATATCTAATAATAAATACAAATAAAATAAAGATGGGACTTTACGGTATAAATATCCATTTAAGGCACCTATCAATTGCAGAAATAGATGAAGATCCTAATGTAAATCTGCTAAAAAACATGGATTTAATATTTATCTATACTTAGGATTTACTTAAAACTAGCCAAAAACAGTACATTAATCCAAGAATATTGGAACGCCATAAAAAATCATCCAGATGGCAAATCCCAATATATTCAGGCTAATCGTCCCAAATATCTTTAATTGATTTTCCCTACAGTAAGAGAGTAACATTTGAAATGTACAAAAGCCACCAGAGTATATTAATATTATAATTACTTTAGGGAACTGATAGTTTGAATTTTGTACCAAACCCATTGATAAGCCAATAAACATATAAACAATCAAAATTCCAATTGTTGGTTCGATTTTTTGATATTTTTTATTTATCTTAGTTAACCTATCAATAATTGGTTGTATTTTTTCAAAACTTTTATTCATTTAATTGTCCTCTCTATTCATAAAGTTTAGCGTTGTGACGGACTTTTTACGATTGAGATTTAATTCAATTATATAGGATATGGATATATTTGTATATGGGTAAAAGATTTAATTTGAGCATTATTATTAAGCATAGCTGATATATTAGCACTAAAATTAATGCTATAAAGTCAACAGTAGAAGAAGCTAAAACCATACTAACAAGTTACATATCCTCTGTAGTTAAAAAGTCTTTAAGATTCATAAGAGAAAGTAGTAAAAAAAATGATAAGGAGGCCTTGCTTTCACAAATAAAGGCTTGCAATGAGCTTATAAAAAGTTTAAGTAAGCTAGCTGATGAAAAAAATATTGCTGGGTTAAAGATAGATGAAGAAGGGGAAATACTTACCGCTTTGTACTCAAAAATAAATAGCATTAAGGCTATAAAGGAAACTAAAGCTGTAAGACCTGTGACATCACTTTCTCAAAGTTCACTTTTTACTGGCTCAAAACAGGAGCCAGATATGATGAGTGAAATAAAAAAAGAAATACTATGCTGTGATTCTATTGATATGCTGGTGTCCTTTATTAAATGGAGCGGATTGAGATGCATAATTGAAGAGCTTAGAGAATTTACAGAGAAGGAAAACCATAAGCTAAGAATAATTACCACCTCCTATATAGGATCTTCTAATTTATCCAATGCAGCACTAACTTCAGGGCTGGAATGGAATATAAAGGTTACAGAGAAGGATTCCTTTGATACTATTAGAAAGCTTGAAGCAACCTTTGAAAGCTACTGGAATGACGATGAATTTACAAGCTTTAATGGAATCTTTGAAGAAGATAAGAAGAGACTTATAACTTCTTTAAAAAGGGAAGGAAAGTTTGAAGGCAATAGCGATACTATATTTAGTTTAGATATACATCCCTGGATTCGTTCAACTAAGAATCAGATGGGGTCTAAAACCCCATCTGATCCAAGTTTCCACTTCATAGCTCATAGAGAAGAAATATTAAAGCAGAGCAGAGATACCTTTAGAGCTATACTAAAGGATAATAACTTTGGAGATTTATATGTAGGTGGAAATACACCTGAGGCTATAGATCATTTGTTTATGAGTATTCAAAGCTTCAATTCAACAAAGCTTTATGAAAAAACCACAGCTGATTTCTATGATTTTATAATTGTAGATGAAGTTCACCATGCATAGAAATTCCGAAGCAAAATACAGTTACATATACTTGCAAGGTGTTTAAATATTTTACTTGTAATATAGATAAATTGCTAAAAGAAAATATGTATATATTACTGCCATTACAAATATTCAAATTAAGAAAGAAAATGTATCAAATAACTTTTGAAGAAACTGAAATAGAGCAAGCTTCTAAGCTACTTAAAATAACAAAGAAAGAATTTATGGATAAGTATATAGAGGAGACTACTAATGGATATGATATAAAAGGTAAGCCATGCTGCTTTCTAACTGAAAATGGTGCTTGTGAAATTGAAAAGTGCAAACCAGAGGGCTGTAGAGAGTACCCTTTTACAAATAGACCAGAAAGATTACTTAGTTTGCTTAGTATAGTTGATTTTGCAAGTGTATGCCCTGTAGTTTTTGAAATGCTGGAAAGACTGAAGAAAACTTATGGTTTTAAGAGAAGAGGACGGTATTAGGGAGTATTACTGGGTTCAAACTTATGATATAGGGTCGAGCTAAGATTATATGGAGTGTTGAGATGGTTATGTATAGTCGAGAGATTATATATAGCTGTGTAGATATTTTATATAGTCGAAGAAACCATTATTATAGGTAATGAACTGCTTTATTATGGTGGAAATATCATAGTGAGGTAATATAGGTTATCTTTGATAAAAGTGGAATAGAGGACAATAAGTATATTGGTATTCCTACGTTTATAATAGAGATATTATCACCTTCTAATCAATCCAATGATCTAGTTGTGAAACTAAATTTATATATGAAATATGGAGTTAAAGAATATTGGATTATCAATCCAATGATTAATACAGTTCAGACATATAGCCTTAATAATGATGGATTATATGATCAAATTGATGTTGTTAAAAATAGTGGGACTATAAGTTCTAAGATTTTTAATGGATTTACTGTAGATATAGGAGAACTATTTAAGGAATAGAGAATGAAATAAAATCACAGATCATTGATAACATTTTAACAAGTAGTTTAATCATTGGGAGTGGTTTTATTCCACCAAATATGATAACAGGCTGTTCTGAATACAAAATTCATATTGGCATAGTTAATAAGAAAATTTATAATATAATTGTAGCAAAAATACATCTCTGCATCTTTTGACGTACAGTTGAAAAAGAAAATATTGAATTTTTCACTTAAGAAAATGAAAAGAGGGAAAGAATATGTCGGAGATAAAGAAAATGAAAAAGAATGAATACTTACTAAGTGTTACAGAAGTAAGAAAAATGCTTAAGGAGCAAAGTAAAGAAGAATTAATAGAACTACTTTTAGACAGCTACAAGACAATTCCACAATTAAAGGAATATATAACTGCTAAATATGCAAATGTGGATAAAATTGAAGCTTTTAACAGGTCTGAATTAGCAATAAATTAATAGTAAATAGGTGCCTTTGCACATAAGGAAAACATAATTAAGGGTGATGAGTTATATGAAAAAGATCCCAATAGGTATAAGTGACTTTAGAGAGATTATTGAGAATAACTACTATTTTGTTGATAAAAGTTTATTGATTAAAGAGATTATAGAAGATGATTCAAAGGTTATATTAATTCCAAGACCAAGAAGATTTGGTAAAACACTTAATATGACTATGCTTAAGTATTTCTTTAAAAGTATAGAAGCAGAGAATATAAATTTGTTTGATAATTTACAGGTAAGTAAATATGAAAGTATAATGAGACTTCAAAAAAGTTATCCTGTAATTTATATTACCTTTAAAGATATGAAACATTCTAGCTTTGAGAATTGTATGGAAGCTATGGCTTTTTTAATGGCGGGCATTTTTGAAGAATTTAAGGAAAGCATATATTTGGACTGCTCTAAAGAAGAAAAAGAATACTTTGATAATATATTAGCTAGAAAGTGCAGTCTTGTTGAATTAGAAATGTCCTTCAAAATTTTAATAAAACTTTTATATAAAGTTATGAAAAAGAAACCCATACTTCTAATTGATGAATATGATGTACCTATTCAGCAGGCTTATTTAAATGGATATTATACCGAATTTATAGGTTTCATGAGAAATTTTTTAAGTGGGGCATTGAAAGACAATGATTATATAGAAAAGGCTGTTATGACAGGTATTTTAAGAGTCGCGAAAGAAAGCATATTCTCAGGCCTTAACAATATAAAAGTATACAGTTTAACCAGTAGTAAATACAAGCAATATTTTGGATTTACAGAAAATGAGGTAGAAGAATTATTAGAATACTATAACATAAAAACAAAGTTAGAAAACATAAGATATTGGTACAATGGATATAATTTTGGTGGAGCGGTTATTTATAATCCTTGGAGCATATTAAATTATATAAAAGATATAGATAGAGGCCTTATATGCCATTGGATAAACACCAGCTCTAACGATTTAATAAAAGATATTTTAGGTAAATCAGATAATAAAATAAAAGTTGATTGTGAATCTTTAATAGAGGGAGATTCTTTAGAAAAAAGAATAAATGAAAATATAGTTTTAGAAGATGTAGATGTAAGTTCAGAAAATATATGGAGTTTTCTTTTGTTCACTGGATACCTAAAAGTTAGTGATGTCAAAAATATAGATGGGAGCATTGTTGGTAAACTATCTATTCCAAATAAAGAAGTTAACATTTTATTTAAAGACATAATTCTTGGATGGTTTAATAAAGCTCATGTAAATGAAGATTTTAATGACATGTTAGTGGCTTTAACAAAAGGAGATGTGGAAACCTTTGATATTATGTTTTCAAATACAGTAGAAAAAACTTTAAGTTATTTTGATGTAGCTGGAGAAAGTGAAAAATTCTATCATGCTTTTGTATTAGGAATGCTTGTAGCTTTAAAGGATAGCCATGATGTCAAATCCAATAGAGAAAGCGGATATGGAAGATATGATGTTATGGTAATACCAAAGGATAAGAGTAAATTAGGTTTAATCATAGAGTTTAAAAAAGTAAATAAAAGAAGAAATGAGACTTTAGAAGAGGCTGCAACAAAAGCATTAGAACAAATTGAGCATAACAAATATAGTCTGGAATTGAAAGAGCTAGGAATAAAGAAAATTTTAGAATTGGCTATTGTTTTTGATGGTAAAGAGGTTATGATAAGAGAAAAGTTATAATTTATCAGTGATCTGGAAATCATAAAGAAGATAAGGGAACTAAAGGTGTTCAAGGGGCCATTTAGTTCTCTTAACCTATATATTCTAAAACTTTTTATATAGTTTTTTTATTTTTTAGATCAATTCTAACATCATATCCGTATTCTTTAAACAAATACATTAAATTTGGACCATCGATTAGATTAATTCAAACTTAGCTTGATTTAGCGGTGTATAACTGAAGGAACAACTTTATAGATAGGGTAAGCAGAACTAAGAAAGGTTTTACATAAGGAAAAATAAGTGCCGGACAAAACGTTGGAAGGGTTAGTGAGCAGAACTTTAAATAGAATTGTAAAAAAAGAAGGAGGATAATATTGTGCAAAAGATAATTCCGCATTTATGGTTTGATAAAGAAGCTGTTGAAGCTGCCAAATGGTACGTCAGTTTGTTTGAGAATTCCAGAATCATTAACATTACTACGATTCCAGATACCCCATCGGGAGATGCAGAACTTGTTGATTTTCAACTTGCTAATCTTAGATTTTCAGCAATCAGTGCAGGTCCGTATTTTACATTTAATCCATCGATTTCTTTAATGGTAGCTTGTGGTACAATCAAAGAGGTGGATAGATTACATGCGAATCTGTCTTCTGGTGGTACAGAACTTATGCCTTTAGGCGATTATCCATTCAGTAAACGATATGCATGGGTACAAGATAGGTATGGCTTAAGCTGGCAGCTCATGCTAGTTGAAAATATGGAAGAACATCAAAAAATACGTCCATCATTACTATTTGCTGGAGATGCATGTGGTAAGGCTGAAGATGCCATTGACTATTATATTTCAACTTTTGAGGAATCTAAAAAAGGATTTATAAACCATTATGCGGTCGAAGAAGCAATGGATACAAGAGCAAAAATAAACTATGGAGAGGTCAATATCTGGGGAACTGAATTCATAGTTATGGATCATGGCTTTGGCGGGGATTTTACCTTTAATGAAGCTTTTTCTTTCATGGTACTGTGTGAAAATCAAGAAGAAATAGATTACTTTTGGGATAAACTTTCTTTTGTTCCAGAGGATGAACAGTGTGGATGGATCAAAGATCAATTTGGAGTATCTTGGCAGATTACACCTGCTAGTATGAATGAAATTCTCATGAAAGGTACAAAAGAAGAAATAAAACATGTGACGGAGGCATTTCTGAAAATGAAGAAGTTTGATCTAGCTACCCTTGAAAAGGCGCGATTAGGATAAATGTTAATCAATCTAGTTCTAATATGGTAAAGCTAAAGGCAAGAGGATTACAGGTATTCTCTTGCCTTATTTTGGATTACCTACATCTCTAAGCACCTGTCCTAATTTTGAGAACTTAGATGCTCTTTCCATAATTGTTTAATATGTCTATAAATACTAGTGTACCTTTTGAGTGACTGATTCCCTTTTGCAAAATATATGAAAAGTTACGTGTATATTGCTGTGCAGTTTTTAAAATAGAAATTTCTTAGATGATGATTATAAGGAACGGCAATTACCATAAAAGAAAATGGAGAAATAAAGGTTATTAGAAGGAGAGATAATTTAGAAGATCTCATGAGAAATTATTTTTAGCTTTAATAAAAAAGTGAGTTTTTTATGCCCATATTATCTCTAGCTGCTTATATATTAAGTGAGAGGAGATGATATGTATGGCTGCAATAGCAACAAAACTGCAGAGCACACTATTAGTTAAATATGGGGATGGTGTAGATGCACAGGGAAAAGAAATAATCAAAAGTCAGAGGTTTTCAAAGGTAAAGACTACTGCCACAGAGCAAAACATTCTTGATGTGGCACTAGAGATTGAAAAGCTTCTTGGAAAAACCTTAAATGAGGTTATTAGAGAAGATCAAAGCGGAATAACCAGCGTCTAATTTAGTTAAGAGCTGAAAGTGGAAAATTAAAAGTTAAGGAACTTTTTTTCCTTACATTGAAAAAGTCTTCCTTAACTCTCCACTATCAATTCTCAACGTCAACTAAATAATAAGGGGGATATGTGAATGAGCAAAACATTAGTTATGAACTTTTTAAACGAGGCAGGCCAAAAAACAGCAGTAAGGCTTAATAATGTTAAGGATGCTGTAACTGAAGCAGAGGTTAGTGCTGCTATGGATGTAATTATAGCTAAGAATATATTTACAACTACTGGGGGAGACCTGAAATTTAAAGACTCCGCAGAGATTGTAGACAAGAACTCCACTGAATTATCAGTGAAATAACCTAGAATACAAGGCATCATTAAAAAATAACTGATTAGTATATTTTTAATGATGCCTAAAGAAATCTACTAGATATGAAAAGAAGGTGAACTTCATGAGTAACGATCTGTTAAACATTATTGGAAATATGGGTTTTCCTATTGCAGTATCAGTATATTTGCTGGTAAGGTTGGAGGCAAAACTGGAAGTTTTAACAGTCAGTATCAATAATTTGTCTAAGGCCATTGAAGTAAGATCCTAAAAAACACGCAAGATTGATTTAGTCTTGCGTGTTTTTTTATGCAAAAAAGTAAATCAAAATCCTAATATAGACAAGAAACTTTAGGACAAAATTCTGTTTCGGAAAAGTATAATTTGATGAAAAAGGTGATTTTAGGTACAATATGGTAACTAAAAGATGGAGTTTAGAACAATAGTCTACTATAAAAACAAAAAAGAAGGTGAATTTGCCAAAATATAGGGGAATAGAAAGAACGATTGTTGTTAAAAAACGTTCCGTATTTTTGAGAATATGACGTCCCTATATATAGAGGGGAAATTTGAAGTTAACAATAATTTTAACATGACTAACTTGGCGTAAGTCTCCCACTCTCCTTTTCCTAACGTCAGAGGAGAGTGGGAGTTCAACGCCAAGTAAGCCATGCATTCGCAGATCTAAAATTCAGATGGGGTAAAAGAATCCCCATCTGAATTAAGATCTTGCTTCAATTAAGGGGGAGATAACTATGCCGTTAAGATCACTAAGCACAAAAGAAAGAGAAATTACTATAATAGGCGCCAAGGAAGGTGACCAGTTAAAGTTAAAAATGATCCTTGAAAGTTTTAATTGGCTAAAGAAAACTTACTACAATAAATATATTCATGATAAAGATAAAATCTCAAAAGATGACTATTATCAGGAATGTGATGTAAAGATTGATCATTGTATTAAAGTACTAAATGAAATAAACTATGGAAGTTTAAGTAGTTTAGTTAAGATAAGTATAAGAAACTTAACTGGAGATATTATTAGAAAAAATAAAAGACAGAACAAATTAGAGGTAATTTCTTCCGATGCAATGGATAAAAATAAAGTTGATTATAGAGAGCATGTACATAACTTTGACAACCACATAATAGGGGATATGGTGGTTTACGAAAGTTATAGCACTAACATCAGGCATCAACTAAGTCCTAGAGAGAATGATATATTTTTTTCCCATATTGAAGGTGAAAGCTTTGAAGCATATGCAGATAATAATGGTATGAACTTAGACAGTGTAAAAAGAATTTTCAGAAATGCTATAAAGAAGATCCGTAATAACAAAGAGCAAATAAAGAAATTTCATTGTATAGAACTGTCTATTTTATTGTTTCTTAAAGAGAAAATGGAATATATGGACTTATTATATATAGCTGGTTTAATAGTTGGGTAAAACAGTAACTATGTAAGGGGGTGTTAATATCAATGAAAACGTTTTAATAAATGAGATCATTTTAGCTAAGTCTGGAGATAAGGCCGCTATGGAAGCAGTAATAAAAAGCTTTACTCCCTGTATTATAAAAAATGCTAGGAGTATTTATATAAATGGGCACGAGGTTAGTGATTTAATACAGATCGGTAGGCTTTCCATAATAAAAGCTGTAAACATGTTTGATATAAATAAAAGCAAAAGTGCTGCCAGCTATATAAAAAACTCCATAGTTAAAAATTTTTATTATTTAATGAGAGGCACCATAAAAAAAGTTAGCTGCTGCAGTCTTAATAGTATAAATGATGAGGGGCAGGAGCTTATAGATACTATAGCCTCAGAGGAAAGTTTAGAAGAAAAAGTACTTGAAGAAGAAGAAAAAGCAGCCTTAAAAAAGGCAGTGGACAAGCTTCCTGAAAAGTATAGGGACGTTATCCTGTGGTTCTACATTGAAAATAAAACCCTAAGTCAGTATTCAAAGGAGAAGGGGATTCCCTATAGAACTGTTAAGCAGAGAAAAGATAAGGCTTTAGAAAAACTTAAAGACATGCTAAAGGAGAGATAACAATGGCAATATATAGACAAATACAAACATTGTTTTGGCAGGATGGATTTGTGGCAGAACTTACACCGGAGGAAAAATATTTTTTCTTTTACCTTTTGACAAATTCAAGAACAGCACAGTGCGGCATATTTGAAATTAATATAAGAATTATGGAAGCAGAAACAGGTTACAATAGAGAGACAATAGAAAAATTGATAAAGAGATTTGTGGAATATGGAAAGATATTATATTGCAAAGAAACGAGAGAAATTATGATATTAAACTGGATGAAGTACAATTTTATAAATAGTAAAAATACCATGTGCTGTATGAATAAAGAGCTAAAGGCAGTTAAAAATAAAGAATTTGTAAACAAGCTATATAAAATATGTTTAGATAAGGGATATGATGCTGCAGCAATTTTTGAAGGTATTTTTCTAAGTACAGAAGAAAAGACAGACCCTGTAGATGAAGATAATATTAATGAAGAAAATTTAAGTATTAATAGGGGCTTGGAAGGGGCTAATAAGCCCCTAGGGGAAAAAGAAATAAAAGAAGAAATATATATACAAAAAGAATCTTCTAGTACAGAGATAGTAATAAATAATAAAGTAAAGCATAAATCTAACTCAGATAAAATTCTAGAGGAATATAATAAAAATATACGTCAGGCAACTATTAATGACATTGAGAAGATGAGCCTTTGGCTTAAGGATTTTGAAGAAGAAGTATTAATTGAAGCTATTTTAGCTGCTGTTAAGTACGGAGCTCCTCATATTGGATATCTGGAGTCTATAGTCAAAAGCTGGAGGAGCTTGGGCTTATTTACCATGGAGAAGTTAAAGAACTATAGGGACAAAAGCAAGAAAGGATCAGTAAATAAAAGAGCCAATGAGGATGCCTATAAGTATCTGGATTAAAAGATAGTTGTAAAGCTAGGTGGAAATTTCTTTGATCCACCTAGGTTTCAAAGCTGTAAATAAATGAGTTTTTAGCGGTGGAGGTACAGGTAAAATGGATATGGATAGAATATATAATTTTAATGCAGAGACCAATGTTATTGGCTCTATACTTATGGAAAGTGACAGCATATGCGAGGTTATAGGCTTTTTAAACCCTGAGGATTTTTATAACCTAAAACATAAAATCCTATATAAAAACCTAAAAAAGATGTACGAAGAAAATTTAACTGTTGATATAGTTACACTTTCAGAAAAACTAGGTGAAAGCTTGAAGGAAGTAGGAGGTATAAGCTATATAACAGACATTTTAAACTCCATTATAAACACTGTTAATATAAAAAAATACGGGGAAATAGTAAAAGAAAAGGCCAATAACAGGGCGCTGTTAAAGATTTTTAATAGTGCTATTGGAAGACTTCAAAGTGGAGATGCTTCTCAGGAAGAAGTGATAAACTATGCTCAGGACTCCTTATTATCTATAAAAGCCTCTGAAACTAAGGAAGACGGGGAGATAGAGAAAATATTACATGATTTTATGGATACCCTGCAAAGCAGATATGAAAAAGGAGGGGAGGTTCATGGAGTAAAGAGTGGTTACAAAACCTTAGACAGGATGTTAGGGGGATTTTCAAAGGAGGATCTGATAATACTTGCAGCAAGACCCTCTATGGGAAAAACAGCAATGGCACTTAACCTTCTTTTAAACACAACTTTCAAGGGACAAGCTAAAACTGCCTTTTTCAATTTAGAAATGGGAACTAAGCAGATAATAGATAGAGCTGTAGCACTCAGAACAAAAATACCTTTAGATAATATAAAAAATGCCTCTCTCAGTGAAGAGCAGTGGTACCAAATTTCTAAAGAAGCATCCATCCTAGCCAATTCATCTATGAAAATTTATGATAAAATATTTACTTTAAACGGCATTGCTGCAGAGTGTAGAAAATTAAAGATTAAAGAGGGGCTGGATGTGGTAATAATAGACTATCTTCAGCTAATAGAAAGCGGTGAGAGAACAGAAAATAGAAACCAAGATATTTCAAAAATAACAAGAAGACTTAAGCTTATGGCTAAGGAGATAGATATAAACATAATTGTTCTTTCACAGCTGTCCAGAGCACCGGAAACAAGAAGTGATCACAGACCTATGCTCTCAGACCTTAGAGAGTCAGGAAGCATAGAACAAGATTCGGATGTTGTTATGCTTTTGTATAGAGATGACTACTATCACAAGGACAGTGAGAGTAAAGGGATTATGGAGTGTATTGTGGCAAAGAATAGGAACGGGGAGGTGGGGACTAGCAGACTTAAGTGGAAGCCGGAGATTCAGAGTATAGTGTAATTAACATAGGTAATGAACTGCTTTATTCTGCTTATAGTTCTTTTTATGAGTATACTCTAAGGAAGAGATACCGGCAGAGATGATGAAGGTGGCTAATAAGGGAGTGGTTTAAAGTTATGGATGCATGTTTAAGTTCAGTAGAGTTTAGGATATAATAGAAATAATAATGAATGGTGTAAGGGGTGGTTGAGCTTGAATAAAAAGCTGCCATATGGAATAAGTAATTTTAAAAATTTAATAGAAGATAAATATTTGTATATAGATAAAACAGAGTATATTGAAAAAATAGAGAACTTTCATTCTCCATATATAACTTTTTTAAGGCCTAGACGCTTTGGAAAAAGCCTTTTTACCTCAGTTTTAGCTAATTATTATGATATAAATGAAAAGGATAACTTCGAAAAGCTATTTGGTGAAACCTACATAGGAAAGAATGTGACTAAAGAAAAAAACAGCTATTATATTTTAAAGTTTAATTTTACTGGGTTAAATACGGACACAAAAGAAGATTTGGAAAAGACTTTTATAAGAACTATAAAGGATTCTTTTAATAAGTTTATCGAAATATATAATTTAGATGTAAGTTACATACAAGAAGGCAGTGCAGCAAGCATATTTGAAAATTTCCTTACACAGGTAAGTTTCAAAATTAAAGGTCAAATTTATGTAATAATAGACGAGTATGACCACTTTGCTAATGAAATTTTAAGCTTCCAAACAGAGTTGTTTTCAAGTATAGTTAGCAAAACAGGCTTCGTAAGGAAATTTTATGAAGTCTTAAAAAAAGGCACAGAATTCATAGTAAAAAGAATATTTATGACAGGTGTAAGTCCTATAACTCTAGATAGTTTAACCAGCGGATTTAATATTTCAGACGACTTAACAAGAAATGATAGCTTTAATGAAATGATGGGATTTACTAAGAAAGAGGTTATGGATTTAATAAAAAATATAGTGCCAAAAACTTTGAAGAAAACTGAATTAAAGGAACTTTTAGAAACACTTCAAAAAAATTATAATGGATATTTATTTGCAAGTGATGGTAAGGAAAGACTATTTAACAGTGATATGATTCTTTACTATATGAAAAGTTACATGAATTCAGGTAAAGGACCTGAAAGCTTAATAGATAAAAATATAGCCACCGACTACGGCAAATTGGGAAAAATGTTTGATTTAAAGAACAAAAGTGCTAATATGCAGGTGCTGGAGGATGTATTAAAAGGTGAAAGAATTACTGCAAGGATAACAGAGGGATTTTCTCTGGAGAAAGATTTTAGTAAAGATGATTTTAAATCTTTATTGTTTTATTTAGGTATGCTAACCATAGATAAAAAAGTATTAGATAGGTCTACACTAAAAGTTCCCAATTATGCTATAAAAGGTCTTTACTTTGAATATTTCAATAAAAAGCTTAACGAAACTATAGATTATGAAATAGATGTATCAGATATAGAAGATTCAATAACAGAAATAGCCTTAGAGGGTAAAAATGAAAATCTTATAAAAGTAGTAGAAAAAACTTTAAATAAGCTTTCCAACAGAGACTACATTAAATTTGATGAAAAATACGTAAAATTAATATTCCTAGCTTACTGCTTTTTAAGTAAAATATACTTAGTAAAGTCAGAATATGAGGTGGAGAGTGGCTATATAGATATAGCACTTTTAAAGCAAGCAAACATGGAGCCAACCTATTTTGCAATCTTTCAACTGAAATATATAACAAAAGCTGAGTATGAAAAAGAAGGAGAAAAAATAATAGAAGAAAAGAAAAAGGAAGCAATAGAACAGCTTCAAAAATATAAAGCTTCTCAGGAATTAATGGGACTTCCTAACTTAAAAAAGTGGGCATTAGTATTTGTAAATGATAGCTGTGTGGTAAATAGTGAAATAGAATAGGAATTAATATGACAATTATTAATTATTTACAAGACGTGTATATGATAAAATATAATTATAGAAAATGGCTATAATATGAATAAGTAAATTATTGGTACTTATTAAGGAGTTGAAATTTTATGAGTTCACAAAAGGAAAAATTAGTTACTATTGATGAATTTTATAAAATTAAGGAAAGCACTGATAAAATACTAGAATTTATTGACGGAGTTATTTATATGTCTCCCTCACCTTCTACAAAACATCAAAGAATATCAGGTAGACTGTATGCTAAGTTATTTAATTTTTTAGAGGGAAGAGAATGTGAAGCATTTTCAGCACCTTATGATGTACAACTGCATAGAGAGGATATTAAAGAAGATAAAGTGGTAATCCCTGATATTTCGGTTATTTGTGATAAAAGTGGAATAGAGGACAATAAGTATATTGGTATTCCTACGTTTATAATAGAGATATTATCACCTTCTAATCAATCCAATGATCTAGTTGTGAAACTAAATTTATATATGAAATATGGAGTTAAAGAATATTGGATTATCAATCCAATGATTAATACAGTTCAGACATATAGCCTTAATAATGATGGATTATATGATCAAATTGATGTTGTTAAAAATAGTGGGACTATAAGTTCTAAGATTTTTAATGGATTTGCTGTAGATATAGGAGAACTGTTTAGGGAATAGACCAGGCTTCAAAATTAAAAGTTACTAAAACCCACTATTCAAATAAAGCAAAAGTTACAAAATGGAGATATGAAGTAATTACTAATGCAGGAGTAAATGATGAAGAGGAGCTTTATGACCTATGTGCTAGCAATAATTGGGACGTTTCTTGGTATGACACATTTAAAACACACTTTGGTTAAGTAATATTAGTAAAATGGAGACACTTGCTTTTTTAGTGAGTGTTTTTTTATTGCGATATAAAGTGAAAAATTGGAATTAAGTTCTATTTTTTACAACGGAATTTAAGGTATTGAAGATACCAGGTACAAGGTATAAAAGTAAGTGATATTTCGTCAGTATGTTTACTAGTTAGCTTGTTGATATCCTGTAAGTGCACTCATTTTCCCTCTTTTCATCTGTTTGGTCGCACTTACAGAATGGAGGATTATGAGTGTTTTTTAACGGTAGATTATAGCAATAAATTTTGAAATCAGCTAAAATTGAGATAGATCGATTAGATGGAAAGGGGTTATTAAGCATGAATGTTAACTAAGATTATAAAGTGGTTGAGTAATTGAGAAAGAAGGATGGATAAATTAATGCTTAACAAAAAAATTATGAATGGGATTAATCATTTTAAAACAATTACAAACCATAAAATGTTGGTTATGAAATACTGTTTTAAAATTGGACTATACAAACAAGGATTACTTCATGATTTATCAAAATATTCATGGACAGAGTTTTCTGCAGGAATAAAATACTATAAAGGAACTATGAGTCCTAATGCAGTGCAAAAGATAGAACAAGGATATTCTGAAGCATGGCTTCACCATAAAGGAAGAAACAAACATCACTTTGAATATTGGATTGATTTTGGCATAAACCCTACAGATGGACTAATTGGAATGAAAATGCCAACTAGATATGTGGTGGAAATGTTCATAGATAGAATGTGTGCTTCGAAAAATTATCGAAAAGAAAACTATACCGATAGAGATGCTCTTGATTATTACAATAGAGGAAAGAATTATTGTATCATGCATAAGGAAGCTGCAGAATTGTTGGAATTGATTTTGAATAAACTGGCAGATGAAGGGGAAGAGGCTACTTTAGCTTTTATTAAAAATAAGGTTTTAAAGTAGTACACAAATAAGAAGAAAAGCTACTTTAATATCATTTTAACGAGAATCTACAGACACCTCTTGTATTTTATCAGGTTGGTTAAGAGGATATACATAAGCCATTCCTTTGTCTAGGTTCACACTTTCGATATAAATCGGTGTACCATTATAGGTGACACTAGCCATATCTGGTGAGGAAGCGATTTCATTTGCGCGGTTTATATCCATAGTAGCAATCTCCTTTAATATTTTATTATCAAGTATATCTTCTACATTAAAATATCTAAGCAAGCTAGCTGATGAAAAAAATATCGCTGGACTAAGGATTGATGAAGAAGGGGAAATACTTACGGCTTTGTACTCAAAAATAAATAGCATTAAAGCTGTAAAGGAAACAAAGGCAGTAAGGCCTGTAACATCACTTTCTCAAAGTTCACTTTTTACTGGTTCAAAACAGGAGCCGAACATGATGAGTGAGATAAAAAAAGAAATACTATGCTGTGACTCTATTGATATGCTGAGTATGTAAGCCATAGTGGGAGTATGCCTATCAGTTTTGTGTGGAGGCTAAAGGAAGAGATACCGGCAGAGATGATGAAGGTGGCTAATAAGGGAGTGGTTTAAACTTATGGATGCATGTTTAAGTTCACTAGAGGTTAGGATATAATAGAAATAATAGTGAATGGTATAAGGGGTGGTTAAACTTGAATAAAAAGTTGCCATATGGAATAAGTAATTTTAAAAATTTAATAGAAGATAAATATTTGTATATAGATAAAACAGAATACATTGAAAAAATAGAGAATTTTCATTCACCGTATATAATTTTTTTAAGACCAAGACGTTTTGGAAAAAGTCTTTTCACCTCAGTTTTAGCTAATTATTATGATATAAATGAAAAGGATAACTTCGAAAAGCTATTTGGTGAAACCTACATAGGAAAGAATGTGACTAGAGAAAAAAACAGCTATTATATTTTAAAGTTTAATTTTACAGGGTTAAATACGGACACAAAAGAAGATTTGGAAAAGACTTTTATAAGAACTATAAAGGATTCTTTTGATAAGTTTATCGAAATATATAATTTGGATATAAGTTACATACAAGAAGGCAGTGCAGCAAGCATATTTGAAAATTTCCTTACACAGGTAAGTTTCAAAATTAAAGGTCAAATTTATGTAATAATAGACGAGTATGACCACTTTGCCAATGAACTTTTAAGCTTCCAAACAGAATTATTTTCTAGTATAGTAAGTAAAACAGGCTTCGTAAGGAAATTCTATGAGGTTTTAAAAAAGGGTACAGAATTTATAGTGAAAAGAATATTTATGACGGGGGTAAGTCCTATAACTCTAGATAGCTTAACCAGCGGCTTTAATATAGCAATGGATATAACGAGATATCCTGCCTTTAATGAAATGATGGGCTTTACTAAAGCAGAGGTTATAAGGCTAATAGATAGTACAGTTAAAAAGCCTTTAGATGAGGTTGAATTAAAGGAATTACTTGAAACACTTCAAAAAAATTATAATGGATACTTGTTTGCAAGTAATGGTAAGGAAAGATTATTTAACAGTGATATGATTCTTTATTATATGCAAAGTTACATGGATTCAGGTAAAGGACCTGAAAGTTTAATAGATAAAAATATAGCTAGTGACTATGGAAAGCTTGGTAGGATGTTTGATTTAAAGAATAAAGATGCCAATATGGAAGTTTTACAGGATATATTAAAGGAAGAGGAAATTGAAGGAAATATAACAGAAGGATTTTCATTAGAAAAGAATTTTGATCAAGATGATTTTAAATCTATATTGTTCTATCTTGGATTACTTACAATAGATAAGCCTATTTTAGGTGGGGTAAGTTTTAAAGTGCCTAATTATGTGATAAAGGAATTATATTTTGAGTATTTTAGTAAAAAAATAAATGAAGAATTAAATTATGAATTAAATACACCTGAAATAACAAAAGCTATTAGAGAAATAGGGTTAAAAGGCAAGAATGACAATCTAATAAAAATAGTAGAAAAAACTTTAAATAAGCTTTCAAACAGAGATTACATTAAATTCGATGAAAAATACGTAAAATTAATATTCCTAGCTTACTGCTTTTTAAGTAAAATATACTTAGTAAAGTCAGAATATGAGGTAGATAGTGGTTATATAGATATAGCACTTTTAAAGCAAGCAAACATGGAGCCAACCTATTTTGCAATCTTCGAACTGAAATATATAACAAAAGCTGAGTATGAAAAAGAAGGAGAAAAAATAATAGAAGAAAAGAAAAAGGAAGCAATAGAACAGCTTCAAAAATATAAAGCTTCTCAGGAATTAATGGGACTTCCTAACTTAAAAAAGTGGGCATTAGTATTTGTAAATGATAGCTGTGTGGTAAATATTGAAATAGAACAGGAATTAATATGACAATTATTAATTTGTTCTATTATTATTATGGTAAACATTACCAATCATATAATAAACCGAAAAAGGTCATTATAATAGCATAGGGTATGTAACAGTTGAGCCAAGAGTTATATATGCTTCTAACTAGAGGTGTATGTGATTCGGCCAACGATTATATATAGGTTACTAAAGATAGCTTATATATAGTCAGAGGGAAGATTCTATATTGTGGGGAAAAGCTTTAATATAGTCGATTTAATTGATTATATTAAGGTTCCAACTTATGATATAGGGTCGAGCTAAGATTATATGGAGTGTTGAGATGGTTATATATAGTCGAAAGATTATATATAGTTGTGTAGATATTTTATATAGTCGAAGAAACCATTATTATAGGTAATGAACTGCTTTATTATGGTGGAAACATCATAGTGAGGTAATATAAGTTATCTATAGTGGTGCAACTTAGATTATTGCGTGCTCTATTATAGAAGAACTATAGGTGGATTTTTTATAAATTAATCTGCTTATAGTTCTTTTTATTTCAACAATTTGGAACTGAAAATTATAATATACTGCAAATTTATCCTAATCATGGTAGAATAGTATATATTATTGGAATATACAGGAATAAAATATATAATAAAGAAGATTTTCATTTGTACTGTATATTCAAATTTATATTTTAATGGGTTTATGGGGGTATAACTATGGCAGTAATGATTCCTGAGAGCATAAGTGCTCTGGACAGCGCTACAGCAGGGGAAAAAAGATTATTTAAGATATTAAAAAGCAATCTGCCTTCAGACTACACAGTATGGTATGACTTAAGGGTAAATGGTAGATATCCAGATTTCATAATTTTAGGACCGGATTTGGGAAGTGTAGTTTTAGAGGTAAAGGATTGGGCTTTAAGTTCTATAGAAAGTGCGGATACTGTTTCGTACACTTTGAATACACTTGGGGTTAAAACAAATCCGCTAAAACAGGCAAGAACCTATATGTTTAATATGGTAGATGAATTAAAAAAAGATAGTAAGCTACTTCAAAACAAAGATGAATATAGAAATAACCTATGCTTCAACTTTGGCTGTGGAGTAGTGTTTAGTAAAATAAATAGGAGAACCTTTGAAAGCAGTCCTTTTGCTAATACAATAGATGAAAAGTGCATAATGTTTTCAGATGATTTAAAAGAACTTGAATATAGTATCGATAAGATAAAATTGCAAAGTATGCTTAGAGATATGATACCAGTTAAATTTGACTTTGGTAGAATGTCAGAGCAGATTACTGATAGAATTAGAGGTAATCTCTTTAAAGAAGTAAAGCTTTCCACAGATAGTGAAGCCGTTTTTAAAGTAATGAACTTAAATCAGGAAGGATATGCTAAAGGTTTAGGCTATGGCCACAGAGTAATTAGGGGAGTTGCAGGAAGTGGTAAAACAGTAATATTAATATGTAGGGCTAAATATTTAGCAGAGATCCATAAGGATTGGAACATATTGGTGTTATGCTATAACAAGACTCTTGCTAACTTTTTAAAGACTTCAATAGTAGATGATAAGTTGAAAAATGTAGAGGTTATACATTTCCATGGATGGATAAATAAAATATTTAATTCATTAAAATTAAGAAGTGGACTGTTTAGGGATAAGGAAATTAGTGAAAATATATCAAGTATATCTGACAGTATGCTAAATAGTGTATCAAAATATGATGCAATACTAATAGATGAGGGACAAGACTTGGAAAGAGATTGGCTTGCTTTTGTGGTTAAGATGTTAAGAAATCCAGAACATAGTCATCTTATGTTAACCTCTGATGGAGCTCAAAATTTATATAGTAGAAAATACACTCTAAAATCTGTAGGTATAAAAGCGGCAGGAAGAACAATCATAATGAGGGAAAACTATAGAAACACAAAGGAGATATTAAGTTTTGCTCACACTTTTTTATCTGATGGATTGTTAAAAGATAATATAAATGAAGAAGATAACAATTATATAGTTGAACCTGATAACAGTCTAAGAGAGGGGAGACAGCCAGACTTAATGTACTGCCAAGATTTTCATGAAGAGATAAATAAGATTGCCATGAATATTATAAGGCTGAAGGAATCTGGTATAGACTATGGTGATATGTGTGTAGCTTATGTTCACAGCAGTTATAAAAATACAAACTATTTAAACATAATAGAAGAAATTTTTAAAAATAGAGGCATACCTTACTTTGTAATTAGCAAGAGCGGAAATACTAAGGCAAGGTTTAAATTAGATAGTGGGACAGTTAATATATCCACCATTCATAGTATAAAAGGATTGGATTTCAAGCATGTATTTATTTGTGGTATAAATGATAGATTATCAGAAAGTATGGAAGAGGCTAAGAAGCTTCTCTATGTTGGAATGACAAGGGCGAGAGATGGCTTGATGGTTACTTATAGTATTGATAATGACATTGTAGGAGATTTAATAAAGGCAAAGATAAAGACCAATTCAGTAAATAGTGAGGATGCAAGAGAGCTGGTAGCTGCCACAAAGGATGATGTTGTGGAGAGAAAGAATGAGGGAGGATTGCTTTCTAAATTAATGGGGTTGTTTGGAAGGTAATAATTTAACGGAAATATTTCTGAGTTCATGCCATATTAATACCAATGAAAATCACTTTGGTAAAAAGTAAAAGTATTGATGTTTTATTAATGTCAACACTTTTTGTCTCAATTTATTCAGCAGTTTTTGGTTTACATATATTTTGATAAAATAACATGATATGCTATAATGTGCACATGTTACAATTTAGTGAAATATTAAGTGGTTGACTTGGGGAGAAAACAAAATATTGAATAATATTTTGTTGGTAAGAAGAGGTGAATTGTAAATAAATGTATCAAGATATATAGCTTTGGATGATAGAAATAGGGGAGAAGTAGTATAGTTAACTAGTATAGAATTTTATAGACAATAACATGGATTACTTAGAAGAATGTAGAATTTAATATTAAGTAAAGGAGTGAAGTAAAGTGGGCTTTATGGGTAAGCTTATAAAAAATGCAGGAAGTATAGCAGGAACTGTTGCTGAATATGGTCTGAAGGCAACGGGAGAAGTAATAGGTATGGTAGCGGAAGCGGCTGATAAGCCAGAACTTGCAGAAAAGTCCAGGAAAGTAGGTAGTGGTATAGGTGAATTTGTAGGTGGAACTACAAAGGTTATTGCAGAAGGAGCAGGTTTTGCTATGGACAAAGCTATAGAACTTGGCTCAAAGGCAGGTGGAGAAATAGGTGCAACTATTGCAAAATCTAAAGGAGCTAGTGATGAACAAATAAATAAGGCTAGAGCAGTAGGCAATGCTATAGGTGGAGGATTAGTAGGACTCGCTACGGGAGATTTAATAGGAACAGCAGTAACGGGAGTGGCGGCGGCTACAGGTGTAGCTAGTACAGGAACAGCTATTGCAACTCTTCATGGTGCAGCAGCAACAAAGGCTACCTTAGCAGCTGTAGGTGGTGGAGCACTTTCAGCAGGCGGTGGTGGCATAGCAGCAGGACAAGCTATTTTACATGGAATAGATGCAGCAACAACTGTAGCAGGTAGCATAGATGGAGTTATCCGTAGTAAAAGTGCCGAAGATAAAAAGAAATTAGAGGATAAGTCCAGGTATGTTAACTCTGACTATAAAATAATTGAATAGGTTTTTATTTAAATTTAAGAAAAGCAAGGAAAAACAGGAAAAGGTCTAATTAAATCTAATAAAAATGGGGGATAGGAATGAACAGTAACTGGGAAGAAAAGAAGATGAATTACTTAACAAAGCTAGAAAATTGCAATAATGTAATAGAGAAAGTATTCAGCATGGAAAAGTCTATTTCAATAATAGATAAGCAAGCACAAGAAAAGCTCAGAGTATTAACTGAGAATAACAAAGCCTTTATAAATAAACTAAACAAAGGTACATTCGAAGTAGCAATGATTGGTCTTGAGAATGTTGGAAAAAGCTCCTTTGGTAATGCTTTAGTAAAAAATAATGTATTACCTTCTAAAGCTTCTAGATGTACTTATACATCTACACAGTTAGAGTATGGAGAAGAAGATGCAGCTGAAATAGAATTTTATAGCACAGAAGAATTTAATGAAAACTTTAGAGAGTTGTTAAAGGATTTTAAAGTTGAAGACTTCAGAGCTGAGGATTTCAGTACTTTAAGTATACATAGAGTAGAAATGTTATACGATCAAATGAGTGAAAGTGAAAAAGTCTTCAAACAAAAAATCTTCAGTGATATCAAAGAGATTATTGAAGGAAAAGATATTATAAGAAAATTTTTAGATAAAGGTATAGAAACAATTTATATAAATAGAGGGGAGGTAGAGCAGGACTACAAATCATTCATAACAGATAATTACAAATCAAGAGCGGTAAAAAAAGTTATAATCAAATCAAGCGAATTAAAGGATACAAAAGAAATAAAAATATACGACGTACCAGGTTTTGACTCACCAGCAATACTCCACGAAAAACAAACTATCGAGAAAATACAAAATGCAGATGCAATTATTTTAATAATAGATGTTTGCAAAAATCCACAGTTAAATATAAATCAAATTCAAGTATTACTTAATGCTAAAGATAGAGATGGAATTCCTATAGAAGAGAAACTTTTTGTATTCGGGAATAAGGTGGATACCTGCAATAACATTATGGATGCTCTAAATAATATTGAAATTTTAAAGAATGATGTTATTGAGGTGTATAGAATTGCAAAAAGTCAAAGGGTATTGATAGGTTCAGCACAGGTTTATCTTGAAGAAAACTATATAATCCCGTCTGATGGAACTAAAGAAAAACTAAAATTGTTTAATATGAAAGATAGCATAGAAGAAATAAAGAATGAAATAAAAGAATACTGCAATACAGATAGATTTTATATTCTTCAAAACAGGATAGATAAAAATCTTGATGAAACAAGGGAAGTATTTAATAAAATTATAGCTGAAAATAATGTAAGCAGCGAAACTTTTTATAGAGAAGAACAGGAGTTAAGCGAAGAACTTAAAAATAAAATAATTCAAAACATAAAAGTAGAATTGTTAAAAGCAGAGGATTATTTGAAGGAGAAAATATATAACGATAACAACTTCACAAAAAACTTTAGAGCTTCAGTAGAAAGTATTTTTAAACCAATTACAAAGGAATTTGTTACAAATTATATCATAGAAAGAATCAGAAAAACATCTACAAGGGAACTGCCTATTGGCAGAGGAAACTATAGTTTAAGAGAAAAACTGTATTCAGAAGTTAGAGAGAATTTCCCTAAGGTCATTACTTCCCTTGCAGATGAGGAAGTTGTGATCTATTATGAGTATATTTTAAATAAGTTTTTGGAGGCACTAGAGGTTTCTAAAAGTAATAAATATTATAACAATATTAAAAAGTCCGTGGAAAGCTTTATTGAATCAATAACAAGCCAAGTATCTTATGACAGAAAAAATTTTAGTACTATTATAGATCATTTCTCAATAGACTTAATGGATATACTAATAAACTATCCGCTAGGTTCACCTGACAGAAAAAATAAATTCAAAGTTGCAGAACAAGACTTTTACAACTTAGCTACCTACTATGATCACAGTTTTAATAATAAGCCTAGTTACATGCATCCATTGATACGGGTGATATTAGCTCAAGAATCTCTAAATGAAGTAGAGTCTTCAGATGAAGTTTTAAACAATAAATTATTAAATACAATAAAAAAATATCCAACAGTTTACAATTTATATGATGAGGAAACCTGGAAAAAAGAACTTAGACCTTTTTCTACTGAAATATATAATAAAAAATTGAATATAAATACAGTAATTAGTAGAGTTGCATTAAATATGGACACACTAAATGGAATGGATGAAGCAAGATTAAAAGCTACTGCACTTATGTCTGTAAAAGGCAGCCTAAAAGCAGCTATAGATTATTCTGGTAATAATTTTGCTGGAGAAGAAGTTGCTGCTGATAACATTGGTATAAATAATAAAGATGAATACATTGAAAAACTGTTAGCAGAAGTTAAATTTTCAGAAACCATAGAAGAAGTAGTTAACGAAATCAATATAGATGGACAAAACCTAATAAATATATTAAAAAATGTTACTTTGAATGCTGCATTCCTTGAAAAGGCCTTTTTATCTACTATAAATAAGCAGATAAATCTTATCATAGACAAAATAGATGCAAATCAAAGTTTAGAATTTAGAAATTTCCTTGCTGAAAATATTGATAAAATATACTATAACAAATTTGAGGATATAAGAAATAGAAGGGATACATCAGAAACTAGACAAGAGATTGCAAAAGAACTAAGCCAGGTTGTGTCAACTATTTAGTATATTTATAAAGCAAGGGGGCGATTAAAGTGGAAAATTTCGGGATAATTTTCTTTATTAAAGGGATTTTTAGCACTAAAATTGGGGCTATAATCTTTATGATTGAATTGATACTATTTGTAGCAGATGTAGCTTTTTATACTTTAATTTATAAACATTTAGATAAAGTTAACAAATCTATAGAAAATCAATCTTTTGAACCTTTTAAAGATTTGATAGATGGATATGAAAAATTAATAAAAAAATCATCAAGTAATGTTAATACACAGTCGTATATAGAATCCTATTTTTCTAAATACAAGATCTTTGAGAAAATAAATATTCCCCTAATAAATATAGTTCATATAATACAGATGACCATATCTGCATTTATTCTTATGGGAGTATTGGGCACATTTACAGGGTTAACTGTGTCCCTAAACTCCTTAAAGATGAACGATATTACTACTGATGTTTCTAAGATAGGACCTATACTATCCGGTATGGGAGTAGCTTTTAATGCAAGTATAGTAGGTATAACTTTTTCTTTAATACTTACTGTGGCTACAAAAGTATTTAATGTAGAACAACTTCTTATAACCGTTATGTCAAAATTAGAAAACTACATGGATAACAAATTACGTACTGACAATTCAACAGAATTATTTGATCAAGTGACTGCTGCAGTGGAGAAATTGTCTAATTCCACACAGCATTCAATTGATCAAATGAAAGAAAGTATTTGTTTTTGTTTAAATAGTACAAAAGAGACTTTTGAGGAAGCTATAAACAATCTTTCACAATCAAATAACAGCACTATAGAAGCTTTAAATTCAAATATAAACAAAGTTGCAGAAGATTCTAAAGAGGCAATTATATGGTTTACAAATAACATGGCTTCTTCTAATAATAAGACTATAAGTGAATTAAATACAAGTGTTACTGTTGCTATGAATAGGTCAATAGAAGTAATAAAGGAGATATATGCTTCTGTACAGGGCTTTTATATATTTTCACAGCAATTTGAACAAGCAACTATTCATATGGGTACCTTTAATGAACAACTAAATTCATCTATAGAAAGCTTTGAAGGCTTGTTTAAGGACTTTAGTGAATTTATAAATGTATTTAATAAGGGAATGAATAGCCTAGATACGAAACTAGGGGTCTTAGATAGCTGTGTAAATGATGTAAATGATCAGCAGGGAAAGGTAGAACAAAGCTATAATTCTATATATGATAAATTAGGAAAACTAAGTGATAACTTCTATGCAGCTCTTAAGGATCAAAGCTACGTGCAGAAGACTTTCTTAGAACAAATTAAGTGTTCTTACGATGAGGTAGGGATAAAGTATATAGAGGGGGTAACTAATGTTAATGATACTCTTAAGTTATTTTCAGATAAGTTCACAGAAAATATGTCGGAAAATATTTTAAAACTATCTCAGTCTTTTGAAAAAGAAGAGGAATTTGTATCAAACATGAATGAAAAATACGAAAATCTTATAAAAAGCTGTGAAGATATTAATGGGGAATATATAAAGCAGACAGGCTTTGTAAGAGATTCCTTTAATTATATAGGAGAAAAATTCCAAGACGTATCATTATATTTTAAAAATATAGAAGAACGACAGGATAAGGTTATAAGCGGATATACTACGATTAGCAGTACAATGGAAGAAATTCAAAAGCATATAATTAATCATGGTGAAGAGCAGAGCAAAATATACTCTCAAGGTCAAGATAGTATGAAAGAATACTTTAAGGACCATGAAAATCTAATAAAAGATATTTCGCAGAATATAAAATACGTTAACGAATATGAAAAGGAAGTTGCTATTACCTATGAAGGAATGACTAATACTGCAGACAGCATTCAAGAAAAATATACAAAAGTTGTAGAAGAATTAAACGGGGTAACCACAATGTTGTTTCAAGTTACAGGTAGCTTAAATAATCTAAAGGATCTGAGCAGTACAAATAAAGAATTTAACCATAACTTACTTGAATTAACTAATGGTGTAAATCAACAAAATAATTTGATTAGTTATCTTACAGCTACCATAACAAATTTAACTCAATCCCTTGTTGAAAACAAAGAAAATAAAGAAAGTAAGGAATAAAATACTCAGGAAACCTTACCTGAGCATTAATTATAAAGGTGTGATAAAATGTTTACGAAATACAATAGATTAATAGGAACATCCAAAGAAGATGGTAATATATGGCGTACATTTACAGACCTACTCAGTACTATATTATTATTTGTACTTTTGTTTCTGGTTTTCAGTAATATCATAAAGCAGGGAGAAATAGATTTAACAAAGCACAGAGTTGAACAAATAATTGGATTGAGAGAAAGTATTATCGAAGACATGAGAAAATCTTTTAAAAATGCAGGATTGAATATCGATATTGATAAAAAGACAGGAGATATAATATTTAGTAGCGATGTTCTATTTGAATTTAATAAGTCAGAGATAAAACCAGAATTTAAAGATAGCCTTAACAAATTTATACCTCAATATGTGAAGGTACTTCTTTCCCCTAAATACTGTGACTCCGTTTCGGAAATAGTTATAGAGGGTCATACAGATGATGTAGGAGATTATAACTATAATATGGACTTATCACAGAAAAGAGCAAATAGTATTGTAAATTACATATTAAGTAATGAATTTAAGGATCTAGATGATTCAAATAAAGATATTTTAAAAACACTTATTACAGCAAATGGTAAGTCTAACAGCAGATTAATTAAAAATGCAGATGGTACAGTTAACAGTGATAAATCCCGTAGAGTATTGTTTAAGTTTCGCTTAAAGGACGAGGAGTCAATTAAGGAATTAGGGGAAATTTTGAAAAGGTGAGACAGTATTTTTAAATAGGTTGAATGTATTAAAGCCCTATAACTTTGTGGTTACAGGGTTTTATTTGTATTTTGATAAAAAAGTAAAAACAAGATATAATTAGCTATAGGCAAAATTCAATAAATAAATAATACTTACATAAAACTAATTAAATAATGCAAGTTTGGGGGACAACTATATGGCTAGTGGAAAAATAGAAGCTAATAAAGAAGTTTTACAAAAGGTTTTTTCTCAGGATTTTTGGTTTGTAATACCAGAATATCAGCGTTCTTATGTATGGCAGAAAGATAATGTATCGGAGCTTTTGGATGATTTGATTTTTGCCTTTGAAAATAAGCCGGAAAATGAATATTTTCTAGGTTCTTTAGTGTTAAAGAGAAAAGATAACAACGAATTTTCAGAATACGAAGTTTTAGATGGACAGCAAAGATTAACAACATTTTTTATGCTTATAGCTGTAATGAGAGATTTACTTCAGGATGAAGATTATAAAAATACACTTCAGAGTATGATATATCAAAAAGAAAATAAATTAAAAAGAATACCTTCCAGGCAGAGGATAACCTACGAGATAAGAGATAATGTAGAAGAGTTTATAAAACAATTCATAATAAGTAAAAATGGAACTTTATCTGAAGAGTTAAATGAAAAAGCAGAAGAAAATAACATTTCTATAGCTAATATGGCCATAGCTATGTTAACTATGAGAGATATGTTGAGAGAAAAAGATAACTTAGAAGAATTTGCAGGCTTTTTACTTAATAATGCCTTGTTTATATATGTTTCAACTGATAATACAGAGGATGCCTTTAGGTTATTTACCATATTAAATAATAGAGGAATTCCTCTAACCAGTGCAGATATCCTTAAGTCCTCTAATATAGGTAAAATAAAAGACAAAGATGAAGTCAAAAAATATGCAGCAATTTGGGAAGAGTTAGAGGGAAAGTATGGGGAAAACTTTGATAGATTTTTAGCTTTTATAAGAACCATGTTAGTTAAGGAAAAGGCAAGAGCTAATTTGCTGGAGGAATTTGAGACAAATGTATATAAAAAAGGTAAATTAGAGATGGGCAAGGAAACTATAAAGTTTTTAATGCATTATGACAACATATATGGTGAAATAATCGATTTGGAAAATCCGCACTTAAGTAATGAGTATAGAAATTTAATTACTATTATGAAATTAGGGCTGCCATCAGAGGATTGGATACCGCCGCTGATGTATTACTACAGTAAATTTAAAATGGAAAAGCTCATAGAATTTTTAAAGAAGCTTGAGTTTAAGTTTACAGGAGATTGGGTATGTCAGCAAAGTCCAACCTATAGAATAGAGGCAATGAACAGAATTTTAAGTGTTATTGAAAAAACAGATCAGAAGGATTTAGACAGCCTATTAGAGGATAAAGATTTATTTGGAATAGATATGGAGTTTTATAAACAATTAATAGATGGGGAAGTATATAAAAGAAGATTTGGAAGATACCTTCTATTAAAAGTGGAATATTTAATGGGAGATAATACAGTTCATCTGTCAGGATATAATACAATAAGTGTAGAACATGTGCTTCCACAGAATCCTGATGAAGATAGTAAGTGGGCTGAAGATTTTACTAAAGAGCAGAGATTTTACTGGCTGCATAGAATAGCTAATTTAGTGCTAATTAGTATGAAGAAAAATTCCAAGTTAAGTAATTTGGATTTTCAGGAGAAAAAAGAAAGATATTTAAAGCAGAGAATAGATGCATTTCATGGGAATAAAATATTTATACAACAGAATGCTACTTGGACACCAGATGTGCTGAAGGAAAGACAGAAAGAGATTGTAGAGATGTTATTGAAGAATTAAAACAGTATTTTTAAATAAACTGTACATATTAAAGCCCTATAACTTTCGTGGTTACAGGGTTTTATTTGCATTTTGATAAAAAAGTAAAAAGAAGCTATAATTATGTATATTGTAAGAAAAGCAGATAAGGAAGAGCATTATAATTTAAAGAAATATAGAGTACAGAGTGAAAGGAAGGATATAAATTGACAGATTGTATATTTTGTAACTACAACAAATCAGAAATAATAGCAGAAAATAAACTTGCCTTTGCAATAATGGATAAGTTTCCGGTAAACGAAGGTCATGCTTTAATAATACCAAAGAGACATTTTCCATTTTTCTTTGAAGCTACAGAAGAAGAAATAAAAGCTATATACAGCCTTATGCATGAGGTTAAAGAAATGCTGGATGTTCAGTATGAACCAGCAGGATATAATATTGGTGTAAATGTAGGTTATTATGCTGGACAGACAATAAAGCATCTTCATGTACATTTAATTCCAAGATACAAAGGTGATGTGGAAAATCCTAGAGGTGGAATAAGGCATTTGAAACAAGCTTTAGTGGAGTATGATGGATAAAGTAATATTTGTTTTAAAAAAGAGAAATATTGAATATTTAATGAATTTAAAGAAAAACACATAGTTAGATAAATTCAAATTAAAGCCAAGTGGGGGAGAGAAAATGAATTTGCTACCTAATGAAGAAAGTATTATTAAAGAAAAACAATTAGAAATATTAGGAATTCAACATAAAGAAATAGAAACGAAAGAATTCTTAATAAATAATAAATTAATAGTTAACTCTCAAGAAGGCAATCTGCTAAATGAGTTAAAAAGAAGTTTAAGCGAATGTGAAAAATTTTATTTTAGTGTTGCATTTATCAACTTTAGTGGACTTCAGCTTTTATTAGACTGTTTTAAAGAGCTAGAAGAAAAGGGTATTAAAGGAAAGATATTAACCTCGACATATCTTAACTTTACTGAACCTAAAGCATTGGAACGGATTAATAAGTTTAACAACATTGATTTGAAGGTTTTTATAGCAACAAAAGATTTAGGATTTCATACCAAGGCTTACATATTTGAAAATAAAGAGGAGTACAAAATAATTATAGGCTCTTCAAACATAACCCAACGTGCTCTAAAGAGTAATGTTGAATGGAATGTTAGAGTTGTATCTAAGAAAGATGACAGCTTTGTAAGAGAGGTATTAGAAGAGTATTTAAAATTATGGGAAGATACTGCTATTGTTAATGAAGAATTTTTAGATAGTTACAAAAACTTTATAAATGAGCTAAGAAAAGTAGAAAAGAACAAGAAAATAGATTTTGCAGATTATGAATTGATAAAACCTAATAATATGCAAAAGAGAGCTATGGATAACTTAAATAGATTAAGATGTGCAGGAGAAAACAAGGCTTTAGTTATTGCAGCTACAGGTACAGGGAAGACCTATATGTCAGCCTTTGATGTTATAAACTATAAGCCTAAAAAAATGCTCTTTCTGGTACATAGAGAGGAAATTTTAAGAAGTGCAGAAAAGACTTTCAAAAGATTGGTAAAGAATAAGAAAAAAACTACAGGGCTTTTAACAGGTAGTAGTAAAGATTTAAATGTTGATTACCTGTTTTCTACTATACAATCTATGAATATAAATCTTCAGCAATTTGAACCTGAGGAATTTGAATATATTATTATAGACGAAGCACATCATGCTTCTAGTCCGTCTTATCAAAAGGTTATGCAATATTTTAAGCCTAAATTTCTCTTAGGAATGACTGCAACACCAGAAAGATGTGACAGTGAAAGTATATTTGATATTTTTAATAATAATCTAGCTTTGGAAGTAAGACTTCGTGAAGCTTTAGAGTTAAATCTTGTAATACCTTTTCATTACTTTGGAATAACAGACATTGAGGGCATAGATTTAAGTGATACAAAATTGATGATATAGCAGAAATAACTAAAAGATTAAAAGTTAACGAAAGAGTTGACTTTATAGCTGAAAAGATGAACTTTTATGGCCATGACGGAGAAAAACGCAAGTGCATCGGCTTTTGTGTAGGAATTGATCATGCTCAGTATATGTCAGATGAGTTCAATAAAAGAGGAATAAAAAGTGTATGTTTAACTGGAGAAAATTCTCCAGAAGAAAGGGAGAGTTATATTAAAAAACTAGAATCAGATACGGATGATTTAGAAGTTATATTTACAGTGGATATTTTTAATGAAGGTGTAGATATACCAGCAATTAATTTAGTTTTAATGCTAAGACCAACAGATTCTCCAATAATATTTATACAGCAGTTAGGTAGAGGTCTTAGAAAACACGGGAGTAAAGAATTTTTAACGGTATTAGATTTTATAGGAAACCACAATAAAGCTTTCTTAATTGCAATAGCTTTAAATGGCTCTAGATACTATGATAAAGACAGCTTAAAAGTAGCAGTTGCTACTCAATTTGCTAATATCCCAGGCTGTACAAATATTCAAATGGACAGAATATCACAGGAAAGAATATTAGATCAGTTAAATGAAGAAAACTTTAACTCAATGAAATATTTGAGGGAAGAGTATTTGAAATTTAAAAAAATGAATGGTGGGAAAATACCTTATTTATTAATGGATTATATAAAATATGACGGTGCACCAGATCCACTAAAATTTTTAAATAAAGAAAAAACTTATATAGGCTTTGTTGCTAAGATGGAAAAGGATGAGGAACTAAAAAAATTATTAGAAGAGGAAGTATTTTTAAAAATACTTAAGGACCTTTCAAACAGACTTCCAATAAAAAGAATATATGAGTTTAGTATTTTAAAGTATTTATTGAACAATGAGAAGATAGATATAGAACAGGCTAAAAGTGAAATATTAAAATATGTTGATTATGTAGATAATGAAAGTGTGCTTCACAGTTTGAATTGTTTGAATGGAACTTATTATGATTCAGCACAACTTAGAAATAGTGTGAAATGCTTTGAATTAAAAGATGGAGTTTTAAGTGTTACCTGGGATTTTAAAAAGATAGTACAAAATAAAAAATATAGAGTATATATTGAAGATATCATAAACTATGCCATTATAAGATATGAAAAAGAGTTTGAAAATAAATATTATGGAATTCCGTTCTTTAAGCTATATGAACAATATCAAATGATAGATGCAGCACTTTTATCTAATTTTACGAAAATCCATAGTTCTTTCAGAGGACAAGGACTTGTTACTAATGGAAAAGAGTATTTTCTATTTATAGATCTACATAAAGATGAAAATATAGAAGAAAAAATAAACTATAAAGATAAATTTATAGATAGGCAATATTTCCAATGGCAAACTCCTAATAACACAGCTCAAAGCTCTGAAAGAGGAAAAAATATTATATTCAATAAAGATAGGGGTATTAATTTACATGCTTTTGTAAGAAAATACAAAGAAATAGATGGCATTGTGCAGTCTTATATCTACATTGGTAAAGGTGATGTAGTAGAGTATTATGGTGAAAAACCTATAACTGTGAAAATGAAGATGCAAAATGAAATGCCAGTAAGTTTATATACAGAATTTATCAAAAAGGTATAGCGATTTTTTGCTATACCTTTTCTGATACTAATTGCTCAACAGCAGGGATATCTGCTGGAGCCCATTTTAAAGAAGTTAAGTTATCTCTCTTCAACCATATCAGTTTAGAATGTTCATTAGCTGTAGGAGTGCCTGATACTAATTTGCACTTTACAGTAATTAAATTTACTATAAAAGTATCATATTCGTGAGTATTGTCATTAAATACATCAGAAGCCACCACAGTACAGCCTAACTCTTCTCTTATTTCTCTTTCTATAGCTTGGCTCAAATTTTCACCCTTCTCAACTTTTCCACCTGGGAACTCCCACATATTTGGTAGAGACATCTTTGGAGAACGAAGAGCACATAATATTTCATTATTGTCATTTTCAACAATAGCTCCAACAACTTTTATTAGTTTTTTCATTATTATAGCACCTCTCTTCTAGACAAGTTTACCACAAATCTATTTTACAAAGCAATTTTAGGTGAATAAATTAAGTATTTTGAAAAACATGGATTTAACACCTATGTTTTTTATTTACACTCTACCATATATTTTGATAAAAAAGTAAAAATACGTTATAATATGTATATATTACGCTAATTTGGTATTATTATTTAGTATTTTGGACAGGGGGATAAATTTATGCAGCTAAATGTTGAGCAAAAGAAATTAATTCAATCAAAACCTGCAGGTCACAGTCTTATTAGAGGAGTAGCGGGCTCAGGAAAAACTACAGTAGCTGTAAATAGAATACCATTTTTACTTAATCACTACTGTTTTGCATCAGATGACAAAATATTAATGGTTACTTTTAATAAGACCCTAATAAATTATATAAAATACATTTATGAAAAAGTTCAAGATGAAGATAAAGTTGATTTACAAAGCTTATTTGCAGTAGATAAGTCTAAAGTTGAAATTTATACAATAGATAAAATTATATTTGAGTACTATAAGGCTTATAGGCAGGCTAAAAAGTTAAATTGTAATCTGATTACTGGAAACACAAAATATACCTTAATAAACCAAGCGATTGCTGAGCTACATAAAGTTTATACAGATGTAGCAATATTAGATACTCGAAATTCAAAATTTTTATTAGATGAAGTGGAGTGGATTAAAGCTTGTAACTATATGGAGCTTGAGGAATATCAAAATGTAGACAGAATAGGCAGGGCAATGAGGAAAAATAATGAAAGTCCTCAAAAACTTATGAAAAATTCTAGAACAAGAGAGGCTATATTTAATTTAATGCTTCTTTACAGAAAAAGGTTAAAAGCAGAAGGTTATATTGATTTTGAAGATATGGCTCTTATTGCCTTACATCAGGTTAAGGCAAACCCAGTAAAAAGGTACACTCACATAATAGTAGATGAAAGTCAAGATTTAACCAGAGTTCAGTTAGAATTTTTAAAGCACCTTCAACTTGAAAAAGAATATTCAAGTTTCATGTTTGTAGCAGATAATGCACAAAGCATATATACTCATTCCTGGCTTGTAAAGGGAAGAAGTTTTACTAGTATAGGTTTTGATATGACAGGAAAAAGTAATATCTTAGCAAAAAACTATAGAACTACTACTCAAATATCGCAGGCTGCTTATAGTCTAATAGAAAAGGACACTAATATTGTAGAAGATGATAACTTCGTAAAACCTTCCTTAATAGACAAACAAGGTTCATATCCTATTTACAGAAGATTTATAAATGAAGAAGAACAGGATTCTTATGTAGTAAATCAAATAAGAACTTTATCAAAAAATTATAAGTATAAAGATATAGTTGTAGTAGCAAAAAATAAAAATCAGCTTATATATATGAAAAATTACTTTGATAGTGCTAAAATACCCAGCATAGTTGTAGGCAAAAGCGATGATGATTTTGAGAGCGAAAATGTAAAGTTGTTAACTATGCATTCTATAAAAGGTTTAGAATTTAAGGTGGTTATACTTATAGGTCTAAATGAAAGAGTAATACCTTATCTTTCTTATTCAGAACCAGAAGAGCAAGGGTTGCAGGAGTCTATGGAAAGAAAACTCCTTTATGTAGGGATGACTAGAGCTACGGAACAGTTATATCTTACAAGCAGCGGCAAACCTTCAAGGTTTATAGAAGATATAAATCCTAAGTTTTTGAGAATAAAGGACAAATGCAAATTGGCCAAGTTTTACAATATACCTTTTGAAAACTATGATTTTAAAGAAAATATAGTAGATTTATATTCAAATGAAGAGAAGGTAAGGCAATGGCTTTTAAAAGAGCTACAGGAAAATTATAAGTATACAAAGGAATTAATAAAGGTTGAGTATAAGGTAAACAGCTTTTCAAAAATGGGATTAGCAGATATTTGTGTTGAGATATACAGTAATGGCACTACTATTCCATATATAATTGCAGAAGTAAAGGCTCCGAGTACCCCGTTAGTTTCAGCTGTAAGTCAATTAAAAAGCTACATGAGTAATTGCAGCAGCTGTCAGTATGGACTAGCTACCAATGGAAGCGATTGCATTATAATAAATAGAGATTTTGAAAATGTTGGTGATATACCAGAATTTAATATAAATATGTTACCTCAAAGCCTTGAGAATCGTAAATATGTAGATTTAAAGCATGGGAAAGACTATATTATTACTTTTGATTCAGAAGTTATAGATGAGATTAATGTTAAAGAAGGACAGGAAAATGTACAGTATACAGCAGAAGAATTAGCCTATTTTAAAATATATAGCAGTATTGCGGCAGGCATACCTATTTTTATGAACGCGCAGTGTGAAGACACTTTAAGGCTACCAAAGTATTGGTTTAACAGCAGTGATGAATACTTTGTACTTAAAGTTAAGGGTGACAGCATGATAGGTGCAGGCATAGATAATGGAGATATGGTAGTTATAAAAAAACAGGATACTGCGGATAACCGTGATATAGTGGCAGCTGCAGTAGATAGTGAGAATGCTACTTTAAAAAGATTTATGAAGATGGGAGATAGTGTACTGTTGATACCTGAGAATGATAAGTATGAGCCGATACAGATTAGGAGTGATGAGGCTAAGGTTATGGGAGTTGCAGTGGGGATTGTGAAGGGATAGTAAACTATATGTATATTTAAAACAGGAAAAAGATTATGTTATTTTATAAACATTATGTATAGTTATGGGGGAGGATTTATCATTGAATAAAAAAATTATAACTGTTAGCCTAATAAGTTTCTTTTTGCTATCATTCAATATTAATGTATCAGCTAACTTAAATGTCAGAGATAAGATACAAATTAAAAGTATTTTAGCAGATACAAGTGAAGACAGTTCGCAATTTAATGCTACACTAGTAGAAGGAGAAAACTATGAATTTGATAATAGTGACCTATTAAATTCAAAACAACTTTCAGCTGAGTACGATATTTATTCTGCATTTGACTACGTTACATATGATAGTAAAGGAAATATTAAAGAAACTGCTTTAAATGCCCAGCTCTATTATAAGCAAATATCCATACCATCAGGAGGAAAAGCAGTTGTAACAGTAAAAAAACTTTCTTCTGGGAAGACTTCAATTAAATTTAGTGGAGATAAAAGTATAAGTGTCAAAGAAATCAATGAGACAGCTTTATTTAATGTAAAACTTATGGAAGGTGACAGCTATGAATTTGATAATAGTGATTTAAATAATTCTAAACAATTAATGAGTGATTATGATATAAGTTCAACTTTTGATTATGCCACATATGATAGCAAGGGAAATATAAAAGGAACAGGATTAAATGTACAACTATATATTAATAAAATAACTGTGCCAGCAGGAGGGAAAGCAATAGTAACAGCAAAGAAAATATCTGGGAAAGATTATGAAGAGTTTGCTGGAGACAAGTGGATAAGTGGTAAAGAAGCTAGTAATAAGGCGCTATTTAATGTAAAGCTTATGGAAGGAGATAGTTTTGAATTTGATAATAACGACCTAAATAATTCAAAGCAGTTGATGAGTGACTATGATATAAGTTCAACTTTTGATTATGCTTCATATGACAGCAAAGGAAATATAAAAAGAACAGGATTAAATGTACAACTATATATTAATAAAATAACTGTGCCAGCAGGAGGAAAAGCGATAGTAACAGCAAAGAAAATATCTGGGAAAGATTATGAAGAATTTGCTGGAGATAAGTGGATAAGTGGCAAAAAAACTAATGCTACAGCTCTATTCAATGTAAAACTTATGGAAGGTGACAGTTATGAGTTTGATAACACCGATTCAGAAAATAATTTAACTATATTAACCAATGCTGATTATTATTCAAGTTACAGCTTTATAAGTTATAAAGAGGATGGAACTATATCTATACAAAAAGATAATTGCTATGATACATCAGTAATAGTACCACAAAAAGGAAAAGCTAAAATAACGGTAAATAGAGTATCATCAAGTAGAGACAACATAGAATTTGCAGTATACAATAAAATTCAAGCAAGTAACGATGATGATTTTAGGAAAATTGATGACAAGATAGTAGAGAGAAGCAAAGTGTGGACAGTAAGTTTTACATCAGAAGTTGGCTATGATGATACTACTAAACAAAATGTTTTAGTAAAGGACAGTAAGGAAAATTTGGTTAATGTATCTATGGAGCTTTCACAAGATAAGAAAAGTATTTTAATATATCCACCGCAAGGAGGATATGATGTGGGAGAAAAATATACACTATATATATTAGATAATGCTCATTCAAAAAATAACAAGAATATTAAACATAAAGTAAAGATGAATTTTACTATTAGTAATTAACTAAAATAATAATTGAGGTAAGTTTTAACTTTATACATGCTTTATATAAATAGCTAGTATAAAAGTTAATATTTATCTCCATTTTTTGCTGTAAAAAATCATTTATATGTTATAAAATGATAGTATAATTTGAAAGTTTATGTAAAAGTAGTAATTAATATGACTATAATAAATATATTTTACAAGCAGGTGAAATTATGGAAGGTAGATCAGGTGGATGGATAGAGGTAAATGGAGAAGGCATATTAGGTAAAAAATTAGTAGATAAATCAATTTTTAGACATGGTACAACAATCCCAAAAGATGAAGCACATAAATATTTCAACACTATAAATAGAGAATATCTTCAAAGAGGAGAAAATGAAGTAGTTACCATATTAGTTGATGGAAAAGAGTTTAAAGCATTATTTAGAAATGTCAAATCAGATAAAAGAGATGACACATATCAATTCCTTTTTAGAAAAGAAATCAAAAATTATATAAAAGAAAACTTACCCAAGAGCTATAAATACATATTCAAATACAAAGAAAATCCCAACATAGAAAAGCCCCAAGAGTACATTGGATTTTATAAAACAGATAAGCTAAATACCTTTAGAGTTGAGCTAATTACAGATGATAACTACAGTTTTAAGGAATTACCTAATGAAGATGAAAACATCACTAAGGAAACTGTAGCTGCTGCATCAGAAAACAATAAAGCATTAAAAGAAGAATTTTTTAAATACATTGGTGATAAAGAAGAAAACATAAATAGAAAGTATCAGAAAACTTATAAAATTGTATTACTAATAGCACTTCTAGAACTAGCTGATTTTGAAGGAAAAGCTATATATGAGGATGTTTGTTCTTATATTAAAGAAATATACATTGAAAGACACAAAGAAGGTCTAGCAGTAGAAACTTTTGATTCAGAAATTCAAAAGAGTATAAAAAATTTAGAAATAAATACTGTAAAAAAGGTAATGAATGAAAATCCCTATAATGTTATAAGCGAAAAAGATTATATATTTAAAGAATATGTAGATGAGGTTGAATATTTAAGTTTCAATACAGAGCTTTGGGATGAACTCATTGAGGAAGATAAGGAAGAGCTTAAGGATATTTTGAAGTATAAACTTAATAACTACTATTTAGAAAAAAATCTAGGAGAAAATATGGATCCAAGAAAATATTATCTTTATAACACCGTTTGCGAAAATCCAAATGTATGGCAGCATTGTTTGGAACATGAATGTGCTGCAATAAGTTATATACAGAACTTAGATACTGCTGGTACTATAACCCGGGTAATAAATGTAGCCAAACAGATAAGAATTGGTGACAAAATAATTGCTTATGCAAAACCCCAACAAATACTTGCAGTTGGAGAAGTAATAAAAACGTATTATGAAGAGATGGACAAGAGTAAATTTGTTTATAATGGCGTAAACATGGATAAAGCTAAAGAGTGCAGAACTTATAATCAAAGAATAGGGGTTAGATGGACCAGTGTTTTAAGTCATCCGCTATATGTAGACAAATTTGATAAAAGTATAGAACAAAAAAACACTCTTGAAAAAGCTAATAGTGCTTTTGGTGAACTAACGAAAAAGGGTTTTAACGACGCAGAGAAACTTATTAATAGTATTTTGTTGAAGAATGATTCAAGACATGAAGGTGTTGTTAATGATGTAACTGCAGATCCTGAAGAAACTGATAAATTAGAAGAAGCTATATCAGAAAAGATTTCAATCCTAGAAGAATCAAATTTTCAAAGTAAGGATGTAATAGACTACATTTACAATTATATAGCAGCAAAAGGTTATGAATACAGCAGGGATATTATAAAAAATCTATACTTATCCTTAAAAACTAAACCATTTGTAATCTTATATGGAATCTCTGGAACAGGTAAAAGTAAGTTAGTGGAGCTATTTGCTGAAGCTATAGGAGCTTCCAGGGAGGATGGAACTTATAATTTAATACCTGTAAGACCAGATTGGTCAGATGCATCTGAATTGATTGGCTATAGAAATATAGAAGGAAAGTTTCAGCTTGGAATACTTACAAATATAATCAAAAAGGCTATAAAACATAAGGAAATACCTTACTTTGTTTGTTTGGATGAAATGAATTTAGCCAGAGTGGAATATTACTTCAGCGATATATTATCCATAATGGAAACAAGAGATAAGATAGATGAAGAAGTTAAAACAGACAAGCTTATAAGAAAAGAGCTTTTTGCTGGAGATTTAGAAGCGGTAGAAAGATTTGAAGCTTTATATATACCAGAGAATCTATATATAATTGGTACAGTAAACATGGACGAAACCACCTTTCCTTTTAGCAAGAAGGTATTGGATAGAGCAAATACTATTGAATTCAATGAGGTCGATTTGGATTTTGACTTTGATAGAGATGAGAATGTAGAAGCAGCTAAGATTTATTCTAATGAACTCCTTTGCTCAGAATACATAAAGATTGCTCAATGCAGAGAAAAAAAGGATACTGCTAAAGAGGTTATAGATGAACTTAAAACTATAAATTGGATTTTAGAAGAATGTGATATGCAGTTTGCCTACAGAGTTAGGGATGAAGTAGTCTTTTATGTAATTTATGCAGTAAATGAAGAAATAATGGATTTTCAAAAAGCTCTAGATTATGCAATAAAACAAAAGATACTGCCTAGAATTGGAGGCAGCAGTGGTGAAATAGAAAAATGTCTACTTAAACTATTTATACTTTTTTCTAATATGAATAAAAGTAATTTTGCCTCTGATTACATAGATGAAGATACTTTAGATAAAATGTTCAAGTATTTAAAAGAAGATAAAAAAGAACTTAAAGAAGGCAGTAAAGAAAAATCTTCCTGCAGATATCCTATATCTTCTGAAAAAATACTAAAGATGCTTTGGAGGTTTAATAGAGATGGATTTACAACCTTCTGGTAGAGGAAAAGAAGAGCTGCTATGTTTGGAAACAGATAAAATATACTTCACTATAAAAGGTAAAAACAGAAATTCAGAAATAAATGAGCAGGACACAGACAGCAAAGGCTTTAAAATAATTTATTCAGAAGAAGGAAATGAGTTAGTCATTGATACGGAAGAGGCTTACTTCTTTGAATATGAAAATTATGAATTAATAATAGAAAAGAAAGACAGAGATACAGAAATAAGCTTCTATCATGCAAACAAAGATATAAGAAATAAAATAACTAAAAACAGGAGCGGCAGCTTAAGCGGTATTGTAACCTTTAGAGGAGAAATAGGGTATTCTGACTTAATAATAAAGGTTAACGGCAAAGAGCATCTGATTATACAAATAGAAGTATTTCCTACAAAAATAGATTATAGAAAAGATTATATGGCTATTTTACAGGACATAAATGAAGAAATTTATAATTTGGCCTTTGATTTTCTTAAAAGAACCTATTCTATGAGTGGATTAAGTAAAAATAAAGGAACAACTTTAACTGAATATTACAGTATTCTAACCTACATCTTTGAAAAACTTAAAAAGGAATTGAATATTATTACAGCCATACCGCATCACTCCCTAATTAATGAAAGGAAAATTGCTCCCTATCATAAAATAAAAATGTAACCAATGAAACAATAAAATGGCTTGAAAAAAGACCAGAAAAGCTTATTAGAAAAAGAGACAAACTTCTACCTGTAGAGGCTTTGCAAATTAATAAGAGAGTAACTTTAGATACCAATGAAAATAGATTTTTAAAGTATATTATTAAGGGCATTTTATTTAAGCTGAAGGAGCTTAGAAAAAGATATCTGCTATTGGGAAGAGGAGTAGATAACTCATTTATTCTACAATTAGAAGCTTTTATAAAAGAAATGAATAAATACCTAACCTCCACATTTTTAAAGGATGTAGGAGAATATGAATTTAGAGAAAACTCGTCTATGGTCTTTAAAATGGCCTTAGGTTATAAGGATGTTTATAAATATTATTTAATGCTTCAGAAAGGCTTAACCTTAAAAGGAGAATTATTTAAGCTAAATATAAAGGATCTTTCTGTATTATATGAATACTGGTGCTTTATAAAGATAAACGGAATACTTAGAAAAAACTATACCTTAGTTTCCAATGATACAGTAAAGGTAAATAACAAGGGGATTTTTGTAACTCTGAAAAAAGGAGTAGAATCCAAAGTAGTTTATGAAGACCCTAAAAACGGAGAAAGATTTGAGCTCTTTTATAATTCAAAAATGAAATCGGAAACTGTAGGCCAAAAACCAGACAATGTTTTATCTATAAAAAAAGTGGGCGGAAAAGCAACGTATAACTACATATTTGATGCTAAATATAAGCTGGACAGAGCTGTAAAAGATACAATATATGAATCATGTAACAAAAATCCAGGGCCTGAAGAAGAAGACATTAACACCATGCATAAGTACAGAGATGCCATAGTCTATGAAAATAAGAAAGAAGGAAGACTGGAAAACAACATATTTGGAGCCTTTGTGATTTTTCCTTATAACAATGAAGAAGAATATTCAAAGCATCCTCTATACAAAAGCATAGAAACTGTAAATATAGGAGGAATCCCCTTCTTACCAACAGCTACAAAGCTTATGGAAGAGTTTTTAAAGGAACTTATAGGAGAATCACATCTGTCTTCCTTTGAAAGAGCTTTGGAGCAAAGAGGAAGAGAGTATTATATTAAGGAGTCTTATTTTAATGATAGAAGTGTGCTTGTAGGTACGCTGTCTAGTAAGGAGCAGCTAGAGAGTATTAAGAAGTATAAGTTTTATCATACGCCTCTTAAAAATGTTGATTTGAATAAACATATTGTGAAGACTGTAGCTATAGCTCAGTCAAAGAATTTGTTTAAGGAAGAGGCTGGGATCTTGTATTATGGTGAAGTTGTAGGGTATGAGATATTGAAGAGGAAGGATATAGTTGAGATACCTGAGGTTAGTGATAAGGCGGAGGAGCTGTATATAAAGTTTCTGTTGGAGGATTTGAAGGAGTTGGATAGGAAGATTGAGGTAGAAGGGTATAATGTGCGAGAAATTATGTATACTACGGAGTTTTTGTTGAGGAATAGTAGTAGGGTTGAGGAGCTTGGAATAAGGACGAAGGATGAGTTTAGGGAGTGGTGGGAGTTGAAGAAGGAAGTTGTGTGGGGAAGTAAGTGAGAGAGAATTAGGAATAGAAATATTTATAAGCCAATTTATTGTAGGTTTTCCTAATTCTCGAATAGAAATATCTAGATAGGCATTCATGTAATACTATTCCCGAAGATTATAATGAATAAAATTGGCAGAAATTTATGGTGAACAAAGGATGTTTAGAGCTTAACAGATGCGGAAGAAGAGTTACTCGCAAGAAAAAGGTATATAACATCAAGAAAAGATGTTAAGAATATTGATGAAAAAATTATTCTTTCATAAAAAAGTATGAACTTTAAAATACAAAGGAGTGTAAGAGAAATATGGATTATTTAAAAGAAATCTTTAGCATTGCAAATAATAAATTTTTAGCTAAAGAATTATCATTGATAAAGTCTGATGTATCAGAACGATGTATATGTGCTTCTTTGAAACCATTTATAGAGCATGAAATACAAAAAAAATTGAAATATCAAAATTATTATGTTGATGTCGAATATAATAGAAATGCTGGTCATGTCAAGACAATTATTAATGATAAAGAAGAAATTATAAAGATTACTTGTGATCTAATAGTGCATAGTAGAGGGGAAAATGAAAATGATGATAATTTAATAGCTTTAGAAATGAAGAAATCCTATCGTGCACAGAAAGAAAAAGATGCAGATAGGAATAGGCTAATAGCTTTAACTAAATCTACAAGTACAAATGAAATTTGGTCATATGACGGAAAAACTTTTCCAGAACATGTATGTGGATATTCTTTAGGGGTATATTATGAATTTGATATATTAAATGAGATAATAATGATTGAATATTATATAAATGGAAAGTTGGTAGAAAAATTCCACAAAAGATTTTTAAATATAAAAAAATAAAATATTTAAAAATCTTTTGTGGAATCATTTGAGGTTTACAATTACATATGTATTTTGTATATATTGCTGGTACATAGAATATATATCATAACCATAGAAGAAATTATTGAATTTTGAAGATATCTGCTCAAAGATGAGATGATAAGCTATTATGTATAAAATAAATGTTAAAACTTAAGAACCTATATTTTTTAACAATATTTATTAGGGGGAATTGCAAAGTGCACATAAGTGAGATTAGGGAAATTAATAACTATCGTAATCTGTCAGGTAAGCAGATGAGTTTTGATAGAAAATTAAATTTTATAATAGGAGAAAACAATATAGGTAAAACTAACATCCTAGAACTGATCAATGTTATATTTGCCATTGGAAAATTTGATGAAAATGATTTTTTTAATATATTAGATCCAATTGAAGTTAAAGTTACCTTAAAATATGATGATTCAGAATTGGGGTTTTTCGAAAATAATTTTGATATAGAGGATGAACATGCTATTACAATAGTTGCAAGGCAAGATTCTGTAGACCAAAGAATTGAATATTATCATGATACACCGACTAAGCCTGTAATAAGTGTGTCAGTTATCAAAAAATTAAATATTTTATATTACTATGCTCAAAGAATGCCGAGCAAAGAAGTTGATTTTAGAAAGACACAGGGTTCAGGTAAAGTTTTGAATTATCTTATTCAGCACAGCTTGGAGCAAAGCGGTATAGAGGAAAAGGACATTATTAAGAAAACAAAATTAAGTGGAATTGTCAAGGGTGTAAATAAGCGGATAGAAAGCCTTAATTCTATTACAGGAGATTATGTAAATGCTTATATTAATGAAAGTGCTGATAAAATTATTAGTAGAATATTAGAGCTAGGAGATCAAAATGGACGAGCTTTAAACTCTCTTGGAGAAGGAATTCAATATGCATTTAATATTTTGTTACAAATAATAGAAATTATCTATAGTGTAAAATCAACCAGAAAACCAGAAGATTTTGTTGATAGGTTAATTGAAAATGAAGATGGAGAAAAATTATTTCCATTATTTATTGTATTAGATGAGCCAGAAATTCATCAACATCCATATAGACAACGGAGTTTAATTAAAAAGATTCAAGATCTTGTTAACAACGGAAACATGATATTTTTAGAGCTACTAAAAGTATTATTTGATATAGATGGATTAACAGGACAAATATTTATAGCCACTCATTCACCTAACATACTATTAAATGATTACAAGCAGTTTATAAGGGTTTATAAGCCAATTGGAACAACAAATAATAGTCTAGAAATAATATCTGGAAACAAAATTATTTTAGATGATAAATTATATAAGCATTTATTACGTAGCTTCTTATATCTAAAGGAGGCTATGTTTAGTAAGTGTATTGTATTTGTTGAGGGGGATACTGAAAATGGAGCTATACCTGTTTTTGCAAGAAGAATGGGGTTAGATTTAGATGAAAAAAATATAGGTGTTGTAAAACTTGATGGTGCTGATAGTGTAGAAAACTGTATGAAGTTATGTAACAAATTTAGCATAAAAACAATAGCTGTAATAGATAAAGATAAAAAGAATAAGTATAGTCATTTGCCAGATATTTATTTTACAAGAGAAAATGACTTTGAAGAAGATGTCTATAGCAATTTTAAGTTGGACGATTATTTGAAATACAACAAAAACATGGGAATGATTAATGGCTTTATTGGAATTTTAAAAAGGCATGGCATTACATTTGATGTACAAAGTTTTAAAAGTGATCCATCAACATGTGTTATAAATGATGTATTACAGAAAGATATAATGAAGGAAATTCGTACAAATGAGTTAGCAAAACTAAAAGGAACTAAAAACGCATCCAAGTCCATAATGCTAGCGGAGCATGTAACAGTTATTCCAACATCATTTCAGAGAGTTATTAAGATATTGGAAAAGGAGGTGAAATGATGGGGTTAAGGGAAGATATTGAAGCAAAACACTCGGGAGATGTGAAGCAGTTAGAATTTATCTTTTCAACTGATAAAAGAATTATTGTAACCGCTCCGGCAGGTTGTGGTAAAACAACAGCAATGGTAAGTAAGATTGCATGGGAACTCAGTCAAGGGAATGTTCCAAGAAATAAGAAAATATTGGGTATGACGTTTAGTGTTCCAGCAGCAACAAAAATAAAAGATGCCGTGAATGATTTACTACCTTCTTTAATAGGAGATTGTGAGAGAGAACTAAACAAGGTAGAAGTGGCAAATTACCATAGTTTTGCTACAAAGTTACTCTATAAACATGGATATTTACTAAATGAGGAACTTATTAATTTATCAGAATTTCAAATTATTGCTGAGTTTAATGATATTTTAGATTCGTATTTGATTTCTTCAGAAAGAAATATATTGAATGATTTTGATACAGCAGTAAAAAATTTAAATTATGATAAAGTAAAAAGGCTTATATCGTCATATATAGATATTTTACAAAAGAAGTTGTTTCCTAATCTTGTTATTACCTACAACGGTTTATTGTTATGTGCTATTAAGTTATTTGATATTGATTCAATAAGAAAATTTTATAAGCAGTATTTCAGAATTGTTATTATTGATGAATTTCAAGATACCAACTATCTTTCATTTCTATTTATAAATAAGTTGATTGGAAATAATAAACTATTCCTGCTAGGAGATGACATTCAGAAGATATATGGCTTTTTAGGAGCAATGAAAAATATATTTTCTGCTTATGCTGAACAATATGAAATGAGAGAAATAGAATTTTTAAACAATTATAGATTTGCTAAAAATTTAAAAATGAAAGAGCTTGATAAATTTATTCGTAGTTATGGAACAACATATGCACCATCGACGGAAACGGCAAAAATAAATGTAAATGTTTTTGATAGTGAGGTAAAAGAAGCAGAGTCTATCCTAGAAGGAACGAAAAAAATAATATCTAGCTCAAATGATAAAGTAGCGATACTTGTAAGGGCAGGCTATCAAGCAAAATCTATTGTTGATGTATTTGATGATAATAATATCCTATACTTCAATGCAATATTCAATGACAATGATCAAGAATATATTAGATTCCATCAAACAGCTTTGAAAATTATAAATTCTATTACGGCTGGAAACAAAAGAATTATCAAATCTGTTCTAGAAAAGTGCAAAAGAGAAATAAAAGGATATAAAAGTGAGATATGTTCTAATCCTAAGAGAGAATTTATTTTTGATTCACTATATAGATTGCTAGATGTGCTATTTACTCAATCCTTAAATATTTGCCATTCATCGCAAGAACGATATGAAAGAATAGCATTTATCTTAAATAATAATAGTTTAAAACATATGATGGAATATATAGATGATCCTGTATTTATAACAACTATTCATTCTGCAAAAGGACTTGAATGGGAATATATAATAATTCCTAAAATGATGTGTAGTCAGTTTCCATCCTATGGTGGGGTGTGTAAGCTATGTATACAGCATGGAAGCAGAAACAAAGGGGGTAATTACTGTAAATTTACTTTTGGCAAAAATATGAAAAGAAAATTTAATGAAGAGATAAGTGTTTTTTATGTTGGTATTACAAGAGCTAAAAAAGATGTATTTATAACGGCTAATACAGGAACTAATTCGAACGGATTTCATAATCAGACAAGTTGTTTAATAAATTTACCGGGATTAACTTGTGAGAAGTATAAGTGGTAAATAATTAACGGCTAATAAATTTAGTACGTTCAGTATTACTGTCGGGAGATGCAAATAAATTATTAATAATTTGTTTTGTTAATATGGAATCTCTGGAACAGATAAAAGTAAATTAGTGGAGCTCTTTGCTGAGACTACAGGAGCGTACAGAGAAGACGAAACCTACAATATTAATACATTCAAGATCGGATTAGTTGGATGTATCAGAATTAATAGGATATAGAAACATGGAAGGGAAATTTCAGCTAAGAATACTTACAAATATAATTAAAGTTTACTTTTGAAAGGGGAAAAATAATGAATGTATTAAATAATACAAAATTAAAAGTTAATTTTTTAAATGTTGGACATGGTGATTGTGCTATTATTAAATGGGATAATGGACTTAGGCAAGAACCTTGGATTTGTACAATTGACTCAGGTAAGGATAAAAAACAACTTGAAGATTTCTTGTTAAAAAATAGTATTAGTCGCATAAATTTAGCAATAACGTCTCATTTTGATTTAGATCACATAGGCGGATATTTTGATTTAGACAAGAAGATTAAGATTGAAGAATACTGGTCTCCGTATACCCCAGCCTTTAAGAAAAATATTTGGCTTTTCGGTGATAGAGTAAAAAGATCTATAGAGAGAGCGGAAAAATTAGAAGAAGAATTGTTAAGTAGAGGAACAAGTTTAGCATCTCCACTTGAAAAACTTATATATTGTCCTGTAGAAGGATTAAAAATTAAAGTTTTATATCCAGCCTATAAATTATATGAAAAATTACTATCAAACGAAGATATAAAATTTTTGTTTGAAAGCTATCCGACTCCTTTGAATTGGCTAATAGAAGAAACAGATGAAACTATTAATTATGAAGATATCAATTCACTTCAACGAGGTTTAAATAAAAGAATAAAAGGAAATTTAATTACACGAAACCTAGAAGAAGAAAAAATAGAACTTGAACAAATGAGTAAAAGTAACTTTATTGATCAAAGAATAAAAGAATTGTGGTCGCAAAAAACTAAAATTGAACCTGAATTCTTTGGTAATCATGTATTGAATGATACGAGCATAGTTTTGAAATTTGAAGTTTGGACAGGAAGCAGGTGGAATACTTTACTCTTTCCAGGAGATATTCAAAATTGGCTGTATTTAATAGCTAAAAGGCCAAATGATTTAGTATCAGATATCTATAAGGTATCACATCATGGTAGCAACATGTATCTTGCGCAGGAAATTAAGTATGATGAAATAATTCAATCTATAAGACCTAAACTTTCAGTTATTAGTGCAAATGGACAGTATAAGTTGCCCAAAACCAAAGTTCGAGATGCCATAACACGTTGGTCAACTGCGTTAGCATGTACTCAGCATAAAACTTATGATACTATGAGCTTGAATAGGATTATATCCTCTAAAACAGATTGTTGTCATAATCAATATTGCTGTAGTAAGCATTCCAAAGCTACAAATAGTAAAAATTTAGGGGTGAGCGTAGAAATAAAAGACTCGCAAATGAAAATTGAACCTCCACCTTGTATGCATTCGGCATATACTTCACCTATACCAATAATTCAGCTTGAACAACATTTAGTTTCTGATAGTAAAGTGTTAACTTACTTGAGTGAAAGGGAAATTAAAATTCATACTGAGTGGCTCAAGGAAAAGTTAACCCAAATTTATAATGATAGAAAAGCAAATAGTAAATATAAGGAATCTAAACTAATAACTATACATGAAATAAGGGGACTAGCTTTAAAAGAATGTAGATTTTTAACAGAAAAACAAATTAGTCAAATCTTAGAATATGGATATTCTGAAGGAAAATTTTTATCATATACATCTGAAAAATATGGAGTATATATTTGGGATAAAGTTTATCGTAGACCAACAAATGCTGAAATCACTAAGATAGCATCTAGTATTTGTAAAAAGGATATACTTATTTCTTCTGCAAAATATTTAAAGGGTGATATAAATACTTTTTTATTAGGAATTGATAGAAAATTATTTTGTAAACAAGTAGAACAAAAAACATCATATCCTAGTTTACTGGTGGATGATTATATTTGGCCGCAAATAATTGAAAAACTTGTTTTGAATTTTAATGTTTTATACTTACCTAATGAAGATGAGAAGACTATAGAAAATATATTAATAGTTTTAGTTAATAAAAATATTAATTATAAAGATTATATGAATCAAATAAAAGAAAAAATAGTAGAAAGATTAGAGAAAGAAACGAAAGAATTGGCTTGTGAAGGATACGTAAGAGAAAAATGGGGGATACCTAACTACGATAAGGATGTCATTAATGATTATTTAGTTCAAGAGTACGTAAGGAGTTTAAAATGGATGCCATTATCAGTAGCTGGATTAAGTAGTTATTATGAAAAGTTTCACAATAGCCTTGATTATAATTTAGAACATCAAAGTTATCTTCTTAGAATAGATAAATTACTTGCATCAAAGTATGATTATGAATATGTTAGTAGTTTTTTACATTTATTTTAAAAAAATACAGATTATTAGCAAATTTGCTGTTCTCATTATAACCACGAGGGGACGTAAACAATTTGGTTTACTAATTGAAGATAGTATAAAGTTTTATAGATAAAATTTAAGAGAAACTCGAAAAGAAGAAAATCATAAACTAATAGAAGTGTTTGTACAATATCTAGAAAAATATTATGATTTGAATGGTGAAGATCAGCAGAAAGTGAAAAATAGATTAAGAAAAATGACTATTAAAATTTAGAAGGTAGTGATAAAGTGTGTAACAAATCAGGAGCTCCTGCTGCATTTAGAGGGTATAGGCTTCAAAGTTTATATATAATGTACAGGATATTAGAAGGAAATAAGAACTTAGTTTATTGTCCAGAAAAATCTGAAGACCTGACAATAGTTAATGTAGACACTAATGAAGAAGTTGAAGATATTCAAATAAAAGCTCATGCTAGTAATAATTTATCACTAAAAGATTTTAATATAAATAAGCCAGAAGGCTTTTTTAGAAGAATATTAAAGTATAAGTATAGCGAAAATAAACCTAAAGTTTTAATAGTAAGTTTTGATAAAGTTGGGCCTGAATTATCGGGGGCTTTTAAAAATAAAGATGATAAACATATAAAATCTATAGCAAAAAAGCTTAAAGAAGCAAATTTTGAGAAGGATGATATAAATTTCTTTTTTGAAATTATAAAGATTTTAGAATGTAGTGAGGAAGATTTAAAGAATAAGATACAGGAGAAACTTATTAAAAGTATTTTTTCCTGTTCAGTAGATACCATATTTGACAACTTAAACGCATGGATTTATGATTGTTCTGAATTTAAAAAAAGTATAAATCAAGAGTTGTTAGATAAAAAAATATTAGACATAGGTAAAAATTCTAATGCACAGTTATATTATAATGAAAACTGGTTTAAAATAATCCAAAGGCTTGAAGATGAAACTGAATTGGTAAATGAGAAAGACTTTTATCAAGGAAGCATTACGAAGTTTTGTCATATAAATAATAATTTAGATATTAAGAGATGTAATTGGCTAGAAAAAATAAATGAAAAACACAATAAGCATAATATAGTTATAATGCATGGTGCATCAGGTCAAGGAAAGAGTACATTAGCTTATAGATATATGAAAGACTATTTTCCTAGCTATAGAAGATTTGAAATAATAGAGAAGGGTATTGAAAATACAGAAAAAGTATTGGAAATAGCTCAGTGCATTAAGGGAGTAGCAAATAACATTAAAGATTATGACATACCAATAGGTTTTTATATAGATATACCTCCTAGAGAAATTAAATGGATAGAGTTGCTTAAAGAAATTGTAGGTGTTAAAGGAATATATATTCTTATAACAATAAGAGAAGAAGATTGGAATAGATCTGAAGGGGAAACTGATAACTTAACATGGGAAGACTTAGAGTTGACCTTTTCAAAAGAAGAGTCAGAGGATTTTTATAATCGATACATGAAAGAACTTAGAAATGATAAATTTTTGAATTTCGAAGAATCATGGACAAGTTTTGGAGGAAAAGGACCTTTATTAGAATATGCATATTTCATAAATAGTGGTATAACTTTGAGAAAGAAAATAAAATTACAAATAGAAAAAATAGAGAAAGAGAAAAATGAAATTAGTTTAGACATACTAGAAATGGTATCTTTAGCTTCAACTTATGACTCAAGAATAAGCTTGAAAAAACTCGCTCTATTTTTAGGAAGATATAATAAGGAATGTTTAAAATATCTGGAAAATGAGTATTTAATTATTACAAACAAACAAGATAAAACTGTTGAAGGGTTACATTTTGTAAGATCACAAATAATTGTAGCAAGTGAGTCCAACATGTCCTCACTAAGAACCCTGGGTAGAAAAAATTTCCACCCAGGGTTTCTTGTGAGCAAGGCTCACTTGCTACTGCTTAAATGAAGCTTTAGAAGAGTTTAGCAGCAGTGAAACTTTTATAAGAAACTTTAAAGATGCAGTGGATTTAAGAACAAGGGAATATTATATTTAAGGCGAAGTACAGTATAAAACTTACTGTGCTTTTTTGTTGTATAGGATTTGAATATGTAGGTAATTATACAAATTTTTCACTTTATATGTTAAAATGTAAATAAAAATTGATTTGATAATAAAAAATTCTGTTTAGGATAAAGTAAAGATTCATAGAATTATAAAAAAAATTGGGAGAGAAACGAAAATGATAAGGTATAGTGCTAATTATGCATATACAAATAACAATTTTGTTATACAGAATATAGATTCAAAACATATAAATGAGAAATACTATTCAATAATTTGCATAATGAAAAATCTATTACAAAGAGGAATTCCAACTAGATATTCTAAATTTTTAGAGGAAAAATTAGGTGTAATTGATTTAATAAATTGTAAAGAAAAAATTTATTTTATAGATAGAGAATCGCCAAAGTGGATTAATACCATTAAAGGTGATGATAAGAATAACTACTTTCCTGCCCTAGACTTTTTTAAAGATAAAATTCCTAAGTACTTGGAAGAATATGAGTTTATTCGATGTCTTATTGTTCCAGAGTTTAAGATAAGTGAAATTGTTGGTAAAGAAGAAAAACAATTTGTAAATCAGCAGGTGGATTTTTATTTACCTCAAGCAAAGCTGGTTATTGAGATAGATGGAGGACAGCATAAGGATGAAGCTATCAAAAAAAACGATGCTGCAAGAGATGAATATTTGACATCAAATGGTATTGTAACTATCAGAATAAATACTGCTGACTTGGAGGAAGAAAATGAATGTTTTAAGAGCAAAATTAATTTAATAAAACAAAGATGTTGCGACTATGATAAAAATTTAAAACCTTATTTATATTATTACTTTAATCAAGATAATTATAAAGATAATTGTAAATGGAATATAAATATTAGAGCTACTGCTGTTATAAGATTTCAGATAACAATCCTTAGTTTACTGGAAGTTGGTATAATAAATTTAGATGATAAAAATTGGAATATTGAAATTAGCAAGTGAGTCCAACATGTCCTCACTAAGAACCCTGGGTAGAAAAAATTTCCACCCAGGGTTTCTTGTGAGCAAGGCTCACTTGCTAAACCTTTAGCAAGTAGGGCGTTGCACGCCCTACCAAGGTACCAGATTATTATCGAATTTAAAACAGATAACTTACTGTGTTTTGACAAAAGTTGAGGAGAACCAGGTACCTTAGTGTGAACGAAGCGAGCACTTGCTCACAAAAGGAAAGGCTACTGGAGAATATACAATAGCCCAATTCTTAACACAACTCTAAATAATAAATATCTTGGAAGACTTAACTATAAAAGCATTTCCAATGGATATCAACTAATTCATAATTCTTAATCAACTGCTGTGTAGCGAATGGTACGCACAGTTCTGAGAGGTTGCTGAAATAAAATAATTATTCAGCTCCTACTCGGTTCTTAGAGTTATATTCTGAATTTGTGTATATTTTCAATATGATGGTATAGAATTATAAGTATAGGTAGAAGGTTCTATGACGGGAAAGCTAATAAGAGAAGGTCGTGAATTTATGCTTAGAAAATGAAAGTTAAATAAATATTTATTTAATTTTTATTTATGATAAAATGAATAAGTAATATATTTATAAGGAAGTGGATTTATATGCTTCAGGTAATAAGAGGAGCTACAGCAAAAACAGCATACACGGAAAAATTAATAGAAAAACTTGAAGAAAACCAAGTTGATGGAATTTTATATACTGGTTATCCTATTATTGGAGGAGTATTAGAGAAATTTAAAATAGACTCGATGTTACTATCAGAAAAACATGGTTTAATAATTTTTAATATCAATCAAGATTCTGCATTTGAAGATAAAACAGAAATTCATGATAGTATATATAATAATATTGAAGCAAGGTTAAAAAGATATAATAGTCTTACTAAAAGAAGAAATTTAATGGTAACTATTAACATTGTTGAATTTGCTCCAACATGGAATGATTCAAAATTAGAAATGGCAGAAGACTTTGATGCATGCAATGAAGATACCATTATAGAATATATAATAGGTATAAATTGGAGTAACAATGAGTATTACCCTAGATTAGTTGAATCTATACAGCTTATTTCACAACTAAAGAAAAGAAATACGAGAACAAATGTAACCAACGAAAATTCTCGTGGAGGAAAATTAAGAGCAATAGAAGATGAAATATCTAGTTTAGACCATTGCCAGAGTAAGGCAGTAATTGAAACAGTTAAGGGAGTACAAAGAATACGTGGTTTAGCTGGCTCAGGAAAAACTATAGTATTAGCGTTAAAAGTGGCATATTTATATACAATGTTTGAAGATAAAATTATTGCTGTTACTTTTAATACCAGGTCATTAAAAGGACAATTTGAAACATTAATAGCAAATTTTATTATTGAAAATACTAATGAAGAGCCTGATTGGTCAAGAATAAAAATTATTCATGCTTGGGGAAGTTCAAAGAGTGATGGATTATATTATGATTTTTGCATAGAAAATAATGTTGAATATTTAGATTTTTCTGCTGCAAAGTCTAAATATAGATTTTCAGATGACATATTTGGTGATGTATGTAGAGAAGCTTTAGGAACTGTAAAAAATCCTAAAAAATTATATGATGTTATATTAGTTGATGAAGCTCAAGACTTCTCAAAATATTTCTTGAGATTATGTTATGCATCACTACCAGAAGATAATAAAATGCTAGTATATGCATATGATGAATTACAAAGTTTGAATAATAATAGGGTAGAGTCTCCAGAAAAGTTGTTTGGAGATAGAAATGGAAAGCCAATTGTTACTTTAAGAAATGAGGATAACAAACCAACAGAGGATGTAATTCTTTATAAATGCTATAGAAATTCAAGACCTGTTCTTACAACGGCTCATAGTTTAGGTTTTGGAATATATCGAGAAGGTAAATTAGTTCAGCTATTTGAAGATAAAAAGCTGTGGGAAGATATAGGATATACAGTATTAGAAGGGAATTTAAATGATAATGGACGAGTTGTATTAAGTAGGACAGATAAAAGCAGTCCAGAGTTTCTAGAAACTCATTCAGATATTGATGATTTACTGCAATTTAGAAGTTTTAACAATATAGAAGAAGAGGCAGAATGGGTAGCTAACGGAATAATTAAAAATTTAGAAGAAGATGAATTGAGATTTAATGATATTATTATAATTCATCCTAATCCTCTAACAATTAGAAATTATGTTAGCAAGATTAGAATGAAGTTATTAGAAAATAGAATACAAACTCATATTGCAGGGTATGATAGTTCACCAGATGAATTTTTCAGAGAAAATTCTATTACCATATCACAAATTTATAGAGCAAAAGGTAATGAAGCAGCTATAGTTTATTTTGTAAATGCAGATTATTGTTATTCTGGTACAAATTTAGCTAGTAAAAGAAATATATTATTCACAGGTATTACAAGGTCGAAGGCATGGGTAAGAGTCTCAGGTGTAGGTGAAGGTATGAATAACTTAATAGAAGAATACAATAAGGTTAAGCAAAAAGAATTTAAACTTGATTTTATTTACCCAAATGAGGATGAAAGAAAGAAGTTAAGAATTATTCATAGGGATAAAACCAAGACTGAGGAAGAAAATATAAAAGCTACTGAAAGTAAGTTGAAAGGTATATTAAGTGAATTAAAAGATGGAAAGATACAAAAGGAAGATCTATCCGAAGACATTATAAAAGAAATAATGGAGCTTTTAATGAATGAATCCTAAAAATGTACTAAAAGAGGTTACTAATATTACCATGGAATTAGTTCGTATAGGTTTAGCTGACGAATTTAGCATACCTATATTAAATAATAATAGTGTTTCATGGAGTGGATGTAAAGATTTATCTATATCTATGAGAAACATACCTTACAAAGAAATATATAAAAAAATAATTTCGGATAAAAGTTTTAATTTTAAGTTTCCTGATGGGGGAGTAATTCAATTATTATATCATTTTGACAATGAAGAGCTAATAAAACATAGACTTGCATTTTTCCCATCCCCAGATTTTGAAGAATTTCAAAATAACCCTGAAATATATGAAAATGATGAAATATATGGGGATGTAGTAGATAAGCAAGTTATGCCTGTTATAGTAAGAATTGATTATGATAAAAATGAAGTGGAATCTGAACTTCATCATCCTTATTGTCATCTTACCTTAGGACAATACAAAAATTGTAGAATACCTGTTGATAAACCAATTTCGCCGAAACAATTTATTACATTCATATTGGAAAATTTTTATTATGTACCAACAAGAGCTTTTCTTGAATATGATTTTAAAAAATACGTAGATGACGTAGAATCAAATATGCATGAAGAAGACATGTCGAAGATTCATCTTAAAATAGTTTGACATAATAAAAAATACTTATCTAAAGTAGTCTTAAAAATTGGAATATTGAATGATAGTTGGAGAATTATAATATTTTATTAACGTTTAAAAATATGTAGACAAGTAATAGGCAACAGCATTGAAATTATATAATAAAAGTAATATGAAGTAACATTGTATAATTAATATATGGTTGTAAAGTATTGAAATAACCATGGTTACAGTGAATGCATAAATTATATTATAATAAGATAAAAGTGTAGGGACAAGGGTTTAAATCCTCTCTGATGCACTATAATTAAGGCTTTCTAAGTTATTGGGAAGTCTTTTTTTATGCAAAATAGTACAATGAAAAGTAAAATAGTAGGGTAGTGTACTCTCTACCAAGGTATCTGGTTATTGTCGAATTTAAAGCAGATAACTTACAGTGTTTTGACAAAACTTGAGGAGAACCAGGTACCTTAGTGGGAGCGAAGCTAGTACTTGTTATTGCATCTAAATTAAATGCACATATTAGCAAGGCGTACCTTAGGTCCGCCAAGGACCCCTGGGGGTCGTTAACAAATTGTTAACAATTTGTTTTGATATGAACCTCGAAAATCGGTGAACATATTCCCACGCACCAAGAGGTTGAAAATAATCAATGCTATCTGTCGAGCCATGTGTATTGGTAAATCATTTTAATTTAGGTAAAATTAATGAATTATATGCTATTAAGGCTATAGTTTTAAATAGCGGAATAAAAACTAAAAAAAGGATATAAATATGTTTACACAGAACTAATGTTCGTGTATAATCTTATTATAATAATGCTGTAGAAGGGATATGAAGAAGATAAAAAGGTTGTTTTTTACATTGATGTCAACTCTGCTTATATTTTTTGGGAAGCAGTAGATAGATTGTATAACAGAGGTGACTTAGATTTAAGGGAAGTATCTTCTGTTGTAGGTGGAGATACAGTGTTTATTTAATATTAATAATGAAGAAATGAGGAATTATTATAATGTCAAATCATTCGGGAAGTTACATGCTAAATGAGGTTTTGGAAATTGTTATGGAAAAGCAGATAATTAAACTGGAGGAAAAAGAAAAATTCAGAGATTTTGCTTTGGAGTTATTAGAACTAGGCAGACATTATGACTGCAATGATGGCGAAATATTAGATGGTATTGGTGAAAAAATTGGTCTATGCTATTGTTGTTTAGAGGCTACTGAAGACATTGAGGATGGTATCTGCAAAAAATGTAGGGATTAAAATATTTATATTGAGAAAATTTTATACTGAGTATAAAACTTGAATTATTCATGAACTCAAATCTTAAGAGATTAGCAAGCTCAGGCAGGCCTTCGCAAGCGCCCCAAGGGTGTAAATTTTGGCAATTTGGTAATAATCAATAATAAACAAATTAAAGTGAAGTTTTTTGATTATATAGGCCCAAAAGATAGAATGGTATCTTGTTGCAAGCTGTCATGTTATTACAAGAGGTAACCACAGAAATGACATGTTTAAAATGTTTAGCTGTGGATAGAAAATTTCAAGCTAGTGGTATAGGTTCAGCAATACTACAATACATAACACCACAATGTAAAGAATTATCAGAGTTTATAGGTTGCAGATGTCTAATTATAGATGCGATAAGAGAAAAAGTAAATTGGTACAAAGATAGAGGATTTCAATTCATTGATAGCGAAGATAACCTAAAAGAATATGACGTCACGATACCAATGTTTATAGACTTTAGAGATGATGAAATAGTAATAGATTATTTCGAAGAGGAGGTATAAATAACCATGGCTATAGAAAGAAAAGATAGGTCAATAATTTTGACGGGAGAAGCTGCTAAGAATTTTAATTGTAAAATGAAGAGTTTGGATCCAAATGTAATATATAAGCGTGATAAATTTATACAAGACTCAAAAGAAAAAGTTCAAGTATGTAAATCTAATGGGAAGATAACATTAATAATAAAATAGCAAGCTCAAGCAAGCCTTCGCAAACACCCAGGGGTGTAAATTTTATAATAGCATGACGGAGAAAAACTATTAGTTTTCAGTTCGAATTCTAATAGTTTTTGTTTTATATGATAAAATTAACTGAAGGATTATAAAGAAATTTTAAATGAGGTTAACGAAGAAATAGCCTCTTTAGTATTCGATTTTTTAGGAAAAACTTTTCAAACTGCAAGATTAAAAGAAGTACCCAATCAGACTGGAGTAGAGTTTATAGAAATACTAAGGAATATTTATGAGCAGTTAGAGAAAGCCATTAAAAGAATTGAAAAGCATCCTAAGCATGGAGTATTAAATAAGCAAGAAATTAAAAATGTAGATAAAGCCAAGAAGATTTCAAGAAACAGTATAGATTATATAAGAAAGCACAGCAGTAATCTTATAAAATCCAGTAAAGGTATTATTGAAATAAGAGGAGAAAAATATGTGCCTTCTAAAGTAGTAGAAATAAAAAAGATCACTACCTTAGATATATACGAAAATCAATATGTAAAATTTATGCTTAAAAATATTCTTGTAAGAATTAAACTCATTAAGGATAATATATTAAATATTTATGGAGAAGAAAATGAGTACTTTAAGTCGTTAGTTTTATTTGAGAATAGAATACTAAGGCATTTAAAAGGCTTCTTTTCGAATATATCAGATATACAAGGTAAGAAAAGTATGTCTTTGATTTTTAAAATGTCTAGTGGGTATAAGGAAGTTTATTACTATTATATGATGCTAAATATAGATTGAGTATAGATGATAAAAATATTGTTGGACCTATGGAGGACGATATAAATGTAATGCATAGATACAGGGATGCTATAGTTAGTGAAATGGATGAGGGTGTGCAGTTTAAGTATGATACCTTTGGAGCCTATGTGCGAGGCTCACTTGCTAAAGGTATCTGAGGAAACCAAGTAGTCGGTGATGTAAGTGGCAGATTTGTCAAACATGTCGGAAACGACAGCATCAAGGGCTGCATTGCAAACAGAGAAAGCATTTTGGAAACGGTTCTTTTCACTGCTTTTGCAGGAAACAAGTTTGGAACGATAGCGTGTGTACTCACGAAGAACACGGATTTCTTTTTTGAGGATATAGCTTTCTGGAACTAATCCTAGACGGAATAAATCTCCAATCCACTTGGAATCCTTTGTATCATCCTTATTTCCTTTTACAGCTTTCACCCATTTGGGGTTAGCAATGGTTATACGGATGATGTCTACCTAGAAGGGAGCATAGTAAAAATTAGTGCAGCAGTCTTTTTTTATTTCTATGTATGAGAAAAACAGTAGTACTTATGCCAAAAGAATTTTTAAAAATAAGATTAAACAATATAATAAAATTCAACACTTAATATTGTTTGAAAGTTATTTTACTATATTAAAAAAATACAATCATAATAAAACTAGGTATTAAATTATCGGAATATTAGGATGACTGTTTTTTTGATTTATAAAGGAAGATACAATATTACTTAAAGCAATAATGCCTTCTTTCAATTTATGTTCATCTAAAAAAGAAAAACTAATACGTATATGATTAAATTCGGGTTCACTTGGATAGCAGGCTGATCCACAAAGAAAGCTAATATTTTGGTCTTGAGCATCAAAAACAAGACTTTCTGCGTTTAGCCATGAAGGCAATGTAATCCAAATATTTGGTCCACCTTGCGGAATAGTCCATTTAACACTAATCGGCATATATTTTGTAAGCAACTCTAAAGCTAAATTACGCCTTTTAATTAAAATGGAATTCAGATTTTTTAAATGTTTTTTTATAAAATCATATTGAATAAAAGGTAATAGTACTTTTTGAGTTAGCAATGGACTCCCCAGATCAGAATTTGCTTTAGCAGCTACAAGTCTATTAAGTATCGAACCTGATGCTGCTAGTGCCCCAATTCTACAACCAGATGATAGAAATTTACTAAATCCTTTAATATATATTACATGACCATCGGTATCCATACTTTTAATTGGAGGTAAAGAATTTTTTTCAAAAGTTAACTCACTCCAAGGATCATCTTCAACAATCAGGCAGTTAAAGCTTTTTGCAATATCAAGTAGTTCTTTTCTTCTTTGCATACTCATAACAGTTCCAGATGGATTATGGTAAGTTGGAATTGTATAAATTAATTTTGGAGAATGGGAATAACATATTTTTAAAAGTAAGTCTGTACGCATTCCATCATTATCAACAGGAACAGATAAAATAGTAGCTCCTTGCCAACGAAAAACATCAATAGCAGCTGTATATGTAGGAGCTTCCATAATTACAATATCTCCTAAACCAATAAAGGTTCTTGCAACTAAGTTTATTCCCTGTTGCGATCCATTGGTTATTACAATTTCTTCTTCAGACAGAGCAATATCTTTGGTTTTTAAATAACTAGCCATAGAAGCACGTAATTCTGAATCTCCTTGTACGGGTCCGTACTCAAAAAGTATAGATGGATTTTTAAGAATAAATGACGATAAGTGCTTAGAAATATGCTCTCCAGGAAGTAATGATCCATGAATATTGGCAAAAGACATCTGAATTTGTGGCTCTTTAGTCAAATATCTATTTTGCATGCCAAATTGGGCTCTTGGAAGATGATCACTGATTGAAAGCTGCCAATCAAGTGAAGTAGAATCATTGATAGCAAGCTCAGGCAAGCCTTCGCAAACACCCCAGGGGTGTAAATTTTGGAAATTTGGCAATAATCAATAATAAAAAATAAAGTGAGGTTTTAGATTATGCCGACCAAAAAGAGAGAATGGTATCCATATGCAAGTTATCATATTACTGCAAGAGGCAATCATAGAAATGATATTTTTAAAGATAAAGAGGATTTTATATATTATTTAACTTTGATAAAAGAAGCAGTGGAATATTATATCTACGACAAATATGAAATAATAAGTTATTGCTTAATGGATAACCATGTGCATATATTAATTAAAACAGGAGAGAGACATTTAGGACAATTTATAGGTAAAATAAATAGTAAATATGCAAAGTATTATAATAAAAAATATAACTACATTGGACATTTATTTCAAGATAGATATTTTTCAGAGCTTATAGAATCAGATGCTCAAATGCTTGAAACAAGTAAATATATCCATCTGAACCCAGTTAGAGCTAAAATGGTTGAAAAGCCGGAGGATTATGAATGGAGCAGCTATCCTATGTACATTGGTAATAAAAAAGAAAATTTAATTTGTAGTAGCTACTTATTATCCTATTTTAATAGTGAAAACAGAGAATTATATAAAAAATATGTGGAAGCGGTAATTTAGCATCACTGACTTAATATTAAAAATCTTAGTCTTAAGTCTCTTTCGAAAATTCCGATCGGGACGTAAACTATCAAAGGAAATAATCGGAACAAATGTTTGTATAACATCTGGTAAAATAGACCATACTATATCTATGAAAGCTTGAAAGGAGATATAGTATGGTTTATTCATGTATAGAAAATGATTATGCTTTAACTTTAGTAAAAGAAGAAGTTAATAATTATGGAAAGAAAAAAGAAAGAAAATTTCAGCTTCAGATGGACAAAATTTTAAAGAGGTTATTTACATTAAAAAATACAACACCAATTATAGATTTTCTTAATGCAGCTTATAATGACAATATAAGTTATGAGGCTAAATTATATTATGCTGATAAAGAGATCAATAATTATAACAAGAAAATCAGTAGATACATAAGTTTTTATGCTGATATGTATATAAAAGTTATAGACGGAGAAAAGATTTATGAATATGAAATAGAATTCCAAACAGTCTATGAAAATAGTATGGCTATAAGAATGTTTAGATATGGTTTTGAAAGGGCTGTAAAATTTGCAGATTATAGCAGTATCAAAGAAGGTAAAATTAAAATAAAATTACCAGAGCCTTATCTTATTGTTTTAGAAGAGAATAAGGATATACCTGATGATATATATTTAGAGATAGAAATTCCGAAGCAAAATACAGTTACATATACTTGTAAGGTATTGAAGTATTATAATTATAATATTGATACATTGCTAAAGGAAAATATGTACCTATTACTGCCACTACAGATATTTAGATTAAGAAAGAAAATGCATGAAATAAGTAGAAGTAGTTTACCTCTTGAAAAGAAGAAAAGTAAAATGATTGATGTATATAATCAGTTGAAAATAGTTATAGAAGGTACTTTAAAAGCTATAGATTTATCGTATAATAATAGTAAGATAAATTTAGAAGATTATGATGAAATGACATCTGCTATAGAGAATATTAATTCCTATTTTTTAAATATGTACGGAAAATATACAGATTTTGATGAGGAGGTTAAGGAAATGGTAAAGAGCTTTTATGATCCTAAAGTTGAGGAAAGAGGAATAGAAAAAGGAAAAATAGAAACAGCAACAGAAATGATTAAAGAGGGAGAGCCTATAGAAAAGATTAAAAAATATACGAAGTTAGATGAAAATAAGATTTTAGAATTAATAAAACAAATAGGAACTAAAAAGGTTCAGTAAAATATAATGCCTATAAGTTTATATACAGAGTTTATAAAAAAGGTATAGTGGTTTCTGCTATACCTTTTCTAATGACAACTGCTCAGCAGCCGGGATATCTGCAGTAGCAAGCTCAGGCAAGCCTTCGCAAACACCCCAGGGGTGTAAATTAATTAGTTAATGAATATTAATACTAAATTGTTTTAATAAGAGAGGGATTTTATGTTAACAATACTTATAGTTGAAGATGATATTACTTTAAATAATGGAATTATGCTGTCCCTTAGACAGAAAGATGTGGACATCCAGCAGGCTTATAGTATCAAACAGACTAAGAAGATACTATCAGAGAAATCAATTGATCTTATTATACTGGATGTAAACCTACCTGATGGAAGCGGCTTTGAATTATGTAAGGAAATTCGTCAAACATCATCCATTCCTATAATATTTCTTACTGCTAATGATATGGAAATTGATGTTGTTACAGGCTTAGAGCTTGGCGGTGATGATTATATTACTAAACCCTTTAGTCTTATGATTTTGCGTGCAAGAGTGATGGCAGCACTGAGACGCTGGCAAAGCTTAAATTCTGGCAATAGAGTTGTTATAGATAATATGGTGTTTAACTTTGATACTATGGAATTTACTAAGAATGAAGAAAATTTTGTACTTAGCAAAACAGAACAGAAACTCCTTAGAGTTTTTCTAGCTAATAAAGGTACGGTTCTATCCCGAACACAACTTGTAGATAAAATTTGGACTGATGGTTCTGAATATGTGGATGAAAATGCTCTTACTGTGGCAGTAAGTAGACTTAGAAATAAGATAGAAGATACCCCTAACTCTCCTAAATATATAAAAACAATATACGGTATGGGATATATGTGGTCTGGTGGTGGAGTAAATGAATAAAATTACAGAAACTTCATTTCATAGGACTTATTTTACTTTTGGAGGTCTATTTTTATTAATAACATTAGTTGTTGTAGCATTTATTTTATCTACTGATAATATCGAAAAGGAGAAACTCGTTCTTGCCACATCTATATATGCTTTTTTTACTCTAATATTAGCAGTTTTGTTTATATTTGCATTAAAAAATAAAATAACTACAGTTATTAAATCAATTGATGGAATTATAGATAATGCAATAAGTGGGAAAAATATATGCACAAGCTATGATGAAACCTCCATTTCTGCTTTGGAAAACAAAATGTATCGTTTTGTTTCGATATCTAAATCTAATACAGCAGCAATTGATGAAGAGCGAAATAAAATAAAAAGTCTTATTTCAGATATTTCACATCAAACTAAAACACCAATAGCAAATATATTACTTTATTCAGAATTATTACTTGATAGGTCTACAATAAATGATGAAGAGAAGCAGTTGGCAAAGGGGATAAAGGTTCAGTCTGAAAAATTTAAGTGGTTGATAGAATCACTTGTTAAAATGTCCAGACTTGAAGTTGGTATTATCTCTGCCAATAAAGCTTTGACATCAATATTTCAAACTATCAGCAGTTCTATTGGGGCTGTATTTTCTGATGCAGAAAAAAAGAATATTCAAATTCAAGTATCCTGCAGTGAAGATATTAAAGCATACTATGATAGTAAGTGGACCAGTGAAGCTATTATTAATATTCTTGAAAATGCTATTAAATATACTACTATAGGCGGAAGGGTTGCTGTAACAGTTAAGCAATATGAGATTTTTACAGAGATAGTTATTTCAGATACTGGAATAGGAATTAGGGAAGATGAAATTACCCGAATATTCAAGCGTTTTTATAGAAGTAAGAATGTATCTCAATATGAGGGTGTTGGTATAGGTCTTTACCTTTCAAGAGAGATTATTTCCTCACAAGGCGGATATATCAAGGTTAAATCTCAAATTAATAAAGGTTCTGTATTTTCAGTATTCCTACCCAATACTAAATAAAGATATCAGTTTCAGAAATATACATAAATATTTCAAAACTGTTATATTTGAGAAAGCAGTTTGTTAGATTTGGGGAGTATAGTATCTAAATATAAAGGATATATTTTGGGAGGAAATGATATGACAATTTTACAAACTAAGGATTTGAAGAAAATCTATGGGGATGGAGAAAATACAGTAAGAGCTTTAGATGGGGTAGATTTAAGCATAAGTCGGGGAGAGTTTGTTGCTATTGTAGGTACTTCTGGAAGTGGAAAAAGTACACTATTACATATGCTTGGTGGGCTTGACCGGCCAACTTCAGGAATGGTAGAAGTTGAAGGAAAGGAAATATTTAAATTGAGTGATGAAGAACTGACTATATTTAGGCGGAGAAAAATAGGTTTTATATTTCAAAATTATAATCTTATACCTATATTAAATGTCTATGAGAATATCGCTCTTCCTATTGAACTTGATGGAAATAAGATTGATGAGAAATATTTAGAAAATGTAGTATCAGTGCTTGGACTCAAGGGGAAAATTAATAATTATCCTAATAACTTATCAGGAGGTCAACAGCAGAGAGTAGCTATTGCAAGAGCTTTAGCAACTAAACCTGCTATTATTTTAGCAGATGAGCCTACAGGAAATCTTGATAGTAAGACAAGCCTTGATGTGTTGGGATTATTAAAAACTACAAGTCAGCGTTTTTGTCAAACCATAGTTATGATAACTCATAATGAAGAAATAGCTCAAATGGCTGATAGAATCATAAGAATCGAAGATGGAAGAATTGTAAATAAGGCGGTGAATACTGATGATAGAGACTGCTAACAGGAGGTCAATTTACAAGCTATCTATCAAGAGTTTAAAAGCAAATAAACTTAGAAATATATTTATAATAATATCAATAGCACTTACAACTATTTTGTTTACCTGTGTATTTACTATTGGAATGAGTATGTTAAAATCAATAGAGGGAAGCACTATGCGTCAGGTTGGAGGCAGTGCTCATGGTAGTTTTAAGTATGTAACTAATGAAGAATTTAACAAAATAAAAGACCATAAACTCATAAAAGAATTTGGTTACTCAATAATGGTAGGTTCCGCTGATAACAAAGAACTCATAACAAGATCCACTGAAATACGATATGGAACGGATAAAGAAGCAGAATTTATGTTTTCTAAACCAACTGAAGGAAGAATGCCCGAAAAGGAAAATGAATTAGCCACAGATACAATAGTTTTGGATAAGCTTGGCATACCGCATGAAATAGGAAAAAAGGTAACCCTTTCTTATAAAATAAATGGAAAGCAGGTTACAGATACTTTTGTACTTTCGGGATATTGGGAGGGAGATAAGGTGGCCCCAGCTAGTTTAGCCTGGGTGTCAGATGAATTTATCAAAACGAGGCTTGCAAATATAGATACAAACTATGTTAAAAAAAATATTAAAGAAAGTAATGATATAGCTGGTCTTATTTTTGTTGATGTAGTTTTTTCCAACAGTTTTAATATAAAAGGCAAGCTTTTACAAATATTAAAAGACAGTGGTTATACAGAAAATGATATACAAACAGGAGTAAACTGGGCCTATTCTATAGCAAATTTCCAAGTAGATTTTGGAACAGTACTTGGTTTACTAGGTGCGATAATACTTATTTTATTAAGTGGTTATCTTATTATATATAATATATTCTATATTTCAGTAGCAAAGGATACGAAATTTTATGGTATGCTGAAAACCATAGGAACTACAGAAAAGCAAATAAAAATAATTGTAAAGAATCAGGCTAGAATACTCTCTGCTATAGGGATACCAATAGGGCTATTTATAGGATATATTTTAGGCTTGATACTTTTGCCTTTTGCAATGCAGGTTTTAAGTATTACACAAAAATCCCTGTCCTTTAATCCGCTAATATTTATAGGTTCAGCTTTATTCTCAATAATAACAATATCAATAAGCTGTAAAAAGCCAGCAAAGATAGCTTCAAAAATATCACCTATAGAGGCAGTGCGGTATACAGGTCTTTCAAAACTGGGAAAGAGGAAAATTAAAAACTCAACTAATGGAGCAAAGGCTTCCAAGATGGCTTTATCAAATATCTTCAGAAATTTTAAGAAAGCCTTTATTGTAATGCTTTCACTTTCTTTAAGTATAATACTTCTTAATAGTGTCTATACCATAGTTACTGGTTTTGATATGGAAAAATATATTAGCCACAATATGATTAGTGATTTTGCTATAGCTGACGCAGCATATTTTAATCCTAGTATGGGATACAAGGGACAAAATACATTAACAGAAAATACAATTAAGGAAATAAGCTCCTTAAAAGGTCTAGAACATATAAGTAGAATATACTTTAAAGCACAATATCACAAACTTGATACTAAGGCCTTGAAATGGTTTGAAACTTCGCTTAAAAAAGAAGAGAAATTACGAGGAAGTGATGATTTTTATATAAAAGAATCAAAACCAGAATTAAGCAAAGGACAAATATTTTTAAGTATATATGGACTAGACAAGACAGTAGGAAATAAACTGAAAATTGTCAAAGGAAATTTTGATGCAGAGAAATTTTCTTCAGGTAATTATGTAGTAATTGGAAGACCTTATTTTTTAGAGTCGGATATGAAAGAAAGCTATTACGAAGTTGGAGATACTATCAAAATAAAATATGATAATGAAAAAGAAAAGAGCTATAAGGTTTTAGCAATAGGAGAAATTCCATATAATATTTCTGTGAGATTTTTCATCAGCTGTGGAATAGACATTTATATTCCAACTGATGAATTTAAAACTGTTGTTGATAATCCAACAATAATGACAGCAATATTTGATATGGAAGATAAATATATAGACAGTACAGAAAAGTATCTTACAGACTATATTAAAACAAAAAATCCTATGCTCGAATATAAATCTAGAAAGACCTTTGAAAAGGAATTTGCAAAGACACAATCCACTTATAGAACTATAGGATATTCCCTCAGTTTTATAATTGCCCTTATAGGAATACTAAATTTTGTAAATTCTATGATAACAAATATAATATCCAGAAGACAAGAACATGCAATGCTTCAAAGTATAGGCATGACCAGAAAGCAGCTTTATAAATTACTAATTTTTGAGGGATTATACTACGCTTTATTCACTATATTAATAGTTTGTACTCTGGGAGCAGCCATTAATTACTTTATAGTTAAGGCTGTAGCCGGTAGTATATGGTTTTTTACTTATCACTTTACACTTACACCTGTATTAATTTGTGTACCTTTCCTTATAGTATTTTCTTTAGCAATACCAGTTGTATGCTATACACTAGGAAATAAGATGAGTATAGTAGAAAGATTAAGAGAAATAGATTAGCAGGTAAGAAAATAAAATTATAAAGTTAACCTATATCTCAAGCAGCAAGCAAAATAGCAAATCAGAGACCAGATACTGTTCTTTGCTTTAGAAATAATCAAGATAAATGCAGGGTTTACATATTTGATGCTAAATATAGATTAAGTATAGATGATAAAAATATTGTTGGGCCTATGGAAGATGATATAAATGTAATGCATAGATACAGAGATGCTATAGTTAGTGAAATGGATGAGGGGATGCAGTTTAAGTATGATACCTTTTGACCCTATGTGATGTTTCCTTAATATAAAGTATAGCAGTTATTTTAGAAAATATGTAGAGGAATCAAAGATGGAAACATAATATTGTACGGGCCTCCTGGAACAGGAAAAACCTATTTAAGCAGCAGATATTTAAAATGGAAATCTGAAAGTTCAAGTAATGGGGTCATTAAAGAGTTTTATACCTTCCACCCTTCCTTTAATTATGAGGACTTTATTGAGGGGTATAAACCTTCTAGTGATGGAAAAGGTGATATTTCTTTCATACTTAAGGATGATATATTCAAAAAAATATGTAATAAAGCAAAGGCTGATGAAGTGAAACTTAAATCAGATGGGGTTTCAGACCCTATCTGATTTTTAGTTGAACGAATTCAGGGGCATACCCGCTCGCAACGTACACTTTGAAGAAGATGGGAGTATTAGAGCGGGTAGTCATCGGATAAATCCTATAGAAGGATAAAGCCTGATATTGTTTTAGTAAATAAGAAAAATAAAGATGACTATATAATTATTGATACCCAAAATAAGGCTTATGGAAATAAGAAAGTATATAACGAAGATATTTACCAGCTGTCCTTTTATGGTATGTATTTTTATAATATGTATAAACATAAGGCAAAGATTTATATTATATATCCCAAGTATGAAAATGACGGAGAAAAATATGAGAAGATTTTTATTAATACCATCGATGAATCTTTAGACAAGCCATTCATTAGTGTGAGATCAATTGATATAAATGGATATCTTAAGCTTATTGGAAAAGATTTATCAGGAAAAGTAGATTTAAAAGATAAGCTTCGAGGGATGATATCCTAGGATAAAAGATGCTAACTTTATAGATAAAGATTGGAGGAGAAAATGACTGGTTATCTAGTGGCGTATGTTTCGGAAAATATAGATACAGGTAGAGAGTCTTTTATTGAATACTGTTTAAATAATGGACTGGCAGGTACACCTAATTCAGCTAATGCCATCTATCAAGTTGGAAAAGGTGACGGAGTATTTCTAAAGATTTTAAAAAATGATGGGACAGTTATGGATTGGGAGTTTATGTATAAATGGGTGAACTGTTAGGAGATACGATGAATTTAAATCATTATAGTGAACAAGATCGGTTCATGTAGAAATATGAGAAGTTGTCTATTTACAATTAGATCTTTAGTTTCTATCAATTCTTCTACAAGTAAGCTAATTTCATAGTTACTTGATTTGCTAATTTTTTAAGAACAAGTGTTTGTATATGATCTGGTAAAATAGACCATACTATATCTATGAAAGTTTGAAAGGAGATGTAGTATGGTTTATTTATGTGTAAAAAATGATTATCCTTTAACTTTAATAAAAGAAAAGGAAGATAGTTATGGAAAGAAAAAAAGTCCTCTTCAAATGGATAAAATCTTAAAGAGGTTATTTACACTAAAAACAAGATACCTACTTACAGATTTTCTTATAGAAAACAAAAATATTATCTTGTATAATTAACATAAAAGGAGATGAAGATTTGTCGGCAAAAGGGATAACATATCAGGCAAAAGACGTACTTTTTAAGACTTTAAGTGAGATGTTTAAAGATAAGGCATTGATTATGTACGGACTAGACTATCCTAAGATAGTTGAGATGCTTCCAAATGAGTTTCCAGAAGTAAAAGCAGATGAACGCAGAGCAGATAGTGTGTTTCTATTAGAAGATGGTTCAATACTTTTATTAGAATATGAAAGTAATAATAGAATAATAGAAAATATGTATAAGTATATTGATTATGTTTTAAGAATTTCAAGGAAATATTACGAAGAAAATAAAAGTATTAAAAAAGTAAATGTGGCAGTAATATATGCAAGCAACATTGAAAAGGCAGAGAATAACTTTAATATAGGAAGTGTAGGTATAACTGTAAAATCTGTTTTTATGAAAAACTATGACGGAGACATTATTTATAAAGATGTTGAAAGTAAGATAAAAGCAGGTAAAAACTTAGAGGACATAGATCTTATGAACTTAATATTACTTCCATTAATGAAAAGTAAAAAGGATAAGCATGAGATTATTAAAGATACCATAGAATTAGCTAAAGAAGTAGATGATGAAAGAAATCAGTATTTTATTATTGCTGGAGTGTTAACTTCTACAGATAAGTTTATTGATGAAGAATATGCTAATATGGTAAGGAGTTGGTTAAAAATGACTAAGGTAGAAAAAATATTTGAAAAAGAAAAAGAAGAAGCTATGAAAGAGACTAGGAGTCAGGCTGAAAAGGATAAAGCGACAGAGATAGCAAAAAATTTAATGGATATACTTTCAGTAGAGATGATATCAAAGAAAACCGGATTATCTATTGAAGAAGTTGAAAAGTTAAAGGAAGAAATGAGTAAAAATTAATAGGTGATGGGATATTCTATTCAATTATTCGAAGATGAATCTCAAAATTGTAATAAAGTAGAATTACTGGAACAAGCATTATTTCAGTTGGGTGCATATTATACTGTAATAGGAGAAGAGGATAATCTAAAATAGACTAGCTTAGTGCTGATACAGTAAGCTAGTCTATTTTAGATTTGATTAGGATAAACAAAGCTTAGTTGGTTTGCTAATTATTTAATATATTTACCTATAATTTTCAGGTCATTAGTTTCTATCAGTTCATGGACAAGTAAGTTAACTTCATAGTCACTCAATCTGCGAATTTTATATTTATGTTCTTCATAGTAATCTGGAAATTCATGGTTTATTATATTTTCTAGAATTTCAGCCTTACCAATAGCCATACCTTCCCTAAAACCTTTATTAAAATTGCTTTCATAAGACATATAAAGCACCTCTTAACTTTGAATTTCTTCCCAACGTTTCTTATAAATTGATAGCCTGTTAGTTTGCTCTATCAATATATTTAAGACAATAGTTAGAGCAAAACTAAATTTAGCAGAGTTGTCGCCGCCGAATACATGACACAATTCATGTAAGTAAGTGCTTAAAGCATCGCTAAAAGTATTTTTAGTTAAGAGTTTAATTTTCAGTGCTATAATTGGTAGTTTGTATCTAATCTTAAGACCATGATCATTTACTATAGATTCATTTAATTTTATACAATTAGCGAATCCATCTACAGAAGAACTATTATTTACTATAACTTTGTATTTAGGAATGCTTTTCACATAAAAAAAGTCTGAAAATAAGTCATGCATACAATCTTCTAGTATATTGAAATATTTTATTTCTGACTCATAAGGATCTCTTGTTAATGAAAAACCATTGTCATTATCACAAGCTTCTTCTATAGACATATATCCAAGTAATTTAAAGTTATCCTGAACAAGAGTATATTTTGCTCTATTATGTTCATACCAACATAGAGCTTCGGTTCTTTTATTAAGATCTGATTTTTTGTTTTTTTGTATCTTGTCTGCCCATAGTAAGTTAGGATAAATGTTTTTAAATGATGTTAAATACTTAGTTGAAGAAGATATTTTAAATATAAGATTTTTTATTATCGAATAATAGGAATTGTATCCGTATTTTTCAGTAGGATATGAATACCAGTATTGTCTGAATTCAGATAATAATGCATATGAAACTTCTGAAGAACATTTAACAATCACTCCAACAATAATATTTATAACATCTATTTTTGAAAAAAGCTTCCTATCCCTATCCTTCAGTTTGTAGTCATGTAAACAAAAAACAAAGGGTAACTCAAAAGAACCTAGTGCTTGATATGAAGCAAAAACTATACCATTTCCATCACAGTTATAGGTATAGGGGTACTTTGGAGGCTTTGCTTTGTTAGATCTTTTGTAGATTGCACATACATTATCTTTATACAAAGTTTCTCCAAGCAAGGGGTTTCCAGGATAATAAAACGAAAAAATAGCAGCTTGTAACGTTTCGAGATCTTCTTCATAAAATGGATAAATTTTTAGAATAGTATCTTTTGTTGATGAAGAAAATTCCTTAACGTTATAACTCAAAGATTTAAGTTGTTTACCATCTATTAGTGTTTCAGATGTTATAACATCTAAATACCAGTTCTTTGATGCAATACTTATATTCCAATCATAATCACGAATAGAGCAGAGTGAAGCTATTTTAAAACCCTCACCAAAGTAGCCAGCGTATTTTTCAGAGTTTTCTCTCTTAGTAGAGGCGCCAATATGTATTAGCCATTCGTAGCTAAATTCTACATTTTTTGAAGTAAATATTAGTACATTTTCTTTTGTTATTTGGTATGAAAATCTCTCATCAAATTTATCACAAGAAACAGAATCATAGAAATTTTGTATAAAGTCTCTTAAAACCTGATATTTTGACCAGCAAACAGGATAATCGAATATTAAATTTAAAGGAATATTTTTTTCATTAACAATAGCTGAATAGTTTGATTTAAACATTACAACACCTCTAATAGTTTTATTTATATATTAACATGAACGAAACATTTTGAAAATGGTTTTGTTTGAGTTAACATGGCTTGTAGTTTAATTTTATAAAAATAAATGTTCAAAAAATAATAAAAAGGTAAGTTATTGAAAAACTAACCTTTTTTAAGAAAATATTTTAAAACTTATTTACTTTATTTTGTTTTCATTTTTTTGGGCAAGTTCTAAAGCTACCTCAATACAGTTAATAAAAAGTTCTTTTGTTTTAGGGGAAATGATGTTACCATTTAAAGTTATTTTATTATTGTTATCAAATAAATGTAGTATTTTATTTACTAATTGATTTAATTCAACAATATGTTCATTATCTAAAGAGTATTCAGTTTTTTGTTCGTAAACTATATCATCTACACATAAGAGGTAATCAATGGAAACTTCGAAATAACTAGCTAAATTTATAAGAAGACTTATTTCGGGAATTCTTTTGTCATTTTCATATTGAGAAATTGCAGATTTAGTAAGAGTATAATGAAATTTTTCATTGAAATCATTGATAAGTTGCTCCTGAGTATATTTTTTGTACAATCTCAAGTTTTTAAATCGATTACCGAAAGTATCCAAACTATGCACCTCTATAATAAAAAAATAAATATAATAGAGTATAGCATAAACTGGAAATTTAATAAAGCAAGTTAACAATAGAAAAACTTTAAGTGCAAAGTTAACGATGAGTTAACCTATTTACGATTCTTTTTTTGAAACTGGATATAAATTTGAAGGAAATAAAGAATTTATAAGTGATAACAATATATATAATAGAATTATATATTGTATAATGTTAGGATGTGGAAAAATGGAACCTGATATTTTTGTTATGTGTGAAAATGCTCAAACTTTAGGTGAAAGCTTTATTTCATCACTAAAGATAATTTTCGAAGTGGTGTCTGAAAAATATTCTGATAACTAGCAAGTGGGGCATTTCAAGCCCCACAAGGGTACCTGGTTCCTGTCAGATTTTGACGTATACGTTAAACAATTGTCAAAAAGCCTAGCAAGCTCAGGCAAGCTTTCGCAAATACCCTAGAGGTGTAAATTTTGGCAAATGTAAGGCAAATATTTATATTATATATCCCAAGTATGAGAATGACAGAGAAAAATATGAGAAGATATTTATTAATACTATCGATGAATCTTTAGACAAGCCATTCATTAGTGTGAGGCCAATTGATATAAATGAATATCTTAAACTTATTGAAAAAGATGTATTAGAAAAAGCAGACTTAAAAGATAAGCTTCGAGGGATGATATCCTAGGATAAAAAATTTAGCCTATTCCAATGCCTATACGAGTGTCTTCAGTATATATACAAACTGAAGGCACTTTTATTATTTACACAGCTAAACCAAAAGGTGCCCTTCTTAGTAAAACTAATAGTTTCAAGGAGGGGATTTCATGATATTTAAAAAAGCCATTGTATGCGCCCATATTGATGGTGACACAACAGTAGTAAAATTGGAAAATGGGTTAAAAGAAAGAGTTAGGTTTATAGGAATAAACTGTCCGGAAAGCACTATAAAGCAGGAGTCTTATGGCAAAGAAGCGGCTGGTTATACTAAAAACAATCTTTTTGATAAGGTAATTTATCTGGAGAAAGATATTAGTGACAGAGATGTCTACGGAAGATTACTTCGCTACATTTGGCTCCAAATTCCTAGTAAAATTAGCAGTGATGAGATAAGAAATAAAATGTTTAATGCTATTTTGTTAGCTAATGGATATGCCAGGCAGGCTACTTATATCCCAGATATAAAGTATAGCGGTTATTTTGGAGAATATGTAAAGGAGGCGAAGGTGGAGAGTAAGGGGATTTGGGGCATTGTGTAAGGATAATGACTATTTTATTACATATAGTTGTAAGGTGTTAAAGTACTATGCTTATAATATGTTCAAGAGATATTAATTTTGATACAGTGGAATGGGAGAATGAGGCGGATATAGATCCTGATTCTTAGTTGAGCCAATCCAGTGAGTACAGAGCGGATAATCATCGTATAAACTAAGTCTGGTGTATCACTATGTGAATTACTGAGTATGTAGAAGTATAATATCATAATAATAGGATATTATATGATTAAAGAGATATATTAATAGTTTTCTATATGTGTACTCATGTTAAGATACTACTTGTCCCTTCGAGAGGTGACAAACACAAACAACAGTGGTTGATCAATATGTATATATAATGACGCGGGGTGGAGCAGTTGGTAGCTCGTCGGGCTCATAACCCGAAGGTCGTAGGTTCAAGTCCTGCCTCCGCAACCATGAAGTGAAACTTGAATCAGATGGAGTTTCAACTCCACCTGATTCTTAGTTGAACGAATCCAGGGACGTACCCGCTCTTTACTCCCACCTTGGAGAAGATGGGAGTATTAGAGCAGGTAGTCATCGGAAAAATATTGACAACAAATAAGTTTGTTTGATATTATGTGTAAGCTGTTAAAGACGCAGTACGATAATGTAATGTGGTGTGAGTAACTTGGTAACAATTTACTAGTTGACAGATAAGCACAGAGATGATAAGATGTAAATCTGGTCGCAATTAGCGACTAAGTACATCAGTTAACTGGTAACAAATTACTAGTTGACGAGCTGAGACAAGCATGGTAAGATATAAATCCATCGCAAATCAGTGATAACTTAGTGAGACAAAACTGGTAATAAAATACTAGTTGACAAGCTGAGATGAAGATGATAAGATGTAAATCCAGTCGCAAACAAGCGACATGATCCTTGAAAATTAAACAGAGGTAAAAATCCTAAATGGCTTTTTACGGGTAAAGTTATGAATCGATGACAATCGATGAATAAATTTACACCGTGCAATGAAAGTCAAAATGACTTTTATTAAATAAACTAAACCAGCAATTCTTTAACTACTATATATTAGTAGTAAATGAAGTTAAACACTGACGTGTTTAACTAAGCGATCATCACAAAATCATAGATTTTGGATGTCTGCTTAAGTAATGAGCATTCAAACTTTTAAATTGAGAGTTTGATCCTGGCTCAGGACGAACGCTGGCGGCGTGCCTAACACATGCAAGTCGAGCGATGAAGCCCTTCGGGGTGGATTAGCGGCGGACGGGTGAGTAACACGTGGGTAACCTGCCTCAAAGAGGGGGATAGCCTCCCGAAAGGGAGATTAATACCGCATAACATTAGTTTTTCGCATGAAGAACTAATTAAAGGAGTAATCCGCTTTGAGATGGACCCGCGGCGCATTAGCTAGTTGGTGAGGTAAAGGCTCACCAAGGCGACGATGCGTAGCCGACCTGAGAGGGTGATCGGCCACATTGGAACTGAGACACGGTCCAGACTCCTACGGGAGGCAGCAGTGGGGAATATTGCACAATGGGCGAAAGCCTGATGCAGCAACGCCGCGTGAGTGATGAAGGCCTTCGGGTTGTAAAGCTCTGTCTTTTGGGACGATAATGACGGTACCAAAGGAGGAAGCCACGGCTAACTACGTGCCAGCAGCCGCGGTAATACGTAGGTGGCGAGCGTTGTCCGGATTTACTGGGCGTAAAGGATGCGTAGGCGGATATTTAAGTGAGATGTGAAATACCCGAGCTTAACTTGGGTGCTGCATTTCAAACTGGATATCTAGAGTGCGGGAGAGGAGAATGGAATTCCTAGTGTAGCGGTGAAATGCGTAGAGATTAGGAAGAACACCAGTGGCGAAGGCGATTCTCTGGACCGTAACTGACGCTGAGGCATGAAAGCGTGGGTAGCAAACAGGATTAGATACCCTGGTAGTCCACGCCGTAAACGATGAGTACTAGGTGTAGGAGGGTCCAACCTTCTGTGCCGCAGTTAACACAATAAGTACTCCGCCTGGGAAGTACGATCGCAAGATTAAAACTCAAAGGAATTGACGGGGGCCCGCACAAGCAGCGGAGCATGTGGTTTAATTCGAAGCAACGCGAAGAACCTTACCTGGACTTGACATCCCCTGAATAGTGCAGAGATGCATGAAGCCCTTCGGGGCAGGGAGACAGGTGGTGCATGGTTGTCGTCAGCTCGTGTCGTGAGATGTTAGGTTAAGTCCTGCAACGAGCGCAACCCCTATCATTAGTTGCTACCATTAAGTTGAGCACTCTAGTGAGACTGCCCGGGTTAACCGGGAGGAAGGTGGGGATGACGTCAAATCATCATGCCCCTTATGTCCAGGGCTACACACGTGCTACAATGGTAGGTACAGAGAGATGCAAGACCGCGAGGTGGAGCAAAACTCAAAAACCTATCCCAGTTCGGATTGTAGGCTGCAACTCGCCTACATGAAGCCGGAGTTGCTAGTAATCGCGAATCAGAATGTCGCGGTGAATACGTTCCCGGGCCTTGTACACACCGCCCGTCACACCATGAGAGCTGGCAACACCCGAAGTCCGTGAGGTAACCTGTAAAGGGGCCAGCGGCCGAAGGTGGGGTTAGTGATTGGGGTGAAGTCGTAACAAGGTAGCCGTAGGAGAACCTGCGGCTGGATCACCTCCTTTCTAAGGATAATACAGACAGGTAATGCTGTCTGAAAGACTGGTTGTTTAGCCTCTGTTTAATCTTGAGGGGTTAAAATCCTAAATGGATTTTAACGGGTAATTTAGCCGAATACTTTCGGCATTAAGAATTACCCCGGGACTACAGTTTGTAGTAGGGGGGTAACTTAGGAGATTACTCGTCATAAATACCTCAATTGTTCTTTGAAAATTGCACAGTGAAGAAACGTTAAACAATCGCAATTGTTTAACAAAGTAAAGCTAAAGGTAAATTACTTATACGAAAGTATATTTAACACCTTTGTAGATTTTATTGAACTAAAACCAGAAAATTGATAGAAGCGAGCAGTTCAAGGAAGGACACGAGTGAAGAGCGGAGTTTACTTATGGTAAATGAGTATCTGAACGAGAGGCCTGACGCAGAAATGTGTTGTAAATATTGATTTTAAGGTGAAAGTAGAAAATTGATAGTAACGAGCAATTCGAGGAGAGGCTTGAATGAGGAGCAGAGTTTACTGACTGGTAAATGAGCACCGCAATGAAAGACTTGACGAAGAAGTGCGAAGTTAATAGCAATTTTCGGTATAGGTCAAGCTACAAAGGGCGCATGGTGAATGCCTTGGCACCAGAAGCCGAAGAAGGACGCGATAAGCTGCGATAAGCTTTGGGTAGGCGCAAATAGCCAGTGATCCAGAGATTTCCGAATGGGGCAACCCACATTACTAACGTAATGTACTGTAAACTGAATTCATAGGTTTATAGAGGTATACCCGGGGAACTGAAACATCTAAGTACCCGGAGGAAGAGAAAGAAAAATCGATTTTCTAAGTAGCGGCGAGCGAAAAGGAAAGAGCCCAAACCAGGAACTTGTTCCTGGGGTTGCGGATAGACCATAAATACTGCAATTTTTTAACTGAAGAGAGCTGGAAGGCTCCGCCGTAGAAGGTAAAAGCCCTGTAAGTGAAAAAAAAGAGCAGTCAGGTCTAATCCAGAGTACCACGAGACACGTGAAACCTTGTGGGAAGCAGGGAGGACCACCTCCCAAGGCTAAATACTAACTGGTGACCGATAGTGAAGCAGTACCGTGAGGGAAAGGTGAAAAGAACCCCGGAAGGGGAGTGAAATAGAACCTGAAACCGTGTGTCCACAATCAGTCGAAGCACTTTTATGTGCGACGGCGTGCTTTTTGTAGAACGAGCCAGCGAGTTACGATGTGTAGCAAGGTTAAATACTTAAGGTATGGAGCCGAAGGGAAACCGAGTCTGAATAGGGCGAAAAGTTGCATGTCGTAGACCCGAAACCGGGTGACCTATCCATGGACAGGTTGAAGCGGAAGTAAAATTCCGTGGAGGACCGAACCACGTTGGTGTTGAAAAACCATGGGATGAGCTGTGGATAGCGGAGAAATTCCAATCGAACTCGGAGATAGCTGGTTCTCCTCGAAATAGCTTTAGGGCTAGCGTTTTGAATGAGTAATGGAGGTAGAGCACTGAATGGGCTAGGGGCTGACAACAGTTACTGAACCCTATCAAACTCCGAATGCCATATACTTGAATCAAAGCAGTCAGACTACGAATGATAAGATCCGTGGTCAAAAGGGAAACAGCCCAGACCATCAGCTAAGGTCCCAAAGTGTAAGTTAAGTGGAAAAGGATGTGGGATTTCTAAGACAACTAGGATGTTGGCTTAGAAGCAGCCACTCATTTAAAGAGTGCGTAATAGCTCACTAGTCGAGAGATCCTGCGCCGAAGATGTCCGGGGCTAAAACTTACCACCGAAGCTATGGATTGATACGTAAGTATCAGTGGTAGAGGAGCTTCCTGTATGGGTTGAAGTCGTACCGAAAGGAGCGGTGGACTGTACAGGAGTGAGTATGCTGGCATAAGTAGCGAGAAATAAGTGAGAATCTTATTGGTCGAAAACCTAAGGTTTCCTGAGGAAGGCTCGTCCGCTCAGGGTTAGTCGGGGCCTAAGCCGAGGCCGAAAGGCGTAGGTGATGGACAATCGGTTGATATTCCGATACCGCCAACTGACGTTATTACAAATGGGATGACGCAGGAGGATAAGATTTGCGCACTATTGGATGTGCGTCTAAGCGTTTAGGTATACAGGATAGGCAAATCCGCCTGTAATTAGCTGAGACGTGATGGGGAGCCCTTATGGGCGAAGTATCTGATTCCACGCTGCCAAGAAAAGTCTCTATGGAGGATGTTGGCGCCCGTACCGCAAACCGACACAGGTAGGTGAGGAGAGAATCCTAAGACCAGCGGAAGAATTGTTGTCAAGGAACTCGGCAAATTGACCCCGTAACTTCGGGAGAAGGGGTGCCTACGCAAGTAGGTCGCAGAGAATAGGCCCAAGCAACTGTTTTAGCAAAAACACAGTCTCTGCTAAAGCGAAAGCTGAAGTATAGGGCTGACGCCTGCCCGGTGCTGGAAGGTTAAGGGGAATACTTAGCGCAAGCGAAGGTATGAACTTAAGCCCCAGTAAACGGCGGCCGTAACTATAACGGTCCTAAGGTAGCGAAATTCCTTGTCGGGTAAGTTCCGACCCGCACGAATGGCGTAATGATTTGGGCACTGTCTCGACAACAAATCCGGCGAAATTGTATTGCGAGTGAAGATGCTCGCTACCCGCGATTGGACGGAAAGACCCCGTAGAGCTTTACTGTAGCTAGCATTGAATTTCGGTATTGTCTGTACAGGATAGGTGGGAGACTGAGAAACAAGGGC
>NZ_LWAE01000015.1 GCF_001623875.1 Clostridium magnum DSM 2767 | reverse complement strand
TTAATTCATCAAAGGTATTTATTAACTCTTGTAAAAGCTCTTTGTTATTTAATTTTCACTCATTTTAACTTCCTTAATTTAAATAATTGTATTTATAGGACAAGTTAGCTATTAACCTCTAACCTGTCCATTTTATTAAATTAGGATATAACTTTTATGTTTTCTACACCTTGAAGTTGATCTTCTAGGAATTTTTTAATTTTGCCCATTGCTTCGTTTCTCCAAGCACCACCATCAGCTTCAAAGAGTGCTGCACGTGGTCCACTTTGCATTCTGAATATAAACTTTGATTCTGGCTGTACTATTTCCGGGAATGTTCTATACGGTGCAAGTATTACTGGATTAGGAACTACTACATCATTTACACTTGCTACTCCAGTTTTGATTGTAGCTGCTTGACTCACTCCGTCATCACCAATTTCCTTAATTGCACTGTCCTTTACACATCCTGTTACTTTTAAAAGAAGTGTTCTATCTTTATTTTCCACAAATGATGATTGAAGCATTATATTGAATTGTTCTGTATCTATGAATCTATCAAAAACGATATTGTCCGGTAGTAAAGCCTCACATGTAATATAAGATTCCCTTTCTGCATCTGAACGTAATTCTGAATACAATGCTACTTTCTCAGGACTTATACATGTATTAATAATTTACTACTTGCCTTAATATCAAAATCAGATTTGATATAATCTACTAATGCTGTTAGTGTTGTTGTTTTTAATGCTGCTGGCTCCGGCTCCATTACTCTATGAAGTGCCTTTGTTGAATATTGCTGTCCATCAATTTCTAGTAATTTTACTTCTCCTAAAGCTACCAAATACTCTAAACTCTCTTTATTAAACATATTGAATTCCTCCTAAAATTTAATTATTTTACTAATTTTAACCCTTCTAGATCTTCCTTGGATTCTTGCTTAGGTTCTAAAACTTCTCCAGTTTCAGAGTCTACTTTAATCGCCTGTTGTCCTGGTAACTGCTTTTTTAAATTCAGCTCCTATTATTTCACCATCTAAGTTCCTATCTATCAGTATCTTCGTGTGTATAGATTCTTTTGGAGCTAGTTTTACTTTTGTAACAATATCTATGTTTGTTATGTCTCTATCCTCTTTTGATTCAAACACCATATCAATTGTTACTTTTCTTTTTGTTTTCCATGGTGTATTAGGATCTGATATATTCTCCATTACCTCCTTTATAGCTTGATTAACTCTTTCTGCAAATCCACCACCAGCGAGAGTTTCTAAATTTAACATTTTTTCTGGCATATTGTATTCCTCCTACTCTTTAATTTTTGGTAATGTGTAACCTAATAGTTGCAGCAACTTCACACCATCTGTTGGTTAGCTTTTTATTGTGTCTGTGTATGCCTTGCTCTATAATCATGCCTTCTTTAAATAGCTTGTACACCATTCCTACTCCAACCTGTATTACATCTAATACCTCTTCCATTATTTTTGTTTTGTCATTTAAATCTATTGCCTCTATAAGTTCTTCTACCTCTTCTTTTAATTTTTTCTTCCAGTATTCCCAGGTAACTTTTGTATTATCAATTACTTTGCCGTCATGTCCTTTTACCTTCTTTAGTACAAATAGTCTTACCATTCTCATCCTCCATTCTTTCCTTAATTATTTCTAACGCTTCCCAGAATACATATCCTTTTTCATAGAGCTTTAGTAATTCTTCTATCCAATCTTCTAAGCACATACCATTTGTCCATTATAAATATTAAGCAGTACATCTAGCTCCTGAGACTTTCTAACTGTTCTTATATCCATAAGATCATATAGTCTAATACACTCATTCATTTCTTCTCTAACTTTTTCAATCATAGCTTTTATATCCAAATATCTCACTCCTTTTTTATAAAAACCATTTTTGGAACAATTCATCAGATACTTTAAACTTAGCTTTGGCAATTTCAACTGCTTGTGAAACTGTAATATCATTTTGACAATAAATCTTAAATACTTCATTTTTGAAATCATCTATTGACATTACTTGCCTCCTAATTAATGAATTTTATATAAAGTTTCGCATTCTGTAGTTATAGTTTTTACCTTTGAAAATTGTTATATTTTCTCCGCATGTTTCAAGTATTCTTCCTGCTAGTGCTTCATCTAAGTCTATAAGCATATCTGGAGTGCATTCACTACTTATTATTGTTGGTAGGTAGTTAAGATATCTATAGTTAAGGATAGGGTATATATGCTTCATATCTGCTTCATTTAGTCCTACTATCATTCCGTCCTTTCTTAATAACTTTCCATTTTTAATCTTATCTTTGAATAAATCATCTATTATCAGGACCTTTGCTCTACAATATCTATCCATGAGCTTGTTGTAATACTCATCATCTAAAACATTTGCTTTTAGTTCCTTCATGGATTCTAAGTAAGGCATATATACCACTGGAACAGGATCAGACTCTCTATTAATTAAATTAGTGCCTATAGATACTACAATATGTGTTTTACCTGCACCAGCTTGTCCAAACAATCCAAATCCATTTTCTCTTTTAGTTCTTAAAGTATTGAAGTTTTTAATATAACTTACAGCTTTATCTCTAGCTTCTTTAGTCAAATCATCATACGGTTTATAGTTATTAAGTTTTAATAACCTCTGCTCTGTATTAATCCCTGAACTTTCCCATAAAACTTTTAAATGAGCTATCTCTACACATTCACATTTTTTATAACAATCTAAATCTTCGTTATAGATCCATCCAGTGTCATGACACTTGCTACAAGCATATTGTATTTCCTTAACCACCAAATCTCTTGAAGTTGTATCCCTGACTTGATTGATTATCCTCGCTAGAGCTTCCACCTTTTATCTCTCCTTTCTTGGATTTTTTATTTCTTTGCATTGTATAAACTTGTGCTTGTTCTGTAGTTTTAATTCCTCTGCTGTCCCAATCCATTAAAATTTTTTCTATATACTCTAACCTTCTAGCATTGTTCTTTGCTGCAATATTTATAGCTAAAATTACTAGTTTATCACTTAATTGTTCACTCCAGCTATTTAGAGAATCTAGTTCTAATTTACCTGGTGAATGGAATATATTTTCTTGATATACCTGTATAGGGTTTAAGTCCTTATTATTATTAATATCATTATTTAGTTTATTATCATTATTTAGTAAGGAGCCCTTTTGCCAAATCGGCGTTTCACCAGATTGGCATTTTGCCGAATCGACGTTTTGGCACTTCGGATCTATTGGAGTTTCATATACTATGTAGTCATATCCTCCAGCGAATTTACCAGTGTTACTTCTTTTCAAGTCTCTTGTAACATATCCATATGCTTCTAGTTCCTTTATAGTATTAGATATACATCTATGTTTATCTGATGTATTTTCACATATCTCATTTATATAAAACTCCCAATTATCAGGCCTGCTTAAAAAATAAGCCATAAGCCCTTTGGCTTTTAAACTTATCCTTTTATCATAAATAAAGTTTTTATTAATAACTATATAAGGATTGTCTTTGTCCTTTTTTACTCTGAATACTGCCATTTAATTCACGCTCATTTCTAAAGAGTTTTTTAAATTTGACATCCCATCATCTCCTTAACCTCCATTACTAGCTAATCATTAAATTAGCCTAATCTTTTTTACATACCTTTTTCCTTTTTCTCTTGTTTTGCGTGAATTTTTGTGCTAAAATTTCAACTTCCTGAAGAAGTTGATTTTGTCTTAATAGTATCTCGCTCTTTTTCATTTCTAACCTCCTTGTACATAGATTCTATGTCTTTCTCATCGGTTTTATATAAATCTGAGAGCTTTTGTTTAACTTTTACAGTTAAGTTGACCCTTCCAGATTCTATGTCATTGAGATGTTTACCACAAATACCCACTTTAGAGGCTACAAATTGACGTTGAAGGCCTTTAATATATCTAAATTCTCTTAAATTCAATGTTCCACCTCCTGTCTATTTATATTTTCTCTTATTTCGAGTGAAAAATAAACTTGCATATTTTGCCTTTATATGGAATGTGCCCAACATATTACGTCATTATCTCGATTTTCCTTTATTTCTCTCAATTTGCGTGATTTTACAGTTTTTTCTCTTGAAAGGTGAGAAAATTTATTATATTATAATTAATGAGGTGTGAGTTTAATGAGTGGAATATTTTCTCAAAAATTAAAAAATTATAGAAAAGAACTTGAAGTTAAAAGAGGCGAAAAAGTTGGGCAAGTGAAATTAGCTGGGGAGCTTAATGTTTCTCGTGGTATTATAGGAGATCTTGAGCGCGGAACAAGAACTCCTTCTAAAAAATTTCTAGTTAAATTAGTAGAGCATAGTGGTAAATCAATTGATTACTGGATGGACGGATTAGAGGAATATGAAGCACCAAACACAGTTGATCTTATATTAGATAAAATGATTGAAACTGGTTTAATAACTAGTTCTGAATTAAGCGATGATGTATGGAATATTATAAAAGAAGCTGTTAAGTTAGAAGTTGACAGAAAGTTGAGTTAACGCAGGTTATTAAGTACCTGCTTTTTTCTTTTTCTCTTTTAATTCTTCAACTAACATTAATAGTTCTTTTTGTCTTTTTAATATTTCGTCGTTTGTCATAAGTAAACATCCCCTTAATATTTTGCTATAATTATATCACTTTTAGCATTTGTATACAAACATATGTTTCTATAATTATGTGTTTAATGGTTATTTTGCATATAATATGTTTTTTTTACAATTCTTATTATAACATGTCTAAAAATCGCTATAGCGATTTTTTTTTCTATAATATCCCATTTAATGATATTTTTTTACATATATTTGCTTTTATGTTTAAGTTGTTATATTATATTAATAACAATTTTGTCGAAAATATAAATAAAAAGGTTTAATATGAAAGTAAAAATTGTACTGAAAGATGTTAGAATAAGAAAAGGTCTTACGCAAGCTGCGCTTTCACATAAATCTGGTGTGGCACAAAGTCATATTTCCGACATAGAAAATAGCATAAAAAGTCCAACTTTAGATAAGTTATGTAAATTAGCAGAAGCTCTAGAAGTTAAACTAGAGGACTTGTATATCTGTTTCAATTGATGATGAGTTAAATGCGTAAATAGGAACTTTTTTTATTTACGCATTTAACTTTATTTCCCTCCTCAGATGCTATTATACTCTTGACTTCAATATTTTCGGGGGGATGTATTATGGATATAAAAAGAATTATAGCTAATAATATATATATACTACGTACTAAACACGACTTAACTCAACAAGAATTTGCAGATAAATTATCTGTGAAATTTACAAGAGGTCATATTTCACGAATAGAACTTGCAAACCATATTCCTTCCGCAGAATTCATTAAGGCCGTCAGTGATGCATTCAATGTTTCTGCAGATTGGATAATGGGAACTACAGGTAAAGAAATTCCTGAATCTTCAGATACTCCTATAGTAACAAACGTAACAACTAGAGAAGTTGATCTTCTATTGAGTTTTAGGGCTCTATCCAATGAAGTCCAGCATAGAATATTAGATTTAATCCAATCCATACTTAAATCCACATCATAGTATATTTAATTAAATGATTAATAAAAGCAATATTCTACCAACCTAACAATGCACGCTCAATATTTTTTAAATCCTCTGATGTATAGTTTCTTTGAGGGAAGTCATTAAATCTGCTGTAGGTGGTTCTACCTTCATTGGTAGTCTTGTTATTTATAACATACTTTTTATAATTGCTTTTAGATTGTATTCTAGCATTAGTTATAGCTTTTATTACATATGCTACCGCATGTTTCTTGGTTATATTTGAATAATTATTAAATAGCTTATCAATTACATGGCCTTTAATCCAACTAGATTTAACTTTCATAGTTATGAACAATTTCTCTATAACAGGAGAAATGTATTCCCATGAAGTAACCTTTTCTTGATCCTGTACATAGTTTTCATATTCAAAGTTATCAGGTGTCCTTGGAGAACAAGTATTAGAGTCTAAGTCTATAGAAACTCTTTCAGAGTTTAAGTATTTATGTTTTTCATCGTCGCATGGTAGCACAGTATTTTCAATAGGTTCAACTACTTCTGAAGTGTTTACATTTTTGTTTACACTTTCGTTTACCATGTATCTAAAAAATGAATAGGTAAAGCTATTTTTGAATTTTTCGACTGCTATTAATCCAAGCTCTATTAATAAATCAATTCTCTTTTTTAAAGTTCTTATAGACATTTTTGGATGACATCTTTTATATTTTTCAATAAAATCACGCATAGATATGCTTAGTTTGGTAGCTTCTTTTAAATGTGATAATCCTGCTTTTTCATACTTAGCATTAGTTGTATTGTTAAGTTTTAAAAGATATGAATAGATACTCATTACTGAGTCTTTATTTTTTTGATTTTCTAGTGTGTTAAATTTATCAAGTTCCTGACTATTAAAAACAATATTATAATTTTTCATAATAAAAAATCCTCCTTATGTCACGAAATACACCCATAACACAAAGAAGGAACTAATTTTTATATACGGAAAATATACGTATTTTATTATTGACTATATGCAAATAATAATTTATAATAAAATACATAATACAGTATATAAGAAGTTAAACTTCTTGTGTCTTTGGAACTCCTGTCAATCTGGGTCGGCAAACTTTCGATTGATAGGAGTTGTTGCATTTTTTGACTATTTATTTTTAAAACCGTTTAATTTGCAATAATTTATCTAAATTATAAATTATCTTCTGTAATTTGTAAAGAAAAATGTGGATAAGCTGTCTAATAATCGCTAAATTATAATTTATATTTAGTAATATAAATTTCAAAATAAGTAATATAAAAAGTATAATTAAGCATCTGGAAATAAATTAAATTAAAAATATATTACTGAAAATATAAATATACAATTATAAACATAAATAATTTTAAATAAATATAAATTTAGGTTTCAAAGCTGCTCTAATAAATAAATTAATTATAGCAGCTTTTTATAAATGCAGTATTAATATAACTGCTATAATTAATTTAAATTTAACCTTTAAATCGCATTATTCCAATGGATAGAGGTAGAGTGTTTCACATATTCTTGCAGTTACATAACCCTTTTGATTAAATTCTTTATTTGATAAATTCATGTTTAACATTATCCATTGCATACATTTTCAGTATGTTTAAATTCTTTACCACAGTGAATGCACTTTAATTCAAAATATAATTTTTTAATAGGACCCACAGAATCAGATTCACCATACCAATTTAAAATATGAGCTTTAGCAAAACCACAATCAGGACACTTTTCATCAACAATATCATTTTCTTCATAGTTACCTAAGTAAGATTTATCACACATTTCACAATACTTACTATCATCAAGCCAAAAACCACAATCAGGGCACTTACCATAATGTTTAAAAGTTATCTCCTTACCACAAGTACCACATTTTACAGTAACATTTTTATCATCTTCATTTAATACATTCCAAAGAAAAGGAACATCACAATCTGAACATGCTGCACATTTTTCCATTATTAAAACCACCTTTCAATTTCGCTAAAACCTTATTTCTCGAATGTTCCTTTTTCAACAAGACCCAAAATAACATCAAGCATATCTTTTTGACCATTATAATACTCAATCATATCAGCAGGATATTTATTTTCTTTATAACGTTCAATATCAGATTCAATGTTAGCCCTTAGATTTTCCATAGCATATACAAAGTTATCTTTATTCATTTACATATCTCCTTTCAATTTCGCTAAAATCTCATTTAACGTTCTTTGATATTCAAATTTTCTATTTAACAATTTTACCTGTCTTCTCAAATTCTTTCTTTGCTACATCCACCGGACAAATCTCAAACTCTTTATCCGTACGCAGTATACATTCCCTATAAGGACATTCTTTACAGTTTTTCATAGTAACCTCCTATAGATGAAATGTGAACTATCGAATTTTTATTACATCTGCTTTTTTCTTTGGTATAACGCTGTATTCAACGGTAACTACTCTTTCAAATTCAAGTTCACTATTACATCTTGTACAAGTACGTTCCCCAGTATCCTCTAACTCAAAAGCATCTTGATATATGTGTCCACAATAAGGGCAAGTGAACTCACTTTCTAAAGTTTCATCTACTTCATCATCATCTTTAAAATTAAAAGCTCTTACACCAACCATATTATGTTCCATTATCATACATACTGAATATAAATTGTTGTCTATCTCTAAATTTGAGCCTATTTCTGGTCTTTCGTCTAAGTCTATTAGATACCTGCCACTTTGACTTAAATCCTCATAATTAATTCTTGTACCATCTTTTAAATAATAAACTTTATACATGAATAATCATTCCTTTCCTGCGCCATTTTTTCAATCTTTGTTTTCTATCCCAATAAAATCTCTCCATATATCCTCGTGTTCTCTATTACAATCAATATTCAAACCTTCTACGCAACCTATATGATTTACCTTGCAATGTCCTATACAATCATAATTTTTGAAAGGACAAGTCATTCCATTTTTCTGAATCAACGCATTTACAATGTGGTCAACATACGTTTCATCAGAATCTCTAACTTCCAAGTCCCCTGAATCAGATTGATCATATAGCAACACAAATAAAGCTTTTTTTAAATTACTCATTTTATACTCCTTTCAAATTTGCAATATTTCGCTCAACTTCACTAAACTTTCGTTTAGTCTAGTTGTTTTCTGTAATTTTCCCATAGACTCTTTCCATTGCTTCTTTAGTTACTAGCCACACCTTGCCACTCTGTCTATATTCTCCTTCTTTGAATCTCCCTTGCCTTACTGCGTTTCTTAAAACAGATCCGTCACTTAATCCCCAAAGTTCTGCTGCTTCTGTAAATGTTAGCACATCTTTGATATCCATAATAACCTCCTTTCTTTTAACACGTTTTCGTGTCTATACTTATATTATAAACACGTTTACGTGTTATTGCAATAGTTTTTGAAGAAATATTTTAGAAATTTTTAGAAAATAAAAAGGAGCCCAAGCCCCTAAATTAAAATATTTATTTAATTGGTAATGGTAGTTGAGTTATTCCTGCCCAGTAACCTTCTTCATAAGCTAATAGATTAAGGCAGTGATATCTTTTAAGATGTAATAGGTCTTCAAGGGAATATCCCTTATCTTCAAATTCTTCTTTCATAGCTTGATAATTTTTCTTATTACTACCAGCTATAAACATATAACTACACATAGCACTCTTCAGCTCCTCTTGTATTACAGGTATCTGTGCTAAATGATGGCATGAAAGAACGAGCTTAGTCCTATACTTAGGCATCTGGCTTAATATTATAGTTAGATATTTTTCACAATTTTTAGTTTGGTATAATTCATCTATCAGGATAACTGTTTGAACTAACTTATCTTGGTCTATATCGCAAAATCTTTTTTGAAGTGCACCCCATACTTTAGTGATCCAGTAGCATACATATATATCTTTCTGTTGCTGAGTAGCAAACATGCTATCATACATTCTTATACAGATTAATTTACCTTTCTGAATTTCATCTATAAGATTTATATTATTATCAGAGGATCTCTTAAGCATCATTTCTATATAGGCATTTTGCTTCAATCTGTGTACTCTGCTTAATATGGCACTTATATGTCCTTGTTTAGTTCCTATAACCTCTGCTGGAGTGTCCTTAGTAGCCTTAGACCACTCATCAATTTCTAATAATTCATCTATATATTCTTCCATAGTATCCTTAAGTTCTAATGGAATTTTTTTAATATATTCATGTCTTAAAACGTGTTGCTTTAAGACTTTAAAAACATCATTAACTGAACCATTACATACAAAGACTACTAATGCTGCATACTCTAAGTACCTTTCCATTCTACCTTCTAAATCGCTATCACCGTCATTTACCAAATTTATTAATTCTTTAAGTTTAGCAGCCTTCATTTTTGCGCAGTTATATAATTCAAATATAGAATCATCCTTAGGTACTATTTCATTATAACCAAATCCTTGTAATGTATCCCAAATATTGCACTCTATATTAAGTATTTTTTCCTTAGGAATAACCCGTGCTAGTTCATCACTTAGTTGGCATTTACCACAAAAGTCGGGTAATATTACTGTTCTACCAGCTTTTATTAAATCATAGACAATGTTTGCTATTAATGTACTTTTACCACTTCTATTAGGTCCACATAGGCATATGGCTGTATTTTTAAGTTCTTTATCCTCTGTTTGATATACGCTAGTTAATTTTCCTCTATAAGTATTTTCTCCTGCTCTTATAACTCCTGACTGTAATTGATCTGGTACCTTACTTTCTAATACATCAATTTTATCAATAATTTTATGTTGTTGAAGAAGTTCTCTTCCTGGGAGTTCTAAAAGATTTTGACATTCCTCTACAGATAGTTTATTTTCTTCTACTCCAGCTATTTTAAAATCAGTTATATAAAATGTATTCTTCTTAGGTAGTTTTTTATATATAAGTTCATTATCTTCGCTTAGTGTTTTATACCCCTCTAAAACTGCTATAGCGTTATTTTCAGTACGTTTTATATTATTACCATCTGCTACTATTAGCATCTGTGTAGAAAGTACTGTAGTGTCTTTTTTTTCTACAGTTGCACTACTAAGTTTCTTCTTATCCTCTAACATTAATGATGTTAAAGCTACCTCTGCTAAACTTTGCTTTTGTTCTTTTTTATCTGCTCCAAAGAAATCCGATACTATATCTAGTAGATCTTCAACTAAATTTATAAGTATAATAAACCCTTCTTTTAAAACATACTTCCATGTAAATTTTTCTCTTTCTATAGGTTCATTGTTTTTCAATTTGTCTATAGTTCTTTGGTATTCAACTCTCCATCCTCTCTGTATACAAGGTATAAAGTTATAGAATATTCCTACTCTATCTCCTTCTTCCAATATATCTAACACGCTGAGAATAGAGTTTAAAGGTTCATTACACTTTTTATTAATGTTTAAACTTAAGGCATCTTCTTTAGAGTATTTTAATTGATATTTTAAAGCTTTTTCAGAAAAAACAGGGATTGTATCTACTTCTCCAATTGTAACTTTAGACCATGTTTCAGTTATCTTTTCTTTGATGAGTCCTAGATATCTCTCTGGAACTATAAAGTAAAACGAAACATCATTCTTTTGTATATCTATGAAAAAGGAACATTTGACAGGAGTTTCTATTATGAATTGTTTTTCTTCTTTACGTATCCTTTGAGTAATATTTTTATACATGTATTGAATAGCTTTTGCTATATTGGAGCTGTTATAATTACGAATCGATGTATCTGGTATAAGTTTTAAAATTATATATTTAGGATGAACTAGCTGAAAATAGTCGCTTAATTTCATGGATTTTATAGTGCTGAACATACAGCAGCCACCACCCAATAAATAATTACACAAAACACACTAACTCTACCTCCTTTTTTAAACCCTGCTATATAGCCTAGAAGTCCGACCATTCCAATAAATAAGCATAGCCAGTAAGCATTTTTAGCTATAAAGGTAAAGATTAAACTTCCCATACATCTACCTCCTAAAATATACTTTTAATTAAGTCTAATATCCAAGGGAAAATATATAATGCTCCAAATGCCAATGCATATTTCATCATAACCTTAGCAATATTTTTTGTATCTCCTTGCATTAATGCCTTTATTATGTCAATAATGCATCCTATAATACAACACCAATATCCTATATTCCTAACTATACCGAGTATTGTATTTCCTGCAGCATCTATTTTCCCCATAGGATCAGCAGCATTAACAATATCATTCATATATAAAAGGCTGCCACCAACAAATGCTACTTTTTTCTTTAGTTCAGTATTACTATTAATGTGCTTTGCTACAAGTTCAATATTTTCATTAAACTTATCCTTTTGTCTTTTTTTAAAATCAGCCATAGTAGAATTTGAGTAAATTACACTTATTTTCATAAAAACCTCCGTATAAAATTATTAAAATAGTGAATACTAATAATAAATTAACTTGAAAGAAGGGTTATCATGGGTGTATTAATTTTTGCCTTTGGTGCAGGAATGGTTGTTGCTAGTTATATAGTTCAAGCATTCTAATTGTAAATAGATTATTAACATTCTCTAAGATAGCATTAAATTAGTCATCTTTTAAAAGTTTGTTGCATAAGCTAGAAGTGTATACGACGTAGCGAAGCAAGGAGTTCACTTTTAGCGTCGTGGATAAGTCTGCCCTTTCGGTGCAGGCTTTATTTTTTATAGTGTAACTGTTTAAATTCCTCAAACAGATTAGTTTTTATATCAAGTCCACTAAAATCTTTACAATCCCAAAGTTCTTTTACTTTATTCCCTTCTCCATCTACTAGAGTAGAATCTCCGTTATCAAATTCGAGTCCAAGACCAAGCTCCCAGTTAGCATTTTTAATTCTTTGAAAAACAACTGTGTTAATTCTATTTATATTCCTCATTGCTCTGCCTCCGTAAGCATTATTTCCGTACCATCTGCTGGTGTCCAAGGATCATTATAATCTTTAGGGATATAAGCCTTTGTATAATTGCTAGGTTCAAATTCAATACAGCATGCTCCAGTATCTATAGCTTTCCATCCTTCAGGTGTAATCACTAACCAATGCAAGTCTCCAAAATCCTTTTCTACTAAAATCATTCCACTAACTAGATTTTCCATTAATACATACCTCCTAAAACCAACTAATTTCATACTTATAAATATGGCTTACTGTAACCTTCATATCTTTTTCTAAAAAAGTTTCTCCATTACCATTTATCATTCTGAATCCTGTTTCCCACTTTGCTTTTTTGGTTCTTTTGAATTTAATTGGTTGATAGAGATTTTTCATTTAAAGCCTCCTGGTATTAAAACTTAATGTTTGAAATACTCATGTTGTAGCTCAAGAAAGAGCTGTGATTAATATGAAGTGAATAAAAATTAGATATGATTTATAAATTAATCTACTTTTTTTCTTTTTCTAAATAGTCTATATAATGCTCTATTGCATCCTTTATAAAGTCTGATTTTTCTTCTAAAGCATTTACAAAGGTAAATAATTTCATATCTCTAGATGTTTTCTTAAAGCTTACATTAATTGTAGCCAAGTTTTGCTCCTCCTTTTTTATTCTTTATTTAATGTATATGCAGGATTTGAGCAAATATTACTAAATAATATTACAAAAGTATTACTTTTATATTATTTTTGTAATATTTTTATAACACAAAAGAGAAGTCTATAATTTTATAAACTTCTCTTTTGTAAAATATTTTAAATACTAAAAAATTAATCTGAACTATTTAAAAAGTTTTTGTATGCTTTCTTACCTTTAGCACCTAATTTACTATTAATCTTGTTTTCCGAATCTGATTTTATGTTTTTAGTATCCAAATTCATTTCTTGTAAAATCTCTTTTATTATTCCTTTTAATTCTTCTTTTGGATACTGCCTGTTTCTTTTTATATCATCTCTTATTAAATCTTTAACATAAGTTCCAAATGGTTTACTTTGGCTTTCAGACCAATTTAGTATATCTCTTTCATTATCAGTAAAAATTATTGGTTTACTCTTGATCTTCATCTCCAAACTCCTCTTTTGCTATAGCATCATATACCTCAGAATTTATGAACTGATTATTTTCAACTAGTTTTATTTTTGGAAAATCATTTTTCCAGTAGTTAATTGCATCAGCTCCACCGCCACCAATTAGGTAGATTGCCTTTGCATCTTTATATTTAAAATCATTTTTGATATATGAAGCTATTTCACCAATGTGATTTGATATTATAGGTCTAATATCTGTTATATCAGTTTCTTCTTGATTTATGATAGTTGTCTTTTTATTGAATATTTTTTCTATATCAGTCGGCTTAAAATCTGCGCCCTTATTAGTATTAAGATATGATGCTATCTCAGCATACATTTTATACATAGCTTCATTGTAGGTAGCACTATTGATTATACTTAAGTCTTCCCACTGAGTTACATTAATAGTTCCAGCTCCATTATCAATCACAATTACATTATATTCTATTTCTTTCAATATAGGATAAGCACTTTCTATGAATACTAATGCATCTTTAATTCGTATAGTATATTCTTTTCCATCAACTGATATTTGCTTTTGCCCTAATGATGTTATATGTTTCTTAAGTTTTTCACCTATCAATTTATATTTTCGTTCTGGTAAACCTACTACAACAGATTCTTCGATAAAGTCCTCATTTCCAGAGCCTAATGCAAGTGCAGTTAACAAACAAACTGTATATTGATTACTAAAATATCTATCATCTCCAGTAAATATAGCCCCTTCTCCTACAACATAATTTACTCCATCATAAGTTACATAATGAATCTCTTTTTTTTGTTTCCCAAATGCAGTTTTTTCTCCTATTTTTGTTCTGCTTGCAAACTTCTTTCCTTGAAATTTTACATATCCGTTTCCGATATCAATACCTCTAGCCATTTATTAGAACACCTTCCTTTTTATAATTATATACTTTTTATATACTTTTTATATACTGGAATTATTTACAATTACAATTTTACTCTAAAATATATACTTTGTAAATACTTTTTATATACTTTCTATTTTTTATATTTATTAATGAATTCTAATAGAGCTTTAGATATAAGATCCTGTTGCTTATAACCTGGATATTGCTTACAAACTTCTTTAAATTTAATAAAAATACTATCATAGCACTTAATCGGATGAGGACTAACATTACCAGATAACTCAGGATCATTCAAATTAAGTTCCAATTTAGCTAGGATTACTTTAGTACTACTATCTTTTTGGAGCCTGTACCACTCTAGTATTTCCAATAGAGTTGGCATAATCTCCTTAAGAGTATTTAAAGTTGTAAAAGTATTACTTTTATAATCCTCAACTTCTTTTTCATTAATTTGTTCCTCTGAAGTAGCAGCCATCTCCTCTTCTGCTTCTGTGCTACTTTTAGTATTAAGCATTACTTTAGTGATACTATTGTAATTTGCTATATCATACATAAAAGTAGTTTGATTGTATTTAATACCCGTACCTTTGATAGTAAAAGAAAAATCTTTACGACTTATATCAAATCTCTGTCTTATAAAATGGTCATTAGAAATTTTATTTTCTTTACTTCTGGATCTATTAGCTAACATATTTTCATTTAATGCTTTTGCGATTTCGCAAAGTTTTTCGTAATCTAAATTAAGCTTTTTAGGATTTCCCAAAACTAAGCCCCTCCTTTTGTACTACAAATCTACTACAAAAGTAATTCTACGTGTTGGTAAAAATATCCTTTTAATTTTAAAAAATTGGAAGCTTAAGGTATCCAAATTTATTTAAATTTTAAATATTATGATATCCCTAAAAATTTGAATTTAGTTTTCTAAGAAGGACACGTTAAGAAGTCTGTTTTGGATATGTTAACAATAAATAATATAAGAAAAATCAATGCTTGAAGACATAATTAAAAAGAAAATCCCTTTTAGAAAACAAGCACGTTTTCTTTATCAGAAAGTAAGTTTATTTTCTTTTGCTCTTAAAAATAATTGGTAAATGAAAAATAATGTGAATTATGTAATAATATTGATGCTTAAAGTATCCTTTTTTATAAAAAATCATGACGGTAGAATGCGGGTTTGCAGTTTTCTTAAAGTATCCCTCAAGTCGATTTTTTAGTATATATTTAGAGGGATATGTTAAGAGGGGTATTTTGGACACGTTAAGCACCTCGCCAAACTAGTGAGATCAATACTTTAGCTACTTTTCTCTAAGAATATCCTTTCAAGAGAGTTTAGGAGGTTGTTTTCTAAATTTTAAAACTGAAGGGGGTTTTCTTTTTTGATAGATAGAATTTTGCGAAAAGTTAGAGGAAAAAGTTATGAAAGAAGATGATGACTTATATCAAATTATTTAATAATTTAAAAGAGAGCTTGGACTAATTTAAACTAATCCAAGCTCTTTTGTGCTATTGAGATGAATTATTTTGACCTTTTTTTAACGGTTGGGTTAAAGCTTTTTCAATACTCCAACCTCGCATTAATTAGTTAACTTTCCAAATCTTTGACCATTATTAAATATGAGTTTTCTCACAATAATTCAACTCCTAACCTTATTGAATTCTTTTATACTCATGTCTTACATTATCCTCCGATACTTCACTATATACAAGTGTAGTTTCTGGAGACTCATGTCCCATTAGATGCTGAAGTATATGTAAAGGCATACCTGAATTTATATTGTGTGTAGCAAAACTATGCCTAAATAGGTGAGGGTATATAGATTTATCAAATCCGGCTCTTTCTGCAATCTTATTTACTTCTCTTTCAATACTTCTGCCACCCATTCTCCCGTGCGGAAACTTGCCAGCTACAAATAAAGCAGGATTCTCATCTTTTCTTGTCTCTAAATATTTTAGTAAAAGAATCTTAGCTTTTACATTAAAGTACACTTTCCTCTCCTTATTTCCCTTTCCAATCACAAATAAGCTCATTTCATGCCAATTAATTTCGTCTTTATTAATTCCTACAATCTCGCTGAGACGGCACCCGGTTGATATCAAAAATTCAACTATACTTTTTTCGCGATCCGTTTTACAAGCTTGCCTTAAATGTTCTACTTCCTCATCAGATAAAGCATGTCTTAATCTTTTAGGTTCTTTAGTTTGTTTTAATTTTCTTGCTGGGTCCTTAGGTATATATTCTTCATCCGCTAACCATGAAAAGAATGATTTTAAAATAGATATTTGTCCATTTATACTAGTTGGTTTCATACCTTTGCATCTTGCTGCTAAGTACATTCTTAAATCCATTGTTGTTATAGTAGCAATAGGTTTAATTAAGTGACTAGCAAATATAATCAACTGATAATTATAGTTATTTAATGTTCTTTCGCTTAATCCATCAAGCCTTTTAGTTGCAAGATATATCTGTAGTTTTTCTTCTACGTCAGAAGCTACTAAAGCAGTTTCTTGGGGTAGTACATCATACTTGTAAAAAACCTCTTCTAATATGCTCCTTAGTTTTAATTGGTCTATCGTTGGAAATTCTAGTGATATTTTACCTACAGACTTAATAATAGCCTCTTGATTACAGTTCATTGTACATTCCTCCTATTGCCCTATACAGGAGGTTAATGCTATAATATATTCGACTCCTGTATAGGGGTTGTTTTGAGAAGAGAGTTTTCTAACTTTGACCGGGAAGAAGCTCTCTTCTTTTATACTCTTATATTACCAAACATTTGTTCTTATGTCAAGATATGACAAACTTTTTGTTATACTTTTTTTACTTATTCAAAAAATAAAAAAATCCCCGAGCCTAAGCCCGGGATAAAATTACTTGTCTGATACTCCTGGTGTTGTAGGATCGATTACTATACCTAACATAGTTAATAATCCCAAAATCATATTTATTAATTCATCGTAGTTATCTGGAATAGTAAATAAATTAAATGTCTTTCCCATTAATGCTACTAATGCAGCAACCGCTAACCAAAACGCTTTATTCTGTAATCTTTTCTTTATATCCATAAATTTATTCCTCCTATAATCCTAATAATTTTCTCCATGTATTTTGTCCAACAATTCCATCTGGTTGAAGTCCGTTAGAATTTTGAAAATCCTGTACCGTTATAAGTGTTTGTGTTCCAAAAATCCCATCTGCGGTAATACCTAATTTACATTGAATCCATTTAGTTATATCTCCTTGGCCACCATGTTTTACAATACATTTTGAAGCTGCACTTAAAGTTAAGGCTCCAGGGAAACCATCTTCTGCTAGAAGATTATTATTCCTATCTCTGAATCCTTGTACATTTAATAAGTGCTGTAATGAAGCATAATCTTTATTCCAAGTAGTTCCGAAGGCTTGTTTTGTTATAGGTGTTGGAATAGGTATACTAACAGCGTTTTGACCGGTTAACCCTCGTATTATAGCAGTAGCAATATTCTGTTCATTGTAGATAGCATGATCCACTTCACTATCACAGAAACATATCTCTATAAGTATTGCTGGTGCAACTGTATTTCTTAACACATATAGATTTTCTGATTTTATACCTCTGTTTGTAAATCCAAGAGCAACTAAATTTGATAATATAGGTTCAGCTATTTGTTTGGCTGCATCTGAGTTAGCAAATATCTCAACTCCATGTCCTTGACCATTAGAAGCGTTCATATGAATTGAAACATATCTGTTTACACCCAAACTATTAGCTATCTGACAACGCTTTGCCAAAGAGCCTATAACACTTGAGAAGGTTTCTCCTAAAGGAGTTACACATGCACCTTGATGTCCAGGTGTTGTATCTAGCCCTGCTACTACTAAACTACCGATATTTCTAGTGCCATCATCCTCTTGTATCCAGCCACTAGCTCCTATGTCTGGTGCACAATTATGACCATAATCAATTCCATCTAAAATCATAAAAACATCTCCTTTATTTTTTAAATATTAGTGTAACTGCAGTCGCTGCAAGTGCACTTAAAAAAGAAACTATAACAGATACTTTTATCTGACTAGCTTCTTTTGCTGGCTCTTGTTCTATTGCATCTAACTTTTTAGCTATACTGGCTATACTATCTTTAATCTCATTTAGAATTTTATAGATCATCTTGATTTGTTCTTCACTTACTGCAGTATTTCTCTCTAGTAATGTAAGCCTTTTCTCAAACTCTTTTTCAGTTTCCCTCATTTCTTGGACTTGTTTTTCTAGATTTTCAATTCTCACGTCTTTTTCATCCATACATACGCCTCCTGTTTTTTATAAATAAAAAGACTTAGTTTCCTAAGCCTCTGTAACATATAAGTTTTTAACCTCTTGTTTATATCTACTTATAATAACCAATACTCTCTAGTTTCTATTAGCAAATATTATGATTAATATTGTATATCATGAAAGTGCTCACAAAGAGCACTTTTACTTTTACACATTTTATTATATTAATACTCTTCTTACGTTTTTATTAGGATTGTATGCTTCAATTATTCTTCTGTTTTCAAGCACATCAATTAATTTTGCACATGTAATATTACCTACCTTGAGTTTTTGTTGTAATAAAGTTACACAAAAGCTATCACGGTTCTCCTTTGCAATTTGAATAGCTTTCGTTACTAAGTTATCATCCATTCAAATTCCCCCTTCTAGTTTGTAAAAAAACTAATTTAAAGTTTAATTTATATGTGTCGCAATATTTTTCAAAAGCGACAATTAATCCAAAGAAACAATCTCTGCAAGTACATCAGTAGCACTTGTTATCACGTTATCAACTACTGTTCCGTTTTTAACTGCTGTATAAGGTTGTGTAATAAATCCCTTTATTCTATCTTTTAATGGGATAATATAGCCATTTTTGTTATATGATGAAAAAACACGTACCCCCTTTACATAAACGCCTGTTCGTCCACCACTATCGGTTTTGGCTTTAATAACAGTTTTATGTTGTGTATTCATTAATTTTTGATTACGATGTGGATTTTTAAAGAAATAGCCATTATAGGTTGCATACATATTTGTAGTACTTGTATATAATCCATCTGTTGTAATTTCACTATCACCACCATTGGGATGTAAACAAAATTCTATGTTAATTTCTTCGCCTATCCAATCAATTTCTATCGTATCATCAGCTACATTTGTCTTATAAGTCCACATGCTAGGAGCAACTTCTGTTCTAGTCCATGTTCCAGTAAATACCCCATTCACTTCTGTATGTTCGGATATTTTTTGATTTCCAACTACTGAAATACAAGTGATATAAGCAGTTCCACCAATAGCAGTTATTTTAATATCACGCGTTGCCATATTTACTTCATTTGATTTATAAAGTAATGTTTTTTGTGCGTTTGTCCCTAAATCATCACCAAAAGCAACGCTCGTAAGTGCATTATATCCAGTAGGAGTTTGAACCGTAATTGTACCTGTCGAAGCTTTCATTAATCCAGCAACAAAAACATAATCAACTGCAATATCGCCAACATAAAATTGAGCACTTTCTCCATCGTTTAACACAATCGCTTCATCAAGACCTAAATAAGTTTTTCTCGAATTTCCGATACCTGTTACAGTAGCTACATTATAAGCAAGATTAGGTTCAAACAAAGTTTTAACAACTTTTCCATCTTTATATATATTTTCATTAGTTACAGTTGGAGTTGCTAATAGACAATCACGACATAAGTTTGCCATTTTCTCATTACCTGTATCATTTGGGTGCGTTCCATCTGCTGTGTATAGTTTTAAATCAATTCCCTGTTCTTTTAAGTCATACCAATGTTTATTTACATCTATTAAACTTGCCCCTTCTTCTACTGCAACTCTTCTAATTACATCAGCATACAAGTTGTAGTAATCTTTTTCTGTCTCCATTATTTCACCTGTAACCATATCAATCATTGGTTGTTCCGTCATGCAAAAGACATCTATTCCATTACGTATTCCCATTCTTACAGCTAGTCGATATAGGTTTTCAAATAACTTAATATCGACATGATTATTATTTGCATCATTTCTTCCTGTACAAATAAACCAATAATCATAAGTAAATGGTGTAGTGTTTAATGATTTTGATGTTAAATCTTTACCAGTAATCATCCCAACGTTTGGAATAACACTTCGTATATCTTGACTTCCTACCGCCACGCATAGAGGATTGAATCCAGTCATTGGTTGACCCAATGCTACAACATCTCTTACCTTTTGACTTAAACGATAAAACCATGTTTTTCCGTATTCACTTGAACCATTACCTGCTCCAATGCTATCGCCTGTAATGTAAGCCTTAATCGATGGTTGTTTCATTAAAAATTTTTGTCGTATATATTTGTGACGAGCCACATAAACTTCTTTTTTTACTAAAATCGCATTATCAATATCTTTTTGAGCCGCCTTTTCAGCCAAATGCGACGCATGGACTTTTAATTCTTCCACTACTTTTCCGGTGGATAGCTCTGTAACATCACCAACTTTTTCATTAAATTCTTTCTGTGATGTAAATACTAGAGACTGATCTATTGTAGCAGTTACGCTTGAGGCATTACCTGTTATTGTAATTACTTCTAGTACATTTTCAATAATATCAGAGCCTTTTCCTGGTATAAAGTCAGCAGTATTTCCAGCATTCGCAACACAGTAAAGAATTTCTCCACTATCGGGATCATTCGCATATAGTCCAATTTCACGTACATATATACCTGCAGTTAAATTTTGATTAGATAACGTAGTTTTAATTTTTACAGTACCATCTCCGCTGCTATTTACATCAATATTGCTTATATCTAAATCCATTGTTTTATGAACTAACTCAGTTAAACTTTCTAAAGTTTGACCATTAGCTAAATATCCATCTCCGATCGCTACTTTTGTGAAATTTAAAGGGACACCTGTTTGAACTTTATTCATCAACAGTATCCCTTTACTTGTTAGTTTCATATTGTTAAATTGTGCCAATTTCTACACCTCCTGAGTTGTAATAGTTATGGTTTTGCATATTCGAACTATGCCACTTACATAAGAGCTTAATTTGTTTGTGTTATTTATTAAGGTAGTATTGATAGTTTTACTGCTATTACTTTGAATAACACCTGAATAATAGTTGTTAAGCATATTCTGCTTTCTTAATGATAAATCAGTGTCTAATGCTTGATTCCTACCTGAGCGAATAACACTAGCAGAGTAATTATTTAAATTATTACCTCGTTGTATTGTTATGCTTTCTAATATTGATCTTGCATTTTTAACTGATTTAATTGCAGTAATTAAGCTTGCTAATTTATTAGTACTTGGTATCCTATCTGTTGTTGTTATTTTGAATCTATAAGGTTCTCCATTATATTCAAACCACTCTTGTATACTACTATCATCAAATGCCGCAGATACTACTCCTTCTACAGCTGCTGGTGTTCCTTTTTGTTTGTGCCATCTTAAGGAGTTTTTTACCAAAGCTCTCTTTTTATCGACAGGTAGCGATTGATCATAAAAGTCAACATGCATTTGCCAAGCAAGGAGATCCAAAATATCACCATCAAGACTATCAACATTAGGTAAGAGTATACAATTTTTAACCTCGTTAACAGCTAGTAGAAAATCGCCATCAATTGCTTTAGATGCAGCTATCATATCAGGATCTTGTCTTAAATTAGGTGGTAGCAAATCTAAGAGACTAGCCTCATATATATTAATCATCTTCAAGCCCTCCATATGTTACTGTTGTGGTTAACGCTGCCGCTACCTCAGTGTCACTCAATGCAGTGTAGGTAGGGCTTATAACTTCAACTCTCTTAGCTCCAGCTTTAATAATTCTAGCAATAAGTTCAGACGGATTGATATCTCGTTTGATTTTACTTTTTTGCCATGTCTTATAATCCTCTATTGCTTGATTTACATTTGATTGAATTGTTGAGGCTGATGCTGAGTTATCTCTTAGAATATAATAAGTTAAATTGATATCATAATTGACTACTGTAGGTGCAGCAACTTGTACTTTATCTGTTAAAGGCCTTCTGCTTTTATCTGACAAATAATCATTTAACCCATCTAGAAAAGTTTGTGTTGGAATTTCACCATTTTCTAATAAAACTATTATGTTAACAACAGCATCACTACTAGTAGATACTTTTACATTACTTATCGATGAGTTGTATTTTTTTGCAAAGTATTCATAGGCTGCAGATGGTCCTGCTACACTATATCCCTCTGGTGCTTGTCTTATTATCTCTCTGAAGGTATCATCATCCTCAGAATCTGTTCCTCCTGAACTTGTAGTTACATTAGTAACACTTGATATCCAAGGAAGAGGGTCCATAAGCACATTTATTTGACCAGGTGTAAAATTATTACCTGCAGTTCCTGAAGTTGTGCACTGCATTGTAATATTAATATCTGTAGCACCTATAGGGACATCTATATCTTCTGTTGTTGCAAAGTATAGTCCAGTACCCGGACCTACTCTGGTACCTTTTGGTATGATCTGAATTACACTTTGAGCTGCACTTAAGTTAAATTTTTCGGTTACTGTTGCATATTTAGATTCTGATTTCTCAACATCATGGAATGCTCCTAAATTAACTAAATAGTCTCCAACAGCATATTTAAGTAAATTTTGTTTTGCAGAAAAGTCTATTAGCTGTCTTAGTTGAAATTCTCTTAATGCTTGACTATAAAGAAATATTCTTATTTTGTCACCTGGATAAAGTGTTATTTGCTCGCCTTTCTCAGCATAATATGCCTGCTCATATCCGGCTATCAAGTCATTTAAAATACTATCAATATCCTTATATGCAAATTCAACATCAGGAAGGTTCTTTAAATCCATTATTCAACCCTCACTTTCGGTATTAAATTATTATTTGCATCTAAGGTAAAAGTAATTTCTTTTACCTTAACCCTTGGCTCATATAATTGAACTTTTTTTACTAGCTCAACTAATAGTTTTCCTGGAACTAAATTAATAGGTTCATCTAAAATACTTGGATCTATACCAAAATTTCGGTCAAATGGAACTGTGCCTTGCGGTGTTGTAATTATATTTTTTACATTTTCAACTATCTCGCTAGATTTAGTGCCTATTATAATAACATTATCTAAATTAATCATTTAAATCACCCTAATTATTTAAAAATATACTCCAGGTATCTAACCTTAAAACCCCATCAGTAGGTCTGCCCCAGTTCTTTTGCATGTTAGTTACTGCCTGGAATGTTGCTTCATCATAAACCTTGTCAGTATAGGCTCCCTGTTTTAGATATCCATAGTTTACTAGCTTTTCTTGAATCCAAAGTATAACAAGGGACTTATGGCCTTTTACTATAATACTTGTTATCCCATTCAAAGCCGCTAGTGTATCTTTATCTGCTACACCAGTCTGTGCTATTTTTGCATTGTATTCACCGTTTAAATCGTATTGTAGTGCTTTTATAGACTCGCTTAAAGTATCTAAATCAGCTGAAGATTTTTTTGTTTCTGTAACAATATTAATACTTTCAATATATTCTTCTAAAGTAACATCTATCTTCCCACTAAAAAGCTCTCCTTTATTAAATATAACATCCCATGCTTCGCTCACACCTTTGACTGACCACTTATCCTGTCCAAGGGCTTTAGTACCGATAACCAGTACATCTACAATTCCACTGTTAACTAGCCCAATCCACTTTTCCATTTCATCTCTAGGTTTCACCCCATAACTACCATTAAGATTTATAGTAAAAGTAATTGTATCAAGATCAGGTCCTACAAATTCGCTTATAGGTTTTGTCCCTATAACATTATGTTTTTCCCAGCGCCCAGCCGAATCATGTTTAAAACTTGTGAAAGTTAAAATTTTTTTATCTGAAGTTTCAAAAACAATATCACCAAAATATCCTATCATGCTGAACCTCCTGGAGGATTAATCTCTGAATAGAACTTCCCAATGCAAAATCCGCTTTCTATACCATTAGGTAAAAATATACAAACTACTTGATCCCCAATATTTAATGTGTTTAAATCAACATTTGCCATTATGGGTAACTCATCACTTATAAGATTATCTTTATCATCAAATAAAGCTCTTAAAGTACCCTGTGTTTTATTTAGAGTGCTGATTTTCCCAACACGTATTAGATTTAGAATAACTCCATCTGCAATCATTAATATCCCTCCAGTACTTTATGCATTTCTAAGTCAACGGTATACTTAGGAATATTATGGATAGCTTTATCAATAAAATATTTACCACTAAAAGCTCCAAAGTCAACCAAATCTACACATATTGCACCTACAAGTTTTAAGTTTCCTACAACATTTAAGTTGGCTATACATCCTTTTTTATTAACTTCTCTAAGTTTTTTCTGAGCTAATCTCATTGCCTCCTCAAGAGACCCTACTACTTTGTTAACTTCATATATTTTATCTGAGTCCTCTAAGTCCTTAATTGAATATAAATACTCAATTATTGTACCTTTTTTAGCATTTCTATACTTTACTCTACACCCAGCATAATCTGAATTTGTTAACGTTGTTTTAAAACCATAACTATTAACCAAAGTACTTGATTCACTAAGTTTCATTATGCTTGGCTGCTGTTCATATTTAGCCTCATCATAAATTACTATTTTGCTATCTGTTACCTTAAAGCCAAAACCTTCTTTTTTACATACCTCAGATAAGAAACTCATATCTGAGGTTTCAGACTGATCTTTTCTACTATAACTAGGATCTGAAGGTGCATCAAAAAACAGTTCAAGCCCAGCACTGTCAGCAATATTTTTTGCTATAGCACTAAGCTTGATATTTTCCCAGGCTCTACTTTTTTTTGTTGAAGTAAAATTAGTATTGCTTGGCATTGATATAGCTTTTATAGTAAGTTTTCTAGGTCTTCCTGAGTATTCTGGTTCATCAACTATGAATGAGCCACAGTAGAGACTTCCGGTATCACCATCTTTATTCCAATTTACAGTATCTATACTGGCCTTTATGTTATCTCCTTTTTGTGGAAACCAATCATTTAACCATTTAACCTGTTCATCTTTTAACTCTATCTCAATATCATCTGCATTATCTGAAGCATTGTCTGTGTATTTGAAATTTAATAAATCCGGTTGAATATCTTTTGTTATGTCTACTCCCATATAATTTATAGATATATTCGCTCTACGTGCTTGCATTTGTAGTACCTCTTTTCCAAGGTGGTAATGATGAATCATCTGTTGTAGTAGCTATCTCTGGTATATTTAAGATAATGCCATCCGAAAACATGATTATTGCAACATATGCTAGATTTACCTCTATAAGCTCTCTAGCATATTTTTCATTTCCCCATATTTTAAATGCTATCATATCCCATGTATCTCCCAAAACTGTTGTATAGGTATCCATCTTATCACCACCTATTGATTACTAAAGGATAACCTTTGTTTACTCTTAAAAAAGTTTTCTGCCATTCTATTAAATTCAGCCTGACTAATAGCAAGAGCTTCTACAACGTCATCTTTTGAAGCATTACCTTGAATAATAATTTGTGGATTATAACTTATAGTAGGTTGTTGCACAATTGAACTACTAGCACCTTTAATTATATTCTTCAATTTTGATACTGGAGAAACTATCTCATCCTCTGAACCCTCACCTATATTTGCTAGAATTCCACCAGGTCTATGCTTTATATAACCACCATTTGCAAGTTGTGGAATTGATCCTACTGTTCCTATGTTTACTCCTGGTACTTTATTAGCTTTTTCTATCATATTATTTACGCCGCCAATAAAGCCATTTAGCATGCCTATGCCACCATTTATAATTGATTTTATAGCACTCCAAATTCCGCTAAATATATTGACTATAGAAGTATACATGTTTTGGAATATAGACGTAACACCAGATGCTGCACTATTGAATCCATTGACTATAGTATTCCATATTGTAGTTATAATACTTGATACAGTGCTATAAACATTATTCCATACTGAAACTATAAAGGTCCATATTGAAGTTAAAACGGATGATACTGATGCATATATAGTATTCCATATCCTTACTATGACATTCCATATTGTAGCTAAAACTGCACTAACAGAATTATAAATGCTATTCCATATTGTAACTATTGAGCTCCATACTCTGGCCATTATACTTGAAACAGTAGAATATATTGTACTCCATACTGAAACTATAAAACTCCATACTCTACCTACTACTCCAGCTATAGCTGTATAGATACTATTCCATATTCTTGTTATTACTTGCCATATTTTCGATAATACATTACCAACAGCAGTAAATATTCTAGTCCACCCTGTAACTACTCTAGTGTACAAATTATATACTGCTATTATTACAATTGCTAAAATACCCTTAAATATTGCTGATACTATCTTAAATAACGCACTTGATGTTATAGCCTTAATAACTGCTTTCCATCCATTTGAAACAGCAGTACTTATTATTTTCCATACACTTGATATAGATTTTACTATACTAGTCCATGCCTTTGAAATTGTTGATGTTATCCCATTCCATATACTTGCAGTTTGAGTTTTTATGCTATTCCAGACATTTGATATAGTATTTTTAAGATAAGTTACATTGTTACTTATCCAACTACCTATGCCAGTAAAAATAGATACTGCTTGATTCTTTAACCAAGACCAATTATTACTAATAAATTTACTTATTTTGTCCCAATTCTTATACAATAAATATCCTGCTGCAACTAATCCCGCAATAACTACTACTGCAATTCCTACAGGACCAATTAAAAATGTCATTGCTTCTCCAAAAGTTGCAGCTCCCGTACGTACTGCAGTAAAAGCAAATCCTACATCTTTAGATATAGTAGTGACTTTTGCTATTGCGCCAAGTGATTTTAAATCTTTAATAAAACCTGTAATTTTTATTGTAGCTAGTGCTGATCCTATCGATAGTATAGATGCAGTTATTAAATCGATATGTTCAGTAACAAAATTAACAACTTCAGTAAATCCATCTATTATTCCTTTTAGTGCTATTTGTATTGAGTTAATACCTTCTGTAGAGCTTAATGAACTCCAAATTTTATCAAGTCCACTTACATGTGTAAGCCTAACTATACTATTCCATAATCCATCTAAGTTAGGTTTTAATGAACTTATAACTGATATAGCTTTATCAAATCCAACACTAAATATAGCCCCAATTTTACCTATGCTGCCACTATTAAAATATATTAATAATTGATTTAAAAATGGTAATACTTTTGTACCTAGTGTAGCCCCCATTTGAGCCAGGTTTGTTTTTGCTATTCTTAGTTGATTTGCAAAGGAATTCTGTGTCTTATTGAAGTCTCCCTGGGCATCTTTGCTAGCATTCAATAAATAATTATATCTCAACAAAGTTTGTTCACTTTGAGACATCTTATTCCAGCTTTTAGTTATTCCTTGACTTAGAGCATACGCTTCAAGATTTGCTACAGACATATTCACGCCCAAGGCTTTAAGAGGTTCAGTTTCACCCGAAATTCCAGAACGGATTTTCTCAAAAGCTTCTTCAATCGGTAAGTTATAAAACGAAGCAAAGTCACCTGATAATCCAGATAACTTCTCACTCATGTCTACTAATTTATCTGAACTTATACCACTAGATTTCATTAGAGCTCCGAGTGTTCCTGTAAACTGTTTCGCTTGAAGTTCCGATAACCCATAAGCATTAAGCGCTGTTTTACTCCATGCATTTATTTGTGTAGCACCACTACCAAATGTAGTATCCACTACGTTTTGAACTTCAGTAAGACTTGAGGCTAGTTCTACGGATTGTTTTATAACCTCTGCAAAACCAATTCCGGCAGCCGCACCAGTAGCTGCCTTAAATACTTTTGTTGCCCCTTCGCCTAATCCTAAAAAACCTTTGTTAGCCGCTTTGCTTTGTACTTCTAAAGCTTTAATATTATTGGTTGCAGCATTAAAAGTACTTCCAAAACTTGATAACAATCTTGCCCCGAGTTGAAAGGCTATTTCATATGTTTTACTTGCCATTACCTTTGTTCGCCTCCTCTATTTCAGAAGCTATTTCACAAAGTTCAATTATGCTTAATTTTAGGAAAAACTCTATTGAAGTAAAGGTATTTAAACCTAAACGAACAGCTGCTCTTTTGAACACCTGCCCGTCTCCTGGTTTAATACCTAATTGTATAAAAAACTTACTACCGCAGTTTTAACCTTTATACCTTCTTTAGCTGGTAGTTGATTAAAAAATTCTAATGGTTTTCCTGCTGCCTTACTTGCTACTATACAAGCATAAGCTAGAGACATTTCACTAGAAGGTGCAATATTACCTGTTTGATAAAATAATTTATCTACTGCTACTAAGTCTTTTGTAGATATGTTTTCTATGCTAGAAAGGTCTATTTCTGTATAAGATTGTCCTTCAAAAACATATGGTTTATTAAACTTAATTAAAAGATCATTAGTAACCTCTCTTGTTGCCTCTGTATTTGTTGTATTTACTGTTTTCTCATCCATTTTCATATACCTCCAAGTTTATATTAGATTTCTTATATCTGCTAATACATCAGTTCCATTTACAATAAAAATAAAGTTGAGTTTGTCAAGCTCTAGAAGAGTCTTTCCATTTTCCTCAACTTTAATATATACTACTTCAAATGTATTTTTTGTTTCTGTAGCTTTACCTGGACTTAACTTACCTAAATCAACACCTTTACTCAATACCTTCATTGATATTTTTAATGCTCTAAAATTCATTTGACCACCAGCAACATCATAACTTTGTTGTGCTGCTCTAAAAACAAGAAATTTAGCGCCAGGTGTTAACAGTTTGGCAGCATCCTCTGTCACTGCATTAAATGTAACATCAGTTTCAATTTTTCCAAAATGCCCTGGCACTGCACTTTCGTATTCACCAGCTATTCCAGCTCCAGATATTGTTTCTGTCATTTGTTCAAGTTTTGGTAGTGTAACATCAGCTTTTATACCAATAAGCTTATCGTTATCTAAGTAAACATTGTAGTTAACTACTTTTTCAGGTATTGCATTAACACTCATTAATTACCACCTCCTAATGATGCTTGTAGTGTACTAGGATCAAATTCCAGTACATTAATGATATTTTCTGCCGGTGGGAATGCAGCTATTTTTTGTATGAATTGAATTTTACCATTTAAGATATCTGTTAACGGATTATCTTTTGATCTAAATTCAATTTTTGCACCAGCAATTTGACCTGCTGCTTGAAATCCATTACCTCTTATATTTTCACTATCTACGACTGATTCAATTAACCTATAGTTAGTCGGATCATCTACTTTTTGAAAATATGTCAGTATAAAAGTATTTCCCCACCAGTCGAAAATCCTTCTTATAGGTATAAATCTATCTTTTGGGTCTGAAGATGCTGGATAAATTGATGTATTATTTCCCCAGGATCTCCATCCGTTTATATTTATTGCTGTTACTATACCATTACCATTAAGAAAATTAGCTTGTAATTGGTCTAAAAATACTTCTGTACCATCCTCAAGCACTGTACCTGATATAGCCATTAATTTATTTGAAGGTGACCTATAAGGTACGCCTTTACTATTAGCATCTGTATACTGAATAAGTGCTGCAAATATTGCACTATAGTAATATTGTTTGCTTCCAACTTTAATTTTAGGCCACATTGAAAATTGCCTCTTGCCTGTATAACCATTAAGACTCTTCCATGATGGTACATCAGTATACTTTTTACATGCAGTGGTATCTACATCAACTACTGTTTCACCATTAAAGGACCCATTAATACCCTCTATTTTTGCATTCATAACTGCAGCAACTTCAGGATCATGACTCCACCCAGGCGCAATTAATGTTCCTGGTACTATACCCAACTTAGGATATACTTGATTTATAAGTTCTAATCCTGAATATAAGTTTGTGGATACGTCATAGCCTCCTATAATATCATCTTTTGTAACTTTGCTTGGGTCTATTTTATTACAAGTGACTTGGAGTTGTGTTGCTCCAGTTGGTATTGCTCCTGACTTAAGCACCGTAATTACTGGATACCCATTTTTATCAAATGCAACAGAGTAATCAGTATCTTTAACATAGGCAGTCGTCCCAGTACTATCTTTAACAATAAATGTATTGTCCAGCATAACGCCAAATACATTAACATTAACAACTCCATTTACTATACTTAACACTTGAGGATCAACTACTGATTTATGAACTGTAGGATCAAGCACATTTATTAATATTATTGGTGCAACATTAAATATATTGAAAGTTGCATCTATTGATTGGCATAAAGTATAATTTTTAAAATCTTCACAATATCCTACACCTCCAACAGCTTCACCAAGACTATAACAAAGTATAGGTTTATTTACTGCACCTTCTGGATCACTTGCAAGGTTAACTGGCGCAGTACCTACTGCAACCTGTATTCCACAATCTGCAGTTATTGGTGGTGTTACCGGTGTTGCATTCTCTTGTATATATACACCATGTTGGTATGACATTTAATTACCCCCTTGTATATTCCATTATTTTTTTTAGCAAGGTATTTTCTCTTGTCCCCTGTATCTCCATATTTTGCCTTGTAGCATTGAGTTTTGTTGTAGAAACAAATAATTCTTTTATAGCAGGGCAAGCTTTAAACTGATCATTTAAATATTCAGGTAGCCCATTTTTAAACATAGAATATTGCTGCAGTACTCCATTAGGTAAACTTGGGCCACAGTATATTAAAGTATTGATTTTCTCTGTTTCCCTAGTTTCTTCAATCTTGCTTTCTTCCTGTTCAACATTCACCGTTTCAATTTCTTCTACCTTAGTTTCCTGAGTATTTTCTTCACTCAAATTAATCCCTCCACATCTTGTAAAATAATTTGTGGCATCTTCCAACTGGTTTCAATGCCACCAAAATAATAAGGGTAGTTATCTTCATCATGAATCAACCACTTCAAAGGATAACTCAATTCAAACTGATTATTATAGAATTTCTTAGATATTAACCTCTGTTTCATTTTAGTTATAATATTCATGACATCTTTATATCCTTGATAGTTGCTTTCATCATCATATACACCTATAACAAAAGCAATTTTACAAATATCATCCAAGTCTCCATCCTGCTTTTCTTCTAAATCTCCATCCATAACTCTAACTATCAAGTACGGAAAGTGATCCGTGTCTTTCTGCCCCTTTTTTGCAGGTAAATTTTGTGAGTAAATATTCAAGTTTACCTGCTCACCTTTTATATTTTTAAGTAAAAAACAGCTTAGTTGTTCCTTTAAATCATCAATTAAACTGTCTTGTAATATAGTAGGAGTCATTACTTATTCCCTCCCATAATCCTTTGAATCTCATGATCTAGTCTCTTATCAAATACTTTCGCTGCTTCACCCTCTATAAATTCCTTAACACTAACATTGCCTAACATTTGAGGTACTGCAGGTCCAAATAGTTGTTCTATTGGTAACCTACTTTTCAAAGTTCTCCTAAACACTTTATTACCATTTATACTTGCAACAAATCCTCCAACTAATTCCTTTAGTCCACCTTTCTTAACTGCTACCCTCAATACCTTAGGTGGTTTTTTAGGCCTTGGATTCGGGGGACTTACCTTAAATTTGATAAGAGGAAGCCTTTCACCAGTTGACTTCACAACTGCCCTCAGACTTCCTTTGCTAGCCTTGGCTATTTTTATAGTTGAATTTACATCTCTAGCTTTTATATTGTATTTTTCTCTAGCTTTCTTAGATGCATTTGTTTTAGCATTAGCAGCCGCTCTATTGAGAGCTCTTGATAAAGCTAGAGGTGCCTTTGTTTTATATTGTCCTAGTTCCTTTTCTACCTCTTTTACCTTAGTTGCATTAATAGTTATCGCTGAGCCAATCATGACATAATTGCCTCCAATGTTATTGTATATATGCCCATATTTTCTTGAAAATCAGTAACTCTCATGGGTTCGTTATCTAACTTTATAATCTGTTCTCTGGCTGGTGGATCTCCAAAGTCAGATTTTTTAACTAAAAAAAGAACATCTCCCAAGTAAGTACCTTCAGCAAACTTGGCTTGACGTTCTTTTAATAAATCATTGTCAATTTGAATAGGAATATCTGCACCATCTATATTACGAATCTCTGCAAACTCATCTACATTTAAAAAAGTATCTAAGTCTTCTTGAAGTGATTCCTTAAAATTCATAAGCTACCTCTTTAAAGCACAGAGGCCACTACATATGAGTCTACATCTTTCTGATAAGGTAATGGTCTTGATGTTAACTTTATTGTATCTGTTTCTGTTTCATCACTTACAACATATTTTGGAACACGTTTCTCCATATATTTCATCCATGTTCCTTTTTCTTTTTGTGTTACTGCACCATAAGCCATAACTCCTTGGCCTGTTTCTGCTACAATAACGGTTCCGCTAGGTAATAATTGTGCTGCAGTTTCACCAGTCTTAATAAGACATGAATAGGCATAAAACTCTAAATTGAATTTTGTAAATACACCTATGAAAGTAACCCCTTTCCCCTTATAAGTTGGTTCCTGCCTATAGCCTGCTTGAGCTCTTAAGCTTATAATCTCTTTTACTGCTGGATTAGCCATGAAAGCTTTAGCTGCCTCCGGGTCCATAATGACTACATTAGGTGTTCCATTAGATTTTGTAATAATTTTATCTTCTATCCAGTCCTCTACATTTTCTATAGGGTTAGCTATTTCCTCTGACCATTTTTCACCAGTTTGTAAAGACACTTTGTTTGAAAAACCATAGTTTACGTTGAAAGTTCCTGCTTTGTTTCCTTTTTCATCTACTAGATCAATATCGAAACCTTCACCTAACATTACCTTTGTTGAAAACCATTCTTCTGAACGAATGATTTGTTTATCCAAATCGATTAGATCCTGCATTAAAATTTGTGCAGCTATTTGTTCTGGAGATTTTACAGTGTAAATATTGTCTCCAGGTTGACGCTTTGCTAAATCTTCACCTGTTAAAATTCTTTTAGGCGCAATTCTAGGTGTTGTCAATTCATTAGTACTGTACCCTTGTCTTTCGTCAATTGTACCATTAATACGTGGAGCTACGAATGGTGCCATCTTTTCTCCACCTTTAACAATATCAACTAATACCTTTTCAGTTGGGAAAGGTTGGATATTAGGAAAAAAGGTATCCCTAATAAAAGATAACGGCTCCTTAACCAGCTTAATAGCCTCTAACATAGTGGTTGTTTCATAAAGATTAATTGTGTTTGGCATTTTCTATTCCTCCCTATTTCACATATATTCCAAGCATTCTTAATTCTCTTTCAAAGTCTGACACTGTTGTATCCACACCTGTTGTCATATATGTGGAATTAAATTCACCACTGATGTATACAGTGGCATTTGTCTTACTTGAACTACTTAATGTAACATCATCTGTTAGAATACCCTCCACAATATCATAAGTTGTAGTTGTGTCCGGCTCTACCCCAGTTGTTGTAGAATTAGCAAGTTTTCCTGCTATGGATATTAGTGAACCTCTTTTAAGCGTTCCAGTTCCTATTTCTAGTTCAATAGCTTTTGTAAGTAACGGTACTTGATTACCAGCAATGAGGTTATCAGGCGTAAATGTTCCTATTTGACTAAATGCTTGACTCATTATTATCTACCTCCAGTAATAGATTCGGCTGCACTTACCAGTAAATTTAATGCATCTTGTTTTGTATCAGTCTTTTCTGGTACTGCTACACTTGATACATTATTAAGATTTGCGTTTATAGCATCTTGTTTTGCATCCTGAATGTGCTGTAAACCTTTCTCTTTTTGTGCCTTAATAATGTTCATGGCTACTTTTTCAGCTGAATCACCTTTTTCAATGCCTTCATTGATTAAATTTTCCAATCCAGGCATTGCTAAATCATTAATTGATTTAATTCTAGCTCTTTCGTTTGTTACTGCTTCTGCGGTTACATCTTGTACAATCTGATTGTATAAATCCGCATGATCTGACTTAAGTTGTTCTAAATTCATTTTGTTTTCCTCCTGTTTTTTATTTTCAACTACCGCATTAATTACAGTAGGTTGATTCTGACTTGCATTTTTAAACATCTTGTCTAAGTTTTCTGTGAGCCTATTTTTAAGTTCATCTATTGTTTTGCATTTTTCTAAATCACTTAAAATGATATCGTCATCAAGATTTAATGCATTATAAAGCTTATAAGATTGCTTAGGCTCTGTTTTACTCTCAAACAAAATCCCATCAATAAGACCTAGTTCTTTTGCCTGTTCACTTGTAAGCCATGTTTCAGCTTCCATAAGTGCTCGTATTTCTTTATCTGATTTGCCACTTTTAAGTGTATAAGCTTTAGCTATAGTAGCATCTGTTACTTGTAGCATTTGGCTTGTACTATCCATGATCTGATGTTGTCCTTCTGCATAAGTTGAAGAATTATGAATCATCATTTCAGCTAATGGACTCATATAACACTTTGCATTTGGTGCTTGAGATATGAAAGATGCTGCACTTGCCGCCAATCCTACTATTTTTATAGTTACATTCCCTTTGTATTCTGCTATGGCATTATAAATTTCATATCCATCATATACTGAACCACCACCGCTATTAATGTGGATTTCTATATCTTCATTGTTCACATCTTGTAGAACGCTTGACACATCTTTAGGGCATGTTGCTGGGATATCTAGCCAATCGTAAATCCACTTACTACCATTTCCAATAATTCTCCCTTTAATATTAATTATTTTCATTTACAGTTCCTCCTTTCATATCACTTATACCTGGTATTTCTTGCCTCATTTTCTCTTCCTTTACTCTTTGTTTATTATTCTTATAAAAATCACCACCTGTAAGCTCTACGGTTTCTCTTGTTCTAGTAGAAAAACCATTTTCAACACGAATAGCTGCCGCAGTAGCTTCTTTTACTGGGTCAAGTTGTCCTTGTGATGGCCCACTCCATTCTGCATTACAATAAGCTTTGCGAACAATCTCACTATCAAAAAAACCTGGTGCATATATCCTCCCTTTAGCAACTGCTTCTGATAACCATTCTTCATAAACCGGTTGACAAAAATCATTTGCAAGCCATGTTCTACGCATTTTAAACATTTTCCATGCCTCTAGTAAAGCTGCCCTTGAAGCAGAATAAGAAGCATTAAATTGTTTTAGTAGTAAATCATGTGGTAATTCAAGAGCTGTTCCTATTTGCCTACATATTGATGTAATAAATACATCAAATGCTGAATTTGGTCTTGTAGGATTTGCCATATTAGCTTTTTCACCTGGTGCCAGTGCTACTATTGCTCCATTTCCCATCTCTAAACTATTCTGATCTGCATCATCTACTCTTTGTTCGTCACTAATTAGTTCCCCTAAAGGCGCATCATTTGGATTTTCAGTTTCAATGAATACAGTAAACATACCACTAACGACTGCTGCCATAAGTTCAGCATCAGTATAACGTCCTAGTTGTTTTAAACTTTCTATCACAGGGGCTAGAATAGGAACACCTCGTCTTTGCCCTATACGTTCGCTCTCCATAATATGGATAACATTTCTTCTGCCTGTTTTCTTTCCGAAAGCCTCAACTCTCGTCCACTCATTATTAATTCTACTTCTAGATAACGGATGAAAATTTGCTATATGATATGCTACTATCTCTCCATTTTCATTACATTCAACTCCTGCACTTATTATATCTGAGCCTATTTTGTTATATGGGTTACATACTCTATCAGCTTCTATAAGTTGTATTCTCAAATCATATGGCGATGCAACTCTTCGGGTATAGGGTAACAATACAAAAGAGTCCCCACACATAAGGCTACTCAAAAATACTAATTGTTGAATTTCATAAAAATCATTAAGCCTGGCTAAATCACAATTTACACTGTCTGCCCATAATGAAAATTCTCTTTCAATATTCATCTCTAGTTTCAAAACTTCTTCTTCTGTCATACCTAGAAATTCATAGTCTATTTGGGGTTTTAACCTTAACCCTGCACCAACAACATTAGTTCTTAAAGTTTTTATTGCTCCTGTTGCAATAGGTGTTCCCATATACAAATCTCTAGATCGTTCTCTTAAAATTTGTATATTATCCTCAATGTCTTCTTTAGCACTCCCACCACCAAACATCCATCCAATTAAACTTTTTTTAGTTCTACTGGCTCCATGGTGTGAATACCCACTATTGCTAATTATCGTTAACTTTTGTCTAGCTACTTCACGTTTTAAAGCTGTTGCTGGAGCAACTATACTAATTGCTTTATCAAGTAAATTCATCTTTTCACCTCCAATTGCAATAGCCTAACTTATAAATCTCTTGGCACAACTCTATATACCCTGTTTGTTCCTCTATGTTGCTGTCTAGCCTCTAACTTTTCTACTTCATTGGCCCAAAACTTAATTTTTTCATTTATTTGACCTAAATCAGCTCTTGTTAACTGTCTAGTTCCTATAGAATAACTTTGTCCAGCCGTAACCTTAAGTTCTGCTTCCATCCATGCCTGCAAATGATCTCTTGCTTGTTGAATTGTCCATGCTGCCATTGTAATTAGCTCCTTTCAATAAAAAATAGACCTAAATCCTAAGATTATAAGCCTTTTGATATAACTCTACGCCTTCTCATACCATTATTAGTACTAGTTATACTGTTTTTGCTATTTATATTGCTATTCTTTAGTTGATTTTTGAGTAATTCTAGGTTAGGATTTAAGATTTCAAGTGCTGCTGTAGCATAATTTCTAAGGTCTAACGGCTCATTTCTTGTACCAGATTTCTTTACCCATTCAACTTTTGGCTTACCTTTGTAGTACTTAATTGTTCTTTTTTCACTTGTTAACCCCTTGAAATACGCTTCATCGTACCCCCTGTCGCCCTCTATAGGAAAATGACAATATCCTTCTCCCTCAAAGTCTAGTTTTAATCTTGATAGTAATGTTTCTTTCCCCTGGTCAACTCCCAACATAAATAAAGCTACCTTTTCCCTGTTAGTCCTTGATGCTTTTCCAACAAACGGAATACCATCTCCACCTTTACCTTTTACAGCAAAGATTCTTCTATGTTCTCTAGTTTTACAAAATTTATAAACTTCACTAGTATGATGGCCTCCACTATCTATGCAAGTGCATGATATTACTAATCCTTCACCATTTTCATGTTTCCATACCCTACTTAAATACTCATCAAGTTCATTCCAAACAACAGTTTGAGATGGATCTCCATAGAAAACCTTATATTCAATTCCCCAGCTTTCTTTCCCCACACCCCATCCAACTACTTCAACTTCAAGTCTATCATCCTGAGTATCAACGCCAGCTGTTAAAATTAAAACATCTTCTGGTAATTGAGAGTTATATCTTTCTCTGCGTTTCATTAATGTTTCTTCATCAGCTTTTTCGCCTTGTTCTTCCCAGCTCTCTCCAAGTGAAGTGTTAACCCAAACTTTTAATGTTTCACTATTTTTTTTAGCTTCTCTAAAATCTTCAATTATTTCACTCCATCTTTTCCATGGTGAAGATAGTTCATTTAAATGAAAACCTCTTTTGTTTCTATGAGTACTTTTAGCTCTCCATTCACCTTTTCCAGATTTCCATTCTGCTTCAGTAGAACGTTCTCTACAATACAAGCATTCCATAGTAGCATCATCAAACCTAATCTGCCCCCATGTTAATGGTTGGAGTTTTCCACAATATGGACAAGGTAAGCACCACTCTTCCATGGTACTATCTTCATACTCAGATTCAATTCTTGAAGCGCCCTTTATAGTTGGAGTTGATACATAAATCTTTTTCTTATTCCAAAATGTAGTAGTACGTTTAGCTGCTAGGTTTACAGGATCACCTTCTGTTCCTGCTGAAATAGGATATCTGTCAACTTCATCACATAACAAGGTCCTTATAGGTCTACTTGCTAGTGATGATGGAGAGTTTGCTCCAGCTAAGGTTATATGTCCACCAGGGAATATTTTATGTAATAGTGTATTCCCACTGTTTTTTGACTTAATATCTCCAACTTTATTTTTAAGTACTGGTGTATCTCTCAACATTGGCGCTAATCTATCTTTTGAAAAAGCTTCAGCCATTTCTAGTGTTGGTTGAAGTAGCAAGATAGGTGCCGGATCATAATCCATGAAGTATCCTATTACATTTAATAACAATTCAGTTTTACCAACTTGAGCTGATGACATTACTATAATTGTTTCAATTGTAGGGTCATTTATAGAATCCATTATTTCCTTTTGGTATGGTGCCCTTGAAGTTCTCCATTGCCCCGGTTCTGCTGAAGCTTCTGATGATAGTTTTCTGTAGTTATCTGCCCATTCACTAACTGTAAGTTTTGGAGGAGGTGCTAACACCTTTGCAATGTCTCTGAATAGCTTAATTGTTCTATTCTGTATCTTCTGTATTTTCTTCCTCACCACTTACACCATCCTCTAAGTCTTCTTCATCCACTTCAATATATTTATCACTATAAAATGTCGCTGGATCATAACAAGACAATTCCTGTAATACTTCAAAGAATTCTTTCTGCAATATTTCTTGAATTTCTGAAATATCAGTTCTAGCAATAAGAATTGGAGCTACTTTTGTTGGCATAGCAATAAGTTTTGCTCTAAAGTTAGCTAGCATATCATTCATGACACGTTCAACATCACTTGAAAGATGCATTTGACCTCGCATTGCTGCTATTTCTAGGTCTAGTTTTTCCCTCTGTCTCCTTGTTAACAACGCTCTTTCTTTATCAGGATCTATTTCATTGTCAGCTGTCTTTTCTTTTAAATCCTGACTTGCTTTTAGATATACTATATAGCTTTTTATGTTTTCTTGAAGATTGTATCTACCTCTGCTAGTTTTCTGAATAACACCTTCATCTGCTAGCATTCTAATTCTTCTAGTTGTTAACCCAAATAAATCAGCTAAAACAGTGCTTGATACAACCACACTTTCCACATCTTCAATTTTTTTACTTTTATCCTCCAATAGTTATCACCACCTTTAGGAAACGGAAACATCGATTTTAAAAATTTTATATCTAGAAAAACCTCGGGCATCGTTCGACCCGCATCTTTCAAGGGTTCTGGAAGTACCTACGCCTTTAATAGCCTCTTGGCATTCATCTTTATTAGCATTCTATTGATGTCCTTCATCTCTTTAATTGCATTTACTAATTCATTATCTACGCTGCTATTAGGGTTGTTTATTATATCAGCTATATCATTTGATATGTACTTTCTTTCTCCTTTATAGGAGTTAGTCATTATCCTGTGGCCTTGATTATTTATATAATCAGCCACCTTAACTACATCTCCTAGCTCAAGATATTTTTTAAATATAATTGTTTCTAATGAATCCCTAGCTTTTACTTCACACTTATCTAATACTCTTACAAAGTTATTTATCTTATTAGTAAATCTTATAGCCATCGTTCTATACTTGGCTTTCTTATTTATTAAGGCTTCATTCATTGCACTAACTCCTCTAAATGTTCTTTATATTATGCAACAAAAATAGGCACCCACTATTGAGTGCCTATTATGTGGATAAGGATTTGCACCTTACATAGTCAACGTGCTCTACCCAGCTTGGTTTTGAGGACTGGTAACCCCATATCTGTCCGTTAGACAGCTAGCTACATCAAAACATGACCTTGAAAGTGCCTGCACGAAGCGTCTACCTATTCCGCCACCACATTTATTATAATATTTAATCTTTAACTTTTATTTATCATAACATACTTGATATAATCTATTGATGAATACGTCTGCTAAATTTGAATTGTGTTAAAAATTCTATGTAATAATGTTACGTTTTATTAATTTTGTAAACTCATAAAGACATTTTACCTACATTAATATGCATAAAAAAATATACCCTTAATGTTACATCTTATTTTTATGTAACATTCTAGAGTAAATAAAAAAATACTTCCGTTTTTAACTCTTTCTTATGAATTTAAGTTTGCTAATTATTTTATCTTTATTATCTTGATTTACACCAATATATCTAAGTGTTACAGCTTCACTTGAGTGGTTATATAAATCCATTAATCCTGCAATATCCTTTTTTTCTTTATAATAATGATATCCAAGGGTTTTTCTTAGAGTATGGCAGCCCATACTATCTATATCAAATACTTCTCCAACTTCATGAAGTATTCTGTAAGCTTGTTGTCTACTTAGTGATTTGTTAGTTCCCTTGGGACTTTTAATTATAAATTCATATTCTTTTTTATCTATCAAATATTCTTTTAAAATTGGTTTTAAATCATCATTTATTATGACTTTTTTATCTTTTCCTGTTTTCTCTTCCTGAAGGGTAATATGATTTCTGATTTTACCTTTTGAATCTTTTATATCTCTTGTTCTAAGCTTCAATATATCTGATATTCTTAGACCAGTATTTACTCCGATTAAAAACATAATATAATCCCTTTTGTTTTTTGTTTTTAAATAATCTGCTATATCATAAACTAACTGAATATCTCTTATGGGTTCAACCGCATTCATATTACCACCTCCTCTAAATAAAAAGAAGCATCAATGTGATGCTTCTAAGTGTTTTAATAGTGTTTTTGCAGAATTATTATTTTCAAACTTTTTTATTGCTTTAATACAATATTTTTTGCTGAGTTCAAAATTCCCTGTCTTGTAAAGTTGTATAGCTCTTTGTGTTAAATATGAACTTTTAAACTCTTTATTAGTAGCCATTATTCCTAATGTAAATAGTAAACTAGGAACTGCTAATAATAGTACAGGTATAAAAACAAAACCTGCAATTACTAAAACTATTGATCCAATAGTCCAATTAGTTATTTTAGCTGGTACTTTGGGTATATATACTCCTTCTGGTAAAGTATACATTACAATGTCTTTAGGTATCTCTTTTTTTCTTGCAGTACTTTTAAAGTTATAATCTTTTCTATATTGTAATCCACCTACACCAAGTGTAGTTCTGACTCCTTTTTTATTCATGCTTACTCTAGCACCCTTAACTCCTGTCGAGATTCCTATTCCACCTGTTTTGCTAAAATTAATTCTGGTATTTTTACCTATTTTTATTGATTTTCTAAAACTGAATCCCATGTAATAACCCCCTTTTATTATATTATACCACCTCTGGGAGTATATTACATAAGGTATCTATCTGGTTCGTCTTAGAGCTCCCTTAAATCTCCGATATGTTGGAGCATCTTCCATCATTCTTCTAAAATCTTCATCAGTCAACTCTTCGTATCTGTCTTTTTCATATTTGGATTTATTTTTGCTATTCTTTGAGTCTTTTTTATTTAATCCTCCCATAGCGAATCCCTCCAAAAATAAATTAGCACCTGGATTTCTCCAAGTGCTTTAGGAAGATTTTAAGTACAACATATTACCATTGTAGTCCCTGCTGGTAATACTGCCGATTTGATATTTTCCATGATTTAAGTATATCTGAAAAAAATGCTACTCTTCTATACTTTTTTTCGCTATTTTTTCGCCACTTTTTCGCTACTAACTTCAAATACGAATAATATGGGTATCATTTTTTCTATTGCCCTATCTTTTAATTTTCTGCACCATGCCTCACACATATCAATTTTTCTTGAAACATTCGTCCAGCTTTTCTTCCTCTCCGAAAAAAATTTTAATTCAATAATTCTTATTTCTTTATTATTTAATACCTCTAATGCATTATTTATTCTCTCTACTCTTATTTCCTTACTACGTTTTAAGTCTACTAAACTATCCATTCTCTTTCTTCTGCTTAACATTTCATTTTCAACAGAGCTATTAAATGCATTTGTGGAACTTGTCCTTTCTTCATATGCTATAGCTCCACATCCTTTATATTCTTTTTCAGATTCCTCAATATCTAATTCAAGGTTTTTTATTTCACTTTGTAACATTGTATACTCACTTAACATTTCCTCAGCTTTTTTGTAATAATATTTACTATATGCCACTAATCTTCCTCCTTAGAGTAAATTATTATGTATCTACTATTAATTATTTTTCTTCATGCTCTTTTATAAGATTGTAAAATGTATTTCTTTTAAGACCTAGTAAATCCATTGCTTCATTTCCAGTAATATCTCTGTTTTTCCATCTTGCATAAATCTCATTCCAGTTATCAGGATATCCTATCCGTTTCCTCCCCTTGTATTTACCTTTACTTTTAGCTATTGCAATTCCCTCTCTCTGACGTTCCAATAAATTTGATCTTTCGAATTCATAGATAGCGCTTATCATAGTTAGCATTAACTTACCAGATGCTGTATTAGTATCTATATTCTCTTTGTTACTCACTAACTCCACGCCCTTGCTTTTAAAGTAATCAACCATGCCGAGTAAATCTTTTGTGCTTCTAGCTAGTCTGCTGAAATCGTGAATATATATAACGTCTCCTTCTCTGATAAATTCAAGCATTTCTTGTAACTTTGCTCTTTTGGTATCTTTTGCGCTAACTTTTTCCATAAACCACTTTTCTATATTAAATCTTTCTAATGCCTTAATTTGTCTTTCCTCATTTTGATCAACAGTACTAACTCTTACATATGCTATATTCATATAATCCCAACCTCTTTTATTTAATATTTGCTTATATTATAACAATTTGTTTATTTAATTACTATAATATAAGCAAATAAGTGTTTATTAATTCTATAGCAATGTTATTTAAACACTTTTTAAAAATTTCATCTTTATTTGAATAGGGGATACTCTAAATAAATACTATATGTTCATTTAGTCACTTTTTATTGGATTAGGTTTTAAGATGAGTTTTAATACTATTAAAATGTGATAACTATGTCTGCTGCAGTTTTATTTTTTGTTAGTTTTATAATTGGTCGTTTTTGATACTGAATTGATAATTAAATCTTTCCTATCTACTGGTTTACTTTTTATTCTATTTACATAATATTAAGTAAGTTAACTTTAAGACTTTACAGCCTCTACAATCTTCCTCTTAAATTCTCTTAAGTTTTTTAGCTCTTCTAGCCATAAAAGTAACTGCGCATGTTGATTTATACATTCATCACAACTATTTGATTTTCTAATAATTTCTCTGCAATGATCTATTGCTTCATTTAGTGTCATGTTTCCTATACTATTTCCCATTTTCTCACTTCCATTATAATTTTATTGGATAACAATGCAGTTCTTTGTATAAAAATCTATGTATTTAAAACTTATAGGGTAATTACCTGCTTTTACAATTATCATGAAGTCTGTTTTTTGAATTATTTTACCTTCGATTATTTCAGCTTGTCTAGTACTTATTTTTGCTTTTATTTTTATATCATCCTTTAAGTTGAAACTTTCCTTTATTATGTTTAGTTCCTTAGTTTTATTTCTCCCTTTCGATTCTGAATTATTGTTGATATTCCTATGGCCTTTTGAACCATCTCTATTTAATAATTGACCTTTAAAAATCATATTTTCTATTTTGCTTTTTACGGAATGTTTTGTTCGTCCTAATAATTTTGCAATTTCGTCCGTTTTTAATAAAAAACTTTTTTCTTTTAAGAATTCTATTTCTACTGGAGTCCAATCTCTCACAATTTATCACCCCTCTACGTTTTCTGCATAATTTATTTCTAATCCAATCAAATTGTCCCCTTCTAATTCGTATATTGGAATATGGTTTTGTATTGCAGTTTCAATCTCACCAAGAGTTCCTGCTGAATTTTCCCAACCAGGTACCAATACCAAAACATCACACCTTTTTAACATTTCAATATCTCCATTTATAAAACTCTCTTCGGGAAGATTATTAAATAATGCAGAATTGCTATGAGGACAAATCACTCCATATCCTAGCTTCCATAGTTTCTTTGCAACTTTTCTAGCAACAATTATGTTTCTAATTATTCCTAATTTTGTTTTAGCTCTATATGGTCCTCCTACATATGCTATATCCAACTTTACTTCCCCCTCAGATTTATTCTTTCTGGATGATCCAAACCTCTATCTGATTTACCTGCCGCCTTGCATAAAGAAAATGTTATGATTACAGTTGCTATAGCCACTGCTCCCAGTATTGTTTCTAGCATATACTGTGCCTCCTATCTACTTTTGTCCGTTTCTCCATAAACCATTAGCACATCTCTCAATTCCCTTAGCTTGTACATCTCCTAGATCCCAAAGTAACTTTCTTCTTTTATAATCCTTTTTTCTGATTCTGTTCTTTGCATATTCCATAAATTTTTCTTTATTAGTCATTATTAGCACCTGCCTTTGCTATACAACTTTAACTTTTATATCTTCACACTCTTTCATGATTTTTAAGTCATTCAAACGTTGTCCAGCATTTACTCTTTTTTCAACATCAATTTTAGCAGCATCTATTGTTTCAAATTTTTCATCAGTAAACATCCATAAATTTACCAGTATATTTTTTATCATAACTCTGTACATCTCTCATGTCCCCTTTACAATTTCTTTGATTTAATCAAACCATTCTGGCTTGTCTTCATAACACATTGCAGTTTTAGTAATCTCTTTGAATTCAAGACATTTTTCACAGAAAAATCTATCTATTCTTTTCCACTCCTTACCTGGTCTTACTCCTATCCAAGCATCTTCTCCGTGTTGCCTTGAAGTTTCCATATGAATAAATTTATGCTCACATTGATTTGTTTGCATTGGAGGCCTTTTAGGAGGTGGATAGCTGGCTGGCGGAACCTTCTTTATATCATCCATTTTTAATCACTTCCTTCTCAAAAGTATTTGCTTTACTTAGTTAGCGTATTATCTTTAATTTTACAATCTACTATTTCAAGTTTTACAATTAATCTTTCTAAATCATAAGTATAATCCTCTATTTCGCACTCATTCCCTTCGTCATCTTTTAAGATGCATCTAAACCATTCTTCTCCATCATCATCTTCTCCAATAAACTCTAAATTACAGTTATTTTCTAATAAGTATTCTACTTCTAAGCTCTCTGGGCTAAAGAAGTTTAATATATTCATTCCAAAGCAATTACCACTAATCTCTTGTTTTAAAGTCCCTTTATACTCTCCACTTTGTAACGTAACCTCTAAGGTATGGATTCTCTCTCTAAAGTTATCTCTGTTTTCATATTTAATCATCTAAATCCTCCTCATTGTACCAATCTCTGCAACAGTCAGCACAGGCATTTTCTTTATTTAGGATGCATCCTAAACAATCCATCTCTTCATCGGAATTATCTATCTCATCATTCTCATGATCCTCTCTATTCATTTCATAAAGTGCTGCACATATATCTATGAACTTACAATTCTTTTCTAAACATTCATTGCACAATGCTGAATTAAAAGCTGGTGCTGTATCATCTTCTCTTATCTCTTTGCAGTATTCACTTCCTTCAAGAGTATACTTTAAACTTACCCATAAATCAGAGTATGGATTTCCGCAAGTTTCTTCTTGCTTACCATTCTCAAGCTCTTCTCCACAGTTGTTCTCGCATATATTTTCGCAAAAATCTTTAGTTCTGCTATCACTATAGTAATAGCAATATCCTTGATTATAATGTTTACAATCTCCCATCTTCATCCCTCCGACCGTTAAAATTTGGGCTTGATTAAATTTTGGGATTAACCACATGCACTGGATGAAGTAACTGCTGGTCTTCTACTTTTATCTATTTTAATTTCAAGTTCATGTCCTAAAAACTCACAACTTAATCCATCTTCAATTGTCAACGTGTCAACATTCTCAAACCCATTATTAATAAGTACTCTAAGTATTTCTGTCTGTAATTTTGAAAACTTATCTTTAGGAATATTACTAACTACTACTTTCATAACCTTTCTCCTTTCATGATTTGTTGTACTATTCAATCTTCCAACTACTGCATACTGGAATACATTCACTACATTTTGCACTAGTTATTTTGCATATTTTTACTTTTATTTCATATCCTAATATTTTCATCAAATCATCTGTAGACAATTCTTTTGCAGCATAATCATCTATGCAAACATAGCTAATTTTTATGCCATCTTTACGTTCTTGCACTTTTAAAGTTCCTTCACCTTTTTGAAATTCAATATTCTTCATAAACCTCTCCTTCGTTTAATGAATGCTTTGCTTAATCACCGTTTTATTTGTATATATAGATAATTTGATACTTAAATTGCTTCTCTAACCTTATCTTTACATAGTTCTGGTGTATTAGCCTCCACTAAAACCTTTGCTAATGTAGGCACTACTGCATTCCCACATCTTGCTTTTTGCTGTGTTGTTGGATACTTCTTACCAGTATAATCGTGATCTATAATATAATTTTTAGGAAAACCCATTCCATTGAATAACTCTCTAGCAGTAAGCATTCTTAATCCAACATCTGCTATTTTATAATCTTTCCCTCTAACTACCACTAAACCAAACCTGTCCTTAGTTGTAATAGTGTGAATAGGTCCATTTAAGCTTTGGCCTGTATCTGAACCGTAGTATTTAGTGAGAAAGGCATACACACTATCTTTCATAGGTAACTTTATATCCTGTAGTTTAACTGATACTAATCCAAATCTATTTTGTGTAGGTATTGTTGCTATTGGCTCTCTTAGGCTGCTACATCTAGTTTCAGTTCCCTGGTGTGTGTAGTAATGGCTTAAGAAGTATGCTGTATCATTAATTACATAAGGTTCATCCTCAATTACATATTTTTGAATGCCCCTTGCAATTCTTATTAATGTATTTTCTACTAATGGCTTTTTCCTATTGAAAATACTAGGTACTGGTATACTCCAATCAATTATGCTGCTTGCCGGAACATATGGTAATTTACCTTCTCCATGTGTCGACTCTGGCCACTTAATTGGTTTTCCATCACATCTAGCTATTAAGAAAAATCTTTTTCTAGTAGTTGGTGCTCCATAGTCCGCAGCTACCAACTCTTTATATTTAACTTTATATCCTAAGTGTTTAAAGGCATTTATGAAACTTTTAAATGTTCTACCTTTTTCTTTTTCTATAGGTTTTCCATTATCTATAGGCCCCCAGGTTTGGAACTCTTCTACATTCTCAAGAATAATTACTCTTGGCCTTACAGTTCCTGCCCACTTAATCGCTACCCATGCAAGTCCTCTTACCTTCTTTTCAACAGGTTTTCCTCCTTTGGCCTTACTAAAATGCTTACAATCTGGAGAAAACCAAGCTAATCCCACCGGACGCCCTTGTACTGCTTTTCTTATATCTACATCCCAAACCGATTCACAATAATGCTTGGTTGTTGGATGATTGGTTTTATGCATTTTAATAGCTTCTGGATCATGATTAATAGCTATATAAACTGAATACCCTGTCGCAAGTTCCATACCTGTACTAGCTCCTCCACCACCAGCAAAATTATCCACTATAACTTCATCAAAAATACTCAATTGACTCACCTTATCACCCTCACTCTCTGGTAAAATTTCTCACTGATTTAATTTTTGTATTGTGACACAATTAGGTTAAATCTTTTATATCAAAAACAATTCCTCTACAATATTTTTCACCATCTTCGAAAATCTCAAATGTTTCATGAGGAATAGAGGTTTTATATTCCCATGAGTATTCTTTGCCCCAAATTGCTTCAATAGCTTTTGCCTTTTCTTTTGCCAATATTGAATACTTACACTCGCACTCACACCCTTCAAATATACCGTTAGAATCAATATATATTTCTCTACCTTCATAACATCCTGCTTCATCGCTAATTGCTCCCTCAAATATAACAACATCATCTGAATAGCCAAAAACAACTACAAATCCAAATTCTTTAGCAAGTTGTTCTTCTTCCTTTGTAATTTCCTTTCCGTACTGTCTTCCAGACAGTAAATTAGCAAATTCTTTAATATCCATATTCAATACATCCTTTCGTTAACTTTTTAGTACACATAATTATCAATATTCTCCTTTCACAATTAAGTCAAAATTTTTGCTTTGCTTAATTAGCGTATTATCTGTATATATGGATAATTTGATTTATTTTCTTGGTAAATAATCCGATATTTTGTTTCCGTAAAGTCCATGTTCTTCTGCTATTCTATTTAATCTAGTTACATCTATCCTTCTAGGAGTATCTGTTTTTTCTTCTGTTTCTCTAGCTTCTTTACCTATAGGACATTCATTTTTACAATAATCTGTACCCATAACCTTACACTTATCATTCATACCTTCATATAGGTTACAAGTCTGGCAAGTAATAAATACTTCATTGCATCTATTTCTTTTTGCTTTACACAAAGGATAAATATCATTATTAGGTATAAAACAAACTGGCTGTTTTCTGAAGTGTTCTTCTAATGTCTCTTTTGATATTTCAATCCAATGAATCTCATCTGGCTTATCTTCTTCAAGTCTTATTTCTCCACCAATAAGTCTATAATCCTTATCCTCTGGAATATACCAAGTGGAACCTTTTTCTATAGTTGTATATTCACCCTCTATAGTAAAACCATCATCGTCGCACTTTTCCAATGCAAACCCTTTAATACACTTATACATTTTTAACCCTCCCATTATTAATACCTATGGTAAAATTTCTCACTGATTTAATAGTTGTATTACGAAGATAATTATTTAATTTTTAACATATTTTTACCCAAGTATGGCTTTGGAACATCCATAAAAGCAATAATTTTATCACTACCGCCAAAAGTACATTTTTTAGCATCAAACCAATACAGACTTACAGCAGGAGGTCTATCACTACAACATAAATAATAACCGTTTTTTTTCGGTAAATCATCACCTTTAAATTCAGACTTCCAGCCTGTGTTATCATTGATAAAATGTTTAATTGGCATATATGCAATAATTCCATGTCTTTTTTCGTTTGGAAGAATTGCATTTAATGTTATATATCGACTTCCATCATCTCTTTGCCATGTCAAAAGGCAATTTTGTATTACGCTTTCAGGTAATTCTGTTGACCACTCCATATTTTTTATCTCCTTCACATTTATTTGCTTCGCCTTTTTTTCAGAATACGCTATTAATTTTCTATTAATATCTCTTCTAAGTTAACTGTAATAACATGAGTATCCCATTCTGTTCCACAGTCAGTTTCGGAACTATACCAGCATTCCATGCTTGCACTTTTATTCCTTATTCCTGGTTTATTTTTAACTATTTTAGTGCTGTTATCAGAGTATACCAATGGCTTTCCTAGATAACTAAGGTCTTCCTTTGCCAAATCATCTTTGTGTGATTTTATTAGTTCTTTAAAATACTTTTTAGCTCTATTTAAGGACTTAAAATACTTTGTATTACCTTCAAATCCATACATGTCAACTTCTTCAACCTTTATTATTCTCAACATTTAAACTCCTCCATTACCACTTTATGAATTTAACCTTTGAATATCCTCTATAATATCAACTGTTAAATATTCTTTAGGTATATTAAATTCAGAGGTTTCAATACCTGGAAGATCATCTTTTTTGAGTTCTAATTCATCTTTAGGTATTTTCATTGATTGTTCATCCAGGTTCAATGCACTAATTAATTTAAGTCCATCATCAGAGGAAGGAATTGCCTTGTAACAATCAGCATACCCCTCAACCATTTCCTCACCAATTATTATAAATTCATTGTGTAATTTACCTTTTTCGATTAATTGATTGTAGTTTCTAGTTCCTTCTTTTAACTGATAAGTTTTAAATTCTAAATTCATATTATCCACCTCATTTCCATTTTATAATTCTTCAGCGTTACAGCCTTCAGATTTCTCATACCATTCACTGATACCTTCTTCAAACGTTTCGCAACATCCGTGAGGACTGATTACAATTTTTTCTTCGTTAACATTTCTGGTACACATATCTTCCCAGTAGTATTTGCAATCACTGTTCATGCACAACATATTAATAGCCATACCTATTCCCCCTTAAACTTTTCCTGTAGCTCTCTAAGCTTATTCATTCTCTCCTCATAAGCTTTTGTCTCTTCCTGAATTTTCTTAGCTTTGTATATCCGGTTAACTTTTCAATCTCTGGACCTTTTAAACCAATAACTTTTCTGAAGCCAGCATAGCTTTTCATGTTCGCACCTTCTTTACTTTTTTAATTTATTTTGTATTTTCTCTTTACTTTTTAACTTAATTTAGTCAAATATTTATGACGTGATGTTATCATATTTTTAATAATAATTTATAAAGTTCAATAGTTGCACACACATCACCGTAAGCAGTGTGTCGCTCTGGTACTTTTATATTAAAATACTTAAACGCCTTATCTGATGCTGCTACATCTTCTGTAATTTTGCCCGAATGATATAAAAACCTAATTATTCCGCAAGTATCTAGTGTTCTATGTGAAGCATACTTAGGCCAAAATTCTTTGCATTCCTTAAAAAGCTTTGATAAAAAATTAATATCAAAATTTATATTATGTCCTGCAATTACAGGTTTTTCTTCCCCAAAAGCTTCTTTAATGAACTCAATCATTTCTCTAACAACAAAATCTTTCCCTTGGGCTTTACTATCATGTTCAACTAAATCTATGTTATTAATCTTAAGAGCCTCAGTGTTTACAACATAATCCTTATTCTTAACTCTCCATTCTGCTGCTTCTTTTATTTCACCATCTTGGTATGCTACAAATGCAACCGTAAGTAAACTATGTTTTTCTGGATCAAGTCCCCCGGTTTCTGTATCGATAAATAAAATTTTATTCATAAATACTCTCCTTTCACCTTATGATTCTTGTTACTTTTTTCAGATACTAACTATTTCATCTTTATACCCATAAACGAGAGATTATAAATTTGCTTTCTTATCTCTTCGGATATATTTTTCCCAGCACTATCTACTGTCACCTTCACTTCTTGTGCAATTCCAGTAGATTTATTGATCTTAGTCTTAAGTTCTCTTAATTCTTTATAATTTTTGTAGGCTAGAACTGTACCAATAAACCCCTGTGATACTAAGACTGTTATAATAATATCTTTTAACATATTAGACCCCCATTGCTTCTAAAGCATGTCTATTTTCTTTATAAAGTTGAATTGCTTCCGGTATTGTTTTAACTCCATATTTTTTTATCTTTTCAAAAGTTTTAGTTGCCTTTTCCTTATCAGTTAAAATTTCATGTAAATGATTATGAATTAATTCTTTCAAAGTACTAACTTGTTTTTTATTTAGATTCCTTTTTATCATATAATCCACTCTCCTTGACTTTTACAATCAGCTTACATGCATCTAGTAATAAATTAGGATTCTTTCCAGCATCGTATTTAGTTACCATTTTCATATACATGGCATATTCTATTAATTCATCAAAGGTATTTATTAACTCTTGTAAAAGCTCTTTGTTATTAATCTTTTCACTCATTTTTAACTTCCTTAATTTAAATAATTGTATTTATAGGACAAGTTAGCTATTAACCTCTAACCTGTCCATTTTATTAAATTAGGATATAACTTTTATGTTTTCTACACCTTGAAGTTGATCTTCTAGGAATTTTTTAATTTTGCCCATTGCTTCGTTTCTCCAAGCACCACCATCAGCTTCAAAGAGTGCTGCACGTGGTCCACTTTGCATTCTGAATATAAACTTTGATTCTGGCTGTACTATTTCCGGGAATGTTCTATACGGTGCAAGTATTACTGGATTAGGAACTACTACATCATTTACACTTGCTACTCCAGTTTTGATTGTAGCTGCTTGACTCACTCCGTCATCACCAATTTCCTTAATTGCACTGTCCTTTACACATCCTGTTACTTTTAAAAGAAGTGTTCTATCTTTATTTTCCACAAATGATGATTGAAGCATTATATTGAATTGTTCTGTATCTATGAATCTATCAAAAACGATATTGTCCGGTAGTAAAGCCTCACATGTAATATAAGATTCCCTTTCTGCATCTGAACGTAATTCTGAATACAATGCTACTTTCTCAGGACTTATTACATGTATTAATAATTTACTACTTGCCTTAATATCAAAATCAGATTTGATATAATCTACTAATGCTGTTAGTGTTGTTGTTTTTAATGCTGCTGGCTCCGGCTCCATTACTCTATGAAGTGCCTTTGTTGAATATTGCTGTCCATCAATTTCTAGTAATTTTACTTCTCCTAAAGCTACCAAATACTCTAAACTCTCTTTATTAAACATATTGAATTCCTCCTAAAATTTAATTATTTTACTAATTTTAACCCTTCTAGATCTTCCTTGGATTCTTGCTTAGGTTCTAAAACTTCTCCAGTTTCAGAGTCTACTTTAATCGCCTGTTGTCCTGGTAACTGCTTTTTAAATTCAGCTCCTATTATTTCACCATCTAAGTTCCTATCTATCAGTATCTTCGTGTGTATAGATTCTTTTGGAGCTAGTTTTACTTTTGTAACAATATCTATGTTTGTTATGTCTCTATCCTCTTTTGATTCAAACACCATATCAATTGTTACTTTTCTTTTTGTTTTCCATGGTGTATTAGGATCTGATATATTCTCCATTACCTCCTTTATAGCTTGATTAACTCTTTCTGCAAATCCACCACCAGCGAGAGTTTCTAAATTTAACATTTTTTCTGGCATATTGTATTCCTCCTACTCTTTAATTTTTGGTAATGTGTAACCTAATAGTTGCAGCAACTTCACACCATCTGTTGGTTAGCTTTTTATTGTGTCTGTGTATGCCTTGCTCTATAATCATGCCTTCTTTAAATAGCTTGTACACCATTCCTACTCCAACCTGTATTACATCTAATACCTCTTCCATTATTTTTGTTTTGTCATTTAAATCTATTGCCTCTATAAGTTCTTCTACCTCTTCTTTTAATTTTTTCTTCCAGTATTCCCAGGTAACTTTTGTATTATCAATTACTTTGCCGTCATGTCCTTTTACCTTCTTTAGTACAAATAGTCTTACCATTCTCATCCTCCATTCTTTCCTTAATTATTTCTAACGCTTCCCAGAATACATATCCTTTTTCATAGAGCTTTAGTAATTCTTCTATCCAATCTTCTAAGCACATACCATTTGTCCATTATAAATATTAAGCAGTACATCTAGCTCCTGAGACTTTCTAACTGTTCTTATATCCATAAGATCATATAGTCTAATACACTCATTCATTTCTTCTCTAACTTTTTCAATCATAGCTTTTATATCCAAATATCTCACTCCTTTTTTATAAAAACCATTTTTGGAACAATTCATCAGATACTTTAAACTTAGCTTTGGCAATTTCAACTGCTTGTGAAACTGTAATATCATTTTGACAATAAATCTTAAATACTTCATTTTTGAAATCATCTATTGACATTACTTGCCTCCTAATTAATGAATTTTATATAAAGTTTCGCATTCTGTAGTTATAGTTTTTACCTTTGAAAATTGTTATATTTTCTCCGCATGTTTCAAGTATTCTTCCTGCTAGTGCTTCATCTAAGTCTATAAGCATATCTGGAGTGCATTCACTACTTATTATTGTTGGTAGGTAGTTAAGATATCTATAGTTAAGGATAGGGTATATATGCTTCATATCTGCTTCATTTAGTCCTACTATCATTCCGTCCTTTCTTAATAACTTTCCATTTTTAATCTTATCTTTGAATAAATCATCTATTATCAGGACCTTTGCTCTACAATATCTATCCATGAGCTTGTTGTAATACTCATCATCTAAAACATTTGCTTTTAGTTCCTTCATGGATTCTAAGTAAGGCATATATACCACTGGAACAGGATCAGACTCTCTATTAATTAAATTAGTGCCTATAGATACTACAATATGTGTTTTACCTGCACCAGCTTGTCCAAACAATCCAAATCCATTTTCTCTTTTAGTTCTTAAAGTATTGAAGTTTTTAATATAACTTACAGCTTTATCTCTAGCTTCTTTAGTCAAATCATCATACGGTTTATAGTTATTAAGTTTTAATAACCTCTGCTCTGTATTAATCCCTGAACTTTCCCATAAAACTTTTAAATGAGCTATCTCTACACATTCACATTTTTTATAACAATCTAAATCTTCGTTATAGATCCATCCAGTGTCATGACACTTGCTACAAGCATATTGTATTTCCTTAACCACCAAATCTCTTGAAGTTGTATCCCTGACTTGATTGATTATCCTCGCTAGAGCTTCCACCTTTTATCTCTCCTTTCTTGGATTTTTTATTTCTTTGCATTGTATAAACTTGTGCTTGTTCTGTAGTTTTAATTCCTCTGCTGTCCCAATCCATTAAAATTTTTTCTATATACTCTAACCTTCTAGCATTGTTCTTTGCTGCAATATTTATAGCTAAAATTACTAGTTTATCACTTAATTGTTCACTCCAGCTATTTAGAGAATCTAGTTCTAATTTACCTGGTGAATGGAATATATTTTCTTGATATACCTGTATAGGGTTTAAGTCCTTATTATTATTAATATCATTATTTAGTTTATTATCATTATTTAGTAAGGAGCCCTTTTGCCAAATCGGCGTTTCACCAGATTGGCATTTTGCCGAATCGACGTTTTGGCACTTCGGATCTATTGGAGTTTCATATACTATGTAGTCATATCCTCCAGCGAATTTACCAGTGTTACTTCTTTTCAAGTCTCTTGTAACATATCCATATGCTTCTAGTTCCTTTATAGTATTAGATATACATCTATGTTTATCTGATGTATTTTCACATATCTCATTTATATAAAACTCCCAATTATCAGGCCTGCTTAAAAAATAAGCCATAAGCCCTTTGGCTTTTAAACTTATCCTTTTATCATAAATAAAGTTTTTATTAATAACTATATAAGGATTGTCTTTGTCCTTTTTTACTCTGAATACTGCCATTTAATTCACGCTCATTTCTAAAGAGTTTTTTAAATTTGACATCCCATCATCTCCTTAACCTCCATTACTAGCTAATCATTAAATTAGCCTAATCTTTTTTACATACCTTTTTCCTTTTTCTCTTGTTTTGCGTGAATTTTTGTGCTAAAATTTCAACTTCCTGAAGAAGTTGATTTTGTCTTAATAGTATCTCGCTCTTTTTCATTTCTAACCTCCTTGTACATAGATTCTATGTCTTTCTCATCGGTTTTATATAAATCTGAGAGCTTTTGTTTAACTTTTACAGTTAAGTTGACCCTTCCAGATTCTATGTCATTGAGATGTTTACCACAAATACCCACTTTAGAGGCTACAAATTGACGTTGAAGGCCTTTAATATATCTAAATTCTCTTAAATTCAATGTTCCACCTCCTGTCTATTTATATTTTCTCTTATTTCGAGTGAAAAATAAACTTGCATATTTTGCCTTTATATGGAATGTGCCCAACATATTACGTCATTATCTCGATTTTCCTTTATTTCTCTCAATTTGCGTGATTTTACAGTTTTTTCTCTTGAAAGGTGAGAAAATTTATTATATTATAATTAATGAGGTGTGAGTTTAATGAGTGGAATATTTTCTCAAAAATTAAAAAATTATAGAAAAGAACTTGAAGTTAAAAGAGGCGAAAAAGTTGGGCAAGTGAAATTAGCTGGGGAGCTTAATGTTTCTCGTGGTATTATAGGAGATCTTGAGCGCGGAACAAGAACTCCTTCTAAAAAATTTCTAGTTAAATTAGTAGAGCATAGTGGTAAATCAATTGATTACTGGATGGACGGATTAGAGGAATATGAAGCACCAAACACAGTTGATCTTATATTAGATAAAATGATTGAAACTGGTTTAATAACTAGTTCTGAATTAAGCGATGATGTATGGAATATTATAAAAGAAGCTGTTAAGTTAGAAGTTGACAGAAAGTTGAGTTAACGCAGGTTATTAAGTACCTGCTTTTTTCTTTTTCTCTTTTAATTCTTCAACTAACATTAATAGTTCTTTTTGTCTTTTTAATATTTCGTCGTTTGTCATAAGTAAACATCCCCTTAATATTTTGCTATAATTATATCACTTTTAGCATTTGTATACAAACATATGTTTCTATAATTATGTGTTTAATGGTTATTTTGCATATAATATGTTTTTTTTACAATTCTTATTATAACATGTCTAAAAATCGCTATAGCGATTTTTTTTTCTATAATATCCCATTTAATGATATTTTTTTACATATATTTGCTTTTATGTTTAAGTTGTTATATTATATTAATAACAATTTTGTCGAAAATATAAATAAAAAGGTTTAATATGAAAGTAAAAATTGTACTGAAAGATGTTAGAATAAGAAAAGGTCTTACGCAAGCTGCGCTTTCACATAAATCTGGTGTGGCACAAAGTCATATTTCCGACATAGAAAATAGCATAAAAAGTCCAACTTTAGATAAGTTATGTAAATTAGCAGAAGCTCTAGAAGTTAAACTAGAGGACTTGTATATCTGTTTCAATTGATGATGAGTTAAATGCGTAAATAGGAACTTTTTTTATTTACGCATTTAACTTTATTTCCCTCCTCAGATGCTATTATACTCTTGACTTCAATATTTTCGGGGGGATGTATTATGGATATAAAAAGAATTATAGCTAATAATATATATATACTACGTACTAAACACGACTTAACTCAACAAGAATTTGCAGATAAATTATCTGTGAAATTTACAAGAGGTCATATTTCACGAATAGAACTTGCAAACCATATTCCTTCCGCAGAATTCATTAAGGCCGTCAGTGATGCATTCAATGTTTCTGCAGATTGGATAATGGGAACTACAGGTAAAGAAATTCCTGAATCTTCAGATACTCCTATAGTAACAAACGTAACAACTAGAGAAGTTGATCTTCTATTGAGTTTTAGGGCTCTATCCAATGAAGTCCAGCATAGAATATTAGATTTAATCCAATCCATACTTAAATCCACATCATAGTATATTTAATTAAATGATTAATAAAAGCAATATTCTACCAACCTAACAATGCACGCTCAATATTTTTTAAATCCTCTGATGTATAGTTTCTTTGAGGGAAGTCATTAAATCTGCTGTAGGTGGTTCTACCTTCATTGGTAGTCTTGTTATTTATAACATACTTTTTATAATTGCTTTTAGATTGTATTCTAGCATTAGTTATAGCTTTTATTACATATGCTACCGCATGTTTCTTGGTTATATTTGAATAATTATTAAATAGCTTATCAATTACATGGCCTTTAATCCAACTAGATTTAACTTTCATAGTTATGAACAATTTCTCTATAACAGGAGAAATGTATTCCCATGAAGTAACCTTTTCTTGATCCTGTACATAGTTTTCATATTCAAAGTTATCAGGTGTCCTTGGAGAACAAGTATTAGAGTCTAAGTCTATAGAAACTCTTTCAGAGTTTAAGTATTTATGTTTTTCATCGTCGCATGGTAGCACAGTATTTTCAATAGGTTCAACTACTTCTGAAGTGTTTACATTTTTGTTTACACTTTCGTTTACCATGTATCTAAAAAATGAATAGGTAAAGCTATTTTTGAATTTTTCGACTGCTATTAATCCAAGCTCTATTAATAAATCAATTCTCTTTTTTAAAGTTCTTATAGACATTTTTGGATGACATCTTTTATATTTTTCAATAAAATCACGCATAGATATGCTTAGTTTGGTAGCTTCTTTTAAATGTGATAATCCTGCTTTTTCATACTTAGCATTAGTTGTATTGTTAAGTTTTAAAAGATATGAATAGATACTCATTACTGAGTCTTTATTTTTTTGATTTTCTAGTGTGTTAAATTTATCAAGTTCCTGACTATTAAAAACAATATTATAATTTTTCATAATAAAAAATCCTCCTTATGTCACGAAATACACCCATAACACAAAGAAGGAACTAATTTTTATATACGGAAAATATACGTATTTTATTATTGACTATATGCAAATAATAATTTATAATAAAATACATAATACAGTATATAAGAAGTTAAACTTCTTGTGTCTTTGGAACTCCTGTCAATCTGGGTCGGCAAACTTTCGATTGATAGGAGTTGTTGCATTTTTTGACTATTTATTTTTAAAACCGTTTAATTTGCAATAATTTATCTAAATTATAAATTATCTTCTGTAATTTGTAAAGAAAAATGTGGATAAGCTGTCTAATAATCGCTAAATTATAATTTATATTTAGTAATATAAATTTCAAAATAAGTAATATAAAAAGTATAATTAAGCATCTGGAAATAAATTAAATTAAAAATATATTACTGAAAATATAAATATACAATTATAAACATAAATAATTTTAAATAAATATAAATTTAGGTTTCAAAGCTGCTCTAATAAATAAATTAATTATAGCAGCTTTTTATAAATGCAGTATTAATATAACTGCTATAATTAATTTAAATTTAACCTTTAAATCGCATTATTCCAATGGATAGAGGTAGAGTGTTTCACATATTCTTGCAGTTACATAACCCTTTTGATTAAATTCTTTATTTGATAAATTCATGTTTAACATTATCCATTGCATACATTTTCAGTATGTTTAAATTCTTTACCACAGTGAATGCACTTTAATTCAAAATATAATTTTTTAATAGGACCCACAGAATCAGATTCACCATACCAATTTAAAATATGAGCTTTAGCAAAACCACAATCAGGACACTTTTCATCAACAATATCATTTTCTTCATAGTTACCTAAGTAAGATTTATCACACATTTCACAATACTTACTATCATCAAGCCAAAAACCACAATCAGGGCACTTACCATAATGTTTAAAAGTTATCTCCTTACCACAAGTACCACATTTTACAGTAACATTTTTATCATCTTCATTTAATACATTCCAAAGAAAAGGAACATCACAATCTGAACATGCTGCACATTTTTCCATTATTAAAACCACCTTTCAATTTCGCTAAAACCTTATTTCTCGAATGTTCCTTTTTCAACAAGACCCAAAATAACATCAAGCATATCTTTTTGACCATTATAATACTCAATCATATCAGCAGGATATTTATTTTCTTTATAACGTTCAATATCAGATTCAATGTTAGCCCTTAGATTTTCCATAGCATATACAAAGTTATCTTTATTCATTTACATATCTCCTTTCAATTTCGCTAAAATCTCATTTAACGTTCTTTGATATTCAAATTTTCTATTTAACAATTTTACCTGTCTTCTCAAATTCTTTCTTTGCTACATCCACCGGACAAATCTCAAACTCTTTATCCGTACGCAGTATACATTCCCTATAAGGACATTCTTTACAGTTTTTCATAGTAACCTCCTATAGATGAAATGTGAACTATCGAATTTTTATTACATCTGCTTTTTTCTTTGGTATAACGCTGTATTCAACGGTAACTACTCTTTCAAATTCAAGTTCACTATTACATCTTGTACAAGTACGTTCCCCAGTATCCTCTAACTCAAAAGCATCTTGATATATGTGTCCACAATAAGGGCAAGTGAACTCACTTTCTAAAGTTTCATCTACTTCATCATCATCTTTAAAATTAAAAGCTCTTACACCAACCATATTATGTTCCATTATCATACATACTGAATATAAATTGTTGTCTATCTCTAAATTTGAGCCTATTTCTGGTCTTTCGTCTAAGTCTATTAGATACCTGCCACTTTGACTTAAATCCTCATAATTAATTCTTGTACCATCTTTTAAATAATAAACTTTATACATGAATAATCATTCCTTTCCTGCGCCATTTTTTCAATCTTTGTTTTCTATCCCAATAAAATCTCTCCATATATCCTCGTGTTCTCTATTACAATCAATATTCAAACCTTCTACGCAACCTATATGATTTACCTTGCAATGTCCTATACAATCATAATTTTTGAAAGGACAAGTCATTCCATTTTTCTGAATCAACGCATTTACAATGTGGTCAACATACGTTTCATCAGAATCTCTAACTTCCAAGTCCCCTGAATCAGATTGATCATATAGCAACACAAATAAAGCTTTTTTTAAATTACTCATTTTATACTCCTTTTCAAATTTGCAATATTTCGCTCAACTTCACTAAACTTTCGTTTAGTCTAGTTGTTTTCTGTAATTTTCCATAGACTCTTTCCATTCTTTAGTTACTAGCCACACCTTGCCACTCTGTCTATATTCTCCTTCTTTGAATCTCCCTTGCCTTACTGCGTTTCTTAAAACAGATCCGTCACTTAATCCCCAAAGTTCTGCTG
>NZ_LWAE01000014.1 GCF_001623875.1 Clostridium magnum DSM 2767 | reverse complement strand
ATGTTGAGGTGTGATGGGGAGCCCTTATGGGCGAAGTATCTGATTCCACGCTGCCAAGAAAAGTCTCTATGGAGGATGTTGGCGCCCGTACCGCAAACCGACACAGGTAGGTGAGGAGAGAATCCTAAGACCAGCGGAAGAATTGTTGTCAAGGAACTCGGCAAATTGACCCCGTAACTTCGGGAGAAGGGGTGCCTACGCAAGTAGGTCGCAGAGAATAGGCCCAAGCAACTGTTTAGCAAAAACACAGGTCTCTGCTAAAGCGAAAGCTGAAGTATAGGGGCTGACGCCTGCCCGGTGCTGGAAGGTTAAGGGGAATACTTAGCGCAAGCGAAGGTATGAACTTAAGCCCAGTAAACGGCGGCCGTAACTATAACGGTCCTAAGGTAGCGAAATTCCTTGTCGGGTAAGTTCCGACCCGCACGAATGGCGTAATGATTTGGGCACTGTCTCGACAACAAATCCGGCGAAATTGTATTGCGAGTGAAGATGCTCGCTACCCGCGATTGGACGGAAAGACCCCGTAGAGCTTTACTGTAGCTTAGCATTGAATTTCGGTATTGTCTGTACAGGATAGGTGGGAGACTTGGAAGCAAGGGCGTCAGCCTTTGTGGAGTCAACCTTGGGATACCACCCTGACAGTACTGGGATTCTAACCGGCGGCCATGAAACTGGTCACGGGACATTGTTAGGTGGGCAGTTTGACTGGGGCGGTCGCCTCCAAAAAAGTAACGGAGGCGCCCAAAGGTTCCCTCAGAACGGTTGGAAATCGTTCGAAGAGTGCAAAGGCAGAAGGGAGCCTGACTGCGACACAAACAAGTGGAGCAGGGACGAAAGTCGGGCTTAGTGATCCGGTGGTTCCTCGTGGGAGGCCATCGCTCAACGGATAAAAGCTACCTCGGGATAACAGGCTGATCTCCCCCAAGAGTCCACATCGACGGGGAGGTTTGGCACCTCGATGTCGGCTCGTCGCATCCTGGGGCTGAAGTAGGTCCCAAGGGTTGGGCTGTTCGCCCATTAAAGCGGCACGCGAGCTGGGTTCAGAACGTCGTGAGACAGTTCGGTCCCTATCCGTCGCGGGCGTAGGAAATTTGAGAGGAGCTGTCCTTAGTACGAGAGGACCGGGATGGACTGACCTCTGGTGCACCAGTTGTTCCGCCAGGAGCACAGCTGGGTAGCTATGTCAGGACGGGATAAACGCTGAAAGCATCTAAGCGTGAAGCCCACCTCAAGATAAGATTTCCCATAGCATAAGCTAGTAAGACCCCTTGAAGAACACAAGGTTGATAGGTTAGAGGTGTAAGCATGGTAACATGTTCAGCTGACTAATACTAATAGGTCGAGGGCTTGACCAAAAAATAGTTAAGAGTGTAGAGTTGAGAATTAAGAGTTAATGATGATTTTCACTAGCGTGAAAATCTAAAATTTAAATTAATTAAGCTCTACATAAAAAAGCTATACTTATCACTGTGCAATTTTCAGAGAATAATATTCTCATAAGAGTTAATAATTTATTGTGTATAAAGTTATTAGTTAGTATAATTATCGTTTTTTCGACGTTAGGAGAAAAAACAACCATAACTCTTAACTATTAATTCTTAACTCTCAACTAAATAAATCTGGTGATTATGACGTAAAGGTAACACCCGTACCCATTCCGAACACGAAGGTTAAGCTTTACAGTGCTGATGGTACTGCATGGGAGACTGTGTGGAAGAGTAAGTCGTCGCCAGGTAAATATGGATCTTTAGCTCAGTTGGTTAGAGCAACCGGCTCATAACCGGTAGGTCCGGGGTTCGAGTCCCTGAAGGTCCACCATAAGTAGAAGTAGTATTATACTACTTCTATTTTTTTATCTCATAGTTATCGTATATAATATTCCTTCTTTAAAAAGACTGGGTATATTGGGCAGAAAATTGCATGATAGAGTATTGAATCAATAATAAAAAACATGGTGGATATAAAAATATCAACCATGTTTTTTATTATTGATCAGCTTGAAGTTTTTCAATACCAATCTTTATTCTTTTTAAGGTTTCATCCTTACCTAATATCTCAGCTATTTCGAAAGCACCACCTGGTGAAGTTGGTTTTCCAGAAACAGCGGTTCTTATAGGCCATAGGACAATACCGTTTTTAACCTCTAATTCTTTTACTAGATCCATACAAGTGTCTTGTATAACACTCAAATTCCAGTCAGTTATAGCGTCAAATTTAGGTAATATTTTTTCAAGAACTTCTAATGAATTTTGAAGATTAGTTTTCATTTTTTTGTGTACATATATTTCAGTAGAATAGTCAGGTAAAGTTTCGAATAAATCAATGATATCAGGAATTTGACTTAGTATTTCAAGTCTTGAGTGCATTAATTCACTGATTTTCATAAAATCAAGATCTTTAGTAATTACCTGTTTGTAGTATGGAGTAGCAAGTTCATTAAATTCTTCAAGTGGAAGCATTTTTATATACTCACTGTTCATCCATCTTAGCTTAACATCATCGAATATTGCAGGTGATTTATTTATATTTCTATAGTTGAAGATTTCAATTAATTCGTTTAAATTGAAAATCTCTTTTTCCATTCCAGAACTCCAACCTAGCAGCGCAATATAGTTAAGAACAGCATCCTTTAGATAACCTTTGTTTACTAGGTCTTCGAAAGAAGCATCACCATTTCTTTTACTTAACTTATGCTGAGCATCTTTCATTATTGGAGGGCAATGGACATATACAGGAACTTCCCATCCAAAAGCTTCATATAATCTATTATATTTTGGTGAAGAGGATAAATACTCACTTCCACGTACAACATGAGTTATTCCCATTAAGTGATCATCAACAACATTTGCAAAGTTATATGTAGGGAATCCGTCTGATTTTATTAATATCATATCATCTAGTTCTGAATTATCAACAGATATTGAACCATAAATTTCGTCATTAAAAGTTGTTGTTCCTGTAGTAGGGTTATTTTGTCTTATAACATAAGGAATACCTGCTGCTAAATTACTTTCTACCTCTTCCTTAGAAAGATAAAGACAATGCTTATCATATTTTGGTGTTTGTTTTAAATCTTCAGCATTTGATCTTATTTCTTCCATTCTTTCTTTTGTGCAGAAGCAATAATATGCTTCGCCTTTTTCAATTAAGCCTTTGGCATATTCTAAATATATGCTTGTTCTTTCACTTTGAACATATGGACCTACAGGTCCGCCTATATCAGGACCTTCATTGTGTTTTAAACCTGTAACCTTCAATGTATTATAAATAATATCCAAGGCGCCTTCTACAAATCGCTCTTGGTCAGTATCCTCTATTCTTAATATAAAGTCACCATTTTCATGTTTTGCTATTAAATAGGCATATAATGCTGTTCTTAGGTTACCAACATGCATATATCCAGTTGGACTTGGGGCAAACCTTGTTCTAATTTTAGCCATTTTTTTCACTCCTATTACTTTAAAATAAAAACCTCTCATCACCTGGACGAAAGGTTTATCAGTACAATATTACTCATATTAAATAATATACCAATGAGCATTTAGTGTCAAGTTAGATCTACCTTTTACTGCTATAATTAACTACATATATTATAATACAAATTGTTAATTTAGTGTAGAAATCAGTAGAGATTTTGTCTATATAAAAAAATGTAAAAATTAAGATTACTAAAAGTCTCTAGTATGTAAAATATTCAATTATATTTTTAATACTTTAAAATTTTATTAAAATTTAGTATAATTTTAATAAAGATAGTTTAAAATTTATCAATGGAGGTAGAAATGGAAAATAAAAATAAGTTCGTACTGATATTAGCAAGCTTTGCAGTAATACCTTTAGTAATATTGGTTAGTGGAATTTATCTACTATGTGATGGTGAAAGTATTTCAAAGAGCCAGTTAATAGGAATAGCTTCTATGACAATATGTATTATAGCAATTTTTTTAACTAGTATAGCTCTATTAATGCATAGAAAGTTATTTCAAACTGCAGTAAAGTTGTCTAACATAGAAGATAACTCGATGAGTCAAAATGAAAAATCCTTAGAAGAAGTAAATATTGCTTCTACAGAATTAAGTGATTCGGTAAATACGCTTTCTTCAATATCTCATAACATGGTTGCATCAGCTGATGAAGTTTCCCATGCTATTAATGAGATTGCTTCGGGAGCCAATTTACAGGCAACTGAAATAGCAAGTATTGTTAATTTATTAACTAATTTGGTTAGTGAAGTTAACTCAATTGAAGAAAAGTTGTATGTTGTTCGTGGAAATGCTAAAGAAGCTGGAGACAAAGCTCAGGAAGGCGAAAATAATATTTATGAGTTAATAAACTTTATAGTTAAAATAAAGCAGTCTTTCGATACTGTTATGAAAAAAATCAATGAACTATCTGTCACTGTATCTGAGATAGGAAAGATTACGGATATAATTAATAATATCTCAGAACAAACAAATCTATTAGCCCTAAATGCATCTATAGAAGCTGCAAGAGCAGGGGAAAATGGTAGAGGCTTTACAGTTGTTGCCAATGAAGTAAGAAAGCTTGCAGAGGAATCAAAGGGGTCTTCAGAAAAGATTATAAATTTAGTGAAATCTATTACATTAGAAACTAAGGAAGTTACGGAGAAGTCTAGTGAGGTTAGTTCACTTCTTGAGGAACAAGCTGTAGTAGCGAATGATACTATAATGTCTTTTGAAGATATTATAGGGTCTGTTAATAGTGTTCCTGGATTAATAGAAGAAACTGAAGGGCTATTGAAAAAAACTGTAGAGGAAAATATGATAGTTTTAGAAAAGGTTCAAAATGTATCAGAAGCAGCTCACGAAGTTTCAGCTGCTTCTGAAGAGATATTTTCTTCCTCAGAAGAACTTGTAATATCTTCAGAAGAAATTTCTAATTTATCTATTAAAATTAATAATCAATTAGAAGAGCTTAAAAAGGAATAAATATTGTTAAAAATAATATAAAGTCAAATAAAAAACCTGTCATATTAAAGCTATGGCAGGTTTTTTATTTGACTTGATAAATTTTAGTTTGAGGCTACCTTATGAAATATAAACAAATTAAACTGTATTGTTGTACTTTTGTGAACTTTTATAATATTGTAGCAGAGATACTATACTTGTTAAACAAGTAACGCATATAAAATTTAAAATATAAGTATACAGAATATAGAAAATGTGAGTTATATTGAGCAAATTAAAGATATTATAGAATAATAATATAAAAAATGAAATTGACATAAGTGCGTATTACTGTTATAAATAATATAGCACATATCACTAAAAGAGTGCATAAAATAATATCAAATAAACAATTGTGATATAGTAATGTTTTTAAATAATATATCATATATTTTCTGGGGGGTAAGTAAAATGTCTATTAAAGTTGCTATTAATGGTTTCGGAAGAATTGGAAGAGCAGTTATTAGAATAGCTCAAGAAAGATTAGATGATAATATTGAGATCGTAGCTATCAATGCTAGAGCAGATAGTAAAACTTTAGCTCATCTTTTTAAATATGATTCTCTTTATGGAAGGTTTAGAGGCACTGTAAAAACAAATGAGAATTCAATTATAATTAATGGATCAGAAATCAAAATATGCAATGAAAATGATCCAGAGAGCCTACCATGGAAAGAACTTGGTATTGATATAGTTATAGAGTCTACAGGAATATTTACAGATAAAGAAAAACTTAGTAAGCACATAAAAGCTGGTGCTAAAAAGGTTATACTGACTGCACCTGGCAAAAATGAGGATATTACTGTAGTAATGGGAGTAAATGAGAAGTCTTTAGATATTGAAAAACATAGTATAATTTCAAATGCATCATGTACTACTAATTGTCTAGCTCCTTTTGCTAAGGTTTTAGATGATAACTTTGGAATAGTAAAGGGCTTAATGACAACTGTACATTCCTACACAAATGATCAAAAAATATTAGATAAAACTCATAAAGATTTGAGAAGAGCAAGAGCTGCTGGGGAATCAATTATTCCAACTACTACTGGAGCAGCTAAAGCTGTTGAAAAAGTTCTTCCAAATCTCAAAGGAAAATTAAATGGTTTTTCAGTAAGAATACCGACTCCAACAGTTTCATTGACTGACTTAGTTTGTGAGCTATCAAGACCAGTAACAGTAGAAGAGATTAATAATGCATTTAAGACAGCTGCAGAAGGTTACATGGATGGTATTCTTGGATATTCTGATGAACCTCTTGTTTCAGCAGATTATAAGGGAGATGACAGATCTTCAATTGTAGATGGTCTTTCAACGATGGTTATGAGTGATACTATGGTTAAAGTTGTTGCTTGGTATGATAACGAATGGGGATATTCATGTAGAATAGTTGACTTAGTAAATTATGTAGCACAATTAATGCATAAACAAAGTGAATATGATATGAAAATAGCGGTTACTGTATAAAAAAATGTGGTTTTCCTAAATAGGAAAACCACATTTTTATGAAAACTTATTTAGATAGAGTTTCCTATGAATATCGGAGTATTAGAGCGGCCAGTCACCGGATAAAATGTTAAATAAATATAGTGTTCCAACTGTATTTATCTAGATATTTTTTATAGCATCTCTTATTTGCTCTAATAAGAGGTTTTTGTCCATAACATCTAGATCTTCTACTGAGTTGATGAGTGCAGTAATCTTATTTCTAACTAAGCTGAATTTTGGAGATAGGGCACCAGGCACAAAAGTATCTCCAGGTTTAGTTATGAGTGTTGAGTATCCTTTTAAATGTAACAGTTCACTAAATTCTTCTTGAGCGGAAGTATCACCATGTACTAGTAACACTTTATCAGGTTTAGCCTTAAGACTTTCAAGCCATTCTATAAGGCCGTTCTGGTCTGCATGACCTGAAAGACCATGTAAATTAAATATTTTTGCGTTAACTGCTATTTCTTCACCAAAAATTTTAACCTTTCTAGCGCCTTCTACTATTTTTCTGCCTAAAGTTCCCTCTGCTTGGTAACCTACAAATATTATGGAAGATTCTTTTCTCCATAAGTTATGTTTTAAGTGGTGCTTTATTCTTCCAGCGTCACACATACCACTGGCAGAAATTATAATGGCACCACTTTGAATTTTATTAAGTTTTGCAGATTCTTCAGGAGATCTAGTAAAAGTCAAACCCTTAAAACTTAGAGGATCATCTCCAATATCTAAAAGTTTTGTAGCTTCTTCATCATAATATTTGTGATATTTAGAAAAAATAGAAGTAGATTCTGCAGCTAACGGACTATCCACAAAAACAGAAGCACCTTTTAATATGTCGCCCTCAACATGTTTATTTAAGGCATATAATACTTCCTGAGTTCTTCCAACTGCAAAGGAAGGTATTATTACATTGCCACCTCTTTTAAAAGTATCTTTTATAATTTTTGCAAGACTTTCTAATTCTGAAGATAACTCAGTGTGAAATCGGTTTCCGTAAGTGGTTTCCATAATTATGTAATCCGCGTAATCAATAATAGCAGGGTCTTTAAGAATAGGTATATTCTTATTACCAAGATCACCTGTATAAACTAATTTAGTTTGCTTATTATCCTCAGATACAAGCATTTCAATTATAGCGGATCCAAGAAGGTGACCAGCGTCTCTGAACCTAATCTTAAGGCCATCAAAAAGCTCAATCCATTGGTCATAAGGATAGCCTTGGAAAAGATACATGGACAATTGAGCTATCTTAGAAGTATATAGAGGCTCTACTGGTTCAAGGCCCTGTCTCGTTTTCTTTCTATTTCTCCATTCAGACTCAAATTCTAAGATATGACCACTATCAGCAAGCATAACACTGCACAAATCTAATGTGCCTTCTGTACATACAACAGTTCCTTTAAAGCCTTGCTTATATAGAAGAGGAATTCTTCCACTGTGATCTATATGAGCATGAGATAAAATAATAAAATCTATATCTTTGGGGTTAAAGTTAAAGGTTTCATTACCTCTTTCTTTTTCATCTTTACCTTGATACATACCACAATCTAATAAAATATTTTTTTCTCCAATTTTTAAAAGGTGACAAGAACCAGTAACACATCCAGCCGCACCGTAAAATTCAATTTTCACTAAAATCCCCCCTTTTGTGATATATAATGATTATAACATCAATTCGTAATTTTCAAAATATTATTATCCGTAAAACATTTATTATTTTTTGTATTAATTTTATAAAATATACTTTCTTTGAGGAAATTTCGAATAAAAAAGCCTGTATTAAACATTACATTTAATACAGGGTAAATTTTAAATATATTTTCCTCTTCTTTTTCTTCTTTTTATATCTAGTATTTTTTTTATAATAAAACCGACAACTGCTAAAGTTGCTAAAACTATAGCAGCAGAAACTCCGTATATAGGCAGATTATTTTTTAATATAGATCCTTTCGAAATGTTTGTATATAGCTTATATTCTTTAGAAACATTTCTTTCCTTTATAGTAAGAGTACCAATAGGATTGTTGGCTTTTAAACTAGAAAGATCCATATTCGTTAAATTTATATCTTCCTTCAATTCACTTTTGTTAGCTTGATTATCATAATAGTTAACATCTTCTTTAAGAATAATAGGAAGATTTATGCTCTTTTCATGCCCAATAAATCCTAAAGGTTTATATTTAATAGATTTAGTAGTTAAAACAGAATCCTTTTTGTGTAATGTAACTGATTTTGCACTATAACTCCAATCAATAATCTTCTTCATATCATCAAATACAATAGTATCATTTTGATCATAAGCTGAGTTCATTACAACTCCTAATATTTTTCTATTATCTCTTTCATATATAGCTACTAGGCATCTTCCTGCAGGAATAGTATATCCAGTTTTTCCGCCAATGCAGCCATCTTTGTCTAAAAGTTTATTCCTATTATCAATAATAAAAGTAGTTCCTTTTGAAGTCTTTACAGTACTTTTTAGCTTGGCCATAGATTCTCTTATCCAAGGATTTTCAAAGGCAGCACGACTAATTACACTTAGGTCATAAGCTGTAGTATAGTGGTTAGGGTCGTGAAGGCCGTTTGGAGTAATAAAATGTGTATTTGTTAAGTTTAACTTTTTTACTTCTTCATTCATCTTATCACTAAAATCTTTTGCATCCTTAGCTACATTATCAGCAATCATATAAGCAACGTCATTACCAGAGTAAAGTAGAAGTGCGTCCATGGCATCTTCAGCAGACATCTCTTCTCCAACACCTATTGGATGTAAATTTACATTTAATGAGTATTCAGGCTGAACTTTAGCTCCTTGAGTATATTTAAGCATATCTGTTTTACTTTTGCTCTTAGCAAGAAGTAATGCTGTCATAAGTTTGGTAGTACTAGCTGGATACATTTGCTTGTCTATATCCTTTGCGTATATTATTTCTCCTGACTCCATATCTATTGTAATAGCAGCTTTACCATAAATTTGAGGTTCTGATTTTAAGTTATTTTCTGCAGCAAATACATTAAAAGTCAAAGAGAAAATAAAAATAAATGTTAATAGTAAAGATAACTTTTTTTGTTTCAAGGCTCATCTCTCCATTTACTTTAATTTTATCCGATGACTACCCGCTCTAATACTCACATCTTCTTCAAAGTGTGAGTAAAGAGCGGCTACGTCCCTGGATTCGTTCAACTAAGAACCAGATGGTGTTGAAACACTATCTGATTCAAGTTTCACTTTCATGTATATAATTGATTTAAAAAATATTATAATCAAATTATAACATTTTTCAGTATAACACTTACGATAAAATTTTACAATTGAATAAATTTTGTAAATAAAAATCAAATTTATAAAGTTACGACTTACAGAAGTGGAGGAAACCAATTATGATAAATGAAATAAAAAAAACATTTGGGAATAGAGATCCAGAAATTATAGGACAATTAAGGAAAAATGCTGTAATGATACTTCTTTGTGAAGAAGATGGAAAAACCAGCATAGTATTTGAGGTTAGAGCTTTTTGTTTAAGACAACAGCCAGGAGATATATGTTTGCCAGGAGGTAAGGTTGAAAAAGGGGAAAGTCCAGAAGTTGCATCCATAAGAGAAACTACGGAAGAGTTAAATTTAAAAATAGATGACATAGAATTTATAGGTAGCATGGATTATGTAGTTACTCCATATAACTTTATAATATATCCTTTCATAGGAAAGTTAAATAAAAGAGAAATATTTCCCAATAGAGATGAAGTAGATCATATCTTCAAAGTTCCAATAGAATTTTTTATAGAGAATACACCGGAGTTTTATGAAATATCATTAATGCCTGATCCAGGAGAAGGATTTCCTTATCATTTAATAAGGAATGGTAAAGATTATAAGTTTAGAATTGGTAAAGTACCAGAGTATTTTTATAGATATAAAGACTATGTTATTTGGGGATTTACTGCTCTTATTATAAAAAATTTCATTGAAGTGTTAAGAAAGGCTAATTAAAAAGGAAGGCTTCATATGGAAGCTTTCCTTTTTCCTCTTGAAAAAAATACTATGGATAAAACCATAAGAATTGCATAAATAACTAAGAGCATAAGTGGAACTAAAGCTATAGGATAAAAAAATTTTAAAACTACAAAGACAATTGTAGAAACTATGAACCAGAATAGGCAAACAACAGACATTCGTTTATTCCGTTCTCTCCAGCTTGTTGGATCATTCATATCGCCTATAATTTTTTCTCTATCTTCATTTTGAGGATCGGTTTTTACTACTAATAACTTAAAGTATAAATAAGCTGCAATACTAACGATAGCTATTCCTAAAAAGAAATACGAAAGAGATATACTAGTTAGATACATTTAAACAACTCCTTTTCTTATAAGACTAGTTTTAAATTTAATACTATATTAATGATAGTTTAACCAAAAAATAAAAAATAAGTAGTATAAACATATTAAGTAAATACTACTTATCCATATACAAGGTTTTTAATGTATAAATATAATATTAAATTATTTTGCTATGGATTCACTAGTCTCTAAATCTATAGAGCTTTTAGCCTTTTCATAATATTCTTTGCCCCATTTACACATGCTGCTTAATATTGGCATAAGGCTTTCTCCCTCATTGGTAATAGTATATTCAACCCTTGGTGGAACTTGTGGATATATTTTTCTACTAATCATTCCATCAGCTTCCAATTCTCTAAGTTGCTGAGTTAACATTTTTTGTGTTATACCAGGTAAGGATCTTTTTACTTCGCTAAACCGCTTTGTTCCGTCAACACCTAGATGCCATAATATTAGCGGCTTCCACTTGCCACCAATTATATCTAAAGTTAACTCTACTGTGCAAGTATATTCTTTGTTTCGTATCCTCATTACTTTACAACCTTTTCCCATACTACACCCTCTTTTAATAATAAAAATATGGAGTAACATTAATAAAACTAAGTATAATGTATAGCTATAGTAAATTTACTATCAAAATTATATCACTAATGCTTACATTCTTCAAATTAATTAAAGGCAAATAATAATTAAGTAAAATTTTAAAAAAATGGTAAATTATATTCATTTTTACAAATAATTATTGTATAATAAGGTTAACTTATAATAACTTTTGGGGAGAGGGTGTATGGATATGGAAGAATGTCCATTTTTATCTACGTATGAAAGTGATGTGGAGTGTTTTAAGGATTGTGCTTTATATAACTACAAGGGAACTGGAGGCATTTGTCCTTTTAAAAAAATTGATGATTTTAGGACAAAGAGAGTACAAGATAGACGGACTGAAATAGAGCTATTTCATGGTGAATTGGATTTTATAAGAAAATCTTATTTAGAAGTTTCAAACAAATATTTATAAAATATTTATATTATTTTAATAAAAGTAGGGTAAAAGGGGCATTTATAGTTACAATTGCAAAAAAAATTACAAAAGCGGCTCTTAGCCGCTTTTGTAATCGTTAAAAGTTACTATGATGATTATAGTAACTTTTAACGAAAAAATCTATTCTTCATAGTTATTTGAATATTTATTAAGTAACTCTTGTTTTAAATCCCATAAATCTTTAGATAAGTCAATATAATAGTTATGTGGATTTTCAAATCTTAAAACCTCAGGCCACATTTTTTCAGTTTCTTCTTCCACTATTCTTTTTATGTCCATAACATCAGGGCTTTCATAAACTAACTTTCCATTATCAAAAATCTTGACCATAAGTTCTTTTATATAGTAATCTTTTATTCTTTTTTTCTTCCAAGTATAAATAGGATCAAAGATTTCTATTGGTTCATTTTCATTAATAACTTCATCGTGTAGAGTTATTAAATCTGCTATAGCTTTATTTTCTACTTTGTCAAATATTCTATAAATCTTTTTAAAGCCAGGGTTAGTTATTTTTTCTTCGTTTTCACTTATCTTTATTTTAGGAATTATGTTTCCAAAATCATCTTCTACAGCAGCTAACTTATAAACACCTCCGAAAACCGGTTCAGATTTAGCTGTTATTAATCTTTCACCTACACCAAGAGCATCCACTTGAGCTCCTTGGCTTAGAACATCTCTTATAATAAATTCATCAAGAGAATTTGAGATAATTATATCAACATAATCAAAACCTGCTTCGTCAAGAATTTCTCTACATTTTTTTGTAAGGTAAGTTATATCGCCGCTATCTATTCTTATTCCTTTTGGTCTATATCCTTTTGGAAGTAATACTTCATTAAAAATCTTTATAGCATTAGGTAAACCAGATTTTAACACATTATATGTATCTACAAGGAGTACACAGTTGTCAGGATATACTTCTGACCAAGCTTCAAATGCCTCATACTCTGTAGGAAACAATTGTATCCAGCTGTGTGCCATAGTTCCAACTGCAGGGATGCCAAACATCTGCTCTGCTATAGTACAAGCTGTAGAATTACAACCACCGATAACAGCAGCTCTTGCACCATAAATTGCACCATCATAACCTTGAGCTCTTCTAGAACCAAATTCCATTACGGGTCTACCTTCAGCAGCTCTACAGATTCTATTTGCCTTTGTAGCTATCAAAGTTTGATGATTTATTGTAAGAAGAATCATGGTTTCAATAAACTGAGCTTGTATAGCAGGTCCCTTAACTGTAACTAAGGGCTCATTTGGAAAAACTGGGTTTCCTTCCGGCACTGCCCAAACATCACAACAAAATTCGAAATTTTTTAAGTAATCTAAAAATTCATCTGAAAAAGTATGCTTACTTCTTAAATATTCTATATCTTCCTGTGAAAATTTAAGGGTTGACAAATATTCAATTATTTGTTGTACACCTGCCATAATACAATAGCCCCCACCATCAGGAACTCTTCTAAAAAACATATCAAAATAGGCTGTTTTGTTTCCTATGCTACTCTGCAAATAGCCATTACCCATAGTAAGCTCATAAAAATCTACTAGCATAGTAAGATTTCTTCCATTTCTTATGTCGAAGTTTTTAGTATATTCCATAATAAATCTCCCCTAATTGTTTTAGTAAAGTTAATAAAGTTAACAATTATACATATACACATTGTAATACTTTACAAAAACTATTACAATAGTTGTTAAAAAAGCTACAAAAGTCTAAGCATAAGCTTTTTTAAATATACAATACATATTATACAAAAATAAGATGAATCATGTAAAGGGAGAAAATAATGATAGTGAACAAAAATTTAGATATATATCAAAGAAAGGCTGTATACACAGAAGATAGAAATGTTTTAATTATAGCTCCACCAGGATCGGGTAAAACTACTGTTACTATAAATAGGGTTGCATATTTGATAAATGATAAAGGAATAAACCCAGATAATATGATAGTAATAACTTTTACAAAAGCAGCAGCAGTAAATATGAAAGACAGATATGTGAAGCTAACTAGCAAAAGGCCTCCATTTTTTGGAACCTTTCATGCTCTATTTTATAAAATATTATCTAGGTACTCGCAGAACATAACTATAATAAATAGTTCAATCACTTATAAGTTAATAAAGGGTATGCTAGTATCATATTTAGATTCTATTAACGATGAAAAAGTGAAAGAAGTTATAAATGATATATCACTTTTTAAAAATAGTAGTCAGAATATAGAAAGTTATAATTCAAAAATAGATAAGGGCATTTTTAAGGAGTGTTTCAATGCTTATGAGTCATATAAAGAGGAAAATTGTTTAATGGATTTTGATGATCTTCAATTAAAGGCCAAAAAATTATTTATTGAAAGACCAGAGGTTTTATCTGGATATAGAAGACTTTTTAAATATATACTAGTAGATGAGTTTCAAGACTGCGATAGACTACAAATAGAACTATTGCAGATGCTTGGATATAATAATTCTGTTTTTGCAGTGGGAGATGAAGATCAGTGTATATACGGATTTAGAGGCTCAAGACCAGACTGTATGGTGGACTTCAATGAATATTTTGAGAATGGGAAAAAAATATTTTTATGTATGAATTATAGAAGTACAGAAAATATAGTTTCTTTATCTAAAAAGCTAATAGAGAATAATAGAAATAGAAATATTAAAGAGATAAAAGCAAATAAAAATGAAGAAGGAACTATTAATTTTAAAAGTGTTGAAAATGAAAAAGAACAATCTGTAAAAATAGCAGAAAGTATTAGAAGTTTAGTTAAGGAAGGTTACTATGAATATAAGGAGGTCGCAGTTTTATATAGGACGAATATGGAGAGTAGAAGTGTTATAGATTGTTTTTTGAAGGAAGATATTCCTTTCAAACTTTTAGATAAACAATATGACTTTTTTGACCATTTTGTGTGTAGGGATATGTTATCTTATTTAAAACTAAGCATCGACATCACTGATAAAGAGAGTTTTGTCAGAATAATTAACAAACCTTTTAGATATATCAGTAAGATGAATATAGAAAAAGTAAGAAGAAATACTATTAGAGATAATTGCTTTGATATGTTAAAAGATATAGAAGATATACCAATTTTTCAACTTAAAAGTATTGATAAGCTGGAAAAAGACATCTGTAGACTTAATAAAATGCATTTAAGAGACGCAATAAAGCTTATTATAAATGACCTGGGTTATAATGATTACATAAATGAGTATAGTCAAAGAATTAAAATTGATAATACAGAATTAAAGGATGTTCTAGAAGAATTTAAGGAGGCTGCAGAAGATTTTAATAGTATAACTTCATTCTTAGTGCATGTGGACGTAATCAAGGAAGAACTTAAAAAGAAATCCAGTGATGAAAAAGGTGTAATTTTAAGTACAATACATGGCGTAAAAGGTATGGAGTTTAAAAATGTATTTATAATTAATGCTAATGAAGGGGTAATCCCTCATATTAATAGCGTAGCAGAAAACTTAGAAGAAGAAAGAAGATTATTTTATGTTGGTATTACAAGAGCTATAGATAATCTATATATATATTCAACTAAAATGTTAAAGGGAAAAGGAAAAGAAATTTCAAGATTTATAAAAGAATGTGGCATAGATTATAAAGAAAAAATATATGATGAAAGTGGGTTTATAAATCCCTATGAGATAGGGGATATAGTAACTCATAGGACTTATGGCAGGGGGAAGATATCATATAAGGATAAAAATTATATTAGTATTACCTTTAATAATGGTATAGAAAGAAAATTTGATGCTTTTGTGTTGAAAAACAGCGGATTATTAATGAGAGTGTGAATAATTAGTGATACAAAAAGAAGGTATAAAAAGTTTAAATAATATCTTTTTTACTGTTTGTTTTTGGGGTATATCCATGTATAATTTTGGTCAATAATTAAGTTTCTTGTAAACAGGTGTCAGTATAATAAACAGTAACAAAATAAGGTTTTAAAAACTATGGGTGAGTCAATGTAGTATAGCATAGATAACAGTATATTTTTACTGGAAATTCAGTTATAATATTTCCATTAGGTGAATGGAGTTATTTCTCTAAAGAGAAAAATTATATTAGTATCATACTAATAATGGTATAGAAAGAAAGTTTGATGCTTATGCACTAGGGAGTAGTGTATTGATACTTAAAAATTAGAATAAAATCAAATTTTATTTAAAAAATGATTATTAGGAGTGAGGGAAAGGTGGGAATATTAAAAAAGCTTTTTTGGGCAATATTTGGATTTGATAGTGATGAACTACAGGGTAATGGTACTTTCTTTGATGATGACGGTTATAATAAACAAGGATATAATATAATGGGATATGATAGAGATGGTTATAATATAGATGGATACAATAGGTATGGTTATGATAGACAAGGTTATAATAAGCAAGGATTTAATATATTAGGCAAACATAAAAACGATATAACATGCGATGATAAGGCGATGTAAATTAGAAGTACATAAATTCAAATTTTAAGTGATGACAATACATATTTATCTAATGTGGTTAAAGATATACATAATGAAAATGTTAATTTTAATGAAGGGGTAGTCATCGGATAAATATATAAAAATTGAACTTAAGGTAGTTGGTAAATCAACTACCTTAAAATATGAGCCCTAAGTAAAAAAATATGATTTGGTAATTAGTATCATAAGTTTCTAGCTCGATAGGGCTTTTTTTACTTATAAAGAGTTTTAAGGTTTTGTATAGAATAATATAATTATCACATTTTTAAGGAGCTAATATTAACTTTTTAGGCGATTTACTTAAAGTATAGAGATCTTAGAATGGCATAAAGAGTATGGAATTTAAGAATATGTTCATAATAAATTATAATGAAGGGGTAAGTCCTCATATTAAGAGTATGAAGTAAAACTTAGAAAAAAGAAGATTATTTTATGTGGCTGTGACAAGACTATAGATATTGAATATATATTGACCTAAAATGCTAAAGGGAAAAGGAAATTTTAAGATTTGTAAAAGAATATAGCATAGATTATGAGGAAAAAACATATGATGAAAGTAGGTTTATAAACCCGTATGAGATAGGGGATATAGTAAACCATAGGGCTTATGGCAGGGGGAGGATATCAGCTAAGGACAAAAATTATATTACTATGTATATTTAATAATGGTATAGAAAGAATGTTTGATGCTTTTGTGTTGAAAAATGGTGAATTATTAATGAAAGACTGATAAAATGTGATATATTATTATGATAAATATTCAACAAAAACTTTGATTTATATGTAGTATATGTTATACTATATATATAATTTGCGAAGTTGAATTAAAGCTAAGGAGGTAATATTAGATGGTTGCTTTTAAGAAAATGTGGGATGATGTGTCAATAATTCTATCAAATGACGAATTTAAGGATATTCAAATAATAGAGAAATATAAAAGTGGATTTGTAGTAATGGATGAAAATAAGACTCATTTTGTTACAAAGGATGATTTCGTTGACTTTTGGTGTAATATGCTTTGTTTTAACAAAGTTGAAAAGGATCAGATATTAAACAATGAAAAGTCAGGCTTAAAGTATGTATATGAAATTATAAAAACTTTACCTTATATAAATGAAAATGAAGGTATTTTAAAGTTAACAGAGTAGTTTGTTGAATGTTTATTCATATTGTTATATAATTTTAGTAAGCTCATATTCTCAGAATATGAGCTTTTAAATTATGAAAATAGAGGTAAATATTATGATGGATAGTCCTAAAATTAATATACAAGATGTAATATTTGCATTAGATATAGGCACACGATCAGTAATAGGTACAGCAGGCATTGTGAGGGATAAGAAGTTTTATGTAGTTGCTGAATATTTAGTTGAGCATGAGGAAAGGTCTATGATAGATGGCCAAATTCATGATATTGGGTTGGTTGCTAATGCTGTGAATACTGTAAAAAAAGAAATAGAAGAAAAACTAGATATGAAGTTAGAAAGTGTATCAATTGCGGCCGCAGGAAGATTTTTGAGAACAGCAGTTTCTAAGGCTGAATTGAATATTGATGAAGATAGAGAAATTGATAAAGATATGGTCCGTAGTCTTGAACTTACTGCAGTTAAAGCAGCTGAAGAAAAGATTAATGAACATACTGAGGGGAAACTCTATTGTGTTGGATATAGTGTTAAAAATTATTTCTTAAATGGATACATAATAAATAACCTACTTTCACATAAAGGTGAAAATATAGCTACAGAAATTATAACTACTTTTCTGCCTAGATCTGTTGTGGATAGCCTTTATGCCGTTATGAATAAGGTAGGACTAAAGGTTGCAAGTCTTACCCTAGAACCTATAGCAGCTATGGAGGCAGCAATACCCCAAAATCTAAGGCTGTTAAACCTAGCGTTAGTAGATATAGGAGCAGGGACTTCGGATATAGCTATAAGCAGTAAGGACACTATAAGTGCATATGGTATGGTGCCGCTAGCTGGTGATGAGGTAACAGAAACTATAGCACAAAACTATCTAGTGGATTTTAATACTGCTGAAAAAATTAAAAGACAATGTAATGAAAAAGAAAAGATAGTATATATTGATGTTTTAGGTTTGGAGAATGAGATCTCATCTGAGGAAGTAATTAAATTAATAACACCTGTTGTAAGAAAAATAGCAGATGAAATTGGAAGTACAATTATAAGTTTAAATGGTGATAAGGCTCCTAATGCAGTTTTTTGTGTAGGTGGAGGAGCACACACACCAATGTTAAAGGAATTTCTTGCAGAGAAGCTTAATATACCATTACAAAGAATAGCTATAAAAGGAAGAGATGCTGTAACTGACTGTGTATGTGAAGATAATTCTCTTGGAAGCACTGGGGTAACAGTTCTTGGTATTGGATTAGTATCCATAAAGAGACTAGGTCACGATTTCATTGATGTAACCTTAAATGGAAAAGTTATAAGCTTGTTTAATTCTCATAAACACATTGTAATGGATGTCATGCTGCAGGCAGGAATTAATCCTAAAGTTTTAATGGGTAAAAACGGTAAAAATATAAGATTTATTTTGAATGGTATAAAACGAGTAGCCTTTGGATCATTAGCATCTAATGCAGAAATAAGGGTAAATGGAGTTGTTAAAAGTATAGATGAAGAGATTAAAGAAGGTGACAACATAGAAATAAACTTTGCTGTACATGGCAGTGATGCGTCACCAAAGGTTAGAGATTATATTCAAAAGCTTTATTCTGTAAGTTTTTTTATCAATGATATAATAGAGAATCTTGAGCCTATTGGTATAATCAATGGAGAAAAAGTAAGTATTGATGCAAATATCAAGGAAGGTGATGAGGTTCAAATAGTATTTCCTGAAACCTTGGGAGAGTTTGAAAAGTATTGCGTGCCTATTGATTTAGTGGATTATAAATACTACTTAAATGGAGAAGAACTTCAAGAGGATTATGTTATACAGGAAGGAAACAGAATATATAGAATAAAGAATGAAGAAGTACAAAATGAAAATGTTAATGAATATGCTTTGGGAATAAGTCTTAATGAAGATGTTTTAGAAATAGAAGAAGACAAAAATCTTAGTGATGAAGAGTCTAATCCTGATAGTGTTATTGAAGAAAAGCAGAGTATAAATGACCCACAAGAACCTATTAAAGATTTAAAAGATCAAATGGAAAATAGTAATAATATTAAAGTAACAGTTAATGACAAATCAATAATTCTAAAGGGGAAAGAAGAGTATGTATTTGTAGATATATTTAACCATATAGAATTTGATTTAACAATTCCTAAAGGCAGCTTATACCTTCGTTTAAATGGTAAGAATGCAGGGTATTATGATAAGCTTTCAGATGGAGACGTAATTGAATTAGGCTGGGAATAACTCAAATAAAACAAAGATTGGAGAATAGACAATGGAATTAGATTTTCTTAAAATGGCAAAAGATATTAGCGATGAACTTATTAGCTTGAGAAGAGATTTTCATATGCATCCAGAATTGGGATATGAAGAGCATAGAACCTCTGATAAAATAAAAGAATTTTTAAAAAAAGAAGGCATAGAATATATAGAAACTGCATGTACTGGAGTTTGTGGAATAATAAGAGGAAATGGAGATAGGACTATAGGAATTAGAGGAGATATAGATGCACTTCCATTAGAAGATAAAAAAGACTGTGATTATTGTTCTACTGTAAAAGGTAAAATGCATGCATGTGGACATGATGCGCATACTACAATACTTTTAGGTGTAGCTAAAATTTTAAATAGTGTGAAAAATAGCTTGAATGGTAACATAAAATTATTCTTTGAACCTGCAGAGGAAACTACAGGTGGAGCTCAGGTAATGATAAAAGAAGGAGTTCTTGAAAATCCTTATGTAGATAAGGTAATAGGTCTTCATGTGGAAGAAAACCTAGAGGTAGGAAAGATAGGAGTAAAGATGGGAGTTGTTAATGCAGCCTCTAATCCTTTTACAATAAAAATCAAAGGAAAGGGAGCACATGGTGCACGTCCTCATACAGGAATTGATCCAGTAGTAATAAGCAGTTCTGTAGTATTGGCATTACAGAACATAATAAGTAGAGAGCTACCACCAACAGATCCAGCTGTTCTGACAATAGGATCTATCCATGGAGGAACAGCTCAAAATATAATACCTGAAGAAGTAACTATATCTGGAATTATTAGAACTATGAGAACAGAGCACAGAGCCTTTGTAAAGAAAAGACTTGTGGAAGTAGTAGAGGGCTTAGTTCACTCTATGAGAGGCGAATGTGAGATAGACATAGAAGAAAGCTATCCATGTCTTTACAACAACGATGAAACTGCAAAAATACTTGTAAGTTCTGCTGAACAGGTAATAGGTGAGGAAAATGTAAAGATGCTTGAAAGTCCAAGTATGGGAGTTGAAAGTTTTGCTTACTTTTCCATGGAGAGGCCTTCAGTATTTTATTACTTAGGCTGTGGAAATAAAGAAAAAGGCATAGTTAATCCAGCACATGGGAGCCTTTTTGATATTGATGAAGATTGTCTGTCTATTGGAGTAGCTATTCAGTGTAAAACTGCTTTTGAATTATTGAAATAATATAATTAATAATGGTAAGTGATATACTTTAACTTTCACTTACCATTTTTTATTGTTTTAATGTATTGATTTTGGTAATGATAGTAGTATATAATTAAATATTGTTTAATAAGTAAATTGTCAATAGAAACGTAAACTTGAAGATTAATGTAGAAATAAGCATGGAGTTTTAATTTTTGATTTGATGTGAGAGATTTAATTTACTGATATCAAGAACAGAATATTAATTACAAAAATATTAGGAGTGATCGAATGAAAATTGAAATAGGACCAAATGAATCAGGGCAAAGACTAGATAAGTTTTTAAGAAAATGGCTTAAGGATGTGCCGCTTAGCGCTATATATAAGAGTATTAGAAAAGGTGACGTTAAAGTTAATGGAAAAAAAGCTAAGGAAAAATATTCGCTTATAGAAGGAGATATATTAGAAACTAGAGAGATAACTTCTACAGAAAAGAAAGAGAAATTTAATAGAATTAATAATGACTTTTTAAAGATAACTTATGAAGATGAAAATATACTTTTAGTAGAAAAGTGGCCAGGAGTTTTGGTACACTCTGATAGTAAAAAGGGAGAACCTACGTTAACTGATTATGTCCTTTCTTATTTATATGATAAGGGTGATTATTCACCAGAAAAAGAAATAACCTTTACACCAGCTCCTTGTAATAGATTAGATAGAAATACTTCAGGTATAGTTATATACGGAAAAAATTATGAGTCTTTAAAGTTACTAAATGAAATGATTAGAGAAAGAAAAATAAAAAAATACTATCAAGCTATGATACAAGGAAGAATTCAAGATGGCCTATACCAGGCATATATATCTAAAGACGAAAGTGAAAATATATCTAAAATTTATGATGAGCCAAGAAAAGGAACTAAGAAAATTTCTACTAATGTAAAGATGATTCAGTCTTGTGGAACATTTTCCTTAGTTGAACTAGAATTAATTACTGGAAGAAGTCATCAGCTAAGAGCACATTTAAGCCATTTGGGAAATGCAATAGTCGGAGATGGCAAATATGGCACAAATAAATTAAATAGTTTTTTTATTAATAAGTATGGATTAAACTATCAATTTTTGTATGCTTATAAGCTAGTTTTTAAAGATTGTCCGGAAAAATTATCTTATATGGAAAATAAAACTATTGCAGAAAGTTTGCCACCTATATTCAAGAAAATTAGAAAAGATGTATTTGATAAGTTTTAATTAAGCTATAGGATTTCAAAACCGAAGTTTAACTTATAGTACAAGATATGTTAAATTTCGGCTCTGAAATCTAATATGTAAATACCCTATAAGTTATTTATAGTTGTAAAGTATCATATAGTATTCATATGGGGTATTATTATGTATTAATAAGGCTGTCATAGGGAGTTTTTAATATGAAAGAACAATCAACCACTAGGGGATTCGCCATACTTTCAGCTGCAAGTATGATGGTAAAAATATTATCTTTGCTTTACATACCATTTCTACAAAAAGTAATTGGTGATGAAGGGTATGGAATATATGGTGCTTCATATCAGGTATATGCATTTTTATTTGTTTTAACAAATTCAGGAATACCAGTCGCTATTTCAAAGCTTATATCTGAATTAATAGCAGTTAAAAATTATAAGGATGCAATCAAAGCCTTTAAGATTGCAAGATTCATATTGCTTATAATTGGAATAGTAATGTCAATTGTCATGCTTGTATTTGCAGGTTCATTAGCGAATGCAGTACACTATAAAAAAGCATATTTATCACTGTTAACATTATCACCAGCCATTTTATTTACATCTATAGCTTCAGCCTATAGAGGATATTTTCAAGGAAGAGGAAATATGACACCAACCGCGGTATCACAAGTTCTAGAGCAAGTTGTAAATACAATCTTTGGGTTGATATTTGCTGCTTATCTTATAAAATATGGAGTGGAAGCCGGTTGTGCTGGAGGACCTATAGGAACATCTATAGGGGCACTTGTATCTGCTACTTTTTTAATCTTTTACTATGAAAAGAATAAAAAGTTTAGAGTTCCAAAGGGTTACAGCGATGAAGAGATTAGAAGGATTACTACAAAACAACTCATAAGGAAAATTATAAAATATGGTGTGCCTATAACAGTCTGTGTAGGTATGACTTATGCTGGAAATATAGTAGATGTATACAATACAAAAGTTAGACTTATGGCCGGTGGTGTACCAGAAATACAAGCTACTATATTATATGGATTTCTCACAAAATATCAACAACTTCTAAATGTACCTATAGCAATTATATCATCTCTTTCAATGGCAATTTTACCGGCTATTTCAGCAGCTGCAGCGGTGAAAGATAAAAAAGAGGTGACTGAAAAGATTAGTTATGCTTTTAGACTTTGCTACTTAATTGCAGTACCCTGTGCTGTAGGACTTGCTGTCTTAAGTGATCCGGTTTTTAGTATGCTTAAGTTTGGAGGAGGATCCTATATTATGGCTTATGGTTCTGTAGTATTGGTATTAATGTCTTGTATGCAGATACAAACAACTATACTACAAAGCATAGGAAAGCTATACATTGCAACTTTATACTCTGTTTTAGGCATAGCATGTAAAATAGTTGCGAACTACTTTTTAATTTCAATTCCTAGCATAAATATATTAGGAGCAGTAGGAGGAAGTATAATTGGTTTTCTTATTCCTATTATCTTAAATCATAGAATTATAAAGAAATCCTTAGGTGTAAAATTAAGTTTAATAGCTCATGCTATCAAGCCTTTTATAGCATCTATGATTATGGCTGCTTCCGTATTAGCAGTACGATATATCTTTATAACATTATTAGGTTTTGCTAAAATGGGTTATTTGGTAAATTCGTTGGCAACTATTATAGCTATCCTTATAGGAATGTTTATGTACTTAATTGGATTAACGGTTACTGGTGGAATAAGAGGAAAAGATTTAGAAACCTTACCAAGAAAGGTTGTTAGACTTATTCCTAGCTTTGTTTTAAAAAGAATAAGGTATAGATGACTACAACAGAAAGTTGACTTATTCGGAGGTATATGTTACCAAAGCTGAAAGCACATTTAAAAACTTTTTAATCAGTCTTAGTGAAGTATTTTAGAAAATCTTAGAGCCTTTGATGTGTTTGAGGTACGAGTTTATCAAAGGTTCTTAGATTTTCAAAATACTGAGCTTTAGACTGATTAAAAGTTTTTATAGTGCCGAAGCTTGGGAACATATACCGGAGGATAAGTCAACTTTCGTCCGTGTTTATCTATACTTTAATTAAAACTATTTTTGATTGCTAAAATAATAAAGATGAATGATAAAAAGAACCCAAATCCTATTATGGCAAAACTTTTAAATACAAGCAATGATGAAGGTATAAAATTGTTAAGCATTGATAAGATAAAAAATACGAAAATTCCTAGAAGTACATAAATAAAGAATTCATAGAATGTAAATTCTAAATTACATTCTTTTTTTATTTCATGCATATTTAATAGCAATAGTGTAAGAGAAGTTATTATTAAAGTTATACCATATCCATATATGTTAATCCATGAAATTCCAGTCAGTATATATAACAAAATTAACTCTTCTATTGAAGTAATGAGCGAGTTACGTAAAATAATGTTTTGCTTTCCTAGTCCATTTAGAACTCCGAAAGTTGTAGCAGCTGTGAAAGTAATTGGAGCTGAAAATGCTAAAAATTTAATATATGGTCCTAGGTCTGTTCTTTTGAAAAATAATTGTCCTAGTGAATCAGGAATACACAAGCATATTGCTGAGGTTCCAACGCCAAGTAAAAAGGCTATTTTAATAACTTGTAAAATTCTATTTTCAGCTTCCCAAAAGTTTTTTTTACTCAATTTTTCAGAAAGATCTGGAATTAACACCGTGGATATAGAATTAACTATTACAATTGGAAAGAAAATAATACTTAAGGACATACCTTTAAACTTACCTATCATAGATAGGGCAACACTGTATTCTATACCAGAGCTTACAAGTCTTCTAGGTACAATCAAAGCTGATACAGTTGCCAAAGCAGTGGATAAAAAACCGTTTATGCATAGAGGAAAAGATATTATCAGTATATTAAATAAAAGCTGAAGCTTGTCTTCATGTGGAGAAAGAGAAAAAGAATAGTTCTTCTTTTTTAATTTATAAAAAATATAGAGTAATAAAAAACTTAAAAACTCGCCTATTGCTAATGTTACATATGCAGCTGTTACAGTATTCCTAACTCCTTTTAGTGAAAATATGGTTACTACAGATACCATAAAAATTATCCTAAATAGTTTTTCGAAAATATCGATGAAAGCTGGTATTTTAATATTTGATATACCGTAGAAATAACCTTTTAGCACCGAAGAAAGTGCTATGAAAATCATAGCAGGACACATAACCTGTATGGCATGAATGGTTCTATTATCCTCTATTATATAAGACCCTATGTATGAAGAGTTTACAAATACAAAACACACTATAATAAGTGCCCAGACAGAGTCAAATAGTAAGGAAATATCGATGGATCTATTTAAATTTCTAAAATCATCTTTAGCAAAGTATACTGCAGCAACTTTTGAAATAGCGGTAATCATTCCACCAGAAATAAGGCATATAAATAAATCATATATTGGCATTACTAATCCGTATAGGCCCATTCCTTCAGCACCTAATTGTCTAGATAAAATTATAGAAAATATAAACCCAAAAATTCCTGTAATCAAGTTGGAACAGATTAATGTTAGTGAATTTTTTAAAAACCTATCTCTTTTCATAAATAAACTCCTATTTTAAAATTTAGTATATGATTTTTCATTTAAAGTTTTATTAATATCAATTCAACTAGCAGTTTACTAATTAATGATATTTGATTATCATATAAAAGTTTTTTCTAATATTAATAACTATGTTGTTATTTCACATTATATTCTTACTGAAAATCTATTGAATTCTGAGAAAAGGTTACATTAAAATACAACTCAAAAATTTACATATATGATATACTAAAATTAGAAAATTTTATAAGTTGAAACTTGAATAAAATAATTTTTATATTCAGAGTTAATAGCTATTGGATAAAAAAGGAGGAATTTTAGTATGAGTAATTTAGTTTGTGTAGTATGTGGGATGGCAGTGAATGATAAAAACTATGAACTTAATAAGGAATCATTTATGGATTCAAACAGTATAGATGATATAAAGTACTGTCCTTTTTGTGGTGCACCGATAGAATATCTAATACAAGGAGGTAAAGAATTAATATTTGATAGAAGTAGCCTAAATGATAATGCGTTAAGAATAATAGATCATGCAGTTAAATTGGAGATATTTAATGGAGATTTTTACAAAAAGGCAGCAGTAATTGCTAAGGACTCAAAAGTAAAGAAAATGTTTCAAGCTCTTTCAAAGATAGAATTTATGCATGCTAGAATACATAAAAAAATAGGGGGATTTAAAGAAGATCCAGTTATTGCAGACATGGATTACTCAAAGTATGATAGTGATGAAATATTATTAGAAATGGCCTGTAAAAGAGAAAAACATGCTGTGGAGTATTATGAAAAGTATAGTAAAGAAATAGAAGACGAAAACATTAAAAAAATATTTGCGGCACTATCTAAGGTAGAAGAAGAACATATAGAACTTACAAGTAAAGAAGAAACAGCTTAATTCCAAAGGTTATTTATGAAAGTTTTTAAAAATAAGATATACAAATTGTATGTCTTATTTTAATGTGGAAAATTATGATAAAGATTTAAAAATTAACATATACAACTGCGGTTAGAAATATATATATTTTAAAGAAATATAATGAGGAGATATATTTTATGAAGAACTTATTTAAGAAGAATTTGCTTAAAAATCTGATGGTGTTTATCTTCATAGTATTATCAGTATTCTGGCTTTTAAAATATTATTCTGCAGATTATGTTACGGAGAATATTGATATTAAAGATGAAAGTTTAAATTGTAGTGTGAAATACAAGGGATTAGAAAATTCGGTAGATTTTACAGTGGATAAAGAGGGAACTTATTACATAGCTTATAAAGATAGAATTCAAGTTATAGAGAGAGAGGGTAAAAGCTATGATATACTAAAGGATAAAAATCTAAATATATGTAGTATTGACCATGTAGATAATAAGCTTTACTACTTTTCAGGAACAAAGATTTTTTGCCATAATTTGGACAACCAGGAGAGTTCCGAAGTTATTAACAATATTCCTAGTTATGGAGACTATAAGAATAGCATAATAAAAATAAGGGGAGATTATTTATATATTGCAGTAGGGTCAGCCACTAACTCAGGTGTAGTAGGAGAAGACAATACTTGGGTAAAGGATAATTTTTATATTCATGATGTAACCCCTAAGGATATTACTTTAAAAGGATTAAATTTTGGTCAAGAAAAAACAGGAGCTTTTCAAAGCTATAAAACTAAGAGTATAAAAGGTCAAATAATCCCTGAGCATTTTCCGGGAAATGCATCTGTTGTAATATATAATTTAAAAACTGGAAATAGTGAAACTTTAGCTTGGGGAATTAGAAATATCACTGGAATGGATTTTAGTAGCGATGGCAAGCTTATATCTTCAGTAGGTGGAATGGAAGATAGAGGTTCTAGGCCTATTAAAGGTGATACGGATTATATATATGAAATAAAAAAAGGAGTATGGTATGGATGGCCGGATTACAGTGGAGGGGACCCAGTAACTTCACCTAAATTTAAAACTAATAAAGGGGTGATTCCTCAATTTGTATTAGAAAATCACCCAACGACTAATCCTCCAGCTCCACTGTATCAGCATAATAGTGTAGGAACCATAAAATCTTTAGCTGTAGACAGCAATAGTGCTCTAGGACAAAAAAATTGCATATATTTTTACGACAAATTAAATAATGGAATATACGGATATATAGGTACAGGAGCTATAAAGGAAGAGATTAAATTTAATAAAAATACTTCAGTTTCAAGTATAAAATTTGAGGGGAAAACATTATCAGTACTAGATAGCAAAGGAGGATGCTTATATACGATAGATAAAGGAGAAGTTAATAGTGGTTTAAAAATAGGAAAGAGTTTATACATCTATTTACTTGCGACTATTGTTTTTGGCATATTTGTGCTCTTAAAATTTCAAAAAGAATAGTATAATATTAAATTAGCAGAGGTGACATTGGGAAAGATGAGGAATAAAATAGAAAAAACTTATGGTAAAGCGCTAAAGGGAATATTTTTTGCGGTTAATCCGTTAAAAAAGAAAATGTTAAAAACCCATTGCACTGTTCATAAATTCATAATGATACAGGCTGTTAGAATTTTATATAATGATGCTTACAAAGAAGAAGCTAGTTTTTTTGAAAAGCATATAAAGTCTTTGAATGCAGGAGTAACCTGGGCTGATCAAGATTTTAAAAGCTCTAATCATTTTTATCATATTACCAAAGAACGAGGCCTTTATGGTTTTTCAGATGCTCTAACTGAGTGTGAAAAATATTATAATAAGTCACTTAGTTATTTAAATTCAGGAGAAATAGGAAGAGCATTATTCTTTTTTGGATCAGCCTGTCATTTAGTCCACGATGTAACCGTACCACAGCATGTAAATAATAGGCTTTTAAAAAACCATAGAGAATTTGAATTATGGATTATAAGTAGGCTTATGACAGACTATTCCTTTGAAGCAAAAAGAGGGGCTGTAATATATGAAACTCTAGAAGATTATATTAAAAATAATGCCATTATGGCCAATAGTACTTATGCCAAATATTTAAAGATAGAATCTAGAGATGAAAGGTATGGTAAAGTAGCAAGTGACATACTGCAAGAAGCCCAACGTACTACAGCTGGACTTATGATTCAGTATTATAGTAAAATAAAAAATTGCACAATTCTTCCATAAAATGGAGGAATTTTTTTTTATATGCAGAAATTATATTAGATAAGATAAAGATTAAATTTAACTAAAAAACGGTAGGTGATAAAGTGAGAAAAGAAATATTTATAAATTTGGAGAAGGAAGTATTTAGAGGTAATATATTAGATATAGGATTAGATAACTATGGAATAGTCTATAATATTTACAAACAGTATCATGATAATATTAATGTGGAATATATCAGTGGCAAAGAAGAGAAAGAATCATTAAAGGAAGGATTTTACGATAGTTGCATATTATTTTTTTCATTTAGCAGCATATGGCTTAGAATAAATAAAAGAAAATTTATAAGAGACATATATAGATATTTAAGTAAAGATGGTCTATTATATATATGGGATATTGATAAAGGATATACAAAGATTTTTAATGCCACAGTTAAAATTGTAATTCCTGAAGGGAAGTTAAGACAAATAAAATTAAGAGATCTAAATATTTTAAAAGATACCTCTAAAGTAAATACAATAAGAATGTTAGAGGAACACTTTAGCATTATAGATACAAAATCCTCTGACGGTATTTATTATATTAAAGCGAAGAAAAAAGCACTAGAAAAGAAGAATACAGGTGATAAGATTAGAGAAAAAGAAATTGAAGAAAAGAATGAAAATAGTGTTAACAGTGCTTAATTTTATATAGAATGTAATTAATAAATCTAGCGAAGTTTAAGAGGATAATCTAAATATGAATATAGTCAGGTCTTATGAAGAAGGGAAGTAATGAGGATGAAATTAGCTTTAGTAGCAGTAAATTCACAATTTATACATAGTAATTTGGCTGTAAAATATTTAAAAGCCTATACGAAAGATTTAGATTATAATTGCAATATTATGGAGTTTTCCGTAAATGATAACATTCAGAGGGTAGTTGAAGAAATTATAAGTGAAAAACCTAATATTGTGGCTTTTTCCTGTTATATATGGAATATGTATTATGTTAAGCAGTTGTCTGACTTAATAAAACTTATAGACCCTAATATAAGCATATTATATGGTGGTCCAGAAGTATCTTATGATAGTGAAGCAATTTTAAAAGATACTGCAAATAATGTAGACTATATCATAGAAGGTGAAGGAGAAGAATCCTATAGAGAATTTATAGAGAGTATCATTTCTAATAGGAGCCTAGAAGGGGTTAAAGGAATATATTATAAAGAAAATGGTATAGTAAAGTACGGTGGAAAAAGAAAGCTTATGGATTTAAATAAGTTGATTTTTCCATATAATGAAGAAGATGATTTAAATAATAAGATAATATATTTTGAGGCTTCTCGTGGATGTCCATTTAATTGTAAGTATTGTCTCTCATCTAGCACTCTTGGAGTTAGGTTTTTAGATATTGAAAGAGTTAAAATAGATTTAAAGTTTTTAGTAGATAAGAAGGTAAGGCTTGTAAAATTTGTAGATAGAACATTTAACTGTAATAATAAATTTGCAATAGAAATTTGGAATTATTTAATAAGTTTAGACACCGAAACTACGTTTCACTTTGAAATTTCAGCAGATATTCTGAATGAAGAACAGCTTAGAGTACTAGAAAAAGCGCCTAAGGGAAGATTTCAATTTGAGGTAGGAGTGCAAACAACTAACGATGAGGTGTTAAAAAATATTAATAGATTTGTTCAGTTTGAGGATATCAAAGAACAGGTTGTTAAATTAAATAAATTTGGGAATATAAAGCAGCACCTGGATTTAATTGCAGGGCTTCCTGGAGAAGATTTTATATCCTTTAAGAAATCTTTTAACGATTTATATAGTATACAACCAGATGAAATACAACTTGGTTTTCTAAAAGTGCTAAAAGGAACACTTATGAAAGAGGAAGCTGCAAAGTGGGGCATTATCCATTCTCCGTATACTCCTAATGAAGTGCTTAAAACTAATGCAATAAGTTATGAAGAACTTATTTTACTAAAAAGAGTTGAGAAGATGGTAGATAAATACTATAATTCACAAAAATTCAATACTCTACTAAAATATTTCATTCCAAAGTTTAAAACTGCATTTGATTTTTATTTAGCTTTAGGTACATTCTTCTATGATAAGGGATATTTCAGTAGGAATGTGTCTGGAGCAGACTACTATAAAGTTTTTATTGAATTTAATGAAGAAGTACTAAAAGAAAAAGATGATAAGCTTAAGGAGCTAATTAAATACGAGTATCTCAAATTTAATAGAAAGAAATGGGTTCCGGAATTCTTAAGTAGAGAGAAAGATAAGGAAGAAGAGAGAGAAATTAAGGAAAAGATAAAAAAAGGAGAAATTATCGTTTCTCATAATTCACATATTGAAAAATTTTATGTAGATATAGAAATGTTTATAACTAAAGGACTTCTTGAAAAGAAGAGTTGCTACATTATATTTGATGATGAAAATAAAAAGGAAATTTTTTATACTAACATATAGAATTGATTCTTTTAATAAATATAGGTATAATTTTAGGTATCTGAAAGAAAATAACAAGTCAAAGATGCGACGGATATTTTGTGTCAGACAAGGAGGTAGGTTCCGCAGATAGCCAACCCTATCTAAGGATTCTGCCGACGCAGTATGACGCAAAATAGACTAGCAGATTGACTGGTTATTTTTTGAAGATGCCTTAATAAGTAATTATAAGTAGTAAGGGAGGTATAATTTAAAACCTTATAGTTTTAAAACTAATGTTAGTTAAAGACTACAAAGGTTTTAAATGAAAAAAATGGCAGTTAAAGAAATATTACAATTTGGAGATAAAACTTTAAAAAGAGTAAGCAGAAGAGTTGAAACAATAGATAAAGAGATATTAAGTTTGGTACAAGATCTAAAGGATACTCTTTATAATACAAATGGTATTGGGCTTGCAGCCCCACAAATAGGAGTTTTAAAAAGAGTAATTTTAATAGATCTTAGAGACGATTCAAATCCTATCATACTGATAAATCCTAAAATTATTAAAAAGATTGGAAAAGAAGAGGATATAGAAGGTTGTTTAAGTTATCCAGGGTATGAAGGGGATGTAGTAAGACCAAGAAAAGTTGTAGTAACAGGTAAAGAGTTGAATGGACAAGACGTAGAATACACTGCTACTGGATTGCTAGCAAAGGCTTTCTGCCATGAAATAGATCATTTAGATGGAATTTTGTATACAGATAGAGCTGGTAAAATTTATAAGATAGAAGAATAATAGTAAAACCTCCAGAGTTTTTTCTGGAGGTTTTTCAAGTACAAGGTATGTAGCACTTGTAGAGGAAGATAGGTACATACTCAAATTAACTAGAATTATTAAAGAATAAGTAAGAAATACATGATATATATTTGCATTATATGTTTACAATAGATTTATATATGTTTTTAATTATAATTACTAAGATTGGATATAGGCATATACAATATAATGTAAAATAGGAGTGCAAAAGTATGAATAAAATTAACAAAAGCAACAAACCTACATCAATGCATATTGGTTTATTAACACTATCTATTATAGCTTTAGTTTTATCATTTATTAAACCTAAGAGTTACCGTATATGGTTCTTAGAAGCTTTTCCAGTTGTTTTAGGAGTTTTGATATTAGTATATACTTATAAAAAATTTCGATTTACAAATCTTGTTTACGTGCTTATTTTAATTCAAATAATTATAATTTTAATTGGAGCACATTATACATATAATGATGTACCGATATTTAATCTGATAAAAGAGGTTTTTGGACTGAGTAGAAATCATTATGATAGACTAGCGCATGTAACGCAAGGTATTATACCTGCTTTTATTATAAGGGAGTTATTAATACGAAAACTTAAGCTTAATAGAGGCGTAATAGTATCTGTACTAGTTGTTTCTATTTGCCTATCAATGAGTGCATTTTATGAATTAGTAGAATGGGGAGGAGCATTAGTAGCAAGGAATTTATCAGATGACTTTTTAGGTTTTCAAGGTGATAAATAGGATACACAATGGGATATGTTATGTGGGTTAATAGGCGCTATAATTACAGTATCTATATTTTCAAAAATTCATGATAAACATATAAATGAAGTGAAAACTTGAATCAGATGGAGTTTCAAACTACACCTGATTCTTAGTTGAACGAATCCAGGGACGTACCCGCTCTTTACGCCCACTTTGAAGAAGATGGGAGTATTAGAGCGGGTAGTCATCGGATAAAACTTTGCATAAATAACGAGGGGTTCATTAGATAATGAGAAAGAACAAATAGATAGGTTACTACAAAATAAATAAGCTTTGCAGCTTTGCTGCAAAGCTTATTTATTTAATAATTATAACTTAAGAATGAGTAATAGCTAGATATATTTAACTGAAATTCCTTTGGTTCCAAAAATATTACCGATTAAAGGTAATTTTAGCTTTTGGTAAATCAATACATCTGAATCAAGTTGTAATCCATTTTCAATAAAAACTTTTACTCCTTTGTATTCATAGCATGAATAATTGTTATTTGTTTTGAAAGCTTTTATAAATTCAATACTAATATCTTTAACTGGAATATCACAACATCCACCAGATGCAGAAATAATTTTAACTAGAAAATCACCTCGTTTTTGTTGTGCAAAGTTAAGTGCTTTTTCTTCAATAGTTAACACTAAATCACCCCACTACTAATTTTAATATATATTCTACGTTGTACATATTAGTATTAGTATATTAAATTAGAAGCAATTAGTCTAGAATTCATACACATTTTTAGGAATTGTTAATAGAGATGCCCTTTGAGGCAAATATTCGTCCAACCATAGGTAAATTTAATTTTTCATAAATTAAAACATCTTCTTCTAAAGTCAACTTATTCTCTATAAAAACTTTTACCCCATCATATTCATAGGTTTTATAGTCTTCGGGCTTATCAAAATCTTTTAAAACCTCAATCCAGAGGTTTCTCGTTCCTACGCCGCATCAGCCACCAGTTGTAACACCTACTTTTATAACAAAACAACCTTTTATTTTTTTTGCATATTTAAGAGCAATATCATCTATAACTAGCATAAAATCACCTCCATATCTAAGGATGTATTTTAATATATATGTCGTATTTTGTCAATTAGAAAAATCAACAAAATACTATTTACAAGATTGACTATATGTTATATACTAGTGTATATACATCAGTATATTTGGAGGTGTAAAATGAAAAATATAAAAAAAATGACTTATTGCGGATTATTAATAGCATTATCAATTGTAATACCATTAACTTTCGTATTTTTAAGAGTACAAGCAGGTCCATTTAGTGCTACCCTAGCATCACATGTACCATTATTTATAGCTATGTTTTTAGGACCAGTTGCAGCAGCTATGGTTGGATTAGGTTCTGCTTTAGGGTTTCTAATGTCAGCTCCAGCAGTAATAGCAGCAAGAGCATTTATGCATACATTTGTTGGACTAGTTGGTGCAATTCTAATAAAGAAAGGTGTTTCCTTCAGTAAAGTTATTGCAATAACAGCTCCGATTCATGCAATTTTAGAGGCTTTATCAGTAATACCATTTGGCTTTACAATGTATAAAGTACTAGTAGTAGTAGGAGTAGGTACTTTCCTACACCACATGGTGGACGGAGTTATAGCATTTGTATTAATAAGGGCTTTAGCAAAGAGTTTGAAGATGGATATAACAAAAGCAGCAGCATAGTACCATTAAATATTTTCTATGGAACTAAAACTTGAATTAGATGGGATATTAGAGTGGGTATTCATCGTATAAAGTTGCTAATTTCTGTTTCATAAGATTATAATAGAGATATGATTATTCTAGATTTGAGTAATCATATCTTTTTGTTTTAAATTTTTATCCTATGACTACCCACTCTAATACTTCCTCTTTTCAAAGAGGGAGTAAAGAGTGGCTACGTCCCTGGATTCGTTCAACTAAGAATCAGGTGGGGGTTGAAATCTCATCTGATTCAAGTTTCCACTTCATACTATAGTATTTACGAGAGTTGACAAATTTTTATCTTATATATAAAATAAAAAATTGTATATAAGATTGGGGGTGAATTAGATGGCATTAACTTATGACCAGATGAAATTAGAGCGAGAGAATTTAAAGGATACTAATACTTGGATTAATGATGAAATACTTGAAATCGAAAAAAGCGATAAAAACCTAAAGGATAAAATAGATAGTCTTAGAAAACAATCTAAAGGTAAGTATAATGAAGAACTTGAAACTAAGGAAAAGCTTTATGAGATAACTCATAAAAATTTAGAGAAATATCAGGAAGCAAAGGAACAACCCTATTTTGGGAGAGTAGACTTTAGGGAATATAGACGAGAAAAGGAAGCTTTTTATATAGGGAAATTTGGCCTAGGTGACATGACCACTGGTGATGAGAAAGTCATTGATTGGAGATCACCACTAGCGGATTTATATTATAGTGGAACCTTTGGAGATGCCTTTTATAGAGCGCCTATGGGAGTGGTTAGTGGCGAATTAAGCCTTAAAAGAAAGTTTTTAATAAGAGATAGTGAATTAAAGGATGCTTTTGATGAGGGTATAAATGAAATAATATTAAAGTCATCTAATGAAGAAGGAAACTCATTAATAGATGATTTTCTAAGAATAAATCTTGAAGAAAGTGTAAGTAGCAAACTAAAGGATGTGGTGGCAACAATACAAAAGGAACAAAATGAAATTATAAGAGCGGAAAAAAATACTGCGCTTATAGTACAGGGATCAGCAGGTTCTGGGAAAACTACAGTAGCTCTTCATAGACTTGCATACTTACTATATAAATATAAGGAAAAATTAGATGGAAATGATATATTAGTTATAGCTCCCAACAAGCTGTTTTTAGATTACATATCAGATGTACTTCCAGACCTTGGAGTAAGTAATGTAAAACAGAGGACCTTTGAAGAAATAGCTTTTGAAATATTGTCTATTAAAGCAAAAGCGTTAACAAAAGATAAGAAACTCTCAGATATCTTAGAAGAGAAGGATACTAAGAAATTGAAATTTATTACAAACAGTAGTAAGTTAAGAGGAACTATCCTATATAAAACTTTAATGGACAGATATGTGAAGTATATGGAGATAAAGGATTTAGACATTGAGGATATTAAAGTTGAGAATTATACTCTTTTTGTAAAAAAAGAAATTCAAAGGCTTTATGCAGAGGATATGGCACATTTAGCTCTTAATAAAAGAAAAGACGAAATCAAAAGATATTTTAATTTAAAGATTGATGAAAAAATAAATTCCATACTTGAAAAGATAGATTTTTCTTATGAATATCAAATTGCCAGAGTAAAAAAAACAATGGAGGATGGTATTGAAAGAAGAAAAAAACTTATAGAATTATATGATGAAAGAGATAGTAGAAAATCGGAACTAAAGGCTAAGTCTAGAGAAAGCTTTGAATATTATTTCAGTGAATGGAAGCAGATTGATACAGGAAAGTTATATATGGATTTTTTGAATAATGAAGAACTATTCGCTGAAGAAACCAGTGTTAAGATTCCTAAAGAGATTATCAAATATATTAGAAAAGAATTAAGCAGTAATTTTGAAAAAGGAATAATTGATAGCGATGATTTGGCTTCTATGTTATACCTAAAGTTTAAAATAGAAGGGGTTCCTGATAAATACAAATATAAGCATATTGTAATTGATGAAGCTCAGGATTATAGCATTTTCCAAATTGCTGTTTTAAAAGAAATGGTATTAAGTAATTCACTTACCATAGTTGGAGATATAGGACAGGGAATTTATTACTATAGGGGTATTGAACAGTGGGAAAAACTTATAGATGAAGTATTTAAAGAAGAAGCTACATATGTTCAGTTAACTCAAAGTTATCGTTCTACTGTTGAGATAATAGAATTCGCAAATATGGTGTTAATGAAGCAGAAAAATAAACTAAAACCTGCAATGCCAGTGTTAAGACATGGTAAGACACCAGAGGTTCTAGAATTTAAAACAAACAGGGAGTTTGGAGAAAAGCTAGATGAAATAGTTGCAGAGGTAGAAAAAATTAATAAAAAAAGTGTAGCTGTTATAGGTAGAAACTATGATGAATGCAAAAAAATAAAGGATCACTTAAAAAAATATAGTAATTATAATTGGGATCTCATCAAAGATACGGATAAAAACCTAAAATTGGAGAAAATAATAATACCCTCTTATATGACTAAAGGTCTAGAGTTTGATTGTAGTGTAATATATAACTGTAATAAAGAAAATTATTCTGACAATGAGTTAGATAAAAAGATATTGTATGTTGCTCTTACAAGAGCCCTTCATTTAGAGTATATTTTTTATAATGGGGAAAAGTCAAAACTTATCTAGTTTAATGGACGTGAATTAAATGTAAATATAATATGAATGAATCTCAAATATATAATAATAATTTTTAAACAATAATTATTATTATTGTTTAAAAATTATTATTTTTGTGATAAAATACTTTCATAAAAGAAGATATAGGAAATAAAAAGAATTTATATATTATTAGGAGGTTTAATTATGAGTAATGTGAAGTTAAAGGATAATATTTATTGGATTGGTGTAGAAGATCCAGATTTAAGGGTTTTTGATATTATAATGAATACAAAGGAAGGAACAACTTATAATTCTTATTTAATTGATGATGAAAAAGTAGCTATTGTTGATTCAGTAAAGGACGGTTTTTTTGATAAATTTATTTCTAATATAAAGGGTGTAATAGGAGAAAGAAAAGTTGATTATATAATTGTACAGCACACAGAGCTAGACCATAGTGGTTCGGTAAAGAGATTAATGGAACTTTATCCAGAAGCAACAGTAGTAGCCTCCAGAGCTGCTATAATATATCTCAAAGATATTATTAATAAAGAATTTAAGAGTATGGAAGCACCGCAGGAATTAAGTTTAGGTAAAACTAATTTGAAATTCATAATGGCTCCAAACCTTCACTGGCCAGATACAATGTTCACTTATGTAGAGAATAAGGAACTAATATTCACTTGTGATTTTTTAGGAGCTCACTACTGTCCTAAGAATGGCAGTATTACAGACAACAGTGTAGATTATTATGATGAAGTAAAATACTATTTTGATGTAATCATGGGACCATTTAAAAAGTTTGTATTAGCTGGTCTTGATAAAATTAAAGACTTAAAATTTGATATTGTAGCCCCAAGCCATGGACCAGTTCATGTAGAGGATATGACAAAATATATAGAACTTTATAAAAAATGGGCTACAGAAGAACTTCCTAAGGAAAAGAATGTACAAATATTCTATATTTCAGCTTATGGAAATACAGAAAGTGTTGCTAAATATATAGCTGAAAAAATAAATGCTAAAGGAATAAAAGCAGAAGCACATGAGATAACTTCAATGGATCTTAATGATATAATACCTTTAGTTGAAGGCTCTACAGGTGTATTGTTTGGATCACCTACTATAAATCAGGATGCTGTTAAACCTGTATGGGATGTACTGTCACTTGTATGTGCTATTACAAATAGAGGCAAAGCTGCAGGAGCATTTGGTTCCTATGGCTGGAGTGGTGAAGGAGTTCCAATGATTACAAATAGATTAAAGTCGCTAAAATTTAAAGTTGTAGAAGAAGGATTTAAGTTTAAATTTGTGCCAAGTGAAGAAGAGTTAAAGAAAGCTGATGAATTTATAGATAAATTCTTAGGGTTGATGTAAACTGTTAATGAAAAAACCATATATGCAGAAGATTAATCTGTATATATGGTTTTATATTTTGGTTATTGTAAATATCCAAAAGTCCAAGCAAGTAAGTCAATACATAAATCGGCAGTTTTATCATCTTGGTCCAATTTAGGATTTAGTTCAACGAAATCCATAGATTTTACAAGTTCAGTTTCCATTAAGTATTTCAAAATATATTTAGCTTCAATTACATTCATTCCATGTCTTACAGGAGTGCCTGTTCCAGGAACAAATTCCGGATCAATACAATCTATGTCAAAACTTAGGTGTACAGCGTCAATTTCGTTATCTTTCAGCTTAGAATGAATTACTTCCATCATTTTCTTTACACCCATTCTTTGAACATCTTCAGTAGAGTATACTGTCATATTGTGTTCCTTTATTAGTTCTTTTTCCCCATCATCTAAATCTCTAGCACCTATTATAAATACATTTTCAGGCTTTACCTTTATACCTTTGTAATATAGGTCTGTTAAATCGCTATATCCTAGACCCATTGCAGCAGCTAGAGGCATACCATGAACATTACCTGTCGGGCTAGTTTCGTGGGTATTTATATCACCATGAGCATCTATCCAGATAACTGCTATATTTTTATAGTATTTACTAACACCTGAAATACTTCCAAGTCCTAAGGAGTGGTCGCCACCTATAATAAGAGGAAAGCTTTTAGAACAAAGGGCACTATATACTTGATGAGATAAGTTTCTATTTACTTCAACTATAGGTTTTAAATATTTCATGGTAGAATGATAATCATATTTTTGTTGATCTTTTATATTTTCAACATATATATCTCCACAATCATAAACTGTATGATTATTCCTATTCAAAACTTCTACTATATTCTTTTCTCTAAGTTTCTTTGGACCAAAATCCGCACCTTTTTTGTCAGAACCAAAAAACATTGGTACACCAATTAAGCTAATATTCATTATAATTACCTCCATTTATAGAATTTCATTGTCTGAAGTTTTTACGTTGGTTATTGCGAATAAAATTTAATCCAGCCTGTACCATTTTAGGAGTAGTTTTTTTTAATAAGTCTTTTAGTTGTTAGTAAACTGGACGGATTTTATTGTATGCTACTTGATTATATAATAATTGAAAAAAATAAAAAGTAGTTTTAAAAAAAACAATATATTAAAAAAATTTTTAAATTTTATAAGTATTCATTTTTATAAAATATATACATACATATACTTAAATGGAATATAAGGAAATTAAAATAAATAAATTTTCTTTAGTTATCTGTATAGCTATTACAATTTAAATTTCCCGTTTTGCAGTAAATTTATATAAAAATATTTATATTTTTCAACGGCAATCTATGAATATGTTGGTATCAATTGAGGAAATATAAATTAAAGTCTTAAATTTGGTTTTATTACATCATTTGTAAAAATTATTAATTATGCAATAAAATTTTTTTATATAATATCGCACATAATACAAAAGTATTAGTAAAATTAATTCATCTGTGGTAAAATAAAATGAAATTTTAATAGCAAATTTTTACTTTAAGATAAGGAGAGTTTTTTATGGAGAAAGAAAAAATAATTAATTTTTTGTTAAATAATGACTTAGAAGAGGTTCAGGAAATAAACAATGATGGTGAAGTGCTTGTACTTAGATTCTATTATGATTTTGATGAAGATGAACTAAGTGCTGCTAGGGCTTATGCTAGTGATGAAAGTGAAGATGAAGAGGAAGGGGATTCGTGGTATGATGAATTTTTACTACCTTACCTAAATGAATTAGCTGTAGATAGTACCGGTGAAATAATTGAAGAGCTAATGGAAGAATTGAGTGTAGAGGCACAGTATATGTCTTATGAAATAGACAGAGAGAATTATGATTATAATGAATTTATAGCTGTGTTCTATGAAAAAGGTAAAAGCATAGATTTAGATGAAGTTTTAAAGAAAATAGATGAGTAATTAAATGAAAATTAATATATAACTCACAAGTAGAAATGCTTGTGAGTTTTTATAAAGTCTGAAACTTTAGGAAAAGTTTTTCTGATTTTGATATTCAACTATAAGCTTGTCTAATTTTTGGCTACATTCAACTACAGTATCATCAGTTAGATTACTATATGTCATCAAAGTATAGAGAGTTTCTTTTAAGCTATTGATTTCTTTATCTAAAGTTCCTTTATTCATGCTCTATTACCCTCCTAATTTGATTTTATGTCATAATTATTCATTTCATTTTAGCACTCTTTTATTCTATCAGATTATAAAAAATTAAGCAGATGTTTTGTTAGTCATTAAAACACACATTATTACATAAACATACATAAATTCTGTAGATAAGATGTGAATTGTTTTGTGGAGAATATGTGGAAAAACGGAAAAAAATGTATTAAAGTGCTGGTATTAAAGTGTGTGGGAATAAATGTAAAAACAGAATATTGTCTAAAAGTTTTAAAGTTTTATAGTATTTTTTATAATATGAATTAAATTAATGTAAGTTTATTGATGTGTGGGATATATTAGCGATTGTTATTTGCTTTATTTAATCACTATTATGATGTAATATTTCAATATAATTTAGACTTTATTTCATAAAATATATAAGTAAAGGTTTAATGTTGTACATTAAATCTTGTTTTGTGAAATAAATGTGATATAATATTTAAATGTAAAATAAATTAATGTGTCGAATTGTTGAAAAAAGTACATAATAGTATTTTATGCTTTTTTAAATTGATGAAAAGTGATATATAATATATATTTTGGAGGTAAAATCTTATGCTAAATACAGATATAGCTATGGGACTTGCTAGGGTAACAGAAGCAGCTGCACTTTGTTCTGCTAAATTTATGGGAAGAGGCGATAAAATTGCTGCAGATCAGGCAGCAGTTGATGGTATGGAAAAAGCTTTCACTATGATGCCAGTTAGAGGAACGGTTGTAATTGGAGAGGGAGAATTAGATAATGCTCCAATGCTTTATATAGGACAAAAAGTAGGTATAGGTGAAGAAAATATGCCCGAAATGGATATTGCTGTAGATCCTTTAGATGGAACTGTCTTAATTGCTAAAGGCTTACCTAACGCTATAGCAGTAGTTGCAATGGGACCAAGAGGAAGTTTATTTCATGCACCAGATATGTATATGAAAAAAATAGCTGTAGGTCCAGGTGCAAAGGGTGCCATTGATATAAACAAATCCCCTAAGGAAAATATACTAAATGTTGCAAAGGCTCTAAATAAAGATGTTACAGAACTTACAGTAATTGTTCAAGAAAGAGAAAGACATGACTATATAGTTAGTGCTGCTAGAGAGGTTGGAGCTAGAGTAAAACTATTTGGTGAAGGTGACGTTGCAGCAGCAATTGCATGTGGCTTTGAGAATACAGGTGTTGATATATTGATGGGAACAGGAGGAGCTCCGGAAGGAGTTATCGCTGCAGCAGCTATTAAATGTATGGGAGGGGAAATGCAAGCAAAGCTAGAACCTCATACAGAAGAAGAGAAGCAAAGATGTATAAAAATGGGTATAGAAGATGTGACCAAAACATTATTTATAGATGATTTAGTAAAAAGTGATGATGTTTATTTTGCAGCAACTGGTATAACAGACTGTGATCTTTTAAAGGGTGTTCTATTTTCTAAAAATGATTGGGCAGTAACTCATACTGTTGTAATGAGGGCAAAGACAGGAACAGTAAGATTCGTAGAAGCTCATCATGATTTAAATAAAAGTAGCTTAGTAGTAAAATAAATGTTTAAACACAATAAAAACTTCGTTAATTTTTATAATTAATGAAGTTTTTATTGTGTTTAGGAAACTTATATTTTATGATTTTTCATTGGATTATTTAATAAATTCAAGTATAATATAAAATAAAATACAATATAATTACAAATACATTAGGAGTGATAGTAATGAGAATAGAAGAAGTTATAGAAAGAATTAATTTTTTATATAAGAAAAGTCAAAATGAAGGTCTTACTGAAGATGAAAAACTGGAGCAACAGAAATTAAGACAAAGATATATAGATAATGTGAAAAGAAATTTTAGATCACAATTAGAAGGCATAAAAAGAGTTCCACCTAAAGACAAATTAAATTAAGGAGAGTAAAATAAATGTCAGTTACAGTTATTGATTTAATAAAAGATTTAAATCTTGAAGTAGTAAATAAAGGAGAACAAATTAGAGAAATTACAGTTAGTGATATAAATAGACCAGGACTTCAATTTTCAGGTTTTTATAATTACTATGCAAATGAAAGGGTTCAGATAGTTGGAAAGGCTGAATGGAGCTTTTTAGATGCTATGCAGCCTTCTTTAAGAAACAAAAGACTTGAGAAATATTTTAAATTTGAGAACCCTTGTACTATAATAACTAGAGAGTTACAGCCCCATGAAGAATTCATGGAGAATGCTATAAAAAATAAGAGATGGATTTTAAGAACCGATACTACATCAACAAGGTTTGTAAATAAACTTATGAATTATCTTGATAGCGAGTTGGCTCCAGAAACTAGGCTTCATGGAGTACTAGTGGACGTTTATGGTATAGGGATATTAATAACTGGAGAAAGCGGTATAGGAAAAAGTGAAACAGCTTTGGAACTTATAAAAAGAGGACACAGATTAGTAGCAGATGATGCAGTAGATATTAAGCAAATTGATGGAAAGCTATATGGTACATCACCTTATATAACATCAGGGATGGTTGAGGTTAGAGGTATGGGGATAATTGACATACCAGCCCTTTATGGATTAAGTTCAATATTAAGAAGGAAAGAAATACATCTTGTTACATACATCGAACAGTGGAAACAGGAACAAAATTATGATAGGTTGGGAATAGATAAAGAGTATATGGATATACTTAATGTTCCTGTGAGAAAAATGATTGTTCCTATAAGACCTGGAAGAAACATAGCTGTCATAATTGAGGCTGCTGCTGCTAACTACAGGTATAGTCTTACCACTGATGAGACTCCTGTAGATATAATAGATAGAAGAATGCAAGAGGAAGCTGAAAGGAGAAATTATAGTGGAAAATAAGAGGGAAATTAGAAAATTTATGAGAGAGAAAAGGGGAATTCTTACTAAGGAGGAAAAGGAAAGATTAGATAATGCAATATTTGAGAAGATAATAAATAGCAAAGAATATAAAGAATCAAAAAATATATTTATATTTGTAAGCTATGACACTGAACTTGACACACATAGAATTATAAAACAAGCACTGAAAGATGAAAAGGTTCTCTGTGTACCAAGAGTTATATCTAAGGATGAGGGAATGATTATAGCTCAAATTAAAAATTTTGAAGAGCTAGAACCAGGAGCATATGGTATTTTGGAACCAAGGGATAATGCATTTAAAGTAGATGAAACTCTAATAGATGTAGCTTATCTTCCAGGGCTCGCTTTTGATAAAATGGGAGGAAGAGTTGGTTATGGCGGTGGATTTTACGACAGATTTTTGAGAAAATCAAGAAAAGATTGTAAAAAAATTGGATTAGCATATAGTTTTCAAGTATTAGAAAAAGTACCTATGGAAAAAGATGATGAATATATAGATGGAATAATTACTGATTAAACCTCACACACTATGAATACTTAAATTTTTCAAAAGTTAAGTAGGAAGCCTCACTTCACAGTATTGTATTTATAGTGGTGGTGTTTTTATGAGAATATTTGATTTAACAAAGGACCTCCAGGATGTTACTGAAAATTTTAAATTTGAAAAAAGTCACTATTGGATATTGATTCATGCAAGTGAACTTGAAAAAATTAATAAGTTTATTTTGTTAGATAAAGATAGTGAAGATGAGTGTAAGAATTTTGCGCAACCATCAAAAATAAGCTTTTTCGATGGATATATATTTATTATTTTCAATACATTAGATTATTGTAATGAAATAGTTATTTCAAGAGAGTTAGGTGTGTTTTTAGGTAAAGACTATATAATAACAGTTTATAAGGATAAAATTAATATTATAGAAGAACTGATAAAGGATATTAGGGAGTCTAAAAATTGTTTTATGCTGAAAGAAAAGCCAAGAGTTTGTGTATTACTATACTATATTTTAGATAGAATAATTGTAAAGAACTATAATGTAATAGCAGCCCTTGAAGCTCAAGCGGATAAAATAGAGATAAGTATTTTGAAAAATCCTAGGCATGAGCAAATAGATAACTTGATAACTCTTAGAAGACAAGTATATAAGATAAGAAAATACTTGAACCCATTAAGGTATATAGGTGATAGTCTAGTAAGTAATGATAATTTGATAATAGAAAAAGAAAAGATAGAATATTTTATGAGTTTAAATAAAAAAATAGAAAAGTTGATGCTTGCTTTAGAAAATTTGGTTCAGGATTTAGCTTTAGTTAGAGAGGCTTTTGAATCAGAAATTGCTAATAAAACAAATGAACTTATGAAGGTATTCACAGTTATAGCTACTATATTTTTGCCTTTAAATTTAATAACTAGTATGTACGGCATGAATTTACGAGGAATACCATTAATGGGAATGAACAACGGGTGCTATTATGTGCTCTTTATAATGCTTTGTATAGTTTTTGTGCTAATATATATTTTTAAGAAGAAGAAATGGTTGTAATAATTAATATGAGGAAATAAAATATCTATAATTATTGTAATTCTATAGTATTTAAGTTTAGAATTTGCTATATGCATTATGATAACGTTATAGTAAGGTATAGATGGGAGAAAAATGAGTATGGATTTAACTAAAAAATATGAGTATGCTTGGAATAAGTATTCAAAAGATGATTTAAAAGGTTTATTTGATCTATCAGAAAGATATAAGGACTTTATGTCAAAGTGTAAAACTGAAAGAGAATGTGTGCTTGAGCTTATAACTAGAGCTGAAAAAGCAGGATATAAAAATATAGATCAGATTATAAAGGAAAAAGGTAATTTAAAATCTGGTGATAAGGTTTATGCTAATAACATGGATAAGAACTTAGCATTATTTATAATTGGCAGCAAAGATTTTGAAGAAGGATTAAGAATACTAGGAGCTCATGTAGATTCTCCTAGGCTTGATTTAAAACAAAATCCATTATACGAGGACACCGATTTAGCTTTGTTTGAAACTCATTATTATGGTGGAATAAAGAAATATCAATGGGTAACACTTCCACTAGCAATACATGGAGTTATAGTGAAAAAAGATGGAAAAAAGGTAAATGTAGTAATAGGAGAAGATGACAGTGATCCAGTAGTGGGAGTTTCAGATCTCTTGATACACTTATCTGGAGAACAGATGGATAAAAAAGCAAATAAAGTTATTGAAGGTGAAAACTTAAATGTATTAATAGGAAGTATGCCTATTGAAGACAAGGATGCAAAAGATAGAGTTAGGCAGAACATATTGAGATTACTAAATGATAAATATGGAATTATTGAAGAAGATTTCATATCTGCAGAGTTACAAGTAGTTCCAGCTGGTAAAGCTAGAGACTTTGGGTTAGATAGAAGTATGATTATGGCATATGGTCATGATGATAGAATATGCTCATATACATCCTTTGAAGCTATGATGAATATAGAAAATCCAGATAAAACCTGTGTAACTTTGCTAGTAGACAAGGAAGAGATAGGAAGTGTAGGAGCTACTGGAATGCACTCAAAATTCTTCGAAAATGTATTAGCTGAACTTATGAATTTATGTGGAAATTATAGTGAGCTAAAGCTAAGAAGAACATTAAAGAATTCAAAAATGCTATCTTCCGATGTAACAGCGGCTTTTGATCCAAATTTCCCATCGGTTATGGAAAAGAAAAATTCTGCTTATTTTGGCAAAGGTGTAGTATTTAACAAATATACTGGGGCAAGAGGAAAATCAGGCTCTAACGATGCCAATCCAGAATATATAGCTGAGTTAAGAAGAATTATGGACAAAAATAATGTTACTTGGCAAACTTCAGAACTTGGAAAAGTTGACCAGGGAGGCGGCGGAACTATAGCTTATATTCTTGCTGAATATGGAATGCAGGTTATAGACTTTGGAATAGCTCTCCATAATATGCACGCTCCATGGGAGGTTGCAAGTAAGGCTGATATATATGAGGCGGTTAAGGGGTATAATGCATTTTTGTCAGAAGCATAGATCAAGAAAAATTGATATTATGGAAAATTATTATAGGAGAAAGTTATATAGGAAAACTAGAGATTTATTTTATAAGTCTCTAGTTTTTGTTTCAAATAATAGTAACAAATAAACCCTATACTTAATAAAACAATAGTAAGGGGGGAGAATTATGGATAGATTTAAAAACTATGGATTATGGCTTTCTATAGCTGCATTTATACCCATCTTTTTGAAGGGTATTGGACTTGATATTATCCCTGATAACTATAATGAATTAGTAACTTCTTTTTTAGGCATTCTTGTGTTAGCAGGAATTATAAATAACCCACAAACTGAAAATAAGGGATATTCTGATGATAAAGTTGAAAGCAAATCAGATGAAACAAAAGAAGAGGATAAATAATTAAAGAATAGAAAAAGACTATGTTAGGATAGAATTATAATAAAGCATATTTACATTTCTTATTTAAAAACTCAATATGTTTTATGTAAAATCTATTTTAATATAGTCTTTCTGATTAAATTTCATTAAGCTTATGTAAAAATATTTCTATACCTTTTTCATCTAAAAATACTTCTCCTACTGTAGATGCATGTTTTGAATCATCTTTTGTAACACCATGGAAATCGGAGCCTGCACTAATAATTTTATTATATTTTTTAGCATAGGCTATAAATTTTTCTGTTTCCTCAGCGGTATTGGCAGGATAAATAGCTTCTATACCATGAAAAGGAAACTTCAATAATTTATCTAGGTTTATATTCCGTGCAAAAACTGGATGAGCTAATATAGTTAGAGCACCTACAGATTGCAAAAGTTGTATCCCATCTTCTGTTGCTAATTTCTTATTTGGAACATAAGCAGGACTATTGTCACCTATAAGATTTTCAAATATATAGTTCCAAGAATAATCATATCCAGCATCAACTATAGCTTTAGCTATATGAGGACGTGCTATAATTCCCTGAGCCTTTTCTAGTATTAATTTGTAATCCAACTTTATATTATAAAGGCTATCCAAGTTTTTTATAATTTTTTCTCCTCTATAAATTCTATATTCATTTAATTCCTTTAAATATTTTTTAAAATTAAAATCAATTTGTTCTATATTTTTAAAATATCCTAGAATGTGAACACTCTTATCTTCGTATAAAGTTGATAGTTCAATTCCTGGTATAACTTTAACACCAATATCCTCGCCTTCCACAATAGCTTCATCTAGGCCGCCTATGGTATCATGATCTGTAACTGCTATAATATCTGTTCCCTCTTTTTGGGCTAATTTGACAAGCTCCTTAGGAGATAACTTTCCATCAGAAACTTTTGTGTGTAAATGGAAATCGCCTTTTCTATACAATTAAATCACCTACTTGTTTAAATCTCATTTCATATTATAACCCTTCAATAATATGTTTTGCAAAGAATTCTGCTTTTTTTTCTATCTGTTCTACTTTAAATATAGACTTGGGATCATTAGCAGTTTCAGTGATTAATGCATGAGGTGGAAGTGCAAAGCCTTTATTTATATTTAAAGCACCTATAAGCTGTTTTGCCACAGAGTCACTACCAGAATTTCCAGATACAATTACGCCAAACATAGATTTATTATAGAAACTAATTTTATGATATAAAACAGTAAGTCTATTTATTGTAGCCGTTAAGTTGGCAGCTATAGCATCATTATAGTTAGGACATAACCATACAATTGAGTCAGATTTTTCAATAGATGGCAGAACATCATCTACCATAACGCCACCGTAGAAACAACTATTATGATTACCATAGTGCAAGCATAGCTTAAATGAACATCCCTTACAATCCAATACTTTTCCGTTATCAATCTGTATTTCTTTTATGCTAAAGCCCTTTAAATGTTTTGATATCATATGCCATAATTCTAAAGTATTTGAAAACTTATGTGGAGCAGAATATAATACTGTAATCTTTTTACTACCTATATTTGGAGAAGTTTTATATTCTAACAGTCTCTTGCTAAGCTTACGACATAAATCAAAGCATATGTCTTCTAAAGGTATTTGGAGAGCCTTTTGCCAAGTCAAAAAGTTTTTCATATTTGAAGTAGCTTCTACTAAAGGTTTACCCAGAAAAGCACATCCTAAATTATTCGCTAGGAAAATAATATCTTGGGCCGCTCCTTTAGTACCTAGTTCGGAATTACTATGAACAAGAAGTGCTGCTATAGAACCATAAAAAAATTCTTCATTTTTCGAGCCATGTTCTTCGAAAAAACTGAGCATTGGTAAATCAAAACCTGTAAATCCAAGCTCCATAGCAAATAATATCTTTTTATTTTTTAAATTATAAACCTCATTAGTGTTTTTTACGTATACAACGGAAGGAAAGTTGCTTATAAAGCTTTCAATCATCTTCTGAAGTTGAATTGAGATATATTTATTAGGAACTATAATGTACAAAGTATCCGTAGACTCACCCCCAATTATAATCTACTTAAATTATTTCTCTAAAAAATATAAGCTAAAGCAAGTTGTTATAAGTTTTTTGAAGATTGTTAAAAAGACTATCAGGAATAAAATTATGTGTTTCAAGTTCTATACCTGAAGAAGTTAATCTGTTTCTACATCCCATAAAAGCACCGCCTAAAAAAGTAGCACTATAATGCCAGTCACCTTTAATTGTAGATATTAAAGATAATGATCCAGAAGATAAGGCTGGAGCTACATAAGGTTTGAAACCAATAGATCTAACTTCTAAATTTGCTTTTTTAGTTTTATCTGTTAGATAATTTGAAATCTCGTCATTATAGTTCTCTATACTATCAGCAACTATTAGTCCTTCACCATGTGGACCAAATACCCGACCATTTTTTAAAAAATGAATATGTTCCTTATTTTGAGAGGCATAATAACTAGCTCTTGCATTCATAACTCCTAATCCATATCCTCTAATTTGCTCTGGTGAAAGGCCATTGAAATCATAAGTATCACTGGAATCTTTGTTACTCTCATCAAAAACAGTTTTGCAAAGTAAATCTACAGGATCGGAAACTACCGCAAATATACCTTTAAAATTATTTATTCTAGAAAGTTTAGAATAATAACTGATTATCTTTGAATTTCCTTGAAACTGAGCAAGTCTTACATCCACATCTTCTTTTCCGACTTCAGGTACACCTACAGAAACACAAAATACAAACATATCGCAGTTAAATAAATCATCTTCTTTTATAGGTACCACTACAGGATAACTCTGTTCAAAGGAAGGAGAAAGAATTTGATTACACTCATACTCCCATCTTTTCATTTTATTTTCATCCTTGTCAAAGATATTAATTCTAGATATACAATCTCCACCTAAAAGTCGAAGTCCGGTTATCAAAGTTCCACCCACATCGCCAAGACCTACTACAGTTATATGCCACTTATTGGAATTCTCATTTCCTTTCGTAACTATAGGAAAACCACTAGACAAAACCTCCTTCCAACTAGGATAAGAAGTATTTACAGAAGTTATATTTCTATTATTAATATGTTCCATAACCCAATCAGGTAAATTTATATTTTCAGTACTATTGTCTTTTAATAAATCTAGGTTTTCTTCCTTAATAAATAAGTTCTGAGGATTAGTAACACAGAAACTTCTTCTGGATTTTTTAGGATCTAAACTATTTAGAGCAAATAAACTACCTTCGTAGCTAGAGGCAAAATCTTCTGAAACATCCTCAAAAGGATATTTTTTATTAGCTATTAAAATTTTATTTTGTAATTCATAGTAAAACAACTTTTTATTCATAAAATAGTACTCCTCTCTTAACAATTATTATAACAGGTATTTTGGTGATGATATGTAATCTAGAAACTTAACTTATGTGTAGAAGTATATTTCCGATGTTGAGATTAGATTTAAATATTTTTTTATTAATCTTAGCGAGAATTCTAGAAAAATCTTAGAAGCTTAGCTATGTTTGAGGTACGAGTTTAGCTATGCTTCTTAGATTTTTCCAGAATTAGAGCTTTAGATTAATTAAAAATATTTAACGTGGCGAAACATGGAAATATATTTCGGAACATAAGTTAAGTTTCGGGTTTGCATGTCTATTCAAAAGCATGATTTAGCCTTGTCAAAAGCTCAAGGTCATTTTTTAGATAGCTAGATGCACTTAAATTTAAATTGTACTCAACGTTCTTACCTATATCTGGACATCTAGGTATAGTAAATACTTGACCTAGAGATCGTAAATTCAAATTCTTCTCATGAACAATATGATACTCATTTTCTAGAACTTCTAATATGTTAATTGAATTTTGTATACATGTTTTTGAAAACTCATATATTGCGGATTTTGAAGCATTCCTTATAAATGTTGGAAAAGTATAAGGTAAAATTAAGTTAATAGATGGAAGAAGATTTCTCTCAGGATAAGAACCACGCCAAATAGCATCTCCACCTATAAAGGGATAAAGAGCATTTTCATTAAACCATAACTTAAGTCTTGGTATGAAATGTATACTATCTACATTTCTATTTTGCATATCCATTATATCTTTTCCTTTTCCTGAAAGAACACCAACAATTATTTTTTGTACCGTTACATCTTCATTTTTCAAAATAGGATCTAAAGCCCTTATTCTGTGTCCTTTGTGTAGTAAATTATCTACTAAAATTACAGGTCTATTAAAGGAATCAATCATTTTAACTTGAGTTTTTAAGTCTAAATAGTGAGGGAATTCACCTATTCTAAAATTTTTCATATCTGGGTTAAAAAGTTTTTCTGTATGCAGAGCTTTAGTAACAGTATTGGGAATTATATATCTGTCTAATATATCTCCATAAGGTACACACATTGATGGACCCAAGGTTCTTGGCACTAAAGTTTCTGTTGGTACATTATTTTCATTACAAATCTTTCTTATCATGGATTGATGTACAAAGTTTGCATCATAAGATAAAATTAGTTCTCCAGGGTAAAGTTTAGTTATCGCTTCTTGAAGCTTTTTACGGGAAACAGATATTATGTGTTTTACCTTTGGATCACTTATAAAAGGTTCCTTAAGTATGTTTTGTATATCTAGATTTAATACGCAAGGAGCGCTCATGTTAACAGCATAAACAGGATTAGTATTATCACTAAAGGGAACTTTGACGAAACCATGCAGTCTTAATGGAGTATAAATTTCTTGGGAAACGGTATTGTTACTAAAAAAGTTTTTATATATAGCATATTCATAATCCTTTGATACACATAGAGATAGAGTTTCAGTGAGAAGTATATGTTCAAATTCCTTATATCTATATGTATTTTTCATAAAAATTCCATCAAGTAGTATTATTCTTCCTACGCTATTTTCCCGAATGTATTGAGATACTTCGGAATTCTTAAATTCATTATATAATGTAGATGAAGGAATCCAATGAAAGATAGAAAAACCTAAAATCTGATTGTTATTAGTGTTTTTTAGCATAACTATTGTTGCAGATGGTTTCAAGGCTATTTCTTTTAATTTACTTTTAAAGAAATCATTAACCTTTGAGGTGCATGAGCACAGTTTATCAAATATATCATCATTAAAATCTTCTAACACTTCTATATCAAGCCATGGCGATGTAATTAAAGACTTATCCTGAGACTCTCTTTGGTAAAAACCATTTTCATATATATATTGCTGAGACATAGGATCTACCATACTAGATATATCCCTGTCTTCATCTATATAGTTTCTAATTTGGGTAGAGCTAATATCAGAGTATTTGGAGGATAGAGTTAATATTAGGACATCTCCATCAATACTTTTCACTGAAGCATCAAAGTTTTTATCATTACCTCTCTCAAAAATTATATGAGAAAAGGTATGTATAGAATTTTTAGTTTTAGGAAGCTTATAGCTTGAGGCATTAATAACAACATCGCTTCCTACAGCTATGTAAACTTCAGAGTTTGGAAAGTTCTGTCTTAAAATACTCAAGTCTTCTTCATTTGCAATATTTACAGGTAATATACCTGGGTATATATATATGTTTAATTCATCAGATATAGATATATTAACTAAATTTGCTCTTAAAAGACCTGGAAGAGTTTTTTTGGACCAAGAGAATTCATCAATTGCTAAATATACTTCAAAGCCCAAGTTACGTATATGCTTTGCTATTTCTTTGTGGCTTAAAGAAAAAGGGTCAAAGGTTCCTGGAAAAAAAGCCACCTTATCCGGTATAGGTATATTTATCTCCCCGTAAGAAAAGGTAAAATCTGATATAAACCTATATATATGATTCAAACTAGCAGATCTTGTTAGAAATAAAAGTTCTTGACTGTCATTAGTAGTTATAAGAGTAAGGACTTTTTTAGCTATAAGCTTAAAAATGACTTCTTTTTTCTCTAAAGAAAGAGAAGTTGTACCAAAAATATCTTTACCGATAACACTAAAGGCAGATTGTTTAACTTGTGGCTCATAATTTCCAAGTCCATTTAATAGTATCCCAAGCATTTTATTTAATCTATTATAATATGATTGCTTACCTTCCTCAAAGCGAGTTTTATATAAATCATAGGTTGATATAGTTATACCAATAGTTTTTAGAGTTAATGATTTTAAGTTTATATTGGAGCTCTTAATTTTTACTATGCAATCCTCTATAAGCTCATCTAATTCTCTTGGCTTCAGCCACAAAATAGCTTGGCCGGCATATCTAGGGATATACTCTGTGAATTTATTTCCCTCGATTTCCAGTGCTCTAAGTAACTCAACGGCCACTTCGTTTCTTTCTGCAAATGTAAGCTTAGGCATAATTTTTAAAACCGCTTTCCCTGCAAGGTTCCGTATACTTTCTATGGCACTTACCTTCAATAAGTTACAAAAATGTATAGCAGTATGAAGTCCATTTGAATGAGGGTCTTCCAGGGCATGACTTAAAAGAAGTTCTATCTGGTTTCTTTTTATTATCCAATCAGTAGCCGCTTTTAGATTACTTAGAAAAATATCAGTAACAGCTCTTTTACTCAATTCACAATAGTATTTGAAAATATTTATATTTTCAGTTAAGCCTAATGCAGTATTAATTTTAAATAGCAAAAGATTTTCCGCAGAAATTTTACTCTTAGTAGTTATAGAGATAAAATGTAGTTTTAATTTTTCTGTAAAGCTATGGTAAAATGGCAGCTTATTTATTAAGACTAAAGATGCTTCTATAGCTTCAAGTCTAAGGATAGTGTTTTCTTCTTTTAATTTAGAAAAAACATATGAAAAAATCACTTCTAAGTTATCATCGTATGGATTTAAGGGTATAAACTTTGCTGTTTCAAGTAAAAAAAGGTCATATTCCGTATTTTTATATTTTTCATCTGAATAATAATTTAAAATACACTCTCTATAGTGATTTGTTAGGGAGTTTCTGCAAGTAAGGAATAGAGAGTTTATCATAATGCTAAGACTATAGCCAATATTAAATCTGTGTGAAGGTATAACGTTGTGTCCAGGAGATAGCATTGATTCAAAATATTCTTTTAGTAGATCAATGCTATTTATAGAATTAATTAAAGGAGTAACATTTTCAGGAAGTTCTTTTCTATATTCTTCATCGAAAATGGCAATCAAATTTCCTATTAATTCTGCACAATGTCTTCTTATGTCATCCTCTGGATGAATAAGATTCTCATATAAAAATTTGATGGTTTGAAGTTTTTGCTGCTGAGTAAGATAAGTAGAGTACTCCTCGAATATTCTTATATATTCCCTCAGGTTTTTCCAATCTTTTTCACTTCGAGCTAAGTCTAATATATCTTCAAGGGAATATTCGTCACGAAGTTGGTGCATTAGGTTTATATTATGGTTTATGGATAGATATTTTAAGTTCTGAACTATATCATTACCTTGTAATAGAGTGTAGTTTTCTTTTTCCTTCTTTTTAAGAGTAAATCTGTGTTTTGGTACTAGGTTTATGCCCAAGTTTATAAGAAAATCCTCGAAATCCTTTAACTTAGAATAGACCTTTTTATATCGGTTATTTTTTTTACTATCTACGTTCTCAAGTTTATCTAAAATTACATGAAAGGCATCCTCCAAAGAAAAAAGCTTCATCTGTCTTATACCATTAAGGGTTTCATCCTTTACTCTAAAATCTGAATAAATTAGAAGTAAGGATTCTAAGGAAAGATTCTCAAGTTCTAAATCCCAAGTAGAATGATTTATAGCTATATTTCTTATATAATTTATTTCATGTCTCTTAAACCATTGATCGGTATAATAATAGTGTAAATGAGGAACTCTTTTAAGTTCTGCACCTTTACAACCATATTTTCCTATATCATGACCGCCAGCAGCACCAGAAACCCTTCCTAAGTCTACTGTAATACCTATACTTTTTAATTGGCGGGATAAATAGAGAGAAAGATAATGTACTCCACATACGTGATCTAGAGTGGTAAAGCCCGTCAGTTCTCCATTTATTTTCATCATTTCATAAGTGTAATTATCATTAAATGCTTTAACAAATTTTCTATATTCTTGAGGATGTTCAAGTTCATTTTCTTCTTCTAAGGTCAAAAAATCTATAGGGTATTCACTTTGCCAGCTTCCATCTGCAGCTTTTTTTTGTGTTTCACATAATATGATAAATATTTTTAAGTATATCTCACAAGGGCCTGCTAATTTGTCAGATAAATCTATAGTAGTAGCTTCAGGAAAATTTTTGTTTAATGTATATTGATATATATAATTGAGCCAATCTGTAGGTGAATCATCCATAGCTAATTGGTCTAGCAGAGGTTTACATAGATTTACACATCCATTAGCAGTAAAATCTTTTTTTTCTACTAATTTTTTTAATTCATCGGTAAATACTTTACTCCGAATATAACTATCAATGCAAAATCTATCTATAGACCAGCTTTGTGACCACTTTACACTATTAAGACTTTTTATTATTCTATTGTAAGTTTCGCTGTAAGATACAATGTACATAATTCTTCTCCTTAATTAATACTATTTACAGAAAATTATATACTTTCCTAACATATTTTAAAAGTATCCTTTAGAAAAAATTAGTAGACTTGGTTAGCTTAAAAAGCAATAGTGAAGGATAGAAGAAAATCTTATAGCTTATGTTATTTAATTATGGTATAATATTCGAGTGGTTTCGACGGGCAATAGTTGCTTGCAAACATAGTAAGTTACCTTATTAGTGGATATTTTTTATAACTATCAGACGCTAATATTTCCTTTTAAAAGCAACGATATAAATCTCACTTTTATAAGTAAGGTTGAAAATGCAAATTATATATAACATTAATGGAGGATTTGTAAAATATGATAAGTACAAGTAATATAAGCTTAAGATATGGTGGTCGTAAATTATTTGAAGATGTTAATATAAAGTTTACACCAGGAAATTGTTATGGTGTTATAGGGGCTAATGGAGCAGGTAAGTCTACATTTTTAAAGATATTATCTGGAGAAGTGGAAGCGAATACTGGTGAAGTTATAATAACTCCAGGAGAAAGATTAGCTGTATTAAAGCAGAATCACTTTGAGTTTGATGAGCATCCAGTATTAGAAACAGTAATAATGGGACATGAAAGATTATATTCCATTATGAAAGAAAAGGATGCTTTATATGCAAAACCAGATTTTACAGATGAAGATGGAATAAAAGCATCTGAATTAGAAGGTGAATTCGCAGAGTTAAATGGTTGGGAAGCTGAGTCTGAGGCTGCTGCTCTTTTAATGGGACTTGAAATAGGGGTAGAGCTTCACGATAAATTAATGAAGGATTTAGATGGTGCAGAAAAGGTTAGAGTACTACTTGCTCAAGCTTTATTTGGAAAACCTGATATACTTTTACTAGACGAGCCTACAAACCATTTAGATCTAAAATCTATCAGATGGCTAGAAAACTTTTTAATGGATTTTGAAAACACAGTAATAGTTGTATCCCATGATAGACACTTCTTAAATAAGATTTGTACACACATGGTTGACGTTGATTTTGGAAAAGTACAGCTTTATGTTGGTAACTATGATTTCTGGTATGAATCAAGTCAGTTAGCATTACAAATGGCTAAGGATCAGAATAAGAAGAAAGAAGAAAAAATAAAAGAGTTAGAAGCCTTCGTTGCTAGATTTAGTGCTAATGCATCTAAATCAAAACAAGCTACATCACGTAAAAAGCAATTAGATAAGATAACTTTAGATGATATAAAACCTTCTTCACGTAAGTATCCTTTTGTTGGCTTTAACCCAGAAAGAGAAGCGGGAAATGACCTACTTACAGTTGATGGATTAACTAAAACAATTGATGGTGTAAAAGTTTTAGATAATGTAAGCTTTATAGTTACTAAAGGTGATAAGATAGCTTTTGCAGGAACAAATGAATTAGCTAAAACTACTTTATTCCAAATATTAATGGGAGAATTAGAAGCTGACAGTGGAAGCTACAAATGGGGAGTAACTACTTCTCAATCATACTTCCCTAAGGACAATACAGAATTCTTTGAAGGTGTTGATTTAAGCCTAGTTGATTGGCTTCGTCAATTCTCAGAAGAAAAATCAGAAAGCTTTATAAGAGGTTTCCTTGGAAGAATGCTTTTCTCAGGGGAAGAAGCATTAAAAAATGCTAATGTACTTTCTGGAGGAGAAAAGGTTCGTTGTATGCTTTCAAGAATGATGTTAAGTGGAGCTAATGTTTTACTTCTTGATGAGCCTACTAACCATCTTGACCTTGAATCTATAACATCAGTTAATAATGGATTAATTAACTTTAGCGGAACAATACTATTCGCGTCTCATGACCATCAGTTTGTTCAAACTGTTGCTAATAGAATTATAGAAATTACTCCTAAGGGATTAATGGATAGACAACAGATTACTTATGATGAATACCTAGAAAATGCAGATATTCAAAAGCAGCTTGAAGAAATGTATAAATAAACAACCTAAATACTTAATTTAATACAAATATTATTATGGTCATAACTAAGCAAAGCTATGACGTTGTGTATCTATATAATAAACCCGTATGTTGAACATACGGGTTTTTGCTTAGCTTTTTTGTGCTTCGATTTTTTCAGCCAATTCATTTAAATAAGTCCATCTCTCATACAAGTTATCTAGCTTATTTGTTAATTCCTCCTTTTCAGCTAAAAGCTTTTGCAGTAGCTCAAAATCACTGCCAGCTGAATTTACTTTACCATCTAGTTCAGAAATTTGATTTTCAACCGCTGCTATAACATCGTCTATTTCATCAAATTCCTTTTGTTCTTTATAGGAAAACTTTAAAGGTCTATTTTTCTTTCTATCCTCTTTATCAAGGGACTTTTCTTCTTTTTTAGTGCTTTCCTTTTTATCAGTACTTTTTCCGTCTTTTATAATACTGTCGTATTTTTCTATATACTCAGAATAGTTTCCTGTATGATAGGATACAGAGCCGCTGCCATCTAGTATAAGAAGTTTTTCAGCTACCTTATCAAGGAAATATCTATCATGGGATACTGCTATTACAGTTCCTGAAAAGTCTTCTAGGTAATCTTCTAATATTGTTAGAGTTTGAATATCTAGATCATTGGTTGGTTCGTCAAGTATAAGTACATTAGGTGCTTCCATTAGTATTCTGAGAAGATATAGTCTTCTTTTTTCGCCACCAGATAACTTTGAAATAGGTGTCCACTGTGCTTCTGGTGTAAATAAAAATCTTTCCAACATTTTAGAAGCACTAATAACTTCACCATCATCTGCCTTTAAAAATTCACCAGCCTCTTTTATATATTCTATAACCCGCAAACTTTCATCCATATCTTTATTTTCTTGAGAAAAGTGTCCTATTTTTACTGTTTCACCAATATCAACATTCCCACTGTCTGGAGTAACTTTACCAGTACATATACTAATAAGGGTTGATTTACCAACTCCGTTAGGTCCAATTATCCCAACTCTATCATTTTTCGAGAATATATAGCTAAAATCCTTTAATATTTTTTTATCCCCATAGTTTTTAGTGATATGATCAAGTTCTATTACTTTTTTTCCAAGTCTTGTACTTGCTGAAGACATTTGAACCTTATCTTCAACTTGCTCTATTTTGCTGTCTTTAATTTCTTCAAATCTTTGAATTCTTGCTTTTTGCTTAGTAGTTCTAGCTTTGGCACCTCTTTTTATCCATGCTAATTCTCTGCGATAAAGGTTTTGACGTTTATTTTCTGAAGCAGCTTCTAGTTCTTCTCTTTCTGATTTTTTTTCTAAAAAGATGCTGTAGTTACCACCATAACTGTAAAGATTTCCTCGGTCTAGCTCAAATATTCTATTTGTTACTCTATCTAGAAAATATCTATCATGAGTAATCATAAGTAAGGCACCTTTTCTGCTGTTTAGATACTGTTCAAGCCACACAACAGTATCATTGTCAATGTGGTTAGTTGGCTCATCTAGGATTAACAAGTCAGCAGGAGTTATTAAGGCACCTGCTAGTGCTATTCTTTTTTTCTGTCCACCAGAAAGAGTTCCTATTTTAGCGTTAAAATCAAATATACCTAGCTTGGTTAGAATAGTTTTAGCATCGCTTTCTATTTGCCAGGCATTTAGTCCATCCATTCTAGGTGTTAAATCCAAAAGTCTTTTTTGTACAAGTGTATCTTCAGGGTTTTTCTCTAAGGAACTGATTGTAACTTCATATTCTCTTAAAAGTTTCATCACTGGTGAATCACCTTTAAATACTTGTTCTAAAACTGTTGCATTATCGTCAAAGGATGTTGTTTGGGATAAAAAGTTTATAGTTAATTTATTAGCAGTTATTATGCTGCCATTATCATAGCTTTCAACTCCGGCTACAATTCTTAGAAGAGTAGATTTGCCGGTACCATTTATGCCTATGAGTCCTATTTTTTCACCTTCACTTATGGAAAGGGAAATATTATTTAAAAGAACTTTCTCACCATAACTTTTATATATATTTTCTAAAGATATTAGATTCATTTAATTCACTTATCCTTTCTAACAAAGTTCCTAAAAGTCTATATTAAGTATATTATCAAAAAGGCTTTTTTTCAACTAAATAGAATTATTCGTCGACAGAATAATGCTTTTAAAAAAGAAAAAATTATAACCATAGTGATATAAATTGAGGTATAATATATTAAATGAAATTAAACTAAAATTCAGATGGGATTTGCTCCACCTGATTTTTAGTTATCCCATTAAAATTGTTATTGGTAGTTGGAGGTGGAAGTATGCAGTTAGACGCAGCACAGAAAAAGATAATTCAGAGTAAGTTTTTAGGAGCTAGTTTGGTAAGAGGTGTAACAGAGACAGGTAAAACTACAATAGCAGTAAATAGAAGTATTTATTTAAAGAACAATTACTGTTTATATGAAACAGATAAAATATTGATTATTGCACAAAATGATGAACATTTAGATTATATAGAAAAAATTCATGATAGGGTAGAAAAGGAAAATGGACTGGAGTATATAACTCTATTTTCAAATACGGTGGACAGAATCCACTTATCAACTATAGATAGTATTATATATAATTATTTTTTAGACCATGAAAGAAGCAATGGAGTTAGCTATAAACCTATTGCAAAGGAAACTGAGCAAAGTGCTATAGTAAATGAATGTATAGTTCAAACTAAAAAGCTTTATAAAAATGTTAAACTGCTGGATATTAAATATCTTAGGTTTTTTATAGATGAAATAAATTGGATTAAAGACTGTAATTATACTAAACTTGAGACATATCAAAATGCAGACAGAGTAGGTAGAAAAATAAAAAGTGCTGAAGGACCTCAAAGGCTTTTGAAAAATTCTAAAGCTAGAGAAGCAACCTTTAAGATTTTTATGCTATATACTGAGAAGCTTAAGGAGCAAAATTTAATAGACTCCAAAGATATTACAAAGTTAGCATTAAAGCAATTAAAAAAGAGTAAAAATTCCGGATACACTCATATAATTGTAGATGATAGTCACAATCTAACTAAATTACAACTTGATTTTATAAATGAATTGAGTAGCAAGAAATCATATTCTAGTTTAATGCTTTTTGTTAACAAAGATAGTAATTTAGATTCTAATGGATGGATAATAAAAGGACGTAAATCTAATAGCTTGCATCTAGGCAATAAAATAAAAAGTTATTCTTTGAAAAAGAAGCATATAGATATTATAGATAACAAAGACTCTATAATTAATATGAAAGATCTGACTGTAAATTGTACTAGTGAAGGGATCAATGGTATGAGAAATAATTCAAAAAACCTTTCATCAATAGAAAACTTTGAGTATCGTGATATAAGACATAATAAAAAATATGAATTGATTAGAGATTTAAATAATTCATCGGAAATCATAGTAAAGAATGAAGATAATGAAGATGAGTATACTAATGAAGAGTTGAGGCAGTTGTCAGTATATAGTGATATTGCTGCAGGAGAACCAATATTAATCAATCCTGATGTAGAAGGAAATTTCCAGTTGCCTAAATACTGGTTAAAGGGAATCAAGGATTGTTTTATACTAAAGGTAAAAGGGGATAGTATGATAGGAGCAGATATTTATGATAGCGATTATGTGGTAATCCGAAAGCAGCATATAGCTCAGAATAACGATATTGTAGCAGTTGATTTAGATGGAAGTGCTACTTTAAAAAGACTAGTTATGAATAAGGATTCTGTAGTTCTTATGCCAGAGAACGAAAAATATAGTCCTATTCCAATAGTTGGTGACGAAGCAAGTATTATTGGTGTTGCAATTGGCGTTATAAATAGAATTAATTAATCTTAAAATTAAACTTAAATCAGATGGAGTTGTTAAGATGTCTCAAAAAACTTTTATAAAAGAAGAAACAAAGCTCAAAGTAAAAAAGCCGTCGATGTATAAGGTGCTTATTCATAATGATGATTATACAACTATGGAATTTGTGGTAGAAGTACTTATAAAAATTTTTAAAAGGCAAGTAGTAGAAGCTACAAAAATTATGTATGATGTACATAAAAAGGGTATTGGAGTTGCAGGAATATATTGCTATGACATAGCTGCAACGAAGATAATGCAGGCTATGAAGATGGCTGAAGGTAGTGGATTTCCACTGAAATTTAGTATGGAAGAGGAATAAAGATGAGATTAGATAGAATAGTAAATGAAATCTTTACTGCGGCTTATAATGAAGCCAAATATTCTAAACATGAGTATTTTACTCCAGAACATATTCTATATGCTTCCTTATTTTTTAATGAGGGAAGAGCTATTATAGAAAACAGTGGTGGAGACGTAGAAGGATTAAAAAAAGATTTAATTAAATATTTTAACGAAAATATAAATATCACAGATAAAGGAGAACCTTTAGAAACAATTGGTATACAAAACATAATCACATCAGCAGGAGAACATGTTTTAGCTGCTGAAAAGAATGTTATAAAACTTGGTGATATTTTTGTATCTATTTATGATGAAGAACAGGGTTATGCTAGTTACTTTCTAAAAAAACAGGGTATAGATAGAATAGATATTTTAAATTATATTACCCATGGTATTGCGGAAATTGGATTAGAAGATTTTAAAGATGAATTCTATATAGAGGATGATATATATGAGGATGTAGATGATTTTGGAGAACCACTAGGTGAAACAAAGCTTAGTAATCTACTAAAAGATTTTACTGTTGAGTTAACAGAAAAAGCAAAAAGTGAAGATGTTGATCCGTTAATTGGAAGGGAAGATATACTAGAAAGAACTATACAGGTGTTATCAAGAAGACATAAAAATAACCCTATTCATGTTGGAGAACCAGGGGTAGGTAAGACTGCTATAACAGAAGGTTTAGCTCAATTAATTGTAGAAAATAAAGTTCCTAAATTACTTCAAAATAGTAAAATTTATTCTCTTGATATGGGGGCACTGATTGCTGGAACAAAATATAGAGGAGATTTTGAAGAGAGAATAAAGAAAGTACTTAACAAAATTGAAAAGGAAGATAAGTCTATCGTTTATATAGATGAAATACATACTATAGTTGGAGCAGGATCTGTTTCTGGTGGTTCGATGGACGCATCAAATATATTAAAGCCATTTTTAACTAAGGGAAAAATCAGGTTTATAGGCTCTACAACTTACGATGAATATAAAAAAATTTTTGAAAAAGATAAAGCATTATCAAGAAGATTTCAGAAAATCGAAGTATCTGAGCCAACTATTGAAGATGCCTGTAATATATTAATGGGGCTTAAGGAACATTATGAGAAATTTCATAATGTTAAATACAAGGATGAAGCTTTAAGAGCTGCAGTAGAGTTATCTTCAAAATATATAAATGATAGATATCTCCCAGATAAAGCCATTGATGTAATGGATGAGGTAGGAGCATATGTTAGGCTTCAGGCCGAGGATGAAAGCACCGTAACAATAGAATTAAAGCATATAGAAAAGATAATTTCATCTATGGCTAAGATACCGGAACAAAGTGTTTCTACTAACGAAATGGATATACTAAAAAATTTAAATAAAAACTTGAAGCAAGGAATATTTGGTCAAGATGAGGCAGTAGAAACCGTTGCTCGTGCAATTAAAAAATCCCGTGCTGGTTTTAATGATGAGAATAAGACAGTGGCAAATTTACTATTTGTGGGACCTACAGGAGTAGGAAAAACAGAAATTTGTAAACAACTAGCAAAAACTTTAAATATTCCTCTTGTTAGATTTGATATGAGTGAATATCAAGAAAAGCATAGTGTAGCAAGGCTTATTGGAGCACCTCCTGGATATGTGGGTTATGAAGAGGGAGGACTTTTAACAGATGCAGTAAAAAAGAGTCCTTATTGTGTATTACTTCTTGATGAAATTGAAAAAGTACATCCAGATATTTTAAATGTACTACTACAATTAATGGATTATGCTACTCTTACAGACACAACAGGAAAGAAAACAGATTTTAGAAATGTAATACTTATAATGACTTCAAATGCCGGTGCAAGATCTGTAGGAAAAAATCTGATGGGCTTTGGTGAGAGAATTATGAATGAAGAAGCCATAAGCAAAGAGGTAGAAAGAGTTTTTTCGCCGGAATTTAGAAATAGACTAGATGATATTATAGTATTTAATAAGATGGATAAAAATATGGCATTGCTGGTAGCTAAAAAAGCTATTAAAGAATTTGAAGAAAAGCTTTTAACTAAAAATATAAAAATAAGTATTACAGAAGAATGCTATAGTTGGTTGGCAGAAAAAGGTTTATCGCTAGAATACGGCGCTAGAGAAATTATAAGGATAGTTCAACAGCAAATTAAGCCTTATTTTGTGGATCAAGTGCTATTTGAGCAAGAGACTTCAGGTAAAACGTATCTTATTGATGTTAAAGATGATAAGTTTATGATTGAGCCGGTTGAATAAACTTAAGGATGTAAAAGGGGCTGAAGAGATGATTAAAGTCACAGAACAAGATTTTAATCTAATACCATTGTTTAACGAAGTAAATGATCAAACTTCTCAGTTATTAAAAGCTAAAGTCTTTAAGGTAAAACTTAACAAAGGAGAACTACTGTTTTATGAAAAGCAGCAAGTTAACAAAATATATTTGGTTTTGCATGGAAAAGTAACTATGTATAGAAATTCAGAAGAAGGTCAAAAAAGAGTAGTTTACATTTTAAGCAATGGAGATTTTATTAATGAAGTGATATTTGACGATTTACCTGCATCCATAAATTGCGAGGCTTTTGAGGAGAGTTACATCTTATGTTTTTATAAGAAAGACTTATTAGAAATTATGGCAGGGGACTTTGAACTGACAAGAATTATAATAAATTCAATGGCTCGAAAAATCAGAAGGCTTTATAGACAGCTTAAAAACACTGTTCCAATAAAAATAGACAAAAAGCTTTCTGCAAAACTATGGAAGCTATGCAAGGATTATGGGGTAGAAACAAAAGAAGGAACATTGATAGATATGAACATAAGTATTACTTACTTGGCAGATATGTTAGGTAGTACAAGAGAAACTATCTCAAGGTGTATGAAAAGTTTTGAGAAAAAGGGTATGATTAAATTTATAGGGAAAAAAATATTGGTAAAAAATCCTTCGGAACTATCTTTATACTTTAGGGGTAGAGAGTAGTGGAGTTTGGAAGTTAGCTTATATACATGATTTATATGACCGTTCGATAATAAAAACTTAAAAAAGCATTGCATATCTAAGTATAAAAAATTACTTGGGATATGCAATGCTTTTTTCATTAGAAAGGTGATATAAATGAGAAAAAAATAACAATTAATAATGCATCTAAACAAAAATCATTTGAACAAGGCTTTAATGAATTTTTAAGGTATTGTGAAATAAGAAATTTGAGACCAGCATCCATTAAAACATATGAAGATGTTGTATATCATATTTGGTATAAATTCTACAATAAAGAAGGCTTAATCAAAGATATAACTAAAGATTTATTTGATAATTTCATTATGTTCCTAAAACAAAAAATGAATGAGAAAGATTCCAGTATTCAAAGTAACATCAAGAAGATGAGAACAATTTTATACTATTTTATGAAATTGGGGTATTTAGAGAAATTTAAAATAGATAACATAAAAGTTGATAAAGATTCAATTGAAACTTATACAGATGAAGAACTAAAAATCTTATTGGAGAAGCCTAATTTAGAGAGGTGTACTTTTGTGCAGTATAGAAATTGGTGTATTATAAATTTTCTACTAGCTACAGGAGCTAGAATATCTTCAATAATTAATATTAAAATAGAAGATTTAGACTTTGAAAATGATTTGGTTACATACAGACATACCAAAAATAGAAAAAAACATATAGTGCCTATATCTAAAAGTTTAAGGGAAATTCTTATCGAATATCTACAATATAGGCAGTCAGCAGAAAAAAGTGACTACTTATTTGTAACTGCTTTTGGAGATAAGTGTGGCAGGATAAATTTAGTGGCTAGTATCAATGATTACAATCGTAAGCGTGGGGTTATGCGTACAGGTGTGCATAAATTCAGGCATACGTTCGCTAAAAAATGGGTCATGTCAGGCGGTAATATATTTAAACTACAAAAGATTTTACAACATTCCACAATGGAGATGGTTAAGAATTATGTAAATATATTTAATTCGGATTAAACAAATGACTTCAACGACTACAACCCATTAGAGTTATTGCAGACTACAACTAAAAAACATATCTCCATGAAGGGAGGTAGAAGGTAGTGTTATTAAGCGAACAATTAAAAGAAAAACTTAGGAATGAATTTATGCCGATAAAATCACTAAAGATATTCTCTAATGGAGATACTTTAAATCTTAAAATAGCTTTTTTGAAAACATTACCAAAAGGAATACGTGGTACTTGTAGCATGATTCTAGATTTCTTTGAATGTAGGGTTAATACTAAAGAAGCTAAAGACAATTATATGATAGTTTATGCTTCGCAACAAGAAATTGCAGATACTCTAGGGTTTACTAGAGAGTATATATCCCATTGCATTAATCGTATGTCAGAAACTCCTAATTGTATTTTTACTAAAGTACGTCAAGGATTGAATAAAGCTAATTACTATATAATGGAGAAGAAAAAAGAACTAGTAAATTTATTAAAACAGATATATAAAGCACAGCAGAAAGAAGCACAAGTCAAAAATCAAGAAAAGCAACAAAGGCAAAAGAAAGAATATAATAAGCAAAAAGTATCTATGTTTAACTCCTTTAAACAGAGAGAGTATTCCAAAGAAGATTTAAAGAACATTGAATATGCTTTATTAGGATGGACTTAGCAAAAAAGGATAAGAACCTACCAAAGTTGCAGCTTTGATAAGTTCAATGAACGAAAAATTTATTATCATTACTATTAGTATATACCTAAATTTTAAAAAAATAAAGTTTTGGGATTATTAAATTCAGCCTTTTTTAAAAGCATGCATCAAAAGGTCTATTTGTTATGCCAAAATTTATTTCATATCTTAATACAATTCAATAAATTCAAGTAATTATTCTTAATTAAGATTTATTTTAAAGCTATAGGTGTTTTTTTATTGTGAAAGTTTGAGCTTAGACTTTTAAAACATTTTAAATTGTCCTTATTGATTTTCGAATGTGAACTGTAGTTAAGGTTAGTATTAGTGGTAGTTTACATCCTAAAGTTAATAACTGTGTAATTCAAAATGTACCGGAAAAATACACAAATATATAGACTTATTATATCTATTCTTTTTATATTTATTTTTAATATGTTTTGATAAAAGGAGTATGGTGAGTGTTAACACAAATTTAATATCTATCTATACATAAAATGTAAAATAAGTTAAAATATTTGTAGGGTGGTGTTATTATGATATGTCCAAGTTGTAGAAAAGAAAATAATGAAGAGAATTTATTCTGTGCCAATTGTGGAAATAAACTTAAAGGAGATACTGAAACTCAAACAAGTATAATTACAGTTACCTCTGAAATAGTAAATTCTCAAAATCAGATTTTTACAAAAATTAAGCAAGCATTTAATAAAAAATACATATGGGGAGCTATAATAGCTATTAGCTTAATTGTTATAGGTATATTTTCTTTTAAGCAATATAACACCACTTTACAAGAAAATTAACTAACCTCATCTAAATATATTAAGGAATTAATTGCCTCTAAAGCTTCTTGATTAATATTGCTCTTTTGTATCTTTTGCACGAAAGTGCTTAATATTAATTCTTTTGATATTTGGTAAGAGATAGCATTTTTAATTTCTTGAGGACTTTGAAATTTATATTTAGAAAAAGACTTATGAATAAAAGGCAATATTACTACAAAGCTATAGGCGATAGCCAGTAAATTAGTATAATTTTCTATTGCCTTTTTATTTCGTACCATGTAGTTACCAAAAGACCAAAAGAATTTATGTTGATAGAAAAACACTTCTATATTCCATCTGAATTTATATGCAAAAAATGGAATAAGAGTTGGTCTTTCTTTATCAGCTTTACATTCATCTACAGTATAGTTTTTAAAAATTTGTATATCTGATGGCTCTATGGAGCAAATATAAACTCTTACAGATGAGAATTTATCTACATCTGTAGTTGTTACTGTTACTATAACAGGTTCATTAAACAAATTTGTTAAAACCTTTTTAGTTGCAATATAGTAGTCATCCTCTTTAGTGTAGTCAAAATCTCTAATATTAAGTTTTAAACCTTTCTTTCTTGGGCGTCCTCTTTTTCCAGTAGGTTCTGGACATAAATCATATATGCTGGTATCAGAACGGACTGCCCCTATGATAGAAAGATTGGTATAATTTCTGAACATATTTAGAAAAGGTCTTTTAGTGTACCAACTATCGCATAACACTATAACTTGGTAATCTAATAGTAACAGCATAATGTTTTGTATCATCTTACCAGCTATTTCAAGTTTGGTTTCACTCTTATCATAGAGTTTATATCCAACTGGCAATGTAAGGTATTTGATTTTACCACAAAAGAGTATAGGGATGCTTATAACCAATGATACAAAGCAATGTCCATTTAAGAAAGAGGTGCCATCATGCTTTGTATGGTCAAAAAGCTTACCGTAACAATCAAACTTATCTCCAAATTTAGCTTGAAGTGTGTCATCTATAATTAAGAATATAGTTATAGTAGACTTAAGCTCTTCGGGAATAAGTGAGATTGCTATTTTTACTGTTGCAAACATTAAGCTCTCTATCGAGAAGTTTGTATAGGATAAAAAATAATAAAAGCTATTAAGAACTTTATTCCAATACTTTTTGATAAAATTGTCATATAAAAATTTTATAGAACGAACTTCTTGAGTTGAAAGCATAGCAGTAACAAGTAAAATAAATATATGAAAGCTCCGCTTATTGAAGATGGAGCGATATTTACTTAAATAATTTTCTATTGTTTTAATTGTTGATTTTTCGTCAATACTAATCATAGTACTAGATACCTCCTAATCAGTGCTGGTTTGCTCAATATTAGTATTGATAATTAAGAGGTATTTGGTACGTTGTATTTTTTGGTAACTTAAATTACTTGTAAAGTGGTGCAATATAATAATAATAAGAATTTTAATCTTAATGTTGCTGAAGCAGAAAAAAATTATAAATCAGATAAATTTAGCGAAGCTAAAAAATGTTATCAAACAGCCTTAAATTATAAAGAGGATAGTAATCTTCAATCAAAAATAAAATTATGTGATAACCTGCAAGATTCTTATAATGAATATAACAAAGGAACTGAATTGTTGGATAAAAAAGATTACTTAGGAGCTTATAATGCTTTTAAAAAGGTTAGTTCAGAAGATCAAAAAAGATTTTCTATAGCTAAGGATAAGCTTACCCAAAGTAGTAAGCTATATATAGATAGTGAATTAGGACAAGCTAAGGATTTTGCGAGTAAAGCAGACTATCAAAATGCTATTACTCACATAAATTCAATTTTAAGCATTGATTCAAATAACCAAATTGCCAAGGCTTTAAAAACTCAATATGAATCAGATTTACAGAAAAAACTTGATGAACAAAAACGTATAGAAGAAGAACAAGCGAAACAAAAAGAAATAGACAATGTAAAAAATACTATAAGATTAATAAATGCATGGACAAGTAGACCTAATTCAGCGGGTGGAGTTGATTTAAAAATACTTTGGACAAATACATCCAATAAGGCTGTAAAATATGCATTTTTCAATGTAGTGCCATATAATGCGGTAGGAGATCCTCAACAATGTACAATAAGGCATGACCCGAGTTTTAGAGGTAAGGTTACGGGACCGATTAATCCAGGTCAAACATATGGAGGGGATCAAGTGTGGGAATGTGCATGGTATAATAATACTATAGTAAGTGTTAAAGTTAAGAGTATTGATATAACATATATGGATGGGTCAACTGTTTCGATAAATGAAAAACAAGCTGAATATGCTTTAAATTATTAAATTTATTGGGGGAATAGTAATGATTTGTGAAAAATGTGGAAAAGAAAATCCAGAAGGAAGTTTGTTTTGTAACTCCTGTGGTTCTAAACTTCAACAAGAGGAAGCGTTAGTTCAGTCTAATACGGAAGGCAATATAAATGATGAACAAATTAATAATGAAGAAAATCAACAGTTAATAGTACCAGAGAATGTAGATGAGAATGAAGAACAGAATATAGAGAAAGAAGAGATTGATATTACAAATGAAAAGGTTAAAAAGAAATTTAGTAAGAAAAAGACTTTATCAATTATTATGATTGTTTGTCTTGTGCTTGGATTAGGTGGCTTTGGTATTTATAAGCACAATGAAATTCAACAACATAAAGAATATGTGAAATTGTTTTCGCAAACAGTAGATAGTATAAGTGTAGAAACTCTTTCAGCTAAAATGATGTGTAATATAATATCTACTGATTGGAGAAGTGCAATTTATGATACACACGAAGATTTTAATACTAAATTAGCTGATTTGCATAGTAGATGGGATAGTAATGGAAAATTAAAAGAAACAAAAGACGCTAAAGATAAAATAGAATCAAATATGACAAAATTAAAAAAATATCCTAAAGATTATGAAGAATCATACAAGATACTTGTTGAACTTTATGGAGTATATGGACAATTATATGATCAGGCAACTTATCCTTCAGGGTCATTAATAACTTATAATCAAGATGTTAATCAGAAAGAGAGTGAATTTGATAAACTAATGAATAAAATAAAAATCACTATACCTACTACAAGTTCTAAGTAGTTGAAAAATGTTATATTAAGAAATAGCAGATGTATAAGTTTATATAATATGGAGAGATAGAAATGCCTATAAAAAATAGATTACTAGAAATTAGATTAAAACTAGGGTATAAGAATGTTAAAGATTTTGCTGATTTTTTAGGACTGGGAAAAAGTAATTATTCCCTAATAGAAAATAATAAGAAGCAACGCAGACCTCCACATGGAGGAATTAAAGAGATAATCAATAAACTTAATGAAATTGGTCTAATGAAACTTTGATATTAAAGGTTATAATGCCTTAGAAAGAAGAATATCGGAAAGCTGTGTGCGGGAAAATCCCATGTACGGTTTGGCAAGGGATTAGAGGAAATTTTATTTTCCTCTAATCTACTCTACATTGTATTTAAAAATAATTTAAATAATACGAAAAGATTAATCTTAAGTATTTAAACTTTTTATAAATTTTATAGTATCAGTATCAATATATTTATTTTCTATATCAATTGATACATCTCCTTTTACCAATATTTTAATATGCATATTTTCTGTTTGATTTATTGAATCGTAATTAATTTGTATATTAGTAATATCTAATATATTATAGATACTTGTTTTAATTTTAATTTTATAATCTTCTATCTTTTCAAAACAAGTTAAAATTATTTTATTTTTAGTAAAAGAATAATTTTAACATTTATAGGATCATCATTTTTGGTGCTAGTATTTGTTGATATAATAGGATCATAATTTTTTACAAACCCAAACATAATGTCAATATCTTCAATTATTTTATTTATCGTATTAAAAGCATTGAGAATATGATTTTGATATCTCCCCTCAGGAATTTTACAATCATTTTTAATATCATTATATTTAAACATATTTTAACAAAACCTCCATATTATATATTTTCTATTATTATATTATAAATTATAACATTATTGGACAAGCTAGGGAATATTATTTATAATTAAAAAAGACTACTTAGTGAAAAGTATAATCCATGATTAAAAATAAAAAATAGCACGGGAGAAGGGTTATAATGTTAGGATATGAAGATACAGAAATATTTAATTATATGACAAAGAACAGAAAGCTAAAATTAGAAGAATATGATGATAATGGAAATTTAATAAAAATAAAAGAATTAGATAATGAAGATTTATTTACTTTATGTATGCATAATACCAATGCATATAAAGCTACTAAATTTGCTAGAAAAGAAGATTTAGATGAATTTAGTAAAGAAGAATTAGAGATAATAGAGAAAATTTTTTATACTAAAGCATATGATTGTTATTGCAAAGAAGAAAGCATTCCTTTCTATTGGTTTGATAATGAAGCAGTAAAATGGTTCAAAGAATTTTTTAATACATATAATCATGATGAAATAAAATTTGGATTGGAAATGATAAACTATTCTAATGGAAGAAAATTTAATGTATCACCTAAATCACCATATTTTGGTAAAGAACTAAACCTTTTTACAGTATTAAAATTTATAAGAGAAAGAGATGGGGTCTATTATGCTGTAAATAATAAAGGAGAAAGAACATATGATTTTGTAGACAAACCAACAAAGAAACAAGTAAAATATCAAAGAACTAAAAATGGGAATAGGTGTGTTTTTTTGAGCTTTAGAGATTGGAAAGAATACTTAATTGGAGAAGATGAATTAAAATAGTTACAGGGATATAAGTAGTAAATGCAGACTAATCACATATTATGTAGTCTGCATTTATATAATATCAACTATTTAGATTCATTAAGTTTATTAAATATATCTCTATAAGGATGATTCTTTACTATTCTATTGAACTTAACCTTTTTATCAATATCTTCATCTGTAATATATTTGCCTAATGAAGTCAAAGATAAGCCGGTAAATTTCGCTATTTCTTCAATATGAAACCCTTGATTGAAAAGTTCCTTAATTAAAGAATATTTAATAAATGAGGGATTTAAGATTTTTTTCTTTTATCTGGTATATCTAAAGTATTGAATTTTACACTAATTATTTTATTAAAATTAGAATCTTCAAAATGATAGTAATGGTTTCCGTAATAACGACAAATCAAATACTCAGATTTAATCTTTTTACTATTTCTATCTTCAATGTAACGTTTTAGTAAATTAAAGATAGAAGGATGAAGGGGAATAGTCCTATTAGCTAAATGTATAGCTTGCTTATTTAAGTCAATATCATTTACCTTTAACAGCTTAATTTCCTGAATATCTAAGCCTAAGTACAGAAATAACAAAAATATTAATTTATTTCTAATTGATTCACGAGTATTATTATATGAATTCAATATTGATTCTATTTCAGATTCTTTTAAAAGTTCTTTAGGTTCATTATCAGTCTCTATATTTATGTCTTCAGATATAAATTCTTTTTTAAATCCTTTACTTTTAAATTTTCTGAATGGATTTACAGAAATATCACGTTTATTTTCCAACATATCGCAGAAGGAACTAATATGTGCAAATTTATTTTTTATAGTTGTTTCTGTATCGGGTATTTTTTTAGACTTATTAGTGATTTTGGAACTAATATCATCTAATAGATATTGCTTAAATTTATTAGGATCAATATAACCTAAACTGAAAGATTTTTCTTTATCAGCTGTATAGTCTAAAAAATTGTATATAGTACTTTCATATTGTTTTAAAGAATTTTCAGTTTTATTTTCGTTTTTAAAATAAGCTTTAAATTCAGATAAATACTTGAAATAATTAGTTGTTTGAAATCTAAATAAACATTTTAAATCAAAATACTTGAGATTACTCTCATTTCTGTATTTTGCGCTTTTATTCAGTGGATTAAATAGGTAAAACCTTAAAACTTCTTTTTGTTCAAGAGAGCCTTTAATACTATCATTAAATAGCATATAGCAATTTCCATCAGTTAGTATTCCCCATTCAAGGTTTGCAGAATGAATATATCTTACTAATTGCTTACACGCCTTTGAAGTTAAAAAGTTGCTTGATAAATCTTTGCTACCTTTTTTTACTTCAATATATAAAGTTTTTTCCAAAGAATCTATTCCGTTGAACTTTACAGCAATATCAACCCGATCTTTTATCTCTTTGGATTTGTCTGGAAACGGTTCGTAATCAAACCAACTTTCTTCAGCACCCTGCATTAAAAAAAAGTTTCTAACTATAGATATTTTTATAGTTTCTTCATTAATAATGCCTTCACTATTTGTAGGTAGTTTAGTATACAATTCCCTGAGATTTTCTAAATTTTGTTCTATCATAATTATTCCTCCATTAAAAAATTTAATTACGTAGATATATTATGAATATTTACATTATTTATTCGTTTTATGTAAAGTTAATTTATGGTAATAAATATAGAGAGTTAACGGATAATCAAATTTTTAGTATTTGATAGAGGATTTTCCTTTATTTTGTAGAATATTTACAAAAGAAGGGAGATGCGAAGTATGATAAGTAGAACAGAAGATTGGTATAGAAGAGATGTTTATATTTTTATAAAAGATAATTCTAAAGTATCAAAAGAAGATATTTTAAGAAAGTTTCAAAATGATCTAACATTAGAAGAGGAGCTAAAAACATTAATTGATATTGGAAAGATAAAGTATATAGATGGTTATTACAGTGTTAAATAGTTTTTGGGAGATGAAGTGAATGTCAGAAATAAGTTCAGATATTTTAAAGCTAATAGATAAAAAAGTTATTGATATTATAGATAATGAAGCTTTAGGTACTCATTTTAGAATATTATTTGAAGATGGATATATTTTAAGAATACCAAAAGTTTTAGGAGTTGAATTATTAAAGAAAAATGAATAGTAAATGGAAAGGTGGATTAAAATATGGTTTTAATAACAACAGAATATACTAAATTAGATAAAGAAAATCAAATTGTTGAGTTGACTTATTTTGTTGATAATCAAGTGGTAGTTAAATTAATTTTCGATTACAATAAAGATACAACTGAAATTAATGGCAATTTATATGACTTGATTGGATGGAAGCATACTGAGGAAGATAAAAATAAATATGAAAATTATATTCAAATTCAAAAATGGTTTGCAAAGGAAATACTCAATAAAATTTGACATTTTCGTTTAAATATACACTTTTAGCAGGAAACTTTAACCTCTTAATCGAATAATTTGACTAGGAGGTGTTTTTATGTCTAAAAAAGTAATAGAGAGTGATGAGAAAAAGAGTATTAGAGAATTTGATGACTACTTTAAATTATATCAAGAAAAGGAATCGAAAGAAGTTGAGGAATTATATACTCATATAAAAGAATCTTATAAACTCAGATTCAAAGACAATCAAATAAAGATTAAAATTGAAAAAATAAATTTGGAAAGAAACATTGGTAAATATCAAGGGGCTTTACGTAAGCATGGACTTACTTTTCTTATTGGAATATTAGGGGTAATGATTCAGTTATTATTACCAGAGTTTTTGAAGATGTTTGGTATAAATAATTCATCATTAAACTTTGCTGTCATGTTTATTTGTTTAATATTTTTTATGAGTGCTGTAGGGAAAGATTTTGATAAAGAACGTCCTAAAGATTTAATGAAATTTATAGCATTAAAAGTTCTTGAAGATATTGAAAAGGAAACTAATGAAAATAAAGCTAGACAGGAAAAAGAAGCTAATAGGGAAAGATCAATTGAACAGATTAAACAGCATATAGATAGTAACAATGTTATAAAGAATACTGTACTACCAGTTATAGCAGAAATTGCAGCTACTACAGTAGTTAAAAAAGGTATTTTAAAAACTGTACTAAATAAGATAAAAAGAAAGTAGTTGGAATGAGAATAAATAGTAAAAAGGGAGGAGAAACTATTAATTATATTTATTATAAAATGTCTTTGGACTTGCTTTTAAAAGATTGTGAAATTAATTATTGTATCTTTGAACATATGAAAAACAAAGAGTATTCAAGTATATTTTATTTATCATTTTTGCCATATCAATCTATGCTATGTAAGGGCATTTTGGATTATTTTGATATTAAGAAGTTAAGAGATATACTTATTCAGGAAAAAGATTGTATTAAAATAATAGAAAAAGTTAGAGTGAAAATTAAGCTCTATGAGGAAAAAAGAATAGGTAAAAATGTAGAAATCTTAAAAAAAATGCATCAAGAATGGTTAGAATTAATGAATACAGCTTATAATAAAGGAAATTATATTTTGAAACAAATAGGAGTTATTAAACTTTATGATTTTGGTACTTATAATATCCAAAATGAATTTATTGGGAATACCATTTTGAATTCTTGGTATATGAGTGAGTTTTTAGATATAAAATCAATTGGTTCAGAAGAAACAAATAGAGATGTAATGATGCTTAGTAGAAGTATGGGGATAATATTAGGAACTATATGTAATGAGTATTTATTAGAAAAAAGGGTTTATGTAATGAATTCACAGATAAATGTAAAAGATAAAGATTTCCTATTAAGCAGTAACGATACAAAGATTTTTAATAATAAATATGATAAATATATTTCTCTTTTGCTTTTTAACATTATTTGTTCAATCAATTTTGTATTATATTTTTTAGGTAAAATAGTGCCTCAAAATAATCAATTTTATTTTAGAGTTAAATATAATTGTTGCTATTATGCTGTTTCATCATTACAAAAATTGGTTGAATATTCTAAGCAAAATGTTAGTGTTAATACTGGAGTTGAAGATTATATAATTGAAGTAGAAGAATTAGAAAAAATAAAAGCCAGTATAGGTGGAAGTAACTTAAGAAACTGTATAGCTCACTATAAAATTTCAGAGAAAGATATAAGTGAAAAAGAGATACTAAAAGATGTCCCTTTTTATGGATTAATAGAAAAGTATTGCAAAAAGGATTATTACTCACTTGATAAAGAATTACAGGTACATCTTGAAAACATTTCTTATCTATTAGAAAAATGGATATTAGGTTAATAGAGCCTGTAAAAAATTGACTTTATATTTGCTTGGCAATCTACAGTTATATTATAATTTTTTTGTTCTTGAGTTTTGTTCGTTACCAGTGGTAATAGAAATTTCATTACTTAAGTGTTTAAAGTTATTTTTTAGTTTTAAAGCAGCAGTATCTTTTAGATACGCTAGTATTGAAAATATGCCAACTATACTAACAAGACTAACACATACAATTGAAGTAATAACGATAGTATCATTCACATTATTCAACTCCTTTCAAGTTTCTTTTAATACATTATAAAGCCGAAAAAGCTTATTCTCTATTTACACTTTTTTTATGATTTTTATATAATTAAATTTAAGAATGTGTAAAATGATTGTATAAACTAGTTCAATGTAACATAAAATTAATAACTTTCTACAAATTTTTTTGTTGATTAGTGGTGTTTAATAGGACTGCATATTATTTAAGCCAGTAAAAATCAGATACTAGCTGAATTAGTACACTTTGTACACATTTTGTATATGCTTCAGCACTCTTTGTACTACATTTAGTAAAAAATTTTGATGACTACTACTCTTTGTGAAAGATTTAGTTCTTATATTTATTATAACTGAAAAAAATCGAAGACCGATTTAAGTGAGGGTTTTTATATAGTTAAGTTAACTGAAACTACTATAAAAAATTTTTTAATACTCATCCCATGAGAATTTATCGGTAGTAAATATTTTTTAGAACCCCATTTTGGAGTATTTATTGATGTTAGTTTTAAGTGAAAAAATACTTTATTGTTAAGTGTAATTGATATACAATTAAGTAGAATTATTCTATTAGTGTAATATTAATTAGATAAATGTAAAAATAGGGGAGATATATAATATGAATAATACTGTTAAGGAATTAGAAAAAAGACGTAAAAAATATGCTAAAGAATGGATCATAGATGCAAATAATTTTTATAACAATAACTATTATAAGTGGATGGAAAATTTGATTAAAGATTATAAAAGAGTTATAGAAATTGGTTGTGGGAATGGAAATAGTACTTTAGAGTTATGTAATGCTGGACATACTGTAATATCTATAGATGAAAATATAGAATGCCTAAAATTAGCTAAAGAAAAATTAGAGAGTTCAGGTTATAAAGTTTTATTCATAAAAAGAGAATCATTACTTGTAAAAAGTGAAAAAAATACATAATTAATTATTCTAAGATTGATCGTATTATAGATGATGGGGTTGTTGTACTTGTTCAAGGAGATATTATAGGAGACAATAACTTGGTAAAGTGGTTAGAGGATAATAAACCTTACGATGCAATTGTATGCTGGCTAATAGGTACACATGGATTTAGAAGATTTAATGAAGCAATATCTGAAAAAAATTTAGTAACTCCGGGTGATTATAGATTTGCTGTACAGAATAGAGTATATGAAAAAGCTGACGAACTTTTAAGAAGGGATGGAGTTTTGCAAATAGTTGATAGGTGTGAAACTCCAAATAAAGATGAAATAAGAGATTCATTTTTAGAATCCCATAGGGATCAAGCGAGTGTAACGTCTTTATTAGTAACATCGTTAGAATATCTTGAGTATGATACAAATATAGAAAATGGCGCAAAAATGAATGTTTCAACAGGAAATCAAATTACGATAACTGATAAGATACCTAACATGTCATTTATATCTGTAATTTCGGTGAAACCATAAGAAGTTTATAGTTTATTAAATCAATACATTAGGTGATAAAGAATAGGAATGATGAATAGATGTAGGGGTAACGTACTCATCCTCGTTTTTTATTTGTATATAATTAATAACTAATTTAATAGTGTTTGTAAATAAGATTTAATCATGAAGCAGGTCAAATAATGGCTTGCTTCTTTTATTTTTTGAATTTTAAGGAGGGTGGATATAGTTCAATAGAATTGTAACAAAATTAAAAACCACCAATCAGCTAAATGACACTAATTGGTGGTTAAGTAAACCCTAACTCATCACTTGATTCTATTTGAATACAATTCACCCTCTCTATCTAAATTTACCCTTTGTACTTAATTTAAGGGTATTACAATATTTTCTGATTATAGATGTCTGTAAATTATTCTTTATAGAAATAGCTTGTATATGTTTTGTTTTAGTTTAGATGTTAGGATTTACTTCTTGTACTTATTATAGCATGGGCTTTATTAAAATACAATACAATTATTCTGAATATTTTAAATGTTATATTAATTATATCACCACTTTACAAGAAAATTAACTAACCTCATCTAAATATATTAAGGAATTAATTGCCTCTAAAGCTTCTTGATTAATATTGCTCTTTTGTATCTTTTGCACGAAAGTGCTTAATATTAATTCTTTTGATATTTGGTAAGAGATAGCATTTTTAATTTCTTGAGGACTTTGAAATTTATATTTAGAAAAAGACTTATGAATAAAAGGCAATATTACTACAAAGCTATAGGCGATAGCCAGTAAATTAGTATAATTTTCTATTGCCTTTTTATTTCGTACCATGTAGTTACCAAAAGACCAAAAGAATTTATGTTGATAGAAAAACACTTCTATATTCCATCTGAATTTATATGCAAAAAATGGAATAAGAGTTGGTCTTTCTTTATCAGCTTTACATTCATCTACAGTATAGTTTTTAAAAATTTGTATATCTGATGGCTCTATGGAGCAAATATAAACTCTTACAGATGAGAATTTATCTACATCTGTAGTTGTTACTGTTACTATAACAGGTTCATTAAACAAATTTGTTAAAACCTTTTTAGTTGCAATATAGTAGTCATCCTCTTTAGTGTAGTCAAAATCTCTAATATTAAGTTTTAAACCTTTCTTTCTTGGGCGTCCTCTTTTTCCAGTAGGTTCTGGACATAAATCATATATGCTGGTATCAGAACGGACTGCCCCTATGATAGAAAGATTGGTATAATTTCTGAACATATTTAGAAAAGGTCTTTTAGTGTACCAACTATCGCATAACACTATAACTTGGTAATCTAATAGTAACAGCATAATGTTTTGTATCATCTTACCAGCTATTTCAAGTTTGGTTTCACTCTTATCATAGAGTTTATATCCAACTGGCAATGTAAGGTATTTGATTTTACCACAAAAGAGTATAGGGATGCTTATAACCAATGATACAAAGCAATGTCCATTTAAGAAAGAGGTGCCATCATGCTTTGTATGGTCAAAAAGCTTACCGTAACAATCAAACTTATCTCCAAATTTAGCTTGAAGTGTGTCATCTATAATTAAGAATATAGTTATAGTAGACTTAAGCTCTTCGGGAATAAGTGAGATTGCTATTTTTACTGTTGCAAACATTAAGCTCTCTATCGAGAAGTTTGTATAGGATAAAAAATAATAAAAGCTATTAAGAACTTTATTCCAATACTTTTTGATAAAATTGTCATATAAAAATTTTATAGAACGAACTTCTTGAGTTGAAAGCATAGCAGTAACAAGTAAAATAAATATATGAAAGCTCCGCTTATTGAAGATGGAGCGATATTTACTTAAATAATTTTCTATTGTTTTAATTGTTGATTTTTCGTCAATACTAATCATAGTACTAGATACCTCCTAATCAGTGCTGGTTTGCTCAATATTAGTATTGATAATTAAGAGGTATTTGGTACGTTGTATTTTTTGGTAACTTAAATTACTTGTAAAGTGGTGTTAATTATATTTTAGATGTCGAAAAATAACACTTGAAATAAAATAGAAAAGATATATAATAATAAGTATAAAGTAATAATTATTATTGATTAGTAAATATTATATAAAAAAGCTATTTTACTTTTTATATAGATATCCCTTACAATACCCTCAATAATATCCCCGTTGAAGGTACAATTAATTTTGTACCTTTTTGGTCATATATAATATATGTAAGAATTTTTAATTGAATATAATATAGAATTAGTAGTATAATATTAGTAAAAAGAATAAGATATGCATAACTTATAAGTAAAAATAATATTAGAACGGCTTAAAATCAGATGTTAACATAGCTTTTGTCATCTACTTACTTGGCAGATATGTTAGGTAGCACAAGAGAAACTATCTCAAGGTGTATGAAGAGTTTTGAGAAAAAGGGTATGATTAAATTTGTAGGGAAAAAAATATTGGTAAAAAATCCTTCGGAGCTATCTATATATTTTAGGGGAAGAGAGTAGTGGAGCAAGTAGTGAGCGGGTAAAGATTAATTTTAAAACTATAATAGTACAACATATGCTTTAATCTTTTAGGATTGGATATGTTGTGCTATTTTTTTATATTTGTTTACAAGTAAAGGAATTGGTGATACTATAAGAATAAGAGTTTAAATTAATCTTGTTAAGAGTTAATTTAAACTGTGTTGAAATTATAATTTTGAGAAAGGACTTTGCTATGAAAATAGATTTTAATTCTATTTTGTATTTATCTATAGTTTTTATATATGTATTAGCAGCGTTTTCTTTTATAGTTTATTCTTATAAAAAATATGTTACTAAATATAACTTAAAGATAAGCTATTCAGTAATTAATGGTTTGAAGTACATACTGAAGATTTCTTGTAAGGACTACTTGGTTTTTCAGAAATATGGTATTTGGCGGTATTTTATTCATTTAGGAGCTATTAATGTTTAAAAAAACATTAATAGGAGGATTTAAAAATGAGTATTATATCAGAAGTTTTAAAGTTATTATTTAATTATGTATTAAGTTTTACAGGTGATTATGGATTAGCAATAATTCTAATTACTATAATTGTTAAATTAGGTTTATTACCCTTATCTCTTAAACAAAGGAAAGCTATGATAAAACAACAAAAGTTTTCCGTGGAACTTGCCAAGGTTGAAGAAAAATACAAGAATAATTCAGATAAGCTAAAAATTGAAAGAGAGAAATTATATAAGGAAAGTTTTAAAAGTTTTAAGGGTTGTTTAGGAATATTTATTCAAATGCCAGTAATAGCAGCATTATACACACTGGTATTAAGAATGCCTGAAGTTAGTACCATTGTTGTACCTTGGGTTTATAGTATAAAACTAAGTGATAGTTATTTTATTATACCCATAATTTATGCACTATCTTCTGTCAGTCCGATGCTATTAAACTACTTTAAGTTTTTTAAAGTAGATAACTCAAGTAACTTGAGCAAAGCAACCTTTATACCTATGATAGTTTTTAGTTTAATATTAACTATCAAAACACCTATAGCCATAGGAATATATTTTATAACATCTTCAATATTTAGCTTTTTAGAGGAATTAACTTTTAAATTCTACTATAGAATAAGATATTCAAATTAAAAGTAAGGGGAGTATTTCTAGGTTTTAGGAATGGTCCTTTTTAATGAAGAAAGTTCTTACATTCACAAATTAGAGAGTTAATAAATATAATGCAAGTGAGATATAAATACAGTTAATATTTTTCTATGAAACACTCAACTTTAAAGGAATGTAGAGGAGGATGTAAGATAACATGAAGGCTATAGTAAATTTTTATTTATTATCAGATAATCAAGAAGGTGACTATGAGGAGCTAACTACTGGGATAAGGACTGACAATATTATGTACCTAACATTACAATCAGGAGATGTAATTATATTACCTAGAGATGATAGTACTCAATTTACTGTAGATAAAATCGTTAAAAATTTTTATAATGGAGAAATTGACATATATGTTTCTAAGACGAAGGAGGTTAACGAACTATTTGAAGAAATAGAGTCTTTTGCAAATAATACTTTAAAAACAATGATTGATTCCCTTAAAACAAATTTCTCAAATATAGATACAATTGAAGCATCAGATGAAGAAGATAATAAAGAAGTGTATTTAAAAAATGTTAAGTATGTAGAAGTAGACAAAGATAAATAAAGTAGAAACTTGAATCAGATGGGGTTTCGTCTACGACCCGGGGCTTTGCCCGTTAAATGCCATTTAGGCATTTAACCCCCACCTGATTTTTAGTTGAACGAATCCAGGGACGTAGCCGCTCGCAACGTACGCTTTGAAGAAAAGCGACTCACACAGTGCGTATGGGAGTATTAGAGCGGGTAGTCATCGGATAAAGTTAAAAGCCAATAAATAGGTGTCGTTATTATGATGACATCTATTTTTTTTAACAAACGTGATGAATATCACATTATTTTTTTAAAAATTATGTTATGTTAAATATATAACAATGGTGCTTTGAAAAAATTAGAAAGGGTGGTAAAATTGTTTAGTGAGGAAATAAACAAACTTAGTGAAGCCGCAGTAAAAAAGGCCAATTTATTAACGGAAAGTAAAAGTAAGTATTTAGTTGCATCAGCATTAGCTGGTATGTTTGTAGGTTTCGGAATTATACTTATATTTACTATAGGGGGATTATTGGGGGCTGTAAATTCACCAGCTACCAAAATTGCTATGGGAGTTTCTTTTGGAATTGCCTTAAGTCTAGTATTGGCTGCAGGTTCTGAATTATTTACAGGTAATAATATGATTATGCCAATAGGTGCATTAGAGAAAAAGGTTAAATGGAGTTCAGTTTGGAACATATGGGTTTTTAGTTATATTGGAAACGTTTTAGGTTCCGTAGTAGTCGCAGCTCTATTTGTAGCATCTGGACTTTGGAGAGGCACTACGGCAGAATTTGTTTTAAAAACAGCTACTGCAAAAATGACAGCACCATATATGGAGCTTTTTGTAAGAGGAATTTTATGTAATATTTTAGTATGTTTAGCAGTATGGTGCTTTTTTAAGTTAAAGGATGAAGCTGCAAAGCTTATTATGGTATTCTGGTGTTTGTTTGCATTTATAACTTCAGGTTTTGAACATAGTGTAGCTAATATGACATTACTTTCAATAGCTTTGATGATTCCACATAAGGCAGCAGTATCCCTTGGTGGATTCGTATATAACCTAACGGCGGTAACATTAGGCAATATAGTAGGTGGAATGTTTTTTGTAGGTATAGCATATTGGTATGTTTCTAAAAGAAAGCCTGAGGAATTAGATAATAAGAATAAAGTAGCATAAGGAGGGTTAAAATGGGTTATAAGTTAAGCACAGAAAAGTTTAATAATTTTTTAAGCACGATAGGAAATGAGTACAAGGTTTATGCTCCCATACTTTTAAAAGGTAAGGGTACTTTTTCAGACACAGATACAGTTAGGTATGGACAAATTAATAGGGTTGAGGAAATAGTTTTTGACAAAAAATCTAATTTCTCACCAAAAGAAGTTATACTTCCAATCACTCAAACTCTATTTTACTTCACAGAAGACAGTGTAACAGAGCCTAAAGTAGACGATAAGAAGATTTTAGTATTCTTAAGAAGTTGTGATATACATGCTGTTAAGAGACTAGATCAAATCTATTTAAAAAATGGTGCTGAAGATCCATATTACAAGAGATTAAGGGAAAAAGTTAAATTTGCACTAATGGAGTGTGAAAATAGTTTTGAAAATTGTTTCTGTGTAAGTATGGAAACTAATAAAACAGAGGAATATGATTTGTTTGTAAAAGTAAAAGAAGGACAAGTTTCTGTTCAGTGCAGAAATGAGAGTTTTAAAGCATACTTTGAACAGTGTGAACATTCTGAAGTAGATCCGAAATTTATAGAATCTAATGATATAGAAGTAAAAGTTCCTGAAAATTTAGATGGAAGAGTATTCAATTGGACTGGATGGAAAGAATATTCACAAAGATGTATAGCTTGTGGTAGATGTAATACAGTCTGTGGCACCTGTGCTTGCTTTACAATGCAAGATATATTCTACAAGGACAACAAAAATATTGGAGAAAGAAGAAGAGTTTGGGCTTCTTGTCAAGTAGATGGTTTTACAGATATGGCTGGTGGTCATAGTTTTAGAAAAGATAAGGGTGACAGAATGAGATTTAAAGTTATGCATAAAGTTTATGACTTTAAAAAGAGATTTGGTTATCACATGTGTGTAGGATGTGGAAGATGTGACGATGCATGTCCTGAATATATTTCCTTTTCAAATTGTGTAAATAAATTAAATAAAGCTATGGAAGAGGTGAAGTAAATGGAGAATATTTATTTACCAAAGGCTAGTAAGATAATTAGTATTACTCCACATACAGATATTGATTATACCTTTAGAATGGAATTTACAGGTGACGTAAAGCCTGGCCAATTCTTCGAGGTTTCTATACCTAAATATGGAGAAGCTCCAATATCCGTTTGCGAAATAGGGGATGGGTATATAGATTTAACAATTAGACGTGTAGGGGTAGTTACAGACGTAATCCATACTTTTTTTCCAGGAGATAGACTTTTCATGAGAGGACCTTATGGAAATGGCTTTGATGTAGATATATATAAGGGAAAAGAAGTTATTGTAGCTGCAGGTGGAACAGGACTCGCTCCTGTTAAGGGAATTGTGGATTATTTTTCTGCTAACAGAAATGAAGTTAAAAATTTCAATCTTTTAGTTGGATTTAAGTCACCAGATGATATATTGTTTAAAGAGTCTATTAAAAAATGGAGTGACAGCCTAGACGTTACAGTAACTGTAGATAAAGCCGAAGAAGGATATAATGGTAATGTAGGATTGATTACTAATTATGTTAAAAATTTAAGAATTGACAATGTAGAGGAAGCACAAGTGGTGGTAGTTGGTCCTCCAATAATGATGAAGTTTACATTAGCTGAGTTTATTAAAAGAGGAATTAAAGAAGAGAATATTTGGGTTTCCTATGAGCGAAAAATGTGCTGTGGTGTTGGTAAGTGTGGACACTGTAAAATGGATGATACTTATATCTGTTTAGAGGGACCAGTGTTTAACTATACTAAGGCTAAAAATTTAGTGGACTAAAGGGGGGAGAAGTATGTCTATAGATATTAATACAAAGGTTTTAAAAAAGAATGCATTTAGAGTAACAAAGGAAAGAGGCAAAACTGCAATAAGAATAAGAGTTCCAGGTGGTCATATGGAAGCGAAGCACTTTGAAATACTACAAAAAGTGGCTGAAGAATATGGTAATGGAACTGTTCATATAACTACTAGACAAGGATTTGAAATACCTGGAATAGATATGAGGAATATTCCTAAGATAAATGAATTAATTCAACCTGTAATAGAAGGTTTAGAAATAAATCAAGTAGATCCAAACACAGGATATCCTGCATCTGGTACTAGAAATGTATCTGCCTGTGTAGGGAATAATGTCTGCCCTTTTGCTAATTATAATACTTCTGCATTTGCTCAGAAAATAGAAAAGGCTATTTTTCCTAATGATCGCCATGTTAAGATTGCACTAACTGGTTGTCCAAATGATTGCATAAAATCCAGAATGCATGACTTTGGAATTATAGGAATGACTGAGCCGCAATATGATAGTTATAGATGTATAAGCTGCCAAGCCTGTGTTAAGAACTGTAAAAAAAGAGCCACAGGAGCATTAACTTTTGAAAACTTTAAGGTTGTAAGAGATCATGCGAGGTGTATTGGTTGTGGAGAATGTGTTGGCAAGTGTCCAACAGGTGCATGGACAAGAAGTGATGAGAAGTATTTTAAGTTAGTGATAATGGGAAGAACAGGCAAGAAGAATCCAAGACTTGCTCAGGACTTTATTAAGTGGATAGATGAAGAGAGTATAGTAAAAATTATATTAAACACTTATGATTATATAGAAGAGTATATTGATAAGGATGCACCACTAGGTAAAGAACATATTGGATACATTGTAGATAGAACTGGATACCAAGAATTTAAGAAATGGGCATTAAAAGATGTAAACTTAGGAAGTAAGGCAGAGGTACAAGATAATATTAATTGGTAATGAATATTAAAACTAAATATTTAATGCGTTGGTAGATAGGATAGAAATCTTTTCGCCAACGCATTTTGTTTTTTTATTAAAATTAAATTAATAGCCATTAAATAGATGTCACCGGTATGACGATATCTATTCTTATATTTTTATATTGATATTTTTGAATTTATATTTTTATGTTTAATAGGCAGTATTTAGGTAAACTTATAAAGTAACTAAAATTGGTAATATAATTTTAGGGTTAATATACAAATTTACTTGTAGAATATTGAAAAATAACCTAATTGCATTATCAGAATAATTAAAGAAAAGCACATGTTGTCTAAATTAGTGGAAAAATTTAGTCATTATGAAAGCTGATTTATTAAAATATATATGATATGATACTTATAAGTAAATGATTTCATATTTTTAATTTTATAGCAGAATTAATTGATATAGAGCGTTCGGTTAAGCTAATTACGAAACATTTTTGTAACAATTTTGCATAAATTCAGATTAATTGTACAATTTCGATTGATTGTATGCTATAATTAGTAACAAATATATAAAATGTATATTATAACAAAAGATGCTTATTTAGGAAGGGGTAATTAAAATGTACAAAATTCTAAACAAAAAAGAATTAGTTCCTAATGTCTTTTTGATTGAAGTACAAGCACCAAGGATTGCTAAGTCTTGCTTACCAGGACAATTTGCAATAGTTAAAGTGGATGAAAAAGCTGAAAGAATACCTCTAGCCATCTCTGATTATGATGCTAAAAAAGGAACTGTAACTATAGTTTTCCAAGTACTTGGAGCATCAACACAAAAGATAGCTAATTACAATGTAGGACAATCTTTTAAGGATTTTGTAGGTCCATTAGGACAATCATCTATTTTGATGTCTGAAGATTTAGAAAAATTAAAAAATAAAAAAATGTTATTTATAGGTGGAGGACCAGGAACTGCTGCTATATATCCACAAGTTAAATGGCTTAATGAAAATAGAGTTAATGTGGATGTAATAATTGGAGGTAAATCAAAGCAATATTTAGTACTTGAAGAAGAACTAAAAGAAATTTCCGCTAATCTATATATAGCAACTGATGATGGAAGTTATGGATATAAGGGATTTACTACAGATTTATTAATAGAACTTATAGAGAAAGAAAGAAAAAAATATGATCAAGTGGTAGCAATAGGATCAATGAATATGATGAGGTCTATCAGTGAAGTTACCAAAAGTTTTGGAATTAAAACTACAGTAAGTTTAAAGTCCATAATGGTAGACGGAGTTGGTCTCTGTGGAGGTTGTAGAGTTACTGTAGGTGGAGAAACCAAATTTGCATGTTTAGATGGTCCTGAATTTGATGGACATTTAGTTGACTTTGAAGAAGCTATTAGGAGACAAAGCATGTATAAAACAGAGGAAGGAAAGAATTTTATAGAAAAGCAGGAAAAAGAAGAAGGTCATATATGTCATGTGGGGTTATAAAAATAAATAGGGTTAACAATTAGAATTTTAGAAATTAGCTAAAATATAGTGGTTTCTAAATTCATTTAATATATTAAAGGAGTGATTAATTGATGTCTTGCAATTGTGAAAAAGAGCTAGAGTCAAAGTTTAGTGCTGATCAAGTTGATCTGTCACTAATGGAGAAAGTATTTGAAAGGTATTTTAATGAGAATGGAAACTTGATTAGTATTTTACAGGATGCCCAAGGAGTTTATGGATATCTACCTCTTGATGTTTTAAAGTTGATTTCAGATAAGACTGGAAAGAAAAAAGCTCAAATTTATGGAGTTGCTACATTTTATTCACAATTTAGATTAAATAAGTTAGGTAAATATATTATAATGCAATGTCAAGGAACTGCTTGCCATGTAAACGGTTCGGAGGCAGTTGGCCAAGCTATTTGTGACGAATTAGGTATTAAGCCAGGAGAAACAAGTAGTGATGGAATGTTCTCACTTGAAGATGTTGCATGTCTTGGCTGCTGCAGTCTTGCACCAGTAATTATGATTAATGGGGAGACCTATGCAAACTTAACTCCTGATAAAGCAAGAAAAGTAATTCAGGATATATATGCTAAAGAAAAGGAGGAAGCTGTTTAAATGAAGATTAGAATAGGATACGGCAGCTGTGGTATTGCCGCAGGAGCTAAAAAAGTTAAAGATAGATTTAACCAGTTAATAAGTGAAAAAAGCTTAGATGCTGGTGTTTCAATTACAGGCTGTATAGGTATGTGTTTTTATGAACCAATAGTTGACGTTATAGATGACAATGGAGTATTTACTTATGCAAATGTTACACCAAGTTTAGTTGATGAAATAATTGAAAGTCATGTTGTTAATGGTAAACCGATTTTAGAACATATTGTATCTACTGATAAAGAACCATATCCTCAGTTAAAGAATCAAGTTAGAATTGTTCTTAGAAATTGTGGAATAATCAATCCTGAAGAAATAGATGAGTATGTAGCAAGAGATGGATATAAAGCACTTAAAAAAGTAGTTACAGAAATGACTCAAGATGAAGTTATTGAGGAAGTAAAGGTGTCTGGTTTAAGAGGTAGAGGTGGAGCTGGTTTCCCAACTTGGTTCAAGTGGGATGCTGCTAAAAAATCTAAGGGAACTGATAAATATGTAGTATGTAATGCTGATGAAGGTGACCCGGGTGCATTCATGGATAGAGGAGTTCTAGAAGGTGACCCTCATTCAGTTCTTGAAGGTATGGCAATTGCAGGTTATGCAATGGGAGCTAATAATGGTTTTATATACTGCCGTGCAGAATACCCATTAGCAATTGAAAGACTTAAAATCGCAATTAAGCAAGCAAGAGAAAAAAATTATCTAGGTAAAAATATACTTGGATCAGGTTTTGATTTTGATATAGACATAAAAACTGGAGCTGGAGCATTTGTATGTGGTGAAGAGACAGCATTAATTGCATCCCTAGAAGGTGAAAGAGGTATGCCAAGATTAAAACCTCCATTCCCAGCTCAATCTGGATATTTTGCAAAACCAACAAATATAAACAACGTAGAAACTTATGCTAATGTTCCATGGATATATGCAAATGGTGCAAAAGCATATGCTGCATATGGTACAGAGAAGAGTAAAGGTACTAAAGTATTTGCACTTACAGGTAAGATTAAAAAAGGTGGACTAGTTGAAGTTCCTATGGGAATGATTTTAAGAGATGTTATATATGAGATAGGTGGAGGAATAAAAGGAGACAACGAATTCAAGGCAGTTCAAATGGGGGGGCCTTCCGGTGGATGTATACCACGTTCTTTACTTGATACTCCTGTAACATATGAAGATATTAATAAAACCGGTGCTATTATGGGATCCGGTGGTATGGTTGTAATGGATGAAGGTACATGTATGGTAGATATGGCAAGGTTCTTCCTTGACTTTACTTGTAAAGAGTCCTGTGGAAAATGTACTTACTGCAGAATAGGTACAAAGAGAATGCTTGAGATGATTGAGAAAATATGTTCAGGTGAAGGAAATCCTGAGGATATTGATACTCTTGAGCAATTATGCTTAAGTATTAAGGATGGATCACTTTGCGGACTTGGACAAACAGCACCAAATCCTGTTCTTACAACAATAAAATATTTCAGAGATGAATATTTAGCACATATAGAAGATAAAAAATGTCCAGCTAAACAATGTAAGAGTCTTTTAACATATACAATTTCAGCTGATAACTGTAAGGGATGTACTTTATGTTCAAAGAAATGTCCTGCAGAAGCTATAACTGGTGAGGTTAAGAAGCCTCATGAAATAAATCAGGAAAAATGCTTAAAATGCGGTAATTGTATAACAGTATGTAGATTTAGCGCTATTGCTGTAGAGTAGAAAGGGAAGTGATAAAGATGGGGATTATAAGAGTAAATATAAATAACAGAGAGTTAACTGCTCAAGAAGGAACAACTATATTAAAAATAGCCCTTGATAACGGGATAGATATTCCAAATCTTTGCTATGATAGTAGATTGAAGCCTTACGGAGCTTGTGGTGTATGCGTTGTTGAAATAGATGGAATTCCAAAGCTTCAAAGAGCATGTTCAACAATAGCAGCAGATGGAATGATAATAAAGACTGATACTGCAAGAACATTAGCGGCTAGAAAAGTAGCTTTTGAATTATTGGCATCAGATCACAGAGGAGACTGTAGACCTCCATGTGTAAATGCATGTCCTGCACACACAGATTGCCAAGGATATGTTGGATTAATTGCTAATGGACAATATGAAGAGGCAATAAAGCTTGTTAAAGATGTTATAGCTTTACCAGCAAGTTTAGGAAGAGTATGTCCACATCCATGTGAAACAGCTTGTAGACGTCAAAATGTTGATGACCCAATTGCAATTGCTGAATTAAAAAGATTCTTAGGTGATGTTGATATAAATAACGGTGTTTTTGTACCAGCAGTTAAAAAGTCAACAGGCAAAAAAGTTGCTGTTGTAGGAGCTGGTCCAGCAGGTGTATCCTGTGCATACTTCCTTGCAATGGAAGGACATCAGGTTGTAATTTATGAAGCTATGCCTCACCCAGGTGGAATGCTCAGATATGGTATTCCTGAGTATCGTCTACCAAAGGATATATTAGATACAGAAATAGATGTTTTAACAAAGATGGGTGTTGAACTCAAATATAATGTTAAACTTGGAGAAGATGTTAGCGTTGCATATCTTAATAAGGCTTACGATGCTGTGTTTGTAGCAATTGGTGCTTGGGCAAGCTCAAGTATTGGCTGCACTGGTCAGGATATGGAAGGTGTGCTTGGAGGTATAGATTTCTTAAGAAAGGCTACACAATCAGAACCAATATACATGGGTAATAAGGTTATCGTTATAGGTGGTGGAAACACTGCTATGGACGTTGCTAGAACAGCTGTAAGACTTGGAGCTGAAAGCGTTCAACTTCTATATAGAAGAACAAGAGATGAAATGCCAGCAGAAGAAATCGAAATAGAAGAAGCTGAAGAAGAAGGCGTACAATTTAACTTCCTTGTAGCACCTATAGAGATTACAGGGGATGGAACAAGAGCAAATGCTATAAGATGTCAGAAGATGAAACTTGGAGAACCAGATGCATCAGGCAGAAGAAAACCAGAACCTATTGAAGGAGAAGAAATTACTTTTGATGCGGACTTAATTGTATCAGCAATTGGACAAAAAGTAGATGCTAGTGCTATACAAGAACTTACACAAACAAAGAAAGGAACTATTGTAGTTAACGATGGTACCTTTGAAACAAATATTGAAGGTGTATTTGCTGGAGGAGAAGCTGCAACTGGACCTAAGATAGCTGTTGAAGCTGTAGCTCAAGGCAAAAATGCTGCAAAAGTAATTAATGGATACTTAAATGGAGTTATAATTCCAGTAGCAAATCCATGCTTCATTATTCAAGAGGATTTATGCAAAAAGGATTTTGACCATGTGGAAAAGCAAAACAGAGAGCATCCAGTAGTGGTTGTTCCAGATAAAAGAAAACTTAGCTTTAGCCCAATTGCTGAAACTTTTAGTGAAGAAAAAGCCCTTAAAGAAGCTTCAAGATGCCTTGAGTGTGGATGCCATGATTATTTCGAATGTAAACTTGTTAACTATATAGATAAGTATAAGATAGATACTAAGAAGATAAGTGGAGAAAAGCATAAGAGAAGAGAAGAGCAAACTCATCCATTCATAGTAAGAAATGCTGATAAATGTATATTATGCGGACAATGTATAAGAGCTTGTGAAGAGTTTATAGGAGTAGGTGCTATTGGCCTCGAAAAGAGAGGATTTGATTCAAAGGTAATTCCTGAGTTTAATTTACCTCTTAATGAAAGTTCATGTATATCCTGTGGACAATGTGTAGATGTATGTCCAACTGGAGCATGTATGGAGAATGAAGCTGTTAAGAAACAAGTTCCTGTTGATTTCGAAAATGTAAACTCTGTATGTAATTACTGTGGTGTAGGATGTAATCTAGTACTTCAAACAAAGGGAGACCTTGTATTCAAATCTGTTCCAGACAGAAGCAAAGAAGAAGGTTTACTATGTGTTAAAGGTAGATTCGGAATAAACTACATTAATGATGAAAGTAGAATAAAAACTCCTGTTGTAACAAGAAATGGCAGCAGTCTTGAAGTTACATTAAAGGAGGCATTAACTCTTACTGCAAAAAATCTTCAATTAATTAAGGGTCAATATGGTAAAGATAGCGTTGCAATTTTAGCATCACCAAGATTCACTAATGAAGAAGCCTTCATTATGAAAAAAGTTGCAAATAGCTTAGATACAAGTTTTGTAGGTTCAATGGCTTACAATGATGTTTCAGGAATGGAAGCTGTTCTTGGATGTAATGCGTCAACAAACAGCTATGAAGAATTAAATAGCACTGATTTAATTGTTTCTGTAGGAAATATAGACGAAAATCATCCTGTTATGGCAGTAAAGATTAAGTATGCAGCTCAAAATAAAGGTAAATTAGTATCTATAGCTGAGAGCAAAACAAGAATGGAAGAGTATGCTGATCTTTCAATAAAACCTTATAATAGCACAGAATTCTTAAAATCCTTTATTAAGGCATTATTTGATGGTGGATACGTAAATGAAGCAGAAGTTTCAAATAAAGCTAAAAATCTTGAAAATCTAAAGAACTATGTAAAAGATGCTAAGGATTGCGGAGAGGCAGCTAAGCTTGCTAAAATGTATGGAGAAGCTAAGAAGGCAATAATAGTTGCTGATGACGACATGGTAACTTCAGATGCTTATAAATTACTTGCAGATGCTGCAGTAATAACAGGCAAGATAGGAAAAGCACACAGTGGAATTATTGTTGTACGTTCAAGCAGCAATGCTCAAGGATTTATAGATATGGGTATTAAAGTACCAGGAAAAGAAATACTTGAACAAATCAAAGCTGGAAAGATTAAAGCAGCAGTTATTATTGGTGAAGATCCTATAGGAGCTGACTATATTAATGCAGAAATCTTAAAGAAGCTTGAATTTGTAGCAACTTTTGATATGTTTATGACTAATACAGCTTTAGCTTCAAATGTTGTTGTTCCAATGGGAAGCTTTGCAGAATCAGAAGGTACAATAACTAGATCAGATAGAAAGATACAAAAAATTACTACAGCAATAGCTCCTGTAAATGGAAGTACAGTATTCGATAACTTATCACAGTTTGGTAAATACTTAGATGTAAATATTGCAAGCTTAAGTGAAGCAGCAGAAAAGCTATCAGCTGAAATACCAGAATACGCTGGACTAGCTGTTGCAGAAGTTGAAGATAAAGATATCTATGTGCCAAATAGTACAGCAAACACTTATGGTGTTCAGGTTCTTTATACAGATGGCTTCAACAAAGAAGATAAGAAGGCAGTACTAAGCTTACCTGAAAATGATAAGATATTTGTAGATAAAAAGATTTATGATTCTGTTCAAATGAAATTCAATGCTTATTTAAAAGCAAATGGATTAAAATAATAATAATTAGAATATAGAAACAGTTCGGTACCGGAATGTTTTGATGATTCAGTCTCTAAGCTCAAGGCCCTCTAGTTTAAAGCTAGAGGGTCAAATTTTATTTGTTGTAGGGGAGAGATCGGAAGTTTTACCTGACTAACTTGGCGTAAGTCTCCCACTTCATATGAAACTCCTCTTCCTAGCGTCAGAGGAGTAAGCGATTCACACAAAATCGTAGATTTTGGTTCTCTGCTTAAGTGGGAGTTCAACGCCAAGTAAGCCATGCATTCGCAGATCTAAAATTAAGATGGGGTAAAAGAATCCACATCTGAATTAAGATCTTGCTTCAACTTATATAATCTAGAGTATAATAAATTTTATATGGAAATCTGTGATAAAACTAAAATTAAGCTATTTTCGATGTTGGTAATAAAATAAACGAAGTCTGGTGTGTCATTATAAGAAATATAGAAGAATTAGAAGAAATAATGAGGTTATTTTAAATAATTTTAAATAATAGTACATATGAAGAAGTTTCAGCGATTTTAAAGATGGTAGAATAACATTCGTTGCTTGATGAGCGACAAACAGATGAACAAAGAGTAACAGCTAAAAAGTTGTTGACATTAATAAATGTTCATGATATCATATAAAAGCTGTTAAGAACGTCAGAAAATAAAAAATGTTTTAAATGTTCTTGACAAGATAAAATAAACATGATAAACTAAATAAGCTGTCGAGATGAGTCGACATGATCCTTGAAAATTAAACAGAGGTTGAAAGTCAAAATGACTTTTATTAAATAAACTAAACCAGCAATTCTTTAACTACTATATATTAGTAGTGAGTAAAACAGTAATGAGCATTCAAACTTTTAAATTGAGAGTTTGATCCTGGCTCAGGACGAACGCTGGCGGCGTGCCTAACACATGCAAGTCGAGCGATGAAGCCCTTCGGGGTGGATTAGCGGCGGACGGGTGAGTAACACGTGGGTAACCTGCCTCAAAGAGGGGGATAGCCTCCCGAAAGGGAGATTAATACCGCATAACATTAGTTTTTCGCATGAAGAACTAATTAAAGGAGTAATCCGCTTTGAGATGGACCCGCGGCGCATTAGCTAGTTGGTGAGGTAAAGGCTCACCAAGGCGACGATGCGTAGCCGACCTGAGAGGGTGATCGGCCACATTGGAACTGAGACACGGTCCAGACTCCTACGGGAGGCAGCAGTGGGGAATATTGCACAATGGGCGAAAGCCTGATGCAGCAACGCCGCGTGAGTGATGAAGGCCTTCGGGTTGTAAAGCTCTGTCTTTTGGGACGATAATGACGGTACCAAAGGAGGAAGCCACGGCTAACTACGTGCCAGCAGCCGCGGTAATACGTAGGTGGCGAGCGTTGTCCGGATTTACTGGGCGTAAAGGATGCGTAGGCGGATATTTAAGTGAGATGTGAAATACCCGAGCTTAACTTGGGTGCTGCATTTCAAACTGGATATCTAGAGTGCGGGAGAGGAGAATGGAATTCCTAGTGTAGCGGTGAAATGCGTAGAGATTAGGAAGAACACCAGTGGCGAAGGCGATTCTCTGGACCGTAACTGACGCTGAGGCATGAAAGCGTGGGTAGCAAACAGGATTAGATACCCTGGTAGTCCACGCCGTAAACGATGAGTACTAGGTGTAGGAGGGTCGAACCTTCTGTGCCGCAGTTAACACAATAAGTACTCCGCCTGGGAAGTACGATCGCAAGATTAAAACTCAAAGGAATTGACGGGGGCCCGCACAAGCAGCGGAGCATGTGGTTTAATTCGAAGCAACGCGAAGAACCTTACCTGGACTTGACATCCCCTGAATAGTGCAGAGATGCATGAAGCCCTTCGGGGCAGGGAGACAGGTGGTGCATGGTTGTCGTCAGCTCGTGTCGTGAGATGTTAGGTTAAGTCCTGCAACGAGCGCAACCCCTATCATTAGTTGCTACCATTAAGTTGAGCACTCTAGTGAGACTGCCCGGGTTAACCGGGAGGAAGGTGGGGATGACGTCAAATCATCATGCCCCTTATGTCCAGGGCTACACACGTGCTACAATGGTAGGTACAGAGAGATGCAAGACCGCGAGGTGGAGCAAAACTCAAAAACCTATCCCAGTTCGGATTGTAGGCTGCAACTCGCCTACATGAAGCCGGAGTTGCTAGTAATCGCGAATCAGAATGTCGCGGTGAATACGTTCCCGGGCCTTGTACACACCGCCCGTCACACCATGAGAGCTGGCAACACCCGAAGTCCGTGAGGTAACCTGTAAAGGGGCCAGCGGCCGAAGGTGGGGTTAGTGATTGGGGTGAAGTCGTAACAAGGTAGCCGTAGGAGAACCTGCGGCTGGATCACCTCCTTTCTAAGGATAATACAGACAGGTAATGCTGTCTGAAAGACTGGTTTAGCCTCTGTTTAATTTTGAAGGATTAAAACCTTCAAATTGTTCTTTGAAAATTGCACAGTGAATTAGTTAAACAACGCAATTGTTTAACATAAAAAAGTAAAGCTAAAGGTAAAACTACTTATGTAATAATAAGTAATAAACTTTTGTAACTTTAATCAAACTCATAGAAATATGAGCAATAAATTGGTCAAGCTACAAAGGGCGCATGGTGAATGCCTTGGCACCAGAAGCCGAAGAAGGACGCGATAAGCTGCGATAAGCTTTGGGTAGGCGCAAATAGCCAGTGATCCAGAGATTTCCGAATGGGGCAACCCACATTACTAACGTAATGTACTATAAACTGAATTCATAGGTTTATAGAGGTATACCCGGGGAACTGAAACATCTAAGTACCCGGAGGAAGAGAAAGAAAAATCGATTTTCTAAGTAGCGGCGAGCGAAAGGGAAAGAGCCCAAACCAGGAACTTGTTCCTGGGGTTGCGGATAGACCATAAATACTGCGATTTTTTAACTGAAGAGAGCTGGAAGGCTCCGCCGTAGAAGGTAAAAGCCCTGTAAGTGAAAGAAAAGAGCAGTCAGGTCTAATCCAGAGTACCACGAGACACGTGAAACCTTGTGGGAAGCAGGGAGGACCACCTCCCAAGGCTAAATACTAACTGGTGACCGATAGTGAAGCAGTACCGTGAGGGAAAGGTGAAAAGAACCCCGGAAGGGGAGTGAAATAGAACCTGAAACCGTGTGTCCACAATCAGTCGAAGCACTTTTATGTGCGACGGCGTGCTTTTTGTAGAACGAGCCAGCGAGTTACGATGTGTAGCAAGGTTAAATACTTAAGGTATGGAGCCGAAGGGAAACCGAGTCTGAATAGGGCAAAGAGTTGCATGTCGTAAACCCGAAACCGGGTGACCTATCCATGGACAGGTTGAAGCGGAAGTAAAATTCCGTGGAGGACCGAACCACGTTGGTGTTGAAAAACCATGGGATGAGCTGTGGATAGCGGAGAAATTCCAATCGAACTCGGAGATAGCTGGTTCTCCTCGAAATAGCTTTAGGGCTAGCGTTTTGAATGAGTAATGGAGGTAGAGCACTGAATGGGCTAGGGGCTGACAACAGTTACTGAACCCTATCAAACTCCGAATGCCATATACTTGAATCAAAGCAGTCAGACTACGAATGATAAGATCCGTGGTCAAAAGGGAAACAGCCCAGACCATCAGCTAAGGTCCCAAAGTGTAAGTTAAGTGGAAAAGGATGTGGGATTTCTAAGACAACTAGGATGTTGGCTTAGAAGCAGCCACTCATTTAAAGAGTGCGTAATAGCTCACTAGTCGAGAGATCCTGCGCCGAAGATGTCCGGGCTAAAACTTACCACCGAAGCTATGGATTGATACGTAAGTATCAGTGGTAGAGGAGCTTCCTGTATGGGTTGAAGTCGTACCGTAAGGAGCGGTGGACTGTACAGGAGTGAGTATGCTGGCATAAGTAGCGAGAAATAAGTGAGAATCTTATTGGTCGAAAACCTAAGGTTTCCTGAGGAAGGCTCGTCCGCTCAGGGTTAGTCGGGGCCTAAGCCGAGGCCGAAAGGCGTAGGTGATGGACAATCGGTTGATATTCCGATACCGCCAACTGACGTTATTACAAATGGGATGACGCAGGAGGATAAGATGTGCGCACTATTGGATGTGCGTCTAAGCATCTAGACAGACTAGGCAGGCAAATCCGTTTAGTCAATGTTGAGGTGTGATGAGGAGCCCTTATGGGCGAAGTATCTGATTCCACGCTGCCAAGAAAAGTCTCTATGGAGGATGTTGGCGCCCGTACCGCAAACCGACACAGGTAGGTGAGGAGAGAATCCTAAGACCAGCGGAAGAATTGTTGTCAAGGAACTCGGCAAATTGACCCCGTAACTTCGGGAGAAGGGGTGCCTACGCAAGTAGGTCGCAGAGAATAGGCCCAAGCAACTGTTTAGCAAAAACACAGGTCTCTGCTAAAGCGAAAGCTGAAGTATAGGGGCTGACGCCTGCCCGGTGCTGGAAGGTTAAGGGGAATACTTAGCGCAAGCGAAGGTATGAACTTAAGCCCCAGTAAACGGCGGCCGTAACTATAACGGTCCTAAGGTAGCGAAATTCCTTGTCGGGTAAGTTCCGACCCGCACGAATGGCGTAATGATTTGGGCACTGTCTCGACAACAAATCCGGCGAAATTGTATTGCGAGTGAAGATGCTCGCTACCCGCGATTGGACGGAAAGACCCCGTAGAGCTTTACTGTAGCTTAGCATTGAATTTCGGTATTGTCTGTACAGGATAGGTGGGAGACTGAGAAACAAGGGCGTCAGCCTTTGTGGAGTCAACCTTGGGATACCACCCTGACAGTACTGGGATTCTAACCGGCGGCCATGAAACTGGTCACGGGACATTGTTAGGTGGGCAGTTTGACTGGGGCGGTCGCCTCCAAAAAAGTAACGGAGGCGCCCAAAGGTTCCCTCAGAACGGTTGGAAATCGTTCGAAGAGTGCAAAGGCAGAAGGGAGCCTGACTGCGACACAAACAAGTGGAGCAGGGACGAAAGTCGGGCTTAGTGATCCGGTGGTTCCTCGTGGGAGGGCCATCGCTCAACGGATAAAAGCTACCTCGGGGATAACAGGCTGATCTCCCCCAAGAGTCCACATCGACGGGGAGGTTTGGCACCTCGATGTCGGCTCGTCGCATCCTGGGGCTGAAGTAGGTCCCAAGGGTTGGGCTGTTCGCCCATTAAAGCGGCACGCGAGCTGGGTTCAGAACGTCGTGAGACAGTTCGGTCCCTATCCGTCGCGGGCGTAGGAAATTTGAGAGGAGCTGTCCTTAGTACGAGAGGACCGGGATGGACTGACTCTGGTGCACCAGTTGTTCCGCCAGGAGCACAGCTGGGTAGCTATGTCAGGACGGGATAAACGCTGAAAGCATCTAAGCGTGAAGCCCACCTCAAGATAAGATTTCCCATAGCATAAGCTAGTAAGACCCCTTGAAGAACACAAGGTTGATAGGTTAGAGGTGTAAGCATGGTAACATGTTCAGCTGACTAATACTAATAGGTCGAGGGCTTGACCAAAAATAGTTAACAGTGTAGAGTTGAGAATTAAGAGTTAATGATGATTTTCACTAATGTGAAAATCTAAAATTTAAATTAATTAAGCTCTATATAAAAAAGCTATACTTATCACTGTGCAATTTTCAGAGAATAATATTCTCATAAGAGTTAATAATTTATTGTGTTATAAAGTTATTAGTTAGTATAATTATCGTTTTTTCGACGCTAGGAGAAAAAAACAACCATAACTCTTAACTATTAATTCTTAACTCTCAACTAAATAAATCTGGTGATTATGACGTAAAGGTAACACCCGTTCCCATTCCGAACACGAAGGTTAAGCTTTACAGTGCTGATGGTACTGCACGGGAGACTGTGTGGAAGAGTAAGTCGTCGCCAGGTAAATATGGATCTTTAGCTCAGTTGGTTAGAGCAACCGGCTCATAACCGGTAGGTCCGGGGTTCGAGTCCCTGAAGGTCCACCATAGAGATAAGAAGTAATGATAAGTTACTTCTTATCTTTTTTTATACTTAAATTATTACATATTTCTGTTTGGAACTGATTAGTTTTACCCATCATATAGGCCAGCTTGATTATTGACTGTTCTTCAGTAGACATTTCTCTATTAAACATTTTTTCAAACTGCTTTATTAATCTATAGGTATCGATTTTTTTTCTTTCACTATTATCTGTATTTCTCCTTATATATTTATTTGGATTATAAATGCAAGGTTAATATCTTTATTATATATTTTTTTGAAAACTTCAACAGTATAGCAAGCATCATTAAAAGCATTATGAAATTGCTTTTTTACAGGAATATGTAATAGCTCTATTGCATTATGCAGTCCAATATTAACTCCTTTTTGAGCAATTGAAATATTTAGATGCATAAAGTTGAAGATTAATATATTCTTTTGGAATCGGAGACATGTCTAGACCATGGTATTCTATATTTCTAAATAATTCTCTCATATCTGTCATTCCCATACACATAAGATACTTGTAGTACCTGTAGTAAATTCAATAAATTCTTCATAAATTTCTTTAAAGGGTTTTGCAGTATCCAATAGATCCATTGTGATACCTGTCATTTCTTTTACAAATGGATTAATAGTAGTGTATATTTGAGGTTTTACTAGTCGATCTAGGAAAGAGATTGTTTGCAGATTTTCATCTAATTTTACAGCACCAATTTGAATTATTTTCAAAAGGACATTTTGGAGTAATTATATTTCTATCTTTTTTTGCAGGATTGTAGTCTTGGTTAAATTCTAAATCAAATACCAAATAATCTATTTTATTCACCTCCAAATCTAATTTATGATATGAAACTTGAATCATATGGGGTTCAAACCTAATCGGATAAACTTATTAATTTATATGCTTTCAATATAGATTATTTACTATTTTTTGTTTAAAGTTTATTTACTATTCTCTCAGCAATTTTTAAGCAAAACCTTAAAGTTTATATTAAGATTCGCTTTTTATAAATATTAGAAAAAAGATTTTAATCACGGTTTTTTTGGTGATTTTATTATACAATTATAGTTAAAATATTTAAATACATATATAATTAAGAGTATCTTATTTATTATATAGAACAGCAGATCTTGAAAAAGTTTTTGTATTTATATAAAACAAGGAGGTTTTGATATGATTTTGTAAGAAAAAATAAAAATAATGAAAAAGGTGAAAAGATAAACTATATAACAAGACTGATAAAAGAATATTAAATCACCTAGTCCTAAAAATGGTATTCATTGCAATGATTACTCCTCAATAATTTGTTTTAAGATGTGATAGATGTTGGGCAAACAGTTCAAAGTCTGATGATATAAGAAAAAAATAGAATAATTGTCGTATACAATAGTATATAGATTAATTACATACTTATTTTATAATGAAAACTGCCAAAAATATTTAATCATTGGCAGTTTTATCATTATTTATTCACTTAGCAAAAATTTATGTGGTATAATTAGTTAGTATATGACAAATTTAACATAATAAAAACGAGGTAAATTATGCTGAAATTATTGCCAATAGAAATCTTTTTAAGACTTATACCAGAAGCATTTATACTTATTTTAGCGGGATATGCTTTTTAAGTAAAGAAGTTGAAAAGAAACTTTTTTGTGTAGCTTCTATTTTGTTAGCGATGGCAACATATTTTGTAAGAATGCTCCCAATTCACTTGGAGTACATACAATAATACTACTTGTGATTTATGTTTTGTTATCGGTAAAAATCAACAAAATCGATATAGTTAAAGCAATGTCTGCGGGTTTAATATCATCAATTATATTATTTCTT
>NZ_LWAE01000013.1 GCF_001623875.1 Clostridium magnum DSM 2767 | reverse complement strand
AGCAATACTAGATGTTATTAGCACAGATTTTCCTACTCCCATACCACATCCCAAAAATAGATTTTTCTTACCATTCTTGATAGCATTCACCACTCCTTGAGCTATAACCTGTTGTCTAGGGTAAAGGTAGCATTTTTTATTACCTTTGTAGAAAGCTTTTTTAAGTGAAGCAGATATTGGTTCTCCTATGTTATAATCACAAACCTCATCTTGAAGGTTAGGAATAACATACTGCTCTACTAAATCAACAAATGTTGCATCAGGTGATAACGTAACATTCTCTGTAACAGGTAACTCTATTTCTTCAGTTTTAATTCCTTCCATTTTATATTTCATAATTACTTCATTAGTAACTTGATTTGAGATTATCAAAATTTTAGTTGGAGCGTTTTTATCCTCACTGTACGAGAAGCCTTCACACTCTACTAATAGTCCATCATCAGATAGTCTGTTGAATAAGTAGCTTGCCCACTCAGGTATTAACCCGGTCTTATCAATATTGTTCTCAACATATTGATAAATAACATCTACAGGATTATCTTGACCGAATACCATTACTACCTTATCAGTAGTGTTATCAGTTTGATAAATTACTCCATGGTATCCATCTCCTAAGTTTTCATCAGATATTTTTGTAAACTGACAAGCATATCCCGCTTTTAAAGATACAACGGTTTGTCCTTTGATGTTAAAGCGGATACCTCTCTGGATGCTTGCTACCAAAGCATTTAATTCCTCTTTAGTGTGACAAGAAACTGTTGCTAATCTTAGGATAGTACTTCTTTGGTCATTCTCACTGTAGTATGCTGATTTCACTTTGTAGTAAGACCCATTTATCAAAATTCGCTCATATTGGTAAGGGGTTAAAAGAGCTATATCCCTTTCAACTGCCTCTACAACTAATTTTGATATCTCACTGAAGGAATCATAATTTTCAGCATTAGCCATCTTTTTCATTAAATCAGTATCATCATAGCCTTCATTTTCTAATCTTCTGATAGTATCCTCAACTCTGCAATATCTTCTAAAGTAGTTTTCAAAGTCATGCTTTGAAGAATAATACTCTGCATCAGACTTTACTGATTTTAAATAATTAAATACATCCTCTATATTTTGTAATTTTATAATATTCATTTATCAATGAACTCCTTTCATTTGCAAAAATCCTTTTTTAATTTGCTAAAAACCTCGGCATTACCGATTATTAATATTCTTAAATCCTAAAGAGGAACTATTAAATAATTCCTCTTATATTTGCTTAAAGCTGTCCTTTAACAAGAATGTCTCCTACTTTATTTGTTACTGCAATAGTAGGCTTAATAACCTCAGTACGGGTAGTTACCTTAGTAGTGCCCTCCATTTCCTCGGTGACCACTATCTCTTTTTCGTAACCTCCCTTAATCAAAACTGAGTTACCTTGAATGCCATTGAAGGCTCCAGCATTTAACTCCATTGCTTGGTTTCCTATTAATTTTTCAATTATAGGCTTTCCCCTCTCTTTGATAGTCATTAAATGCTTATTCGTAGATTTACTTACCTTATCCCACACAGAGCTAATTACTTGGTTATATCCATTACTTAAAGTAACATCATTAACTCTGCCATCCCTATATACATTGATAGGTTTACAACTGTTTACTGCCCTTGACGATAACTTAACTACAGGTTTATCATCATCATCTAGGTATGGGATTTGGTCATTTATAAGCCTATTTCTAAGTATCTCTGCTTTTTCTAGATCAGCGGAATTGGTCTTTTTTCTAACCCCAATTACTACCACTTGCTTATATCGTAAAAAATCTTTTTTAGGAAACTTAAATATGTGCACAGCCTCGTATCTATAAAGAATTTTTTTAAGCAAGTTCTCTATACCTGTAAGCTGATGTATTGGAAGTTCAAATATGTGTACTCCTTCACTTGCATTAAGTAAAGAATTTTCCAAGAAGAAAGCTTCCTCTGCTCTTACTGTCTGTCCCATGTTGCTCAATAAAGGTATAGGGTGGATTGTTTCTTATGATTGCTATGTTTCTTTCTTATAAGCATTACCATTTTTATGTCTACACTTTAGAAAGAAGAAATCAGTATTAACCATATTGAAGTTATCTAAATGGCTATATCTCTCCATAGCAGTATTAAAGCGTGTTGTATGCATTTCATTGTAATAAGCAGCTGGATTTAACCCTTTTGCTTTTACATACTCATACATGCGATGAATTTGTAGGCCATCTCCTCCCGAAAAATCCGCCATAGTAATTAGGTTTTCATTTCCTTCTAATTCAGAGAAGTCTATTTTACTCATCTCTAAATTTACAATTTTTAATTCTGTTGGGCAGTAGCATAGATCTGCTATGGCCCCTTTGCCAACTTGCCAATCTCCACTCATTCTCATGTTTTCAATCATTTGCATAAATCCTCCTAAATTTTAATTTGCTTAAATCCTTTTTTCTTTTAACACTCTTTTTGAAGTTCATTGGTATTGTTGATATGGTCATTTGCAACTATCTCAACAATTCTTCTAACAGGCATATCTTTGAATTTACTTTCCCAAAGCCAATTACTTTTCTTTGTAATTGCCCATCTGATATCATCTAATAAGAAAACCTCATCATTATCGCTGTATTCAGCTAGTTCAGATAATAATCTTCTTGATTGGATGAATAGATCACCTTTAAATTCTGATATACCCCTTTCCAATAATTCTGCTGGTGTTAAACTTAATAAACTTTCCATTTGCTCAAATCCTAACAATATCTAGTGTATATCTCTATACACTGATTAATTTTACTCACTTTACACATAGACTACATATAATTAATGTAGTCTATGATTTGTTATCATTGTGGATAAATTAATTATAATTTCTCATATAATTTACCCCTTAAAATTTCTAATTGCTCTTTTAGTTTCTTATTTTCTTCTTCTAATTCTTTAATCTTTTTATCTTTAGCCATTATGATAATATCTTTAGATTTAGCTGTCTTATCATATTTGGCTCTTTGATTCATTTCCATACTTACTTGTTGCTGTCTTAATTCTTCAATTCTATTTTTAACTTCTTCATTATTATAAAGAAAAGTTTTAGATACTCCACTGGCTATCGCCACGCTATTGAAATTAATCTTTTCTTCACTAAGAGAAAGTTCTCTAATAGCTTTATCAACCTTTTCTAAAGTAATCTTTGTTTTTTCCTCTGCATATTTCTTTAATCCCTTTGTACTTCCAGCCATTATTGAATATCCTCCCTTGAAGCTCCATTTTTATGTAGTATCTTTTGTTCCCTAACTCTTTCGAGCGTATCTTCCAGCAATTTTAAGTATGTTTTATTCTTCTCTGCCCACAATTCTCTTCCACATCTTTCAGCAATATCAATTTGTTTTTTAGTATGTTCAATTTCATCTTCATATTCAGGAATATTTTCAACTGTAGTACAGAAACTTGCACAAGTTAAACAATGGTTCATTTGTTGCTTACATGGTAGTTTTGAAGGTTTAAAACATACACCGAAAGGTACTCTTACAGCATCTAAATTCTTTTTAACATATTCGTATCGTATAAGATTTTCACCATCATCAGAATTTAGATCTATTTGTTCAAGTTTATTGGTTTCAGTATTAACTCTAAATAAGTCTAAATCCTCAGTATTCTTCCATTTCTCGTAGAGAGTGTTTTCTGTTACTGTTGCATAATGGACTGTCATTTGAAGGCTCTGATGACCTAATATCTGTTGTATAATGCTAATACCCATACCTTGTTCTACATATTCTTTAGCTCTTGTATGCCTTAGTGAATGAAGCCTAAAATGATATAACTCACTATTAACATCTCTAATATCTTTTGTTCAATAAGTCTTTGAATTGTATATAATAAAGATGCTTTATTCAATGGTCTTCCTTTTAATTTACCTTCATAAGTATTAAATAAATACTTTTTAGGGTTGTTTTCCTCTGTACTTAACTCTTTAGCTTTATCAATAGCTTTCTGAACCATTTCAGCAGCCTTATCCCTAATCGGGATTTTAAGTTCTGCAATGCCAGTCTTAGTTATTTCACCACAAAGGTAATAATTATATCTTTCCTCTTTACTATTCCATATCTGATCTAGGCAATTATCATATCTAAGATTTAATATATCAGTACCACGCCATCCTGTTTCTCTTAGGAGAATATAGATAGGTATATACTGTGGTCTATCTAAATCCATAATATTGTTATCTAATTGTTTCAATATAGGCTCTGGAACAAATTTAACCCTTCTCATTTCGTCTTGCACAAATTCTCTTCTCGGAATATCATCTTGGAAAATTAAAAATGACACTTCCTTTTTAGGAGCTTTATCATATTGAGCTATTTGAATATACTCTAAGAATGTTCTTACATAAGATATATATTTACTTGTTTCTGTAAGGTTTTTATCTTTTCTTTCATTACCTATAAAAAACAAATAATTTTCAATATCTTCTCTGTTTAAATTTTCAATAAAACCGTCTTTATATCCGTTATTATAAAAATAGTTAAAAAACACTTTTAAATGTTTTAGTATATTAAAACAATGCCCCCAACTTTTTTTAGTTATAATAGTTTTAAAATATCTTTTAACCATATCTTTATAATAAATAGGGATATCTGAAAAATTTATAGATGTAGCTAATCTATCTGATGTAGCACTCTTTTTAGCACCTTTAATATTCTTTGAATACCATATATCTTTTTCAGTTTCTTCTCTATCATCATATAAATCTTTAATAAAATCTAACAAGTAATTTGAAAACCAAAAATAACTTTTTTCATTTATATCAAATTTAATACCTCTATCTATTAAAAATATTTTCCATTTTATAAATGTCTTTTCTCTATCTAATTCTAATAAAGACTTTCCAGTATAAAATTCAGAGAAATGTTTTAGCGACACATTTAATCTAAGAATACCTTTGTTAGTCAGTAATTTTTCTTTATGTTTGTAAAGAAAAAAATATTTAATTTCATTTTTTAAATTATCATTTTTAATATTTGAAAAATCTATATATCGCATATTAGATATTTTTTCTCCTATAAAGAATGTTTCTATAGCATCCCATATATCATTCTCTAACCAATATCCATTATCCTGACTAAGATACTCAATTATTTCTTCATACTTGCTTTGTTGATTACTTTTTATCAGTTGTAAATTATCCACTTTATTCTTCCCCCTCGTTATAAATATCCAAGTCCAAATTAGGTTGAGTTTTCTCAAACTCCCTTGTTATATCTTCATCTGAGGGGTGAATATAAGTGTTCATAGTGGTATAAATATTTTTATGACCTGCTCTCACTCTAAGAAGTTCTGGTTGCCATCCTGCCATTCTAAGTACTGTTAATGAGCTATGTCTGAACATATGTGGTGTAACATATATTCCTGTTTTCTTTTTAAGACTTCTAAATAAATTATCTACATCAACATAGTGCATAGCTTTGTTTTTGTTATTACCACTTATCTTTATGAAAATATGATTAGTTTCAACTTCTTCATTATGGTATTCAGCTATATATTCCATAAACATGTCAGCCAAATTTTGTGATATATCTATTCTTCTAGGACTTGATACCGTTTTAATCTCAGCATTATTTTCAAGTTGTCCTCTGTCTTTTAAATCAATAACCATATCGCTTATATCAATATCTTCGATCCACAATGACAAGGTTTCGCCTATTCTCATTCCAGTTTCATAAAGCAACGATAACAAAAACTTATCTCTTAGATTGCTACAAGCTCTAACGAGCATTTCTATTTCATCTTTAGAAAGAGTTTTTGGCTTGCTCTTAGGCACTTTTAATTTAAGGATATTACTTGTTACTTTTTTCTTATCATAAGCTATCTCATACAAAAATCCTTTAAAGTTTCTGCTTGAACTTGTAACAAATTTTTTAAGTCTTTCTGAAACATCATTGCTGTATTCTTCATGTCTTAAAATGTAGTCATAGAACAGCAATACAGTATCAACTATAATGTTTACTGTTCTTGGACTTCTTGCAGTATCTACAGGTGTTGCAGGTATTACTTTTAAACTCTTATATGGATTCTGTAACCAATTCACAAACAATGATAAGTCATCAATAGTTACCTTTTGAAAATCTAATCCTCTTTGCTCTAAATACTCAAAGTACAACTTTAAGTGCTGACAATACATTCTAAGTGTATTTCTTGCATAATTGGTATTATCCTTAAACCTAATAAACTTCAATATAGGTTCTATTGGTAATCCATCATTATCTGCTACATAATATCTCTCTTTTTCTTCTGTTTTAACCTTTACAACTTCCATTCAATTTACACCCCTATATTTCTCTCTTATAATTATTATTTCTAATATAGGGTTTGCTATAAGTACTATAATTATTCAAACTATATATTTGTTACTTATAGTTATTTTTATATACAGGAATATAAGTTAAGCTACTATAAATACCATATTATTAACTACACTATATTACTTTCATTTTTTAATTTTGAAAATAAAAAAACTCTAGAATATCGATACTGAAATTTGTATCAATCCTAAAGTATTTGCCTAAAAAAATATTCAATTTGCTTAAAATCCGCTCCTAGACACAAATCTGAGAGCTTAATAATATAATATTTTGTTTCTTTAATTATATCATTTAAAGCATTCATTTACAATATATATAATTATATATTCCTCACTATTGTTTTATTTTAAACAATAATTTTGTTGTTTATTGATAACTATATGATTTTATAGTATAGTTGTAGTAGGTAATTTAATAGAAAGTTTGCTAATAAAGGAGGTGTCTTATGGTTGGTAGAATCGTTGAAAGCATATGTACATTATTAAGCAGAAACAAAAAAGTTCAGTTAAAGATTAAATATGATAGCAGAGAAACCTTAAAAATCACAGATTCAATTATAATGAAGTTTTTAAGCAGAGGTCTTGTAAATATAGGTGACTTTAAAGAAGTGCAGCACGAGGAATATCATATTCATGGATATATCCTTAATGTTAACAAGGCTAACCTAGAGGAATGTTTGAAGCTTTGCAGAAAGTTTAATTTGCAAATTGAAGCATAAAAAAAGCCCACATTGTGAGCTTCTATAAGGGTTTTGGCATTATTTTAAGGAGTTTTAAATAATTATTTCAAAGTACATTTATATTATGGACAAGTCTTCATTTTCTATACACCGAGTAGAAACTTTATTTATATTTACGCTCTATTAAAGAAAGGAGAATTTTCATGGTTTTTAAATTAGCTTTTTTAATGCACCAAATAGTCCCTATATTTTTTGTGTGTATCGCAATTTTCGTTATTTTTAAACATATTAAATGGAGTAAAGTAAAAGCCTGTATATCAAAATTCAGCGAATCACCATCAGATAAGGTTGCAAGGGAACTTATTGGTACAGTTAAAGACTTTGGTTATATTCCTAACCATCCTACTTATTGGGAAACAATGAGAGCAGCATATAAGTTGGTATGTGAAAGCACTCAAGTATCACCAGAAACCAATCAAGCGTTAAGAACATTACTTCTATCAAAGGGAGTAAATATAAGATAATATATTTTCCACACTCATGTCTATATGTTGTAACTTTCAATATATAGACTTTTTTGTGTATCAGCAAATTTAAAAAAATAATTCTTTTTTAAGTTTAATAAAAAATATTTTTTTATTTAATATGTGATATATAAAGATAAATAATTCAAAGGAGATAAGAAGTATGGAAAAATGTAAAAGTTGTTGCAACACTGTGATTAATACTGTTATGGGGAAACTCTGCTACTGCATAAGGGATAGGGTGAGTATGGATATTGATGTACATATCTACGGCTCTTGTTCTAAAGTTAAAGATGATTCAAAATATTATTCTGAGGTACTAACGAAACTAATATCAGACAAGTTCATTAATAATTAAGAGAAGGTTGACGATATGAGTATTCAAGCAATAAACCCATATCTTCAACCTTAAATGTTTTATTCAATACTAACGCTTGTAAGCTCATCTACTTCTTTTATATTAAGGACATTCATAAGTCGTAATAAATAAATGCAATCTGGTGTAGTTTCTCCACTTTCCCACTTCTGATAAGTACGCTCTGCTGATCCAATAGCAGCTGCTACCTGTTTTTGAGTAAGATTTTCTCTATTACGACATTCCTTTAATTTTTTATAATCAAACTCTATTAATAGAGGACCAACATATAGTCTATGCCAACAGTCTTCTCCATTATCATTTGATCCCCAACAGTTTAATCCGTAAATTGCAGTTTTAGAATTAACTTCTATACATATATAACCTTTTGACCTGTCATCTACTTTTCCCCAAATTCTTGTAGGCTCAATTACATCAAGTCCTATCCATTTCATTATAGGATTGCCATTATCATCAAAAGGGAAAGTCCCTTCAACCCTAATAACATTACCTGTCCTAGACATATATTCTCCAGAATACTGCTCCTTTATTTCATAGATGATTGGCTTTAAACCAGCCCTCTCTAGTATATAATTATATTCAACAATAAAATACTTAGGTGTCTTATTGCTCACTCCATACTTCCCTGCTAAATCAAGATAATTAGCCCACTGCATGAATAAATCTGTTCTTGAACAATATCCTGTTTGTTCTATTGGATAGTTAAAGATCGTTTTTAAGTCTAGCATATGTTGATAATGCATTCTTTCTACAGCCATATATAACTTTTCAAGATTTTCAGTGTATTCAGTATCATCAGCATAGTATTCATAGATTCCCATGGCATATTGCGAAAAATTACCTACACTTCCTTTTTGGCCATCACTATGATAAAAGTATATTGGAATACGTTTTATAAAAACATCATAGCTTACTGGCTCATATATAACATCCCATATTTCTGCTCTTGTTATATTTAGATATGCAAATATTTCTTTTCCAACTACATCATGCCTACCAAGATACTCTATCAATTTTTCTCTTTCAGATACATCTTTTATAGCATCCTCGATAATTTGTAACTGCTCATCACTCAATGCCCTATTCTCCATTTTCATTACCTCCACATAACTCCTACTTCATGTAAATATATTAACACGTATTTTATGGGTAGTCTACCTGACAATATATACGTGTGACTTTGATTAATTTCACTAAATTTTAATAATAAATTGCCAATATATATCCCTTAATAGAAAATTAACGTAACTTTATTCGTGCATACATAAAAAAGGGGTTGAAGATTTGATATTCCCTCTGGAATAACCTTATAGTAGAAGTACAATTATCATATGTACTGAAAATTATTATAAACGTTGAAACTTGGTAACCTAATAAATGTTAAAAATACAATTACACCTGTACTGAGAGTATGGATGGGTTTTTCTTAAAAACAATTAAAAGGTGTACTAGAATTGCATATTATGCATATTTATTCATAAATCCTGAGAAGTTTATAACTAATAATAGAAAAACTGTCTTAAAATAAATTCTGAACAAATTTTAATGCAATAACACTAATGATTTTACTAGTGCTATTGTTGTCGATTACTAGATATAAGTATTAATTGCGTTGCCTACCAATAAAACTATTTTATCAATAATAGTAGAGAGTTTTTAGATATATTAAAATCCTAATTAATACCATATGTTGGATCGTGATAAAAGCCGCATTCATCCATAGCACCTTTAAATTCTCCATTAGTTATTGGAAAATCATCCAATAAGCATTTTGTTCAATGCTTGTCTTATCTTTATATATAGTTTTTAGTTCAATAAAATCTTTATTAATCCATTTGCCTAAACCATCTTGTTTTTCTACAGTCATTTATAAAACATCATTGGTTCATTAATTAAATCAATTTTATTTTCTTGTTTAACTTCTTCATTACTACATATTTTCAAATCATATTGGTTGAGTATATTATATACCTCAGTCATGTCACTTTCTGTTATTTTTACCTCTTAAGTATTAGTATAATTAAGAAGTTTAATGAAACAGAAAAAACAGGACGTAGGAAGCAATAGTTTTACAAGACACATTGGTACGACGGTCTATCAGGTCAAGGTTTTCTTTGATGAAAGCGCTGAGACAAGTGCGGAAGATAAACTGATGCACTTAATATCCAATGATTTGTCTATTGGAAAAAGTAACAACAGTAATTGTGAATAAGCAAATCGCTGATGCGGTAGAAAGTGAGGAAAAATGGCAAAGTCAACAAAAACTTTAGAAGAACGTATTCAGGAGAAAAATCTCCGAGCACAGAAACTGATTGAAGAAGCAAAGAAAGTGGAAGCACAGAGGAAGCAGTTGGAGAAACGACAGCAGGCAGAGGAACGCAAGAAACGAACCCACAGACTGATCCAGATTGGTGCTGCTCAAGACTCTATCAGATTGATTTTTTACTAGATATATGTTAAAATCAAAGCATTCAATTTAGTACAAGTTGGAAATCAAAAGAGGAGGTATTGAAGTATGAAATACAGTAAACCGGTTGTATTGAATTCTGCTTCAGTAAATTCTGCAGTATGTGGTGGCGGAACACCATGTGGTAGACCTTGCCAAAAGAAGGCTTAATTCAGAAATTAGTTATTTGGAGGGGACACGGTGGTAAAGCCTGTGTCCTTTTCTTTTGAACAATTAATAATTACAAATTATGAAAGATATTGAAGACAATTGCTTATTGTTTTATAGTTAGTGTGAATCTAGGGGATATGTTTTGAACCCCCGGTTTTTATAAATAGAGGAAGGGATAAGTGCAAAAAGATTAATAAAGTGCACTTGTTAAGGGTAGAATAATGTATTTCAAGATAAAAGATAATATTTTGTTTAGAAAATATAAGGAATATGGATATTTGACAGATAACTCTATGTTCGGATATAAAATGCTGAATAAATTAGTTATAATGCCAGGGGAAAAATATGTTTCTGAGAGTGGGGCGGTTATGCTTGGAGCATTAACTAAAGAGCCACGAGACATAGAGACAATCATTAAAGAATTATTAACAATTTTTATTGATGTAGATTATGAAGAGTTGAAACAAGATACAATTGATTTCTTTATGCAATTTGTGAATGACGGGTTTCTTTCTGTAGGTGAGACTTTTGAAAAATGTGTAGATGAAAAGGTTAATTCTGAACATGCTTATGGGAATGCATTAGAAACAAAAAATGAAGTGTTTGTGGATGACTGCTCTAAACAAATTTTTCAGCAAAATGATTTTTTGAGAAGTTTACATATAGAAATTGCAAATGAGTGCAATGAAAGATGTTTACATTGTTATATACCGCATGAATTAAAAACAAAAGTTATTGATTCTTCTTTATTTTATAGAATTGTTGAAGAAGGAAGAAATTTGGATATTATCAATGTAACTTTATCAGGCGGCGAGCCACTACTTCACAAAGATTTTATTTTGTTCTTGAGAAGATGTAGAGAATTGGATTTGTCTGTAAATGTGTTATCTAATCTAACGCTTCTGACTGATGAAATATTGAGCGAAATAGTGAAAAATCCACTTCTTTGTGTTCAAACATCGATTTATTCGATGAATCCAGAGGTGCATGATTCTATAACTAAAATGAAGGGGAGTTTGGAGAAGACAAAAGCTGGTGTACTGAAATTGTTAGAATTAGGAATACCAGTGCAAATTTCATGCCCTATTATGAAACAAAACAAAGAGTCATTTGTAGACGTTATAAATTGGGGGAATGATTATAATATTACTGTGGCTACGGATTTTGTGATTTTTGCATCTTATGATCATACAAATTGCAATTTGGTGAACAGATTGTCGTTAGAAGAAGTGCGAGAAGCTTTCAGTTCTCAGTTAACAAAAGATTATGCTGATTATTTGTATGATTCTTCTAAAGAAAAATATGCATTGAATGGAGATGATTCTATCTGTTCTATTTGTCGATACTATTTATGTGTTTCTGCAGAGGGAAATGTATTTCCTTGTGTGGGATGGCAGACTAAAAAGTTAGGTAATCTTTTCGAAAATAGTATAAAGGAAATATGGGGAAATTCAAATGAGATTAAGTGTTTAAGAGAAATTAAAAGAAATAGTTTTCCTCAGTGTGTGTCTTGTGAAGATAGGGGGTATTGTACAGTTTGTATGATGAGTAATTCAAATGAAAGTAAAGATGAAGATGCATTTAAGATTGATGAATTTCATTGCGAAGTGGCTGCAATGATGCATTCAAGAGTAGAGTCAGTTGTAGAAAAGAAGGAATAGATTGTAACGATATTATCAGATGAGAATGGAGGCAGATTATATGGAAACGATCATTATAAAGGACGCATATGAGCATAATCTTAAACATATAGATTTGGAAATTCCATTGAATGCATTTACGTGTGTGACGGGGTGCTCAGGATGTGGAAAATCTTCATTAGTTTTTGATACATTATATGCTGAAAGTCAAAGAGGTTTCCTTGAAGGAATGACGGGAAATATTTATGGGCAGAAATTGATGAATAAACCTAAAGTAAGATCTATTGAGAATTTGCGTCCGGCATTAAATATTTCGCAGAATTATTATAATGTAAATCCACGTTCAACAATTGGAACAACAACAGATATTTCGTACTACTTAAGGTCTTTATTTGCAATCCTAAATAGCGATAGGGGTAACGATATATCTGAAAGTATTTTTTCATCGAATAACCCTAAATCATTTTGTCCACATTGTTCGGGATTAGGAATTGAAACGGTAATTTCAGAAGACTTATTGATTCCTGACAAAAATAAAACTTTGAAAGAGGGTGCTATTCTTTATTTCAAGGGTACGGAAGAGAGTAAGGAACAGAAATATCTGGAAGCCCTGTGCGAACAATATGGAATAGATATTAACAAAAGTGTATCAGCGCTTTCTAAAAAAGACCTTCATCAGTTGTTATATGCTGATGAAAAAATAAAATATAAATTATTATATAAAGAAGGAAAGCGAAGGAAACAGCATTATGTATTCTTACAAGGTGCTATTTCTGCTATTATGGAGAGAGTTACTCAAGTTGACAATACAATGTCTACTTCACTGTATACCCAATATATGGAAGACGTACCATGTCATGTATGTGGCGGCTCGAAGTTAAGAAGTGACGTTTTGGAATATAAGGTGAATGGACTTAACTATTATGAAGTAGAAGATATGGAATTAATGAATCTTCAAACTTGGTTGAAGGATTTCGATTACGATAAAGTGGTTAAGGCAAAAAGAGAACTTGTTTCACAGTTGATTGATGGTATCCTAAATAAGTTGAGTTCATTGATTCAATTAAATGTTGGATATTTATGCTTGAATCGTCCGATACCGTCTCTGTCAGGTGGAGAGAGACAGAGAATTAGAATAGCTACACAGTTGACTTGTTCACTGAAGGGGATTATGTATATTTTAGACGAGCCTTGTAAAGGGTTACATCATAGGGATATTACCAGTATCATTAAGTCAACAAAAGAATTGATTGATAAAGGAAATACTGTTATTGCAATAGAACATAATAAAAGATATATTTCTTCTGCAGACAACATTATTGAATTGGGACCTGTTGGAGGACCTAAGGGTGGATACATTATTGATGTAAATACTAAACCTTCTGATTATGTTTTAAATTTAGAATTTAAAGATACTAAGGAGTTTGATCAATATTGTGAAATAAAGAAGATAGATTTTAGAAATATACATAATCAAGATGCACGTTTCCCAATTGGTGGAATAACATGTATCACTGGTGTATCAGGATCGGGAAAATCTACGTTGACTTCGGTTATTTTGAAATGTTTTAGTCGAAAGTCAAGTGTGAATTGTGAATCTTTTATCGGTGATAATGTCTTTAAAAGAGTAGTCGAGGTGAATCAAGCTCCAATAGGTAGAACACCAAGATCGACCATAGTGTCATACTTGGAAATTTTTGATGAAATTAGAAGGTTGTTAGCCAAAACAGATGAAGCAAAGAAAATGAAGATTAGTGCATCGCTGTTTAGCATGAATGTAAAGGGCGGCAGATGCGAATGTTGCCAAGGCACTGGACTTCAGAAAATAGATTTGAATTATTTGTCAAGTTCATATATCACATGTCCCGAATGTGAAGGTAGACGTTTTAACGATAAAATTTTGTCTGTAATATATAAAGGGAAAAATATACAAGAGATTTTGGAGACACCTATTTCTGAAATTATAGATATTTTTAAAGATACCCAAAAGGTTTATTCTGTTTTGTCCAGCATGATTGAACTTGGATTAGGATATTTGAAGTTAGGGCAGATGTCTATGAATTTGTCAGGTGGAGAAGCACAAAGAATTAAATTGGCAAAAGCTTTAGGTATTGTATCACGTGGTCAGAATTTATATATCCTCGATGAACCAACTTCAGGACTTAATAGTGTGGATATTGAGAAATTTGAGAAAATACTGCTTTCATTACAGGCTAATCAGGAAACAATACTTATCATTGAACACAACATTGAGTTTGTTGCGAGATTATCAGATTATATAATTGATTTTGGCTTGTTTGGTGGAAGCGAAGGAGGAAAAATTGTCTCTCAAGGAAATTCAAAAACAGTATTTAGTTGTAAAGAATCATCGTTATATAAGCTTGATACATAGTATACGTTTGGAATTTTATGAGTTGAAATTGTACGAAGATCTTTAAACTGCGAATAAATAGAATAGGAAGGAGCTTTCAGCGATGTTGAATATAGATCAGTGCATCATTACGCTTACAAGAAACTGCAATTTGAGATGTAGTTTTTGTTATGCTAGAAGAACAGGATATACAGCTAATGAGACTATTGAGAGTGATGACGTAAAGAAAATAATAGACTTTTGCAATGATGCTAAAGTAAAATTTGTTGTTTTTTCAGGCGGCGAGCCGACAATGTACCCAGAATTAAAAGAAATAATAAAATATGTCAAAAGTCGAGAACATAAGATGCTAGCAACGATTGCCACAAATGGTATTTTGCTATCTGATTATGATTATTGTAAAGAGCTGATAGAAAATGGTTTGGATTACATTGATGTTTCATTAAAGGGCAAGAATGAAGATGAATGTCTTGAAGTAGTAGGGCAAGAATGCTTTGCAAAGCAGCTTGAGGCAATACATAATATATCAAGATTTTCAACTGAGTTTACGTGTTCGATGGTTTTGACTTGTTCAAATATAGACGGATTTTGTGAAGCTATTGAGGCTGCTCATAAAAATGGTGCAAGGCAGTTTTCGTTCACATTTCCATTAGATAATGAAGAATCAGAATTTAAGAATGTAGAATATTTGAAACATAATAATCCGTATATTTTGATTGAAAAATTCATATCGCAAATAGACGAATTAAATAGAATAACAAAAGGTGAATGGTGGGTTGAATATACATTTCCTATATGTGTATATACGGAGAAACATTTAGAAGCATTCAAGGGTAAATTAGCGGCACCTTGTCAGATTTATAAGGGTAATGGTGCAACGTTTGATACAGGAATGAATTTGCTTCCTTGCAGTATGTTTATCGATAATAAAATTGGTAAGTTTGGTGTAGATTTCTCGACATATGAGGAGCTTGAAAAATATGTAAAATATGATCCGTATAAAAGTACAATTGCTAGGTTGAGTAGAATGCCGTCATCCGATTGTAATGATTGTGAGCATTTGGAAGCGTGCCATGGAGGGTGTCCTGTTTTTTGGAAAAATTGTTCTTATGATTCATTACAGGAATTCAAAAAAAATTATAGTGCGTTTTAATCTGCTTCCGTATATATTGAAAATACAATGGTAGAGACGGCGAAATCTCATTGGCTTCATCCATACAACTATTTGCAATACTTGCTCGATAGCCGTTCTGGCAAAAAAACTATCGATGCAGAGTTTGAAAGCCTCGCATCAAGGGAGCGAAAAAGCCAGGATAGAATGTAACAAGAAATCAGAGTAAAATGCTTGTAACCCTGACATCACATGTTGGTGCCAGGGGAAGCGCGTTGAGATATCCCAACACATAGTGCTTACTTTGAAATACTGATTATATGTAGCGTAAATCAATATCATTTTATCTGTCTGTCCTTTCCAAATCGCAGTTTAAAGTTAATAAGTATTAATACAGATGATCCAGGAGTAAGTATGAAATATTTTAAAAAGAAACTATGGTTAGGTTTTAATTCAGGTGGAGAGTATCAAAATGCGATGATGAATGGACGAAAAATCTTAACGAATATACAATACAACTTAAGAATCTCGAAAATAAGTTAAGTAAGAGAAACTTTAATTTCTTTACTAAAGAAAGCTTGCATGATGGTAAAATAATTTCAATTAATATTAAAGATATTATGGCTGAAAGAATTAAACAAAGAAAGCAACATAAAAACATACATAACCCGTTAACAATAGAAATTGAAGTAATTAATTATGAAGAGGATAAAATATATTCTTTAAAATATGCTTCTATTAGAAAAACGAAAATTGATTCTCCAAGTGAAACTCCTTTGTTTTGGAGAGATGGTTCAGGGCTAGAGGATTGGGGATATGATGAATTAACAATGCCTGATGAAGAGTATTTTAGGCATGAGATATTACTTAGTTCAGGTAGTGAACTGCTAATAGAATTTAAGAGATTTTCATATAAAGTTGAAAAATTTAAATTAGAAAAACCTCTAGATATATAAAAATCTAGAGGTTTTTCTACATTTTGATTAATTGAATATTTTATAATATTGCTGAATAAATATTCATTTTGTAGAACACAACTTATTTGTATTAAAACACAAGTTAATTGTCTTAGAACATAACTTAATTGTACCAGAACACAACTTAATTGTATTTCTACTCTTATCTTCAACCTACTTTTTTAACTATTTAGCTCCACCATCCGAGCCTTTGAATGCACCTGCGGGTAGCTTCCATTCTTCACCTTCCTTTAACAGAACGTAATCGTCTGGAACATTACCGCTTCGTATTATTTCAACTATTTTTTCATCAATATCATCAGGTACACAAGGTTTAGCATTTCCAACATAGGTAACAGCCTGCTTCTTCCCAAGTTCATAAGGTGGTTAGTCTATCCTAAACTAGCAAGACTACACCTATCTTCTAAAGTGGGTGCGAATTGCGTTAAAGCCTGTATTTCTAATACTTACAACTGTTTTTCGAACTGAAATAATGGTATAATTATCATAGGTGGTGATACTATGGAAAAAGGCTTTAAGTTTAGCTTAAAACCCAATAAAGAACAGGAAATATTCTTAAATAAAATGTTTGGATGTACTAGATTTATTTATAATTATTTCTTAGCCTTAAAAAAAGAACATTATAATACATACAAACTACAGCTAAGCTATAAAGAATGTTCAGCTATGCTTCCTAACCTTAAAGTGCAGTATCCTTGGCTTAAAGAAGCTGACGCTGTGGCAGTACAACAAACCCTTAAAAAACTTGAGATTAGTTATAAAAACTTTTTTAAAGGTAGTGGTTTCCCAAAGTTTAAAAGTAAACATAACTATTTTCAAAGTTATAAAACCACCTACAGTCATAATAATATTGAAATAAAAGGTAATCACATAAAACTTCCTAAGGTTGGTTTAGTGAAGTTTATTAATCATAGAGAAATTCAAGGTAAAATAGTTAATGCCACTATAAGCAGAACTAATACAGGTAAATACTATGTTAGTATTTGTTGTAATGTAAATGTTGAACCCATGCCAAAGCTTACTCAATCAGTGGGTATAGATGTAGGCGTAAAGTGCTTCGCAACCCTTTTAAATGGTGAAGAAGTTCCTAATCCTAAATTTCTAACTAAATACCTTAATAGAATTAAGGAACTGCAAAGACAGTTATCCAATAAGACTAAGGGTAGTATTAACTATCATAAAGTAAGAGTAAAACTGGCAAAACTGCATGAAAAGGTTGCTAACTGTAGATTTGACTTTTTGCAAAAGCTTTCAACTAGACTTATACGTGAAAACCAAACTATAAGTGTAGAAGGCCTTAACATAAAATCAATTATACAAGGTAATGATTTATCTCAAAGTATAAGTGACGTTTCTTGGAGTAAGTTTTTTACCATGATTAAGTATAAAGCTAACTGGTATGGGCGTACCTTTAATAAGGTAGATACTTATTTCCCAAGTAGTCAGCTATGCTCTGTTTGTGGTGCAATAAACAAAGAGGTTAAATCCCTTTCTGTTAGAGATTGGACTTGCAGTAAGTGCAACACTACTCATCAAAGGGACTTTAACGCTAGTGTAAATATAAATAATGAAGGATTAAGATTATCCTTAACATAAAAGGCGGTTGGGACAACCGTTACCCTTGTGGCTTTTAAGCCTATAGGAAGCTCCCGCTTCTACAAGCGGAGTAGTTCACGAACGCTATGACCAAGGCCATTTTATGATTATCATCACAAGTAACGAGAGTATTACGGTGGTAACCCCCCCCAAGATATAGCTAATATCTCACTCTCTCCTCAACCCTTCCTATAGGAAAGGAAATATAAATGAAGGATACTTTATTAAATTTTTCATTGTTTACACATCCTTTTATTTGCTTAAATCCTTTTCCGTATACTACATTTGTTCTACGGTTTTATTTGTAAAACTCCAATAATCAATAAACTTGCCTATACGGTCTACTGTAATTTTAATTTTGAAGTCAAATTCCTTTTTAAGTAGAAGTATAAGCTCATCTCTTTCCTTATCATTTTTGTAAGGTACTGCTCCTTGAATTATCATAGTTATCATCCTTTCTAATTTGCATAAATCCTTTTAACATTACTTAACTAGCATATCTATTACCTTTTGTACTTCCTTTTCGTCATAAAGTGTAGTGAAAGGCGGTTCCTTTAGACATCCAATATCATTAATCACAATGGTCTTTTTTCCATTGGTTAAGGATATATAAATGTCCTCAATAACCTCCAAATTCATAGATTCTGCCATAAATAAAATCTGATCAATAGTAATGTGTTTCATTTGCTAAAATCCTCCCTTTCTAATTTTTTGCAATAAAAAAACTCTAGCAATTAACACAAATAAAATTTGTGAAAATCCTAAAGCATTTGCGAAAAAAAGTATTAAATTTGATAAAATCCTCTCCCACAAATAAATGCAAGAGTTTAAGGTTTTATAATTGTATTGTTGTTATAATTGTAACATTTTTGTTTATTATATTCAATAAGAATAATTTACCCACCAATAGTAAATATTGAACTCAAAACTGCTAGAATATTGATTGAAGCTACAAAAACATGATATAATTATAAAAAAGTTACGGTAATGGGTATACCGTAACTCCATATACTTTTTTGTATATGGGTGTAAAGTTAATTCCTAGAGGATTTACGTCTTACTGGCTTTTCCAGGCCATTAAGGCGTTTTTCCTTGTACCGCATTTTGAAGTGGAAAACCTTGAAAATTCTAATTTCCAATTCGTCCACATATACGCTTTGTCTATCAGATCTTAAGCATATCAATGCTATTACACTGAAATTTGTATAACAATCAATCATATCTAAATCAAATAGTCATTTCAACTAGTCCTTGTATTTTTTTAAGTATTAGAGCTTATATCCGTTAAACTAAATAGTTGAACTACCGCCACCTATAGATGTTGCGGATTCTTTTTTTATAAGAAGTTTGATTTTACTAGTTTCCCACTTAATACTTTCAAGTATTAAGCAATCCTTATTCTTAAAGGCATGTCCAAAACGCCACTAGCTTGTAAGATTGTTACATCCACCAAGTTACTTTTACGCATTATATTTAAAGCACCATTTATATCAGCATTGTAAATTTTACCATTAGATGATAGGTACTGTCCCCTTGTTATTCTTATTCCACTAAAAGTATAACTACCTTGTGCTTTTACGTCAAAACCAGGTAATATATCATTGGCAAAAAAGTCAGATTTGCTTGTATAACTTTCTTCCTGCTCCTTAAAATTTATACCATACATTTGTGATAGGTACTCTAATTTTGAGCGTAGTTCACCTATAGGTATATTGACTAAATTTTGATTATTTGCTTTACCTATATTAGTTTCTCTTTGTAATGTTGGATTGTAACCAACTATAAGTGTTCCAATATTATTATTTAAACAATAATCAATAATACATCTTGCAGTTTTATTAAGGTAATCTTTAACTTGGTTGTTTCTTTTTCTAGTTAATAAAAACTGCTTTTTAGTTATACCTTTGATTTTTTGCTTGTCTTTAATAGGTTGAAGTCTACTGTTTTCTTTATTGTACCATTGGTTAATTGATTTAAGCCTTCTGCCGTCAACAATAAAGCTCTTACCTTTATTAGTAACACAAGTAGCTAGATTTTCAACACCTAAATCTACCGCAAGTGAATGAGTTTGGTCTAAATCCCTTTGAGTTTCAGTGCATTCATAAATGTATTGTATCTCAAAGAACCTTGCATTATTTGATTTAGGGATAATCCTAACTTCTTTAATTTTTTTACCTTCAAGGTTAGAAGGAACTTTAATCATAATTTTACCATGTTTCTTTTTATATGCAGGAGACATAGGTACTGTAAAGTATCCATTTTTAATATTAAACTCACTAAAAATTAAAGAAAAGTAACTATCTTTCTTTAGGTAATGAGGTAGTTTTATTTGATTGAATTGGTACCCACCTTTTTTGGCTAAATCAATTAAAGCAAAAAAAGACTTAAAGCTACGGTCAACAACTTTTATTATCTGTTGAGCCATATTAGCATTAAGTTTCTTATAGTTTTCATTATCTTTGCAAAGGTGATAGTTGCTCTCATAGTTAAGGTATTTCTTCTCATTAAGATAATATTGCCTAGCATTATAAAGAGCAACATTAAAAATGTTTTTGCTCATAAAACACATATCTTTAAGAATGGTATATTCATTTTTAGTTAAGTGTTTAAGTTGCTGTCTTTGTGATAAAAACAATTTATCTTTTAGCTTACCTTTAGCCATCAGTTCCACCACCTTTTTAATAATAATGCATATTATCTTATGTTTATATTGTACCACTTTTGTGAAATAATTTCAATCCATATGATTAGTCTACTAATTACATAGTTTGCAATATTTATTTTTTTATTTTCTTTTGTAATTATGAAGAATAAAAAAAACTATCTTCAGTACAGTACATAATTGTTTCAGAACATAACTTAATTGTATTTCTACTCTATGTAAATCTTGTATTAAAAATAAAAGGTTAGAGAGAGAAAAACTCTTACTCTAACCTAAAATTTATATTAGCTTCTAATTCTAACAGGTAGTGCTAGGTATTCAAATGCTTCATCTGAATCATCAGAAGGTACTATAAGACATGGTGAAGTGCTACTGTTAAACTGTAATTTAACCTTTTCGCTACTAGCAGCCTTTAGCCCCTCTAATAAAATCTTATTATTGAAAGCTATTTCTAGTGAATCAGCACCAGATTCCTCTACAGTTATATCTTCAGAAGTGCAACCTAATTGGCTTTTTGCAGTTATATTTAACTTGCCATTTTCAATTAATAGTATTATTGGGTTGCTACCTTCTTTGGCAACTATAGCGGCTCTTTCAATTGCATCAACAATCTCTTTTTTACCTGTAGTAATGGTTTTGCTAAATTCAGTAGGCATTATGCTGGAATACTTAATATACTCTCCATCCAGCAATCTTACCACTATTTCTTTACTATCTGTTTTAAATAAGCAGTGATTACTACTGAATGCAAGTGTTATTTCTTCATCTTCTTCAATAGCTTTGCTTATTTCTATAGCTCCTTTACCTGGTACTATAGCAGATAGTCCCTCTGCTTCATCACTTACTGTTGTATAAGTATGGCTTAATCTTATTCCATCAAGAGCTATCAGATTAAGTAATCCAGACTTTACTTCAAAGTATACACCAGTAAGAACAGGTCTTACTTCATCCGTTGCTATTGCAAATACTGATTTAGATATTAGTTCCTTTAATGTGCTTCCTTTTATTTTGAATGACTTGTCCTCCTTGAATGTTGGGGCCTTTGGAAAATCTTCTGTTCCTATGATTTGAAGTTTAGATTTACTTCTTCCGCTTTTAATTTCAATATTGCCTTCTTTAACTTCAAGCTTAACTTCATCTTTAGGAAGTTTCCTTATAATATCGTTGAACAGCTTACCATCAGCTATTACGATTTCCCCTTCTTCAAATATCTCTGCTTTTATGATTGCTTTAGTTGATATATCAGTGTTAGTGGCAAACATTGTGATTTGATCACCTTTAGCAGATATAACAAATCCTTTTAATAAAGGTATTGCAACATTACTTCCCATTACTCTACCTATAGCATTTAAAGCCTCTACTAATTCTTGTTTTAATATGTTAATTTTCATTTTTAAATCCATCCTTTCAATTTGCTTAAATCCTTAATATTAAAAAGTTAGAACGCTAAACCGTTTTGAATTGTGTCTAATAAATATAACTTTATTTCATCTCTTGAAAGTTTTTTTCTTTCTATGATTTTTAGATCTTCTCCCATCATAGCTATCTTAGTGTCTATCTCAGCACCTAAGAATTTTCTAGTAAAAACTTTCTCATATATTTCAGAGCCAACCTGCACCTTAACAGTTTCAGCTTCCTCAATAAAGTTTGTCTCAATTTCAACTAACTGCTCTAAAGGTTTAGCTTTTAGATTCATTTTGTTTTTACTTTTAAATCCCATTTTCGTTCTCCCTTTCTTTTTTTATTTGCTCAAATCCTTTTTATAATTAGCCTTTGTACGGTGTCTTGCATTTTGGACATTCTTTAATCTCATTGTGATCATAAATGTAGCAACACTTATCACATTGAGTAAAGTAGCCCTCTTGAACTCCATCTTCAAAGTAAGAATCGGGGAAATTCCAGGTGCAAATCATCATTTCAAAACACCACCTAGCAATTTCTTCATTTCCGCAATCTTCTTCCAAGAAATCTTTATAGGTAAACTCAACATCAAAAACGTTGATATAGCATATACCTTCCTTTTTCTCAAAAGCTTCTACGCTTCTATATACCTCTCCTTCTGCTTCAGCTGAGTATTCTCTTACAATCTCACCTTTTTCATCAATATAACCCATGTTTAAATCCAATGCTAATTCGTACATATTTGCTCAAATCCCTTCTTGTTATTATTTTAATTTGCATAAATCCTTTTATTGAGGGGATAAGTTTAATTCATATCCCCTCTTATTAATTTGCTTAAATCCTACATTGCTTCAGCCTGTAGTTCTGTATCAATTCCAAGTATCTCATTCTTAGCTGCTTCCATCTTTTCTATAATTTTTGAGAAGTATTTCTGGATTAAACCGCCTACTTCCTTAACTTTAGAAACATTTCCGCTCCAAGAAGCTACATATTCAAAAGAGTATTTTGAAGTATCAATGTTATAGTACTTACATACCATGAAGGCGATAGATTCAACGATTACCTCTTCAACAGCGTATAAGCCTTTTTTAGTCTTAGTATCTTTAGTGTACTTAGATAAATCGAGGCCACCAGCTTTTAACTTGTCCATAACATAATGTGAATACTCATGGATGCCTGTCTTAGCTTTATGGTTTAGACTTAAGGACTTTTTTATTCCTATCTTCTGTTCAGAAGGACTAAAGTAACCATTATGCTCTATATCCTCCTCAACAATAGGAATATCAACTATCTTAGATAATATCTCTAAAATAAGTTGTGCCTGCTCACTATCCCCTGTAATGTCCTCACATATCTCTGGAAGATCTTCTCCCTCAGTTTGTGATAGGTCGTATAAATCTACAAGTTGGAATCCAGTTAATATTTGCCCTTTGGCTTTTTTACTAGCCTTACCTAGACACTCTATATCAGTCACTTTTAATTGCTTTAAGTTTTTATAGGTATCTATTACTCCATCAAGCCTATATATGCCCCCAATCTCTAATTCTTCAGTAGCTGATACAACTCTTAAATATCCGGTCATATCATCATAGTTCATTTGGTCTATCTCCATAAGGTAAATGCCATATCCATTCTTTCCTTTGAAGTCCTGCTTAATTATTTCACCTTTAACATTAAGCACATCACCTTTACTGAATTTAGAGATTTCTACCTTGGGTTTGCCTTTATTATCTTTGTTATAGGTCTTGAACTTAGGTGCAAATACTTTGATTGGCTCCTCCCCTATGATTACTTCCCTGTTAAGTTCATTCCACTTTTTCTTTCCCATAACCATTGTTGCACTTGGGTTTTGTAACAGTATCATTATGGTATTGTTGAAAGAAAACTTGTGAAATTTACTTTGTACAGTTAAGTATTCCTTCCATTTATCAGAAGATAGAACTCCTTGTACACCTTCAATTAGTTGTTTTTGATACTCTTGCATTTCCTCTTTATTTACTACATTTTCATTTGTCATTTGCAAAAATCCCCTTTCAAATTTCTAATTTGCTAAAATCCTTTGGATAAATATTCTCAACTAAATTGCACACTCTTTTAATTCAATGTTCCTAACTGCAAGTCTTACCTTGTGTTCGATACCTATTTTTCTGTCATATTTATTGCCTGCACTTATTATCCATGCAGCTCCATCAGAGGAATATAAACTTTCAAGACAGTGATTTAGTATCTTAGGATCTTGACAGCCGAATAAGTGGAACTTAATATTTGGATATTTTATTAGAGTATTATTAACCCATGATATAATGATTGAATTTACTCCTTTACCACCACTTAATTTAATAGGAACTGTACCACCTAAACCGATATTATCAGCTCCCAATTTTATATATTCATCAAGTACAGAATAATCTTCACCTATGTGGAATGTTGGCATTGACTTTATGCCTATAGCCTTGAAGAATTTGAAATTTTCAAGGGATACTTTACTGTCTACGAAGTGATCTAAACTTACAACATAATCTATATACTTAGAATTTTGATATATATAATTGATGTAATTTAAAATCTCAACGTCTTGGTCCTCATCCTCCAAATCCACACCACCATGATATTGAGAATAAAGATAATCAAGAGCTAATTCCTCAACGGATAATTCCCTTTCAAAAGTATCTTCAATTCCTTCCCTATAATCTGCTAGGGATATATCAATATCTTGATTAGAAAATGAATATGCTCCACTATCTAAGATTATTGTAGGTCGGTATCCTTCTGCCCATAAGGATTCAATGAAGGTACTCAGTTTATACTTTCCCTTTTGATTCTTCCAGGTAGCATATGCTAGTAACAGGTTTTTTGGCTTTGCCATTTTAACGGCTTCTATGTCCGGCCTCTTAGGTGATAGTGAAAAGAACATCTTCCTTAAGTGCCTCTGATACTTGTGTGTAAAGGTAAAGTCTTTAAAATCCACCATTAAATCAAAGATATTTAGTTGGTTTTTATCAACCTTTCTTTTCATATGCTAAAATCCTTTCAAATTTTAATTTTCTTAAATCCTGATTAACAGTTAATTTACAAAGCTTATTTCTACTCCAACTATATAAGCTCTGATTTTTTTATTTGCTATGTCCTTTTCAAATTTCTCATAATCCGAATCGGTCATAGATTTAAAATTTACTAAAACTTGATTTTTTCTAGTTTTGTAATAAACCATAATCATATCAATTACTCCTTATAAAGCTTGAACAACTAAATTGTTGCTGCTAACTCTGCTGGATAAATCTCTTAGTTTAAAAACCCCATCTGCTACTCTTTCAAATTCTTGGCTATACTTACCTAGAACTTGTCTGATTTTTTCTCTAACATTATTGTTAGTTTTAGCTTTTTGGTGCTTACTAAGAGCTTCATAAAGTTCTCCTACACTTGCCTTGCCTCCCATGTTTTCAAGAGTTGCTTGTACAAGTGTTTTCCAAGTTATTTTTTCACTCTTTCTTATGTCAACATTTACTGATTTAACAATGTGACAAGGAAAAATGTAATTATCATCTTTTCTAATAATTACCAGATACTCATGTTGAATCGGAATGAACTTTGCTCCAGAATACTTTATGGAATCAGAGATACAATTGTGTTGCTCTTTTATAATTACTTGCTCTAGTGTTCCATACATATCCATATTCTTGAACATGCTATAGTACTTCCCTCTATATCGGCTATCCCCCATAACTATTGCCATTCTACCGCCCTTACGTAGACTTGCATAAAAGTTGGCTTGTATTTTATTAAACCACTTAGTGAACTCTACTGGATCAGTTATATGACTTCCATCTGAACTGTGCTTTTGCTTTCCCCATTCAACACCACTGTATCTAGGCATTGAGCTTCCTTCAAAAGCCATGTATGGTGGATGCCACAATATAAAGTCTGAGCTGCAAGGTAATTCCATGTTTAAAGCATCAAATTCGCCCCAGCGAGGATTTAGGTCAAGACATAGGTTATTTACTCCCATTTCGGAGAAAACCTGATGTGATGTGCCTCCTCCCACCATTGGATCAATAGCGAATTTTGGATTATAGAATTCTATTAAGTCTTTCACTAAGAGGCCACTAAAATTCCCACGCCATTGATTATTTCCATATTTTCCCCTGACGAAGTAACTAGCAATAGTAGTTAATCCTTGAAGCTTAGTCATTTTGAAGTTTGGATTATTTAGATCACCAGTAAGTTTAGTACCATCTTCAAATTCAAGAAGTACCTCTCTTACTGCACCTCTATTTCTTGTTCTTCCAAACTCCTTAACCTCCATGTTCAATACCTTACCTTTTGCCATATATGGAGCTAATAAATTTAAATCCTTTACTGTTATCATTTTTAAAAATCCTCCTAATTATAATTTTCTTAAATCCAGAGGGAGAAGTATTTTATTTCCTCTCCCTCTTTAGTAATTTGCATAAATCCAATTTGATGTTTAAGCTAACATAAGCTCTAATTCAGATAAAGCTTTGTATGCTTCTGGTAAATTAGCTACTGCATTGTTATAGCTGCAGATAACATTGTCAATTTTCATAGAGATTCTTTCAGCCTGTTCGCCTATTACTTCTATGAAAATCTCATCTCTGTGATAGGAAACTTCTACATCTCCTAATGCTTCTAAGAATCTTATCTGCTCCCTTAACAACCTTTCCTTTTTACCTAACTCCATTTCTAATTCCTCTGCTAATTCTTTACTTAGTCTTAAATTAGAAACATTAACATCCTTTACCTCAACTGAATAGCTTGTTTTTACGAATTCCATCATCATATTTGCTCAAATCCTTTCTTTTAGTATTTTTTTAGTTACTTAATCTCTTCTACATAAACTATTTGTTCATCAGCTCCGTTTTCTAGTCTTCTTTCAAGATTAGATAACTGCCATTCACTCATAGTTTCCGTAAATTCCTGTCCGTCCAAGTTGTAAGTTACTTTGAACTTCTTCATACTAATACCTCCTATTTGTAAAAACCTTTTTAAGGAAATAAAAAAATCTAACAAACTTCCATTAATTTTGGAAATCCATTAGATTTGCATATATCCTTATTCAATTTGCCGAAAAAAATTTAATTTGAAAAAAATCCACTGCCTTAAATATATAAGACAATTTTTAAGTTAAAATGTATTTTGTTATACAATAATTATAGCATTTCAAACCGTAAAATGCAATATATATGATTCATCAACTCATCATATAGTTAGATAATAATTAAAATTTACCAGGATATAAACCTGTTAAAAAGGTTACTATAATAGCGTAGGGTATGTAACAGTTGAGCCAAGATTTATATATGCTTCTAACTAGAGGTGTATATGGGTAGGCCAACGATTATATATAGGTTACTAAAGATAGCTTATATATAGTCAGAGGGAAGATTATATATTGTGGGGAAAAGCTTTAATATAGTCGGTTATACTGATTATATTAGGGTTCCAACTTATGATATATAGTCGAGCTAAGATTATATGAAGTGTTGAGATGGTTATATATAGCCGAAAGGTTATATATAGCTGTGTAGGTATTTTATATAGTCGAAGAAACCATTATTATAGGTAATGAACTGCTTTATTATGGTGGAAACATCATAGTGAGGTAATACATGTTATCTATAGTGGTGCAACTTAGATTATTACATGCTCTCATTAAAGAAGGACTATAAGCGGATTTTTATCCTTAATCTGCTTATAGTTCTTTTTTATCAATTCTAATAAAAGAATAGTTTATACAACCAAAAGTATGATAATTTTATTTTTTATCATACTTTTCCAACTTTTATTAAAGTGTTAAAATGTAGATTGTTGCTAATATTACTTAACATATAAGAATTGATAGTCCTGTGTATAAATAAGCACGTTTAGTTGTTTTTTTATATATGATATAACCAATAATAGCAATGGCTATTGGAAGAAATACTAAGTCACCTTTTACAAAACTTCTTGCTACCCCATATATAAGCCAATATAAGTCTTCAATTGTCATCTAAAATCCCCTCCTAATTATTTATTTTAAAAAAGCATATATTAAAAATCAATTAAAATAGGAGAAGTGCAAAATTTAAAGTAATCTTTGCACTTCTAATAAATCTGTTAAGTTAAAACATAATTGCTGATTAAATTCAGAAATTACAGCTTAAACTTTATCTCAAATTTCTCAGGAGATTCCTCGATAACAATGTCCTCAACATCCTCTATTATCTCTCCAGTTTTTTCGTTAACTATTACATTGTCTTTTATTTTTAAATCATTTTTCAATCCCTGCCAATCAAGTTCCTGTTTTGTTTTTATATATTCATCATGAGCATTCATGATTACATACTGTAACAAAACATTCTCTTTATCTAAGCATTTAATACTCTGTGTAGCCTTCTTCTTTATGATTTCACCAGAAGCAAGCTTGTATTTCCACATAGTCTTACTTTCCTTCTTTGATTCCTTTGGCAGTGATTCAAAGTAATCACTTAATAGCTTTTCAAAGAAACTTTTGTTATTATTTATATCTTCTAATTCAACAGCCAACTCTTTTTTCAACTGATCTATCTTGGATTGCAGAAAATCCACTTTAGCCTTAACTGATTCCTCATACTTTCTAGCTCTAATGTCTAGACATTTCACTTTTTCTAAGTATAAATCTGCTTTCGCATAAGAAGTTATAGTAAATCTTTCTGCATACTTTACAGGATCATAGCCTCCTACTTCCTGTTGTATTTCTCCTTCTATTAAATCACTATAAAATTCATCTAAGTCCACCGCTAAATTATTATTGTTTAAGTTTATTACTTTTTCCATTTGCATAAATCCTCCTAAATTTTAATTTGTTAAAATCCTTAATTTATTTATTCAACTATCTCATGAGCTATTAAAATGTCTTTGCTAACTCCTAGTTCCTTAGAAATTATATCTATAGCTTCATACTTGCTTGAAGCATCAATAACCCCTACTAGAATTGAGCCATTAATATCAAGCCAGTTTTCACTATCAACTTCCTCTGGAGTAGAAACATATTGAGTGTCCCTTACATAAGAATCGTGGATATGCACCATAAATGTTCTTTCCTTCTTTGGTATTAGATCTATGGTATCCTCTTCTATTCTTGACCCTATAAGGCAATGTTCACAGTCAGCTTTAATTGTAAAATCCTCATAGTTTTCACCTGTTACATCCTCAAAATGTTCACAAGCCTCCTCATATGTTAAGAAGTTTGCATGACCATCAAATAATCCCTCTCTCATAAAAATAACTGTAAAAATATCAATTTTCATAATTTGCACCTATCCTCTCAATTTGCTTAAATCTTTAATAAAGTAATATCACCGTATATATAGAGATAAAGGGAGATAAATCATTTATCTCCCTTATTAAGCTATGCCACTATAGCTGAAAGTTTTTTAATAATTACATTAGCTTGGCTAATAGTAAGCTTTTCTATAGATTCAGCATTGTACTCCTGTAACAGTGCAGCTTCATCCTGGTTTGTTTTCTTAATCAAGCTCTTTACATAGTTGATCTGCCCCGGTGAAGCAAAGTTAGTTGTATTTCCTGTGCTACTATTACCTTTTGCACCTGTTTGTGTACTGCTTGCATTAGCTTGTCCTTCAGAACTGTTTGTATTTTGAGTATTTGGTGTAGTTTGTTTATTGTATCCTGCACCTCTAGAATTGCCATTGCCAGTGTTTCCTGAGCTACTGCCCTTCTTATCGTGCCAATTCTTATAAACTGCTGATTGGTCACCATCAATGTAAGCATTAAGCCTAGTCATTTCATGGTCGGGGATAAACTTGCCATCCTTAAGCTCTATCCATATTGAAGGTAATTCATAAAGATATCTGCCTATTCCCCATTGAACTGCAGCACGTTGTCGGCTAGGTAGGAGGGATTACTCCCTCTTTCCCGCCTAAGAACCGTACTTGTGACTTTCACCACATACGGCTCAAGCATACATTTATCGGTCATTATAGTAATTAACTATTTTCTGATTACTCTTCCACCTTTAACTCTCCATTTCTTCTCTGCTCTTAATTGAACTTCAGTAGGTAGCGTTCCTTTAGCTGGATGTAATCTATGATGGTCAATATGACAGCTGATATGGACTAATTGTTGATTTTTAATTGTGTCATTTCCTCCCTTTATTTTAGGAATTTTATGATGTCTTTCTAGTCCTTCTCTGCCATCAATTATTGAGTATCCACATAGTGGGCATTTATAATTTTGCTTTTTAGCAAGCTTCTGCCTTAGAGCAACGTTATCCCTTTCAAATTCTCTAATATCCCTTCTTTTGAAGTAATTTTTAAGACTTTTATCAAAAGGGCTGTTATTGAATTTGATAAGTTCATGCCTTACTATAGGTCTCCAAGAAAACATTGTGAGTTGTTTACCAGTGATAGTGTCCGTTAGTATCCATTTGTTTTTACTTTGTCCATATCTATCTGGTTTATAGTATTTTCCCTTTTTCCATTTCCAACTTTTTGTAGGATGTAGTCCTTTCAAAATCTTATATTGTACCTTGAAAATATGGTTGTCCATAGTAGAGAACACCTCTGAGGATACCTGTGTACTCCAGTAGTTTGCTGTACCAAGAATTATAGGGTTTAATTTATCTATTAGTACCCCTACATTGTTACCCCGTACAGATTTGGCTGTTTCAGAAAGTGTTTTTTTAGCTCTCTTTATGGATTCCTTGGATGGTTTAATTAAAACCTTATATCCACTTTTTGATGTTGTAATTTTGTACCTTCTTACGTTAAACCCAAGAAAGTCGAATCCCTCATCAATGTGTGTTATTTTTGTTTTATCCTCTGCTAGTTCTAGTCCACGCTTATCAAGATATGGTCTTATTCGCTTATAAATACTTTCTGCTTCTTCCTTACTGCTACATATAACAACAAAGTCATCAGCGTATCTTACTACTGCCTTAGTGCCTTGGTTTTCATAGACAACACCATCACGCTTTTTATTGAGTTTTTTATACGTGATTCCTAATTCTGCCTCCATACCATGTAATGCTATGTTTGCAAGAAGTGGCGATATAATTCCGCCTTGAGGTGTTCCAAATTCAGTTTTATTGAATACACCATTGTCTACGAATCCAGCTTTAAGCCATCTCTTAATAATATTATTTGCTGGAAATTCCTTTATTTGTTCCATAATGTAGCTGTGATTTAGGTTATCGAAACAACCTCGGAAGTCTCCTTCAAATATCCATTGCTTTTTACTATTAGCCTTGGCTATTTTACTATGAATTGCAGTAATTGCATCATGGCAACTTCTCTTAGGTCTAAATCCATAACTACTAGGTTCAAATCTAGCTTCCCATTGTGGTTCTAGTGCTAACTTTGCGATATTTTGATATACCCTATCTTTTATAGTAGGGATACCAAGAGGTCTTAATTTACCATTTTTCTTTTTAATATAAGTTCTATAAGCTGGTTTTGGATTATGGCACATGATGTTCATATTTTTCATTTTGTTGTACAGTGCCATTCTTTCTCTTTCAGTGAGAGCTTTGTATCCATCCACTCCTGCTGTCCTTTTACCTTTATTAATTTGTGTTGTCTGTCTGATAGATAATAATAAAGCTGCTTCACTTCTCATCAATAATCTCTGGAGGTCTCTGACCTTTCGTTTATTACCACAACTTTCCGCATGGTATATCCGCTGCTGTAATTTCTCCACATACCTTTGTATCTTATTCCAGTTAATACTGTCCCAAGAGGTAGGAGATACAGTGGACTTCTTGATGAGCATTCTTTGTTGACTGACTGAAGTGTTCATCACACATTACCTCCCTTTCTGTGGAGTATTTACTTTTTCGTTTTATTACCATGTTGTACACCAGTTAGAAGTCAGCACCCTTTCAGGTTATATCATTAGATACTATCCACTCGGTTATGTCCGTTCCCGTTACCTTTCGGTGTAGTGGCTTTCGCTTTTTCTAACATCCTTTACCCACTAGAGAATTGGGTCTCCCTCTCCATAGGATTGTTTGACTTACCAGTTTATTTTGTAAATTGGACTCTATTGGGCTTATCAAGTTCGACTTTGTATAGATACGAATAATTTAGGCTCCTTCTATACACCGGTGATGTAGGTTACAGCGTGATGGTCAATGAATCCCACCTTTCTATAATCACAATCCAAGGTATCAGCGTTCTTTCCTTTGGTTTCCGATAACGATGCTTATGAAGGTTCACTTAACGTTAGCCATGTCATCCTTTCCCTTGCCCTATATCTCTATAACACTTAAGGATATATTAGGCTTTCCCTCATGCAACCTACCATTGAATTACTTCAATCGCAGTTTCGGGCGGGAATACCTTCGTAACTAAGGTAACTGGATTGCTCCAGTACTATACTTTTAGAACAAGTCGCTTCTTGTCGCACTCATTGAATCGGATAATCCTCCCTTGATAGCTTCAAAGTCGGAACATTCTGCTCCATCAATCTTATCAATCCATTCAAAGGAACCATCTTCATATACTACTTTAATACTCAATTCACAAAGTTGACTTCCATTGTGCCAAGGTACATATTTATTTTTCCAGTAACCTTTTCCCACAACTTGGTCTAATCTTTGCTGTATTGCCCTATTAGTTATATAGGGTAATGCCATTCCCTTGGACTTATCCTTAGTTGTTGATCCTACTCTCCACTCTACATCATCAGAAGTGAATTTTGCCTCTAATTTCTCTAATTTTTCTACGTTTGATACCATTGTCATGTTGACAACCTCCTTTAAATTTGCTTAAATCCTTTTTTTATTTGCAAAAATCTATTCTTGAACTGGGATGCCCAGCAGCAAGCCACCTTGTAGGTTCGTGGGAAAGTCCCGCGATACTACATTAATTGCCTCCCGGCGCTACATTTAGTTTAAAAACACATCAACAAACAAAATATAATATTATGTATGTATTATGTATTAATAAACTCTAATGTAACGTATTAGGTTGCATTGGGGTTTACTAGAGAAAAATAAAAAATCCCTAAGTCTATACCTTCTGCGGTTATAGATTTACGGATTTGCTAAAATCTCTATTTAATTTGTAAAAATCTTTAATATGTGCTTAAAAAAGTCAAATTTGCATTTAGCAGCTAGCCTTAATACAAAAACTAGCTTGGGGTTTTATATAATATTTATGTTTTTATTATATCATCAGCTTTAAAATAATGCAATCTATTTTATTGATTTTCTCATCATATAGTTTGCATTACTTTATTGAAGATATTATAATATCTATGAAATATATAGTTGAGAAGTATTCATAATAATAGGAAAACAGAAAAAAGAATTCCCGAAGCATTAGTACATTACTGCAATTACTTTTCTACATGTCTTATTCCGCCTCCAAATGACCAGTAATCCCTCTCAATAAAATCAATAAATTTATCTGAAAATTCATCCTCTGAACAACTTTCAGGAACTGTTACACATCCATTTATTTCAATTTCTCTTGTCTTAATGAAATCTTCATCCCCGTCTTCTTCAAGAGAATCAAGTATTCTCCTTGCGGCTTTTCGGTATTTTTCTATTCTTTGATAATCCTCTTCTGTAGGATTTTTGATTCTTGTCAAATCCATATTATCACATAGATCGGCTAGCTTTACATGACTGGCAATTCTACTATTTATAATTCTACCTATAAATTCATCATAGCTTTCATTTCCTCGCCTTGTTAAGGCATCTAAAGCAGATAATATTTCTTCTGAAAACCCCTTATTTCTTAAGTAATCTAATGTAATATCTGTATCTTCAATTACATCATGAAGCACTGCACATATTCTCTCTGTTTCATTTATTCTTGAAAACATTAATCGTAGTGGATGTAATATATATGGTTTACCAGCTTTATCAATTTGTCCTTGATGTGCATTTGTTGCTATGAGTATGGCTTTTTCAAGCATATTAACACCTTCCTCCATAAACTAATTAAAATATTAACCTATATTTTCACCTATATATTTCTTCATAATCTTAATAAATTTATTCCAGTATGGTGGATATTCATTGCTGCCACACTTGCTGATTTTATTACGATGAGGGAATCTTATCACAAGTTCCCACTGTGTTCCATCACATATATCATTATCATAATATTTATCTTTCCAACATGCTACTTCCAAAGAAGTTAGTTCTTCTATAAAAGCAAGCCACTGTTCTGATGTCAAAGGTATTTCTTTTAATACTATATCTGGATACAGATTTATTTCATTCTTAGGATGTTTCAAATCAGCATACATTCCACCTGGAGTTTTTGCGTACTTTATTACTTTATTTTTTCGTTTTCCATCAATGTATATAAAATGAGATGTACCAAAATAACCTCCCACAAAAAACTCAAGAGAATTCATTTCAAACAAAGGAAACAAATCACCACCGCCAAAGTCCTGTCCACAAGTTTTGCAGTGTCTAGTTGGATCATTATTTGAAATGCAGCAGCCGCCTAAAGATATTTCACCTCGTTCTGCTTCTTCAAAGGCTTCATATGTTGGCATACCATATAAAATTTTTACTGTGTCAGTTGACCCACAAGCAGGGCATTTTTTCTTAGGCATTATATTCACCTCTTTCTAGTTTTATATTCACTATTATAATAAAATAATTACTTAAAGCAGTTCTTATTTAAGCTACATATTATAATGAATATACTTTTATAATAGCCTTTTCAACCGTTACCCTTGTAACTTTTTAAGCCTATAGGACGCTCCTTCTTCTATAATCAATGAGTAGTTCATGCCTTTCTATTATATTTAATCCATTTAACCTCCTGTGCGGAATTCTCCCATCCTCTTAGGTGGTAGGTGGATAGCACTTGCCTTTAGGCAATACATTCGCATATATAGTTATTATTTCTATTTATTAATTCTATATTATCTGTGCTTATTTGCTTATACTTTGGAGATAGTTGAATATACTTTCCATCTATGTCTTGTACGTATACCATGTTCCCACTAAATCCCGATATAAAACCTATACCTCCGTTTACTTTGACTTTATCATATAAACACCACTTCTTTTCTTTGTATATTATTTCTTTAGTGTTTTTGCTATTTCTTTTAGATTGTCTATTTGGTGTTTTTCTACCTTTTCTAGCTACTGCTTCATGGAGACTTCTTTTCTTTTTTCTAACTTGTTTGACATGATACCAAACATCTGATTCTTTAGCTAATGAATTTCCACTTATACATCTTGCATCTATTCTATGTGCCTTTTCTAACTTATTTGTTATTCTTATGGTTTTGGTTATATACCCATATGTCATTTTTACATTAGGATATATTTCTTTTAGTCTGTTGTAAAAGGTCCAACGCATTATCCCCATGAATGTAGAATCCTTGAAGCTTTTTCCTCGTTTGAAGGTCTTGTTTAGCTTTCCTGAATGATAATCATTATGGCAATCTTCGCAAAGTGTTATCAAATTAGCAGGTGCATTACCACCTACTTTTCTTGATTCTATATGATGAACATTTAGTATCTTCCCTTTGCAATTTTTCTTACCTTGGCATTTATGACCATCTCTAAATAACACATACTCCCTAACATTCCAAAAGTCCAATTGATTTCCTTGCTGATACTCTTTCCCTTGTATGGTAGGATTATTTATTTTCTGTATATTAAAACTTGCTACTTCTACTATGGTTTCGCTTATCGGTAGTAGTTGATTAACTTTTTCTATGATTCTAAAATGACCTTGAATTTTATTTTCAATAGATGGGGCTAACCACCCTTTATTTTTCGATTTCACTCTATTGAGAAATCTTGATTTTCTATATCTAGTCTTTCTGTTTCGTCTACTTCTTCGATATTGTTTTTTAGTTGATAATAATTCAACTATATCTGTTCTTAATTCCAATTCAGCAGAATATAATTCTACTTTTTTAGTAGTTGCTGAAATTCCTATAGTTTTAGAACCAGCATCTACGCCTAGAGTTATATCTTGTTTTGTTTCTCCTGTTGATGATAATAGTTGAATCGTAAAAGGATTATATGAGTGTATTTTAGCTTTCCCTTGTTTTAGCAACACTCTTGCTTTTCTTTGAGATGTCGGCATTAATGGTTCTTTTCTTTGATTAATAACGTATACTCTCAAGTTACGTTCTCCTTTCAGAGTTATTTACCCTTCGCCAATGTTGGAAAGCCTTCACAATGTGGTTGACTGTTCCTTGCCCTTAGAACTTTTACAGAGCCACGAAAGAGCCAAAAACTTGGGTATCATTTTTGGGTTTCTACATGCAATCCAACGTAGTGAGTGAACACTTAGGCTAGACAACTAAGACTTCGTAGGATTATTCCTACAAGCCTCCTCTTCTATAAGAGGGGGGTAGTTGACATAAACATTAATCGAAGTCTAGCCACCCAATCTTTTACCTTAGATATTCTTCATATAAATTAATTTTCCTTCTAAAACAAAAAACATGGAATTGATACAGAAAAATTTACTGCATTAACTCCATGTTTTTTATTTCAACTTTATTACATACTACTTATTCCACATACAATTATTCTTCTTCATGGGAGCTTCTTTTTCTTATCTTTGTATGCCTGCAATAGCGTTCATAGTATTCGTCAATGTTTAATATAGTTTCTAGCGGAATTCTTAAACTTTTACAAGTTCCCCACATTATCTTCGTACTAATTTTTTGAGCACCCACCTCTAAGTTTAAATATCCATTGTAAGACAATCCGATTGATGTAGCCATTTCTTCTATCGTTTTATTATTTAGAGTACGGTATCTCTTAAAATTATTAATAGAAGGTCTAACAGCCTTAAATTTAACTTTTTTAGGTGTTCCATCAGCAGATTTCTTAACCTCTACTTCACCCTCTTTTTGGTTAATATCCAAGGTATCTGTTAGGTAGAAGTCGCTTATATCTCTTCCATTTGGTATTTTATATTCTTTGCTTAATATTACTTTTCCGTTTACTACACTGATAAAGTCATCATCTACATCATATTCAAGGGCTGCTATTTCTTCACCATAGCCCATATGAATCATCATTTTAGTTAATTCTTTATCTTCATCCCTAGCAAAATTAATATCAAATTCATGGTCTTTTATTTCAAATTCTTTCTTAAAGATAGCTTCTAAGCTAAGTACCATGTTTCCATCTTCAACTTTGCTCTTAACAACTCTATACTCATTAAACTCCACACTTAACTTCTCAGGATCAGTTATATCCTTATCCTCTTCTTTAAACTTCGCTTCTAATTCATCTGATTTTTGAGCTAAGTGTTTTTCAATTACTGGATTCCTACCAGATATATATTCTATTAAATCATCAATACTAGGATCTTCTTTTTTCCTAGTCTTTTGTTTTTCATATAATTCACGTGCATCTTGCAATGACATTGTGAATACACAATCTGCTATATAAAACTTTTCATCTGTAGTGTCACAGATACATTTTTTCTGCACATCATACATAGCGTAAAAATTCATATGAGATTTTCTTTTATTTTTATCAGAAAAATGTTTTATATATCGTATCGTTGTCTTTCCACTGAAATTCTTATCCTGAGCTTCCACCGCAGTTAAGAAGTTTCTATCTATCAATAGCTCATCCGCTAATTGTTTTACAGGAATCTTGTGTAATTGTTCTCTCCAAATCTTAATGTTATTTGGTATAGTGTTTGGAATCAATTCTTTTGTATATCTTTTCGTATGCTCTCTTATTTCCCCAATACTCATTTCGGGCATAATTAAACCCTCCTAATCATAATCATATATTCTATATCTAATTTATCACTTAAATAAAAAAATACTATTGGTGTATTATACCTATATATATACAATTGTATTGTATTTGTTTAGTTTTGTCAAACTATATAATGATATATACAATCGTTTCAAAAGTTTTTACATTAGATAATATGACCTCTTAGGATATTTTGAGTATATCTTTCGTTTTTATAATCAAGCAGTACATCTTTAGCGTAATTTTCATATAAATATGGGTCAATAGATACTCCAGCTTCTTCATCCATCAGCTTTATAGGATCTAAAATAATTGATCTCCTGTATATTCTAGGTGAGGTTATAGCCTCAAATATATCCGCTATGGTCAGTATCTTAGACATGTAATGTATTTCTTCACCTTTTAAACCATCTGGATAACCAGTACCGATAAACTTTTCATGGTGTCCTCTAAGTATCTTTCCATACTCTTGTGACTTATTACTATCGAAATAAAGCCCTTTTATATTCAACATAATTCTCTCTGATTCTATCGAATGAGCTTTCATTATTTCTCTTTCCTCTGAATTAAGTGCCCCAGGTTTAAATAATATTTCATCAGGAGTATCGCTTTTTCCTATATCATGTAGAAGGCCTAGCATAAATAGTTCATCTACCTCTGACTTGCTTAACCCACTACTCTCCCCTATCTTCCGAGCTAAGAGAGCAACATTAAATGAATGAAATAATAATTCAGTTGAAAAATTCCTGCTGCTAGATAAAAAACTCACTACATTGTTTGGCACATTCGCAACTATATTCTCCATAGCTTATCTCCCTTTATTAAAGTAACCTCCAATTACTACTTACTATAATCGTTTTTGACTTAATTAATAATTTTATTTACTTTTACCCACCCTATGATTATATATACAATTATAAAGGCATATCGTTAATATTTCAAGAAATAAAGAGGTTAATGCTAATAAACTTGCATCACCTCTCCCTAGATTAAAGCTGTATTGCAGCGTAATTTAACTCTGTTAATTTTGCTTTAGCTTTCCCATTTTCAGATTTCATATCAAACCTTATAAAGCTCTTATTTATTTCATTATCTAAAACTCTTAAGTCATGAGTATAAATAATACCCATGTCTTTAAAATTAATATTAGCTTTTAGAGTTGATTTGAATATCTCAAATAGGTGAATATCATCTTCACCAATTATAATAAATTTAGGTGGCTCCATCTTATCGGCAGTAGGTGTGAAGTAATTATAATATTCTTCATATTTTTTTAGTCTTTCAATAGCACTCTCTCTGTATCCTTGATAACTCCTCACTGATTCAAAGAATATTTCCTCTTTTTTACCCTGCACATCTAATGTGATTAGTAAATGAGGATTAAAGATGTTCGCTGACTTTACTAATTTGACTGATGGGTTTATTTCATATGATGCCAAATTCTTTACCTTTACCCTAAAAGCCATTAACACCTGATTTCTAGCCAGAATCGACTTCATATCTCCAACTCTTATACTGTCCGTTGGCTTCCACTTACATGGATAGTTTCTGCCCAGTAATAATGTCTTACCATGCTTCTCTAAACAATATATCCTTAAGTTAGTTTCTGTTTCTTCATTAAAGAATAGATACCTTCCAACAACCTTGCAATCCTTTAGGAATTTCAACCTTCTATGAACTTTTTCTTGGGTTATATCTTCTACATTTCTCAGAAGCAGGTATTGAGTTACCATTCTGCTAGTAGCAAATTCTAATTCACTTACTGCTTCTAGGATCAGATAGTCATATGCCTTTATTTGATTCCTTTGTACTCTTGATATTACTTCTTCTAATCTTACATTTCTATTTTGTCCATCATACTTTGCACCTTCATTTTCGTAGGCACTGAAAGGACTTTTTACTACTTTAATTTTATCATCTGAAGTAAATAAACTATCCATTGCATCCTCCTGTATTTAAAAATAATAAGACCACCGCTAGAGTGGTCTTGACTTATTATCCGATAATTCTTAGCTTAATTTTAGTCCTCTTCTTATCAATAAGTTCAATTTTCACTCTCACTTTATCTCCATATTTGAACGTTTTTCCAGGGACAAAATCAGCTAAACCCTCGAATGCCTCACTTAACTCGATAAAAACTCCAGTATCCCAAATCTTCTTAACTCTTCCTAATACAGTAGTTCCTTGTTTAAAGTATTTATCTATTTCTTCAAACTTAGGTAAAAGCTCTTTTCTGCTGAAAGAAATAGTTAATCCTCCCTCCGGCCTAGGCTCGACTTCTGTAACTACTACTGTTGCTGCCTGCCCAACTTTAAGAATTTCAGAAGGATGCGCTATTGGTACTCTTGTAATATCTCTAATAGATAGTATACCGCTTACATCTCCACCTATATCTAACCAAGCTGCATAGCCTTGAATTCCTATTACAACTCCATCTACTACATCACCAACTTTTAACTCTCTAACATATCTTTGGCGTACTTCCTCTACTGCTTCTTTTCTAGAAAGGATAGCTGTAACGCTTCCATCCTCCTCCAATTTTATATGCTTAACTTTGAATGGTACATATAAACCTACTCTGCCTTGGCATTTTCCTAAATGAACAAGACCATCTTTTTCTACTCTATAAGTTACTTCTTCTCTAGCTATGATACCTTTGATTCTCTCCCCTAGCTGTATCTCTAACGAACCATCTTCATCACATTGTATGCAGTAACCACTTAGAGTTTTATTTGTATGCATAGCATTTTTTAGTTCCTTTAAAATCTCTGCATCTGTAGCATTATCATTTCCATTTAGTCCTAATATTATTTCCTCAGGCTTCATTTGGTTTGCATATCTATTCATATTGTTAAGGCTTCCTCCTTGAATTTAAATTTGTTAAATCTTATTTTTTATTTGTAAAGATTAATTTTCTAATTATATATTGAGGTCTAGCTACGTTTCCTTCCATGTACTCTACCTGTAGCTCTCGCCCTGCAACTAGTAATGATTTATACTGCTTTAAGTTGTCAATCATCTTCTGATGTTCTTCCTTCATTTGTGGGTTTTCTTTATAAATAATAATTTCTATTTCAGAGTTAGTACTCGAATCTAATGCCCTACCTTTTAAAAATATAACTGCATTTTCATTGATTATTGGCTTATCCTTTAACACTATTTTGGTTACAGGATATGTATGGGCTGGAGTTATTACTCCAACATCATCTATATCAGAATTACCTTCACCACTGTATTCACCCTCAACATATAGATATGCAAGCACTCCCATATTTTTTAGACATTCTTTCTTACCATTGGCTACTGCATTTTTTTCAGCAGTTCCCAAGGAAGTATGTCCTCCGTACCCTATTCCTTCTACCTCATAATAGGATACAAATGTAGAAGAAGGTTTACAGTTATCTTCATTGTATATTGTCCAGTTACCAATGCTCAGTTTGACATATACTTTGTAATAATGCATGTCACTTTTACCTTCTCTTTTAACTATATCCTTTTCAACTACATCATGTTCGAACCTAATATGATCTGCTCCAAAGACTTCAAATACTCGCATTAATTGCATGGATAGAGGAACTCCCTTACTAACAAAATCATCTCTTTCTCTTCTGACTATTGCATTTTCTTCAAAGGGTAATTGTAGTAGCGGAAGTAATTTCGTTATGTGCTCTGGTGTGATTCGAGATTTATCAAAGTTTACTGGAGCTGGTAGATTGTTTTTTTCTCTTTCTTTATTTAATATCTCCTTATCTTTTTGTAATATCTCCTTATCTTTTTGTAATATCTCCATCAATCTTGTATCACCTCTGTATATATAAATTGTTATTTTTTATCCTTGTATTTAACTTATATATGTATTATAAAACAATAAAATTATTTATACAATACTTTCTATATAATTTTATACAAAATCACATAGTTTATCTTTCCAAACATATTTTTTGAACCTAGTATTTACCTTTAAGTCTCTATTAAACCATTTACACTTATTATAGTAGGGTTTTGCAATATAGCATATATCAAAGTTAATGGATATGTAACATTAGATTCCCAGTTTTCTGTATTTTAAAACAATATAAAAAGGTCAGCGAGTATTTCTAAAGGGTTTACTTTAGTGGTGCAAACAGGAAAAATACAATAACTTTTGAGTGCGAAATTGTAGTGATTTTAGCACTCTATTTATTTGTTCTAAGTCAAAGGGTTAAGGTTGTTTTACTTATAAATTACAATAATTTTTACAAGGTTTTTTGCAGTGCAAAAAGCGGATGTAATAAATTTTTACATCCGCAAAAGTGCTTGTAAAAATGAGTGTAAAAACTATGGCAAAAGTTATAGTTTCGTCAACAATTATTAGTAAATATTGCCATTACGTTTTTATATAGGATATAATGATAGTGAATACTTGTTGCTAAAAACAACTTAAAAGAATTAAAAAGATGGTATAATGTAATAAAGAGGTGATTTATATGGAATTAAAAAACAATAATTATGTGGCTATAACAGAAGAAGAATTTTTAGCAATGGATGATTCTGCAAAAGCTGAATATTGTAACGGTAAAGTAATCTATATGCAGGCTGCTTCACCCAAGCATGAGAGAATAAGACGTAAAATTGAAGCAGAGTTTGCAAAGTTTACAAATGGGACTAAATGTAGCACTCATGGAGCAAATGTTGGTGTAAGAGTTCATAGCAAATATAGACGAAGAATAGTAAGTCCTGATGTATTCATAGAATGTGATAATAATTTTGATAAGGACACTTATAATGGAGTTCCAGTGATACTTGTTGAGATACTATCCCCAGCAACCGCTTCTAATGATGAAGGTAATAAAAAAGATGATTATGCATATATAGGGGTAAGAGAATATCTTATTGTGGACCAGGAGCAGGATATAGTAAAGCAATATAAGCTAATTAGTGACTTTAAAGCTTATACTCTAGTAAATGAATACTCTAAAGAGGATACATATAAATCCGTAGTATTTGCTGATTTACAATTTGATTTAGTAGAAATATTTAAAAATGATTCTACTGATTATATGCCCGATATCCTTAAGTGAATTATCTCTCTGTTTCTATATTATTTAAAATTAAAAAAGGCAAGCCCATAATTAGATGCTTGTCTCTTTATTTTCTATATTCCTTCCGATTAAGTTTTGGGATATATATGTGTATTGCAGTGCCACTCATGACAATAGGACAACTCTAATTAGAAAGTTTATTAAGGTCAATGAATAACTTAATTCGCATTTTTTTCTTATATTGTTCATTAACAACTAAATAATCAAATATAAAAAAGCATGTCATTTCAAATTATTAACATGCTTTTTCTATTGCAAAAATGGTTGTAAAAATCACTGTAGTTTTAAGTTTTGCACCTCTAAAGTAAACCCGTTAGAGTATTTCGCCAGCCTTTTTATATTATACTACCGCAAGATGAAACATTTCTTGCTCCTGCTCAGTCATTGGAAAAGTATTTATACTAATAATCTTATCATTTTCCCAAGCAGTTCTTAAGTCTATATCTGTAATTAATAATTCTTGGTACTTTTCGATAAGCCCCTGTGCTACAGTTATCCTGTTTTGTACTTCTGATTCTAGATCTGCTGTATCAGAAGTGTCCAGCATTTTTGCTATTACTCCTAAGTGCTTAGAAGCATAAGCTTTATAGTCTTTTTTGAAGGATGCAAATTCATTTTTAAGTGAACGACTTTCCCCCAATTAAGCTAACAGTACCCAAATGGTAACACTTTTTATTGTAGAATTATATCTAGCCAAATCTCTTTCTCTGAATGTTAAGGATGAATTATATCCTTTATCATTGTAATCCAGCATTAAATAAGTTTCCTTTAGCAGATTTTCTACTATGATCTTCCTATCATTATCAGTAATCTTGTCAATACCACGCCACTTACTTCGTTGAAGTGGGGGCTTGTAACTCTACTACACATGGTATGCGGATATTATCCTCCCATCTCAAATGTATGTTACGATACGGTGATTGACAACACCGCAACATAGCAAGTTTACTAACTATGCTCTTTGGAGTTATTTTCTATATATTCAAGACCTTTTCTCCAAAGATTTATTGCCCCAATTCTATCATCATTAGATTGATAGCTACAATTTTTACATTTAAAGATATGATTTTTCTTATCTCTATTGGATTTTTCAGTGTGACCACATTTAGGGCAAACTTGACTTGTATATTTAGGAGTAACTGCTACAACCATTGAGTTGTTCATTTTAGCCTTATACTCAAGCATTTGCCTAAATTGATAAAAAGACCAAGATACAGAAACATATCTATTATTAATATTTACTTTTTCAGTAGCTATTCTAACGTTAGTTAAATCTTCAAGAACGAATAATGTATTTGCTCCATACTTGTCAATGAGTGCCTTTGTAATGGTATGGTTAATATCATTAACATAACGGTTTTCTCTTGAACCAATGGATTTAAGTCTGCGTTTTGCCGATTTACTACCACATTCTTGTAGGTCTTTTCTTAAGACTTTATAGTGACCTCTTTTAGCCTTTATATGTCTACCATTATAGAAGACGGTTTTGCCATAACTATCATAAGTAGTTGCTAAAAAGTTTATACCAAGGTCTATACCTACGATTTTATTGATTTCAAAAGGTGTAGTTTGAGGATAGTCTTTAGTCATTGGAATGTGCAAAAAGTATTTATTGTATTTATATACTAATTTAGCAGTACCAAAATTATAAGAACCATCAAAATACTTTTCCATACCTTTAGCTTCATAAGGTATTTTAAGTCTACCTTGCAGACTATTTATAGAGAATATATTTTTATTTAAAGAATAATCCCTATTCCAAACAAGGTCATATTCTAAATTTTTAAACTGCACTAAAGTAAAATCATGGCCATTGGATTTATTGGTTTTATATCTAGCAATAGCAGTTTTCATGCAACTTTGAGCCATTTGAGATTTTAAATCATATGTTTCTCTTAAATAATAATAAGTATCAGCATTTATTTTCTTTTGATTTAAGCAATTATTATCAAAGATATATTTAGATATATAATTTAAGGCTTTTCTTATTTGAAACATAGTTTCTTTTAAAATTTCTATTTGCTCATTAGTAGGATATACTTGTATTTTAGAAGTTATAGTTATTTCTATAATACCAACTCCTTTTACTAATTATAGTATAACGGTTTTTTAACGGAATTCAATATTAGAAAGTGAGATAAAAAGTGGCAATTCCTCCCCTACTTTTTGAAGCGGGAGTATCCTTGCCACGATTGGATGAAGCTCTGTAAAAGATTCTGATGCTTCATCTAGGATTATTTCTAAGAAAGATAAATCATTATTTAAAGCTTTCGTCATTATTTCTTTACCTTTACCAAAAGGTACGTTTTTTTCTGCTAACTCACAGCATAAGATATATATATAATTAATGTTTTCTTTTCCACTTTTCATTCCTCCTAAAATTTGCTCAAATCCTTGGTTTACTATATTACTAATGCAGTCTGGATTTTTTCAGTATCCTTAATATCAGCATCAGGTACTTGTCCCATACGGTCAAGTTGAGTAGTTATTGCACCCCACTGAATTACTAACTTAAAACAGAAAGACCTAACATCTTGTGTTCCTAAAAGCTGTTTATCTTCAATCTCATGGCAAGGCATTCCTGCACACTTAAATATAATTGATGTATCCGTTGTTTCAGATTCAACTCTGTAGCCATGATAAGACAACATTGTTCTTAGAGCAAAAGCTACAGCTTTAAGTCTTAGCTCCACACCTTGCATTGATTTAAGCATTTCCTCAATTGTGATGTTTTCATCTCTCAAATATATATCCATTGCTTTAGTAAATATCGTACTTGGTGAAAATTTTGCTTTTCCCATTTTACATTCCTCCATTTGCATAAAACTTATTGACCTTCATACTCACCTATGATCTTATATATCAGGTCCTCCCATGAAGATTCAGAGTTTAGAACTTGATATTGAGTGTCTGGAATAGAGCTTTCACTAAGAGTTTCAGCATATCGTCTAGCATTGTAACTTAGCTTATCAGTTTCTATTACTGAAGCTAAGATAACCTTATTTATATCACTTAGAGGTATATAATCTCTAAGCTCTAGATAGGCTACTCTTTTACAATCCTTCTCATAGTCTTTATCCAGGTAGGTGCATTGCATTTTATAAAGACACTTCTTTACAAAATATTTTGCCTCATCCCTTTTTTGGATTTTTCTTAGTTCTTCTTTCAAAGCTTTTTCCTTCTTTAGCTCATTTTCATACCAATCAAAGGCAACATCAAACATATTCATATAAAGACCTCCATTTGCTTAAATCCTTAGGGAGACAAGATTTTTTCTTATCTCCCTATTACTTTTCAGTATCTATTTTTTATTTGCATAAAACTTACTACTAGCAGCTTGCCCAACCAAAGTATACGAATTTATAATACTTTTCTATCTTTTGATTAGGTTTTAGAGTTTTAGGTATTGTTTTTATTACTCTCCTCTTGATAACAACTTCAGCTACGGTAGTTTCCCCTTTTACTAAAGTTCTCTCTTTGCGAATTGTAACTTGTCTACCCTCTTTTAGAGCATACTTGCCAGCATATTCTTTAGCTTCTTTCAAAGTATCTTTTTGGGTTAGCAACCTTTCATCATAAGGGTATTTATCTTTACCAATATAAAGACAATATTGTTCTTTATAAACTGGTTTCGTATATTGTCCTCTGTTATTTTCAACTATTACTAACACCATACGTTCTAAACCACAATTAATGTAATCTGCTACATGTTTAGAAGCATTATTAAGGTGCTTATCTACAAGCTTTTCTGTCTCCTTTAATGATGTTTTAGTCAGCTTATCAAACTGCTTTCTACATCTTCCAAGAGAACATGTGCTGATTGTCCCATTATAACTATCGTGTCCATATTCATGCTCTGCTTCTTCTACTAAATAATCAAAGCCCTCACTTGCTGTTTTAGCGGTAATTGATTTGCAAAAATTTGTTGATCCCATTTGTTTTTTCCTCCTTTAATTTGCATAAATCCTTTTTTATTTTATCTTATAGCTGTGAATCCATATTTCTTAGCTGATTTAACTACTTCACTTGTATCTGCACACATATGTGGTTTCAAATTCAAGATGACTCTCAATTCTTCAATTTGAGATATGTCCGTTTCTTGATATTGCAATTCCTCATTTGTGAAAGGCATAATGAAATACTTCCCTCTTATGACAGACACCTTTAACCCGCATCTTTGAAAATACCTCATAGCTTGATTAAAAGTCGGCTAGGTAGGAGGGATTACTCCCTCTTTCCCGCCTAAGAACCGTACTTGTGACTTTCACCACATACGGCTCAAGCATACATTTCTCGGTGATTGCGTTAATAAACTATTTTCTGATTACTTTTCCACCTTTAACTCTCCATTTCTTTTCTGCTCTTAATTGAGCTTCTGTAGGTAGAGTTCCTTTGGCTGGATGTAATCTATGATGGTCAATATGGCAACTAATATGAACTAGTTGTTGATTTTTGATTGTGTTATTTCCTCCCTTTATTTTTGGGATTTTATGATGTCTTTCTAGTCCTTCTTTGCCATCAATAATTGAATATCCACATAGTGGGCATTTGTAACTTTGCTTTTTAGCAAGCTTCTGCCTTAAAGCAACATTATCCCTTTCAAATTCTTTGATATTCCTTCTCTCAAAGTATTCTTTAAGGTTTTTATCAAAAGGACTGTTATTGAATTTGATAAGTTCATGCCGAACTATAGGTCTCCATGAGAATCTAGTGAGTTGTTTTCCAGATATGGGACCAGTTAGAATCCATTTATTCTTGCTTTGTCCATACATATCTTTCTTGTAATATTTCTTTACAATCCATTTCTTACCCTTAGTTGGGTGTAGCCTTCTAAGGAACTTATATTGTATATCCCATAAATGTTTATCTAAGCTGCCAAATACCTTTGAAGAAACTTCTGTACTCCAATAGTTTGCTATTCCTAATATGATAGGGTTTAGTTTTCCTATAAGTATATCAACATTTTTTCCAGTTAATGATTTGGCTGTCTCAGATATTGTTTTTCTAGCCCTTTTTATGGATTCTTTTGATGGTTTAATTAAGACCTTGAAACCACTTTTTGATGTTGTGACTTTGTATCTTTTTACATTGAAACCTAAGAAATTAAATCCTTCATCAATGTGGGTAATTCTTGTCTTGTCCTCGGCTAGTTCTAGTCCTCTTTTGTCAAGATAGGGTTGAAGTAGTTCGTATATGCTTTCGGCTTCATTCTTGCTACTACATATGACAACAAAATCATCTGCATATCTTACTACAGCTTTAGTTCCTCTGTTTTCGTGGACAAGTCCATCACGTTTTTTGTTCATGACCTTGTATGTGATTCCTAATTCAGCTTCCATACCATGTAATGCTATGTTAGCTAGAAGTGGAGATATTATACCCCCTTGTGGTGTTCCAAATTCAGTTTCATTGAATACGTTATTGTCTACGAAACCTGCTTTCAACCATTTCTTAATAATATCGCATGCAGGGAAATCCTTAATTTGTTCTAAAATGTAGTCATGGTTTAGGTTATCAAAACAGCCTCGGAAGTCTCCTTCAAATATCCATTGTTTTCTACTGTTCGCCTTTCCTACTTTGCAGTATATTGCCATAATGGCATCTTGGCAACTTCTCTTGGGTCTAAATCCGTAACTACCTGGTTCAAATTTTGTTTCCCATTGAGGTTCTAATGCTAGTTTAGCGATATTCTGATATATCCTATCTTTAATAGTAGGAATGCCAAGAGGTCTTAGCTTACCGTTTTTCTTTTTAATATAAGTTCTATAAGCTGGTTTTGGATTATGGCACATAATGTTCATGTTTTTCATTTTGTTGTATAGTGCCATTCTTTCTCTTTCAGTGAGAGCTTTGTATCCATCTACTCCTGCGGTTCTTTTACCTTTGTTGATTTGTGTTGCCTGTCTGATAGATAACAATAAAGCTGATTCACTTCTCATCAATAGTCTCTGGAGGTCTCTGACCTTTCGTTTATTACCACAACTTTCCGCATGGTATATCCGCTGCTGTAATTTCTCCACATACCTTTGTATCTTGTTCCAGTTAATACTGTCCCAAGAGGTAGGAGATACAGCGGACTTCTTGATGAATGTTCTTTGTTGACTGACTGAAGCGTTCATCGCACATTACCTCCCTTTCTGTGGAGTATTTACTTTTCGTTTTATTACCATGTTGTACACCAGTTAGAAGTCAGCACCCTTTCAGGTCGTATCACCAGATACTATCCACTCGGTTATGTCCGTTCCCGTTACCTTTCGGTTTAGTGGCTTTCGCTTTTTCTAACATCCTATACCCGCTAGAGGATTGGTTCTCCCTCTCCATAGGATTGTTCGACTTACCATTTGCAAAAAAACACAAATAGAGATTTGTATATATGCTCAAATCTCACTACCTTTGTATAAATCCTTGTTATTTGTGGAAGTTCTAAATATATAGAACTTCACAATCCCAATAAGTTAACAGAAACCATTGGTCATTGTTTACATAGTACAACAAGATTTGCAAATGGACACTAACGGGCTTACCAAGTTCAACTTTGTGTAGATATGAATGATTTAGGTTCCCTCTTTACACCGATGGCTAGGTTACAACGTAGCGACTTAAAAATTTCGCTTTTCTCTGCCATTAGACCATGGTATCAGTGCTATTTCCTTGGCTTTACATTACGATGCTTGTAAGGGTTCATTTTCATTAACCATGTCATTCTTTCCCTTGCCCTGTATTCCTTAACACTAAGATATACATTAGGCTTTTCCTCATGCAACCTACCATTGAATTACTTCAATCGCAGTTTCGGATGGGAATAACTCTGTAACTAAGTTATCTGATTTCTCAGCACTACACTTAGAAGGACAAGTTGCTTCTTGTCGCACTTTTAATTTGTAAAAATCACTTGATTAAATAGATAACCAAGTTTTTGTGTAAATAATTATTTTGTTACTAATATTATAATATGTTTAATAAAAAATTGCAATCTATATGATGAGTTAAACAATAATAAAAACATCACTAATTTATTCCAGCTGCTTCTTGAACTTTTGATTTTGCAGAATGCAAGAGAAAAAAATAAACAGAAGAAAAAAGAGTGAGATCCTTTTTATCTTCTATTTATAACAGCCTAGGAGAATATTAATTATTGTTTTAATGATTTTAATATTTTATCGTATTCATTACGATTATTTTCGTCATTTACAAGCATATAGCCTTGAACTGATATGCCCTTCTTTGTAAATTCCCATTGAGTTCGATATTTAGCCCAAGAGTGATACTCAGTCATTTTTTTACCATCTTCCGCTATATCTGCAAAGAGTATTTGAGGTTCTTCACGATCTGGCTCTGATGAACTTTGATGCTTTATTTGAGTAACAACAATCATTTCTAGCTTGTTGGAATCATACCATATTTGTCTTACCATAGGATCTTCTTTGCTTATATATGTACCATAGTTCTTGAAGCGTTCTGGTATGTATTTAGGAGTAATATAGTTATCTCCAATCTTGCTTTTAGCTTCTTCTTCAGTGGCCTTAACCATTCCCTTTGTAAAAATTTTTTCAATATCCGCAAGCATAATATCTTTACCCTTAGTATCTTTTCCGCTCTCTTCAACCTGTTTATTTTCTGCTTTATTAGTTGGTTTCGTAGCTTGACCACAACCACTAAAAATAGCTAAAACTAATGTGAAGCAAAGTATAATTTTTGATAAATTTCCTTTAGTCATTTGATTCCCTCCGTAATGTACTTTGTTAGATTATCCTATTGCTTTGCATTTATTACGATGACTATTAACTTTGTCAAATCATCTTCACTTGGACAATAGTATTTTATCAAGAATTGTATTAACTGGTATGTATATTAGCAACCATACACCTAAATCAATTAACAGTTTTAAATTTAATAGTCCTTCAGAAAAACTATAATGAAATCCTGTTAATTTATAAATAAAATTAACAATTATAAATGTTAATACAACTGTTAAGATAGTTACATAATTTTTTTTACTCATCTTAGCTCCTCCCTATGATTCGCATTATAGTGCTGTTGCAATTATACTTATTTTTTCTTTAGTTAGTTTACTCATTTCAGAAAGAGCATACTTACCATGTTGAATCGTGGACTTAATTAGGAGATACTCTTCATTCATTTTTTTTTAATATTGGTTTCAAAAATTCTCTTTCAAAATTAATGATATCATTTTCCAAGATACTATTAAGTGTACTATTAATATCAGCTTTAATTGTTTCAAGTTCTTCATTTTCTGTACACTTACGAACGTTCCATGTCTTTAACTTTTTAGTTATCCAATTTTCCTTTATATCCTCACCAACTGTCGTAATCAAAAACTCACAAAATTCCTTTCCACTTGGAGATAGGCCTACATTATTTATAACACAAGAAATATTAACAGTATCAACTCTCGTTTTATGATCAAATTTACTATCTATTTGATATAAAATATAAACCCCTCTTTTCCATTTTATTTTGCTACCCTCTAATGGGGGCAAAATGCTCTCTATAACCTGTGTAGAAAACCCTATAAATCTATCACCTTCAGAATTGTTAGGGCTATAGTTAATATCACCATTTTTACTAGCTCTGTTTTTGCACCATTCTTTTAATATACTTCCTATTTTGCTATACAAATCATTAATCATTATAACCTCCTCCTCTCACTCAATGAACATTATTTTACAATTATTCAAATATCATAAATTTATGATTGATAGATTATATAAGAAGATTCCGAACTACCCCAAATAACTATCTGAAGAAATGTAGGAAATAGTATATTTATCACCAAGTTCCTTTTGTACCTTCTTTAATAGTTCTAGGCCATTTTTGTTGTGCTTCTGTGAGACTTCATAGATATATTCAGATTCATCAAGAACTGTTTTTGAATAGTCATCAATCCAATTCATAGTGTCATCAAACCAAAATCCTTCATTATACATAAAATAATCATCACTCTGCCATAAAGTATAATCTGAAATATTATCTATTTCATATGCTAATCCATGCTCTCTAAACTCATATAATTTAACTACACCATGTTCTTCCAAAATTGATTTTATGAAACTTATCTTTACCGACTTATTAATATACTCTGAATCAAAAGAAATGACATCATCCCTAGTACATTTTTCAAGTGGATACCAATAACGTTTTTCTATATCCCATGTGGATTTTAGTTTTTCTAAAATGTACGTTTTCTTTATATTATTTAACTTGTTTTTTATCATATTATCCTCTCTTTTGCTTCGTCTTAATTTACGGAAGCGTAAATATCCTGAGAGTTAGATACATACGCTTGATAAGAAAATTCTTCAATTAGTATTTTCTATTCTATCCATTAAAACTTTCTTTACCACACTCTTATAAAACAAAAAAAGCCTTAGATAAACTAATAACTAAGACTTTTGGTATCTTACTGATGATACAGGGGGCTGTACTTTTTAATTGCTCGATTTTGTCAATTGCACAGCTTCGTTGGCAGCCCCAGTTGATTCTGTATGCTTAGAAGTCTCCGCAGATTTTGGTGTAGTTTTCACCTCTTCTTTAACTGGCAGTTTCTCCAATTTGTTATCTTTTCTCTGTATGTATATAAATACGGATGCATCTGTATTCCACTGCTGTCCTGCTGTGATATCTTGCTTAACGCAGGTTCCATCCTCATATGGAAAATTTACATGAACCGCTGAATAATCTTCATAAGCCACCCGTACTACAATTCCAAGAGATTTCATTGTTCTGATGGCATCAGCTTCAGTCATACCCTCAACATTAGGCATAGTTACCCACTTTCTTGGCGCATCAAGTCTTTTTAAATCTTCTTCGCTATATATCTTCTTTAACTGAGCTCTATAATCTGGGTCGTTACTTAAATCTACACCTTTATACTGTGTATCTTCTTTATCCTTTGACTCACTATTTTTCCCTACACTACCTTTTTCCTCTTCCTTAGTCTGAGTAACTTGCTTGTCCGAATTTGCAGTATTATCCTGTTTAGTAACCTCGTTAGACTTCTTACTTTCATTCTCTCCTTGAATGTCAGTTAGTGTTTTATTTACCGTTGTCTGTTTTGGCTGGGATGCTGCAAAAGGTATTTGAGGCACGCATAGTACAACTGCTATCACAGCTATGAAAATTTTAATGCCTCTGAGTATAACTTTTGAATCTTTTTTACAATTACCGCCACTTTTTCTCACAATTTTTACCTCACAATTGTAAAGTTTTTTTCATGTAAATATTATCATTTTTCTTAGTATTTTAATAGCTGTAATATTTGCCAACATCTAAAGCACTTTTAAATACTTTATTAACCATTGATTTTAAATAAAGGCTCTATTTAAGAAAGTTGTTGAAAATGATATAGTTATTATACGGTTGTGTCGCAATATTACGATTGCGCCACAATACTTTTCTATAGTGCTGTTGCAATTGTATCTATTTTCTCCTTGGTTATTTTACTAATTTCAGAAAGAGCGTACTTACCATCTTCATTTTTATATATTATATTGAAGCTTCTTAATGTTGCCATACACTTACATATGGTGGTTGCATTTTTCCCTATTGCATCAGCAATATATTTCTGAGTAGGAAATTCATTATTGGAGCTAACTTCTTCTATGATACAGTTAAGTGTTTTTATAGTAGTAGCATTAAAAGTCTTTATAGCATCCATTGCTTCTCTTTCATTAAATGGAGGCTCAACAAAAGCAGCTTTTATAGGCTCATTAAAGGTTACTTTTACTTCTTTATCTTCTACATTAAAATTTTCGATTAACTCCTTTGTTTTTAAAACAGATAGCCCTTTTGTAATTCCCACTAAAGGATCATTTATTACCGCTTCTTCAATACTATCTGAATCCTTACATCCAACGGAATGTAATTGCTTATCATATCTCATTATTTTTTTGGAGAAGTATTTTTTCACCTCACCTTTAGGTATCCAAATCTCCTTTTCTACAATTATAAAATAAGCATCTTCAAGTATTGTTTCCTTTTCTTCTTTATCAGGCTTTCTTCCATTATCAGATACAAAGTTTATATATGATTTCCTTAATAGAGCTGCTATAGATTCCTTTTGTTTCTGTTTTAGGTGACTCCACTTTTTATTTGTTTGTAGCAGTTTTCCTCCAACCTTTATGTGATTCTTCATCAATCGTCTAGTCCTCCATTTCTTCTGCCAGGCTATGTTTTAATTCCATAGAAAGATTCCCACTTAAAAATATCTTTAAAATATGATTTATAATAATATTTATTCTCTCATGTTCCGTAGTATTTTTAGGGAATGCGAGATTTAAGTCATTTATATAACCTTCAAGTAGCTTCTGATTCTTTTCATTAATACATACTGATAACCTTCCAGTTTCCCAAATCTCATCATAGCTTAAATTAGGGAATGTTAGCAAAACCTTCTTTATTTCTTCTGGCTTTAAGTTGTACTCCCCTGTTTCATACTTTGATATTGCCTGTTGACTCTTTTCCCATCTTTCTTTTAAATCCTTTTGTGTATATCCATACTTCTTTCTGTAAAATCTTATCTTATTAGGTGGATCTCCTAACTGTTTTCTGATCCTTTTGTCCTCTATCTTTTCATCCTTCTTGAAATTCTTAGTTTTATCTATATTCTTTGATTCTATATCAATATTAATTTCATTACTCAACTACTCAACCCCTTTATTGTATGCCTTTTTAATCCATCTGATTATATCATAATAAAATGTATCCTTACAATTTATTAGAGTATTGAACTATTATACTGCAGCAAAATCTTTTTCCTCATTAAGAGTTACAACAGAGGTACTTCCATCCCCCCACTTTATAGTGTACTCCCCTTCTGCTATGCTCTCTATTTTTCCTACTCTATTAAAATCAGAAACATATACTTTCATTCCCTTTGAGAATCCTTCAAAGGATATATCATCTATTTCTATAAGTTCCCCTTTTTCAAACTTACCATTGGTCCCATCATCAAAGCCAACTAATATGTTTTTTAATCCTCCTACGAAATCCATTATAGTTCCTGTTTTTCCTATATATAAATCATTTGTTACTACCACTCTTGATGTTAATCTCATAACCTTTCACCTCTCCTCACTTCTTATTAAATTTGAATTTTTTAGATAAGGAAACGTTGACTTATTTGTATTGCTATGAAATCAACCTATCCCCTACCCATCTACTAATGTTCTTTACATTTAATATCATTATCAATATTCAACTCACTTTACTTCTTTTTGTTTCTTCAATTTACTTTCAGTGTCTATTCTGTTTTTTAGCTCCTTTACCTGCATATCTACAAGGTCAATATCTTCATTTAGATTATCAAGCTTTCTTTTAAATAATTCTTCGTAACTTTTCTTTTTCTCCATGAGCTTATTGTATTTTTCTAACCAGACAGATATAACTTTCTCAGAAGCAGTTCCTTTTTTAGTTATAAAGTGGTCAAATCTAGTCATTAAAATATCTAGTTCTTCCTGTAATGAAGCATAGAACTCTTTTGAATATTCCTTTATGTACTTTTCTTCAGACATTACAGGGATTGCAGCAAAAGTTATTGTTCCCTCTCTAATTAAATTCTCTTGTTCAATCATCTGCATAAACATTTCAAGTTTTGCTAATTCTGCTTCTTTGTACTTAGGGATAAAAAATAACTTGCCATGCACATTTATTGGTGAAGCATCTAACTGCTCCATTATGAAGTTTTCTACGAATGTAACCAATCTATTCTCGTTATAACAGGTTTTAGCCAGTTCAAAGAGATCAAGTATCTTCTGGCACTCCTCTTTTAAATCCATACAATCATCTATGCCCTCTATTTCATTTTTTATTGTTACAGGATTTAACTTAACTGTTAGTGTATCTGCTTCTTTATTATAGATGAAGTTTCCTAGGTTAACCATTGGATTCATTTTCTCTTTTATAGTTTCCTTTTTAATCTCTCTAACTAGCACCTTTCCATCTGCCTCTTTCTGATTATCTAGAACTCTTATACGATAAAGATGCAATCTACCTTTTCCATCTACACATTTTCTTCGTTTCTCAAGGCTTTTTGTTGCCGATTTAAAAGCATGCGTATTTACAAATTTAGAAGCTAATAAATCCTCACCAATACCACATTGTGTAACTATCTGTTTAATCATATCTGATGGGATAAAAGCCTTGCCGATCATAAAGTACATTAACCGCCCAATTATATTTGTATTACTATCTTCTTTTACTGCTACAATGTTATTTAAGCTATTTATACTAACTGAATCCAGCATACATTCACCTCCCTTAAATCAAAAATTATTATGCATATATTATACCATATTGTAGAGTATGTTTACTACTATTTAGAGTATTTTCTCAAAAGAAATAGATAAATTTTTATTTTTATAATACCATGGTTATACCATGGTATTAACATGGTATAACCATGATATTATACTGGTAATATCATGGTATGAAATTATTTATATAATCGCAAAAAAACCGTAGATACCACATTTTTTTATAAAATGTTGCAACAATCTTAAATTTCTTTTGACTTATCCTCAATTAACATATAATATTATGTTATAGATAATGTTAATTAGGTTGGTAATGAAAGGTAGTGTTGTATATGGCTAAAGGAAAAATCCTATATGATAAAATTAAGAACAGAAGAATTGAGATTGATGTAACCCAACAAACTGTTTCAGATGTATTGGGAGTACCAAGAGCTACATATGCCTCATTTGAATTAGGTAAACAGGACTTTGATGAAGATAAACTTCAAAAGCTATGCGATTTCTTTAAGATTGAACTTTCTGATGTATACATACCTGGGTTTAGAAATACTGTTGTAGTCCCTCTTATCAACAATAAGGGAGGATCCGGAAAAACCACAGTTACTAACGGATTAAGTTATATTTTATCAACACAAGGATATAAGGTTCTTGTAATTGACAGCGATGCGCAGATGAACCTCACTCATAGCCTTGGTATACTAGATAGGGATTTAGAATGTAACTTGAATACTGCTCTAATTCGTGAGGAGTCTTTATTGAATTTTATAAAACCAACTAAATATGAAAACTTAGATATTATTATGGCTGATTATAGTCTTAGTAGAATAGACACTGAGCTTGCTACTAAGTCATATAGAGAAACATTGTTTAGACGATTATTAAAACCTATTTTGGACAAGGGTATTTATGATTACATATTGATCGATACAAGTCCTAACCTTGGATTATTAAATTCTAATATCATGCTTACAAGTGATTATTGTATGGTTCCTTGTTCTATCGAAGCTTTTGCACTTGATGGTCTTGAAATATTAACAGGATTTATCAATGATTGTAAAAGAGATAATCCTAAACTAAATATACTTGGAATTGTTAAGGTTAAAGTTGATAAAAGAGAAAGCAGCATCCTTTTACAGTTTAATAAAGTGCTTGAAGAACACTTTGGAAGCATTATATTTGATAGTTCTATTCCAATAGATATTAAAATAAAGCAATCCCAATGGAATAACGTACCTGTAAGTGTTCTGGCTGAAAACGGAAAGTCAGACAAAAATTATAAAGAACTAGCAAAAGAATTTGTTAAGAAATCAAAACGTTAATGGAAGGAGATAATCATGAATAGGAACGGAAGATCAGAAAATTATACTCCCACACCTAGAACTAATATTCAAGTAAGTACTACACCAGGGGCGCAGTTAATAGATTTAGCCTTATTAGAGCCAGCACCAAAGAGTTGGAACTTCTACACTCCCCTCTCCGATTTCAAGATGGCCACTTTAAAGGAAAGTATATTGAACAGAGGAGGCATAATCAATCCTATAATTGTTTGGGAAAGACAAGGTGCTAATGGCAAAACATATATGATATTGTCAGGTCATAATAGAGTTGCTGCATATAAAGATATTCTTCAAATGGCAGAAGAAAAAGGATACTCTGAATATATAAATATTTATAACAAGATCCCTGCTATAATAAAGGGCGAATTAGAGATTGATGATAATGAAGCGGAACAAATTATTATAGATTGTAACTGGGCACAAAGAGAATTAACTCCTATGGAAAAAAATAAATCTATCATAAGAAAATACACTCTTGTTAAAGAAAGCCCTAACACTCTAGGACTAGGTGAAGGAAAAACTCGTGATAAAATAGCAGTAGATTTCAACATTACCGGAAGACAAATTCAAAAATATATGAGCTTGTCGAATCTAATTGAAGAGTGGCAGAGCATTTTAAATGAAGGTGATATATCTCTTAAGCTAGCCCTTAAATTACTTAAATTAAATAAAGAAAAACAAGAATACATTTTTAATACTCATTTTGATTCTGTTGTATCACATGGTACTAAAGCAGAAACTGTCTTAGGATCTATTAAGACTAATACTACCTTCAAAAATATTGATTTATTATTTGAAAATATGCTTAAGGATATAGAAACTGAAAAAGAAGCTGATACTTCAGATGTTTCTATGAAATTTTCATTCAAACTATCGAAAAGTGATGCCGAAAAACTAAAGGCTCTTTCAAAAGAAGAAAAATTAAAAATGCAAAAAGAAATAGAAAAACTTGTGAAATCTAAATTTCTTTCATAAACACAATAAGGATAGATAAATGCTGATAGATGGCTCAACCATGCGGGTTTATAGCAAATGGTGGAACCGAGTTCCACCATTCCTTACAAATGGCTCAACCATGCTGTCTACAGCAATTTATCTATCTTTTTTGCTATAATAAAAAAAGGAAGATAAATAAACTTATCTTCCCAAAATATTTTAAAATTTAATGGTTACTACCCTTCCAGAGAGTAATGATTTTTGTATATCAATAATTCGTTGATTAGTTGATCCAGCGTAGAGGTAATTCTCGTCTTTTAGATTTTCGTCAAACCTACCATCTACAATTACATCTAGCTTTTTAGAAGATTAATCTTATATTGGTCTTTACTATTGAGTATTTCGTGAACCTCACATGGTTTAAAGCCACATGCTTCTTTATATTCCTGTTTCGATGAACACTGCCACAGTCTTTAACTATTGGTCTTACACGTTCTCCTGTAGCCAGAGTTGGGCTACTCCTACTACTGTATAATAGGACAGGCACTTCCTCCCGTTCCTAGGAGTGCTTATTCTTGATTAGTATAACTCTATCTTTTGAGTAATCTAAACTTTATATTAAGCTACCTCTAAAAGCCTAATTCCTTCTGCTCTTAGGTTTAATGAAGCATTTTCATCCCTATCATGGACAGTGTGACAAGAACTGCACACCCACTTTCTTTCATTTAAAGTTAACATTATCTTCTTATCACCACAGACGTTGCATAGTTTACTAGAAGCAAAAAATTTATCCACTTGAATAAATTTTTTTCCTTCCCATTCTGCTTTATATTTTATAAATGTGATAAGTTGATACCAACCTGTGTCGGCTATTGCTTTTGCTAATTTTCTATTTTTAATCATACCCTTAATATTTAAGTCTTCCAAAACTACAACTTGGTTTTCGTTAACAATCTTTCGGCTTAACTTATGGGCATAATCTTTTCTGCAATTAGCAGTATAGCTGTACAGTTCATTTATTTTAAGTTTCATCTTTTCATAATTCTTAGAGCCTTTTATCATTTTAGAAAGTCTTCTTTGTAGATTTTTAAGTCTTTTTTCAGATTTAGTTAAATATTTATGATTCTCATACTTTATAGTGATTATACCATTTGAAACAATAGCTAAATGCTTTAGACCTAAGTCTACACCACAAACTTTAGTTAAGTCTATATCTTTAGTATTTATCTGTTTTATTTTAGATATAGTTTCTTCTATACATAGAGATACAAAGTAATTACTCCCTACTTGACCAATAGTAGCTTTAGTTATTTTTACACTATGACTACCTAAGTTGTTAAACTTACCCTTATTTTTACCTTTAGGTATAGAAAAATTAACTTCACCTAGCTTTGGCAATTGAATAGTTTGGCTATCTAAATTAATTTTAATATTATCATTAGTAAAATAAGTGCTATAAGTTTTTTTAGTGTCTTTTTTAGTTTTTAACTTAGGATATTTACTTTGTTTATTAAAAAACCTTTTATAAGCAATTTCTACATTTTCCACTGCGCTTTCTAAAGAAAACTTATCTACTTCTTTAAGAAAACTAAACTTTTCAGTTTTCTTTAAAGGATTTAGTACATTTTTCTTATAGTCATTTACATATAAAGTTTTCTTGTTAACTTTATAGTATTCTTGTCTATCCGCTAAATACTTATTATAGACAAATCTACTACATCCAAAAGTTTTATGGATTTGAGTTGCTTGTTCTCCATTCGGCATTATATGTATCCTTATTCCATAGTTAAGGATTTGTTTATCCTCAGCTTCCAACAACTCATTCTTTTGTTTTACAGTTAGCCTTTTTCCCAAAGATAAACACCTCCTTATACTTGTTAGTCAAGTATAATTATACTATAGAACCTTTGTTCCTACAATAGTTGCAATACTCCAACAACGCCATTCTATGATAGAATATCAGAAGTTTGTTTATTGTAATTTTTATCAGAATATAAACTGGGGCTATGCTCTAGTATTTAACTAAAACATAGCCCTATAAAAAAATGAGTGCAAGCACCCATTCTAGCAGCTTTTCAATATTTTTAATATAGACTTAAGAGATTTTTCTGTATCTCCCCTCTTATATCTTTCGATAAAGTTTATCCATAAAGTTGATATCATTAAATCCAAGCTAATTTTCCGACCATAAAGATCTCCTATTTCTCTTAAAAGAAGTTGCCCTTTTCTTGCCTCATTCTTGTCCATAGTGATAACAATATCAGTTCTTCCACAAGCTAATTTATCATATACATATGTTTCATTACCACAAACTATCTTTATTTTATCGTTATACCCATAGGATTCAGAAATCTCACGATAAATCCGCATAGGATCATATTTTTTGATTGAATTTTTTATGTAGTCTAAGTAAATAACCATAATAAAGTCCTCTACCCTAAAGTGCATTCCAATTTCATCAGAAATATATTCACAAATCATTTCAGTTCGATTGACTATATTAGTAGGTATCATCAATCTTAGCGAAACTTCATTTGCCAGCGACACTGTTAAAGTATCAATAAAGTTAAGCAGTTTATTTCTCAATGGCAAGGTATATGTACTCATAAGTATTTCAACCCCTTTTTCCCTCTATCTTTTGAATACTAAAGGATATGACTAATAGCATTAAAATATGCCTATGTTGTATAAAATCTTTTCTTTTGGTTAAAATCTTAGGTATATTATTTAGGAGGACAAGTAGATGTTTGGAAAGAGTTCACTCACTGATAAAGAAAAAAAAGAAGCTCAGAAATTAATTAAGAAATTAAGAAAGAAAAGTTCAATAAGAATTAAGAGTATAAAAAGTTACTAAAATAAGACATAACCAAAATTAATATATTTTATCGATAAAAAAAAGAAATACGTGAGGTATGCTTAAGTCTGCCTCATGTATTTCTTTTATATTCTTATTATTAAGTTCCATTCTAAAAATTTAATCTTTTTTATTTATTTTTAAATACCCATTTTTCAAAGCATATCCAACTCCAACAGAGCAACACAAAAACCCTGCTGCAAAACTTATTATATAATTAATTAAAATCATCTTATATTGTAACATCGTAATCTCCCCAATATATAAATTCTTCTCTTTTCTTCCCCTAATATACTTAACAAATAGTGCTACATTTTAAAATATACAATTCTAATTACTTTCTGTCAAATATTTTATACAAATAAAATAGAATTGCCATTACTAGCAACTCTACTTCTTTTTTAATAATATTCTACTGAAATAATCTTAAATCGCCTTGTACTATTTTCTGTAACTACTGCTTTGAAAATCCATGTTAAACCATCTTCTAAATTTGCAGTGTTGTCTATTGTACTTCCAACTTGGTTATTATTTTCGTCGTATAAGTTTATATTAACCTGTACATAAGAATATCTTTTTCCAGATGTATTCTTTAAATTTCCCATAGCATAACGCACGCCATTTTGATTAGACCAGTGTATGTCGGTAACTTCATAAGGTCCAACTGGCTTTACTGGAGCTGGAGCTGAAGCTGCCTGAGATGATTTAGATGCTTCATATTTAGCTAGCCTATAAGCATCTACGCTTTCCTTTACCTCTTTATAATGCTCATTGTTAGGGTAAGTTTTTTGTATTTTGTCTAAAAGGAGAGATAATCCCGCATCCCCTTTATTTTCTTCGATTATTTTAACAACTTTTTCGCATAAACCTGCTATATTTTCCTTATCTGAGTAAAAGTTGACTAAATATTCTACCCTACTGGTTAAATCAGAGTAATTTTTAGTATCAATATCTTTTAATGCTTGAGTGTAGTAGTCATTCACTATATACTCATTTCTTTTATCCTCTAAAGTCTTGCTCAAACCATCATAATCATTAGCAGTAATATTATATTTATCTTTTACTGCAAGTAATGTCTTAGAAGCTTTATAATACTCCTTATTTTTCGCATAACCTTCTGCTTCAGTTAATTTGTTCTTTATTTCTGTTTTAATTGCATTCTGCTGCTGAATTACACTATATTGTTTATACTCATATGCTCCTGCTGATATAACTAATAATGCAACTATACTTCCGATAATTAACTTAGACTTTTTAGAAGCTTGTCTACCTTTTCTTAAGGAATTGTCCTTAGTTTCTTTAATTTCTGAATCAACATCACTAACAATAACAGGTTTTGTTATATCAATTACGTGCTCACCATTCTGTAGATCACTTTCAATTGGTGCTACCGCTTCTACTTCTTCTTTAACTTCAATATTATTGATTTCCTCACTTACAATTTTATTACCACATTTATTACAAAATAGACTTTCTACTGGGTTTTCCGCTCCACAGTTTGAGCATAACATATAATTGTTCCTCCTTAAAATATCTTCTTATTTAAATTATATATTGATTAGTAATACGAATTCCATGTTATATTAAGTCATAAAAACCTAAAGGAACCTTAATTGCATAAGTGTGACTTACAATATTTTAAATATGTATGCCCATTATATCTCTGTTTTTATATACTTCCTTAATAGATAACTTTACGTTATTTAGATCAATCCTATAAGCACGTAGTATCAACTGCCGTCTTTTCATGCAACTAATTTTTACGAACTAGCTTAACATGATTTCATTTTACAAACTTTTTGTATCATCTCTTTCTACTATTATCACTCCCTTCTATTTTTATAATATAAAAACACCTAGTGTTACCCATTCCTTTAATAGGCAATTTAAGAAGAAAGCGAACTAACTTTATTTAATCACTTTATCTTTTTTTATTGTAACCTTTTGAACATTGTAAACAAAGACCATTTTCATCCACTTCAAGTGGTTTAAAATACTTCCGAATATTATATGCAGCAATAGAGTATTCTCCTTCAATGTGTTCAGGCATTTCAGGCTTATAACCTTTACTGTGACATATAGGACACTCATTTATCCACTTCAAAAATTCAGGATACATTTTTAAATAAAGTTCGCTATCTCTTTTATGTTTCACTATTAATCCCTCAATCATATCAAATCTTTTTTTACTTCACAAAAAATTACTGCTATGACGCTGCATAAGAATATTGCTATCTATATGTTTATAGGGTAATTTCTTTAATATCCCTCATAATTCATTATCCAATGTGTATTGGGCAAGTAATAAAATTTGTATTTAGTATATTTTTGACTATCTTTATAATATACACCACCTTTTAGTGATACACCGTTTACGACAATAACTTGATAATGTGCTCGCCCACCTTCTTCATGACTATCTGAAATACTTCCAGAGGTCATTTTATAATTTTTTGTTAGAAATGCAGGTATGTCTTTGCAATAATCAATAGTTCCAGGAATCAATGATATTTCGACCACCAATGCAATGATAATTGCAGCTACCCTTATAAATTTATTTACTATTTTAGAAAACCAAAACCTATTTTTAATGATATTCCACTTTCCCCAGTGTCCAACTACTTCCAATGGTATAAAAATCAAACCTGCAATATATGAGAAAAGCCGAATTAGATATTGAACCTTATAAAACAAAATATAGTCTCCTTCCATAAAAATAACGTATTACCTAGTAACTGTAAATCTACATATATTCATTTATCGTAGATTTACAGTTACTAGGTAAAACAGAAAGATTGTGATGTTTAAGATTTATCTTGTCTTTATCTTCAAGCCTAATCCTTTTTTTTGAATGATGTATGAATGCACATTTTCTTCTTTACCTTTAAGTGTACCAATATTGAACTTTGATAAATCCAATAACCCTATAAGTATAGGTGGGATTTCTATATTCCATTCAATACTATCTAACCAATAAGGAAACTCACTTTCTGGATTTTCAGTATGAAAGTACAGAGCATCATCAACACCCTCATACCCATCTAAATATATCCACGTTTGAAAATTCCTTTTATTTTCCTTTGTTTGTTTATCAATTTTCTCGAAAATCTTGAGATAATACAAAATGTGAATTTTTCTATGCTTATCACTCACAGAAGTTATTCCGTCCCAATCTAAATGAATGTGCCACATTCCATACCACGATTCTTCAGACAGATCTACATTGAAATCTCTTAAATCCCTTTCAACACTCCTATAGTGCTTTTTTAAATCTCTGGTTATTTTCTTCATACAATCTTTATCCCCAATCAAGTATTTAGTATTTAATACATAGTTCGTTACGATAGTTTACCATATAAGAATAGTGTTACCTTATTAAAGGCTTTATTTTTTTCTGAAAAGCTTAGGTACTAAATTAGAACGTTTTGAAGCAAATAATACTAATAATTCTGAAATAATCATACCCACTATTATAACCCCAAATACAATTTCTACATATTCATTTGATAATGATATTGGATGTGCAATAATCACAACAAGAACTATTGCTGATACAAATAAGATAATTACTTTTATAATACCTTTCATTTATTTAACTACTCCTTTTATTGTGGATTAAGCAATTTTTATTAAAGTCGGATTAATTTACAATTATTTAAGTATCCTAAATTTATTATTGATAGACTCTATAAAGAAGATCCCGGACCGAAGCTTTTTATAAACACAAGTTACTCTATTAGCCTCCATGGACAATAATACATCAAGATTTTCTCTCCGTTCTCTTCACGCTCACCTAAGTGACTAAACTCTTCGTGAAAAAAACACATCTCCAAGTTAATAAATCCAATGTCTTTTAATACTAAATAATCACATAGTGAACCCGACGAATCAAGATTAGAAATTTGAGAAAATACATCATTAATTTCATCAATATTCAATTTATGTTTCGATACAATCACATAAAGATTGTGCCAATCCCTAAAATTCTTATTTATGAATACATAGTCATTCGTTACCGTTAATTTCTTTGCAAAATAAGACTTATTCCTATCTTCTAAAGGCTTAAATCGTTCTTTTTGCTCTTCTTGGATTTTATAAAAGCTAATTCTATTCCAATTATTCTTAATGAACTCTTTTTCTTTTATTTTCCTTCGAATTTTGTTAAATGCCCATGATGGTGCAATTACATAGTAATGTTTATTATATTTACCGACAAACTCTTCTAAATCCTCTAACTCAATCAAATACATGTTTAGTTTCTTTAAAGCTGGATAATCCTTTGCTAATTTATAGTCCCATTTATATCTTCCTATATTACATGCTGGCTCATATTTGGCTAAAACACACATTCATATCTACCTCTACTTGTCTTTCAATAGTTTCTGCAATAATTAGCAGATTTAATTCAAACTAAAAGGAATTTACGTACTCTCTAATTAATTACACTACTCTTTTTAAAACTAATAAGAGTAGCGCAGTCATCCTCTTTATCAGTTTTTGTGCAAATTCCATACCATATATCATTTGGATAATCCTTTTTTATTATCTGGTCAAAATAGTATATTGTTGATGGGATAAAGGCATTGGGATTAGAATACACATCATATACAGTATCTATTATTTTCTCGCCAGTATACTCTAAATCATACAATTTATTAACCCATGTAATCTCATGCTCACGGGCATATTTAACAATGCGAATTTTAGTAGGTTTTCTATCTTTAATATTCTTAATAAGGTCATCGAGCTTATGGATATTGTAAATTTCAGTATAATATTGTGTTTTAGCTGATGATACGTTGAAAAAAGAAATTTCTACAACGTTTCCTTGTTTTATCGCTTTTTCAAAATCTAAAGACTTATTATTTAAAGTGACACTTTTTTTAATAATATTTTGATAATACGGTGGTAATTCAGAGTCTCTGATATGTTCAAACCTGTTAACTTCAACGTTACCTGTTCCATGTATTGTAATTGTAAGATGATCAACGCCTACGTCAAGATGCGGTCCAACATATGGGGTTACTTGTACTTTAAGAACAAATAGGAATGTACGATAACCATTAGGTCTCTCAACGCTTAAAATATCAATGTTCCAAGGGTCAACTGTAGGAATATCAGTTAGAAATTTTTTATAATAATCTTCTACTGATTTCTGTATATATGGTGAAAGTAGAGAAAAGAAAATATCTTGATATAGTTCTTCCCTAGATTTTTCAATAGGCTTGTAAAATTTTTCATTTTTTAACGGTTTATTTTCAAGTGCATAAGCGTTATATACAGGAAGTTGATCGCATACAAGACTTATAGACATTAGTATTATAATTATTATTTTCTTCATAGCTAAGCCCTCCACAAATAACTTTTTAATAGTATTTCTTAAATCGTCAACGATTATTAAATAGAATCTATTTATGGTATCAATAATAATACTTTCATAAATCTCATGAGTAATTTTAGAATATACGTTAGCTTGTAGATTTGATTACATAAAAAATAGACGCCGTGCACGTCTATTAAATCGCTATATTGAGAAGAATGCGTAACAAGATTATTATTTATTCTTCATTCGTTTAGATAACATTTGTAATCTTTTTTTATTATCATCTTCATACTGTAAAATCTCAATAAAATAGTGTATTAACCAAATCGCAGGATATAATCTCCCACCATTAATACTTATATACCCATACGAAACAAGTCGGTTAATGCTATAACTCAAATCGTTAATACCTATACTGGGAACAACTTTTTCTTGTATATAACAAAATAAATCATCTTTACTAATATCGTTTATTCCTGCAACATCAGAAAGAATACCATCTACAAGCCTTATACTCTTTCCTCTATGAAGTTCTACAATACATAACATCATTAAGCAATCAATATCCATGCTTCTTCTCCTTTTCTTCAGTTAACACGCAACATCTTACTGCTATGACGCTGCATAAGAATACTACGAGTTTACTGCTAACTTTCTTTAAGTGGATTCCTTTTTTTCCTCAAACTATTTAAATGTATAATTTCACACTCATTATCTTAATTCTATATGTAGCAAAAACTTATAAATAACATAAAATATATTGTTATTACTATTAAGGAGTTTATTTCATGTATACAGGTGACTTCAGGTATCTAGATGATGATAGCATCTCTTATAATCCTAACTATACCTATGACTTGCCTCTAAATTGCCCATACAGACAAATGGTTCTGCCCCCAGGATTTTATCAAGGACGACAGGGTCCTCAGAGTGGACCACCTACTGCACCTCCAAGCTTTACGCCACAGGAACCTCAAGCTCAGCAGTTTGGCGCTGAAGCTTTTGCTATAGACCCTGGTGCAATTAAACCTTGTGTCTTTAGATTTGTATATATTTGGCCGAGAAGAGGGGATGGCTTTTGGGCGTGGATTACCTTTGTGGGACGAAGATCTATTTCTGGTTTCCGATGGGGAGGAAATAGATGGATATACTTTGGAATGGACCTAAAAGATATAAGAAGTTTTCAATGCTTTTAAAACTCGAATTTAAATGGAGGCTAAAATGAACAAATTCCTATCTTTTCATGGTATTATCACCAAGATTGATGATTTTTGGGTTAGTGCAAATCCGGAAGACCTTGGATGCTATAAAATTTTCACAGTAGAAGATGGAAGAGGGAATATAGTAAATTTTGTTGTAGAGCCAACTACCTACTTTGTAGATAATGTGGTTATGTCAGCAGGAGATATAGTAACTGGATTTTACGATGCTAGTGCTGCTGTTCCTTTTATTTTCCCCCCACAATATCGAGCAATAGTCATGGCATTGGATATGCAATTCAGAAATGTGACTGTGGAATTTTTTGATAGTCAACTGGTTAACTCTGACAGTACACTCAAATTAAACCTTGCTCCCTACACCCAAATAGCAATCCGTAACGGGCAACCTTTTACCAGAATACCTTCAAATCGTAATTTAATCGTAATCTATGGTGCTTCTACAAAGAGCTTACCTGCGCAGACTACACCCTATAAAATAATAGTTTTGTGTTAAACTAAGTACTGATTAAATCAAGTGTTACTTAATAAAAACAGCCAGCGGAAGCCTCTTTCCACTGGCTACTTGTGTTATATAAAATTTAGTATTAGTTTTGAAACCACCGCCATATCACACATTTTCACCTCAGCAGCAATATTATAACCTTACCTTGTTAAAATATAGATTCCTTTATTCCGTAATTATTTACAAATATAAACTAATCTTAAATATGAAAATTTACCGTTCTTCAAACAAATTGGTCAAATATCCCATTTTAATCATTGCATTGATATATCCTATGAAACGTTGAGTATGTTTTTCAATATCCTCCTCACTTATACCAATAAAAATTATTACTTGATACATAAGACTACATCCAGCACAGCTAAACTGATAATATCCCGTAGTTTCCTCAAATAAGAAACATATATTATCTCCTTGATAAGCCTGCTCGTAAAAAATTTTATTACGTTCTGTATGAGGTAAATAGTATCCATGAATATTAAGTCCAAACTGTTGAGGAGGAGCGCACTCAGCCTCGAGAAACATAGCGCTTCTTTTTTTATGCCATTTGTCTATTTCTTCATCTTTCATATTAGAAAATCTAGGTACTCCATTTTCCGGTCTATTTTTAGAACTGTCCATAACCACGTATCCTTGGAAAAGTTTTATACGACTATCATTAGATGGTAGAGGTAACGCATCACATTGCTCTAAAAAATATTGCTCTATCTCCTCAAATGTATGGGCACATGCAGTCACTAATTTAGCATATTGTTGCATCGTTCGTTGGAATTTTTTCTCCCATTTATCATCGTATATTTTTACTACTCTGCTAACAATGCTTATAAAATTGTTATTTATATTATCATCTTTATTTCTCTTAAGAGACATTATTATTCCTCCAATTCCATAAAAGTTAAATCAATAAACTTTATTACGTTTTGTCTTGCACTTGTGACCTAATTACTTTATTCTAAATATAACTGGGGTAAAATTCACATATATGGACCATAAAAATGCACCTATTATACTAACTATATAGTTATATTGTCCGTATTGCTCATTCAAAATTTGCTTTACATATGAAAAAGAGAATATAATCAAAACTGTTATTACAATCAGAATAGTTCTAGCGTATTTAAATTTTTGGGGTTTTCCAAATAACTTCTTAGGAATATCAGATTTCTTAAATATCCAATCAAATATTATATAGGAAACAACAAAAATTAAAAAATAAATAAAAAATTTCATAACTTTCTCCTTTAATTATTATCTTTAGATTATCCCATCCTCCATTATTAGTTCTAACTATTATTTATATAACTGAGCCTAGTAAATTATTTGCAATTTCTTCTTCTGTTAGATCAGAAGTTTTATATACTTTATCACAAAATCTCTTTATAGTTTTATGAGATACATATCCCCTGCCACCTCTATCTAGGAGTACCCCTACTATCTTAGATTTTTTAGTTTTCTTTACCTTTTCCAACCTCTCAATAACAGAATCACTTACTTCTGCATGACCGTCCGTTATAAATACAACATCTGCACCATCATACTCATTGCTTTCTAATAGCTCTATAGCTTTTTCTAGTGGTTTAGTAAAATTGGTTCCGCTATCATGCATAAAGTTATTACATAAATCTAGTACAAGACTTTCGTTATAGTTGGAGCTATTTACTTCTGTAACTTTTCCCAACCTATATCCAAAAGGAATATCTGCATATTTTCTTTTTTCCTTAACTGCTACATCCAGTAATGCTATGCTGATAGCTTTTGCCCAAAACTCTCTACCTCCGGCTGTTGATCCAGATTCATCTCTGCAACAAATTATATGTCCCCTACCTTTAAACTCTGTAGTTTTTTCACTATACTGTTTCAACTTTTTATTAAAATACTTTCTATAAAATAGAGGTTTGGTTTCTTTCTGAGCCAATAAAGAAAATTCAGAAGCTAGTATCTTTCTAAGGTTATTACCATATTCAATTCCTACCTTCTCTCCCCTTCCATGAATAAACTCCCTATTTAACTGACTTTTAGCAAGTCTTCTCATTTTACCTATAACTTTAGCCATTTCTTTAAACTTACTATTTGAATTAACCCTTTTTATTAATCTACTCTTTCCTTCAATATTCATATCATTGTTGCCAGCTCCATTGCCAAAGGCATCTATAGCATCTTTTATTCCATTTACTTTCTCTAATGCCTTTATCATTGCCTCATTTATCTTTTGGTCTATTTCTTCCCTGTTTGCATAGACATTACCTTGTATAATATCTTCCCAATCTTTAACCTTTTTCTCCATGCTCTCAATCTGCTTATATAAACTCTGTACCTTTTGTTCTACTTCCTTAATTTCATCAGAACTATTTCCGCTTGCTTTCATATTATTGTAAATACTAATTACAGATTCTAATTGTTCACTTTTATTTTTTATAGCTTCCTTAGTTTTATCAATTTGGTTTTGAGTTTCTTTATCCCCTCCTATATCTTTCATCAAATCATCTAGATTATTATATAGGTTATTTAGAAACTCCCTAGTTCCCTCGATACTCTCATAATCCTTACCCTCAGTAATAAGCTTCAGTGGTTGGTAATCTGAATTTTCTCTTACCCTCTCCAATATCTTTTTATTATATCTCGCTACATTGTCAGTTAATTCTTCCTCTGTCCTCATTTCTGGTGCTAGTTTATAAAACATATTAAAAAGGTCTTGGCTCATATGTTCAAAGCTACTAAGTTTTTCATTCCCCTTCTTTTCAGTTTCAGAAATCGTGTAGTCAAAAGATTTATATGATTCATCTATTTTATTTTTCTTATCATTAAAAATTAGTTGTTCCATTCTTGTATGGTTTATAACTTTATTCTGCTTACTGCCAGTTTCTTCTTTAGCTTCAGCAGGCTTATATCTCTGAATTATCTCTTCTACGCTGAACATGTATTTTCACTCCTTATTAATACTTTACCAATTTATCTATGATACTATTATACTATACTTTCGAGTATTAATACAACTTTTTAGAGTATATTGAACGAAAAAGAAAGAGCATACACCTAATTGGGTGCATACTCCTCAAATTATTTTTACTTTTCACATTTGTTAAAATCCTTATTATTTAGAGTAGTCCTTTCTCTTTTAAGGAAACAAATCTTGAATTCTCCCCTAGTATAATATGATCCAATAACTCAATTCCTAGAAGCTTGCCACATTCCTTAAGTCTGCCAGTTATATTAATGTCCTCCTTGCTAGGAGCTGGATCACCAGACGGATGATTGTGTGCTAACAGGATTGATGCTGCATTTTGCAAACAAGCACGTTTAAAAATTTCGCGTGGATGCACAATACTAGAGTTTAAGCTCCCCCTTGAAACTTCAAATATACCTATTACTTTGTTCTTAATGTCAAGTGTTGCCATAGCTAAAACTTCTTCAGCAAGGTACTCCATGTCAAGCACTTGTCTAAAAATATCAGCTGCATCAGCAGGCTTTGAAACTTTCTTGCTAACATCATATTTACCAGAAGATTCTTTTACAATCTTAAGTGAATATGTTGTAATAACTGTTTGTTTCTTTTTACCTTCATTGCTATTACCTTCTGTTAATTCAATACTTACCTGTTCTACATTTTCTAAATAACTCATTTGCTGAAATCCTCCTAATAATTTGAAATTTGCTAAAATCACCTTAAAAAAGGTTACAAAAAAACAAATAGAGAAAACTTACACAACGCCATATGACTTTGCATAAATCTTCTCTATTTGTTAAATCCTTAAATTTGCACTAAACTTCTATTTTGTTCAAATCCTAGTCTTGTTCAAATCCTTGGCTTGAAAAATCCTTCTATTTGCTTTTAACTTTATATTTGTAGAAATCCTTAATTTGCGAAAATCGTCATGTTAAAAATAAATTTAACAATGAATGCTCAAATCACCTATCAGAAATAAATCCAAAAGGGTAATTATATATTAAGTTTGTATGCCTTAATTATAGCACCCTGATTATTTATTTACAACGAACATTTTACCCTATTCATCGCAAAATCTCTTTTTTTAACAATGATTTTACCTTACGTTTATAATTCCTTTTTATTTCTTTATTAATAACCCCCTTTTAAGACTTCTTATGTTACTATTAATAATTAGTAACTTACAATATATGAAATTTAATTGACTAATATTCCATATATTGTAAAATAGAATTAGGGTATTAAGTTTTATTAGGTATATAAGAAGTCTTAAGAGATAATAATCGAATGTAAATATATGAGTATTGGGAATTTTGTATAAAGGGGGAAATACAATGGTTGAGGTTGCAGTAAGAGAAAAAACATATACAACAAGTCAGGTGGCTGAAAAACTAGGGATTACTGAATCTAACTTAAGATATGCTGAGAAAGAATTGGGCGAGTATCTGAGTATTACAAGAGATGATTATATGAACCGAGAGTTTACAGATAAGGATATTCAGCTGCTAAAGAAAGTCTTTGAGATACGGGAATGGGGAATAACAAGCTATAAAGCAATAAAAGTTCTCATAAGCAGAAAAATGATTGATGTGTTAGATGATAAATCTATAGAAGAACATATGCAGTACGAATATAGTTCACTATCCTTGTCTAATGAAAACGTAAAAAAAATCATAACAGAGGTTTCAAATTCAATCAGTAAAAGCGTTGATGATTTAGTGAGCAAAAGAATTGATGAAGCTACACAACAAATTCTCCAAACACTTTCAGGCAATTATGAAGTACTAGCTAATATACAGGATAATTCTATTAAATTGCTTGATGAAGTCTCAGAAGTAAAAAATAATACCACAGATATTATGCCAAGTCTTAATAAATTTTATGTTGATTTCGATGAACTAAAGCAACGCCACAATGAGCTTTTAACTATGGTTGATGAATCTATTGATAGAGCTGTAGATAAGCACGTAAATAAAAAGAAAAAAAGAGAATCTAGTTTTTTCGCAAGGTTATTTGGTAAAAAAGATTAAATTCCAAATACAATCTAACTCTATTAAGATTAAAAAAATGAAGGGCACAATTTGTGCCCTATTAACGATGCATTTTAAGAAGAACGTCTACCTTTAGATATCAGTCATTTCTTTTTCTTCTGCTAATGGTCTATAAGTATAACCGAAACTAATTGTTAACTTCTCATATATCTCTTCAAAATATTTGAAGTTTTCTTTAATTAATTTTTTATCCTCATCTCTAGTAGCTTCAAGATCTGTTTCCTCCAGCATGGTATGAAGTTGAATTAACTCATTCTTAGCCTTTTTCAAGGCTTTCATTTTTGTCTTTTTATCCTTAACACCTTCTCCAAGTTTACTAACCTCTCTAACTGCCTCTTCAACAATTTCTGTAGCAGTTGATTTTAAACCCAGTATCTTATCTTTCAATGGATTTTTAATACATGAGTTTATAATATCATTGATAATCGGAGCATCTTCTACTTTCTCCCAAAGATAATACTTTAATACTACCAAATCCTCTGGTAAAGCCTTATCTCTATTGTTTAGAAGGGCATTAGCTTGAATTAGTATACTGTACTCAAGCTTTTTCCTATCAGAAACGGTATAAGCCGTTTTCTCATATATTTTATTACATATATCCCAAACTAAATCATCAATTGAATCAGGAACCTCCACTTGCCACACCATTTCATTTAATAGCTTTAACTCTGATAAGTCCATAGTATTGTTCATAGCAGCGGCTACCCTTGCCCTCTTAGCTCTTACTGCATCCTTAAAGTTATCCTTTTCCTTGATATACTCAGTAACTAATTTTAAATGCAATCTATCATATAGGGGCTTTAATATCTTATCTTCCTCTTTTGTAAAGTCAGGTATCTCATTTGAAGCAGTAAAAGTAGCAATCCCTTTATTCTGTATTGTAATACCTTCTATATTCACATCTTCACCATTTAAATAGGTTAATAAAGAGTTCAAAATTGCATCTCCACTCTTGAACAGCTCATCAAGGAAACATATATCCCCCTCTAGTAATTTATCTTTAGTTATTATATCAACCGTTCCCTGGGCATATTTTGCGATATCTAATCTTGCAAAGAGCTGATCCTCGTCTTTCTGTTTAGACATTAGAGTTTCATAAAACTTTGCTCCTTCTATTCTCTTTATAAACTCCTTAACTACATATGTTTTTGCTTGACCAGTTGCCCCTAGAAAGAAACTATTCCTTTTAGCAACCAATGCCAGCTTTATTACATTAAAAACTTCTTCTTTTTCCTTTATATATGATGATAATTCTTCTTGTATTGAATTTAGTTTAGCAACTGCACTTTTAACTTCTTTAGTTATTACCTTCGACATATCGATTCCCCTCTCCATTACATAAATATAACTGATACTTATATTATACCACGATTTAGAGTATTAATACAATTATTTAGAGTAAATTAAATATTTTTTTGTTTTCTTTTGTAAGGATTATTATAATAAAAAAACTGAGGAATTAAATCCTCAGTTAATCACCGCTCACCATTCCTAAAATTCTTTGAGCTGCAGTAGTGTTAGTTTCAACTATGGTACTATTATTAGCTTCTGCAACCTCTTTTGGCTGTTTAGAAATATCCTTGGCTTTTTTCTTTGGCTTAGAGCTTTCACTAATCCTTGTAATTTGCTTCAAAATTAAGTTATCTATCATTTGATCCTGCTTTATTTGGTATTCGGACCCTTTTCGGCTGGCATGTAACATATAGTTTCCTATTGGCAGAGGAACTATACTTGTATATCCCATTAATGGAGAAGTTGCTGAAACATTGATATCTTCATCAATAACTGCTTTCTTCTGATTTAACACTTCTTCATCAGTTCCAATTAGAATTAATTTATATCCTATATGATGTTCTCCAATGTATCCCATGTTTTCATCTGTCATATATACTTTCTGTACATCTCTTAAATTGTTTTTTTCTATACCATAGAAAGCATGGAACAACTTAGCAGCCTTGTCCTTATAGTATCTTTTATCGTGAGCCACATCAAAAATAAAGATATTAGGGATATAATGAAGTATAACCTCTCCATCTTTTTTTACAAAGAGCTTATAATATTCTGGTTTATGTGTAACAGTTTGTCTTTGTAAAAGCAACTTTCTATATAGCGAACCTAAACCCTTCCACATGCTTCTTACTATGCCTAGTCTGCACTCAAATTCACTGCTCTCTTCTAGCAAATCAATTATCTCCTGATAGTCCTCCATCCCCAAAATTCTCTCAATAGCTTCAGTAGAATATCCGTAGTTGTTGCCAGTTTTAACTATGGTATTATAGATGTGATTTGTTATATTCATTAATTGATTAAACATTGTAGAACTATGGATAATCTCACCATGCTCCAATAGGTACTCCACCTTCATTATAGATATTTGGAATCTATCGTTTTTCAAATCACTTGATAGATTAATTCTTGAATGATTCTTATAATCCCCTACTGCAAATGAGAATCCAGGCTTCTTTAAATACAGAAACTTATTTTTATTTATATTACTTGAGGCAATGAATCCTAATGCCTCTAATTTTCTAATAATGAATCTGCCTGTTCTCTCCCGGCTTTCATCTGTACTAAGATTAGGCTCAAATAATCCCACAAGCTTGTAAAACTGCTTGTACATAATAAACTTGCCACATAGATCAATTGTTTCTAAATACTTGGCATATCCTTTCTCTATTACCTCCATGTATTTATGAGAAGTAGTAGGAGGTATGTTTACTGGTATTTCATAGACCTTATTTCGTATACTATCTAACTTCACTTTCTATCTCTCCCACCTTTTACAAACTATATTCTATCGGTTTATGTGTATGCAGCATTATATAATCATCACAGTTATATCTAATAAATTCTTTTTTTGCTTCTATATCTTCGGCCATGTAGCTACTTGTTATAATTTCAACTCCTATTTTCTTGCCATTACTTATATACATAGCATCTGTTGTCTTTGCTGAATGAGGATAGTCAATTTGTAATCTTGACTCGGTTAGCCAGCTCTCCTTTTCTTCTGCGGACAAATATAGATAAGTCCTCAGAAGTACATAATCATGTTCTAACTGTCCTATATCCCCTTTATAAAGATTGATTAGAAAATCACCTTGCATTCTTTTTTTTGTTCTAGGAGTAAGAGTATAAACATTTGTTGCAGATCCATAAATAAGAAACCGCCCCTTTTTCTCTACATTACCAGAAGCTAGATGTTGTCTTAATCTTGTTTGGTTTAATCCGAGCATAGGCAAAAACTTTTCAACCATAAGTCCAGTCTTAGCTATAGCCTTTAGTAGTTGGATATCCTGCTCCATCTCAATACCTATTTCTTTCAAATGCATCTCTCCTCCATTATTGTTTATTAAATCATATAAATATATTTCAAACAATAAATTTGTTTTAATGTAATTATACAATATTCCCGAACAATAGTCAAAACGTTGTAATTAAGTCAATTAACCGCCTTATAATAACTATTAGATAGCTTATGAATTATATAAATATAAATATAAATATAAAGCTAAAGACATTGATAAGACTTCTTATATGCTTCTCACTAGTTGCTAATATTATCACCATGGTATAGTCATGGTAATGCCCTGTTAACACCATGGTAATACCATGGTATACAGATCAATGAATCCCATTCAAAGAAGTTCATTTTGCAAAGTTCTAATTATTTTACTCCTTTACCATGGTATTACCATGATATGACCATGTTAGTATCATGGTATTGCCATGGTATATATTAATTATTAACATGCCTAATTGTCATAGCTATTAAGTCTTAATATATATCAGAGAATTTTGATCCTTCCTCCAGTAAAAACTACGCTGAATTAAAATCAGCAATTATATTGCACCAAACTTTATCATAGTAAGATTTTTTAATAAATTAGATATGTATTTTTTTCTGAAAGTCCCACTTTAATCCTGTTACTTTAATAATTTAGAGCAGCTTCTACGCTTCCATTTCATTACCAAAAAGTAACACATTTCCATATTTTATTTTTAAGTACACCATATCGGAATTTAAAAACAGCTTATAAAAATGCCAAAAATCCATTAACAATCCATTGTGTGTGGTTTTCAAGCGGAAGGTATATTGCATCAATACTTAGCACTTCCCCTCCTACAAAAAATCCTTAAAATAAGGTTAAAATTAACTAGAGAAAAACATTAAATTTTATATACAATGATACGATAATTGAGTTGTAACCGGGAAATCCAATGTAAGTTATAATCACCACAATTGTAATAAGAACTGAAATATAAGGATATGGCTAATATTACTTATTTACACTAATATGGGGAAGGATTTATAATTTACATGTAAGCAGTAAGATAAAGCACTTATGCTATGCAAATATAAGGATTTGTGTACCTCCCAGGATCTGTGCAAATTAGATTTAAAAAAAATTAAATTTAATTACATGGAGGTATTATGAATATGAAAACTTATAATTACTTATACGAAGATGGGTGTCTAATAATTTTTAAAGGTAAAGAAGTATTGCATGTAGAGTATATAGAAGAATTGGCTTTAGTAGAAGATACTATATGTGAATTACAAGAAGAAGGATTAATTCCTTGTATTAATATTAAAAGGATTTACCGTTAGAGACTTCCGCAAATGAGATTTAACCATAAAAGACAAGTATAGGTGCTTTATATGATTTAGTATTAATATGAGGGCAAGATATTTAGCCCTTATTTTTTTTATTTCTAATTATTTTTATGGTTTTATACTTCACTATCAAGGTTTATATTTCTTATAAAAATTCTTAAACAACAATATAATTTATCTTATCTTCATGATTCTTATCAAGCTTAATACAAGACCTTTTTATTATTTTTATAGATTGCAAAATTGATACATAAATTAAGAATTATTGCAGTAGTTATATCTCTAAGTATTGATGTAATAGATCCTCCGCTTGAAAGTCCTCAAACCCTTTATTTGAAATAATGAAATGTAATGAAATGGAACGCTTATTTCATCCTGCATAATGTACCTTGAAATGGAATGAGTTTTACGCCAAAAGATTGGATTTTAGCAGCTGAAAAAATAACTTAATGGGGATTTATTAAATTTGTAGATTAATAATTTTATATAACAAAACTTTTGAGTAAACAAACAGATAGGTAATCTGAAAACAGATTACCTATTAATTTTAAAAATCAAAATAATTGCTTCTTTTAATTCTTATTAATTCAAGGTTCCTAGTATAGTCTGCTCCTTCATGTCTAGTATCTTCATTTTCATATTCTCCCTTAAAGGAAAGAAAATTAAAACTTCCTGAAATGCAAAAATCTTCATCACATATTAATAGTTTATAATGTGTATTTGTTTTTTTAACTTTGAAGAGTTCTCCGTATTTAGCAAATTTTCTAACCAAACCCATAGCAACTTTATCTGAAGTATCCTCTCTTCTATTTGAGCGACTATTATCTTTTATCCCATATAAAATTTTAATTTTAGTTTTTCTCTTTAAGGTGTTTTCTACCAAATTAATAAATTCATCATCTAAAACCCATTCTCCTATCCATGGGCATACGATGTCAATCTCTTCTTTAGCTTTTTTAAAAGCATAAATAAAATACTCTCTAATATCTTTCGATTGTATATGTTTGGTATTGGAAAAGTCTACTTTTTCTTTTTTAAATTCATCTATCAACTTTTTACTTATATCTTCTATAATTATATCTACATTTTTATCTTTAACATTAACTGATTTAATACTGTTTTCAATATTATTGATTTTTTTTATTATATCTTCTTTAACGTATCGTAAATCACTAACACTTCCCAAACGTCCCTTTACTCTTTGCCCGCTATTTGTATTTTTCTTTCTTGTAATAAATACACCATTAATTTTACTGCTATATTCTGGACACTTATTCAAATCACTTATACTAATGGTTCCTGGCCTGTAAATTTCATCACCCACTTTAACTTCATATTTATTTCTAATACTCGATCTATAGTTTATTAGAACTTCATTAATAAAATGTGTTTTAAAATACATTTCTGCTTCTTCTAATTTTAATTCTTCTTTCCTTAAATTTTCTTCTGTAAACTCTTTCCTTACAAAAATTCTTAAAGTTTGCTTGAAAAATTTAGAACTTACATATGATTTTAACTCTTCCTCGTCTTGAAAAAAATTTTTTTCTGCTTTAATAAATTTGTCAAATACAATACTCTTAAAACATTTATCTATACCAATTAAGGTTACATCACATTTTTCTTTTTTATATTCTTGCATCCACTTGATAAGAACTCTATTACAACCTGTACTAAGACAATCTATTGCTTTTTCTTTATCTAGATTTTTTAGACTCAATAATAACTTTATCTCTATATCTTCCACACTTTCCACTACTACCCGCTCCTCATTACACTACTTTAAACTTTTATAATAATTCATTTTTTATATGAATTCTAATACTTCACTTTAATTGAAATCCATATAATATAATGTGCTATACTAGCTCAATATTAAAATAGAAAGTTTAATAAGAGGATAGCTAATTATATTAGGTTTCACCTACTATAATACAGAAAAAAATGACAATTTGAAAGATTTTTTACAACCGCTTTTATATAGAGCTGCTCTTATTTAATATCTATGATTTTACTTGTAAATACAAAGTCTATTACTTCTATAACACCTTTGCTCATATTAAAAAACACTACACCCTGTTTGAAAGTTAATACAAGATTTTCTCCATCTTTAAGTATAGCTCTATTTTCTTTAAATGCTCTTTTAAGTAATTGCTTCTCAAAGTCATTTGGATATACTCTTCCACAAGTAAGTTTTAATTCCATGATTTCCTCCTAAGTTTTTTATTTTTTCAATGCTATGTTTAAAAAACATTATTTCTGTCAATAATCTTAATAGATGAGGTTAGAAAAGTCATACGATTTAATATTGGACAAAACTTATTTTTACTTAGCAGTATAGTCTTAAGACTTAATATAACCCAATTGTAATAATCCTTTTCTGATATAAATCAGCTTTCAGAAATTAGTACGAGATAGACAGGGCCGAGGATAGATAAAGATGAGAAGGATTATCCCCCTTATTTTTTAAGATTTTATTTATATAGATATTATTATATAAGATATTATTTGGATACGATTTTCGTATGGGGGCTATACGATTTTTCAATCGGGGCCATCCGTTAATCCTATGGGGGGATACAAAAATTCAATAGGGATACAGGCACTTTTTTATATAAAATAGACACTTATATACAGTTTTCACATTTTCCACAGGGGATATGAAAATCGTATAGTGGTGTCTTTTTGTTTTTTTGCCTCTTTAGTAATACCACATACAAAAATCGTATCCCATGTGGATAGTGTGAATTGTGTTTATAGTATAAAAAAAGAGCATTTCTAAATGCCCTTAATGTTGAGTATCATGTGAATAGTGTAACTTTTCATTTATGATGACTTATTTCTTTTTCTAGCTATATCTATAATGGCTAAAAAGGTGTCCCACAGTATTTGTTTAAATAATTCTTCATTCTCCTCAATTATCTTCCATATATACGCTTTTAGTTGTTTCAAAATAGGTTCTATTGCCTTTTTGCCTAAAAATCCTATTTGCCTAAAAATCCTAAAATTCGTTCGCTAATCATTTTTTTCCCATCATCTTTCGTTAAGCATTTTTCTAGCAATCTTACTCATTATTTTATTTTTTTCATTATTTGCAACTGATGATAATAGTTTAATTGCTAAGTCTTGATCTGAAATATCTGGAGTATTATTGATAATTTTTTCTGCTTCATCAGCCAATTTATCCGTATCTATTTTACATTCAGTCACAATTTGTTCAGCTACTGTATCTTTTCCTAATTGTTTAATTACTTCATCATTTTCTAGCATATTTGATTTTTCTATTGTTGATAGAACTATATCTGTAGCTATACTAATTTCTTTATCATAAGCTTTTTGTAAACTTAGATTTTCTTCTTTTATTTCTTCTTTCATAGTATGTATTCTCCTTAGTAAATTGCTTATTCTTTTATTATACCAAACAAGTTTCGATAGAAGAATCACTTGCTGATATAAAAAAGTTCCTCATTTGCGAGGAACTATCTTAATTTAATTCAACAACTGCTTTAATATCAGTAAAATCTATATATAGCTTAAATAATTCTTTTAGCTGATTTGAATATCTCTGCTCATAAACATCTTTTGTAAATTCATTTGGCACAGGTATAAATATACTTCCTTTATCTATCCAAGCACCAGATACATAATTTTTAAACCATGTGTTGTATTGCACATCACTATACAAACCCCTTAACTGACTTATAACAGAGTTTAAAGCTTCATCAAAGGAGTTAGCTTTATTTGGGGCAGGAGCTTCTATAACTTCTGATTTTTGATTATCCTTTACAGGAACCGCTTCATCTATTGCCTCATTATCCTCTTCATCAAAGGTTTCTATAACTGTATTCTTTTGCATTGATTTTACAATTCTATTTGCTTCCTTTTTTAACTCAGCTGGAAGACCTTCATGTAAATCCGGTGGCAGTATAGGAACCGTACTTCTCACTACAAAAACGCTTCCTACTTGCATTCCATCCTTCTCTCTCTCTGTCTGAAACATATAGCCAAAATCATATTTCTCCAGTATATTCATATACTCTGTTAATGTCTGAGCCTTAATTCCTAAGAGCTTTGCTATAGTCTGCTTGCTTGTAGTGGTGATTTCTCTCTCATGGAAATCATAGGAACGGAGCATGATATAAGCAAAGGTTGCATCTTTTCCAAGATAGTAACTCCACACATGAAGTATGTAGTTGTGGATTATAGTAAAGTTTCTGTTGTTTCCTATAGGGAATATGTCACCTTTGAATTTCCAATTTTTAATTTGTTCTTCGGTAAAATACATTTTGTCATACACTTTCACTCTGTACTCAACAGCTCTCTTCATGCCTGTTTCATCCTTGATATTCTTGTAGCGGTGCTCGGCCTTGCCAGTATCTACGTTCCGAAAGAATCTTAGCTTTTCTTTTGTATTCTTTATATTTTTATCACTCATGCCCTTAAGCCTCCACAAATCTTTATTATTCACTATATGAAGCTAAGCATTATCAGCATTCTAACTGCTCTTTGCATGTTATTAAGACTTAGTACTAACCTTATAATTATTTACTGTATTATTTGTATATTTATTGTATAGTTGCATTTAAACAATAAATTTATTTATTAAATTATATTTTTGTGATATAATTATAGCATAGGAACTATACATTGAAAAGGGGTAGAAATAAAATGGGAGTTCAATCTTTCGATTACCATGATTTTCAGAAAAAGCATATGAACAATTATTAGCTTGGAGATAAAGTGATAATCATAGGTAAAATCAAATCAAAAAGTTTCACCAACAGCAGTAATGGATATTCCGTATATAGTATGTCGGTATCGAAGGATATTCAAATTGAGCTTGATGGTAAAGAAGTGGAGCACTAACTAAAAGAGGATATAAGAATCGCTGGCTATTCTGTAATGGATATCAATCAGGATTTTAGAGTAGTAGGAGTGGTTACTAACTATAAAGGTTTAAATATAATATCATCATTATCGGTGATGTAGAGTTAGCATATGCTATTAGTATTCACAAAAGACAATGAAGCCAATATCCAGAAGTAATTATGCCTGTCCATTATCGGAATTACAAAATACTTTCAAGATGTCTTTGTTATACAGAAATAACCAGGGCAAAAAGTATGTTAGCTCTTGTTGGACAGATGAAAGCATATGATAACAAATGATGGGGTAGTGCAACGCAATACTAGGCTAAGAAGTATTATATAACTCCTGCTAATATTTAATAGGAGATTAATAAAGGATTAAAGGGATATAGACCTATTTTGGCTTATATCCCTTGCTTTATATTTGTAATACAACAATGTTTGATTTTAGACTGAACTTACTATGTGATTTTAATAATAGTTGTTTAACAGGGGGATACTATGTCTTAATAATATAATGTTTTCTTTATTAACTAAAAACTATATAATATGTCTGAGTAAAATAATATCATTCAATTAATTATAATGTGATGCTTAAGATTTAAACTTATAATACCCAAATTCTATTTAAATATGTATTGCAATTACATGATAATTGGTATAATAAGAAAAAGAGGTGAACAATGAATGAAGATATCTGATGAATTAATGAATGAAGCTGTACAAAAAATAGATGATAATTTTAAAAATAAGTATGATGAATTAGTCACTGATAAAGAAAATTATGATACTTTTATTAGAACTGTAAAATACGAATTACTTAAAAAAATAAATATAAATAGTAAAGCAGAATTTAACATAGATAAACATCTAAGCACTACAATACAAAACAGAAAAAAGACTAAAAAGAGATGGTTTAAAAATGAATCTACCAGTAACTCTCTATTACAAAATAATATTCAAAAGCAGGCAGAAAAGATGTTCAGGGATGATATAGATTCATTTAAACAGATTTATAAGGTAAACTCCATAGAAGAGTTTAAATCTGATATAGCGAATTTACAAAATAAAAAATATGAGAAAACACTGGATTGGCTAAAAGATGATGAGGAATTTTTAATAAAATATGAGTATTTGAAGAATAAAAAAACCTGGCAAATACAACAGGCTTTTCAAACAGATATAGCTATCATTATATTAAGTTACTTGAAAAATAACTTGAGCTCCAATGATACAATGGCAATGCCTATGGTTATGAGTGACATTCCTGTAGACCTTGGAGGCCGAAGAAAGGTATCATTAGATGACTTGGCTTGCGTTACAACCTTGGATAACAACAAAGAAGAAGTTTATTACCACGACATAGAAGAATATAAAGATTTGCAAATAAATACCTACATAGGGCTAGATTATGTCCAAAAATACTGTTTGAACAAAGCTTTCAAACATTTTAATGCTACTGATAAGAAGATATTTGGATTTATTTTATCTAAAAGACCTGCTGAGTTCTTTGAAACTAGACAAATAGTTGTTGAAATTGGTGATATAGTAGCTGCTGTATTTGAAACTGACGGTTCCAAAAACTATGACACTGTTAGAGAAAGTATTGCTAAGATGGCAAACATAAAAATGCAGTTCACTGTTAAAGGACTAAGCGGCTTTGTTTCTAGAATCTTTACTGAAGTTTTCTTTACTGAAAGAGTAGTAGGTGGGAAAACTTCAGTTACCACTGCTACTATCTTTGTAAGTGATATTATAGTTAAGCAGCTCATGGAGCAGCAGACTATGTACATATATGGAGATAAGATTAATGAAATTGGTCCAGAAGCTTTTTCTCTTGTTTGTGCCCTTCAAGGCAGAAGAATGAAGCTATACGGAGAAGGTAAAAACGTAATAGATGATGTACTGCCTTACTCATTTTTTCAAATCAGATTCAGAATGAGTGATAAGAGAAAAAAAAGAAACTTGCCAATAATAAAAGCATTGTTAGAAGAAGTTAGAGATAAAAACATTATAATTAAGCAGTGTCAACAGGTTGCAGATGATTTTCATGTTACCTATTATCCTTTAAGTGCTAAAGAAATTGCTAACTTTGATGCACATGAAGAACATTTATATCTGATACCAGCAGAAGGATAAACCTCATTGTTTGAGGTTTTCTTTTTTTATAAATAGACAAACTAACCCCTAATTCAACAGTTAAAAACACAAAAAACTTTGCCACTTGTCCGAAATCTCCCGTACTGAATGGCACTTGTCCTAAAATCTCCGTACCAAGTGGTACTTATCCAAACTAGTTCCGTACTGTGTGGCACTTGTCTAAAAAAGTCCGTACTGAATGGTCTGAACCAAAAAAACTTAACAAATTAAAAAAAAACTTTTATGTAACATATGGTAGCATTTCGTTGAAAAAGCGACCAGTTGTCTAAAAATGTACCGTTCTAAGTGGCAGTTGTCTGAAAATCTCCGTACTGAATGGCACTTGTCCGTAATTATCCGTACTGAGTGGTCTGAAAAACTAAGATTTTTGTGATTTTTTAAGATAAAGCAAAATCTGGAAAGTGAAAAACATAGCAAAATAGCCAACTGTGTCCACTTGTCCGAAATTTCCCGTACTGAGTGGCACTCTTCTCCATGCCTTGATTTAACTCAGCTGAAAATCAGTTGTCCAGAAATCTCCGTACCAAGTGGCCTATTAGACAAACGATAAGAAATATATTATAAATATCATAGCGGTTAAATTGAAGAGGAGGTGTAATGACATGAGTAATAACATAAATAGACTTGTATTCAATGTTGGAAAGAAGATGCTGCGCTATATAACAGAGCCTATTGCTACAAAAAAAGTAGAATATGTTACTGTTAATCAATGTAGTGGGGAAAACTGCATATTTTTTAATGCAGATGATTCCTATTCAAAGCTATACTGCAGTAAGTTCTGTCCTAAAACTCGTGTTATTATGCCAATAGTAAAGCCATTATTAAGGGTTTCTCCTGTAAAAAAAACTTTACTTAAACTAATTAATCCAAAAGGTATATACACTGCAAAACCATGTTTGAAGATTCGTGCCTTTATAGCTCAAAAACAAATTTCAGAAAGACAATACCTAAGACTATCAGCTACACAGATTAAACAAGTGCTAGCTCTATTTTCCCACGCCAATAGTGGAGGTATTATAAAAAGCATTAGCAAGAGTGACATTGCCAGTGCTATTAATTGTACTGAAAAAACTATAGAGAATAATAATAGAGTATTATCTAAACTTGGTATAATATCTATATCAAAATCTATAGTTGAAGATGGTAAACTATGTATTATTATAAATAATTATAGAGATCAATACAAGGAATCCGGCAGCGGTTATTACGTTATGTCTGGAGAAATGTTCTCTACATTAGTTCAGATTGAAAATGTAAACGCTCTAAGACTAGCTATTCATTCACTTATTAAAGATGATATGAATAGTGTTGTCAATAATGTTACCAAGTTCTCCAGAAAAGAATTGAAAAACATATTACCTTCCCATGCTAATACATATACCTCAATAAAGAATATAATCGGCACCTTTGTATCTGATGTTAAAACTAATGTTTTTAACTGGAAAGATGAAACAGAATATTTTATCGTAAATATAGACAGAGCTTATGATGGAAAGGTGATAAAGAAGGATCTTTCAGTTAAGTTTGAAAATGACTTTATGAAAGCAATCTCAGAAAATTATTCTGCTGATGAAAATATAAATGAAGAAAGTTTAAAGGAGAAATTCTCTAGGGATATAAAAGATCTGGTATCCATGAGTTTTGAATATGGCTTTGATGTAGTTAAGAAGGTTGCACTGCAAGCTTTATCTATCAAAGATGATATCAAGACCTTTGGAGCCTATGTCCGTAAGTTAATATCCACCTTACCACAGCAAGGAAAAATTGACCTTACCTAAAAGGTCTTTTTGCCTTGCCTTTTTTTATACCTATTATTATTTTTTCAGTAATATCATCAAATTTAATAGAGATTTTAAATTTTTTTGTAGAATAAAATTTTTTTAACTTTCTTTTGTAACCATCAAGAAAAAAATAATCCACAATTAGAAATATTTAATTATAATTAGTAAAAAAACAGTTATAAATAGTAAATTTAGACTTAACAAAAAACAAAAAAAGAGTAACTAATTCGTATAAAAGATACACATAATTACATAAAGCTTACACATTTTTAAGATTTTTATGTGGGCAAAGAAAATGTTGATTTTCACTAATCTCGTAGTGGATTGATATTACTGGACTTGAATGCTATAAGGGTTACGCTAAGCTCTGTTCCTTTAATTGCTGCTTTCCTAATTGCTGGAGATTAAGATTTGAAATTTAAAGGGACTTCTCACCCCTTCTCCTCTATTCTATTCTCTTCTCTTTTTTTATTATTATGATTATACTCTCAAAAATAGAACAAGAAATTATGCTTTTATAAAATCAATTTTAAAGAGGGGTAAGTAGCAGAGTTATACGAGGTCATCATATTGTTATAAAATAGCCCTAATACAGTCTCACAGTTGCTATTAAGTTTTAACATGCTATTAAGTACTCCTAGAATCTTAAGTCTACAATATACTCAAAGTGCGCATTATTATGATAAAATAATAGATGGGTGATGCGAATGGCTAGTTGGAAGAATGCATGGCTTGAGCTTGAAAACAGCGTGAAAGGTTCTGCCGAAAAACTTTCTGACAAAAAGGGTATGGTTAAAGAAAAACAGATAGTTAATGAGATGATTAATCTGATGAAATATATTGCTGAAAGAAATAATATTCCAATGAGCGATATAGTAGTACCTAAAGAAAAGAAAGAAACCGTTACTGCAAACAAAGCAGTAGTAAAAAAGGATACGTCTAGTACCAGAAAGAAGAAACGGACATATCGAAAGAAGCGTAAATCAATAATAGATAAGGCTCTAGATTTCCTGGGTTTAGATTAATAAAAAAAGGATGCAACTACAATTAACAGTATTTGCATCCATTATCTATCCTAAACTAGAAAGAGTACACCTATCTTCTAAAGTGTGTGGTGAATTGCATTAAAGCCTTTATTTCCAATACTTACAACTGTTTTTTGAACTAAAAAAATGGTATAATTATCATAGGTGGTGATACTATGGAAAAAGGCTTTAAGTTTAGGTTAAAACCCAATAAAGAACAAGAAATATTCTTAAATAAAATGTTTGGATGTACTAGATTTATTTATAATTATTTCTTAGCCTTAAAAAAAGAACATTATAATACATACAAAGAACAGTTAAGCTATAAAGAATGTTCAGCTATGTTGCCTAACCTTAAAGAACAGTATCCATGGCTTAAAGAAGCTGATGCTGTAGCAGTACAACAAACTCTTAAAAAACTTGAGATTACTTATAAAAACTTTTTTAAAGGTAGTGGTTTTCCAAAGTTTAAAAGTAAACATAACTATTTTCAAAGTTATAAAACCACCTACAGTCATAATAATATTGAGATAAAAGGTAATCATATAAAACTTCCTAAGGTTGGTTTAGTGAAGTTTATTAACCATAGAGAAATTCAAGGTAAAATAGTTAATGCCACTTTAAGCAGAACTAATACTGGTAAATACTTTGTTAGTATTTGTTGTAATGTAGATATTGAACCTATGCCAAAGCTTACTCAATCAGTGGGCATAGATGTAGGCGTAAAGTGCTTCGCAACCCTTTCAAATGGTGAAGAAGTGACTAATCCTAAATTTCTAAGCAAATACCTTAACAGAATTAAGGATCTACAAAGACAGTTATCCTATAAGACTAAGGGCAGTATTAACTATCATAAAGTAAGAATAAAACTGGCAAAACTACATGAAAAGGTTGCTAACTGTAGATTTGACTTTTTGCAAAAGCTTTCAACTAGACTTATACGTGAAAACCAAACTATAAGTGTAGAAGGGCTTAACATAAAGTCAATGATGGAAAACAATGATTTATCCCAAAGTATAAGTGACGTTTCTTGGAGTAAGTTTTTTACCATGATTGAGTATAAAGCTAACTGGTATGGGCGTACCTTTAATAAGGTAGATACCTATTTCCCAAGTAGTCAGCTATGCTCTGTTTGTGGTGCAATAAACAAAGAGGTTAAATCCCTTTCTGTTAGGGAGTGGGTTTGTGCTAAGTGCAACACTACTCATCAAAGGGACTTTAATGCTAGTGTAAATATAAATAATGAAGGATTAAGATTATCCTTAACATAGAAAGCGGTTGGGACAACCGTTACCCTTGTGGCTTTTTAGCCCTATAGGAAGCTCCCGCGTCTACAAGCGGTGAGTAGTTCACTTCTAAGCATATATAAACTCAATCCTATCATTCTTATGTATTGAATCCTTTAAGAATCCTATTTCCTGTAGCTCTATCGTTGCTATTATCATTAATATTCTAAAAGCAGCATTTTTACTTTTGATTATCTGATCCTGTAAAGAATTTATATTTAACTTACCAGGCTTGGACTCCTTTAAATATAGATAAAGATTTTTTGCAACAGGATGCTCCAGTTTAGAATATATGATATCCTCACATTCTATTTCCTTAAAATTTATTACATCTTGTCCAATCATTTGACCTATCATGTTTACCCCTCCCTAAAATATCAACTTCTATTTATAGTATTGACCAAAGGACAAGCTTTATACCGTTAATGTAAAAATTTTTATATATTTTTTTAAAGGGCAATTTGCAATATTACAAAAGAAAACAAAAAAATTTTCTACTTATCAGGGATTCTATGAAAGAACCTTATTTAGAATTAGTTTTTGATATGTTTTAGCCTGCTACTAAGTCTAATGAGCATGTTTATAAATCACATCAATACCCTACTAATAGCGTGATGTTAGCATGGTATTGCCATGGTGTTGACAGGGTGTAATTTATTATAAAAGTGTCCAGAAAGTTATTTTACTATATACTGAGATTCTACGTCAGTACTTTATAAACCACCCTCAAAGCATTGATAAATATACGTTCCTTCAAAATTCAGCTTTCACCCATTGGGTGAAAGAAAAATGCTCAAAAATGTGTTGAATTATCAGCTTTTATGAGTCGATATATGGTACAATAATAGTAACAAAAGCAGAAAAAGGGGTTTAAATTATGATTAATAAAATTGATTTCACAGCTAAGAATCTAACATCAAATGCAGGTCTTTTTCTTCTCCTTGAGAACGCAAAAAGTAATGAGATTTTTGATCTAGTTGAAAATGACCTCGTATTTGATAATGACTCCACAAATAAAATCAAGATGAATCATATAAAGACGATGATCTGTGGTCACTTTATTGGTATAGACAAGCTAGAACGTCTAAAGCTCCTTCAAAATGATCCACTCGTTAATGAATTTGATATTTCCGTAAAAGAACCTGAAACAGTGTCACGGTTTTTAGGAAACTTCACCTTTAAGACAACACAAATGTTTAGAGACATTAATTTTAAAGTCTTTAAAAAACTGCTCACTAAAAGTAAATTGACATCCATTACGATTGATATTGATAGTAGTGTAATCAACGTAGAAGGTCATCAAGAAGGTGCATCAAAAGGATATAATCCCAAGAAACTAGGAACCCGATGCTACAATATCCAGTTTGCATTTTGCGACGAATTAAAAGCCTACGTCACCGGATTTGTAAGAAGTGGCAATACTTACACAGCTAACGGTGCATCTGAAATGATCAAAGAAATAGTAGCCAACATCAAAACAGATGATTTAGAGATTTTATTTCGAATGGATAGTGGCTACTTTGATGAAAAAATTATTGAAACGATAGAATCTCTTGGTTGCAAATATTTAATTAAAGCCAAAAGTTATTCTACGCTTGCATCCCAAGCAACGAATTCATCGGTTGTATTCGTTAAAGGTGAAGAAGGCAGAGAAACTACAGAACTGTTTACAAAATTAGATAACTGGGAGAAAGACAGAAGGTTTGTTGTGTCTCGCGTACTGAAACCAGAAAAAGAAAGAGCACAAATATCACTTTTAGAAGGCTCTGAGTACGAATACTTTTTCTTTGTGACAAACACTACATTGCTTTCTGAAAAAGTAGTTATATCCTATGAAAAACGTGGCAATGCTGAGAACTATATTAAAGAAGCCAAATACGACATGGCGGTGGGTCATCTTTTACTTAAATCATTTTGGGCAAATGAAGCGGTGTTTCAAATGATGATGCTTTCATATAACCTGTTTTTGTTGTTCAAGATTGATTCCTTAGAGCCTTCAGAATACAGACAGCAAATAAAGACCTTTCGTTTGAAGTATGTATTTCTTGCAGCCAAAATCATTAAAACCGCAAGAACTGTAATTATGAATTTGTCAGAAAACTATCCGTACAAGGAAGTGTATGAAAAATGTCTGGTATAATAAAGATATCATCTTGAAAATCGAGTGTTGCTCTGTGGATAACTTGCAGGGTTTAATAAGTATCTTTACTCCAAAGTTGCAATCAATAATTTATTGAAAAAGATTGAAAGGTGGTGGTAAATAATGTTACAATGTGGGAGTATCAGTTTAAATTTTTCTTGAAATAGTGTTCTTTTAAGCTAATAAAAAATGCACGTGGAATTTAGGTACAAGATTCAAATATGTACGATTTTAAAAAATATCTAGATGACTATTTAAATGATATGATATTAAAAGATGGTAAATTAAGGTTCAACCACGACTTTTGTGAAACCACCTAATAACTGTAAAAACATATCAGGAAATAGTACGACTATTTTCCAGTAATATGGAGTCCAAATATTTGTAACATATCATATGTTTTGTTAATAATGAAAAGTAAACATATATAGCATTTTACTGCCAAATGTAATATTTATAGTATCCTTGAGTTAAGATGTATACACTGCTATATGTCCAAATTCAGGCACATTCGGAACATATTCTTAATCTAAAGTTATCAATGTTACGGTAGCCATAACCCCTACGCTTAATATTTTTAAGTTTATGATTTCTACCTTCAGTTGGACCATTGCTTATAAAAAAATAATAATAGTTGAGTATATATTCTCTCCAGTTATTTAGAGTTTTACAAAATGATTGTAATTCTGGTATTTCACTTTCAGCTACAAGAGCTGTGAAATAGTCGATATAAACACTTGCTTCATCTATGTTTGTTATATGAAAAAATGTTCTAAACTCTTCTTTTAACTCATAACAAGTGCGAAGCATTGGGTATTCACTGCAAACTTGCTCCAAGAGTTTTTCTTCTTCTGCTTTTAAATCCTCATGATTTTTTAAAAAGGCCCAGCGTATACCAAATACTTTCTTTTTATCGCCATCTTCCTTACGGATTTTATTTTGGATGTGTTTCCTTGCCTTATCTACTGCTACATGGAAGGCCTGAGATATATGAAATCTATCAGTAACCAGAGCAGCATTAGGAAAGCACTCTAATACTGCTGCCGCATAAGTTTTACTCATATCCAAGGATACAGCTAAAACACTTTCACGTTGTTCCTTAGTAAAATTCTTTGTAATGTATTTAACAACACTTTCTTTTGTTCTGCCGTCAATTAGTGCTGCTACATCACCAGTTTCATGATTGTATATCACTGTATAATATACGTGTCCTTTAGATTTTGCAATATCATCAATGCCGAGGAAAATAAAAGGTCCCATTTCCTTTGTATCTATCTTAATTTTTGCATAATGATTGAATATGCGCTGTACCTTATTATCGCTAAATCCAAGTAATTCAGCCACATTCTTTATAGTGTTTTTGCACGTAAGTTTAAAGATAAACTCTTCAAATGGTATAGTATGAGGCTGGTATTTTCTTATGAACGAAAATGCTTCATCAAATGGATGATTAAAATCACATTCACATATATATCTACGAATCTTTAGATGTAGTATAGTTGTTTTATCACATATGGGCAAATGCTCATATAATTGAATTCTATAATCATGAACTTTATATGTTGTTTTATTGCATTTAGGACAACTAACTGAATGAGTCTTTGATTCTGCATGAATTTCAACTATTCCATTATTTACATTTACAAATATTACCTTAATATCTTGCAATCCTATTAGATTTTCTATAAAATTAAAGTCTAAAGGCATTCGATACTCACTCCTTATTTTGATTTTTCGTGCAAGATAATCATAAAGGAAGTATCGGATGCTTTTCAACTTTTTGACAATACATTGGTAATACAATTAATGGTTATCCTTATTAATCACAAAGGTCGTGGTTGAACCTAAATTAATTGATGATTCCTCAATGATTGCTATAGAAATAAATTAGACTTAGGGTGATAATTATGTTGAATTTAATAAAAATACTCTAACCTTATACGGTATTAATGGTTACAATAATATAATCGAAAGTGTAATAAAAGCTTTAAATGCTTATGATTATTATTTTGACATAAAATTAATTCTAACAGAAGCTTTATTAAATGCTTTTGAGCATGGGAATAATAGCGATAAAAATAAACCTATAAGTTTATTTTACAACTTTGATGGCAAATACTTAAATTTTAAAATAACTAGTTCTGAAAAAACTTTGCCAAAGATTAATATACCTGAATCTGTAAGCAATGAAGATTTACTAAAAGAACATGGCAGAGGACTTTTTCTTATAAAATCTTTATCTGATAAAGTAGAATTCAAAGGTAACTCATTGCTTATCCAAAAAAGCATTTTAGATAATACAAATACGGAGGTCTCTATATGAAAAAAAGTTTAGAAAAAAAATTGATTTCACTAATTCTTATTGCATTTTTAATCCCTATAATACCACTTGAAATTCATATTCTTATGTTTACTTCAGACTCATATAAAAGCTATAATTTATCGATATTAATTATACTAATTGTATTAGCAGCAATATATATTACTTTTTCCTGTATATTTGTTAAACATAAAATTATTAATCCGATAAAGCAACTTGAAACATCAATGACAAAAGCAGGCAATGGAGATTTTACTGTAAAAACAAATATTAAAACTGGTGACGAACTTGAAACTTTAAGTAAATACTTTAATAATATGATAAAAGATCAAGATCATATAGTTAAAAACATAAGAAACTTTTCTGAAACTTTAACTGCAGAATCTGAGGAAATATCTGCATCTAGTGAAGAAATTAGTTCTGCAACTGAAGAAGTAGCTGCACATATTGAAGAGGTTGCCCAAAGCTGTGAAAAACAAAATGGCTTAATTGTACAAACTTCAGAAGTTCTAGTTCAGCTTTCTAGTTTAGTTCAAATTGCTCAAAATAAAGCTTCAACTGCTAAAAACAATTCAAATACCACTATGAATGCTGCTAATAACGGAAGAACTCAGATTGAAAAAACATTGAATGCTATAAACAATATAAGCCAAACCTCTGCTGAAGCTGAAAATATTATGCATACTCTAGACGATCTTTCAAATAAAGTAAGTGGAATAATAACAACAATAAATGATATATCAGAGCAAACAAATTTACTTGCTTTAAATGCCGCAATAGAAGCCGCAAGAGCTGGTGAACATGGCAAAGGCTTTTCCGTAGTTGCTGATGAAGTTAGAAACCTTTCGGAACAAACAAGCAATGGTGCTAATGAAATATCTAAATTAATAACTGAAATGACTACTTTAACAAGAAAAGCTGTTGAATCCATGACTTCTAATAAAAAAGCAGTCGAAAATGGTGTATCTGTAGCTACAGATACCGATAAATCTTTTGTGAATATAATTTCTTCAGTAAATCAATTGTAAGTGATGTTAATGAAATAGTTGATGTAACTAAAGATGAAGTTGCAAGTTCAGAACAGATAGTAAAGTTAATAGATTCAGTTGCAAGCATTACAGAAAAGAATACTGCAAGCAGTGAACAAGTTGCTGCTGCATCAGAAGAACAAGCATCTGCTATTCAAAATGTTGCCGCTAGTTCAGAACATACAAGTGAAACTGCAATCGACATGAATAAATTAATTGAAAAATACAATGTTTAGAAGGTGATAATAATGAAAAACATTACAATACCAGAGAATTTTTCTGTTGAGGAAGCTTCTGAATATAGAAAAAAACTTAATGAATTAATTGAAAATGGTGAAAAAGACTTTACATTAGATTTTAGTAATTGTACTTTTATCGATAGTACTGGATTGGGTGTCCTAGTTGGCGTTTATAAAAAGTGCAATGAACTTAATGGAAATTTTGTGGTTCAATCAATAACAAACCCTCAAGTTTTAAAGATATTTAAACTCACAAGACTAATAAAGTCTTCAATATTGCGAAGTAGCAATGCTTCGTCACATAAACCAATAGGGGTTTGGGCTTTTAGCCCATGTGATTCTTGAACTAGATAAAAGTATTATCTTAAATAGTCCTATAAATCTAAGGTTCAAAAATTGTAAAATACTAAGAAATTTCAATAACTCGCTGAAAAAATTCTCAGACAATTGAAATATCTAAGTATTTTACAATTTTTGAGCCAAGATTTATTAGGGTATATATGTTAATGGAATTCCTATAGGCAGTAAAAAACTAGATAAGGATAAATGTAATGGAGATCAGTTAGAATTACCCATACCTAAGGATATGCAGATATCCAATTATATGGATATACAAATTGCATTTGATCTTGAACAGCCAAATTTAAATTGTCAGTTTAGGCAGGAGGAAATGCCCTGGGCTATTGTGACAGGGGATTCATATATCTATATACCTAATAATAAAGTGGATTTTTACAAATTCGATAACTATCCTCAACCGTTTATTTCAGACAAACAAGTTAATAACATAGGAATTGTAGTACCAGAAAATCTATCAGAAAAAGAGCTGGAAGGAATAAGCAGAATCTTTTCATATATGGGCAATGATATGGAATACAATAACGGAGAGTTAACGGTTATAGAAGAGAAAAATTTCTCAAGTAAGTATCATAATATGAATCTTATAGTATATGGTACTCCTCAGAGAAATAAGGTTATAAAGGAATTAAACTCTAAGTTGTGGTTTAAATATAATAAGAATTATAGCTCCTTTGAAGGAAGTGAAAAATTATATTTAACAGAACCCTATGCTTCAAATATAGCATCTTTTCAGTTTGATGTATCGCCATATAATAAAGGCAGGGCTATTTTAGTTTTAACGTCACCAAAGGATGACATACTTTTAAAATCATTGATGTTTTTATCCACAACAAAATATAGTTCAAAACTTTCAGGAGACTCTGTTTTAATAGATACCTATGGTAATATAAGAACTTTAAGTTTAAAAAGGAAGATAATAAATCTTTAAAGGATAAGTTTAATATTATAGAGACAAATACTAAAGTTTTTCTTGGCTTCATAGGGCTGTTCTTATATTTAGTGCCACTGCGGTAGTTTTATATTACTTTAAAAATAAGAGATTTAAATAAATATAGATAAAAAATTCATAAATTGACATATTCACTTAGCTAAGGTATTGAGTTTACTGAACAATAGTTAATGAATATGTAAAGCTTTGAAGTTGGATATCTATATATAGGGTTACACACCTACAACTTAACTTATACACATGTTAAAACCTTGTGGTTTCAATGCTTTGATTATATGAATAAATTAAGTTTAGACTAAGTAACCCTATATAGGGTTCAACGATTTAAATTTAACTTATACTAGGAAACTTCTAGCATATGCTAACGAACGAATCTTATCAAAGTCATTGTTGAGTTCGTCAAATAGCAACTTAATATCAGATATTAACTCAAAAATAGAACTTCTAGAAGAAGGTCTAAATAATTTAGCCTTTAGATAGTTCCAGATATTCTCCTGAGGATTCATGTTGGGGGAATACCTAGGTAGTATATGACTGTTAGTTTTCCTTTGTTATCAAAGAAAAAACTTTGCATTTCATAGCTTGTGTGAAATTTAGCATTATCCATGAATAGTACTACTTTTTTACCTTCATTAATTTCTATTAGATTTTCTATGTGAGCTTTTACTTCTTTTGAAGTTATAGAGTGTTCGGAAGAATATAAGTCATTGACAGTATGGAAATTATTTAAAATTGAAGTAGAGCCTATGATATTAACACCATCATGCGAAGCATTTTTTCAAGAACAGGGGGATTTCCTACAGGACTCCAAAAGAGACGGTTGTCCGATTCAACACAAACTTTAGTTTCATCTAAAGCATAGACAACTACCTCAGATGAACTCTAAAGTGTCTAGTGTTTCTAAAGTTTTTTTTAAAAGCTTCCTGTTCATCTTTGTCAGCTTTCGTAGGCTTTGGTTGAGCTCTTTTGTAAGATAGTCTATTAGCAATAAGAGTTACCCTTATTGTTTCACCTGATACTTTTATTCCATATGTTTTTTCAATATAAGAGATAAAAGTTGGCAAGACCAATTATGGCATGTGAATTCAAAATCGGCAGGTGACTTATTTGTAGCCACATAAATAAGATCATCAACCATCTCTGGTTCTAATTTACTTTCAGAACCGCCACGGTTATCTTTTATGGATTCTATGCCATGAGCATTCCATTCTTTAATATGCTTAACAATGGAAGTCTTGCTTAACCTGGTAGCCTCAATAATGTCAGTATTCGACTGTCCGAAGTATCGCATTGTTACTACAGCCAGTGCTAATCTTGAATATTTGCTATCTGTGTTATTCTTTAGATCAACTAAATCTTCAATTTTATATCCATGTAATGTTTCTATGCTGAATGACTTTCTTCCCATAATCAAAACTCCTTTCTCCGTACATTTAGTTTTTGGAGAAGAATTTTAATTATTCGGTATAAGTTAAGTTATGACCCTTGAACCCTATATACACACCCCCACCAGAAAGTAGACTTCCACGCAGGTATATGTTTCCAAAGCTGAAGGCACATATAAAACTTTTTAATCAATCTTATATTTAGAAATCTTAGGACTTCTGATATGTTTGAGGTACGAGTTTATCAGATGTTCTTAGATTTTCAAAATACTAAGCTTTAGAGTGATAAAAAGTTTTTATAGTGCTGAAGCTTGGAAACAT
>NZ_LWAE01000012.1 GCF_001623875.1 Clostridium magnum DSM 2767 | reverse complement strand
TTTGTAGCTTGACCTATACCGAAAATTGCTATTAACTTCGCACTTCTTCGTCAAGTCTTTCGCTGCGGTGCTCATTTACCATAAGTAAACTCCGCTCCTCGCTCAAGCCTTTCCTTGAACTGCTTGCTTCTACCAATTTTCTAGTTTCAATCTTTAAAGTTACAAAGGTGTTAAATATACTTTCGTATAAGTAATTTACCTTTAGCTTTACTTTTATTTTTGTTAAACAATTGCGTTGTTTAACGTTTCTTCACTGTGCAATTTTCAAAGAACAATTGAGGTATTTATGACGAGTAATTTATTCCCCATAATGAGATAGTACTTAACGTAAGTATCTCCGGGGTAATTCTTAACGCCGAAAGCATTCGGCTAAATTACCCGTTAAAATCCATTTAGGATTTTAACCCCTCAAGATTAAACAGAGGCTAAACCAGTCTTTCAGACAGCATTACCTGCCTGTATTATCCTTAGAAAGGAGGTGATCCAGCCGCAGGTTCTCCTACGGCTACCTTGTTACGACTTCACCCCAATCACTAACCCCACCTTCGGCCGCTAGCCCCTTTACAGGTTACCTCACGGACTTCGGGTGTTGCCAGCTCTCATGGTGTGACGGGCGGTGTGTACAAGGCCCGGGAACGTATTCACCGCGACATTCTGATTCGCGATTACTAGCAACTCCGACTTCATGTAGGCGAGTTGCAGCCTACAATCCGAACTGGGATAGGTTTTTGAGTTTTGCTCCACCTCGCGGTCTTGCATCTCTCTGTACCTACCATTGTAGCACGTGTGTAGCCCTGGACATAAGGGGCATGATGATTTGACGTCATCCCCACCTTCCTCCCGGTTAACCCGGGCAGTCTCACTAGAGTGCTCAACTTAATGGTAGCAACTAATGATAGGGGTTGCGCTCGTTGCAGGACTTAACCTAACATCTCACGACACGAGCTGACGACAACCATGCACCACCTGTCTCCCTGCCCCGAAGGGCTTCATGCATCTCTGCACTATTCAGGGGATGTCAAGTCCAGGTAAGGTTCTTCGCGTTGCTTCGAATTAAACCACATGCTCCGCTGCTTGTGCGGGCCCCCGTCAATTCCTTTGAGTTTTAATCTTGCGATCGTACTTCCCAGGCGGAGTACTTATTGTGTTAACTGCGGCACAGAAGGTTGGACCCTCCTACACCTAGTACTCATCGTTTACGGCGTGGACTACCAGGGTATCTAATCCTGTTTGCTACCCACGCTTTCATGCCTCAGCGTTAGTTACGGTCCAGAGAATCGCCTTCGCCACTGGTGTTCTTCCTAATCTCTACGCATTTCACCGCTACACTAGGAATTCCATTCTCCTCTCCCGCACTCTAGATATCCAGTTTGAAATGCAGCACCCAAGTTAAGCTCGGGTATTTCACATCTCACTTAAATATCCGCCTACGCATCCTTTACGCCCAGTAAATCCGGACAACGCTCGCCACCTACGTATTACCGCGGCTGCTGGCACGTAGTTAGCCGTGGCTTCCTCCTTTGGTACCGTCATTATCGTCCCAAAAGACAGAGCTTTACAACCCGAAGGCCTTCATCACTCACGCGGCGTTGCTGCATCAGGCTTTCGCCCATTGTGCAATATTCCCCACTGCTGCCTCCCGTAGGAGTCTGGACCGTGTCTCAGTTCCAATGTGGCCGATCACCCTCTCAGGTCGGCTACGCATCGTCGCCTTGGTGAGCCTTTACCTCACCAACTAGCTAATGCGCCGCGGGTCCATCTCAAAGCGGATTACTCCTTTAATTAGTCCTTCATGCGAAAAACTAATGTTATGCGGTATTAATCTCCCTTTCGGGAGGCTATCCCCCTCTTTGAGGCAGGTTACCCACGTGTTACTCACCCGTCCGCCGCTAATCCACCCCGAAGGGCTTCATCGCTCGACTTGCATGTGTTAGGCACGCCGCCAGCGTTCGTCCTGAGCCAGGATCAAACTCTCAATTTAAAAGTTTGAATGCTCATTACATTTTTACTCACTACTATATTATAGTAGTTAAAGAATTGCTGGTTTAGTTTATTTAATAAAGTCATTTAGACTTTCTAACCTCTGTTTAATTTTCAAGGATCATGTCGCTTGTTTGCGACCGGATTTATATCTTATCATTTTCATCTTAGCTTGTCAACTAGTAATTTATTACCAATTTTATCTCACTAAGTTATCGCTGATTTGATATGGATTTATATCTTACCATCCTTGTCTCAGCTCGTCAACTAGTAATTTGTTACCAAATTACTCACACCATACTACATTATTATACGATGTTCTTAACAGCTTACACATAATATCAAACAAACTTATTCGTTGTCAATATTTTTGGTTGCGGAGGCAGGACTTGAACCTACGACCTTCGGGTTATGAGCCCGACGAGCTACCAACTGCTCCACCCCGCGTCATTATATATCCATATTGATCAACCACTGTTGTTTGTGTTTGTCACCTCTCGAAGCGACAAGTAGTATCTTACCATGTGTACAGATATCAAAAATTATTAATATACCACTTTAATCATATAATACCCTATTATTATGTTATTATACTTGTACATACTCAATAATTCACATGAAGACACACCAGACTTAGTTTACTATATACAAGCAGGAAATAAAAATTTCTACTATGGGTCAGAACCTATATAGAGATGTAACCTCAGACAAAACAGACTGATTATGACAATTATAAGTGTTATTGTACATAGCAGTTTTATTTTTATCCGATGACTATCCGCTCTAATACTCCCATACGCACTCTGTAAAAGCGATTCACACAAAATCATAGATTTTGTGTGAATCGCTTTTCTTCAAAGTGTACGTTCCGAGCGGCTACGTCTCTCGTTCAATTAAGAATTAAGTGGGGTTTGAAACTCCATCTGATTCAAGTTTCACTTCATTATTTAGATATTTTTATTTTTTTGTTTACTTTATTTTCAATTTAAATAATATTGACTTTGTCAACTTAGTATATTATTGATGGTATTTCATCTATCCATAATAGTATGTACTTGCTAGAAAAATATATGTAAAAATTAGAACACTCGTATTTATAATACCTTTTTAGGAATATTATAAATTTCATACTAAAATTACTGGTCATATATACCTTGTACAAGAACTTTTATTATGTTATTATAGTCTCACAGCAAGCGAATAACTAATTTAAAGATAGAATTCGTGCTAGATGGGGAGCTAGCGGTGCCCTGTAACCTGCAATCCGCTACAGCAGGGTTGAATTCCCTCTATCGGCTTTAGTCTGTTGGGTCTGCCTGATCAAAGTGGTATTGAGAATTGGGTCCCATGCGGCAGAAACTCATGAACTCCGTCAGATCCGGAAGGAAGCAGCGGTAAGTGATCACTTCTGAGTGCCGTGGATTAACCTGGTTTGAGCTAACTTGATCTGTAACGCCAGTAGAGTACTGCCAACAGAGGGTGCACGATATACATAGACCATATTTCTGAAATACTCGCTAAGCTCTTATTTTGAACCTACATTTAAGCTTCGGGAGTCTAATATTTATGATGAAGAAATGTACTTTCTTGTAAGTCCTTTTACGGCATTGAAGGCAATTGAAGCATCTGTGAGGATATCTACCTATCGAGAGATAGGTGTCAAAATCAGAGTATCGATATTTTGGATTTTTATTTAGAAATTTTAAAGCCAATGCTTAGTTTTTCAAGCATTGGCTTTTGAGCTTTTTAATTATATTTTTTACATTAAAGGCTATGCTGCTACTTAACTAGTATGTTCATGGCTTTTAAATTGTTAAAGCTAATTCTCTACAACTCTTTTCTTATCTTATCTCTTCCAACTTATTATATACTCTATATCACTAGTACTATTTGCAGCCAATGACTTATCAAACTGCCACTCACCTTTTAACATAGCCTCTTTAGCCGTTAACTCAAAATGACACATTGCAATCCCCATATCTATTTTTTGTATATCATATCCTAAAGAGGCTCCATATCCCTTTGTGCGATGCAAGTAAAAATGAAAATCAGCGTTATTTTTTATTATTCTCCAGGGTTGTTTATTAGAAGCTGATGGAGCAAGTCGTACCATTTCTAGAGCAGCTGAATACTCACCTGCCTCTTCCATCGATAAAGGCTTACCAAAACTTCCATAGTAGAAAATTTCATCCCATGGTTTTCTATTTTTTGAACCTGAAGCAAATCTAAATATAGAATCAACTATACTCCTACTTTCACTAGCATATCCAATAGGAGTTACTATTGGAAGCAGCTCATTTTCCTTAAGATCTATTGCTTTGGCAAATTCCCCTTTTTTAAAGGTTCCTCCCAGCCAACAGGTTCCAATTCCTAGAGAAGTACAGTATAATACTAGCTTTTCAAGTTCATATCCTAGCTCTTCCATGTTTTTATCTGCCTTTTCTACTGCAGCAGCTATAAAAAATGAAGTTCCTTTTATAACACCATAAGTGCCTAACTTTATACTTGAGTCATGGGACATCTCATTGCTGTTAAACAATTTAAATCTTACTTTTGAGTTAAAAGGCCCCTCTATATTAGTATAAAAATTTCTTAATTTTTCTTCTATTTCTTTTGTGATAGGCTCCTTTTTATAGGTTCTGACAGATGTTCTAGCTTTTATAATATCTGAAATAGATCTATCAAGTAGTTGAAATTCTTCATTCGCCATATTTATTCACACCTCCCTATATATCAAATTCTTTTTATATACACACTTGTATTTAATATGTTTCATAATGAACTAATTCACTCAAAGGCTTTCTGTTCTTACTTAGATTTGCTCCAGCTTCATCTGCAGCGTAACCTATAACTAATATATTTATAGCTTCTACACTGTCTGGAAGGTTAAACTCTTTTTTTACCAGACTTGGATCAAAGGAGCATACCCATACTGAGCCAAGGCCTAACTCTGTAGCTTGAAGCATCATATATGTAGTTACTATACTTGCATCTATATCAACTACATCTTTGTTATCTTGTCTTCTCTTCCAGGTGGCATCATGATCAGCGCAAACGATTATTACAAGAGGCGCTCCAAAAGTATTGGTTGAACATTTTTTAAGTTTGTTCATTCCCTCTTCTTCCTGCACAACGATTAGTCTTTGGGGCTGAAAGTTTACTGCAGTTGGCGCCATTCTTCCTGCTTCAAGAATTCTAAGAAGCTTTTCCTCCTCTACCTTTTGGATACCATATTTACGCACTGAGTATCTTTTCTTAGCTAGTTCTAAAAAATCCATAATATCATCCTTTCTTACATTAAAAGATTTATTACTATACCTTTTCTCTAAGGGTTATTATTAACTTGTAAGGCTCAGTAAACATATCATATGTAGAATTTTCAACTATACAATGTTTAGGTGTGAATAAAAATGAATTATTCACCGGGTAAGTTACTTCTTTTGTGTTAAGTATTACAAGAATTTCATCGTTAGTTAACTCCTTTTCTATATTATTCTCTGTAAGTACCTCACCATTTATGTCCTTGAATTCAAATACTACCTTCATTTTTTTACTCCTTAAAAATCTAGAAATTTAACTTTATTTATACTATTTATATTATACGATAGATTCCTATCTTTTAAAGTATCTTATATAACTATATCACTGCACTATGCTAGCCTCTCCAAGGTTGATTTTCAAGACTGGCTTTTATATTTTTTGAAGTATCCTCGTTATATACATAAATATAGGCCTCTTGAATTTCATTATTACAATTTACCACTTTAACTAGTTTTCTTATATATAGATCTCCTTCCTCCTCAAGCACATCTAGCCTCTTTAACGTATTGATATCTATTGCATATAGTTCGCCTTTTACCTTTTTGCCTTTATAACCAATTACTCCAGGATACTCTCCTAAATCATATAGGACGAAATCTACTGCTGTAAAATCACTTATGAATTTTGCATATGATTATAATTCTATAATTTCTTTAAATATCCTGTATAATAACAAAATAAAAACTATTAGAATTCGAAACGAAGACTAATAGCTATTTAATATTTTATCATTTAAAAATACTGCTCTAAATCCTTAATTTATCTTAAAATAGGAAAAAGGCCCTAACCTTTTGCGTCAATGCTTCCTTGTTTCTATCAAACTGATTCCTTCTATGACCATTGGCCCAGAGGGATGAGGAAATCCAATCAGACACTGATTTTCCTCGATAATACCTAAATTAATAAACCTAATCAGTATTTCCTCTATGGATTTGCCTAAGGGAACAATTAGTGCTTTATTAAGTGATTCTATTTGAGGATAAAAGTATTTATCTATGTATTTTAGTAATAGCTTACTCTTTAATATTTTAGGACTGTGCCCATTATAATTTTTACCGTCTACAAAAACAGCGTGGGGAATTAATGATGTAGTATGGATTAAATAATCCTTATCTTCAAAAAGCTCCATACACTTTTCTATACCAAGTACTTTATTTAACTCCAGTTGATCTAACATATCTGTTATGTTTCTTCTAAGGATTCCATAAAACCTGACCTCATGTTTGCAAATGTAGGGAATCTCACTTAGCGGTATATTTTCTTCTAAGCACTTTCTGGCTATTACTATCGATCTATTCATTTGCTGAAAGCCAGGAGTTATGCCTATAATAAAAATCTTTGCATTTGGATTTATATATTCATTGTGTGTACAATAGTATATCTCCATGTTCTCTTGCTTTTCTATTAAGAAATCTTTAGTCAACAATTCATCCTTACTGTAGCTTTCCTTAAGTGGAAGCCTTAACAGATTACTGTAGTAATGCTCAATATCTCTGAAATTCATATAGCTTCACCTTTGATCAATATTTTTAACAGAATCATTTCTTAATTTACTACCTTCAAATGTAGTAAAAGGCATAATTTTTCTACGATATGCTATTTATTATGGCTACTACTATTGTCATCTACTAAAGAAATGTATTCCTCATATCCTTCTTCTTTCATTTTTTCAAGGGGAATAAATCTTAACGCGGCAGAGTTGATACAATATCTTAATCCTCCTTCTTCTATAGGACCATCATTAAAGACGTGACCAAGATGAGAATCAGCATGCTTGCTTCTAACTTCAATTCTATGCATATTATGACTAAAATCAGCTTTTTCCTTTATAAACTCTCTGCTTATAGGCTTTGAAAATGCTGGCCATCCACATCCAGAATTAAACTTATGAGTAGAGGCAAATAAAGGTTCACCAGAAACAATATCAACATATATACCTTTTTGAAAATGACTATTGTAAGTGTTATTAAAAGGCCTTTCCGTTGCATTTTCTTGTGTAACCTTATACTGCAGTTCATCAAGCTTTTCCATTAATTCTTCTTTGCTGGGCTTTTTATAATTTTGTGCCATAAAATCACTCCTCTTCATATCTATCATCTTATAAATGTATTATTGCAATTTTATGATTTATTTATATTAGTAATAATATATTTTAAAAATATTATTATTAAGTTATAATAATAGATGTTATTATAACTTAATAATAAAACTTATAAAAAAATAACTTAATGGAAGTGAATTTATGTTTAAATTTGAAGATATACTTTCGGGGGATTTTTCAAATTACCCAGAAGATGTTCAGGAATATATGAAAAAATACACTGAAAAGCTTAGGGAATCTATAAGAGCAGAACTCACCAAAGACTTGGCCCACAGGATGTTGAAGGATGTTGATAAAAGCAATGAAACCTTTATTAATATCTTAACGGAAATATTAGATAATGGCTGTAAGGGCTACAATAATATGTCCACAAAAGCATTATTAGATGTATACCTACAAAAGAAAAATGAAGAAGATTTTATTAAGCTTATAGAGAAAATCAAAGTATAGCAAGATCCCCAATTGAGTATAATTGGGGGGACTATTTGTCTTTTACTTTAAATCAGTATGACGGAAAATAATTAGCATCCATACTCCCTTAAAAGTTATCTTTAAATTAATACATTATTTCTTTCGCTGGCATCCTATTATTTATCAAACCTATCTATTTTAAAAAGCTCTAAATCTTCCTGTTCTTCTCCAAAGTATAGTTTGCTGAGCATCATTCCTCCTAGTACAGCAAATAGAATACCATTTGCTCCATACCCTAAACAGTACCATAATTTTTGATTATTTGGGTCCTTTCCTAGAAAACCCAAGTTATCTTGAGTAGATGCAAAAGCTCCGCAATATCTATATTCTATCTCTATATTTAGACTTTGGAACAAATTTTTAAGTCTTTGCTCTAATTTATCATACTGTTTACTGCATAATTCTTCATTGAATATATCTGGAAGAAAGTTTATATCCTCTCCACCAATTATTATTCTGTTGTCACTAGTTGTTCTAAAATAATTGTATGGTTTTTCATTATCTCTAATTACTACCTGTTTATAGATACTATCTATATTGCTAATAGGCTTGGTTGCAACATTAAAAGCTGTAGCTTTTGTTCCAAAGGCCCTTTCGGTAAAGAGCTTAGTGTTATATCCGGTAGCCACCATAATAATTTTGCCCTTTACTTTATGGCCATATACAGTTTCTACAGTAACACCACTTTCACTATACCTAACACCAATAACTTCTGTGTTTTCATATATCCTTAACCCTTTCTTACTGCTTACCTCAAGCAAAGCATGAGTAAATCTATAAGGATCTAGCTTAGCTCCACCACCCTTGCTTAATACTCCAGCCTTTACATCAAAGGAAAAGGGATTATTTTGTTCATCAATAAGTTCTACAGGAAATCCAGCTTCTTTTCTAATCTTATACTCTTCCTCAATTTCCTTCTTTTCTATATTTTTAGCTGTGTAAAGAAGACTATCTGTTCTTTCAAAGTCACAGGTATTCCCATACTCATTTATGAATTCTCCAATCTCATCCAGAGCTTTTATTCCTAGCTGATATGATCTTATAACATTCTCTATAGAGGTATATTCCTTTAATTCCATTGCTTTACTGTCAAGCTCATACTGAAGCAGGGAAGTTGTTATGCTGGTACTGCCATGAGCTATTCTTGATTTTTCTAGGATTACAGCATTAATATTATTTTTCGTAAAATAGTATCCTAGTATCGCTCCAGTTACTCCGCCACCTACTATTATTACATCTGTATCGATATCATCAGTTAAATACTCATACTGCTTAATCAATTTATTAATTCTGGTGAAAATACACTCTCCTTGTACATACTGTATGTTCATAATAACTACCTACTTTCTTATGGCTTTTTAATTATATTCTAATAATAAACAATAATATTATTTACAAAATCCTATGTAGTATGTACTTATAACATCATTTTGCCATTCAATAGAGGACATTTATTACTATAAAGAAGATCACTGTTAATATATTGTTTTATTTAAAACTCACTACCTCTACACCTTCATCTTCAACTATTTTGCTTAACTCCCTTAAGTATTCCTTACTTGGAGTTTTATATTGTCTTGATGGCTTTTCCAAACCAAGAGCTTCATACTTGCTATCGCCAAAAGAGTGAAATGGTAATAGCTCTATTTTAGGTTGATCTACATTAGCTTTAACAAATTCAGCAGTCCTTCTAATATTCTCTATATCCCCATTTACACCGTCAATTACTGGTACGCGAACCACTACAGGTATTTTCAATTCTTTAAGCCTTGATATGTTGTTTAATATCTTTTCATTGCTGACACCTGTATAAAGTCTATGTTTACTGTCGTCCATATGTTTTACATCTATAAATATTAAATTTAATTTTTCCAATATATCTTTTACTTCCTCAAATTCAAAGTAACCGGAAGTTTCAATAGCTAAATCTATTGCTTTATCATAAAGCTTATTTACAAGTTCTCTCAGCATATCCTCCTGCAGAGTTGCTTCCCCTCCAGAAAAAGTAACACCACCACCAGAATATCTATAAAATATCCTCTGTTTTTCTATTATATTTAATATTTGTTCACTATTATACTGATAAATTAAGTTTTTTCTGCTATTGGTTGGGCAAGCCTCTGCACAAAGTCCACAGGATATGCACTTTTTTCGCTGGAGAACATCATTTAAACTTCTTCCTATTTCATATGGACACACCCGCACACACCTTTGACATTTTATACATGTTTTTTCATAGTATGCAATCTTATTAAAACTTGTACAACTTTCTGGATTAGAACACCATTTACATTCTAATGGACAACCAGCAAAAAAAATAATCGTTCTAATTCCCTGTCCATCATTAACTGAAAAATTCTGCGGTTCCAAAAAATATCCACTTATGTTATTCATAAACTTTCCTCCTACCTTTGAATTAAATATTAGGACTGTTGCACTACATAGATAAGAACATCGGACACTTAACTTATGCGCAGGTACATGTTGCCAAAACTGAAGGCACATATAAAAACTTTTTTATTATTCTTAGCTCAGTATTGGGGAAAATCTTAGAACTATTGATATGTCCGAGGTACGAGTTTATCAATAGTTCTTAGATTTTGCCAAATGCTGAGCTTTAGAATAATTAAAGGTTTTTATCGTGCTGAAGTTTGGCAACATGTACCGAAGTATAAGTTAAGTGTCTGCCATGTTTATCTGTAAGTGCAACAGCCCTATATTAATAGTTTTTATGCTCTGTTCTTGCAATGATTGCATCCTGCATTGATCTTGATAGATTAACAAACTGTGTACTGTAGCCAGCAACTCTAACTAATAAATCTTTGTAATCTTCAGGATTACTTTGAGCTTTACGCAATGTTTCAGTAGATATGGTATTAAACTGAACATGAAAGGCTCCTAGGGAAAAGAAGGATTGAATCATAGAACCTAAGTTGCTTTGCCCTCTCTTCGTATTTACTAAGTCTTCATTTAATCTTAAGTTTAATAATGTTCCACCAGAATGCACATCCTGGTTAAGCTTTGCCGCTGAACGCATGGCTGCTAGTGGTGTAGAAGTATCTGATCCTGCAAATGGTGATACCCCTTCAGATAATGGCTCTTTAGCTTTTCTACCGCAGGGAGTTGCTCCAACAACTTTTCCTGTAGGCAAGTAGTTAGAAATCCCCATAAATGCTGTAGTAAAACTATTACCGTTTATGTCTTTATATTTGTGCACTTCTTTATAATAGTGATTTGCCATATTTATAGCAATATCATCAACATATTCAATATCATTGCCATACTTTGGCACTGCAGCAGCTAATTGCCTTAGTTCCTCATAACCTTCCCAGTTTGCATCAAGTGCCTTTATCATAGTATCCATTGTTGCAATTTTATCTTCAAAAACAAGTTTCTTGATTGCGGCTAGTGAGTTAGATGTAACTGCAAGACCTATTCCTGTAAGTACAGGTCCTATATTATATTTTGCACCGGCATCAACTAAGTCTTTACCTTTTATCATGCACTCTTCTATACAAGAAGATAGGAATGGTCTTGGAACCATTTCCTTATGGAGTTTTTGCGCTAATAAGGTAGCTATAATTGAGTGTTCAATTAAATTATCAAATTGTTTGTAGAAAGCTTTTTCAACTTCTTCATAGGATTGAAAGCTACTTGGATTTTTTTCGTCCAAACCTATTTTCTCGCCATTAATCCTGCTTTTACCTTCATTTAGTGCAAATTCTAAAGCTGCAGTAAAGTTTATGTTTACCGCTGAGGTCCATTCACCAGTTTTACGGAAATGAGGCACTACACAGCCACAGTTATTCCAATCTCTAGCATCTTCTGGTTCATAGCCTGCATTTATAAGCATTTGATAACCTGCCGCATCATTATGGATTGCCGGAAATCCAGTACCTTTACTTACTAAATGGGTAACCCCATCTAAAAAACTACTAGGGCAATCTTGATGAATTCTAACGCTTAGTCCTGGTTGGTGAGTTTTCACTCTTTCAGTAGCTTTTAAACACATATAAGAGAGATCATTGATAGCATCCTTTCCTTCTCTTGTTTTGCCTCCTACTGTCAGATTCTGAAATTGATTGTATCCTGCAAAGAATTCAGCAGTATTTGCAGAGATTGTCCAAACCCACTCAGATAATTTTATCCAAAGTGCTTCAATAAGCTCTTGAACTTGATCCTTTGTCATTATTCCTTTATCTATATCAGATTTATAGAATGGATACATAAACTGGTCAAATCTTCCAACATTGAGTGCCAGTGGATTTTCAGATATTATTCCACCAACCTGTGTAAACCAAACAAATTGAATGGCCTCATAAAAAGTGACCGGAGGATTTTCTGGTATTCTACTACATATGTCAGCTATTTTTAAAAGTTCATGTTTTCTTGTAGAATCACTTTCTATAGCAGCCATTTCTCTAGCTTTTGCAGCATATCTATTTGCAAGTATAATGATTCCTTCAGAAGTAATTATTATAGAATCGTAAAAACCCTTCTTTTTCATATCTTCTGCTGAAGTAAGAGAAAGCTTGGAGATATTTTCTTTTGCCTCATTAATAATACCACCAAAACCTTTTTTAAATAGAACATCTTGATAATCCGGTGTTATTTCACCAACAGCCTGTCTCCATTTTGAATCATTATCAACGAAGCCCGTATCTACTGCAACTTTTGCAGTTTCTTTAGGTAGTTGTGCTAAAAATGCTTCTTCTAAGGATTTTCCTTTCCAATATGGGAATATATTTTTTCTAACGAATTCCCTTTGTTCATCTGTCATAACATATGGATCTTGGACTCTTTTATCGAAGTTATCCATTTCTCTATCTACCCAAGTCCATGAGAACTCAGGAGTTAAGATACCGCATTTTCTAAATTCACCAATGGCACCAACAATAAGTTCTCCTTCGAAAATAGTAACTTCAATCTGTTCACAAGTATCTTTAAATGCCTTGGCCCTTCTTATAACAACTGATTCCCCTTCTGTTTTTTTGTGTGACTCTGTCCAAATTCTTGCTCTTTCATAGGAAATTGCAGGCTTTGCATTGATATAGTTCTGTCTTGCAAATTCAATTCTTTCTGTAATCATAGTTATCTCCTTTCACCTTTATGTATTTATTTTATGACATACTTTGTGCGTTATAACATATTGAGTTTTTAAAATTAATCCAGAATATATTTTTATAGAGAACTAACCCAGAAGTTAACCTATTGTTTATGTAAGCTAACTTTCAACCCTAATTCTCTATTTAACACTCTGGATTGAAGCAAGATCTTAATTCAGATGGGGATTCTTTTACCCCATCTGAATTTTAGAGCTGCGAATGCATGGCTTACTTGGCGTTGAACTCCCACTTAAGCAGAGAACCAAAATCTATGATTTTGTGTGAATCGCTTACTCCTCTGACGTTAGGAAGAGGAGTTTCATATAAAGTGAGAGACTTACACCAAGTTAGTCAGGTTAAAATTCTAATATTTAATTATATTTTGAAATATAACTTCAGTATCATATGGATTGCTGTAAGTGTGATTCTTATTTGGTTTAAACCTCAATGCTGATGGAGCAGTAAGCTCAAAGGTCTGTTCATCCACAGTGAGCTTTAAAGTGCCTTCTGTTACTACAATGTATTCTTCTACTGAACTTTGATGAGGTGTAGAAACATGTTCAGCACCTGGAAGCAGTTTAATATAAAAATATTCAAAGCCTAACATTGGATTGAAGGGAAACACATCATATAATACCATCTTGCCATCGGATTCGTATACCGGTTCTATATCATCTATTGATACCGCTTCGTAATCAGTACTTTCACTGCCTAAGAGCTCTGAAAAAGAGATCCGTAACCCCGTAGAAATCTTCCATAATACTGATATTGTAGGATTTGATTCACCTCTTTCAATTTGACCAAGCATCGCTTTGCTTACTCCAGTTAGATTAGATGTCTCTTCTAAAGTCAATCCTCTTTCAAATCTCACCCTTTTCAAAACTGAACCTATATTGTATGTTGGATTCTTCAATTTATATCAACCTTTCTTAACATTGCCATTTTTACAATATATACATTATAACATATATTGTACATTATAACATACCTTGAATCAAAAATAATAAATGAAGTGAAAACTTGAATCAGATAGGGTTTCAACCCCCACCTGATCCTTAGTTGAACGAATCCAGTATCGGAGCAGGTACGTCATCAGATAAAAGCTTAGTGATCTATACGTTACATTGAGGTGATATCGATAACCTCTAACGCTGCAATTCTAATCTGATATTAAACTCTTTTTTAAGTTCGATTTTTATAGCCTCAACATAATGCTCATCAGCACTATGATTAATTGTAATATGATGAATGTCATCTGATTTTATACAAATTATAGGGTTTTCTTCACTATCTTCGTCTTGAAAATCTAGTAAAGTTTCTTTTTCACAATTTTGAAAGAGTTTGTAATCAAGATTCCTATATAATTGATTTGTAATTATATCATTACTAGTGTTTATTAAAACTTGTTTTCCTTTAAATTCTTGTAATGCTTTATCTAATCTTGCCATTATCTCACTTTGTTCTTTTGATAATCCCTGACTTGTTTCTTCCATAATTATTTCCTCCTATTTAGTTAACACTGTATTTTTGATAACCTAAACACTTTCTTGGGCTATTTTTAAGCTCACTTTGTTTGTAGTTTTTTAAGGGGTGTTAACAAACAAAGTGAGACAACTGTATAATTGTATTTTTTATTGAGTTTTTAACGATATAAGTTTAGTATTGAACCTTCATTTATATAACTATAGGATGCTATTAAGCTTTTATTATAGACATCTAGGATATTAACTCCAGCTGCTGTAAATGGATTCCTTGCAATTGAATCTGAATAATATTCAATCTTTACTGCTACTCTTTGATATCCATTAAAGGTATCTTTTACTGTCTTTATATCATTTTCTATTTTATCGTTAAGTTTCTTGTTATCTACAGAAAGAGTATGGTCTTCATTTATAGTAATACCCATTTTCTCTAAGCTACTTTTATTTCTATCAATAAGTGAAGTTATTCCTTTTAGTGCATTACTATTATTCATACCGTTACTATTAGTAGCTTCAATAAGGTTATTATAACTTTCCACAAAATCATTTATATCCTCTGCGATTTTGCTGCTGTCTTGTTTTACTGTTACTTTAACTGCCTCCGTTGTTGAATTCTTTAGAGTAAAGGTTACCCTACCTCTATCTGTAGTTACATCATTGCTATTAGCAGTGTAGGAAACATTATTTATCTCATATTTAGCATCTACTGCCTTTGAACTAATATTGTCTATTCCTGTACTTGCTACTGCATTTCCAGTTTTATCAGTAATGGAAAAAATATTATTTGTACCAGTTTTATCTGAAGTAAGTTGTAGGTTAATATTATTATTAGAACTGTTTTTTACTACTACTGCTTTTACTCCAGCCTGCGAATCATTGATTGCCTTTGCCATTTTATTCAATACTGCTTCATTACTGTCTCCTGCAGTTACTGAAAAGCTTATATCCTTAGACTTACCAGCGGCTGCAATTGTAATTGTATTGGTTCCTGCTTGTACTGAACTTATCTGGTTTTTATCTACTGCACCACCAGTGTTTACTTGTGCTGTGGCTATTTGATCTACCTTAATTTGATAAACAGTGTTATAAACACCATTTTCAGCAGTGGCTGTAACTTTAGTACTGTCTTCTGAGGAAGCAGATTTTTGTGCAAAAGTTCCGCTATTTGTGTTATTAGTAATTTTTTTTGCACTATTTACTAAGTCTTCTGCATCTTTTTTCAAAGTCAATGCAGAAGTTAACCTACTCATATTGTTTGCAGTTGAACTGCTGCTTTCAGTATTGCTATATCCACTTTTTACAACCTGATTTATTGAATTAACCATAGGAACATTTGATGTGGATCCATTATTGTTCCATAACCTTGAATAATAACTGTACACCTTTACCATATTACTAATATACATACTCTTCCCCCCTTTCTTTTTTCACCCCTAGTATTTTTATCGTGTTTTCTATGGAAATCATTACTACATTTTCGTTATGATTTTCCTATTTAGAAGCTATCTTTGAATTTTTCTTTCTTTTGAAATATATCTTTTAATGTTTCTGTATATGGAGCTCGAGCTATCCCGTACTCTGTTACAATCCCTGAAATCAAATCATTATCAGTAACATCAAAGGCTGGATTGAAAACTTTAATTCCCTCTGGAGACATTCGTTCTTTATACCACATTTCTGTAACTTCTTCCGCCGGTCTCTGCTCTATTTTGATATCAGCACCTGTCTTAGTACTCATATCAATAGTAGAGGTAGGCGCACAAATATAAAAAGGTATATTGTATCTTTTTGCCACAATAGCCACTACAGAAGTTCCGATTTTATTGGCCGCATCACCATTAGCAGCTACACGATCACACCCTACAAATATAGCCTTAACCCAACCATTTTTCATTACTGTAGCTGACATATTATCGCAGATTAATGTAACATCAAGCCCAGATTCAAATAACTCAAAAGCAGTCAATCTAGCTCCCTGAAGAAGAGGTCTTGTCTCATCAGCAAAAATTTTGAAGTTATAACCTCTTTCATGGCCTAAATACATAGGTGCAGTTGCTGTTCCATATTTAACTGTAGCTAATTGTCCAGCATTGCAATGAGTTAAAATACCATCTCCCGGTTTTACAAGGGTCAGCCCAAATTCTCCAATTTGTTTACACACCCAAATATCTTCTTTCCTTATAGCTATTGCTTCATTATGAAGTAACTCCTTGATTTCTGATACAGATTTCCCCCTATTTGCTTTAACAACACTATCCATACGGTTTAATGCCCAGAATAAATTAACAGCTGTTGGTCTTGATGAAGCCAAGTAATCTTTCGCCTGGTCAAACAGCTTATAAAAATCATCAAAATCATCTGCCTGAATTTCTTTAGCTGCCAAGTATACCCCTATAGCCGCAGCAACACCAATGGCAGGTGCTCCTCTAACCTTAAGAAAGTAAATGGCTTCCCATATATCCTTTTGATTTGTCAGTCTTAATATCTCCATTTTACCTGGAAGCTTTGTTTGATCAATAATTACTAAGGCACTATTTTCATCATCTAAAGCTACCGTATCATAATTCATGATTAATTTTTTACTTTCCATATTCTCTTTTCCTTTCTTTTACACTACTTATGACAAAAAGTCTTCTATTTACGAATATAGTTCAATAACTTCATTAATGGCTTTTCTATAGTCAGCTCCAGTATTGAATTTTTCTCTATTAATTATATAATTCTTAGCCAAAGTAATTACCATCTTTTCTACCATAGTTCTTTTGTCTTGATCCAGAATTGTTGTAATATCCTTGACATTAGCCATACCCACAGTTCTTCTTATAGATTCAAGACCTGCAACTCCTGCTGTGTCAGCTAAAATATTACCTAAATACCAATCCAGAAAACCTTCTCTTTTAGCCATTATATCCGCTGCACTTTCTCTAAATTTCACTTTGAATTTAGCTATAAATTTATCAACAATTTCTTCTATGGTGTCAATAGCCCAATTGCAGAACTTCTCTCTTTTTTCTTTATTTTCAATAGTTGCATATCCATTACACCAGGTAAAAAACATATTGGCGATAACATTGCCCACATCATATCCAATAGGACCATAAAAAGCAAACTCAGGGTCAAATATAAAAGTATGTTCTTTATTTATGAATATGGAACCAGTGTGTAAATCTCCATGAATTAAGGCTTGGGCATTATTCATGAAATCAAATTTCAACTTTGCTACTTCTAGGTGAAGTTGTTTATCTTCATATAATTCCTTTTGAACAAAATCTGCTACTGGCGGAAAAACATTATTTCTATGATTATAATCAATATATGGCTCGCTGTAGACTAAATCCTCTGTAATTTCACAAAGATCTGGGTTGATAAATTGTTTAACTAATTCTTTTTTTTCCTTATGATTCATCACTACATCTGTTGTAGGTAATAAAGTATTTACCATAAAAGTTGTTATATGTTCTGCAAATTTTGGATATATTTCATGATTCATTAATCCAGTACGCATCATAGTATGTCCAATCATATCTTCCATAATAATGGCGCACATTACTCCATCGTAAAGATATACTTTGGGAACAAGTCCATGAGCATATTTATTTTGCGTTTGCAATATTTTAGCCTCTATTCTACCTCTATCAGTAGATACTTTCATCTCTTTTGATATCCTCAGAGCTTCTCCTGCTTGCTTCACAATAATGGACTTACCAGATTTAGTATCCTTTATTCTGAATACATAATTTAAATTGCCGTCGCCTATCTCTTTTGATTCCAGTTTTACATCATCTTCAAAAAAATGAATCTTCTCTTGAACGTATTCTTCAACATCTTCAGTTTTCATTAAAAAATAAGTATCAAATCGAGACATAAACAATCACCTTACCTTTCTTAAGTATATGAAGTGGAAACTTGAATCAGATGGGGTTTCGTCTACGACCCGGGGCTTTGCCCGTTAAATGCCATTTAGGCATTTAACCCCCATCTGATTCTTAGTTGAACGAATCCAGGGACATAGCCGATCTTTACTCTCACTTTGGAGAAGATGGGAGTATTAGAGCGGGTAGTCATCGGATAAAAGATTCTATATAAATTAAGATAAAAGAAATCATAAAGATTTCTTTTTTAAGTATCCTTTTTATTAACGTAAGTAAGTGCTAAAGCTATTGCAAGCACTGCACCCTTTATAATATCTATCGCATAATATGGAACAGACATCATAATTAATCCATTTTCAAGCATACCTACCAGTACCGCTCCTGCCAAGGTACCAAAGGCATTTGGTTTACCTGCTCCAGCAACAGAAAAGCCAATATATGCTGCTGCCACCGCTGGCATTAGATAAGCAGCACCAGCATTAACCTGAGCGGTACCAACTCTTGCAGCTATCAGTATACCTCCTAAGGCTGCAAAACCTGCAGATAATAAATATGCAAATATTTTATACTTATTAACAGCGATACCTGATAGCTTTGCTGCCTCTGGGTTTCCTCCAACGGCATACATATATCTTCCATACTTAGTATAGTTTAAAAAGAAATGTGCAAATATAACTACAACTATCATAATTACTATAATCCATGGTTCCTTACCTAAACTTCTAAAGGCAGGGGATACTAAGCCTACAGATGCCTGCCCACTTTTCATCATCATGCGTTCTGTAATAGCACCGCCATTAGAATATGTCATTGCTACACCCTGAAACATAAACATTGTAGATAAGGCTGCAACCATATCTGGTATCTTCATTTTTACAATAAGAAAACTATTTATTAACCCAATAACTAGACAAACTATTATAGTAAGAACAATAGATGAAAATATATTCATACCATACCAAACAAACATTGACATAACTAAAAAGTCTGCAAAATTTGCATTAGCACCAATTGACAAGTCCATCCCTTTGACAGTTAATGAAAAGGTCAATCCAATTGCTATAATTGCTGTAATTGCTATACTTCTAATAATTGTAATTATGTTATCATTAGTTAGGAAAACACTTGAATTTTTACTGGTACTCCAATTGGCAAAGGTAAAAAATATAAATAGTACCACTATTGTTATTAAAGTTCCCCATTTGGTAATAAACTTCATTAATTCTTTACTTTTCTTATTTCCATCAACTACTTGTTCCTTCACTTGCTTCTCCCCCCATTGAATAATATAACAGTTCTTCTTCATTGATATCTGCAATACTGTTCAATTCCTTAATAATCTCTCCATCAAACATCACATACACCCTGTCTGCAATTGATAGTATTTCCTGAAACTCACAGGATGCATATAATATGCCTTTCCCCTGCTCTGCCAGCCGTTCAATTAGCTGATACATTTCACGTTTTGCACCAACGTCAATACCTTTTGTAGGCTCATCGAAAATATAGATTTCCGATTCAGAATTGAGCCATTTTCCAAGTACAACCTTCTGCTGATTACCTCCTGACAATAATGCAACTACTTGCTCCTCTAATGGAGTCTTAATTCCAAGATCACCAATCATTACACGGGCATCCTTCTTTTCTTTCTTTTTATCTACAATTGAAAAAGCTTTAGTATATTTCTTTATGGATGCAATGCTAATATTGGAGTATACAGGGTCAGTAATTAGTACTCCTTCCTTTCGTCTTTCTTCAGGAACAAGAGCAAATCCGCATTTTACTGCTCCATGGGGATCCTTATATTTAAGTTTTTTGCCATTTAGTTTTATATTACCGCTCTTTTGCTTTAAGGCACCAAAAAGGGTTTTACAGAGCTCAGTTTTTCCAGCACCCACTAGCCCTGCTATTCCAACTATTTCTACCTGATTAATTCTTAAGTTTATGTTTTTAACCAGATTATTTTCCTCTGTAAGATCTTTAACCTCTAGTAATGTAGGCCCAATGTTAACTTGCTTTTTTATATATTGATCCGTCATTTTTTGTCCAAGCATTAATTCAACTACTTTTCTCTGCTCTAATTCTGACTTAATAGGCATACTTGTAACAACTTGTCCATCACGCATTATGGTAATTGAATCACATATTTCGAATAATTCACTAATTCTATGGGATATAAATACTACAGACACACCTTCTTTAGCTAGTTGACGAACGATTCTAAACAACTCTTTTGTTTCTGAATTAGACAATGGAGCGGTGGGCTCGTCTAAAATCAGTACTCGGCACTTTTCAACTACACATCTAGCAATAAGCACCATCTGTTTTTCTGACAAGGTTAAATCTGAAGCTAATCGTTTTACATCAAGTTCTACATTTAATTTTTTTAGAATTGAACTGGCTGCAGCCCGTATGTTATTCCAGTTAACTAGTTGTTTTTTTTCCATATTGTTTACAAGATAATCAAACATAACATTCTCTGCAACAGAAAGATAAGGGATTAAAGCTGTATCTACCTCCTGAAAAACAATCTCAATGCCAAGATTTTTTGCATCTTTAGGGGATCGGATTTCAACCGATTCCCCATCTATAAAAATCTCACCAATATAATTTGAGTTGGCGCCTGCTAGAACCTTCATTAAAGTTGATTTGCCTGCGCCATTTGCACCAATAAGCGCTTGAATTGTTCCACCTTCAAGGTCGAAATCAACGTTAGATAAAGCTTTAACCCCTGGAAATTCAACTGAAACATTTTTCATTTCTAGTTTTATTTTATCCATTTGCTTCACCCTCACATATAATTACATAATGATTGTTACTATCTAAATTACTTGCCATTAATCTTTTTCACTTCGTCCATCCAAGGCTCATTAAGTGAATCTTCTTTTGAAGTAGCATCACCCCAACCATTAATAACTGTTATAAGATTTGTCATGCTTATGTCTGAGGATAATTGTGAAGTTTTAACTAAATTTGCTTTTAAATTAAAGTATTCTGGAGTTTCTAAGTTTAAAAATTTCTTAGCTAAAAGTCTAGTATCAACAATACCGATTAATTTAGGGTCAACTGCAGCTGTAGATTTCCATACATCTTTGTTTTTAAGCATTAACTGAATATCATCATTAGATATATCTATTGTATACATAGGGATGTCCGTTCTTTTAGCATCGTTTAATGACTGTAATACACCTTTTGCAAGTTCATCATAACAACCCCAGATAGCATCTACAGATCCTTTTGAATACTTAGGAAGAATAGCAGCTGTCTTGTTAGTCATATCACCACGAACGTTTGCTGTATCCGATGGAGCAATAACTTCAACAGTTTTGATCTTACCTTCTTGTTCTAGCTTAGTATAAACAACATTACGTCTATCTAAAGGTGGAATTCCAGGACCCATGAATGTCTTTAGAACTTTCATATCGAACTCTTCCATCATAAAGCCAAGTGATAAACTTGCCAACGCATTATCATCCTGTGCTGTTGAAGTAATATCTTGAAGTAACTGTCCTTTAGCGTCACCGTCTTTAAGAGGCATACTATCAAATGTAACTACTTTTATGCCCTTATCTATATCAGGTTTTAACATGTTATATGCATAAGATAACTGAGCATGGGAAATTATTAGTCCATCATACCCTTTTTGGATACATTGAGCAGTAACCTCCTGTGTTCTAGCATCATCACCATCTGTTACAAAGGTATCAACTGTAAATCCAAGTGCCTTACCCTCTGATACACAACCATCTAAAAATTGTTGTGTATGATCACCTGCTGCAAGATTACGAACAACTGCAACCTTTTTCCCCTTAAGAGCCTTAGCATAGGATGCCGTATCTCCTGCTTTTACTGCAGAATCTGATCCGGATGTAGTAGCATTACTTCCACCTCCACATGCAGACAAGGACGCACACATAAGCGCTGTCAACGTCAAAGCTAATAACTTTTTCATAAAAACTTTACCCCCTTCTAATTTACCCCTAATTTAAGCTTAATTTATTCTAATAAATACCATAATATTACAATATTTCACTAAACGTTTACACTCCTCTTATACCTTATATTTCCGAATATAAAATAATTGATATAAGAAAAAATTGGATTAAGCAAAAAATCTCGGTTTTATGAAGTTAAAACTTGAATCAGCTGGAGTTTCAAACTCCAGCTGATTCTTAGTTGAACAAATCCAGGGACGTAGCCGCTCGCAACGTACACTTTGAAGAAAAGCAGAGAACCAAAATCTATGATTTTGTGTGAATCGCTTTCACAGAGTGCGTATGGGAGTATTAGAGCGGGTAGTCATTGGATAAAAAGAGACTGTATATAAATTGGTTTTTCACACAAATCTATATACAGTCCTAAATATTTTTATCATATTAATTATCTAATTTACGTTTGGTATTCAATAGTTCTTCAACTTGATCATGAGAAAGTTCGTTTTGTTTTCCAATTATATAGCCTGTGTACATAAGTATATTAGCATAATACTCAATTGATTCCATTCTATAAAAGGCTTGATATATATCCTTACCCCAGCTTAATGCACCATGATGTGCCAAAAGCACACCATTATGTGTTTTGCAAAAGGGTGCAATTGAATCAGGAATACCTTGTGATCCGGGCGTAGCGTAGGGAGCTATTGGAACTGTCCCCAATTGAACAATTGCCTCCGGAAGAATTGCCTTATCTAAGCTGATTCCAGCAATTGCAAAAGAAGTAGCAACAGGTGGATGTGCATGTGTAACTGCCATAACGTCAGGATTTTCTTTATAAACACGAAGATGCATTTTAAATTCAGATGATGGCTTCAATTTTCCATCTACTATTTTCCCATCTAAATCCATCTTTATCATCATATCTTCCGTCATATACCCTTTAGAAACACCTGTGGGAGTTATCCATATGGTATTAGAATCAACTTTACAACTAATATTTCCATCATTTGCTGCTACAAATCCTTTTTCATATATTCTTCGTCCAATATCTACCAATGATTTCTTAGCTTCAGAATCAGAAGGATAATTAACACCTTCAATATTCATTTTATATCACCTCTTAATAGTTTTTATGATACAGATCTATACTTTTCTTATACCTTGTCCTATTTATTTATGTATAACACTAACATTTAATCATTATTTTGTAAACTATTACACCTACTTTTTATTGGTTTTAATGCTTGTCAAATAATCTATACTCTCAATACCTAGTCGTTAGATATTAATATCACTTATTCTATAAGCTTTTGTACTATTAGAAGACAATCGCATCTATAAGCTACTGATTTTATTGGATAACATTACTAGTCATATATCCCTTGTACAAGGACTTTAATTATGTTATTATAGTCTCACAGCAAGGAAATAACTAATTTAAAGATAGAATTCGTGCTAGATGGGGAGCTAGCGGTGCCCTGTAACCTGCAATCCGCTACAGCAAGATTGAATTCCCTCTATAGGCTTTAGTCTGTTGGGTCTGCCTGATCAAAGTAGTATTGAGAATTGGGTCCCATGCGACAGAAGCTCATGAACTCCGTCAGATCCGGAAGGAAGCAGCGGTAAGTGATCACTTCTGAGTGCCGTGGAACAACCTGGTTTGAGCTAACTTGATCTGTACCGCCAGTAGGGTAACTGTCGACAGAGGGTGCACGATATACATAGACCATATTTCTGAAATACTCGCTAAGCTCTTATTTTGAACCTACATTTAAGCTTCGGGAGTCCAATATTTAGATGAAGAAATGTACTTTCTTGTGAGTCCTTTTACGGCATTGAAGGCGATTGAGGCATCTGTGAGGACACCCACCTATCGAGAGATAGGTGTCAAAATAAGAGTACTGATATTTTGGATGATTTATTTTAGAAATTTTAAGCCAATGCTTATTATTGTTAAGCATTGGCTTTTGATCTATTTAAGTATTATCTTCCCTCATTACCCCTTCTAACTACTTTGCTTCCTGATGCTGTTTCTTAAGAAGAATTCCACCAGCTAAACCAAGCATTGAGAATATAATCGGGATAATAAAACCGTAAAAATATCCAACATTACTTGAAGCAGTATGGAAATGGTCTAGTACTTTTCCAAAAATACTTGGTAATAAAACAGCACTTAAAAATCCTCCCGTATTTGCAAATCCTGAAACAACACCTACTTCTTTTATAGGAAAAGATTGCCTGACAGCTGCAAATGTCAAAGTACTCGCTCCATTACAATAACCGATAACTAGGAAAAGGATAACTAATATAAAAAATGGAGGTTTTCCATGGAATAAAATAAAAGTACTCCAACTCACAAGGTTAATAAAATGAGCAATAACATAAAGGATTTTGATAGATTCTAATCGGCTAGAAATCAAACTAGTTAAAGGAGCACCAATAAGACCGCCGATAAGGCCTATCATGATGAGCTGACTTGCACCTGAACGGGTCATTCCATATACATGCATTCCATATGGCACTGCCCAGGAGCCAATAAAACCAACATATGTACCTACAAGACCAAAATGGCATAAGAATGTTGCCCAGGCCTGACGCTGGGAAAATATGCGCCTTAAGATAACAATAGTTTTTTCACGTTTATATTCCTTCTCCCTAGGATTGATTGCAGAATAGTTCTTTCCCATTTGTTTTGGTTTCCTAATAAGAACAAAATAAAGAAGAATGGCAGAAAGACATAAAATAATTCCTGTTACAAAAAACGGAATTCTCCAACCAGATAAAGAAATCCATGCTGAAAAAGGAACAGTTGCCGCTAAGAACCCAAAGCTTCCACTCATTCCAGCTAAACCAAGCAATCCAATAAACTCTCTTGCTTTAAACCACTGACTTAAAATCAATACTAAGTTAATCCAAATCGCTGCATCTCCCATTCCATCCAATAGTCTACCAAGAAACAGAACCAATACATTTGTTGCAGCACTATAAATTAAAGTACCTAAACCACTAAGTAGTGTCCCTGTAATAAGAAAAAAATTGGGGCCATAACGATCTGACAATATTCCAATGGGAATTTGTAAACTAGAATAGGCCAAAAACTGAATACTGGCCAATAATCCAATTATGGATGATGTCACATTAAAATCTTTTATTAATTGATCTGAAATTAATCCCGGTGCTGTTCTTTGACTTACGATTATAAAATAAGAAAATAATACTGCGCCAAAAACAACCCACCTATACTTGTTTTTTTGTTTTTCCAATTAGCCTCTACTCCTATCTATTTTCTTCTTTACTATTATAAACTTTTTTTAGTAGTTTTTGTACTCTTATAACTAGCTACCTTGGTTTAATTTATTTAACATATCATAATTAAAACTTTTCTTCTTCCAAATAATACTGTATAATATAAAATATTAATAAATAATTTATATTAATTAATATTCTATATTATAAATTTTATATAAATAGTTATTTTTAGGAGGGTTATCATGGAATTGTTTAGTAACTTAAAAATGAAACAAAAATTGTTATTAGGATTTCTATTTGCATCACTATTTGTTTTAATCGCAGGTATAATTGGCGGAACTAGTATGAAAAAGATGACTACAGTATCAAATGCATTATATAATAGTGATTTGAAAAATCTAAAAAACTTGGAGGAACTCAATGCTAATACAATGCATCTAAGGCTTGAAATAATAAATCTTGTAGAAAGCAGAGACAGTAATAAAACTCAAGTTACAATAAACACTAGCACTATGTATAGAAATAAGAATAATGAAATTATAAGTACCTATAAAAAATCCAATCTCACTGCTGAAGAAGAAATCTTACTGGATGAACTGGACACTGAGCTAAAAGATTGGAGAAATATATGCGATGAAATATTCAATCTTATGTCTCAAGGAAAATATGATGAGGCAATGAGTTTAAATAAAGAATCAGCATCTTATAGAAGTAAATTAACTGAAACTGTTGAAAAGTTAGTTAATATTACTGTAAAAAAAGCAGATAATAGAAATAATTCAAGTTATATGACATATAAAACTTCTCTTTTGATTATAGCCTCTGTTACTTTAATAAGTTTTATTATATCTATATTATTAGGATTGAAAATTACTAACTCTTCAATAAGAGAAATTAATAAAATTTTAAAGTTCAGTGAAGATTTGAGCAACGGAATTTTAAATAAACCAATAAAACTTAGCAGTAAAGACGAAATAGGTACGATAGCTCAAAGGTTAAATCATGCAACTGACAGTATAAAAGCTCTAGTAAAAGAAATAATGAACAGCACAGAGCATATGAATTCTACAAGCCAGGAATTGTCTGCAACTACAGAAGAAATTTCATCAATAATGTCTTCTGTAAATGAAGCAACAGATCAAATAGCTGAAAGCTCTCAAAATTTAAGCAGTGTTACAGAAGAAATAAGTGCATCCACTCAGGAAATAAACGGAAACATAAGTAAACTTTCCAATAAAGCAAATGATGCAGCACAGTCCTCAAATGAAATAAAAAAACGTGCAGTTGATATAAAAGAAAAAGCTTCTAAGAATATAGAAGAAGGTAAAGTCATATACGATGAAAAGAAAAAAAATATTATAAAGGCAATTGAAGATGGGAAGGTTGTTTCTGAAGTTAAAACTATGGCAGCATCTATTGCAAATATATCAGAACAGACAAATCTTCTTGCTCTAAATGCAGCAATTGAAGCAGCAAGAGCAGGAGTACAAGGAAGAGGTTTTGCTGTTGTAGCTGATGAGGTTAGAAAATTATCTGAAGAATCTTCAAAGGCAGTTCAGAGTATTAACAAAATGGTACTTGCAGTAGAAAAGGCTTTTAATAACATCTCTAATAGTGGTACTGAAATGCTTGATTACATGGCAAATGTAGTTGTACCTAACTATCAATTGCTTATGGATACAGGAATTCAATATGAGAAGGATGCTGAAATGATAAATAGTATGTCAAATGATATAAACGACTCCTTAAAACAAATAAAAGAGATAGTATCCCAGGTAAATATCGCCGTTGAAGATGCCGCTTCCACAGCAGAACAATCTGCATCCGGTTCCGAAGAGATACTTGGAAGTGTGAATGAGGTTGCTAAAACAATTGAAGATATAGCACATTCTTCACAAAGCCAGGCTGAGCTTTCACAAAAAATTGCAAGTATAGTAAATAAGTTTATTGTATAGTCATAACGGGGATACTACATGGTGAATTCACAAAAACAAACTTTACATTTTAACAATTTGTTAATTAATGCATATTTATTTTATTAATATTGCAATATTTTTATAAATGATATATAATAATAATTGTCCTAAGTTAATATAACTTGGAGGAAATCAAACTAAAATTGTAGACCAACCCTTTTATACAAGCATTAGTAGAAATACTAGTGCTTATTTTTTTATCCGATGACTACCCTCTCTAATACTCCCATACGCACTCTGTGAAAGCGATTCACACAAAATCATAGATTTTGGTTCTCTGCTTTTCTTCAAAGTGTACGTTGCGAGCGGCTACATCCCAGGATTCGCTCAACTAAGAATCAGATGGAGTTTGAAACTCCATCTGATTCAAGTTTTCACTTCATTAACTATTAAAACTTAGTAAGCCCGGGAGGACTTGCCTACCGAGCTTACTTCTTATATTATATCTTCCTATTTGTGAATACTTACTTGGTTACGTCCATTTAATTTTGAATTATACAAAGCCTTATCTGCATCTTCTATAAACTCATTTATAGAGTAATTGACCTTTGGTACAATTGTTTTAATTCCTAAACTCAATATAACATAAGGTGATACAGAGGAGTGTTCATGAGTAATTCGCAGCGCTTCTATATCTTTTCTTATTGTTTCCGCTATAACCATTGCTCCATCTTCATCTGTTTCAGGTAATATTACAGCAAATTCTTCCCCACCATACCTTGCTACAAAATCTAGTGGTCTCTTTATACTTGATGCCATAGCTTTTGCGACTTTAATAAGACATTCGTCACCTTTGAGATGACCATAATTATCATTATAGTTTTTAAAAAAATCTATATCAGCCATTATTAATGATATTGGCTTGTCCGATCTAAAGCAATTTTTTAAGCTCATATCCATATAATTATGAAAACTTCTTCTATTTGAAATACCAGTAAGCCCATCTAATGTGGAAAGACTCTCTAATTTGAAATTAGCTTTCTGGAGCTCAGACAATTCTTTAATCTTTAATTCCAGTAATCTAGTTTGTTCCTCTACTAATTTCTTTTGATTATAAAGTTCTAGAAAAACTTTAACTTTACTTTGAAGAATAATTGGCTCTATAGGCTTAAAGCTTCATTCCCTGACGTTGCCTTTATAATATTACAATCCATATCTTCAAGTAAACTTTCTAGAACAAGTAAGTTATCTTGTCTATCATCTACAATTAATATATTAATATCACTTTTATTTTTCATTTATATCTCCCACTAATTCAATTAGCTTATCACTTATTTTATTTAAAGAAAGTATATAATCTACTTCTGTAATCTTTATAGCTGCCTTTGGCATAAAATCTACTTCTGCAGTACTTAGATCTCTAAACATTTCCGTAACATTAATAGAGAAATCAGATAACAATGCTTTAAAAAATTCTTTATCATATAATAATTTATATTGCATCTCTGAAATTCTAGTCAATCCTTCTTTAGACATCCTCCTAAGAATACGCCTTTTCATATGAGCATTTGAGTAATTTCTAAAATCATAACCATATTTTAAATATATTGCCTGCAATAGTAGCGATATCTCGATATCTTCACTTTCAATTCTTCCTTTTATTTCATCCTGATTCATTTATACAACCACACCCTTAGAAGTGAAATAAGTTTATTAATATCCACAGGTTTTGTTAAATAGTCATTGGCTCCAGCTTCAATACACTTTTCTCTGTCATCCTTCATTGCTTTAGCTGTAATAGCTATAATGGGAATATTTTTAAATGTTTCTTCTTTTCTTATTTTCCTCATTGCAGCATATCCATCCATTTCAGGCATCATCACATCCATTAAGATTAAATCTGTATCAGGATTCTCCTGTAGTTTTTTAATACCCTCTACACCATTACGTCCAACAATTACACTTATGCCCTTTTCCTCAAGAGCACTTGTTAGAGCAAAAACATTTCTCATATCATCATCCACAATAAGTATTTTTTTATTTGTTAAAGAGCTTTCCTTTTCATGGGTAGATCTTATATGTCTAATTTGCTCCTTATCTATCTTTGAATCTACACTGTGAAAAAATAGATTTGCTTCATCAAGAAGCCTTGTAACGGAACTCTTTCCTTTTATTATAATACTTTCTGCGTATTTCTTTAGTTGCGCTTCATCTTCCTGCGTAATATTATTCTCTGTATGAATTAGAATAGGAAAATTTATCATATCTTCATATTTTAATTTATTTAGAAGCTCCATCCCACTCATATCTTTAAGTTTTAAATCTAATATCATGCAATCAAATTGTTCAGCCTTCAGTAAGTTATATGCATCTAATCCACTTTCTGACGTTGTTACCTGAAACCCTCTCTCCCTTAAACTATCATATATTATATTAGTTTGATCTTTATTTTCATCAACAATAAGAAGCTTCTTAAGGTCCTTTGATATGTTATTTTCAATTTTATCAAATAAATTGCAAAGTTCTTGTAAATTTACAGGCTTTTTAAGATATCATACCAAATTTTCTAATTTCTTATGAGAATCTTCATCCTGTTTGCCTGAGATTACATGAACAGGAATATCTTTTGTACCTTGTATATTCCTTAACTTGTCAATAACCTTCCATCCATTGATATCCGGTAATCCAATATCGAGCAAAATAGCATCTGGTTTATATTTTTCTGCTAACTTAATTCCTTCCTCACCGTTACTTTCAGTTAGAACTTCATAACCTTTTTTATTAGCTAATTCAGATAGTATGCCTAATAACTTTTCATCATCTTCGATTATTAAAAGCAGCTTTTCATCTCCTCTTTGAATCTCTTTATAGTCAGCTTTCTTCTCTAAAGAAACACTATTATTTTTTGATAGATTTACTTCTTCTAAAACAGTGCTAAAAGATTGATCTTCCTCTTGGTTTTTCTCTGTATTTAGCTCCACAGCATCACCATTGCTATTCAAAATAACTAAAGTAAATTCACTGCCCCCTTCCTCATTACTTTTTAAATAAATTGTTCCACCAAGTAAATAGGCAAGCCCTCTTGAGATGGATAACCCAAGTCCTGTTCCACCATATTTTCTACTAATTGTCCCATCTACCTGTCTAAAGGAATGGAAAATTAATTTCTTCTTATCTAATGGTATCCCTATTCCAGTATCCTTTACTTCTATACTTATTAGCTTTTTAATATCACCCTTAACACCAAACTTTACTATATCACTTTCTTTAGGCCTACATATGTTCATTGTAACAGATCCATGGTCAGTAAATTTGAAAGCATTGCTTAACAAATTATTTATTATCTGTTGAAGCCTTTGTCTATCAGATACTATTTCCTTCGGCAACCCTTTTTCAATTTCAATCTTAAAGTCAAGGCTTTTTTGTAAGGCTATAGGACTAAACAATCGTTCTATATCTTCAGCTAATTCTACTAGATTTACTTTTTCAAAATTAATATCCATCTTACCAGCTTCTACTTTAGATAAATCCAGAATATCATTAATAAGTCTAAGCAAATTTTTACCTGATGCATGTATAGTTTTAGCATATTCTAGCTGTTTCTCTGTTAAAGGCTCGTTATCCTTCTTATTTTCAAGTAACTGTGAAAGAACTAAAATACTATTTAAAGGAGTTCTTAGTTCATGAGACATATTTGCTAAGAATTCGGATTTGTACTTATTTGCAACTTCAAGCTCCTCCGCTTTCTCCTCTATTTCAGAATTTGCTTTTCTTAATCTTTCATTACTTTCAATTATAGCTCTTTTTTGCAGTTGTAATTTTCGAGTCTGTTCTTCAAGCTCTTCATTTGACACCCTCAATTCTTCCTGTTGAGTTTGCAAATTCATTTCAGATTGTTTCAAAATTTCAGCTTGCTCCTCTAATTCTTCATTATTTTGTCTTAATTCCTCCTGCTGAACCTGCAATTCCTCAGCCTGTACTAAAGTCTTATCAAGAAGTTCCTTCATTTTTGTTTGCGCTTTTGTTGAATTAATACTTATAGCTATATTTTCACTAACTTGTTGAATAAATTTTAATTGTACATCAGTAAATTCATTAAATGAACCTAGTTCTATAATACATTCAACTTCATCATGGTAAATACAAGGAGCAATTAAAATATTTTTAGGAACTGCTCCACCAATTCCTGAAGCAATTTTCATGTAATCCTGTGGTACATTTTTTATTATAATAGTCTGCTTTTCCAGAGCTGATTGTCCCACTAATCCTTCACCAACATTGAATTCATTAGGTAAATCTTCACCACTGTTGTAAGCATAACTGCCATATAATTTAAATGTATTGTCCCCTGTCTTAATATAGAACGTGCCAACTTGAGCATCTATATATTTGCAAATATAACTGATTATCTCTAGGCTTAATTCATTAATTTCTTGTACTCCCCGTATCTTCTCGCTTAATTCTGCCCTACCTGCTGTTAGCCAACCTTGATTTCTATTTTCATCAATTAACTCCTTTAACTTAGCCATAAATATGTTAAAATATTTAGCCATTTTACCTAATTCATCTTCAGAATGAATCCTTAACCTAGCTTCTAAGTTTACATCATCTTCTGCTATTTCTTTAAATGTTTTTGTTACAATTTTTACCGGGTTAACAATCATTCTAATTACTAAACTTGCTATAATAACTGCAGCAATAGTTGCTAAAGCTCCACCTATTAGCATGATAGCTCTTGTTTCTTTTTCCATTTTTATAAGATCTATATTTTTACTTTTCAATAGCGCTTCTTCTTTGTTAACTTCTTCAAGGATTGAACGTAAATTGTCTGTCATTGCCTTGCCCTCACCAGATTGGACAATAGCAATTAGATCTTCTAACTTTGCCTGTCCTGAAGTAACCTTCTGTCTATTAATTATTATTTTGGTTTTTTCCCATTCTAACCACTGTTCATATTGTTTTTGAACATCAATTAATCGTTTTTGCTGTTCAGGGTTATCTGCAGTAAGTTCTTTGAGTTTACTATAATGTTGTTCATAGGAAGCTTTTCCTTGATTAAATGGCTCGAGAAAACTTTGATTTCCAGTAATTACATATCCTCTTGCCCCTGTTTCCATATTTATTAAACTGGTAAGCAAATTATTAGACTCCTGAACTACTCTATATGTGTGAACATTCCATTCAATAGCTTCTGATTCTTTAGAAAAATTCACATAGCTGTTTCCTATCACCGTTACCATTATCAAAATAACTATACCAAAACCTAAAAACATCTTTTGAGCTATGCTTAATTTTTTTATTAACAATATTCTCTCCCCTTTATAAAGATCTTTCCATAGTCACTTAGTTTGCACTCTGAAGTAAACTTTCCTGTTTCAACAAAGTTATCTATTAATTTTGCTGTTTCCCACTTATAATGTATTTCTTTATGTTGATGTGGTAAAATAACAAAGTCCTCCAATCCCTCATAATATACCGAGTTTATTGTGACTCTTCCATCATTTTCTTCTTTTAATAATTTTCCTAATAAAAGTTTATTATTTTTTCCTGCAATAGCACCTATTCTGATTCTTTCATCATTGATAAAGTTAATCCTTCTTACATTTTCCGTTTTCAAAGATTTTAAAGTCTTAAAAATATAAGTAAGAACGTTAAAATAATTGGACGCCATATCTGCTAGTTCACTACCATTATTAGGTGTAGCAATCAAAATACAGCTATTTATTCTATCTCTATTTTTAGGCTTTAATAAATAATTTCTTATTATTAACCCTCCTGTACTGTGTCCAATCAGGTTAACTTTTTCATCTTGCCCTATTTCTTTTAAAGTTTCCTCTACAATTTCTTCGAATATGAAAGCAGCATGATCAATTTCCTTATATGTTAAAGGCAAATTTACTGAAATACACTTGTGATTTAACTTTTTCAGATTTTCCGATAGAGTGCTCATATCATTTTTATTCTTATTGTATCCATGGATTAGAATAGAAATCTTCTCTTTCAAGTAACTTCTCTCCATTCAATTTTAACTTATTTTAAATTAATATTATCTACTGAAGATGTTCTTTGATCATAATCTTACTATTATTATACGATAAATCTGTAGCTTTTACTTAATCTTTATATATAAAAAGATACGGTAAAAAGTACTACTTCTCTAAAGATGAAGCACTTTTTACCGTATCGTTTTTTATTTGAAACCTTTGATAACTATATTACTAACCTAAAGCCCTAAGTACCCTATACTCTTTAGCATAGATTTAGGCATTACAAACCTTGCAGTTTTTTTCGGATCAACAATCTGACATATTTCGGTTTTACCTACAAGACTAAAGAGCATTACAACTTCTTCATCTTTAATTTCTGTTTTTCCTCTAAGAATATAGAACATATCTGAAATTGATATCTCCACAGCTTCATCTAAATCCTCCGAAGCAGCTATAGTTGATAAATATTCATCATTTTCCAGCATTGGATTACCAATTTTTAGACCTTTTACAACTTCCAGCTTTACAGTTACCTTTGCACTAACTTCTGCCCCAGTTACACCTATTTCACCATCTCCCATAACAGCATGAACATCTCCTAATGCAAATAATGCTCCTTCAGTAGCAACAGGAAAATAAATCATAGCTCCCTCATTGATCATATTATTGTCCATGTTTCCGCCATGGCTATCTGGAGCCCCACAGCTTATTTCACCACTTTCCGGTGCTACACCAATAACTCCAATCATAGGCTTTATAGGAATTTTAACAGCTTTATTAAAGATAAGCCTATCCTCTTCTATCTTTGCAACTTTAACATAGGATTTTCCAAATTCACTTTGAAGAACTCCCATATCCTTACCTGTAGCTATAACGGCGGTGCCTTTAACCTCTATTTTTATTATGGTAACTTTAAGAGCATCTCCTTTTTCTGCACCGTTAACATATACTGGACCTGTAGCAGGGTTAATTCTATCCCAGTCTAACCCCTCTATCTCATAGTTGTCTTCCTTTATTTGTCCAGCAAAACAATCTAAGGTTTCAAATTCAACCTCATCACCAGAATTTACTGATAGTACACTATGATTTTTCTTTGAAAACTTATATATTACATTCTCATTCCCTACTTTATGTAACATTGTATCCCTCCAAACAATCTATTATTACTCTACAAATTATTCATTAGCTCAATTACCTGATCTGTTGAAAGTATTTCACAGTATATTTTATTGATAATTTTTAATTCGGCATTATGGACATCTTCTGTAGCAGCTGCACATCCATCTTCAATTACTACTACATTAAATCCCTCATCTGCCAGCCCTCTAACAGTAGAGGCCACACATTGGTCTGTTACTATGCCTGTTACAACCACAGTCCGTATTCCCATGTTCCTAAGAATGCTGCAGTAATTAGTTCCTACTGTTACACTATCCGTAGTTTTATTTATTACTATCTCAGAATCTAAAGGTTTAAGTTCATCTATTATCTCTGCGCCATAAGAGTCTTGAGTAAGTAATATATTATTCCAACCAGACCTTTTTTGTACCAATGACCTATCCCTTCCATCCGTATGGTGACAAGCTATCCTTCCATAAGTCACTTCCATTTTATGACTTCTAAATAAATTAAGTAATTTTTTATTATTAGGCACTACAATGTTATCCAATCTATCATGGAAAGGAATCCACTTATCAAAAATCCCTTTTTCCTTGAATACAAGCGCATCACCATAATCTCTTAAAACAAACTGCTTTTGTAAGTCTACTATTAAAAGAGCAGTCTCCGACGGTATGATTTGAAAACTAGTTTCCAAAGGTTCACTCTCATAGTACAACGTATCGTTAAATTTATTATCTAATGCCATAACCTTCACTCCTCTTACTTATTCTTATAAATCTTTATTTTTGACTAAACTCCTTATATTTCTATGCTTAGGCCATCAATTCGTATATTGAATTAGATATAAATAAATGTATAATATCTTGCTCATATGGATTATATATATATCCAAACTCAGGATGAAAAGAAAAAAGTATCAATTTACCTTTGCCGTAAGTTGTCTTTATTGCCGCTGGCCTATCCTTCATGTAGTAGTTAAACCTCTCCTTATTTAAGGGATTGCACCAGTTCATCATATCTACAGCAACGGAATTACTACTTACATCCCAACCAGGCTTCTCACTGCCAGAAGCTACAAACTCATCATAATAAGCGATAACTTCTATAGAAGAACTGTTTGCTTTGAATATAGGACCCTCCCAGTACATTACATCCATAGTTGTCTTTCTCCCATAGCATATTCCATAGGCTACAGGTTCTTTATCTTTTACAGATATCCTTACGAGGCCAGCTCCTGTTCTCCAATAATCTAGGCCATCATTTTCATCTGCATCTACTATATTTAGCCATATCCTGCTTTCAGTTGTCTCTTCTTCTGATGTAAGAGGTAGGTAGGAACCTGCACAAGACCCTAAGTAACTTCCACCACTTTCTATAAAATTTCTAATTTCCAAGAACCCTTTTTCTCCAAGACCTGCATAATAAGATTCACCGGCATCAGGCCCTCCAGGCACAATTAGAAGCTTAATACCTTGTAATTTCCCATTTCTTATATCTGCATCGTTTAGCTCTATATATCTAAAGCCCATACTATCAAGAAGATTCTTGTAAGGCTTCTCACAAAACTCTGCACTATTTAATCCAGAATAAAATCCAATTCCTTCTATGCTCCCAAGAGGCCTGAATTTATTCTTCTGATCAAGTAACTCAGAATTACTCGTAACATCAGTAAAGTACTCATGCGCTTCATAATTGTAATCTTCAAAAATATAGGTTCCTGAAGGATAAATATGTCCTTCAGGAAACATTTTTGTTACTAGTTTTACATCCTCGGTGGTCTGAAAAATCTTTCTTTTCTCATATAAGTTTGAATTTATGAATCTTACTGCACCGTGGACATCCTTTTGATAACTAGAAATCCCCATGCGCTCTAAAGACAGTAAGTACATAATCTATTCCTCTAGTCTCATTGCAGAAACTTTAACTGAATTTTTATCTTTTGAAGTATTCTTCGCCAATATAAATATTCCTGCAGCTATCCAAGCTAAAACTATATACGGGAACAGATTCACTGGATATGCTGGTACAGGATAAATATTAGAATAGAAAGTATATGATAATACAACTACTGCTATGCCAGGTGCTACAAGATTGAAGCCCTTCCATACTTTTATCTTTGTGAAATATACTAATGCTCCTATTGTAGTTAATAGATAAGCTAAAAGTAGAGCTAATACTGCAATTGTTCCAAGATATCCAAAAACCTGTGCTCCAGTGTTTTTAAACATTACTATAACTAGTACAATAGAAACTGCCATTATTATATTAAGACTTACATATGGGGATTTATATTTAGGATGAACCTTTGATAAAATAGCAGAAATATTACCATCTCTACTCATTGAAAACAACATTCTTGATCCTGCAGATGCACTACCTAATGCACAGGAAAAGGCAGAAAGTGCTGCTCCAAGCATTATCATTATTGCAAAAGCATCCGATATAAATTTAGAAGATAAGTCACCTAGAGGTGATGCTGATGATGCTAGCCCCTTTATCCCCTCTGGATTAATTCCAAAACCTATAACTTGAATATAACTTATTAATAAATAGAATAAACCGGTTGCGAAAACTGCACTTAAAATTGCTAGGGGTATTAGCTTCTTTGGATTTTTTGTCTCTTCCCCAAGACTTGAAGCTCCTTCAAATCCAGCAAAGGACATAAACCCGAAGACTACTGCTAGGGCAATTGAAGATCCGCCATTTCCATTAATCTTAAAAGGAGCAAGGCTTAGGCCAGTGGTTGTACCAACCTTAAATAGAACAACAATTGCAAGAACCAATATTAAAAGTATTGATATACCTTCGAATATTAACATGATTCGTGTACTTAACTTTACATCCATGTAGGAAATTACCCATATACCAACGATACTTAATAATGCAATAGGTATCCAACTTACTTTAATACCTGCAATACTAAAAACACTCTCCATAAAAGCTCCAACCTCTGCAGCAGATGCAGCAGTAAACATCATATAGGTTAAGAAAAGAAGCCATCCCGAAATAAACCCAACCTTTTTGCCTAAAGACTTTTCAGTAAAGGTGTATACAGATCCAGCTGTTGAAAAATGTTGATTAAACTTTATGAAAGCAACTGATACACATCCTATGACAACAGTAGCTATAATGAATACAAGTGAAATAGAATATGATGACACACTTGCCATTAGAGAAACATTTAATGCCATTGCCGCTGTAGGCGCCATTATTGCTACAGATAGAGCTATGGTTTCTAGATAGGTTAGATGATCCTTTTGTAATTTATTATTTTCCATGATTTAATTCCCCCTCTTTTTAATATAAATTTACTAATGATTTATAGAGCTCCGGCCTTCTATCCCTAAAAAAAGTGTAATACTCTGCTCTTAGTCTTCTAGGCAAATCTAAATCTAACTGTGCTGAAATTATGCCTTCTACTTCCTCATTTAATTCTTTTATAGGTTTACCTATAGGGTCTATAATCTTACTGTGTCCAAAAAATCCCAAAGACCTGTCTGTTCCTATTCTATTTGCTGCAACTAAATACATACAATTATCAAAGGCTCTTGCTCTTGTAATCAAGTCCCAATCTTCCGAATAAGGTTTTTCCCAATTTGTATTTACTACAAGTAGATCTGCTCCTTTCAAAGAGTATGATCTTGCAACCTCAGGAAAAGCAGTATCCCAGCAAATCATAACTCCAATTTTCCCAAAGTCAGTATCAAATACAGGAAAGTCACAGCCTGCCCTAAAATAGCTTTTTTCCGTATCAAATAGATGAACCTTTCTATATATCCCTGATACTTCACTATTTCTGTTAATATAAACCGAAGAGTTATATAATACGTCCTTCATATTTTCATCTCTTTCAGGAAATCCATATATAATATTGGTACCATACTTCTTGGCCAACTCCCCTATTACTTTCATACTTTCTCCGCCGGGAGCTGTTTCAGCAATATTTTGAAACTCCCTGCCACATTCATAACCGGACGTTATTAATTCAGGAAAAACTATAAGATCTGTATCTTTGTCCTTATCCATTACTTGATGAATAAAATCACACATCTTTTCAATATTTGCCTTCACGTCATACAGTTTTGGTTCCATTTGAACACATGCAACTTTTACATTCATTTTCTCACTCCCTTTTTATATCCTATCTGCTTCTTTTAATTTGAAATAATTTATAATTTATTAATTTCAACCCCTATTCAATACAAATTTATCATTAATAACTATAAATAATTAACAATTCATCAAATATTATATAGATAATTTACCACATCGTTAATTTTTTTCATATGTCCACTATAGACAAATATAAAAGCGATTTTTTGTATACTGTAAACAAATCCTTGCCATTTAACATTGTTCTATAGGAAAGTGAATAAATTGTAATAGCCTTTGTTATGTCTAAAATCCACTCTCTTAGTCTATCTATTGGCATAATTTGCTTTAGAATATTTATTTTTAATAAGAAATAAAAAGAAACAGGAAATGAAATTTGCTAATGCCAATTTCATTTCCTGTAGATAAACTTACCACTATTTTTTTAAAATATTTCTCCAATTTCTTATAATACAAGATGCCCTTGCCTTTTTAGGCTTTGATATATTTCCTGCGAAATCTACTGCTCTTACTTCATAATTAAGCCATTTGAATTTATCCCTTAAGGTCACCTTATCTATATAACTCATTACAAGTTCTTCCTTTTTTCCTGTTTTTCCTTTGAATATTCGATCTAGATTAGTAGTGAAAATTAGTTTTTTGTTTCTATAAACTTTATAACCATATATTCCAATATTATCATGGGCTGGAAGCCAAGAAATTAAAAACTTACTTCCCCCATCTTTTTTAACTTTGACTTCCTTTGGAGGTGTTGGTTTACGGTTTTCTAATCCACCACTCTTAACATAATTTAAGTATGTTTCATGGAAGCCTTTATCAATATTATTAGGACTATAGTAATGACAATATGCGAAAGTTATAATGTTATCTACATATGGTTTTTCAATTTCCATCTGCCTAACAAATTGATTAAGAGGAACGCTGGACCAATTTAAATGGTTAAAGGTCTCTGTATTAGCCCAAAATAATAACCCTGGTTTAGTATCTACAGCTTTTCTTAATTCTGCAAACCATTGATCTACTTGATCTATTTTTAGTCCCCCTCCACCAACAGAATCTTGAGGGCAAAATATATCACCCTGCCCTAAATCTGTATGCTGAAATAAATAAGCCCAATTTTTTGCATATTCTTCTGCCTTTCCATAAATAGAATTCATAAAAGGTGATAACATAAAGGGTAATCGATGTTTTTTTCCTTTTAAATGTTTTAAATTGATATTAATTGCTTGAGACAGTACAGAAAAATCATCCTTTGTTCTAAAATTTAAATTATCTACCTCATACACCCAATACCATCCATGAAAAGCGTTAGGATATTTGGAATAGTATTTAGTATATAATTCGTCGGCTATCAGATTCCCTCTTTCCATTTGAGCATAAAGCCAGCTAGGATCTCTAGATCCTTTTTTCCACCACTCACTATTAAAATTAATGCCTAAAAAAATCTTCATACCTGTTTTTTCTGCATTTCTAAGACACATGTCAACAATGTCCACTGATGGATATTCCATTTCCCCTCCAGGAATTTTCGTTGGGTAGATAGTTTTAGTTAAATCACCTTCAGTAATCGAAGTACTCATAATAACGTAATGCATATTAACTTCTTTTAAATAATTAAATTCACTTTGCCATTTCGAATCATTCCACTTTTCCACCATATCAGCTTGTATAAATGATCCGTCTGCTATCGGATATTTTTTGTTAGAATTGTTCATATTACGTAGGTTTAACATCTTTAACTTACTGGTTACTCTATTAGAAACATCTTTTAAAATTCCCATAATATCTTTTAATTCCTTCTATTTAATTACCTGTAGTATCAATAGTATCAAGCTGAAAATGTCCCTTTAGTTCGTTATATTTGAAGGTATAAGTGTATTTGTAGGTTTTTACTGAAGACTTTCCATTGCTATATATATTGTAAACTTCTTGTGTAGTTATAGTTCCGGATTTATTATCATCACTTAGCGTATAAGGAAGTATATTAAAACTCAAAATAGTATCCCTTATACCTCTGCTATAGGTGCTTGGAACATAGCTTTTTTGGTCGTAATAAAGCTTACTTCCTGGATATAAATAATCCTCTACCATCTGAAAATTATTATAATTTACAGCCTGTGTAAAATAATAAGTATACCAGCGTATAAGATCATGTAGATCGCCTTCTATATTTCTAGCAATGTTTTCAGCGTTTGTAAAGGTTAAATTAATATTACTATCACCCTGCCCAACTATATACTCATCACTTTTCATAGTTTTACCATCTCTAGTAACAGTAGCATATATCTTTGTATTACTATTTAAAGGCCCAAAATTTTCAGCATCAGCAATTTTAACCCCTGTATCTTTACCGTCTACAAAAAGTTCAGCATCCTGGTATTGACTTTATACATCTATATAGCTAAGCTTTGCAAGTACATCTACATTAGCCTTACCATTATTAGCTACAAGATCAATATCCCATGGCTCATTTTAAACTGCTCATCTTGTGAAGGTTGTTCTGTCTCCACATTAAAATCTTCAACTAACCTTGCACCGCAAGCGGTGCAAAATTTATCTCCATTCTCAACCTGTTGCCCTCATTTGTGGCAATATGCCATACTAATCTCTCCTTAAAAATACTTTTACACTTTAATATTTGTATTCTATACAAGCGTAAAAAATTACCTAAAGCACCCTTAAACTCACTAATGTTTTTAATAAAAATTGGTATTTAGAGAAACAGTAAAATATAAAAAAAGCGCAAATAGATTTGGATTCTCCAAAACCTATTTGCACTTCTAAAATATATCAAACTAGTTAATTCATATATTTATTTACATTACTGCTATCTACTTTTTCAAATGGTACCCATATATACTTGCCGTTATCAGCTACATTTTTTATGTTAGATAAACTACCGCCTGACCCTATTTCAATAGCGGCTTGTACCGCACTTTTGCTTTGGCCTTCTGCTGGTTGGTAAATTGTAAGCTTCATACTGCCATCAACAACAGCTTGCTTTCCTACACTTGTAGCATCAACTCCTAGAATTGGAATTGATGAAGGATCAATATTGTTTTCTCTAAGTGAATCTACTACCCCAAGTGCCATCTCATCATTATTAGCAATTACACAGTCAAATTTTTTACCTGTAGATAAAAATACATTAAACATATCTTTTGCTGTCTGTCTGCTCCAATTTGCATTATCTTCAAAGACATACTCAGCATTTATCCCTTTCTCTTTTAAAGTCTGTTTTGCCGCTTCTGTACGTCCTTTTGTAGCTGGATGTCCTTTCTCTCCTTTAAGTAAAACTACTTTAACATCATTTTTACTTTTTAAATAGCTTGCTATATACTCTGCTTGATATTGACCGGCCACTTTTTCATCTGAACCTACATAAACATATTTATTCTTTTCTAATAAACTATCCTTCGGATTACTATTCAAAAATACTATTGGAATTCCTTCCGCAGTTTTCTCAAGTTGTAGAGCCGTATCTATATTTACTGGTGCACATATTATTGCACTATATCCACTTGTAACCGCTTCTTTCATATTTGATACCTGTTTTTCTATAGACCCAGCTGCATCCATCACTGTTAACTCAACATTTTGACTTTTAGCATAATTTTCAGCATATTTTGCTAGTAACTTACGAAAGTTATCTGAACCGTCCGAAAGTGAAAATAGAATTTTCACCTTTTTATTTGAAGATACGCTGCCTTTTAAGCCACATCCTGAAAAAATAGCAAGCATCATAATTACAGTTAGAATTATAGCTATTTTTTTCTTCATACATACATCCTCCTTAGAACTTTTATTAAAGCTACTTATATCTTAAACATTTGAATTTGTTTACTAATCTCATCAGATGTGCTTGACAATTTCTCTGCGTCTCTAGCTACTTTTTCGCTATTTTGGGTAATACTACTTGATTGAGTAACCATAACCTCTGAAATTAACACGAGTCAGCCCTTCATTATACCATACTGAATTAAGTAGATTTTTATCAGATTTATTAGATTTTGTTGCTTTTAACAGTTTTCCACTTTCATCAGCAATGTAAAACCCTTCTGGATAGTTATTGCTATATCCATAATATATATCCAAGTAGTTTTGCAATTTATCGTCACTTAAAGATGAAGTTTCTAATGTAGTTTTTACTGCCTTAAATGATGCCAAGTTTTCATTTAACCATGATTCAATTTGGTCAACTTGTTTTTGGCTTGAAGTTTCTAGTAACTGATTAGCTGAATTAGTTATTATACTTTTAGATTTAGTATAAGAAATAATAATGAGGGTTGATATTACTATAACCATCATCGGAATAATAATTCCAATCAGCTTTGTTTTAATTGACACTCTATGGGTTAAATTTGCTTTTTTTACAACAATCTCCTTTCTATACTATATGGCATGTTAGGTTGTATGAGTATCAGGTTATTTGGACATAGATATTTAATAATTAGTATCAGTTTCATAATACAATTTCCTTTTCGTCTACTTTTTTCGACATTTTTCTATATTTTTCATGTGTTTTTGACGGTTATAAAATACAAAAATAGGAAATAAAATTCACTAATGCCAATTTCATTTCCTATTTTTAAAATTTACACCTCTAGGTTCTTGCTATAATTTTCTAAGTGGATTCTACAGCACTATGCTTAGTAATAAAGTCAACAAATTTACTTACAACAGATAGCTTTAATGAGGATTTTCTAAAATTCATCCAGTTATCCCTTTGTAGAGGTTTTCCACTTTCGTCACAGAGCTGAAGGATATGTAGATTATCATGTTTTTCTATAGAAAACTCTGGCATGATGGCAAAGCCAAGACCATTCTTAACCATTTCTTTGCAGGTACCGCTATAGTTAACATCAATATTTATCAAAGGCGATGTAGTAAAGTTGTTTTGCCACCAATTTTCAATGGAATTCTTTAGAAAAGGATTTTTAGTGTATTTAATCATTGACAGGTTAGGTAAGTCCTTTATATCTATCTTGTCTTTTGAAATAAGAACAATTTTCTCTTTGCCCATTGGCACCTTTGAACCTTCCCAATCATACCCTACATTTTCTATTCCGATGTGAACTTCATTATTGAATAAAAGGTTAATTACTTCACTACTAGTGCCTGTTTTTAGCATGATCTTAACTTTAGGATAAGCCTCTAGAAAACCTTTTAATATAGATGGAAGTTTGTACTGAGCATAACTATTAGACACCCCAAGTCTTAAAGTACCCTTTACTTCACTGCCAACATTCATAATAGTGTCCCTTAATTTTTGCTCCTCTAACAGCATTTTTTCAGCATATTCAACAAGCTGTTCTCCTTCAGTTGTAAACTGAATATTTTTATCCTCAGTAAAAAGAATATTTATTCCAAAATTCTTCTCCAATTGACGAATTCTATATGTTATAGCAGGCTGTGAGATAAATAGCTTTTGCCCTGCTCTTGTAAGATTTTTTTCCTCATAAAGTATTTTTAAGATTTCCCAATCTCTAGTATCCAAGATATATCCCCTCATTTCCTCTGGAAATTTTTCCAAGACTAATTTATCCGATAGCTACCCGCTTTAACCTTACGCCAAGTAAGCCATGCATTCGCAGCTCTAAAATTCAGATGGGGTAAGAGAATCCCCACTGATTCAATTTTCCACTTCATTATAATCTACCATAATTAACATGTAAATTGTAAAAACTCATAAAGAAAGATAATAAAGAATTTCAAAAGCTCTTTCAAATAAAACAACAGATGTAAAGAAAAACTTTTTTTAAGAACCACAAAAAATCTTTTATTTTATATTAATTATTTCCAAGAGTATAATAGGCAATATCAGGATATATGCTTTGTAAACCCTATCTGAAAATTATAAAGAGTTTAGCATGGAGGTAAAGTATGGACATTATTAAAGTAGGAATATGCGGTACTGTTGAATCAAGTGATATTACAGTAATTATAGAACCAAACCCAAACAAAGGCATTGAAATCGAATTAGATAGCTCTGTGGAAATACAGTTTGGAGAACAAATTAGAGAGGTAATTACGAGTACACTATTGGAGTTAAATATTGAGAATGCTAGAGTGGTTGCCAATGACAAAGGAGCTCTAGACTGTGTTATAAAGGCAAGAGTACAAGCTGCAGCCTACAGAGCTGCTGGTAGTGTAGATTATAAATGGTAAGGAGTGAGATTTGTGGAGCAAATTAAATTAAGAAGAACTATGATGTACGTTACTGCAAGTAATCCAGCAATAGTTAAAGATGCTCATATTTATGGTTCAGATTCTATTATGTTTGACCTAGAAGATTCTGTATCAGTTAATCAAAAGGATGCCGCAAGGTTTTTAATATATAATGCATTGAAAACTGTTAATTACAGAGGAAAGGAGCTTGTTGTAAGAGTAAATGGATTAGATACTCCCTTTGGCATAGAGGATTTCAAGGCTATTGTAAAGGCTAAGCCTGATATCATTAGACTTCCAAAAACAGAAACTCCAGAAGATGTAAGAGAAGCAGATAAACTTGTAACTGCTATAGAAAAAGAAGCAGGTATGGAGACGGGAACGGTAAAGCTGATGGCTGCTGTAGAGAGTCCAATGGGAATTATAAACTGTTTCGATATAGCTAAATCAAGTCCAAGACTGGTTGCTATGGCTATAGGGGCAGAAGATTTCGTTACAACTATGAAAACTGTTAGATCTCTAGATGGAGAAGAACTTATCGTTGCCAGAGGACAGCTCCTTATCGCTTGTAGAGCTGCTGGAATTCATGCTTTAGATACAGTTTTCTCTGATATAAATGATGAGGAAGGTTTCGAAAATGAAGTGAGGAAAATTCACAAACTTGGCTTTGATGGAAAATCCGTTATACATCCTAGACAAATACCTATAGTTCATAAAGTTTTCTCACCAACAGAGAAACAAATTCAGTATGCTTTAAGAACCTTTAAAGCAATAGAAGAAGCAGAAAGAAATAATTCCGGTGTTATAGCTCTAGATGGAAAGATGATTGATAAGCCAATGGTAGAGAGAGCAAGAAGAGTAATAAGCCTTGCAAAGGCTTCTGGCATATATAGAGGTGGTGATTTAGATGATTAAGAATAAAGTAGGAAGGTTAATTCCAGAGGAAATTGGAGGAAGAAAACTAGAACCTTATGGAGGCCCTTTTGAAAAGGAACCAACAGCAAGAAGATTTGGAAAACTGCAGAGAAAAATGGAACCAGGTCAGAGCAAATTAAAGGATAGTATTAAAGAAGCAATTTTTGCGGCAGGATTAAAGGATGAGATGACAATATCCTTCCACCATCATTTTAGAGATGGTGATTATGTAGTACTTAAAGTACTTGAGGTAATTAGAGAGCTTGGAATTAAAGATCTAGTCTTAGCACCTAGTTCCTTAACCGATGTTCATGATCCAATTGTTAGTTATATTGAAGCTGGCATTATAAGGAGAATTGAAACTAGTGGCTTAAGGGGAAATCTTGGGCAAGCAATATCTAGAGGCATACTAAAAGAGCCTGCTATAATACGCTCTCATGGTGGAAGAGCAAGAGCAATAGAAGCCGGTGAAGTTAAAATTGATGTAGCCTTTTTAGGAGTTCCAGCTTGTGATGAATATGGGAATGCCAATGGCTATTCAGGTAAAAGTGTATGCGGTGCTTTAGGCTATGCCTTAATAGATGCTAAATACGCAGAGAAGGTAGTACTTTTAACAGATAACTTAGTGCCTTATCCATGCTCACCTATAAGTATAGATCAGACTAACGTTGATTATGTAGTTGTGGTGGATGAGATAGGCGATGGATCAAAGATCAGCTCAGGGGCAGTTAGAGTTACCAAGGACCCAAGATCACTTTTAATCGCACAAAGTACTACAGATGTTATTGTTCAGTCCGGTTATTTTAAAGAAGGTTTTTCTATGCAAACTGGTTCTGGAAACATATCTATAGCTGTTACACAGTTCTTAGGCGAGAAAATGAAAGAGCAGGATATCAAAGCTAGTTTTGCTCTTGGTGGAATAACAGGAGCCTTTGTAAAACTCCATGAAGAAGGATATATAAATACATTAGTAGATACTCAAAGTCTTGATCTAGAAGGCTGCAGATCTATAAGGGAAAATAAGAATCACATAGAGGTAGACACAAGCTTTTATGCAAATCCGCATAACGGTGGCAGTATAGTAAATAAGCTTGATGTTGTAATACTAAGTGCTTTAGAGATAGATGTTAACTTTAATGTAAATACTTTGACAGGAGTAAATGGAGAAATAAGGGGAGCTGTTGGTGGACATCAAGATACTGCAGCAGGAGCTAACTTGGCTATTATTGTAGCACCACTGGTTAGAGGAAGAATACCTTCTGTAGTTAAAGAAGTCAATAACATAAATACCCCAGGTAAAACAGTAGATGTGCTTGTTACCGATTATGGAATTGCCGTAAATCCACTTAGAAAAGACTTAATTGAAAGATTTAATAAGGCACAGCTTCCTATAAAGACTATCCATGAACTTCAGAAGGAAGCGGAGGAAATTGTAGGCGTTCCTAAGGGAATTAAGTATGCCGAGGACATAGTGGCTTTGGTAGAATATAGGGATGGAACTATAATTGATGTAGTTAAAAAATTAGAAATTGAAAATTAATAGTCCTCATACAGCGAACTGTCAGAGCGTTAGCAAAGACTGTTCGCTGTTTCTAACCCCCTATAACTTTTAGATGCTATAAGGGTTTATAATTTTAACTACATGTCTAGAAACCTTATCTTTTTTCATATTTTAAAATCAAATCTATATTATATCTTTCAATCTTACTTAGTTCCTCATTGTTACCCTTAAAATTCGAATTTGGCTTGTACCATGATTTATTCTTAAAATAGCTTTTATAAGGCTCTGTTTCAAAAACATAACCATGTCTTGCAAAGATTTCATTCCTAGCTAGAGCAAGCTTTTCCTTACTTAAGGAAGATAAATCTGAATCTAAAAGCTTTTTACTTCCGCTATTAGAGAACATATAGTCATCCTTAGAACTTATTTTATCTGTACCGTGATTTGTACTCTCATCTATCTTACTATCCTTAGATTGATTTTTATCTGCAGATTTATTAGTTGCATCGCTTTTAGAATCATCATTTGATTTTGGCGTTAATTTAGAATATATATCAGATTCTTTTATATCACTAGTTGATAAGGTTAAGGAGCATATATAATATGATCCAAAGCCTACTAATAAAATTGCTAAGACTGCTAAGACTCCAACTTTAATTGGACTATATGTTTTTTCACTTCTGCTATACTTTTTAGCCCTATTTCCAGTAGCTTGTACATTTTCATGATTATCTTCTCTGGAAATTCTTTTTTTTATTTTACTTATTAACCCCTTTTGTTTAAAACCACATTCATGGCAGAATTTAGCTCCATCTGCTAATGCAGTACCACACTTACTGCAATAATTCATAATAACATCATCTCCTAACAAAACTCTCAATAAGTATTACGATATAGCAAACGAATTTTATGAGGGTATGCTAAGAATTTTATAATATTATTTTGTGTAAATGAAAATAAGCCTAAGCACTAGAAGAAAAATTGTTGGTGTTACTTAGGCTTTAATATTGTTGATGTACCTTATGACTATTGTAACTGAAATAGAAAAAGTAAGCAGTGGTGAAGAGAATTTAGGTTATCACCTAAATGAACTTAGTTCTGGGAAGGATAGATGAATTTAATTTACGCTTATAGGATTAGTTCTGTATAGAAATATAGCCACATAATTTTTCTTTATATTTACTTAAAAAATCAAAATTAGCTTTCTATACACCCTTGTAGATACATAGAAAGCTAACTGAAGGAATTTTCACTGAGGTTATAGTAGCAAACCTCTTTCTATAATTACTTATTTTACAAATCTGAGATAACCTCTGTTGTTTTAACAAAGTCATATTTGAATCTATCAAACATGTAACTTAAAGCGTTCTCCATTGATTATCTGCGAACAAACATATATTGGTGTTTCATCTGCTGTGAAAGCAGTACTATTTGTTAAAAGAAGTGGATGGTTTTTTCGTACGTTAAGTAACCTTGATTCTTTAGTGCCGGCACGGCAAATTTCAATTACCTTGCGAGATATGGCAATGTCAATGTCACGTTTTTCCTTCAAAACTGCAAACAGTGATTTATCTAAGGGTTCATTCAGTAGGAAGGCATAATCCAGTGAAAAATAGCTATCTTCAATAATCATAGGTTCACCGTTCACGTACCTTAACCTTGATATAAAAACAGTTTGCGAGTTCATTGGAAGTCTCAGCATATCTAATATCTCTTGCTTAGGCTTTGCAAGTTTCTGCTCTAATAATTTAGTGCCTGGTGTAAGCCCGATATCTATACAAGACTCACTAAATCCACGAATTCTTGTATAATCTCGTTTATACTTAGATCTGGCTACAAAGGTACCCTTTCCTCGCCTTTTTTCTACAATACCAATGGCTGCAAGCTCATCCATGGCCTTGCGTGCTGTTACAACACTAACATTGTTTCCCTTTGCCATTTCTATTTCCGAGGGAAGCTTTTCTCCCTGTTTATAGACACCCGCTGCTATTTCATTTTTTAGTTTATTCATTAATTGCTCATACAAAGGAATAACTTCATCTGATTTTAACATTCCATCACACCTCTAGCCCACTTTCTATTTTATAAATATAATTGAAGGATTGATTAATACTCTAACTTCCACATATATCTTCTATAATCCATTGAATGACCGCGAACTTTTGCCATTTCTGATACGAAGAAACGCTCAATAGGAATCATGATTACTGAGTTAAAGAATTCAGCCACACTTTCATCAATTACATCAATGCCAGTATCTTTCGCATCAATTACTATATAACGATCTGCATATTTTTTCATGAATTTAAGTGTTCTTTCATCCATAGCACGAGTACGTCCAGTACTCATTAAAAGTATCATTGCTAAATCCTTATCTGTTGTTTCAAAAGGACCATGAAAATATTCACCGCTATGCACCAAAACTGCATGCTTACACTGCATCTCCATAAGATGACAGCTCACCATTGTATAAGCTGTACCATATAGCGGACCACAGCCTAGAACATAAAGTACACTATCATCCTTAAATTTTTCCGCAAAGGCTTGGGCAGCTTCCTGCATATTATCTTTGGTATTATTAACAATGCTGTCTATGTGTTTATATGCGTTCATAGCTTTCTCGTAATGTTCATAGTTTTCAAATTGGTATAAAATTTCAAAGCACAGTTTTAGTGCTAGAGCTTGATTAGCCTTTGAGTAAATTTGATTGTCTCCATTTGAATATATAACTGAGTACTGCCCGTTTTTTGCCATCTCAGTATCGGGAGAACCAGTCATTGCTATTGTAACTGCACCTTTTTCATTAGCAACTTTAACCGCTTCGACTGTTTCTGCAGTTGCCTTTAATGAACAAATAATACAGATACAATTTTTATCTAAGGATTTTGGGGTAGTGTGGACAAATTCATTGCTGCTATATATCTTGGTAGCAATATTTTTAGCATCACTATCCAGAAGATATTTTCCGGGATAAATAGCTGCCATAGAGCCGCCACAAGCCACAAAGTAAACTGCTTTTAATCCTCCATTAAAATCCATTTTAGCTTTTATTTCACTTATTATTTCTATTATATCCATCTGTATTCCTCCTAACTTTGAATGCCCATAAACTTTACTATTTTCTTACATAGGTGTTCTCTATAGATATACCAGAGTTGTACGTAAGAATACCATCAAGATTTTTAAAGCCTTCTACAGTATCTTTGCGAGCAAAGCATTGCTCACGATAATTGATAAATACAAATGGTGATAAATCTAAAATTCTCTTCCTAAGTTTATCATATATTTCTGCACGTTTTGCCGGATCTAGTGTAGAGCGACCTTCATTTAAAAGCTTATCTACTTCCTCATCTGCAAACCATGCTGCACTGTTCATTCTTGGGTTTCCACTTGCAAAATAGTTTGTGCACCAATCCATATCTACTATATTTCCAGCTGTTCCGGAAACTAAAATTTGATAATCTCCCTTGTTTGAACGTTCAATACGTGTAGACCAGTCTGGAAGTTCAACTTCAGCATCTATGCCTATTTTCTTTAAGCTATCTTGTATAACAAGGGCTGTTTGCTTATGAAAATCATAGGTTGAGCTTGAAAGTATCTTAACCTTGAAACCGTTTGGATATCCAGCTTCAGTTAAGAGTTGTTTTGCCTTTTCCTGATCAAATTTAAAGTAATTATCATATTTTCCATCATAACCATTTTGTCCACTACGAGTTGGAAAACCGTAAATTGGTGTGCCACGTCCCATAAAGGCAGTCGTTATAACGCTTTTACGGTCTACAGCATATGCAATGGCCTGTCTAACCTTTGGATTGGCCAAAGGACCTTCCTTAGAATTAATCTGTAAACACATAAATGGAGCCTCTGAAATATCAACTTTTATACCTTTTTCTTTTTCAAAAGCAATAACATCTTTTGAAGCAACATAGTCTATTAAATCAACCTCGCCTGTTTTTAATGCGTTTGCACGAGTTGTCGCGTCAGGAATGATAACAAAACGTACTCCCTTAGTTTCAGGCTTACCCTTCTTATAAAAGTCGCTGAAGGCACTAAGTGTAATCTCACGTCCCTTATCCCATTTACCAAATTTATATGGTCCACTTCCCATAGGATTAGCATTAAGGTCGTTATTATGACTTTGACACCATGCCTTTGAAACTATAACTGACTCTGGCAGTGTTAAAAGGTCTATAAATGGAGCACTCGGCTGCTTAAGAATAATTTTAACTGTTTTATTATCTACAACCTCGCATTTATCCAAAATGTTTTTGAAGTCTGAACGAAAGGTTGCTCCAACCTTTTCATCAAGTATACGTTCCATTGAGAACTTTACGTCCTCAGCATTAATGTCACTTCCGTCATGGAACTTTGCATTTTGTTTAATTTTGAAGGTATAGGTTTTGTTATCCTCAGCCACTTGATAGGACTCTGCTACTTCATTACCTATTTTACCATCTGGCTGGTAGGCAAGTAATCCACGATATAGGTTCATTTTAATTAAACGAGTTGCTTGGCCAGATTGAACCATTGGATCAAGAGTAGACGGATCAGCACTGATTCCAACAACCAGTTCATCCGCTTTTTGAACAGAACCACTGCTTGAGGAATTCTTACCATCAGCATTTGTGCCTTCCGATTGTTTATTGCCACAGCCTACAGCAAGAAATATAGTTAAAACTGAAGCAATTGCCATTGAAAAAAGTTTACGATACGAGTATTTTTTCATTTAATAGCCTCCTCTTATAATAATATATACGCCTATTCTTAGCTGTCAACTTTTTATTTTTATTGAATCAATGATTAAAAGCTATCCTTTAGCTTAGGGTCTAGGACATCACGCATAGCATCGCCCATCAAGTTAGTTGCAAGAATAGTCAGACTTAAAAAAAGGGATGGCCATATAGTATACATTGGAGAAACAGTCAAAAAGGCACGTGCATCACCAATCATTTGGCCCCATGATGGCTGCGGTGGCTGCACACCTAACCCAAGAAAGCTCAATCCTGATTCAATTAAAATTGCATTAGTAATTGTTAAGCTTATTTGAATAATCAATGGAGAAAATATATTTGGAAAAATAGTCTTTGTCAGTACATGGAATATATCTGCCCCAATAGAAATTTCATTTTCAACATACTCCATATTCCTTACCTTTAGGGTCGAGGAATATGAAATACGTGTAAAATGCGGCATATAAAGAATAGCCACTACTATAGTAAGATTACGTACACCAGCACCCCAAAGGCATACTACCATCATTGCCAGAAGTATAGGGGGAAAACAAAGTATTATGTCCACTATACGCATAATCCCATTCCCAGTCTTTCCACCTAAATAGCCTGCTACAATACCTAGAAGAGATCCAAAAGCAAAGGAAAAAAAGGTGCCAACTAGAGCTACAACCATAGAAGGGCGTATTCCAATAAGTATTCTAGAAAGAATACATCTTCCAAATTCGTCAGTTCCTAAAGGGTACTGACTTGATGAAGGAGCAAATGTATTTGCTGCATTCATCTCAATAGGGTCATTAGGAGCAATGATAGGTCCAAATATAACCATTAAGATTATTGGAATTAATATAACCATACTAAACATAAACTTCTTACTTTTCATAAAACTCTTTAATATTTTCATTTTGCTCCCCCTATCTTACCCTTGGTTCCAGTATGCCATATAAAATATCAACTACTAAATTTGTAATAATAAATACTGCAGACATAATCAAAACACATCCCTGAATTAATGGGTAATCACGTTGATTTATAGCTTTTACAAGCAAAGTAGCTAAACCAGGCCAGTTAAATACAGTTTCAGCCAGTACTGTTCCTCCAATCAAGCTACCCATTTGAAGGCCAATAACAGTGATTACAGGAATAAAAGCATTACGAATAACATGTGTTACAATTACCTTTCTCTCACTAAGTCCCTTTGCTCTTAATGCTCGAACAGATTCACTAGAAAGTGCCTCCAGCATTGATGAACGCATCATTCTCACTATGGAAGCAGCAAGTCCTAAAGCAAGTGTAATTGCAGGCAGAATAAGCCTAAGAAAATGCCCTGATACACTTCTTGATAAATTCATATATCCACTTGATGGGAGGGAGAAGCCTAGCCCCAATGAATCTAAAGAGAATATAATTATTAGCATATATCCTACCACGTAAACAGGAATTGATGTACCAATTGAAGCGACCGTTGTCATAAGAAGATCTGAGATTTTACCACGACGTAGTGCAGAAAATACACCTAATGGAATTCCCACTAAGCAGGATAAAATCAATGATACAAAAGCTAACTCCAATGTTCTTGGCAGCCTTGACGCAATTGACTGTATTACTGGAATATGCTCACTGTAGGAGGTTCCAAGGTTTCCTTGTAAGGCATTTATCAGCCAAGTATAGTATTGCACAAGGAGTGGTTTGTCAAAGCCTAGCTGCTTTCTAAGACTTTCAACAGCTGCAGGATCTGGAGTTGAATCTGTACCCAACATAAGCAAAACTGGATCTCCAGGAATTAGATGTATAAGCAAAAATACAATAGAGGATACAATAAACAAAAGAACTAAAGTAGTAAGTAATCTTTTTAGAATGAACTTCTTCATATTTTTCCACCGCCTTCTTTATGTAGAAAACAAGCAACCTTGTAATCGCTGCCTAGACTTTCTAACTCTGGACGCTCCTGCATGCATTTATCCACTGCCAGTGGGCATCTAGTAGAAAACAGGCATCCCTTTGGTGGATTTACTGGACTTGGTATATCACCCTTGAGAATGATTCTTTCTTTATTTTTCTTTGCTTCTGGATCTAATATGGCCGAGAGCAACGCCTTCGTATAGGGATGCTCAGCATTATTATATAGATCCTTACTATCTCCAATTTCTACTATAGAACCTAAATACATTACTGCAATTCGATCTGCCATGTGTTTTACTACTGAAAGATTATGAGAAATAAAAATATAGGTAAGTTTAAATTCTTTTTGCAGATCCTTTAGAAGATTTAAAATCTGTGATTGAATAGAAACATCTAATGCAGAAACAGGTTCATCACAGATGATAAGTTTAGGCTCTAAGGCCAGTGCTCTTGCAATACCAACTCTTTGCCTTTGTCCTCCTGAAAACTCATGGGGATAACGATCTATATAGCTACTGCTGAGCCCCACATAATCCAATAGTTCCAGCACCTTTTTTTCAATCATCTGGTTACTATATTCGCCCCTTCTATGAATTTTAAAAGGAGCTGAAATAGTTTCACGAACAGTCTGACGAGGATTTAATGAATCAAAGGGCTTTTGAAAGACCATACGCATATTTTCACGCTGCTTTCTGAGTTCTTTGTTATTCATTTTCATAATATCTTTACCCTCAAAGAGAATCTGTCCCGAATCTGCCTCAATAAGCCGTAGAATGGTTCGTGACAAGGTGCTTTTTCCGCAACCAGACTCTCCTACAAGGCCAAAGGTTTCACCCCGTCGAACCTGAAAGCTTACATTGTTTACAGCATGTACCACACCTTTAGAGGAAGAAAACATGCCGCTCTTTACCGGGAAGGTCTTGCTGACTTTATCTACAACTAATAGCAAATCACTATCCATTAATTTGTACTCCTCCTTCCTTTTGTGGTTCTGCTTTGTAACACCTGACAAAATGTCCAGGTTCAATTTCTCGCATTTCGGGCTCCTCTACTCTGCATCTTTCTTCTACTAAAGGACAGCGTGTGCAGAAACGACAGCCCTTTGGCATATTGCGTATATCTGGCACCATTCCTTCTATGCTATACAACCTATCAACAGATTCAGAAAGCTTTGGCATTGACTTTATAAGACCAGCAGTATATGGATGACTTGCCCTAAACATTATTGTTTCAGTAGGTGCTTCCTCCATTGATTTTCCTGCATACATTACTATTATCCGATCAGCGATATCCGCCACAACACCAAGGTCGTGAGTAATAATTACGATTCCCATGTTATATTCATTCTGAACCTTTTTTAAGAGGTCTAATATCTGAGCTTGTACCGTAACATCTAGAGCAGTGGTAGGTTCGTCAGCAAAAATCAACTTTGGATTACAACTAAGTGCAATAGCAATCATTACCCTTTGGCACATTCCCCCAGACAACTGAAATGGATAAGAATTAAATACTCTTTCAGAATGAGGGATTCCTACAGATGCAAGGAGCTTTATAGCCCTCTCCTTTGCTTCTGCTTTACTTACCTTTTCATGAGCAAGTATTGCCTCTACAATTTGATATCCTACTGTGTACACTTGATCTAAGGACATCATCGGATCTTGAAATATCATAGAAATGTACTTCCCACGAATCTTTTGCATATCCTTTTCCTTTAGGGCAAGTAAGTCTGTACCTTCAAAATTGATTTTCCCAGTGCCTATCTTTCCTTGATTAGGAAGCAGATTCATGACAGAAAGTGATGCCATAGTTTTTCCACTGCCGCTCTCCCCTACAATGCCTAATGTCTGCCCAGGCTTTACAGTAAAACTCAGGTTATCTACTGCAGTAAAGGTCCTACGCTTGTTTTCAAAGACCATTGACAAATTTTCTACTGACAACAAAACATCAGACATCATATATCATCTCTCTTCTCTTAATGATCTAGTTTCATCTTCGTTTAATACATAAGTTCCATTTTTCATTTCCACAGAAACTCCATAAAGCTTTTTCGCCATATCTACAGATACCTTATCTTCAATTACATCAATCAGCACATTATAAGGATCTCTGGTCATTGGATCTCCATAACCTCCTGAGCCAGGAGTATAAACACTTACTATATTGCCTTTTTTAAGTGGTATATCCGTACACTTAGAAGGAAGCCTTTCCTCGCTGCAGCCTTCTTTGTAAAGGTAGTAAGCCCCACCAGCACCGCTGAGTCCATCTTCTAAACCCCATGGTGGGAATTTCTGACGGTCCCCAAGTCCTGTATAGGATATTCCATCATACATTATTTCGAATTCACGAACTATGCCTAGTCCGCCTCTGTTTCTGCCTGCGCCGCCACTATCTTTTCGCAGAGCATATTTGCGAACCTGCACTAATGGGAATTCCATCTCTAGCGCTTCTACTGGCAGGTTAGAGGTATTGGTCATATGCACTTGAACTCCACTAAGACCATCTGAGTTCTTACTTGCACCAGAACCTCCTGCAACTACCTCAAGATATACAAAAAATCTATTTTTATCCTTTGGATCAGTACCAGAAAAAATTGCTGAAGTAACTGAACTATTGCAGCAAGCTATAGCGCGTTCTGGAACAGCAGGAGCAAGTGCACCAAAGATAACATCTGCAATACGCTGGCAAGTATCTATACGTTCACCTACTGGTGCTGGATTTTCTGCATTTATAAGGAGCCCCTGCTCACAAACCACATTAAAGGCACGGTAGATACCAGCATTAGATGGTATGCTTGGATCAATTAATGCTTTTAAGGAATAAAAAACTGTTGCAAGCAATCCATTATAAGTAACATTTATTGGTCCCTCCACCTGCTTATCTGTTCCATTAAAGTCTAAGGTCATATTATCTCCACTTTTAGTTATAGTCACACTGATTTTTAATGGGTCAGGGAAGGCAACGCCTGCATCATCCATATAGTCGTTAAATGTATAGATACCATCTGGCAAGCGAGAAATTCCAGCTTTTAGCTTTCTTTCAGCATAGTCCTGAAGCTGATACATACTTTCTATTAATACATCTCCATATCGCTTGTAAGTTTCAAGCATACGACGGATACCAACACGATTAGCTGCAATCTGTGCTTGCAAATCTCCATATCTTTCATTAGGAATACGACTGTTTGCCATAATGATTTTTACAATATCGGTGCAAATTTCACCGTCTTTACAAATACGAACTAATGGAATTTTTGTTCCCTCTTGAAATATGCTAACTGCATCACCAGAAGTTGATCCAGGTACCTTACCACCCACATCACTATGGTGTGCAAGATTAGCTACCCAACCTATTAGTTTACCATTTTCAAAAATTGGTGATACAACAGTTATATCTGGTAAATGAGTACCGCCTCCATTATAAGGATCGTTTCCTATGAACATATCCCCTCCTTTTATATCTTCTCTATTAAAGTTTTTATATACTTCTTTAACAATACCTAGAAGCGAACCTAAGTGCATTGGTACGTGTTCTGCTTGAGCAACCATGTTTCCCTCAGGGTCAAACACAGCTGTAGAAATATCCCGTCGCTCCTTTATATTGGTAGAATATGCGCTTCGTATAATGGCAAGTCCCGTTTCCTCCGCAATAGATAAAAGTAAGTTTCCAACTATTTCTACGATTACAGCATCAACTTGCTTATTCATGATCTTCACCTCCATTGTATCTTACAATAAGATTGTTATAGCAATCGTTGTATGCATGCCAATTTGGCGGAATTACAGATGTTGAATCCATCTGCTCTATAATAGCAGGACCAGGAATGGTGTACCCACATGGTATATCTGAACGATTGAATATATTTGTATCTATATAATTTTTATTTCCTTCAAATCTCACTTTTCTCACATCTATTGGCTTTGGCTCTACTATATTATCTTCTATAGTATTCTTTTTAAGAGCAGGCTTTTCAATTACTCCTATTGCACCAACTCTATAGTTAACTAACTGGAGCTTTTTTGTGCGATCACAATACCCATAGGAACGTTCATGTTCCTTATTAAAGTTTTCAACAAGCTCAGCAAGTACACTATCATCTAATTCTCCAACAGGTATGTTAATTGTAATTTCATAGTTTTGACGCTCATAACGGCAGTCTATAGCAAAATCAAACCTTCTCTTATCTTCAGGAATACCTTCGTTTTGAAGCATTTTCTCTCCCTCTGTAATTAGTTGTGAAAAGATATCATTAATAGCCGAGAAATTTTCAACTTCTGCAAGCATTATATTAGAACGACTCAAGTCAAAACGAGTATCTGCCATAAGTAATCCCAGTGAGCAAAGGGTTCCTGGAGCTGGTGGTAAAAGCACTTGTTTAATGCCAAGCTCTTTTGCAACTTCACAAGCATGAAGTGGACCTGCTCCACCAAAGGCCATAAGTGTAAATTCACGGACATCATAACCTCTCTCTACGGATACAAGACGAATTGCACGGATCATATTAGAGTTAACTACAGATATAATACCTGCTGCTGCATTTTCAATATCAAGTGTTGACTTACTGGAAATCTCATCCCTTATCACCTTCTCTGCAAGCTCTAGTTCTACATCCATACGGCCACCTAATATTTTATGTTGATTTAGTTTACCTAAAACTATATTAGCATCTGTAACTGTAGGATTTTTTCCTCCCCTCTTATAGCAAGCAGGACCAGGCGCAGCTCCGGCACTCTTAGGACCTACCTTTAAGGCTCCTCCTTCATCAATAGCTGCTATGGAACCACCGCCTGCACCTACTGTTATAATATCTATCATAGGTATTCTTGCCGGATAACCTTCAACAAATCGTTCAAAAGATACCTGTGCCTTTCCATCTTCAATCAGACTTATATCTGCACTTGTGCCTCCCATATCAAAGGTAATTATCTTATTGATGCCACACTGCTCACTTATGTACCTTGCACCTATAACACCTGCAGAAGGCCCGGAAACAGCGGTCTTAATAGGACAATCAACGGTTTCTGATATTGAAATAATTGATCCATTAGATTGAGTTACATAAGGTGCAACTTCAATACCTGCTTCCTTAACACATTTTTGAAAATTATTAACGTATTTTTTCATAACTGGACCTAGATAAGCATTTAGCACAGCAGTACTCATTCTAGGATATTCTCGAAACTCATTAACAAGTTCGCTTGAAATAGAAACATAAGCCTCTGGATATACTGTATTAATAATTTCTTTTATACGTTGCTCATGTACTGGATTTATAAAGGAAAATAAGGTACATACTGCAATGGTAGAAACATTCTGACTTCTTAGATAATTAACTACCTCAATAACCTCTTGTTCATTTAGTGGAACTTTTATAGAACCATCAAAGCAAACACGTTCAGTAACCTCACATTTAAGCCCAGGTGGTATTAAACTTTGCGGTTTTTCCTTTAAAAGGTCATAAAGAGATGGTCGCTTTTGATTGCCAATTTCCATAAGATCCTTAAAGCCTTTTGTAGTAATAAGTCCCATTCGTGCACCATTTTTTTCAATCAGTGCATTTGTTGCCACTGTTGTTCCATGAGCAAGATATACTACTTCTGCGGGGTCAATATTCTCACTTTCTAAAATATGCTTAATACCATTTACAATAGATATGGATGGATCTTCAGGAGTTGAACTGTGTTTAAAGTGAAATAATCTTCTTTTTTCTGAATCAAATACAGAAAAATCTGTAAAGGTTCCTCCTACGTCTACACCAATCATGAATCCCATTATTTCTTCACCTCTCATTATTATTTATAAAACTTGTTAAACAAGCTTAGTACCATGTTCAAATGCTCCATTCACCATACAGGTTTGAGCTGATAGCCTTGCTCCATTTTCTAAGGAACCTTGGATTAATTCATTATAGGCCTTACTTCCTTTCGGTGGAGCATTATACTTTGTGTATTCAATAAAATTCATAATAAAACCAGCAGCAAAGGAATCGCCTGCACCAAGAGTATCTATAGCACTTACAATTTTAGGCTTAATTCCATAAAAGCTGTTTCCATCATACAAAATAGCACCTTCACTTCCCCTGGTCGCAATTCCTATACAGCAACCCCAATCATGCATCTTAATAAGCTGAATCTTTATCTCTTCCTCAGTGATGTCAGAGCAAGAAATAAATCCAATGTCTATATACCCGCAAATTTGGCAAGTTCGTTTTTCATCCTTCCATGAACTAGAAAAATCATAAGAAAGTCTATTGTCAAGAGAAGCAAGCTTGGGAAGTTCTTTATCAAGATAACTGTTATTGCTTGTATGAATAACATCAAAGGAGGCAATATAATTAATGTCCTCCTTAGTAAATTCTAATGGATATAGACGGAGAACCCCACCTTTATTGCTAGTTACAAATACACGTTCACCATCTCTAATGTTTACCACTGCATAACCATTTTCTCCGAGATAATGTCTTGAATGAGAAAAATCAATTCCAATTTCTTTAAGGGTTTCAATAATATGCTGTGCAACTCCATCACTTCCAAAGGCGCCTATGTAAGCTGCATCATTATGTTCTTTGCAGCAATAGACAGCAAAATTTAGTGCTTGTCCACCAGGAAACATCTTTTTAAGATGCTCATATTTATCACAAACATTATCTCCAATGCCAATTGCTCGAATCATCTTGTACCCCCTCCCCTAAATTTACTGCTTAAATATAAACCTATATAATATAATATTCACTAATATGAGTTTATATTAGTGCAGTAAAGAAAATCAACCCAACTTACGTTAAATGTATATGATAATATATTATTCCATTTTTGTAATACTTTCAACACATTTTCAAAATAATTACCACATGTACTTTACAATATTTTGGATGCATTCTTGAAGAAAAATTATGTATATTGGAGAACAAATTATAGAGGTAATTACTAATACACTATTGGAATTAGATATTAAGAGTGCTAGAGTGGTTGCCAGTGACAACGGAGCTCTATACTGTGTTATAAAGGCAAGAGTACAAACCGCAGCTTACAGAGCTGCTGGTAGTGTAGATTATAAATGGTGACGTAAGAGAATCGGATAAACTTGTAACGACTATAGAAAAGGATGCAAGTATGAAGGTTGGAACAGTAAAACTGATGGCTGCTGTAGAGAGTCCGCTGGGAATTATAAGATGAAGGAAACTGGAGTAACAATAATTCATTTATCTTCATGTATTAGATCTAAGTGTCCTTGGTATGATGATTTTATACAGGAACTCTCAAAGTACTTTGAAGTGATAGGTTATACCCACGGAAGTAAAGATGGTAAGAAAAGGGGGCTGTTGCACTAAGAAATTAGTACAACAGCTTTTTTCTTTCAAAAAATACGATTCCCGGGCTTAAAAAAGCCCGGGAAAAGGTGTAAAATTTATTTATGCAAATAACAAACTTAACACAAAAAGATTATACCACTCGTGGTAGCCTTTATCAATTAAAATTACCATTAAATATTGAATACATAATTCCAAAAGATGATGCCGTAAGGCTGCTGAGTCAGGTTGTAGAGGAGATGGATTTAACAGAATTATACCAGACTTATTTCCGTGTAAGGAAAAATCAAGCAACCCCAAGACAGATGCTTAAGATTATATTATACGCGTACATGAATCATTATTTTTCTTCACGTAAAATTGAAACTGCATGCAAACGTGATGTCAATTTCATGTATATTCTTGAAGGCGCGCCAGCACCAGATTATTCTACTATTGCTAGATTTCGAAGTCTTCATTTTGCTCCAGTTTCCGAAAAAATTATGGTTCAAATGACAGAATTTCTAGCTCAAAATGGAGAGCTTTCTTTAGAGAATCTTTTTATTGATGGCACAAAAATTGAGGCGGCAGCCAATAAGTATTCTTTTGTCTGGAAAAAGTCAGTAACTAAAAATCAGCAAAAGTTACTGGACAAAATCCCCACTTTTATTTTGAAGGCTGAAAATGATTTCGGCATTAAAATTTTGTGCAAAAACATTGTTAAAATTCATTATCTTAAAAGACTTCGTAAGAAACTAAAGAAGATAGAAAAAGATGAAAACATAACTTTTGTTCATGGTGCTGGTAAAAGAAAAAGTTTACTTCAAAAGACACTAGAACAGCTGGATGAATATCTTTGGAAACTTAAAAAATATAATTACTATATTCATATTGCAGGTGATAGAACTAGCTTTTCCAAAACAGACCATGATGCAACTTTTATACGTATGAAGGAGGATGCTATGAAAAATGGACAACTAAAACCTGCATACAATACACAATTTGGTACTGATGCAGAATATATTGTTTGGATTAGCGCCGGACCTCAATGTACAGATACTACGATATTAATTCCCTTTTTAGAAGGCTTACGCCGAAATCAAAGACGAATTTACAAAAATATAATTGCAGACTCTGGATACAAAAGTGAAGAAAACTACGTGTATCTTGAGGAAAGTAATCAACTTGCATTCATCAAGCCTTCAAATTATGAAATTAGTAAAACCAGAAAATATAAGACCGATATCAGCAGAAAAGAAAATATGACTTATAATTCAAATGAAGATGTTTATATATGCATAAATGGAAAAAAACTCAAAGTATGTGGTACTAAAAACTCAAAAAATAAAACTGGATATGTAAGCAAAAAGACTTGCAATACCAGCAAGGCCTGCGGCGGATGCCAGTTGAAATCAAAGTGTATCAAAGGCATAAATAGTAACCCCCCATTGGAAGAACGTACTAAACATTTAGAAATCTCCAAGTTGTTTCAAGAAAAGCGTGAAAAGTCTTTAAAAAGAATACTTAGCTATGAAGAAATAGCATTGAGAATGAATAGAAGTATTCATTCTGAAGGAGCTTTTGCTGAAGTAAAACAAGACATGGGATTTCACATAATGTAAATAAACTTCATAATAAGATACAAAATGAAAGATGTGGTTCCTATATTCATCCACTAAAAACAGCATAAATTTTAGATTTTATCAGGTAAAATTTGTATAAAACTTACCATTTATTTTGTGTACACCTTTTTAAATATAGAAGCCCAAAAAGATAATTTTGCTTATAAAATTATCTTTTTAGGGTAAAAACGGAGCTGTTCATAGGGATTTGGAAAATCGCTAATGCAACAGCCCCATAATTTTCAACTTCTATTTGATTAAATACTTCTTTTAAATCAGCATTTTAAAAGAATTTAGATATGTTGCAAGATATACGTACTGTAAAAATATCCAACAACTATGAGGATGCCCAATTACCAAGTAACATCAATTTCATAATAATGTTCATTTATTTGCTTTATACTAAAAGTCCTTACCCTTTTATTGAACATTTCAAAGTAACCTAAAATTACCCCTTCATTAAAATCTTTTGGTTGACGTGTTGTATGGTGTAAAATCATATGCCCTTCTTCATATTTTATTAATTTAAGCTTTTCATTTTCATGTAAACCTACGATAGTTTTTTCATGCATTTGTGGATACGCTTTTAAAAGTTTTTCAAGCGAATCATACCCCTGCTCATTAATAAAAACATTTTTTCCTGCTAAAATTATAGATTTCCCAACTTTTTTTACAACTATTGGACTAAGTTTTCCTGATATATCATTTAGCATTTTGGTATACAAGTCCCAGGAATACCAATCATCATCTTTCATTTCGTCTACTATTTTTTTATATTCAGGAAAAAGAGTTTTACCGCTAAGTAAGGAATTAATTGTAGATTTCATAAATACCCCTTTTAGCTTTGCCATCTCTAAACACCTCCTTTTAATAACATTGGATATTCCCATATATTAATACAATACTAAATGTTTCGGTATTCCATTTTCATATTTAATGTTTACTTCACCTTGTATTAGAGGTTTTAAATACTGAAGCATTTCATCTGTAATATTCATTCCACTAGCAGTAATGAAATTAGCGGGAACCTTTTTTTCTTTATTTGCTACCTTTGATATTGGTACGGACTTATATTCTATAGTGTAAGGCTCGGAGCACTTTCTAACAATTGAAATAAACTCACCAGTTACTCCCTCCAGTAGACACTGCACTGCCTTTCGTCCTGTCATTTTTGCTTCATTCAAATCAACTTGACTGGCAATGTGACCAGCTGAACGCTGCATTAAGTTTAATTCAATTGAACGCACCTTGCATCCTATTTTCTCTCTAACCAAATTTTCTAGTACCCGTCCTGCACCTGCAATATATTTGTGCCCAAAGTTATCCTGAAAATCTGATTGAACCATTTCAGAAATATAAACTCCCTTTTTATCCATAATTCCTTCACTTATAGCAACTAATATAGCATTATTTACAAGTAATTTTTCTTTCACAGCCTCTATAAATTGTTCCACATCAAAAGCTGTTTCACATAAATATATCAAACTTGGTCCTGTTCCACCATTTAACCTGGATAAGGCGGAGGCTGCAGTAAGCCAGCCTGCATTTCTACCCATAACCTCTACTATTGTAACTGCAGGATCATCATAAACCGAGATATCTCTTTCTAATTCAGCAAAGGTTGTTGCAATATATTTAGCTGCAGAACCAAAACCAGGGCAGTGATCTGTTTCCTCCAGGTCATTATCTATAGTTTTAGGTGCTCCTATTACCTTAATATCTTCAATACCTTTTTCCGCGAAGTACTCTGATAATTTCCAAACTGTATCCATCGAATCATTGCCGCCTATTAATACAAAGTAGGTAATATTATATTTACGAAAAACATCCGTTATTTTCTTAAATTGATGATCATTTTCTCTCCAGTCATTCAGCTTAAATCTGCAGGATCCAAGGGCGGCTGCAGGTGTATAACCCAGCAATTCCGTATCATCCGTATTTTTTACAAGCTCCTCTAACTCAATAAATTTTTCTTCAAATATTCCCTGGATTCCATTAACGGCTCCATAGATTTTATCAATTTTAGAGCTAACCTGTGCCGCTTCTATTATTCCTGTTAATGTTGAATTAATAGCAACAGTTGGTCCTCCCGATTGTGCAACTAATATATTATTCATAAAAACCTCCATTTCGCTGCAGCATTAAGCTACTATAAGACAGATTTAACTGCAGCAATTACATTTTCAGTTGTGAATCCAAATTCTTCAAACAAGTCCGCTGCTGGTGCTGATGCTCCAAATCCCTGCATAGTAACATAAGCACCATCGATTCCAACATATTTGCCCCAGCCAAATTCAGCTGCAGCCTCCACAGCAACTCTTGCCCTTACACCCTTTGGAAGTACACTCTCCTTATACTCTTTTGACTGTACTTCAAAAATTTCCATAGAAGGCATGCTTACCACACGGACATAAATTCCTTCTTTCTCAAGTTGTTCTTTGGATTTTATTGCAAGTTCTACCTCAGAGCCGCTTGCTATTATTATGGCATCGGGAACATCTTTAGCTGCTTCTGCAATAATGTATCCGCCCTTCAAGGCGGCTTTACTGCTTCCTAAAAGCTGCGGCAGGTTTTGACGGGATAATACTAGAGCTGTGGGTGTCTTTTGGGATGTTATCGCATGGTACCAGCCGGCAATTGTTTCAGTTGCGTCTGCTGGACGAAATACTGTAAAGTTTGGTTGAGAACGAAGCATAGCTAACTGTTCTATTGGTTCATGAGTAGGCCCATCCTCTCCCACACCAATACTGTCATGAGTAAGAACATATATTAAAGGCAATTTCATTAATGAAGACAACCTTGCCATTGGTTTTACATAGTCACTAAATACAAAGAAAGTAGATACATATGGATGAAGTCTACTGAGGGCAAGGCCATTACCAATACCTGCCATAGCAAGTTCCCTTACTCCAAAATGTAAGTTACGACCTCCATAGTTATCCTTTGAGAAGTCACCTTCATTCTTCATATAGGTCTTAGTGGAAGGTGCCAGATCAGCCGACCCACCTATTAAACCTGGAACAAGATCTTTTAATCTGTTAATAACCATTCCAGAGATGTTTCTCGTAGAATCCGGTTTGTTCTGATAGGACCAAAATTCCTCATTCTCTAAAAGCTCCTTAGCAATATCTAAATTATAGTACTGATTCCACAGCTTCTTCATCTCAGGATAAGCATTGCAGTACCTTTCAAATATTTCATTCCACTTTTCTTGAGCTTCTATATTTTTACTAGCAATTTTCTTGAAATGCTCATATACTTCTCCTGGTACATGGAAAGTTTCATTAGCTGGTAATTTTAAATATTCTTTTAATGCTTTTACATTCTCTTCCCCCAGAGGTTCACCGTGGGCACTTGCCTTTCCTTCCTTAGCAGGACATCCATAACCTATTTTTGTTTTTACAATAATAAGAGAAGGTCTGCTTTTATCCTCCTTTGCGGCTTCAATAGCAGCACCTATTTTTTCTAAGCTATTACCATCTTCTACTATTAAAATCTGAAATCCATATGCCTCAAATCGTTTCTGTATATCTTCAGTGAAGGCAATATCAGTATCTCCTTCAATTGTGATTTTATTAGAATCATAAAGCACAATTAGTTTATTTAATTCTAATGTTCCTGCCAATGAGAATGCCTCCGATGAAATGCCTTCCATCATACATCCATCACCACCAAGTACAAAGGTATAATAATCGACTATAGGATAGCCTTCTTTGTTAAATTTAGTTGAAAGATACCTCTCAGCTATAGCCATTCCAACGGCTGTTGCCATTCCAGCACCTAATGGTCCTGTGGTAGTTTCTACTCCCACTGTATGACCATATTCGGGATGTCCCGGTGTCAATGACCCAGACTGCCTGAATTGAGACAAATCATCAATTGACAAACCTCCATAGCCAAATAAATGTAATAAGGAATATAATAAAGCAGAACCATGCCCTGCAGATAAAATAAACCTATCACGATTAGACCATTTAGGATCCTTAGGATTATGCTTCATATGCTTAGCCCACAGCTCATATGCCATAGGCGCAGCCCCTAAAGGAAGTCCTGGATGACCAGAATTGGCCTTCTGTACAGCATCTGCCGATAGCGCACGAATAATATTTACCGATAAATTATCAATGTTACTCATTTTAAATCTCCATTCTTATATTGGATTTTACAGCCCTATTATTTCATTGTACTGTCTTCAATATTACAGATAGCCTTTATCTTTGGAGTAGAGCTTCCATCAACAAACTCCAGTTTAATCCACTCACTAACCAGACGTTTTGCTAGCTCCTTACCAATTACTCTTTCCCCCATGCACATAATGTTTCCATTGTTGCTTAATATGGAACGTTCTGTGGAAAAAATATCATGACATACAGCTGCTCTTATTCCTTTAAATTTATTAGCAGCCATAGCCATACCAATACCTGTCCCACAAATTAAGATACCTCTTTTCTCATAGCCACTTTCTATAATTTTATTGCACACTTTTTCCGCAATTAATGGGTAATAGGTTGGATCCTCTGCAGAGTTACAGCCTATATTCTCCACTTCTACTCCCAGAGTTCCCAGGTGCTTTATTATTTCATTCTTTAAATCCACTGCTGCATTGTCACATCCGATTACAACTTTTCTCATTATTTTATCCTCCAATTTCTTTATTTATATTTGATTTTTCTTTCTTTAAATAAGGGCATTACCATATGTATGATATTACTGAAATTCTCAGCATTCCACGCACTTCTTCCTATAAAGAGACCATCTATATTTTCTTTTTCTATCAATTCCGGTGCATTTTGATTATTTACACTACCGCCATAAAGCACCGGTATTTCACTGCCTGACTCCTCACCAAATAACTCCATCAAGCATCTCTTAATTACAGCCTGCTTCTCATTTGCATATTCTGCTGAAGCAGGTTTTCCATTTACACCAATTGCCCATACAGGTTCATAGGCAATCCAAAGCTTTTCAGCCATAGCTTTTGTTACATTTTTTAAACCACATTTCAGTTGAACTCTAAGTATCTCATCAGAAATCCCGTTTTCCTTCTGCTCTTCAGTTTCTCCCACACAGAGAAGTGCTGTAAAACCATGTTCTATGGCACTAATTACCTTCTTATTTTCTTCCAAATCCCTTTCACAAAAAATATGCCTTCTTTCTGAGTGGCCAATCATCACTAGATCAATGCCAATTTCCTGGAGCATAATTGGGGAAATTTCACCGGTATATTGTCCTTGTTCCTCCCAGCACATATTTTGTGCTCCCAACATTAGCTGCTCCTTTGAAACAGTTTTTCTTGCGTTATTCAAGGTTGTAAAGGAAGGGATAACAAACAGCTCCATCTCCTCTCTATTGATATCTGCTGTAAGTTCATATAGCTTTGAAACAAATTCTTCAGTATCCTTGATTGTCTTATACATCTTTGTGTTAGTGCCAATATAAAGCTTATCCAATCTTTCCATAACACTTTTCCTCCTGCTTTCAATAATATCTCTAGTCATCTATTGTAATTATATCTCCATCATTGGGAATCCATATGTTCCCGTCATAATACCTTCTACTTTCCTCACTGTAAAGCTCTCTTCGCCTTCCATAAGTTGTACTATCTTCAGTATGCCATAGAACTAAATTCTTCACGTGATATTTTCTGGCATTTTCACTGGCTTCCTTTACTGTACTGTGGGAATATTCGTATGGGGTATGAATTTCACGTTCAGAGTATAAACAAAAGGCTTCAGCCAGTAACCAGTCTGCGTTTTCAATATATTTCTTTCCACTTTCAGACAAAGGCTCATCCCCTAAGAATACAAGCTTTTTGCCTGCTTCATCAATAAGAGAAAAACCAAATTGCTTGGCCTTAAGGGATAAGATATCAAAGAATGTTACTTTATAACTTGAAACTGAAATAGTCTCACCATCATAGACTGAAACTAGAAAAATACGTTCGTCAAATAGAGCATATTCCTTAGGATTAAGGCACAACTCACATATTGTTTTAACAGTTGTCATCAGCTCTTCATGACCGTATAAAAGAAAATTTCCTTTATATTTTCCCTTTATAATTTTAAAGGCTATGTTTCTAATAACCCATATCATCCCCAACAAATGATCTGTATGGTTGTGACTTAAAAAGGCATTATGTAGTTTTGTCCAATCTAGACCTTTTTTCTCAAATTGCGTCAGTATTCCATTGCCGCCAGTTCCATCTACCAGAAAATATTCCTTTCCATTGTCAAGTACAAAGCTAGTATTATGATACTTTGTTACAATAGCGGTGCCTGTACCTATAACTATAAGTTTATTCACCTTAATTACCCCTTTTTTTAACGGATAAACTTGCAAGCTATCAAGTTTATCCGCTTTTTATCAAAATCAACTTTTTATTAGTTTTTGCTTTTGTACTTACACAGTATCCGAAACTTCCTCTACTTTTTTACCCTCTAACATATTTCCTATTTTCGTTCCCATAATATGCGAAGCAAATGCAAGTATGTTTCCTACAATTAGGGCTATAATTACGCCTTTTGCATCAAAATTTGTTCCAAAATAACAGGAACAGCCTGCAAAGGCGCCTGGTATAAAGTTTAGAACGGAAAAATATGATTGCATGCACATTACGATTACTATAAGGAATACTGTTACTCCAAGAGGATATGGTATTGGAAGTGTCTTTGAAATTAAAACTATCATCCATCCCCAGAATACACCTGAAAGGTTTGTGGCCATGGATCTTATAAACCCATCCTTTCCACATCCACTTGCATAATAAGATAACATTGCTACAAAACCTACCCATGTCACTACACCAAGGGCACCACCAATTTCTGTTAATAGTGCTGCCAGAAGTCCTGCACTAATCCCTATACCTAATGTTTGTTTCATACATTCCCCACCTTTTCTGAATATTTACCCAATAACGTTTTCAATATCACGGTACATTCCTTTTTTCCACTTTCCATCGATCATGTCACTCATAATCTTATTACAAAGGTCACCAAAGGCTGGTTCAACTATATTCATGTCAGCTATAATAAAATCAAGATTTTCATTATTTTTATCAAATTCTTTCTCGAGAATTGAACGCATTAATGTAGAACGTTTTGACCATCTTGGTTCCTTTTCATCAGGAAGCCACTGAGGTGCGTCTCCATTTCCTGCAGCCCAGCCTCTTTCATTAGTAGCAACTTCTGCACTCTGATCATATGCAGACCAGCCCTGCATAGGAAGAACGAAAACAGTAGGTCCTTTGGTTGCATTTAATTTTTCCGTATAGTAATGTGATAAATCTTCTATTTCTTCTAGGGTAGGGTACATGATAGATACACCTGCATTGTGCATAAATGGTAATCCTGTATCCTTCCAAGGTCTTCTTTTTCCAGTCTTAAAATCATCTAGGAATCTCTGTGGTATAGTATTAATTGGCCCGCAAGCAGCTTGATCGCATCCACCAGGAGTTACAATTTGAGGAATTCCCATTTCTGATGCCGCTGTTAGTCTTACCCCGTTCCAGGTAGAAGGGATAGCATACAAACTTTCATACATTTCATTAGTTAACTCTCCAGTAGTTAGATCTATAATTGCTGTAATATCACCATTGCGTATTAAATCTTCCATAGTAGCACCAGTACCAACCTGATGAATAACAATCGTATCCCAGCCTTTTTCATTGAAATATGCACTGCATTTATTTACAGTCTGAGTTGTAGTACCATAGGCTGTAATAGCCATTAAAGGTTTGGAATCTTTAGTTTTTGCATCTCCCACCTTTGCCATAGCTACCACTGCTGCAGCTCCATTTGCTATCATCTTTCTTGTAACAATATTTACTCCCTGCTCTGCTGTAGGATTTACAATATAAATGTCCTTATTTCCCAGCCACTTACTTACATCACTAGATGCCATATCTGTAAGCATAACCTTTGGCACACCAAAAGGTAGTGCTCTCATAAGATATGTAACAGTTGTAGTTCCCATGGAACCAGCCCATGAAATTATGCCGTCAACTTTTCCTTCTTCATACATATGCATAACCTTCTTTGCACCAGCTTCGCCAACAGTTTGAACTGCAGTTGAACGGTCCATTTTAAAGATTTCGTCCTGTTTCATGCCTATTGTATCTAGTACATCCTGCAGTGAAACATCTGCAAAATCTATTGGATGTCCACACCCAACATTAATAATAGTTACTTCTCCTCCAGCCTTTTCTACTTCTGATGCTAAAAACTTTAGTTCAGTAAATTTCGTATCACACATTCCTGCCACAATAACTTTAGGTTTGCTAGACATATTTAATTCCCCCTGCTCATATTTATTACCCCATTAGTATTTTATAATTTTATAATTTGAGTTCCTTATATTCCTCAGTTGCTGCTAAAACTGCTTTTTCAATTGGAACTCTCTCTGCTGCAGAACCACCGATGAATCCCTGTGCATCTGTATGCTCAATAACATATTTAACCTCTTTTGGTCCTTCGATTGGTCCACCATGGGCAAACAATATTACATCTGGATTTACTTTTCTTGCAGCATCGAAGATTTTTTGGCTTACCTCACATGCTTCATCTAAACTTAGACTACTCTTCGCCCCTTTTAGTCCTCCAATGGTTGAACCACAATGTGAAGCAATTGCTGGACATCCTACTTCTGCAAGAACTGTAGCTTCTTCTGGAGTGAATGCATAGGCTAAAGAAAACATGTCCATTTTATGTGCCTCCCCAACCATTTCTACTTCACGATCCCAACCCATTCCTATGTTTGACATCTGTTCCATTATTGCTTCTCCATAGATTTTCATCATAAAAGGATTAATTCCTGAAATACCTGCTTCCCAAAGCATAGTAAGGTGTTTCTTGTGAGGTAAAAGTGGATTAGTTGCGCCAGATAAGGATAGTATTGGAGTATTTTGAACATTTGCTACAACCTCAGGTGCTAAATCAAGGATAATTTTATTAATATCTGAATATGGCATCAGTGGTGATAATGATCCTTGTCCCTTCATCCTCCAGTAGCTTGTGGCAGATACACAAATAAGATCTGCACCGCCCTTTTCTTGAAGCTTTGCTGTTAAACCGCAGCCACAATTTGGCATAAACAGCGCTTTCTTAGCCTCGATTTGCTTTTTTAGTAAATTAATAACCTCATCTTCTCTAAAACGTTTTGCCATTTTATATGCCTCCCTAATTTTATTTATATAATCCCAAATTTTTTTACAAAAACTTGAGTATTATCTTCAAGATCCTTTAGAATCTCTGTTCTATGTTCCATTAAATTCATATTATCTACTGTCTGCTTCTGGGCATAGAAAGGGTAATCGGACCCAAAAAGCAGATGACTGGATGTTCCACACCATTCAAGAACAGTTTGAAATAGTTTTTCCATGGGTTTTGTTCTGTATTCTGATGCTTTGCTGAAATTTGTACTAATGTCTGCATATATGTTTGTATGTTTTCTTAATAAAACCGCTAACTCCTCATACTTGAGCCTGCCAGCATGTCCAAGTATTATAGGAAGCTCTGGGAAATCACAGGCCACATCATCAAAATTTGATATCTGCCCATAACAGTCCCTGTATGCTTTAAGTCCAATTCCACCTGTGTGAAATAAAATGGGTTTATGATAAGACTGCATAACCTTATAAATTTCATAAAGCCTTTTATCATTTGGATAAAATCTTTGCATATTTCCATGAAGCTTAAGCCCTTTAAATCCTTCCTCTTCCATGCATTTTCTTAACATAGTTATAGATGCTTCACCTCCAAAAGGATCAACCGTGCAAAAGCCTATAAGTTTACCATCAGAAGCTGCTACTGCTTTCCGCACATATTCATTTATTTCATGAATGTTATCCCAGGACAAGTCATGACTATAAGCAAGTGCCGAAACAATCGAATATTCTATTCCAGCCTGAGACATTGATTCTAACAAGCCTTCAGCAGTATACTTTTTTGGATCTACCTGCTCATTACCTTTTCCTACAAAATAAGTCCTAATAGCTTCCGGCATAGCTTCAAAGTCCCATAAATGGGTATGAATATCAATCATAAATTCTTCCCCCTCAGCTTTAACTCTTTACATATCCCCATAGATCAATAGCAGCCTTCAGTTCCTTATGATCCTTGACTGCTTCCTCCATAGGTATTTTATGCATGGATGCCTCAATAGCCTGAAGCATGGCATGTACTCCTGCTGCTGCTCCCATCGGGTGTCCCTGTACAGCTCCACCTGGTGCAAGCATAATATCAGTACCAAGGTCCTTAATAAATTTGCCTACAATTCCAGGATTAACTCCTCCACCACAGGATGTTAGCGTTGGTTTTATTTCCTTCAGCGGTAGTGATAGTTCATGGTAAGTACGCAAATACTTCTGTCTTTCTAAAGGATAGCCTCCATAAGGAGTATTAATCATTACCCCATCTGCTCCCGCAAGTCTTGGAAATTTACCTACAGCGATAGGTGAACTCATGCCCGTCTTTGGACCTTCATAATAGGGACCTGTACCTGCATAATGACCAAATATAGGTACCTTTATAGTTTTTGCTAAAGCATGCAGCGTGCTGTATCCAACTGCAGAAAAGCTTACCATCACCATTTTTGCTCCTGCTTCGATTACCTTTGTCGCATTATCAAATATCTTATCCACACTATCAGTAATATTAGGAATATAGATTGTTCTTTTCCCTGTTACCTCATATGCTGCTTCAGATGCCTTATTATAAGCCTTTACCCTATCTTCAAGAGGGCAAAAGGAAGGATTTCCAAGAAGTTCATCATCCTTTATAAAATCCACACCACCAAGAGCAGTGTCATAGAAAATTTTTGCTCCAGTTTCAGGTGAAAACCCTGTGCATGGCTTTATCATATTTAGAAGAAGCGGCCTGTCTTCAACACCGCAAAGCTTCCGCAGACCTTTCACTCCAAAGTTAGGTCCTTTAAGTTCATTGATAAAGCTATCTGGAAGCTGCAAATCAACCAGCTTAGCCTGCGACGATGTTGATGCATCGTTTCCAAGTAAGGTTGTTATCATCATAGGAAAATTTGCTTCAAAATTAATTACTGGGTATGCAATTTGAAATATGTATGATCTGATGTTATCATCTGGTTTCTGCGTAGTTAAATCTGCTGGAGGAAAATCAAAAATCTGTACCACCTTACCCATATGATTTCTACGCATTTCATCTGTTATGCCTGGCACTGGCACCCATGTACCGATTGTTTGTCCAATTGCAAAGGTCTTTGCCTTTTCATAGGGGTCAATAGAACAATCCAATTCAATGTAGTAGGATGCAATAGCATAATCTTGATCTCTAATGTCTTCCATTAAGCCATATACAAAATTATGTTCCATTTTTACTCACGCCTTTCAAGTGTTAATATGTTTTTTCTACAAATCTTTTATCAATAGATTACCCTACTTTTTTTCCTTTCCGAATTTATTACCTATAACGATTACCTATAACGATTACCTATAACGATTACCTAACTACCATTGATAGTGGTTATGTAAATAATGCTGCTAGTTTAAGCATATAAAGTTTTATTAAACTTATTATTCTAATATACTCACTACTAAAACACTTCTTACAATTGTTATTTTAGATCAATCAAACATCAATGTCAATGTTTTTTTGTTAATTTTAACTCATAATAAACATTTTTACGCATAAACAAACATATACTTCTTCAAAACCAACATTAAATAACATTTTATGTTCATATTTAACATTTATATGTTTATTTTCTTAATTGTTATATTTTAATTACTTTTTATACTATAGTGAAACAAACACATAATGTTTACAAATTGAATAAAACGATGTATAATGGTTATTAATAACATATAAATGTTTATTTAAAACATTTATAATTCTAGGATAAAGGTGTTTTAGTATGAATAATAAAGATATACGATTAAATCAATTGGTTAATATCGTTAAGGAGAATAAAAAAGTTACAGTAAAGGAATTATCCAAGATATTAAAGGTATCTGAAATGACTATACGACGTGATTTAAATCTGCTACAAAGCAATGATATTGTTAATAGAAGCTATGGAAAAGCAACTTACATTGCAAATACTGCTAACGATAGCAGTAACGATAATTACGAATTAGATTATGAGCAAAATATAATGAATGAAGAAAAAGAAAGAATTGGAAAGTATGCTGCAAGTTTGATAGAGCCAGGGGACGTTCTTATTATCGACGGTGGCTCCACTACGGATAAGCTTGCAAAGCATCTGCCTGAGGATTCAGAAATTACTGTGCTTTGTTATACTTACAATATTCTTTCCCATTTGATTAAGAAAGATAACATGAATTTAATTTTTAGCGGCGGCTATTATCATCGCAGAGATCAAATGTTTGAATCACTTCAAGGTATAAACTTGATTGAAAACATAAGAGCAACTAAGATGTTCGTTTCTACATCTGGTATACATCATAAATTAGGGCTAACTTGTTCTCAGAGCTTTGAAGTACCAACAAAGCGAACTGCGCTGCAATCGTCTCAAACAAAAATACTAGTTGCTGATTCAAGTAAATTTAGTAAGGTTCGAACAGCATATTTCGCTCAATTAAACGAAATTAATGAAATAGTTACCGATACCGGCTTAAGTTCAGAGTGGAAGGATATTATTGAAAGTATGAACATAAGACTTCATATTGTCTAAAATGATTTAATGGAAGAATGTCCGCGAATATTAGCATTCTTCCATTAAAAATAATAACTATCTGAAATTCTAACTCATGCTTTCCCTTACAATATATACTTCTTTGTAATTTGATTTATAAGATATTCCTTTATAAAAAATACTTTTAAAACTAGTTTTGAACTCCTCTTCTATCTTCCTCAGCTTTTATAAGACTAACATTATACTCTTCTATCCTATTTAGTGTCACATTTTTACTAATAGGAGTATACCAACTTTGAGAGTTAAAATATTTTATATATTTTGGTGTGCTAAATATATAACCATGTCTTGCATAGATTTCATTTCTAGCAATTCCTAATTCATAATTAGTTAAACTAGATACTTGACTTGAGGTGAGATAAACTCGATCACTACTTGGAAATACAAAACTTCCACTATATACATGTATTTGCGATGGCTCTCTTATAACTACTACATCTGGTTTACTAGGAGTTTGAGGCACTTCATTAATATTAACATTTACCGTTGGGTTATCGCCAGTATTTTGATCTTGTTTAACGCCTTCAGTTGATTTATCAACTGTTGATACTGACTTATTCTGAGCACTCTGTTCCTGTTTAACCTCTTCTTGAGCTGACTTATTATCTGAACCAAAGCTAATGTTAACACCGCCGCAGCCTGCAAGGGTAAAAGCCACCAAACTGCAAAGTACACAACTTACTATTATTTTCTTCATTAATACTCCTTTTAATTCCAAATTAATACCGTTATCATTATATGATTCACCTGCCTTAAGAGGAACCTAAATGCACTTATATTATTAACAGATAGTAAAGCAATAACCTCAGACGTTGCTGGAGAATTAAATAGATTAAAGACCAAAAATGTATTTATTATAGGTGGTACTGGATCTATATCTAACGATATTGATCATCAATTAGGCATGAGGTATTCTTTAGTATTCTATGTGCAAATGCTAAATTAACTAATTTTCAATATAAAAAGAACTATAAACAGGTTAGTTGTTAAAAATTTGCTTATAGTTCTTCTTTATATTACATATAATAATCTAGTTAAATTTGTTTCAAAGGAGATTAATAAGTACGATGAATGTGACTAAGAAGAGAAAATTTGATTTTAATGATTATTTCGAAGCTGCTTTATATATTCTAGCAGCAGTATGTTTTTTATACTTTTTACCTAAAGGAAACAAACCCAAAATATTTCAACCCATACTAATTATTACAGTGCTTGCTTTGATAAAAGTTATAAAAAATATCTTAAAGCTAGATTTCTTCCCTGCTTTAAGATTCTCAATGTTAGCTTTTATTTTTGTTGCCATGTTTTTAGCAAATGAATTTGATTTTTATTCTTTAATCCCAGGACTTGATAAAATAGAGCATCTATTTTCAGGAGTAATACTTGCCTTCATTGGCCTTGTTGTTTTTGAATACATAAACAGAAATGAAAGAAGCTTAAAAATATCCCCCTCTACAAAACTACTTTTTAGTCTGTTTTTTTCTATAGCTATGGCTGGATGCTGGGAAATATACGAATTTACTACTGATCATCTTTTTGGACTTAGATCACAAAATAATAGTCTTTTAGATACAATGACAGATGTTATCTGCGGCACAGTAGGAGCTATAATTGCATATATATATTTACGTTATAACAATAGCAAAAAATCAAACTCCAACCATTAGTTTATAAGAATTACTAAAAGCATTTCCACTTCATGTACAAAAACAAAGACTTTTAACACACTAAAATATTGTGTTAAAAGTCTTGTTTAACTAAAGGTTATTTTCTTAAGAACTTTTTATCAGAACAGTTCATCTAAAATCAAGATTAAGTGGAAACTTCAATCAGATGGAGTTTAATATCTCCATAAACTCATCTCCCATTATAGTTTCTTTATCAAGAAGATGAGATGAAATCTTGCAAAGTGCCTCCCTATTATCTTTTAAAAGACTTACTGCCTTTTCATAACAGCTGTTTATGATTTGAAGAACTTCTCTATCAACTTCCGTAGAAGTTTCAGTAGAACAAGTCTGAACTGGTCTTCCATCTAGATATCTATTTTGCACTGATTCCAGCCCCATCATACCAAATTTATTTGACATACCATACATAGTTACCATCTGCCTTGCCAGCCCTGTAGCTCTTTCAATGTCATTTGAAGCTCCTGTAGTTGCTTTATTAAAGATAACTTCCTCAGCTGCTCTACCAGCTAAAAGAACTATTATTTGCTCTATTAGCTCATCCTTAGAAACGAGAAATTTTTCTTTCTCTGGCATCTGCATTGTATAACCTAGTGCTCCCATTGTTCTAGGAATGATGGTAATCTTATGCACTGGCTGTGTTTGCTTTTGTAGTGCAGCGGCAAGTGCATGGCCTACCTCATGAAAAGCAACCAAACTTTTTTCTTCCTCCGTCATAATCCTATCTTTCTTTTCCTTACCAGCAATAATAGTCTCCACAGCCTCAAACAAATCATCTTGTCTAACCACATCTCTGCCCATTCTTACAGCTCTCAAGGCTGCTTCGTTTACCATATTAGCAAGATCCGCTCCCGCAGCCCCTGCAGTAGCTAATGCTATTTCTCCTAAATTTACCCTGCTGTCTAACTTAACATTCTTTCCGTGAACCTTAAGTATCTCTTCTCTACCTTTAAGATCAGGCTTATCTACAATAACCCTTCGATCAAATCTACCAGGTCTTAAAAGAGCTTTATCAAGTATCTCTGGTCTATTAGTTGCGGCAAGTATGACAACAGCTTTTGAAGAATCAAATCCATCCATTTCCGCCAGTAGCTGATTTAATGTCTGCTCACGCTCGTCATTTCCACCAAGCTTACTATCACGACTTTTTCCTATTGCGTCGATCTCATCAATGAACACAATACAAGGAGCATTTTTCTCAGCTTGTTGAAATAAATCTCTAACTCTAGAAGCACCAACCCCTACAAACATCTCTACAAAATCTGAACCTGATAGAGAAAAGAATGGTACATTCGCCTCCCCTGCTACTGCTTTAGCAAGCAATGTCTTACCTGTACCAGGTGGCCCTACTAATAGTGCTCCCTTAGGAAGTTTTGCCCCAATGTCAGTATATTTTGATGGTTTATGAAGAAAATCTACTATTTCATTAAGTGATTCCTTTGCCTCTTCCTGTCCAGCTACATCATTAAAAGTAACACCGGTCTTTTTCTCAATATATACCTTTGCATTACTTTTTCCAAAAGACATAACACCGCCGCCGCCCATTTTCTTGCCTAAGGATTTCATTATGAATGATCCTAGGAAGTAGAACATAGCAAAAGGTAATATCCATGAAAGTATAAAGGTTACAATAGGTGACTGAATATCTTTAACAGATGTTGAGAATTTTACTCCAGCAGTATGAAGCCTTTCTACTAGTTGAGGATCATTTAAAGCTCCTGTATAGTAAATCTTCTTATCACTAGCTGAAGAATTCTCATTAACTTTTGGAGTTATTAAAAGCCTATTAGCTTCAATCTTCACCGATTCTATCTGCTTATTTTGAATCATTGTAAGAAATGTACCATAGTCGATTTCTTTGGAAGCAGACCGAACAACCCATGCTATAATAATATTTATTATCAACGTAACGATTAGAGTAGCCATAAAAAAACTTGCTAACCCCTTTTTCTTTTGTAACATATTTTTCCTCCTCGAAATTTATTTATTGATTCTATCCTATTCATACATATTATCTCAGCGGTTTCATTGGCAAGTACTTTTGGGTTTGATAATATTAACATACCGTCCACAGGGTATCTATGAGTGATTATAATATAACATAGTTAATGATATTATTAAATAGAGTAATTGTTAATTTTTTTAAAAGAAGAAGTTAATATTATAAATAGTTCAAATAAAAAAGAATTCTTGATGCATAGAATAGAGCGTGCTAAATAAATTTGACAACTAAATTAGGTATATATATAATTAGCATAAATTACAACAGATTCTAATTTAGTAATAATAATAGGAGGTATCTCTATGTCAATAATATATAATGATCTGCACCAATTTAGTAACTACATTCCACCTATTGACCTTACATTTCATCAATATCTACTATTAACTGATGAACCTGTATTAGTTCATACAGGCAGCATACAGCAAGCGGAAGCTCTGATTCCACAGTTAAAGTCAACTCTTAACGGTAGAGCTTTGAAGTATATTTTTATTTCTCACTTTGAATCAGATGAATGCGGCGGACTGTCGCTAATATTAAAACATTTCACTGAAGCTAAGCCAGTTTGTTCTGAAGTTACAGCCAGACAGCTAAGTGGCTTTGGAATTACTAATGATGTTATTATTAAAAAACCTGGCGAAAAGCTAATAGCAGGTGATTCAGAGCTTGAATTTATCAGCTATCTTTCTGAAATGCATCTATGGGAAGGTTTACTGCTTATAGAAAACAAACGGGGCATATTCTTTAGCAGTGATTTGATGTTCCGTCTTGGAAAGGCCGACGGTTCAGTAATAGATGGTAATTGGAAAGAAGAAGTTAGTAATATTAGTCATATGCAGGTACCAGATCCGGATAAAAGATTAGAACTTCAACAAACTTTGGAAAAATTAAACCCTAAGTTTATAGCTACTGGTCATGGACCATGTATTCGACTTTAACAGACTCATATAAAGTAAATTAAGTTACATACCAAGAAAGTACAGATAAATATGGAGTAGTTGAATTATTAATAGATAAATGTTAATGGACAGAGACATGTTCATTGCTACAGTAAATCACTTGGTCAATCCAAGTGATTTACTTATATAGCTCAAGTGGATAGCACTACATACCTTAACTTTGGGGGATTAACCCAACAAACTTGCTAACCCTCTTCAATAAGACTATCAAATCCAGCACCCTTGCCCCAGACAGATATAACAGGAATAACATTTACAAAGGCGTTTACATCCTTATGGGCTATAAATCTTTTGATTAACATGCTTTCACGTGGAGAGCAAATAGTAACCATCTTAATTCGAGTTAAATTCATGTATCCACCTTTAATCTGATAGGTACTAACCCCTCTTTTTATTTTATGCAATATATAGTCTGTTATCTCCTCATGTTTTTCACTTATTATTTCTATTTGAACCTTTTTAGACCCGAATCCGAAAAGAACTGTATCCATTGCCTTCATAAATATTATCTGAGAAATAACTGCATACAAAGCTATGTTCATGCCATAAATAATGGCTGAAGATATAATTATTACCGCATCTATGCCAAGCAAAATTTCACTAATACTAATAAAAGGAAAAATTTTATGATGAAAGATTTTCGCTAAGGTGTCAGTTCCACCAAAAGAAAATCCTCTTTTTAATATAAGTCCACAACCTAATCCACTTATTATTCCATAGTAAATTGAGGCTAACATTAAATCATTGTGTATAGAAGAAATATGTAATCTATCAAAGATAATTAGAATTACAGGAAAAAATAGAGATACTGTAATTATTTTAAATCCTTCTCTTTTTCCGAGGGCTAGCCATGCAATAGTAAGTATTAATATTGATAGCACATAGTAAATGTAGGTGTATTTTATGTGCAGTAGTTTGTCCATCATAATTGATATACCAGTAATTCCTCCAGTAATTAATCCATTTGGTTTTAAAATTGAAGTAGTTGCAAATGCACAAAGTATACACCCAGCTATTAAAAACATTAAGTCTAGTGTAAGTTTTTTGTAATCAATTGTTTTCACTTTATCACCTTCCATAATCATTTCATACCTAACTAGTATATTATAGTACATTTTAAGTTAACATATATGAAATATTAAAATTATGTTAAATATTTTTTAATGGACTCTAAATGGGGAACAACCGTAGTTTTAATTTAGAAAAACTACGGTTGTCCCCCTATATGTATTTCTATCATTTCATCCTGTCTGGATATATCTTTTATCCGATAACTACCCGCTCTAATACTCCCATCTGATTCAAGTTTCCACTTCATCTATCTGTCATGATCGGAACCTGATTTCCTATCAGGCCTTTCAGAATTACTATCTAGATTATTTAAATGATTACTATCAAAATCAGGTCTCATCCTATCTGTTTGTTTTACGTTTGTACCGATACCTCTTTCATTTTTGCCACTTGCGCTATAATCGTTACTAATTAAAATTTTTCCTGTAATCATACAAGTAAACAAAATAGCTACAATACCTGCTATAGCTAGGTTTCTTTTTTTAGATTTTAAAAAATTAAACCTTTTACTGTTATATTGTTTTGTATATTCTTTTCTACTTTTTCTTGTCATATAAGAATTAAAGTTAGTACTAACACTACTATCATTAACGCTACTGTTGTTAATGTTGCTGCTATTAATATTACTATTACTATTGTTAATATCTTTTTTTATGTATGAATCATAAGTCAGGTTATATTTCCTTCTACTTTCTGAATCACTTAGTATTCTATAGGCCTCATTTATAGCCTTCATTTTTTCATTTGCTTCATCTAATTTATTTAAATTTAAGTCTGGATGATATTTCCTTGCTAAAGACCTATAAGCCACTGTAATTACATCTTGTGCCGCATCCCTATCTATCTCTAATATTTTATAATAATCTTTAAAGCTATCATTATTCATATGTTACTCCTCTTTCTATCCTAGAATAATATGTCTAGATTGTACTTTTACAATCATCTATTCCGTATATTTTTACTTAGTTGATAGCTTAATGATATATTACCAATGTCACATTAATATAACAAAAGTATGTCGAAAATATGTATATACTGTTAATTTTTTTTGAATGAGTACACAAAATGTTAAATTTACTACAACTTTGTTATTAATCAGTAATCAATGAAGCAACAACATCAGTTACACATTTAGATGAGGAAAAAAATAATATCATAACTAGAGTAAGCAGTACCTCTTCACTAGCAGATGAAATAAGCGCTTCATCAGAAGAGATGTCAGCTTCATCAGAGGAGTTATCTAGCTCTGCAGATGAGTTAGCAAAATCTGCTTCTATTTTAAATAGTGTTACAGAAGAGATGATAACATCTGTAAATAGGTTCAGTTGGAGGGCTCAAATATCCTTTACTAAAACAAATTTATAAAGTCTGTGTACTCCCTAGCATATATTTTTTATTATATCCACATCGGAGTTTACACAGACTATTTTATACTTCTATGTTTTTTTAGAACCGATAAAGTTATATTAGGATCCTTGCAGTTTCCTCTCAATAAATCCTTAATATTATGCTTTACATGTTTTTTGCCAAATTTATTTACAAATAGATACTTTTGATCACCAGGAACTTCCATTAAATATTGAATTAAAGGCTCAACTATAACTGGAGGTACGTGTTTTTCTTTGCTGTCTCCAATTATAATAACTTTTTTCTCTATGTTTACATTTTCTTTTTTAATATCCAAAATTTCAGTTTCATTAAATCCAGCATAGGCTATAAGCATTAGAATTATTGAAACCTTAAATTTTCCTTTTAGAACTAACTCTTGAAAAAAATTCTCTATATATTTTTTATCTACCAGATATTTATTTTCATTTTTTAATCTTTCCGCTTCTGAACAGGGTATTCGTCTATGTCCCCAATAGTTTTTATAACTTTCAATTTTATTACTATTACACCATTTAACTATAGTGGAAGGAGCTGCTCCAAATAATTCTGCAAACTGTTTAACTGTAAGCATTTCTTTTATTTTTTTATTTGTGTAGTCCTTTTTTCTAGTTGAGTAGCCCAGTATTTCATCTATTTCTTTTTCGCTGTATCCTTGAGATTTAAGTTTTAATATATAAAAGTTTCTTAAATTAGTTATGGTTACATTAGGATTAGAACGATTCTTTCTAAGTATCCAGTGTATTCCTGTACTAGTATATTTCATATCTCTTTCATTTGTAAATAAATAATCTTTTATTATCTCTTCATCTCTTAAATATAGTTTCAAAGAATTTTCTACTGCTGAGTTCATTGCTATATCCCTTTTATATTTACCGCTTATATAAATTTTCCTGTTATCAAAATCTATATCTGTTAACTGAAGTTCAACTACTTCACTAGGCCTTAATCCTGCATAGGCTATTAGGCAGAGCATAGTAGAATTTTTAATACTGTCATTTGAACAAACTTCCATAAGTAAAGCTTCAACATCTCTTTCACTTATTTTTACCTTTTCAACTTTTTTCTTAGGAGTTTTTATTATTAAGTCGTTAGTAGCAACCATTTTTTCTTGTATGCCTTCATTTATGAGAAATTTATTATAGGATACTATAAATTTAATATAGCTATTCACATAGCCTGTACTATACTTTGATGATAAGTATTGTATATATTGTGTCACTGTACTTTTTTCCAGCTTACTATGACCAAGAGGCCTTTTCATTTCTTCCTGATGCCAATGCATAAATTTCTTAAGATAATATTGATATAAGTTTAGAGTATTTTCACTATAGTCCTGTTTCAATAGATAACTATTATACTTGATTATTAAGCTCATTATTTCCTCACATTATTAAATTTAATTCATGCTTTCCTTAATAAAACATTGTTTATATTACTGAAACAACAATAGGTATCGTAATTATGGATAAAACAGTAGTTAAAAAGACACATTTTGAAGCTGTAACTTTGTCTGAATCATATTTTTCTGCAAAAACTCCTATTAAACTTGCAGTTGGCATTGATACTAAAATTACACATATTTGCAAAAGAGTCTTATCACTGCCTAATATTTTTAACATAGCACAAACTAACAATGGTGCAACTATAAGTTTTACAAAATTTAAATAGTAGACATCAAAACCTTTAAATACATCTTTTAATCTAACATCTGCCAACATTGCTCCTATTATAAGCATTGAAATTGGAGTTGTCATATTTCCTATACTCTCTAAAGTTTTAAGTAATGGTGAAGGAAGCTTTATAGAAAAAAGAAATATTATAATGCCTAAAGCAGTAAATATAAGAGGCGTGTTTATAAGATTCTTCTTTATACTTTTGAAGTCACTTTCACTTGAAAAAAGCATAACTCCATAAGACCATATAAAAACATTAAAGGAGATTAGAAAAATTGATGTGTAAAATACTCCTATATTCCCAAATATACCTTGAGTTACAGGAAATCCTACAAATCCACAATTTGAAAACACCGTTGCAAATTTAAATGCACTTTTCTTAGAATTCTCGAATTTAAAATATACTAATTTACTTAAAATTATTAAAATAATATGTATTGCAATAGAATATAAAAGCATCATAATGCCTTTTTGTAACATATCAGTTGAAAACTTAAAATTAAAAGAATATAGAATCATAAAAGGTAATGTTAAATTCATTAAAATATTTGAAAGCCCCTTACTTACCTCATCTGTAACTATTCTTTTTTTTCTTAAAATAATTCCTACTATCAGCATAAGCATTAGTATAGTTATCTGATTTATAATAGTAGTATTCAAAATATTCCCCCCTGTACTTCTATAAAAATATATAACTCCCTCTAACTGTATTATACGTTATAATATGTCAAAATCAAAGTTAATTTATTAAATGAGCAAAAGTGCCTTTAATTTGTTTATATACTGAAGGCACTTTTGTAGACATTGAAATAATTTAAGGCTAGATATGAAGAGCAGCTTGGAATGCCTGGTTCACTGCTGTACCGATTGTACCAACTTTCTGACAGTCACCAACTATATAAACATTGGTTTCAGGAGCACAGTGGCGAAGTTCTTCTACCTTATCTGTTCTTGAACGCATTCCCATAGCAAGCAGTACCGTATCTGCTTCGTACGTAGCAGTCTTTCCAGTTTCAAGGTTATCACAGATAACCTTATCATCACAGATTTCTTTAAGACGATTGAAGTATTTTATAGGAATACCTTTGTCTTTAAGTATAGTCTGAAATTCCATAGCACTGGTACCTGAACTTTCCATAAGCTTGAAGAAGCTCTTTTCTGGATCCTCCATTTCAATAATAGTTACATTTTTTCCTTCATCATGAAATTCAATTGCAGCTTCAATACCAACAGCACCGGCACCTACAATAACAATTTTATCTCCAACAAGATTCTTGTCAGCTTCAGCATCAGGAGCCCAGTGTACATGCTTCTTATCAATTCCTGGAATACTGGAAGGAATGATAGGATCAGAACCAACTGCAATTATAATTGCATCATAATTCTCAGTATCAAGTATATCTTGTGTTGCATCTGTATTAAATAAAATTTTTGCACCTGCAGCTTCGCACTGTGCAGCTGTATGTTTAAGCCATTTTAAATAATCCTGGCAATCAACTTTAAAAGGAAGAATTGCAGCCCCTTCTACATTCCCACCAAGTGAACTGGATTTTTCATAAAGAGTTACATCGTGTCCACGGTCAAGCAATGTCTGTATTGCCTGGATTCCAGCAGGGCCTCCTCCTATTACGGCAACTTTCTTCTTAACAGGCACCTTTGGAACAACACCATCTCTAAGTTCACTTGTCATTCCTGAAATAGGATTAACGGCACAATAGATTGGTTTTGGAATAAAAAGATGTTTTACACAAGTATCGCAGCGCAAACATGGACGTCTGTCTTCAGGACGATTCTCAGCATACTTTCTAGGCATATCAGGATCTGCCATAAGCGGACGACACATAGCAACAAAATCAGCCCATCCATTAGCAATAATTTCCTCCGCATATTCAATACTGGTAATAGAACCTACTGTAGTCACTAGAAGATCAGGATAAGCCTTCTTTACATCTCGTGCAAAATGAACATTAAAGCAGCGGTCCATCATATAGTTCTGGCACCAGTTACGGTAATATTTCATATTGAAGTCACTGTGAAGTCCGGCAGAAACGTGAAGAATATCAATATGATCCTTCAATAATCCGATAAGTTCAAGTGTTTCTTCAAAATGCATACCCTCTTCTGCGATTTCATCAGCAGAAATACGAAATTCGATTACGAAGTCTTCACCCACTTTTCTACGGATAGCATCACATACTTCAATAGCGAAACTTGCCCTGTTCTCAGTTGAACCGCCATATTTATCTGTTCTGTGATTGTAAAGAGGGCTGGTAAACTGTGAAATAAGGTTACCATGTCCACCATGAACAAGACAGATATCCATTCCTGCTCTTTTCATCCGTGCAGCAGCATCAGCATATTTTTCAACGGTTTGTGCAATTTTTTTATGTGTCATTTCAATTGCTGGAATAGGATCTCTTCCGAGGGTTGCAGCACGTGTAGCTTCACTTGAAGAAATGTTTGGTGATGAGCTGTAAGGAGGGTGTCCTACAGTCTCAAAAGCGGTATTTTCACCATTATGATTAATTTCAAAAGAAGCATGGCAGCCATACTGTTTGCCCATATCAGCATATAATGTTAATGGGAAAATGCATCTGTCATCGCTAAGGTCAAGCTGAAAAGCTTCATCTTTACATTCTGTAATATCAATAGAACAGTTGCCCACATACAATGTGCATACGCCACCACGTGCAAACATACGGAACCAGTCTACAAATTCCGGTGTAACCAGACCATCAGTACTGGCAAGATTAGGAGACGGTGGTGCAAGAACGATACGGTTTTTAAAGTCTATACCTCTTATTTTAATAGGCGAGAAGACATGGGTAAATTTTGATCTCATTTCATTCATCCCCTTCTACTTAAAAATTTACGTCTCCGTAGCCCTTACGAAGGCTTGTCTAAGATTGTTTTAATTTAATCTATATGCTTCTGAAAAGCCTGTAGATACTGCATTTGCAATTCTGCCAATTTGTGCAGAATCACCAATTTTAATTACCTTATCAAAGTTTGTACTTAACTCTTCTGCTAAAGTCTGATCAGCATATACTCCTAAAGAAAGCACTACATGCTCAGTTGAAAGTTTCTCTTTTTCACCATCTTTCTTTTGTAATATAATCGAATCATCTTTAATTTCTACCAGTTTATAGGATGGCATAAAAATCGTATTCATTTTTTCTAATCTACCTTGAACGTCAGTTAAGTTTTGCCAACTTGCATCAGGACCAATTCTATCTGCCATTTCCACAACATAAACCTTGTTATTCATTGTTCCTAATAATTCCGCTGTCTCTAGTCCCGTCATGCCAGAGCCCACAACTACAACTTTTTTATTTGAAACCTTTACTCTTCCTGACAAAATATCTGAACTTGTACAAACATTTGTACCTTGCACACCAGAAATGGATTTTGGTACTACAGACTTAGAACCGGTGCCTATAAATACTGCATATGGGTTCAATTCCTCAATAGCTTCTATTGTTGCTGGAGTATTTAAACGAACTTCAACTCCTAATTTTTTTAGCTGAACTTGAAAATACTGAATAAGCCAATTAATTTTTTCTTTGTGAGGTGGCTTATTTGCTAAGCATAATTGTCCACCAAGTTCTGCATCTTTTTCAAATAATACTACCTTAAACTTACGCTCTGCAAGGATACGTGCCGCCTCCATTCCAGACGGTCCTCCTCCGACAATAACTACCATACGCCCGTTTCCATCTTGTCTAATATCATTATAAAACCATTCGTGAGCAGTCCTTGCATTAATTGCACAGGAAAATGGTTCGCCTATCATACCGTTAGACTGCATAGAATCCATACAATTTAAACATGACATACATCTGCGGATTTCATCTACTCTGCCTTCAGCAGTTTTCTTTACCCAATCTGGATCAGCTAATAAGCCTCTAGCAATGGTTACACAATCTACTTTTCCTTCTGAAATAATTTTTTCAGCAAAATCTGGATTACGGATAGTACCTACTCCAAATACAGGCACATTAACAGCCTTTTTAACAGCTTCTGCTAAATATATTTTCCAGCCTTCTTGGTAAGAAGTAGGCTCCCATGCCTTATTCATTGTTTCATAAATTCCAGCAGATACATTTACAGCATCTAAACCAAAAGGTACAAGATACTTGCAGATCTCTACAGCTTCATCTAATAATAATCCATCCTCTTTAATAGGGAATACAGAATCTCTTAAAAATTCATCAGCAGAAATCCTCATAATTACTGGGTACTCACGGCCAACTCGCCCGCGAATTCCTTCAATTATTTCTTTAATAATACGAGCTCTATTTTCAGTAGTTCCACCATATTCGTCAACTCGTTTGTTTGTATATGGGGATATAAATTGATTTAGCATGTATCCATGGGCTGCATGAAGTTCAACGCCATCAATGCCAGCTTTATAGCATCTTTCCGCTGCATTCACAAAATCCTGTACAAGGCTCTTAACTTCTGCGTTTGACATTTCACGACATTCTGCTTGTGTCAGCATACTCTTTATACCACTTGGGGAGATTGTTGGCTTTCCGCCAATGGCTTCACATACAGTTTGACGTCCTGGATGATGTAGTTGAACAAAGATAGCACCATCATAATAATGTACTGCATTTGCAAGCTTTCTAAGTCCTTGGATACATTCATCGGTGGCTGCAGAAGTTTGACGGGGCATCATAATTCCAGTATCATTGTTTACTCGTGTAACCTCGGTAATAATAAGCCCTGCTCCTCCTTTAGCTCTTTCCGCATAGTATGCACATTCACATTCAGAAACAGTTGCATTATCATTTGCTGTTCCTGACCCCATAGCACCCATTACAACACGATTTCTTATTTTTAAGCTTCCAATATTAATCGGAGACAGTAAATTCTCATAACTCATAAGTAAAGCCCTCCTAATACTTTCTATTAATATGCATCATAGATTTGTCCAAGTAATCCTGGAATCATCTCGTCTGTTACAGTAACACCTCCAAAGTTGCGTAAAGGTTCGTTACGTACATAATCTGTACAACTTAAAATATCTTCCCGTGTAATTCCTAGTTCTTTACAAGAAGGAACACCTAGTGATTTCATAAATTTACGCACAGCATCTGCAACTGTCTTTCCAATGACAGATTCATCTTCACTGTCAACTGTAACACCCATGATTTTACCTATTTTTTTAATTTTTTCAGAAAATGCTGGAGCCGTTAACTCTATTACAACTGGTGTCACTAATGCACATCCTATACCATGGACAATATGGAATTGGGCTCCTAAAGAATGCGCAATAGCATGACCAACATGAACCGTAGAATCATTAAAGGATTTGCCTGCAAAATTACTTGCTAAAGCCAGGTTATCTCTAGCTTCATAATTATCTAGCTCTCTACATGCAACAGGAAGCCATTTTACAATTCTTTCAATTGCATCATAAGCTAGTAAATCTGAGTGCGGATTTGGCTGCATACTTGTTAATGATTCAGTACAATGAGAAAAGGCATCCATGGCTGTATAAACTGTTATATTATTTGGCAGGCTAAGAGTAAGTTCTGGATCCAAAATTGAAAAAGATGGTGTTGATGGGCATCCTAATTTTTCATGATTTTTAGTGTCTGTAATAACTGCTACAAATGTACTTTCCGAACCAGTACCGGATGTAGTAGGTATTAAAATAAATCTTATTGGTAGATTTTTCATAGGTCCATTGTGAATCATATCATGGATTGTAATATCATTTGTAGCAAAACAAGCTATTCCTTTTGTCGTATCTAGGGCACTTCCTCCACCTATACCGATAATACCGTCAACCTTTTCTTTTTTAGCTATATTACCACCAGCTTCTACTATGTAGTCTGGTGCATCCATCTTTACATCATTAAATATAATAGTTTCTATATTTACCTTTTTTAAACTATCTATTACTTTTTGGCAATATCCTAAAGCCTCTGCATGTTTACCGGTTACAATCAGCACCTTGTTAAAACCTAACTCTTTAGCAATTTCTCCTGTTGAATTGACTGCACCAGCACCGTAAGCTACTGTACAGAGTTGACCATATCTTCTTATCATTTTTATTCCCCCAATTAATTTTGTTATTTTTTTATCAACTTTAACAAAATTATATCATCCATTATCTTCAATTTCTTCGTCCCATATTGAGATTTTCACTACTATACTTTGTAATTTTTTACAACTATGAGAATTTCATATTTATTATTGTGTAATTGTTTACCTCACTAATTTTTGATATGATTATATTAGTATAAATAGTAAAATATTAGCAAAAGGAGGTGTGATATTTTGCAGGACTTATTTGATATGCAGGTTAAGATAATTAATTTTACAAATAAATTATTAGAACTTTGTCAAAAAGGAACAACTGTGCAGCAACTTTTGGATGTAGGATATGAAAATCTAGGTAACCCCTTGCTATTAGTAGATGTATCTCTTTGTTTTATGGCTCATGCTGGAGGAAATACAATAAAAAATGAACCACTGTGGGAATGGACGCTTTCAAAAGGTTATGTGACTGAGGAGTATGTTAATTCAGTTATGAAAAATGATATAGATCAAGATTGGGAAAAAGAGCATAATCCAAATTCTAATTTAATTTTGTGGGAATCTGGATTATTAAACCATAGCCAATTGGTAGGCAGAGTTTTAAGAAATAAACAACCTTTGGCCTATTTAAAAGTTCTAGAATATAATAAACCAATTACTGAATTTGATGAACAAATGCTAATCACTCTCTGCAGATTTCTTTCTTTAAAAATTGGGGATTCAAGCGAAAATTTTTCATCCACTAATCCTTTAGTAGATTCATTTATTGCAGCACTGTTAAATCAAAAATTATATGATCATGATGCAATAAGTGAACGTGCAAAATTATTCAACTTAAAACTTTATGATAATTTATATGTTATTACTATTGAGTTAAATGATATAAATAAAAATCAAGACATACTTTACCACTTGAAGAGAAAGCTGCAAAATTATTTTAACAGAGATACAATAATTATTTATGACGAACATATTGTAATTTTGTTTGATGTTAAAGGGGAAAATATATTCAATGAAAATGAACTGGCTTTATTTAATCAACTATTGAAAAAACATAATTGTAGAGCGGGCATTAGTAAAGTTTTTCATGAATTATACGATTTATCAGAGTATTATAAGCAAACCATTACCAGTTTATCAATCGGAAGTCAATTAAACAGTTCTGAGCGGATTTTAAATTATAATAATTTTATAGTTACACATATGATTTTAAGCTTTGGAGACAAAACACGTCTTGAAATCCTTATTCACCCAATTGCAAAAACTTTAATTCATATGGACGAAGGAAAAAACAGTGATTTTTTTGAAACATTATGTGCTTATTTAAAGCATAATCAAGATGTTACTTTAACTGCAAAAGCCCTCCACATTCATTATAATACCTTAAAATATCGAATCAGACGTATTATCAAATTGACGAACATTGACTTTAAAGACAGTGAGCTGTTATTCCAAATACAATTATCAGAAAAAGTTTTAAAATTAATAAGGCAATAGATATGTTAAATAATGAGTTAATGATTCATCACTTACCAGAAAGGTGGTAAATTTGCGGATAAAAAGGGACAAGTACCAAACTGTCCCTATACCCGACCTTTATATAAATTACAAACGGCCAATGTTCCTTGCTATCATAAATGCCTCACTGGTAGCACTTGTAATGTTTCTAGGAGTTACACAGTCCCCTATTTGATAGAATTCTGGTGCGCAGAAATTCATTGCTATGGCTTCTTCACGTAAAGGTTTCTGACCTACTGCATAAATTATTGTATCTGCCTTTAATGTCTTCTCACCATCTGCATATTCACATACAATACCATTTTCTTTGATTTCTTTAGCCTTTGTATTAAAGTCTATCTCCAGACCACGTTTATTAATCTCAGTCTTAAGGCCTAGTATGTGCAAAAAATTGCCCCCATCGCTTATATGATCTGTTATTTCAATAATTTTAACTTTTTTATCCTTACTAATCAGGTGTAAGCCTAATTCAATACCTACCAGCCCTGCGCCAAGGATTACTACATGTTCGCCAATCTTATCAGTTGCTGTATAGGCATCCTGTACTGACATAACGTTTGTACCATCAATACCTGGTATTGGTGGCTTTACAGACTGTGCACCTATTGCTGCAATAATAACATCTGCATTTATTTTCTTTGCATACTCAGCAGTTACCTTTGTATTAAGATGGAGCTCAATATTAGAATCAACGATTTCTTCAGCCTGCTGGTTCAGATAATAGTCTAGCTTTTTCTTAAAGTCAACATCTTGCTCACAGCGAAGAACTCCTCCTAGACGGTTGCTCTTCTCACAAAGAATAACTTCATGGCCTCTATCAGCACAGGTCAGAGCTGCCTTCATTCCGCCAACCCCTCCACCAACTACCAGAACTTTCTTCCTAGCAGCTGCTGGAATATCATATTTCATCTCCAGTTCACGACCACTTTCCGGATTAATTGCACAGTAAGGTTCTCCATTTGTCAACTCACTTGAGAAACATGAAAGACATCGCATACATTTTCTTGCTTTGTCTTCCTTACCACTGCGTACTTTGTTTGGAAAGTCCGGATCTGCTAGCAGTGCACGTGCTGCTTCCACTATGTCTGCTTTTCCTGAAGCGATAATTTCTTCCATTAATTCCGGGTCACTTAAGGCTCCCACAGTTGCAACTGGTGTTTTCACATGCTTTTTAATTTCTGCAGCATATTTAACATTACATCCATCTCCAAGGAACATACTTGGGTGTGTAACAGCAAATACTTCTTCTACCTCATGGTTTCCAGCAGACACATGGATTAAGTCTACATGGCCGTCTAACTGTTTTGCAATAGCAATACCTTCATCTAAATCATAACCATCTCCATAACATTCTGAACCACTGATACGAACTTCAATAGGGAATCCAGGACCAACTTCCTTACGGATAGCATTACATACTGCTACTACAAGACGTGCACGATTTTCAATATCTGCACCACCCCATTTATCAGTTCTTGTATTCGTTTTCGGCGACAAGAATTGGTGAAGCAGCCAGCCATGACCTGCATGTACTGTAACCATGCCAAAGCCGCATCTTTTAGCCAGTGCTGCTCCTGTCGCATATTTCTGGATAGTACGTTCAATAATTTTCTCATCCATAGGACGAATGGTTCTTCCTGCTACTTCACATTCTACCGGTCCATAGGCGATCCCCTTGGATGCAGCACCGAAGAAAGAAAGATCCCGGTTTGCAAACATCCCTGTATGCTGAAGCTCTAAAGAAGCAACTGCTCCATAGCTCTTGATTCCATAGGCAATTCTAGAAAGTCCCCGACCGATGTTTGGAGTATCCAGACAGATGTGGGTAGCTCCGCCCTTTCCAAATTCGCCATCTACAATACCTTCGAAAGTCGCAACACTAGCTGCACCTCCTCTGGCTTTCCTCTCATAGTAAGCTGCAGCTCCATCATTTAAATAACCATCTCCATTAAGATTCTGATAACCAGTTGGAGATGCAAATATACGGTTGCGGAATAAAGTGTTACCCAAAATAATAGGTGTAAAGAGATGTGGATATTTACAGGTACTCATTTTAATTGCTCCTTTCAGCTTTTTAAGAATAAATAGTATTCTTAAAAATATCATATCACGCGTATTTTGCTAAATCCCCTTACACATTGACTAAATTTTCCATAGAATTTTATACATCATGTATTTCTATTTAACTTCTTAAAAAACTCATACTATATAAATTGTACACAGAATCTTAAAATCTTTTTTCAATTGAAAAAAGCCCTTTTAGGCTAAAAATTAAAAGACTGCTGACAAAATATATTTATCAACAGCCTGCCCTCCATCTGGGAGTCTTGCTTTTTAATTTAGGTTCTATTAAAATCTAACTAACTGCTTCTGAAATGCCACCAACTGCTTTTGGAATGTCAGCCTGTCTTTTATCTAATAAACTAGTTAATAAGAAAGTTATTAAACAAATAGGCCATTCTAAGAATATCGGATGTGAAACAACGTGGGTAGATGGTACGAATACCCATAATACAAGAATCAATATTCCTACAAGTAAAGTGGCTATAGCAGCACTCTTTTTGCAAAGTTTTGGTGCAAACATTGTAAATAGTATTATAATTGTAAATGCTGTAGTTAATGATAGCCCTATAAGTATAGTATTTAAGATTCCAACTACAGTACTAGCAAGTACATAAGTTAAAATACTAACAATTAAAACTACAATACGGGAACACATTAACTCTTGTTTTTTACTAAAATCTGATTTTACATATACTTTAACAATATCATTAACTACTAATGTAGAGCTTCCTAGAAGCATACCTATAGCTGTTGAAACATCTGCAGCCCATAGCCCTGAAAGAGTGAATCCTGCTATATATGGATTAAGGCCCATAACAACCTTTGGTAAAGCAAGAGCTGGATTCTTAAGTCCCGGGAACTGAACAGCAGCAATAATGCCATATATCGCTGCGATAAATCCTACTGGGAATATTATCAATCCTGCTAATAAAAATCCTCTTCTTGCAGCTTTTTCATCCTTGGCAGCAAATGATATTTGTACAACTGCTTGATTAGACAAAGCTTGAGTAATCATAACAACAAACCAAGCTAAAACTATAGCACCACCTACGCCAGAGATAGAATCAAACCAAGGAACACTAGGGTTACTTTCTAAAGCTGAAACTATTTGACCCATTCCTCCTGTATTATGAATCGCGGCTATAGCTCCCGCAATAAGACCTCCATATATAACTATTACATTTATAATATTGCTTAGCCCAGCTGCCCAGTAACCGCCTATTAAAGTAATACCAACAAAAACAACGGCTGTTACAAGCATTCCTGTTTTAAAGGTAAATATCCCTGGAAGCATTGCTGTCAATATTGATCCCCCAGCAACATATTGAAGAGCTGTTATAGTTATCTGAATAACCAATTGGCCAATTACGCCAATTAACTTTCCTGTTTTACCATAGCTATTACCTAGTAACTCTGGAACCGTAGTTATCTTCATGTTTCTAAATCTCTTAACTACTAATAATCCAGCTACAACAGCACCAGCAGCCCAAGCTGCATTATACATGCCAGCTGAAATACCTTTCCTATATGCACTTTCAGCAACTCCTACCGTTGAGGCTCCGCCTACTGCTAAACCTGCAACCATAACTGCTATTATAATACTTGGCATTCCTCTATTTGCTAATAAGAACCCTTCTGCCCCTCCATCTTTTTTAGATAATTTTGTAGAGTACCATGATACTCCGAATAACATTACTATATAAATGATAACAATAATTAATGGTATATTCATAAATTAGCCCCCTCTTAAATTATAAATCTATTTTCATCAAACTGAGCATGCATTGCTCATCCCACATCCATTATGATGTGTTTTCTCTGTCCCCTTATATAAACTTCATATCAAACTCACCTCCTTAATTCTATACAATTCTTAATTCCTTATAAACCTTTCTTATTACCCCAGATCAAATACTTGGTTATAAAGATTTTAGAATATATCAAAAAAAAAATTAACCGCCCTTTGAAATTTCAAAGGACGGGTTATTACCGTGTTACCACCTAAGTTTATCAACAACTCACGCTGTCGAACTCAATAAGTATCTAAATAAATACTTTACATTTTTAACGGATGTTACCGACACCTTCTACTTAGAAAATCAGTTCAAAGGGCAGCTCATAAGATGAATTCAGAAAATCTATTCCACGCACCTCTCATCAACCGGTTGCTTTCTGTGAGGAAATTTTGTTTTTCTTACTACTTCTTAGTCACAGCTTTATATTTCTTTGTTTTTTATTATGATATCTTTTTATTATAACTTTGTCAATACTTTTTTGAGATTTATCTAAGTTTTTTAAATTACTAATACAATTGGTCTTATATTACAAACTGCCTTAGAACTATGGTATAATTTAATAAACTTTATGAAGGGATGTGGAGATATGGCAGTTTACTTTATAACTATTGGAATTGAAATAGAAAAAGTAAATAGTGATGAAGAGAATTTAGGTGATCGCTTAAATGAATTCAGTTCTGAAGGCGATATTGGACTTTATAGAGAAAATGAATTTATAGATAAATTAAGTAAAGATGAAAAATTTAAATATTCAATGAATAGCATGTCTAATGAAGAGATAATTAATTTATTAAAGGAAAAATGTTATAATCTTATAGATGAATTTAGTTTAGGATTATAGGATTAGTTCTGCGTAGAAATATAACAAGTGGTACTGAAATCCTTCACTTGCTTCTGAGATAAAATTAAAGGTGATAGCCATAAAGAATCTTTACATGATATTTTTGGTACTGATTCTACATTTTATTACTATGGTATTGAACACCTTTTTATAAATCTACTACCTTATATAAAACATGGGGTAGAAAACGATGAAATTATAACTGTTTCTTTAGATAAAGATATATTTGATAAATTAATGGAATTGTTAGATATCCATGGAATAAATAAATCTAGAGTAATATTTTTCCCAGTAAAAAGCATGGTTATCGCTAATAATAAAAATGGTATTGATGGTTTAAAACAATTAATTCTAACTTTGTTAAAAGAAGCTGAAAGTAACAATTATAAAGGGGCAAGAATCATTGGACAACCATCCTTTGCTATAGGGGAAACATCAAAAGAAGACTTCCTTAAGTTAGAAGAAGTATTGAGGTATGCATTTATAGGAATGAAAGCTTCTGGACTTTGCATATATGATGCTTTTGATTACATACATAATAGAGATCTTATTGATGAAGATATAATAAAAAATTCATTAGATACCCATTCACACCTCTTATCTAACAATTGTTTAAATAAAATTAAAATTTAAAAAACAGCGAGTTAAATGTCTTTGAATTTATTGGATGCCTCTCTTTTAACTTTTATTTATTGATTAGTTTTATTTAGTGTATAGACAAGTTTAAATTAGAGAGGTAGTGGCCATTATAAACATGTCTATATCTTTCCTAATTACTGTTTTTTTCATATCTTGCACAACGCTAGTAGTATTTGCAATTTAATTTAAAGTATATTTAACGCCGTTGTCTGTAAATATACCAATCTTACCCATAAGTGTTAAACGCTTTTCCTCGTCAAATTTTATATTTTTAGTATTCGTCGGTTTACTTGCATTTGAATAAGATAACGTTACATGTGGAATTTCTCCTTTAAAATATCTTGCATATTCTTCTGGTAGAACCACTTTATAGCCTTCATTTTTATTATTATTTCCATAGTTAGTTACTTGTATTTCAACTTCCTTCCCTAGTATTTCTCTTGGTATTACTTTTGGTCTAAATTCAAGTGTAACATGGGGAATATCCACTTTATTTTCTAATGTTCCACCTAAGTTTTTATCATTTATGAAAATCCCTAAATATATAACATTCACGTCCAACCCCTCTTTTTTATATTCTATATTTGTTTTGAAACTACATAATTATTGTATATCTTAAAAACGTACAGTTTATACTTAGTGTATGTAAAATCTTCATTTATATTATTAGTTTCATTTTTGTTTGCACAAATAAAAAAACACTAGGTGTCAAAACCTAGTGTCTTCCTGTTACTTACCTGGCGACGACTTACTCTTCCACACAGTCTCCCGTGCAGTACCATCAGCACTGTAAAGCTTAACCTTCGTGTTCGGAATGGGTACGGGTGTTACCTTTACGTCATAATCACCAGATTTTATTTAGTTGAGAGTTAAGAATTAATAGTTAAGAGTTATGGTTGTTTCCCTTTTGACCACGGATCTTATCATTCGTAGTCTGACTGCTTTGATTCAAGTATATGGCATTCGGAGTTTGATAGGGTTCAGTAACTGTTGTCAGCCCCTAGCCCATTCAGTGCTCTACCTCCATTACTCATTCAAAACGCTAGCCCTAAAGCTATTTCGAGGAGAACCAGCTATCTCCGAGTTCGATTGGAATTTCTCCGCTATCCACAGCTCATCCCATGGTTTTTCAACACCAACATGGTTCGGTCCTCCACGGAATTTTACTTCCGCTTCAACCTGTCCATGGATAGGTCACCCGGTTTCGTGTCTACGACATGCAACTTTCCCAGAACTTCGCTGGGTTCGCTCAACAAAGTTGAGCATCATCGCCCTATTCAGACTCGGTTTCCCTTCGGCTCCATACCTTAAGTATTTAACCTTGCTACACATCGTAACTCGCTGGCTCGTTCTACAAAAAGCACGCCGTCGCACATAAAAGTGCTTCGACTGATTGTGGACACACAGTTTCAGGTTCTATTTCACTCCCCTTCCGGGGTTCTTTTCACCTTTCCCTCACGGTACTGCTTCACTATCGGTCACCAGTTAGTATTTAGCCGTGGGAGGTGGTCCTCCCTGCTTCCCACAAGGTTTCACGTGTCTCGTGATACTCTGGATTAGACCTGACTGCTCTTCCTTTTCACTTACAGGGCTTTTACCTTCTACGGCGGAGCCTTCCAGCTCTCTTCAGTTAAAAAATCGCAGTATTTATGGTCTATCCGCAACCCCAGGAACAAGTTCCTGGTTTGGGCTCTTTCCCTTTCGCTCGCCGCTACTTAGATGATTTGACGTCATCCCCACCTTCCTCCCGGTTAACCCGGGCAATCTCACTAGAGTGCTCAACTTAATGGTAGCAACTAATGATAGGAGTTGCGCTCGTTGCAGGACTTAACCTAACATCTCACGACACGAGCTGACGACAACCATGCACCACCTGTCTCCCTGCCCTGAAGGGCTTCATGCATCTCTGCACTATTCAGGGGATGTCAAGTCCAGGTAAGGTTCTTCGCGTTGCTTCGAATTAAACCACATGCTCCGCTGCTTGTGCGGGCCCCCGTCAATTCCTTTGAGTTTTAATCTTGCGATCGTACTTCCCAGGCGGAGTACTTATTGTGTTAACTGCGGCACAGAAGGTTGGACCCTCCTACACCTAGTACTCATCGTTTACGGCGTGGACTACCAGGGTATCTAATCCTGTTTGCTACCAACGCTTTCATGCCTCAGCGTCAGTTATGGTCCAGAGAATCGCCTTCGCCACTGGTGTTCTTCCTAATCTCTACGCATTTCACCGCTACACTAGGAATTCCATTCTCCTCTGGTGATACACCCGACTTGATCTTAACTACAGTATAAGCATAAGAATTATTAAAGAAAAAAATTATATAGATAAAATATTTAAGGTTTTGCCAGATAATGAAGATATGTATAAAGTAAAAAGGGCTTTAAATCAATATGTAGAAAACCCCCTTAAATAGAATACCTATTTAAGGGGCAAAATGCTCATTAATTACAAAACAGTAATATTTTCTGCTTGAGGTCCCTTAGGACCCTCAGTAACATCATAAGAAACCTTTTGACCTTCCTGAAGTGATTTGTAACCTTCTGAATTTATTTGAGAAAAATGTGCAAAAACATCAGTTCCATCATCTCCTGTAATAAATCCATATCCTTTTTCTCCATTAAACCATTTTACTGTACCAGTCATATTATACGTACCTCCAAATTTTATTATTTTTAAACTCATGATAATAAAATTCCCTGAAGATACTATATTTATTATAAATATTTGATTCCAAAATGCGCCAAGTTATGTATTAAAAATGGATTAAATGTAGATACCACCTATATGTATCCATTTAAACGGTTAAAAGAAATACATATAGGCTGTTATTAACGTAATAAAGGTGTAATAATTATTTTAGAATTTCCACTTTACAACGACGCCAGGTGTATCAATATAAGAAATTATTAATATAATTTCAAATACCGTAGGAAACTTAGCTTAATTTTAAATTATAGTTTATTATTCATCTTATAAATTTTTTATTCATGATATCATATTCTTCGCCGCTAAAAAAAGTGAGAGGCTTACGCCAAGTTAGACAGGCGAAAATTGGGATATCGCCAAGCGGTAAGGCACTAGACTTTGACTCTAGTATTCGTAGGTTCAAATCCTGCTATCCCAGCCATATGGTTTACTAGCTCAGTCGGTAGAGCACATGACTTTTAATCATGTTGTCCGGGGTTCGATTCCCCGGTAAGCCACCAAAAAATTAAATCCTTTTAAAAGTTGTTCATTTAAATTATCCGTGGAAAGATGGTCGAGTTGGTTTAAGGCACCGGTCTTGAAAACCGGCGTACGGGTGACCGTACCTAGGGTTCGAATCCCTATCTTTCCGCCACAAAACTTTGGGCGCATAGCTCAGCTGGGAGAGCACCTGCCTTACAAGCAGGGGGTCACAGGTTCGATCCCTGTTGTGCCCACCAATAAAATAATAGCATGGCCCCTTGGTCAAGCGGTCAAGACACCACCCTTTCACGGTGGTAACAGGGGTTCGATTCCCCTAGGGGTCATCATAAAAAATATGCGGGAGTGGCTCAGTGGTAGAGCGTCACCTTGCCAAGGTGAACGTCGTGGGTTCGAATCCCATCTTCCGCTCCATATATAATAAAAAGATACAGCCATCTTTAGTATATCGCTAAAGATGGCTGTATCTTTTTAACAAGTTTCGTTATTTTCTACTGATTTGCTGCCTTTCTTCATTATAAAGTATAATGGAATTCCTATTATTAGTGCTCCAAGTCCCCATATAATTTGAACTTTAGTTGCTTGAGTTAAAAGCCAGCAGCTAATACCTACAGATAGTATAGGAAGAACTGGTCCAAAAGGTACCCTAAAAGTAGATTCCAGCCCCGGTCTCTTTCTTAAAACTATAACAGCAAGACAGGTTGGTATATACTGTGCAAATCTTGAGATTGCACTTATTGCTGCAAGTTGTGTGAAACTTCCTGATAAAGCAATTGGAATAGTTAAAACAGCCACTAACACAATTGCTATATAGGGAGTACCTGCTTTATTTTTTTTAGCAATGCTTCTAGGTAAAAGCCCATCCTCAGCTAAAGCTACAGCGGATCTTGGAAGGATAAAAGATTCTGCTGCATTTATACCACCTATGGATACTAAAGTACCGATTGTAACTAAAAGTCCGCCAAAACCTCCAAGAAATATAGATGCTGAATCTGCTACAGGAGTGGTGCTAGATGCAAGCTTTACTCCTAAAGTTCCTATAGATACTGCTTGGACTAATATATATATTACAGATACTAAAAGCATAGTAAGTAAAATTGCTAAAGGCAAGTTCTTTTTAGGATTTTCCATATCCTCTGCTGCTACTGCTATAGATTCAAAGCCAGTAAAAGCAAAGAAGATTAATATTGCTGTAGCACCAAAACTTGATGTAGTTACTTTAGTAGGAAACATAGGCGTAAAGTTTCCACCTTTTATAAAGAAGATACCTACTGCTACAAATAATATTAAAGGCACAAGCTTACCTATGGTCATTATATTATTCAAATGTTTTGCAAAGTTAACCCCTAACATATTTATAATTGATAAACCTACAATTATACCTATTTGTATTGAGTTTTTAACTAAAGTATTAGATGCTGCTGGCCAAATACTAGTTAGTGCAGTGGTAAAGCCTACTGCAAAAGTGGCCCAAGCTATCATACCTATTACTAACTTCATAATGCCTACTTCAAAACCTATAAATTCTCCAAAGGCTTCCTTGGCATAAACATAAGGTCCTCCATTCTTATTAAATATACCTGCAACCTCTGCAAAGCATAATGTCATAGCCATAACCAATAGCATATCAAAAAAATAAACCCAAATACTTCCCGGACCCATAAGTTTCATAGCTTTTCCTGGAAGCAAAAATATACCTGTACCTATAACTCCATTAATTCCAAGTAGTATTATACTCCAAAATCCTAGTTTTTTCTTATCTCCCATTATTCTTCCCCCTTACATTGTTTAGTAATTCTTTAAATAGATTAAGCATCTTAGGATCTTTTTTAGCCATCATTTCAGGATGCCATTGTACACCTATTATAAAACCCTCTTCCTTTTCTATTGCTTCAATAACCCCATCCTTTGCTTTCGCTGAAACTTTAAAACCAGAAGCAAGTTCTTTAATTGCTTGGTGATGGAAACTATTTGTAAAAGTTCGTTCACCCAGTATCTCATATAGTTTTGTACCCTTTATTACATTTACAGTGTGACTTGGTACATCAGGCCTCGAATCTTGATGGTGCTTTATGTAACTTTCTTCAATTATTGATGTATCTTGATATAAAGTTCCTCCTAATGCTGCATTTAAAATTTGAAGCCCTCTACATATACCAAGTATTGGCTTCTTTAATTCTAATGCAATTTTAATGACTTTAATATCATATTCGTCCCTTTCTGGACACAAAAATCCCTGCTGCTGTATTGGTTCTTCTCCATATATTAAAGGATTTACATCATACCCTCCAGAGATTATTAAGGCATCCATACTTTCTATTTGCCTTTTTATACTTTCATAATCTGATATTAAAGGAAGTATAAAGGGTATACCTCCAGCCATAGCAACAGTTTGTACATAGTCATTATTTACATATGCTCTTTCATATCCCGGAAACATTCCTCCTTGATCAATTAATAAGTTTCCTATAATTCCAACTAACGGTCTATCCATATCTGTCCCTCCAATGTAACCTCTTAACAGTTTTAACAAGCAATTCTCATGCCAAATAATCTCACTTTAAGGATATGTTAAAAAGGAGGAAAAAATCGTTATTCCCCCCTCTTTTTATTGGTTAAACAGGTTATTAGTTCACCCTGTTTTTTACCCAGTTTATAAAATTCTTTCCCTTTATAGTAATTTCGCTGCCCCTTCTTCCTATACTTGATGTAATTACATCTAATTCATTCAGAAGTGTTAGAATCCTCCTTACCTCTGCTTCGGTAATGTTTATAAATCTACTGTTTAATATCTCCTCAATATTTTTTCTTCCTACCCCCATGTTATTTCCATTTCTCTCTTCAATAATCTCCAATATTTCCAAAGCATTTCTAAGATCACATTTATCTTTTAAATACTGATATTCTCTTTTATAGTCTACACTATGGTTTAAAATATAGAAGGGTATGTTTTCTATCTTAACCTCTTCTTCACTCATTAGTTCAATATAGTCCGCCGCATTCTTAAGTTCTCTAACGTTACCGGGCCAATTATAATTTAATAATAATTCCCTTACTTCCCTTGAAATTTTTAGATTTTGTTTTGAACTTAGATAGCTTTCTAGAAATAACATGATGTCCTCTTTTCTCTCTCTAAGAGGTGGAATATTTATAGGCAGCACATTTAATCTATAAAATAAATCCTCTCTAAATTTACCCTCATCTATCATCTCCATCAAGTTTCTATGTGTAGCAGCAATTATTCTTACGTTAATATCTACAACGCTTTGAGACCCTATCCTCATAACCTGTCTCTCTTGAATTACTCTAAGCATTCTAGTTTGAAGTGACAGGGGCATGTCCCCTATTTCGTCTAAGAAAATGGTGCCATTATGTGCCTGTTCAAACAGTCCTATTTTCCCTTCCTTTAAAGCCCCGGTAAAGGCTCCTCCTTCATAACCAAATAGTTCACTTTCCAGTAAACTCTCTGGCAAAGCAGCACAGTTTATCGCAACAAAAGGCTGTTTACACCTATTAGAAGCATTATGAATAGACTGAGCTAAAACTTCCTTACCTGTTCCACTTTCTCCAGTAATTAATACAGTAAGATCTGAACAAGCAGTTCTTTTGGCAAGGTTTATACACTCTTTCATTCTCACTGAATTAGTAATCATTTCCTGAAAATTATACTTAGCTACAAGACCATTATGTCTAAGCTTTTTACTTAAGTTTTGTTCTAGCTGCTTAATATAAGTTACCTCTTGTATATTAAAACAGAAGCCAATAGTTTGGCCTAAGGATTTTACAACTTGCTTATTAATATTTATATATATGCCTTTCAATTCTAGTATTTCGTCTTTAATAGTTTCTTTTCTTAATAATACTGCTACTTCCTTCTCTAACACATCTTCAATTTTTTTATCTTTAATATCTTCTCTAATAGAAAAAATGTTTTTAAAAGCATTATTATAAAAAGATATTCTTTCTTCATTATCTATGAATAAGAAACCATCCTTTGAAGAATTAATTATAATATCTAGCTCTTCATTTTTCACAAAAAGCTGTTTATAATTTTCTTTTATTCCGTTATTTAAATTTATAATGCTTTCAGAATAGTTTATAATTCTCTCACTCAAACACTTATCTTCTATGTTTAGTTTACTTGCTATTTTTATAAATGTGCTGGTATCTATCCACCTATTGCCAACATTTATTATTGTTTCTATGTATTTCGGTATCTTTTCTTCTTCATCTGGAGTTATTGCAATTTTAATATCTTCATAGATCTTACTTGGATCATAAGGAATAAGCTCTAGGTTATTTATTCCTATTTGATAAAGCAGTGATACAGTTTCTAAAGTAGTTTCCTTGTTATCATTTACAACTAATGCTCTAGTGTTCTTTGGAAGAGTAAATAACTTATATATTTCACTGTCCTTTAAGGTTCTTTCTATTATCACTATATTTTTTCTATTTAGCACATGTTTCTCACATTCTAAAGCCTTTTCTTTTATCATAAAGAGCACTACATCTTCTTTAATCATAGAGTTCTCTTTTAGTGCATCTATATAATAATTATTTACCTGTGCAAGGCCATTAAAAATACTGTTTAAGTTATTTTTCAAAAATTTTGCTAGCCTTGAATTACTATTTGTTACTACTGCTATGGTTTTCATTAATTTGCTACCTCCAAACTATTATCTATATAAAACTTTAACTAAAATACTATAATTTATCAATAAAAAATCATTATAATAGAGTTGGTACATTTCTTGCTTATTTGTATTAAGCATAAATATAACTAGGGGGTTTTGTAAATGGACTGTATAGAAATTACAAAAGAACTTATTAAAATTGATAGTTCAAACTTAGACGGAGCAAATAAAGCAATAGTGTTTTGTGAGAACATATTATTGTCTAATGGACTGAAACCTAAAATATTGGAGAACAATGGATTTAAAATTTTAGTATGTAATATTGGATCTGGAGATAAAAAAATAATATTGAATGGTCACCTAGACATTGTACCGGGAAAGGCTGAGCAGTTCATTCCCTATATAGATGATGGAAAACTTTATGGGAGAGGCAGTGCTGATATGAAATCTGGAGCTGCAGCTATGATTACTGCAATACTAAAGCTTAAGGATAAAAATTTACCTTGTGCGGTACAGCTCCAATTAGTCACAGACGAAGAAACTGGTGGAGCTAACTGCTCAAACTATTTAGTTCAAAAGGGATTTACAGGAGATTTTGTAATTTGTGGTGAATCTACTCAGCTGGGAATTGGTGTACAGGCAAAAGGCATACTGCAAATTTACTTAGAATTTTCTGGAAAATCTGCTCACAGCAGCAGACCATGGCAGGGAGATAACGCTATAGTGAAGGCTTTTGAAGCCTTTAAAATAATAGAGAACTTACCCTTTACTAAAGAAAAATCAGAGCTTTATAATTCTCCTTCTGTTAACCTATCTAAAATAGAGGGCGGAGATGTATACAATAAAGTACCTGATTACTGCAAGATGTGTCTTGATATAAGATTTCTTCCAGAACAGAATCCTATGGAGATACTAAAGCAAATTAAAGATGCAGCTGGCGTTCAAGTACATATTTACGCTATAGGCAATGCTGTAAAAACCAAGATTGATGACGTTTATGTAACAAAACTACATCATTCAATTAGTAAAATAACTAGTAATAAAGCTGCATTATTTGGCCAACATGGCTCAGCAGATACTAGATTTTACTCCAAATATGATATACCTGCTGTAGAATTTGGACCTATTGGACAAAACTGGCATGGCAATGACGAGTTTGTAATAGTAGACTCAGTTTACACATATGAACAAGTACTTATAGATTTTATATTAAATTTAGGTTCTAATTAGAATTGAAGTCTTCAATATTCTAAACCGATATTATAATAAAAAGGCTATCTTCTCAAGATATGTAGAAGATAACCTTACTTTTGTTACTCTTTTTCCGTATACCTCTTTCCCCAACTTTAGGATCATAAAAGTTCTTTACCATTTCTTTAACCTCACTTTATATCTGGCATATAAGTAGCCTGTTTGGCATAAGCATTAGCTAACAATATAGCATTAAACATTTTATTTTACAAATGTATTTTAAGAAAAAACAAAAAATTATTACCTGCCATAGTAATTAAACTATAACAGGCATAACTTTTAAATTAGCACCTAGCAATTCAGTCTTAAGTTTTATAATTCTAAACTTGTTCAAGTAGCTCAGTTAAATCACTGATTTGGTAGTCTGCTTCTGATTGATCAATATAATAATCTCTTGGTACTAAAGCTCCGACTGTTAATCCTGCCGACTTCGCTGCACGGATCCCTAATATCGAATCTTCCACCGCTAGTGCTTCTGCTGCTAATGAACCTAACACTTTTACAGCTTTAATGTAGATTTCTGGATCTGGTTTGCTTTTTCTGCACTCTTCTCCACTGATCACAAAATCAACATACTTATTTAGCTCACATTCTTCTAACATTCTTAAAATTTCACTTTTTTCTGATGATGAAGCAATCGCTATTTTCATATTTTTATCTTTCAGTTTGCTAAATACTTCTTTTACTGAAGGATTTAATACTTCTGGAAAGTAAACTGCATGTTCTCTACAATAATTAGCATATCCTTCTCTTAGGGTATTTCGTCTTTCTTCATCCTTAGGCACTAGTATTTCCCAGATCATTTCATTAGTTAGTCCTATAAAATCTTGAATTTTTCTTGTGGTTGGCTCTATTTTTAACTCATCAAAATATTTCATTCTTCTATTAAAATAAAAATGCTCAGTATTCACTAAGACTCCATCCATGTCAAAAACTACAGCTTTTTTCAAACTGCCACCTCCTTCTCTAATACTCTTATATGGTTCAAGTTTTCTTTTCACTAATCACTAAATACAATATCAAAAATTAGTCGAAGTTCTAAATCTGATATTTTTATAGTGTATTCTTTTTCAATTTCACTAAATGCATACCCAATAATTTCTATCTTTCTCTTTTCTCTCTGTACAAATTCTTCTATATCCTCCTGCATGTCCGCATCTTCTTTTCTTAAAATTCTCTCTACCATGCAAGAACAATGAAGATAGAGAAGAAAACGCTTGTTATTAGATAGCTTAATTCCTAACTTTTCCTCCACCTTATCAACTGCATCCTGCACAAAATTAAGTACTTTATTCACATCTAAAATTGTAAGCTTCTCAATTATTTTCTTTATGGAAAAATTAAATATTAAATCCTTCTTCAATTGTTCTTCATCAATCTTAAAATTAGATTTTAAAATATTAATAAATGCTTCAACATCTTCTCCACCAATCAAATGGTCTAAGCCTATATATGGAACACTCTCTATTTTAGGATCTACAGTTCCTATAATAGCTACTACATCATATATCTGAAAAGGCAGTTCTTTTTGTTTATTCTGCTGCAGTTTATGATAGTCATAAGGTGTAATGGCAAGGGAGGAATCTTCTTGTTTTAAACTCTTCTGTAATATATCCTGAATTTGAATGGCGCTTCCCATACCTGTATAGCAGCAGGTTAAAATACACTTTTTCTTCTTTTCAACTGGGTAAACTAATTGTTTGTTGATTTTCACATTCTTTATTATCTCTTCATTAATTTCGATTATATTTTTATGCTGTAAAAGCATACTTCCAATTTCTAAAACTAATGGTGTAGATACAAAATCTATTAACAATAAAGGCCCTTTAATTTTCTTCTCTAACCGTATTCTTAGATCAAAGAGTGAACCCATGTCCACTAATAAAATCAACCCGTTTTCTGTGCTATTATTGTCAATAAAATCTAATACTTTACCTTCTATGTAATCAATAGTGGTATCAATTGGCATATCAATAGCTTGGAAAAAATTTTTCTTCAACATTCTGTTTGCTACATTTGCCATGCTGCTTGCTGTAGAATAGCCGTGGGCTAGAACAATACTTTTAATTTCATTTTTTACACCCTGTATATTCATACTATTTAAATAAAATGAAATGAAAATTAGGTCTTCATCAAGAACTTGAGAATCCAACCGCTCACTTAAATGTGCTAACATACGTTTAGCAAGCCATAATACATTTCCCATATGGTTTTGAATAAATGCAGTAAGTCTTGGCCTGATACTATACCACTCTGGATGATTAATTAAAATTTCCTGTTCTTCTTTAAAATAAAGCAAATGTGCTATTGAAAGAATTTTATTCCCATCCTGCTCAAGGCCAAAATTCTCCTCCATATATTTAAAAGTAGATTTTATATTAAATGTTAATACAGAAAAAAATGATTGGTTATTATTAACTTCTACATTAAACATTAGTTCATCAACTAAAAGATTTACATTATTCATCATCTCATTAATATAGTGTTCAAATGTAACCGTCCCAGCCTCAACCTGCTTAAATCCATCAACAAATTGAAAATAGGTTTTTTTAATGTTTTTCTGCTCACTGTTATTAATATCCAATAACTCCGGATGCATATAATCATATACTCTGTCCTGATATCTGTTTGATATCTGATGGTATAGATTTTCCTTTAGCTGTTCTTCACTTCCAACAGGCAAATCAGTAATACGGACCTTAATAACTTTCTGATCTTTCATTTTAGTATAACTGCTTCCACAACTATACTTAACAATGTTTTTGATTTTCCCCACATTACCTTCATAATTGCTAAAAAGCAAAAATGACATCACCTGTTTTGTAACCTGAATAGTACGCTGTAAAATTTCACTTTCCTTTAAAAAGAAGCTATCAATTAAGTGAATTCTCTCCTGTTGGGGCCTTTCTGCAAAACTAGGAATATTCACAATAACCGGAAGTCTACGGATAAATGTGGGTAAAAAAGCAGACTGAATAGATTCTGTAGTGGCAAAAATTAGTCGTACCTTTGCCTCTTTTTTAATACTGTTATCACCAATAGGAGAATATTCTCGTGAATCCATAAAGGTAAAAAGTTTTTCCTGTCCTTCTTCTGTTAACCTGTGAACTTCGTCAAGAAATAAAACACCGCCATCAGCACTTTCAAGAAGTCCTATTTTATCTCTATCTGCTCCTGTAAAAGCTCCTTTTGTGTAACCAAACAACAAACTTGATAGAAGCTCTGGGTTATGATAGTATTGGGCACAATTCAAGGAAATAAACTTAGCCTTTGGATCTATTAGTTTTTCCCCGAAACAATAGTCATAAATACATTTTGCTAAATAGGTTTTTCCTGAACCACTTGAACCAAGGAGCATTATTGGGAGGCCATTTTCAGGGTAAAGGACAGCTGTTTTTATTTGTTCAATTTGTTCCTTTAAGCTTCCCTTTGAACCAATTACCTTGCTCCATGTGTCTACTTTTTTTATTTTAGAACCTTCCTGCCATAATTCATCAAAAGTATCATATTCATTATGCATTGGAGTAAAATGTACATTAGAAAAGGTTTCTTTATCTAAAAAGATTACTGGATATTCTTTAATTTTTATAATCGTACCCCGTTTGCATTCTTTATTAAGGTAACTGCTTACTGTGCTGCGACTCAATTCAACAATTTCAGCAATTGAATTAGCTGAAAACTGCTTTAAATTTTCTTTATTAAATTCTTTGGTGATTTCTTTTAAATACCTAGATATATCTATCCCCATCTTGAATGCACCTCCTTCTTTAGTAAAAGACAAACCCTATTTTACAACATACCTTTAGAATAATAAAGCAAAGAAATCGAAAGCTATTCGATTTCTTTGTCTGTGTTAACTTTTGTGCCAGTAATAAATTTAATATGTAATAAATTTTTATTTTAATATTCTAGTTTCCACATATATCTTCTCTTAGTTAACGGATGTTTACGTGCATAAGATAGTTCTTCAGCATATACACGGAATACTGCTGTAAGTAACATTGGATTAAAATAATCAACAACTGCCTTTGGAACTGCTGATGATAATCCGTAATCTAAAGCATCTACAACTGTTGTTTTTGTATCAAAACGTTGTAAGAAAGTTAGTGCACGGGAATCAATTGGACGAGTGCTTCCTTCATTCATTAATAAGATAAACGGTACATCTTTATCTACTATTTCAAATGGTCCATGGAAGAACTCTCCTGAATGGAAACTTCCCGAATTAATCCACTGCATTTCCATCATTAAGCAGATTGAAGTAGAATAAGCAACTTCATTTGTTGCACCACTGCTCATAACATAGATTACTGGATCATTTTTATAAGCTTCAGCAAATTTCTTAGCATCTTCTATTGCTGATTCTGCTGCTCTTTGTGATAAATCATAAATTTTACTGAAAGCAATCTGCATGTCCTCATAATGTGCATAACCTTCATACTGCTCTAAAATTTCTACTGCAAGTTCAAGTGCATAACCCATTTTTTCTAGTTTTGCACCATAGTTTTCAGCAAAACGATGACAGATGACATAGCTAGCATCCTTTGTAAGAGCAGAGTTAGCTGCATTTGTTAATGAAATTACATGAGCGCCTCTTTCCTTAGCTTTAGCATTAGCTTTTACTGTTTCAGGAGTACTGCCCCCTAAGGAAGCTGAAATAACTATGGCAGTTTCATCTAATGAAGCTGGTGTCTTATAGTTAAACTCATTCGCAGTATAGTGACTGATACGTAAGTTCTTTGCATTACTATCTAAAAAGAATTTTGCTGGATATAATTCTGCTTTTGAAGCACCACAGCCTACAAATATAACACTCTTAATTTCTTCTTGTTTTCCTTTGATTTCTTTAATAATTTGTTTTGGATTCATTATAAATCCCTCCTATTTTTGTTTTTTACTTTGGTTTTTTGTATTTATTTTTAAATTTTTATATTTTTATCTTTATTTTTTATTCTTTTGAGGAGTATTTTTTATTTTATTTGAATATACCTAATACACTCAACAGTATTCCGCCTAGGATACAAATAGTAAGCATCCATCCTGTTGATACTTTCTTTTTTAGTAACCAGTACATAGTAAAGGTTGCACCCAGGGGAATAGCTTGTGGAACTATTCCATTTAATATATCCTGTAGAACAAACTTTCCACTAAATTGAATTGGAGTAGTAATTCCAATCATACTTGCCATCATGGACCCAATAACCATAAGTCCTACAATAGAACAAATGTACATTACCTTATCCATAAGTCCTTCATTATAAAGTTTTGTCAAATACTTATTACCCATTGAATAACCAATTTTCCCACCGTAGTAAGTAACAAGGAAAGATGGAATTAGAGAAATAAGTATTGCTAATATTGGTCCTAAAATGCTGCCTTTCTGTGCTAGGTTAATACCTAATCCAAAAGCTAATATACGTATAGTTCCCTGAAAGAAGGAGTCACCGATTCCAGACAATGGTCCCATTAATGAAGTTTTCATAGCATTAATTGATTCTGGATTAAAGTTTTCTCTATCTTCATAATATTGTTCTTCCATTGAAGCGCTCAATCCTAAAACAAAAGAACTAGTTTGAGGTGTGCAGTTATAAAAGTTCATATGACGTTTATAAGCTTCCTTTTTCAATTCCGCATCTTTAGGATCTTTATAAATTTTATCTAGAATAGGAGCAATTCCATATAAAAAGCCCATATTCATCTGTCTTTCATAGTTCCATGAAGCCTGAATAGCCCAAGAACGCCAAAAGAACTGCATATATTTCCACTTATTTGGATCCTTTTGTTTTTGTGTACTTTGCATTTTTATACCTCCCATCAATCTAAATATCTAATTCATCAACTGTTTTCTCATTTTTGAATTTAAATTCAGCTAAAACAAATGCGATAATACAAGCAAAGATAGCAACACCAGTTACACTTAAATTTGAATATGCTGTAACAAAGAATCCTGCAAATAAGAATGGTAACATGTTTAGTGATAACATTGTATTAAGCAATAACGCAAATCCATAAGCTGTTAGAATCTTACTTGATAAATTTAGACCATTTGTTACCCACGATGGAATAACTTCTACAATACTTTTTACTAAATCTGTTCCAAAATAGATTGCTAAAAATATTGGAATAAAATACATTAGTGAGTACATAAGCGTTGCCCATACAATATGAATATTACATGCTCTTTTGTATTCTCCCTTTTCAATTAAGGAATCAGCTTTATGAGTTAGATTGGCAATTATAGTTCTTACTAAAACCCCTAGCATTTGTCCCAGTACTGCTATTGGAATTGCAATAGTTAGGGCTGCCTGTGAGTCTGCATTTGATAAAATTGCAAAAGCTGTAGCAATAATAGAGGCCATATTCATATCTGGTGGCTGAGCCGCCCCTATATTCACTAATCCTAAAGAAATTAACTCAAGGGCAGCTCCAACCATTAGTCCTTTTTGTATATCACCTAAAGCAAGTCCTACTAATGTGCTAACTATTAATGGTCTTTCTAAATTTAATCTACCTAAAAGCCTGGAATCTAAGATACAAATAACACCAATAAAACCTAATAATATTGACTTAATTAACATTTTGTATCCCCCTTTTATATTTTAGATGTTAAGTCTTCCCTCTTAGAAGTAGGAACCTGCTGCATATATAAGTGGATTCCCATTTCTTTTAACTTTTTACTATCTTCCAATTCTTGTTCATTCAAGAAAATAGCATTGCTGTACTGCTTTGAATTTGCCTTATTAGCAATTCCACCGTAATTAATTTCAGTAATCTTAGGGTATCCTTGGCAAAATTCTAATGCTCCTTTAGTTCCGCTAAAAACAATCATGATATTATCTTTTAATTGTTCTACTTTAGGCATCTTTTCCAAAACATCTTTTACTGAAAATATGTTTAGGGTTACCCCAACAGGTTTTGATAAATTTAATGATACTTTTTTCATTTCATCTTTGGCAGTTTCATCATCTACAACGATAATTCTTGAAACACCTAAGGTCTTTGTCCATGAGAAGACAACTTGTCCATGTAATAAACGATGATCAATTCTTAATAACTTAATCATAGATCTCCCTCCTGCATATTTTTACATTCATTAAGCAACTTATTACAGTAAACTATACTCTGCTGGCTGTCTTTGATAATCTGCTGTAGTTCATTTTCAGAAACTTCATCTGTTTGAGTAGCCAGTGAAATAACTACAGGTAAGTTCATACCTGAAAGAACATGTATTTTAGGATATTCTTTAATTAAAGACATCATTTCCGTGTTAACGCTTCCGCCAAGAATATCTGTGAGAATGAAGATATCTCCCTTGTCATACTTTTCCTTTATTATTTCTTCTACAGCATCTCTAACATTCACATCTTCATCTCTATAGGATGAAAAAGCTTCAACCATGGATACGTCTCCTATAATCATATTCAGGGTATCTTTCATCCCCTTTGCTAGGTAGCCATGACTAGCTAAAATAATTTGTGTCATTAGATTAACCTCCTTTCTCTCTATGCCATTATTACTAGCAATAATCATGCCAAAAGATAGTTAATGTAGAAAAATAAGATAACATCAACCATTGTGACGTACATTGATGATTAAAATCAACAGTTAAAAAAAGAAAATTCAGAGTGTTGAGTAAAGTGTTGAAAAAATAGCCTATTGACTGCTATATCTGCCAATAGGTTATTCTTTCTCAAACTCCTGTAAGTATAGCTAGAAAATTTTCACTTGCCATTTGGGTTTGAAATAGTGTAAAGTGGTCATAGATGGAACATGATATTTTAATATCACTAAAACTTTTTCATTCTATAAAAAAATAGTTAATCAAGGTAGGTGGGTCATATTATGAATAGAATTAAAAATATCTCCATTCGTACTCGTATTATGCTTTTAGTTTTTTTTGCAATGTTTATTTCAAATGTATCTATAATACTTACTGTGTCCTATAACCTTTATCACAATCCTTTCCACATAATAACCGGACAAGTTGTTACTAAAGCCATAGTATTTTTTATAGTCTTTGAAGCACTTGCAGCTTCATTCTCTGAATTTCTTCTTGTAAAGCCATTAAAGAAGGGTATTCTGCTTGCGGATTCAATTGCAAACAATGATCTTTCTGTTAACATTGAAACTCTCCAACAGGGAGAAGCAGGTCAGATGATAGAATCTCTTCTAAAAGCAAAAGAAAATCTAAAGAATCTAATTTCAACAATACAAAAATCTTCTGGAAAAGTCACCCTATCTTCTGAAGATTTGAATAATATAATTATTGAAGCTAATACTCAGGTAAATGAAATCAATGAAGGAATTAAAAGACTTATATCTAATTCCTATCAAAATGCAGAAAATATAAAGCAAACTTCAATTGCACTATCTAGTATTACTGATAATTCTCAGAAAACTGCCGAACTTGCTTCAAGTATTGCGGAATATACAAAATTAGTAAAGGATTCCGCAGAAGGTGGTAAAAATTCTGTTGATTCTATAGTGGGAGCGATAAATGATCTTGCTTTGAACTCTAAAAACGTAAGTAGTGAAGTACTAGGCCTTGAAGATCAGAGTAATAAAATTACAGAAATTGTTAATATTATTTCTCAAATTTCAAGTCAGACAAATCTTTTAGCTTTAAATGCCGCTATTGAAGCCGCAAGAGCGGGAGAGGCAGGTAAGGGTTTTTCTGTAGTAGCCGAGGAAATAAGAAAGCTTGCTGAAGACACAAATAATTCCTTGCAGGATATTGGACACCTTATCAAAGATATGAATATGAAAACTGGAAATGTAGTATCTGCTGTTGCTGCAACAAAAGAAAAAGTTGAACTTGGTGTCGCTCAATCAAATGAAGTGAAGAACAGTATAAATAAAATTATTGATAGCATGGAAAGCACCTTTGCCATGCTTACGGATATAACTGATGGTGTTACCACTCAGGCAGCTTCTCTTGAAGAAATGACTGCAACCATAGATGACATAAACATGACTATTGAATCTGGACTTAATGTTTCAAATGATATTAAGGAAAAACTCAGCATACAGGAAAAACTCTTTAATAAGATTGATAAGACTTCTGATGAGTTAGTTGTTCTATCCGAAAATATGAACGAGCTTACAAATGTTTTTAAATTATAGAATAACTTTTGCAAATAAAGTGAAACTTGGATCAGATGGGGTTTTAACCCCATCTGATCCTTACTTGAAAATTCATTTTAAGGAACATGAATTTTAAGCCTTCCTTACATCTATCTTAGAACTGGTTTATATCATATATGTTTATTTATATAATTTTAAACTCTCTCCTTGGCTGTCAATCCACATCTCCAACAGTTCTTTTAATTCCTCTATTTTCTGCTTTTGTGTAGTACCTTCCTGATGTTTGAGCTTTTCCACCACTTCAAATGTAAATGCACCTTCTCCGTAGGTGTTCCAATCCTTTTGTAATCCTTTCACCTTAAATGTTCCTGTATTTAATCTAAATTTTATTCCTTCAAAAGGTTTATATAAATTATTACATGTATCTACAAAGGAATATCCAGTAACTGTATTATGTAATTTAATTATCCCCATCTCTACCTCTTGCTGCTTATATCTGTTAATAAGTTCTTTTCTATTTATTTTGTCCACGGTATTCTCCTCATAATTCTTATAATATTTGCTCCCATCTTTCGTTCTATTTAAATATCCATAATCAATCAAATAGCGGCGTATAGTTGCATCATCCTCGTAAATAGTTTTAATAAGTCTTTTTACCTCACTCTCTGTATATTCTTTATTTGGTTCAAATAGAGCAGCGAACCTAGGTAATAATGCTTTTCTTTTCCCTTCTCTAACAGGAAAAACTCGAAGTTTAGGTGGTGTTAACGTTGGAATTTTTTCTTCAGTTAATTCTATAACTGCAAGAAAAGCTCTTGCCTGCCTTGCTCTTTCCCTTAAAGCAAATCTCATGTTTCTTACTGTAGATTCTGTACAAGCAAGCTTCTGGGCAATTTCTTTATCACTATATCGGTTTGACATCATTGTTAAAAGCTCTTTCTGAATTTCGGTTAATCCAGTATACTTCTTATCTAGCAAAAGTAGCCTTTCAATTGGATTTCCATGCTTTATTATATGCGTATTTATATCAGTGTCGCTTTCACCAATTTTTTCACCACATATTAAACAAACAAACTGAGCTTCTTTAATACTCCAATTATATCCTCTTTTAAAATCTTCAATAGTTGCATTACGAATTAGTTCTTCCACATTTACCCCTCCTGTCTACCAAATTCATAGACATATTAACATTATCACTTGCTACTGTCAATAAAAAATTCCGTTATAGAAAGTATAAAAATATAAATAATAAGTTATATTTTGTCTTAATGAACAACAAAAGCAAAATTTCATTATTTAATTTAAATATATAAATAGTTATCCTTCACACGTTTAAAGTTTTTATCACCATAATTGTATCCAAGTATCGGCTGCCCATCTATAGCAATCCCTATTACAACTCCTAATAAAAGTTCTTTTATTATCAATCTTTCTTGGTATTAACAATTCTATTTCATCATAATATCGCAGTGTTTTTATTGGAATATTGCATATTTTAGATACTTATCCTATCCGATAAAATTCTTTAATTTCGTCCATTTTATGGTGGAATAAAAAAACTTATGCATAAAGCAAATAATCCTTATTCAGCATATTATGATTAGAAATAATGTAGTTCATTGGAGGAAATCATATGATAGAAATGGAAACACAACAATATATACCTAGCTCTATAAGTGTTGATGATTTTTTTAAGCTGCTAAATCAAGAGCAGATTAAATATATTATATTAAGATGGTTTGATAAATTTCCAAAAATTAAAAAAGGAGAAGCTATTGATTTACTTGTCCATGATGATGATTTAGTTAACATTAGTAAGCATGTTTCTCCCCATTGTGAAGATAATTCTATTACATGTAATATTTATAGTATTAGTGGTATTACTGGAACCAATTACAACGGACTCCCTTATTATCCTATTCACTGTGCTCAAGAAATGCTTGATAAAAGAATTCTTTTGCATAATAAATATTTTGTACCAAATCCCAAACATTATCTGCTAAGCATGGCCTATCATGTTGTTTATCATGAAGCAGAAAATTCAGGTTTGTCTCGAGGTATCAGAGAAGAAGTTAATGAATTAGCCCACAATAATAAATATAGAAAAACACTTCGCACTCTGTCTAATCGGTGCGGCATAAAGATAAAATTCACCTGGGTTGATTTACAAAAGTTTTTGGATGAGAATAACTGGACTCCAGAATTATCAGAACTAAAAAAGCTTTCTGAAAAGAGCAACTGGTTGAAAGATTTATATTATTTAAAGCTCCATGACCAGCAAAATACAGGTGAAATTATGGCATTTATCGTTAGAGAATGGGCCTATGAAAACAACTTAACCGATTGGATAATCAAGTGGTTACAGACTCACGGTCTACACATATTAAATATTTATGAACTTGATAAAGATCATAAAGAAGAGGCAACACGTACTTTACGAGGAGGCAATTGGGGAAATGAAAAATGGGAAAAAAATGAAGGAAGCGGAAAAACCAGCTGTTTTAATTATAGCTTATGATTTCTATCCAGTTCCATTAGACAAGAGGTATAAAAAGTATTATCCATATGTGTCAAACAGAAATTTCCTTTTGAAAATAAATCTGCGAAATGAACTGAATAGGAATCAGCCTCGAAAAGAAATAAGAAGTATCATCCACTCAAGTGATAATACCTTAGATGCTTTAGAATTCATTAATACTTATACCCAGAGAACTTCCTGAATTTTAAACAAATTACCTTAGGCAAAGAAATATAAAAAATCAAAATGAAAGAATACTTGATCTTCTTTCTATTTTCTTACCCACTTAGTTGCCAACTAAATGACAATGAGATAATATCAGAAAAACCCACGACTTTCCTATCGTGGGTTCATTAAATTTACACCCCTGTGGTGTTTGCGAAGGCTTGCCTGAGCTTGCTATTAACATTTTGATATGTTATTTAATTATTTACATAATAAAAAAACACTAGGTATCAAAACCTAATGTCTTTCTGTTACTTACCTGGCGACGACTTACTCTCCCACACAGTCTCCCGTGCAGTACCATCAGCACTGTAAAGCTTAACCTTCGTGTTCGGAATGGGAACGGGTGTTACCTTTACGTCATAATCACCAGATGCCATGATTCTTAAAATCTATGATTTTCTAGAAGTATGGTACTCCTCAGCTCTGCTGAGTGAGTTTCCTTATAAAATTGCTATAAACTTCGCATCTCTGCGTCAAATCAATCGCTGCGGTACTCATTTACACTAGTAAACTCTGTTCCTCGCTCAGTCGCTTCCTTGTACTGCTCGCTTCTATCAATTTTTATTTTAAAGGATACCGGGTAATTCTTAACGCTAACTATCGTTAGCTAAATTACCCGGCAAATGTCATTTAGACCTTTGCCCTCAAAATTGCACAGTGAAAATTAGGTCAAGCCCTCGACCTATTAGTATTAGTCAGCTGAACATGTTACCATGCTTACACCTCTAACCTATCAACCTTGTGTTCTTCAAGGGGTCTTACTAGCTTATGCTATGGGAAATCTTATCTTGAGGTGGGCTTCACGCTTAGATGCTTTCAGCGTTTATCCCGTCCTGACATAGCTACCCAGCTGTGCTCCTGGCGGAACAACTGGTGCACCAGAGGTCAGTCCATCCCGGTCCTCTCGTACTAAGGACAGCTCCTCTCAAATTTCCTACGCCCGCGACGGATAGGGACCGAACTGTCTCACGACGTTCTGAACCCAGCTCGCGTGCCGCTTTAATGGGCGAACAGCCCAACCCTTGGGACCTACTTCAGCCCAGGATGCGACGAGCCGACATCGAGGTGCCAAACCTCCCGTCGATGTGGACTCTTGGGGAGATCAGCCTGTTATCCCCGAGGTAGCTTTTATCCGTTGAGCGATGGCCCTCCCACGAGGAACCACCGGATCACTAAGCCGACTTTCGTCCCTGCTCCACTTGTTTGTGTCGCAGTCAGGCTCCCTTCTGCCTTTGCACTCTTCGAACGATTTCCAACCGTTCTGAGGGAACCTTTGGGCGCCTCCGTTACTTTTTTGGAGCGACCGCCCCAGTCAAACTGCCCACCGAGCTGTGTCCCGTGACCAGTTTCATGGCCGCCGGTTAGAATCCCAGTACTGTCAGGGTGGTATCCCAAGGTTGACTCCACAAAGGCTGACGCCCTTGCATCGACGTCTCCCACCTATCCTGTACAGACAATACCGAAATTCAATGCTAAGCTACAGTAAAGCTCTACGGG
>NZ_LWAE01000011.1 GCF_001623875.1 Clostridium magnum DSM 2767 | reverse complement strand
CTATAATTTTATACAGCTTCCTTTTTCTATAGATTTTTCATTTCATATTTGAAATGTTAAATTTCATATTTGAAATAGAAAATTCACTTAATCATTTTCACTGTTGAAGTTCAGCTTTCTCCATAGAGTAGTTTTACTTATAGAAAAATCCTTGCATAACCTATCTTTATCATCATTATAATTCTTTAATAAAGACCTTAAGATTTCACTTTCCATCTCTTTTAGATTATTTGATAACTTTATGCTTATTTCTTTTTTAACTACCTTCTTAAATTTCTTTGAACTTAGTATTTCTAGTACATATTCTTCATCAAGCTTACTTTTTTCACAACATATTACCAGTCTTTCAATAAAATTTCGTAGTTCTCTAGCATTTCCTTTCCATTCATAGTCTAATAACCATTAAAAATACTATCATTACTCCAGTATAGTTTCTTATTTTCTTTAATGCATTCTTCGTTTAAAAATGAAATAGCCATAGGTATGATATCTTTCTTTCTTAATCTAAGAGGAATTAAATCTAATTCAAGAGAACTAAGTCTGTAATATAAATCCTCTCTAAATCTCTCTTCTTCTACTTCCTCAAAAAGATTTCTATTAGTGGCACATATTATTCGTACATTAATAGGAATAACTTTACCTCCACCTATCTTTCTAATTTCCTTTTCTTGAAGAACTCTCAATAGCTTTGATTGAAAGCCAAGAGATATTTCACCAATTTCATCAAGAAATAGTGTTCCGCCATGAGCTAATTCAAATAGCCCTTTCTTTCCTCCTCTTACTGCTCCTGTAAATGAACCCTCTTCATATCCAAAAAGTTCACTTTCTAGCAAGGTTTCACTTAAAGCTGCACAGTTCACAGACACAAAAGGCATATTAGCTCTTCTGCTTCCATTATGAATACTTTGAGCAAACAATTCTTTACCTGTGCCTGTTTCCCCATATATCAATATTGTCCCTCTGATTTAGCAAATTTAATTGCCTGACTTTTAACTTTAGACATTTCATCACTGTCACCAATAATATCAGGAAATGTATGCTTTGCAACAAATCCATTTTCACTTAAATTTTTTCTTATCTTTAATTCAAGTTTTTCTATGTTAGATGTCTCTTCTAGTATTATAACGGTATCACAAAGCTTATTATCAATGCATATAGGAATTTTATTAAATACTACATTCTTCCCGTTTATTTGAGTTACCATGTTGGCCTCTTCCATCTTTTCACTGAGCTTATCTACAATATCTTCAGGCAAACATTCATTTATGTTATTCCCTAAAACTTTATTCTTGGGATATCCTAGTATTTTTTCTACAGAAGAATTATATACCGTTAAGTCATCATTGGGATCTACAGTAATAACACCTTCCCTTACCATATTTAATATAGTTTCAAATTTTTTTAACTTTGCCTTCTCTTTCAAATTGAGTTCTAATATTTCTTTTGCATGAATTAACGCATGTACTATAGCTTCTTCACCTGACTGCAATAATTCACCATATATACCTCTTTTTAACGCTTCATTTGTAGCTGTTACATCTCCAGCTACGGCATCCACACCTTTATTTTTTATAAGATACTCTACCTTGCCTGGAATTTCACTAACCTTATTACAAGATTCAAATTCTAATGTTACATCAAGTATTTTATTAAAATAATCAGTTTTAAATATTATATTTGATGTTGTTACAAAAGCAATTTTTTTATATCCCTTACCGCTAATGTTACTTATAGCTCTTAATATATCAAATGAAGTTACAGGAATTTCTACTACCGGAATATCAAATTTTTTTCTTAGATTCTCTGCTGTCCCACCTCTACTAACTATGATTTTTGTTCCTGTTTTTATTCCCTTTTCAACCTTATCAATGCCTTGACTCAGATTTCCAAGTACAATTGAAAAAGGTATGTTAACAGATTTTTTCACTTTTTCAGCTAATTGTTCTAGTTCATTATAGGGAGCAACTATTAATATTTCTTCCATAACCCTTCCCCTCACAAAATTTAGTTTACTGTTCTTTTTCTATTCTAGTAAGTTTACACCTAAAATAATAATATCTCGTAATAAGAGTATAATCAAATTTATAAACAATTGAAATAGCCTTTGTTTTTTAACTGGAATCTGACATTCTACCATGATTAGGTTAAATTTACGGTATATTATAATTTCCACTTCCAAATTGCATGCCAGCCCACCTGCTGCATCTCAACAGAATGGGTACTTTCAGCCTCAAAGGTTTCTGTTACTTCTGATTAATTTTATAATTACATATGTTAATTATTATACCCATTCCAATCCACCTATCGCTTTTTCATAAAGTATTCCTTTAGAGAATCAGGAAAATGTGTGATCATACTGTACGTAAATGGAACAGCAACTTTATAACGTGAATTAAGTCGTCTTTTCAAAATTACATCACTAATGGCTTTTGCTGCTTCCTTAGGATCAGCTTGTTTTTGATTGTTTCTATATTTAGCATCTGATTCATAAAAATGAGAATAGCAAGAATTTGGATTCGACATAAGATTACTTGAATTATCAGCCAATGTCTTAAAGAAGTTGGTTTTCATGGGTCCCGGTTCGATGACGGTTGCCTGGATATTATAGCTGTGTAACTCTAAACGCAATGCATCGCTTAAGGCCTCAACTGCAAATTTCGATGCACAATAAGCGCCATTAATCGGTTGAACAAATTTTCCTGAAATTGAACCAATGTTTATAATCTTACCAGATCGTTTCTTACGCATTTCTGGAACAACTGCCTGAATCATGTTTATTATGCCAAATACATTAACATCAAACATACTTTTAGCACTGTTTACATTAATTTCTTCCAAAGCCCCTCTAACTGAGTAACCCGCATTATTTACGAGGATATCAATTTTATGAAATCTAGATATAACTTCGTTTATTGCTGCATAAATGGATTCTCTTTCTGTGATATCCAGCGATAATTTCAAGGATGCAGACAAATCTTTTAAGGCTTCCACATTTCTCGCTGTTGCAACAACCGTATATCCTTTATTAAATAATATCTTACAGAGCTCCCTCCCAATCCCTGTAGAGCATCCGGTAATTAAAATAACTATTTCATTTTTCATAGCAATCAACCTCCAATAATAAAACTTAGCTACATCATAAATCACTTGGAGATTTCTTGCATTATCATTTGTTAAGATTTGATTTATTTCTTATTCTACTAAGGGACACAGCGGTTATTCCTAAATAGGAGGCAAGATGACATTGTTTAAGACGCCTTTCCAAGCCTGGATATGCAGCAAGGAATTGTTTATAGCGGTTCATGCTGTTTAATAATTTAAAACTAATTGCATGTTCTTCTTTCTCAACAATGATACTATCAATCATTTTTTTGTAAAATAAGAGTAGTTGATAATTTCCTTCAACTATTTTCTCAAAATCGGAAATCTTAGCTACAAGAATTTCACTGTCTTCTAATGCTTGTATGCAATACATAGATTCTTTTTGAGACAAATATGCCGCATAAGAAAATAGTATCCCACCTTCTGCATAAAAATACTTTGTTATATCATTGCCTATTCTATTAATATAATAAGAACGAAAAACTCCCTTAATAATCAAACCTATTTCTGTAGATTTTTCACCTTCTCGTAAAAAGAACATGTCCTTTTTTAATATTTTTGGCTTAAGAATACTGCTCAATAAAGCAATGTTTTCCTCATCAAGAGAAATCCCTTTACTTTTCAAAAGATTTATCAATAAACTGTCGTATACATTCTCATTCATACGAAAACCTCTTTTATTCATCATATTCCACTAAAGCTTGTTTTAGTTTTATCAACAATTTAATATCTTTGTATTTGTTGTCATTTACATCATATCATTACTTAAGAGGATTTTACTATATAAAAACCTTTAAAAGCCTTAAAACATCAACATTCTAAGGCATATTATTACGTGCGAAGCTTGAATAATATTATTATAATTTTCAAACCATTAGAAGGCAAGATTTATGTTAATAATGGGATACCAGTACATGAATTTAGTTAAAATAAACAAGTCAAGAGAATATTACAGTTCCCTTGACTTGTTTTTGTACTGATACTTAAAATCATCATATTATTGTTATTTTAATATTTACTTCTATAGATATTTCAAATATTTTTTTATTTTCCACATTTACCTAACTTAACCATTGCATTTACAGCAATATTAATTGTTTTCTTTTCAGCTTCTGAGTATAATCTATCTTTTTCCTCAAGTGTCAATTGGTGCTTCTTAACAATATTTGAATCTGTACCAACTATTGCTCCTGCCTTAAGCCCTCTTTTAGCAGCAACAATGAACACAGTGGCACATTCCATTTCTGAAACTGCTACTTGTGTATTCATTAGTTGTTCATTTAGCTGCTGGTTTTGCATGTAATATGCATCCCTTGTAAGGCTCATTCCAACATAACATTCTTCTTCCTTTAGATATTCTCTTCCAGCTTCTAAAAGGGCGTTTGTTATATCTAAATCTGCAACTGCTGGATATATATCTGGAAGGTATTCCTTACTTGTACCCTCTCCCCTAACTGCTGCATTTACAACTACTGCACTTCCAACAGGAATGCTTTCCCTTCTTCCTCCTGCTGAACCTACCCTTATAAAGGTATGTGCACCTAATCTCGAAAGTTCCTCCATAGCAATTGCCGTTGAAGCTCCTCCAATTCCTGTTGAACACACAGTTAACTTAACTCCATCCTTAACTCCTGTATATACAACATATTCTCTATTTTCAGCTATCTTTTCATAGCTGTCGAATTTTTCTGCTATTCTTTTTGCCCTTGCAGGATCACCAGGAATTAAAACATATTCTGCTACATCTCCCTTTTTACATCTTATATGCTTTTGTAGTGTTTCATCGTATATCATATCTTTATTCCTCCACAAATATATCTACAATTCTATTTTCATTTAATTTGATTAATCCTTTATCTGTTATCTTTAAAAGGGGACTTACTGGCAGGCTGTTGGTACTTAACGACATAATAGGATTGTAATGTTTATATCCTAAATATCTCATAGCCTCTGTAACCTCTTTTAACTCTTTTCCTATCCATTGCATATTTTTATCCGAAAGTATTCCACCTATTGGCAGATCTATTTTAGCCAGTACTTTACCATCTAAAGCAGCACAATAGCCGCCCTGACTGTCTATTATTGAATTTACCACACATACTATATCTGAAGGATTTTTACCAACTACAATAATGTTGTGATGGTCATGAGCATAGGATGCTGCTACGGCACCTTTTCTAATGGTATCTCCTGTTGCCAACCCAAAAGCTATATTTTGGTTTTTCCCATATCTTTCAATTACAGCTATAAGACAATACTCTGAATTTTCCCAATCAAGATAACCATCCTTAACCTCTACTTCTGAAATTATTTCATCTGTAAAGGTACTTCCATCCTGAATCTTTATAACTCTGCACTTAACACTTCCATTATGAATTTTAGCCTTAATCTTTAACATATCTTTATCTATTTTATTTAGCTTAATTGAGTTATAAAAGCTTTCTGGAAATGTTCTTGGTATTTTATCCTGAGTAGCTTTATCATCACTGCTGTATACTTGTTTACCGCTTTTAAATACTTTATTAATTGTAAAACTATTCAAATCCTCTAACATAATAAAGTCTGCTAATTTACCTGGCGCAATGCTTCCTCTGTCTAAGAGATTCATTCTTCTTGCCGGTGTATAAGTAGCGCAGTAAATTGCATTTTCAGGGCTCATTCCCATATCCATTGCCTTTTTTACATGCCTGTTTAAATGACCTTCATTAATTAATACATCAGCCATACAATCGTCTGTAACAAAAGCAAAATGCTCATATAAGTCATTTTTAACTAAATAATCTATAACTGGCTGAACCATTGATTTTTCCTGTATCTGAACAAACATGCCATTTCTTATTCTATCCTCCATACCTTCAACTGTCTGCTGGGTATGGTCCGAGGTAACTCCTGAGAAAATCAATTTAGAAAGCTCTAAGCCTATAATTCTTGGGCAGTGTCCTTCGATTGGAAGCAGTGGATGTTTTTCTTTAAAATATTTAATAATCTTATTTATTTTTTTATCTTCACTATTTATTACATCAAAATAGTTCATAACTTCCCCAAGACATATAACTTTTTCACTATTCATTAATTCCTTAACTTCATCAATTCCAATTTCTCCACCAGTTGTTTCATACTCACTGGCTGTAGATGGAACTGAGCTTGGTATTCCATAGAAAATATCTACTTCAGCATCTTCCCCTGACTTTATCATCTCTAAAACGCCTTCTATACCAAAAACATTAGCTATTTCATGGGGCTCTGAAACTATTGTAGTTACACCATTTTTGATAATTTCCTTTGAAAATGCAATGGGTGTAGCCATTGAACTTTCAATATGCATATGTATATCTATTAATCCAGGAATTATATACCTTCCTTTAGCCTCTATAACCTTTTCACTGTCAATATTCAACTCTTCAGAGCAGCCCACATATATGAATCTATCTCCTATTACAGCAATATCTTCACGAAAGAATTTTTTAAAATATGAATTATAAACTATTCCACCCTTAACTAATAAATCCACCTTCATTGCTATCAACTCTTTCTAACTTTAATTGATATTCAGGGTTGAACGGCCGATACTTAACTTATACTCCGGAATATGTTGCCAAACTTCGGCACAATAAAAACTTTTAATTATTCTAAAGCTCAGCATTTTGAAAATCTAAGAACCATTGATAAACTCGTACCTCAGACATATCAATAGTTCTAAGATTTTCTAAAATGCTTCGCTAAGAATAATAAAAAAGTTTTTATATGTGCCTTCAGTTTTGGCAACATATACCTGCGTATAAGTTAAGTATCTGGTGTTGTTATCTATATATAAATCGTTAACTCTAGAATTAAACTTATCAACTTTGCTAGACTAATTAATAATGGTAAATAGATACTTTATAGGTTCGGTTTTAAAGTTAACGATCGATAGAGAACTACACCAGAAAGTTGACTTATTCGGAGGGACATATTTATTTTCTGAAGGCACATTTAAATACTTTTGTTATAAGTCTTAGTTTGTATTCTTGAAAAAGCTTAGAAGATTTGATTGCTTGAGCATAGCGAGTTCTCAAAGATTCTTAGCTTTTTCAAGAATACGAACTTTAGACTTATCAAAAGTATTTATCGTGCCTGAAGAATATAAATATGCCCCGCAGAATAAGTTAACTTTCGGCCGTCTTTCCTAAATCTTACTTTGATAATTCAGCATTCCATTTGTCAATTATGCCTGATTTAGCTTTATTATATTGCTTCCAGTCAATAACTTTTAAGTTATTAATAACATCCTTACCATAAGTTAAGCCCTTAGCTTGTTCTGCTGTTAAAGTAACATTTACATTTACAGGTGAGTCAACTTTATCTAGCGCATCTGCCTTTTGAACTTCTTCACTTAAACACCAGTTTATAAACTTTTCAGCAAGCTCTTTGTTTTTTGAACCCTTAACAACATTTATAGTATTAAGATTTGCATAGTTGCCTTCTTTAAGCTCTGCCCACTGTGCAGTTGGTACTGCTTCCTTTATTTTTGCAAATACGAAGTCCTGTGCAACACCAACATTTATTTCTCCCTGTGAAAACATATTAACAAAGTCTGATGACTTACTATAGGTTTTAACTATATTCGGCTTTAAAGTAGATATTTCCTTAAATGCACCGTCCACATTATCACTTAATTTAACTCCAGCCTTATTTGCAGCTACTTCCATTAGTGCTGGACCTGCTGTTGAATTTACTTCAGCCACAGAAATTTTTCCTTTTAAATCAGCTCTCCAAAGATCACTCCAGGATGTTATTGGTGTAGTTACGGTCTTAGTATCATAAACTATACCTGTTCTATTGATTGTATATGCTGGACCATATCCATCTCCCATTGCTGATTTAGCAACGTCATATATATTCTTTATGTTAGGGATGTTGTCTTTATTTATTTTTTCAAATAGTCCCTGTTCAATTCCTTGTACTGTATATGAATCAGCAAGATATATTACATCCACTGATCCTGGCATGGATTTAGCCTTATTTAATCTTTCATCGTTATTTCCAACTTCAAGTACAATTTTACAGTTGTTTGCTTTTTCAAAAGGCTCAAAAACATTTTTTCTAAGCTTGTCCTCATTATACCCCCAAGTTGATACAACTAACTTGGTAGGTTCTTTGCTTGTAGCATTTCCTTCTGCTTCCTTGCTGCTTCCACAGCCTGTTAATGTAAAAGATAAAGTTAAAATACTCGCTAAAAGATAGCTTAATTTTTTCATAATAATCCCTCCAATTTAAACTAATACTATTCTTTCCTTTGGAAAATACATTTTAATTTTTTCTCCATTTTCGTAACGCTTGTTAGTATTGTGATTTACAAGCAGTGTTCCTTCTTCTGTCTCAACCATATACTGATACTCTTTACCTAGGAAAGTACTTATTTTAACTATTCCTGATAGAATATTATTTTTTCTTTCATCTCCTTCCATGATTATTTCTATATCCTCAGGTCTTATAGCTCCCTTATAGTTCTTTATGTCCTTTTCTACACTGTCATTTTCTACTTCAAAGCTATTTCCTGATTTAGATTCAAACAATTTTTTATCTGCTTCTTGTCCTTTTATATCAAGCTCGATAAAGTTCTCATATCCAACAAACCTTGCAACAAATTCTGTTGAAGGATTTTTATATATGTTCTGTGGAGAATCAAGTTGTTCTATGACCCCGCCATTCATTACAGCTACTTTATCTGAAATAGAGAAACACTCTTCTTGATCATGGGTTACATATATACTGGTAATTCCAAGTTTTTGTTGAATTCTTCTTATCTCAACTCTCATATTAACTCTAAGTTTTGCATCTAAATTACTTAAAGGTTCATCAAATAATAATAAATCCGGATTTATAACAAGGGATCTTGCCAGTGCAACTCTTTGCCTTTGACCACCAGAAAGCTCTCTCGGTAGTCTGTTTACAAGTTCTTTAAGTCCAACTACATCTATGATTTCGTTAACCCTTTTTGTTAGTTCATCCTTATTAATTTTTCTAAGCTTAAGCCCAAAAGCTACATTATCAAATACGCTTAAATGAGGAAATAATGCATAGCTTTGAAAAACAAAACCAAAATTTCTCTTATGTACTGGAACCTTTGTATAATCCTTGCCATTAAATATGAAACTTCCTTCTTTAATATCATTAAATCCAGCTATAGTTCTTAAAGTTGTTGTTTTTCCACATCCACTTGGGCCTAATAATGATACCAGTTCTCCCTTTTCAACGGACAAATTTAAATCTTTTAATATTACATTTGAATCGTATGCTACTTTTATATTATTTAAACTTAACAAACTCATTTTTCATCCTCCTAAAATTACTTGGCAAAGAAGCTTAAGCCCAGCGTCTTTTCTACTACAAACATTAAAACAGCAGTCATTACCATAAGTATTACTGAAAGTGCCGCTACAGTAGGGTCGAAATAATATTCAACATAACTCATCATTTGTATTGGCAGTGTGCTTATTCCAGGCCCAGTTAAAAATACTGATATAGGAACATTATTAAATGAGTTAATAAAAGCAAGAATAAAGGCAGCTATTATACCTGAGGTCACATTCGGCATAACAACAATGAAAAAGGTTCTAAGTCTGCTTGCTCCAAGACTAATTGCTGCTTCTTCAATTGAATAATCAAAGCTCTCAAGACTGGATGAAACAACTCTTATTATATAAGGGAGAATCGTAACAGTATGTCCTAAAAGTAAGCTAGGATATAAAGGAAGCTTGTTTACAACTATTAGAAATTCAAGTAGTGAAAAACCTAAAACTATTCCTGGAACAATAACCGGTGATAAAAATAGGTTCTGTAATACTCCTTTTCCTTTGAAATTATATCTACTTAACACATAAGCTGCTGGAATACCAATTAAAAGTGCTAAAAAGGTTCCAATAACCGCAACTTCCATACTTATTTTGAAAGTCTTCATAAACATTTCAACCTTAAAAATGTTCTCTACCCATCTTAAAGAAAATCCATCTGGTGGAAACTTTAAATATTCATTAGTTCCAAAGGCTGTGACACTAATAATTACTAAAGGAGCTAAAAGAAAAATATAAACTAAAGTTGTAATTAAGGTTAAAAAGCCATTTTTTCTTTTCATTACGCCTCACCTCTTCCTTGGATCTTAGATGCTAACTTGTTTATAACTGTACTTATTATAATAGTTGTAATTATCATTATTGTGGCAATAACTGATGCTGAATTCCAATCGGACAGAGCCATTGCTTTTTGATATATCAAAGTAGCAAGTACCCTTGACTTATTACCGCCTAAAAGCTGTGGTGTTGTATAGGCTGTGAAGCTCCCTGTAAAAACAAGTATTGAGCCAACTATAATTCCTGGAACACTTAATGGAAAAATAACCTTTATAAAGGCTTCAAATCTTGATGCTCCAAGACTTTCTGCAGCTTCAATTAGACTTGAATCAATATTATCCATAACACCAATCAGTGACATTATCATTAAAGGTAAAAACAAATAGACAAAGCCAACTACAATTGATATTTCATTATAAAGTAATTCAAGAGGTTTATTTATTAATCCAATATTAATAAGAAAGCTATTTATAATTCCCTTCTTTCCTAATATAACCATCCAGCTGAAACTTCTTACAACTGCACTGGTTAGAAGGGGGAAAACTGCAAATATTATAAATAATCCCTTAACATTTTTCTTTGCTCTAGATATGTAATATGAAGTTGGGAAGCCTAATAATACAGAAAATATAGTTGCAATCAAAGAAAGTTTTAGTGTTCTATAATAAACACTCATTGAATAGGGATCTTTAAAGAATGTAACATACCTTGATACAGAAAAACCACTACCACTATCAAAGGTTTTAAAAATTGTTGAAAATAGCGGTAAAATCAAGGAAAATATTATAAGAACAATCCCTGGCAGTAATAAAAAATAAATTCCTTTTTTTCTCATGATATCTTCTCCTTTTATTTTTCTATTGCTAAGCTGCAGCTTTCTCTTACAATTAATTTAGGATATAAGGATATAACCTCAACATTTTTATCCTTATCCTTTATTTGCCTTAGTATAAGATCAATAATTATCTCACTTATCCTTTCCATAGGGTATTCAATAGTAGTTAAGGATGGTGTTATGCTTTCAGAAATTTCAATGTTATCAAATCCAACTATAGAAACATCCTTAGGAACATTTATTCCTTCTCTAATCAAATAATTTAACGCTCCAATTGCCATAAGGTCATTTGCTGCAATTACTCCTGTTATTTCCTTATGCTTTGAATACATTTTTTTCATACAGTCATAACCGCTTTGCATTTTATAATTTCCGTAGCATATATAATCCTTGTTAGCCGCCATTCCATTTTCAGCTAGAGCTTCTAAATATCCCTCTTTTCTCCTTGTTGATATCTCCATATCCTCAGCACCACCAATAAATGCAATGTTTCTATGACCTAATTTTATAAGATGCTCTGCAGCAATAAATGCTCCATAGTTATTATTAACTATAACTGTATTCACTTCTTCCTTCTGTATTTCTCTATCAAGAATTACAAAGGGAATATTTCTTTTCTTTGCTGCATTCATTGCTTCTACACTTCTCTGAGAAGAAACATAGATAATACCGTCAACTCTATTTTCTATTAAGTCAATAAGAAAATCATCTTTGTGATTTTCAATTCCTTCTAAATCAAAAAGAAGTAAATTATAGTTATATGAGTTGGCAACCTTGCTAATATGCCTGGCCATTTTGCCAAAGAAAGGATTTTCTATATTAGGGACAATTAGACCAATTGCTTTTGTCTCTTTTCTGATGTCAGTCCTTTCAAGTGGTTTATAATCCAACTCTTTTATGGCATCTAATATCCTTTCTTTTGTTTCCTCCTTTACGTATCCAGTATTATTTATAACTCTTGATACTGTTGTTATGGATGTATTTGCTAATTTTGCAACTTCTTTTATACTTGCCATTTTACTCCTCCTTTGAGAAAATATTTTCATATTATTTTAAGAAAATATTTTCACATTTTTATTATTCGCTACTTTTTTTATTATTCCTCTTTTTTTGATAAAAATTATTATTATTTTTCTATTTATTTAAGTTTTATTGTTTATTTCCAAAATATATACTCAAATTATTAACTTAATGTTCGTTTTGCATAATGTGAAACTATTTTCATATGAAACTATTAAAAAATACTCAAAATAAAGCACTACCATTAAAATAATAATGATAGTGCCTTTATATATATAATAATTCAATTCTACATAAAAACTCTTTACGATAATTTTTAAGAATTATGAAGTAAAAAGAACCATAAGCAGATTGACCTTTTTGTGCTTTTTATATACTGGTAATTTTTTCATTCATATATTTTCCATAAAATTTTCTTCACGCTATGCTCATAATTTTTCCAGCATTTCATAACTCAATGTACGAAATACCTGACAATAATTTTGAAATCCATCCTGCCCGATAATATAAATATTGGGCATATAGTCCATTCTTGTTTTTGAATACATAATACGTTCCAAGCCATTATCCACAGCTGTATGATTGCTTAAAGCTACATCTACTTTTTTACACATTGCTTCACTGATAAAGTAATCCAATGACTTGAGATATTGCTTCACTTCATTCTTTGTCCATGGTGGTGTCGTACCTCCCCATAATGCTGCCATATGTATTTCTCCATCTTCTTTTACAGGAAATATGTAACTTAATCCTCCCGGAGTATGACCAGGAGTTCCATAAACATATATTGTTTTATCACCTAATGTTATGGTATCACCATCCTGAATATACGCATCAATTTTATAATCTTTCCACGTTTCCGGTCTATCAGGTTTTGTTGGATGTTCTCTCCAAAAAATATCATCTACTTTAGAAAGATATGTATCAACATGATATTTTTCAACAAACCATCTTCCACATCCTGTATGATCAACATGTCCATGTGTCAAAACCAGTTTTTTTATTGTATCAGGATTCCACCCTACATCTTTAATCGCATCTACTATTGCCTCAAAAGCTTTTTTTGCTGGCCAAATAGCGTCTATTACTATCAACCCATCACTTGTCTTTAATACAAAACAATTGGTTTGTTTTTGTGCAACAATTAGCAAATCGTCAAAAATCTTAGCATGGGTAAAAAATGACATATCCTCCATTGCTTTGATTGTTTCTCTCGTAATAACTGGTTTATTTAATCTATTCATTTAATATACACTCCTCTGTACAATATTAATTTTATGGTTGCACAGAGGATAAACGATTCTTTGGATGCATACGTAAAAATATCTTCATGACTTCACCTTCTCTACAAATTACTATTTATAAACTCAGCCTTAAATTTTTAACAAAAACATACTTTATAACAAATTATACCATATATATAAAATGTATGCTGATAAAAGTTCCTAGTATCTCTTTCTTAGTTACCTTTTCATAAAATATGGCTATTGAAGCTGGTATAATTTCTAAAAATAATTTCTCATGAGATCTTCTAAATTATCTCTCCTTCTAATAACCTTTATTTCTCCATTTTCTTTTATAAGAACCTCAGCAGGTCTAAGTCTATTGTTATAATTCGAACTCATTACATAACCATAAGCTCCTGCATCTAATACCCCTATAATATCGCCTTCTTGTATTGGTGGTAAAACTATATTTTCAGATAATATATCTCCACTTTCACATATATTCCCCACTATAGTAACTTCTTCGCTTTCACCAACTAAATTATTATTCTTTTTATATACTTCAATATCATGATGTGAATTGTATATAATAGGTCTTGCAAGAACATTAAAGCCTAAATCTGTCCCCACATATTTTCTACCATAATTCATTTTCACAGCATGAACTGTTCCTAAGAGTACACAACATTCTGCTGGAATATATCTTCCTGGTTCTATTTTAAATTCAATCTCTTTTCCATGCTTTTTAGTCCAATTATATATTACAGAGTCAAGTTCCTTTCCTAAGGCTTTTAAATCTAATCTCTGCTGATCCTTCTGCTTTCTGTATGGAACACCAAAGCCGCCTCCCATGTCAATAAACTCAAGACCTTGAAAGTTTTCAGCAATAGACAGTAAGGCTTTCACACTTTCTAAATAAGTACTTCCTTCCATAAAGAGAGAGCCTATATGTTGATTTATACCTATAAGTTTTAATTTATACTTATTAACAATCTCTTTAACCTCATTAATATATTGTGGATCCACACCAAATTTAGTCTTTTTCCCTGCCGTAACTACTTTTTCACTATGACCTATCCCCATACCTGGATTAAACCTAACTGCTACTGAGCCACCTTCATTTATTTTTCCCAAAAGCTCTAATTGAGAAAGGGAATCTACACTTATAGTAACTCCTCTTTCTATAGCATATTTAAATTCTTCAGCAGATACATTGTTAGGAATAAAGAAAATTTGCTCTGGTTTAAATCCAGCCTCAAGCTGAACATATATTTCCCCAGGAGACATAGCATCCACATTAAGACCTTCTTCCCTTACAATTTTTAATATATGAAAATTGCTATTTGCTTTTGTGGAAAAACTAACAGAAAATTTGTCATACTTTAAAAGATTTCTCATTTCCCTGCATTTTTCTCTTAGGATGCCTTCATTATATACATAAAGCGGACTTCCATATTTCTGCACAAGTTCCTTGGGCGTTGTATTCATATAAAAGTTCAAATTTTCTGTAACCTTATAAAATTTATTATCCATAATTTTTACAGCTCCTTTTAATATAGTTTTATTATAGTTATTATAAAAATCTATTGTCATTATATAAAGTGACAGTTATACTTATTTTAATGATGACAGATTATATAAATTTAAGGAGATAAAGGTGTTAGAATTATTGCCCCATTTAAATGATAAAGAAAAAACCCCTTTGTATATACAGGTTTATAAATACATTAAAGATGAAATTTTGTCCGGGAACATCCCTTCTGGAAGTAAGCTTCCATCTATAAGAAGCTTATCTAAAGATTTAAAACTTAGTAAAAACACAATTGAATCCGCATATGAACAATTAGTTGCTGAAGGCTACGTAAAATCTAAAAATCGTTCTGGCTTATATGTAGAAAAACTGGATAATGAATTTAACGACATAAAAAGCACTCATTTAAACTCATATAAAGAAAGATCTAACGACAGTCATGACCCAATAATAAAATATGATTTTAGTAGTGGACAAATTGATTTAGACTCCTTTCCATATACTAAGTTTAGAAAAATATTAGAGAGCTGCGTAGATGTGTATTCTAAAGAACTGCTTTTATATGGTGATCATAAAGGTGACTATGGTTTAAGACAAGAAATTGCTAAATATATTCATCATTCTAGGGGAGTTACTTGCTCACCTAATCAAATAATAATATCTTCAGGAACCCAACAATCCTTAACCTTATTAGCCCACATACTTTCAAACCTTCATATGTCTATAGCCTTTGAAGAACCTAGTTATTTAGGTGCAAAAGCTGTATTTAAACATTTTAATTTTAATATTACTCCTATTAATTTAGAAACAGACGGCATAGATATTAATTTTTTGCATGAAAGTGAAGCAAAAATTGTATATGTTACTCCCTCTCATCAATATCCTTATGGTATGGTTATGCCTATATCAAAAAGACTAAAGCTGCTTCAATGGGCTGAAGAGAAAGATGGACTTATAATAGAGGATGATTATGATGGAGAATTCAGATACAAAGGAAGGCCTATTCCATCATTACAAGGACTTGCTAAGATAAATAGGGTCGTATACCTTGGAAGCTTTTCAAAATCATTAATGCCATCAATGCGAATAAGTTATCTAGTACTTCCAGAAACGCTTCTTGATATTTATGAAAAACAATATAGAATTTATGAACAGCCTGTACCTAGATTACTACAAAAGTCTCTTGAAATTTTTATGCAAGAGGGGTATTGGGAAAAACATTTAAGAAAATTAAAAGTATTGTATAGGAAAAAACAAGAAATACTGGTAAACTCTGTAGCAGAACACTTAGGAGAGAATGTAATCATTATTGGTTCTGATTCTGGTCTTCATATATTACTTAAAGTTAACACAAAAATGAAGGAACAAGAACTGGTTGAAAAAGCTTTGAAAGCCGGTATTAAAGTAAATCCAACCTTAGTTAACTGGATAAACCCTCCCACAAATTCCTTACCAATCATTTTTATAGGCTTTGCTGGAATAAAAATAGAAGACATACCAAATGCCATAAAAACTTTAAAAGAATGTTGGTTTCAAGTCTAAAATTTTAAAATACGCACAGCTTTATATATCACTGTGCGTATTCTTAAATCTCTTCAATTTTACATCTATGTTCTTTATTCTTTGAAACATATCTAAAAGCTCTATAACCTCTTTTTCTGTAAATCTAAAATCCATAGGGGTATGCATTTATCATACATTGGGATACATTTCATCCAACAATAATTTCATTTTTGCAGCTGTATCCGTTTCTGGTAAAGGGGCATGAACAATTAATTTTAAGCCAGAATTGTCAGAAACATCAAAATTACTAATCTCAAAATCTAATATTCCCGCAACGGGATGGTTCAATTTCTTATACATTTCTTTATTACTCTGAATTTCATGTAAAGACCACCATAAATTAAATTCTGTGCTTTGCAATTTAAGATCTTCAATAAACTGAGCAAGCCATGAATCTTCAATATATTGCCCCCACATTGAACGAAATTTCCCCAGCAGACCCTTGGCATACAGATTCCAGTCAACATATAACTGTTTATATTTATTATCTGTGAACATCGCCCAAACTATATTTCGCCCACGAGCGTTCATTTTAGTGAAATCACCAAAGATTAGACATGCTGCTTTGTTCCAAGCAATAACGTTCCATCGCTGATCCGTAACAAGAGATGGGCAGAGTATTAAATTATCCAGAACATGCTGAAGTATTGGACTTACTGTTCCCTGATATTGTGGTATATCTGACGGAAGGGGCTGATTCGCTAAAAGGTACAGATGAATGCGTTCTTGTTTATCAAGCAATAAAACTTTAGATAGGCTTTCTATTACTTGAGTTGAAACATGAATAGGTCTTCCTTGTTCAAGCCACGTATACCAAGTTAATCCAATGCCGGCTAATTGTGCTACTTCCTCTCTTCTGAGGCCTGGAGTACGCCGCCGTGTTGATGTTGAAAGACCTACTTGTGATGGTAAAATTTTTGCTCTTCGGGTTTTTAAAAAATCTGCGAAAGGAGCCGGTATTCTTTCTTTAGTATGAAACAGGCCCATCTATTTTAAATTTACAAATAGATGGGCTCACCTCTTATAAAACAACATATATAATTACTCCTGTGTTAAATTTGTATTAAATCACTTTAATTATTTAAATATGAAGCCAATGCGGAACCTCCTATAACAGCAACAAGAACTAGAACTTGAAATATGAATGTTACTTTATTTCGTGCTACCATAATTTATCCCTCCTCTTAATATAATAATTTATATCTTTTATTTATTGTATTATTAAATTGTTAAAAATTCAAGTGTAAAATTACGAATTTAATAACATTGTTATATTATACCCATATTTTTTTATGAATATACCAACAATGGAAAAGTTAGGAGTTATACAAGAATATGTAATATGGATTATTAATGTCATCGGTTGTGCAGTTGTATACCAAAATATAACAAAAAGACTAGGCTTTTATTTCCTAGTCTTAAAAACTCTAAGAGTGAAATAGTAAAACTCTAAATTTTTTCAGCTAGTTCTTTTAATGCTTGGGCAGTTAAAGCTAGCTCTTGAATAGATGAAATTATTTCCTCAGCTTCACTACTTACTGCATCAAAATTTGAATTTGATGTATTTATACTATCAGTAACAAGCTCCATAGAGTTGCTAATTTCCTTTAACACAGAATCAATTTTTCTGACAGAGTCACTACTTGATTTAGACAATTTTCTTATTTCTTGCGCAACTATACTGAAGCCTTTTCCAGCATCTCCTGCTCTTGATGCTTCAATGGCTGCATTTAATCCTAAAAGATTTGTCTGCTTTGAAACACTTTGTATAAATTTCAAAATTTCATTAGTATCTTTAACATTTTTGTTAGCTTTATTTAGTGCATTGAAAGTATTCGAATTTGAATCCACTACTTTTTCAATATCTCGGAAAATATTACCACTTGCCAAAGATATTTGATTAAGAGAACTTGATACATTTTCAGAAAGAGTTAGCACTTCTTCCATTTTTTCAAGACTTTTTGCTGCTAATAAAAGACCAACTATATTGCTCTCATTATCTTTAATTGGAATTGAATAGGACCTAAAAGGTACTCCAAACATTTCTTTAGGAACAACTTGTACTACTGGCTTCCCAGTTTTTAATGCCTCAGCTGGAGGACCTACTTTAGGTACTGGGTCGCCTTCTTTACTTCCTAAGCTCATTTTTGGGCTGCGAAGAATCTTCAAAATTCTTTCTGTATCAGTAATATAAATAGTTACATCATGATCGAAAAGCGTATCTATATACTGCAAAGAATCGTTTAAAGAATTAATTATTGTATTTTCAGCTACTGGTGATAACACATATATTCCCCCCAAGTAATTTATTATATATATATTTCTAGATATAAACAAAAATACCTTCCTTAATATTGCAATAAAGATAAAATAATGTATTATTTATGCACACAATGCAAATATGTGTAAGTTACTCAACGGAGGTTTTATAGATAAAAATGGGCGTACAGACGATGAAATCATCATTGAATTTGCCAAAGCGCTTACAGTTGATCACAACGCCAAGAAGATGCTTGGTAACGTCAATTGGAGATATATCACTGGCTTCTCAGATTCATCCGATCCCGTCCTCCGCTTGATTGCGTCAGGACATGCCAAAAAGGTGTTTGATTTGGCACTGCCCTTCATCGCTGAAGGACATGAGCCTCAGGCCGCTCTCTGTAATGATCTATACGATGGGAAGCTCATTGTCCTTAATTCTGAATTCGAGGATTCTGTCAGTTTCATAGACCGTGGTCGCTTTCCTAATCAGTATCGATCCTACGCTGTTGCTGGAACAGGTCACGTTCCCGATCACTTGGTGGTGCCTTCACCAGCAAGTGGAAGTACACCAGCTAGCTTTTCACCTGAACTTCGTGCACATTTCTTGCAGGGCGATGATTGGGTTATGGGTAGGAAAAAAATGCCGTTAAGCACTCACCTAAAGAGATCTGATAACGGAAGGATCAAACGTGACATTAATGGCAACGCGATCACTGTTAATGCAGCTATGAAGCCATTATCTCGTCTACCGTTTATCGAACTTGGCGAAGCACACTTTATTACTGGGTTTATCGGAAGCTATGAAGATGTAAAAAACATTAATGAACTAGGCTTCAAGAATCACCATGCATATGTGAAGGTGTTCAAGGATAAACTTCACGACTATATTAAGGCTGGCTATATCCTAAAAAATGACGCAGATGATATGCTACGTCGTGCCACGCTGTGTCCCAAACTGACATTTACGGAGACATATCGCGATCACTATGACAACTTCATCGCAATTGTTTCCTGTGTCTAGGTCAGCCATTAATTGAACTCAAAATAATAAATAATCAATTGGTAACATTTTAATATTGTTCATGAACTAGGGTATTTTACCCTAGTTCATGCTGTTGATAAATATATTTTGTCAGTAGCCTTATTGAAAGAATTGTTTATACTTTATAAAGTCTTCCTAATGCATCTGCTGATAGTATTGCAGCATATACATCTTCTTCATTAACCTTAAATGGCATATTATGGACTCCTTCTCCATCTGCACAGGAAGCTTTTGCAACATTTCTTATTTCTTCTTCCTTTATTTCTGTTACTCCCATGTCTTCTAAGGTTACTGGTAGTCCAAGATCAATACATAACCCAATAACCTCTTCTAATTCCTCTATAGAACTATTTTCAAGTACAAGCTGAACTATTGTTCCAAATGCAACCTTTTCACCGTGAAGTAAATGACGGCATTGTTTAAGTAACGTAAAACCGTTATGTATAGAATGAGCAGCAGCTAATCCGCAGCTTTCAAAACCTATACCACTAAGATATATGTTAGCTTCTATAATATTTTCTACAGCTTTAGTACATACTTTATTTTCTACCGCCAGCTTTGCTTTTAATCCATCTTCCAGAAGTATATCATAGCATAATTTAGCCATAGCAAAGGCAGCCCTTGTCATTTTTCCACCTGCCTTATTTAAAGCATTAGATTTTAAACAAGCTCTTGCTTCGAAATAAGTTGACAATGCATCTCCAACACCTGCCATAAGAAGTCTCGCTGGAGCCTTTGATATAATTTCAGTATCCACTAATACTAGATCAGGATTCTTTGGAAGTACTAGATATCTGCTAAATACTCCTTCATCTGTATATAGTGCAGATAAAGCACTACATGGTGCATCTGTTGATGCACTTGTAGGAACAATAACAACTGGAATTTCTTCATAGTAAGATATAGCCTTAGCTATATCAAGTATTTTTCCCCCACCTATACCTACCACAGCATCACAGTTACTATTTCTTAAATTTTCTCTTAATATATCTATTTGATTTTTTGAGCATTCTCCGTCAAAAATCTTAAAGTTCAAACTTATTTCCGTTCCACTAAAGCTTTCTTCTACTACTGCTTTAGTCATTTTTATAATATTTTCACTTGATACTATAAAAAATGCTTTTCCAAGATTTTTAGTATGATCCTTGATACTTTTCAATTCTCCACTACCTTGAACATATTTACTTGGTGATATGATAATTTTAGCCATAAATTAATTCTCCCTAATTAATATATTTTGTATTACTTTATTATTTACACAATATAAGTTATTTAATTTAAAGTGAGTATGATAACTTGTTAAAGAATGTTTAATATAAATTTCTATGTAAGTACGGGAAAATCCTGCTGAAAGGCTAACTTCTGTCTTAATCTCATATGAATTTAAATGAAAATATATGTAGATAATAAATATAATATGAACTAAACCTAAAGTATATTATAAATTTGAGTTCATATATTCTCTGTAAATTAAAGCATATCCTTTACTCGCTTAGCATATTCTGTTATAAAGTCTGTGAAAGGAACGAATAATATGACCAATCCATATCCCTATTTCGTCAACACTCCAATGAATAATCTATATCCTATGTGTGATATCTGTAAAATGTACTCATGCCCTTACTGCATTAAGACACCAATATATAACCCGAACCTCTCGAGGCAATTAACTAATTATGCAAATGACGAGGATACAAATATAACGAACTTTATTTCAACCTTGAATAGAAGTGGCTTTATTGTTCAGGAAGGAAAATTAAGCTATATAGACATAATAAAGCTGTGCAGTGAAGGTAAAGTTGACTCTTGTTTAGGTAACAACGTAGGTGCTCCATATGCCTCCTGCTTGCTTCCGCCAGCCCCAAATCAGGATCCATCAGAAGGACAGATACCTCCAATAGGATATAATCCTGATAATCCCAATAACTATCCAGCTAATATAAATTATATAGCTCCTGGAGTTAACTCTAAGCTTCGTCCCGACGAGGCAGTTGTATTAATTGGAATTACACCTCCTCCTGCCTTGTATTATTGTTTCCGAAGTTATGTCGGATTTGTTGAAAATAAACCTGAAAAAAACTACAGCGAATATATTACCACTGGTGATAATTATACTGGCTTTTACCACATGATCTTTGCCAGTCTAGGTGACCAGTTAAATAATTATAACCTCTGGACTAGTAATACTCCAAAAGGGGCGCCTGGAAAGCCTTTTAACAGCTCCACAATTATCATTAGCACTGCTGACAGGAACATAAACAAACAAATCCGTAATGCTCTAGGTACCGCCGGGTATAGCCAGGACATTATGAATGAAGATAATATACCTATGGATCTGGTTAACATGGGACTGGAAGAGGGAAAGGATACCTTCATATTTATGATGAGATTTGCATTATGGGCCGATCAAAATATTGGCCACCAATATATTAATAATATTGATAAATTTATCAAAGTATTTCGCATTACACCTAAAATCCCTCTCACTAATCTAAACCCATGGCCAGTACCAACCCTTAAAATCAGAGAAACAGGCATTACTGAGTATCAGGTTGTTCCGAGCTCCAGGAATGATCTTGATCACCTGAGAAATGAGATTATTAACAAATATGGAGGGACAGAGTACGATCATGTGGATCTTGATTTAACTGTCGGCATTCCTGATAACTACAATGCTATATTACGGGATATTAATATTTATGGAGATGATAGAGATGCCGTGTATTTTAAAACAGAAGATTTTAAGTTAACAAGCAATGATGATTTTCTGATAGTATATGGTATTAATCATGAACGAACCCAAAAAGCAATATATTCCAATGCAAGCTTTTACGGGGCAGAGCTGTTTAATGGAGTTGCCGGAGCCTTCAGTACAGTTCAATTTCCGGATACTGCCTTAGAATTTTTTCCTGAAGGATATGAAAACGCGGGGTATTATTATGTATATAAAATGGCACGAAAAGCTGATGAAGACAATGTTGTTATCATCCCTTACAGCACAGGAAATCCTCTAGGAAAAGCATACGGAGTTGATAATAATAAGGACGCTCGTATAGTCTTTAGAGTTTATTTGGATAAAATAGCTATGGTTGGTCCATACATTTTTGATATCATATGGGACCAAGCAATCCTTTTTAGAAAAAAGAAAAAGCCTTGAGCATAATAAAGACAACAGAAATAGGCCCATCTATGTTTAAATCTACAAATAGATGGGCCACCTCTTATATGTAAACTTCACCGTTCCATATCTTAAGTTCTACTAATACCCTTTGCAATTCGACAGGTGACAGTCACCTAATACTTAGGTCTGTGGTCACTTCTTGTTTCCGGAGCTCTTGAGAGCTGCGAAAGCACTGTAATTAGAGCGGAATAAAAAGTTTATATTTTACAAATAACCTATTTTATGCTAATGCAAAATGAAAACAAATTCAGTTTTGAATATTGTAATAATCTGAGAAGTGTGAAGGCAAGGAGGTAATTATGATTAATTTAGGTTTAACAGACAAAATAGCTTTAGTAACAGGGGGAACACGAGGACTTGGAAGATCTATTGCTGAAAAGTTAGCAGAGCAGAAGATAAAGGTAGTTATAACTGGTGTTAATGAAGAGAGAACAAAACAGACTGCAAGTGAAATAGCATCTGCTTATAAGGTTGAAGCTTTGGGATTAGTCCATGATGTAAGCTCTGAGGAGTCCACTAAGCAGGTAGTACAGTATATTATTAAAAGATTTGGAAGAATTGATATTTTAGTAAATAATGCAGGTGTAACAAGTGATGGCATAATGATGACTATGAAGAAAGAAAACTGGGATAAGGTGCTTGGTGTAAATCTTACCGGTGCATTTAATTGTACTAAATTTGTATCTAAACATATGTTAAAACAAAAATCTGGCAATATAGTTAATATAGCAAGTGTTGTAGGTATAACAGGAAATGTTGGTCAGGCAAATTATTCTGCCTCCAAGGCTGGGCTTATAGGTTTTACTAAAACAGTAGCAAGAGAATTAGCAGATCGAGGCATAAAGGTAAATGCTGTTGCTCCGGGATATATATCAACAGATATGACAACAGCGCTTTCAGAAAAAGTAACTGAAGAAATGTTATCTAAAATTCCAATGAAAGCTTACGGTAAACCTGAAGCAGTAGCTAATGCAGTTTTATTCCTTGTTTCAAACATGTCAGAGTACATTACAGGGCAAGTTATAAATGTTGATGGTGGAATGGTGATGCAGTAGAATCATTAAGAAGAAAATCCCGTTGTTTAAGGAGAGTTTTTATAGAATCAGATAAATTTGAGATATTTAAATAATCGTAATTTATTATGATGAGGTAACCTTATAAAAAGCTATAGTATTCTTTGCAAACTAATTTAATTGTAAAATAGGGGTGATTATGGTGGAGAAGAAGAAGGTTATCAGAAAAATATTAAGACTAGTTTATAGTTATGATGAAGATTTTTTTATTGAATGGTCAAAAACAATTAGAAAGGGTTTTTTTAAGTATTTTTTTAAAACATCAATTCCTTTTTGTACCCTCTATGTTATTTTAGGTTTCTTTTTTATTCTAGAAAAACGCAGATTTTTTGGATTTGAGCAAGGAGATATTTTACCTATTGCATTAATAATAGGTATCATTCTTGGAGTTATTTTTTCTATTATGTCTTGGTTTTTGAGTAATAGAAGATATGATGATTTAAAACAGAAGAAACTAGAAAGCGAAAACATAAACAACAACAATAAAAAGGTTTGAAAATAAGTTTTAGGGCTATTCGGATTATGTCACAGGTGTAAGTTAATAGGTCTTATCTTGAACTCGAATAGTTTATGAGGTGGATTATATGAAAAGTAACTTTAATAGTGATAGTAAATATTTTAATTGGTTTGATAAAGATATTGGAGGAAATAGTAATATTAATTATTTAAATTAGAACTGTTATTTGTTTAATATGGTTATATTTTTATTATGTGGTTATAATCTAATATGTATCTATTATAGCTACTTTATTCTAACTCCAGTTAGACATAGAACTAATAAATAGCCTTGGATTAGTCCAGGGCTATTTATCTTAACATTGCTATTTTATTTAATATTTTTTACTCTGCTTAAGTCCTTATTGCTGATTTATCTGAATTATACTTCCATCCACAGTTATCCATGTCTTTAAGAAAATTCACAATCAAATCTATAAGCACCTTTTCCATTTTTAAACCCTTCTCTGCAGTAGCCTTTGTAGGGTCTCCAGTAGCACCACAGTCAGTAAGTTCAGCAAAATTCCACTTTATATCAATGTTTGGAGGAAGACTTGGAACTACTCCCTCTGCATATTTCATATCTACAAGTTCACTAAACAATGAAAGGGCGATGGAAGTTTCCCCTTCTCCTGCATGACCAAGTCCATCCCATACTTCAAAAGTATCTGGAGGTAATAGTTTTCCAGCTGCAACCCACCAAGCATCTAAAGATGCTATCTTAACCTCTGGAAACATCATCTTCACAGCACGGCTTGCAATCTCTATAGGAGCAATGTTTCCATCGTGTCCATTTAATATAAATATCTTTTTAATACCATTTTTAACTACAGAAGATAGTATATCCTTTAATACCTCTATCAGTGTCTCAGCTTTAAGTGAGAGAGTAAAAGGAAAATGACCATAATGCTCACTATAACCTACTGTTACAGGAGGTAAGACAAGTAACCCATCCACCTTTTCCGCAATTTTAACTGCAAGCTTATAGGATACATGTGTATCATTACCTAACGGAAGATGCCACCCATGATTTTCGCAGGATCCTACAGCTAATATAGCCTTATCAAAATTTCCATTTTTAAAATTGAGACCGGTAATATTCATAGCCTCTTTCATGATATTCACTCCCTTTGCCAATGTATATAAATTATTAGGCTGCACAAAAGTTTAAGCATCCTAATTAATATAGTTTATCTGCAATATTAGTTATCCTTTTTTGAGGAATTTTTAGCAAAAACAAAATAATAGATAGAAGCAAACACTAACCATCCTAACCCTGCTGCAAGAATAATCCAACCGTTTGGTACAAATAATTGGGCAGCTAGAATTGCTATCATTAAAATAACAACCAAATACTGAGTATAAGGATAAAATGGAACCTTCCACTTTAATAGAGAAGGATCTTTTTTCTCAATAATCTTACGCATTCCTGGCTGACTTAGAGCTATCATAAGCCAGGTAAAAAGAAATCCAAAACCTGATAGGCTAGCTAACCAAACATACGCAAAGTCTGGGAATAAAAAGAACATTATAGCCCCAATAAACAAAACCAAACTACTTACAAAAATAGCGTTAACAGGAGTCTTACGTTCTGGATGAAGTTTTGCAAATGTCTTTGGAAAAAAACCGTCTCTAGATAGTGAAAATAACATACGAGAAGTAGCATATACTCCTGTATCTATGCAGGAAAGTGCTGCAGTTAAAACTACGAAATTCATTATATTGCCTGCTACTGGACCTCCTAGTATATTGAAAGCATCTACATAAGGACTAGAACTAACTCCTGCCTTATTCCAAGGCAAAACAGTAACCAATACAGTTATGGATATGATATATAGAACGATTATTCTAATTACTGTTCCTGTGAGAGCTTTAGGAATATCTCTTTCCGGATGAGAGCTTTCTTCTGCAGCTGTACCTATAGCTTCTGTACCACCATATGCAAAAATTACTATAATCATTGCACCAAAAATTCCTGCCAAGCCTGCTGGTGCGAATCCTCCGTTAGAAGTGAGGTTTGCTAAACTAATGTCTGTTTGCATTGGAATACCTAATAGTGCAGTGGCGCCCCATATAATAAATACTAGTAAAGCAACTACTTTTATTAAGCTTAGCCAGAATTCAACTTCACCAAAAACAAGTACACCAATCAAATTTACAATTGTCATTAATATAGCAACAACTAAACAGAATACCCATACTGGCACAGTTGGAAACCATAAATGCAAGAAAGTTCCTGCGGCAATTGTTTCTGATGCAGGACCAATTAAAAAAGCTAACCAATAAGTCCAACCTGTAACAAATCCAGCCCAAGGGCTAATTGCTTTGGAGGCGTAAGTCTGAAAGGAACCTGCTAATGGCATGGCTACAGCCATTTCAGCAAGAAGTGCCATAACAAGTATTGTAACTAAACCACCTAAAGCATATGAAATTACTACCGCTGGTCCAGCAGTTTTAATAGCTGCACCAGCTCCAAGAAAATAACCTGCACCGATTACCCCACCTATAGATATCATCATGAGATGTCTGGCCTTTAAATCACGCTTTAATGAATCGTTTGACATTAATACTCCTCCTTTTAGAATTTCTCAATAAACTAATATTTATAAGTACCCAATACTAACTTATGCACTGATAAATGCAAATTATTACTATGATATCAACTGCGATTTATAAAGATGATCCTTTTGAAAAATGCAGATTTTAATTGGTTTGATAAAGGTAGTGGAGGAAATAGTAATATTTTTGGAGACCCAGCTGAAACATTAAGAGATTATAAACCAGTTAATGTTGGGAGTGAGGATTTACTTGAGTATAACTTTCCACAAAAACCACCAAAGATTATTTCAATAACTATAACTAAGTGGGATAGTTCGCAGTGGAAGGTAGTAGATAGATATTTCAGATTTTATAGTGATAAAAAAGAAGATAGGATAATTCTGCTTCCTAAAGAAAAAGGAATTTATATTTATGAAACACATGGAGAGTGGGATGAAACTCATAATACAGCAAATATTTTCAAAATAAATGCTAACTAAGCTAAAAATATTTGTAATATTATTTAAATTATAACTGTTATTTGTTTAATGTGGTTATATTTTTATTATGTGGTTATACTCTAATATGTATCGATTATAATTACTTTATTCTAACTCCAGTTAGACATAGAACTAATGAATAGCCTTGGATTAGTCCAGGGCTATTTATTTTAGCATTGCTATTATATTTGAAACTCTCCTGTTCATGGAGTTAAATAATTAATGTTTAACGCAAACAACACTATTAGGTTTAATTAAAGCTTCAACTGTATCTCCTTGTTTTAATCCGGACTCCTCTAAACTTTCTTTACTCATTACAGACGTAACGACAGCAGAGTTATCTCATCCATAAACGGACATTTTTATCTCAACCATACTAGTATCAGTTTTTATTTCTTTAACTTTACCAATTAACTTATTTCTTCCACCAGCTTCCATAATTAATTATCTCCTTTCTTGAAATCAATACTAGTATTTATAATAAATTTAATTTTAATTCATAGTTCAAAATATTTATAATCAAAACCGCTGGCATTTCCGATTCTTTCTTCATCTTGCTTCCCTACCATTTTTATAGTAGGATACCTTTTGAAAAAAACATGGGTGTTAAATCCATGTTTTTCAAACTACTTGTCTACTTCATTTAAATCCAGCCTGAATATGGTCTTTGAGTTGTTCCATTATGAAGCCATTTAATAAATCTCTTTAATATAATACTATATACTACACAAATACAACTCAAGCCTCCATACTAAATAAGAATGAAGGCTTTTGTTACTATATCTGATAAGCTGTCGTTAACTAAAAACAACCTTATTTTTTCCGGATTTTTTTGCTATATACATTGCAGCATCAGCTTTTTTTATTAGTTCTTCCATGCTATCTCCATGATCTGGGAAAATAGAAACACCTATACTTGCTGAGACATATCCCTCATTTTCACCTAAAATAGTTTTTTTCCCAACCTCATTAATAATATTTTGGCAGACATCACTTATAATATTAGTATTATATAAGTTTTTCATAACTATTATAAACTCATCTCCACCAAATCTTGAAACCACATCACCTTCTCTTACAACCGAAAGCAGCCTTTTTGAAACAAATTTTAGAACTATATCTCCGCTATCATGTCCAAATGTGTCATTTATTGTTTTAAAACCATCTAAATCAATAAATAGAATTGCTAATGAAAAATTATTATCTTTTGCCAATTGTAGTGAATTTTTTAGTTGGCTATAAAATAATTTTCTGTTCGGAAGACCAGTAAGAGTATCATGGTTAGCCATTTCTTCTAATAATTTTTCAGCTTTTTTACGCTCAGCAATTTCTTCTTTTAGTTTAGCTGTTCTTTCTTCTACCAATTCTTCAAGTTCATCATAATGCTTTCTGAGCTGCTTTTCAGAATGCTCCAAATTAGCGTAAAGAACTGCATTTTCCATGGAAATTGCTAATTGTGAAGAGATAATCTTCAATATTTCTATACGTTCATTATTAAATATGCCTTCGATTAAGCTGTTTTCTAGATAAAGTATGCCTAGTAAATTCCCCTTACTTATCACTGGTATGCACATGATTGACTTAGGTTTTTTAGCAGTGATATACGGATCATTTTTATATTTTTCCGAAGTTGAAGCATCATTAAGTATAACACTATCCCCTGAACGTCCTACGTAGTAAATTATCTTCTTCGGTAAACTTTCATTGTTTTCAATATCAGTTTCTTTCATAACTTCTATTTTATTTCCATCTATATTTCCTTCTGCTTGTATAACATATTTTTCTTCGTTTTTTATTAGGTAGCAAACCTTTTGTGCTCCCGCATTTTCAAGGACTATATATACAAGCTTTTTCAGAAGTTCTTCTAATTTAATTTCACTGGAAATTGTATGGGTTGCCTTTATAATTGTTGCGGTATCTAGAACCATAGAACCTTTATCTGTTTTATTTTCCAAATTAACAGTCATATTTTTAATAGATGTATCATCATTCTTATGAAAACCTAAAAGTTGTGGATATAATACCTTTAAATGATTTACTTTGGAAGTTGCTCCCCATAAAATATAGCAATATACTGCTTGTTCCATATAAACCTTTGCTACCCGTTTGTTTCCTAAATGTAGGTATAATTTTGCTGATAATTCATTTGCAAGTGCTTCCTCTTGAATATAGCCACTATATGCTGCTAATTCGATGGACTTTTCATAAAAATCAATAGCTTTAAGAGTTTTTCCCAAAACTTTTTCCTTTTCTGCTTCCACTAAATATAGTTTATGTAAAAAATTACTCTTTGCATGTTTTGACCATTTCTTCATTTTCCGTTGATTTGCAGAAACTTTATTTAGGATTTCATTTCTTCTAGATAAAGTTTGACACTCATCAAAGCTAGAGATCATAATTAATGAATTATAAAAATAAAAAACCGGAATGCTTAAGGTACCACTTACTCCATCTAAATACTTTTCTGCTAGTATAGAATTTTTTAAAGCCTCATCATATTCGCCAAATAAGTATGAAAGAATCGATTTATTTATATACACATCGCAAAGGTTATTTATATCCTTTGTTTCTAAGTGTATAGGTATCATTTGGTCTTCATCGTAGGCTTTCCCCTTCAAGGAATACGTATTATTTGAACGACCTATTAAATTTAATACTGATTGATGATATATTGACTGTGTAGTAAGCGCTTCCTTATTTTTTATATTATCCATAAAGTTATTATACTCACACATCTTTTTCTCTAAATCCATCAAGTTCTGTCCTGAATAATAAGCGTAAATGCTATATAAGCAGGCTGCTGAGCAGGCATAATTCAGGTTTCCTGTCTCCAGTCCAATGGAGTAGGCTTTTATAAATTCACTTAATGTACTTTTTGCACTTAGTTTCCATGAACTTATAAAGGAATTATATAATACAAGTGTCTGAGCTTTATATTCTTTTCCATCAAACTTATCTAATAATTTCAAGGATAGTTGTCCAAATTTATATCCTGAATTAATATCACCAATACCACATAAAAGCATTCCATATGCAGCATAGCCTATAGATGAACTATCTAAATTTCCATGTCTAATATATAATCTCACTGCTTTTAATGTTATAAGCAAAAAAAGGTTTGGATTCAACATATAAGTTGACATACCCATCCTTACCATAATTCGTAATGCGGCGGATAAAAATAAGTCTGTCATTTCCGGCAGTTCAAGTAAATCTGATGGTTCTTTTCCAATTAGCATAAATTTTGTTTTTACTAATGAAATTAGAACATCTGATAGTCTTGGATTTTTAGGAAATTTCATACCTAAAAGTTTAAGAACAAATAATGCAGTATCCAGTACTTCTGATTTCTTGTTTTGTGCAGTATAGGCAATAATTTTAATTTCATATAGCTTAACCTTATCTATTACATTTTTACTATTATTTAATGCTATTTCAATATATTGTTCTACTGCATTATACTCTCCATTTAAGCAAGCTATTTGTGCAGCTTCAACATATAGAGAATGAGTTAATTCATATGAATTCTCCCAACCATAGTTATCCATAAGCATTATTCCAACACATAAATATTTATACGCTGTATCATATGCAGTTGATTTCTTTGCCATTTTTCCAGCAATTAATTCTAACTTAGCTATTTGTTCTTTTTCAGAAGGATTATGTATTAATTCGATGCCCAGGTTTAATTGATTAACAATATCCAAGACCTTTCTTCTATCTTTCTCCAAATCAGTACCGGATATCATAAGTCTTCCTATTTTAACATGTATTTCTTTTCTATTTTTTTCTTCAATTAATGAATATGCAGCTTGCTGAATACGGTCATGAAGAAAGGTATAACCACCAGAACTTGAATTATCTAATGGCAAAATCATACCTTCTTTTAGCGCAGTACAAATATCAGAATATGTGTCTCTCAAATCTCTTTCACATATAATTGATAATGTGTCTAAATCAAACTGATTTCCTATACATGACGCCAATTTTAAAGTTTCAATTGTATTTTGAGGAAATTTTGATATTCTATTTGATATTAGTTCTACAACATTATCAGTTATTTGAGATTTTTTTATGCTTTCTAAATTCCATTGCCATTTCCACTCTTTTTTATTAAACTTAATTAACTGTTCTGTATATAATGAATATAAAAATTGACTTAAAAAAAAGGGATTACCTCCTGTTTTTTGATGACTTAGTTCTGACAATAAATTTGCTTCTTTTAAACTACAGTGAAAGGTTCCTTCAACCAATTGCTTTATATTAATAAGTTCCAATGGTTTAAGAAAAATTGTATTCACTACTATATTTTCACTTTGAATTTTATCTAAAGTAAATTTTAGAGGATGCTTTTCATGTACTTCATTGTCTCTATAAGCACCAATAAAAAGTAAATTATTTATTTGAGAATCACTTATTAAAATTTCTATTAACTTAAGGCAGGACAAATCTGCCCATTGTAAGTCATCTAAAAATATTATTAATGGATGCTGTGCTTCACAAAAAGTTTTAACAAAATCTTTAAATACTTTGAAAAAACGATTTTTTGTTTCCTCTGCAGAAACTTCAATAACTTCCGTCTGTTTTCCTATTATAAATTCTACCTCAGGTATCACATTAATAATTATTTGGCCATTTGATCCCAATGAATCTAAAAGTTTATTCTTCCAAACTTCTATTTGTTCTTTACTTTCGCCTAAAATTTGTTGAACTAAATCCTTGAAAGAATGGATTAATGCTGAATAAGGTATATCATGCTCAAATTGATCAAACTTTCCAGATATGAAGTAACCAAGTTGTTTTTTGATGGATCTTCGAACTGTATTTACCAATTGAGACTTTCCTACACCTGAATAGCCTGTAACCATAACAACTTCCCGTAGATTTTTATTAATTCTTTGAAAAGCAGACTTTAATGTCTCAATTTCTTTTTCTCTTCCATATAGTTTATCAGGAATTTTAAATGATTCAGAAAAATCTTTTTCTCCTATTTTAAAATATTCTACTGAACCAGTGTTTTCAAGTAACTCCTTGCATTTTTGTAAATCCACTTTTAGACCTATAGCACTTTGATATCTATTTTCAGGCATTTTCTCCATAAGTTTCATTACTATATCTGAAATTATCTTTGGAATATTAGGATCATTTTCATATGGAGATATAGGTTTAACCGCAAGGTGGCAATGAACCACGGCAAGCTTGTCCTTTGCTTGAAAAGGTAAAAAGCCAGTGAGCATTTCATAAAAAATTATTCCTAAAGAATAAAAATCTGTACGATAATCGATTTTACGCTTCATCTTACCCGTTTGTTCTGGCGAAATATACTCTAGTGTAGTTTCTAAATCAGTTATCACATCTATAGTACTTAGTTCCTGGGAAAAAAGTGATGCATTACCAAAGCCAGTGAGCTTTACTGTTTTAGTTTCCATATTTATGATAATATTATGGGGATTAATGGCTTTGTGAATAATATTACTATTATAAATATCAATAAGTGCTTGTGATAACTTAATTGCAATTATTAAGAAATCCATTAGGCTAAATTTCTTAAATTTATTTAAAATTTCACGAAAAAGCTTGCCATCAAAATTCTCTAAAATTAAAACAGGTGTTTTTTCATAATTTTCCATATCATAAATTTTCACAATATTATTGCTATGAATTTTTTGATTTAATTCATATTCGTTCTTTAACTTTATTACATCATATAAATTAGGATATTCTACACAAAGAAGTTTCAATAAAACAGGCTTACTGTCATTTAATCTAACTCCACTGTAAACTATAGTTTTATTTCCTTCATAAATTTTTTCGCCTAAATTATAGCCTGGAATATTGACCATTCTGTAACCTCCTAATAAAAGATTGAGTAAATTTCATATTTTGTAATTAATGAACACGTATGTATTTGACAAAAAAGCTTACTATCTTTAATTTGTTAAAGCTTATAGAAATGAAAACTGCTATCTATTATTATAATTCCGATACAAACCTTCCTGTTTGAATAAAGTCATCTACTAACTCTGCTGTTTTCCATTTATAATGTATTTCTTTATGGTGATAAGGTAAAATAATAAAATCCTCCAGTCCTTCATAATATACCGACTTTACTGTTACCCTTCCATCGTTTTCTTCTGTTAACAACTTTCCTAATAAAAGTTTATCATTCTTTCCCGCAATGGCACCTATTCTAATTCTTTCATCATTAATAAAGTTAATCATTTTTGCATTTTCCGTTTTCAAGGATTTTAATGTTTTAAAAATATGAGTAAAAGCTTTGAAATAATTCGCTGCCATATCTGCTAGCTCGCTGCCACTATTTGGTGTAGCAATCAAAACACAACTCTTTATTCGCTCTATGTTTTTAGTTTCTAGCAAATACTTTCTTATTATTAATCCTCCTGCACTATGTCCAATTAAGTTAACTTTTTCATTTTGATTTATGCCTTTTAAAATTTTCTCTATAATTTCCTGAAATAAAAAAGCAGCGTAATCTATTTCCTTATAGGTTAAAGGTAAATCTACTAAAATGCATTTGTAATTTAGCTTCTCCAAGTTCTTTGCCAGGGTGCTCATGTCATTTTTATTCTTATTGTACCCATGGATTAGAATAGAAATTTCTTCTTTCAAATATCTTCTCCCCAGTCAATTTTTATTGATTCCAAATGTTTATTTCACTATTTTATATTCCATAGCTTTCACCTATTAATTTTAGCGAACGATTTGCCTCACATTTCCTCTGTTTAACTATAGTTACATTATACCATATATTTTTAACAAGTCTTTAATGACGTGATATACTAAAATTGTAACACTAGTGCCAAATAATCTACTATAATAATATTTAAGAAAGTGGTGTTAACTTAATTGATTATACATATATCCTTCAATATACTGAACATAAAAGATATAATAAGAAGAGGTGCAATTTATATATGAAATATAATGTAGAATTACTAAGGCAAGAAAATTATAAGCCAACATTTTGGTCTGGAGGCATGGCTACAGAATTGACAACATATCCGTTAAATTCTGATTATGCCAGTAAAAACTTTTTATGGAGGTTGGGAGTTGCTGAAATTGATATACAAGAATCTACTTTTAGTAGTCTACCAAAAGTTTCACGTAAATTCATGGTTATAGAAGGAAAAATAACTCTCGACCATGAAAATAAGTACAAGAAACTACTTAGCTCCTTTGAGCAAGACGACTTTATGGGCGATTGGAAAACTAAAACTTATGGTAAAGCTTCTGTTTTTAATTTAATGACAAGGGAAAATTATAATGGCGAATTACTTCATCTTAATATTAGTCCTAGCAAACAGCTTAAATTCGAATATAAAACTCCATTAAATAAAGATTTAGCAGCAATTTGTTTTTACACTGTAAATGGTGGATTTAACTCTACTATTAATGATAAAGTTTTTGAAACTGTTAAAAATGATTTAATTTTAATTAACTGTTTAAATTCAAGCTATACTCATGAATTTATACTTTCTAACAATACTTCAGAAATTACTAATATAATAGCAAGCATAATTTATCGTAATTAGCTTATCTAACTCTAAATTACTTTTGCATAAAACCCCATCCTTTTATTCTATTTTGTTGGTTTCGTCACTTACAATAATAAAACATTTTGATGGGGTTTTTACACCATGAATGTAAACAATAAGAAAAAGACAGAAGTTGACGCCACTCCTGTCTTTAAGTGCCTATTTATAGCAGTTTTACCTGTACCATCTGTTCTTACCTTAGTAATGTTTGGAATACCATAGCCCTCTATTAGGATTTTCTATTCTTCTGTAAAATTCTCTTTGATATATTGAACAGCATTTTCACCAGCCATTCTACCTGAATTCACTGCAAATCCTAATGTGTTTCCTGGAAGAACGAATACGTAATCTGGATTACATACAGAGTTTGCATCTGTTCCTGCTGCAAATAAACCTGGTATTACATTATCTTCTGTATCTACTGCTTGTGTCTTGTAGTTAATTTTGATTCCGCCTAAGCTGCCGTATGCACTTGGTGCAAATTTTAAAGCGTAATATTTTGGACCTATTAATGGTTTTAAGTATTTTGGATTTTTATTAAATACGTTATCTCTTAATTTACAAGCTTCATTATAATCATTTATTGTTTTTACAAGTCCTTCTTTATCAATTCCTGTTTTTTCTGCCAATTCTTCAATGGAATCTGCTATAAATAAAACATCATTTCCGTTTTTGATAAGGTCATTCATTTCTTGTTTAAAATCATCCATACTAATATTAGAAGTAACAACGTTTATTAAATCTAAACCATTTTTCTCGTAATGTTTCATAATACTTTCATCTATAATGGAGAATACAGTTCTGTTCTTTTGTCTTATAATAGCATTTACTGAGAACACAGGGTTTTCAACTACAGATTCATCATAGAATCTTTCTCCATCTAAGTTTACAAAAACATTTGGTTGTCTGAATGGAAGTTCAATTGGAGCATATCCACCTGTATTAGGTGCAAAGAAAACTAATTCCATATCCATTCTATCTCTTGCTGCACCAGCATCCCATGCCATGCTGATTCCATCACCTGTAAGTCCTGGAATTCTATAAGAGAATAGATCCTTTCCCCATTCAAACCTTGTGTACTTTTTAATAAATTCAGGACTATCACCAAATCCACCAGTTGCAATGATAACTGCTGAGCCGTATGCCTCAATTTCTCCATCCTTGTCCTTTGCTACAACACCAATAACATCGCCATCATCTTTAATTAATTTTTGAACTGGTGATTCTAAGCAAATTTTAACGCCTAATTCTTCTGCTCTATCTGTCATAGCCTTAATCATAGTAGCAGCTGCTCTAAGTCCAGGTGCCCCTGTTTTTGGCTGAACAATATGCCATGTTGCTTCTGAACCTGGGAAATATTTTGATGGTAGTGCAAATTTAACTCCCATAGATTCTAACCACTCAATTGTACTAGCTGATTTGTAAATATAATTCTTTACTAATCTAGCATCTGAACGCCAGTGTGTGTAATCCATAAACTTTTGAAATGCAGCTTCTCTTGTGCAGTCAATAAGTCTTTCCTTTTGCATTTTTGTTTCTACTCCTAAAAGTCCCATTGCCATATTAGCACATCCACCAGTTGTATTTGCTTTTTCAAATACAATAACCTCTGCACCTTGTTCTGCAGCTGAAATAGCTGCTGCCATTCCTGCTGCTCCTCCACCAACTATAATTATATCTGCTTCCATCTCACGCATTTTTCATACCTCCCAAAATTATATATAAATTTAAATTTAAATTGATAACTATTTTCTTCTTCTTCTTCCAAGGCCAAGACCTTTCTTTTCTCCTGAAGCACCTTCATTAAAGCTTCCAACTTCTACTGGTTCTAAAGGCAGCTGCGGTTTTATTGTTCCATATCTTTTTACCGCCTGTGCACTACAAACTTCTTCGCATTTTCCACATTTATCACATAAATCTAAGTCAATAACATGAATTAAATTTTCTCCACCTTTGATTGCTTTCTGAGGACAGTGAATACACTGACCGCATCCATTACAAAGCTTTGGATCAATAAAATAATTAGCATAGGATATACAGCTTAAGGTGCTGCATATTTTTCTATCAATGTGTTTTTCAAATTCATCTCTAAATTTATTAATAGCTGTATATAATGGGTTGGATGCACTCTTTCCAAAATCACATAGTGTTCCAATTTTCATTGTGTCGCATAACTCAAAGACTAAATTAATATCTCCATCTTTTCCTTTTCCCTCTGTTGAATCCTTAATGATTCTATAAAGCTGATAAATACCTTCTCTGCAATATACACATTTTCCACAGGTTTCTTTGCTATTCTCAAGGATTTTTTCAAAGGACCATTTTACTATACATGTATCTGTATTATAAGCTTCAATCTTTGCAGTTTCTAACATTGTGCCATTACCCATTACGTTAGAATATAAGAATGGTGTATCTAACTCTTCTTCTGTAAAGACAGCACCTGTGTTACCACCAACTTGTACGAATTTAATTTCTTTTTCACACTTTGTCCCATTACCATATTCATCTATAATTTCTCTTAAAGATCTTCCAAAAGGAATTTCATAAATTCCAGGATTCTTAACATCTCCTGTTATTGTAACTATTTTTCTAGGCATATAATCTTCTTCTGATAAAGAACGGCTAAGAGCCAGCATTGTTTCTGCATTATGAACAAGAGTTGTTTCACCAAATACTTCTTTTTCAAAATCCTTTTTATTATGGACTAAAATAACTTTGAATCCCTGTTTTTCTAATTCACTAAAATAGTCCTTATAGCATTCACTAAGATAAATTTTACCCTCTTCTATTTGAAGTTCCTTCATACATATTTTAATTCCATCAATAACTTTATCTATATATTTTTCTAATAGATATTTAATATTTTCGCTTTGCTTATTATCTTCAATAAAAAGACATGCTAGATCCTTCCATTGTCTGCTTTTCCATCTTTCTGCTACACTTTTATTTTTAATTCCATGACCAAATATCTTTATATTCTCCATATACATCTTTTTCACCTCCATTTACTTTATTTTATACTCTGTCCAGAATTTCGCTTTTGTAAGCTTAGGACGCAAATCACATTGAAGACATCTGGATGCCTCACATTGAGCTGTTTTTTCATCTAACCCAACTGTCATTAAATCAAAGTTATTTATTCTTTTATCTACTGAAACACATTGATACTGGCTGCATTCCTTTTTTGCAAAGCCTTCTTCCATTCCTATCTTTGGATCTAAAGTTTGTTCTGAAGATAACTCTTCTTCTATAACCCCATCTCCACCTAAATATATATCTATATTTGATGCTGCTTTTCTTGCACCAGCTATTGCCCCAATAACTGAAGCTGTTCCAGTTACTGCATCTCCAACGGCAAAGACTCCATCTATATTTGTTTTATAAGAATCATCAACATTTACAAGGCCTCTTGGACTAAGCTCTATTTCTTCAAATGGAGTAAGATCAGCCCTTTGTCCTGTTGCAAAAATTATCATTTCACCAGAAATTAAATGTTCTGAGCCTTCCTTTATTTTTAAAACCAATTTTTTATTTTCATCAAAGTGGAAATCTTCTACTTCCTGGCATAGGATTCCGATAACATTTCCATCCTTTTCTTCAACTCTCAAAAAGGTTCTGCTGTTATAGATTTCAATTCCCTCTTCTTTTGCTTCTTCTATTTCTTCGCTACTAGCAGTCATGTTATCTTTTCCTTCTAAACAGACAACAGATACCTTTTCACATCCTAGTCGTTTTGCTGATCTTGCGCAATCAAAGGCTACATTACCGCCTCCCAAGACAACCACTGACTTTTTCATATCAATATTAAGATTAATTAAATCTCTTCTTAAGAAGTCAATATTTACATACACATCTTTCAAGTCAGCCCCTGGAATTGGAATTCTTACACCCTTATCTGTTCCTACAGCAATTAAAACCACATCATATTGTTTATCCTTTAACGATGTTAACGATTCAATTTTACTGTTAGTAATAATATTTACTCCTGCTTCACGAATGACATCCATTTCTGATTCTACAACTTCCTTTGGCAAACGATAGTCTGGGATACCTGCTGATAACATTCCACCTGCAACAGGAAGTTTCTCATATACATCAACAGTATGTCCTAATTTCGCAAGGTAATATGAAGCTGTTAGCCCCGCTGGTCCAGACCCTATAACAGCAACTCTTTTATTAGTTCTTTCCTTTCTAAAGGATTTCTCCTTCCACTTGTAAGAATCTTTTTCAGCTGCAAATCTTTTTAGATCTCGAATTGAAACTGCTCCATTTATGTCTTTTCTTCTGCATCCAGACTCGCAAAAACGCATACAAACAAGTCCTAAGGATTTAGGGAATGGCGCTTTTTCACGAATAACTGCTGCCGCCTCATCGAAATTACCTTCTTTTATGAAACGAACATATTTAGGAACATTAATCCCTGCTGGGCATTCATGCTTACATGGTATTAATACATCATTTCTGTTTCCTTCTTTAAATATGCCCTTTTTATCCTGCAGAGCTCCTGTAGGGCAAACTTCTACGCATGCACCACAAAAACGACAATTTGCATCTTCTAAGGATAAGTTACCTTTCACTCCTACATATGTTCTATCTTCTTCATTTTTGTCCAGTCCTAAAATTCCTACACCTCTGATATCCTGACATACTCTTACACATCTGCCGCAGGCAACACAGCGATTTAAATCCCTTACAATTAATGGATTATTTGTGTCAACATTAACTGCATTTAGTGTTCTTCTTAACCTTGAAGTACTAACTCCCAAATACTGAATTAATGATTGTAATTCGCATTTTAAATATTTAGGACAGGTGGTGCAATCGTCTACATGATTTGCTAGCATCAATTCCATTGATAACCTTCTCATGTTATCTAATTTATCAGACTTTGTCTTCACTATCATTCCTTGTTCAACTTTTGTAGTGCAAGCTGTTTGAGGTTCATCTTTGCCTTGTATTTCTACAACACATAATCTACATCCACCAACATCCGGCAAATCTGGATGATGACAAAGGTGGGGAATATACATATCAGCTTCCTCGGCTACTTCCATAATTGTTTTATTTTCATCTGCATATAATTCCATGCCATCTATTACAATTTTGATTTTACTCATATTAACCTCCAAATTTCTTGACTGATTTGCAAACCGTAATTTATACTATAACTATAAACTTTGCCATAGGGGCAAAGTCAATAGCGGAGTGTGAAAAAAATGACAAATTTATATACAATCGGTGAAGTGGCTCGTTTTCTAAAGATATCAGCTAAAACATTACGACATTATGATCAGCTAAACCTGCTAAAACCTAGCTATATAGATCCCGATACTAAATATCGCTATTTTAGTTATGATCAATTTTTTATCATTGATGTTATTCGCTATTTAAACAAAACATTGTGTATTCCACTGGAAGATGTGAAAAAATTATTAGATGAGGATAAAGATAATAGTAAATTATTAACTCTTTTAGAGTGTCACAGCAATCAGTTACATGAAAAAATAGCTGCTCTTGAATACTCAAAACAGCTAACTGACACCTTGATTGCTGATATTAAATATAAAAAGGAATCTCCTGAGAAAATTGAAATGTACGAGCAATATCTTATGAGCCGCAATCTTTACTATATTGAACTAGACACCTCTATTTATGATATTGATAAATATGTGACTCGAAATATTAGTAATATTATTACTCTAAATAGTAAGGAAAATAATACAATGTGCTTATTATTTTCTTTATCGGAATATACGAAAACACAGAATTTAAATGTAAAGGGATTTGGTATATTCTCTGATAAAAAAATACCTGAATTAAAATCAAAAACTATCCGTGAAGGCCGTTATATTACTCAACCTTTTCTCTATTCAGAAGAAAATACAGTCACTGCATTAAAAGTTTTAACTAGATATGCAAGTATCAAGGATATAAGAATAGACGATACAGCATTTTTAGTATCAAAAATGGTTGATGTATCTGTATCCTCTAAGTATGGTTATTTTATGGAGCTTCAAGTAATGCATCATATTTAAAAAAACAGGATATTTCTCCTGTTTTTTTCATAGAGTCGCCTTTATTTTACCAAACTATTTCTAATCCCACTCCAACTTCCCTCACAGGCAAGACTTTGTGTATTTCTGCTCTAACAGCAAAGGAGGTGCAGTGGCAAGGATATAACTCTTTTAAGTTATTCTCTTTTAGATACTGAACGGTTTTGTTAACCCTTTCGTTAACCTCAAATAAATGAAATCCTCCTATAACTCCTAGTACTCTGTTCTCCTTACATACCTCTTTTGCATACTCTATTATGTTGCATATGCCGCTGTGGGAGCAGCCAGTGATTATGTAGATTCCCTTTTCATTTTTATATACCAGTGCTGTATCATCCATTACATAATCATCAACTGCAGTCCCTTCAGCAATTTGTTTACCAATGGCTTTTCTACTTTCGAAATTATTTGCTTGAGGTATTTCCCCTAAAAAAGTTATATGTTCACTAACTTTAAAGGGCTTTCTCGAGAGAATTAAATTACACTTTTCCTTTAATTCCCCTTCCAAAATAGGAGAACAAATTTTTAGATTGTCCACTATTTTTTCTTTAAATGCATCTGGATGAGCAACAATATTAATATTCTTTTTACAGTTTTGCTCAAAATAGTATTTTAGCCCTCTTGTATGATCATCGTGACCATGAGAAATGACAATAGTACTTATGTTTTCTAAGTCTATACCTAATGCATTTGCATTTCTTATAAATAAATCAGAATATCCTACATCCAAAAGCAGCTTAATATCGTTATCTTCAATATAATATGAAACAGCTGGTTCACCATAATAATATTGGTCAATGTATGTATTATTATCTACTAAGACTTTTATTTTCATTTTCTCCCCCATGTCTTATTTATATTTTTGAAAATGGGCATACTTCTCTACAAGTATTACATGAATATATAAATCCTCCACCGGGTGTTGAAGTAGCACATACTTGTCTACATTTTTTTTGATCTATTGTAATACCATCTAATGCAGATTGAGGACATGATTTTAAACAAATGTTGCAGCTTTCAGTACATAAGTTCCGTGCTAAAGTATCTGAGGTTAACTCCATATTTGTAATTACTGCTCCAAAATAAAGTCTATTACCGTATTTTTCATTTATTAATAAGGTGTTTTTCCCAATACAGCCTATACCACATGCTTCAGCTGCATGTTTTAGTGATAATATTCCTCTACCATGTTTATTTTCAGAATCCCAATATTCATAAGGTTCATCTGCTGGAATAGGTATTGCCTTGTAACCTTGTGATTCAATATAAAAAGTAAGATTAATAGAAATATCATCTAATAGTTGAACTATTTTATTTTTTACAAATGTATAAGGAGCTTTAGTATTTGCATCAAACAAGCTTGCTGAAAAATGTTTTCCAATTGATACAACTGATTTTGCTTCAGAATAAATATCTAGTGGATGAAATCCTTTTGGTGCCTCTTTAAATCTATCTATACTTCCAATCCCACATACGTCAGCACCTAATGAATAAGTCAAATTTTTAATTTTATTTATCACTTTGCTTCAGCCCTTTCTTATTTTTTACTAGCTTATGAAAAATTAACTTGAACTGTATTTTATACAAGAGTATCATAAAAAATATATATTGATAAGTCGATTATTTCTATCAATTTAATCGCATTTTACGATTGGTGGTGATTTCTTGGATGTTAAACAACTTCAAACATTTATTGTATTAGCAAGATTGCTGAATTTTAGAGCAGCCGCTGAAGAACTTAATTATTCTCAGTCTACTGTTTCAGACCATATAAGAAATTTGGAACAGGAACTTGGTGTAAAGCTTTTTGAACGGATTGGTAAAAAAGTATTTTTGAATGAAGAAGGAAATAAGTTAATTTCCCCAGCCCAGAAAATGCTCCAAGATGCTGAAGAAATACATGAATTATTCAATAAAGGTGAAAAAGTTCACGGTGACTTAAGGATAGGCGCTGCAGAAACTTTATGTGCCTTTTGGCTTCCACCACTGCTTAAAGAATATACTAAAATTTACCCTAAGGTTCGGATAATACTGAAAATGGCAGATTGTCTTGAATTTCATGAACTACTTGAGAAAAATATTGTTGATGTTGCATTTAGTCTCCATGATGAATCTAAGAGAAAGGATCTTTTTCAAATTGATATTTTTGATGATTCCACTGTTTTTGTTGCATCACCAGACCATCCTTTTTCTACTTTTAAGAAAATTGCTATGGATGAACTGGAAAATCAATCATTTATTCTTGTTGAATCTGAAAGTGGTTACACCATGGAATTGAAAAAGCTATTTAAAAAACTAAATGTGCAAGTGGACGCTATTATGGAACTTGGCAGTATAGAGGCCATAAAACAATGCGTTAAAGAAGGTCTAGGTATAAGCTTTTTGCCAAGAATAGCGGTTGATAAGGAAATTAAAAATGGTGAGCTTGTGATACTTCCAGTAGAAACTGATAATATTTTGATACATGCTAAAATGGTATATCATGTAAACAAGTGGATGTCATCACCGATGGAAGCTTTAAAGGAGCTTGTATTATTAAAAAAGAATACTAAATCTAGTATGCAGAAAAAATAGACTAAGGAGCTTATATGCAATTCCTTAATCTAATTTCACTGATAATTACTACTTTTATTTATATTTAAATAGTGTTTTATAATATTAAGAAAACTACGAATTAAGGTAACTTTATGCCTTTTTACTATGACATAATTTTTTAGAGAATACGACATAACTAATAAGTATGTATGATAATGAATTAATCCTACATACTTGTGCAGTAATAGTCGGATAGACAAATATAATTTCTGATATTCTATTGATGAGAGAGGAGGTCACAAAATGGATTCGTTAAAAAGAATGAATGATGCATTAAATTATATTGAAGAAAATCTTGATGGTGAAATTGATTTTAAAGAAGTAGCAAGGTTGGCATTTTGCTCGGAATATCATTTTCAAAGAATGTTTTCTTTCCTTGCAGGTGCTTCGCTGTCCGAGTACATTCGTCGCAGACGTCTTACTGTTGCAGCCTTTGAACTTAATAATAGTAATATAAGGATAATTGACTTGGCCATTAAGTATGGATACAAGTCACCAGACTCTTTTACAAGAGCGTTTCAAAGTTTGCATGGGATAACACCATCAGAGGCTCGGTACAATGGTAAATCATTAAAAGCCTATCCACCAATGACTTTTCAATTATCAATTAAAGCAATTTGGTAATATGTCAAGAACAAAATGAAAAGAAAATCAAATGATTTCTTTAAAAATGGGTAACCTTAATAAACATACAGTCCAATGAGAAAGTATGTTCGTATAATTTATATAGATTAATCTACTCTATTTGAAGAGTAGAGCTGATTTTTAGCCAGCAATCCAAAAATCATACGAATAAGTTTACGAGATGTTAGCGCGAGTGCTCGTTTGTGCTGATGTGTAGTTACTTCAGCAAATTTCTTCTGATAGAACTCTTGATATTCAGGAATATGGCAAACAACACTTCCTGCAGCTTCTATGAGATAATAGCGTAAATAACGGTTACCAGCTTTGTTCATAGGTGTATTTTCAGCTTTAAAACCTCCAGATTGATTTTCTTTCCACACGATGCCAGCGTATTTAGCAATAGCATCATTACTAGGAAATGCATGCACACTTCCTAATTCAGCAAGAATGCCACTGGAGTAAACAGGGCCAAAACCAGGAATAGACATTAATATTTTGTATTCCACAGGATTCATTCCCATAACAGCTTTTTCAATGGCTTTGTTAATACCTTTAAGTTCTTTATCAAAAGCCTGAATACAGTTGAAAGAACAAGCAATAGAGGTTGTTAATGGCTCATACAAACATTTATCAAGACGGTATGAATTACGTGCAGCTTGCTGCAAAATTTCAGCAGTCATCTGAGGATTAGAAATCCTTTTCCGACTTTTTCTATTGACGAAGTCAACAAGTTCTTCAATTGATGTATTTGCAATATCTTCGGAAGATAGAAATTCAGTAAGTATTGAAGATGCGGTAGCACCGTATTTATTAGAAAAAGGATGATCTTCTCCCTGTAATAATGCAAATTCGCTGAACTTAAGAAATACATTGGATAACATGTAAGTTTTTTCTCTAGTTAAGCATTCAACAATATGAAGTCTGTGCCTTGTAAGTCTTTGCAGAGCAAGATATTGAGAACCACGCCAAGGTTCAATATGAATTCTGCCAACTCTTGCAAAGTCAGCAATAACAAAAGAGTCAATGCCATCATTTTTATCAAGAGAATTAAAGGATTCTTTGTAGTTAGCAACTTCCTTAGGATTCAAGCAGTAAACATAAGGTTTGTAAGTCATAAGTTTTTCACTAGCAGATAAAAAATTGGCTATATGTACTCCATAAAAGGAAGTAGATTCTAAGCCGATTATAACAGCTTTAAAAGTATTGTTTTCTAAAACCTTAACAAGCATGGATTCAAGTTGCTCTGCACCAAATTGCGTATTAGGAACAGGTTTCATCTTAATCAAGAATTCCTGTTCAAAATTAATAGCAGAGACAACATTTTGTCTCGCACCAATATCGATACCAACAAATAGAGTTGATAAGTAATCTAATTTCTTCATGAAATCACCACCTTTCAAAAATAATGAGGAAATTAGAAAGGATTATCCTAATCCAAAGTACTAACTGCAACCTCGCGTAATTAGCATTCATCCAGACGCAAAACCTTGCTGGTGGCTGCGAAAGGAGATGCAACATTTGTGTAAGCAGAATATGATACTTTGGTCAGGCTGCAAGCTTTACAGGCAATAACACAATGTGTTTTGCAGGAGGAATACAGCAGTAACCTTCGCTAAAGTTCCGTTATGACTATTTTAGCATTAGAAAATCCTTTAATAAATAGTAGGTTAAAACAGTATAGATCGGAAAGTATAAGAATCAGCAATACTGAATTGGGAGAATCCCCACTAGAAAAATTGAGATGCTTTCTTAATCTATACAAAATATAAAAAATAAATAAGTTTATAGGCAGTAAATAACTGCTATAAACTTATTATACGAGGAGGAAATGAAATGAACTATAGAATTGAAGAAAAAGAAGGATTTCGTATAATTGGCATTAAGAAAAGGGTACCTATAATTTTCAATGGAGTAAATCCAGAAATTGCTGCAATGTGGCAAAGTTTAACAGTTGAAACTATTAATAAACTCAAAAAACTATCTAACATAGAGCCAATGGGACTAATAAGTGCGTCTGTAAATTTTTCAGAAGGACGAATGGAGGAAAAAGGAGAGCTTGACCATTATATAGGTGTAGCAACAACAAAAGAGTGTCCAGATAACCTATCACAACTTGAAGTTTCTCCCTCAACATGGGCTGTATTTGAAGCGGTAGGTCCGTTTCCAGATACTCTGCAAAATGTTTGGGGACGCATCTATTCTGAATGGTTTCCATCTTCAAACTATGAACAAACAAAAGGACCAGAAATCTTATGGAACGAGAATAAAGATGTAACTTCACCAACTTTTAAAAGCGAAATATGGATACCAATTATAAAAAAGTAAGAATAATTAAGATACATTATTCTTATTTAGTGTAACAACTGAAAAAATAAAATTAAAATATGATGATGACGCTCCTATTTCAATAGGTGCTATCTCTAGCACCTATTTTTTTATCCGATGACTACCCACTCTAATACTCCCTACGCACGGTGTGAAAGCGATTCGCACCAAATCATAGATTTGGACTCTCTGCTTTTCTCAAATAGGGAGTAAAGAGTGGCTGCGTCCCTGGATTCGTTCAACTAGGAATCAGGTGGGGTTTGAAACCCCATCTTATTCAAGTTTCCACTTCATTAAAAGCTAAATGTATTTTGACAAGATCCTTTCTCCTGAGGGTTCTAAATATCCCTTTATTTCGGAATGAGCTTAATAATTCTATCATCAGTTATATCAGGATTCCCTCTACCATCCCTATTACTTGTTGCCAGATAAATTGATCCGTCTCTCCCCTGAATAACTTCACGGAAACGTCCATACCTATTTTGTAAGAATGCTTCTACATTCTTCACTGCTGTTCCTCTTCCATTCAACGACATAGCAAGTAATCGCTGTCCACGCAAAGCAGCAACCAATAGTTTTCCTCGCCATGGTCCTTGAGTTACGAAAGTAATGCCAGAAGGTGCCCATGTATCTTCTCCGCTGTGTATTAAGGGCTTTTGTACCATAACTTCCGAAGATTCCTCGTTTCCTTGAACGAGAGGCCAGCCATAATTGGCACCTGATTTTATTATGTTTATCTCATCATGAGCTGACTGTCCATGCTCTGATACATAGAGGACATTGTTTGAATTCCAGGCTAAGCCTTGTGGGTTTCGATGACCTAGGCTATAAACAGGCGAATTAATAAATGGATTATCTTTAGGAATACTGCCATCCAATTCTATTCTCAGTATTTTTCCCGCTGTACTTGTGGGATCTTGTGCCAATGCTGCGTTCCCTGCATCTCCCGTTGTTATATACAATTTCCTATCAGGACCTATTTTTAACCTTCCTCCATTGTGAATCTGTCCCCCAGGGATTTTGTCCAAAAGAACTCGGTCAATGGATGCTCTGTTATTATTTTCAATCAATCTGACAACACGATTATAGATTTGATTGCCTTCTGCATATGAATGCATAACATATATATAGTGGTTTTGTGAATAATTTGGGTCTAGGGCAATGCCCATCAACCCACCTTCCCCCTGACTTACAAAGGGTGCACGAAATGTGATTAGTGGTTGTGGTTGAAGTTTACCATCTTTAATAATTCTAATTCTCCCAGACCGCTCCGTAAAATATAAGTTGCCTTCATCGCTTATGGCTATGGCCCAGGGTATATATAATTTTTCAGCGATAACTTTAATTTCATAAGGAAATTGTCTAAATGTGTTTTCCTTCCCTTTGAAATTGGATGTATTACGACCACGAAATATTGTACTAGACAAAATACTATGAATTATTTTTTTCATAACAGCTGCTACCTCCAAATGAATGTATGCTTTAAGAAAAAAGCGGCAGATTTAGAACTTAAAATTTATCTTTATTTTTTACATAATTACCATATTATTCATTTACAAGATTAATTGTACCATCTTATTTATACTTTGAAGCTTTCCTGCTAATAATCCCATCAAATTGATCTCATTCCATTTTATGTTTATTTATATATTGACAATTTTGGATTACTAATGTAATCTTAATATAGATTACAATTGTAATTTTAATACGAGGAGTGACTTTTTATGAAGGAAATACCTAAAATATCAGAGGCTGAATGGGAAGTGATGAAAGTGGTATGGGCAAATTCCCCCTGTACCTCAAATCAAATAATTGATGCCTTGGCTGAAAGTACAGATTGGAATCCGAAAACCGTAAAAACATTGATAAGTAGATTAGTAAATAAAAATGTACTTGGATACAAAGAAGATGGCAGAAGATATCTCTATTATTCGCTAATTCAGGAAGATGAATGTATAAAGGCAGAAAATCAATCTTTTTTAAGCAAGGTTTATAATGGTGCTCTTAAGAGTCTATTAGTAAGCTTTATAAAAGAGAGTGATTTATCTAAGGAGGATATAGAGGATTTAAAGCGTATCCTAGATGAGAGGAAGTAGTATTATGTACGAATCAATAAATATCCTTAATGATTTGTTTAAAACTGTGTTTCAGGTATCTATTACTTCAAGCATTTTGGTGATTTTAATACTTGCAATCAGAAAACTTTTAGCAGGTAAATTAAGTATAAAGCTTCAATATATACTATGGTTTATCGTGGTATTTCGTCTATTAATTCCAAACTTACCTGAAAGCTCTTTTAGTATCTTCAATCTAATATCTAAAATAAAAGAGATTCCATCCTTATTATTTGTGACAAGAGAAAATACTTTGAATAGCATCGTAAACTTCAGTGGTGAAAAAACTGCCAGTATATATAATAGTAATGCCCTGCTAGGTAGTTTAACTTCAATGGGCTTTAATAATGATAATAATGCAACCTTTAGTTTGTCAGGTTTAAGTATTTTATCTCTTATATGGCTAATTGGTCTGCTGGTAATCGGTTTTTATGTAGTTCTAGTAAATATAAATTTAAGAAATACTATAAAAGCACAAACTCCATTTTGTAATGCAGAGATTATAAATATCTTAGAATTTTGTAAAGAACAAATGAAGATTAATAAGGATGTATCCTTGATTAAAATACAAGGAATTAAAACTCCAGCATTATTTGGTTTTTTTAACCCTACAATATTGTTTCCTGAAAATATCCTTAATATATTGTCTGTAAACAAATTAAAATATGTATTTCTCCATGAATTGTCTCATTTAAAACGTAGAGATACAATTGTAAATTGGTTATTAATCATATTAAGGACTATTCATTGGTTCAACCCAGTTATTCAATATGGGCTAAAAAAAATGTCCGAAGACATGGAATTATGCTGTGATTCACTTGCGCTTTCCTATACAAATGATGAAGAAGTAAAAGATTATGGTCTTACAATAATTCATCTTATAGAGGGTTATTCCAAATCCACTCAACTACTAGGAACTGCTTCTATAGTAAAAAATAAATCTGAAGCAAAAAGGAGAATTACTATGATTAAATTATTTAATAAAAAAGCTTATAAATTTTCTGCCCTTGCAATAGCAGCTTTACTAATTTTTGCTGGTGTTACTCTTACAGATGCAAAAGCATCGATTTTTAGTAAAACTAAAGCTGTCAATGTAGATAAAATTGACTATCCTTTTGTAAATGATCCAAATATAATTGGTAGATGGCAAAGCGTAGATTTTGTAACTAATATTGAGGATTTCAAAGTAGGTAGTAAAAGTTTTACAGGAGACTTGTTTGTTAAAGAGTTGAACTTTACAATTGATGGCAAAGTTTCTAAAACAGTTTGCACCTGGACAAAAGATCATATTCTCAACCCTGTCGATAAAACTGATAGTAAATATATTATAAAAGATATACATGGTTCAACTTATATGTTCTACGAATGGAAAAGCGGAGATTATACAATAAGAGGAAAGAAACCCCAATACTATGTATTAAAAAAAATAAGCTCTACCCCATCTCTTACAACTAATATGCAGGGAAAAGAAGTAAAAACTAGAACTGACAAAATAGATTATCCATTTGTAAATGATTCTGAAGTTCTAGGTAAGTGGGAAACTGTAGACTTTGTTCCGAAAACTGATGACTTTAAACCAGGAGTTCAACAATGGAAAGGCGATTTAGGTGTAGATGAATTAACTTTCAAAAAAGATGGTGAACTTGATAAGAAAGTTTTCACCTGGACAAAGGGGTTAATAATCAATAAAAAACTTAAAGTAGCATGTAAATATACAATAAAAGAACTAAATGGCTCAAAATATTTGTTCTTTGAATGGAAAAATGGAGATTATGTAGAAAGAGGAGCAGACCCTTATTACTATGTACTAAAGCAAGCTAAATAAGGTCAAATGAAGTGAAAACTTGAATCAGATGGAGTTTCAAACTCCACCTGATTCTTAGTTGAACGAATCCAGGGACGTAGCCGCTCTTTACTCCCACCTTGAAGAAGATGGGAGTATTAGAGCGGGTAGTCATCGGATAAATAGCATCCTTACTATGGTCGATATAATAAGGATGCTATTTTATCATTATCACATAATTCTAACACCTACTTTATACAATAAGATAACCATCTAAAAAGTCTTCCTATATTTTCAAAAGAAACTATATTGCATAATAATTCTGTCAGCTTTCCAAACTTCCTATAAAATAAATTAAATGCTAGAAATGGAATCCATTGCTTTTTAGATTTTGGTAGTCTTTTCATTATATTTTTAAAGGTGTACACTTCCTTATATATCCATAGATAGCCATTATATAATTCTTCTGCTGTCATATTCTTAGGTTTATATACCACATGGGCAGTATTATAATTTGACAAATTATAATCTACAATTCTATTTTCCTCCATTAATGATGAGTATAACTTTGTACCAGGATATGGGGTAAGGATATGTGAGGTTACCGTTTCTATCTTATTTTTAACTATCCATTCTAATGTATTCTTAAATACAGAGACATCATCTTCATCTAATCCGAAAACAAAACTTGCATTTATCATTATTCCCCTTTTATGAATTTCATCTACAAGTTTCTCATATCTCTTTACACTATTTTGCACCTTGTGGACACTATCTATAGACTTACTATTTATACTTTCAAAACCTATAAATAGACTTTGACAGCCAGATTCCTTCATTTCATCTAATAATTCAGGCATGTCCACTATATTAGAAGTAACCGCCGCGTTCCACTTTAGTTTAAGAGGTTTTATTTCCTTTAATAATTTTTTTGTCCATTTGGGATTTCCAATAAAATTATCATCAATAAACATTATATGCCTTGTTTTTAATGCATTTATATCTTTAATCACATCGTCTATAGGTCTATTAATATAAGTTTTAAGTACATTTTTGCAACTTTTATAGCAGAAATCACATTCAAAAGGACATCCCCTGCTTGTACTAATTATATTAGTATATAGGTACTTTTTATTATCAACAATGTAATAGTTAGGTGACACTATTTCTTCCCCAGAAATGTTATCCATATCATAATATATCTTCTTAAGTGAATTATTTTCTTTATCCTTAAGGATTTTTACCCAAACTCTCTCAGCCATTCCCACACATATTGCGTCAAAACTATTAAGGGTGCCCTCTGGATCTGCTGTAATATGTATACCTCCTGCAATTACTGTTATTCCACGATTTTGGAACTCCTTTGATATTTCCACTGCCCTATTCATAACATCTACAGTGACAGTTATTGCTACCAAATCTACAGGTTCATCAAAATCTATCTTTTCAACATTTTCATTCTCAATGATGACTTCATGCTCTTTCGGAGTAAGATTTGCTATTGTTAGTAAAGCTAATGAAGGAGACATTCTTGTTTTTAACTTTGTATCCATAGGTCTTGGCAGCATTGCAGGTTCAATTAATTTAATCTTCATACATTACCTCCTAAAATAAACTTTACTCAACATTTAACTAATGTGCTTGCAATATTCAGCTTCCCGTTTACGTATCATTTCTGTACTCTAAAATATCACCTGGTTGGCAGTCCAAAGCTTTGCATATTGCTTCTAAAGTTGAAAATCTAATAGCTTTTGCCTTTCCATTTTTCAATATAGAAAGATTCGCCATGGTTATTCCAACCTTCTCTGTAAGTTCTGTTACACTCATTTTCCTTTTAGCCAGCATCACATCAATATTTATTATAATTGCCATGTTATTCCCCTCCTGTATTCCTCATCCTGCCCGTGAAGATTATTAATCTTCACGTCTCCTGTATTCCTCATCCTGCCCGTGAAGATTATCAATCTTTACGTCTCCTGTATTCCTCATTCTGTGCATCAAGATTATCAATCTTGATGCCTTATACCGTTAAATCATTTTCTGATTTTATGTCTATGGCTTCTTGTAAAAGCCTTTGAAGAACAGCAGAGAATACTGCGATTACCATTGAAGTAAAAACAGGGACCATTCCCATTATTATGAGACCTGGAGCATCGTCTTTCTCTGCTACGAGATAAACGAATGGCATCATTACCACATACAGGGTACTGATTGTGATTGCACAGTATTTTATATTCTTTAAAGCCTTTACTGATAACTCCGAGAAAGCTTTGTTCTTGTCAATATAGCTTAATAGTCTTAAAGCCTGATACAGAGCAACGAAAAACGGTACGACTGATACAAATATACCTACTAAAATGGGATATAGCATATGGGCATAATGTGGATTTACTGGATTATTAGCTAACCAAGGCAACCCAAATATACACAAAGCAAGAACTGGAATTCCAATAAGAATAACAGCTATCTTTAAGAAAATTGTTGAATATCGTTTCATAAAAAAAATCCTCCTGTATTCCTTATACTGTGCGTAAAGATTATCAATCTTTACGTCTCCTGTATTCTTCATTCTGTACGCGAAGATTATTAATCTTTGCGCCTCTCTTTTAATTTACATATATAGAATAACACACTCTTTTATTGTTTATCAATAAATATTTATTGATTATTTTTATGTACTTATTGTTTTATTTGAGATAACTAAACTATGTATCAATTATTTTACAATAAATAAGAGCGTTTCCGATTTATGCAGAAATGCTCTCTATAAATTTAGATTTATTTCAGATAGTTAAAATCAATTACTTTTCATTCATTGAATTAGGGTGTGAAGCAGTTATTAAGGACCTGAACCTCCACCAGGCCAATAGTACCAGCCTATAGAATTTCTCTTAACATATGCAAAATAAATTCCTCCAGAACCGTCTCCTGCTTTAAAACCATTTATCAAATATTGTTGACCATACGATGAATCAATAAAGCGAGATTTCTTTACACTGCAAGTTAAACTTTGAATAGGATTACTAAAAAACAGATGCATCCGTATCGCTCCAACTGGGGCATATAGTATAGCTAATATAATTGTGAAAGCTATAATAATAGGCATAAATTTCGGCAATTTTTTTGCTCTCATAGCATTCCTCCCTAAAACATATCAATATAACATAAATTCTCTACCTTAACCTCTTAAGTATACTATTACACATTATTTCTTATATACTTTGTATAAGAAATTAACATCGTTCACTTCACTTATACAACTTCTGTTGTCTTCGTCCAAATTCTTTTATCTTAGATATATGTAGTTGTTGATATTTTTTGGGAGTAACACCTAAATATTTTTTAAACACCCTAATGAACTGTGACGTACTACTGATACCAACCTGCATGGCCGTATCGCTAACGCTAAATTGCTTCATAAGGTGATGAGCTGCAAGAGTCATTTTTTTCTCATTCACATAATCCTTGATAGTTTTATTCATATGTTTTTTGAAAAGATATTCAAGAGTGCGTTCAGATATACAGAGTTCTTTTGCAACCTCATTGATTACAATCTTGTTGTTTAAATTATGATCAATATAATCTAAGGCTAACTCAAAAGTACTTCGAGTATTGGCTTGAACTTTATGTAAGCCTCCACCTTTTACTGATAAGGAATCTAGACATTCTAGAATAAGATTTTTCAATGCCTGCTCAATAGCGAATCCCCTACTTCGCTTTGCAGTAAAGTATGCATCAATGAATACTAGATACGCAAGCAAATGTTTCTGCGAGCCTAAAGTTACCTTATGTCCACTTAAAAAGGAGTAGATAGAAAAATCCTGTAATGTTTTAGGTTTCAGATGTGCATTATCTTTAATCTCTATAAAAAAATTAATTCCTTGAAGGTTCTGCAAACTATTTACACTGATTTCATGGGTTACATTTGGATCGGCAATAAATATATCTCCTTGTTTTATAGAATATGTCCCTTTATCATACTGAAAAGTACCTTCTCCACAGGTTATAATATATAGTTCATAACAGTTGTGGAAATGGGGTTGGTTTGAAATTTGATTTAAATCAAAATTACAAAAAAATCCAACCTTAGAAGATAAGGTATACTTGCCAAAACTTTCACATAAATACATTCCATTAATATGACTAGGATCAAAAAGGTATTCTTTATCAAAGCTGTACATATTAAATCCTCCAATTTATACAATTCAATAACATCTCTATATTCGTAAATAGTCGATTTAATTTCGTATTACGTTGATTATATTAAATTTATATATCGTATAATTCAATTATAAAATAACTTTTGGGGGTTTGAAAATGAAAAAATCAATATGTATTGAAACTATTTTTACAGAAGTTCCTTTTGAAGAGAGATTTAAGCTTGTAGAGGAAGCCGGCTTTGAGTATATTGAATTTTGGTCCTGGGAAGATAAGAATATAGAAAAAATCAAGGAATTATGCGAAGAATATCATATAAAGATAGCGAGCTTTTCCGGAGATAGGACTTTTTCTTTAATAGATATAAATGAAAAAGAAAAATATATTGAGTACATTAAAGCATCTATCATCACTGCCAAATACCTTAATTGTTCTAATGTTGTAATACATTCTAATGCCCTTGGAAAAGATGGAATTGTTATAAATGATTATGGTAAAGTATGTGATTTCGATAAATTTTCTACTGCGCATGATATTTTAAAAGCTCTGGCTCCGATAGCCGAAGAAGCTCAAATTAGTCTAGTACTTGAGGCTCTAAATACACTAGTTGACCATGATGGAAATTATTTAGCCTACACTTCTGATTCAGCTAAACTAGTCAGAATGATTAATTCGGACAATATAAAGATATTATACGATATATATCATATGCAAATTATGGAAGGTAATATTATTGATAATATACGTAAATACATTGATTATATTGGATATATTCATATTGCAGATGTACCTGGCAGACATGAACCGGGTACTGGAGAAATAAATTTTATAAATATTTTTAATGTCTTAAGATCCCTAAAATATGATGGATTTATAGGTTTTGAACTATTTCCTGAAAAAAAATCAAGTATGGTAGCAGTAGAACTACTAAATCTTTAATACACTCATTTTCATCATAGCGATATGTTCCCTTTATAGTAGGCTGTTTAAATAAAAAGCTACACATTTAAAATAGCAGGCATAAACCCTGTATACCCACAATCTATACAATAAAAGACACTGGCTTTTTAAAACAAAGCAAGTGTCTTAATTTTACCCTTATTACTTAACTAATTGATGATTCTATATTTTCTGTTGTTCTAATCTTACCTATTCTAGGGAATATATACTTACAAACATAATCATGTTCTTCCTTTGTTATAGCTGCCATAGCATCTTCTACAAAAATTTGATTGTAACCTTGTTGAAAAGCTTCTCTTGCAGTAGTGTCTACACCAATTCCAGTAGAAACTCCACACAAAACAATAGTATCAATTCCACGACGTCTTAACTGCAAATCAATAACTACAAGAGCTGTTCTATCTGGTTTAATAACTTCAGTTTCATTTGCTAATTTTAAATCTTCCATATTTAATTTCTCATCCTTTATCTCTCAATATTATTTTTTAGTTCTAAAACAAATACTTTAAGCGAGCCTTGTAGACACTTTACTATAAACCCAGAATGCATTTATTAATAACAGTGTACTTGTGATAAAAAATACATATCTGATACCCATATAGGCTGCCACTTGTCCTCCTAAAATTGAGCCGCCAAAGACACCTAAATACTGGGCAGCCATATTCAATCCAAAAACTCTACCGGTAAGAGAACTTGGTGTGATTTTTTTTACTAAAGAATTAATAGAAGGCGCAAGCCCTGCAGTGGCTAATCCTAACATGAAACGAAGTATCATTAACTGCCATGGGTTTCTTACAAAGGCTTGAGGTATAAAAATTATTCCTGCCACTATAAGTGCACCTAACATTACCTTCTGTGGTCCAATCTTATCAGACAGCTTTCCAAGTGTTGGGGCAGCAATTATACTGGCTAGCCCCGAAGCTGAAAATGTCATTCCTGATAGCAAAGCAACATGGCTAGTATTTATGGATAACTGAGTAACATATACTGTTATTATTGGCTCTATAGAGTATAATGCTAAAGTTAATATAAAAGAGGTCACAAACATTATGACAATTAAGCTTTTATTAGAAATAGTACTCCAAATTTCTTTTGTACTTAGTACCTTTTTATCTTCACGATTAAAATCCTCTTTTACAAATAGAACTGTTGTAATAAATGTAATAACCATTAATGCACCAGTTATAAAAAACACATTTTGCAAACCAAGATTCTCCCCTATATAACCACCAATCATTGGCCCAAGTAAAGAGCCTGCAATAGATGATGTTGAAAGTGTACCTAAAGCCCACCCTGCATGTTCCTTATCCGTTTGTGTTGCAATTAATGTGGTGCAGGCAGTGCTGTAACCTGTTATAACTCCTTGCAGTAATCTTAAACCTATCAATTCATATACATTATGGGCAAATCCCATACTAAAGATAACTATAGCCATGCCAAGACTTGCTCTAAGCAGCATAGGCTTTCGCCCAAACTTATCAGCAGCCTGGCCCCAAATTGGTGAAAAAATAGCGCAAATTATAAATGTAACCCCAAAAGCAATTCCCGAGAATTGTTCTATTAAAGCTGTTTGCTGTACTCCAAGATGCTTTATATAAAGTGGCAGCACTGGCGCTATCTGGCTCATTCCTATACTTGTAACAAACATTCCAAACCAGCAAACTATTAAATTTCTTTTCCAAATTCCCATGATATAAGCCTTCCTTCTTCTATGTTTCAATTGTTGTCCGATACAATCCTCATTTTATCTTATGAAATGGCTCTATACCATGTACAATATTAAACTTCATGGACATTTTTGCTGTAAAATTCCGAAGGACTTATGCCCTCAACTTTTTTAAATAGCCTGCTAAAATAAAACTCATCGGTAAATCCAACGGCTCCTGCTACCTCTTTTATCTTTTTGTTTCCATCTATTATAAGCTCTTTTGCTTTATCAATTTTCATTTTATTAAAGAACTGAATTACAGAATACCCGGTAATTTCTTTGAAAGACCTTGATAAATATGCAGGTGATAATTGTACCATCTCTGACAATTCAATTAAGGTAACTTTTTTGTCTATATTTTCATGCATATATTCAATGATTTTTTCTACCTTTAAGGATACTGAGTAATTCTGATTTTGTCTTTTTATATTTTGAAAAACTTCAAATATCAATTGCTGAAGTAAAGCCTTAGTACTAAATTCATAACCAGGTAATTTTCCATACCAGCTGTCCACTAATTTCTTAAATACATCACTAACATGATAATAATCCTTTAATTCTTCCATAGAATTCAGTGAAAGCATTTCAGTTTCATTTCTAACACTCCATTTATTGTCATTAAAACTCACATTTGCATAACTAAAATGAACTGACAGAAAATAAATAGGTTCTTCAACAGCTATATCTATACACTGCAATACATTAGGACAAATATAAAATATCACACCTTCTTTAATCTGATGTTTCTTATTTTCAATTGTAATACTTCCTTTTCCTCCAAGAATAAGTAACAGTTCATGATGTTGAAGAGTTCTAACCAGTTTTGATTTATGCTTCCAAGGATCATTAAATTGCCTCTTATTACAATAATGAATATGGAAAAAAAGATTATTTATATTCATGTTCTCCTCCAGTATAAAATAAAAATATTATAAGCTAAAAGACCATATTAGATTTCTCCAATAAGGTCCCTATTTATTATTCTGAATTACTTAGTGGTAATTATATCATGTTTTTCAAGCTAATAAAAATGGATATAGACAAAGTTATCCTATAACATAAATTTAATATGTTTTGCTAACTTTCGAATTTTTAAGTTTACCGATAAGCATGATCAATAATATTTTTCATTGACATGAAATAATTTATTTGATAGAATCAATTCGATAGTTATCGAAGTTTGATACAAAAAGATTGGAGATTGTTATGGATATAAATAAAATGGCAAAGGTATTTAAAGCCTTATCTAACCCAAATAGATTAGAATTATATTTAAAAATAGCTGAATCGAATGAATCTAGCTATCCTAATGGAAGTGAATGTTTTGTTACGGATATTATTCAATCTTTGAACATAGGTGCTCCTACTATTTCTCACCATATTAAAGAATTAGCAAATGCAGAATTAATAACTACTGAAAAAAAAGGTAAATTCTTAATATGTAGAGTAAATAAAGAATTAGTTAAGGATGTTATCAAATTATTTAATCTATAAGGATTATGGAACCAAAAAGTTTTGGTTTCGCCTAACAATTCGATAGTTTTCAAAGTATCAAATTTAAATATTTAATTTCCAATTTAATTGCTTATCAAGGAGGTTTATAAATGAAAATATTTTATTTTACTGCCACTGGAAATAGTTTATATGTTGCCAAAAAGTTTGGAGGTGAACTTTACTCCATACCAAAGGTTCTAAAAAGTAATCAACTTAGTTTTGAAGACAAAAAAATAGGTATCATCTTTCCTTGTTATGGATTTGCTGCACCAAAAATTGTCCGTGAATTTGTAGAGAGAGTAAGCCTAAAAAGCCCTTACATTTTTGCTATTTTAACATATGGAAACAAAATTGGAAATGGTCCTAGCTGGTTTACAGAACTGGCAGCCCAAAATAATATAACTATACATTATGCAAACAGCTTACTTATGATTGATAACTACTTACCTATTTTTGATATTGATCAGCAGAAACTAAAAAACAAAAACATTGAGGAAAACTTAAATAGCCTATTGCTAGATGTAGCTGAAAATAAAAAGCATGTTCCTGATGGTACAGTCTTATATTCTGTATTAACAAAGGGAATAAGCCATCTAGAAAAAGTTTTGCCTAACTTTAATTCGGTAAAAAACTTTTCAATTAATGATAAGTGTAACGGTTGTGGAACTTGTGCCAAGGTATGTCCTAGGGATAACATCTCTATAAATAAATTAATTAAAAATAGTAAACCTGTTTATGGAGATGAATGCGAATTCTGCCTTGCTTGTATAAATCTCTGCCCTCAAAAGTCTATAAAACTTAAAAGAGAAAAGAATCCTGATGCCAGATTTAGAAATGACAATATAACATTAAGAGAAATTATAGATTCAAATAGCTAAATTAACTAAAAGAACCAATATTAAATACTATTATAGCTAATATGTATAAATTAAAAGTCTTGAGTTAACTTGAATAGGTGCTATCTCTAGCACCTAGGCTTTTATCCGATGACTACCCGCTCTAATACTGCCATCTTTAAATGTAATTAAAACAAAATCTTTTCTCTCAAGGATTCTAAATATCCCTTTATTTCGGAATGAGCTGGATAATTCTATCATCAGTTATATCAGGATTTCCTCTGCCATCCTTATTACTTGTTGTTAGGTTTAAAACGGAGAGATACACTTATGAATTGGCTATTAATCATATTAATGATTATCACTGGTTCAATCCACTGCTACTTGGTCATTATTAATTAATACTATTCTACTGCTTATCTTTTCAACTACATCCATTTGTCCCTCATCCCTTGTGGAAAGAACTGATTACAACAAGTTTTGGGAGCGATTAAACAAAAATGGAAAGCCCCTCTTTGTGGACAGCAAATGATTTAGAAATTCTTCAAATGATTGCTGAAACCATAGCTGCAAAAATTACTAGCCAAAATAAGGTTTCAAAAGCTTTAGGAGAACTTAAAAGAGAATTTGTAATAGAACTGCTTTTAGGTAAAATTACAAATGAGACCATGGCCTATAATCAAGCCGTATCGTTAGGATGGAATACCAAAAAATACTTTTCAGTATTAGAAGTTATCGATTCAAGAGATAGTTATATAGAAAAAAAGGCAGCTTATATATGCAGCGAATTAAAAAACTATTTAGCTTCTGTGTGTATACCTACAGCTCTAATAAGGCTTATTTCATATTAAGCTTTGAAGATAAAAAAGAAGATAGCGAATACCTGATTACACTGAGGAGTTTTTTGGAGAATAATCAGGACACAACCTCTACTGCTAATTCGTTGTATCTTCATCGAAATACTATAAAATACAGACTAAGTAAAATAGCTGAATTTATGGAAGATGATTTCCACAATCCTCTTGTAAGATTACATATACATATGTCATTTATTATAGATGACCTGACTTCAGATAGTTAATATTTCAAGATGCCTATTTATTCTTTGCACATTTCGAAACCAAATTCCACATAATATGATATAATCCACAAAATGTATGGGTTTTTTCCCAATTAGAGAAAAAATGTATGTCTAAATTATAAAATCTCAATACTATCTTGTATCCTAAAAGAAGAAAGACATATTATTATTTTGCTTCAAGTAATTCTTCAGCCATGTCTTGGGAAGTCATAAAAATATCAATATAGCCACTTTTTAGGACTGCTTTTGTTGCCTCAATTTTTTCCTTACCAGTGGAAAAGGCAATAGTAATACTTTTAGTAAGTTCGTCAAGTGATATTCCAATAGACCGTAAATTTAGCTCAGTATCTAGAATTTTGCCATCTTTTGAAACGTAAGAAGTACAGACTGATGCAACAGCATTTTGAGCAGTCAGTTTAGTAATATCATCTTCTGAAAATGCACCACAAAGGTAAGAAGTAGAAGATAAGTTTATTTCACCGATACCAATAAGCGCAATATTACATGCTCTTCCTTTTACAAGTATTTGTGAAATGGAAGGCTCTTTTTTTATAAGATTACAGGTTTCTGGGTTTTGGAGAATAATAGGAGCATTCAAAAGGCTGTAGTTTCCTCCTGTTCTATGTGCGAAATTTTCAGCAATTACATTTGCATGCCACTTATGGCCCTGTGAACCTATATTGCCCACTAAAGGGACGAAATTTAAACCTTCTCTTGTGAGCTTATGTGCAAAGTTAGAAATAGCTGCAATGGTGCGTCCGCTCATAACACCTATAATAGAATTATCGGTAAAATATTTATCAAGCTGCTCAGCACAGCATTCACCTAATTTGTTGATAGCTTCATCTTGATTTTGATATGAAAAGTTAAATACGAAAGCTTCTTTTAGTGAATATTTTTCTATAAGTTTCTCTTCTAATTGGAATTCCTGTGAGTAAGGATTATTTATTGTAAATTCAACGATATGATTTTCTTTAGCAAAATTAAGCATTCTACACACCTGCGGCTTAGATATGCCAAGTGCTAAAGAAATATCTTTTTGACTCATATTGTCTTTGTAAAATAATTTACAGATTTTTACAACAAGACGTTTATTATCATATATTGCCATACTATTCCCCTTCATGTTTTTATAAATGAAATATATTTCAGTGATTGAAATATATTCTAACTCTATATTACTATAAAGTAAAGGGATTTGTAAAAGAAAGGAATGAAAACTATGCAAAATAAAAAATATGGAGAATTCGGTGGACAATATGTTTCTGAATCTCTTATGAATACTTTAAAAGAGCTGGAGGCTGCTTATAATGAAGCTATAAATGACCCTAAGTTCTGGGAAGAATACAATTATTATATGAAGGACTATGTAGGAAGGGAAAATCCTTTATATTTTGCTTCGAAACTCAGTTCAAAATATGGTCCTAAAATATATCTTAAAAGAGAAGATTTAAACCATACAGGTGCTCATAAGATTAATAATGTTATTGGACAAATTCTTTTAGCAAAACGTATGGGAAAGAAGAAAGTTATTGCAGAAACAGGTGCTGGACAACATGGTGTTGCTACTGCAACAGGTGCTGCACTATTCGATATGAAATGTAAGGTATATATGGGAACAGAGGATATTGAGAGACAAAAGCTTAATGTTTTAAGAATGGAAATGCTTGGTGCAACAGTTGTTCCAGTAACCTCTGGAAGTAATACCTTAAAAGATGCAACAAATGAGGCCATTAGAACTTGGTCAAAGGAAGCAGAGGATACCTTTTATGTTTTGGGTTCTGCACTGGGACCACATCCCTATCCTGAAATAGTTAAGAACTTCCAAAGCATTATTAGTAAAGAAGCTAAAAAGCAAATTTTAGAAAAGGAAGGAAGATTGCCTTCAGCTGTTGTAGCCTGCTGCGGAGGAGGATCTAATTCAATTGGAATGTTTGCTGAATTTATTGATGACCCAGCTGTAAAATTACATGGCGTTGAAGCAGCAGGAAAAGGAATAGAAACAGGAGAGCATGCAGCAGCAATGTCAGAAAAAAGGGTTGGGGTACTACATGGCATGAGATCATATCTTTTACAGGATGAAAACGGGAATATTAATTTAGCATATTCTATTTCAGCAGGACTTGATTATCCAGGAATAGGGCCAGAACACGCTTACCTTGATAGTATAGGACGTGTTACCTATGATAGTGTGACAGATACACAGGCAATGGAAGCACTTTTAGAATTATGCAGACTAGAAGGAATTATACCAGCAATTGAAAGTGCCCATGCATTAGCATATCTGCCTAAGCTTTGCAAAACTCTTACAAGTGATGATATTGTAATACTTTGTTTGTCAGGCCGTGGCGATAAGGATGTTAGTACAATTGCAAAATACATTGAAGATAGAGGTGATTTAGATGAATAGGATTGAAAAAAGACTTAAAGAATTAGAAAAAGAAAATAAAAAAGCTTTTATTACCTATATGACAGCTGGACTTCCTGATATGAAAAAAACAGGTGAAATTATAAAAATTCAAGCAGAAGCAGGCATTGATATTGTTGAACTTGGCATCCCATTTTCAGATCCAACAGCTGATGGTCCTGTGATTCAGGAGGCTTCTTATAAATCTATTCAAAAGGGAACAAACCTTAAAGGAGTATTTGAACTTGTAGCGGAAGTTCGAAAAGACTGTGAAGTTCCTATTATATTTATGTTATATTACAATACAATTTTATATTATGGTGTTGAAAACTTTATAAATAAATGTATAGAATGTGGTGTTGACGGAATGATTATTCCAGACCTTCCCTTTGAAGAAACCTTTGAAATAAAGGAATTCATAGATAAAAAAGAAAATGTACCATATTTAATTCCACTGGTTTCACCTGTTTCAAAAGAGAGAATTCCAATGATTGTAAATGAGGCGAAGGGATTTGTATATTGTGTTTCTTCTATGGGAGTAACAGGACAAGATGCAACCTTCCATAAAGAGATAAAAAATTATCTTGAAGAAGTTAAAGGCATATCAAAAATACCAGTTATGATGGGATTTGGTATTCGTACAGCAAAAGATGTAGAGAAGTATATAGATATTATTGATGGATGTATTGTTGGGTCACATTTTATAAATATCATGGAAAAAAGCAACTATAATATTGATACGATAAAAGAATATATAACTGCATTTAAGGCAGAATTGAATAAATAAAATAGGCGTGGCTTTTGGCCACGCCTTTTGGAGCGTTGGCCTTCACTTACCTCATGTAGTTTTTCCCTTAGCAGATTTTTCTCTAACCTTTATCCCAATATACGTTACAAGAGGTAATATTAGCTGAAATATTATGGTATAGTAAGGTAACACCTCTTGAATAAACTTTCCTGCTTCCAGTATACTATCATAAACTATAAAAGATGTAGCAAACATAGTTAAAGAAACAGGAGTAACAAGAATATCGTAATTCTCAAATTTGAAGAGCTTAGCTAATCCATTACAGGAAGCCATTATACATATACTTATCTTTACAAAACCTGTAAGTAAAAAGCTCACAGTAACTGCTGTTTCTATTCTTTGAACAAACTCTCCCACCCTTATAATAGATAGTGCTGTATAGGAAGGAAAATAGCTTTGTGAAAGAGTTTCCGCACCAATAACCAATACATTTCTTAAAGCAAAATTAGATATCATTAAACCTGATATCAAAAGTCCTAATAAATATATCTTATAAGGAGATTTCTTATTTCTAAAAGAAGATGAAATCATAATAAAAACAACGGATTCTGCAAAGGGAAAGCTAAATGCTGAAGTGGCACCCTTTAATATAGGTTTAATTTCGCTTGGTATAATGGGACGTATCCTGCTAATATCCATGCTGGGAATAGATAATACAGTGGTAGCAAACATTATTATAAGAAGTATGATTATAAAAAACTCCGACCACCTTCCCAAGACTTCAACTCCAGATTTTACCCCCCATATACTTAGAATTACTATAGGTATTATTCCATATATTCTAGGACTATCCGGCAATCCTACTATGTTTATAAATTCAGTAAAATTATTTAAAACCATAGACCCCAGAATGTAAACAAACCATATGTATAAAATGTTTAAAGCACTCCCTGCAATTCTGCCAAATGCAACTTCATTTATATCAAATATATTGCTGCAGGAAGTACTATTTATTATCTTGCAGTAAAGTATCATAACTAAAGAAGCTTCTGCCATTCCTAAGATTATAGCAAGCCACATATACTTTTTAGCCTCCCCTGCAGTGCCCATAATTAATGTACTGCCCCATATAAACATTACCATTAAGGTTACGCCCTGTTTATCTGAAATAACTTGCTTATCCATCTTACACTCATCCTACCTATTTTCTTATAATTGGTGATAATATTTTTGTAATAACTTCAGCTATGCTTGGGATTCCTTCCTTTGTTACAATAAATATGCTTATTGTACTGCTTATAATCATAAAAACAATATAATACATTATTAGACGCTTATTTTTATTTTTGCTAAGGAGCATAGGTATCTCTATTGAAATTATTATTAGATATCCTGTAATAATTAATAATACAGCCATACTTTATTCTCCCTTAATAGCTTTTGAAGCTACTGCACTTCCCTTTATATGCATGTCAACTTCAACATTTACTTCTGCTAATCTGAACTCTTCCTCCCATTTAGGTTTAAGCTTTTTCCACGTCTTTTGCTGCTGTATCTCTAAAGCGGTGCTAAACTTAAATACATCCTTTCCATAATCTTTCTGAAGTTTTTTCACGGTGCCGGTTAAACTCTTTTTTAAAGCCTCTGCTCCAGATTCTTCTATCCTTTTTCTAATATTCTCATTCTGAAAGTTCAATTCTCCTGAAAGTTCAGCTATATTGACTATTGTCTTAATTTTCACTTCCACTTTAACATTATCTCCGTCAATTTCTACTTTAGGTTTTACTTTATTATTAAATACTTCAAAAGTTATATCATTATTTGTGTTCTCAATATTTTTTACCACAAACAATCCTTGTTTTAATTCCCCATTTATCCACAGTACATTTCTAGTATCTTCCTCATTTAAATAACCAATAACCTTATCCCCTTGAAATATTGCACTTCCCCTCACTTCAGAGGGTTTTCTTTCTCCTTCAGCAAGCTGAACAATTGGTACAAGTATTGATTTCTCTTTACGAGAGATTACTTCTACTACTTGCCAAAGCTCTGTTTCAGGATACTTATAAATAGACTTTTGGGATTGCAGTATGGAAACTAAGTGAAAGGAAGTAGTGTCATCCAAACCAGTATCAGTTTTTAATAATTCCCCTGCAGTGTGTCCTTTGGATATTAAAATATATATATCCCGCCTAATCCCAGCGTCCCTATATAACCAATCCAGTACTGGTACTATATCTTTCTCAGCAATATTGCTATCTATTATCACCACTTTAGCATGAGACCAATAAGTCCTCCTTCCTAACTTAATGACAAAGTTTCTTACGGCGTCAAATATAGTTTTTCCTCTAATTTCATAAATGTCAGACTGAACCCTACCTCCTCCGGTATCTCCTGGCACTGACTTCATTACCTCTATTGTCAGTTTATATCCACCTAAAGCCTCATCTTTATCTATTGCCAGTCCCCCAACTATAGCAAGCCTGTTAACTTCTCTGTAATTCCAGCATCCGCTTAAGAATAATATATTAAAAACTATAATAATTGTAATTAATAGCTTTTGCTTCAAAATATATTCCTCCTTAACTTTGACGCTTTTTGTTTTTGCTTATTAGTCTAGGCCTGTTCTTCATAGCCCAAACTGGCAGCCTTAAGGTAGTATCCTTTATGTCTTCTGAAGTCACAGCTGAAGAGTAGAGCATATAGGGAACTCCGAAGGACCTCAAAGAAAATAGATAAATAAAGAGGCCAATTACTCCATACATATATCCAAAGAGGCCCCAGTAAGAAGACAATAGTAAAAATATCAACCTGACAATCTCAAAACCCGCAATTAACTTAGGTACTAAAAAAGATGAAATTCCCGTCATTGCAATAACAATTACCATTGGAGCACTTATTATTCGGGCATTTACCGCTGCTTCCCCAAGTACTAAAGCTCCAACAATGCTTAGTGACTGTCCTATTGCCTGTGGAAGTCTTACCCCTGCCTCTCTAAGAGTTGTAAATCCCATAAGCATGATTAAGGCTTCAACTACAGTTGGAAAAGGTATTCCCTCCCTAGCAGTGGATATGCTCAAGAGAAGAGCAGTCGGAATGAGCTCCTGATGATATGTAGTTACTGCAACATATAAAGCCGGTATACTTACTCCAAGGAAAAAGGCCATCATTCTAAGTATTCTGTTAAGGGAAGCAAATATATAGTTATTTGTATAATCCTCTGCTGATTGATAGTATTCCATAAAAATAAAGGGCAGCGTTAAAACAAAAGGAGTACCATCTACAACTATTACTATTCTTCCTTCTAATAGCTTTCCAACTGCTACATCCGGCCTCTCTGTATTTCCTATAGTCTTAAACAGAGACCTAGGTGCATCCTTTATAAATTCGTCAACAGCTTCAGAAGTTATAATTCCGTCAGTATCTATATTATCAAGCCTTTTCATAAGTTCCTGCAGTATTTTTTCATTCACTATTCCATCTATGTAGCATACACTCAGTTTAGTCTTCGTTATGGTTCCAACTTCTTTAAAGGAAAACTTAAGATTGTAAGTTCTCAATCTCTTTCTTATCAGGGCTAAATTAGTTATCATCATTTCATTAAAGCCTTCTTTTGAACCTTTTACAACTCTTTCAGAATCTGGTTCCTCAATTCCTCTTTCAGGCAAAGCCTTTGTTTCCACAAGAATTACTTCTAGGGATCCTTCTATTAATAGAATTGTATCTCCATAGAGTAAAGGTAAAATCAGGTCATCTATTTTTGTTTGCTTTTTTACTGAACTGGATAGCAGAACCTTTTTAATTATTATATCTATATTATTATCCTGATTTGCTGCTCCACTTTGCTTTAGATCTTTTAAATTTATGTCTATAATCGGCTGAATAATATGCTCATCAATAATGTCTTTGTTAGCCATGCCTTTTATAAAAATCACACAACATTTTAGATCAGCATCCTGCTTACTTTCAATCTCCCTGAAAACAACTGTGTCATCATTAGAAAACATCTCTTTAAACATATCAATATTAAGTTGAAGTGATTTAGTAAGGCTATATCCTAAATAGTTATTACTATTCATACCTAAGAACGCCACCCCTATATTGTGATTTATAAACTATTGTTTGTATTACTTACAAATAATATTCTTATTTGGTTGAATTAAGAAATAGAATCAAAACTAACTTTATCCAATGACTAATAAGAGCCAACAAATTTGTTAGCTCTTATTAGTTATCCTTGTTATAATCTTTAAATATCTATACCTGCCACACGAATTCCCCTCATTGTGAGTTATTTTCCTGTAGCAGCACATATCATCGCTTGTACATTTTCAACTTTTGCATTAGACGGTATTGTACAACCTGAAGAAAGAATTAGGCCTGTTCCTCCAAATTCATTAATCAGTTTAGTGCAGTAATTATATACCTCATCTGGAGTAGCAAGGGCAAGCATACCAGCAGGTACATCTCCTTTGAAACACATACGTCCACCTAGTACTTTTAGGAATTTTTCCTTATTTGTTACACCATCAGACTCAAAGATACATGATCCCTTAGGGAATGCAGTAAAATATTCTAAATCCCTTGTCCAATTGGAATCCACGTGAAACATAACTTTAAATCCAGCTTCAATAGCAACATCAGTTGTTTCTTTCATATATCTCCATATAAATCTCTCCCAGAGCTTAGGTGTAAAAAATTCACTTGCTCCGCGACAGGAACCGCCTAACATTATTGGAGGCTGTTTTTTTGCTTCTTTTGCTGCCTTTAGCTGCTCCTTTAGCTGTGCAATTTCTTCTTCCTGTATAACATCCAGTACAGCTTCAACTTTATCCGGCATTTTGTACAAATCTCTAATAAATTTAGGCAATGAACGTCCGAAGCTAATATGTTCTGTAACATTTCCCATAAAAGCAGACATAGGGGCAATATAACCTGCATCCTCGAATTTTTTAGCTGCTATTGGTTGGAGATCCATAGTAGCCTTTACTGTATCAAAATCAACCTTTAGTCTGCTCACCAAAAAGTCCTGTAAAAAATTGTTCCATCCTTTGCTAAGAATAGTATCATAATCATCAACATTTAAGTTTTCTGCTTCAACAACCTGCCACATTTCATTTTCTGAAAGTTCTTTTCCTGGTAGTTTAACATGTGACAATAATCCGAGCGAAAACATAAGTGGATTTGCAACAGTGTTGGCACATCCATCTACATCTCCAAATTGTGAAACAGACTTAAAGATTGTATTACAAGATAACTGAAGACTTGAAACAAAATCTGAAAGCTTTACACCCATATGTTTTGCGCAGAAAGAATCCGCATTAAACATTACCGGTGTCCTATCTGTTTTCTTAAACTCCACGGTTTTCATGTAACGATCTAAATGTTCATTGTATAGTTCCTCACCATTTTTCATATATTTCTCACCCCACTATTTAAAATAATATGAATACATATAACATTTGCTTTTATTGTATAGTTTCTCATTGATTTTAATATCCATAACTACAGCTTTATAAGTTAATATTAATCCCATTCAATATTAATGGTATCATGGTTGGAATACTTTTACATCGTCATACTTTAAGAAAATATCAACGAACTATTGTAAATATTTACAAGGATTGTTTATGATTATTTAAAGATTAACTACTTATTCTGATATTTGAATAATACGGTATATAGTACATATTTTTGAATTACGACACAAAAACACTCCTTATTAAATCTCCCTATGTTCCATTGTTTTGATTTTAGCTTCTCGAGGTAGAGCCCCCATAACTACCTTTTCCCATGGGGTTCCTATTACTGGCTCCATGACGGCTATTGCTCCCCGGTCATCCTTGGTTCTGATTAATCTGCCGCAGCCTTGTTTTAACTTCAATCCCATTTCAGGATAATCTACAGCTACAAGTGGGTTCAGCCCCTCTTCTTCTGCTTCTTTACGCCTCATTTCAATTAAAGGATCTAGTGATGGAAAAGGAAGCTGCCAAACTACAACGAGAGATAGAGACTCTCCAGGCACATCAATTCCCTCCCAAAAGTTAGCACCGACTAATACAGATGATACTTCCTCGCGAAATTTTTGCACAAGGTATCCCCTCTCACCTTCATCCTCCCATAAAACTTCAAAAGGCAACTGATAACTACTAATTTTTTTTCTTATTTTCCTGACTTCATTCAAGGAGTTAGCAAGTACTAGAGCTCTTCCTCCATTTTCTTTCAGCAAAGATATCAACTGTTTAATTTTACTTGAAAGCTTGGCATCACCAGAGTCCTCCGCCGAGGAGTTTTTCAAGTAAACAACCGCCTGATCCTCAATATCAAAGGGACTTCCAACAGTAGATCTGGATGGTTCTCTTAAGCCAAGAGTCCGAATAAAATAACCAAAATCACCCTCATTACTTAAGGTTCCAGAAGTAAACACCACAGGGAACTTCTTCTGAAACAAATGTTTATCCAGCATATTGCTCAAATTGCGAGGAACTACCCAAAAGCTGCCATCTGCTTTATCTACCCAGGTAATAACCTCTCTGCTTTTATTCCTGCTAAACCTAGCTAAGGCCGTAATTGATCTTTCTATTTGAATTTCAAAGGTACGCAGCGTGCTTTCCGGCAGAGCTTCTATATATAACTCTTCCTCAATTTGTATCTCTAACAGCAACTGATCTAATGCCTTATGAAAAGTATCAGCTGCTTTAAGCAGTTCATCATCTATACGAATCGCCAAACGCTCCGATTGCTCATCATCAATTACACAGTGATTAAGTATTTCAAAAAATTTAGAAGAGGCCTGTTCCAATGCAACTGCAATTGTAACAAGTGACGTTCTTGCTCCCTGGATTTCTTCTATTGAAAGGATAATATTATCAATATCCTCCTTATCAATTTTTCTTCCTGCACGCATGGCTGCCGGCAGCATAACTTTATGCCCTTCATCAAAAATCACCAGCGAGTAATTGGGAAGGATAGGCATTTTACCATCAGCAATTCTTTCATCCCGTGTCCATAGGTCCTCAAAAAAGATTCCATGATCAGCGATAATTAAATCCCTAGCAGGCCTGTAATGTTCCCTTGCCTTAACAAGCTTGCAAAATCCTCTTCTGGAACAGGCATCACAAGACATAGTCTCATCCCATCCAATCTGTCTCCACACACGATCGGATATATGGGGCATTTCAGAGCGTTCACCCTTTGTAGTATTCGCTAACCATTGATTAATCTCATCAGAGCCTGTAGTATCGCCAAACACTCCCCCAGCTCCACTAACTCTCTCATCACAAATATACTGACGAGGATCCTTTGCCATTCGTGCATCTATTTCTAATCCCAGTACGCGGGAAAGGGTTTGAATATCTCCCTTTGGCCCTGCTAGCTGCTCCTGAAGTGCTGTTGAGGCACATGCAATTACTACAGGTTTTCCGCTAAAACGGGCATAGGCAATTGCTGTGAGTAAGTAGGCGAAGGTCTTACCCGTACCGACCTCAGCCTCAGCCAGATGAACTTTTTTATCACAAACTGCACCTGCAAGCTGAAATGCAGTATATATTTGTTCCTCACGTATCTCATATCCGTGTTCCGGAAGAATATCGTAAAAAACATCACCAATCCAATCCATCAATTTAGTTGGAAACTCTTCTTTTGTTTTATAATCAAAGGGTATCTTTAGTCTATTAGACATGATTTTTTTCCTCCTGTTAAGCTATGGAATTCCATAGGAAATATTATGCGAAGAATTACCGTCAGTTATGTACATGCACATAGCTTTTCTTTATGTATTATGCTTAACGACCGTCACATTCTAAGCTTTTTCAATAAATACTATAATACACCAATAAATCTTGTTTGTAATTAGGTAAATAATAAAACATGTGACATCTCAGCTAATAAGATATCACATGTTTCATATTAAAAGCATATGTCTTTGCTGACAAATGCTTTTATGTATAGATTATACTTAGAAGGATCTATAATCTACAATTGGCCCAACCCTGCCAATATACAGCTGATTTCTATTTACAGTGCCCTTGAAGGTTCCTTGTGGATTATCACTAAAGTATTCCTCCTTATAAGCAATTCCGTTGGTAGACTCTTGAGTTGACCAGTACTTAAAACCTACTATATTACCCTTGTCATCCTTTAACCAATTAATAAATACAGCAGTGTGTCCTGATTTTGTTCTGCTAAAATCAATAAAGTCTCCCTCTTTGGCATCCTCAAGTCTTTTAATTTGAGATCCAAGTCCATATTTAACAATTGCACCTGCAAGTTGGTCACCTGCTGACTTAGGTGTTCCTTTTGCATTATACCAGGTCAGCATAAAGTCCTTCATATTATTTATAGTCATGTTATTAAAGTTACCTGGAGATATCCCTGCTTCTTTATTTCTTTCTTCCATTGCCTTAAAGAAAACCTCATAGGTTAATCCTACACAATGGCTCGACTTGCTTCCATCCGGGTTAGCCTTTGCAATAACAGAACCTTGATAAATAATATTTTCAGTTACTCCGTTATAATGATTATAATCGCTATTTAAAAGATAAGGATATTTGCCACCCTTATAAGCAGGTATAACTTTCAGCACATAATTGTTCAATTCAGATTTGACAGCAGCAGCTTGCACCTCGGCTTTTGAAACAGCTGCATTAGCCTGAACAGTAGCAGAAGCAGTATTATTAGAGTTATCAGACGACCTAGTTTTTGAAACAGGTCCGTTGACCTCAACAGAAGCAGTATCAGCAGATTTTGAGGCTGACATAGTTTTTGAGGGAGCATGTCCCGATAACGAAAAGAAAAGCCCTGCAGTAATCGCAATTAACACTATACTATATTTAATTATACTTGTTTTAGAAAGCATATAACATGTCTCCTTGTGAGTTAATGAAAAATATATGTATAATTTTAAATTATTGTACAAGCATTTTCAATGAAAAATGAAACATCCCTTTATTTACCTGTCATACATATGAAGTGTAGCATACTGATCTTTTTACTTTTTTCCAAAAAGTATATTTAACATCCCTTCAGTGTTATTCAAAAAACTTTTCACAACTTGATAATGTTCTGTTTCTTCATAACTGACAACCTTAATTTCATCCTTTATCTCATATATAATCGAATCAGGATATGCCATTATAATAGGTGAATGAGTTGCAATTATAAATTGAGAATCCTGCTCAACTAAATCATGCATTCTTGAAATCATGGCCATTTGCCTTGAAGGTGATAATGCTGCTTCAGGTTCATCAAGTATATATAATCCATTCCCTCTAAATCTATTCATAAAAACTGCGAAAAAAGATTCTCCATGGGATTGTTCATGTAATGATCGTCCACCATAAGAAGCAAAAAGTCCCGGCACTTCCCTATTGAGCTGCTCTACATTTGTAGCAAAATTATAAAAACTTTCTGCTCTAAGAAAAAAACCATCACTAGGCTTCTTTATCCCTTTTATTAATTTAATATAATTTTGTAGTTCCGAATGGGTATCATTTGAGGAAAAATTAAAATTTTTAGTTCCACCTTCAGGATTAAATCCATAAGCCGCAGCAATTGCTTCCAAAATTGTAGACTTGCCAGATCCATTTTCTCCTATTATGTATGTTACTTTGGGATGAAAATTTAGATTTGATAAACTTTTTATTACAGATAAACAAAATGGATATTTTGAAAAAGATTCTATTTTATCTCTTTTAAGTTCTATGCTTCTCAAATACTGATTGATCCCTAACAATCTCATATCTAATCTCCTGGTTTCTAATTTACCATTATCATGGTCCTATATGATTTTCCATTTTTAAGCACTGAAAAATTTATGGTCTATAGCTTTAGTTTTAACTGTAGGTATATTATACCATATATTATCAACTGTTATTATACCTTCAATAAAAACAAAAATAATATTATGAGCTAAAAAACCATATTAGATTTCTCCAATAAGGTTCCTATATGTTATTAATTTTCATTTTTAAAGTATCTTTTTAGATACTATGATACCAAAATGTGTGTACTTGTAACGGTAACACTTATATTTTAGAATAATAACATACATTAAAAATAATATCAACAGCGTAACTAAAATTAAAGTGAGGTATAATAAATGAAAGTATTACTTATCAATGGAAGTCCTAAAGCTAAAGGCTGTACCTATACTGCCTTAAATGAAGTTGCAAAAGAATTAGAAAGTAACGGCATCGAAACAGAAATTTTTCATGTTGGAACCAAGCCTATTCGTGGTTGTATGGCCTGTAACGGCTGTTCTAACACTAATGGTCTCTGCGTATTTAATGATGATACCGTAAATATTGCTTTAGAAAAAGCTAAAGAGGCTGATGGTTTTGTTTTTGGTTCTCCTGTACATTATGCAGCTGCATCTGGCCAGATAACATCTTTTCTAGACAGATTCTTCTATGCTGGAGGTAGTTTCCAATACAAACCTGGTGCTGCTATTGTAAGTTGTAGACGTGGCGGTTCTACAGCAGCTTTTGAACAATTGAATAAATATTTTACTATTTCAAATATGCCTATTGTATCTTCTCAATACTGGAATATGGTTCATGGAAATACTCCTGAGGAAGTTGAGCAAGATCTTGAAGGAATGCAAACAATGAGAGTGCTAGGCAGAAACATGGCTTGGCTTTTAAACTGTATAAATGCAGGCAAAGAAGCTGGAGTTAATCTTCCAGAAAAAGAAGCTAGAGCTGTTACTAACTTTATACGTTAACCAATTAAAATCCCTCGGATTTCTCCGAGGGAAAATACCTGCTTTATAATGATTCCGCTCCTAACTCTTTATGCTTTCCTCTGCCCCCCATTTGTGATTGGGTGATTTGAGTGATTTTCTCTCCGTTGACTGTAACATTTCCACCATTTAATTCAGCTGTACCATCAGAGTCAAAGGCTGAAGTTGCCTCTACAGCAATTGTTCCTCCATTTATATAAATATTGCCGTTTGAATCAAATCCGTCCGTATCACCACTACCCATACTTACATTAATTGTACCGCCATTTACTTCAATCGCCACATTATTATTAACTTTTGATGCGGCATTTATGCCATCATTCTTCGCATACAAAGTGATTTGACCATCGTTTATCTTAATATTGTTTCCCTCGATGCCTTCTTCACAGGTCTTTATATTGATAGTACCGCCATCTATTTGAACAATGCTGTTGGCACGGATTGCATCATCAGCAGCTGTGATATTCAATGTACCGTTTTTGATGTAAATATATCCAAGTGAAGCATCCTCATCATTTTCGCTATGCAGAGCATCCTTACCAGTATCTATGGTAATATCTCCACCATTGATAAGAATTGCATCCTTTGCCTCTATAGCATCTGCAGATGACTTAATGTTATAAACGCCTCCAGTAATTTTCAGATCATCCTTTGAAGAAATACCATTACCATTGCTAGATACAATTTCTAAAGTTCCGGTTCCATTAAGTGTCATATCTGCTTTAGAGAAAATAACTGCATCTAAATTGGTCTCTCCATCTGCTACATAGCTTCCTGAAACCTCCATATGGTTCTTACTGTCAGTGGATGTAACAAATACTTTATCCGCTGCTTTCACATAAATTGCTGGCGAATCTTCATTTGTTATGTTGACGCCATTTAGGACTATTTGAACTTTTGCATCCTCGGGAGCTTCAACTACAACTGTCACATTTTTTACATCACCACTTAAGACATAAACACCCTCTTTATTCAGTGTCACATCTTTATTACTTTCCAATTTGATTTGTGTTGCAGCTGCAAGGTCCACCGACTGTTCCAAATCCCTATCACTGAATAATTGTGATGTATCAAGGGCTGAAGCTTCAGACGCTGACGTTCCGCTTGATGCGGCTTTAGTGCTTGCTGTTTCAGTGGTTGTTGTTTGAGTAGTTGCAGCATTGCCACTGCCGACTTGTGCCTTAGTGCATCCCACAGCAGATACGCTAAGTAATAAGGTCATGGTAATAGCGCTTATGGTTTTAATCATTTTTCTTTTCATATTTTAACACTCCTCGTATAATCAATAATAATCATATATTTTTATCAGATAGCATTATCTCTTCATGTCATATTTAAATCATAAGGCATATACCTTAAATCAACCTTAAAGATTTGATACTAACCTAATGAAGCTGTGATCTTTATCTCTCTTTCTGCACCATTTTTTATAGTACTTTTCAGGCAAAAATTTTAATTCATATTTTTTATGTAATTATAATTCATAAATATATATAATAAGGATATGAAGTACAGAATAATTGTATTGTAATACAAGCCAGATAAATATGAACTTGAGGTGAAATGCTATGGACAAATATACAAGAGAAGAATTGGTAGAAGCGCTACAAATTGTATCTTCAACTATCAGTAAATGCGAAAAAATGCAGCTAAAATTTGCGGAGGGTACCTCTCATCACACACTCCTTAAGAACAGGATAAAAGCAATGTATATTTCAAAATCATTAATAACGGATGAAAATGTTATGGACAAATATACAAAAGAAGAATTGATAGAAGCACTACGCCCCGTATCTTCAGTTATCAGCAAATGTGAAAAAGCTCAGCTAAAATTTGCGGAGGGCACCTCTCATCACACCCGCTTTAAGAATATAATAGAAGCGATGTATATTTCAAAATCATTAATAACAGATGAAATTAATAAAAGAGTGTAATTACTTTTTTCCTTCTGAGAAAGCGACCCTGATTGGGCCGCCTTCCTAGCTTTCATCTTTTATTTAACTACTTAGAGGGAAGACAACATCTTCCCTATTATAGGATTTCTACATACCCGTTGCCAAAACAGTATGATTTGTATTTAGGCAATGTCATATTCTTGCCTTTCAAAATTAACCTTATCCCCCTCTAGAATGAGTATTTCCAATGGTTTTATAAGTGTGAATGTATGTCATAAAAACTCCTTTTTTTTATATAATACCTTGATATACTATCTAGCACGGGCATTGACGGATAGTAGGTAATGAAATAGTTATTAATTTAGGGGTAATTGGTTAATTCTCGTTACCCTTTTTCTTTACCTTTTCTCATTCAAAAAATTATGCACCTATCCTCCACTTTTATTTTAGGCTATGTAGAAGAATAATGTTGATTTTACAACATAAAAAGAAGCCTTGCAATGTTGTGAATTGTATATTTATGGATTAATCGTATATTACATTTTTTCCTTCTTCACTTAACTTTTTTAAAGATGAAAGCATATGATTTATTTCTTCATCGGAATGTCTTTCCCATGAACCTAATTCGGCTATTATTTTCAAAGGAGATTTAGACCTATAAGAACGTGTTGGATTTCCAGGAAATCTTTTGTCAGTTAAGTTCGGGTCATTTTCAAATTCACCTAATGGTTCTATAATGTAAATTCTTTCCTTTGAGTTAGATTTCGCTAATTCAGCACCCCATTTAGCAGCATTTAATGTTCCAGTAAAATAAATATAGTTTGATTTTTTATCCTGGTAATTTGATAAGTGTTGTGGTTCTAATAAATCTCCAAGTTTTAGTTCTGCTTTAGTACCATGAAAAAAAGGACCATTATCTAAAACATCTTTTTTGTCATTCATACTGATACACTCCTTTATATTTTTAAATTTAACATATCATTATTGTATAAAAATAAGTCCTAAGTTGTTTCTGCCTGTGAAATAAATATTAAAAAAATCGTTAGCTTACTCTATGAAAAAATCATATAGCTAAATGGCACTTTTATTAGTATAATTTAATGGGTAATGTAATTATACCTTTTATCATGAAAAAATTTTAAAGGAATTAACTCCGTTATATATGGAAGCCTTGATTTAAAGCACTTTAGCGTTAGTTGTACTAAATGGACAAGTACAAACAACCTTCCACCGGCTTTAAACCTTCGTCCAAAGGATGTTAACTGGAATAAAGACATTCCCAATGGTTTCATAGGGTCTGTCATCATTTGTTGATGACCTACAGATACATAAACGTGATTTTCTTCATCACTTACTTCAGGGATAGGGTATAAAGTAGTGATTGGCCGACTCTGGACAATATAAAATGTATCATCTGCTCATCTGTCAGCGCTTGCCTATTCTGCCTCTCAGCCTCAATCTCCTGTTCTTTCGTACCACCATCTTTTAAGGCATAAATAGCCAGCTTCTTGCTGGATATCTTCTTATCGATAACCTTGCCGTTACGCACTTTATAGATATCAGCATTTACCAGACCGGAGACCAATGCCTCACCAAGTCCGAAGCTGTCATCAATGGATAATACTTTCCTATTAGAAGTGACGGGATCGGCAGTAAACAAAATTCCTGCCGCCTGCGGGAAGACCATCTTCTGAGTAACCACAGACAGGTGGACTTTACGGTGGTCGAAGACCTTTTGAAGGCGGTAAATTACTGCCCTCTCGGTAAATAGCGATGCCCAGCATTTGCTGATATGCTTTAGGATTGCCTCCTTTCCGATAATGTTCAAATACGTATCCTGCTGGCCGGCAAAGGAGGCTGTCGGTAAATCCTCTGCAGTTGCGCTGGACCGTACTGCATAGGCATCTTTTTCACCAAAATTTGTGAGATACCCCGCGATCTCTTCTGCTATATCCTTAGAAATAGCTATATTTTCGATGACCATGCGGACTTTCTTGCTAACTTCACCAACTTTTTCCCTATCTTCTACTCTAAGATTCGATAATTCATCTAATAAATCGTTAAGTTCCTGATTATTTCAAGTTATCTTTTTATATGCTTCTGTAGTAACACAAAAACCTTCCGGTACTAGAATCCCCATAAGCCTGGATAGTTCCCCTAGGTTGGCACCTTTACCCCCGACCATAGAAAGCTTTGTTTTGTCAATTTCCTGAAAACTAAGCACATATGAATTCATACGTTTTCCTCCTTTTCCATTTATATTTTACTCAACATGCTTATACAAAACCACACTCTCAATATAGTTTATATACCTTCTTAATTCATTTGACTGTTCTCTAGTAATTTCCCCTAACTCATACATCTTACGAATTTCTGAACGTTCCATGTCCATTACTTTTATTCTTAACTCTTCCTTCTGTTCTATGCTTTCTTCATTGTATTTTAAAATTTTTCCTTTTAATCTATTAATCATACTCTTATAATCTAAAATTACCATCTGAGCAACTTCTGATTTCTCATGACTCTTCATATATTCCCCTAAGGATTTAATTGCTTCTTGAAAAGCTTTTATTTGAATATCTTTTACTAAGCGTAAATTATTTAGTTTAATATCTTTTTGCTTACCATGATTCCCATAAAAACGTCTCAACCATCTTATTAATTTTCTTATAAGATACATAGTATCTTGACGGGTATTTTGTAAGAAAGCTTCTTCCCTATAGTCAAAAGATTTATCAAAAGCTTTAAAAACTGCTTCATTTACTTCACCTTTATCCATTAATTCATAGATATACTTTCTTTCTGCTTTTAGCGCTATTAATCGTATTTCTGCTATTTTACGTTGATCAAGATCTAACTCTCGTACAATTGAATCTTGCCCTAATCGATGATCTTGAGATATCCTCTTATATTCATTAATCAATTCATAAGCTACAGTTTCATTTTTTTCGTTTATTTCTGACTCAATAGATTTAATGCTAGCTAATAAAAGTTTACTCTTTGCTTTATTCAAGTCGTTATTATCAATTTTGTCGCCTTCTGCTGATTCCTGTTTACTTAAAATCGGCAAAAACACTGTTGCAGATACTAATGTAAATAATATTACGCCAGCTGTCAAAAAGAGTATCAATGATCTCTCTGGAAAAACTTCTCCATTATCTAGGAAAAAAGGAATTGATAAAACTCCCGCCATTGTAACTGTACCTCGAACACCGGTTAAAGTGGTTAAAAAAGCCATTCTTATATTCGGTTCTTCAATAGTCTTAGCTTTATTTAGATTATACTCCCAATAAGCAGAGAAGTAAGACCAAGCAAATCGGATTACTAAAATAGCAATTCCAATAGCAATAACATATCCGACAGCTCTCCAATTCCCTATATTGGGACTTGCTATTGTTTCTATCATTGATGCTGGAGTATTTAATCCCAATAATAGAAATACAATTCCGTTTAAGACAAATAAAATAATTGACCATATGTTTTCTGTTAATACTTGCTCTTCCGCTATCCTAATTTCTGTTTTTTCCTTTACTAATGAATGGACTATACCTGCGACTACTACCGCAATGACTCCCGATGCATGCAAAAGTTCTTCTGTTATGATAAAAATACCAAAGGGAGTCAATATCTGCAACAATGAATGAAATATTACATCATTTATTCCTTCTTTATATAACGTAAATCTTACCATCGCCAAAATTAAAGCAAAAATCAACCCTAAAACTGCACCTGCTAAAAATACATATGAGAAATTTAAAATCGCTTTTCCTAAAGAAAAATAATTAGTTACTACAGCAGCTATTGCATAATTAAAAGCTACTATACCCGAAGCATCATTTATTAAAGATTCTCCTCTAACAAGATTTAATATTTTTTCAGGTATGTGAATACGTTTTGCAATTCCATTTACAGCCACTGGATCCGTTGGCGATAAAATAGCTGCTAATCCAAATGCTGCAGTAAGAGGAATCTCAGGTATCATCCAATGAATGAAATATCCTCCTCCAATAGTTGTTAAAAGGACTAGTATGAGAGAGTTCCCAAATATTGACCATTTCATTCTCCATAATTCATCCCTAGGAAAATATCTTCCATCATTGTATAAAATCGGTGATACAAATAAAAGAAAAAACCATTCTTCTTCTATCTCAAAGGAATTATGTTTAAAAACAAATGCAAGAATCATACCCAAAGCAATTTGAGTTAAAGCTGTAGGAATAGATGGTATGTAGTGACTAATGATATTTGAAATTAACAAACATACCATCAGTAATAATATTGTCATTAATAGATCCATTTTAAAGCCCCTTTCTTAGTATTATCTAAAGTATGCGTTGTTTTAATATTATACATACGAAAGGTGATCTATGGATTTTATTTTTGTAGGAGAAGACTTCTTTTTAATTTGATTATCCATATATGGTTCACTTTTTATAACTCTAAATTAAAAACTATACCTACTAATTCCCATTTCCTCTACTCTTAAGGATTTATATAAATGTAATACTATACAGGTATTTTATTTCTACAAATTTAGTTATGTATTGAAAATATCTCTAACATTAAATTGATTTTCATTGCTGTTTTCAATATACTAGCAACCTTGCTACTTATGGCAAGTTACTAAAATCATAACTCATCTAATTTAATGTTATATCCACATGAACATATCATTTCTGCATACTAGTGTACATATTTTACTCTCTTAACATAAGATGATAAAATAAACAACCAATATTGAGTAGAATATAGTCTGCTATGAAAAACAGCACTAAAAGCTAGTGCTGTTTTTTCTTGTACCCAAGGCAACATCTTTCCCGTTATAGGATTTCTGCATACACTTCTGTTCCATGTACGCGAATCTGCTCTCTATAATACGTAATACCTAAACCTTAACGCAAATATCCCTAATTCTGCATAATAGTTAAGCCTCCTCAAATAAAAATCCCTCAAATTCTTAGTCTAAGAAAGTCTATCTGTCATAAATTTATAATACGTCAACATAAATTTTGAAATGCGCCAAAAAAAACCGTAAAATTCTGTTGAATAGTACGGTTTTTGAATAAACCTATTTTAGTTGTTTTTTATTAAGCTACTACATATACAATTGAAATTACTTAAAAAGCTCGTCACCACTTTTAAAGCCTAATCCAGGGTGATGATCAAATTTTACAGCACCAACAGATGCTTTTCCTCTTACAGCTTTACTTATAAGTGCTATCCCCTCATTTCCAAATCCAGCACAAAGTTCTATAGCCTTTATACCTTGAGAAACTAACTCTACTGCAACTGTTTCAGCCTCGCTATAATTTTTCACCCCTACTACAGTTAAATTTACAACAGGTGTATCTAATACTGTTCTATGAACTTTACAATCAGCCTCCGGTGCGACAAATATAAATGCAGCATTAACTTTCATTTTTATATCTCCCCCTAATTATAATTTTACTAGTCTACTTATTTACGCGTACCAATATGATAAATTATATACATAATTATACCATATGTGCAAGTAATATACTATTAAATTCACAAAAATTCTACAATATAGAAAACTTCTTCTAGGTCATTTGCAGAATGGATAATTAAAATGTCAAGGTATCTGAATCTGATCCCATTGCAAATGCTAAAAAAGCTTCGCCATGTTAATTCTTGATTCTCAGTCTCCCGGTAGTCTATTTTCACAAATGTCAATTCCCATTCCGGTTGATCTGCAATGAGTCGTCTGATATTTTTTCGAATCTGCACACCAGCACCAGTCCCTTTAGTAACGTGGGCATATCCTACAACATGAATTTTTTCCGGCGTTCCCAAATACCGACTCCGATGATTTGGGTTTGTAGGCAGTATAATAGTTACTTTCCGTAGATTCAAGACGAATTCCCCTTTCTGCCGATAATTTCGGTACTGTTATGTTCACTCTGAATCGCACAAATAGCAAGTCATTTCAAGTTTATAAATAAGTTATTTTTCTATTAAAATCAAAGCCTTAACTTTAACGTATTTCTGCAAAAATGCACACCCCTTAAACCCTTTTGCACACCCCTGGTTCATTTTTACAATATAATATTACTTTTGATGAAATAATTTAGCCTAACCACCATATAAACTACAGCCAAAAAACATCAAAAGCCCTTGAAATCAAGGACTTTCTATATGTATCAATATTATAGTTCTTATTTGGTGGAGGCGAGGGGTGTCGAACCCCTGTCCGAAAGTCGTAATACCTGAGCATCTCCGAGTGCAGTCCTTATATTAACGTTAGGCGACGGGCCTAAAGGACCGTCCCCAACTTGTTCCCTCTACCAGACGCCTAAGGACAGGCTTCTAGTTTCAGTAGCTTCATAAATCCCGTTCCTGTGGCAAAGCTTACATAGGCTCGTTTCACCGCTGTCGGAGCCCTATCCTAAGTCGCGGTACTCTAAGGTAGGACGTAGCAGACTAAGCTGCTAATGCAAAATTATCGTTTGCGTTTATCTTTAATCCCATAGTTTTTTAACGCGGGCCCACAGGTTCCCTCGACTCGCTTCTCAGATACAACATACCCCCGTCGAAGCCAATACGCCCCCTTGTTGTAACTCATAACACTTGGGTAATGTTTTATAAACGCACTTCATTTTGTTAAGTTATTCTATTTTAAACACTCAACTTTAAGAACTTTTATTCATCTGACAGTTATTATAATACAACATACATAAAGCTTATCAATAGGATTTTTAAGGTAGTTTGTCCAAAACAAATTGGAAAATAAATACCTTTTTGTTTTTATAGGGGTGACCTGTCCTATTCTATGCAGAACTAATAATAAGAAAACATTATTACCATCGATTCTTTTCTCATTTAGTTTACTGGTTATATCCATTACGCCGTCAACATTAATTATTCAATTTAGAATTATCTCTCTTACCTATATGGTTTTTAGCTTGAACTTTAACTTATACGTAGGGATATGTTACCAAAACTGAAGGCACATTTAAAAACTTTTTTATCAGTCTTAGCGAAGTGTTTTATAAAATCTTAGAATATTCGATTGTCTGAGCAAAGCGAGTTTATCGAAGATTCTTAGATTTTATAAAACACGAGCTTTAGAATGATTAAAAGTTTTTAACCGTGCTGAAGTTTGGTATCATATTCCGTAGTATAAGTTAAAGTTCCACCTAGAAACACTATAATTAATGTTGAAGATATATCCTTTACTAAAGAAATTTCTTCAATTCCTTTACACTTCTTTGTTCAAATTGCAATAGTTTATTTCCTAAATCAAGTATCTCTTTATCTGCATCCTTATATTCTTTTAATTTTTTTGTAATATCTATTATACCCATAGTGCTGCCTCGAATTAGCATTTCTGATATATGTGATGGCGTCTTATTTGTTAGAGTCCTAATGTTAATCATTATATAAGTTGAAACCTTAGTCAAAACATTTATTCCTTTCCCTTCTCTATGCACTTCTTTAAGATTTGAATCTGATATATCAAATATTTTCTTGTATTCATTATACTGATACTCTAAGGTTTTCTTAAAAGCATCATCTTCTACCATTACCATTAGTTGTTTTAACGTATCCTGACCCATTTCAGAGTTTTGGTAGATGTAATTTAACAGTTCAGTATTTCCGTTCACTTAACATCACCTCCTGAAATTATTATGCGTAAATATTTGTTAATCTATTCCCTGAACTCAATAGAAAATTCCTCATAAACTATATGCTAAAAATTTTGAAAAATTACATGAAAATATTGTTGATATTTGGTGGTTATTGTGCTATTATACTTTTCAGTTATAATTATTCTACATTGGGTATAATTACAACGCTCATATTCCAACTTCTTTACTGGTTTTCATAGTGTGGCCAATGGAAGTTTTTTATTTTTTAAAATATAGTAAAAGAGGAGTTGTTACGGTGTGACAAAGAATGTTTTTGTTCAGTTGTTAGATGTTTGTAAAAGTTTTGATGATGACGAGGCTATAATAAAAAACCTAGACCTGGAAATTAGACAAGGTGAGTTTTTGACTCTGCTTGGACCAAGTGGTTGTGGAAAAACAACTACCTTAAGAATGATTGCAGGTTTTGAGATACCAACAAGCGGTAAAATTGTAATTGATGAGGAAGATGTTACATCTAAAGCACCTTATCAAAGATGTGTAAATACCGTGTTTCAGAACTACGCCTTATTCCCACACATGAATATTTTTGACAATATAGCCTTTGGACTTAAGATGAAGAAGACACCAAAGAGTGAGATTAAAGATAAGGTACATAAAATGTTAAAAATGGTTCAGCTTGATGGCTATGAGAATAGAATGCCCTCTCAATTAAGTGGTGGCCAAATGCAGCGTGTAGCCATTGCTAGAGCTATGGTAAATAATCCGAAAGTTCTGCTTTTAGATGAACCTCTAGGCGCCCTTGATTTAAAACTTCGCAAACAGATGCAATTAGAACTTAAGCATCTTCAAAAAATACTTGGTACAACCTTCATATTTGTAACACATGACCAAGAAGAAGCCCTTACTATGTCTGATAGAATAGTTGTCATGAATAATGGGATTATAGAGCAAGTTGGTACACCTGAGGAACTTTATGAAAGACCAAAGACTAAATTTGTAGCCACCTTCCTAGGAGAGACAAACATACTTGAAGGACAAGTTTTCAAATTAAAAGAAAGTGAAGTTTTACTTCAGCTTGAACAGGAAGAGGATATAATTAGAATTCCAAATTTGAATTACGAATTAGGTGATAAATTCACTGTTTCCGTTAGACCGGAAAGAATTAAGATAAAATTAAATCCTGAAGAAGGAGATGTATGGCTTCAATGCAAGTTGAAGGAAAAAATATACATAGGTTCAAATATTAAAATTGTAATGCTTCTTAAGAATGGCAAAGAAATTGTAGTAAATGAGCCAATAGGACAAAATTTTGAATTCCTAGATGAGAATAAAAATTATTTTGTAACCTGGAAACCTGATCATACTATAGTTATTAAGGCATAAAGGGGGACAGGTATATGAAAAGTAAGACATCAAAAAATCCCATTTTAAAATATTTGACTACAATTATTCCCGCAATACTATGGATGCTTGCATTTTTTGTTTTGCCTCTTTTCTTAATAATAGTAGTAAGTTTTTGTACTAGAGGCGATGTTGGTAATGTAGTATATCAATTTACACTTTCTAATTATACAAGGCTTTTAAATCCTCTTTATATTGATATATTTGCAAACTCCATTATAATTGCACTATATACAACTTTATTATGTTTATTATTTGGATATCCCTTTGCATTTATAATTGCAAACTCAAATAAAAAATTAAAACCCTTATTCCTTCTACTTGTAATGCTTCCCTTTTGGACTAACTCCCTAGTTAGAACCTACGCTATGATAGTATTATTAAGAACAGAAGGTATTATAAATACAGTACTCTTACATTTTGGACTAATAAATGCACCGCTTCACTTAATGTATAATAATACAGCAGTTATGATTGGTATGCTTTATATGATGTTTCCATTTATGATACTGCCTTTATATACATCCATCGAAAAGCTTGATAAGAGAATATTAGATGCTGCATCAGATCTTGGTGCAGGACCAGTAAAAAGATTTTTGAAGATAACTCTTCCTCTAACAAAAGGAGGTATTTTATCCGGTTCTCTTTTGGTTTTCGTTCCAACCCTTGGACTATTTTTTATAACTGACCTTATGGGAGGAAGCAAAGTAGTCTTAATGAGTAATCTTATTAAAAATCAATTTCTTACAGCAAGAGACTGGCCCTTTGGTTCAGCTATATCCGTTATATTGATAATTGTTATGGTTGCAGTAATCTTCTATAACTCAAAATTTGGTGGAAAGAAAGAAAAGAAGGAGGTATTATAGTAATGAAAAATAATAGAATGAGATTTTTAAAATCTTCTTATTTGCTTTTAGTATTTATGTTTTTATATATACCAATAATGATACTTATTGCATTTTCCTTTAATACCTCTAAGTTGAATATAGTATGGACAGGCTTCACCTTTAAATGGTATGGAAGCTTACTCCACAATGCTGGAATACTTGAAGCATTGAAAAACTCCTTTATTGTTGCTGTAATAAGTACGATATTATCAGTTGTCATAGGAACTTTATGTTCAGTTGGGATGTACAGATATAAATTTAAAGGAAAAGGTATATTTGATTCCATATTATATCTTCCACTTATTATTCCTGAGATAGTTATGGGAATATCTCTTCTTGCCTTTTTCTCCATTGTGAAAATTCCATTAGGTAAAATATCTTTGATTATTGCACATGTTACCTTTTGTATAGCCTATGTTGTTGCAGTAGTTAAGACACGACTTGATGGCTTTGACAAGTCCGTAGAAGAAGCTGCAATGGATCTTGGAGCTTCACCATTACAAACCTTTTTCCATGTGACTCTACCAATAATAATGCCAGGGGTTATTGCAGGAGGGCTTCTAGCCTTTACACTATCTCTAGATGATGTAATTATCAGCTTTTTTGTTGCCGGACCTGGAAGTGTAACACTGCCATTAAAAATCTTTTCAATGGTAAAATTCGGGGTAACCCCTGAGATTAACGCTCTTTCAACCTTAATAATTTTGTTTACAATGGTATTAATTATTGTTGCACTTATAATAAAAAATGCAAATATAAATATGAAAAAGGTAGGCGCTATATTAACAGCAATTTTTGTTATGGTTGGAAGTCTTGGCGGAGGAATATTTGCTTTTGCCCATAATAACAGTGAACCTCAACAGGTTTTAAATGTGTTTAATTGGTCTGAGTATTTGCCTCAGTCTGTAATTGATAAATTTGAACAAACCTATAATATAAAGGTGAACTACAGCACCTTCTCCTCTAATGAAGAGATGCTGGCAAAATTGATGGCTGGCGGAGGAAATTATGACCTTGCAGTTGCCAGTGATTTTATGGTTGAAGTACTAAAAAAACAGGAATTAGTTCAAGAATTAGATACAAGCACTTTACCTAATTTAAGTAATATCGGACCTGAATTTTTAAATTTACCCTTTGATAAAGGTAATAAATACAGTGTTCCCTACATGTATCTTGCAGGAATTATAGCCTACGACAGTTCAAAAATTCCTGAGGATACTATAAAAGGATACAAGGATCTTTGGAAGCCTGAACTTAAAGGTTCTTTAACCCTACTAGACGATGAAAGGGTTATAATTGGAATTACACTAAAAAAACTTGGATACTCTATAAATGAAACTAGCCCTGAGGCCCTTGAAAAGGCAAAGGAAGAGCTAAAAAAATTGCAGGCAAATGTAAAGTCCTACGACAGTGACAGTCCTAAAACTAGTCTTATAAACGGAGAATCAAAGGCCATATTTGCCTGGGGAGCTGAGGGTAGCCTTGCAAGCCGGGAAAATAAAAATGTTAAATACGTATTTCCGGAGGAAGGACTATTTTTGCAGCAAGATAACTTTGTAATACCTAAAGGTGCAAAAAATATAAAGGCTGCAGAACTATTTATGAATTTCATAATGGAACCAGAAATAAGTGCAGAAATCTCTCATTACTTCCCATACGGAAATCCTAATGTAACTGCACATCAATATATTGATAAAGACATAATGGAAGATAAAGCAGTATATCCTCCTGAAGCAGAAATGAAGAAGGGTGAATACTTAAGAGATATAGGAAATTCAGTGACAGAACTTGATAAGATATGGTCAGAAGTTAAACAGTAGAAAAACAAGCAATCTTTCAAATAGAACTTAGACTTATTTTTAATCTATATTGTAGCTGGTGATCTGTGATTCCTCATTTGAAATTGAACTTATACATAGAGATATGTTACCAAAACTGTAAGCTTACTAAAAGCTTTTAACAATTATTAAGTTTGGCAACATACCTCCGAGTATAAGTTCAATTTCTGTTTTACAATTATATATTTTCTTTTTCTCCTTCCATTATCATGCCTCTATAATATTCACCATTTTTCATAAGCATATCATGATTACCTATTTCTAAAATCTTACCACTCTTTAATACAATTATTATATCGGCATTTCTAATGGTTGAGAGTCTGTGGGCTATTATCAATGTTGTTCTATCCTTTGCAACATTTTCTATAGCTTTTTGTATTAACATTTCTGTATGTGTATCAATGTTTGCAGTTGCTTCGTCTAATATAAATATAGAAGGATTATGAGCTATGGCTCTTGCAAAAGAAAGCAGCTGTCTTTGGCCTGCCGAAAATGTACTTCCCCTCTCCATAACAGGTTCATATATTCCCTTAGGACAATCCTTTATGAATTCTTTTACATAAGAAGCTTCTATAGCTTTTTCTAACACATCTTTTTCAATATTATTATTTAATATAATATTTTTTTCAATAGTTCCAGAAAATAAAAATACATCCTGTAGTACCACTGCAATATTTTTTCTAAGCTCTCTTTTCTTTATGTCATTAATATTTATTCCATCAATTAGAATTTCACCTTTTTGTATTTTATAAAATCCACTTATAAGACTAATAATAGTTGTTTTTCCCGCGCCAGTCTCTCCAACAAAGGCAACGGTTTGTCCCTTCTTAGCAGAAAAACTTATATTTTTCAAAGTCCAATCCTTGTCATTATAAGAAAACCACACATTTTTAAATTCTATATCACCCTCTATGTGCTCCATTGAAATTCCCTTATCTAAATCCTCCATATACTTTTCTCTATCCAGTAACTCAAATATTCTCTCGGAAGAAACAAAAGCAGATTGAATAGTTGCATAACTATCTGCCAGGTTTGATATAGGAATAAAAAACTGCTTTATATAGGTTGTAAAAGCATAGAGCACACCTATTTCAAGTGTATGATTTGAAATTTTACTCATGCTATACCATATTAAAATAGCTATTGCTAGACTCTGAAAGACCTCTGATGCAGGTCTAAAAAAGCTGTTCATCCAAACTTGAAATAATGTGGCTTTATAATACTCATTATTTAATTCTAAAAATTCTTTTTTCTTATCCTTTTCTACACGGAATATCTGTATTAACTTCATTCCTGATATATTTTCGGTCATGAAACCATTAATTTTTCCAATTAAACTCTTCATCTTTTTAAAATTATTTCTTATTCTTGTTTTTAAAACAAAAACTATTATAAACATTAAAGGCAGCACGCAAAAGGATATTAGAGCAAGCTGTACATTAATAATTAACATAGTATAAATTATACCTATTATAAGAAAAATATCTTGGAAAAGATTAATCAGAATATCTGTATACATTTGACTTACAGCTTCTACATCATTTGTAGCTCTTGTTATTAATTTTCCTGAAGAAGTTTTATCTAAATACCCAAGTGGCATAAGCTGAATGGTTTTAAATACTCGAGTTCTTAAATTCCTCATTATTTCCTGTCCAACTCTGTTTATTAAATTCACCTGAGAAACTGAAAAAAATCCCCCCATGGCTACTACTAAAAAATATAATATTCCCATGGTTTTTATGGAGTAGACACTGTTTTGTTCCACATGTATTATTAAAAAATCATCTATTACTAATTTTAAAATATAGGGTTTTATCAGCTGAGCTGCATTTACTAATAGTACACAGATTGAAGCAAGTACAACCTTTTTCTTATGAGGTAATGTTAATCTTAAAAGCCTTTTTAAAGTTTGAGTTTTAGGAGTTTTGGGATTGGGCATTGTGGATATCATAATACAGCCCCCCTTTCTTGACCAATTCTAAGTGAGTGCCTCTTTCTAATATTTTTCCTTTATCAAGGACTATAATTTCATCAGCATCTATGACTGCAGATATTCTATGTGCTATTATTATTGTTGTTTTATTCTTCCTTATTGTTTTTAAGTTTTTTAGAATTTGTTTTTCAGTAATAGTATCAACTGCTGATAGAGAGTCATCTAGAATAAGTATTTGTGGATTTTTTATTAAAGCCCTTGCAATAGAAATTCTTTGCTTTTGTCCTCCAGAAATATTAACTCCTCTCTCTCCAAGGATTTCATCAAAACCTTTAGGCAAACCCATAATACTTTCATAAATGCAGCTATTCTGGGCCGCATTTATCATTTCATCCTTCGAATATGTATCTTTAAAAAACTTTATATTATCTGATACGGAAGCATTAAATAAGAAGTTCTCTTGAGGAACAAATCCAAAACTATCTCTTAATGTATTCAATTCATAATCATTTATATCTATTCCATCAAATAATATCTTTTCATTTGAAACATTATACATTTTTAACAATAGATTAATCAAAGTGCTTTTACCAGAACCTGTTTTTCCTATAATCCCTAGGGTATGTCCTTGAGGAATTATCAAATTTATATCCCTTAAAGCTATTTCTTTTGAATTGGGATATGAAAAGGATAAATTTTTTATTTCTATGGTACCCTTAATGGGAGCTTTTATCAAATTATCTCCTTCTTTTATCTCAGGGTTAACATTAAATATTTCATTTAACCTACCTAAGGATGCCATTCCCCTTTGAACTATGGTAATAATTCTTCCTATAGAAATTATAGGAGCCATTATCATAGTAAGATAACCATTAAAAGCAATAAATTGTCCTAGAGAAATTTTATCCTCCAAAGCCATATTTCCGCCAATTATCAGGTTTAATACAAAGCTTATACTGAAACATAATTCAATCAACGGTGCCACATAGGCGGATATACCTACCATTTTTAAATTTGATTCCACCATTTGCTCATTCAATTCTTCAAATTTTTTAACTTCATCCTCTTCCTGCACATAAGCTTTAATTACTCTGATACCACTTATATTTTCCTGTACCCTATCTGAAATAGCTGCAAAACTCTCCTGTACCTTTTTAAAACGCTTTCGAACTATTTTACCAATATGAAACATGACAAATATTATAATTGGTATAGGCACTAATACCAAAATAGTAAGTCCCCAATTTATAGTTTTAGCCATTGAATAAACTGATATAACACATATAACTATCCCTTTTATTGCCATTGACGTTGCAGGCCCGAAGGTCATTCTCACTGCGTTTATATCATTTATTGCATATGCAATTAAGTCCCCTGTTTTTCTTTTATTATAAAACTCAGGCGATAATTTCTGAAAATGATCAAAAAGCTTTTCTCTCAGATAGCATTCTAGAGTCCTTCCATTTCCTATTATTAAATTTCTCCAAGCATAAGTACTTGCAAAGGTACCAACAGCGATAAGCACTATATAAACAAGATTTAAATATACTGATTTGGGATTGAAATTGTTTACTTTCAAAATATCAATTGTATTTCCAAGTACTTTAGGAAAGAGAGTTTGAATATAAGAGGTAAGTAACATAAATACTATACCTATACTATAGGATACTAAGTGTTCTTTTATAAAATTTATTAATATCTTTTTTCCCATATAATTCTCCCATTTATCCATTAATTACTCACTCTAATACTCTAATTTTATTCACGTTTCACTTCATATTTTCTATTCTATTTTATCAAAATTAGAATTTTTATACTATAATTATCCTAAAAACTTCATTTAGTCCTTTAACAATTAGGTATAAATATAAAAGCTAGGATATATAGGTCTCCATAACCTATACCCTAGCTTAGTTGAATTAATAATCTAAAAAATATTTATCATATTAATTGATTTTTTATATCTGACTATTTATTTTATGGTTTTAGCCATTAATGCTGCACCGATAGCCCCTGCGTATCTTGCTAATTTATCCGTTTTAATAGTTGTACTTAATTTTTCTGAAAGCTTATTAATAATATATGGGTTTTCACTTAATCCTCCAGAAAGAAAGTAACTAAAGCTATCCGAATGCTTCTGGCATAAAGATTTCACTTTTGATGTAATTGAATCAACTACACCATAAGCTATATCCTCTCTTTTTTTGCCACTGCCAATTAAACTTATTACTTCAGACTCTGCAAATACGGTGCACATAGAGCTTATGGTAGTTTCTCTACCTTCCTGCGCTTTTCGGCACAATTCCTCTATGCTGAAACCTAAAGTATTTGCCATAAGCTCCAGAAACCTACCTGTACCAGCAGCACACTTATCGTTCATAGTAAAATTAGTTACATTGCCTTTTTGTACAGTAATAACTTTAGTATCCTGTCCTCCTATATCTATAACAGTGCAATCTTCTCCAAGCAAATAGTGAGCTCCTTTTCCATGACAGGTTATCTCAGTAATTGTTTTATTGGCATAAGGAACAGACACTCTTCCATATCCTGTAGCAACTATTTTAGAATTTTTTTCATCTATTCCCAGTTCAGCTAATCTATTTTTTATAATATTAGCAGTTTCAACACTACTCCACCCTGTAGGCAGAACAAAGGTTTCCCTTATACTTTCATTTTCAAAAATACAAACCTTTGAAGCAGTCGATCCAATATCTATTCCTATATAAAACATAACTAATCCACCTTTACTTTATATATACAACAATGTAATTTCACCTAGAAACCCTATAGATAAGGGTTCACCATTTTTTTCTTTACGCAGTGAAATCCTGATGTTTTTACATTATTGCTATCTACTAAGTTCTTTATCTTTTCTTCGTCTTCCTTATTATACATTATAGATATACCACAGGATGCAGACAGCTCTCTTGGTGTTGGAACTATAGTATGTTTTATCTTTTCCTTCTTTAATGCGTTTTCTAACTTAACTCCTTCAGTATGTGAAGGGAAAAGTATGTAATGTCTTATTGTTTCCATTTTATCACCTAACCTATATGAAACTCCTCTTCCTATCGCCAGAGAAGTACTCGCAGAGTAAGCGACCATCACCAAATCATAGATTTGGGATGTCTGCTTAAATCATTTCTAAGAATGCCTCTACCCTTGTCTTTATTTGTCCTGAGTCTTCTGTAGAATAATCAGTTTCTATATGCATAATCGGTATATTTTTTTCCTTCAATGCTTTTTCAACTGAACCGTGTTCCACTGCATAAGTATTGCAGAAGGATAGATTAAAGTCTATTACTCCATCTACATTATATTCCTTTGAATATCTGATTATATCATCAATTCTTCCGGTATTCGGAGTAAAGCATGCACAATTTATTTTTAAATATCTATCTGCTAGATTTTTAATTAAATCCTCCAGTGTTTCCCCTTCTTCACATACTTCATTTTCAAAATATCTTGTTCCTGTACAAGTTTCTTCAACAACTACTTCTGCATTTAAGCTTTCAATTATCGAATGAAGCTTCCAGTTTGGTACTGCCATTGGTGTTCCTGTTATTATCAATCTTTTCTTTCCATTTTCCTTTGAGTTTTTAACTCTTTCATCTAATTCATCACAAAGCTCGTTTAACTTTTCTACAAATCTATGAGGATCATCATAAAATGCAATTTGTGATATTAGTAGAGCATCTAAACCACTTATTGGTGATGGCTTGTATTTTCTCAAATCGTATAATCTTTTCAATGCTCTTCTTTTAGCATTTGCTATTTTTATACCTTCCTTAAGACTGTCAACTGTAACCTTGTTTCCAGTAAGCTCTTCTATTTTTTAATAACATCTTTTATTTCTTCTGACCATCTGCTGTAGTCTTTAGTTCTTTTCATCTGTGGCAAATCCATAACATGTACTGGAACATACTCATCTAATACTTCCCAAGCTTTTTTCTTACCATCACAGGTAGTTTCCCCAATTATCATATCACAGGATTGGAAATAAGGGCATGTCCCTCCAATTTTGGCTCCCATGAAAGCCTTTATAAGAGGACACATATTTCTTGGAAGCACTTTTTCCCCGTCTTCTATCCAAAATTGTGATCCTGCACAAAGTCCTATTCCAATAGCTTTTGCTGCTAATATTACTTCATCTGGAACAAATACACAAAATGTACCCACTACTTTTCCGCCATTTTTTCTATGTTCATCAAGTTCCTGTATCCTAAGTCCATGTATCTCTGAAACAACAAAATTAAAATAATTCATAGCTTCCGGTCTATTTTCTTGTGTTAAATAAGTTGCTCCAAATAATTCTGGTAAAACCGCACACAATTTATCGTGTTTTTCTAAATCTACACCTAATTCTGTCCATAACTTTGTATAATCGCCCATATTTTAATTCCCTCCATATTTTTAATACAAGAATATTGTAACATAGAGTAATTGTGGCAGTTATTTTAATATATTATAGATCTTTATTCATCTATAACATATTAAAATAATCCTTTTTCATAAAAAAAAGAGGGTTTTCCCCCTCTTTATTTTGTAAGTAATGGAAATGTATTTGCAGCATGAGGCATTAAGTAGGTCTTAATGTTTTCTCCCTTTTCTTTATGTACTATATTCAATGCATCTTCTATAGTTTTTACTACAGTAATATTAGCATTTTTAACTAACTCTTGTTCAATATCTGATACTAAAATTACATTATATTTATAAGCAGTTTCACACATGCAGTAAGCTATGAATTTACCAATTGAAAAATTATCTCTTACAAATTTTTCTCTATCTAAAATATTATCGTAGTTCAAAATTATATCCTGAATTTCTTTACCACCGCCAAGACCTTCTGAACACTGCATAACCGCAATAATATATCCACCTTCATTTATTGCTTCCCTAGCATTTATTAGTGTTTTAGTAGATTGATACAAGTTTATATCTTTTGGATATCCCCCTGCACTAGCAATTGCTAAATCAGCTTTTTCTTTTATAGCCACTCCATCTATTGCTCTTAGCATCTTTACGCCTTCTTCGTGAGCTGTTAAGTAGTTACCTGCCACAGCACCAGCTATTTGACCATCTGGTCCCATTACTACATTAAACATAAATGTAGGTTTTACAAAGCTGGCAGCTTCCACCATGTCCTTATGAACCGGATTATCTTCGATACCACCTGGACATACTCCTGCCTTTATACTTTCTCCTAGGTTATCATTTAACGAAAGAGAGTGATTCGTCATTATAGTTTCTGCACCAGCTATACCTGGTAGAATACTTTTCTTTCCTCCTGCATAGCCTGCAAGTAAATGATATACTATACCACCTGTAATTACTATATGATCACATTCCATAGCAATTTTATTTATATAAATAGGATTTCCATAAGTAGTTTCTCCAAGGAATACTAAGTTATCTTTATCATAGCAATCGTGGTCCATAACTTGGAATCTTGAAGCAAGCTTTTCACCAAGTAATTTTTCGTGCTCTGCTCTTGTTTGTTTTCTATGGGAACCTAGCGCACTTATGAATACTATATCCTTATCTGGTATTCCACCTTCATTTAGCTCTTCTACCACTTTATTTAAATATATTCCTGTTCTTTGCCATGCTCTAGTAACATCTGGAATTACTACACACACTTTTTCTCCCTCATGTACAAGTTCTCTTAATCTTGCACTATCTATTGGATTCTCTAAAGCTTCTTTAATAATTTGATCCTCAGTCTTTCCTTCAGGCACTTTATTAGCTTCTATCACCCCAATTAAATTTTCTTCTTTCACTGATACATACATCGCTGTGTTTCCAAACTTCATTTTAACTTTTTCCATTATAAATTAGCCCCCTTTTATAAAATTATACAATACAATAGTTCCTTATGTACAGAAAAAACAGCTAAATGTAACGCTAGATTTATACTCTCAACGTTACATTTAGCCTATTTATAGATATATTTTTTATCCTTTTAGAGAGGTTTCTCCCATTAGATATTTATCAACTTCCATCGCTACTTTTCTTCCGTCATTTAAAGCCCAAACTACAAGGGATTGTCCTCGTCTCATATCTCCTGCAGCAAATATCCCCTCTTTTGTAGTCATGTAATTTTCATTTGTTATTACATTACCTCTTCCGTCAAATTGAACTCCAAGGTCATTTAACATACCTTCATGTTGTGGATGAAGGAATCCCATAGCTAGTAGTACTAAATCTACCTTTTGTTCAAACTCTGTTCCCGGTATCTCTACCATCTGCATTCTACCATTTTCATTTTTCCACTCAACTTTCACGCCATGAAGAGTTTTCAACACTCCATTCTTTCCTGTGAATTTTGAGTATTTACACACCATTCTCTTGTGCAACCTTCTTCATGTGAAGTAGTAACCTTAAGGGTTCTTGGAAAAGTCGGCCAAGGCATTGAGTCATCTCTTTCTTCTGGTGGCTTAGGCATAACTTCATATTGATAAACTGCTTTGGCTCCCTGTCTTATAGAAGTACCTATACAGTCTGAACCTGTATCTCCACCACCAATAACTACTACAACCTTGCCTTCAGCAGTTATTTCTTCTTCTAAAATTTCTTTACCTGCAACTCTTCTGTTTTGTTGTCTTAAGAAGTCCATAGCAAAATGTGTTCCTTTAAGTTCTCTTCCCTCAACCTTAAGGTCTCTTGGTATAGTAGAACCTCCAGTTAAAACAACTACATCAAAGTTCTTCAATAATTCCTCAGAAGGATAGTCTACACCAACATTAGTATTAGTCTTAAAGATTATTCCTTCTTCCTTCATAATGTTTACTCTTCTCTCAACTACATATTTTTCAAGCTTGAAATCAGGTATACCATATCTTAGTAATCCACCTATTTCATCAGCTCTCTCAAATACAGTAACAGTATGACCTACGGAATTAAGCTCTGCAGCTGCAGCAAGTCCTGATGGACCTGATCCTACTATAGCTATATTCTTACCAGTTCTTACTCTTGGTAAATTAGGTTTTACAAAGCCCTCTTTAAATGCCTTTTCAATTATACTAAGCTCTATCTCTCTATTGGACATTGCATCCCTGTTTATTCCAAGAGTACAAGCTCCCTCACAAAGAGCAGGACATATTCTTCCAGTAAATTCTGGGAAGGTATTAGTGATAGAAAGTCTTTCAAAGGCTTTATTCCACTCACCTTTGTATATCATTTCATTCCAATCTGGAATTAAATTTCCAAGAGGGCAGCCCCAATTGCAAAATGGAGTTCCACAATTCATACACCTAGCAGCCTGAAGACTTAATTTGTCTTCAGGAAGTTTATAGTATATCTCTTTATAATCTTTAACTCTTTCCTCTACTGGACGTTTTTTTGGATTTTCTCTATTATATTCTCTAAAACCAGTTGCTTTTCCCATCAGCTCAACCTCCTACATATTTGAAGCAACTGCTGCTTCTTCTTTTATTTTTTCTAGTATAAGCTTATATGCAGTAGGTATTACTTTTTTAAACTTAGTCTTATAATCATCCCAGCTGTCCAGAATAGTCTTAGCTTTTACACTATCTGTGTATTTATAATGCTGCTCAACCAAACTGTATACTGCATCTATATCCTCAGTATCTACAAGTTCCTCAACTTCTATCATTTCTCTATTGTATTTCTCTTCAAAAGAACCATCCTCATCAAGTACATAAGCTATACCACCGCTCATACCAGCTCCAAAGTTTCTTCCAGTTTCACCTATAACAACTACTTTACCACCTGTCATATATTCACAACAATGGTCTCCTGCACCTTCAACTACAGCTGTAGCACCACTATTTCTTACTGCAAATCTTTCTCCTACAGTACCATTTATATATACTTCTCCTGAAGTAGCTCCATATAAGTTAGTATTTCCTGCTATAACATTTTTCTCAGCCACAAAAGTCGCTTCTTTAGGAGCTTTAATAATTACCTTACCACCAGATAGACTCTTGCCTACATAGTCGTTAGCCTCACCTTCAAGTATTAAAGTAAGTCCATTCACTCCAAAGGCACCAAAACTTTGTCCTGCGGAACCTCTAAAATTCAATACAATTGTATCTTCTGGTAATCCCTTGCTGCCATACTTTTTAGCTATCGTACCACTTAGCATAGCTCCTACTGAACGATTTACATTCTTAATTTCTAAGTTTACTCTAACTTTTGCTTTATCTGATATTGCCTGATCCGCTACTTGAATAAGTTTATAATCCATTGCCTGATCAAGACCATGTTTTTGAGGTATTACGCAGTAAGGTTTAATTCTCTTTGGCATATCTGGCTTGTATAGAATTGCTGATAAATCTAATCCTTTAGCCTTCCAGTGGCTAATAGCCTTCTTAGTTTCTATTCTATCAACTCTACCAATCATTTCATTCATTGATCTAAAGCCAAGTGCTGCCATATATTCTCTAGCTTCCTGTGCAATGAAAGTTAAGAAGTTTATTATGTGTTCAGGTTTACCCTTAAAGTTCTTTCTAAGCTCAGGATCTTGAGTAGCTATACCCATATCACAAGTATTTAAGTGACAATTTCTAAGCATAGTACATCCCATTACTACAAGGGCAGTAGTTGCAAATCCAAATTCTTCAGCTCCAAGTAATGCTGCTATAACTACATCTCTACCTGTTTTTAACTGACCATCTGTTTGAATTCTTACTCTACTTCTTAAATTATTTAGTAAAAGTACTTGTTGTGTTTCTGATAAACCAAGCTCCCAAGGTATACCTACATGCTTTATAGATGATACTGGTGATGCTCCTGTTCCACCATCATGACCACTTATTAATATTAAATCTGCATGAGCCTTTGCAACTCCAGCTGCAATTGTTCCCACTCCAACTTCTGAAACAAGTTTTACACTAACATTAGCTGCAGGATTTACATTCTTCAGATCATAAATCAATTGAGCCAAATCTTCTATTGAATAGATATCGTGATGAGGCGGTGGTGATATAAGATCTATTCCTGGAGTTGAATGTCTTGTTCTAGCAATATTCTTATCAACCTTCTTACCTGGAAGTTGTCCTCCTTCACCTGGTTTTGCACCTTGAGCTATTTTAATTTGAAGCTCGTCAGCATTAACAAGATATTCTGTAGTTACACCAAAACGTGCTGATGCTACCTGTTTTGTAGCACTTCTCTTTAAATCACCATTAGGCTCTGCAACATATCTTTCAGGATCTTCTCCACCTTCTCCGGAGTTACTTCTTCCGCCAATTCTATTCATTGCTATAGCCATAGTTTCATGAGCTTCTTTACTTATAGAACCAAAGGACATAGCACCTGTAACGAATCTCTTAAGTATTTCACTTATTGGCTCAACCTCTTCTATTGGAATTGACTTTCCTGTTTTGAATTCAAATAATCCTCTTATTGTACATAAATTTTTATCCTGCTCGTTTATTACCTTTGCATATTCTCTATATACATTATAGTTATTTGTTTTAGATGCAAGTTGAAGTTTATATATAGTCTCAGGGTTAAAGAGATGGAACTCTCCTCCCTTTCTCCAAGAATAATTACCACCTACATCCAGTTGAGAAATAGGTTTTCTTATTTTATTAAAAGCATTTTTGTGTCTTGTAAGTACTTCTTGTGCTACTACATCAACGCCTATTCCACCTATTCTTGAAGGTGTTCCCTCAAAATACTTAGCTACAAATTCTGAATCAAGTCCTATAGCTTCAAATATCTGCGCACCATGATAGCTTTGTAGCGTAGATATACCCATTTTAGATAATACTTTAAGTAATCCGTGATTTATTGCATAAGCATAATTTTCCTTTGCTTCCTCTGCAGTGACATCGTCTAATTCTTTATCTTTTGCCATTTGATCTATAGTTTGGAATGCAAGATATGGATTAATCGCAGACGCTCCATTACCTACAAGAAGAGCAAAATGCATTGTTTCTCTTGCTTCCCCAGTTTCAACTATAATTGAAACTTTTGTACGTGTTTTCTCTCTAATCAAATGATGGGATACTGCTGAAACTGCTAAAAGACTTGGTATTGCTGCTTCGTATGAATCCACATTCTTATCACTAAGTACTAATATGTTATATCCTTCTTTTATTCTCTTAGAAGCTCTTTCACAAATCATCTCAAGAGCCTCTTTAAAGCCTTCTACTCCTGTATCATATTTAAAAGTGATAGGTATAGTTGTTGTCTTAAAATTTGTATTTCTAAGACTCTTTATTTTTGCCATTTCTTTATCTGTTAATACAGGGCTGAATATTTCTATAAAAGGATCTGTTGAAGTTTCGCTATTTAAAATGTTAACCTGTGATGATCCAATATAGTTAGTAAGAGACATTACCAATTCTTCTCTTATAGGATCTATAGGCGGATTTGTAACTTGGGCAAATAGTAATTTAAAGTATGAAAAAAGTAATTGGTTCTTATTTGAAAGCACTGCAAGGGGTGCATCATTTCCCATAGATCCGATAGGCTCTTTTGCCTCCTTAGCCATGGTACCTATTATTCTTCCAACATCTTCAAGAGTATATCCAAATGCCTGTTGTTTTTCTTTTAATACTTCAGGACTTATCTGTTCTATAGTTTCAGCTGTTTCAAACATATCAAGAGTATATTTTGATTTACTTAATATTTCTTTATATGGTTTAGCTGTACATATTTCTTTCTTTAGTTCTTCATCATTAATGATTCTTCCTTGTGCTGTGTCAACTAAAAACATCTTACCTGCTTTAAGTCTACCCTTTTCAACTATTTCTTCAGGCTTGAACTCTAGTACCCCTGCTTCTGATGCAAGTACTACTAAACCACCCTTTGTTATTACATATCTTGCGGGTCTTAATCCATTTCTATCAAGAGTTGCACCAACTTGTACACCATCAGAAAAAGCAACAGCAGCTGGTCCATCCCATGGTTCTGTTAAAGATCCATGATATTCATAGAAAGCTTTTTTATAATCCTCCATGTGATCATTACCATCCCATGCCTCTGGTATAAGTATCATCATTGCATGAGAAAGGGATCTACCATCTTTGTGTAATAACTCTAAAGCATTGTCAAGAGAAGCAGAATCACTACCCTCAGTGCTTACTATCGGGAATAATTTATTTATGTCTTTTCCCAATACCTCTGACTGAAGTACACCTTCACGAGCTTTCATCCAGTTTCTGTTTCCTCTTATGGTATTTATCTCTCCATTATGAGCAAGGTACCTAAATGGTTGAGCCAAATCCCAAGTAGGGAAAGTATTTGTACTATATCTTTGGTGCACTAAAGATATTGCACTTTTAAAGTTTATATCATTTAAATCAATATAAAAACTTTTTATTTGATCTGCTAGTAATAATCCTTTATAAATTATAGTTTTACTTGAAAGACTACATATATAAAAGGATTTTCCTGAGCCTTTAAGAAGTTTTCTTACTTCATTTTCTGCTTTTTTTCTAATTATATAAAGCTTTGTCTCAAACTCAGTTTGAGTCTTGGCATTTTTACCTATAAATATCTGTCTTATAATTGGTTCTGTACCTTTTGCTGTTTCGCCAATGTTTCTGTTATCAGTAGGTACGTCTCTCCATCCAAGAACTTTTTGTCCTTCCTCTTCCGCTGCTCTTTCAAGTATCCCTTCACATTGTAGTCTTAGTGCAGTTTCTTTTGGAAAGAACACCATACCTACTCCATATTCTCCAGCTTCAGGTAAGTCTATACCTAAGTTATCACAATTTATTCTGAAGAATTCATCAGGAATTTGAACAAGTATACCAGCTCCGTCACCAGTTTTAGGATCAGAACCCACTGCCCCTCTATGAGTCAAGTTAACTAAAACCTGAATACCTTTTTTTACAATATCGTGAGTCTTCTCGCCTTTTATACTTGCTACAAAGCCTACACCACAAGCGTCCTTCTCAAATGCCGGATCATACAAACCCTGCTTTGAAGGAAAACCTACACTATAAGTCATATTCTTCCAACCCCCATTTTTAGTTTTTGCACAAAAATCGCATAGATAACACCACTTAACATTCATAATGATTTTAATCATTTAAAATACAGACATTGTTTTTTTAAACTCTTAATAAAAGATAATATTTATTATTCATTTGGTATATTACATCATTATAAATAGCAATGTGTTAATACGTTAATATAAATTTTATCACAATTTCCCGAAAATGCAAGTTTATCTTATGAATATTTCATTTTTATTTAAAGGATTGCCTCCCAATATTTACTTAAAAACAAAATTCCCTTATCCAAATATTCAATTTTGATAAGGGATATACCTATTATACGTTTTTCATTTCTTTCCATTCTGAAGCGTAATCTTCTAATATCTTACGAAGTACTTGACCAATTTTTGAATAAGACTGATCATTTAAATTTGCAAGTGATATTCTAATAGACCATTCTGGACCATTAAATCCGCTGCCACTCAATAATACTATAGAAGATTCCTCTGCTAATCTTAAAAGAACGTCCACTGGTTTATAATTCTCTTGCAGATGCTTGGCAAGTTCATCACCATAATTGTTACTTGCCCACTCTAATAAATCAAATTGAGTATAGTAAGCAGCATCAAAATGGTCTTCCCTCAATTTCAATCCTAATCCATCGAATAAAAGTCTCTGACGACGGCGACAAATATCCATAGTAAGCTGCTTGTACCTATTTTCTCTATCAACTATAGCAAATAGAGAAAAGAATGCCATCTGTACTTGTTGTGGTGTCGATAATCCTGCAGTGTGATTAAGGGCTACTTGACGGCTATCAGCAACTATTCTATCTATAAAAGGAATTTTATCTGGATTAGTAGAAATTCCTGAATAACGTCTTCTAGCCCTTTCTTTTCTCTCTATATCTTGTTCTCTTAGTAATTTATCAAATATATTATCTTCATAAAGTGCTATAGTTCCAAGACGCCAACCTGTAACTCCAAAATATTTTGAGAAGGAATATACACCAATTGTGTTGTATGGCAAATCTGCCATTAGTGAACGGAACTCTTCTACAAAAGTACCATATACATCATCTGAAATAATCATTAAGTTAGGATTATGATTTTCAACAATATCTTTCAAGTGATTTACTGTCTCTGCTTTCATTGCTCTTGATGGAGGATTACTTGGATTTACTATAAATAATGCCTTTATACTTGGATCACATAGTTTTTCAATCTCCTCTTGAGGATATTGCCATGTACGCTCACCATCTTCAGTTACTTCATCAGCTAAAACTTTAATAACTTCAAAATTATACCGTGGTAAATGAGGTATTTCAAGATAAGGTGTAAAAATTGGTGCCATAAGTGCAATCTTATCACCTTTAGCCAATATATTATTTGCAATTAATGAGTCAAATATATAGCACATTCCTGCAGTAGCTCCCTCTACTGCAAATATTTTGAATTTCCTTTCAAGTGGTTCATTATAACATAATTCTTGAATAAGATAATCATGTACCACACTTTCAATGTGTTTTAACATTCTATCTGGCTGAGGATAATTGTCACCAATAATTCCATCTGCTAATTCATATATCCATTGGTCAGCATTAAATCCTTTTACCGTTACACCATAATTAATCATTTTGCTAAGAAGTTCAATTCCAGGAGCATCTTCATTATTTTTTACATAATCTAAAAAACGTTCTGAAATTCCTTCTTTACGCGGCATTCCCGCTAAATCTCTATCATTCCACACTCTACGACTTTCTTCAACAGCAAAGTGGCCAAAGGTAAAAAAGGCTTCTCTTGGTGTTGCTGCAATCCAGTTAGGATTTCCCCTACCTGCATCAAGCAAAGAATGTGCACCGCTTTTTCTTGATTCTTCTGCAAGGTCAATTAATTTATCTTTAAGTTCGAAGGGACTGATTTTACCATATACCTTCTCTATTTCTTTTCGTTGAACACTAAAATTCTCCATATATACTCCTCCTACTGGCAATTAACTTAATGTGTTATTATTTTCTTATAAAGTTCTTCATATCTTTCTACGGTCTAAAATCAAAAGTTGACGTTTTTTCCAACTAGAAGAATACTTCTTTCTCTTTTGAAAAAATCACTATCTAAAAGTATTTTCATTTTAGCATAATGTACTTATACTGTATATGCATTAAATAATGCTATATTTGACATTTAAATTATTTAATTAGTTATTTTAAGATAATTCATTAATAAAAAAAAGACTTTTGTATTCATTGCTTCTTTTGTCTAACCCAAGTAATAATAGATAACATAGTGCCTAAGATAAATAAGAATATTGGCATTGCTAAAGGATAATTTCTCATAACATGGGACTCCCATGGAAATAAAAACTTCTCCATTTTCTATATCTCCTTTTCTTCAAAACAATTACTTCTTTAGCAGTTGTTTAATTTTTTAATTGCTGTCGGATTAAAGTAACAATAAATAATATACCTGGTAGAATTAAAAACAAGGGTATCAATAAATTATAGGGAATAATTTTTAAACCAGCTTCTATATGTGCTGATACGTTCGACGCCATTGTCATTGCTAAATATAGTCCTATTGCTGCTACCGGTAAAACAAATATCCTTCCATTGGTTACTAAAGTTAACTGTTGAATAGCTCTAACCCCTGCAAATAGATGAATTGACATTTTAAAAAATAGAGTACTCAAAAAGTACAGTACCTCTATGGCATCTAAATTTTCAATAAAGTCACCTATACTTATTTGTCGAATTAATGTATAAAAAGGATATATACTATTTTTAAATATACCCTCTCCTAAAGTTACAATTGATATTACATCAAAAAGTGCAATAAACACCCCAGTTGTAATGGTAGCAAGTAATGTAGTCTTCATAATCTTCTCTGGTTGTTTTACTAAAGGCCAAATCATAGCTAGTTCTATGGACTCACCAAAAGATTGACTTATACCTAGAGGCCATACACTATTCCAAATTGTTCCCCAGCCTTTACCTGCAATAGGTTGTAAATTATGTATATGTACTACATCCGAATTGAAAATTAAAATTACTTCTAAAAAAAATAACAGGAAAATTAGAGGTAGAAATAACTCTCCTAGTCGCGCAATGATTTCTATACCACTAAAAACAGCATAAACTAGTACGAGTACAAATATAGTCAAAACTATAAAAATAGAGGTTTTAGGCAGAAGTGTAAGAGGTACTAAATATGCAAAATCACCTAATCCCCGCCCTAGCTCATATAAACTTAGTAAGGCATATACCCATGCAATAGGTGTACCCAGCCATTTCCCAAACTGTGCAGGATACCATTCTACTATAGTTAATCCAGGATTCATACGCATTATTAAAGTGTATAGAAGCATAATCAACAATCCTATAATCGTAGATATCAATACAGCAATCCAAGCATCTCTGCCCGCAGTTGACGCAAATCCGAATATAATTGTAGTTCCAATTTGATACAATACCGTTAATACATACAACTGGTAATTCGAAATCCTTTCCATATGTTTTCTCCTTATTTTAAGGTTTGCATTGTTCTAGTGTTAATACTCTGTTTTAAAGTCCAACACCAGCTATCTTTTATTTTTTTCTAATTTCTTTCGGATTAAAGTAACAACAAATAGTATCCCCGGTAAGACTAAAAATAATGGTATTAATAAAGTATAGGGAATAATTTTTAGACCAGCTTCTATATGTGCTGATACGTTAGATGCCATTGTCATTCCTAAATATAGTCCTATTAATACTACCGGCAAAACAAATATCCTACCATTTGGAACTAAGGTTAACTGTTGGATCGCCCTGACCCCTACAAATACATGAATGGATGTTTTAAAAAATAAAGTAGTTAAAAAATATAAAACCTCTATAGCATCCAAATTTTCAATAAAGTCACCTACGCTTATTTGTTGGATTAATGTGTAAAAAGGATAAATGCTATTTTTAAAAATCCCCTCTCCTAAAGTAGCAATTGCCATAGCATCAAAAACTACAATAAACAATCCAGCTGTAATAGTAGCTATTAATGTAGTCTTTATAATCTTCTCTGGTTGTTTTACCAAAGGCCAAATCATAGCAAGTTCTATAGACTCACCAAAGGATTGACTTATACCTAGAGGCCATACACTGTTCCAAATTGGTTTCCATCCATTACCTGCAATGGGCTGTAAATTATGTATATCCATAATACCGGAACTAAAAATGAAAATTACTTCTAAAAAAAACAATAGAAAAATTAAAGGTAAAAATAATTGTCCTAATCGTGCAATAACCTCAATACCACTGAATACGGCATAGGCTTGTAAAAGCGCAAAGGCAGTGAGAACTATAAAAATAGAAGTTCTCGGTAGAATTGTAATTGGTACTAAAAATCTCAAATCACCTATCCCACGTGCTAGCAAATATAAAATTAATAAGGCATAAATCCATGAAATAGGTGTACCCAACCATTTACCAAACTGTGCAGGGTACCATTCCACTAAAGTTAATCCAGGATTCATACGCATTATTAAAGTATATAATAAGATGATCAATGACCCTATAGCTGTAGATATTAATACAGCAAGCCAAGCGTTCCTTCCAGCAGTTGATGCAAATCCAAATATAATAGTACTTCCAATCTGATACAATACCGTTAGTACATACAATTGTTGATTTGAAATCCTCTCCATATACCTTCTCCTTATTCTAAGTTTTTTACTAATTCGACGTTAAAACTTTACTTTGGAGTCCAACATCAACTATCCTTACATCGCATGTAACCTTTACTTTTACCTTTGGAAATTCTTCATCCCAGTTTTTTTTATAATAGTTATTCCATTCCTTAGGGTATTCTCGATATACTGCCGTTCCAAATCCTAATATATCTGATTTTAATTGTTTCTGTGTTTTTTCTAGTGCTAACTGAATTTTTTCCTTAATATCCTCCGAAACTCTCCCTTCAACAAAATGTATTTCCTCCGAATTACTTAAATCTAAATTAGAGGAATTTTCATAAATGCTTCCTTCCGTATAAACTTTCACTTCCATCTCTACTTCACTTCCCTTAAGGATAGGTTTAACTTTAGTCTTTGCCTTAATTATTTCTACAGCCAGCTTTCCTCCTTTCTTTTCATCAGATATATTAGTTGTTACTACTCCTCTTTTTATTTCATTACGAAGCCATAATGCACCTCTAGTCTCCTCACCGCTTATCCATCCAATCAATTTATTTTTATTAAATACAGCAGCCCCTTCTATACCTGATGCCTTTTTAGGGTCTTTAGTTACTTCTAGCTGTTTAGGTTTCACTTTCGCTCCAACAGGCTCTACTCCCTCCTCCGTCATCATATTTAAAAAATCCTTAAGACTAGTTCTCATACCTACTTCTAGCTTTTCTGATTTTATAAATTTTTCAACAATACTTCTCTCTAATAGCGATTTCATACTTAGCATTTCAGACGCTTGCCCTTCTACAAAAAACATACTAGCCTTCAAATGAGATTCAGGATGTCTATAGAAGAAGTCAATAACCTCTGAAATCCCCTCTCTTGCCAGCTTTTCTCCTATGAAAATAGCTTTATTTTGAGAAAGAAAAATTTTTCGAGATAATTTCTTCTCAATTTCTCTGTAAGCATCCATTATTCCATATCCTTTTTCTGATATTGAGATTCTTGATTCTTTCTCAGCTGAAGTTCCACCTGCCATTAAACCGCCAAAACCAGTAGCTCTAGTTACAGGAATAAGTAAAGTAAAAATAATTTGACCATCATCAGTCTTATCTAATCCAACTCCTGCTACAATTGCAATGTTATTTACTTCTATTACATCTGTGCAACCAGTAAATAATTGCATTGTTATAATAATCAATATTAAAATGCTTATCCTCCTCACAAACATCTTCCTTTCCAGCCTATGATAAAAATCTACTTACTGTCTTTAGGTGGATGTGGCCGTAAATTTCTTTTCATACGCTGCTGGTCTTTAGTTTCCATAAATTCAGGTCTAGAGATCATAGCCCACCAAGGTGCTCGTACTATGCTATCTTTAAGTCCAGATAAATTCAAAGGAGCCAACGGTGTCAAAAAAGGTATACCAAAAGAACGAAGCTTTGCCATATGAATTAGAATAACAAGAATGCCTATAAACATTCCATATAACCCTAATGTACTGGCAAGTATTATCATGAAAAAACGAAGCATACGAATAGATATTGTTAAATTAAACTTTGGAATAACAAAGGAAGAAATACCTGTAATTGAAACAACTATAACCGTGGCAGCTGAGACAATGCCTGCCTGAACTGCAGCCTGACCTATTACCAAGCCTCCAACAATACTTACGGTCTGCCCTGCCACTCGTGGCAAACGAACACCAGCTTCCTGCAATCCTTCAAAAAAGATCTCCATAAATAAACTTTCAATAAATATTGGAAAGGGAACACCTTCCCTAGAAGAAGCTATAGTAAGCAATAAAGTTCTTGGTATCATACCTTGGTGAAAAGTTGTCAAAGCAATATAAAAAGAGGGTGCCAATAGACTCAAACCTAAAAATAAGTATCTTATACATGTAATAATTGAAACTGTAATATATCGATTATAATAATCTTCAGAAGCTGTCATCATTTCAACGAAGGTTTGGGGAGTAATTAATGCCATAGGTGTATTATCTACAAGTATCCCCACATGCCCCTCAAGCAAACTAGCAGTCAATCTATCTGGTCTTTCTGTAACTCCAAATTGTGAAAAGATAGAATAAGGATTATCTTCTATCAATTCCTCAATGTATCCACTTTCTAGTATTGCATCTATATCAATTCGAGAGATCCTTTGTCGCACTTCTTCTACCAAGGAATCTTTTACTATACCATCTAAATAGGTAATCACTATATCAGTTTTGGATAAACGCCCAACCTTCATATTTTCCATTTTTAGCTTAGAAGTTTTTAACCGTCTTCTTATCAAACTCGTATTAGTACGTAAATTTTCCGTAAACCCATCTCGCGGTCCTCGAATAACTGGTTCTACTGTGGGTTCTTCCACATTCCTCTTATCAAGTTTCCTAAAATCTATAAGAATAGCTTGTTTTGCTCCATCGACTAACAAGACTGTATATCCAGAAAGGATATCTTCCAATAAATCTTGAATATTCATACTTGATTTTATATGAGATGCCGTAATTACACTATTCTGAAGAAAATTTTGTATTTCACCTATCTGAATATTTTTAGGCTGTGCTGGATTATTTCTATACTTTAACAGAGGTTTTAGTATATCTGAATTAATCAATGTAATATCTACAATTCCCTCTATGAAAATCAGAGTTCCTTTCTGAGAACCACTAATATCAAATTCCCTATACACTACATCAGAAGACCTATCAAAAATTACTTTTAATTGTTGAACATCATTTGCCATACTGCCGCTAAGGATTTGATTTGCCATAGGATTGTCATTTGCAGAAGATGTCTGGTTACTACTATTACGAGTCTCCGTTGAATTATTTAAAACTCCATTTGTTGCTTCTCCCATTTCCATACCTCCCTATACAAATTATATTCTTATCCTATAACTACTGATTTTAATACTCACATATTATTTAAGTTCCATTTCATGAAGTGTAAGCTTAAATCAGATGGGGTTTCAAACCCCACCTGATTCTTAGTTGAACGAATCCAGGGGCGTAGCCGCTCTTTACTCCCTCTTTGAAGAAGATGGGAGTATTAGAGCGGATAGTCATCGGATAAATAGTTATATTTATTTTTCGCTATATATTAGTTTTTATTCTGTTCTAATTTTGTATTTTATCTAAGCTTACGCTAGTGGAAAGATTCAATTCATATAAAAAAGGGGTTAAGCACTTAACGCCTTAACCCCTTAATTTTACTCTTTTTTACATAAATTAAATTCACACTATATATTTTTTATTGTTCTTTAGCATCTCTTCAAACTCTTCACCTGATACAGGTTTGCTAAAGAAATATCCTTGAATGGTATCGCAATTGTATTTCTTTAGCATTCTGAATTGCTCTATAGTTTCTACACCTTCCGCTATAACCTTTAGATTAATTCCATGTGCTAAATTTATTAAAGCTGAAGATATAAAATTTTGTTTCTTATCTGTCAATATTTCATCAATAAATGATTTATCTATTTTTATACAATTAATAGGCAGGGATTTTAAATAATTAAGAGAGGAATATCCTGTTCCAAAATCATCTAAGGATATATCAATACCTAAGCTCCTTATTTTGTCTAATAACTTCTCCGTTTGCTCAAAATTCTCCATAACCATACTTTCTGTTATTTCAAATTCTAACCACTTAGCTTCTAACTGAGTATCCTTTAAAACTTTTTTTATATAGTTAACAAAGCCATTGTCCTTTAACTGTCTCATAGAAAGATTTACTGCTACCTTTACAGGTTTATATCCTGATTCCTGCCAAATTTTATTCTGTACACAAGCTGTTTTCAAAACAAACTGACCGATTTCAGTTATGATTCCCGTTTGTTCTGCTAAGGGAATAAATTTTGAGGGAGGTATATATCCTTTCATAGAATGCTTCCACCTTATTAATGCTTCCATACCTTCAATTTCCCCTGTATTTACATCAATTTTAGGTTGATAAAATACTTGTAGTTGATTACTCTCCACTGCTTGTCTTAATTCCTTTTGCAACTCAGCTTTTTCCCTAACCTCTTCTTCCAAGTTCTTTTCAAAGAATTTATAGCCACTTCTGTCCATTTTTTTTGCAGAATTCATTGCTATATCAGCATTCTTAAGCAAGGTTTGATAGTCTTTTGCATCCTTAGGATATATAGCTACCCCAATACTTACAGTTACAAATATATCATAACCTTCTATTTTAAAATTTGTATTAAGCTTTTTTAATAGATCATATATAAAAGATGCTGCTTGTAGTTCATTATTACTTTCTCTATCAAGGATAATAAACTTATCTATTCCAAAATGAAATAACATATCTCCACTTCTCAGAGATTTTTTTAAAGTAGAGGCTATACTTACTATCAATTGATCTCCTGAATCATATCCCAAGGTATCATTTACCTCTGTGAAATTATCCACATCTATATATATTAATGCTGCAAATTCTTTTGTATCTTTTAATATCTGTGGCAGTCTGTCTTTTATATAATTTCTATTTGGTATACCAGTTAGATAATCATAAAAGGCTAACAATTCAACCTGTTCTTTTGTTAATGACATTATGATTCTTCTCCTTTTTCACTTTCTAGATGAAACGAAATTTGAATCAAGGATTCACAATTTTAAATTAACAATGCTTTTGCAAATAATATAAAATGTGAATCATCTATACATTAATATGCTTTTCTCACATTATTTTCTACAACTAATGGGATAGTTATATCTCCTCTAAGTTCTTTATTGTCGCCAATATTGACATGTTTATCTGTTATTATATTATAAAGCTTTGCATTTTCTCCTATAATACAATTTTGAAGAATTATACAATTTTTAAGCATAGCTCCTTTAGAAACCTTAACACGTCTAAATATTATACAATTTTCTACAGTTCCTTCAATTAAACACCCATTAGCAATTATCGAATTTTTAACAATACAATCATTAGTATATCTTGCTGGAATCTCATCATTAGTCTTAGTGTATATAGGCCTCTCCAAAGAGAAGAGTTCCTTATTTATTTTATGATCTAGAAGTTCCACACTCCTTTTATAATAAGATTTCAAAGAATTTATACAGGCTAAATATCCTTTGAATTCATAACTTTTCACCTTTAAATTATCCAAGGAATTATATATAAAAGATTTCACTTTTCTATAGTGCCCTGAACTTATACACTCATTAATTATGTGTATCAAAAAATCTTTTTTCATTATAAATATGCCCATGCCAACATTAGCATTCTTTCTATTACCTATGTTCTTGCCAATACTTAATATATTTCCTTTTTCATCTATATTTAAAGTCTCACAACCACAGAAATTTTCATCTGCATCCTCTATTTTTTTGTAAACCATCGTTATATCGTAGTCTGATTCTATATGATTCTTTAAAATATCTTTAAAATCAATATTGCATATCATATAAGAGGAAGTAAATATCACATATTCCTGTTTAGCTCTATATAAATACTCAATGTTATTTGCAAAATTAGTTATATCATCTATACAAGGATCTGTAGTAGTAAAATTAAAAAATCTAAGTCCATCTATTTTCCTGTTTAAATCCCAAGGTCGACCATTGCTCAAGTGATCCATTAAAGATCTTGATTGCATCTTTGAAAATATTCCTATACTCTCAATACCTGCATTTGTTAAGTTTGATAATATAAAATCTATAATCCTATATCTGCCTGCTATTGGCACAGATGCTAGTGGCCTATTTCTTGTGAGTTCTCTTATCTTATCTTCATTTTCATCTAAATTTATTATACCTAGACAATTCTTTAACATAACACCCCTCCTGTAGAAACTTCACCCAATTTAAAGTTTCACTTTATCCCATGATTACTTTTTTCTAGTACCCTAATCTTGGTCAAACTTGAAGCAAGATCTTAATTCAGATGGGGATTCTTTTACCCCATCTGAATTTTAGAGCTGCGAATGCATGGCTTACTTGGCGTTGAACTCCCACTTGAAGAAGTGGGATACTTACGCCAAGTTAGTCAGGTTAAATTTAACCTCTATCAATGATTGAGCCTGCTTTCACATCCTGGTTTCCACCTATTACTGTAACTTGTTTTCCATCTCCAATAATACAATCTCTTCTTACAACTACGTTACTTCCTACAATTGCCTTATTTATTATTACGTTATCTCCAATCTTGCTATCCGGCATTATTACTGAGTTTATTATTTTAGAATTTTTACCTATAATAACTCCTGAAAATAGTACTGAATTATTTACTTCTCCGTAAATTTCACAACCATCTACAGAAAGACTATTTGTAACTTTTGCATTAGGTCCTATATATTGTGCAGGTCTAACATGATTTTGAGAGTATATTCTCCAATTTTTATCTTGCATATTTAGTTCGTTATCTTCTCTAAGCAAGTCCATATTTGATTCCCACAAGCTTTCTATTGTACCTACATCTTTCCAATACCCTTTGAAGGAATAGGCATTCAATTTCATATCTTGTTCCAACATTTTAGGAATTATATTTTTTCCAAAATCATTACTAGATTCTTTATTGCTTTGGTCCTCTTTTAGAATTTTCTTCAAAACCCTCCAATTAAATATATAAATTCCCATAGAGGCTTTCGTACTTTTAGGATTTTTAGGCTTTTCTTCAAACTCGTATATTGAACCATCCTCATTAGTATTCATAATACCAAACCTACTTGCTTCTTCAATGGGAACATCTATAACTGCTATGGTAGCATCTGAATTTTTTTCTTTGTGATACTTTAGCATGTTATCATAATTCATTTTATATATATGGTCACCAGATAATACTAAGACGTATTCTGGACTATAGCTATCAATAAATGAACTATTTTGGAAGATGGCATCTGCAGTGCCTTTATACCAAATACCTCCACTCTCTTCTTGATAAGGTGGCAAAATATATACTCCCCATCTCTTCTATCAAGATCCCAAGGACTTCCTATGCCGATATGTGAATTAAGTACTAAAGGCTTGTATTGTGTTAATACACCTACAGTATCTATACCTGAATTTGAGCAATTACTCAGTGCAAAATCAATTATCCTATATCTACCCCCAAATGGAACTGCAGGCTTCGCAAGTCTTTTGGTAAGTATTCCTAATCTAGAACCCTGTCCTCCAGCTAGTATCATCGCTACCATTTCTTTTTTTAACATATAGTGCCCTCCCCCATGTACTTTTAATGTAAAGTTATCCGGTGAGGTTTGAAACCCCATCTGATTCAAGTTTTCACTTCATATTATAGATTCTTATATAAAAACCCAGATCCCCATATACCTGTAGCATATTCCTGTATAGTTCTATCGCTAGAGAATATACCGGAATGAGCTATATTCACAGCACACATAGATTGCCATTTTGAAAAATCTCTATATAAGTTATCTACTTTATCCTGTGCTTTCAAATAGGAATGAAAATCTTTCAATACAAAAAATTCATCATTATAGGTAACTAGATGCTCATAAACCGCTCTAAATCTTTCTTTATCCCCACAATAAAATCCATTTACTATATCATCAGTAACCTGTTTTATTCTATAGTCTCCATTAATCATATCAGTAGCTGAATAGCCACCTTTTTGATAGTAATCTAAGACTTCTCTCTCTGTTAAGCCAAAAATAATTATATTTTCATCTCCAACTTCATCTCTTATTTCAATATTTGCACCATCTAAGGTTGCTATAGTAACAGCTCCATTCATCATAAATTTCATATTACTTGTGCCTGAGGCTTCCTTTGTGGTAGTAGATATTTGTTCACTTAAATCTGCTGCAGGAATTATAGTTTCAGCTAAAGAAACCCTGTAGTTATGCATAAATACTATCTTTATTTTTTCATTTACTTTTGGATCGTTATTTATCTTATTAGCTACTGCATTAATAAGCTCTATAGTATTTTTAGCAAGATAATATCCTGGTGCTGCTTTACCTGCAAATATAAAAGTTCTAGGAACTATATCCAAATTAGGATTTTCTATAAGTCTTCTGTAAAGATCCATTATTCTTAAACAATTCAGGGTCTGTCTTTTATACGCATGAATTCTCTTAACCTGAACATCAAATAAAGAATCTGGATTTACAGAAATACCTTGATTAATTTTTATATATTCTGCAAGTTTCTTTTTATTAGACAGTTTTATTTGATGTAGTCTTTCTTGAACGGACTTATCCATGGCATAGGCTGCGAAGGCCTCCATATCTGTAGGGTGCTTTATAAAACCACTGCCTATAGTCTCCTTAAGAAAATCTGTAAGCTCAGGATTTGCTCCCATAAGCCATCTTCTATGAGTTATTCCATTAGTTTTATTATTGAACTTTGTAGGATTGAAATAGTAAAAGTCTGACATCTCCTGTTTTTTTAGTATCTCTGTATGAAGTTTAGCAACACCATTTACACTATAGCTCCCTACTATAGCTAAATGAGCCATTCTTACATATCCATCAGCAATTATAGACATTTTACTGATTTTATCCCACTGTCCTATATATTTATTCCATAATTCTTGACAGAATCTTCTATTTATCTCTTCAACTATCATATAAATTCTAGGCAATAATTTTTCAAACATTTCCACAGGCCACTTTTCTAAAGCTTCTGCCAATATAGTATGATTTGTATAGGATATTGTATTTGAAGTTATCCTCCAGGCTTCATTCCATCCATACCCCTCTTCATCCATAAGGATTCTCATAAGCTCTGGAATAGCCAGGGTAGGATGAGTATCATTTATGTGTATAGCTATTTTTTCATCTAAATCCTTTAAAGTTCCTTTTCCATAAGCCTTAAAATGCCTTATTATACTTTGAATCCCGGCAGAAACAAAAAAATATTGCTGCTTTAACCTAAGAATTTTTCCTTCATAAAAACTATCATCAGGATATAAGACCTGAGATATAGCCTCAATAGAATTCTTATATTCTATTGCCTTCAAATAATCTCCTCTGCTGAAGGAAGAAAAATCAAATTCGTCATATAAAGGTTCTGCACTCCAAAGCCTTAAGGTATTTACCACTTCATTTTCATAACCTATAACAGGAATATCATAGGGCACTGCTAAAATAGCTTCGTATCCTGTATGATTAAATCTCAGATGTCCATCTTCATTTATTGTAGTTACTTCTCCACCAAATCTAACAACCTGAGCCTTATCCGACTTTTTTATCTCCCACACATTGGCATTTTTTAGCCAGTAATCAGAAGTTTCTATTTGTTTTCCATTTACTATTTTTTGCTGAAAAAATCCATATTTATATCTTATGCCACACCCATGTCCTGGTATATTCAAAGAGGCCATAGAATCTAAAAAACAGGCTGCTAATCTGCCTAATCCACCATTTCCCAATCCTTGGTCTTCTTCTAACTCCTCTAAACTATCTAAATTTATATTAAAATCACTAAGTGCTTCCCTACATATATCTTTTATACCTAAGTTAATTAATGCATTGCCTAGTAATCTTCCAAGCAAAAACTCCATAGAAAAGTAGTAAACCTGCTTCTCTCCCGTGAAATTATACTTCTTATTAGTATTTATCCACATCTTAACTACATAGTCTCTAGTAAGGCTTGCCAGAGCTTCATACTTATTATAGTCTGTTCCCTCATGCAAATCTTTTCCATGCATTTCTATAAACTTTTCTTCATAATCCTTTTTAAAGGTCTCTTTATCTATATTGAACATATATATTCCTCCTACTACAAATTTTAATGTAGGTTAAAACATACTTTCATAAATTTCTTTATAAGTTTTAGCAGATTTATCCCAGCTATTGTCACTTTCCATGGCTTGTAGCATTATGCTTTCCCAAAGTTCTTTATCTTCGTAGTATTGAAGTGCCTCCTTTATAACATGAAACAAATCATAGGGATTGCAATAGGTAAAACTGAAGCCATTTCCTTTTCCAGTAAACTTATCGTACGATTTTACAGTGTCCCTAAGGCCTCCAGTCTCTCTTACTATAGGTATTGTCCCATATCTTAATGCTATAAGTTGGCCTAGTCCACAAGGTTCAAATAAAGATGGCATTAAGAACATATCTGAAGCAGCATATATTTTATGAGCTAATACATCATCGAAATATATATTAGCTGATACTTTGTCTGGGTATTTTCCTTGAAGATATTTAAAATAATCTTCATATTCACTATCTCCAGTACCCAGTACCACTAATTGCATATCTTTCTTTGCAAGATCATCACCTATAAATCTTATTAAGTCCAACCCTTTTTGAGAGGTAAGTCTTGAGACTATTCCAATCATAGGTATTTTTTCATTTACCTTAAGATTTAATTGTTCTTGAAGTTCCTTTTTATTAATAAGTTTGTTTTCTAAATTATTTTTATTATAGTTTTCATATATTACAGTATCTTTTTCTGGATCATAAGTATCGTAATCTATTCCATTTACTATGCCAAAAAGATCTTCAGCCCGGCTTTTTAAAAAGCCGTCTAATCTCTCCCCATATTCTGTGGTTTGAATTTCTTGGGCATAGCTTCTGCTCACAGTAGATATTTTATCACTATAGTTTATTCCACCCTTCATAAAACTTACTGATCCATACAATTCTATACTTCCATCCCTATATATATCATCGCTATATCCAAAGAGTTCTCCAAGTATATTTGGATCATAATTTCCTTGAAATAATATATTATGGATACTATACAATATCTTTATGTTTTTATAAAAACTATCTTTTTCATATTCCAGTTTATATAATACTGGTATCATACCTGTATGCCAGTCATTACAATGTATAACATCCGGTTTCCAGGCTAGCTCCTTTAACATCATAAGCACAGCCCTATCATAAAATGCAAACCGCTCTCCATCATCATAGTAACCATAAGGGTTATCTCTAAAAAAGTAGTATTCATTATCTATAAGGTAGTATTTAACTGCATCTACATTACTCTCAAACACTCCTGAATATTGATTTCTCCATCCTACAGGCACTGTAAATGATTTTTTAAAATTCAGGCTGTACTTGTCACTTAGTTTTATATTTTTATACTTTGGAATTACCACTCTTACATCTATTCCTAAAGCCTTAAGATATTTTGGAAGGGCATAGGCCACATCAGCTAGCCCTCCTGTCTTAATAAAAGGATCTCCTTCTGATGCTACAAATAAAACCTTCATTTGCTCTATCTCCTTTCATCTTCTTTCTCTACTGTATCATTTATATTCTTTATATAAGTTTTGTTTTCTACCTCTTCTATACTGTTTATATTATCTTTCTCTTTCAATTCTACTTCTTCAATTTTAGTATTTTTATTCTTTAGTTCATAAATTTTATCTACCTTAAGTATTACTGTTGCCATGGGCGGAACCTTAATTTTCATATGGTAGGGCTCTCTATGCCAGGGTCCTTCCTCTGAATAAAGTATGGTGTCCATTATTTGTCCTGACCCTCCATACTTTTTACTATCTGTATTTAGAAGTTCACTATATTCTCCTAAATATGGAACTCCAATTTTATAATCATGATATACCCAT
>NZ_LWAE01000010.1 GCF_001623875.1 Clostridium magnum DSM 2767 | reverse complement strand
TACTTATACGAAAGTATATTTAACACCTTTGTAGATTTTATGAACTAAAACCAGAAAATTGATAGAAGCAGCAGTCAAGGAAAGCTTGAGCGAGGAGCGGAGTTTACTTATGGTAAATGAGCACCGCAGCGAGGAATTGACGAAGAAGTGCGAAGTTTAATAGCAATTTTCGGTATAGGTCAAGCTACAAAGGGCGCATGGTGAATGCCTTGGCACCAGAAGCCGAAGAAGGACGCGATAAGCTGCGATAAGCTTTGGGTAGGCGCAAATAGCCAGTGATCCAGAGATTTCCGAATGGGGCAACCCACATTACTAACAGTAATGTACTGTAAACTGAATAAATAGGTTTATAGAGGTATACCCGGGGAACTGAAACATCTAAGTACCCGGAGGAAGAGAAAGAAAAATCGATTTTCTAAGTAGCGGCGAGCGAAAGGGAAAGAGCCCAAACCAGGAACTTGTTCCTGGGGTTGCGGATAGACCATAAATACTGTAATTCTTTAACTGAAGAGAGCTGGAAGGCTCCGCCGTAGAAGGTAAAAGCCCTGTAAGTGAAAAAAAAGAGCAGTCAGGTCTAATCCAGAGTACCACGAGACACGTGAAACCTTGTGGGAAGCAGGGAGGACCACCTCCCAAGGCTAAATACTAACTGGTGACCGATAGTGAAGCAGTACCGTGAGGGAAAGGTGAAAAGAACCCCGGAAGGGGAGTGAAATAGAACCTGAAACCGTGTGTCCACAATCAGTCGAAGCACTTTTATGTGCGACGGCGTGCTTTTTGTAGAACGAGCCAGCGAGTTACGATGTGTAGCAAGGTTAAATACTTAAGGTATGGAGCCGAAGGGAAACCGAGTCTGAATAGGGCGAGAAGTTGCATGTCGTAGACCCGAAACCGGGTGACCTATCCATGGACAGGTTGAAGCGGAAGTAAAATTCCGTGGAGGACCGAACCACGTTGGTGTTGAAAAACCATGGGATGAGCTGTGGATAGCGGAGAAATTCCAATCGAACTCGGAGATAGCTGGTTCTCCTCGAAATAGCTTTAGGGCTAGCGTTTTGAATGAGTAATGGAGGTAGAGCACTGAATGGGCTAGGGGCTGACAACAGTTACTGAACCCTATCAAACTCCGAATGCCATATACTTGAATCAAAGCAGTCAGACTACGAATGATAAGATCCGTGGTCAAAAGGGAAACAGCCCAGACCATCAGCTAAGGTCCCAAAGTGTAAGTTAAGTGGAAAAGGATGTGGGATTTCTAAGACAACTAGGATGTTGGCTTAGAAGCAGCCACTCATTTAAAGAGTGCGTAATAGCTCACTAGTCGAGAGATCCTGCGCCGAAGATGTCCGGGGCTAAAACTTACCACCGAAGCTATGGATTGATACGTAAGTATCAGTGGTAGAGGAGCTTCCTGTATGGGTTGAAGTCGTACCGTAAGGAGCGGTGGACTGTACAGGAGTGAGTATGCTGGCATAAGTAGCGAGAAATAAGTGAGAATCTTATTGGTCGAAAACCTAAGGTTTCCTGAGGAAGGCTCGTCCGCTCAGGGTTAGTCGGGGCCTAAGCCGAGGCCGAAAGGCGTAGGTGATGGACAATCGGTTGATATTCCGATACCGCCAACTGACGTTATTACAAATGGGATGACGCAGGAGGATAAGATGTGCGCACTATTGGATGTGCGTCTAAGCGTTTAAGTATACAGGATAGGCAAATCCGCCTGTATTAGCTGAGACGTGATGGGGAGCCCTTATGGGCGAAGTATCTGATTCCACGCTGCCAAGAAAAGTCTCTATGGAGGATGTTGGCGCCCGTACCGCAAACCGACACAGGTAGGTGAGGAGAGAATCCTAAGACCAGCGGAAGAATTGTTGTCAAGGAACTCGGCAAATTGACCCCGTAACTTCGGGAGAAGGGGTGCCTACGCAAGTAGGTCGCAGAGAATAGGCCCAAGCAACTGTTTAGCAAAAACACAGGTCTCTGCTAAAGCGAAAGCTGAAGTATAGGGGCTGACGCCTGCCCGGTGCTGGAAGGTTAAGGGGAATACTTAGCGCAAGCGAAGGTATGAACTTAAGCCCCAGTAAACGGCGGCCGTAACTATAACGGTCCTAAGGTAGCGAAATTCCTTGTCGGGTAAGTTCCGACCCGCACGAATGGCGTAATGATTTGGGCACTGTCTCGACAACAAATCCGGCGAAATTGTATTGCGAGTGAAGATGCTCGCTACCCGCGATTGGACGGAAAGACCCCGTAGAGCTTTACTGTAGCTTAGCATTGAATTTCGGTATTGTCTGTACAGGATAGGTGGGAGACTGAGAAACAAGGGCGTCAGCCTTTGTGGAGTCAACCTTGGGATACCACCCTGACAGTACTGGGATTCTAACCGGCGGCCATGAAACTGGTCACGGGACATTGTTAGGTGGGCAGTTTGACTGGGGCGGTCGCCTCCAAAAAAGTAACGGAGGCGCCCAAAGGTTCCCTCAGAACGGTTGGAAATCGTTCGAAGAGTGCAAAGGCAGAAGGGAGCCTGACTGCGACACAAACAAGTGGAGCAGGGACGAAAGTCGGGCTTAGTGATCCGGTGGTTCCTCGTGGGAGGGCCATCGCTCAACGGATAAAAGCTACCTCGGGGATAACAGGCTGATCTCCCCCAAGAGTCCACATCGACGGGGAGGTTTGGCACCTCGATGTCGGCTCGTCGCATCCTGGGGCTGAAGTAGGTCCCAAGGGTTGGGCTGTTCGCCCATTAAAGCGGCACGCGAGCTGGGTTCAGAACGTCGTGAGACAGTTCGGTCCCTATCCGTCGCGGGCGTAGGAAATTTGAGAGGAGCTGTCCTTAGTACGAGAGGACCGGGATGGACTGACCTCTGGTGCACCAGTTGTTCCGCCAGGAGCACAGCTGGGTAGCTATGTCAGGACGGGATAAACGCTGAAAGCATCTAAGCGTGAAGCCCACCTCAAGATAAGATTTCCCATAGCATAAGCTAGTAAGACCCCTTGAAGAACACAAGGTTGATAGGTTAGAGGTGTAAGCATGGTAACATGTTCAGCTGACTAATACTAATAGGTCGAGGGCTTGACCTAATTTTCACTGTGCAATTTTGAAAGAACAAAATTCTTTCAATCTGGTGATTATGACGTAAAGGTAACACCCGTTCCCATTCCGAACACGAAGGTTAAGCTTTACAGTGCTGATGGTACTGCACGGGAGACTGTGTGGAAAAGTAAGTCGTCGCCAGGTAAATGTTCCGTGGTAGCTCAATGGTGGAGCATTCGGCTGTTAACCGAAGGGTTGGAGGTTCGAATCCTCTCCACGGAGCCATTTTTTTATTTTTTGGTAAATACATATTATATAGAAAAATATTTCGTATCTGCATATCTATTTTAAACAATCTCTATCGCTATGATTCATAAAGCTCAACATGTCATCTTTATGAAGATAAATAGATTTATAACTTTCAACTGAGTTCATTAGAATATCTACTATTTTATTAGCCACACATATTACATCTCGTAGTCGGATTTCATGTAACTTAATATCATCATCACTAACAGCTATAATTCCTACTATGGATACGTTTCCTACATCCGGTAGGTGTTTATTTGTTCCAGCACCAGGATGGACAGGATAGTCTCTTAAGTGAATTTCAAATTGAGATTCTTCATGACCATAACAGGCATCAATGGCTATAAAAAAACCATCAGGATGATTATTTTTAATTTTAGTTAAGGAATCTTCTAAATTAATAGCATGAATAGGGCTTTCTATTGTTCCATAGATAGGAAAATCAAATCCTCTAGATTCTAAAATACTTCCAACAAAAGGTGCTAAACTATCAAATATCCATTTATCTGTACCAATACAAACTATAACTAGATTGTCTAAATTATCCTTTATAAGTTCGTGAAAAAATGCAACTCCATTATAAAGTGTTTCATCTTTTCCTATAATAAATTTCTTTGTTTGTGATTCCTCTTTAGTATAAGAAGAAGAGGAATCAACTAGAGAATCTTTTTTGAAAATTTTATTCCATAGGATATTATCAAAGAAACTCATAATATCTCTCATCCTTATTACAGATTTTTGTAAAAATGTATCTTTAATTAGATTTTATCATATTTTGTTTATTTATTTAATAGTTTTTCTACATAATGAAATAAAATTTGATAAAATACAGCTAAGAGTTTGTTTAGTTATATTGCTAAATTTGATTAGTAATACAACTTACAATTATATTTATAATTGCTATTACTTTATTAATTATGGTAATATTAGCAAAGAAATCTATATGAATAGGTGATTAGAATGATGGATATAAGATTGACTACATTTCTGATTGTGGCTGAAATAAAAAACTTTACTAAAGCTGGTGACATACTGAATTTAACACAACCAGCAGTATCTCAACATATTAAGTTTTTAGAAGAATATTACGGTACAGATTTAATAAAAAAGCAAGGAAGAACTATAGATTTAACAGAAGCAGGGGAAGTCCTATTTAAATATGCAAAAGAATTAGATGTATTATATAGAAGTTTAGAAACAGATGTTAGAAATAGTTCTGAAAATAAAAAAGTCTATAATGTAGGGGCTACAATGACTATTGGAGGATATGTGCTGCCATACATTTTAGGTGAATATAAAGAGGTATATAAAAATACGGATATACTTCTTCAAGTAAATAATACAGAGGAAATTATAAATAAACTTTTAAATAGATATATTCATTTTGCATTGGTAGAGGGACCGTTTAATAAGAATAAGTTTAATTATAAAAAGTTTAAAGATGACGAACTTGTTTTAGCAGTATCTGCAAAACATGAATTTTGTGAAAGACAAAGTGTTGAGATAGAAGAAGTTATAAGTGGAAGATTAATATTAAGAGAAAAAGGATCTGGGACAAGAAAAATATTTGAAAATAAGCTTATTGAATTAGGATATGATTTAGAAAGCATGAAAGTCTACATGGAAATAGGGGATATAAGTGCTATAAAGTCACTAGTTGAATCAAACTTAGGTTATACCATTATTTCAAGGGAAGCGATAAAAAGAGAATCGAGGCTTGGAGTAATAAAAATAGTTCCTATACGAGATATAAATATACTTAGAGAATTTAATTTTATCTATTTAGGCGAATCAGAGGAGAAATTTATTAATGATTTTATAAGTTTCTGCAGTAAGTATATCAAAAAAACTCTCTAGTACATAAGATTATTTTATACATATATAAGTTTTTATGATTTATGTTTTTTTATGGTATTTGTTATAATTATTAGGTAACAAGAATAAATAGTTTATATATTATCAAAATAAAATGGGGGAACAAAAACATGAATAAAGAAGAATTAGCAGAATTAAAACTTCAAGGATTTATTAATCAAAGAGATACTAATTATTTTTCATTGAGAATAATAGCAAAGTCTGGAAATATGGAATCTGATAAAATGGAAAAGGTACTTCAGCTTGCAAATAAATACGGAAGAGGATATATAGGATTTACAACTCGTTTAGGAATTGAGATACCATGGATAAAAGAAAAGGATATTGAGAATGTAAAGAAAGACCTAGCTGAATTTGGTCTTTTAGCAGGAGGAACTGGAAAAAAGATAAGACCTCTTGTAGCCTGTAAGGGAACAGTCTGTACTCATGGTTTAGTAGATACTCAGGGTATATGCAGTAAATTACATGACAAGTATTTTGGATATAAATTGCCAGCTAAGTTTAAAATAGGAATAGTTGGATGTCCTAATAATTGTGCAAAGGCATCTTTAAATGACCTTGGCTTTATGGGTCAAAAAGTACCAAAATTAGAAGAAGATAATTGTACAGGATGCGGACTGTGTGTATCGGTATGTAAAGTAGGCGCTATTGAGAAAGTGGACAAAAAGGTAAGCCGTGATTCTGAAAAGTGTGTAGCATGCGGAAAATGTATCGGTGCTTGTAAATTCAATGCCATGACAACTGATAAAGAAGGTGTTGCAATATTTTTAGGAGGAAAGTTTGGTAGAAAACATAGAGTAGGAGATAAGGTTAATAGCATTTTTTCAGTAAAGGAATTAGATGGAGTTATGAAAAAGGTATTAGATTACTATGCTGAAAATGGAACTACTGGTGAAAGATTTGCTGATATGATTGATAGAGTAGGCTATCAAAACTTGAAAGAAGAATTAATAAAATAAGTGTAAATAGTTCGATACCTGGCAGTTTGTCAGGTATTATTTTATTGTTCTTAAACATTTCAGCGTACTCTAATTATAATTTGAATAATACGCAAATTGATTTTCCTTGTAAACTATAAAAATAGTATATGACAGGGTGCCGCATACTTAGTATTTTCTATTTTAATTTAGTTTTATAAAAAATTATGCAGAAGAGTTCTTTAATGTTAAAGTTGACTCAAAATTTCTAGTTTATCTTTCAAGATTTTTGTTAAAATAATTTATGTAAAGAACATATTAATTCTTTCAATCAACCTAATAAGGTTCTTGTTTTTAGCTTTTAACTTTTATTGTTTAGTTAAAGATATAAACTAAGGAGGGAGTTAAGGATGTTTCACATGGTACCTTTTAAAAAGAATGATTTAATGAGAAGGGATGATTTTTTTTCTCCACTTTTAAAAAACTTTTTCAGTGATGATTTCCTTTCAACAATGCATGACTTACAGGGAAACTTTAAAGTTGATTTAAAGGAAACAGAGCAAAACTATCAATTGGAAGCAGATTTACCTGGAATTAAAAAAGAAGATATAAATATAAAGTTTAATAACAACTATCTAGTAATTAGTGCAAAGCGAGATGAGTCTATAGAAGATAATAAGGAAAACTATGTTAGACGTGAAAGACATTATGGTGAGTTTAATCGAAGTTTCTATATAGACAATATAGATGAAAGCAAGATTGATGCTTCATTTATTGATGGAGTTTTAAGGATCACTCTTCCTAAGTTAACTAAAGGTAACGATAAAAAGAAAAAAATAGATATTCACTAGTAAATAAAAAAGTTATTAAGAGAAGCCCATTTAATTTGTAGCTCTGACTACAAATTGAATGGGCTTATTTTATATAGTTATAACAGTGTAGATAGAGTGTATGGTATAATTTTCATGATAACTAAACAATAGTAATGAAGTGAAAACTTGAGTCAGATGGAGTTTCAAACTCCACCTGATTCTTAGTTGAGCGAATCCAGGGACGTAGCCGCTCACAACGTACACTTTGAAGAAAAGCAGAGAACCAAAATCTATGATTTTGTGTGAATCGCTTTCACAGAGTGTGTATGGGAGTATTAGAGCGGGTAGTCATCGGATAAATTTATTAGGACAAAACATAAATTATTTCATTAATAATAAATATTAATTTATTAGGGGATGTTATTAATGGACAAGTATCTTATTCACTACTTTTCAGGAACAGGTAACACATATCATATGGTAAAATTAATTGAAAAAGAACTAAAAAATAATGGATATGAAGTGTATTTATTAAATATTGAAAAGAACAACAATAATGATTTAGTAAAATTTAAGTTGCATATATTTTGTTATCCTATCTACGGATTTGGAACACCTGCCATTGTTCTAAAGTATATTTCAAATCTTCAAGCTGTAAGTGGGTGTAAAGCGGTTATAATATGTAGTTGTGCTGGATTTGAGGGGCAATCTTTATACCATTTAAGATTTCTATTAAAGAACAAAGGATTTGATGTCTTTTTAACAGATTTTGTTGTTCACACTTATAATTGGACACAAGTATTTAATCCACAAGATGAAAAGACAGAAGAAAATATATTTGCGAAGGCTGATATTAAAACAGTAGAACTAGTACACAAGATAAGTAAGAACAAAAATTATTTAAAAAAACGGAATGCGGTGAGCTTATTATGGTCTTGTATTGTCTTTACTATATATAGCAAAGTAGCACATAGGATTTTAGGAAAAACATTTATAGCTGACAGCTCTTGTACTAATTGTGGAAAGTGCAAAAGTATCTGTCCTGTAAAAGCAATAGATATGAAAAATGGAAGGCCAAATTGGAATTGGAATTGCGAAACTTGCCAGAGGTGCATTAATATTTGTCCATGTAAGTCAATTCAGTTATCTGTAGTGAAGTTATGTATGTTTATACTTTCGGAGCTAGCACCAATTTTCATAATAATACACATAAATAAGTATAGATACGATTTGCCGACAGTATTAGATATTTTAATATACTGCATAATGTTTATCATAAGTACGTTACTAACTAACAAATTGATATGGATTATGGAAAAAGTGCCGCTGCTCAGAAGTATTTTAGAGTTTAGTTACACAAAAAAATATAGAAGAAATATGGAGAAAGATTTTAAGAGAAGGCTATAATTAAAGTAGTATCTCATAAACTAACTCAGGCGTGTCTCTATATAAAATAGTGAGCAAATTGAAGAATATGTTGGTATTAGCAATGTTATTTTTATATAGAGATGCATATTTATTATTTTATATATGTTTATCCGTGGTAAGATATCACTTGTCGCTTGAGGACGTAGCAAATACAACAGAAGAGTGATTCAGTTTAATTATATTGCTACGGGACAGACCAATTGGTATAAAGATACTAATTGACAGTACTAAGGAATGATGATAAAATATGATTCCTGTCGCAAATCAGCGATAACAAATAGCAGGTAACTTGGTAATAAATTATTAGTTGACAAGCTAACATGAAGATGATAAGATATAAATCCAGTCGTAAATAAGCGACATGATCCTTGAAAATTAAACAGAGGTTAAAAGTCTAAATGACTTTTATTAAATAAACTAAACCAGCAATTCTTTAACTACTATAATATAGTAGTGAGTAAAAATGTAATGAGCATTCAAACTTTTAAATTGAGAGTTTGATCCTGGCTCAGGACGAACGCTGGCGGCGTGCCTAACACATGCAAGTCGAGCGATGAAGCCCTTCGGGGTGGATTAGCGGCGGACGGGTGAGTAACACGTGGGTAACCTGCCTCAAAGAGGGGGATAGCCTCCCGAAAGGGAGATTAATACCGCATAACATTAGTTTTTCGCATGAAGAACTAATTAAAGGAGTAATCCGCTTTGAGATGGACCCGCGGCGCATTAGCTAGTTGGTGAGGTAAAGGCTCACCAAGGCGACGATGCGTAGCCGACCTGAGAGGGTGATCGGCCACATTGGAACTGAGACACGGTCCAGACTCCTACGGGAGGCAGCAGTGGGGAATATTGCACAATGGGCGAAAGCCTGATGCAGCAACGCCGCGTGAGTGATGAAGGCCTTCGGGTTGTAAAGCTCTGTCTTTTGGGACGATAATGACGGTACCAAAGGAGGAAGCCACGGCTAACTACGTGCCAGCAGCCGCGGTAATACGTAGGTGGCGAGCGTTGTCCGGATTTACTGGGCGTAAAGGATGCGTAGGCGGATATTTAAGTGAGATGTGAAATACCCGAGCTTAACTTGGGTGCTGCATTTCAAACTGGATATCTAGAGTGCGGGAGAGGAGAATGGAATTCCTAGTGTAGCGGTGAAATGCGTAGAGATTAGGAAGAACACCAGTGGCGAAGGCGATTCTCTGGACCGTAACTGACGCTGAGGCATGAAAGCGTGGGTAGCAAACAGGATTAGATACCCTGGTAGTCCACGCCGTAAACGATGAGTACTAGGTGTAGGAGGGTCCAACCTTCTGTGCCGCAGTTAACACAATAAGTACTCCGCCTGGGAAGTACGATCGCAAGATTAAAACTCAAAGGAATTGACGGGGGCCCGCACAAGCAGCGGAGCATGTGGTTTAATTCGAAGCAACGCGAAGAACCTTACCTGGACTTGACATCCCCTGAATAGTGCAGAGATGCATGAAGCCCTTCGGGGCAGGGAGACAGGTGGTGCATGGTTGTCGTCAGCTCGTGTCGTGAGATGTTAGGTTAAGTCCTGCAACGAGCGCAACCCCTATCATTAGTTGCTACCATTAAGTTGAGCACTCTAGTGAGACTGCCCGGGTTAACCGGGAGGAAGGTGGGGATGACGTCAAATCATCATGCCCCTTATGTCCAGGGCTACACACGTGCTACAATGGTAGGTACAGAGAGATGCAAGACCGCGAGGTGGAGCAAAACTCAAAAACCTATCCCAGTTCGGATTGTAGGCTGCAACTCGCCTACATGAAGCCGGAGTTGCTAGTAATCGCGAATCAGAATGTCGCGGTGAATACGTTCCCGGGCCTTGTACACACCGCCCGTCACACCATGAGAGCTGGCAACACCCGAAGTCCGTGAGGTAACCTGTAAAGGAGCCAGCGGCCGAAGGTGGGGTTAGTGATTGGGGTGAAGTCGTAACAAGGTAGCCGTAGGAGAACCTGCGGCTGGATCACCTCCTTTCTAAGGATAATACAGACAGGTAATGCTGTCTGAAAGACTGGTTGTTTAGCCTCTGTTTAATTTTGAAGAATTATTATGTATCGACTAGATATGTCGGTATGTTTAAGTGAATCTTCAAAAATGGGGGTATAGCTCAGCTGGGAGAGCACCTGCCTTGCACGCAGGGGGTCAAGGGTTCGAATCCCTTTATCTCCACCATTTGTTCTTTGAAAATTGCACAGTGAAGAATCGTTAAACAATCGCAATTGTTTAACAAATAAAAGTAAAGCTAAAGGTAAATTACTTATACGAAAGTATATTTAACACCTTTGTAACTTTAAAGATTGAAACTAGAAAATTGATAGTAACGAGCAATTCGAGGAAAGGCTTGAATGAGGAGCGGAATTTACTGACTGGTAAATGAGCACCGCAATGAAGGACTTGACGAAGAAGTGCGAAGTTAATAGCAATTTTCGGTATAGGTCAAGCTACAAAGGGCGCATGGTGAATGCCTTGGCACCAGAAGCCGAAGAAGGACGCGATAAGCTGCGATAAGCTTTGGGTAGGCGCAAATAGCCAGTGATCCAGAGATTTCCGAATGGGGCAACCCACATTACTAACGTAATGTACTATAAACTGAATTCATAGGTTTATAGAGGTATACCCGGGGAACTGAAACATCTAAGTACCCGGAGGAAGAGAAAGAAAAATCGATTTTCTAAGTAGCGGCGAGCGAAAGGGAAAGAGCCCAAACCAGGAACTTGTTCCTGGGGTTGCGGATAGACCATAAATACTGCGATTTTTTAACTGAAGAGAGCTGGAAGGCTCCGCCGTAGAAGGTAAAAGCCCTGTAAGTGAAAAGGAAGAGCAGTCAGGTCTAATCCAGAGTACCACGAGACACGTGAAACCTTGTGGGAAGCAGGGAGGACCACCTCCCAAGGCTAAATACTAACTGGTGACCGATAGTGAAGCAGTACCGTGAGGGAAAGGTGAAAAGAACCCCGGAAGGGGAGTGAAATAGAACCTGAAACCGTGTGTCCACAATCAGTCGAAGCACTTTTATGTGCGACGGCGTGCTTTTTGTAGAACGAGCCAGCGAGTTACGATGTGTAGCAAGGTTAAATACTTAAGGTATGGAGCCGAAGGGAAACCGAGTCTGAATAGGGCGAAAAGTTGCATGTCGTAGACCCGAAACCGGGTGACCTATCCATGGACAGGTTGAAGCGGAAGTAAAATTCCGTGGAGGACCGAACCACGTTGGTGTTGAAAAACCATGGGATGAGCTGTGGATAGCGGAGAAATTCCAATCGAACTCGGAGATAGCTGGTTCTCCTCGAAATAGCTTTAGGGCTAGCGTTTTGAATGAGTAATGGAGGTAGAGCACTGAATGGGCTAGGGGCTGACAACAGTTACTGAACCCTATCAAACTCCGAATGCCATATACTTGAATCAAAGCAGTCAGACTACGAATGATAAGATCCGTGGTCAAAAGGGAAACAGCCCAGACCATCAGCTAAGGTCCCAAAGTGTAAGTTAAGTGGAAAAGGATGTGGGATTTCTAAGACAACTAGGATGTTGGCTTAGAAGCAGCCACTCATTTAAAGAGTGCGTAATAGCTCACTAGTCGAGAGATCCTGCGCCGAAGATGTCCGGGGCTAAAACTTACCACCGAAGCTATGGATTGATACGTAAGTATCAGTGGTAGAGGAGCTTCCTGTATGGGTTGAAGTCGTACCGAAAGGAGCGGTGGACTGTACAGGAGTGAGTATGCTGGCATAAGTAGCGAGAAATAAGTGAGAATCTTATTGGTCGAAAACCTAAGGTTTCCTGAGGAAGGCTCGTCCGCTCAGGGTTAGTCGGGGCCTAAGCCGAGGCCGAAAGGCGTAGGTGATGGACAATCGGTTGATATTCCGATACCGCCAACTGACGTTATTACAAATGGGATGACGCAGGAGGATAAGATTTGCGCACTATTGGATGTGCGTCTAAGCGTTTAGGTATACAGGATAGGCAAATCCGCCTGTATTAGCTGAGACGTGATGGGGAGCCCTTATGGGCGAAGTATCTGATTCCACGCTGCCAAGAAAAGTCTCTATGGAGGATGTTGGCGCCCGTACCGCAAACCGACACAGGTAGGTGAGGAGAGAATCCTAAGACCAGCGGAAGAATTGTTGTCAAGGAACTCGGCAAATTGACCCCGTAACTTCGGGAGAAGGGGTGCCTACGCAAGTAGGTCGCAGAGAATAGGCCCAAGCAACTGTTTAGCAAAAACACAGGTCTCTGCTAAAGCGAAAGCTGAAGTATAGGGGCTGACGCCTGCCCGGTGCTGGAAGGTTAAGGGGAATACTTAGCGCAAGCGAAGGTATGAACTTAAGCCCCAGTAAACGGCGGCCGTAACTATAACGGTCCTAAGGTAGCGAAATTCCTTGTCGGGTAAGTTCCGACCCGCACGAATGGCGTAATGATTTGGGCACTGTCTCGACAACAAATCCGGCGAAATTGTATTGCGAGTGAAGATGCTCGCTACCCGCGATTGGACGGAAAGACCCCGTAGAGCTTTACTGTAGCTTAGCATTGAATTTCGGTATTGTCTGTACAGGATAGGTGGGAGACTGAGAAACAAGGGCGTCAGCCTTTGTGGAGTCAACCTTGGGATACCACCCTGACAGTACTGGGATTCTAACCGGCGGCCATGAAACTGGTCACGGGACATTGTTAGGTGGGCAGTTTGACTGGGGCGGTCGCCTCCAAAAAAGTAACGGAGGCGCCCAAAGGTTCCCTCAGAACGGTTGGAAATCGTTCGAAGAGTGCAAAGGCAGAAGGGAGCCTGACTGCGACACAAACAAGTGGAGCAGGGACGAAAGTCGGGCTTAGTGATCCGGTGGTTCCTCGTGGGAGGGCCATCGCTCAACGGATAAAAGCTACCTCGGGGATAACAGGCTGATCTCCCCCAAGAGTCCACATCGACGGGGAGGTTTGGCACCTCGATGTCGGCTCGTCGCATCCTGGGGCTGAAGTAGGTCCCAAGGGTTGGGCTGTTCGCCCATTAAAGCGGCACGCGAGCTGGGTTCAGAACGTCGTGAGACAGTTCGGTCCCTATCCGTCGCGGGCGTAGGAAATTTGAGAGGAGCTGTCCTTAGTACGAGAGGACCGGGATGGACTGACCTCTGGTGCACCAGTTGTTCCGCCAGGAGCACAGCTGGGTAGCTATGTCAGGACGGGATAAACGCTGAAAGCATCTAAGCGTGAAGCCCACCTCAAGATAAGATTTCCCATAGCATAAGCTAGTAAGACCCCTTGAAGAACACAAGGTTGATAGGTTAGAGGTGTAAGCATGGTAACATGTTCAGCTGACTAATACTAATAGGTCGAGGGCTTGACCTAATTTTCACTGTGCAATTTTGAAAGAATAACATCTTTCAAACAAAAAGTAACAACAAAATTGATAGAAGCGAGCAGTACAAGGAAGCGACTGAGCGAGGAACAGAGTTTACTGGTGTAAATGAGTACCGCAGCGATGGAGCTGACGCAGTAATGCGAAGCTTATAGAAGTTTTTATAATGAAACTCACTCAGCAGAGCTGAGGAGTACCATGCTTCTAAAAAATCATAGATTTTAAGAATCATGGCATCTGGTGATTATGACGTAAAGGTAACACCCGTTCCCATTCCGAACACGAAGGTTAAGCTTTACAGTGCTGATGGTACTGCACGGGAGACTGTGTGGAAGAGTAAGTCGTCGCCAGGTTTGTATGGTTTACTAGCTCAGTCGGTAGAGCACTTGACTTTTAATCAAGTTGTCCGGGGTTCGATTCCCCGGTAAGCCACCAAAAAGCATCTTTTGAAGGTGCTTTTTTTATTTTACAGAAAGTTTCTATTTTTGTCTGATTAATTTGATTTATAGAAACAACCTTTTTTATGTAAAATAGTAAAGGGACTAATTGAAAATCTTATTCTGAATTAGTTCTTTTGTGATAATTAGATAAAATAAAACTTAGTAAAAATAAATAAGAAGCATAATTAAACATTGAAATTAATAAAAATTAGATTTATAATTATATGTAGACCAGTTACTATAATAAGTTTGGAAGGTATAGAATTATGAAAAGCAATGCAAATACAAAAGAAAAATTTATTGAAACTGCATATAAACTTTTTCAGGTTAAGGGATATAATGCAACTGGATTAAATGAAATTCTAAAAGAGAGTGGAGCTCCAAAAGGTTCGTTGTATTATCATTTTCCAAATGGAAAAGAAGAACTTGCCTTAGAATCAATTGAATTAGCAGGGGAAAAAATAGCTACAAACTTAAGAAAAATGTTAGATATGTTTCAAAATCCTATTGATGGTATTATCTTTAATATTAATAATATGGCAGAAATAATAGATCATAATAAAAAAATGGAAGACATGTCTATAAGTTTAATAGCCTTAGAAATATACGACTCTAGTGAGACTTTAAGAACAGCTTGCGAAAAAAAATTTGAATCAATAGAGAGAATATATGTTGAAAAGTTAATTGATTATGGAATTAATGAAAACAAGGCTAAAGATATAGCGACAGCTATTTCAGCTTTGACAGAAGGAGCTATTATGCTTAGTTTAACTAGGAGAAATGGTGAAGCACTAAGAAAAGTTGGAGATCAAATAGGAAAACTAATAGATGGGTAGAACTTATTAACTATTACCTTAAAGCTGATGAAATATTGGAAAATAAAGCATTTAAAAGATGTTTTATTTTTTAATATTTAATATATAGACTGGTCTAATGAATGGAGGATAACAAATGAAGAAAAGAAACAAAGTAAGCACTACAAGGGAAGTAAATTCAACAGCAATCATATCAGTATTAGTAATGAGTGCGTTTATAGCTACATTTAATGAAACTATATTAAATGTAGCACTATCAGGAATTATGAAGGAGATGAATATTACAGCTGGAACTGTTCAATGGTTAATCACAGCCTATATGATAGTAACATCAGTTATGGTACCTGTTACAGCGTTTCTTATTGAAACATTTAAAACTAAACAATTATTTTTAACTGCATTAGGATTATTATTGTTAGGAACATTGTCTGCAGCATGTTCACAATCCTTTATTATATTGATGATTTCTAGAATAATACAGGCTTCTGGGACAGGTATGATGATTCCGATTATGATGAATACAGTATTATTAGTAGCACCAAAGGAAAAAATAGGTTCATTAATGGCCATATGTGTATGTGCAATCTCACTTGGACCAGCATTTGGACCAACGGTTTCAGGAATTATACTGCAGTATTTTAGTTGGCATGTATTATTTACAGCGTTAATTCCAATTATAGTACTAGTTATGGTTATAGGAAAGTTAGTATTAGTTGATGTAGCAGAGATTACAAAACCTAAAATAGATTTTTTATCAATCATTTTATCAACTATAGGGCTTGGAACTATAATATATGGAATAAGCAGCATTAGTGCAGGTGATGTTAAAGTTACTTCAATAAGCTTTGTATTAGGAGTAATTTGTATGATAATATTTATAAAACGTCAAGTTACTTTGGAAGAACCTATGCTAAACTTATCACCATTCAAATATCGAAAATTCACAACAGGGGTGTTGTTAGTAATGGTATCAATGATGATTATGTTTACTATGAATGTAATGTTGCCAATGTTTATGGAAGGATCACTTGGAACAACGAGCTTCATAGCAGCTCTTGCATTATTACCAGCTGTAATCTGCAATGGAATTGTTACAGCAATAGGCGGAAAAATTTATGACAAGTATGGTGTAAAGTGGTTAGTACCAGTGGGATTAGCAGTAACAACTATATCTATATTTATTTTAACTTGCTCTAATAGTGAAACATCTTTAATGAAGATAATAATAGCTTATACCTGTGTATGTGTAGGAGTTGGATTTACTATGTCACCATGTCAAACACATTCATTGAATCAGTTACCAAAACGATATTATCCTCATGGGGTAGCTATAGTGAATACACTTCAACAAGTTTCAGCGGCAATTGGTTCATCACTTTTTATGGGAATAATGTCAGCAGTTCAAATTCAAACTTTATCGGCAAAACATGTAACAAATGAAGTTGCAATAGCTTCTGGATTTACAAGTGCGACAAGGATGGCACTTGGCATTACTATAATTGGTTTGATTTTGTCATTTGCTTTTGGAGTTGATAAGAATGGATTAAGTAGTAAGAAAGAAAAGATTGCATAGTCTGTCAGCACAATACAAAGACGTTGCTATTAACTAGACTTTATAGCCCTGCAGGTTTTGCAGGGCTATTATATATAAGAATGATTGCAAGTTTTCATAATTTTAATATTAAGTAAATATTGAATAAAGCATAGTAGCTATACCAAAAGCTTTATATGAGATAAGTCATTTTTCTCTATAAATTCAATTGCTCTCTCTATATATCCCTTCATAATTTTTTCATCGACTTTTAAAAGTCTGCCCATCATTGTATAAATAGTAATAGTCAGATCTAAAGAACTGTCAAACAGGTCATTCTCAACAAATTCCAAAATAAACTCACGCCTTATACCAAAGTCTGCAGAGAATATTCGAGTAATTTCTTTTTCATCAATATCAAGGTTAAGCTCTCGCACAAAATTAGGATAGAATCTTCTTAAGTTTTTCCCAAGAACTGTGAAGATTGACAATTTAGTTATAACATCATAATGAAATTTTTTACAGTTATCATCGTCAAAAATTATTTTATAGTATACAAAAGAAGCTATGGTATTCTTTTCTAAACTAGTCATTTTTCGATTTCTAACGTTATCTATATAAGCATATATCTTCATTACATATTCAGCATAAATATCAGATATTAAGGCTTCTTTAGTACTAAAGTAATAGGTAAAAGTGCCTAATTTCACATCAGACTGATTGCAAATTTCCTTTACTGTGGTATCTGAAAAACCTTTATTATAAAATAATTCCTTAGCAGTTTGTAAGATTTTCTGCTCAGTAACTATTCCTTTATGTGATCTTTTCATTTTGACCTCCCATTTAGTAGGGTGATTCTCATAAAATTTCTATAATAAGTATAAAGAGAGTGCACTATTGTTATTGAATTTAATAACAAAAGTTACTTTTCATAAATAAAACATTATCATAATTCTTAACTGATTGCTAGTGGTTCTGACAACAGTATTAATATAAACACAATTATTCTAAAATAATAAATATTAGAATTGCAAATGTTGTAAAAAATAGTAAAATTATAAATTTTACGAAAATTTATTGACATATAGTGGCACTAAGTATTATAATAAAAATCGTAAATGATAAAAGTTTACGAAAATAGGGTGGCAAATAGAAACTATATATTACTATAAGAAGTAAGATTAGAGTGATTAAAGGGTGGGAAAATAAATGTTAATTATAGGCGAATTAATAAATACAAGTAGAAAAGCGATTCGTGAAGCTGTTGAAAAGAAAGATGGACAATATATACAGCAAATTGCAAAGGCACAAGAAGAAGCCGGAGCTACATATATTGATGTGAATTGTGGAACATTTATGGAGACTGAAGTTGAAACTATGGAATGGTTGGTTGAAAACGTTCTTCAGGCAACTACTCTACCATTATGTATAGACAGCCCTAATCCTCTAGCTTTGGAGGCAGGATTAAAGAAGGCTATTAATGGCAAATCAATGATTAATTCTATAACTGATGAAACACCAAGATGGAATGCAATACTACCTTTAGTAAAGGAATACAATACAAAAATTGTTGCATTGTGTATTGATGACGGTGGAATGCCTAAGACAAATGAAGATAGAATTAGAATTGCGGATACAATAATTAACAAGTTAACTGCAGAAGGAGTTAATATAGATGATATATATATAGATCCTCTTATAAAACCAATAAGTGCGGGAGAGCAGAATGGAATAGAGGTATTACAAGCAATACAACATATAATGGAAAGTCATCCAGGAGTACACACTACTTGCGGATTAAGTAATATATCCTATGCATTACCTGCAAGAAAAGTATTGAACAGATTATTCATGGTACAAACTATGGCTCGTGGAATGGACTCCTATATAATGGATCCTACAAACAAAGAAATGAGAGCAGCATTACTTGCCTCTCAAACATTACTGGGACAGGACAGATTTTCAAGAAAGTTCTTAAAAGGATTCCGTCAAGGATTATATGAATAACAATAACATGACTGAAATGTTTTTTGCAACTGATGGACAACTTTAAAATCAGTAAGCTTAGATAGAAACTTCCCTCAATATAGGGGATAATGCAAATGCTATGAGAGTAGCCAAATAAAGCCCATCTCTTTACTAAGGATAAATATGCTATTAACGAAGTATTACATATTATAAAAATATTACATATTGATAAATACCATATTAATAATTATGGTATCAAGGATAAAGTGTGCTTCTGTGCTATTTAAGTATAATTTATCCTTAGTAAGTTGATTATATTTTATTGATAATTATAACAAAAAGTACATTATATAAAAATTATTGAGTATTACAAGGAGAATATATTATGAGTAAAAGACTAGTAGAAGCAATGGCTGATCTTGATGAGGACGTTGTATTAGAAGAGGTAAAAGCGTTAAAAGAGCAGGGAGTAGATCCACTAGATATTATAGCAAGCTTACAAGAAGGTATGGGAATTGTAGGAAAGAGATTTGAAGAAAAAGAATATTTTTTATCAGAACTTATTATGTCTGCAGAAGTATTTAATGAGGCGTCCCAGTTACTTGGCGGAATGGAACAATCAGGATCGTCTAAATATGGAGTTTTTGTTTTAGGGACAATCTATGACGATATCCATGATATAGGAAAAAATATCGTAACAACTGTAATGAGAAGTAATGGCTTTGAAGTAATCGATTTAGGTGTTGATGTACCTACAGCTAAATTTATCGAAGCTATAAAGGAGTACAAGCCAAAAGTAGTTGGTATTTCATGTCTTTTAACTACATGTTTTGATAATGTTAAGGAATGTATACAAGCTATAGAAGATGCAGGACTTAGAAATGATACAAAGATTCTTATCGGAGGAGGCCCTGTTGATGAGGCTACTGGTAAGTATGTAAAAGCAGATGTAGTAGCTAAGAATGCGCAGAATACTGTAGATTATTGCAAAGAACTTGTAGAGGTGTAGTAGTGTGAAAACAATGCAAGAAATATATAATCAACGTTTAGATAGGTTAAATAAGGCTATAGCACTAGAGAAACCAGATAGAACACCTATTATACTGCAAATGGATGGTTTTTGTGCTACTCATATGGGTTACACATTAGCTGACCTTTGTAAAGGTGTAAGAGAATCAAATAAAATTATGCTGGAATCATTAAAAGAGTTAGGAGATGTAGATGGAAGTGAATCAGCCTTTGGTGCAGCTTCTGTATTTCCATTGACATTTATGGCAAGAGTTAAACTTCCAGGACGTGAGTTGGCTGACAATATGCTTTGGCAGCTTGATGAAGCAGAAATGATCTTCCCAGAAGATTACGACACAATTATAAATAAAGGTTGGAACAACTTTGCACCAGGTTATTTAAGAGATAGATTAAAAGTTAATGTTGATGAAATTGTGCAGGAGTTGTCTTATGGACCACAAGCAACTAAAAATATTACTGATGCAGGGTATGTTGTATATAAACAATCAACAGCTTTAACAGTAAATGAATATTTAGGCGGTGGCCGCTCAATGGTTAAATTAATGAGAGACTTATTTAAAATTCCAGATAAGGTTGAAGCGACATTGGAAGTTATGCAAAAAGAAATAGTAGAAGATTTGAGAAAGCAAATCAGAGCTACAAAAGCTTCAGTAGTATTCCTTTCCCCAGCACGTGGAGCTAGTGAATTCTTCTCACCTAAGTTATGGGAGCGCTTTGTATGGAAATATATTAAGGAAACAGCAGATGCTATTATAGAAGAGGGTGCTGCATGTAGCATACATATGGACGGAAACTGGGAACGTGACCTTAATTACTTTAAGGATTTCCCAAAAGGAAAAATTATAATTGAAACAGATGGAGCAACAGACATCTACAAGATAAAAGATATTCTTGGAAACAATGCTTGTATTAAAGGAGACGTTCCAGCAGCAAAACTTGCTCTTGGTACTCCTGATGATGTATACAATTATTCTGAGCAGCTCATCAAGGATATGGGAAATGGATTTATCTTATCTAGTGGATGTTCAATACCTCCAAATGCTAAGGTTGAAAATGTAAAAGCAATGATTTCTGCAGCAACTGGCAGGTAGAGTGTTAAATACACTGAGGGAGATATTATGGAAAAGGGTTTAAAAAAACCTATTATTTTTCTTTACAAAATTACACCTAGTAGTCTTGAAAAGATGCAAAAAGAGATTGTGGAAAGAAAAGAGCGTTAACCTTTAATTTAATAGAAATGCTGACACACATAAGATGTCAGCATTTTTTTTATTATTTTACTATCAAACCATGACGGTTATTCTATTTAGATACTCACTAATGAAAATCATAGATACCAATAGTACAGCTAATGCAACAAGCCTAATAAATAATTAAGTTGTACCACTTTTTAAGTTTTTACGTATTATATAGTATAGAGAAGAATAGTCAGAATAGTTAGAAAAAATGAACTACCATTTTTATATCATCATTGCTTTTATAATTATAACTAAATCACATATCTTAGGTAAAGCAGCACTGATAAATTTTTACTTTCTTTACTTACTTGCAGAACTTTTATTGGAACGATCTTCTTGAATGTTGGCAAAGTCTTCTAATATCTTTGAGAATGACAATGGGAGATGTATTAAGTTTAAATTAAAAAAGTCAACGAAAGGAGGTTTAACAATGTTTGAAAATCTATTTGTTATATTAGCGTTAATAGGTTTAGTTATATTTCAAATAACCTCAATAGTATCATTAAAGTCCGAGTTAAAAAAATATATTAGCTTATCAGAGGAAAAAGATGAGAAGTATAAGTTGTTTTACGAAGCTTTGGAAGATAAGAGGAAATCACCAATGATCGATAAAAAATAATGAGTCAAATACAATGAAGAATAAGTATCAGTGATATAGATTTAATCTACTAGGCTTTCCCTATACAATAAAACCCACCACAATACTAATAAAAGTGTTGTGGTGGGTTATTTAATCTTTATTTTGAACATGGTTTTGTTCTTTTTTCAATTTACTCCAATAATCTGAAGCTAATGTGATAAAATCTTCTGTAGGTTTGCTTAGGTAGCCCCCTTTTTTATACATAGCAACAACTCTTAATTGGGGTTTTTGTGGCAAAGAAAAATAAACAACATCTTTAGAATTTATTACATAATGTTCTGGTAATATAGTACAACATAAATTATTTCTTACCATATAAATCAGTGTTCTGCAGCTCTTTGTTTCAAATAGGATTTTTGGAGAAAATCCCGCATCTTGAAACGAAGGATTTATAGCCTCTCGAATCGTACTACCCTTACAAATTAATACGAAATTATCCTCTTTTAATAAAGCTAAATCAATATCCTTGAGTGAATCACCATACATACTTCCACTACTTGCTAAAGGATGACTAGAAGGAATGGCCACTATAATATCTTCTTTTAAAATAGAAGTATATACATTGTCGTTTTTCTGCATATCATCAGATAAAGTTAAAAATCCAACATCTAATTCTCTGCGATTAATCATAGCTTCTTGCTCTTTTACACTTAGTTCAACTGGCTCTACTGTGACGTTTGGATGTAATTTATGAAACTCAGGATAAACTGATGCAAACATAGATATGCCTCGCTCCGGCGTTAATCCTATAGATAAATGAGTGTTTTTCATATTTATCAAATCACTAATACGGTTATATGTTTCTTTTTTTAGTCTAAGGATCTCCTTTGCAGTCGCAATATATATTTCGCCGACTTCTGTTAAATGCCAGTTTGTTCTGGAACGATAAAATAGGGGAGAACCTAATTCCTTTTCTAACTTTAAGAGTTGTTGATTCAATGCTGATTGAGTAATAAATAGTTTTTCTGCTGCTTTTGTTATATTCTTTTCTTTTGCAATTTGTACCATATATTCAAGTTGTTTTAAATCCATAAATATCTCTCTTTTCTATAAGTTTTTCTAAGAGTTTTCTTATTTTAATTAATTTGATTAATAGTTACTTATTTTATACAATAAAATTAACAAAAACACAACCTAAATTATTCATAAATAATATTCTTAATTTACCATTTAGAGAAGGAGATATGATATATGGGTAAACAAACTTATATTAAAGTTAATGACTTAGATAACGTGGCAATTGCTGTTAATGCAATTCCTGCAGGAACAGAGGTTATGGATAATATATTAGCAAATGAAGATATTCCACAAGGTCATAAGATTGCATTATGTGATATTCCAAAGGACGGCAAGATTATTCGTTATGGAATCGTTTTAGGATATGCTATTAACCCTATAAAAAAAGGGGATTGGATTAATGAAAATATGCTGCAGCTGCCAACACCGCCCTCTGTATATGAAATGGAGTTTGCAAAAAATATAGTTACAGATCTTCCTGAAGCACCAATCAAAACTTTTGAGGGATACAAAAACCCTAATGGCGGATATGCTGGTACTCGAAATATTCTCGGAATCAGCACAACTGTACAATGTGTAACTGGTGTATTAAATGTAGCAGTAAAGAAAATGAAAGAAAAACTACTTCCAAAGTACCCAAATGTAGATGATATAGTTCCAATTAATCATGCCTATGGATGTGGAGTTGCAATTAATGCACCTGAGGCAAAAGTTCCAATTAGAACTTTAAAAAACCTTGCAAAGCATCCTAACTTCGGTGGTGAATTAATGGTAGTAGGATTAGGCTGTGAAAAATTAACGGTAGAAATGCTAATAGATGAAGCTGATATAAATCCTGAAAATGTAATTATTCTTCAGGAACAAAAGGGTATGGGTGCGATGATAGATGCATTAATGAATATGGCTGATAAAAAATTAGCTAGATTAAATGAACGCAGACGAGAAACCCTTCCACTGTCTGACCTTTGCATTGGGTTGCAATGTGGTGGCAGCGATGCCTTTTCAGGTGTGACAGCAAATCCAAGTGCAGGATATGCTGCCGATATGTTAGTTCAAGCAGGAGCCACAGTAATGTTTTCAGAAGTTACTGAAGTTCGTGATGGTGTTCATATTATTGGTGAGCGCTGCATAAATGAAGAAGTAGGTAGAAAATTAGCAGCTGAAATGAAATGTTACGATAACTACCTAGATAATGGACAAGTTGACCGTAGTGCAAATCCTACTCCAGGCAACAAAAAAGGAGGCTTATCTAACATTGTAGAAAAAGCCATGGGGTCTATTGCGAAGTCAGGATCTTCTCCAATAGTGGAAGTTTTATCACCTGCAGAAATACCTACTAAGAAAGGACTTATATATGCTGCTACACCTGCTAGTGATATTGTATGTGGTCCATGTCAGCTTGCTTCTGGTATTACACTTCAAGTATTTATGACAGGCCGTGGTACACCTTATGGTTTAGCTATTGTACCTGTAATTAAAGTATGTTCAAGAAACGATATGAAAGATATGTGGCAAGACCTGATTGATGTAAATGCTGGACCTATAGCAACAGGAGATGCTACTATTCAAGAGATTGGAACAGAACTATTCAAAAAAATTATAGATGTTGCAAGTGGAAAAGAAGAAGCTTGTGCTGAAAAATTTGAACTGCATAACGACCTCTGTATTTTTAACCCAGCTCCAATTACTTAATGAAGTGAAAACTTGAATCAGATGGAGTTTCAAACTCCACCTGATTCTTAGTTGAACGAATCCAGGGACGTAGCCGCTCGCAACGTACACTTTGAAGAAGATGGGAGTATTAGAGCGGGTAGTCATCGGATAAATTCATAGTATATTTATTTTAAAATTGTGTAGAATATAATTTACCCCTTACTTTAAGAATTTTATAGTAACAATTAAGGCCTGCATTTCTTGTTTAGAGTGTAGGTCCTTTATTTTGATATTAAGAAGAAAGTTTGAAAATTTAGTATAGTATTTAAATATAACATTGAAAAGTATAATAGATAAATCTTAAGACAAAGCTATATTAGAATATATACGAAAGGAGCTAAGGCATGCTAGAACAAGAATCTCAATCAGAAGCTATTAGTAAATGGATGAACAAAAGTGAACAGGATAAAATACTATCAAATAGTATGCATGGGTCTCCAGAGCTGAAATATGATGAAAAAATTCATTACCTGGGAGAGTTTAAGGAGCGAGTTATAAGGCTTCTTACCAAAAAGCAAATAGAAGAACATAGCATCTATCCAGAAATAATCGATGCCTTAAAAGACAAGAGGTCTGTTAAGATGATTATCAATGGCTCCATCGCTAGCTATTTTAGTGGAAAATACGAAAATTTAGCTAGAGAATTGGGGAAACCTTGCAAGGTTATAAGCAACCCCAAATTTAAAGGTGAGGTTGGGTTAGTTGTAGTTGGAAATGATGCAGTAGATATAGAAGAAATTAATGTTATAGATAGAGAGACAAGACTAAGCAAATTAGGACTTCCTAAGGCTTTGATTAATGCAGCAGGGAAGAAAATATGCTCTCACTGCCTAGAAAAGGTAATACATGCTGATCCTAGTGAAGCTATAAATTATAAAAAACTTACTCGATTAGATCGTTTTTTAGGGGACCGTTGTGAAGCATGTAGAAACAAAGGATAAAATTCTATAAATTTTTAGATAAGTATTTGGGAGTAATTAAATACTCAATTAAATAAAAATTTTTTGAATAATTCTGTAGTTTCAACTTAAACTAAATTTATATAAATTAAGAAAGAGTTGATAATATGTTTGTAGATAGAAAGGATGCTGGAGAAAAGCTTTCTGTAGAACTTGAGAAATTTAAAGATGAAAACCCTATTGTTCTTGCTATCCCAAGAGGGGGAATAGTAGCAGCATATGAAACTATAAAAAAGTTTGGATTCCAATGGGATTTAATTATTCCAAGAAAAATTGGCTTACCCCAGAATAAAGAAATTGCCATTGGTGCTGTATCTTTGGATGGAACATATCTTTTAAATGAAGAACATATAGATATTCTAAATATATCCCAAGAGTATATCGAAAAAGAAATATCTGAACAAATAGAAGAAATTAAAAGAAGATTAAATAAATATAAAGGAAATGAGAATTTTCCTGATGTAAGAAATAAAACAGTAATAATTATTGATGATGGAATTGCAACTGGTTTTACAATACAAGCTGCTATAAAATCAATTAAAGAGCATGATGCAAAAAAAATTATTCTAGCAGTACCAGTAGCACCACAAGATACAGTTTCCTTGCTAGAGAAAATTGTAGATGAGGTCATATGCCTACTTATACCTAATGAATTTTATGCTGTGGGCTTATATTATGAGAGCTTTGAACAAACCACTGATGAAGAAGTCTTTAATATGGTAGATGAATTAAAAAAGAGATAGGTTAATTTGTTTTACTACATTAACTTATCTCCCTTAAAATAATACTTGTTACAAATTCTATAATAATGTATCATAGACATTATTTTGTTCGTAATCCATGATAGCTTCAAATACTTCATCTGCAACATCTTCAGATATATCAGTGTTAAAAAGTACAAGTCCTGTATCATTATATTTACTACTTGATACATCTTTGATAAACACGCTTCCTCTATGGTCTAAAAGGAGTTCTGTTAGCTCTTTTCCAAGCTTAGTAAACTTCTCACCTTTGTTCCATGATATAAAGCCTATGAAGGATTTAGAAAGAACAGGGTCAAAGCCTTTTTCTATGAGAACGTCTTGCCAGGTTTTACATGTCATCAAGATAAACACCTCCTAAGAAATAAATATAGAACGAAAAAAATTATTTGTAATTAGGCAATTGATATATATTATTGTGCGAACAAATACATAAAAATATTACATATACAACCTGTAGAAATAGAAAAGAACGAACAAGTTGAGTTCGTTCTTTTCTATTATTAAATTAGAGATTGTTTTAAAGTTTCTAATCCTGCTTTCAGCTCATCAAATGTTGTTGCAGATGAAAGAGCAACGCGTAGATAGTGATTAGATGATGTTTTTCCACTAAGAAACCGGTTAGAATGAAAAACATGAATGCCCAGTCGTTCCAAATTCGACTCTAGATGGGTTGCATCATATTGCTTTTTCAATGGAAGCCAGCGATAAAAGCTAAGGGGATGTCCCATAAGTTCATATTCTGAAAAACACTCCTTATAAATTGCATTCGCAGCCTGTAACAATTGTTTCTTTTGAGAAACAATATCCAAAGCCTTGCCGGACAGAATTAGTTCGGTAATAATTTCTGCATCCAAAGAAGATGTTTTAACATTTATATTGAACATAGCTTCCAAAATTTTAGTGCGAAAATTATCTCCATATACCATATATGCTACACGTAATCCTGAACAGATAGATTTGGAAGTACCACAAATATAAACGGTTTGTTCTGGTAGAAGATTAAACATAGGCTGTTTGTAATCTGGGATAATTCCAGCAGTCAAAAACCCATGAAAGTCATCTTCTAACAAAATGAGATTGTATTTACGAATGACAGATGCCAACTCATGCTTCCGAGCATCAGAGATCATTATTGTAGTAGGATTACAGCAGGAAGGCATCAGATAAATACCATAGATATCCGTATTACGGCACTGATTTTCCAATTCATCTGGAAGCATTCCGTGCTGATCACCTGGAATGGGAACCAACTGAATGTGCAACATTTTAGCTAACTCAATAAAGTTGGAATAGGTATATAAATCTGTGGCAATTCGGTTTCCTGGTTCAAACAGTGCAATTGTCGCAATTGTTACTGCGTTCTGAATGCCAGAAGCAATGGACATGTGTTCCGGATCAGAATAGATACCAAAAGGCTCCATCCAGTTTAGTCCTGCTTTTTTATGATGAGGAATACCTGAGGGATCATTGTAATTGAATAACCTTTCTAAATAGCTTTTTTTAGCAACTTTTTTTGTGATTTCAGATACAATATTATTAGTCTGTTCGAAAGAAGCAACAAAGCCAAGATCAATACATTCGTGTGGAATTCTATCTGTGGAAATGGTGATAGACTGAGCAGCATTTGGAGCAACAAATGTTCCACTTCCAGTGACAGCGTAGATTAGTCCCTTGAGCTCGCATATTTTATATGCACGAGTAATTGTCGTAAAGTTTATATCAAGAAAATCCGCTAATTCTCGTTGAGGAGGTAACTTTGTGCCAGGAGCTAAAAAGCCACTTGTGATATCCTGCTCCAATAGGGAAGCAAGTGATAAATAAACTGGACGTTTTAGTTCATTTTTGTTAGGTTTCCATGACATAGGGTAAGTATCAAATGAATTTACTGGCATACTGCACCTCCAAAATTGTAATGCATACAATTTTATCATTAATTATATGTATTTTCAAGGATAAAATTGCATAAAAATTATATTTCATTCTGATACCTATAGTGACTGCTTCAGGTGTTTTTTAGACATATTTACAAAATTGTACTCCATACAATTAAAGTGTTGATTGTATTGATTTCCGATGATAATATTGTATTAAGATAAATAAAACGCTTAGGGGTACAAGAATCATATAAAAGAAGAGAAGATTTAAAAAGTGTATTTCAAGTGTCACATATAAAAAATAATCTCATTTTAATTATTTGAAAGTCGGATTATTTTACACTCCTTTGCCTGTAGCAGCTGCTGCAGGTATTTTTTTATGACTATATACAAAATTGTAATCCATACAATTAAAAGGTTGATTAAATATGATTTCCAATTAAAGTCCTTAAGAGTAAATTTCTATACTTAAATAATCTCTAGTGGAACGAAGGTGATTTAAAGTAATTTTTAATTATTTTAAATCACCTTTTTCCATGTTTTCTTATATATACAACAGTTCACTGTTTGTTAATCATTATAGATGGAATTGAGGTAAAATAAGTTTTTGAAATTTAAGCTTAGTTTAAGGTTATTAAGTTAAGATGGATTTATCAATGGAGAGCAATAATATGGAAAATTGGATTATAAACTTTATGGAGCAATTTGGGTACCTAGGTACTTTTCTAATGATTTTACTTGAGAATGTTTTCCCACCCATACCTTCAGAAGTAATTCTTACTTTTGGAGGATTTATGACCACAAATACAGATATGACTGTTATAGGAGTAGTTACATCTGCCACAGCCGGTTCCGTAGCTGGAGCTGCGATACTTTATGGCATAGGCAGGCTTCTTAATGTGAATAAACTAGAAAAAATAATAAGCTGCTTTGGGAATATTCTTAGAGTTAAGGTAAGCGATATCCAAAAGGCTAACTCATGGTTTGCTCGTTATGGATATAAAGCTATATTCTTCTGCAGAATGATTCCTTTAGTTAGAAGTCTGATTTCAATTCCTGCTGGGATGGAAAATATGAAGTTTAATCTCTTTTTACTTTACACAACGGCTGGAACTCTGATCTGGAATATAGTACTTGTATCTGCGGGAGCTATCCTTGGTGAATCCTGGCAAAGTGTTTTAGATTTTATGAGTGTTTATTCAAGTATCACTTATACAATTTTAGGATTAACATTTTTTGTTTTCTGTGTCTTATGGTTTCTTAAGAGAAAACGTAATTTAAAGATATCTTAATACGATTAAAGGGTATGCTACAAAGCATATCTTTTTTTCTACATTTATTTAAGGTTTGCTTAAGGTTCAGAAACTATAATGAATACATGGAAACAATGATGAAAGTTCTTGCTATTTTGGAACTTTTCTAATCTAAATCTTCAATAAGAAAGGATGAAATTAAGAAATGAAAAAATTTCTATCTAAACCCTATAGATGGGCGGCTATTTACTCCATTATAATAACAGGGGCCGTTACCTTTACAATGCTAGATACTTTCGTACTGCCAAAATCAATTGCTAATACTTCGGCAGTATCAGTATCTTCAAAAACATCATCGACAGTATCTTCAGGTTCAACAGTGACATCATCCTCAAAAGAAGCCTCAACAAAGCCAGCATCCCAGTCGGGGGCTGTCGTTACAGATAAATCCTACGAGGATGAAAATATTAAAATTTCCATTGAAACTGTACGTAAGTATGACTCAAACATCTATATTGCGGATATTCAGGTTTCTGATCCATCATACCTGAAAACAGCCCTTGCAAATAATACCTACGGTCGAAATATAACAGCAACAACCTCTGATATGGCAGAGGATAACAAAGCTATCTTTGCTATAAATGGAGATTATTACGGATTTAGAGATGGCGGTTACGTGTTGCGTAACGGTGTAGAATACAGGGAGACAGCTAGGAGCGGAGATAATGATGCACTGGTTATAGACAAGGACGGAAATTTATCCGTTGTTCAAGAAGGGGAGGTAAGTTTAGATTCGTTAAGTGATAAGGGAGCGTGGCAGGTATTATCCTTTGGACCCGGACTTGTGGTAGATGGTAAAATTGTTGTAAACAGCTCCAGTGAAGTAGGGCAAGCAAAATCAAGTAATCCAAGAACTGCAATTGGCCAGATTTCCGAGCTTCATTATATTGTAATTGTATCCGATGGCCGTACTAGTGAGAGTGCAGGGCTTTCACTTCTACAGCTCGCACAGGAGTTTCAGGAAAGAGGCTGTACTGTAGCATATAATTTGGACGGCGGAGGATCCTCAACCATGTACTTTAATGGAGAAGTTGTAAATAATCCTACAAGCGGAAAAAGTATTGGAGAAAGAAAGGTGAGCGACATTGTCTATATTGGATATTAATAAGAAAAATAATGAAAAACAGCTTAGAAAAACTATATGGGCCTACTTGATATTGTCAGTAGTAGCTATAGTTGTGGATAAGGTTTATGGTATTTTTGCTCATGGGGTAGATTCAGCGGCAATGACCTGGATGTTTTTATATCCGCTACTGGGCGGTGCGCTGTTCTGTTTCATAATTCAGAGGCTTATCCCTCATATTACTAAATTCACTGGTTGCCGGGTATTTTTAAATGTCCATAATTCGGGAATTGCTACACTGACCTTTGCTAGCCTGCTTAAGGGTATATTTGAAATTGCCGGTACAAACTCTACCTATTTAGTGTATTATTATATGACTGGAGGAGTATTCATTGCAGCAAGTTTGATTATTATGCTGATAATGGCGCTAAATCGGAATAGAGTTCATGTATAAAGTATTTGTGGTTCTTTTGGGTAAATTTTTCGATTAATTATTTAATTTACAGGTGGTCTGTGTTAACTCTCGACACAGACTTTCTTTTTTTGCTTCATTATTAATCTCATGAAAAAGACTTATTACATTAGTTATGTTGACCTGCTTTAAATGAAAGTATTATTTAATAAAATTGTGGAATATTATCTACGTAAGATAAAATAATTATTCTATAAGGAGGCACTTAGTATGGTAGATAACCTAGGTATGAGATCAACGCAAGAGCATAACGGAAGAATGTCAGATGAAGGTTTAAGTGCTATAATTACGAATTCTACAGATGAAAATATTATAGTATATGGTCCTAAAAGGGCAACAGATTCGGGTAATTATGATAAGTCTTGGTACATTTTGCATTCAGGTGAAACAACTCCAAGTAAATGGGAGTTTGAGGGAATCTTCGTACCAAAAGATAGAAAGCTTGGACAAGAGAATGATCAGTCTATACAAGGTCCTGTAGCTGTTAGATATCCAGTATCAAAATCTGTTACAATAACCAAAAATGGAGATCAATACTTAGAAAGTGGAGAACATAATGTTGGAGTATTTCATCAAACAGAAATAAACTGGCCTGTTCCTGAATTTAGTTCTGAAAATTGTAGTAAAATGTCAAGTCACATGTATCAAATTGAAGACTGATAAAGTTTCTAAGTGACTTTATATAAACATAATTCACAAATTCTCCCCATTGCAGTAAATTCCCCCTTTACCCTTATACTACTATGGATTAGTAGTATAAGGGATTTTTTGTTTACACATCCGGTCAGATGTCAAAATTTCTGTCATAAAGAAGAGCTGCATTTAAAACTACCAACACTGATCCAGCATTATGAACCAAAGCTCCTGTAATTGGGGTTAAGAGACCTAAAACCGAAAGAACAATAGCTACGGCATTGATTGCCATAGATGCAGTTATGTTACCTTTGATTGTGCGAAGAGTGGAGTTTGATAATCGCTTAAGATACGGTATTTTATCTATGTTGTCACTCATCAGAGCAATGTCTGCAGCATCTATAGCAATATCGCTTCCCATGCTGCCCATTGCAATACTAACTTTCGCTGTTTTTAGAGCAGGAGCGTCATTCACACCATCACCAATCATGCATACAATTTTGGCTTCTTTTTGCAAGTCTTCAATACATGATACTTTTTGTGCCGGCAGCAAGTCTGCACGAACATTCTTGATGCCAACCTGATTTGCTATATGTTTGGCTGCTTGATGATTGTCTCCCGTAAGGAGAACAATATCAGTATTCATAGCATAAAGTTTTTCAATAACATTTTTTGCTGATGAACGAATGGTATCAGAAAGAGCTATAATTCCGATTATTATACCATTTTCAGCTACGATGATAGCTGCCTTGCCTTGATTTCTTAAGTTGGTTAAGATATTCTGCATTTCATTGGTTTCGGCAATGAAGTTTTCCTTTATATATAGAGAGTTGCCGCAAATCACTGTTTTGCTAGACATCGTTGCCTTTACTCCTTTACCGGGTACCATCTGAAAATCCTCCACTTCAGAAACAACAAATCCGTTATCTTCAGCGTACTGGACGATTGATTTTCCGAGAGGGTGTTCAGATCGCTTTTCAACAGATGCAGCCTTTGAAACTAATTCTATATTACTAAGAGCTTTATCTAGGCAAATAATATCTGATACTTTCAGATTTCCATAGGTAAGAGTACCTGTTTTATCAAAGGCGATACAGTCTATATTCCCCATACATTCTAACGCTTCACCGGATTTAATTAGTATGCCATGTTTAGTAGCTTGGCCAATGGCTGCCATAATGGAGGTTGGTGTTGCAAGAGCCAAAGCACAAGGACAGAATACAACTAATACTGTAACTGCTCTGACAATATCATTTGTGATGATATATGCAGCTATTGCAATGAGAAGAGCGATAGGTACAAGCCATGTTGCCCATTTATCAACGATTTTCTGCATAGGAGCTTTCTTGTTTTCTGCTTCCTTAACCATATCAATCATTTTTTGCAGAGACGAATCCTTACCTACTTGGGTAGCACAGATGTCAATCGATCCATAGCAATTCATTGTTCCGCAGAAAACACTGTCTCTTTCTTTTTTATCTACAGGTAGAGATTCACCAGTCATAACAGATTGATCAACAGAGGTATTACCATACATAATGATGCCATCAACAGGAATCATTTCACCTGGAAGAACACGAAGTATATCATCTGTTGATATATGTTCAACAGAGACAATCTCCTCACGAATACCGTCAACTGTCTGAATCAATTTTCTGCCTTGCTGTGGTACAAGTGAAATCAGTTTGCTGATACCTTTTTTAGCACGAGCAACAGTCATGTCTTCAAGAATAGCGCCGATTGCCATAATAAAAGCAACTTCGCCTGCTGCAAAGAGTTCATTAATTGCGATTGAAGCAACCATAGCCATAGAAATTAGCAGAGCGGATGAAATCCATCTCTGAAAAACTAATCTTGTAATTGCTAGGTATAAAAGAGGTAAGCCGGAAATCACAACTGTAACCCAAGCTGGATCAACAGGCATTTCTTTCCCAGTTAGCATTAAAATTAAACTGGCCGCTAAGAAAACACCAGAAACTATGGTCATTTTAAATCCAGCTAGAAAGTCCATAGATTTTTTCATAATTCATTCCCCCTTATTTGACTTTTTATATGAACTAAAGTACAATTTGTAAGATATCATACATTGTGTTCAATATATATTATACTTGACTTTTATCAAGCATCAATAATCAAAGAAAACGAAATGTAAGATATCAAACAAAATATCATTATTTGTACGAAAAGAGGATTGAATATGGATAGACGAATACAAAAAACTAGAGAATCAATATTTAGTGCTTTCAGCTCACTTTTGGCATATAAGAGATATTCTAAAATTACAGTGCAGGAAATTATTGACGAAGCCAACATCGGCCGAAGCACATTTTATTCACACTTTGAAACTAAAGACGATTTGTTGAAGGCATTATGCAGCGATATATTTGAACACATCTTCTCCAAAGATCTAATTTCAGAAACTACCCATGATTTTTCCTGTGTCAATAACGACCTAGAAGCTAAAATCACCCACGTTTTATATCACTTAAAAGACAGTAAAAGGGATATAAAAGGGATTCTCGCCTGTGAAAGTAGAGAGTTGTTCTTGAGTGTATTTAAAATGTACTTGGAACAGATGTTTATTGGACTTACCTCAAATGATAGTTTAAATGGAATTCCCAAAGAGTATGTTGTTAATCATATGGCAGGCAGTTTTGTTGAAACCGTCAAATGGTGGATGGAAAATGACATGATACAGTCTCCGGAACAGTTAACCAGTTATTTCTTAGCTGTTATTCCGTCTACTATGTTAGCAAAATAAAAATTACTTCATTTTCACTGCCTGATAGGATGTAGTTAATCCAAAAGTACAATAAAAGGAATGATCCTTCACAAAAAAAGATTAAGAAAATGTCTAGAGCCTGGGTTCGCTCAGGTTCTTTTTGTGTAACAAATGTCACGGGTTATATCTCTGGTTCTGACTTTTAAAAGACAGTTTACCTTCTGTTTAACTTTTTAAGATTGGGAGTTTAACATAGCCTGATAAGATATAGTGAATGTTAAAACACAATAAGAGGAATGTTTCTTCACATAAAAACATTAAGTGTGTTTGTGATTTAAGGTTAATTTAAGGATTAAGTTATATCATAATACATGTGATGAAGATAATTAACGGGAGGAATTAAATTATGAAAATAAAAGGAAAAAACAGTAGATATATACGCTACGCTGTACAAGGTTTGGGAATTCTTTTGACTGTTATAGGGTTTTTTACTAATTACCCTATGGTTAATTCAATTTTGTTAGGAGCCATTATAATTATGGGACCTGTGTTTTGTGGATGGATTTGTCCTTTTGGTACATTTCAGGATATTGTTGGGAGACTTGGTAGTAAATTAGGCATTAAGAAATATGTAATGCCGGCAAAGCTAAAAAAGGTTCTCGCTTTTTCTAGATATATTCTGCTACTTATAACAATATTAATTACCGCGGACTTTATTTTTAACATTTTGAGTTTTGATCCACGTGCAAATTTAACTGTCTTGCTTGGAGGTAGAGCAGTTACTGCAACAGGATGGATTATCATTTTTATATTTCTTGGCAGTTCAATGTTCTTTGAAAGGCCCTTCTGCAACTATCTTTGCATTGAAGGAGCAAAATTTGGATTATTAAGTAGTGTAAGGCCTTTTACTATAATCAGAAATAAGCAAACTTGTGTAGGATGTAATAGATGCAACGGTGCCTGTCCGATGAATATTGATGTGGCTTCCTATGGTCAGGTTAGATCTTTGCAATGTATAAACTGTATGGAATGCGTCGCTGCCTGCCCTGTAAAAAATACATTAACGGTTGGAATAGTTCCCGTTAATAAAACATTAAAAAAACCAATACTAGCATTTGCTGCAGCTGCATTCTTCTTTGTGGCATATAAAGGTATGAATTCAGATTCATTATTTAATTTATTTGCAAGTCATAATTCTGTCTCAAGCTCAACTGCAATAGCCGGTGAAACTGCTGCAGGATACGGAGATGCTTCAGGCATAGCAGATGGGGTATATGAGGGAACCGGTACCGGCTTTAAGGGTAACATGACAGTTGAAGTAACTGTGAAAGATCAGCAAATTACTGCTATAGAGGTTACACAAACTAATGATGATGCTAAATGGTTCGATAGAGCTTACAATACAGTAGTTTCTAATATTATTAAAAATCAAACTGCAGATGTGGATTCTGTGTCAGGGGCAACTTACTCCTCAATGGGTATAAAAGAAGGAGTAGCCAACGCTTTGATTAATGCAGGAGGTAAAAATGCTAAGGCTATTGTCAATGACCTGCCTGAAGCTGGCGAACAAAGGCATGGAAGAAGAAAATAAACAATTTTGAACATAAAACTTAAAGATTCATTATAAAATTTTCCCCATCTCAGTGAATGATTCCTTTCCCCTTATACTATTATAGATTAGTAGTATAAGGGATTTTTTTGTTTCTATTCAATTATACTCTTCCATAATGTTCCTTTTATTTCGTTGATTTTGGACTCAGCTATATGGCAGTTTATAAATAGTTTAACTTTGGTTTCTTTCTATTTTATATCTGTGATTTATACTGTATTTATTATTAAAATAAAAAATAAGAGGTTGGGAAAATGAGGATAGGACTTTTTACTGACACATATTATTGGCAGAGGGCATTAAGATTTTGTAGTATAATTGATAAAGTGAGGTGAATTATTTGAACATTAAACGACGTTTATTTATTTCTAATTTCTTAATGCTTGTAGTACCAGTAATCCTCAGTTTCATAATAACTAGTGGCAGTATGTTTGTTTTTATGGAGCTAACTGGTATTAACAATGGAAGACATTTGGGTAATAATGAGGAACTATTTTATAATTCAATGAAAAGAACTAGTATACTTGTAAATAAGTGGTCAGAAAGTACTGATCTTCAGCAGATGAAAAGTGATATAAGGGGTTTCAATGAAAAGCTTAAAAATACGAAAGTTTCTCTATCTATTTATCAAGGTAAGGAGTTGGTATATCCCTCCACACCAAGTGCAAATGACCTCATCTTGGATACTGTTCTATCACAGAGTGGCAGTCATATTATTATTATAGATAATATCGCTGTGTATAGAGAAAATATTGGTAAATATAGCATACTTTTAACGGACACCAATTTTATCAGATATAATATTGAAAATTATGATAGTTATCGCAGTTATTTGATTAACTTAGGTATAATAGTGATTTTTTTTATTATTGCTATCATACTTTTAACAAATAGACTTTTAACGAGGTTTGTATTTAAAAGTATCATAACGCCTCTAGATACACTAGTATATGGAGTGCACCAAATCCGTGATGGAAATTTAAATTATCATATTGAATATAACGGAAAAGATGAATTTGCCGGTGTTTGCTCGGATTTTAATGAAATGGCACAGAGGCTTTTAGATTCCGTAAAAGCAAGACAAAAGGATGAAGCTAATCGAAAAGAATTGATTGCTGGGATTTCTCATGATTTACGTACTCCACTCACTTCCATAAAGGCTTATGTAGAGGGAATAGAAAAGGGTATAGCATCAACGCCCGAAACTCAAAAACGCTATTTGGATACTATAAAAAATAAGGCAAATGATTTGGAACATATTGTAAATCAACTATTTTTGTTTTCTAAGCTAGATATTGGAGAATTTCCATTTTATCTTGAGCAAATAGATATTGGCAAGGAACTTTCAAATATGGTAGCTAACCTTTCAGAGGAATACTACAAAAAGGGTCTTAGCATTACATTGACACAAAATGTAGAGAATATTTATGTTCAGGTAGATATTGTGCAGCTGCGTAACGCTGTCATTAATATTTTAGAAAATAGTGTGAAATATAAAACACAGCAAAGTGTTCAAATGAAAATTAGCTGTCAGGAGGAAGATAAATATGTAACTATTACGCTGGCAGATAACGGACCTGGCGTTTCAAATGAGGCACTTGAAAAGTTGTTTGATATATTTTATAGAGGTGATCGGGCTAGAACGAATCCCAGTAAAGGCAGTGGGTTAGGCCTTTCTATAACAGCTAAAATCTTAGAAAAATTGGGTGGATCAATACGGGCAAAGAACATTCCTGAAGGGGGGCTTGCTATTATAATGAGGCTACCTAAAGATATAGGAGGTAAGAGTGTTGAAGAAAATTTTGATTATTGAAGATGACAAAGCTATTGCTGAAATTGAGAGAGACTTTTTAGAGATAAATGGATTTGAAGCTTATATTGTAGAAGATGGTATAGAAGGGTTAAAACAAGCAACCTCTGGTGAATATAATTTGATTCTGCTTGATTTAATGTTACCTGGTATGGATGGATATGAAATTTGCAAGAAAATAAGAGGAGTGGTTGATGTTCCTATAATCATGGTAACTGCAAAGATTGAAGATGTGGATAAAATAAGAGGCCTAGGGTTAGGTGCTGATGACTATGTTTCAAAACCTTTTTCGCCTACAGAGCTTGTTGCTAGAGTAAAAGCAAACTTAGCACAGTATGAAAGACTAACATCCGGTCAAGCAGCTAAGAATGAGAAAATACAGGTTGGTAATATAAAGGTTAATCCTAAAACTCATCGTGTATATATAGAGGGCAAAGAAATTGAGTTTAAGAATAAAGAGTATGAGCTTCTATTATTCTTAGTAACAAACCCTGATATTGTTTTTAGTAAAGAAATGTTATATGAGCGAATTTGGGGAATAGATGCTTACGGTGATATCAAGACTGTTGCAGTTCATATTAATCGGTTAAGAGAAAAAATCGAAAAGGATCCATCAAATCCTATACATATTGAAACGGTATGGGGTGCTGGGTATCGTTTTAAAGTTTAAAAAATATGATATGATAGCCACTTTTGCCAAAGGTTGCAAGAGTGGTTTTTTTATTTAATAAATAGTTTAACTTCTGTTTAACTTTTTAGGACTGCCAGTTTAACATTGCTTGATATTATTTATACAGCTGAAAAGAACAGGTTTAAAAATTTAATCTGCTTAATTTTCTGCCTTGAGTACAGTGAAAGGAATGAGAGGTTAATATGAAAAAGAAAATATTAATAGTTAGTGGTATTGCAATTGTAATAATAGCAGGAGTTATAGCATGGAGAGTGTCTGCATCTAAGGCACAAACTAAAACAGCTGTACAAAATTTCACATTAAAAAAGGCTGACCTATTAGATTCTGTGCTGGTATCCGGTACAATGATAAGTAATAATTCTAAAAATGTATATTCAAATTTAACAAATTATCCTGTAAAACAAGTTTATTTTAAAGTTGGAGATAAGGTTAAAGCAGGTGATGTTCTTGCTGAACTTGATACAACTTCCTTAGAACATGACATAAGACAAGCTGAGTTAAATATTAAAAATGCTGAACAGGCACTAAAAAATGAGAAGTCCTCTAACGCATATAATTTGCAAAATGCATCTAATAGTGCAGAATCAGCTGCACTGGAGCTAAAAGATGCACAAGATACCTATGATAAAACAAAAAAACTTTATGAAGCTGGTGCAGTTTCTCAAGATGAATTTTTAAAAGCGGAATCAGCACTAAAAAAAGCACAGCTTTCATATGACAAAGCACAAGCTTCTTTAAATAATGAAAAAAGCAAAAATACAACCACAGCAAGTAACAATATTGAAATACAAAAAGCAGCTCTTGAAAAGCAAAAGAATACACTGAAGGATGGTAAAATAACATCACCTATAGACGGAATAGTTACACTTGCTAACGCAAAAGAAAATGGCCCTGCCGCTGGTCTACTGTTTGTGGTAGAGGATACAGACAACTTAATTGTATCTACAGCAATAGGAGAATATGATATAGACAAAATAAAACTTGGACAAGAGGTGGTTGTAAAAGCTGACAGCCTAGAAGATAGTAATTTTACAGGCACTGTGTCGAAAATTTCACCAGTTGCAAATAAAGATGAGAATGGAAATGTAGCTTCCACATCAAATGTCCAGTTTGATACTGAAATTACATTAAAGGATAAGGATCCGAACATAAAAATAGGCATGAATGTGCGATTAACTATTAAATTAAATGAAAAGCATAATGTTTATTCAGTACCCTATGATGCTATAGTTACAGAAGATGGCAAGCAATGGATATATGTAAGCGAAAAATCACAAAAGGATAGTAACTCAGAAAATACTTCTAAAAAGATACAGGTTCAAAAAGGAATGGAAACAGATATGTATGTAGAAGTAAGTTCACCTGATTTAAAAGATGGTATGAACGTGGAAATTAACCCTAAAAACAGTACTGAAAAATCAAAATAGGAGGTAGCAAAATGATTGAAGTAAAGAACCTAGTAAAAAAATATTTTATTGATACTCCTAATGAGCTTCTTGTGCTGAATAATATTAATTTAAAAATTGAAGATGGTGAATTTGTTGCACTTGTAGGGGCATCGGGATCTGGTAAGTCAACCTTTATGAATATAATAGGTGCTCTTGATCGGCCTACGTCAGGCGAATACTCTATTGATGGTATACCTGTTCAAAGCATGACGCAAAATCAACTTTCTGAAATTAGGGGTAAAAAAATAGGATTCGTTTTTCAAACCTTTAACCTAATGGGACGTACAAGTGCTTTGAAGAATGTAGAATTACCCATGCTGTATGCAGGAGTACATGCAAAGGAGAGGACTAGGCGTGCAAAAGAACTACTTGAAATGGTAGGAATGGGCAATAGGGTGAATCACTTGCCAAATGAGCTTTCTGGAGGTCAAAAACAGAGAGTTGCAATAGCCCGTTCCCTTGTTAATGATCCATCCATAATACTTGCTGATGAACCTACAGGAGCTCTTGATTCTAAAACTGGAAGCATGGTTATGGACATATTTAAAAGAGTTCATAAAGAAAAGAAGAAAACTATACTAGTCATTACTCACAGTATGGAAGTTGCTCAAATGACTCAGCGAATTATTACTATTCGGGATGGAATAATATTAAGCGATGTACCAAATACTCCTATAGCTTAAAGGGAATTGAGGTGAAAAAGGATGTTCTTAAAGGAAAATATGCTATTGGCTTTAGAAAGCTTGCGTGCAAACAAGATGCGTGCCTTTCTAACCATGCTTGGTATAATTATAGGAATAGCATCAGTAATTGCAATAATATCCGTAGGAAATTCCCTATCCTCGTCTATTACATCACAGTTGCAGGGGATGGGTACCAATAATTTTATGTTAAATATTCGTGAAAAAGGTAGTGAGTTTCAGGGGCCAAAAGGACGGGGAAAAGATGGACCTAGTGGTAGTGGAGGGGCTACTGCTGAAGATAAAGATCTTATAACCAAGGAGATGGTTGAAGCCTTTCAAGAAAGGTTCAAAGACAAGGTTGAAGCAATTAGCCTTAGTGAATCGGTAGGTACTGGTCAAGCTAAAGATGGTAGACTTTATGCAAATGTTTCAGTATCTGGAGTTAACCCTGGATATATGACTGTTAATAGTGTGGAAATGACTAACGGTAGATTTATAAATGATAGTGATATGGCTGGACGAAAAAGTGTAACTGTAGTTTCTGATAAACTTGTAAAAAACATTTTTGGTGACAGTGTGAATCCAGTGGGAAAAGAGGTTAAATTTTACGGTGCAGATGGTATAAAAACATATATAGTAGTAGGAACTTATAAGTATAAAGAATCAAGTATGTTTTCTGCAGCATCTACTTCTTCCGAAAAGGATATTCAAACATCCATGTATGTACCTATCACTCTAGCTAAACAAGATAAAACAATAAAAAATTACTCAAACGTTACTATTATGAGCAAGTCTGATGTTAACGCTGATGATTTTAAAAGTAGTATAGAAAGTTTCTTTTCAAAGTATTATGAGAAAAATGCTAAATGGGAACCCTCTGTATTCAGTATGTCTAGCCAAATTGAAATGGCTTCTAGCATGATGTCTACAGTGTCCATAGCTATTGCAGTTATTGCTGCTATATCACTTTTAGTTGGTGGTATAGGGGTAATGAATATTATGTTGGTATCTGTTACAGAACGAACTCGAGAAATTGGTACAAGAAAAGCCTTGGGAGCAAAGAATTTCCACATTCGTATGCAGTTTATAACCGAAGCTATGATAATTTCTCTTGTGGGGGATTAATCGGATTGATTTTGGGAATATTGTTAGGAATTCTAGGTAGTACACTAATGGGGGCGTCGCCTTCCTTCTCTGTACCTGTAGTAATTCTAACAGTTGCTTTTTCCATGGCAATTGGAGTTTTCTTTGGTTACTACCCCGCTAATAAGGCAGCACAACTTGACCCTATTGATGCATTGAGATATGAATAAAGTGAAAACTTGAATTAGATGGGGTTTGAAACTCCATCTGATTCAAGTTTTCACTTCATTTTGTTTTTCTAAATTTCAATGGAGTTTTCCCAAAGGTCTTTTTAAACATTTTAGAAAAGTTTGCCGAATAATTATAGCCAATTTTGTGAGATATATCTTCAATACTTAAATCTGTTGTAGATAAAAGATTTGCAGCAACATTCATTCTAATATGATTTGTATATTCACCAATGGACATATGATAATGCTTTGAAAATCCTGCCTTTAACTTTTGTTCACTTAAAAATATCATTTTACTTAAGGCTTCAATATTTGGTGGATTATTATAATTTTTTTCTAAAATATCATGGGCTTTTTGAATAGCATGAATATCAGAAGAGGTTAGTTTTATTATTCTGTTATTGCCAATATTGATATTTCCATAGTTAATTTGATTATTAAAAGCATTATCAGAGGACTTAGTAACCTCATTTATTAAAATAGCAATACACTCTAAAATTTTACTTTCTAGATAAATACTATTTAAGGAATTTTCATTATTTAAACTCTGTAACTGATGAATAATTTCTACAATTTTTAAGGGTAGATAAATGTAAGTATAATTTTTCATTAGAGAATCAAAATCCATTATAGTTGGAAAGTTGGGTTTTATTATTTCATTAAAATAACTTTCATATATAGTTATTTCTGTACCATGAAAATGTTGACCTTTTTTCCACCTTTGCTTGCCCTTTAGATCTTTTTCTATAACAAAGAAGGAGGAAGGGGTAAAAGAATTTACAGGACTATTTTCAATTTTAAATTCTGTAACACCTTTATAAACTAGGCCAAAACGCATTAAAAATTCAGGATTATCAAAAGAAATAGAAAAATCCTCAGGTATTGTATAATCTGCAATACCTAAATTATAATAACCATCTCTTGAATAACTAATTAAGTAACCAAGTTGAGGTTTATTTTTATTTGTATATAAAGTATAGTTATTACTTTCAAATTTACTAAAGGATAATTTTTTTAAAACTACAGATTTAAATTCTTCACTGGACTTTACTATCATAAAAAGCTACCTCCTATAGATAAACAAATCTGAAACTTACTTAGCATCAGTATTACTATGGGTATATCTTCTGCACTATTAACAATTATTAGGTATCTCCAGGGCTTGCTACCTAAGAAAATTAACTTGATTAAATGAAATTATATTGAATAATCTATGATTATTCAAGAAAAATAATTAATTAAGATGTAAAAATAATCAACTTAGGTGCAACTATTGAAATGAGAATGATTATCATATACAATTAGCATTGTCGAAATATAAAAGATTCAAATCTCGAAAGGAAGATATAAGATGAAAAAGAATGGGGTATTAAAAACACTTTTAGCTGCTTGTTTAACTTTAACGGTTTTTGTTGGTTGTTCAAGTACAAAGACTTCAACTGTAAAAGAAGAAAGCAAAACTGTTAAAGTAACGGACGTTAGAGGAGAAGTTGAAATTCCAGCAAAGCCAGAAAGAATAGTTGATTTAAGTGGTAATAGCGATATTTTATCAATTTTAGGATATAAGGTAATAGGAACTGCTAACAGTGATGCTTATGATTATAAAAAATTTCCTACATATTTAGAGGACACCTTAAAAGGCGCTAAAATATTAGGATATAGCATGCAAGATACTATGGATGTTGAAGCAATAATGAGTTTGAATCCAGACTTGATTGTAATATCAACGGTACAAGAAAAAATGTATGATCAGTTAAGTAAAGTTGCTCCAACAGTAATGATTAAATTAGAAGCTTTAAACTGGAAGGAAGATGTTAAGGCTTTAGCAAAAGTTTTTAATAAAGAAGAAGCTGCAAAAACTTGGTTAGAAAGCTATGATAAAAAATCAAAAGAAGCTGGAGAAAAGATTAAAGAAGCTTATGGTAAAGACACAACTTACCTATCTTTCTTAGCTAGTGGTGGTCAATTTTATGTATTTGATGGAGCTGGTTTTGGTAGTGTTTTATATCAAGATATGGGATTGAGCAAACCAGTAGGTATGCCTGAGCAAAGTAATATAAGCTTACCAGTTGTAACTTATGAAGGATTAGCTTCTATAAAATCAGATTATATATTTGTTATTGGAACAGATGAAGATTTTAAGGTACTTGAAGGTAATGCAATATGGAACAGCCTGCCTGCGGTAAAAGAAGGTAAAGTTGTTAAACTAGGCGCTTCACCTTATTTCGTACAAGGATATAGCTCAATAGGTAGGGAAGCACTTTTAGGTCAAATAGAGGGGATGTTGAATGGAACAAAAAAATAAAAATACAATAACTTTTGTGGTTTGTAGTATTTTTATTCTAATAATCGGGTTATTCCTAGCTGTAAGTCTAGGAGTTACCCATATTGGAATATCAGAAATATGGAATAGCATTTTTAACTATAGTGAAACCCTTGAACTTACGCTAATTAGAGATGTACGTATTCCAAGAGTACTCTGTGTATTGTTTACAGGTGGTATTTTGGGAGTTACGGGAGCTATGATTCAAGGAGCCACAAGAAATCCCATAGCAGAACCCACTCTTCTTGGAGTAAGCCAGGGAGCTACTTTAGTTATAGCAATATTTTATGCTGTGGGAATCACAATAAATACTACAAATGTTATGATAGCTTCACTAATGGGAGCATTATTTAGCGGAGCTGTAGTAATAGGATTTATATTAAGAAAAAGGCAAAATAGTTCAATTACAAAAATACTTTTGGCAGGTACTGCCATGAGTACTTTCTTTATCTCCCTAACAACAGTAATAGGGCTTTTATCAAATAAGTCTCAATTTATTGCTTTTTGGGTTTCTGGAGGTTTTAGGAATGCAACTTGGTCAGATTTTAAATTAGTTGCAGTAGTTGGAATTATAGGCTTAATAATAGCTATTTTACTATCAAACAAAATAAATGTGCTAAGTTTAGGGGATGATGTGGCAATCAGCCTTGGAGAAAATCCAGAAAGAATAAGATTAATAACCTTTCTTGTTATGATACCGATGTGTGCAGCAGCAGTAGCTGTTGGTAAAAATATTGGTTTTGTTGGGCTCATAGTTCCACAGATAGTAAGAAAAATATTAGGAGAAGATTATAGAAAAAATATACCCTCTTCTTTTCTATTAGGAGCAGTGCTTTTAATCTATTCCGATATAGCTGCAAGAATGTTTTATAATCCATATGAAACTCCAATTGGAATATTTACAGCCTTAATAGGAGTTCCATTTTTCATAGTTGTGGCAAGAAGGGAGAGAGGATAATATGAAGGAAAAAAGATTTAAAATAACAGCAATAATATTTTTAGTTTTATTATTAGCGTCTTTAATTATCTTTTTATCCTGGGGAAGTTATAGAATAACACCTTTAGATATTATAAAAACTTTACTAGGACAGGGAACTAAACTTCAAAAGGCAACAATTTTAGACCTCAGACTTCCTAGATTGCTAGTTGGAATTTCTGTTGGTATAGCCTTATCTACAGCAGGGGGACTACTTCAGACTATAACAAAAAATGAACTAGCAGATTCCAGTATAATGGGTATAAATGCAGGAGCGGCGGTGGCAGCAGTTACTTTTATTTCATTTAAAACTGCAAATTATTATAGTACACTTGGAGCTTTATCTGTTTTTGTATTACCAGTTATGGCTATTTTAGGTGCAGGGATTTCGGCTATTGTAATTTATTTCTTATCAAGTAGAAAAGGAATTAGACCAAAGAGATTACTACTTATTGGCCTTGGAATGAATGCAGGACTAAATGCTTTTATTACCTTCTTTACGTTTAGAGGGGGAGCATTTGATTACAACAGAGTATTAATTTGGGTCTCTGGAAGTCTTTGGGGAGCAGGGTGGAACTATGCCAAAATAATAATTCCATTAGTTGCTTTAATGTTTATGTTAGTATTGCTAAATTACAAAAAATTAGACGTTCTTAATTTATCTGATGAACATGCAATTGCTCTTGGACTAAGTTTAAATAGAGAAAGAAGAAAGTTCTTAACTTATGCAGTTATCCTTGCTGGTAGTGCAACAGCCTTTGCAGGCAATGTGGGGTTTATCGGATTAGTATGTCCTAACATAGCAAAGAAGTTAGTTGGACCTTATCATAAAAACTTTCTAGTAATATCTGCAATTATAAGTGTAGTTATAATTTTAGTTGCAGATGCAGTTTCAAGAAATTTATTTTCTCCAATTGAAATACCAGTAGGAATTACAATATCAATATTTGGAGTACCATATTTTATTTATTTAATGATGAAGGAGAAATAGATGGAAGCTATTAGCGTAAAAAATTTATCAGTAGCCTATGAAGATAACCTTATAATAGATGATATGAGCCTTTCAATTCCAAAGGGTGAGATAAGTATTATTATAGGGGCAAATGGATGCGGAAAATCAACGTTGCTAAAAAGTATAGCAAGAGTAATAAAGCCTAAAAGCGGAGAAATCTTTATAAATGGAAAAAACATAAAAAACCAAAAAGAAAAGAATATAGCAACTCAAGTGGCTTTCCTGCCTCAAGGACCAGTCTGCCCAAGTGGAATTACTGTTAAAGAATTAGTTGCTTTTGGAAGATTTCCACACCAAAAAACTATAGGTGGTCTAAATACTCATGACAAAGAAATTATAGATTGGGCCATAGAGGAAACAGGCCTTAAAGATTTTGCAGATAGAGAAATAGAAAATTTATCTGGAGGACAAAGACAAAGAGCTTGGATCTCCATGACCTTAGCCCAAGAAACAGAGATAATTATGTTAGATGAACCAACAACCTATTTAGATATGTCTTACCAACTTGAAATATTACAAGTATTAGAAAAATTAAATAAAGAAAAAAATATTACTATTGTTATGGTTCTACATGAACTAAATAATGCCTGTAGGTTTGCAAGTAATATTATTGGGCTTAAAAAAGGTAAAATCATTTGCAAGGGCACTCCTAAGGAAGCTATAACAAAAGAAAACTTAAAAGAAATCTATGGAATTGATGTGAAAATACAATTAAGTGAAAATAAAAATTACCCTATATGCGTAGATTATGAACTTATAAGGGGGTAACATGAAAAATAAAAACTTTATTATAGTAGTTGCAGGACAGATAATATCTTTGTTTGGAAATGCAATTCAAAGATTTTGTATGTCCTTATATATTTTAGATTTGACAGGAAGTGCAGCTGTTTTTGGAAGACTACTAGCACTATCAACTATTCCATATATATTATTTGCACCAATTGCAGGATTATTAGCAGACACTATAAATAGAAAAAAAGTAATGGTTTATCTTGATTTTTTAAGTAGCGCTTTAATGGCTATATATTCAATAATCTTAATTAGTGGAAGAGATAACACCATAATAGTAGGAACTGTTATGTTTATGCTATCTACTATTTATACTTTATATAGTCCTTCTGTTACAGCTTGTATTCCACAAATTGTTAAAAAGGAAAAATTAACTTCAGCTAATGGAATAGTTCAACAAGTGTCAGCTATAGTTAACTTAGTTGGACCTATAGCTGCTGGATTATTATATAGCTTTGTTGAAATAAAAACAATAGTAATATTAAATGCTATTAGTTTTTTAATATCAGCTATCTTAGAGATGTTTTTAGATATTCCAGACTTAGAATTAAAGGACGAATTTAAAAATCCTATTTCAAGATCTCTAAAGGAAATGAAAAAAAGTTTTATATATTTAAAGGGAAAAAGGAAAATTATATTTGGAATTATTGTTTCATATGGATTAACTAATATCTTTGTAGTACCAATCTTAAGTGTTGTATCTCCTTATTTTATTAAAGTAAAGTTAAATATGTCTTCAACTATATATGGTTTTGTAGAAGCGATATTTGTTTTAGGAATGATAACAGGAGGGTTATTAATAACCTTTAGACCTAAAATCTTTAAAATGAGAGAAATACATAGAACCATGTATCCTATGGTAATAGCTATTATAATTATGGGTATTTCTACTTGCTTATCTATGGAAAACAAATTTGTTATTTTAGGACTTTATTCAATAGGAGGTCTTGGAATAATGCTCTCTTTAGCGTTATCTAATGTTTTGTCTTTAAGTTATATTCAAAAAGAAGTAAGAGAAGAGATGCTTGGGAAGGTAAGTGCTTTTTCTACTGCTGTTGCAACAGTAAGTGTTGCACCTGGTCAGCTAATATATGGACAATTAATAGATATCAATTTAAGCCTGTACAATATACTAATATTAAGTTTTATTTTAAGTATAGGAGTAGTTATATTTATAAAATGGAATGTTAGAAGAATTTAAAATGGATTAAAGGGTCAAAGTATTGCAGCATTGAGTTATATAGATCCAATAACATCATTATTTGATATATTACGTCAGTGATAACCACTTTTGGAAAATACATAGGTGGTTATTTATTTTAAACTGACAGTTGAACTGTTAAAAATTATAAAAAAGCACTTGATAATTAATAATGATTATTGTATAATAATAAATGTAGAAAAGACAATATAAAATATTATATAAATATTAAACTTGATTGGAGGAATATTAAATGAAAAAATTTGTTTGTTCAGTATGTGGATATATACATGAAGGAGAAACTGCACCAGAAAAGTGTCCAACATGTGGAGTTGGAAGTGACAAATTCATAGAAAAAGTAGAGGGTCAATTTGTTTGGGCTGATGAGCATAAAATAGGAATAGCAAAAGATGTTGATCCTGAAGTAATAGAAGGTTTAAGAGCAAACTTTACAGGTGAATGTACAGAAGTTGGTATGTACCTAGCTATGAGCAGACAGGCTGATAGAGAGGGATATCCAGAAGTAGCAGAAGCTTATAAGAGAATAGCTTTTGAAGAAGCAGAGCATGCAGCAAAGTTTGCTGAATTACTAGGAGAAGTAGTTGTAGCAGATACTAAGAAAAATCTTGAAATGAGAGTAGAAGCAGAACATGGAGCAACTCAAGGAAAGAAAGATTTAGCTACTCTAGCTAAAAAATTAAACTTAGATGCTATACATGATACTGTGCATGAAATGTGTAAAGATGAAGCAAGACATGGTTCTGCATTCCTAGGTTTATTAAACAGATACTTCAAATAAAATAATTAATAGATTTCCCCCATTTCAGTAAATGCCCCCTTTCTCCTTATACTATTATAGATTAGTAGTATAAGGGGATTTTTTTCGTTTCTATGACCCTGATAAGCATATTATTGAAGTCGGAGAAAATATGATTTCCAAAAGGGGTACGTTAATTTAATACTATAATAATGTCCATTTTATATGCAGTTGGTATAATAAATAAACTGATTAACCTCATATATATAATATGAACACTAATTAGATTTGAGGTTTGTGATGGATGGCTCTAAAGTATAATGGGTGCTTGGAGAAAGGGGAATTGATAATGGAAAATATAAAACTTAATTGACATGATTTTATTGGTATCCAAAAGATACTGGAAGACAGTCACGGAATAGAAGTTAATCTTATACAGTTATCAGACCTTAGAATAGCTCTTAAATCTGACCCTAGAATATGCAAGAAAGTTATAAAGTTATTAATAGAAAGCTGTTATCCTCATACATTAGTAGTTCACTATGTAGAATTATCTAATAAGAGACAAGGTGTTTTTACAGCTATTTTTGAAAAACTTAAAGAGATTTCTAAGTTAAGAGGGTTTGCCATGATAAGAATGCAAATGGTAATTTCAGATGAGATGGTTAAGTTTTGTATAAAGAATGGCTTTAAAATTAGCAGCACACCACCACACTCATCAGATGGTTCCCGAATGAACAAATATTGTAATTATACATTAGAAGTAAAGTAAATTTAGATACTGAATTAAATAAACAAGTAATTCATGATACCCTTGCAAATACATAGATAGATCTAAAAGAGATAAGGCGTATTTTTGTGATGCTTTTTTGTATAACAAAAGAGTATACATAGATTTGATTTATACAAACCTATGTATACTCTATTTTAATTGGTGGGCACAACAGGGATCGAACCTGTGACCCCCTGCTTGTAAGGCAGGTGCTCTCCCGGCTGAGCTATGCGCCCTTATTATGGTGGAGGAGGACGGATTCGAACCATCGAAATCAATGATAACAGATTTACAGTCTGCCCCCTTTGGCCACTCGGGAACTCCTCCGAATATGGTGGAGATAAAGAGATTCGAACTCTTGACCCCCTGCGTGCAAGGCAGGTGCTCTCCCAACTGAGCTATACCCCCATAGTTTTGTGGCGGAAAGATAGGGATTCGAACCCTAGGTACGGTCACCCGTACGCCGGTTTTCAAGACCGGTGCCTTAAACCAACTCGACCATCTTTCCACATGTAATTTAAATCGCCAACTTTTAAAAATATTTAATTTTTTTGGCTGGGATAGCAGGATTTGAACCTACGAATACCAGAGTCAAAGTCTGGTGCCTTACCGCTTGGCGATATCCCAATATTTTTAATTTGCTTGGCGAAGAATATAATATCATGAATCAAAAATTTATAAGATGAATAACAAACTATATTTTGAAATTATGTTATGTTTTCTATGTTATTTGAAATTATATTAATGATTTCTTGTATTGATACACTCGGGGGTGTTGTAGTGAAAAAGTTCTAGGATATTTTGATATAAATACAACTCTTGGTGTTTATTGGCACATAAATTTAAAGATGTAGCAGAATGCTACTGAGAAATTAGCTGCTATTTTGAGCGATGGCAAAAAATAAAAATAGCCACTGAAAAATCAGTGGATATCCCATGCGACTAAGTCTATAAGCCGAGTTTTGTATTCCAGGAAATGGGGATTTTAATATATTTTCTTATATTAAATTATATCTTTTATACCCTATAAATGGCTTGAAACCAAGGGTTTTAGAATTTAGTATACCTTAGTGTGTTTTTTTGAAATTTACACAGTGGTGGCAAATCGGTGGAAAGATTTAATTTTGCCACCAGTTATATTTATCTACTTGATTAACAAAATAGAGCAAATAAGTTAAATAAGTTTTTCAATTACAATTTACAACCTCTTTATTGGTGTACTTTACAGTATGTTGGAGATATGCTATATTATATAGTAATCGATTATATATAATCTATAGTATTTTAAACATGGGTAGGATAAAGTAAATGAATTCAATTAAAAAATCTACACTAAGAAACGAGGTAAGTCGTAAAATAAGGGAATTAATATTTAATAATGAATTAAAGCGAGGAGAAAGAATCGTGGAAACAAGGATTGCTAAAGAATTGGGAGTTTCTCAATCACCTGTTAGGGAGGCAATAAGGAAGCTTGAACTAATGGGCCTTATAGAAAACAAACCATTTCTCGGATGCTTTGTAAAGAAACTTACAAAAAAAATATAGAAGATACATATAAAGTTAGGACTTATTTGGAGATGCTTGCTGTTTGTGAGGCAGCTGAAAATATATCGGAAAATCATTTAAAAAAAATGAATGAGCTGCTAAAAAAGATGAAAATAGTTGCTGAAAGTGGATTTAAAGAGGAATTTACTGAATTAGATATAGCTGATAATTCATTGTTAGATAAGATGTGGAATATGGTTAATCTAGGACAATGGACCTTTATTACTGCAAATATATCTAAAAAAAGCTTGGCAGAGCTAGCTGGTAGGCATGAATTGTTATTTCAAAGTTTAAAAGAAAGAGATTCAGAAAAGGCATCTCAATACGTAAAAAATCATATTGAAGAATTATGTGAAGAAATCCTTACAAAAGTTGAGGATTTGTAAAGCAAACATAAAGGTAGTTTCATATTGGAGTGAATAATATGTTTGAAATGACAACATTAGAAAAGGTATATAAATATTTTTATGAAGAAAATTTGAATCCTAATGATATGAGTAAATCGAATTTGTATACCATATTAGAAAGATTTGATGCACAAGAATTTGAAACAAATTTTATACAGAGTTTATCTAAAGCTGATAATATTCATTCAGAGCAATTGTTTATTAAGTCAGAGGCAGATGCTGCTGTGGTAAGACGACCTAGATATCTACCACAGCATGGAATGTATAAGCATAATTTTATAGAGTTTACTTATGTTTACAATGGCCTATGCAAATTTATTCAATCCAATGAAAAGGAGATAACTCTTAAAGAGGGGAATCTTCTGCAGATGATAGCATTATCTTTCATATTGTGGTAAGACGTAGTACTTTTGACAAGGTATTTACGATGCTGCTAGATAGTGAGGATATACTATCACAATTTTTTGGAAGAGTTATATATGGGGTATCACCTATGTTCTATGCTTTATTTGAAGTAGGTAAGGATGAAAAATAAAAGCTTTAGTTTTAGAAATGTATGAGGAGATGCAGCTTTCACATAGAACTTCGAAACATATGCTCAATGTATATTTTGAATGGATTTGTGTTCATTTGATGAGGAGCTACGACTGTAAAGTATGGATTGAAGATGCCCAATCACCACATGTGGATATGGTGAAGATACTGGATTATATGAGAAGTAACTATAAGGATAGCTCTATTGAAGAAATAGAACAGAAATTTAGTTATAGTAAGAACTATCTATGTAAGATCATAAAAAATATACAGGAAAAACATATGGAAAGTTAATTAGTGATATAAGAATGCAAAAATCATGTGAACTTCTTAAAAAAAGTAAAATAAGTACAGCGGAAATTGCCTCTATATGTAGGGTATGAGGACATAAGTAGTTTTTATAGATCTTTTAAAAATACCTATAATTTAACCACTGCACAGTATCGAATCCAAAGCACAGCGGTTAAAAATGAATAATAAAGGCTGATTTAAATCTACTGAAAAAGGATTTAATATTTGGTATGAATGAACACTTTTAGAATTATTGAAGGGATTATATATAATAGCTATAAGGAGGGGTATTCATGAAGCTATCTGTTTATAAGTTGGGAAGAATTGAGTACACGAAAGCTTTAAAACTTCAAAAAATGTTATTAAAACTAAGACAACAACAGAAGATAGTAGATATATTGTTAGTGCTAGAACATCCTTCAGTGTTAACACTAGGGAGAAATGCTAATCAATCTAATATTTTGGTTGCTAAAGATATATTACAAGCACGTGGAATTGACATACATGAAACTAATAGAGGTGGAGACGTAACATATCACGGACCAGGTCAAATAATTGGATATCCTATAATAGACCTTAATAACCATGGTAAAGATGTACACAATTTTATTTGGAATATAGAGGAAGTCTTTGTTCGACTGCTTAAGGAACAATATAATATTGATACAAAACGATTCTCGGAACATAAAGGAGTGTGGGTTGGAAACAATAAAATTACTGCTCTTGGCTTTAGTGTTAAACGGTGGGTTACTATGCATGGATTTACTTTCAATGTAAACACTGATCTAGAGTATTTCAAGATGATAAATCCTTGTGGTATAAGTGATAAAGGTGTAACTTCAATACAGAAGTTATTGGATCATTGTGAGAACTACGATAAAGCCATAGATGTTGTTGTACGTTATTTCTGTCAAGTATTTAATCTAGAACCTGAGATACTATATAAGTTAGATTCTAGAGATAAAAAATTGGAGGATGATTAAAAACATAAAGAGTATATGATAAAAGATTAATATTAATAACTTTAATTCTGCAAAATAAAAAGTCAAATTGGCAATACTTCCAAAAAATAAATATGGCACACTGTCTAATTCCATGTTAAATATAAGTTGCGAGACAAATATTACACGGAGGTAATCAGTATGCCAAATAAATTTATCAATTATAGTATATCCACCAATAATGAACTTTACAACTACTTAAATGATGTAAACTATGGAATAAGTAAGCCGCAGTTTCATCATATAACCACAATTATTAATGGATTAATAAATTTAGATGGCACAAAATCTCTATTAAAAATTTCTGAGCATATACTAACTGCTAAAAGTAGCAGCTCGATATATAGATTTTTGAGTCGTTCTAAATGGGACGATAGGCTCATTGACAGAAATCGTATTAACTATTTAAAGCTTTACTTTGATAAGATCATAAAGCCAAAATCCGCAGGATTCTTAGTTATAGATGATACTGTAAATCCTAAAGAGCAAGCAAAGAAAATGCAAGGGCTGAGCTATAATTATTGTCATGCAGAAGGTAAAAGCATTTGGTTTCACTGTGTAGTTACTTCTAACTTTGTCGCAGGGGATATGTCTATTCCTTTAAACTACAAGCCCTACTTAAGTAAAGAAAACTGCAAAATATATGACAAAACTTTTATGGGTAAATCAGACATAGCCCTAGATTTTATTAATTCTTTTGAAAAACCATCCAACTGGGATAAAATATATTGTCTTGTTGACAGCTGGTATACTAGTGAAAAACTCATTAATGGCTGCTTTATAAAAGGTTTCAACCTTATCGGTGCTTTAAAATCTAACAGAAAGATTTCTCCATTAGTAATAACAATGCAAATTAAAGAGTTTGCAAAATATATCAATCCAGCTACCTTAGATGTAGTTACCATCGAAGGTACTGATTACAGAGTATATAGATACGAAGGTAAAGTTTCAAAGATTGAAAATGCATTAGCCTTAATTTGCTATGAAGTTGATGGAGATAGTTTCAAAGATCCAGTATACTTAATGTCGACAGACATAGAGCTTAGCAGTGAAACTGTAATAAAATACTATCTAAACAGATGGAGTATTGAAACTAACTATAAATACCTTAAATCACATTTAGGATTTGATGAATATAAGGTTCAAGGTATACTCTCTATCGAGAGATACTTTCTGATTACCTTCTTAGCAATCAATTTTCTAGAGATTTATAGGTTATATCATATTAAAGAACTTGAAACTATTGGTGATGCTATTAGGTCTGTCAAAAGCCTAGCGGCTAAAGATCTAGTACGCTTTGTTTATGAGCAAGCCAAAAATAATGTACCCATAGAAACAGTGTTTACCAAACTTAAACTAGTTTCTTAAAAATTTTATAAATTTTTTATAGCAAAAGTATATCCATTATTAGTGTAATTATATTCTATTTAAGGAATATAAACTTAAGTCTGGATTTTTGACTTTTTAAATTAAAGAAGTTAAGTTAATAAGGGATAAAATATAATATCAGCGGTAGAAGGTGCCATTGAAGAATAAAAGTTAAATTTAAAGTTTTAACCATTTGCTTAAAAAGTCAAACTTTAAAATTAAGGGGGAAATATGTATGAGTTATTTGGTTTCTATTGGAATTAGTGCTGGAATTATTGCTGGAATTTTTGCTCAGTATGCAAGTGCAATCAATATAGTTTCATGGGTTAGTTTTGTTGCAATTGCAAGCTTTTTCGCGGCAGGCGGGAAGAAAGAAGGATTATTCAAAGCATTATCTGCAAATTTAAGTGGTGTTGTTTGGGCAATGATTATTTTTTTGGTACTAGGAGCATGGCATTTTAAGTTTGCAATGACTATAATAGTATTGATTGCTGTTATAGGTATGTGTGTACAAGCTGGATGGAAAGTTCTTTCCTTTATACCAGGTTCCTTTATTGGATGTGGAGCTACTTTTGGTAATAATTTTGATTGGAAAGCAACTGTAATTGCTATCATAGTAGGTGGTGTGTTAGGATATTTAATGGAACTAGGTGCTAATTATATATTTAAAGGCTTCTTTTCTAAAAAAGAAGCTTCTAATCAAGCGAAAGCTTAATTAAAAAACGTATTTATACTTTTTATTGACCAATTTGTTATTAAATATTTAGGCTTTTTAAGCAAGTGTTAAAAATATATACTTAAGTTAAAGTTCTCAGTTAGAAATTATATCTAGCTGAGGACTTTCTTTTAGAGTTTTAATTGTAAATTATTTAAATATTAACTTGATGACATTGTTCTGGTAGGATATAACTTAAGAGAAGCTTTACACAATACAGTTAGAAAAAATAAATATACTAGAAAGTCTAGTAAGTCATATAATTGATGATTAAAGTCTTTTGATATTGGAGTGATAACATGTTTGAAATGACAACATTAGAAAAAGTATATAAACATTTCTACAAAGAGAATTTGAATCCTTATAATATGAGCAAAGTGTATTTATCTACCATATTAGAAAGATTTAATGCACAAGAATTTAAAACAGACCCTGTGCAGAGTTTATCTAAGGATGATAATGTTTATTCAGAGGAATTGTTTATTAATGCAAAGTCAGATATTGCAGTGTTAAGACGACCTAGATATCGACCACACCATATAATGCATAAGCATGATTTTATAGAATTTACTTATGTTTATAATGGTGTATGTAAATTTATTGGACCAAATGAAGAAGAGGTAATGCTTAAAGAAGGAGACCTGCTTTTATTAGCCACTAACATCGATCATCAACTGCACACAGATGCAGACGACAGCATTATCTTTCATATTGCGGTAAGACGTAGTACTTTTGACAAAGCATTTATGATGTTGCTAGATAGTGAGGATATACTAGCACAATTTTTCAGCAGAATTATATATGGATCATCACTGGTATCTTATGTTTTATTTGAAGTAGGTGGGGATGAAAAAATAAAAGCTTTAATTTTAGAAATGTATCAGGAGATGCAACTTTCACATAGAACTTCGAAACGTATGCTCAATGTATATTTTGAATGGCTTTGTGTTTATTTAATGAGGAGCTATGACTGTAAGGTATGGATTGAAGATGCCCAACCACGACATGTGGATATGATGAAGATACTGGATTATATGCGAGATAGTTATAAGGATATCTCTCTTGAAGAAATAGCGCAGAAGTTCAGTTATAGCAAGAACTATTTATGTAAGATCATAAAAAAATATACAGGTAAGACATATGGAAAGTTAATTAGCGATATAAGAATGCAAAAATCATGTCAACTTCTTAAAAAAAGTGAAATAAGTACGGCAGAAATTGCATCTATTGTAGGATATGAGGATGTAAGTAGTTTTTATAGATCTTTTAAAAATATCTATAAGTTAACTCCTGCTAAGTATCGACTTCAAAACAAGGATATAGAAAATGAATAGTTTAATAAATCAAAGAGCCTTTTATCAAAGAGGGCTCTTTTTGCTGAAAATTTTTGAAAAGATAACTTTTGCAATAGTAAAGGACAACAATAGACAATGATTTAATTATGAAAAATAGCTATAGTTAATATATAGAGTAAGTAATCGGAAATATATAAAGAATAGGAGGAAATAACTATGAGTACAGAAACTATATTTAAAAAAATCAATAATATACCTAGAAGACACTATATTAAAGAGGCAACACCTCTTCAAAAACTGCCTAATTTATCTAAAGAATTAGGTGGAGAAGTAGAGATCTATATTAAAAGAGATGATTTACTTCCATTTAGTGGTAATAAAGTAAGAAAACTAGAGTTTTTATTTCAAGAAGCAGTTGACCAAGGTGCAGATACCATTATTACTGGGAGTACAGTGCAGTGCAATCACAATTTAATGGCACTGCTTATAGCTAATATGGAAGGCATGAAGACAGAATTAATTATGGAATATTGGGCAAAAGCAGATTATGAATACAATTTAGATCCTAATAAGCACCTATATGAGCTTGGAGGCGTATCTAAAGTTGATAAATCTATAGCACCAATTGTAGGACCACTAAGCGATATGGAACTTACTCAAAAGATGAAAAGAGACTTAGAAGCTGAGGGTAAAAATCCCTATATACTTGCAAGAGGAGGTACATGCTCCCTAGGAAACTGTGGGTATGTTCTTTGCGCAAATGAAATTCTTCAGCAAGCAAAAGAAATGAATGTAGATTTTGACTATCTTGTATGCCCAAGTGGTACAGGTGGAACACAAATGGGGCTTCTTATAGGTTTTCATTCAGCACAGTATACTATTTCTGTAATGGGGGTTAATGTATTTCAAAATAAGGAGATGCAATTAAAAACACTTTATGGTGCGCTAGAGCAGACATCAAGTTATTTAAATGTTGAAACACCAAGCAAAGATAAAGTTCTTTGTTATGAAGAATATTATGGTAAAGGTTATGCACAGCCCACAGTAGAACTTAAGGAGGCTATAGAATTATTAGCAAGAACCGAAGGAATTATGCTTGACCCTATATATTCAGGAAAAACACTGGCAGGTCTCATAGGATTAATTAAAAAAGGTGAGATAAAGAAGGGATCTAAAGTTATCTTCTTACATACAGGGGGGTTACCTACATACTATGATTACTCTTCTATGAAAGAAGCATTTTAAAATAGATTAAATACAAGGAGGTAAGAATATGAAGAACGAAATTTCAAAAAGAAAGATTTATGATAGGCAAGATGCCTATGCAAAAATAACGGGTAAAGCAAAATACATTGATGATTTAAAATTCCCAGGAATGCTTTATGTGCAAACGGTTAGAATTGGTGCTCCTCATGCAAGAATTTTAAATATAGATAGTTCTGAAGCATTAAAAGTAAAAGGGGTCGTAGGAGTATATACTGCAAAAGATGTACCAGGGGTAAATCAAACTCCAAAAGACAGGCCTGCTTTGGCAGAAAAAGAAACAAAATTTGCAGGTGATGGTGTAGCTATTGTTGTGGCTAATACAAAGGTACAGGCTGCTAAGGCAGCAAAGCTTGTTAAGATAGAATATGAAGAATTACCTTATGTAGTGAATCCAGAAGAAGCATTAAAAGAAGGGGCACCAATACTCCATGGAAATTCAAACTTTGCTGCAAGTCATAAGACTGTAAAGGGTAACTTAGAAAAAGGATTCGCAGAAGCAGATGTCATCCTAGAGAGAGAATTTTCTACACAAAGAGTAATGCATTCGGCTATAGAGCCTGATGGTGCAATTGCTATTCCAGAGGCAAAGGGTGTTTTAATTTACTGTCCAGGAAAAGGACCTTTTAATATCAAGAGAGCTGTTGCGGCTTACTGTGGATTCAATGAAAATCAAGTTAGGGTCATTCAACCTACTTTAGGGGGCGTTTTTGGTGGGAAAGATAGCGATATTAATATTATTGCATCTCGTGTAACTATGGCAGCAATGATTACAGGCAGACCTTGTAAAATGGTTTGGAATCGTGAAGAGGTTTTAGAAGAAGGAACTAAAAGACATCCTTTTAAATTGAAATATAAAATCGGTGCAAAGAAGGATGGATATATTACTGCTATGGAAATTAATGGGTTAGTTGATGTTGGGGCTTATATTACAAAAAGTCAAGCAACAATATGGAGAGCAACGGTAGAAGCTACAGGACCTTATAATGTTGAAAATCTTTCTACTAATATAGTAGGAGCATTCACAAATAACACCATTTCAGATGCGGTTCGTGGATTCGGTTCACCACAAGTTGATTTCGCATCAGAATCTTTAATGAATGAATTAGCGAAAGAGCTAGGCATGGATCCATTGGAACTTCGTCGTATAAATGCCTTTAAGGAGGGGTCTATTACAGCCACTGGTCAAAAACTACAAAGTGTAAATTTAATGGCCTGTCTAGACAAATTAGAAGAGGAATTCCCTGTTCACGAAAAATCAGGACCAGCACCTAAGGGAAAAGTAAGAGGACGTGGAATATCATGTATATTTCGTGGTGAAGCTATGGGAGCAGGGTTCCCTGTAAAGGATGCTGCGGCTGTAAGTTTTCACGTGGAAAAAGATGGAACTATAGTTGTACTTAGTGGAATTACAGAACAAGGACAAGGAGGAACCAATGTAGTTCTTCAAATTATCAGTGAAACATTAGGGGTTAGTATTGAAAACATGAGAATAAGCCCATTGGATACTTCTTATTTACCAGATAGTGGTGCAACTGTAGGCTCAAGAGGTACCATTACTTCCGGTAACGCAGCTTTAGTTGCAGCAAATGATGCAAAAGATAGAATGTCTAAAGTTATTGCTAAAAAATGGGGTGCAAAGTGTGAAGATTTAGTATTTGAAAATGATACGATTTTTACAAAAGATAAAAGTGAAAATATAAGCTTTAAAGAGGCTGTTACCTTATGTTACAAAGAAATACCAGGGGTCTATGGTTATGGTTGGTGGTCATTGCCTCCTGTATGGTGGGATTTTGAAAAGAATTGTGGAGAAACTTATGCTTCTTTTAATTACGGAGCTTGTGGTGCAGAAGTAGAGATTGACTTAATAACAGGAAAAGTTGACGTAATAAATTTAGTGGCTATTCATGATGTTGGACGTATTATAAATGAAGCTGAAGTAAAGGCTCAAATTGCTGGAGGAGTTTCCATGGCTTTAGGCTTTGCATTAACTGAAGAAGTAACAACTAAAAATGGTAAGTTATTGACTAAAAATTTTGACAAATACCTATTACAAACAACAGCGGATTTTTATAATTTGAAAACAATTCCTTTAGAAGCAAAAGCAGGAAATAACCCATTAGGTGTAAAAGGTGTTAGTGAATCTTCAACAGCTACTGTTTCACCAGCGGTGCTTAATGCCATTGAAAATGCATTAGGTGTAAGAATAAGAAATTTACCAGCAGATTTAGAAAGTGTATTTTCAGCAATTGAAGAAAGTCAAAAGTTAGGATATATACAAGGAGGCGCCATCAATGAGTAGAGAATTTTTTCAACCTAAAACTTTAAATGAAGCACTAAAATACAGGAGAGATTACCAAGGTGCAGCCTTATTAGCAGGAGGAACAGATCTAGTTGTTAACATTCATAAAGGCAAGGGACCAGAAGGAAACATTATTGATCTATCTAAAATTGAAGAGTTAAAAGAAATTGAAATTAAAGGTGATAAAATAAATATTGGAGCCATGGCTACATTTACAGATTTATCGGATTCAAAAATTCTAATGGAAAAAGCAATGATTATTTGTAAAGCAGCAAAAGCTGTTGGATCACCACAAATTAGAAACAAAGGTACAATAGGAGGTAATATTTGTAATGCTAGTCCTGCAGCAGATGTAGTGCCTACCCTTACTTGCTTAGAAGCAAAAGTAGAGCTTAAATCAATTATAGATGGTGATATTAAGATAAGAGTTATAGCTGTAGAAGAGTTTATTGTAGGTAGTAATAAAACGTTATTAGAGAAGGATGAGATATTAACCAATATTATATTTAAAATACCATCAGCTGACATAAGAATGGACTTTGAAAAAATAGGTAGAAGAAATGCCTTAGCAATAGCAAGATTAAATGGAGCTTGTCTTTTAAATGTGGATAACAATAGAGTGACTAAAATAAGCTTAGTTATCGGTTCAGCAATCTCCAAACCAGAAAGATTTAGTACTGTGGAGGATTATTTAATAGGCAAGGAATTAAATGATGAGGTATTAAGAAAAGGTGGTATGTTAGCATCAGATTACGTATTAGAACAAACAGGAAGACGTTCATCTAGCACTTATAAATTACCTGTAATTGCTAAGTTTACTGCATCACTTATAGAAAACACTTTAAACAAGGAGGACTAAGTATATGAATAAACTAGAAATTACATTTATGTTAAATGGTAAAGAAACTTGTATAGATGTAGACCCAGAAATGACATTGTTGAATCTACTTCGTGAAGAATTATTACTCACTGGAACAAAAGAAGGCTGTGGCGGTGGAGAATGTGGAGCGTGTACTGTACTGATGGATGGTATTGCTGTAAACTCTTGTTTAATATTGGCAGCTCAAGTGAATGGAACAGAAATCATTACAATTGAAGCGTTAGAACATGATGTACAATTAGATCGCTTGCAGCAATCTTTTATAGATAATCATGCTGTACAATGTGGCTTTTGTACACCGGGTATGCTTATGAGTTCTAAAGCTTTACTACTAAAAAATCCCCGTCCAACAGAAGAAGAAATTAAAATTGCACTTTCTGGAAATCTTTGCAGATGTACAGGATATAAAAGTATAATAGCAGCGGTAGAAGGTGCCATTGAAGAATAAAAGTGAAATTTAAAGTTTTAATCATTTACTTAAAAGTCAAACTTTAAAATTTAAGGGGAAATATGTATGGGTTATTTGGTTTCTATTGGAATTAGTGCTGGAATTTTTGCTCAGTATGCAAGTGCAATCAATGTAATTTCATGAGTTAGTTTTGTTTCAATTGCAAGCTTTTTCGCTGCAGGTGGAAAGAAAGAAGGATTATTGAATGCGTTATCTGCCAATTTAAGTGGTGTTATTTGGGCAATGATTATTTTTTTCGTACTAGGAGCATGGCATTTTAAGTTTGCAATGGCTATAATAGTACTGATTGCTGTTATAGGTATGTGTGTACAAGCAGGATGGAAAGTTCTTTCCTTTATACCAGATTCTTTTATTGGATGTGGAGCTACTTTTGGTAATAATTTTGATTGGAAAGCAACTGTAATTGCTAGCATAGTAGGTGGTGTGTTAGGATATTTGATGGAACTAGGTGCTAATTATATATTTAAAGGATTCTTTACTAAAAAAGGGGCTGTCTCAAAATAGAAAGTAATTTCTAGGGCGAGATAGCCCTTTTATTTTTTGGATAAAAAAAGCGGGTTCAAATGAACCCGCGGCGTGTGTATAATAATTTCTGTGAAAAAACAACTAAACACACAAAAGAATTATATCAGCAACAACTCGAATTTTCAAATGGATATTTCTATTGATATTGAAAGTTTAGTACAAAGTTTTCAATAGATTTTGTTTTACCTAATATTAAGGTTGAAATCAATTGTATGTCAGAAATACTTAACTTCTTAAACGATAAGAAGACTAAAGACGGTGTAGAATTTGTTCACGGCAAAGGAAAAAGAAAATCTCCGATTCAAAGGTATGTGGAGGCTGTCGAAGACATTATTGAAAAACAATCCAAATATGATGAATTCAATAAAACCTTTGGTGATAGAAACAGCTTTTCAAAAACAGATAAAGATGCAACATTTATGAAAATGAAAGATGACCATATGAGAAATGCGCAGCTAAAACCAGGGTACAATGTTCAAATTGCAGTTGAGAGCGAATATATTGTTGGAACTCTTATATCTAGTGAAAGATCTGATCAACTTACATTAATACCGTTTCTAAAAAAACTCGAAGAAAACTTAGATAAAAAGTTTTTGAATATAGTGGCTGACGCCGGATATGAAAGCGAAGAGAACTATGTTTTTATTGAACAGAATAACCAGATCTCTTTCATAAAGCCACAGAACTATGAAACCATGAAGAAATCAAACTTCAAGAAAGATATCAGTAAACGTGAGAATATGAAATATGATGAAGAACTCGATGAGTACACCTGCTACAATAATCTAAAATTAAGGCCTGTCGGCCATAAAACAAGGACATCTAAGTCCGGTTATAAATCAGAAGCAGTGATATACGAATGTAATGATTGTTCTGGATGCGAGCATAAGTCAAAATGTACAAGAGCTGCTGGAAATAAAAAAATACAAGTATCAAAAGTATTTGCTGAAAAAAGGCAGCAATCTCTTAATAATATAAGTACTCCCGAAGGGATTGTCCTTAGGGTAAACAGGTCTATACAGGTAGAAGGTGCTTTTGGTGTCCTAAAGGAAGACTATGGATTTAGGAGGTTTTATACCAGAGGCAAGGATAACGTAAAGATTGAGTTCATGCTGCTAAGCCTAGGATATAACATAAATAAGCTTCATAATAGGATTCAGAACGACAGATGCTGTAAATCGCTACATGAAGTAAAGGTATCTTAAGTTTCATAAAAAATCCCAAGTTTGGAGCCATAAAAGGACTCTCTTTTTGTCATGCAAAAAAATAACAATTAATTATACAACTACATAATAATTAAAATTATTTCCTCCAAAAATAGAAGAGAGGCTAACTCTCAAAATGACTTTAGGAATCATTTTGAGACAGCCCCTAATGAACGAAAGCTTAATTAAAAACGTATTTATATTTTTTATTGACTAATTTATTATTAAATATTTAGGCTTTTTAAGCAAGTGTTAAAAATATATACTTAAAGTTAAAGGTTCTCAGTTAGAAGTTATACCTAGCTGAGGACTTTATTTTTTTAACTTTGATAGAATGACCTACAGGATTGAAAAAAGAAACAACCCCGTTGGACTTCTGTAAGAAATCAATAATAACTTTTTGTGATTTAATACTAAACAATAAACAACTATGAATATATATCCGAAAACTCAATGTTAATTTTTTCGACATTGCTTTGATCTAAGCAACTTTCTACTACTTCGGTTTCCTCAACTATTCTAATAGGTAATTCTATAATAAATTCACTCCCCTCCCCAATTTTACTTTTAACCTTTATGGTACCATCGTGCATGCCAACAAGAGATTTCACGAGACATAGACCTATGCCACTGCCTTCATTATTTCTAGAAAGTGTCTTATCTACTTGACCAAATCTCTCAAATATAATATCTAGTTTATCTTTAGGTATCCCAACGCCTGTATCTTTTACTGAGATAATAATACTTTCATTCTTATCTTCTATACGAACCAATATACTATCTCCAGCATCAGTAAACTTCACTGCATTAGAAAGCAAGTTTAATATTATTCTCTCGACCTTGTCTGCATCAATAGCTATAATCTTTTCTTCGGTATCAGTATCAAATATCAATTTAACACCGCTAGTTTCTATGTAATCTGCAACTGATAACGTGATATCTTCTATAACACTTACAATGTTATAATTACTGAGATTTAGTTTGAAATATCCTGTATCAAATTTTGATACATCAATCAGATTATTTATAATCCTCAGCAACCTATAACAATTTTGCTTCATTGTTCCTATATACTTATTAAGTGTAAGATCAAAGGATTTTGATAATCCCTTATTATTAGGCAACTCTAATAGTTGAATAGCACCTAGTATTACATTTAATGGTGTTTTTAATTCATGTGATATATTTGCAAAGAACTCCATCATCTGTCTGTTAAATTCTATCGTGTCACTTATAACTTTCTCATTTTCTTTTACATGATTTTCAAGTTCATTTATTTGTTTTTGTGAACTAATATTCTTAATTAAACTAATGTATGATGGATTACCATTATATAATATATAACTGCTTATTATTTCTACGGGAACTTCCTTTTCGTTTAGTCCTTTAATTTTGCATTCATATGAAATAAAAGTAGTGGATTCGGAATATATTTGGTCAACATATTGTGTCACCATTTCTTTATTTTCGTTGTTAATAAAATCAAAAAATTCATTACCTATAAGTTCACTTGAATTATTTGTACCGAATATTTCGAGTGCCTTATTGTTAACAAATATATATTTTCCTTCACTTATGACTGCAATTGCATCGCTTGAGCGATTTATAATTAAATCATAGAATTGTTGATTCTTAGTAAACATTTCTTCGAAATATTGACGTTGTTTTATTTCTTATTCCAATTTATTATTAGCAATTTTTAATTTGCTGTTAGATTTATCTAACTTGTGAAAAATAATAGCATAAGGTCTCCTTAAGCCTAATTCGATTACACCTTTATATATGAAAAGGTGATAAACAACCTTTAATATATGGGATACTATGTATATGGAGTCATTAGTACTAGAGAACATGCTTAAAAGTAATTCAGTTACGATCTTCGTTATTAGATAACACTCCATATAAAAAAACATTTGTGAATCTATATTCTTTCGTAGTTTGAAATATAAAATGGAAAGTATTAGGAAAATAAATGAGGTTATATATTCACTAATAATTTTAAATTCAGTTTGACCTTTATTATAGCAAGTTGGAAATATTTTAAAATAAAAGATAGAAGCTATAGAGAGAGCAAAAATAAAAGAGAAAACTATAAATACTAAATTGTTATTTAAATCTTTTACTGGTCTATAAATTAATAAAATTGATCCTAAGCATGTGAAGGCTTCTATATATGCAAGAGCAATGTTAAGCTGCATTGAAATATTATAGTTATCGTTATTTGAAAATATAGCTAGTCCAGGATATGAAAAAACGTGTATCATCCCCAATATTGCTACAAATAAATGTCCAATGCCCAAAAACACCAAAAAGTTATTTTTATTCATATTATAAGTATTTAGAATGATTACAAATACCCCAAAGTAAATTATAGAACTAAAAATTTCTGTTATACTGTGAAACAGTATGTCATTAGTAAAGCTAAAAATAATAATTACTGAAAAGATGGTAATGGCAATACTAGATCTCATAGATAATCTCATATGTGAAAGTGTATGATTTTTTTGTAATTCTCTAAGGTTTCTGTAAACCTCCATAAAATATTCCCCCCTAATTCGTTGGATATTCCTATATATATTACAATCTATTATATATAAACGATTATTTATAAAGATTATACCTATAATAGTTTTTTATGTCAATAAATGGAGCAGGTTATAATAGTGTGATTTTTAGATATAATGCAAGCTTCAATTGATACTATGTTCTTTTGTCATGTTATCATGTTTTTCTACAAAATAACAAAATATACGAACTTTTTTAACAATATATATTGACAATTATTAAACAAGCGTCTTATAATAAATGTAAGCGATTATACATAATCGATTAAAGATTATAAATTAAAAAGTTTTGATATATTAATCTATTACACTTGTAGTATTTTTAACATTTAAAAATTTCTAATTAATACGAGAAGTAGCAAATGTTTTTTTATAAATGTTTTATGTAAAGGATTTATAAAAATCATAATAAATAATAATAATGGAGGTTTTCGTTTATGACGAATTATGTAGGTAAGAGTGTAAAAAGAATTGATGCTTACGAAAAGGTTACAGGTAAAGCAGTATACGCAACTGATGTTGCTACTCAAGCTAAAAATGCTGTTTACATGCATGCGTTAACAAGTCCATATGCACATGCAAAAATTAAAAAATTAGATTTAAGTAAAGCAGAAAAGGCACCAGGAGTAGTTGGAATAATAACAGGTGATGAACCAGGTGCTAATTGGGAGCTGTTCCCTAAAGATGCAGTACTAGCTCAAAATAATGAGGTAATATGGGCAGGACAAATTATTGCTCTTGTTGCAGCAGAAACTTTAGAACAGGCAAAAGACGCAATTGAGTTAATAGACATAGAATATGAAGTACTACCACATGTTTTAACTTATTGGGATGCTATAAAAGCAGATACACCATCTGTCATTGACCCAATGTTTGGAAAAAGAAACACTGCATCAGATAGACCAATGGATGAAGTGAAAAATAGAAAATCACCGAATGTTGTTGGTTCATTTAAGCTTGATACTGGCAATGTAGATGAAGCTATGAAGACAGCAGATGTTATTATTGAAAGAGATTTTTATACTGGTAAGAAAACAGCAAGTCAATTGGAAACTCCATTAGCGGTTTGTGAATATGATCCTTGTGGAAAATTAACAATAAGATCAAATGGTATGGGTATTCATGGTGTTGTAAAAATGGGTCTTTCCAAAATGATAGGAGTACCAGAAAATAAATTACGTGTCTTAGCTCCTGTCAGTGGCGGAAGCTTTGGAGCACGTTTAGCTTGTATCATGGAAGTATTAGTTGCAATGATGGCTAGGAAAGTTAAAAGAACTGTAGTTTATAGATTGACAAGAGAGCAGCAGTTTACTACAGCTCCATCTAACTGGCCTGTTATTACAAAAGTTAAGCTTGGTGCTAAAAAAGATGGAACAATCGTTGCCCTCGACTTTTATGTTGGTGAAGAGATTGGTGCAGCAATAAACAATACTTACTTTACTGGACGTATGGCAGCATCCGGTGCAAATCCTGTTTACAATTGGGGTGAAGCGAGAATTGATGCAGAAGCAGTTACTACAAACACAGTACCAGCTGCTGAATATAGAGGTTTAGGTGTTCCAGAATCAGAATTCGCTCTTGAAAATGCAATAAGCGAATTAGCAGATAAATTAGGCATGAGTCAAGTAGAAATTAGACAGAAAAACTTCATCAAAAGAGATGAGAGAGACTGCGTAGGAGAGGTTGTAACAAGTACTGGAATAAGCAAGTGCTTGGATGCAGTTGCTAACTCTATTAAAGTAGATGAACCAAGTGTACAAGATGGAACTGTTTGGAAAAGAGGAAAAGGTATAGCAGCAGGTGGAAAACAAAATACACCACTTGGACGTGCTGAAGTCAAAATTAACTTTAACAGTGATGGAACGGTTACTTTACTACTAAGCAGTGATGAAAATGGTATGGGTGCTACTACAGCTCTAAAACAAATGGCAGCAGAACTATTGAAAATGGATATAGATAACATAGAGGTTTTAGCTAGAGATACTGATGCAACTCCTTATGACAACTATGGAGCTTCAAGCAGAACAACATATACTACAGGAAACGCTGTAAAGGCTGCTGCTTTAGATTTAGTAAAAAATCTAAGAGAAGCAGTTGGAAGAGAAATAGGTGTTCATCCAATGAACATTGAAATAGAAGGAACAAAGGCAATTATAAAAGGATATCAAAAGAAAGAAATTGAAATTGCAAGCCTATTTAGACCAGTAAACTTCTTTGAACAAGGTAACTACGGCATGATGAAAGGTACTCCAGTAGTAGGATACGGTGTATATTGCCCAGCTCCAGTTCTACAGTGGGGTGAAGACGGCAGATGTGACAGACAATGGAACTGGTATCAATTCGCTGCAACTGCTGTTGAAGTTGCAGTAAATGAAGAAACAGGACAAGTTAAAGTTCTTAAATATGCATGTGCTGCTGATACAGGAAATCCAATCAATCCAAAACTAGTAGAAGGACAGATTGAAGGCGGCGTAATGATGGCAATAGGTTTCGCTGTCACTGAAGATCATTATTATGATAACAACGGAAAGATATGGAATGCAAATCTTGGAGATTACAGAATTCCAACAATACTTGACGTTCCAAAAGCTGATGACACTTATTCACATATTTGTCCAGATTCACTACCTGACGGACCATGGGGTGCAAAGGGTATGGCAGAATCAATTACTATTGCACCAGGACCTGCAATTGCAGAAGCTATTTACCAAGCTGTAGGAGTTAGAGTAGATTCATATCCTATGACAGCAGAAAAAGTTCTTAAGCTTATAAAAGAAAAGAAGGCAAAGGAGGCTGGAAAATAATGAGTATTATTGATAAAAGCTTTGAAAGTATTATTGTTGATTTAGAAGTAAATGGAAAAGAATATACATTACAGGTTCCACCATACAAGACACTATTAGAGGTTTTAAGAGAGGACTTAAACCTTATTGGTACAAAAATGGGATGCGAAGATGGAAACTGTGGAGTTTGTACATTACTTATGGATGGAATGGCAGTAAAGAGCTGTTCAATACTTGCTGCTCAGGCAAACGGCAGAAAAATTACAACAATCGAAGGATTAGAAGGCAAAAATGCCTTACATCCATTACAACAATCTTTCATAGACAATTTTGCACTTCAATGTGGATATTGTACTCCAGGGATGATTTTAACAGCAAAGGCTATTTTAGATGAAAATCCAAATGCAACAGAAGACGATATAAGAGAAGGGCTGCATGGAAATATGTGCCGTTGTACAGGATACAAATCAATTGTACGAGCTATCGAAGAAGTACGTGATGGCAAGTATAAAGAAGCTTGCGGGGAGGTATAGGATATGGCTATGTTTAGATTTGAAAGATATTATGAACCAAAGTCTGCTGATGAGTGTGTAGAAATACTTAAGAAATATGGAACTGATGCTAGAATGGTTGCAGGTGGAACTGACTTAGTTCCAAAACTTAAAAATAGAGTTCTTAAGGTTAAAACAGTAATCGGATTACAAAGCGTTCCTGAAATAAAAGGTATAAAGAAGACTACAGATGGAATTGAGATTGGAGCTTTAACAACACTTCGTGTAATCTCAAAATCTGAAGAAGTAAAAGAAAATTGGTTAGCATTAGCAGAAGCTGCTGGACATGTTTCAAGTATGCAGATAAGAAATATGGCAACTATTGGTGGTAATGCATGTAATGCATCTCCAAGTGCAGATGCTGTACAAGGTCTAATAGTTTCAGATGCTATTGTAAATATAGTAGGTGAGAATGGGACAAGAACTATTCCAGTAATAGATTTCTTTACAGGCGTAGGTAAAACAGTTTTAAAAGAAGGAGAATTTGTTATAAGTTTCACTATTCCAGCTCCAAAGGCAAACACTGGTGCAACTTACCAAAAGTTTGCTATTAGAGGGGATACAGATATAACAATAGTTGGTGCAGGAAGCAGTATAACATTAGATGCTGATGGAAAAGTTGAAAAGGCAATAGTTTCACTGGCAGCAGTTGCACCAACACCAATAAGAGTTGAAGCAGTTGAAAAATTAATCACAGGAAAAGTTCTTACAGAGGAGCTTATTGAAGAAGCAGGTGAAGCAGCAGCAAATTCATGCAATCCTATAACAGACCAACGTGCTACAAAAGAGTATAGGGTTGAAATGGTTAAAGTATGGACTAAGAATGCTCTAAGAGAAGCATTGAAAAGAGCAAAATAGTAAAAATATCAGAGTTGGAATGCTTAGGGTATCCAAAACAAGTATTAGAAATAGCCAAAAGTAATATATTGATGATGACGCTAGATTATTTGTCTAGCGTCGATAAAAAGAAGGGGAGTTTAAATTATGGAAAAGATAACACAAAATGTATATACCAACACAAAAATAAGAGGTTGCAACCCAAGCATCGTATTTACAAGTGAAGGCGCAGTATTTATAGACAATGCACAATGGATTAGTACATTGTTAGAAATGATTGATTTTGCAAAAAGCAAAGGTCCAATCAAATATCTAATAAACACAGAACCTCATATTGATCATATATTTGGAAACCATTGGTTTGCAGGAGTATGCCCAGTAGTTGGACACGAAAAAGTAAAAGATACTTTTTTCCTTGTTCCAGGTGAGATGGATGGATATGATTACAGCGTAGATGTAATAACACGTCAAGATAAAGAGTCTTTACCTCTTATGCCTTCAAGAGAAGAGTATGTAGTTAATATGCCGCAAATAACATTTAACGATAAAATGTCTCTAAAAGTTGGAGATCATACATTTAATTTATATCACACACCGGGACATGCCGATTCACAGATAGCAGTACATGTTCCTGAGGAGAGAGTTGTATTCGTAGGTGATACTATATTCTCTGACTGTCAAACATGGCTTCATAGTGCAAACATTGACGATTTAATTAATTCATTACACTTCCTTAAAACTTTAGATGTAGACTATATAGTTCCAGGTCATGGCCCTGTAGTAACAAAAGCTTATATAGATGTTCAGCTTGCAGTAATATACAAATGGATTGGTGCAGTGGCAGATGGAATTTCAAAAGGATGGTCACAGGATGAATGTATTAAGAACATAAAATTCGAAGAGCTCCCAGTAGATATTGGACAAGATGAAATGATGGAATACATCCAAACAACAAATGTAATCAAATGCTACAACTATGTTATGAACAAAAATAAATAAAATAAATACAATCTCAGATTAAGGTTTGGATATTAAAAAAGGAGTATAGCATGTGTGATGTTATTGATAATGGCAGAACAAGAATACTAAATAAAGGTACAGATGTAGCCATAATAACAAGCAGTGCAAAATCTCCTGATGCTATGAAAGCATCAAGAACACTTGTTGTAAGGGGGATTAGTACTGCTATTATAGAAGTGTTAAATATCGATTTTTTAGATAAAGATACAATCCTAGAATATGCAAATAAAACAGGTGCACTTGTTTTTATTGATAGAGAAATATATGATAAGGCACGAATGTTCATCAATAAAGATGTAGCGGAAATAGAATTGGTAGATGAAGTGACAATAAATAATATTATTAAGATAGCAACGATGGCAATGAAAAATAAAATTACTAATCATAGAGGAGATAATTCTATACATTATGTAAGATAGTAAAATAACCCTCTACCTAATGAAATTTATGGACAGACTTTAGAAACGTGTAGTAAACATCATAATAAGTTTGTTTACAAATATACTGGAATTCAATATATTCAAAGATTGCCAGAAAGACAATCTTTGAATATATCGCATGTATGATAACTAGCCTTTTCATTTTTCAATACAGAATGGAAAGATTTAATGATTTATAGATAATTTTATTGTGAATATATTAAGTATGTTCATAAAAATAATAGTTATATTACTTATGACTATATGATAGTGAAGAACTAAGAAGGGATTGATAACATGAAATTAGAAAATGTTAAACATATCGGGATTATAGGTACCGGTATGATTGGTACAAGTATGGCAGTACTGTTTACTGGTCATGGATATAAAACTACACTATTTGCTGTGAGCCCTGAACTTCAGAAAAGTAGTAAGGAAAAGTATGATAGATTCTATCAGGACTTTGTGGATAGAAATATGATGACTAAGGAACAGGTGGGTATCTGTGAAAAATATCTTAACTATACTTTGGATTATAATGATTTAGCTGACGTTGACGTTGTAGTTGAATGTGTATTTGAGGAATTGCAGGTTAAGTTCAATATTTATAAGAATATTGAGAAATACTGCACAAATGCAAAGGCAATTATCTCCACTACTTCTGCTCTTTCTGTAGATGATCTAGTAGACGGTTTAGATAAGTATAAGGATATTATGGTGGTGGCTCATCCATTCAACCCACCGCATCTAGTTCCTTTCTTTGAGGTTGTTAAGAGTAAGTACACTCGTGATGGTGTAACAGAGCATGTGGTAGAATTATTGGAGGCTGTTAACAGAAAAGTAGTAGTACTAAAGAAGAGTGCTCCTGGTTTTATAGCCAATCGTTTGCAGCATGCTTTGTTCAGAGAGGCAATCTATATAGTAGAAAGTGGAATTGCAGATGCACGTGATGTTGACATTGCGGCTATGTATAGTTTTATGCCTCGATACACTTCAATTGGAATTTTTGAGCATCTAGATAACTCCGGGGTTGACCTAAACTATAATATTGAAAATTATCTATTCCCGTCTCTAAGCAGTGCACAGTGCGCACCAAAGCTTATTTGTGACAAGATGGACGCAAAGGAGTACGGTGTAAAAAGTGGCAAAGGTATCTACGATTGGAGTAAAGTTGATATGAAAGATTTTAGTGAACGTATAAGTGCACCATATTGGAATTACTTCAATTGGAAGTTACCAACAGAATAACTATATCAGCATATTAGAGAAAGCATAATATCAAGAAAATCCGTAGAAAATGAAGAATTTTTCGGAAGAAAGGAATAGTTTCAAATGAGCAATATTCCAGCAAAAGGTGTTATTTTTGATATTAGTCATTATATGATTGAGGACGGACCTGGAATAAGAACCAACGTATTTATGAAAGGGTGCTTTCTAAAGTGCAAGTGGTGCAGTAATGCATATGGTCTATATCAATACCAGCAACTGGCTTTTATAAAGAATAAGTGTATAGGCTGTAAAAAATGCCTATCCCAATGTACAAACAACGCTATTACCTTTGATAACGAGATGGAAAAGGCATCAATGGATTTTAATAAGTGTCATAGTTGCTTTAAATGCATCGATATTTGTCCTACAAAGGCAAGAGTAGAGGTAGGTAAGACATATACTTCTGATCAAGTGGTGAGAGAGGTTGAGAAGGATCGTCTGTTTTATCGTAGAGGAGAGGGTGGTGTCACACTTTCTGGTGGTGAAATTCTTATGCAACCAAAATTTGCTGTTGAAATTTTAAAGAAATGTGCAGAAGCATATATTAATACTGCTATTGAAACTACTGCATATGGTAAGTGGGAATACTTAAAGCAGATGATAGATTATTCTGATACAGTTTTTATAGACTGCAAGCATATGGATTCAGAGCAGCACAAACGTCTGACCGGAGTAGATAATGAATTGATTCATGAAAATATTAGAAAGGCAGCGGAGTACTGTAAAGAAAAATGCAAACAGATGGTAGTACGTTTTCCACTGATACCAACTATAAATGATTCTAAAGAAAATATTATAGCTACGGCAAATTTGGTAAAGAGTCTTGCAGGAAATCGTGAATTGAATGTATTGCCTTACCACAGTTACGGCTCAAATAAGTATCAGTATATTGGAATGGATTATGAATTAGAGAAACTTGACACATATACAAAAGAACAACTGTTAGAGATTAATAAACTACTTCAATCAACGGGTGTATGGTATAGTATCGGCGGATATAATGTGGAGAGTTATTCATAAAACTCAAGCATATTTGAAATAAAAGTTAATTCTACAGATAAACAATAAAATAATGAATTTTTAGGTAGTTTGTTGACATAGCATTCATAAATTACTATACTATAATCAACAATAAAATATAATCGATTATATATAATAGTTTGCATTAAGAAAGGGTTGATAAAAATGAAAGATTATTCAATTACTATTTTAGAATATGGAGTTCAAAAGGGTTTTTCAAATGCCATGGTATATTCAGGCTACCATGGTGCAGGGGAGACTACTGATGTGACATATACATTCAATGTTTTACAGAATGGGGAAGATGTGATTTTGGTTGATACCGGCTATGACGGAAACAAAGCTGAAAATCAAGCTTTAGCTGATGGGGTTAATCTAACCCAGTATCAAAACCCAGTGACTGTATTAAAGAAGATTGGTGTCAATCCGGAGGATGTAAAGCATGTAATTCTTACTCATGCTCATTGGGATCATATGGGAGGTATTAATTTATTTCCAAATGCTAAATTCTATCTTCAAAAGGATGAACTGACTAGTTGGATTACAACTATGACACTTCCACGTGAGTATAATACGTTAAAGGCATCCATTTCCTGTACTGATTTAGAGCAGTGTGTTGGGCTTATTCGTGAGAACAGATTAGTTCTGTTGGATGGTGATGTGGACAACCTGCTTCCAGGTATTCATATTAGAGTGGCTAGGAATGGACATAGCTTTGCCAGCAACCTTGTAGTTGTAGAGAGCAAGGGGAACAAGTTTGTTATCGTTGGAGATACAGCTTATGTAAAGGGAAATATTATGGGAGGCCGCGGTGATGGGGTCTCAATGCCAAATGGTTACGGAGTTGGAAGCACATACAATATGATTCATACATTACAGCATATCCTAAAATTGGCAGAAGGAAACATCAACAATGTTCTAATCGGACATGAGGTTGGAACTTGGGAACAGTATGAATCTACAGTTACATCTGATGGACTTCATATCGCATATGTTGTTAAGTAAAAATAAAAAGATGAAGGGAAGGAAAAAAATGAAAGCAATTGTTAGAACATCATTAGAAGCAGGTAGTATGTCAGTACAGGAGTTGCCTATTCCAAGTATTGCAGAAGATGAAGTATTAATTCGTATAGAAGCAGTTGGAGTTTGTGGTACGGATGCCCATATTTACGGAGGACATGTTGCAACTAAAGTACCTGTTGTAGTCGGTCATGAACTTTCAGGAGTTGTTGAGAATATTGGAAATAAAGTTACAGGTGTCAAAGTGGGCGACCGTGTTGTGAGTCGTTTAAATGTCGAAGTTTGTGGTGTATGTAGAGCTTGTTTAACTGGTAATCCTCAAATGTGTGAACATCGTACTTGTCCAGGTCACATTGTAGATGGTGCCTTTGCAGATTACATGAAAATAGATGCGAAGCAGTTAATAAAAATCGAAGATAGTATTTCTTTTGAAGAAGCTGCAATGGTTGAACCTATGGCTTGCGTTGCCCATGCACTTGTAGAGCGTACTAAGGTAGAGCCGGAAGATATAGTGGTTCTTTTCGGGCCTGGACCAATTGGTTTACTAGCTCTTCAGATGGCTAAGATAAATGGTGCTTCTAAGGTTGTTGTGGTTGGTACCAACAGTGATGAGAATCTTCGTTTACCACTAGCTAAGAAGCTAGGTGCGGATTATATCCTTAACTCACAGAAGGATAACGTAGAAGATTTTATCTCTGGACTTACAAACGGTCAGGGAGCAGATTTATGTATCGAATGTTCTGGTGCGGCACCTGCTATAAATACAGGTATCCGTTCATTAAGAAGACAGGGAAGAATGTGTGTTATTGGATTGCCAGGAAGAAAAGAAATAGGAATTGAATGGCTTACTGCTGCACAGAAGTCGTTAGAATTAGTATTTAGTTATAGTTCTTCTCCACTATCATGGAATATGTGCCTATCAATGCTTGGAAGAAAGGCAATTGATGTGAAGAGCTTGATTAGTCATACAGCTTCGTTGGAGGATTTTAAGACAATATTTGATGAGACTGCTAAAGGTAATGTTATCAAGGCAATTATCAAACCATAAGTAAAGGCGTAAGAAAATGTAATAAATAGAAGGTAACAAATATAAAAGAACTAGGAGGAAATCAACATGCAAGAGATGGATAAACAGGAAGTCCATGAAATTGGTAGTCGTCGTGGTATGGAACTGCGTGATGGCAAGAGTGCAGAGGTTGGCTGTACTGATCGAATCAAGAAAATGAGCGTGGTTCTACATCGAAGCAGACCAAATTTAGAAATACACCGTACGAGAGTTTTTACTGAACATTTTAAAGCAACAGAGTGTGAATCCCAGATTCGTCGTCGTTATTTTGCTATGGCAAAAGTTTATGAAACGATGCCAATCTTCTTTGTAGAAGGGGAACGTCTAATTGGCTGGCAAGGTAGTCGTGTACGTTGCAATAATTTTAGTATTGAATCCCATGCTCACTGGTTAGAATCTGATTTTGACACTTTCGAAACTAGAGATTTTGATCCTTGGGTGATTGACCCAGAAGATAAGAAGGAGCTAAAAGATATTCACATTCCTTATTGGAGTGACAAGACATTAACATCTAAGTGGAAAAAACAGGTACCAAAAGCAGATATAATGTTGGCCTCTGGTTATGTGGATGCTAGTAACTACATCTCCAATCCAGGTTCTCACTTTATTCCTGATTATCCACAATTGCTAGCTATTGGATATAAAGGATACTATAAAAAATGTGAAAAAATTCTAGCTGAATTGGACGAATCCCAACCTGAAAATGTAGGAAAAAGAGATTTCTATGAAGGTATGATGGCTGTATGCCTAGGAATAAAGCAATACGGAAAAAATCTTAAAGCAAGGGCTCTTAAAGAGGCTGAACTTCAAAGTAATCCTACACGTAAACAAGAACTCATTGATGCTGCTAATCGTGCTGAAAGGATTTGTTGGGATACACCTACAAGCTTTGTTGATGCATTGCATATGATCTGGTTAAATACAATGTTGCTTAACGTAGAAGGCTCCGGTCCATGTATTAATCTAGGACGTATTGACCAGTTCTTATGGCCTTATTTAGAAAAAGACTTGGAGAATGGAAAACTGACTGTTGATGAAACCTTGGAGTATATGGAGGAGTTTAACATCAAGTGTTGTAATATTCCATGGCTTTTACCAGCGAATTTAGCTGTGTTCTTTGGCGGTTACTATCGTTGGACTGGAGGTTACTGTGTAGGAGGATATGATGCTAATGGCAATGATGCAGTCAATCTTTTATCCTATATTTGCCTGAGAGCTGCTCGTGAGACGCGTACTACTGCACCATCTGTTCACGTCCATATTGGTAGCAAGACATCAGATTCATTCTTACGTGAATGTGTTAAGCTTGCGGCTGAAGGATTAGGACACCCATCTTTCTTTGATATTGAAAGTATCTATAAAATGATTCCTTATAGTGCAACAGGTCTTAATGGTATAAATAACTTCACTCTTAAGGAAATCCGTGAGAAAGCATGTACTGTAGGTTGTGTAGAACCTAAACTTCAGGGCTATTGTTATGGTCACACAAATGCTAATATCACTAATTTAGGTAATACCTTAAGTGTAACACTCAATAATGGTATTTTGCCAAAAGGTTGTCCGGGTTATGGTGCTGGTACCCAAATTGGTTATCCAACAGGAGACCCTAGAACATTTAAGACCTATGATGAGTTTTATGATGCTATTCTACGCCAGTTCAAGTATCAAGTGGATGAATGTCATACACATTTATTAGTAGCTGAGAAGATTACTGCTGAGGAACATCAGCTTCCGTTATTTACAATGATGGCTACAAGTGCTATTGAAAAAGGGATTGATGTATGTGCCGGAGGTGCAATTCTGAATTCTGGTCCACACTACATGCTCAGTGGTGTAGCAGATATCGGTGATTCTTTAGCAGCAGTTAAGAAATTGGTTTATGAGGATAAAGTTATTACTATGGAGCGCTTACTAGAGGCTCTAGAAGCAGATTTTGTAGGTTACGAAGATGTTCGTCAACTTTGCTTGAATGCTCCAAAGTATGGAAATGATATTGATTATGTAGATGAAATTACTTCTAAAGTACTACAAGATTTTGCTGAATATTGTTCAACTAAAAAATGTTGGAGAGCAGGGAATTATTCTGATGCAGGTGTTCAACCTACTCAGGCAAATGTAGCAATGGGACAGATGTGCTGGGCATTACCAAGTGGAAGAAAGGCATTGGCTCCTTTAGCAGATACTCTTTCTGCTGAACAGCATATGGATGTAAATGGTCCATTAGCAGCATTGAGATCCTATGGAAAAATCAATCACACTGCTTGTACAAATGGCACCATATTAAATATGTGGATTAACAAAGGTGAACTTGTTGAAAATTAATTGAAAGGAGCGAAAAAAATGAGTAAATATGATGTAAAGAAAGTTGATATTAATACATTGTTTCCTGATCCTGATGAGGGACGCTATAAGAAACAAGGTATCGCAAGAATGTGTAACTTGGTACGTACCGCTTTGAATGATCAGCACATTCATCATATTCAATTCAATTGTCAGGATAAAAATGTTTTACTAGATGCTCAAAAACATCCGGAAAAATATCCTACATTGATGGTGAGAGTAGCAGGCTACAGTGTTTACTTTACTGATTTAAACACCACGGTACAAAATGATGTAATTTCTAGAACTGAGCATCATTTTTAAAATTCAATAAATAAACATAGATTGTTTATAGTTCTATTCTGTAAATAATGATGTCTATCTTATTAAGTTAGATTATGGAATTGTAGTTTTATCCTTGGATTTGTAACTAACAGTAGTAGAATTTTTTCTATTACTGTTGGTTAGTTTAAGGAGGTTATGGTTTTTAACCTTTCTGTAAAGTGTGGGACAAACTCTAAAGAATAGCCTATTTTCAATACTTAAATAGATTAGAAAATATTAAACATATAAAGGGGAGCGTAATTATGAAAGAAGTTGTTATTGTAAGTGCATGCAGAACTGCCCTTGGCAGCTATGGTGGCACATTAAAGGGAGTGCCTGCAGCAGAACTTGGAGCTGCAGTTGCTAAGGAAGCTATTAAGAGAGCAGGAATAAAGGCAGAGCAGGTTGATGAAGTGATTTTTGGTAATGTTCTTCAGGCTGGTCTTGGACAGAATGTTGCACGTCAGGTTGCATTAAAGGCTGGACTAGCAGTTGAAAGTACAGCAGTTACAATTAATATAGTATGTGGTTCTGGTCTTAAGTCAGTTGCTATGGCAGCCAATGCTATCAAAGCTGGTGAAGCTGATATAATTCTGTGCGGTGGAACAGAGAATATGAGTGTAGCTCCATATGTAACTCCAACAGCTCGCTGGGGAGCAAGAATGAATAATGTAACTATGATTGATGTTGCAGTTAACGATGGATTATGGGATGCATTTAATGATTATCATATGGGTATTACAGCTGAGAATGTTGCAGCGCAATATGGCTTAACAAGAGAGATGCAGGATGAATTCTCTGTAAGAAGCCAGAATAGGGCAGAAGCAGCAGTTAAAGAAGGTAGATTCAAAGATGAGATTGTACCTATAGCTATCCCTCAGAGAAAGGGCGATCCAATAATATTTGATACAGATGAATTTCCTAAGTTTGGAACAACCATAGAAAAGGTTTCTAAGCTTCGTCCGGCGTTTAAAAAAGATGGAACGGTTACAGCAGCAAATGCATCAGGTATCAATGATGGCGCAGCGGCTTTGATTGTAATGTCAAAAGAAAAAGCAGATGAGTTAGGACTTAAGCCTATGGCAACAGTAGTTTCTTATGCAACAGCAGGTGTTGACCCAACAATCATGGGTATAGGTCCTGTACCTGCAACTAAGAAGGCCCTTGTAAAAGCAGGTTTGGAAGTTAAAGATCTTGACTTAGTTGAAGCAAATGAAGCTTTCGCGGCACAGGCACTAGCAGTTGCTAAAGATTTAGGATTGAGCATGGATATCACTAATGTAAATGGGGGCGCAATTGCCATTGGACATCCTATTGGATCTTCAGGTGCAAGAATCCTTGTTACATTGCTTCATGAAATGGAAAAGAGAGAGGCAAAGACAGGTCTTGCTACATTATGTATCGGCGGTGGACAAGGGCAAGCATTAATTGTTAAGAGAGCCTAATTGAATTAGGTAATATAAAATACTAAAGCAATTTGGTAATATGTCAAGAACAAAATGAAAAGAAAATCAAATGATTTCTTTAAAAATGGGTAACCTTAATAAACATACAGTCCAATGAGAAAGTATGTTCGTATAATTTATATAGATTAATCTACTCTATTTGAAGAGTAGAGCTGATTTTTAGCCAGCAATCCAAAAATCATACGAATAAGTTTACGAGATGTTAGCGCGAGTGCTCGTTTGTGCTGATGTGTAGTTACTTCAGCAAATTTCTTCTGATAGAACTCTTGATATTCAGGAATATGGCAAACAACACTTCCTGCAGCTTCTATGAGATAATAGCGTAAATAACGGTTACCAGCTTTGTTCATAGGTGTATTTTCAGCTTTAAAACCTCCAGATTGATTTTCTTTCCACACGATGCCAGCGTATTTAGCAATAGCATCATTACTAGGAAATGCATGCACACTTCCTAATTCAGCAAGAATGCCACTGGAGTAAACAGGGCCAAAACCAGGAATAGACATTAATATTTTGTATTCCACAGGATTCATTCCCATAACAGCTTTTTCAATGGCTTTGTTAATACCTTTAAGTTCTTTATCAAAAGCCTGAATACAGTTGAAAGAACAAGCAATAGAGGTTGTTAATGGCTCATACAAACATTTATCAAGACGGTATGAATTACGTGCAGCTTGCTGCAAAATTTCAGCAGTCATCTGAGGATTAGAAATCCTTTTCCGACTTTTTCTATTGACGAAGTCAACAAGTTCTTCAATTGATGTATTTGCAATATCTTCGGAAGATAGAAATTCAGTAAGTATTGAAGATGCGGTAGCACCGTATTTATTAGAAAAAGGATGATCTTCTCCCTGTAATAATGCAAATTCGCTGAACTTAAGAAATACATTGGATAACATGTAAGTTTTTTCTCTAGTTAAGCATTCAACAATATGAAGTCTGTGCCTTGTAAGTCTTTGCAGAGCAAGATATTGAGAACCACGCCAAGGTTCAATATGAATTCTGCCAACTCTTGCAAAGTCAGCAATAACAAAAGAGTCAATGCCATCATTTTTATCAAGAGAATTAAAGGATTCTTTGTAGTTAGCAACTTCCTTAGGATTCAAGCAGTAAACATAAGGTTTGTAAGTCATAAGTTTTTCACTAGCAGATAAAAAATTGGCTATATGTACTCCATAAAAGGAAGTAGATTCTAAGCCGATTATAACAGCTTTAAAAGTATTGTTTTCTAAAACCTTAACAAGCATGGATTCAAGTTGCTCTGCACCAAATTGCGTATTAGGAACAGGTTTCATCTTAATCAAGAATTCCTGTTCAAAATTAATAGCAGAGACAACATTTTGTCTCGCACCAATATCGATACCAACAAATAGAGTTGATAAGTAATCTAATTTCTTCATGAAATCACCACCTTTCAAAAATAATGAGGAAATTAGAAAGGATTATCCTAATCCAAAGTACTAACTGCAACCTCGCGTAATTAGCATTCATCCAGACGCAAAACCTTGCTGGTGGCTGCGAAAGGAGATGCAACATTTGTGTAAGCAGAATATGATACTTTGGTCAGGCTGCAAGCTTTACAGGCAATAACACAATGTGTTTTGCAGGAGGAATACAGCAGTAACCTTCGCTAAAGTTCCGTTATGACTATTTTAGCATTAGAAAATCCTTTAATAAATAGTAGGTTAAAACAGTATAGATCGGAAAGTATAAGAATCAGCAATACTGAATTGGGAGAATCCCCACTAGAAAAATTGAGATGCTTTCTTAATCTATACAAAATATAAAAAATAAATAAGTTTATAGGCAGTAAATAACTGCTATAAACTTATTATACGAGGAGGATAACTTATGGGAAGAACTCGACAAATTAATGCCAAGGCAGCAGCTTCAATGATTAAAGACGGCATGACAGTAATGATTGGAGGCTTTATGGCAAACGGTACACCTGAAGCAATAATTGATGCCTTAGTTGAAGCTGGTACTAAAGATTTAACTATAATATGTAATGATGCAGGTCTTCCAGGTCGAGGTACAGAAAAATTACTTCAAAATAAACAGATTAAGAAGCTAATTGCTTCACACGTAGGATTAACTCCTGAATGTGGTAGACAGTATAGTGAAGGTGAGCTTGAACTAGAGTTAACCCCACAGGGAACACTTGCTGAGAAAATAAGAAGTGGTGGTGCAGGACTTGGTGGATTTTTGACGCCAACAGGTATTGGTACGATTGTTGCTGAAGGAAAAAAGGTCATTGAGATAGATGGAAAGGATTATCTGCTTGAAAAACCATTAAAAGCGGATGTTTCAATAATCAAAGGGCATATTGCAGATGAATTTGGAAATATACGATATAGAGGCTCAACAAGAAACTTTAATCCAATGATGGCGACAGCTGCAGATATTGTTATCGCAGAAGTAGATAAAATTGTTCCGGCAGGTAGTATAGGACCTGAGTTTGTGGAGACACCTGGAATATATGTAGACTATATTGTAGGAGGTGAAGCATAGTGGAAGACAAAAAAAGTTTTATTGCTGCTCGTGTGGCAAAGGAATTAAATGATGGAGATATTGTAAATTTGGGTATTGGCCTTCCAACTTTGGTTCCCAATCATCTTGATCCATCCATTTCAATCACTTTGCAGTCTGAAAATGGATTTATCGGATTGAGTGGAGAAGAACCAAATGAAGAAGATGCAAACTTTATTGTTAATGCAGGTGGTAAACCAGTATCTATTCATAAAACGGGAGCGTTTTTCAACAGCGCTGATTCTTTTACAGTTATCCGTGGTGGTCACGTTGATACTACTGTTTTGGGCTCTCTTCAGGTAGATGAAGAAGGTAGTATTGCAAACTGGATTATTCCAGGAAAAATGGTACCAGGCATGGGAGGTGCTATGGATCTAGTTGTTGGTGCAAAAAAAGTTATCGTTGCAATGGAGCATACAAATAAAGGTCGTCATAAAATTCTTAAAAAATGTACATTACCATTAACAGCTAAAAACCAAGTCAATATGGTGGTTACTGAAATGGGTGTTATGGAAATTACAAAAAATGGTATTGTATTAAAAGAGTACAATCCTAAATATTCAATTGAAGATATTCAAGCAGTTACAGAAGCCAAATTAATCATTGCAGCTGATTTGAAACCTATGATTTAAGAAAAGCTGTTGTCCGAAATACAGCAGTAACGGATAAAAAGAAGTGAGGGATAATTATGGAAGAGAAAAAGAAAATTAAAGAAGTAAAAAAGACAATTATTACAGTAGCACCAACAGGTGCATGGCCGAAGAAAAAGAATAATCCCAATGTTCCTATGACTCCACAGGAAATTGCAGATGATGTTTATGAAAGTTATAAAGTTGGTGCTGCAATCTGCCATCTTCATATGAGAGATGATGAAGGCGAAGGAACAATGGACAAAGATAAATTTGAAGAGACAGTTCGTTTAATAAAATCAAAATGTGATATTGTTATCAACTGTACAACTTCAGGTGATTTAAATGCAACAGATGAAACAAGACAAGCTCATTTAAAAAGTATCAAACCTGAAATCGCTTCTTATGACTGCGGTTCCATGAATTGGATGCATAGCGGTTTATTCATAAATCATCCAAAGTTTTTAGAGGGATTGGGAATGACAATGCAGGAATGTGAAATAAAACCTGAGATTGAAATATTCGATGCAGGTATGATTTACAATTCTTTGTATTATGTAAAAAAGGGTGTATTAAAAGCACCATGTCATTATCAATTAGTTCTAGGAGCTGCTGGTGGTTCAACTGCTACAATAGAAAATTTAGTATACTTAAAGGGACTATTGCCAGAGGGAAGTACATGGGGAGCTCTTGGTATCGGTAAGCAACATGTACCAATCATGTTAGCTACAGTTGCTATGGGTGGACATTTAAGAGTTGGTATGGAAGATAATGTAATGTGGAGTGCTGACGTTCTAGCAGAATCCAATGCTCAATTAGTAAAGCGTGCAGCTGACATCGTAAGGGTTGCAGGGAATGAGGTTGCTACACCTGCTGAGGCAAGAGAGATTTTAGGTATTAATAGAGTGTGTGATTTTAAATAAAAAGCAATTGCATTTTAAGACTCTATGTCAAGTATTAAGGTATGGTTTACTCAAAGCAATACCTTAATATTTAACATAGAGTTATTCTAACATTTTGGTCTATAATTTTATTTTGGACATCTCATATTGAGTACTAAAATTTTTAGTTACAGGAGAACAGTAAAAAATCATATACCTAAGGAGAAGTATAGTATGAGTTATGGAGCATATTTTATGTATTATAAGTGTCCAAAATGTGGGAAGAGATTTAAATACTGTTTGGATGCAGAAAAACAGAATGAGTTTGGACAATGTGATACCTGCCATGCAGTTGGTGTTTTAGTTGGAGAAGGTTGCAAAGAACCGGATAACAACATGGAATATGAAGATATTTCAGATTAATTAGATAAAGTAAGAGGAAAAAATGAAAGAAGTAATATGTATTAACTGTAAGAAAAAGTTAAGCGAATTAGATGAGAATAAAAAACTATTAATTTATGAGAACGGGGTAGAGACAAGACAACCAACATATTCTCATGGATTATTTGAATTTGTTTTTTGTTGTCCTTGTTGTCATAAAATTTCAAAGGCTAACGTAGCTGTTGAATAAAAAACATAAAAAATAGACAGAGAGGAGCTTTTATGGTCATAACAAAGGAACTTAAATATGAAGAATTATCAAAAGCTTATTCTAAATACTATTACATGGATATGCAAAAACAACCTCAGAAGTTACTTGACAAAATTAATAAAGGGCCAATAGATCCAAAGTATGCATTAAGGATAGAAGATAGAAATGATTTACTAAAACCAGGATATCTTCCGGTAGAAACAGGCTACTGCATCATGTCTGATGGAACTGGATTCGTATCAAGTATCATTCAAATGAGGCATGTTACTCCAATAATGTTTGATTGGTGGTTCGCATGGCATGGTTTACATCCCTTGAGATATAAAATATGGGATAAAGAAAATCATTTTTATATTGAAACAACCAAAACAGAACAACTGTTAAATGGAGATTTATCTTTAAAAGAGAAACTGTGGGGAGTTACCCATACTGTAATTGAAGATAGAGGATTCGGGGCAGAAAAAGCACAAATACACTTTATGTCTCCTGGCCAACTTGGATTTGACATAAATCATTTTAAAGAACCTTATGTCTCATCAGTTGTGGGAGGAAATATGAATTCTACTGTGATGTGCCATTTTATTCGTAAAAACGAAGATGGCATAGAAGTACGATCACGTTTCTGGATGGGATATCAAATTATAAATAGAGAAGCAGTAAAAGTATTACCGGAAGGAACTAAGATATCAGATGAGGTAGCCAAGCGTTTAGCCCTATGTAATATAAAGAAATTTAATAACTTGGCAAAATTATTACCTTTGATTTATTATGAAGAACGTAATAAATGGTAGATATAGTTGAAGATATTTTACAATAGTAAGAGTCATACATTTTTTTTAAGAAGAAAATGTGAGTTATGAAAAAATCACATTTTCTTCTTAAACTTGAAGCATTCAATCTAATATAAGATGTATTCTTAATAATCGAATAGTTAGTGCATAAGTCACACTTTATCGATAATATTTTATCGATTTTAGATTGACAACCTTTACGTCTTGTGGTATTATTAATTCATAAATTAGATAATATTCTGAATAGATTTGTATTCTGAAGTTGAGCTTGCAAAAACTAGCACCCTAAGATATACACTTAAAGAATGCTAGTTACTAAAGTTGCTCAATTTCAGAAACAAATTATAGAACGAATACCGCGGGGCAGATACTATGGGGTTTCAATCTTTCCCATATCACCTTAAGAGCTGTCGCTCTCTTATATTTTTAAAAATTTAGGTGTTAGGAGAAAACAAACCATAAACTTTTTCCTTAACAATTGCATAACTCCCCCTCCCCGTAGATTATTTCACTACTCCCAATCACGTTGATTTATGAAATTTTTGCAGCCCTAATTGGTGGGGCACAAATTCTAGGTTCTACTCTTCTCTTAATTGATATGTTTCCTTTACAACAAGGACATATATTAATATCTATACCTGTAAGTTTTAAAAGAAGTTCTGCTGTACTTAACTTACTCACAGATTCATTTTTTGAAACTGACATTTTAAGAATCCTTTTGCATTTTTTAAGCTTAGTTGTTCGGTTCCGATTGCTTAAGATTCCATAATGTCTTATCTTAACAAACTTTGGTGGTAATATATGCATGATAAATCTTCGTATAAATTCTTCAGCTGTAACAGTCATATACTTTTCTTTATTATTATCACTATAATCCCTCCATTTAAAAACTACATAACTATTCTGAAAAGCTATAATTCTATTGTTAGATATTGCTACCCTATGAGTATATCTACCTAAATACTCGATAACGTGCTCCGCACTTCCGAAGGGAGGTTTGCAATAAACTATCCAGTTCTTCTTATAGAGCTTATCTATAAAACATTGAAATATATCCTTGTATTTCAAATCTTCAGCTTCATTAACAAATTTCAATTTTGGATTGTTATAGTATTCTTTCTTCAAGTAGTATAGAAACTTCCCACGAAACTTCCTCGATAGAACCTTAACAGGTATGAAGAAGTCTTTTCTGGAACTTATCCAGCGGGTGCCATCTAAGGATAATCCACCACTAGGAACTATACAGTGAATATGAGGATGATTCATAAGATTTTGTCCCCATGTATGAAGTATTGTAGTAAAACCTATTTCCCCACCTAAATATTTTCTATCTCTTGAGAGCTCTAATAAAGTTTCCGAAGTAGCCTTAAACAAAATAGAATACATTTCTTTTTGATTCGTAAGGACTAAAAAATTCAATTCTTGAGGTATTGTAAATACAACATGAAAATAGGATACAGGTAATAAATCATTTTTTCTAGCTTCAATCCATTTCTCCTTTGCTAATGTTTGACATTTAGGACAATGCCTATCTCTGCAGGAGTTGTAGGAAATCCTTATATGCCCACATGCTTCGCATTCATCTATATGACCGCCTAATTCTGATGTTCTGGAAGCCTTAATATTACTCAATACCTTTCTCAAATGTGGCGGCAGCCTATGCCTTCTGATATACTCATCTCCGTATTTTAAGAGTATGTCCTGAACCTCAATCATTTCCTTCACCTAATAAAATATCTAGTGGACTCTTTACGCTTAGTAAATCCATCCTTCTAAGATGTAAATATATTGTTGTAGTAGTTATACGTGTGTGTCCCAAAAGCCTTTGTATATAACAAATATCAGTACCTGCATCTAAAAGATGAGTTGCAAAGCTGTGTCTCAAAGTGTGAACTGTTGCATTTTTAGTAATTCCAGCTTTTTTTCTAGCTTTTTCAAATATTCTCTGAACACTACGTGGTGTTATGGCATCAGTACGATATCTTCCAGAGAATAAAAATTCTTTTGGCTTATACTTTTTCCAATACTCTCTTAGAATTTTAAGATTAGCTTTTGATAAGAGACTATACCTATCCTTTTTTCCCTTACCTTGCCTTATAAATATTTGCATATTCTTGCTGTCTATATCCTTAATTTTAAGCTTGCAGACTTCACTAACCCTCAACCCTGCGGAATAAGTAGTCATTAAAATAGCCTTATGTTTAATATTATCTGTGGCATCAAAAATAGCTTTAACTTCTTGTGGAGATAATGCAACTGGCAGTCTTCTACGTTCCTTCATTCTAGGAATTGTATTGATATCCCATGACTTGTTTAAAACTTTTGTGTAGAAAAGTTTTAAGGCAGCATTAATTGAGTTAACAGAGCCTATCGTTAAATGTTTTTCTGTGATACAATAATGTAAGTAACCACATATTTCCTTTTCGCCTAACAGTAGAGGTGATTTGTTGTAAAACTTAGAAAAGTTACTGACATGAGTAAGATAATACTTTGTTGTTATTGTGCTATAACCTTTTAGCTCCATATACATTTTCATCTTGTTTCTTAATTCCGACATGCTAACACTCCTTTTTATTTTGGTTTGGTTTGTCCTTATATTCTTGACAATATAAGGGATAAAAAGAAGTGTTCATGATAAAAAGTGGTAGTTATGCTTAAATAACTACCACTTTAAATTTATACATATCTTAGATTTTAAACTCAAATTTCTAAATTGCAACAGAGTCCGCCACCGCTTATAGCGGTTTCGTTCTTTAATAGGATTGTGACTGGTTTTCCAGGCAAGACCTAAATTAATATGAGACTTACTTGTACAAAGTGTGTAAATGTATAAGTGTCTGATATTAGTTTAGGTTTTTTATTTTCCTATGGAAGGGTAATACTAATTGCTAGATTATAATGTTATCCACTATTGCGTAAAGTATAATTATTTTTAAAGTGGTGATAAAATGAAAATAAAAAAAATACTAAATAATAACGCTGTAACCGTATTAGATGAGCAAAATAGGGAAATAGTTGTAATGGGGCTTGGATTAGCATTTAAAAAGAAGTCTGGCGATGAGCTAGAAGAAGAAAAAATTGAAAGGATATTTACTTTAGAGAATAAAGAGGTATCTGAAAAATTAAAAAACATCATAAGTGAAATACCTGTAAAATATGTGGAGATTTCAGAAGAAATAATAAAGTATGCAGAAAAAGCCTTAGGAAAAAAACTAAACGAAAACATATATTTAACGCTCACCGACCATATTAATTTTGCTTTAACTAGATATAAGGATGGGATAAACATAAAAAATCCTATGCTTTGGGAAATAAAAAGATTTTATAAACAGGAATATTCTATCGGAGTTAAGGCTTTGGAGATAATAAGAGATAAACTTGAAGTGAGTTTAGAAGAAGATGAAGCGGCATCCATTGCACTGCATATTGTAAATTCGCAACTTAATGTGAATATGCCTGATGTTGTAAATATAACAAATATCATTCAAGAGATTCTAAGTATAATTAAATATCATTTTAGAATTGAATTAGATGAAGAATCTTTAAGTTACCATAGATTAATAACACACTTGAAATTTTTTGCACAAAGAATGCTAAATCACACAGCCTCTAAAAATGATGATGACTATTTATATGATATAGTTAGAGAAAAGTATTCAGATGCCTATGATTGTGCTGATAGAATAAAAAAGTTTATAAAAAAAACTTATCAATTTACAATAACAAATGATGAAATGACCTACTTAATAGTGCATATTCAGAGAGTAATTAGCAGGGATTAAGATAGTTAAAAAATAATATTTAATAGTGTAAATAATTAAGGATTGTGACTGTTGTTCAGGCAAGACCTAAATTGTTTACTAAATACTTCATTTATGAAAGTCTTCAGCTTTCAGTATATATACATGCTGAAAGAGGGATGATTCTATTGAGGTATTTAGTTTATAGTTTAGGTCTTTTTATCTTATAAATTTTTATATAACAACAAATAAAATTAATTTAAGGGGTGGAAAAAATGAGCTATAGCAGCTTAGCAAAGGAAATTCTTAAACTAGTTGGAGGACAGGAAAATGTATTAAACCTTGTTCATTGTGCCACAAGGTTAAGATTTAAATTAAGAGATAAAAAGAAAGCAAGCAAGTCAGAACTTGAAAAAGTCAATGGTATTTTAAGTGTAGTTGAGAGTGGAGGACAATTTCAAGTAGTTATTGGTAGTGATGTTTCTAATGTATACAAGGAAATAATGAAAATTGGTGGTTTTGGAACAAGCTCAAGTTCAGAACCTGAAAGCAAAGGATCAGTTACTTCTAGAATTTTTGAAGTTATTTCAGGAAGTTTTTCGCCATTACTTCCAGCACTTGCTGGATCAGGTATGCTTAAAGCGCTGCTGACAGTTCTTACAATGACTCATTTATTGTCTGACAAGAGTGGAACTTATTCTATTTTATCTGCAGCAGCAAATGCTGTATTCTACTTCTTGCCAATTTTTCTAGGAGTTACTTGTGCTATAAAGTTAGAGGCAAATCCTTATGTAGCAGCCGCTATTGGAGGGGCACTTCTAGAACCTAATTTTACAGCTTTGTTAGCTGCAGGTAAAACAACTACATTTATAGGTTTGCCAGTAGTATTAATGAGTTATTCATCGTCTGTTTTCCCAATTTTTATAGCTATTAGTATATTTGCAATACTTGAAAGATTTTTAAAGAAAGTTGTTCAAAAAGATGTACAGATGTTTTTAGTTCCTATGTTATCTTTAATGATTATGGTACCTTTAACGGCAATGGCTTTTGGACCTTTTGGCGTTTACGCTGGAAATGCAATTGGAGAAGGAATTAGTTTCCTAAGTGCTAAAAGTGGTATAATAACAGGCGCTATTATGGGAGCCGCTTGGACATTTTTAACTGTTCTAGGTCTTCATTGGGGACTTGTACCTATTATTTTAGCAAATCTTGCCGCTGGTGGTGACCCAATTATAGCTATGGCTGCAGCTGCTCCGTTTGCTCAAATGGGTTTAGCTCTTGGAGTTTTCTTAAGAGCAAAGGACAAAAAACTTAAAACACTTGCAGGATCTACATTATTACCGGGATTATTATCTGGAGTAACAGAGCCTATTATTTATGGACTACTATTAAGATACAGACGTACAATTCCTTATGTAGCTGTTGCGGGAGCAATTGGTGGAGCAGTTAGCGGCTTCCTTGGAGTGAAGGAAAAAGTTTTTGCCTTCCCTTGTTTAACAACAATTCCGGCATTTTCACCAATGACATCTTATGTAATAGCTGTGGCAGTTTCTTTTATTGTATCAATGATTCTTACTATAACATTAGGATTTGAAGATAAACATGAAGTCTCTCAAAATAAAACAGACATAGATAGTGAATTACTTATAAGAAAAAAAGTTGTTGCAAGTCCACTAACTGGAGAAGTTAAGTTGTTAACAGAAGTAAATGATTCTGTTTTCTCATCAGAAACAATGGGGAAAGGTGTTGCTATTGAACCAACTGTTGGCGAAGTATTATCACCAGTCAATGGAACAATTACAACAATATTTCCAACAAAACATGCTATTGGAATTGTATCTGAAGATGGCGTAGAGATATTAATCCATATTGGAATAAATACAGTTCAATTAGAAGGAAAACATTTCACTCAAATAGCTAAGCAAGGTGATAAAGTGAAGCAAGGAGATTTGATAATTAAATTTGATATTGAAAAAATTAAGGAAGAAGGATATGAAGTTATAACACCTGTTATTGTTACAAATTCTAAGGATTATGTAGATGTTATAGCGGATGATATAAATCAAATTAAAAAGGGAGAAATATTATTAACTGTAGTATAGGTAATAATAATTTTATAATATTATAGTTCTTACTTTATTTCCTAATTATGAAGCCTAATGCCATCATTTTTTAAAACATAGAAAATGATGGCTATTATTTGTAAGTAGTGGATGATAAAAATAGTAATTTTATTTACATTAAGAAAGATATACACCTATGCAGTAAGATAAATAAAAATCTAACTTTAGGAGGAATTAATTATGCAGAACAATATAAATAAATTTCCAGACGGTTTCTTATGGGGAGGTGCAGTAGCAGCTAACCAATGTGAAGGTGCATACAATGAAGATGGTAAGGGATTATCAACACAGGATATAGCGCCAAGAGGCATAATGGGAGCAATTACAGAAGAACCAACAGAAGATAACATGAAACTAATAGGGATTGATTTCTATCATAGGTATAAAGAAGACATCAAGTTATTTGCGGAAATGGGCTTTAAAACCTTTAGAACATCTATTGCATGGTCTAGAATATTTCCAAACGGTGATGATGTAGAGCCAAATGAGAAAGGTTTACAATTTTATGATAACTTATTCGATGAATGTTTAAAATATGGGATTGAACCTCTAGTTACAATTTCTCATTACGAAACACCTCTTGAACTTTCTAAGAATTATGATGGTTGGGTAAATAGAAAACTAATAGGATTCTTTGAAAACTATGCAAGAACAATATTTACGAGATATAAAAATAAGGTGAAATATTGGCTAACTTTCAATGAAATAAATTCAGCAACACATTTCCCTTATATGAGTGCAGGAATATGGACACCAAAGGAACAATTAAGCAAACAAGATTTATATCAAGCTATGCATCATGAGTTAGTTGCAAGTGCATTAGCAGTAAAAATTGGTCATGAAATAAATCCAGAATTTAAAATTGGATGCATGGTTCTTGGAATTCCAAATTATCCGTTAACACCAAAACCAAGTGATGTACTAAAGGCGATGGAACAAGATAGAGTAAATCTTTTCTTTGGAGATGTTCATGCAAGAGGGGAATATCCAAGATATATGAACAGATTCTTTAAGGAAAATAATATAGAAATCAAAATGGAGCCTGGTGATAAGGAAATCTTAAAGCATACAGTAGATTTCATTTCATTTAGCTACTACATGAGTGCTTGTGCAACTGGAGATCCTGAAAAGGATATAAGGGGCAAAGGAAATCTTATTGGTGGAGTTCCAAACCCATATTTAAAAGCATCAGATTGGGGATGGCAGATAGACCCACAAGGATTAAGATATATCTTAAATCAATTCTATGATAGATATCAAAAACCATTATTTATAGTTGAAAATGGCTTAGGTGCATTTGATGAGTTAATTACTGATGAAAATGGCAATAAAACTGTAAATGATGATTATAGAATTCAATACTTAAATGATCACTTAGTTCAAGTAGCTGAGGCAATTGAAGATGGTGTGGAACTTTGGGGTTATACTACTTGGGGATGTATTGACCTTGTTAGTGCATCAACGGCTGAACTTAGAAAGCGTTATGGTTTTATCTATGTTGATAGACATGATGATGGAACAGGTACATTAGAAAGATATAAGAAAAAGAGCTTCTATTGGTATAAAGAAGTAATTTCAACTAACGGGAAAAGTTTGATTAATAATAACTGATAAAAAGTAACATTTCTCAAATACAAATTTTTTACTAAATATGTTATTAAAACAACATACTTTATATTTTTTTATGATTAAATTATAGTATACCAACGTAATTTATGTCTATGAAAAAGCACAGCTTCTTATATAATGGGGCTGTGCTTACCCTTTACCTAAATTAGATGTATCCCTAAATTATAGAAAAGTCATTTAAAGTTCCATGTCTTATTATATTATAGATATCTTTTACCTGAAATAAAGGATTTGGTAGCCCGCTTAATTAATCAATTTTATTCATCCAACCTCTTAGTTTGTCCTAGTGCTTAAATATATCAAAGGTATTTGCAAAACGTTGATTATGATCATTGGCAAGAGTTGAAAAACAATAGTGTCGCAACACAAAGACACAATAATGTTGCAATAATGCGACACTGTTCTGAAATTGCAACACCAATTATTTTAACTGATTCTTCAATAATAGATTTCGCTCATAATTTGAATATTTTAATTGGTAGGGCTCTTTAGAGCATAATACTATATAACTACAGAGTATTTGATATTTATATAGTAAATCTATAGAATGAATAATTAAAAAATGTGAAAACTTTTGAGAATTATTAAAAAAAACTAAAAAATCATGTGTTTTTTAGTTATATAACAAATGAAATTAATGAAACTAAGAATATATTGTAATTTTGGCATAAAATTTGCTTTGTTTAAAATATGGGGTATTACAATTTTATATTAATTGTTTTCAATTTGATGACAATTTTTAATCATGTAACCATAGGAGGATGTGTATGGAATTAAAAAATATAATTCTTGAAAAAGAATGCAAGATTGCAATAGTTACAATTAATAGACCTAAGGCACTAAATTCGATTAATTCAGAAATTTTAAAAGAATTAGATATTGTCATTGATGAACTGTGTGAAGATAAAGAAATTTTAGCAGTAATACTTACTGGAACAGGAAAAGCATTTGTAGCAGGAGCAGATATAAGTGAAATGGAGAACCTTAATAGTGACGAAGGCAGAAGATTTGGGATATTGGGCAATAAGGTTTTTCGAATGTTAGAAAATATGGGAAAACCAGTTATAGCAGCAGTCAATGGTTTTGCATTAGGTGGAGGATGTGAATTATCTATGGCCTGTGATATAAGAATAGCTTCCTCAAAGGCTAAGTTTGGACAACCTGAAGTTGGTCTTGGAATAACTCCAGGTTTTGGAGGAACTCAAAGGCTGCCAAGACTTGTTGGTGAAGGAATGGCGAAGGAACTTATATTCTCTGGAAAAGTGATAGATGCACAGGAAGCTTTAAGAATAGGATTGGTCAATAAAGTAGTTGAACCAGAACAATTAATGGATGAGGTTAAGACATTAGCTAATACTATGGCAGCTCAAGCACCAATTGCTGTTAAGCTTTCTAAAGCAGCTATAAGCAGAGGAATGCAATGCGACATAGATAGTGGAATATCCTATGAAGCTGAAGTATTTGCACAATGCTTTTCAACAGAAGATCAAAAAGAAGGTATGGCAGCATTTATAGACAAAAGAGATAAATGCTTTAAAAATAGATAGGAGGTAACAATAAATGAATTTTGAATTGACAAAGGAACAGCAATTAGTACAGAAGATGGTAAGAGAATTCGCTGAAAATGAAGTTAAACCATTGGCAGCAGAAATAGATGAAACAGAAAGATTTCCTATGGAAACAGTAGAAAAGATGTCTGAGTATGGAATTATGGGTATTCCCTTTTCTAAAGAATATGATGGAGCAGGTGGAGATAATCTTTCCTACGCAATAGCAGTAGAAGAGTTATCAAAAGTTTGTGGCACTACAGGGGTTATAGTATCAGCACATACTTCATTATGTGCATACCCAATAGAACACTTTGGTACTCCAGCACAAAAAGAAAAGTACCTACCAGCCCTTTTAAAGGGAGAAAAAATAGGGGCCTTTGGTTTAACTGAGCCAAATGCTGGAACAGATGCTTCAGGACAACAAACTACAGCAGTTTTAAATGGAGATCATTATGTGATTAATGGTTCAAAAATATTTATAACAAATGGAGGAGTTGCTGATACATTTGTTATATTTGCAATGACTGATAGAAGTAAAGGAACAAAGGGAATATCAGCTTTCATAATAGAAAAAGGCTTTAAAGGCTTCTCCATAGGAAAGGTTGAAGATAAATTGGGTATAAGAGGATCTTCAACAACAGAGCTTATATTTGAAGACATGATAGTCCCAGTGGAAAATATGCTTGGAAAAGAAGGAAAGGGCTTTGGTATAGCAATGAACACTCTTGATGGAGGAAGAATTGGTATAGCAGCTCAAGCTTTAGGTATAGCAGAAGGTGCCTTTAATGAAACTAAAGCATATATGAAAGAGAGAAAACAGTTTGGAAAGAGTCTAGATAAATTCCAGGGCTTAGCTTGGATCATGGCAGATATGGATGTAGCTATTGAGTCTGCTAAGTACTTGTTATATAAAGCTGCATGGCTTAAAGATCAAGGACTTCCTTATACTGTAGAGGCTGCTAGGGCAAAGCTTCATGCTGCTAATGTGGCAATGGATGTAACAACTAAAGCAGTTCAGTTATTCGGGGGATATGGATATACAAAGGAGTACCCAGTAGAAAGAATGATGAGAGATGCTAAGATAACTGAAATATATGAAGGAACTTCACAGGTTCAAAAGATGGTTATCGCAGGAAGCATATTTAAATAAGGAGGTTTATAGGAATGAACATAGTAGTTTGTTTAAAACAAGTTCCAGACACAACAGAAGTTAAAATAGATCCCAAAACAGGAACATTAATAAGAGATGGTGTTCCATCAATAATAAATCCAGATGACAAAAATGCCTTAGAGGAAGCACTAGTATTAAAGGACAAGATAGGTGCTAAGGTTACTATATTAAGCATGGGACCTCAACAGGCACAAAATGCTTTAAGGGAAGCATTAGCTATGGGAGCCGACGAAGCAATACTTTTATCAGATAGAGCCTTTGGAGGAGCTGATACATTAGCTACTTCTCATGCATTAGCAGGAGCATTAAGAAAGCTAGACTATGACATAATATTGGCAGGAAGACAAGCAATAGATGGGGATACTGCACAGGTTGGCCCAGAAATAGCAGAACATTTGAATATTCCACAGGTAACTTATGTAGAAAAAGTTGAAGTTGATGGAGATTCTTTAAAAGTACAAAGGGCATGGGAAGACGGATATGAAGTAATAAAGGTTAAAACCCCAGTGCTTTTAACAGCTATAAAAGAATTAAATGATCCAAGATACATGAATATGGCAAACATATTTGAAACCTTCAAGAAGGAAGTAAAAGTATGGAGTACAGCAGATATAGATGTAGACAAGTCTCTACTTGGCTTAGCTGGATCGCCAACAAAAGTTAAGAAGTCAATGACAAAGGAAGCAAAGGGACAAGGGGAGATAATAAATCAACCAGCAAAGGAAGCAGCAGTATATGCAGTTTCAAAATTAAAAGAGAGACACTACATCTAGTATAGGAGGAAATAACAATGAGTATAGCAGCTTACAAAGGCATATGGGTATTTGCTGAACAAAGAGATGGAAAGCTTCAAAAAGTATCCTTAGAATTATTAGGAAAAGGAAGAGAATTAGCTGACAAGTTAGGAGTGGAGTTAACAGCTCTTTTACTTGGAAGTGATATAGATGATATAGCAAAAGAGTTAATAGCATATGGAGCAGACAAAGTAATTTATGCAGAAAATCCACTGTTAAAGCATTTTACAACAGATGGATATGCAAAGGTTATATGTGATTTAGTAAATGATATAAAACCAGAGGCAATATTAGTTGGGGCTTCATTTATAGGAAGAGACTTAGGGCCAAGAGTAGCAGCGAGACTTGCTACAGGACTTACAGCTGACTGTACATCTCTTGATGTAGATTCAGAGAATGGCAATTTGCTTATGACAAGACCAGCCTTCGGTGGAAACTTAATGGCTACAATAGTTTGTGGAGCTCACAGACCACAGATGTCAACAGTAAGACCAGGAGTGTTTGAGAAATTGGCAAAGGACACTACAAGAACTGGAGAGATCCAAAAGGTTACTGCAAATTTAAGTGAAGCAGATATCAGAACTGAAGTAGTAGAAGTAATTAAGGTAGCTAAAGACATCATAGATATCGGAGAAGCTAAGGTAATAGTTGCAGGTGGAAGAGGAATAGGAAATAAAGAAGGCTTTGAAATCTTAAAAGAGCTTGCAGATACATTAGAAGGAACAGTAGCTGGATCAAGAGCAGCTATAGATAATGGATGGTTAGATAAAGCTTATCAAGTTGGACAAACTGGTAAGACAGTAAGACCTAACCTTTATATAGCTTGTGGTATATCAGGAGCAATACAGCATTTAGCTGGTATGCAGGATAGTGATTACATAATAGCTATAAATAAGGATGCAGATGCTTCAATTATGAAGGTTGCAGACTTAGCTATAGTTGGAGATTACAAAAAAGTTATTCCTGAAATTATAGCACAAGTTAAGGAAATGGCAAATTAATTAAATTAGCATACTAGGTGCCACCAATTTGGGGTGCCATAGGATAGTTGACAGTTAGGAAATAGGTGAAAACAGATTTTCTATCTGTCAACCAATATTATAATTATTTACTACTGGATATTAGGATTATAAAATATAAAATTTAAAAGGCTATCAATATCTGAATATGGAGGAGAGTAATTATGAAAAAGATATGTGTACTTGGTGCAGGAACTATGGGAGCTGGAATAGCTCAAGCCTTTGCAGCTAAAGGATATGAAGTAATACTAAGAGATATAAAGGACGAATTTGTTGAAAGAGGAATTACAGGAATAAAGAAAGGTCTTTCTAAGTTAGTAACTAAAGGTAAGATGAGTCAGGAAGGTGCAGATTCCTTAGCTGATAGAATCACAGGAACAACAGACTTAAATTTAGCAGCAGATTGTGACTTGGTAGTTGAAGCAGCTGTGGAGAACATGGAAATAAAAAAGCAGATATTCGGAGACTTAGATAGAATATGTAAGCCTGAAACAATTCTAGCTTCAAATACATCATCATTATCCATAACTGAAGTGGCAGCAGCAACAAATAGACCGGACAAAGTCATAGGAATGCATTTCTTTAATCCAGCCCCAGTTATGAAACTTGTAGAGATAATAAAAGGAATGGCTACGTCACAAGAAACCTTTGATAATATTAAAGAGTTATCAATAGCTATTGGAAAGGAGCCAGTTGAGGTTGCAGAAGCTCCAGGATTTGTTGTAAACAGAATATTAGTGCCTATGATAAACGAAGCTACTGGAATATTAGCGGAAGGCATAGCTTCTGCTGAAGATATAGATAAAGCTATGATGCTTGGAGCTAATCATCCAATGGGTCCATTAGCATTAGGTGACCTTATAGGGTTAGATGTATGTTTAGCTATAATGGATATTTTGTATAAAGAAACAGGAGATACAAAGTATAGAGCTCACTCATTACTAAGAAAGTATGTTAGAGCTGGATATTTAGGAAGAAAGACTCAGAGAGGTTTCTTTAAATATGAAAGATGATCAACCTTATAATCCAGCCCAAGTAAGGACAAATAGCATTTGAAAAATCTATCCCAATTATTTTTAGTTGGAGAAGCAACAGTAGAGTGGTTAGTCAATAAAATTTTATGAACAAACCCAAATATTGTTGTTTTCTTATTTCTAAAATCTTGCCTAAATTTCCTAAGTTATTTAGATTAATTAATACAAAATAAGTCGAATAAAACTTTATTAGCTATGTTGTTATGTTATAATAAAGATAAATTTCTTGCTTCCAGAATGGTGATTTAATACTTATCTACGATGCAAGGAATTTTTTATTATATAAGTAAAGTTTGCAAATTAACTTTTAACTTAAGAGGGAGGATGTAATGTTTAAGGGAGACAGTCAGTTCAGCATGCAAGTGTTGAAAGCATTTATAGAAAACTCACAAGAGTCTATTTTTATTACCGATGGTGTAGGAACTGTGATTTTTGTAAATTCTATTGCAGCTAAGCTTATGGCAATTCCTGAGGAAATTTTGATAGGAAGGACAGTACAAGAGATTATTGACCAAGGATACTATCAAGGATCATCTGTATTGGAGGCTATTAAAACAAAAAAAACAGCAACAACTGTTATTCATCCTAGTGAAGCAAGTGAACTTGTTTCAATAAGTACACCTATTTTAGACTCAAATGATAATGTTAAATTTGTTATTACAAACAGTAATAATGAAAAAAATTTAAAATATATTATGGATGTACTGGAAAAGGAGCGAGAAAAAGTTGAAAGATATAAAACAGAGGTTGAATATCTTCGGAGAAAAGATGATAAGCAAATTATTGCAGAGAGTGATGTCATGATAAATGTACTAAATCAAGCTAATATAGTATCAAAAACAGATAGCATTGTAGCAATTTCAGGTGAGTCTGGTACTGGTAAGGATGTAGTTGCCAATCTTATTCACCAAAAAAGTAAACGTGGAAAAAATGCATTTATAAGCATAAATTGTGCTGCAATTCCTGAAAACTTACTAGAGTCTGAATTCTTTGGTTATGAAAAAGGTTCTTTCACAGGTGCAAGTTCCAAGGGAAAGCCTGGTCTGTTTGAAGTTGCAAACCATGGAACTATTTTTTTGGATGAAATAGGTGAATTACCTATTACATTTCAATCCAAGTTGTTACGGGTGATTGAGAATAGAGAAATTCGTCGTATAGGTGGCACTAGTAACATGAAGATTGATGTGAGAATTATTTGTGCAACAAACAGAGATATGAGGCAAATGGTTCTAGAGAAAAAGTTTCGTGAAGATTTATATTATAGATTAAGTGTATTTCCCATTAATATTCCTCCCCTAAGAAAAAGAAAAGAGGATATTATTCCTTTAGCTGAACAATTTTTAAATACATTAAATGCAAATCATAATACTAAAAAATATATTTCTCCTTATATGATTAACGATTTACTATCCTATTCGTGGCCAGGTAACATAAGAGAACTACGAAATGTCATTGAACGAGCATATATTATTTCTGCTAAGGATGAAATAATTATTGATATTAAAATTCCTAATAGTAATTGTTTAGAACAAGTTGAAAAATTACAAGAAATTAAAAATTCATGCTCACCATTTGGCAGGTTTGACTCGCTTAAAGATTATTTGGATAGTGCAGCAGAGGCTTACATTAGTCATGTCTTAGAGGAAAACCAAGGTAATTTTACTAAGGCGGCAAAACAACTTGGAGTTCACCGTTCAGCGCTTTATAGAAGAATAAACAAATATAAGCAAGATTTGAAAGAAACAACAGCGTCGCAACAAGAAGACACTTCAGTGTCGTAACATTGCGACGCTGTCGTTATATTGCGACGTTTATTGTTTTAAAATAATTTGTCGATATTAGAATCTGATGGCAAAATAGAGTAATGCCAAGAGGATATAAATATTAATGTGAAAACGTGGAAGATTTCCTTGATGTTTGGCATATAAGTTGCTACATATATTTGTGAAAAAATTATTGATTAAAGAGAAGGTGAAAAATATGAATAAAATTAAAGATGTTGATGAAGCTGTTGAATATATAAAAGATGGTATGACATTAATGGTAGGGGGCTTCATGACAGTAGGAACTCCGGAAATATTGATTGATGGAATATTAAAAAAGGGTGTAAAAGACCTAACGATTATTGCTAATGATACTGGATATTCGGATAAAGGAATAGGAAAACTTGTTACAAATAAAAGAGTAAAAAAAGTTATAGCTTCTCATATAGGCCTTAATCCTGAAACTGGAAGACAAATGAACGCTAAAGAATTAATAGTAGAATTAGTACCTCAGGGAACACTAGCAGAACAAATCAGATGCGGTGGTGCAGGTATAGGTGGTTTTTTAACAGAAACAGGTGTTGGAACTATCGTAGAAGAAGGAAAAGAAAAATTGAGGGTTGGGGGTAAGGAATACCTTTTAGAATTACCATTGAGAGCAGATGTAGCAATAATAGGTGGTTCTATTGTAGATAAAGATGGTAATGTTTTTTATAACGCTTCTACAAGAAACTTCAACCCATTAATTGCAACAGCAGCTGATTTAGTAATAGCTGGTGCAGAAAAGATTGTTGAAGTAGGAGAACTAGATCCAAGTCATGTAATGACACCGGGAATATTTGTAGACTACATTGTTGGAGGCGAAAGATAATGAGCGGCAAAAATGTAAAAGAATTTATTGCAAAGAGAATTGCAAAAGAATTAAGAGACGGAGATGTAGTAAATTTGGGTATAGGCCTTCCTACTATGGTTGCTAATTATATACCTGAAGGGGTTAATGTTGTATTACAATCAGAAAATGGTTTTGTAGGTTTAGGATCACAGCCTGAAGAGTACGAATTAGATAAAGATATTGTAAATGCTGGTGGACAACCTGTAACTATAAGAAAAGGAGCTGCATTTTTCGATAGCGCTACATCCTTTGGAATTATTAGAGGTGGTCATGTAAGCGCTACTGTTTTAGGTGCTTTAGAAGTAGATCAAAAAGGTAACCTAGCAAATTTTATGGTTCCAGGCAAGATGGTTCCAGGGATGGGTGGTGCAATGGATCTAGTAAGTGGAGCAAAGAAGGTTATAATTGCAATGCTTCATACAGCTAAAGGAGAGCCTAAAATATTGAAAGAATGTAAATTGCCACTTACAGCTGCTGGAAAGGTTAGTCTTATTGTTACTGAGATGGGGGTTATGGAAGTAACACCAAATGGTCTTGTTTTAAAAGAAATTGCACCAGATGTAACTGTTGAAGACATATTAAGAGAAACTGAAGCGGATTTAATAATTAGTGATAACTTAAAGTTTATGGAATATTAAGAAAGAAATATGGGGGACCTCAAAAGTCAAAAATGATGGAGCATTTTGACTTTTGGGGTCCCCAAACGTTTTTGTATAAATTTATAGATACGTGGAAAAATAATTAAACATAAGTACTTAAAATTTGATTTATAATCTTAGAAGGTGTTAATATGATAAAGCTAGAGAAATGAACTTATTTACTAATATTTATTTCGTCTGATTTTTGAACAAGTTCTGCCTGACTTTTAGCTGTTAACACCATAAAAATATTTTAACGAAGTAGTTTATGTACTTTTGGCATCCATTCGCTGATTTTAATATGCTGAGGACAAATCTGTTCACATTTATGGCAGGCAATGCATTTTGAAGCCTGTGCACCAAATATAGGAATCCACTCCCTATACAACTGTTTGCTCTTTTCAAGATTTCCATTCGTGTGGTACTCATTAAAAACGGAAAAATTATAGGGGATTGCCACGTTTTTAGGGCAGTGCATACAATATGCACATCCAGTACATGGAATGACTGCATACTTTTTAAACTGCGCCTGTACCTTTTGGTAGATTGCTTCATACTGCTCATTTAGCATGCCAACTGATGATCTCTCAGCATAATGGAGATTATTCTGTACCTGCTGCGAATTTCCCATGCCGCTTAGTATCAAGGAGACTTCTGGCATATTCCATAGGAAATCCAATGCCCATTCCACGGGGTCCTTATATACGTCAGCTTCACGGAAAATCTTTTGTACCTCAGGAGGCACATTCGCCAAATAACCACCGCGGAGCGGCTCCATTATTATAACTCCTAAGCCTCTAGCTCCTGCGTATTTAAGTCCTTCAATCCCGGCCTGGAACATGGTGTCTAGATAATTAAGTTGAATCTGACAAAACTCCCAATATGGATAATAGTCAATAATCTCTTTAAATGTCTCCAAAGTGTCATGAAATGAAAAGCCAATGTGATTGATTTTTCCACATTTCTTGGCAGCTTCCATTTTGCCGAGCACGTTAAAGCGTAGTACCTTCTCCTTCCAAAAGTTCTTGTTCATACCATGCAATAAATAGAAGTCGATTGTATCTGTTTGCAATCTACGAAGTTGTTCGTCCAAAATGCGATCGAAATCTGACTCGCTTCTAAATAGCCATGTTGGCGCTTTTGTTGCTACATAAACCTTATCGAGGTATCCATCTTGAAGTGCCTTACCTGTTATACACTCACTTTCTCCATCAAGATAATTGTAGGCCGTATCAACGTAGTTCAGTCCCTGATCAATGGCCTGGCGTAACATATTCACCGAAGCCTTCACGTCTACCTTTGTGCCTCCCAACATAGGAAGACGCATCATTCCAAATCCCAGTGCAGATATATCAATTCCAGTCTTTCCTAGTTTACGGTATTTCATAAGTTTTCCTCCTGTTTAATTTAATAATCAGGCATTAAAAGCATAGAGATTATGATTATTATATTCTTTACTTATTTTCTACAGTTTTTAACCTGAGCCTGTGCAGCAGCAAGTCTTGCTACTGGAACTCTAAATGGTGAACAGGATACGTAATCTAATCCAACATTATGACAGAATTCTATAGAAGATGGATCTCCGCCATGCTCTCCACATATTCCAAGATGAATATCTGGTCTTGTTTGTTTTCCAAGCTCTGCTGCCATCTTAACAAGTTTACCTACTCCTACCTGGTCTAATTTTTGGAATGGATCAAATTGATATATTTTATTGTTATAGTAGTCCTCTAAGAACTTACCCGCATCATCCCTAGAGAAACCAAAGGTCATTTGAGTTAAATCATTTGTTCCAAAGGAAAAGAATTCAGCTTCCTTAGCTATTTCATCTGCTGTAAGAGCTGCTCTTGGTATTTCTATCATAGTACCTACTAAATATTTTAAGTCTATCCCCTCTTTAGCAATTACTTCTTCAGCAATTGTCACAACTATATTTTTTACAAACTTTAATTCCTTTACTTCTCCAACAAGAGGGATCATTATCTCTGGCACTATATTGTAACCTTTTCTCTTTTTAACATCTATAGCCGCTTCTATTACAGCTCTAGTCTGCATCTCTGCTATCTCTGGATATGACACAGGAAGACGGCATCCTCTATGTCCCATCATTGGATTAAATTCATGTAAAGATTCAACAGTTGCCTTTAACTCTTCAAAATTTAATTCCATTTCTTCAGCTAAATCTCTTATATCTTCATCCACTTGTGGTAAAAATTCATGTAGTGGTGGGTCTAGCAGTCTTATAGTTACCGGTCTATCCTCCATAGCCTCATAAATTCCGATAAAGTCTTCTCTCTGCATTGGGAGTAATTTATCTAATGCCTTTCTTCTCTGAAATTCTGTCTTTGAAACTATCATCTCTCTAACTGCTGGTATTCTCTCTTCATCAAAGAACATATGCTCAGTTCTGCAAAGTCCTATACCTTCTGCACCAAACTTAACAGCATGCTCAGCATCTCTTGGTGTATCAGCATTAGTTCTAACCTTTAACTTTCTTATTTCATCCGCCCAGACCATAAATGCTTTAAAATGTCCGCCTATTTCATTCTCAGTAGTTTTAATAGCTTGCCCATAAACATTTCCTGTACTACCATCTAAGGATATATAATCTCCCTCTTTATATAACTTTCCACTTAACTTAAAAGTCTTAGCTTCCTCATCTATTTTCAAATCAGCACATCCAGCTATACAACAAGTTCCCATTCCTCTAGCAACAACTGCAGCATGGGAAGTCATTCCTCCTCTTGCTGTAAGTATACCTTCAGCAGCTACCATACCCTCTATATCCTCTGGTGATGTTTCAAGTCTTACTAATATTACCTTTTCACCTTGCTCGTGGTGATCCTTTGCCGTCTCTGCAGTAAAATAAACTTTTCCGCAAGCAGCACCTGGTGAAGCTGGAAGGCCCTTTGCGATAACCTCAGTATTTTCTAATTCTTTTTGATCAAAGCTTGGGTGTAATAACGAGTCTAACTGCTTAGGATCAACTTTTAATATTGCTTCTTCCTTTGTAATAAGACCTTCTTCCACTAAGTCAACAGCAATCTTTAGTGCAGCCTGAGCTGTTCTTTTGCCATTTCTTGTTTGCAAGAAATATAGTTTTCCCTGCTCAATAGTAAACTCCATATCCTGCATATCTTTATAGTGCTTTTCTAATTTTTCTGATATTTCCATAAACTGTTTATAGCACTGTGGTAAGTCCTGCTCTAATCTTGATATTGGATGAGGTGTTCTTATACCAGCAACAACATCTTCTCCCTGTGCATTTATTAAATATTCACCAAATATAAGGTTTTCTCCAGTAGCAGGATTTCTTGTAAATGCAACTCCAGTTCCTGAAGTTTCTCCCATATTACCAAATACCATTGATTGAACGTTAACTGCAGTTCCCCATTCTCTTGGAATGTCATTTAATCTTCTGTAAACTATAGCTCTTGGATTGTCCCAAGATCTAAATACAGCGGTTATTGCTTCTAGCAGCTGTTCCTTTGGGTCCTGAGGAAAATCCTTTCCCATTTCTTGCTGATATAAATCCTTATATTTCTTAACAACTTCTTTCAAATCAGATGAAGTCAATTCATTATCAAATTTAGCTCCTTTAACAGTTTTAACTTCATCAAGAATATCTTCGAACTTTCTCTTTTCAATTCCCATAACAACATCAGAGAACATTTGAATAAATCTTCTATATGAGTCATACGCAAATCTCTCATTGTTAGTTAACTTGGTTAGTCCTTCTACAGTTTCATCATTTAGTCCTAGGTTTAATATAGTATCCATCATACCTGGCATTGAAACTCTAGCTCCAGATCTTACTGAAACAAGCAAAGGGTTGTCAACGCCACCAAACTTTTTACCAGTCATTTCTTCAACCTTAATCAGTGCTTCATAAATCTGAGTTATTGCTTCTTCAGATAACTTTTTGCCATCTTCGTAGTATCTTGTGCAAGCTTCAGTAGATAAAGTAAACCCTTCTGGAACAGGTATTCCTAAATTCATCATCTCAGCAAGATTAGCCCCTTTTCCGCCGAGTAAGTTTTTCATATTTGCATTTCCTTCGTTGAAAAGATATACGTATTTTTTAGTTTCCATATGAATGTTACGCCCCCTTATTTAAATATATTGATACTCAAATTTTTGTTATGTAATTTATTATGTAGCGTATACTAAATAATAAAAATACTCTAAATAAAATATGTGGCAAAGATATCTTTTTAAAACTCTATTTCTAAACATATGTTTAAGAAAAATATTTCTGATTAATCCTATGATTTCAGTTGAATTGGCTTGACACTAAAATAATATAGGATTATTATTAAAATAACACATAATCGATTATATATAAAGTATTATTTTGATAATAGCTAAATTTTAATATTTTAAGTAAACTAAGGTAGAGGAGAGAAATGTTAAAGATGAATGTGAAGGAATGTATTAGTAATAAACGTAGTGTAAGAGCATACACAGAACAAGAGATATCAGATGAGGTGATTAATGAACTTATTAATCTTGGTACAAAAGCATCTACAGGTTCTAATCATCAGCCTTGGGGTTTTGTTGTAATTAAGAATAAAGATGAAATTCAGGCTTTATCAGAAGAAACTAAAACTTATTTATTAAAAAATCTTGAACAATATCCTTACCTACAACAGTACAAAAGCTGGCTTACTAACCCAAAATTCAGCGTATTTAATCATGCCAACTGTCTTATAATTGTATATGGTGATACTAGTTCTCATTGGTATGTTTATGATTGTACACTTGCAGCAGGAAATATTATGCTTTCTGCACACGATATGGGGTTAGGAACATGTTGGATAGGTTTTGCAGAGCATGTTTGCAATGCACCGGAATTTAAAGAAAAGTATAATGTCCCAGAAAACTTTGAACTTGTCTGTCCTATGTCAATAGGATATATGAAAACAAAGATGTATCCTCCTGTAAGAAAAGAGCCAAATATTTTTTGGTGCAGGTAAATAAATATATTAAGTTTTCATGTTAACAATATTTTCATCGTATAGTACCATTAATTCATTTTATAAGGAAAGAATTATTAGAGATTATAGGAGGGGAAGAAGCTTGAAAATAGTATGTATTGGTGATAGCTTAACTCATGGGTATAAAGTTAAAAGTTCGGAAGTTTGGACAAGTTTAGTTCAAGATAAATGTAGATTTGAGTTGTTAAATAAAGGGGTTATTGGAGATACAACTGGAGGTATGTTAGCGAGATTTGAAAAAGATGTTATAGGAAATAAACCCTCTCATGTCATTATAATGGGAGGGACAAATGATCTTATTATGGAAGTTCCACTAGGTGTTATTCTTTCGAATCTTACAGCTATGACTCATCAAGCCCGTGCGAATAAAATAAAACCTATTATTGGAATACAATTATTATTAGAACCAACAATAGCTCAAAAGCATTGGCAAGGAGTAGCAAATTTTTATAGAGTTAATGAAGAGATAACTGAACTGAGAAAGCGAATTGCAGGATTTGGAAATGCATTTGATGTTCAGATTATTGATTTTTATGCTGAATTTAATAGACATATTACATTAGAAAATAAACTTGATTTTTATATAGACGGCTTGCATCCTACAATTAAGGGCAATGAAATTATGGCAAATACAGTAAGAATATAAAATAGAGATAATTGTGGAAAAAACTGCAGTTAACTAATAAATTTAAATTCTAACAGTTATAAAAAATATAAACGTATTTATCTTAAAAATTATTAAATAAAATAACTTGAGTTAGTGAAAATAATATTAGAAATTCTGGAGGTTTCTATGATATTTAGAAGAAGAACTAATGTTAAAAACAGTGATAGTAAAACTAATAATGAGGTTGACGGCTTGATTTTAGAAACTAGAAGGATGTTAGAACTGTTACAAAGTGGTAATTCAAAGACTAGAGGTGAAATTAAGGATGCTAAGTCTGAAGAAGTAATTAATAATATTAATAAAATGCTGGATATAATGCAAGATTCAATTGAAACTATTGATAAACAGCATGAAGTGACAATTAATACACTAAATGATAATTTACGAGAAATGCAAGCTGAAAATCAAAAATTAAAGGAGCGATTGGAATTTGCAAATAAGGTAGCTAAAATTGGTTTATGGGAAATAAATATTATTAATGGTGATGCAATGAATGAAAATAACACTGTTAATTGGACTAGTGAATTTCGTAATCTTCTGGGATTCTCTGATGAAGATGATTTTCCAAATGTTCAAAGTAGCTGGAGTAGCAGAATTCATCCTGATGCGGTAAAACTTGTTACAGAACTATATACAAAGCATGTAAATGATCCTTCTGGCAGTACACCATATAGCATACCATATAAACTTAGGTTAAAAAATGGAGAATATAGGTGGTTTCATTCAGAAGCTCATACAATTAGGGATAAAGCAGGTGTTCCTATAAAAGTTGTTGGTTCTATAAGAGATATTTCAAGCGAAAGAATTAAGGAAGAATTAGAAAATGAACTTGCAAATAAAATAACGGATTTTTCGCAATCTATGAAAGAATTAGTTGCAAGTATTGAAAGTATAACTACAACTGCCCAAGACTTAGCTAAGTATCAAGCAGACACAATGAAGGTATCACAAAAAATGAGATCTAGTACTGATGAAACACGAAAAATAACTGAATTCATTAAAAATCTATCAAATCAGACTAATTTATTAGGACTTAATGCATCTATTGAAGCAGCCCGAAGCGGAAAAGAAGGTCTTGGGTTTAATGTTGTGGCTACTGAGATTCGTAAATTATCTACAAGTAGCTCCAATGCAGTTGGTCAAATTGACAATAGTATCAAGGATATGAGTGAATTAATTGAAAAAATCACCATAAACGTTGAAAATATTAATGATATAACACAGACTCAGGCATCATCTACAGAGGAGATAAGTGCTTGTGTGGAGGAACTAAACATTAAAGCTGAAGACTTACTACATCTTGCAACAAAAATAGTAATATAAATATATTTTTGTATCTACTTTAGAGTAAATACAAAATATTGCATACTATTATAAACGATTATGAGTAATCGTTTAGTATCACGGGGTTTCTAAGTTTGAACTTAAATTTATATGCGTTAGAAGTATTGAAATTACCAAGTTTCAATTAATGTACAGTTTAAGTTTTCGGTTAGAAACCCTATTGTTTAAAACTAAAATAAATTGGGGGATAAATATGTCTTATCTAAAGAATATATTTAGTGTATCAAATGAAGAAACTGGTGATATAAATTCTGTATTTCTGATGGAAGATCATAAATTTTTAGTTGAAGAAGTCAAAGATGGAAAAAGGAATTGCTCTATTTATTCAAGCTTGGAAAATTATATAAAATCTTTAACTATACATAGGTGGATTGTTCAGAAAATAGATAAAGAACAATTAAAAAATCTAAAGAAAATTATTAAAACTCATGAACCTTTTGTTTTTAATAGTAGTTTTATGAAAAATGGCATGGTATATGTAGATATATTGTATAACTTTGATAAATTTGAGATTGAGTATGACTATGAGTTTAATGAGTATAGCATTGTTGGTGGATTTAAATTAAATGATGGATTAATGAAGATACTAATCCATCTATCACAAATAGAAATCTCCAATAAAACAAGGTATTACTATTGTAAACGTTGTGGTGATAAGTTCGTAAGTAAAAAGTTTGTAGATGATACCAAATGTATCTTATGTCCAAATAAGTGTGGTAACAATGGATTGATAGATATATCAAATGAGGAGGAAAGAGATAGCTATTTAAAAAGAGAATTTAAATTAGAAGTTTGTTAATCATTAAACAATTCAAAATTGTCCAATATTTAGCTTTACAGCAAAGTCAAACTATGATAACATTATATACATAATCGATTATATATAATAGTTTATTTGTACAATGTTATCATTTGATTAGCTGTACAGCATGCCCATATACATTTTAGAAAGATCCTAATATTGTTTAATTGATTTTATGTGCTTAAAAATCAAAAAAAAGTTTTTTGGTGAAATCGATTTGAGCAGAATTGTCGATTAAAGACTTAAGGATTTTTCAAAACATTAAAATAATATGAATTAGAGGTGTGTATTATGATAGATAAAGAACGTATGCTATGGATTTATAAGAAAATGCATGAAATCAGGAAATTTGAACTTAAGGCTGTGGAATTATTTGAAGCCGATAAACTAAGGGGTTCAGTACATTTATATGTTGGTGAAGAAGCTGTTGCTGCTACAGTTTGTTCCTCATTAAGAGATATAGATTATATTACAAGTACACATAGAGGTCATGGGCACTGCATTGCAAAAGGAGCTGAACTTGCACCAGCTTTAGCAGAACTTATGGGTAAAGCTACAGGTTACTGTGAAGGAAGAGGCGGATCTATGCATATTGCAGATGTTACAAAAGGTAATCTTGGAGCAAATGCTATAGTTGGTGGAGGGATCCCAATTGCAGTAGGAGGAGCTCTTGCTGCTAAATTGAAAGGAACAGATCAAGTTGCAGTAACTTTCTTTGGTGATGGTGCTTCAAATGAGGGAACTGCTCATGAAGCAATGAATCTTGCGTCTGTTTGGAAGTTACCAGTAATATTTGTTTGTGAAAACAACGGATATGGTATATCTGTACCACAGTGGCAAAGTACTTCAGTTGAGGATATAAGCGTTAGAAGTGTTGGTTACAATATGCCTGGTTACACTGTTGATGGAAACGATGTACTTGCAATTAATGAAGTTATGAATAAAGCTCTTGAAAGAGCGAAAAGTGGACAAGGACCTACTCTTATCGAATGCAAAACTTATAGATGGCTTGGTCACTGGACAGGCGATCCTCAAAGTTATAGAACTAGAGAAGAAGTTGAAGCTTGGAAGGAAAAATGTCCAATAAAGAGATTTGAAGAATATATGGTTAACAACAATATTGCAACTGCTGAGGAATTACAGAAAATTGAGAATGATGTTATTGCAGATGTTGAATATGCAGAAAAATTTGCATTAGAAAGTCCACAACCAGATACTTCTAAAGTTATGGACTATGTATTCTATGAAAATTAATGATGAAGGGCGGGGTTCAAATGACTAGAAAATCATATGTAAATGCTATTAGAGATGTATTAGCTGAAGAGATGAGACGTGATGAAAGAATTTTCATTATGGGTGAAGATATAGAAACACTTGGTGGTGTATTTGGAGCTACTAAAGGACTTGTTGATGAATTTGGTCCAGAAAGAGTGAGAAACACACCAATATCAGAAGCTGGATTTGTTGGAGCAGGCGTGGGTGCAGCTTTAGCAGGGATGAAGCCGGTAGTTGAACTTATGTATATGGATTTTACATTCGTAGCTGCAGATCAAATCCTTAATCAAGCTGCAAAGATAAGATATATGTATGGTGGAAAAGCTGAAGTGCCACTAATAATTAGAGGTCAGCAAGGAGTAGGGAGAGGTAATGCTGCTACACATTCTCAAAGTACAGAGGCAATATTTATGCATATACCAGGACTTAAAGTAGCAATGCCATCAACTCCAGCGGACGCTGCAGGGTTATTAAGAGCAGCTCTTAGAGATAATAATCCAATTATGTTCTATGAACATAAAGCGCTTTATGCAACAAAGGGGGAAGTGCCAGATGATCCGGACTTTGTAATACCTTTTGGACAGGCAAATGTAGTTAAGGAAGGTAAGGATGTAACTATAATAGCAACACATCTATATGTTAATAAATCTTTATCAGTTGCAAAAAAACTTGAAGCAGAAGGAATAAGTGTTGAAGTTATTGATCCAAGAACTCTTGTACCACTTGATACTGAAACAATTGTAAATTCAGTTAAAAAGACAGGAAGAGCAGTTGTTGTTCATGAAGCTCATAAAAATGCTGGTCCAGGAGCAGAAATTGCAGCTACGATTATGGAAGAGGCATTTAAATATTTAGATGCACCTGTATTAAGATTAGGAGCAAAATCTTGCCCTCTACCATTTAACCTTAACCTTGAAAATGCAGTAGTTCCTCAAGAAGATGATATTGAAAAGGCAGTTAAAGCTGTACTTTATAAATAGGTAGGTGATTTAAGTGGCAACAAAGGTTATAATGCCAAAACAAGGACTTCAAATGACAGAAGGAACTATAACAAGATGGATAATTGCTGAAGGTGGAAAAGTGGAAGTAGATCAGCCATTATTTGAAATGGAAACTGATAAGCTTACAATTGAAATAACAGCACCGGCATCAGGAACATTATTAAAGATTGTAAAAGGTGAAGGGGATGTTGTACCAATAACAGAAACAATAGCAGTTATTGGCGAGCCAGGAGAGGATTACTCCTCATTACTTGGAGACGCAGTACAAGCAAATATTGAACCAGCTGAAGCTTTAAAGGAAGAAGCTCAAAAGTCAGCTACTGCTGAAGTGACTGTAAGTGATAAGGTTATTAATAGAGATCCTTCAGAAAGAGTTTTTATAACTCCTAGAGCAAAAACTACAGCAGCAGAAAAAGAAATTGATTACTTAGAGATTTATGGTACAGGTCCGGAGGGACTTATTATAGAAAGAGATATACTTGCGTATATAGAAGAGGCAGCTAAAAATAAAATTAGAATATCTCCAGTTGCAGCTAAAATTGCTAAAGAAAACAATATTGATCTTTCTTTAGTTACTGGAACTGGAGTAAGCGGAAGAGTGATGAAGGAAGATGTTGAAAAATTCCTTGAAGCAAAAGCAACAGAGGTAGTTAATACAACAGAAGAGTCACTACCATCAGCTAAAACTTCAGGCAGAAAAGGTACAATAGTTCCATGTAAGGGAATGAGAAAAGTAATTTCTGATAGGATGATGGAAAGTCTCCATGGTATGGCGCAAGCAAATCATAGAATGAAAGTAGATATGACCGAAGCAATAAAATTAAGAGAGCAGCTCAAAAAGGCTGGAATCAAAGTTTCATTCAACGATATTTTGACAAAAGTGGTTTCAAAAGCTTTAATTGAGTTTCCATATATGAATTCTTCCATGGTAGAAGAAGGCATACTATTAAAAGATTATGTCAATATGGGCTTAGCGGTATCTGTTCCAAATGGATTAATTGTTCCAAATATTAAAGATGCAGATCTAATGTCATTACCTGAAATTGCAGCAGCATCTGCTGATATAATTCAAAAAGCTCTTAATGGTAAGTTAGGTCCAGATGAGTACACAAATGGAACATTCACAATATCAAATCTTGGAATGTTTGATATTGATGTATTTACAGCAATAATAAATCCTCCAGAAAGTGGAATTTTAGCAGTAGGTAAAATCGAGAAAACTCCAGTAGTTGAAGGTGATAATATAGTTATTAAACCATTGCTAACTTTGAGCTTGACATATGATCATAGGACAATTGACGGTGCATTGGCAGCTCAATTCTTACAGAGAATAAAACAACTTCTTATGAATCCTTACCTGTTATTATAACAGATGCAGCAATAATTTGTTTATTAATATGGCAGGAGTATAAGATTAAAAAGGCAGTTAGAACTGTACTTAAGAAAATAGGTGGGTGGTTTAAGTGGCAACAAAGGTTATAATGCCAAAACAAGGACTTCAAATGACAGAAGGAACTATAACAAGATGGATAATTGCTGAAGGTGGAAAAGTAGAAGTAGATCAACCATTATTTGAAATGGAAACTGATAAACTTACAATTGAAATAACAGCACCAGCATCAGGAATATTATTAAAGATTGTAAGAGAAGAAGGAGACGTTGTACCAATAACAGAAACAATTGCAGTTATTGGAGAACCAGGAGAAGATTACTCCTCACTACTTGATACAGCTACGTTGGCAGCGGTTACACAAGCTTCCGAACCGACAAAGGTGGAAGATGTAAAGGTAGAGACTAAGAAGAGTGCTAATCAGTATGACATAATTATTATTGGAGGAGGCCCAGGTGGATATCCTGCAGCTATATATGCAGCCAAAAAGAATGCAAAGGTTGCAATTGTAGAAAAAGATGAGTTTGGTGGTACTTGTTTAAATAGAGGTTGTATTCCTACGAAAACTCTTATTAAAACTGCAAGTTTATATAATGAAATTAAAGCTTGCGAACAGTTTGGTATAGAGGTTGAAGGAGTAAATATTAAGTGGGACAAGGCTTTGGCTAATAAGGACAAGGTTCTTAAAACTTTAAGAATGGGTATTTCTGGACTTCTTAAGAAAAATAAAGTAGATGTGTACAAAGGAAATGGACTCTTAGTTGATGAGAACACGGTTAAAATAGAAGGTAGTAAGGAAGAAACTATTACTGGTGACAAGATTATTATAGCATCTGGTTCTCTGCCAGTTACAATTCCAGTTCCAGGAGCTGAGCTAGAAGAAGTAATTACTAGTAATGAAGCTCTTGAATTTAAGGAGATTCCAAAGTCTATGGCTATAATAGGCGGTGGAGTAATTGGAATTGAACTAGGGTATGTATATAGATCATTAGGTACAGATGTTACAGTTATTGAAATGTTACCTGAAATATTACCAAGACAAGATTTAGATGCAATAAAAGTATTAAGAAAATCATTAGAAAAGAGCGGTATTAAGATTCTTACTGATACTAAATTAGCAGGTATAGAAAAAGACAGCAATGGACTTAAAGTAAATTACGAGACAAAGATCGGAAAAGATTGTGTAGTAGTGGAAAAGGTATTGATGTCTGTAGGAAGAAAGCCTGAGTTAGGTGTTATCAATGGGTTACCTATAGAAACTGATAGAAAGGGAATCGTTGTTGATGACTATTTAAAAACAAGTATACCAAATATATATGCAATTGGCGATGTTACAGGAAAAGTTATGTTAGCGCATGTTGCAACCCATCAAGCTATTACTGCAGTTAGGAATGCTTTAGGCCATGAAGAAAAAATGAATTATAAAGTAATTCCAGCATGCATTTATACACATCCTGAAATTGCTTCAGTAGGTCTTACTGAGGAAGAGGCTAAAGAACAGTATGGAAATATAAAGGTAGGAAAGTTTTCATTCTCAGCTTGTGGTAAGGCTATGACAATAGGTGAAACTGAAGGATTTGTAAAAATAGTATCTGATACTAAATGGAATGAGATACTTGGTGTGCATATTGTAGGACCTCATGCAACAGAATTAATTGCAGAAGGTGCACTTGCTATAAAACTTCAATGTACAGTAGAAGAACTTACGGAAACTATACATGCCCATCCAACACTTTCTGAATGCGTAATGGAAGCAAGCTTAGATGTGATTGGAGAGGCAATTCATAAATAGGTTACAAAATCATATTATGTAGATAAAATAATGATTTAATCAAAGTCATGGGCTTAAGCTACAGACTGATTATATTTTTATTATTTAATAAACTGCTAATAAATAACTAGTCAGTGTGCACATTTGACTCATATAGAACTATTAAACTTGGATTCAGCCTCCAGATAATAGTCAATTGAATTTATTCCCTTCTTTAATGCAAGTTGTATACTGCACTTTGGCTAGTTATTATTGGTTGTTTGTAGGACAAAATGTCTTTGAATATTTACCAGATATAATAAAGTAATGTATGAATTGAACTTTAAGGAATTGAGGAGAGATAAAATGCAGCAAAGGAAACCAGAATGGTTAAGAGTTAAGGTCAGAGGAGGAGAAACTTCAGGTAATGTTAATGAGGTAGAAGAGATACTAGAAAAATATTCCCTTAACACTGTATGTAGAGAGGCGAACTGTCCTAACAGAATGGAGTGTTTTAGTAATAGGACGGCTACTTTTATGATATTGGGAAAAAATTGTACGCGTAATTGTACATTTTGTAATGTTACAAAAGAAAAGCCTGAATCAGTTGATTCAAATGAACCTTATAACATAGCTAAGGTTGTAGAAAAGTTTAACTTAAAGCATACCGTTATTACAGCAGTTACAAGAGATGATTTACCAGACGGAGGAGCTGGACATTTTGCAAAGGTTATAGAAGAGATAAAAAAATTAAATAAAAGCACAACCACAGAAGTCTTAATACCAGATTTTAAGGGAGATGAGAAGGCTTTAAGAAAAGTAATTAATGCAAAGCCAGATATTATAAATCATAATGTTGAAACAGCAGCTGCCCTATATAGTAAAGTAAGACCAATGGCTGTTTATGAGAGATCATTAGAATTATTATATAGAGTTAAAAATGAGAATAAATCTATTTTAACTAAATCAGGATTTATGCTGGGACTTGGGGAAACAGAGGAAGATATACTGGGTATACTTAAAGACTTGAGAAAAATAGATTGTGATATTGTAACTATTGGTCAATATTTGGCACCATCACCAAAGCATCACCCAGTTATAGAATATGTTCACCCAGATACTTTTGAAAAGTATGGAAAGGTTGCTACCCATATGGGCTTCAAACATGTTTTTTCAGCACCATTGGTTAGAAGTTCATACCATGCAGAGAAAGTATTTAATTTATAAATCTAATTGGTGGTTAATAAAAAAAAAATAAAATCGATTATATATAAAAAATAATTGACTGTATCAAGGAACATGTTATAATTTTATTATAAAATATAATCGATTATATTTTATAATAAGGTTGTATTATTAAAGAAATAAGCTTAAAGGATAAATTCTAGATGATAGTGTCCTTGAATTATTAATGTAAAGTTGTAGATAATCCAAGCTTCCCAAGTGGTCGAAAAAAATAACATATTTAGTAAAATGCAACCGTTGTCATTAAGTGCGTATAAAGTGTTAATAATGAAAATTCAATATATTCTTTGTCCTTAAAAATTAAAAGAAAGAGGGTAATAAAGTGGAAAAGATAACAGAAAACGTGTATACAGAAACCAAAATAAGAGGATGTAATCCTAGTATCGTATTTACAAAGGAAGGTGCAGTATTTATAGACAATGCGCAATGGATCAGTACATTGTTAGAAATGATTGATTTTGCAAAAAGCAAAGGTCCAATCAAATATCTTATAAACACAGAACCACATATTGATCATATTTTTGGAAACCACTGGTTTGCGTCTGAATGTCCAGTTATTGGTCATGAAAAGATTAAAGATACTTTCTTCCTTGTTCCAGGTGAGATGGATGGATACGACTATAGTGTTGATGTTTTACAACGTCAGGATGAAAAATCACTTCATTTTATGCCATCAAGAGAGGATTATATCGTTAATATGCCACAAATCACTTTTAATGATAAAATGTCTTTTAAATTAGGGGATCACACATTTAATTTATATCATACACCAGGACATGCTGATTCACAGATAGCAGTACATGTTCCTGAGGAAAGAGTTGTATTTGTAGGTGATACTATATTCTCAGAGTGTCAAACATGGCTTCATAGTGCAAATATTGATGATTTGATTAATTCATTACACTTCCTTAAAACTTTAGATGTAGACTATATAGTTCCAGGTCATGGACCAGTAGTAACAAAAGCTTATATAGATGTTCAGCTTGCAGTAATATACAAATGGATTGGCGCAGTAGCAGATGGAATTTCAAAAGGTTGGTCGAAAGATGAATGTATTAAGAATATAAAATTCGAAGAACTTCCAGTAGATATCGGACAGGATGAAATGATGGAGTATATCCAAACAACAAATGTAATCAAATGTTATAACTACATATCTGGAAAATAGTTTTCTAGAATACGTATGGGGTGAGGCTATTTTTTCACTAGGTAGTATATATAATTTTTATTTATTATAGGAGCGTATTTAATGATAGTAAAAAAGAAATGGTTTAACTTTTTTAAGTTTAAAAGTTCAGCTAATTTAGAGGGAGTGAAAAATTTGAGTTTAAGAGAAACAGCATTGAAATTTCACAAAGATAACGAAGGTAAAATAGCCTTAGAGTGTAAAGTACCAGTAAAAACTAAAGAAGATATGACACTTGCATATACGCCAGGAGTTGCAGAACCTTGTCTAGAGATTGAAAAGAATCCAGAAACTATCTATGATTATACTTCAAAAGGGAATTGGGTAGCGGTTGTAACTAACGGAACAGCGGTACTAGGGTTAGGAGATATAGGAGCAGCAGCAGGACTTCCAGTTATGGAAGGAAAATCAGTATTATTCAAAGCCTTTGCAGGAGTAGATGCTTTTCCAATATGTCTAGAAACAAAGAGTATAGACAAGATAGTAGAGACTGTAAAGCTAATGGAGCCTACTTTTGGAGGAATAAATTTAGAAGATATAAAAGCTCCAGAATGTTTTGAGATAGAATCTAAACTTAAAGAAATAAGTAATATACCAATTTTTCATGATGATCAACACGGAACAGCAGTAGTTTCTTCAGCGTGTCTTATAAATGCATTAAAATTAGTAAATAAAAAATTTGAAGATATAACTGTTGTTATAAATGGAGCAGGAGCAGCTGGAATAGCTATCACGAAATTACTTATAAAAATGGGGACTAAAGATGTTATTTTATGTGATACAAAAGGACCTATATACAAAGATAGACCAGCAGGTATGAATAAATATAAAGATGAGATAGCAGAAGTAACAAATAAGAAACTAGTAAAAGGAACTCTAGCCGATGCACTAAAAGACGCAGATGTATTCTTAGGAGTGTCTGTAGCAAATTGTGTAACTCAGGAAATGGTTAAGTCCATGAATAGGGATTCAATTATAATGGCAATGGCAAATCCAAATCCAGAAATAATTCCAGACTTAGCTTTAGAGGCAGGAGCTAAAGTAGTATGCACAGGAAGGTCAGATTATCCAAATCAAGTTAATAATGTACTAGCTTTCCCTGGAATATTTAGAGGGGCTTTAGATGTAAGAGCAAGCGAAATAAATGATGAAATGAAAATAGCAGCGGCATATGCAATAGCTGAACTTGTAAGTGAAGATGAATTAAAGTCAGAGTACGTTATACCACAGGCATTTGATTTAAGAATAGCACCAAAGGTAGCCTACTATGTAGCTAAGGCAGCTATAGATACAGGAGTAGCAAGAAAGACACAGGTTACTCCTGAAATGGTAGAGAAGCACACTAAGGAATTGTTAGCAAAATTGAAATAGTTAAGTTATGTGGTTTTTATAGTATAAGGAATAATCAACCCAATAGCTATAAAACAACATTTAAATTATATAAAAATTGTTAGGAGGTTAAAGTCCTAAATGGACTTTAACGGGTAATTTGTGAGCGGGAGCGAACGGGTTAAATTACCCCGTGTTTCCGACTAAAAGGAGGAATTTTTTATGATAAAAGTAGGAGTTGCAGGATATGGAGTTATAGGTCAAAGATTGGCAGATGGCGTTGCTGCACAAAAAGACATGGAACTTGTAGGAGTTGCAGATGTTGCACCTACCCTTTCAGTAAGAGCATTAAAAGAGAAAGGAATGCCTTATGACTTATATAATTCATTACCAGATAACCAAAAATTATTTGATGAAGCTGGTATACCAATAAGTGGAACACTTGAAGATTTAGTTCAAAGAGTAGATATAATGCTTGATGCAAGCCCTGGTGGAATAGGAGCAAAGAATAAAGCAATCTATGAAAAATATAATAAAAAAGCAATATTCCAAGGAGGAGAAAGTAACAGTGTTGCTGATGTATTCTTCCATGGTTATGCAAATTATGAAAAAGGTGTTGGACATCAATTTTTAAAATTAACATCCTGTAATACTACTGGTTTAATAAGAGCAGTTGACTGCCTAGATAGAGAAGTTGGCATAGAAAAGGTTGCAATTACAATCATAAGACGTGTTGCTGATCCAGGTGATTACCATAGAGGGCTTACAAATGCATTACAAGTTGACAAGGCACCGAGCCATCAAGCGCTAGATCTTATGACAATAATGCCACATGTAGATGCAACTGGAATACTAGTTCATACACCAGTAACTCATGGACATATAATTACTGTTTTAGCTACACCTAAAAAAGACATATCAAAAGAACAATTGATAGAATTGTTCAGTAAGCACCCAAGAATAAGAGTTGTAAAACTTGCTGATGGATTCCAAGGAAATGCTTCTTTATTTAGATATGCAAGAGACCTTGGAAATCCAAGAGGAGATATGTATGAAATAGCATTATTTGAAGAGTCTATTGTTAAATCCGGTAAGGATATAATGTTTGCAATAAATATTCCACAAGAAGCTGTAGTTATACCTGAAAATATGGATGCTATAAGGGCAGCGATGGAAATGCAAACAGACAGACTTGAAGGTGTTGCAGAGACAAATAAGTATTTGGGGTTGGGAAAATGGATACAAAAATAGGAATCAAATCAATTGAAGAGTTCAATTATAAAGGAAAAACTGTTCTTTTAAGATTAGATATAAATTCACCTATAGACCCAGAGACTAAAAAAATAGTTAGTGAAAATAGAATTAAAAAGAGCCTTCCTACACTAAACTATCTTATAGATCAAGGCGCTAAAATAGCAATAATAGCACATCAAGGAGATACTTTAGATTATCAAAATTTAATACCAATGGAAGAGCATGCAGAAAAATTATCTAAACATCTAGGTAGAGAAGTTAGATATATAGATGATGTTTGCGGGCCAGCGGCTATCGAGGAAGTAAATAAACTAAAAGAAGGACAACTTATTTTCCTTGGAAATTTAAGATATCTTACAGAAGAAATATCCACTTTCGAAGATGCTGTTAAACTTGAGGCTAAGGATATGTTAAATACCTATCTTGTAAGAAGTTTGGCACCAGTTGTAGATTGCTATGTAAATGATGCTTTTGCAGCAGCACATAGAAATGCTCCTTCAATGGTAGCCTTCCAGGAAATACTTCCTACCGCAGCAGGACTTTTAATGTTTAAAGAATTAAGCGCACTTACAAAGGTTATGAAAACACCAGACAAGCCTTCTGTATTTGTACTGGGAGGATTAAAGATATCTGATGCTTTTGGCATGATGAAACAGGTTCTTGAAAACGGAAGTGCTGATAAAATACTATGTTCAGGTATAACAGGACATATAATGCTGATAGCTAAAGGATATAATCTTGGACAAACAAATTTAAAGTTTATTAAAGATAGAAATCTTGATGTATTTGTAAAGCCAGCTAAGGAGTACTTGGATAAATATGGGGATAAGATAATATGCCCTATAGACCTTGCTTATGAAGAAGATGGTGAAAGAAAAGAGATAGGTATAGAAGCCCTTCCAACTGATAAAATGTGTATGGATATAGGTCACAAAACTATAGAAGTATTACAGACAGAGATAGCAAAGGCAGGTACTATATTTGTAAATGGACCTGCAGGTGTATATGAAAGTAAAATCTTTGAAGATGGGACTAAAGCTATATGGAATGCTATTGCAGAAGCTAAGGGTTATTCTGTAATTGGTGGAGGAGACACTGTAAGTGCAGCTCAACGTTTCATAGATACAGATAAAATAAATTATGTATGTACCGCTGGTGGTGCTATGGTAAGATTTTTATCTGGAGTAGAGATGCCTTTAATAAAGGCTATGAAAAATGCTTTTAATAAGACTCTGTAAACTATAAAAAGTATTTGAAAATAAAAGGTTACATTTTGAAGTTATTTACAGATAACTTCAAAGTGTATTTTTTTAGCAAATATTAAGCCTTATTAGATAAAATGATGCTATTTTTGTACTTAAATTGTAACTATTTAACCTAATATTTATCTTAATAGAAGGGAGATTATTAGATGAATTATAATTTAGGATTTGCCAAAGGAAAGATGGAGCTAAATATAGATGAAAAGAATATTTTAGATGTATTGGTTCCTAACGAAGTAAAAATAGAACTTACAGGGGAAGCAGAAGTTAAAAGAGCGCTAGAAAATCCTATAGGATCAGCTAGATTAAAAAATATAGTACAAGCTGGAGAGAATGTTGTAATAGTAACAAGCGATATAACTAGACCTATGCCAAGCAAGGTGGTTTTACCTTCAGTTATAGAGGAATTAAATGAGGCTGGAGTGAAGGATGAAGATATAACTATAGTACTTGCATTAGGAAGCCATAGAGCTCATACAGAAGATGAAAAGAAATATTTAGTAGGAGAAAAGATTTATAACAGGATAAAATGTATAGATAGTAATTCTACAGAGTATATTCATTTAGGGGTTACAAGTAATGGCACTCCAGTGGATATAAATAAAGTTGTGGCTGAAGCAGATAAGAGAATATGTTTAGGCAATATTGAATATCATTACTTTGCTGGTTATAGTGGAGGGGCCAAAGCTATAATGCCTGGTGTCTCTACAAGAGCTGCGATACAAGCTAACCATAGTAGAATGGTGGAGGAAGAAGCAAAAGCAGGCAATATAGATACCAACCCGGTAAGATTAGATATAGAAGCGGTAGAAAAGTTCGTGCCTATCCATTTTATATTAAATGTAGTTTTAGACAGTAAAAAAGAAATAATTAAAGCTGTAGCAGGACATTATATAGAAGCTCATAGAAAAGGTTGTGAGTTTTTAGATAGTTTTTATAAAATAAAAATAAAAGAAAAGGCAGATATTGTTATAACTACCCCAGGAGGATACCCTAAAGATTTAAATTTATATCAGGCACAAAAAGCATTGGATAATTCTAAGCATGCAGTAAAGGATGGAGGTATAATAATACTTTTAGCTTCATGTAAGGAAGGCTTAGGAGAAAAAGAATTTGAAAAATGGATGACTGGTACAGAGAAATCAGAAACTATGATTGAAGACATAAAGAAAAACTTTGTGCTTGGTGGACATAAGGCAGCAGCAATTGCTATGGTATTGAAAAAGGCTAAGATATATCTTGTTTCAGAGTTAGAAGATGATTTTGTTAGAAGTATATTTATGGAACCTTTTGAGAATGTTCAGCTTGCATTAGAATCAGCTTTAAAGGAATTGGGAGAAGATTCAAAAGTAATAATAATGCCTTACGGAGGATCTACATTGCCTCAAGTATAACTGAAAAAATCCTATTATAATATTATATAAATATGAATGAATTTTTATTAAGTTTGCTTTAAATAGAATAGAACTAAAAAAATTGACAATCGATTATATATAAAATATAATAGATAATAAAAGATTATCTGATTTTTTATTAAGAGTAGAGTAATGGATTTTAATTACGGATATGAGATTTTTAGAGATTAAATTAACTTATTAGGGGGATGAATTTATGAAGTTAGATAACGTAAACCATATAGCGATTATCGGTACAGGTATGATTGGTGCCAGCATGGCAGTGCTTTTTACTGGCAATGGCTACAAGACAACAATGTATGCTATTAATGACGCAGAAATTGCTAAAGGAAAAGCTAGCTACGACACTTATTATAAGGATTTAATTGAAAAGAAATTGGTAACACCGGGACAAGCAGTAAAATGTGCCGAGTTACTGAATTTTACACAAAAATATGAAGATCTTGCAGACGCTGATTTTATATTTGAATGTGTTGTTGAACGTCTCAATGTTAAGCATGCTGTATATAAGGAGATAGAGAAGCATTGCAAGAACTTCAAGGCTATTGCTTCCTCTACATCTGCAATTTCTGTTGATAATTTAGCTGAGGGATTAATACAAAAGGATAAGCTTTCAGTTGCACATCCTTGGAATCCGCCTCATCTTGTTCCTTGTGTTGAGGTTGTAAAGGGCAAACAGACAAGTGATGAAAGTATTAAATTTACTAAAGAAGTATTGGAATCAGTTGGACGTCAAGTATCACTGATGATGAAAGATGCGCCAGGTTTTATAGGGAACCGTCTACAGCATGCTCTTTATAGGGAAGCTGTTTATATGGTAGAACAAGGGATTGCAACACCTGAGGATATAGACAAGACATTAAAATATAGTTTTATTCCTCGTTATACATCTATAGGATTATTTGAGCATTTTGATTATGCAGGGCTGGACATGATTGTAAGTATAGATGACTACCTTTTTCCAACACTCTCAAATGCTGATAAAACACCAGATTATATAAGAAATCTCCATGATTCTGGTAATTTAGGCTTTAAAACAGGTAAGGGTGTTTATGACTGGAGTAAAAAAGATATAGAAGAATTCAGACATTGTGCCAGTGAGCCGTATATTAGATTTTTCAATTGGAGTCTGCCTGAAGATAAATAAATTAAGACTACGCCGCATCTTTGTATTTTGATGCGGCTATATCATTATGTAGGTCTTGGGTGCATTACAAAGATTACTAATTAAACATTTTATATTATAAAGAGAATAAGAAAGGGAATAAATGAAATGGAACTTACACATTTAAATGAAAAAGGCAATGCCAGAATGGTGGACGTTGGAGAGAAGCAGGATACAAAAAGGGAAGCAACAGCACAGGCTGTAGTTACAATGAAAGAGGAAACACTATCATTAATTATTTCAGGAAAAGTGAAGAAGGGAGATGTATTTTCCTGTGCAAGAATTGCTGGAATAATGGCTGCTAAAAAGACTTATGAACTAATACCGATGTGCCATTCATTGCCGATTTCGGGCATAGAACTGGAGCTTTTACCTGAACCTCCTAATAAGGTGAGAATTCTAGCGACAGCAAAGTGTGTTTATCGAACTGGTATTGAGATGGAAGTACTAACAGCTGCATCTGTTGCTGCACTTACAGTATATGATATGTGCAAGGCAGTAGATAAGGGCATGGAAATAGGAGATATTGTATTGTTGAAGAAGACTGGTGGAAAATCAGGCGATTTTGTTCGAAAATAATCGATTAAATAAAACTTTATTTGCCAGGATGACAAGATTTGATATAATAGTAGATATAACACAGCAAGGAGGAACAGTGATGCTTGAAAAAAATGAAAAAAGGCCACTCAGAAGTCGTACTTTATTTCGAGAAGAAATTCGAGATCGTATTATAGACGCAATTTTATCAAATGAATTAAAGCCTGGTGAACGTATTGTTGAAACACGTTTAGCAAAGGAACTTGGGGTTTCACAATCTCCAGTAAGAGAAGCAATCCGTGAGTTGGAGATGATTGGACTTGTTGAAACTCGACCATTTCAGGGTTCATATGTTAGAGAAATAACACTGAAAGATGTAATGGATTCAGAGAGGGTGCGATTAGCACTTGAAAAATTAGCCATAAAAGATACAGTTGAAATTATTAATGATGAGCAGATTGAGGAATTGAAGAAAATTTTAATTGAAATGGAAGAAGCTGCGAAAAACAAAGAGATTGATTTATTTGTAAGAAATGATGTATTATTTCACAAGAAGATAGTTGAAATTCCTAATAATCAAACACTTTTTCGATTGTGGGATCAATGTCACATCAAAGATTGGACATTTATTTTTACAAAGCTGACATACAAAGATCTGGATTTTTTAGCGCTTCGACATGAAGATATATATAATGCTTTAAAGTCAAGAGACAAGAAAAAGGCTGTGGATTCAATTATTAATCATCATGACGGATTAGTGGAAATGTTTAAGACTGCAAAAAATGATGGTAGTAGCTATTAAAAAATGAAAGTATAAGATTAGTGGAAGCACCACCATAAAGTTTACTATAAATTTTTTGATGATAGTTCAGGCTGTTCTTTTTGGTTTTACTATAATAATAACGAAATAGTTTTAAGGCTGGAGGTGTGTACATTGATAAGAAGTGCTATTTTAACAATGAGTGATAAAGGATCTAGAGGGGAAAGAACCGATGAAACCGGTCCTGCCCTTAAGATGTTTTTAGAGAAACATGGGTATAAGATTGAGTATTATAAAATTATAGCTGATGATGAAGAATTGATATGCAAGGAGCTTATTTCCTTGTGTGATGATTTAAAAGTTGATTTAATAATTACAAATGGGGGGACTGGATTCTCTAAAAGAGATGTTACACCAGAAGCTACTAGAAAAGTAATTGACAAATATGTGCCAGGCATTGGAGAAGCAATGAGAATGAAATCAATGCAAATTACTATGAAAGCAATTCTTTCAAGAGGCATTGCAGGAATAAGAAAAGATACATTGATAATTAATTTACCGGGCAGTCCTAAGGGAGCTTTAGAGAATCTTCAGTTTATTATAGATGCTTTGCCCCACGGAATTGATATTTTAAAAGGCGCAGCATCGGAATGTGCAGAACAGCAATAAGAAGAAAGTCATTTTCTATTTGAAAATGGCTTTTTTTATGTTTATTTTTGTAATAGGAGAATTGAATAGAAAAAAGTATCAACAAACATTATGATTAGTTAATTATTTTTTTTTGAAATCGATTAAATAAAATTGATTAAAGATTGTTGACAATTCCACAAAATATGATATTATAATATTAAACATAATCGATTATAAATTAAATATAAAAGATTATGTTTAAATCTAAATAGATATAATAGCAGCAGTGGAACAACTTGGTGAGAGGTTAATATTAATAGGGTAATTACTTTTGGTAGACTGTAATTCAACAAAACGTCCAGTCTATCTAGAGTAAATATAAAATAATGATTATGGGGGTTTTCATTAATGACGAATTACGTTGGAAAAGCAGAGAAAAGAACTGATGCCTATGAAAAGGTTACCGGGAAAGCTGTATATGCAACTGATGTTGCTACTCAAGCTAAAAATGCTGTTTACATGCATGCATTAACAAGTCCATATGCACATGCAAAAATTACAAAATTAGATTTAAGTAAAGCAGAAAAAGCACCAGGAGTAGTTGGAATAATTACAGGTGATGAACCAGGTGCTAATTGGGAACTGTTTCCTAAAGATGCAGTGCTAGCTCAAAATAATGAAGTAATATGGGCAGGACAAATTATTGCGCTTGTTGCAGCAGAAACTTTAGAACAGGCAAAAGACGCAATTGAGTTAATAGACATAGAATATGAAGTGCTACCACATGTTCTAACTTATTGGGATGCTATAAAATCAGATACACCATCTGTTATTGACCCAATGTTTGGAAAAAGAAACACTGCATCAGATAGACCGATGGATCAAATAAAAGATAGAAAATCACCGAATGTTGTTGGAGCATTTAAGCTTGATACAGGTAACGTAGATGAAGCTATGAAAATAGCAGATGTTATTGTTGAAAGAGATTTTTATACTGGTAAGAAAACTGCCAGCCAATTAGAAACTCCTTTAGCAGTTTGTGAATATGATCCTTATGGAAAATTAACAATAAGATCAAATGGTATGGGTATTCACGGTGTTGTAAAAATGTCGCTTTCTAAAATGATAGGTGTACCAGAAAATAAACTGAGAGTTTTAGCTCCTACTAGTGGAGCAAGTTTTGGAAGCCGTTTGGCTCCTATCATGGAAGTATTAGTTGCAATGATGGCTAGGAAAGTTAAAAGAACTGTAGTTTACAGATTGACAAGAGAGCAGCAGTTTACTACAGCTCCATCTAACTGGCCTGTTATTTCAAAGATTAAGCTTGGTGCTAAAAAAGATGGAACAATCGTTGCCCTGGACTTTTATGTTGGTGAAGAGATTGGTGCAGCAATAAATAACAGTTACTTTACTGGACGTATGGCAGCATCCGGTGCAAATCCTGTTTACAATTGGGGTGAAGCAAGAATTGATGCAGAGGCAGTTACTACAAATACAGTACCAGCTGCTGAGTATAGAGGCTTAGGTGTTCCAGAATCAGAGTTCGCTATTGAATGTGCAATAAGTGAGTTAGCAGATAAGTTAGGAATGAGTCAAGTAGAAATCAGACAGAAAAACTTCATCAAAAGAGATGAAAGAGACTGCGTAGGAGAAATTGTAACAAGTACTGGTATTAGCAAATGTCTTGATGCTGTTGCTGAATCAATAAAAGTAGATGAACCAAGTGTTCAGGATGGAACTGTTTGGAAAAAGGGAAAAGGTGTAGCAGCAGGTGGAAAACAAAATACACCACTCGGACGTGCTGAAGCCAAAATTAATTTTAACAGTGATGGAACAGTTACTTTACTACTAAGCAGTGATGAAAATGGTATGGGTGCTACTACAGCTCTAAAACAAATGGCTGCAGAAATATTAAAAATGGATATAGAAAACATAGAAGTTTTAGCTAGAGATACTGATGTAACTCCTTATGACAACTATGGAGCATCAAGCAGAACAACATATACTACAGGAAATGCTGTAAAGGCTGCTGCTTTAGATTTAATACAAAATTTAAGAGAAGCAGTTGGAAGAGAAATAGGCGTTCACTGGATGAACGTTGAAATAGAAGGAACAAAGGCAATTATAAAAGGATATCAAAAGAAAGAAATTGAGATTGCAAGCCTATTTAGACCAATAAACTTTTTCGAACAAGGTAACTACGGTATGATGAAAGGTACTCCAGTAGTAGGATACGGCGTATATTGCCCAGCTCCAGTTCTACAATGGGGTGAAGACGGCAGATGTGACAGACAATGGAACTGGTATCAATTCGCTGCAACTGCTGTTGAAGTTGCAGTAAATGAAGAAACAGGACAAGTTAAAGTTCTTAAATATGCATGTGCTGCTGACACAGGAAACCCAATCAATCCCAAACTAGTAGAAGGACAGATTGAAGGCGGAGTAATGATGGCAATTGGTTTCGCTGTCACTGAAAATCATTATTATGACAATAACGGAAAGATATGGAATGCAAATCTTGGAGATTACAGAATTCCAACAATACTTGACGTTCCAAAAGCTGATGACACTTATTCACATATTTGTCCAGATTCACTACCTGACGGACCATGGGGTGCAAAGGGTATGGCAGAATCAATTACTATTGCACCAGGACCTGCAATTGCAGAAGCTATTTACCAAGCTGTAGGAGTTAGAGTAGATTCATATCCTATGACAGCAGAAAAAGTTCTTAAGCTTATAAAAGAAAAGAAGGCAAAGGAGGCTGGAAAATAATGAGTATTATTGATAAAAGCTTTGAAAGTATTATTGTTGATTTAGAAGTAAATGGAAAAGAATATACATTACAGGTTCCACCATACAAGACACTATTAGAGGTTTTAAGAGAGGACTTAAACCTTATTGGTACAAAAATGGGATGCGAAGATGGAAACTGTGGAGTTTGTACATTACTTATGGATGGAATGGCAGTAAAGAGCTGTTCAATACTTGCTGCTCAGGCAAACGGCAGAAAAATTACAACAATCGAAGGATTAGAAGGCAAAAATGACTTACATCCATTACAACAATCTTTCATAGACAATTTTGCACTTCAATGTGGATATTGTACTCCAGGGATGATTTTAACAGCAAAGGCTATTTTAGATGAAAATCCAAATGCAACAGAAGACGATATAAGAGAAGGGCTGCATGGAAATATGTGCCGTTGTACAGGATACAAATCAATTGTACGAGCTATCGAAGAAGTACGTGATGGCAAGTATAAAGAAGCTTGCGGGGAGGTATAGGATATGGCTATGTTTAGATTTGAAAGATATTATGAACCAAAGTCTGCTGATGAGTGTGTAGAAATACTTAAGAAATATGGAACTGATGCTAGAATGGTTGCAGGTGGAACTGACTTAGTTCCAAAACTTAAAAATAGAGTTCTTAAGGTTAAAACAGTAATCGGATTACAAAGCGTTCCTGAAATAAAAGGTATAAAGAAGACTACAGATGGAATTGAGATTGGAGCTTTAACAACACTTCGTGTAATCTCAAAATCTGAAGAAGTAAAAGAAAATTGGTTAGCATTAGCAGAAGCTGCTGGACATGTTTCAAGTATGCAGATAAGAAATATGGCAACTATTGGTGGTAATGCATGTAATGCATCTCCAAGTGCAGACGCTGTACAAGGTCTTATAGTTTCAGATGCTATTGTAAATATAGTAGGTGAGAATGGGACAAGAACTGTTCCGGTAATAGATTTCTTTACAGGCGTAGGTAAAACAGTTTTAAAAGAAGGAGAATTTGTTATAAGTTTCACTATTCCAGCTCCAAAGGCAAACACTGGTGCAACTTACCAAAAGTTTGCTATTAGAGGGGATACAGATATAACAATAGTTGGTGCAGGAAGCAGTATAACATTAGATGCTGATGGAAAAGTTGAAAAGGCAATAGTTTCACTGGCAGCAGTTGCACCAACACCAATAAGAGTTGAAGCGGTTGAAAAACTAATCACAGGAAAATTTCTTACAGAGGATCTTATTGAAGAAGCAGGTGAGTTAGCAGCAGATTCATGTAATCCTATAACAGACCAACGTGCTACAAAAGAATACAGAGTTGAAATGGTTAAAGTATGGACTAAGAATGCTCTAAGAGAAGCATTGAAAAGGGCAAAACAGGCATAAGAAAACTTCTGAATATGGAAGAAGATGAAGAACTTTTATAAAGTTCTTCATCTTCTAATACTAACGGAGGGGTTAGAATGTGCGAAATAATTGATAACGGAAAAACTAGAATTGTAAATAATGGTGTAGATATAGCGATATTTGCAGGTAGTGGCACAGTGGCAGATGCGATGAAAGCATCAAGATATATAGTAGTTAAGGGGGTAAGTACAGCAGTTATAGAGGTACTGACTATAGACCTGCTGGATGAAGAAACATTTTTAAACTTTGCAGATAAAACAGGAGCGATGGTTTTTGTAGAGCAGCAAGTATATGAAGCTGCTAAAGAATTATTGGGCAGACAGCAGTCTGTAATTGTAGAGCTGGTTGAAAAACCAACAGTACAGTGTATTATTAACACTGCTTTTGAAGTAGTAAAACGTAAATTAGGAAAACAATAGATATGTATCTATTTATATATAAAGGAGATAGACTATGAGTAATAAAATAACTGCTGGTTTAGTGGTGGCAGCAGGAATGTCTTCTCGTATGAAAGCATTTAAGCCACTAATGAAGCTAGGTGAGAAAACACTTATAGAGTATGTAGTTGATACTTTAAGAGAAGGTGGAGTACAGGAAATTGTTGTTGTAACAGGCAATAGAGCGATGGAAATTGAAAAACAATTAGCCAGTAGAAACATACATTTTATTAGAAATGAAAATTATGCAACTACATCTATGTTTCAGTCAGTAAAACTTGGTCTTAAGTATTTAAACAACCGCTGTGATGAATTTTTCTTTTTACCTGGGGATATACCACTTTTCAAAGTTTCAAGTCTCCGAGCGATGAAGAAAGAAATGTGTGGCAGAAAATGCACAGTAGTACAACCTATGTACAATGGGAAACATGGACATCCTTTATTGTTCTCAGCAGATTGTATAGAATATCTTCTGCTCCATGATGGAACAATGGGGATGAAAGGTGCAATGGAGAGCCTGATTGGTGAAAAGGTTGAATTAATTTTGCCGGATAAAGGAATTCTTATGGATGCAGATACACAAGAGGACTATAAAGTTCTCAACGCTTATTTTTTAAATATGAAAATACCTGAAGAAAAAGTATGTATGGAGATTTTAAGATATTTTAAAGCTGATGAAGGTACTATAGAACACTGCATTGTAGTGGCAGAACTAGCAACAGATATTGCTATTAGACTAAAAAACAAAGGACATACGTTGAATATAGCGCTTGTACGGGCAGGAGCGTTGTTGCATGATGTTGCAAGGAGGCAAAATAACCATGCTGAATGTGGAGCAGAGTGGTTAAGGGAACTTGGGTATTACGAAATAGCTAGGGTTGTGGAAGAACACATGGATTTATCGGAGGAAGCAGTAAAGCTTCTGGATGAAAGGGCAGTGGTGTATTTAGCGGATAAATTGGTTATTGAAAATCAAAGAGTCAGCATAGAGAAGCGTTTTCAGAGAGCAATTAATCGTTTTGGTGAAGATAGTGATGCAATGGATGCAGTAAAAATTCGTATGAGGAATGCGAATGAGATTTTAAAAACTATAGAAGAGAAAATAGGAGGAATAACATATGAAAACTATATCCGTATATGAAGCTGTAGGAACAGTTTTAGCACATGACATGACACAGATAATTCCAGGAGAATATAAAGGAAGCAGGTTTAAAAAGGGTTATGTGGTTCAGGAAGAGGACATAGCTGTATTGCTTCAAATGGGTAAGCAAAATTTATATGTTCTTGATCTTAAAGAGGATGATGTACATGAAGATGAGGCAGCAATGAGGATTGCAAAAGCATCCTCAGGAGAAGGTGTTGAACTTAAAGTTAAAGGTGAAGGTAAGGTAGAGCTAGTCGCAAAATATGATGGATTGCTTCAAATAGATGTAGATAGGCTAATGGAGCTTATTGATCAGGATGATGTGATGTTTGCTAGTCTGCATAGAAACCAGATGGTAAAACAGGGACAGGTGGTAGCAGGAACTAGAATAATACCATTGTATACCTCTAATGAGATTGTTACTACAGCAGAAGCGGTGTGTAAAGATAATCCTATAATTAAAGTAGAGAAACTCAAATCTTTAAAAGTAGGTTTGGTCACTACTGGAAGCGAAATTTATCATGGGAGAATAAAGGATGCATTTGGACCTATTTTAAAGAAGAAGTTTGAAGAATTGGGAAGTGAAATTGTTCATCAGATTATTACAGATGACAATGATGATGTTATTGCTAATTCAATTAAACAATTATTGGATGAAGGTGTAGACTTTGTAGCAGTTACTGGTGGGATGTCAGTTGACCCAGATGACAGAACTCCATCTGGTATTCGTAAGGCAGGAGGAGAAATTGTAACTTATGGTGCACCTGTGCTGCCTGGAGCAATGTTTTTATTGGCATATATAGGAGATGTACCTGTAGTTGGGTTGCCGGGATGTGTTATGTACCACAATGCCAGCATTTTTGAATTAATGGTTCCAAGGATAATTGCAGGACATAAGCCATCAAGGAAGGATATTAAAGCGTTGGCTCACGGAGGCTTATGCAGAAACTGTGAGGTGTGTACTTATCCAAACTGCAGCTTTGGTAAATCATTTTAACAGGAAAGGAGGCATTAAAAATGAAGGATTGTATGGGTCGGGAAATTGAGTATCTTAGATTATCAGTTACAGATAGATGCAACCTTAGATGTGTATATTGTAGAGACGGTTCGGAGCAGTGTAACAAGGAGAAAGAACTGACTGTAGATGACATTGATCGAATTGTAAAAAGTATGGTATCTTTGGGGGTAAACAAGGTTCGTCTTACTGGTGGAGAACCATTGATGCGTCCTGATTTAGAAATGATTGTAAAAAAAATTGCACAAAATGACAGAATAAAGGATTTATGTATGACAACCAATGGACAGGGGCTGTCATACAGAGCAAAAGCGCTAAAAGAAGCAGGGCTTATGAGATTGAATATAAGTGTAGACTCTCTTGATCCTGCGCGTTATAGCCGAATAACCAGAGGCGGTAAAATAGAAGAGGTAATCAGAGGTATAGATGAAGCTATTGCATGTGGACTTTATCCAATAAAGTTAAATGCAGTTATAGTTCGTGGAGAGAATGATGATGAAATCGATGATTTTATAGCTTTAACTAAAGATAGACCAATTGATGTTAGATTTATTGAATTAATGCCTATTGGAAAGTTAGGACAAGATAAGGAGAACAGGGTGCCTAGCAGTGAAATATTAGAATCAAGATCTTATTTGAAAAGAGTTATGCCTCGTTATCCTAGCCAGCCTTCAGAAGATTATAAAGTAGAAGGTTATCAGGGAAGAGTAGGTTTTATTAGTCCAATGTCCCATAAATTTTGTAATATATGCAACAGAATACGACTTACAAGTGATGGTCAAATAAAGCCCTGCCTAGGCAATAATGGAGAGGTATCTTTAAAAAATGCTCTACTGATGGGCGATGAGATGCTAGGAGCAGTTATAAGAAAAGCAATTTTTAATAAGCCAGAAGGACATAACTTTGATAAAAAATTTACCTCTGATCGTGTTATGAGCCGTATAGGTGGTTAAATGCATTAAATAAAAGAATCGGGAGGAAAGATATGGCGAAAATTACAGCAGTTAATATAAGTACAGTAAGAGGTATTATAAAAACACCTATTGATGAAGGAAAACTTGTAGTGAATTTTGGCATAGAGGGTGATGCTCATGGTGGTGATTGGCACAGGCAAATCAGTTTGCTAGCACAGGAGAGTATTGATAAAATGACAGCCATGGGGGTGGAAGGACTAGACCCTGGCAAATTTGCAGAAAACATCACTACAACAGGTATAGAGCTACATACGCTACCTGTAGGCACAAAATTGAAATTAGGCGAATGTTTAACTGAACTAACTCAGATTGGAAAGAAGTGTCACCATCACTGTGAAATTTATAAAAGAATCGGTACATGCATTATGCCGCATGAAGGTATTTTTGTAAAGGTATTAGAGGGTGGTATTGTTAAGGCAAATGATGAAATTAAAGTAGTATAGAAACATAAAAAGGAGACAGATATAAACTACTACAAAACGGATTTCTATCTATGTATATAAATTTTATTAAAATGAGGTGAGGAATAGAATGGAAGTTCTCAGTACATTTAATTTATCAATGTGGCAATGGTCTTGGATGATAGTATGCGCTCTGTTAGTTGGTTTCTCAAAGAGCGGAATTAGTGGGTTCCTAATACCAGTCATACCTATTGTTGCTGCTATTTTCGGAGCCAAGTTATCTACAGGTATCATTTTACCCGTACTAATAGTTGGAGATGTTTTTGCAATTTACTATTATAAACAGCATGCAGATTGGAATAAGATAAAAAAACTTCTTCCGTGGACTTTAGTAGGACTAATATCTGGTGTTATAGTAGGAAATTATATTAATGATACACAATTTAAGATTTTTATAGCTATTTGTGTTTTAGTATGCCTTATTATTTTGATATATACAGAAAAAAAAGGAGAAAAACTTAATGTTCCCAGTAGTATATGGTTCTATGCTTTAATGGGGATACTTTCTGGCTTTGCATCTATGATAGGTAATGCTGCAGGTGCTTTATTCAATATCTATCTGTTAGCTATGCGTTTTGAGAAAAATGATTTTATAGGAACAACTGCCTGGTTTTTTTTTATCGTAAATATATCCAAAGTACCTTTGCAGATATTATTTTGGCATAATATTTCATTTGATACTATTTTCCTTACTACTCTTATGATTCCTGCAGTTGCAGCTGGGGCAATGCTAGGAGTTTTAGTAGTTAAGAAGATTAATGAAAAATATTTTAGAATTCTTATTAATATAATGACAGTTATAGGATCAATAAAATTGTTAATATAAGTTTAGAGTTCCGTTATTTTGGAGTTCTAGAAGGTTGAGTAATAAGGTGTATTACATATAAATTAATTATATAGTATACACCTTATTAAGAATTAAGGAGGAATAATGGATCTAATTAAAAAATCTACATTAAGAGAAAATGTAACTAACAGTATAAGAAGAGCAATCGTTAATAATAAAATAGAGCCTGGTGCAAGAATTATAGAGACCAAAATAGCAAAAAAGTTAGGAGTTTCTCAATCACCAGTAAGAGAAGCATTGAGGGAACTTGAGCTTATGGGACTTGTAGAAAATAAACCATATCAGGGGTGTTTTGTAAAAACACTTACTAGAAAAGACATAAAGGATGCATACAAATTAAGAGCTTATCTGGAAATGCTTGCTGTTCGTGAGGCAGCTGAAAACATAACAGAGAATGATTTGAAAAATATGGATAGCCTTATAAAGCAGATGAAGTTATTTGCCCAAAGTGGATTTAAGGAAGAGTTCATTGAAATGGATATAGATTTTCATAAGTTAATTATACATGTGGCTAATAATCACTTACTGGAAAAAACGTGGAACATGGTCAATCTTGGACAATGGACATTTATTACAGCAAAAATTTCTGGAAAAAACCTCACTGAATTAGCAAGCAGACATGAATCGATATTTGAAAGCTTAAAAGAAGGAAATGGAGAAAAAGCTTCTCAGTATATGAAAAATCATATTGAAGAATTAAGTGAAGAATTAAGTGAAGAAATCCTTACGAAATTTGAGGATGATTAAAAGTGGGTACAGGTAGTTGATTTAAATTCTAGATATGAAGTATTGCTTTTAGTTCTATATAAGGTATAACTATAATTTATTAGATTTTTTAAACTATATATGAAAAGGAATGGTTAATGTGGAGGGAAATATTTATAAAAAGTTATTAGAGGAATTAGAGTTAGGTAATAAAGCAGTAATGATTACAGTTATGGACGATAAAGAATGTGGAGAAAAAAATTGTAATAGAAAAATTCTTTATACGGAAGATAACATTGCTAATAGTTGCATATCTGATTTAAATAAAGTAGTTTACGAAAAAGCTAAACAGTCTTTAGAAACAGGAAATCTTGAGTTTGTTCAAGTGAATGAAACTGAATCATATTTGATTGAACCATATTTTCCAGAGCCTAGGCTAATAGTTTTTGGTGGAGGGCATATTGCAAAGCCCTTAGTTGAGTTTGGTGCCAGAGCAGGATTTTTAGTCACAGTTATTGATGATAGGCCTTCTTTTGCTAATACTGCAAGATTTCCTGGTGCTGAGAAAGTAATCTGCGAAAGCTTCGATAAGTGTTTTGATTTAATTAATTTAAATAGATCAACATTTGTGGTTATTGTAACTAGAGGCCACAGACATGACATGGAGTGTCTTAGAGAAGTATTAAAGCATGATACAGCCTATGTTGGAATGATTGGTTCAAAACGAAGAGTTAAAGGCGCAATGGAACAACTAGTTAATGAAGGATACTCTAAGAAAAAGTTGGACAAAGTCAATGCTCCTATAGGCATTGAAATTGGGGCAGTTACTCCAGATGAGATAGCTTTCTCTATCATAGCTCAGGTTATTAAATATAGAAGATTGGCTGATGGCAAAGAAGAGAAGAAAATACTTTCCAAAGTAAATTGGCCTGAAATTGATAGAGATGTATTAATGGAATTGTGTGAAGAAGATAGTTTACCAAAAGCGATTATTACAATTATTTCTACTAAGGGTTCTGTACCAAGGAAAGCTGGGGCTAAAATGCTTGTGTGGTCTAATGGCAAGGTCTCAGGAAGTATTGGCGGAGGATGCAGTGAAGGAGAGGTAATAGTTAAATCTAGGTATCTCCTTAGGGATAGAGAATACGAAGTTCATAGAGTAGATATGACTGCAGAGGTAGCTGAAGAAGAAGGAATGGTGTGTGGTGGAATCATGGATGTATTTCTCGAACCATTCTGGAATTAAGGTTTTATTTAAATTATCTTTACATGGTTTACAAAATCAACATTTTTGTCTAAAACAAACTAAAATTTAAGGAGTTGGTAAAGTGATACAAATTGTAGCTAAATATAAATTGAAACCAGGTGTAAAGGAAGAATATTTAAGATTATCAAAAGAACTTATTGATGAAACTAGAAAAGAAGAGGGATGTATACATTATTCTATTTATGAGGAAATTAATGACTCTTCAATACTTGCAATGCTTGAAGAGTGGAAAGATGAAGATGCTATAGTATCACATAATAATAGCGATCACATGAAGAGAATTATTCCAGAACTTAAAAAACTTCGAGAAAGTACAGAGATAAATCTCTACAGAGAAATTGATTTTTAGTATATCTATAAGGTAAAAACAAAATGGAACGTAATTTAAGAATTAATGTTAAAATTGATGAGAGATAATTATATTTTTTAATAAAAATCTAGTTACCATTTTGTCAACTATAAATATAACAGCACCTTATTAATTGTATAATGATGGTAAATACAATTAATAAGGTGGTGTTTATCATAGAAGAACTTATTAAAAGAGCTAAAGGCGGAGACAGTACTGCAGTTAACGAAATCATTGAGAAATTTAAATGCTTTATTATTAAACAGGCAGCTAAATACAGGATACCTTCCTATGACTTTGATGATTTAGTTCAGCATGGATATCTTTCTGTAATAAAAGCAGTTAATCTTTATAAGACTGGAAGAGGATCCTTTACTACATACTGTACCAATGCAGTTATAAATAATTTTAAGGCACTTTTAAAAGGTGAAATAAAGCACTTAAGAGAAGTTCAGGATGATACCATAATTGATTTAATGCCCTATGAATTTACTTTAGAAGATGAAGTTATTGCATATGATGAGTCACAAAAGGTTAATAGGGCTTTGGACAAGCTTGAGAGTATAGAAAAAGATATTATTAGACTTGTATATATTGAAGGTAAAAAACTAAAAGAGGCAGCTGCTGATTGTGATATAAATTATAGAAAAGCTATAGAAATTAAAAAAGAAGCATTAAATAAACTGAGAAAATATCTAAAATAGCATATATATTTTTTATAAGGGTAGGGGAGGGTGATATGTATGTATGACCAGCTAGTTAGTTTAATTAGTTCCGTGGGGTTCCCAATAGCAGTTAGTATATATCTACTTATAAGATTTGAAGATAAGATTGGCTTATTAGTTCAATCCTTACAAGGTCTTAGAGAAGATATATCAGCCGTTATAAAAAACCAGGAAAGGAAGTAGGACTAAGTCTTATTTCCTTTTTTACACAAATTTTTAGAAGAGCATATATATAGTTAAAAGGTAAGGAAAGGAGAGGATATCATGGCAGCTGTATCAACTAAGCTTTCATCTGATCTTGTTATTGTAGTACAGACAGGAGTAGATGTACAGGGTAAGGAAGTACTTAAAAAATCAACAATAGGCAAACTATTGTTAACTGCAGCGGACCAAGACATTTTGGATGTGGTGCTGGGAATAGAAAAGGTATTAAACTACTCAGTAAATGAAATCCAAAAAAATGACCACAACGCAATTACTAGTGTATAGTAATTAGACTTTAAAAGCACTATTTAGTAGGAAGGAGGAGAATATAAATGGGACATAAACTTGTTATGAGATTTACCACAGAGGAAGATGGCAAATATTTTTCAATGAGTATAGATAATATTAAGATAGATGAAATAACAGGACAACCTTCTGTTACTGAAGCAGAAGTCAATACCCTTATGGATCTTATAGTTCAAAAGAAGATCTTTGCAACTAGCTATGGCGCAATAGTTGGTAAAAAGGATGCTAAAGTTGTCAGCACAACATCACAAGAATTTACTATTGCCTAGACTTTATAGCCCTGCAGTTTCTGCAGGGTTATTATAATTTTGGAGGTGCTATTTTGAATATTATAAATGCTAATTTGGTCTTTAGGGATGGATTGAATTATGGAAACAATCCTAAAATGATAATACTTCACCATGCAGATGCATCAGTATGCAGTATAGAGGATATACATAAGTGGCATATGGATAATGGATGGTCCGGCTGTGGTTATCATTATTTCGTAAGAAAGAATGGAACTGTATATGTTGGAAGAGATGAAAAAGCTATAGGAGCTCACTGTATAAATTATAATGCAGTTTCTATAGGTATATGTGCAGAGGGAAACTTTAATTGTGAAACTATGGGAGAAGTGCAGTATAATGCGCTGCTGCAGTTAACCCGCTCTAAATTAGGTAAGTATGGAATAAGTAGAATATGTGGTCATTTTGAATTATATTCAACAGATTGTCCGGGGAGTAATTTTCCTTTAGATAGAATAAAGAAGGAAGCAGGAGCAGCGGGAGAAATAAGTTATTCTGGATATTTAATTAAAATGAATTCAGGGGTGTCGGATGAAAATGTAAGGATTATTCAAAGGAAGCTTATAGAGAAGGGGTATGATGTAGGAAGCAGTGGAGCTGATGGATATTTTGGTGAGGGGACTTTGGAGGCAGTTAAGAAGTTTCAGGAGGATATGGGACTTGAGGTTGATGGGGTTGTTGGGGGGAATACCTGGGAGAGGCTTATAGGAAGATAACAGATAGAAAAGTACATATGATTTAGTTATAAAAACTGGTATTACTTAGTGATGCCAGTTTTTTATATATTTATATTTGATGAATAATTGATATGTCAGTTTTACTGGTAAAAAGTTAAATAATATGGAGTATTATGTAATTAGGTGATATAATTTACAATAGGGTATTTGAGTATATTAACATGTGAGAATATATGGAGTTATTATAATTTGATTAAGTTATAAGAAGCATATTAAAAAATTAAAAAGATTTAGCTAATGTTTTCTAATATAAAGGAAAGAGGTATATAGAAATGTTTGAGAATTATGAAGAAGTTGGAACTATTTATTATAATAAAATTACTGGATCCAGAATTAAAGAATTGAAGGACAAGGAAACGGGAGAATGTTATGCAGCTAAGATAGTTGGTCCAATAGATGATTCGTTAAAAAATACAATATTTAATAGGGAATTAAATGCATTAAAGGTTTTAAACAAATATGATAATATAGTTACTTTACATCACAATGAAATGGGAATAAACAGAAAAGATAACAAGCGATATGGAATATTATTATTAGAAAAAATTAATGGTAAAAGCTTAGATAAGATTCAACTTAGTGATATTGAAGGAACAGACAGATATAAAATAAGTATCGGAATAATAGAGGCAATAAATAATGCACACATAAATAGCATTATTCATAGAGATATAAAACCAAGTAATATAATGATTGAAGGAACTAATGTAAAAGTAATTGACTTTGGAATAAGCAAAATTAAATCGTGTATTGATGAGGGAACTGTTCAAGACATGAAATCAAAAGAGTATTGTGCACCAGAGGTAGCATTGAGATCAGATGCGTCTGAACTAAGTGACATATATTCAATTGGGGCAGTGATATATAATTTATTTACAGGACAAAAACCGCCGCAACCAGCTCAATTTGAAGAAACAATAGATAATTCTGAGTTACGGGAAGACTTAAAAGAAATATTAAAGAGAATGTTGAAGGAGCTTCCAGAAAAAAGAGAGAGTAATCTGGAAAAAATAAAAAAAGAGCTAGAAGAAACAATTAAAAATGTAAACATTAATCAATATAAATACTATTTTTATATTGATAGTAAAGTTTTTAGTAATGCAAAAATGAAAATGATAATAAAAAATTCTATTAATATAAATGAGTTTACGAGAGCAGTTTTACCTAAAGATTTCAAGAGCTCCTATGGATTTATAAAAGACAATGGTGAATATGAGTTTTTAGGTGAGGAATATATAATGAAATGCATATTAGAGAACAATATTTTCTATATTTATGAGATATATAATCCAATGGAAGATCAGAAAATTAGATTTAAAAAGAAAGCACTGAGAATCGAGGGAAAACTAATATTTAATAGCAGTAAAATTGAAAACAACTCAAATAGAAAATTAGATGTAATGCTAAATAATCAAAAAGATATTTATAATTCAAAAACAGAAAAAGACAATGTATTTTTTAATTATTTTAAATTGTGGAAAAATTACCTGTGTGACAGTATAGATCATGAGAAATGCAAAGGTGTTGAATTTTCATACAAAGAATATAAAATTGAAAATAAAAAAATAATATTAAAAGTAAATGACTTTTTAAATAGAGATGTAGATGATTTAAAAGATGATACTAAATTTATAATTGAGCATATAGAAGCTGGAAAGCAAGCTATAACTAGAATAGGAAGCTTTGAAGGAACTGAATATATTGACGGTGACACATATATTATTATAAACATAGATGAGAAAGAATCTAAAGGTAGAATTAAGAGATTATTAGATATGGGGTTAAACCTAAAGGATGATTATACATATAAAATAAAAGCTTACAAAAAACAAATAACTGCAATAAATCAATTAAGGGATGATAATTATGAGTCAAAAAATTTAAAGGATATAATTTTAGATTATACAAAACCTAAGTTGATTGGTAATTTAAAAGAGGTTAAATTTAGAAGTAAGCTAATTAATGAATACCAAAAAAGTTCGGTAAGAAAATTTCTATCATCTGAAAGTATAGCTTTGATACAGGGCCCGCCAGGTACAGGAAAAACTACTGTGATAAATGAAATTATATTTCAAATACTACAAGAAGGTAAAAGATTCATGAATCTTCCTAAAATTTTAGTGGTTTCCCAATCACATACAGCAGTTGATAACATTTTAGAAGGATTGTTAAAAGAAAATTTAGATATTAAAATTTTTAGAGTTGGAAACGAAAAAAATATATCAGATAGAATAAAGGATGAATTTACAATTAGTGTTCTGAAGGAAAAATTTATTGAACGAATAAAAGAGAAATGTAGTGAATATTCAAAAAGATTTAATGAGATAAACAAAAATGATGAAAAGAATATGAAAATTATTGAGATTCAAAAGGAATGGCTAGAGAGAATTAATTCAAGTGATGATATAGAGTGTCAAATAATAAATAGTGCAGTAGTTGTTGCTGGGACATGCGTTGGATTTTCATCAAATCAAAACATTAAGGAAATGTTATTTGATTATGTTATTGTTGATGAAGCTGCAAAAGCAACTACTCCTGAACTGCTAGTATCAATAATAAAGGCAAAAAAAATTCTACTGGTCGGGGATCATATGCAATTACCGCCTTATGTAAATGATAATGGAATTGAGTGGGTAGATGAAGAAACATTAAAAGAGTTAAAGACAAGCTTATTTACTACGCTATTTAAACCTTTAGGATTACCTGAAACACATAAGCAGAAGTTAGGAACCCAATACAGAATGCATCCTAATATTGGAAATTTAATCAGTCATGTATTTTATGAAGACACAATAGATTCAGGTGTATCAGAAGCAGAAAAGCAACATCCGATTGATGAATTAAAAGAATATTCAATAATTTGGTATGATACTTCTGGATGTGGAAAAAAAAAGCAGCATAAGAAGACTCCTGGAAATTCATATTATAATAGTTGTGAAGTTGAAATAATTAAGGATTTTATAAGAAAGTATTCTGAGTTAATATCTAATGAGGGTAATGACATTGGTATAATAACAGGATATTCAGCGCAAAAGGCATTGATATCAAAAGAGATTAGTAACTATAATTTAGATAACAAAATAGATGTTAATACTGTTGATGCTTTTCAAGGCAGAGAAAAAGACATAATAATTTATTCAACTGTAAGAAGTAGTGATAAAAATACTAGTATTGGTTTCCAGAAAGAAGCAGAGAGAATAAATGTTGCATTCTCGAGAGCTAAAAAGCTTTTAATAATAGTAGGGAATATGAATATGTTTAGCGTATGGGGCACTGACAGGGAAAGATTTCCGGAAGTAGTTTTGTATATAAAAGAAAATAGTGAAAAATGTTTAATAGTAGACTGTTCAAAGGAGAAAATCAATGGAAGAATATTTAAAGAAGCTAACTAATAGAATTCCAAAAGAAAATAAAGGGTATAGTTATATTACAAACATTGAAATTAGTATACCTATATTATGTTTAAATGTTAATGCAATAAAAAGAAAAGAAGTTGGTTTGCAGCTAGCTGAAGAAATAATAATGAAACTAATAGATAACGATATAACGACTGTTTGTGATATTGCTGAAATAATGGGATTAGAAGAAGATGTGGTCAACATTACAATAGGAATGCTATACGTAAAAGATTTAATAATAGTAACATCAGGTAACTGTATATTAACGACTATGGGTAAAGAAGTATTAAAAAACCTTAAAGAGATTAGGCTTGAGCCAGAAAATATTTCACCTGTATACATAAATTTGTTAAATGGTGAAATGTATACTGACAAATTTAATAATCAGGTAGATAAATACGGAAAATCAGACAATGTATTGGATGCTAAAATAAAAGTTGATAAAGAATATATTAATAAGAGATTCACTGATATAAGAGATATATTTAATGAGCAACAAAAAATATATGGTGCATCTAATTTATCACAAGCCCAATTGTACAAGATAGAAAGTATAGAAGAAGATAAAATTCACTACTTAAATATAAAAAGTGGTATATTTAAAAGTAAATCAGGAGAAGAAATAGAGATAAGTTCTAGTAAGCATAGTATTGTCAATCAAATACAGAGTGATATATTGGAGCAAATAATAAGAGGTAAAAAGTTTAAATATATATTTAGAAATAAAAACACAAATAAAATATTACTAGATGATGAACTTCGAGAGCTTGGTAATTATAATAATGAATATATCAGAGAGTTAGTTAATAAATTTAATAAAGTAAATAAAGATGAACGACAGAAAATTATTGATGAATTTTATAAGATATATAGAATAGAACGGGCATTACTTGACAACGAATTAGAACTTATTATTGATGATTTGGTTAAGGATGTAAAAGAAGTGAAAGTATGCACTGGAAGATTAGGTGATGTAATATTTAATGATGAGTATATGTTGCCAATATGTAAATCAATAAAAAAAGGAACAAAAGTATGTATTTATTATAATTTTGAACGAGATATAAAAAAATCCAAGAGCACCGCGGAGAAGACATTCCCAGAAATAAAAGATATAAAAATTATTGAGTATAAAGAGAGATTTCATAATACGATAATCCAATTTGATGATAGTTTTCAAATAGAAACATCTTATTATGATATTAAAGTATTAGATGGAAAATATATAACTAAAACAATAAGTACCTTAAAGAATATTAAGGCATAAAAAAATATGGTTTAGGATCACAAGTAGCTTTTGACAACGATTGATACCAGCAATATATCCAATGAAGCAATGGACTAGATTTTCCTCTTCGCCTACTCAGAAGAAAATCTGGTCCATTGGCATTGATTTATAATGGATGCTCCGCCCAAGCCAGGCAGCGGTTCTCTGCGGGTCTTAATAATAGCTCCTTTACAGTCGAAGGAAGCTTTATACATGCATATAATGGCAGGAGGTTTTGAGGTGTTTATAAGTTTTTACTAATGCCCAAATAGTTTCATAATACAATTTTAAGTCAGCCATAATATGCTTGTCCAAAGCAAAAAAATAATGGGGAGCACCCCAACCTCACTGAGGTATTCCTCAGGGGTCAAAACATGATACAGCTTTTATACTTTTAAAGAGTGAAGGAGTATTTGCTGCATCACCTATGCCTAAAGATGAAAGAATTTATAATAATTTTATACAACTCTATAAATACTATATATGAGTTGCATGCAGTATAGATTACGTAGATGATTCTACTACACTTATAGTAGTTATTAATACATCATCTGGGAATAAGATCAACTTTTATTTCAGCCTCAAGTCCAGCATTTTTTAGTCTTCGTCAGCCTGTTTAAGAAAGCTATTAAATTTAAAAAAGCAGCAGGCTTCCTGCGGATAAAATGCTTCTGTAGTAAACTCATAAAAAGGCTAAAGCCTAGCAAGGTTTAAGCATTCCTCTGAGGTCATTCTAGGGTATTCCTATAGGGTCAAATCTACGAAATTAATTCGTATGAAATTAAAACTTAATGTTCCGCACCGCGCCTGGGCTGGACAAGCTCCCTACATTTATCTTCCTGTACAAGCCGTTAAGGTCATGTCCAGATAGGCACGTAGCAAGACTTGTCCAGCCTAGTCTAATTATAGAGGATTTTTAAAGAAGTTCCCTGGAGCCTCCTTATGCACGGATATAAAAAATAGCAAGTAGAAGCTTTAGTTTACGCCCGACGCAGCCCTAAAGGGTGGACAGCCCCAGGGGAGTCCACTTTGTCCAAGCACTTAACAGGGCTTAGACAAAGCTGCTAAGTTTTTATCTTATGGTAATAGTTACTGTATACTTTCATAAGGAGAGTGTGGCATAAGTATCTGTAAAGAATAGAGGAGTATTATAAAATAAATAGTACTATTTATTTTATAATACTTGTGTAGATAGTAATTTTTAAATCTAACTTTCAGCAGTATATACTGTGGGGGAAAAACATGTATTACTTATCAACTGTTATGCATAAACATTATGTATATTAATAATCATTTTGGAGTGCATTTATGGAGTGGAAGTTCAACTTAAGAATTAAGGTATTATTGATAATTTCTTGTTGTATAATTCTTATTTTAAGCTTAATAGTAGTTTACCAAGCAAAAATAATTAATGAGATTAAAAATAAGCAAACATCAGAATTTTTTCTTGAAACAAAGCTTAAAAAAGATCAGATGCTTGCTAATACTTTAAAGAGATTAAAAGATTTAATAGATGATAAAAATGTTTCCAAGGAAAATAGAGATAAAGCTGCAGGTATATATACTAACCTAGCATTGGCTGCTAATTATGAGTTTAAAATTGAAACAATTTTGAAGAGTAAGGGTTATGAAGATGCAATTGCAACAATATCTGATGATAAGGCTAGGATTATTATTGAATATAATAAAAATTTAAAAAGTAAACAGCTATCAGAAATACAGGATGTAGTTAAAGATATAACTGGAATTAAGGATGTTGAAATTGAGTTAAAAAAATAAGATTTATTTATCAAATACAACTTTGTAGTTTATCTTTTCTTAGTACATATATAGCAACTTCATGAGAATTAAAATTATTAGTGGAAAATATCTCTTTATCAGAAACTCAAGACTCTAAATCAACGTCATCATAGTAAATGTTCCTTTTCCCCTTATACTATTATGGATTAGTAGTATAAGGGGATTTTGTTTACGCAAAGGGTTCGTTGTCAAGCTGCAATAATTCGATAACGCTTTGCTTTTAACGAATTATTGCCCTTGACAACTACAGAGGAAACTAATTTTTTTATTACGCCCTTCTTCTGTTGTTAGGGGGAAAAGGAGATAAATGTACAAGTTATCCTCAGATGTTGTGGATAATTTATCCATTTAATGTTTATTTATCTAGCAATAAAAAGTGATTTTGGCATATTAAAAAAATTAAGAAACAGTTTCTTAATTATATAGTCTTTATAGTATAAAAACTGAGGAGTTAAAGAGTTTACTAGGATATCAGGCTTTTACATGAGTTTTTAAAGTATAATAGCCTAAGGCTTTTTAAATTTAAGCACTAGTATTCATTAGATTTCTTCCTCCAGTAAATATTGTTCGTACTGCATTACATAAAATTTATCACATAAAAGGTTGTTTTTTATAAACCTCTTATAATGGCTTATATTTTCAAAGCTCTTAAATACTCTTAACCAGGCTTTAAAGGTGAATTTTTTATACATGATACTTCCTTCTAAAGTGTTGATGTTACTATGTTTATAGTATTGATATGCTACATTTTTCTATACAAAAAATCTTACATATCTTGTTACATTTTTATGTATAAAAATTGTTACATTTGGAAATAATATAAACATAAGGTAATAGAAATTAAGGAGGTACTTAAAGATGAATAATGCAGAAAAGATATTAAGTAATTATGATTTAAAGGTGGTAAAAAAATATGGATTTCTAGCTATAAGTAAAAAAGGTGAAAATAATTATAAGTGTGTACCCCCAAATAAGAAACAGAGATTATACTTTATGTTCGGAAATGAGTTCAATAAAGAAACAGTGCAGGACCTTATAAGAGAAAGAAAAGTAATAAAAGTAACAGCCTATCAATTATATAAAATGCTATTGAAAGAAGAAGCTTTTAATAGTGTATTAGAAAGGTATAAGAGATATAGAGAATTGAACAAATTACAGCAATATTAAAAGTTGCTGTAATTTTAAATGTATGAAATTTTGTAACTGTGTTAAGAATACAGAAAAAAGGAGGTAATATTCTATGCGAAAAGATAAACCTAAGAAGGCAAAAAAAGAAATGAAGCAGATACATTTTGATATGGATCTTGAAACATACATAAAGGTAGAAAAGGCCATATATGATAAGGGATATAGTTTAGCAGAGTATTTTAGATTGAAGGCATTAGAGGTTCTTGAGTAATAATAGAAAGACTAAATCTATTATTACTCAAGAACTTTTTTAGTTAGAAGCAAATGGTGAAAAATGACTTACTAAGTTTCTTCTTGGAGCCTTTCATAATTCCCGGAAGATGCTAAAGCAGTAAATTTTTACTTAAGGCTTATTTGCTACTTTCCAGCAGCTTTGTACTAGCACTGATAAGGGCCAGTACAAAGTGGACTCCCCTGGGGTTGCGGTGTGCGTGGGATAGAACTTACGTTTTGATAAAAACTTTGAGCGTAGAAGGACCCAAGAGGAATACCCAAGCAGCTCATTTACTACCAGCAGTGTTTTTGGGCTTTATTACAGAAGCACTTTATCCGCAGGAGGTTTGCTAATTATTTTGGATTTATAATCTTATTAGGATAAACCGACGAGGATTAAAAAGTGCTGGATCTGGAGCACAAATGAAACTTAATTTATAAACATAAAAAAATAAATAAGAATTAGTAACATTAATACTTATAGCAGTGACATAGAAATTAAAGTTTAGCTTATAAACTTATATTTAAAGTATAAAAAACAATTAGATAAACAGAAGAATACGGATTTTAGAATATATAAGATGTTATTGAATAGAAGGTTGGTATAAAAATCCTTTAGTATAGATCTAGGAAATAGTAATATAAGAATCATCACCATATAAAATACAGGGAGATTATTGAGTAACTTAGAAAATTTTCGTTTAAGCTTATCTTTTCACTTTGGACTAGCTATTGTTTTGAACGTAATGAGTGCAGCTTTTGACCCTAAAGGAATACCTAAGGCTTGCTAAGCAGCAGCGAGTGGAGAGAAAAATAATAGCTAGTCTAAAGTTTCCTTGCTACCAGGGGGAGCCTATTATAAGACCCCAGAGCATCGATTCCTGGGTTTGGGGCGGAGCAGCCCATTATATTTAATGCCTATGGAACAGCTTTTATTCTGAGGTAACGAAGAGTTAAAGCTAGTCCGTAGCTTCTTTGTTATTCCATCAATAAGCCTAATAACCGTTTAAGGAATTACTAAGAGGAATTGTATATCTAAAATATATAATAATAGGGTATTACTGTAACAACTTAAGTCTGTTTTCGGCAAGTTGAAGATGCAACTTTCGGCAGTCCATATTTTGGTCTAAATCTTATGTATAAAATACAACTGTATGGGGTAGTATGAAACAGTTATTTTGTAAAGTATTTATTTCACAGTTGTAATTTATACTTCAGCTTAGAGCAGATGATATTCCCTAGTTTTGAGACAAATAGTGAATAGAATACAGCATAAATGCTGTAAATTGAAATACGAACGCTGGTCTTTGAGAATGGAATAATACAGTGTTAAAAATACCTATGTTTTTTATAAAGTAATGAAAATATATGTAAGTTATGGTATGATTTTGGCATTGATTAAATCGCAGTTTTAATTTTGCGAATCAATATGATACTATAATTAAATTAAAAGACATTGGGGGGTATAAAAATGTTAAAACAAAAAAATGTTGGTATTTTACTTTTTAATGAAATTGAGGTATTAGATTTTACTGGTCCATTTGAGGTATTTTCAATTACTACATATACCGAATGTAACGAAAAACCGTTCAAAGTGCATACAGTTGCTGAAACAAAGGAATTAATAAAGGCTCGTAATGGATTGAAAATTCAGCCTGATTATGATTTCTGTGATGCTCCACAGTTTGATATTTTAATTATACCTGGAGGATATGGAGCAGAAGAAATTGAAATTCATAATCCTAAGATTATAAACTGGATTAAGAATAATATGAATAATGTAGATATAATGGCCTCTGTATGTACTGGTGCATTTTTATTGGCTGAAGCTGGTTTATTAGATGGAAAACAAGCTACAACACACTGGATGGACATTGATAGGTTAGAAAGGGAATATACTAGAGTTAAAGTTCAACGTAACATTAAGTTCATTGATGAATCTCCTATCATTACTTCAGGTGGCATATCTGCTGGAATTAATATGTCATTTTATATTATTAAGAAACTTCTAGGTGAGGAAATAGCTAATATTACAGCTAAAAGGATGGAATACGATATTAATATACAAAGTATTTAATTAAAGATAGTAGTATGGAATTTTCTTATTTAATGTTACAACAACTAAAAAGACGAACAATTTACTAGAATACTGTATTGTTGAAACTTGAATTTTACAGTGTTTTTACGTCGTAATTCAAAAAGTTTTAGAAGGATTTTTTCTTTTTTTGTATAATTAGTTATATGGAGAAAGGGGATAATAGTATGCCATTAATGTACATAGCAAAAATCAATCTTAATTCTAAAATTTTTGATGTCTATGAAGAAAGATTAAGACTAGGTGAAGTTCTAAATGAAATATTTGAAAAGATGAATGAGAAAGATAACTATAAAATACGTAAGAGAAAAGAATTTAAAGATAGTCTAGGGAATACAAAGGTATATATAAAAACATCAGAATACCAATTTAATGAACTAACTAAGTTTGAGGAAGAAAAGATTGTTACAGGTAAAGTAATTAGAACTTATAATAGACCAACAGAAGACTTTAACGAAAAAAATGAGTTAGTTGATGTATATGTTCAAGAACATGTAAGTATATATTTTTACTTTGATGTAAGAAAAGAATTAGTTACTTTTAGTGTTAGACAGGCTTTCGGATACAATCAATTTATAGAAGCATTTAAATATTTATTAAATATAAGTATAAAAGATTATGAATTTGAAGTGTTTTTAAAGAAAGATCAAAACATGCTTGAAAGAAAACTCAAAAGCCTAAGAAAAGTAAAAAGAGTGTCTGCTACATTAATTCCACCAAATTCAAATGAAGGTGAGTTAAAAGCTTTAAGAGAGTCAATAGGTTATATAGCTGAATGTAGAGACACTAATGCTAAAAAAATCAAGTTAGATTTAATTGATACTGATGATATTGGATTGAATATGGAAGCAAAAATGATGAGAGAAACAATAAGTGCAGCTGTTAAAGGTTATGGAGACATTACAACATATGGAATAAATAAAAATGGAAGAGAGCAAATTGTTAAGTCTAATACAGATGCTGCATTAACACGAGTTGTAAATGAAAATTTAACAGAAGATGACTATAATGTGGAGGCCAGAGATTTTATTGCAGCAGTAAGAGCAGAAAGTATGCTTAATATATAAATAAAGGATGTAAAAATATGAATAACGAATCTTCATTTAGTAAGGTGGTTAGGTATAAAAAATATAGAGATATTTATAACACAGATACTATGGAAGTAAGGGTCTCGTTAATAAGTTCAATAATAATAACTACGTTAATAATTATAGTATTTAATCAAGCAAACATAGATAATATTAATAATCTAATGAGAGAGATGACAAAAGAGATTGCAATTGTACTAATTGGATTCTTAGGTTTTGTTATTTCAGGCCTAGCAATACTAACGTCTTCTATATCTAACAAGTTTATAAATATATTAAAAAGACAAGATAAGATTAATATTATTGAAAAGATTTTGCTGAGTTTTTATTTCTTAGGATTAATTGTTGGAATAGATATAATAAGTAGTTTAATTATGTATATAACTACATACTCTACTTATCCATATAATATTCTTTGCATAGGTATTTGTACATTTTTATATACATATACGATAGTATTTATAATTTTTTATTCAATAGCTTTAATTGGAAATTGCATTGAAATTTTTAAAATCATTAATACAGTAGATGAGGATATAGATGCGAGCCATGAGAATATAAATGATGACAGATATTTGTATATGAGTTTTAGGATGACTGCATTAGAAAACGTTTTTTTTACAAATCAAAGTAATGATACTTTAGAAAAGATAAAAAAATATTATGAATTAATGAATAAATTGATTGATGAAGGTTGCAAAGATGAAATACAAAAAGGAAGATTGAAGGCTATTTTGAAAAACAAATTCAATTATTTAGATAAAAACTCCAAGTTAAACGACAGTAAAAAATGATTTCAAAATTTGAAGAGGTGATAAAGCAAACATTTGATTTTCCTATTGATCAAGCCCGTAACAAATGGTTGCTTTATCACTATCTAAAAAAATCCTATATTAATATAGGAATGAATGAGAAAAAAGCCGAAGAACTAACGGATAAAAGAATACTAGAAAACTCTAAGAATTTGTTTGGTTTCCATTGACTTGCATGGCAACTGGTGAGACAAATAAGCTTAGAGTTTTTTGTATGTATTTTTTACAAGGCATCTATTTACCTAAAGAGAATAATGCCGCAGCTTCTTTGGCTTTAGTTCATGAAGAATTATGGCATGATATTCAAGAGTCAATTATCTATGTGGGTCCAGAGCAGTTAGGAAGAGTTTTGTCAAAAAGAACATACGATATATTCTGTAAATGATGAAAACCCTAACAAAAATTTAGGAGGAAGTATGACTACTTCTGAAGAATGTTCTCATTGCAAAACTCCCAATATGTTTAGGGGATATGAACTTAAAAGAGGGGTTGAGACAGATAGGTTTACAATAGCGATTTATGACTGTAAATGTTCTAAATGTAATAAAGAATTTGAAATTTTAGACATATACGATATGTTTGAAGATTAGTCGCAATACAACTATTATATTTATCTATCGGAAATTTACAATAGATAGACTTTTTTCACATAAAACGGCGCAAGTCCTATTATTTTAAGAGTATTAATGAAGTACCCTTTTAAGTGGTATTAATATACAACATTTAGAGGGGTTTTTTATGTTTAAATATTTATACTACTATTATTTTAATAGTTATCAGCTTGTATTGACTGAGTATTTATACATTCTTAATTTGCCGAGTACATAAGTCGTTACAGTAATATAGGATGTATAAGATAGAAACAACTTATCTACAATTTAAAGGGTCTTATTTTAAAACCCTGGAGAAATCCAGAGTTAGACTACTAGTATAAAGTTTTAACATAAATTTAAAAAGTATGTTGTTAACTAAATCTTATCTTTTAGATTTTCTATACCCAGCTGCTTGTGCTTCTGCTTCAGTATTAAACCACTGCTCAGGCACTGTCTTATCGTAGAATTGGCCTCCAGGAACATGGTAAATTTTCTCGCCCTTAGAATTAATATTACCCTTTATTAATCCATGCCCTGATGATGAAGGAGCAGTAGAGCTATTTGAATTGGATGATGAACTATTTGATTGTTTACTGCTTTCAGGAATATTGCCCTTTGTAGTTCCATTATGATTAATAGCCCAAAGACCTTTATTTGCATTTCTAGCTTCGTAATTATATTTAGTAAAATACTCTTGATACTTGACATCCGGTGGATAGGTGGATACTTCTGCATAACCATTCTGCACTAATATAGCGTTAAACATTTTTGACCTTATTTCAGAGTCGCTTATTTCATTAGGTATACTTAGCCATATATATCTTAATAACCTTCCATATTTATCAGTTTCAGAAACATCCTTCTCAAGATATACTGTCTTACCTGTTAACTGACTTTTAGTATAGTCACTTGCTTCCTTGCCATAAGGCTCTGTTCTAGTAGTTGATTCCGGAGTATTTACTCCTATAAGCATTACCTTACTTCCATCTGAAAGCTTATCATGGAAGGGTGAAAATGATATACATTGTTATATAGTATTAATATAATATGTACTTTAGGTATTCAATAGAAAAGAATAAACATAGGAGGGAAATTAGGTACTTAACGTATCTAAGTGAGAGCTATGGTATAAATATTGTATGTTTTTACAAAAAAATATAGATTGTTTATTTGTAAAAATATATAATTTTGTATGTAGATAGAATTATTTTAGGAGGAAAATATGGGGAACACTAGAATTTTGAGTTGTGGAAAATCTTTAGAGAATTACTATATATGTATCAATAATAAGGTTGTAGGTTTTACACAGAGGTCAGGTGAAAAGGGAGATTTAATATATTTTTCAGTCAAGGTGGATAAAAAGACTGTTTGTGGGGCTAGGGGAATTCTTGATGAAGTAACAGATTATAAACCTTGGGAAGATTCTGATAGGTATGTTCAGGTTTTTAGAGTAAAAAATATAGAATATTGCAATCCATTTGATTTGAGTATTCTAAAAGAATATGGTGGAACTTATTATGGTGCAAAGTATTTTCAGAGGTCAAAAAGTATAAAAGAAGTAGATGCTGTCAATAGACTAGATATAGAATTTGCTAATAATAAGATTAGTAAACTTTATGTATTTGAATCAAACGTAGAAAGTGATATAGATAATTCTACGGAAGAACAGGATGAAAGTGAAGATTTAATTACAGATAATGATAAACCTACTGAAGCATTTGCAGAAGATGATAGATTAGATATTATGGGAACTTTTCAGACAATAAAGTTTAAGAATGAAACCGACCCTATTATGGGACTAGAACCTTTAGTTTCAGATTATTTTTTTAAATTATTTACACATTTTAAAGAAGAAAATACTATACTGATTGCTCAAAATAGGTTATTTGGAACAACATCTTTAAAAAATATAAATAATGAGACAATACCAGGGATTAAAGGTATTCCAGATGCATTGTTAATATCATATGATAAGGAAAATATAAATACATCTATAAAGATAAATTTAATAGAATATGAATGCTATGGTGAAGGTAAAATTAAATCAACTCAAAAATTTAATTATTTAAATGGGATAGTTATACCGCAACTTATAAGGTTTGCATCTACTTTTAGTATAGTTACAGACGATAAAATAAGAAAAAATACCATTGATGAATGGGTAGATAAAATAATGAATTACATAGATGGTGAGGAGGTTCTAACAAACAAGATTAAAGGGTGGATAAAAGAATTAAATCCAAATGTCAAGGAAAGACAGATAGATAGAATGTTTGATAAAGAATTAAGAAATGCTTTTGAGAGTAATATTAGAATAATTTTAGTTATAGATGAACTTACACCAGAACAAAAAGAAACCATAAAAAACATAATAAATTCATTTAAACTAAATAATACAAATAGTAAAAACAAAGATAACTTTATAGAGTTCAGTTCCTATATAGTAAGATTAGAACAAAAGATAGGTATTATAGATAAAGAATCAAGCTTTGCTCTATCGTTTCAGGAATAAGCAGGATATATTTCTGCTTGTTTTTTTATTTATGTATGAGAGTCTTAATAAAAATTAATAATTTTTTATAAAAACTAGAAAAAACATAAAAATAGCATAAAAAAATACTTTGAAAATGAGGCAATTCTCTTATACTTCTTAGTAATGTCTTTAAAGAGAAATAAAACTCCATTTATTTAATGGTTAACTCCATACCTTAAGTTTATTATCTTCAGCATCTTTCCCGAAAAGGAGACAGATTCTATTATTCTTTTTACAAGCATATAAATATTAATGTAAAAAAGAATAGGAGGTACAATATATGGGTCTTAAAAGAGCAGATTTACCAAGTGTAGGGGTAACAGGGTTCCAAGTTCTTCTGTTTCTATATGCTATTTCCTCAAATAGTCCTTTTCCATGTGCGGAAATATATGAACTTTTGGCAAACATTTTGGGATTAACACAGTCCCAAGAAAATCTTGAAATGAGGAGAGATAAGAGAAATCATTGGCAGAATCGAGTACAGTATGCTAAGAGAAAGTTGGTAAGAGAGGGTCTTGTGACAACACCTAGAAATGGTCAATGGTTAATTACTGCAAAAGGAATACAAGCTATAAAAGTAATGAAAGAACCAATATAATAAATAAATTAAGCATCCAAGATGGGTGCTTAATTTATTCTACTGGAAACTATAAAATTTTAAACCCGTGGATAACTTCAAAACACAATGCAAGAATGTTGACACATTGATAAAAAAATATGACGATGGTATAGTAAAAGAAGATGAGCTAAGAGAGTTAACAGGGCATAATTTTACATTAGACACAAGTAATCAACTATCCTTTCATACTGAAAGAGCAGTTGAATTATTAGTATTTAAAGAAGAGGTGATATATCGTGTAAGTAAGAAAGTCTCTAGATAAAGATTATAATGATGCTTATATTTCAGAGATAAAGTTGCACTTAAAAAATCAATATAATATTGATCAAGATGCTATTGATTTACTTGTTTCACGCTTTAAATTAATTCTTGAAGAGGACCCAACATATGTATTTCACTATGATGCTGAATATTGGGCTAAGTATATAGCTGAATCTTCGGGATTAATAAATAAAAGAGCTTATGCTTAAAAAAGTATTTATATTTTAGGTAGTAGGGATTAATAGTAAAGAATCTTAGGATATATTTATAGAGCCAAAATGAGTTGTGCAGCGATGTTGTTATTTAGATAAGAATATATTATATTAAAAATTAGTATGGAGGCTTATTACCATACTAATTTTTTATGCATATTGATAAATATACTATATGTACTATAATTGAATTGTTTTAAAACTAATGGAAAGCAAATTCTAGCTTTGATACCCATTAGTTTTTTATATAAGTCTATAAAAATATATTCCTACGTTATCAGTAAGTACACGAATAAGGGAGTCTATTATAAGACCCCATAGCTTCTTTTGTGTGTAAACGATTTACTTAATTGATTATATATGGTAACATCTATTATGCTCGATAATATTAAAAAACAAGTATTATAATAACTTTTGGATGGTGGTATATGGTAAAAAAGACTAATAAAGATAAAGGCAAAAATTTGGACAAGGTATTAGAACAGTTAGTAAGAATCAGGTTATATGGTGACATGTATCATAATATTTGCAATGAAAAACAAGATGTACAATCCACAATTAGTTTAGCTGTGGAATTATTGTATAGTGAGCTAGAACAATTAGATAAAATAAATTATGCTAATGCGGTGTGTATATTAAGTGATTTTGAAGATTTTGCTTTTTTAATAGGTGATCATGTTCGTTATAAAGGTACAATGAATGATATTTTGATTCACGAAAAAATACTGAGTAATAAAGACATAAAATTTGTTATACAAAATGCAGTTCAGAGGCTAAATAGCCATAATATTAACTTAAAAGAGCTACTTGATTTTTTTGTTGACACAACTCTTTTTAGCAATAAATCTCCATTATTAACTTTCTTAATAGATACAATATTTTTATATGTAATGATATTAGTAACTTATAAAATAAAAATTAAAAATAATAAGTTTTTAGGATTGGTTGAAAGAAATGAATCCTTTGAAATAAAGTATGGAAAAGATCAAGTTATATCAAAGGATGCTTTTGTTAAGCTTTCAGAAATTGAAGAAAAAGTTGAATTTGTTTATAGTCACAAAGGTTTTTGTGAGTTTTTCAATAGTTATTTTGAGTTGTCTAAAAGTATTCTTCAAATAAGTGTAGATAAATTTAGGGAAAACATAGTTAAATTAGGACCAGGGTTTTCGTATAATGAGGCTAAATATGTATATCTAAAAGAATCTTTTAGTAGAGCATATCCTTTTATCGAGACAAAAGAGTTTAAGATAAATAGAATTTTTAATGATCCTAGAGAGAGCGTAGAGTGTAATTTTATGCTTCTAGATAATAATTTATCAGATATACTAGGTAATAGAAAATATGCTTTAGGTAAAAATGGGGCTATAATTGAGTTTCTTAATAAAAATAAGGCAGTTGATTTTGTTGAAGTAGTTGAGAATAATGAAGATTATTATTTTAAAGTTAGATATTTTAATAGTAAAGGTATTTTATATGAACATAATATAAATGAAGTTACAAGTTTTGCAAGAAAAGTCAACTTAGAATATACTGATCACATAATTACCTGTAATAAGGAAGAGGTTAATAGCCTTATTAGTAAGATTGCAAATGATGGCTTAGAAGCAAACCTCAAAGTGATTTCAAAGTTATTTCAAACATGCAACTATATATTTATAGTTGATTACGAAGCGGTAAAGCAAAAGAAAATAACTAACCAAGAGTATACTAATAATCATGAACATAAAATTAAACAAGGTGTTATGCTTCTAAATTGTTTATATGTACTTTATTGTGATATTAAAAATAAAGAGGTAAGAATTTATAACAGGAAGATAGAGGATAGCCCAAAGGGGACAAGGATAGTAAGAGCTGTTTATAGAACTGCATATATAAGAAAGTTACCTGAAGGTTGGCAAGTAAGTGATGAGGCTAAAAGTAATGCTGGCAGATTAAGTGTTATACTTCCAGATGGCTATACTTTTGTAAGGGAGCATATTCCTCCGGAGAGAAAAGATAGTAAAAGAGTTGTTAAGATAAAAGCATAAAATAACTTTAGATATGACTGCAATAGCTATAAGTAGCATTGGTGTGTATAAAGATAGGTTGGTCAATAAAAGTATCTCCAGAGTAGGTCAAGGACTGGAGATACTTTTTATTTAGATGTGTATATTCAGGAGTAATAATTATTAAAGGATCATTATTGAGGATTAGGCAAGCAAATGGTTCAAGAACATATCCGGTGGCAAAATTGAATTTTCCCACCCATGAAAAAGTTATAGCAGGTTTTAATATAATATAGTAAAGTATAGAAAATTTTATTAAACCGGTATAAATCAACGGTTTAAGGGTATATAAAAATATAATATGGTATAAAAAAAGACGGGAAGGACAAACCTAAGGTACACACGCCTCATATCGAAACTGTGGTTAAGTTAACATATGAATGAAATGCTGGGCTATTATTGAGTAACTTGTAAAATTTTCGTTAAGCTTATCTTTTAACTTTGGACTAGCTATTGTTTTGAACGTAAGGAGTGCAGCTCTTGACCCTAAAGGAATACCTAAGGCTTGCAGAGCTGCAGCGAGTGGAGAGAAAAATAATAGCTTGTACAAAGCTTCCTTGCGACCAAGGGGAGCCTATTATAAAAGACCACAGAGCAGTGCTTCCTGGGTTTGGGGCGGAGCAGCCCATTATATTTAATGTCTATGGAGCAGCTTTTATTCTGAGGTAACGAAGAGTTAAAGCTAGTCCATAGCATCGTTATATTTAATAGATCTGCTAAGGATAGAATGTATCAACATCAAGTAAAGATACATATGTAAAAATTATTTTTACATATGTATCTTTTTTTACAATATTGGCATATAATATAGTTATGGAGGTGTTAAAATGAATTTGCCAGAAAGATATAATGAAAATGAAATAAAAGCCTATATTTATGAAAATAGATATAAAATAGGTGTAAATCTTCTTGATTTTATTAAGGATAATGGATATACAAAATCATCAATCTCAAAACTAACAGGTATTTCAAGACCGACTATTGATAAATTAATCAAAGGTGAAATAGATAACAATACAACACTTAAAAATCATATAGATAAGATAGTTATGACTTTTAATATAAATCTTGAACAATTAATAAATTATAAGCATTTAGAATTAGAAAATAGTGATAGAATGGTTGCGTCTAATAATGCACCAGAGGAATATGAAGTAAGTGACAAGGCTAAAAAAATGTTTGCTATCTTAAATGATATAGTAGATCTTTATGAAGTCTATGATAATAGGTAAGGTGATGAATATGTATAAATATATAACATCTGACAACTTGAATGAAGTAATAGAGGCAAATAAGAAAATAAAAAATGAGATAGATAACTTTAAAAGTAATTTTTTCATTAATTATAATAAAACTGGAATAGTTGGTCCTGACAGATTAGCTTTTGAAGTATTAAAGAAAAACTATAATTTAATACAATTGCCAATAGATGATAAGTATTGGGGTGGAGCCATATTTATTAGAGGTAATCTAAAGATACCAGTTATTAATTCTGAACAGCCTAGAGTTTATCAATTCTTTGTTGCATGGCATGAGTTATTTCATTTACTTTATGATACTTCGATAGTTAAAGGACAGCATAATATACAAGCTGAAGAAATGGAGTTAAATGAAAGAAAAGCAGATTATTTCGCTGCAAAGATGCTGTTAGGGGATGTTTATAGATATTATTATTCATTAGATGAGGATGAATTTGTAAATAAAATTGCTAGATGTATGGATGTATTTAAAGCACCTTATAAGGCTATATTAATTCAATTATATGATGATGCTGTAGAGGTATTTAATGATATGGGCTTAAAAAAGCTAGTGATAGAAAACTTTGATAAAAAGCCTAAGGATTTAATCACGCTATTTGAAAAATTGGAATTAGATACTGATTTAGTTAAACCTTCTAATATAATAAGCTTTGGTGGGTTAGATAAAAAGATAAAATTATTATCAGAGAAGGAGTTAGATGTTAACTACCATAAGGATAATTTACATTTTTTAAATAAACTGAAGGATCTAATGAAAGGGGAAATAAGCAATGGAAGCGATTCAAGCAGCAAAGTTGATTGAAATCCTAAATTCCAGCACTCCTAAAAAAATTGGAATCCTTGATAACAACACAATTAGTTTTTTTACAAAGATAAATAAGTACACATATTTGGATAACATATTAATGAATTATGATTTACTATTAATACCTAATTGGGTTTATGAAGAGGTAAAAGATTCAGAGGAAAGAGTAAATTATATAGAAAGCATTTTTAATAAAACTATACAAATTTATGCAATAGATGAAATTGACTATGAGGAGTTAGCAGAATATAAGTCAGGATGGCTTTATAAGTTTTTCTTGTATTCCTCTTTTATGATTGGAGAATTAAAAAGTTTTATAAAAAGGAATATTGAAAAAAATCAGCCATTAGAGGAATTGGACAACTATGAAAATTGGTTAAAGTTGTTATATGATGATGGTTTTAAGGGCAAAGTACTTAAAAATGAAAGAATGAAAAAGAAGAACGCTGGAGAGATTTCAATAAGTGTTTTAGCTCTGATTATGTCGTATATATATTCTGAAAAGAACCACACTATAACAGTGCTTTCTAATGATAGAGGTACATATGATTTTATTAAGCAAGCAAAGCTGAAATTGGTGCAGGATAAGATGTTTGAAAGGCTAGAAAGCAGCATAATAACATTTAAGTCTAATGACTTTATAATTAAGGAGATTTATATGAATGATTTGATACTTGAAGGACAGGATATTTACTCTATTATAGAGTTTAGAGATGAGAAGAGAGTTAAATTTACAAAAAATGCATTGGATAGCTCTATAGAAGAACATGATGAGATTCTAAATAATGAAGCTTTTATAAAAAATTTAAAGGATGAAACTTTTAATATTATATTTTAGTATAGAAAAAGTCTAAGGTAATATATACGTTAGATTTTTTTATATAAAGTTTTATTTTAGATTATGGAATTTCGGAAGAAAGTATAAATTTCAATGTGCTGTTAGTTACTGGTTAGTAAAAAGAAAAGTAGCGATAAGTAGCGATAAAGTAGCGATAAGTAGCGATAAAAAAGCAGATATTATATTTTAAATGAAAATAAGCAATAAATTTAGATTTAGATATCCTATATTTTCCTGTTGTAAATTATTCTTCTTAGCATTTATAGTTTGATAAATAAAAGGAAGGGCTGAAATATCAGCTCTTCCTTCGTCTTATTCATCACTAAACTTAAATCGAGACTTTCCGCTCCTTATCCACTTGGTCATCTCACACTTAGGTACTCTTATACTTTTAGCTGATATTCTAAGCACTGGAAAATGCTTTTTATAAATAATCTGATAAGCAGCCCCTAATCCTATATTTAAAAACAGCGCCATTTCCTTTACTGTTAATAGTGCTGGTAATCCATTCAACATTTTTTCAGTTATCATAATATTTCTCCCAACCTTTACTTAAAAAATCCATAAAAAAATAATTCCTCTATACTTGTTTTAAAAAATTTAGACAATTTTACCGCTTCATCAATAGTAAAGCTTCTTTGTCCATTTTCTTTGCGACTATATGCTGGCACTGTCAAATTCAAGAACTTGGCCATAGTCTTTTGAGTTAAGTTGTTTTTAATTCTTAATTCCTTTATCCTATTATTTACCCCATACTTTTATCTCCTAGTAATTCCTTTATAAATCTATCAGTCTTTTCTTTTCCCTGAATTTTTCTTATATCCTTTCCTGTGTTTTGTATAAAGCTGCACATGCTAGTTAAGCGACTGTAGGTTCTATCATCATATCTTTCCTTTAATTCAGAAATGGTTATGTTAGTTGTTATAATAACAGGAAGATTCATAGTATTTCTTTTATCTATGATTTGATATATCATAGATCTTGTCCATTTGTTATCCACCTCTGCTCCTAGGTCATCTATAATCAGTAGATCCGCATTTTCCAAAGCATTAAGTACTGTGAAGATGCCTTCATCACCCCATGTTCTTTTACTCTGACCTATTCTTTCAGTAAGGGCTATAGCTCCAACGCATATGACAGGCACCAGCCTATCCAGTAAAGCATTTGCTATGCAAGCCGAAAAATAGGTTTTACCATTGCCAGGATTACCATATAAAAGAATTCCCTTATTCTCTGATTTCATCTTGGCAAACTTTAATATATACTGTTTTGCAATACTATATAAATTTTCATTTCCAAACTTATGATTCCAGTTTTCTAAAGTGCATTTTCTAAAGCTTGAATTCATCATACTGTTGGAAATTACCTGTTTAAGCCTAATTTGTTTTTGTCTATTTATATCCTCATTCTGTTGCTTTTCATAGTTTTCTCTTCTACATCTGCAGGCTCTAGGATATACTCTAGTTCCAAAAGACATTTTTACAGCTATACCAACAGCTTCACCACAGGTTTCACATTTTGGTATGTTATAAACATCTTTACACAGTGAAGCCGAGTCCGTCTGATTGAAGTTCTCTAGTGCCATCTTCAACAGCTCCATCTTTTACATCCCCTCTATTTTTTTGATTTAAATACCCCTCGAACTTAGGTCCAAATAAAGTTTCAGGCCTTAGATATTTTTCCATAGTTGTATTCATCCACTCAGAAACTTTATTATCTATTACTTTATAAAAATCCTCTACAGAAAATCCATCCTCTATTCTGACTTTGATGAGCTTCTTAGTCTTATTGGTTGTTGCTTTGTACTTTGTATCCGCTGCTTTATTGAGATAGTCTATAACTTGACTATATATATTATTATCTTTAATAGATTTATCTTTTAATAGATTAATCTTTTGTTGCGGATTTAAATCCGTAGGGGGTACGGATTCTAATCCGTAAGGGTACGGATTTAAATCCGAGGGCTTCGGATTAGAATCCGATAGCAATTTTATGTAATTACTGCCGATATTGTAGTAGGAGTATGTTCCTTTATTTATTACTGTTCTGTGGTTTAGAACGTTATTTTTTGACATATTCTTTAATCTTCTATAGACACTGTCTTTTTTTAAAGCAAGTATGGGAAGTTCCTTTAATATTCCCTCATAATGAAGCCAGTAATACAGTTCTCCTTCAATTGTTTCCTTTACCATAGTACCGCTGTCTTTAAAATCTACAAAATACCTAAGTAAAGCCGCATCTATTACATCTAATCCTAGTTCCACCAATTTAGCTTGATTATATCCTAATATAGTAAACTTCATGGAATCACTCCCTCTAAGTGTTACTAAATAGATGGGTCATTTTGAAATGTCAGTTCCTTTATGTTTCCAAGATCTGACAAATCCTTTCCGTTATATTCATTTAAAAAACTTAGTAATGTTGACTTTGTTACTTTAAGCCTTCCAAGCTTAAGTGCTGTTAAAAAGCCCTTTCTAATTAAATCGTACACTGCATTCTTATTAACCTTTAAAATTGCAGCTACTTCCTCAACAGTATATAAGTACACTTCCATAAATTTTCCCCCAGTCCTATATATTAAACAGGAAATATATCTGAAACGTTTACATTAAAAGCATCAGCTATTAATACCTGACTTCTTTTTCTAGGATAATTTTTTCCATTCTCCCAGCTCCAGTACATCTTTTGATTAGTACTGCATTTTTGAGCTGCTTGACCCTGAGTCCAATTGTTAACTATTCTTAGTACCTCCATTTTCTTATTCCAAGTTAAATTACTTAATAATTTACCCCTAATCATATTTAACCTCCCTTACTGTTTGAAACGCTATTTACGTTAGCATTACTATAACATCGTTAAACATAATTTTACAAATATGGAATTGTAGCAAAAAGGTAAAAAATATTGAATTTTCACGCATTTTCTCTAATAATCTCTATTTTACGTCTATTTACGTTTAAGTGTTGACGTCATAACGTCAAATACGTTATAATGTATAACAATATACTTCAATTTATTAGGAGGTGATATATTTTGATTTTAAGTAAAAAAGAATTGGGAGAATTAGTGAAAGGTGCTAGGAAGATAAAGTCTGAAAAGATAGGTAAACTATATACTCAGAAAATGTTAGCAAGTGACTTAAATAAATCACAAAGCTATATTGGGGATATAGAGTCCGGCAGAACATATCCTAGTTTTGTACTTTTAACTCAAATTGCTGATGCATGTGGAGTTTCAATAAGTTTCTTCCAAGATGAAAATTTAAATATAAATATAGAAAAATTTATTAAATCCAGATTGAATAAGGAAAAGGATGAAGATGTATCCCATATAGTGGACCACATGAAAAGTGATCCTGAGTTAGATATGGATTATATTCATGATTACTTAAAAAATAATTCAGAGGGTAGGAGTAATTTTCAAGGTAATTTATTTAAGACTCCAGAAGAAGCTGTAAAGTTTCTTTTGAATCAACCTGTAATAGCAAGCTTTTTAGGAGTGAATATAACTAAACTTAGTGATAAGGATATGTCTGAGTTTATAGATGATTGTCTAAAACAAATAAAGCTTATTAGCTACAAATATAGAAAATAGTAGTTTTTCTAAAGTTAAAAATCAGTTAATTATAACTGTTTTTATAAAATCATAAAGGAGAGGTTTCTCATGACAGGAGGAGTAAGAAAAAGGGGCAGTGTCTGGTATTATTATTTTGAAGTTGGAGCAATTGGCGGTAAGAGAAAGAGAATAGAAAGGAGGGGAGGAAAAACAAAAAAGGAAGCACAAACAGCTCTAGCAGAAGCTATTGTTAAATTCAATACGGGGTATGTAGAACCTAAGAAAGAAACCGTAGGGGATTACTTAAATAATTGGCTAGAAAATCATATCAAGGAGAATAGAAAAATAAGTACCTACCACCGTTATCGTGAATTTATAAGAAATAATATCAATCCTAATATCGGAAACATAATGTTAAAAGATATAAAGCCTATTCATATTGAAAATATGATTTTAACTGCAAAAAGAAAAAAACTCAGCGGTACTACATTACAGTCCTTATACGGAGTAATTAATTCTGCTTTTAATAAAGCGGTAAAACTGCAGGTAATTAATAATAACCCTTGTAAATACATAGATAGACCTAAAAGAGATAAGTTTGTTGCAAGTGTTTTAACTGTTGAGGAATTTAACACTATAATAGACTCCTTAGACGAAACTATTTACTATGACTATGCATTTAAATTAGGTCTAAATATTGTAATAGAACTTGGCTTAAGACGTGGAGAACTTGGAGGTCTAGAGTGGGAGAACGTAGATTTTAACAATCACTGCATTAACATAAAGAATAATTTAACTTATTCTAATGGAAGAGTAATGATAGGAACCACTAAAACAGATGAAAGTGAAAGAACCTTATATATTTCGGATAATCTAATTAGGATATTAAAAGAACATAAAAAGATTCAAAACAAAAACAAGGTCAAATATGGACCAGACTATATTGATAATGTGTTTAACGGTAAAAAGTTTGATTTTATCATGACATGGGAAAATGGTCACTATGTTCATCCAAATTATTATACTTCAAAATTTAGAAAGATACTAAATAGTATGGAATTTGAAAAGAGTATAAGATTTCATGACTTGAGGCACACAAATGCAAGTCTTTTATTAGAACAGGGAGTAGATTTTAAAGTTATTCAGACACGATTAGGACACTCTGATATAAACACAACTCTTAACATTTACTCCCACATAAATTTAAAAATGCAGCAGAATGCTACTGAGAAATTAGCTGCTGTTTTGAGCGGTGGCAAACCGGTGGCAAAAAATAAAAATAGCACTGAAAAGTCAGTG
>NZ_LWAE01000009.1 GCF_001623875.1 Clostridium magnum DSM 2767 | reverse complement strand
ATAAACTAAATAAGCTGTCGAGATAGCGACATGATCCTTGAAAATTAAACAGAGGTTGAAAGTCAAAATGACTTTTATTAAATAAACTAAACCAGCAATTCTTTAACTACTATAATTAGTAGTGAGTAAAACAGTAATGAGCATTCAAACTTTTAAATTGAGAGTTTGATCCTGGCTCAGGACGAACGCTGGCGGCGTGCCTAACACATGCAAGTCGAGCGATGAAGCCCTTCGGGGTGGATTAGCGGCGGACGGTGAGTAACACGTGGGTAACCTGCCTCAAAGAGGGGGATAGCCTCCCGAAAGGGAGATTAATACCGCATAACATTAGTTTTCGCATGAAGAACTAATTAAAGGAGTAATCCGCTTTGAGATGGACCCGCGGCGCATTAGCTAGTTGGTGAGGTAAAGGCTCACCAAGGCGACGATGCGTAGCCGACCTGAGAGGGTGATCGGCCACATTGGAACTGAGACACGGTCCAGACTCCTACGGAGGCAGCAGTGGGAATATTGCACAATGGGCGAAAGCCTGATGCAGCAACGCCGCGTGAGTGATGAAGGCCTTCGGGTTGTAAAGCTCTGTCTTTTGGGACGATAATGACGGTACCAAAGGAGGAAGCCACGGCTAACTACGTGCCAGCAGCCGCGGTAATACGTAGGTGGCGAGCGTTGTCCGGATTTACTGGGCGTAAAGGATGCGTAGGCGGATATTTAAGTGAGATGTGAAATACCCGAGCTTAACTTGGGTGCTGCATTTCAAACTGGATATCTAGAGTGCGGGAGAGGAGAATGGAATTCCTAGTGTAGCGGTGAAATGCGTAGAGATTAGGAAGAACACCAGTGGCGAAGGCGATTCTCTGGACCGTAACTGACGCTGAGGCATGAAAGCGTGGGTAGCAAACAGGATTAGATACCTGGTAGTCCACGCCGTAAACGATGAGTACTAGGTGTAGGAGGGTCGAACCTTCTGTGCCGCAGTTAACACAATAAGTACTCCGCCTGGGAAGTACGATCGCAAGATTAAAACTCAAAGGAATTGACGGGGGCCCGCACAAGCAGCGGAGCATGTGGTTTAATTCGAAGCAACGCGAAGAACCTTACCTGGACTTGACATCCCCTGAATAGTGCAGAGATGCATGAAGCCCTTCGGGGCAGGGAGACAGGTGGTGCATGGTTGTCGTCAGCTCGTGTCGTGAGATGTTAGGTTAAGTCCTGCAACGAGCGCAACCCCTATCATTAGTTGCTACCATTAAGTTGAGCACTCTAGTGAGACTGCCCGGGTTAACCGGGAGGAAGGTGGGGATGACGTCAAATCATCATGCCCCTTATGTCCAGGGCTACACACGTGCTACAATGGTAGGTACAGAGAGATGCAAGACCGCGAGGTGGAGCAAAACTCAAAAACCTATCCAGTTCGGATTGTAGGCTGCAACTCGCCTACATGAAGCCGGAGTTGCTAGTAATCGCGAATCAGAATGTCGCGGTGAATACGTTCCCGGCCTTGTACACACCGCCCGTCACACCATGAGAGCTGGCAACACCCGAAGTCCGTGAGGTAACCTGTAAAGGGGCCAGCGGCCGAAGGTGGGGTTAGTGATTGGGGTGAAGTCGTAACAAGGTAGCCGTAGGAGAACCTGCGGCTGGATCACCTCCTTTCTAAGGATAATACAGACAGGTAATGCTGTCTGAAAGACTGGTTTAGCCTCTGTTTAATTTTGAAGGATTAAAACCTTCAAATTGTTCTTTGAAAATTGCACAGTGAATTAGTTAAACAACGCAATTGTTAACATAAAAAAGTAAAGCTAAAGGTAAAACTACTTATGTAATATATAATAAAACTTTTGTAACTTTAATCAAACTCATAGAAATATGAGCAATATTGGTCAAGCTACAAAGGGCGCATGGTGAATGCCTTGGCACCAGAAGCCGAAGAAGGACGCGATAAGCTGCGATAAGCTTTGGGTAGGCGCAAATAGCCAGTGATCCAGAGATTTCCGAATGGGGCAACCCACATTACTAACGTAATGTACTATAAACTGAATTCATAGGTTTATAGAGGTATACCCGGGGAACTGAAACATCTAAGTACCCGGAGGAAGAGAAAGAAAAATCGATTTTCTAAGTAGCGGCGAGCGAAAGGGAAAGAGCCCAAACCAGGAACTTGTTCCTGGGGTTGCGGATAGACCATAAATACTGCGATTTTTTAACTGAAGAGAGCTGGAAGGCTCCGCCGTAGAAGGTAAAAGCCCTGTAAGTGAAAGAAAAGAGCAGTCAGGTCTAATCCAGAGTACCACGAGACACGTGAAACCTTGTGGGAAGCAGGGAGGACCACCTCCCAAGGCTAAATACTAACTGGTGACCGATAGTGAAGCAGTACCGTGAGGGAAAGGTGAAAAGAACCCCGGAAGGGGAGTGAAATAGAACCTGAAACCGTGTGTCCACAATCAGTCGAAGCACTTTTATGTGCGACGGCGTGCTTTTTGTAGAACGAGCCAGCGAGTTACGATGTGTAGCAAGGTTAAATACTTAAGGTATGGAGCCGAAGGGAAACCGAGTCTGAATAGGGCAAAGAGTTGCATGTCGTAAACCCGAAACCGGGTGACCTATCCATGGACAGGTTGAAGCGGAAGTAAAATTCCGTGGAGGACCGAACCACGTTGGTGTTGAAAAACCATGGGATGAGCTGTGGATAGCGGAGAAATTCCAATCGAACTCGGAGATAGCTGGTTCTCCTCGAAATAGCTTTAGGGCTAGCGTTTTGAATGAGTAATGGAGGTAGAGCACTGAATGGGCTAGGGGCTGACAACAGTTACTGAACCCTATCAAACTCCGAATGCCATATACTTGAATCAAAGCAGTCAGACTACGAATGATAAGATCCGTGGTCAAAAGGGAAACAGCCCAGACCATCAGCTAAGGTCCCAAAGTGTAAGTTAAGTGGAAAAGGATGTGGGATTTCTAAGACAACTAGGATGTTGGCTTAGAAGCAGCCACTCATTTAAAGAGTGCGTAATAGCTCACTAGTCGAGAGATCCTGCGCCGAAGATGTCCGGGGCTAAAACTTACCACCGAAGCTATGGATTGATACGTAAGTATCAGTGGTAGAGGAGCTTCCTGTATGGGTTGAAGTCGTACCGTAAGGAGCGGTGGACTGTACAGGAGTGAGTATGCTGGCATAAGTAGCGAGAAATAAGTGAGAATCTTATTGGTCGAAAACCTAAGGTTTCCTGAGGAAGGCTCGTCCGCTCAGGGTTAGTCGGGGCCTAAGCCGAGGCCGAAAGGCGTAGGTGATGGACAATCGGTTGATATTCCGATACCGCCAACTGACGTTATTACAAATGGGATGACGCAGGAGGATAAGATGTGCGCACTATTGGATGTGCGTCTAAGCATCTAGACAGACTAGGCAGGCAAATCCGTTTAGTCAATGTTGAGGTGTGATGAGGAGCCCTTATGGGCGAAGTATCTGATTCCACGCTGCCAAGAAAAGTCTCTATGGAGGATGTTGGCGCCCGTACCGCAAACCGACACAGGTAGGTGAGGAGAGAATCCTAAGACCAGCGGAAGAATTGTTGTCAAGGAACTCGGCAAATTGACCCCGTAACTTCGGGAGAAGGGGTGCCTACGCAAGTAGGTCGCAGAGAATAGGCCCAAGCAACTGTTTAGCAAAAACACAGGTCTCTGCTAAAGCGAAAGCTGAAGTATAGGGGCTGACGCCTGCCCGGTGCTGGAAGGTTAAGGGGAATACTTAGCGCAAGCGAAGGTATGAACTTAAGCCCCAGTAAACGGCGGCCGTAACTATAACGGTCCTAAGGTAGCGAAATTCCTTGTCGGGTAAGTTCCGACCCGCACGAATGGCGTAATGATTTGGGCACTGTCTCGACAACAAATCCGGCGAAATTGTATTGCGAGTGAAGATGCTCGCTACCCGCGATTGGACGGAAAGACCCCGTAGAGCTTTACTGTAGCTTAGCATTGAATTTCGGTATTGTCTGTACAGGATAGGTGGGAGACTGAGAAACAAGGGCGTCAGCCTTTGTGGAGTCAACCTTGGGATACCACCCTGACAGTACTGGGATTCTAACCGGCGGCCATGAAACTGGTCACGGGACATTGTTAGGTGGGCAGTTTGACTGGGGCGGTCGCCTCCAAAAAAGTAACGGAGGCGCCCAAAGGTTCCCTCAGAACGGTTGGAAATCGTTCGAAGAGTGCAAAGGCAGAAGGGAGCCTGACTGCGACACAAACAAGTGGAGCAGGGACGAAAGTCGGGCTTAGTGATCCGGTGGTTCCTCGTGGGAGGGCCATCGCTCAACGGATAAAAGCTACCTCGGGGATAACAGGCTGATCTCCCCCAAGAGTCCACATCGACGGGGAGGTTTGGCACCTCGATGTCGGCTCGTCGCATCCTGGGGCTGAAGTAGGTCCCAAGGGTTGGGCTGTTCGCCCATTAAAGCGGCACGCGAGCTGGGTTCAGAACGTCGTGAGACAGTTCGGTCCCTATCCGTCGCGGGCGTAGGAAATTTGAGAGGAGCTGTCCTTAGTACGAGAGGACCGGGATGGACTGACCTCTGGTGCACCAGTTGTTCCGCCAGGAGCACAGCTGGGTAGCTATGTCAGGACGGGATAAACGCTGAAAGCATCTAAGCGTGAAGCCCACCTCAAGATAAGATTTCCCATAGCATAAGCTAGTAAGACCCCTTGAAGAACACAAGGTTGATAGGTTAGAGGTGTAAGCATGGTAACATGTTCAGCTGACTAATACTAATAGGTCGAGGGCTTGACCAAAAAATAGTTAACAGTGTAGAGTTGAGAATTAAGAGTTAATGATGATTTTCACTAATGTGAAAATCTAAAATTTAAATTAATTAAGCTCTATATAAAAAAGCTATACTTATCACTGTGCAATTTTCAGAGAATAATATTCTCATAAGAGTTAATAATTTATTGTGTATAAAGTTATTAGTTAGTATAATTATCGTTTTTTCGACGCTAGGAGAAAAAACAACCATAACTCTTAACTATTAATTCTTAACTCTCAACTAAATAAATCTGGTGATTATGACGTAAAGGTAACACCCGTTCCCATTCCGAACACGAAGGTTAAGCTTTACAGTGCTGATGGTACTGCACGGGAGACTGTGTGGAAGAGTAAGTCGTCGCCAGGTAAATATGGATCTTTAGCTCAGTTGGTTAGAGCAACCGGCTCATAACCGGTAGGTCCGGGGTTCGAGTCCCTGAAGGTCCACCATAGAGATAAGAAGTAATGATAAGTTACTTCTTATCTTTTTTTATACTTAAATTATTACATATTTCTGTTTGGAACTGATTAGTTTTACCCATCATATAGGCCAGCTTGATTATTGACTGTTCTTCAGTAGACATTTCTCTATTAAACATTTTTTCAAACTGCTTTATTAATCTATAGGTATCGATTTTTTTCTTTCACTATTATCTGTATTTCTCCTTATATATTTATTTGGATTATAAATGCAAGGTTTAATATCTTTATTATATATTTTTTTGAAAACTTCAACAGTATAGCAAGCATCATTAAAAGCATTATGAAATTGCTTTTTTACAGGAATATGTAATAGCTCTATTGCATTATGCAGTCCAATATTAACTCCTTTTGAGCAATTGAAATATTTAGATGCATAAAGTTGAAGATTAATATATTCTTTTGGAATCGGAGACATGTCTAGACCATGGTATTCTATATTTCTAAATAATTCTCTCATATCTGTCATTCCCCATACACATAAGATACTTGTAGTACCTGTAGTAAATTCAATAAATTCTTCATAAATTTCTTTAAAGGGTTTTGCAGTATCCAATAGATCCATTGTGATACCTGTCATTTCTTTTACAAATGGATTAATAGTAGTGTATATTTGAGGTTTTACTAGTCGATCTAGGAAAGAGATTGTTTGCAGATTTTCATCTAATTTTACAGCACCAATTTGAATTATTTCAAAAGGACATTTTGGAGTAATTATATTTCTATCTTTTTTTGCAGGATTGTAGTCTTGGTTAAATTCTAAATCAAATACCAAATAATCTATTTTATTCACCTCCAAATCTAATTTATGATATGAAACTTGAATCATATGGGGTTTCAAACCTAATCGGATAAACTTATTAATTTATATGCTTTCAATATAGATTATTACTATTTTTTGTTTAAAGTTTATTTACTATTCTCTCAGCAATTTTTAAGCAAACCTTAAAGTTATATTAAGATTCGCTTTTTATAAATATTAGAAAAAAGATTTTAATCACGGTTTTTTTGGTGATTTTATTATACAATATAGTTAAAATATTTAAATACATATATAATTAAGAGTATCTTATTTATTATATAGAACAGCAGATCTTGAAAAAGTTTTTGTATTTATATAAAACAAGGAGGTTTTGATATGAATTTTGTAAGAAAAAATAAAAATAATGAAAAAGGTGAAAAGATAAACTATATAACAAGACTGATAAAGAATATTAAATCACCTAGTCCTAAAAATGGTATTCATTGCAATGATTACTCCTCAATAATTTGTTTAAGATGTGATAGATGTTGGGCAAACAGTTCAAAGTCTGATGATAAAGAAAAAATAGAATAATTGTCGTATACAATAGTATATAGATATAATTACATACTTATTTTATAATGAAAACTGCCAAAAATATTTAATCATTGGCAGTTTTTATCATTATTTATTCACTTAGCAAAAATTATGTGGTATAATTAGTTAGTATATGACAAATTTAACATAATAAAAACGAGGTAAATTATGCTGAAATTATTGCCAATAGAAATCTTTTTAAGACTTATACCAGAAGCATTTATACTTATTTTAGCGGGATATGCTTTTTCAAGTAAAGAAGTTGAAAAGAAACTTTTTTGTGTAGCTTCTATTTTGTTAGCGATGGCAACATATTTTGTAAGAATGCTCCCAATTCACTTTGGAGTACATACAATAATACTACTTGTGATTTATGTTTTGTTATCGGTAAAAATCAACAAAATCGATATAGTTAAAGCAATGTCTGCGGGTTTAATATCATCAATTATATTATTTCTTTGTGAATGGATAAATGTTTTTACATTGACAAAGTTATTAAACATTAATGTTGATATTGTATTTAAGTCTCCTGTAAAAAAGTGCATCTATTTATTACCGTCTATAATGTTATTTGGTTTAATAATATCACTAATATTTTATACAAATGTTTTACGTAAGAAAGGTTGTAAAAATGTTTTTTATTGAAAAACTGTCAAATAGTCTATCGTTGAAAATATCATCGTACCTAAATTTAAGTGAAGATCAGAAAGAGATTATTGCTTACGGGGCTTTCAATCTAATTCAAACTATATGGTGTATCTTTGTGGTTTTGCTACTTGGAGTAATATTTAGTGTTACAGCAAAGGCATTTATTATTTCTTTTGTTATTAGTATTTTAAGAAAATACTCTGGTGGAGCTCATTCTAGTTCGCCTAATCGCTGTGCATTGATAGGAGCGATTGTGTCGGTAGGACTAGCTTTAATTATAAAATATACTAGTATCTATATTAATTACAAAATAGTTATGGCTATAGGAGTTAGTTCTTTTCTACTAGCTTACTATATAATCTATAAATATGCACCTGTAGATAGCACGGCAAAGTCAATTATAAAAGAGGTAACTAGACAGAAAATGAAAAAAAAATCTTTTTTTGTACTCAATGCATTGGCTACGGTTGTTATAGTAATTCTAATTAGTTATTTAATAATCGGGTTGGAATTTTTGCTTATAACTGTGAATTGTATTTATGCAGGTGTTCTATGGCAGGTAATAACCCTAACACCTAAAGGATGTTTAGCGTTACTTAAAATAGATATTTTATTTAAATATCTTACCGAAAAGTTTGGAGGTGAAAATAATGAGAAACAAAATGTTTAAAGCAATGATGATGCTAGGAGCATCTATATTTACATTTTTTGCACTTGCAACATCAGCTTCTGCTTGTGGATATGGTTTTTATCAACCAAAGGAGCCAAAGTGTTTAAGAGATGAATAAATATAAAGGTCGATTTATCGACCTTTATATTTATTATTTTACAGTTAGAAACATAATAGGTGTGAATATATGAATAAAATTATAAGTAATAGACAAAAAAAGGTGTTTGAAATTGTATCAATCGTAAAGTTAATTTGTTTACTTTTTTGTGGAATCATAGTTTTTAACTATTTTTTTAGAGATAAAAATATTATTATTATGACTAATAATGATTATTTAAATGTGATTCCACTTGGGGTAGGTACTCTTGTAATAGCTCTAATTTATATTATATGGATGTTTTTTTCAACAGAAAAACTGAAATTTAAGAACTCTAGATTATTACAAATCACTGAAGATTTAATTTTTATTTTAATATTCTCCATTTTAATTGTTGTTTCAGAAGCTCATGAAAGTCAGTATAAACTTTTATTTTTATTTATTGTTATTACGTCAACAATACAATCAGGAATAAAGCAAGGGATGGTAGTATCTACTATATCATCAATGACAGTATTAGGTATAGATTTAATTTATGGAGATAACACAAATGTAAATCAACACTTTGAGAATGATCTAATACTATGCAGCATTTTTATACTAACTGCTTGGCTACTAGGATACTATGTTAAAATAGAAAAAGAATATACTGAAAACCTAACTAATCTAGCAAATATAGATGGATTAACAGAAGTCTATAATCATAGATTTTTCCATGATGCCTTAAAAAAAATACTTGAAAAAGCTGATAAAGAAAAATCTCCAGTTTCATTAATATTTACAGACATTGATTACTTTAAACACTATAACGACCTTTATGGTCATCAAAAGGGTGATGAAGTATTAAGAACAATAGGTTTTATCTTAAAAAGTTCTGTAAGAGCTGGCGATATTGTTGCTAGGTATGGTGGAGAAGAATTTGCAATTATACTTCCCAATACTAGTGAAAAAGATTGTCTATATGTTGCGGAAAGAATTAGAACAGAAGTAGAAAGGTGGGAGTTTGAAGGGGAAGAGAATCAACCTAATGGACAAGTTACAATATCATTAGGTGTAGCTACTTTTCCAGATAAAGCAAGCAATGAGATAGAGTTAGTTAAAAGTTCGGATGATGCACTTTATAGAGCCAAGTTCTTCAATAAAAATAGAGTGGAAACTTACTACTCCGTCCTAGAAGAACTGAAAAAAGATATTGAAGCAGAACATATAGATTTAATAACATCAATAAAAACCTTAATTAGCGTAATAAATATTAAAGATAGGTATACATATGGTCATGTAGAAAGAGTTGTAATGTTTGCAAAGCTGTTAGGAAATAAATTGGGACTTACAGAGGAAGAAATGAAGACTCTAAAATATGGTGCCTATTTACACGATATTGGAAAGATAAATATTTCTAAGGATGTTCTAAATAAGAAAATGCGCTTAACCGATGATGAATGGGAAATGTTAAAGCAGCATCCTGCTAATGGAGTAGATCTTATAAAGCCGGTTGAATCTTTAAAACAAATAATTCCTTTAATTTTACATCACCATGAACGATATGACGGAAGAGGATATCCTTCAGGATTAAAAGGAAATGATATTTCATACCTTACAAGGATATTAACGGTAGTGGACAGTTTTGATGCAATGACGTCTAATAGGCCCTATAGCAACAGAAAAACCTACGAGGATGCAATTGAAGAGCTTAGAAGATGTTCTGGCACTCAATTTGATTCTAAGATTGCAGAAGCCTTTATAGAAGTTGTTCAAGAAAATAAAGATAAATTTGATAATTTAACGTTGTTTAGTGAAAAATAAAATATAGGAAAATTTTAAGAAGTCTTGAAAAATGAAAATATAAGGGTTGTAGGATTAGGATCGAACTTTATACCCTAATCCTGTAGCCAGCACCCCAAACTGTTTCAATGTATTGTGGATTAGATGGAGATGACTCTATTTTGTCTCTTATTCTTCCAATGTGTACCGTAACAGTAGCTGTATCACCAAGAGCGTCAAGTCCCCAAATTTTTTCAAACAACTCATCTCTATTGAATACTCTGTTAGGGTTTTCAGCCATATAAAGCAGTATGTCAAATTCCTTTTGTGCTAAATTAGCTTCAGCGCCATTAACAAAGACCTGTCTTGAATCTTTTAGTATCTCTAATCCTCTTATTACTATAGTGCTACTTTTAGCTTTTGAGGCAAATTTATTTTTTATTCTTTCATAATTTAGAATATGAGATTTAACTCTAGCAACTAACTCACTGGGACTGAAGGGTTTTGTGATATAGTCGTCAGCCCCAAGACTTAAGCCTTTGATTTTATCAATTTCTTCTTTCTTTGCTGAAACCATTAAAACTGGAATATCTTTCTCATCCTGTATGCTTTTCAAAATACTAAAGCCATCAATTTTTGGAAGCATTACATCTAGAATTAGTAAATCAAATTCCATTTCTTTTATAGCATTTAACCCTTGCACACCATCTGTACATATGGTAACTTCAAAATCTGCAAGCTCCAAGTAATCCTTTTGGAGTTCAGCAATACTCAAATCATCCTCAACTATTAAAATTTTTTTCATAAACACTCTCTCCACTTCTAAGACACTTTTGCTAGTGATATTATAATACTTGTACCTTCGTTTTCGTGGCTTACAGCCCATATCTTACCTTTATGACCTTCTACAATTTGCTTGGCTATGGCAAGTCCAAGTCCACTACCTTTTGTACCGGTTCTTGCCAGGTCTGCTCTGTAAAATCTATCAAAGATTCTATTTATATCATTTTTATCAATGCCAGACCCATTATCTCTTAGCTCAATAATAATGCTAGAATGAGTCTCTCTAAGCATTATTGTTATCAAACCTTCAGCTTTATCCATATACTTACGAGAGTTATCAATAATATTAAGTATAACTCTTCTCATTCTTTCTCTATCAATTTTAACATAATTTGACTCTTTCAAATAATTTTTTAATTGAATTTTTATGTTGAATTTTTGTAACTCAGGACTACTTTCATGAATACAATAATTAAAGTAGTCAATAATATCTGTCTTCTCGTAATTAAATGGAATTTGATTTAAATCTAGTTTAGAGTATAAAAGTAAGTCATCAATCATAACATCAATTTGTTCGGCTTTTGAATAAATTGTTTTTAAGTATCGGTCTACTTTTTCCGGGGAATTTGCAACACCGTCTAAAATTCCCTCTACATATCCTTTTATAGAAGTTATAGGTGTTTTTAAATCATGAGATATACTAGAAACTAACATTTTTCTATTATCATCATATTTCATTTTCATACGAATAGAATCCTTTAGTTGTATCCTCATTTTTTCGAAATCAGCACATAGTTCTTTAATTTCGCTATCACCACTTTCTATAATTTCAAAATTTAAATCACCTCTGCTAATCTCTGCTGTAGCCTTTTTTAAAAGAGAGATTGGTTTTAATATTCTCTTTGAAAAAAGATAAGACATAAATATATTAATTGCTATAAAGGAAATAAAAAATGCACTAACAATTACTATAATAAAGTTCTGGAGAATATCAAATTTTTTTTCTATTGGTGCTAACAATATTAGATTACCTGCAGATTCATCTTTAAATTTTATATGAGTTGTTTCAATCATGTAACAAACATTGTTAATTTCTATTGGCTTTTTAAAAGGTTCATTTTTTACATCCTGTAAGCATTTTTCTATATCAATTTTGCTAATATCCTTTGATGAGAATATAACATTGTTACTTTTTATTATTATAATTTCTCCATTTATACTTGAAAGATTTTGCTGTAAGTATTTTTGAAAGTTACTATCTTCAAAGCTTTCTGGGTCTGATTTTGATATCTGGTTAACTAACCTTAACAATTCAGATTTTGTATCAGCAAGTTTTTTGAAGTTATTGTAATCCACATTCCTATTGAAAGCTTTAGAAAATACGAGCATAAATATAAATGCTGTTAAACATACAATAATTAATGGCACTACAGCTATTATGGTATTAGAGATAATTAAACGTTTTTTAATATCCATTTTTTTCACCTTATATGATTTATAGAAATTTTAGATTTTAGTACAAATAAGCATATTTTAAGTCATTTAGGCATAGTTCTTAAAAATCCTTTTTATCAAATAAATAATAACTTCCTGTAAATAATAGTATAACATAACTGCACATCATCATAAACTGACGAAAGATTTTCATAAAGGAAATGCTGTCCATAATCCATAGAGTGTACCAATTCATCATGCTTGTAAAAAAAAGACCAGAGTAACTTGAAAAAATGATTCCTAGAGCTTTAAAAATAATAAAAATCATAATAGATACAAAAAATACACTTATTCCACTTCTTAATATATTAGCAAAAAGTACTATAATAAGTGAAAAGACCACCATAGGAACTAATGTTACTAAGTAGGAAACTAATATTCTAATAATTCCCTGTAGTGTATAGGAATTTGAATTAAAGATAAAGCCGGTTATAGTTGAAAAAAGCATTACAAATATAAGATTTACAAGGATAAATAAGATTATAGCAGTTATTTTTGCAGTGAAAAACTTTAATCTTGTAACAGGTCTTGTAATCATAATTTTCATAGTATTTTGAGCGAATTCACCGGAAAAACTATCGATGGTAACAAGTGCAGTGAATAGTGGGAGAATTGTGTTAACAACTACGGAAAGCACAAGTAAAGGAAATTCTACACTAGATGTTCCTCTCACTCCAAAACCACTACGTAAAATAGTTATAGACAATTGTCCTAGTATTATGAAAATAAGTGATATCAATGCTGCAACTAGAACTTTCTTCTTCTTATATAACTTTTCAATCTCATTAATAAGAGCTGCCTTAAATTCTACCATTTCTTTCTACCTCGCTAATAAAGTAATTTTCAAGAGAAACATAGTTGTTCAATATATTTTTAGTAGTATCAACATTAAGCATTTTACCATTGTATAGTAAGCCAACATGGGTACAGGTAAGCTCTACATCATGAATAAGATGGCTAGATATAAAAAATGTAGTTTTTTCCTTTTCTGCAAGGTCTTTTATAATATTTCTTATATCAATCATTCCTTCAACATCTAAGCCATTTAAAGGTTCGTCCAATATAACAACTTCAGGCCTAGATAAAATTGCAGCTGATATTCCTAGCCTTTGCTTCATTCCAAGAGAAAACTTTCTTGGCTTTTCATTTTTATATTCTAAAAGTCCTGTAAGCTCTAATACTTCTTCTATTCTTTTATCATTAACATCTTTATAAAACCTTGAGAATTGTTTTAGATTTTCAAAGGCTGTCAGATAGGGATAGGATTCAGCAGTTTCTATAATACATCCTACCTTTCCCATAGCTTTTTCGAAGTCATCTAAAATACTGTGACCCAAAATTTTAACATCACCACTATCCGGTTTTACAAGTCCAGTCATAATTTTCATAGCAGTAGTTTTGCCAGCACCATTAGGTCCTAAAAATCCGAAAATATCACCTTTATGTATATCCAAATTAATATCTGTTATACCTCTTCCATTCTTATATACTTTGGAAAGATTTTTAATTTCAATAACCGTTTCCATTTATATAATACCTCCAAAATAAAATTTTTAAATAATAACCTGCTGGTAAAATACCAGCAAGTTGTTTTAACCGGACTAACTTGGCGTAAGTCTCCCACTTCTTCAAGTGGGAGTTCAACGCCAAGTAAGCCATGCATTCGCAGCTCTAAAATTCAGATGGGGTAAAAGAATCCCAATCTGAATTAAGATCTTGCTTCAATGCTAGTTGAATACTCTACTAAATTGATCGTCAAATATTAGGCTTCCTCTTCTGCCTTCATCCATGTTAAAATAAATTTTTGCAGAATGTTGTTCAATAGATATATGGCCCTTGATAGCATCAGTAGAGGAACTTGTACTACTAAAAGATCCATAAGTAGCATTATCCTTTTCAAACTTTGCTTCAAACTTAAAATCTTTTTTATTAGTTCCGTAGTCTTCATAACCCTTTGTATGTTCCTCGTAATACCTTCCGCTAATACCAGAAGAAGTAACTTCAGTAATGTCTATAAATCTTTCTCCGATTTTCTGGAATTTACCATCCTTCTCTATTAAAATATCAGTTTTATATTTTCCTATATATTTTTCAGGATTAGATAATTTACTATAATCCTGTTCTAAATTCTTTTCAACTTTTTTATCAGAAAGATCAGGTTTATTAACAGTAGTTGAGTTAATGTTAGATAGCTTTCCTAATAATTCGAAAGTTAAACTATGTTCTGTACCGTTATCATCTTTACCAGAAATCACTCCAGTGCCAAGAACGCTTTGAATTAAGCCATCTTTGTTTACTAGCATATTTCCTTTAACTTCTTTTACAAATATATCTTTTGTAATTTTAGGCATATTATTGTTATTAGAGTTATTGCCAAAGGCATTTTTAGATTGAAGAGATACTACTGCATTAACAAGTGCTGGAATTTGTGATTCACTTAAAGAACCTGATAACTGCTTGCTTCCATCTGCATTTTGAGTAACCACAACAGAATCCTTTAAATTACCTACAAGGGCATCTGCTATTCTTTCAACATCCCCAGCTTGTTTTTCTTTAAAGGGGTTTGTAAAAGAATGAACCTCACGAGGGCTTGTATACTCAGTTATAAAGTAAATATTTTGCTTACCATCTTTATTTATGTTGCAATTTTTGTCGGCATAGTAATAGTATTCGCTTTTGGTTGAATTCTCAAATCTTGAGTTTGTATTTTCCATAGCTTGTTTTGATACGTCATATTTGTTAACTGAACTCTCAGAAAAAATAGTGTTTCCATTGTCCTTTACAACAAAGGATACCTCCATAGTATAGTTTGAAAGTTTAGTAGTACAGTTTTCTGCTGTATATTTTAGAGAATCTTTTAATTGGTCATAGCCATTTTTAGATACTACCTCAGCCAAAGCTGTTGTAGCAAACATTGTAGTGCCTAAAGCAAAACTTATAAACATAGCTGTTTTTTTCTTAAACTTCATTTTGAATAATCTCCTTTTGATTCTTATTTTTATATGAAAGCCTTTCATAATACTATTTTAAAGGGTAGCTCTCTATTTTCTCTAAACTAATTATAAACAAAATATAAATTTTTTACAGGATATGTGGAGAAATAAAAAAATCAATTTTTAAATTATACTTTGAGCTGACTCTATTTTCTAAATTACGTAGTTTTCTATATAATAAGAAAACGTGCTAGTTTATTAGCACGTTTTCTTGTTATAGTTTTTAAGTTTTATCCGATGACTATCCGCTCTAATACTCCCATCTTTATACGAAACTCCTCATCCTATCGTCAGAGGAGTAAGCGATTCGCACCAAATCATAGATTTGGGCTCTCTGCTTAACTGTACGTCACGAGCGGTTATGTCCCTGGATTCGTTCAACTAAGAATCAGATAGAGTTTGAAACTCCATCTGATTCAAGTTTTCACTTCATCTAAAGCACTCTACCTGGATACTGCTTAAGTGCTTCCTCTAGAATTTTCATTGATTTTATTAGATCTTCTGCTTTTAGAGCATAAGCTATTCTAACTTCATTTACTCCTCTGCCTGGTGTTGCATAGAAGCCTTCTGCTGGAGCCATCATTAAAGTCTCTCCATCTATATCGAATTCTTCTAAAAGCCAGATTACAAACTTCTCTGAATTGTCAACAGGAAGTTTTACTATGTAATAAAATGCTCCTTCAGGTTTTCTACATACAACGCCTTCCATGTTGTTAAGAGCATCGAAAACAATATCTCTTCTTTTCTTATACTCTTCGTTAACTTCTTCAAGGTAACTTTGAGGAGTTTTATATAATGCAGCTGAACCTATTTGTTCTAATTCAGGAACAGATAATCTTGCCTGACAAAGCTTATATAACTGAGCCATAAAATCTTTGTTCTTACTTAAAACAGCACCAATTCTAGCACCACAAGCGCTATATCTCTTGGATACACTGTCTATTATTATAACTCTATCTTTAACATCTGCTTTTGCTTTAGATGCAAAGCTCTCATATTCAAGACCATCATATACGAATTCCCTATAAACTTCATCAGAAATTATAAATAAGTCTTTTTCTTTAGCAACAGCTGCTAAAACATCTAATTCTTCTTTAGTATAAGTTACTCCAGTTGGGTTTGCTGGATTTGAAATTAAAAGAACTTTTGTTTTAGGAGTAATAACTTTTTCAATTTCTGCTTTTGATGGAAGATGGAATCCGTCTTCTATTTTAGTGCTTATAGGTACAACATTTATTTCTAGTACCTGAAACATGCTGTTATAGTTTGCATAGAATGGCTCAGGAACTACTATTTCATCACCCTTATCTAGTAGTGTCATAAGAGTAAAGAGTAGAGCTTCACTTCCTCCATTCATAATTAAAACTTCATCCTTTGAAAAGTCGATGTCATAATTTTTATAATATTGAATCATAGCATCAATTAATTCTGGAATTCCGTTTGATGGAGAGTAAGTTAAAATATCTCCGCTAAAATTTTTTACAGCTTCGAAAAATAATTCAGGTGTTTTTATATCCGGTTGACCTATATTTAAATGATACACTTTTTTGCCTTTTGCCTTAGCTCCGTTAGCATAAGGTATAAGTTTTCTTACTGGAGAAGTTTCCATTGACATAATTCTGTTAGAAAATTTCATTTGTATGTTGCCCCCTATTCAATTTTTATATAATTGTCCTTTATGCAATTATATAAATAATTAAATTCATTTGCAATATGTTGAAGAAATATCAGAATTGTCAATAAAAAGAATTGCGGCAATTTAGCTGGTTTCAATTGAAAAAATTATATTTTTAGTATATACAAATTGATAAAAATTTCAGCTGAATTATAATTATAAGAGGATTATAGGCCATAGCCGATTTTCTAATTATAATATGTTTTAGTTACAGTTGCATCTATAATTGAAATTTATGCTATAATAAAAGGATTGAAAAACTTAAATTATTAGGGAGAAATACGTTGAGAGAAGATAGGTTATTACAAATATTTAATGAAGAAACTAGTGGTAAAAACTATGCTAAAGGTCAAAGGGTTCTTAATAATGATTTAGTCTCTTCTCTAGACATTACTAGTGAAGAGACTTTAATATGTATAAATGGTAATGTTATTTCCGAAAATCTTTTTAATGAGTATAATACAAGAATTGAGATGGATTCAAAGAAAAAAAGTATTTTTTCAACCTTTTGCAGCTGTTCAGATTATGAGAATAATGAATTTAAAAAAAGGAATTATTGTTGCAAGCATCTGGTTGCAACCTATTATAAAGCATTAGAGAAGCTTATTAAACATCCTCTTTTAATAGGAGAAGAAGAGGATGAAGAACAGTCGATATTTAAAAATAAAAGTAATGTGCTATACATGCTTTTAGGTGATGAAAAAGACAAGGAAGAAATAAAAATAGAGGTTTATATAAATAAAAACCAATGGAATGATAATATTACAACTGAGTTTAAAATAGGGCTTAATTCTATGAGTTCTAGCAATCTCTATATTTTAAAGGATATTAATCATTTTTTAGCAGCTTATTATAATAATGTACCTATAAATTATAGTAAAAATTTCACTTTTCATACGAAAAATCAAAGATTAAGTACAAAGGATAAACGGCTTATAAATTTTATTGAGATGCTAAAGGAGATGGAGGGAAAATACAAATATTCTAGCAGTGGTAGAGATGGGGTTGTAAATGGAAAGTACATAAATATTCCTAAATATCTAGTTAGAGAGTTTTGTGAAACTATAAGAGATCACAGAGCCTATTTAAATGAAGGATTTTTCTATAGACCTGTGGAAACAGAGATTTTAGACCAGGCTCCACCTATAGATTTTGATCTAAAGGTTATAAAGGATAACTATGTGCTTAAATCATCAGGGGAATGCCAACAGTTTTAGGTGCAAAGAATAATGTTTTTCTGTATGGTACAATTATATATCTTCCAGAATATCAATTTTGTTATAAGATAAGCCCGTACCTTCAGGTGTTTAATGAGGCCAAGGTGGTGACTATTTCAAATTTAGAGGAAGAAAATGTATTGAGGAGACTAATTCCAGATTTAAATTTTCTATCAAACAATGTTACGTTATCTAAGGCCATAAAAGACAAAATAGTAATAGATAAATGTCATTTTAGCTTCTATTTTGATAAGGAAGATAATAATATTACATTAACTTTGAAGGTCAAATATGGAGCTTTTGAGTTTAACGTATTTCAAGATTATAAAGAAAAGATTGTTTACAGGGATACTAGGAAGGAAGCACAAGTTATTGCAGAGCTAAGAGCATTAGGCTTTGAAGAAATAAAATACAAATTTTATCTTATAAAGGAAGATGATTATATATTTAGATTTTTTAAAAAGGAAGTAGATAAGCTTCGGGAAATGGGAGAAGTTTATTATTCAGAAAACTTCAAAGGAATAAAATCTATTGGTGCTAAGGGTATCAAAGGAGATATTAGAGCAGGTAAATATGATTATTTCCAGATGAATTTTAAAATAGGAGATATTCCACCACAGGAAACTGCGGATATATTAAGAGCCTTTAGAGATAACATTAAATATTATAAATTAAAAAATGGAGAATACCTTGACTTAGAAGAATTGGAACTCAATAGATTTTTAAAGCTTTTAAATGTAGTTTCTTCTGAAGATATAAATGATAATCATATTGAAATAGCTAAAAATAAAGGAGCCTTTCTTGATAATTATTTAGACGAAAATAATATTAGATATATAAAAGGAAAAACAGCATTAAAAGAGATAAAAGATAAGTTTAGGAATATAGAAAAGCTGAAGTATAAAGAGCCACAGGACTTAAAGGGTAACTTAAGAGGATATCAAAAGATAGGATACAGTTGGTTTAAAACTTTAGATTATTTGGGTTTTGGTGGCATTTTAGGTGATGAAATGGGTCTTGGAAAAACCCTTCAAACCATTACCTTTATATTATCTAATAAAGGAAGTAAGTCCTTAATTGTAGCGCCAACATCACTAATATATAACTGGATAAGTGAATTTGAGAAGTTCGCACCTACGGTATCTATAGCTGCTGTTAACGGATCAAAGGAAGATAGAGAAGAGATAATTAAGAATATAGGAAATTATGATGTTATTATAACCACCTATAATCTATTAAAAAGAGATTTAGAAAGCTATAATAACATAGACTTTGATTACTGCATATTAGATGAAGCACAAAATATAAAAAATCCAAATTCTCAAAATGCCATTGCTGTAAAAGATATAAAGGCAAAGAGAAGGTTTGCTTTATCCGGTACACCGATAGAAAACTCTCTTATGGAGTTATGGTCAATATTTGACTTTATAATGCCAGGATATCTATACGATGAAAAGAGGTTTAGTGTAAGGTATCATAAGAAGCTTAGGGAAAGCCCAGAGGTGTTAGAAGAACTAAATAAACTTATAAAACCCTTTATTCTCAGAAGAAGAAAAAAAGATGTTATAAAGGAATTGCCGGATAAGATAGAGAAAACATTGGTGGTTACATTAGATGATGAGCAGAAGAAAGTTTATAGTACCTATGCAAGTTACGTAGTGGAGCTTATTGAAAAGAAGGTAAAGGATTATGAGTTTCAAAATAGCAAAATAGAAATACTCTCTTATATAACTAAGCTAAGACAACTGTGTTTAGATCCGTCTGTATTAATGAAGGATTATAACGGTGGCAGCGGAAAAATAGAGGCGCTTGTAGAACTTCTTAATAAGAGTATAAACGGAGGGCATAGAATACTAATTTTTTCTCAATTTACATCTGTACTTAAGAATATTGGAAAGAGAATTAGCCAAGAAGGGATCTCCTTGAGTTATTTGGATGGTTCTATACCTTCAGAGAAAAGAATGAATATGGTAAAAGCCTTTAATAAAGGAGAAAACTCTGTATTTTTAATAAGTTTAAAGGCTGGAGGAACAGGATTAAATTTAACATCGGCAGATATAGTAATCCATTTTGATCCTTGGTGGAATCCAGCAGTAGAGGAGCAAGCCACAGACAGGGCACATAGAATAGGTCAAGAAAATGTAGTAGAGGTTATAAAAATAATAGCTAAGGATACAATCGAAGAAAAAATTGTAGCACTTCAAGAAGAGAAGAAAAAACTTATAGCGGGATTAATGGGAGATGAACTGTCTAATGGAGAAGTTTTTTCAGGATTAACAGAGGAAGAGATATTTGGATTATTCCAAATAGACTAAAAACAATAGTTAAAACTCATAAAATGAAAGCCATAAACATAAATATATGGTGTATGACTTTCATAGGAGGTAGCCTTTGTGAACTTCATCAGAGTTTTAGCTATTATGTATATATCATTGGCGCTGCATGAATTTGGACATTATATTGCCAGCAAAATATTTAATTTAAAGGTTAGGGAGTGCTGCGTTGGCACAGGACCTTATATATTAAAATTTTGTTTTAAAGAAACAAAGATCTATTTGAGAGTAGTTCCAATCGGAGGCTATGTAGGAACTGATGAAGAGGAATTAAATAAGGTAAATTTAGTACAGTATTGGATTATAATATTAGCAGGTATCTTAATGAATTATATGGTATGCCTTATATCTATGTATATACAAGCTTATAGAGGCATATCTTATTCCTTTAAAGTATTGATTGAATCAATAAGAAACTTTTTATCTGTAACTTCATTAAGTAGTCATTATTTACAAGGAAATATGAAGAATTTTATAGATAGTGTAAATAACATATTGATTGGTCTTAGTATATGGGAAATTCTTTTTTGTGTAAATGGGGCACTATTAATAGTTAATTTGGTTCCAATACCATTTCTAGATGGTGGTCAAGTTTTAACTATTACATCAAAAAGCATATTAGCAAAAATGAAAAATTGCTCATTGAATACAATATTTCTTAAAGATGAAAAATAATATGGACTAAAGTAAAATATTATGATATACTAATTCAGTAATAAATAGTAAGGGATTTAATATCATAAAAAACATTCTCCGCTTTTTAGTTTGGAAAATGCTTTGATTGTGAATTGTTAGATACCCAATTTAAAAAACGGAGGTACGTTTAAATGGCAGATAAGACTTTAACTTGTAAAGATTGTGGTAAGGAATTCGTATTCACAGAAGGAGAACAGGCTTTCTACAAAGAAAAAGGTTTCGAAAATGAACCACAAAGATGCCCAGATTGCAGAAGAGCAAGAAAACAACAAAGAAATAATAAGAGATACTAATCAGTATTTTCTATAGCTACTAGCTTTGCTAGTAGCTATTTTTGTTTTTGTGGTATAATAAATAAAGTAAATTATGGGAAAACTTCTTTTAGAAAATTAAACAAAATCTAATAAGTTAGGAGAGATTGTTACTATGTCAGAAGTTAAGGCTTTAAAAAGTAGAAATGAAGTAGAGAAAAAATATAAATGGAATGTTGAAAAAATATATGCAGATAACGATAAATGGGAAAATGATTTCAATGAGCTAAAGGGTATGGTGCCGCAGTTATCAAGCTATGTTGGAAAACTTAATAATGGAAAGGAACTTCTAGAATATCTAAAACTAGAAGAAAAGGTATCAAGACTTGCTGGAAAACTGGCAGTTTATGCTCATTTGAGAAGCGATGAGGATACTGCAAATCCAACATTTCAGGCTCTAAGAGATAAAATATATACCTATTTTGCTGAAATACAAAGTATTCAAGCTTTTTTCGTTCCAGAGATATTAAGTCTTTCAGAGGGAACTATTGAAAAAGAAGTAGAAAGGGTACCTGAGCTTAAAATGTATAAATTTTTACTTGAGGATATTCTAAGAAAGAAGCCTCATACCTTAACAAAGGAAAAAGAAGAACTTATAGCTGGAGTATCAGATTGTCTTCAAGCACCTGATAAAATATTTAGTATGCTTTCAGATGCAGATATGACTTTTCCTACCATCAAAGATGAAAATAATAATGATATAGAGCTAACGGAGGCCAACTATGGAAGGTTCATACAATCAAAGGATAGAAGAGTGAGAAAGGATGCATTTAAAGCATTATTTAATACTTACAAAAATTATAAGAATACCTTTGGAGCATCATTAACCTCCTCCATTAAAAACTTTGTATTCATATCTAAAGTTAGAAATTATAGCAGTGCTTTAGAATGTTCCTTAAAGCCTAATAATATTCCACTTGAGGTATACCATAATACTGTAGACACTATTAATAAAAATATAGAAGCGTTGCATAGATATGTTAAAATAAAAAAGAAGCTTTTAGGATTAGATGAGATTCATATGTATGATTTATATGTTCCCATAATAGATAGTCCTGCTATAAGTATAGAATTTGAAGAAGCACTAAAAACTGTAAAGGAAGGATTAAAACCTTTAGGTGAAGAATATTTAAATATTTTTGAAGAAGGGGTAAAGGAAGGCTGGATAGATATTTATCCTAATAAAGGTAAGAGAGGCGGCGCATATTCTTCCGGTGACTATGATACTATGCCTTATGTGCTTTTGAATTATGATAACAAATTAAATGATGTATCTACATTAGCTCATGAAATGGGGCATTCTATTCACTCCTATTATTCAAGAAAAACTCAGCCATATGTTTATGCTGACTATTCTCTCTTTGTTGCAGAGGTTGCTTCAACTACAAATGAGAATCTGTTGATTAATTACTTAATTAATAAGGAACAGGATAAAAATAAAAGACTTTACCTTATAAATCAGCAGCTAGAGCAAATTAGGACTACAGTATTTAGGCAGGTTATGTTTGCTGAGTTCGAAAAGGTAACTCATGAAAATATGGAAAAGGGAATACCTCTTACCTCAGAAGATCTATCAAAGATTTGGCATGAATTAAATGTGAAGTATTTTGGTCCAGAAATGATTGTAGATGAAGAAATAGATATTGAATGGGCGAGAATTCCACACTTCTATAGAGATTTTTATGTTTACCAATATGCCACAGGTTATGCAGCAGCTAACTCTTTTGCCCACGAAATACTTGAAAAGGGTGAAACAGCAGTGGAGCTTTATAAAGGATTCTTAAAGAGTGGTTCAAGTGAGTATCCTATAAATGTTCTTAAAAAAGCAGGGGTTGATATGACTACGCCTAAACCATTAGAGGACACTATAAGAAGGTTTAATCAGTTGTTGGATATGATAGAGAAATAAGTAATGGGGCTTGCCCCATTACTCAAAATTGCTATTGTAGTCTACAAGCCATCTGCCATCTTCATATTTAAGTTTATAAGTAGAGTAGTAATGTTTTGGATTAGGCTTATTGTCTATTGAGTAATTATTTTTATTGAAATAATCACAGGTAAATTGGAGTGTATTACTATCTAGATATTGTTTATTGATTAGGGCAATAGACTTCCAATCGGTGCTTTCCCCCCAGTCACCACAAAGTTCAGCATAACTATTATTTACGTATCTAGTTCCTAAATAGTTCATCATTACTTTACTCATTTTATCGGTATAGTAGTTTCTTAAGAATTTATAGACTCTTTCTTCGCTGTTAAATTCATCTGTAAAGGCAAGGTAGGCTTTACCATCTGAATTTAAAATTTTATCATTTTTTCGTGAATAGCACATCTTAATAGTGTTATCTTCTACGTTTTTCAAAACATCTTTTATTTCATTATCCGTTAAGTACTTCTTTATACTAAAATTAATGTTTTTTTCCTCATTCAAATGCTTATTTTCTACTGAATGAAGATTCGAAGTTATTTTTAATTTATAAGACTCATCTATGTTATATCCTGTTGATGGAGGACTAATTAAAATGGATTTGGTGTCTTTACCTAGGGATAAAGTTACAGGAACTAAATTTCCTTTACTATCTAATACTGATATAGAGCTTTGGGTCAATTTGTCAAAGTTGATTTTTTCATTAAACTTTATTGTCCATATCTTGAAGGGATCGGAAGATACTATATCTTTTATGGAAGCCCCATGAACATCATTATATATTGGCAAAAGAAAAAAACATATTGCAATTAAAAATTTAACGTTTTTTTTCAGCACAATAAAAACCTCCTTAGTAAGTAAATATAATTTATTATATTGTTAAAAGATAATTAATATGTTTGAAAGTTAGTTTCTGCTATAATATATAAGGGCAGATGCTTTAGCCAGTGATTACCATATAAAACATTATTTTTGATACAGAGTTTGCACAAAAGATATGTTATAATAATTGAGGTTATTATATGTAATATAAAGTAAAATATTTGTGATATGTTTTTAAGAATTGATATATACATTAAAAGGGGTATTTTAAAGGCATAAAAATATAGAATCTTTATTAAAAGAATGAAAGGGAGATGTTGATGAATAGAAGAGTAGGGGTTATTGCAGCAGCATTAGCTTTTAATTTTATGTTTAGTTTAACTGTATTAGCCGCTCCTGATACTAATAATAGTAACCAAACCGTTCAGGTTAACGGTGGGATAGAGGCTCAAATTCAAAACTTAGAAAGCAGTATAGAAAAATTAGATAGCCAAATAGAACAAACATTAAAAAATATAGATGAAAATAATAATGGAATAACTAAAACTGAAAATGATATAAAAAAGTTACAAGATCAGATAAATTATGCAGAGAACGATATAAAAGATCACAAAAGCGTGTTAAACAAGAGAGCTAGGGCATTTTATATTAATGGCATTAATGGATATATGGAGATGATAATGGACTCCAAAAATTTTGATGATTTTATATCAAGAGTAGATTCTATTAAAAGAATTATGAGTTATGATGAAGATATTATGAATGATTTAAGCAAAAAAAAGCAAGAGATAGTTGAACAGAAAGAAAAACTGCAGCAGGAAAATAAGAATCTGTTAGCATTGAAGGCAGACAATGAAAAAAAATTAGCCAAGCTTAATGAAGATAAAGAGAATCAGAAAAAATTAATTGAACAGCTAAAAATAACCGCATTAAATGATCAGTTAAAAGGAAAGCTTGCCAGTCTAAATATATCTTTGGAGTCTTTGCCATCTAAAGATAACGAGATTATTAGTTATTCATATAAGTTTTTGGGTATACCTTATTTATGGGGAGGAACTACGCCTAGTGGCTTTGATTGTTCTGGTTTTGTTCAATATGTTTATGCAAATTTTGGCGTTGGAATTGGAAGAACAACTTATGATCAGATAAAAGATGGAAGAGAAATACCAGTAAACCAGCTTCAACCTGGTGACTTAGTATTTTTTGGAACCTCCAGTGATCCACATCATGTAGGTATGTATATAGGTAACGGAATGTATATACATGCACCCCATACTGGAGATGTAATTAAAGTTTCACAGTTATCAAATCGGGGTGATTACTTAACTGCCAGGAGAGTTAAATAACATATAGAAAATAAGCACTAGTAGAGGTACTGGTGCTTATTATTAGAGTATTTAATGAATACAAGATCTACTTCAAGCTCACCAGGAATAACTGGTGAGCTTGAATTTTACATGATATTAATCCCAGTCATCGTAGTATGAGTAGATAAATGGAAAGATGTATGGGTAGATATATGGTCTTGGATAATAATATGGATATCTGCGTCTACGCCTACGTCTTCTACGACGTCTTTGTCTGTATCCTGGATCGTCATCAAATTCATCTAAATCATCATCGTATTCATCTGAGTCGTCCCATTCACTCCTCATAGACATTGAATCGTTGCATAGGGGACAATAATACATAGGATAAGTAGGGTAATTGACATTTGTATCCTGAGAGTAGTCTTCTACTACTTCCTCAGTATTGTCAGTGTTATAGTCAATTGTACTCATTTCATGCCTCCATAAAATTTACTACACTATCATATTATGAAGAACAAGAAAAAGTGTTAACAAAAATTAAAAAAGTATATACATAAAAAGTTTACTTACACATATGCTAACCATTAGAGGTGATATTAATGGTTAACAAACATAAAGTAAAGGATAAGCAATATGCAAAGTTAGGAATAAGAAAAAATTCAAATGGGGATTTTGAATATATAAACCCCAATGATAAGAATAAATCAAAATATAAACCAGTTAGAAATGAGTCTTAGTTGAAGCTAAGCTCTTTTTTTCTTTCTTAGCAGTCTAAAATTACACATTTAGCAGGCATTTGTTTAAGATAAAGTGAAAAAGATTAACTTTCTTTAAAGTGATAGGTCTTAATTATTTGCTAGTCATGATATCCCAAATGCTTTTTAGTGTTCTTTTTGATGGTGGGAAATAAAGCTCCGGGGTATCTTCTGTAATTGGTTTGAATATATAACCTTGCTGCTTATAATAGTCTATTATTTCTGGTAAGGCTTTGCAAGTATTCTTGTGCATATAGTCACAATGCATTAGTAAAATAATAGGAGAAATTGAATCATTGTCTGCAGTAGCTTCTTTGAAGAGTTTATTGGAAGATAAATTAGGATTAATTCCGTCAGACACCTGAAGATTCCAATCATATATTTTAAAATTTTCATCGTGCAATCTGCAGAGAAATTCATTATTTAGATGTTTTCTACTTCCGCCTGGAAATCTAATAATATTTGGGTTAACACCAGTAATGTTATTAATTTCATCACTACAATGCTTCATTTCTTTAATAAAATTATCATTATTATTGTATATACGCTTAAATTTATGAGTATAGGTATGTAAACCAATACTATGGCCTTCTTTATGAATCCTCTTTACAGTATCTTCAAATCCTACAATTTGATTTCCTATGAGAAAAAAGGTTGCCTTTACGTCTTTTTCTTTTAGAGTATCCAAAATTTTATTTGTAGTAACACTAGGCCCATCATCAAAGGTTAAGTAAATGATTTTCTTCTCTATATTTTGTTGATTTGTCAAAGATATATTTGTGCACATTTTACCAAATGAAGGGGTAACTATTTTCTCACACATAGTCTGTGTGAGAATTAAAGCTATAACTAGAAAGACTAAGGGATATGAAAATTTTTTCAATATACACTTCAATAAACTCACCTCTAATTAATAAAAAATAAAGTATATCCTGCAGTAAACTGTAGAACATGTCTAATTTAGTGTTCTCATAACCTATGGGTTTAATAGCTTGAAAATTTTACAATTGCTTACCATACCAAATAAAAAATACAAACCTACATAAAATACTCCATATAAGTTTATGTTGGAGGTGCAGCTTGTGTTTAAAATTAAAAAAATTGTATTAAGTATTCTTTTAATATCTATAGCAATAGTACTTGTATTACTAAAAGACATTAATTATCAATCAATAAGTTGTATGACACCTGTTCAAGCAGATGATGAAAAAATTATATTAATCGACCCAGGACATGGAGGTATTGATGGGGGAGCTGAATCTAAAAGAGGTACCATTGAGAAAGATATTAATTTAAGTATAAGTCTTAAGCTTAGAGATAGCTTGAATAAGTTAGGTTACACTGTTCTCATGACCAGAGAGGAAGATAAAGGTCTTTATACCGAAAGTGGAAGTATGAATAAGAAAAAAATTGAAGACTTAAATAATAGGTGTAAAATTAAACGAGAATCTAATTGTGATATTTTTGTAAGTATTCATCAAAACTTCTTTGATGAAAGCTATTATAGTGGTGCGCAGGTTTGGTATTCAAAAAATGAAGATAGCGGAAGACTAGCCCATATTATTCAACAAAATTTTAAAAAAGATTTAAATAATAAAAATAAAAGAGTAGAAAAATTAGGTAACTCATATAAGGTGTTAAGATGTTATTGCTCTATACCTTCAGTAATCGTGGAATGTGGCTTTTTAACAAACCCCCAAGAGGAGAGAGAACTAATGAAAGATGAGTATCAGGATAAGATAGCAGAATCTTTATCTAAATCTATTGAAGAATATTTTCAGGAGGTCAATAAAACTAGGGCCATTTGGAAATTTAAATTCTAATATCTTGGCAAAAGGTTAGCACAACATTTGTGGTACTGCATATAATATTATTAAACGAGGGATAAAAATAAGAAAAGTGCTAGTACTAATTTTATTGAAATAAAGGGGCGGGGGAAAACCTCTGCCCTTAATTTATTATATAGTTTAAATATAAACTGAATTACAAAATTCAGTAACATTGTACAAGCCTTATCATATAATAATATTAAACAAAGGATAAAAATAAAGAAATTACCGGTATATTTTTTTATTGTAAATTATAGGGCAAAGGTGTCATTTAACCTTTGCTCTTTTTTAATTTAGTAGCTTCTGAAAAAGAAAGGGGGCTGCTGGATAAAATTCTATCCAGCAACCCCTGTATTTTAATAAAAAGAGAACACCATTCTATCTACTCTAAGAGCAACAGTTTTAGACCAAAGCCATTTGTTAGTTGTACTATCATCGAAGTAGTATAGAGCTCCATTAGTAGGATCAGCCCCTCTTATGGCCTCTAAAGCTGCTTTTCTATCCTCATCAGTTGCAGGTTTGTTAATCATTCCATTAACAACTGGTGTAAACTGATGATAGCCTCCGTCTACTTGATATATTACCTTAGTAATTGTATTAGGAAAACGAGAATCTTGAACTCTATTTACAACAACTGCGCCAACTGCAACTTTAGCACTGTAAGGTTGACCTTCTGCTTCTGCTTTTATTAATCTTGCAAGCAAATCTACTTCTGAATCTGTATATGAAACAACTGCACTAGGTACAGGTGTAGATTGTCCATTATTAGCAGATGAACTAGGAATGTATAGTGTTTGTCCTGAATAAATTGCGTTATCCCATTTGTTATTCAATTGTCTCAATGAATATAGGGATACGCCAAATTTCTGTGATATTAAATAAAGGCTGTCCCCATTTTGAACAGTGTATGGTTTACTTGGGATATTTAATGTTTGACCAGGATATATCATAATACTTGAAAGATTATTATTTTGTATTATTGTATTTACGCTGGTATTAAAGGTTTTACCTATCTGGTACAAAGAATCACCAGGAGCAACTGTATAGCTAGCAGCTTGTACAGATTGCATTGAAAGAAACGTTAAAGGCATAGCCAGTAACAAAGATTTTAATTTTTTAAATTTAAGCATTTATTTTTTCCTCCTCTTTTGCCTCCGAGGTTAGTTGACGGGTTCGGGTTGAGGTCCCCTACTTTATAAAAAAGATTCACCCCTATAATAAGATCCCCCGTACTCCATGTGGAGATTCGGCTTGTTTTCAAGTGTAATTCTAACAGGCATTCTAGGTCAGTTCTATAGCAGATTAGAGGTAAAACTGGATTTATTATGGCGTAGAGTTATAATAATGAATAATCTTTGTAACATTTTGCAAAAAGAATCATATTATAAAAGGGAGCTTTGTTTAATATTTACAACAAAGGGGGAAAGTGTATGATTTATGTATCACCATTTGCATCTAGATGCGATTGTAACTCTCAATATCCATATTCTTATAACTTTAGATCAAATACAAGTAATTACCAAATGAACATAAGTGGAAAAGGAAGTGTTATGGTTACTCCTGATATAGCTACGGTTTCATTAGGAGTTATAACAGAAAATAAAGAACTAAAGGTTGCTCAGGAAGAGAATGCTGTAAAGTCAACACAAGTGGTTAATAGCTTAATTAATAGTGGAATTGAGGAAAAAGATATAAAAACTGAAGCTTATACAATAAATCCAGAATATGATTATATTGAGGGTAAACAAGTCTTTAGAGGATATAGGGTTACACATACTTTTAAGGTTATAATAAAAAATCTAAAAAAGGTTGGGGAAATAATTGATTCTGCAGTTGCCAGTGGAGCTAATACAGTTAGCAATATTAATTTTACTATTTCAAACCCTTCAATATACTATAAAAAGGCATTAAATCTTGCAATTGATGATGCAGTAAGAAAGGCAGAAAGTATGGAATCCAGTTTGAAAATTACCATTAATAGAATACCTATTAGCATCGTTGAAGAGGGGCAAAGCTATACTCCTATAGCCGAAAAGGTATTGTATAGCGCGCCTGCTGCAGTTACACCAATAAAAGAAGGACAAATTGAAATTATTGCAAATATAAAAGCAGTTTTCATTTATTGGCCAAAAGCTGTCTAACTCTATACTAGATTTAAACTGTATATTGAATTCGTTTTGTCATCTTCTACATGAAAATCTTTGTTTTATTGCAAAAAAATGATATTATAAAGTAAGGTTGTTAAATAAAGTCCGCAGACTTTATTTAAGAATCTTACTTTCAATGTAAAAGTGTATTAGGTGATTGAAGCAAGATCTTAATTCAGATGGGGATTCTTTTACCCCATCTGAATTTTAGAGCTGCGAATGCATGGCTTACTTGGCGTTGAACTCCCACTTGAAGAAGTGGGAGACTTACGCCAAGTTAGTCAGGTTAAACTTCAAAGGTTTTGGAAGGACAAGTACTTTCAACAGTATTGATCTAATATTTGAAGTTTTATTATCAGGGAGGTTTAAAATATGAAAAACAAATTATTAAATTTAGCGATGATTGTATGTGGAATTTTTCTGTTTTCTTTTGCTTTAAATGTATTTTTTTCTCCTTATCATATTGTACCAGGAGGAGTTTCGGGACTCGCAATAGTTCTTGAATACATAACACACGTAAGAAAATCAATTATAATAGGTGTTCTTAATATACCGATTTTTTTATTAGGTCTACTTATACTAGGTAAAAAATTTGTTGCTAATACAGTACTTGGTGTTTTTTTAGTTCCAGTATTTGTTGAATTGACTAGTTCCATTGGAATCATAACAAAAGATGTATTATTGGCAACAATATTAGGTGGTGTTACTGCTGGAGTTGGAATAGGTATGTTACTGACTAATCAAGCATCACTAGGAGGTACTGATACAATAGCTAAAATGATATCTAAATATATACCTAAGCCTGTTGGTAAAATAATGATGTCCATGGATCTTTTAATAGTTTTATCTACACTTTTGGTATTTGGAATAGAAGAAACATTATATGGGATTGTGGCTGTATATATAATTTGCAGAGTCCTTGATATATATATAAAAGGATTTAAAGATTCTAAAACAGTATTTATAATATCAGATAAAATTGAGGATATTAATAAATCTATTTTAGTAGAACTGAATGGAAGAACAACAAAGCTTGAGACTAGAGGTGGGTATACAAACAAAGAAAGCATAGTTTTGATGTGTATTGTTAGTAATAGTGAACTAATCAAGTTAAAACAGATTGTAAAGAATATTGATGAAGATGCACTGGTTCTAGTTCAGGATTCCTATGAAGTTTACGGCAAAGGCTTTGGACTAGCATAATTAAAGAATAAAAAGGGGAAATGAAGATGATAAGCTATAAAAGATGTTCGGAAATAGATGTAGACTTAGTTTATGATGCTTTTCAAATTGGTTTTTCTGATTACATTATAAAAGTCCAAATGCCAAAAGAACTTTTTATAAATAGATTTTTCCATACAGAGGGAAATAGTCTTGAGAGATCTTTTATTGCCCTGTACAAAAATAAAGCTATTGGAATCGTTCTTGGTGGAATTAAGCAGTATGAAGGGATAAAGACAATGAGATGTGGAACTTTGGCTATAGATCCTCAGCACAGGGGAAAAGGTATAGGACAAAGATTAATGAAGCTTCATAGGGAAGAAGCTATAAAACACAAATGTAAGCAATTATTTTTAGAGGTTATTAAAGGAAACGACAGAGCCATAAGCTTTTATAAAAAAATAGGATATGAAAATATTTTCAATTTAACATATTTTTCACTTAGTACATTTGATGTCCTTGACAAAAGCAATAAGTTAGGGGTTAATATAAAACAAACAGATATAAAAGAACTAAAACTAGTAAGAGAAAAAATAAAGGATATACATGTCAATTGGCAAAATGATATTGAGTATATTGAAAAATCCAAGGGTCAAATAACATTGGCTGCATATATTAAGGAAAAGATAGCTGGTATTATTAGTATAAATGAAAATACTAGAATCAATTTTTTATGGGTGGAAAATGGATTAAGACATAATAGAATAGGTACAAATCTAATTGCTAGAGCAGTGAAGGAGCTAAATCTTTCTAAGGTAACAATAGGTTTTCCTAATAATGCTTCAATACAAGGCTTCGTTAACTATATGGGATTTAAGAGAGAGGCCATTGCTCAATACGAAATGTATTATACTTTATAACGTATCCTAAAAGGAAGGAGACTTTTAACTAATGAAAATTTTACAGAAATTTATAAGTTATTATAAGCCATATAAAGGAATGTTCTATATGGATATGTTTTGTGCATTTATGCTATCACTTATAGATCTAGCTTTTCCTGTTATGGTAAGCTTTATGGTAAATAACATATATACAAGAAGTCAGAGTGAGATATTAAAGTATGTAATCTTAATCGGGACAGGTCTATTTTTGATGTATATAGTCAGATATTTTTGCCAATATTATATAACTTCTTGGGGACATATTATGGGTGCAAGAATGGAGGCAGATATGAGAAGTGACATATTTAGTCACTTGCAGAGATTGTCTTTTTCTTATTATGACAACACAAATACGGGAAAACTTATGTCTAGGATAGTTACGGACTTGTTTGACATATCAGAACTTGCCCACCATGGACCAGAGGATTTATTTATATCCCTACTTAAGATAATAGGTTCTTTTGTGATACTTATGAGTATAGATGCTAGGATAACGACCATATTGTTTTTAATAACGCTCTTCATGATATATTCTTCCTATTTTTATAATAAAAAAATGAAATCAGTGTTTAAAAACAATAGAGAAAAAATAGCTAGTGTAAATGCTCAAATTCAAGATAGTCTTTCAGGGATAAGAGTTGTGAAATCATTTTCAAATGAGCACATAGAAAATAAGAAATTTGAAAAGGGAAATGATGCTTTTCTGAAGACAAAGGAGAATAGTTATGCTATCATGGGAAAATTCTTCAGTATGAATGGATTTTTTCAAGGAATTTTGTACCTTTCAGTAGTGATTTTGGGAGGAATATTTATAAGCAATGGAAATTTTCAGGCTAAGGATCTTATGGTTTATATTCTATATATAAACATTTTTCTGAATCCTATAGACAAGCTTGTAAACTTTACAGAGCAATATCAAAGGGGAATAACAGGTTTTGAAAGATTCCTAGAAGTTATAAATACTCATCCAGATATTGTAGATAAAAAGGATGCGATAGACTTAAAAGCTCCAAAGGGAGAAATTACTCTTGAGAATGTGTCATTTAGCTACGATAATAAAAATTCAGTTCTTGAAAATATTAGCATAAATATAAAAGCAGGAAAAACAGTCGCTATTGTAGGCCCTTCAGGAAGTGGTAAAACTACTTTCTGCAGTATAATACCAAGATTTTACGAAGTAGATAAAGGATCCGTAAAGATAGATGGTATTGATATTAGGGATATCAAGATAAAATCACTGAGAAGTAACATAGGAATAGTCCAACAAGATGTATATATGTTTGCAGGAACAATTAAAGAAAACATTGCCTATGGTAATCCAAAGGCTACAGATGAACAGATAATTGAAGCAGCTAAAATGGCAAATGCCCATGAATTTATAATGGGACTTGAAGAGGGGTACGATACTTATGTAGGTGAGAGAGGAGTCAAGCTATCAGGTGGGCAAAAGCAAAGAATATCAATAGCTAGAGTTTTCCTAAAGAATCCTCAGATATTAATTTTGGATGAGGCTACATCTGCCCTTGATAATGAGAGCGAGAGATTAATACAAAGATCACTAGAGCTTCTTTCAAAGAATCGCACAACTATTGTAATAGCTCATAGATTAAGTACTATAAGGAATGCAGATGAAATAATTGTGCTTACTGATGAAGGGATAAAAGAAAGAGGAAATCACGATGAACTTATAAACAGTAAAGGGGAGTATATGCGCCTTTACAATATGCAGTTTGAGCAAGCCTTAGTATAGAAGTTATAAAAGAATATAAAACTTGAACACAATATAATAAGTACATTTTAACACCTGCCTGTAAGCAGCTTCAATAGCTGCCTACAGGCAGGTGTGCTTTTTTCTTAATATAGAAAACTGCAGATGGATAAACAACGAAGTGTCTACATATATTATAATATAGTTAATTAGCAAGGTTTGGGGGGATAATAATGAAAAAAGAACTTTCAGCATCAATAATTATATTTATAATAATAATGATAGGGTTTATATTTAGTGTAAGAGTCTCAGAACAACAAAATAATAAGTATTTGAGAGAGAAATATGTTCAATCTACTGAAATTAAGGAAAATACAGCCACAACTATAGCTGCACCTTCGGAAAAAGCCATTGATTACCAACAAAAAAAGGTGATTATATGGGTTACCAGTATCATTTTAGGAATGGTAGTTCCAGCATTTTTTTTGTTTTCAGGACTTTCCGTTGGAATAAGGAATTGGGCACAAAGTAGAAGTAAGATTGCCTTTATAGCGTTTATATTATATTTTATTGTTTACTATTCTATAATTACTCTGATAAGTTTACCGCTTGATTACTATAGTAGCTTTGTACTTAAACATGCTTATGGACTTTCAAATCAAAGTTTTGGAAAGTGGATTGGAGATTTCCTTAAGAGTTTTGCAATAGCAATTGCTGTAGGGTCAGCTCTAATTTATATACCTTATGCATTAATAAAAAGATCTCCTGGGTATTGGTGGCTATATTTTGGTTTGTTATTAATTCCGGTTTTATTCTTTATAACCTTTATATCGCCAGTATATATTGATCCCATTTTTAATAAATACGAAAAAGTTCAAGATACAAAACTTGAAGCAAGAATATATGATTTAATAGATAAAACGGATATTAAAAATGTTAAGGTCTATCAAGTGAATAAGAGTGTAGATACAAAGGAAATGAATGCATACATGACAGGTGTTCTGAACACTAAAAGAATAGTTCTTTGGGATACTACAATTAAAAATCTTACGGATAGAGAAACTCTTGCTGTAGTAGCACATGAAATGGGGCATTATCTAATGGGGCATGTGTGGAAGGCTATTGTGCTGGGGGGGATACTGAATGTATTTATATTTTACTTAATAAATAAGATAGCACTTTGGGTAATTAATAAATCTGGAGGGACTTTTGGCATTACAAAGCTTCATGATATAGCATCACTGCCTCTATTAATGCTGCTATTAAGTATAGTTATGTTTATAGTAACTCCAACTATAAATGCTTATTCTAGATATACAGAAACAGAAGCGGATAGATTTGAGCTTGAACTTACAAAGGATAACGAAGCATCTATGTCATCAATGATAAAGCTTCATCAAACCAGCTTAGCACTGCCAACACCAGGTATTGTATATAAGCTTTGGAATTATGATCATCCTACCTTTGAAGAAAGGGTGGACTTTGCAAAAAACTATAAACCTTGGGAAGAAGGAAAAGCTTTAAAATATGAAAAATATATTAAGTAATTTATAATGGGGTTTTGTCCATATTATGGTATAATTGTCATGTGAAAAATCTACAGAATGGAGGAAAAAACATGAAAATAGCTGTAATATCAGATATTCATGGAAATTTAGAAGCACTAAAGAAGGCAATTGAGGATATTGAGAAAAAAGAAGCAGATACCATAGTTTGCCTAGGAGATCTTGTAGGATATGGACCATATCCAAATGAAGTTATAAAGTTTATAAGAGATAGAAAAATATTAAATATACTTGGAAACTATGATGCCGCAGTTTTAGAAGAGAAGTTTAATTATATAAGAGATAACGATGTTAACAAATTCTCTATGCCCTGGGCTGCAAAGGAACTAAAAGAAGAAAACCGTTCATACTTAAGATCTCTTCCAAGACAAATAGTTTTGCAGTTTGAAAACAGAAAACTATACTTTGTTCACGGAAGCACCAGATCTATAAATGAATACCTAAAAGAAGGTTCAAAAGAGATAGAAGATGTAATGGCAGAATTTGATGGAGATATATTAGTTTGCGCACATACCCATATACCTTATAAAAAATTCTTTGGTAATAAGCTTTTATTAAATGACGGAAGTGTAGGAAAACCTAAGATTGGAAGACCAAACGGTACTTACCTAATTATTGATATTCAGAAAGATAGTACCGAAACTGAAATAATTGAATTTACCTATGACTACGAAAAAACAGCAAAGGCTATGGAGGAAAAAGGGATACACAAAAGTTGTATTGCCAACATAAGAACTGGAGTGGAGTAACTATAAAGTTAAATTTTTTATAGATACTTACAACAGAAAGCGGGCTTATCCCGTAGGATAAGTCCGCTTTCTGTCGTGTTTATCTATATAAATTTACTTTCTGTAGAATTTCTTTATTGTTTCACAAACAAAATCTACTTCTTCTTCTGTTATTTCAGGATAAATTGGAAGGGCAAGTATTTCGCTTGAAATCTTCTCTGAAACAGGGAAGTCACCTTTCTTATGTCCTAGATAACTGAAGCATTTTTGTAAATGTAATGGTATTGGGTAGTATATGCTGTAGCCTATTTCATTTTCTTTTAAGAAGTCAGCTAGTTCATCTCTTTTTTCTGCTAGTATATTAAATACATAGTATACTGGCTTTTGATCGCCCTTAATCTTAGGGAATCTTACATATTCACAATCAGATAATTTATCCATATACCAATTAGCAATAGTTTCTCTCTTTTTAATAGCTTCATCTATGTATTTTAGTTTAACAGAAAGTACAGCAGCTTGAATTGAATCAAGTCTCGAATTATATCCTATGTAATCATAGTGATATTTTTTAGAGGCTCCGTGAACTCTAAACATTTTAGTCTTTTGAGCTAAATCATCATTATTAGTAACTATCATACCGCCGTCACCATAGGCACCTAAGGTTTTTGTAGGGAAGAAGGAAAATATACCAAAGTCACCAATAGTACCAGAATGTTTATAGGAATCTCCATTACCTTTCCATCTCATACCAAAGGCCTCAGCAGCATCTTCTAAAACTCTTAAGTCATTCTTAGATGCTATTTCCATTATCTTATCCATGTTGTTCATTTGAGAGAAAAGATGTATTGGTATTATTCCAGCTGTATTTGAAGTTATCTTTTCTTCTAGTTTACTTGTATTTATTTCAAAAGTTTCTTCATCAATATCTACAAAAACAGGTTTTGCATTATGCTTTGCAATACAGGATGTTGAAGCTAGGAATGTAAAAGGTGAAGTAATAACTTCTTTACCATCTGTAAAACCTAGTATGTGAGAAGCAATTACTAAAGCGTCTGTACCAGAAGCTACTCCGATAGCGTGTTTAGCTCCAGTATAGTTTTTAATTTCTTCTTCAAACTTTGTAACATTTGGGCCTAGTATAAAGCTTCCTTTTTCTATAACGTCGAATATTGCCTTATCAAATTCAGCTTTCTTCTCATTATACTCTCTTTGGGAAGTATAAAAATTAACTTTCATAAATTTTACCTCTCTTATTCAACAAATTTAATTAACCTCTAACTTGTTCTACTGCCTTAATAAGCTCTTTAACCACATATTCTGCATCTTCTAATGTAAGAAGAGAGTAAAGTGGCACAGAAATTTCATTTGCATATTGTGCATAGGCATTTGGATAATCTTCAATTTTATATCCAAGATTCTTGTAAAGAGTAAACATTGGCAAAGGAATAAAGTGAACATTAGTAGCTATATCTTTATCTGCTAATATCTTTATAACCTCAGCCCTTTGTTCTTCATTGAAGTCTTTAACACGTAGTAGATATAAGTGATATGAAGTTACAGTATCACCTTCTTTTTCAAATGGAAGTATAGCCCAATCTTTTTCTCCTAAATATTTAGAGTAAATGTCAAATATTGCTTTACGCTTTACTAGCATTTCTTCATATCTTGCTAATTGTACAAGACCAATAGCAGAAGCCATATCTGTAAGGTTGCATTTGTATCCATCTGTTACTATATCGTACTGCCAAGCTCCCGCTTTCATTTTTGAAAGAGCATCCTTTGATTGACCATGTAGAGATGCTAGTTTAAATTCTTTATATAAATCTTCTCTGCCTTTAAAGTTATTATTTCCAAAGCTTAAAGCACCACCTTCTGCAGTTGTAAAGTTTTTAACTGCATGGAAGGAGAATATGTGAAAATCAGCCTGGCCGCCAACTCTTTTACCTTTATATTTTGCACCAAAAGAATGAGATGAGTCAGATACAAAAATTATATCTTCACGGTTTTTAGCTTTTAAAATAGCACGGACTGCATCATAATCTACAGGTACGCCAGCAATATCTACAGTATAAATTGCCTTTGTTTTAGGTGTTATAGCTTCTGCTAATTTGTCTATGTCTATTAGAAAAGTATCTTTCTTTACATCTACGAATGTTGGTTTGATACCTCTATGTAAGCATATGCTAGCAGTAGCTGTATAAGTATAAGGAGTAGTTATAACTTCATCTCCTTCTTTTATATCAAAAACTTTTAATACAAGCTCTAATCCTGCAGTGGCACTGTTTAGAGCTACTGCTTTACTAGTTTCTAAGTATTCAGCAAGTTTAATTTCAAACTCGGCAGTTTTAGGACCAGAAGTGATCCAACCTGATTTTAAAACCTCAACAACTGCATCGATTTCAGCTTGAGTAATATCTGGTGGTGAAAATGGAATTTTTTTATTCATAAAAAATCAATCCTTTCATTCTTCAATTTATCCGATGACTACCCGCTCTAATACTCCCATCTTCTTCAAAGTGAGAGTAAAGAGCGGCTACGTCCCTGGATTCGTTCAACTAAGAATCAGGTGGAGGTTAAATGCCTAAATGGCATTTAACGGGCAAAGCCCCGGGTCGTAGACGAAACCCCATCTGATTCAAGTTTACACTTCATAAAATATATGTAAAGTGATTTTTTCAGTATAAGGCTATGTAAGGTTTTATACTGAAAAAATCACTTTCTTGCTTCAAAAAAACCTGTGTCCTTAGTTATATATATTCCTCCAGATTTGTTTATCTCTTCTTCTAAAAAGCCTACAAGCTTCTGCAGATTGGCTTCGGTTAAAAAGTCTTTTGTGTTTCCTGGCATGGAAAATATATAATCTACGAGAGGCATTGCATTTGTGACATTCAAATTATCATTATATCTTTTTAGTTTTACCTCTTTGAACCATTTTGAAACCTGCTTAAGGCCATTTTCAAGCTGAAAGCTTTCAGTAGCATTCCAGCTTTCGGAAGTTATACTCTCAGAGTTAAATTTAGCGATTATATCTCTCATTTCCTTCATATGATTCCTTCCTACAGTAGAGGCATAAAAATATCCATTTGGTTTTAGAATTCTTCTTATTTCAGAAAAAGTTTTTTCTTTATCTGATACATGATAGATCATATTGTTGGCAATTACTAAATCAAAGGTACAATCTTCAAAGGGTATGCTCTGAGCATCTACCAGTTTAAATTTAAACCTTTCAGACTTGTTTCCCAAATTCTTTTTGGCATCTTTAAGCATTCCTTGGGAGGAGTCTGTTAATGTAATTCTCCAATCTTCTCGAATCCTATTAAAGTTTTTATACCATAGGCTGCCATCGCCACAGCCTAGTTCCAGTATAGAAGCTTTATCAGGAAGATTAAGCTGATCAAAAAACCAGTTCATCCATCCTTGTTTATTGGTACTGAAAAGTTCATGAATTCTTATTCTCGCCTTTAAATTTGAGGCGTTTTCATATTGCTCTATCCATTTCTTATCTATATTGATTACGTTGATTATATTTATGAACTTATCCCAATTTAAAGTATGATTGTTATCAAGCATATGAACAGCTTCGTCAATGGCCTTTATAACCATTTGAATATGATGAATTTTTTCTTTCATTATTTCTTTTTGTATTTCAAGAGGCTTTTTTAAATCATTATCGCTTAAATCATATTTCATTATATTTGCTATATCCTCTAAGGAAAGTCCTATGAATTTTAAGGTTAAAATCTTTTGAAGTATTCCGAAGTCCTCTTTACTATACAGTCTGTGTCCAGATTCATTATAAGAACTTGGCTTCAATAAATCTATTTTGTCGTAATATCTTAATGTTCTTAAAGTAACACCAGCTTTGTCAGCAAATTCACCAATGGTGAACAATGAATTTTCCTTTTCAGACATAATATCACCTCTGCACAAATTATTTTAACACATGACGTAAGGTAAGGTGCAATAGTTTTTTTGTTCAAGGATGTTAATTTTACATTAATTTTAATCACAATTATAACTTTCTCCAAGTACAATGAAACTATAGAAATATATTACTTAGGAGGATAAGGAGGGATTTTATGAGTTGTTATAGAAAGGGCTGTAGATGTTGTAAATACAGATATTTTGGTTGTTGTGACTTGTGTAATATACTTGGTTTAGGACCAGATTCAGAATTGCTTTTAATAATAGTTATAGGGAAGTTTTGGTGTAAATATAGGGGATTTAAAAATATGTTTTAACTGACTAATGTATAAGCTTCACTTCATGCATTAGACTAAAATTATAATCATAGATTTATTATATAGATAAATACTCTAATATTGAGGTGATGAATTATTAAAAAATATATAGTTGGAATTACTGGGGCAAGTGGAAGTATATATGGAATAAGACTGTTACAAGAATTATTGAAAAAGAATATGGAGGTACACCTGATTATAAGTGACAATGGAAAGAAAATTATACAAGATGAAATTGGTAAAACTGCTGATAACATTATTGATGAATTAAAAGATAACTACAGTAATCTTACAACACATGATATTAATAATATGGCATCATCTATAGCTAGTGGGTTCTTCAAAATCAATGGTATGATTATAATGCCCTGTTCAATGGCAACACTTGCTGAAATTGCCATGGGCATATCTAAAAATCTCTTAGGAAGAAGTGCAGAGGTTTGTCTTAAAGAAAGAAGAAAGCTAATTATAGTTCCAAGGGAAACTCCATTAAACAATATACATTTAAGAAATATGCTTTATTTGAGCGAAGCAGGAGCTGAAATTCTTCCGGCTATGCCGGGATTTTATCATAAGCCTGAAACCATTAATGATATGGTAGATTTTATTGTAGGGAAAGTATTAGAGAATCTAAATATAAGAAATAATTTACTAAAAAACTTCAGCGAAGATCAGTAAGTGGATTTGCTACTAATGAAGTGGGACTTGAATCAGATGAGGGATAAATGCAATTTAGGCATTTATCCCTCATCTGATTCTTAGGTGAACGAAGAATTGTTTTGTTCTTACCTAATATTAAGTTAATAATCTACAATTTTGATAAAAGAGCAGAACACCATTCATTAGTTTGCTTTTTTTCTTTCAGTTTATATCCGTATTTTGTGATTTTATCTAATACATTTTCAAAGCTCCATTCAACAAGACCTGATACTAGTAGCATTCCATCTTCTTTAATATGTGAGTTTATAAAATCCATGAAACTTAGTGTTTCTTCACCACCGATATTTATAAAAATATAGTCATACAGTTCATCAAATTGAACTTCCCCTGTAAGAGCGTCACCAACGGCAACTCGGATATTAGTCAGTTCGTTTAATGAAGCATTAAATTCTACTTCCTCGTGTACGTCCCTCAAATCTAGAGCAGTAACTTTTTCTGAACTTTTAATTGCGGCAGCTATGGACAGTATTCCTGAACCAGTGCCTATATCTAAGACATTTTTATTCTTAAAATCTTCATTTAATATTAATCTTAGACAGTCTTGTGTAGTTTCATGAAGACCTGTGCCGAAAGCCCCTTGAGATACAAAGTTAATTTTATTTTTTCCTTCTTCATTATAGCTAGGATCAGCTATTAACCATCCGTTATTTAAATCTATTGGATCAAAGGAAGTCTCAAATTTAATATTATCAAGCTTTTTCACTTCAATAGGATCTACCATAAGATACTCTTTTATTATATCTACATGTCTATTTAATTCTTCCTCTTCATCACTTTCTACTATTATCTTTAGGTCTACTATTTCATCCTTCTTCTCATAATAGCCGTAGCCATATTCTGTTGTTGTAATTGCAATGGGAGTTTCATAAAAGACATTATATACATCTGCTAATTGAAGTTTTTCAATTGCGCTATCTACATCTTCAATTTTATATTTAAGTATAATTTCGTACATTTGTTGATTAGCCTCCTGGTTACTAATTTGCTAGCAACAGTTTATCATAGAATGTTTTTAAAGTCTATTATTCACTAAAATGAATACTTTTTCATGGATTAAAAAGTTATACTGTGAAAAATTATGAATAAATAGTAAAATTATTAAACTTATTTAAAATATTTGTTGATATATTTATAAGTATAATTTACGATATAATTTATGAGAACTAAATATCAAGGAGGTTAAAAAATGAGCGTAACCGAAATATCAGTAAAAAGGCCTGCTGCTATCACCATGGTAATAGTATTGCTGGTTGGTCTGGGGATATTGGGCTATACAAAGCTAGGGGCAGATTTATTGCCATCCATGACTATACCTGTTATTACTGTATCAACTTCATACAGTGGTGCTAGTGCAGATGACGTAAAAAAAGATATTGTAAAACCTATGGAGGATGCCGTTTCTGGAATAGCTGGAGTTGACACTATTAACTCTACATCTAGAGAAGGCAGTGGAACTGTTATAATTCAGTTTAAACAAGATGCCGATATGAACACAGCATTTCTAGATGTTCAAAAGTCGGTGTCTAAGGCTCAAGGGAAGCTGCCCAGCGACGCGGGGACTCCAGTTATCAGTAAAATAGATACTAATGCTATGTCTGTAATGACACTTGCCCTTTCAGGAACTGCTTCTTTTGATGAAATATATAACCAAGCAGATAAAATAAAAACAGAACTAGAAAAAGTGCCTGGTGTAGGACAAGTATCCCTTGGGGGTGCAGATAAAAAGGAATTAATGATAAAACTTGATAAAACTGCAATTGAGTATTATGGAATAACTATTAACTCAATATTAAGTAGACTGAAAAGTGATAACGTTAGTATGCCTGCCGGACAAATTAAGCAGGATAAGATAAGTCAGTCAATCAGAGTTGTTGGAGAGTTTCAGAATATTGATGAAGTAAAGAATGTACTTATATCAACTAATAATGGAGGTAAAGTACGTTTAGGAGAAATAGCTGATATTAAATTAGAATATCCAGAGGCTACTTCATTAACCAAGTTGAATAGTAAAAAAACTATATCTCTTGATATTCAAAAGCAGAGTGATGCAAATGTAGTTGAAGTTGTAAACAATATAAAAGATAAAATGACTGAATTAGAAAAAACTATGCCGAAAAACATGAACATAATAACTGCAAGTGATACTACTGTATTTATAAAAAACTCATTAAGTGAAATAAATCACAGCGTTATAGAAGGTATTATAACAACCGCAATAGTTTTATTATTCTTCCTTAAGAGTTGGAGATCTTCTTTAGTAGTTTTAGTTGCTATACCTACATCACTTATTTCTACATTCTTCATGATGTATGAATTAAAGTTTACATTAAATATGATGAGTTTGATGGCATTGTCCTTATGTATAGGTATTCTGGTAGATGATTCTATAGTTGTACTAGAAAATATACAAAGGCATTTGGCGCAAGGGAAAAATCCTATAAGAGCTGCTATTGAAGGAAGAAAAGAAATCGGAATGGCAGCAGTGGCAATTACTCTTTGCGATGTAGTTGTATTTTTACCAATTGCCTTTATGTCTGGTGTAATAGGGCAGTATTTTAAACAGTTTGGGTTAACTATAGTTTTTGCAACTTTGTTCTCGTTGTTTGTATCCTTTACTATTACACCTATGCTTGCTTCTCGCCTTCTTAAACATAATAAAGATAAGAAAGAGACGAATTCAAAGCGTAAGAATAATTTTATTGGAAAAATATCTGGGAAAGTTAACAAATTTATGGAATCTGCCAATGAGTCCTATAAAAAATCCCTTGTTTGGTCTTTAAATAATAGACTTAAAGTAGTAAGTGGTTTAATCGCATGTATTATTGCAAGTGTGGCACTGGTTCCATTAGGATTTATAGGTACAGAATTTATGTCAAACTCTGACCAAAGTGCTTTTTCAATTTCAATGTCACTTACTCCAGGAACAAACTTAAAACAAACAGATGAGAAAGCCGCACAAGTTGATAATTATTTAAAAACTATTAAAGAAGTTAAGTACTATTATACACAAGTAAGTGAAGCCTCAGTAAGAATTAATGTTACATTAGTACCTAAAGAAGAGCGTCAAAAAAGCCAAACTCAACTTGCATCGCAAGTACGTAGCTGGGGAAAGAAGCAGCTTACTGGTGTAAGGTTTACTGTGTCTGAGTCTCAAATGGGAGGCGGCGGAGGCGGTGGAGGCGGCTCAAGCTCTGCCATAAATATTAAGATAACCGGTGATAACGCAGATACATTAAAAGATTTATCTAAAAAGGTTGAAGAGGAAATTAAATCTGTTAAAGGTACTGTAGATATAACTAATTCATTAGATGCAAATGACAGCGAGCTTAGAGTTAAAATTGATAGGCTTGCAGCAGCTCAATATGGAGTATCTGCTTCAGATGTGGCATCAGCTCTTAGAACTGGTATACAGGGATCAGCAGCTGGTACATATAGAGGAGATGATGATGAGTATGATATGACCTTAAAATTCATGGATGGACAAATAAAAAGTGCATCTGATATAGGAGGTATAAAAATACAAAATTCTTCTTCACAACAAATTTCATTAGATCAAGTTGCATCTATAGTAGATGCGGATAGTCCTAAATCTATCAGAAGAGAAAACAGACAGGATATAGTTACAGTATCTGCAAGTCTTGATGGTAGAGATTTAGGAAGTGTTAACAACGATATTAGAGCTAAAATTGCCGCAATGTCTATTCCGGTAGGATATTCAGTATCCTATGGGGGAAGCCAAAAACAAATGGCTGATACCTTTGGGACTTTAGCAAAAGCTATAATTGCATCTATAGTTCTTGTATATATGATACTGGTAGTATTATATGAATCCTTCTTAACTCCTCTTGTAAGAATGCTAGCATTACCTTGTGCTGTAATAGGAGCTTTAGGCATTTTAGCCATAACAGGAAACAGTTTAAATATGATGTCTTTGATAGGGTTTATAATGCTAGATGGATTAGCCTCTAAGAATGGTACACTGTTAATTGACTATACCAATACTCTTATGAAACAGGGAATGAACTTAAAAGAAGCTTTAATTGAAGCTGGTACAACTAGATTAAGACCAATTATTATGACTTCTTTAACAATGGTTGTTGGGATGCTGCCATCTGCATTAGCTTTAGGTGAAGGAAGTGAAACTAGAGCAGGTATGGCATGGGTTATAATAGGCGGAATGATAACATCTACAATACTATCACCTATTATTCTTCCTGTAGTCTACACAATGATGGATGATTTTAAGCATAAAATTTTTAAAAATCGTAATAAGAAATCATATGTTACGGAGGTAAATTAATATGAAGTTCAATAAATTCAATAAGAAGTGGATTATCTTAATTGTAATTGTAGCACTTGTAGGTGTAGGCATAGCTAAACATGGAAAAAAGAAAGTTCCTCAAGTAAATAAGGAAGTTCCAAATGTTAAGGTGCAAAAGATAGCTACACAAAATATATCTTCAGAAGTTCAATATGCTAGTAAATTGGAAGGAGTTCAATCAGTAACTGTAAGTCCTAAAAGTTCGGGGAAGGTTGCAACAGTAAATGTTAATGTTGGTGATAAAGTAACTGCTGGTCAGGTACTATTTACACTTGATACATCTGAACTTTCAGCAACTCTGCAGAGTCAACAGGCTGCTCTTAATGTATCAAGGGCTAATGTAAATGACTCAATACTAAAATACCAGCAGAGTGTGGAAAAGGCACAAATTACTTATAATGATGCAAGTAGCAATTATGAGAAACAACAAAAGTTATATGATGCAGGAGCTATATCTAAGCAGGAATTAGATAAAGCAAAACTGACTCTTGATACTGCTTCTTTAGAACTGAAAAATGCTCAAGATAACTTGAATCTTTTACAGCAAAATTCAGGATCAACACAAGCGGTGGCAGCGGTAGCACAGTCACAAGCTAACCTTAATTCTACACAAGTGCAAATAAGTAATGCAACTATTGCATCACCTATATCTGGAGTGGTTTCAGCTAAAAATGTGGATGTAGGGTCCATTGCTTCAGGAACCTCAGGAACTGTCACTATAATAGATATATCATCCTTAAAAGCGCAAATAACTGTGCCTGACAAAGTTATTGGAAAACTTCAAATTGGACAGACTGTACCAGTTGTTGTTAGTGCAGCAGGAGATGAAACTATCAACGGTGTTATAGATACTATAAGTCCAGATGTAGATTCAAAAAATAATTCATATATAGTTAAAGTTAAAATAGATAATTCCAATGGAAACTTAAAGGCTGGTATGTTTGCAAAGGTATCAATACCAGATCAACAAAAGGACAATGCTACAATAGTTCCAAATGAAGCACTTAAAGTGGAAAATGGAGTTAAATATATATATACAGTAGAGTCAAGTAAGATTAAAAGGGTTGTTGTACAAACAGGTATAGCTAATGATAAGGTTACTGAAATAACAACAGATACTGTAAAAGCTGGAACTGAAATTGTTACGGAAGGACAAAGTCTTTTAACTGATGGGGAAAAGGTTAATATAGTCAAGTAACTTACAGACACCTACGACCGAAAGTTGACTTATCCTGCAGGATATAATACCAATCTTCAGTACGTTAAATATTTAAATCTACCTTCAAATTGGTATTACGCCCCTCCGAATAAGTCAACTTTCTGTTATAGTTGTATAAAACTTGTTAACTTGTAATAGAACACAGTATACTGTATAATAAAAATGTAATATTAAAGATGAACTAGGGATTAAAAGGATAGAGGTATTGGCTATCCTTATTTTTATGTTTACCTAGTATAGATATGGAAGGGATTAAATATGGGAAAAATATTAGTTTTAGCAGAAAAGCCATCTGTTGCTAGAGAAATTGCTAGGGTTTTAAGATGTGGCAAAAAAGGCAACGGATATATAGAAGGAGATAAGTATATTGTAACTTGGGCACTTGGACACTTAGTTACATTAGCAGATCCAGAGGTTTATGATGATAAATATAAAAGTTGGAAGTTAGAAGATTTGCCAATGCTGCCTAAACATCTAAAGCTTGTAGTTATAAAGCAAAGTGGCAAACAATTTAATGCAGTTAAGGAGCAACTAAATAGAAAAGATGTAACGGAAATCGTAATTGCTACAGATGCTGGTCGTGAAGATATGCTTACTTAGATAAATGAGTAATAATACTAGCATATTCAATACAGTATTTATTAGTTCATAAATTTTTAAGTATATACTTACTTAACAAAATGTGTAGTAGTATTAGTAGAAGCAATATTTAATTAATGAAAGTCAATATCAATTCAGTACAGGAAGAATTGTTGAAATATTTGAAATTTTATGTTAGTATCTATTTTAAACTACATGAAGTTTAATGTAGTATTATAAGACTAGTGTTTAAAAGCAAAGTTGGATTTTTGCAAATTTTTATTGTAAATCCAGCTTTTTTTGTTTTATAAAAGGTTTGATTAATTATGTAATGAGGAATAAGCCTTAGCAAAATTATAATAAAGAAAAAAATGAAGAGAATTATTAGTAATTAGAGGGACTTATATGAAGATAGTGAAGGAAGTAAAAGGGTGTTTTCGTAGTAAAAATTATGAGATTTATATAGACAAAAAATTAATACATACTGTGAGCATAACTATAATTAGCAAGAAATACAAAGAGTTTCAATATGTATTTTTACTTGATTCTGATGGTAAAGTTATAGATGATGTTTTTGAATTCTTAAATGATTATTGTAAGAATGAACAAGTAACTGCAAGAGAACAGACTGCAAGTGCATTAAAAGTATTATATTCTTTTTGTGAGGTTATTTTAAAGAAAATAAAAGAATTCAATTTAACTGATGTTAACAATCTATCTAAATTTATACTTGGTCAAAGTATAGAGGGAAATGTAGAAAGTCACATATTAACAACCAGTCGTGATATTTCAACTCACGATCAGTATTTTGATAATATTAGAAAATTTTTAAATTACATTAATATTGATAATGAAGTTTTTTTTGGAAAAATTAAGGTGACTGCAACAGATAATAGTGAAAAAAGTAAGGATGTGGAGAAATATTTAACTAATCTAGGAAAATCAAAAGCTGGATATATGCAAGTTCCTTCTTATATTTCTTTAAATGAATATCACAAAATTATTAAGCAGATTGAAAAAGGTAATAACAGATATAAACTAAGAAATATATTAATTGTAAATCTCATGTACATCTTAGGATTAAGATTGGGAGAAGTCTTAGGGATAACGTTAGAAGATATTAAAGCTCACCCCAACAATAGTGAAGCTGGGATTATTTGCTTAAGAAATAGAGTAAGTGATAGAAAAGATCAGCATGCAAAAACATGTATGAAGGTATTTTCAAGAGATGACTATGGAACTAAACGATACAAATCAGAAAAGAAGGGAGGATATCAAAGTATAACAATTCCTACTTTATTAATGAAACAGATTAAAGAATATATAAATGAATCAAGGGAGTTAATTGATGATGTGATAGATAAATTACCAAAGGAAAGAATTGATACACTAATAAATAATATTAAAGCTGATTGCGTTGAGGAGAATACAAGAGAAAATTATTATTTGTTTTTAGGTAAGAATTTTACGCCACTAACGCAAGGGGGGTGGAGTAAAGCTCTTAAACAAATATTTTTAGGCGTAGGAATAACTACTGATAAAGGTGTGAGAGAAGAAAATTTAAGTCACAGATTTAGGCATGGGTTTGCTATGTTCCTGTTAGAAGTTATTGAAAAAGATATTTTTTATATTAAAAGAAAAATGAGACACAAAAGCATACAATCTACATTAATATACCTTAAACCAACACAGGAATCAATATTACAGGATACGGAAATGATTATAAATTCAGTTTGCAAAAAATACGATATTAGTCGGGAAGAAAAGCTAAATCCGGGCGAATTATTGGATGAGTCAGAAAATATTATAAAATCAATAGAAATTCATAAAAGTTAATTAATATTATAGAAAGGGTTATCATGAAAAAAGACTTAAGTGTTGAAAGAGATTTTTATAAGAAAATTGTAAGAGTTACTAAGCTAATAGTTAACGATTGTCAGTTAAATGCTGCCTTACTTGAATTTATAGATACGGAGTTTTTAGCAAATGAATTTATGGAATTAAGATCAATTGATAGGAGAGTCGGATGGATTTTCTTAATTATAAATCTAAAAAATAAAAGTATTAATGATTTAGACTGGGGGTTAATTTGTAATTTACATAATGTCAATTTAAATGAAGAATTCTACAGAGATGTAGAGGGGTTGGGGATTGTTAAAGAAAATATAAATAGTTGTTACTATAGTATAGGTGGCAGAACTGGATGGGAAAGTTTATATGATCTTTTAAATAGATTTTATTTATATTTAGTTTATAACATTAAATATAATAATAGTAATAACATTATGCAAATAAAAGACTATCAGCACTTATTAATTGAAACAAGGAATTCTTATACTCCGAGATTAAATGGAGACAAAAAGTATAACGAAATATATAAAACTATTCTGAATAATTTCCCATTAAATTCAAAAAAAGAACACATAACTCAAGTTGAATATAAAACTATAAATGGTACAAAAAAAATTAATTTTAATACGAATACAGTTAACAAGTTTATAAAGAGCTTACTGATAGAGTTCTTATCAACTTTTACTAAAGCTGATGATATAACTAGAAAGGATTTAAGAATATTATTATATTATTTTGTTGAAAGTATGCACAAGGAAATACCACAAAAATATGAAGAATTTAATGAGAATATCTTTAAGATACAATACAGATTTTATAAAAACCTAGGAAAAGAACTAAAAGAATATCAAGTCTTATGCTCTGATAGGAGGTTAAAAGAATTACTAGTTGCTTTTTATCGCTATCTAACTAGAATGGTCAAAGAAAAATATGGATTAGATATTTTTACACTACGGTTTATACAAGTAATTAATTTAAAAAGCTTCTATAAGTTTTATGAAAATGGATTTCAATTTGTTTATCATAATAAACTTGAGGTTCCACCTATAGGATATAAATTTTGCATTTTACCTTCGATACAGACTTTGAATAATAGTAATTCTGACAATGATAAATTAATGACCGTTAATTTAGAACTTATAAATGGCCGATATAAAGAAGATGTTAAGGAATTTATTTGGTATGCTGATGGATATACAAGAAATTTGGTTGGATACTTATATAAATTAGAAGAATTTTTGGAAATGAAAGTTACTTATGATGAATTAAACAATAATGTTGTTAAAATATTTTCTAACTCACGTGAGGAATTTGAAGATGATTTCATTTTGGAATATAGAAGTCAAATTGAACTAGATTGTACTACAAATGGTCATTTAAAGGGCACATTAAAAATTATAAGAAAATTTCTCAAATATTATAAAAAAAAATATAATGTATGTAAAAGGGTCTTAGATATTTTAAATCTAAAAGGGTTGGGGAAATTTGAGGGTGGAAAACCAATTAAAGATAAAGATTGTATTTCAATTTACGAGGAATTTGAAAAATTAGAAGGGCAAATTTATAATGGAAGATTATATACCATTGTTTTCGAGATATTTCTATGTTCAAATCTAAGAATTGGAGAAATATTGAATTTAAAATATGACTGTTTAGATAGAGACACATCTACAATTAAGTATTTTTCAAAAATAGGTAAGGGTAAATTGGTTAAGAAAAAAATAAATAAACAAATTATAATATTATTAGAAGAAGCAATAGATCTGACAAAACCGCACGCTAAAGGAAATGATTTGGTATCGAAATATATTTTTACAGAACCTTATTGTGCAATACATAAAACTAATAAAAGAATAGACTTTTACGATTATTTTAAATCCATTGTAGAAAACATAAAAGAAAAGTTGGAGATTAAGGATTATACACCATATAATATTCGACATACATTTATAAACAATGTATTTAACGAAGGTATAAAAAATGGATTGTCACTTTTAAAGATGGCTGCTATTACTGGAAATAGTTATAAAACATGTAGGATTCATTACTTAGATCGGAATGCTGTTGAATTATATGTAGAAACTTTAGCAAAAGTAACAATTACTGATGTAGATATTTTAGGAAATATACTGATACATGATGAAAATAAATATAGTAAAGTGGTAAAGGGAGAGCTAGGCAAATGTAATAAAGAACATTGCGTTTTTGATATGGCTGAATGTTTTTTGTGCAACCATTTTTTTACTTTTATAAATAGAATTCCTGCCTTTGAGAAAAGGATATTAAGCATAAATACTGAAATTGAAAATTCTTCAAATCAGATTCAAATAGAAGAATTAATTACAGAAAAAAAATTAGTAGCTAAATATCTATCTGAAATGATTAAGTTATCTCAGGAGAAAGGAAGAAATAATTAATGAAAAATGCTATATTTATAAAATATTTGGATCAAAGTGCTAGAAGAGAATTTAATAAATTAAAAAAAATAAAAAAAGAAGAGAGAGAACTGTATAATTTTAAAATTTCCACAAGTATTTGGTTTAAGGACATGATTTGGAATTTTAATTATGCAAATGAAAAAAATCGAATAGCATACAAATATAGGTTTGATTATAACAAAATACCTGCTCCATATCAATTTTACGTAAAAGCTACTATTTTAAATAAGTTACTTTCTTCAGAAAATAGAATAACAGGTGCTTATGACATTTATGCACATCTAAAAACTATAACAAGAGCGTTATATTTTAACAATATTACTGATATAAGATTAGTAAGTTTAAATGAAGTAAAGAATTATATAAATAGCAAATTCGTGAAATGTGGAGATTCACATATAGCAGTGTTAGTAGTAGACTTTAAAAAATTTATTGAAGCAATAGATGAATTTGAAGAATACAATTACGAGGATATTCTTGGATTTTTAAATAATACTATAAATAAATGTTGGAAAAGTAGACCGCAAAAAGCTGAAAATGATTATATTCCATTTATATTTTTAAATCAAATTGTTTCGCTTGCAATAAGGGATATTGATAATGAAAATTTAAAAATGGATGATAGAATTGTTGCAAGCTTAATAGTTTTAATGGCTGAAACTGGAATGAGAGCAGAAGAGGTCACACTAGTGGAAACAAATAAATTAGATTCTGTTGAGGTGAATGGTAAAGAAATATGCTATTTAAAATTCTTAACCTTTAAAACTCAACAAAACGAATATGAAGGACGAGAAACATATACATGGCTAACTGAAAAGGCATTAAAGGCTTATAGAATGTGTGAAAGTTTCGTAAACACAATTGTTGATAATTTAAGTGAAGAATCAAGGCTGAGAATACTTATATCACTACATAATAAGGAAAAATTAAAACAGAGATTTAGAATTAAACAACTTAGAGAAATGGCATCTAAAATTGATGATAATGAGGTTAAGCAACTTGAAAAAGAGATGAGGAGGTATCTTTTCATTAGTGATAAATATGGAACTCAGAAGAGAGGTTCTGAATTGTTTAGAGAAAATATAGAAAAATTCTTTGTAAGGCATGAAGGAGATTTTGATATTGAAAATATCAAGCCACATGAATTGGGGTATATTAAACAATTTAATATTTCAAGTAAAGCAAAGTATGAAAAGTTTTTTTCAGTTGAACAGAGGAAAAAAGTTCAGTATGAAGAGGTAAAAGATAAGAAATATTTATATGTAAATCCTCATATGTTCAGAGTAACTGTATGTACAAAGTTATTTTTACAAGGTGTCCATATAGATTTTATCATTAAACATATGAATCACCTAGAGGAGGATATGTCATTATATTATTATAAAAGCGAAAAATTTGTAGATGAGCTAGAGGAAGGCGCAGAAATATTATCAGGGATGTTAAATAAAGAAGGAGTAATAATAACTAACCCAGATTTAACAAATGATAGCTTTATAAAAACAGTAGTGTCCGATAAAAATATAAGAGAAAAAATTGAAAAAATCAACAGTTTTCTAGAGAAAAGTGAAAAAAATAATCATTTAAATATAAAAGATAATTTCAAAAATACTATAAGAAAATTAGAGAAAACTGACACACCAATTGTTGAAAATGAGTTTGGTGTATGTGTTAAGAGTGTTATTTTTGGCATTTGCGAAAAAAGAAAGTATTTTAGTACTCTTTCAGATAACTACTTTATAGGAATACAATTACCAACCTATAGGTATATTCATTATTCCTATGAGAGATTTAGACAAAAGGTAGAGGGGATAGAGCATAATAGAAAAATTGCAGAAAAGGACGATAGATATTCAGTAGAATATGAGAGAGAAAAAAAAGTCTTGGCAGCATTTATAAAGAAAACATTAAATACTGAAATTAATTTGTTAGATAAAGATATTCAAGATTATGGGATAGAAATGGTAATTGAAAAACATCCAGATTTAAAATCAATTATAGAGAATCTTGAAAAAATAAGAAAGGAAATACAACTATGGATGCTATAGAAATGAATAGTTTAAGAAAAAATATCGATCTAAAATTGAAAAACTATGGGTTATCTTTATTTGATGAATTAGATAATAAGTCACAAGAACGTTTGATTCAGATTGAGGAGTTTATTATTAAAAATCGCGAGGAAGTTGAAAACTATATATTACAAGCTAAGAAGTTAAAATTGAGTATTAGCAGTGTTGCAGATTCACAAGACACTAAGTTTACAAGAAAAACAGTATACAACGACGCCATATTAAAGAAGTTTTTAGAGAAATCTATAGAAGATGAGCCTGATTATTTCAATGAAATGAAACTTAAAAAACTTACTGAAAAATTAGGTGCTTTAAAAGAACAATATGATAAAGTAATTAATAATATCTTAGATGTAAAGATATTGGATTTAACTATAAAGGAATATAAAAAGGAAATAAATAGATTATGTGATATAAATCAAGGATTAAATTCGGTATTATCAGAAAAAGAAAGAACTATTCAATATTTAAAAAGTAATAATAAGCATGTATTAGATAATATAAATTTTAGATGATAGTAATTTATTATATAAATAATTGATTATTTTTTCATAAACTTGTCAAGATGCTTATATGAAATATATAATAGATAGAGAAACCAATTAATAAGTATTTAAAATAAGGATAGAGATTAAATTTATCTATCCTTATTTTTATGCTAGTATAACTTATGGAAGGAAGTTAAATAAGTATGGGAAAAATATTAGTTTTAGCAGAAAAGCCGTCTGTAGCTAGGGAAATTGCAAGAGTTTTAAAATGTAGTAAAAAAGGTAATGGATATATAGAAGGAGATAAGTATATTGTAACGTGGGCACTTGGCCATTTAGTTACTTTAGCTGATCCAGAAGTTTATGATGATAAATATAAAAGTTGGAAGTTAGAAGATTTACCAATGCTACCTAAGCACTTAAAACTTGTAGTTATTAAGCAAAGTGGTAAACAATTTAATGCAGTTAAAGAACAATTAAATAGGAAAGATGTAATAGAAATAGTGATTGCCACTGACGCCGGGCGCGAGGGGGAACTAGTGGCAAGATGGATATTAGATAAAGTAAGAGTAAATAAGCCTATAAAAAGACTTTGGATTTCTTCACAAACAGATAAAGCTATCAGTGAAGGATTCAGAAATCTAAAGCCTTCAGCACAATATGATAATTTATACAAAGCAGCACAATGTAGAGCAGAAGCGGATTGGGTTGTAGGACTAAATGTTACAAGAGCTCTTACCTGTAAACATAATGCACAGCTTACAGCAGGACGTGTACAATCAGCAACCTTGGCTATGATAGTTAATCGTGAAGAGGAAATAAAAAACTTTAAGCCAAAGGATTATTTTGTAATTAGTGCAAAGGCAAAAGGTTTTACACTTCAATGGAGAGATAAAAATAATAATAGTAATATTTTTGATGAAGATAAGGCAAACAAAATCTTAGCAGCTACTAAAGGAAAAGAAGGCAATGTAGTGGATGTCACAGAAAGTTACAAGAAGCAGCATGCTCCTGCACTTTACGATTTAACTGAGCTGCAGAGAGATGCCAATAGAATCTTTGGATATTCAGCGAAACAGACATTATCCATAATGCAAAGATTATATGAAAACTATAAAATATTAACTTATCCGAGAACAGATTCAAGATATATTTCTACAGATATAGTGGCTACTTTACCAGAGCGTTTGAAAGCAATTTCTATAGGAAACTATAGGGCCTGTGCAAGTGAAATATTAAAAGGTAAGATAAATGGTCATAAAGGTTTTGTAGACAACAGTAAGGTAAGTGACCACCATGCAATTATTCCAACAGAAGAAACAGTTAAGCTATCCCTTTTAAGTAATGAAGAAAAAAATGTTTACGACTTAGTAGTCAAAAGGTTCTTATCTGTTATGCTTCCTCCTTTTGAATATCTACAAACTACTATAACTGCAGATATTAATGGAGAAACCTTCGTAGCAAAGGGTAATGTTATAAAAGCAAAGGGCTGGAAAAAGGTGTACGACAGAGCTAGCGATTTAACTGAGGATGAGGACGAAAAGGAAAGTCAGGAATTACCTGTGATAAAAAAAGGTGATAAATTAAATATTACAGCAGTTGAAAGTAAAAAACTAAAAACTAAGCCGCCAGCAAGATTTAACGAAGGAACTTTGTTATCTGCTATGGAAAAACCACAGAAATATATTAGTATAGATAAAATACATGCTAAAACACTTGGAGAAACTGGAGGAATAGGAACAGTTGCTACAAGGGCAGATATAATAGAAAAGCTGTTCAACATGTTCTATCTAGAGAAAAACGGAAAAGAAATCATTCCAACTTCAAAAGGAAAACAACTTATAGAACTAGTACCTGACGAGCTTAAATCTCCATTGTTAACAGCAGAATGGGAATTGGAACTGGAGCTTATAAGTAAAGGAAAAAAAGACCCTAGAGCATTCACAGATAGAATGAGGAAATATGCAGCAGAGCTAGTTGATGATGTTAAGGGAAGTAGTGATAAATTCAAACATGATAATTTAAGTGGTACAAAATGCCCCGAGTGCGGCAAATACATGCTTGAAGTTAAAGGTAAACAGGGCAGAATGCTTGTATGCCAGGATAGGGAATGTGGCCATAGAGAAAATTTAGCAAGATTAACTAATGCAAGATGTCCTAATTGTCATAAGAAGCTTGAGATTAGAGGGCATGGAGAAGGACAAATATATGTTTGTACAACTTGTACCTTTAGAGAAAAAGCAGCCTCTTTTAATAAGAGATTTGATAATAAGGAAGGTAAGAATAGTAAGAGAGATGTAGCAAATTACATGAAAAAAATGAAAAAAGAAAGTGAAGCGCCAATGAATTCTGCCTTGGCAGATGCTTTGGCTAAATTGAATTTGAAATAGCAACTAAAATAGATAGTCAGTAATGAGTTTAATTTACTTATTACTGACTTGTTTTATATTAAAAATAAATATAAAAGTACAAATGAAATTTATTTTTTAAATAAATCATCAATAGAAACTTTAAGGGCTGTAGAAATGGCTTTAATTTCATAATCTACTATTTCTCTAGAACTATTTTCAATTTTAGAAATCATAGGCCTATCAATATCAACACCTAAAACATTAAGTCTAGCTGTAAGATCTTCCTGTGTTATACCAGCTTTAACTCTAAGTTCTTTTATTTTCTTTCCAATAATATTTCTATTGCGCATATAATCCACCCTTATTTTACTAGATTAGTATGAATAAATTTTAATAGAAAGAAAACAATAAAATGTGTGGTAAATACACAATTGTCAAATATGTAAATTTATTTACATAAAATTTTAATAGGAGATAGTAAAAATGGTTGTAAATAATACGGAAGAAAATAAGGTGTGCCCTAATTGTAAAAATACCATGGTGTTAAAAGAAGGAAAATACGGTTTGTTTTGGGGGTGCTCTAAATATCCTAAGTGTAAGGGAAGTATAGATGCTACTCAAACTAGAACTAAAACTAAACAGTTGGAGTTAATAAATATAGATTATTTCAAATTACTTGAAAGAGGAGATATAGAAAAGATTATTTACGAATGCGGAAGCAGTAATGAAAATGCTAATGATTTAATACAAGAATATATAGGTAGTTATAAAGAGTTTGTGGGAAATAATAATCTTTGCTATAAAGTTTTAGAATATTTACATAAGAAACATAGATATATAGATATTTCAAAGTTTACTTATGTAATTTATTTAGTCAGAGGAGAAGTACCTGAAAACTTTAGATATTGGATAAATAGCTTAGATTATAGTAATAATTATTATGAAAAAAACATACAAAGTGCAATTGTAAAAAATTGGAATGATAGTTTGTTTAATGTATTAAATTTGAAATATATTGATCAAGAAGTTTTTATAGGTAGCATTGAGGATGGAGGAGGAAAGGTTGATATTTTGGCATCAGATACTAGTGATAATATGGATGTGTTGATTGAAATTAAAGGACCTAAAAATAAGGCTAGAAATGCTTGGGGACAATTGAGCGCTTATATTAAAATATATGAAAATTTCATAATAAGTATGTAAAACCAATGATAATATCTAAAGGATACTCTTCAGGTATATATGATGATGCATTTCTACTAGTCGGATATACTATAGAAGGTAATAAAATAGCATTTATACCATGGAAGACTTAAATACCATTATATGAGATTAGAAACATAATAATAATTATACTATAATAATTGTTTTAAACTTTTCAATATAAGTTTGAGGTGTCTTAAAATATACACTTAAAATGGGTTTTAATTTAGTAAAACTTGAATAGTTCTCTAATTGATTTAAGGATTATATTAATTTTAAAAAGCACTGGGAGAGATATGAGAAATAGAGAGCTAACTGATAAAATTGAAAAAATTAGAAGATGAACTAAATAATTCTATAGGAATAAATAGACAAACTGTAGCAGTGATTATAGATAAGTCTCAAGAGGTTAATCAATATCTGAATATGTATAAAAAATCAAAACTAAGATTCCCAGAAAATTAATATAAAGAATAAACATGTTTTAAAATAGATGTAAAAATGATATTAAAATAGAAGTTGAAAATGAAGCTAATATATAGAATGCATCGTATATTAGCTTTAATTATTGAGGGACTAAATAAATTAAATATCTAAGTATTAAATAAAAATGAATAATTAGGTGAGAGTGAAAGGAAGTAAACCCATAGGTTGACAAAATGCAAAAAATTATATAAAATTATAATGTAGAGTTGTCTCTACGTCAGTAATATATTAAGAAAGGATGATCTAAATATGGTTTCGTCTCAAGACATTACAAACTGTATAAGAGAAGGCACTAAAAAGACACTATGGACCCAACATGCTTTAGACAAATGTGATATTTATGGATTTGATGAAGAAAACATACTTGACGAATTTATAAGAATCGGAGAGTGTATCCAATTTCATTATTGGGAAGGATATGGAGAAAAGATATGCATATTTGTAGACAGTGAAACAAATGGTAGATATCATGTAATAATAATTCATGAGGAATCAAATGATAATATTATAATTAAGACAGTCTATAAACCAGATCGAAGATTTAAAGAAGATGGAAGAACGGTTTCAGATCCAAATAGAATATTATAAATTAATAGTAATAATAAATTAAAAAGTAATTGATGGAAATTAATAAAAATAAGTATATATGATTTATGATAAATATATCTAAAAGTGATTAAATTAAATTATATTAGATTAAAATATGATAATAACAAATGTAGAGGAAGATCACCAACTTCTTCTACATTGATAAAAAATACAAAATAAAATTTTAAATATTATATCGATATTTTAAGGAGGTTGCAAATCTTATGAATTGCACATTTTGTGACACCAACAAAATTAAGGAAACAACAACTAATTACGAACGAAATATTAAGGGCGTTAAATACATTATAAGAAATGTTCCAGCTCTATTTTGTGAAACCTGTGGTGACTATTATTTTGATGATAAAATAGTAAAGTTTATTAAAAATGAATTTATCAAAAAAGAAAATAATCAAGAAGATAAATTTGTAAGAATTACTAATTATGAAGATTTAAAGAATATGTAAAGGGCTTAGTATTGATAGAGAATAATTTGAAAAAATACAGAAAAAGGTTAAGTATAACTCAACAAATGATCGCTAATGAACTAGGTGTCACTAAACAGTATATAAGTAAAATAGAGCGAGGGGAAGATACACCCAACATTGATTTATGTTATAGAATAAAAAAATATTTTGAGAATAGTGCATTTGAAAAGTCTAATGGAACTCAGTGTATAAATTTAAAAATTGAAGATTTGTTTTATGAAACAAATGATGTTGATATCATGAATATATAAATATTAAATTAGAGCTAATATGAAAGAGGCGATAAATCTCTATTCATATTAGCTCTTTTACTATATTGAATAATAATAGTATTGTTTTATAGATTTGAATAGTAACAATCAAGTGTTTTAGCAAAATTAGTATGAGGATAGTTAGCATCGATAGAAGCTATATATCAAACGATATGAGAAAAGAGTTATTTATTAGCAAGCTTATGGCAAGATGACTTATAGAACTTGTTTTTATAATAATGTAATTATGAAATTGTAATTTTATGAAGGAATTACAAAGTTTGTGTTGAATTACTTTACATGGAGGCAAAGTTTAAGATAGTCAGTTAGTTGTAAAATAACTATTTTGCATTTTTGGAATGATACGGATAATCTTAGTCTTAGATAGCTAATTGGTCGTAGTATAGTGGTATATATTCATAAATTTCAAATTTAATAAGTTAAATGTAAGCATTAAAACGTAAACAAGTTAGATCTATTTAAAAATAATTAAGATTGTTTTATATCAATTTATTAAAAATATTACAAAAGAACATGATCTTATTGGTGAGGAGATGTGTGAAACATATGATAATTAAATTATTGGAAATACAAAATTTTAGAAAGTTACAATCATGTAGAATTGAACTAGATAAAGAAAAAACAGTATTTATAGGTGCAAACAATAGTGGAAAAACATCAGCTATGGATGCTTTGGTGAAATTTTTAATTAATAGAAATAAATTCTCAATTAATGATTTTACATTATCAAATTGGAATGTTTTAAATACAATAGGGGAGAAATGGGTAAATGACAATCGACTAGAAGAATTAACTATCGATAAATTTCGAGGGATACTTCCTGCTTTGGATATTTGGATAAGTGTATCTAATGATGAAATACACTATGTAACTCATTTAATTCCAACATTAGATTGGACAGGTGGATTAATTGGTGTACGTTTATTATTAGAGGCAAAAAATATTGAAATTTTATATAAGGAATACCTTTTAGCTTATAAAGCAGCAAAAGATACAGTGCCCACCTGTGAAGATGGCGATGTAAAAGAAAAACAACTTAATCTATGGCCTTCAAATTTGTGTGAATACATTTCGAAGAAGATAGAAAGTCAGTTTGTTGTAAATGCTTACATTCTTGATCCGTTAAAATTAATTAATGCAGATGGAGCAGAAGATGTTACTCCACAAAAATTATCCGAAAATGCGGAACCATATGAAGGTAATCCTTTAAAAGGTCTAATTAGAATTGACAACATAAACGCACAAAGAGGTTTTTCAGATCCAGAGGTTAATATTGAAGATGTAGAAAATGAAAACTCAATTGAAAGGGCTAGTAGAGGAAAGTTATCTATACAATTAAGAAAATATTATAACAAACATTTAGATCCAATGAAGTTGCCAGATCCAGAAGATATAGAAGCATTATATGCTATAAAAAATGCCCAAGATGCATTTGACCAAAAATTAAAGCAAGGGTTTAAGGATGCATTAGAAGAATTAGAGAGTTTGGGGTATCCTGGAGTTGCCAATCCCAAAATTTCAATTTCTACTAAAATAAATCCATTGGATGGATTAAAACATAATTCTGCAGTTCAATATGCTGTTTTAGATGATGAAAGAAGTCCTAAATTACCAGAACAATATAACGGACTTGGCTATCAAAACTTAATATCTATGGTATTTAAGTTAATGAGTTTCCGTGATGAGTGGATGCAAGTAGGCAAAGAGGCAAAAAGAAATAATATGGATTTAAATGATTATTTTATTCCACCACTTCATCTAGTTTTTGTAGAAGAACCAGAAGCACATCTTCATGCACAAGTACAGCAAGTTTTTATTCGTAAAGCTTATGATGTTTTACGAAATCACAAATCTCTGAAAGAACAAAAAAATTTTTGTACACAATTAATTGTTAGTACTCATTCAAGTCATATAGCACATGAGGTTTCTTTCGCTAATTTGAGATATTTTAGAAGAATACCTTCGCAAAGTACCGAAAAGACACCAATGACTGTTGTAATAAATTTATCTGATGTTTTTGGAGAAGGTACTAATACAGATAAATTCGTAGAACGATATTTAAAAACTACACATTGTGATTTGTTTTTTGCTGATGCTGCTATTTTAATTGAAGGTTCTGCTGAAAGAATTATGGTTCCTCATTTTATTAAATATCATTATCCTAAGCTTTATCAAAGTTATATAACTTTATTGGAAATTGGAGGAAGCCATGCGCATAGGCTACGCCCATTGGTAGAGAAATTAGGTATGACTTGCCTTATTATCACGGATTTAGATGCAGGAAAAGCGGATGGTCATCATAAATCGGCAATTCCTGAGCGAAATAAAGGATTAGTAACTAATAATTCAACATTAAAAACTTGGATACCAGAAAAGATGAAAATAGATGAATTGTTAGATTTATCATCTCAAAATAAAGTTAAAAAGTATGATAACTTTTTTTCGATAAGAGTTGCATATCAAGCTCCTATAATGCTGAAATTAGAGTCTAAGGAAGAAGAGTTTATATTTAATACATTTGAAGATGCTTTGGTGTGTAACAATATTCAACTATTCAAAAATATTAGTGAAACTAGTGGGTGGATAGAAGAATTCAAAAATGCAATTAATTCAAATACTTCAGTGGATGAACTTAAAAAAGCTTTTTTTGATATAATTAGGGGAAGTAGCTCAAAAAAAGCAGCATTTGCACTAGATCTTCTGCATGCAACAGACCCCGAAAAATATAATCCGCCTTCATATATAGAGGAGGGGTTAGACTGGTTGGAAACCGAAATATGTATAAGGCAAAAGGAATTTGATATTGATATGGGAAAACTTGAATCAACTATGATGGAGGAAGTATAATGCAACACATAGAAATAGTGACAGATAATAATCGAGATAATCATGTAGATGATGAAATTCTCGAATATTTAAATCCAAAGAAACCAAAGAGTTTTTTCCTTTTTGCAGGTGCAGGTTCTGGAAAAACCAGAAGTTTAGTCAATGTTTTAAATCAATTTAGTTTGTGCTACGGATACGAATTAAGAAGTCATAGACAGCAGATAGCAATAATCACATATACTAATGCTGCTTGTGATGAGATAAGGAGAAGACTTAATTATAATGCACTTTATTCAATTACTACAATTCATAGTTTTATATGGGAGTTGATTAAGCCTTTTCAAAACGACATAAGAGAATGGATTAAAAGTGAATTAATCAAGGATATTTCTGAATTGAAAACTCAGTTACAAAATGGAAGAAGTGGTACGAAAGCAGCAAGAGACCGTGAAAAAAAGCTTGAGAGCAAAACTAAACGATTAAACAATTTGGATAAAATAAGAAAGTTTAGTTATAATCCAAATGGAGATAATAAAAGCAAGGATTCGTTGAATCATAGTGAAGTAATAGGCATAGGAGCATACTTTATTTCTGAAAAACCTTTGATGCAAATGATTTTAATGAAAAAATATCCATTTGTTTTAATTGATGAAAGCCAAGATACAAATAAAGAATTAATTGAAGCTTTTTTTAAGATGCAAAACAATCGTTGCGATAAATTTGCACTTGGTTTATTTGGGGATACAATGCAACGTATATACTTTGACGGAAAAACTGACTTGGGAACAAATATTCCTGAGAACTGGGGAAAGCCGGAAAAAGTAATGAATCATCGTTGTTGCAAAAGAGTTGTTAAATTAATTAATAAAATTAGAGAAACGGTTGATGGTAAGGAACAAGTGTCTAGATCAGATAAAACAGATGGATTTGTTAGAATCTTTATAGCAAGCTGTAATGAAGATAAAGAAAAAATTGAAAAAGAAATAGCAGAAAAAATGTCTATTATCTGTAGTGATGAGAAGTGGGCTGGAGATAAGTATGATTATAAAATGTTAACATTAGAACATCAAATGGCTGCTAGAAGATTAGGTTTTTCAAACCTATTTGAGACTTTATATGCTGTTGATTCTTTAAAAACAGGTATATTAGATGGTTCTTTGCCAGGAATGCAATTTTTTACTAGAATCATAGTACCTTTATTTAGGGCAAATAAAATAAATGATAAGTTTAGCATTGCAAAAATAATACGCCAATATTCACCTCTTTTACAAACAAAGAAGATGAAGGATGAAAAAGAAAATCAATTATTGTTAATCCAAAAAGCACAAGAAGGGGTAGATAAATTATTATCTCTTTGGAAAAACGACCAAGGCACTAATGGTATAGAAATATTAAAATGTATAATGCAAAGTGAATTGTTTATAATCCCTGATAATCTATACTCGATAGTTAGTAGAAATATTGAAAAAAACGAAGATACTAAAGAATCAAGTCAGAATGAAGTAACTGATGCTTGGGAAAAAGCACTTTTGATTTCTTTTAACGAAATTGTGAAGTATGATGAATATATTAGTAATAAAACTAGTTTTGCAACTCATCAAGGTGTTAAGGGACTAGAATTTTCAAGAGTTATGGTTGTTATTGACGATAATGAATCAAAAGGCTTTATGTTTAGTTATGATAAATTATTTGGTGTTAAGCAAAAAACAGATACAGATTTAAAGAATGAACGAGAGGGAAAAGATACAAGCATAACAAGAACACAAAGGTTGTTTTATGTAACATGTAGCCGTGCAGAAGAAAGTTTAGCTATTGTTGTTTATTCCCAAACTCCTGATTTGGTTAAAGAAACGGTGTTAGATGCGAAGTGGTTTGAAGAAAAAGAAATATTCATTCGTACAGACGGCATTTGGATAAATGCCGCAAATGTTAACCATTAAAATATTGTCATTTTGTTATAGTAAAGTATAACTGGAAGTAGCAATAAATTTTTGATGATATAAAAAAGAATTACTCTAAATTAAATTTGAAGTATATGATAAAATTATGGTAAGTAAATATCACTTATTAAAACTTCTGAAGGATAACAAATTTAGTATCAAGTTTATTCTATATAATCAAAATGGAAGTAGAATTAAAAACTCTTATACACTGAAGATAAAACAATAATTAAACATTATAAGCCTAGTATTTCAATAGTTTTGATGAAGTTTAGCAATTGATGATACTGTTTAGTTAAGGTTTTAGAGTTCGCACAAGAAGTAAATGTTTCAAGTAAGAGACATTTATTCTTTTTTGTTTTCGATGTTGATAACAACTTAACTGTTCTAATCCGTAGAAGATATTGGAAAACAGTAAGATTGTCTATAGAGAGGGATGATTTTAATTTTATTAAATTTATGTTAGCAAATGAATTGTATATTACCACAAACTTTATAACATAGTGTGTAAAATTTCAAGCTATTATTGTAATATCTATAAAAACAATAATCAGAAAGATGTTAATTATGGAATTCTAGGTGTGTAAAAATAAAAAAGCGTTTTTTATGATTACGAAGGCTTATATTTCAATGGTTCAATATACTTTACACAATAATCTAAGTAAGCATATGTGAAGGTGAATTGGTTGCAAGATGGATATTTGATAAAGTAAGAGTAAATAAGCCAATAAAAAGACTTTGGATTTCGTCACAAACAGATAAGGCTATTCTAGAAGGTTTCAGAAATCTAAAACCTTCATCACAATACGATAATTTATATAAGGCTGCACAATGTAGAGCAGAGGCCGATTAGGTTGTGGGTCTAAATATTACAAGAGCACTTACTTGTAAGCATAATGCACAACTTACAGCTGGACGCGTACAGTCTGCGACCTTGTCAATGATAGTTAATCGTGAAGAAGAAATAAAGAATTTTAAGCCTAAAGATTATTTTATAATAAATGCAAAGGCAAAAGGATTTACTCTTCAGTGGAGAGATAAAAATAATAATAGTAATATTTTTGATGAAGATAAGGTAAATAAAGTTCTATCGGCTACTAAGGGAAAAGAAGGGAATGTGGTTGAAGTTACGGAAAGCTATAAAAAGCAGCATGCACCAGCCCTTTATGACTTAACTGAACTACAGAGAGATGCTAATAGGATCTTTGGATATTCAGCTAAACAAACCTTATCTATAATGCAGAGACTATATGAAAATTACAAAATATTAACTTATCCTAGAACGGACTCAAGATATATTTCTACAGATATAGTAGCTACTCTGCCAGAGCGTTTAAAAGCGGTTTCTATAGGTAGTTATAGATCAGCTGCAAGCGAAATATTAAAAGGCAAGATAAATAGCCATAAAGGTTTTGTAGATAACAGCAAAGTAAGTGATCATCATGCTATAATTCCTACAGAGGAAACAGTGAAGTTATCACTTTTAAGTAATGAAGAGAAAAATGTTTATGACTTAGTAGTAAAAAGATTTTTAGCTGTTATGCTACCACCTTTTGAATACTTGCAAACTACTATATTTGCAGATATTAATGGAGAAAGCTTCATTGCAAAAGGTAATGTTATTAAATCAAAGGGATGGAAAATGGTATATGACAGAGCTAGTGATTTAACTGAAGATGAGGACGAAAAAGAAAGCCAAGAATTACCGGTGATAAAAAAAGGTGACAAACTAAATATAGCATCAGTAGAAAGCAAAAAGCTAAAAACTAAGCCACCAGCAAGATTTAACGAAGGTACTTTATTATCTGCTATGGAAAAACCACAAAAGTATATAAATATAGATAAAGCACATGCTAAAACCCTTGGAGAAACTGGAGGAATAGGAACAGTAGCTACCAGAGCTGATATTATAGAAAAGATATTTAACATGTTTTATGTGGAAAAAAATGGAAAAGAGATTATTCCAACTTCAAAAGGGAAACAACTTATAGAATTAGTACCTGATGAACTTAAATCTCCATTGTTAACAGCAGAATGGGAAATGGAATTAGATCTTATTAGTAAAGGAAAAAGAGATCCTAGAGTATTTATAGATAGAATGAGGAACTATGCGGCGGAGCTTGTTCAGGATGTTAAGGGAAGTAGTGATAAGTTTAAACATGATAACCTTACTGGTAAAAAGTGTCCTGATTGTGGAAAATATATGCTTGAAGTTAAGGGTAAACAGGGTAGAATGCTTGTATGTCAGGATAGAGCCTGTGGACACAGAGAAAATTTAGCTAGGTTAACTAATGCAAGATGCCCACAGTGTCATAAGAAACTTGAGCTTAGAGGACAAGGCGAAGGACAAATTTATGTTTGTACAACTTGTACCTTCAGAGAAAAAGCAGCATCTTTTAATAAGAGATTTGATAATAAAGAAGGTAAGAACAGCAAGAAAGATGTGGCAAACTATATGAAAAAGATTAAGCAAGAGAGTGAAGCACCAATGAATTCTGCATTGGCGGATGCTTTGGCTAAGTTGAATTTAAAATAATAAGAAATAACCCAAGGTATATCAAAGTCATACACCTTGGGTTATTTTGATTGAGATTCATGAAATAACTCTTCTATAGTTACCCCTAACGCATTAGCAATTGCTTTAATTTCAAAATCTGAAATCTCTCTAGATTGAGTTTCGATCTTTGATATCATAGTTCTATCAATGTCAATTCCTTGAACATTTAATCTTGCAGTTAATTGTTCCTGAGTTATTCCCTTAAGTTTTCGTATTAAGTTAATTTTCTTTCCGATGATATTTCTATTATCCAAATTAATCAGCCTCGATTTTTAAATATTATGTATTGATTTTATAGGAAAGAAAATACTATAATGTGCGATTATCGCACAATGCAGTATTTTTTTGAAAAATATTTGAAAGTGAGTGTAGCATATGGAAAGATATAAGCCTTTAGTAAAAGATGTTTCTATCTATAAGGAAATTGCACAGAACATTGTAAATCCACTAGAAATATTAAGGGAGGCTATTAGTAATTGTCATGATGCCGAAGCAAAAAATATATCAATACTTGTGTATAGAAATAAAAGTAGTAATTTTACAATAGAAATACAGGATGATGGAAAAGGCATGAAAATAGATGATATACATAGATTTTTTAATCTTGGGGACTCAAATAAAACCACTGTAGGAATAGGTGAAAAGGGCTTAGGTACTAAAATTTATTTTAAAAGTAAAAAGATAACGTTATGTACACAAACAAAAGATAACGAAGCATATAAAGTAGTAATGAAAAGTCCTTGGGAATCTTTATGTGATAGTGTATTGCCAGAATATATTGTCGAGAGAAATGAAGTTAAGTTAGGTAATGTTGGAACATCAATTATGATTGAAGATTATGTTATAGATAACCCCGAAAAATATTTCAATTTTGAAACTATAAAAGATTATATACTTTGGTTTACAGCAGCAGGGAGTTTTAAAACTTATTTTGCAAATTATACAGAATTACATAAGTATATTAATAATATGCAGATAGCACCAAGGATTTTTATAGAAGATAGAATATTAGATTTAAAAGAAGAAATTGCAGGAGTGCATCAATTTTCTCAACCACAAGAAAATCCAAAAGAAGATTGTGGAGAAACTATTTATAAAAGGTCTATTAATTATTGTAGGCATTTTGGACCATACCACAGAGCAACTAATATAGATGGGTCGTATGTATCTTTTCAGATTTATGGAACGATATCAGGAGTAAATTGCAGAAAAAATATAGCGAAATTAAGACAAGGAGAAACGTTGAAATCTAGGTTTGGAATATATTTATCTAAAGATTTTATTCCTTTTACTAAGAAAGTAAATTTAATTACAGATCCTAATTTTCATCATTATCATTTATTGATTAACTCTCAAGCATTTGAATTAACTGCCGATAGGAATAATATATCTAATGCTGATGATGCAAAGGTTAAATGGGTATTTGATGAAGCTAAGAAAATAATAAATGAAAATATAATCCCTTTAGCTAGTGATGGATATTTTAGGATAAGAAGGTCTGAGGAAACAGAATACATAATAAAAGAAAAGCATAGAAAAATTCTAGAAAGGCTAGAGTCTTTTAATACTATAGATAACTTGGGTATAAGTGAACTTCCTATCATAAAAAAACCTGATAATGAATCTCAAGTGACATTATTATTTGCAACTATAATGTCTAATGAAAAGACTAAACATTTAATAAAATACATAAGTAAAATAGGGCACTATTCTCATCAAGCTACTACAGATATGATTTGCTTAGATTATGATAATAATAAAATTTTAGTAGAGGTAGAGTATAAATTAAGTAATATATTTAAGCATGATCATCCATATAAGACATTTGATTATGTAGTATGTTGGTCTGTTGATTTGGAGATAAACGAAAAGAAAAAAATAAGTGATGGAAATGTCTTGTGTTTAACAAAAGAAAATGATGAATGGTTATTGAAGTACGGAACACAAAAAATAATTCCAATAATAGAATTAGGAAAAATAATTAATAATTTAAAAAGTGTCAATAAAGAAATTATTTGAAAAATGTTTTATTGTTAACGTAGAGTGTAGTTTTTTTATTCAATGTTATCAATAAATAAATTTATACAGAACAGTGAATGAGTTTTTGAAACAAAAGCTTTATACTGCATCTATTTATTAAAGTTCAATATGGATGATGGGGAGGATTACTTACATGAAGTTCAATTTAAAAATCAAAGAAATAATGCTGTTAACGATAATATCACTAGCTTTTATATAGAGACTGAAAAGTTTAATAAAGTAGAGGATAAATTAATTACAAATCTTGATAAGTGGATTTACTTTATAAAGAATTTAGAGATAGTGTGTTTCTAAAAGTATTTGAGAAAGCTAAAGTATAGAGATGAGAATGAGAATTTTAACAATCATGTTGGTAGTAAGATGATATTGTTAGGGGGAGTGCAGCCTCTTTATATAGATACTCGTAGTATCCATATATTACTTTTCAATACATGACACAAATATGCCTATTATTTTCAGTAATTTAAATTATATTTTAGAATTAAAAAAATAATAATGGGTAAGAGTAACTAACTGATTATAAGCTCTTACCCATTATTTTATTAATTTATGTGAAACTTATGGCATATCCATATCTATTAAAAGATTGTATCTCTTGTTAATAGATATGGGGTTGATTGGATCCTGACCCTATTCTTATTTTTTTGAAAGGTATAGGATTACCAAAGCAACTAGGATTAAACTCATAAATGCTAATATAGCATAAAACAATGTATTCCTATTTGCCATAAGTCTCACCTCCTATGACTTATTATAAAATGATATTTACATATTTAAGTGTATAACAATAAAGATTAAAATGAAAGAGTTATTTAAAACTTTGCTTTGTATTTTTATATACTATTTTATTTATTAATTTTGTTATTATATTAAAGTGATATGCAAAACACTGAGTATATGTTGTTCAGGCACTGATTTTACTAGTTTTATGCTCAAAACGAAGATTAGATATTTTTAGAATCTAAATAAAATTTAAAGTTACGTTTGTATTTTGTATATACAACCTTTGTATGAATGCTTCTAGGAATGAAGACAGCTTTAATCTAAAATATTTATTAATTTTTAAAATATAATTTATACTAATAGCCAACGGTGTAGTTATATTCTTTTAAATTTTAATTTACAGTCATTAATTATTTTATATTGAAAAAAGCCACTATATCCTCATGGAGCTGCCGTAATCCATTGTTAATACTATTTTTTATATAGAATTGATTTAATAAAGAATTTTAAATAAACCTTTGTCTGTAAATTAAAATCTATATAGGTACATAATTATCAAGTATTTTGTAGGTATTGGCAATCGGAAGCTATCTTAGTAGTTGAAATTGTATATTTTAAAATCTCTTTACTATATATCCATGCTTATTTATTAGTATTTAATTTAAAATAAAAATTAATAAAATTATATTCTTCAACAACTAAAAAAGTTAGTAATGTATTTTTCTCTTTCTATCTTTAAATACTAAGTTTATATATTTTAAAAAGTATACTTTTTGAAATATACATTATTTTTTAATTTATGTGTTTCAAATATACCACAAATTGATATAAGGGATATTTCAATTATATTGTTGTATTTTTGAAGCATATATCATAAAATTAATATATAAGTTATGGATTAGGTGGTATATTTTATGAGAAATTTTTTTTATGGCAGAGTAAGTACAAAGGATCAGAATCCAGAAAGACAAATAGATGCTGCAAAGGAGCTCAATATAGGTGAAGAATATATCTTTATAGATAAAGCAAGTGGGAAAGATTTTAAGCGTCCAGAATATCAATTATTAAAGCGTATGCTTAGAGAAGGTGATATACTGTACATAAAATCACTTGATAGATTAGGTAGAAATAAACAGATGATATTAGATGAGTGGCAGGATTTAATAAAAATCAAAAAAATAGACATAGTCGTTCTAGATATGCCACTACTTGATACGACTAAATATAAAGATATGAATGGTTTAGAAACATTAGTTACTGATTTAGTTTTGCAATTGTTAAGTTATATGGCTAAAGATGAAAGAGTAAGAATAAAACAACGTCAAGAAGAAGGAATAAGGATTGCACTTAACAAAGGAGTTAAATTTGGTAGGAGAAAAATAGAATTACCAATTGAGTTTGAAACGGTATATAAAAAATGGAAGGAAGAAAAAATAACAGCAGTACAAGCCATGAAAATGCTAAATATGAAAAGAAATACTTTTTATAGACGCGTTAAGGAGTTTGAAGCAAATATATAATTTTTAATTTATATCTAGGAAAATAATTAAGGTAGCAATAGTTGCTGCCTTTTGTCTTTTTTAGAAATAAATAACTTGGATTATGTTAGAAATGAAGGAATTTAACATAATTTGTAGAAGTTATTTTATATTAAAAATAATTAAGCTGTAATATACTTAATATCTATCATTGTAGGTATGAAAAGTATAAAAGATAATATAGGCTTTTAAAAATCAACTTTTAGGAGAGGGAAAAGTGGTGAAGGTAATTAAATCTACAGTACCAATTAAAAAAGATAGATATGATGACTTTGATGTGTATAGCTATAGTGATAGGTATTCATTTATTCATATTGAGTTAAAAGATACGCAGAAGTTTTATGAAAAGATATTTGAGTATTTTTTTGATCAGGATAGACTTATAAAGTACGCTGAGGGTAAAACTGGTATTAAGTTTAGTAGTACAAAAAGAGATTATACAACGCTATTTAGACATCTAAAATTATATATAGATGATTATAATGAAGCAAAAACTATTAGTGATTTAGAGGAAGATCTGAAAGAGATATTATTAGATGAGGATTTAATTGAGGATGAAGGCTCTGGAGTATTTTCCATTAGATTAGATAAGATAGGGAGGATGGGAGAGTACTTCTTTAGTTGCTTATTAAGCGAATATTTTAGATTTGATTGTATTATTCCAAAAGTTCATCTTACATCTGACCCTAATATGAGTGTATATGGAATAGATACTATGTATTACAATTCAGAAAATGATGAAATTCTTTTTGGAGAATCTAAATTTAGTAAGTCTCTGTCGAATGGCATTGGTCTAATTAATACATCATTGAAGACATATGAGCAGCAAATGAAAGATGAGTTTCTATGCATACTAAGTAGTAGATTTTTAAGCTCAAATTTAAATATATTTACAGAAAAGTATGGAGAATATGCGGAAGTATGCATTGATATTTATGAATTTATTCAAGAAGCTAAAATAAAATCTATAGGAATACCTATATTTATAGCACATGGGAATGAGAAGAAAAAAGAAGAGATAATAAATCAGTTATCTAAAATAAAGAAAATCAATTTTTGGGGAATACCAACGACGTATTATTGTATATCATTACCTGTTATTAGTAAGGCAAAATTAGTTTCAACAATTACTGTTAAGATAAGAGAGAGGATGCAGTACTATGAAAAGCAAAGAAAATGCAATTAAAGATGTTCAATTGCTTAGAGAAAGATATATTAGGAAACTTGATGAGGCTCAGAATAAGACACAGATGATAAGAGAGTTAGTAGATGACTTATATGCCTTGGATTTAACAGTATACTCCAAAGACTATTCATTAGATTCTGCTCTATATAGTGCTTTGGCTGAATCATATATAGATAATAAAATATCATTGCATCCAGGTCAATTATCAATATTAAACGAAATAGAAGAAAATGATGCACTAATAGTAAGTGCACCTACAAGTTTTGGAAAGACATTTTGTATATTTGAGTATATTGTAAGGCATAATCCTAAAATTGTTGTTTTAGTCGTACCAACATTAGCATTAATTGATGAGTATTTAAAGAAGATAGTTAAAAAATATAATGATAAGTTTTCAGAGTACAAAATACACACTACACTAGATGAACAGAAAGATTATGATTTTAATAAAAAGAATATATTTATTTTAACTCATGATAGGGTAGTCAAAGAAAGCTTATATACAATATTTAAAAGGATAGATTTTTTAGTTATTGATGAGGTATATAAACTTCAAATGGATATAACTGATGACAGGGTATTGGTTTTAAATATGGCATACTATCATCTTTCAGAAATAGCTAAAAAGTACGTTTTATTGGCACCATTTATAGGTTCTATAGAGGATATTGATGATTTGAATAAAAAACCTAAGTTCTTTAAGTCAACATATTCTCCAGTTGTTAATGATGTTAAGGTTATTAGTATATTTGATGACAAAGACAGATATAAAGAGTGTAAAAAGTTGCTTGACAGTTTTGATAAATCTGATAAAACTCTTATTTACTTTCCTACAGTATCTGGAATATATAAGTATGTTAATGATATTCTTAAGGATGAGCCTATTCTGAAAAAGCTAGATAGTAATGCGGAAAATTTCATAAAATGGGCGAAAGAAGAGATTCATGATGATTGGTGTTTAGTTAAGGCTTTGGAAAGGGGGTATTTAATTCATAATGGACAGATTCCAATTGGAACAAGGTTATTTCAGCTAGATTTCTATGAAGAAAGTGAATTGTATAATATTTTACTTTGTACATCGACATTACTAGAGGGTGTTAATACTACAGCGAAGAATATTGTAATTACAAGACCTTCAAGAATATCCGAAAAGTACGATGAAAAGTATAATTTCACAGCATTTGATTTTTTTAATCTTGTTGGCAGTACTGGTAGGTTAAACCAGCACTTAATAGGAACAGCATTTTATTTGAAAGGTGAGAATGATCCCAATTTTATAAAAAATGATGCTGTAAAGAGTATTCGATTTGAGATAACTGATACAAGTAAAGATGTAGATATACAAAAGGGAAATATAGATGCACATAAAGATGTACAAGATTTTTTAAATAAGTTAGATATAACTTTAGAGGAATATTTATCAGAGATTGGCAGTCATCTTAGGTTTGATACTGTATTAATGATATTTAATCAATATTTGCAATATAGGAAAGAGTTGTTCAATGAACTTAACTTTTTCTTGATGAATCCGATGAACGGAAGGTTACATTTAGTACAAATACTTTATAAAATAACATCTAAAGAATACAATGGACTATATGCAAATATTATTAGTAATTTATTGAATAAAACAAGACCTAAGATAAAGAAAATAATAAATAACACCAAAAAGTATTTCCCTAGGATTGATATTAATTATATTATTGCTACAACCATTAAAATGAAAATGAGTTATATAGAAAATGATTTTTATACTAGGGTAACATTAGTAAGATTTTTCATGGAAAAAGAAAAAACAAGTAAACAATTACTAATAGAGATGTTGAATAATAAAGTTATTGGTGCTATTGAGCAGTTATATTTCACTTCATCAAAACATAAAAAAATGCTTATAGATTTGGGAATATATGAAAGAGATGTTGATAAAATAATTAAGATTATAGGTGATGATTTCGATGATACAGTGGAATTAAAATTGAGATTAGCCAGAAATCAACATAGATTTAACAAATTAAGCTTTATTTCAAAATATATTATTGGTAAGCTAGTTTAATATATATATATGTTCGAATTATGGTAATACGCATTTAGTAGTTAGAAATATAAAAATACTTTTGGCACATAATTATAAATTAGTTAGTAGTAAAAGCTGTTCAACTTAATATACTTATTAGAAAAAAGACTTAAGTACATAAAGGACATTCAATCTGATGTAGGTTGAATGCTTTTTATTATGGGTAAATTGGCGTATAATGTAAAATATGATATTATTTAATTACAATGAATAAAAATATATGAATGAAAAAATGTGTCAGTTATGATGTTTTAGTGGTAATTCAAAAGGGATAACGAGTGTGAAGAAAGCAAGGGGAGGGTTGAAGTTGGAGAAAGATTATAGTAATGAAATGTAATTATAATTAGGATAAGAGGAGTTTAATATGGAAATAAGAGAAATTCAAATAAAAAATTTCAGATCAGTAAAAGAAATATCTATAAATAACATTACTAAGATAATGGGATTTCTTGGAAAAAATAATTCGGGAAAAAGTGCAATATTAAATGCAATTAGAATGTTTTGGGGAGAGCTTGAGTTAACAGAAGATGATTTTCATAAAAAAAGTGATAATATTGATTTAAAAATATCGTTTGAAGTTAATGATAAGTATATAAATAAACTTATTCTAGATAGTAAATGGGGGATAAATAAATTACCAACTACAGTTGAAGAATATAGAAAATTAAAGGAAACATTGGAGACAGAAGGCATAAAAAATGCACGGGAATACAAAGAAAAAATTAAAGCATTAAGTCAAATTAATTCTCCAAAAGAGTTAATAGAATCAAATCCAATAATACATAAGGTTTGGCTTGAGTGGATAAAAGAAAAGTTACAAATAAAGGATAAGTGTTTACAAATAATATGTAAAGTACAAAAAAAGACAAATGATAAGAAAGGTTCTTTTGATAAAAGTTATTTAATTGGAGAAAACAAAATTAGTGATATAGAAAGAATATTTCCTAAATTAGCATTTGTTGATGATGACAGAAATTTTACTGAAGAAGAAAATGGAAAGGCAAAAACTATAACATCTAAAATTTTTGATAGATATATTATGAGTAATGCTCAAAATAATAATGATAGAGGATGTGAATTAGGTAAAGCATGTAAGTCATATGATGAAATAGCATGTACAAAATGTGTAAAGTATTTAGAGGAGAAAAAAGTAAATGAGTTATCTTTAAGGGATTTAGAATTATTAATTAAGGAAAGAGTAAATAATTCTTCAATAAATATTTCTGATAAAATAAGCTCATATTTTAATACCAATTATAAAGATGGATACAAAGTATTTATAGAAGCAAATGCAAGTATTGATAAAGCATTTTCAGTAATTACTAAAATATATGATTCTAACTTAAATAAAGAAATCGAGTTATCTAAGGTGGGGGCAGGAGTTAGAAGTATATATATACTTTCACTATTGCAAGCATATCATGAGTTAAATAATGAAAATGATATTTTGTTTATTATAGAGGAGCCAGAAATATATTTACATCCATCTTTACAAAAAGAAATGGGTAAAATATTAAGACAAATATCGATGAGAAACCAAGTTGTTTTTTCATCACATTCACCATTAATTATTAAAAATTGTGATATGCATGAGATTAGGGAAGTGAAATTGGAAAGTTCTGAAACAAGTGTAAATGAAACAACGCTGGAGCATATCATTGATGAATTAGGGTATTCCACATCAGATATTATAAATAGTGAATTTGTAATTATATCCGAAGGAAAAGATGATAGGTTAAGATTAGAAAAGATAATAGAAAAATTTTATGATGTAGATATGAAAAAGATTTTAATTTTAGACTCAAATGGATGCGATAAAATAGAAACTTACGCTACTTTGAAGTTTTTACAAAAGACATATTTAGAAGATGATTTTGTAATAATAAGGGATTCAGACACGGCAGAAAAAAGTGCATTATTAGAAAATTTGAGAAATAGTTTCAATGAAAATATAGGAAAAGAGTATTTTGAAAGGATAAAGAATAAAATACTGATATTAGACTATAGTTCTTTAGAAAATTATTTTTTGAATCCTGAAAAATTAGTATGTATACATGCAGTAAAATCAGAAGATGATTTTTATGAAAAAATTGAAAAATACATTAATACGAGTGAAGAACAAATAAAGAAGTATATAGAGAATCACAATAAAAAATTCCCAGAAAAGGCTAGGTTCAAAATTGATAGTATTTATAATGAAACTAGCATTAAAGAAAGAATAGAAGATATAAAAAAATATGTTAGAGGACATGAGCTTTTTGGTATATTTAACAAGTTGAAATCTAATATACACCAATATATTGAACTATCTGATAATAATGATTTTAAAGAGATTTTAGATCATCTTAATAAAGTACCTTATTTTCAAGAAAAAAGGAGATAAGTTATTTTAATAAATAAATATGAACTCTTATGACAGTGTGATAGTAGAAAGAAGTATAAAAATGCTGCGGAAAAACTTTGAAAAAATTTATGTGGGTGTAATCTAAAGTGGTATAATGAGGTTTTTTATTTAATCTACTAAAGGGAAAGGAAGTAAACAAAAAAATTCTTTATATTAACAATAAGATAATTAAGTGTCAAAAGAATATATGAGAGAACAACAAGTATTGAGTATTATAAAAAATACATATCTCAAAGAAAACCTAACTATAAAATAACCAAGATTCTATTATAATATATAAACGATATATGTAGTGTTTTTAACAGTAAGTTAAGTTTTAGAACGGAGGATATTGTGATAAAAGAATCAGAATTACAAAAACAGATACTAGATAAAATAAAGACTAAAGGATTTTATTCATTAATTAATAATCTTGAGTTAATTGATGATTTACTTGATAAGAGGAAGCTTGATGACTTTATGCCAAATTTATCTTTAGATTATCTGTTGAAGTATAAGTATTTAGAATCAGCAAAATTAATTTTGAGAGACTTAGACAGTGAATTAGAATTTATAAATGGTGAACAAATAAAAAATATATCGTTAAACAAAGATGAAAAATTATACCCTGATATAGTATTATATAATCAGTCAACTGAAAAGTATATTATTTTAGAGTTAAAGAGGAGTAATATTTCAGAACGTCAGGCGATTACAGAGTTATTAGGTTATAAACTTGAGATAAAAAATCATCTTCCGTTTATAAGTGATTTGGACATCCATTTGGTAGTTATATCAACTGAATTTAACGCTCTTTTAAAGCACTCTGTAGCTTCATTAATACTAAGTGATATTCCTGTACTATGTTTAAGGCCAAATTTAGAAGGTGACAATTTTAAGGATTTTGAGATAGTTGAGATAGATAGTTGGACAAATACAAACTACCCTGTACTAAACATGGAAGCGTTTAGTGGATATACTTTATGCCTTTATGAACATAATTTCGATAATAAACTCAATGACGACAAAGTTTTTGATTTAATAACGATATCCATAGACTATTTAAAATCTAAAGCTAATAAGGCTGGTAGTCATGGATTTTGTGTGGCTTGGAAAAGTATTAACAAAAAAAGCCTAGCTAAATTTTCAATTTCGATTTTTACAGTTAATCCATATAATATATTTTATAACTCAAGAATTAGTTCTAATAGTAATTTTGATAATCCTATGACTGAACATATTGAAAATTGTATTAATAATTATCAAACACATAGTATTGCAACTTCTTCTATTTTTGACATTTCCGGTGATATGATTGAGTTTTTAAAAGAAGAATTAAATCCTGAATTTGAATTCCCGTGTAATTTTAGGGGATTTAGAAATTACTTATATGATAACGGCGAGGCTGTAATTTGTGATTCTTGGGGAGAAATTGGAGAGTTTATAAGGATGATGTACAGACATCCAAATGTAAAAAGATTTATTGGAAATAAGTACTTTGGAAATCAAAATCCAGTAACTTTTTTTCGAATATATGATCTTATGACACAAAACTTTACTTTTTCTAAGGGCTTTGATAGTTGTGCAGATTTTTTCAAATTTGGAATTCAAGTAGGGTGTATACTAAGTATATTGAGTACTATATTGAGTAACAAACGTCCAATACCTCAGTTTGAAAATCATTTATACTGGCGGATGCTTGATTTAGTTAATACATTTCAGGAAATTGCTATTACATTTAATGATCAAACTGGATACTCAAATCCGCCACATGCAAAATTTAATGTTAAAAATAGAAAGAAATTAATAGAAACTCTTAATTCATTCATAGATTGGTTTTCGAAGGAAATTAATCCTAAATCCCCTGCAATTAGAATGTTTAATTATGGACTTAGATATCATATTATTTTTGATAGTTATACATATAGTAAATTTGATCGGGAGCAAATACTATTTCTAGAAAACGAACTTGTAGAAGAGGTATACCCCTACTTTTGCAATCTACTTAAAGACATGATAGATGGAGGGTATATAAGTACAGATTCTAAGGTTGTTGAGATGTTATATAAAATATGGTGCGATTTAGAGATGGAAGATTTTAATTGTAATCCCAACCAATTAATACGACTTTTTATAGATATAAATAGGGAAGAATTATTTTCATCTTTGAAAAAATTTGATAATGGATATAAGATTGAGTTAATGAGATTGCATTTTTATGATTTGTTAACTCATGCGAAATCCTTTGTTAAAACAAAGTTTGAGGAAGATATAATAAATATTATTAAAAGATTTGATGTTAAGTGGTTAATGAATTGTATTGAACAGTCAAAGAAAAACAATGAAAAAGTATTCATAAATGTCAATGATAATGGAACCGTTGAAATAGCACATTCTCAAAATGAAACAATTATAAGTTTTATTAATAGTCTTGAAGAAGACGAAGTTCTAATACGTCAAGAGGGGTTTGTAGAAATACTTAGAAAAGAAAAAATAAGTGATTTATTAGACTAATTAGTAAAGCTGTCAATTTATTAAATGAAAAAAGTTGGTGTTATATATGGAACTAATTTATGTATATGTTAATAAATTTAGAAATATTGAAAAGCAAGAATTTAAGTTTTCAAATAAGTTTAATATATTTTTTAATAATGTGAATGGTAATTTGGAGATATCAAAGAATAACGATTATTTTGATATGTTTAAATATGATAAAAAAATATGCAATTTTACTGTAATCGTTGGAAGAAATGGAGTTGGCAAAACAAATCTTTTGGATGTAATTGGAGAATTCAAAAATATGCATACAAGGATTGAGAATAAGGATGATTCCTATTTTCTAATTTACCTTTATAGCAATGATAGGTTTGTTGTTGAGGCGATAAATATCAATTTGTTCAGTGAATGTTTCGATAATAGTTTTAATACATTTTGTTGTTCTTTTATGATAATAGATAATAAATTTTGTAATTTCAATATTATTCATCGTAATGATGAATTTATAGATAATAAATTTGATTATAAAGCTGAAGAATATTGTTGCGTATATTTTAGCAGAAATTCTAGAGAAGCAAGTGATACGAGGAATCCTAATTTCTCAAATTGGTTAGGGTTGGAGTTAAACAGTCCTTTTTTTAAGTATGCATTTCTATATAGGCAATCATTTACTAATTATAATAATAATTTCTTTGCCATATATTCTTTTTTAAATCATATAGGAGATTCAAATTATTTTGAAGCAAATTTACATCCAACAGTTTGTTTAGTATTAGGTAATTCATTTAAACATCATAATGCGCAAGGATATGTAGCAAAGTCAATAAAGGACATACCTGACAATGAATTTAAAAAGTTAACCAATAAGCAAAAGTTTATTTTAAATATTTTATACTATTTAAATTTAGTTTTCGCATTCGAATTTATTGATAACTCTAAAGAAGAGTGGGATGATGTGTTAATAGCAAAAAATGAAAAAGTCAAGATAGATTATAGTCAGAATTTATTTAAGAGTTATATTAAATATTATTTGGAAATATATTCATCCCTAGTTAATGAAAGTAGAAGGCTTATAATTAAGGAGTATAAAACACATGAACACGATAATCAAAGAAGAGGTGACTTTATCGAACACTATAATGATATGGCTTATTATGTAAGTAATTCAGATACTTACGCCAAGATGGCTAATCTCCTTAATGAAATATACAAATCTCTAGAAGGAATAGAAGATAAGTTTTTTGTTGATGAAATTAGGTTATGTGTTATAGATAAGGATTGGACGGAGTTGTCTGAAAACTATATTGTTAAAAATAATATAGAAAATGTATTAAATTTATTAGATGATGCTCAAGTGGTTCCATTATGGAATTATATTGGGACCATACATTTAGATATACAAAATATAAGTGAGGGAGAGAAACATTTAATAAATCTCATCGGAGGACTATGGAATTTTAATAAATCAGATGGTGTAAAAGAGATTATTTTCTTATTTGATGAACCAGATTTGTCGTTACATCCGGAATGGAATAGGAGATTTATAAACGATATGATTGGGATGATTTCATCCATTTCTACTTTGAAAAAATATCAGATTATTATCACAACGCATTCTCCTTTCGTTCTTTCAGATTTGCCTAGAGAAAATATTATTGCACTTAAATCAGATGAAAAAGGTAAATGTCAAGTAGAAAAAATTAAAAATAATACTTTTGCAAATCACATACATACTCTACTATCACAAGATTTTTTTATGGATAGTACAATAGGAGAGTATGCTAGAAAGAAAATAAATGAAATTATTAATTACATAAACAGTACTCATCTAACTAATAGAAATCAAGCTAATATAGATAAAGAAAAGATTAATTATTACTTTGGCATAATTAACCATATAGGAGATGAATTACTAAGAAAAAAATTAATAAATATGTTTGTTAACAATGAAGATTATTCTATAAGAAGAAAGGCTATTGAAATGCAAATAAAAAATCTTCAAGATGAATTAAAAATAATTAATTTTAACGGAGAAGATTATGATACAGATAATTAATAGAAATTTGCAACCACTAATTGAAAATCATTGGAATCATATTGAGAATCATTTTAAAAACCATACTAATTCTATTAGATTTGAGGATATAAATCGATTATGCATGAAAATTGAACCTGGATTTTCCTTTGAAATGCTCATAAAAGCTAATTATCAGAAATTGCGATATATTAAAGAAAAAATATATCCTAGAATAAAAAAAATACCGAATTATAATAAGTGTAGTGAGAAAATAAAAGCAGTATATAATGATAAATTTTCAAAATCAAATAGTCATATAGGTGAGTATAATTATAATGCGATCGAATTTGTGGATAATCTCGATATATCAGTATGTCCATATTGTAATAGAAACTATATAGACACACGAGAGTATAATAATGTAAAAAAGTCTGGATGCCAAATTGATCATTTCTATGATAAGTATAGTTATCCATTACTAGCATTATCTTTTTATAATTTGGTTCCAGTTTGCCCATCGTGCAATCATACAAAGGCAACTAAAGAATTTTTTGTTTCACCATTTGATGAAACTAAAAAAACAGACGATATTATTACATTTGACTGGGAACCAATAGATTCTGATTATCTTCAGAGTAAAGATGATGTTAAATTAATATACAAATGTGACATGGAAATGAAACACCAGTTTGAAGAATTAAAGCTGGAGAAACCATATAAAATGCACAATGATATTATTTATGAAATTATAAAAAAAACTCAACTTTATAATAATATAAGATTATTGGAGTTAAAGGAAGATTTCCCAGGTATTCCATTTAATCAGGAAGAAACTATAAAAATTTTATTTGGAGTATATTTAGATAGCGTAGATTATTTAAAAAGACCATTATCAAAGTTAACATATGATATTGTTAAAAAGGAGGTATTTAACAAATAGGATAAATTCATAGAACACCAATTTCTATGCTATTTGAAAATTAATAAATACACAAGATATTTTTGTATGGTCAGCCTATTTCATTAGGTAAAATTATAAATTTTTATTGTAAATAATTGCGAACCAATGGTCATTAAAATTTATTTTAATTGATTTACCATGTAAATTATAAAAGGTCTAAATATATATAATAGATGAGCAGGAAATAACAATATTTTATAATGTGTAAAATTCAATTTAGTTATTATATATAATTTAATAATTAAATTGAATTTATACAGTAACAACTAGAGTTGTTTTCTTAAAAAACTATTTAATAAAACATTTGAAACCTTTATATTACTATGTTTGACTAGTTTTCTTAAATTGTAAATAGATACTTAATTAATCGGTTTAAATATTACAAGAGCTCTTACATGTAAGCATAATGCACAGCTTACAGCAGGACGTGTACAGTCTGCAACCTTAGCTATGATAGTTAATAGAGAAGAAGAAATAAAGAGTTTTAAGCCTAAGGATTACTTTGTTATAAGTGCAAAGTCAAAGGGCTTTACACTTCAATGGAGAGATAAAAATAATAATAGTAATATTTTTGATGAAGATAAGGCAAATAAAATATTAGCAGCTACTAAAGGAAAAGAAGCTAATGTAGTTGATGTTACAGAAAGCTATAAGAAGCAGCATGCTCCAGCTCTTTATGATTTGACTGAGCTACAACGAGATGCTAATAGAATTTTTGGATATTCAGCTAAGCAAACCTTATCTATAATGCAAAGATTATATGAAAACTATAAAATATTAACTTATCCTAGAACAGATTCAAGATATATCTCTACAGATATAGTGGCTACTCTACCAGAGCGTTTAAAAGCAATTTCTATAGGTAGTTATAGACCAGCTGCAAGTGAAATATTAAAGGGAAAGATAAACGGTCATAAAGGCTTTGTAGACAACAGCAAAGTAAGTGATCACCATGCCATAATCCCTACAGAAGAAACAGTAAAATTGTCACTTTTAAGTAGTGAAGAGAAGAACGTTTATGACTTAGTAGTAAAAAGATTTTTAGCTGTTATGCTGCCTCCTTTTGAATACTTGCAAACAACTATATTTGCAGACATTAATGGAGAAAGCTTTATAGCAAAAGGTAATGTTATAAAGTCAAAGGGATGGAAAATGGTATATGACAGAGCTAGTGATTTAACTGAGGATGAAGATGAAAAGGAAAACCAAGTTCTACCTGTGGTTAAAAAAGGTGACAAACTGAATATAACAGCAGTTGAAAGTAAAAAGTTAAAAACTAAGCCGCCAGCAAGATTCAACGAGGGGACTTTGTTATCCGCTATGGAAAAACCACAGAAGTATATAAGTATAGATAAAATACATGCTAAAACCCTTGGGGAAACTGGAGGAATAGGAACAGTAGCCACAAGAGCAGATATAATAGAGAAGCTATTTAATATGTTCTATTTAGAGAAGAACGGAAAAGAAATTATTCCAACTTCAAAGGGAAAACAGCTTATAGAACTAGTACCGGATGAGCTTAAATCTCCATTGTTAACAGCAGAGTGGGAGTTAGAATTAGAGCTTATTAGCAAAGGTAAGAAAGATCCTAGAGCATTCATAGATAGAATGAGAAAATATGCAGCAGAATTAGTTGATGATGTTAAGGGAAGTAGTGACAAATTTAAACACGATAACCTTACAGGTAAAAAGTGCCCTGATTGTGGTAAATACATGCTTGAAGTTAAAGGTAAACAGGGCAGAATGCTTGTGTGTCAAGATAGAGAATGCGGCCACAGAGAAAATTTAGCTAGATTAACTAATGCAAGATGTCCTAACTGTCACAAGAAGCTTGAACTTAGGGGACAGGGAGAAGGACAAATCTATGTCTGCACAACATGTACCTTCAGAGAAAAAGCAGCATCTTTTAATAAGAGATTTGATAATAAAGAAGGTAAGAACAGTAAGAGGGATGTAGCAAATTATATGAAAAAAATGAAGCAAGAAAGTGAAGCACCTATGAATTCTGCCTTGGCAGAGGCTTTGGCTAAATTAAATTTAAAATAAAAAATAAGGCAGGGTCAAGTTAAAGACCTTGTCTTATTTTTTATTCATCAAATAAATCTTCAATACTAGTATCTAAGGCAATTGCAATTGCCTTAATCTCGTAGTCTAGAAGTTCTCTAGTTTGGTGTTCAATTCTAGGTATATTTGATCTATCCATATTTATTCCTTGCACATGAAGGCGAGCAGCAAGTTGTTCTTGTGTTATGCCTTTTTGCATCCTAATTAGACGAATTTTTTTTCCTGTAATATTTTTTTTATTCATATCTATCATCCTTAAATAAAAAATATATGTATTAATTTTAAATGAAAGAAAATACTAAAATGTGAGGTTATCTTACATTGGTTGAATTTTTATTTATTTTGGTTCATCAGTAAATTTTGTGATTTAAAAAATATTCCATTATTTTCATTAGTAAAAGCATATCAAAAAGGTGGAAAAAAATCCGATATCCCTTTAGTATTTATTTTGCGAAACAAATCACCAAAGGAGGAATATCGGATGTTACTACCCATTGATTTTATAGAAAAATTGATTGGTTTGCAAGATATAAAGTTTACAGTTTAAATATCGGTTCTTGTAAATAATTTCTATTTTAGCTTGATGACATAGACCCCTGGGGTACTTGCGAGGGGAAATTCCTGAGCTTATTACTTTAACAATTCACTCCAAAGTCCGGTATATTGCTGTCAATCCTTCTATATCAATACCTTCATAGAGCCCACAATTTGTTCCTAGTATGATTCCGTTTCCAGTGGAGAGGCTTTGTATAGAAGCTGAGAAGTTTTTCAAAAAATCTACATCATGTGCACTGTGTGTGTTTTCAGTATCGATATGTCCCCACAGGCATAGCCTATCGCCATATTCCTTCTGTAAATCAACAATGTCCATACCGCATCGTTGTTCAATGCATTGAAGCCCCTGTATACCCATATGGATTAAATCAGGGATAATTTCACGGTAATTGCCATCCGAGTGGTAAAAGACTGGAAGTCCCAGATGTGTAATTTCTTCAACTTGTTTTGCCAAAGAAGGCAAAAAATATTCTCTCAAAATATTGGGACTTGCTAATAGTCTATGCGCATAAGCGATATCATCTGCCAGTATTATTCCATCTATACCCTGATCCGCTGCTTGTTTGATTATGGCAATATTCAGTTTTTCAACCTGTCTAATAAAGTTTTTCAGGTCGTCAGGAGATTCTTCTGGAAGTGTTAGAAAATCCATGAGGCCATATATCCGTAAGCCTGTCTCAAATGCACCGTCAATTATTGCAAAGGTAAAAACCGAGGTCTGATCAGCCCATTTTTTAATATCGGGCCATTCATATTCATCTGCTTCTGGTAATCTATTCTTGTCATGTGGAAAAATCGGTGAAATAGTAAAAATGTCAAGACCGAGCCTGTCGATAAATGCAAGTTTTTCTTCAAATCCAATTTTACTGCAATTCAATTCACGGCAAATAATAGAATCAGTAATGCAAAGCTCTCCTTTAGGAATCCTGTCTGTTTTCTCACGCCTAATTGTTCTTAGTACTCTTTCACGTTTGCTATAATGGCAATATTTATCCATAAAGTTCTTTGTCGCCCCCCTCTAGACTTGTATCTCTTTATTGTTCCAAATGTGTGTCTAATAAACAATTTCTGCATCTGTCACCGAAGATATTAATCCAGTATCATAGAATTTATAAAATATTCCTGAAAATCTTTTCTTTTTGATAACTCTATATATGTGGTTTTATTAATAATATCTACTGCACTCTCTCTTATTCCTTTTGATAGCAAATATGTTTTAGCTCCACCCCCTGCACAGTTGCCAACAGATTCAATCTTACCCTTAAGCTCTTTGGGTATCATGCCTATAGTAGCAGAACTTTCTTTATCCATATAGTTACCAAATCCACCGCCAATGTACACTTTTTCTATTTCATTAAAGTTTATGTTCTTTTCTTTTAAAAGTATTTTGATACCAGCACATACAGCAGCCTTTGCTAATTGAACTTCTCGTACATCCTTTTGTGTAAAGGTAATAATTTCATTATGTATACTATTTTGTACTAGAATAAACTGTCTCATATTATCTATCTCAACAATCCTATTCTGATACTCCTTGTTTTCCACTTCGTCCGCTCCAACCATTCTACCTGATTCATCTAATATTCCAAACTTCACAAATTGTGCAACAGCATCCAACACTCCTGAACCGCATATTCCGCAGGGTTTTTCATTTCCTATTGTTTCATATATTTTATCCCTTGATAAATCAACTTTGCTTATAGCTCCTTTTACGGCACCAATTCCATACTTAATATTTGTACCTTCAAAAGCTGGTCCAGCAGCCGTAGAGCAAGTTACTACTTCGTTTTTATTGCCTAGGGCAATTTCTCCATTAGTTCCAAGGTCTAATAATAATGAGTATTTTTCTGAATTTAACATACCACAGGATAATATACCAGCAGTTATATCACTTCCTACAAAAGCTGATATACCAGGAAGTAAGCTTACCATGCCTTTAGTATTAATTCCAATATCCTTAGCTTCAAGCTCAAGTGCCTTTGTAGCCACTGGAATATATGGTGACATAGTTATATTTTTACATGGAAGTCCAAGTAGTAGGTGAATCATAATAGTGTTTCCAACAATAACTATATCATATATGTTATCTTCACTTATGTTGTTTTTTTTACATAACAGTTCTATCATATCATTAAGCTGACTTACAATATTATCCTTCAATATACCTAATCCCTTTGGATTCTCAATAGTAAAATTTATTCTTGAAACCACATCAACCCCATAACTTCTCTGGTTATTAACTCTTGAATCTATATCTATTACTTTCCCATCATTTAGATTTAGTAAATAGATTACTATAGTAGTTGTACCTATATCTACAGCCAGTCCATAGTTTTGTTGTAAGCAGTTACCCTTTTCTAAATGTAAAAGACGATTCTTATAAAGTGATGCGGTAACATTAAAATCAGCTCCCCTTAACAAATCGCTTATTTGAGGTAAATATTGTAAACCAATGAGCAAATCATCACTTTCACAAGCATCACTTAGCCTTCTATAATCATCTCGTTGATCATTAATGGATGGTTTTTCAATTGCTAAATACTTTTTCTTCACTACAGTATCTAGAGTATATTGCTGTTCTGTCCCATTTATTAATACTTCCATATCCTTATTCTTTTCTAAAAGTACTATTTCTACATCTTCATTTATAGTCAAATTACAGGATAACCTAAATTCACTTTCTAACTCTTCTTTAGTTAAATGTTTTATATCAAGTGGAGTAGGTTCCTTTAATCCTTTTACTACTTTAACTTTACATTTTCCACAAATTCCTTTTCCATTGCAGGGACTATCTATAAATATTCTGTTATCCATTAATACATTAAATAAATTTTCACCTGGTTTAACCTTTATAACATCTTTACCCTTTTGTGAATTAATAATAAGTTCAAATTTTTTATTGAAAATATCCATATAATTCCCCCCTGTGAAGTATCTTTCTTTAAGTATAATTATATTCTACTTGAATATACATAATTTAAGTTTCGGAATATAGGAGTTCCCTACACATTAGATAATAAAATGAGACTGGTGCTTGACCTTGTAACAAATGAAGAACTCTTAGTAATAAAAAACATTTTGAATTAATTTATTTCTAACATTAATCCAAAATGTTTTCTATTTACAACAAAAATGTTTTTTCCAAGTTATCTACCTTAAAACATTTTTTTACTCATTTCATCTATTGCATTACTTACTGTCTCATATACATTTGGGAAGTACCCCTTAGGTAAACCTGCGGTGAGGCATGGAATAAAGTATTTAGTTCCATTAGCTTTGCAAGCTTCTTCTACATGTTTAACACAATTTTCAGGCGTCCAATCCGGAAAATCAATCATACCGCTGTGAAGTCCTCCCATAAATGAGATTTTTCCACCATACTCCTTGATCAATTCAGGAATGTTATTAGTGTTCATAGTACCTTGCCAAATATCGATGCCCATTTCGATCATATGTGGAACTAAGTTAGCTGCATAAGAATCGCTATGGTGAACTATCAATTCAACACCATTGGCTTTATAGTAACCATAGATCTTTTTATAAGCTGGAAGAAAGAACTCTTCAAACATTTCAGGAGACACAAAAGAGTTTTTTTGACTTCCCCAGTCATCATGGTGGAAAATACAATCTGGATGAATTTTTTCAACTAGCACTTTTGCAAAATCCAACTCATACTGTGTAATGGCATCAATTAACTCATGCATAGCTTCAGGCTCTTCATATAAAGCCATTAATGCATCTTCCATACTCATAAGATTATGTGTCATTTCAAAGACACCTGGAGCATAGAAAGGTGCTACAAATTCCTCGTTACGGTCCACAGAATTAGCATGAGCAATAGCTGGAGCCCAAGCTTCATCGGAAGTATTAATTTCAGGAATTTTAACGTATTTCTTCCATTCAGTAACATCCTTTAAAACTTTGTGTTCGTTATCATGCACAGGGAATGCACCAAGTTGATCTTTTGGCCATCGCCACGTTACCCCCCAAGTATCTATCCAACTACCACCGTAATTTGAACTAGCTCTCGCAGGAACTTCCAAAATCATATTCATAAATTCATATTGATTAACAAAACGATCCGGATTCCCACCCTTAATCGTTTCCAGTAAATTCTGTCTTTTAGTTAACATACATCAATACCTCCCCATATTGTTTATGATATATTTATGCTGTTGCAAATTCTTTAGCCTTAACTGCAGCACTACCTGCATCAGCCGTATATGCATCTGCACCTATTGAAGCCGCAAATTCAGCTGTTACAGGAGCACCACCAACCATTATCTTGAATCCTTCTAATCCACTTTCTCTTAAAGTCTCAACTGTTTTCTTTAAAGCTGCCATTGTTGTAGTAAGAAGTGCTGAACATACTACTACTTTTACATTTTCATTTTCCTTAACTGCTTCAACAAATTTAGTATCAGGTACATCTACGCCAAGGTCTACTATTTCAAATCCAGTACTTTCAATCATCATTGAAACTAGATTTTTTCCAATATCATGTAAATCACCTGCAACTGTTCCAATAATACATGTTCCTAAAGAAGATGAAGCGCCGCTTGCAAGATGAGGTTTAAGCACTTCTACACCTCTTGACATTGCTTTTGCTGCTATTAGCATTTCAGGTACGAATATTGTTCCTGCGGAGAACTTATCCCCTACAACACCCATTGAGTCAATCATAGCTTGAAGTATATCTTCTGCTTTGCTTCCCTCATCTAATGCTTCTTGCACCAATCCTTTTATAAGTTTAGTTTTACCTGCCTCTACATTAACTTTTACTTCTTCAATTTTAGCCATTACATTTTCCTCCTCATTATTTCATATAATTATTTCTTTTGACCAAATATTCCTTCTCTGTATGCTCCAATATATTCCATGCAGTACTCGTCTTCACCTAATAGTGCTTCTGTTGCAAACAACATTCCCATTAAGTCCTGATTTAATGGATCAAGAATAAAGCTGTCCATTCCTGCATTCATAGCCAATACTGCAAATGCCTGATTGACAATTTTCCTAGCTGGAAGATTAAATGATATATTGCTGACAGCTCCAGTGACATGAATCGTAGGATACTGTTCTTTGATTCCTTTTATAACTTCAGTTACAATGGAGATTCCTTCTTCGGATGTACATAACATTTCAATCAATGGATCAATATGCAACCTAGACGGATCAATGTTGTATTCTTTTGCTTTTGCCATTAAATCTGCAAATACATCCAAACGGTCTTTAGCAGTTTTTGGGATTCCTTTGTCGCTGTTCAAGAGAGCAACACACTCCCATTTTGTACCAGCAATCGCAGGAAATGCTACGTCAATCTTGTCCCCTTCCATTGATACGGAATTGAAAAGTCCTGGCTTCTTACAGTATTTCATGGCTTCTACGCATGTGTGAACGTTAGGGCTGTCCACTGCGATTGGAACATCGGTTGCATCCTGTACGATGTCTATAAGCCATTTCATTGTTTCTAGTTCGATATCATCATCCACTGAAGCACAAACATCAATAAAATCTGCACCTGCTTCAGCTTGCTTTATTGCAAGATTTCTTATGAATTCTGCATCCTTTTCTGCAATTGCCTTAGCTGTGGAGGGAATCGCTCCGTTAATTTTTTCACCAATTACTATCATATATATACACTCCTTCTTAAAACATTTACTTTAAGTTACAATCATATAAACTAGTACTACAACACTTTAAATTTCTTTGATTTGTATCTTATGCTTTTCATCCCCATATCACCCATAGTTGATAAAATAACGCAGTGAGATTCAAAAAAATCAGATTTGATGCTTTTACAATATTTTTACATATGATATGTTCATCATCCTGCACCGAAAAAGTCATGTTAAACATTTACATTAGGGAAGTGTAACCCATCAGCTGTTCACAACATTTAATTGGCCCTAATCAGGATATGTATCTGTTGCATCAATTGAAAGTATATGCCATAATCTCTAATTCTCCTGACTAAATTTATACATTTTTTTATTATTGTATAAGTAACACAAGAGCCAGCAGAAATCGTTGTAATTTATCAACCATTTGATATAATCATATTATAGCAAACGGAAATTTGTAATTCTATTTACACAATGCACATTTTTTTTACAATAATTTATACAAAATGTATAAAATAGAGGTGCTCATGAAATTAAATGCATATATTATCAAAGATTACGTATCATTCCCTATCATCACAAGTTTTTTGAATTCCAGTCTTCTTGATTACAATTTGGCCGTTTATACAACCTATTTACACTTCATTAAAACTTTTTAACTAAGTGTTCTTCTTATAGTATAAAGTAGTATTATTACAGCTTTGTTATAGTACTATGACAATTTTTTATTTACTAGGAATTTAAAAAAAATCGGCACAAAAAAATAGCCCGTGAGGGCTTGGAAATAGGATGTTCTAAGGTGTGTGTAAAATATCTCAAGGAATAAAATGTAAGCTGATTTATGAAAAAAACTATGTGAGAAGATGAGAAAATGGTAGGGGTTGTAAAAAATATATTTATAGATAATTGGGATGAATTTCAACAATTGAATAGAGGTAAAATAAGAAGTATTGTTTATAAGGAAATAGAGAAAATGCTTAATTGAGGTTCTTTAGACATAGGGTATATTGAGTTTAATATAGAAATGCATATAACTAGAAATGAATTTGGAGATGTTGATATGCCAGGATATGCATGCGAAGCATGTGACTCTACAATGATAGTTAAAAATCCTGAAAAGTTAAATCTTAAAGAAGCAGACTTTGATGAAGTATTTGAGGAATTTAAAAATAAAAATTTCTAGATTTTTAATGCTACCGCATAAATGTAACTGTAAAAAAATTAAAGGAAACCAATAAAAAAGGATAAACCAAAGGCTGCCGCCCAATGTCATCAAGTTAAAATGTAAGAAAAAGTTAAAAAGTTTCAAAGAAACACTTGACATTTGAAAATTGCCCCAATAATCAGAAAGAACACATAAATTTTGTGTATTTCTAATGATTAAAGGTGATTGAAATGAAGTTTAAAAAAAGCTTTGAAAAAGCCATGCTAGAAAGTAAAATAATGATTGAGGACTATATATTTAAATGTTCTAATAGGACAAGTCCATCACATTTTACGAGGTCTGGAAAAATGGGATTTAAAGAAACTATATTATTTATGCTTAATATGATAAACAAGTCTTTACAAGTAGAATTAAACAATTTTTTTGAAGTAATTTTAAAAAGAAAAGATACAATTTCAAAACAAGCTTTTTCAGAAAACAGGCAAAAAATTAATCCTAATGCATTTATTGAACTAAATGATAGAATAGTAGATGTTATTTATAAAGAATGTGATGAATATAAACTTTGGAATAGATATAGGTTATCTGCCATTGATGGTACTACAATAGAGTTACCTAATACAGAAACCTTAAGAAATGAGTTTGGATATGCGAAAAACCAACACGCTAGTGTAGCCATTGCTCGTGCAAGTGCTTCCTGTTTATTTGATGTGTTAAATAAAATTGTTATAAAAAGTAAAATATATCGTTTTGAAACTTCTGAAAGAAAAATAGCAATGGAATTAATTTCGGAAATGAAAAAAGACTCTTCTATAAAAGAACTGATATTATTGAATAGGGGATACCCAAGTAGTGAACTTATTTCTACACTGATTGAAAGCAATATTTATTTTGTTATGAGACTAAAAAATAATGTATTCAAGAAAAAAATTAATGCAGAAAAGCACGATCAAATAATAGAAATTACACATAATAAAAAAGTTTATAAAGTAAGAGTTATAAGGTTCCATCTTACCTCTGAAATTGAAGAAGTTTTAGTAACTAACTTATTTGATGAATCTATGAAAATCGAAGACTTTAAAGAATTATATTTTAAAAGATGGGGCGTAGAAATAAAGTATGATGAATTAAAAAATCGACTTGAAATAGAGAACTTTACAGGCATTACTAAAATAGCAATAGAACAGGATTTTTATGCTTCTATTTATCTATCGAATATGATTGAATTGGCACGTAAGGACAGTGATGAAATTGCAAAAGTTGAAAGAGAAAATAAAGAAACAAAGTATGAATATAGGGCAAACTTAAATATCTTAATAGGTAGTTTAAAAGATAAACTTATAATGATGTATCTTGAAGAAAATCCAAGAAAAAGAAATAAGATTTATAAAGAAATCATGCAAAAAGTCTCAAGAAGTAGCATTCCTATAAGACCCAATAGGCAAAATCCTCGTATCAAAAGAATTGCAAGAGGAAAGTATAAAAAAATAAAAAATGTAGTTTGTAGATTTAAATAAATAAGTTTCTAAAAATAATCCTATTAGGAATTTGAATAAAAAATTCCGACAATTGATAGGGTTTATTTGTCATACGAAAATAGAAGTTAAGACAAATCTTCTTTTAATTGTTTTGGACATTATAGATAATATTCCATATTATTGAATATTAACTTGATGACATTGGGCGCAAGCCCAATGATTCATAGTGATCGAGGTTTTCAATACACATCCTATGGCTTTAAACAAAAATTGGTTGATGCAAGAATGACTCAAAGCATGTCACGAGTTGGTAAGTGTATCGACAATGGTCCCATGGAAGCCTTTTGGGGAATTCTCAAATGTGAAAAATATTACCTACGCAAATATAATACATATGAAGATCTCTCTGAATCAATCGCTGAATATATTCTCTTTTACAATACTAAAAGATTACAAAAAAGATTAAACGGCCTAAGTCCAATGGAATTCAGGACTTTAGCCGCTTAAGCTGGTTTTTATTATTTCCGCTGTCTACTTGACAGGGTGCAGTTCATAAATCTATATTTTGGGTTATTTTAATTTGTGGAATTCTGTTACTAAATATAATTTATAGTGATAAAATTACTTAAATATAGGACGATATTAATGAATTTAGTTTTATTTATTGGTAAATATGTGAATATAAAAAATATATTGACATTTTAACTAAAAAATAATATACTTAACTAAAAGTTTCATAATTTAATAAAGTAAAGGCTGCGATGGAGAAAAAAATATTCGATGTATTAATTACAGAGAGCCAACGTTAGGTGTAAGTTGGTATTAATGTGGATATATAATGATCACTCTGGAGCCTCCAAGTTGAAAGGCTTTTGTTAAGTAAATGAGGACGTTTACCAGCGATACATGGTTATGGTTCACAATGAATAAGATATTTTAATCAGTGTTCAAAGTTGACCTGATAATGAGTGGCAATTAGTATATCTAATTGTAAATAAGGTGGTACCACGGAAGTATATCTCTCGTCCTTATAAGTATAATAAATTATGCTTATAAGGACGAGAGATTTTTTATTCATATAAAGCCTAGCGATTAAAAAGTTGGGCTTATAAATACTTGTGGAATTCTGCAAGGCACTAATACAAATTTAAATTATGGGGGTATAAAACATGGCACAGTTAACAGAAATAAGATGGCATGGCCGAGGGGGACAAGGTGCTAAAACAGCTTCTTTGCTATTAGCAGATGTTGCTTTTAGTATAGGAAAATATGTACAAGGTTTTCCAGAGTATGGACCAGAGAGAATGGGGGCACCAATAACTGCATACAACAGAATTAGCGAAGAAAAAATACTTGTACATTCTAATATTTATGAGCCTGACTATGTTGTTGTTGTAGACGATACACTTTTAGAAGTGGTTGATGTTACAAAGGGACTTAAGGAAGATGGTGCAATTATAATAAACACAGAAAAGAGTCAGGAAGAAGTAAAAAAGCATCTTAAAGGATATGTTGGAACCGTATACACTATTAATGCCAGAGAAATATCAGAAGCTTGTTTAGGTAAGTATTTTCCTAATACTCCTATGCTTGCAGCAGTAGTTAAGGTAGGCAAAGTAATGGATGAGAATACATTTATTGAACAAATGAGACATTCCTTTGAACATAAATTTGCCACAAAATCTGAGGTGATAGAAGGTAATATGAAGGCATTAGAGAGGTCTTTGAAGGAGGTAAGGAAGTAATGACTAAAACAAAGATAAATGAAACAACTACATGGAGAGAAATGACTGCTGGGGGAAACATATATTTAAGTGGTAATTCAGAGGAATTTATTACTGGAAGCTGGAGAACAGACAAACCTATATTTATAGAAGAAAAATGTAAGCAATGTTTGTTATGTGTACCAGTTTGCCCAGACAGTTCTATACCAGTTAAGGAAAGTAAACGATTAGAGTTTGACTATGATCATTGCAAAGGTTGTGGAATATGTGAAAAGGCATGTGCATTTGAAGCAATTAAAATGGTAAAGGACGAAAAATAGGAGGGGAAAATATGAGTATAAAAGAGAGACTATCAGGAAATGAAGCTATAGCAATAGCTATGAAACAAATAGAGCCAGATGTAATGCCTGCTTTTCCAATAACGCCTTCTACAGAAATTCCTCAATATTTCTCAAGGTATGTATCAGATGGAAAAGTAAGAACAGAATTTATACCAGTAGAAAGTGAGCATAGTTCAATGTCTGCAGCTATTGGTGCTCAAGCAGCAGGTGCAAGAACAATAACAGCAACATCATCCTGTGGACTTGCTCTAATGTGGGAGATGCTATATGTAGCTGCTTCAAATAGATTACCAATAACTATGGCGGTAGTAAACAGAGCATTATCCGGTCCTATAAATATAAATGCAGATCATTCTGACAGTATGGGAGCAAGGGATTCAGGATGGATACAGATATATTCTGAAAACAATCAGGAAGCCTATGATAATTTCGTACAGGCCATGAGAATAGGTGAACACAAAGATGTACTATTGCCAGTGATGATTTGCCAGGATGGATTTATAACAAGCCATGCAGTTGAAAATATTGAATTGATAGAGGATGAAAAGGTAAAAGCATTTGTCGGAGAATATAATCCAGAGCATTACCTTATGAATCCAAAGGAAACTATGTCTGTAGGTCCATATGATACATCTGCATACTATATAGAGCATAAGAGACTTCAGGCACAGGCTATGGTAAATGCAGAAAAGGTAATTTTAGAGGTAGCTGAAGAATTCGAAAAAATGACAGGTAGAAAATATGGATTATTTGAAGAATATCAACTTAAAGATGCAAAATATGCAATTGTACTAATTAACTCAACTGCAGGAACTGCAAAAGCGGCTGTAAATAAATTAAGACAGGAAGGGAAAAAGGTTGGATTACTTAAGATAAGAGTATTTAGACCATTCCCAGCAGAAAGAATTGCAGAGGCTCTTAAAAATACAAAGGTCATAGCTGTAATGGACAGATCAGAAGGTTTTTCAGCCTGTGGAGGCCCTGTTTTTGCTGAAGTGAGATCTGCAATGTTTGATGTAGAAAATGCTCCTAAGATAGTAAACTATGTTTATGGCTTAGGAGGAAGAGATGTTGCAATAAATGATATAGAAAAAGTTTATGATGATTTGAACGAAATAGATGCATCAGGAACTTATGGTGAAATATATAGATATTTAGGAGTTAGAGAGTAGGAGGTGGAGTACAATGGAATATAAATTTAAAGAAGAAATGAATAAACCAGAAAGATTGGCCAGCGGTCATAGAATGTGTGCTGGATGTGGGGCTCCTATTGCAGTGAGAAGTGTGCTTAGAGCTATAGAGGAAGAGGATAAGGCGGTAATAGGTTCCGCAACAGGATGTCTTGAGGTTTCTACATGTATGCATCCATATACATCATGGAAGGATTCTTTTATACATAATGCTTTTGAAAATGCAGGAGCAACTATGAGTGGTGTGGAAGGTGCATACAATGCTTTAAAAAGGAAAGGGAAACTTAATGAAAATTATAAGTTCGTAACTTTTGGTGGAGATGGAGGAACCTATGATATAGGGTTTCAATCACTGTCTGGTGCCATGGAAAGAGGACACGACTTTGTATATGTATGCTATGATAACGGAGCTTATATGAACACGGGAATCCAAAGATCGTCGGCAACTCCTAAGTATGCAGACACGACAACAACACCAGTTGGAGCTGTATCACAAGGTAAACCTCAGTTTAGGAAGGACTTAACAGAAATAATGGTAAGCCACAATATACCATATGTAGCCCAGACAACATTCATGGGAAACTTTAAAGATATACATGGAAAGTCCCATAGAGCAATATACAAAAAAGGACCAGCATTTCTAAATGTATTAGCTCCATGTCCAAGAGGATGGAGATATGAGACTGCTGATTTGATGAAAATGTGCAAATTGGCAGTGGATACATGTTTCTGGCCTATGTTTGAGGTTGAAGATGGAGAGTGGAGACTAAGTTATAAACCTAAAAATAAGCTTCCAATAGAAGACTTCTTAAAACCACAGGGAAGATTTAAGCACTTGTTTAAAAAAGGCAATGAACATATGATTGCTGAATTGCAAAAAGAGATAGATAAGCGTTGGGAAACTTTATTAAAAAAGTGTGAAGGTTAGATAGAAAAGCCATCGGGAAAAGAACCGATGGCTAGATTTTTTTATTTAAGGTTACCTCAATTAGTGAAGTAACCTTAAAAACTACTTAATGATATTTAGAACATTTTCTCTTCTTGGTGCTATGTTATCGGTTCCTGATGCTTTATAACCAAATGCACCTGAACCAACGACACTATAACCTTCTGGTATATTTAGCTCTTTTAGTAAAGCTGATCCTTCCTCAGTATCTGAGAAAGAAGTTATTGCATGAATCCAGCAGGAAGCAATATTCATTGATTCGGCAGCTAAAAACATATTTTCTAGTGCAACAGCGCAGTCAATTTGTGGTGCTATAGCTTTTTCGTAACCAGAAACTATAATTAATGTAGGAGCATTATAGAATACATTAAAACTTTTAGATTTAGCTCTTTCTTCAAAGGTTCTATTTCCTGATTTAAGAAAAATAGATTTGCATACTTCATTTATTTTATTTAATAATTCCTTGTTTTGGATTACAGTAAAATACCAAGATTGTTGGTTCATTGCACTAGGTGCGAACATACCAGCCTTTAATATTGTATTTAATTCTTCATCCTTAATCTGATCATGCTTATACACTCTTGTGCTACGTCTGCTTAATAGCGTCTTAATTGTTTCGTTCATATTAAAAATACCTCCTGTTAATATTTTGAATAAAATGGAATTGATATGTAACATATTTATAGTATAATAAATTTATGTATATAAATCAAATAACTATTAAAAAAACTTAATACAAACTGATTTTCCAATTAATTTGATAATTAAACATAATTTGTCATATTATTCAAATCCAATTCCTAGTTTCCCTTCATATCATAATTAAATTGTGGTATACTTACACTAAGTTATAAGATTTTACTTGACTTTAATATATTTTTCAAATTAGGGGGGCTATGTTATTATGAAAAAAATTGAAATGAATTATGGTAGGGTGAAAGTTACTGCTTCGCTGAAAGAAGAAAATTTAATGGGAATAATAGAAGGAAATGAGTTTAAGTTAACTAAGTCAGAGGATGAAATCATTTTAGATGCATTACATAATCCAATAGGAAGTCCAAGACTTAAAGAACTTGTTCATTCAGGTGAAACTGTTTGTTTGGTTATACCTGATGTTACAAGGGCATGGCAGAAAACAGATAGGTTTCTATCGAAAATTATAGAGGAATTAAATGCTGGTGGGGTAAATGATAAAGATATAACTATCATAAGTGCATTAGGTTCTCATAGAAATCAAACTGCTGAAGAACATGAAAAACTTATAGGTAAGGATTTAGTAAAAAGATTTGATGTGATTGATCATGATTGCTTCGATAAGGAAAATTTAGTATACCTTGGAGAAACTACATATGGAACACCAGTAATTTTAAATAAAAAAGCTGTAGAGTGTGATCATGTAGTGCTTGCAGGAGGTATTGTATATCATTTCCTTGCAGGTTGTGGTGGAGGAAGAAAGACTGTTCTTCCAGGAATATCATCTTATGAAACTATAATGAAAAACCACTCACTTTCTCTTAGTAAGAACTTAGGTGAAGGTAAAAATGAGGATGCAAAATGCGGAAAGCTTAAAGGAAATCCAATACATGAAGATATGATGCAGGCTGCAGCATTTTTAAAACCTACATTCTTATTTAATGTAATTGCGGGACATGATGGAAACATAGCTGCTGCTGTTAGTGGTAATTATGTAGAAGCTTTTTATGAAGGCTGTAATATAGTAGAACAAATGGATGGTGTAGAAATAAATGATAAAGCAGATCTTGTTATAGCTACAGCAGGTGGTTATCCAAAGGATATAAACTTCTATCAAACTAGTAAAACTATTATAAATGCAAGAGAAGCAGTAAAAGAAGGTGGAACAATAATCATTCTAAGTGAATGTAGTGAGGGGCTTGGAGGAAATCAAGACGTTCAAGATATATTACTTAATTTTGACACTTTATTAGATAGAGAAAAAGAATTAAGAAGAGAGTACAGTATTTCAAAGGATGTAGGATATATTTTCTGTGAAACTGCTTGTAAGTTTGATGTTATAATGGTTTCAGATTTAAACCCTGAGCTTCTTAAAAAGGCTAATATAAAGGTAGTGAAAACATTAGATGAAGCTTTAGAAATCACTTATAATAAAAAAGGTGAAAATTTAAAAACTTATGTTATGACTGCCGCAGCGAACACATTTCCAAGAATTAAATAACCTAAAATCGTTTATGAAGAGGATAGAGAAGTATGAGTATTAGAAAGAAACATCTAAAAAACATAAAAAGAATAGTAGTAAAGGTAGGATCATCAACGTTAACTCACGAGAGTGGTTTAATGAACATTAATCAGATTGAAAAGCTTGTAAGACAAATTTCAGACTTGCACAATCAAGGTATGGAAGTAGTTCTTGTTACATCCGGAGCTGTTGCAGCAGGAGTAGGTAGGCTAGGACTTAAGAGTAAACCTAAAACTATTCCAGAAAAACAAGCTGCTGCTGCAGTAGGACAGGGAATACTTATGCATATGTATGAGAAAATTTTTTCCGAATATGGAAAGGTAGCGGCACAAATTCTTATAACTAAAGATGATATGTCCCATAGAACAAGATTTTTAAATGCAAGAAATACGTTTTTTGCTCTTTTTGAACAGGGCGTTATTCCGATAGTAAATGAAAATGATGCTATTATAGTTGATGAGATAAAATTTGGAGATAACGATACTTTATCAGCTATTGTATCCTCTTTGATTGAGGCAGATTTATTGATTTTACTTTCAGATATTGAAGGTCTTTATGATAGTAACCCTAGAACAAACCCTAATGCAGTACTTATACATGAAGTTGAAGAAATTACAGAGGAAATTGAAAAATGTGCAGGAGGGGCAGGAACTTCTTTAGGTACTGGAGGAATGGCTACAAAAATAAGTGCTGCAAGAATCGCTACTACTGCTGGTGTTTCAATGGTTATAGTAAATGGAGCAAATAATAATATTATAAGAGATGTTGTAAATGAAGAGGAAGTTGGAACCTTTTTTGCGCCTAATGAACATCCGCTTCAGTTGCGTAAACACTGGCTCACTTTTAACACAGAGATAAATGGAAAAGTAGTAATAGATGATGGGGCAGTTAAAGCTCTAGTTGAAGAACATAAGAGCCTTCTACCTAAAGGTGTATTATCTGTAGAGGGATTCTTTCATCAAGGTCAGATTGTTTCTATTGTAAATACTGAAGGCATTGAAATAGGCAGAGGAATAACTAATTACGATTCATTAGAAATAGAACAAATAAAATCCTTGAAGACGGATGAAATAGAGAGTAAGCTAGGATATAAAAATTATGACGAAATAGTTCATTGCAATAATATGGTTAGATTTTAAAATGAGGTGATAGATGAATGAATATTTATGATTATATGGTGGAGAAAGGGTTACTAGCTAAAAAAGCCGCAAGAAAACTTGCTTATATAAGTACTGAGACCAAAAATAATGCATTAATTGCTATGAGTGAGGCTTTAGTAAAGAATAGTGATTTTATATTAGCGGAAAATGAAAAAGATATTACAAATGGTAAAAATAATGGTATGTCTCAAGGACTCTTAGATAGATTGGCTTTAAATATTAAGAGAATAGAAGATATGGCACAAGGGTTGAAAAATGTTGCTTTATTGCCTGATCCTATAGGAGAAGTAACAAAGATGTGGAGAAATCCAGATAACCTTCAGATTGGGCGAGTAAGAGTACCTCTTGGTGTTATAGGGATGATTTATGAGGCAAGACCTAATGTTACCGTGGATGCAGCAGCTTTGTGTATAAAATCAGGAAATGCTGCTATATTAAAAGGTGGTAAGGAAGCAATAAATTCTAATATAGCTATAGCAAATACTATTATAAAGGCTGCAGTAGAAGCAGGTCTTCCAGAGGGAAGTATTCAGCTTATAGAAACAACGGATAGAGAAGCAGTTAATGTTATGATGAAACTCAATGAATACATAGACGTGTTAATCCCAAGAGGTGGATCAGGCCTTATACAGACTGTAGTAAAAAATTCAACAGTACCTGTAATTGAGACTGGAATAGGAAATTGCCACGTATATGTTGATGAAGAGGCTGACTTAGAGATGGCTGAGAACATAGTTATTAATGCAAAAACTCAAAGAATAGGTGTATGCAATGCTATGGAGACATTATTAGTTCATAAAGATGCTGCACAAAAGCTTCTACCAAAGCTTGGAGAGCGCTTGAAATCTTTAGGAGTAGAGATAAGAGGCTGTGAGAAAACTGGAGAATATATAAAGGATATAGTAAGTGCTAGTGAAAAGGACTGGGAAACTGAATATTTAGATTTAATTTTAGCAGTAAAAATTGTAGACTCAATAGATGACGCAATGGATCATATATATATATATGGAACAAAGCATTCAGAAGCTATAGTAACAAATAATTACAGGAATTCTCAAAGATTTTTGAATGAAGTTGATGCAGCAGCAGTATATGTAAATGCATCTACTAGATTCACAGATGGAAGTGAATTTGGCTTTGGTGCGGAAATAGGAATTAGCACACAAAAACTTCATGCAAGGGGACCTATGGGACTTGAGCAATTGACTAGCATAAAATACATCATTTATGGAGAAGGACAGACTAGAAAGTAATTAAAAAACAGGATTAGCAATAGAAAACTATTAATGCTAATCCTGTTTTTATTATTTCCCCCAATTCATCTAAGGACTACCCATTCATATCTGATTCAAGCTTTATTTTATTAGTTCTTAAAGCTATGGATTGGTGCAGGAATATGTCCGCCTCTGTTTATAAAGTCTTCACTGGAGAATTTGCTTACAGGCATTATAGGAGCTGTTCCTAAAAGACCGCCAAATTCGGCTTCATCACCAACTGTTTTTCCGTAAACAGGGATTACTCTTACTGCAGTCGTTTTGTTATTTATAACCCCAATAGCTGCTTCATCTGCAATTATAGCTGATATAGTTGATTCTGGAGTGTCTCCAGGTATTCCAATCATATCAAGTCCTACAGAACAAACGCAAGTCATTGCTTCTAATTTTTCTAAATTTAAAGAACCAGCTTTTACTGCTGCTATCATTCCTTCATCTTCACTTACAGGAATGAATGCGCCACTAAGACCACCTACTTGGGAAGCTGCCATTACGCCACCTTTTTTAACAGCGTCATTTAAAAGAGCTAAAGCAGCAGTAGTTCCATGACATCCACAGCTTTCAAGTCCCATTTCTTCTAAAAGTCTTCCTACGCTATCACCTATAGCTGGTGTTGGAGCAAGGGATAAGTCAACTACACCAAAAGGAACATCTAGTCTTTTTGAAGCTTCTTGTGCAACAAATTGACCAAGCCTTGTTAGCTTAAATGCAGTTTTCTTTATTGTTTCTGAAACTATATCAAAACTTTGTCCTTTTACTTGTTCAAGGGCAGACTTTACAACTCCTGGTCCGCTAACCCCAACATTTATTATGCATTCTGCTTCTCCAACCCCGTGGAAGGCACCAGCCATAAACGGATTATCTTCTACTGCGTTAGCAAATACTACAAGCTTAGCACAACCTATGCTCTCATTATCTTTTGTAAGATAAGCAGCTCTTTTTATTATTCTACCCATATCTCTTACAGCATCCATGTTTATTCCGGATTTACTATTTCCAACATTTACTGAGGAACAAACTTTTTTTGTAACAGCTAAAGCCTCGGGAATAGATTCTATAAGTATTTTGTCTCCTTTAGAATATCCTTTTTGTACAAGTGCTGAGAACCCTCCTATAAAGTCAATTCCTAAAGTTTCAGCAGCTTTATCCAATGTCTTAGCGAATTCAACATAATCAGTATCATCGCAAGCTTGAGCAATAATAGATATAGGAGTTACAGAGACTCTCTTATTGACAATAGGTACTCCATATTCTGTTTCAATTTCTCTTCCAACTTTAACTAAGTTTTCAGCATATCTAGTTATTTTATCATAAATTTTAATTCTTGATTGTTTTCCGTCACTATGGCAGCAATCTAAAAGAGATATTCCCATTGTAATTGTTCTTATATCTAAATTTTGGTTATCAACCATTTTTATTGTTTCCATTATATTATTAAAATTGATCATTGGTTCAAAACTCCTTATAATTTAAATTTTGTACATTGAATTAAATATATCTGCTCGTTGAATTTTAATAGAAACTTCTATTTCATTAGCTTTACTTTCAAGTTTATCTTTTAATTCTGTAAAGTCTATTTCCATTTTTGATAAATCTACAAGCATTACCATAGTAAAATAACCCTCTAGAAGAGTTTGATTAATATCTAAAATATTTACATTGTTTTTAGACAGTACAGAAGTTACCTCATGAATAATACCTACCTTATCGTTTCCTAATACAGTTACAAATGATTTCATTTTATGTATCGCTCCTTCTTAAAATATATTTTAAAACCACCCAAATATGAAGTGGAAACTTGAATCAGATGGGGGTTCAAGCCCCATCTGATTCTTAGTTGAACGAATCCAGGGACGTAGCCGCTCGCAACGTACTCTTTGAGATGAGGGAGTATTAGAGCGGGTAGTCATCGGATAAAACAAAAGAGACTAAATTTAAAGTTAGTCTCTGGAAAACAAGATTTTTAAAAAAAGAATAAGTAATCGTTAATAAGCTTAAAAGCAAATAACTTAATAAGCTAATAATTATTTTTCTTAATATAAAAATGCTCTGTCCTTTTACCTGAGAGTTTCACCAAAAACTTGGTTTTCCCCTTCGGTGCTCATTTGAGTCTCTCCAGAGGTCCGTCCAATAGCGGTTTAAAAAAATCCCGCTACCTTCATACGGCGGTATTAAATTTTTTTAAATTATAACACAATAAAAAAATTTAATCAATTTAAAATTTTGACAAATTAGTGTATGTAAGCATTTTCAACTCTCTAATTATAGCAAGAATCTTAGTTTTTTGCTATAATCAGGGAACTGAAAAAATAAATTACATATAAGTATAATAGATTAAAATAATTAGTTACTGTTTGCTATAAGTTTATCAATTATTTTTACCAGGTTACCGATTTCAGGTTTGCTTATTTGAGCATCCGCTCCAACAGAGGCTCCTTTATGAGCTAAATCATCTGTAATTAATGATGAAAAAACAATTACTGGGAGCTTTCTTAGTGTTTTATGCTCTTTAATTTTTCTAGTAAGTGTAAGACCATCCATTCTAGGCATCTCTATATCAGTTATAAGTATTTGTACGTCATCAATAAAATTTTCTTTCTTTTCTGCTTCTAGCTTATATAAATAATCTAAAGCCTGCTCACCATCATCAAAGAACTTTAAGTTATTGAATCCGGCCTGGGTTAAAGTATCCTTTAATAAACTTCTGATTAAGAAGGAATCATCCGCTAGCATGAGTTTGATATTAGATCTGTCTTTATACTCAACATTTTCAATTCTTTCTGGGCTAATGCCTACTTTTGGATTTATGTCAGTAACAATCTTTTCAAAGTCTAATAGAAATATTATCCTGTTATCAAGCATAATATTACCTATGATTAAAGAATTGGCGTAAAGTGCATCTGGTTTTGTTATTTTATCCCATCCCATTCTATGAATTCCTACCATGCTGTCAATATTAAAAGCAACTTTAGTTTTATTAAATTCACATAATATTATAGTATTTTTCTTAGACACTGCAGAAGTTCCATCTAAAACATATTTTAAGTTTATAAGAGATATTATTTCATTCCTATATAGAACAAGACCAGCAATAGCTGGATGAGATTGAGGAATTTGTGTCAAATTATCTGTTTCTATAACTTCTTTCACTTTTACAACATTTATTCCATAATGCTTGTTATTAATTATAAACTCAAATATTTCTACCTCGCCAGTTCCGCTTTCTAACAATATATTTGTTTCCATGATTTTACACCCCTTTTGTCTATAGTTATCTATCATAAATAGTAAAGGTTTAATACAGAAATAATGATTTATTTTATTAAAAATAAGTTTTCATTCTTGTATATATTATAATAGAATTCAATAGAATTTACTATAATTATTATGATACTGTATATGTTTTAAGTTTAAAATATTAGTAGAATATACAAAGATTATAAGAATTTTAGAAGGATTATTGAAATGATTTATAGAAAAGTTATTAGGGAAAGCTTTAAGATGTTAATATATAATAGCAAGGAAAATACCTATAGAGGATGTGGCTAGGATTTGACCAAATTAGTTGATTTAGATAACTGCAATAAAGTAATTCAGCTGCTGCATGAAAGTAGAAGTTGTGCAGGACAAATAACAAAGATTTATAAGAATTGTATTCTTGTAAGAGTTGATTTTTATGAACATTTTATTTTTCCTATAAATAAAGAGGTTGAAACTGTAATTTTGCAGGGAAGAGAATTACTACTTTGCAAATCACTTGTATTAGGAACAAAACATGAAAATGATTACATGTATCTTGTATTAAGTCCACCGGAAATATTAAGGACTATTGACAGAAGAATGTATCACAGGACTCCCATTAATTTAAAGGTTTCTTACACTGCTTTTACAAATAATGTCCATTATAATGCCATTCAGGAAGTACCTACTCAAGTACTAGCCAATAATAAATACAAAACTGCTATTATAACTGACATAAGCGGTGGCGGTATAATGTTGCAGTGTCAAGAGCACTTAGACATAGGTAATCAAGTAATAGTTTCTATGAATATAAAATCCGGAATTTCTCTGCTCAGCAGGATAACAAGAAAAGAGGTAATTTCAGATCCTGATACTACGGTGTACCTTTATGGAATTTACTTTGATATTATTACAGAAAGGGAAAGAGAAAAAATAATTGAATTTGTTTTTGAAAATGAAATTTACTTAAGACATAAAAACAAAAATAAAGAAAAAGCTATTAGTAGGTAAAATGTAAAAAGGGCTACCGCACATAGAAATTATTCTATTGTGAGATAGCCCTTTTACATTTTATTTTCTAATTCTTGTTTTTGCAATTAATGTTAAAGATTTTAATGATTTCATCTACCTTGCCATACAAAAGTATATTATCTCCCTTTTCTATGACGTAGTCTCTAGTTGGAAAACCAATAAATTGATTCCCCTTATCAATATTTAAAACTATAATATTACGAGGTTTTAGGTTTGAATCCTTTAAAGCTACTCCAACTAGTGAAGATTGTTCATCTATTAATATATTAAAAACCCCGTAGCCTTTAGCTCTAGTAATAAGCTTATACATTTTGTTAGGACTCTTTGTTTTAAGCTGTTTCCTTAAAATAATCTTCTCAATAAAGTTATCAAAGTAAGACAGTAGAAATTTGTTTTTAAAAAACATATAGACCAGTATAAAAAACACTATAACTATAGTGATTGTTTTATAAGAAAGTGATTTTTTTATAATATCTACTAAAAATGAAATTCCAGTCAAAAATCCAATATATCCTACAATCATAAGAATTTGAGCTAATTTTCTTCTTGAGGGGTGCTGAGTTATAAGTTCAGCTTCTTTTGTGGTAAAACCTGAACCTGTAAGTAGAGATATAACTTGAAATCTAGCCTTTTCCTCAGACAAGCCTGTTAACTTGAACAATACAGTTATGACCTCTATTACTATAAGAAAAATTATTATAGATAATAGAAAATATAGAATCATTTAAGTATATAAACCTTAACGGATCTCCTTCCCCAGCTATTGGCCTCGGATTCTGAATGAAAAAACACATCTATGATGTTTCCTTTAATAGCTCCACCTGTATCCTGTGCAATAGCATATCCGTATCCTTCCACATAAACTGTAGATCCTATTGGGATAACTCTGGGGTCTACTGCGATAGTGCTATATCCATCACGATCTCTCCTAGTTGCAGCACCAGAGGCTGTAATACCATCACCTGAATATGCGGTTGATTGCATATTTAATACTTGTGAGTATGAAAGAGATTTTGATGTACCACGAGATAAGGTACCACCATTAGAATTTTTACTATTATTGTAAGCCAACTGTCTAGAAGCATTTTCAGCTAACAGTTGTTTTTCTTCTTCAGTTGCTTTGCTTAGAAGAGTCTTTTGTTCCTTTATTTCTTTATTTAAATTTAATAGAGTGCTTTCATTGGCTGTCTTTAAAGCTTCTAATTTTTCATTTTCATGCTTTAAATTATCCTTTTCCTTTGCTATAGCTTGTTTCTTTTCTTTTAGCTTAGCAATTACTTGATTATCAAATTTTATCACCTGTGTAATCATATCAAATCTTGATATAAAATCACTTAAATTATCTGATGCTAAAAGTACCTCAAGATAGCTGCCTGTACCACTTATGTACATACTACGAATTCTTCTTTTGAATAGTTCATCTTGCTCCTGAGAATTCTTTTCTATAGTATCTAATTTAATTTGCGTATTTTTAATATCTTGAGCTATTTTATTCATATCTTTTTTATTGTTATCAATTTTCGTTAGAACCTCATCAATTTGATTGTCCAATGTTTGAACTTTTGCTTGTAGTTCTTTTTTGTTATCTTTTGCCTGTTTTAATGCATCTGATGTGCTTGTACTTGGTGCGGCAAAAGCATTGCCACTTGTAATTACCGTTAATACTATCGTCATTATAATAGATAACGCCATTTTATTCATTCTATTTCCTCCTTGAGCTTATTATCAAGTTATCCGTACACCTTAAATTCAATACTTGTTTACTATTATACCATTAAAATATCTAACAACTCAAGTTTTGGAATAAATTTAGTTAAAAATGGATAAAAAAGTAATCAAAAATACTGGTTAAAAAAATAAATTTTTATGTTGTGATAAAGCTAGCAAATAAGCCATATAAAGGATACTCAGAACATATAACTGAAGAAAACAGAAAATTCTTTATTGACATAAAAAATCAAAGTGATATAATAACTACTAAATACAGGCTTATGTTTAAAGCCGATAAAAAATTATTTTAAGTGAAAGTATATTTGGAGGATTAAATCATGAAAAATATCATTGGAAAGGGAATAAGCGGAAAATATTATTTTTATTTTAGCTGGGGCTATTTTTATTTTAGCGCTGGTTACTTTTTCTGCAAAAAAATATATATTCCTGTTTTCAATGAGTTTAATAAATCGAAGTTTATAACCTGTAGGGAACCACTACAGGCATAAAATAACACAAAGTGATTTATAGGATAAGGCTCATTAGAGCCTTATTTTTTTTTACTAAATTTGATAAAAAGTGTATTTGTACATACCAAAATTCGTATTAATTAGCTCTATAGCCGGCAAAAGAGTTATTAATCATATATAAAACATGAAGCTTAGAAAAAATAAATTTAAATTAAGGAGGGCTAATCATGATAGTGATTATGAGAGCTGATGCAACTAAAGAGGAGATTCTAAAATTGAAAGGAAAAATTGAAATGGAAGACTGTAGAGTAAGTGTTGTACAAGGAGAAAAACACTGCATATTGGGCCTTGTAGGAGATACTACAAAAATTGATCCAAGTAAAATTGAAGCAAATGAGTTTGTAGAAAGAGTTACTAAGGTACAGCAACCTTATAAGTTAGCAAATAAATTATTTCATCCACATGATACAGTAATAAAGGTTAATGATAAAACCATAGGAGGAGACAAATTAGCGGTTATAGCAGGACCTTGCTCAGTAGAAAGTGAAGAGCAAATTGTTGAAATAGCAAAAACAGTGAAGGAAAGTGGAGCAGGTTTCTTAAGAGGAGGAGCCTTTAAACCAAGAACTTCACCTTACAGCTTCCAGGGTCTTAAACAACAGGGGTTGGAATTATTAAAAATAGCTAGACAAGAAACAGGATTACCAATTGTAACGGAAATTATGTCTGCTGATGTAATAGATGAATTTGAGAGAGATGTAGACATTATACAGGTAGGAGCAAGAAATATGCAAAACTTTGAACTACTAAAGCAGCTAGGAAAGACAACTAAGCCTATACTTTTAAAAAGAGGTTTATCTGCTACAATTGAAGAGTTGATTATGTCTGCGGAATATATAATGTCAGAAGGTAATGAAAATGTAATTTTATGTGAAAGAGGTATAAGAACCTTTGAAACTTACACAAGGAATACTTTAGATTTAAGTGCTATTCCTGCAATAAAAAGACTAAGCCATTTACCAGTAATAGTTGATCCAAGTCATGCAGCAGGAATGTGGTGGATGGTAGAGCCACTATCTAAAGCAGCTGTAGCTGTTGGAGCAGATGGTCTAATTATTGAAGTGCACAATGACCCTGAAAATGCTAAATGTGACGGTCAGCAGTCTATAAAACCTGAAAGATTTGATTCTCTTATGAAGGATTTGGTTGTAATAGCAAACATAGGGAAAAAGAGTGTTTAAAAATTAAGTTAAAGAAAAAATAATAATAAGTAGTTAAAAATATATGAAAAAAAACATTAAATTTGGAGGGGATATTTTGGATGAATGTGATTTTGATTTTAATATAGTGATTGTAGGTCTTGGGCTTATAGGAGGCTCTTATGCAATGGCACTTAAAGAGTTGAAGCCCCGCCAAATATGTGCAATTGATATGGATGAAAGAGCTTTAGAACAGGCTCTAGAAATTGGCATAATTGATAAAGGGTGTAAGAATGGTAAAAGTTTTTTAAAGGAAGCAGATTTAATAATTATAGCCCTTTATCCGGAGGAAACTGTAAAATTTGTAAATGATAATAAGCAGAATTTTAAGAAGAGTGTTGTTATAACTGATACCTGTGGCATAAAAAGTGGGATAGTGGAAAAAATAAATTCTTTTTTACCGGAAGGTATGGATTTCATTGGAGGTCATCCAATGGCAGGGAGAGAATCGAAGGGTTTAAAATCGGCTTCAAAGGACATTTTTCAGGATGCTAACTATATAATTACTCCTGCTGAAAGAAATAAAAGAGAAAATATAGAACTAATAGAAAAAATGGCAAGATCTATGGGGTGTAAAAATGTAGTAAGTTTAACTCCAGAGGAGCATGATAAAATAATATCTTATACAAGTCATCTCCCTCATGTTATAGCAGTATCACTTATGAATTCAAACATGATAGAAAACGTAGGATTGTTTATTGCAGGAAGTTTTAAAGATGCTACAAGGGTTGCAAATATAAATTCTACATTATGGTCTGAGCTTTTTGCTTTAAATTCAGAAAGCTTAGTTGCTGAAATCGAAAAGTTTGAGGAAAGTATTAAGGAAATTAAAAAAGCTATAAAATCAGAGGATAAGCAAAACTTAATTAATATTTTTAAAAATGCCTCTGAAAAACGAAGAAAGATGGTATGAATATGAATGTACTTGAAATAGATCTCAAAGAAAATAGTTATAAAATTTGTATTGAGAGAAATATTCTAAGCAGAATAGCAGAATATTTAGATGAAAATTATAGTAGTAAAAAAATAGCTATAATTACAGATGATAATCTAGCAAAACTGCATCTAGAGAATTTAAAAAGAGTTATTGAGGAAAAAGGATTTAATACAAAAATTATATCTTTAAAGCCAGGTGAAGAAAGTAAGTCTATAGATACCCTTAAGGAAGTATATAATGAACTTTCTCAATTTAGACTTGGAAGAGAAGATCTAATAATAACTTTTGGTGGTGGTGTTGTAGGAGACTTAGGAGGATTTGCAGCTTCTACTTATTTAAGAGGAGTATCCTATATTCAAGTGCCGACATCTCTTTTAGCCCAGGTAGATAGCAGCATAGGTGGAAAGGTAGCTGTAGACTTACCATGGGGGAAAAATTTAGTTGGAAGTTTTTATCAGCCAAAAGCAGTTTTTATAGATCCAGAGCTACTAAAGACATTGGATAAAAAATTTTTACATGATGGATTGGCAGAAGTCATAAAGTATGGGTGCATAAGGGATAGAAGTATAATTGATCAATTAATGAATTATACAAAGGATGAAGAACTCTTAGATAATATAGATTCTTTAATATTCAAATGCTGCAGTATTAAAAAATCAGTGGTAGAGCAGGATGAAAAAGACTTTGGAGAGAGAATGCTTCTGAATTTTGGCCATACATTAGGTCATGTTATAGAAAAGTATTTTAATTATAAAAAATATACTCATGGAGAAGCAGTGGCTATTGGAATGGCCGAAATAACTAGAAAAAGTGAAAAACTTGATATTACAGAAAAAGGTGCTTCAAAATGTATTGAAGAAGTATTGAAAAAATATGAACTTCCATATAAAGTGCCAGCAATGGATAAAGAAAAGGCGTTTAGTACCATATTTTTAGATAAAAAAAGTAGTGGTGAAAATATTAATTTGATTCTCCTTAAAAGAATAGGTGAAGGAGTTATCAGAAAAGTAAGATTTAATGAATTAGAAGATTATATTTAAGATTATAAGTCAATTATTATTTGATAGATAGTTTTATAAAATAGGAGGAAATTTATGAAGCATGTAACACTTAATCCAAGCAAGCTAAAGGGTGAGGTAGTAATTCCAACATCAAAAAGTGTTTGTCATAGAGCAGTAATTTGCGCTGGACTTTCTGAAGGTGTTAGTAATATTGATAATGTGGTTTTTTCTCAAGATGTAGAAGCTACCTGTGGAGCTATGAGTAACCTAGGAGTAGAGATAGCATTAGATAAAGAAGCTTCAAAAATAAAAGTAAAGGGTGCAGCTAAATTAGAACCTAAAGATGTTAGTATTAATTGTTTTGAATCAGGGTCTACTTTGAGGTTTTTAATACCTGTAGCTGCTACTACAGGAAAAAAAGTTACATTTGATGGAAAAGGTAAGCTTGTAGAAAGACCACTACAAGACTATTATAGAATATTTGACGAACAACAAATTCATTATGAAAATGCAGATGAAAAACTTCCACTAACTATAGATGGAAAATTAAAAGCTGGAGAATACAGAATTAAAGGAGATGTAAGTTCACAATTTATCAGTGGTTTATTGTTTGCACTTCCACTTTTAGATGGAGATTCAAAAATAATAGTTACAACAGAATTGGAATCTAAACCTTATGTGGACTTAACTATAGATGCTCTTAAAACTTTTTCTGTAGATGTTGAAAATGTTAACTATAGAGAATTCATTATAAAAGGAAACCAAAAATATAAAGCATCAGACTATAGAGTTGAAGGAGACTTTTCACAGGTAGCCTTCTGGTTAGTTGCTGGCAGCATAGGAGCAGATGTAGTTTGTGATGGAATGAACATAAATTCTCTTCAAGGAGATAAGGCTGTATTAGAAATAATAAAAAGTATGGGTGGAGAAATCTCAGTAGAAGGAAACAAAATTAAAGCGATACCATCTAAAACAAAAGGCACAGTTATTGATGCTGCGGAGTGTCCAGACTTAGTGCCTGTGCTTACGGTACTAGCAGCATTAAGCGAGGGAACTACAGAGATAGTAAATGCATCAAGGCTTAGATTTAAGGAATCAGACAGATTAAGTGCTATAACTTCTGAACTTAATAAAATTGGGGCAGATATAGAAGAAAAAGAAGATGGTCTGGTAATAAGAGGTAAGGAATTTCTTATAGGTGGCACTGTGGATAGCTGGAATGATCACCGCATAGCTATGGCATTAGCAGTAGCATCAATAAGATGTAAGGAACCAGTAATAATAAGGGATTCTTCTTGTATTAAAAAGTCTTATCCGAATTTTTGGGAGCATTTTAAAGAGCTAGGAGGTAATTTAAATGAGTGGAGTTTGGGGGAATAAAATTAAACTTTCTATTTTTGGAGAGTCCCATGGAAAAGCTATAGGAATAAATATTGATGGACTTGAACCAGGTATAGAGTTAGATTTAGACTATATTAATAAAGAAATGGAAAGAAGAGCTCCAGGAAAGAATAAGCTGGGCACACCAAGAAAAGAGGAAGACAGTTTCCAAATATTAAGCGGCTATTTTAATGGAAGAACCACAGGAACACCTCTTTGTGCAATAATTCATAATACAAATCAGCATTCAAAAGACTATGAAAAAACTAAGAATTTAATGAGACCTTCTCATGGTGATTTTACAGGATATGTTAAGTACAATGGATTTAACGATTATAGAGGAGGAGGCCATTTTTCGGGAAGAATAACAGCACCACTAGTATTTGCTGGTGCAGTATGCAAACAGATTTTAGAAAGTAAAGGTATAGTAATTGGAAGCCATGTAAAAAGTATTGAAAAATTAGAAGACAAGAGCTTTAATATGGTGGAAATAGACGGTGAAAAGTTAAAAGCATTAAGAGAGAATTCATTTCCAGTATTAGATGAGAGCATAGGTTTAAAAATGCAGGAAACTATTATAAGGGCTAGAGAAGAAAGGGATTCAGTAGGAGGAGTTATAGAAACAGCAGTTATTAATTTGCCAGTAGGAGTTGGAGATCCTTACTTTGATTCAGTAGAAAGCACTTTAGCACAGTTGCTATTTTCTGTTCCTGGAGTAAAAGGAGTAGAATTTGGCGTAGGTTTTGATATATCAAAAATGAAGGGGTCAGAGGCTAATGATGAATACTATATTGATGGAGATAAGATAAAAACCTATAGTAATAATAATGGAGGGATTCTAGGTGGAATTACTAATGGAATGCCTTTAGTATTCAAAGTTGCAATGAAACCTACTCCTTCAATAAGTAAAACTCAAAGGACTGTAGATATAGAAAAGAAGGAGAATGCTGAAATAGAGATACAAGGCAGACATGATCCTTGCATCGTGCCTAGAGCATTACCTGTAGTTGAAGCAGTTACTGCTATAGCAATACTGGATTTATTACAATAGATTATCAAGTTACACCACTGTTTTAAAATTTAATTTAAAAATGGAAGTGATGAGTGTGGAAAAGTTAGACTATTTAAGAGAAGAGATTAATGAAATAGATGAATCTTTAGTAAAGTTATTTAAAAAGAGGATGGAAATAGTTTCTGAAGTTGCTGAATATAAAATAAAAAATTCTATGACAGTATTAGATAAAGCTAGAGAAGAGGAAATCATAAATAAGCATTTAGATGGTGTGGAAGATAAAGTTTTAAAAAGTAATTTGAAAGAATTTCTTGAAGATTTGATGAGTATAAGCAGAAAAACACAAAAGGACATAATAAGTAAGGCTTCAAATGTAAATAAAACAGAAAAGAAAAGTTCATCATATAAAGTTGGATTCCAAGGAGTGGAAGCTTCTTTTAGTCACCAAGCTTTAATAGAATATTTTGGACCAGAAAGATCAACATCTTGCTTTCCAAACTTTAAAGATGTTTTTGATGCACTAGATAGAGGTGAAATAGAGTATGGGATTTTACCTGTTGAAAATTCATCTACAGGAGTAATAACAGAGGTTTATGATTTGCTGCGTAAATATGGCTTTTATATAGTAGGTGAAAAATGTATAAAAGTTGATCATAATTTACTTGGAATTAAAGGGGCTAAGCTTTCAGATATAAATGAAGTTTATTCTCACGAGCAGGGATTTTTGCAGTCTAAAGAGTTTTTTAGTAAGCATAAGGATTGGAGTCTTATACCCTATTTTAATACTGCGAAAAGTGCTCTATACATTAGTAGGGAAAATTTAAAAAGCAAGGCTTGTGTAGCAAGTAAAAAAGCAGCAGAAACGTATGGGCTTGATATTATACAAGAAAACATAAATTACAATAAGAATAATTATACTAAGTTTATAATAATAGGAAAAGAAATAGAAATTAATGAAGAATGCGATAAAATAACTATTGTAACAACGTTACCACACAAAGTTGGAGCGTTATATAATATCCTAAAGCATTTTTCAGAAAATAATTGCAATATGATGAAAATAGAATCTAGACCTATTGTAGATAAGTCTTGGGAATATTTCTTTCACATAGATTTTCAAGGAAATATATTAGATGAAAATATTAAAATTGTACTTAAAGGAATAGAAGAAGAAAGCCTATATTTTAAATTCTTAGGAAATTATAAAGGTGAGGTGATCTAAGGTATATGAGTAATTTTTATGGATTAATTGGGGAGAAGCTAGGGCACAGCCTTTCTCCAGAAATACATAACTTGATTTTTAAAAATATAAATTCAAAGGGCTTATATAACCTGTTAGAGATAAAAAGAGAAGATCTAGAAAATGCTATATGGGGATTAAAGGCTCTTGGTTGCAAGGGGGCAAATGTAACAATACCTTACAAAATACAGGTTATGCAATATCTAGACAGTATTTCTGAAGAAGCGGGAAAAATAGGAGCAGTTAACACTATATCCTTCAATAATGGTGTGCTTACAGGATATAATACGGATTATCACGGTTTTGGAGCAGCACTAAAAAGAAAACAGATAGATATCAATAATAAAAAGGCAGTAATACTTGGTTGCGGAGGTGCTTCTAAGGCGGTAGTTCAGTACCTTATAGATAATAGAATAAATGATATTATTTATGTAAGTAGGGATCCTCAAAATACAGCAAAGGATACAAAAAATTTAAAAGTAATATCGTATGATGATATAGAAACTCTAACAAATCAAGATATCATTATAAACTGTACTCCTTGTGGAATGTATCCAAGCATAGAGTATTGTCCTGTAAAAGAAAATATTTTATCTAAATTTTCTGTGGCAATAGACTTAATATATAATCCGCAGGAAACACTTTTTCTAAAGCAATCCAGAGAACTAGGTCTTAAGACTGAGAATGGACTTTATATGTTGGTAGCACAGGCGGTGGCAGCACAGGAAATTTGGCAAAATATTAAAATTAATGAAGAATCTATTGATGAAATATATTTAGAGTTAAAGAATAGATTTGTTTAATATATTAATGACTATGAGTAAGGTGATAAGGGGATAAGGTGATGTGCAAAATGAGTAAAAATGTTGTTTTAATAGGTATGCCTGGATGTGGTAAAACCACATTAGGAAAAATTATATCTGAAAATTTAGGATTTAAGTTCTTTGATGTAGATGAATATATAGAGAAAAAGAGCGGAAAAATTATATCTCAACTATTTGATGTAAGTGAAGAGTATTTTAGAAGTGTGGAAAGTGAAGCGGTTTATGAGTTGAGTAAGGAGAATACTTCAGTAATATCTACTGGAGGTGGAGTAATAAAAAAACACATAAATATAGAGAGATTGAAGGAAACTGGAATTGTAATTTTTATAGATAGACCTGTAGACAACATAGCAACAGATGTGGAAGTATCAACAAGACCTCTTTTAAGGGATGGAGTTCATAAGCTATATGATCTTTTTAACGAGAGATATGAAATTTATAAGAAATGCTGCGATTTTCATGTGATGAATGACAGTGATATTAATGAAACTGTAAAAAGAATAATGGGAATAATAAGTTAAAAAATATGAGTAAAACATGAATTTATTAAAAATTTATGTAAAAATTATTGATATATTGTAACAATAAGCGTATAATCTCACTATGGTAAATCTTAGGGATAAGAGTTACAATAATATTTAAGTCTAGGGGGCTACAAAAGTGAATTTTGAAAATTTAGAAAAAACAAATCCTAAAATATTTGATGCAATTGAAAAAGAAAAATTAAGACAAGAGGAAGGAATAGAGCTTATTGCGTCAGAAAATATTGTAAGTAAAGCAGTAATGGAAGCAATGGGTTCATACCTTACTAATAAATACGCAGAAGGTTATCCAGGAAAAAGATATTATGGTGGATGCCATGTAGTTGATATAGTAGAGGATCATGCTAGAGAAAGTATGAAAAAACTATTTGGAGGAGAACATATAAATGTTCAGCCACATTCAGGTTCACAGGCTAATATGGCAGTATATATGTCAGTACTTCAACTTGGAGACACAGTTCTTGGTATGGATTTAACTCATGGAGGACATTTAACTCACGGTAGTAGTGCTAGTTTTTCAGGTAAGTTATATAACTTCGTGTCTTATGGATTGGATGAAGAAACTGAAAGATTAAACTATGATACAATAAGAGAACTTGCATTAAAACATAAACCTAAGATGATAGTTTCAGGTACAAGTGCTTACTCTAGAGAGATTGATTTTGAAAAAATAAAGGCTATCTGTGATGAAGTTGGTGCGTATATGATGGTAGATATGGCTCATATAGCTGGTCTTGTTGCAGCTGGCAAACATATGTCACCAGTACCATATGCTGATTTTGTAACAACTACAACTCATAAGACTTTGAGAGGTCCAAGAGGCGGAGCTATTATATGTAAAGAAAAATATGCAAAAGATATAGATAAGACTATTTTCCCAGGAATACAAGGTGGTCCTCTAATGCATACTATTGCTGCAAAAGCAGTATGTTTTGATGAAGCTTTGACAGATGAATATAAAACATATGCAGATCAAGTGATTAAAAACGCAAAGGTTCTAGCAGATGAGTTAATAAACTATGGTTTTAGAATAGTATCAGGTGGTACAGATAATCACCTAATGTTGATAGACTTAACAAACAAGAATATGACAGGTAAAGAAGCAGAAAAACTTCTAGACGAAGTTGCTATAACTGTAAATAAAAATACAGTGCCTTTTGAAAAATTAAGTCCTTTTGTTACAAGTGGTATAAGATTAGGAACTCCAGCAGTAACTACAAGAGGCTTTAAAGAAGAGGAAATGAAAAAGATAGCTTACTTTATAAATTATGTAATAGAAAATAGAGATAAAGATTTATCTGGAATAAGAGAAGAAGTAATAGCTCTATGCAGAAAATATCCAATATATGAATAGAACTCAAAACATCAGCATTTAGGTGCTGATGTTTTTTTGAGTCCTATTTATTTAAATTAGCCAGTAAATGTTTAAGGCTTTCTTTTAAAGAAACGGCCTCCTCTAAATATAGACCAGTTCCACAAAATACTTTACTAGGTATTTCTAAAGCCTTCTCTTTCATTTTAGAACCTTTATCAGTTAATTTTATATAAACATTTCGTTCATCTTCTGTATCCCTAATTCTTTTTATTATATCTGCGCCTTCTAACTTTTTTAGCAAAGGTGTAAGTGTGCCAGAATCAAGATGAAGTTTAACTCCAAGTTCTTTTACTGTAAGGTTATCTTTTTCCCATAACACTAAAAGTGTGACATATTGAGTATAGGTTATTCCTAGATTGTCTAGATAAGGTTTGTAGAGCTTGTTTATTTCACGGGAGCAAGCATATAATGCAAAACATAGTTGGTTATCCAATTTTAGTAGTTCTGAATTCATTGTTATCACTTCCTATTTTTTCGAAAAGAGAAAAGGTTACAATATTCAATAGCTCCCCCATCCTATCTTCATTAATGTATGTTGCAAAATTAAATTGCATACAATTTAATTTGTTTCATTTTGAAGGGACAGCTAGAGAAAACCTTATGGGTTTCAATGGAGTTATTCAAAATATTGGTGGTATTGTGTTTCAGATGCTTGGAGGAGTTTTATGTACTGTTAACTGGAAGAATACTTTTCTAGTGTATCTTTTAGGTGTTATCCCTCTAATTATAGTTATTTTCTTACTACCTGAGCCGCCTAAGATCGAAAAAGCAAAATATGAAAAAATAAAAATGCCTGCTATGGTATATGTTTGGGCAATAATTATTTTAATTTATACTATAGTATTATACCCAATGTTAACAGGAATATCTTCATTAGTAATACACAATAATTTGGGAACTGCAGCTGGTGCAGCACTTGTACTTACAATGTTCACTGTTGGTGGAATGGTATCAGGCGCTATTTTCGGAAAAGTATTTCATATAGTTAAAAGACTTACTTTTGGGATAGGGCTTATTATACATGTTGTGGGATATATTTTCTTAATTTATGGAAATAGTTTGACTGCTTTTACCATTGGATCCACAATAGTAGGAATAGGATTTATGCTTAGTTTTACAGCTGTCATAATGTTTGTTGGTATGCTAGTTACACCTTCTGGAACTACTTTTGCAATCTCTATAGTCATGGCATTTATGAGTATAGGCGGATTTATTTCAGGTTTCTTTTTTTCCTTTATTGAGAGTATCTTTAAAATAACATACATGCGATTCCCATTTGTGTTAGGAGTTATATGTCTTTCAATTTCCGGTATTATTTATATTATGTTGAATCTAAAGAGAACAAATACACAGGGATCTTCAGTATCAGAATAATGAAAAAAGTATAAAGTTATAAAAAGTTTTCTTATAACTTTATACTTTTTTTGATACTCACTAATTAGTGGCAATAGGAGTTTTCTATTGCCACTTTCATTATGGGCCTTAGTTTGTTGAGCGATAGCGAAACATAAAACCACCTAATTTTAGGGGTGGTTATGACTTTAGTATATTTATTTTTTCAGAATCTAAGCGAACAATTAGTCTCTTGTTTTTAGACATACTTGGCTCTTATATTTTGTTTTTTATACTGCATAGGAGTTAGACCTGTAATTTTTTTAAAGGTCTTGGAAAAATGTTTTTCATCAGAAAATCCAACTTTTTCAGCAATGTTATAAATCAGTTCATCACTTGAAGAAAAAAGCTCTTTAGCCTTTTCAACTCTATAAGTAATAATATATTTTATGATGCTTGTACCAATCTCTTTTTTAAATATCTGACTTAAATATGAACTGCTAATATTTAAGTTGGAGGAAATAAGATTCACAGTAATGTCCTCCATGTAGTGAATATGTATAAAGTCTAATGCTTGAAGAACTATGGAATTCTTTATCATATATTTGTTGGAAAGCTTAGACTTAAGCTGATTTACAGAATCGATAAACTCACTACATTTATCTTCTATGGAGGTGAAGAATACTTTTCTGTAGGGGGAGCTCTCCGGTAATATTTTTTTATATAGATTGCCATACTTGTCAACCAATGCAGATGACAACGAAGTATGACAATAATAATAAAGATTGTAGTCAAGACTCTGTTTTACAAGATCTAAAAATAGTTCATTCATCAAGTTATTTAATTTTAAATTAAAAATATCATAATTTATAAGTTCTTTTATTTCTTTTAGAGTTTTATCTACTAAAGTATAATCTACTTCTTTTTTTATTGAATTGATATATTCTTGAGTAAGCAACTTTATATCAGTACAGAAAAAGTTGTATGTTTTTATACAATGAAAAGACTCATAAGCATCTCTGATATTTTCGATATCTTTGATATAGCTGCTCATATATCTGAAGGCTGTTTTACTATTTGTTACAATATTTAATTTGTTGGTAATTTCAAAAAGTTTACTCTGTTTGCTAGCAATACTTGCACAATTAAAATCATTGATAATTATACACAAAATATAGGGATTTATATAAAAGACTTCCCCTCCACTATATTCATCAAGTACTTCTTCACACTCTTTAATAAATTCTTCTCCGTTTAGGTAGTAAATATTTTTATTCAAATAGTGGTCTGGATATTCAATCTCCATAAGATTGCAAATATATACGTAGTAACCATGATCATTTAGATTTAAGCTTACTTTTCTTTTATAATATAAAAATTCCCTTTTAATTACTCCTCGTAGAATGTCTTTTAGATATTCGGTTTTTTCTAGTTTACTTATCCTGAAGTTCATTACTAAGTTTGAATCTTTTTCTTCCCCAATATAGTTAAAATGACAAGTATAGCTTTCAATTAATGACTGAGTGAAAAAGAGTTTTATTTTATCAATATAAGTAGTGTCTTTATGGCTTGTAATGGAGTAAACAATTTGAGTTTCTGAAACAATATTAAAAATTACAAGCATGGGATATATATTGGACATTGCCAAATCGTAGAAAAAATTATGAATTTTATATACAGGATGTTTAAGTTGAAGAATTATAACTTGAGCATTAAGTTCCACTGCTTTTTCCACACTGTTTTCATAAGAATCAGCAATATAAGAAATGGAAAAATCACTTTTGGTTGTCCTGTTGAAGCTACATATCATATTAGCAATTTTATCTTCTGCATATAAGATAACTTTTGAAAACATCTACATAATACCTCCAGACTACCTAAATTACTATTATAAATTTCTAATTATGATTTTATTGTATATGTTTATCAAAATTTTGTAAATACAGTTTGGAAAATATATGAAGCAACTATCTCTTCAAAAAATATATTTTAAAATAAAAGAGAACTACATTAATACAGAAAAGTACACGTTTTCATAAAAAAAACACACGTAAGTTAAGCGTAAATAATATAAAATTAATAACAAAGAAGTGGTAAATAAAGTAAAAATGGGAGGGCAAATCTTTTCAACTATGCCATTTTATTTAAAAGTTAAGCCTGCAACCGTTTACTGATGTTGAATTACTAGGGGGTGTTTTTTAAAAATTGTAAGCTGTGCTGTATATCTAGTTTTATGTTCTTTAATCTGATAATACAAGTATAAATTTGAAAAGGAGTGAAGAGATAGTGGTAAAAACGATAAATTTGTATGAAAAAAGTGGTTCTAATCCTGGGTTTTATAAATTGGGGAACAAGGAAGTAGTTGGATATTCTCTTGTAGATGGTGGTATGAATTTAGTTTTTCAGTCAATTTTAATGTTTTTAATGTTCTACTATACCGATGTATACGGATTGACTGCTGTAGAAGTTTCTGTTATGTTTCTTGTTTCAAGAGTATGGGACATGATATGGGACCCTGCTATGGGAATTATTACAGAAAGATTGAATCCAAAACGAGGTAAGTATAAAAGTTACCTTTTATATGGAGCCATTCCTTTTGGAATTGCAGGCGCTTTGACCTATACAGTTCCTAATTTTGGACACACTGGTAAATTAATATGGGCTTATTTTACCTACAATTTGCTGATGACATTATATACTTTCATTATCAATCCATATGTATCCTGTACCACTGTTATGACAGCAGATCCTATGGAAAGGACTAGATTAAATTCCATAAGAATGATGGTTGCTCAGTCAGGTGGTGTTGTAGTTGCTGTATTTATTCCTGTTTTGTCACAATTTTTCGGTGGAGACAATGTGGCAAAAGGTTACCAAATGACAGTTATCTTACTTTCTATTATAACTACTTCTATTTTAATTTATAGCTATACCACTCTTCATGAACGTATCAGAGTAAAATCCCATTTAGATCCAGTTAGCTTTAAAGGATGGATTGAACAGATTACTCATAATCAGCCAGGTGTTGTATTATTCTTCTTATTTATGGGTGTCTATGCATTTTCATCCATACAATCAGCTTCAGGAATTTATTATATGAATTATAACGTAAATAGAAAAGACTTAGTTGCTTTATTTTCAATTTTAAACGTTTTGCCTTCTGTTATAGCAGTTCCTTTTGTACCTATGATGTTTAGACGTATTAAGAAAAAGAATACTGTTGCACTTGGTTTACTTTTAGGTGCCATCGGATCAGCAGTTTTATACATTATACCTGTTTCCCAAATAGCAGCAATGATGATTTTTAAATCAGTAGCTTCCTTTGGATATGGTATACTAATGGGCAGCATATGGTCAATTATTCCTGATTCAGTTGAATATGCAGAATACAATACGGGTAATAGATATGCAGCAGTTGTATATACACTTATTACTCTTGGCTTAAAGGCTTCGTTAGCTATTGGTGGATTTGTACCTACATTTATATTGGCTAAAGTTGGTTATGTTGCTAACGTACATCAAACTCCAGAGGCTTTAAATGGAATTTTAATTATGACATCTATTTTGCCAGCGGTTGTCTGTGTAGTTACATTGATCATATTCATGATATTCTATAATTTAACAGAAGAAAGAGTAGCTGAGATAATGGCTGAATTAGACATAAGACATAAAAATGATAAAGAAAATTCTCGTGTAGAGTTAGTAGAAGAGATCTCCGCACAATCAACAACATTATAAAGATAGGAAGGTATTATTATGGAAAAGAAACTTAGTGATTTTTCAATGAATGCATTTTCACTTAAAGGTAAAGTGGCTATGGTGACAGGTGCCAATCAAGGTCTTGGTATGGCTTATGCTGTTGCTTTTGCAAAAGCAGGTGCTGATATTTTTATACCTCATTTTACCGATGACGTATCTGAAATTAAGGGCCTCATAGAGGAAACTGGTCAGAAAGTTAAGTTCTTGCAAGGAGATTTGACAAAACAGGATTATATTGAGCAAGTTGTCAATACATGCTTAGAAGAGTATGGCAAAATCGATATTCTGGTGAACAATGCAGGTGGAAGTATATTTGGGGAATTTTTAGAGTATCCAGATTCAGCTTGGCAAAAGCTTATTGACATTGATTTAAACTCTGTATACTACCTAAGTCATAGGGTAGTTAAGGAAATGGTTAAGCAAAACTCCGGCAAGATTATAAATATTGGTTCAGCTTTATCCTTTACTGCGGATAAAAAATGCCCACCATATACAGCAAGTAAACATGCTGTTCTTGGCTTAACAAAGGTATTTGCAAATGAGGTTGGTCAGTATAACATTCAAACCAATGCTATTTGTCCTGGATTTTTAGCAACGGATGTTAATAAAGATTTACGTGCTGATAAAGATTTTTATAACAAAATTACAAATAGAATCCCAAGTGGTCGTTGGGGTGAACTTAATGATTTAATGGGAACTGCCATATTTTTAGCAAGCAGCGCATCGGATTATATTAATGGATGGTACATCAGTGTTGATGGTGGATTCCAGACAACATTATAAAATAGGGAGGTCTTAATTTATGAAAACTATTGCATGTGTTAAGGTAGGAAGTTTAAAAGACCCTGATATTAATAAAAGGGGACATGTTCAGGTTATGGACATGCCTGAACAGCAAATGGGAGACGAGGATGTCAAAATAAAGGTCGCTTACTGTTCCATATGTGGTTCTGATCCACATTTAGTAGAAGGTATTTTTGGTCTTGAGCCACCCTTTGGATTAGGGCATGAGATTTCAGGTACTATTGTGGAAATTGGGAAGAAGGCTACTAAAAAGGGATTAAAAGTAGGAGATAAGGTTGCAGGGAACTTTTTAAGATTTTGTGGTACATGCTATTATTGCCGAAATGGCCAGGAGCAGTTCTGTGAATATGCGGATAACAAGCCTGGTTTTTCCGAATATGTAGTGTGGCATGAATCTCAAGTTTTTAAAATTCCAGATGATGTAAGTTTAGAAGAAGCATGCCTGTTAGAGCCTGTGTCAATCGCAGTTAGAATTGTTGACAAAACAAATATGAAGATTGGTCAAAGAGTTGCTATTTCAGGAGGTGGACCTATAGGCTTATTGGCACTTCAAGCAATGAAAATGTTTGGAGCTACATCACTTACACTGATAGAACCTATAAAGGAAAGGCAGGAACTTGCCAAAGAATTTGGTGCCGATTATATCATAGATCCTGTAGAGCAGGATGTATGTGAGGAATCCAATAAAATAACTGATGGATTGGGTTTTGACCTTGTGATAGAGGCTTCAGGATCACCTAAGGCTGCGCCTGCAGCAAGTGAAATAGCTGCAAAAGGAGGTACTGTTCTCTATATAGCAATGTTTCCAAAACACTATGACATGCCACTAAACTTATATGATAAATTGTACAGCAAAGAATTGACAATCTCTAGTATAAATGTAGCTCCATATGCCTTCCCAAGAGCTGCTGAAATTATGCCTAGAATGAATTTGAAACCTTTTATACAGAAAGTTTTCACTATTGATCAAGCAGAAGAAGCTTTTGCTGCTCAAGTAAGTGGAAAATATACAAAAATACTTATTAAATGTAATGATTTTTAATAACTTTATAAATAAATAAAAAAGGAGATGCCAATTATGTATTGTAACGTTGATATGGAACAGGTTAAACAATTAGAAGATAAGGCAGTGGAAATCCGAAAGAAGTTATGTTCATTTATCTATGAGATAGGCATGGGTCATCTTGGAGGAGAGTTATCCATTGTTGATATGGCTGTTGGTCTCTATTATAAGTATATGAACTACGATCCTAAAAATCCTAAATGGGAAAAAAGAGATAGATTGATTTTAAGTAAAGGGCACTGTGGTGAAACATTGTATACTATATTTTCAGATTTAGGCATGTATACTATGGAATATATGATAGAACATTTTGAAACCTTAGATACTGCTAAATTCGGTATGCATCCTAATAGAAAGTATGTCCCTGCTATTGAGGCATCAACAGGTTCCTTGGGTCATGGATTATCCATAGCTACTGGTTTGGCATTAGGTGCAAGAATGTCTAAGGAATACTGGAGAACTTTCTGTATTATAGGTGATGGCGAGATTCAAGAAGGTTCAAATTGGGAAGCTTTTATGGCAGCTGGGCACTATCAGCTAGGTAATCTTGTGGCAATTGTTGATAAAAATCGCCTGCAGATGACTGGTTTCACCAAGGATGTAATAAATATTGATCCTTTAGGAGATAAAATAAAGGCTTTTGGTTGGGATGTTATAGAGATTCAAGGAAATGACATGTATGAAGTTTGTAGTGCATTACAATCTCTTCCGCCAGCAGATCCAGAAACTAGAAGAAAGCCAATATGTATTATTTCAAATACTACTAAGGGTTGTGGTGTTTCATTTATGGAAAATAATGCAGTATGGCATGGTGGTGGAATTGCTAAGGAGCAATTGGATGAAGCACTAAAATCAATAGAAAATAATAGAAAGGTGAGATAAATTATGGCAGTTGAAACAACTTTTGATTTTGACCAGATGTTGTCATCCGCAAGAGAGGCTTATGGTGTTGAATTAATGAAGATGGCGGATGAAGGATTAGACTTTGCATTTACTTATTCTGATAATGTTGCGGCTTCCACATCTACTGGAAAGTTCATGAAAAAATATCCTGAACGTTGTTTTAATATTGGTATTGCAGAAGCAAATCAAGTTGGTATATCTGCAGGATTAGCACTTTCAGGTAAAATTGTGTTTTCACAAGTATTTGGACCATTTCTTCCTTTGAGAGCGGCAGATCAGATACACACAGATATTGCTTATAATGATGTACCTGTAAGATTGATTGGAACTCACTCTGGGGTTACATCCGGTGGAGGTCCTACTCATAATGTTATTGCTGACTTGTCATTTTATAGGGCAGTACCAAATCTAACAATTTGTGTTCCAGCGGATGCAGGGCAGTGCATGAAATTGGTAAGAGAGTCTATGACTTATCCAGGTCCTATGATTATTCGTATTGCAAGAGGTGCTGAGCCAGATGTATATAAAGATAACAATTATGAGTTTAAAATTGGTAAGGCTATTACAGTAAAGGAAGGTAATGATTTAACTTTAATTGGTACAGGCAACAGCGTATACTGGTCACTTATGGCAGCAAAAGAGCTTGCAGAAATAGGTGTAAATGCTAGGGTTATAGATATGCATACTATTAAGCCTTTTGATGTTGATATAGTTTTAAAAGCTGCAAAGGAAACAGGATTTGTTGTGACAGTTGAAGATCAGAGCATTAATGGTGGACTTGGTGGTGCAGTGGCTGAAGTGATAGCAGAAGCAGGTATACATTGTAAGTTTAAGAGAATTGGGTTACCTGATGAGTTCTGTGTTATTGGTTCAGATACTGAAATCTACAAATATTATCATCTAGATTCACATGGTATTGCTGAAACAGTGAAGGAGATGCTTTAATTTTCAAAGTGTACGTTGCGAGCGGCTATGTCCCTGGATTCGTTCAACTAAGAATCAGGTGGGGGTTAAATGCCTAAAGGGCATTTAACGGGCAAAGCCCCGGGTCGTAGACGAAACCCATCTGATTCAAGTTTACACTATCATAATGATTGCAGAGGAGCGATGCCTGTATATTCAACAAGCATCAATCTTCTGTGGTCATATATTGGGAATAGGAATAAGTATTCTTATAATAAAGATTTCTTGGTGCTAGTACATAGAGAGTTCCAACTTTTTTTAGTTTTTTTATTTGGTGGTACTTATAAAAATTTGACAAAAGTATGAGGAAATCCTATGACATATATTTGAGTGGTTAAAAAAATTAGACCTACAGAGCTAGCAAAATAAAGGCCTGTGAACTATACACAAGGCCATTAAAAGTTATATTAAGCAGGTGAAATATATGAAAATAGGAATTTTAACAAGTGGAGGAGATGCTCCAGGAATGAATGCTGCCATAAGAGCAGTAGTAAAATCGGCAAATTATAATAACATAGAAGTTTTTGGTATAAAATACGGATATAAAGGTTTAATAAAAGAAGAATTAATGAAATTAGATAGTTTAGGTGTAGATGGTATTGCAGAAAAAGGAGGAACTATACTAAAAACAGCTAGATGCCTAGAATTTATGGAGGAAGATGGAAGAAGAAAAGCTTTAAAAACATTAAGGAACTTTGAAATAGATAGTGTAGTAGTAATTGGAGGAGATGGTTCTTTTCAAGGTGCAGAAAAGCTTAGTAAACTAGGGGTAAAAGTTATAGGATTACCGGGAACTATAGACAATGATTTGGCTTACACAGACTATTGTATAGGCTTTGATACAACTTTGAATACAGTTTTGGAATGCATAGGTAAAATAAAAGATACAGATTCTTCCCATGAAAAAACTACTATTGTAGAGGTAATGGGAAGGTATTGTGGTGATTTAGCTTTATATTCAGCTTTAGCTGGAGGAGGAGAAATAATATCTACTCCTGAAAGAAAGTTAGAGTTTCATACCATATGTAATAAATTGGCTGAAAACATAAGTAAAGGGAAAAATGATAACGTAATAATAATAACTGAAAGAATGTATGATATAGAAGAACTTCAAAAGTATATAGAAGAAAGGCTAAAAATTAGTATAAGAAACACAGTTTTAGGATTTATACAAAGAGGAGGAAGCCCATCTGCTTTTGACAGAGTATTAGCAAGTAAAATGGGTGTTAAAGCTGTAGAACTATTGATGGAAGGTTTTGCAGGAAGGGCTGTTGGAATTAAGGATAACAAAATAATAGATGTAAATTTCAGCGAAGTAAATAACAAAAATACTGATAAACAAAAGGAATATGATTTATTAAAGTTTCTTCTATAGATTTCTACTAAGTTAAATTCAATTAAGTAAATATAAAAAATCGACATAAATTTTATTCAATCAAATAAAGAAAGAAGAGCTTCTTAACATATAAAATAGATTAAATAATAATTATTTAGGGGGATATATTATGAGTAAAAAATTAATAGAAGCAATGGCAGATCTTGATGAGGACATAGTAATTTCAGAGGTAAAAGCATTAAAGGAGCAAGGGGTATCATCACTAGACGTTATAGAAAGCTTACAGGAAGGTATGGGGATTGTAGGAAAGAGATTTGAAGAGAAGGAATATTTTCTATCAGAACTTATTATGTCTGCAGAAGTATTTAATGAGGCATCCCAGTTGCTTGGAGGTATGGAGAAATCAGGATCATCTAAGTATGGAGTTTTTGTTTTAGGAACAATATATGACGATATCCATGATATCGGAAAAAATATTGTAACTACAGTAATGAGAAGTAATGGTTTTGAAGTAATCGACTTAGGAGTCGATGTACCTACAGCCAAATTTATTGGAGCTATTAAACAGTACAAGCCTAAAGTAGTTGGTATATCCTGTCTTCTTACTACATGTTTTGATAATGTTAAGGAATGTATACAGGCTATAGAAGATGCAGGACTTAGAAACGATACAAAGGTTCTAATCGGAGGAGGCCCAGTTGATGAGGCTACAGGCAAATATGTAAAGGCAGATATTGTAGCTAAGAATGCACAAAGTACTGTAGACTACTGTAAGAAATTTGTGGAGGTGCAATAATATGAAAACAACACAAGAATTATATAATGAACGTTTAAATAGACTTAGAAAAGCATTAGCATTGGAAAAAGTAGATAGAACTCCTGTTCTTATGGCTGGGGACGCTTTCTGTGCCATACAACAAGGTATAAAGTTATCAGATTTTTGCAAAAGTATAGAAAGTTCAAATAAAGTCATTGTAGATTCCCTTAAGGCATTTGAGGATTTTGATGGAGCAACTACTACTTTTGCTGCTGCTAGAACATTTCCATTGATATTTATGTCAAAAATTAAGCTTCCTGGACGTGAGCTACCTGATAACATGCTCTGGCAGTTGGATGAAAGAGAAACGATGACAGTAGAAGATTATGATCAAATTATTAATAAGGGCTGGAATGATTTTATGCCTAGTTTTGTAGAAAATAAATTAAATATTGATTTAGCTGCACTCACGGAAGAGATGGCATATATTCCTCAAGCGAAGAAGAATGTTGAAGATGCAGGGTTTGTAGTATATAGTCCTGTTGTAACTACAACCGTTAATGAATATTTAGGTGGCGGACGTTCAATGGCAAAATTCATGAGAGATTTATATAGAATGCCAGATAAAGTTGAGGCAGTATTGGATGTTATTCAAAAGGATACTATTGAAAGCTTAAGACAACAAATTAGACAAATGAAACCTGATGTTGTATTTGTTTCGCCAGCACGTGGAGCTAGTGAATTTTATTCTCCTAAACTATGGGAGCGTTTTGTATGGAAATATATAAAGGAAACAGCAGATGCAGTTATAGAAGAAGGTGCTATATGCGATATCCACTGTGATTCAAGTTGGGAACGTGATCTTGATTATTTTAAAGCTTTCCCTAAAGGAAAATGTGTATTTGAAACTGATGGAACAACAGATATTTATAAGATAAAAGAAAAGCTTGGAGATCGCATGTGTATTAAAGGAGATGTACCATCACAGAAGCTTGTTCTTGGTAACCCAGATGAAATCTATGATTATTGTACAAGGATTATCAAGGATGTTGGTCCAGGACTTATTCTTTCTAGTGGATGCACAATACCTCCAAATGCAAAACTTGAAAATATAAAAGCAATGCTTGCTGCTGCTACTGGTAAGTAAAAAAACAATATATTTTACTGATAAACTAAATAAGTTTAAGAAAAAGGCAATAGGGGGTTGTTCTTCTGCAGAGGACAACTGAAAGTAACATTATACCTTAGAGTAAAGATCCTAATAAATAATGAATAAAATTAAAATGATTAATATAAACGTTTTAATAAGTGGAAAAGATTCTAAGAAATAACTAGCCAAATTTAAAGTAATATAGTGTAGTTAATAATATGGTATTTATAGTAGCTTAACTTATATTCCTGTATATAAAAATAACTATAAGTAACAAATATATAGTTTGAATAATTATAGTACTTATAGCAAACCCTATATTAGAAATAATAATTATAAGAGAGAAATATAGGGGTGTAAATTGAATGGAAGTTGTAAAGGTTAAAACAGAAGAAAAAGAGAGATATTATGTAGCAGATAATGATGGATTACCAATAGAACCTATATTGAAGTTTATTAGGTTTAAGGATAATACCAATTATGCAAGAAATACACTTAGAATGTATTGTCAGCACTTAAAGTTGTACTTTGAGTATTTAGAGCAAAGAGGATTAGATTTTCAAAAGGTAACTATTGATGACTTATCATTGTTTGTGAATTGGTTACAGAATCCATATAAGAGTTTAAAAGTAATACCTGCAACACCTGTAGATACTGCAAGAAGTCCAAGAACAGTAAACATTATAGTTGATACTGTATTGCTGTTCTATGACTACATTTTAAGACATGAAGAATACAGCAATGATGTTTCAGAAAGACTTAAAAAATTTGTTACAAGTTCAAGCAGAAACTTTAAAGGATTTTTGTATGAGATAGCTTATGATAAGAAAAAAGTAACAAGTAATATCCTTAAATTAAAAGTGCCTAAGAGCAAGCCAAAAACTCTTTCTAAAGATGAAATAGAAATGCTCGTTAGAGCTTGTAGCAATCTAAGAGATAAGTTTTTGTTATCGTTGCTTTATGAAACTGGAATGAGAATAGGCGAAACCTTGTCATTGTGGATCGAAGATATTGATATAAGCGATATGGTTATTGATTTAAAAGACAGAGGACAACTTGAAAATAATGCTGAGATTAAAACGGTATCAAGTCCTAGAAGAATAGATATATCACAAAATTTGGCTGACATGTTTATGGAATATATAGCTGAATACCATAATGAAGAAGTTGAAACTAATCATATTTTCATAAAGATAAGTGGTAATAACAAAAACAAAGCTATGCACTATGTTGATGTAGATAATTTATTTAGAAGTCTTAAAAAGAAAACAGGAATATATGTTACACCACATATGTTCAGACATAGCTCATTAACAGTACTTAGAATGGCAGGATGGCAACCAGAACTTCTTAGAGTGAGAGCAGGTCATAAAAATATTTATACCACTATGAACACTTATATTCACCCCTCAGATGAAGATATAACAAGGGAGTTTGAGAAAACTCAACCTAATTTGGACTTGGATATTTATAACGAGGGGGAAGAATAAAGTGGATAATTTACAACTGATAAAAAGTAATCAACAAAGCAAGTATGAAGAAATAATTGAGTATCTTAGTCAGGATAATGGATATTGGTTAGAGAATGATATATGGGATGCTATAGAAACATTCTTTATAGGAGAAAAAATATCTAATATGCGATATATAGATTTTTCAAATATTAAAAATGATAATTTAAAAAATGAAATTAAATATTTTTTTCTTTACAAACATAAAGAAAAATTACTGACTAACAAAGGTATTCTTAGATTAAATGTGTCGCTAAAACATTTCTCTGAATTTTATACTGGAAAGTCTTTATTAGAATTAGATAGAGAAAAGACATTTATAAAATGGAAAATATTTTTAATAGATAGAGGTATTAAATTTGATATAAATGAAAAAAGTTATTTTTGGTTTTCAAATTACTTGTTAGATTTTATTAAAGATTTATATGATGATAGAGAAGAAACTGAAAAAGATATATGGTATTCAAAGAATATTAAAGGTGCTAAAAAGAGTGCTACATCAGATAGATTAGCTACATCTATAAATTTTTCAGATATCCCTATTTATTATAAAGATATGGTTAAAAGATATTTTAAAACTATTATAACTAAAAAAAGTTGGGGGCATTGTTTTAATATACTAAAACATTTAAAAGTGTTTTTTAACTATTTTTATAATAACGGATATAAAGACGGTTTTATTGAAAATTTAAACAGAGAAGATATTGAAAATTATTTGTTTTTTATAGGTAATGAAAGAAAAGATAAAAACCTTACAGAAACAAGTAAATATATATCTTATGTAAGAACATTCTTAGAGTATATTCAAATAGCTCAATATGATAAAGCTCCTAAAAAGGAAGTGTCATTTTTAATTTTCCAAGATGATATTCCGAGAAGAGAATTTGTGCAAGACGAAATGAGAAGGGTTAAATTTGTTCCAGAGCCTATATTGAAACAATTAGATAACAATATTATGGATTTAGATAGACCACAGTATATACCTATCTATATTCTCCTAAGAGAAACAGGATGGCGTGGTACTGATATATTAAATCTTAGATATGATAATTGCCTAGATCAGATATGGAATAGTAAAGAGGAAAGATATAATTATTACCTTTGTGGTGAAATAACTAAGACTGGCATTGCAGAACTTAAAATCCCGATTAGGGATAAGGCTGCTGAAATGGTTCAGAAAGCTATTGATAAAGCTAAAGAGTTAAGTACAGAGGAAAACAACCCTAAAAAGTATTTATTTAATACTTATGAAGGTAAATTAAAAGGAAGACCATTGAATAAAGCATCTTTATTATATACAATTCAAAGACTTATTGAACAAAAAGATATTAGAGATGTTAATAGTGAGTTATATCATTTTAGGCTTCATTCACTAAGGCATACAAGAGCTAAAGAATATGTAGAACAAGGTATGGGTATTAGCATTATACAACAGATATTAGGTCATCAGAGCCTTCAAATGACAGTCCATTATGCAACAGTAACAGAAAACACTCTCTACGAGAAATGGAAGAATACTGAGGATTTAGACTTATTTAGAGTTAATACTGAAACCAATAAACTTGAACAAATAGATCTAAATTCTGATGATGGTGAAAATCTTATACGATACGAATATGTTAAAAAGAATTTAGATGCTGTAAGAGTACCTTTCGGTGTATGTTTTAAACCTTCAAAACTACCATGTAAGCAACAAATGAACCATTGTTTAACTTGTGCAAGTTTCTGTACTACAGTTGAAAATATTCCTGAATATGAAGATGAAATTGAACATACTAAAAAACAAATTGATATTGCTGAAAGATGTGGAAGAGAATTGTGGGCAGAGAAGAATAAAACATACTTAAAATTGCTGGAAGATACGCTCGAAAGAGTTAGGGAACAAAAGATACTACATAAAAATGGAGCTTCAAGGGAGGATATTCAATAATGGCTGGAAGTACAAAGGGATTAAAGAAATATGCAGAGGAAAAAACAAAGATTACTTTAGAAAAGGTTGATAAAGCTATTAGAGAACTTTCTCTTAGTGAAGAAAAGATTAATTTCAATAGCGTGGCGATAGCCAGTGGAGTATCTAAAACTTTTCTTTATAATAATGAAGAAGTTAAAAATAGAATTGAAGAATTAAGACAGCAACAAGTAAGTATGGAAATGAATCAAAGAGCCAAATATGATAAGACAGCTAAATCTAAAGATATTATCATAATGGCTAAAGATAAAAAGATTAAAGAATTAGAAGAAGAAAATAAGAAACTAAAAGAGCAATTAGAAATTTTAAGGGGTAAATTATATGAGAAATTATAATTAATTTATCCACAATGATAACAAATCATAGACTACATTAATTATATGTAGTCTATGTGTAAAGTGAGTAAAATTAATCAGTGTATAGAGATATACACTAGATATTGAAAGGATTTGTATAAATGGAAAAATAAACAAAACAAGTTTTTAAAAGTCTAATGTTAACAGAAGGGGTGAAGAAAATTGGAAAAAATGAAGCAGGTATGGTTTGCAGATGAAAATGAGGTAGAAGTCCGTAATGTGGAAATCCCAAAAGTAGCTGAGAATCAGGTAAAGGTCAAAATTGCATATGCTGCTCTTTGTGCAACAGATGTGCATATGGTAACCATGGGAGTATTAGGAGCAAAGCCACCAATGCGTCTTGGTCATGAAGCATCTGGTACCATTGAAGAGTTAGGCGAGGGAGCAGACAAGTTTGGATTTAAAATTGGTGATAAGGTTTCTCTTTTTCCGGTAACAAGTTGTGGAAATTGTCCAGCCTGTAAAAAGGGACAGCCACAATACTGTCATAATTCTCAAGACACAGGTGCTTTTGCAGAATATGTGGTGACTGATGTCAGTGCTGTTTTCAAGATTCCAGATGATGCTGATTTACAATGGTATAGTTTAGTAGAACCGGCAAATTGTACTGTCCGTGCTATGGATTTAGCGCAAATAAAGCATGGTGATACGGTCGCAATCTCAGGCGTAGGTGGTATTGGTTCTATTCTTTTAAATATGATTTTACTTGCAGGCGGTGTAAAGGTAACTGCTATTGATCCTGTAGAATCCAAACGTCAAATGGCACTTGATATGGGAGCGCAGTATGTGATCGACCCATTTAATGAAGATATAGAAAAGCGTGCAATGGAAATTACAGATGGTAATGGTTTTGATTATGTATTTGAGGCATCTGGTTCTCCTAAAGCATCAGAACCAGCACTGAAAATTATGGGCAAATGTGGTACAGTAGTTTACTTTGCAGTATTTCCGCCTAAATATGAAATGCCACTGAATCTGTATCAACTATATATGAAGGAAGGTAGAATTCAAACAGTATTTACTACAACTTCAATTATGCCTCGTACCATCAATCTTATTCCAAGATTACAGCTTGATAAGGTGATTGGCAAGGTAATGCCACTGAGTGATGCAGTGGAAGGGTTTGAACTGTTTAATAAATCAATTTATCCTAAGATATTGTTTGATTGCTCCAAATAATATAGAAATATGTGAAGAAAAGTATTTCAATAGAACAGGGGTATGCGCTTGCAGCTAGAATTGACAAAGACATACCCAATTATTTTGGAGCTCTGTCGGGAACTAAAATAAAAAGAGCGACAGTTATGATCAAGTCTAAAGATCCATAAGAAAAAGGGGGATTTTCAAAATGTCTGTTACTGGAACTGAAAAGATCAATTTAGAAAATACTAAACTTTCTAGGTTTCAAAAGATAGGTTATGCTTCAGGCGATTTTGCAAATAACTTTAGCTGGTCACTAGTTTCTGCCTATCTGATGTATTTCTGGACAGATGTTGCACTTATACCTGCTATACTTTGTGGTACTTTTATGCTGGTTTCTAAGCTATGTGATGCAGTGTTTGACCCTGTTCTAGGTGCAATAGCTGATAGAACTAAAACAAAATGGGGCCGATACAGACCATGGATTCTATTTGCATGTGTTCCTATGTTGTTGTTAAATATTATGTGCTTTACGGTATTACCCTCACAATCTGCAAATGCAAGAGCATTTTATTGTTTTGCGTGTTACTTACTGTTAGTACTTGTTTATTCATGTGTAAATATTCCTTATTCTGCAATGCCAGCAACCTTAACCCGAGATGGAGATACAAGATCTAGCCTTTCTAGTTATCGTATGACCGGTGCATTTATTGCAACATTGATTCTCTCACAACTTGTACTACGTGTGGTGCAGTGGGTTGGTGGAGGAAATGAAGGAAAAGGATTTTTCTGGGCAGCAATCATTTTCTCATGTGTAGCATTACCGTTGTATATCTTCTGTTTTAAAACAACTAAAGAGGTTGTAGAGGTGCCAATAGAAAAGGTAAATTACAAAGGCGTACTTAAGGTGTTAAAAGGCAATACCCCTGTAATGATTTTAGTGATTTCATTTATCTGTTGGGGTTTTTATGAGGCAGCAGGTGGAGCAGTAAGAATGTACTATTTTAAATATTATGTAGGCAATGATCAATTGTTTATCGTGAACTCTGGGCTAATGTTCTTGGGACGTGTTATAGGAACATTCTCACTATCATATCTAGTAACTAGAGTAACGAATAAGAGAACGCTTCCAATGATTAGCTTTATTATTTGCGGTATTCTCATGATTATTATGAATTATTTACCAATACACACTGCTATGGGACTTAATCTATATCATGGTTTTACCTTCCTAACAGGCATTGGGGGCGGCCTAGGGATTGCATCCCTATTTGGTATGGTGCCAGATACAACAGAATACACACAGTACAAGTATCATCAACATGCAGCTGGTTTCGTATCTGCATTTATCACCTTTGCATTTAAATTTGGCATGGCAATTTGTACAGCAATCATCGGTTGGGTGTTAGGATCTTTGGGATATATAGCGAATTATGGTCAGAACTTAAATGTTATGACTGCTATTAATGTTTGTATGAATTTAGTTTGCGGCATTGCGTTACTAGGATCAGGCGTTATATTGTATTTCTATACTATAGATAAGAAAACACATGTACACATGATTGAAGAAATAAATAAGATACAATAAAAAACTTCCTTTATTGCATATAATGATGTTCCTGTAAGGATTATTGGAGCAAACTCTGGTGTTACAGCAGGGGGGGACCTACTATAATGATATTGCAGACTTAGCTTCATACAGAGCTATTCCAAATCTTACAATCATTGTTCCTGCAGATGCAGGACAGTGTATAAAGGCTGTAAGAGCATCAATGACATATCTAAAAATACTTGTATAAAAATTAACAAATTGAAAGGAGATAGCAAAATGCCAAACTTTAACAAGTTTCCTCACATTTTTCAACCTTTAAAAGTAGGAAATATGACTATTAAAAATCGTATTGAATTTACTCCAATGGTTTCCTGCCATGCGAATTCTAGAACAGGAGAAGTAACACCTGAGCTAATTGAATTTTTGGGCGGACAGGCTAGAACTGGTGCAGCTATTGTAACAATTGGTGCAACAACAGTTGATGAAGAAACAGGTGCAGATTTCTACGGTGAGCTTTCTATTACAAGAGACAGTGATATCGCAGGCCTAAGCCTGTTAGCAGATGAGGTACATCGCTATGGAGCGAAAATATCTGTAGAAATACTCCATGCCGGAAGGGGCGTTGCTCCTTATTTACTAAAAGAAGGATGTAATGCAGTTGGTCCATCTTCTTTCCCAACACCTACTGGTGTACGTTATGTAGAAGAGTTAAAGCAGCCGCAAATAGATAAGATTATCTGGAGGTTTGCAGATTGTGCAGAACGTTTGATGAAATCTGGATTTGATATGGTTATGCTTCACGGAGCTCACGGAAACTTAATCGGCCAGTTCTTATCCCCACTTGTAAACAAAAGAACTGACTGGTATGGTGGAAGCTCAGAAAACAGAATGCGTTTTCCTTTGGAAATCATAAAAGCAATACGTGAAAGATGTGGTAGAAATATTAACATAGAATACCGTATCAGTGGTGATGAAATCATAGAGGGAGGTCAGCGTTTAGATGAGGTACTTGAATTCTTAAAAATAGCTCAAAAGGATATTGACCTTGCACATATTTCAGCAGGTCTAATAGTTGATACTAGATATCAACAATTTACGATTCCACCTTACTATATGCCACATTGCCATAATGTGCAATATGCAGAAGTAGCAAAAAAAGTTTTGGATATTCCTGTTACAACTGTTGGATCAATTACAACAATTGCTGAGGCTGAAGAGATTCTAGCAGCAGGAAAAGCAGATGTTGTTGGTATGGCACGCCCTTGCATGGCAGATAGTGATATTGTTACAAAAGCATATAGAGGTAAAGAAGATACTATTCGTCCATGCCTAAGATGTCTTGAAGGATGTGGTGAAATTTTCTTTGGAAGGCAGATTCGTTGTAGTGTAAATCCAGTAATTGGACGAGAGTCTCGCTACAAGAAAATACAGAAAGCAGATGTAAAGAAAAAAGTTATGGTAGTAGGCGGTGGTCCTGCAGGTATGATGGCAACTCAAACCCTAATCCAAAGAGGACATGATGTAGTATTATTCGAAAAGAGCGGACAACTTGGTGGACTTCTCCATGAAGCATCTGCCTTACCTTTTAAAGGCGATTTGAGAAGATATTTGGATTGGGATATTAGAACAACTATGAATTGTGGTGCAGACATCCGTTTGAATACAGAGGTTACACCTAAAGTTATAGAGGAAGTAAATCCAGATGCATTAGTAGTAGCTTTAGGTTCCAGTGTGTTAGTACCGAAGATTCCAGGAGTTGATGGAAGTAATGTTGTAACTGTTACAGATGTAGATACTAAGAAAGTGAAAACTGGTCAGAAGGTAGTTGTATGCGGTGGTGGACTTAGTGGTATGGAATGTGCATTAGGTCTTGCTATGGAAGGAAAAGATGTTACAGTTGTCGATATGGTATCAGAAGAAGAATTAGGTGGCAAAATGTTTTTTATCACAAAATCTCAATTAATGGATAAATGTAAAGAGAATAATGTTAAAACAGTTTGTAATGTAAAAGTAGAAAAAATTACAGAAAAGGGTGTGGAAGTAATCGACAGGCAGTGGAAACGTTTTGGGTTAGAATGCGATTCAGTTGTTATTGCTTTAGGTGTAAAACCTCATGTGGAAGAAGCACAGAAGTTAGTTTCTATGGTTCTAGAATCGTATTTGGCTGGTGATGTAAGTGGACATGGAATGACGATTCATACAGCAAATCATACAGCATTTGATATAGCTGTGGAGATCTAAACACACAAAAAATACTAATGATTCTACTTGGATTTGTAAAAGGGCTTATTTTTTATAAATTTAATAAGCTCTTTAAAAATATATAGATTCATTAATAAAAACACAAGTTGATTCTTCAGAAATTCATTTAGGGAAGGGAGTATCTTTATGAAAATAAAAGCGGCAGTAGTTCATGAAAAAGGACAAGATTTTAAAATTGAAGAGGTAGAATTAGCACCACCAAAGGCTGATGAAATACTTGTAAAAATAGTAGCAAGTGGTGTGTGTCATACTGATGAAGTCGCAAAAATGCAAGCAATTCCAGTACCGTTACCAGCAGTATTTGGACATGAAGGCTGCGGTATTGTAGAAGAGGTTGGTAGTGCTGTTACTGAGTTTAAGAAAGGTGATCCTGTTGGATTCTCATTTGGATATTGTGGACATTGTGAAAATTGTCTAAGCGCACACCAACATGGATGTGAAAATTTTAACGATATCAATTTTGGTGGTGTTATGAGTGATGGTACAAAACGTCTTTCTCAAAAAGGACAAGAAATATCTTCTTTCTTTGGTCAATCCTCATTTGCAACTTATGCGGTAGTAAATCAAAACAGTGCAGTAAAAGTTGAATATGATATAGAGCTTGCATTGGTAGGACCTTTAGGTTGTGGTATCCAAACAGGAGCTGGTGCTGTATTAAATAGATTAAGGCCAAGCTTTGGGTCCACTATTGCTGTATTTGGATGTGGAACTGTAGGAATGAGTGCTATTATGGCAGCTAAAATTGCGAGTTGTTCAAAAATTATTGCAGTAGGAGGAAATCCAACTAGCTTAGAACTTGCAAAGGAACTAGGAGCAACTCATACTATAAACAGAAAAGAAACTGACGATATAGTTGGTGAAATTAAAAAAATAACAAATGGTGGATGTCACTATGCAATTGACACTACTGGTGTTGGTGATTTTGTAAAGAAAGCCCTTGGTTGTGTTCGTTTTTTAGGTACTGTAGTAGTGTTAGGGGCAACTGGTGATATGACTATTAATGTACAAGAAGAACTAATGGGTGAAGCAAAATCCCTAATTGGTGTTGTAGAAGGGGATGCCGTTCCAAAGTTATTTATTCCTAAATTAATTCAGTATTATAAAGAAGGTAAATTCCCATTTGATAAATTAATTAAATTCTATGATTTTGAAGACATTAATAAAGCTTTTGAGGATTCTCACAATGGAAAGGTAATTAAAGCTGTACTAAAAATAAATTAAGATTTAAGAAATTACTTATCCAAAAGGATATAAAACAACTTGGCATACACACGATTGTTCTCATGTAATAGTTGGATAAATGGAAGTAAGTTAAGTTTTTGGAAAATATACCAAATTATCATAAGGGTTATATTTGTTATAGGATTGATGATAGATGCAGTAGGATATTTACCTTTAATCTATGGAAATAGTTTAATAATTTTTACTGTTGCATCAACTATTGTTGGAATAGGATTTGGATTTATAATGACAGCTATATTAGTTATGTATAAACTATGGTAAAAATTTAATCACCATGTAAACTGATTTGCTAAAGTATATATGATATTCTATTTTAAATAAAAATAGTTACTATTTTCTTGAATTATATTATATTAAAAAAATAAAGAAAACACTCCCACAGGATAGTAATAATATTAATTGTAGGAAGAGTAAATGTTAACACCCATCTCAATAAAGGATAAAATTATAGCCCTTGTGCAAATTTTATCCTTTTATATTATATAAAAAATTTAAAAGTAATGGTTGCTGCTGCTGGAGGATAGTAATAGGTGTAAATATATATGCAAAGAAAAGCGTATGATGTCTAAATTAATCTCCTGTGCTAGTTAATCATTAGTTTCCGCCTGTCAAACTCGAAGAGCACTTTTTAAAGTTATAGAGATTATTACAACAAACAATGATTGGGAATATAATTTCAATATCGTGCATCGTAATCATTCCTACAACCATAATAATAGATAAGTTTATGGAAAAAATTTAAAATAAAAATGTTGTTATGGCAGATATACAAAAGCCTAACATCTAAAACATTAGGAAAATCAGTACTTATAAAATTACGTAAGGGATTAAAAATAAAGTATTTTAGGAGGATAAAAAATGAAAATTGAAGCAGCAGTTGTTTTTGAAAAAGGACAACCATTTCAAATTAAAGAACTAGAATTAGATGCCCCAAAATTTAATGAAGTATTAGTTAAAGTAACAGCTTGCGGCGTTTGCCATACTGATGAAGTTGTACGTCAACAAATTATACCAGTACCTCTTCCAGCAGTATTTGGACATGAAGGTTGTGGCATTATTGAAGAAGTAGGTCCAGGCATTACTAATTTAAAAAAGGGAGATCCTGTTGGTTTTTCTTATGGATATTGTGGTACATGTGAAGCGTGTCGTTCTGGTCATCCTTATGGTTGCGAAGAAAATCGTAAATTAAATTTCTTTGGAACGCAATTTGATGGAACTAAACGTCTTCATTATAATGGTGAAAAAGTATCCTCATTCTTTGGACAAGGTGCATTTGCAACACATGCAGTTGTTCATAGTAATAACATAATTCCTGTACCAGATGGTGTGGATTTAGCTATGGTTGGTCCTATTGGATGTGGTATCCAAACTGGTGCAGGAGCGGTTTTAAATTATTTGAAACCAGATCCAGCAAGTTCTATTGTCGTTACAGGAATTGGTGCAGTAGGATTAAGTGCTATCATGGCAGCTAAAATTGCGGGATGTACAACTATTATTGCTGTGGGAGGCTCATCTAAAGCAAAATCATCTGATATTATCGATGCTAAATTAGAAATGGCTAAAGGGTTTGGTGCAACACATACAATCAATAGTAATAGAGTTGAAAGTGTAGTTGATGAAGTGAAAAAAATAACCCGTATTGGTGCAAATTATGCAATTGACTGTACAGGTAGTGGCGCATGTGTCCGACAATCCTTAAATTGTACCCGCTCTTTAGGTACATGTGTTGTACTAGGTGCGACACAAGGTCTTACAATTAATGTAGAAAATGAATTAATGGGAGCAGGAAAGAAATTGGTAGGAATTGTTGAAGGATGTTCTATTCCACAAATCTTTATTCCTGAATTATTAGAATACTATAAAAAAGGAATGTTCCCCTTTGATAAATTAATTACTTATTATAATTTCAAAGATATTAATCAAGCCTTTGAAGATGTGAATAAAGGTAAAGTTGTTAAAGCTATATTAAAAATGGAAAACTAGGAGGAGTAAAAATGAATCAATATTATCCAAATTTGGGTAGTACAATTAAGATTGCTGGATTAACATTAAAAAATCGTATGATAGGTTCTCCAATTTCAACTCCAGAAATTGGACCAGATGAAAATTTGACAAGAGATAACATTGCTTTTTATGGTTTAAGAGCAAAAGGTGGAGCAGCTGTTATCACAGTAAGTGAAGGAATTGTGCATAGTTCTACAGGAAAATCCCATACAAAACATATTCTGTTAGACAATCGTATGAGTTTGCCATCATTAACAGAACTAGCTAGTATGATTCATCGTCATAACTGTTTTGCTTCTATAGAATTATCACACGGTGGTAAATTTGCTGGTAAACGTAGTCAATCAAAGGGACAGGATAAACGTTTTGGTCCTATTGATGAAATTTGGCCAGATGGTACACATGTTTATGAAATGCCAGAAGAATTAATTCTTGAAATTGCTGATAGTTTTGGAAAAGCAGCAGCCATGGTTAAAGAAGCTGGTTTTGATATAGTATTAGTTCATGGCGGTCATGGATGGTTACTATGTCAATTTATGTCTCCTAACACTAATAAGAGAACTGATAAATGGGGCGGAAGCTTCGAAAACAGAATGCGTTTCCCATTGTTATGTGTTGAAAAAATTCGTGAAGCAGTTGGACCTAATTTCCCAATTGAATTCCGTATGAGTGGAGAAGAATATACTGAAGGTGGTTATGATATTAACTATGGTGTTGAAATTGCCAAGGCCTTAGATGGCAAAGTAGACATAATTCATGTATCTGCAGGTGTTCATGAAAATAGGGACGCATTTATTATCACACATCCATCCATTTTTATTGAACATGGATGTAACGTTCATTTAGCAGCAGAGATTAAGAAACATGTTAAGACTCCAGTTGCTACATTAGGTGGATTAAATGATCCTGATATGATGGAGGACATCATTTCTAGCGGTAAAGCAGACATTGTTGAAATGGGGCGTCAATTAATGGCAGATCCATTCTTCCCTGAAAAAGCTTTAACTGGAAGAAAAGATGATATCACTAAATGCTGCCGTTGTTTCAGCTGTTTTGGTGCTTATTTAACAACACGTACAACCGTCTGCGCATTAAACCCTATGATTGGTAGAGAAAGAGAACATGAAGCTGCTTTTGCGATATCAACACCTAAAAAAGTATTGATTGCGGGTGGTGGTCCTGCTGGCATGTCAGCTGCTTTACAAGCATCAGCTCGTGGACATGAAGTTATTTTATTTGAAAAAAATAGTCGTCTAGGTGGTGCATTACTTTGCGAAGAATATATTCCATTTAAACAAGACCTATACAACTATTCTCAATTATTAGCAAAAAGATTAGCTGAAACAAATGTAGAAGTACGTTTAAATACAGAATTAACTCCAGAATTAGGAAAAGAGCTAAATGCAGATATAATTATGTGTGCAGTAGGAACAGTACCTGTTGTACCACCAATCTCAGGAATTGATACTAGCGATAAAATTGTAGGATTAGATGCTATTCATCAGCCACGACCAGCTGTTGGAGATAAAGTTGTAATTTTAGGTGGAGGATTAATAGGTACAGAAACAGCTATCTATCTTGATAATCTAGGGAAAGATGTAACTGTTGTAGAAATGAGAAACGCATATGCTCCAGATACATCAGAAATGCATAAGATTGCTTTAGAAGTGACATTAAGGAAAGGTAATGTTGAAATGCATTTAAATACAAGAGCTAGAGAAGTTACTGATGAAGGCTTATTGTGTATAGATGAAAATGGAAATGAAGTATTATATCCTGCAGATACTATTTTGGTTGCTGCTGGTATGAAACCAAATTCAGCATCTGTTGAAGCGTTACGTTATGCAGCACCTAGGTTCTTCCAAATTGGAGATTGTGTTAAAGTGGGTAAAATATTAGAAGCAGTTCATGGTGGTTACTACGGCGCTTTAGATATTTAATATTTTTATAATGTTATTTATTAAATAGAAAGTATACTATTTACAATAGTAATTACAAAATTAGATGAGGTTTGTTTGAAATTTTTTATCTTTAGTAATTAAAGAGGATTACATGATGTTTAAATTAATAGCAAAATTTAAACATCATGTAAGGTGATTTACCAAAATATATATGATATGATATTTTTAAGTAAAAGATTTAACATTCTTAATTTTCTAATAAAAATTTCACGGTTTTATTGGAAAATTAAACATTAAGATATTAATAAATATCTAATTTTGTGGATATGTTTAAGGAGGGGTAAATATAATGTTAATTATTGGAGAACTAATAAATACAAGTAGAAAAGCAATACGTGAGGCTGTTCTGAAAAAAGATGGACAATATATACAGCAGATTGCAAAAGCACAAGAAGAAGCAGGAGCTACATATATTGATGTTAATTGTGGTACCTTTATGGAGACTGAAGTTGAAACTATGGAATGGTTGGTTGAAAATGTGCTTCAGGCAACAAGTTTGCCATTATGTATAGATAGCCCTAATCCACTAGCTTTAGAGGCGGGATTAAAAAAAGCGATTAATGGTAAATCAATGATTAATTCTATAACTGATGAAACACCAAGATGGAATGCCGTACTGCCTTTAGTAAAGGAATACAATACAAAAATTGTAGCATTATGCATTGATGATGGTGGAATGCCTAAGACAAATGAGGACAGAATTAGAATTGCTGATTCAATAATTACTAAGTTAACTGCAGAAGGAGTTAACTTAGATGATATATATATAGACCCTCTTATAAAGCCAATAAGTGCAGGAGAAAAAAATGGAATAGAGGTATTACAAGCAATACAACACATAATGGAAAGTCATCCAGGAGTACACACTACTTGCGGATTAAGTAATATATCTTATGCCTTACCTGCAAGAAAGGTATTAAACAGATTATTCATGGTACAAACAATGGCTCGTGGGATGGATTCCTATATAATGGATCCAACAAACAAAGAAATGAGGGCTGCTTTACTTGCATCTCAAACACTACTTGGACAAGATAGATTCTCAAGAAAATTCATTAAAGGATTCCGTGAAGGACTTTATGAGTAAGATGAACAGGGTAATTATAGCATGCCGAACTATTGCAGAGGAGTTAAATGCAGCTGTTAATGAAACCGGTTGTAAGTATCCTATACTATGGATAGAGTCAAGTCTTCATATAGAGCCTGAATCATTAAAAAAACGTATGCAGCAAGAGCTAGATCATATATCAAATGTAGATCAGGTACTCTTAGCCTTTGGATATTGTGGCAATGCAATATTAGGGCTAAAATCAGCAGACTATCAAATTATTTTTCCCCGAGTAGATGATTGTATTACTTTATTATTAGGTTCCTGTGAAAAACGGAAAAAGATATCAAGTGAAATGGGAACTTATTTTTTGACTAAAGGTTGGCTAGATTATGAAAAGAATATATGGGTTGAGTATCAGGATACAGTAAAACGATATGGAAAAGTTAAAGCTGATAGAATATATAAAATAATGCTTCAGCATTATAAAAGACTAGGTGTTATTGAAACGAATGCTTTTAATACAAAGGAATTTTTAGAAAAAACTGAAAAAATTGCAGAAGATTTAAAGTTAAAACAAGAAGTTCTTCCAGGAACTCTAACATATATTAAAAAATTGTTGACCGGTCCCTGGGATGAGGATTTTGTACTGATTAATCCAAATGAGACAATTACAGTGGAACATATTTATGGTAATGCGGCAGAGGAAGTTTGTAGTGATTGTAATTGTAACTTGGACTTTAACTCAAAGTAAAAGGAAGGTGTGATAAAATGAATTTGATTATTTTTGGGGGATTCCTTGGCTCAGGAAAAACAAGCGTGATACTCTCGTTAGCACATTTCCTTGTTGAAAGTGACGATTCGATAAAGTCAAATTTAGTAATCATTGAGAATGAGGTTGGAGAAATAGGAATCGATGATAAAGTACTTAAATCAGATGGCTACAGCGTAAGAGAATTATTTGCAGGATGCATTTGTTGTCAACTTACTTCTGATTTAATAACTACACTAAATGATATTAATGAGAAAATTAATCCTAAGTGGGTAATTATTGAAACTACTGGACTTGCTTATCCGAGTAAAATATTGGGTAATATAAATAAATATGGCAGGGGAATAGAAAGTATAAGAACTGTAACTGTAGTTGATGCAGAGCGATGGGAGGAACTTTCTACTATAACACCGGTACTTGTGGAAAACCAGGTATCACAAGGAGATACAATACTTATTAATAAAGTAGACTTGGTAACTGATACAGAGTTAAACCAGGTAGAAAATCGAGTAAAAGAACTTAATTCAAAAGCTAATATACACAAAGTATCTGCAAATATAGAAGTAAAGGATTGTATTTGGGAAGAGGTGACGAAAATCTGTGAATAAAATTCAGAAACCTTCAGTTAATAAAGTTAATAAAGTGCATAAACCTACTAAGTATAATAAGCATCAGCATAATTGTGGATGCAATCATGATCATTCCCATGAAGCTTTATATGGAGAGCTGAAGGAAGTTCCAGCGGTTTTCTCATACTCAACTTCCTTTGAACTTGATAAAGAAGTAACAGCAGATGAGTTGAAAAGCTGCCTAGTGGATTGGGTGGAAAGTCTTAAACTTTGGGTATCAGATAACAAGTATTTTATTGGACATATTAAAATTTTTGCTGAAAATGAAAAAGGTTTTAATCTTTGGCTTTCTACTACTGGTAAAAACATTAACATTAAATCCTCAGAGAAGTATCAGGACAATAATATAAAAAATATTACTATAAATATGACTGCAATAATTTTTGGAACTGATGAACAGACTTTGCGATCAATAACCTTAGAAAACTTGGATAGAAGGTTACCACATCGCAGTTAATATATAAAAGAATTATTTAGGAGGAGATATTATGAGTAAAAAATTAGTAGAAGCAATGGCAGATCTTGATGAGGATATAGTAATTTCAGAGGTAAAAGCATTAAAGGATCAGGGAGTAGATCCACTAGAAATTATAGAAAGTTTACAGGAAGGTATGGGGATTGTAGGAAAGAGATTTGAAGAAAAAGAATACTTCTTATCAGAGCTTATTATGTCAGCAGAAGTATTTAATGAGGCTTCACAATTACTTGGCGGAATGGAACAATCAGGATCATCTAAATATGGAGTTTTTGTTTTAGGGACAATCTATGACGATATCCATGATATAGGAAAAAATATCGTAACAACAGTAATGAGAAGTAATGGCTTTGAAGTAATCGATTTAGGTGTTGATGTACCTACAGCTAAATTTATTGAAGCTATAAAGCAGTACAAGCCAAAAGTAGTTGGTATTTCATGTCTTTTGACTACATGTTTTGATAATGTTAAGGAATGTATACAGGCAATAGAAGATGCAGGACTTAAAAATGATACAAAGGTTCTTATCGGAGGAGGCCCAGTTGATGAGGCTACAGGCAAATATGTAAAGGCAGATATTGTAGCTAAGAATGCACAAAACACTGTTGATTATTGCAAACAATTTGTGGAGGTGTAATAATATGAAAACAACAGAACAATTATATAATGAGCGTTTTACCAGATTTAAAAAGGCATTAAACTTAGAAAAACCTGATAGAACGCCTGTTGTTATGATGGGGGATTCCTTTTGTGCTGTACAACAAGGTGTAAAATTGTCGGAATTTTGCAAGAGTATTGAATATTCAAATAAAGTTATTGTGGATTCATTGAAATATTTTGAAGATTTTGATGGAGCAACTGCGACTTTTAATGTTGCTAGAATATTTCCTTTGATATTTATGTCAAGAATTAAACTTCCTGGTCGTGAACTTCCTGATAATATGCTTTGGCAATTAGACGAAAGGGAACTGATGACAGTAGAAGACTATGATACAATTATTAATAAAGGCTGGAATAGCTTTATGCCAGGCTTTGTAGAAGATAAATTAAAAGTTAATTTGGGTGCACTTACGGAAGAGATGGCTTATATTCCTCAAGCTATGAAAAATGTTGAAGACGCTGGATTTTTAGTATATAGTCCAGTTGTGACTACAACTGTTAATGAGTATTTAGGCGGCGGACGTTCAATGACAAAATTCATGAGAGACCTATTTAGGATGCCAGATAAAGTTGAGGCAGTATTAGAAGTTATTCAAAAAGAGAATCTTGAAAGCTTAAGACAACAAATCAGACAACTAAAACCTACAGTTGTTTTCGTTTCTCCAGCACGAGGGGCTAGTGAGTTCTATTCACCAAAGTTATGGGAACGTTTTGTATGGAAGTATATAAAGGAAACAGCAGACATGATTATAGAAGAGGGTGCCATATGCGATATTCATTGTGATTCAAATTGGGAACGTGATTTGGATTACTTTAAGGCTTTCCCTAAAGGAAAATGCGTATTTGAAACTGATGGAACAACAGACATTTATAAGATAAAAGAAAAACTTGGAGACCGTATGTGTATTAAAGGAGATGTTCCATCACAAAAGCTTGTTCTTGGCACTCCAGATGAAGTATATGATTACTGTACAAGAATTATTAAAGATGTTGGCCCAGGACTTATTCTTTCTAGCGGATGCTCAATACCTCCAAATGCTAAAGTTGAAAACATAAAAGCAATGCTTGCAGCGGCTACTGGTAAGTAAAAAAACTCCAAAATATATGAGGCGTAGTCAAATTAAGCAATATTTAATTCACAACTTGTAATTTGAACTACGCTTTTTATTGTGTTACAAATTTAAATATTAAAATAATAACTGTAAAAAAGGCATAATGTATAAATTTATACATAAATTTTAAGCATTATGTAAGATGTTTTGTTAAAACATGTATGATAATATATGTATATAGATAAATGTACAAAAATATATTTTTAGGAAAAGGTTTTATAACAATTAATAGAGTGTTTTAAGGAGGGAGATATTATAAGTAAAAAGTTGGTAGAAGCAATGGCTTTGAAGTAATCGATTTAGGGGTTGATGTACCAACAGCTAAATTTATTGAAGCTATAAAACAGTACAAGCCTAAAGTAGTTGGTATTTCATGTCTTCTTACTACATGTTTTGATAATGTTAAGAAATGTGTACAAGCTATAGAAGATGCAGGACTTGGAAATGATGTAAAGGTTTTGATTGGCGGAGGACCAGTTGATGAGGCTACTGGTAAGTATGTAAAAGCAGATGTAGTAGCTAAGAATGCACAGAGTACTGTAGATTATTGTAAAAAATTTGTGGAGGTGTAGCAGTATGAAAACAACACAAGAATTATACAATGAGCGTTTAGAGAGATTAAATAAGACTTTAGCATTAGAAAAAACTGATAGACCACCAGTTATATTACAAATGGACGGTTTCTGTGCTACTCATATGGGATATACATTAGCTGACATTTGCAAAGGTGTAAAAGAATCAAATAAAATTATATTAGAATCATTAAAAGATTTAGGAGATGTAGATGGAAGTGAATCAGCCTTTTCTGCAGGTCCTATATTCCCATTGACATTTTTGGCAAGAGTTAAACTCCCAGGACGTGACTTAGCTGATAATATGCTATGGCAGCTTGATGAAGCAGAAATGTTGTTTTCAGAAGATTACGATACAATTATAAGCAAAGGCTGGAGTAGTTTTGCACCAGGGTATTTGAGAGATAGATTAAAAATAAATGTTGATGAGATTATGGAAAGTTTAGCTTATGCACCACAAGCATCTAAAAACATCACTGATGCTGGATATGTGCTATATAAACAATCTACATGTTTAACAGTAAATGAATACTTAGGCGGCGGTCGCTCAATGGTTAAGTTTATGAGAGACTTATTTAAGATTCCTGATAAGGTTGAAGCAACACTAGAAGTTATGCAAAAAGAAGTAATTGAAGGAATTAGAAAACAAATCAGAGATACTAAAGCTTCAGTAGTATTCCTTTCACCAGCCCGTGGAGCTAGTGAATTCTTCTCACCTAAATTATGGGAGCGCTTTGTATGGAAATATATTAAGGAGACAGCAGATGCGGTTATAGAAGAAGGTGCTGTATGTAATATACACATTGATGGGAACTGGGAGCGTGACCTTAATTATTTTAAGGATTTCCCAAAAGGAAAAATTGTATTTGAAACAGATGGAGGAACAGATATCTATAAGATAAAAGAAATTCTTGGAAGTAATGCATGTATTAAAGGAGATGTTCCAGTAGCGAAACTTGCTCTTGGTACTCCTGATGAAGTATACAATTATTCCGCTCAACTTATAAAGGATATGGGAACAGGATTTATTCTATCAAGTGGATGTTCAATACCTCCGAATGCTAAGGTTGAAAATGTAAGAGCTATGATTTCAGCCGCAACTGGTAAATAACCTATATGAAGTGGAAACTTGAATCAGATAGGGTTTCAAACCCAACCTGACTCTTAGTTAAACTTACCTAACATTCAAAAGTCAATAAGTACTAGTCTTTATTTATGGAATATTATGATTAATATAATTAAATTATTATAAAATATTGGAGGGGATAGTATTATGGAGAAAAGTTTAAAAAAGTCCATTATTAATCTTTATGGATTACCATCCTTTGGATTTCAGTTATTTGTAAACATGGAGGTATTCTACTTTGCAGCATTCTTAACGGACTATGCTAAGATACCTGCAGCATTAGCAGGTACTGTATTGATGATTACAAGTATATTTGATATTGTGTGGGTTCCTACTGCAGGTATCATATTGGAAAAGAGTAACATGAAATGGGGTAAATATCGTTCATGGTTATTGGTAGGACCTCCTTTTGCAGTGCTATTTTTCATATTACAGTTTTCTAAGATAGGCTCTGCATCAACTAATGCGGTTATAATTTCAATAGGATTTATAGTCAGCCATTTAATCTGGAACATTTTTTACGCAGGACATATAGCAATGAACTCTTCAATGACACAGGTAAGGGAAGAGAGAATTGCTATGGCATCAAATAGAGGAATGTTTAATTCCTTAGGATCTATTGCTTTTTCTTTGATAGGTATGCCATTAATATTGGTTATTGGTAAAGCTAGTGGTAATCCTGCGATGGGATATACTTTAACTGTTATACTTTCAGGTATTTTCCTAACTATTTGTTATTATATATTATTCTTTATGACAAAAGATTATGCACATAGTGGAGAATCTACTCAAGCAGGTAAAGAAGAAAAAATGTCTGTAGGTGAGATGTTAAAACAAATAGTAGTAAATCCACCTCTTATAGGATTGATGTTAGGTGAACTTGGTAGATATCTAGGAAGATTTGTTATCTTTGGATTAGCATTTTATTATTTCAAATATGTTGTAAATAATCTAGCAGTAATCACCATATTTTTTACAGGTCTTAATGTAGTATGTTTCTTTGGAGCTGCGTTTACTAATCCAATTGCCAAAAAAATTGGAGAAAGAAACACTTACATTTTATCTATTTCAACATTTATAGTTGGATTGCTTGTTGTATGGGCACTTCCAATGAATTATGTTTCCTTTATGGTAGTAATGTTTGTAGCATATTTAGGATATGGAATTCCTGATGCATTAGGTGTTGCTATGTATTCCTCTACTGTAGAATATGGTGAATGGAAAACAGGAAAGAATGCGAGAGGTTTTATCATGTCATTAATAAGTTTTCCAATTAAAACTGCTATATTTTTAAGAAGTGTTATTATAACTGCTATTCTTGTAGGATCAGGATATGTCGCAAATATGAAGCCTACAGCACAATTGATAAGTGGTATAAAAAATGGAATAGCATTAATTCCAGCAGTTATTATGGTAGTAGGTTTAATTTTCATTGTATTGCTTTATAAAATTACACCTACTAGTCTTCAAAAGATGCAAAAAGAAATTGCAGTAAGAAAATCAGAGAGCACAAGTATATAGATAAACAAGAAAGTAGACTTATACTTCAGGAACATTTTCCGGAGTGTAAGTCTACTTTTGGTTGTATGCGCCTATAAGTGAAAACTTAGCTTAAAATTGCATTCCTTTTGCAAATTCTTTATTGAAGTGTTTTTGGGCAGCTAATTCAATGTATTTTACGGTAGTGGCAATGATATCAGAACGGTTGTATTCGCTGCGTGATATCAAAGCAAGCTTCGAACCAGTGCCTGCAGCATTTCCTACCATTCTTATTCTACTCTCAAGCTCTTTTGGTATTAGACCAATTATACAGGCGCTGTGTGGGTCCATATAATTTCCAAAAGCGCCAGCTAAGAGGACTTCTTTTATATCGTTAATGGTTATTTTGCATTCTTCAATAAGTATCTTAATACCTGCTGAGATAGCACCTTTAGCTAATTGTAGTGAGGTTATATCATTTTGGGTAATCATGATAGGCCTGCCGTGGGCTGTTTCAGATTCAGGTACCATTAAAAAAGCATTTGCATCTTTATAGTTAATAATATGTTTTTCAAAGGCTTTTGCAATAGGATTAGTAAACTGATCTGGAGAGAGTAGTTTACCTCTTTTATTAATGATCCCAAGCTCTACAAGTCCAGCAATTGTATCCAGCAGACCAGACCCACAAATTCCTTGAGGTTTTTCATTACCAATAACCGTATAAGTCATTGTTTCACTAAATTGTACATGATCGATAGCCCCTGCAGCACCTCTCATTCCGCTGCTTATTTGAGCTCCTTCAAAGGCAGGACCTGCTGCTGTGGAACAAGAAAAAAGTTTTTCAGAGGAACCTAGTACCATCTCACCATTTGTACCAATATCTATGGCCAATTTTATATCTTTACTCTTGTCCATTTCAGTAGCTAAAACTACTGCCACTGTGTCTGCGCCTACAAATCCAGCAATGTTTGGAAGCACGAAAACCCTACCTGCAGGATTAATGTGAAACTGAAAATCTGAAGCTTTTAAATCTAAAGGCTCGCTTACTACGGGAACATAAGGTACAGCTGCAATGTATTTAGGGCTTAAACCTAAGAAAAGATGGTGCATGCAGGTGTTTCCAACGACGGTTATGGCATAAACTTCATCTCTTGACATGCCTGACTTTTCTAAGGTGTCTCCAATTAATTTATCAAGTACTTTTAAAAGGGCAGACTGCATCATTTTTACACCATCTATATTCTGGTTGGCATAGGTAGTACGGGAGATTACGTCTGCACCAAATTTAACCTGTGGATTTAGTGAAGAAGCAACAGCTAGTTCCTTTCCAGTATGCAAATCTAATAGATATCCTACAATAGTTGTAGTACCAATATCAAAGGCAACACCTAGCATTATTCCAGTGGTATCATCTTTTTCTATCCCTAATATTTCATTTTCGTCAATAATTACAGTAACATGATGTTGTGCTTCACGAAGACTAAAAGGTAAGTCCTGTAGAACAGGAATACTTATTTTTAAATCTTCATAGTCATGATTTTGCAATGTGAGTGTTTCTTTTAAACGTTTTAAATCAGATTTTTGGTCATGTAAAGAAGGTAACTCTACCTCCGAATAATTCTTTTTTAGAAGAGGTTCAATAATAAAAGATCTTTCAACGGAAGATTGTAGTATATTATGCACCTGTTCTTTTCCTGTATTCAGTTGCACAGTTATATCATCAAAAACTTGTATTTCACAGGCAAGATGTATACCCTCTGAAAGTTCTTCTTCTTCCAGATATTTAATCTCTTTTTCTGTGGGACTTAAATGTTTTCCTAAAACTTTAATTCGGCATTTTCCACAGGTTCCTCTGCCCCCACAAGGAAAATCAAAATCTAAACCTGCTTTTGCAATTGATTCTTTTAGTGAACTTCCTTCAGGGACAACTATTTCCTCTCCAACTGGTTCAAAAGTAACTTTATAATTATTCATTGCTAGTGCCTCCATAAATATGTAGTTTTCTCTTGTTGTGGAGATTGTCCACGAATTTAGTACCATCAGCATACTCAAGTATTATGAAAGTTAGAATAAGTCTAAAGGTTGTAATGGCATCATTTAGATTGATATTCATAATACGTTGAATTTTTTCAATACGATGTGCTAAAGTGCTTCGACAAATGCTTAAAACTTCTGCTGTTTCTAACTGGCTTTTTTCATTTATCAGATAAGTATAAAGACACTTCATGTAATCTGTATTATTTTTTTTGTCATATTCCATTAAATCATATATTGAGGCATGGCAAAAGTTTTCTAAATCATTTTGCTTAGAACAAGTTTCTAAAAGATGGTATACTGCAAAGTCCTCGTATAAAAAAAGAAATTTATTTGTTTTCAAGGCTACTCCAAGTTCAATAGACTTTAAAGCCTGATGGTAATATTCTTGTATGTCAATGAGGCTGTGAAAACAACGACTTAATCCACCATGAATTTTATTTTTTTTCAAAAACTCTGTTAATTTTGCAAAGCTGTTTTCGTGAGTGGATATTTTATTATTACGACTTATTACTACAACTATAGTATCGTTATATATAATAGATTTACTATCCACAAGCATATAATCAATAGTATCTCTAATTCGATATAGAGAAACATTTCCAAAATTATTTTGGGATACTTTTACAGTAAGTACATAAATATTATTTTTAAAATGTAAGTCAAGAAAATTTAATCTTTCTTCAATGGTGCTTGTATCCATTTTTTCACCACACAGCAAATCAATGATAAAATTTTCATATCTTAAGCCTTTGGTATTCTGAAGAAACTTATTTTTTTGCATTTCTGAAGATAATACTTTACATAGGAGAAAAATTAATTCCAAATCATCTTCATTAAAGGATTTTTCACATTCCAATGCTACAACATATCCTACCACTTTGTTATTAACCTTAATATTTGATACTATACGAGGAATTCTAAATTTATCCTTGCTCATAAAAACTGGAGAATTGCTTGTATGAACTAGTTCAATAAACTTTTCTGCATTTGACATAGAGACAAAATCAAAGGAGCAATATCCCTTTGTGAGGAGTTCAATCCATATAGGATCATCTACTTGGATTTTTTTTGAAGCAGCTAGAAGCTTGAAGCTAAGATCTATGATGCATATAGGATTATTAAGAAGATCAGACCCTATGTTTACTATATGTTCAATACCTTTTTCGCTGACTAGGCAATCTAATAGCTTTGCTGAGTTAAGGGCAAGCTGTTGTTGCTTTGTCAACATATCTTGTACTTCGTTAAAAATTGTAATGATATCCATATTATTATTTAATGCTATTAAGTTTAGCATAGGGCTTTTTTTATACTTAGAAGGTAAATTGTTATTTGTAATACAAAGTATGTTTATATAATGGTCTTGTGGCAGCACTTTTGGAAGATTTGAAGTTTTTCCTATATACAAATAATTAGACTCAAATAGAGTTTGATCTTTATCAAGAAGTTTAACTGCTTTAATTAAAATGCCTTCTTTTTGCGAAATATATAATTCAGGATTGTAAGTCCTTATTTTATTTAAGAAATTACTTAGTTTCATTTCCATTTAACCACCCCTTATATAAAATAATATATCATCTTTTATTTAAATTAAAGAGTTAATTTGAAAATATGTTATAATGTAGAAAAATACATCTTTATAGTAAGATAATACAACATTAGGTAGGAAATTATATTAATCATAGTGTCTGTTTTTATACATTTAATTTATACATTATGTAAGATGTTTTAGAAGGTTATTTATGATAGTTTATATATAAGTATATAATTGCAGGAGGGCATTTTATGAGTAAGAAACTTGTAGAAGCAATGGCAGAACTTAATGAAGATCTTGTGATTGCAGAAGTAAAGAATCTTATAAGCAGGAATATACCTGTATTAAAAATTATTGGATATCTTCAAGAAGGTATTGGAATAGTGGGAAAAAGGTTTGAGGAAAAAAAATATTTCATGTCTGAACTCATTATATCCGGGGAAATATTTAAAGAAGCTTCAAAGATATTAGGGGAAACCATACCTTCTGGAACATCCAAGTACGGAATTTTTGTTATAGGAACTATTTATGGTGATATTCATGATGTTGGTAAAAATATTGTTAACACCTTTATGAGTAGTAATGATTTTGAGGTAGTGGACTTGGGAGTTGATGTACCACCAGAAAGATTTATTGAAGCTATAAAGCAATATAAGGCTAAAGTAGTGGGGATTTCATGTCTTCTTACAAATTGCTTTGATAATGTAAAGGAGTGTATACAGGCAATTGAAGATGCAGGTCTTAGAAAAGAGGTTAAGATATTGATTGGAGGAGGACCTGTTGATGAGGGTACTTGTAAGTATGTAGGAGCTGATGCTGTGTGCAAGACTGCTCAGCAAACTGTGGAATATTGCAAAGAATGTGCTTATTTAAGTATTAGTTTCATATAGATTAATTATGAAGTGAAAATTGAATCAGATGGAGTTTGTCTACGACCACGGGGCTTTGCCCGTTAAATGCCATTTAGGCATTTAACCTCCACCTGATTCTTAGTTGAACGAATCCAGGGACGTAGCCGCTCTTTACGCCCACTTTGGAGAAGATGGGAGTATTAGAGCGGATAGTCATCGGATAAAAGCTCTGTACAATCTAAGGACTTTAGCAAAATTGCTAAAGTCCTTAGATTATCTGTAAACCTCGACCTTTAAAAAGTTCGAGGTTTATTTTTTTAATATCTACTTTTACACCGGTATGATTATAGTAATATTTTCCTAAGTTGCTCATATAATTAGGGTAGAGATTTTACAATAAAATGAGGTGGGGGTTTGCAGGAAAAATTAGTATGCCCTTTAACAATGGAAAAAGAAATTACTTCAAAGGCACTTTTACAGCAGTGCGAAGAATTAATTAAAAATAGACATGTGAAAAAATTAAATGCTATATGCCTTGAGGTAACAGGTTGCTCTGGCAATATTATTTCTTTTTTAAATAGCGAGAATCCTGGATTAGACTATATATTAACGGAAGTAATAAACTTAAAATATAATAATACGCTAATGACTTCAGAGGGAGACTTTGCTTTTAAAGAGTTTTTAGATACTCTTAATACCGAATTTATATTATTAGTAGATGGTGCTGTTTCCACAAAAGAAAATGGTTTTTATAATATTATTGCTAATTATGAAGGTAAGCCTGTTACTGCCTTAGAGGCTATAAAAATGGCTGGTGAAAAAGCAAAATATGTTGTAGCTGTGGGAACTTGCGCATCCTATGGCGGGATCTCAGCAGCAAGACCTAATCCTTCGGGAAGTAAAAGTGTTGATAAGTTAATAAATTCTGAGGTTATAAAATTGCCAGGCTGTCCTTGTCATCCGGATTGGGTAGTGGGAACTTTAGCTCACTTAGTTTCTTTTGGAAAGCCTGAGCTAGATAACGAAGGAAGGCCTCTTCTTTTCTATGGAGTAACCATTCATGATACCTGCACAAGAAGAGGATTTTTTGATAAAGGTATTTTTGCTGGAAAATTTGGAGAAGAGGGTTGTATGTTTAAATTGGGCTGTAGAGGTCCAGTGACAAAAACAGATTGTCCAAGTAGAAAGTGGAATGGGTACGTTAACTGGCCAATTGGAGACAATACTAACTGTATTGGCTGTGCACAACCTAGGTTTCCTGATGGAATGGAACCGTTTGTAAGATATTAGGAGGGCGCTATGGGAAAAACTATAAAGATTGATCCTATCACAAGAATTAGCGGTTTTTTAGAAACTAAAGTAGAGGTAGAGGAGAATACTATTGTCAATGCAGAAACTAGTGGATTATTATTTAGAGGCTTCGAAAAAATGCTAAGAAACAGGAAACCTTTAGATGCCATATATTTCACGGAAAGGATATGTGGTATATGTTCTACAGCACATGCATTAGCTTCCACAGCAGCATTAGAGAATGCTTTAAAGGTGGAGATAAGTGTAAATGATTCATATATACGGGACTTGATGCATGGTTTTGAACTTATGCAAAATCATTTAAGACATTTTTATAATTTGACTATACCAAGTTATGTGAAAATGCCAGATATAGGGCCATTACATTCTGAACAATATAGTGATTATAGATTGCCAGAAGAAATAAATAAAAAAATAAGTGATCATTACATTAGAAGTATACAGTATAGTAGATTAGCACATGAAGGATTGTCTGTATTAGGAGGAAAGACTCCTCACGCTCATGGTATTTTTGTTGGTGGAGTTACTGTTAATATAGATGCATATAAATTATCAAAGGTTTCAGCAATTATCTACATTATAAAGCAGTTTATTAATGAATATATGATAGAAGATGTGTATACAATAGCTAAATATTATTCTGATTACTTTGAAAAAGGAAAGGCTTATGGTAACTTCATGAGTTATGGACTCTTTGATAAATATCTTGATCCACAAATAACTTATGTAAAACCTTCAGTGCTAATAAATGGACAGCAATCTAGCCTAGATAGTAACAGAATTACTGAGAATATAACTAATAGTTGGTATACAAATAATAAAGAAATAGAAAAGCCTACTGATGACACTGAGGAGTTTATCAATTTATCTAAGCAGGAAGCTTATAGTTTTATAAAATCCCCTCACTATGATGGATACTCTATGGAAGTAGGTCCTTTGGCTAGATTAATACTGGCTAGGGAATATAGCGGAGGCAGTTCCTGTATGGATAGAAATATTGCTAGGGTACTAGAAACTAAGAAAGTTATAGATATAATGGAAAAGTTAGTAGAACGTATTCAGTTAGTACCTAATAATCAAAAAATATATGATGTTCCAGACCAAGCTTTTGGCATAGGTTTAGTAGATACCACTCGAGGAGCCCTAGGACATTGGGTCAAAATAGAGAATAAACTTATAAAATACTACAACATCATTACTCCTACAGTTTGGAATATGGGATCTAAAGATGGTTCAGGTAGAGCTGGAGTAGGTGAAAAATCCTTAATAGGAACAAAAATAAATAATATAAAGGAACCGGTGGAGGTTGGAAGAATTATTAGATCTTTTGATCCTTGTGTTTCCTGTGCAACCCATCTAATAAGTGACAATTATGAGCCAATTGACATTGAAATTCTTATATGAAGATTAAAGCTATTGCTATAGGAAATACTTTGATGGAGGACGATGGTATTGCTATTATAGTGGTAGAAAAAATAAGAGAGAGACTTATAAATAATAATATTGAAGTTCTAATTGGAGAAACGGATTTTAAGTATTGTATAGCTTCGATAGAAGAAGGAGACATTTTGTTTATAATAGATGCTTCTTATTATGGTAAAAATCCTGGAGAAATAACAATTTCAAACTTAGAAGATTATAAACACAGGAAAAAGATCTATACTCAGCATAGTTGCAGTGTAATAGATTTAATAAAACTATACTATAAGTATGTAAAGGGATATATTGTTGCAATTGAAGTAAGTAACGTCAGCTTTAAATTAGGGCTGAGTAAAGAGTTAGAAAGGAAAGTTCCGATAATTTCAGAAGAGGTTTGTAGATATATTGAAGCAAAAGTTTTAGAAGTTAGATCTAAGTACTAGCATCTAGAGTAAGGAGTGAAAATAAGTTGGATTTTCATTTGATTCAAAAGCTTTACAGTATTAATCATAAAATAAGTTACTATAGTGAAAGAATGATGGCTAACATTTGTCCATATGCTAAAAACTATTATGGATATTTAATAAAAAAGAAAACAGAAGAAGCAAAAACATTAATAAATATACTATCCAAGGAAAAAGTGCGAAATAATATGGCAGTGGAAACACAAAAGATATTTACTATAGAGGAATTAGGGAAATATGATGGAGCCAATGGGAGACCCGCCTACGTAGCTATTTATAGCATAGTATATGATATAAGTTTATCACCACCTTGGGGTGGAGGAACACATTTTGGTCTATATGCGGGAAAGGATTTAACAAAGGGATTTAAGACATGCCATGACGGAAATGTAAAAATATTAGAAGATCTACCTAAAGTAGGACAACTAAAGGCTCAATGTAAAAATTTCCTGAGAAATATTTTAAGATCTGAAAATTAAATATAAGGGGGTATTAGCATATGCATGATACTATATTGTTAAATAAAATATCACAGGGATTAGAGGGATGCTGTAAGAGTAATAAAATTTTAAGGATAAATAGGCTGACTGTAATTGTAAATGAGAACAGCCATGTTAATTCAGATAATCTTCATGAGTATCTTAGAAGTTATAATGGAAATTTAGTAGGGGACTGGACGGAGATTAAGACTGAGATTGGGGATTTACCAGATCAAACTGCAATTATTAGAAATATAGAAGGAGATACAGCTGAAAAATAGTTATAGAATAGGAACTGCCTCAAAATTAGAAAGTTATTTCTAGAGTGAGGCAGTCTATTTAAATTATAAGTTTTTCTTTATAGAAGCGATTATTTCAGCATATTCTTCATCAGTTAACAATACTTTTCCAGGATTCATTTCAAAAGTACCGCCCCAAGTATGTCCATTTTCATACTTAGGAACTATGTGGAAATGAAGATGGGGAAGCTTATCTGAATATGCTCCATAGTTTATCTTATTAGGTGAAAAAGCTTTTTTTATTGCAGCTGCAACCTTTTTTGCATCTTTCATATATAATTCAAGATCTGCATCTTCTAATTCAAATAATTCGTTTACATGATCTTTGTAAGCAACAACACATCTTCCTTTGTAGCTTTGTTCTTTAAATAAATAAACAGTAGATGCGTTAAGCTGGCATACTTCAATCATTAAATCTTTTAGTCTCTGATCCTTTTCGCAGTAGAAACAAGTATTTTCCTTACTCATAATAAACTATCCTTAATTTATGCATATTTTAAGTAAATACACATGCATTAAAAAAATACATTTGCCAATGTATTTTTATAAAATGCTCTATCCGATGACTACCCGCTCTAATACTCCCATACGCACTCTGTGAATCGCTTTTCTTCAAAGTGAAAGTAAAGAGCGGGTACGTCCTTGGATTCGTTCAACTAAGAATCAGGTGGAGTTTGAAACTCCATCTGATTCAAGCTTTCACTTCATGTACACGTGTTCTGTAATTTTTATTATACTACTAAAACTAATACGTTTCAACTATGCACATGATAACAAAGTTGCAAGCGTTATAGAAGATTGGAAAATGGACATTTAATTCACATACTAGCATATGTTAAACTTAAAGTAAGGAACTTTAAATTCATGTAAATGTTTTGCTGAAAAATAGTAACTTATTCTATTATTATCGAGTAAAATTTGGTATTATAGTATATTAAATGATAGTATATTAATGGTATTACTATTTTATGTTATACTATGAAAACAAATATTTGATTGGAGATGTATTTAATGAAAAGACCAAGTAGAAATGATTTATGTTGGTGTGGCAGCGGTAAGAAATATAAAAAATGTCACATGGAAGAAGATAAAAAACTATATGTATATGAAGAGCAAGGATTTATAATTCCGAATCTAAATATTATAAAAACACCAGAGCAGATTGAAGGTATCAGAAAAAGTGGTAAAATTACTAATGAAATATTAGATATGGTAGGAGAGCGAATTAAAGTAGGAGTGACTACTAATGAGATAGATGATTGGGTTAGTGAGTATACTATTAAAAGCGGAGCAATTGCAGCCCCATTGAATTATGGTGGTTTTCCTAAAAGTGTGTGTACATCTATAAATGATGTTATATGTCACGGTATACCAGAAGATAGACCATTGAAAAATGGTGATATCATTAATGTAGATGTAAGCACAATATTAAATGGTTACTATTCTGATGCAAGTAGAATGTTTGTAGTAGGTGAAGCTAGTGAAAATGCAGTAAAACTTGTTGAAGCAGCTAAAGAAGCTTTATATATAGGAATTAATGAAGTAAAGCCTTATGGAGATCTTAATTCGGTAGGTATAGCTATCGAGAATTACTGTAATAAATTAGGATATTCTGTGGTAAGAGATTTAGGGGGACATGGAATTGGTTTAAAGTTCCACGAAGAACCACATGTAGACCATTTTGCTAGATCTGGTAAAGGTGTGCTTTTATTACCTGGTATGGTATTCACTATAGAACCTATGATAAATGAGGGCAGTTATAAGTGTGTTACCCTTGAGGATGATTGGACAGTTGTTACTAAGGATGGTTCATTATCAGCTCAATGGGAGCATACTATACTTGTTACAGAAAGCGGAGTAGAGATATTGGTATAATCCGATGGACTTGAAAAGTTCATATGGAACTTTGACAATGTGAGCAATAAACCTATATGGACAGTTGCTACTAATGGAGGGAATACTAATGATAAAATATACAAAAGAATTTTTAGCTAATGCTAAAAAACAGGGGATAGAAGATGTAATAATTAGCAAGTTTCCCAATTGTGTAGATGTAATGGAGCCTACTTTTGTGCAGTATATGTCCGATGAACTATTTGAGATACGATTCCCAGTGCTAGAATGGTATCTCAATCCTTTTAATGCAATGCAGGGCGGCTTTATTTCTGCAGCCTTTGATAACGCTTACGGGTTACTAAATAAAATGGCTACAAGAAAAGAAGCTGTTTCTTTAGACTTAAACACCAACTATCACAAACCTATATACAAGAATGACACTCTTACAGTTAAAGTTTATATGAAACATAAAGGCAATACTATAGTAAATATGTACGCCGAAGCCTTCAATAATGATAGTCAACTTATTGCAACATCAGATAGTAAAATGATGATTATGAAGTAAAATGTAAACTGCAATTTGTACTGGTTTATGCTAATATATAATTAAGAGATTTGTTATGCAAAAGGGGGGAGTTACTTTGGCAAATAGGATAGAAAAAGATCTAATAGGGAAAAAGTTGATTGAAGATTCAAGTTATATCGGGATAAATACAATAAGAGCATTGGAAAATTTTAATTTACATAGTAAAACAGTAAATCATAATTTAATTAAGGATATTGCATTAATCAAAAAGGCAGCTGCTATAGTAAACAAGAATTTAAATAATCTCCAAGCAGAAAAAGCAGAAGCGATAATTCAGGCTAGTAATGAAGTAATAGAGGGGAAACTTAATGATGAATTTACTATAAGTGCCTTTCAAGGAGGTGCAGGCACCTCCACTAACATGAATGTTAATGAAGTAATAGCAAACCGAGCCATAGAACTTCTTGATGAGAAAAAAGGAAACTATGATGTTATTCATCCTTTAAATGATGTTAATATGTCTCAGTCTACTAATGATGTATACCCTACTGGTTTAAGAATTGCGGCAATTCGTCTTATAAGAAAACTAAGCAACTCTTTAGCTGATCTTCAAGAAGCTTTGCAGGTAAAGGAAAATGAGTTTTCAGATGTAATAAAGTTAGGGAGAACACAGCTTATGGATGCTCTGCCTATGATGGTTGGACAGGGTTTCGGTGCCTATGCAAAGGCAATTGAAAGAGATAGGTGGAGAATATATAAGGTAGAAGAAAGATTGAGGCAAGTAAATCTTGGAGGCACTGCCATTGGAACTGGTTTAAATGCTACAAATAAATTCATATACATGATAACTGATGTTATTCAAGATTTAACAAAGCTTGGCATTGCCAGGTCTGATTTTCCTATGGATATAACTCAAAATTGTGATGTTTATGTGGAAGTTTCGGGTCTATTAAAATCTTGTAGCGTAAATTTGTTGAAAATTTCAAATGATTTTCGACTATTGAGTTCAGGACCAAAAGGAGGGCTTGGAGAACTAAAGCTACCTGAAGTTCAGGCTGGATCAACAATTATGCCTGGAAAGGTAAATCCTGTTATTCCAGAGATGGTAGCGCAGGTGAGCATGAGAGTAATTGCTAACGATAGTGCTATTACAATGGCAAGTTCTATGGGACAGCTTGAGCTAAACGCCTTTACTCCACTAATAGCTGAAAGTCTTTTAGAATCCCTTGAACTTTTAAACAATGCAGTTATTATATTTAGAGAGAGATGCATAGAAGAAATAAAAGTAGATGAAGAAAAATGTAGAGAAAATCTTGAAAAGTCAACTGCTATGGTAACAGCCCTTATTCATCATATTGGATATGATAAATCCAGTGAAATATCCAAGCAAGCTTTAAGGGAAGGAAAAACTATAAGGGAGATTCTTTATGAAGAAAATATACTTTCAAAGGATAAAATAGATCAAGTACTAAATCCCTTTGAGGTGACAAGACCAGGGATTCCAGGTAAATAATAGGGGGTATACAAATGAGTTTAAATGAAACACCACGTTCTGAAAGAGTACATATTGCACTTTTTGGTATGAGAAATGCAGGTAAATCCAGTATAATAAATGCAGTTACGGATCAGGAAATAGCTATTGTATCTGATGTTAAGGGTACAACAACAGACCCTGTTTATAAATCTATGGAGATACTACCTATTGGACCTTGTGTCATCATAGATACCGCAGGACTTGATGATATAGGAGAATTAGGGGAGCTCAGAAAGAAAAAAACCTTAGAAGTTTTAGACAAGACTGATATTGCATTAGTAGTAATTGATTCTTCTGTTGGCGTTAACGATTATGATAAATTTATAATAGATCAGATTAAAGAAAAGAAAATTCCTGTTGTTGCAGTGTTAAATAAGATTGATAAAACTGATGTAAAAGAGGAGCAATCGGATTTTCTAAAAAAGGAACTAAATATACCTGTAGTTCTTGTATCCGCAGCTACAAAGCAGGGAATAAAAGAATTGAAAAATAAGATTATTAGTATTCTTCCAGAGGATGAAGATAAGTTTAAAATTGTAGGGGATTTAATAAATCCAGGAGACTTTGTTGTATTAGTTACGCCAATAGATAAGGCAGCACCAAAAGGAAGACTTATACTGCCTCAGCAGCAAACAATAAGAGATATTTTAGAAAGTGATGCTATATCTATAGTAACAAAAGAATATGAACTTAAGGAAACCTTAGAAAACTTAGCTAAGAAGCCAAAGCTAGTAATTACAGATTCTCAGGTGTTCTTAAAGGTAGCAGCAGATACTCCTAAAGACATTCTAATGACATCCTTTTCAATATTATTTGCAAGATATAAGGGCGATTTAGTAGAACTTATAAAGGGTGTTAAAGAGATAAAAAAATTAAAGGATGGAGATAAAATACTTATTTCAGAAGGGTGTACTCATCATAGACAGGCTGATGATATAGGAAGAGTAAAAATTCCAAGATGGATAAGACAAATTACAGGTAAAAAAATTGACTTTGAATATACAGCTGGAGTCACTTTTACACAAGAAGTTAAGAGATATTCATTAATAGTTCACTGTGGTGGATGTATGTTGAATAGAGCTGCTATGATTAGTAGAATTGAAGACGCTAAAGAATTTAATATTCCAATTGTAAATTATGGGATATTAATAGCATATGTTCACGGCATCTTAGATAGAGCCTTAGAGCCATTTCCATTAGCTAAGATGATATGGGAAGAAGAATAGTAGAATACACATGCCCCCGTGTGTCAATATACAATATTTAAAGAATCTAGGGCGAAAACTAAAGTATTTGCTACGTATTTAAATATAATGATGCAAAATATAAAGCTAAATTATGTTTAAAAATGGTAACATATAATGTATCAGCAGTTGTTAAAAAGTAATTAAGGTTGATACATTAAGGATTAAAACATAGTAAGAGCACAATTCTTTATGTTTTATAATTATATGCAGGTGTGGCGGAATTGGCAGACGCACTAGACTTAGGATCTAGCGCCTTAGGCATGGGGGTTCGACTCCCTTCACCTGCACCAATTAAATAATATTCAGCTTGTCTATAATGCTGCTGGAATGAAACTCCTTAATGAATTGAGGAGGATTAAAACATAACAAAATCAATGAACTTCTTAGTAAAACTGAGAAGGACTAAAACATAGCAAAATCAGAGATTTTGATGTTTTATGTCTCTGCGGGTGTAACTCAATGGCAGAGTGCTAGCTTCCCAAGCTAGTTACGAGGGTTCGATTCCCTTCACCCGCTCCATAGTGAGATTGAAGACCGTGCTGGTTTAACTGGCATGGTCTTTAAGGTTAACTATTTTTACAAGGTATTATTATATCTTTCAAATTCATACTAATAATAATGATGAGAGGTGATTTTATTATGAAAAGTAAAATAGATATTAAAAATGAGCTTGATAATTTAGTTATTGATTCTAAGTTTCAGCCTATTGTGTCTGTTGTAAGGAAATCAGTAGTTGGATTAGACGGCATAAGCATGGGTGCTGATTTAAATGGCAAATTTATTCCTTTAAATAAGTTGTTTTATTATGCAGAAAGATCCAACTGTGAAATTGATTTAGATAGGTCAATAAGAGAAAAAATTGTTAAAGAATTTAATAAAATTTGTATCAATGACGATAAGCTTCTATTTATCACTATAAATATGGCTGTAATCTCAAAGTTTGTAGGCTCTGGAATTATTTTAGATCTTGTTAACAAATTTAATATTAATCCACAAAATGTAGTTCTTGAGATATATGAAAATAACATAGAGAATGTTGAAGTATTGCAGCAGTTTATTAATTCTTATAGAAGCAAGGGATTCCTTGTTTCAGTGACTATAGGATCAGGATCTGCGAACTTAGATAAAATATCTAATGTAGAACCAGACATAATTAAAATAAGTGAATCCATCACTAAAGATATAGAAATGGACTTTTATAAACAAGAAATATTTAAATCACTAGTTAATCTATCTAAAAAAATAAGTGCACTAATAGTTGCTGATGGCATTACTTTAGAAGGCCAGGCAATAGCTTCCATGGAGTTAGGCGCTGATATGCTTCAAGGAAATTATTTTGGACAGTATGAAGATATTAATTCTGATCTTTTAAGTTCAGTGGAAGAGAAAGTTCATTATATAGCTTCACAATATAAAAAATACAAAACTGAGCAGATAGAATTTGAAAAGTCAAATCATAAGAAGTATGAAGAATTGTTAAACAACATAATAGACCAACTCTCAACTATTAAAGAAAGTGAGTTTACAACAAAACTAAATGACGTTATTGCTAGGTATGATGTTTTTGAATGTGTATATGTTTTAGATGAATCAGGCATGCAGGTTAGCGATACTATTACTCGATTTAGGAACATGCTTTCTCAAAAGTCTTTGATATTCAAACCTGCCAAAAAAGGCACAGACCATTCCTTAAAGAAATATTATTATTTTTTAGAAAATATGGGTCTTAACAAATATGTAACTGATCCATATATATCATTAGCTAGTGGAAACTTATGTATTACTATTTCGGAAAAGTTTAAAGGAATTAATAATAAAAACTATATTTTATGTATAGATTTCAATCCAAATTATATTAACTTATAGTCCAGTAGCAAATACATACTTGCAACCATTTGAAAATGGGAGTATTAGAGCAGCAGTCATAGGATTAAGATAAAAAATCACTAATAAGAAAGTCTAGGCTTTATAAAAGCCATAGACTTTCTTATTAGTGATTTTTTTATTTTTTGGTAAATGTAATATTGTTTAAGCTAATAGAATTAAGATGTAAATAACACTTTAATAATAAATGATTAAAAAAATACATTTATATTGACAGTTTGATATAAAAAGATATATGATTTAATCAATATCGTAAAAAATTAATTATCTCAACTTATTTTATATATTAACGAGAGTTATATTCAACTTTTAAATATATAATTTTCCTGGAAACCAATTCGGATAATTTCTATTAAAATTAGAAATCTCTTAATTACTTTCACAAGGATTTTAAATAATTTAAAGGAAGGTGTATTAATCATGATTATTACTTGTAAAAGTATTCTTAAATTGCCTTTTACTGAAAAAATGAAAGTAGTGGCTGGTGAAGAGGGTTTGAATAATATTATAAGATGGGTTCACGTAATGGAGTATCCACAGTATACCAAATGGTTAAAAGGTGGAGAGTTAATCTTGATATCTGGCGTAGCTATGAAAGAGGATATAAATGATCTTATGGAACTTGTTCGGGATATATCTTCTAGAAATGTTGCCGGACTAGTATTAAATATTGGTCCCTATATTACAGAAACACCAAGAGAAGTTATAGAATTAGCAGATTCTCTGGGTTTTCCTATATTTGAACTACCTTTTGAGGTGAAATTTATAGATATAAGTCAAAGTATATGTAATGCTATTTTCATGAGTAAGATGGAACAAGATTCTATGGATAGTTTTATGAAAGATATCATCTTCAGAGATTTAGTTATTACTGAGGAGGTTTTAAATAAAGCAATTTACTATGGATATAATCCACAGAAAAGATATTCTTCTTTTGTTATTCATATAGATAACTATAATAGTTTTATAAAAGATGAACTTACTATCTGGGAGAAAGATATTTTACAGTTTAATCAATACATTGAGCAAATCATATTAGATGTGATGAATAAATGGAGCAAAAAAGTAATTTATGTAAATCAAAGCGACTCTATTATTATTATAATTCCCATAAGTGAAAATGATAATTTTAAGGCTATTGCGGAGGACTTAATGAAAAGTATTCAGTTTAAAGAACAAGGATTAAGTATAAGTATAGGTATTGGAAGTTATTTTAAGGAACTTAGTGAATTAAAAAAGAGTATTGATAACGCACAAAAGGCCTTGAAGTTTTTAAAAGTATGTAAAGAAAAAAATAGAGTGGCTAGCTATGGTGATATTGGGGTATATAGGTTATTATTCGAAATGGATAAGTATGAAGAAATTAAGGGGATTTATTATGAAACTTTAGGAAAATTAATAGACTATGATTTAAAAAATTCTAATAATCTTTTAAATACTTTAGAGGTCTATATAGATCAAAGCGGAAATTTAGTTAAAACTGCAGAATTACTTTTCGTTCACAAAAATACATTAATATATAGAATTCGGAGAATTGAAGAAATTTTAGATTGTGACCTTAAAAATATAAATGATTTATTAAATTTTAGTTTGGCTTTAAAAATAAGTAAATTCCTAAATTGTATCTAAATACCAAATCACACGTGGTATATTTGGTTGTATAAAATATATGTGTTCTGTTGATAATGTGGTAAATTATAAGTGTGATATTTAACAGGTTGTTAATATCGGATGAATTTGTAAAGCTTATACTAAATTAATATAAAAGAGAGAGGTTAAGTTAATGGAAAATGTAATAATAGAAGTTATAGAGTCTAAGTGTAGTCATTATAAAGCTGGAGACAAGATATATATAAAAGATGCATTAATAGATATGGACAAAACAGAAAATGTATGTATTATGGCTCTACAGTCGTTTTTTCCCTTTATTTTCGCAACAAGGAAAGGAGTTACTCCAGAACAAATGGGGTTTGGGGAAAGGTTACTAGTCCAATGTCCTGATTATTGTGCACCGGTTGTTTTTGAAATAAAAAAAATAATATGATTCTGTATTAAAATATATTTTAGTGTTAAAGAGGACAAGTCTTTTGGATGAGTCTTCTTTTAATTTTGTTCAGTATACTTCTCCAATAAGTAATTTTTCAATTGTACCTAACAACTAAATTTAATAGAACATATTTGGTTATATTGACTATATGAATATTATTAATAATGTGGTAAATTATTAATAACATAAATACCAAATTGTTAATTAGTTGTTTTTAAAATTAACAATTTATCAAAAATGTAATTAGGGGGATTGTGTATGAATGAAAAAAATCAAGCTCAAGAAGGGCAATTAAATAGAACGCTTAAAAGTCGTCATCTAACAATGATTGCAATCGGTGGTTCTATAGGTACAGGCTTATTCCTTGCAACAGGATATACTGTCAATCGTGGAGGTCCTGGGGGGACTATATTAGCATATTTAATTATTGCAGTAATGGTTTATTTTCTGATCATGAGCTTAGGAGAAATGGCAACTTGGTTACCGGTTTCTGGTTCTTTCCAAACCTATAGTTCAAAATTTGTTAGTCCTGCCTTTGGATTTGCAGTAGGTTGGAATTATTGGTTTAACTGGGCAGTGGTTATTGGTATTGAAATTGTAGCAGCATCTATAGTTATGAAATTTTGGTTTCCAAATGTATCCGCATTTGTTTGGAGTGGATTATTTTGTTTAATTATATTTAGCATTAATGTAATGTCTGCAAAAGCTTATGGTGAGATTGAATATTGGTTTGCAGGTATTAAGGTTATTACTGTTATAGCATTCCTAATTGTTGGTGTTGGCATGATGTTAGGTTTAGCAGGAAACGAAGGAGCTATTGGATTTACAAACTTCATTCATTCTGAAGGTGGACTTTTTCCTCATGGAATGATGGCAGTATTATCTGCTAGTATCACTGCAGCATTTTGCTTTCTAGGTACTGAATTGGTTGGTATTGCAGCCGGCGAAGGTGAAAATCCTGAGAAAACTATTCCTAAAGCTATAAAGACGGTATTTATAAGAATTGTTATTTTTTATATTGGCGCCACGTTCATAGTTGCCGCTTTAATTCCTTGGCAGCAAGGTAGTGTAGATGTAAGTCCTTTTACTATTGTTTTCGATAAAGCTGGAATTCCTTATGCTGCATCCATAATGAATTTTGTTGTTTTAACATCAACTTTATCTTGTGCTAATTCTGGTTTATATGCTTCTAGCAGAATGGTTTATGCAATGGCTAAAGAAGGTAAGGCACCAAAGATTTTTGCAAAAACCTCTCGTGGAGTGCCAGTATATGCGCTTCTGCTAACAGGATGCATGGGGTTGCTATCCTTATTAAGTAAGTTTATGGGGGCATCTCAAGTATACTTATTACTGGTTTCCGCCTCAGGTCTTGCAACATTGTTCTCTTGGCTAGGAATTGCAGTAAGTCACTATAAATTTCGACAATGGTTCCTGGCAGAAGGCCATAGTATTAGTGAATTAAAATTTAAAGCAGCTCTATATCCCTTTGGTCCATTTTTCGCAGCTGGACTTTGTATTCTTATTATAATATCACAGTTCTTTGATTCAACCACAAGACTTACAGCATGGACAGGTGTGCCTCTTTTCATGATTGTTTGGTTATATGGTAAGTATAAGCAAAGCAAAGGAGAACTTACTGTGCCTAATATAGAGGAATTAAGATTGCAAAGTAAAGATGTCGAAAATGATGACATAAAAGACTATGACATAAAAAATGATGACATAGAAGAGGCGGTTATATGATTATTTTAAAGGTTAGTAAAGTTTGAACACTAAATAATACATTTAGATAGTGTCCATTAAATTAATATAACAATATATAATTATTTGGGGGTTATAAAAATGACAGAGTTAAAAGAGATTAAACTTATTACAGAAATACCTGGACCTAAGTCGCAGGAGCTGTTAAAAACTAGAGAGAAGAATGTACCAAGTTCCATATCTGGACAATGTCCAGTATTTATAAAGAAAGGACAGGGTTCCTTATTTGAAGATGTAGATGGAAATGTATTTTTAGATTTTGCTGGTGGCATTGGTGTGTTAAACATAGGATATTGCCATCCTGAAGTAGTAGAAGCAGTTAAGGCTCAAGCAGAAAAATATTTTCATACAAGTATAAATGTTATACAGTATGAACAATACATTAAATTAGCAGAAAAAATAAACAACCTAATACCTGGTAAATTTGAAAAGAAAACTATGTTTGTAAATAGTGGTGCTGAAGCAGATGAAAATGCAGTAAAAATTGCTCGTAAATATACTAATAGAAGTGAAATTGTATGTTTTACAGGTGCTTTCCATGGAAGAACTTTACTTACAATGACAATGACTAGTAAGGTAAAACCATATAAATTAGGATTTGGCCCATTTGCACCTGGAGTACACAAAGTTCCATTCCCATATTGTTACAGATGTCCACATGGTTTGGAAAGAGAGACTTGTAATTTGCATTGTGCAAAACAATTGGATGCTTTCTTTTTAGAGCAGGTAGCACCAGAGGATGTAGCGGCATTTATAATTGAACCATTACAAGGAGAAGGCGGATTTGTTCTTCCACCGGATGAATATATAGTACAACTTAGAAAATTATGTGATAAACATGGAATTCTATTAATCTGTGATGAAGTTCAAAGTGGATTCTGTAGAACTGGTAAAATGTTTGCATCTAGTTACTGGGAAGAATTTGGGGTATATGCAGATATTGTAACAAGTGCAAAATCAATTGCAGCAGGACTGCCACTAAGTGCTGTAACAGCTAGAGCTGAAATAATGAATTCTGCACAAATAGGTGGAATTGGTGGAACTTATTCAGGAAATCCACTTGCTACTACTGCAGCATTAAAGGTTATTGAAATAATGGAAAGAGATAACTTTGTAGAAAAGGCCTGTCATATTGGAGAGTTAACTAGAACAAGATTAAATGAGATGAAAGAAAAGTATGAACTAATAGGGGATGTAAGAGGCCGTGGTGCAATGCTTGCATTGGAATTAGTAAAAGATAGAACTACAAAAGAGCCTGCAAAAGAAGAAACAAACAAGATTGTAGAGGAATGTTTTCAAAATGGCTTAGTGACATTAAGCTGTGGAATAAGAGGAAATGTAATAAGATTTTTGATGCCATTAGTAACTACAGATGAACAGTTACTAGCTGGTCTTGATATTCTTGAAAGAGCAATTGCTAAATACAATTAATGAAGTTAAGTTATTTGATACAGTGCTACAATTATAGAGTTTAATAATAAGTAGATGTATATTACCACTTTAATGATAGACATTTTGTCCATAAAAGTGGTAGTATACATTTATAAGTTATTTAATACATTAGGGGGAAGATGTACTATGATAGATTTCAATTATTACATGCCAACGAAACTTTTATTTGGACCTGGAAAGGTGTCAGGCATTGGAGAAATTACAAAACAATATGGGACAAGAGCTTTAATTGTTACTGGTAAAAATAGTACAAAAAAGACCGGCCTGTTAGATAGAGTTGTTTCATATTTAGAAAAAGAGGATATAGAATGCATTATATTTGACAAGGTACAGTCTAATCCATTGACAACAACTGCAGAAGAAGGAGCAATCTTTGCAAAGGAAAAGGGATGTGATGTAGTTGTTGCTTTAGGAGGAGGTAGTACTATTGATGCAGCTAAGGGAATAGCATTTATGGCTGTGAATGATGGTAGTGTAACTGATTACATATTTGGAAAAGCTCAAATTGGTGCTCTTCCAATTATAGCTGTAACTACAACTGCAGGTACAGGAAGTGAAGGAGACTGTATGGCTGTGCTAACTAATCCTGAGAATAATGATAAAAAATCTTTAAAGTCTCAGTTTATATACCCTAAAGTATCAATAATAGATTCGGAACTTATGACAACACTGCCAAAACATATTATAGCTCCTACAGGAATAGATGTTATGTGCCATGCAATGGAAGCATATGTTGCTAAAAATAGTAATCCGTTAAGTGAAATAATGGCACTAAAAGCGATTGAATTAGTTAGTAAGAATTTAGTTAGTGTATATAAAAATCCTAATGATTTAGAAGCATGGAGCAATATGGCATTTGCTAATACACTTGGAGGAATGGTTATAGATGCTTCAGGAGTAGCTCTTGCTCACGGACTTGAACATCCTGTAAGTGGTCTTTTAGATGTTACCCATGGAGAAGGATTAGCTGCACTTCTTATTACATGGATGGAGTACACTTATGAAAGCTCTTTAGAAAAATTTGCAAACATTGCTAAGGCTATAGGAGAAGATGTTGGTGGTTTGTCCATAGAAGATTCAGCAAAAAAGGGTATAGAAGGTATTAAAAAGCTTTTAGCTCGGTTAGATTTAACTAAGACATTATCTGATTTAGGTGTTAAAGAAGAACATATAGATTGGCTTTCCAGCAATGCTTTGAAAACTATGACATATGCTGTAAATAATAATCCAAAAGTGCCAAGCTTAGAGGAAATAAAGAAGTTATATACTGATTGTCTTTAATATTAGTAATATTTAAGGTATTAGTTTAAAAACTCATAAAGCTAAAATGAAAAAAAGAAGTCTCTGTGTTAAGATAGAGACTTCTTTTTTGATGCAGAAAATAAAGCACTATAGCATGCAGATAACATTGAATTTTCTGAAATATAAAATTAATTTGAATTTGTTATTGACAATTATCAGAGGGGTATGTATACTTAAGTCATAAGGTAACTTAGTAGACAAGTTAACAAGTATATAACATAACAAGGTTGTAAAGCTTTTAGTTATAAAATATTTAAAGAGGTGACAAGGATGAAAGATGTAAGTATCCAAGAATTAAAAGAAAAAGCTATTGAACTTAGAAAAACAGCAATTACTATGATCCACGAAGCAAAATCTGGACATCCAGGGGGAGCTTTATCTGCAGCAGATGTAGTAGCAGCACTTTACTTTAAGGAAATGAATATTGATCCTAAAAATCCTAAGTGGGAAGATCGTGACAGATTTGTTTTATCAAAAGGACATGTTTGTCCAATACAGTATTCTGCGTTAGCATTACAGGGATTTTTCCCATATGAGACTATACACACTTTAAGACAATATGGATCTATTCTTCAAGGACATCCTGATATGAAAAAGTGTCCAGGTATTGATATTTCCACTGGATCACTAGGACAAGGGTTTTCTTGTGGAGTTGGTATGGCGATAGCAGGGAAAAGAGATGAAAAAGATTACAGAGTTTTTGTTATGGTAGGAGATGGAGAGACACAAGAAGGACAGATATGGGAAGCAGCTCAAACTTCAGTTAAGTATAGACTCGATAATCTAGTTGTGTTTATTGATGATAATGGACTTCAATGTGATGGGGCTTGTGAAGACATCATGCCAAATCAAGATATTGAAAAGAAGTTTAATGCATTTGGATTTGAAACAAAGAGGATAAATGGGCATTCTATGGAAGAGATAGTTGAAACTTTAGATTATATGAGAGAAGCTAAAAATGGAAAGCCTAAATGTATTGTATTAAATACTGTAAAAGGTAAGGGCGTATCCTACATGGAAAATGTAGCAGGATGGCATGGTGTTGCTCCTAACGATGAAGAATACAAACAAGCAATGGAAGAAATAGCAGGGGGGTTAGAGTAATGGGTTTAATTAAAAAAGCAACAAGAGAAGCCTTTGGTGATGAAATATTAAAATTGGGAAAAAAGAATAAAAACATATACATTGTTGATATAGATATTGGTAAGTCCTGTAAGACTGGAGAATTTGCGAAGCAGCTGCCTAATCAACATATAAATGTTGGTATAGCTGAACAAAACGGCTGCGGAGTGGCTGCAGGTCTTGCTACAACTGGAAAAATACCATTTGTAAGCACATATGCTGTATTTGGTTCTTTAAGAATGGCTGAGCAGATAAGACAAGAACTTTGTTATCCAAATTTAAATGTTAAAATTGCTTGCTCTCATGGTGGACTTACTCCAGCTAATGATGGTGCTAGTCATCAAAGTATAGAAGATATGGGAGTTCTAAGAACTTTCCCAAATATGACTGTAATTATGGGTGCTGATTATTATTCTACTAGAAAATTAATAGAACAGGCAGCAGAGATTCATGGACCTGTATACCTTCGTTTTACAAGAGATGCTATTCCTGTAATATATGATGAAAATGAAGAATTCACAATAGGTAAAGCAAAGAAGGTAAAAGATGGAAAAGATATAGCTATTATTGCTAATGGTGATACTGTATTCCTAGCATTAGAAGCAGCTAAGGAATTAGAAAAGGAAGGAATATCCGTAAAACTATTAGATATGCATACAATCAAACCTCTAGATAGAGAAGCGGTAGTTGAATGTTTAAATGTTGGCAAGATAATTACTGTAGAAGACCATAATATTATAAATGGTCTTGGAAGTGCAGTATCTGAAGTAGTTGCTGAAGAAGGAAAAGGAAAGTTGAGAAGAATAGGTGTTCAGGATAAGTTTGGACAATCTGCACCTTATGAAAAGCTTTTAGAGCTTAATGGAATTACAATAGACAATATAGTAAATACAGCTAAAGAAATGCTTAAGTAATAATATTGACGAGAAATTATAAAACAAAAATTGGAGGGGTATAATATGTTTAATTTTAATGACAGAGTAGTTATAGTTACTGGTAGTGGTTCCCCAAAGGGCATAGGACGTACTATAGCATTAATATTTGCAAAACAGGGAGCAGCAGTTGTAGTTGCTGATATGAATTTAGAAGGGGTTAAGGATACAGTAAATGCAATTACTGAAGCTGGTGGAAAAGCTTTAGGTGTAGAATTAAATGTTACAAGTAAGGAATCAGTTGATGCAATGGTATCTAAAACACTTGAAGCCTTTGGTAGAATAGATGTTCTTGTAAATAATGCAGGAATCTCACAAAAAGTTACCGTTGAGGATATGACACTTGAGGATATTACAAGAATATTTAGCGTTAATATGTTTGGACTATTCCTATGTACTCAAGCAGTAGTTAAAGTTATGAAAAATCAAAAATATGGTAGAGTAGTAAATCTATCATCAGTTTCAGCAAAAAGAGGTGGAGGAGTATTTGGAGGAGCACACTATTCAGCATCTAAGGCTGCAGTGTTAGGATTCTCTAAGAACTTAGCTCGTGAAGTTGCTCTTGATGGAATAACAGTTAACTGTGTTGCTCCAGGGCTAGTTAACACTGAAATATGGAAGTCCCTTCCTGAAGATGCTGCAAAGAATGTTATTTCAGGAATACCTATGGGAAGACCTGGCGAAACTAAAGAGATTGCAGCAACAATTGCGTTTTTAGCCTCAGAAGAAGCATCATATATTACAGGTGAAGAAATAGATATAAATGGTGGATCACATATGGATTAGTATATTAAATTTCTTAATGTATAGGAATTTAGTTCTGGGTATATTTGTGGTAATGTTGTTTGAAATGTAAAGGATATGATCATGTACCACCCCTAGAGATGCTCTGTTTCTAAGCTTCTATAATATAGTTGCGAAGGTAAAATGGCTATTTGTATTGCCCTTTAATGGAGAAAAGTATATAATAAATTTCATGGGTAAATTTTAGCATGAAGCTTAAAAGGTTTAGTGAATTGCTATGATATAAAGAAGACTGAAAAGCTATATTTGATACTATTGAAAGGGGTGGTTTATATTAGTTTTAATCCAGTTTCCAATAAAAAATTATATCTACAAATTTATAACCAGATTCTTTCACAAATTCAATCCGGTTCATTTAAAATAGGTGATAAGTTACCTCCGGAAAGAGAATTATGTGCACAATTTGGTGTGAGTCGTGCACCTATTAGGCAAGCTCTTAGTGCTCTGGAGTTAAATGGTATTATTTATTCTAGGCAAGGTGAAGGCGTTTATGTCAAAGCTACTAACTTAGCAGCAGAAGGTTCTGAATCAACAATAATACTGGAATCGGTTTCTCCGGAAGATATAGTTGAAGCTAGAATGAGTATAGAGCCTATCATTGCTAAATTTGCAGCTGAAAGAGCAACGGATGAAGATATAGAAAATATTCGTTCAACTGTAATAAAGATGGAGGAAGAAACTAAGGCAGGTATATATGTTCCAGAAACAGATGAAAAATTACACAATGACATAGCTAAGGCTTCTCATAATGATTTATTTATTATATTCATGTCGGCTATTAGTAACGCAATGAAGCAGCAGGAGATGTGGCAATTTATTCGTGATAGGAGTGTTACTTGCCCGGAATATAGAGAAGTTAACTTTGATGAGCATAAATTAATAATTAAGGCTATTGAAGAGCATGACGAAAAAGAGGCAGAGAAAATCATGACTGCTCATATGCAAAATCTGTATGACAGGTATTGGAAAGACTACAATTATTAATACTTAAATATTAAAAAGTGAATAATTGCCTAAGAGGGAAGTTATACCTGAATATTTTTATGATTAAGTATTTATTTAACTTGAATCCAAGGTAGCTAAATTCTAAGGCTACCTTAACACATCTCTAAATTAAATCGATAATGACAAAATGATAAATATACTAAAAAACGATTTTAATAAACTTCTATCAAGTCAATTATATATAGAGTATTCTCTGTATATACCAAATCAAGATTAATTCTATAAAAATTCTACATCACAACCTTTTTATTAAGTAGTTAAAAAATATTGACAAGTATTAGAAAAGCTGAGTACAATTAGTATACTGGTTTGCTTTTAAACTTAGTATACAAGTATGTAGGATAATAATAATACAAGATTTTATTTATAAATTAAAAGCAGCAATTTTTTATAATTATCTCTTCCATAAAAACAGCATCAAATTTCTAATATTATCATTGAGTATGTAGTTTAATATTTAAGTAAACGTTTGCCAAGGAATATGACAATTATTATTTTTAAAAAAATCTATATTTTTCAACTCTGATGATTTCAAAGATAACACCTATTGATGACATAAAGAATGTAATCAATATTGTGGGTAGAAAAACAGAAAATGTTGTGAAGGTATTACTGAAATTTTAATATTGATTTAAATTAGTTAACAATAAATTTAAGGAGGAATTATTATTATGGATATAAACCAGTTAGAGAGTTCGACGGTGAGAAAAGTTACTTTAAGATTAATTCCCTTTCTATTCTTATGTTTCGCAATAGCAATATTAGATAGAGTAAACATTGGATTCGCTGCACTACAAATGAACAAAGCCCTAGGCTTTTCTAGTGCAGTTTACGGATTTGGTGCAGGAATATTTTTTATTGGGTACTTCCTTTTAGAAGTTCCAGGTAGTGCAGCTATGACTAAATGGGGAGCTAGAAGATGGATTTCAAGAATAATGATTTCCTGGTGTGTAATTGCAGTTTTAATGGCTTTTATAAAAACTCCACTACAATTCTATATAGTTAGGTTTTGTTTAGGGGTTGCTGAGGCTAGTTTCTACCCATGTATGGTATGGCATTTAAGTAATTTTTACCAAGCTAAACATCATGCAAGAGCTATAGCAGGATTCATGATTGCTATACCAGCTGCTAATGCAATAGGTGCACCAATATCAACTGCTTTACTAGGTATCTCTTGGTTGGGTTTCTCCGGATGGCAATGGCTATTCTTATTAGAAGGTATTCCATGTTTAATTTTAGGTATCATCTGTTTATTCTACCTTGATGATAAGCTTGAAGACGTAAAATGGTTGACTAAAGAAGAATTAAAATGGTTAATTGATGTTACAACTAAGGAAAAACTTCAAAAAGAAGAAGCAAAACACTTAACATTCCTTGAAGCATTAAAAGATCGTGATGTTTTGGTATTATCTTTAGGGTATCTTGCTTGGATGATTGGTTATTACGGAATAAATATGTTCCTACCAACTATTACCAAAGGATTATCTGCTACACTTGGTATTAGTACTCAAGGTTTAGGTTGGCTTATAGGGTTAATGTATCTTTGTGCAATGTTCACTATGATTATAGTTAGTAATCATTCTGATAAGACTAATGAAAGACGTTTCCACGTTGCAGGATGTTTAATAGTAGGTGCAATTGCAATGGTTGCTAGCACATTTGTTGCAAAGACTAGTATTATTGGAGCTTTCGTATTATTAACTATCGCACTTTGTGGAGCATTTGGTGCATACTCTCCATTCTGGTCTATTCCACCATCTTTCTTAACAGGAGCTGCAGCAGCTGCTGCAATAGCTATGATTAATAGTATAGGTAACCTTGGTGGATTCTTTGGTCCATACATTGTTGGATATATAAAAGATTTAACAGGATCTTTTAATGCCAGTATGATATTCTTAGGCTGCAGTATGGTTACAAGTGCATTTATAATAGCCTTTTCGGTAAAAGTATCAGGAAAAGTTGAAAGACATAAAGATAAAGACATACAGGTAAATTAAGATTAAATCATTTTCTACTGTTATATAAAGCAGTAGAAAATGATTTATTATAATATAAAAAGCAATGGTGGTGTAAATATGATTTCAATAGGTTGTGATCATGGTGGATATGAATTAAAAGAGATAATAAAAAATAATCTTGAAAAAAAGGCATTGAATATAAGGATTAGCTTTGCTAATAGTAGATGAATGGTTAAATACTAAGTTTGAAGGTGGAAGACACCAAACAAGAATTGATCTTGTAAGTAAAATTGAGAAAAAATATTGCAAATAATTACTTAAGAAGACTATATATACATCATATAAAATGGAGGTAATACTAATGAGATTAGGTGTCTTAACAAGTGGAGGAGATGCTCCAGGAATGAATGCTGCTATAAGAGCAGTAGTAAAAGCAGCAAATTATAATAATATTGAAGTAATAGGAATAAAACGAGGATATCAAGGATTAATAGATGGTGATATTCAAAGATTAACTTCTTTAGATGTAGAAGAAATATCAGATAAAGGCGGAACTATTTTAAAAACTGCAAGATGTTTGGAGTTTGTAGAGGAGTTAGGAAGAAGGAAAGCTTTAGAATTACTGAAAAAATTAGATATAGATGCTTTAGTTGTAATAGGTGGTGAAGGATCTTTCAGAGGAGCAGAGAAACTCCATGAATTAGGCATTAAAGTCATAGGTATACCAGGAACAATAGATAATGATTTGGCCTATACTGATTATTCTATAGGCTTTGATACTACTTTAAATACTGTGCTGGAGTGTATTGGTAAAATAAGAGATACTGATTATTCACATGACAAAACTACTATAGTGGAGGTTATGGGAAGATATTGTGGTGATTTAGCTTTATACTCGGCCTTAGCAGGTGGTGGCGAAATAATATCGACTCCAGAAAAAAAATTAGATTTTGATACTATATGCTCAAAATTAAGGTTAAGAATGAGTAATGGAAAAAAAGACAATATAGTTATAATAACAGAAAGAATGTACGATTTACAGGAACTTCAAAAATACATCGAAGAAAAATTAAAGATTAGTGTAAGAACTACTGTATTAGGCTTTATACAAAGAGGAGGGAATCCATCAGCCTTTGACAGGGTATTAGCAAGTAAAATGGGAATAAGAGCAGTAGATTTATTAATTAGTGGTTATTCAGGACGAGCTGTTGGAGTTAAAAATAATAAAATAATAGATGTAGAACTTGAAAATGTTAATACTGAAGTTAATGTTAAGCAGGACAACTACAATATACTAGATGTACTCTTACATTAATCAACCTAAAGTTTTAAATTAAAATTTAAGAAAAGGATAAATTAAAGTGGTATTTTTATACAAATACCACTTTAATAATATGAACATTTAAATTATTATTTTTTCTAATTATTAATTTGGATTTTTGTTGGTTTAAATCAATATAAGCAAAAAGGTAGAGAATATGAAAGCCTATTAAGCAATTTGGTAATATGTCAAGAACAAAATGAAAAGAAAATCAAATGATTTCTTTAAAAATGGGTAACCTTAATAAACATACAGTCCAATGAGAAAGTATGTTCGTATAATTTATATAGATTAATCTACTCTATTTGAAGAGTAGAGCTGATTTTTAGCCAGCAATCCAAAAATCATACGAATAAGTTTACGAGATGTTAGCGCGAGTGCTCGTTTGTGCTGATGTGTAGTTACTTCAGCAAATTTCTTCTGATAGAACTCTTGATATTCAGGAATATGGCAAACAACACTTCCTGCAGCTTCTATGAGATAATAGCGTAAATAACGGTTACCAGCTTTGTTCATAGGTGTATTTTCAGCTTTAAAACCTCCAGATTGATTTTCTTTCCACACGATGCCAGCGTATTTAGCAATAGCATCATTACTAGGAAATGCATGCACACTTCCTAATTCAGCAAGAATGCCACTGGAGTAAACAGGGCCAAAACCAGGAATAGACATTAATATTTTGTATTCCACAGGATTCATTCCCATAACAGCTTTTTCAATGGCTTTGTTAATACCTTTAAGTTCTTTATCAAAAGCCTGAATACAGTTGAAAGAACAAGCAATAGAGGTTGTTAATGGCTCATACAAACATTTATCAAGACGGTATGAATTACGTGCAGCTTGCTGCAAAATTTCAGCAGTCATCTGAGGATTAGAAATCCTTTTCCGACTTTTTCTATTGACGAAGTCAACAAGTTCTTCAATTGATGTATTTGCAATATCTTCGGAAGATAGAAATTCAGTAAGTATTGAAGATGCGGTAGCACCGTATTTATTAGAAAAAGGATGATCTTCTCCCTGTAATAATGCAAATTCGCTGAACTTAAGAAATACATTGGATAACATGTAAGTTTTTTCTCTAGTTAAGCATTCAACAATATGAAGTCTGTGCCTTGTAAGTCTTTGCAGAGCAAGATATTGAGAACCACGCCAAGGTTCAATATGAATTCTGCCAACTCTTGCAAAGTCAGCAATAACAAAAGAGTCAATGCCATCATTTTTATCAAGAGAATTAAAGGATTCTTTGTAGTTAGCAACTTCCTTAGGATTCAAGCAGTAAACATAAGGTTTGTAAGTCATAAGTTTTTCACTAGCAGATAAAAAATTGGCTATATGTACTCCATAAAAGGAAGTAGATTCTAAGCCGATTATAACAGCTTTAAAAGTATTGTTTTCTAAAACCTTAACAAGCATGGATTCAAGTTGCTCTGCACCAAATTGCGTATTAGGAACAGGTTTCATCTTAATCAAGAATTCCTGTTCAAAATTAATAGCAGAGACAACATTTTGTCTCGCACCAATATCGATACCAACAAATAGAGTTGATAAGTAATCTAATTTCTTCATGAAATCACCACCTTTCAAAAATAATGAGGAAATTAGAAAGGATTATCCTAATCCAAAGTACTAACTGCAACCTCGCGTAATTAGCATTCATCCAGACGCAAAACCTTGCTGGTGGCTGCGAAAGGAGATGCAACATTTGTGTAAGCAGAATATGATACTTTGGTCAGGCTGCAAGCTTTACAGGCAATAACACAATGTGTTTTGCAGGAGGAATACAGCAGTAACCTTCGCTAAAGTTCCGTTATGACTATTTTAGCATTAGAAAATCCTTTAATAAATAGTAGGTTAAAACAGTATAGATCGGAAAGTATAAGAATCAGCAATACTGAATTGGGAGAATCCCCACTAGAAAAATTGAGATGCTTTCTTAATCTATACAAAATATAAAAAATAAATAAGTTTATAGGCAGTAAATAACTGCTATAAACTTATTATACGAGGAGGAAGAAATTATGATTAAAATAGCCCCTTCAATATTATCTGCAGACTTTTCTAAACTAGGAGAAGATATTAAAAGTTTAGAAAAAAACGGAGCAGATTTAGTTCATATAGATGTAATGGATGGAATGTTTGTACCTAACATATCGTTTGGTATACCGATCATTAAAAGTATAAGGAACTTAACAAAGCTTCCCTTTGATGTACATTTAATGATAGAGGAACCATCAAGATATATAGAGGATTTTGTAAAGGCTGGAGCGGATATTATAACAGTACATTATGAAGCGGACAGACATATAGATAGAACTATAAATTATATTAAGAGTTTTGGAATAAAGGCTGCCGTAGCTTTAAACCCAGCTACACCAGTAGAAAGTATAAAATATCTAATACCTAATTTAGATATGGTACTTATAATGACTGTAAACCCAGGATTTGGGGGACAAAAATATATACATTACTGCTCAGAAAAAATTAAAGAACTAAAAGTTCTAGGTAATAAATTTAATAAGGAGCTTATGATTGAGGTTGATGGTGGCATAGGAAAGGATAACATTAAGGAAGTAGCAGAGTATGGAGCCAATGTATTTGTTGCAGGATCAGCGGTATTTAAAGATGGTATGATAGCACAAAACATAAAGGAGTTAAGAGGAGACCTTTAAGATAGCATCGGCGCAAAGTTTTGGCCAAATGTCAGCAAATTTAGAGAAACTAACTAACCAATTTAAAACTAATTAATAAGATTTAATTAAAAGCCAATGTTTGATGAAGTGAAAACTTGAATCAGATGGAGTTTCAAACTCCACCTGATTCCTAGTTGAACGAGGAACGTAGCCGCTCTTTACTTCCATTTTGAAGAAGATGGGAGTATTAGAGCGGGTAGTTATCGGATAAATTTAAGCATTGGCTTTTAAGTTGTTAATAACTCTTTTAATGATGGGCTAGGGGGCTAATTATAGAGATTTTGATGATATTTTCTATTGTGTATGTTATAATGCTTAATAAAATTACAGGAAGGATGTTGCAAGATATGAAAAGTCACGGATGCACTCTTGATTGTTTTGGTTGCTGTAAACTAAATGTATATGTTGAGAATAATGAGATAGTAAAAATAGAAGGGGATAAAAATCATCCTTATACAAAAGGTATAATGTGTGAAAAAGGAAGAAATCATCTAAAACGATTGAGTGATAAAGACAGATTATATTCTCCGATGAAAAAAGAAAATGGAAAGTGGACAAACATAAGCTTCGAAGAAGCTATAGATATAATTGCAAATAAACTAAAGTATTATAAAGAAAAGTATTCTTCAAATTCTGTAATGCATTATAGTGAATCAGGCTCAGGTTCTATACTAAAAGGAATAGAAGATATATTTTTCAATTTTTATGGTGGCATCACTAAAGCGGATGGAGGAACCTGTTGGAGTGCTGGCACTAAAGCTCAAAAATACGATTTTGGATATAATAAGTCCCATTTTATAGATGATGTTCTAAATGCAAAAAATATAATACTTTGGAGTAAAAATCCAGCAAATTCACATATACATTTGTTTCATAGAATTAAAAAAGCAAAAGAGAAGGGCGCTAAAATAATAGTAATAGACCCGATTATTACAGACACTGCTAACAGTGCGGATATTCATATAAGGATTAATCCATCTACAGATGCTGCTCTTGCTATGGCAATGACAAAAGTAATAATAGAGGAAAATTTGCAGGATATAGAGTTTATAAAGGAAAATGTTATAGGTTTTGAGGAGTATAAGGATTATTTAAATACTTTAGACCTAAACTATTTATGTGATGAATGTGGAGTGGATATAAATACAATAAGAGAACTTACTTATCTTTATGCTAAAGAAAAGTATAGTACTATATACATAGGGTATGGAGTGCAGAGATATAAAAACGGTGGCAATACAATAAGAGCCATAGACGCTTTAGCGTCTATAACAGGAAATATAGGAAAAAAGGGTGGAGGTGTAAATTACAATAATAAAGTATATCCTAGTGTATTAAATTTAGATCCATATAATAGTCATAAATATGCTTCTAAGGAAAGATACTTTGATTTGAATAAATTTGCCCAATATGCAAAAGACAATGTAAAGGCTATATTCATAAGTAAAGCCAATCCTCTTAATCAATGGCCTAATTTAAATGAATTTACAAAGACTTTTAAAAGTATAGAATTTAAAGTGTGCATAGATATGTTTTTAACAGATACAGCAAAACATTGTGATTTAATTATTCCGTGTACAAATACTTTTGAAAGTGAGGACTTGCTATATTCCTCAATGAGTAATCCATATATAATATATAACGAAAAATGTGTAGAACCTAAACATAAATTGATGGATGAATACTATTTCTTTAGAGAGCTTGCAAGAAAAATGGAAATTAAGGATTATCCCTATGTATCTAAGAAAGAGTATTTAGGTGAAATTATAAAACCCTTAGAAGAAAGAGGAGTTACTCTTGAAAAAATAAAAAATGAATACGTAACTATACAGGAAATTGATATTGCTTGGAAGGATTTAATATTTGATACACCATCTAAGAAAATAGAGATATACTCTGAAAGTGCAAAAAATGATAACTTAAGTCCAATTCCGGTTTATATTAATGAAAAAAAATCTAAACTTAGGCTTTTGACCACCCATCCTAAAAGATCTCTCATGTCTCAAGGTTTTAAGGATGTGGATGGAATTGCCGTAGCTTATGTAGGTAAAAATACTTCACAAAAGTATAATCTACATAATGAAGAGGTTGTTACTTTAAAGTCTGATTGTGGAGAAATAGATGTACGAATAAATATAACTGATAGAATTTTGGGTAATATAGTTCATATGGAGGTAGGTTGGTGGGAAAAAAATTCAAATCCAAACTTCTTAACTAAAAATGAAGTTTCTGATATGGGCAAACAGGTAGCTTATTATGATACTTTTGTAGAAATAAAGAAGAAAAATTAACTAAAGAAAGGTAGAATACTTATGATAAAGCTTATAGCTAGTGATATGGATGGTACATTATTAAACCAATATGATAAACTCAATGAAGAAACCTTTGATATAATAATGAAGCTAAAAGAAAAAGATATATTATTTGCTGTTGCTAGTGGAAGACAATATTTTAATATTAAAAATAAATTTGATAAAATCAAGGAGAATATAATATATGTAGCTGAAAACGGAAGTTATGTAATTCTTGAGGGAGAAGAACTTTATTCTAGTAAATTAGATAAAGATATGGTTGATTCTTTTTTAGAAACAGCAAAGCAAATTGAAGGCTGTGAAACAGTACTGTGTGGTAAAAAAGGTGCCTATATTGAAAAAAATTATGAAAAATTTATAAAGGAAGTTGAAAGGTATTATTTAAAGTATGAAGTTGTGAATAATTTCAATGAAGTAGAAGATGATATTCTAAAGTTTACAATATATGATTTCAAAGGGGCTGCTGAGAATTGTAGTAAAATATTTGAACCTCGTTTTGGAAATACTTTTCAAGTCACAGTATCAGGAGAAAATTGGTTAGACATTATCAATCATGATGTAAGTAAAGGTGTAGCTATAAAACATCTTCAAGAGAAATTTAACATAAAACCTGAGGAAACAATGTATTTGGTGATTACTTCAATGATTTGTCTATGTTTGACGAAGCGTATCATAGTTATGCAATGAAAATGCACCTGACAAAGTAAAGCAACATGCCAGATTTATGGCTAAGAGTAATAATGAAAATGGTGTTTTGGAAGTCATAAAAAGCCAAGTTCTATAGCTTAGTATAAAAAGCTTCATAATAAAAAGTATCTACTTGATTTCTAAATTTTGAAAGATGGTAGATATTTTTTATATAAGCAGGTTAATAATTAGACACATTAGTATAAATAATATATAATTAATACATTGGTGTTTGTTGGGAGATAAAGTAATAACTTTAGTAATATTTTTTCCTTTGGGAGGGATGAGCTTGTTTGGTAAAATTCTTTTAGTTGATAGAGATGTTTTTGAAATAGAAAAAGCTGTATCAGTTTTAAGAAATAATTATGATGTAATTACTGCTACTAATGTACAAGATGCCTTTAAATTAATGGAAAATGAAAATGTTAATATGATATTTGCTGATTTTAAAATGATTATGCCAGATGGAAAGGTCTTTTGTTAAAGATAAAGGAAAAGTTTCCCGATGTTATAAGAGTAATATTAGGTGGAAAAGAAGAGGAGTCAGTAATATTTAATGCAGTCCAAAAAAATATTGCTAAAACATGTATTTTAAAACCGTGGGATCAGAATATCATAGTACTAGCTAATAAGATTTTTGAAACAGAGGAAAGACTTAAAAAATCAAATCTTTTTTCTTATATTGTAAACTTAAATGAGCTTCCTACTATTCGTGCTAGCTATCAAAAATAATAGAGTTAATTGATAACGATAGTGAAATGCAGGATATTGCAGATGCTATTGGAAGTGACCCGTCAATGGCAGCAAAGCTGCTTCGAGTTGCAAATTCAACATATTATGGAGTGAAAACAAATTCTATAAAACAAGCAGTAACTTATTTAGGAATGAAAAACATTCGTGATTTGGTGCTGTCTACATCAATTTTTGATATGTTCAATACTAAAGATGTGCCTGAAAGAATATTTCAGCCTTTATGGCAGCAATCTTTTACCTGCAGCAAAATTGTAAGTGCAACCTACAAAATGTTAGGTAAAAGTGCTCCAGCTTATGCATCATTAGCTGGTCTTCTAATTAATATAGGAAGTATATTCTTGCTAAAAAGATTTGATAAAAGATATATGAACATAATTCAAGAAGTAAAACAGTTAAACCGTGAAAAAAGTGAAGTGACTATTGAAAATCTTGAAA
>NZ_LWAE01000008.1 GCF_001623875.1 Clostridium magnum DSM 2767 | reverse complement strand
AGATTTTCAAAAGGTAACTATTGATGACTTATCATTGTTTGTGAATTGGTTACAGAATCCATATAAGAGTTTAAAAGTAATACCTGCAACACCTGTAGATACTGCAAGAAGTCCAAGAACAGTAAACATTATAGTTGATACTGTATTGCTGTTCTATGACTACATTTTAAGACATGAAGAATACAGCAATGATGTTTCAGAAAGACTTAAAAAATTTGTTACAAGTTCAAGCAGAAACTTTAAAGGATTTTTGTATGATAGCTTATGATAAGAAAAAAGTAACAAGTAATATCCTTAAATTAAAAGTGCCTAAGAGCAAGCCAAAAACTCTTTCTAAAGATGAAATAGAAATGCTCGTTAGAGCTTGTAGCAATCTAAGAGATAAGTTTTTGTTATCGTTGCTTTATGAAACTGGAAATGAGAATAGGCGAAACCTTGTCATTGGTGGATCGAAGATATTGATATAAGCGATATGGTTATTGATTTAAAAGACAGAGGACAACTTGAAAATAATGCTGAGATTAAAAACGGTATCAAGTCCTAGAAGAATAGATATATCACAAAATTTGGCTGACATGTTTATGGAATATATAGCTGAATACCATAATGAAGAAGTTGAAACTAATCATATTTTCATAAAGATAAGTGGTAATAACAAAAACAAAGCTATGCACTATGTTGATGTAGATAATTTATTTAGAAGTCTTAAAAAGAAAACAGGAATATATGTTACACCACATATGTTCAGACATAGCTCATTAACAGTACTTAGAATGGCAGGATGGCAACCAGAACTTCTTAGAGTGAGAGCAGGTCATAAAAATATTTATACCACTATGAACACTTATATTCACCCCTCAGATGAAGATATAACAAGGGAGTTTGAGAAAACTCAACCTAATTTGGACTTGGATATTTATAACGAGGGGGAAGAATAAAGTGGATAATTTACAACTGATAAAAAGTAATCAACAAAGCAAGTATGAAGAAATAATTGAGTATCTTAGTCAGGATAATGGATATTGGTTAGAGAATGATATATGGGATGCTATAGAAACATTCTTTATAGGAGAAAAAATATCTAATATGCGATATATAGATTTTTCAAATATTAAAAATGATAATTTAAAAAATGAAATTAAATATTTTTTTCTTTACAAACATAAAGAAAAATTACTGACTAACAAAGGTATTCTTAGATTAAATGTGTCGCTAAAACATTTCTCTGAATTTTATACTGGAAAGTCTTTATTAGAATTAGATAGAGAAAAGACATTTATAAAATGGAAAATATTTTTAATAGATAGAGGTATTAAATTTGATATAAATGAAAAAAGTTATTTTTGGTTTTCAAATTACTTGTTAGATTTTATTAAAGATTTATATGATGATAGAGAAGAAACTGAAAAAGATATATGGTATTCAAAGAATATTAAAGGTGCTAAAAAGAGTGCTACATCAGATAGATTAGCTACATCTATAAATTTTTCAGATATCCCTATTTATTATAAAGATATGGTTAAAAGATATTTTAAAACTATTATAACTAAAAAAAGTTGGGGGCATTGTTTTAATATACTAAAACATTTAAAAGTGTTTTTTAACTATTTTTATAATAACGGATATAAAGACGGTTTTATTGAAAATTTAAACAGAGAAGATATTGAAAATTATTTGTTTTTTATAGGTAATGAAAGAAAAGATAAAAACCTTACAGAAACAAGTAAATATATATCTTATGTAAGAACATTCTTAGAGTATATTCAAATAGCTCAATATGATAAAGCTCCTAAAAAGGAAGTGTCATTTTTAATTTTCCAAGATGATATTCCGAGAAGAGAATTTGTGCAAGACGAAATGAGAAGGGTTAAATTTGTTCCAGAGCCTATATTGAAACAATTAGATAACAATATTATGGATTTAGATAGACCACAGTATATACCTATCTATATTCTCCTAAGAGAAACAGGATGGCGTGGTACTGATATATTAAATCTTAGATATGATAATTGCCTAGATCAGATATGGAATAGTAAAGAGGAAAGATATAATTATTACCTTTGTGGTGAAATAACTAAGACTGGCATTGCAGAACTTAAAATCCCGATTAGGGATAAGGCTGCTGAAATGGTTCAGAAAGCTATTGATAAAGCTAAAGAGTTAAGTACAGAGGAAAACAACCCTAAAAAGTATTTATTTAATACTTATGAAGGTAAATTAAAAGGAAGACCATTGAATAAAGCATCTTTATTATATACAATTCAAAGACTTATTGAACAAAAAGATATTAGAGATGTTAATAGTGAGTTATATCATTTTAGGCTTCATTCACTAAGGCATACAAGAGCTAAAGAATATGTAGAACAAGGTATGGGTATTAGCATTATACAACAGATATTAGGTCATCAGAGCCTTCAAATGACAGTCCATTATGCAACAGTAACAGAAAACACTCTCTACGAGAAATGGAAGAATACTGAGGATTTAGACTTATTTAGAGTTAATACTGAAACCAATAAACTTGAACAAATAGATCTAAATTCTGATGATGGTGAAAATCTTATACGATACGAATATGTTAAAAAGAATTTAGATGCTGTAAGAGTACCTTTCGGTGTATGTTTTAAACCTTCAAAACTACCATGTAAGCAACAAATGAACCATTGTTTAACTTGTGCAAGTTTCTGTACTACAGTTGAAAATATTCCTGAATATGAAGATGAAATTGAACATACTAAAAAACAAATTGATATTGCTGAAAGATGTGGAAGAGAATTGTGGGCAGAGAAGAATAAAACATACTTAAAATTGCTGGAAGATACGCTCGAAAGAGTTAGGGAACAAAAGATACTACATAAAAATGGAGCTTCAAGGGAGGATATTCAATAATGGCTGGAAGTACAAAGGGATTAAAGAAATATGCAGAGGAAAAAACAAAGATTACTTTAGAAAAGGTTGATAAAGCTATTAGAGAACTTTCTCTTAGTGAAGAAAAGATTAATTTCAATAGCGTGGCGATAGCCAGTGGAGTATCTAAAACTTTTCTTTATAATAATGAAGAAGTTAAAAATAGAATTGAAGAATTAAGACAGCAACAAGTAAGTATGGAAATGAATCAAAGAGCCAAATATGATAAGACAGCTAAATCTAAAGATATTATCATAATGGCTAAAGATAAAAAGATTAAAGAATTAGAAGAAGAAAATAAGAAACTAAAAGAGCAATTAGAAATTTTAAGGGGTAAATTATATGAGAAATTATAATTAATTTATCCACAATGATAACAAATCATAGACTACATTAATTATATGTAGTCTATGTGTAAAGTGAGTAAAATTAATCAGTGTATAGAGATATACACTAGATATTGAAAGGATTTGAAAAAATGAGTAATGTTAATGATTTTGGAATTAGAATGAAGTCAAGAAGACAACAACTTGATATGACTTTGAGAGAATTAGCTGCAAAATGTGGAACTACTGGACCATCTTATTTTAGTGAAGTAGAACAAGGCAAGACTATACCATCTATTCAAAAAGCTATGGATATAGCAAATGCTTTAAATGTATCTGTTTCTTGGCTATTAGGTGAAACTGAAGATTCTGAGGCTGATAAGGGTTTAGCTAATATCGGTGCCGATGGAATGTTTTATAACTTATTACTTACTACACATGTATTCCCAAATGGTTTAACCTATGCGCAAATGGAAGAAAAATTGAAAAAGCTAGACAAAATGGAAAAATTATTTAAAGAAGACTAAATAAACAAAAGGAGTATGGAAAGATGAGAATTGCCATATACAGCAGAAAAAGTAGATTTGTTGAAGGCTCCGAATCTATTGAAAATCAAATTGAAATGTGTAAGGAATATATAAAAAGAAATTTTAAAAATGTTGAAGATATTCTTGTTTATGAAGATGAAGGATTTTCCGGTAAAAATACGGACCGACCAAAATTTTTGCAAATGCTTGAAGATGCTGAAAATAGTTTGTTTAATGTGTTGATATGCTATAGATTAGATAGAATATCCCGTAACATAGGAGATTTTGCAAAAATCATAGATGAACTTCAAAATTTAAATATAGATTTTATATCTATTAAAGAACAATTTGACACATCTTCACCTATGGGCCGGGCAATGATGTACATATCCAGTGTGTTTGCTCAACTCGAAAGAGAAACTATTGCCGAAAGAATTAAAGATAATATGATGGAACTTGCTAAAACCGGGAAATGGCTTGGTGGGAAAGAACCTCTTGGATATGTAAAAACAGGCATAGGAAAAGATGCTTGTTTGAAATTAGATAAAAATTATAATGTAGTTGTAACAATATTTAAAAAATATATTGAACTTAATTCTTTGCGAAAACTACAAAGATATACAATTAAAGAAAAAATACTCAGTAAAAAGGGCGATTTTTTTAATATAAATTCTCTTAAGAAAATATTAAGTAACCCTTGTTATGTTATTGCTAATGAGGATTTTTATAATTATGCAAAAAATAAACGTATGATTATTTGTAATGCTATAGAAGAATTTAAAAACAACAAAGATCACTTGGGAATTATGAGTTATAACAAATATGACCAGACTAAAAAATTACGTGAAACTACAGAATGGATAATTACTATCGGAAAGCATAAAGGCATTATAGATTTTGACACTTGGATATATGTTCAAAATCTAATTCAAGAAAACTCCTTAAAAGCCCCAAACTCTGGAAAAGCAATGGATGCTTTACTGTCAGGAATTATAAAATGCGGTGATTGTGGCAGTAGTTTAAGAGTTGTCGCATCTTATTATAAAGGTAAAAGAAGTCATCACTATTACAAATGTAGTGCTAAGGCTACGTCTGGTTGCCTTTTATGCGATATCAAAAATGCGAATGGGTATGAAGCAGATAAAATAATTATGGATTATATAAAAAAACTAAACAGAGACAACGAATTGGTCGATGAATTATTTGAGAAAAATAAAAAAGAATTAGATATCGATGATTCAATGGAAGGATTAAAAAGCTTGGAAAAACTTGCTTCTAAATATGAAAATGATATAGAAAAATTAACTGAAAAATTAATTGAAGCTGAAGGTTCTGTAGCTAGTAAATACATTGTTACAAAAATAGAAAAATTAGATTTTGAATTAAAAGAAATTAATAAAAAAATAACTGATTTAAAGAGTAAGCAGAAACAAAATAGCATTAATAAGATTAATATAAAAATGTTTAAAGATCATTTGAATTACGCTGCAAATAATATAGATAAGCTAGAATTAGAAGAACAAAAGAAACTTGTAAAAAACATATTTAAAGAAGTTATTTGGGATGGTGAAAATATAAACGCAACTCCTAGAATATAAAAAGGGTAATCAATTCCTTTCTATAGCTGTTTGTAACACCTTGCTCTTGCATAAGCCGCTGCTACAGGTGTCAATTCTATATCTTCAACAGAATATGATTTCTTTAATACGTCACTTAAAGGAACTCCAACTGCTGCACCTGCTGGGCTCACATGTTTAAAGGAAGCTGCTGCTGGTAATCCTGTTACTTGTTTTAATTCCTTTACAAGCTGCCATGAATTGAAAGCATCCATAAAATTAATATAACCTGGAGTACCATTTAAAATTTTAAAAGGTATTGATTTATCTTTAGTATAAATCCTTGCTGGTTTTTGATGTGGGTTACATCCATACTTAAGTATAATTTCTGCATTTTCCATAAATAAAACCTCCAAATAATAAATTTTAAAGCAAAAAACCACCTGGATAAATATATTATTTACCCAGGCGGTCGATAGCATTCTTAAATCATGCTCCCTATGGTAATCTCCATTTCCGCCAGTTACATGATTATTTTTATTTACTTTTGTTAAAGTATAGCTTATTTGCAATGTTAAGTCAAGTATGGATAACTTTTTATATTAACATATTCTAGGCAATTGCTGTCCTGAAGGCATATCTACTATTCTTTTGCCACCTATAATAGTTTTTAAATAAACCTTCTGAGACACCTTTTCAACAACCCTGCCAATAATTGCAGCATTAGAGCCTAAGGGATGTTTTCTCATGGCTTCTAATACTTCAGCGGCATAATTTTCTGGCACAAAACAACACAACTTTCCTTCATTAGCAATATATAGAGGGTCTAAGCCTAAAAGCTCACAGCACCCTTTTACTTCTTCACTTATAGGAATTGAACTTTCTTCTAATTCAATAGACACTCCGCTTATATCTGCAATTTCATTTAAAACTGCTGCAACTCCTCCTCTTGTGGCATCTCTTAACACATGGATATCAGGGCACACTTCCAGCATAGAGTCTACAAGAGAATTTAAAGCTGCGCAATCGCTTTTCAACTCTCCCTCTATGTCTATTCCACTTCTTTGGCACATAATAGTCATACCATGGTCACCTAAGGTTCCATTTACAATAACCATATCACCAACCTGAGCATTATTTGCTTTAATATTTACATTTTCGTAAATGGTACCTACTCCAGAAGTATTAATAAATATTCCGTCCAATCCACCTTTTTCAACTACCTTTGTATCACCTGCTATAATTTGAACTCCTACTTCCTTGGCAGCATCAGCCATGGATTTTACAATAGTCTCCAGCTTTTCTACTGGAAAGCCTTCTTCTATAATAAACGCACTAGTCAGGTACCGCGGTTTAGCACCACTCATAGCTAAATCATTTACAGTACCGCAGACTGCTAACTTTCCAATATCCCCACCTTTGAAAAATATAGGATTAACTACAAAGGAATCTGTAGTTAAGGCAATTTTGCTGCTGTCTAATTTAAGTTGAGCTGAATCATTTAATTCATTTATTATTTCATTATTAAAATATTTTAGGAATAAATCACTTATTAAACTGTTTGTTTGTTTTCCACCGCTGCCATGACTTAGTAATATTTTTTCTTCCATATCTTACCTCCTATGTGTACTTTAAGAGTTATCCGATGACTACCCGCTCTAATACTCCCATCTTCTTCAAAGTGGGAGTAAAGAGCGGCTACATCCCTGGATTCGTTCAACTAAGAATCAGATGGAGTTGAAACTCCATCTGATTCAAGTTTCACTTCATACCTGTAATAAGCTGCACAAGTACCTTCCGAGGATACCATGCAGGAACCTACAGGATTTTCTGGTGTGCAGGCCTTTTTGAATAAAGGACATTCATATGGAGTTATCTTTCCTTTAAGTATGTCCCCGCATCTACATCCTGGACAGCCATCGTATTCTCTATAATCTATATTAAAATGCTTTATAGCGTCATAATTTTCATACTCTTTTTTAAGCTCATATCCACTATTTGGTACTGAGCCAATTCCACGCCAAGTACTAGCTGATATGTCAAAGACCTTATTTAGGTATTCTATTGCCTTTTCGTTACCGTTATCTCTTACTATTCTCTTATAATCATTGGCTATTGTAAAATCCTTATTATTTATCATATTAATAAGTGTATTAAACCCTTGAAGTAAATCTAAAGGCTCAAAACCAGTTACAACTCCAGGGATTTTATATTCAGAACTCAAAAATCCGTAAGCTTTTTCTCCTATTACAGCACTTACATGTCCTGGAAGCAGGAAACCATCAATGTTGACCTCCTCATCCTCCATAAGAGCACCCATAACTGGTGGAACAAGTTTATGAGCTGTAAGAAAAAACAAGTTATTCATATTTTGTTTTTTAGCCTCTAAAATTGTTACCGCAGTCATTGGAGCTGTAGTTTCAAAACCTACTGAAAGAAATACTACTTTTTTTGTAGGATTCTTCTGTGCAAGGATCATAGTATCCATGGGAGAATATACCATTCTAATATCAGCGCCCTCTGCCTTCCTTTTCATTAGAGATGACTTTCTGCCTGGCACTCTCATCATATCTCCGAAAGTTGTTATTATTACATTCTCAAGGCCAGATAGCTCCAAAGCAGTATCTATGTAACTTTGAGGAGTAACACAAACTGGACAACCAGGACCAGATATAAGCTTTATATTATCCGGAAGTATGTCCCTTATTCCATATCTAAATATAGCCATAGTATGAGAACCACATACCTCCATAATATTTATTTTTTTATCAGTAATATTCTGTATGGACTTTACAAGACCTTTTGCATAAGCTTCGTTTCTGAACTCATCAATGAATTTCATCCTCTGCTAACTCCTTTATCAGTTCTAATGTTATTTTAGCTTCTTCTTCATCAATGGTCTGCATTGCACAACCAGCATGAACAAGTACATAATCCCCTACCTTAGCATCTGGAAGAAGGTGCATAAATACTTCTCTTCTCATGTTTCCTATTTCTATAACACCCTTATTATTTTCTATACTCAAAACCTTTCCTGGCACTGCTAAACACATATAAAACCCTCCAAACTATATTTAGTGTATACACCTTTATACACTGATTTAAAAAATATAATACCTATAAAAAAGCAGAAAATTCCTATAAAACTGAAGTATATACTCCCCGAAAGCAATGGTGTCATATACTCTTGTCCATAGAATATAAGAAAACTTAAAACATAGGGTAATATTAATATATATCCAAAAATCATACCAAATAGAAACAATATGGATGAAATAAATATGTTCTTATAAAGAAACTTTTTTTCTTTATTATTTAATTCAGAATTAATAAAGGCTGCTGCTAGTACAGTAATTATAGATCATATATAACTACTTATTATCTAAGATTTCATTTGCTATAACGATTTGTCCTAAAGCTACTCCTCCATCATTTGTAGGTATTAATTTATTTGCATAAACAACAAAGTCTTCCCTCTTCAATTCATTAGTTAAGTTCTTTAGCAAATAGGAATTCTGAAATACTCCACCACTTAATGCCACTTCGTTAACACCTGTATCTTTTCTAATCAGTTTACATATGTCTTTAGAAAAGTTCACAATAGTATTGTGAAACTTATCTGAAATAACACTATCCTGTTCCTTTAAAAATTTATCTTTTAGGATACCAATAATAATTTTTTCTGGCTTCACAATATAGCCATCTGCCTGAACTATATCGTAATCATAGGAATCTAAACTTTTTTCACAAGCAATGGCCTCAAGTTCTATTGCAGCTTGACCTTCATAGGTAACACTATCTCTAAGTCCCATCAAACTAGCTGCGGCATCAAAAAATCGCCCCATGCTGGAGGTTTTATGGCAGTTGATATCTGACTCAATCATAGATACAATATTAATAGCTCTATTTCCATATAGTTTAATTAATATTTTTCTAAGCTGTCTTTCTGTGCTGCATTCCTTCCATTTATTTGACTTAAACACCTTGTAAATATAAGAAACAGCCATCCTCCAAGGTTCCTTAACAGCTTTTTCACCGCCAGGCATTTTTACATAATCTAATTGTCCCAGCCTTTCAAATTCCTTATTGTCACAAAGTAAAAACTCTCCACCCCATATCCTTCCGTCAGTTCCGTAACCTGTTCCATCATAAGCGATTCCAATAACTTTTCTAGTTACATTATTCTCTGCTAAACAACTCACAATATGGGCATGATGATGCTGAACCTCAATTCTAGGTAAGCTTGTATTATAGGCATATTCGCTGGAGACATAACCGGGATGCATATCACAAGCTATATACTTTGGTGTAAAATAGAATATCTTTTCATAATGCTCTATGTTATTTTTATAGTGTTCTATTGTTTCTATATTCTCCAAATCCCCATTATGCTGGCTTAAAAACAGGAAATTTTCCCTTGCTACACAAAAGGTATTCTTCATATTAGAACCACAGGCTAAAATTTCCTTTGTGTTTTCTTTCTTTATAGGCTCTGGAGCATATCCTCTTGCCCTTCTTACCATTCGAGCTTCACCATCTACTACTTTTACTACTGAATCATCTATTGGTACATAAATGTCTCTATTATGCTGTAAAAAGTAATCTGCCACATTTCTAAGGCTTTCAACAGCACTTTCATTTTTATATTCAAGCGGCAGTCCATGAACATTTGCACTGGTCATTATTAAAGCTTCTATATCATTTTCAAATAACAAGTAATGGAGAGGTGTATATGAAAGCATCACTCCTAAGGTTTTCTGCTTTGGAGCTATAGCTTGAGGTAAATCATATTGGCTAGATTGATTTAGTATTACTATAGGCTTCCTAGCTCCTGTCAATATCTCCTCTTCTTCCATATTTACGCTGCAGTATTTTCTAACAGTTTTTATGTCCTTCATCATAACAGCAAAGGGTTTATGTGGTCTATTTTTTCTGATTCTCAATAGTTCTACTGCTTCCTCATTTAGAGCATTACAAACTAAATGAAATCCTCCAAGGCCTTTAATTGCAAAAATTTTGCCTTCCTTAAGCTTTTGTCTTGTCCACTCTAATACGTCATTAACTTCTATTTTTACCCCTTTACAATCTTCAATCCAAATATGTGGTCCGCAATCACTGCAGGCATTAGGCTGTGCATGAAATCTTCTATCAGTTGGATCAGTATATTCTTCATTGCAATTTCTACACATCTTAAATTTCTTCATTGTTGTCTTTTCTCTATCGTATGGGATAGATTTTATTATTGAAAATCTAGGGCCACAGTTTGTACAATTGGTAAAGGGATATCTATATCTTTTATTTGATGGATCTGTAATATCCCCAGTACATTCTTCACAGGTAGCCATATCCGGAGAAATAAGGGTGATTTTTTTGTCTTTTCTTTTGCTCTCCTTAATTTGAAAAGTCTTATAATTTACAGATTCCTTTTCTTCTATAATTATGCTTTCTATTCTAGCTAAGGTCGGATGTTTATGTTTTAAACTATAGATAAAGCTATTTAACTCTTCTTCCTGTCCTTCAATATCAATATGTACTCCTTCTGAATTATTGTTAACCCACCCTTTTAGATTAAGAGAAACTGCTTGATTATAAACAAAAGGTCTAAAGCCTACCCCTTGTACAATTCCCTCTATCTTTAAAAACAATCTTTTCATAACAACACCTACCATTAATAAGCTTGAATACATAATATTATAAATCATACAATTGGACATACTTGATAATAATTATCATCATCAGATGTGTTATATACAATAATAAATAAAATTTCAATATTTTTATTTTATAACCATGTAAAAGTACTCTCTTAATTATTATGCCAACTAATTTGTTTAATATTAGTGTTTTTCATAAAAATTAATGGGACCCCTTTCAAAGAAGTCCCATTAAAAAAATATTATTATAAACTAAATTTTAAATTTATTTACTTCCTCAAGCATTTCCTTAGTCATAGTACTAAGTATTTGTGCTGATGATGATACTTCTTCTGTAGAAGCATTCATTTCTTCGGAAGATGCGGAAATTTCTTCAGAAGATGCTGAAACTTCAATTGAAACTGAGGATACATCATTTACTCTGGCTAAAATGGTATTCTTATCCCTATCTATACCTTCCGCAGAGTTTTTAACTGTTTCAATTTTAGGAATCACTTCATTTACTGCTTCTATAATTTTTTGGAAGGATGTTATTGAACTATTTATAATCTCAACTTGATTTATTAATTCATTATCCATATCAACAGAATCTTGAACTATAACATCAGTATTTTTAGATATTCCATTGATCAGTCTACTAATGTTTTCCGATGATACTTTTGATTGCTCAGCAAGTTTTCTTATTTCATCCGCCACTACTGCAAAGCCTTTGCCCAATTCTCCTGCTCTGGCAGCTTCAATAGCGGCATTTAATGCTAATAAATTTGTTTGCTCTGCAATGCTATTTATTATATTAGTAATTTCATTTATTTCATTTATGTCCTTTCCAAGTCCAACTATTTTCCCATTAAATGTTTTAAATGAATTGCTAACTTTTGTTACAGATCCATTTAATTCACTCATTTCACTACTGCTCTCTTCTGCCATTAAACTAATTTCCCTGGCATTTGAATCCATAACCTGTATTTCACTAACCATTTTAGATAAATTATTACTAAAATGATTAAGAATATCTGTTACATTTACTAAATCCTCCGATTGAGAACTGGTGCCTTTTGCAATCTCATTTATTGCCTCTGTAACATTTTGTGAGGAACTTGCTATTTCCTCTGCAACAGCGGATAAACTTTCTGATTGCATATCAATATTGGCAGAATTTTCTTTTATTCGATTAATCATTCCTCTTAATGATTCCTGCATCACTTTCATCGAATTGGTCATATGGCCAACTTCATCCCTTAGTTGCAGATATTTAGGAGAAACTTCTTCGGACAGATTTCCTTGTGCCAGTAATTCCAAATGTTTTGAAGTAGATTTTATTCCTTTAGATATACTATTAGCAATAATATAAACTATTGCGGCTCCAATTAATATAAATAATATAGAAAATCCTGCAACAGAAACCCTTAGACTATCCAATTCTGAAAGTATCTCACCTTTTAACACTATAACTCCCACAGACCATTCAGTCCCTTTCACGGGAGCATACCCTACATATTTATGTACTCCATTATAATAGTATTCACCTATTCCGATTTCCCCAGCACCCATTTTTTTCTCAATATCTGCTAAAGCCTGTAGTTTGGTATCTTTTTTTGCTTCTTCAATTGGATTATACATATTCATAACTAAATCCTTATTGATACTAGCTATGTTTGTCCCATCTTTTTTTATCATAAATGCATAACCTGTCTGCCCAACCTTAACTTGATTGGTTAATTCACTTAATTTATTACCATCTGCTGTTTCAATTAATACTCCTACAACTTCATTATTATGTTTAACAGGAACGGCATAAACAACTACTATAGTTCCTCCAGTTTTACTTACAAATGGGTCTGACACATTGCTTTTACCAGATAATGCATTTTGAAAGTATGTCCGCTCCTTAACATTAACAAGTGTTCCATCCGGCTTTCTAATATCTCCATTTTTTTCTACAAATTCCAGCCTAACGCTTCCAATTCTTTTACCTTCCTCTAAAAGGATTGACACTTTGTTTTCAGATGAATTATTAGGATCCATTACTTCAGGTCTTGCCGCAATATTCTCTAATGCAGTTAAATGTCCTTCAATTCTCCCTTGAACACTACTGGCTGTTTGCTCTGCAATTTTAGGAAGGGTTTTACTTAAATTTGATTCTAGTGCCTTTGATGAATTTATAAATGAAATTGTACCTAACCCTATACATATAGATCCTATTAACAAACCTAAAAACATTATCATTTTTGACTTTATACTCTTCATAATACCCCCCAATTTTAATTAAAATATATTCAGAACCTTGGACCTATACCTTAATTCTAGAAAGTTTTTGATGTTTCTCTTGTAAAATCTAAAATAGAATTACATATTTTATCAAAAATATTCAACAAAATTAATGATATTTGAAATTTTATAATAATTATATATAGAATATGTTCAGGACTATTAAATAAAAAATGAAAATCCAGTCATTTTTTAGTATATTTCGATTACATTATAATCCTTTCTTTTCCATAATTCTAATGAATTTTTTCCCTTTTATTTATAGTTTTTATCTATAGAAATCGAGAGCAATATCAATAGATTTTCTTTTATAGAAAAATTTTGAATGAAGTGTAAACTTGAATCAGATGGGGTTTCAGACCCCACCTGATTCTTAGTTGAACGAATCCAGGGACGTACCCGCTCTTTACTCCCACTTTGGAGAAGATGGGAGTATTAGAGCGGGTAGTCATCGGATAAAACTCAATGCCAGATTAAAAACCACATCACCAACAAGTGATTTTTGTAAAAAGAAATAGAGCCCTTAATTTAGGCTCTATTCTTGCATTCAAATTCTTTAACTTTAAATTTTAAACTTATTTACTTCCTCAAGCATTTCCTTAGTCATATTACTTAGTATTTGTGCTGATGACGATACTTCTTCTGTAGAAGCATTCATTTCTTCTGATGAAGCTGAAATTTCCTCTGAAGATGCTGAAACTTCCAGTGAAACTGAAGATACATCATTCACTCTAACTAAAATAGTATTCTTATCCTTTTCTATATTTTCCGCAGAATTTTTAACGATTTCAATTTTAGGAATTACTTCATTTACTGCTTCTATAATTTTTTCGAAGGATGCTATTGAACTATTTATAATCTTAACTTGATTTAGCAGTTCATCATCCATTTCAACAGAATCTTGGACTATGACATCAGTATTTTTAGCTATCTCATTAATTAACCTACTAATATCTTCTGATGACATTTGGGATTGCTCCGCAAGTTTTCTTATTTCATCTGCCACTACTGAAAATCCTCGACCAGCTTCACCTGCTCTAGCAGCTTCGATAGCAGCATTTAATGCTAATAGATTTGTTTGCTCTGCAATACTATTTATTATATTAGTAATTTCATTTATTTCATTTATATCTTTTCCAAGTCCAATAATTTTACCATTAAAGGTTTTGAATGAATTACTAACTCTTGTTACAGATTTATTTAATTCACTCATTTCATTACTGCTCTCTTTTGCCATCAAACTAATTTCCCTAGAATTTGAATCTACAACTTGTATTTCACCAACCATTCCAGATAACTTATTACCAAAGTCATTAAGAATATTTGTTACATTTATTAAATCCTCTGATTGGGAACTTGTTCCTTTTGCAATATCATTTATTGCTTCTGTAACATTTTGTGAGGAACTAGCTATTTCTTCTGCAACAGAAGATAAACTTTCTGATTGCATATCAATATTTGCACAATTTTCTTTTATTCGGTTAATCATTCCTCTTAGTGATTCCTGCATTGCTTTCATTGAATTGGTCATCACTCCAACTTCATCCTTTAGCTGCAGATATTTATAAGAAACTTCTTCACATAGATTTCCTTCTGCTAATAATTCTAAATGTTTTGAGGTTGATTTTATTCCTTTAGACATACTATTAGCAATTATGTAAACTATCAGAACCCCGATTAATAGAAATAACATAGATGATAATATAACGGAAATCTTTAAGCTGTCTAATTCTGACAATATTTCATTTTTAAATACATTAACTCCTACGGACCATTCGGTTCCTTTTACCGGAGCATAGCCTACATATTTATATACTCCATTATAGTAATACTCACCTATCCCTGTTTCTCCTGCAGCCATTTTTTTCTCAATATCCGCCAAAGCCTGTAGTTTAGTATCTTTCTTTGCCTCTTCTACTACATTATACCTTTTTACAACTAAACTTTTATCATTGCTGTTAGCAATGGTAGTCACATCTTTGTTTACCATAAATGCGTTTCCTGTTGCTCCAATTTTAATCTGGTTAGTTGTTTCACTTAATTTATTACCATCTATGGCTTCCAGTAATACTCCTATAACTTCATTATTGTCTTTAATAGGAACTGCATACACAACTACTAAAGCTCCATCTGTCTTACTTACCAATAGGTCAGATATATTGCTTTTACCAGATAAGGCCTTCTGAAAATATGGTCTATCTTTAATATTAGAAGTTTTTCCATCTGTATACTTAATATCTCCATTTTTATCTACAATAGCCATAGTAATGCTTCCGATTTTTTTACCTTCCTCTATAAGAATTGGCATTTTATTTTCCCAAGGATTGTTAGTATCCTTTATTTCAGGCCTTGCTGCGATAGCCTCTAATGTACTTAATTTCCCCTCAACTTGACTTTGAATATTACTTGCTGTTTGTTCTGCTATTTTTGGAAGAGTCTTACTTAAATTTGATTCTAGTGCCTTTGATGAATTTATAAATGAAACTGCACCCAACCCTATACATATAGCTCCTATTAAGAATCCTAAAAACATCACTAATTTTACTCTTATGCTTTTCATAATATCCCCCCAACTTTAACCAAGATGTACTAAAAAGGCTTTATTTGTAGATTTATATCAATTAATGGGTATAACATATATTATATCCTATTATTACCAAAAATCCAACACATTTTTTATTAATATCAACATTTTTTTACATTAAAAGAAAACTAATGTCATTTTTTCATGAATTTTTGAAATCTTCTATTTCAAGTCTTACTACAATAATCTCTAAATATATTTTAATTAAAAAAAGAGCATTTCTGCTCTTAATTTTAATAATAATATATTTGTGAATTATATACTGTTTATATTTTTATTTTATAAATAACTATCAAGACCTATTTGTTCTTTAAATGTATCCAATCCTACTCTATCTATGTAATCTCCTAATCTTTCTCTGTTAGTTGCATTTTCATCATATACTTGAATAACTTTTTCTACTAAATCGTATATTTTTTCTTGTGATACAGAAAGTGCTATTTTATCTGCTATTCTTGGCTTGGCTCCACCTTTACCACCAACATAGACCATCCATCCTTTTCCACCGCCTATTAATCCTAAATCTTTAAATGCACTATCTGAACAGCTATTAGGGCAGCCACTTACACCTATTTTAAATTTATTAGGTAATTTTTTTCCGTGATATAAACTATCTAATTTTGATCCAACTCCAACTGAATCTTGAAGACCTCTCTTACAAAGAGTAGTTCCTGGACAGACTTTTATGCTTCTTACACATAAACCTATTGCTGCACCTGGATCCATGCCTAAATCTTCCCAAGCATTATCTAAATCTTCTTCTTTTAATCCAACTATTGCAATTCTTTGAGCTCCCGTAACTTTAATAGCTGCTGCATTATATTTTTCAGCTACATCTGCAATAGTTCTTAAAACATCTGGGGTTACAATTCCAGCAGTTAAATGTGGTGCAATTCCGTATGTTTCCTTATCCCTTTGTAATATTGCGCCTTTTTCTAATAAATCAGTTTTCATCTAATAACCTCCCAAATTTTATTTAATAATACAGATTATTAATATTATTAAATAATTAATATCGATTTGATTATATCATATTTATATGGCAAAAGCTACTAAAACTATAACTAAAAAATCATTCCAAAAAATAAAAGAGGACTAACTTTTAGTAGCCCCCTATCATTATTGTGACAATATCAGTAAATTTGATGAGAAAACATTTTTAACACTAACAAACTACTTGTATATATAATTTAACAACCAATACAAGAGAGGGAGAGTAATAGGCAGCAGCAGCGTGGTTATACTTACCCCTACAGATGCATATGCAGCATCTGCCCCATACTTCTTTGCATAAAATGATGTAGTTGGTGCTGAAGGCATTGCCGCCACCAGAACCGCAACAGCCAATACAGTGAACTTAATCTTAAAAATCCCAAAAGGAATTAAAAATGTAGGTATCAGCAGCAGTTTTAAAAAAGCAGATATCCAAATATGCCTGTCTTTGGATAGTTCCCATACTTTTCTTATTTCAAGATCGGCAATAAAGCTTCCTATGAGCAGCATTGATAGAGGTGTAGTTGGAGCTCCAATACTTTGAAAAACCCTATAAATGATCTCAGGCCATTCAATAGGCAGAAAAAACATAATAATGCCTATAAAAGTAGCCAATGTGCCTGGATTTAAAATAAGCATCTTCCACGAAAAAGACATCATGTTTTTAGCAATAATATAAATACCATAAGTCCATATGAGCACAAGATAAAATAGATTAAACACTGCTGCGTACATGATGCCCTCTCTAGAAAACAGCACCTGACATATTGCATATCCTAAAAATCCCTGGTTTCCAAAAATGATAAGTCCTTGGTATACACCATTTCTTTCTACAGATAACCTGCTTTTTTTTCCAATATAGTAAGCTACTAAACAGGATAGACTTAGAGAAAACACCGATAGAAAAATAAGTATAGCAAAATCCTTAAGCAATGAACCGTTGAAAGGAAAATCTAGTGAAAATAAAATTAATGCCGGTAAGGTGATGTAAAGTATTAACTGAGTAAGAACCCTGTCTGCTTCTTTTGAAAATATACCGCTCCCCTTGGCTATGTAGCCTACTAAAGCAATTAAATAGAGTACAATAAGCTCTTGATAGAAAGATGTAAACTGCGGCACAAAAATTCCCCCTTTTTGCCAGTATATGAGTTATAGAAAATGTGGTTCTGGGTTATTTTTGCATGAAGTGAAACTGTTATTTACTATTATTCTACCTAAAAGGTTTTTTTAATTTTAAAAATAGTAACCCTCCTATTGCGGTGCCAAATACAATTCCGAGTAAAAAAACACCTAGTAATGTCTTAATCAACTGGGATAATGACATAAATATCTTTGCTTCCATATAAACACCTTCTAAGGAAAATTGATAACTATTAATATAATATTCAGAGTACAACCGATTTATTAATACCAATATATATATAGGTAAATTTGTTAAAAATATAGGGTTTGACTTACACATTTTATAGAATTTAATAAATTCAAGAGATTTGCTAATTGCATATGTCAAGTTATGGATTTGCTTATCTATATAGGGTTTCTAGGTCTAAACTTAGCTTATACATGCATTAGAACCGTTGAAATCGCTAAGTTTCAATCAATGTATAATTTAAGTTCTGAATCAGAACCCCTATATAGAGAACCACATCAGAAAGTAGACTTATACGTAGGAATATGTTCCCAAAGCTGAAAGCACATATAAAAACTTTTTTATCAGTCTTAGCGAAGTATTTTAGAAAATCCTAGGACCTTTGATATGTTTGAGGTATGAGTTTATGCAGAATTGCTTAGTAATTCAAATGCAGTGCTTAGCATCCCCCAAGACTACTTATTTATAATTAATAGTTTTATAGGCTGCTAGCTACTGCGCAAAGATTCTTAGATTTTCAAAATACTGAGCTTTAGATTGACTAAAAGCTTTTATAGTGCCGAAGCTTGGGAACATATTCCGGAGTGTAAGTCTACTTTCGGCCGTGTTTATCTATATAGATAAATCAACTGCATCATTGACTTATGCTAGGTATTACTATGGATGTATCTGACAGCACATTTAACAATTATTAGTTAACAGTGCAGAAGATATAACCATAGTAATACCGGGGCTAAGTCAAGTTTGGGTGTTGCTTATCTATAATGAACTGTTATTGTAATACTTTGCAATAACAGTCCACTTAACTTAATTATGAACATTTAAGACTTCTCGTTTTCTCCATCATAGAGATTAAGTGACTAATTAAGCTATTGTTTGGAACAGCTATATTATGCTTTTCTGCTATTTTTACAATTGCTCCATTAAGATATTCAATTTCTGTCTTTCGTCCATTCTGCATGTCTTGAAGCATAGATGGAAGGTGGTTTCCTGTTTTAGCTGGATCAAATAGCTGCTGCAGCATTTCCATTATTTTATCGTTATCTAGCTCAATTTTCTCTGCTGCTGCCACTTCAACAATCTCATTTACTATACCCTTCATTACTTCCTCAATACCACTATACTTTCCAATATGGATAATTGGACTTCCTGCTTCAGTAACAATTTCTAAGCCCTTTGTTTGTATATTTCGTACATGTTCTTTCCAATTATCTATTAAAAGTACTTCGTTTCCTGCTTCATGAAGCATTGATCCAAAACGACATCCTAATGCACCTGATCCTGCTATAGCTATTTTCATGTTATTTCCACACTCCCAATACCAATGATTTTACGTCAACTTTATTGACCTATGCATTGTACTACAATCAAATATATATATCAACATTATTGACCAATTTGTTCGATTAGTTGCTATTTTAAATCTTCCTACTGATTTAAGTTTCCATTTCATTCTATATTTTTAGATTACTATGGCAATATTCTTATATAGATGTTAAAATAAAAAAATAGAAAAAAATAAGTATACGATTCCACTTAAATTGGGTTATGTATACAGTTGCGGATTTACGTTTTAAACTACACTACTGAAAGGAAGAGCATATATGAACACACATAATGAAGAACAATTAGATGAAATACTAACTTTGTTTTATTTTGCCTATAAGACATTCACTGAAGAACCTGATCAAATTTTGGCTAAATACGGAATACAGCGTATGCATCACCGCATAATTTTTTTTGTAGGCCGCTTTCCAGGATTAAGTATTAACGAATTACTAACATTATTAGAAATAAGCAAACAAGCTCTCCATGCTCCCCTACGGAGTCTTATTGAAAAAGGACTTATTACAAGCAAGGCCTCCAAGCAGGATCTCCGCGTAAAGCAACTAACTCTCACAAAAGAAGGTAAAGAGCTTGAGAGAGAGCTTAGCCGTGTTCAAAAAAATAAAATAGAAGATATTTTTGGGGAACTTGGTGAAGAGCACCGCAGTTCATGGATAAAAGTTATGGAAAAACTTGCTTCATCAAGGGTTGGTCGTAATCTGTGGTGTACTAAAAAGAAAGGTTGATTAAGCCTTTTTTATTTTCAAATAAAAATAACCACCCATAAGTAGCTGCTTACAGGTGGTTATTTCAAGTTACTTAGAATTATCATCGTTTAATAATAAACTAAATTGTTTTAATCCATAAATTATTTTTTCAACTTCCATTGGATCCATATTCTTTATCCCATTAGATATTAAATCAGAAATAAATGTTTTTTTCATATTGCATATGTCATTATTTTTTTTAAACTCTTCTGAAATTGATAATTTTACAGTTCTGCGATTATCTTTAGGTATTTCTCTAACTACAACACCCTGCTTAGTCAAACGATCTACTATGCCTGAAACCGTACTTTTTGTTAACATCATATGCTCACTTAACTCATTAAGGGTTATGGATGGCATATGATGCAGATGAAATATTACTCCAAGCTGAGGTGCTGTAAATCCATATTGTTTTGCATTTTTTTCAAATTTACAACTAAGAGTTTTTTTAATACTTTTGAATATTTCAATTATTTCATCTGCTTGTTTTGATACTAATTCATCATTCTGATATGGCGAATCCTCCTTTAGGGCCATCTTCTTCACCTACCTTATCTTGTTTTTTCAGTGGTTTCTTATCTTTCATAAATAAAGTTAAAACTATTGCTGCTAGCACCATAACGGCAGTTACAATAACTGAATATGCCATAGCATCTAAAGTAGCCTGACCTTGAATCATTCTAAGTAATTGGGATAGAGCCATTCCCTTAGCTGTTCCTTGTGGTAAACCTGCATGGATATATGAGCTTGTTAGTATACTTAATGTATTATTAGAAGTTCCATTATAAACACTTATTTGCTCTGACATCTTTAAATAGTTATAATCAGTCTTCCATTGCATAATTGTAGACATTACAGTTACACTAAGTGCCCCTGCTATCTGCCTTATAGTATTTTGAAGGGCTGATGCCTTTCCAACCAGGTGCTTTGGCACAGCATTCATTCCTATAGTACTAATTGGCATCATACTAAGTCCTATTCCTATAGATCTTATGCAATTAATAAGTATTATTGTTTCTCTACTGGAATTCATATTTATTGCAGTTGCAAGTTCATAAGAGCTTACAGCTAAGAGTATAAGCCCAGGTATAACAACTGTTTTTACTCCAACTTTTTCAAATAGACTACCGCTTATTGGCATCATAACACCCATTACAAGTGCCCCTGGAAGCATAATTATCCCAGCCTCCATAGCTGTATATCCTCTTACATTTTGCAAGAATAAAGGTAATACATAAACCCCACCCATTAGTGCAAAGGTCAGAACACTGCTTATAATTTGACTTATACTAAAATCAAATAACTTTAGTATGCGTAAGTCTAATAAGGGATCTGGGTGGGTAAGTTCATTTACTATAAATAGAACAAGACTTAGACAACCAAGAGTCATTAGTATTGGATTTTCTATCTTTCCCCAATCGATTGAAGAACCTTCTCCAAGAACATATAGTACACTTACTATACCCACTGTTGAGGATAAAAATCCTATTATATCAAAAGATTTAAAGGACTTTCGTTCTGTTCCTTTTAATAGGATTCCTGCCAATATTACCCCTACAATACCTATTGGAACATTGATATTGAAAATAAGTCTCCAATCCATCTTTTCAATAATATATCCACCTAAAGTTGGTCCTATAGCAGGTGCTGCCATAGCGGCTATTCCCCAAAACCCGAGAGCTACACCTATCTTTTCTCTAGGAAACACCTGATAGATTATAGACATTCCTACAGGCATTATTATACCTCCGCCAATAGCTTGAACTATACGAAAAATTATCATAGAGGTATTACTCCATGAAAATCCACACAATAATGATCCTAGTGTAAACATCGCTAAGGCAAACATATATAGTCTCTTAGTTCCAAAAATCTCCTGCAAATATCCCGTTAAAGGTATTATGGCTCCAAGTACTAGTGCATAAGCCGTTATTATCCATTTTGCATCATCTAAGGATACACCAAAAACAGCCATCATCTTAGGAAGAGCAATATTAACTATACTACTATCTAGTATAGACATAAAGGTACCTATTATAACTACACATAGGGATAACCAAGCACTTAATAAATCATTGTTATTGTCTTCCATCATAAATCACCTCATTATTTAACGTGAATCTTAACAACAGCATTGGTTCCTGGAAGTATTTTGTTATTAAACTTATTAAGTTCAATTTTTATTGGTACTCTCTGAACTACCTTTGTAAAGGTACCGCTAGTTGATGATGGAAGAAGTGATAACGCTGAATTTGCTGCTTCACCTACTGATTTAACCTTGCCTGTAAACTTTTGAGAACCAAATTGATCTATAGTAATATCTACTGTTTGTCCAACTCTTACTTTGCCAAGCTTTGTTTCTTCAATATTTGCAGCTATATAAAGCTTATTTGGATCTATTAAAGTAGCTAAGGTTTGACTTGGTGACCAAACTTCTCCTATAGTCCCCTGTCTCTTAATAATTATACCATTAATAGGTGATCTTATTAAAGACTGGTCTACACTTGTATCTGGAAGATTATTCATTTCTTGACGAGCTAATATTTGATTCTTTGCAACTGTCTCTCCTTCTTCTACATTTAGTTCCAGTAATTTTCCTGTAATCTGTGGGGTTACACTAACTAAATCTGCACTGACTCTAGCATCATCAGTGGAAACATAATAAGTGTTTTCATACCAATAGTAAAATCCTATACCAGATAACGCTACTACAATTGCCACTAGTATTCCAATAATTAATACTTTACGCTTCTCTTTCATATCAAAAAAACCCTCCTGTATTTCTTATACTGCACTAAAAGATTATTAATCTTTTAGTCTCCTGTATTCCTTATACTGTGCTGAAAGATTATTAATCTTTCAGTCTCCTGTATTCCCTATTTCTTTAAGCCAACTTCTGCAAACATACCAGATTTTAATTGTGAGTTAGTATCTGCTACAGCTACTTTAACTAAAATATTTCTGCTTTGTGAATTTAATTTTGAGTTTATAACAATTATTGTACCTTCAAACTGTTTATCTGGTATTTCTGATACCTTAACAACTACACTTTGTCCTTCCTTTAGCTGATCTACAATATCTAAAGGTGCATAGGCATTTACAGATAAACCACTGGAATTAACTATAGATAAAAGTGTACCACTTGCTGAAGCCATTTCTCCCACATTAATATTTTTTGCACTTACTACCCCTGAAATTGGAGCCGTAATAGTGGCATTGCTTAATGCTGCCTGTGCTACCTTTAAAGCTGCTTCAGCTTGATTTACCTGAGCTTGATAAACATCTATACTAGACTTTGTAGCCCCATTTTGTAACATCTCTAGGTTTGCCTGTGCAGTTTTATATTGAGACTCTGCCACTGCAAGTTGTTGCTGAGCTGAATCCAATTGTTGTTGTGCTGCTGCTCCTGAATCTACTAGAGCTTTAGTACGATCATAATTCTTCTTAGTAACTTCATAGCCTTGAGAAGCACTATCTAAAGTAGCTTGAGCCTGGGCCAGCTGCTCAGGGCGTGTACCGCTAGTGGCATTAGCTAAATTTGCCTTAGCAGTGTTCACTGCTGCTTGAGCTTGATCTACCTGAGCCTGTAAGTCTTGTGTGTCTAATTTGATAATAGTATCTCCTTGATTAACCTTTGCCCCAACATCAACGGTTATTTCTGAAACTCTCGCTGAAATTTTTGAGCCTATGTTTGCTTCTTCGTTTGCCTGTATTTTTCCTCCCATTATGTATTGAGTTTTAGTACTTTGCTGAGCATTTTGAGTTGCTTGTACATTATTTTTTACACTTGTACTGCCATTAGAACTGCAACCACTTAAAAGTGCCACTGCAATTAAACAAAATAAAGTCTTTTTCATTTTAACCCTCCATAGACGAATTATTTTTATAGATATTATTCACATCAGCATTGTTCGTACAATAACAATTATTATAATACTTTTTATTTCCATATTCAATAATATTCTCTAATAATTTATGGGAAAAAATAAAATAACTTTAGTTAAATTTTTCTAAACATTCTGATAATTAATTGAAACCGTTTTTCAGAAATGCTATACTATAGTTAATATAAGATCAGTATGGGGGTTGATATTATGATCTCTTCTCTAATTAATAACACTAGCTTAAATGCCTATAAAGAATCTAGCGAGCAATTTATTTATGGTGTAAAAGGGATTGTTAGACTATCAATCGGAAGAGAAATTATGTACTGCATAGGACTTTCTTCTATGACCGATTATTTTATAGATATGCCTCGTGTTTTTAAAGTTGAATGTATTCTTGCAGTTACAGATAAGCGAATTGTTTTAATCCCTACGAATAACAAATATAAGCCAGTTTCTTTTAATTATGGCGATATAGATGTTGTTTACTGTAATCAATTATTTGATAAGGTATTTTTACTAAATATAAAGGATAAAGAATTCTTAAACTTCTCTGAAAAAAGACTTGTATTTAGAGTATACGGAAAACAAAGTTCTGAACTTAATAAAATTAACTGTGTGTTGCAAGAACATGCTTGTGTATAAAAATATATTAAAGTAAAAAACTTAAGATCATCTTCAAAATTTTAAGACGATCAAAACTTTACTAATTTCCAAGTAAAAACCCTAGCAATATCAACTATACAATGATACTGCTAGGGTTTTTTCATTAATTTAAATTATAATTTTAAATTTTTAATTATTGAAAAAGATAAAAAGATATTTTTTAATATGGGGAAATATATTATAAAAGAGATTTATCCGGTGTTACAAGTATTTTTACATGAGTTTTCTTTTCTGGTCCAGTTAAAGCTCCGAATCCTTCTTTTACAATATCATCAAGAGCTATTTTTTTTGTAATATACCCTTCAGCTTTTATTCTTCCTTCACCCATTTGAGCAATTGTAGCTGGAAATTCGTGTCTATAAACTAATGATCCCATTACTTTCTTTTCTGAAAATACCAAAACATTAGGATTAAAACTTACTTCATTTTCCCAAATACTTGTTATTACTAGAGTTCCTTCAAATTTTATACTGTTAAGTCCTGCCTCTAAACCTACCTTAGAACCTGTAGTTTCAAAAGCTTTATCTACTCCAACTCCACCTGTAAGCTTTTTAACCTCTTCTGCTATATCCACCTCATTCGGATCAAGAACTACATCAGCACCCATTCTTTTAGCATATTCCTGTCTTACTGATTTTCTTTGAAGAACTATTACAAGTTTAGCTCCAGCTGCTTTAAGGCACTCTATGGTAGCAAGGCCTATTGGACCGGAACCTAATACAAGGGCTGTATCTCCAATTTTGAAGTTTGAAATTCTGAGTGAATGTAAAGCTACTGACATTGGCTCTATTAATGCAGCTTGCTCATAGGACATGTTATCTGGAATTTTATGAACGAATTCCTCTGGGAATACAGTATATTCTGCAAATCCACCACCAGTACCACAAAGTCCGTGAAATCCTAAGGATGAACAAAGATTATACTTTCCTTCTTTACAAGCCGGACACTTCCCGCATACTACAACTGGTTCCACAGTGACTCTATCTCCAACTTTAAGCTTTGTTACATTTTGTCCCACTTCTACAACTTCTCCTGAAAACTCATGCCCTAAAACCACAGGAGCCGTATTACCGCTTAGTGGATGAGGTTGTTCAACAGGAATAAATATAGGTCCTCCTAAATATTCATGCAAATCTGAACCACAAATACCACACCATTTAACCTTAATTTTTACTGAACCTTTTAATACACTTGGTTCCTCAATGTCTTCAACCCTTACATCATTTTTTTTATACCATAATGCAGCCTTCATCAAAATTCCCCCTACCATGTTAATTAATAGTATATATTTTTTAAAACAAACCTTATCTATTCTAGGCATCTGAAAGAAAATAACAAGTCAAAGATGCGACGGATATTTTGTGTCAGACAAGGAGACAGGTTCCTCAGATAGCCGACTCTATCTAAGGGTTCTGTCGACGCAGTATGACGCAAAATAGAATAGCAAGTTGACTAGTTATTTCTTTGAAGATGCCCTATTGCCTTTTGTATTGCGATCCCATGTTATCTGCAACGATAAAGGCATCATATAGTTCTTCTGGAGTGACATCTCCAACCATATTATGAATTGACTCCCCTGGAGCACAGGCTGCTTTTGCTACCTTCATTAATTTCTCAGGATCTACCTGTTTAACTCCGATATCTTCAAGAGTTATAGGTAGTCCAACACTTAGACAGAAATCCATAACTTCTTTGATTTCCTCTATTGGGCTATCTTCAAGAAGTAACTGAACTAATGTTCCAAATGCCACAATTTCTCCATGCATAGTTCCTTCACATTCTTCAAGTACAGTAAATCCATTATAAATTGAGTGTGCTGCTGCCAACCCTGCGCCACTAGCTCCAACCCCACTTAAATAAGTAGTTGCCTCGATAGCTTTTTCAACTGCTGGTACTACAACACCTTTTTCAATGGCAAGTTTTGCTTTATAACCATCAGCTACTATTGTTTTATAGCACAATTCAGCAAGACAATATCCTGATTGGGTAATGTGCTCTCCGTCAAGATCTAATGATTCTGTACGAAGACATGCTCTTCCCTCAAAGAATGTTCCAAGTGCGTCTCCAAGTCCTGCTACAAAGAATCTAACAGGTGCTTTTGCAATAATACCAGTGTCAACAACAACAACATCAGGATTCTTTGGATAGAAAAGATATTGATCAAATTCACCTTGTTCAGTATAAATTACTGAAAGTGCAGTACATGGCGCATCTGTTGCAGCAACTGTTGGTATTATTACCAGTGGTAGTTTTTCGTAATGTGCAGCTACCTTTGCAGTATCTAAAGCTCTTCCTCCACCAATGCCAACGATTACATTTGAGTTACTTTTCCTAATAAGATCTCTTACTCTGTTTACCTCAGCCATTGAACATTGACCATTGAATAGTTCAAAAGTAATGCTCATATCGCTGCCTTCAAAACTTTTTTCAATAGCTGCTTTTGTAGATTTCAACGCGGATTTACTTCCTATTGCATAGAAAGTATTCCCAAGTGATTCTACATGACGCTTCAAGTCTAGAAGCGCATCTTTTCCTTGAACGTACCTTGATGGTGCTCTCATAACTCTTATCATAACAAAAACCCCCAACTCATAATATTATTTATTAAACTTCAATTCGGCAAGTAAATCTGCAAACCATTGATAACACTTAATTTCTTCGCAAAAAATTTTTTATACTAAAATATAGCCATATCAATGCTTGTAAAGATCACTTGCCGAATCCAAGTTAAATACTTTTTAAAACTTTATTAGTATTGTTTATCTTATCCATTCCTAATACTGCATTATAAGAACTTCTGACAAAGGGTCCTGCTGCAACATATTTAAATCCTTTTTTCATAGCAGTAATTCTGTATACTTCAAAATCATTTGGATGAATATATTCAAATACTTCAAGATGATTTTCTGATGGTCTCAGATATTGGCCAATAGTGATAATATCACAACAAGCAGCTTTTAAATCATCCATCAAAGCGTTAACTTCCTCAACCTTTTCACCTAGTCCCACCATAATTCCGGATTTCGTATATGTTTTAGGATCTATTTCCTTAGATTTTCTTAAAAGTTCTAAGGAACGTTCATAATCCGCCTGAGGCCTAACAGTTTTATATAATGATGCTACCGTCTCAAGATTATGATTCAAAATATCAGGTTTAGCATCTAAAATTCTTTTTAAGGCTTTCCAATTGCCTTTTAAATCCGGTATTAAAAGTTCAATGGTTGCAGAAGGATTTAATGACTTTATTGCTTTAACTGTTTTAAAATAATGTTCAGCCCCGCCATCAAGTAAGTCATCTCTTGTTACAGACGTAATTACCACATGCCTTAGACCTAATGCTTTACTAGCCTCTGCAACATGCATCGGTTCATCAGGATCTAGCTTTTTTGCTATACCTTTTTCAACTGCACAAAAACGGCAGCCTCTTGTACAGATATTACCTAAAATCATAAAAGTTGTTGTTTTACGCCCAAAACATTCATCTATATTAGGACACTGTGCACCCTCACATACTGTATTAATTTTCAAGCTTCTTAAAATTCCTTCTGTCTTATCAATATTTCCATAAGAAATTCTTTTTCTAATCCACTCAGGCTTTCTTATAGTTGCACTCATTTTATCCACCAACTTTCTGCAACCTCATCTTTAATTAAGTTGATTTTAAATATTTTTTCAAAGCTTCCAATTAATTTATGCTTTACATCAGATATTTTGATGTTATCCTGATAGTCAACAATTGAAATAATTCCAAATTCTGTAATACCACAAGGATTAATCATCTCAAAATATGTTTTATCTACATTAACATTCAAAGATAACCCATGAGTTGAAATCCATTTTTTCAAATGTACTCCAACTGCTGAAATCTTATTTTCATTTACCCATACACCTCTAAATTTACTTTTTTTATATCCTGAGATATTATACTGTGACAATGTATCTATAACAACATTTTCCAATGAACCTACATACCAATGAACATCCTTGTAAAACTTATTTAAATTTAGTATAGGATACACAACAATCTGTCCTGGTCCATGAAATGTAATATTTCCCCCTCTATTAACCTTCACGACATCGATATCTTTATTCTTTAATTCCCGATCAGTAACAAGGAGATTCTCAAATCCACCATTAGTACCAACTGTAAATACTGGCTTATGTTCCAGAATAAAAATAACTCCATCATATTCACCAGCAGCAACCAATTCATATGCTTTTTTCTGCATTTTCAACCCTTCATCATAGCTTACATTAGATTCTGGCATTATCAATCTGTACATTTTAGCTTTCTCCCTCCTTTACTTAACGTAGGGACATTTGTTATATCTTCATAATTCTTGTATAAATATTCCTAAATAATAACGTATTGATATTATTGTGATTTGAAAATTTCTTTATCCACCGACTAAACTCTATAATAAGATCATTAGTAGCTTTAAAGCTATCTATAAAGTTCCAGTTTTTCTTTGCCCTAACTCCATATCCATAGGTTAAGCTGTCTCCAATACATACTTGTCTCATATTACACCTCTAAATTAATAGTTTAATTAGGTACCCTTGCAAATATGCACGGGTACCTGATTATTCAACTACTTGTTCATCATATGAATAGCTTGATTATTTACTGCTAGAGCTGCTTCCTTCATCGCTTCTCCTACAGTTGGATGGGCATGTACTGTTGTGATTATTTCTTCTAAAGTAGCTTCTAACCTTAAAGCTAAGGCTGCTTCCGTTATCAAATCTGTAGCTCTAGGTCCAAGTATATGAACACCTAAAATCTCCTCGTACTTTTTGTCTGTGATAATTTTAATAACTCCTCCAGTTTCATTCATTATAAGAGATTTTCCATTAGCTGCTAATTGGAATTTACCTACTTTATAATCAATTCCCTTTTCTTTTGCCTGTTCTTCAGTTAGACCAACAGAAGCTAACTCTGGCTTAGTATATACACAGGCAGGTACAGTTTTATAATCCATTTTTTTATTTTGGCCCATTATATTCTCCGCTGCCACAACACCTTGATCTGAGGCTACATGAGCTAGCATAATCTTGCCGGTACAATCACCTATTGCATAAATCCCTTCAACATTGGTTTCCATTTTATCATTGACTATGATAGATCCTCCCTCAGTCTTTACTCCAATCTTTTCTACATCTAGACCTTCGATATTTGAACGTCGCCCTACTGCAATGAGTACTTTTTCAACATCTATGCTTTCTTCACCTTTATCACCTATAAATGACACTTTTAGTCCATCTTCACCCTGTTCAATTCTAGTAACCTTACAATTATTATTAATATTAATTCCATCCCTGATTAGCTTTGCCTTAGCTATTTCTGAAATTTCCCTGTCCATTGGCGGTAAAATATGTGGAAGCATCTCAATGATACTTACTTTACAGCCTAAAGAGTTGAAAATACTTGCAAATTCTACCCCTATTACTCCTCCACCGATAATTGCAATACTTTCAGGGTTACTCTCTAAACTTAATGCTCCTGTACTATCAATTACCCCTGACAGCTTATTGCCTTCTATTTCTGGTATAAAGGGCATTGAACCGGTTGCAATTATGGCATTGTCAAAGTTAACTTTCTCCGCTACCCCATCTTCTTTTGTCACTAAAATAGTATCCTTTGATTCAAATTTCGCTGTTCCTTTAATTACTTTGACTTTATTACAAGTTAACAATCCAGAAACCCCTGAAACTAATTTTTTTATAACAATCTTCTTTCTTTTTTGAATATGTTTCCAATTAACTACTATGCTTCCCTCAATATCAATTCCAAGTTTGTCCCCTTCCTTCATTTCTGTAAGCAGCTGTGAAGAATGTAATAAAACCTTAGTAGGTATGCAGCCTACATTTAAACATGTTCCTCCAAGGGATTCCTTCTCAATTAATGTAACTTTTGCTCCCAATTGAGCAGCACGAATAGCTGCAACATATCCCCCTGGACCCCCGCCTATAACTACTAAATTGTCTCCACCTTTAACAGCTTCAACTTCTTTTTTAGGTGCTTTTGTATCACTTTGCTCTGCTGATCCACTTCCTTCAGATGAACCATTTAATAAAGAAGATATATCTTCATCAGCACTACCAATAATTGCAACTGGGTTCAGGCACTCAACTACATCTCCTTCATTTACAAGCAATTTTCTTACTATTCCTTCATCACTTGATTCAACTTCATTAGTCAGCTTATCTGTTGATACCTCAAATAAAATTTCTCCGACTTTAACTTGATCTCCTTCAGCCTTTTTCCATGTCACCAATGTACCTTCTGTCATTGTCAACCCTAGTTTCGGCATAACTACAATCTTTGCCATATATAATCCTCCTCCCTATAACATCAATAGCTCTGGTTTTTCCATGTATTCTTTTACCTTTGACAAGAATTGAGCAGCAACAGAACCATCCACTGCCCTATGGTCCGCAGTAAGGGATAAATTCATAAGTGGTTTTATTACTATTTCACCATTTTGTACAACTGGAGTCTCCGTAATTTTATTTACTCCCAAAATAGCCACTTCAGGTTGATTTATAATTGGTGAAAAATACTCTATTCCAAACATTCCAAGGTTAGTTATTGTAAATGTACCTCCGGTCATATTCTCAGGTTTAAGTTGATTACTTTTGGCTTTCTTAGCTAAATCTTTAACCTCAGTAGATATTTCCTTTAAGCCCTTTTCATTTGCATACTTAACAACTGGCACTACTAATCCTCCATCTATAGCAACTGCTACACCCATATTAACATAATTTCTGGTAATTAATTCATTTCCATTGATAGAACAGTTAAGAAGAGGGAATTGAAGTAATACTTTTGAAACTATTTTTACAATTAAATCTGTATAAGTTACTTTACACACATCTTTAAGTGCATCCTTAAATCTCTTTAGGCTAGTCATATCAACCTTTATATCATAAGTTACTGTTGGAGAAGTAATCCAGCTTTCATGCATTCTAGCGGAAATTATCTTTCTAATTTGAGTCATTGGTACTATCTTTTCAGTATATTTATCTTCTGAAGCATTAACCTTGCACTCCTCTGGAGCATTACCCTTGCAAAGAGATAAAACATCCTCTTTCATTATTCTTCCATCTTTTTCAATTGTTGATAAATCAACATTTAATTCCGCTGCTACTTTACTTGCCATCGGAGATGCTTTTGATGCATTTTTACTGTCTTCAATATACTTTTCCACATCTTCAGTTGTTATTCTTCCCTGTGGACCTGTACCTTCAACTAATGTGATATCTATATTATTTTCTGCAGCTAGCTTCTTAGCAGCCGGAGAAGCTTTTACTTTTCCTTGTTGTTTTTCTACTGCACCTTTAGGAGCTTCAGCTTCTTTTTTAGGTGCTTTTGTATCATTTTGCTCTGCTGATTCACTTCCTTCAGATGAACCATTTAATAAAGAAGATATATCCTCATCAGCACTGCCAATAATTGCAACTGGCTTTAAGCACTCAACTGTATCTCCTTCATTTACAAGCAATTTTCTTACTATTCCTTCATCACTTGCTTCAACTTCATTAGTCAGTTTATCTGTTGATACCTCAAAAAAAATCTCTCCGACTTTAACTTGATCTCCTTCAGCCTTTTTCCAAGTCACCAATGTACCTTCTGTCATTGTCAATCCTAGCTTCGGCATAACTACAATCTTTGCCATATTTAATCCTCCTCGTTTCATACTTTTTAATTAAACTATTTTAAAGAATCCCTTTTTTTGAGCTATTTCTAAAGTTTTTATAATATCCACATGTAAAGGACCATTCCTTGTTATTTTAAAAACGAATCTTTCCCCAGCCTTGAAAGCGATTTCTCTTTCTCCGTCTAAAGCAATGGTCCCGCCTTCTTTACTAATAAATTCATAGGTCGCATTAAGATTAATTATCTCAGCATCTTCCATATGAATAGGTGTTATAATTCCAGCTGCAACTGGTGCAGTAATTTTTTGTTTATTACTAGTTAAGTCAACAGCTGCTCCAAAATCATCATTCTTACTGACAATCATTCTGCATCCAACAATAGCCGAAAAGCCTATTGATGCAGGATGTGCTCTTGAAACAATAATCTTTAGTATATCTTCAACATTCCATATGGCTTTACTACCAACATACAAATTTTTTGAAATTACTGCATCTATTAAAGCAATATCTATTAATTTTTCATTTCTACAAATTTCAATTCTCTTATCTTTAAAACATATTTCATTTATATCAAATTTTTTGCTGGCAACTGCTGCTGCTGCCATCCCTGCTACAGTTCCTTCTATCATCTCGGGATAAACATTGTTGGTGCCTGTTGATACAGCTATTATTGGTATATTTTTTATTATTTTTGCAACGGCCCTACTGGTTCCATCTCCTCCTAAGATAACTATACAATCTACTTCCAGCTCTTCCATCTTTTCAGCTGCATTCATAGTATCATAGAGTGTACCACTGATCTCCATGTCCAGTACATTTATTTCAGCTGTTAATTCACCTAAAGTTGATAGATTATCTTCAACCTTATATCCGATTTGATAGGTATCAGCCATAATATACACTTTTGTTACACCAAAAGCTTGAGCAGAAAGAACTATTCTTTCAACTATATTTACCTTTTCATTGTTATCAACTGTTGTAGCATGAGATACCAGTCGTCTAATATCTTTACCAGATGATGGATTGGCTATAATCCCAATTTTATTCATATACAACCGCCTCTAAATTTGGGGGAAATATCCCCCAAATAACATTAAAATAAACCTTTTACCCAATTAACTATATCCTTTGAAGCAGGAATTACATAACTCTCGAGGTTTGGTGCAAATGGTATTGGAGTATTAAGTGCTCCAATTCTAACTACAGGTGCATCAAGAGAATCAAAAATTTCTTCACTTATCATAGCAGAAATTTCTCCACCATATCCTCCTCTTTTATTTTCTTCTGTAACAACTACCACTTTTCCAGTTTTATTTACAGAATTAAATATAGTTTCTTTATCTAGAGGGAATAATGTTCTAGGATCTACTACTTCTACTTCAATTCCATCCTTTGAAAGCTGCTCAGCAGCTTTTAAAGCTTCATGAACCATTTTACCTGTAGCTATAATAGTAACATCGTTTCCTTCTCTCTTTATATCAGCAACTCCAAATGGTATTGGCTTTATATCATCTGGCACTTCACCTTTTAAGCCGTACATTGCTTTATGCTCTATAAATGCAACAGGATTGTCGTCATCTATAGCTGTAAGCAGTAATCCTGCTGCATCAGCTGGAGTTGATGGATAAACAACTTTAATTCCAGGTACATGTGTAAGCCAAGCCTCTAAAGATTGTGAATGTTGAGCAGCAGCTGATAGTCCAGCACCGCCTGGCAATCTAACAACCATTGGAAGACTTATTTTTCCTCCAAACATATATCTGAGCTTTGCAGCCTGATTAACTAGCATGTCCATTGCAACTGTAACAAAATCTCCCATCATTATCTCTGCAATTGGCTTTAATCCTGTAGCTGCTGCTCCTATAGCACACCCAACTATTGCTCCTTCAGATATTGGAGTATCTTTTACTCTTTTGTCACCAAACTCATCAAAAAGTCCTGCTGTTAATCCAAAACATCCTCCAAAGGCTCCTACATCTTCTCCTAATATTAAAACCTTTTCATCTTCCTTCATTTTAATTCTCATTGCTTCTCTCAAAGCTTCCATATAAGTCATAGTTTTCATATTATCTTCCCTCCTCTTTTATGTCACTATAGACATCTTCAAGTGCTGTCTCTACATTAGGTATTGGACTGTTATCTGCGAATGCTACAGCTTCCTTGATTTGGTTCTCAATATCATCTTGTACTTCTTTTATTCCTTCTTCGCTTAAAACTTCATTATTAAGTATATGTTTTTCAAATCTTGGTATAGGATCCTTTTTCAACCACATATCTTGCTCTTCCTTTGGCTTATAAGTCATTGGATCTCCCTCAAAGTGTCCTCTGTGTCTATAAGTCTTGCATTCTAATAATGTTGGTCCTTTGCCTTCTCTTGCTCTTTTTATAGCCTCACCTGCTGCTTCGTAAACTGCAAAAACGTCATTTCCGTCAACTACAACTCCAGGAACGTTATAACCTACTCCTCTATCTGCTACATCCTTAATAGCCATATGCCTCTTCTGGCTTGTTGATATACCATATCCATTATTTTCACATACAAATACAATTGGTAGTTTCCATACGCTAGCCATATTTAATGCTTCATGGAATGTACCTTGATTTGTTGATGCATCTCCAAAGAAACATATGCAAACCTCATTCGTTCCTCTGTATTGTGCACTTAAACCTGCTCCTAAAGCTAAATCGTGACCAGCCCCTACTATACCATTTGCCCCTAAAATACCTTTTGTAGCATCTGCTATATGCATTGAGCCGCCTCTTCCTTTACAATATCCTGTTGCTTTTCCAAAAAGCTCTGCCATCATTAATTTTAAATCTCCACCCTTTGCAACTATGTGGCCATGTCCTCTATGAGTACTTGTTATATAATCCTTATCATTTAAATTAGCACAAACACCTGTAGCCACTGCTTCTTCACCTATATAAAGATGAATAAATCCAGGAATTCTTCCTTCCGCAGAGGCATTCATAGCAACTTCCTCAAATTTTCTTATTTTTAACATGGTTTTATACATATCAATAATTTTACTGTTTGATATACTCAAAATTATTCCCTCCCATTGATTTTATTTAATTCCCACTTCAATACAAGCTATTGCAACTTCTATGCTGTCATCAAGATCTCCAAAAACTGGATAGTACAATCCTGAAACTTTTAATCCTCCCTTAACTGCAATTACATTTTTTCTTCCTATTGGCAAACACTTTTTAATCCTTTCTGCATCAATTTTTTCCGGATTTGAAACTGCCAGGGTGACGTTTACAAGAACTTCGTTATCCATATCCCTCAGTTCTAAAATTTCTTTTAGACCGCAAAGACAACTTCTTGATACAGCGTCTGTAACAGCTTTTTCTGCTGCCCTGTTAACATCCTGACCATGAAAATCTGCTCCTAATCCGAATTCTATTACATATCTCTTAATAAAACACACCCCCTTCCTTTTACTAATATTAATTAGCAAGATACGTGCCAACTTTTAACCCATGGAAAATCCTTTAATTGCAAGCAATTATTTAATCTAAAGTTCATTATGGGAAAAAGAAAGTGCCAAAGTGGGAATTTTCAGTTACTTTTCCCACTTTGGCACTGTGCTTAATTCATATTTCTTTATTTTTCTGTAAAGTGTAGACTTTCCAATACCGATAAGTTTGCTTGCTTTGACAACATTACCACCAGAATATTCCAAGGCTTTAACGATTAAACTCTTTTCAGTTTCTTCTAACTTATCAGGTCTAGTACTGTTGAAATTAGTTGTGCTTATAGTATCTTCCTCATTCTCATTAATATATTCAGGTATGGACAAATAAGAAATCATATCATTTTTTGAAAGGTAATATGCTCTTTGAATAATATTTTCTAATTCTCTAACATTTCCCGGCCAATTGTGTTTTTTAATCGCATTAATAAATTCTTTATCAAAGAATTTTTTTGTTCTCAGATTTTTATCATTTAGCCTCTGTAAGAAAAACTCTGCACAAAGTTCAATATCTTCTGGTCGTTCTCTAAGTGGAACCAATTTTATATTAAATACATTTATCCTATAGTACAAATCACCTCTAAAATTATTTCCTTGAATTTCATTGTATAAATTTCTGTTTGTTGCAGCTATAACCCTTACATCTAAGTTTCTTTCGTACTTTCCGCCAATTCTTGTTATAGTGTGGTTATCTAAAACTCTAAGGAGCTTAGATTGAATTTCTAACGGTAATTCTCCAATTTCATCTAAAAAAATTGTTCCTCCGTTGGCCAATTCAAACTTTCCAGGACAGCCTTCCTTAGAAGCACCGGTAAATGAGCCTTTTTCATATCCAAAGAGCTCACTTTCCACCAGATCCTTCGGTAAAGCAGCACAATTAATTGCCACAAAGGGTCCATTGCGTCTGTTACTGGCATTATGAATAGAGTGTGCAAATAGCTCCTTACCGGTTCCGCTTTCCCCTGTAATTAACACAGTACAATCATATGCTGCAATACTTTTGGCTTCTTGAATAACGGATAACATTTTCGGACTATTAGTTATTATGTTCTCAAAGGAATATTTTGAGGAAAATCCTGCTATTTTGTTAACCACATTTCGTAGGCTATCAACTTTTTTAACCACAATTACATGACCTATATGTTTCTGTTCCTTTTGTACTAGTGTAACACTTATATTACATTCTACTCTGCGATTATCTAAGTATAAACTAACTTCTCTATAACTAATTTTATTATTCTGACTAAAGTTATCCATATCTTTAATTATATCTTTCAGTAGGACTTTTATATTGATTTTATGAAACTCTTGCTGAGACACCTTTAATATTTCACAAATTTTTAAATTAAAATCCTTTACATAAAAATCATTATCTATAACCAAAATTCCTTCATCGATAGAATTAATAGCCGTTTCTGCCCACTTTCTATGCTCAATTATTGAAAATTGTTTTTCTATAGCATTTGCAGCTTCAGCAACTATTCCAAGGGTATGTGTATGAAAATCATAAAAATGTCCGGATAAATCAATAATGCCTATAATCTTTCCTTTATCATCATGTATCGGTGCAGCGGAGCAAGTCCATCCATGTTGTTTTTTACAATAATGCTCTGCACCTAAAGTATGAATAGGTTTATCTAAATAAAGACATGTTCCAATAGCATTAGTACCTACACATTCTTCTGTCCACTTACATCCTTTTAAAAAATTTAACTCTCTATTCTTTTCCATTATTTTTTCATTTCCAATAACCTCAAGAATCACTGCATTCTCATCGGTTAACACAATTGAGTAATCTGTGTCCTTTAAAAGTTTAAATATATCCAGCATTATAGGTATTGCTATTTCAATGAGTTCCTTGTGTTCAATTAGTGCTTTTTCAAATTCTTCTTTACTTATTTCCTTTCCTATACGGTAATAAGTATCAACTTTATATTTTCTGCATCTTAGCCAAGAGTCCAATATATCAGTTCTTATGTTTTTAGGCATTTCATTGTTTTTAATAAACTTCTCCCATTGATCGTATATTTCTGAAATATTAATCATAGTTCCCCCCCACCTATCATTAAGTTTAGTTCATAATATATTCTATATATAAATTATACATCATTTTACTAATATTTATTAATTTACTTCCATGAATAAAAAAATAAAATCCACAAGACATTATCATACTAATAAAGTCTGTGGATTTTACACATAAATACTTTTCATCCTATAATTATAAAATAAAACAATTCACCTCTTTAACCTATTGCAACATGTTCATACCCAGCTGTTATTGTCTCTTCAATAGCCGTATTTTTGTACTCTTTACACAATAGTGCTCTAATATACCCTCGATCCTTAGTGGTTGATTCAATATAAAAGCCTCTGCCATAATAGAATCTAACAAGTGATAACATTCTAGAAGCGGTATGCAGATATAAATTTGTAACGCCTTCTTCTTTCATAGCAATATCAACTGCATTCATTAATATTTTTCCTATTCCTCTGTTTTGAAACTCTTCTCTAACAGCAAATCTGCTTAAATAAGCAGTTTTATCTGGTTTTACTTCAACTCTTACACTTCCGACAAGGACTCCATCTACAAGCCCTACAAGAACCACCTTGTTTTCTATTTCTTTTTCTACATCCTGATTACTTTCATTAAGAGGACTAACAAATTCCGTTATTTCTGCTCTCTCTGCATATATTCTAAAAGCATCCTTAGATATCTCTTTTATTTGAGGCACGTCCTCACAAGTAGCTCTTCTAACCACAAAGACCATATTTTCCATCGATCTACCCCCAATTTATATTAATATTTATTAAAATAAAAAAGCAGCCACCATATGTGTCCATGCTTACTTATCATCTTATGTATAATTATACAATTATACGTTTAAAAATTCAATACTTATTTATTAAATTAATATATTATTTTATAAAAAATATAGTTCTAATTCTATCCTAGGTGTACCCGCTGGCGGCGTACTCCTCCTAACTATGGATTATAGATAAGTTTTCTATCCGATGACTCCCTGCCCTAATACTCCCATCTCCTCCAAAGTGCACGTTCCGGGCGGCTACGCCCCTGGATTCGTTCAACTAAGAATCAGGTGGGGGTTAAATGCCTAAATGGCATTTAACGGGCAAAGCCCTGGGTCGTAGACGAAACCCAATCTGATTCAAATTTACACTTCACATTTAACTATTCATTTTTGCATAGTAATGAATATTTCAAGTATTCTATCTACTAAGAAATTATATTTATTTATTTAATTTCATATCTAAATAATCTTTATCTACAGTTATAATTGCATTATAATTGGGATGTACTTTCTTTAATTGAAAATCTATTTCCTTTTGTAATTTGATCTCCTCATCTTTTTTTAGTATATGCTCACTGCCAACTACAACATCAAAAATCAAATTTTTGTTTTCTCCCTCACCTACTACCCTAAAGTCATGAAAGGACTTTACAACATTAACAGCTTTTAAAGCCTCTGTAAGATCATCTTTAGCCGCTAATATTTCCTTGTCATTAGTGGTGATAGGATCCATATGTATTACTAAGTAGATATCCAGCTCTGCTGATATTTCCTTCTCTGCTCTATCTATAATTTCATGAATCTTAACTACAGAAATATCCAAAGGAACCTCAGCATGGATAGAAGCGATAATTCTTCCAGGGCCATAATTATGAACTATCAAATCATGAACTCCACCTATGTGTTCATAATCTAGAAGCATCTTTTCTATACTTTCTACAAGTTCCTCATCCGGTGGAGAACCAAGAAGAGGATTTAGCGTATCCTTTATTAAGTTATATCCAGCATAAAGAATAACTGCAGAAACAACCATACCTATGTATCCATCTATAGGCAGTGTAGTAAATCTAGAAATTAACAGTGAAAATGCTACCGTTGCGGAAGAAACTACATCGCTAAGAGCATCTACCCCTGAAGCTTTAAGTGCAGAGGAATTTATCCTTTCACCTACATTTTTGTAAAACCTGCTAAGCCATACTTTAAATAATATAGAAACCAATAGCAAGATAAAAGGTACAAATGAAAATTCTACAGGTGTAGGATTTTTGATTCTATCAAAGGAACTTTGAACAAATTCAAATCCTACTAATAGTACCAAAAATGCTACTATTAATCCAGATATATATTCAATTCTACCATGTCCAAAGGGATGTTCCTTATCTGCTGGCTTGCCTGACAGCTTAAATCCAAAAATTGTTACAACTGAAGATCCTACATCAGATAGGTTATTAAAGGCATCTGCTGTTACCGCGATACTATTTACAGTGATTCCCACGGTAAACTTAATGCCAAATAGAATTAGGTTTACCAATCCTCCCACTATTCCACCAAGATATCCGTACCGTTCCCTCACCTTCTTGCTTTTAGTGTCTGAAGAATTCTTTATAAACTTTTTTATTAATAGATTAGAAATCATTGCTACACCTCATTTAAAACTAATTAATTACTCTATTATTCTTTCCAAAATAAAAAAAATCACACATATTATTAATCGGACTTATATTATCTAACTATTTAGGAATAAATGCAAGTTTATTATACAAAATAAGTATTTTTTCGATTATATATTCAAAGCGTAGAAGTGCAATGCCAAATCTACTACTATTTACACCTCAAAATAGCTTGACTATGTTTTGTATTGTCGATATACTTGAAATATATATGATAATTTTCGACTTTTTTATAATTTTAAAACTAACGAATTAAATTTAGTTTCAATTTTTTCAACATAAATCATAAAATATTTTACGAGGTGCAAAAATGGATATCTTTTTAATTATAGGTGTTATTACCGGTCTTCTTTCTGTAATTGTCGGAATGATTGTAAAAGGCGCTAATGTTGCAGTACTATTAAACCCTGCGGCGGCAATTATCATTCTTATAGGTACTGCGGCTGCAGTAATGAACTCTTTCCCCAAAAAAGAATTTCTAAATATTCCAAAAATAATCTCAGTCCTTTTTAAGGAGAGAGAGAATGATGACCCTGTGGATATAATAGAGCAAATCGCTGATTTATCAAAAACAGCTCGAAAAGATGGTCTCCTATCCCTTGAACACGTTATGCAGGGCATGGAAAACAAATTTTTAAAGAATGGCCTACGTATGGTTATAGACGGTATGGAACGAGATCATATAGATGAAATTTTAAACACAGAATTAGATAACATGGAAGAAAGACACCGCCTTGGTGCTAGTGTATTTACAGCAGCAGGGGGTGCTGCTCCAACTCTTGGGGTTTTAGGGGCAGTTATAGGACTAATCGGTGCTCTTGGAAACTTAAATGATACTGAAAAGCTAGGTCATATGATTGCGGCTGCCTTCGTTGCCACACTTTATGGAATTTTCGTTGGATATGTAGTTTGTCATCCTTTTGCATCAAGATTGAAAAGAAAATCTCATGAAGAGATTAGTAATATGCGAATTATTCTCGAAGGTGTTTTATCCATTCAAGCTGGAGAAAACCCAACAAGTATTAAAATGAAGCTATCATCTATGTTAAAACCTAATGATAGAGCTAAACTTGAGGGAAATAGTAAAGGAGAATAAGGATGTCTAAGAAAAAACAACATCACGAAGAACATGTTGATGAATCATGGCTGATTCCTTATGCTGACATGCTCACACTTCTCTTGGCACTTTTTATCGTTATGTTTGCAATGAGCCAAACCGATAAAGCAAAACTTCAAAAGATGAGTGAGCAGTTTAATATTATTTTTTCTGGCGGTACTGCAGTTCTCAATGAATCTGGTCAATCCAGCGAAACATCAAATACTGCTATGACTATTACCCCTAGTAATAGTGAAGTCGAAGAAGGTAAAATGAATGAAGTCAAGCAGCTGTTAGATAAGGAAATTGCAAAGAGCGGTTATTCCGATAAGGTTAAAACCTCATTAAATGCTGAAGGACTTGAGATTTATATTCAGGATGCTGTGCTTTTTAATTCAGGTGATGACAAGGTCTTAACTAATATTTCACCACTGCTTTTAGACGTTTCTAAAATGCTTAAAAGCTTAGATAATAACATCAAGGTTGTTGGACATACCGATACAGTACCTATTAGTACTGGAAGATTCCGTTCTAACTGGGACTTAAGTGCTATGCGTGCTATAAACGTAATGAGCTTCCTTGTTGATACCGGAGGTTTAAGTGCAAGTAGATTTTCTATCCAGGGCTACGGAGAACAAATGCCTAAATTTAGCAACTCTACTGAGGAAGGTAGAACTAAAAATAGAAGAGTAGAGATCGTTGTGGTTCGTAAATATCCATCCGCTGCAGGAAAAACCATTAAAACAAATTAATGAACAAATTAAACCATTGACTTAGGTTAGGTAGAAACTAAGTCGATGGTTTAATTTGTTTATGTCTAATCTTAATTGTCCTAGTATTTTTTCTTCAGAATAATTTCATCTAGTCAGTGCATATTAAGACCTACTATACAAATAATAAATTATAACCATCAAATTATTGTAGGTGATTAAATGAAAAATAAGAAAAGTAAGTTTTGGGCTGCATTACATAAAATTACATATAAAAAACCGGAGACTCCATGGGAGTTTTATATACCTGAAATTACCCCGGAAAATGACATACAAAGTGGCAAGGAGCAAGATACTAACGGACAAAAAAATGCCACACCTCAAAATGCTGCTGAAGAAAGCCAGAATAGCTGCCAAACTAATGGAGCAACTGCTATTCCAAATAATATTGATGCTAACTTGGAGTATATGAAAAAAAGCTTTAATCATCCTTTGAATAAAGATATAAAAATCCGTGAATTTAGGATACTTGGCAATGTAAGGGCATTTATTATATATATTGATGGAATGGTGGATAGAAATATTGTTAATAGAGATATCCTGAGACCCTTACTAAAGCATAAGGAATCTGTTGCTGAAGGAACACAGTGTGCCGTTGAATACATATTAGACAATGTTATAGAAACAAATGAAGCAGAAAAGGTAAGCACACTGGACGGTGCCCTATTTGGAGTACTTATGGGTGATACAGGTATATATATTGATGGCTGTAATTACTATATTTTCTGTGAGACAAAGGGCTATGAAAAAAGAGCAGTAGATAAACCACAGGTGGAAGCAGTAATAAGTGGATCTCAGGAGGCTTTTAATGAAAACCTAAGAACAAATACTGTTTTGATTAGAAGAATCATAAAGAACAATAACCTTACCACAGAATATTTAAGAGTTGGTGAAAGAAGTAATAAGCTTTGCGCCATAATGTATATAAATGGCCTAGTCAATCCTGCTTTACTAAATGAAGTAAAAAGAAGAATAAATAGTATCCGCACAGATTTTATTAGTGGTGATGGTATGCTTGCGCAGTTTATCGAATTGGAGGCAAATTCACTACTTCCTACTACACTCAGTACTGAGAGACCTGACAGAACTGCTGCTAATATAGTTGAGGGGAAAATAGCTATACTTGTTGATGGTGAACCCTTTGCATTAGTGGTTCCTGTCACTATAACTGAACTACTTCATTCCCCTGAGGATATAGCTGTAAGACCGGCTTATGGAATGCTGTTAAGAATAATAAGGCTTTTTGCTCTTTTTGTAGCTACCTTTTTACCTGGTCTTTATATTGCAATTACAAACTTCCATCAGGAAATGATACCTACTGAGCTTTTAATTGCCATAGGAAGTGCTAGGGAAACTGTGCCCTTTCCAACAATAGTTGAGGTTTTACTTATGGAAACTTCCTTCGAGCTTATAAGGGAAGCTGGAGTTAGAGTTCCTGGTACCCTTGGTACCACCATTGGCATAATCGGAGCACTGATACTTGGTCAGGCTGCAGTTCAAGCCAGCCTAATAAGCCCAATACTCATAATTATCGTTGCTATAACGGGCCTCGGCAACTTCGCCATACCAAATATTACCTTCGCCTTTGGCATAAGAATAATGAGAATGTTATTTATAGCCGCTGGTGCAACCTTAGGCTTTTATGGAATATCACTTCTAATTGTAGTTTTTACAATTTTGATGGTAGATATGAACTCCTTTGGAGTGCCATTTCTCACACTTATTGCACCTAAAGCAAGAAAAAGCCATGATCTTCTAATGAGAAAGCCTGTTTGGCAACAAGAATTTCGTCCTGACTACCTTAATGCCTTAGATGTAAGAAGACAACCAGATGTTTCAGGACAATGGACTACTCAAAAGCCGGAACCTAGCCACGAGAAAGGCGATAGTAATGAGTAAGGGTGGAAAATTTAGTGTATACGAAGGAGTATTGTTTACCACTGTTATAATAGTATCTAAAACACTGTATACCAGTCCTTCTATAGTTGTTAAACTGACAGGCACTGCCAGCTGGTATGTAACACTAATTTCCTGTGTAACAGCGGTTATTCTCTTTTCAATTATCTGTATACTACTAAATAGATTTCCCGGTAAGAATTTAATTGAAATATATGAAGGGGTGTTAGGGAATTTAGTAGGTAAGATTGTTGGATTCTCTTTTTCAGCTCATTTGCTTTATTATGCAGCTTCTGTACTAAGAGAGTTTCTTGAGATGATAAAAGTATATAACCTGCCACATACTCCTCCTAGCGTTATAATAATAACCTATTTATCTGTTTGTACATTGATTAACTATAAAGGAATAGAGAGTATGTTAAGAATTGCAACCATTAGTTTTTACCCTATAATCTTTGGAATATTCATTATTCTGGCTCTGGCATTGCCATATTACCACATTGACTATATCAAACCTTACTTAGGCTACGGTTTTAAAAAAACCTTATATGTAGGATTTTTTAGAAGCTCAGCTTATGCTGAAGTTCTAATTCTACCAACAATAATTACATCACTTTATAGTGTTAAGGACTGTAAACGGATAGGAGTTATAAGTATCCTGTTATCAGGATTCATTTTCAGCGTTACTTCCTTATGCTACTTAATGACTTATCAATATACTATGGGCGTGGAAAATCTATCTGGTATATTTGAACTATCTAGAATGATATACTACAGCAGATATGCACAAAGAATGGAATCCATATTCCTTTTCGCATGGGTTATATTCTCTCTTTTAACCGTATCTAGTGGATTTTATTTATCAATAAGGATTTACTGCCAAAACTTTCATATAACAGATCCTAGGCCTTTGCTTCTTCCCTTTGCCCTTTTAACTTATGTAGTAGCACTGCAACCTAAGAGCATTTCAGAATTAATAGACGTAAACTTGAAATTTATCCGTCAGCAAAGTTTTTTTGCTGCCTATGGCGTACCTATATTTGTATTAATTATTGCATTAATATTTAGAAAGAAGGATCAAAATAGCAGTACATAGAAAATCTAATCCAAGACATGTGAAAGGAGATAACAATGAGTAAGGGTGGAAAATTTAGTGTATACGAAGGTATATTGTTTACTACTGTTATTATAGTGTCTAAGATACTATATACAGCTCCTACTGCGGTTATCAGACATACAGGTACTGCCTCCTGGTACACCACTTTAATCTCCTGTTTCATAGCTATTATTTTCTTTTTATTAGTTTGTATGCTGTTAAATAGATTCCCTGGAAAGGGGCTAGCAAAGGTTTTTGAAGCTGTTTTAGGAAAGATCCTTGGCAAGACCTCAAGCTTATTTTTTTCAGGTTATATACTTTATTACGCTGCTTCTTCATTACGAGAGTTTCTAGAAATGATAAAAGTATATAATCTACCTAACACGCCACCTAGTGTTATATTAATAACCTTCTTGGCTGTTTCCGTACTATTTGCCTATAAAGGAATTGAGAGTATTGTGAGAGTTGCATCAATTAATTGTTATATGATACTTTTGGGATTATTTATCGTTTTAGTCATGGCTTCTCCTTATTATGATATTGATTACTTAAAACCTTACTGGGGTTATGGTTTTAAGAAAAGCTTATACTTAGGATTTCTTAGAAGTTCAGCTTATGAGGAGGTTTTAACTCTTGCAATAATAGTTACATCATTACACAGTGTTAAAGACTTCCAAAAAATAGGAATTATAAGTCTGTTGCTATCAGGTTTCGTTATCAGTATCTCTATTTTATGCTACTTAATGGCCGATCAATATACTATGGGGAAAGAAAATTTATCGGGAATATTTCAGTTATCAAGAATAATATACTACAACCGGTATATACAAAGGGTGGAGTCCGTATTTCTTTTTATCTGGGTAATATCTTCCCTTATAACCGTCTCTACTGCATTTTACTTATCAGTAAGAATTTACTGCGAAAGTTTTGACATAGCTGATCATAAACCTATACTCCTTCCCTTTGCTCTTTTAACCTATGTAGTGTCACTTCAACCTAAAAATATTTCGGAAGTGGTGGATATAAACCTAAAATTTGTTCGTCAATATAGTCTTTATCTTAACTTTGGTGTGCCTATTCTAGTATTGATTATTGCTTTGATATTTAGAAAAAAGGAGGGAAGTGGCAATGTTTAAAAGGTACTCTGTTTTTATTATAATTGTAACACTGCTAAGTCTTCTGCTAACAGGATGCAGGGATTCATCTGAAGTTGACGACAATATATATGCTATAGTAATTGGACTGGATAAAGGTGTTAATAACAAGGTAATAGTAACAATACAATATCCAAAATACAGATCAATAAGAGGTGGAGAAGGTGGTGCCACAGGCTCTGGAGAAGACACTAGTACCGTACACTCTGTGGAAGCTCCTTCCCTTCTTGAAGCTATAGATTTATTGAATATGGCAATATCCCGTCGTGTATCATTGATTCATACAAAGATGCTTGTAGTTTCAGAGGACTTTGCCAAGGAAGGAATAGGTGATTTTCTTGCTCCCCTCTCAAGATTTAGAGAAGCCAGAAGAACTATGTTTGTTGTAGTTACTAAGGGAACAGCTGAAGGCTTTTTACAAGAGAATAAAACAACTATAGGACCAAGTATTACAAAAGCCATAGAACTGATGATGGCACAAACTAAAAACAATAGTTTTTTTCCTCCATCAAATTTTCATGACTTTTATAAAGATATTATATCTACTTATGGCAATGCTACTGCAATTCATGCCGGTATAAACGATTTGCAAGAGCTAAAAACAGAAGGTGGAAAACGAGAAGCTCCTTTAGCTACACAGAGAGAGCTGAAACCAGGAGAATTGCCAAGACGTGGTCCTGCTAAGCGAGAATTTGTAGGAACTGCCGTATTCAACGGAGACAAAATGGTTGGAAGTCTCAATCCCTATGAGACAAGATATATGTTAATGTTACAGGGTAAATTTAGAAAATGTATTATGACAATTGAAGATAAAAGGTCCCCTGGTGACGGAATAATCGTAAGTATCCGAAACGGAAGACCTACTAAAATTAAAGGTTGGTTTGATAATTCTATGCCAGTTATTGACATAGACCTAAATATCGAAGCTGATATTGGAGCAATTCACAGCAGAATTAACTATGAAAGTTCAAAGCTTGTTGAAGATTTAAATAAGCAGCTTGAACAGGAGATAAAAAAAGGAGTAGAGAAAACCATCGAAAAAACAAAAAAAGAATTTAAGACAGATATCTTTGAATTTGGAAAAAAGTTTGCAGGCTATTTCCCAACTATACAAGAATGGGAAAAGTACAACTGGCTTTCTCACTACCCTGAGACAAAAGTTAACGTAAATGTTGAAGTTAACGTAAGACGAACTGGCCTTATGCTCGAATCTAGTCCTATTATGGAAAGTCCTGAGGCTAAATAGTTTGGAGGTGAGCTTTTTGAAGATTTTATTATCTTTAATTATTATTACTGCTAATTATTATAGTTTTACCTATGGAATTTACTTATGGAAAAGAGAAAATAATAGGCTGGCAGCCTTTGGAGTTCTTTTAATAACCTTTATGGGAATTATAGTTCCTATTGTAGATTTATATATTAAAATGTAGAAAATTACAGTTATTATGTCATGGACCTTACTGCTAACTTAAACTGTAAAAATAGTCTTTAGTTACACAAAAGCTGTATGACAACAGTCATACAGCTTTATTTAGGTTTGAATAATTATAGCTTGAATTTACTAACTTCACCAATCATTTCTTCAGTTAAAATATTAAGAGAATGCGCTGCATTAGCTACTTCTTGTGAAGATGCATTTATTTCCTCAGTAGAAGCAGCGATTTCTTCTGTTGAGGCAGACACTTCCTCTGCTATAGAGGATGAATTATGAATTTTCTGCAAAATAACATCTTTATCATTATTAATATTTGATGAAGATAAATTAATAATTTGTATTTTAGGAATGACCTTTTCCACTGCATCTATAATCTTTTTAAAGGATTCTATAGAAGTATTTATAACAGTAACCTGACTATCCAATTCCCCACTCATAACATCTGTGCTTTTCAACATATCACTAGATTCCTGTGATATGCTAGATATGAGATTAGTTATATTCTTAGAGGAAACCTTTGACTCTTCTGCAAGCTTTCTAATCTCTTCAGCAACTACAGAAAAGCCTCTTCCTGACTCCCCAGCTCTTGCAGCCTCAATAGCTGCATTTAATGCTAGTAGATTAGTCTGCTCTGCAATACCATTTATAACATTTGTTATTTGATTTATTTCAGTGATATTTTGACCCATCCGTGAGATTTTTACAGCAAAATCTTCAAAAGAACTATTTATTCTAGTTACTGACTCTACAAGAGCCTGTAAACCTCTATGATTTTCCTTGGCCATGGAGCTTATACCATTAGAATTAGAATGTATGTCCTCTATAGATTTAACCATAGTACCAAGTTCTGAGCTAAATTTATTTAATACATTTGTGATATTTACCAAATCATCAGCTTGAGATACTACACCAACAGAAGTCTGCTGTATTGCTGCGGAAACATTGTCTGAAGAGCTAGCCATTTCTTCAGACACCGCCGATAAGGAAACAGTTTTTTCTTCAATAGTTTTAGATTTTTCATGGATATTTTTTATCAACAAGGAAATATTTTCTATTGTTTTAGATAAAGAAGCTTTCATAATTCCAAATTCACTTTTTGAATCCACTTCTATCTTCTCAGTGAAGTCCCCTGTTGAAATCTTTGTTAGATAATCAATGATTTCTTTTGAGGAACGCCTAATAAATAAAATTATTAAAACTGAAATTAATGAGAATGTTATTATTACCGATAAGTTCATAATAATAAATGTTCTTTCACTACTGTCATAAATAGTATCATTTTGTGAATCAGTGTTTGCAGCCCAATCAACATTGTAATCTTTCAACTCTTTAAGTGTAGTTTCAATAGATTCACCTATAGTCTCAAAGCTTTTTGCATCTTCAGGAGAAGTTTTTTCACCTTTTGCCAACAAAGTTTGATATTTCTTCCACAAATTCATATAATCATCATAGTCTTTTTGAAACTTATCAAGTCCTTCTTTTTCAGCACGGTCTAATTCAGTAGCTAAATAGCTTTTTAATGATTTTTTAATGCTACTATCTAGTTCATTAATTTTAGCATCATTGTCACTACTATAGCTAATAATTGATTTATTAATATAAATTCTAATACTCAAAAGGTCTGCTCTCATTGATCCTATATAAGATATTGGCATAGTTATATTGTGATACATATCCTTTGAGTTATCATTAACTTTTTTCATATTAAAATAGCCTAGACAACCTATTGCTGATGAAAAAATAATGGCTAAAATTGCCATAGATATTATTATTGTAGATATCTTTAATCTCTTTAGGATTTTATTCATTGGATACTTCCTTTCTATATAAACATTTAAAATTATCATGATATAAACTCGATTTACCGACATACAAAGATAAATCTCTATTAATAGAATTGCTTGATTTTAAAAAAGCTGTTTTTTATTAATAATGCCTCCATACTTATTTTTAAATTTAAATACTATATACATTATACAAGAGATTATAGAGATAAACTATAAACTTTTTCTTAATTATTTCTAAATAGATATCTACTCACAACTTCCCTCTAGAACTGTTTTAAGCTTTCTAAGAAAGTATCCAGACACTATAGGTGCCAATCCTATAAATACTAAGTAGAACTTTAATATTGAAGGATTTTTAAAAACTGTTAACAATGTAATTAATATAATTAGACTTATTACTCTTCCACTATTAAGCATTAAGTCTTTATTAATCATATATTCTATTCTCATGTTCTCTTCATGGGCTCTGTTTATAACATTGAAAGTAGAAGAAGATAACTGTATTGTAAAAAACGGAAGAAAAAATGCATCCATAGTTATATAGGTAAAGAGCGTATTATGTGATATTTTTATTACTAATGCACAAATAGCCAAAAACGAACCTATTGTTCCAATAGATATAGAAAGTATTCTACGAGATGGTTTAATTATTTTTTGTACCAACATATAGGATGCTGAGGATATTAGTGAAGCAATCAAAGCAAATTTACCTAAAGAAAGTTCACTTTTAGTAGTTTCAATAATCAATATATTTACTAAAAAAACTATTATCACATCTCTAAAACCCCAGAAAATCACAGCTTTCCTAATAATGCCCCACTCTTTGCAATTACTTGAAAATACCCTTTTAAAATCAATTTTGCTGGAGCAATTTTCACATCTTAGAACTATGCTTATTAAACTTAAAAGCAAAAATATTGCAAGGGTCATAAGAAAGACTACTCTATATCCGCTTATTCCACTAAACCTGCTAATTATATAAGCAGAGATTACTGGTGCAACAGCTGCTGTTATCCCTGAAAAACTTCCATTAAAACCATTAAAGGTATCTCTATTACTTATATCTGTAAAATCAAAGCTTAAGGTATTGAAGGCAAGCCAGTAAAATCCTGTTGCCATTCCATGCACAACTCCAAGAAAACAAATGTAGGCTATTTCTCTGCTGCCTATTAATAGTATTAGTGCATAAAACAAAGCATATATTAGCAACCCTATTCTCAGCGATCCTATTCCATTTTTCCTCTTCGCAAGTATCCCTGCTAAAATAAATGTTATTGGAACAAATATATAATTAACTAAATTATATATTGCTATAACAATAAAACTATTAGTTTCTTTCCAAATGAACACATTCACAAAAATTCCAGAAAGCCCTATAGCAAAGGTAAATAAGGCACTCATAGTCAATAGTATTTTAGCGTTTCTACACATAGTCTCCTCCTCTTGCGTATAGATAATTCCTTTTTATTATGTGCATAATACTAGCCTTATCATACTAAAAGTCTTTTATATTTTTATTGAAAGACTCACCGTTTAAATATTGCATTTTTAATAATGAAAATGGGAATAATGCTCACGAGGTGATTATAATGGATACGAAAATGCCTACTAATATTACTATGAACTCTATAGATCAAGCACTTACAGATTGCCCTGACATTGTTCGTAAGAATATATATATATATTGACAATCAATATGAAGCTTTCTTTTTGTTTATTAGTGGGCTTAGTAATCTTGACATTGTTCAGAGAGATTTCATTGGTCCACTGTCTAGCATGTCTCTCGAACAATTATCTAATGAAAACAATATCCACAATCTGCCTTGTAGTGAAATAGTGATATCAAAGCATAATAATCACTGGAACTCTGTTAAGTGGAAAGATGAATATAAATATGCTTCTTTTAATGTTGATACGAAGATCAGCTTTGATTTTTACGGAGCAGTAAATAATCCATAAGTTTTACAAAAAATTCACTGTAATTTCCACATTATTGCAGGACATACATACTGAATTTGTAGTAAACTTAGCTAGAGTTTTATAATATGAAAGAGCTATTATAAATTAAAAGTAAAATTGAAGGGAAAGATAAATGATAAGAAATCGGAAAAAAATATATGTAATTTTACTAGCCACCTTTCTTTGCTTACTTTTATTTAAAGCTATACAGTACAATACAATATATAGGAGTAGACTTGCTGTTTATCATACTGGTATAGGAGCATTTAAAGCGAGGATGGACTACATAAAAAAATTGAATAAATTATTACCAGAGAGGGATCAAGAAAACAATTTAATAGAACTACATAGGATAGTTTCTGAAAGCGATGTAGAAGAACTACTTAATGCTAGAACTACGCTGGATACTTGGAATGTTAATGTAGTAAATGATAAAATAGAGGAAATAAAGAATGTGTTAGCTAGATTAGATATTGAGTATGCTAATATATATAAAGCTCTGTCACATTAATCTTATTAAACTAATTGCGTATTTAGATAAAGTTATCAAAAAAACGCTATGTGTTGGCAATTGTATCTAAACACATAGCATTCTCCTTTTCTCTAAGAAAAATATCTTTTTCCATACTCATTTTCATATTTAAAATTTGTTTTTGACCACAATTTTAATTTTATCAATTTTGCCATTTAGTATTCTCCTTATATCTCTGTTTATTACCCCTGCATTTAAAAACAGTAAACGAGGAAATGCTATAAAAAATCTTTTATATTGCAGTATTTTTTCACAATACATCTTTACAGAAAAATTAGAATAATTGATAATTACATTCCTTAGGTTTAATGCATCGGTTACAGACCTTATGGTATCTCCAATGAAATAGATTCCGAGAATTATTGCATAATAAATCTTTATTCTAAATGGAATATTTAAAACTATTTTTAAAATCAATGGATGGACCATCTGAACTAAAAAAAATGCAAGCACTCCCCATAAAAGTGAATATTTGAAGCAGACATACCCCTTAATATTTGCATGGTTATCACTATAGTCCCACCACTTACAATTAAAAAGTCTTTCTAGAATAAATCCTGTTATATATTCCAGAGCAGTGACTAAAATAATAGAAAATAACACACTTATCAGTACTCCTGTATAATAATATTCAATATAAATATCTATTCCTGAGGATGCTTTAATAATAAGAATAGCTCCCAAGCCATATATAGGACAGAAGGAACCGGTTAAAAACCCCCTATTTATAAACTTTCCTGCATTTATGCTTGCAAAAGTTGTTTCTAGTACCCATCCTAAAAAAGAGTAAACTGTAAAGAGTACTAATAAAATAATATAATTTTCCACTAACTTTACACTCCTTTCTGAATTATTAGCACAATACCCTACTCCAAAGCTATGAAGTGAAAACTTGAATCAGATGGGATTTCGTCTACGACCCGGAGCTTTGCCCGTTAAATGCCATTTAGGCATTTAACCCCCACCTGATTCTTAGTTGAACGAATCCAGAGATGTAGCCGCTCGCAACGTACGCTTTGAGAAGCGTACGTTGCGAGCGGGTAGTCATCGGATAAATTTATTCTTATATCATACTTTATATTACTAATAAATTCGTTATTTGTTGCACTTTTTATAGACATGGTTTAACTTTTTGGAGGCTTTCATGTAGTTCCGTCCTTTCTTTTATCAATTTTACATGCTCAACAAAAAACGTGCTGTATTTTAGTTATAATAACTAATACAGCACGTTAATTACTTTATTATACATAATTAATAAATTATTTCTTTGATTCACAAACATCTTCGTCTGCTAAATGATAAGGAAAGGTAGATACGATTATATTATTATTTCTAAGTAAAGTTTCTCGAATAAAGAAACTTGTGTGGTTATGCAAAACCTCTCCCCAATGTTCATGAGTAACAAACTCTGGTACAATTACTGTTACTTTTTCATTTTCCCCTGCTGCATCTGAAATTTGTACGATATATTTTAGCAGAGGAGTAACCACAGCTCTAAAAGGTGAGTATTTTGCAACAAGTAGAATATCTGTATCTAATTCATTCCATCTATTTTTTAATTTCTCCATTGCTTCCATATCTGTTGAAATATTAAGAGCAATAACATTATCACTTATACTCTGGGCATATTGAAGAGCGCCTATAGTAGCTTTGTTTAAGCTGGCAATTGGAACTACTACGATATGAGTGTACTTTCTTCTCAAATCTACCTTCTTTAAATTTAGTTGACTAATACTTAAACTACAAGCAACTTTATCATAGTGATTTTTAATTTTCACCTGTATTAAGATTATGATTGGAATTAAAATCGCAACTATAAAGGCGCCTTCACTAAATTTCTCTACTAAAATTATTATTGTTGTTATTAAAGTTACCAAAGCACCTACGCCATTAATAATAGCACGCTTTACCCAACCCTGTTCTCCTTCTTTTCTCCAATGATTTACCATACCAAACTGACCTAAGGTAAAGGATATAAATACGCCAATTGCGTATAGCGGTATCAACCTATGGGTATCTGCTTTGAATACAATAACTAAAACACAAGCTATAAATGATAAAGCAACGATTCCAAAGGAAAAGCTGAGTCGTTTACCTCTTATAGTAAATTGTCTAGGAGCAAAACCATCCTTTCCCACTATGTACATAAGCATTGGGAAACCTGTATACGCTGTATTGCATGCCATAAGCAAAATTACAGCAGTACTAAACTGTATTATATAATACATTATTCCCTTATTGAAAATACCAAATGCAATTTGTGAAACAACAGTAGGGCCATTTGCAATGGGAACAGCTGTATAGAATATAGCAAGTACTGAAGTACCACCAAATATGAAAAATATTAAAGCTGCTAATAATATCATAACAGTCTTTGCACTTTTTTGACTTGGTTCCTCAAAATTCGGAACAGAATTACTTACTGCTTCTACACCAGTTAATGCAGAACATCCAGAGGAAAAAGCTCTCAAAATAAGAACTATTGACAAACTTTCAGCAGCCTTTGTGGGAATAGAATACATAGGCTTCGGATGAATATTTAGTACAAAATACTTAAACAAACCATAAAGAATCATAAAAATCATACTGAAAATAAAAATATAAGTAGGTATAGCAAAAATTTTTGAAGATTCACTTATGCCTCTTAAATTTAAAATAGTCAAAACTATGATTATAATCAAAACGAAGATAACTTTATATCTTGTTAAATTGGTAAATGCAGAAGTAATTGCATCTGCACCAGCACTAGCGCTAACTGCAACTGTAAGTATGTAACTGATTATTAATCCTGCACCAGCGGCCAAACCAGCCCTAGTACCTAAATTTTCCTTTGCTACCTTATAGGCTCCTCCTCCCTGTGGATAAGCTCTAATAATTTGAATATAGGAGATTGTTAATATAATTAATAATCCTATAATCATAAAAGAAGTCCATGTTAACCATTGATATGCCAATGGGCCTAGAACTATTAAAACAAAAAGAATTTCCTGAGCAGCATAGGCCACAGAGGATATCGCATCACTGGCCATAATCGCAAGCCCAAAAGGAATATTATACTTTTCATGACTACCTTGCTCATTAGCCAAAGGTTCTCCAAGTAAAACATCTGAAAATTTCTTACTCACTTACTCGCCCCCCTATATTATTTCTTAAAAATATTGTATAGTAATACTGGAATAAAAACAATATTATAGCAATATATTGAAGAAAAATGTAGAAACCTAATATAAATATGAAGACATTCCTAGTATATCTCATTTTTTATTAGTTATGCTTTTTTTGTTACGCTACTAAAAATTCTTAAATATAAGCAAAAATATATGCTATTTCAGTATATGATTTACCACAAATAGCACTAAAATTATACGCATGAAAAAACCTACCAAGTTCAGCACACTTTGGTAGGTTTTGTATGAAGTGTAAACTTGAATCAAATGGGGTTTCGTCTACGACCCGGGGCTTTGCCCGTTAAATGCCATTTAGGCATTTAACCCCCACTTGATTCTTAGCTGAACGAATCCAGGGACGTAGCCGCTCGGAATGTACACTTTGGAGAAAAGCAGCGAACCAAAATCTCTGATTTTGTGTGAGTCGCTTTCACAGAGTGCGTATGGGAGTATTAGAGCGGGTAGTCATCGGATAAACTACGGAATTTCTATAAATTAGTAGGAGTTCTGTTCCAACCTACTTTTAGGCACCTTCATTGTGAGCATAAAAGTGTCTATTTAGCAAAAACAAATTTCCTTTGTGACCAAAAGCTAAAAAAGAAAATTGTTATTTCAGTGAAGATTTTAGCGAAAAATAAGGATAATCCTATTATGCTGTAATATATGTCGATTATACCGTAGTTTGCAAGCATTACGAAGGCTGCAAGGATAAAATATCTTGGCAAAGAAGTCTTAACTGCGGCATACTTAAACTTTGAAAATACATAAAGCCTATTTACTGTATAGTTAAACACTGAACTGCAGACCCTTGCACCTACTACTGCTAGAAATAAATTTGAAGTAAAAAGCTGTATTATTCCTAAAAGTAAGAAATCAAGCACTCCAGATAAAAGAGACGACATGCTGAATTTTAGAATAGGCATATATACCCTGAGAGAATCCTTTAAAGGATGAAAGTGAGAGGACTTATTTTGTTCTAGATATACAGTTTCCATATCTACCTCTTGAAAGCTGTAACCTGCTGGAACAGCCTCCAAAAGCATATTCATCTCATATTCAAATCTGTCACCGGGAACTTCGCAAAGCCAATTAAGCATCTCCAGCGAAAACCCTCGGAGGCCAGTTTGAGTATCATAGATCTTGGCACCACTTGCAAAGGAGAAAATAGTTCTAGTTAGGCTGTTGCCAAAGCGGCTTCGGAAAGGAACTTTCCCTACAAACCTTCTGGTTCCAAGTACTATGGTATTATTATGCTCTTTTATGGACTCAGCAATTTTGACAATGTCTTTTGGCAAATGCTGTCCATCGCAGTCTGCGGTAACCACTCCTTCATCCTCTTTAGTATCTTTTATATACTTGAATCCAGTTTTTAAAGCTGCTCCTTTACCTTTATTTTTCTCATGTTTTAGGACAGTACATCCAAGACTTAAAGCAGTATCAAAAATATATTTAAACTCTTCTCCGCTTCCATCATCAACAATTACAATGTGGTAATCACATATATCTATCAAATCATATATCAAGTTAATTAGTCTTTTACTAGGTTCATAAGCGGGAATCAAAATTGTCATAAATTGCACCTCCTTTTATAATTTGAACATTTTTTAATATCCTGACATATCTTCAGTCATAGACAAAACAATATTTAAGTTACCATTTCTACACCTTAAGGCATCTAAAAATTCCTTTTCACTTTTTTTATTATCCATTGTCACAGTGAAAACAAGCTGAAATAGACTGCCTAAATCCATTGTTTTTACTCTTATTAATTCATGTCTAGTTGTATATGTTGCAAATATGTCTTCAAAAACACCCTCATACTCTAAATCTTCTGGTATTGTAATCTTTAAAAGTTTATTTGAAACTTTTTTTGCACCAAAGTTTATAACACTAAGAACATACATTAGCACACAAAGAAAAACTGTGAACATCCCCGCATAGCTATAAGCCCCTACACCACAAGCAAGACCTGCTGCCATAGTAAATAGTACAAAAGCTATATCCTTTGGATCTCCAGGTGCACTTCTAAATTTTATTATTGAAAAGGCTCCAGCTAAGCTAAAAGCTCTAGCTATGTTATTTCCTATTAGAAGTACTATAATAGCTATTACCGTTGGTATTATTATCAATGTTAAAGAAAAGTTTTGTGAGTAACCTCCTTTATTTGAGGTCTTCATATAAGTAATACTAATAACTGCCCCTAATATAAAAGATATAAGGATAGTTAAAACAGAATCCGTTAAGGAAATTGGGTTACTAGCTGCTGCATTTGATATTGAGCTGAATACTGAGTCAAACATTTATTCATTTCTCCCTTCATATTTTTATTATTTATAAGCATTTTTTTATATTCATTACCATACTTTGAAAAGCTTGCTTTATAGATCTTGTATTCTGATAGAAGCCTAGCCAACCATATTGGAATATTTTTTTCAACTTTAACTTCCATAAGGCACTTGCCTTTTTCCAACAGAGGTTCTCCATAATCTCCTGCTTCAAGTTTCAAATCATATCTTCTAGTTCGAATATTTGTATCAAAGGTTATTCTTACTTCCCTGTTATCTTTGCCAAACATAGCCTTTCTGTCATAAGCTATATAGGCCTTTGGTTCAAGATTATAAAGCTTTAACATATATTGAATTTCATTAATAACCTGTTTATTCATATAGCTTTCAAGCTTAGGTTTTTCACCTGTACTTAAAACTTCATAAGTCTCCCTTAATTTAATAGATGTCCTTCTCTTATTACCAAGTCCATTGACCTTTTTCTTAATTTCTAAATATACTTTGTCATCTATATGGGGAACTCCATAAGCCCTGATACGAAGCTTTTCTTTATACTTAGGTTTGGTTAGGGAATTTCTTATTAAGAAATTGTCCTTCGTATCATAGTAAATATTACTTATTGTATAAAAATCATGAACTTTATTGTAATCATCCCTCTTCATATATTCTAGAAGCTTTATATTTAACGCTTCATATACATCCTTATCGATTAAAAATTTACATTCACTTCTATTAAAAACCTCTATAGCCATTTAACTTCTCCTTTCTACTAACTTTAAAGAGTTTACTGCTTTAACTTTATTTTAGAAGCCTAACCTTAAACAAACCTTAAATACTTTTAAAAGCTTCAATAACTTTGGTAAATTCATTTAAGCCTGCGTGTATATCATGATATTACATTTTACTCAATACTATAATTAATAGTAAAATGGTGGTATAATATAAGCAGAAAGTGAGGTGAATAAAGATGTATCTATGTGTAAAACAACAGTTGAAAAAACTATCTAAAGAAGACTATGAAAATCTTAGAGAGTTATCTCATATTGCTAAAAATCTATATAACTATGGTTTGTATAATGTAAGACAATATTACTTTGATCAAAAAGAGTATCTTAATTATGAAAAGAACTATGCTATTTGTAAAAGTAATGAAACTTATAAATTACTAAACAGTAACATGGCTCAACAAATTCTAAAAGAGGTAGATGGAGTATTTAAGTCATTTTTCGGACTAATTAAACTTGCAAAAAAGGGTACATATGATTTTAGAGCAATTAAACTGCCTAAATATCTTAAAAAAGATGGTTTTGCAACTCTTGTAATAGGCTTTGTAAGGGTAAAGGGTAATGAACTAATTATTCCTTATTCTAACAATTATAAAAAGACTCATAAGCCTATTAAAATTAAAATACCACCTATACTTTTAGATAAGAAAGTAAAAGAGATTAGAATAATACCTAAAGATAATGCAAGGTTCTTTGAAATACAATATACTTATGAAGTAGTTGAAGCTCAAAGGGATTTAGATAAAACAAAAGCACTTGCAATAGATATAGGGTTAAATAATCTGGCAACTTGTGTAACTAACCAGGGAAAAACATTTATCATAGATGGAAGAAAATTAAAGTCTATTAACCAATGGTTTAATAAGGAAAATAGTAGACTACAAAGCATAAAGGACTTACAAGGGGCTAAGGGAACTACTAAAACACAGTCTATATTAAAAAACAACAGAAATAATAAAGTAAATGATTACATTAATAAAACCTGTAGATATATCATTAATTATTGCTTAGAAAACAATATAGGAAACCTAGTAATTGGATATAATCAAACACTTCAAAGAGATAGTAATTTAGGTAAAATTAATAATCAGAACTTTGTTAATATACCAGTTGGAAATATAAAAGAAAAGTTAGAATATCTTTGTAAGCTATATGGGATTAACTTTGTAAAACAAGAAGAAAGCTATACTTCAAGGGCGAGTTTTTTTGATAATGATACTATACCTAAATACAATGCAGATAATCCAGCAGATATAATTTTTAGTGGTAAAAGAATTAAAAGAGGATTGTATAAAACTAAAAATGGATATTACCTAAATGCTGATGTTAACGGAGCATTAAACATATTAAAGAAAAGTAGCGTTGTGGGCTTACAAGTCCTATACAGTAGTGGCGAAGTGGATACGCCTATAAGAATAAAGATTGCATAGATTTTTAAGTCTTATGAAGCCCCCACTTCTAAAGTGGGGGAGAGTTCACTAAAGCTTTCTTATGATATAATTAGAGATAAACATATCCTAAAGTAAGGAGCGAATAATATGAGAATTTTGATAGTAGAAGATGAACTTCCTTTAGCTGAGGCTTTAGCACAAATACTAAGAAAAAATAATTATACTGTAGATGCTGTTAACGATGGAGAAAGTGGCTTAGATAATGCCTTAACCAACATCTACGATTTAATAGTTTTAGATATTATGCTTCCTAAAATGGATGGTATAACTATTCTTAAAACTATTAGGAAAGAAGAAATTTCTACTCCGGTCATACTTCTAACTGCAAGAGGAGAAATAAGCGACAAGGTCCTTGGACTAGACAGTGGTGCTGATGATTACTTAGCAAAACCCTTTGCAAGTGAAGAACTACTTGCCAGAATAAGAGCTATGTCAAGACGGAAAGGTGAGGTACTACAGGACAATTCCTTAAAATTTGGAGATTTACAGTTAAATACTTCTACCTTGAAATTAAGTAAAGACAATAAAGAGATCAAACTTATATTGAAGGAATCTCAGCTTTTAGAGCTGCTTATTATGAGGAAAAACATAGCTTCCTCAAAGGAGCTTATAATTGAAAAACTGTGGGGCTTCGACTCTGAGGTTGAGCATAATCATGTAGAAGTTTATATCTCCTTTTTACGAAAGAAACTGACTTACTTAAACTCTAAAGTTACTATTAACACCGTAAGAGGTGTAGGCTATATTTTAGAGTCAAACTAATGGATGAAGTATAAACTTGAATCAGATGGGGTTTCAAACTCCACCTGATTCTTAGTTGAACGAATCCAGGGACGTAACCGGTCTTTACTCCCACTTTGAAGAAAAGCAGCGAACCAAAATCTCTGATTTTGTGTGAGTCGCTTTCACAGAGTGCGTATGGGAGTATTAGAGCGGGTAGTCATCGGATGAATTTTGAAGGGAGCCTATTATGTTTAAACAGCTTAGAAACAGATTTCTGGTGTTAAATTTAGTTATCATTTCCATTATGATGATAATTTCTTTCACAAGTATATATTTGATCACCTATAAAAACGTACGTAATGATATATCTATGGAAATGAGCAAAGTATCGGATTTTAACAAAAAGCCTGATAACATTCTAAAGGAACAACATAATCTAGATAGCAATAATAAAAAAGAAGAACACCGCGGAGAACGCTCCATATCCTTTACATTAATAATTGATAATAACAAAAAAATAATAAACAGTTTTTCTATATTTGATATGGATGAAAAATTTTATGAATCAGCAAAAGATAAGGCTTTATCAGAAAACTCAAGCAATGGTAGGTTCAAGCTAGAGGATACTTACTGGGAATTTGTAATTAAGGAATCTCCAGAGGATTTAGGCTATAAAATGGTATTTTTAGATGTAACTTCAAGATACTCATATCTAACAAACTTAATTTATACATTCTCAGCTGTAGCTTTAGTTACGCTTATAGCAATTTACTTTATAAGTAGGTTCTTTGCCAATAAATCTATAAAACCAATTAAAGAAACCTTTGATAGGCAAAAACAGTTCGTTGCAGACGCATCTCATGAGTTGAAGACGCCGCTGGCTGTTATAAATACAAATGCTGATGTACTTTTATCAAACAGTGAAGATACTATAATAAATCAATCCAAATGGATTTACTTTATAAAATCAGAGGTTGAGAGAATGACTAAATTGACAAATGATTTACTATATCTTGCTAAAGCAGATAACTCAGATATGAAGTTAATTTCTACTGATTTTGATTTAAGCGAAACTATAGAAAATGTTATTTTAACAATGGAAGCCTCTATTTTTGAAAATAATATGGTTCTGGATTATAATATTGAGCCTAATGTTATAAGTCACGGAAACAGCGAGCAAATTAAACAAGTTGTAATGATATTACTAGATAATGCTTTAAAATATACAAATCCTGAAGGCAAGATTTCTCTCTCATTTAAAAAGTATAATAACAAAGCGATACTTAAAATATCCAATACTGGCAAGGGAATATCTGAAGAACATCTAGACAAAATTTTTGATAGATTCTACTGTGTTGACAAGTCTCGTTCAAAAAACAGTGGAGGCTATGGATTAGGACTCTCTATAGCTAAAGCTATTGTAGAACAGCATAATGGTAAAATATCTGTTAAGAGCAGCTTAAATGAAAACACTACCTTCACAGTTGAACTTCCTCGTGTAGGAAATAAATAAAAAAAGAGATAGGTTTTACTTACTTTCACAAGTAAAACCTATCTTTTTTATTTATCCGATGACTACCCGCTCTAATACTCCCATACGCACTCTGTGAAAGCGACTCACACAAAATCAGAGATTTTGGTTCGCTGCTTTTCTTCAAAGTGTACGTTGCCAGCGGCTATCTCCCTGGATTCGTTCAACTAAGAATCAGGTGGAGTTTGAACCTCCATCTGATTCAAGTTTACACTTCATTATTGACCTGTAGTAGGCGCTTGACCTTTTTGACCTCCTTTACCTCCATGCATAGAACTTTTAGCAGTTGTCACTCCAGATTCGTTAAGCCAAGTTACTGAACTTGAAATAGTAAAGTCTACAACCTTTGTTCCACCTTCATAATTTCCATCAGTATAAAGTCCATCAGTTTCTGTTTCAGCATTAGTTGTAGGGTATTATTGTCCTTACCACCCATTGGTCCTCTCATGCCTTCTTCTGCTTTTTTAGTGCCGTTTACACTGCCTCCGCCAGTGGTAATATTAAAGGAACCATCTGCAATAAGTATTGCTGTTTCTGCTTGTATTCCATCCTTTTGGGCTTTTAGGTTAAAGGTACCCTTTTCAATAGCTATAATTCCTTGAGTACTGTCTGTATCATTTGAAGACTTCACTGCATCTCCACCTGATTCAATAGTTATGGTACCATCTTTTACTGCTAATATGTCACGTCCTACTAAACCATCATCAACTGCTGTAATTTGAATATTTCCTCCCATAACTTTTAAATCATCTTTACTAGTAATTCCATCCTTATAATTTCCCTTAACAGTTAGTTTACCATTTCCGTTTATAACAAGGTTATCCTTACTAAAAATTGCTGCACTAGGCTCATCAGTGGAGGTGTCCGCTAAAACATATTTAGCGCCATCTACTATGTTGTTTTCTGTGCCTTCCTCTATAAAACATTTGTTAGCTATTTTAAACTCTTCTAAAGTCATGTATCAGATAAGTGACTATTATTTTAAACTAATATATTAGCATCATTTTCTTTCTATTTCATATAATGATATAGGTAAATTATGTTATTAGAAGGAGATATCATGCAAATTCATGTTGTTCAACCAGGACAATCAATACTTGAAATAGCAAGAGCATATAATTCCACAGTTCCAGCAATTGTGAGAGCTAATGAAATTCCAAACCCTAACCAATTAGTAGTAGGCCAGACAATGGTAATTCCTATAGTTGGAAGCTATTATTGGGTTCAACCAGGTGATAACTTGTACAGTATTGGACGTCGTCTTGGAATAAGCTATCAAACAATTGCTCAGGCCAATAGAATTTCAGCTACCCAGCCACTGAAAGTTGGATTAAGATTGTATATTCCTCCTCGACCTAAAAGAAAGGCAGAAATAAACGCATATGTTGAACCGCTAGGTGGAAGGGTCACTCCAGAACTACAGCAGTCAGCTCGAAGTGCAGCACCATTTTTGACATACTTGGCACCATTTAGTTTTCGAATTAAGAGAGATGGAACATTACAAGCTCCTCCGTTAGATAACTTTTCAGCTATAGCCAGAGCAAATGGTGCAACTTTGATGATGGTAGTTACTAATCTTGAGGAAGGAAAATTCAGTGCAGAATTAGGAAGAATTATCTTAACAAATCCAGAAATACAAGATCGTTTGCTTAATAACATTATTTCAACAGCAAAACAATCTAACTTTAGAGATGTACATTTTGATATGGAATTTTTGCCGCCTGAACTAAGACAAAACTATACTAACTTTTTAAGGAAGGCAAAAGCAAGATTATCCGCAGAAGGATTACTAATGTCTACAGCTCTAGCACCAAAAACAAGTGCCACTCAAGCAGGTCCTTGGTATCAAGCCCACGACTACAAAGCTCATGGAGAAATTGCAGATTTTGTTGTCTTAATGACTTATGAGTGGGGATTCAGTGGTGGTCCACCAATGCCCGTATCACCAATAGGTCCTGTAAGAGATGTAATTGAATACGCTTTAACTGAGATGCCTGCTTCCAAAATTATGATGGGACAGAACTTATATGGATATGATTGGACACTTCCTTATGTACCAGGAGGACAATATGCAAAGGCAGTCAGTCCTCAGCGCGCCATTGAAATTGCAGCAGAAAATAATGTGCCAATCAGATATGACACTAAAGCACAGGCCCCTCATTTCAATTATACAGATAGTGCTGGAAAACAGCATAAAGTATGGTTTGAAGATGCAAGATCAATTCAAGCGAAGTTTAACCTAGTAAAGGAGCTAGGTCTACGAGGGGTTAGCTATTGGAAACTCGGGCTTCCTTTCCCTCAAAACTGGCTGTTGATAGAAAACAACTTTGATGTAGTAAAACGATAAATTTACAATTAGCTTTAAATAAGATTTTTCAAATTACCCGAACATAATACTTCTATAAGTATCATGTTTGGGTAACTTAACTTTTCATGATTCTATATTAATTAAGACCTGCATCCTAAAATAAGGAATACAGGCCTTAGTTGCTATAATAAAGATTCTTAAAGTAATGGAAATATAGTTTATGCATTACTTCCGCTTTCTTTATCTTATGTAAATCTCAAGTTAGATAGTACCATTTAATTTTAATACTATCTGTGCAAATCCAGTTGCGAATATGAATGTACCTGTGTAAACAAGCAATGAGACAATAATGATTCTTAATCCTAACTTTTTAAATGTATCGATATCTTTTCCTAAAGATAATCCTGCATAAGATAGAACCGGTGTTGTCAGTGCCATAAAGTTTACTTTGTTTGTAATTTTTGTTAACATTTCATGTCCTGGAAAAATTGGTGATGTCAAAATAAGTGCCAAAAGTGAAATCCATACAACAGTAGGTGACTCCACTTTTATTGGAATAATTTTACTTATCCACCAACCCAAAAGAGCTATAGCAACAAGAATAGCCATTCCAGGAAGTGCTTCAAGTGGTTTAATCCCAAACCCTATCCAGTTTCCAACCAATGTTATTAGCCCTATAGCACTCAATGTAATAGCATTATTCTTCATTTATATTTCTCCTTTCAATATTTAAAGATGATTCATTTCTTCTACCGATTCTTGGCTCCAGCCAATTGTAAAAACGTTCTGCTAAGGGAAGCGATATAAATGCGCATACAAATGTACCTAGTATGGTTGTTGCTAAATTTGCCGCCCCAGAGAATACAAGTATATCGTTTTTAAAGTCAGGAAATAAAACTACTAGCGCACCAGCTGCTGCAGCCATCATACTACCTGATCCAACACCTGCACCCATTGCTAATGCTAAAGGATGAAAAATTCCTGTTCCACCTAAAATGCTAGCTAATAGTCCTAAGTAAATTGCACCAAATAGTGTTCCACAAATATAAACTCCAATTGCTCCCTTACTTTCTTGAGATTCGACACCAAACTTTTCAGATATAATAGCCAAATTGTTTTCGCGGTCTATTGAATAAGTTGCACCTATAGCTTCTCGCTTCATTCCCAAAAAAACAGCAACAGGAAGTGCAAGAACTATGGTACCAATGAAATGTCCTACTTCTTGGAATAGAAGTGCCCATCCTTCATTGAAAACTTTCATGATTGAAGGACCAAGCATAGTTCCTAGTTTTGCTACTAATAATACAAATGAAATTCCTAAAATATTTGATGCTTTAGACATTTCTTTTTCTTTTAATAGTTTAAACGAAGGAAAACTTATAATTCCTCCTAAAACTAGAGCATATAGCATTGGAAATAATGCTATAACTCCAAAACCAACATTTAGCTTTTTCGCCCCAACAAATTCTGTACCTACTACTAAGCATAGAACTATAAGGTGGATCCTTGGATTGATTAATTTTTCTTTATTCATAGTTTCAGCCCTCTTTTTAAATATGTATTTTTATGCTTATTAAAGAACAATTTTACTAATAAGTTTTACAAAATATTCTACTCCAATATTCAGAGAATCTTCATCAATATCAAAACGTGGATGATGATGGGGATATACTATACCCTTTTCCTCATTCTTAGCTCCTACTATAACAAAACACCCGGGTGCTTCATTGGCAAATGCTGAGAAATCCTCGCTCCCCATCATCGGTTCTGTCTTTCTTAATGTCCCTGTTCCAAAAGTATTGATAATGGTTTCTTCCACAAATTGAGTTACCTCTTTATTATTTTTTATCATATCGTAGCCATAATTATAATCAAATATATAGGTTGCTCCATGAGCTTCACAAATTCCTTTTATAATCCTCTCCATAAGAGTAGGTATTTCTTTACGTATTTCAGGTTTAAAAGTACGAACAGAACCCTCTAATTCAACTGCGTCAGGTATAATATTATACGCATGTCCACCATGAAATTTTGTAACAGAAATAACAACTTTTTCGTAAGGGTTAATTTGACGTGAAACAATATGTTGTAAATTACTAACAATTTCAGAACCAATAACAATTGGATCTATTGTTTCATTTGGCATAGAGGAGTGACCACCTTTACCTTGAATCTTTATTTTAAATGCATCATTTCCAGATGAAGCTATACCTGGTGCAACATCTATTTTCCCAACAGGAGCAAGAGTCATAATATGAATTGCGTATACCTCATCTACCCCTTCCATTACTCCAGCTTTAACCATTTCATGTGCTCCTCCAGGTGGAATTTCCTCAGCATGTTGGAAGATAAAACGTACTTCACCTCTTATTTGCTCCTTAAAATGACTCATAATTTTTGCTGTTCCAAGAAGCACTGACGCATGTCCATCATGTCCACAGGCATGCATAACACCATCATTCTGAGATTTGTACGGCAAATTATTTTCTTCTTGAATCGGTAAGGCATCAATATCAGCACGAATAGCGACTACCTTACCGGGGTTTGATCCAATCAAACGAGCAACAACACTTGTTCTCGTAGGACGTGAAACAATCATATTCCCAAAAGACACCAATGTGTCATAAATAAATTGTGAAGTCTCTATTTCTTCAAATGACAACTCTGGATTTTGATGAAAATGTCTTCGCCATACAATTACTTCTTTCTTAACTGATTCTATCAGTCCATCTATTTCTTTCTTTTTATCCATATTTGTCCCTCCCAACCTTATTTTCGGTATATTAAAGGAAATTTTCCTTTTACATTATTATATTCAATAGCTTTCAACATTGCAAGTTTTTCTTAAATAATACAGAAATTTAGAATTTAAATACCAGTAAAAGTTTTACATTTACTTGAGGGGCTGGTAAGCCCGCAGATTGTTAGATAGTAAAAAGAGGTTATTTCAAAACTGTCAATTAGTTTTGAAATAACCTCTTTTTACAGACGAATGTATTTTTTTCACTTAATATATATTTCGCTCTTAAATCAATTATTTAAGTTAATCGATAAAGCTTACTTGGTCTTCCTCGAGCAGAAAAATCCTCTTCGCCAATCCACAATGCTAAACCTATCTTGCATAATTCTGATATAATACGCCTAGAGTTACGCTCCGTCATTTGTAAATGAGTAGCTATGTCTTTTGTTGTGAATTGATTCCATCCCATTTTTTGATTTAATGCATATATTTTTTTATATGTTTTAATACTAATATTCGCTGCTTTCAACTTCTCAATTAGCCCTAAATCACTAGTTCTTGGGAAATAAGTCAGTTCTTCTTCGTTTTCAGCATGTTCGATTATGAGCCCATTTTCTTGAATAATAACAATATCTCTTTCAGCTTTTTCTTTTGACTGCTGCATGGCATTGTGTGCGTTAACTTCTGCAGACAACACAGTTTCTCCATAACCTATTCCAACAGCAACACTAGAATCAGCCTCCGTTGATAATTGATGAATTGTTTTCTTTAGTGTTGAAATCTCCTTTTCAATTGCACCACGGGTACTAATAATGACGTACCTGCCATTTCCCCGTTCAGACAAAGAACCATCAATTTTTTCACACAATCTTAGAATGGTGTCCTTTAAACGCAGTTCTAAACGCTGAAGATAATAGGTTGATTTCATCTTATTAATGATTTTATCAAAATTTTCAACTTCAATCATTTCAACTCCAATTTGGGTTCCTTTAAAATAAGACGTCATAAGGTTTTCCACTACTATCTTAATAGCCTGCCTGGTCTCTAGACAGCTAGTTGTCAACCAAGATGCTGGAACTCCTAATCTTTTCAATTCTTCACTAATAGAAGGTAAACAGGAAATTCCCCCTTCGGTCTTTTCTTCCTTCCATAAATTCATATGAAATTCCACCAGTTCTTCAGATTTAGTCTGTGGATCGATATATTTTACGTAAATATTCTCAGGTGGACTATCTAGTTGTTTAAGCGTATCATCTAGGGGGTACATGTCTTTTGGTAAATCTATACTAAAACTATTTAAAATTCCCTTTTGATCATAAATAAAATCTAACATTGCTTTAAATAGTCCTGATTCTGTGGCTGGTATATAAAATAAATTTTTATCAGACTTTAGTGCATCCTTAGCAAATAGGTATACAACAGGTCCTGAAAACAGCCATGCATTAACTTTATCATTGTTCTCCAAAATAAGTTTTTTAATCTCACTAGGACTTTCATATATATATGGAATAAATTCAAAAGAAGTTTTCATTTCCTTAGCAACGCCCAGTATTCGTTCAACTGATTGCCGAGGCCCCATGACACCAATCATACCAATTTTATACACTTTTAATTTCCTACTTTCTAAATGTATTTAATCAATGAGTATTGAATAATTTCACCTACAAGAACATTATAATCCTCATTTTTACTTATATCAAATAAATCCTAATGTATTAAATTACTATTATAAATTATTTTTCAGAACAACTTACCTTATTCACCTAATTCCACAAAACTTAATATTATAATATATATTAATTGTTGAGGAGAGTATTATGTTTAATTGTCCATATTTCTACTTTGATGAATACTCTGACTATTATAGAGCTACTTACAGTATCACTATCAACGTGAAGAATCACAGTCTAACATTGTTTAGAGACAATAAGGTTTTTAAGACTTATAGAGTTGCAGTGGGTAAACCTTCCACCCCTACCCCAAAGGGTACTTTCAAAATTATAAATAAAGCTGTAAATCCTGGAGGTCCTTTTGGTGCAAGATGGATGGGACTTAATGCTCCTAATGGAGACTACGGTATTCATGGGACTAACAATCCTAGTTCTATTGGTAAAGATGTATCCAATGGATGTGTTCGTATGTACAATAAAGATGTTATTGAAGTTTTTAAACTAGTTCCTGTGGGTACTGTAGTAAAAATTATATAACTTAGCAGCCTGTTAAACTAAAATAGAAACAATCATAAGTAGAATAGTTAAACAATAGAAAAAAAGTACGCTAAAGAGTATCTCGGATTTTTTCCAAGATACTCTTTTACTTATTGGTTTCGCCTAAGCCCTATTTCTCTCCTTCCTTTTGATTAATTAATATATATGCCCATCTCACAGGAAAATAATAAATACAACAATTTTTTTGATTAGATAATTTTTATTAATTAATATTGACAATTAATTAGAAATAATTTATAGTTAAAGTATACCAATGAAGTAGTTATTTGGAACAATTGTATTTTTACTAAAATAAATTAGGTTATTTTACTATGCCTAAATATTCAAAGGGGGATTTATCATGTCAAACTGTGAAAATTGCACAATATGCCAATCAGCGGATAAAGTTTTAGAGGGATTTATAGGAAACTTAGATGTGGAAACGGCTCATCATAGAGTTGAAAGCCAAAAAATCAAATGCGGCTTTGGACAACAAGGTGTCTGTTGTAAATTATGCGCCAATGGTCCTTGTAGAATAACTACTAAGTCACCTAGAGGAATATGCGGTGCAAATGCTGATACTATAGTTGCAAGAAACTTTTTAAGAGCTGTTTCTTCTGGAGCTGCTTGTTATCTTCATATAGTTGAAGGCACTGCTAGAAATATAAAAGCTTTAGGTGAAACGAAGGGCATAATTAAAGGTGTAAATGCTCTAAATAGACTTGCTGAAATCTTTGATATAAAAGAAGAAGATAATCATAAAAAAGCAATTTTAGTAGCAGATAAGGTTTTACAAGATCTTTATAAGCCTAGATTTGAAAAAATGGAATTAGTAGAAAAAATGGCTTATGGTCCTAGAGTAGAGAATTGGAAAAAACTCAACATAATGCCTGGTGGAGCAAAATCAGAAGTTTTTGATGCAATTGTAAAAACTTCTACAAACTTAAACAGTGACCCTGTTGATATGCTGCTTAACTGCTTAAACTTAGGAATATGTACCGGCCTTTATGGGCTTACTCTTACCAATCTTCTTAACGATATAGCTCTTGGTGAACCTGTTATAAGAGCAGCAAAGGTTGGTTTTAAGGTTATTGATAAAGATTATATAAATATAATGATTACTGGTCACCAACATTCTATGATATCTCACCTACAGGATGCACTTATCCAAGACAATTCTATAAAATTGGCTAATGCTGTTGGTGCTAAAGGCTTCAGACTTGTTGGTTGTACCTGTGTAGGTCAGGATCTACAGCTTAGAGGAGAACACTATAAGGAAGTTTTCTCTGGTCATGGTGGAAATAACTTTACAAGTGAGGCTATGATAGCTACTGGCGGAGTTGATGCTATTGTCTCAGAATTTAACTGTACTCTTCCTGGAATCGAACCAATTGCAGATAAATATATGGTTAAAATGATATGCTTAGATGATGTTGCTAAAAAGGCTAATGCAGAATATGTTCAATACTCTTATGCAGAAAGAGAAAAAATAACTAACCATATTATTGATGAGGCTATTAACAGCTATAAAAATAGAAGAAGCAATATACAATTAAATATTCCAAAGGATCATGGTTACGATGATGTTATAACTGGTGTTAGTGAAGTTTCACTTAAAAATTTCTTAGGTGGAAACTGGAAACCTCTAGTCGATTTAATTGCTTCTGGAAAAATAAAAGGTGTGGCTGGTGTTGTTGGATGCTCAAATCTTACAGCAAAAGGTCATGATATATTTACTGTTGAACTAACTAAAGAACTTATAAAGAGAAATATTATTGTACTATCAGCTGGATGCTCCAGTGGCGGACTTGAGAATGTAGGCCTTATGTCACCATCTGCTGCAGAACTTGCCGGAGACAGCTTAAAAGAAGTTTGTAAAACTCTTGGAATTCCTCCTGTACTAAACTTTGGCCCTTGTCTTGCTATTGGAAGACTTGAAATTGTCGCTACAGAACTTGCGGAATTCCTGGGAATAGATATACCTCAGCTACCTCTAGTTTTATCTGCACCACAATGGTTGGAAGAACAAGCTCTTGCTGATGGTGCTTTTGGTCTAGCACTTGGACTTCCATTACACTTAGCAATTCCTCCATTTGTAACTGGCAGTAAGGTTGTAACAAAGGTTTTAACAGAGGACTTAGAAACTTTAACTGGTGGAAAACTTATTCTTGAAGATGATGTAGTTAAAGCTGCAGATAAACTAGAAGAAATAATTATAAATAAGAGAAAAGGCTTAAATCTGGCATAGGGTGAATCATAACTCTTTATAGGAAGGTGTAATTTTATGAAACGTATAATGATCAATAAAGATCTATGTACTGGTTGCTTGAATTGTTATATTGCCTGCATTGCAGAGCATAATGAAAAAGGCAAATCAGTATTTGATGTAGATCTTGAAGATATAGAAAATGAAAGTAGAAACCATATAACCTTAGATAGTAATAAAAAACCAACTCCTATATTTTGCCGCCACTGCGATAACCCTGAATGCGTTATAACCTGTATGAGTGGTGCAATGACAAAGGATAAAACTACTGGTATAGTTTCATATGACAAAGACAAATGTGCTTCCTGCTTTATGTGTGTAATGTCCTGTCCTTATGGAGTTTTAAAAGCAGAATCTAAGAATAAGAAAGTAGTTGTTAAATGTGATATGTGTAATGACAGGGCTACCCCAAGATGTGTTGAAAATTGCCCAACTGGTGCAATATATTTGGATGAGGAGGGCTAAGTTATGAGATATTTAATACTAGGAGCAAGTGCAGCAGGTATAAATGCAGCAAAAACTATTAGAGAATTAGATAAATCCAGTGAAATTGCAATTATATCTGAAGATACAAAGGTTTATTCAAGATGTATGCTTCATCACGTAATAAGCGGCTCAAGAACTGTTGAGGAGATAAATTTCATGGAAAAGGACTTCTTCGCAAAATATAAAATCTCCTGGATAAAGGGAAAAAAGGTTATAGATCTTAATATAGATAAAAATGAAGTGAAGTTAAATGACGATACAGTGGAAAAATACAATAAACTTCTAATAGCCACTGGTTCCTCCTCTGTTATTCCGCCAATAAAAAATTTAAGAGAAGCTAAGGAAGTATACACTCTTAGAAATATATCTGATGTTTTTCATATACAAAACTCCCTAAAAAAGTCAAAGAACGTAGTTATAATAGGCGCTGGCCTTGTGGGCATAGATGCTTTAATTGGTATTATGAATAACAACTTAAAAATATCCCTTGTTGAAATGGGCGATAGAATTTTACCTTTACAATTGGATAAGAAGGCTTCATCTAAATATGAGAAGCTTTTGCTAGAAAAGGGTATTGATATTTATACTTCTGCTAAAGTAGAAGAAGTAACCTTAAATAAAACCGGCTTCGTAAAAAAAGTTATTTTATCTAATGGTACTGCTATAAATTGCGATTTGGCTGTAGTTGCTGCAGGAGTTAAGGCTAATATAGACTTTATAAAGGATTCCAGAATCAAAGTAAATAGAGGTATCATTGTAGATTCTACTTGCAAAACAACAGTTGAAAATATTTATGCTGCTGGCGATGTTTGCGCTACTGCTCCAATTTGGCCAATAGCTGTAAAAGAAGCTATCACTGCTGCCTATAATATGACTGGTAATTATAAAGTACTAGATGATAACTTTGGTCTTAGAAACTCTATGAATTTCTTAGGTCTTCAAACTGTGTCTCTTGGACTTATTGACCCTCCGGATAGCAGCTACACAGTGGATATATTAGAGAATAAAGATATTTATAAAAAAATTATACACAAGGATGGCATAATATACGGCGCACTTCTTGTAGGCGATATAGCTTACTGCGGGGTATTAAGTTACTTGATCAGAAATAAAGTTAACATTTCCAAAATAGACAAAAATATATTCCAAATAGACTATTCAGATTTTTATAATATAAAACCGGACGGACAGTTCGCATATGAAGAAATCGCATCTGACAATATTGTGAATGATACCCTAGAACAAATTACTGTCTCCAAACCAAAGTCTTTTATTGATAAAATACGTTCCTTTATTTCTAAATTTTAAATATATGAAAAGAACCCATGAATAAATGAACTAAAAACCCATCACTATTTGCACTTTTTAGAATAATTCTAAGTGCAATAGAAGCCAAGAATATAAAAACAATATTCTTGGCTTTTGTCTTTTAGCAGAGATTATACTATTTTTGAAATATTACTAAGTATATTAGTAGATCTAGTAATCTGATCAATTGTGGCATTAATCTCTTCAGTTGCAGCTGCTTGAGATTCTGCTATAGAACTGGATTCAGCAATGGCTTTTTTAATCTCTTCTATGGATTTGTTTATCTCTAATAAAGTTTGAGATACCTTTTTTGCAGATTCACTACTTAATTGGGATAACTTTCTAATTTCACTTGCAACTACACTAAAACCTTTACCAGCATCGCCTACTCTTGCCGCTTCTATAGCTGCATTTAGAGCCAATAAATTAGATTGTGAAGCAATATTTTGAATGGCAGAAAGTATTGAATCTGTATCTTTTATTCTTTCATTAGCGGAATTAGTATAATCCACTACAGTGTCAATGGTTTCAACTAATTTTTGAGAGGCATTAGCAATTTCTTCAACACTAGAGCCCGTTTGTTTCATTGAGATAGCAATGTTTTCTGACTCTTCCTGTATAAGTGCTTCCTTCTCTAAACTTTTTGCTACCCCTACCGCTCCGAAAACTTCTCCGCTGCTATCAATAAGTGGATAACAAATTGCTTTAAATACCACTCCAAATATTTCTTTTGGTACAATAGCAGAAACTACTTTTTTGCTGTTCATAGCCTCTAAATATGGATCACCTTTTTGAATAATATCACCAACTTTTAATTTTAGAGGAACTTTTTCGTTTGGAAAATAGGCTATAAACTTTGACCTATCAGTTATTGAAATTGCTATTTCCTCTTGCATCATGTCTTTCATTAAAGGTAGTACATCCATTAAAGAATTTATAATATCTTTGTTCACCATAACCAACCCCTGTCTATTTTTTATAAATACCCTAGTATTCAAATATTATTATATAACTTATATTATCGTTCATATTATCCTAATGTTTAATACTTTTAACTATTAAGTGGATTTTCTTTTAGATGATATCCTTCAATTTTAAAAAGATAAGTAGGTGTCTACTAAATACTTTGACACCTACTTATCTTTTTCTTTTTTTTACTTTATATTATTAAGTACTTAGATGATACTTTTGGGGACATATGCAACTATCTATTTAACCGAAAATCTTTTCTCAATAGTTTTTTGTAGTTTTTTACCGTCTGCAGATGTAACATCAGAACTTATAAGAATAGTATAATTTTCTGATTTTATAAACCCATCCTTAGCTTCAATAATAACGTCATTGCTATCCTTGTTATAGGAAACATCAGCATCTACAATATTATTTTCAGAATCAATAATCATAATGTTCTTTGAATTGATAGTTTCAGGATTTATTGCTTTACTAAAATGTATTTTCCAGCTTTTCTTCTGCTCATTTATATCCTGATCTTCCATTACTTTTTTATCTAATTTATCTTTTAAACTTTTAACATTTTCATTTTGAAGGTTTGACACTTTATCCATAGACTCTTTAACTTGCTTTATCAATTCATCGGTTCTACTCTTCAAATTAGATACATCTTCACTATTTGAAGAGTTAAGTCTATTAAGCTGTCTCTTTACTGTATTAAGTCTATTCATAATAGCATTTAACTTGCCATAAAAGCTGTTATTTACTAGACTATCTTCATTTTCGTATTCATTTTCAAATTCTTCACTTTGATCTTGATCATTTTCTCTTCCAGTATCAGTTGTTGTACTATCTGTTGTTGTTTCCGTTGAATCTTCAGTAGTTACTGCACTGCTAGTTGTTGTCTCCGTTGGAACACCAATAGTTATTGCGCTACCCGTTGTTGAAAAATACTCTTCTATTTTTACATTAACTTTTTTATAGGAATCCTCAATTTTATCTAATCTTTTAGATAATGTGTAAACTTCTTTTGAAATTTTTTTAGTACTCTTCTCTTGCTTCTGTTCAACCTTATTAGTATTTTTTCCATTTGAACTTGGCTTTGCAGCATATACTACATTAGTAGCAAAACTAGTTGTTACAATAATAGTTAGAATCATTAGCTTAATATTTTTTCTTATCAATTAAATTACCCCCTATAATTTGGTTTTATCCGATGACTACCCGCTCTAATACTCCCATACGCACTCTGTGAAAGCGATTCACACAAAATCATAGATTTTGGTTCTCTGCTTTTCTTCAAAGTGGGACTAAAGAGCGGCTATGTCCCTGGATTCGTTCAACTAAGAATCAGGTGGAGTTTGAAACCCCATCTGATTCAAGTTTACACTTCATTGTCACAGTATAATATTGAAACTAATGAACAAAATACTATCCTGTCCTAATAATTCCATAAGCATTACAAAGTTATTATCGTAAAAAACTTTTCTTTCTTTAATAAAATTTAATTAAAAGTTAAATTTTATTATATAATTTTCTCAAATAAAAAAACAGAAGTATATGACCTGATAAAACCAAAATAAATAAGTCATCGGATAAAATGAGGATCTGCCTTAAAATGATTTTTTAAATCATTTTAAGGCAGATCCTTTACTAAACATATATGCTGGGGAACCCAAAATTGAGTTCATTTAAAAATTATAATAAGCCAAAGCTCAAATTTTTTGTTTATGCAATTGCATCTATATCAACATTCTCAATAATAATTGAGTTATTACCATCCCTCTTTGCTTTTGTCGATGCCAAACTCGCAGCGTTTACTAACCTATTTATTGCATCCCCTATATCACTTATTTTATTATTATTATTATTTAATTTATAACTTGCAATTCCTATTGCTGCTGAAATCGGTATACCATTGGGAAATTCATATGAATTTATAGCATTTATTATTTTTTCCGCAGTTCTCTTGCTATCCTCTATACAACATGATGTTAATATTGCAAACTCATCCCCTCCATATCTACATAAATAAGAGTGTGAATCAGTATTATCTTTTAATACTTTAGCCACATTTTGCAGTATTATATCTCCATTTACATGACCATACGTTTTATCTATATAACCAAAATTATTTAAATCTATAAAAACTACTGTTGTATTTTGTCCACTTTTTATCAAATTATAACTATTACAATATATATAATTACTCTTATAAAGTCCTGTAAGTGAATCAATATGTTTGCTTAATTCTATATTTAAGGTTGTCCTTGTAATAAATCCTATGATATCATTTTCATCTTCCACAAATATAACGTCTATATTTTTATCTGAATCAAATAGTTCTTTAATATTCCATATATGTGTGTAACAATTTACACACATATACTTATCAGACATAACATCTGCAATTATTCTATTAGAATGAGCAGCAACTAATTCTCTTTTTGTAACTATGCCAACCAATCTTTTATTCTCATAGGCAGCAAAACATTCTATATTTTTTTCATAAAAAACATTCTGAATTTTCCTTATCCCATTTAGGATATCAACTTTTATAAAATTTTTATCTACTATGTTTAAAATCTTCTGCATTATAAATCAATAGATTTGCTAACATTAAGAGTTATATTAATTTGTGCTCTTATAATCATAGATTCGTTAGCAATTTTCCCTCCTTCCTCCATAATTATTGAAACAAGTTTATGTTGTGAAAGCATATTTAATAAAGATCTTCTTACTACAATTGCCTCAACATACTCATGTTCAATTTTAATTATTTCGTATTGCTCTGGCGAAAGTATATCTACCATTCTTCTTGCAGCCTCTGGTCCAATTGGTGCTCTTTTCCCTACTATTAGTACATCTTGCATTGGAGGCATTTCAAACTCTGAAAAACGCATATTTATTTCTGCTTTTTTTGTTCCTTCTATTCTACTTTCCATAAATTTGTCACCTTTCCTTTAATTCTTATATTATATTATCATATTTTGTCTATATTTTCTATTATATGTATTATATTCAACGAAAATTTTTCTATAATATTAACTTGTTAATATTAGGTATAGCTACTTATCTCACTTATAACTTAATTATTTTCACTTATATATATTCTTTTTTAATTTTATATTTATATACATTTTATATTTATATACACTGATAATAATAACGATTATCTTATTTTCAGTTTACATATTAGACTAAATTAAAATAAATTAAAGAAAACTTCAAATAATAAAAGCAACTAATAGCAAGTTAAATACAAACTTGTATAAATATAAAACTAAACAATTCTTCATAGAAATTTATCAATAATTTAATATTGATAATATAATTAAAAGATAGTAATATTGTGTAATACTTTAATATTACTAGGGGGATATGAAAAAATGTTTAATGAAAAGAAGACTCTAAATCTCTATACAAGTACAGAATCCTATAATAACTCTCAGCCAGATATAGTCATTGAAGATATCACTATTGAAACTCAGAGGGAAGGCTTTTTAGTAATAAAAGACTCTAACAATTACACTCATATAATAAATGTAAATAAATTCGTAGCAGTGGTTTACTAGGGGGGCAAATTTAAGTTGAATTTTTTAAAAGATTTAGAACTATACCCTGTATATTTAAAATGGAGAGAAGGCACAAATGCTTTTGAATGTTTTCTCAAATCTACAACTTTTGTATCTTTAAAAAATTATCCTAATTTTCCTTTAGAGGAGTTTTCTATTTCTGAAGAAGAAAATATGATTTATAATAAAGTTAAGACAATAATAGATGAGCAATATACATCAAATACCCTTTTTCTTTTAGATGTACCTGGGTATCTAAGTGTACTATTAGGATATTTGCTTCAAAATGACTTAAGTATAAAACCTATACTAACCCTTAATCAACTATTTCATCCCTATGGATTGATAGGCAGTAAAAAACTCATAAGCAATCTGCTGCTTTGTGGCAACAAATTAAATAGCATTAATCCAAAAGGATATATTTTCATATTAGATAGTGAAAGATATTTATTCCAATCTGATGGTACTGAGGAGAATTTCTTCAATAATCAATATGAAACTACAGAAGAAGATATGCCAAGTGCGGAACTATTAAAAGATCTCTGTTATTCAAAGGCTGTTTATATTTACCTTGATGAAATAAAGGAAGATATAAATTGTTACCTTGACTATTTAGACCATTTTGATATTAAAATAATCAAGTGTAAGATTGGAGAATGTTAAAATTATGGATAAAAATAATTCATGGAAGCAAAAATCTGCGGCATTAACCTTAGCGGTCTCTATGATTATGGTTAATCCTATAGCTTTATCCGGTTGCAATTCTTCTAACAATACTCAAGTAAAAACTCTACAAGTCAAAATCAGAATGTTGCTAATGATGAGGATGAAGAAGAAGAGGAACAAGGAAGTGGTTATAGCGGCGGCGGTCATAGTTCATCTCCCTTTATTTTTAACTCTTCCAGTACAAGCAGCAGTGGGAGCTCTACTATTTCTAACCAATCTTCTAGCGGTTGGCATGCATGGACAAAACCCTCTTCTTCAGGAGGATATTCAGGAGTACATGCCACTAGTTCAGCAAGCTAATTATAAGGGAGAAAATTGATTATGTACAAATCCTTAACAGATAAATTATTATTTGATTATTATATGATAGATAGCAGAAGAAAAGACAGTATCTTTTCTCCTGCTCCCTTTTATTTAGAAAAAGAAACTACTGAAAACATGAAATTTTCAGCAGAAATACTAGATGCCTTAGTGCAAAGAATTATTACAAATATTAATGGAACTTTCAGTGACTTTATAGATTTCATACCTCACTTTAACTATAAAAGAGAGATTTTAAAGCTAAAAGTTCCTTTAAGTCCTGTATTTTGGACCAGGTTTGATGGCTTTATAAGGGAAGACGGCGGCATCTTCTTCTCCGAATTTAATTATGATAAACCCTGTGCCCAAAGGGAAGTTTTAGTCAGCGAGTATCTGTATGCTGAAAATAATGTTAATACAGGTTTCAAAGAAGCCTTTATTAACTCTTATAAAAACATAGTTTGTGAATTTTTTAAAGAAAATAAAATATTTAATACGGCTATATTAATAGACCCCTGTCACTTAGAAGAATCTAGACTTTCCTATTTATACACTGAAATTTTAGAGGATAGTAGGTTTCATTTTATTCCTGTTGGTCCTAAAAACTTAAAAGTTATAAATGGTGAACTCTTTGCTTTTGGTAAAGAAAAGATAGATATAATATTAAGGCAATTTCCTACAGAGCATTTAGATGAAGTTACAGATATTGAGTCTATATTAAATTTATTTGATAAGAAAGAAGTTCTTATATTAAATGATCCTAGAATTATTATAGGTCAATGTAAGAATTTATTTTCTTTTCTGTGGACTCTTGTCACAAGTAATGATGATAGAGTATCTAACATAGAAAAAGAAGTAATCAGAAATACTATTCCACACACTATACCTTTTAAAAAAGAATATATTAATGAGGTTATAAATAATAAGGATAAATACGTATTAAAGCCTATATATGGTAGATATAGTGAAGATGTGTTTATAGGAATACTTTATAACAATAAAGAATGGCTAGAAATTGTAAACTATGTACTTGAAAAAAACAATAGCTTCATATTACAGGAATTTTGCCCTATCCATAAGGATTCTGTAACAGCTGCTTCTAAGGATAGACATATACCTAAAGAAGCCTTTGGAAACTTTGGTGTTTACCTCATAGAGGGAAAGGTTAAAGGCTTTTGTACAAGGTGGAACGAAAGCTATCTTACCTGTGATGAAAGCACCTGGATAACACCTGTAGGGTTATCAGAAAATCCATTAAAAGTTATTAATGCAAACCTTCAATGTAGAAAAAAGGCATGGGATAAAGTAACAGATAAAGCTATGCTGGATTACGAATTTACAGGAAGATATTTTAGAGATAAGGAATACGTAGGATTAGACAGTCTTTTAATAAATAAAGATAAATTTTTAGAGTTAAAAAATGCATCAGAAGCCATTTGTGAAATTTTTAAAAAGGCTCAAAATCTAGTTGTTAACAATATTGATACCTTTGCATCAGTACTTGGAATAGAAGGTTTAAATGGTCTAGCTGTTCAAAGGTATACAGATTCCTTTGTTTTTTTAGGAAGAATGGACTGGTGCCTAAACAGTAAAGGTCAGTGGAAACTTTTAGAATTTAACTCAGAAACTCCTGCTGGACTTGTAGAAAGTATGGGCATAAGCAAAATTCTAAAGGACGAGTTAAGCATTAAGTATGAAAATCCAAATGAATATATGGAAGAAATCTTAAAAAATCAGTTTTACAAAATAATAAAAGATTACGAAAAAGTACAAGAAATAAACAACATAGCTATTCTTACCAGTACCTATTATGAGGATTGGTATAATTGCAAGGCTATATATAATGTAGTTAATGATCTTCCCTATAATATAACAATAGGAAATATTTTTGATATTAAAGTACAAAATGACAAATTATATTTATACGGAGAGCCTATAGATGCTGTATTTAGATACTATCCTTTAGATTGGTTTCTTAAAGATGATAAAAAAGAAATACTTAAAGCTCTAGAGTTTAATACTTTAAGTATAAACCCTCCCCACACTATAATAACCCAATCTAAAGCATTCTTGGCACTAATTTTTGAACTAAAAGCTCAAGGCTTCTTTTCTGATACAGAGAGTAAATTGATAGATAAATATATAACTGAAACCTCCTTTAATGTGGAAAACTTAAATACTGTAGATATATGTATAAAACCTCTGCTGGATAGAGAAGGTAATGGTGTTATCTTAGGCTGTGATACTTTTGAGGAACCGGAATATGATTTTATATTTCAGAAAAGAGAAGATATCAGACCTTTAGACTATATACAGTATTCTACTACAGGTAAAAATAAAAAATTATTATATCCAATAGTTGGAGCCTATATAGCTGATGATAAATTTTGTGGTATATATACCAGGCTTGGTGAATTAATTACCACAAGTTCTTGTATCTATACACCAATATTTTTCAAGTAAGATCTTAATTCAGATGGGGATTCTTTTACCCCATTTGAATTTTAGATCTGCGAATGCATGACTTATGACAAGTTAGTCAGGTAAGAATAATATAAGGAGATTTTTTATGGGCAAAAGAGACAACTCTTTGAGTAATGTTAGTCTGTCAAAATCAAAATCAGCTGAACTAGACAGTTCAATAAGAAAAATCAAAAAAATTGTAATATTTGTTTTAGTTATATTTACTGCTATTGGCATTTATATAGCTAAGGAATCTAAGGAAAAAAAGGATGACAAAAATCTAGTGGGCTATAGTGTAAAAAAAGAACAACTAGTTGATACTTGCAATCTGGTCTCTGTTGAAGGCTTTTATCTTGGGAAAGGCGTCCTTAAGGGTGAAGTACACTATATTTTTCAAGCAGAAAAGAATGGTCAGAAATCAAATAATGTTGATGTAACAGATAAAGACATAGAAATAATCTATGTTTCTTCAGACACTGCTGCTGAAAAACCCGGTACTGTTAAGGCTTATGCAAGAACCTATACAAAAGAAGACAAAAACAAAGGACTAAAAACTCAAAACAGATATTTTTATAAAGTCTACATCTCTGATGGCACTATCAAAGATTGCGGTGAACTTACAACGGACCCTGTCAGTAGTGATGAATAAGAATGAAGTGAAACTTGAATCTAATTTAAGTTTCACTTCATTTTCAAATTATCTTTAAAAATCTTCCCGCCTCTATACAAAGCCTAATATTGAAGGCCGTTTTATCATCTTTTAAATTACATTCTAATATCTCTTCTATTCTACTAATTCTATATTTCATAGTATTACGGTGTATGAAAAGTACCTCTGCAGTTTTTCCAAGGTTTCTATTTTGTTCTATATATACTACTAAAGTTTCTATCAAATTAGTTGAATTTTTATCGTCATACTCTTTTAACTTTAATAATGTTTCATCATATAAATTCTTTATTTCAGAATGGGTATTTACTTGAAGAAATAACCTGTATATCCCTAATTCCTTATACTTAGTTACGCAATTTATATTTCCACAACCTTTTGATGTTTCTAAAGCTTTTTGTGCCTGAAAAATAACCTTTTTAAAATTTTTCAAATCGCTGCAGGGCTCACCTATTCCTATGCTAACTGTAAGTGATTGTATCTTTGTTGAAACAATTCTCCTTATACTTTCCGCTATAGAATTTATATTTTCCATTAATATTCTATCGGTTTTATAATAATTTTTACTAATAGAAATCATAATAAAAAATGCATCTCCTTGAATTGCATAAAGGCATTTTTTATTGTGGCTATGAGCAATTTGCTCTATAGTTTCTTGTATCTGCATTTTTATATTCGCTATTGCAGTTTCGGTCTTTATATTTTTTCTTTTCAAATACATACTGAAGTTATCAATGTCTAAGACTAATGGTACGTAAGTTTTTTTAGGATTATATCCATATAAGGTTGCTCTATTGATAATCTCATCTGTGATATCTATATTTCCAAAGATTATTTCCCTCATAAAGCTATCCATAGATTCTTTTTTCAGTTTATTTTCAAAAATTGCCCTACAAATACTTTGAGTTATATCTATTAATTTTACTTCAAAAGGCAACTCGAATATGGGAAAATCAAGATTATTAGCTAAATCAATTACTTCTTTAGGGGTTTCCTTAATATAAGGTCCTACATTAATAACAAGTCCAGATAATCTTCTATCATTAATATCTTTTACTAGCTTTAATAATGCTTCCTTGTTATCCTTAATTCCAACACCTGTAATAAAAAGCAATTCTCCTCCCTTTACCCAATCTGAAGCCTCCGGTAACTCAACTACATGAACCCAACTTATTACATTATCTAATCCACCCTCTCCTGCTACCAGTTTCATCTTTTCAAGATAAGGCAGTCTTAATATACTTTTACAGGTTACAATCATCCCTATAGCCCCCATAATACAAAATAATACTTAAATTATATTTTACACATATTCTTATAATTTTTCAAAAGATATCGACATGGTTTAATTTTAACAATATATATGCTTAATTTATTAGATTGAAACTTCCGAAATTTTTAGTTAATTGACAAAAACGGTACAAATACTTCTGTACCGTTTAATATGGCTGTTTCATTATTTAAATATCTTGTCTATAACGTAGGTAGGCACAGATCCTTCTCCACCTACTGTATATTTCATCTTCATTTTATCTCTTAAGTTTTTTAGCTCATACATAGCCTTATCACTACTTACCAAGCTTTCGTCTGCCAAAAGAATAGGCGCTTCAGATATTCCTGCTAGGGCAGAGGCAGATAGTGCATCTGCAAAACCTCTTCCTGATGCTATAAAAGTATTTCCAAAATAGAATTGGAATTTATTTAGCACCTTCATATTTGTTTCATACCTATCACTTCCATATATTCTCTCAGCACCTGGCAGCTTAGTCACCAGGTTATCACTGATAACTCCAGATCCTCCAATTACATAAGTTTTACTTATATCATAATCTGATATATATTGTTGCAATTCTTCAGGGAAGTTATCTTTTCCTACTAGTATAATAGGCATTTCTTGAGAAACCTTGACACTTGTCTCGTATCTATTAGTTCCGGCCATACGATTGTATTCTTTACCAGTACTAAAACTCATTGTGAATTTATTATTAGACTTACTTCCATCCAGGTTACTTATAGTATCTTCTCCAACTTCTAAAGTAATATTTGAACTGTAAGGAAGATCCTCATGTGCAATTATAAGCATATCATCACTTATTAGTGCCTTAACACCATAGTTACTTTTTCCATCAGAAATCACTATATTATTCTCATTAACTAAATCAATTTCACTGCCATATTTAATTATTATAGGAAAGTCTGTAGGTATCTCTTTTTCCCCATTTGCCGGTACAGATACAGGTGTTTCAAGTTTTCCTATGGGTGCTGAAAGATCTAAGGAATACATGTCTTTTCCATTAAAAAAATGTAACTTACCGGCCTTGTCAAAGAACATATTACTTGTACTATGATTTGGCATAAACCTCACAGCTTCACCTGTTTCTAAATTATATATTTTTGTCTTTCCCACAGCTAGATTGTTCTTTTCATCTACTGCATAAATAGGTTCACTAAAAATCCTTTTTAATTCAGTTAGATTATTTAAATTAAAGACTTTATCCTTATATACAATCTTCCCCTGTCCCTCTAGTACTATAACTGGAGTATCCAGTGGATCTCTATTCAAATTTGGATATCCTAAATTAGATTGTCCAACCTCATTAAGTTTGTCCCCATCAATTGAATACTTAAATACATTAGATCCTGCAAAACCGGCTGACCAGCCATACTGCTGCCACTTATACATATTCTTACCATCTTGACTAAAAGCAATATCTCCTGCTTCTTCAATTGTAGAGCTATACTGAATTTGCTGAAAGCTATTTGCATCAAATATTAGCAGCCTTGGAGACCATCCTCCATCTATGATAAAAAGTTCTAAGTGTTTTACCCACAAAATCACTCCTCTTTACTGATATTTTAAAATCAACTTTCTTTGTTAATAATATCACAAGAGCAATTAAGTTTTATATAGAGGATTATATCCTCTATACTTATTATTTTACAAGCTGTTGATAAAACACACAATTTTGTAATAACTATGTAACATTATTTTAATAGTTACCATTTATACTAGTTTATATTAATTTTTCTTAGTTCCTATTTCCTCAATCTTTCCTTGAGAATAAACTGCGTATTGAGTATTAGGATAGTCCTTTTTAACTTTTTCAAATAATGCAAGGGCATTTTTATTATCATTTGTTTCCTTATAACAGTTTCCCATCTGATAAATCACCCATGGCATTATATCCAGTTCAGGGGCAACCTGATGAACTTTTATAAGTTTAGGCAATGCCTCTACATACTTTCCTTGTTTATACAGGCTATTTGCTTGATTGTATATAGTCCATACATCCCTTGTCTTTATATTATTCCACAGAGCATCAAACCTTGATTTTTCTGCATCGTCAAGCTTTAAAGCTTTCAATGTTATCAAATTATCTAATGCTTTTTCCGGTTCCCCGTCTCCATAAAATTTTTCAGCATCATTAAGCATTAAACTAATATTTTTTTTATATTTCTCGTTATCCAACTCTAACTTTGTAGTCTCTAAGTTCTTTTGTAGTTTCTTGTAGTCCTCGTTGATTTTCGCATTCTTCTCATCTGCAACTTTGGGTTGTTCAACCTCCTTATTTTTTTTGATATCAGTATTTTTAACTTTATTGGAAATGGTTTTAATACTTGGATACTTCCAATATATTAAACCTAAAATACTGCTGATTACGGCTAATGCAAAAAATGATATAGCAAGCTTTTTAGGAAGGCCACTAATATTTTTTATTTTACTTATAGACTTAAAACTATTTTTTCCTTTTCTGTTACCCTCTGGATTTGAACTAACATTTTTTATAGTATCAAGAGCTTTGGAAATAGTCCGCTCCGACTTCAACTGCTGTAAATATTCATTTGCTAACATAGAGTATATATTGTGTTTAGCTAGTTTTTTAAAAACTTTTTCGGCCTTTTTGAAATCTTTTTTGTAGACATAACATAATCCTAGAAGTTTTATTGCTTCGCAAAAATCCGGATTAAGTGATAAAGCTTTTTTTAAGTCATTTATAGCCAAATCCGCACATTTTACTTTTAGATTTAGAATAGATTTGTTATATAAAGCTATGGATTTACGAACACTATGAGGAATTTTATGCACTTTAAATTCCTCTGCACTGATATTTATAGGATTTATTTTTTCTATTTCGTAATCAAAATTCACGAACCCAGCCCCACCTTTATTAAAATCAATTTCTTTATTATATAGATTTCTTAATTTTGTTTTCTCAATTTTAGGTTAACGAATATGCTTAGTTAAAAACAACACCATTTTATCCAAAAGTGTCGAAATAGTATTCAAAATCTCTATACATTACAAATAAACTTAAAATTATCTATACTAATTATATATTTTTAGACATATTCTTTCAATACATTACAATAAAGAATATTTTCATAGAATATTTGAAAATATAATATAGAGGTGAGAAGAATGGTGACAAAATCAGAAAAGAAAAATAGAAATGATAATAAAACTAAAAATACTAAAACTTCTAATCCTATCACAATGGATACGGATAACAATATGCACAAACCTGTAAGAGGATTGCCAGAGAAGTAATCAAAGACCTCCTGCTTTTTAAAGCGGGAGGTTTTATTATTTTCTCTGACTATTTCAAAAGTTCATTATTGTATTACTTTGAAGTTGATACTTGAAATAAATATATCTGTATGTTATCCTTATACAAGATTTATTTAGGAGGCTAAATATCATGAAGCATAATCCAGAACTACATTATGGACATTGGATTAGGAAAATTATAAGAAAGATAAATAGTATTTATGATCATAGACTTCAACAATATGATTTAACAGGATCCCAGCTTTCGGTTTTATTTCAGCTTTGGAAAAAAGATGGTCTTACCCAGAAAGATATTCAAGAAAATTTGAATATAAGACCAGCCTCTGTTTCAGGACTGGTTGATACTCTATCAAGCAAAGGATTTATAGTGCGAAAACAAGATGATGAGGATGCAAGAATTAAAAGACTTTATTTGACTGAGGATGGAATTAAGCTTAACGATTTATGCACTGAGATTATTGAGGAAATTGAAGTCACTATTACTCAAGGTTTTTCACAGGATGAAAAAATAATTTTGATGTCATGGCTGAAAAAATTATATGGAAATCTTCAATCTTTAGAATAATATATATCACATTTAACTATATAAATCATATTAGTATATTTAGGAACCTAAATTTAATTATTGTTATTAGGAGGTCTTATTTTGAATAATTCGCAGGAATTAGGAAATGAAAAAATCGGAAAACTTCTTTGGAAATTTTCTATACCAGCCATAATTGGTATGGTTGTTAATGCATTATATAGTATCGTTGACAGAATATTTGTTGGTAGAGGTGTTGGCTCCCTTGCACTTTCAGGAGTAGCTGTTACCTTTCCAATCTCTAATGTAATCATGGCTTTTGGAATGCTTATTGGTATAGGCGCCGCTACAATAGTTTCTATAAAACTGGGACAACAAAGAGTAAAACATGCTGAAAAAATTGTAGGTAATGCCTTCTCACTTGTAATTATTCTTTCAATACTTGTAACTATTTTCGGAATTATATTTTTAGATCCTATACTAAAGATATTAGGAGCAAGTTCTGAAACTATGCCTTATGCAAAACAATTTGCTACTATCATACTTTGGGGAGTTGTACTTCAAAATATTGGTTTTGGAATGAACCCGCTTATTCGTTCTGAAGGCGATCCTAAAACAGCTATGATAACAATGCTTATAGGCGCAGTACTTAATTTTATACTGAATCCTATTTTAATATTTGGATTTAAATTAGGAGTTACAGGCTCCGCTTTAGCTACTGTTATTTCACAAGCGGTTTGTTCTTTATGGATTTTTTCATATTTTACAAAGGGTAAAAGTCTTTTAAAACTTCACGTAAGTAGCATGAAACTAGATAAAGCTATAATAAAAGAAATAGTAGCAATAGGAATGTCTCCTTTTGCAATGCAGCTTGCAGCAAGTTTAGTTACGGTTGTTTTTAATAAGAGTCTTGCTGAATATGGCGGAGATATTGCCATAGGTGCCTTTGCTCTTATAAATAGTATTGTTATGCTGATACTAATGCCTTTATTTGGTATAAATCAAGGGTCACAACCTATAATTGGATATAACTATGGAGCAGAAAACATCAATAGAGTAAAAAGAACATTGGTTTATGCATCAGCTGCAGCTGCAAGTATAGCAACTTTAGGCGTTATAATAGTTGAGCTATTCCCAGTTCAAATAATTAGAATTTTTAACACAAGTGATGCTCAATTAATAGCTATTGGTTCAAAGGGAATTACTATTTTTGTCTCTATGTTTTCTATCGCTGCTGTTCAGATAGTAATTGCTAATTATTTTCAAGCTATTGGGAAGGCAAAACACTCTATGTTTTTAAGTTTATTAAGACAGGTTCTATTACTAATACCTATGTTACTTATACTGCCACAGTTTTTTGGTTTGAATGGGGTATGGATGTCTGCTGCTGTTTCAGATTTTATATCATCTGTAATAGCAATAATTTTATTAGCCTTTGAATTTAAAAAGCTTAATAAACATAGAAAAGACGACAATGAAGAGTTTCCTAGTGCTTTAGAGGCTATTATTTAACTCTCAGTAAATTATAAAAGGTAAGTTGTAAATACTCAAAATTTATAACTTACCTTTTTCTATAATACATAGTAAAAAAACGAATTGAATAGCATTACATTTAAAGATATCATCTATAATACCATCAGCAGTATTATGAATATAGCTTAAATTAATAGTATAATAGATTTAGTTATTACTTCATTGAAAGGGGATTTTAAATCTTGCTTATTAAAGACATAAATGTAATGCATAAAAACAAATCAAAAATTCATATGCCTAATACGACTTCTGAATCTATTCATCTAGGAATACTTCTTGCGCTAGTTGGAGGACTTTTAGATGCTTATACATTTATAGGTAGAGGTGGCGTTTTTGCCAATGCTCAGACAGGAAATATTGTATTAGTTGGTATAGCAGCTTTAAAAAGAGATTGGATGGAGACCTTAATCCAAGCCCTACCTATTTTTGCATTTATAGTAGGAGTAGTGGTTTCTGAAACCTTAAACAGAACCTCTTCTATTTCTCGTATAAAAAATTCAGAACGTGCCATTTTAATTCTTGAGATAGTACTTCTTTTTATTATTGGATTTATACCTAATAATGTTGGGAATATGCTGGTTAACGTTACAATTTCCTTTGTAGCTTCACTTCAGACTTCTACCTTTAGAAAATTAGTTAACTCTCCTTATGCTACAACTATGTGTACTGGTAATTTACGCTCCGCTTCACAGGCAGCTTATATTGCTTTCACAAAAAAAGATCCAGAATCTGCTATAATATCCCTTCGTTACTTTATAGTAATATTTGCATTTTTACTTGGAGCTTTTTTAGGTGGATTTCTAACCTTATCTGTTGGAGCTAAAGCAGTATGGGGTGCTGTTGTGATATTGATTTGTTCCCTTATCTTACTTAATACAGATGATTGTTAGATTAGTTTTTTTTAAAACATAAGCAAAAACAAAGGTTATTAGTTAACTCAAGTTCTCTAATAACCTTTGTTTTTGCTTTACTCCGTTATCGAAAATTTGGACACATAAGACTATTTACCTTATATACCTATATTTCCTCTCCATTTGATGCAATAACCTTCTTATACCAATGAAAAGACTTTTTCTTTGATCTTGCTAAAGTGCCATTTCCTTCGTTATCTTTATCTACATAGATAAATCCATAACGTTTTTTCATTTCTCCTGTAGTAAAGGAAACACAGTCAATACATCCCCATGGAGTATATCCCATTAAATCAACACCGTCTAATTCAACAGCTTTTTTCATTTCCTTAATATGTGATCCTAAATAGTCTATTCTGTAGCTATCATTACAGGAACCATCTGCTTCTTTAACATCAATAGCACCAAACCCGTTTTCTACTATAAATAGTGGCCGCTCATATCTTTCATATAGAAGATTTAAAGAATATCTAAGTCCTACTGGATCAATTTCCCATCCCCAGTCAGATGCTTTTACATATGGATTTTTAACGCTTGCACTGGATCTAAGAATTGAGTCCTCATTTACAGTATCAACTCCCGACTTAACTGCATCGGACATATAATAACTAAAACCTAAATAATCTACAGTTCCTTCAGCTAGAACTTCAGCATCACCTGGTTCCATCTTTATATTATATCCTTTTCTTTCCCATTCTTTTAACGCATAGGCTGAGTAATGTCCTCTACAGTGTACATCAGCAAAAAAATAGCGGTCATGCATTAATTCAACCTGAAGCATCATGTCGTCAGGATTACATGAGAAGGGGTATATAGGAACAAAGGAACACATGCATCCTATTTTGAAGTCTGGATTAATTTCATGGCCTTTTTTAACTACTATTGCACTAGCAACTAACTCATGATGCACAGCTTGATACATCACTTCTTCTCGATTTTCTCCTTCCTTAAATAAAATCTCCTCCTAATATTGCAATGAATATTTGAACAATATGATTTATTTTACAAAAACAACTTTTTGCTATAATATAATCATACAAAATAAGCATTTATTTTTGAATACTTTACAAGTATAATAGAATGGTATTTCATTTTTTTCGGTTATTTTGCACTAAATTTTAAAATCATGTTTTAAAAGATGTTTAATTCTGTTTCAGAATGGAGCACTGTAACTTATGATAATTTCTAACAACTTAGAATCTATGAACTCTTTTTCTAAGTCAGAAGAAATTTTAGCTAAATATATTCTTAACAAGAAGGAGAATATAGAAAAACTATCAACTAAAGACTTAGCAAATGCTACTTATACATCACCTTCAACAGTGATCCGTTTATCACAAAAATTAGGTTTCAGTGGATGGAATGAATTTAAAGAAAAATATCTCGAAGAACTTCACTACTTAAATAATCACTTCTCTAATATTGATCCTAATTTTCCATTTGAACCCAATGATACTTTGATGAATATTGCTTCAAAAGTTGGTCATTTGGCTTGTGAAACAATTGAAATGATAATTTAGAATATAAAACTAATATTTCCAAAAATATTGAAGAAAGATCTTCAACTAGTTACTTATTAAAAGAGTACTAAATTACTCTTTTAATATTATTTTTAAACTAATAAAACATCTATTAGTCTCCATTTAAGATTATAAATACATATTTTACTTGACTAAATAGTAATTTACTAAATAAAATTATATAGGCGATACCCTATATTATATTAAAAATTGTATAAATGAGGCGAATATTTATGAATGAAAAAAACAAAAAATCAAAGGAAGCTATCTGTGAAATTGAAGTAGCCTTTGGTGTTATAGGCGGAAAGTGGAAACCTCTAATCCTATGGTTTCTTGAAAAATTCTCCACTTTAAGATTTGGACAACTTCAGCATTTGATTCCTGATATAACACACAAGGTGTTGACAAAGCAATTAAGAGAACTTGAAGAAGATCAGCTTATAGAAAGAAAAGTATACCCTGAGGTTCCACCAAAAGTCGAATATTCAATTACAGATAACGGTAGGGAAATAGTCCCTGTTCTTGAAATGCTGTGCGACTGGGCTTTCAAAAATGATTACTTTGGTTATGATATAAAATATAACATATGCGATTTAGATTTAGACTTAGGTGAGTCTAGGATATTAGATAACACTTCCGGTTATTTATCCGATGACTACCCGCTCTAATACTCCCATACGCACTCTGTGAAAGTGATTCACACAAAATCATAGATTTTGGTTCTCTGCTTTTCTCCAAAGTGTATGTCACAAGCGGCTACGCCCCTGAATTCGCTAAACTAAGAATCAGGTGGGGGTTAAATGCCTAAATGGCATTTAACGGGCAAAGCACCGAGTCATAGACGAAACCCCATCTAATTCAAGTTTACACTTCATATCTTTCTTTGGATAAATACTATTTTAAACAATGCATGTACCCTTTTGCTTCATCTCCATTTACCAAAAATCCTTGACCTTTTGAACAGAAGATTGAAGTTGATGTATAGTCAATATCAGCATTTTTATCATATCCTATCTTTTTAACTACATCTTCTTCATCATGGCAAGTATCATATCCGTCAAAGGTAAAATTAATCTTACCCTTTCCCCTTGTTAATGATGTAAATTCCATACTATAATCCATAAAAGCGGCCACAGGCCCTCTTCCTGTTATAATAGCTTTATTATGATAAGTTTCCGGAGCATCAAAGGAACCATTTAACTTTTGTATGTCTGACAACACTCTTCCCATAAAGTCTATATCTACTTCCATTTTAAAGCGGTAATATGGTTCTAATAATGTATTTTCTAGCCCTTGTCTTAAGGCTCTTAAGGTTGCTTCTCTAAAATCTCCTCCACTGGTATGTTTGTTGTGTGCTCTTCCTGTCAATAAAGTAATCTTTAAATCAGTTATAGGTGATCCTGTTAATATGCCACTCTAATTTTTCTAGAAAGCTCTCTATACCAATATCCTGCAGCGCTGAACCGCTTAGACATGGAAATATTTTATTTTCTTTAATCATTTTAATAATAGTTCCACTTTAACAAATAACATTACCAATTTGCATTAAATACTAACATTCTATAATTGATGCTATTTATCATCTAATTACTTACTTTAAATGTATAATTAAGCTATATAATACAAATTATTAAACCACTCTGTTGAATTTCATGAAATTTATGGTATAATTTATATTATTATGCCAGCTAAACAAAATAATAGATGAAGTGAAACTTGAATCAAATGGGTTTTCAAACCCATTTGATTCTTAGTTGAACGAATCCAGGGACGTATCCGCTCTTTACTCCCTCTTTGAGAAAAGCAGCGAACCAAAATCTCTGATTTTGTGCGAGGCGCTTTCACACCGTGCGTAGGGAGTATTAGCGCGGATAGTCATCGGATGAACTTAATAAAGGCAAACTTATTTAAAGGTAAGGACGCAAAGCCATGAGTCTAAAGGATCTTTTCCCATGATAGTCAGGTCGCTAAGTTAACACAGCTTTAAAATAGCATAACTTAGCCATGCTATTTTTTGTTTTTGCATCAAATTATTAGGAGGTTTACTATGCATAAGAATGTACACTTAATCGGAGTTGGAACATATCATCCCAAAAAGCAATTGGACAACCAGTATTTTATCGAACATTTCAAGAAGTATGGAATTGAGGAACATGCTAGAGGTCTTATGAATAAGCTTGGTAGAGAAGTAAGAACTTTAGCTGAGGAAGGCGAAACCAGCGTTACTATGGAAGTAGAAGCAGCTAGTCAGGCGCTCATTAACGCTGGGTTAACTGCACAGGACATTGATATGATTATATCTGTATCAGATACACCAGAATATCTGTCACCTAGCTGTGCTCTTTTAATTAAAAATCAGATTAAAGCAAAAAATGCTTCAGCGGTTTTTGATGTAAATTGTAATTGTATAGGCATGATAACAGGTATAGATGTAGCAAGTAGATATCTAAAAACTGATGATAAATATAAAAGAGTATTAGTTGTTGGTGCCTTTTTAATTAGTCCTTTCTCTAGAAAAGATGATATGGTACTCTTAGGTTGTGCAGCTGATGGTGCAGCTGCAGTAATTCTAGAAAGAAGAGATGAGGAGGATGAAAGAGGTATATTAGGTTCTAGAATGTTTACAGATGATACATACCATTGGTCTATAACCTTTCCAAGCTGCGGATTGACAAATATCCGCGATAACAACATAGATCCAGAAGATAAAAAGATGCTCTGGAAACCCTTTGACTTTAGTTTTCTTTCGGAAAAATGGAGTGATACAATTACACAACTTTTGGACGAGCATGAATACAAACCTAAGGATGTTAGTCATTATTTTATGTCTCAATTTTCAAGAGCGGATCTGGAATTAACCTTAGAAAAACTTGGTTCAGATATAAGCAAAGCCACTTTTGTTGGAAATAAATATGGCTATACAGGATGTACAAGTCCTATTATGGCATTAGATGACAGATTAAAATATCATAAATTTAATAAGGATGATTTAGTTATATTCTGCTCTGTAGCCTCTGGATATTCTATAGGAACTTTGTTGTATAAATGGTAGAAAATTTAAGGAGCTGATTAACAATATGGAAACAAATACAAGTACTATAATCGAATACCAAAAACATACATTAAAATTTGTAATAGTTATTTACTGCATAAGTGTATTTCTTGCCGGTTCAGTATTCATAGTGATGAAACTATTCGGACTATATAATGAAGTAAAATGGCCTCATTTAGCTGGATTGTTTCTACTAGTCATTTTAGAAATAATAATTCTTAGAGTTATGTACAAACAAGCAGTTTTAGATGGAAAACTAAACATGAAGGTGTTTAATAATCTAAAGATAATTATACTTGTACTTTCCTATACAAACTACCTATATATGAATTTTATGATTCCTTCAAAGGAGCTTTGGGTATCAGCTTTCTATATGATTATACTAAGTTCTCTATTCCTAGATAATAAAGTGAATATAGCTTCTGTTATTCTAAGCATTATCTCAGAAGTTATGATATTTACTTTAAATCCCAATACGTTACCTACTCAATTCTTTTTAAGAGAATTGATGCTTAGAATAATTTGTATAACCTTAGTTACATTTGCTATCACAGCTTTTACTACATTTGCGGCTAGTATATTAAAGTCCGTTGAAAAAAATGAGAACGAACTTAAAAAAAATAATGAGAATATAAGTAATTTATTTAACAAAACTACTGAGTTTGCTAAATGTTTACTAAGCTCAAGTGAAACTTTAGCATCTATAGCTTCAGAAGAAAGTGCAGCTATGGAGGAAATATCAGGCACTACTCAATCCGTTACTAAATATACAGAAAAAATATTAAAGGATTCTTCTGAAAATACAAAAGTACTTGATCATCTTCTTGATGCTAATAAATCTATTTCTATAAAAGTTAAGGATACTGAAAATAATTCTGTTAGTTTAATTCATTTATCTAATGAGAATGAAGTAGCATTAAATGAAACTCTAAATATAATAAGCGGTATAAAAAGCAGCATAGACAATACCTTCGATGCCACAAAGATACTTGAGGAAAAGTCTAAGCAAATTGATGAAATACTTCTTATAATAAAACAGATAGCTGAACAAACTAATCTCCTGGCTTTAAATGCATCAATTGAAGCTGCGAGAGCTGGTGAATTTGGAAAAGGCTTTGCAGTTGTTGCAGATGAAATTAGAAAACTTGCTGAGGATACTGGAGCGTCTTTGAATGATGCAACTTCAATTACTAATGAAGTTAAACAAAGGGTTACTGAAGTAGAGCATCTTATGACGGAGAACTGGGAAAAAATAAATAATGGTGATGCTATTATAACTAACGCAGTTGAAAATATAAAAACTATGCTGACTAGATTAAAGAATTCAGGAAGCAATATTAAGGAGATAAGTGAATTAACTAATACACTCTTAACAGAAACCCAAAATATTGTTACATTTAATAATGATATTTACAAAACTATAAAAGAAACCACTTCAAATTTCAATTTAGTTGAAAAATCTATAAATGAAAATCTAGCAGTAAGCGAAGAGTTGACGAGCAGTGCTGAAAGTTTAAAGAATATGGCTGTTGAGATGAATAAGTTAATTAGTTAAACATAACCATTGGATAAATAAAAAAGCTGAAGAATATACAACGTTTATTCTCCAGCTTTGATTTATTCTGTTGTAAATGGTAATAATGCTATGTTTCTTGCTCTCTTTATAGCATCAGTAAGTGATCTTTGATGCTTAGCACAAGCACCGGAAATTCTTCTTGGAAGAATCTTTCCTTTTTCTGTAACATATTTTCTTAGCTTATTTATATCTTTATAATCTATAAATTCAACTTTATCCATACAAAAAGAACAAACTTTTCTTTTAGTTCTTCTCATCTTAGCTGAATTTCTTCCGCCTTCTCTATATGCCATGCTTATCCCTCCTTACCTTTAAGAATCGGATACCTCCATCATTAACTGGAGTCATATCCTTCCCTTATGTTTCTTAATTAAAAACCTTGAGTTTTTCCAAATTCTCCAGGCATATTATCGTCAAATGACTATACTTCAGCTCTATTTCCACTTCCCATTCAGGAAAATTAAAACATCACTTATTTTTCGTTTTTAACGATTATGTGTCTTACAACAGCATCTGATATTCTGAATACTCTGTCTAACTCTTTTGGTAATTCAGGGTTAGCATCGAAGTGTACTAAAGTGTAGAATCCTTCTCCAACTTTGTTTATTTCATAAGCAAGCTTTCTCTTACCCCAGAAATCAACATTTTCTATTACTCCCCCACCATTTTCTATTACTCCCTTAAACTTTTCAACGTTAGCTTTAACAGCTTCTTCATCTAAAGATGGGTGTAATATGAATATAGTTTCATACTTTCTCATTTGATTTCACCTCCTCCCCTTGGACTATCGGCTGTGTTTCACACAGCAGGGATTACAATTTTGTATTTTACCACTAATTTGATTAAAAAACAACATTTTTTTGTTCTTTTCATCATTCTTCCAAATACAAACAAAATATCCCATTATTTTACCAAATAACTTGTATTTATTAATCAAATTTGATAAGCTTTAATTATGTTTTAATCAAAAAATTATAAGGAATAGCGTTTTATATTTTATTAAAAAGTGGTGATATTATTGTTGCATTTATTACGAAAAATAAAGTCCTACTTCCATAAAAACATTGAAATAGATAAAGACATTAATTACTATCTAAATTCTAATTATCAGATACATCCATACTCTGAATCTATAAAGATTGCACTTATTTATGGAGTAGTAGGAACATTATGGATTTTATTATCTGATGAATTTTTAAGTACAATTGTTAGCAATGTTGATGCATATAAAGAACTTGCTACATATAAAGGATGGGCCTATGTATTTATAACTATGATATTAATTTATTCTCTTGTCCTAAAAAGACTTGTTCTCTTTGAAAAAGCAATAAAAAAAATTTATAGTAACTTTGAAGATTTAAATGCTGCTAATGAAGAATCAATAGCCTTAGAAGAAGAGTTAAGACAACAATTTGATGAGTTAGAAATCCATAGAAATGCACTTATTGTTAGTGAACAGAGATATGAATTAGCAGTTGAAGGAGCTGATTGTGGTATCTGGGATTGGGATATAAAAAACGGTATACACTATGTTTCCCCAAAATGGAAGACTTATCTTGGTTACTGTGAAAATGAACTAGATAATAATTTTGATACCTGGGCAAATTTACTTCACCCTGATGAAAAAGAATCTGTTATATCAAAGGTGGATAACTATATTTTATCAAAGACTGGCTCCTACGAGAACGTATATAGAATGCTATGTAAGGATGGGAATTACAAATGGATATTAAGTAAGGGTAAAGCAATATGGAATTCAGAGGGTAAAGCTATTAGACTAGCTGGTTCCTTTACAGATATTTCTGAACATAAACATATAGAGGATAGGCTTAATTTATTAGCTTATTACGATACATTAACAGAATTACCTAATAGAGTATTATTTGAAATAAAAGTAAAGGAGTTAATATATGAAAAAATAAATCTAATACAAAATTTGCTTTAATTTATATGGATATAGATAATTTCAAACATATAAATGATACTTTAGGACATATGTCAGGGGATTTATTCCTAAAATATATTTCTGATATATTAAAATCTCAAGTGAAAATTCCTGATTTCGCTGCAAGATTAAGTGGGGATGAATTTGCTATTATAATTGAAAATATTAATGATAAAAATGATGTTATTAATAGAATACAGATTTTATTGAAACATTTAAGAAAACCATGGATGCTTGATAACCACGAATTCTTTATTTCCTTCAGTATTGGAGTAGCAATATATCCAGAGCATGGGGATACTTTATCCTTATTGCTTAAAAATTCTGATATAGCTATGTATTATGTTAAGAAAAATATGAAAGACGACTATTGTTTCTATTCACATGATATACAGGCGGAAAATGTAAAGCAAATAATAATGATAAATGAACTTAGACATGCTATTGATAATGAAGAATTTGCTCTTGTCTATCAGCCAATAATTAATTTAAATAGTGGAAAATTAATTGGAGTAGAATCCTTGATACGGTGGATTGATCCTATAAAGGGAGTAATTTCTCCAATGGAATTTATTCCATTAGCTGAAGAAACTGGCCTTATTCACGAGATAGGCAAATGGGTATTAAAGACAGCCTTATTCCAAAAGAAGACCTGGGAGGAACAGGGATACCCTCATATAAAAATGTCAGTAAATATTTCTGGGAAGAGAGTTACCAATAGTGATCTTATAAATGAAGTTAGAGAATTAATATTAAAAACAAATTTAAACTCTAACGAAATTCAACTTGAAGTAACTGAAACGGCAGTTATGGAAGACATAAATACATCAACTAGAGTTTTAAAAGAACTAAGAGATATGGGAGTTAAGATTGCTCTTGATGATTTTGGTACAGGATATTCTTCATTAACATATTTGGAAAGACTCCCGATAGATATTGTTAAACTTGATAGAAATTTTATTAAAGGTATTTCAAATGTGGGACAAAGCAATGTGATAGTAGAATCTGTTATTAAGCTTACACATGATTTGAATTTGGGCATAGTTGCAGAAGGCATAGAGACTAAAAATCAATTGGAATTTTTGATATTAAATAATTGTGATTATGGGCAAGGATATTTATTTAGTAAACCTGTTACAGAAAAAGAAATCGAAAAATTATTGCTAGAAAATCTGATTTATGTATAATCGCAAATGAAGCTTAAAATCATATGGGGATTAAATGCCGCTTAGGCATCTAATTCCCATATAATTTTAACCTCCACAGAATACGTAACTATTGAAAATTGACATTAATATTTATAAGTAGTAATATTTACATGAAAATATACAATATTCTTGGAGGATATATATATGATTCATACATTAGCTATCACAAAAGATATGAAATTAGAAAAAGACCTACCAATAAGTGAGCTTGATGGGCCAAATATAAAATGGTATTGGGTTGATTTCGATTGCTCTGATGAAACTGAATCTGCTATATTAGATACCCATTTTAATTTTCATCATCTAGCAATCGAAGATTGTCTACATTTCCTACAAAGACCAAAACTTGATTATTATGAGGACTATAATTTTTTTGTTCTTCATGTATTAAATGATCAGGATTTGACGCCCCATGAACTGGATGTGTTTGTTGGGGATAACTTTATAGTATCTTTTCATAAAACTCACCTTAAAGAGATTGAAGAAGCATGGTCGAAAATCATTTCTACTGAAAAAAACTGGCGTGATGGCAGCATATATGTCTTCTATCATATACTTGACAAGTTAGTGGATCATTATTTTCCCGCTGTATATAAACTTGAAGATCAAATAAATGTGATTGATGATAACGTAAAAGGTGCATCCTTACGAAAACTCTTAGATAGAATTTTTGAGATCCGTTCAGATCTTTTAAAGCTAAGAAGAATAATAATTCAAATGCGTGATCTTGTATACAGAATTTTAAACTCAAATCATCTAAAGGATATTGAAAGAAAGCATGTATACTTTTCTGATATATATGATCACCTTCTACGACTTGCAGATATGATGGAATCAAGCCTATCCTTAACCTCTGAACTTAGGGATAGTTACATTTCGGTAAATTCACATAAGATGAATAAGATAATGATGTTATTAACTGTAGTTACTACAATATTTATTCCTCTTACCTTTATAGTTGGAGTTTACGGAATGAATTTTAAGTATATGCCTGAGTTAGAATTTAGATATGGTTATTTTGTAGTACTAGGTGTTATGTTATTTATTGGGGTATTTATGTTTACATGGTTCAAAAGAAAAGGTTGGTTTGATATTGATTAAAAAGAATTAGATGGGGACATAGATAATCCCCATTTAATTAATAACTTTAAGTTATATTCTAATTCTCAGCCACATAACTAATCTTAGTTCTACTACTTTCATTCTTACCAAGACTTGTTACTGATATATATATACTTCCTGATGCCGCACTAAGCTGAGGTATAGTAATAATGGCTTGCGTTCCATTAGAGGATACTGTTGCAGTACCAATTAAATTTCCTCCAGTTGATGCATCATATACTTTTATAACGTCACTTGGTGCTAGATTATTTACAGTTATAATGTCAGATGTTCCCACAGTATTATTCACTATGTTCACATTTCCTGAATAAAGAGCAGTTGAAGTTTGTTCTGCAATATAACCTGCCTTTGTTCTCTTACTCTCACCTTTTCCAAAGTTTGTAACAGAAACATACACACTACCTGAAGCTGTAGTTAACTGTGAAACTGTAACAGTAGCTTCAGTGCTATTAGCTGATACAATAGCATATCCTAATAAATTACCATTAGTTGAAGCATCATATACCTTAACTATATCATTAGCTGTTAACCCTCTAACTGTTATTATATCTGATATTACAGCATTGTTATCAATAGATATATTTCCCACCACTGGTGCAGTAGATTCTGCTGAATAACTTGCTTGAGTTCTACTACTCTCCGTTTTTCCAGATCTTATCACTGAGACATATATACTTCCTACATTTGATCCAAGCTGTGATACACTAATAACTGCCTCAGACTCACCACTTACCACTGTTGCAGTCCCTAGTACACTTCCACCTGTAGCAGCAGTATAAACTTTAACTATATCACCTGCAGATACTCCTGTTACATAAATCGTATCAGCTGTTCCAGCATTATTTTCTATAACTATGTCCTCTTCAGCTAGAGGATCAGATTGGGCTTCAGTACTATATTCTACTGCTGTTCTACTACTTTCTATTTTTCCTGTGCTTTTTATAGACACATAAATAGTTCCCGAACCAGTACCAAGCTGTGCTATTGTCACTGTAGCTGACATAGTGTATGAGTTTACTACAGCATTACCTAATAGGTTTCCACCAGTAGCTTTATCATATACATTAACTACATCATTTGGTTGAAGTCCTGTTAATTCTACAGTATCGCTTATGGATGCATTATTAGTTACAGTTATATTTAAAGCGTTAGGCGGAGTACTCTCTGTCTTTCCAGAAAAAGCAGCCTCCGTTCTGTCACTCTCAAGTTTTCCCTTACTAGTAACAGATACATACACCTTTCCTGCATCAGAACCAAGTTGAGTAATAGGTATAGTCACTGCTGTATCGTATGTACTAACTGTTCCTGAACCAAGTAAATTACCTACTTTAGAGTCATCATATACTTTTACTATATCGCCATAGGTTAATCCATCTACTTTTACTGTGCTAGCTATTCCTGCATTATTTACAATAGTTATTTTACTTGCTGAAGGTGAATTTGACAGAGCCTCTGCAGAAAATGCTGCTTGAGTTCTATCACTTTCACCTTTATTAGTACTAGTTACAGAAACATATATATTACCTGAATCAGTTCCTAATTGAGAAATTGAAACCGTAGCTTCTGTAGCATAATTTGCAACAGTTGCAGCTACAAGTAAAGTACCACCTTGAGCTGAGTCATATACCTGTACTAAATCATTAACAGAAAGTCCCTTTACTTGTATAGTATCATCTATCCCTGCATTATTTGTAGCAATTATATTAGCAGCCCCTGGAGCAGTAGATTTTGGCTCAGCTGAATAGTCAACCTTTACTCTGTCACTTTCAGCTTTATTTGAGCTAATTCGAGACACATAAACACTTCCTGAGATCGTTCCAAGTTGAGCAATAGATATACTAGCCTTCGTGTCACCTGCTGCCACTGTGGCAGACCCAAGCAAAGTTCCTCCCTTTGCCAAATCATATACTTTAATAATATCATTCTGAGAAGCACCAGTTACATCAATAGCATCTGCACTTCCTGATCTATTTGTAATTAGTATATTGCTTGTACTCAGAGCATCAGAAATAGCCTCCGGAGAATAGCTTACTTGTACCCTATCACTTTCAAGTTTATTTATTTCTGTTAAAGACACATAAATACTGCCTGCATCAGTACCAAGTTGTGAAATTGTTATTGTTCCATATGTATCACCAGCGGATACTGTGGCTGTACCTAATAAGTTTCCTCCCTTTGCAGCATCATACACTTTTACTACTTGATTTGTTGAAACACCAGATACCTGTACAATATCATTTGCTCCTACATTATTAGTAACAACTATATTATTTGTATCTAAGGTTTTAGATTTATTTTCTGCACCATAATCAATTTTCACTCTAGAACTTTCACTTTTACTTTTACCGGTTACAGAAACATATATGCTTCCTGCTGAAATTCCAAGTTGATTTATTGATATATTGGCAGTTGTATCACTATCTCCTACTGTCGCAGAACCAAGCAAATTTCCGCCGCTAGAACTATCATAGACCTTTATCAAATCACCAGCAGTTAAATCGGAAGCATATACAGTATCTGCCTTTCCTGAATTATTAGCAACTATAACATTATCTCCATCTACACTGCTGGATTTTCCTTCCGCAGTATAATCAACCTGTATTCTATTACTTTCTAATTTATTTTCAGCAGTTATAGAAACATATATTGATCCTGCTGCAGTTCCAAGTTGTGATATAGTAATAGTTGCATCTACAGCACCAGATGCTACTGTTGTAGTACCTAACAAACTACTACCAGTAGATGAACTGTATACCTTGATTACATCACCTTCTACAACTCCCGAAACATATACAGTATCAGATCTTCCTGCATTATTAGTGACTGTTATATTTGAAATATCTACTGCGCTAGATTGGTTTTCTGCAGAGTAATTTACTTTTTCCCTTGAACTTTCAAGCATACCTGAACTTGTAGTAGATATATAAACAGTTCCAGTAGAAGTTCCAAGTTGTCCTATGCTAACTGTTGCATCACCATTTGATGATGCCGTTGCTGATCCCAGTAATTTTCCACCGGTTGAAGTATTATATACATTTACCTTATCTCCTGATACAAGACCTGTAACATATACAGTATCTGCTTTGCCTGAATTATTAGTAATAATTATGCTATCAGTTGATACTGAGTCTGATTTGCCTTCAGGTGAAAAATTCACTTCAGTTCTACTGCTTTCTAGCATTCCAGAACTTGCAACAGAAATATAAATATTTCCCGAACTCGTTCCAAGTTGTGATATACTAAATGTTGCCTCTGTCTTACCTGCACCAACTGTTGCAGATCCCAGTAACTTTCCCCCACTAGCTTCAGTATATATATTTACCTTATCCTTAGGAGCTAGTCCACTAATATATATTGTGTCCGCTTTGCCTGAGTTATTTGTAATTGTTACGTTATCAGAATCTATCCCTTCAGACTGGCCCTCTCCTGAATAATCAGCTTTTATTCTTCCACTTTCATGCATTCCTTTACTTGTAACTGAAACATATATGCTTCCACTGGATACCCCAAGTTGCGAAATGGATTTAGTTACATCTGTCTTACTTCCACCTACTGTAGCTGACCCCAATAATTTCCCACCAATAGCCGCAGTATATATATTTATCTTATCATTAGGAGCAAGCCCACATACATATATTGTATCTGCTTTTCCTGAATTATTTGTAATAGTTATATTATCAGTTAAAGGCTCTTCTGATTCGGCCTCTCCTGAATAACTAATCTCAGCTCTACTGCTTTCAGTCATTCCTGATGAGGTAACAGTTATGTATACACTTCCTTCTGTGCTTCCAACTTGAGCAACAGATATTGTTACATCACCTTTAGCACTTGTTACAGTTTTTTTCCCTATAGCCTTCCCTTCAGTAGCAGCATTATATACAGTTACTATATCTCCTTTTATGACCCCAGTAATATATATAGTATCTGCTTTTCCTACATTGTTTGTAATTTTCACTTCATTAGGGCTGGGTGCAACAGAAACACCAGATGCTTGTACTGCATTCCCTTGAAATAAGGTGTAAGACAATAGCAACAAACTTAAAGATTTTGACAAACATTTTTTCATTATTCTAGCTTCTCCCCTTGTTTTTATAAATAGTTGATGGAATTTACTTTTTATTTTGTTAACACTCCTTTCTGTTATAATTGAACTATGTCCTGTGCTTATTATGAAATATTTAGACTTTTTTCCATCATATCACTTCAATGTTACAGTTTTGTTACAATTTTGTCACAGCACTGTTTCATTTTACACATACTTACAATTTTCTTGTTGTATTCAATAAATTTTTACAACAACAACAGTTATATCAATGTTGAAAATCATTCAACATTCTCAAACCAAAATTCACAATTTATAATATAATAAAAATCACTATCATAATTTATTGATCTTCAATAAATATAGATAGTGATTTTTGTAATTATAAAAGCTGAATATTAAAATTGTAATTATCTTTTGTTAATTAATAAGTTTCAACAAATACCTCAAAGTATCCTTGAGGATGTATACAAGCTGGACATACTTCTGGTGCAGATTCTCCTTCGTGAATATATCCGCAGTTATTGCATTTCCATAGAACAGCTTTATCCTTTTTAAATATTGTATCATTTTCTATATTACTAAGTAGTTTTCTATATCTTGCTTCATGGTGCTTTTCTACTTCAGCTATTTTTCTAAAAGCTACTGCTACAGCTGGAAATCCTTCCTGTTCTGCAACTTCTGCAAACTTAGGGTATAGCTCTACCCACTCCTCATTCTCTCCATTTGCAGCTGAAAGAAGATTAGCTTTTGTATCTCCTAACCCTACAGGAAAAGCCGCATTAATCTCAACTGTCTCTCCATTTAAGCTTTCATTTAAAAACTTTAGAAACCTTTTAGCATGCTCCTTTTCGTTTTCAGCTGTTTCTATAAATAAATTATAAATTTGCACATATCCTTCCTTTTTTGCTGCAGATGCAAAATATGTATATTTATTTCTTGCCTGACACTCACCTGCAAAAGCTTTCATTAAATTTTCAGCAGTTTTCGTTCCTTTTAGTGATTTCATAAAAAATTCCTCCTTATTATGTTATAAGCATTTTCTATATAAATTATATATTCTAAATATATATTCTAAGTTTTCTACGAAAATCCTTCTAAATTTACAAATAATTAATATATAAATAACTTATAAATGTAAATATCAATAAACTTACAAAATTATATACGTTAAACTTATTCAAATATACTTTATTTTTCTCTTCATTTTCATTCATGTATATTTTATATGAAATAAGACTTGCCAATGAGGCTATAAGGGTACCCATCCCCCCGACATTCACCCCCAAAAGAACTTCCTTCCAATTATCTGTAAACCCTGATACTAATATGGAACAGGGAACATTACTTACTATCTGGCTAAGTAATATAGATGAAAAATAGGGCATATTTGGCTTTTGAAGAAAATGCTTTAAGTATTCCTGTACTGACTCAATATTAGATATATTCCCAATAAACACAAAAAAACATATAAAAGTAGCTAACAGAAAGTAATCTACTTCTCTTATAAGGTACTTGTCCATGAAAATTATACACAATAATGTAGCTAAGAAAGTATATCTGTAATCTACCAATCCAAATACAGAAAATACTATAAATAGGAAAAGAATAAAATATATAATCGCCCTCTTTTTATCTTCTATATGTACAGTTTTAAAGGAAAGATTTATTTCTTCCTTTAAAACGCTTTTATTCAGTAATAAAAGCCACATCATACCAAGAACCACAAAAGGCATTGTGACAGAAAAAAACTGTAATGCATTTAAATTGTATTGAGTAAATAAAAATAAATTTTGAGGGTTTCCCATAGGTGTTAGACTGCTTCCTATATTAGCTGCTAAGGTTTGAATTATTATTGTTTTCATAGAGTCAACCTTTGCCTTTTTAAAGGTAAATATAGCTAATGGAACAAAAGTAAGCAATGCCACATCATTAGTAACCAACATAGACGCAAAAAAGGTTACTATTACAAATACTCTGGAAACGGTTCTAGTATTTTTACATTTCGATAAAATCTCCAGAGCGATCTTATCCATAACTTTTAAGCTTTCAAAAGCGGAAATTATTATCATTAAGTTAAAAAGCAATGCCAGTACTTTAAAGTTTATATAGGATATTTGAGGTTTTATAAAAAAAGAAGTGGAAATTGCAAGTAATAAAGATATACTAAATACTTTTTCATTTTTTAGTTTTTCAACAAAAGAATATATGCCGTTAGAACCTAAAGTTACACTTTTCATATGATTTATCTCCTTTAAACAAAAATACCCTTCACTATTATACAAATAGAAGTTAGTATTTACAACCTTTTAATATATATGAATAATTATTTCATTATGCCAGATAATAAAATATATGGAAGGTGAATTAAATGTTAAATTTTTTAAAAACTATCTTTTCACTAAAAGATGAAAATAGTTATAAGCCTAATAAAAATGCTAATACACCTCAATGTGAAAACACTAAAGTTTCAAATATATTACAAGACAACAAAATAACTATACAAAATATACTTAACAACTTCTCAGATTTAATTATTAGAGAAGTTAAAATAACAAATAACCCTAAATATAGTGCAATATTTGTATATTTAAATAATATGATAGAAACAGTTCTAATTGAAGAATCCATTATTGAAAAACTGACAAATAAGCGTGAAGAATATACCTATTCGCCATGGACTAAAGAGTATTCTAAATATTTATTCGGAGTGAGAGATGAAGATGTACATATAGATATGAATAAAGTTATTAATTCAATATTAAGCGGAAAACTTATTTTATTTATAGATGGATTAAATGAAGCAATGGTAATCAATGTTACTAAGCCACCAGCGAGAAGTATCGAAGAACCTCAAGTAGAAACTGTCATTCGCGGACCACGAGAGGGCTTTACTGAATCTATGACCACTAATATGACTCTTATACGAAAAAAAATTAAAAGTGTAAATCTTAAAATGGAAACTTTAAAAATAGGAAGGGAAACAAAAACAGACATTACCATTGCCTATCTTTCTAATATAGCAAATTATAAAATAATAAATGAAATAAGAGAACGATTAAATAAAGTTGATATAGATTCAGTAATTGCTGCTAACTATATCAAGGAATATATAGAGGATGACCCCTTAAGTATTTTCCCCACTATTTTCTCCACAGAGAGAGCGGATGTGGTAGCATCTAAAATACTAGAAGGTCGAATTGCCATCATTACTGATGGAACCCCTTTAGTTATAACTGTCCCTTCTCTTTTTATAGAATTTTTTATGAGTAATGAGGATTATTACTTAAAATTTATTCCTGCTACCATTAATAGATGGATAAGATATTTATCCTTTATCATTACCCTTACTTTGCCGGGAATTTATTTAGCAATAACTACATTTCATCAAGAGGTTATCCCAAGAGCTTTACTGATTACTTTTATAAAAGCTCGTTCTAGGGTACCATACTCAGCATTGCTTGAATCCCTTCTAATGCTATTGATGTATGAAATATTAAGAGAAGCTGGTGTTAGAATGCCAAGGTCTGTGGGGCAGGCAATGAGTGTAGTAGGTGCCTTAGTATTAGGCCAGGCTGCAGTAGAGGCAGGTATCGTAAGCACACCAATGGTAATTGTGGTATCTGCTACAGCTATCTGCTCCTTTGCCATTCCGGCCACAGATATGTATGCAGCAGTTACTGCACCTAGATTCATATTATTAATAATAGGAGGGACTTTTGGATTATTAGGCTTAACTTGTGGCATAATAATACTATTTATGACACTTATATCTCAACGCTCCTTTGGGATACCCTATATGGCACCCTTGGCACCTTTTATCTCAAAAGAATTCCCAGATTTACTTATTAGGCGTCCTATTTGGGCTAAGTCTAAAAGATCTTGGCTTATAACAGGAAAATCTTCAATTAAGAGGAAACCAGAATCTCGCATCAAATCAATAAAAGAAGAACAAGCAAAAGCTATGGAGGAAAGGGAAAGTAAGGAGTAGACTATGAAAAAATTATTTTGCATCTTTATGTCAACTATAATTATATTTTCTGCTACAAGCTGCAAAGGTGTAAAACAGGAAGTTGAAAAATTAGCAGTAGTGCTTGCAATAGGATTTGATCTTACACCAGAAAATAAGTATTTAGTAACAGTACAAATATTAAATCCACAGGAGAATTCCTCCCAAAGTACCAGTTCTAAGAAAGGTGGTGGGCAAGATCCCTCCTCAGAGGTTCTCATATTTAGTTCGGAGGGAGATACTCCCCTTGATGCTATAAACCGTTTATCTATAGACTATGGCAGGAATCTATACTTTGGCCACAGTGACTATTTAGTTATAGGCAAGAATCTGGCCGAATCTGGTTTATCATTACTTGTTGATGCTATTCTAAGAGGATATGAAACAAGGCCGGATAACACTTTGCTTCTAGCAAAAGATAAAGCTTCAAAAATATTAGCATTCAAACCTATTGACGAACCAATACCTTCAAATTCAGTAAAAAAATTAATAACACTGCAATCCATTAGAGGATTTTCTCCTGTAGTAACTAGGTTAGATTTTGCCAGTACCTTATCAAGTAAAACAACTGCACCTATTATGGGAATTATCGACATAAGCAAAGACAATAATATAGGAAACACCTTTAAACTCGCTGGTACTGGTGTATTTGAAAAAGATAAACTTATTGGCTATTTAGATATTAATGAAACCCGTGGTATGCAGTGGATAAGAGGAAAAGTTAAAAATGGAAATATAACAGTAACTACTCCCGATAACAGTAAAGTAACATTCTCTATCATAAATGGAAGTAGCAAAATAAAGTCTTCTATAGAAAATGATAGCGTAACAATAGAAATAACTATTAAATCACAATCAAATATATTAGAAATGCCAGGCAAATTAGATCCTATGAAAGATCCAAAAATAATGGATGATTTAGCTAAACTACAAAGCGAAGCTATAGAAAATGAAGTTAAACTTGCTTTAAATGCAGCACAAAAGAAACTTAATGCAGATATATTTGATTTCGGCGGCTTGATTCATAGAGAACATCCTGCTTATTGGAAAAAAACAGAAGACAACTGGAATCACATCTTTCCAAATATAAAAGTAAATGTAAATGTGGACTCTTCTTTAAAAGGCCCAGGGGTAATTTCTAAACCAATAAAATAATAGCAAAAATAATTTCATAAGGGGTAGTATTATGAAAACAAAAATATCAGCAGTTCAACTATTTTGTAGTATTATATTAGCACCTTATGGTAGTGCGTTACTTTTTCTTATAACCCCAAATGCAAAACAGGATGCATGGATAGCAATGCTTATCTACATATTGCCAGCAATCATACTGCAAATTATATATACTGGTTTGTGGAGCAAATATCCTGATGATACCATTGTTACATATATGCCTAAAATTTTCGGAAAATTTATAGGGACCACTTTAAGCATAATATACACAATTTTTTTTGCATATGAGGCTGCAAGAGTATTAAGAGATATTACCTCTCTTATAGTAATCACCACAATGCCTAAAATATCTTTTAATTTAACTACATTACTGCTTGTTTCAATAGTTGGGTATAGTGTCTATTTAGGTATGGAAGACCTTTGCAGAGCAGGACAATTTATATTAACTATGCTAGTATCATTTTTTATGTTAGAATGGATATTTTTATTTACTTCACCAGATAGTTTAAAGTTTTATAATTTAAAACCAGTGCTTGAGAATGGAATAATATTTGTTATTAAAGAAGGCTGGAAACTCATAACCTTTCCCTACGGTGAGACTGTATTATTAACTATGCTATATCCATCTACTGTTGAAAGATCAAAGGTAAGGAAAATTGCAGTATTAGCTATCATTTTTTTAGGGATACTCCTTACCTTAAGTTCTATAATGTTTATATCTGTACTTGGAATAGATTTCGCATCTACTTCACTCTTTCCCCTTCTTCAAACTATGCGCTTAATTCATGTAGGAGAATACTTTGATAGGATAGATATATTTTTAATACTTATTATGGTCGTAGGTGGATTTATTAAAATAAGTTTATTTACATATGGGGCAATGCTTGGCACTGCTCAGCTTACAAAATTAGAAGATACAAAATACTTAGCAGTACCCTTTAGCATATTGATTTTCGGCACTTCATTGGTTATAGCCAAAAACTATCCACAACACATATATATAGGTCAGATATTAACGCTAACCTATGTTCACCTGCCATTAGCAGTCTTTATTCCAATTATTGCACTATTAGTCCAACGAATAAAAGAGTCTATTAAGAAGAAGTAATAAAAATGTGCCTGTTGAAAATTGCATAAAGGTTCTATATAAAAACAAAAGCCATGCATAAATTGGAAAACAAATTTCCTTATATGCATGGTTTTTATTCATGAAAATTTATGAAGTGGAAACTTGAATCAGATGGGGTTTCAAACCCCACCTGATTCTTAGTTGAACGAATCCAGGGACGTAGCCGCTCGTGACGTACACTTTGAAGAAGATGGGAGTATTAGAGCGGGTAGTCATCGGATAAATATCCCTTTTGCAATAGTCCCTTTTACAACCTTTTAGTGATTTTTTAACAATCTTCTTCACTTGGCATTACGGAATGATTATTTTTTATAGTTGATAAAGCTACTGTGGTCTTTGTTTTAATAATTCCATTCATACTTTTTATCTTGTTTAAAATCTTTTCTAGAGTCTCAGTGTTTTCTGTAATAATTATCAATGCATAATCATAATCACCTGCAAGATAATGACACTCTATAATTTCATCGTCTTTTTGAATCGCCTCTAAAAAATTATTAATATACTTAGGAGATTCTAAACTAATAAACATAATAGCTGTAAGATTTCTATTTAACTTTTTAGCATTAATAATAACAGTATACTTTTCTATGACTCCTGAAGCATCAAGCTTTCTCAGTCTATCACTTACCGCTGGTACAGATAAATTGATTTTACTGCTGATTTCAGATGCAGTAACTCTCGCATTATTTTTCAATAATTTCAGTATTTTGATATCTAAAGCATCCATCGCACACACCTCTTTTGTTAAATAATTAATTATCTATATTAATTATAGTATATATATTTAAATATTGGAACAGAATCAACTAAAATTTAATATAATAATTTAATTATAATCCTAAAAAAATTAACCCTAAACTAATTTAACCTAAATTTTCTAATATCCATGAGTTGCTATCTTGTATTTCATAGAATAATTTAAACAAAAATTCAATTATATCATTAATTATTATGGAATTTTGTTATTTATATTTAAAATTATTAGAAAATATAGTATTATAAGATTAAAGAATGACTTCGGTCAATAGAATGAAAATTTAATTATTTGGGGGTATAGTTTTATGATAAATGAAAAAGTGAAAAATTACATTGATGAGGTAATCGAAAAGGTTAAAAAAAGAAACGGACATGAACCAGAATTTTTACAAACTGTTGAAGAAGTATTAAGTTCTCTTGGTCCAGTTTTAGAAAGACATCCTGAATACATGGAGGAAAATCTTTTAGAAAGAATGTGCGAACCAGAAAGACAAATAATGTTTAGAGTACCATGGGTTGATGATCAAGGCAAATTACAAGTAAACCGTGGATTTAGAGTGCAATTTAACGGAGCTATAGGACCTTATAAGGGAGGGCTTAGATTCCATCCTTCAGTTTATATAGGAATTATGAAATTCTTAGGATTTGAACAAGTATTAAAGAATTCATTAACTGGTCTTCCAATAGGAGGCGGTAAAGGTGGTTCTGACTTTGATCCTAGAGGAAAGTCAGATAAAGAAATAATGAGATTCTGTCAAAGCTTCATGACTGAGCTTTATAGACATATAGGACCAGACGTAGACGTTCCAGCTGGAGATATTGGCGTTGGCGGAAGAGAAATAGGTTATCTTTATGGACAATATAGAAGAATTAGAGGAGCATTCGAAAATGGCGTGCTTACTGGTAAAGGAATGTCTTATGGTGGAAGCTTAATAAGACCAGAAGCTACAGGATTTGGAGCAGCTTACTTCTGCGAACAAATGCTTAAACATGAAGGAACAGATTTTAAGGGTAAAACTGTTGCAATATCAGGTTTTGGTAACGTATCATGGGGTCTATCTATAAAGATCGCTCAATTAGGTGGTAAAGTTGTAACGCTTTCAGGTCCAGATGGATATATCTATGATCCAGAGGGAGTAACAGGTGAAAAAATCGACTACCTTCTTGAGATGCGTGCTTCAGGAAGAGATAAAGTACAAGATTATGCTGATAAATTTGGAGTTAAATTCTTCCCAGAAGAAAAACCATGGGGAGTTAAGGCTGATATCATAATGCCATCTGCTACTCAAAACGATATACACTTAGAACATGCTAAGCAAATAGTTGAAAATGGAGTTAAAATGGTTTGCGAAGTTGCTAATATGCCTTGCACAAACGAAGCTGTTGACTATTTACAAAAGAACGGAGTTATAGTAGGACCTTCTAAAGCAGCTAATGCTGGTGGTGTTGCTACTTCAGCTCTTGAAATGGCACAAAACAGTGGTAGAATGTCATGGACTGAAGAAGAAGTTGATGCGAAACTTCACCAAATAATGGTTAATATATACAACAACTGTAAAGATGCATCTGAAGAATATGGCTTTGGATATAATCTAGTTGCAGGAGCAAATATTGCAGGATTTGTAAAAGTTGCTGATGCAATGCATGCTCAAGGAAACTATTAAGATGAAGTAAAATAATTAGGATCAGATGGGATTCCAACCCCTCATCTGATCCTATTATTTTTTATTTAGATAATTTATTTATTTTGATAATGAATTTATTGGTTACACATGAATATCTTTCTTAGAATCAAATACTTTATTTAGTTAAAAATAAGATTACAAATGAAAGGAGGCTTTATAATGGGAAAAAAATCAAAATCTAAAGAAAATAATCAATGGTCATCTTTACCTGAGCAATCTGGTATGGAAGCAAGTACTAATAAAAAAGATAAAACAGCAACAGATAATCAATGGACTTCAACTGCAAAGAATAATCTAAGTGATAAGTAAAGATGTTAGATATAGACATCTACATAAAAACACTTTAGGCGTTGGTTTTAATAAATTATAAAAACCAACGCCTTCTCTAATATATTTTTTTCTATTTAGCCTATGAAGCATTTGCATTTTCAAACTGACTATTATAAAGAGAGGCATAGAAACCATTAGCTTTTAATAACTCTTCATGATTACCCTGTTCTACAATATCTCCATCCTTCATTACAAGAATTAAATCTGCATCACGTATTGTTGATAATCTATGTGCAATAATAAAACTTGTTCTTCCTTTCATGAGATTTTCCATTGCTTTTTGTATAAGAATCTCCGTACGAGTATCAATAGAGCTTGTTGCTTCATCAAGTATCAATATCTTAGGATCTGCTAAAATTGCTCTGGCAATTGTTAATAACTGTTTTTGCCCTTGGGATACATTATTTGCTTCTTCATTCAATTCCATATTGTAACCATTTGGTAAAGTCTTTACAAAGTGATGAACATGAGCTGACTTAGCTGCCTCAATGACCTCTTCATCAGTGGCATTAAGTCTTCCATAACGGATATTTTCCATTATTGAACCATTAAACAGCCAGGTGTCCTGAAGCACCATGCCAAACATATTACGTAAGTCTTCTCTGGTAAAGTCCTTTATGTCATGACCGTCAATTAATATCGCTCCGCTATTTAAATCATAAAAACGCATTAGAAGTTTAACTATAGTCGTTTTACCTGCTCCAGTAGGTCCCACAATAGCCACCTTTTGCCCTGGCTTAATATGAGTTCCAAAATCATTTATTATGATTTTGTCTGAATTATATCCAAAGTGAACATCTTTAAAAGTAACTTCTCCTTTAATCTCTTCAACCTTCAAAGGATTTTCTGCTTCTAAGACTTCTTCCTCCTCTTCTAGGAATTCAAAGACTCTTTCAGCAGCAGCTGCCGTTGATTGAAGGACGTTAGATATTTGAGCCACTTGAGCTATTGGTTGTGTAAAACTTCTAACATATTGAACAAAGGATAAAATATCTCCAACTTCAATAGTTTTCTTTACAGTAAGCCATCCGCCTAGAATGGATACAGCTACATAACCTATATTTCCAATAAAGGTCATAATAGGCATCATCATCCCTGATAAGAATTGAGATTTCCATGCAGAACTATAAAGTGTGTCATTAATTTCATCAAATTTTTCAACAGCTTCTTTTTCCCTATTAAAGGCTTTCATTATATTGTGACCACTATAGATTTCTTCTATATGCCCATTAGCATGGCCTAGATATTCCTGTTGATCTTTAAAGTATTTTTGCGATTTTTTAACCACTACCATTATTAACAGCATCGATACTGGCAATATTAGTAACGCCACCAGTGTCATTTGCCAACTTATTGATAACATCATTATTAACACACCAATTATAGTAATAACTGAGGTTATTATCTGTGACAAACTTTGATTTAAGGTTTGACTCACTGTATCAACATCATTTGTAACCCTTGATAGTACTTCTCCATGAGACTTCTTATCAAAATAACTAAGGGGCATACGATTGATCTTTTGTGAAATTTCTTTTCTTAAATTATAAGATACCTTCTGTGCTACTCCTGAGATAATATATCCTTGTATAATCCCGAATATAGCACTAATTATATATAATCCAAGAAGCCAAATTACGATATTCCCTATATAAGTAAAGTCAATTGCTGCACCTTCCACACCCATTACCTTACTTACTAAACCTTCAAAAAGCTTTGTTGTAGCCTTACCTAAAATCTTAGGACCTACTATAGAAAAAGCCGCACTACCTATTGCAAAAATAATTACAGTAATTATTGATAAACTGTATGGTTTTAGGTATTGGATTAATTTATTCATAGTATCCTTGAAATTCTTAGCCTTTTCAACTTTTCCCATACCGCCCATAGGACCGCCGCCAAAGCCACCCTGTCTTTTATTTTCTACTTTTCTATCACTCATGATGAAAGTTCCTCCTTTGAAAGTTGTGATAAAGCAATTTGTTTATAAACCTCGCAATTTTCCATAAGCTCATTATGAGTTCCGTTTCCTACTATCTTGCCTTGATCAAGTACAATAATTTTATCTGCATTCATTATTGTGCTTATTCTTTGTGCAACAATTAGGATGGTACTTTCTAAAAGTTCACTCTTTAATGCCTTACGCAATGCTGAATCTGTCTTGAAATCAAGAGCTGAGAAACTATCATCAAAGATAAATATTTCAGGCTTTTTAGCAAGAGCACGAGCGATAGAAAGCCTTTGTTTTTGACCTCCTGAGACATTATTTCCCCCTTGAGATATCTCTGTATTGAAGTTTTCAGGTTTAGCATTAATAAACTCCATAGCTTGAGCTATATCTGCAGCCTTTATTAACTCCTCTTTTGTTGCATCCTTCCTACCGTACTTTATATTACTTTCTATAGTACCTGAAAATAAAATCCCCTTTTGTGGTACATAACCAATTTTTTCTCTTAATTTCTGCTGAGGTACCTCTCTAATATCAGTACCATCTACTAATATTTTTCCATTTGTTATATCGTAAAAACGTGGAATCAAATTTATCAGCGTCGATTTACCACTGCCTGTACTTCCGATAAAAGCTGTAGTTTCTCCAGGCTTAGCTGTAAAGGTAATGTTTGAAAGTACATCTTCTTCTGCACCTGGATATCTAAAACTAACATTATTAAATTCTACATAGCCTTTTTTATATAAGGAAAATTCTTTTGACTCCTTTAAATCATTAATGCTAACTTCAGTATCTAAAACTTCTGCTATACGCTGCGCTGATACGGAAGCACGAGGGAGCATAATTGACACCATTGATATCATTAAAAATGCCATGATTATTTGCATTGCATATTGTATAAATGCCATCATATTACCAACCTGAATATTTCCTGCGTCAACTTGGTGTGCTCCAACCCAAATTATTAGTACTGTAATTCCATTCATTATAAACATCATCATTGGCATCATTAAAGTCATTAAGCGATTTATGAATAAATTTGTTCTTGTTAAATCCTGATTTGCCTTTTGAAACTTATTCTCTTCATACCTTTGATTATTAAAGGCACGGATAACCAGCATCCCTATTAGAGATTCACGAGTTATTAAATTTATCTTATCTACCAGCTTTTGTACACTCTTAAATTTAGGAATAGCTATACTAAATAAAACAATTACTAAGGTTAAAATGGCCATAACTGCTACTGCTATAATCCATCCCATTGAAATATCTGTATTAATAACCTTAATAACTCCACCTATCCCTAAAATCGGTGCATAAAACACTACTCTAAGCAACATAACCATAAGAGTTTGAACCTGTTGAATATCATTTGTGCTTCTTGTGATTAAGGACGCTGTAGAGAATTTATCAAATTCAGAATTAGAAAAGCTTGTAACCTTTCTAAATACATCTTTTCTAAGATTTTTACCTAATCCTGCAGCCACTTTTGCAGCAAGTAGACCAACTATAACTGTAGCTACCATACTTAGCAAGGCTAAAAGTAGCATTTTAACTCCTGCAATTAATATATAGTTTGATTGAAGCTTATCAGTATCTATACCTATATTTTTATATTCCTTATGAAGGAAGGTAACTGCTGACTGAGTAATCATGCTGTCCGGCATATTTTCAAATTTTTCATCTGTTTTTTCTTTCATTGCCTTGATTTGCTCTTGAGGCATCTTTGCAATTATTGCAAAAGGATCTGTATTTGCGGTCAGCTTCTGCTGTGCTTTAACTCCCTGATCTCCTTCTGGCATAGAGGGAGTTAAGGTTGCCATACCTCCCTTTTCAATCCCCTGCACTATTAACATGGGCTTACCAAATATGTTGTTAAGCTCATTAATTTTATCTTTATCTTTTGTATTAAGCTTGTAAATTGCCTCTTTATCAAGCTGTGGATACTCCTCTAAGTATTTTCCAACTCACTTTGAGAAAGATTTTTCTTATCTAAAAGCAAATAGCTGCCTTCTACCTTTTTCCTATCCTCTTCACTGATAAATAGTTTAATTTTATCAAATTCACTTTTACGAATTACTTCAGGAACTGCGTTTTCTACTCCCCCCTGTTGAATGCCCACATTTACAATGTTAGACATATAATCTGGAAGTGATAGGTCACATACGGCTTGTACAAACAGAAGACCTATAATTACAACTATTGAAGCAATAAAGGGTTTTAGTTGCTTTATTATCTTTAACATTAAACTCATCTCTCCATTTCATCATTAATTATTGCATTTAGTTTTTACTAAATATATTTGGTTTATTCTTAATATTATTTTTATATAACAGTTATATTTTCATAACCATTATATAAAAATAATATTTATATGTCAATAATATTTATATAAAAGCAACTTTTCACATTGTATAACAATTATAAATATATTATAATATAAGTAAATTCATAAAATTTACCTAAGGAGGATACGATGAGTACTACTGAACTCAATAAGCTCTCTGGAGATTTGTATAGTTTAATGTTATATTTACATAGGAAATTTTTTAATCCAAGTGAAATCACAAAAAATCTTCCTATACCACCTTCACATATAAAGGTTATAATTCATCTTGCTCATCATGGTGCCTGTTCTATATCTGAGGCAGCTAAAAATCTTACAATATCTAAACCTAATATGACACCTATCATTGATAAACTAATTAGTGAGGGGATGGTTACTAGATACAATGATCCAAATGATAGAAGGATACTAAGAATTGAACTAACAGAAAAAGCTCATGAATTTATAAAAGAACAAGAAGAAGCAATCAAAAACAATCTAGCACAAAAAATATCCTCTCTTGATTCTAAAGATTTAGAAGCCCTAAATACACATGTAAGAGGAATCACAGATATAATTCTAAAAGTAGATTAACTTTCTGAATACGAGACGATACCTAAAATAATGAATAACTTCCCAGATTCTCTTCACCTTTTTGGCTGTTACTTCTTATTGTCAGATATGATAAAAAGCTGATTAGTGTAATTACATACTACACTAACCAGCTTCTTTTTTATTATTTATGAATAAACCTTCTTTTATATAGATAAACAACTTCATAACTTGAATTATTCACTTAGCTAAGTTGTTAAGCTTGCTGAATTATAGCTAAAGAATATATCAAGCTTTGGAATTGGATATCTATATAGATAAATTTGTTCAGTTGTTGACTTATTCATTATCTAGAAACATTGAGATATAAGGCTTTTGATAAGAGAATAAGTCAACTTTTAAGCACATTTATCTATAGATACTCGTAACAGAAAGTTGACTTATTCGGAGGAATGTAATACCAATTTGAAGGTAGATTTAAATATTTTTTAGTAGTCTTAACAAAGAATTTGTGAAAAAATTAGAACTTTAGATTGTCTGAGCAATGCGAGTTATTTAAAGTTCTTAGTTTTTCATAAATTCTGAGTTTTAGATCTACTTAAAAATATTTAACGTGCTGAAGATTGGTATTATATCCCGCAGAATAAGTCAACTTTCGGCGGTGGGTGTCTATATAAAACTTATAACATAGAAACTACATAAGCTGTAAAAAGTTCAAAAAGTTCTATTAGATTTCGTGGATTCTTTCCTGAAATTTCTTGGATTTTTTCTAATCTATAACTCAGTGTATTCCTATGTATATGCAATGCTTCAGAGGTTGTATTTGTTTCCCCATTATTGTAAACATAAGCAGCTAAAGTATCTAAAAGATCTGCTTGCTTTCCGTCTAATTTTAGCTTACTAATTAATTCCTTTAATTTATGATCACCTGCAAAATTAGCAAGCATAGAGATAAAGTACAGATCTTTATATAAATAAATATTCTTACCACTTTCCAACTTTCTCCCAATAGTTAGGGCTCTACGAGCCTGATTTATTGAATCAGCAATGATAGATTCAGCAAGTCCAACCCCTAAATTTATATTGCTAGTAAATTCATTATTTAAAATTCGTTCTAACCTCTTAACAAGATATTTATCCGAATGCATAAATGTAGCAATAGTATTTGGATTAAGTATAAGATAATACTCTTGTTTTTGAAGGAAAGAATTTAAATAGTTTTTTAACTTTTTTAAAGCATCTTCATTAGAAGAACTTATTAGTACTGCTGTATGAGCACTAGTTATATCTATTCCCAAAGAAAGCCCTCGCTCAATAAAAGACTGAGAATAAGCTTCATCTGCATATACAAGTTCATAGAGAAACTTTTCCCTCTCCTGTTCTTTTATCTTCTGTTGATTTGAAGCATATTCTTGATTAATTAAAAGCTCTGCAGTAACACTAACTAGCTCACTAAAAGATTTCACAATTTCAGGATCTCCAGTAATTCCAATAGCTCCTACCGGTTTTCCATCAAAAAAAATAGGAGAATTCACACCTGCCCTTACACCTGGTGAAGAATCATCAGGTATTTTAATCATCTTTTTAGTCTCAAGAACTTTTTTTGCTACTGAATGAAATTGATGAATTCTATCTGGATCGCCACTTCCTATAATTACACCTTGTTCATCAGTAATGATGACCTTATAAGGAATAACCTCCATCATCTTATCCACAATCTTCTGTGCCAGTTGTTCCGATAACTGAATCATGTCCTGTCTCCTTTTTACTATAGATTGTTATTACTTAATTTAGTGCCAGTATTTATATAGTATAAAATTTAGATTAAACTGTGAAAAATTTTTGTCATAATAGGAACAATTAATACGGTTATTAGCCCTGCTATACCTATAGAGAGGCTGCTCATTGCACCTTCTGTTTCTCCAAGTTCAATAGCTTTTGAAGTACCAACAGCATGTGAGGCAGTACCGAGAGCAACTCCTATAGCTACCTTATCTTTTATATTTAGGATTTTAAAAACACCTGGCCCAATTATAGATCCTATTATACCAGTAAGTATTATTGCAGCTACAGTTATAGATGGTATTCCTCCAAGTTGTTTTGAAACCTCAACACCAATTGGCGTAGTTATTGACTTAGGTATAATTGAAAGATTTAAAGATTTTGATAGTCCAAATAAATGACATAAAGTTATTACGGTGGCAATTCCACTCAAAGTACCTAAAAAAATACCTGAAAATATAGGTAAAGCATTTTCCTTAAAAAGCTTTATTTTTTTATATAATGGTACCGCTAATACAACGGTAGCTGGAGATAGAAAAAATGATATAAACTGTCCACCCTTATTATAATCAGATACGCTTATATTAAAATATTTTAAAAATATTATTATTAAAATTATGCCTACTAAAAGTGGGTTTAGAACAGATAACTTTGTCTTTTTATTAATTATACAACCTATCTCAAAGGCTACTAAGGAAATCATTATAGCAAAGGCTGGGGTAGAAACTATATCTCTCATTACAATCAACTCCTTTTAAATAATTGAATTGTTATACTGGTTATAGCCATAACAATAATAGTGGATATAACAATTATAAGAACTATATATTGCCAACAATCTTTTATAATACTCACGCTAGCAATTAGTCCAACACCCGCTGGAATAAAGAAAAAAGGTAAGTGATCTAATAAAAACTTACTAATGTCTTCTATAAGTTCAAGTTTAATAATTCCACAACATAAAGAAATCAACAATAATATCATGCCAATTACGTTTCCTGGTACAGCTATCCCCAAAAGACTTCTTATTACTTCGCCTAAAAAACAAATTATACTGATAATTGCAAACTGTCTTATCATTTTCATATTAAATACCCTCCTAAAATTAAACTACGTCTATCACTTGAATTTTTTACAAATATTAATAGCATTTTGGAAATCCCTACTTGTTCACTTGCATCATTGTTAGTTTATCCGATGACTACCCGCTCTAATACTCCCATCTTCTTCAAAGTGGCAGTAAAGAGCGGCTATGTCCCTGGATTCATTCAACTAAGAATCAGGTGGGGGTTAAATGCCTAAATGGCATTTAATGGGCAAAGCTCCCGGTCGTAGACGAAACCCCATCTGATTCAAGTTTCCACTTCATATATAATATATTAAACTAGTTTTACTCAATATGCATTAGTCAATTGATTTATTTTTCCAGAGTTTTTTTGTGCATTTGACTAAATTATCTTATGTTAGGCAATTGAAAACGATACAAGAAATTAATCCTGTATCGTTTTAAAAATAAATTAATTGTTTTATTTTTAATCTAAAAATTAAGTTATTTTAGAAAATCCTCTCTTTGTGGAGTAAATATGTCTAATATTACTGAATCTTCAAGTGCCACTACACCATGGGCTTGATTTGGTTTTATATAGTATGTATCTCCAGCTTTTATAATATGTTTTTCACCTTCAAGGTCAAATTCAAAACTTCCCTCTAAAACATAACTAACCTGTTCATGTGGATGGGTATGTACTGCTCCAATTCCACCTTTTTTAAATCTGACTTCTACAGTCATCATACTTCCACCAGTAGCCAATATCTTTCTCTCTACACCTTCGCCTACTGTGATAAATTTTACTTCTTCATTTTTTACTATCATATTAATCTACTCTCCATATTTAATGATTTACTGAAGTTGTTAATCTCTCTAATTCCGCGGATACATTCACAAGTTCCTGTAGACTATTATTAACCTCTTCAATTGCTAACCTTTGATTCTCTGTAGTTTCTAAGGTAGATTTTGAAGATTCAATTGTTTTATCCATAGATTCATGTATCTTTCCTGTAAGCTCTGTTATTGTAAAAGTTGTTTCCTTTGAACTTTGAGATAGTTTGCCTATTTCTGAAGCAACCACACCAAAGCCTCTGCCAGCCTCTCCAGCTCTTGCTGCTTCAATGGCAGCATTAAGGCCAAGCATTTTAGTTTTATCAGCTATACTTTTTATAGAATTAAGTATTGTATCTATCTCCATAGATACATTCTTAACTGTGTTTATTTCCTCACTAAGCATATGCTGATTATTGGTAACGTTTATAGCAGAGGCCGCCAACTCCTCCATTGTAGCTGATATCTGACTAAAATTTTCAGAAAGCACTTGAGATATTTCTTTAAGCCTAAACTGTTCATAGCCTATTTTTGAAAGTGCATTTGAAACAATAAATAATACTTCTGCAGCTGACTTTATATTCTTTTCAGTAGTAACTTTAATTTTATTTACAGCATTAACGTATTCCCCTTCATTAACACCTATTTCTTTTGCAGTTTTTATATAACTTTCTTCTTCAGGTAGTGAGGTTAGAATTTGTCCACCCAAAATTGTTCCTATTTGATGACCATCAATCAATATTGGAGCTGCAAAATCAATTAATCCTGCATGACATTTATAAACATATGGTTTTCCTGTTCTTGCGGCTTCTTCTCCACCTTTTTTATGTGATTCTGCACATCTATTCCTTCCAGCAGTAGTTGATTGAGTGAATCTTTGACAAAAGTCTGTATAGGAGCTATTTTTTGTTACTGGAACTCCATTTATATCCACAGTTATACTAGCAATATTCATACTTTCTGCAAAGTTATCTTGGAATCTCTGAAGCAGATCAATATCTATAACGTCCTTGATCTGAAGTGACTTTACATCTATTTCCTTAGTATCTGTTCTTTTCATCATTATTGCTACCTCCAATAAATTATTTTAAATCACTTATCTTTTAATAACTCTTTTAATATATAACATGTGATAAAAACGTTATTATTTAACACATATTAACTTATAATGGCAGTGTATATATTTGTTATTAAGTATAATCTTATAGTTAAATTATAATGCATCGCCTCAGTTTTTACCACAAAAAAAGAGAACAGAAAATGTTCTCTCTTAAAAAATCATTCAAATCTTAAAGCTTCAATAGGACTTAGCTTTGAAGCTTTATTAGCAGGATATACTCCAAAAACTACACCTACAACAACTGAAAATAAGAATGCCATTAAAACTACATTAGTAGATATTACAACAGATGTATTAAAAAAAGTTTTCATAACATAAGCTGCTACATATCCTCCTAAGACTCCTAGAATTCCTCCAAAGGTACTTATACCAGCTGATTCCAGCAAAAATTGTATTAGTATAGTCATTCTCTTTGCCCCTATGGCTTTTCTTATACCTATTTCCCTTGTTCTTTCAATTACTGAGACAAGCATAATATTCATGATTCCTATTCCACCAACTAATAGTGATATAGCTGCTACTCCTGAAAGCATAGTAGTCATACTATCACTTGTTGAGGTAGCTGTTGCTAAAAGAGTAGATTGATCCATTATTCTATAATTAGTACTTCCTGTGGAATCACTACTAAATTTGTTATTTAAAAATATTTGAAGATAAGCCTTCGCTTCTGATACTGAATTCTCATCTTCTGCTTCCACATAAAAAGTTCTTATTGTTGAAATTTTAAACAATCTTTGGGCAACACTTAAAGGTATTATTATTTTGTCATCTGGTGAATCTTGTCCACTACCTCCTTGAGTTGCAAGGACACCTACTATAGAGAATATACTTCCATTTACATTAATTTCCTCTCCAATAATATCTGTACTCCCAAACAAAGTATCTGCTGCATCTGTACCAATCACTGCAACCCTATATCTGCTATCCACATCATCTTGATTTATAAATCTCCCATTACTTACACCTAATTTTCTTATGGTAGCAGAGCTTGGTACACATCCTTCAATAGAAGTTGAGGTACTCTTGGAGCTACTTCCAGACTTCACCGTAACGCTTCCTTGCGAGGCTGAAGGAGCTATATCCTTTATTCCTGGTTTCTTTTTAAGTTCATTCAGCTCGGCAGTTGTTACTGTTACACTTCTTCTTCCCATTATATTTACAGTTATAAGGTTAGTTCCCAAACTTGAAATTTTGGAAGCTACATCCTGTTTTGTACCCTGTCCCATACCTACTAAAGCAATAACAGAACTAATTCCTATTATTATACCCAGCATAGTAAGAAAAGACCTGACTTTATTGGCCAAAACCGATGAAACTGCCATTTTTATAAGCTTACTAAATTTCATTTAAATCACCTTACTATATTCAAGATTTAATTCATCTGATTCAATATATCCATCTTTTACAGTTATTATTCTTTTCGCCTGCTGTGCAATTTCACGATCATGAGTTATAAGCACAATTGTATTTCCCTCTCTATTTAATTCCTTGAGCATTTCAATAACTTCTTTTCCTGTTTTACTATCTAATGCTCCAGTAGGTTCATCTGCAAGTAGTAGTTCAGGCCCTGTGGCAAGGGCCCTTGCAATGGCAACTCTTTGTTTTTGCCCTCCTGATAGTTCTGAAGGCTTATGCTTAATATGAGAGGTTAAGCCAACTCTTTCTAAAGATTTTAAAGCTTTTTCTTTCATTTCTTTGTTACTTAATCCCTGATATATTAAAGGCAGTTCCACATTTTCCAGTACATTCATCTTTGGCAAAAGATTATAGTTTTGAAATATAAAACCTATTTTTCTATTGCGAATTTCAGATAGTTTGTTATCGCTACAATCTGTATCTTCTCCATCAAGAATATATCGTCCGGAAGTTGCTACATCCAGACACCCTATTATATTCATTAAAGTAGATTTTCCTGCTCCAGAAGGTCCTACTATTGATACAAACTCACCTTTTTTTATATTTAAGTTAACATCACTTAAAGCCTTATACTCACTGTTGCCCATTTTATAGATTTTATTAATATTTTTCATTTCTATAACAAGATCCATATTATCCCTCCCATTTAAAATATGTTTACATTCCAGGAGGTCCTCCCATTCCACCGCCTGGCATTCCAGTACTTTGGCTATTTTTGCTTGACTTCGTACTTGTACTCGTGCTTGCTGAAAGCTCTGTCATGACAACCTGCCCCTCAGTAACACCACTTGTTATTTCAATTAAAGTTTTATTTTTAAGCCCTGTTTTTACTTCTATAAGCTTTCCTGCAGTTACATTATTAGCACTATTTTTGTTATTAGCACTACTTTTATTATTAGATGTAGTTGACTTCTGTGTTCCATCAGAAACCATAACATACTTCTTACCATTTTTTTCTATGATAGCTTCTACGGGAACTGTCAATACATTTTCTTTACTTTGTACTGCAATAGTAACATTTGCATTCATTCCTATTTTTACGTTTTCTGGATTATCTATAGTTACAACTACATTATAAGTTGTAACATTGTTAGTAGTTGTACCACTTTGTGCAATAGATTCAACAATACCTGTAAACTTTTTGTTTTCAATATCATCTATCTTTATAGCGGTTGTTTGTCCAACTTGAACCTTGTTAATATCTAACTCATCTACAGCAAGTGTTACCTGCATTTTAGATGTATCTGTTATGGTAGCTATAAGCTTTTCATTTGTTGCTATTTCACCATTTTTAACATTTAATACTGTTACTATTCCGCTTATAGGAGTAGTTATTGTAGATTTAGATAATGTCTCTTCCTTATCTTTTAGATTTTTTTCTGCCAGTCTAATATCATTTTCTTTTTGAGCGATAGTATTATTTAAAGTTGTAGGATCAAGTTTAAACAGCACATCACCTTTCTTAACACTCTGACCAGCTGATGTACAAACTTCAACTACTTTTCCACTAGAAGGAAATGGAACAGCTGTTTCTAAAGCATTATCAGTACCGACAGTCATCATTGCCATTCCTCCATAAGTAGATTTTATAGAAGTAACATCATCTCCAACTTCTGCATATACTGCTTTTATTGTTCCATCGATAGGAGAAGTTATCGAAAGATCATCTAATTGTTTTTTCAACGCTTCCAGTTGCAAATAACTTCCTTGCAGAGAAATCCTTGCATTTTCTACTGCCTGCTTATTTGTATCATCATCAATTTTGCAGAACAAGTCACCTTTGTTAACAGCTGCACCTAATTTTGCAGTCATTTCTTGTATAGAACCAGTATTAGACGAATAAACATTTACTGCATCTCCCCCTGTAACAGTACCAGTAGCTTCTACAGTAATTTCCAAATTAGTTTTTGTCACCTTTGATAAAGAATATTTAGTGGCTGACACAGTAGTTTTAGACGTTTTATTTTTATATGCATAATAACCGCCTCCACCTACTAAAAAAATTAAAAGTATTATAGGTAATACCTTTAAAAACTTTTTTTTCATGTTTAAAGACCTCCAGTTTCAGTTTTTTTTCTAGTATTTTCCCATTACGCTTCCAAAAGCTTGTTTATATATTATTCTACTCCAATTCATCCAGATAAATCTCCGTAAAATTGTGGCAAAATGTAGCTAAAATATTTTTTCAATTACTTCTTTGCACTTTATCCGATGACTACCCGCTCTAATACTCCCTCTTTGTGAGGTGACATTGCAAGCTGGTACGTCTCTAGACTCGTTCAACTAAGAATCAGGAGTAGTTTGATACCCCATCTGATTCAAGTTTTACTTTATGTACCTAAAAGGACTTGCGATGAAGCAAGTCCTAAATTAATATTGGGAATTCAAATCCAAACCAACCTAATGATTTTGATCAATAATAACTACTATTAAGCCCATGTATCAATTTTATTACCGGTAGTGCTTTCATTTGCTGAATCAGCCGAATTAGATTTATTGCTTGTCTCATTATTGTTTTTTGTCCTAGTATTATTATTTACAGACTTTAATTGCTGTATACTATTTTGACTTTGATCAGTTTTTTCTGACTTTTTTTGCTGGATTTCTGACTCAATTTGCTGTATTTCAATTTGTAATTGTTGAATTTTTTGTTGTTTTGTTTGTTCATCTCCCTTACTTTGTTGAGCTTCTTGTAATTCACTCTCTAATTCTGCTTTTTGCTTTTCAAGTTGTTTTATTTCACTACTGCTAGTATTACTGCTGCTTGCTTTAGAATAAACTGTACTTGATGAATATGAAATTGATGAAATCCCCATTCTAATATCACTTTCCTTTCGTTTTGTTCAATAAACAAATGATTTAAAATAATTTCTATAGGATTATAAATGGTCACATATAAATTTTATACTACTCCGTGTAGTTATACGTATTTACCCGATCACTAACAACTCTAATACTCCTATCTTCTTCAAAGTAGGAATAAAGTTCAGCTAAGTCATTCGTATTCATTCAGCGAATATATTTTAAGCATTAATATCTGAATCTATTGTACTAGTATAATTTTCTTTCTTCTCAATATGATTAGGCATCTGTGAAGGATAAAATCTACCCATCATAGGAATATCGTTTGCCTGCTGCTGAATTTTTTTCAGTATATCTTTTATATCAGACTCAGACATACTATCTATATCTATACTGTAAATATCGTCTGCTTGTCCTTCTTCACTTGATATAGACTCTGTATCATTTTTTAGCTGTGTAAGTACACTCTTTACCTCATCAGCAGACATATTGTCTATATCTGCAGTTCTAATTGTATCTATATCTTCTTTTACTTTATTATACGTATCTGATAATTCATCATCTTCTGTCTGTATAGTCATTTTATTAGCATATTCCTGAATTTTTTTCAACATATCCTTAACATCTGATTCGGTCATACTATCTATGTCCATTTTTTGAGAACTACTTGATCCTCCATATGGATTTTTTATTGGAGCCATATCTGTTTGTAATTGTGTTAACAATTCCTTTGCATCATCTACAGATATACTATCTATATCTACATCTTTAAGTGACTCCATATTTTCATCTATTTTACTAAATACATTAAACTCTTTAGTATTTTGAGGCGGAGCAGCCATATTATTAGCATTCTCTTGAATATTTTTTAGCATATCTTTTATATCAGACTCAGATATACTATCTATATCAGAAATATCATTTGCTTCTCCCTCTAAGCTTTTTATGGAGGACATATCTATTTGTAGCTGTATAAGTAGTTCCTTTGCCTCATCTGCAGACATACTATCAATATCTGTTGTTTTAAGAGAGTCTAAATCTGTGTTTAGCTTCTCAATACTCTCAGACATTTCTGAAGTATCAACACTCTGCATTCTTAGTGAATTCGCCACCATTGTTCCACTGTAATTAAGATTCGCAATATCTACATTCTCATCAGGTATATAATTCCTTGTCTGAATGAAATTAATTGCTTTAGTTTTATCTTCAGAAAGACTTGAATTATCATTGTCTATCTGAAAATCACTGTTTATCTGTGTATTTGAAAGAGAGTTCAATTGATAAATTTGATTATAATAATCATAGTAGTTCGAAGAAATTTTCATATTATACCTCCTTAAGTAAACTTTTCGTTTATTTTCCTTATATAATTATCTCAAAAAAACAGCTTTTGTTTTGTGGCAATATTGCGGCAAACATGTGGCAATTTAAAACATAAAAGAATTCTGAATGATATTCCAGTCTTCTTATGGTAAAATTGATTAAGAGGTGATTGAAGTATATGGATAAAAAACTAATATATATTGCTGATGATGAAATTAATATCTGTAATATAATCAAATCCTTTCTTGTTAAGGAAGGATTTGAAGTAGAGACCTTTAATGATGGTCGTTCAATTTTTGAAGCTTTTAACAATAGACCAGCAGATATGTTGGTAATTGACGTTATGATGCCAGAAATAGATGGTTTTTCTCTTTGCTCATCTATCCGAAAAAAAAGTTCTGTACCAATAATAATCGTATCTGCCAAAGATACAGAACCGGATAAAATAGCTGGACTTACATTAGGAAGTGATGACTATCTTACTAAGCCTTTTAGTCCGATGGAACTCATTGCTAGAATCAAAAGTATTTTTCGAAGAATTGAATTGGACAAGACTCGTACTGAATATAATCAAGTTATTAATATTTCAGATATTTCAATAAACTATCACATTAAACAAGCTCAGTTTGGTAATAAAAACATAGGTCTTACAGGAATGGAATTTTCGTTACTCTATTATCTAGCAGTAAATAAAAATAGAGCAATTAGCCGCAGCGAGCTATTAGATAAAATTTGGGGATTTGAAAATGATGTAGAAACTAGGGCTACTGATGATATGATAAAAAGAATTAGAAAAAAATTATTAGATGCTGGTTCCCTTTTAAAAATTGCTACTGTATGGGGATTTGGTTTTAAAATACAAGATAAGGAATGATACTATGAAGAGGAATACAATTAAGTGGAGAATTTTTAAATATAATCTTGTTTTAATCATAATGCTCATTACATTAGCTACAATCATATTTAATATTGCTGTCCGTTTATATATTGAAAAAGATGTTGTTAATCAGCTAAATAAAATTGCATCAAATACGGAACATACTGCGTTACAGCATGGACCAGATGCCTTTACAGGATCTGAAATGATGCCGCCGCCACCTCCTCTTGACCCCAAAAATAATAATGACATTCTAAAATTCTATTTTAAATTGGACCGTTCATTAAAAGAATCTCTTACAGTTTTAAATGCAGACTATATTTTACTTGATAAAAGCAAGAATATAGTAACTCCTTCTCCAAAAGATTCTTTTACACCGCCTACTGATCTGCTTCATCAAATAACTGATGAGATCAATAAATCTAAAAATCCAGATAATGAAACATATTTAAACTTCTATTTATCTGGTACCAAATATATAGCAATAATCAAACCAGTTTCTACTAAAAACTCTTTTGGTTTAGGTTGGATAGTCATATACTCCAGCCTGGAAAAAGTAATTCAACTTCAGTTTGGAATAAATATTATTCTTTTTGTTATTTTAATCTTCTCAGCCATTATTATTTTAATATTTTCTTCCCTTATTTCTAAAAAAATATCCGCACCCTTTTCCTCTCTTAACAAACATATAAGAGCTATTGCAGAAAGGAATTTTGGGACCAAAATTCATATGCCAGTGGATGATGAGCTCCGTGAATTTGTAAATAATATAAATATTATGTCTGAAAAACTTGAAACATACGATAAAGCACAGAAAACTTTTCTCCAGAATGTATCCCATGAATTTCGGACTCCACTTATGTCTATTCAAAGCTATGCTGAGGGTATAAAATATGATGTTATAGATAATAACACTGGCGTTAATGTTATACTTGATGAAACCAAACGTTTAACCCATTTAGTAGAGGATTTACTTTACTTATCTCGACTTGATACAATTGAAGAGAGTTATCACTGTGTTAACTTGGACTTTAATGAATTAATAAATAATTGCATTGATCGTTTAAGTGGTATTGCCATGCAGAGCAATATAAAAATTACCAATGATAATCTTAATAAAAATATTGAAATATATGCAGATGAAGAAAAACTTTGTCGTGCAATTACTAATATACTAAGTAACTGTATACGATATGCAGATAGTGTTATTATGCTAACAACTAAAATAATTGCTAATGACAAAGTGGAACTTACTATATCAGATGACGGACCAGGCTTTGATCCAAAGGAAATTGAAAATATATTTCAAAGGTTCTATAAGGGTAAAAAGGGCAATTTTGGACTGGGTTTATCTATAAGTAAAAATGTTATTGAGAAGCATAATGGAAAAATCAAAGCTGAAAATTCAGAGTTCGGTGCCGTATTTATAATTGAGTTACCAATAAGTTCAAGTTAATCACTGCGGGAACTTAACTTAGTTCTCCCATTCCTATGTATATCTATTTGACGCCACTTTCTTCTTTAAAACCTTATAAAATTAAATTTTATTGAAAAGAATATAAAAATATTGTAGAATTAAGTAAATAAAATTTGAAATTTGAATTAAAACAGAGGGTTTAAAGGAGAAAAAATATGTTAATATTTGTACTATCGTTTATGATTTTAAGCTGCATTTGGTATTCTCTTTTACTTACAAAAGATTATATTAAAAAGAAAAAAGAAGGTACCTTAGAAGAAGGAAGTTTTATAAAACTAGGACTTATTGGTATGTTAGCTAATTTTTTTGATACTTTAGGAATAGGAAGCTTTGCTATAGAAACTTCACTTTTCAAAAACCTTAAATTAATAGAAGACAAAAAGCTTCCAGGGACCTTAAATGTGGCTAATACCATCCCTACTACATTAGAAGCAATTATATTTATAACAGTTATAAAGGTAGAACCTGTAACACTGTTTAGCATGTTAGCATCTGCAGTTATAGGTGCTATTGTAGGTGCTAAATTTGTATCTAAATTTGATGAAAAAACTATTCAAATTTCTATGGGAATAGCTCTTTTAGTAGTAGCTGCACTTATGACTGCTGGACAGTTAAAGCTTTTCCCTATAGGCGGAGATGCTGTAGGTCTTACAGGAATAACCTTAGTGATTGGAATTATCGGAAACTTCGTGTTTGGTGCACTTATGACTATAGGCATAGGACTCTACGCGCCGTGTATGGCCTTAGTCTTTGCATTAGGAATGGGTGCTAAGGCAGCCTTCCCTATAATGATGGGTTCCTGCGCACTGCTGATGCCTTTTTCATCTTATCAGTTCATAAAAAACGGAGCCTATTCAACAAAAGCTTCAGTAGCCATTGGTATTTTAGGCTCAATTGGAGTATTAATAGCTGCATATGTTGTAAAATCATTACCTTTAAGTGTACTAAAATGGGTAGTAGTATGTGTAATAATATATACTTCCGTTGTTATGTTTAAATCCTCAAAAATTAATAATAAAAAGCAACCTGAGGTTTGTACAGAGTAAAATTAGAAACAGCTGCAAGACATTTAATTCTTGCAGCTGCACTGTTTCTCTATTAATTATTTTATTGTTTCTGCTATCTTATTTATAATATCTACTCTTTCAGTACCTAAGACACCTGCTAATTTTGTTGGCATAAATCCATTTTTGTACACCCTATCTTCATTAGCATTTATTATAGCAATAATTGTTCTTTCCAATTCCTCATAGTCTAACAATCCCTCAAGATATGTGTCAACTAAATCTCTCAATTTGCTTGATAGTTCCTTTGGGTTTTTGTAACTTGCTCTCATTTTTAATATACTCCTGTGTATTTAAAATTATTTTTTCTTAAACAAAAGATATTATACTTTATTTGTTTAATTATTGCAAAGTCTATTGTATATTCTTTATCGTTATAACTTTTATATTGGAGGATTATTTCATTAGGCTTTCTCTACCTCAAACCAAAATTCTACCCCACCCTCAACATTTTCTACACCATAAGAGTTGTTATGAAGTTCTTGAATGGCTTTTACTATAGAAAGTCCAAGTCCATATCCACCATAAGCTCTCGTCCTTGCTTTGTCTACTTTGTAGAAGCTGTTCCATAGTTTTTCCAAAGACTCTTCAGGTATATGTTTTCCTGTATTAAATACACTTACTCTTATTTTATCCTGAGTAAGCACTTTACTTGTTTTAATAACTCTATCTCCATCCACGTGGTTAAGGGCATTATTAATATAGTTTGTAAGTACCTGCTCAATTCTTACCATATCTCCATAGGCAGTACAACTTTCTCCAAGATCAAATTGTATTTGGATATTTTTTTCTGCAAATATTGTTTCATATTTATTGAGAACATACTCTATTAAAGATGTTATATCAAATTCAGTTTTTTCAATTTGGAAATAACCGGATTCAATCTGTGAAAGATTCATCAAATCCTTTACCAACTTATTCATTTTGTCCGTTTCTTTTATAATAACGTCACAATAAAATTTTCTATCCTCTTCACTTTCCGCAACATTACTAATAAGTCCCTCCGCATAACCCTGTATTACTGATAACGGTGTTCTTAATTCATGAGAAACACTAGAAACAAATTCCTTTCTCATCTCGTCTATTTTTCTTTCCTTCTCAATATCTTCTTCAAGTTTCTTATTTTTTACATTTAATTCTGTAATCACTCTATCTAGCTCACCAGACAGATGGTTAACACTTTGTCCCAACTGGCCAATTTCGTCTCTGCGGTTTACGTTATATTTTTGAGTAAAGTCAAACTTAGACATGTTTCTAGCAATATTATTTAACTCTAATATTGGCTTTGTAAATCTTCTTGAAAATAAATAGGCCCATACGCTTCCTAAAATCATAATTATAATACCTGTGATAATTATAAACCTGTTTGCAATATCCACACTTTCTCTTATCGAAACTAAAGGCACTTTTATAGAAAGTATGCTTCCATCACTTAGCCGTGTTGCAAGAGTAAGAAAATCTATTTTCATCTTGAAATCTCTGCGGTTTTCAAATGTATATTGCCCTTCTGTGTATTCGGTAACTTTATCACCATCCGGTTCCGGTGGCTGGTTTATCGGTGGTTTCAGACCTGTTTTGAAAGGGCCGTCATCTTGTATATGCTTATCCTCTAGCTGTTTACGGCCTGAGTTATAAATCATTATTCCATCCTCATTACGTATATCAATATTACCACCTGTTATATTAGCAGTTCTATCCAACTCATCTTGTATATCATTTATATTCCCGTTATAAATACTTACTATATTTTTCGCATTTTCTCTAAGTATATTTTTCTTTTTCTTTATATAATATTGCTCCAGATATAAATTATTTACTACACATAAAACAGAAATAAAAAATATTAATAGAAAAGTTATTGAAATAAAAAGCTTTGATCTTATAGATTTACTCATTTTTCAACCTCAAATCTATAACCATAGCCTCTAACAGTGTGTACATACTCACTTTTAGAGTCTAATTTTATTCTTAATCTGTTAATATGCGTATCCACTGTTCTTAAATCTCCATAATAATCATATCCCCATACCTTATCTAAAATCTGTTCTCTGCTTAGCGCCTTTCCATAGTTCTCAGTAAGATAGTCTAAGAGCTCATATTCTTTGGGACTTAGATCAATTGACTGCCCTTCAATAACTACCTGCCGTGCATTATGATCTATTGCCAGCCCATCAAATTCTTTAAGAACAGTAGTATCCTCAGTCATTGTTCTTCTAAGCACAGCTTTTACTCTAGCTATCAATATGTTTGGACTAAAGGGCTTTGCAATGTATTCATCTGCTCCGATATCTAAGCCAAAAACCTCATCAAATTCCTCTCCTCTTGCAGTAAGCATTATGATAGGAACTTTAGACTTTTTTCTTATTTCTCTACATACAGTCCAGCCATCATATTCAGGAAGCATAACATCAAGAATTATTAAATCTATATTTTTTTCATCTGAAAACAAATCTAAAGCCTTACGTCCATCCTCTGCTTCAATGGTTACACAGCCTTCTCTTTTAAGAAAATCTGTAACAAGCTTTCTAATTAATGGTTCATCATCAACTACTAATATCTTTTTGCCGTTCATATTATCCCTCCAAAAAACTATTACTTACCTTAATATATCATACTTTTATTACAATTTCGTTACAATCGTAAAAATTGCCACACAATATAAAAAAGTCAAGAGTTAAGAGTTGAGAGTTAAGAGTTGTGGAAGTTATTTTTAACTACGTTAAAAATAACAAAAATTAATTTATTGTTTTTTCTTAACATAGTTAAGAAAAAACTTCATTAACTCTTAATTCTTAATTCTCAACTCTTAACTAAAAATGGTGCAAATTAACTCTGCACCATTTAATTTATTATTTTGTGGAAGTAGTAGAGATTCCTTTTAGGTCATAAAGTTGTTCAGAATTTCCGCCTCCAAATCCTCTGGAACTTTTATCCGTTGAATTTCCGTCTTGGTTATTAGTTTCCTTTATATTGCTTACCTTATTATTTGATTGATTAGAATCCTTCCATTCACTTTCCGAAACAACTTTACCATTTGCCTTGACCCAGTTCATGATATCATTGCTACCACCTTGGCCACCTACCATAACATATCTTACTTCACCTTTATTAACTAGTTCCTTAAACTGATCCAGAGTTATGGCTTTATCATTTCCAAAGAACCCCCACGTCATTACAGCTTCACCTGTTTTAATTATTATATCTGAAGCATAGCCGTTAGTAGATGAGGTTACAAGAAGATATTTTTCATTTGTTTTATGACTTTGTAAAAATTCTATTAGCTTTGAATTGCTATTGTTACCAGAATTCATACCTGCTCCTCCCATTTGTTTATTAGACATTAGTGATAGTCCAGCAGACGGGAAGCTTCCAGACATTCCATAAAACATAGTAGTACCAGACCAAACTGTAGGTGCTACTAAAAGTCCTATTAACGCAGTGCTCAATGCTATTTTTTTAAGTTTAGTATTTTTATTTTTTATTAGATTAACAATAATCAGTATAAGGGAAGATGCAAAACATAAAACTGATGTTATTATGATTATAATCTTTGCCACATTTGATGTACTATAGTAATAAGATATTAATAACACTTGAACTAATCCATCTGCAATAAGTGCTGCTGGTAATATCCAAGATTTCCATCCCCCTTCCTTATAAAGCTCCCACATTGACACAATTCCAATTCCTGTTAAGGCTGCAATTGGCGCAGCGAGCATAGTCAAATAATATGGATGGAACAACCCTGTTGTAAAGCTAAAATATATAAATTCTGGAAGCATCCACATAAACCATAATACTAATAACTGTTTTCTTTTATTATCAAAGGATTTTCCTAGTTTTTCTTTTATCCCCGCCGCTATAAATCCAAATATTGCAAGAGGGAACAACCAAATTATCTGGTCTGATAAACTGTTATTAGAAAATAGTCTTGTAATACTTGACTTTTCCTTGCCTCCAAAGGTTCCTCCTTGACCGCCGCCATTACTTCCAGGACTACCTTGTCTTTGACCATCACCATTCGGTGGAGCTTCTGGAGGCATTCCTTGCCCTGGTCCATTGCCATTAGGAGCTCCTCCTGGCATACCCTGTCCGCCAGCATTAGCAGAGGAATTTTCTGTATTATTACCTTGAATAGATTGTCCTTTAGCTACACTAGAAGCAGCATCTGTTTGATTTTCTGATTTTATTTGATCTCTGTCATTTTGTCTCTGCATATTAGCTCCAGGATTACCACCTGGTGCAGAGTTTGATGTACCACCAATGCCAAGTCTCTCTAGCCCATTATGTTCTAATATAAGTTGCAATACTGAATTACTTGTACTACTTCCCACATAAGGTCTGTTAGCTGCCGGTGTTAAATCCACAGCCACAGCCCAGGAGAATGATACTACTATAAGAACAGCTGTACCTGCAATAAGGTGTACTATTCGCTTTTTTATAGAAACTGAATTAGCAAGAAGATAAGTTATATATAAAGCTGGTACTACCATATAGGCCTGCAGCATCTTTATGTTAAAGCCAACTCCTACAAGGGCTAAACTTATTAAGAGATATTTTAATTTTCCTTTTTCAGCAGCTATAGAAAGTGCCCAGCAAGCTAAAAGTAAAGTTAAGACAAGCAGATTATCACAAGTATTATTTCTGCTTACCGCAACAAAAACTGGTGTAACTGCAAGGCATAACGCTGAAATTAGCCCTGCAGCACTGCCGAAGGATCTTTTCACAACACGATATATAACCCAAACAGAAATTACTCCTGCAATAGCCTGTGGAAGAATTATACTCCATCCACTAAATCCAAATATCTTTGCAGATATAGTTTGTATCCAAAACCCTAGTGGAGGTTTATCAATAGTCACAAATGATGCAGGATCGAAGGATACGAAGAAGAAGTTTTTAAGACTCATTGTCATGCTTTTTACACCCGCTGCATAATACTGATTTGCATATCCCTCTATTCCCAAATTAGTTAAATTCAATACTGAAGATAGTATTAAAATCATTACCAATCCAAAAGTTTCCTTTGTAAATTTAACCTTTTTCACCTTTACTTGTCCTCCTAGAACTTTTTATTTATTATAATCTATATTAATTAAATACCCATAACTTATACCCAAGAAAATTAGTTACTTGAGCTATAACAGTTACTAGTACTTTAGCTATATATACATTTAAATTAAGATTTTGTACTAACAGACTCATAGCTATCATTGTAATTATAAGAGAAATTAAGTTAACTACAACAAATTGCAAGAATTCATAAAAGGACCTTTTGTTAGCTCTTCTATCTGCAAAAGTCCACTTTTTATTTAATAGAAAACTATTTACTACTCCTAAACCATATCCCAAACCTTGACTGAAAACATAACTTACTCCAAACAAACTATGAAATATCGTAAATACTGTAAAATCTATGATAGTATTTATTACTCCTATCATAGAAAATCGGCTCAAATGCTTGAACTTTCCATTGAAAATATAACTATTTACTTTAACTACTAATTTCATATCTTTTATCAGCTCTCTTATAATTTATTGTACTATCAATTATATATATAGGTCTTCCTTTGCTTTCATCAAAAATTCTTCCGATATATTGACCCATTATACCAATGCATCCAAGCATAAAACCAAACATCATTATATTTGTTGCCAAAATTAATCCTAGATTTAGTATTTCAGTTTTCTTGATTAAGTCTCTTATAATAACAGTAATCATTAAAATCATACCTATTAAAAATGCTGCACCTCCAAAATATCCTGCAAATACAAGTGGTTTGTATGATAATGAAGTTATACCGTCAAAAGCTAATTTTATCATTTTTTTCAAAGGATATTTTGTGTCACCAGCAAATCTCTCTTGCCTTATAAATTCCACAGATGTTTGCTTATATCCAACCCAACTAACAAGTCCTCTTACATATCTATTTTTTTCTGGAAGAGAAACTAAAGAATCACACACTTTTCGATCTATAAGTCTAAAGTCTCCTGTATCTACAGGAATATCCACACTTGTCATGCTCTTTAACAACCTATAATAAATCTTTGCTGTGACTTTTTTGAAAAATGTTTCCCCCTCTCTTTTTACTCTTTTTCCATATACAACTTCATAACCTTCCTTCCATTTTTCAATCATCTTCAGAATGACTTCAGGCGGGTCTTGAAGGTCTGCATCTATTACAACAACAGCATCTCCATAAGCTAAATCCATCCCTGCTGTTATTGCAGCTTGATGACCAAAATTTCGTGAGAAATTAATTAGTTTTATTCTTTCATCATTTCTACATATGATTTCTGCTTTTTCTCTTGTTTTATCTCTGCTTCCGTCATTTACAAATATAATCTCATAATTTTCCTTAGTAGAATCCATAACTTTTTTTAGTCTTTTATAACTTTCATCTATAACAAGTTCCTCATTGTATAAAGGTACTACAATTGAATAAACTATGCCATTACGCATTTACCTCACCTCAAATATAAATATCTTTGCTCATAATTGTATTTTCCTATTGAGCTTATGTATGTATCTTACTCCTCAATTGTTACAGTTTAGTTACAATTAAATCACAACTTAACTACAATTTTAAAATATACCTTGAAGCTTAGAAACTTTATGGAAATCATTGATATCATATGAAAATGAAAGATATTATTCACTACATACCCATAAATGCCTAATTTTGGTCAAAGTTTCGTTGTAATTGTATGTGAATTGTGGTATTATATTCATGTTCATAATATTAACACAATTGCACTTCTAAACTTTTATAATTGCATGTTTTCTTTTATTATTTTTATGGAGGTGGTATCTAAAAAATAATTCTACTAAATCACATAATATATTTTTTGGGGGGCAAAACTTATGAATGAAAAAAATGATTTACCACAGGAAGAACTACATCGTGGCTTGGAAGAAAGACATATTCAATTAATGGCTATTGGTGGTGCCATTGGAGTTGGTTTATTTTTAGGATCTGCAGGAGCTATTAACAAAGCAGGTCCAGCGCTATTATTGGCATATATTATTGCCGGAGCTATATTATTCTGTATAATGCGTGCCCTTGGAGAAATAGCAGTAGAAAAACCAGTTGCTGGTTCCTTTAGTGCTTACGCAAATGACTACATAGGTCCTCTTGCTGGATATTTAACAGGATGGACTTATTGGTTCATGTGGATTGTAACCTGTATGGCAGAGGTTACTGCAGTAGGTGTTTATATTAATTTCTGGTTACCTGGAGTTCCACAATGGGTATCAGCTCTTGTAGCCGTTCTTTGTATGACACTTGTAAATTTAATTGCAGTAAAAGCTTTTGGAGAGTTTGAATTCTGGTTTGCACTTATCAAAGTTGTGACAATTATTGCTATGATAATAGTTGGAGTACTAATGATTACTACTGGATTAGGTAATGGAGGTATTGCAACAGGTATTTCAAATCTTTGGTCTAATGGAGGTTTCTTCCCTAAAGGATTTAGTGGTCCTATTATGGCTTTAGTTATGGTAGCTTTCTCTTTTGTTGGAATCGAACTTATTGGTGTTACAGCAGGTGAAGCAAAAAATCCCGATAAAACTATACCATCAGCTATAAACAAGGTTTTCTGGAGAATTATGATATTCTATGTAGGTGCATTAGGTGTAATAATGGCTATTTATCCATGGGACAAGATAGGAACAATGGGTAGCCCATTTGTTTTGACATTTAGCAAGCTTGGAATTGGCGCCGCAGCTGGAATTATAAACTTTGTTGTATTAACCGCTGCACTATCTTCCTGTAATAGTGGTATTTTCACAACAGGTCGTATGCTTTATAACCTCTCTCTTCAAGGTTCAGCACCAAAAGTGTTTGGAGAACTTAGTAAATCACAAGTTCCAATGAAAGGAATTTTAGTTTCATCATTTTGTATGCTTATAGGTGTTTTCCTTAACTATGTTGTTCCTGGTAAGGTATTTGGATATGTTACAAGTGTTGCAACTTTCGCAGGAGTTTTTGCATGGTTCATAATATTACTAGCACAAATGAAATTTAGACAAAAACTTAATCCAGAACAAGTATCTAAATTAAAATTCCCAATGCCACTATATCCATTTTCCAACTATATTAGTATGGCATTCTTAGCTTTTGTAGTTATAGTAATGTGCTTCAGTCCAGATACTTTAATAGCAGTTATTGTAGGACCAATTTGGTTATTAATTCTAGTTGGTTGTTATTATGGATTTGGATTAAATAAAAGACAAAAAGAGGATGAAACAGTTTCAAATGAAGTAAACTAATCTCAAAACACTGTTAAAAACGCAGAATCATACAGTATTTTAGGACATCCTTCTCAGTTCTCATACTAAGAAGAATCACTATCAATAACTTCTGATAGTGATTCTTTGTTATTTAAGGTTTATACAATCAATTTTTTCACATATAGATCTCTCTCTAATTTTAAATCTATAAATTCTAAACCATCAAACAAAAGAAGACGACACAAGTAATTCACATTAATTTGTATTATTTTACACTCCTTGTTGGTATTTAATAATACCTTCTCTCCCATATAATAATTTATTATATTATCTATAAATATTTTACAAAATCTATAATATAATTTTCCTAAACTATCTTTATATATAACATCATTTCCACTTCCATAAAGCACTATATTCTTTATAATAGCATTAGTATTTTTTAATTCACTTTGAATTCTTCTAGTAAAATCTCTAAGTTCCTCCAAATCCCATCTAGCCCCATTTACCATGCAATTAAACAAGTCTTCTATATTACGAGAAAATTCATCAAAAATTCCTCCAATCTCTTCTGCATTTTTTTCGTGATTTTCTGTAAATTTATTGTCTACATATAAATATATATATTGTATAAAAATTCCTGCCTCCTCCAAAAACTATAAAAATAAAAACTGTAGTTAAATTATACTAATCTAACTACAGTTTTAAAGCCTCATAATTTTCTATTAAATTATTAATTGATCTTTTTCTATTACAGATTTACAATATATTAGTTATATTGCCATTGATATAAATTCTAACCCTGTTGTTTCTTTTAAATTAAACATAAGATTCATGTTTTGCACCGCTTGACCAGCAGCTCCTTTAATTAAATTATCAATAGCTGCTACAACAATAACTCTATTAGTTCTACCATCTACTTTAAGATTAATATGACATAAATTAGACCCTCTTACCCACTTAGTCTCTGGTAAGCTTTCTATTATCTTTACGAAATACTCATCTTTATAAAAAGATTTATATATATCTTTTAGTTCGTCAGTACTAATTTTGGTATTTAATTTAGCATAACAGGTAGCTAAAATACCTCTGTTCATAGGTACTAAATGTGGTGTAAAGTTTAATGTTATGTCTTCTTTGCAAGCACTACTTAGCATCTGTTCTATCTCTGGAGTATGTCTATGACTTGCTATACCATATGCCTTTACTGAGTCATTACATTCAGTAAAAAGGTTTGATATATTTGCATTTCTGCCAGCACCTGTTACACCAGATTTAGCATCTATAATTATAGAATCTGGATTTATAAATCCATGTTTAAGTAAAGGATATAATGATAGGGCACTGGCAGTAGGATAACAGCCCGGATTAGCTACCAATGAAGCATTTTTAATATCTTCACGATTTAATTCTACTAAACCATAGCAAGCCTCTTCTAACACTTCTTTGTATTCATGCTCTAATCCATACCATTCTTTATAAACTTCTGGAGATTTTAATCTGTAATCTGCACCTAAATCTACTACCTTAACGCCCTGCTGTAAAGCCTTTTTTACTATATCAAAGGATTTACCATGAGGAAGCGCTATAAAAAGTATATCTATTAATGAAAGTTTATTTTCTGCTTCTTCCATGTTAATACATACATCTTTCAATAACCCATTATAGTTATTATAAATATCACTATATTGAGTATTTGCATAACTATGTGAACTAATAAAAACTATTTCACTTTGCGGATGATTACGTAAAATCCACACCAATTGTTGTCCTGCATATCCAGTTGCCCCTAATATGCCCACCTTTATCATAATTATCACCTCAGTAATTCATTAAATTTTTTATAAACTTATTATGCATCAAAAGAAGAAAAATTTCAATAGAATGTTGCATATTTATTAATATGAATGTATAATTATTCTCATACACATTTGAAATGAGGGATATTATGATAAAAATAGATAAGTCAGTAAATGCAGATGCCATAAATGGTATTTCTCAGTATAAAGGAAAAACTTTTGTTATAAAATATGGTGGAAGTATTATAAATAATATAAATGCCCAAAAAGCTTTCATAGAGGATATTATACACCTTATAAACTCAGGTATCAATATTATAATAGTCCATGGTGGAGGTCCAGAAATAAATAAGTGGATTAACAAAATAGGTATTAAAAGTGAGTTTGTAAAAGGCTTAAGAGTGACTGATGAAGCTACTATGGAAATAGTGGAAATGGTTTTATCCGGTAAGGTAAATAAAAACTTAACCTCAAACCTAAGTAAATATGGCTTAAATGCTGTGGGCATTAGTGGTAAAGATAGTAATTTAGTTCAATGTGAAAAAAGATATGTCTATGGAAATGGTGAAAAGGTAGATATCGGCTTCGTAGGCGATGTCGTTAGAATCAATAAAAATTTCTTATTGACTCTATTAGAAAAAAATATGATTCCAGTAATTTCTCCTATAGGTACTGATAAAAATGGTGTAAGCTACAACATAAATGCAGATTATGTAGCAGCATTTGTAAGTGGAGTATTAAAAGCAGAAAAATTACTTATTGTGACTGATGTTGAAGGAGTGTACAAGGACATTAATGATCCTTCAACTTTACTCTCCTCCATATCTATAAATGAAATTAAAGAATACAGTGATTCTGGTATAATAAAGGGTGGTATGCTGCCTAAGCTGGAATGCTGTGTAGAAGCCTTAGAAAAAGGTGCTAAAAAAGTTCATTTGGTAGATGGAAGAAAAGAACATAGTCTACTAAATAGTATTTCTAAGGATTTCGGTACTAAAATTATAAAAGAAAGAGGGATTGAAAGATGTCAAAAAGTAGTGTAATGAATACTTATGGAAGATTTGATGTAACATTTGAAAAGGGAAAAGGTGTTAAATTATACGACACAAATGGAAAAGAGTATATAGATTTTGTTTCCGGAGTTGCTGTTAACTGTCTTGGCCATTGCCACCCTGCTATAACAAAAGCAGTTGTAGAGCAAAGCAATAACCTTGTACAGTTATCTAACTATTATTGGAATACAAAACACACCTTACTTGCAGAAAAATTAACAGAAAACAGTGATCATGATAAAGTATTCTTCTGTAATAGTGGAACTGAAGCAAATGAGTGTGCTCTTAAAATAGCAAGAAAATACGGTACCCTTCATGGAAATGGAGATAAAAACGTAATTTTATATATGGATAATTCATTTCATGGAAGAACAGTAGGTGCTTTATCCGTTACTGGTCAGCCAAAATATCAAAAAGACTTTATGCCATTAATGGGCGGAGTTAAAAACATAAAATTTAATGACATAAACCAGTTAAAAGAAAATTTTAATGAAAATGTGTGCGGGGTTATTATAGAGCCTATACAAGGGGAAAGTGGAATTAATAATGCTGATGTTGACTACTTAAAAGAACTACGTAGTCTATGCGATCAGTATAATGCTCTTATGATCTTTGATGAAGTTCAATGTGGTATGGGTCGTACAGGAAGCCTTTTTGCTTATAAAAAATTCGGTGTTATCCCTGATATTATCACTGTTGCAAAAGCACTTGGTGGTGGTTTCCCTGTTGGTGCAACTATAGCTAACGAAAGAGCTGCAAGTGCATTTGTTCCTGGTGATCATGGAAGTACCTTCGGAGGAAATCCACTTGTTTGTGCAGTTGCTTTAGCAGTATTAGATGAATTAATAGATGGGAAAATAATAGATAGTATCCCTGAAAAGGAAGCTTATTTAAGAAGCAAGCTAGCTGTTTTAAAAGAAAAGTATGGGTTGATAAATGAAATAAAAGGTATGGGTCTTTTAATTGGAATTAGTATCAATGATGGAAAATTTAAAGATTTAGTAAATAAGTGCTTTGAAAAAGGACTTTTAGTTGTAACAGCTGGTTCAGATGTTGTTAGACTTCTTCCTCCTTTAAATGTAACAAAGGAAGACATTGATGAAGCTATGGCTTTACTAGAACTTGCAATGAAGGAAATGGTGTCTTAATATATAGAGGTGTGCAGCCGAAAGTTGACTTATGCTACGGGATATTGGGCTAATTCTTCTGCACGTTAAATACTTTTTAATGAGTCTAAAGCTCAGAATTTAATAAAAGCTAAGAATCTTTGATAACTCGCTAACGCTCAAACAATCAAAGATTCTAAGCTTTTATCAAATTCCTCACTAAGACTCATAAAAAAGTATTTAAATGTGCTTTCAGAATTAGCCCAATATCCCTTCGTATAAGTCAACTTTCTAGTTACAAACTCTATATATTAAGATAATATCACTCAGTCCAATCATATAATTATTTTAAGATTTTTTACAATATCTCTAAGTATGAGATTTAATTATATACAGTTAAAACCTTAGAATTAATAAATTTTGATCAATATAATAAGTTAGTTTATAAATCAGAAACTCTATATGAAAACTAAAAGTGTTTTTATGGAATTAACTTAATTTATGAAATGATACATCTAATACATATATAAATATTTGCAAAATATAAGTTTAACCTGTAGTCTATTAGTATCAATTTGCTAATAGACTACTATTTTATCTAAATCATATATAAAGAAAGGTGAGTTATAATGGATTTGAAGAAGTTAGTAGAGGAAAATATACAGGAAGTGAAGGATATTTGGGATAGACTGCATTGTAATGCTGAGCTTTCTTTTAAGGAAGTTAAGACTCAAGGGATAATATTGGAGTTTTTTAAGGAGTTAGGAATTAAAACTCAGGTGCTTTTTAATACTGGGGTTGTTGCTACTCTTAATGAAGGCGAGGATTGTATTGCTATAAGAGCAGATATGGATGCTTTGCCTGTCAATGGGGTTTCTCATGCTTGTGGCCATGATTATCATATGGCAATAACCTTAGGTACAGCTTTACTTCTAAAAAAGATAGGCTGTAAGAAATGTATTAAGTTTATATTTCAACCTGCAGAAGAGAGCGAAGGCGGAGCTCTTCCTATGATAGAACAGGGTGTTCTTGAGAATCCTACTGTTAAATCTATGATAAGCTTTCATGTTTGGCCTATGGTGCCAGTTGGTAAGATAGAAGTTGCTGGTGGTCCTTCAATGGCTTCTGTAGATGACTTTCATGTAACCTTTAAAGGAGTTGGAGGTCATGCTGCTATGCCTCATTTATGTAAAAATCCTATATACCCTGCTATAGATTTTATTGAAAGCATGAATATAAAATCTCGTATTGAACAAAATCCATTAAATTCTCATATTATAACTTTTTCTTCTATGCAGTGCGGCACTGCACCAAACGTAATATCTAATGAGTCAAAGGTACTTGGCACCGTTAGAACTTTTGACAATAATTTGAGAAATAAACTATATGAAGATATCCAAAATACTGTAAAATCAAGTGCTGAAAAATATGGATGTAGTTCTGAAGTAAACTATAGTTTTCAATATCCACCTTTAATAAACGATAACGATCTTGCTAAAAAGTTTATGGATTTGACTAAAGAACTTATTGGTGATGAAAATGTTTTACCTTTAGAAAAAACCTTTGCCGCTGAAGACTTTTCATTCTTTGCTGAAAAGGTACCTTCTGTACATTTTAGATTAGGTATTTCAGACGGAGTAAAAGGTGAGCACCCACTCCACTCCCCTAACTTTGATGCCTCAGAGGACTCTCTTCTCTACGGAATTTACATTACAACTAATTTTTTGCTTAGTTCCTAAATCTATATATAGGTATCCATCATCAAACATTAGCTTATGCTAGGTATTACTAAGGATAGCTCTTCTTAAGAGAATAAATGGTATTTTGAATTGTTATGCAAATTTAAATGATACTTAAATTCTATATTGGTAAAAATGCTCTAAAAAGAGGAAGTTTCTAATAACAAACGTCCTCTTTTTGGATCATATAGCCCCTAAATATTAATTTATTTTTTAATGTCTTTGAGTTTATCAATAATGTATTTCGCTTTATCAGTTACCAATCCCTCTGCTTTCCCTAATTTTTTACCTTCTAACTTTGTATTAACTAAAGAATATACAACAGGAACGACAATAAAAGTAAGGAAAGTTGCAGTTAAAAGACCAAACATTATTGTTACTGACATAGGTCCAAACAAGGCACTCTTTGAAAATGCAAGCGGAATTATCCCCGTAATGGTTGCTGCAGAACTTAATATTATAGGTCTAAATCTTTGGCTTACAGCATGAAGGCAAGCTTCATCTATAGATAGACCTTCACTTCTTCCTTCAATTATATATTCTATAAGCAATATGGCATTTCTTATAACTACCCCAATTAGACTTATTATACCCATTACAGCAGTTAATGATAGTGGCATTCTAAATACTAGAAGTCCTATTACTACCCCTATCAGGGATAGTGGTAGAGAACACATAATTACAAGAGGCTGTATAAAGGATTTAAATTGAATAAACAACAGTATATAAATTATTAATATAGTAAGCACTCCTGCTAAAGCAAGGCTGGTAAAGTTCTTTTCTATCTGATACTTTTCACCATCATAAATAACCTTTACTCCATCTAAGTCTATTTTACTTAGCTTACTGCTTAGTGCATTTTCTACATCTACAGAGTTATAACCTGTTTTTACATCACTATATACAGTAATTGTCTTATCTTTCTTATAATGTTTTATCTGATCCAACTCTGAGTTCAAGGCAATAGAAGCTACTTGTGCTAACAACACTTTATTTTCAGTAACACTAGATTTAATTTGTAAGTTTTCAAGCTCCTTTACAGTGGATATATTAGTTTTAACTAATATATCATACTCACTACCATTTTTTCTATATACAGAACTGCTGTAGCCTTTTAAAGCAATGTTTATCTGCTTTAAGACATCTGACTTTAATAAACCAAGTGATGATGCTTTTGCGGTATCTATATTCACCTCATATTCATAAGTCTTTTTTGCGGCATCATCTCTTACGTTTGAGGTTCCAGGAATGCTTTTTAGCTGTTGCTGTATCTTATCTGAGGCTGCATAGACTTTGTCCAGGTCATCTCCAGTAAGTCTTAATCTTACAGGGGATCCGATTGGTTCAGCTACCTCCAATAGTTTTACTGTAGCTGTGCCTCCTGAGATTTTAGCATCTAATACGTCTTGCACATGCTCAGCCAGTTCTTGATTGCTTTCAAACTTCTTCGTTTTAGTTAAATCCACATTTGCTAAAATTTGAGCAGTATCCTTTGCTGGAGTTGTTGTAGGTAAAGTAATATAGAATCTAGGCATACCTCCACCTATGGCTGAAGTGTATGAAGTAATCTCCTTTTGTGACTTAAGTACATCTTCCACTTGCTTTACCAAATTTGATGTACTGTTAATATCTTCAACTTTTTCGTTGGTAATATCCACATATACTATATCTTTATCTGCGCGAGGGAAAAATTGCATCCCTAAGGTTTGTGCTATTCCCACAGACACTATGAATACTGCAAGAGCCGCAATAATAACTTTCTTTTTGTTCCCAAGTCCATAAGTTAAAAGTTTGTGGAACATTTTTCTAATCTTACTTTCCTTATCAGCACTCTTGCTTTTTTTAAAAGCTAAGGAAGACATAGCTGGAGTTATAAGTAAAGCTGATATATAGGAACAGGTTACACAAATTATTACTACTTGAGGTAAAGTTTTTAAAAATTCACCCACTGCACCAGGGATTGTTAACAATGGTAAAAAGGCTCCAACAATAATTAATGTGGAAGTAAATACAGGTACAAACAATTTATTTATACCCTTAACACCTGCTTCATCTCCAGTCATTCCTTCATCTATTCCTACCTGGATAATATCGCCTATTACAATAGCATCATCCACCAGTATTCCCAGTGCTATGATTAGTGCCGTAGTAGACATTTGCTGAATTTTTATTCCAAGTACATACATTACTAAAAAAGACATGCCTATGGATATAGGAATAACTGAAGATACTACTAAGGCATTTCTTATTCCCATACCTATGAGCACCACTATAACTACTAGGATTACACCTTCTTTAAGATTCTTCATAAAAAATGATACTGAATTATTTACATCCTTAGGTTGAAATATAACCTGATCTACAGCTAAATCCTTTGGAAGCTGTTTTTTTATTTCATCTAGTTTTTTTGTTGTATCATTACCTATTAAGACTATATTTTTATTATCTTGAAAGTAGCCTGATAGTAAAACTGCGTTAGTTCCATTATTGGTATATTTATAATCAGAATCATCATCATAATCCATAGCTACTTTTGCTATGTCTTTAATTTTTACAGTTTCCCCGGTAGTACTTGATACGCCAACAATAGTATTTTGTATATCTTGAATGGAGGTAAAGGCTCCTGGTGTTTTAACCTTTATTTTTCCACTAGCTAAATTCAAAGATCCTGAAGGAATATCTATATTTTGTGCTTTTAATACAGAACATACATCTTCAATAGAAATAGGATATTTATTTATTTTACTTAAGTATACTTCTACTTTTACCTGCTTTTTCTGTTTGCCTTCTATATCAAATCTAGAAATACCACTGACACTACTCAATTGTTTCTTTATATCATCCGCATAATTTCCTAACTGCTCATAAGTATAATTTTTGCCCGATATACTTATAATCATACCTGCAGTCTCTGTCAGTTTGGTGTCTATCTGACTCTCCTCACAGCCATCTGGAAGCTCAGACTTTAAATCCTTTATCTTATCTCTTAACTCTCTCCAGGCTTTGTCTTTATCCGCATCATTATTTAAGTTGACAATAACTATAGATGCACTATTTTGCGAGTAGGATTCTACATAATCAAAACCACTTATCTCTTCTACCTTGTCCTCTATCTTTTTTGAGACCAACTTTTCTATATCACTGGAGGAAGCCCCAGGATATATAGTGGTAATCATGGCAGCAGGAGATGAAACATCGGGACTTTCTTGCTTAGGAATAATGTAGTAACAATAGAAGCCACTTATAATAGCAATAGCTACTAAAACAAGTACAATTTTTTTATTTTTTATAGCTGCTTTAATTAATCTCATAATTAATTCTCCTTTACTTTATTGTAACCCCATAACCAGCTTTTATATTTTTCATGCCTTCAATAATAAGATTGTCATTAGGTTTTAAGCCTTCTACTGCAACCTTACCTTCATTTGTAGCCCCTAAGGTTACATTTTTCCTAGTAGCATGTCCATTTTCTACTATATAGACATAGTCTTCTCCATCATTTAAAATACTGCTAATAGGAATCCATATGGAATTCTTATCCCCTACACTAACATAAACTTTTACAGTGTCGCCAATATAAAATGTACTGTTATCGATGGGATTTAACAGCTTAATTTCAGCACTATAGGTTCCAGAGGTTTTATCTGACATTTGAACTATATTTATGATTTCTCCCTCCACCTTATCATTATTGATTTTAACCTGTGATTTTGTTCCTGTTTTTACTTTCTTAACATCATCAGAGGATAACCCTATTGTAACAACTTGATTTTCACTTCTTAATAAAACAGCAGGATTACCAGCAGACTGCATTTCCCCTTCCCTGCAGAGTACATCTACAACATAACCATCTACATCTGAGGTTAAGGAAGCGTCCTGTACTAAATTTACTTTTGAATCATAACTAGCCTTTGCAGCGTTTAATTGAGCTAGAAGTCCTTGTTTATCTTCCTTTCTAGCTCCATTTTGGAGCTGCTGTAGAGTTTGTCTCGCACTATTTAAAGCACTTTCATAGCTATCTGCTTGAAGCTTGGCACCCTCTAATTCTTGCTTTGAAATTGCTCCACTTTGATACAGTTTAGCATTTTTATCATACAAGTCCCTATAATAATTATAGTTATCCTCAGCATTTTTCACTGCTATCTCAGCTTTATTTATATCTTGCTCTTCAGCACCATTTACTGCCTTACTATACTGTGCAGAGGCTGAATCCATCTGTGCTTTAGAAGCTTCCATATCAAGGTTTAAATCACTTTTATCTAAATCAACTAAATAATCACCTTTTTTTATCTGTTGTCCCTTTGACACATATATTTTAGATATTTTTCCAGAACTCTTAAAAGAAAGCTTTCTCACTTCACTGCCTCCTGTTATTCCTTCATATTCTAAAGAAATAGGGTAGTTTTCATTTTTTACCTCTAAAGTTTTTACAGGGTAACTTTTAGTATTGCTTTTTTCCGAGTCCCCTTTGCTGCCGCATCCACCTAGTATAATTATGCTTATAAATAAAGAACAAACAGATAGAATTTTTTTATTCATGTTATACCTCCTGTAATTTAAATAATTATATTAGAATATATAAAACACTTGCACTTTATCCAACATGTGTTTATTATAAAAGGTAAATTATACATCTTCAAGCATTAATGTACTTTGGATTTGTCGGTTATCCAGCACAAAACCTACAGGTGTTGGATAACTATCAAAATATTTTTTAAGGAGTTTTTATGATGGAAGAAAAGAAACTTGATAGGCGTATACAGAGAACTAAAAAAGCTCTACTTCAATCTTTAACAAAGCTTATGTCTGAAAAAAAAATTAATAATATTACAGTAAAAGAGCTTACTGACTTAGCAAATGTTAATAGATCAACTTTTTATTTTTACTACAAAGATATATTTGATATGGTAGAGAAGATAGAATCTGAACTGATTAATGATTTCAGCGAGACCTATGAGAAATTTTCAGAGAAAGCTACCACATATGATGACATGCTATCTTTTTTTATCTATCTATTTGAGTTCATACAGATTAATTCTGAAATGTGCAAGATATTTCTTCGTCATGATGGGGATCATACTTTTATAGAAAAACTTAAGGATGCTATAAACCACTGCAAGATTCCTCTAGACAATACAACCTCAGAAACAGAAGCTCATTATTGCATGCCTTTCGCCATATCAGGCTGTATTGGAGTAATACAACAGTGGCTAAAGGATGATATGAAGGTTCCTCCTAAAGAAATGGCTGCCATTGTTGTTAAAATGCTTTAAAATTAAACATGATTGTTTTTATTTTTCCGTATATAAACCTATATTTGTATTTTTATCTTTAATGTTATTATTACCATAATTACCAACTATACATGCAAAAGAACGTATATAGATTTGAATTTACACAAATCTATATACGTTCTTTGCTATCATTTAACAGTGCTAAAGCTTGGTAGCATATTTCGGAGTATAAGTTAAGTTTCCGTTTTATGATTCTAGAAAATATTGATTTAAAGATTTATAAGTTACTTCTTTGTCGTATTTCTTTACCTCTATTGCAGTTAAAAATACTTTTGCAGTATCTATGCAGGTAAATGCTCTCACTGCCATTTCTAAACATCTTTTTCTTAACTTGAAACCTTGTCTAGTATCATTATTGCCTATAGTTGGAGTATTGATTACTAGATTAAGCTCCCCACTTGATATTAATTCTTTAGCTTCTTCAAAAGTTACTATACTACATTCAATACACTCATTCTGTAAAAACATTCCCGTACCTTCAGATGCATATATCTTAAATCCTAATTCACAATACTTTTTAACAATTTCAGATCCTTCATTTTTATCTATATCATTAAAAGATACATAAATGCTTCCTTCAACTGGTATATGGTTCCCTGCAGCACTAAAAGCTTTATAAATTGCTATATCTAAATCTTCATCAATACCTAAAACTTCTCCAGTGGATTTCATCTCTGGTCCTAAATACATATCTGCATTTACTATTTTCTCACCGGAGAAAACTGGTGCTTTTACTGCGTAGAATTTATTAATTTGTTTTAAACCAACACCATAAGGTGATTCTTTTAGCTTTTTGCCAAGCATTGCATCTACAGCTAATTTTACCATAGGTATTTGTGTTACCTTACTTAGTATTGGCACAGTTCTTGAAGCTCTAGGGTTTACTTCAATTACATATACATTCTCTCCATTATAGGCATATTGTATATTTACAAGACCTACAATATTAAGTTCTTTAGCAATAAGCTTAGTATACTTAACCAAAGTATCTACTACTTCAGGTTTTAAAGTAATATGAGGATAAACTGTAATACTATCACCAGAATGTACTCCTGTTCTTTCAATATGCTCCATTATACCAGGAATTAATATATCTTCCCCATCTGCAATAGCATCAACCTCTATTTCAGTACCTTTGATATACTTATCTATCAATATAGTATGCTCATTTGATAGGTTTACTGCTTCAGTCATATATTTTACTAGTGAAGCCTCATCGTACACTACCTGCATAGCACGACCGCCTATTACATAAGAAGGTCTTACAACTACAGGATATCCAAGTTCTGGTGCAGCTTTAATTGCTTCTTCAATGCTTGTAACTGCTACACCTTGTGGGGTAGGAATATTGATTTTGTCTAATAACATTCTAAACTTATCTCTATCCTCTGCCTCATCTATTGCTTCTACAGAAGTTCCTAATATTTTAACACCTCTGTCCTGTAATTTCTGTGCTAAATTAATTGATGTCTGCCCTCCCAGTTGTACTATGACACCTTCTGGTTGTTCACAATTAACAACATTCATTACATCATCTATATATAAAGATTCAAAGTAAAGTTTATCTGCTGTATCAAAGTCTGTACTTACAGTTTCAGGATTGTTATTTATTATTATAGATTGGTAGCCAGCTTCTTTTATAGCCCATACTCCCTGAACACAAGAATAATCAAATTCTATTCCCTGACCTATTCTTATTGGTCCAGAACCAATAACTATTATCTTCTTTTCATCAGATATAATATTTTCATCTTCAAGTTCATAACAGCTATAATAATATGGTGTTTCAGATTCAAATTCTCCGCTGCAGGTATCTACCATTTTATACACAGGTCGAATCTGATTTATTTTCTTTATATTATCTAGTGCTTCCTGCTTTAGACCAGTGCATTCACATATATATGCATCTGTAAATCCCATTGATTCTGCTTCATGTATTAGCTCAATGCTAAATTCTTCATTTCTCAGTCTTAATTCCATTTGAACTATATTATTTATGCTGTGTAAGAACCATATATCTATTTTTGTAATCTTTTCAATTTGTTCAATAGAAATATTTCTTCTAAAAGCCTCTGCAATTGCAAATAATCTTTCGTCATCCTGCTTAGAGATCTTTAAAAGCAGTTCATCATCGCCCATATCTTCTACTGATGCAATCTTTAAACCTATTATTTTTCCTTCAAGACAAGTTACAGCTTTTAATAGAGCTCCTTCAAAAATTCTATCGATAGCCATAACCTCACCAGTGGCCTTCATTTGAGTACCTAGACTGCGCTCTGCTTTTGCAAACTTGTCAAAAGGCAGCTTAGGTATTTTTACTACAACATAGTCAAGACTTGGTTCAAAGCAAGCACTTGAGTTTTGTGTAACATAATTTTTAAGTTCATCTAAACTGTAGCCAATTGCTATTTTAGCTGCTATCTTTGCAATAGGATAACCTGCTGCCTTAGATGCCAAAGCACTTGAACGACTTACTCTTGGATTTACCTCAATAACTACGTATTCACTGCTTTTAGTATCTAGTGCAAATTGTACATTACATCCACCTTGAATCTTCAGGCTTCTAACTATTTTTAGAGCTGATTGTCTTAACATATGATATTCTTTATCTGTTAAGGTCTGAGATGGCGCAACTACGATACTATCTCCTGTATGAATACCAACTGGATCTATGTTTTCCATATTACATACGATAATACAGTTATCTTTTCCGTCTCTTATAACTTCGTATTCAATTTCCTTCCATCCAGCTACACTTTGTTCCAATAAAATTTGTCCTATTGGACTAGCACTCATACCTCTTTCACAAATTTCTATTAGTTTTTCATGGTTATCTGCTATACCGCCTCCTGTTCCACCAAGAGTGAAAGCAGGTCTTATAATTACAGGATATCCATATTTCTCTACAAAGGCTTTACACTGTTCTATATTATTAGCAATAACGCTCATCGCAACAGGTTCGCCAATTTCAACCATAAGTTTTTTAAACTCTTCTCTATCTTCAGCCTTCTCTATAGACTCTTCATTTACGCCTAATAATTTAACTCCATATTTATCAAGAATTCCTTTTTCCTTTAATTCTAGACCTAAATTAAGAGCAGTTTGACCTCCAAAACCAGCTAGTAACCCATCTGGTTTTTCCTCTTTGATTATTCCTTCAAGACTTTCCAAATTTAATGGTTCTATATATACCTTATCAGCTATGTGTAAGTCTGTCATTATAGTAGCTGGGTTGCTATTTACCAAAATGGTTTTTATGCCCTCTTCTTTTATCGCTTTACATGCTTGGGTACCTGAGTAATCAAATTCAGCTGCCTGCCCAATTATAATCGGTCCTGATCCTATTATCATCACTTTTTCTATATTAAGGTTTTTGCCCATGCTATTCCTCCTAATTGATCTAAGTAATACCTTCACGTTGTTAATATATTGAGTTTAAATCAACCTTCTTATCGACTATCCTTCATTAACCCCATAAATTTATCAAATAAATAAGATGTATCTTCTGGTCCTGGTGCTCCTTCTGGATGAAATTGAACTGAGAAAACTGGCAGCTCTTTATGCTGCATTCCCTCTATAGAATTGTCATTTAAGTTTCTGTGTGTAATAATCATACCTTTTTCTTCTATACTTTGCTCATCTACTGCATAACCATGGTTTTGAGAAGTTATATAAGCTCTGTCTCTCTGTATATCATAAACTCCATGGTTTCCTCCTCTGTGGCCAAATTTCATTTTATAGGTATCTCCACCTACAGCCAGTGCTAATATTTGGTGTCCAAGACATATCCCAAAGGTAGGAGTCTTAGTTATAATCTTTTTAACGGTCTTAATTGCACATTCAACGCTCTTAGGATCTCCAGGACCATTGCTTAGTAATACTCCATCTGGTTTAATCTCCATTATTTCCTCATAAGTTGCATTATAAGGAAAAATTGTAATGTCACAATTTCTGTGCTTTAAGTTATTTATAATGTTATTTTTTGCACCAAAATCCATAACTGCTATCTTTGGACCTTGGTTTTTTATAGTTATAATTTCTTTTGTACTTACTTCTTCCATATAATCTTCATTATACTGTCCATTTTTTAAGCAATCTTCAAGAGCTGATATGGATAATTCCTCTGTGGATATTACACATTTTAAAGCTCCATTACTTCTAATTTTCTTAGTAATACTTCTTGTATCCACACCATATATGCCAACAATATTCATTGATTTAAGCATTTCATCTATTGAGTTTTCACAAGTATAATTAGAAGGTGTATTAGATATGGATTTTACCACTAACCCTCTGGCAAAGGATTTTTTTGACTCCCAAGCAAATCTATTTACACCATAGTTTCCTATCAGAGGATACGTCATAGTTATTACCTGTCCAGCATAGGACGGATCAGTAAGTATTTCCTGATATCCAGTCATAGAGGTATTAAAAACTAATTCTCCAACTGAAGTTCCACTTTTACCAAACCCTTTACCCATATAGACTGTTCCATCCTCAAGATATAATATTCCCTTCATTGTATCTCCTCCACATAGTAATTGAATTTATTTAATCATTAAAAAAATATAAACTGTAATGAATTTCTAAATGCTATTGTCCTAAAGTTGCTACCATAACTGCTTTTATTGTATGCATTCTATTTTCTGCTTCGTCAAATACAACGGAATGCTTGCTTTCAAATACCTCATCTGTTACTTCTAGTTCCTCTAATCCAAATTTATCGAAAATTTCTTTGCCGATTTTTGTTCCTAGATCATGGAAAGCTGGTAGACAATGCTGAAAAATAACCTTCTCATTCCCAGTCATCTTAAGCATATCCATATTAACTTGATATGGCTTTAAAAGTTTTATTCTACTTTCCCAATTCTCAACGGATTCACCCATTGATAACCAAACATCTGTATATATTACATCAGCACCTTTAACACCTTCAGCTATATTATCTGTACAAGTAATCTTTGCACCTGTCTCCTCTGCAACTTTGCTGCATTTCTCAATTAGCTCTTCCTTTGGAAATAATTCCTTTGGTGACACTATTCTAAAATCCATTCCCATCTTTGATGCACCTATCATTAATGCATTTGCAACATTGTTTCTTCCATCACCGGCATACACAAATACTACTTTGTTAAGTGGTTTATCTACATGTTCTTGTATTGTTAAAAAGTCTGCTAAAACTTGAGTAGGATGATCTTCATCTGTTAATCCGTTCCACACAGGTACCCCAGAATACTCAGCAAGCTCTTCAACTATGGATTGACCAAATCCTCTATATTCAATTCCATCATACATTCTTCCCAGTACTCTTGCAGTATCAGCTATTGATTCCTTTTTACCCATCTGGCTTCCTGTAGGACCTAAGTAAGTTGTATATGCTCCCTGATCATGAGCTGCAACTTCAAAAGCACATCTTGTTCTTGTTGAGTCTTTTTCAAATAGTAAAGCTATATTTTTACCTTTCAATTTTTGCTTTTCCGTTCTCTGAGCTTTTGCAGTTTTTAATTCTTTCGCTAAACTTAATAAGTATTCTATTTCCTCCGTTGTGAAATCCATTAATGTTAAAAAACTTTTATTTTTTAAATTTTCCATAACAATACCCCCCAAAAATTAAACTCTTGCATAAATATTCTCCAAACATCCCGTTGTTTCCGTTGATTTTTCTTATATGATAAAAAATATGCAATTTATTTTATTCATTTTATACATTTTATTTTATATTTATACATATATTATCATAAGCCCATTCCAGTGTCAATAACCTTTATGACAAGCCATCACTGAAGTATGAAATTTTTTTATCCGTGAATAATTCAAATTTATACAAAAAACTACATCACAAAAAACCCTCTATGCAAAGGGTTTTTTTGATGATATATATTTATTAATAATTCCCCTTCATTCCTGTAAGATTTCTGATTTAAAATTAATGGAGGATTTTAAATTTTATAGGGTAACTTATAGTATTTTTTCTAAAAAAGCCTTTGTTCTCTCTTCTTTAGGATTTTTAAAAATATCTTCTGGAGTACCCTGTTCAACGATTTTTCCACCGTCCATAAAAATTACTCTATCGGCAACTTCTCTAGCAAAACCCATTTCATGAGTCACAACTACCATAGTCATACCTTCCTTTGCCAAATCCTTCATGACACTTAAAACTTCACCTACAAGTTCAGGATCTAATGCGGAAGTAGGTTCATCAAAGAGCATTATATCTGGTTTCATACAAAGAGCCCTTGCAATCGCCACTCTCTGTTTCTGTCCCCCGGACAATTTAGAAGGATACTCTAAAAATTTTTCACTTAGTCCTACTTTATTTATTAATTTTTTTGCTCTCTTAGCAACAATCTCTTTATCTTCTTTTTTTACTGTGATAGGAGCTTCCATTACATTTTGAAGCACTGTCATATGTGGAAATAGATTAAAGTTTTGAAAAACCATACCCATTTTTTCAACTACTTTTCTCAGATGCTTTTTATTCTTTGAATCTAAATTTTCTTCTTCTATCATAACAGAACCCTTATCAGGCACTTCTAGATGATTTAAACATCTTAAGAAAGTACTCTTGCCTGAACCAGAAGGCCCTATTATTACAAGCACTTCTCCTTTTTTAACACTTACATCTAGATTTTCAAAAACCTTAAGATTGCCAAAGACCTTTGTTAGTCCTTTAGTTTCAATTATATTCATCAACAATTCCTCCCTAATATATAGACAACTTTTTCTCTATTGAAGAAAAAATCGAAGTGAAAACTGTAGTCATTAAAAGATATAAGCAAGCTGTAATAAAATATGGTCCTATTGGATTACCTGAAGCTGATACTAAAAGACCTGCTGATCTAAGTAACTCCTCCATAGCTATAGAGGAAACAAGAGATGTATCCTTTATCATAGCTATAAATTCATTACCTACAGGAGGAATAACTATTCTAAATGCTTGAGGAAGCACAATTCTTTTCATAGTCTGATAATGAGTAAAGCCTAGAGCCTTTGATGCTTCAAACTGTCCTTTATCTATAGCAAGAATACCACTTCTTATAATCTCAGCCATATATGCCCCTGAGTTAATGCTTAGGCCAATTATAGCTGCCTGCATAGATGTAAGAGTTATTCCAACTGATGGAAACCCATAGTAAAAAACGAAAAGTTGAAGCAAAAGAGGAGTTCCTCTAAATATCCATGTGTAAAAATTACCAATAGAGGCAATAAACTTATTAGATGATATTTTAATCATTGCAACAATTACCCCTATGATAGTTCCAAAAACAACTGACAAAAATGTTAACTTAAGAGTCATAATACTTGCTTTAAGTAAAATAGGTACTATACCCACTAAAGTATTAAAATCCATTATAAAATCTCCCCTCAATCAGTAAGCTAAGCTTTATCCGATGGCTACATATACATCAAAGTCTAATTACTGATTTTCTTTATAAATATCATAACCGAACCATTTTTCAGAAAGCTTTGATAGTGTTCCATCTTTTTTAAGCTCGTCCATAGCCTTTTGATAACCATCTCTTAAATCTGTATCATCTTTTCTAAATGCTACACCTATTGGTTCCTGACTTAATAAGGATTTTATTTTCTTAAACTTATCCTTTTGGCTTGCAATGTAATAATCTCCAACCTGAGGATCTGAAACAACAGCATCTATCCTTCCATTTTTAAGGTCTAAAAAGGCTTCTGTCATTCCATTGTACTTTTTAACTTCTTTCATACCTGATATCTTGCTCAAGGCATCTTGTGCAGTAGTCCCTACTTGACAGCCTATAATTTTCCCTTTAAAGTCATCTTGACTGTTTACCGTTGTATTATCAGCTTTTACAAAAATTGCATTTCCACCATAAATATATGGCTCTGTGAAAATCATAGTTTTCTTCCTTTCATCTGTTATACTAACACTAGAATGTATAACATCAAATTTTTTAGATTGAAGAGCCATAAAGATACCATCCCATGCCGTTGGAACAAATTCTACCTTAGTACCAAGTTTTTTACCAATTTCATTTGCTATGTCTATATCATAGCCTACAAGCTTATTATCTTTGTCCTTAAATTCCATAGGCGGATAAGTATCGTCTATTCCAATAATAATTTTTCCTGCTTTCTTAACCCTATCTAATGAATTCTCCTTAGAACTATTATTAGAACTTGATGTTAATTTGGATTCTGAGGTACCTTGTCCACAACCAGCCAAAACTGATATACTAAGTACTAAAATAATAAACATAGAAAAAATTTTTTTCATTTAACATACTCCCTTTCAAATATAATTTTAATAATTTTGTTTATTCCATGACATCTTATCTGATTCACAGTTCATTTTTGTTAAGAACTTTCTTAGTAATTTTCTCTACCAAACCTCCTTCTGAGTTCCTTTAATAAAGATGTTTTTTTGATAATATTCTATTTTATAAGATAATTAATTGATACTTTATTAATTACACGTATATAATTTTAATATTTTGATAATTTCCATTTATTATATCACCTTAGTTATAATAAATCAATTTAGTAAGAATATGTTTTTACAAATATATTTTTACAGCAAAAAAACCATGAAAATCTATCATAGTTTTTTTATCCATTAATTAATTGGAATACACGCAGCACTTGAAACATTGTAAAAACTGCTATAACATATTAATAAGACAGAAACTTGAATCAAATATAAATATTAGAACTAGTAATCTTCATACAAAATAAAGTTTGGTGGTGATTGAATGTATGATGAAAATAGTGAATTGAAAATTAAGAGAGGATATCTTAATGGCGATTTTGAATTTTTTCATTTAGTAGATAAAAAAAGTATGGAATTCGAATTTCATTATCATGATTTTAATAAAATAATTGTTTTTATCTCTGGAAAAGTAACTTACCTAATAGAGGGGAAATCCTACAGACTAAAACCTTGGGATCTGCTTTTTATAAATAGCAATGATGTCCATAGAGCCATAGTAAGTTCCGATGAACCATATGAAAGAATAGTCATTTGGGTAAACCAGAACTTTTTAGAATTACATAACAATGGCAGTAACTTGCTTACCTGTTTTGAGCTTTCTTCAAAGCACAAAATAAATCTACTCCGTTCAAATCTTGAAGGAATTAGAAGCATAAAAAACACTATATATCTTCTTGAAGACGCCATTAAAGACAAAAACTTTGGAAACATTGTATTAAAAAATTCGCTATTTCTTCAACTTATGGTCTATTTTAACAGACTTTATATAGGAACTGAAATTAACATAGAAGAAAAGGACATTGAATATGACGAGAGGATAGTCAAAATACTTGATTATATTAATAAAAATCTTGGTGAAATTTTATCTGTAGAAAATATAGCTTTAAAATTTTACATGAATAAGTTTTATCTTATGCATAAATTTAAAGCTCAAACTGGCTATACACTTCACAGCTATATACAACAAAAACGATTAGTACTTGCAGCCTCCCTTGTTAAGAAGGGTAAACAAATAACGGAAATTTATTTAGAATGTGGTTTTAGAGATTATTCGAGCTTTGTAAGAGCCTTTAAGAAAGAATTTAACCTTTCTCCTAAAAAGTATTATAAATCTGTAATGGAGATTCAAAGTTCCTATATTCATAAACACCATACATAAAATGAATCAGATGGGGTAAAAGAATCCCCATCTGAATTAAGATCTTGCTTCAATACATGCTTACTTATACCCCTTCATTTCCTCTAAATAAAACTTTGCTGATTCTTTGATACGCCTTTTCTCCTCTTCTGTAAGTTCACGAATAACTTTAGCAGGCGAACCCATACACAAAACACCAGAAGGTATTTTTTTATTTTCCGTTACAAGACTTCCTGCTCCTATTATAGTTCCTTCTCCTATTTCTGCATTATTTAGAATTACAGCCCCCATACCAATTAAAGTATTAGATCCAATTTTACATCCATGTATGATTGCATTATGTCCTACTGTTACGTACTCGCCTATTTTTACAGCTTCTTTATGCCCCACATGTACAGTACAGTTATCTTGAATATTTGAACCCTTTCCTATATGAATAAAATTACAATCTCCCCTAATTACAGCGCCAAACCAGATGCTGCAGTTCTCTTCTAAACTCACTCTTCCTATAATATCTGCACTCTCTGCTACAAAACAACTTTCATGTATCACAGGTATGTTATCTTTATAGTTACGAATCATAATTTCATCCCCTTAGAATATATTAATCATTCTTTTAAATTATAGCTTATTATTCTAAAAAATAAAATCTCAAATTCAATTGATTAAAAATTCCATAAAAACTTTGAATAATTTATTTTTTAAATATAATAATATATATTAGTTATATCCGCATCCTTTAATAGATTTCCAAAAACCTCTTTATAATTAATAATTATTATTTACAAATATTTAGTTTTATCATATAATTATACCATAAAGGATAAATATCTTTGCTAACAAAATATTAAAATTATAGGAGTGATAACTATGAAAAAAGTTAATATATACACAAGTGATACCTGCGGTTATTGCCATGCTGCTATAGACTATCTAAATCAAAATAACGTTCAATTTACTGAGCATAATATTTCGTCTGATCCAGAAGCTAGAAAAGAACTTATGAAAAAGGGATATAGATCCGTTCCTCTTATAGTAATTGATAATGAAGAAATTCTTGGCTTTGACAAGGATAAGGTCTCCTCTTTATTAGGTTTATAAATCTAAGCTAACAATGCCTTTACACTAATGAGGCATTGTTTTTTTGTTCTAAAAACCTATCTATATTGAATAGTATATTGTTAATGTAAATGTCTATATAACAATGCGTATTTTATCCGATGACTACTCGCTCTAATACTCCCTACGCACGGTGTGAAAGCGATTCGCACCAAATCAGAGATTTGGGCTCTCTGCTTTTCTCAAAGAGGAAGTAAAGAGCGAGTACGTCCCTGGATTCGTTCAACTAAGAATCAGATAGAGTTTGAAACTCCATCTGATTCAAATTTCCACTTCATCTAGAATTAAGTTACATGATAGTACATATCATATAGTATAGTATTCTTCTGAAAGGAGTTAAAATGCATAGAGAAATATATGAACGATATATCGAGAATTTTGATGTTAATCTTCTAGATTGTAAGGTGCTTGGTAAAGGTCATAATGGTATTGTTTATTTGTTACCTGATGGTAAAGTAATTAAAGTTTGTTTTGATATTAAGAGTTGCATGAAAGAATATTTTATATTGAATAAAATAGGTAATAATAAATATTTTCCTCGAGTATATGGTATGTCGGGAAATTACATGATAAGAGATTATGTAGACGGTGTAATACTTAAAGATTATATAAAACATCATGGTTTGAATAAAGATTTGGCAATAAAGATCTTAGATTTATTAGAAGAGTTTAAAAACCTTCAATTTCTAAAGGAGGATCTACGATGTAAAGATATTTTAATCCAGTCAGATGGTTCTTTAATGGTAATAGATCCCAAAAAATTCTATTCAAAAAAAAGAGATTTTCCTCGACACTTGTCCAAGGGTATGTATAAGCTTGGTGTGCTTGATTATTTTATGTCAGTAGCTAAAGTGGAACGTCCAAAACTTTACAATCAGTGGTATGAGAAAATTAATGAGTATATATCTAAACTAAATGAAGACCACGATAGAGCTTAAGAAGATGTACATTGACTTTACTACTATTATATATTACATTTATAATATCAATTTTTTGAACTAAAAGAAAGCGGTGTATTTATGTTTCGATTAACCCCTATTAAAATGAAAACTAATACTAAATTAGCATATTCAGTAAAACCAAAAGTGAATATAAAAGGTTTGATTAAACCATATTTCTATACAATTAAATATGCTTTGGATGAAGAAAATCTATGCAAAATGGAAATGAAAACTCTTTTCAATAAAATTCCCTGTAAAAAACACTTTTTTTCTTATCATCATGTTAGTCCCTCTAGAAGTCCTTTTCTAAAGGAGTGTATATCAATAATGTATACTGGAAATACACTAGAAGATATAGTACATCAAATTACCACTGATAAATTATCTCTTGATAAATTTAAAGTTTCCTATGTGAATTATGGTGATGAAATTCTCCACTTAGATGAAAGAAGAAAGATTGAATACCTAATTGGAATGAATATTAATGGAGAAGCAGAAATGCAGTATCCAGAATTACTTCTAGCTATAACAAAGGTTCATGATAAATGGATACTAGGTGAATATGAACTGAATGAATCTAAATGGCACTTGCATAATAGAAAACCTTATTCATATTCCAATGCCCTTGGTGTAAAGGCTTCAAGAGCTATTGTAAATATTGCAGTATCAAATAATTTAAAATTAAAAGTCATAGACCCTTGCTGTGGCATTGGAACAGTACTTGTAGAAGCATTATCCCAGGGCATTGATATTATAGGATATGAACTAAACCCCCTGATAGCCGAAAATGCAAAGAAGAATCTTGAGCACTTTGGATATGAAAATGTCATAACTACAGGAGACATGAATACAATAACAGATAAGTTTGATGTAGCAATCATAGACCTTCCCTATGGCTTATTTTCTCCAACTACTCTTAAAGATCAAGTAGATATTATAAACAGTGCTCGTAAAATATCAAATAGATTGGTGATTCTTACCTTTGAAAATATGGATAGATATCTTCTTGCATCAGGTTTTAATATTGTTGACAGATGCGATGTTTCAAAAGGCAAGTTTAAAAGATTTGTAACTATATGTGAATAATTAAATTACATAGTCTAAAATCTTAAAAATAACAGACTTCTATATAGAGACCATTAAAGTTTCTATATAGAAGTCTGTTATTTTTTATAACATGTTTTTTTAGTGCATTTTACCGTTAGAATATTCTATTCCTATTATTTATTATGAAGTGTAAACTTGAATCAGATGGGGTTTCAAACTCCACCTGATTCTTAGTTGAACGAATCCAGGGGCGTAGCCGCTCGTGACGTACACTTTGGAGAAGATGGAAGTATTAGAGCGGGTAGTCATCGGATAAACTACTATCCTCATCTATTTGTCTACAATTCAATTTTATGCTAAAATTAGATAAAAACAGTATTAATATTACAATTTAATCCATAATAAGCCATTAATAAAAATTAAAATTAGTCGATAATTAATATATACTATAATCTGCATCATAGAATATTTTTCAACATTTTTATCAGGAGGCTTCAAATATGAAAAAAAACAGTAAAATTAAAATGACAATTAAATTTAAGTTAATAGCAATGTTTACTTTACTAATTCTTATTCCATTATTTGTTTTAGGCGCATCATCCTATTATAAATCCACTAACCTTCAAAAGCAGTCCCTTAGGGAATCTTCTTTTGAACTTACTAAGCAGATAAATTCATCTATACAATATTACACTTCTGCTTATGAAGAAAGTATTCTTCATATGGCTAAAGACTCTACTATACAGCAAATATCTGCCCATCCTGAACTTGAGTCATCCATGCTGAATACTTTTAAAGCATTTGCAGAATCTCATAAGGGAGTTCAATCCATTTATATAGGTACTACGGACAAAAAATTCACCATATATCCAGCTCAAAAAATGTCTGAAAATTATGATCCTACATCAAGAGTTTGGTATAAAGAAGCTTTAGCAAAGAATTCCACTATATGGACTGCACCTTATGTTGATGCAGCTACCCAAAAGTTAACAATATCTGTTGCAACTCCAGTATATAATTCTTTCAATAAAAATGAACTTATAGGAGTAGTATCTATAGACTTAAGCCTAGATGCCTTAAGCAATAAAATAAACTCTATTAAAGTTGGACAGAAAGGTTATGCGATAATATTAGATTCAGCAAATAATATAATAACTGAAAAGGATAAATCACTAATCGGTAAACCATTAACAATACCTGAAATTACAAAAGCTATCAGTGGAAATAAAGAAGGATACATAGAGTATTCTCAAAATGAAGGTGGAATCAATCAAAAAAAATTAGCTGCATTTTCTAAAGTAGACAACCTTAATTGGACGATACTAACTTCAACCTATGAAGACGAAATCTCCAGTAAAACCCGAAGCATGCTTTCCAATACTTTCTTCATTGGAATAGCATTATTAGTTATAGCAATCTTAATAGCATTATCCTTCTCAAATTCCTTAACTAAAAACATCAGGACACTTTTAAGTAATATTAATAAGATTAAGGAAGGAGATTTGACCATTCGTTTAACAAATAAATCCGAAGATGAACTTGGCGAACTTTCACAAGGAATAAATGCTATGGTTGAAACAATAGCAGGACTTATTAAAAACATTCAAGTTGTATCAAATGACGTAAACATGTCTTCCGAAACTCTTGCAGCTACTTCTGAGGAGACAACTAGTTCAGCAGAAAGTGTAACAAATGCTGTTGAAGAAATAGCAAAAGGTGCATCAGAGCAAGCTAGTGATGCAGAGAAAAGTGCCTCTCTTACTTTAGAACTTTCAAACAAGCTTAATGTACTTGATGATAACACAAATAAAGTTTTAAAATTTACAGAAGATGTAGCTGAAATAAATAAAAAAGGCGTAGAAGTTGTAGAAGGACTTCAAAATAAGAATAGACAAAATCAATCTTCTATTGAAAAAATTGAGACAGCAATAATTGATTTAGATAATAAAGCTAAAAATATAACTAATATTTTAGAAACTATATCTTCAATATCAGAACAAACTAATTTACTAGCTCTTAATGCATCTATAGAGGCGGCAAGAGCAGGCGAAGCAGGTAAAGGCTTTGCAGTAGTGGCAGATGAAATAAGAAACCTTGCAGAAGGATCTAATGATGCAGTTAAGGAAATAAATGGAATAGTTGTATCCATTCAAAATCAAAGCAGCAATACAGTGCAAATAATGAATGAAGTAAAGCAGATTTCTGAGGAACAAACTCATTCTGTTAGAGAAGTCAATGATTCCTTTGAACATATACTTGATTCAATAAATTCTATCACGGAAAATATTAAATCTGTCGGTAATTTTGTAAATCAAATAAACAGAGATAAAGAATCTATTATTCAAGCGGTGCACAGTATATCTTCTGTATCAGAGGAAACTGCTGCTGCTTCTGAGGAAGTAACTGCATCAATGCAGCAACAGCTAGCAGCTATACAACAGGTATCAGCATCAGCGGAGAAACTTAGTCAAAATGCCCTTGATCTAAATAATGAACTAGATAAGTTTAAAGTAGAATAAAATCCCCCCCCTCTATACGAAAAATAGAGGGGGTATTTTATTTCACTTTAAATTCTTTGGTTATATTTCCCAAAATCTGTTCATACTAATTTAAGGAGACCGTATACAGAAAGGATGTTGGTATGAATACAAATGTGAAAGGATTAATAACAACTATAATTCTGGCCGTTGGAATCCTAAATATAAGGAATTCATATATTTATAACAGTATAAATAAAAATATTTTTAACAGTGAAAAGAATGAAATTCAGTATGTCGCTCAGTCAAACGACTCAAAAGATGACAATGAAATTAATGAAAATAAGGTAACAAACCCCCGGTCAAATGAACAACAAGTAAATTCTCAAAAGGATACAAAGCAAGTAGCATCAAAAGAAGAACCAGGCTCAAATCATCTATCCCGTGGAGGTAGTATAAGTAATGAACTTGATATTACCTTAACCTTCTACACTAGCTTACCTGAAGAGAATGGAGGTTTTAATGGTATAAACTGCAGTGGTGAAAAACTTACTGCTGGCACTGTTGCAAATAATGTATTACCTCTTGGAACAGAGATTTATACTAAAGAATTTGGAACCTTAACTGTTTCAGATAGAGGAGGAGATAACTTTAACACTATAAATAGATTAGACGTGTATATACCCAGAGAAGATGGCGAAAGCGATCAGAATTACTTTAGAAGGGTTAATAACATGGGAAGAGTAAAGGTAAAAGGCTACATTGTTAGACATTAGTTTTATTTAATTATACATATGGTATATAAAAAAATTCATATATAATAGTATAATGAAGTTTGCGTAAATTTACACAAACTTCGTTATAGTTTCAGCACTTAATACAGGCATTACATTTATAACCGGTATCTCATAAGGATGAACCTTTTTTATCACATCTACCGCCTCTTTAATAATTTCCCTTCTGCAACAAAATTCTACCTTATACTCTTCTGCCTCACATAGTTTTCCAATTTCCCCCTCAAAAGGATCTGCTCCCTTTAAGGGTCTCCAAGAACCTATAACTTTATATATAGACATACAGTTATCATAATTACCGCCTATGGTTAGTGCGCCTATATCATTAAGACTTTTTCTAAGTTCTTTTACATATTCTTCAGGTATAAAGGTTTCCACCTTGAAAATACTAAATTCCATATTATTAATCTCTCCTTTCCAAATAAGATAGATTTCTATTATTTATTATAAAGCAATATTACTACATATTATACCGCCTTTTATCTCTAATCTTTTAATTATATGATGATATAGAGAGTTGAATCAGATAGAAATATCAAGCCGCATAAATTGGCGAATAAATGAATAAAAAATCATATTTCTAAATTTTGATATAAGTGGTAGTATATAAGTATAAATATTTTATGAAATATGTTGTAAAAAATGTGATTAAGTAGTTATTTGTAATCTACTGAAGATAACTTATCCGATGACTTGATACTTAAGCATTTTATTTAAACAGAAAGGGAGGTTGATACTCCATGAATAAACTTTTATTAAAAAGGTTCTTTTTAATAATTATTTTTGCATTATGTTTTATATTAAATATAAGAATTTATGTAAATGCGGATGTTGTAAATACTGATATAAGTATGAATTCATCTAAGAAGGTATTGGTTTTACATTCCTATTCAGAGAACTTTAAATGGATAAATAATATTTCTAAAGGAATAAATTCTGTATTAGATAATGACTCAGAAAAAATCGATCTAAGCTATGTCTATATGGATATGAAAAAAGTGAAAGATAAATCCTATATAGATGCCTTATATAATTTACATAAAATAAAATATAATGATATAAAATTTGATGCTATAATTTGTTCTGATAATGATGCTCTTAATTATATAATCAAATATGGAGACGACCTCTTTCCAAATACCCCCATAGTATTTTGTGGTGTGAACAACTTTGATAAATCTCTTTTAAATGGGCACAAGAACTATACTGGAATAGTTGAAACAATTGATATAGAATCTACTATTAAAGGTATATTCAAACTTCAACCTAATGTTAAAAATATAATTTTAGTCTGCGATAGTACTGCTACTGGTAAATTGAATGAAGAACGTGCTAAAACGATAACTAAAATTTTAAAATCATCTGCTAATTTCTATTTTTGCACAGACACCAATATTAAGAATTTGCAAAATATCCTTTCTAATTTAGGCAATAATACTGCTATCTTACATATAGGCCAACTAAAAAATAGTGATGGAACTTTTATAAATTATGAAAAAGTCGGCAGTTTATTATGGAAAAATATAAATGCAACTAATTATATATGCTGGGATTTTCCTTTAGGACAAGGTCTTCTAGGTGGAAAGGTAATAAACTCATTTGAACAGGGAAAGATTGCAGCTGAGATAACCCTTAGAGTATTAAATGGCGAAAAAATTGATACTATACCTATAGTTAAAGAGATCCCTAGTACCTACACCTTTGATTTTAACGAATTAGCTAAATTTAAAATAAATAAAAAAAATATACCTGCTGACAGCATAATAATAAATAAACCCTTCTCCTTCTATGAAAAATATAAGGATTTCGTTTTAACTATGATTAGTATTATATCTGTATTGCTAATATTTATAATTATACTAGCTGTAAACATTAACAGGAGAAGATTAAGCGAAAAGAAACTTATAGAAAACTATTCTGAGTTAAGTGCAGTCTACGAAGAACTTACAGCTACGGAAGAAGAACTTAGGGCACAATATGATGAACTTCAACAAGGTGGGGAATTTTTAAGAATAATTGAGGAAAGATATAAGTTAGCACTGGAAGGTTCTAATGATGCAATCTGGGAATGGGATATAGAAAAAAATAAATTTTTTGCTTCAGATAAGTGGAAAAATATTGCTGGATATGGTTTTAATGAAGATGGCAGTTTAAAAGATATATTAGAAAATTTATTATCCCATGAGGATAAGGAACCTTTTGTAAATAGTTTGCTTTCCCATTTAGATGGAACTACTCCTTTTTATAAATGTGAATTCAAAACACGTGATAAACATGGAAATGAAAGATGGCTTTATATTAGAGGAAAGGCTTTAAGAAATAAGGATGGACGAGCTTTCAAAATGGCTGGATCTATCAGTAATATCACCTTACGAAAGATTGTTGAAGAAAAAAACAAATACTTAGCTTATTATGATAGCCTAACTTCCCTTCCTAACAGAACTCTGCTTATGGATAAGCTTAATGAAGCTCTTAAGGCTGCCAGTAAAAATAGTGAAAAAGGTGCTGTTTTTTTTATAGATTTAGACAACTTTAAGAGAGTTAACGACACCTTAGGTCATGATTACGGCGATAAGCTTCTTCAAGCATTAGCTATTGCAATAAATAATATTGTTGAAACTAACACCACTGTATATAGAATGGGTGGAGATGAGTTTTCAATATTAATGCGTGATGCAGATTACAGAGAAGATATTATAAAAACCTGTAACAATATAATAGATATTTGTAAAAAACCTTTTAAAATAGATGGAAAGCAAATTTTCAGTAGTGTTAGTATTGGAGTATCTCTATATCCTGATGATGGAATAGATTCTAGCTTATTATTAAAAAACGCAGATACAGCTATGTACAAGGCAAAAGATTTAGGTAAGAACAGATATGAATTTTTTGATAAAAATATGTTTGATGAAGTTCTAAAGAAAACTAAAATTGAAAAAGGCCTCAGAGATGCCCTAGAAAACAATGAACTTGAGTTATATTATCAGCCTCAGATAGATTGTAAAACCACAAAAATTCAGGGTATAGAAGCCTTACTTAGATGGAAAAGCAATGATTTTGGATTTGTTTCACCTGCAGATTTTATTCCTATAGCCGAAGAAACTTCTTTAATAATACCAATTGGAGAATGGATATTTAAAACTGCCTGCACTCAAGGCAAAGAGTGGCTTGACAAGGGATACAACTTAGGAGTTATAGCAGTGAATGTTTCTACAGTACAACTTCAGCACATAGACTTCTTAAATACAGTAAAAAATGCTCTAGAAGAAAGTAAACTTCCACCGGAGCTTTTAGAAATTGAAATCACAGAAAGTGTTCTCATGCAATACCTGGACTATAATATAGACATATTAAATAAGTTACGGCAACTAGGTATTAATGTGGCATTAGATGATTTTGGAACAGGTTATTCCTCTCTAAGTTATTTAAGAGTACTACCAATAAATAATCTTAAGATTGATAAATCCTTTATTGACTCTATCCATTCAAATTGTAAAAATGAGTCAGTGGTATACGGCATTATTGAACTAGCTCACAAAATGAATTTAAATGTAGTTGCAGAGGGAGTTGAATGGCAAGAGCAATTTGATATACTTCGCTCTATGAACTGTGAAAGAGTTCAAGGATACCTCTTCAGCAAACCTATACCTGCAGATAAGATTGAAGATTTAAATGCTTTAATGACTAGCGATAACAATTAGTTATATATTGGGAATAAAACTTAAATTGGCACCGATATTTCTATGGATATCTATATGGCTGCACCTTATATATTTTAAGGTGCAGTTTTTTACGTCAAATTATATGCATATACTTAATAAATTATTACCTATCCTGTAACTTTTTTTTGCTTAATACATATCTTATATTAGAGAAATAATCTTAGCCTAGGCTAAGATTATTAATCTAGAGTAATAATTTAGAGTTAATAAAATTCATATAAGGACGGTGCATTCACTTGAATAACGAAACAGAACTAAAGGAACTTAATATTGATCCTAAAGAATATACCATACATGTAGTAAATAATAGTATGTTGAATAGAGCTAAGCAGCTATCAAAATATTTAGGTCCTGCATTTATTGTAAGTGTTGCCTATATTGATCCTGGAAACTTTGCAACAAATATTAGTGGTGGTTCAGTTTTCAATTACAATCTACTCTGGGTTATATTATGGAGTAATCTAATGGCTATTTTTCTCCAAACCACCTCTGCCAAACTAGGTATTGCCACTGGTGCTAATTTATCTCAGATGTGCAGTAAAGTCTTTTCACGAAAAACCAACTGGTTCTTTTGGTTTGTTGCTGAACTGTCTGCAATAGCTACAACAATGGCTGAATTTTTAGGTGGTGCCCTAGGTATCTACTTATTATTTGGCATCCCCTTACCAATAGCAGGTCTCATCACTGGCTTAGTAACATTTTTTATAACATATATGCAAAAATATGGTCAACGAATTGTAGAAATTATAATAACAATACTTGTAGCAGTTATATGTGTAGCATATGGTGTTGAAGTGTTTCTTGCGAAGCCAGATTGGGTTGCAATTGGTATTCATACACTGGTTCCTTCCCTCCCAAACGGTCAAGCTGTTCTTATAGCAGTTGGTATGCTTGGCGCAACGGTAATGCCTCATGTAATATATTTGCACTCTCAATTAGTTCAGTGTCGCAATATTGATATGTCTGTAAAAGAAAAGGAAAGACACTTTAGAATGGAAAAAATAGATATTGTCATTGCAATGAATATTGCCTTTATTGTAAATGCTGCAATGGTTATAGTATCTGCAGCAGTCTTCTTCAATCAAGGAATATCCGTAGATTCTATTGAACAAGCTCACAAATCATTGTCCCCGCTCCTTGGTGCCATGTCTAGCGGCGCTTTTGCCATAGCCTTACTTGCATCGGGCTTCTCCTCTTCTGCTGTAGGAACCATGGCTGGTGAAACTGTTCTAGACGGATTTGTAGATCTTAAAATACCTAGTAACATTAAAAAATTAATAACTATGTTACCGGCTATGATAATTATAGGAATAGGCGTGAATCCTATGAAAGCATTAATTATAAGCCAAGTTTGCTTAAGTTTTGCTCTACCAGTAGCTATCATACCTATGATGATAATTACAAGCCGAAAAAACCTAATGGGTGCATTCGTCAATAAACCTATTACCAAAATAATTGGTTGGATAATTACTACAGTGATTATTGGATTAAATACTATATTATTATACTTAACATTTTCAGGAGGCATATAAAGAACAGTAAGGGACATGCTATTTAGGTAGTCCCTTATTATTTTTTTGTAATTTGAATCCTTTAATAACACTTTTTAGTATGCTTACATACAATAGATTAGGCTGTCATTAGTTTAATTAATGAAGTATAAACTTGAATCAGATGGGGTTTCGTCTACGACCCGGGGCTTTGCCCGTTAAATGCCATTTAGGCATTTAACCCCCACCTGATTCTTAGTTGAACGAATCGGAGGGGCGTAGCCGCTCGCAAAGTACACTTTGGAGAACATGGGAGTATTAGAGCGGGTAGTCATCGGATAAACTTTTTTCATTGAAATCAGTTGAAACTTCATCTATAGTGAACAGCCATATTGACTATTAATTATTTAGGAGGGAACTTTACATTGTACTACTCAGAACAATATAAGTTTAAATCATCAACTTTAAAGGATAATCCTTTATTTAATCTTATTCTAATAGCAATGAACAACAATAGATTTACTTCAAAAAAATATAAACTAATGATGAATATGACAAAGGATACAAATATTTTAAATTCAGTTCAACATGCCTACGAAAATGAGCTAAAACATTATAACTCTTTCAAGCAAATTTTAGGAAAACTTACTGGCCAGTCTGTAGAGATACCTTCACCTAATATAAAGATTAACACCTCTATTACAGAAGCTATAGAGGACTGTATAGATAAAGAACTGGAGGAGATAAAATTATATCAAAAAATCGTAGTTCTAATTTCATCAGACCAAATTAAAACTTCTATAAAAAATATGATTACTGATAAACAAAGAACTGCAGCATCACTCAATTTCCTTTATGCTAGAGGGTCTTTCAACCGTAATCCTATTTCATCAACAGATAACAATGTAAGTATTACATTTATACCAATGAAAGCTTCTAAAAAATATATTAATGAAGATTTAAGAATTCCTGTTTTAAGCGGTATTAAAAATACAAGAGTACAGAATAAAATTAATGATTCTTTAAAAGATGACATACTGGAGTTTAAACGCCAAATGGAAGATGCTGCAGATGAAGATGGTTTAAAGGCTAAAAAAGAAGAAAAGAAATTCATGAATTATGCTATATCTAATAACACCACTATTACTTATAATAAAAACAACATTATTAGTCTCTCAAATCTATATCATCAATTTATTAACGGTAGAACTTCCTATATCAGAGCAACTTATAATTTCAATATAGATACAGGAATATCTCTAGGATTAAAAGACCTGTTCAAGCCTGGAGCTCCTTATAGAGAACTTATCAATAGCGAAATAAGAAAACAACTTATAGCAAATAAAGATATATATCCTCCTGAAGCTGCACAAAATTTTAAGGGCATTGCAGAGGATCACCCCTTTTACTTAGAAGGTACAAATATTGTGTTATTTTTTGGCTTCAACGAAATAGCTCCTACCATCTCCGAAATACCTGTTATTAAATTGCCATTTAAATCCTTCACTGGTTATATAAAACCAATGTTTCTGAGCTAAGTACACATATTTAAAAAAACAGCCTATAAACCACTAATTAGTTTATAGGCTGTTAAGGCATCTTCAAAAGATTCCTAGTTACTTATTAACTGTATTCATTATTCCTTGTGCTATAGCTTCTGCAAGCTTGTCCTGAAATTCTCCATTTCCTAATAAAGCTTCTTCTGTTGGGTTACTTATAAATCCAACTTCCACAAGCACCGATGGTGCTGCAGTATTTTTTATAACATAGAAATTAGCTGTCAGTACTCCTCTATCAATAAGGCCTGTTTCATTGATTAACTCCGTTTGTATTGATTGTGCTAACTGCTTCCCTTCTGAATTTGCAGAATAATAATATGTTTCTATTCCACGAGCTCCTGATGACACTGAGCTATTAGCATGTATAGATACAAAATAATTAGAACCTGCTGCATCAGATATATCACATCTTGCCTGAAGATCTTCACCAACATTTGCTGGCCAAGACACCTCATCGCTAGTTCTAGTGTATACTACATCTATACCCTTTTGCTCAAGTATCTTTCCCAGCTTTAAAGTTACGTCTAAATTTACATTCTTTTCATATAATCCACTAGGCCCTACTGCCCCTGAGTCATATCCACCATGCCCTGCATCTAAAGTTATTACTGTCCCACCATATATAACTCTTTGTACTACATAATCTGGAACTACTCCAGTTCCTCCAAGAACCTTAACTACAGATACCGAGACTATATGATCTTTAATTATACGTTGTTGACTTCCATTATCATTATGCACTAGCACTATTGGAGAATTACATTTAGATGCTGCTGCCGAACCTGATAACGCATCTGCAAACCCATTTCCATCCGCTACAAAAACTGTACCAATATTTATAGTATCAAGAAATTCATTTATAATGGCAGTATTAGTCTCGTATCTATCTCTTCCACTTAGTCTTTTATAATCATTAAGAACACTTACTACAGAATCCTCTACTGCTCCATTCCCACCTATAACATAATATTTACTACTATTATTATCATCAATAAATTGCTTTGTAACATCCAGTAATTTATTAGGCACTGTAAGGATTATAGGCATTTGTTTTGAAGCTGCAATTGAAGCTATAGATAAAGCGTCCGGGAAATTTTCACCTGATGCAATAACAGCACCATTACTTGTCCCTATTTCCTTAGCTACTTCAATACTAGTTTCATATCTATTTTTTCCCTGTTTACGAATGACCTTTAACCCCTTATTTTTTAATTCATTCTCAATTTGTTCAGATATTACAGCAGTTCCCCCTACTATAAATGCATTTTTAGCATTTAATCTTACAACTTCACTTAGTACATTACTTCTCATATTGCTGCTTTCAGTCAAAAGAATAGGCGCTCTATATTTTTGTGCAAGCGGAGCCGCACATAGAGCATCCGGAAAGTTTTCTCCTGAAACTATTACCACATAATCTGATTCAGTCCAATAGCTCTGAGAGATTTTTATAGCAGTTTCATATCTGTCACTCCCACCAATTCTTTCAACTGCTGGAGCTGCAGATACTTTTAAAGTTGTAGCAAACATTGCAACGAAAAAAGCACAAATAATTAGTAAAACATTCTTTCTGCTAAACATTATTTCATCTCCTTGTATTATAGTTATTAATTTCACCTCATCTATTTTAACATAAATTGCGATGAAAATAGTAGCAATTTAATACGATAATTGGAGATTTAACAAGTATTCATTAAAAATTCATATATTTATAGTTGCTATAGATAACGATTTATAGTATCAGTTTCTGAATTTATACACATATATTTATATATAGGTCTTCCAACAGAGCCATAGACTGCTTCCCTTTTCAATATTCCAATTTCACTTAAAAAATCTAAATATTTTTTCATTGAAACCCGTGAAATCCCCACATTTCTAGCCATTTCGCCAGTAGAAAAAATGTTTTCTTTCATTTCTTTGATATTTGTCCATACTTTTCTCAAAGTATTTTTATCAAGTCCTTTAGGTATTTGAGTTAAGGCCTGAGTTTGATCTTTGTTAACTAAAATAAGTTTATCAAGCTCCTCTTGATTAAGTGCATCCTTATCTCTCATAAAAGTATGAGTTTCCTTATAAGCAGTAAGTGCTGTATTAAAGCGTTCAAATTCAAAGGGTTTTATTAAATAGTCTACTGCGCCATATTGTAAAGTCTTTTTTATTGTTTGAATATCACAAGCAGCTGATACTATAATAACATCTATCTCTTTTCCAGCTTTTCTTATTTGTGCTAACAAGTCTAGTCCACTCATACCAGGCATAAATATATCCAGTAAAACTAGGTCAATTTTTTCATCCTGCAATACTGCTAATGCTTCGTCAAAGGAACGAGTTATAGCTATTAGTTCAAAGCCACCTACCTGTTTAAGATATCTCTTATTGAATTCTGCCACCATTGGATCATCTTCTACAATTAAAACCTTAATCATTCAACACCATCCTTACTCTTATAAGGTAAATAAATTATAAAGGTTGTTCCATCACCTACCTCTGAAAACAACTGCATGTTTCCACCTAATCTCTCTACACTTTTTTGTACTAAATAAAGCCCCAGTCCACGATTGTCTCCTTTTGTAGAATATCCTTTTGCAAAAATCTCATTTTTTAGTTCACCACTAATACCTGGACCACTATCACTTACTTCAATAGTTAGAATGTCATCTTCATAGACTAAGGTTAAATTTACAATTTTATCTTTGTAATCCTTTACCGCGTCCATAGCATTATCCACTAAATTACCCAGTATTGTGGCTATTTCATGAGTTATTTCATTTTCTTCTGGCTCAGGAACAAAACATTCTTCTGATAAAACAAATTGAACTCCAATTTCCCTAGAATAACTGATTTTTCCCAAAATAAATCCAGCAAGCACAGGATCTTTTATATGTCTTATAACGAAGCCAACTTGTTCCTGATATTTATCAGCAATACTATTTATGTATTCTGCCAGTTCGTCATAATATTTCATATGAACCATACCTAAAATAATATGCAATTTATTCATAAACTCATGGGTTTGTGCCCTAAGTGCATCTGCATATAGCCTTACTCCAGTAAGTTGCTCTGCTAATATTCTAATCTCAGTTTTGTCGCGAAATGTAGCTATTGCGCCAACAGTCTCTCCTTTTACAAATATAGGTATTCTATTAGTTAATAGGGTTATACCTTTAAGTTCTTGTTCTTGATCTAGTTCAGCTTGTCCTGTTTGTAAAATGTGATTTAATCTAGTGTTTTGGATACATTCTTCTACCTTCTTTCCCATAGGATCAGTAATTCCAGCTCTACTAAATATAGACATAGCTTCTTCATTAATTAACGTAATACGAGAATCCTTGTCTACAGCCAAAATCCCTTCCCTTACTGAGTGAAGCATAGCGCTACGTTCCTCTAGAAGCTTAGAAATCTCTGATGGTTCTAATCCAAACATAGTTTTCTTAATACTTTTAGCCAGTAACATTGCCCCAATTAAACCAACTAGAAATCCAAATCCAACTCCAATATATATTATTATCCTACTCTGAGCTACAGCTTGATGCACATTATTTAATAAAATTCCCACAGCAACGACTCCAATTTGTCTGCCATCTGATGTAAATATTGGTGTAAAAGCTCTAAGTGCCATCCCCAGCGTTCCTTCAGCCGTTGAAACATATTCATGTCCTTTTAAAGCCTCTTCAACATCATCACCAACAAAGTGTTTCCCTAGCTTAGCTATATCTGGATGAGATTTTCTTGTCTGATTCATATCCATTACAACTATATATTCAACATTAGTCATGTTTTTCATATTGTTAGCCATCTCTTGAATTACTTTTTCATCTTTTTTTCCATTTAGAGCTTCAATTATTGACGGTGAATTTGCCACTATACGTGCAATATATGTTGCTTTATCCTCCAAATTCTTTTCAGTATTATAGGCCACTTTTGCACTAATAAGTAAGTTTGTTACTAATAATGATATAGCAATAACACAACAAACTAGTAGTGTAATAGTAGTCTGTAATTTTAGATTTGGTTTTTTTATCCTCATTCTATTACCTCCAAGACCTTACTACAGAATTCTTATATTTATGATATTAGTTCTTAAAAATATTAAATCTCATAATATTAGTATATCTCGATAAATTCATTTAAGTATATGTATTAGTTTTATTTGTCTTTTAATTTAATAACCTTTATATAATTATATCATATTTTATCTAAAAAAAGCTTTTAAGCACTAAACTAAACGCTTTTCTCATTTATCCGATGACTACCCGCTCTAATACTCCCATGCTTTATATGAAACTCCATCTTATTCAAGTTTCACTTCATTTTAACTCCATAAATATAAGAAAAGTAGAGAAAATTTCTGATAAACTAAGATAATCTATGCTAGAATATAAATAATGGTTAAATCGCCTATTATACAAGTTTAATCCTAACTTGTAATAAGTTATTTTATACTATATAATAATCTCATAAACAAAAGATACTAAGAGTATTGATAACTATTATTCCAATATTTATAATATAATTAATAAGGTTTTTAACCTGAGGAGGATTTTAAATGGGTATATTTAAAAGAATGTCAAATATTATTAGAGCAAAGGCTAACAATTCATTAGATGAAATTGAAAATCCTATTGAATTGCTAGATCAAAAGGTAAGAGATATGGAAGAGAGCTTAAACAAGGCAAAGCTTTCCTCAGCAAAAATATTAGGAAATGTTCATGAAATTGAAAAGAAAATAGAAAAAGCTGAGGCAGAATCAAAAGATTACGATGAAAAAGTTAGATTAGCAATGAATAAAGGCAATGAGGAACTAGCTAAGAAGGCTCTTGAAAAGAAGCTTGAAGCAGACAAAATGTATACAAGTCTTAAAGGATCCTATGATGATGCTCGTACTAAAGCTGAAGCTATAAAGAAAAAATTAAAAGACCTTGAAGAAGAGGTACAGAAAACTAGAAATTATCGTGACGAAGCTGCAGCTAGATATAATAATGCAGAAGCAAGTGGTAAAGTAAATGAAATACTAGCTAGTGTAGAAACTAAAAGTAATAAAATAAGTTTAGATGATATAGAGAGAAAAATTCAAAAGAAAGAGGCTTTTTCACAAGGCTTAGAAGAACTAAAAGTTGATAACTCATTAAACAAAGAATTTGAAAAGCTGGAAGAAGTAAATCTAGATGAAGAGTTAAAGAAATACAAACTAAGTTAAGGTGGGGTTTTATGAGTAAGGATATAGAATTTTTAAAAAATGAAAAAGATCGTTATGGAAAAATATATATAGACTTAACCTATGCAATAGATAATATATCTCCTTTTATAGATAGTAAAGAGCTAAATAATAGAAAATATGTAGCTAAGCTTCCCATACTTAAAAAGTATATAGAGCTTATAGAAGCAGCTCATGGAGAGCTTAGTAAAAAGAGTGGATTCTTCAGATTATTTAGTGATAATAAATATATTGATCTATTAGACACTTACAAAAGAGATAATATGGAGACATTAGCCCAGCTTGAAAACTGCGGCCGCTGTGTATATCGTAATTGTATGGAAGATAGGTTTGATGGATGTCTAGGATGTAAATCTGGTTCCAGAATAGTATTCTGTGATAATAAGAAAATAAGTGTTAGGCTCCATGATAATTGGCTTCTAGATTTAACAAATGATAGAACTGGAGCACCTGATAAGTATAATGTTCTAGCAACACTGCAGGACATAGAGCTCGATAGAAAATATATTATAATTGAAAATTTAATAACAAAAGAAAAGTTTATTCTACATTATTATCCTGGTATCAGTGAAGATAGCTATGGTGAAATTACTGATCCTGAGGAATTTGATTTTATAGTATCCACTTACCAAGGCTTAGAAGAGTAAGATTTTTATTAAATTTATAGATAAACACGACCGAAAGTTGACTTATTTTTCCGGTATATGTTACCAAGCTTCGACACTATAAAAACTTTTAATCAGTCTAAATCTCAGTATTTTGAAAATCTAAGAACCTTTGCGCAGTAGCTAGCAGCCTATAGGACTACTAATTTTAAACAAATAATCTTGTGGGCTGCTAAGCACTACATTTGAATTGCTTAGCAATTCTGCATAAACTCGTACCTCAAACACATCAAAGGCTCTAAGATTTTCTAAAATACTTCTCTAAGACTGATAAAAAAGTTTTTAAATGTGCTTTCAGCTTTGGTAACATATACCTCCGAATAAGTCAACTTTCTATTGCAGTTATCTATAAATTCAATAAAAATACAAAAAACTTATGACATACTACTTGTCATAAGTTACGTTTCAATTTGGAGCGGGTGAAGGGAATCGAACCCTCGTAACTAGCTTGGAAGGCTAGCACTCTACCATTGAGTTACACCCGCATAGACATAAAACATCAAAATCTTTGATTTTATTATGTTTTAGTCCTTCTCAGTTCTACTGAGAAGCTCATTATATGAAATATCAAAATCTTTGATTTTGTTATGTTTTAATTATATTAACTCTATTAATCAATGTAAACATAAATGGTGCAGGTGAAGGGAGTCGAACCCCCATGCCTAAGGCGCTAGATCCTAAGTCTAGTGCGTCTGCCAATTCCGCCACACCTGCAAATATAGATATCAAAGTCAAAGATTTTGTTATTTTTTAATTCTCCTCTACATAAGTTGAGGATTTTAATTTTTGGTGGCTTACCGGGGAATCGAACCCCGGACAACATGATTAAAAGTCATGTGCTCTACCGACTGAGCTAGTAAACCAAAATGGCTGGGATAGCAGGATTTGAACCTACGAATACTAGAGTCAAAGTCTAGTGCCTTACCGCTTGGCGATATCCCATTATACTGGTCGGGGTGACAGGGATTGAACCTGCGACCTCATGGTCCCAAACCACGCGCGCTCCCATCTGCGCCACACCCCGATATTTGGTGGGTCATCGGGGGTTCGAACCCCGGACACCCTGATTAAGAGTCAGGTGCTCTACCAACTGAGCTAATAACCCACACATTTGGTGCGTCTTAAGGGATTCGAACCCCTGGCCCACGCCTTAGAAGGGCGTTGCTCTATCCAGCTGAGCTAAAGACGCATATTTTGGAGCGGGTGAAGGGAATCGAACCCTCGTAACTAGCTTGGAAGGCTAGCACTCTACCATTGAGTTACACCCGCATATTTGGAGCGGAAGATGGGATTCGAACCCACGACGTTCACCTTGGCAAGGTGACGCTCTACCACTGAGCCACTCCCGCAACTGTTGTGCTCACATTGATTTATCTCCTGAGCACATTTATAGATTTTATACTATTTTAGAATGCTTGTCAACCACTTTCATAATTATTTTTAATCATATTAAGCTATATTCCAACTATAAGCTTGTGATATATACTGTTTTCTATTTTTTTCTTCATTTTTCATTATCTTATATATACACCATAGTTATTGTGAAAAGGTGCTAAAAATTTTAGCACCTTTAAAGTTCACTAACTAAACATTTTCATCAATATTGTTGCTACCACTATCATTGAAGCTCCACCTATTCTTGTTGAAATCTGTGCGAAAGGCATTAACTCCATACGGTTTGAAGCTGAAAGTATTGCAACGTCCCCTGTTCCTCCTAATCCACTATGACATGCTGTTACTATAGCAGATTCTACTGGATACATATTAACATATTTTCCTATGAAGAAGCCTGACGCTATCATAGCTAAAACTGTTGACATACATATAACAATATATGCTGGTGTAATTGCCGCTACAAGATCTTTCCATGGAACAAATAGTACTCCAAGCCCTACCATTAGAGGGAATGTTAAGCTAGATGATACAAATTTGTAAAGATGGAATGCTCCTTGTTCCATTTTTGCTGGCATAAGTTTTGAAACTTTTAAAAGTGCTGCTGTGAAAATCATTATGATTGGTCCTGGGATTCCTATGAACTTGCTTGCAAAACCTCCAAATATGAAAAGCGAACATGCTATAAGTAGTCCTGCTCCCATTAATGGAAATTCTACTGGTTTATTAATATTTTGTTCACCAGTTATGTCTGAAACATCACCAGATTTAACTAACGTACCATTTCCACTAAGCTCAGTTTTTTGCTCACCTAAACGTTTTAATAATCCTGATGATATAATAGCGACTACGTTTCCAAGCAGTGCAGCTGGAATCATTTGAGCAATAAACTCTGATTGAGGTTGTTTTAAAATCTCTGCATAAGATAAAGAAAGTGGTAATATTCCTTCTCCTATACCTCCTCCAACAATTGGAATTACTATAAAGAAGAATGTTCTATATGGACTATACCCGAATAAAAGACCTACAAGTACTCCAGCTGCTATAGCTGCAAGTGTTCCAACAATAAGTGGAATAAACATACGTATAAATCCTTGAATCAAAACTTTTCTATTCATTCCAAGTATACTACCTGCTACCAAAACAGAAATATACAGATATAAGAAATTAGAGGTTTTCATTAATCCTGTAATAGATTTTACTATGCTTGGATTTAATAAATTAGCATACAATAGATAAGATGGAACAAATATAGCTAGTATTGCAGGGCCACCGATAGTTTTTAATATTGGAATTTTAGTTCCAATGTCACCTAAGAACATACCCATAACCATAATTATTGCAAAACCACCAATCATGTCTGCTGGTAATTTTCCCACAAATGATGCCCCTATAACCACAATAGATAAGACTACATATAGTGGTAATGGTATAGTTCCAATTTTGTAGTTACATATTGTAGAGAAAATACCAGAATTAGTGCTTTGCTCAGTCTTTTTAGCATTCAACATATAAGATACCCCCCGTTTTAATAATTTTTAAACCCTTATTTAAATTTTTTAATACCCCTATTTTAATAATTTTTTAATACATCTATTCTTGCTACACCTGTTTCTAAAGCTGCTTTTGCTACAGCTTCAGCTACCTTTAGCGCTACTTTTTTATCTAATGCACTTGGTATTACATAATCTTCATTTATATCTTCTTCTTTTATATAGTTAGCTATAGCGTGAGCTGCTGCTAATTTCATTTCTTCATTTATTTGTCTTGCTCTAACATCTAAAGCTCCTCTAAATATTCCAGGGAAAGCAAGTACATTATTAACTTGATTTGGGAAATCTGAACGTCCAGTTCCAACAACTCTTGCCCCTGCTGCTTTAGCTTCCTCTGGCATTATTTCTGGTACAGGGTTTGCCATTGCAAATATTATTGAATCCTTATTCATGGATTTTACCATTTCAGGTTTTAATGCTCCTGGAGCAGAAACTCCAATAAATAGATCCGCACCAACTATTGCATCCGCTAAAGTTCCTGTTATATTATTGGGATTTGTTATTTCTGCAAGAGCTTTTTTAGCAGAATTTAAATCCTCTTGATTTCTGCTAATTATTCCTTTTCTATCGCAAGCAACTATGTCTTTTACACCGGATAAAAGCAACAACTTAATTATAGATGTTCCTGCCGCACCAGCCCCATTTACTACTACTTTAATATCTTCAAATTTCTTTCCTGTAAGTTTAAGCGCATTTATTAATCCAGCAAGTGTTACTACAGCTGTACCGTGTTGATCATCATGGAATACTGGTATGTCTAATTCTTCTTTAAGTCTGTCTTCTATTTCAAAACATCTAGGTGCAGCTATATCTTCTAAATTAATTCCTCCAAAAACCGGTGCCATCAACTTAACTGTCTTAACAATTTCATCAACATCTTTAGTGTCTAAACATATAGGGAATGCATCTACATCTGCAAAACCTTTAAATAATATGGATTTTCCTTCCATAACAGGTATGGCTGCTTTAGCTCCTATATCTCCTAATCCTAGTACTGCTGTACCATCAGAAACTACTGCTACAAGATTTCCTTTCGTTGTATATTTGTAGACGTTTTCTTCATCTTCATGAATTTTATTACAAGGTTCTGCAACCCCTGGTGTGTAGGCAAGACTTAAATCATCTCTTGTTTCTAATGCAACTTTTGATATTACTTCAATTTTACCTGCATTTTTTTCGTGAACTTTTAAACTTTCTTCAAAATAATTCATAATAATTCCATCCTTCCTAGTATTTAAAATTTTTATTTTTTCTCTTCTATGACCATATAATATCAACAAATTCAGAATATTAAAATATTCTGTAACTTTTAAAAGTAGTTTTGTTCATAAAGAATACTTTGTTATATTTTTAACACTAATATGTTCCTCTTCCTAAATCTTTTACCGTAGCCTTTACCCTTACTTCTATATTAGACTCACTTATAACTTTATCCCAATCCATACCAGTTTGTCTTCCATACTTAGCCGCAGCCACTCTTCCTAACTCCCAAATATCTGTTTTATATTCATACTTAGCTTTATTAATATATTCAGTACACATTTTTTTCACTTTATCCTCAATATCACTAGTAATTTTTTTCAGTTCTTTAGGATCTTTATAAATACTCGTATCTAACTCATTAGATGCTATAGTTCCATTTAACTCAATATTTATTATAAAGTTATACTTTCCATCTGTTTTATAGCATTTAACTTTTCTTTTGGATTCTGCATAAAAATCAACATAGTGTTTTGAATCCTTTTGTATAGTTAATATGCCTTTTCCTCCATCAAATTTTAAAAGGCTTATTGTTCTAGCTTCTTTTATATTTGTTTTTCCAATCATTTTATCTCCTTTGAATATAGCAAGACCGGTAATTTCAGGACCTTCTTCCTTTAATTCAACATAAGGAAGTACACCATTTCTTCCCTCTGCATCTACTCTTACAATTAAATCCATCATACTAAATTGATTTGAAAAAAAGTTATTGTATATTGAGTTTTTTATCATTCCCTCAATGAATTCTGCAGAACTTGCATAACCTTCCATTTTATATTTTAATAGATCCACAACCTTCCCCTTAACCACTACTGCTGGACTCCTATCATTAACTGTAGGATTATTAACTAATACATCAATGACGTTATTTACACCAAGTTGTGCATATGCATCGCTTATCACATATAACTTTTCAAGGCCTAATAAAAACTTCTTGTTAGATTTTCTTTGGCGATCATTCCTAGCTTCTGCTATATTGTCACCTTCACTCTTAAGTATCCTGCTTGTTATACTTCCATCTGGATTAAATTCATATACAGAAAGAATAACGCTAGCATATTCGCCTTTTTCTAAGTCAGAACCTATTGCTATTGGAATATCTAGATTTTCTACCACTTCTCCCTTTGTCCCTATGAAACTATATCCTAAAATTAAAGTTAGAATTAATGATAAAATAAGTCTTTTTATGGAGTTTTTCTTCATGTTTCTCACCTTTTTTCATAGTCGTTAAAGAAGCTCCTGCAATGACCTAATTATTGACTAATATGTTCCTCTTCCTTCGTCTTTTACTGTAACCTTTACCTTTACTTCTATAATAGATTCACTTACAGTTTTGTTCCAATCTATCCCAGTTTGTCTTCCATACTTAGCTACAGCCACTCTTCCTAACCCAAAAATATCTGTTTTATATTCATAGTTAGCCTTATTAATATATTCCGTGCACATTTTTTTTACTAGATTCTCCATATCGCTAGTGAACTTTTTTAATGCTTTAGGATCTTTCAAAATACTAGGATCTAACTCATTAGATGCTATATTCCCATTTAAATCTAGATTTATTAAAAAGTTATATTTACCATCTGTTTTATAACATTTAACTTTTCTTTTGGATTGTGCATAAAAATTGACATAGTGTTTAGGATCCTTTTGTATGCTTAATATACCTTTTCCACCACTGAATTTTAAAAGATTTATTGCTCTAGCTTCCTGCATATTTGTTTTTCCAATCATTTTATCACCTCTAAATATTGCAAGACCGGTGATCTCAGGTCCATCCTCCTTTAATTCAACATAAGGAAGCACAGGATTCCTTCCTTCTGCATCTACTCTTACAATTAAATCCATCATATTAAATTGACCCGAAAAAAAATTATAATACCTTGAATTTTTTATCATACCCTCAATATACTCTGCAGAATTTGCGTAACCTTGAATTTTATATTTAAATAAATCCTCAGCTTTTCCCTTAAACACTACTGTTGGATTTCTATCACTAACTTGAGGATTATTAAGTAATATATCAATAATATTACGTATGCCATATTCAGCATATTTCTCACTTATTACATATAATTTTTCTACTCCTAATAAATATCTTTTATTAGCTTTTCTTTGACGATCATCTCTAGTACCTCCTATACTACTGCTCTGACCTGTAATAGTTTTACTCTTTATATCACCTGAAGGAGAAAATTCATATATAGGAATAGGAACTCTGTATTCCCCACTTTCCGAAAGGTCATAGCCTACTGCTATTGGAATTTCTAGGTTTTCTACCACTTCTCCCTTTGTACCTATAAAACTGTATCCAAAAATTATAGTTAGGATTATTATAAAAACAAACCTACGGTTGAAGTTTTTCTTCACATTTCTCACCTTTTCTTATAGTTATTAATAAAGCTATTATCCCCACATATATTACATTATAAAGTGAATATATTGGTATAATTTTATCTACAAAAGATCTCCTTATAGTCGGATTTTGGTATAAAGTCGATAAATAAAATATTAATGGATACATTAATAAAACAAAGGATTTTCTGCTTACACTTTTACTTATCTGATTTAAGCCAAAGGTAAATGTATAATAGGAATTAGATGAAAGTCTAAATATTATCAAAGTCCATAAACTCATAAATATGTATCTAAAACTATTGATAATAGGTATGGTTACAGCTTCTGTTACTGTAATTATAGGCCATAAAAATTTAGGTATAATATCAATTCCTAAATAGAATATAGCACTAAAGACGAACCATGTATAAATAATAGAAGTAATAACCGTACTGACTATACCACACTTTTTTATTTTCTTATTATCCTTAAAAAAAGGATAGATTAAAAGCAAAATTTCTACACCATTATAGGAAAGCATGGTTTCTTTTGTTGACTTTATTATATTTATAATTCCTGATCCAAATACAGGCATTATATTTAAAATACTTCCTTCCTTTAAAGCTGCAATAGGAATAAAGAAAACTATTAAGGTTGAATAAAATATCACTTCATTCATTCTCGCAACAGTTTTAATTCCTTTATATGCTACAAAAGCTGGAATCAAAAGCATTGTTATTAATATTTTTTGTCTGCTTAAAAAAGGAGTCATGTATATCATAAGCATGTTTGCGCCTCCGGCAGCTGCTTCTGTTAGTAGTAACAAAAAGAACATTAAAAATATTAAATTAAAAATAGTCCCTAAAAACTTGCCACAATACTTTTCGCTTAGTATTAATATGTTTTGCTCTGGAAATTTTTTATGCATATATTGTGCTAATAAAATAAAGTACATAGCATATACTGTACCTAATATACTGCTCATCCATCCATCTTGTTTTGCATCCTTAATTACACCAAGAGGCAGGGTTAACACTCCAATGCCAATCATACTTCCAACTAAGATTAAGGTCAGCTGACTAGGTGTTATATAGCTATCCTCATATTTATCCATTTTTCTTCCCCCTAAGCTTATTCTGCCAATTAGTTTGTTTTGTAGGGTTGTTATTAGGTATGGCCTCCGGTCTTTTATTCATGTTCCACATAGGTGCTCTTACAAAGGTATCTTTCATATCCCTTTGATAAAATGAGAAATAAGGTACTCCAAAGCTATCTAAAGAACAGAGGTAAGCTATAATAAAAAATATTACTATAACTACACCTAACATCCCTAACCAATTTGCCATAATTATAGCAGGATAATTTAAAAATCTTATGGAAAGAGACATTTCATAGTTAGGTATTAAAAAAGTTGCTGCAGTTGTTATTCCAACTACAAGCAATGTAGAAGAGCTTACTATTTTAGCTTTAAGTGCTGCATCACCTATAATAATACCGCCAACTACACTTAAGGTTTGACCTATCTTACCTGGAAGTCTAAGGCCCCCTTCCCTTAAAAATTCTATAACCAAATTCATAGATAACATAGACATAAAAGGGGTCAGTGCTAAGCCTTCTCTTGCTTCAATTAAAGATTGTATATAAGCTGAGGGTATTAATTCTGAATTAAATTTAATTATAGTTATATAAACACCTGGAAGAGTTAATACTAAAACAGCAGCTATATATCTTATCATTCTATTGAAACTCGCTACTAAAGTTCTATTGTAATAGTCCTCTACTGTTTCAAAAAATTCAACAAACATAGTAGGTAAAGTTAAAGCAAAAGGAGTTCCATCCAATAGTATAGCTATCTTTCCTTCCATTAAACCTGCCTGCACTCTATCAGGTCTTTCTGTATAAAAAATTTGAGGAAAGATACTATAGGTGTGCTCTTCTAAACACTGCTCAAGAATAGCATTTGACGATACATAGGATATATCTATATCTGTTATTTTATTTCGTATCTTTTTTAATAAATTTTTATCTACTATATCATCTATATACATAATAACTAAGTCAGTTTGAGATCTTCTGCCTACGGTGAAATTTTCTATAATGAAATTTTTATCCTTTATTCGTCTTCTAAGCATACTTATATTTGTTTCTAAACTTTCTATAAAGCCATCTCTAGGGCCTCTAGTTGAAGATTCATTTTCCGGATCTGTAACAGATCTATAGGATCCCTGTGCCGTGTCTATCATTATAAAATTGAAATATCCTTCAACTAAAACAACTGTTTTTCCTCTTTTAATACCTTCTACAGCTTTGTTTATATCTGTCTGGATTTCAGTGTTGCTCATAGCAATGTATTTCTTACATAAGTAGTCTCCTAATTCAGCTATTCCATTTAAATCTTCTTCTACATGAAGCATTAGATGAGTCAATATGTCTCTATCTATAATATCTTTATTAACCAATCCTGCTGTATAAACAATGGCAGCATTTTTGGGACTCTGTTTTCCTATAATAAAGTGTTTTTCAGCTAATTTGCTTTTGCCTCCTATTAAATTTTTAATCTGTTCTATAGCACATGCAATATTATTGTTTGAATCTGGCATATATATCACCTCATATGAGAATTTATCTCTTTACACAATCAACTTGTTCATGTTACTTAAAGATCAAGTTTAGAGACTCCAAAAGTTACTTCCTCTTATTCTTAAAATTATTTTCTCCTTTTTGTAGATATAAAATTCTAATAATTAGTACGTTATTTCTATAATTTCTCCTAATACAAAAACCCCTCAGTTTAGTTAAATAACTGAGGGGTTAATTAGAATCTACTTAGTTCTTTTTATAGAAATCATTCTCTGTCTGAGAACATATTTATATTTATTTTTATCTATGTACATTCTTTGATCTGCTATTTTAATTAGTTCATCAAAACTTTTTTCTGAAGAATATCTAATAGCATATCCATATGCAGCAGATGGAATTAGTATTTCATTTTCATCAAGGATAATTTTTCTTTCTTTAGTAATCTCCCTAATATCAGCTATTATCTTTATCACCTGCTTTTTATCAAGGCTTTTCAGAATTATGTGAAACTCATCTCCTCCCATTCTAAGGATTAAACTCTCTTTTGGACAGGTTTCCTTAAGTATATCTGCAAAAAGCTTCAATAATTCGTCTCCTACATGATGACCATATTTGTCATTGGCTATCTTTAAGTTATTCATATCCGCAACTATCACCGTTTGTGGATATTCTTTATCGTCTAAAGTCTCCTTAATTTTTCTATTAAAGAAGTTTCTATTATGTACATTAGTTAAAGTATCAATATAAAGAAAATGCTCCCTCTGCCTAAGCAATTCTGTTTCAGTTCTTTCTTTTATTAAATCTCTAATCAATTTTATTACACATAGGATTACAATAATTAGTAGGATAGCTAATGCTATTATTGTAAATATAAGCTTTTTATAATATTTCTCGCTATTCACATGTGGAACCTCTTCATAGCCTATCTTGCTTAATTGATCTATATCCATTAATGGAATAACCTTATCTATTATACTTGCTAGTTCTGGTTTATTTTTTGTGACACCGTAATATAAATATGAATCTGCACTAGTTATGCCTTTTTCCACTAAATCGTATAACTGCAGTTCTTCAGTATAGTACCTAACTACAGTTGGATTTTCTATGAGGTAATCAGCTTTTCCTTTATGTACCATGGTAAGGGATTCCTGTATATTGTTTGTCTCTATAATATTAACGTCAGTTAGATTTTTTTTAAGATACTCATAATGCCAGAAGCCTTTAATAACAGCAACTCTCTTTCCTTCTAAACCGAATATATCTCTTACGTCTCTGCTATCCTTTCTCCCCACAATTATATCTCTTTCTAAGCTGAAAGGCCGCGTATACCATGCATATTTCAACCTTTCATCAGTTTTGGCCATATTTAAAACATCTACTTCTCCTTTTGTAAGCTTCTCATATAAACTATCAAAATCTCCATAGTTACTTATAAACTTTACGCCAGTTTTTCTTGATATTTCCTTTATCATCTCTCCACTTATACCTTTATGTGTATTATTTTCATAGTAGTCAAAGGGTAGATAATCTTTAGTAACTCCCACAACTGCTTTACCATCTTTTTTTAGCCATTCTATCTCCTTATCTGTTAGATTCATTATTTTTATATTGTATTCTATTTCACTTTTATCAATTAGCTCTTGAAGTTTATTAGTGCTTGATAAGTATTTGATCTCTTTATCAAGTATACTAGCTAACAACTTATTCTCTTTCCTTGTGGAAAAGGTCATATCTGATGTTATATTATGGATCTTAAAGGCATAGGTTAACTCAGGGAACCTATAGATATAATCATAAACAACAGAGCCTCCAGGCATAATAAAAGCATCAACTTCATTGTTATTTAAAGCTGAGATTCCTTCTTCTTGAGAATAATATTTCTCTTGTTTATAGTTTATATTTTTATAAGTACTTGGCAGTACTTCTGATATAATATCTCCCTTCATAAAACCTACAGTCTTTTTATCAATATCACCTATAGTATGTATATTACTCTCCTTTTTAGCTACAATTACATAAGCATTCTTATTTATAGCACGGGTAAAACTCATGAACTTTTTTCTTTCTGTAGTTTCATTTGCTCCAAGAAGTATATCTACACTACCACTTTGTAGTCCTGAGTAAACTTCCCCCCATCCTTTAGAAGCTTCTATTTTTATATTTAATGCCAAATCTTTTTTCACAATTTCTAGTAGAGGAATTAAGTACCCTTTTTCTTCTCCTTTATACTTAAAATATTCAATTCCCGAATAAGGATCTATTCCCAATACGAAGTCACGATCTTTATTCTCACTTATCCACTGTTTTTCCTCATTGCTCAATTCTATTGGATTATCTATATTAATAGCAGCTGAAACTTTAAAAGAAATAATTGTTAAAAAAGTCAATAAACATGCACAAATCCTTAAAATATGTTTCAACACTACCACCCTCTCAAGTAAAATAATATCATGTCAAACTATTCTTAATAAATAAAGTTATATAATAGTATTTTACATTAGTTCTATATACTAAATAATAATATAAACTACCATTCTCTTCAACTAAAATAGCCTGTTATCGTAAATAAAAAATAAGGGCCTATAGTTAAAAACACTATAAACCCTTATTTTTTCATTTTATCCGATGACTACCCGCTCTAATACTCCCATCTTATTCAAAGTGGGAGTAAAGATCGGCTACATCCCTGGATTCGTTCAACTAAGAATCAGGTGGAGGTTAAATGCCTAGATGGCATTTAACGGGCAAAGCCATCTAGGTCGTAGACAAACTCCATCTGATTCAAGTTTCACTTCATAAACTTATATATTCATCAATCCGCTTATTATATAGGATTTAAGTTTCAAATAGTTAGCATATCCCTAGGTGTAAGCTAACTTTTGAGCCTAAAACCCTATATTAAAGTCCTAAAAGCTCTTTAGTATGTTTTTCTACCATTTCTGGAGTAACATCTGCTCTTCTAGCAACTCCTGTTTCAATAGCAGCTTTTGCTACATAATAAGCTACCTTTGGTGCTATTCTTAAATCAAAAGCATTAGGTATTACAAAGTCTTCTTTTAGTTCTTCTTCACTAACAAGTTCTGCTATTGCATAAGCTGCTGCTATCTTCATTTCATCATTTATTTCACTTGCACGAACATCTAGCGCTCCTCTGAATATTCCTGGGAATGCCAACACGTTGTTAACTTGATTCGGAAAATCTGATCTACCTGTACACACAACTCTAGCTCCAGCTTCTACAGCTAGGTTTGGAAGTATTTCTGGGTTTGGATTTGCCATTGCCATTATTATTGCATCCTTGTTCATGGACTTTACCATTTCTTGAGTCACACAATTAGCTGCAGACACTCCTAAGAATACATCTGCTCCCTTTATTACATCTGCAAGATCTCCCTGCTCAAGATTAGGGTTTGTCATTTGGGCTATTTCATCTTTATATTCGTTCATTCCAACTGTTCTGCCTTTATAAATAGCTCCTTTAGTGTCACAAAGAATTACATTCTTTGTTCCTATTTTTAATAAAAGCTTTGTAATAGCAATTCCTGCTGCTCCAGAACCATTAATAACAACCTTTAAATCTTCAAACTTCTTATTTGTTAGTTTTAAAGCATTTATTAAGCATGCTGCTGAAACTACCGCTGTTCCATGCTGATCATCGTGGAATATTGGAATACTACTTATTGCTTTTAATTTAGCCTCTATTTCAAAACATTCTGGAGCTTTTATATCTTCTAAATTTATTCCTCCAAAACTAGATTCCATAAGTTTTACAGTTTCAACTATTTTATTAACCTTGTTAGTCTCTATGCAGATTGGAAAAGCATCTACTCCAGCAAAAGCCTTAAATAGTACCGCCTTACCTTCCATTACTGGAAGTCCTGCTCCTGCTCCTATATCACCTAAGCCTAGTACTGCTGTACCATTTGTTACAACAGCTACCCAATTTCCTTTTGAAGTATAATCATATATGGTTTCATAATTTTTATTTATTTCTAAACATGGCTCTGCAACACCTGGAGTGTATGCCATTGTTAAATCCTCTTTATTTTTTACAGGGACTTTACAATGAAGGGCTATCTTACCTTCATTATCCTTATGAAATTTTAATGCTCTTTCTCTTAAGTTATCCATTATATATACCCTACCTCTTTTATTATTTATTAACTTTAAATGAACTCTTTAAAGATACTATTCTGTTAAACACTATTTTATCGTCATTAGTATATTTAGGGTCTACATTAAAATATCCCTGTCTAATGAACTGGAATTTGTCATGAGCTTTTGCATTTTTCATGCTTGGTTCTACAAATCCCTGAAGTACTTCTAATGAATTAGGATTAACTTGATCAAGGAAGGTTTTATCCTCATCAGTTTCTTCATTCAAAATCAAAGGTTCGTATAATCTAATTTCTGCAGGTACAGCATTCTTTGCATCAACCCAATGAATTGTTCCTTTAACCTTTCTTCCTGTAAAACCGCTTCCGCTCTTTGTTTCTGGATCATAAGTGCAGTGTAATTCTACTACATTGCCGTTTTGATCTTTAATAACCTCATTACACTTCACGAAATAAGCTTCTTTTAATCTTACTTCATTTCCCGGAAACAATCTAAAATATTTCTTTGGAGGATCTTCCATAAAATCCTCTGAATCAATATATATCTCTCTTGAAAATGGAATTTGACGATTTCCAAGCTCTAGAGCATCTTGATGATAAGGAACCTCAAGCATTTCAACTTGATTTTCCGGATAATTTGTTATTATGACTTTTATTGGTCTTAAAACTGCCATAACCTTTGGAGCTTTATGCTCTAAATCTTCTCTTACAAAGTGCTCTAACATTTGAGCATCTACTGTACTATTAGCCTTTGCTACCCCAATAGCTCTACAGAAATTTCTCATAGCCTCAGGGGTAAAGCCTTTTCTCCTTAAACCAGCTATAGTTGGCATACGAGGATCATCCCAACCATCAACAAAGTTTTCATCTACTAATTGTTTTAATTTTCTCTTACTCATAACAGTATTTGTTATGTTTAATCTAGCAAACTCAATTTGCTTTGGCTTGCTTTCCATCTCGCATTCTCTGATTACCCAGTCATATAATGGACGATGGTCTTCAAACTCTAATGTGCAAATAGAATGAGTGACTCCTTCAATTGCATCTTCAAGTGGATGGGCAAAATCATACATAGGATATATACACCACTTATCTCCTGTATTATGATGTGATGCATGAGCAATTCTATATATAGCTGGATCTCTCATAGTTATGTTTGGTGATGCCATATCAATTTTAGCTCTTAAAACCTTCTCACCATCTTTGAATTCACCTTTACGCATACGCTCAAATAAATCTAAATTTTCTTCTACTGTTCTATTTCTATAAGGACTTTCCTTACCTGGCTGTGTTAATGTTCCTCTATATTCTCTCATCTCTTCTGGTGTTAAATCATCTACATATGCCTTACCATTTTTAATTAATAGTACAGCACGATTATACATTTCTTCAAAATAATTTGATGCAAAATGTAGTTCCTCCCAATCAAAACCTAACCATTCAACATCTTCTTTAATGGATTCAACATATTCTGTATCTTCCTTAGTTGGATTTGTATCATCAAAACGTAGATTAGTTCTACCTTTAAATTCATCAGCTAATTCAAAATTTAAAACAATTGATTTTGCATGACCAATATGTAAATAGCCATTTGGCTCTGGTGGGAAACGAGTTATTATTTCTTTATAGTTTCCTGATTCTAAATCTTCTATTACAATATTCTTTATAAAATTTGATGAAGTAATTTTATTCTCCATTTTTTCTCCCTTCTCTTTTATCATATACTATATATAATTACAACGAATTTAATATATCATAAAAATACATTATTTTCTATCAATTATAGATAATTTTATTACTTTTTCTATTATTAGTATATCTATATTGTACATATTTGATTCTAATTGAAAATCTAAAATTCTGCAATACTTTAATCATTTTCCGTCATAATATAACAATATCAAAGGTCCTTCTCCATGGATATTTGTCCATTTAAAATATAAATTATACACACTACAATTATTAATTTTATTGTATATAATTTATTTGCATGGGTAAACTTAATCTTGGTTGCTATAATAAAATTCCTTTTATTCAAGGTTTGGAATTTCTGTGTTACTAAAACCCAGTTATTCTAAACCTTAAAATTTATGAAGTGTAAACTTGAATCAGGTGGGGTTTCAACCCCCACCTAATTCTTAGTTGAACGAATCCAGGGGCGTAGCCGCTCTAATACTCCCACTTTGGAGAAGATGGGAGTATTAGAGCGGGTAGCCCTCGGATAAATACCTCTTCTAATCTTAGTATTATATACAAAATCCGGATATTTTAAACATGCAAAAGAAGCTGGCAATAACCAACTTCACCAACTCACATTTCATTTAACATCCATATTGTATAATTTAAAACCCCTGCAAAGGATACCCAAATAATATAAGGTATCATTAAAATACCTGCTGTCTTATCAATTTTATAAAATTTAAATGTAGTTAGAAGAATAAAAATCAGCATTAATAACAATTCTATAAAGGCTAATCCATAGAGTTTAAATCTAAAAAAAATAACTGTCCACATAAGATTTAAGCCTAACTGGATAAAATAATATTTCATTGCCCTTCTTATATCTTTACCACCCTTCCCATTTAGCCATATTCTATAAAACGCAATAGCCATGAAAAGATATAATATAGACCACACAATAGGAAACACCCATCCCGGAGGAGAAAATGATGGTTTTATAAGATTATCATACAATCCTCTATTAGACATAGCTAAATAACCTGACAAAAACCCTAATGCTTCAGTTAAAATAATAATAAGAAAAAGGGCTCCTAACTTTTTCTTATCTCCCACCTTAAATAAATTTATCACATTATAACTCCTTTCATTTATTCATCTGATAATTACCCACCCTAATACTCCCATCTGATTCAAGTTTCACTCCATAATATTATAATGCTGTAAACCATTTATTTATGTATTATTTTTTTATATTTCCAGACAAAAAATAAACCTGCTTTAGGCTGGCATAGTAGTTGAATAATAACTAAAAAATATATAGACATCAGTATCTCTACTGATGCCTACATAATTCATCATTTAAAATACAATTAAAATTTTATTCAGCATTTAATCCTGCTAAATTTAATAAATTCCAAGGCTTATTGTAATGTGGTTGGAAGAAGAAATCAACAAATGCTAATTCATCTATAGTCATCTTATTTTGTATACATACAGACATAGTATTAATAGATTGTGTCAAATCTGCTTTTGAAATAATTTGGGCACCTAAAATTATTTTAGATTCTTCTTCATATACCAATTTTAATTTTGCTGTATCATAAGTAGGCATAAATTCCGGACGGTAATTATCTTCAACGGTCACTGTCTTAACCTTAATTTCTGCTGCCTTTGCTGTAACTTCTGTTAGTCCTGTGGAAGCTATATTGTAATCATAAATTTTAATTCCTGAGGTTCCTTGAGTTCCCATGGATCTAGTTGTTGGTTTTACTAAATTCCTAGCAATTAGTGTTCCCATGCGAACTGCATTAGTAGCTAGTGGTATATACTGATGTTTTCCTGTAGGATTATACATTACAGCACAACTATCTCCTGCTGCAAATACTCCTTCTTTATTTGTGCGCATATATTCATCTACCAATATAGCACCGTTAGGCAACATATCAACTTGACCTTTAAATAATTCTGTATTTGGTTTAAATCCAATACATAATATTACTAAATCAGCTTCATATTCACCTTTATTTGTGATTACTTTAGAAACCTTTCCATCTGTTCCTTCAAATTTAGTAACAAGTTCTCCTAAAGATAACTTTATGAAATGATCTCTAAAGGCCTTTTCTGCAGTTTCAGTAAATTCTTTATCTAAGTATTTACTCAAAATACGTTCTTCTGCATCAATTAGAGTTACATTCTTGCCATTTGTTTGAAATGCTTCTACAAGCTCAACACCTATATAGCCAGCACCAACTACTACTATATTTTTAGCTTTTTTCGCCTTTTCAATTATAGTATTTGAATGATAAAAATTCTTGGATAGTAGTATATTTTCTAGATTGATTCCTTCAATTTTAGGAACTATTGGCCATGAGCCTGTTGTTATTATGAGTTTATCAAAGCAGTCCTCAAATTCTTCATTTGTCTTTAGATTTTTAACCTTAAGTTTTTTTTCTTCTAAATTTGTTTCTAATACATCATGACACATTTTAGTGGTTACTCCTAGTGATGCTAATTGCTCTGGAGAAGAATAAAATAGACCTTTAGGATCTTTTACAATTCCGCCAACATATAATGCAATACCACAGGATAAGAAGGATATATTATCATTTCTCTCATATACAGTTATTTTAGCATTTGGGTACAACTTAGCTATATTAACTATTGCTGCTGTTCCAGCATGTGTACAACCTATAACAGCTACTCTCATCATAACACTCCCTTTATGAATAATTATTATTATTAAATATAATTAATTTAACAATAATATCTTTTACTTTATAAATTAATTATATTCTATTTTGGATTCTATTTCAAGTTTCAATTCATAAATATTTTTTCAATGACATAATGGAATAATATTGAAATTAAGGATTATAATTTCAATATTTCCCTTTCCTATAATAAGCATATTTATGTTATAATAAAATGATACTCTATTTATTGAATTTTTACCCAATCTTACTACATAAATATAAGTTTCACATGAAGTGAAACTTAGTTAAACGAATCCAGGGACGTAGGAGGTTTTTATATTGGATACCAGAGACAAAATTAAAAATATATTTTTATACTTACTTAGTATAAAAAATATGGACAAAAAAATTATAAGAGATGTTAATAAGTACACAAGAGTTATTTGGGAAGCAGATTTATATAATAAAAAAGGCTGTACATTAAATAAAAAAGAAGATGAGAACTGGCTTGAAATAGGAAAAGAACATAAAGATCTTTACAATACTCTTTTCAAAATATACTCTGATTTAGAAAAGAATAGCGAAGACTTAGAAATAGTATGGGGACATGGCCTTTTAAGCTGGAAAATAAATGATGAAAAAATACTTCATCCTATGTTCACAACAAAAATGTCATTAAATTTTAACGCTGAGCAAGGCATATTTATACTCACTCCTTACAACAATATAACAAACTTAGAATTAGGGGTATTAGAAGGTTTAGATCTGCCTAATTTACATAAAATAATAGACATAAATATAGATGTTAAAAATCACGGAATAGATGCACGGAATTTTGAGGATATAGAGACCTTATTAGTTGAACTACTAAATTGTTTAAATACTGATTTTTTACAGGAACTAAAAAAGGACCCTGTTACTTTCACAGATATAACAATTGAAGACAAGCCAACTTTTTATAATGCTCCTTGCATAATTTTAAGAAATATAGATACTAGACTTTGGGATTTAGAATTAAAAGATATTTTAAATTATATAGATGAAGGAAGACCTCTTCCTGAAACTATTGAGGCTTTAGTAAAAGAAACAAACTCTGTGGCTATCAAAGAAAGCTATAGAGAATGGCAATATATAGGAAAAGATATACTATTTCCTCTTCCTGCTAATGAAGAGCAAGAAGAAATTACTAAAAGACTTGCAAATAATTTTGGTGTAGTTGTCCAAGGTCCACCAGGAACTGGCAAAAGTCATACTATAGTTAATTTGATATGTCACTTAATGGCTCACGGCAAAAGAGTTTTAGTTACAAGTCAAACTGATAAGGCATTAAAGGTGCTGTCAAATAAGATACCATATGAAATAAAATCTTTATGCATAAGCCTTTTAGGAAATGATACTAAGGCTTTGAAGGAACTGGATGAGGCAGTAAGAAAAATAACTGAAAATTTATCTATAGACCCAAACACCCTTCTAAAGGAAGTTGCACCTCTTGAAGAGGATTTAAAAAAGTGCAGAGAAAATATAAATCATCTTAAGCATGATTTAAAAGAAGCTGAGTCTTTTGAAAATAAAACTGTAAACTATAAAAATGAAACATTTACTCTTACTGAACTTGCAAAATGGTCTAGAGACAATAAAAACATATATTCATGGATAGATGACAATATTCAACTTAAAACAAGATGTCCTTTGAATGAAGAAGAATTCGATGCTCTAATTAAACTTATAAAAGAAAATAAGAAAGAAGATATAGATAAATTAAACAAACTAAAGGATTTATTGTATAAAATCCCTTCATATGAAGATATGTCATTAAAGCTTGATAGAATAAGCTTTTTAGAACAGAATATGCCTAAATATAAAGATAGTATCGATCGTTGGGAAATTAAATCTGTTGATAGCAATATTGACGAACTTTTAAAGCTAGTTATAAAAGCTCAAGAAAAAATCGAACAAATAGATAATAGCTGGCTGAAGGCAGTTATGAAATCCTATTATAATAATGAGGCTTCTAGAGAATTTTGGCAGGACATAATATTAAACTTAAATAATTATGTAAGACAAATAAGTATTATAAAACAAATTGTAAATTCTCATAGCGTTAAAATTCCTAGCAGCATAGATATTGATAAACTTCAAAGTGATTTTGAAATACTAAATAAACATATCCAATCTAAAGGTAAGCTTAGTTCTATGTTTAAAGTATTTCACAGCAACTTAAACTATATCTTAGCTGATTGTGAAGTTGATTATAGACCTATAAGTACTAAAGAACAATGTGATATTTTTGCTAAGTATATAGAAAAAGATATTCTAGAAAGAAGTCTAAGAACTCTTTGGAATAATACTGTAAAAGAATTTGGCGGGAAGCTTGTAACAAATTCGGATAGCAACCTGTTAAATACAATAGCTGAAAATGCTATAGAAATAGAATCCATAATTAACTGGGAAGAAGAATATGTGAATCCTATACTTAAGTTATTAGGTGACACAAAAACCCCAATAGAATTAAACTTATATAATAAACAATCCTATGACTATCTTATAAAAGGATTGAAATCTTTACAATGTATAAAAGAATATGAAGAATTAAATAAATATATGGAAACTACAAGAAAACTATTTCTTAAGAATGATTATTTAGCTGAGGCCGCTGATTGGATAGCTGAATACGATAAAACAAAAATAAGAAAACTCTATGATCAATTGTGGAAGCTTAGAGAATTAAAAGATAAGGGTGAGCAAATAAATAAATTTTTAGTAAAATTAAAGGAGACTTGTCCGAGTTTTACTAAAAAGCTATTAAACGAGTGGAACAATAACTCCTTAAAAGACTATTATAAAAATTGGGATAATGCATGGAAGTGGAGAGCTGCTACATCTCTTCTAAATGAAGTATATAAATTAAAGCCTGAGCAAATTGAAAAAGATATTGAAGCTGAAAAGTTAAGAGAAAAGTCTCTCATAAAGGAAATAGTATCTAAAAAAACTTGGTATAATCAAATAATTCGTACCTCCGAATCCCAAAAGAGAAGTCTCTTCACTTGGATGGAATCTATAAAGAGAATCGGAAAAGGTACTGGTAAGCAGGCTGCTAAATACAGAAAGCTAGCCCAAAGAGAAATGGAAAATTGTAAAGGTGTTATTCCCGTTTGGATTATGCCATTAAATAAAGTTATTGAAACCATAAAGCTTCATAATGATTTATTTGATGTAGTTATTATGGATGAAAGTAGTCAAAGCGACATTTCTGCAATAACTGCACTGCTGAGGGGTAAAAGAGCTGTTATTGTTGGTGACGAATGTCAGATAAGCCCCGAAGCTATCGGAAAAGATAATGAGATGGTAGAGAATCTTATTGGTAGATATTTAAAGGATGTACCTCATGCAGAATGGTTTGATTTGAAAACAAGTCTCTATCATACTGCTTTAAGAGTATTCCCAAGCAGATTAGTACTTAAAGAACACTTTAGATGTGCTCCGGAGATAATAGGCTTTAGTAATGATTTATGTTATTCTAGAGAAATTATTCCTTTAAGATGTCCTGAAAAAGCAGATACCTTTATGCCTACTGTCTGTGCAGTAAAGATTGAAGATGGCTTTAAGGATGCTTCTAAAAATATTAATGAGAAGGAAGCTGAAGCTTTAGTAAATAAGATTGTTCAATGCTGCAGAGATAGTAATTATGACGGTATGACTATGGGTGTTATATCTCTACTGGGAGAAGCTCAAAGTGATCTTATAGAGAATATGCTTAAAGAGAAGTTAGGCATAGAAGAAATGATAGAAAGAAAAATAATTTGTGGTGATGCTTACTCCTTCCAGGGTGATGAAAGAGATATTATTTTCCTATCCTTGGTTATTGCAAATAACGCTAAATTTACTGCCTTAACTAAAGAATCTGATATAAGGAGATTTAATGTTGCTGCAAGCCGTGCTAGAAATCAAATGTTCTTATTCCATTCCGTTGAATTAGAGAGTTTAAACTCTAAGTGTGTAAGAGCATCACTATTATCATACTGCTTGAACAATGAAAATAAATCTGTGATTTATGAGGAAGGTAATAATATACTAGCTTCTGGCTTTAAAAAAGATATTTATAACGAATTAAATCGCAAAGGCTACACAGTTAAGACAGATGTAAAAGTTGGGAAGTATAAAATAGACTTCGTTATTGAGGGCTCCGACATGAGGCTTGCTGTAGATTGTTGCTGCGAAGAAACTGCCTTCTCATTAAACTGGGAAGAAAATCATAACAGACGTATGACTTTACAAAGAGTAGGATGGAATTTCTTTATAATAAGGGAAAGCCAATTCTATTATCAACCGGAGGAGACTATGTCTAGCCTCTATGAGGAATTAAAAAACATAGGAATAAAGTCAAAATTTTATGAAATAGATAATTTAACTGAAGAAGAAGCTGCTTGTGATCTAGAATAGGAAAAGTCTATGAAAAATTAAAGACACGCCTTGCAATCAGTTGAAACTTAAATTAGATGGGGGTTAAATGCTATTTATGCATTTAACCCCCACCTAATTCTTAGTTGAACCAGCTCAACAATATATTCGCTATTTAAATATTCAGACACATACTATTACTAGTTCCCTTTATTGTCAATTGATAATAAAAACCTTCAAATTAAATTTAGAATATTTCATTTACTTTTCTCCACTTATAAGATATTCTTATATAAGATTATGTTTTATCACTTGATAATGCATGTCCAAAAGTTGACAAAACTTGTAAGGAGGATTTGTATGGGACTTTTTTCTGTTTTTTCAAGAAGCTCAAGTAAGGGACATTATCGCAGTAGTAATCATGGCAGTGGTTATTATAAAAGAGGTCATAAATCAAGTTTTGGGTTTTTCGACTCAATAATTCGCAAATTATTTTCTGGAAAACGATATTCTCACTCCTCTTCTAACTATCGCCACTCTTCCCACTATAATAAAGAACATTACCATTCCCACCATAAAAAGCATTATAGTTCATGGTCATAAAACTATTTAATAGAGATACAGTATATTCACCAAACCAACAACTTTATGGATATACTGTATTAAAAGTAATTGGTGAAGGCCGGTATGGTATTTGCTATTTAGTATTTAAAGATAATAAGCACTTTATTCTTAAGCAATTAAAACGAAGAATTCTTGAAAAGACTAGACAGAAAATTAACTTTGAAGCGGAAATACTAAGTGTAACACAGCATGAATCTATTCCTAAATTTATAAAAAAAATTGGAAATAAAGATTTTTTTGGTTATATTTTGGAATTTAAGGCTGGTAAAACTTTTGAAGAAATAATCTTTGAGGACAATTATATTTTTAAAAGAAAAGAAATTTATAGTATAGCTATAAAACTAATCAATATTTTAAAATATCTACATGGTATCAATGTTGTTCACAGAGATATAAGAGTGCCTAATATTTTATATAACAATGGTAATCTTTATCTATTGGATTTTGGTTTAGCCCGGTGGGTCGATAACAAAAAATATACCGCTGATGTAGATTTTTCCTATATAGGGGATTTTCTATTACACTTATATTATACCTCCTTTGAAACTAAGTCTATTATAGGGAAGCCTTGGTATAAAGAATTAGATTTATCTGCAAAAGAATCCTTGTTTTTAAAGAGACTAATGGGAATAAACAAAAGATATGGTAATATAATTGAAGTGGAAGAGGATTTGTTATCCTTATCTATAGATATCCAGTCCGAAAGTTAAGTTTCAATCTGGATATCTATATTAAATAATAATCTCAGTCTATAAAATTCAAACTCTTAGTGAGTCTGTCTTCACCAATTACAGTATTTTTGAATATATCCTTTGCATTTTCTAAATAGTCTTCTGGAACTGATAAAGAAGGACTAAAATGGGTAAGCCAAAGCTCCCTGACCTGCCCCTCTTTTGCTAAGGTGGCTGCTTCAGAAAATAGCATATGTCTGTTTTCTAATGCCTTAGATAAGCTTTCATTATCTCCGTACATTCCTTCACATATAAAAAGGTCTGAACTCCTTACAAATTCTTTTAATTCCTGGATTGGTCTGGTGTCAGTACAATAAGAGACTTTTAACCCTCTTCTCTCATCACCTAAAACCATATCCGGGGTAATCCATCGTCCTTCATGCTCTATCTCTTCTCCCTTTTGTAGCCTATTCCAATACGTAACTGGTATACCATTTTCCAGTGCCCTGTCTTTATCAAATTTTCTACTTCTAGATACCTCTATTGAATATGCTAAGCAAGGAATTGTGTGTTCCACAGATATTATATTTATATTAAATTCTCCTATCTTGTGAGAAGCTTTCCCTTGACCTTTTAACTCTAACAAATCTATTTTGTAAGGAAGTACTGGCGCTATAACTCTAAGCCCATTAACAACCTGCCATAATCCTTCTGGACCTATTATCGTAAGAGGTTCAATTCTACCTGAATTAGCTATTGTTAAAAGGAGACCTGGAAGTCCTGCTATATGATCTGCATGGAAATGGGTAAATAGTATACCCTCTATACTCTTCATTCCCCATCCTAGCATTTTTAAGCTCACTTGAGTTCCTTCACCACAGTCTATGAGGACTTTTTTTCCATTATATGAAGCAAACATAGAAGTAAGGGATCTATTTGGTACAGGCATACTGCCTCCACATCCTAGTAAACAGATATCTAACATAGTGACTTCCTTCTTTCAATTATATTTTGTCCGATGACTACACGCTCTAGCACTCCCATCTGATTCAAGTTTCACTTTCATAATCATCCTTTAGCATGCTGCAGGCATTTGCCTCTATTTTATAACCATCAATAGTACAGTTTCCATCTTCATCTTCTATTATATTCGAAGATTCAATCTCATTTTTTGTTATTTCTTCTCCAGTTTTAACTAAATAATTTTTTGATAAATCTTCAAAAGATATTTGTTCAACTTTTTGATCCTTTTCACTCATAAGACTCACCTCTTTCTACTAATAGACTTTCCATCAAAAGAGGTTTTATGCTTTCATATAAAATTTCTAATCAACTTTTATTTTCATAGTTAAAAATAGGTTTATTAATGCTATGAAAGCTGCCACAAGAAAAACGTATTTATACCCCATAGTCAACCACAATATCCCTCCTAGGAAGGGTATTGTCATAGCTATAACGTGATCAAAGCTTGTACCTGCAGATAACGTAGGGGTAACATCCTCTGGATCAACAGCTATCTTTTTAACATAAGTTGATCTAGCCATCTCTACAACACTCATAGAATTATCAATTATATAGCATGCTGAAATAATAACAATAGCAACTCCTGTTGGAGCTATATCCGCAGCAAAGGAATAACCTAAACATATTACTATAAGAACAATAGCTTCAAGAGAAAGAACAAATCTTTCACCCTTTATGTCAATAGCATTACCTACTATAGTCCTTGTAAATATACTTAATAAAGAAACTATAAGCCCTAATATAGCAAAAGTAGGTGGGTCAACGTGATATATCTGTATGAGTACCCATGGTGCAAAGGTTAGGAAAATCTGCTTTCTTGCCCCGTTAATTACACTAAGAATATAATATAGAGTATATTTTTTTCTAAATACAAATTTTACTTTCTTTACTTCTGGCTTTCTAGGATTCATCAATCCTAAAAAAACAGCTGCAAAAACATAAGATACGGCAGCTATTATAAATACTATTTTATATGTAAGCCTAAAGTATTTGAAACCAACACCTACTATTGCATATCCTATAATAGTTGCTATTAGATTATATGCATTATACCTGCCAAGACGAGCACCAAAATTTTCTTTCTTAGATAAAGTCATTCCTATCCCAGCAGATAAAGGCATAAAAATGTGGGTACCAAGACTTAGTACCATCATCCATATCAGCATACTGCTAAATGTGGGAGAGAATATACCGAGTCCCACCATTCCTAATGCTGCAAGTAACATTGCTACTATTGACATTCTTATATCACCGAGGAATGAAATTATGGCTAAAATTACTACGATGAGCGCTCCAGGAAGTTCACGAGGAAATTCTACGATTCCTCTAGCTGAGGCTGATAGATTATAGACATCGTTTAAAAAATTATTGAATACTGTTGAATTTATACCACTGGCTACTCCTGCAAATAGTCCAACAATTAGAAATAATGAAAAGTCCCTATCAGTTTTAAAACTTCTCCACAATTTCCCTAATGGCCTATTCATCTTTTTTCCACTAACTGTGTCATAATTATTATTTACTACTTTGGGTTCCATATACTACTACATCTCCCTTCATTTACATACATTTAAGTATATATTATAAGAAAATACAAATCAATTGATGATTAAGTAAAAAATAATCATAAACAAAAAACTACAACTTTATTTAGCTGTAGTTTTTTCATATAACTATCTATTTTCATGTTAAAATTATTATTAATTTATCTTAGGCACTTAATATAAGATCGTCCACTCTACATCTTAAAACCTTTGCTAGAACGACTACCTTTTGAAAACTCGGATTACTCTTATCTCCTCTTTCTAGCTCCTCTAAGTAAGACTTAGAAATTGAAGTTTCAAATATCGGGTCTTTCGTGAGATTCTGAATATCCAGGGTTGTATACCCTAAACTCAATCTTATCTCTCGAATTTTTTTACCGTTTAACATAAGAAAACCCCCTATTCACTTATAAGTTCCTTAAATCTATTATAACTTCTTTTTACTAAAAATTATAGACTTTTTAAATAATTCAACAATAATTTTAAATTTTCTGAATAAATTTAACATAAATTTAAAGAATATATTTATCTTTTATAGGACAAATTATTACTGTGTATTTATTTTATACGGAGGTGCTTATAATGCATAATAATAAAAATCTTGTAAGATCTGAACGTCATTCTAATGCAGATCTTAGAAAAATGTATCCGCAGGATGGCGGCGATATTGGAATTGAAAATGGCGAAAAACTCGGTTCTCATTCAAACGGAAAGAAATTTACCAAACGTTCAAAGCTTTCTCATAACGTATAGTTTTATAATAAAAGGATGTGCTAAAAGCATGTCCTTCGTTTTTTATCCCGTGACTCCTTCCACTAATATCTTTATTACTTTTAATTTTCACTTCATTTGTAAGTACACAATTTTTTATTTTGTAGTATAATGTATTAGATGAAACTGAAAAATTCTAGTGTTCTGTTTTTGTATAATATCGGAATTTAGTATCAGTTAGTTATCGGATAACATTAAGAGGTGAAATTCATGAAAGAAAAAATTCTTCATTTACTAAAGGAAAACGAAAAAAACTTTATATCAGGGCAAGGAATTAGTGAAAACTTAGGGGTAAGTCGTACTGCTATATGGAAGTATATAAATGTACTTAAAGAAGATGGCTATGAGATAGAATCTGTGTCAAAAAAAGGTTATAGATTAATCTCCTCTCCGGATTTACTTTCCTTTGAGGAACTAAGTGAAAATTTGCATACAAAATACATAGGCAAAAACATAATGTATTTTCAAACAATCGATTCTACAAATAATAAGGCAAAAGAATTAGCACTAGATGGTTACCCTAATGGTACTATAATCATAAGCGAAGAACAAACCTTAGGTCGAGGAAGACTTGGTCGTAATTTTGTATCTCCTAAACATAAAGGAATATGGTTGTCAATAATTTTAAGACCTGATATAAATCCTATGAATGTACCCAAAGTAACACAAATAGGTGCGGCTGCTGTAATAAAAACCCTTGATGAGTTAGATATAAAGGCCCATGTAAAATGGCCTAATGATATCGTTCTTAACAATAAAAAAATATGCGGGATTTTAACCGAAATGAGTGGGGAATTAAATAAAGTAAATTATGTTGTTATGGGTATTGGAATAAACGTGAATATAGATGTAGAAGAGCTACCCAAAGAATTAAGAGATACTGCAACCTCTATAAGTTATGAGGTAGGCAGATATATAAAAGAAAAGAGCTTGTCAGTAATTTATTAAATAATTTTGAGATTTTGTATGATGAATTTGAAAAAAATGAATCTATAAACACTTCTGTACGTATTTGCAAAGAAAGTTCTATTCTAATCGGTAAAGAAGTTAGAATAATTAACAGAGGAAAGGAATCTATTGGTAAAGCTATAGATCTAAATGATGAAGGTGAGTTACTAGTTCAATTTAGCGATGGAAGAGTGGAAAAGATAATTTCCGGAGAAATTTCAGTCAGAGGCCTAAATGGTTATGTTTAGATATTGAATGTAACTATGTTAAATACAAAAGAAGACTTTAGGTGAATAATAATTCTACTAAAGTCTTCTTTTGTATTCAGCATATTAATTTAAAGCTACTTTTCTCACAATAGGAACCACCTTAACACTAAGAGCTGCGGTAACTATACACTTGGCTATGTCTCCAGGAATAAACAACAACATACCAGTTTTTAAAGCTCCCATAACTGTTATTTTTGCTCCCACTACATATTTTAATACTATATATAGGTAAGGAACACCTATAATATAAACTATAGCAATTCCAACTAATGAAGCTATAAAAAGTCTTACATAACTTGGCTTTTCAACTTTTTCAGCTATCTTTCCAATAACATAAGCGCTTACAATATATCCTATAAGATATCCAAAGGTAGGCTTGAATATATAAGAAATCCCGCCACCTGAAGTAAATACAGGAATTCCCATAAGTCCTAGTGCTACATAAACTAATTGAGAAAGTGCTCCTAATCTCGATCCAAGCATAATTCCTGCTAAAGCTGTAAATAGAAACTGAAGTGTTATCGGAGCCGGTCCTACAGGAATTTTTATAAATGCTCCTATGGCAGTTAACGCTGTAAACATTGCTACTAAAATCATATCTCGTGTTTTTAATTTCATAAGTAGTATCCTCCAATATGTATTATTGTAAACTCAATATCCCAATTAGGTTTACAATAATAATACTATATAAAAACCCCATTGTCAACTTTTTCGATCTATTTCAATAACAATAAAATTAGCCACTTAGTATAATTTAGCGAAAATGATTGATACTATAATAATTTTAATTACTTTAACCTAACAATTAGCTATTACTGGTAATTTTATGATAACATAAATATAGATTAGAATTTCTCAATTATTATTATTTATTATTTTTATTATTATATTAATGAATATAAAATTTAACAGGAGGCCACTTTTATGAATTTTATTGATTTACATTGCGACACTATAGATATGCTCTTAAATAATCCAGGTAACTGGAACTTAGCCAAAAATAACTTAAGTGTAGATATAGAAAAAATGAAGAGAGGTAACTCTTTGGCACAATTTTTTGCTCTTTATATTAATCAAAAGAAAACTAAAAAACCTTTAGAAAAATGTTTACAAATGTTAGATAAGTTTTATTTAGAATTAGACAGGAATAATGATAGCATAGCTTTAGCTACTAACTATAAAGACCTAATAAAAAATAAGCAAAAAGATAAAATTTCAGCTTTTCTTGCTATAGAAGGCGGCGAAGCCATAAATGGAAGTTTATATAATTTAAGAAATTTTTACAGATTAGGTGTAAGGTTAATTACCTTAACTTGGAATTTCCCTAACGAAATAGGCTTTCCAAATTGCAGGAATGAATATGTATATAGAGGGTTAACTTCTTTTGGACACGAAGTAGTTATTGAAATGAATAATTTATCGATGCTTATAGATGTGTCCCATTTATCTGATAAAGGTTTTTATGATGTAGCTAGGCTATCCAAAAAACCCTTTATAGCATCACATTCAAATAGCCGTACCATAACTAATCATCCTAGAAATCTTACTGATGAAATGATTAAAATTCTATCACAAAAAGGTGGAGTTATAGGCATTAATTTTGAAAAGTCTTTTTTAGGAGAAAATGTACCTGCTAAAGTTTCAGACATGATAAATCATATAAAACATATTAAAAACACTGGGGGTGTTGATGTCATATCTATTGGTTCAGACTTTGACGGCATAGAACTACCTAGCGAGATAAAGAATATAGGCGAAATAGATAAACTATCATCTGAATTAAAGAAAAATAACTTTTCTGAAGAAGAAATTGAAAAAATATTTTATAAAAATGCCCTTAGAGTTATTAAGGATACCTTATAGAATAATGTAAGCATAGGGTTCCATTTTTGAACCCTATGTTTGTATTTCATATTTTTTAATCTTGCTATACAAAGTATTCCTTCTTATTCCTAATGCTTCTGCTGAATGACTAATATTTCCTTTAAATTTTCTTAACACTTTAGTAATATGTTCTTTTTCAGCATCATCTAACTTCAAAGATCCACCATTAATATTTACAAGAGTATTCTCTTTACAATCTTCTCCTCCAAAATAACCTTCTGGTACAGATTCCGTATTTATAATTAACTCAACAATATTTTCCAATTCCCTTATATTTCCAGGCCAACTATAGTTTATCATCTTTTTTAAGTATTCTTCTGGTATGATTAAGTCCTCTTTGTTAAGCCTCTTACCTATACTATAGAGAAAATACTTTACTAAAGGAAGTATATCTCCTTTTCTTTCTCGTAAAGGAGGTAGATATATAGGCAATACATTAAGTCTGTAGTACAGATCTTTTCTAAACCTTCCAAGCTCCACTTCTTTTTTTAAATCTCTGTTGGTGGCTGCTATAATTCTCACATCTACAGGTATGTACTTTGAACCGCCTACTCTTGTTATTACTCCTTCCTGTACAGCTCTTAGAAGTTTTGTCTGCATATCAAGAGGCATCTCTCCAATTTCATCTAACATTATAGTTCCTCCATGAGCTAACTCAAATTTCCCAAGATTGCCCCCTTTTTTTGCTCCTGTAAAGGCTCCTGACTCATATCCAAAAAGTTCCGATTCCATAAGTTCTTTTGGAATAGCACCGCAGTTTAATGCTACAAAAGGACCATCCATTCTGCAACTATAGTTATGGATTGATTGCGAAAATAACTCTTTTCCAGTACCACTCTCCCCCATTATAAGAATAGTGGATTTACTATCTGCAATCTTTTTAGCATATTGAATAACTTTTATAAAATTTTCATCTTCTCCAATTATTTTATCAAAGGTATAATATGCCTGACAGTTACTCTTTTTCTTTATTTTTTTTATCTCTTGAAACACATACACTATTTCGATAGTATTTTCTTCAGAATTATATATAGGGCTCCCAGTTAAATGACAGTGAAACTTATTCCTTAATGATAAAATATTTACTTCTTGAGAAACACTTCGCCCTAAATATATATCATTTTTTACCTTATCCCAATCTTCTATAAGCCCTTGCATCTCAGTGGTTTTAATCTCATTGTCACTACTCCCAAACATGTTTAATGCTTTTTTATTGTAAAATCTTATCTTACCATTTACATCAGAGGTTATAATAGAAACTGGAATGGAATTAAATACTGTTTTTTTATATTTTGCATTTATATTTTGTATTGTATTATATTGTTTTACTTTTAACATTTCTTCTATTGCATTTGAAGCTGCAATAACCATGCCTAATGTATGAGGATGCACACATTGAATATATCCAGTAAGATTGAGAACACCTATAAGATTTCCTTGGTTATCTTTTATTGGTGCAGCAGAGCAAGTCCATTTATGATAGGCCTTAATATAATGCTCCTTACCCGAAACTTGCACTGGGGCATTGGTTTTTATAACCACACTCATTGCATTAGTTCCTATATTTTCTTCATTCATAAATGCTCCTGCTATCATTTTCATAGAAAATGCCTCTGAAAGTATCTCTTCGTCTCCTATAGCATTTAGTATGCAACCCTCTCCATCTGTAAGCAGTACAAAAAAATTAAATCCCTTTACAAAATTAATTAACTTTTCCATATATGGAGTTGCTGTTAATATTAGATTCCTATTAGCTGTAACTCTTTGTTGCAACTCCGTATCATCTATTATTCTTTTACTGAAGACTTGCTGTGGCTTAATACTATGTATTTTACATCTTTCGTGAGACATTTCTATATCAGATTTAAAAATAGTTTTCAGCATAATATCAACCCCTTACATTATTTTTTTACACTGCAATTTTTTAAGTTCATCATTCCAGAAGATTTCATTTACACATCCATAATCTTGATTGATTTTAAACATATCATTAATTGAAATGGATAAAATGCTGCTTAATATGACTCTATTTACCCCTGCATGAGCAACTATAAGCACATTATCTTTGGTATTTTCTTTAATAGCCTCAAAGACAGGGATAACCCTTTTCCTTAGCTGCTCAAAACTTTCTCCACCGGGCGTTACGAAAGTAGCTATATTCTCTCCCCTATTCTTAAATTGCTCGGGAAAAAATCTCTTTATATAGCTAAAAGATTTTTTTTCCCACTGACCTAAATTTATCTCCATAAGTTCTCTCATTAAAATTCTTTCTACATTTCTATTTTCTAAAATTATATCTGCGGTTTGAACACATCTTATTAAAGGGCTTACATATGCTTTTTCAATATGTATATTTTGAAAAAATTTTTTAAGCTTTTGTGCCTGAACAATTCCTTCCTTACTCAAAGTTAAATCCGTAACGCCTATATAGCATTTTTCTTTCCCTGTATCTATTTTACCATGTCTGACTAAATAAATCTTTTTATTCATAATGTAAACTTTTCCCTAATATTTTTTCTACCTTTTCCATTATTTTTTTTGCCTCACTAAATCTTCTTATTATTTCACTTGAAGCTTGAGAATCATTATTTGATAAACAACTAGACATTCTACTTTCCAGTGATATAAACTTGTCCTCTTTTGTAAGTTTATCCGCTAAAAATAATATTTCATTTTCTGTTATATCTTCTTTTTCATCTACTTTTATGTCCATATGAGTAGCAACTATATCCCCTATATATCCATAACCGAGGCTAGCTAATATTTCTTGTCCTACTTTTGCATGATTTTTTGATTTTCTAGCTATATCATGTAGTAGCGCTGCTGCCTCCATTACATTTTCATTGAAATTATATCCATTTCTATTTAGCTCATTTAAAATACTTAGAGCCACCTGTGCGACTTTATTACAATGTTTTATTATATTATTAGACACCTTATATCCATTCAAAATACAATAACACTCTTCCCTATCCGGTGCACTTAGATTATTATATTTTAACAGCTTAATATAGTCTTCTTTGCAATCCATATCCATTATACTTGCCTTATCAAACACAGGAATACTTATAGAATCTTCTGCGAATTCATTAAGTATGTTTTTTAATCCTCCCACGCCAGAACCTTTGATTATTATATCTTTATACTTAATATCAATTAGAGGTGGATGACCTTTTTTACCATTAAAAATAGGATATACAATACCTTTATTACACTCTAGATATTTATCTTTTAAAATTTCTATAGTGTGTTTTTTAACAAGGGGAATATCTACTGGAAGAAGAAAAAATGCACTAACCTGCTCCCCCATACCCTCCAAAGCTTTTAATATAGACGAATACATGCCCTGTGAGAAATTTTCATTTTCAATACATTTAACTCCTGAATCTTTTAATAATTCTATTATTTCCTTTCCTCTATACCCAACTACAACTATAATATTATTAATTCCTGAAGCTTTAAAAGTATTAATAACTGTTTCTACTGCAGTATATTCTTGAAATTTTAAAAGTGGTTTAAAATCTCCCATTCTTGAAGAATATCCTGCAGACAATATTATAGCTGCAAAATTATTTTTCTTCATTATATAAGAGCCCTCCTAGTTTTAACCAACTCTGCTGCAATGCTTACAGCTATTTCTTCAGGAGTTTGTGCGGATATTGGAAGTCCTATTGGACAATGTACTTTTTCTAAATCCCTTACACTATAGCCTTCGTTCATAAGACATTCATAAACAAAATCTCTTTTTGTCTTGCTTCCTATCATACCTATGTATTTTGCGTCGGTTTTAAGCATTTGTGCTAATGCGTCTTTATCAAAGGCATGTCCTCTTGTTACTATTATAATATAACTTCTACAGTCTACTTTTATATAATTAAGCAAATTATCAAAACAAGGAATTACTTTTACTTCATCAGCATTTTTAAATCTCTCTCTATTTGAAAATTCCTCTCTATCATCTAAAACAACTGTCTTAAAGTCTAACATTTTAGTTATATCCACAATTTTTTGTGCTACATGTCCAGCACCTAATATATATACAGTTTCATGGTTAAAGATAGGTTCTATCAAATATTCCTCTCCATCTTTATTTACTTTTTCAAAGGCTGTATTTTTAAAATTCTCTCTTATTTTTCCAAAAATGGACTGAACCGTATCATTCTCTTCTCCAAAAAAGCCTATTTCTGTACAGATCCATTTATCTATTCCCTTTATAGCTTTTCCTTCTTCAGGTATTTTTGTTACAAACGTAAAGTTAATACCTTTTCTTTTAATTTCTGACGCTTTTCTGTATATTTCCAACATTTTATTGTCATTAAAATCTATATATTCTAAAAGTAATTTGACCTCTCCTCCGCAGGCCGCACCTAACGCTGATGCTCCCTCATTAGTAAGCGAAAAATCTCTGACTATAGAATTTCCACTTTGAAAAACCTTTGATGCTAACTTTATAGCCATAGCTTCAAATATGCCTCCACCTATAGTTCCTATAATTGAAAAGTCCTTTTCTATAATCATCTTTGTACCTTGCTCTCTTGGTGCTGACCCAAACTTTTCTAATATGGTAGCTAATACAAAGCTTTCTTTTCTATCTAGAAATTCATAGATTATTTCATATAAATCCTTCATATATTAACCCTTCTTTCTATATTCATGAAGTGAAACTGAAATCAAATGAGATTTCAAGACTAACTGATTTCTAGTTAAATGAATCTAGAAACGTGGTGCTACTTATTCCACCTCTTGTGAAGCTGTAGAATTATTGGCCGTTAGTTACTAGACATATTTTTCTTTTTACCATACTGTTAGTTATTTGAATATTTTCCTTTGAGTGTTCTAGTATAATTTTCATAATTCCCTTATTCATTCCCTCTTTTAATGAGGATATATTTCTAATACCATCTATTATCTTCTTATATATACTATAAAACTGATCTTCATTTAATGTAAATAATTTTATTAATAACACATTTTTATCTTTTATATAAACTTTGTAATTTATAACTTCTGGAAAAGAAAAAATAACCTCATCTAAATCTCTCATATGAATAATTATATTATCATCTAATATGATTGAGTTTTCTAATCTTCCACTTACTCTATTCATTGTTTTAAAAAAAGTACCACAACTGCAGGATTTTGAACTAAAAGAAGCTATATCTCCAGTTCTATATCTTATTAAAGGCATTCCTTCTCTTGTAAGTGTTGTAAATACAACTTCACCCTGCTGTCCATCTTCTACCCTTTTCCCTGTTATTGGATCTATTATCTCAAAGTACAAATCAGCATCTCTCATATGATAACCACTCAAGGCTTCGCATTCTACGCCTCCACCATAACCCATTTCAGTCATGCCATAGTGGGTGAAAACCTGACATCCAAATTTATCCGTAATTTCTTTTATTAAGGTTTCTGGCACATAATCTGTACTTAAGAGAACCCTTTTTATATTATTTTTGAATATTGTACTCTCTACTCTGCTTAAATGAAGCAGCTGGATAGGAATTCCTACAATACAACTTATTTCTTTATCCTGTATTAAATTTGCAGTATCTTTTGTATTGGTAAGAACTCCTTGCACATAACATTCTATATCTACTTCTTTTAAAGCTTTTTTTAGCAAATCCCCAATACTTCCGTAGGATTCCCCTGGCAAAAGCACTAATACCTTATCACCTTTATCTACTAAACAGCTCATACCATGCTTGAAAAAGTCAATGGTTAGCTGTAAATCTTTCTCTGTAAAAAATATTCTTTTTTCCTGACCACTTGTGCCAGAGCTTCTTAAGGTCACCACCCTGGCAATATCTTTCTGGGATACACATAAAAAACTAAGGGGACTATTCCTTATATGATGAGGTAATGTAAATGGTATTTTTTCAAAGTCCTCCAAAGAGTTTATACTACTTTCGTAATTATCCCCTAATAGTTCCTTATAAAAATTACTATACTTTTTAGCATATTCTATAACTTCTTTTATTTTATTTAATTGATATTTCTCTATCTCTTTTATATCTCTTTTTTCTATACCAGTTTTATCTAATATCCATTTCTCAATAGGTGTCAGTTTCATTTTATAATTCCCCTTATCATACAATAAGAATCCCTAACTTTAACTTATATTAATAAAAATGCAACTCAAACTAAATTTCCCTTTAATTATAGCAATTTCTATAAATATAATTTCCTTTTGCATCTGTAATATTATAAGCACAAAAAGGTATAAGTTTTCCCTCAGTGCTCACTACATGAATACAGCAATCCTTAACTCTTTCTAAATCTACATTCCATACATCCTGAAAAGCCATACCAGAAATACTAAAGGAATAATTTTTTATACTATATAATATTTCGTCCCAATTCATCACTTTTTTAGACCTTAGTTTGCCATCAAAGTTATCTAATTTTCTAGCAGACCAATTTTTTGAAACAAATTCCTTTGCTTTTTTAGCTCCTTCTTCTGCCTTTTCAATTTTTCCGCAGCAACTATTTGACTTGTTAGTAATACTTATTAGTTCATCCTTGCTTTTATATATATAGTTACCATGGAAAGAGCATAAAGCATTTTCACAACCAGGTGGTTTCATACTATATATTTTGAATTTTCCACTAGTTTGCTCTTGTATGTTATCCATAACCTCAGGAAGTGTAATTCTCTCCTCATCCTTAGGAATCGCCGGAATTCTTCCGAAATAACTTACTGGTTGAAAGTGAACGCCTCTTACTGTGCTTATATTGTCCAGTGCAAAATCTATTATTTTCCCTATGTTATCTACGTTTATCCCTGGTACTAAAGTTGGAACTAATACTACACCTATTCCCGCTTTATTACAGTTCTCTACTGCTTTTATTTTTAATTCCAACAGTTCTCTTCCCCTTAGCTTTTTATATATGTAATCCTTTGTACCATCAAACTGTAAAAAAATCGAATCTAAGCCTGCTGCTTTAAGTTCTTTAGCATACTCTGCATCCTGTCCTATACGTATTCCATTTGTATTTACTTGTATAAAACCAAACCCTAATTCTTTTCCTAAGCTTATTATTTGAGGCAAATCATCTCTAACTGTAGGTTCTCCACCAGATAACTGAATATTACATTTCCCAGATTGCTTTAGAACTTCTTCATATAAAAACTTTATTTTCTCTACAGAAGGATCTCCTTCATTAGTGGCAGAAGAATCAGCAAAACAAAAGCTACACTTTAAATTACATCTTTGTGTAACTTCTATTAGTGCTGTACAGGTATGCTGCCTATGCTCACTACAGAGCCCACAGTCAAAAGGACAGCCTTTTTCAACAGAAGTGCCAGGATTTTTTATATGAGCTCTTTCTTTATTTCTGACCCAACTCTCCATAGGAGTATTTCCACTCCATATAATAGTCTTAAATTGTCCATGCTCTGGACAATACTTTTCCATATATACTTTGTTATCTTCTAAAATTTTTTCAGCATCAATTTTTTTCATGCAGTAGGGACATAGACTCTCAGTTTTAGAAATTACTTTTTTCATAACTAATCTCGGTCCCCGTACTCATATCCATTTTTGAATAATATCTCTTGTATTTTTTCATAACTCTTTTGTATTATGTCCCCACATTTTACTGGATAGGTTATATTTCCTGCATCATCACTTATGCTTTGAATTCCTATTATGTCCCCACATTCTGTACTTTCAAACTCTTCCTCAAACCAATCCATATATTCCTTCATCATGGCATTATAGTTTTCCTTATAAAGCTCTCTTGCCTCTCCCTTGCCAGCATAAAGTCCTAAAATTGCTATTCCTCCAGTAAGAACTCCACAGGTTTTTTTAGTATAACCTATACCTGCACATAATCCATTCACAGCTCTAATCAAATCTATATTTTCTTTTTCCTCGTCCTCTAAAGCCAGCTTTAACATTATTTGGGTACAGCAAAATCCCGCTGAAGCTAATTTAAATATACGAAAAGCTGTATCATTCAAAGTTTCCATCCCCTTTCCTAGCTATCATAATAAAATATCCTGGTTTACATAACTTAAGTATCTTATGAAATTCTTGCCCATCCAAGGAGCATTCAGTAGTCTTATTCCAAAATACACTCATAGAACCATAAGAAAATATTACCTTAACCATAAGTTCCTTTAACATATCACTGCAATCCTCTAAAAACATTATCTTAAACCCGCCTTTTACTAAGGACTCTTGTAATAATTCTAAATTATGAAGTCCTCGCATACAACTATTAACGGAAAGTGCATTGAGCTTATTTGTAAATTGAGGATTTTTAGCATATACATCTGTAATAACAAACCAACCATCTTTTTTTAGAACTCTAGATACTTCTTCAATAACTAAATTGGCATCATCCATAAGAGACATCGTGCACTCTGCAAAGACTCCATTAAAACTTTCATCTGGAAAAGGGATTTGTTCCCCCTTTCCTTTAACTAAATTTATATTCTTATATTTACTAACGCCAATATCTATTAATTTTTCAGATGGATCTACTCCTACAGCTTTTATTCCATGCTTTTCATGAAGATAATTAACCGTGGCCCCCATACCACTGCCTAAATCCATTATAAAATCCTTAGAAGAAAATTTACAGAATTCAACAGCTTTATCCGTTAAAATAAATTTTCCAGGTCTTAAAGTTATTCCTGTAACATCTCGCATGTGTTTACTTTCGTAAGCATTACAGCACTTCATTATTTATCCTCCAGACTTTTTTCTACCTCAAGCATTTTTCCTAGTGCTAAATCTTCATCTATTAATACCATTTTACACTGAGGACACTGCATAAGCTCTACCTCAAATGTTCCTCCAAGATAAACAACCTTTGTGAGCTTAACCTGTAGCTCCTTATTACATTTATCGCAAATCCAAGGAGTTTTTTCATCTTTAACGACTCTCATAACTATCCCTCCACTACTTCCATTCTGTGGCTATAAACACTATGGACAATTAATTCATCATCCTTTTCCTCATATTCTACCCAATAGGTTACATTAATAATTTTCATCCTTGTTAAATAGTGTGAGTTCTCTGGATTGCGAAATCTTTGTTTATTTTTCTGAGCATTAAAAAGAGCCTTTTCTAAATCTTCTTGAAGAATTAATCTTTCTTCCATTTTATTTTGTACACTATCAGATATAATTAATTTTAAACCATAATCTGTTTTCAAATCTTTCATTTCTTCACTCCACAAATCCTTTAATAAATTAATTTTAACATGAGTTCTATTTTCATGTCTTTTCGATAAAGTAGGAGCCTTTCTTAAAGCTACTTCTTCTAAATTTTCACTATAGATTAAATCTAAAATGTGAAAAGTCTTCTTTCCTTCAGATATAAACAAATCTTTACACATTGAGCAGTAAACTAAGTAATCAGAACTGCTTTCCTGTACCCTATCTTTTATAAATTCCTGAGATTGCTCCCTATTAGCAAAATACACAAGTCCACCGTAACCACAACATTTAGTTTTTTCTTTTGTAAATTTAAGTTCTTCTATTTTATATCCTAACTTAACTGCTATATTTCTTATACTTTCATGAATCTTATCATTATATCTAGTGGTACAAGCATCGTGTACGTTTAAAATATTGTTTTCTTTTATTTTATTGTCACCAGGAAGATCATATTTATCCATTACTTCCCATAGGGAAATGAAATTTATACCTGGCATATATTTTTCAAATATACTACAGCAGCTGGAACAAGCTAAAATAAAGGTTGGCTTATCCATGCTATTCCATTTACTTATTATATCTTCTATATTTTTTTGCATCAAGTCCTGTCTTCCTGCCCAATCTGCTGGTGCACCACAGCAACCTAACATTATTCCAACTCCACCTTCAATATTCTCCATAAGATCTTTGTATATTTTACCAATATATTCAGGAGAAGAGGCTGGCAGCTGACATCCTGGATAAAACACATATTTAACTTTCTCATATCCTGGCTGATTTTTTACCATAGAAAAATATTTACCATTACTGAATTCCATATCTTTCAATGCAAAATCATGGGCAGATATAGGCATCTTTTCCCTTTCTACCATGCTTTCACGAGTTTCGTGTATTATATCACTCATATTTAAACTAGAAGGACAAACTTCCCCACAAAGTCCGCAGTTAGTACAAGAGTTAATCATTTTATTTCCGTAGTGATCACCTAATATTACAGATTCATTATGATTTATCACCCTTATATATCTTTTAGGCTTAATATCAAATTTTTTTAAATGAGCACAGGCCTTTACACACTCCGTACATTGACATTTTATGCATCTAGTTGCCTCTTTAATTGCTTCCTGTTCATTATATTCTAAAGAAGCTTTTTTAATTGCTTCTATACTTTCTATATTATCTAATTTAAGTTTCAAAGGTGTTTCATAAGCTCCTTCATTTTCCCTTGCTGCTGTAAGAGAAACTTTTTGAAGATACCTATCAATAGATACCACGGCTCTTCTTCCTGAGCTTACAGAAAATATAACTGAATTGTTCTTATTAACAATTCTTCCACCTGCAAATAGTGCAGTATCTCCTACCTGAAAAGTTTCAGTATTTACCTTTAATTCTTCTTCCCAACTACCAGTCCCTATAAAAACTGCATCATACATACCTAATATTTTCTCTAATTCTACTAAATCCACGGGATGATTTAAATTTTTTTTTATATTTCCTTTATTTATTACCTGTAGTTCTTCTTCTATGAGTTCCTTTGAAAGCTGCTTTCCTTCAAAATCCCATAGCCTTCCTCCTACTTTTTCACTTTTTTCATAGATAGTCACTTCATAACCCTTTTTATCCAAGTCATAAGCAGCTGTAATACCACTTATTCCAGCACCTACTACCGCAACTTTTTTTCCATTTTTAGGAATAGGAATAGTCCTCTTATTGGAAGAAAAGCCTAGTTTAACTACAGCCTTTTCTAGTTCATGTATATTTACAGCTCCTCCTAATTTATTTCTTACACAGGCATTTTCACAAGGATGATCACATATTCTGCCTATTATCCTCATAAAAGGCATTTTTTTAGCCATAACTTTATAGGCTTTTTTAAAATCTGATTTTTCTATTTCTTCAATAAAAGTTTTTATATCCATGTGTATAGGGCAAGCCGCTATGCAGGCTGAAGGTTTATCTTCAATACATAAATCCTGCTTACTTAATAATTTATTTAAATCCATATAATCTCTCCTCCGTCAAATAAAGAATCCAATTAATAAATTATTTATTAATCTGCCCACATTTTTTTATTTATCCTATTACTATCCGCTCTAATACTCCCATCTTCTCAAAACGTGAGTAAAGATCAGCTAGATCTCTAGATTCATTCAACTAAGAATCAGATAGGGTTGTAAACCCAACCTGATTCAAGTTTCACTTCATAATTCTCTATGGAATAAAAAGGAACCAGAAATTTTAGATGATACTCCACAATTATAAAAATTGCTTATTTCTGATTCCTTTAGGAAGATAATTTAAACTAATTTACAATTTACTATTTTTACTACTATTATTTTAATGCTTGAATTGCTGCTAAAACTTTTTCTGGACGTGCAGGTAAGTGTGTTATTTGCGCTCCAGTAGCATCATAAATTGCATTAATTATTGAAGCATGAGGTGCTGATAATGGCATTTCACCGTTACCTGAAGCACCATAAGGACCGTTTGGTCTTGCAGTTTCTTGGTAAATTATTTCTATATCATCAGGTACATCTTTAATTTGTGGTATTCCACAACCTGTAAGTGTAGTGTGTTTCTTTAAGTCTTCAAAATCTTCGCTTAAAGCGAGTCCTATACCTTGAACTAATCCACCATATATTTGTCCATCACATAGTAATTTGTTTACTATAGTTCCTATATCAGCTGCTATAGTTAATTTTTCTACTTTAACTTTTCCTGTAGTAGTATCAACTTCTACTTCTGAAAGTAGAACACCATACATATAAGTTGGGAATGGATTTCCTTGACCAGTTGCTGGATCAGGAGCTGTACAAGGTGCTGTCCATGAACCAGGGTATTTTAATTCTTTACCTGCAGCTACCATTTCATCATAAGTCATGTAAGTACCATCAGCTTTTTTCATAGCTGCTAATAAGTTTTCACAAGCCACTCTAGTAGCATTTCCTGTTAAAACGTTAGAACGGCTTCCACCTGAAGGACCACTGTCTGGAGTAAATTCCATATCATTCATAATTAATTTAATTTGTTCTGGAGTTATTTTTATTGGTTTTAGAGTTTCATGAGCTATAGTTAAAGTTCCCATGTCAGCTCCTTGACCATGATCTTGCCAAGAGTTTCCTATAGTAACTCCTGTTGCAGTTAACTCTGCCCATGCATGTGAAGTATCTGGACCATCAAGACCACAACCATAAATTAATAAGGAAGTTCCTACTCCATATTTCATATTTCCGCCCTTAGCATTTTTCTCTGCAGCAGTTGCTTTAGCAGCCTTATACTTTGGCATTATTTTTTCAATCAGACCTGGTAAACAGATTACATCTGGATCACAACCAGTAGGAGTCTTATCTCCTTCTCTATAAACGTTCTTGTATCTTAGTTCAAGAGGATCTACACCCATTTTCTTAGCTAATTTATCTACTAAAACTTCTGAAGCAAATAAACTTTGTGGTGAACCGTATCCTCTGAATGCTGAACCCCAAGCGTGGTTTGTAGCAACAGTTCTTCCAGCTCCTCTTATATTTGCAATGCCATATCCTGCTCCCATGAATTGTGAACCTCTAGTAGTTACAAGGTCACCAAATTCACAATATGGACCATGGTCACATGACCAATCTGTTTCTAATGCTTGGAATTTACCATTCTTATCAGCACCTAATTTAAGATGCATAAAGAAAGGTGATCTCTTTCCAGTGTAAGTTATTTGTTGGAACATGTTGAATTCTAAGTATACAACTTTCTTTGTTACTAATGCAGCTACTCCTAGAAGGCCTTCCATAGTTGGACTGAATTTATATCCGAAAGTACCTCCAGTAGGATTTTGAACTATCTTTAAGTCATCTAATTTAACACCGATACCATCTGCTACCATTGCAGCGTGAAGGTGTAAACCTATACTCTTTGAATGTACAATTAATTTTCCATCTTCATTAATATATGCAAATCCAACGTCTGGTTCTAGTGGAAGGTGTGGTTGTCTTCCTACATATGAATCATCTTCAACTACATATTCTAATGTATCCATTAAAGGTTTTGTATCTTCACCTTTTATAGTACCACATTCAAAATAAATATTTGGTGTTCCAGGGTGAATTTCCATTGCATCTTCAGCCATAGCTGCTGGCGCGCTCATATATTCTGGAAGTTGTTCTATTTCAACTTTTACTTTTTCTACTGCTGCTTCTGCGTGCTCTGGTGTATCTGCAAGTACCATAGCTATTGCATCACCAAATTGGAAAATCTTTTTATCACATAATATAGGTCTTTCTAATCCATCACCTTTATTTGAAGGGAAAGCCAATCCATTTATTCTATTTGTACCAGGTACATCTTTATATGTTAAAACTCTGTAAACTCCAGGCATTTTTTCTGCTTCTGCAGTATCTATGGATAATATGTTTGCATGAGATACTTTAGCTTGTACTAGTTTCATGTGTAACATATCGTATGGAAGTCTTAATCCTAAGTCTGCTCCAAAGTCCCAAGTTCCTGTTACTTTTCTAATAGCAGTAGGACGTACAGCATCTGAACCTAATAAACTTGCTCCCTCTGGAAGTTTGTACCATATATCTTCTTTTGTTACTTCTCCACGCATTAATTTTGCTGCTAGCATAGCTGCATCAACTAATGGCTTATATCCTGTACATCTACATAAATTTCTATTTTTTTGGAACCAAGCTCTAACCTCTTCTCTTGTTGGATTTATGTTCTCATCTAGTAATGCTTTAGTTGAAACTATGAATCCTGGAGTACAGAATCCACATTGTGCTGCACCAACTGCTGCCCATGCTAATTGTATTGGATGAAGGTTGTTAACGCCTCCAATTCCTTCTACTGTTGTAATTTGTGCATAATCAGGAACTCTCTTAAGTCTAGTTATACAAGATCTTACAACCTTGCCATCTAAAATTACTGTACAAGTACCACATTCCCCTTTTCCGCATCCTACTTTAGTACCAGTAAGAAGCAAGTTTTTTCTTAAAACAGTTGCTAAAGATGTTTCTGGGTCTGCTACAACCATTTTTTCAATCCCATTAACAATTAAATACTTTTTAATCATATTCATATTCCCCCTTTATTTTAGATGTTTTTTATATAAATAACTCGTTTCTTCCCTAAATTTTAAGGTAAATCATTGACTTTTAAACTCAAAATTTCCAATTAAAACAAAAGAATGAAACAAGATATTATCATAATTAGTAAATTTTTAATACAATCCACCTTTACCAAAACCGCAGTTTGGATATCTGCAAGTTTCACACCCAGTACATAATCCACCATGTCCTAACTTCACAATATCTTGCTTTGTTACTATTTCTCCAGCCACAAGTCTTGGAACTACTAAATCAAAAATTGTTCTGTCATTATACATAACACATCCTGGCAGTCCTAAAACTGGTATATTATCTATATATGAAAGTAAAAACATAGCGCCTGGTAGAGTAGGTGCTCCATAGGAAATAATATTTGCTCCAGATTTTCTTATACCTGTAGGGGTTACATCATCAGGATCTACAGACATCCCCCCAGTAGTAGTAATTATATCTGCACCTTCATCTATAAGTGTTTTTATAGATTCTGCAATCATATCAGCATCATCTTTTGAAAATATTTGTTTTATTACACTACAGCCTAACTCTTTAAATTTTTTTTCAATAACTGGTCCAAATTTATCCTCAATTCTTTTATAGAAAACTTCATTTCCTGTAGTTACAATACCTATTTTTAACTTTTTTAAAGGCTTAACCTCTATTATAGGATAATTAATTTTGCATATCTCTTCTACAACCTTTACTTTTTCCTCATCTATAACTAATGGTATTATTCTAGTACCCGCAATTTTAGTATTTTCATTTATAAATTGATTTGTATGAAGAGTAGCAAACATAGCTTCATCAATACTATTTATTTCAGCCAAGGCTTTAAAATTTACTTTTAGTAATCCTGGATACTTTGAAGATAGACTAACCTTTCCTTCTGATGGCCCAGAGAATTCTATCCCCTGACCTGCCGCAGCTTTAGCCATTCTAATAGCTGCCTCATTTTCATGTACGTCTCCTGCTTTAAATTCCATGATATAAATATGTTCTTTCCCCATATTAAGAAGTCTTGGTATATCTTCTTTTTTTATAACATGTCCTTTTTTAAAAGCAGCCCCACTAGATTTTCCGGGAACGATTTCAGTCATATCATGTGCCAGAATCATTCCAACTGCATCTTCTACAGGTAAAATTTTCATTCTTCTCATCCTCTCTACATCACAGGTTTTTTTGTTTATATTTTATATTATTATATAATTAGCAAAAAACATGCCATTAATAAGAATATAGAATTTTCAATATTCTTATTTAATGACATGTTATTTTGTGCTCATTTTTTATACATTTTACTGAAAAACCTCCGTTCATTTTTTGAGCACTGTCTATTTTTTGAACATTTACTTTATAAACAATGAAATTTTTAATTAAATTCGAACAGTATATATTAAAAAAAACAAAAATTTTATAGATAGTTTAAAACATTATATACTATTTTATTAATTGTGTATGTCATATATTTCTCGAAAATAATGTCGAAAAAAATGCCGAAATAAAAAAGGAATCAGATATCTTGGGATGATACAATACAATACAATTATAAAAATTGCTTGTTTCTGATTCCTTTAGGGAGACAATTTGAATTTCCTTGACCATCTTTTGGATCAGGCGCATTACAAAGTGCTGTCAATAATTCACCATGTATATTTCCTATGTATGAAAGTAAAAACATAGTTCCTAATAGAGTAGGTGCACCATAAGAAACGATATTGGCTCCAGATTTATCTTCAATTCTTTCATAAAAAACTTCATTTCCTTTAGTTACAATACCTACTTTTAACTTTCTTAAAGGCAGCCCCCTTAGATTTTCCTGGAACGATTTCAGTCATATCATGTGCTAATATCATTCCAACTGCATCTTCTACAAGCAAAATTTTCATCATTCTCATCCTCCTACATGGGAGGTTTTTTGATTATATTTTATATTATTATACAATTAGCAAAAAACATGCCATTAATAAGAATATAGAATTTTCTAGATTCTTATTTAGTGAAAATTATTTTTTGCTCATTTTTCGTACAAATTCTCAAAAAAACTCCGGTCATTTTTAGAACATTGTGTTTTCTTAGAACACTTATTTTATAAACACTGATAAGTTAAACTAAAATTGAATATTATTTATAAAAAAACTACAATAATTATATGTTGCTTGACTAATTGCATATGTTCTATATCACCTCAAAAAATGTCGAATAAAAGAGGGCTGTTTTCGCCCCTCTTTCTTGCATCATTTAACTTCTCTATTCAAGTTAAAACCTTGTCCCAAAACTTCATGGGTATCACTAATTATTATAAATGCACTATGATCTATATTCTTTACTAAATCTTTAAACCTGTTAACTTCGGATTTGTCCATAACTACCATTAAAATTGTACGTTCTTCTTCAGTATAGCCTCCAAACCCAGACAGCTTTGTAACTCCTCTATCTAAATTCTTTATAATATACTCTTTTATAATTTCTGATTTATTTGATACCACAAAGGCAACCTTTGATCCGCTGAAACCTAATTGTACCAGATCAATAGCCTTAGTAGTTATAAATAAAGATATAATTGCATATAAAGCTTTTTCTCCATCAAATACGAAGGCAGCGGCAATAATTGCAGAAGCGTCTATTAATCCTTGAGAATTGCCAAGACTTATTCCTGCATATTTATTAATAATACTAGCTATAATTGAAGTCCCTCCTGTAGAACCATCGCTTTTAAAAACCAACCCAAGTCCTATCCCTGCTAGCAATCCACCATATATAGAGCCTAATAAAGGATTTAAAGTAACTGCATGCAAATCTCTTGTAAAGAATATAAGTAAAGGTAAAACAAGAGAACCAAAAGCAGTTCTTAATGTATATTTTTTTCCCAATAAAAATAGGCCTACAAAAAACAATGCAATATTTCCACCCCATTGGGTAATAGCAGGCTCTATATTAAATAACTCCTTTACAATTAGAGATATTCCCACCATTCCACCAGAAGCTATTTGATTAGGTTTCAGAAATACGTTAAATCCTACAGCAGTTATTAAACATCCAGTTATTAGCTGTAAATATTGGATTACATAATAGTATTTGGTGTTTTTGCTACTAAATATCTTTTTTTCAATCATCATAACCTCTCCTTCTTCTATTAATCTAGCCTCCAAAATTCACTTTAGTATAACAAAAAGCCTAAAATAAAGCAAATAATTGTTGTAATATGCCTGTATTTGATAATAGATGCTATTGCAATCAATTAAAATTTGATGAAATAAATAATTATTTATTTCACTAAAGTATCTTTTATTTATAATACGGAAAATAAAAGCCTATAACCTGTTTTCTGAGTTATAGACTTTTATCTTTATTATCTCTCACACATTACTAAATATATATTTTTCCCTCAATCCTTCTATCATAATCGGACCACGTGTTAGGTTCAGCACCTTTTTTGATCTGAGTTATTTTATTCAAAAATGCATCTGCTTGATCTGCTAAATTTACAATATGCGCTTCTTCTGTATTAGGTTTCTTTGGTGAACCATATTCAAGCTTGCCATGATGTTGAACTATGCATCCCTTTATCCTTGCTTTGAAATCTTCATTATATAAATCCGATTGAGCTTTGAAAGCTTCATCTACCATTTGTACACCTATTACAATATGCCCCTCCATCTCACCCTCTAATGTAAAAGAAAAGGGTCCATCTACAAAGTATTCTACAGTTTTCCCTATATCATGCAACTTAGCAGCAAGTATAGCTATTTCTTTATTCCTTGCATTGTATCTATAGGCTAACATTTTTGCAATATACATGACGTTTAAAGTATGTTCTGCTAGGCCACCTATATAGTTATGATGCTGACTTACTCCACCTATGCCTTTTTTAAATTTATCTAAGAATTCTTTATTATTAAAGAAATAATCATTCAATGCTATAGCTTCTTTGCTTTTAAATTCAGCTTGAGACATTTCATCCAGTTCTTTCATAATATCCTCTATTTTTTTCTCCACATGTGGAAGGAAATCATCCATAGAAAAACTTTTTACTTTTTCAAATCTTTTAATTTCAAGTATATTTGATGGAGCTGTCTTTACTTTTAACACATCACCTACTTTAAGTACGTTTTCTGGATCTTCTATAGATGTCTTCAAATCCCCACTTTTATCTCCTATTATGGCCACAGTTTTTATGCCATCACGATAAAGTTTTTTCATTATCATAAAGGTTAAATCTATCTTGTCAAAGGACTTCAGTTCTTTGACATCTTTAATATATATATCCTTCAAAATAAATTCTCCTTTCTCTAAAATCCTTATACCATCTTTCGTTTATTAAAAAATTACTTCCCCTAATGTACAGTTCAATTTACCTCAGGACTATCCATTATAATACTCTCATCTGATTTAACTTCTTACTTTACTATTGATTATGTCCATTTTACAACATAACTATTATTAATATTTAATATTTTAAGTTTCAAATTAAACTTCATATCCCTAAATTAGGAACTGATTTAAAGATTTTCTTCAAATATTATTATTCACTTGTGGAAGATTAAATAATATAGTAAATATAAAAATAAAGTTTCCTGATATAAGTATAGGAGGTTTCAATATGAATATTTCATTTGATGAAAATACAAAAAAAGCTTTGTTAGAAAGCTTAGAAAAACAAAACAAATCTTCAGTTAGACTTAACATTAAAGGCATTGGTTGAGGAGGTCCACTACTTGGTGCTGCTCTGGATGAGCCACAGGCTGATGACGAAGTTTTTACTGTAGACAATGTAAGATTTGCAGTAGAACCAGATATATCTCATTTATTTGATGGTTTTAAAATAGTCTATAAAAAAGGAATTTTCGGCAATGGTTTTAATGTTATACCTAAAGATGGTAATAGAGGCTGTTAACACATGTAAAAATAGCGTAGACACTAAGTGTTTACGCTATTTGATGGTGACCCCTAGGGGAATCGAACCCCTGTTACCACCGTGAAAGGGTGGTGTCTTGACCGCTTGACCAAGGGGCCATATTCAATTTTAGCTGTATCTTCAACAAAAGAAACTTTTATTCTAACAGTTACAAGTCGTTATATATATGTCCAACAATACAACTATGATTTTGATATTTAATGGTGACCCATAGGAGAATCGAACTCCTGTTACCACCGTGAAAGGGTGGTGTCTTGACCGCTTGACCAATGGGCCATTTATTCTTAGTCTTTTCTGCTGAACACAATTAGTATAATACAATATTTCATCTAATATGTCAACATCTTTTTATCTTAAATATTATAAAAAGATTATTTTTTTATTTTTTCTACATTATTTTATCTTTTTTCCACAATGTGGGCAATACTCAAATTGAATATCAATAACCTTTCCACAGTTTTTACATTTATTATTATAATGATAATCTGCAGGATATTGCGCTTCTTCAGTCTTTAAATACCAGTAAGTTATTGCTGTATCATCTCCCTGTTCTATTCTCACTCCCTTTTCTTTTGATATCTCATATAAAATATTACAAGTGTTGCAAACTAAATAATATCTTATATTCCATTTAAAAAGTGGTATGAAAAATAAATGAAAAAAAGTATATTGTTTAAATAAAGTAAGTCCAGAGAAACCATCACAATTTTTACAGGACAAGTTTTTTATAGTCTTAATTTCCTTCTGTTTATCTTCTACTCCAAATACTCCAATAAAAAACATTCCATTCTCTCCCTTTATGCTAATGAAGTGTAAACTTGAATCGGATGGGGTTTCAAACCCCATCTGATTCTTAGTTGAACGAATCCAGGGACGTAGCCGCTCTTTACTCCCACTTTGGAAAAGATGGGAGTATTAGAGCGGGTAGTCATCGGATAAAATATCTATTAAACTTTTAGTCTGATATATATTTTATCATAAAGAACTTATCTAATACAGACCAGATTCAAACTTTTCAGCATTATAGTATTAAGTAAAACTTAAATTTAGATATACGTCTTATAATAAGTAATTATAAGATACTGTTCTTAGTTGCATAAAAGCTACCTTCATTTAACTATACTAATATTAGAAAGGAGATGATTTGGTGCTTTTAATAAAAAATATCGAAATTTTCGCACCTGAATCTTTAGGTAAGAAAGACATATTATTGTGCTTTGACAAAATAGTATATATATCCCCCAAAATAGATGTGCCGAATAAAAACTTTCCGGAAATAGAAGTAATTGACGGAACTGGTTTGACTGCTGTTCCAGGGATAATTGATTTACATGTTCATATAACTGGCGGTGGTGGCGAAGGAGGATTTACCACAAGAGTTCCTGAGCTTTCCCTAACTAACTTTACACTTAATGGTATTACTACCTGTGTTGGTCTTCTTGGCACCGACGGAACTACTAGAAGCATGGGTAACCTTTTAGCAAAAGCTAGATCTCTAGAAGAAGAAGGTATCTCAACCTACTGCTGGACTGGATGCTATGAAATGCCTACTAGAACAATAACAGACAGTGCAAGAAATGATATAATCCTTGTAGATAAAATATTAGGAGTTGGAGAAATTGCTATATCAGACCACAGAGGAAGCCATCCGTCAGAGGCTGATCTAATTCACTTAGCAAGTGAATCTAGAGTGGGAGGTATGATATCTGGCAAATGTGGAATTTTACATATACATATTGGCGATGGAAAAAAAGGACTAACGCCTGTACTAGATATTGTAAACAATTCCGAAATTCCAGTTGATAATTTACTTCCCACTCATATTAATAGAAATAGCATTGTATATAAGCAATCTATTGAATATGCTAAAAATGGTGGATTTATAGATATAACTACAGGAATAAAAAATGAAGGGGATGATGCTGTAAATGCTGCTGAGGTTTATAAAGCAATGTTAAATGACGGTATCTCTCCATATAACATAACTATGAGCTCAGATGCTGGCGGAAGTATGCCTATATTCGATAAAACCGGAAAACTTTTAAAACTTACAACTGGCCTTCCATCTACTAATATGGATGTAATCAAAGAATGTATATTAGACAAAGAAATATCCGTGGAAGAGACGTTAATTCCTTTCACATCTTCTCCAGCTAGACGTTTAAAACTAAAAAACAAAGGACGAATTTCAGAAGGGTATGACGCTGATTTAATTTTAATGGATGAGAAGTTAAATGTACATATGGTGATATGTAAAGGTAAAATTATGGTGCAAAACTATAAACCTATTGTATATGGCAGCTTTGAAAAACAGTTTGTATAAATTATGATTAATTAATTTATATGTTGTCACTTAAAATAAAGGGTTGTTGAAATATAGTATATCAACAACCCTTTATCTTTACTTATTTTTTAGTGTCCTCTATGTCCTTGATGATATTGGAATCCTTGCATTCCTTGTTGGCCCATCTGACCTTGTTGATTCTGTTGGCCCATTTGGCCTTGTTGACCCATTTGACCTTGTTGGCCCATTTGACCCATTTGACCTTGTTGGCCCATTTGGCCTTGTTGACCTTGCTGAGCTTGTTGACTCATTTGACTCAATTGACTTTGAACCTGATCTATAAGTTGATTAGTTTGTGCAAGCGCATAATTTGCTTGTATTTGCTCATTAGCCTGGCTTAGAGCCTGCATAGCCTGTTGAATGGAGGATTGTAATTGTTGCTGAACTTGTTGTTGTTGTTGTTGAGCACGACTTCTAAGTCCTTGTATCTCATTTGTAAGCTCACTTGAAATCTGTTGGTTACTTTGACCTTGACTTTGTGATTGTCCTTGATTCATAGGAGAGCTTTTTCTGGTTAAAGTGCTTCCTAATGTTGATTTAATTTCATTTAGTGTGTGTTCCAAAGAATCCTGCTGATTCTTAACAGTATTTAATTCTCTTGCAACTTCTGTATCGGTCTTTTTTTCACTAAAGCTTTTTAAAATTTCTTTATTTTTTTCATCCATGTATATTTTCCTCCCTAAACTTGATAATTAATCACAAAAATATATTTCCCTCTATAATTACATCTATACTTTAATATTTCAGGTAATATTTTACAATTTATAGATATTGAAAATATTATATGCGTAATTACTTAAATATCTAATATTCATATGAGGTCGGATAAAAAAATCAACATGGATCTGTAAGATGACAAAAACCTGCATTCTATCAAAAGAATACAGGCCTTATTTATCATAATATTTATATTAAACTTCCATCAGTAGTTACTGTGACTTCTTTATATGATACAATTATCTGTGCATTTAACATTGCTTTTTTTACTGCATTAACAATCCCAGAGCAGCAAGGCACTTCCATTCTAACTACAGTTATGCTCTTTAAATCATTATTTTTAATGATTTCTGTAAGTTTTTCTTCATAATATTGTATATCATCTAATTTAGGACAACCTATAACTGTAATATGATCTTTAATAAATTCTCTATGGAAGTCTGCATAAGCATAAGCAGTACAATCTGCTGCAATTAGCAGGTTCGCACCTTGAAGATAAGCCGCCTTAGGATTTATAAGTTTTAATTGAACTGGCCACTGTCTTAATTCTGATGTTAACACATCTTCCATATTATTCTTCTGTTTCGCTTTGATAGCTGAGACTACATTTAGAGGCTTTCTTTCTATTTTTTTTGCAGCTGTTCCCGGGCATCCACAAGGTAATGTATCATTTTCAAGAGATTTCTTTCTTTCGGCCATTTTTTTCATTACTAGCTCTTCGTTATATTCCGCACTTTCTCTTTCAATAATTTTTATTGCTCCAGTAGGACATTCTGGCAGGCAATCTCCAAGTCCATCGCAATATTCATCACTTATAAGAATTGCTTTACCTTCTACTAACTCTATAGCACCTTCATGACAGGTATGAACGCATAAACCACATCCATTACATTTTTCTTTATCTATATCAACAATTTTTCTTATCATATTAAATTCCTCCCCTTGTTTTGATATACTTATTATAATAAAATACATATATAAATGCAGTAACATATGTTACATTATTGTACTTCTTTTTACTGATTGTTTTTAAATTAACTTAAAATAGCAAATAGGAGGACAACTCTATGAAGGAAATTATAAAATCATTAACGCAGTGCATTCTCATGAAGGGATTTTCAGATGAAATCATAAAAGAAACATTGGAAAGTATAAATTATACTATGAATAACTTTTCAAAGGGGGAAATTATTGCAGTAGAAGATTCTTACTGTTCTAGCATAGGTGTAGTCATAAAAGGTGGTGTAGAAGTTCAAAAAATTTACGCTTCTGGCAAAACCATAACTATGTCAAATTTAGAAGTTGGAAATATATTTGGTGAGGTAATAATATTCTCTAACAAGAGTGCCTATCCCGCTACAATAGTCGCTTCAACTAATTGTCAAATCATGTATATATCTAAAGAAAATGTATTGAAACTATGCAAATTAAACTCTGAATTTTTGAGTAACTTTATGACCCTTTTATCTAATAAAATACTTATGCTAAACAATAAGCTTAGAAATATATCCTATCAAACAATAAGACAAAAGATTGCTTCATATGTTTTAGATGAATATAAAGCCATGAATAAGCTAACAATTTCTTTGAAATGTACAAAAAAAGAGATGGCAGAACAACTTGGTATTCCTAGACCATCTCTTTCTAGAGAGCTTATTAATATGAAGGACGAGGGCATATTAGACTTTGATAAAAACATTATTACTATTTTGGATTTAGATTCTTTAGAAAATATACTTTTTAATTAAAATGAAAGGGGAAATGAATTTCTCATTTCCCCAAAATCATGCTATTTTTAATTAATTACTTTATACTATAGTTAATGTATAAACTTCATCGGATGTAGTTTACTGTTAACTTTTAGTTAGCACCATCTTCTGCCGCCATTACAATTGCATATTAATATAGCTACTATTATCCAGCATATCCAATTGTTTCCAAATCTACCTTCAAATCCGCATCCGCATCTGTCAAATTTTCTTCTACAACACTTTCTGTGTGACATATAAAAACCCTCCTTATTAACTTATAGTTTACTAATTTTTAAAAGCAGTTTGTTTATTTAAATCTTTTTCTCATGTATAGTAATAGTATATGAATTCAATATAAAAGTGTTACTGATTCTTATTAAATATTGTGTTATTATATATATGAATACACATTACAATCTGATTAAAATAACATACTAATCCATTAAAATTTTCTGGGGGGATAACTGTGAGCGACCTTAAAATTGAAAATAAGTTACAACAAGCTTTTAACGAAATGATTCCTTATATGCAGTATTTTTTTGAAGACGAACTAGCTTTTACTATGTCAACAACAGAACATTTTGTAAAAGTTGTAAATAGCAAAAATATAAATATGAACGCAAAGCCAGGTGATCCTTTAAGACCAGGTGGTGCTGCCTATGAGTGTATTAAAGCAAAAAAGGTGGTTTCTTCAATAGTTCCAAAGGAAGTATTCGGAGTAGAGATTAAAGCTATAGGAATTCCAGTAAAGGATGACAAAGGAACTATTATAGGAAGCATTGTTCTTGTTAAAAGTTTAAAAAGACACTATGAAATATTAAATCTATCAAAGACTTTATCTGATTCCCTAAGTGAAATATCTAAAGCTGCAAGTTTAATTTCAAATGGAATTGAGTCTGCTGTAGGTGCTAACGATACTATTTTAACTGAAGTACAACAAGCTGCTGACAATGCTAAAAATACAGATGAGGTGCTTAACTTTGTTAGAAATATAGCTTCTCAAACTAATCTTTTAGGTCTAAATGCAGCTATAGAAGCTTCTAGAGCAGGTGAACAAGGAAGAGGTTTTTCTGTAGTAGCAAATGAAATTAGAAAATTATCTAGTTCAAGCAGCAAATCCATAAATGAAATAAATAGTACTCTAACTAAAATAGAAAATTCAGTACATAATATTTCTCATGGTATTACATCAACAACAGATACTTTTAAAGAGCAGCTGTCTCAAATTCAACATATGGACGCTGCATTGCAGAGTTTAAACTCTCTGGCATTAAAATTAAATGAATTAGCAGAATAATTATAAACTAAGAGTCAGATAAGTGATAAAACTTGATCTGATTCTTAGTTTATAATTATTTTCTAACGAATTAGGAGTTCCCGCTTTCTCTTTTCCATAATTCTAAGAAAAGTTAAAATTATTCCTATTATGCATATACTTGCTGCCGATAAATATACAAACTTCATAGCATAAATAAAAACATCTGGTCTTCCAGGCACGAAATTCACAACCCTATACCCTATTGAATGACTCATCCTATTATAAAGTAAGGCAACAGAAAAGGCTATCCCAAACACCATACCCATATTTCTCACTAATGCGTTGATACTTCCTGTTATTCCTAACTTATTCTTTGGAACTAAAGACATTACTATTGTATTATTGGGTGACTGAAATAACCCATTGCCAAAGCCTAATATAGCAATTTTAGTTACTATGTCAATATATGTAGAACTTGTATTCAAAAAACTAAGTAACACAAGCCCAATAGTTGTCACTAATAACCCCCAAAAAGTAGTAATTTCGCTGCCAAGTCTATCTGAAATATCCCCACTCATTGAAGCAATAATACCTGCACTTATTGGATAGACTATCATAAGTATTCCCGCTTTAGCTGGAGATATATTCATAATATATTGAAGATAAAAAGGATTAATTATGTTATAACAAAATATTACCATAAAAGAAACAAAGGCGCAAAATATGCTTACATTGAAAATTTTATTATCAAACATAGAAAAATCTAGCATAGGGCTTTTCTCTTTTGTTTCTACAAAGTAGAAGCTAAAAAAAGAAGCAACTGCAACTATAAAACTTACAATAATATATTTGTTCATCCAGCCTAGTTTTTCTCCACTTAACATAGCCCAAAATAATGATACAACAAAAGACATAAATAAAATAGCTCCTTTTAAATCAAAACTATCTTTACTTTCTTTTCTTTCTTCCTTTGGCAGCATTTTTCTTCCTAAAAAAAATGCTCCTATTCCTATTGGTACGTTAATCCAAAATATAGTTTCCCAATTAAAAATTTCTACCATTATTCCTCCTAAAGGTGGTCCCATCATAGTGCCTATTGCCACAGTTGTTGCAGAAAGTCCTAGTGCCTTTCCCCTCTCATTTGGTGGGAATATTGCTGCAATTAATCCCTGATTTGAAGACATTGTCATAGAAGCTCCCACTGCTTGAATAATTCTTGAAAAAATTAGAAATCCTACATTTTTCGAAAATCCACAGAGAAGAGAACCTACTGAAAATATTACAAAGCCATATTGAAAAATTTTAGCTTTACCAATTATATCAGCTATTCTTCCAAAAATTAAAATTAGAGCAGAAATTGCAATCAGATAACTTGTTACTACCCATTGAATTGTATTGATTCCAACAGAAAGCTTTTGTGACATGTCAGGAAGAGCTACATTTACAATACTGCTGTCTAATGTTGCCATCAATGGTCCTAATAAAATCACCGGTAATATGTGCCACCTATTTTCGTACAGATTATGTTCCAATTTATATTCCATTTACTATTCACACTCCTTCCGATAACAGTATTATCTTTAGCTTTTATTATATGCCATATCCATCTATTCAAAATAAAACAAAAAATACTCGCAGTTCAAACTCTGCGAGTATTTTTATAATTGCATCTGATGACTAGCCGCTCTTTGCTCCCCACCTGGTTCAAGTTTTTATTTCATTAAAGTTCTTTTAATTTTGCATCAACAAGTTCTTTAGCTACCTTTGGATTTGCCTGGCCTTTACTCATTTTCATTACCTGACCCATTAAGAATCCTGCTGCTTGAAGTTTTCCGCTCTTGTAATCTTCTATAGATTTTGGATTCGCTGCTAAAACTTCATCTACTATTTTTTCAAGTACGTCAGATGAACTTATTTGTGAAAGTCCCTTTTCTTTTACTATTTCTTCTGGGTCTTTTCCTGTTTCAAACATTTCATCAAATACTTCTTTTCCTGCTGTTGTACTTATTTTTCCTTCTCCTATTAACTTTATCAGCTTACAAAGTATTTCTGCCTTTAAAGTCATCTCACTAGCTTCAATTTCTTTTTCTTTTAACACTCTAAGCACATCACCTAAAATCCAATTCGCAGCAGTTTTAGGATCCGCTCCAAGTCCCACAACATCTTCATAAAAATGACTTAAAGCTTTATCAGAAACTAAGATTTCCACTTCTTTTTCTGTAAGCTTAAATTGTTCCGTAAATCTTATCTTCTTCTCAGGTGGAAGTTCTGGAATTGTAGCTTCTATATTTTCTATTTGACTGTCACTTATAACTATAGGAACTAAATCTGGATCTGGGAAATATCTGTAATCATCCGCATCTTCCTTAGATCTCATAGGAATAGTTCTGCCTTTAGCGCTATCCCATCTTCTAGTTTCCTGTTTTATTTTGTGTCCTTCTCCATAAGTATAAAGCTCACTCTGTCTCTTTTGTTCTTTTTCCAATGCCTTTTGAATCTCTTTAAAGGAGTTTATATTCTTAATTTCTACCTTCGTATTTAATTCTTTCTGTCCCACTGGTCTCATAGAAATGTTGGCATCACATCTCATAGATCCCTGATCCATTCTACAGTCTGATACTTCTGCATATTCTAATAAAGATTTTAAAGTCTTAAGAAAAGCTACCGCTTCCTCTGGTGAATGAATATCTGGTTCTGTAACTATTTCCGCTAGTGGTACTCCTGCACGATTATAGTCTATTAGGGAAAATGGTTCATCTTCCAAGTGAATAAGTTTTGCTGGATCTTCCTCTATGTGAATTCTATTTAAACGTACACTTTTCTTAACTCCGTCTACTTCAAAATCCACGTGCCCTCCGCTGCAAATTGGCAAATCAAACTGTGAAATCTGATAAGCCTTTGGAAGGTCTGGATAAAAGTAATTCTTTCTATCCATCTTATTTAATTTATTTATTTTGCAATCTAAAACCTTACCTGCTTTTATAGCCAAATCAACTACTTCCTCATTCAATACAGGTAGAGTTCCTGGTAAACCTAAACATACTGGACATGTATTACTGTTTGGTTTAGCACCAAACTCAGTGGAACAGTTACAAAATATCTTTGTCTTTGTATTTAATTCAGCGTGTATTTCCAAACCGATTATTGTTTCATAACTCATAATTTTTACTCCCTTCTGCTTACTTTATAGCTAAAGTGTCTACTTTAATTTCTTGTTCAAGTGCATAAGCAGCCTTTAATATTTTCTTTTCACCAAAATGAGGTCCTATAATTTGAATTCCTATTGGAAGACCATCTTTACTGAAGCCACAAGGTAGTGATATTGCTGGAACTCCTGCTAAATTAATATTAACAGTGTATATATCTGCAAGATACATCTCCATAGGATTTTCACTCTTTTCTCCACTTAAGAACGGAAGTACTGGTGAAGCTGGACTTAATATTAAATCATATTTTTCAAAGGTTTCTGCGAATTCTCTTTTAATTTCTTTTCTTAACTTTTGGGCTCTGTTATAGTAAGCATCATAATAACCTGAAGATAATGCATAAGTTCCAAGCATAATTCTTCTCTTAACTTCTTTTCCAAAGCCTTCAGTTCTTGTCTTAGTCATTAAATCATCAACAGATTCATAACCCTCTGCCCTGAATCCATATCTTATTCCATCATATCTATCTAAGTTTGAGCTAGCTTCTGCAGAAGATATTATATAATAGGAAGAAAGTCCTTCTTCTGTTATTGGCATAGATATTTCTTCAACGATTGCTCCCATTTCTCTTAGTTTTTCTATAACACTTTCCATAGAAGCTTTTATTTCTTCATTTAAGCCTTTACCAAAGAACTCCTTTGGTACACCTACTTTTAATCCTTTAACACTTCCATCTAATGCTGATAAATAGTCTGTATCATATTTTTCTTTAGCACTAGTGCTATCCATCTTATCTTCTCCAGCTATAACCTCTAAAAGCATTGCACAGTCTTCAACTGTTTTTCCTAAAGGTCCTATTTGATCAAGAGAGGATGCAAAAGCTACAAGTCCAAATCTAGATACTACTCCATAAGTTGGTTTTAATCCTACTACTCCACAGAAAGCTGCTGGCTGACGGATAGATCCACCTGTATCTGAACCAAGAGACACTGGTGCCATTCCAGCAGCAACTACTGCAGCAGAACCACCGGAGGAACCCCCTGGAACCCTTTGTAAATCCCATGGATTTTTAGTCTTCATGAAAGCTGAATTTTCAGTGGAAGATCCCATAGCAAATTCATCCATGTTAACTTTTCCTATTATAACCGCATCTTCTTCCTTAAGTCTCTTGATTACTGTAGCATCATAAGGCGGTATAAAATCTTCTAGAATTTTAGATGCACAAGTAGTTTTTAGTCCATCTGTACAAATGTTATCTTTTATAGCAATAGGGACACCTGCAAATTTTCCAAGCTTTTCTCCCTTTCTAACCTTTTCATCTACTAATTTTGCTGATCTTATAGCTTCTTCTTCACAAAGTGTTATATATACTTCAACTTTTGGATCAACTTCTTTTATTCTTTCAAAAAGCATTTTTACAATTTCTTCAGAAGTAAATTTGCCTTCTTCTATACCTTTTTTTATCTCAAAAGCTGTCATAGCTTGTATTTCCATCTTTAAAACCTCCTGAATTTTATGTAAGAATTAAGGTGTAAAAAACCTTAATTCTTACTTACTCTATTATCTTTGGAACTTCAATATAAGTTTCTCTCATTGTTTTAGCATTTTTGAATAACTTTTCTTTATTCTCATATACCCTAACTTCATCTTCTCTGATAACAGATTTTAATCCATCTTCATATTTATTTAGGTCTACTGCACTTAAATCAAACTTATCTATAGACTTGAAGTGTTCAAGTATTCCTTCAAAATCCTTAGCCATTCTTTCTGCTTCTTCATCTGTGAATCTAAGCTTTGCAAGCTTTGCAATATGTTTAACATCATCTATACTAATCATTTTCGTATCCTCCTTTATTGATTAGGCATCTGAAAGAAAATAACGAGTCAAAGATGCTACGGATATTTTGCGTCAGACAAGGAGACAGGTTCCGCAGATAGCTGAGCCTATCTAAGGGTTCTGTCGACGCAGTATGACGCAAAATAGACTAGCAGATTGACTAGTTATTTTTTTGAAGATGCCTTATGGTTCTAATCTCTTCATATCTCTTGGAAGTAATGTAGCTTCTCTTATATTGTCAAGGTTAAGAATTTTCATTGTCATTCTTTCTAGTCCTATAGCTAATCCTCCATGAGGCGGCATACCATATCTAAAGCTTTCCACATAGAAACCATAATCATCCGGATTAAATCCAAATTTTCTTATATTTTCTTTAAACATTTCATAATCATGAATTCTCTGTCCACCTGTTGTTATTTCTAGTCCTTTATATATAAGGTCAAAGCTCTTTGTCATTCCATTTTCATCTGGCATAGCATACATAGGTCTTTTTGCTACTGGATAAGCTGTTAGGAATACAAAGTCACTGTCATACTTTTCTTTTATATATTTTGAGAAAAGAACTTCTCCTTCTGCATCAATGTTTCCTGCTGGAGACTTCTTGCCGTACTCTTCTAAAAGTATTCTATGAGCCTCTGCTAGTGTTATTCTTGGTATCTCTACTTTTTCTGGAAGAGCTATATTGTACATTTCCAATTCCTTACTGCAGGTCTTTCTTAAGTGCTGGAATAAATGTCTCATAAAGCCTTCTTCTATATCCATAATATCATTGTCATCTTTTATAAAGCCCATTTCTAAGTCAAGACTTATATATTCATTTAAATGTCTATAGGTATTGTGAAGCTCTGCTCTATAAGCTGGAGCTATTTCAAATACTCTTTCAAAACCAGCTCCTACCATCATCTGTTTGTAGAACTGAGGACTTTGTGCAAGGAATGCTCTTTTGTCAAAATAATTTACAGTAAATACTTCAGAACCGCCCTCAGTACTTGCACCTAGAATTTTAGGTGTATGAATTTCTGAAAAATTATTAGCTAGTAGATAGTCTCTAAAAGCTGTAACTATTTCCTGCTGAACCTTAAAGGCTGCTCTAGTTTTTGGATTTCTTAAGCTTATATATCTATAATCTAATTGAGTTTCTAAATGTGCTTTTTTCTTATATTCATTAACTGCTATTGGTAACATTTCATAATAAGTATTTCCTATTACCTCTAATCCTTTAACCTGTATTTCAACTCCACCTGGTGCTTTTTCATTAACAACTTTAGTTCCAGTAGCTTCTATACTCATTTCAAGTCTTAGTCCTTTTAATACTTCTTTGTCTACTACTAATTGAAGTATACCAGTTTTATCTCTTAAATGAATAAAACCAAACTTTCCAAAATCAATTATCTTATGAATCCATCCTTTTACTAAGACTTCTTCTGCAGCTGATTCTTTAACTTGTTCTGCATATAATCTTTCTTCTACTTTTTCCATAATATTACCTCCTAAATTTTCAAATATAATTAATATCAACAGAATTTTAGAGCTTTCTTCAAACTACAGCTAAAATTCTTTGTAATTATGTCTTTATTGTTATTTTCTAGAAATAAAAAATCCGCCTCCATATCCATTATTAGATATAGGGACGAATACATATCCGTGGTGCCACCCAAATTAGCTTTTAAGCTCTCTTAGTAGATATACGATACTCAGCTAAATACGTTGTATTGCAGATAAGAGTATTTTTTAGAATGACTTTTTATAACCCAGTTTATACAAATAAAAAACGTCCCTATACCTCTCGGTATAGGGACGGATATATTCCGTGGTGCCACCCTAAATTAGCTTTTAGCTATCTCTTATCGGTACAGATAACAAAACATTTACCATTTCTATCGATACCTAGTCCATGTAACGTTGGACACAACGTCTAAGCCTACTATTAATAATTTCGGTTAGCTACTCAAGGGTGTTCTTCAATATAATCTTCATATTCGGCTTTCACCACTCCGAACTCGCTATAAATCTTGACTATATTTACTCTCCCTGTCATCGTCTTTCTGAAAATTTAATTTATGTATAGATTATACCACTGTATAAATATTAGTCAATACTTTTTTATCGATTTCTCAACACTTTTGCGAATTTGATTTTAAATACCTACCTGATCCTATGTTTTTATAATAATACATTAAATAAATTCATGTTTTATTGACATATTAATATTTTCAATAGAAAACAGCTTCATTGATTATCATATTACTGATATAATTAATATAAAAATGGACAACAATTCAACTTACTATACATAAAATAATTAGGAGGTACTATGGAGAATAAAAAATCTTTGCAAATTGATAACGAAAGATGTGTTGGCTGCAGAAAATGTGAAAATTTCTGTTCTATGGGCGCCATCACCATAATTAATGAAGCTGGATACATTGACACAAGTTTATGTATAAATTGTGGTATGTGCATTTCAGTATGCCACAAACATGCAATGAAGTGGAAACTTGAATCAGATGGGTTTTCAAACCCATCTGATTCTTAGTTGAACGAATCCAGGGACGTAGCCGCTCTTTACTCCCTTTTAAGCAGAGAGCCCAAATCTATGATTTGGTGCGAATCGCTTACTCCTCTGACGCTAGGAAGAGGAGTTTCATATAATATGAGAGTATTAGAGCGGGTAGTCATCGTATAAGATAGTAGTTATTTAATGACTTATAGATAAGGAGCAAAATATGACAGTTTGTGCTTTAATTGGTAATCCTAATGTTGGACAAGAGACCTTTTTTAATAAAATAGCTTACGTGCCACAAAAATCAGATGAGGAAGGAAATTCTAAAATAACTAAACTGGAAGGCTTTATTGATAAAAACACTAAGTTAGTTGCTTTTCCAGGGATCTATTCTATTGATACAAATTCTAAAACTGAAGAGTTATTTGTCAATTATATAAAAGAAAATAGAGTAGACCTGATAATAAACATTGTAAATGCTGCAAATTTGGAGAGAAATCTTTATCTAACTTTACAGCTTTCAAAATTAAATATACCAATCCTAATCATTTTAAATACAGTTCATAAAGCCAAAAGAAATGGTATAAATGTGAATTATGAAGATCTTTCTGATAAGTTAGGAATTAAAATTATACCTGTAGATAAATTGAATAAACAACATATTAGAGTTATACATAAGTTTATAAAGGAAAATACCTTTTCATTGCCCAATGCTTTACCTGAAAATATAAATACCGAGAAACACATGTACTCTTATATAGAAGAAATACTAAATTCTTGTGTGAAGATTAAAGAGCATAATTTAGTTAGTATAACAGAAAAAATAGATAGAATTGTTTTAAACAAATACTTAGCCTATCCTATTTTTATGTGTATTATTTATCTTATTTTTAAAATAGTATTTTCCTGGGTAGGAACTCCGCTTTCCGATATATTAAGAAGTGCGCTATTTGACTATACAATACCCCTTGCTAATAGTTTATTATCACATCAAAGTCCATGGTTTAAGTCACTTTTAATAGATGGAGTTATATCAGGCGTAAGTTCTGTATTAGTATTTCTTCCAGTAATACTTACCCTCTTTTCTATACTATCCTTTTTAGAAGATAGTGGCTATATGAATAGAGTTGCATTTCTTATGGATAGAATTATGAATATGGGGGGAATATCCGGCAAATCCTTTATGCCAATGATAATAGGCTTTGGGTGTTCTGTACCAGCCTTAATGGCAGCAAAAAATATTGAAGATGAAAGAGAGCGAAATATTACAGCCCTACTTATACCTTTGATGTCCTGTAATGCAAAGTTGCCAGTTTATATGCTTTTTGCTACTATATTTTTTCATCAACAAGAAATTGTTATTCTCGCGCTTATGTATGCTACTGGTGTGTTTATAGCTTTTTTCTACAGCTTAATTTTTAAGCTCTTAGTTAAAGAAACTAATTATGAACCCTATATTGATGAACTGTCGGAATACACACTGCCAGATTTGAAACTATTATTTCTACATACATGGGAAAAAGGAAGAGGATTTTTGAAGAAAATTGGAACCATTATATTTTCAATGTCTATTATAACATGGCTATTATCTAACTTTAATTTTAGCGGCATGGTAAATATAAACGAAAGCTTTCTGGCCTTTATCGGAAAACTAATTTCGCCTATATTTACTCCTTTAGGATTTGGCAACTGGCAAAACTCGGTTTCACTTCTTACTGGCTTAATGGGTAAAGAAGTTATTGCTGGTACCTTAGGAGTTTTATATGGTGGTAATCTCGAATCAACTGTTATGCAACATTTTAATTCAGCTTCAGCCTTAAGTTTTCTAGTTTTTATCCTTTTATATACTCCTTGTGCATCTACTATAATAACCTTAAAAAAGGAGTTTAGTACTAAAATGGCTTTAATTTCAGTGCTTTACCAGTTTGCTACCGCTTGGATAGTTTCATTTTTATTTTATAATATAGGAATGAGGTAATTTTATGGCTTTTAATCATTGGGGTGAGTTTTTTGTAACAGCTGCAATAATTGTTTCTGCTATTTACATCATATATAGACGAATAAAAAATAATAGCAATCAATGCAGCAGTTGCGGAAGTTGTTCTAAGATGTGTCCTCGTTATAAAAATAGAAAAGACAAAAGCAAATAAAAACAAGGAAGAATTGGATCTTCCTTATTTTTATTTAGCTAATTAGTATGCAACAATGTTTTTGTTATTGTGAATCCATATTAAAAGGGTTAGTTACTTACTTTCATTCATTATTCCCATTATTTTGTTAATTCCTTCTTCTATTTCTTCTGGAGTAAAAAATAAACTCTTTTTAGGGGATATGCTTTTAACTTTAGTATCTTTTTTATCTTTAACTATTCTGCTTCTCTTCTTCTCTATCATAAGTCACTCTCCCTTCTATATATATTGTAACACATATTAAGCTTAAATTATCTATAGAAAAAGAGTTTTATTCATTATCACTATTTTATTCTATGCCTAATCTCAACTAGTACTTGCTTTTCTAATTCTATTCCAACCATACTTCAAACAAATATTCACCACTGCTAAGATAAAAACTATCTCCTGATTTTAAATATTTCTTTTCGCTAGAGTTTACTCTTTCACCATTTCCTAAAAAAGTGCCATTTTCCGAACCATTATCCTCCAATTGAAAATTCTTTTCTTCTGAATTATAACTTATAGTGCAATGTTTTCTCCCTATTTCAAGATAGTCCTGAGAAAATACTAACTTACAAAATCTTGGATCTCTTCCAATGGTTATTGGTTCACCTTCAAATTCAATAACCCTACCTTCTAAAGGTCCAGAGATAGCATATAATCTTGCTTTAATATTTTTACTTAAATTCTTAGTTTCTTCCAAAGAAACAACGTTATTATTTATATTATTTTTAGAATTAGCATCCTTATCTATCTCTTTCTCCAATAGCTTCTTATCATCTTCTGTTTTTATTACTTTAACATCCTCTTCATTGTTATTTTTTCTTTTTTTATCCTGGATAAATCCAAAGTATATCATTGCCACTATACATATTAAAGCCAAAACATCTGTTCCAATTGCAATTTTTTTATATTTAGACCATAATATTTTGCTTTGAGAACTCTTCTGCTGACAATCTGATATTAATTTTTTGATCTCAGATTGATTAGAATTCAACCTTTGAACAGCCTCAAATTTTGCCAAAGCATCCTTATAGTAACCTGACCAATATAGTTGTAGTCCTTCTTTATATAATTTATTTACATTTCCTTCTTCATTTTTTGCACCTGCTTGACTAACAAATTCTTTAACTGTATTTACAGGTACCACGAAATTGAAGCCTTGAGTTTCTTTTGAATTGTTTTCGCTTCTAAAGGTTAGTAAGCCTATAACATTACCATCATCATCAACAACCGGTCCACCACTATTACCATGGGTTGCTGCTGCATTAATCTGAAGCACTGGTGCACCTTGCGTAGATTTTTTATCTGTAGCAGAAACTTTTCCGTCAGTTATAGTTACTACTAATTCAGATTCCTTAGATAAAAGCTGAGAATCTGCTGCTGCTGGGTACCCAAATACTAATATGTTATCCTGTAATTGTGTTTTTTCTGAATCACCTAATATTACAGATGAAAGATTAGTCTTTTCAATTTTTATTACAGCTACATCCTTGCCTTCCCCTGTAGGTGCTCCATAGCTTTTGACTTCACCATCAACAGCCTCCCCCCCACCTGGAAGATATACTTTGGTCAATCTATTAATTCCATCTATTGCTAAGTAATTTCTTATCAATGCATATAGTCCTTCAGCCGTAAAGTTGGTGTTGTACTTATCATTAAAAAACTTAGCTAATTTTGTACACACATCTAAATATATCATTGCCTTAAGTTGTGTGTCTTCCATTTTCATTAATTGAACTACATGTGCATTTGTAACTATATATCCATTTGGACTTATTACAGCACCAGAGCCTTGATAAACAAGATAGGTATAATATTGATTTTCTTTTAAGAATTGAATAACATTGGAATCAAATTGATAGAGTGTACTGTCATAATAAACACTGGAAATTGGCCTATAGTTCCATTTTACAGCAACACCGCTATAAATACGTACTACTGCAGGTTTAGTGTATTCGGAAATCTGCTGTGCTTTAGAAACTTTTGAAATATCAGGTTTTTTATTGATTAAAAACAAAGACGTGGCAATGTAGACTACAAAAACTATAATTACAGAAATAGAGATGATCCTTTTTTTGTTCATAAATTCACTCCTATAATAATTTTATATGTACTAAAAATTTTATACTTTTACCTTAGTACTTCTGTAATTATATGAAGTGGAAGCTTTAATCGGATGGCCAGTAAATGTCATTTAGTTTATTATATTTATTTTTTGTAGTTTTGTTACAATAATTTAACATTAATTTCATAATTTTTTAGACTTAAAGTTGAACAAATGTCTAACCTTAAGTCTAAAAAACTACAAATTAACTATTAAATTCTCATTCCATAGGACATAGCCGCTATTCCAAAAACCTTTTTTCTTAACAACTCATTTAAGTTACTTGAAGTAATACCTCCAATGGCTATTACTGGTATGTTAACACTGTCACATACTTTTTCTATAAAATCTATTCCCCTACCTTTTAATCCAGGTTTGCATTCCGTATCGAAAACATGTCCTGCTATTAAATAATCAGCACCTAGATTTTCAGCTTCTATCGCCTCTTCAACACTATGTACTGATACACCTAAAACAAGCTGTTTTGAGTCATATTCCTTTCTTCTGAAATGCCCATAGGCACTCTCAAAATCTTCTTTTTCTATATGCTTACTTATTATATGATTGCTAGACGCAATTATTCTAATTCCTTCAATTCCTGTATGAAATCCATATGCAGTAACATCCCTTGCTACGTCCATATTTCCATTTATAATTAAAGGAATATTGTATCTATCCGTTATATTCTTTATTCCCTCAGCCATTTTTTTTAAAGAATTGTAATCTAGGTCCTTTTCCCTTAAAATTATTCCATCTGCACCCTTTGCTGCACATTTTTCTATTACTTCATATATGTTACCTTGTTCTATTAGATGTCTATTGGTAACAATGAATATTTTTTTGTTTTGTTTTAATTCAAACATAATAATTTACATTACTCCTTAAATTAATTGCTAAGAGCTTTATCTATTCCATTAAATAGACCCTTTGCTATTTTACTTTGATATTCCTCAGTATTTAACAACCGATCCTCTTGTGGATTTGATAAAAATCCTGTTTCCACTAATATAACAGGAACCTTAGACCAGTTAAAACCTGTAAGGTCACTTCTTTCAACAAGCCCTTTATTTTTCATTCCAACTTCATTTATCAAACTTTCCAATATGATTTCTCCATATTTTCTGCTGATTTCACTTATATCCTTTGCATAACCTATAGTTGCTGGAATCAGAATGGATGCCCCTGAAGTATTTGAGCTTTCAGAAGAATCTGCATGTACTCTTATAACTAAATCTGCATTATTTTTATTACCAACTTCTGCTCTTTCTATATTACCAGGACTCTCTTGAGGGGTTGTCTTAGTCATGATTACAGCGTATCCCTTGTTTTCAAGAAGTACCTTTAACTTCATAGTAATCCCCATAGCTATTACATACTCCGGTGTTTTACTATTTACTCCTTCTGCACCACCACCATCTTTTATTTTCAATTCTGTAGATCCTGGATATATAGCTTCCTTTTCTAAATTTGACCTATTGCCATGTCCTGGATCAAGAACTACAACTTTCTTTTTAACTTCTTTTGATTTTTCATTTTCAACATTTTGTTTTTTGTTCTGTTGATTATTTTCTGGTACTTTCTTACTATTATCCTTATCATCCTTTTCTTTGTCGCTAGTTTTACTTATTGATGTACTTTGAGTTACTTCATTGTTTTTATTTTCATTAGAAACATTTGAAGCTGTTTTTGAACATCCCACAAATAAAAATATTAATAATATACAAAGGGATGTAACTTTTAACTTAAAGTTCAAAACCTCAACTCCTTGTAAATCAGTTAATAAAATTATACATATTTTCCTATAGTCATGTCAAATTGTTGAACAATTCTTATGAGCCAACAACTACAATACCTAAAGAAAATTTAACCAAATATAAATCCATATGCTAGTTTTGACACTGAACATCTTCAAATTTAATATTTTTTTCAATATTCTTAAGTTATATATTAAAATCTTATCCATTTTATGTTAAAATTATATATGACTATAAAATCTAAAGTAATGGTGATAAATATGAACTTTATAAATTTACTTAAAGACACATTATCAACTTATTCATATTCTACTGATATATGTCTCTCAGTCATTAACGAAATAGGGAATGAATTTATCAATATAGGTAAGTCCGGAACTTTTTGCAAGTTTTTCAAGGAGTGCACTGATGACTTATACCCTTGTTCTCAAACCCATTTATATGCAGCCAAGCAGTCTGAAAAACTTGGAGAAGCCTATATATTCTCTTGTCCTGCTGGTCTTATACATTATACCGTTCCAATAATAAAAAAGATGTATTTAAAGGATCTGTTTTAGCAGGACCAATTCTCATGGACTTTCCTGATTAATTAATGGTTGACGACATTATTGAAAAATTTAGCCTAGATATACATTTGAGAGGTATAATAGATAGCCATCTAAGAACTATTCAAGTAATTGAACCCTCAAAGGTGCGACACTTAAGTAAATTATTATTTATTGTAGTGTGCAGTATTATAGAACAAGAAAAATACGAACTATATGAGAGAAACAAAAAATCCCTGCAACAATCTCAGATAGGTGAAAGTATACACGGCCTAAAGCAGACAGATAGGGATGTATTTTATACATATGAAATTGAAAAGGAACTCCTTCTTAAAGTAAGAAGTGGTGATATAATAGGTGCTAAAAACATTTTAAATGATTTACTAGGACACATTCTCTTTGCTTCTGGTAGCAATATAGATATAATAAAAACTCGAACTTCAGAGTTATGCACCCTTCTTTCTAGGGCATCCGTTGAAGGAGGTGCAGATTTTAATAAAATATTTTCCTTAAATAGTGACTTTCTTACTAAACTAAATAAAATTAAAAGTGTTGAAGACTTGTCATACTTAATTATAAATATATTAGATATCTTTACCGAAAATGTTTTCAAATTTAGCGAATCTAAAAATCCTGTTTTAATTAAAAAGTGTATAGCCTATATAAATGAGCACTACAAAGAAAATATAACTCTTGATACAATTGCAAATATGGTACATTTAAACGCTTCTTATTTCTCAAGTGTATTTAAAAAAGAAATGGGTGCAAGCTTCTCAAGCTATCTTAACAAAATTAGAATTGAGCAAAGTAAACTGCTTTTAAAGAATACAGACTACTCTATACTAAATATTGCTCTTGAGATTGGTTTTGAAGATCAAAGCTATTTTTCAAAAGTATTTAAAAGTTTAACTAATATGACACCTAAACAATATAAACAAAGGGGAAGCCTTTCCTTATAAACTAAAGAATGACACTAAAAATCAAATATATTTTCTTTGATTTTTAGTGTCTTATAGAAATTTGGGTATTTTAAAAGCAACTTACTAAGCTCTTTATGCAAAAAGCTGTGATACATTATTTTTATTTAGTTTTGAACCTATTATACACACACTATTAGTAGTTCCTTCGCTGAACTCCTCAAATGTTATATCACCAGGTATGAAATCAAATCTAAACCAGTGTCCTTCAGTATCCTTAAAAATTCCTTTTGCCCTTATAATATATCCATACTCATTTTTATTTTTCAGCATTTGAAAAATATTTTCTATTCTTTCACGATTGAAACTCTTATTAGTTTCAAACTCCCATGTATCAAATCTATGTGATAGATTATCCCTATATAATCTTCCACCAACGATCTTGCCTAGTTTATTCCCTCTCCTAACAGTTTCATATCTGTTATCCATGGCATTAATTATTTCATTAGCTGTTACCTTTTCCCACTGCAAGTTTACAATATTAGCGGTGTTGTTTATCTTTTTTATATAGATAACCTATCATAAATATGCTAGTTACATCACACACCTTTTTTCATACTTTACTTTATAATGTTGTTATTCTAATCCGTATTCTTTTGGTAAGAATTTATCCATATCCAACTCATCTTTAATTTCATTGTAGAATTCTAGCTCATTATCTGGAATATCCTCAATCTTACTTTCCATTATATCAAGCCATCCAAGTTCTCTTTTTTCAACCTTAACTTCTTTGTTTTCTATTGCCTTCTTAAGTTTTTGTACTGCAAGCTGCACCCCTATCTTAGTTCTCATAAATGGATCCTGCGTCTTTACTAGCTCTTTACTTATATCAAATACTACATCTGGTCTTAATACATAAGCTTGAGGGTCAAGTTTAGCATCGGAATCAACAAGTAGATCTCTAAATTGAAGAGCCATTCCTTTATTAGTTGCTTCATTCATAAGTCTACAATCATATATTAATTGTTCCATAGATACTATTGGAGCCATTTCTGAAAGAAGTTTAACTTGTTGTACTGATTCATTACTCCAAAGATCAGCTACGGATGCTGCAATATTTCCTATTGGGCTTAAGTGAGCACATGCTGCTGATTTTCCTTCCATTGCTATTGGCACACCTGCTATGGCCTTTAAGTATTGCCCTTCATAAGCACAGTCCTTACTTGGACCTACTGCACCCATTTCAAATGCTACTAGAGCTCTTGCAACAGTTGCTACTCTGACTACTGCTGCGAAAACCTTAGGAATAAATCCTCTTTCAGCAAGTACCATTGCTGTGTTACCAAATCCACAAGCAGAATCTCCAGCTGCATATGCACCGTTTTTACCACAAATATCAACTATGTTCTTCCATAGGAACTTCATATCACGGCACCCAAGAACTCCTAGAGCAAATATAACTTTTTGTATATCTGCATTTACAAGAGCATCATCATTAAGTTCCTTTCCACCTGTAGATTCCACTGCAATAAAGTCTGCTCCAGCCTTTGAACAACCTTCAAATGTCTCAATCATTTTTTCCCAATACTTTCCGCTTCTCATTATTGGAGGACGATTCATTTCTCTAAGATCGTTTGGTGTAGCTCTAAATGCAGACTTAAGACCATATTTCACATTAAATTCATTCATTGTATCAACAATTATTTTGCTAACCTCAATACCCCATTGTGGATTTTCTGTAAATTGAGGTAAAGTTTCATATTCAATTACTAATCCTGGTGCATACAATTCTCTTGCTCTATTTAATATACCGCTAGTCATGTCTGTGTAGATCTTATATGCATCCTTTATAGTAGATGCATCTACTGTCATCGAAGGTAATGTGAAATTTAGTTCAGGATATATTTGTCCACCTCCGATTGCAAGTCCACTTTTAGTTTTAACAGGGTGAGGACATGAACCATATAGGAAGTCATCCAGTGAATTATATGCTAATTTATCATATACATTTGCCATTTATATTTTCCTCCTTTTTACTGGGCTTTTTTTAATAATGCTTCTTTAGCAACTTCAGCTGCTGTACCTGCATCTGGAGTGTAATAATCCGCATCCACTTTCTTTGCGTAATCGCTTGATACAGGTGCTCCACCTATCATAAATATATATTTATCCTTAAGTCCTGCTTCTTTAAATGAATTTATTGTATCACATATTGCGGGCATTGTAGTGGTTAACAAAGCAGAAAGACAGACAATATCTGCGCCTATTTCTTCTGCTTTTTGTAAAAATTTAGTTTCCGAAACATCAACACCTAAGTCAACTACTTCAATACCTACACCTTTCATCATCATTTTTGCAAGATTCTTACCTATATCGTGCAAGTCCCCCTTAACTGTACCTATTACAGCCTTACCAACTGGCTTTACTCCAGTTTGAGCAAGTATTGGCTCAAGTACCTTCATACCTGCACTCATTGCTCTTGCTGCTATAAGCATTTCAGATGCAAATGCAGCTGCTAAAGTTGCTAGAGAGATTCTTATTAAAAAAGGAAAACTATGAAGTGTAAACTTTAATCAGATGGGTTTCAAACCCCACCTGATTCTTAGTTGAACAAATCTAGGGGCGTAGCCGCTCCCAACGTACAGTTAAGCAGAGAGCCCAAATCTATGATTTGGTGCGAATCGCTTACTCCTCTGACGTAGGAAGAGGAGTTTCATATAAAGCATGGGAGTATTAGAGCGGGTAGTCATCGGATAAAGAACCTACACTAATCTTATAGTTCCATAAGGTTATTTCTAAATGCTTGTAAGTAGTTCATGCAAAATTCATCTTTTCCTGCTAAAGTTTCTGCTGTTATTAAGCTTGCCATCATAGATTTATCCAAAGGATTTACTATGAGTCCATCCAAACCTCTGCTTACTGCCATAATTGCGAATACTTGATTTATAAATTTCCTTTTTGGAAGTCCAAAGGATATGTTCGATAAGCCGCACATTGTATGAATACCTTTGAATTTAGTAGTAATAGTTTGTACCGCATCTAGAAATTCAATACCAAAGGTATCATTAGTTCCTATAGGTTGTACTAATGGGTCCACATATATATTATCTATTGGTATGTTATGTTGTACCAACCCATTTATTAATTTATCTGCGATTTTTAACCTATCAGCAGCGGTTTGAGGCATACCTTCCGCCCCCATGCAAAGGGCTACTATTTTAAGATCTGTTCCAGCTATTATAGGTAAAACGGCATCATATCTTTCTTTTTCAAGGGAAATGGAATTTATCATTGCTATACCTTTATGAACTGTTAGAGCTGCTTCTAGAGCTTTAGGATCTGGTGAGTCTATACAACAAGGAACATCTAAATCTTGTTGAACATTTTGCACTAACCATCTTAAATATTCAGATTCTTGTTCAACAAATATACCTGCATTAACATCTATATAATCAGCACCAGCTTCATATTGTTCTTTTGCCACCTGCTTTATATAGTTAGCATCCTTGTCCTTTACAGCTTGACAAATAGCTTTACGACTTGAATTTATTAATTCACCAACAATTATCATATAATATCCTCCCCTCGTATAATAAGTTTATAGCAGTTATTTACTGCCTATAAACTTATTTATTTTTTATATTTTGTATAGATTAAGAAAGCATCTCAATTTTTCTAGTGGGGATTCTCCCAATTCAGTATTGCTGATTCTTATACTTTCCGATCTATACTGTTTTAACCTACTATTTATTAAAGGATTTTCTAATGCTAAAATAGTCATAACGGAACTTTAGCGAAGGTTACTGCTGTATTCCTCCTGCAAAACACATTGTGTTATTGCCTGTAAAGCTTGCAGCCTGACCAAAGTATCATATTCTGCTTACACAAATGTTGCATCTCCTTTCGCAGCCACCAGCAAGGTTTTGCGTCTGGATGAATGCTAATTACGCGAGGTTGCAGTTAGTACTTTGGATTAGGATAATCCTTTCTAATTTCCTCATTATTTTTGAAAGGTGGTGATTTCATGAAGAAATTAGATTACTTATCAACTCTATTTGTTGGTATCGATATTGGTGCGAGACAAAATGTTGTCTCTGCTATTAATTTTGAACAGGAATTCTTGATTAAGATGAAACCTGTTCCTAATACGCAATTTGGTGCAGAGCAACTTGAATCCATGCTTGTTAAGGTTTTAGAAAACAATACTTTTAAAGCTGTTATAATCGGCTTAGAATCTACTTCCTTTTATGGAGTACATATAGCCAATTTTTTATCTGCTAGTGAAAAACTTATGACTTACAAACCTTATGTTTACTGCTTGAATCCTAAGGAAGTTGCTAACTACAAAGAATCCTTTAATTCTCTTGATAAAAATGATGGCATTGACTCTTTTGTTATTGCTGACTTTGCAAGAGTTGGCAGAATTCATATTGAACCTTGGCGTGGTTCTCAATATCTTGCTCTGCAAAGACTTACAAGGCACAGACTTCATATTGTTGAATGCTTAACTAGAGAAAAAACTTACATGTTATCCAATGTATTTCTTAAGTTCAGCGAATTTGCATTATTACAGGGAGAAGATCATCCTTTTTCTAATAAATACGGTGCTACCGCATCTTCAATACTTACTGAATTTCTATCTTCCGAAGATATTGCAAATACATCAATTGAAGAACTTGTTGACTTCGTCAATAGAAAAAGTCGGAAAAGGATTTCTAATCCTCAGATGACTGCTGAAATTTTGCAGCAAGCTGCACGTAATTCATACCGTCTTGATAAATGTTTGTATGAGCCATTAACAACCTCTATTGCTTGTTCTTTCAACTGTATTCAGGCTTTTGATAAAGAACTTAAAGGTATTAACAAAGCCATTGAAAAAGCTGTTATGGGAATGAATCCTGTGGAATACAAAATATTAATGTCTATTCCTGGTTTTGGCCCTGTTTACTCCAGTGGCATTCTTGCTGAATTAGGAAGTGTGCATGCATTTCCTAGTAATGATGCTATTGCTAAATACGCTGGCATCGTGTGGAAAGAAAATCAATCTGGAGGTTTTAAAGCTGAAAATACACCTATGAACAAAGCTGGTAACCGTTATTTACGCTATTATCTCATAGAAGCTGCAGGAAGTGTTGTTTGCCATATTCCTGAATATCAAGAGTTCTATCAGAAGAAATTTGCTGAAGTAACTACACATCAGCACAAACGAGCACTCGCGCTAACATCTCGTAAACTTATTCGTATGATTTTTGGATTGCTGGCTAAAAATCAGCTCTACTCTTCAAATAGAGTAGATTAATCTATATAAATTATACGAACATACTTTCTCATTGGACTGTATGTTTATTAAGGTTACCCATTTTTAAAGAAATCATTTGATTTTCTTTTCATTTTGTTCTTGACATATTACCAAATTGCTTTATATTAAGTTTATATATCTAGTATATAGGAGCGGAAAATATAAGTATTGTAATTATCTCATATTTTTAGAAATATTGTGAATATTTATTTTTTAAATATGTTTTGCTAATTTTATTGCTAATTAATCTTGCAAAACACGCCGTATACCTGTTATTATGTAATCCATTCATCAGGTAAGTTATATATATAAAATATAATCGTTTCCGGTAATAAAACCATCACATATGATTAAATTGATGATATATCCTTAATTTTGTAATCTTTATTAGAATTTATAAATATTTATAGGTGAATTAAATATATTTTAAAAAACAAAAAATAAGACAGGATTTGAAACCCTATCTTATTCAAAGTTCCACTTCATTCATTTTAATTTTTTACATGGGAATAAGCCTTTTTTAGAAAGCTTGTCTTTAAATTACTGATGAGCCATCATATAATTTGTGAATAATTTTACTAGATGAGATACAAATCGGTCTTTCTTTGTTATTAAGCAGATTTCCCATAGAAAAGAACGATCTTTAAAGGGAATTGAACGAACATTTGAATAATTAATGTCATTAACAAAAAAATCCACACTTACCCCTATACCTTCATTAAGATAACTGGATTTATGTACAGTAATAATTTCTGAAGTAGTTAAACTTATATTGGGTTCAAAACCTGATTCTTTACACTTATTAAAGAAATTATGGTGAAAATGAAATTTTTCATTTAGCGTAATAAGTTTCTCATTTCTCAAATCTATAAAATCAATAGAGGCTTTTTTTGAAAGGGGGTTTTCTTCGTTTATAAGAACGCAAGGATATTGTGTTTTAATCACAGTAGAATTAAAGTTTCTCTCGTTAACAGGACCGATGGACACAGCTAAATCTACATATTCATTCATAACTACTTCTTCACAGATTGAATCTGGGTATGTTTTTATAATCAATTCAATGTTAGGATAACTTTCTTGAAAGCGTGAAATAATATCTGGTGACAGTGCATTTAGAACTCCAAAGGAAAAACATACTGTTAGAGTTCCTTCATTGATATTAGCCATTTTATTGAGACCTTCTAAAATTAAATCAAATTCCTGTACAATATGTTCAGATTGCTTTTGTAAATACTCTCCATAAGGTGTTATTCTAATTCCATTAGTTGTATTATAAAACAAAGGATATTGGAGTTCCTCTTCTAAATTACTAATTGCCTTACTTAAACCTTGCTGCGTAATATAAATCTCTTTAGCAGCCTTTGAAAAACTTTTATGCTTACAAACTTGTAAAAAATACTTTAATTGTTTGATGTCCAATTCAGTACACCACCTTCTTGAATACTATTTATGTATTAATTATACCAATTTGTTAAATTATTGTCTATTGAAAAGGGTTGAAGAATGGCTGCTGATACTTAAACTTTTAGTTGTAGGTGCATAAATTTAAGTTGTTTATCAAAAATTAATAATTATTGTATAATTTACTTGTAAACGTATTAGGGGGAATTCTAATAATTACTCACTCATTAATTATTAGAATTATGTAAAATTCAGATTTCTTATTTATAAGTCTCCAACAATTTATAAACAAGAAAACAAATTTTGCAAAAACATATTCTTTAACCTTGGAATTGCCTAAAACCCAGATTAATCAGTATAGTTTACCCCTACTATGTTATATTATACTACTCATATTAATTTTTGAAAACTAGTTAAACAAGTTATTTAAGTCTCAAACTGAATCCGTGTACTATAATGTACAGTTTATTATTTTAGAGTTTAGGGGGTATTTTATTAATGGAAGACAGAGGATTATTAATAAAAGCAGCTCAGGATCAGCTGCTTGAAAAAGCAAAAAAAGATGGTGTAGAAACTGCCTGGGATAGAAAAGAAGCTATGAAGACACCATGCGGTTTTGGTTCAGCTGGTGTATGTTGCAGAAACTGTGCTATGGGGCCTTGTAGAGTAAGCCCAACTCCTGGAAAAGGAGTATCCGCTGGTATTTGCGGAGCTACAGCAGATGTTATAGTTGCAAGAAACTTTGCTAGAATGTGTGCAGCTGGTTCAGCAGCTCATTCTGATCATGGTAGATCACTAGTGCTTTATTTAGAAGAAGCATCAAGAGACGGACAAATACAAATAAAAGACGAAAAGAAGCTTATGGCTGTTGCTAAAAAATATAGTATTGAAACTGAAGGAAGAGACGTTTACGATATAGCACACGATATAGCTGATGCTGCATTAAATGAATTTGGTAAACCTCGTGGAAACTTAATTTTCTCTCCAGCTCTGCCTAAAAAAAGAAAAGAACTTTGGGACAGACTTGGTGTAACTCCGAGATCAATTGATAGAGATATAGTTAGCGTAATGCACTCAACTCATATTGGATGTTCAGGAGATGCAAAAAATCTTTATGATATGGCAATGAGAGCATCCCTTGCAGATGGATGGGGTGGTTCTTATATTGCAACTGAAATTAGTGATATTTTATTTAAAACTCCATCACCGGTACAAACTGAAGCTAATTTAGGTGTATTAGAAGATAATCAAGTTAATATTATATTGCATGGTCACGAACCATCACTTTCAGAATCAATTGTAGCAGCAGCTGAAGACCCTGAACTTATTGCTCTTGCAAAAGCTGAAGGAGCAGAAGGAATAAACGTTTGCGGTATGTGTTGTACAGGAAATGAAGTAACCATGAGACATGGTATTAAAATGGCTGGAAACTTCCTACAACAAGAACTTGCTGTAGTAACAGGTGCAGTTGAAGCCTTAATAGTTGATGTTCAATGTATAATGCCATCACTTGCAAAACTTTCAAAATCTTATCATACTAAATTTATAACAACTTCACCAAAAGCTAAAATAACAGATTCAACATATATTGAATTTGAAGAACACAGACCATATGACTCTGCAAAAGAAATAATAAGAGAAGCTATATTAAATTACAAAAATAGAAATAGGGATAATGTTTTAATTCCTAATGAAAAATCTAAAGCTGTAGTTGGATTTAGCACAGAGACTATAGTAGATGCTCTTGATACAGTTGTTAATTCAAACATAGGTCCAATGCAAACAGTTAAACCTCTTGCAGATGTTGTAGTATCTGGTGTTCTTAGAGGTGCTGCTGCCATTGTTGGTTGTAATAATCCAAAAAATCCACATGATACATGTCATGTAGAAATGATAAAATATCTAATTGCTCATGATGTAATAGTACTTGTTACTGGTTGTGCAGCTCATGCAGTAGCTAAAGCTGGTTTATTATTACCTGAAGCAAAGGAACTGGCTGGTCCTGGACTTAAAACTGTATGTGGTTTATTAGGTATTCCACCAATTCTTCACCAAGGTTCATGTGTTGATATCAGCCGTAATTTACAAATTGCTGGTGAGCTTGCAAATCATTTAGGTGTAGATATCAGCGATTTACCAGTAGTTGGTGCTGCTCCAGAATGGATGTCAGAAAAAGCTGTAGCTATTGGAACTTACGTAGTAGGTAGTGGTATAGATGCATGGCTTGGAGTTGTTCCTCCTGTAACAGGTTCACCATTTGCTGTAGATTACCTATTAAATAAGATGGAAGAAGATTACGGTGCTAAATTCTATGTAGAAGCTGATCCAGTAAAAGCAGCTGAACAAATGGTTCAAAGAATAGAAGCAAAACGTAAGAAGATTAACATTTAAAAATAGCATACTTCATACCTTTTATTAATCGAGTAGGAGCTGAATAATTATTTTATTCAGCGACCTCTCACACCACCAAGCATACCGTTCGGTACTTGGCGGTTCAATAAGAATTAATGTACTTTCTTATACCTTTTATGAATACTTGTATATCCTATCTTTTCAAAATAAGAATTAGTCAGTGTTGTTGCAAGTATGGGGCTGTTGGCTATTCGCCAATAGCTTTTTCGTGTATTAGCAAATTCCCATGCTTTACTTTCTTTAACTCCAAGCTTCTTTAGATTATTGTGCTTGGTCTTAATCTTTTTCCACTGTTTCTAAAAGCACATCCTAAGTCTTCATCTAGTCCATTCATCTAACTCTTTTGTTAGCCTTGTTATATCAGCTATTCCAAAGTAATTGAGCCATCCTATTATTCACTGACGAAGTTTTAACATTCTATAGTCCTTATCCCAAGCATTGCTTCTTAATGTTATTTTTCTAACTTTAGCCTTGAACTTGTTTATGGATTTTTCATGTACTCTTATTCCTATCTTGCCATACCATTGGCAGAATGTGAACCCTAGAAATTTCCTTCTCCAAGGTCTATCAACTGCACTTTTATCCTTGTTTACTTTAAGTTTGAGTTTGCTTTCGATGAACTTTGTTGTGCATGCTCACCCGATTTAAGTAAGCCTTATATGTGATTTCTGTTCGTCAGACCAGACTTTTGCTGCAGGCTTCCTTCAGATTGCACCTCACGATGGACACCCTTGCCGTAAGCTAATGGTTGGTGCTATCAACCCCCATAGTGGACTTTCACCACCAAGCTGTCGCCCATGCTGGGCGCACATAAAAAATAGCCTAAGTAGTCCTCTCTCTACTTAGGCTATTTCCTAATATACATTCACGCCTTTATTTTAACTAACTGCTTGTGGAATACCAGTCTGTCTTTTATCTAATAAACTGGCTAATAAGAAAGTTATAATATCTTTTTATTATGACTTTTTTATTTTTTAGATTTATCCGATTTTTCAAATTATTTTTTATTTGTTCCTTAACACCCCTCTTGTTTTGATATAATATTTAAATTATAATTAATTAATAATTAATTTGTCAATAATACCCGTATTTTATTGTATTTATGTTAATCAATTGAATTAATTTAAAATACAGTACGGTATACTTTAGAGCCTATTTTGTCAATTCAAAAAGGAGAACGTTATGGGTAATTCAAAAAAACGAATGAAAACTACTATAGTAAACAAATATAAATTAATTTATACGCCTTTATTCATCGGATTGATTGCCATATTTATAATAAGTACAATTAGTTATTACACAAGTAAAAGTTTGCTATTAACGCAGATGAAACAGAATGGAATAAGCCTAGCCAAACAAACTGTTTTACAGGTACAAGGAAATGCTGATTCATTAGAAATGGTTAACAAAATGATAGAAGAAAAAATTAGAGCAGTTGGAAAAGTTGTAATAATGAATCAAAAAAATTTAAATAATGACTTGTTAAAAAAAATGGCAAATGATCTTGATGTATGCGAAATCGACTGGTATTCTCCAGAAGGTACGATTATATATACAAATATTGATAGCTATTTGGGTTGGAAATCACCAAAAGATCATCCCGTAGAAAACTTTAGAATAAGTGGCAAAAATGAATACATGGAAGAAATACGAATGGATACAGAGTCATTTAACTATAAAAAATATGGATACTTAAGAAACTCTGACGGTACCTTTATCCAAATAGGTATAAGTGCCAATGCAGTAAAAAGTCTTACACGAAAATTTGACTATCAAACTTTAGTTGAAAAATTGTCACCGGGAGAAAATGTTCTTCATGTAACTTTTGTTGACAAAAACTTAAAAGCCATTGCAGATTCAAATATAAAAGATATAGGAACTGTATATGATAAGGATAAAGAGCAAGAAATGGAAGAGGCACTCAAAGGGATGATATCTACAAAAGACTCTTCTTATAAAAAAGTAGATACAAAAGCATTGACAATATATGTTCCTGTAGTTCATAACGGAGAAATTAGTAACGTCCTTGTACTAAGCCTTTCCACAGAAAAAGTTTATTACTCCATTTATATGCTCTCCATAAAGTCGTCTATTATAGCTATTATAATGATTTTAATGCTTTTATGGGTAAAAAATAAAAATATTATCAAACCTGTAAAAGAATTAGATAAATGCATTAACCAAATTGATATAGAGAAAAATATTCAATATAGACTTTCTTTATCAGAAAGTGATACTTTTTTCGGCGTAGCTTCTTCTATAAACAATATACTAGATAAGACATCTAGCTATTTTTATCAACTAAGAGAACATCAAGAAGAACTGCAGGCTTCAAATGAAGAAATATTAGCAACCTATCAACAGCTAGCAGCATCAGAGGAAGAGCTTAGAGCTCAATATGATGAAATACAGAGCTACACAGAAAAATTAGAAAGTTTAAGGGGAGAATTAGAACACATTGCTTACCATGATTCTTTAACAAACCTGCCGAATCGAAGAATGTTTGTAAAAAAACTAGAAGAAGGTATAAGTGAAAATAAATATGGTGCTGTGATGCTCTTAGATGTTGATAACTTCAAAGGTATTAATGATACTTTAGGTCATTTATATGGCGATAAAGTATTGAAAAAAGTGGCAGAAGAGCTTGAATATATTAAGGATGAAAAGATGTTTGTATCAAGATTTGGTGGAGATGAATTTTTGATTTTAATAGAAGGTGAAAAAGATATTGCTCTAATCGAGAATTATGCAAAACAGATAATGAATATATTTAAAAACAAGCTAATAATTGAAGGTCAGGAAACCTACCTAAGCTGTAGTATGGGGATTACTCTGTACCCTTTTGATAGCTATAAAGTTAGTAAATTGCTTATAAATGCAGATATGGCCATGTATAGAGTAAAGAATATAGGAAAAAACAACTATATGTTCTTTAATGAAGAGATGACAGAGAAACTACAGGAAAAGATCAAAGTAGAAAATATTTTAAGAGAGTCTATAAAAAAAGATGAATTAAAACTATTATATCAGCCACAGGTATGTACCTTTACAGGAAAAATTGTAGGTTTTGAAGCTCTTTTAAGACTAAAAAATGAGCATATTTCTCCAGCACAGTTTATACCAATAGCAGAAGAAACAGGGTTAATTGTAGAAATTGGAAGATGGGTTACAAAGGAGGCAGTAAAGCAAATAAGCATATGGAAAAATAAGTGCTTAGATATAACGCCAATCTCTATTAATTTTTCTGCAAAACAATTAAATGACTTAAATTATATCGAATTTCTAGAAAATACATTAAAAGAATCGCATGTAGAAGCTAAATATATAGATATAGAAATAACAGAAAGTATATTTTTAGATAAAAAGAAAGAAAACATAGCATTTATTAATCGACTAAAGTCATTAGGAGTAAAAATTGCACTAGATGATTTTGGTACAGGTTATTCCTCTCTTAGTTATTTGACCTTTTTACCAGTGGATAAAATAAAATTAGATAAGTCCTTAAATGATAAATTTTTAGAATTAGAAAATATAAAAGTAATGGACAGTTTAATTTCTCTTGCCAACAGCTTAAATCTAGAAGTAGTAGCAGAAGGTATAGAAGATGTAGTTCAATATAAACGTCTAAAAACAGCTGGCTGCAACTATATTCAAGGGTATCTTTTTAGTAAACCATTAGAGGTAGAGGAAGCAGAAAAAGTATATAATGATAATTTTTTAGAAAAATTAATAAAAATTAGCAAAAATTAAGAAAAATAGAGGTGTAAAATGAATAAAGAAATAAAAGGTATACTTATAACTTTGCTTGCAGCAGCCAGTTTTGGAGCTGTTGCTCCTATTGCAAAATTCATTTATCAGTATGAAATAACGCCAAATTTTATGTTGGCTTTACGATTTTTAATAGCCTCTTTATTCCTTTGGGGGTATATATTTATAAATAGAAAAAAAGTCAATTGTAAACTTGAAAAAGAGCAAATGATTATTATGATAATAATAGGAGCATTGGTTTATTTTTTAACTACAATCTTCTATTTCAATGCTATTAAATTTATCCCTGTATCATTACATGTTATGATTTTTTATTCTTATCCCTTTATGGTAAATATTTTCTCATTTTTGGTGCTTAAAGAAAAAATCAGTAAAAATCAATCTATGGCTATGATAATAGCTTTTGTAGGATTACTTTTAACCGTTTCTATAAACTCTTCTGGGCTGAGCATTATAGGAATAACATTATCCTTACTAGCTGCAATATTTAATGGAAGCTATATTCTTTTACTAGGGACAATTAAGATAAATAGAATTGATTCCGTAGTAACAGCCGCATATACAAACCTATTTAGCTCAATATCATTCTTTATTTATTGCGGTATAAGAGAAGAAATATATGTAGACATGCCATCTGACGGGTGGATTGCAATTGTTTTTATTGCAATTGTTTCTACGGCAATTGGAATTATTTCATTATCAAAGGGTATACGTATGATTGGGGCTTCTAAGGCTTCTATAATAAGTACCTTTGAACCCTTGGAAGGCGTAATTCTTAGCTTCATTTTTTTAGGGGAAAGTATGAATATTAGACAAATAATTGGAATAGTTCTTATTTTATCAGCAATAATCACGATAAATAGTTCTGATAAAAAAATGGGTGAAAAAGACAGTAAAATTCAGGAGGAAGGTACGTCCAGAAATGCATATCATGAGAAAACCCTGTAACTTTTGATGTTACAGGGTTCTATTACGTCAAACTTAATTATACAGCTCCATGGGCAATTGAGAATCCTGTACCTAAACTCTCATTAATAGGTTTAACAATATTGTAACCTTCCTAACTAGTGAAGAAAAAAGTGTTTCTTTCCCACGAACTTTTTGTATATACTATAAAATCACTCCTTCAAGAAATGGATTTAACTTCAAATTTGATGATAAATACTTATTGAATTCATGTGATTTTATTCCTAAAAATAATGATGCAAAAGAATGGCTTGCTGCTATTCCTAAACTTAAAACATATATAGATGAGTACCAAAATGGAGGTAATGCTAAAGGGCAAGTAAAAAACGAAAAAATGTCTCAACAGAGTATTTTGAATAACATTAATTCGTCAATAGATTCGGATTATTACATAACAGATATGGAATATAACTGCCCAGGCATAGGGTATGGAAGATTTGATTATGTTGCAATTAATAAGAAAAAAGGAAAAGCTGGAAAGTATGGATTGGCACTTATAGAACTAAAGTATAGAACCAGTGCATTTGGAACAAGTAGAGAAGAAAAAAACGGAAAAACGAGTTATGGCAGTGGTATTGTTGGACATGCACTTAATTTCTCTCGCTTTGTTTATGGTGTTAAAAATAATAATTCTTTTCAAAGGGAAAAGGTTGCTAATACAAAGTATGATAAACTCGAATTCTTAAGAGAAGAAACTGTAAATATTTTAAGAAATAAAATTGATCTAGGACTACTTGATATAGAATCAAATGAGATGTATGGCATATTAGATGATGAGAATATTGATATTAGTAAAAATAATGTTGAAACCCTGCTTATATGTGTGGCTTGTGAAGATGAATATAAAGCAAAAGACACAATATCAAAATATCTAGGCTTCAATAACGTAGCCGAAGAAAATGTAGAAAAACTTAAAACCAATGGAGAAATAGCCCATAGCTTTAAATTAAAATGTTTTATTACTAAAGAAGATACTGTAGAGTCCTTATATGAAAATCAGTTTACAGACTTATCAATTTAATAATATATTTAATCTAAAAAGTCACAATTCACAGGAGCTAATTGTATAGTGTCCTGTGAATTTTTTTGCAACTTTCAATGGGACATACTTATGTACTTTATCTAAAAAAGAGATATGTTAAAATTAAACTATAAAATAAGTTGAAGTGTAACAATATGCAAAAATGTACTATTTATCACACAGGAGTTTATAATTCTGACAAAGGAGTAATAAAAGACAATAAAGTATATTTTCAAGCACAAGATAATCAGCTTTATTTTCCAGAAGAAATATTTTTAGCAAGAGAAGAGTGTGAAGGTGGACTAATTCAATTTGAGGTTAATGGTAAATGGGGGTTTGCAGATATATACACAGACTAATAAAATGCCAAGAGATAATGATGATTGCATCCTTCAATATCAACGCTACGAAGGAAAAGATAGTATTTTAAATTATAAAGAATTGTTTTCGGAAAGAACTCCAGGTATTAGTTGCTTAACTGCACTTAGCAGTGGTAAAATAGGAACAATAAAACAGCCAATCAATGACAGCAAAGGCTGTGGAGGAGTAATGCGTATTGCTCCAATAGGATTATTTCTACATAATGATCCTGAATATGCTTTTCAAGTTGGCTGTGATGCTGCGGCAATTACTCATGGTCACCCCACAGGATATCTCTCAGCAGGTGCACTAGCTGCAATAATCAGAACTTATAAATAGCAAAAACATTTACTTAAATACTTTGATACGCTCTTCTAATGGTTGAAACTGTTTTTCCTTTGGTTCTGATGCTGGTTTCCCAAATGGCATTTGGGCAATTAACTTCCAACTTTCAGGTATATTCCATTGCTTATTAACTTTCTCATCTATAATAGGGTTATAATGTTGAAGTGAAGCACCTAACCCCTCATTTTCTAATGCTGTCCACACAACTAACTGAAGCATACCTGAAGCCTGCTGCGACCAAATTGGAAAGTTGTCTTTATAAAGTGTAAATTGATTTTGAAGTCCTTCTATGACGTTTTGGTCTTCAAAGAATAAAACTGTACCATATCCATTACTAAAAGAATTTATCTTCTCTTCAGTAGTTGAAAAGCTTTCTGCTGGAACTACTTTTCTTAAAATTTCCTTTGTTATATCCCATACTTTATTATGATTTTCTCCTAGTAAAAGTACTACTCTACCACTTTGAGAATTAAAAGCAGTTGGAGTATACTTTACAGCATCATTTATAATTTCTCCTATTCTATCATCAGATATTGGTGAATCCTTTGTTATTGCATAAAATGATCTTCTTTCTTTTATTGCAGAATTAAAATCTTTACTCATAAATATTTCCTCCATTCTATATTAAACTTTTTATTATTAAAACTGAAAACAAATATAACTTAAAGTTCCATAAGCATAACTTCTGTGCAGGAGCTTGGGTTCATTACTTTGACCGCTTCCCATGGCTATGAATAAAGGAACTATATGCTCTTCACGTGGTATTGCTCGTTTTGCATAAGGTGCTAAATCTTGATATGAAAACAGTGCATCTTTATCATTATTTTCTACTTTTTCTATAAGCCAATTATCAAAATCTATAGCCCACTGCACTGGCTCAGCTGCAGTCCAGTCTACTGTAGCTAAATTATGAACTGTTGATCCACTTCCTATTACTAAAATATCTTCTTCACCCAGGCTTTTAATTGCTTCACCAAGATCATATTGTCTGTTCATTGCCATGTAAGGATTAATAGAAACTTGTATAACAGGTATATTAGCCTTTGGATACATTATATACAGTATGTCCCAAACTCCGTGATCCAATCCTCTTTTTGTATCCAATTTACTTTCTATGCCATGAGATTTTAGCAGCTGTTGAATCTTAGATGCTGTTTCAGGTGATCCCTTAGCTCCATATTTTATGGAATAAAGTTCTTCTTGAAAACCATAAAAGTCATATATCATTTCATAACATGTGTCAATTGATGATATTGTAGTAATTTTATTCTCCCAATGAGCGGTAAAAACAACTATAGCTTTAGGTTTGGTTTTCTCTCCTAATTCTTTAAGAAAATTAGTATACTCATTATTTTCAATTACAAGAGTAGGACCACCATGGCACAAAAATAAAGAATTAATCATAACTATCACCCTTCCTTATAATATTTTTATATTAATCAAAACTAATAGTTAATATACTATTATCTATATTGTAACTAAATTTCATCAACTTACTTTATGTAACCATCATACAATAAGTTATTTGCAGTGTCAAGTAATTATTAATTAATACTTATTATCAAAATCTTTCAAATTAAAATTTTACATTTAAAATCATAGTTTTCCCATATGTCATAAACCTATAATTTAAAATAATCTTACATATGATAAAATAAACATCTTTAATAATTCCCACTTATGTATAATAAAAAAAGAATCTCCTAAAATAATATGCTCCTTTCTCTTTTAACACCTCTATTAAATCCTCTACCTTATTTTTCTACTATTGATTATTAGCAAATTCCCAAAGTTTACCCCCTGTGATCCTTGCGAAGGCCTGCGTGCGCTTGTTATCACTTTATGATGTTTATTGCTTTTTTTCATAGAAAGTGATATATATATATTTGGTTTAAAATAATCTAGGTTTATAGAGCTTACTAATTATGTGATTTTCAACCTATGGATAAGGAGGATAAGCCTAAGAATAAAACTTTAAGTTAAGTTTATTGCTAGGTATAGGGAATTTAATGAAAAGATTTTTAAAATGGTTATTAATTATTTTAGTTGCTTTACTCATTATTTTTATTGCTATTTTTCATAAAAGAATCATATTAACTTATAGACTAGTTGATAAGTATATTTCTTTAAAAGATCGTAATGTGACAACTGAAAAAGTTGATGGATTAAAAATGTCCAAATCTATGAATTACAAGGATATTATATATAAAAATACTAATGGAATTCCGCTAACACTAGATATTTATTCTTCACTAAAAAAGAATAGTGATCCCTCACCAGTGATTTTATATGTTCACGGTGGCAGCTGGGTTTATGGTGATAAAAGTATTCCAAATGCACTAAGTCCTATACTTAATGCTTTCAGAGAAGAAGGATATACAATTATAAGTACTTCTTATGAACTCATGAGAGGTAAAGCTAATTTTAATAAACAAGTTACAGATGTTAAGGATACTATAAGATGGATATATAAAAATAAATCTAATTACAATCTTGATCCAAATGAAATAGGAGTTATTGGTATCTCGGCAGGCGCCCACCTTTCTCTTCTAGCTAGTTATAGTAGCAATGATGAGTTTACAGATGACAAAGATTTAAGCCAATATCCATCTAAAATTAAATATTTAATTGATTTTGCAGGTCCAACTGATTTAAGCCTTTTAAATACAAATAATTTAAATTATGACTTAACCAAAATTTTTAATTCAATAAAAGATAAGGATATTGTGATAAAAAAATTCAACCCTATAAATTATGTTGGTAAGAGAAGTCCAAATACATTAATAATACACAGCAATCTTGATCCGATGGTTCCTTATAAAAGTTCGGAAGAACTTTATGATAAATGTGTTGAAGAACATGTCAAAGCAGAATTAATTACTTTAAATAGTAATGTACATGATTTATCAAATATTTCAAACACTGACATTGCTTCTATGTCTGAAGGATTGTTAAAATTTATAGTATTTAATTCTCCATTATAAACATATGCTTATATATTTTACACCAAGACTAGAATAGACTAGCTTACTGTATCAGCACTAACCTAGTCTATTTTAATTTATTAGTAGAGATTTCATATTATTCTAGCCAAATTCATGCCATGGTATTCCTTTTTGTACGGCTACTGGAGCTATAGATAAAGCATCTGCAAATTCATAACCATTGATTACTACCACTCCGCTTACATTTTTATAATCATAGTAGGCGTCTTGCTACAGATTAAGAATCAGTATCTAAAAATTCTAATGAAACTTTGTCTGCAATAATCCTTAATTCATTTAATGAATGTCTTCCGTTATCATCATAATTATGAAATAATGCTTGAAAATCAAAATTTCCTATATCAGATAAATGAGTTTCATTCCAAAGCCACCAATTACCTACATAGTTATCACTTAGTTCCACAGATTTTATATCACTGAAAGTTAGTACAGCTGATCCACCATTAGATAGAAAACTACCTTCGCAGCTTAATTTAATAATTATTTTATTTTCACCCGAATAATCAAAGTATGTAATTTGTGAGTCATGAAAATTATATTTTTCATTCAAACTTCTAATATCTTCGGGTAAGGAATTTTCTATGCTTTTGTAATATTTAGAATATGTTTTACCAACATTGATATCTGAATCATCAAACATTAAATTACTAAAGTTATCTATGTATTTTTTCATTTCCATAATTGAACTTTCACTTAGCATCTTGCCGTAAACTGAAAGCTCATTGAGAATTATGGATTCTAATGATTCTGGTAAATATTCTAATAAAAAATGCTTTATTTCTTTATAATTTTCTTCATAAATATGTCTTTGCTCTACTTCGTAATCCTTTCCTTGTTCCTGATAAAACTTTTTAATTTCTTCATTGTCGTTATCATCTTCATTTAAAAGGTTTGTTAAAAAGCTCCAAACCTGCATTTGTTCATATAATTGTCTTGTAAAGAATTTCATATCTTCCGTTCCCTCCACTAAAAAGTTTTTAATTTTATTAGTAAAATTTATAGCATATTTTGATTCTCTCATATCATTAAAAATTTTCAAAACCAATGCTTAGTTTTGTTAATCATTGGCTTTAGGATTACCATTTATTTTTAAGTGTATTTCTAAATCTGTAATTTGTAAAAATATTTCTAGATACATCATTTCAGAAAAACAACATTTTTATTGTTAAGTGATACACCAGACTTAGTTTATCAGTAGCAAACGTGAATGCCTTTAAGTTTATTTGCATACTCAATTGTATAAGGGAAAAAAGTTTTAAAATCTAGTTCTAAACTTTCATAATTTCTAACCAACTCATCTGCGGGATTTAATAAGGGGTGCTTTGATTTAGAAAATCTCCATGAAATTCGATCTAATGATTTTTTTATACCATCTATCTTCCTATAGGAAACAAGCCAGTTTTCCTCAATCATTAAAGGCATCCTTGCTATTAACTTATCTGGTAAACAATAAGAAAATCTTTTAAGCATATTATAAAAGTTATCAGCATATTCTTCTAGGGGCATTGAAGAATACTTACACCAGTTCTTAGATAGGAAGTGATCATAGAACATATCAATTAATACCCCTGCAAATCTCCTGTTCAAGCTTGAAATTCTTTTTTTGCTCTCTAGAAAAACTAGATTTGAGTCAGTAAAACCATTAAGCTTCCTATGCATAAAAATACCTCTTTTTATCGAATGCTCAAAGTTATTTTCCAAAGATTTGTTTACAAAATCACTAAGAAAATTTCCAAGCATACTTTCGTCATTGTTGTCTGAAAGATATATATAGATTTCTTAACCATAAAGTTGACTTATTCTTTTAGCAGAAGCTTTATATATCAATGCGCTAGTCAAGGGATAAGTCAGCTTTTAAGCAGATTTATCTGTATGCGCTAAACAATTCATCTTTTTCTCCTCTACCCTCTCATATACGCTTAGCTCAAATACATAATCCTTTCTGAGAATTTTGTAAAATATTTCAAATATCTCTTTTGCTGCCTGACCAAATCGACCTTATTCTCTTCAGCAAAAATACTATATACTTTGTCTTAAAATTTATTATTGTCCTTTTCATTATATATGTCAACACTCTGAACCTTAAGAAATCAAAGTTTTTTTCTTTTTATAATGTGATATAATTTAATTAATCCATCCCAAAGGAGTAAGCCCTTATGAAAATGCTGTTATTTAAAATGGAAATAATAGATGCTCTAAATAATAATTATAAAATCAAGATAAGTAATCATATAGAAGATACTTTGATAGAATTTAACCCTTATAAAAAAGAACTAAATTTTATTCATAATAATAATTTAACTGATTGTCTTAAGGATAACGAATATCAGCTTAGAAAAATGCTTCATAATAAACGTATAGATACTTATTATGTGGGTTTCAATGTCAAACTTGTTTTAAGGTGTAATAAAGACGTCGCAGCTTTTAATGATAGAAGTAAAATAGTAGCTTTAGATAAGCGAAATAATAATAACCATAGTTATGTCATAGCTGAAGATAAATGCGAAGAAAAAATTTATAAAATATTCTCAGATGCATGCTATTTTGAAAATAAAAAGCATGGTGGTTTTGCTTTTATAATAGAGGATTTAGAAGGGAATTATAAGCTATTCACAGAAAAAGTTCAAGCAATAGGTAGTAGCCAAGCTGAGCTTACAGCAGTTATAAAAGCCATTGAATTACTAAAAGATATCGAAAAAATAAGAATAGTAACAGACAGCCAATATGTAAGAAAAGGCCTAACAGAATGGATTCCTTGCTGGAAATTAAATGATTTTAAAACCATCAATGGAGAACCTGTTAAAAATATTGAGAACTGGCTTCTCTTTGATAATGTCTGTAATGGAAAATATATTGAATTTCAATGGGTAAAAGGACACTCCAATCACTTTGAAAACTCTCTTTGTGATATGTATGCAAGAGATGTAGCTGAGAATTCAAAAAACTTCTAAAACCTCTTAAGCATTTTACGTGAGTCCAATAATTAGATAAAAATCCAATGCTTAGCTGTAAACAATTGGATTTTTATCTATTGTGGGAATTCATATAAATTTTTTCGGTGAGCACAAATTATTTTGCTCTTATAAGTTCTCTAAGCTTAGTTTTTATTTTATACCTCCAACTTTGAATATTTCTTAAGTTCTGATGTAATAAGAATACCAGTCACTATAACTGATAATATTTCTGCACAGGGTCCTGCATACAGAACTCCTAAAACTCCCAAAAACTTAGGTAAAATTATCATTATCGGAACTATGAAGAAGGTCTGCTTACATAAGGTAAGTATCATTGCTTTTGCTGGCTTACCTGTAGCCTGAAAGAAAACACAGCTTGTAAGTTCAAAACCTATGAACATACAAAGCATCAAAAATATCTTAAAGGATTTTAATGCAAATTCATTATACAGTGCATTATTTTGACCAAATAGATTTATTATGCTTTGTGTAAAAAACTGAAATACAATAAAACCTATTACTGACACTACCGTTGCTATTTTTATAAGCATAAAATAAGTATCCTTTACACGTTTAAAGTTTTTAGCACCATAATTGTATCCAAGTATCGGCTGCCCACCTATAGCTATACCTATTACAACTCCTAATAGAAGTTCATTCACTTTCATTACAATACCAATTGCTGATATGGGAATATCACTGCCATAAATTGATTGTGCCCCATAAACCTTAAGCATATTATTGCTTACTATTATTATTGCTGTTACCGCTACTTGCGTAATCAAACTAGATACTCCCAAAATCATTATTGTCTTGCTTACCTTTACATCAAGCTTCAAATATTCTCTTTTAAATTTTATATTTTTAAACTTGTTAATATACATTAGAGAAATTGTGAAGGATAAAATTTGTCCTATTACTGTTGCTATAGCAGAACCCTTAACCCCCATACCAAAATGAAATATGAATATAGGATTCAAAACAATATTTACAACCGCTCCAACTATCATAGCCAGCATTGAATATTCCGGGCTGCCATCTGCACGTATTATTGAATTTAAACCTGCAGCTAAAATCATAAAAGGAAATCCTATTAAAATTATTCTCATATAATCTAGTGCTATAGAAATGTTAGTGCTTGTAGCTCCAAAGCTCCATAGTAATTTCTCCATAAAAATATATCCAATTACTAAAAATATCAAACCTAAAAGCACCATCAAACTAATTGCATTACCTATTGCTTTAGCGCCCTCTTCTTTGTTTTTCTCTCCTAATTTTATACTGTAAAAAGCAGCTGCTCCATCTCCTAAAAGCAGTGAAAAACCTAAGGCTAAAACTACAAAAGGAAAAGTTATATTTGTAGCTGCATTACCAATATAGCCTACCCCTTGACCAATAAAAATCTGGTCCACAATACTGTAAAGAGCATTGACTACCATCGCAAGGACACAAGGAATTGAAAACTTCATAATAAGCTTGCTTAATTTTTCATTTTCAATATAGCTTTCACTAATTTTTATACTTTTTTCACTCACTGATATACACCTCTTTCAAACTTTATACTTGAAAGAATAATGCATCCAGTAACTGGAGAGTCAATACTTATTTGATTGGAATTATAAGTTCAGTCACATAATTTCCTTCATCTGCTGTACTCATTATGTCTACAAGATAATTATCTATAGGCTCACCATAAATTTCATATCCATTTTCATAAATGTATTCATTCATCTTTCTATAAGTATCTATCATATTATCATAACTTCCATAATGAATAGCAGTAACAGCTTTAAAACCTCCAAATTTTCTAACTAAACCATCTATTTCTCTTTCTTCAGATACAGCTATACAAACTTCAATATCATAATTTTCCTTTTCTTTTTCCTCAAAATCGATACAGTCATCATAATATATTGCCATAGCGTTTTTTGTAATATGAAAATTATTTCTTTCAACTAATGAGATCAGCTTACAGTACCTAACTGTAAACTCTTCAATAGTACAAGGTCCTTTGCTCCTAAGATAAGCAACATAAGAAATAGGTATTTCTTTTATCTCAATTTTAAAGTCCTTACGTTGTTTCTTTTCCTTCTCACTTTCTTTAATACAAAACTGCAATTTTTCTTTTAACATTTTTAAATCGTTAACTTTATTATCAATCTCTACACATTTTTCATTAATTTTTCTTGTGTTATATTCCAAGTCTTCTCTGCCTAAAAGCACTTTTATTTCCTTTAATGAAAAGCCTGCTTCTTTAAAATGCTTGATCACAAGCACCAAAGTCAATTGATCATTTGAATAATATCTGTAATTACTGTCTGGATCAATCTTTCTTGGTATTAATAATTCTATTTCATCATAATATCGCAGTGTTTTTATTGGAATATTGCATATTTTAGATACTTCTCCTATTTGATAAAATTCTTTACTTTCGCCCATCTTATTAATCAACTCCCCTATATGAACATTAACTTCTTCTTTTACCTTTAATTTTCCTTTTCATATCTCTATCAGTATATAAATAGATACTATTCTACTTAAAAGTATCTACTTCCTAAAAATTACAATACATTATATACTATATTTTGTAAAATGTTTTACAGCATTAATTTAAATCATGGTAGAAACATCAAATATAAGAATTAATTTTATAAATATAAAATTTAAGAGGTGAATATTAATGGATTTAATTAAAGTAGATAAATCATTATGTACAAAATGTGGAGCTTGTATAAAAGTTTGTCCAACTACAGCTTTGTGCATGAAAGAAGACGGTCCTGAACACAATAATTTAAATTCTTGTATTGCTTGTGGACAATGTGCTGCTGTATGTCCTTGCGGTGCACTTGATAATGTTAAAACACCACTATGTAATCAAACAGAAATAAAAGATTTTAAAGTTTTGGATCCAAAACTTGCTGAATATTTTCTTAGATCCCGCAGATCAATAAGATGCTACAAAAATACTCATGTACCCTATGAAGAATTATTAAAGTTGGTTAATATTGCACATTTTGCTCCTACTGCTAGTAATTCGCAAGGAGTATCCTATATTATTGTAAGAGACAAAAAAATATTAGAAAAGTCTACTGAAATAATAGTAAAGTGGATGGAGGATAATATTGAATTGCACTGGAGTTTTCCAAGACATATAAATAATTATAGAAAAAATGGCATAGATTCAATTTTACGTGATGCTCCTCACATTATATTAGCAACGGCTCTAAGGGATTTTAGAAACGGAAGAGAAAATACCATTTCTGCATTATCCTATATCGAATTATTTGCACCTACATTAGGCTTAGGTTCCTGTTGGGCTGGATTATTTGAATTTTGTGCATTTTCAAATTATGGTCCATTATTAGATTTGTTTAATATTCCTAAAGACAAAGTAATAACAGGGGCACTTATGGTTGGATATCCTAAATATAAATATAAAAGATTGGTAGATCGTAATCCATTAGACGTTACATGTATAGGGTAATTTTATTTCCTATAAGTGGACCAGAAAACAAAACTAGCCAACCAAGCTGCGACTAATCACATTAGTTGGCTAGTTTTTTAATCTACTTCTACGTCTTTTCCCTAAGAAAACATCATTTAATATTTTATAAATTTTTCTTCTATCTTTTTATAAGTCTGCATAGGTACACCATATTTTTTACCCATACGTACTACTTCAAATATAAGCCCGTCAATTTCTGACTTTTTCCCCTGAGCAATATCCCTTTGCATTGATGTTGATGCTGTAGGATTAAGTTTGTCCAAAATATCTAGGTTAATTTGTACTATATCTTCTGTAAAATAAATTCCCATAGCCGTAGCCAGCTCATTTATTTCCTTGATTAGTTCAACAAAAGTTTCTCTGATTTCTCCCGGTTTCTGCATTTGTAATGCTTCTGCATCATAATATAAGCCACATGCTGCCATAGCTGAGACATAGGAAAATTTCTGCAAAGCATCTCTCCTTATATCATCTGATAAAAGCCCTTGAATATTACTCTCTTTCAAATCCTGTTCTATTTGCTTCAAAACCGGTTTGTATTCCGAATTGTTACGAACACCATAAATAATCCTAAATATTTCCCCATGCATCAAAAGAGTTCCAGGCTCTTTAATATTTGCAGATATATAAATGCAGCCATCCGTAACTAAAAGTTCTGGCAACATTTTCTGCATTTTTCCGCCAGTTCCATAAATATTTAGAATAGGAATTACTACTGTATTCTTGTGAGCAACTCGATTAATAAAAGGAACTGTATCTTCTAGAGAATAACCTTTCACGCAAACAAAAATAACATCTGGTTGTTCCTGATAATGTTCCATATCACATACATTAATCGGTGAAACGGTGTAATTCCCTTTCCAAGCAGTCTCTATCTTAAGTCCATTTTCCTTAATTCGCTGAAGATGTTTACCCCTAGCAATTAATGTCACATCTTTCCCCGCTTCTGTCATATAGGCACCAATACATCCACCGGTGCCGCCTGCGCCAATAATCAAATACTTCATTTTTTATTTCCCCCTTTAGATATGCTTTTTATATTACATAAATTCTAGCACAAACATATATCTATGAAAATAGTAGAAGTCTCGTCCTTACATATCTCTCTCTTTTCTTTAAAACTTTGTTCCAAAAAAATACCCTCAGGGGACGTAAACAGTTTAAAACAATTTAGTCCGCTCCTCTATTTTAAACCTAGACGCTACAATTACTTCCTTTTCCTCCTCACCTTTTGTATGTTCACCTTTCAGATATTTAACAGTTTATTATTAAAGCTATAGTTGAGAAAATTTCGTAACATATGTTTACAGTTACAAAAATTTAGAAAACATAAGCATCATTGGTATTGTGAGTATGGATAGAACATGTGTAGCTAAAATACACTTTGACGCTAAAATCGTATTATAATTATACTTTTCGCAAAACAAAACTGTAACAGTAGCTGTGGGAATTACCTCTGCTACTATGCAGACATTTTTAATTAAAGGTGTCTCATTAAATAAACTTATTATAACAAACATTATAATAGGAGCAATTATAAGCCTAATAAATGAACAAAAGTTACATCCTTATCAAATATAATTTCTTTAAATTTCATTGAAGTAATTTTCTCACCTATTATCATCATAGATAAAGGCATGGTAATAGCTCCTATATCACTAAGTGCTTGTTTTACTATGAAAGGTACTTTTATAGATAGCATAAATATAAATAAACCCACTACTACAGCAACTATATTAGGATTACTTAAATACTTTTTTAAGGAAATTCCACCTTTTTCATGGGAGAAAAGTCCTTCTCCATATGTCCAAAATAGTATCTGATAATGAATTCATTTCTTCTACACCCCTCTCATTAATTTATACTATCAAAAAACTATATATTTGTAAAATTGATATATTCGAATTGACAATTCGTTTTTTACAAATATATAGAAATCAGATTAAATTATGAATTTAGGGAACCTAGTAAACTTAATTCTGTAACTGACATCATAAATGCAAGGTCTGTACCCATGCTCACACCTGCTCTTGTTAGTTCTCTAACAAGAGGTATGACCCCCGCAGCATTTGAATATAGCGGTATACCAATTAAATTTATACCCCTGGGGTGTTTGCGAAGGCCTGCCTGAGCTTGCCCTTTGCTTAGCGCACGATCTGACCCCATTACGAGAGACTTGTCTTGAGCTTGCCAGTGAATGCAGTACCATTCGGTTGTCACTAAATCAATTTTTGAAAAGTAGATAATTTTATTTAGTAAGTAGTATAATTATAGTTAACGAACATAAATAATAACGTAAGGGGGGAGAATTAGTGAGGAAGAGTAGTTATAATAAATTCCCTCACTAAGATAAAAGATGAAAAAAGAAGATTTAATAAAAATAGCATCATGTTTTATTGAAAATTCAGAAGACAATACTATAACAGAGGAAATAGCTATTTCTGAAAATGTTGTAGGAATGAAAATTTTTGAGTCACCAATTTTTGGCTTTGGATCTGCGGGGGATGAATATTTTACATTATTTAAAGATCCAAAAGCAATTGGAGAACATTTCTTGCTTCCAAAAAAGTGGTTACCACATGCAAAAACAGTGATATCATTTTTCCTACCTTTTACCCAAGCTGTGAAAATTGGAAATAGAAAAGATATGTCTTGGCCTTCTGAAGAATGGTTGCATGGACGTATTGAGGGACAAGTTTTAATAAACAAGCTGTGTTTTCGTTTAAAGTCAGAATTAATAAATAAAGGCTACAATACTATTGCTCCTTCTATAGATGAAAGGTTTTGGTCAAAAGCTGCATTTAATAAGGACTCTTCACATGGGGATATATCATTTACAAGCAACTGGTCTGAAAGACATGCTGCTTTTGTATGTGGACTTGGAACATTTGGACTTTCAAAAGGACTTATAACTAGAGAAGGTATGGCTGGTAGATTTGGAAGCATTATTACAGAATTATACTTGACTCCTGACAAAAGACCATATCAAGATATTTATGAATATTGTTCTAGATGTGGTGCATGCGCAAAAAATTGTCCAGTTGATGCAATATCACTAGAGAATGGAAAAAATCATAATATATGTTCTAAATTTTTAGATATAACATCTGAGAAATTCAAACCTAGATATGGTTGTGGAAAATGTCAAATAGGTGTACCATGTGAAAACAAGATTCCTAAGGTAAAGGGTATGAAAAAACCTTCTCTTGAAACCTAGTCTCTAAAAAAGATATCTTTGAATTTAGAAACAGAATTTTTATATTAGTAAAAGGCTGTGGGTGTCCACGGCCTTTTTGAAAGTGTTTTCAAATCCCCTAGGTCTTCTAATGAGCGCAGGGATCTAATCATTCTTATAACCATACTGTTTTCATAGATTGTTTGAAATTCTATTTCATATTCATTGCCACTTCCACATATCTTTTATTTACTATTGATTATTACCAAATTTCCAAAATTTACACCCCTGGAGTTCTTGCGAAGGCTTGTATGAGCTTGCTATTTTACCATATAAAAAATGTGATGAACTCACCACATTTTATGTTTATCTTAATTTTATTATATCACAGTTTAAAATAACTTAGTCTGCTCCTCTATCTTAAATCTGGATGCTACAATTACTTCCTTTTCCTCCTCACCTTTTGTATGTTCACCCTTCAAATATTTAACACCACTTTTAAGTTTAGAGGATATAAGATTTAAAACATAGATGTTATCAAATCTATTATATATTGAATCCCCACCAAGGCCCGTTAAACATATAAGCTGGGTGTTGCTCTTTTTAGCAATATCTATTAATGGTTTTAAAAGATGGGCTGAACTTGTTTGGGCAAAAGGATTATCCATTACCAGCACCTTACCACTTTCTTTTCTGCTAAATATATCACTTTCATCTTTTCTCATATAAGATAATAAGCTTGAGAGTATTACAAAGGCTGACAAAAAGCCCTCTCCCCCTGAGTTTTTTGAAACCTCATCCCAGGTAATCTGTCTTTGTTTATCTTCCTCTATTTTATACAGTTTAATATTTACACTTCCAATTCCAATCACTTCATCATATAACTTATTTATATTGATTTTATTGCTGATAATGTCTTCTATATCTTCATTTTTCTCTAAGGCTTCTAGACTTTGACCTCTAACCTGCTCAACATAATCCTTTAATCTAATCTTATAAAGCTCTTTATTTTCTTCCCAATCAGCTACACTTATATTAAGCATCTTTAATCTTTTTGTACCAATTGTTATTGATGAGTTATCATCTATCTTCTCAATATTTTCATGAACATCTTTAATATACTCCAATAAACTTTCTAATAGCTTTCCTTCTTCTTTTTCAATAAGTTCAATATCTGCCATTAACTTTTCCATAATAAGCTCATAAGAACTTATTATAAGCTGCAGCTGGTCCTTAAATTCTACTGGACTCGCTATTAAGGTCTTAAGGGTTTGAATTGGCTCTTTAAACAAGCTTTCCTGCTTAAACTCATCCTTTATCTCAATATCTACAACTAAATTTGTAAGATTTCTCTCTCTTGTAGCTTCTTGTGCCTTGATATTATTTAAATCTCTTTTTAATTTTCCAACAAACTCATCTAATTCATTAAAGTCTACTGATATATCAACTTCTTCTTTAATATTAAAATCATTAAACTCATTTAAACTAGTTAAATTATAATGTATTTTAGTTTTTACGGCATTTACCTTTTTCTTGTTAACCTCAGCTTCTTTAATTTCTATTTTTATTTTTTCTATCTCTTCTTTGAAATTTTTAGAAATTAATACTTCCTTATCCTTTGGCTCCTCCTTATTGAATTTTTCCTTAAGTTTATTGTACAAATCCTCTAATTTACTTTTTGCAACTTCCAAACTCTTGTCTAATTCAATATACCTATCCTTTAAAGAATTGTAATTCTGTCTTTCTTTATAGAGTTCATCCTTAAATTCAAGCTCCTTGTGCATATCATAAGCTTCATTAATATATTCCGCCTCTTTTATTTCATATTTGTTAGTTTTTAAATTAAGTTCACTATCAACTTCCCCAAACTTCTGCGTAAGTTCTTCTATTTTCTTTTTCAGTTCCTTTTCTGAACTTGTAATATCCTTTGTAAGAGCATTATATTCTGATAATAGATCTTCCTTGTCCTTTTCTATTATCTCCCCTGTTTTATAAATATTAAAAACTGATAGTTCCTTTAATAAATCCCCTTCCTTAGAGTTATAAAATCTGATGGCATCAGCACACTCTATTAGTTCACTCTCTATTTCCCCATTTCTCTTTTCATCTTTATCTATTTGATTACTTACTATAGCTAATCTTTCAAGTACCCTTTCCAAAGCACCTTTATTCTTTTTATACCTCTCATAGTCTTCCTTTAATTCTTTAAATTCTTTAGCTTTATTATCATTGTTTACTATATCCTTATCTAAAGACTGTGCCTTTTTCTCATAATTTGTGATATTTTCTTTAATACTTACAATTTCTTTTTCTAAATCTATTTCTATTGTTCTCAATTTTGACTCTTCACTGCTAAGTAATTCAATTTCTTCTTTTAGAGCTTCATATGCTTTAAGCGTCAAAGAGGAATATTCTATAACGTTTCTTTTTTTATCATAAAATGTTATATTTTCCTTCTTAGAGTTTATCTTTTTTTCTATTTCTTCTAATTCTACTTCTTTATTCTTTATTAATTTCAAAAGCTCACTTTCATTTAACAGCTTATTATTAAAGGATATAAAGAACCTGATTCCCTTCAAAGCTATAATATTCTCTTTTGAACTTTCCAGACTGTCTTCAAGGTCTTTTCTATTAATTATTGATATAGGTGAAGAGGTAAATGTATCTAAAGCTTCTTTTTCTAAAAGCTCTATTTCCTTAGAATCCATAATTAAGGAATAGGGAATAAAGGGATTATTCTTAACAAGACTTTCATTTTTCTCAAGAGAATAGCCATTTTTCTTAAGCCATTTCATACCATAAGTTATGCTGATATCCTTTTCTCTGAGCCTGTCTTCAACTTCCTTAGGCAAATCTAAAACTTTACCAGTTTTAAGCTTTTCTAATTCATAAGCTATATTGTCAAAGCTTTTTACAAGCTTCATTTCATCCTCTTTTAATAGATTTATCTTTCTATTAAAAGCATTAATTATCTCTTCAGAAGCAAAAACCTTGTCTTCATCAAAATCCACATATTTAATTATTTCTTTTCGTATTTCTATTTCCTCTTCAGCCTTTTGGAGCTCTGACTTTTTATTCTTCAGTTTATTTTTAACATCAGAAACATTTTCTAAATTCCTTATTTTTTCACTTTCTTTGCTTTTTAATAATTCTCCACTTAATAAAATCTTTTCCCCAATATTTTTTCTTTCTTTTTCTAGGGTAAGTCCTTCACTCATAATTTCCTTATCAATAATCAGTAATCTTTCATTATCAAAGTATCCTGAAATATTTCTAAACAAATCCAGTGCATACCTGTTATTAAACCTTTCCTCCAGCTTATCAAAATATGAAATTTCAGAGTCTAAACTTCCCTGCTTCTGCTTTAAATCACTAATATCCCTTCTACTAGCTTCTAGGGATTTTTTTATATCCTCTTTTTCCTTCTCTAAATTCTTCTTTGAAGCAAGCTTATTTTCATTTTGCTCTTTTATCCCCTCTAGTTCCTTTTTCAAAATTCCCTTTATAGTAAAGCCTAAGTTATTAATAAGCGGAGCATTGTCCTCATTCTTTTTGTTTAATATCCTTAATTCAGTTTCATACTGTTGAAGCTCTTTTGAAGTATTTTGATACTCCCTATGTATCTTTGCACATTCTATAATATTACCTTTTCTTATTAAGCTTTTTTCTCTTAACTCACTTTCTTTTACCAGTTGCCCTTGTGCCTTAATAACCTCTTCTAAGTCTGCTATTTCATCCTGTTTTTCATAAATTTTAATGGATTCTCTTTCATAATTTAGCTCTGTTATTTTATCATTAAGAGTATTTATTAAAGCCTCTAATGACAACTCTTCTTTTTCTTTATCCTCAAGATTTTCTCTTAAGTAAGCTATTACATTTGCTATTCTATTTTTTAAGCCTTCTCTCTTTTCAATGGTATCTATAAATTCATCACAGGAGCTTATTATATTCTTAGATAGTTCATTAAAAAGCTCCATCTTTGCCTTTTTATCGATATTGGCTTTGTTAGCCCTATATTGCTTGATATACCTGTCTATCAGTTCTCTATAATTTTGGATTCTATCTTCATCGCTTTTCAATTTATTTTCAATAGCTGGCAAAAACCATTCCCTAACCAGTCCACTGCTGTCCTTAGCCTTTGTAAAAAGTTCTGATAGACCGGATTCTTTAATATTTACCTGCTTAATTATGGTTTCCCATTCTCTATGATTGATCTTATATTCCTCTAACTTGCTAAAATAATTCTTTGCTGTTAGCGAATTATTCATATCATAATAATTAAATTTCAAATCTTTATTTTTTTTCAAATTCTCAAAGAAATTTTTAGTGTTAGCATAGCTTTTTATTATTTTTCTGTCATCTTTTTCTTCAATTACAGGAATACTATTGATATCATATTCATTTTTCTCTTTATACTCATGAATAAAGTTTATAATATCTAGTTTTTCCTTTGAATTTTCATCTGATGAAACTTCTTTTTTTCTAACCATCATACCAGTTAATAAATAACCTGCAGCATCATCCAGTTTCCATTCTATTAATATATATGTAGGTATACTTGATGTGAAATAGCTTTCGAAGGTTCTGTCCTTTATACTTCTATACCTTCTATTGACAAAGGGAGCCATGACCATTTGTACAAGTACCGATTTACCTCCACCATTTCTTAAGTTCAGCATGGTATTTTCTCCATCTAAATAAAAACTCTCGTCATCTATCTTCATAGTATTGTTATTATAATTTAAATTAACAAACCTTATTTTGTTTATCTTACTCATTGGTATCTTCTCCTAAAGCTTTTAATACTCTATTGTAGTTATTTTTATTTAAAAGATTCCAGTCCATAAAGCTATCAAGCTTTTTAGTAGTCTTAATCATATCATCGCCTTTTATATAATAAATTAATCCTTGATCATCTAAAAAATCTAAAATTGTATTTATAAAACCTTCCTTAGTTGTCTTAGAGATACTTTTCTTGTCACTGCTTTTTAAGGCTTCAAATCTCTCAAGTATATTTTCAAAGGCTATTCCGCTTTCCTCACTACCTGAATTATTAATAGACCTAGTAACTCCATCATTTAATCTATCAGTAATAATATTTAAAAATTCTCCAACCTTCATATACTCCCTTGAATTACTTGTAATTCCCTGTGAACTATAAAATTCCACCAAAAGAGTCAATATTACAAACTGAGATAGATAATAATCCTTATCATTTGCAGAGGACTTACAGAGTATTTTCTTAAGCTCACCCTTTGAATATCCTAAAAAATCATTATCTTCCTTTGGTATAAGGTATACTACTCCCCCATATTTTTTAACATAACATTCTGAAGCTTCCCCAAGTTCCTTAACCAGTTCCGTTACATTTTCATTTTCTGAATAGGCTTTATATAATTCCCCTGCTTCCTCTTTTAACTCACCATGTTTTAATATGTAATAAAATATTTTATTGCTTATCTTAATTTCTTCCGTTGTATATGCCATTATAATTTTAGTCCTCCTGCTTTTATAATCTTAAAGGAAATATCCGAACATATGAAGTTTTTTATCTCTCCGTTTTCATTGCGCAAACCTTCCAATTTAATATCCTCATTATTTAAAAGCTTATAAACCCTTATCTTTGCTATATTCTTAAAACTTCTGTTTTCATCTATAATTTCTAAAATGCTTTTATTCAGCTGAAATTCTATTTCTCCAGTCTCAACTGAATTTTTTCTTTCCTCTCTTATTTCAGCTATATCTATACTTTTATTCTTAAGCATTTCAATAATTACCTCTCTAAATATCTCCACCGTTGGAATTAACGTATTTATAAGTACTTCACTTTCTTTAATTAAGGAATTAATATCACCTAAAGAAATGCTTCCTCTTTGAATTGCAAGCTCTAATATTATTTGAATTACACCTTTATACTTCTCTAGCTTTTCTAATTTTTTCTTATTTTCAGCTTCAATAAAATCTTTTTCATTAAAGGTAATTTCTTCATCTTCTTCTATTTCATTTTTTCTAATTGTCTTTTGATATTCTAAAGCTTTATTTATGTTATAAAATTTTTGGGGCATCATTTTAAATAATGGTCTCAAAAATATATCAATATCCTCCAGCCTATTTGGGTTGTCTAGCACTTTTTCATAAACTTCCGTCCTGAAATTAAATCTTTCAATCAAGGACATTTTAGAGATGTTTTCAAGTTCCTTTCCATAAACCTCTTTCAAATCAAAATGCTTTCTTAAAACTCTTTGATCTTCATCAATAGTTCTGCTTAAATACTGCTCTATTATATTTAAATTATTGAGATTTTCCTTTTCTTCTTTGTTCAATTCCTTTATATGTATATCGTGTTCAATAAACTCCTGAATTTTTTCCTTTACCATCTCTCTATGAATAATAAACTTCTTTTTAGTATTATCAAGAAGCTCTAAATTTCCATCCATCATAGATTTATAGTCTTCTGTAGAATAGGCCAGTGGATTTTCCTTAATCTTTCTTATGGCATCTTCCATACTTTGGACTCTTATTCTAAGCATATTAAATATATTTTTGATATCGTCTACAGCCTTATCATAAGAAGCTTTTTCTAAATGCATTTTAAATACTATTTCATGAATAGTCATTTTTAAATTTTCTTCTATTTCTAAAGTAGATAAAAGAAGGGAATACCCATCATCAGTCAAGGAATATGATACCCTTCTTACTCCTTCAATATATTCCATTTTGTTTTTAATAAAGCTTATATTTATATTCTTATACTCTCCCACCTTAAAATCATAAGCTTTAAAATACATTGCCTTACCTTCATCACAGAGAATTGTGTTAACTATAAACTCACCTAACTCCTTGCACTCCTCATAAGTAATTCCCTTTTTAAAATAAAGGTTGTTTACCTCATCAATAAAGGTTCCTATATGATCAATGGTGCATATATCCTCTTTCAAGGATTGTTCCATTATGTAAATAAGTACTGCAAATATTAGATTGTCCTGTTCATATCCCTCTTCAAAACCATATTTTTTCCAGGTACCCTTAGCTATACTATTTCTAAAAAGTAAAGCATAAGCACCTATTTTTTTCATTCTAATATGCTGTACGTCTAAAAAGCCAAAATCCATTTTTTCCTCCTTTTAGTCGAAATACTCGGTAATTTTTCTTCTTTCACTTCGGGAATTAGATAACTTAAGATGTTCGCTTCCGCTGGCAAGTTACCCTTAAAAGTTCATTTAGAACTTTTACCTAGCAAAATTACCCATTAAAGTCCATTTAAGACTTTAAGCTCCTATAAATCTGTAATATTCAATATCTCTTGTGGTATATAAAAATCTTCCTGCAATATATTCTCTATTTCAACTCTATACTCGTTATCAAATTCTCTTAAGAATATTTCATTAATATTTCTATTTTGTCCTTCTTTTGTCTTAGGTAAACAAATCCTTTCGCTCTTTGCCTTATCAATCATTTTTTTATATCCATTTACAAAGGGAACCATATTATATTCTTTACTAAATAGCTGAAACAAGCCTTCGTATATAACTATTCCCTCATAATCTAAATCACCAAAGTATAGTATAGCATTTTTACTATCTGATACATACTCTTCAACGGATATTTTATAATCATTGAAGGCCTTTTTTATATTTTTTCCGCCGCCATAGATAAGTGTGCCTATATTGTCACCTAATATAGTTTCTCCTCCAGCTATTAAATGTCTTCTCATTGTATAGTAGGTATCCTTATTTTCTAAAATCAACACCTTCTGAGGTACCTCTTTTGACTTTGAATAATATGCTAAAGGTTCAGAGGTATCATAATAATTCAGTTCATCTAATTCTAAACCTAAATTCTTTACAATAGTTTTTCCACCTTCCTTTTGTAAAAACTTCTCTCTTCCCCATATTTGAAAAGACCTTTCATTCATAGAAACAGTTGAATGCAATAATTCCTGCTTATTATCAAAAAAATCACTTAACTTAAGTATGTATTCTCTATCCTCTTCATACTTATCTAAATGATTTTTATAATATTCAATGCTTAATTTAGTGGAAAGCTTATAATGTATCTCATCAAGAAGATTACTGCTATGGACATTATCACTTATCAATCTATACCTCTTATATAGAGTTGGTTTTTTACCATTTCCTCCGCTGCTTTTCACTGGTAAAATCTTTTTTTCCTCTAGTAAATTGTTAACTACTTTACATAATTCTTCGTAGGTTTCAGTTTTATATATCTTTTCTATTTCATCTAATTCTATAAATTTTTTATTGATGCTGCTTAAATTTTTCATAATGTATCTCCTTACTCCTTTGGCAGATAGTATACATATCTAGAAGCTAAATCTTTTGTTAATAAATTTATTATAACAAAATAATCTATGCTGAAGCTAAAAATTTCAAATAAAATAAACAGAATTTTGACATGCCAAAAAGAGGTATTTTACACCCCTGGTGCTTGCGAAGGCCTACTTGAGCTTCTACTACTACTAAAAGTATTTCTCCAACTCTTTAATATCTTCCATATCAAATATAATGTGCTTTTTTAAATATCATGAAATCCCTGCCTAAAGCTATTGATTTTACTAAAAAGGGCACTTTTAGACTTAGCTGCGTAAATAGTAAAAGTGCCTTCAGTTTGATATATACTGAAGACACTAATATAGTCAGTTGTAAGTGTTATCAAAAGAAATTTCTCCGACTTCCTTTGCTGTTTTTACATCAAAATATTCTTTTAAGCTCTTAATTAAATACATAAAAAACACTAGGTGTCAAAACCTAGTGTCTTCCTATTACTTACCTGGCGACGACTTACTCTTCCACACAGTCTCCCGTGCAGTACCATCAGCACTGTAAAGCTTAACCTTCGTGTTCGGAATGGAAACGGGTGTTGCCTTTACGTCATAATCACCAGATTTATTTAGTTGAGAGTTAAGAATTAATAGTTAAGAGTTATGGTTATTTTTTCTCCTATCGTCGAAAAAACGATAATTATACTAACTAATAACTTTATACACAATAAATTATTAACTCTTATGAGAATATTATTCTCTGAAAATTGCACAGTGATAAGTATAGCTTTTATTATAGAGTTCAATTAATTAAATTTTAGATTTTCACGCTAGTGAAAATCATCATTAACTCTTAATTCTCAACTCTACACTCTTAACTATTTTTTGGTCAAGCCCTCGACCTATTAGTATTAGTCAGCTGAACATGTTACCATGCTTACACCTCTAACCTATCAACCTTGTGTTCTTCAAGGGGTCTTACTAGCTTATGCTATGGGAAATCTTATCTTGAGGTGGGCTTCACGCTTAGATGCTTTCAGCGTTTATCCCGTCCTGACATAGCTACCCAGCTGTGCTCCTGGCGGAACAACTGGTGCACCAGAGGTCAGTCCATCCCGGTCCTCTCGTACTAAGGACAGCTCCTCTCAAATTTCCTACGCCCGCGACGGATAGGGACCGAACTGTCTCACGACGTTCTGAACCCAGCTCGCGTGCCGCTTTAATGGGCGAACAGCCCAACCCTTGGGACCTACTTCAGCCCCAGGATGCGACGAGCCGACATCGAGGTGCCAAACCTCCCCGTCGATGTGGACTCTTGGGGGAGATCAGCCTGTTATCCCCGAGGTAGCTTTTATCCGTTGAGCGATGGCCCTCCCACGAGGAACCACCGGATCACTAAGCCCGACTTTCGTCCCTGCTCCACTTGTTTGTGTCGCAGTCAGGCTCCCTTCTGCCTTTGCACTCTTCGAACGATTTCCAACCGTTCTGAGGGAACCTTTGGGCGCCTCCGTTACTTTTTTGGAGGCGACCGCCCCAGTCAAACTGCCCACCGAGCTGTGTCCCGTGACCAGTTTCATGGCCGCCGGTTAGAATCCCAGTACTGTCAGGGTGGTATCCCAAGGTTGACTCCACAAAGGCTGACGCCCTTGCATCGACGTCTCCCACCTATCCTGTACAGACAATACCGAAATTCAATGCTAAGCTACAGTAAAGCTCTACGGGGTCTTTCCGTCCAATCGCGGGTAGCGAGCATCTTCACTCGCAATACAATTTCGCCGGATTTGTTGTCGAGACAGTGCCCAAATCATTACGCCATTCGTGCGGGTCGGAACTTACCCGACAAGGAATTTCGCTACCTTAGGACCGTTATAGTTACGGCCGCCGTTTACTGGGGCTTAAGTTCATACCTTCGCTTGCGCTAAGTATTCCCCTTAACCTTCCAGCACCGGGCAGGCGTCAGCCCCTATACTTCAGCTTTCGCTTTAGCAGAGACCTGTGTTTTTGCTAAACAGTTGCTTGGGCCTATTCTCTGCGACCTACTTGCGTAGGCACCCCTTCTCCCGAAGTTACGGGGTCAATTTGCCGAGTTCCTTGACAACAATTCTTCCGCTGGTCTTAGGATTCTCTCCTCACCTACCTGTGTCGGTTTGCGGTACGGGCGCGGGCTTCCTCCATAGAGACTTTTCTTGGCAGCGTGGAATCAGATACTTCGCCCATAAGGGCTCCCCATCACACCTCAACATTGACTAAACGGATTTGCCTGTCTAGTCTGCCTAGATGCTTAGACGCACATCCAATAGTGCGCACATCTTATCCTCCTGCGTCATCCCATTTGTAATAACGGAAGCTTGGCGGTATCGGAATATCAACCGATTGTCCATCACCTACGCCTTTCGGCCTCGGCTTAGGCCCCGACTAACCCTGAGCGGACGAGCCTTCCTCAGGAAACCTTAGGTTTTCGACCAATAAGATTCTCACTTATTTCTCGCTACTTATGCCAGCATACTCACTCCTGTACAGTCCACCGCTCCTTTCGGTACGACTTCAATCCATACAGGAAGCTCCTCTACCACTGATACTTACGTATCAATCCATAGCTTCGGTGGTAAGTTTTAGCCCCGAACATCTTCGGCGCAGGATCTCTCGACTAGT
>NZ_LWAE01000007.1 GCF_001623875.1 Clostridium magnum DSM 2767 | reverse complement strand
AAGGGGTTTTACTAGCTTATGCTATGGGAAATCTTATCTTGAGGTGGGCTTCACGCTTAGATGCTTTCAGCGTTTATCCCGTCCTGACATAGCTACCCAGCTGTGCTCCTGGCGGAACAACTGGTGCACCAGAGGTCAGTCCATCCCGGTCCTCTCGTACTAAGGACAGCTCCTCTCAAATTTCCTACGCCCGCGACGGATAGGGACCGAACTGTCTCACGACGTTCTGAACCCAGCTCGCGTGCCGCTTTAATGGGCGAACAGCCCAACCCTTGGGACCTACTTCAGCCCCAGGATGCGACGAGCCGACATCGAGGTGCCAAACCTCCCCGTCGATGTGGACTCTTGGGGGAGATCAGCCTGTTATCCCCGAGGTAGCTTTTATCCGTTGAGCGATGGCCCTCCCACGAGGAACCACCGGATCACTAAGCCCGACTTTCGTCCCTGCTCCACTTGTTTGTGTCGCAGTCAGGCTCCCTTCTGCCTTTGCACTCTTCGAACGATTTCCAACCGTTCTGAGGGAACCTTTGGGCGCCTCCGTTACTTTTTGGAGGCGACCGCCCCAGTCAAACTGCCCACCTAACAATGTCCCGTGACCAGTTTCATGGCCGCCGGTTAGAATCCCAGTACTGTCAGGGTGGTATCCCAAGGTTGACTCCACAAAGGCTGACGCCCTTGCTTCTCAGTCTCCCACCTATCCTGTACAGACAATACCGAAATTCAATGCTAAGCTACAGTAAAGCTCTACGGGGTCTTTCCGTCCAATCGCGGGTAGCGAGCATCTTCACTCGCAATACAATTTCGCCGGATTTGTTGTCGAGACAGTGCCCAAATCATTACGCCATTCGTGCGGGTCGGAACTTACCCGACAAGGAATTTCGCTACCTTAGGACCGTTATAGTTACGGCCGCCGTTTACTGGGCTTAAGTTCATACCTTCGCTTGCGCTAAGTATTCCCCTTAACCTTCCAGCACCGGGCAGGCGTCAGCCCCTATACTTCAGCTTTCGCTTTAGCAGAGACCTGTGTTTTTGCTAAACAGTTGCTTGGGCCTATTCTCTGCGACCTACTTGCGTAGGCACCCCTTCTCCCGAAGTTACGGGGTCAATTTGCCGAGTTCCTTGACAACAATTCTTCCGCTGGTCTTAGGATTCTCTCCTCACCTACCTGTGTCGGTTTGCGGTACGGGCGCCAACATCCTCCATAGAGACTTTTCTTGGCAGCGTGGATCAGATACTTCGCCCATAAGGGCTCCCCATCACACCTCAACATTGACTAAACGGATTTTGCCTGTCTAGTCTGCCTAGATGCTTAGACGCACATCCAATAGTGCGCACATCTTATCCTCCTGCGTCATCCATTTGTAATAACGTCAGTTGCGGTATCGGAATATCAACCGATTGTCCATCACCTACGCCTTTCGACCTCGGCTTAGGTCCCGACTAACCCTGAGCGGACGAGCCTTCCTCAGGAACCTTAGGTTTTCGACCAATAAGATTCTCACTTATTTCTCGCTACTTATGCCAGCATACTCACTCCTGTACAGTCCACCGCTCCTTTCGGTACGACTTCAATCCATACAGGAAGCTCCTCTACCACTGATACTTACGTATCAATCCATAGCTTCGGTGGTAAGTTTTAGCCCCGAACATCTTCGGCGCAGGATCTCTCGACTAGTGAGCTATTACGCACTCTTTAAATGAGTGGCTGCTTCTAAGCCAACATCCTAGTTGTCTTAGAAATCCCACATCCTTTTCCACTTAACTTACACTTTGGGACCTTAGCTGATGGTCTGGGCTGTTTCCCTTTTGACCACGGATCTTATCATTCGTAGTCTGACTGCTTTGATTCAAGTATATGGCATTCGGAGTTTGATAGGGTTCAGTAACTGTTGTCAGCCCCTAGCCCATTCAGTGCTCTACCTCCATTACTCATTCAAAACGCTAGCCCTAAAGCTATTTCGAGGAGAACCAGCTATCTCCGGGTTCGATTGGAATTTCTCCGCTATCCACAGCTCATCCCATGGTTTTTCAACACCAACGTGGTTCGGTCCTCCACGGAATTTTACTTCCGCTTCAACCTGTCCATGGATAGGTCACCCGGTTTCGGGTCTACGACATGCAACTTCTCGCCCTATTCAGACTCGGTTTCCCTTCGGCTCCATACCTTAAGTATTTAACCTTGCTACACATCGTAACTCGCTGGCTCGTTCTACAAAAAGCACGCCGTCGCACATAAAAGTGCTTCGACTGATTGTGGACACACGGTTTCAGGTTCTATTTCACTCCCCTTCCGGGGTTCTTTTCACCTTTCCCTCACGGTACTGCTTCACTATCGGTCACCAGTTAGTATTTAGCCTTGGGAGGTGGTCCTCCCTGCTTCCCACAAGGTTTCACGTGTCTCGTGGTACTCTGGATTAGACCTGACTGCTTTTTCTTTTCACTTACAGGGCTTTTACCTTCTACGGCGGAGCCTTCCAGCTCTCTTCAGTTAAAAAATTGCAGTATTTATGGTCTATCCGCACCCCAGGAACAAGTTCCTGGTTTGGGCTCTTTCCCTTTCGCTCGCCGCTACTTAGAAAATCGATTTTTCTTTCTCTTCCTCCGGGTACTTAGATGTTTCAGTTCCCCGGGTATACCTCTATAAACCTATGAATTCAGTTTATAGTACATTACGTTAGTAATGTGGGTTGCCCCATTCGGAAATCTCTGGATCACGGCTATTTGCGCCTACCCAAAGCTTATCGCAGCTTATCGCGTCCTTCTTCGGCTTCTGGTGCCAAGGCATTCACCATGCGCCCTTTGTAGCTTGACCTATACCGAAAATTGCTATTAACTTCGCACTTCTTCGTCAAGTCTTTCGTTGCGGTGCTCATTTACCAGTCAGTAAATTCCGCTCCTCATTCAAGCCTTTCCTCGAATTGCTCGTTACTATCAATTTTCTAGTTTTAGTTCATAAAAATCTACAAAGGTTTTAAATATACTTTCGTATAAGTAATTTACCTTTAGCTTTACTTTTATTTTTGTTAAACAATTGCGTTGTTTAACTATTCACTGTGCAATTTTCAAAGAACAATTTGAAGAATTTAATAATCCTTCAAATTAAACAGAGGCTAAACCAGTCTTTCAGACAGCATTACCTGTCTGTATTATCCTTAGAAAGGAGGTGATCCAGCCGCAGGTTCTCCTACGGCTACCTTGTTACGACTTCACCCCAATCACTAACCCCACCTTCGGCCGCTGGCTCCTTTACAGGTTACCTCACGGACTTCGGGTGTTGCCAGCTCTCATGGTGTGACGGGCGGTGTGTACAAGGCCCGGGAACGTATTCACCGCGACATTCTGATTCGCGATTACTAGCAACTCCGGCTTCATGTAGGCGAGTTGCAGCCTACAATCCGAACTGAGATAGGTTTTTGAGTTTGGCTCCACCTCGCGGTCTTGCATCTCTCTGTACCTACCATTGTAGCACGTGTGTAGCCCTGGACATAAGGGGCATGATGATTTGACGTCATCCCCACCTTCCTCCCGGTTAACCCGGGCAGTCTCACTAGAGTGCTCAACTTAATGGTAGCAACTAATAATAGGGGTTGCGCTCGTTGCAGGACTTAACCTAACATCTCACGACACGAGCTGACGACAACCATGCACCACCTGTCTCCCTGCCCCGAAGGGCTTCATGCATCTCTGCACTATTCAGGGGATGTCAAGTCCAGGTAAGGTTCTTCGCGTTGCTTCGAATTAAACCACATGCTCCGCTGCTTGTGCGGGCCCCCGTCAATTCCTTTGAGTTTTAATCTTGCGATCGTACTTCCCAGGCGGAGTACTTATTGTGTTAACTGCGGCACAGAAGGTTGGACCCTCCTACACCTAGTACTCATCGTTTACGGCGTGGACTACCAGGGTATCTAATCCTGTTTGCTACCCACGCTTTCATGCCTCAGCGTCAGTTACGGTCCAGAGAATCGCCTTCGCCACTGGTGTTCTTCCTAATCTCTACGCATTTCACCGCTACACTAGGAATTCCATTCTCCTCTCCCGCACTCTAGATATCCAGTTTGAAATGCAGCACCCAAGTTAAGCTCGGGTATTTCACATCTCACTTAAATATCCGCCTACGCATCCTTTACGCCCAGTAAATCCGGACAACGCTCGCCACCTACGTATTACCGCGGCTGCTGGCACGTAGTTAGCCGTGGCTTCCTCCTTTGGTACCGTCATTATCGTCCCAAAAGACAGAGCTTTACAACCCGAAGGCCTTCATCACTCACGCGGCGTTGCTGCATCAGGCTTTCGCCCATTGTGCAATATTCCCCACTGCTGCCTCCCGTAGGAGTCTGGACCGTGTCTCAGTTCCAATGTGGCCGATCACCCTCTCAGGTCGGCTACGCATCGTCGCCTTGGTGAGCCTTTACCTCACCAACTAGCTAATGCGCCGCGGGTCCATCTCAAAGCGGATTACTCCTTTAATTAGTCCTTCATGCGAAAAACTAATGTTATGCGGTATTAATCTCCCTTTCGGGAGGCTATCCCCCTCTTTGAGGCAGGTTACCCACGTGTTACTCACCCGTCCGCCGCTAATCCACCCCGAAGGGCTTCATCGCTCGACTTGCATGTGTTAGGCACGCCGCCAGCGTTCGTCCTGAGCCAGGATCAAACTCTCAATTTAAAAGTTTGAATGCTCATTACTGTTTTTACTCACTACTATATTATAGTAGTTAAAGAATTGCTGGTTTAGTTTATTTAATAAAAGTCATTTTGACTTTCAACCTCTGTTTAATTTTCAAGGATCATGTCGACTCATCTCGACAGCTTATTTAGTTTATCATGTTTATTTTATCTTGTCAAGAACATTTAAAACATTTTTTATTTTCTGTCGTTCTCAACAACTTTAACATAATATCATGAACATTTACTGAATGTCAACACTTTTTAGGTTGCTACTCTTTGTTCATTTATTTGCTGCTCATCAAGCAACGAATGTTATTCTATCACCTTTAGTACTATTTTAAATTTAGAGTCACATCATACACATTAAATTATATAGTTTATTCTTAGTTTTTCTTCAAATATCTATGTATTTAACATATAGACACACCAGATTCAGTTTTCTTATATTTACACAATTGTTCATCATCTTTTTAGGTAATACCTTTTTATATAAATAAACAACTTCATAATTTAGCTGAATGATTGAGTTTACTAAATTATAGTTAAGGTATATGTCAAACCTTGAAGTTAGAAATCTATATAATTTTCATTAATACCCATAAATAGATCTGACTTATACTAGATATAACTATAGTGATACCGGGGCTAAGATAAGATTTGCTTATGGGCATCTATAGGGTTTGTAACTTGAACTTTAACTTATACGTAGAGATATGTTATCAAAACTAAAGGCACATTTAAAAACTTTTTTATCAGTCTTAGCGAAGTATTTTATAAAATCTTAGAATATTCGATTGTCTGAGCAAAGCGAGTTTATCGAATATTCTTAGATTTTATGAAATACAAGCTTTAGACTGATTAAAAGTTTTTAACCGTGCTGAAGTTTGGTAGCATATTCCGTAGTATAAGTTAAAGTTCCACCTAGAAACCCTATATAAAAAAATAGTAGCCTAACTTTACGATTGAAGTGTTACTATTCTTTACTTACTTATTATATTTATTTCAAAAAACTCAGCTGTATGTCAGATATTTTCTTTTCATAGGAAGGCATCTTTGTAGAAATTCCATATTTCTCACAAGTCTCATTAAATATATTTTTGAGTTTATTCACATTATTAGCATTACATCCATAAAAGCTTCCAAATTTTTTTTCATATTTATTTCTCACTCCAGGAAAAAGTTCATCTAACTTTGAATAATAATAAGCCTTTTGCCTATCCCTTAATGTCATTCCAAAGTAAGGATAAATGAATTTTGCACCATACTCATTTGCTTTTTTATAATTTCAATTATATTTTTTTCACTATCTTCAATAAATGGTAATATAGGCATCATAGTTATTCCTACATTTATTCCTACAGCAGATAAAATTCCTATAGCCTTGAATCTATCTGAAGATATTGGAGCCGCTGGCTCTATTTTTTCTGCGAGTAAATCATCTGCAGTAGTTATTGTAACTGCAACAGAGGCATATACATTATTTATTTCCTCAAGTATATCTATATCTCTTAAAATAAGATTACTTTTGGTAGTTATATGGACAGGATACCTATTGTCAGCAATTACTTGAAGTGACTTCTGAGTCAATTTATACTGTTTTTCTAAAGGTATATATGGATCGCTCATAGCACCAGTGCCAATTGTCCCTCTTACTCTCTTTCGCGAGAGTTCTTTTTTTAACAACTCAACTGCATTTACTTTTACAATAATATCTTCAAATTTATCGATTTGATAGCATTCGCTCCTTGAATCACAATATATGCACCCATGCTGACATCCTCTATAAATGTTCATACCATATTTTACACCAAACCATGAACTTGGATTTTTACATGTTATTAAAATACTTTTTGCATTTACTTCACTTATCATTAAACTCAATCCTTATTAAATAAATTAATTTCTACTTAATGGACACATATATATCAACTTCAGCATTCTCAGTGTCATTATACCTTTCGTCATATAGTTCAAAGTCACCTTTATATGTTCTACTAATTCCTGAATTCCATATATGCGCCCAGGCTTCCCCAATTTTCTGTGGCATTTTCCCTTTTGCTGTTACAACATAATATTTTGAAGCTGGAATTACTTTACTAACCATTCCCTCTGGTATAAACTCAATACTACTAACTTGAAAACCAACTATAAAGGAATATGATCCTTTTTCATTATTTTCATAATCAGTATATATTCCTAATATTGAATTAGCTTCAACTTTATTAGGTATTTTATCACCAAGCTTTTGGGATTTAAATTGTTGCCATAGTTCAAGAATTTCCTTCATACATTTCCCGTCTTCATTAGTTGTTCGTATTTCTTTTCCTACTATCAACATCTCGCTTTTTTCTAATATCCTTACTGGCATATCTTCTTTTTTCCACCTTTTCAACTGTGGAAGGCAGCTACTCATTAAAGCTCTTGCTTCCTGTTCCTTCATGCCTTTATTCTTCATAAAAGGTACACATACATCTATCATCTGTTCCATTGTTAATTCAGGCTGTTTAAAAGCTCCATTTTCATAACAGTATATACAATATTCTTGATTCTTTTCATTATTAGCTTCAGTGCCATAAAACTCCTCATTCATTGGCATTCCACAGCTTTGACAATAATTTTCTTCCATTACTCATTTCCCCTTTTTCGTATATTATACTTGTATTATATATTAGGGGTTTGACACCATTACGTCATGTTTGAATAAATGTTATAAATTTTTTCCGATTTATCTTTTATAATTTTTCTTATTCTATAAGGTTCAATAACTTCAACATATTCTCCATAACTTAAGATCATTGAATAAACCCATTCATCCTCAAAAAAGTCACTTTCCACAACTAAACTGCCATCTTCTTGAACCTTTATTTCAGAAATATCAAAATAATCTTCTATTCTATATCTCACCCTATTTGAAAATTTCAGTTTCATCCTTGTTAACTTGTTTTCCTCATATTTATTTTTATCTAAATTCTCATATTGCTCATATGATATCCTACCTTTTTCAATTTCTTTTTCTAAAACCTCTAAGCTATCCATTCTTGATAACTTAAATAATCTATAATCACTTCTTAGCTTACAGAATGAAAATAAGTACCAGGAAACCCCCTTAAAAACAAGAGTTAGCGGCTCTACTTCTCTCCAATCGTATCCACCCTTTGAACTTCTATAGTCAAAAGCTATACACTTTTTATTATCAACAGCAGTGTATACAACCTTATAGTTTAAATTTTCTTTATCAGATTTTCTAAATCCCCAAGGTAAATTATCTATAACCATCTGCTGAAAATGCGAATCAAATTCTGCTCTCTTCTCCTTTGGCACAATACTCTTTATCTTTTCAATGGCTAATTCAACTTGTTTATTATCCAAGAATCCATTTATATTCTTTAAAGCTTCCACTATGGAAATTTTATCTTCTAGAGTTAGGAATTGATGGTTAATCTTATAGTTATCTACAATATAAAATCCCCCATTATTTCCTGACTGTGAAACAACAGGGATGCCTGCCATATTAATTGCTTCAATATCTCTATAAATTGTTCTAATTGACACCTCAAATTTTTTTGATAATTCTACAGCAGATATCCTTTCTCTATTAAGAAGTATTGTAATAATTGCTAATAATCTATTGATTTTCATATTTTAATCACCTAACAAAATTGTTTCTCTATAATCCTTTAAGTTTTAACTCAATTATATTCCTTTCAACTATAATTTACTATGTATAAAATATAAAAATGTTTTTTGTAAATGAATTTTGTGAAAGAGTTCAACTTTAAATTTCACAACAAAAAGCACTATGAATCTTGACCAAATTCATAGTGCCTTTATTATATTAAATACAAGTCATGAAGATTATATTAAAAACTCTGCAGCAACTTTGTATTTTAGGAGAAACCTATTTTTATTTTAGTAATTAGTATTTAATGTCTAATACTTCTTTCATATGCTCAATTGGCATATCTTTTCCTGTGAATAATTTAAATGCAGCTGCTCCTTGGAATAACATCATTCCTAAACCATTCATTGTTTTACATCCTACTTCTTTTGCCATTTTTAATAACGCTGTTTCTCTTGGTGAGTAAACAACATCTGTTACTATTAAATCTGGTCTTAAGAAGCTTGGGTCTGGGATATAAGTTTGTCCTTCTAAAGGTTTCATTCCCATTCCAGTTGCATTTGTGAATATATAACTATCTGCAATTTCCTCTTTTAATTTATCAAGATCTGCTAAATCATATAAAGTTGCTTTACATTTAGTTCTTTCATTAATATCCTTTACTGTTTGTTCTGCACGAGCATAGAACTGATCCTTCTTATTGAAGATTGATATTTCAGCTACACCATCTAAAGCTGCCTGAATTTCAATTGCAGTTGCCGCACCACCAGCACCTACTATTGTCATCTTCTTACCAATTACATCAATACCTGCATCCTTTAATGCTTCCATGTAACCAACACCGTCTGTAATATGGCCAGTTAGAACACCATTATCATTTACTATTGTATTAACTGCTCCACAAAGTTCTGCTGCTTCTGATACTTTGTCAAGATATTTGTGTACTACTGTTTTGTTAGGCATTGATACGTTTGATCCACGTACTTTCATTGCTCTAAAACCTTTTATAGTATCTTCTAGCGTATCATTATCAACCTCAAATGCAAGATAAGCATAGTCTAACCCTAATTTTGCAAAAGCTTCATTATGCATTGCTGGTGAACTTGAATGTCTGATTGGATATGCAATTAATCCTATAAGCTCTGTATGTCCTGTAATTCTTTCTCCCATGATATTATCTCCTTTATCATTTATAATTTATTTTTATAGTTATTTTATTTAATAATTATTTGCTTGCAGTAATAAGCTTAAGTATTTTATCTAACTCATCTGCTGATATTTGTCCTGGTGCTGATGCAACTTTTGCTGAACCAAATGTAGCTGCTGAACCAAAGGTTTCGCCTGCTAAACGGCTTACAACGCCTAATGTACCCATAGCCATAGTAATAACTGGAGTTTCACCATGTTCACATACCATTTCATTAGTAGCAGTTAACAAAGCTAGAACATCTTTAGCATTAAGAGGCATTACCGCAATTTTCGGTATATCTGCACCTAATTGCTGCATTTTACACATTCTTGCTACTAATTCATCTTTTTCAGGTGTTTTATGAAAATCATGATTAGACATGATTACTTTTACACCAAACTCGTGTGCCACATCTGCTATCCCTTTTACTACTTCATCATCTCCAATAAATACTTCAACATCTATCATGTCAGCATTTCCAGTTGCTGCAATTGCTTTTTTAAGTTCTGCATAGTATTCTACAGTGACTGCTTTTTCTCCACCTTCTTTAGCAGTTCTAAAAGTAACTAGTAGTGGAATATCCCCTAAACCTTCTCTGATCTGAGCTAATAGTTCTTTTACCTTTTCAACATTTTCTACATCTTTATAGTGATCAATTCTCCATTCTACTATGTCAAGCTTGATTGTTTTTAAGTAAGCTAGGTTTTCCATAACCTCTTCATTATTAGCACCCATTAAAGATACTAGAATCTTTGGAATTCCTTCTCCCAATTTTACATTTCTTACTTCCACTATATTTTTCATTTCATTCTTCCTTTCATCTACTTAATATTTAATTAAAATAATTCATTATATTAATATCCTTAGCGCAATTGCTCTCATCTTTATGGTAATCGTTATCTTAAAGTATAATATTTATGTTTCTATTAATTAGACGATTCACTATCAAGTCTTTCCGTATATAATGAAATATTGCAGTAAATCTACTTTTTTCTGATTAGAATTTTGTACTTAATTCAAATTTCATCATTTAAATCAAGATAGTTATTTTTTTAACATATCATATTTATATTATAAATCAATATTTTTGATAATTCTAATACATGTTTTTCGCTTTATTGATAGTTTTTAGCTATTAAATTTTTCACAATATAACTCCACAGAAAGTTATGTATTAATTTAAAAGAGATATGAAGAATATAAGCACTTTCATATCTCTTTCTATATTATATAATGAGCAGTAAATCCTAACTCAAATTAATCCGAAATTACAATACGTGAAGGTTTTCCGATGATAAATATATAAGAGAAAGCTCCTAGAAGACCCATAGAAGAAACAAAAACCAAAGCAGAAGAATAGGACCCAGTTGTAGCAATAAGGTAACCAACTATAGCTGGTGATAATGTTCCTCCTACATTAGTTACAAAATTATAAGTTCCACCACATGACCCTACTAGTTCCTTTGGCACTATCTCAGATAATAAAGCCCAGGTAATAGCTGATGCCATGCCTTGACCAAAAAACGCTACACACATAAATGCAATTACAACATTAACGTCATTACTATAGTTAGCCCCTACAACCACAGAGCACAACAACAAACCAACAATAACAGGAAGCTTACGAGACACTGCTAAACCATACTCTTTGGAAATCATCCAATCTGACCACTTTCCAGCTACAAGAACCCCTGCTATTGCAGATAAATAAGGTAACGCACCATAAATCCCAACCTTTAGCATAGTCATATGTTTTTCACTTACAAGGTAGGATGGAAACCACGTCATAAAAAAGAATAGTATTGCGGCATTGGCAAATCCACCTATATACATCCCCCATAGTTGACGACTTGTAAACAGATATTTCATTTCTTTCCAAGTAACCTTTTTTTGCTCAACAACAGTATCTGAAAGTCCACCTCCTTCTTTAATTAAATCAAGCTCTGCTTTATTAACACCTTTAAATTTCGCTGGATCATGGTAAAAACCAAACCAAACAAAAGCACATAAAACTCCTATTAAACCTGTAGCTATGAAAATGGATCTCCATCCAAAGGTAACTAGAAGCCAAGTAAGAATAGGAGTACAAAGTGCAAGACCTATATATTCTGCACCAGTATAAGCTCCAATTGCAAAGCCACGTTCCCTAGAAGGAAACCATGCAGTAACAATACGATTATTTGCTGGAAAAGCTGGAGCTTCAAAAAATCCAAGTCCAAGTCTAAAACCAATCATACTTCGTAAACCAGAACCAATTGAAATTGCCATAGTCATAACGGACCAACCTACAAGCGCAACCCCATATACCAGCCTAGGACCGAATCTATCAAGAAACCACCCACAAGGAATTTGCATAAGAGTATATGACCACCCCATAGCAGAAAATATAAGTCCCATCTTAGTAGCATTTAGCCCAAGGTCCTTTGACAAGTAAGGAGCAGCCACCGCAAGATTGGCACGATCAAGATAATTTATAAAGGTTATTAAACAAACTAGAAAAAGTATAAACCATCTTTTCTTAGTTGGTTTCGCCTCTAAATTTCTTGGAACTATTTCTTTCATTATTCTTCCCCCCAATTATAATTTAATCTACTTCATATTAGATTCAACTGAAATATCTAATAATGATTCTTATGTAAAACAAACAACTTTCACAAGCCTAAAACTGAAATTTGAGGAAGGCTTAGTAATAATTACTTTCCTTCCCCTTAATTTTCTTTTTTCTGCCTTACCCATGATGTGAAATTTGTCAATCACTACTGGTCCAACATAACTATATTTGATTGAAGTAAGATCTTAATTCAGATGAAGATTCTTTTACCCCATCTGAATTATAGAGCTGTTATATATAAGCATTAATCACTATACTGATGCTGCTACTGATTCCTGCTTTGCATACTGTTTATTTACGAATAATGCAAGTAAAATACCAATAATAGTAATTCCCATATTAAGTAAAAGTACATATTTTGGTCCCTGCACACCACCAGCTTTTGTAAGCATACTAGCTATATTTAAGATAACGTAATTTGCTACACTGGATGCAATCATAACTATGGATGTAATCTTACCTTTATTGGTTGGGAACATAGAATTTGCTGTTGATACTGCTAACTGAAGTACTCCACCTGCTGCTGCGTATCCAAGTACAAATCCTCCTACTAAAACCATTGTTGGTGATTGTATAAAGTATAAAGCTATAAGCATAATTGTAGAAATTGCAGGATAAAGAACAAGAATTCTTACTGGTTTAATAAAGCTTTTCACAAGAGGTGCTGTTACCAATATAGCAACTATTGATCCCATTGCATAATATGATTGAATTTGGCTTGGTTTAGCCAATCCATATAATTTACCTAATTCTTGATTACAGTTCAGCCATAACTGGAATGTAGATGTACATGTAAATCCGATAAGAATAACTGCAATACTAGTTGCTGTAAATTTCATTTTTTCTTTCTTAACTTCAGCTCCATCTTTTCCCGTGCTAGCATTGCTATTCATTGCTGGGAATGGCAGTATTGCGATTAAAATTGCATCTATAATAAGTAGTACGGCTGTTACGAAGAAAATAGTTTTATATGACATGTGGTTTGCTGCAACGAAACCAATCATAAATGGAAGAAGAAGCTGTCCTATAGATATTGAAAACTTAGTGAACATACTAGCAGCGTCACCGGATTTTGTAAATATTTCCAAGCATGATGGGATAATACAAACATCTAGGAAAGAGTTAGCTGCACCACCGGCTAATGCAAATGCATAAGCAACATACATATTTGGCGCTAATGCAATACCTACAAAATAAGCTACATAAAGGGCTATACCAATTAGTCCAGAAGCTCTTCTTCCAAATTTATCTGAAAAAGGACCCGATATAGGAAGTGTAATTAAACGTCCTAAACCTAAAGCTGCAATAACAGCTATTACCACACTTACATCAAAGGTACCATTTGCTAATGTTTTTGCTCCCCATGCACCTGCAAAGTTTTGTTTATATTGTCCTAAAATTGATACCCCGATACCATGTATAAAGTATATGAAATATAAGGCCAAGGCAGTTGGAAAATAGTTTTTCTTATTACTCATTTCTTTTCTCCTTTCATTTCTCCCTTAGAAAATATTCTTTTCATTGAAGCAAGATCTTAATTCAGATGGGGATTCTTTTACCCCATCTGAATTTTAGAGCTGCGAATGCATGGCTTACTTGGCGTTGAACTCCCACTTGAAGAAGTGGGAGACTTACGCCAAGTTAGTCAGGTTTAACATTCAACACTTTTTCTATCTACTGGCTGTAACTATATTATTTATAGTTTTCCAATATATTTTGTTAATTTCTTAACCTTTTATGACGTAATATTAGTTCTGTTTTTATTCGATGACTACCCGCTCTAATACTTCTCTTCCTATCGTCAGATAAGTAAAGAGCGGCTACATCCCTAGATTCATTCAACTAAGAATCAGGTGGGGCTTAAAACCCCATCTGATTCAAGTTTCCACTTCATGTTCCAATAATGGGGGTGGATATAGAACTCCAACCCATTACTGATTTTAATTTCATTATAAAATTATAGTTATATCCACCTAGTAGAGATAATGCTATTTCATTACTTAAAGAATTGTTCCTTAACTTCTTCCACTGGCATTTCTAATCCAGTATATAGCTTAAAGGCTTCTGCTCCCTGCCATAACAGCATTCCTGTACCACTTACTATTTTACAGCCAGCAGCCTCAGCATCCTCCAGCATCTTTGTTTTCTTTGGATTATACACAGCGTCTGCTACAACCAAATCTTTTCTGAAAACACTTGTCTCTTTTATATTTGATTTGTCTTCATTAGGACGCATTCCTACAAGTGTTGCATTCACTAAAATATCACTGGATGCAATTTCTGCGTTAAGTTTTTCAGTATCATCCAAATCATATAAATTTACAACACATCCCGGTACTTCTTTTTTAATATTTTCAACAGTTTTTAGTCCCTTTTCATAAAAAGCGTCCTTCATGTTGAATATAGAAATTTCTCTAGCTCCATCTAAAGCACATTGCACCTGAATAGCTGTTGCAGCGCCACCAGCACCCATAATAGTTATTTTTTTGCCTTTTACTTCTACGCCTTCTTCTTTCAAGTTACGTACAAATCCGATACCATCTGTAATATGTCCAGTTAATTTGCCGTCATCGTTAACGATTGTATTAACTGCTCCAATAATACGAGCTGCTGGAGATAGTTCATCCATATACTTAACAACTTCACTTTTACATGGCATTGTTACATTTGAACCTCTCATCTTAAAAGTTTTTATAGCCGCAATAGCATCAGGTACCTTTTCCACTGTTATATCAAATGCTAAGTATGCATAGTCTAATTGTAATCTTTGGAAACTGTAGTTATACATAGCTGGTGATCCTGAGTGACCTACTGGTGTACCTATTAAACCTAATAAGCCTGTCCTTCCTGAAATACGTCTTTTCATAATTATACCCCCATGAAATTAATTTTGATCCCCTTATATTTTCATTGCTATTTCTAATGCTTCATTTGTCGCATCAAGTGCTCTACGAGCTCTCACTGCATCACCGATAACATAAGTTTCTTTAACAGCTTTTTTAACTTCTTCGCTTAATGGGTCGTATGCACGTGCTCCCATAGCAAGTACTACTGAGTCAAAACCTTCAAGACGGTGCTCTGAGCCATCTTCTAGCGTATAGGATACCCCATCTCCAAAGAATTTTGCAACCTTAGCACTTGTAACGCTTTTAATTTTATATTCTTCAAAATCACCCATTAAGAATTTACGATGTTCTGAAATTACATCTGCTCCTACCTTATCTCTAAGTTCAATTACTGTAACATCATGTTCCTGTTCTCCTAAGAAAGCGGCAGTTTCACATCCTACCATTCCTCCTCCTACAACAAGAACCTTTTGACCACAGGATTCTTTTCCATCTAGAAGATCAACTGCATTGATTACACCTGACTCATTAATTCCTGGAATAGGAAGAACTAATGGTGTTGCACCAGTAGCAATAATTACTACATCTGGAGCTTCTGCTGAGATCATTTCAGGAGTTACTCTTGTGTTCATGCGGATTTTTACTCCATACTGTTCACATTTAGCAACATAGCTACGAACCATGTTTGTTATATCTCCTTTTCCAGGAGGATAAGCTGCTAAACGCATTTGTCCACCAAGTGTATCTGTTGCCTCAAATAATGTTACATCGTGACCTCTCATAGCTGCTGTGTATCCTGCAAGCATACCGCCTACTCCACCACCAACAACTATTACCTTTTTGCTAACCTCTGCAGGTTTAACTTCTCCCTCATGACCAAGGAATGGATTAACAAGGCACTTAACTGGCTTTCCTTGATACATATTGTGAACACATCCCTGTAAGCAAGCAATACATGGATTCAATTCCTGTAGACGACTTTCCTTAGCTTTATTAGGTGTGTGTGGATCAGCTAAGCTTTGACGTCCAAAGGCTACTAAATCACAGCGTCCTTGACGAACTAGTAATTCTGCAAAATGTGGTTCTGTGAAACGTCCAACAGTAATTACAGGTATAGTAACTGCCTTCTTAATCTCTGTAACTAGATCAGCACTGAATCCTGCATGTAGTACTGTAGGTGCCCACATATATTGATCACGGATGTGCACTGCACGGGAAACGTGTAAACCGTCAACTCCGCATTCTTCTAAGTAAGCTGCAATTGTTGCACTGTCATGAACGTCCAGTCCTCCTGCAACTTCGTCAGAGCTGTTTATACGGCAAAGAATTGCCATAGAATCTCCAACTTTTTTACGTATATTTTCTATTATTAAACGAGGTAAACGCATTCTGTTTTCAAAGCATCCACCAAATTCATCTACACGCTTATTTGTTCTTGGTGAAAGGAAGCTGTTTACTAAATATCCATGTGCACAGTGAACTTCTACTGCATCAGCTCCTGCTTTCTGTGCACGTACTGCTGCATCACCGTATAATTCAATAAGTTCGTAGATTTCTTCCCTAGAAATAGCAACTGGTGTATTTCTTCCAAAGGATGAAGGTATTGCAGATGCAGCTTTTATAGGATGTCCTGCAACTGCTGCATTTCCTTCTGGACCAGCATGTTGAAGCTGTATAGATATTTTCGCACCAGCCTCATGACAAGCATCTATAACACGCTTAAAGCTTTCTATAGTACTATCTTCAAATAAACAAGGCTTACGTGGACCTCCTTTAGCTTTCTTGTCCACAACTGTAGCTTCAAAAGTGATTAAGCCAAAACCACCAATAGCACGTTCACGGTAATAAGCTAAGGAGTTATCACTCATAGTTCCGTCTGTATTTGCAAAATTGTTACCCATAGGTGGAACTACAAAACGATTTGGAACTGTCATCGGACCAATTTTTATAGATGTAAACATAGATTTAAAGTTCATAGAAATATATCATCCTTTCGAATTTGTTTAATTTAAAACATATAAGCCTTTACTACTTTGTCTTTGGAGAAACTTCTGGCCATGCTTTGTCCAATACTTTTATAGTGTTGTCATATGTGTGTTTAGCTGCTTCAGCAACACCTGTTGCTAAAATAGCATCGCTTATTACTTCAACACCGATACATGCAGGCTTGATACCTTTTTCTTTAATCATACGAACAAAGCCTTCTGTTACATTGATTCCAGTACCTGGTGCAAGTCTGTCATGCATTGATTCATCTCTTAAAATAGATTTTGCATAAGGTCTTTCGTAAACATCGTTAATCTGGATAGATACTATCTTATCAGCTGGAATATCTTCTAGTAATTTAACATCAGTTTCCTGATTTGCTCTTACCCAATGCCATGAATCCAAGATAAGTTTAGCATTATCACAACCAGATGCTTGAACTACAGCCCAACCCTTTTTAACATCTGGAATTCCGCTATATGGCATAGGTTCTACACCAATTACGTACTTGCCTGCTCTTTGACATAATTCTTTTAGCTTCTGTGCAGTATGTTCTACACTGTAATTTTCCATTAACCCAATATTAATATGGTTAACACCGAATAATCCACACATATGGAAACATAATTGTTCTTTGTATTTTTGTTCATAAGAACGGTTGTTTTCAGCCCACATTGTTATGTATTCAACTTCGGTAACCTTCATATCATATTTTTTAAGAATATCAAGAATATCTGAATCGAACAAACCTTCGTTTAGTGCATCTACATATGTTTCAGCACGAAGACCTATTGCTTCATAGCCTGCCTCTTTTGCTGCCTTAACTCTTTCCTCAAATTTACATTGATCTCCCAATGTCCATGAGCTAACTGTAATTGGTGGACATTGTTTTTTAGTTTCATTATTCATAATAATACCCCTTTCCCCGAAAGAACTGGTCATATACTTCAATCCTAATTGAAAAATTACCTGTTCTAAAACTTAAATTTTACTATTATCTATCTTTTGCTGATTGTTAACATTTGAAATAATTTTTGTTGATTGTTAATGTTTGAACTGATTGTTAATATTTAAACTGATTGTCTACCGGTAGATTTGTTATTACAGAATAAGTTAAATCCCATCACCTAATCGATTTCACTGGGATTTATGAATTTATTATATTACATGAATCTTATGAAAACAAATTGATAATATCCTAACAATCCATAGATTTTGTATATAGTTCATGCTATAATTAAAATCAAAAAACATAGATGTATATATGAAAGTGGGGTACCAAATTGAATTTATATCATTTACGTTATTTTGTAACTCTAGCACATTTAGAGCATTATACAAAAGCTGCTGAGGAGTTAATGATTACACAGCCTAGTTTAAGTCATGCCATCTCCTTATTAGAAAAAGAATTAGGGGTTTCCCTATTTGAGAAAGAAGGCAGAAATGTAGTTCTTACAAAATACGGGAAATTATTTTTATCTGATACGGAAAAATCTTTAGAAATTCTTGATTCAAGTACAAAAACTTTAAAAATGATTAGTTCTGGGGAAGGTAGAATCGACTTAGCCTTTCTTCGAACCTTAGGAACGGATTTTGTCCCAGATATTACCCGAAATTTCTTGCAGGCACATCAGGAAAAGTCAATTGAATTTCAATTTCACACCGGAGCAACTTCTGTGGATATTATTCAAGGGCTTAAAGATAGAAAATATGATATGGCTTTTTGTTCCAGGCTAGAGAAAGAACATAGTATTGAGTTTATACCAGTTGCCAGTCAAGAATTGGTATTAATCGTTCCTACTGACCATCCGCTATCGAATAGGGATACAATAGATTTAATTGAGACAATTCCATATCCTCAAATTATTTTCACACAAAAAAGTGGACTTAGACCTATAATTGATGATTTATTTAGACAAATCGGCGAACAGCCAAAGGTTGCCTATGAAATTGAAGAAGATCAGGTAATTGCCGGATTAGTTTCTAAGAATTTTGGTATTGCAGTTTGTCCTAATATGCCTATTCTGAATTTTATAAACGTTAAAGTTATTCAGATTGCAAGTCCTAGTTTTGAAAGAATCTTTTATCTAGCAGTAATGAAGGATAGATATCTGTCACCGGTTGCTCACAAGTTTAAAAAATTTGTTATCGAACATACACAAATATAATCATTTATTTTAAAATATATCTATATTTTATATATGACAGTATATTGTCAAGTTGAAAAATGAAACATCTAGCTACATATATTTACAAAAGCAATAAAACCAACTTTAGAAAAGGTTTACTTTTACATATTAGTTTTGTACTCAAATAAAAGTCACAGATACTTTCATCATATAAAGTATCTGTGACTTTTATTATTAAATGTAAACTTGTCCCTCTAGCAAGGAAAACTGTTGCTAAAGTCAATATTAACTGATTTGTTCTTTAATATCATACTGTTCATTTTTAGTAACTTTTTTATATCTTAAATTTGCCAAAATAGCGCAGAAAATACCAACTACATATATAAATATCAAGAAATAAAATACATGTAAAATATCATAGTATCTTAAAATAAGACCTGTTAAACCTGGAACTACTGCTGCTGCTATACCACTAGCAGTAGAAACTAAAGCTATTGTTGCACCTTTATTCTTCCAAAATAACTCACCCATTGTAGTTTGGGACATTTGAAGCACTCCTGCAGAAGATCCTCCTACTAAACAAAAAACTATTGTTGCAACCAATGGTGTTTTAAGTACTAATAGAGTTATTAAAAATATTAGCCCAAGTAATGGATAAGCCAATGTAATGTGTACTGGTTTTACTGTTTTTCTTAAAAGCAATGCTAATATTCCAACTGAAACAAGGGTACCCATACTGTAATAACTAATAAACTTTAGAGAAGTTATTTGAGCTATTCCTAAAATCTTTTGAGCATAAACAGGAATCCATGTTTGATATATTATAAATGTAGCATTAGAAGTAAAACCTATTATAACAAGTGCTAATCCCTCTCTCCAAAGCATTGGTTCTGATGCGAATTTTTTCCCGCTTACTTCTTTATTATCACTTTCATCTTTAACATACTTTGTATCTGGAAACTTGCTATTATATAACATAAGAAAAATTATAAATCCTATTATTGCTACTACATAAAATGTATATCCATAGAACATTTTGTTACTAGCAAAGAAGGCTATAATAATTGGTAAAGCTGTACCTCCTATTGCTATAAATGCCTTTATTACTACCGTTGCTGTACCAGGAGTTTTTGGAAAACACTCTATTAAAGAAGGATAACTTGCAGCATCCATAAAAGCATGTGATATACCTGCAAATACTGAAAGCAGCATGGCTACTTGATAATTTGGTGCAAGTGGTAGTCCCACTAGAAAAACTATAGCAAAAAGTGGAGCTAACCACAAAAATTTCTTTCTTCCAATTTTATCTGATAATCTTCCAGCTATGTACAATGTTGCTGAACGAGTTATTCCTTCCATGGAAATCAAAAAACTTATACCAGCTAGATCTGTACCAAACTGTTTAGTTAAAAAAGGCATATGAGCTGAGTGTAAAAGAAGTATCATACCTAACATAGTATAACTAAAGTATATACCTAGTGATGATTTAAAGTAAGGATTTTTAAACATAATTACATTACCTCCTATTTATCCTATTTATCTATATATTAAATACTAATTAGAACACTTACTAACTTTTAGAATTATCTATAAAAAACATTACTATGCATAATGAAAAGGTTTAGTGATATGTGAATTTTCAAACTTTTTTAAATATGAAAACTTATGACCTAGATTAATATTCTACAATTTAGTCGTTTATTTATTAACAAACTACATTTTTATTATACATTGACAAGTTTTAAACATCAACTATACAAATTCTATCATATTTATAAGATTTGTCTATAAGTATTGGTATAAAAAGACCACAATAAACTAAGTTTATTGTGATCCAAAGTATTATTTTGCTTCTTTTGCATACTGTTTATTTACAAACAATGCAAGTAAAATACCAATAACAGTAATTCCTATGTTTAATAAAAGTACATATTTTGGTCCTTGTACACCGCCAGCTTTTGTAAGCATACTTGCGATATTTAAGATAACATAGTTGGCTACACTAGATGCAATCATAACTATAGATGTAATCTTACCTTTATTTGTTGGGAACATAGCGTTTGCTGTTGATACTGCTAACTGAAGTACACCACCAGCTGCTGCGTATCCAAGCACAAATCCACCTACTAATACCATTGTTGGTGATTGTACAAAGTATAATATTGCAAGCATGATTGTAGAAATTGCTGGGTAAATAACAAGGATTCTAACTGGCTTAATAATACTTTTCACAAGTGGTGCTGTTACTAATATAGCAACTATTGATCCCATTGCATAATATGATTGAATTTGAGCTGGTTTAGCTAAGCCATATAATTTACCTAATTCCTGATTACAGTTTAACCATAACTGGAATGTTGATGTACATGTAAATCCGATAAGGATAACAGCAATACTTGTTGCTGTAAATTTCATCTTCTCTTTCTTAACTTCAGCTCCAACCTTTTCTTTCTTAGCATCACTGTTCATTTGTGGGAATGGCAGGATTGCTATTAAAATAGCATCTACAATAAGTAATACAGCTGTTACAAAGAAAATAGTTTTATATGACATATGGTTTGCTGCAACGAAACCAATCATAAATGGAAGTAGAAGCTGTCCTATGGATATTGAAAACTTTGTGAACATACTGGCAGCATCGCCGGATTTTGTAAATATTTCTAAGCATGATGGAATAATACATACATCTAGGAAAGAGTTAGCTGCACCACCTGCTAATGCAAATGCATAAGCAACATACATATTTGGTGCTACTGCAATTCCTACAAAATAAGCTACGTAAAGAGCTATACCGATTAATCCAGAAGCCCTTCTTCCGAATTTATCTGAAAAAGGTCCCGATATAGGAAGCGTAATCAAACGTCCTAAACCTAAGGCTGCAATAACAGCTAGTACCACACTTACATCAAAGGTACCGTTAGCTAATGTTTTTGCTCCCCATGCACCTGCGAAGTTTTGTTTATATTGTCCTAAAATTGATACCCCGATACCATGTATAAAATATATGAAATATAAGGCCAAGGCAGTTGGAAAATAGTTTTTCTTATTACTCATTTCTTTTCTCCTTTCATTTGTCCCTTAGGAAATGTAATTGTATTTAATATAGAACTTTTTTGGCTCTATACAATAACCGCAGATTATTTTATTAACAATTTTTCACTCTTTTTCGTTAAATTCTTAACCCTTTATGTTCCAATAATGAGGTTGGACTTTTATATCCAACCTATTACTCACTTTACAAACATAAATAATGTCATAGTAAACTGAAAACAGTAGAATTATAAATCAGTTTTAAGTACTGCTTAAATTGCATCTATTTTTTCTAATGCAAGAGTAATCTCTCTGCCTTCTCTAACGCCATCCATTATCTTTCTTGTTCTAGCGCTATCTCCAATATTAATTACTTCAACATTCTTTTCTCCAAAATGTTCTTGTAACTCCTTTAAACCTGGATTTTCCGGTCTCATTCCAAGACATACAAATCCATAATCAAATTCTATAGTTACTTCTTCTTCACCTTTTTTAACTTTAAAATGATCTGATGCTACTTCCACAAGAGCTGTGCTTGTATTAACATCTACATTATATTTCTTAATAATGTCCATCATAGAAATCTTAGTGATTACATCTAAGTCTCTTCCAAGCATAGGCAACATTTCAACTATTGAAACAGTTGCTCCTTTTTGTGCAAAGTATTCTACAACATCTAGACCTACTGCTCCACCACCAATAACTGCTACTTTTTTGCCTTCAACATTAAGATTTTCAAATTCATCAATGTTATTAAGCAGTCCAAATATTGAATATAACTTTTCTCCTTCTTTGTCGATACGCTCTAATAAACCTTTGATTGGAGGAAGTAATGGCTTCGATCCTGTAGCGTTTACTATAATATCTGGACTAAGATTTTGTACTAATTTAGCATCAGCTTTTGTATTAGTAAAGATAGTTAAATTGTCTAATCTTTCAGTTCTATTAACTAGATACTTAGGAAAATCAGAAATTCTTTGTTTATCTGGTAGTTTTGAAATTTCCTTTGCAAGTCCACCTAAGTATGATTTTTGTTCAAATAGAAAGGTTGTACATCCTAACTCCGCTGCTGTACATGCTGCTTCAAGTCCAGCTGTTCCTCCTCCAATAACCACTACATTGGTTTTCTTTTTTACCTTTTGCTTCTTATAAACATCTTCAGTTATTGTATCTGGGTTAACTGTACATCTAATTGGTCTATTTAATCCTATTCTGTGTCCTGCACAACCTATATTACAGGATATGCATTTTCTAAGCATATCTTCTTGTCCACTTTGAACTTTCTTCACCCAGTTTGGTTCAGCTATTAGTCCACGACCCATTCCTATTAAGTCTGCTTCTCCTTCTGCTAGAATCTTTTCAGCTACTTCTGGATTTCTGATGTTTCCTGTTGTTATTGTTGGCTTATTAAATTTATCTCTTACAGCTTTAGACATATATGAACGCCATCCATCCTTAAGGTTCATGTTGTCTATTTGGTAATATAATGAATCATTTACGGCTGCGGATACATCGAATATGTCAACTTCATCATTTAAGTATTCTAATATTTTTAGTGTATCTTCTAAAGTGTTACCGCCTTCTAAAAGTTCGTCTGCGCTAAATCTTAATATTATTGGAAACATAGGTCCCACAGCTTCTCTTACACTATCAATTACCATTCTTGCAAATCTTGCTCTGTTTTCAACGCTACCACCAAATTCATCTGTACGGTTGTTGTAAAGTGGTGATAGGAATTGACAGATTAAATATGAATGCCCTGCATGTATTTCAACTGCATCAAAGCCTGCTGTTTGTACTCTTTTTGCTGCTTTACCGTATTTCTCTACTATATCTAGTATTGCGCTTTTCTCTAATGGTCTAGGTACCGCTCCACCTGTCTTTGAAGGAATATTTGATGCTGAAACAGGCTGACATCCTATTCTTTCTGATACTGCTGATGCACCTGAATGGTTAATTTGCACTGCCACATTTGCACCGTGTTTGTGTAATCTTTCATTAAGCTTATATAAAGCAGGAATAAAGCTGTCATGATCCATTCTAAGCTGTGTTGTTCCATTTGATCCTAGAGGAAAGTCAATACATACATTTTCTAATATTATTAATCCTGTTCCACCTTTAGCCCTTTGTTCATAGTACTTAATATGCTCTTCATTAATTTCGCCGTTCTGTCCTGCATAGTTTGTCCCCATTGGTGGCATAACTATTCTGTTCTTTAATATCATGTTTTTTACTTTTAATGGATTTAAAACATTCTGATACTTTATCATTTTTCTACCCCCATTTTCGTATTTTTATGTGCCTATAATTTAATTGAAGCAAGATCTTGATTCAGATGGGGATTCTTTTACCCCATCTGAATTTTAGAGCTGCGAATGCATGGCTTACTTGGCCTTGAACTCCCAGTTAAGCAGAGAACCAAAATCTACGATTTTGTGTGAATCGCTTACTCCTCTGACGCTAGGAAGAGGAGTTTCATATGAAGTGGAAGACTTACGCCAAGTTAGTCAGGTTAAAATAATTCATCCTACTGAAATGGTTCGTATAATTATTATTTTTTATAGTAATCGTTATCTTAAAGCACAATATCAATAATTTATTACTAACGTTTTGTGAATATCATCAAATATTACAAAATAACCTTTCGACTAAAACTTCTCTATTTGTTCATATTTTGTCATTAATTTAGAATAGTTATTTTTTTAACACATCCTAATTTATATTATAATTCAATAATTTTGATAATTCTAATACATGTTTTCTACTTTATTGATAGTTTTTAACTATTGAATATGATATAATATTTATAATCTATTTGGGGAGGAAACTGCCATATGAATTTAAACCAATTATATTATTTTAGAACCATTGCTCGTCTGCAGCATTTTAGACAGGCAGCTTTAGAGCTAAATATATCTCAACCAAGTTTAAGTAATTCTATGGCAAACTTAGAATCTGAACTTGGTCTCTGCTTATTTGATAAGCAAGGTAGAAATGTCATATTAACTAAATATGGTCGAATATTTTTAGAACATGTCGATAGAATATTAGATGATTTGGAAAATGCTAAAAAAAATATGAAACAATTAGCCAGCAGTTCAGAAGGTCACGTTGACATTGCCTATATTTCTCCACTAGCGCAACATTATATTCCTGAAACAGTACGTAGTTTTTTAAATTTAGAACAGAATAAGAATGTTACCTTTACCTTTAAACAGGGGTTTACTGCAGAAATGTTGGAAGGCCTAAAAAATGATAAATATGATTTGATTTTTGGCTCTTATGTTGAAAATGAGCCAGATGTTACTTTCGTTCCCATTATTGAACAAGAACTATTTGTTATTGTTCCTTTAGAACATCCACTTGGAAAATTTGATAGTATTGACTTAATTGACATTGAGCCTTATCCATTAGTAGCATATGATAGAAATTCTGGACTTGGAAAATTCACTTTTAATTTATTAAAAAGTATTAATTTAAATCCAAAGGTTATTTGTGAAGCCTCTGATGAGTATGCTCTTTCTGCTTTAGTTGCTGCAGGTTTTGGAGTAGCTATCATAGCAGAAGCACCGGCTCTTAAAGATGCTAAAGTAAAAAAGTTACACATTAATAGTCCGGAATATTGTCGTCGTATTTATTTTGCTTATCGAAAAAATAAATATTTTCCACCTGCTGTACACAACTTTATTTCATATTTAAAAGACAAAAGTTGTATAGAATGAAGTGGAAACTTAAATCTGATGACTATATGCTATAATACTGCCACTTTAAGGAAAATGGCAGTATTATAGCACGTATTCATTGAATAAAACTTTAGGAACTACAAATAACACTCTATGCTTTTGATAGAGTGCTATTGTACTTCTCATAGATGTTAAAGATTTTTAGGATTTACTTAAAGTACAATTCCTGAACCTCTTCCACAGGCATTTCTAATTCAGTATATAACTTAAAAGCCTCTGCTCCCTGCCATAACAGCATTCCTAAACCCCCTACTGTTTTACAGCCAACAGCCTCAGCATCCTCCATAAGTTTTGTTTTCTTTGGATTATACACTACGTCTGCTACAACTAAGTCTTTTTTGAAAACACTTGTATCTTTTATAATCGTCTGTTCCTCATTAGGGTGCATTCCTACAAGTGTTCCATTAACTAAAATATCACTGGATGCAATTTCTGCATTAAGTCTTTCCGTATCATTTAAATCATATAAGCTCACAACGCATTCTGGTACTTCTTTTTTGATGTTTTCAACAGTTTTCTCAGCTTTTTCATAAAAAGCATCTTTTATGTTGAATATAGAAATTTCTCTAGCTCCATCTAAAGCAAATTGGACCTGAATAGCTGTTGCAGCGCCACCAGCACCCATAATAGTTACTTTTTTGTCTTTTACTTCTACTCCATGTTCTTTTAAATTACGTATAAATCCAACACCATCTGTAATATGGCCAGTTAATTTTCCGTTATCATTAACAATTGTATTTACCGCCCCAATTATACGTGCAGCAGGAGATAACTCATCCATATACTTAACAACTTCACTTTTACACGGCATTGTTACATTTGCGCCTCTCATTTTAAAAGTTTTCATAGCTGCAATGGCATCTGGTACCTTTTCAACTGTTATATCAAATGCTAAATATGCATAGTCTAAGTCCAATTTTTCAAAACTATAGTTATACATAACTGGTGATTTGGAATGATCTACTGGTGTACCTATTAAGCCCAATAAGCCTGTCTTTCCTGAAATACGTTTTTCCATAATTATAACCTCACTTAACTTAAATATTTTATTTTTTAAGATTTAAGATATTATCTATGCTTTTGCTTCTTCTGCAAACTTTTTATTTACAAACAATGCAAGTAAAATACCAAGAACAGTAATTCCTATATTCAGTAAAAGCACATATTTTGGTCCCTGTACACCACCAGCTTTTGTAAGCATACTAGCTATATTTAAGATAACATAATTTGCTACACTGGATGCAATCATAACTATAGATGTAATCTTACCTTTGTTTGCTGGGAACATAGAATTTGCTGTTGATACTGCTAACTGAAGTACTCCACCTGCAGCTGCATATCCAAGTACAAATCCACCTACTAAAACAATTGTTGGTGATTGTATAAAGTATAAAGCTATAAGCATAATTGTAGAAATTGCAGGGTAAAGAACAAGAATTCTAACTGGTTTAATAAAACTTTTCACAAGTGGTGCTGTTACTAATATAGCAACTATTGACCCCATTGCATAGTATGACTGAATTTGACTTGGTTTAGCTAAGCCATATAATTTACCTAATTCTTGATTACAGTTCAACCATAACTGGAATGTTGATGTACATGTAAATCCGATAAGAATAACTGCAATACTAGTTGCTGTAAATTTCATTTTTTCTTTCTTAACTTCAGCTCCACCTTTTTCTGTCTTAGCACTGCTGTTCATTGCTGGGAATGGAAGTATTGCGATTAAAATTGCATCTATAATAAGTAGTACGGCTGTTACGAAGAAAATAGTTTTATATGACATGTGATTTGCTGCAACAAAACCAATCATAAATGGAAGTAGAAGCTGTCCTATAGATATTGAAAACTTAGTGAACATACTAGCAGCGTCACCGGATTTTGTAAATATCTCTAAGCAGGATGGAATAATACAAACATCTAGGAAAGAGTTAGCTGCACCACCGGCTAATGCAAATGCATAAGCAACATACATATTTGGCGCTAATGCAATACCTACGAAATAAGCTACATAAAGGGCTATACCTATTAGTCCAGAAGCTCTTCTTCCGAATTTATCTGAAAAAGGCCCCGATATAGGAAGTGTAATCAAACGTCCTAAACCTAAGGCTGCAATAACAGCCAGTACCACACTTACATCAAAAGTACCATTAGCTAACGTTTTTGCTCCCCAGGCACCTGCGAAGTTTTGTTTGTATTGACCTAAAATTGATACGCCGATACCATGTATAAAATATATGAAATATAACGCTAAGGCAGTTGGAAAATAATTTTTCTTATTACTCATTTTTTTCTCCCTTCATTTTTCCCTTTAGATATCTAATTGTATTTAATATAATAATTCCTTCAATATACTGGATATAGATTGTCCCACTAATAATTTCATTGTTAATTTATTAACCTTTATATTCCAATAATCGGGTTGGACTAAAAAATCCAACCCTATTAATTATTTGAATACACCCATAACTTCTAAAGTTTTTACTACATTTCTGCCTTCTTCAACGCCGGATATTATTCTTCTTACTCTTGCACTATCTCCGATGTTAAGAAGTTTTACGCCTGTTTCTGCAGCGTATGCTTCAACTTTAGGGAATCCAGCATTTTCTGATCTCATTCCTAGACATACAAATCCGTAGTCAAAGTCTATATCTACGATATCGCCTTCTGGATTCCTTACTGTAAATGAACTGTCATTAACAGTCTGTAGTGCAGTATTTGCAAGCTGCTTAACATTATTTTCTTTCATCATATGATATACATCAAGCTTTGTATTAGTGTCCAAATCTCTTCCTATTACAGGCATCATTTCTATAACCGAAACTTCTGCTCCTCTTTCAGCGAAGAATTCTACAACGTCAAGTCCTACTGCTCCTCCGCCTACAACTGCAACTTTCTTGCCTTTGCAGTCCTCATCAAAAGAATTGATGTTGTTAATGAATCCAAAGGTTGATTTAACTTTTGATCCCTCTTTGTCTACACGATCCAACAATCCTGCTATTGGAGGAAGCAGTGGCTTTGATCCAGTTGCATTTATTATAAGATCTGGATTTAATTCTCCTAATATTTCCTCTGAAGCTTTTGTGTTAAGTCTTACATTTAGGTTAGGCAGCTCTTTTACTCTATTCTCTAAATATTCTACAAAGTAGTGGATTCTTGCTTTTGCTGGAATTGTTCCGATCATCCAAGCTAGACCGCCTAATCTATCTTTTTGTTCTAATAATGTTACATTGCAGCCTATTTCTGCAGCAGTACATGCAGCTTCGAGTCCTGCTGTACCTCCACCGATAACTACAACATTAATAGCTTTTTTTACTTGTTTATCCTTATAAGTATCTTCAAATAAAAGATCTGGGTTGATGGTACAACGGATTGGTTGGGATTTTGCCAAACGGTGATCAGCACATCCTATGTTACAAGAGATACATCTTCTAAGAAGGTGTTCTTGTCCATCAGCAACCTTATTAGCCCAATATGGTTCTGCGATTAAGCCACGTCCCATAGCTAAAAGGTCAGCATCTCCCTTTTCAATGATTTCTTCTGCAACTTTTGGAGAACGGATATTTCCTGAAGTTATTACTGGCTTATTGAACTTTTCTTTGAAAGCCTTAGCCATATAGCTTCTCCAACCTTCTGCTAAGCTCATCTTATCATGTTGAAGATATAGGTTGTCATTTTGAGCTACAGAGATGTTTAGGAAGTCTACCTTTTCCTGCATATATCCCATCAATTCTAGTGAGTCCTCAAGGGTATTTCCTCCCTGGATCATATCATCAGCACTGATTCTTATGGAGATTGGAAATCTAGGACCTACTGCAGCTCTTACGCTGTCTATAACCATTACAGCAAATCTTGCTCTATTTTCAGCGCTTCCACCAAATTCGTCAGTTCTGTCGTTGAACAAAGGTGATAGGAATTGGTTCAGCAAATAGGAGTGTCCTGCATGGATTTCAACTGCGTCGAATCCTGCTAGCTGTGCTCTTCCTGCAGCTTCTCCATATTTTTTAGCGATGTCTTTCATCTCTTCTACAGTTAAAGGTCTTGGAATTGCTCCACCTGTTTTTGAAGGAATATTTGATGCTGAAACAGCTTGTACTCCGCCTAGTCTTGCTGCATAAGCAGATGCTCCTGCATGATTTAATTGTATTGAAACCTTTGCTCCATAAGCATGAAGTCTTTCTACTAAAGTGTAAAATCCAGGTACATATTGGTTATCGTCAATTCTGCACTGTTTTGTTCCATTGGTTCCCATTGGAAAGTCTACACAAGCGTTCTCCACGATGATAAGGCCTGTACCACCTTTTGCCCTTAATTCATAATATTTGATCATTTCTTCAGACACTTCTGCACTAACAGTAGCAAAGTTGCTGCCAATAGGTGGCATAACCGTTCTGTTCCTTAATGTCATTCCGTTGATAGTGATTGGTGACAAAAGATTTGGATATTTGTTTTTCATTTTTTTACCTCCATATTCACTCTATCCTAATATTAATAATAAATTTACTTAAGAGTTTCTTAGCATTGTTAAAATAAGCTTATAGTATGTTATATTGTTAACCAAGAATGTTATAAGGTTCACTAATTATGTTACTAACCTTAACATAAAATCATTTACAACTTTATTATAATATAAACAAATCTATTAATCTAATTGATCTTTCAAGCTTTATTTATAGATTTTTTCTATACATTTAATTTCAATAATTTTTAGACCTATAAACAAAAATCAGCTCCTATTGTGCCGAGATTGAACTAAAAGGAGTAAAATTACCACTCTGTTTATCAGAAAAATAATTTCATAACATTCATTTGATAAAATACTGACAGTTTTTTTCTTTCATATGTAGGTAATGTGTTAAATGAACTTCAAAAAATCGAAAAAATGGTCATCCTAAATAACTTTTAAGATGACCACTTTGTATTCTGTTTTATCCGATGGGGGTTGTACCCCCATAGGATTCAATTTTCACTTCATTTCTGCAATATATAATTATTAATTGCGTAAGCTATACCAGCTTCATCATTTGACTTGGTTACATACTTTGCCTGCAGTTTAACATCCTCCTCAGCATTTCCCATTGCTATAGGCATACCTACACATTGAAACATTTCTACATCATTATAGTTATCCCCAAAAGCAATAACTTTATCTAAATCTACATCTAACTTATCGGATAAAATCTTTAAACCATGCCCCTTAGAGGTATTTGATGCCATAATATCTAAAAGTCCCTTCACTGAACTCACCGCTGTAAGCTTATCAGATTTTGAAAGATGCTTTTGTGCTACTTTAACTATTTCATGATTATCACAGACTAATAAAATTTTAAAAATATCTATATTATGTATATTTTTAATTATTGAATCATCTATATACGTTATTGGTATTTGTAAATCCTTCGAAAGAGACATATTAAGCTTTTCATATTTCTCAGCCTTTGGGTTATTTTTGTTTGAATATACTACTTTGTTAGTATATATAAGGAAATTTATATTATTTCCCAAGGCGTAGTCTATAATCTCTCTTACCGCACCCTTGTCCATTACCTTAGAATATAGTATTTCTCCTGTTTCAATATTTTTAATTAAGCCACCATTACAGCATATAATATTACCCTTTAAATTCAACTGTTTTATAAAAGGCTTCATTAAAAGATCAACTCTTCCAGAAGCAATAATTACTTCTAATCCCATTTGTTGAAGCTTTTTTAATGCTGCCTCATTTTCCTCTGATATAATATCTTTTGAATTTAATAACGTTCCGTCCATATCACATACGCACCACTTATATTGAATCATCAGTCCCTTCCCCCTTGTATTCCTTATAAGCCCAGAAAGATTATTAACCTTTCTGTCCCTTGTATTCCTTATAAGCCCAGAAAGATTATTAACCTTTCTGTCCCTTGTATTCCTTTCAAATCAACTGATTAGCTACATCACTGCTGCACTTTTAAGCTGTATCCCGGTCTGCTTCTAATAGGTATAGGAAATTATCTTCTATCTTATAAAAGAGGGGTGCAATCATAACTTTAGGATACTTTTCTCTTAACCTTTTAGTCTCACATAACAAAAATTCTATTTCATTCTCAATTTCAAATATTGGTGCAAATCTCATAAAATGATCTTCTGCCTGTTTTTCCATCCATCCTGCATTTTTAACCATTCCTTCTATAAAACGCTGCTTTTTTGAGATTAAATTAGACATTCCACAGTGATTATGACCTATTAAAGCAATACACTGTACCCCACCAATACCAATTGCATAGGATATTTTGAACTCAATAGACCGTAGATTTCCTCCACCGGTACGTAAGATGTATGCAAAATTATTGGGAATTCTAAGCTGATTTCTATTATCCATACACATGCCTACTAGCAGTTCAGCTTTAGAGGACTTTTCAAAGGTACATCCAAAATTATGATATTTAAATAACTGTTCTATGGGAGTATTTCTATATTTTGAAAACAATTCGTTTTCATTAGATATTTTTATTAAATCATTCACATACAACCCTCCTATTATATTATAAAGAGGCCATTGTAAAAACATCAATGACCTAATTCAATACTAAATTATATAATCTACTTATTAGGAAAAACTTAACACACTTTCCAATCTTAGAAAACTGTTGAAACCGCCAATGTTATCAAAATAGCAACAACAGAGGCAATAGTAGTAGCAGCTGTCCAGGATTTAAGCGTATCTATTACTGACATTCCAAAGTATTCTTTAACTATCCAGAATCCTGAGTCATTTACATGTGATAAACCAACTCCTCCTGCACCAATAGCTACGCATAATAACACAGGGTTAAGGTCTGGAAAATTAGGTAAAATTGGTAATATTATTCCGGCAGCAGTCATCATTGCAACAGTAGTAGAACCAACAGCAAATCTCATTATACTAGAAACTAACCATGCTAAAAGTACAGGACTCATGTGTAAGTTTGTAAGAACGCTTCCTAATACCTTTCCTATTCCACTGTCTTGAAGAACCTGATTAAATGCTCCACCTGCACCTATAACTAGCAATATGCCTGCTACTGGTCCAAAGCATCCGTCAGTAACCTTTAATAAGTCTTGCATTTTCATCCCCCTTGATAAGCCAAGAGTGAAGTATGAAACAAATACAGAAATTAAAAGTGCTGTGATTGGATTACCAATAAATGCTACAAAATGAACATATGAGGCTCCTTTAGGTGCTGCTAACTCAACAATAGTTTTTACTACCATGATTATCATTGGTAAAAGTATTGTAAACAATGTTGTTGCAAATCCTGGAAGTTTTTCTTCTGGTATAAGTTCACTGCTGAAAAGACTTTCATTAGGGTTAACCTTAACTCGTTTTGAAATAAAATTACCATAAATCGGACCTGCACAAATTGCGGCAGGCAATCCTATAATCAAACTTAATAAAATAGCAGTTCCGACATCAGCCTTAAGTGTACCAACAATCGCTAAAGCAGCAGGATGTGGTGGTACCATTCCATGTACTGTTATTAATCCTGCCACAACAGGAATTCCTATTTTGATTAAGGACATTCTTGTTTGCAGCGCAACACTAAATATTACTGGAAGTAATAAAACAAATCCAACTTGAAAGAATACAGGTATACCACATATAAATCCTACAAGTATCATTGCCCAATGGGCTTTCTTTTCACCAAAGGTATCAATCAATGTTCTTGCAAGTCGCTGTGCTCCACCAGATATCTCAAGCATCTTTCCAAGTATTGTCCCAAGACCTAAAACAGTTGCCAAGAATCCTAGAGTATTTCCCATACCTGCCTGAAAGGAAACAGCAACTTTTTCAAGTGGCATACCTGCCACAATACCAAGAAACAATCCAGAAACAGTCAATGCCAAAAATGCACTGAGCTTTGTTTTCATAATAAGAAAAACGATCAAAGCAATAGAAGCAAATAGAATAAGAAGCATATATGATACATTACTCATAATTAGACCCTCCATTTGTTACTTTTTTATTTTATAAAATTTATTACGTTACCGTTTTCAACAATTGTAAATTAAAAATATAATACCTTCAAAATATGAAATGACAAGCTTTCTATTTCTAAAATAATATAAACCTGTCATTCCATACTTCTGCTTAGCTTTATTCAAATCACAACATAACTGAAATTTTCATAATTCTTTAATACTTAAACCATTCTATTAAAAAGCTTCATATATTTACTAACTACTTCTTTAATAAATCCTACTTGCATTAAAGATATCTCTGATAAGTGATATTTTTGTCCATTACTTAGTAATTCTTTCATTTTCTCTATAGTATAGACTGATATTTCTGTGTTAACATTTATTTTGCAAATTCCATTTTCTATGCAGTCTAATAGTACATCTTCAGGAGTACCAGAACCACCATGTAGCACAAAGGGGATGTCCACTTTTTCTTTAATTTCCTTTAAGATATCTACTCTTATGTTTGGAGTTCCTTTGTACATTCCATGTACTGTACCTATAGATACCGCTAGAGCATCTATACCAGTCTTTTGTACAAAATCCTTTGCCAGCAGCGGACTTGTATAAATTTCTCTATCATCTAATTTTCCCTCATGAGAATCTAATCCTGCTGCTAAAGAACCTAATTCAGCCTCAACAGACACATTACATGCCTTTGCAATTTCAACCACTTTTGAAGTATTCGCAACATTTTCTTCATAGGGTAATGCAGAACCATCATACATTACGGAAGTAAATCCTGCCTTTATAGCCTTGTACACATTTTCCAAGTTACTGCAATGGTCTAAGTGCAAAACAAAAGGAACTTCAATATTCTTTGACAAAGTCTTTACTACACTATATACTGACTCAAAGTCCATATTTTTAAGATATTTTTCACCAAATGCAATTATTGCAGGAAAGTTTTGCTGCTGGGCAGATTCTAATACGCCTTTTATAGTTTCGTAAGTATAAACATTAAATGAGCCAACAGCTTTTTTCTCTAAGCTTGCATTATGAAGAATTTCTTTCATGTTAACTAGCATTTTTTTCACCTTTCCTTTTATCCATAACACTTTTAATCATCGCTTAATTGCATTAATTTTATTTATTATTTAAAACCTCAACTGCTTCTCTTAGAGTAGTTTTAGTTCCAACATTTCCTGGGAATATTACATAAGATATTCCTGGGTACTTACTTTCTGCTCCTGTTCTCCAAACAGGTATTCCTGGCTTAATTTGACCAGCTACAGTTGCTCTTTTTACTTGAAGACCTTTTGTTCCTACATCACTTGATGTAATTCCACCTTTAGCTACAACATAATTAGGTCTTACCTTTAATCTAGTAACAATACTTGTTACTGCATCTGATATTTTAACAGAAAGCTTCAATTCTTCTTCTTTTTTACCTTCGCCAAGATCTAATCTTTCTCTTCTTGTATAAACAGCTACAGTTTTACCGGAACTGATAAGATCTTCACATTTTTCAATAATCCTATCAACTTCAGCTGTAAACTTTTCTGGTTCTAAAACAAGATGACAATTAAATTCAATAAATTCAATAAAATCAACTTTCTTTAGTTCTTCTAGCTGCTCAGTAGTCTTTTGAACGTGAGAACCAACTACTATTAATCCTCCGTTGTTAGTTTCTTCTTTAATAAGTTCATCTCTAGTAAGTAAACCTTTATCACTTACTCCACCAATTACTTTAGTTAGAGCAGCTGCACTTCTATACATAAAGTTTTTACCTGCTTTTATTGCTCTTATTAAAGCAATGGTAACTATCTTTACATCAACATAGTCTACAGCATTAACTGCTACTTTATTAAAGTTATCAACTTTAAGTAATTGTTCTGTTATGCTGTCTATTGCTAAATTTCTAATATCTTGAAGTGATATATAAGTAGTGTTACTAGCCTTAAATTCGCCATTTGTTTTTTCTTCAATATATTCACCCAACTGAGATTTTGTATATCCAAAAGTTCTATCTTTTGCAAACTCAGTTTCCCCAGCTGGCACTAAGTATTCATCATATTGAACATAGTGAACATTATCAACAGTAAATCTGCCGCCTTCTTTGAAAAATGGCATTAATACTTCCCCATTATATTTAACTTCTGAATTTGCTTCTATAGTTTCTTTTAATACCTTTGTTTCAAGAGGGTAATGTCCTCTAAGAGTTGAGTCCGATCTGCTAATTACTATAAAATCTTTATTAAGATTTTTAGCTACTTCTGTAATATTTAAAGCTATTTCTTTATGTGCTTTTTCTGTTTCTTCTGCAGTAAAACCTCTTGAATTTGTTAGGATGAAGAACATAGCGTTTTCTTCCATGAAGCCTTTTTCAATACTTTCTTTTGACCAATCAGTATATACTGAAACATCATGAACAGTCTGTACTCCAGTTGGATCATCATCAAGAACTATTATTTTTTTATCAAGTTCAAGTAATTCTTTAGTAAGTAATTCATCTACAACTTTTACATCTACTGCCGGTATTTTATCAAAAACTTCTTTAGCTAGTACTTTATTTGAACTCATAATTATTGCTCCTTTCTAACTTCAACCTTTGCAAGCTTTTCGTAATGTTGAACTATTCCACCGTGATCGTCTCCTGCTTTTCCATCTACTTTTAATGCGTGCATTATTTCTAATAGTTGGCTGCATAGTGGTAATGGAACACCTATTCCGTGTGCTGTTTCCATAACGTTTGTTATATCTTTAAGGTTTATATCTATTCTTCCACCTGCTACAAAGTTTCTTTCAAGTATTAAAGGAACTTTTGCATCAAGTACAGAACTTCCTGCGAGTCCTCCTCTAATTGCTTGATACATCTTTTCAATATTAATTCCAGCTTTTGCTGCCAGTACTAGTGCTTCTGACATTGCTGCGATATTTAAATTAACTATAACTTGATTTGCTAATTTTGCAGTAACACCACAACCATTTTCTCCAACTAAAATAACATCTCTTCCCATAGCTTGAAGTACATCTTTAACACTTTCAAAAACCTCTTCCTTACCACCTACCATTATAGATAATGTACCAGCTACAGCTCCTGGCTCTCCTCCACTTACAGGTGCATCTAACATTTCAATACCGTCTTTAGAAAGTTCTTCTGCTATTTGTTTAGAAGCAACTGGAGTAATAGAACTCATATCGATTACAACTGAACCAGCTTTTGCACCTTTAGCAACTCCATTTTCACCTAAAACGGCTTCTCTTACATGCTGGGAATTTGGTACCATTGTAATAATTACATCACTATTTTCTCCAACTTCTTTTGGTGATGCAGCACCCTTAGCACCAGCAGTTACTAATTTTTCTATTGCTTCCTTATTTATATCGTATACAGTCACATTGTAACCAGCCTTTAAAAGATTTAATGTCATCGGTCTACCCATTATACCTAAGCCTATAAAACCAACATTTTTTTTCATAATTTAACCCTCCATTTTATGATTAATATTTTTAAAAATTTTACGTATTATTATGTTAGTAATTTTTTTACTATTTAATTTTTAATTTAGTAGTTTTTTTACCGTAATCAGAATATCAAATTTTCAAAACGTTGTCAATGCGTATTTTGTATAATTTTGTACTTTAATTTTCTATTATGCTTATTTGCTATAGTTCGTCTTCGTAAACTTATTACTGTTATTTTTTAATCAAAGTAATTTTATTACTATATTCAGAATAACAAAAGTTCTAAACGTTGTCAATGAGTTTTAGTAAATTTATTACGTCTATTTTTTTGTAATAAGTAACATATTTACTAAGTTTAAAATAATAAGAACTTAAAACATTTTCAATCTATGATTTATATACTTTTTTATTTTTTACTTTAATTGTTTTTTCTACACTGGTTTGCTACAATTAATCTGTAATGAATGCTTATTTGCTAACATTTAGGAGGAGACAACAACTATGCAAGATAATCTTTTTGCTACCATAAGATCAAGATATAATACACTATCTAAAGTTCAGAAAAATATAGCTGACTATATTTTGAACAATAAATCGGAAGTAGTTCGAATTACAATTAGTGAATTGGCTCAAAAGTGTAATGTCAGCGAACCTACAGTAATTCGTTTTATTAATAAACTAGACTACAGTTCTTATCAGACATTCCGTATAGATATGGCTGGAGAATTATCAAAAGAAACTACTAGATTATCCTCAAATGGAATTAAAATAGATGATGGATATCAAAATATTGAGGCTACTGATGACATTGAGATAGTTAAACAAAAAGTAATAGCTTCTGCAGCCTGTGCAATAAATGATATTAATAACATTATAAATACTGAAGATTTGAACAAGGCTGTAAACCTTATCTTCGAAGCGAGCAGCATACTGTTTTATGGATCAGGTGGTTCTAGTGTAATTGCTATGGATGCATATCACAAGTTTATGAGAATTGGTAAAAAAGTGTCCTTTGATGTAAACTCACATTTTTCATTAATAAAGACTTATCATCTTGAATCAAATGATGTGGTAGTTCTCATTTCTCATACTGGAGAGAGCCGTGAGGTCTTGGAGTGTGCCGAAAATGCTAAAAAAAAGGGATGCAAGATTATTGGAATAACAAGCTATTTAAATTCTGCTCTTGCAAAGACTTCAGATGTGGTCTTGTTTAGTTCAACATATGATTTAAAATACTATACAGACGCTATGGTTTCAAGACTTATTCAACTTGTTATTTTAGATATGATCTTTATCTCAGTAAGTCTCAAAATGGGTGATGAAAGTAAAGAGATGATTGGAAAATCAAGAGATGCAATTTCTGTCGTAAAAAAAGGAATTCTTAAATGAAGTGGAATCAACTAAAAGTACTTTATAAATATATCCCTAAGTTAAATGAATGAGTTGGTATGAGTTATACTAAAATAAATTTCCATACAACTATATTTCATAAATTTTCTCTGTCATATTTATGATTTATCTTTAATATTGTAACTTAATTGTAACATTAACATTATATAATATGATTAAGTTATAAATTTTTCGACAAAAATGGTTTACTTTTTTTAAATCATCAACGATAATAAATCATACTTACTAATTAATATTTGGGGGGATGGCCTTTTATGGACTTTTTTAAAAACATTAAACTGGGCAAAAAAATTGGTTTACTTTCTATCAGCTTTCTTATTTTTCTTATAGTAATAGGTATTGCTGGTGTAAGACAAATCTCTAAAGTTAACTCAATGGTCATAGAATTAAACGATTCTAGACTGGTTCCAATTGTTTATATTAGCGGTATAAAATCTGACATTGAATATATTAAATCTAAAGATATCACCTTAATGGATGCAGCGGATGATGCCTCAAAAAAAACAATACAAGATGATATTGCATCCAAGATATCTTCTATAAATGAACGATTATCAAAATATAAGAGCAATGATGACTTTAAAACTCTATTTGAGAACTATGATAAGTTTATAGCTGCTAATGATGCTTTTATAAAATCTAACGGAGTTGGTGCTGTAAAAACTCTGGATGCTGGCGGAAACGATCTTGGAGCTCAAGCTGGACCTCCTACTGAAATGCTAAACTTAGACAACACAAAAACTGCTGTAGTTAGCTCTTTTGATGAGATTATTAATAAGCAGGTTACTGCAGCAAAACAAACTTATGATGAAAGTAAATCCGTTTATTATACTACATTAATTGGATTAGTATCACTTATTGCAGTATGTGCAATTATAACTCTAATCTTATCTATAGTAATAATAAGAGCAGTTGTTGTTCCTGTTAAAAAAGTAACTCAACAATTAAAGGAAATCTCTGAAAACAGCGGTGATTTGACTAAGAGAATAGGTTATAGAAGCAAAGATGAAATAGGCGAACTGAGCTCAAGTTTTGATCTATTTGTTGACAAGCTTCACAACATTATTAAGGAAGTATCTCTTTCTGCTGATACTATCTCTTCTTCAAGCGAAGAGTTAACCATAGCAACAAAAGCCACCACACAATCTCTTGATACAATATCGAGTACTGTTGAAGAAATAGCTTCCAGTACCTCCGATGAGGCTGCCATTGCTGAGGAAACCTCTGCACATCTTGCAGAAGCAGCAAGATTTACTGAAGCAACTTCTATAGCAACTAAAAATACTACAAATAATAGTAAAAAAGCAAAAGAGTCTGCCGAAGAGGGCGCAACTAAAATATCTGAAATTGTTTCTTCTATAACAGATATAGCCTCTTCCTCACAAAAAGTATCTCTTATGATAAATGAACTTGACCTCTCTTCAAAAAAGATTGGCGATATTATTCAAATCATAACAGGAATATCGGAACAAACTAACCTTCTAGCTTTAAATGCAGCAATAGAAGCAGCACGTGCTGGTGAAGCTGGTAGAGGTTTTAGCGTAGTAGCAGATGAAATAAGAAAGCTTGCTGATGAAAGTAATTCAGCTGCTCAACAAATATCTGACTTAATTAAAGAAAATCAGTTAAAATCTGCATCTGCTGTTGATTCAGTTAACCAAGTTGAGGAAAAGGTATCTCACGGAGTTACTAAAGCCTCTGAAGTTGGTCAAATTATAAAAGACATAATTAAGAATACACAGGATATTGTAAATCAAATAGAAGAAATTGATAAAGCTACAGAAACCCATGCAGAGAGTGCAAAAGAAATGGAAAAAGCTATAAATAGTATGGCTGCAACCTCAAGTGAAATAGCAGCAGGCACTGAAAATATAAGTTCAAGTATCGAGGAACAACTAGGCACTATGACTGAGATAGAGAAGACTACAGAAAATCTATCAGAAATGGCAAAGGTGCTAAGTGCAATAACTTCTGGATTTAAGGTGTAATTACAAGAGTTCTAGGCAGAACTTTAACTTATCCTACGGAATCGGCTACCAAACTTCAGTACAGTTAAAAACTTTTAATCAGTGTAAAGCTCGTGTTTTATAAAACCTAAGAATATTCGATAAACTCGCTTTGCTCAGACAATCGGATATTCTAAGATTTTATAAAACACTTCGCTAAGACTGAGAAAAAAGTTTTTAAATCTCCCTTCAGTTTTGGTAGCCTATTCCTGCGTATAAGTTAAAGTTAGATACTCTATGTAATAAACCTTTATTAAGTAAATTTTATGCTTTTACCTTTAATACAACCTTCTTTATTTCTGCAGGTTTATTAGAAATAAAGCAAGGTTTATGACCATCCTCAGGAAAAAATATTCCAAAATAGCCCTCTTTTAAATTCAAATCTGAAAAATAATTAGTTTCATTATAGAAGATTACATCCCTTTCTTCTAACAAGTTTTCACTTATAGTCAGTTCTTTTACTGGTGTCCATACAATAGTCTCTTCACCACTTGCAATATACTGGATATCTATATATTTTTCATGTGATTCCCATTTATTGTCCTTGCAGTCTTTGGTAGTATAAGATTGTACTAATGCATAAACATTATCAGAATCAATTTCATATCTACCATCAGCAAGTTCTTTGAAATTATTGTCCACTAAAAATTTAAAAGCTTTTTCAAGATTACTATTTAAGCAAAAATACTGTTTACTATTTTCTATTTTATCTAAAATCATAGTTATGCCTCCTGTATTGCCTTGACTTTACCAAAACGCTTATACCAAAGAGAAGTAAGTATTGGAACTAAAATTGAAGTTACGATAACGGTTGTAGCAACCAATGCAGTTGCTTGAGCTGCAACAGGTGCAAATTGAGGCGCCATTTTTGCTATTATAACAGGATTTGCAACAGCTGCACCTGCCGAACTTGCAGCAGCTAAACCTGCTCCTCCATTACCTCCGCCTATGAACTTATCTGCAAAAATAAGAGGAATGCCTGTAATAACAATAACAGCTAGTCCAAGTAAAATTCCAAGTAATCCAGTTTTGAATATATTACTTAAATCAATTGCATTTCCTAGTGCAAATCCAAAGAAAGGTATCATAACCCCTGTTGCCTTAGTAAAGAACTCTTTAAAATCAGGGTCTAAATTACCAAGAATAAGACCAATTAAGAAAGGTAATACTGCGCCAATGAAATGATTAAGTGGGAAACTTGCTGCCCCAACAGAACCTAATATTAACATACTTACCAATGGACCTGATTCTAATGACATCAACACAAATGCACCAGATTCTTCTTTGGACCCATACTGTTGCATTACCGCAGCATACAATCCGCCATTTGTCATATCCATACAAGAAACAATTGCTAAAACAGATAGACCTGCAAAAACTCCTGTTTCTATACTGCCGCCAGGCACTATTTTACTAAAGGCTAGTGTAACAAGCCAAGCAACTAAAATTTTTGTTAAAACAAGTGTACCAGACTTTCTTAGAATAGTAGGCGTCGCACTAAAGCTTACACTTGCACCATACAGAAAAACCAAACTCCCAAAATTGGTAAAGTACCACTAATTAGTCCTCCTGTAAAAGATCCAAGGTAGCTACCTGTATCCGGTGCAAAAGTTTTAATACATGCACCTAATAACAAAGGTATAAGCATCATACCACCAGGTATTTTTTCAATAGTCTTTTTAATTTGCATAATTTCTCCTCCTAAAGTTAATATTCAATGTATTAATTAATTACAAATTTTCATGCAATTTTCCCTTAATATCTTTGTTAAGTTTTTTAATAGCATACTCCTAGTTCATTGATGCTTCCTCTAAAAACTTATTTAGGCCATCTCTGCTAGGTAATCCATCCTTATCTCCAGGGCTCATAACAGCTAAAGCTCCTATAGCATTACCTCTACGTACTGCCTCTTTGATAGTTAGACCTTCTAATAGAGCACTTGTCACTCCTACTGCAAAACCATCACCTGCTCCAACTGTATCAACTACCTTTTCCACCTTAAAGCCAGGTACAAAACCCTCTTCTTCTTTAGTCTTATAATAAGCTCCTTCTTTGCCAACCTTTATAACTACTAACTTTACACCTTTATTAAGATAATAATCCGCTATATCAGAAGCCTTATCATATCCTGTCAATATCTTCCCTTCGGAGATTCCAGGGAATACGAAGTCAGCTTTAAATGCTAAACTATTAATAACTTCAACCATTTCATTTTCACTTTTCCATAAACTTGGTCTAAGATTAGGATCAAATGATATAGTTTTTCCTTGCTTTTTCATCTCATCCATAACGTATACAGAAAACTCTCTTGCTGATGCAGATAAGGCCGCAGGTATTCCAGTTACATGCATATGCTTTGAACTAGCAAAATAATCTGTATTATAATCCTCCACAGATAGAGTGCTTCCAGCTGAGAACTTTCTAAAATATTCTACATCAGGATCTCCTTTTAAAGTCTTAGATTTTAATAAGAATCCTGTTGAATGTGTCTGAATTAATGGCACATTAGATACATCGACCTGTTCTTTTTTCAAAGTCTCTATTATATATCTGCCGAATGTATCATTTCCGAGCCTGCCTACCCATCCAACTTTTAAGCCTAATCTTGCTAAACCTATGGCAACATTAGTTTCTGCTCCGGCCATATTCTTAGAAAAGGTTTTCACTTCACTTAAATCTCCAGTTTCTTCGGCAATTAGCATGCCCATAGCTTCTCCGAAGGTAATAACATCTTTAATCATAAATTCACCCATTTTCTTTAATTTGTTAATGTTAACGTGCACACTCTAATCTAATATTCTCTTGCTTTCTCTATATTTTAATTGCTAAATACATACTTACTCTTTATTGCATTTATTCTCTCTACATACTGCTTGGCAACTACACTTACACTTGAGTAATCGTTGCTATTGAAAGTAGATGTTAAATTGCTTCCTACTCCTACTGCAATCACACCGTTTTCAAACCAACTATCTAAATTCTCTAGGTTAACCCCACCAGTAGGCATAATATTCACTTGAGGTAATGGTGCTTTTACAGCCTTGATAAATTCTGGCTTATACATATTTCCTGGAAACAACTTAATTATGTCAACACCCATTTTTAAAGCTTCCTGCATTTCACCAATAGTCATGCAGCCTGGCATATAAGGGATTTGATATAAATTACACATTTCAGCCGTACTTCTACTAAAAGTTGGACTTACAACAAACTGAGCCCCTGCCATAATAGCTAATCGTGCTGTGCATTCCTCTAAAACAGTTCCAGCTCCAACAACAATGTCTTTATAGTTAGAAGCCAATTCTTTGATTACCACCTCTGCCTCTGGAACAGTAAAGGTTATTTCAATACACTTTATACCACCATCTATGCATGCTTTTGATATATTTATAGCCTCTTCTTTCGAGTTTCCTCTAATTACTGCTACTAACCCATATTGAAAAACCTTACTCAAAGTTTCATATTTTTTCATAAGCACTCTCCTTTACCATTTGGTTAGGGTAAAAACCCTACCCAAATGAAATATTATAGTATATTATCTAACTAACCATCCACCATCAACAGCTAAAATATGTCCATTTACATAGTCTGATGCTCTGCTAGCAAGGAATACTACTGCTCCCATTAGATCAAATGGCTTTGCCCATCTATCTGCTGGAATTCTTGATAATATTTCTGCATTTCTCTTTTCATCTGCTCTTATAGGTGCTGTATTAGCTGTTTCAATATATCCTGGTGCTAATGCATTTATTTGAATGTTGTGACATGCTAGCTCATTTGCAAATGCTTTAGTAATTCCTGCTACACCGTGCTTACTAGCTGTGTATGGAGGTACAAACTTTCCTCCTTGGAATGCAAGCATTGATGCTATGTTAATTATTTTTCCTGACCCTTGCCCAACCATTATCTTTGCAACTTGCTGGCTCAAGTGATAAACAGAATTTAAGTTTATATCCATAACTGCTTGCCAATCTTCTTCTTTGTATTCAAGAAGAGGAGCTCTTCTTATTGTTCCTGCATTGTTTACAAGTATATCTATTCTTCCGTAAACCTCCATGCACTTTTCTACTACTTTTGCTCTGTCTTCCTTTTTTGTTAAATCAGCTTGAGCAAACTCAATTTTTCTTCCTTCTGCTTCTACTAATGCTCTTGTTTCTTCCCAATTTGTATCATAAGTTGGAACGAATAAATCTGCTCCTGCTTTAGCAAGTGCTACTACATAACCTTGTCCAAGTCCTGTGTTTCCCCCTGTAACAATCGCTACTTTACCATCTAGTTTGAAAAAATCCATTGAAAAATCTGCTAATGACATGTTTATACCTCCGAAAAATATTTATTTTAAATCTTTGATTGCAATATGATCCATATCATCAAAGTCTTGATTTTCTCCACACATTGCCCATATAAATGTATAATTACTTGTTCCAACACCGGCATGTATTGACCAGCTTGGAGAAATTACTGCTTGCTCATTTGCCATAACAATATGTCTTGTTTCATCTTGTTCTCCCATTAAGTGGAATACTCTTTGATCCTCTGGTAAATCAAAGTAGAAATATACTTCCATTCTACGTTCATGAGTATGGCAAGGCATACTATTCCAGCTATTTCCCTCCTTTAACATAGTTACTCCCATTGATAGCTGACAAGTTTTGCAAACATTTGGATGTAAGAACTTGTATATAGTACGTTTATTCATATTTTTTTGGTCGCCTAACTCAACAATTTCAGCATTACTTCTATCTATTTTAACCGTAGGGTAAGATGCATGTGCTGGTGCAGAGTTTATATAGAACTTTGCAGGATTATTTTTATCATCTGAAACAAAAATTATTTCTTTTGTTCCCATTCCAATATATAAACCTTCATACTTATCTAGTTCATATTTTGTTCCATCTAGGATAACTGCTCCTTTTCCGCCTACATTAATAGCTCCCATTTCTCTTCTCTGTAAGAAATATTCTGCTCTTAACTCTTCTGCAGCTGCCAAAGTAAGATCTTTATCTACTGGCATTGCTCCACCAAATATAATTCTATCTACATGACTATAAGTTAAAGAAACTTCATCCTGTACAAATATTTTTTCTTGTAAATAATGCTCTCTTAATTCTGTAGTATCATATTTTTTTGAATCAATTGGATGATTTGCATATCTTATATCCATTTCCTTACCTCTTCCTTGTTTCGTATTGCGAAACCATGTTTCATTTTCTTTATGTCTTAATTATATGTTCTCGTTAACATTTTGTCAATGAAAAACTTTCATAAAATTTTATATATTTTTTAGGGCCGAAATCCATCCCCAATAGTTGTTAATAATATAAAATCATTACAATTTTATATAGAAATAAAAAAGTATCCATATAGTTAAAACTACATAAATTTCTTGTAGTTTTAACTATATGGATACCTTATATTAAAAAAAACAAATTATGATTAAACCCTATAACCAAGCTCTCTTGATATTTTATTTGCATATTCTAACATCAACTTTGAAAAACATTCAATTTTTTCTTCCGTAAAAGTTATAATCGAGCTTGATAAACTAATTGCTCCACATACTTCTCCTTTATAATCTCTTATCACAGTTCCTAGGCATCTTATCCCCATTTCGACCTCTTGTTCGTCCATAGCATAACCTTTTTTTCTGATTTCCTCAAGGCTATCCTTTAGCTTATCAATCTCTACTATAGTGTTCTCTGTAAGCTTTTTTATGTCACTTGCATTCCAAATTTCTTCTACTTCTTCCTCTGACATTTGTGACAGCATAGCCTTGCCCATTGCAGTACAATACATAGGCTTTCTCATACCTATCCTCGTATACATCTTCATAGATTTTTGAGGTTCTACCTTAGAAACATACATTACCTCCATGCCTTCCCTTACTACAAGATGAACTACTTCATTAGTTTTCTCCACTAGTTCCTTTAGGTAAGGTTGAGCAACAGAAACAATATCCATCTTTTCTACTTTTTTATTTCCAAGCTCAAATAACTTTAAAGTTAATCCATATCTATTTGTATTTTTATCCTGTTTTATATAACCTTTATATATTAGTGTATTCAATAATCTATGAACGGTACTTTTGTGTAATTCTACTTTTTGACTAATTTCAGTTATTCCTAATCCGTCTTCATAATCTGATAGTACTTCTAGAATAGTTAGTGTTCTATCAACTGATTGAACTGTTTCTTGCATTTTTGTAATTTCTCCTTTTGTGTTTATATTCAAACTAGAAATAATTCAATTTTAAAATCTGAATAATATAGTTCTAAAATTTTATCTAGCATACCTTTAATTATATCTTATCACATATTTTTAGGTAGTAAAATGTTATATTAAAAAAGGCCTGATGATTGATTTAAATCAAATCACTGGGCCTTTTATTAATAATTTTATCCAAACATAATATTTGCTTAAGAAGCTTTAGCTTGTTTACTATAATCGTAATTTTTAAAATAACTCTTAGTCTCTGAAACTATTACTTCTCTTAATCCTATTAGAGCAATAAGGTTTGGAATTGCCATAAGGGCATTTACAATATCTGCTAATATCCAAACTAAATCAAGCTTTAAATAAGAACCTATAGCTACTAATGCTATAAATACATATCTATATACTTTTATTCCTTTAACTCCAAATAAATATTCAGTACATCGTTCACCATAATAATTCCAGCCTATTATAGTTGTAAAAGCAAAGAAAATAAGACCAATTGTTACTATAAATTTACCTAATGATGCTATTGGTAGTCCTACTGAAAAGGCATAATTAGTCATAGCAGCCCCTTGATACTCTAAATTCCATGTACCTGTTACTATTAATACCAAACCAGTCATAGTACACACTATAATAGTATCAATAAAAGTACCAGTCATTGATATTAAACCTTGACGTACGCAGGATTTTGTTTTTGCTGCTGCTGCCGCAATAGGCGCACTTCCAAGTCCTGATTCATTTGAGAAAACTCCCCTTGCTACACCATTTTGTATAGCTTGTTTTACAGTAGCTCCTAAAAATCCACCAGCTGCTGCAACAGGTGTAAAGGCGCTTTTTACAACTAGTGCTATTGCAGCAGGAATTGCTGAAGCATTAAGTACTAAAATTATAACTGATCCTACTATGTAGAAAACTGCCATAAAAGGAACTATAAGTTCTGCTACCTTGGATACACTTTTTATTCCTCCCAAAGTTACAAGTGCAACAAGAATTGTTATTATAGTTGAACTAACTACCACAGGTATATTGTAAGCCACCTGTGTAGCTTGAGTTATAGAATTAATCTGTGCAAAAGTTCCGATTCCAAGACAGGCTACACCTATACCAAAGAAAGCAAATGCTTTAGCAAGCCACTTTATTCCTAAACCTCTTTCAATATAGTACATAGGTCCTCCGGACATTTGTCCATTTTTATCTACCACTCTATATTTAACTGCAAGTAAACCTTCCGCATATTTAGTTGCCATACCAAAGAAGGCTGCCATCCACATCCAAAAAAGTGCACCAGGACCTCCAGTTTTAATTGCAGTAGCAACACCTACAATATTTCCTGTTCCTATAGTAGCTGCTAGTGCAGTACATAATGCTGCAAAACTAGTAACGTCACCTTCTGAATTGTCTTCGCTTTCATTTTTCTCAAAAAGATATTTTAATGCAAGCGGTAATTTGAATAATTGAAGTAATCCTAGACGTACGGTAAGATAGATTCCAGTTCCCACTAATAATATTAAAAGTGGAGCCCCCCATACTAAAGAATCGATTTGGTTAAGTACTTTTGTTAATTGATCCATTTTAATCCCTCCATTTTAATCGAAAGACATGTATTCAAAAGTGTCTTTCTTTTTAAACATTTTGTAATCTGGGACAAAAATGGGAAAAGATAAAATCTAAGTGAAGTAATTTATGATAAATTACTTTTGCAAGATATGTTACCTATCCCCTGTCCTTTTACCTGAGAGTTTCGCCTTGCGGTTTGCTCCTTCGGTGCTCTATTTCGAGTCTCTCCAAGGGTTCATCCAATAGCGGTCATCTCTAACTAAATAGGTACCTGAAAGATTTACTTCTTCGGTGAATGGCAATAGCCATAACTCTCCCACTATCTTCATCTGAACTATGAATTTTTATAACTCATATATTAATATACATTTAATAAAATTGCAAGTTTTTTTTCTAAACAGAAAAAGCCTGACATAAATTAACTTCAGACTTTTCTGTTTCTATATTAATTTTTGTCCGATGGCTACCCGCTCTAATACTACCAATCTTTATATGAAACTCCTCTTTCTACGTCAGAGGATTAAGCGATTCGCACCAAATCATAGATTTGGGTTCTCTGCTTAACTGTACGTTCCAGGCGGCTACGCTCCTGGATTCGTTCAACTAAGAATCAGATGGGTTTGAAACCCCATCTGATTCAAGTTTCACTTCATCTATCTACAACTTTCTTTTTACCCATAAAAGCCATGAGTTGATCTAAATAAGGATAACCTTCCATGTCCCCTTGTACTAGAGTAGCCATAGCTCCTACTCCATTACCAAGTTGCCCACATTCTTTTAAACTCAAGTTTTTTAGTATTCCTGATAAAAAACCTGCTGCAAAACCATCTCCCGCTCCAACAGTATCTACAGTTTTAACTTTAAACCCTTCTACATATACTCCGCTCTCTTTATCTACCACATAACAACCCTCTGCACCAAGCTTTACAACCACAGTTTTACAACCCATTTCCATGAACTTATCTGCTATTTCTTTCTCATCACTAGTTCCTAGAAGCATCTCGCCTTCTTCTTGTCCCGGGAAAATTATATCTGCCATTTTTGCGATTTCTAAAAGCACAGTTTTTGCTTTTTCTAAAGTCCATAATTTTAATCTAATATTTGGATCAAAAGAAATAGTAACTCCATTTTCCTTAGCTACTTTTAACACTTCAAATACTACATTTCTCATGCTTTCCGACAAAGCTGGAGTTATACCTGTAATATGAATTATCTTAGCACTCTTTATATATTCTAAATCTAAATCCTCTATAGTTAGCTTACTTGCTGCTGAATCTTTTCTATAATAATATACATTAGGATTTTCACCACTGAATCTCTCTTTAAAAAGAAGTCCTGTATTTGCTTCACTAGTGAATCTTGCTCTTGAAACATCTACTCCTTCTCCTCTAATGGTATTTTGAATATACCTTCCAAACTCATCATTACCTAATTTTGAAAACCAGCCAACCTCATGTCCAAGTCTTGCAAGTGCTATAGCAACGTTGGACTCTGCTCCAGCTAAAGCCTTATTAAAATTATGAACATATCTTAAAGGTCCATTTAACTCTGGATTAAAAAGTACCATTGATTCGCCAAAAGTTAATACTTCCATCTATATTACTCCTCTTCTAAAACTTTTTATCCTATATTTTAAAAGTTATCTTTTGTTACTTTTGTCTCGCTTTTCTTACTTCTTCAACAAATTTTGCTGCTGTTTCTGTAACTAATTCATAGTCTCCAGTCTTTGCACCTTTAGTTAAATCTCCACCAGTACCTACTGCTACAGCTCCTGCTTTTATCCAGTCTTTTATGTTTTCTAGGTTAACTCCACCTGTTGGCATAAAGTTTCCTTGGGGTATAGGTCCCTTAAAAGAGCTAATAATTGATGGGCCATAAGCGTTTCCTGGGAATACCTTAAGTATTTCAGCACCATACTCAAGAGCCTCAACTGCTTCTTTTACAGTCATTATTCCTGGCATTATAGCTACTCTATATCTGTTACACATTTTAACAGTTTCTATATCAAGGTAAGGACTTACTATATATTTTGCCCCTGCAAGTATACATGCTCTTGCTGTTTCTGGATCAAGTACTGTTCCTGCCCCAATAATTAAATCTTCATCTTTGTATATCTCTGATATCTCTTTTATAATATCTAGTGCACCGGGTACAGTCATTGTTATCTCTAGAGCTTTAACTCCACCTTTTTTTACTGCTTCGATAACTTTTATTCCCTCTTCTTTTGATTCCGCTCTTATTACTGCTACAACACCGCATTCCATTATTTTTTGTATTGTTTCAATTCTTTTCATTGTTTATCCTCCTCAGCTACCTACTTTATTACTTTCAGATTTGTTGCATCTAAAACTATACTTGTAAAATCAATGAACCTATAGAGTTTCTTACTTGGAATTTAAATTATACGCAGGAGTATGTTACTAAAACTGAAGCACATTTAAAAATTTTTTATCAGTCTTAGTGAAGTGTTTTACAAAATCTAAGAATCTTCGATTGTCTGAGCAAAGCGAGTTTATCGAAGATTCTTAGATTTTCATATGAAACTCCTCTTCCTTATGTCAGAGGAGTAAGCGATTCGCACAAAATCATAGATTTTGGCTCTCTGCTTAAAACACGAACTTTAGACTGATTAAAAGTTTTTAACAGTGTTGAAGTTTGGTAACATATTCCGAAGTATAATTTAAATTTCTGCTATAAAATCTATAATGTAACTCCAGTTTTAAATATAGCTAATTCTCTAAAGTTATTCTTTTCGTTATTAGCCAATTCACCACTAGCTACCCTAATTATAAAGCTAACAAATTCTTCTAATAAGGTTTCAAAGGATACATCTTCAACTAAGCTACCTGCATTGAAGTCAATCCAATGAGGTTTTAATTTATATAACTGAGTGTTTGTTGATACTTTTAACGTAGGAACAAAGCTTCCAAAAGGTGTTCCTCTACCTGTAGTGAATAGAACTATTTGACAGCCAGATGCTGCTAATGCAGATGCTGCTACTAAGTCATTTCCTGGAGCATTTAAAAGATTTAATCCTTTTACTTTAAGAGTCTCCCCATACTTAAGTACATCTACTACAGTGGCTGTTCCTGATTTTTGTGTACATCCTAAAGATTTGTCTTCAAGTGTTGTTATGCCGCCTGCTTTGTTTCCAGGTGATGGATTTTCATATACAGGCTGATCATACTTCATAAAGTATTCTTTAAAATCATTAATTAGATTAACAGTTTTATCAAACACTTCTTTACTCTCAGCTCTATCCATTAATAGTGTTTCTGCTCCAAACATTTCTGGTACTTCTGTTAGTATTGTTGTTCCACCTTGTGCTACTAAGAAATCTGAGAACTTACCTACAAGTGGGTTAGCAGTTATTCCAGATAGTCCGTCAGAACCTCCACATTTTAAACCTACTTTTAATTCAGATAGCGGTACATCTTCTCTTTTGTCATCCTTCATTGTTTCATAAAGTTCTTTTAGTAATTTGACCCCTTCTTCTAGTTCATCTGAAACCTCTTGACTTACTAAAAACTTTATTCTTTTTTCATTAAATTCACCTAGTAATTCCCTGAATTCAGGCATATTATTATTTTCACAGCCAAGTCCTAATACTAATACTCCACCAGCATTAGGATGTTTTACAGCATCACCTAATATTGTTCTTGTAGCTGAATGGTCATCTCCAAGCTGTGAGCAACCATAATTATGCTTAAGAACTAGAGTATTATCTATTGATAACTCTCCTATTTCCTCTTTTAGTCTTTCCATCATTTTGTCAGCCATACCATTTACACAACCTACTGTTGGAACTATCCAAAGTTCATTTCTTATACCTACAGTTCCATCTTCTCTTCTATATCCTTTAAAAGTTAAGTTGCTGTTTGTAAATGTATTTTCAATTAATTGCTGATTAAAAGCATACTCTTTTATACCATCTAAGTTAGTCTTTGTATTCTGCGTGTGGATCCATTGTCCTTCAAGGATATCTTGAGTTGCATGACCTATAGGAAATCCGTATTTAACTACATTTTCATCAACTTTAATTTCCTCTATAGCAATTTTATGTCCTCTTTTAATATTCTCTTTTAATTTAATTTCTTTTCCATCTATATTAATAACTTCATCTTTATTTAAATCTGTAAGTGCTACAACTAAGTTATCATTTTCATTTACTTTTATAATTTTTTTCACGGAGCTACCTCTCATTTTTAAATTAATTAATGCACTACTACATAACTTCTTTTAATGCTTCTTTGATTCCAAGTTTCTCGATCTTTGCAAGGTAACCAGTAACTGCACTTGTTAACCCTTCAACTTTATTTAAATCCATCTTCCAATTCTTTTCATAGCCTAATCCAGTAGTAACTACAGTTTTTAAGCCTTCCTCTGTACCATCATAGCTGCCCCATGCAGTCTTGTATAAATCTAAAATGTCAGCATCATCAGCTAGTTTAATATCTTCTTCTCCTCTTTTGCCTTTATAGAATTCTATTAATGAAGCAAGTGAGAATACTAACTTCTTAGGAAGTTCACCTTTTCTATTTATATACTCTAGTAATGAAGGTAAATCTCTAGTTTCAAACTTTGACATTGAGTTTAATGCTATACTCATTAGGTAGTGCTTTACAAATGGATTTTGGAATCTTTCAAGTACAGCACCTGCAAAATACTTTAATTCACCTTCTGGAAGATCTAGTGTAGGGATTATCTCATCATAAATAACTCCCTTTATAAACTTTCCAATAACTTCATGATCTACAGATTGTCCTACAGTTTCTAATCCATAAAGGTAAGATACTGGTACTAGAGCAGTGTGTGCTCCATTTAAAATTCTAACTTTTCTAGTTCTATACGGAGTCATATCATCAACAAAGTTAACATTAAGTCCAGCTTTCTCTACTGGGAATTCATCTTTTATCCATTGTGGTCCTTCAATTACCCATAAATGGAATTGCTCTGCAACATTTACAAGGTTATCTTCATAGCCTAATTCTTTAGTTATTTCTGCTATTCTATCTCTTGGATATCCTGGTACTATTCTATCTACTAGACTGCAGCAGAATGTATTTGCACTATTTAACCAAGCTACGAACTCTTCTCCTAAGTTCCAAAGCTCAGCATACTTAAGAATTATATTTTTAAGCTTTTCACCATTTCTGTCTATAAGTTCACATGGAATTATTATTAATCCACTTTCCTTACTTCCGCCAAAGGCCTTAAATCTATTGTATAAAAATGCAGTTAACTTTCCTGGGAAGCTTTTTTGTGGCTTGTCCTCTAATTTATCAGTTTCATCAAAAGCTATTCCTGCTTCTGTAGTGTTTGATATCACAAATCTTAATTCTGGATTTTCAGCAACCTTAAGATATTCATCATGTTGTTTATATGGGTTTATTCCTCTGCTTATGCTATTTATAACTGAATGCTCTTTAACAGCTTCACCATCTTTTATTCCTTCTAGGTAAAGTGTATATAATCCATCTTGTTCATTTAATTTGTCTACTAAACCAAATTCTATAGGTTGTACAACTACTACACTTCCATTAAAGTCTGCTTCTTTGTTCATTTTGTCTATTTGCCAATCAACGAAAGCTCTTAAAAAGTTTCCTTCTCCAAATTGTAAAACCTTTTCTGGATACTGCTTATATTGTTTAAAAGTTTCTTTGTTTAATCTCATTTTATTATTCCTCCATTTACTTTTTGTTCACGTGTGCATTTGTATCTAAAAATTTTTTTCAATTTAAAAACTTAATATTTATCTCTTCAAAAACATTATATCACTTTGTGCACACGTTAACAATATCTTTTCTAAAATTTTTTGTGGTAATTTTATTTGTTCAGTACCGTAGACGAACCCCATCTAACTTAAGCTTTTCTTTATTGAAGCAAGCTCTAAAATTCAGATGGGATTCTTTTACCCCATCTGAATTTTAGAGCTTTTAATTATCTTAGTTTACAAACAGAGTCTCTTACCACAAGCTCTGTTTTAATATATATTTTTTCACCTTTGTAATCCTGATTATCTATTAAATCTATAATCTTCTTACCGCCCATTATACTTATTTCTGCCATAGGTCTTTTTACAGTGGTCAATGCAGGAGTAGCATATTCTGAAAACCCTATATTATCAAAACCTACAATTGAAATATCCTTTGGAACTGACAGTCCTTTTTCAAATACAGCCTTAATGGCACCTATTGCCATATCATCATTAGAACAAAATACTGCAGTAGGGACTTTATCTAGACTTAAAAGTTCCTTCATAGCTTCATATCCACTTTTCATATCATAGCTTCCTTTAATCATGTATTCACTATGTACTGGTATTTTGTTATCGATCAGCGCCTTTAAAAAACCATCTTTTCTCCTCTTAGTTGACTTAAACCCTTCTTTTCCCTCTATTATAGCTATATCGGTATGTCCATTTTCTATAATATATTTTACTGCATCAAAACATCCTTCCTCATCATTAGATAGTATGTTTACCAATGAACTTCCTTCAATTTCTCTATTTAAAACAACTAGAGGTATTTTTTTTTGCCATACATCGTAAATAAATTCATTATCCTTATCACTTTGACTCATTAATACAATACCATCAAATCTTTTGCTATTTATATGTGCAAAATCCTTATAATCATCAATTCCTCTTATCACTAAGTTATAATTTTCTCCTATAACACTGTTAACTCCTCTTACGATTTCATAGAAAAAACTTGGAGATGTTCCTTTACTTATACTTGAAAAAAACAACCCTATAGTATAGGATTTATGCAAGACTAGACTTTTAGCACTATAGTTTGGAACATAGTTAAGCTGCTCAGCTATAGCCTTTATTTTACTTTTTGTTTCCTCATTTATTAGTGGACTGTTATTAAGTGCCCTAGAAACAGTAGTATGTGACACATTTGCTAATTTTGCTATATCTTTTATTGTTACGCTCATATTTTATTATTCAACCCTTCTTCATTAATTTTATCGACTACCCGCTCTCATGTCCTAATCTATTTTAAAATAATATCACATTTTGTTCACGTTAACTATATAATTTTCAACTTTTATTGATAAATAATTTTTTAATTATATAAAAATAAAATGCAAGCATCTATATTTAATAAATATAAATACTTGCATTCTATAAATGTCATTACAAATTACTACTAAGGTTTTTAATTTCTAAATCTATCATAACTAATCTTCAATTTAATTAAAGTAATTAGATGAATTAGCTTACACTGTTTGCACTTGATTCAAATTTTCCTGCTTGTAAATCTGCTATTATTTCGTTATATTTTTTATCTGATAACTTATATAATACTCCAATAACTAATGCAGCTATACCTATTGCAACAGCTGGATATAGTGTCATTAATCCTTTTATTCCAGCTAGTGTCTTTGCACTTTGTTGTGCATTTGCTACATATCCTGTTAGCGCTAATACACTACCAGAAACTCCTGCTGCTACAGATTGAGCTATTTTTCTTGAGAAGTTAAATGCAGCATAAGTTATACCTTCTTTTCTTTGTCCTGTATGCCACTCACCATAGTCAATAGCATCAGAAACGAATGCCCAAGTAATACCATTTGGAATACTCATTCCTAAGAAACCAATACTTACAAGTATTGCAAATGTAAATATGTTTACTGGTAATATAAAATTTAATGCGTCTGCAATAATACTAATAGTAAAACCTATTATAGCTGTTTTCTTTTTTCCATATTTTTTTACTAGCTTTGGCATAAAAGTAATACCTATTATAGAAGAACCTATCATTACAAAGTTTATATAAGATGTAAAAGTAACATTTCCAAGGTAGTATTGACAGAAGTATACCATCATTCCATTTTTTATATTAGATGCTGATATAGTAAATACTGTCATAAGAATTAAACATAATAATGGTTTATTTCCTAATACAACTTTAGCATAATCTTTTGCACTTGCTTTTTCTACTTTTCTTGCAGCTGGTTGTATAACCTCTCTTGTGTTTTTAAAGCAAATATAGAATGAAACTACACCAACTACTGACATAACTGCAGCAGCTACTACATATCCAACTCTAGGGTTTGAAAAACTTCTAACTATAGGAATAAATGCTATATTTGTTATTAATAGTGCTCCTAAAGATCCAGCTTGTCTAAAAGATGCAAGTTGACTTCTTTCCTGAACATCTTGAGTCATAACAGAACCTAGTGACCCATAAGGAACATTTGTGAATGAATATAAAACTCCCCACATCATGTAGGATGCATATGCATATATTAACATACCGTCTTTAGAGAAATTAGGCATCCAGAAGGTAAATACAGTTAGAACGGCTAGAATAATACTTGAAATCATCATTATAGATCTAAATTTACCATTTTTACCTGGTTTCTTAGCATCTATTGCTGATCCTGCTACAGTATCCATAAATGCATCAAATATTTTTGTGAATGTGAATACTCCTGCTGCTAGTGCTGCTCCTATTCCACAAACGTCTGTGTAGAATTTCATAAGGAAAGCCTGCCCTAAGTCGAACATAAAGCCATTTCCAAAGTCACCGAAACCATATGAAATCTTTTCTTTCAAAGTTAACTTGTTCTTCATAATGTACTCCTTTTTAATTAAAAATTATTTTAAAATTCCGTAGTAACGATTAAATAAGTTTCTGTTAACGTATCCATTACTATTAAAAGAGTAAGGTGCTTTTTAATAATATCAAATTGTTATAAAATAGTATTTAGTTTAATATAAATTTTTATAACAACTCTTCGCTTCGCACACGTTAACAATCACTTTTAAAAAACACCTTATCTTTTTGTAAAATTAAATCAGTCTATTTGATATTACATTCCAAAGTATTCATTTGCATTATTGTAACATATTCCTTGAACAATACTACCTAGAGTTTCCATATCATCTGGATACTCTCCATTCTCAACCCACTCACCTATTAGGTTACAAAGTATTCTTCTGAAGTATTCATGTCTTGTGTAAGATAAGAAACTTCTAGAATCAGTTAGCATTCCTACAAAACGGCTTAATAGTCCAAGATTAGCTAATGTCTTCATCTGTTCTATCATACCTTCTTTATTATCAACAAACCACCAAGCTGATCCAAATTGTATCTTTCCTGGTACTTCGCTTCCTTGGAAGTTTCCTAGCATAGTACCGATAACATAGTTATCCTTTGGATTCAATGTATATAGGATAGTTTTTGGAAGATTATTATTCACTTGTAATGAATCTAATAACCTTGATAGCGGATAAGCTATTTCACCATCATTAATAGAGTCAAAACCTGTGTCTGGTCCTAATTGTTTAAACATCTTTGTATTATTATTTCTTAAAGCTGCAATATGATACTGCATTGTCCAACCTAATTCTGAGTACATTCTACCTAGGAATTGTAACACAGCAGTTTGGTATTTGTTAGCTTCTTCTGTACTTATAGTTTCTCTTTTTAAAGCTTTAGCAAATATAGCTGTTATTTCTTCTTTTGTAGCTTCCACGTATGTTACACTATCTAAAGCATGATCTGATACTCTACATCCAACAGAGTGGAAGAATCTTATTCTTGACTCTAAAACTTCCAAGAATTCATCATAAGTTGTAATATCTTTTTCAGCTACTTGTCCAAGTTTTTCAACCCATGGAAGGAAAGTCTCTTTGTTTATTAAAAATCCTTTATCAGGTCTTAAAGCTGGTAGAACCTTTACATCAAACTCTTTATCCTCTTTGAGCTTTATGTGGTATTCTAGTGAATCTATTGCATCGTCTGTTGTGCATATAACTTTAACATTTGACTTTTTAATTAATTCTCTTGCTCCAAAACCTTCTGAATTAAGTAACTCATTTGCCTTTTCCCAAATTGCAGGAGCATTTTTTTCATTTAAAACATCATATATTCCGAAAAATCTTTGAAGTTCTAAATGAGTCCAGTGATAAAGAGGATTTCCTATAGTCATTGGCATTGTTCTAGCCCATGCCATGAACTTTTCGTAATCGCTTGAATCTCCAGTAATGTATTTTTCATCTATACCATTACTTCTCATTGCTCTCCACTTGTAATGATCTCCATATAACCAAACTTCAGTTATATTTTTAAATCTTTTATTCTCATAAATCTCTTTTGGATTTAAATGACAATGATAGTCAATAATTGGCATTTCTTTAGCGTAATCATGATATAAATTTATCGCTGTATTATTAGATAGTAAAAAGTTCTCATCCATAAACTTTTTCATAAATATACCCTGCTTTCACTTATAAGATTTAGATTATGTTCACGTGAACATTAACCTATGTTCTTATTATAAACGTTTTTTTTCAAAAGTTCAATAGTTAAATTGTTAACGTGAACAAATTTTTTAAGTTTTTTTAAGTTTCCTTTTTTGTAGTAAATTGGATGGACACTATATTCTTATACTTATCCCCTGGTTAAAGAAAACGTATTACTTTGTTTAAATAATATCAAAGATAAGTAATAATCAAAATTTACGATTTTGCGTCAATCGGTCAAGCAGAGTAACAGCTAAGCCAATGAATTTTATATCTATTCACACAATATTAACACTCTAGTCATAGAATCGTAACTAAGTTGTAATTAAACTGCCATAAAGTATGGAAACTATATATATATATATATATATTGATTATCAAATTATATTGGTAATTAAAAATTAAAACTTATCTTGGAGGTTTTTCAAATGGTAAAAAGAAACTTAAAAATTATGACAGCTTTAGCTATTACTTTGTCCTTAGGCTTAGGATTTGTTACGGTTCATGCAGCTACATCATCTAGTACAACATCTGATGCTACTATAAAAGTGGAGCGTAAAGTAGGCTTTTGCAATTCAGTATATTCAATATTAGAAAGCAAGTTAGGATATACTAAGACACAAATTGATGATGCCGCTAAAGCTGGAAAGACTGCTTTTGATTTAGCTAAGGAAAAAGGTATGACTGCTGACCAACTTAAATCAGCAATAATTGAAGCGAAGTCGCAAAAAATAGATCAAATGGTCACTGATGGCAAAATTACTAAAGATGAAGCCACTGCGAAAAAAACTAATTTAGCTACTAAGATGAAAAATTGGGATGGGAGCCTAAAAGAACATAAAAATGGTCATTTTAAGGCTATATATTCAGTATTAGAAGACAAATTAGGTTTTACTAAAACACAAATAGATGATGCTGCTAAAGCTGGTAAAACTGCCTTTGATTTAGCTAAGGAAAAAGGTATGACTGCTGACCAACTTAAAACTGCAATTGTTGAGGCAAAGTCACAAAAGATAGACAAAATGGTTACTGAAGGTAACATTACTAAAGAAAAGGCTGATACTATAAAAGCTAGTATAAAGGACAAAATACAAAAATGGGATGGAAGCTTAGTTCATAAAGCTGACAAGGATAAATCAAATTAAATTGAAAAAAGGGGTTCTTATGGGGCCCCCTTTCTTAGCTATTCTTTACGCTTCTCCAAACTTAGCTTCAACCATTTTGACCAATTCACTAACAGCTTTTTCCTCATCAAAACCATCTGCTGATATTTTAATTTTGCAATCTTTAGTTATACCCATACTTAAAATATTTATTAATGATTTGCAGTTTGCTTGCTTTCCATCCTTTTCTATACTTATATCTGACGTAAAACTAGATGCCATCTTTACAAACATAGTTGCTGGCCTTGCATGAATTCCTGTTTTATTTCTAACTATTACTTCTTTTGAATACATAATCCTTTACCTCCAAAATGAACAATCTATATCACTAAAACCTTTTACAGATATTTTATATCATTGACTTATTTAACTAAATCACGCAATTCCATTACTTTCTCATAGTAACTCATATTATCATTATTAAAAATAGAAGATGTCCCTAAAACAAAAACATTTGCTCCTCTTTCTAATAACATTGGAATTGTGTCTTTGTTAATACATCCATCAACCTCAATTAAAGGATAAATATTATTTTTAAGACATATTTCTTTTAGGTTCAATAATTTATTAACTGCGCTATAATTAATTTTTTGCCCAGAAAACCCCGGATTTACTGTCATAAAATTAATCATATCTACCTCACCAATTATATTACCTATTTTTTCTATAGGTGTTAAAGGTGAAATTGCAACTGAAGCTTTTATTCCTTCACTCTTAATTAACTCAATAGTTCTTCTAGGTTCTTCTACCGTTTCAATATGAAATGATATATACTCTGGTTTAATATGTTTAAACATTGTAATATATTTTTCTGGAGTAATTGTTGTCAAATGTAAATCTAATAATATATCTGTATTCTCTTTTATTTGCTCCAATATATACGGCCCCATAGCTAAATTATTAACAAAAATACCATCCATAATATCGCAATGAAGCATATCAATTTGAGCATGTTGTAAGTTTTCCAACTCATTTTTTAAATTTAACTGATTTGCACACATTATAGAAGCAGCAAATTTAACCACACTTTAACCTTCTCTCACATTTGACTATCTTTTAGAGTACTGTTCCTCAATTTTCTTTATGAGATCTATTCTATCTTGATGCCTTCCACCTTGAAACTCAGCATTTAGCCATTCCTCTACTATTAACAGCGCCAAGCCTTCACCAATTACTCTCGCCCCTAGACAAACCACATTTGCATTATTATGTTCTTTCGTAGCTCTCGCACTAAAAACATCCCCTACTACAGCCGCTCTTACACCTGGCACTTTATTTGCAACAATTGAAACTCCTATGCCTGTGCCACAACAAATAATCCCACTCTCACTTTTCCCTTTAGCCACGCTTTCAGCTACTGCCAATGCAAACTGCGGATAATCTACAGATTCTTTAGAATAAGTTCCGTGATCTTTATATTCAATTTCTTTTTCTTCAAGACTCTTTTTGATTGCTTCTTTTAACTCATAGCCACCATGGTCACAGCCTAATGATATCATGATATTCACCATCCTTTTTACAGGTCTAATAAATCATAGAATTTTTTAATGTTGTTTTCAATAGTTCTATCTTTAAAAACTGAGGAACCAATAACAATATCTGTAGCACCTAGTGCTACTACTTCCATAATATTGTCAAAATCTATTCCTCCATCTACTTGTATTTGAAAATCATATTTACCTAACTGCTTTATTTGTCTGGTATCATTAATTTTCTCTTTCATAAGAGGTATAAACTTTTGTCCACCAAATCCTGGTTCCACGGTCATAATAAGAACTTTATTTAATAGTTTATATACATATTTTAAGTTATCAATGTTAGTTGCTGGATTTAATGCAACTCCTGCCTTTATTCCAAAGCTCTTTATAAAGGTTATAGTTTTATATAAATGGTCACAAGCTTCTTCATGCACTGTAATACAGCTAGCCCCTGCCTCAATTATTCTTTCTATATATCTATCTGGATCATTTACCATAAGGTGCACATCCAGCTCCATATTTGTAATTTTTCTTAATGCTTTTATCTGATCAATACCAAAAGCTATATTGGGAACAAAATTACCATCCATAACATCAATATGAATTGATGTTATGGAGCTTTTTTCTAATATACATATATCTTTTTCTAAATTACATGCATCCGCTGACAATATTGAAGGAGCTATAATCAAACTCATTTTAATTCCTCCCTTAGATGGTACTCTATATTTAAAAGGACTTCACTGTTTCCACTATATTTTCTACTGTTAAGCCATAATACTCTAATAAATCCTTAGGTGTTCCAGATTGACCGAAAGTATCATTTAGTCCTATTAATTTAACTTTCGTAGGTAACTGTTGTGATAAAACCTCACAAATTGCAGATCCTAATCCTCCAATTACACTGTGCTCTTCTACCGTCACTACTTTTCCTGTTTCTTTTGCTACATTAACTATAAGCTCCTTATCAATTGGCTTTATAGTATGAATGTTAACAACTGATGCATTTATTCCTTCTGATTTTAACTTTTCTGCCGCTTCAAGTGCTTTAGCTACCATTATACCGGTTGCTATTATCGCAACATCTTTTCCTTCTTTTAAAACTTCACCTTTTCCAATCTCAAACTTGTAATTTTCATCGTGAATTGTTGGTGTAGCTGCTCTACCAAGTCTTATATATACAGGACCATAATATTCTGCTGCTGCAAATATAGCTGCTTTAGCTTCTACATCATCTGACGGATTTAATACTACCATGTTTGGTATACTTCTCATTAATGAGATATCTTCTACGGATTGATGGGTTCCTCCATCTTCTCCAACAGTTACACCTGCATGAGTTGCTGCTATTTTTACATTTAATTTTGGATAACATACTGAGTTTCTTATTTGCTCAAAAGCTCTTCCAGCTGCAAATACTGCAAAGGTACTAGCAAACGGCACTTTGCCACTAACTGCAAGTCCTGCTGCTGTTCCTATCATATCTTGTTCAGCTATTCCCATATCAAAAAATCTTTCTGGACACACCTTTTTAAAATCTGCTGTTTTGGTAGCTTTTGCTAAATCCGCGTCAAGCACCACTATTTTTTCATTTTTACTTAATTCTACTAAAGCTTGTCCATAAGCTTCTCTAGTTGCTGTATTCATTATGCTTCTCCCCTTTCTATTTCTTCTATAGCTGCTTTTCTTTGTTCTTCATTAGGAGCTGTACCATGCCATCCAGCCTGATTTTCCATGAAGGATACGCCTTTACCTTTTACAGTTTTGGCTATTATCACTGTTGGTTTTTCTTTTACTAATTTTGCTTCATCTACAGCATTACTTATTGCTTCTATATCATGACCATCTATTTTTATTACCTGCCATCCAAAAGCTTCAAATTTAGCATCAATAGGAGCTATATTCATAACTTCTTCATTTGATCCATCAATTTGTAGTCCATTATAGTCTAAAACTGCTATTATATTATCTAATTTATAATGTGAAGCACTCATTGCTGCTTCCCAAATCTGACCTTCTTGTACTTCTCCATCACCAAGTATTACATATATTTTGTGATCTTTTTTATCAAGCTTTGCAGATAACGCCATACCATTTGCTGCTGACAAACCTTGTCCTAAAGAACCTGTCGACATATCAACACCTGGTGTAGATTTCATATCTGGATGTCCTTGTAGCATTGCATCAAATTTTCTAAGTAATTTTAAATTTTCTTTTGGAAAATATCCTCTTTCTGCAAGTACTGCATAAAGAGCAGGTGCTACGTGTCCTTTTGATAATACTAATCTATCTCTATCTTCCAACTTTGGATTTTTAGGATCAATGTTCATCTTTTCAAAGTATAACGTTGTTAGTATATCTGCCACTGATAATGATCCGCCTGGGTGCCCTGACTTTGCTGCCGCTACCGCTTCTATTATATTTACTCTGACCTTTTTAGCTATTTCTTTTAATTCTGTTATATTCATAATTTATTCCCTCCCCATTTTTAGTTAAGGCTTTATCACAACTTTTATTTCTTCACCACTCATAACTTTATCAAATGCTTCTTGCCAATCTTCTAGATTATAAACTTTACTTACAAGAGCTTTAGCATTAACTTTACCTGTGTCTAAAAGATATAAAGCTAAATCCCAAGAAGTTGGTTTTTGACTTCTGCTTCCAACATAAATAAGTTCTTTTTGAATTATCTTTTCTTGATCTAGCTCATTAACTGATTTGGCAAATATTCCAACTTGAACTAAAGTACCCTTTTTCTTTAATAAATTAAGTCCTGAGTTTACTGCATGAATTGATCCTGAACAATCAAATACCTTATCTACACCATATCCATTTGTTAACTCTTTGATAACCTCTTCAATATTTTCTTCTTGAATGTTTATAGTACGCTCTATTCCAAGTTCTTTACCAAGTTTCATTCTCTCTACATCTTTAGCTGTTCCTGCTAAAATAATATATGCTCCCTTAGCTCTAGCAACTTGAGCTAATAAAAGACCTATTGGTCCTGGTCCAAAAATTAATACATATTCTCCAACTTCTATATTTGTCTTTTCTATAGCTGGGTGAGTACAGCATGCTAAAGGCTCTGTTAGTGCAGCTGAAAGCAAATCAACATTTTTAGGTAGAACATGTACACTTTCTTTTCTAGCTACAACGTATTCAGCAAAGCTTCCATCTATCTGAGTTCCAATACCCTTTCTGGTTGAGCATAGATTATAATCTCCTGTTTTACAGTAATGACATTTACCACATATTTCAAAGGTAGTTTCGCTTGTTACCCTATCTCCTACTTGAATACCTGTTACATTCTTTCCTATCTCTGTTACTATGCCTGAAAACTCATGGCCTAATACAAGAGGTGGTCTTAAATTATTGTATTCACCTTTATAGGAATGGATATCTGATCCACAAATACCTGAATACTCAACTTTAATTTTAACTTGATCATCATTTATAGTAGGTTCTTTAATATCTAAAAGCTCCATATTTCCATAGCCTTTTCCTGTTTTAACTAATGCCTTCATTAACTATCACTCCTTAATTAAATTTATTTCGACTTAAAGTTTTTATTATTTATCATTATAATTTTCATGCATAGTCGTAAACCTTCACTGTTCCATGGATTATCTTTTGACCACAAATAGTTCCAATCCATTTATCCTGTTTTACACGCTTAAACTTTCATAAACTTGATTTATTTGTTCTATAACTTCATTTTTATTTTGTGCTCTTAAGATATTTTCTAAAACCACTTCATTTTGTATCAGCATTATTAATTTCTGAAGCATTTCAATATGACTATGTGCTTCTGCCATTGCTAACATAAACACTATTCTTATTTCCAAAGATTTATCTGAATCCTCCATACACTGAAATGTTACTGGATTTTTTAATGTTGCCACCGCTATGCAAGAACTATTTACATGTTCAACATCGGTATGCGGGATTGCTACATTATGTTTAGTCAATAATAATCCTGTTGGAAAAACCTCTTCTCTTTTTATTAATCCTTCATAAAAACTCTCTTTTACCTTTCCTTGTTTGTAAAGTTCATTATAAAGACCTTTGAAAACTTCTTCCTTGCAGTCACCTTCTAAATTAGTTATGACAACTCCATTCTTAATTAATTCTGTAAGTCCCATGAACTCACCCCCTTCTTCTTATCAATACATAAAGCATTTTCTGTGCCAAACCTTTGGTTTCTTTTGTTCTACTTTATAAAAATATTTTCATTAAAATTTATAGCATTTATTTTTAATTTATCTTGTAATATCCTATAGCATTTTTCATGCCAAACTCCTGGCTCCTTTTGTGTTTTATAAATAAATTAATTCAGTATTAATTTATTTATATCTAACCCATTGTATTTACTGAAAAATGGCACCAATTTATCTGTAATTTTTTTAACACCATTAGCTGAATCTGATTCTATATTTAAAGCCAAAATAGGTTCATGTAATGATAGCCTTAATAAAAACCAGCCATCTCCATTAGATTTATCACAGGATACTCTAATACCTTCATAATTATTAGGCACTAAGCTCCATCCTTCAATTCCCTGTACACAATATTCCAATTCTTTTATTATATCTGCCCCATATTCCTTAAAGTTTTCATCTTTAATATCAATTCTAAAATCTAAACTTTCATAAGGAATTTTTAAGTCCTCTATTAAATTCTGGATTTTTTTATTTTCTAAATTTAACTTTGCCATTTTTATTAGTATCTTGGCTATTAAGTATGCACCATCATCTAAAAAGTAATTTTCCTTTAATGCTGCATGTCCAGATGTTTCTATAGCTAAATCACATTCTTTTCCTTCATTATTAAGTCTTATAGCTTCATTTATGACGTTTTTATATCCTCTTTTGAACCTATGATGTGTTCCTCCTAATTTGCTAATAAATTCGCCCAAGCCTGTAGAAGTTACTGAATCTGTAACAATTATTGACTTAGGGTGTTCTTGTAAAACTATTGAAGAAATAACAGCTATAAGTGCATTTTTATTTATTTCTGTACCCTTGGAATCTACAATCGCAGCCCTATCTACATCAGCATCGAAAATTATTCCTAGATCCGCATAATTTTTCAGTACCGCAGTTCTTATAGCATTCATAGCTTCTTTATTTTCAGGGTTTGGAATATGATTTGGAAACCTGCCATCTGGCTCAATAAATTGGCTTCCAGTAACATCTGCCCCCAAAACAGCTAAAACTTTATTTGCGAAAAATCCTCCTGCTCCGTTACCAGCGTCAACAACAATCTTGAATCCTGATAAGGGTTCATCATAATTTTCTTTAGAGGAAACACCTTCACGGATCATATTAACTAATAATCTTGAATATTCCCTAATAAAATCAACTTTGAAAACTGGTCCTTTATCAGCTTCATAACTATATTCTTCTGTTGATGCTATATTAATGATGCTTCTTATATCTTCTTTCTCACATCCACCTTCTTTTGTAAAAAATTTTAACCCATTATAGTAATAAGGAAGATGACTAGCTGTTATCATTATGGCTCCATCACATTTGTAATCCTCCAGTATAGTAGTCATAAACATTGCTGGAGTTGTACACATTCCACAATCATATACCTTGCAGCCTAAGTTACTTAATTCCTGTATAATAGAATATTTAAGCTTCGGTCCGGATAATCTAGAATCTGTTCCAATAGCTATCTTTAAACTGCTGCGGTTCATACTTTTTTTGCCTTCTAACCATCTAACAAATCCATAAGCTATAAGCTTTATGCATTCATTTGTTAAGTTGACTTGCTTCTCAGGATAGTCGATTGCAATTCCTCTTATATCTGTGCTATTTTGTAGTTTGTATAATTGTTTTATCATTTTATCCCTCCATTCACTTATATCTACATATAAAGCATTTTTCATGCCAAGGTTTTGGTTTAAAATGTATCAAAGTTTACGATTACACTGGCTTATATTGAAACAAAATATGCCATTATGAACAATCGTATTTTTTTACAAGTAAAAAAGCTGCTGTACTAATTTCTTAGTGCAACAGCTCTTTATTCTAAAATTCATACAGATATAAGTTTAATTTTCCCTGGCAAACTTTTGATTTTCATAATATTAAGAAATTAATTCACCTAATTTTAATACTATCCAATTAAATAAGTTACCACCTGTATCAAAGTTTGTCATTTGTGATGCTCCTTCTGGCATTTGGAAGTGAGCTTGTTGTATCATTTGAGTATAAACTCCTGCAAAGTCTGTAGCCATATATAAGGATAGTGCCATTAATATTGTTCCTGTTATTACTGAGTGTACTATGTTTCCTCTTGACGCTCCAACAATAAATGCTATAAAGAATGGTATTGATGCAAGATCACCAAAAGGCAAAACCCTATTTCCTGGTAATATTATTGCTAGTAAAATAGTTATAGGTACTAATATTAAAGCTGTAGCCATTACTGCTGGATGTCCAACTGATAACGCAGCATCCAAACCTATATGAAGTTCTCTGCCTGCAAATCTCTTCTGTAAAAACTCTCTAACTGACTCTGAGACAGGTATTAACCCTTCCATTATTATCTTAACCATACGTGGAAGAAGTAACATAACACCGCCCATTGACATACCAATTTGAAGTACTTTGCCTAAATCATAACCTGCTAGTATACCTAAAACTGCTCCTAGTACTACCCCCATCATCATAGGTTCTCCGAATATTCCCATTCTTTTCTGAATAGTATCTGGATCAGCATGTAAATTTTTAATTCCAGGAATTTTGCTAACTCCTTTTCCTATTAAAATTCCTAGAGGTGCAAAGGATGCTGTAGACCCTGTAGGTAGAGATATACCATCTAACCCATAAAACTCCTGAACCATTGGAGCTGTCCAATCTGCTACCTTAAGAACTACTATTTCATAGATTACAGCAGCTGCTATTGATAATATCCAATTTCCATGAGTTAATACATAAATTGTTGCTCCTGCTGCTGCAAAATGCCAGTAATTCCAAATATCTATATTCATTGTTTTAGTAGTTTTTGTAGCTATCATAATAAGATTAACTACTAATGCTAAGGGTATTATAATTGTTGCTACTGGAGATGCCCAAGTTGCTGCCGCCGCTGATGGCCATCCACCATCTATTACTGTTAGATGTAATCCAAATCTAGTTACCATTGCCTGTGCTGCTGGTCCTAAGCTGTTTACAAGTAATCCTATTACTAGATTGATTCCCACGAAACCTATACCTATAGTAATACCAGACTTAAATGCCTTTTTAAAACCTTGTCCAAAGATTAATCCAATTATAGTGATAGATAAAGGAAGCATAACAGTTGGTCCTAGTCCAAGAATATATTGAATAATACCTAATAGTGTCATTATAAAATCCCCCTTTAATTTTTATCTTATCGTTTATAAATTGACAAAGTGCTATCATACTCTCACTAATTTAATAGAAAACAGTTTTTTAATTTCCTTTTAGAATATTAATTATTTCCTGATCTAATTTTTCTGCTCCCATACCAGTTATATATGGCATAGCCTTAAGAGCTGGTATAGCATACTGCTTTGGCAATATAGTTGTAGATACAATTAAATCCGCTTCACTTTCTCTTGATGCAACTTCTGCAATCTTACATTGTATAACTTGAGCATTAATTTTATTGTCTTTTACTAATTTTTCAACTCTTTCACATACAACAGTGGATGTAGCAATTCCTGCTCCACAAGCAACTAAAATAACTTTTCTTTTTTCCATAATTACACCTCATTTAATTTATTTTTTATTATTAATTTAATATATAAATAAAACTTTATTGGCCTTGGGCTATCTTTTGAACAAATTCTTCTTTATTTTGAGATTTTAATAGATTCTCTAATAATAGGTCATTTTGTATCAGTAAGATTATTTTTTGTAATATCTCTATGTGGGAATGGGCCTCATTTAGTGCTAACATAAACACCATTTTTACATCCACTGACTTATTTTCATCATCCATACATTGAAATACAACAGGTTCTTGTAATGTGGCAATTGCAATAGATGGATTAATAACGTGTTCAGGATCTGTATGTGGGATCGCAATATTATAACTTTTCAACAATATCCCTGTTGGAAATTTCTTTTCCCTTTCAACTAACCCTTTATAGAAGCTTTCTTTTACATTCCCTCTTTTGTAAAGCTTATCATGAAGTATCTGAAAAACTTCTTCCTTACTGCTAGCCTTTAGATTTGTTAAAATAATTCCATTTTTAATGAAATCAATAGTTTTCACAACTTATCCTCCTTTCCCTTATATTTATAGCATTTTTCATGCCAAACATTTGGCTTGATTTGTTTTTGTGATAAATAATTTTTATATATAATAAGGGTATATTTATCACAACTATAAGCTTTAAGATTTGTTTTATCTTTTATACTGAGTTTATATAGCAATCGCCATGCCAAACATTTGGCTTAATTTGTTCTATTCAATATAATTTCTGATATTTCTTTTCTAGTATTTGATTTTCTTATAAGTTTTCTTACTTCTTCATCTGAAAGTCTTCTAAATAAATGAACTAAGTTATTCTTTCCGCTTTCTTTCATGGCAATTAAAATTATTAAGTCTGTTTTCTTTCCAATTTCCCATTCAATAGGTTCTTTAAGCTTTGCAATAGCTATTGATGATTTATTTACATGCTGTGGGAATCCATGCGGTATTGCTATTTGCTCATATAGAAGCGTTCCACCCATTGTTTCTCTTTTATAAACACTTAGCATAAATTGGTCATCTACCAATTCCTTGTTTTTTAACATATTTACTAGTATATCTATAACTTCATTTTTTGAAGTTGCTTTTAAATCACATAATATTAAATCTTCATCCACTATCTCTTCTAAAGGATTAGAAGCTCTATCTACAATTCCTAATATATCCTTTATACGATTTATGCCAGATCCTTTTATAACATCTTCAAAAGATATGAATGGAATATCATTTACGTTGACATTAATTGTTCCTACTATAGCTTCTATATTATTCTCTTCACTTAATTTGCGAATTTCCTCTGTAATATTATGTCTATTTATTATTCCTAGTGGTATTATATTAACTTCATTTTCTATCTCTGGAATTAAATCTTCTATATACTTTTTTATATTTAATGCTGTACCTTCTCCTGTTATACAAACAGTTATTATTGTTTTAGGTAGTTTTTTAACATAATTTGTACCATGCATTTTTCCAACATAATTTCTATTTTCGGATACTGCTGATATTATTTCATCTAAACTATGTTCTCCAATACAAGCTCTTCTCACTACCTCTAAAGCTAATACAGTATCAACTCTACCAATAGTTTTAGTTAAAATGCCTGTTCTTTTAGTAATAATTTCTCCAAATGTAATTAACGACCCCATATCTATTAATAGAATACAACCTTTTCCTTCATCGGTTTTCACTACCAATTCTAATGTTCTTTCCAAAGCTGATTCAGGACTTTCGTCTAAAGACATCTCAATACCTACTGCATTATCAACACCTAAAAGCTTATTGGCCACTTCTGCTATTCCGCAAGCAACATGTCCATGGGTGAGTATAATTACCCTAACTCTTCCTTTATTGCTGTAATTGTCCCTACGAAAAGCTTTCAAATACATAGCTATAAATCCTATTTCATCCTTGGGTATTGCAATTTCTAAATCAATACTTATTTGAGTTGCGATTAATTCAGCAATCTCATATTCAACTTTATAGTTTTTAATTATCTTTTCTAATTGAGGGTTAACTATTATTTTTCCATTTTTTATTCTGTTATAAGCTTCATTTAAATGAATTGCTAAAGAATAAAAAAGATTTTCTTGAATATTTTCTAAATTCTCCTTTGCAATCATCAAGGATCTTTCAACAGTTGTTATAACCTTATCCTCTACTACACCCTCTAAATCTTTCTTGGACATATAACTGTTAATTTGAAAACTCTTAGCAAATTTTTTCAGTTCTATTTCTACTTTTTCACCAATGATATTATTTATTTCATCCTTTTTTAGACCTTTTTTTTCTAGGTCAACAAACTTTTTTTCAATAAACTGATATATCTTATTTGGAATCATATATCTATCTTCTTTATAAATTTCTTCATTAATGTCGTCAGGATTTACTACTAGATCACTACCAATGTACTCCTCCATATCCGGACCTCTTTTTTTAATCTTAAGAAGTTCATTTGTAACATGATTAGGAAGATCCAAAACATCAATAATTGCATTTTTATTTTTCTTATACATAGTATTTAAAAAGCTTCTTGCACAAGCAACTTGAATATCACTTCTAAGTTGACCTATATTACCTATGCAATTATATAGCATTAGGCTTTTTACAACTTCAGATTTTACAACAATACTTCTGTTAATTCTTGAAGCTTCTTTTGAAAAGAAGTTTCTAATTATTTCATATCTTTCTGAAAGAGGTCTTTCCTTTAGTGATGGTAATTCAATCAGCATAGGTATTCTTCTTCTGAAAGTCAACAATAAACTTGATTCTGGTGATTCCGTTGTTGCGGATATTAGCATTACATTTGCAGACCTTGTATTCTGAGTCTCACCAAGTCTTCGAAATTTTCCTCTATCAATTAAAGAAAATAATATTTCTTGTCCTTCTGGTGGTAATCTGTGTATCTCATCTAAAAAAAGTATGCCATTATTAGCTTTTTCAACTAATCCTTCCTTATTAATATCTGCACCAGTATATGCACCTTTTACATATCCAAATAACTGTGCTAGCAAAAGATTTGAATTCTCAGCATAATCTGCACAGTTAAATACAACAAAGGGTGAATCTTTAACTTTTACTCCTGACTCTACTGCAAATTTATACATACATTCTACTAATTCGCTTTTTCCTACTCCAGTTTCTCCATAAATTAATGTGTGTAATCCATTGGGTGGATATAAAATAGCTGCTTTAGATTGTTCTATTTTAGGTCTCAAGCTTCCCTTAGCCCCAATAAGAATATCAAAAGCTTCATGCTTTACAGAACTTTCTTCACTATGTTCTTCTTCGATATTCTCTTCAGATTCATCATTATTAAAATTTTCTATATTTACTTCTTTCAAAAATCTAGACACAATATTTCTAGATACTTTAAAGCCTCTATTATTTAGTTCCTCTGTTAGTCCTCTCTCGGACACTTTGGAGTTTTCTGTTAATATTTTCACAATTTCATCTTGTAATAGGTCTTTTCTTCGATCTCTTGAATCCCCAACCTCTAATAATTTTCTTAAATTAATCACCTCTCCTCTAGTTATGCTTAACATCTTACTAATTTCATCATCAGTATAAGGATTCTTTTTGTCTTCCTTTTCAATTATTTCTTTTATTTTATTCATAAGCCTCACCTACTATAATATGTTAGCAAATATCATGCCACAGAGTGGCATATCTTGTTTTAGTTTGTAATGAATACTGCTTATTTTGTTATTGTTACTTTAATATTTCAATCTTATGTAGAATATTTGCAAAACAAAATATACCATGAATATATTGTTCTGTAAACTTTTAATCTTATTTATCAACATAGGATTTCATAAATAGTAAGCTTAAAGGGTAGAAGAAAAATTCTTCTACCCTTTAAGCTTACTATTTATGTAAAACTACTGAACGTTGTACATTCCTTTACTTTCCATATATTTATATATTGCTTCTCCGTGTTTTTGTTCTTCCTTTTGTATGTGATTTAGCACATCACGTACATTAGTATCTCTACACTCAAATATAGTTGTATTATAGGCGCCTGAAACATATTTCTCTGTCATTAATAGGTCTTTGCATAATTCAGCATCATTTGCTCCACACATACCTGCACTTTGATTGCTATTCACAGTTTGTTGCTGATTTTGATTACTATTTTGCTGCTGACCCATTTGAGGTATCTGACCGCTTAATAGTTGGTTTATACTATTTAAATGTTGTTGTTCAATTGATGCATGATTAGTAAATAATTGTTTTAATTGAGGATCTTTAGCTTGACTTGCATAATTAGTGTATTTGTCTATACAAAGCTGCTCATGACTTTTTTGATCTTCTAATAACATTCTTTCTTTTTGTGATAAATTAAATTGCACAGTAATACACCTCCGACTTTATTTTTTTAATAAATATATGTTCTATTACAGTTTTTCCCTAAACAATTACTCTTATTCATTTAAATATAAAGAAGCTTATACCTAAATTAATAGATATAAGCCTCTTTACAACACATAATTTTATATTAATTATTGACCCATGAACATCTTTATATCATCATCTACGTTTGTTATTCCACCAATTCCAAAATTCTCTACTAAAACCTTAGCTACATTAGGGGATAAGAATGCTGGTAGAGTTGGCCCTAAGTGAATATTTTTCACTCCAAGATGTAGTAATGAAAGCAATACTATAACCGCTTTTTGCTCATACCAAGCTATATTGTATGATATAGGAAGTTTATTTACATCATCTAATCCGAATACTTCTTTTAATTTTAAAGCTATTACTACTAGTGAATATGAGTCATTACATTGTCCAGCATCTAATACTCTTGGAATTCCTCCAATGTCACCTAAGTTTAGCTTATTATATTTATATTTAGCGCATCCAGCAGTAAGAATAACTGCATCCTTTGGAAGTTTTTCAGCAAATTCTGTGTAGTAATTTCTGCTCTTCATTCTTCCATCACAACCTGCCATAACGAAGAATCTCTTTATAGCTCCGCTCTTTACAGCTTCAACAACTTTATCAGCTAATGCTAGAACTTGGTTGTGAGCAAATCCGCCGATTATTTCTCCCTTTTCAATTTCCTTTGGTGCCTTGCACTTTTTAGCATGGGCAATTATAGCTGAGAAATCTTTAGCTTTACCATTCTTACCATCTGGTATATGCTTAACCCCTGGAACTCCAGTAACACCTGTAGTATACATTCTATCTTTATAAGAAGCTTTAGGAGGTACTACACAATTTGTAGTCATTAGTATTGGCCCATTGAAGCTTTCAAATTCTTCAGTTTGCTTCCACCATGCATTTCCGTAGTTTCCTGCAAAGTGTTTGTACTTCTTGAATGCTGGATAGTAGTTTGCTGGAAGCATTTCACTATGAGTATATACGTCTACTCCAGTGCCTTCAGTCTGTGCAAGTAACCACTCCATATCCTTTAAGTCATGTCCGCTTATTAATATACCAGGGTTATTTCTAACTCCTATATTTACTTTTGTTATCTCTGGATGTCCATAAGTTTCAGTATTAGCCTTATCTAATAGTGCCATACCATCTACTCCAAACTTACCAGCTTCAAGTGCTAAAGCTACTAAATCATCTGCTGTTAGGCTGTCATCAAGAGTTGCTGCTAATGCCTTTTGCATAAATCCATGAATCTTCTCATCATTATAATTTAGATGATTTGAGTGTTTCAAATAGGCAGCTAGTCCCTTTAATCCATAAATTATAAGCTCTCTTAAAGATCTTACATCTTCATTTTCAGTAGCAAGTACACCAACTGTTGCTGCCTTTGCATTAAAATCATTAGCGTTATTTGCAAACCAAGTAGCTGCTTCTGGTAATTTTAATTCTTCTTCTTTCTTCATGCCTCCAAAGCCTAATATCTTCTTAAGCCATGAAGTGTTTTCTTTTGATTCAGTAAGTTTTCCACCAGCATTTACATATTGATTCTTAACTTCTTCTCTTAGTTGTAATCCTTTTTTAACTCTTTCCATAAATACATTTCTATCAAAGTTTGCATTAGTTATTGTTGCAAATAAGCTTTCCATTATGAACTTATCTACTTCTTTATTAATTACTCCTAACGCTCTAGCTTTTGTACTGTATACGGAAATTCCTTTTGTTATATATATTAATAAGTCCTGTGCTTTTGCTAAGTCTTCTGTTTTTCCACATACACCTTTAACTGTACAACCTTTGCCACCTGCGGCTTCTTGACATTGATAACAAAACATACTCATTTTATAATTCCACCTTTCATTTCTTTAATTTATATTTATAATTCATTTATTATTTTCTGTTGTTAGCTCTTTGCTATGGTTATATATTACTAAAATAGCCTGGTTAAATCTGTAACAATCGTTACGAAATTTAAAAAATATAAAAAAAGACGGTTATTTTTTCACCGTCTTAAATATAACTTACTTCAAGCTGATTTTGTCTTTTCTGAAACTTTCAGTATTCCCTAATTAGTACATTACACTAGTGCGATCATATTTTACATAATAGTTTATATTAATTTTAAGTTTTACAACTAATCCTTTGCTTTGACCTAATATTTTGGTATAATATACATGTTCTAGTAATTGGGTGCAATATTGTTAGATTTAATAAAATTAATAATTTGGCAAACTTATTAAAAGATAAGGACGCAAAGCTATGGGTCTAAGGAGATCGTATATTTCTATGACTGCCAGGTTGCTCACTATTAAAGGATTATACCAGGCTTTTTGTGCTCTGGTTTTTTTTACTTTATTCTTAACCAAGCTTGACCCATTGCCAAAAACAAGAATCATATATTACACAGTATGATAGAAATTAATAAAACTTATGACTTAAATTAAGTTGCTATGGATATATTTACCCGTTATTCATTTAAAAAACATTTAAATAATTTTCAGAAAGCAGGTGCTAAATTATGATAAGTATTAACAAAGTAAAAAAATTATATGATAAATTATATGAGGTTTGTGGAGTTGGAAATATAAATTATCACCAATTTAAGGACAATCATTTATATCCAATCTACATGATGGGAAGTGATATGCTAGGAGATGCTCAATGGAAGGCTACTCATGCTAAAGCCAGAAGTTGGCTAACTATAGATACTGATATTGTTTTAAAAAGGATAGTCAAAGGTGAAACAGTTTATATTTATGATGTTCCGACTGATCCGGCAGCATCACCTGCATTCAAATTATTTGGGATAAAGAGTTTAATAATATGGCCTCTTTATGATAAAGATAATATAACTGTAAATGGTTTAATTTGCATTCCAGATATTTACAAAAATCACGAATTCTCTAAAGATGTTCAAGAAAAGTGTCATGAATTAATAAAAGAATTCAACAAGGAAATTAATGAAGATAAAGTTAACGCTAAAGTTGCAGAAGTTATAACTAACTATTTAGGTAAAAATAGAGTAAAAGAGATATATGGAATTCCATGTTCAACATTTAGTCCTATGCTAGATACTCTATTAGATATGAAAGAAATAGAGTTTATAAGAGTATCTAATGAAAGCTGTGCTAGTTTTGCGGCAGAAACTTATGCTAAATTAAGTGGTAAACTGGGAGTTTGTTTAATGTCTGGAGCAGCAGGAGTACCTAATGCCTTGAATGGTATAATTCAAGCTAAGGAGTCTAAATCACCTATTTTAGTATTAAGTGGCTATGTTAATACCTTTGAAGAAGGATTAGGAGCTATGCATAACTTTGAAATACACAATATATTAGATAACGTTGTAAAGTACAACAAAGTAATTAAAAGAGAAAGTGATGTTCTTAAAGAATTAAAGAAGGCTATAGAAATTGCTATGACCCCACCAAAAGGACCAGTTCATATAGGATTACCTTTAGATATTCTAAAGAAAGAATTCTCAGGACAAGACTTAGATGTTGCTACAATACTAAGTATTACAAATGATGAATCTCAATTTGATAGGACAGTATTAACTATTGATGAAAGTAAAAATGGCTTAATAATAGTCGGTGGTGGTTGTAGAGGATTAGCAAAGGAAGTAATAGCATTAGCTGAAAAACTAGATTATAAAATAGTTACAACAACAGGTGGCAAAGGAGTAATTAATGAAGAACATCGTTTATGTTTAGGAAACTTTGGATTTGTTGGCACAGATATAGCTAATGAAATAGTCCTAAATGATAAGAATATAGATACAATAATAGCATTAGGTACTCAATTAACTGCTATGGCCACTTTAAATTTTGATAAACGTCTAACAGAGAATAGAACATTAATACAAATAGACAATGATCCTATAGCCTTTAATAAAGGGTATAATACAGACATTGGCATAATCTCAGATTTAAAATTTGTATTAAATTACCTAACGGAAAATGTTAAACAAAAAGATAGAACATTTGAAAAACCTTACTTAAATAAACCAACTAAAAAGACAAAAGGATTATGTTTAAGAGATGTTTATGAAGAATTAGGTGACTTGCTACCTGATAATACGATATATATTAGTGATATAGGTACAAGTATGCATTATTCTTATAAATTCTTAAGAGTACCCCAAAAAGGTGATTTTTATTGTAACACTCTCAGAGCATGTATGGGTTCTTCAATAGGTGCAATAGGTGCTAGCTTTATAGATAAACAAAGACCAGTGGTTACTCTGGTTGGTGACGGCTCATTTCTAATGAATTACATGGGAGAGTTGCCTACAATAACTAGATATAACTTACCTATTTTAACAATAGTTTTAAATAACTCGGCTCTTGAGTATGTAAGAATAGGCCATGATGTAATTCATGGAAGACATCCAGAGTGTTTTAAGAGTAAATATATAAATATTCATCAGATAACTGAGGGATTAGGAATAGAATGTGTACAAGTTAAGAGTTTACATGATTTAGAGTTTTTAAGATATTACAAATTTGAAAAACCACTTGTAGTTGAATTAATAATAGATGATACTTCAGATATGCCACTAGGGAGATTAGAATTATTAAGCAAACATTGATTGATGGGGGCGTAAGCTCCTCATCAATCAATGTTTGTAATTTTATAATAATCTAAATTATCTAATAACACTTATTCTCAAGAGTTCTATTGCTGTTTCTTCTTATGTCATCCGGTCAATCTCGTCAATATAAATAGAAAATTAACAATATCATAGTACATAATTTTGAACCCTCCACCTGCTTACGCTCATGTGGAGGATTCTTTTTATACTAAAAGTATATGTTTTCTTATCAAATACATCATAAATATTTTTCAATGTAATAAAGCTACTACAATACAAATTAGTGTTTAAAAAGTGTATAATTGTAAAAAGCTCTGTAGAATATAATATATTAGTATCCTATAGATTTGATAAATTCTTCGGCTTCAGATTGTGTTGAAAAGTATTCAGATGCAACTATTTCACCATTCTTTTCTTTGGTACTTCTCTTCATTTGCATTTTAACTATAGTTTGATCTGCAATAAATACTAAGTATTGCAATCCAACCTCTTTACACCATTTAAGATGTTCAGTAATTAAGTCTACCACTGTAGAAGTTTTATAATTTGTCATGTCAATGACTTTAATCCAGTTACCCATTCTAGCTATATCTTGCTTCATAATAGTTTTGTACGAATTTACATAGTCAGAATACTCTTTATCAGACCAGAAGCCTTCTATTGTTTCATAGACTATTTTTTTACTAGGTTTTGTCTCCAACTTATAGGAGCATTTTTCGAATTTTTTTTCTGCGATTGCCATAATTAAAATTTCCCCCTTTAACTATGGAATACATTCCTTAAAAATAAGGTCAAATATTCCAACTTATATAGATATTATAACAGTAATTTCAAGTTAATTCTACAAAATAGTATTGAAAGTAATGAATTTATACAAATTAATAATACATAAACTTATAGCTACTTTGCAGTTAAAAAATCACACTGGATTATTTCATCTAGTGTGGTTTCTGTTTTTGTTACACGAAATTTAAAAAATATAAAAAAGACGGTTATTTTTTACCGTCTTAAATATAACTTACTTATACTCCCTAGCTTCTTCTTCTCCCATTAATACTCTCAATCCACCTTCAGCTAGTGCTAACAACTCATCCTCTCCAGGATAGACTACTACCGGCCCAAGAAATGATACCATTTCCTTAAGCGCCCCTGTTACCTGACTACTATATGCAACTCCCCCTGTAAGTATTATAGCATCTACTTTACCGCAAAGAACTGCTCCACACTGACCTATTTCTTTAGCAATTTGATATACAAAAGCATCAAGCACTAATTTTGCATTTGAGTCCCCTTCGAATGCCTTTTTTTCTACTACTCTAAAATCATTAGTTTTTAAATAAGCAAAAACTCCTCCTTTACCTGTGATTTTCTTTTTAACATCAAGTATAGTATATTTCCCGCTGAAGCACAGCTTTACAAGATCACCAACGGGAACCCCTCCAGATCTTTCTGTTGAGAATGGACCTTCTCCGTCTAACGCATTATTTACATCTATAACTCTTCCGGCCTTATGGGCTCCTACTGATACTCCACCGCCCATATGTGCAACAATAAGATTTAAATCCTGATAGGCTTTTCCTAATTCCTTAGCATACCTCTTTGCAACAGCCTTTTGATTAAGTGCGTGGAATATACTTCTTCTTTGTATCTCTGGTACACCTGATACCCTTGCAACCTCCTCTATTTCGTCTACAACAACTGGATCTACTATAAATGCAGGTAGGTTTAAAGATTCTCCTATTTCATATGCTATTATTCCACCAAGGTTTGCTGCATGCTGTCCCTGTATTCCTGCTCTCAAATCATTAAGCATTACTTTATTTACAACATAGGTACCACTTATTATTGGTTTTAACAATCCACCTCTCCCAACTACTGCATCTAGCGAATTTATATCAAAGTTCTTATTTTTTAAAACTTGTAGTATGGTACTCTTTCTAAATTCATATTCATCATATATGGTAGCATATTTCTCTATCTCTTCATAGGAATGCCTTAAGGTTTCCTCTAAAAGTTCTTTCTCATCTTCATATACACCTATCTTAGTTGATGTAGAACCAGGATTAATTACTAGCAATTTATAAGGCATAGTATTACCTCCTCAATACTAGAAATGTTATGTACTGATTCTATAGCATCTATAGCTCTATCCACTTTTACTTATATATAGATATCTAAACTAGAAACTTAATTTATACGTAATGATATATTTCCAATGTTGAGATACATTTAAATATTTTTTATTAATCTTAGCGAGGATTCTAAAAAAATCTTAGAAGCTTAGCTATGTCTGAGGTACGAGTTTAGCTAGGCTTCTTAGATTTTTCTAGAATTCGAGCTTTAGATTAATTTAAAATATTTAACGTGTCGAAACATGGAAATATATCATGGAGTATAAGTTAAGTTTCGGACTTGAATGTCCTTATTTCATCAGCAACTAAAGCTGCTAAAGCTATTGAATACATTTTTGATTCATGACTGTCACTTCTTGAAGTTAGAACAACCGGTGCAGATGTTCCAATAAGAAGTCCGCCATTTTTACAATTTGAAGTATAGGTCAATGTCTTATACATTATGTTTCCAGCCTCAATATTTGGTACCAATAATATATCTGCTTTACCAGCCACAGGGCCCTTTACCCCTTTATGAGCAGCAGCCTCTTCTGATATGGCATTGTCTAATGCCAAAGGACCATCAATTATACATCCTTTTATCTGTCCCCTATCATTCATCTTTGAAAGGATGGCGGCATCAACTGTAGCTGGCATACTTGGATTCACAACTTCTACAGCACATACAGGTGCAACTTTAGGATTTTCTACTCCAACAGCTTTTGCAACCACTACTGCATTATTAACAATATCTATTTTATCCTTAAGCTCAGGATACATATTAAATGCTCCATCAGTTAGAAATATTAATCTATCAAAATTATTTATTTCAAATACAGCCACATGAGACATTAGCTTCCCAGTTCTTAACCCATTTTCCTTATTTAATACTGCCCTTAGGAAGCTTGCAGTATCAATAAGCCCTTTCATTACCATATCAGCTTTACCTAAGACTGCTAATTCAACAGCTTTTAAAGCAGCCTTATTGTTATCAGCTTCATCTACAAGTTCAAATCTAGTTAAGTCCATATATAACTGCTCTGCAATAGCAGCAATTTTAACCCTATCCCCTACCAATATGGCCTGTGCTATTCCTTGTTCATCTGCATCTTTTATTGCTTCAAGAACATGCCTATCCTGTGCAACAGCTACTGCTAATTTTTTTATCTTTTGATGTTTAACCTTTTGTAATACCTCTTCAAAATTCTTAATCATTAATACCACCTCCGCTTCGTAAACCTTGAACTTGAATAAAGACTAACCGTTCTCTAGTTTCTTCATTAATATGCAAATTAGTTAGCCCTATTTATCAACGCCTATATTTTAATATTTGACCTTTTTATTTACGATAAGCATATTTTAAGTAAAAAATATGTGCTTGAAGCAAAATCTTAATTCAAATGGGGATTCTTTTACCCCATCTGAATTTTAGAGCTGCGAATGAAACTTGAATATTCTACTTTATACACTCTACGCCTTTTTCAACAGCTTTCTTATTTATTTCAAAAAATTCCTCTTTTCCGTGAATCTTTAATGAGTTAATTAATGCTTTTACTGAAACTATTCCTGTCTTCTTAACAAGTGCTCCTAAAAGAACCATGTTAGCAATTTTTTTACTTCCTAATCTTTCTGCAATGGTTTGAGCAGGAATTGCTATAACATCTACATCTGTTCTTCTAGGCATTCTATCTACTAAATCTGAGTCTATTATTATAACGCCATTTGAAGCAACTGAATCTTCAAATTTATCTAAAGAAGGTCTGTTCATTACAACTAAACTATCAGCTTTTGTAACTATTGGCGAGCCTATGCTTTCATCAGTTAATATAACTGAACAGTTTGCTGTACCTCCCCTCATTTCCGGACCGTATGAAGGTAACCACGAAACGTTTAAATTAGCATCCATTCCTGCATAAGCAAGAAACTTACCAATAGATAATATACCTTGCCCTCCAAAGCCTGCAAAAATTATTTGCTCAGATACCATTTTATTTCACCTCCTCAGTTGTATCCTTCTTAACTCCAAGAGGGTAGTAAGGTATCATATTATCTCTCAACCATTGCATTGCTTCTGAAGGATTTAACCCCCAGTTAGTTGGACAAATTGATAAAACTTCTATCATAGAGAAGCCCTTTCCTTCTAACTGATTTTGGAAAGCCTTCTTTATGGCTTTCTTAGCTTTTAATATATTAGGAACTGTATCTACGGAAACTCTCTCTACATAACATGAACCATCTAGAGTTGAAATCATTTCAGAAATTCTTATTGGATACCCGGCTTGCTTTACATCCCTTCCATATGGTGAAGTTTCAGTTACTTGGCCTGGTAATGTGGTTGGAGCCATTTGTCCACCAGTCATACCATAAATACAGTTATTCACAAATACTGAAGTGATATTTTCTCCTCTTGCTGCTGCGTGAACTATTTCAGCAGTACCTATTGCTGCAAGGTCACCATCTCCTTGATAGGTGAATACTACTTTATCAGGATTTGTTCTCTTTATACCTGTAGCAACTGCTGGCGCTCTCCCATGTGCAGATCCAAACATATCACAGGCAAAATATTTATATGCTAAAACAGAACATCCAACCGGTATTACTCCTATAGTTTTATCTAATATCCCAAATTCATCTATAGCTTCAGCAACTAATTTATGAATTACACCATGAGTACATCCCGGGCAATAATGTGTAGGTACATCTAATAATGCCTTTGGTTTTTCATATATTATAGCCATTATTTTGCACCTCCTACTATCAACTTAACTTTATTTAATACATCTGTAGGATCAGGAACCATACCACCAGATCTACCATAGAAATAGACTGGCTTTCTTCCCTTTGTGACAAGTCTAACGTCCTCAACCATTTGTCCGCAATTCATTTCTACTGAAAGTAAACCATGTTTTGCCCTATCAATAATAATTTCAAAGGCTTCTACTGGGAATGGCCATAAGGTTATTGGTCTAACTAATCCTAATTTTATTCCTTCTTTTCCTGCCGTTTTGATAACGTTTTCACATATTCTTGCTGTAGTTCCATATGCAACTAGTATTAAATCGCGCTCTGCTTCACAATTGAATAATTCATATCTTGCTTCCTTTGCTTTGATATCAGCATATTTTTCTTGAAGGTGTATATTATGCTTTTCTAATTGATCTGGTTCTAAATATAATGAGTTTATAACATTATGCTCTTTTCTTCCTTTTAGTCCAGTAGCTGCCCATGTTTTCTCTGGAAGCTGTTTTTGCTCTCTTTCTTTAAACTGGACTGGCTCCATCATCTGTCCTAACATTCCGTCTCCCATTACCATACAAGGAGTTCTATAAATATCAGCTACATCAAAAGCATCTTGTATTAAATCAACCATTTCTTGTACCGATGCTGGAGCAAATACTGGCATGTTAAAATCCCCATGTCCTCCACCTTTTGTAGCTTGGAAGTAGTCTGATTGAGCTGGTTGTATACTTCCAAGACCTGGGCCTCCTCTAACTATATTTATAATAACACAAGGCAACTCTGCAGCTGCAATATATGAAATCCCCTCTGCTTTTAAGCTTATTCCTGGTGAACTTGATGATGTCATGCATCTTACTCCAGTTCCTGCTGCACCATAAACCATGTTTATAGCAGCAACTTCACTTTCGGCTTGGATAAATATTCTTCCCATTTTAGGCATTTTCCTTGCCATATAAGCTGCAACTTCAGTTTGAGGGGTAATTGGATAACCAAAGAATGCTTTACAATTTGCTCTAATGGCTGCCTCTCCTATGGCTTCACTACCCTTCATTAATACCTTCTTTGCCATAATACATCCCCCTTACTCTTTTTCAACTGTTATTACACAATCTGGGCATATTCTTCCACAAGCTGCACACCCTACGCATTCTTCCATCTTATTAACTGGAACATTAGCTGAATGATATCCTTTTGCATTAAGTTTATCTACAAAATTTATTATTTTTTTAGGACATACAGTTATACAAAGTCCACAACCTTTACATCGGTCTTCCCTAAAACTTACTTTTGGCATAAGAAATTCCCTCCTCAAGTATTGCTGATTTATAAGTTCTTTTAATAAAGTAGAACTTAAATAGAATTATGTAGACTTTGTAACTCATTTATATAAATTTGATTTCTATAATTAAACAGCAGTTCAATACCCATAACTTATGTCCAAGGCAATTTCATAAATGTATCTATAGGATAAATTTCACCTTCCACTTTTCCTTTAACCTCAGCTATTAAATCTCTTCTACATACTGTATACTTATGAGCAATATTCAACTTTTTAGATAACTTACTAGCTAACCTATCTCCATTTATTATATCTTCTACAGAAGTCTCATAAGACATATTAGTATTAGCTATTAAATGAGTTACCTTAAGTCTTGATGTCAGCTGTATAGCCTTTATATAATCTTCTATATCATCATTATTTGACGTAAGAGGTCTGTTGTTATTTATAACAAAGTACATATCGTAGGGTTCTTCACTAAGATATCTATTATATTGACCTAGAACTACAGCTCCTTGGGCATCCCCGCCTATGTCCATAACTACTTCATAGCTTTTATCATTAAACACGGCTAGTACTTCAGCAGGCACTACCATTAGCTCTGCATTAGACAGTTTAGAGTCTGACGCTACTACTCTTATACCCCTATCTTCAAGTTCAGCCTTGATATCTCTTGTACAAAAATAGGGATTTACTATATCCAAGTCTACGATAGCTACTTTTTTCCCTTCACTGGCAAGACTTATGGCACAATTAATTGATAACTCAGTCTTTCCACTTCCAAAATGTCCTGTAAAAATTCTAATTCTATTCACTTATATCACCTCTTTTAAATAATCAATTTATCCGATGACTACCCGCTCTAATACTCCCATCTTCTTCAAAGTGTGAGTAAAGAGCGGTTATGTCCCTGGATTCGTTCAACTAAGAATTAGGTGGGGGTTATAAATGCCTAAATGGCATTTAACGGGCAAAGCCCCGGGTCGTAGACGAAACCCCATCTGATTCAAGTTTCACTTCATAAACTAATTTTTATGTACTACTATATTATATGTAAATTCTTTACATATGTTATGTTATTTCTTATAATTTGTTGAAACAGTGTTTTTATTTAATATTTCTCATGTAGTTACACAAAAAAATAAGATGGTTGTTTTACCATCTTAAAGTTATATTATTTATTGAAATATAAAATTATCTATAAGTCTTGTTTTTCCTATATATATAGCTATGGCAACAAGTACAGGCCTATCAATATTTTTTACAGGTTTTAACGAGGTACTATCTACTATTTCTATATAATCTATTTTAGCTAAAGGTTCTTTATTTAGTTCTTGTGATATTATTTGTACTAACTTATCCGAATCCTTTATGCCTTCCTTTAAGGCACTTTTTGCTTTTAAAAGACTTCTATTTAAAACCAAAGATGCTTTTCTTTCTTCTTCTGAGAGATATGTATTCCTTGAACTTTTTGCAAGACCATCTTCCTCTCTAACAATGGGACATCCTATTATCTCTATATCAAAATTTAAGTCTGCTACCATTCGCTTTATAACTGCAAGTTGTTGAGCATCTTTTTCTCCAAAATAAGCTCTAGTAGGATTTACTATATTAAAAAGCTTGGAAACAACAGTACACACACCTCTGAAATGACCTGGACGTTTGGCACCACATAACTCTTCTGTAAGACCTTCTACATCTATATATGTTGAGAAATTTTCACCGTACATTTCCTCTGGTGAAGGATTGAATATCAAATCTGCCCCAGCAGCTTCACATATTTTAGAATCTCTTTCAATATCTCTTGGATAACTATCTAAATCCTCATTTGCTCCAAATTGAATAGGATTTACAAATATAGAAACTACAACTTTACTGTTATCATCTGACGCTGCATTTATTAAACTTTTATGACCTTCATGCAAATATCCCATTGTAGGTACAAGACCTATTTCGTGACCTCGCCTTTTCCAGGTATTTATATGACTTCTTAATTCTTTTATACTATTAACAACTTTCACAATTATACCTCCTCTCTAATTATGCTTTGTTTATAGTTTGTTTATAATTTCTTCATCTATACTAAAACTATGTTCTTTTCCTGGGAAAGTGCCTTCATTTACTTCTTTTATATAATTTTTTATACCTTCCGTCATGATATCTCCTATATTAGCAAATCGTTTTACAAATTTAGGAGTAAAATCAGAGAACATTCCAAGCATATCTTGATAAACAAGCACCTGACCATCACAATTTTTACCGGCACCAATACCTATAGTTGGAACTGAAACGTTCTCTGTAATAATTTTTCCCAGTGCAGCAGGTATTCCCTCAAGTACTATAGAAAAAACACCAGCCTCCTCCAGCCTTTTAGCATCTTCTATTATTTGCTTAGCAGTTTCTAAGGCTCTGCCTTGAACCTTAAATCCGCCAAACATATTGACTGATTGAGGTGTTAGTCCCAAATGTCCCATAACCGGAATTTGAGCATTTACTATGGCTTTTACCTGTTCACAAACAGAAGCACCACCTTCAAGCTTTATTGCATCTGCCTGAGCTTCTTTTACAAGTCTACCAGCATTTTTAACTGCATCATATACGGAAGTATGGTAAGACATAAAAGGCATATCAGCAACTACTAAAGCATTTTCCACCCCTCTAGTAACTGCACGGGTATGGTGAATCATTTCTTCCATTGTTACACTTAATGTATTTTTATGTCCAAGACATACCATAGCTAAAGAATCACCAACTAGTATACTGTTAACGCCTGCCTTATCCATTAGCTTAGCAGTAGAATAATCATAAGCTGTAAGCATAGTTAATTTTTCACCTTTAATCTTTGCCTGCTTAAAGCTTTCAACTGTATTTTTCATTGATTATTACCTCCTAAAAATTTTTCAATCTTTTTATAATCTTTTTCCGGATGCTTTTGTTTTGATAAATTTAAAAGACTTAAGGATAAATTTTTATAGAGATTTAAATCCCCTAGCGGGATAGCATCTAAATGCTTTTTCAGAGTACTCGGATCATTTCTTTCTACTGGTCCAGTTAAAGCATTTATAAATCCCTTTTCTTTTAAATTTAGTATGTTATTTTCTATTAAAGGCATTAGAGAACTTAAAGCAATTTTTCTATCCACACCACATTGAACTAGATACTCACAGCCTTTGGATACTAACGAAAGAACTAGGTTTGACACAGTAACATTTGCCAAATGATAAAGACCTTTTTTATCTTGATCAATAATAAGTGTCGGATTACCAAGACTTCTAATCAAATTTTTAATTTCTAATAAATATTTTTCACTACCTTCAATAGAAAAATAACAACTTTTTAAGTGTTTATAGGTATTAAACTTATCGGAAAAAGGAAACATAGGATGAATTGAATATGCAAAAGCACCTGAATTGTCTATATCAGAAAAAATTTTAGAAGATAAGGAGCCACTGGTGTGGCATATAATTTTGCCTTCCAAATTGAAATATTTAATATTCTGCCATACTTCGAAAACAACATCATCTGGAGTTGTTATAAAAATGATATCACTGTCCATTATTAATGGATCAATAGTTTCATAGAATTTTGAGTTAGTAAATTCAGCAGCTTCCTCAGCAGAAGAACTGCTTTTACTATAATACCCTGTTATATTTATATTATTGATACAGAAATACTTTCCAAGAGAAAAGCCAACCTTTCCCGCACCAATAAAACCAATTTTCAATAAAATCACCACCTTTGGAATTATTATCTCCAAGGTAGAAGTTGTCTCATTCTAATAGATATGAGCAGAATATTTATAAAAATAATAAACAACTCGGTGCAGCTCCGACAGGATACTACCCACAGAAATTCTAACACAAAACAATTTTTTGAACAACATTATTTTAACTCAGCCAAAATAGTCATCACATAAAAAGGTTATTGTAAAAGTAAAACTTACCCTTACAATAACCTTTTGCCCTTCCTATTTTAGCTATTATTTTTCTTGCTGAAGTCTTGGAAATAGAATATTATTTTCTAAATGAATATGAGTAAATGTATCCTCTTCCAATTCTTTCAATTTATTATAAGTCAATCTATAAGTGTTACATCCATCTTCTGGTGCTGTAAAACCATTAGTAATCTTTCTAAGTTCTTTAAGAATATCGCCTGCTCCTTCATGTTCAGCCTCTAATTCTTCCATTGTTCCAAGTATATTTTCTAAAAGTTCTTTAGAATTACTTCTTTCATATTCTTTAATAGCAGGAAATTCAGTTTCTTCCTCTTTAATTAGGTGTTGCTCCAACTCCATTCTTAAACTAGAAAACAACTTATGCACCTTAGCTAATTCACTATGTCCTTGGCCATGAACTCTTAGTATCTTATTTACTAACTCTCCTATTTTCGGAAGCTCCGATTGTAAATAACCATGATGTGTATTTACTATATGATCTATTAAATCACTATACGATAATTTAGTAAAATCTACTTCTTGATTTTCAACATTAATCAGTTTATTATAGGCTTCTTCAAGTTTATTCATAACCTCAGCTTCATTTAATTTCTGCTCTGTTATAGCTTCTATTAATGGTCTGTTTCCACCACAGCAAAAATCAATATTATAATCCTTGAATATCTCCATAGACTTTGGAAAATTTGTTGCAATAACTCCTATACTATCTGAACTTTTAAATACAAATTTATTCATTTCTATCCCTCCAAAATTTTTTATCTTTATATACTTATAATGAACTTATGATACTAAAATTATCACCTATACTTAATTAAGCTACAAATATTAATATATCTTTAAGTATCTTCTTTTTGTCTTCATGTGCTAATTATATATGATAATAAAATATAACTCTGTGATTATAATCAAATTTTTATATGATTATAATCACTGCTTATGATTCTATTTGCTAATATAATGAGTCCATAAGGTTGAAAAACACACAAGAATATATAAGGAGATGTTATTATGATAAACAATAAAATCGCAGAAAAAACTTATTGGATTGGTAAAGTAGATGATAGAAAGGTTCCTTTTCATAGATTAATATTAGAAAAAGGAACAACTTACAATTCATATTTATTAGATACAGAAAAACCTACTATAATAGATACTGTGGATATTATGTATGGAGGGGAGTTTGTTAAAAACCTACAAAGCATTATTGATTTAAATAAGATTCATTATGTAGTAATTAATCACGTAGAGCCAGACCATGCAGGGGCATTACCTTCATTATTAAACAAAGCAAAAAATGCAACTATAGTAACTACTGGAAAAGGAAGAGAATTTCTTAATGGAATGTTTAAACTTAAAAATAGAAACTACTTAATAATTAAAGATGGGGATAGCCTTGACATTGGTGGTAAAACATTAAAATTCTTTGAGACGCCATATCTTCATACAGAAGAGACAATGATTACTTATTGTGTTGAAGATAAGATTCTTTATCCTTGCGACATATTTAGTACTCACATTGCTAACTATGAGCTGTTTAACGACTTAGCAAAAGAAGATATTACTGAAGACTTTATAACTTACTACAAACTTATTATGGGTCCACATAGATCATATGTAAGAGACATGATAAATAAAATAAGAGCTCTTGACATTGAAATTATAGCTCCTTCCCATGGATTTATATTAAGAGATGATGCTCAAAAATATATTAATATTTATGATAAACTAAGCAGGATTAATCCTAATTCAAAAAATAAGAAAGCATTAATACTATTTAGCTCCATGACAGGTAATACAGGTAAGGTTGCTAATTCTCTTTCCCAAGGACTTACTAACCTTGGTATAAAATCTGATGTTTTTAATGTGAAAAATTCAGATTTAAACGTCATTAAACAGACTGCCTTAGAATCTGATATTATATTTATCGGAAGTTCAACAAAATATGGAGATATGATAGGTAATTTAGAAGATGTCTTAAAAGAACTTATAAAATTAGATTTATCAAATAAACTAGGGGCAGCCTTTGGTTCTTTTGGATGGAGCGGCGAAGCTGTGGAGATTATTAATGATTATATAAAACAAAGTTCCATGACCCTAGTAGATACTTCTTACTTAGTAAAATATACCGGTGCTAACGACATACAATTACCACTAAAAATAAGCTATTATGACGAAGAAACAACAAGTGACCTATGCATCAATACAGCAATGGCTGTTGGAGAATTAGTTATTAACAAGTAATTTTAATGCTACTATGTTCATTTTAGCATTTATAGATAAATAATATTAAATATAGATTTATTTCAGGTATTTCTAGAGCTCTCTCTGATAGCACATTTAACAATTTTAACCTAGATCTTGGCGAAGTACCTTAGAAAATCAATAAAATTAAATATGTCTGAGCCTTAGCGAGTTTATTTAATCTTATTGATTTTCTTTGGTACGAGCCTTAGAGCTAGCTTAAAATTGTTAACAGTGCGGAAGAGAGATCTCTAGAAATACCGGGACTAAGTCAAGTTTGGGGTTATTTATCTATACTTCTTAAATACTCTATATCTTTTATAATAATTTTCTTGTTTCCTACAAGCTCTATTAGTCCGCTATCCTGCATACTTGTTAATGTTCTACTTACCGTTTCTCTTGTAAGTCCTGAATAATTTCCTATTTCCTCCCTGCTTAAAGGTAATTCTAGTACAATTCCTTCCTTTGTTTCTTTTCCGAAATTATCTATAAGGGTTAGAATTACTCCTGCAATCCTTGTTTCCACATCTTTTGTACTTAATCTTTGAATTAAATTTTCGAGGCTCACTAATCTATCATGAACTACTTCTAATATTTTCAAAGTTATCTGAGGATTTTTTTCTAGTATTTTATCAAAATCCTCTTTAGTTAAAGTACATACTGCTGTATCTTCTAAGGCCTCTGCATTAAATTCAAGTTTGCTCTTCTTCAAAAGACTTAAATCCCCAGTAAAATCTCCATTTGTTAGTATATATAGTATTTGCTCCTTTCCTTCCTTTGTGTACTTAAATATTTTTACTTTTCCTTTATTAATTATATAGAGCTTATCTGATATATCTCCTTCAAAGAATACTATTTGTCCTTTCTTATAATTTCTATGTACTACCATATCAGCAATTTCTCTTACTTGTTCATCATGTAAAGTTGAAAATATAGATACTTTTTTTGCACAATACTTTCCTGTACATTTTTCACATTCACACATAATGTCTATATTATTTGGCATATTCCCTATATTCACCTCATTAATTTACATTGAATTACTCTATCACGGAATTATAAAGTAAACATATCTATATAACATAAGATCTTATCCATTTACTTACTAGAATTTCTAAATCTTATTAATTAGAATTTAATCTTTTCCTTATTATGTCCTAATCTATAAGTATATTAATCAAAAAATAATTTATGCTACATAATCCACTTTAATTGTAACAAATTTATATTATTGACCATAGTATATAATTGTGTAGCAACAAATATCAAGGAGGATAAATACAACTATGGCCAAAGACAAAAAAATATATATAACTAATTGTCCACCAGTAGACACCTGCATTCCTCAAGAAATGGTAATAAGGAATGTACGATTAGCAGCAGCTTATGTACCTTATCAACAACTATGTACCCTTCTCTCTCCTATGGAAGGTCTTAGACATGGGACTATTTTTCCTGAGCTTTTTAGTCCTTATGAGGGAAAAGATAAAAAATATAAACCAGTTTCTAAATGTTAGAGGGAGGTACTATTATGGATGCTAAAATGAATAAAAAAGAACTTTTAAAAGAAATTACTGCGGTGGATTTTTCACTAATAGACCTCCATTTATATCTTAACACTCATCCAACTGATCGTAATGCTCTTAAAACCTATAACTCACTTGTAACAAAAGCTCGTATGTTAAAACAAAACTATGAAAGGTTCTTTGGGCCTTTATCTTATGGGGATTATAGCCAATATCCATGGCAATGGATAAATGAGCCTTGGCCATGGGAATGTGAGGCTAACTTTGAGCTTTGTGAGGAGGAGAGATAGTATATGTGGGCATATGAAAAAAAATTAGAATATCCAGTAAAAATCAAAAACCCTAACCCTGCGATGGCAAAAATAATTATTACACAATACGGTGGTCCTGATGGAGAATTGGCTGCATCCCTAAGATATTTAAGTCAAAGATTTTCTATGATTACACCTCAGGCTATAGGGACCTTAAATGATATTGGTACAGAAGAATTGGCTCATCTAGAAATTGTAGGTTCAATTGTTCATCAGTTAACAAAAGGTGCAAGCCTAGAAGAATTAAAAAAAGCAGGATTAGATGCCTATTATGTAGATCATGATAGGGGAATCTATCCGGTAAGTGCTTCAGGTGTACCATTTACTGCTGCATATATTCAATCAAAAGGAGATCCTATAGTTGACTTAACTGAAGATTTAGCTGCAGAACAAAAAGCAAGGGCTACTTATGAATATCTTCTCAATTTTGCTGATGACCCTGATGTAATAGAACCATTAAAGTTCCTAAGAGAAAGAGAAGTTGTACATTACCAAAGATTTGGGGAAGCTCTTAGAATCGTTCAAGATTACTTACAAGAGCCCCATTTATTCATAATGCCAAAAACAAATTTTTCAAAATAAAGAACATCACTAATTTGAAGCATTTTGATGCATTCTTTAAAAATCTTATATTTGAATGATGGTTAATTGAAAGTAGGAGCACAATATCTTAAATATGTGCTCCTATTAATATGTCTAGTTACCCTCGTCATATTTATGCTTTCCCTTAGCTTTACCATTGTTCTTAGCTTTACTTTCTTTTTTATTCTCTAACTTATCATCTGATGTATCAGAAATCTCTTTATCATTTGTACTTTCACTAACAGATGAACTTTCGGTATTAGACTTGTTTTCTGTAGGCTGAATAGACGGCTTAATATCCTCCTTATTATCTATACTATTTGTATCAATCTTATTTTCAGATTTACTGATATCATCTACAGCTTTATCTTCATTTTTGCTATTAGTAATTTGATCGTTATTTATAATTTGCTCAGTTTTTCCATGATCAGTGACAAGATAAATTAATCCGAAAATAATTCCTATACAAACTAAAATAGACGCAAGCTTTCTTTTAAAGCTTTTTTTGCTTTTATCTCCATTAACTTTTAACTTCATATGAGGTATCTTAAATTTATTTTGAGCTTTTTTAGACTTTTCATTATTCACTTTGTCGTTATTTGTTTTTACTGTATTATCTTCTATTTTAGTTTTATCAGAACTTGAGTCTATTTTATAAAAATTTATTGTTCCTTTATCTAAATTAGAGTCGCTTGTAATATTATTTTCTTGATTTATAAGCAAAGTTTTTGTATAATATTCTTTATCTGAAAACCTAAGCAGTTCTTCCTTCATCTCATTTACTGAAGAATACCTGCTTTCAATATCGATTTGCACAGCTTTTTGTATTATTTTCTTTAATTTGATATCTACTTTATTACCATAACTTTTATCCTTTAATGGTTCTAATAAAGCTGTAGGAGCTTTACCCATTGTCATAAAATACATTACTGCCCCAATTCCATATATATCTGTTTGTGTACAAGTTTGTCCTCTCCCATATTGTTCAGGTGCAGCATATCCTTTTGATCCCATATATATTGTATCCTTATCTCCACCTTGCTTATATACTCTTGAAATACCAAAGTCTATTAACACAACTTTTCCTTTAGGAGTTATCATAATATTAGAGGGTTTTAAATCTCTATATATAATAGGAGGATTACAACTATGAAGGTATTCTATTATATCACATATACTTAATGTAATTTTGCTTATTTCTTTACTACCTATAAGACCTATTTTCTTTATGTACTCCTCTAGAGTTTCACCTTCAATATAGTCTTCAACCATATATAAGTTATCTTCTCTATAAAAGATGTCCACTACTCTTGGAATACCAGAATGACTTAAGTTTTTTAATATGTTTGGTTCTGCTAAAAAGTCTATCTGTCCCTTTAATTCTTTTTTAACCTCTTTTATAGCCCACAGATTACCTAATCTTGTATTTTTGCATAAGTAAACAGTGCTCATACCACCTTGTCCAAGAGTTTTTACTACTTCATATTTTTCATCTAAGATATATCCTGTATTTAACATAAAACTTCACCTCTTATATGAAATGGAAAATACATTAAATAATAATTTTCCAGTACATAATTAATATACGTGTAAATTTCTAAAATTAGAGGGGTATAACCAAAAATTATACCTCACATATATTTTTACTAATAAAAATATATGTGAGGTTATCTACTAGATTCTTTTAACATAACTTAATTGAAGCAAGATCTTAATTCAGATGGGGTTTCTTTTACCCTATCTGAATTTTAGAGCTGCGAATGCATGGCTTACTTGGCGTAAGTCAGGTGCAATAGGAAATGTAGAGTTTATTCATTTACGATATCTTTAATCATATGAAATAGCTCTTCTGGAGTATCCGCCTTAACAATCTCATCATTTACTAGAGCATATGGTCCAACGGCACAATCTCCGCAATATCCTAAACAGGGTTCTACATCTACTGTAACATTAGTCAATTCACTTTTTATTCTATCAACTAAAACCTCTGTTCCTTGATTAAAATTATTTTGACAAAATTTTATTTCAGTCATCTTTTTCCTCCTCTTCAAAACCATTTCTACTTAGTATGCAAATTTGAAATTACTTGTAACCTGCAATGTCTAATGTTTATTATTTTTTATTGTTTCAATTAACTCATCTATATATACATTATCCAAATTAATCGTGCCCAAAGATATCCGCTCTTCAATAGCCCTTTTAAGTATAGGTGAAATCTTAGTATCACCAATTACTATAGCTCCAGTAATTCTATTATCTCTTATAAATATTTTCTTATAACTATTACTCTCTCCCGTATCTTCAAGTAATATATTTGTTGATTCATTATTTTCAATATCTCCCATTGAAAATAATGAAATATCAAAAGCATTTAATGTTGTTACAGGTGTTATAGGCTTATATGTACTGTCTTTTCCCACCATATTGTGTCCAGCAACTGTACCTTGACCAATAGCTATGTTCCATAAACCATAAGCCTTATTATTATATTCTGCCACATCTCCTGCAGCATATATATCTGTAACTTCAGTTTCCATTTTTTCATTTATTATAATACCTTTGTTAATCTTTATATTTGTTCCCTTTACTATATCAATATTAGGTTTTATACCAATTGAATATATAACCATATCACAGGGAAAAAAACTTCCTGAATCAGCAATAACTCCTTCTACTTTATCCTCTCGAACAGATATTTCACTAATCTGGCTGTTAATCAGGATATCTATGTTTTTATTTTTAATTGCTTTCTCTAATATTTGAGAAGCTCTTTCATCTAACTGTCTAGGCATAAGTCTCGGAGCAAGTTCCGTAATAATAACCTTTTTCCCAGCTTGAGCTAATATCCATGCTAACTCTAGACTCAGGATTCCAGCGCCAATGTTAAGTATGACCTCACTATCATTAGATTGCTGAACTATGTTTCTTGCATCTTCTAATGTTCTCAGTGAAAATACTCCTTCTTTATTAATTCCATTAATATCAGGAATTAAGTTATTTGCTCCATTTGCTAACAATAACTTTGTATAACTTACTTTACTTCCATCTGAAGTTTCTATTTCTTTGCTGCTTGGGTTTACTGAGATAACCTTGGCATGTAAATATAATTTTATATTATTTTGTTCATACCATTCTTTTTTTTGCAATAATATCTTTTCCTCATCTAATGAAGTTAATAAACCTTTCGATAGTCTTATACGGTTATACGGATAGAATTTTTCATCACCAAATAATTTTATTTCACTTTCTTTATCAAACTCACGAATTGCCTTTATTGCACTTATCGCTGTTATACCATTTCCTACAATAATAATCTTTTCACTCAAACTCTTCACTTCCTACAAATCTCTAGCGTAGTAAAACCTACACCGATCACTTTAAATCATTCTATATAATCTTTATTAGGTTCAGCTAATTACTAGATTATTTTTTTCTAATCCTTATAATGTTATTCCTCTTTATATAAAATAAAAATTTGCATGGCATAGAGCTCTCCCTATATCATGCAAATTTACCAAATTATTTTTTACTTATTAAATACCTTATCAACCTCATCGAGTATTTTAAAATTAGTTAAATCATAATGAAGTGGTGTTACCGTAACATACCCTCTTTTTATATAGTAAACATCCGTATCCTCTTCTTCCGATTCCTTTAATGCTCCTTTTAAATAAAATCTTTTATCATTATTTTCGCTAGTGTCTTCCATAAAATAAAAATCATATGTTTTACTGCCAATATTACATACTTTAATACCTTTTATGTTTTCTTTAGGAATTAGAGGGACATTTACATTTATCACAACATCATTTTTAGTATAGCTATCTTTAAGAATTTTTAATATTTCTGATGCATATTTTGCCGGTACACTATATTTTTCAATATCATCATTTATTTCAGTAGATACAGCGATAGAAGGTATTTTATAAATAGATGATTCTATCGCTGCAGAAACTGTCCCTGAATAAATAACATCCGTACCTAAATTGAATCCATTATTTATTCCTGATAATACCATGTCTATCTTTCCATCTACTAGTTTATCTATACCAATTCTTACACAATCAGCTGGTGTTCCGCTAACACTATAAGCCTTAGACTTTATTCCGTCAATTTTTAATTCTTTGACAAAAAGAGGGTCTGTAATAGTTATTGAATGTCCACAAGCACTTCTTTGATTATCTGGTGCAACAATAACTACCTCATGTTCCTTTTCAAGCTCTTTTGCTAAAGCATATATCCCTTTAGCATTAATTCCATCGTCATTAGTCAATAGTAACTTCATATACTACCTCCATTATTTTTATATAAGTATAATTTTATTTTATGATTTTATTAATGATTTTACTATATAAATAATGAATTTAATTTACTATATACCGAAATATTTACTAAATTTCATACTTAAATAACTTTTGTAAAAAAACTCATAACATATTAGATTTATTAATACAGAAAATAATTATGTATTCAAAGGAGGTTTTTTATGAGAACTAAAAAAGATATTTTAGTTCCAAAATCTCAAAGTGATCTTGATAAACTTAAATTAGAAGTCTCAAATGAAATTGGTGTAAAAGTCCCACATGGTTCCCCAACTGGTAAATGGGGACATATCCCAGCCGAAAAGTGCGGAGATGTAGGTGGAAATATGGTGAAAAAGATGGTTGAAAGTTTTGAAAGAGGCCTTGTAAAATAATTACACCTAGAAGGGAGAATAATTTCATATGGATAATAAATATAAAAAACAGAATTATGCTGCAGCCAAGGAAACAGCTAAAACTAAGACAGAACTTGCAAATGAATTAGGAATTCCAGTACCTAAGGATGGTTATTGGGGTAATATGACAGCTAAAACTTGTGGCACTGTAGGAGGCGCAGTTGGAGGGCAAAAGGTAAAGGCTGCGATAGAAAGTTTTGAAAGAAGTCTTCTTGGAGATCCTGAAAAATAACCTTGTTCCTATGAATACCTATTATAAATAACAAAAGACTGCTTTTCACAAAAGCAGTCTTTTTTATGTAAATTACTTTAAATAATCAAAAAATAAAAAATGGCTCCGTGGAGAGGATTCGAACCTCCAACCCTTCGGTTAACAGCCGAATGCTCCACCATTGAGCTACCACGGAACATTTACCTGGCAACGACTTACTCTTCCACACAGTCTCCCGTGCAGTACCATCAGCACTGTAAAGCTTAACCTTCGTGTTCGGAATGGGAACGGGTGTTACCTTTACGTCATAATCACCAGATTTATTTAGTTGAGAGTTAAGAATTAATAGTTATGGTTATTTTTTCTCCTATCGTCGAAAAAACGATAATTATACTAACTAATAACTTTATACACAATAAATTATTAACTCTTATGAGAATATTATTCTCTGAAAATTGCACAGTGATAAGTATAGCTTTTTTATGTGGAGCTTAATTAATTTAAATTTTAGATTTTCACGCTAGTGAAAATCATCATTAACTCTTAATTCTCAACTCTACACTCTTAACTATTTTTTGGTCAAGCCCTCGACCTATTAGTATTAGTCAGCTGAACATGTTACCATGCTTACACCTCTAACCTATCAACCTTGTGTTCTTCAAGGGGTCTTACTAGCTTATGCTATGGGAAATCTTATCTTGAGGTGGGCTTCACGCTTAGATGCTTTCAGCGTTTATCCCGTCCTGACATAGCTACCCAGCTGTGCTCCTGGCGGAACAACTGGTGCACCAGAGGTCAGTCCATCCCGGTCCTCTCGTACTAAGGACAGCTCCTCTCAAATTTCCTACGCCCGCGACGGATAGGGACCGAACTGTCTCACGACGTTCTGAACCCAGCTCGCGTGCCGCTTTAATGGGCGAACAGCCCAACCCTTGGGACCTACTTCAGCCCCAGGATGCGACGAGCCGACATCGAGGTGCCAAACCTCCCCGTCGATGTGGACTCTTGGGGGAGATCAGCCTGTTATCCCCGAGGTAGCTTTTATCCGTTGAGCGATGGCCCTCCCACGAGGAACCACCGGATCACTAAGCCCGACTTTCGTCCCTGCTCCACTTGTTTGTGTCGCAGTCAGGCTCCCTTCTGCCTTTGCACTCTTCGAACGATTTCCAACCGTTCTGAGGGAACCTTTGGGCGCCTCCGTTACTTTTTTGGAGGCGACCGCCCCAGTCAAACTGCCCACCTAACAATGTCCCGTGACCAGTTTCATGGCCGCCGGTTAGAATCCCAGTACTGTCAGGGTGGTATCCCAAGGTTGACTCCACAAAGGCTGACGCCCTTGTTTCTCAGTCTCCCACCTATCCTGTACAGACAATACCGAAATTCAATGCTAAGCTACAGTAAAGCTCTACGGGGTCTTTCCGTCCAATCGCGGGTAGCGAGCATCTTCACTCGCAATACAATTTCGCCGGATTTGTTGTCGAGACAGTGCCCAAATCATTACGCCATTCGTGCGGGTCGGAACTTACCCGACAAGGAATTTCGCTACCTTAGGACCGTTATAGTTACGGCCGCCGTTTACTGGGGCTTAAGTTCATACCTTCGCTTGCGCTAAGTATTCCCCTTAACCTTCCAGCACCGGGCAGGCGTCAGCCCCTATACTTCAGCTTTCGCTTTAGCAGAGACCTGTGTTTTTGCTAAACAGTTGCTTGGGCCTATTCTCTGCGACCTACTTGCGTAGGCACCCCTTCTCCCGAAGTTACGGGGTCAATTTGCCGAGTTCCTTGACAACAATTCTTCCGCTGGTCTTAGGATTCTCTCCTCACCTACCTGTGTCGGTTTGCGGTACGGGCGCCAACATCCTCCATAGAGACTTTTCTTGGCAGCGTGGAATCAGATACTTCGCCCATAAGGGCTCCCCATCACACCTCAACATTGACTAAACGGATTTGCCTGTCTAGTCTGCCTAGATGCTTAGACGCACATCCAATAGTGCGCACATCTTATCCTCCTGCGTCATCCCATTTGTAATAACGTCAGTTGGCGGTATCGGAATATCAACCGATTGTCCATCACCTACGCCTTTCGGCCTCGGCTTAGGTCCCGACTAACCCTGAGCGGACGAGCCTTCCTCAGGAAACCTTAGGTTTTCGACCAATAAGATTCTCACTTATTTCTCGCTACTTATGCCAGCATACTCACTCCTGTACAGTCCACCGCTCCTTTCGGTACGACTTCAATCCATACAGGAAGCTCCTCTACCACTGATACTTACGTATCAATCCATAGCTTCGGTGGTAAGTTTTAGCCCCGGACATCTTCGGCGCAGGATCTCTCGACTAGTGAGCTATTACGCACTCTTTAAATGAGTGGCTGCTTCTAAGCCAACATCCTAGTTGTCTTAGAAATCCCACATCCTTTTCCACTTAACTTACACTTTGGGACCTTAGCTGATGGTCTGGGCTGTTTCCCTTTTGACCACGGATCTTATCATTCGTAGTCTGACTGCTTTGATTCAAGTATATGGCATTCGGAGTTTGATAGGGTTCAGTAACTGTTGTCAGCCCCTAGCCCATTCAGTGCTCTACCTCCATTACTCATTCAAAACGCTAGCCCTAAAGCTATTTCGAGGAGAACCAGCTATCTCCGAGTTCGATTGGAATTTCTCCGCTATCCACAGCTCATCCCATGGTTTTTCAACACCAACGTGGTTCGGTCCTCCACGGAATTTTACTTCCGCTTCAACCTGTCCATGGATAGGTCACCCGGTTTCGGGTCTACGACATGCAACTTCTCGCCCTATTCAGACTCGGTTTCCCTTCGGCTCCATACCTTAAGTATTTAACCTTGCTACACATCGTAACTCGCTGGCTCGTTCTACAAAAAGCACGCCGTCGCACATAAAAGTGCTTCGACTGATTGTGGACACACGGTTTCAGGTTCTATTTCACTCCCCTTCCGGGGTTCTTTTCACCTTTCCCTCACGGTACTGCTTCACTATCGGTCACCAGTTAGTATTTAGCCTTGGGAGGTGGTCCTCCCTGCTTCCCACAAGGTTTCACGTGTCTCGTGGTACTCTGGATTAGACCTGACTGCTTTTTTTTTTCACTTACAGGGCTTTTACCTTCTACGGCGGAGCCTTCCAGCTCTCTTCAGTTAAAAAATTGCAGTATTTATGGTCTATCCGCAACCCCAGGAACAAGTTCCTGGTTTGGGCTCTTTCCCTTTCGCTCGCCGCTACTCAGAAAATCGATTTTTCTTTCTCTTCCTCCGGGTACTTAGATGTTTCAGTTCCCCGGGTATACCTCTATAAACCTATGAATTCAGTTTATAGTACATTACGTTAGTAATGTGGGTTGCCCCATTCGGAAATCTCTGGATCACTGGCTATTTGCGCCTACCCAAAGCTTATCGCAGCTTATCGCGTCCTTCTTCGGCTTCTGGTGCCAAGGCATTCACCATGCGCCCTTTGTAGCTTGACCAATTTATTGCTCATATTTCTATGAGTTTGATTAAAGTTACAAAAGTTTATTACTTATTATTATATAAGTAGTTTTACCTTTAGCTTTACTTTTTTATGTTAAACAATTGCGTTGTTTAACTAATTCACTGTGCAATTTTCAAAGAACAATTTGAAGGTTTTAATCCTTCAAAATTAAACAGAGGCTAAACCAGTCTTTCAGACAGCATTACCTGTCTGTATTATCCTTAGAAAGGAGGTGATCCAGCCGCAGGTTCTCCTACGGCTACCTTGTTACGACTTCACCCCAATCACTAACCCCACCTTCGGCCGCTGGCCCCTTTACAGGTTACCTCACGGACTTCGGGTGTTGCCAGCTCTCATGGTGTGACGGGCGGTGTGTACAAGGCCCGGGAACGTATTCACCGCGACATTCTGATTCGCGATTACTAGCAACTCCGGCTTCATGTAGGCGAGTTGCAGCCTACAATCCGAACTGGGATAGGTTTTTGAGTTTTGCTCCACCTCGCGGTCTTGCATCTCTCTGTACCTACCATTGTAGCACGTGTGTAGCCCTGGACATAAGGGGCATGATGATTTGACGTCATCCCCACCTTCCTCCCGGTTAACCCGGGCAGTCTCACTAGAGTGCTCAACTTAATGGTAGCAACTAATGATAGGGGTTGCGCTCGTTGCAGGACTTAACCTAACATCTCACGACACGAGCTGACGACAACCATGCACCACCTGTCTCCCTGCCCCGAAGGGCTTCATGCATCTCTGCACTATTCAGGGGATGTCAAGTCCAGGTAAGGTTCTTCGCGTTGCTTCGAATTAAACCACATGCTCCGCTGCTTGTGCGGGCCCCCGTCAATTCCTTTGAGTTTTAATCTTGCGATCGTACTTCCCAGGCGGAGTACTTATTGTGTTAACTGCGGCACAGAAGGGGTCGATACCTCCTACACCTAGTACTCATCGTTTACGGCGTGGACTACCAGGGTATCTAATCCTGTTTGCTACCCACGCTTTCATGCCTCAGCGTCAGTTACGGTCCAGAGAATCGCCTTCGCCACTGGTGTTCTTCCTAATCTCTACGCATTTCACCGCTACACTAGGAATTCCATTCTCCTCTCCCGCACTCTAGATATCCAGTTTGAAATGCAGCACCCAAGTTAAGCTCGGGTATTTCACATCTCACTTAAATATCCGCCTACGCATCCTTTACGCCCAGTAAATCCGGACAACGCTCGCCACCTACGTATTACCGCGGCTGCTGGCACGTAGTTAGCCGTGGCTTCCTCCTTTGGTACCGTCATTATCGTCCCAAAAGACAGAGCTTTACAACCCGAAGGCCTTCATCACTCACGCGGCGTTGCTACATCAGGCTTTCGCCCATTGTGCAATATTCCCCACTGCTGCCTCCCGTAGGAGTCTGGACCGTGTCTCAGTTCCAATGTGGCCGATCACCCTCTCAGGTCGGCTACGCATCGTCGCCTTGGTGAGCCTTTACCTCACCAACTAGCTAATGCGCCGCGGGTCCATCTCAAAGCGGATTACTCCTTTAATTAGTTCTTCATGCGAAAAACTAATGTTATGCGGTATTAATCTCCCTTTCGGGAGGCTATCCCCCTCTTTGAGGCAGGTTACCCACGTGTTACTCACCCGTCCGCCGCTAATCCACCCCGAAGGGCTTCATCGCTCGACTTGCATGTGTTAGGCACGCCGCCAGCGTTCGTCCTGAGCCAGGATCAAACTCTCAATTTAAAAGTTTGAATGCTCATTACTGTTTTACTCACTACTAATATATAGTAGTTAAAGAATTGCTGGTTTAGTTTATTTAATAAAAGTCATTTGACTTTTAACCTCTGTTTAATTTTCAAGGATCATGTCGCTCACTCAGCGACTTTTATATCTTATCATGTGTATTTAACTTTGTCAAGAACTTTTTTTATCAATTTACTTTGATATGTTCCTGACAGCTTAGTAATAATATCACATACATTAACTTGTTGTCAACACTTTTGTTTCAACAACTTTTCTTGCCGCCTTTTCTGGCGACATGTGTTATCATATCATCATTAATGTCACTACACACATATAATTCTCTTATTTATAGAAAATTATACTCATTATTCTAAGTTTTTTTCATTATTACTCTAATTTCATAATAGCGACACTCCCGATTCAGTTTATGCCATAATTCTTATAAAGTGAAACTTGAATCAGATAGGAATATTACAACAAATAGTCATGGGATAAATGAAACTTAATTAGTAACATACTTTCTATAACTGTATAAACTAAGTATATAGAGCTAATTGGGGTGAAAACTATGCAAGAAAAGAATAAAACAGACTCTAACAAAAAAGAAATTAATAATAACAGCTCAAATATAACTACTAGCAATATTATTAATAATACCACCACAAATATTCAAAACATAAATAGCATTACAAATCCATCAAATACTACAGAGCCTACACAAGAGTCCTCAAATCAAAATTCCTCCAACCCCAATAATGCTTTCGACATTGATACTAAAAACAGAGTAAATAACACTAGTACTAATCTACAGAATATAAATACCATTATTCTATCAGGTATTGAAGCTTCGCAATCTATACAAAGTCAACTGTCAGGAAAAAACTCAACATCTAATAGTTCTAAATCTACTAGCACCGAAACTAACACTACCGACAGCAGCGACACTTCCTCTTGCTCTATTACCGATAATATTGATAAAGCTTCCTCTACACTTGAGAAAATTAACAATATTAAGTTACAATTAGCAAAGTTAGATTTAGATCCTAGACAAGTTGCATATTATGAAAATGATATTATTCCATTATTAAATACATTACAGAATCTTAGTTCAACTTCAGTTAATTTAGCTACTTCAGCTTACTATTTATCAACCTCTATCATTGTTTCTGCTAAAAATTCAAAAATTAAAGATACCATACATTTGGTATATGATATAAACGAGGATTGTGAGGATGTATATAAGGCATTAAAGAAAAAATTAGACATTCTCCTAGACTTAAGTTAATGAAGTGAAAACTTGAATCAGATGGAATTTCAAACTCCACCTGATTCTTAGTTGAACGAATCCAGGGACGTAGCCACTCGCAACGTACACTTTGAATAAGATGGAAGTATTAGAGCGGGTAGTCATCGGATAAAAATATTTTTTAAAATTTAATCACACAAAATGCTGTTTTTCATATACTAAATATATAGATACATTGAAGCAAGATCTTAATTGGAATGGGAATTCTTTTACCCCATTTGAATTTTAGAGCTTCGAATGCATGGCTTACTTGGCATTGAACTCCCACTTAAGCAGAGAATCAAAATCTATGATTTGGTGATGGTCGCTTACTCTGTGAGTACTCCTCTGACGTTAGGAGGAGGAGTTTCATATAAAGTTGGGAGACTTACGCCAAGTTAGTCAGGTTAAATTAATTTGAATTGTTCAATATTTTGATATATATTACCCCCAAATAGCTTTTCTTAATTTTCCCTATCACCTCCAAGCCTTAAGTACTAGATAGTACTTAAACCCTATTCTAATGATTTAGCCTGTATTTTCGAAAGAAAATACAGGCTAAGTTTTTTTATTTTTTAACTTTTTGTTCGATTTCCTTCCATATTTCTTCTTCTGTTTTATCTTTCATAATTCTATATTTATTACCCTTCATGGAAGTATCAAATTGACATATTGATGAATAAATACAATACTTACAGGAATCCTTAATCTTATTTTTGCAAGGACTTATACTTATATTCCCTTCTAGTATTTCTTCACATAAGTTAGCTATAGTATCCCTAACATATTTTCTTAATAACTGAAATTGTTCCAAGGTGGCAACAGATGATTGAGATTTTGAAAGTGTTCCATCTTTCTTTATAGAAGCTGGAATAATATCCGAACTCTTTTCTATTTCATTGTCCATTTCTCTTATAATATCTGGATCATCTAATAAAAGACCATTCATTTTCAAACTCTTCATTATTCGTTCTTCTATTTCACTATCAGACATATCTCCTTTTCCTTTTACTATAGGATCATCTAATTTGAAATAAAGAATTCCACCTGGAAGAGCTGACTTGTTCATTCGCTCCTCAAGTTCCGAAAGTATAGCATCTAGATATATTAAAAGCTGCATCTGAAATCCATAATATACATCTGATAGCTTGAATTCCTTAGTTCCAGATTTATAATCTATTATTCTTAAGTAGGTAGTAGTTTCTTCACTCATACTATCAACTCTATCAACTCTACCAATTAGACTAACTGTTTCTCCTGAATGGAGCTTTATAGAAATCGGTGGAAAATCACCTGAGTTACCAAAGGACAATTCATATCCTTGTGGTGTAAACCCACCTCTTTTCATGTGTTCAGCAATAAGCCAAACTGATCTTGTCAGCACACGTTTTAAACTATTTGCAACATAACCATATCTTTTAGAACTATTTAACACTGATCCTGGCATTTTTCTTAGTCCCTCATCAATAATCCTTGAAACATTATCTTCACACCAAGTTTTATCTATATCTCTCCAAGTTAAATTTTCCTCTCTAAGTTTTACTGAAAAACTTTGCAGCATATTATGCATGAAACTACCTAAATCCGGAGATGTCAAATTATATACCTTTCTTTCTTTTGCTTTAAGTCCATACTGTGCAAAATATGCAAAAGGACATTCTGAAAATTTTTCTAATCTAGAAACGCTTATATTCATATGCTTTCCGTAAAGCTTTCTCACTCTTTTAGTATCTGCGACTTCAACTTCATTTGTATAGTTAAATCCACTCATCACTGTTTGAAGTTTTTCATTCCATTGATTATGTTCTTTATACCATCTATATACATCAAGCCACAACGGAGTTATATATTCTCCCTGAGAATTCTTTCTTATATTTGATATGAGTTTATTAAAAGTAGAATTAGGGCCTGTTACTGTCTTCAACTTTTCATCATCACTATCATTTCCAACTAGATTACTCTCTTCTTTTAACTCCGGGAAAATCTTTCTAAGTCTTGATATTATAATGGATGGTCGTTTTGTTTTACCATCTTCATCTCCCATAGGGTAGCTTAATCTTAAATACTTACTAACTAGTGTCAAAGTAGTATATACTAAAAACTGTTCCTCAAAGGCTCTGCTTTTAGTATCCTTTGCAATTTCCATTCCTCTTTCCTTAAGAATTTCTCTATCATTATCCGTAAGTACTCCTTCTGATGGAATAACTGCTGGAAAAACTCCATCATTTACTCCAATTATGTATAGTGCACATATGTCATGACTTTTTATTCTAGTAATGCTTCCTACAAGCACCTGATCGAGGGAAGGCGGAATTACCCCAACCTCATATTCTTTAAAGCCAGTAGAAAGTATATTAGCAAATGCATCCATACTTAAGGTTTGTTCTCCTATAACTTCTGCTATCTGATCTAACACTTCTACTACAATATCCCATATTTGACTATATTCGTTTCCCTTATCAAGTTCGCCTATTTCCTTAAATTCCTCTATCCACAACTGTACTTTCTTAGGGATATTTAGCTGACATAAAAATCCATACAGTCCTTCACACATCTGTATACCCTTTTTTCTGCCCTTTATATTAGCCGCTAAGTTTATAATAGGTCTAACTACTCTTTCTCTAATATCATTTATCTTCTTTAAAAGCTCCTTTTCATAATCTGATATTTCATCATCTTCAAATCCATAAGTTAACCTAAAATCCCATGGTTCTTCAGCAGTCCACCTGTTTCCTCTAATTCCATTTGATAATACATAGTTTTCTAAAATATCTATTTCTTCATTCTCTAAATCTAATAATCCTGTTTTTAAATATCTAAAAACAGATTCATAGGACCAATTCCTAGCTAATATTTCTACTGCAGAAATTATTAAAATTATTATTGGATTGTTATCTATTTCTCTTTTTTTATCTATAAAATAAGGTATATTATATTCTGTAAAAATTGCTTTAACTAAATTTTCATATCCTTCTAAATCACCACTAACTACTGCAATATCTTTAAATCTAAATTCCTTGTCTCTGCATATCCTAATTATATCTCTAGCAGTTTCCTCTATCTCCACATATTTATTTAAAGCTTTAAAAATATGTATATCAGAGCTATCCTTTTTATAAGCTTTGTAGGGATAATAAAATAAGTATTTTTCTAAATGTTGAAGCTCCTCACTGTTTTTAAATCTATAACATGGGTTACAATTCAACTCTATAGGCTTTTCGTACTTTATGTTATGATTCCCTATAATTTCTAAAAGTTTTTTTTCTGTAAGTTTTGTAGGCCAAAATATATCTGTATTATCTATGCTACTTTCCCCACTTAGAATATCTGTACACAAGGTTACATTTACTCTTTTGGATTTATGTAAAATCTTTTCTAAAACAGCATATTGTTGAGGAGTAAAGCTTGAAAACTCATCTATCCAAACCTCTGCATTATCAAACATCTTGCTTTTATCAAGCTTTTCTATTAAAATAGTCATCTCATCTTCCGAATCAATATACTTTTCATGAAGCCTTTTTTCAAACTGTTCAAAAATTAAAGTTATATCTTCAATTTTATTTTTTAAATACTGATTTTCAATTCTATCTAAAGTTCCCTTTAGTACCTCTACAGTAACACTATACCTTTTAAATTCAGTTATAATATCGGATACTGTGGTGACAAACCCCTGTCTTTTAGCAGCTTTCCCAAAGACCTTTAGCTTATCCTTACTCTCCTCCATTATTTTATAGATGAGCATACTTCTGCCTGCATCATTCATATTCTGACGAGTGAGCCCTCCTACTTCATTAAGAACAGTATAAGCCATTCTTTTAAAACTCAACACCTGAGCTCTAAGCATTCCACTTTCTCCAACAGTCTTTATAAGATTCTTCTCCGCCTGAAAAGAAAACTGCTCTGGTACTATAAGTATTAAGGGAGACGTGCATTCATCTTCTATTCTATTTTTTATACTATTTAAACAATAGTGACTTTTGCCACTGCCAGATCTTCCATATATAAATCTCAAACCCATTATGATTTGCTCCTTTTTATTTAGTTTCTCATCTTGTGAACTACTCCCCACTTACTTCGTTGAAGTGGGGGCTTCGTGGTCAATGCTCCCAACGGAGCAAGTTTATACACGCTAATAAGGTCGTTCCAACCTCAGATAATTACCATATTATATGGCTAACTTTAGTAAGTTTTTACTAGCATTTATATCCCTATCATGATGTGTACCACATTGAGGGCATATCCATTCTCTAAGTACTAGATTTTTTACTTCTTCATTTTTATATCCACAAACTGAACATAGCTGACTGCTTGCATAATTACTAGGTGCTATTATTACCTCTCTACCATACCAATTAGCTTTATACTCCAGCATTGTTCTAAATTCACTCCAAGAAACTTCACTTATTGCTTTTGATAACTTTTCATTCTTGAGCATATTTTTTACACGCAAATCTTCTATAACTATTGATTGGTTTTCTCGAATAATTTTAGTTGATATGACTTGTAGGAAATTTTTTCTTTGGTTCGCTATTTTCTCATGCATCTTTACAACTTTCAATCTAGCCCTATGCCTATTATTACTTCCTTTTTGTTTTCTTGATAAATGCTTTTGAAGCTTTGCCAATCTTTTTTCAGATTTTCTAAACCATTTAGGGTTACTGAATACTTCACCATTAGCGCATACAGCAAAGTCTTTTAATCCCATATCTAAACCTATTTTCTTATCTATTTTAGGTAATTGAATATTTTCAGTATCAATTAAAATACATATATAGTACTTTCCACTTGGTACTTGTGTTATAGTGCAAGATTTTATCATTCCTGCGAACTCCCTATGTTGTTTTATACTTATCATAGACTTTAGTTTAGGTAACTTTATATATCCATTTTCAATGTACACAGTTCCATTTTGATTATTAGTTGTGTAACTATTATAATTAGTTTTTTTACTTTTGAATTTAGGAAATCCAACTGATTTATCCCTAAAAAAATTTTTATAGGCTTTATCTAAATTCATTTGTGCATTTGCCAAAGCCAAACTATCAACTTCTTTTAACCATGGAAATTCTTTTTTATATTGTGCTGGCGTTGAATATTTTATAGTTTTAACTTCTAAGCCTTTATTTTCTTCATAAGCTTTAACTCTATCAGATAACATTTTGTTATAAATAAATCTAGTGCATCCAAAAGTTTTTGCTAAATATATTCTTTGTTCTTGATTAGGGTAAATTCTGTATTTATAAGCCTTTAGCACTATATCACCTCACTTCATTCCTTGGTTCTCAATATACTTTCTGACTACATCTATAGGAGCACCACCAGTTGTTATGATATTTTATCATCTATAACTTTTCGTCTATACTTTATAACCAATACTAAATGATAGTTTAGTAAGAATACTGGATGATTATTATTGTCTAGTTCCACTGATAACACTAACTTTCAGCATATATATCTGAACATAGTTTATCTTATTTGTTGCCTGTCAGCAAGTGCTATCCATCTCCCACCTATAGAGGATAGGAGAATTCCGCACACTAGGTTAAAAAAAGCAAAACACTTTTTGTAAGGGATTCTGTTTTGAGATGCAAACCAAGAAAAAACAAATAAGATCACACTGCTAATAAACTTATTGACTCTGTAAATTTCTATGTGTTATTTTCATTGTGATTATAGATTAAAAGTTGAATTTTAGCCAGTAATTATAGATATAAATAACATTGTAATATGTGTAAAAAGATGGAATAAAATACATTATTTTATTAAAATATGTACATATAGAATTTTAGTATAGTATTATCTTAATTTTACAAGGAGGATGGTGTAATGAATAAAAAAATATTAGCAACAACTATTTCATTAGTGATTGTTTTAACTGCAACGGTTTGTAGTGTCAGTACAAACCAAGCAAAGGCAGAGAATACAATACAGGTCACAAGTTCTAGAGTAACAAAGATTACAGTCACAGATTATTATAATATTGCTACAGCAATAAGTAAGACTAGATGGGATAAGGCTGACAGTGTTGTAATGGTAAGTTCAAATGAGACGAATATAAATAATAACTAACTGGGGGGATTATGCTTATGTTTTTGAATTTAATTAAATGTATTATATACTTACCTATGATATATTTCTATGGTGTATATAAAGTATATACTTCTAAAGTCAGGTATCCTATATATAGATTTCTACAGGTTATACTTACAATTGACCTTTTGTTCCCATTTATATCTTGCTTTATCCGTAGCTATCCAACACCTGAAAATCTATTGGATGTTTTGGAATTATGCAAAGATTAGTTAATAAACAGCTTCAAGCTAAAGGAATTAGTGCTCCATATGTAGACTATTTGCCTATATTTGTAATTGCCAACGATGTTGTAGAAATTGATAATCATTCTAATGAATTAACTATATTAAGAACATCAAGTATTTATCCTTATATAGCTAACAAAAGAGTGATAATAAGCTTTCTAAAGTAGTGAGATAAGCAATTAGAGATATAATACTTGACCATAAACAGCAGTTAAAAGAATATCCTATTAAAGATTATAGAAATGCTTTTAAATATAACTTTGACTGTGTAATTACATATATAGAAAAGCTCTATTTTATAAGCAAACTTTATGATGATTATGTTGGTGAATTAAATCGTAGCGGAAAAAAAGTAGTTATAAGGTCAATTGGATATGAAAAATATCTGGTATTAGAAAACAGTTAAAAATATCTAAAATAAAGGCTTTGTTTTAAAATAATTCAAATGAAACTTAAAAATAGCAGAAAAATTTCCTGCTATTTTTAAACGAGAATTTTACGTGATTTTTACTTAGATACTATTTTCTTCCGTTATAATCTCAATTCTATTAAGTAGATCGTCAGTAAGTCTTTTCAGTTCCTCTGAATCCTTTGACTCAGCATAAACTCTGCAAAGAGGCTCCTCCGCATCTGGTAAAACCAATGCCCATCCTCCATCAAAATTTAACTTAACTCCTTCAATTAAATCTACAGAGTTGGAGTTATTTTCTTCTATAAGATTCCTCATTACTTTGCCTTTCATATTCCATGGACACCTTACTTCCTTTTTAGCAATATGATATCTAGGAATCTGTGTTAATATACTTGAAAGCGGCAAGTTAGATGCAGCCATAAGATTAAGTGTTAACATACATACACTTATAGTATCTAAAGACATTAAATATGACATCACTAGTTCTCTTCTAGTTACATTATTTTCATTTTTAAGATAAGTGTCAACTATAGCCTTTTGTGAAGTTTTTGTTCTTATAAATTTGCATCCACACATTTCTGCTATCTGTTCCATTGTAGACGAAGCAGTAACGGGAACAACTAAGGTTTTAATATTTGTAGACTTCAACATAACAAGAGCATTTATTGCATCGAATAAATCATCTTTAATTACATTTCCCTTTTCGTCTATTAAAATTCCCTGCTCACACTCATCATCGATTCTAATTCCCAAATTGGCATTAGTTTCTATTACTTCTTTCTTTAATCCTAAAATATCATTAAATTCATCGTAAATTTTAACATTTACTTTAAGCTCTTGGAATAGATCTCTAGCTATATTTAACAACATAGGGTTTTTAATACATATAACAACTTTATATTTTTGACTTCTTATTTTATGAACTCCAAGCTCATTTATAAGTTGTCTAGTATAATATTCCAAACCATTATATATATGAGTTATTTGCTTAAAGGTGTCAGTCTTAACCCTTCTAAAATCCTCTCTTATAAAGCTATTTTCAATCTTTCTTTCTACACTTTTATCTATATCAAGTCCATTTTGATCCATAAATACTATATCAACTTTTTCAGCATCATCACTATCTATAGAAACATGAATACCAGCTTGAGCTCCAAAGAACATACTAGACTGTCTTGTTAAGGCTCTAGGCATTCTCTTTAAGTCTAATACTTCAACTCCCATAGAAAGTAATCCTGTAGCAATAGAATACTTAAACATTTGCGCCGCACCATTATCACTACATGCTATAGCAACCTTTGAATCCGGTTTTAATATTGATCCATAAGCAGAACCAAGTCTTGATACAAACTCCGGTGTTATATCTACATTAACCTCTCCGCTAATACCCTTCTTTCCAAATAAGGATTTCGAAAATTTTCCTCCCCAAATCACATTCTCCTTAACCACTGTACTAGCTTCAATAACTTTATTTGGCCATATTTTTATTCCCGGTTTAACAAGAGCTTTTTCTCTTATAAGAGTATCATCACCAATCGCTGCTTCTTCGAATACAGAGACTTTTGATTCTAACTGGACCTTTTTACAAAGTACAGCTCCTCTTACTTGAGCATTATCTCCTACATAGCAATTGTCAAAAATAACACTTCTCTTTATTGTAGCATTACTGGATATTATGTTATTTTTTCCCAATATAGTGTATGGGCCAATCTGCGCTCCATCATATACTTTGCTGCCAGCTCCTATATAAACAGGTGTAGATATTTTGGCATTAGGACTAATTTCACAGTTTTGACCAACCCATATACCATCCTTATACTTTTCACCCTTTATATTCACCTTTACTAAAGACTTAAGTATATCAAAGTGACATCTAATATATTGTTCAATATTACCAATATCACACCAATATCCTTCAGCTACGTACCCAAACATAGGTCTTTTATCATGTAGTAATATCGGAAATAGGTCATTACTAAAATCAAACTTCTGCTCTTTTTCAAAGTAATTAAATATTTCCGGTTCAAGTATATATATACCTGTATTTACCTTATCACTAAAAACTTCACTCCAACTTGGTTTTTCAAGGAAACCTGTAACTTTACCATTGTTATCTGTTACAACTACCCCAAATTCAAGTGGTACAGGAACCTCCTTAAGAACTAGAGTTGCTATGGATTGTTTCTTTTTATGATAAGCAATGGCTTTTGATAAATCTATATCAGTTAAAGCATCCCCACTTATAACTATAAAGGTATCATCAAGGAAAGCTTCGGCATTTTTAACACTACCTGCAGTCCCCAGAGGAGTTTCTTCTATAAAATACCTCATATTTACCCCAAAGTCTTTACCATCACCGAAATAACCTGTAATTTCATCTGGTAAATATTGAAGGGTAACGCCAATCTCAGTTATCCCATTTCTCTTTAAAAGCTCAACTGCATACTCCATAACTGGTTTGTCCATGATTGGCATCATTGGTTTTGGTATATTACATGTTAAAGGTCTTAATCTAGTTCCTTCTCCCCCTGCCATTATAATAGCTTTCATAATTCTCATCCCCTTTTTGAAATTTATTTATTATCTAAGTCTTTCTGGTCTTCCTTCGATAGTTTTTCTTTTATTTCTGATATACCTTCTTTTATCCCCTCAGCAGCTTCTTTTGTTTTATTGGTTATCTTATGTTTTATATCTAATGCACCATCTGCTACTTCTTTAGTTTTTGTACTAATTTTCCCCTTAACATTTGTAACAGCATCAGAAACATTATTAACCGCTTCCTTTGTCCTATCTGCTATTTTATCTTTTACATTCGAAATATTGTCCACTGTTTCTATAGTTTTACAAGCTATACTGTCTAATGATTCCTTTGTAGACTTTGATTTTTCTTTTATTACGTTCTTAAGTTCATTCTTTAATGTAAGAACATCTCCATGCTTACTCTCTTTATTTGTCCTTATTTCCCATTCTGTACCTTTAGCTTCTTCTACAATCCAGTTATACATACATATTGTAGTTTCCGCTACTTTATTCCAAGTATATTTCTCGTATACACTTTTTAGAGCATTTTCTTTAAGTCCATTTGCAAGTTCATCATTATATAACAGCTGGCTTATGTTATCTACTATGCTTTGAGAAGACCCATTTATAGTCTTTAATCCGTTCATTTTATGCTGAACTATCTCCCCAAGGCCACCAGTATCAGAAACTACAACAGGACAACCTGCTGCCATAGCCTCAAGCACAACTATTCCAAAAGGCTCATAAAGAGATGGAAATACTGCTACATTAGCTACTCTATAAAGCTTATCCCTATCCTCATCACTCATATAACCTGTAAATACAAACTTTTCTTCTATACCCATTTGCCTTACTCTATGTTTCAGTTCATTAGTCATCGGTCCTGTTCCAGCTATAACAAATTTAGAATTATTATATCTAGCAATTATTCCTTGAGCTGATTCTATAAGTAAATGTATTCCCTTTTCAAATACATGTCTTCCTATATAAAAAATTATCTTTTCCTCATCTCTAGCATATCTTCTTCTAAATGTTAACCATTCAAATTCAAAATTAAATTTTTCTGGTTCTACACCATTTGGAATTACCCATATTTTTTCCCATGGTACTGCAAACACATCACTTATTTGATGTCTCATATAATTACTGCAAGCTACTACCTTCCATGCTTCGTAACTTAAAAACCACTCTGTAGAAGATATATATCTTTGCATCTCAGTTCTTATTCCACCATTTCTTCCATACTCAGTAGCATGGATTGTACATACAGTTGGGATTTTAAAAGAACATTTTAAAGTTTTTGCACTAAATGCTGACAGCCAGTCGTGAGCGTGTATTATGTCAAACTTACCACTTGTAGTAATAATTTTTATTGCTTCCTCAACTATTGCAAAATTAAGCTGCATTACCCATTTAGTGAAATCGCTTGTGTCTATTTTATAAGGAGCGACCCTATGTACAAAAACCCCATTATCATTTTCTTGTAGTGGTGCTGTACCCTCCTCACATGTTATAACATGTATTTCATGTCCCATTTTACTTAAGGCCTGTGATAAATAGTATACATGGTTTGATAATCCACCTACATTTTTTGGCGGATACTCCCATGAAAGCATTAAGATTCTCATACTCCAACTCCTTCCTAAGTTAAATATTAATACAAAAAAAGATATATTGTCCCCGCCCCTTATAGAGGCGGGGGATATTAAGGGCCGTTAATACAGACCAACCTTTTACCTCAATCATAGTATTCTATTCTCTATATATAATTTTATTCTGGTTATCTATAAAGTTTCTCATAATATTCCTTTATCATTCTATCCCCAGAATATCTGTTCACCATAGCATTTATGCTTGCCACCATCATTTCAGTCCACTTTTTGCGATCATTATAGTAAGTCTTTAGTACTTTGTTGAAAAGCACATCATAAAGACTAGCTGCATCATTTCTATCTTGTTCCTTTATATCATCAGATACAAAGCCCCCACCTATTTGCCAGCCAGTTACTTCATCCCAGCAGGCTTCAGGCCACCAACCATCTAAGGTACTTAAATTTAATACTCCATTAATAGCAGCCTTCATACCGGAAGTTCCACAGGCTTCCTTAGTTACTCTAGGGTTGTTAAGCCATACATCTACCCCCTTTGTAAGCAAATCTGCCTTTTTCATATTGTAGTTATCTAAAAATACCACTGAATTAGGATACTTTTTTTCTATACCTAAAATATGCTTAATTATTTCTTTTCCCGTAAAATCCAAAGGATGTGCCTTAGAGGATATTATGATTTGTATATCTCCATTTTTAAGTAGAGGTGCTATTCTTTCTTCATCTGTAAATATTAAATCTCCCCTTTTATAGGGTGCTGCTCTTCTTGCAAATCCTATTAATAGCTTATCTTTGTCTAACTTAACATCCTTTTCCTCGTATATAAAATCTATAAGCTTTTCCTTATTGTTCATATGGTAGTCCCATAGATTTTCCCCTCTTTCATTAGCTTCTATTATTTTTTTATCTCCCCAAGTCCCTAGGTGTACCCCATTTGTTATACTTATAATTTCACTTCTTCTGTCAACAGATTTCCACATATCATTGGCAATCCTGCCATGCAACACTGATACAGCATTTGACTTTTTTGATAGTCTAAGCCCCGCAGCTGTCATATTAAAAGGATCGCCACCTATCTCCCTAACCAAATATCGATCAAGTCCATTAAAGGCTCCCATATACTCTAAAATGTTAAGTCCATGAAACTCATTACCTTCTATAACCGGTGTATGTGTAGTAAATACAATTTGTTTTCTGGATTCATTCCAAGCATCGTAAGGATTATATCCTCTTTCTTTCTTTTCTTTAATAAGCTCAAAACCTGCAAACACTGCGTGTCCTTCATTAAAATGAAATATATCTACATTTTTCTTTAAAGCCCTTAAAGCTCTTATTCCTCCAATTCCCAGAACCATTTCCTGAGCTATCCTTTCTTCTTCAAACCATCCATACAGCTGCCCTGTTATCCACCTATCTGAATTCTCTGGTAAATCTGTATCCAGCAGATAGAGCTCTGAGTTTTCAAAGCAATCCACTTTCCATACCTTACACCAAACATCTCTTTCCCTTATTTTAACGTCTACTTTAACTCCAGTATCTTTTAGAAAACCATATTCATTATTATAAAAAGAGTCCACTATCTTGCCATCTTTATCTATATGCTGTTCTACATAACCTTGCTTCCACTTGATTCCTATCCCAATGACTGGAAGCATATTATCTTTTGCAGCCTTTAAATAATCACCTGCAAGTATTCCAAGCCCTCCTGCATAAATTTTAAAATCTGAGTTTAATCCAAATTCCATCGAAAAATATGCAACTGTAGGATAACTATTTTGCATTCTTCTAACATCTCCTTCTGCTACAGTTTATTTGTAAATCGCTACTTTTTATTTTTAGCTATATAGATAATTATAAATACTTTATTTTTAAAATCAACCATTTTTAGGATATTTTTTGTTATTTTTGGCAATTATATTGTTTTACGCAAAACTAAGACTGCATACATTTTATTTGCTTCATTTTTCTTTTAATTGCTTTCTTTTATACTGATTTATATTTACATTTTTTTACTTTTTATTTCTGCAATTAATGTTATTTATTAGTATATACTGTATTTTTTTATCAGGTAAGCAGTATATATAAAGTTTAATTTTTGCAACCCAACTCTCAATAAAATTCATTTTTCTAAATTCTATCCTATACTAAGACAATTTATCTTATAATAATAGTTTATATATTTACTTTTGACTGATAGACTTTTCTGTAAAATGAATTATTCATTTTTGTACACTAAAAAAATAGTCACTTTGAATACACGCAGCATCAAAGTGACTATTTTCTATTATTTAATTCAATGTTTTAAATAAATATCCGTTAGCTTTTAGATATTTTATTATTTCAGGTAACGCTTGTACAGTAGTAGTCTTCCCAGGTGCATCATGCATAAGAATTATCAGTTCCTTCTGATCCTGAGTAGTTTCTTTAAATCTTGAAATAAGCCTGTCTACAGATGCAGTTGCAACTTCTGCATCACCATTTAAACAATTCCAATCTACATAATGATAACCAGAACTTTCAACGGCTTGCTTATAAGCTTGTCTTCCAAAAGAACCTCCTGGAAATCTAATAAGAGTTTTGTTGTGCTCTCCTATTATAGATGTTATTACTTCATCTGCTACTTTCAATTCTTGCAAAAAATTGTCAGTTGATGAATAAATATATTTATAATTGTGTGAATAAGTATGATTAGCAACTGTATGTCCTTCTGATTTTTCCCGTTTTAATAGATCCGGATTTCTTTCAGCCATTTTCCCAATTACAAAAAACGTAGCTTTAATGTGATTTTCTTTTAGTATATCTAATATATTAGAAGTTATATATGGCGTTGGCCCATCATCGAAAGTTAAATAGGCAACCTTTGTGCCATCAGGCGTTACTACTTGTCCTTTATTTTCTTTAATATTAGTTGCTTCTAATTTATTTTGAGTTGCTTCATCCTGTTTATTTTCATTAATATCAGTTTCTGAATTTGTATTATTAGAAACCTGCTGTAGTTGAATATTATTTCCTGAGCTTTCACCAGTTGATGCAGCAATTATATTGACTTTAGTGTCTGTTTTTTCTGCAATTTTAAATCCTGCAATGGATGATATTGAAAATAATAAAATGATACCTAGTATTATGCTTCCAATGCTTGTCCTCTTTTTTGCTTTTCTTCTCATTTTGCCACCCCCTTAATTTTCGAATAAATGAAACTACATCATCACATGCTGCTATTTTGAAATATTAGTGTCAACATTTAGTATTAATTACAGATTGTCCATCATAAAATTCTACTATTTATCTGTAATTATATCATATTTCATACATAAAAATTTACAAATTAAGCATCATAAATAAAATTTAAATTTTAATAATTTTTAACAAAATTATTTAAGAATTAATGAATTTTTTAAACTTGTAACTTTGATTTTCTTCCAAAATAATATGTAATTGTAAATCAACTACTTCTTTAGATTTATCATACTAAGAATCTGATACAATAAAATAATCTCTAACCCAATTTTCCCTTCATAAAATTTAATATTTTTATTAGATTCTAGCAAAATGCATAAAATACGTTTCTATTTTTCAAAAATAGTTAATATATCTATTTTAAATTCATATTTCAGAAAATTCACTCACTTAAAAACAATACTTATTAACTCATAGAAACTTATCCTTTGCCTTGATTTTTTTGCATATTTATTAACCAACCCCCTATTTAATTGATAATTATATAAAAAAATACCGCACAAATAGATAATTTTATATTTACAAAGAACATATACTTGTATTAATATAAGAATACAGATTAATTTTTATTAAATTTCAATTAAGGGGGATGATTTAAAATTGGAATCTTTAAATCAAATTGTTTCAACTCTTGACGGATGGTTATGGGGGCTACCTTTAATTATCTTACTTTTTGGAACTCATTTATTTTTAACTTTCAAAACAGGTCTTATTCAAAAACACACCTTTAAGGCAATAAAGCTATCTGTAACCAAAGATAGTTTTGTACAAACAGGTGATGTAAGTCAGTTTAGTGCTTTAGCTACAGCTCTTGCTGCAACAATAGGTACAGGTAATATTGTTGGGGTTGCTACTGCAATTGCCATAGGTGGTCCTGGTGCTGTACTTTGGACTTGGCTTACCGGTGTATTTGGTATAGCTACTAAATATTCTGAGGCTCTACTTTCAGTTAAATACAGAGTAAAAAAACCTGATGGTGAAATGGCTGGCGGACCTATGTATGTATGTGAATATGGTCTAAAGCAAAAATGGCTTGGAGTTTTATTTGCTTTATTCGCAGGTATAGCTGCTTTTGGTATAGGAAATATGGTACAAGCAAATTCAATTTCTGTAATGGTTAATGAAACCTTCGGAGTTTCCACTTATATAACTGGTGTTGTGCTAGCAATTATTACTGCAGTAGTTATTCTTGGTGGAATAAAAAAGATTGCAAAGGTTTGTGATATACTTGTTCCTTTTATGGCTGGTTTCTATATAATTGGATGTATTATACTACTTATAATTGGTCATGATACTGTTGGTGCTGCAATTGCTCTTATTTTTAAAGATGCTTTCACTGGTCAAGCAGCAGTAGGTGGATTTGCAGGTGCTGGTGTTATGTATGCTATGAGATTTGGTATAGCAAGAGGACTTTTCTCTAATGAATCTGGTCTTGGAAGTGCTCCTATAGTTGCTGCTGCAGCACAAACTAGAAATCCTGTTAAACAAGCTCTTGTATCTGCTACAGGAACTTTCTGGGATACAGTTGTTGTATGTGCCCTAACTGGTATAGTGCTTGTAAACTCCGGTGCATGGCAGGAAGGTTTAAAAGGTGCTGCTTTAACTAAGAGAGCCTTTGAAGCAATTCCATATATAGGACCTGTCATTCTAACGGTTGGACTTTTAACTTTCGTATTTTCAACTATACTTGGATGGTCTTACTATGGCGAAAGATCCTTTGAATACTTATTTGGTTCAAAAGTAAAAATACCTTATAGAATTGCTTGGGTAATATTCGTATTCGTAGGTTCAGTTTGGGAACTTGACTTAGTTTGGAATTTAGCAGACCTGTTTAACGGACTTATGGCAATACCAAACTTAGTAACACTTCTTTTATTAAGTGGAGTTATTGCTAAGGAAACCAAAAAATATCTGGTTGATGGTGATATAAACGATATATGTGAAGAACAAGCTATTAACGTAACAGAGGATGTAACAGAAAACATCAAGGCATAAATATAAACTAAAATTCTAATCATAGAGGCATATTAGAAGGGTAGTCATCGGATAAAATTGAGATTGCCCTTCATTAAATATTATGCTATCATTATACTAATTCAATATTTCAGTTCGGTTGGGCGAATTATATTCGTTTTCAAGCATCTGACTTCTGGGGTGGGAAGTCCATTTTTGGACTTCATCATCCTTTTTTTATTTGCATAATTTTAAGATCGAACTCAAATACTAATTTATTATTAATTTAGGAGGACTTTTACATGGACAATACACTAAAACTCATTGTAGCCTGCTCTATATTTCTTCTAGCTTATGTTTTTATTATATTTGAAAAACTTGATAGAACCTTAGTTGCTTTTATTGGTGCTGCTCTTATGATACTTGCTAGAGTAATAAGCCAAGAGCATGCCTTTGGCCACATTGATTATAATACTATAGGACTTTTAATCGGTATGATGATTATAGTTATGGTTGTTAAAAGAACTGGATTATTTGAGTATCTAGCAATTAAGGTTGTAAAGATAGCAAAGGGTGATCCAATAAAATTACTAGTATTTTTAGCTATAATAACCGGTTTACTTTCAGCGGTACTTGACAATGTAACAACTATATTATTGATAATTCCAATAACATTCGATATAGTAAAAGACTTACATATATCCCCTATTCCTTTTATAATGGCTGAAGTTTTTGCATCTAATGTCGGTGGAACAGCAACATTAATTGGAGACCCTCCAAATATTATGATAGGAAGCTCGGTAGGTTTAACTTTTACTGACTTTATAAAATATGATGCACCTATTATCGTACCTCTTTTATTATTAACAACCTATATTTTTTCTCTACTATATAAACGCAAGTTAACTACAACAAAAGAAGCAAAAGAAAAAATATTAAAAATGGATGAAAAATCAGCTATAAAAGATAAGAAACTTCTTATTAAAAGCTTAGTAGTACTTACTGCAACCTTTACTGGATTTATACTTCACGGAGTTTTGCACTATGAATCTGCAACTATAGCAATTGTAGGTGCTGTTATTCTTCTGACTATATCAAAATTAAGCCCTGAAAAAATATTACATGAAGTTGAATGGAGTACTATTCTCTTCTTTACTGGTCTTTTTATACTTGTAGGTGGGCTTCAAGAAGCTGGTGCAATAAAACTTTTAGCTGAATGGGTATTAACTGTAACACAAGGAAATTCACTTTTAACAACTATGGCAGTACTATGGGTTTCAGCAATTGCTTCAGCATTTGTAGATAACATCCCATTTGTTGCAACAATGATACCTATGATTAAAGATATGGGCGAACTTTCCGGAATGAACTTAACTCCTTTATGGTGGGCTCTTTCTCTTGGTGCATGTCTTGGAGGAAATGGAACAATAATTGGAGCCAGCGCAAATGTTATTGCAATTGGTATGGCAAAAGAAAGAGGACATAAAATAACTTTTAAAAGTTATTTCAAACTTGCTTTTCCAATGACTATTTTAACAGTAGCTATATCTACAATTTATTTGTATTTAATTTTCTTTTTATAAGAATATAAAATATATAACTTCATTTACTCAGTATGATTGTTATAATACATAAATTCAGTTGTACAAGTTACATCCCTTTGAAAACATCTGATTTCTAGGGTAGAAAAGTCCAGGCTGGGACTTTTCTACCTTTTTCTACTTTCAGGTTTTGAAAATTTAAAGATTACCATACCTAATATTGCCGATAAAAGTGACGCTAATATTATGCTGATTTTAGCCGTGGATAATATAGTTTCATCCACAAAGGATAAAGATGCAACAAATAGTGACATCGTAAATCCAATACCGGCAAGCACACTAGCACCATATAAGTGTTTTTTTGTTACTTGACTAGGAAGCTTAGCAATTTTAAACTTTACTAATAGATACGAAACTCCAAATACTCCCACTTGCTTACCAATAAAGAGTCCAAATATAATTCCTAAACTAACTGGTGCTGATATAACTGTTAAAAAACTTTTAATATCAATAGCTACACCTGAATTTGCTAGAGCAAATATTGGCATAATTACAAATGCAGAATATGGTGTTAAAGTATGCTCAAGCTTGTATAACATTGAATTCTTAAATTCGTTAATATTCTTCCCAGCAGGTATTACCATTCCAAGCAGCACACCAGCAATTGTTGCATGTATACCGGATTTTAAAACAGCAATCCACAATATAATACCACCAATGACAAAGACAGCTGTAGATTTAACTTTGAGCTTATTAGCCAATATAAGAAGACCAAGAACAATTAAAGCAGCAATAAGAGCAACCTTGGAAATTTGACTAGTATAAAACACCGCAATCACAATAATAGCTCCTAAATCATCAACTATAGCTAAAGCTGTAAGAAAAATCAAGATTCCCTTAGGTGCATTTTTACCTACTAGGGAAAGTACACCTAATGCAAATGCAATGTCCGTCGCCATAGGAATTCCCCACCCTGTAATAGTTGCTTCATTATAGTTAAATACCATATAAATAATTGCAGGTACAATCATACCTCCTACAGCGGCAGCAACGGGTAATATGGTTTTTTTAATAGATTTAAGCTCCCCAATTGCCACTTCTCTCTTAATTTCCATGCCAACTACAAAGAAAAATATAGCCATTAATCCATCATTAATCCAATGAAGAACTGACATCGATAAAGACAATTCTCTATACCCAATGGTTATATACCTATGCAGTATATGGTCATAGCTTGAAGCAAGATCAGAGTTTGCAATTACCATTGCAGCGATAGCACAAATTAATAGTATTACACCACTAGAAGCTTCGCTTTTGAAAAAGTATAAAAATGGATTAAAAATTTTCTTATAAGTTTTAATTTTCATGTTTACTCTCCTTTTTATTTATTGTATGCATTAAAACTTTTATTATTTATAGTGTAAATACTGAGTTTAAATGAAAAATCACAATCTCAATTTTTGTAATTTTTTCCTTGATTTTAAAATATCGAACGACAAAAAAGGTGAAAAACTCTAAACGAGCTTCCCACCCCAGAAACCAAAATTGCTTGAAAGTAAACAATAAAACTATTTACCCAACCGTATATGCTTCTATTCAATTATATATAACATTATATAATAATAAGAGAATATATGCAAGTTTTTAATAACAAACCTTCAATAAGTAATATGAAAATATCTAAAAATAATTGATATAATGATTTGTTAAAAATTAATTTTAATGACTTTTTACAATTATACATATAGACTAATGATAATTAAATTAGATAGTTTATATGTTACAGTTAAGTAAAAATGACAAAAGTACAAGATATAATTTTATAGCTTTTCATATAGTTATTACACTTATTGGCTATATGTATTTTCAGTTGTTTAAAAACATGGAGGAGGGAAGTAAATGTTTAGTCAAGTCCCTCCCAGTAATTATTAAGAATTATAAAGAAAATAAGCAAAAGTCTATTATAATATATTCTGGTCAATATTTTGGTGTATTTTCCCTTAAAAAAACGTGCCAATCATCGGACAAAAATGATACTCAGTTCTCCGATTGTTAACACATTTTGTTTTACATTTTTAAACAAAAATACATTAGCGGTTTAATTATTAAGTTTTTCATTAAAGCGAATAGATAGCATTTCTTCTTCTGCATTTATAATCGAAGCATCCACTACATTCCTCGCTTTACTTGAGTCACCATTTTTAATAGCTTCAATTAATTTTTCATGATTTATAGGAGTTATCTCGATAATTCTTTTCTGTTCAAAAATTTCTCTTTCTATTTTCTTATACAGGTCTAAAATAACCTTGTATATCAAATATAAAACCTCATTATCTGCTATTCGAGCAACACCTAAGTGGAACTCACACTCAACATTCCAGTACTCCTCCTTATCATAAAGTTTTTCCATTACACGTTCATTCAGCCTTACTAATTCTTCAATATCTTCGCTAGTTGCTCTTTGTGCTGCAAGATCAGCTATTTCTACCTCTAAAATTCTTCTTGCTTCATATAGTTTTTTAGTTTCTAATCCAACCAGTATTAGAGAAGATAGCTGTGCCTCCATCATTGAGGTCGGTTCACCAGCAACTTGGATACCCAAATCACCTCTTTTTATTATACCCAACCCAACAAGATATGATATTGCCTCGCGAATAGTTGGTCTTGATATCCCTAACTGTGTACTTAACTCTATTTCTCCAGGCAATTTTTCACCAGGCTTGAACTCCCCACTTTTAATTTTTTCAATTATAATCTCTACAACCTTATCAACAAGAGTTGTTCTTGATATTTTTGGTAATTTCATTTACTAAGCCTCCACTTTCGAAATATTTACACTAAGCTGAACCGGTAAATATTTTATATTAATTTATTAGAAAGATATAAATAATCAATCCTGTTCTTAGCTTATCTAATAAGAACCTTAACATACAATGAATTATTGTATGTTAACTACAGTTCACATGATTTTACGAATTTAATCTAATTACTATATTTATTATAGATTAATTATACCAAATTTTCATGTACTGCATTAAAGAATCTAAACAAATTTAAATTTCATAATATTTATAGCCTAAGATTTTTCTCCATAAATATATTGACAATTGTATTTTTATTTAAAATATTTAATGCTAACCTCTCATTTCAATAGTAAGTTTCAAAATTTTTATGAGAACTTTACCATTTATCCATTAATATTCAACTATTATTAGTATCTTATAAACTGTATAAAATTTCAAAAACAGTTATTTTATTCTTGTCTAAGTTCAGTATTGTAAACACAAAATTAGGCTTGCACTATATAACAAGCCTAATAAGTATTCTATATAAATATACTTTTAAAAACCAAATAATCTTGGTAAAAACATTGAAACAGGTTCAAAATAAGTTGTTAATATAATAACTGGTAAATAACCAAATAAAAGAAAAACTAGTGTTGGCTTTAAGATTTTGCTGAATTTGCAATCTCCAACCATCATGCCATAGTATAAAACACTTGCATATGGCGGCGTAATACCCCCAGCAGCTAAGTTTACTGTCATTATCGCTGCAAATTGAATAGGTGAAATTCCAAACTTTACAACTAAAGGTAATAGAAGTGGTGCTGTTAATATAATGGCTGTTGTGTCATTTACTATCATTCCTATGAATAATAAAAATATATTAACTATAACCAAAACCAAAAGCTTACTGTTTGTTATTCCCATAAATATGTCCACAAGTTGTTCTGGAATCTTCAGCATTACAAATATCTGACTTAATATCAAACAAAAGGTTATCATTGTCATGATAGCACCTATTGATATTGAAGAACTTCTCATCATATTATAAGTTTTTTTCATATTTAATTCCCTATATATAAAGAAACCAATAAAAAGAGCTAAAACTGATGCTACAGCTGCTGCTTCTGTTGGAGTAAATACCCCCCCATAAATACCTCCAAGTATTATAACCGGCATACATAATCCAGGTATTGCTTTTATAAAAATACCAAAAGGATTTTTAGACTTGTTAACCTGCACTTCATTATTAGTAACAATCTCTTCTTCTATCGTAGCTGCGTACTCGTTGGAAGATGAAAGACGCTTTCGTGCATAGATTAAATTTATAATTGAAAAAGTAATTATAGTCAAAATTCCTGGTCCTACGGTGGAAAGAAATGACCCTAAAACCGAGGTTCCTGTAACCCATCCATAAATAATTAACGGTATACTAGGTGGAATTAGAACTCCCAATATAGATGAACAAGTAACAAGAGAAGTAGCAAAGCCCCTTTCATATCCTTTTTTCTCCATTTCAGGAATTAAAACCGGGCCAACAGCAGCAATACCTGTAAAGGAGCTTCCTGAAATAGCACCTAAAATACCACAAGTAATAACACTTAATACACCAACTCCCCCTTTAAGGCGATTTATAAATAAATTTGCAAAATCCATTAATCTTTTAGCAATACCACTCTCAGCTATAATTGAACCGGCAAGCATGAAAAAAGGACTAGCAAGAAGTACAGGACTAATCATTTGATTAAAGCTCCATAACATCAAGCTTTTTATAGGAACATCTGCAAATATCATCATAAAGACAATTCCGCCACCAAAAACAAATGGCAATGGAGTACCGAGGATTAAAAGAATAACAAGCAACAACACATCAAGCACAAATATTGTCATCATGTTTCTATCACCTCTTTTTCCTTCATATTACAGTATTTATTCACGTTTTTAATTAGTTCAAATATTGAATAAATTGCCATGAGCAATATAGAAATGAAAAATGAACTTTCTCCAAAAAACATAGGAATAGACAATGTACCACTTAATTTCCACATTTTAAGGGAATACGAAAAAAAATCAAAACTTAACCAACATAAAATTATGCATACAATTATAGATATCAAATTTTTTATAACAGCAGTCATCTGAAGCTTTATAGGACTTTTTATCATTGAATCCAGCATACCGCATTCAATATGCTTTTCCTCTAAAGATGCACTTGCCCCTCCCAGCAAATAAAGCCATATTGTTGGAAAAATCATCATCTCCTCAATACCAAGAAGTGGGCTTTTAAATACATATCTTAGTATAATTTGAATACTTACAAGCAAAATTAAAGAAATCAGTAATAACGTATTAATACATGATTGTATCTTATTTAAACTATTTTTAAAGCCAGTAAATTTACTGCTATAATCCATACCTAATCCCCCTTTAAAGGTAATTTAAAAAAGTTAAGATTCTAAGTTTATTAATATATTAATTTTTATTACCAGAATGCCCCTGAATACTTCATTTAATCTATAAGTCATTAAAAATTATATTCTGGGGAATTCCAGTAAAAAATATTCTTAAATTAGAAGTATAATTATATTACTTTTCTAGCTCTTTCTCTAGGTATTGTAAATGGAAAGTCACCATTAATCTCTGATTTAGTAAGTTTACCACTGGCAACTTGCAGCAAGCATTCATACAAATCATTACCTGTTTCCTTAATTGATTTACCTTCAATAACAGTTCCTGCATTAAAATCCATAATGCTATTCAATGATTTATAAGTCAAAGGATTACCAGTAACCTTTAAAAGTGGCATAACAGCTGATCCGAGAGGTGTTCCTCTACCAGTGCTAAACACTGTTACATGAGCGCCAGCCATAGCAAAACCCGTTGTTGTAAATGAATCAGGTCCCTGTGCTCTACAATCAAGTATCCATAGTCCTGGATAAGGAATAGATTGTCCAACCTTAATAACACCTTGAACAGGGGAAGTACCCATCTTTTTAATATTACCCATAGACTTCTCAACAAGAGTAGTTATCCCGCCATCCTTGTTTCCTGGAGTCGGATTTACTTCCTCAATTGTTTGTCCATATTTATCAGTAAATTCCTGTCTTAGCTCTCCAATCATATTCAATACGTCAAATCCAATCTTTTTGCTAACAGCTCTTTGCGCTATTATATGCTCACTTCCAGGGAATCCTGCTACTTCTGACATTAGTACTGAACCACCATTTTTTACTATTATATCAGTCATTTCACCAATAACACTATTTCCTGCTAGTGCAGTTGTCCAATCCGAGCCTCCACATTGTACACCAACAACTAAATCTTTAATTGAATATTCTACTCTTTTTTGTTTGCTAGCTTCCTCCTGCATTTTCTTAACAATTTTGATCCCCTTTTCTACAGTCTCAGGAGAACCACCTTCTTCTTGAATTATAATACGTTCTACAGGCTTGCCTATAGCGGCAATCTTATTTTCAATATTAACTGAATTTGTTTGCTCACACCCAAGTCCAACTAATAAAACACCGTATACATTTGGATTTTTACCTGCTGCAATCAATGCCAGCTCTGTACGGTTATGATCCTCTGCGAATTCAACGCAACCTTGTTCATGAGTTATTGGAATTGCTTCTGCCCTTTGAGCAATTCTTAATGCAACAGAATTCGAACATTGAACCATTGATACAACCAGTATATAATTACGTATTCCTATTCTTCCATCTGCTCTTTTATAACCTAATACCATCTTCATCTTCACTCTCCAATTTCACGATATTTTTTCTCATAATGTCTACACAGTTCCTCAGTTATATCTTCAACATTTTGAGTATGCACATGCCTTCCAGGTTCAATATCAACTAATGCCTTTCCTATAGGCACTCCATATTTTATTATAAATTCTCCCTTAGCTATCCTATCCATTGCAATCTTATGTCCTAAAGGTATATCTTCAGCTGCAATCAAAGTTTTATCACCAATTTTTAATAACTCTTCACGATAAGTATTTTGAACTACCACCGCAGTATTGTCATTAGAATCGACAATTATTGCTCTTTTCATAATAATTCACACCTTTCTTAAATTTTTTTATGTTTAACAACTTAAATTCTAGTTACTTCCTACTTCTTTTTTAACTTTGTCAAATATATCTTTTCCATACTCACTTTCAAGTTTTGGCCAAACATCTTTTCTTATCTTGTCAGCATAGGCTTTTATTTCATCATCTGTGAAGTCGTAAACAGTAGTTCCTTCTTTCTTAAATAGATCATCATACTTCTTTTCTTCTTTTTCCGCTTGATCAAATGCATCCTTTTCAATTTTTTCCGCAATTGCTTGTATGGACTTTTGATCATCTTCAGATAGTTCATTCCACGTATCTTTATTTATATAAAGCCAATGACATTCAAAATGATACTTAATAGGCATAACATATTTAACTAATTCTTTATACTGTGTATAATAAGATTCACTTCCTGCGCCAATGGCACCATCAACAATACCAGTCTGTAATGAAGTAAATATTTCAGATGCTGGAAGAGGTGTAGTCATAAATCCAAGCCCCTTTCCAAGTTCCTCCCATGCCTTTGTAGATGGAACACGAATCTTTAAATTCTTTGATGAGCTAGGATCCTTTGGATTCTTAGGTTCTTTAGATAATGCAACACTTCCAAAGTATTGTGGATAAACTGCTAAAAGCTTAATGTTTTGCTTATCAAGTCTTTCAGCAACATAATTTGCAATGACTCCAGTCTTTGAATTATACAACTTTCTCGCTTCTTTCCAATTAGAAACTATATATGGAGCAGTCTGAATCCCTAAAGTTTTGTCAACAGTCTGACCTACCGACGCAAGCTGCATTTGCACATCACCCATACCTACTCTTTCCTGAACAAGAGAATAGTCACCCAGTTCTGAATTAGGATATAACTCAATTTTTACACGACCTTCAGTTTGTTTTTCAACATCTGCTGCAAAATTCTTTGCACTTGTATCAGTACGAGTTCCTTCAGGTCTTATATAACCTAATTTCCATGTTACATTGTCCTTAGATTTCTTCTTACTGCCGCATCCAAAAAAAAGTGAAGTCGTTAAAATAATTACAAGCATTAATAAACCTGTTTTTTTAAAATTTTTCACCATTATTTCCTCCCCATCTATAACTTGCTAGCAATATATTCAAATTTATATTGCTGCAAGTATTTCCTTAATACCTTTCTGACCTAAACCAATTTTTTCAAGTGTTCTACCTTTTTCCCAATAATTACATCGAAGAACTGTATTACTTATCTCAATAAATGCTTTCATCGTTGGCGTTTCAATTCCTAATAAAGTTCCTAATAAGGAAAGCGGGACCAATCCGCAGGCAACATCTTCAAATACAAATCTGTGATCCAATTTATTAGGAGCCTTTATGCCGATATAAGCCTTATTATTTTTAAAAGCCTCATACAAGTTATCTTCCTTTACACCATATGTATCAAGTAGCCAGTCCTTAATTGAAGAAAGTTTAATTCCCAAGGCATTACCAATAGCCAACCGTTCTGCATCTGCCTTTTCAATCACAGCAGCTAGAGCTGGAGTAATTCCTTCAATATAATAATCAAAAACTATTTCCTGCTCTATTCTAGCAGCATTTAAAAGGGTTGGAATAGGATGAATAATCGATCCTATATTACCTAGGCTGGTATATAATACGTTTGGAGCCGGTTTAAATTGAGGATAAGCAGGATTTAAAACTGTAATAACCTTATCAATATATTTTGATGGTAATGCAGCAATAGCCATACTCTTTTTTATTCCTGTTATTTTAACCTCACCAACTTTAGAACTTCTCGATGAATAAATTAAATCCTGTGTCTCTGCAATAACTGGAGGTGTAAGTCCACTTTTCTTTATAATATTGTAAAACTCTAATGCCCCTCCTGTTTGTCCAGGATTTAAAACTATTATCTGATTACTTTTTAGATAAGGTGTCAAAGCTGTTGCAACATCAGTGTGATTATTTGTGGTTACAACCACCATTATAACATCACAGCCATCAACTGCTTCACCTATATTATCCGTTATAAGCTCAGGCTTTCCTTCTCCTTCTACAACTCCAGTAATTTTAATACTACCTAATTCTTTAAGATTATTAATTTTCTGTTTATCGATATCATATAATCTAACCCTATAACCCTTTAAAGCCAGATGTGCTGCCATACTTTGTCCACCATTTCCCGCTCCAATAACAGCATATTTAATATTTTGCATACTACTCACACACCTTTTTATACTAAAATATTTTTCTTATATGACTATTTAATAAGTTATCTTCCCCCTTTGTTAAAATATTACTTTTTTTGTAATAAACACCAAATATCATCTTACCTCCTTTATTTTAATTTTTGTATTTTTATGTTGGCCAACTAATACTTGAAACTATTATAATAATTTTTATGCTTGATCATATATGTGTAATATTGTATTAACATTATACATTATTACTGTCTTACATGTAAAGTGTGTATTTGCAAAATATTATTTTTTTTCAGTATATTTTAATTATTTATCAGTGTTTAGCTATATTTTTTAACACTTTTTCATAAATAAGTTTTTGCCAGGTTTATTTTGTCAAATTATTAAACAATTATATTAAAATATCATTATTTGATAATTGCAAAAATTATAATTAGTTAAACATAGGTGTTTTTTACAATTCTCTATAGTCTTAATTTCTTATCTAATATTTTCTAAAAGCGTTTCTTTAATTCACTGTATCATTTCATTCCATAATAGTTAGAGGTATTAAATTAGGATTTATATTAATAATTTTAGAATTTATGAAATAAGGCTAGTTGATTATCTGCAAATATTATGCTATCATTAGAACAATATTTGAGTTCGGTTGGGGAAGTTATCTTGGTTTACACGCATCTTATTTTTAAGGTGATAAGTCCATTTTGGGACTTTTTCACCTTTTTCCTTGCATAATTTTAAAATCAAACTGAATTACTAATCTATTATCTTACTGGGGGGATTTATCATGGACATTTCACTTAAACTTATTTTAGCCTGCTCTATATTTCTTGCAGTTTATGCATTTATCATGCTTGAAAAGCTTGATAGAACCTTAGTTGCTTTTATCGGAGCTTCTCTTATGATACTTACACGAGTATTGAGCCAAGAGCATGCCTTTGGTCATATTGATTTTAATACTATCGGTCTTTTAATCAGCATGATGATTATTGTTATGATTGTTAAAAGAACAGGGCTATTTCAATACCTTGCAATTAAAGTTGTAAAAATAGCAAAAGGTGAGCCAATAAAACTTCTCATGTTATTAGCTACAATAACAGGGGTGCTTTCATCAATACTTGATAATGTAACAACCATACTGTTAATACTTCCAATAACTTTTGATATAGTAAAAGACTTACATATATCACCTATTCCTTTTATAATGGCTGAAGTCTTTGCATCTAATGTAGGGGGAACAGCAACCTTGATTGGAGATCCTCCAAATATTATGATAGGAAGTTCAGTAGGTTTAACCTTTACTGACTTTATAAAATATGATACTCCTGTCATTATACCTCTTCTATTGTTGACAACATTTATTTTTTCTCTGATATACAAACGTAAATTAACAACAAAAGAAGAAGCAAGGAAAAAAATTCTGCAAATGGATGAAAAAGCAGCTATAAAAGATAAAAAACTTCTTGTTAAAAGCTTAGTAGTACTGGGGTTTACTTTTGTCGGCTTCATACTTCATGGAATGTTGCACTATGAATCTGCAACTATAGCAATTGTAGGTGCCGTTGTTCTTCTAACTATATCAAAATTAAAACCAGAGAAAATATTACTTGAAGTTGAATGGAGTACTATTATATTCTTTTGCGGACTATTTATACTTGTAGGCGGTCTTCAAGAATCTGGTGCTATAAAGCTTTTGGCTGAATGGGTATTAAGCATAACACATGGAAATTTACTTTTAACAACTATGGCAGTACTATGGGTTTCAGCAATTGCTTCAGCCTTTATTGATAACATACCTTTTGTTGCAACAATGATACCTATGATTAAAGATATGGGACAACTATCTGGAATGGACTTAGCACCTTTATGGTGGGCACTTTCTCTTGGTGCATGTCTTGGAGGAAATGGAACAATAATTGGAGCTAGTGCAAATGTTATTGCAGTCGGTATGGCTAAAGAAAGAGGTCATAAAATTACTTTTAAGAATTATTTTAAACTTGCGTTTCCAATGACTATTTTAACAGTGATTATATCTACAGTTTACCTGTATCTAGTTTTCTTTCTATAGGTATATACAGAACTAAATCTTTTATTTTATATAGATATCCAATTTCATAATTTGACTTATCCACTTAACTGAGATATTGAATTTTCTCAGTTTCAGCTACTGTATATGCCAACTTTTAAAGTTGTGTATCTATAAACATAACAGAAAGTTGACTTATTCGGAGGGATACAATACCAATTTGAAAGTAGATTTAAATATTTTCTAGTAGTCTTAACGAAGGGTTTGTGTAAAACTTAGAACCTTAGATTGTCTGAGCATAGCGAGTTATCTAAGGTTCTTAGTCTTTCACAAATCCTGAGTTTTAGACTACTTAAAAATATTTAACGTACTAAAAATTGGCATTGTATCCCGCAGGATAAGTCAACTTTCGGCCGTGTTTGTCTATATATAACTATTTAGTTCCTTTAAGCATTTCTGCTACAGCTGCAATATTCCCAAAGGAAGATAATGTTTCATTTGGAAGTATAAGCTTATTAGCAGGATTCTTAGCCATTTCTTGAAGTGCTTCTACTTGTTTTAATGCTATTATTGTTTCATTAGTGCCTGATTGTAAAATAGCAGTATTTACTTTCATTATTGCGGATGATTGAGCCACTGCAATAGCTTCAATCGCCTTAGCCTTACCTTCTGCTTCCAGTAACTGTGACTGTTTTAACCCTTCTGCTCGCCTTATATTAGCTTCCTTCTCTGCTTCTGCCTGAAGAATTTTCGCCTGTTTTTCTCCTTCTGCCCTAGCAATTTCACTTTGTTTTTGACCTTCTGCTTGAAGTATAACAGCTCTTTTATCTCTTTCTGCTCTCATCTGTTTTTCCATAGCTTGTTGAATTTCTGCTGGAGGAATTATATTTTTGATTTCAACAGATAAAATTTTAATTCCATAAGCATCTGTAATTTCGTCTACTACTTTTAAAAGCTCTGAATTTATTCTATCTCTACCTGATAAAACTTCATCTAAGGCCATATTTCCTACTATATTTCTCATATTTGTTATAGTAGAGTAAACTATACCTGATTGGTAGCTATCTATGTTATAAACTGCATCCTTTACATTCATTACTCTATAAAATATAACATTATCAATAGATATCTTAACATTATCACTGGTTATAACACTTTGTGGCTCAATGTCTAATATCTGCTGTTTAGTAGAAACCTTCTTTCTAGCAAAATCAGCAAAGGGTATTAGAAAGTGCCAGCCTGGTTCTAATACTCTATGAAATTGACCAAACCTTTCTACTAAGGTTACATAACCGGTGTTAACAACTTTTATTGATGATAAAACACCAGCAATTATAATGACTAGAATAAACAAAACTAAAATTTTATCCATAATATCTTACATCTCCTTTATATCTTCTTAATAATTATTTTATTACCTTCAATACCTACTATTTCTGCTTTGTCCCCCTTTTCTAATACTTCTCCTTTTTCCACTACACTCCAGTAAACACCATCCACTTTAATTAACCTTTTTTCTATAATATCTTCATCTACAACTACAACTCTTCCTATATAAGTTTTCTCCCTAGTCAGCGTAGGTTTAACAGAGTTCTTTATTGACTTCTTTACAATAGGATATACTAATATTACTAGCAGTCCACTTACAATAATAAAAATAATAAGCTGAACTATAAAGGAATATCCGAATATTTGTGCTACCCCTGCTGCTATTGCTCCTAAAGTAAACCATACAAATAAAAATGCACTTGTTGCAATGTCAATTCCCAAGGCTACCAATCCAATGATAATCCATAAAATAAGAGACCCCGTCATAAATATTACCCCCAATCACTAAATATTAACTACAAATTTTAAAATAGTTACTTAGATTTAGTATTAAATGTATATGATAAAATCATAATATAATTATACTGTAACTTTACAAATTAATAAAGTTTGATTTCACTTCAAAATATGATTTTAAATACCATTTATAATGATATTTCATAACCTAATCACAGTTCCATATATTAGCTTCAACTTATAAACAATTTCACATCTCTTTAATTATAATATATGCATATACATGAAATTATATTGTAACAATAAATTTGACAATTTATAATTTCTAATTGATAATTATATTGGTAATTATTAATAAAAAAGGGGATGATGTAATGTCAACTAACGGTTTTATAAGAGTGTCTGCTGCATGCCCCGTAACAAATGTAGCTGACATAGACTTTAATTTAAAAAACATAAAAGAATGTATAGATACGTGTGTAGAACAGGGATCTAAACTTGTAGTTTTTCCAGAACTCTGCATAACTTCTTATACCTGCGCTGACCTTTTTGAACAGAAGCTTCTATTAGATAACTCTTTAGAAGCTGTCCATGACCTATGTAATTTTTCAAAAGACAAAGACATATTGATAGCTATAGGCGCACCTCTTATTTATAATTATTGTCTTTATAATTGTGCATACATAATTTTTGACGGAAAAATCCTTGGAATAGTTCCTAAAAGCTATATACCAAATTATACTGAGTTCTATGAGAAAAGATGGTTTACTGAAGGAATAGGAATAGTAAATAAAAAGGTGAATTTATTTTTCCAAGAAAATATTCCTTTTGGAACTAATTTAATTTTTACTAGCGGAATTTTTAGGTTCGGTTTTGAAGTTTGTGAAGATTTATGGGTTACTATTCCTCCAAGCAGCTGTTTAAGTTTGATGGGGGCAAATATTATTGGAAACCTATCTGCATCAAATGAAATAGTAAGTAAAGCTGACTACAGAAAAGATTTAGTTAAATCTCAAAGTGCTAGATGTATCTCTTCTTACATATATGCTTCCTCTGGAGTCTTCGAATCCTCAACAGATTTAGTCTTTAGTGGTGACTTACTTATAGGAGAAAACGGAGTTTTACTTAATAATAATGATAGATTCCAAAGAGAAAATGAAGTTATAAGTTCAATAGTTGATGTAACTAGATTAAATAGCCAAAGATTGAAGAATGTTAGCTTTAGAGATAGTGTTAAATTAATACCTTACGAGGCTTTAGAAATAAGCTTTAAGTTTAATAGTATAGATTATAAAACTTTTGACAGATATTTAGATAAGCATCCTTTTGTACCTTCTGATGAAACTCAAAGAGAAATTAGATGTAAAGAAATATTTAATATCCAAACTGCTGCTTTAGCTAAAAGAATAACTCATACAGGATTAAAAAAAGCGATAGTTGGAATATCTGGCGGCCTCGACTCCACCTTAGCACTCTTAGTTATTGTAAAAACCTTTGATATGCTGGATATACCAAGAGAAAATATAATAACAGTAACTATGCCTGGCTTTGGAACTACAGATAGAACTTACAACAATGCAGTTAATCTATGTAAAAATTTAAGCGCAGAACTTAGAGAGATAAATATAGTTCCTGCTTGCCTGCAGCATTTTAAGGATATAAATCATCCTGTAGAAAAACACGATGTAACCTATGAAAATGTTCAAGCAAGAGAAAGAACTCAAATTCTTATGGACATATCCAACAAAGAAGGTGGCCTTTTAATTGGTACTGGAGATTTATCAGAGTTAGCATTAGGCTGGGCTACATATAACGGAGACCATATGTCTATGTACGGTGTAAACTGCTCTATTCCTAAAACGCTGGTAAGATATTTAGTTAAGTATGTGGCACAAAAGGAAGTTTCCGAGGAAGTTTCTGATATTCTAATGGATATATTAGACACTCCTGTAAGTCCAGAGCTTCTGCCTAAGGACGAAGAAGGAAACATAGCTCAAAAAACAGAGGATATTGTAGGCCCTTATGAGCTTCATGACTTCTTCCTATATCATTTTGTAAGACAAAGTGAAACTCCAGAAAAAATATTATTTCTAGCGAAGAATGCTTTTAGAGATGATTATGATGAAGAAACAATAAAAAAATGGTTAGATACCTTTATAAGAAGGTTCTTTACTCAACAATTTAAGCGTTCTGCAATTCCTGATGGACCTAAGGTTGGTACTGTAAGCCTCTCACCTCGTGGTGACTGGAGAATGCCATCAGATGCAAGCTATAGACTTTGGCAGTGAAGTGGAAACTTGAATCAGATGGAGTTTCAAACTCCACCTGATTCTTAGTTGAACGAATCCAGGGACGTAGCCGCTCTTTACTCCCACTTTGAAGAAAAGCAGAGAGCCCAAATCTCTGATTTGGTGCGAATCGCTTTCACAGAGTGCGTATGGGAGTATTAGAGCGGGTAGTCATCGGATAAAAATAAGGTTTAGATTAAGATCATTCTTAATCTAAACCTTATTTTGGATAATTATCTAAAAGGTTCTTATCTGATTAAAAGGATATGCTCTAAGTACTGCATGGCCTTTTACGTCCTTAACATTGATACATCCTAACATTCTGCTATCTGTGCTATTGCTTCTATTATCTCCTAATACAAATATCTGATCTTTGCCTACTTTATATGCTGTTTTAGGAGTAATAGGTTCTGTTATAGTACCTGGCGTTAAATAGTTTTCTACAATCTGATTACCATTTACATAAACCTTTCCATCCTTTATATCAACCTGATCTCCTTCAACTCCAATAACTCTCTTAATATAATAGTCATTGTTTTGATTTTTAGAATCAAATACAATTATTTCTCCTCTTTTAATATGATTTGTCTCTACACTTAGTTTTTCTAGAAAAATCACATCATTATTGTGAAGGGTAGGCTGCATAGATGGTCCATCTACATTTGCCCTTGCAAGCACATAACTATGAAAAATAAACGCTAAGAATAAAGCTACTACTATTGAAATTCCATATTCTTTTATTTCTTTTAAGATATTTATCTTATGAGACTTTTCCTCATTATTATTCATTAATACACCCCCAATTTTTTCCATAATTATATCTCATATAGCAGTTCATCCTCCATTCATTGGCAAATGGAGGATGAACTGCTATAATAATTGAAGCAAGATCTTAATTCAGATGGGGATTCTTTTACCCCATCTGAATTTTAGAGCTGTGAATACATGGCTTACTTGGCGTAAGTCTCCCACTTGAAGAAGTGGGAGACTTACGCCAAGTTAGTCAGGTAAAAAGGGAGACTAGTATAAAGTTTTTCCAATGCTGCTAATTCTATACTACACTATAATTATTGCATAAATATTTAAATTTTAAAAACATTTTGTAAACAGTTAAGCAGAGAGCCCAAATCTATGATTTGGTGCGAATCGCTTACTCCTCTGACATTAGGAAGATGGGTTTCATAGAAGATGGGAATATTAAAGCGAGTAATCATCGGATAAAAATAGGAATACTACTTTGATTTTTTAACCCTAGTCCTAATAGCAAATACTGTAAAAACCACTATAGGTATTATTAAAAAGTTTACTAAACACAGATAACTATAAGCATTTAAAAGTTTAAATAACCTAATTAAATCGCGACTTGCCCAAAGAGAAAATACATATACAAGAGCTGTTATACAGTAATTTACAACATTTAAATTAACCAACTTTTCTATTTTCAATTCTTTTAATACACTTATTAATGCAAAAAAGGTTAATACATACTTTGCAAACCAACCAGCTAAAACTTGAAATATTACATAAAACTCTCCACTTGCTATAAATCCAAAATAGGATATTAGCTGAGTTTGAATAAGCTTAGGATATATTATTAAATTAGCTCTTTCAACAGTAAATGTTGAAAGAATTCCGGTTGTAGATGCAGTATTCATCTGTACAATAAAAACTAGACCAATTAATGAACAGATCCGCAATTTTTTAGTATTGTTAACCTGTGATAGATAAACTAAAGATATAATCAAAGTTGAAAAAAGACCTAAGGATTTGGCTATTGAAATTAAAAAATTATAATTTATTCCCTGTTCAAAAATAGGAAATAAACGATAATACTTTTTAAATGGATAAGTAAGAAAATACAAATTAATTCCATTTAATATAGATACTACCATGCAAAATACAGTTACTACTACTACAGAACTTTTGCCTTTTTTTACGGTATATAATCCTGGAAGTAAAATAAAAAATAAAATATACCATTGGGGGCTTTCAATAAATAAGTTAACATGGATCACACTGGTTTCTACAGAAGCGCATTCCACCATTGTTAAGAATAATGTAGTTGCAAAAATAATCAAGAACATCTTTCCTAAAAATCTTCCAAGTCCTAGGTCAAAAACCTCCTTGATACTACTACACTTCCTATTTATCCATATTCTTATTATATAGTCGAAGCCAATAGAAATAATTATTCCCGATATTATAACAGCAACCCAACTATCTCTTCCTGAATCTCTCATAAATATTCCCGGATAAGTTTTAAGGGAAACTATTGCAGAAGCGCACATTATAAAGAAGAAATGTTTAAAACTCAATTTATCCATTTACCATTCTCCATTCTTTATTCAATTAAGTGGACTTAGTTTCCTAAATTAATTCAAGTTTCTCTTAACTTGAAATATTTACACTTTATTATTATTTGCTAAAGAATGAATGTTATCCTAAAAAATACAGATACTAAAATGGGTGATAATTTATGAATGAATATCTTGACTATATAAATAGCCATTTAAAAGGCAATATTGATTTAAAAGACCGTCAAATAAACTGTAATCTTGGAATCATTCATCTGTTTTATATTGACAATCTTTGCGATTCAAAGCTAATCAGTCAATTTATAATTACTCCATTTATAACAAATGAAAATATACAAGCAGATATAAATAGCATAAAGAAAGATGTACTATTTAATAGCTCCGTGGAAAGCATAAAATCCAAAGAGGAATCTTTAATTCACATTTTATCTGGAGATGTAGTTATAGTTTTTGATTTTATTGATGATGTAATATATTGCGAAGCTAAGGGATTTAACAAAAGAAGTGTGTCTACCCCAATAACAGAACAGGTTTTAAAAGGTCCTAGAGAAGGCTTTACTGAATCTGTCGTGGATAATATTTCATTGATTCGAAGAAGAATAAAAAATCCTAATTTAACAATCGAAAGTTTATATATTGGAACAAAATCAAATACTGTTGTAATAATAGCTTATATTAAAAACTCTGCTCCTGAAAGTCTTATAAGATATGTAAAGGAAAAAGTAAATAAAATAAATATTGATTTTATATTAGATATTAATTACATAGAAGAAGAACTTAAATGTAAAAAAACTCTTTTTGACACTATAGGGTATACAGAAAAGCCAGATATAGCAGCCTCTAAGCTGCTAGAAGGTAGAATTGCCATAATAGTAGATGGATCACCTTTTGTATTAACAGCACCTTGTTTCTTCTTGGAAAACTTTCAGATGGCAGATGATTATTACCTAAATAGGTATTATACAAATGCTAGTAGAATAATACGTTTAGTTGCATTTCTTTTCGCAGTATTATTACCAGGTTTTTATGTAGCAATAGATACCTATCATTTTGCTCTAATTCCAATAGTATTTGTTTTTAGGTTAGCTGCCTCAAGAGCAGATGTCCCTTTTCCCCTAGTGTTAGAGGTATTAATAATGGCCTTTTTCTTTCAGCTTTTAAGAGAAGCTGGTATAAGACTTCCTCAGCCTATAGGTCAGGCGATGAGCATTGTTGGAGCCTTAATACTTGGTGATGCTGCTGTAGGCTCAGGGCTTGCATCCCAAAGTACAGTTATAGTTGTAGCTCTTTCGGCTATATCATCCTTTTTGATTCCTAAACTTCACTCAGCAATATACTTATGGGTTTTAGTAGTCGTTTTATTATCGTCGCTTCTAGGATTAATGGGGTTTTTTGCATCAATTTTTATATTATTAGCTCATACTGCATCTCTAGACAGTTGCGGTTATCCTTATTTACTACCGCTTGCTACCTCAAATGATTTCAAGTACAAGGATCTTATTTTTAGGAAAGAAGTCAAGGATATATCTAAAAACATTATATATAAGGATGATAAAAAATGAAAAAATTATTTTTATATTTCATTATTTTCACTACATTTTTACTAAATGGATGCTTTAATTACAAAGATATAGATAAGGTTTTATTTGTAACCTCTGTTATTGTAGATATAGATAATAACCGTAGTCCTGTAATTTATGTAGAAGCCTTTAAACCAGCAAGAGGTGGCAAAGGGGAGTCTGGAAAAGGAGAACGAGTTCTATATAAAGGTACTGGAAAAACCATATTTGAAATTGTAAGAGATTTAAATCTATCTTCAAGCTATAAGCTTAATTATACTCAAAATAGAGGTATCATTTTTACTGAGAAAGCTGCTAGAGAATGCTTAGTTGATTATATTGACTTTTTCGACCGAGATCAAGAGTTAGTAGTAAGATCTTATCTTGCTATCTATAAAGGAGATCCCCAAAAGTTAATTAATGCTAAATTAAAAGAACAAGAATATATTGGATTATTTATATTTGATCTTATATATAACATTCCTGCATCCTCTAGAGGTATATTACTTAGGCTTAACGATTTTTTAAACCAAAGGTATACCAAGAGTAAAACATCAGTGGTAACCATGATCGCTATGAAAGATGATCAAACCTCATCAAAAATAGAGGTAAGTGCTGGAGCTATTATTAAAAATTTTAAAATGGTAGATACTCTACCTCGAACACAAGCAGAAGGTTATAACTTTCTTATAGATAACATAAAACGTGGCACATTAGAGGCAGGAAATCCTAGTGCTGCTGACAAATATATAACCCTGGAAATACTAAAAAGTAAAACAGATACAAAAATATATTACGATGGAGATTCAATAAAGGTAAAAAAAATAATTAACACCAAAACCAGCATAGCAGATGTACAGGAAAAACTTAATTTTACTAAGGAAAATATAGAACAATTAGAAAAAAATGCAGAATCCAATATAAAGGATGCCTGCGAGAGATTATTTGATTACTATAAAGGAAAAGACCTTGACATATTTAATGTATCTGATGATTTTTACAGAAAATATCCCAGAGCAAAAATAGATGATGTTTTTAATAAAAGTCAGTTAGAAGTTGAAGCTCATGTGCATGTAGAAGGTTCTTCTGATAAAACTAATTTTAATTAACCAAGTTAAGGTCTTTATATACTTTGAAGGTGATAATGATACTAGGTTTGTGTCTCATTATCACCTTCAATGAATTTTAACAGGCTCTGTAAATAATTTTGTGCACTCTCTTTTTTGGTTAAATTGTTAATAAATATTACTAATCTTTTATTTATAAATATCAACTAATAATCCACTTATATCGTCAATGGTGGCAGCCACATCTAAATTTCCCTTCTGCTCATTCAGTAACATTTGTGTAAGCTCATCCAGCTTCTGATCAATAGTATCTACGGTTATAAAATACTGCGTTTGCCAGAAACTCACATCCTTTTTTACTCCATACATATAATTTAAAACTGACTCTAGATATTCCTTTATCATTCTTTTATAAGCCTTTACATCAACATGGCACTTGGTTATGGCAAGTCTGTTTCCTTTTTTCTTTATATTATCAAACATTTCCTTAAGCTGCTGTTCTGATTTTTTGCCCATTTGAGAATTAAAGCTTTGAGAAAAATCCTTTTTAAGTGATACACTTTTTTTCTCAGAAGGTACAGAAGAACTTCTATTCACTCTAGATATTTCCATTATTTAACCTCCATATTACGATATGTATCTAATAATTAATATATATATTATAGCTAATATTCATATAAAAAATATAGCTACTTAGAATAAAAAAGTAACCGTAACAAATATTCTGCATTTGTTTCTCATTCAAAGGGTTATTAAAAAATAAAGGCTAGATAGATTTTAATATCTATCCAGCCTTACTATCATTTATTTATATTTACATTAATCCTTTTTCATAAGCTTCTATCATCTTTTTAACCATATTTCCACCAACTGATCCAGCTTCTCTTGAAGTAAGGTCTCCATTATATCCGTCTTTTAAATCTACGCCAACTTCTCTTGCAGACTCCATTTTAAATTGGTCTAATCCAGCTTTAGCTTGAGGTACTAATACTCTATTACTTCTATTTGACATAATGATATTCCTCCTCTTATTCTTTATTTTGAATCCAGTTAAGTTATGTGGTTGCTTTGTAACTTAACCTTATGATATAAGTTTGTACAGTTTAAAAATTATTACTCCTTAAAAATATATGAAAGTCTGTTAATGTTTGTTTTAATATCACAAAAATGACTATAATGCTTCTTATATAATCTGGACAATATAACTATTAAGCCAATAGATTATCAAAGATAAAAAATATAAATAATAAAAATAGCTTTAATGATGAACTCTTATGCTTATTCCGTCTCTTGAGGCTTTTATAAATCCATTTTTAACTACTATATGCCCATTTATATCAGATCTAAAAACTATACTTCCATTTTCATTAATTCTTTTTATTATTTTTAAATCAGGTGTTCCCACTCCATCACAAGTAACCACTGCAATTTTAGGATTTAATATTTTTAGAAACTCCTCTGAACTACTAGTATTTAAAGAATGATGGGGCACTTTTAAAATATCGCATTCTACAAGTTTTTCACTACTAATCAAATCTTCCTCTTCTTGTTTTTCGCAATCTCCTGCAAATAAGTATTTTACTCCATCTATTTCTCCCTGTATTACTATTGAATTATTATTTTCTATCTTGTTATCTTCTCTAATTGGACCTATTGCTTTCAAATTAATTTTTCCCTGCTTTATTTTCCAGCCTTCACTTATAAATTTAACTTTTGTATTATTTTTAAGTATTTTTTTATGTAAATCATCCTTCATATCACTATCATGGATAGGAAGAAGTACCAAGCCAACCTTTTTATTCTCTATTATTTTTAGAAGCCCATCATAGTGATCATCATGATAATGAGTCAGTATGATTGCATCAATTTTGCTTATTCCATTTGAATTTAGATATTCTAAAATTCGGTTAGTATAATAGGCTGCACCGGTATCTATTATATAGTTTTTATTTTTTCCCTTAATTAAAACACAATCACTTTGCCCTGCATCTACAAAATGCACTTCATATTTATCATTTTTGGCAGAAACAGTACTACTAATACCTATAATAATTAATACAAAAACTATAATTATTCTTCTTCTCACTTAACCACCTCCATATATCAATTAAGTTTATTTTTTGTAATATATAGTAGTTTTATTCCAGTTATCTCCGTGAATGATTGGTACAAGAAGGTAGCCAGCTTGACTTGTCAGCAAGTCCATAAAATAGTTATAGTGAATATAGATATTTCCGGACGTAAAAATAAACTGTACCCTGTAAGATGTACACAGTCTATTTTCTGTGTATATCTTACAGGGTACAGTTTACCCCGTTTACTTTAGTCGAGTTCCTTCTTCATCCTGAACCACAAGTCCCTTTTTCATTAATCCACCTAGAGCATTTTTAAAATAATTTTTGCTTTGCTTGAAAACTCTTTTAATTTCTTCTGGTGAACTTTTATCATTAAAAGGCATAAAACCATCATTCTTCTTTATATACTGTAATATTTGTTCCTGAAGTTCAAGTCTTTCATCTACTGGTTTTTTTCTTGGAGTAAGCCCAAGCTTTCCATCTTCATATATCTTCTTTATTCTAAGTTTTAATTCATATCCCTCTTTAAGCTCTGTGAAATATTCGTTATGCAGTATGACCCCTCTATATTTATTATCAATTGCTATCATGGCACTTCCATTAGTTTGGAATCCATAGACTATACCGACTACATCATCGCCTACTCTATATTTATTTTCCTGTATCTCTTCTGTATTCTCTATATCTATATTCTCCAAATATCTATCAATATCTGTAGTAGCTGCAATTCTGCCGGTTTTATCTAGATACAAATAAAACAAATATTTATTTCCTTCTACTAATGTATATTCCTGTTCTTTAAATGGTACAAGGATATCTCTTTCTAATCCAAAGTTTACAAAGCTTCCAAACTTACTTTTACCTTCTACTTTAAGACAAGCAACGTCACCAACTTTAGCTAACGGCTCCTTTAATGTTGCTATTATTCTATCCTTTGAGTCTCTATATATGAAAGCATTAACTTCATCCCCAATAGAAAGGTCTTTGCCTAGGGCACTTTTATTAGGTAGAAGAACATCGTCACTAGTATTACCTGTACCTGCATTAAGATAGTATCCAAATTCTGCTGTTCTTACTACCTCTAATTTATTAAATTCTCCAATATTTATCATCTGATTTTTCACTCCTCACATTTCTTTCCTACTAACACATAGCTGAACCCTATTATATACTATTGTTGCCAGCCTTACTACTATTTATAAGAAAAATGTGAAGTAAATCTTTTATTTCATAACAACTTCAAGTATTTCACTTTTTAACTTTTCTATATCTGGTACATAACTCTTTAACAACTTTAAATTTCCCTCAATCCTATAATCTCCAAGTGAAGCTGGAATGAAAATACTTTCTCCCTTTTCTATGCTTTCACTTCCATTATTATATATGATTTTCCCATTACCCTCTACACAGGTAAATACATAAAATCTTTCTTCGTCACTACTTTCTGAAAAAGCTTCATATACATCATATAGTTCTAATGAAAATTTATCACATACACAGTAATATACTTTGCTGTGACCATTTCCTTCAACTTTAACTCCTGTACTTCTTTCTCCCCTTAAATCTAAGTCAACTACATCTAGTGCTTTTTCAACATGAAGTTCTCTTCCTCTATTATAATCATACACTCTATAAGTAGTATCACTATTTTGCTGTATTTCCGCTATTATAACGCCTTCCCCAATAGCATGTATTAGGCCACTCTTAACAAAGTATACTTCTCCCTTCTTAACAGGAATTTTATTCATATACTCTTCCAGTTTACCTTCTTCTATAGCTTTCTTAAACTGCTCCTTAGTACAACCTTCTTTTGTTCCAACTACAAGATTAGCACCGGTTAGGGCTTCTACTACATACCATACCTCAGTTTTTCCCATCTCACCTTCTGTTTCCATAGCGTACTTGTCCTCTGGATGAACTTGTACAGATAGCTTATCCTTAGCATTTATAAGTTTTATTAAAAGTGGGAAGGTTTCTTTAAATATTTTTGTACCAAGTAATTCTGAGCCTTTTAACTTAATTAATTCATCTAGTTTTGTACCTTTAAATTCTCCATTTTTAACTATAGACATACCGTGAGGATGACAAGCCACATCCCAGCTTTCCCCAATATCGCCTTCTGGTAGATTATCTCTAAATAATTCTAAGTCTCTACCTCCCCATATTTTATCAAAGTAAATATTTTTAAATTTTATAGGATACATAACTTCTTCTCCTTCTACTAGAAAATATTCTTCTCATGTAATCATAATATAAGTTAATCTAAAAATCTATCCAACTTTTTTACCATACGACTACATTATTGAAGCAAGATCTTAATTCAGATGGGGATTCTTTTACCCCATCTGAATTTTAGAGCTGCGAATGCATGGCTTACTTGGCGTTGAACTCCCACTTGAAGAAGTGGGAGAGTTACGCCAAGTTAGTCAGGTTCAATACTGACATCCAATTGAAAATTCACTTAGACATCTTTCACTTGTTATTTTCTTTCAGATTCCTTATATGCTTTCCATAATAGCAACAGCTGCAGCACCAACTATTCCTGATTTCGTTTTTAGTGATGCTGGAACAACCTCACAGCTTTCATTTAAAACTTTGAAGCATCTGTCCTTTACCACCTGTTTAACCTTATCAAATAATATATCTCCAACCATGGCTACTCCACCACCAATTACAACCTTTTCTGGATCAAAAGTAGTTATGGCATTAGCAGCTCCTATTCCAAGATAAGTCAACGCTTTATCAATAATATCAAGGGCAAGCTTGTCTCCTAAGCTAGCTTCCTTAAAAACTTCCTGTGAAGTAACCTTCTCATAATTACTTAATGAACTTTCTATACCTTGCGCTAAGGCCTTATTAGCTTCTCTTGCAATAGCTGTACCTGATGAAAGTACTTCTAAACATCCAAAATTGCCACAATTACATCTAGGTCCATCCGGTAGAATAGTAGCATGTCCTAACTCCAAAGCATTACAGGTAGTTCCTCTGTATATTTTCCCATCTATAATAGCTCCTGCACCAATACCTGTACTAACGGTAATATAGACCATATTCTTTGTTCCTTTACCTGAACCAAACAAATACTCTCCAATAGTTGCTGCATTTGCATCATTCTCTAAATATGTTTTTATTTTAAACTTATCTTCTATATGCTTAACAATCTCAATATTTTTTAAAGGTAGGTTAGGTGGATCTAAAATAATTCCCTTATCTGAGTCTAAAGGTCCAGGTGACCCAATACCTACTGCCTTAATTTCCTCAGTATTCTTTTTACCCTCTTCTAAGATTTTCTCTATTGCTAAAAACACCCTTTTTAACACTTCCTGTTCTCCTTCATGAGCATTTGTAGGAATAGTGTTTTCATTTAATATATTTCCTTCTAAATCAGCAAGAGCACATCCAATTTTAGTCCCCCCTAAATCTACAGCTATTATATACTTTTTCTCCATATATCTCACTCCAATCTATTAATCTACATATAACAAGTATAATATAAGACTTCCACTTATTACAAAAGCGGAAGTCTTACTCCATTTTAATTTTAAAACTAAATAATTTTAAAATCCGTTATTTTCTGATACCTCTTTTATCCAGTATCCACTCTTTTTAATAATTCTCTTTTGAGTTTTTAAATCTAACTGAATAAATCCATATCTATTCTTATAAGCATTACTCCAGGACCAATTATCTATAAAGGTCCACATATGATAGCCCTTTACATTACAACCTTCTTCAATAGCTTTATGAAGCCATATTAAATGATCTCTTATAAAGTCTACTCTATAGTTGTCCTCTATTCTGCCATCCTTTATAAATCTCCCTTCGTCTTGTACTCCCATACCGTTTTCTGAGATATACCATTCAATGTTTCCATAATTCTCTTTTAAGTTTATTGCTATATCATATGTTTCCTTTTCATAAATCTCCCATCCTCTATAGACATTCATCTTTCTGCCTGGCATTTCATAGTTATCAAAGAAATTATCAGGCATACGAGGCCCTTCTGGATTTGGCATAGAAGCTTTAGCCTGCTGAATACATTTCTTTAGACTTCCGTTTCTTCCAATAAGAGTATCAAAACTTCCCTGAAGCTTTATAGCTTCTTCACTTTTCTCAGTTAAATTTACTGTATAAATAATGGGTTTACCCTTTATCTTATATATCTTGCCAACATCACAAAGCTTATTTAAAACAGCACTGACATTTGTCCTTTGCATAGATAATGCATCTGCAATTTCTTTAGTAGTACATCCAATAGTGTCACTTTTACCTTCTGATCTTTGTTCATTACATCTATCATTGAGGTAGTTAAATATTATATCTTCCGATTTTTTCATATATATCACCTATAAATTTAATATTATTAGTTATACTATATTGGGATTATAACATATGTACTATTGGTTTTATACACTTAAGCAGAGAACCAAAATCTATGATTTGGTGATGGTCGCTTACTCTGTGAGTACTCCTCCGACTTTAGGAAGAGTAGTTTCCTATAAAATAGAAGTATTAGAGCAGGTAGTCATCGGATAAAAACTTTACTTGTATCAAATGAATTAAATCAAAATTAAAAATTTATTTAATTTTCTATGATTTTATAATTAATTTTAGATGATTAATATTATTATTGAATTTATTTTAAATGTACCTTATAATAAATACAGCACTATATGTAGTGTATAAATAGTGGTTATACCACCATATATAGTGATTATTGTTTATTGTTACATACAAGGAGGTTAAGTTATATTGAATTCTATAAAAGATTTATTTAAAAGATATTATACAAAGGAGTTAGAAACAAACAGCGCTAAGACTGTTTTTGATTTATTTAGATGGAAAAAAGTTGATATATTTTTAAAAGACCATAAAACAGATAAAGTATTGGTTGATATGAAAGACTTAGAATTTCCCGAACACTATTCTCAAACCGCCTGCGACATTATAGCCTCTAAATACTTTAGAAGAGCTGGAATACCTAATGAGCTTGGTTATGAAGACAGTATGAAATCTGTAGCTGATAGAATGGTGAACTTTTGGCGTGAGGCTCTTAAAGATGAGGGAATTATCAAAACAGAAGAAGAGTCTTCTATTTTCTATGATGAATGTGTGTATGCTCTACTAAACCAAATGTATGCGCCTAATTCGCCCCAGTGGTTTAACACAGGCCTTTCTCTTTCTTACGGAATAAAAGGTGCTAAACAGGCAAATTATTACTATGATGAAAAAGAGGATAAAATAGTTGAAAGTCCTGATAACTATACTAGAACTCAAGCCTCTGCTTGCTTTATACTATCCATTGAGGATAAACTTTTAGGACCTCATTCTATATCTGACCAATATGTTACTGAAACAAAACTTTTTAAAGGTGGTTCAGGTACTGGAACGAATTTTTCTACAATAAGAGCTAGAGGTGAAAAACTTTCTGGTGGTGGTGTATCTTCTGGACTTATGAGTTTCCTTAAAGGCCTTGATAGAAATGCTGGTGCTATAAAGTCTGGTGGTACCACAAGAAGAGCCGCTAAAATGGTATGTCTTGATGTAGATCATCCTGAGATCATGGATTTTATAACATGGAAGGCAAAGGAAGAAAATAAAGTGAGAGCTCTTGGTAAAATGGGCTATGATATGGATATTGATGGTGAAGCTTACGAAACTGTTTCAGGACAAAACAGTAACAACTCAATAAGATTTTCAGACTATTTTATGAAAAAAGTTGATAACTTAGATAAGAATCCTGATGAAACTATAGAACTAAAAGGTAGAGTTGATTCCAGATTAAATAAAACAGCTAAAGTTTCTGACATATGGGAAGCTTTTAATTCGTCAGCTTGGAGTTGTGCTGACCCTGCACCTCAATTTGATGATACTTTTAATGCTTGGCATACGTGTCCTGCTGGAGAAGATGGAGTTTTCAATGCACCTTACAACAGAATTAACTCAACAAATCCCTGCGGTGAATATGCCTTTTTAGATGATTCCTCCTGTAATTTAGCTTCTATAAATGTTTATAAGTTTTATGACATTAACAGTGGCAAATTTGATGTTAATGGCTACCTTCATGTTGTAGGTCTTGTTCAACTTATATTAGAAGCCTCAATACACTGGGGCCAATTCCCTATAGAAGACATTGCAAGAAAAACCTATTTATTTAGAGCTACCGGTCTTGGTGTAGCAAATATAGCATCACTTTTCATGGTTATGGGATATCCTTATGACTCAGAGGAAGCTAGAGCCTTAGCATCAGCCTTAATAGGATCTCTTAGTGGTCATTCCTATTATGTGTCTTCTCTTATGGCTAAAGAAGTAGGCTCCTTTGAAAAGTTTGAAATAAATAAGCTTCATATGCTCAGAGTCATAAGAAATCATGCTAGAGCAGCTGGCGTTAAGCTAGGAGCTTTAAATAATTCAACTGAGAATTCCTACGCTGAAGAATTTGAAGGTTTAAACTATGAGCCTTTAAAAGTAGACCATGACCTATTAAAGAGAGAAGGTTTAAGTGATATAAGCAACAGTTTAAAGAATTCCTGGCTTAAAGCCTTCGAGTCTGGCTCCCATTATGGATATAGAAATGCTCAAGTTTCCGTTATAGCTCCAACGGGTACAATATCCTTTGCTATGGACTGTGCAGCTACATCTATAGAACCATTTTTTAGCCACATAGTTTATAAAAAACTTTCCGGTGGTGGTATGCTAACAATAATAAACCCAGTTATTACAGTAGCTCTAAAGAAACTTGGCTACACTAAAGATGAAATAGAAGATATTTTAAATTATGTTCTAGAAAAAGAAACAGTAACAGAAAACGGCTTTACCTATGAGAAAATTTTAGATGGCAAAATCGAAGGTGCTCCTCACCTTAAGGAAGAACATCTTCCTATATTTGATACTTCAAATCGCTGTGGAAGCGGTGAACGATATATATCTCCTATGGGGCACGTATTAATGGTTGCTTCTATAACACCGCTTATATCAGGAGCTATATCAAAAACTGTAAATCTGCCTAAAACAGCCACAGTTCAAGATTTTGAGAATGTAATACTAGCTTCCTGGAAGCTTGGAATAAAAGGAATCACCCTATATAGAGATTCCTCAAAGGCAGCTCAACCTTTAAATGTAACTTTATCAGATGCTAAGGATTCAAAACTTGAGAACTTAACATATAAACAACTTCTTGCAAAGGCTAAAGAGCTGCAAAAAGGTATAAAATATTCAAGACGGGATAAACCTATAGGAATTCGTCGTGGAACAACACATCCTGCACAAATAGATGATGTTAAAATATATACTACTGTTAATAGGGGGCAAAATGGAGAGATTTCTGAAATATATATAACAACGGATAGGGAAGGAACTATAATTACAGGTCTTCTTAATTCATTGTCAAAATCAATTTCTGTAATGCTTCAATATCATGTACCACCTCAAGATATAGCAAGAATGTTAAGAGGTCAAAAGTATGAACCTTACGGTTTTGTTCAAAAACATCCTTATATAAAGAATGTTTCTTCAATATCTGACCTAATAAGTAAGGTAATTGATATAGAACTTGGTGATTTTTCAAGATGTCAGGTTAAACCTGAGAATTATGGAGAGGACGCTGTAACTGTAACTACTGAAATTAAATCAGATTCTACAAATAATAGAGATACTAGTTTTAAAACACAAAAGGTAGATGGTGAGAGAGTTTATGGAGCTACCTGTCCTACCTGTTCAAGCAGCAGAATGGTAAGAAATGGAACCTGTATGGTTTGCTTGGATTGTGGGTCTACTACTGGTTGCAGTTAATATTTATTTATAACAAAAAGGGGCTGTTGTACTAAGAAATTAGTACAACAGCCCCTTTTTGTTTGTGCCATAGCATCCTTTTCATCTATATATCTAAAAGTTTAGAGGCATTAGTTTTTGTCATTACATCAATTTGTTCCTTGGTAATTCCTGACTCTAATAAAAAGTCAACTGTTGGTAACCATACAATCTTTGCCCCCATAGAGATTGCATTATTCACAGCTTCTACATTTAATCCGCCAACTGCATTGTTAAGTGCAATACCACCAAAAACTTTAATGCCATTAACCACTTGCTCTGCAATATATGCCCTATCCATGGTTGGTACAACATGAGATTTAATTATAATTGCTTTTGCACCAACAGCAGCAGCTTCTGATGCAATCTCTATGTCAGTAAATTTTCTAGGTCTGTTGTCCGGTGCTGTATGAATATGTGTATCAATGACATCCTTTAATAAATACTTATAGTCTTTTTGATCTTTCTCCATACTGTAATCCTCTTTCCATAATAAATCAAATGTTTCATAGTAAACCACTTACATAGTTTTTTATCTAGCTTTCACTAATAGTTAGTACTGCTAGTATGACTTGCATTTGCCTTTAGGCTAATGATACTATATAAAAAAACAATAGTCTAATACTTAAGTAGTAAAAACTATAACTCATAGTTTATGTCAAATAAGGGGAGGAACCTCATGGATTTAAAAAAACTGAACTACATTATAGCTGTAGCTGAAGAGGGAAATATTTCAAAAGCTGCTGAGAAGCTTTATGTATCTCAGCCAAGTTTAAGTAAATATATTATTACTATACAAGAAGAAGTTTTAATAAAGGCACAGGAGAAAGCTCGTAAAGATCAAATAAGAGAAGAAGATGTCTTGCAGAGTGTGGATGCTGTCAGAAAATATCTAAGCGACTTTCTTAAAAAATAAAAAGTATTCTTAGATCAACAACTTGGGGCCTTTGCAAGCAAAGGCTCCATAGAGTTATGCTCTAGCCAGCCCACGTTCTCTGGCTATGATTGTCACAGCACTAGCTACTGCATTGCACACATCTTTATTAAAAACACTTGGAACTATATAGTCTTCACTTAGTTCGTCATCTTTTATCAAATCTGCGATGCCTTTTGCAGCAGCAATACCCATTTCATCACATATATCTTTAGCTCTTACTTCTAGTACTCCCTTAAAGATCCCTGGAAAAACTAGCACATTGTTAATTTGATTTGGAAAATCTGATCTTCCCGTAGCTGTAACTCTAGCGCCACCAGCTTTTGCTTCATCAGGTGTGATTTCAGGTGTAGGATTTGCTAGCGCAAAGACTATACTGTCTTTATTCATCCTTGCTACATCTTCTTTCGTTAGTACATTACCATCTGACACACCTATAAAAACATCTTTATTTTTAATTACATCTTTAAGTTCGCCCTTTTCAAAACTTCTATTTGTTATCTTAGCTATTTTTTGCTGAGATTCATTTAGTGTTTTATCCCCTTCAATAAGAGCACCTCTTATGTCACATAATACTAAATGCCTTACTCCAGCAACTATTAATAGTTTTGCCGTTGCAATACCTGATGCACCAGCACCATTTATAACCACTTTGATTTCACTGATACTTTTATTTACTATTTTTAAAGCATTATATAAACCAGCCAAAACAGAAATAGCAGTTCCATGTTGATCATCATGATATATAGGTATATCTAACTTTTCTTTTAATTTCTCTTCAATGTAAAAGCACTCTGGAGCTTTTATATCCTCAAGATGTATACCGCCAAAGCCTGGTGCAATATTTTTTATAGTATTTATTATATCATCCGGATCAATAGAATCTATCCCTATAGGTATTGCGTCTATATTTGCAAATTTCTTGTGTAGAATTGCTTTCCCCTCAACTACAGGCAAACCAGCTTCTGGCCCTATATTTCCAAGTCCAAGCACTGCAGTTCCGTTTGTAATTACAGCTATAGACTTTCCTTTCATTGTGTACTTATAAACATCGTCCTTATTCTTAGCTATCTCTAAACAGGGTGCTGCTACACCAGGTGTATATGCTATAGATAAATCTTCTTCGTTTCTTAAAGGCATGGTTCCAAATACCTCTATTTTTCCTCTTCGCTCTTGGTGGATTCTTAATGATTCTTTTTTTACATCCAAAGTCATACTTTATTCGTTGAAATATTATATTTACTAATAATTTCAACTTCCTCCTTTATAATATTACTTACAGTATTATATATCCCAATATTCTGAACATTTGTTCATTATGAACTTATTAATAATTTATATAGCTATATTGAAGCAAGATCTTAATTCAGATGGGGGTTCTTTTATCCCATCTGAATTTTAGAGCTGCGAATGCATGGCTTACTTGGCGTTGAACTCCCACTAGAAAAAGTTGGAGACTTATGCCAAATTAGTCAGGTTGAAGTATTATCTCTATGCTTTAATTATAGTCTCCTTGTAAGTATAATTAAAATATATTGTTTATATAATATATATAGATATTATCTATATGAAAAAAATTAAATATGTTGTATCAGAATGTAATTATTCCCTTTTACCATTGAAGTAAGATCTTAATTCAGATGGGGATTCTTTTACTCCATCTGAATTTTAGAGCTGCGAATGTATGGTTTACTTGGCGTTGCACTCCCACTCAAACAGAGAACCAAAGCCTATGATTTGTGTGCTGTATAATTACAAAAAATAAAAAAAGCCAACATGGGGGAGCATGTGGCTTAAATAGGGGATATTTACTTAATGAAAAGCTGAAATTGTTAATAAAACTTAGTCTAACTTACTAGTTTTATTAATAAACTCTAACTTGCCTTCTATAAAATAATATCATTATCAATTTAAATAGTCAACATATTTTTATGGCAGATATTATTTTTCGACATTCATATTTACAAATAAGTGAGTAAAAATAGAAATAAGTTTCTGATTATTTAATCAGAAACTTATTAATTATAAAAATATCTACTTTTTATCTATTTTTTCCTTTACTCTATTTGGTTTAGCTTTTGGTTTTATTACAACATTATTTTTACTGTTAGCATTTCGTTTATTATTTAAGTTATATATAGATCCATTTCTTAAATCTACAAACCATAAGAAAAATACTATAAATACAGCTGATTGCACGTACTGCCACACTGTTCCATTTAAATTATAATTAAAATATGTAGCTATCATTGCCGGTACGAAAAATGATATTATAGCTAGTGATAGTATAATCCATTTATTTGGACGAAGTTTTGATAAGACACGAATTTTTAATTGATTATACACCACTAGAAAAATTACCACAAAAAATAAAACCTGAAAAATTACAGTTAACCACATTGGCATAATTGTCTTCCCCCTTTGAATCATGTATGTTACTTATATTATTATATACTTTTTCTTTTATATCAATACCTTTTTTAAATCATTTGCCAATATATGTTGATTTTAAATTTAATTTATTATAAAATAAAATTTACTTACTTCTTAAAAATTTTTGGTATAATATTATTAAATCGATATCTTCTACACTTATACCGAAAAAATATAATACAGCGTTAACGAGGAGTGATAAACATGAATTTAAAAGTTAATGGTTTAGATGACTTAGATCTTCAGATATTAGATATACTTATTAAAGATTCAAGAACCCCCTTTCTAGAAATAGCTAGACAATGTCATGTAAGCGGTGGAACTATCCACGTAAGAATGAAAAAAATGGAAGATATGGGTATAATAAAAGGAACTAAACTTATTATTGATATGCCCAAGTTAGGATATGATGTATGTTGTTTTATAGGTATTTATCTAGATAAGGCTAGTTGTTTTGATGATGTACTGGATCAGCTTAAAGCAATAAAAGAAATCGTTGAACTTCATTATACAACAGGAGAATACACAATCTTTATAAAGGTTATCTGCAGAAGTATCGGCGACCTTCAAAATTTACTTATGAGTAAAATTCAAGCTGTAACTGGAATTCAGAGGACAAATACCTTTGTTTCCCTTTTTCAACCTATTGATAGAAACATAGCTATCAACGTTTTAGACAAAGAAGAAGAAAAATAAAGTATACTATCTTTAATCTATTAAAGACGAATCTTCTATACATTATACATATATTTTAAAACAAGGAGTATTATTCCTTGTTTTTTTTTATTTTTACTTATAATTTTTTAAAATTTGCAAATAATATTTTTGTATAAAATAATAAAGGAGATGTGAATATGAGAACATTAGATGCTATTGCACTAATTTTAGTTGCTATAGGTGCTATAAACTGGGGACTAATTGGATTTTTTAGATTTGATCTAATCTCTACATTATTCGGTGTTAATTCGGCACTTACTAGAATAGTATTTGCTATTGTTGGAATTGCAGGTTTATATGCCCTTTCATTCCTTGGAAGAGACAGGGATAGAGACAGAGATACAAGAGAGGCTAAATAGTTATCCAACAAAATAAAAAGTGGAAAACTTATAAAAAAGTTTTCCACTTTTTATTTACAGTATATTTTTATGAATTACTTTAATTCTTTTTTAATTCCTCTGTCTAAAGTATTTTTATAATCTATAAATTCATATACATCTTCTGCAAATAATTCACTAAAGTTTTTTAATTCTCCTAAAGAAATATCCTCTATAGCTTTATCCTTTTCCTCACAATAAAGTACTATTTCCCCTATTACTTTATGAGCATCTCTAAAAGGCATACCTTTATTTACAAGATAATCTGCTGCTTCAGTAGCATTTAAAAAGCCTTTCTTTACAGCATTAAAAGTATTTTCCTTTTTAATTTTTAAAGTAGACAGCATGCCACTCATTACTTTTAAACAACTTAGTACAGTATCTAACGCATTAAAGAACTGTTCTTTATCTTCTTGCATATCCTTATTATAAGCAAGAGGAATACCTTTCATAGTTGTAAGCAGGGACATAAGTGCACCGTATACTCTTCCAGTTTTTCCTCTTATAAGTTCTGCCGCATCAGGATTTTTCTTTTGAGGCATAATACTGCTTCCTGTTGAGAATTCATCATCTATTTGAATGAAATCAAACTCTTTAGTACTCCATAAAATTAATTCCTCACTTAAACGACTTAAGTGCATCATCATTATTGAGAAACAGGATAATAGCTCTATAACATAATCTCTATCGCTAACCCCATCTAAAAAGTTATCTACAGGCTTTTTAAACCCTAACTCACTAGCTGTGAAAGCTCTATCAGTATTGTAGGTTGTTCCTGCTAATGCACAACATCCTAGTGGACTTTCATTCAATATTTCGATTGCATTTAATACTCTCTTCTTATCTCTATGAAGCATATTGTAGTAAGCCATTATATGATGTTTGAAAGTTACTACCTGTGCTCTTTGAAGATGAGTATATCCTGGCATTAGGCAATTATTTTCTTCACCAAGAGTTTTCATTACACTTTGAAGTGTTTCAATATTTTCTACCACCTCAAAAGCTTTTTTCTTAGCATAAAGTCTTAAGTCTACTGCAACTTGATCATTTCTACTTCTAGCTGTATGAAGCTTCTTTCCAACCTGACCTATTCTTTGTATCAAATTCGTTTCAACGAAACTATGAATATCTTCATAATCCCCTTCTATTAAAAGAGTTTCATTTTCTATATCTGAAAGTATGGAGTTTAATCCACCTTTTATAGCTTCACATTCTTCCTCTGTTAATATGCCACACTTAGTGAGCATTTTTACATGTGCAATACTTCCTTGTATATCTTCGTAGTATAGAGTTCTGTCAAAGCTTAGAGAACTATTAAAGTCCTCCATAAGCTTATTTTCAGCCTTTTTAAATCTTCCACCCCAAAGCTTCATGATTAAACTTCCTTCTTCTTTTCCATCATAGCTTTAATCTTTAATGGAAGACCAAATAGATTTATAAAACCTTCTGCATCTTTATGACTGTATGAACTTGCACCAAAGGAAGATATGTTTTCATCGTAAAGGGCATATGGTGTATCTATACCTGCTACCATTATATTACCTTTATATAGTTTTAATCTTACTGAACCAGTTACATTTTTCTGTGTAGAATCTACAAAAGCATCTAATGCTTCTTTTAATGGTGTAAACCATAGTCCATCATATACTAGTTCACCATATTTTTGAGCAATTAAACTCTTATAATGGAATGTATTCTTATCAAGAGTTAATCTTTCAAGTTCTTTATGTGCTTCATAAAGAATTGTTCCACCTGGAGTTTCATAAACTCCTCTTGATTTCATTCCTACTAATCTATTTTCTGTTATATCAATTATTCCTATGCCGTTCTCTCCACCAATTTTATTTAGTGTTTCTATTAAAGCTACTGGAGCTATATCTTCTCCATTTAACTTCTTAGGAATTCCTTGTTCAAAGTACACTTCTACATAAGTAACTTCATCCTTTGCCTTCTCAGGAGGAGTTGTCATAAGATACATTTCTTGATTATGCTCATTTTGTGGTTTTTCAAGTTCTCCACCTTCATGACTTAAGTGCCATAAATTTTGATCTCTTGAATATATCTTTGCCTTAGTTACAGGTATATCTACTCCCTTAGCTTTGGCATAATCTATAGCATCTTCTCTTGATTGAATATCCCATATTCTCCAAGGTGCAATTACCTTTATTGTAGGATCAAAAGCTGCTATACCAAGCTCAAAACGTACTTGGTCATTTCCTTTTCCTGTAGCTCCATGACATATATATTTTGCTCCTTCAGCATGTGCTATTTCCACTAATTTTTTTGCAATTAATGGTCTTGCAAAGGAAGTTCCTAGCATATATTTGTCTTCATATAAAGCATTTGCCTTTATACCCTTGAATATATAGTCTGTTACAAATTCTTCTTTTACATCTTCAACGTATATTTTAGAAGCCCCAGTTCTTATAGCCTTTGCTTTTACTTCTTCCATATCGTCTTCTTGACCTACATTTACACAAACTGCGATAACTTCAAGATCATAGTTTTCCTTTAACCATGGAATTATTATGGATGTATCTAATCCTCCTGAATATGCTAAAACAACTTTATCTTTCATAATTAATTTCCCCCTACTCTCTCATTTATAGTTTATACAAATATAATTAGCTTTAAAGTCAAATTTTATCCGATGACTATCCGCTCTAATATTCCCATCCTCTTCAAGGCGGGAATAAAGAGCGGCTACGTCCCTGGATTCGTTCAACTAAGAATCAGGTGGGGGTTAAATGCCTAAATGGCATTTAACGGGCAAAGCCCCGGGTCGTAGACGAAACCCCATCTGACTCAAGTTTCACTTCATGAAAAATATTTATTAAAAATATTTCCGCTAGTAAACTTATCAGCAGATACATTCAAATAAATATTTTGAATATCTAAATCTTTAAGTCTTTAAATTTATTATAATTATACATTTATTATCATAATTATGCAATACTTTTTCACTACTTTTTATGTTTTTCTATATTTACATTGCATAAAAATACTTAAATTAGTATTTTTATTTATTTATAGAAGAAGAATTGAGAATGTATAGAAAATCTTCTTCATTCTCAATTCCTCATTATTCAATGCCTCTATATTTATCCATTATTAGTCTGAATAATTCTGCAGTTGTCGGTGGTGTATATGTTATAGCGTTAGCACCCGCTAATATTGTCTCATTTATACTTTCTTTTGTTTTGCCCCCAGTAGCCATTATAGGGAAATTAGGATGCTTCTGTCTTATACTTCTTACTATTTCAGCAGTTTTTTTCCCTGCAGAAACATTTAGTATTGTTGCTCCTGCTTGTATTCTTCTATCTATATCTTCATCCTCTGATACAACAGTAACCACAATAGGTATATCTATAGTATCTCTTACCGCTTCAATAATTTCATTAGATGTTGGACTATTTACAACTACAGCCATAGCACCTTTAAATTCCGCATCAAGTGCCAAGTTAACAACTCTTTTACCCATAGTAAGTCCACCACCAACACCACAGAAAACCGGAACATCTGAAGCTGCTACGAGAGCTTCTGTTATTACTGGCTGTGGAGTAAATGGATATACTGCCATAATTGCATCTGCATTGGTATTTTTTATAACTGCAATATCAGTGGTAAATACAAATGATTTTAATCTCTTTCCAAATATTTTTATACCACTAGCATCTCTTATTCCATCAGGGACCACTATTATCTTATCTCTAAGGCTTCCCTTTATTTCAGGTACAAATTTATTTGATTTTTCATTTGCTTTAATCTCTTCATTTACCTTTTCGCTCATTTTAACCTCCATTAGACTTACTTATTATATTATTTTATCCTAAATATTAAAAATATTCCACAGTAAAATTTATTTACCTGTGGAATATTCATTACTATATTTGTGTAAAAATTTCTTCAGCAATTTTTACAGACTCTCTTGCATCTCTCGCATAGAAGTCTGCACCTATCATTTCTGCATAGCTTTCATTTAAAACCGCTCCACCTACAAAAACCTTACAATCTAAGTTATTTTCTCTTAAAGCTTCTATTGTCTTTTTCATATTTGTTACAGTAGTAGTCATAAGAGCACTTAATCCTACAAGCTTAATATTATTTTCTTTTACTGTTTCTACTACTTTTTCGATAGGAACATCTTTTCCTAAATCTATAACATCAAAGCCGTAATTTTCTAAGAGCACCTTTACAATATTCTTGCCAATATCGTGTATATCACCCTTAACAGTTGCAAGGACTATTCTACCCTTTTCTATATTTTTTTCTCCTTTTGAAGAAATACTTTTCTTTATCACTTCAAAGGATTTCTTAACAGTTTCCGCTGATTGTATAAGCTGAGGTAAAAATATTTCTTCAGCTTCATATTCATCTCCAACAGTATCTAGCGCTGGAATTACATATGAATTTACTACTTCCATAGGCTCTGTTGTTTTTAAAAGCTCTTCCGTTGCCTGAATTGCCTCTTCTTCCATTCCATCAATTATTATTTGCTTTAAGTCCTTTTTCTTTGTACTATCTTCCTTGGAGATGTTTTTTTCTGCCTTACCTTCTCCTTTTTCAGAACTCTTTACACCATATTTATTTATGTAGTCTTTACCGTCTTTATCTACATTTGAAAGAACTTCAAAGGCATATATAATCTCTTTCATTCCTTCATCTGCAGGATTCATAATAGGAAGATCAAGTCCAGCCTGAAGTGCCATAGCAAGGAAAGTTTTATTTAATATTCCTCTTTGAGGCATACCAAAGGATATATTACTTACACCAAGCACAGTTCTAACTCCCAATTTTTCCTTTATAATTTTTATAGCCTTCACAGTTTCTAAAACTTCTTTTTGCTGTGCTGATACTGTTAACGCAAGACAATCTATAATTATATCTTTTTTATCTATTCCATATTTTCTTGCTGTATCTATTATCTTTTCTGCTATTTTTACTCTACCTTCACAAGTGCTTGGAATTCCATCCTCATCAATAGTAAGAGCTATTACACAGCCCCCATATTTCTTTACTATAGGAAATATCTTTTTCATATTTTCTTCTTTTCCATTTACAGAGTTTATCATAGGTTTTCCATTATAAACTCTAGCTCCTGCCTCTAACACCTCCGGATTTGGACTATCTATGTCTATAGGGAGCTGAACAACCTTCTGCACTGTCTTTATAGCCTTAATCATCATTTCTTCTTCATTAATCTCAGGAAGTCCTACATTTAAGTCTATTATAGAAGCTCCTTCTTCTTTTTGTTTAACAGCTTGTGTTTTAATATAATTTACGCTGTTTTCTTTTAACTCTTCTCTGTACTTTGGCTTACCAGTAGGGTTAATTCTCTCCCCTATAATATTTACTTTCTCCCCTAAAATTACAGTCTCTGTAGAAGAACAAACTGCTGCATATTTCTTAGCTTCTATTTCTAAAGGAGTTAGATCAGCTAAAACTTCTTTAACTTCCCTTATAAAATCTGGATTTGTGCCACAACATCCACCAAAGATTGTTCCTCCTTTTTCAGCCATAATTTTTATAAACTTTGAGAAATCTTCTTTAGTTATATCATAAACTGTTTTTTCACCATCATATCTTGGAAGTCCCGCATTAGGCTGCACCATTACTGGAATGGATGCATATTTAAGAATCTCCTCCACTATAGGCAAAAGTTCTTTTGGTCCCAGTGAACAGTTAATTCCAAGAGCATCTACTCCAAGTCCCTCTAATACAAACACCATAGTTTTAGGATCTGTACCCATTAAAGTTCTGCCATTCTGCTGGAAGGTCATAGTACAAAATACTGGTAGAGAGCTATTTTCTTTAGCCGCAAGTATTGCTGCTTTAGCTTCATATAAATCTGTCATAGTCTCTATTAGGATCAAATCTGCTCCTGCTTTTTCCCCTATTATAACTTGTTTTTTAAACAGTTCATAAGCAGCTTCAAAACTTAATGTACCTGTTGGCTCCATAACCTGACCTGTTGGTCCTAAATCTAATGCTACAAATTTATCTCCTGCAGCTTCTTTTGCTATCTTAACACCTGCTGTAATTACTTCTTCTACAGAATATTTTGAACTACTATATTTTAGTTCATTTGCTCCAAAAGTGTTTGTAGTTACTACATCTGCACCTGCCTCTATATACTGCTGGTGTATTTTCTTAATAATATCTGGATTAGTTATATTTAAGGTTTCAGGTAATTCTCCTACCTGAAGACCCTCCTTCTGAAGCATTGTTCCCATAGCTCCATCGAAAAATAAAAATTTATTATCAAATATCTCTTTAACTGACATATGCACCGACCTTTCCTTATTCAAAGTTTTTCATGTGATTATTAACTCTTTATACTAATAAATCCTTATCACATTCTTTAATAAAATATTGTTTATATAGACAAACAATTGAGAACTTAGGCTTATTCTCGGTATTTCTATGGGTGTCTCTGAAAGCACATTTAACTGTTTTATGTTAGCTCTTGCCGAAGCTATCTTAGAAAATTAAATAAATTAAATATTGTCTGAGCGTTAGCGAGTTTATTTGATTTATTTAATTTTCTTAGGTAGCAAGGCTTAGAGATAACTTAAAATAGTTAACCGTGCCGAAGAGATATCCATAGAAATATTAGAGAATAGGCCTAAGTTCGGGCTTGCTTATCTATATCCTATGAATTTATCGCTTTACGAATTTCCTTTATATTTTTCATAATTCTCTTTGCTACAGCAGACTTATTCATTGCATATATATGCACTCCATCTACTCCGTTAACTATCAAATCTGATATCTGCTCTGTTGAATAAGCAATAACCGCATCTACCAAAGCTTCCGGTGAATTTTCATATTTATCTATAATATTTTTCAACTTTTGAGGAATAAATGCTCCTGAAAGCACCCCAATACGTTCTATTATGTTTCTATTCACTACTGGCATAATCCCTGTAATAACTGGAACATTGATATTATGTTTATATAGTTTTTCCTTGAACTCGTAGAATTTATTATTGTCAAAGAAAAGCTGAGTAATTAAAACCTCTGCACCACAGTCTACTTTTTCCTTAAGATGTCTTATATCATCTTCTAAACTACTACACTCAGTATGCCCTTCAGGATAAGCAGCTGCAGATATACTAAATTTTTTTCTTTCTGAAATCTCCCCAATTAAGTCCTTGGCATACTTGTAATTTAGATTATCACTTATTTTAAATCCATCAGGTATATCACCTCTTAGCGCAAGTATATTCTCAATACCGTTATCCTTTAACTCACTCAAAATATTGTTAATCTCTTCTTTTGTAGAAGTTGCACAAGTTAGATGGGCTACAGCCTCTATACCATACTTATTTTTTATTGTGGAAGCTATTTCTATTGTTCTACCTTTGCTACTGCCACCAGCCCCATATGTAACACTAATAAAATCTGGATTTAATTCCGCTAGTTCTCCTATGGTTTTATATACCCCATCTAATGGCATGTCATTTTTAGGTGGAAATACTTCAAAAGAGATGGATAACTTTTTACTTGAAATTATATCTTTTATAAACATGTGTATACCTCCATTATTTATCTTTAGTGTAAAAAAAGCTACTTTTCAATAAGAAAAGCAGCTCTAAAGATTCATTTTATATTCTTAGGCTATTTTCCTCATCTATCAGAATAAATTGTATTCTGCAGGAATTGACACCGATACATTCAAACGAAAATGCCGGTTGTCGGGCTTCACAGGGCCAGTCCCTCCACCACTCATGATAAGAAAATTCTATTAAATTTAAATTTAATTCTAATAATAATACTTTTCTATATCCTTGTCAATGAATTTCTTTCATTTCTCGTTTATATTATAATTTTTTACCACAATATGCCTAATCCTATAATTCATATCGATTAAGTTGATTAAATTTTTAAAAAATTTTCCTTTGTTTAATCTAGGTATATCAAGGGTTCTATGCAAGTTTAATAAAAAAGTCATTCAAAAAAAAATTTTTATCTGTTGACATTCTATGCTAGTATCTGCTATCATAATCTCAATCGAATACGGAACTTCTTATCCAGAGAGGCTGAGGGACTGGCCCTATGACGCCCGGCAACCTAAATATACCCATTTGTATATTTAACGGTGCTAATTCCAGCAGGTGAAAACCTGACAGATGAGAAGCATGAAGATTATTATCTTCTTGTGTCTCATACACAAGAAGATTTTTTGTTTTAATTAGAATAATACACATGCTAGATCTTCACAATATTTATAGAAAAGTTATAAACCCAGAAGTTCCTAAACCCTTAAAATACTTTAAAATCGCAAAAATTAGGAGGAATTTAAAATGACAAAACAATTAGGATTTGATACTATTCAAGTACACGGAGGACAGGAGGTAGACGCAGCTACAAAATCAAGAGCATTACCAATATATCAAACAACTTCTTACGTTTTTGATGATGCCCAAGATGCTGCTGATCTATTTGGTTTAAAGAAATTCGGAAATATATATACACGTTTAACAAACCCAACAAACGCAGCTTTTGAAACTAGAGTTGCTTTACTTGAAGGTGGAGCTGCTGGTGTAGCTACTGCTTCAGGAATGGCTGCAATTACTTATTCAATATTAAATATAGCTGGCGCTGGAGATGAAATAGTTGCTGCTGCAACACTTTATGGCGGTACTTATTCTTTATTTGTACACACTTTAAAGAATTTTGGAATTAAAGTTAACCTTGTAACTAATCCTGATGATATTGAAGAATTCGAAAAAGCTATAACTGAAAAGACAAAAGCTGTTTATATAGAAAGTATAGGAAACCCTGGAATTAACATAATCGATATCCAAGCAGTTGCTGATGTTGCTCATAAAAATGGTGTTCCTCTAATTGTTGACAACACTTTTGCATCACCATACCTTTTAAAACCAATCGAATTTGGTGCTGACATAGTAGTACACTCTGCAACTAAATTCATTGGTGGACATGGTACATCAATCGGTGGAGTAATAGTTGATTCAGGTAAGTTTGACTGGAATAACGGAAAATTCCCTGGCCTAACAGAACCAGATGAAAGCTACCACGGACTTAAGTATACTGAATCATTCGGAAACCTAGCATACATACTAAAGGTTAGAACAGCTCTTTTAAGAGACTTAGGAGCAGCTATATCTCCATTTAACTCCTTCATTCTAACACTTGGACTTGAAACTCTATCATTAAGAGTTCAAAAACACGTAGACAATGCTAAAAAAGTAGCTGAATTCTTAAGCAATCATCCTAAAGTTGAGTGGGTAAACTATCCTGGATTAGAAGGAAACAAATACTATGACTTAGCTAAAAAATATCTTCCAAAAGGACCTGGTTCAATATTCACTTTCGGAGTAAAAGGTGGAGCTGAAGCTGGTAAAAACTTAATAAGTAAAGTAGAGATCTTCTCACATCTTGCTAACGTTGGAGACGCTAAATCCTTAATAATACACCCTGCTTCTACAACTCACTCTCAGCTTGATGAAGAACAATTAGTTCAAGCAGGAGTTAGACCTGAGCTTATAAGAATCTCTGTAGGTATTGAAGATGCTGATGACCTAATTGCAGACCTTTCTACTGCATTAGATCAAATTTAGATAATTCCTATGTTAAATTGATTTACTTCAAGTGTATGCTAGTACAAATGGCATACACTTGATTATTGTACAAAAAAATAATGAACTTCCACAGAATTATCGAAAGACTAGGGGGTACTTTTTATGGCATCAATAGCAGTCCTTGGCTATGGTACAGTAGGTACAGGAATAGCTGAGCTAATAAATAAAAATAAAGAAAGATTTAAAAAGTTTACTGGAGAAGATCTTAAAATATCAAATATTTTGGTAAGAGATTTAGAAAAACATAAAGATAAAAAAGATTATGAGCTTTTAACTGATGACATTAATCACATATTTGAGGAATCAGTAGATATAGTAGTAGAAGTAATGGGTGGCATTAATCCTGCCTATGAATATGTAAAAAGTCTTTGAAATTAAAAAAACATGTGGTAACAGCAAATAAAGACTTAATCGCTGAACACGGAAAAGAACTGTTAGACTTGGCTGATAAAAATGGGGTTACCTTAAACTTCGAAGCTAGCGTTGGAGGTGGAATTCCTATCCTAAAGCCTTTAATGGAGTGCCTTTTAGGTAATGAAATTATCAGTATTAACGCAATTTTAAATGGTACCACCAATTTCATACTTACAAAAATGTATCAAGAAAATATGAGCTATGAAGAAGCTCTTAAACTTGCTCAGAACCTTGGCTTTGCAGAGGCTAATCCTGACTCTGACGTCTTAGGATATGATGCTGCTAGAAAACTCTCTATACTCTCAACTATTGCTTTTAACGAAAAGGTTAATTGGAAGAATATAAATGCTGAAGGCATTACAAATATAGATACAGAAGATTTTAAATACGCTAAGACAAAAGGCTATATTATCAAACTTTTAGGTATTAGTAAAAAAGAAAATGATAAGATATATGCTTCAGTTCGACCTGTAATGGTGAAAGCTAGTTCAGAGCTTGCTAAGATAGATAACGAAATTAATGCTATTATAATAGAGGGAGATGCAGTTGGAAAAGTTGTTTTCTCCGGTAAAGGTGCTGGAATGCTTCCTACTGCCAGTTCAGTCTTTGGTGATATAACTGATATAATTCAAAATAAAAACAAAAAAGCACTAAAATTCAACGAAAAAGAAGCTGTTTTAGAAAAGAACTGGAATCATAATTCTAGTTGGTTCCTTAGAATAAAAACAGCAGATAGAATAAATGTTATGTCTAGTCTTACAGGCTATTTTAAAAATTGCTATATATTCGCTAATACTTCGTCTACCTCAGAAGAAGTAGCCGCTATAATAGAAACTCCAAGTGAAGATTTTTTAAATTTAAAGCTAGAAGAGCTTTCATCACTTAATTACATAGATGAAATAAAAAAACTTGCTATACTAAATAATTAATTTAAATGATCTATATAGATATCCACAACAGAAAGTCGACTTATTCGAAGGAATGTAATATCAATCTGAAGACAGATTTAAATATTTTTTAGTAGTCTTAACGAAGAATTGGTGAAAAAATTAGAACCTTAGATTGTCTGAGCAAAGCGAGTTATCTAAGGTTCTTAGTTTTTCACAAATTCTAAGTTTTAGACCTACTTAAAAATATTTAACGTGCTGAAGATTGATATTATATCCCGCAGAATAAGTCGACTTTCGTCCGTGTTTATCTATATAGGGTTCACTAATGATTTTTAATAGCTTGTATAAAGATTTCAACTAAATCAGGGTCAAATTGAGTCCCTGAGAATTTTTTCAACTCTTCTATAGCTTCTTCAACAGTCATTGCTTTTTTATAGGGCCTTTCATTAGTCATAACATCAAATGCATCAACTATTGCTAAAATCCTGGATAGTAGGGGAATTTCCTCACCTTTAAGACCCTTTGGATATCCTGTCCCATCATATCTCTCATGATGAGTTAGTATCTTATAAGCGATATGCATTAAATCTGGAGTTGATGATGCTATTCTATATCCTATTTCCGAGTGTGTTTTCATAATATTCCACTCTTCTTCAGTTAGTTTGCCAGGTTTATTTAGTATTTTATCATCTATTCCAATCTTACCTATGTCGTGTAGCTTAGCTAACAAGTATAACTCATTAGTATCACTAGTACTTAAGTTTAAGATATCTGATATCTTTACACATAAATTATACATTCGTTCAACATGCTCTTTAGTTTCATTATTTTTTTCTAATAAAGTTTGTCTTAAAGAAGAAGTTATACTATTTCTCGCACTTCTGTCTTCTAATAATTTGTTCCTATACATCATTTCTTCCGCTTCTTTAATAACTTCATTTATATTCTGATTTCTATTAGCTTTAATTGAATAGCCTAATGCGATATTAAGATAAATCGGTCCCACCTTTTTCTTTTCGCATTCCCTCTTTATTTCTTTGCAGATCTTTTCTACTTCTGCAACCCCCATGTGTTCAAGGACTACTATAAATTCATCTCCACCATAACGTGAAACTATTGCACTTGAACCACAAACTTTCTTTAAAACCTCTGCTGCCCCTTTTAATAACTTATCTCCTTCTCCATGACCAAATGTATCATTTGTTATCTTTAAACCATTCAGATCTCCCATTATAACTGCGATCGGAAGATTTTCTTCTTTATCTAGCCTGTCTAAGATATATTCATAGTATCCTCTATTAAAAATTCCCGTTAGTTTATCATAATAGGTTAGATATTGTAATTCTTCTTCGTATCTCTTTTTATCACCTATATCCGTTACTATTCCAGCAACTCTTTTAGGTTTGCCATCCTTATTATGTTCAACAACTTTAAACTGATTTAGAATCCACTTGTATTCACCACACTTAGATAACATTCTTTGTTCAATAATGCTTATTTCTAAGGTGTTCCACATATTATTATAAAAAATGTTACTATAATGCTCGAAGTCCTCTTTATGAATTAGCTTCTGCCAAAGCTCATTATTATACGGTAAATCTTCTCTTGAATATCCTAGGATAGATAAGAACTTTTCATTAACATCTATGCTGTCCTCTTCAAAATTCCAATCCCAAAAACCTGCACCAGCACCTTCTAGTACCAGTTTAAGTTGTCTTTCACTATCCACAACTTTTTTATTATATGCCTCAATATTATCCAACATATTATTTATTTCAATTCCTAAGATAGATAGCTCGTCATTACCTTTAACTGTTATTCTAGAGATATTGCTATCATTTAAATCTATTTTACTCACTTCACCACTTATTTCTTCAATAGGACGTATAACAATTATTTCAAGTAATATGTTGCATAGTATTACAATTACAATTGAAGAAAATATAAGCAGCAGTATTAAAAATCCTATAGACTTAACTCCCTTATTATAGATTGTCCTTTCACTTTCTAAGGTTAAAATAAATGATAATTTATTATCTATTCCTTTAACAATAGAATGTGCTGCCATCTTATCCTTTCCTATAGGTTTCAATACTACACTATCTTCATTTAAAAATTCAAGCTCTCCATTATTTACAATGATTTTACCATCTAAAACCCTAGCTGCATCCGCTTTTTCTATTTTCATCTTTGAATCTGATATGTTTTCAATTTCCTTTATGAGCTTACTATCTATGTATTTTCCAATCAATACGGTTCCTGAAGCTGGTGATCTAAATTCAGAATCCGTTATTGGTCTTGCTGAAAGCATCATAGCCCGCCCATTTACGGATATTATACCTGATACACTGCTAAATACGTTTTTATTTTTAAATACTGTTTCTTCACTACTATTAATATAATTTAATAACTCTTGAGGCATTTCAATGCTGTTTTTATTCTCCAGATCATAAAAATTTGCATACCTTATTTTGTTATTTATATCTAAAATAATTAACGTATTGATTTTTAAACTAACAAAAGTATCATCATTTAAGTTTGATTTAATATACTTTGAATTATTTGTATTGATAAATTCCAAGGTGTTATCCCATGGAGCCCAATCTCCACAAATGATATTTAAATTATCTAAACTATTATCAATGAGATACTTACTCTTATTCATATTATTAGTAATAACACTTTTTTCTTGAGATTTTATATTTCCCAAAACATGTATTTTAGCTATGCTGCAAATCCCTATAATTGCTATCATTAATAGAAATAATGTTATAGTAGATACCTTTTTTCTAATTTGCAAATTAAACACTCCATCTAATTCAAGTTTTACCTTCATATATATAATTATATATTAGTTTTTATTATCACGGAATATGTAGAACATTTGATATTTATTATATTTAATGCAAATTTACCAAGGTAATCCAAAATTTTATATTTTTAAGTGTCTAAAGTATTATAAAAAATAAAATAAGCTAGCTTTACGCTAACTTATTTTTCAGTTACTTTTACAGTTAACTGTTCTTTATTTCATTAATTATAGCTTCAGTAAACTCACTTGTTCCAGCAGTTCCACCTAAGTCAACAGTTACGTGTTTACCTTCCTTTATAACCTTCGCTAATGCTTTTTCAATTTTTTCTGCTGCATCAGACTCTCCTATATGCTGAAGCATCATTACTGCTGATAAAATGATTGCTGATGGATTAGCTTTATTCTGTCCTGCTATATCCGGTGCTGAACCATGAGCAGATTCAAATACTGCACCATCTTCTCCTATATTTGCACCAGGAAGCATTCCAAGTCCCCCTACAAGTCCAGCTGCCATATCAGAAAGTATATCTCCATATAAATTAGGCATTACAAGTACATCATATTTTTCTGGCTCTATCACAAGCTTCATGCTCATAGCATCTACTATTACATCTTCAAATTCTATATCTTTATATTCTTCAGCTATGCTTCTTGCACATTTTAAGAAAAGTCCATCTGACAGTTTCATTATATTAGCTTTATGAACTGCAGTAACTTTCTTTCTGTTGTGTTCTCTAGCATATTCAAAGGCAGCTCTTACTATTCTATCACTTGCCTTTTTAGATATGATCTTTATGCTTTCTGCAATATCTTCACTTACCATATGCTCTACTCCAGCATATAAATCCTCTGTATTTTCTCTGAAAATAACAAGATCTATATTATCATATCTAGACTTTACCCCTTCAAAGGTTTTTGTAGGTCTTATATTTGCATAAAGATTTAAAGTTTGTCTAAGTGTAACATTTACACTTTTAAAACCCTTTCCTACTGGCGTAGTTACTGGCCCTTTTAAAGCAATCTTATTTTTCTTTATGCTTTCTAATACATATTCAGGAAGAGGAGTTCCGTATTCCTCTATAACTGCTGCTCCTGCTTCTACTACATCCCATTCTATTTTTACGCCTGAAGCGTCTACAACTTTTCTAGCTGCCTCTGCAACTTCTGGACCTATTCCATCCCCAGGAATAAGAGTAACTTTATGTGTCATAATAATCATCGCCTCCAAATATTTTAATTCTTAATTACCAGGTATCTATTCTAATGAATTTCTTTCTTTTATTTAGCACTTATTAGGTTAAGTAATCCACCTAACTTTATCATTTCTTTTTGTCTATCAGCAATGTTTAGAAGCATTTCGTACTCCTCATTTTTGCTCTTATTTTTAACTACGATAACTCCTGACTCTACTTGTACTGCTGCATTTTCTATTAAAAGTTCGTCTAACTCACCTATCTTGTCATAGTCCTCTACATTTTTAAATATAAGAGGCATTATTCCATTATTTATTAAATTGGCCATATGGATTCTAGCAAAGGACTTAGCTAAAACTGCCTTTACTCCTAAGTAAAGTGGTGCTAACGCTGCATGCTCTCTACTTGATCCCTGTCCATAATTACTTCCTCCAACTATAAAGCCACCGTTATATTCCTTAGCCTTGCTAGGGAAATCTTTATCACATGGTGTTAAACAATATTCTGAAAGATAAGGAACGTTTGATCTGTAAGGTAAAAGCTTAGCATTTGAAGGCATAATATGATCTGTAGTTATATTATCTCCTACTTTAGTTAATACCTTGCCTTCTACTGTAGCTTCTAAAGCTTTTGCCTTAGGGAATGGCTTTATATTAGGGCCTCTAACTACTTCTACATCCTTACCCTCTACTGCTGGAGGAACTATTAAGTTATCATTTATAAGGAATTCTTTTGGCATTTCTATATCAAAAGCTTCTCCTAATTCTCTTGGATCTGCTATATAACCCTTTAACGCAGAAGCCGCTGCAATTTCAGGACTAACTAGATAAACATTAGCAGATGTTGTACCAGATCTTCCTTCGAAGTTTCTGTTAGAAGTTCTAAGAGATACTGCATCTGTGGCAGGTGACTGTCCCATTCCTATACAGAAACCACAAGCTGACTCTAGGATTCTCGCTCCTGCATCAATCATTGTAGCTAACGCACCATTTTTAGCGAGCATATTTAAAACCTGTTTTGATCCTGGCGCAATAATTAATGATACTTTTTCATTTACAGTTTTTCCTTCTAATATTTTAGCTACTCTCATCATATCTGCATAGGAGGAATTTGTACAACTTCCTATACACACTTGATCTACCTTTATATCTTTTAATGAAGCTGCAGAAGCAATATTATCCGGACTGTGAGGACATGCTACTAGTGGTTCTAATTCTGATAAATCTATTGTTACTTCTTCATCATAAACTGCATCTTCATCAGCCTTTAATTCTATAAAATCTTTCTCTCTTCCCTGTGCTTTTAAAAATTCAAGTGTTACGTCATCACTTGGGAATAATGATGTTGTTGCTCCAAGCTCAGCCCCCATATTTGTTATAGTAGCCCTTTGTGGTACAGATAAAGTTTTGATACCATCTCCACAGTATTCAAATACTTTTCCTACTCCACCTTTAACAGTAAGTCTTTTTAAAAGTTCTAATATAACATCTTTAGCTGAAACCCAGTCTCTTAACTTACCTGTTAAATTTACCTTAACTACTTTAGGCATGCTAATATAATATTCTCCACCGCCCATAGCTACAGCAACATCAAGTCCGCCTGCTCCCATAGCAAGCATTCCTATTCCACCACCTGTAGGTGTATGGCTATCCGATCCTAAAAGAGTGTCTCCTGGAACACCAAATCTCTCTAAGTTTACTTGATGACATATCCCATTACCAGGCTTAGAAAAATATATTCCGTGCTTTTTAGCTACAGTTTGAATATATAAATGATCATCTGCATTTTCTGGACCTGACTGTAGTACATTGTGATCGATATATGCTACAGATCTTTTTGTTTTAACTTTATCTATTCCTAAAGCTTCAAATTGAAGGTATGCCATAGTTCCTGTAGAGTCTTGTGTTAAAGTTTGATCTATTTTAATAGCAATTTCTTGTCCTGCTACCATTTCTCCTTTTACTAAGTGGTTCTTTATTATTTTTTGTGTAATGTTTAATCCCATCTCTAATCCTCCATACGTTGCTTTCTTAATATAATTATTATTAACTGTATAAATGAACTTTGCATATAACTTATTTCAATATTTCAATGAGGAAGAATGGATCCCTTACCTCTATTATTCTGTAATCCTGTTAACTAGCTATCACTTGTCTTTTTTCAGTAATCTCTGGTAATAATTCTTCTACAAGTAATTCTAGTTCATTATTTCCAATAATCGTAGTTCTTACTCCATCTGCATACTGTTCGTCAACCCATTCCTTTATTATGGCAACTCTCGGATCATGCTTATCTACTTTTTCATTATCTTTAAGTCTATAGTACATATTGATCCATGCTGCAACACCTGCAAGGCCTGAATATTCATTAACAGCTACAACTACTGGTCTGCCTAATATTTTATCTGTATCAAAAATATTATATATTTCTTCATCCTTTAGTATTCCGTCAGCATGTATACCCGCTCTTGTTACGTTAAATTGACTTCCTACAAAAGGCGTTCTCTCAGGTACATTATAATTCATTGCCCTTTGAAAATACTCAGCAAGCTCTGTTATAACTTCCATTTTCATATTTTTAGTAGTGCCCTTTAACTGAGCATATTCAATTAACATAGCCTCTAATGGACAGTTTCCTGTTCTCTCACCTATACCTAATAGTGAAGTGTTTATAGAAGATGCTCCATAAAGCCATGCTGTAGTTGAATTACTAACTACTGAGTAAAAATCATTATGTCCATGCCATTCTATTAATTCTGAAGGTACACCACAAGCATTTCTAAGACCATGAATGAGACCCTGTACACTTCTTGGTAAAGCTGCACCAGTATACGGAACTCCTAGTCCTAAAGTATCACAAACTCTTACTTTTATAGGTACATTAGCTTCCTTTGAAAGTTCCATTAATTTGTTTACAAGTGGTACTACAAATCCATAAAAATCAGCTCTTGTTATATCCTCAAGATGACATCTTGGACGAATACCATGACTTAAAGCCTCTTCTACTACAGATAAGTACATATCCATAGTTTGCTGTCTTGTTTTATTTAATTTTTTAAATATGTGGTAATCGGAACAAGACATAAGCATTCCCGTTTCCTTAATACCTATTTCTCTTACTAACTTAAAATCTTCTTTATTTGCCCTTATCCACGATGTGACCTCTGGAAACTGATATCCTCTTTCCATGCAAACTTGAGCTGCTTTTCTATCTTTTTCAGTGTATAAGAAGAACTCAGTTTGTTTAATTACCCCTGAATTATTATCTAACTGGTGAAGGTAATCAAAAATCTTAATTATTTGTTCTGCTGTATACGGTGGCATTGATTGCTGACCATCTCTAAAAGTAGTATCAGTAATCCATATATTTTCAGGTAAATCCATTGGAACCTGTACATGATTAAAAGTCACCTTAGGGACTTCTGAATAAGGAAATATATCCTTATACAAATTTGCTTTTTCAACATTTTGCAAGTTGTATTTATGTGAAGATTCTTTAATAATACTCATTTTACCTTCCTCCCATCAGATATGATTTATTGGCCTTATTAAAAACAAATTGGTTTTGCATGTTAGAGACTCATTTATTTCATTTTCATCTCATATGTAATTTTCTTTTATTTTTTATATTTATGCATTCATTTTGCATACATATTAGTATTTACAAGGTTTATTCAAATCTTTTAGTATATTTATGCTTATATTCTAACATTTCTATTTTATCTTGGCAAATACTTTTTTTGTTTATTTTGCAATTTTTATTCGTCATTTTTCATTTAGAGATTTTTTCATCAAAAATAGGCTCTTATATATTGCGAATTGGAACCCTTATTTTTATTACATAATTTACCATAAATTAGTTATAATTTATTATAAACAGAATAAAATTCTCTTCAACATTATCTAAATATTTTTAAGTCATTATAGAGAATTACCTTAAACTAAATTAAATAATTTAACTACCAATAGTTTTTTAGTGTAATATTTTTATAATTAGGAGAAAATTAAAATCTGTGATTCTTTTTTACTTTAGATATTAAAATAGGTTTCATTCATTAAAATTTGAAACCTGTTACAGTTCGAGAAAACCTTTTCAACCATGTCGAATAAAATCTAAAAATTTTAATCTATAAATAAAAATTTACCAGTAATTATAAATTTATTTTTAAAAATATAATCCATTTTTAAAGTGATACATAATAAAATACTAAAATAATATAAGAACATGAAGATAATTTCCTATAAATCAAACTAATAAATATTGCATAAATGTGCAATGTTTTTTTAGCTGATTATAGTGCTGCTTTTGATGAAGTGTAAACTCGAATCAGATGGGGTTTCGTCTACGACCCGGGGCTTTGCCCGTTAAATGCCATTTAGGCATTTAACCCCCACCTGATTCATAGTTGAACGAATCCAGTGACGTAGCCGCTCGCAACGTACACTTTGAAGAAGATGGGGGTATTAGAGCGGGTAGTCATCGGATAAATTGGATAATAGAAAAAAGACGACATCTTCTATGCCGTCTTTTTTCTATTCAATAGTAATATTCTTTGCAATAACGTCTCTTACAATGTCCGTTAGTTTGGTCTGTTCTTCCCTTGAAAGATTCTCCGTGTATATAGGCTTGCATATTGTAACCTTAACTTCACCAGGCTTTATTTTAGATTTTTCATTTCCTTCTCTAAGTTTATAGCTCCCATCTATAGCAACAGGTACTATTGGAACTCCTGATTTTAAAGCCAGTTTAAGACTCCCTTTTTTAAACTCTCCAATGCTTGGTCCCTTACTTCTTGTTCCTTCAGGAAAAATAACCATACTATAGCCATTTTTAAGATTTTCTACACCTTCATTAATAGCTTTCATTGATTCTCTTATATTGCTTCTATCCATAAGTATACAGTGCATTTGATTCATCCAGTATGTCAAAACTTTAAACTTTAACAATTCCTTTTTAGCTATAAATCCAAGGGAACTACCTACACTCTCAACAATTATTGGTATATCGAAAAACCCTTGATGATTTGCTACATATAGGCAAGCACCTTCAGGAATATTTTCTTTTCCTACTACATCAATCTTTGCACCTACATAATTTAATACATGAGATGCCCATTCTGTAACAACCTTATCCATATACCTTTGTATATCTTCCTTTGAAGCAGTCTGTTTCAGTTTCTCAAATTTACTTTTTTTACAATTAGCTACTATAACATATTTAAAGAAATCTAAATAAAACAGCAAAGATTTCATAATGTATTTCTCTCCTTTATAATAACATTTACTATTATATTTACTAGTGCTACAATATTATATTATAGCACATTTTATTATCTTTTTAAAAGGGAGAGATTTATATTGAAGTTTTATAAGAAGTACCTAGCAATATTTGCTGCATTTTTCCTTATCATATCTTCTTTCGTTGGATGCTCTAGTTCAAAAACAATAGACAGTAGTAAAGATGCAAATAACCAACATGTGATGAAAGTAAACTATATTGATGTTGGACAAGGTGATAGTATATTAGTACAGGTGAATGGGAAAAACCTACTTATAGATGCAGGTCCAAATAGTAGTACTGATAAATTAATTTCTTATTTAAATAAACAAAATATAAAAAAACTTGATTTTGTAGTTGCAACTCATCCTCATGAAGATCATATTGGTGCAATGGATACTATAATAAATAAATATAATATAGGCGAATTTTATGCACCTAAAAAAACAACTACAACTAAAACCTTTGAAAGCATGGTCAATGCTTTAAAGTCTAAAAACATTAAAATAAACGCAGCTACTGCAGGTGTAAGCTTAGATTTAGGCAAAAATGTAAAATGCGAGATGATAGCACCTAATGCTCCAAATTATGAAGATCTAAATAATTACTCAGCTGTTATAAAAATAACCTATGGTAACTCTAAATTCTTATTTATGGGAGACGCAGAAAGTTTAAGCGAAAAAGAGATCTTAAATAAAAACCATGATATATCTTCTGATGTATTAAAATTAGGTCATCACGGAAGTTCATCATCTTCTTCAAAAGCATTTTTAGATAAAGTTTCTCCTAAAATTGCAATCATAAGTTGTGGCAAAAATAATGATTATGGTCATCCTCATAAAGAAACCTCAACAGAAATGAAAAAAAGAAACATACAAGTTTATAGAACTGATATAGATGGATCTATCGTTCTAATATCAGATGGTAAGAAAATATCAAAAGAATGAAGTGGAAACTTGAATCAGGTGGGATTTGAAAACCCACCTGATTCTTAGTTGAACGAATCCAGGGACATACCCGCCCTAATATTCCCTCTTTGGGAAAAGCAGCGAACCAAAATCTCTGATTTTGTGTGAGTCGCTTTCACACCGTGCATAGGGAATATTAGAGCGGGTAGTCATCGGATAACAAAAGGTAGAGAGTATATTGAAGCAAGATCTTAATTCAGATGGAGATTCTTTTACCCCATCTAAATTTTAGAGCTGCGAATGCATCGCTTACTTGGCGTTGGACTCCCACTTGAAGAAGTGGGAAACTTCCGCCAAGTTAGTCAGGTTAAAATACTTTCTACCTTTTCTATATTCCTACTAAACAAAAAAGACTGCCAAGCAGTCTTATGTACAAAAAAATAAAAAATGGCTCCGTGGAGAGGATTCGAACCTCCAACCCTTCGGTTAACAGCCGAATGCTCCACCATTGAGCTACCACGGAACATTTACCTGGCGACGACTTACTCTTCCACACAGTCTCCCGTGCAGTACCATCAGCACTGTAAAGCTTAACCTTCGTGTTCGGAATGGGAACGGGTGTTACCTTTACGTCATAATCACCAGATTGAAAGAATATTGTTCTTTCAAAATTGCACAGTGAAAATTAGGTCAAGCCCTCGACCTATTAGTATTAGTCAGCTGAACATGTTACCATGCTTACACCTCTAACCTATCAACCTTGTGTTCTTCAAGGGGTCTTACTAGCTTATGCTATGGGAAATCTTATCTTGAGGTGGGCTTCACGCTTAGATGCTTTCAGCGTTTATCCCGTCCTGACATAGCTACCCAGCTGTGCTCCTGGCGGAACAACTGGTGCACCAGAGGTCAGTCCATCCCGGTCCTCTCGTACTAAGGACAGCTCCTCTCAAATTTCCTACGCCCGCGACGGATAGGGACCGAACTGTCTCACGACGTTCTGAACCCAGCTCGCGTGCCGCTTTAATGGGCGAACAGCCCAACCCTTGGGACCTACTTCAGCCCCAGGATGCGACGAGCCGACATCGAGGTGCCAAACCTCCCCGTCGATGTGGACTCTTGGGGGAGATCAGCCTGTTATCCCCGAGGTAGCTTTTATCCGTTGAGCGATGGCCCTCCCACGAGGAACCACCGGATCACTAAGCCCGACTTTCGTCCCTGCTCCACTTGTTTGTGTCGCAGTCAGGCTCCCTTCTGCCTTTGCACTCTTCGAACGATTTCCAACCGTTCTGAGGGAACCTTTGGGCGCCTCCGTTACTTTTTTGGAGGCGACCGCCCCAGTCAAACTGCCCACCTAACAATGTCCCGTGACCAGTTTCATGGCCGCCGGTTAGAATCCCAGTACTGTCAGGGTGGTATCCCAAGGTTGACTCCACAAAGGCTGACGCCCTTGTTTCTCAGTCTCCCACCTATCCTGTACAGACAATACCGAAATTCAATGCTAAGCTACAGTAAAGCTCTACGGGGTCTTTCCGTCCAATCGCGGGTAGCGAGCATCTTCACTCGCAATACAATTTCGCCGGATTTGTTGTCGAGACAGTGCCCAAATCATTACGCCATTCGTGCGGGTCGGAACTTACCCGACAAGGAATTTCGCTACCTTAGGACCGTTATAGTTACGGCCGCCGTTTACTGGGGCTTAAGTTCATACCTTCGCTTGCGCTAAGTATTCCCCTTAACCTTCCAGCACCGGGCAGGCGTCAGCCCCTATACTTCAGCTTTCGCTTTAGCAGAGACCTGTGTTTTTGCTAAACAGTTGCTTGGGCCTATTCTCTGCGACCTACTTGCGTAGGCACCCCTTCTCCCGAAGTTACGGGGTCAATTTGCCGAGTTCCTTGACAACAATTCTTCCGCTGGTCTTAGGATTCTCTCCTCACCTACCTGTGTCGGTTTGCGGTACGGGCGCCAACATCCTCCATAGAGACTTTTCTTGGCAGCGTGGAATCAGATACTTCGCCCATAAGGGCTCCCCATCACGTCTCAGCTAATACAGGCGGATTTGCCTATCCTGTATACCTAAACGCTTAGACGCACATCCAATAGTGCGCACATCTTATCCTCCTGCGTCATCCCATTTGTAATAACGTCAGTTGGCGGTATCGGAATATCAACCGATTGTCCATCACCTACGCCTTTCGGCCTCGGCTTAGGCCCCGACTAACCCTGAGCGGACGAGCCTTCCTCAGGAAACCTTAGGTTTTCGACCAATAAGATTCTCACTTATTTCTCGCTACTTATGCCAGCATACTCACTCCTGTACAGTCCACCGCTCCTTTCGGTACGACTTCAACCCATACAGGAAGCTCCTCTACCACTGATACTTACGTATCAATCCATAGCTTCGGTGGTAAGTTTTAGCCCCGGACATCTTCGGCGCAGGATCTCTCGACTAGTGAGCTATTACGCACTCTTTAAATGAGTGGCTGCTTCTAAGCCAACATCCTAGTTGTCTTAGAAATCCCACATCCTTTTCCACTTAACTTACACTTTGGGACCTTAGCTGATGGTCTGGGCTGTTTCCCTTTTGACCACGGATCTTATCATTCGTAGTCTGACTGCTTTGATTCAAGTATATGGCATTCGGAGTTTGATAGGGTTCAGTAACTGTTGTCAGCCCCTAGCCCATTCAGTGCTCTACCTCCATTACTCATTCAAAACGCTAGCCCTAAAGCTATTTCGAGGAGAACCAGCTATCTCCGAGTTCGATTGGAATTTCTCCGCTATCCACAGCTCATCCCATGGTTTTTCAACACCAACGTGGTTCGGTCCTCCACGGAATTTTACTTCCGCTTCAACCTGTCCATGGATAGGTCACCCGGTTTCGGGTCTACGACATGCAACTTCTCGCCCTATTCAGACTCGGTTTCCCTTCGGCTCCATACCTTAAGTATTTAACCTTGCTACACATCGTAACTCGCTGGCTCGTTCTACAAAAAGCACGCCGTCGCACATAAAAGTGCTTCGACTGATTGTGGACACACGGTTTCAGGTTCTATTTCACTCCCCTTCCGGGGTTCTTTTCACCTTTCCCTCACGGTACTGCTTCACTATCGGTCACCAGTTAGTATTTAGCCTTGGGAGGTGGTCCTCCCTGCTTCCCACAAGGTTTCACGTGTCTCGTGGTACTCTGGATTAGACCTAGGAGCTTCCATTTTCATTTACAGGGCTATTACCTTCTATGGCGGAGCCTTCCAGCTCTCTTCAATTAATTCCAGCTCTCACTTGCGGTCTATCCTCAACCCCAGGAACAAGTTCCTGGTTTGGGCTCTTTCCCTTTCGCTCGCCGCTACTCAGAAAATCGATTTTTCTTTCTCTTCCTCCGGGTACTTAGATGTTTCAGTTCCCCGGGTATACCTCTATAAACCTATGAATTCAGTTTATAGTACATTACGTTAGTAATGTGGGTTGCCCCATTCGGAAATCTCTGGATCACTGGCTATTTGCGCCTACCCAAAGCTTATCGCAGCTTATCGCGTCCTTCTTCGGCTTCTGGTGCCAAGGCATTCACCATGCGCCCTTTGTAGCTTGACCTATACCGAAAATTGCTATAAGCTGCGCATTTCTGCGTCAAGTCTCTCGCTGCGGTGCTCATTTACCAGTCAGTAAACTCTGCTCTTCGCTCAAGCCTTTCCTTGAACTGCTTGCTTCTATCAATTTTCTAGTTTCAATCTTTAAAGTTACAAAGGTGTTAAATATACTTTCGTATAAGTAATTTACCTTTAGCTTTACTTTTATTTGTTAAACAATTGCGATTGTTTAACGATTCTTCACTGTGCAATTTTCAAAGAACAAATGGTGGAGATAAAGGGATTCGAACCCTTGACCCCCTGCGTGCAAGGCAGGTGCTCTCCCAGCTGAGCTATACCCCCATTTTTGAAAGTTCATTAACATACCAACAAAATGTTGATATGATGATCTCTCAAAATTAAACAGAGTGTAAACAAACCGTTCAAAGTAGAATTACCTACTTTGTCGACTCCTTAGAAAGGAGGTGATCCAGCCGCAGGTTCTCCTACGGCTACCTTGTTACGACTTCACCCCAATCACTAACCCCACCTTCGGCCGCTGGCCCCTTTACAGGTTACCTCACGGACTTCGGGTGTTGCCAGCTCTCATGGTGTGACGGGCGGTGTGTACAAGGCCCGGGAACGTATTCACCGCGACATTCTGATTCGCGATTACTAGCAACTCCGGCTTCATGTAGGCGAGTTGCAGCCTACAATCCGAACTGGGATAGGTTTTTGAGTTTTGCTCCACCTCGCGGTCTTGCATCTCTCTGTACCTACCATTGTAGCACGTGTGTAGCCCTGGACATAAGGGGCATGATGATTTGACGTCATCCCCACCTTCCTCCCGGTTAACCCGGGCAGTCTCACTAGAGTGCTCAACTTAATGGTAGCAACTAATGATAGGGGTTGCGCTCGTTGCAGGACTTAACCTAACATCTCACGACACGAGCTGACGACAACCATGCACCACCTGTCTCCCTGCCCCGAAGGGCTTCATGCATCTCTGCACTATTCAGGGGATGTCAAGTCCAGGTAAGGTTCTTCGCGTTGCTTCGAATTAAACCACATGCTCCGCTGCTTGTGCGGGCCCCCGTCAATTCCTTTGAGTTTTAATCTTGCGATCGTACTTCCCAGGCGGAGTACTTATTGTGTTAACTGCGGCACAGAAGGGGTCGATACCTCCTACACCTAGTACTCATCGTTTACGGCGTGGACTACCAGGGTATCTAATCCTGTTTGCTACCCACGCTTTCATGCCTCAGCGTCAGTTACGGTCCAGAGAATCGCCTTCGCCACTGGTGTTCTTCCTAATCTCTACGCATTTCACCGCTACACTAGGAATTCCATTCTCCTCTCCCGCACTCTAGATATCCAGTTTGAAATGCAGCACCCAAGTTAAGCTCGGGTATTTCACATCTCACTTAAATATCCGCCTACGCATCCTTTACGCCCAGTAAATCCGGACAACGCTCGCCACCTACGTATTACCGCGGCTGCTGGCACGTAGTTAGCCGTGGCTTCCTCCTTTGGTACCGTCATTATCGTCCCAAAAGACAGAGCTTTACAACCCGAAGGCCTTCATCACTCACGCGGCGTTGCTGCATCAGGCTTTCGCCCATTGTGCAATATTCCCCACTGCTGCCTCCCGTAGGAGTCTGGACCGTGTCTCAGTTCCAATGTGGCCGATCACCCTCTCAGGTCGGCTACGCATCGTCGCCTTGGTGAGCCTTTACCTCACCAACTAGCTAATGCGCCGCGGGTCCATCTCAAAGCGGATTACTCCTTTAATTAGTTCTTCATGCGAAAAACTAATGTTATGCGGTATTAATCTCCCTTTCGGGAGGCTATCCCCCTCTTTGAGGCAGGTTACCCACGTGTTACTCACCCGTCCGCCGCTAATCCACCCCGAAGGGCTTCATCGCTCGACTTGCATGTGTTAGGCACGCCGCCAGCGTTCGTCCTGAGCCAGGATCAAACTCTCAATTTAAAAGTTTGAATGCTCATTACTGTTTTACTCACTACTATATTATAGTAGTTAAAGAATTGCTGGTTTAGTTTACTTAATAAAAGTTATTTCAACTTTCAACCTCTGTTTAATTTTCAAAGATCATATCGCTCATTTAGCGACTTTTACATATTAGCACACTCATTAATTCCTGTCAACATTTTTTGATGTCTATTGAATTAATTTGTTGTTTGTCTCACCGACATGTAATATAATATCATCTTCTTAAAATCAGTGTATATTCCAATTATCGATTTTGTCAAAATATCTTACTATAACTAATTATTTCTACTTATTTCTACATTTTTTTATTTAAGACACTCTAGGATAAGTTTACCTTGAAATGTCTTTAAATGAAGTGAAAGTCATATAAGCGAATCTCTTTTACACCGTGGGTAGGAAGTATTAGAGTGGCTAGTTATCGGATGAAGCGGAAACTTGAATCAGATGGGGTTTCAAACTCCACCTGATTCTTAGTTGAACGAATCCAGGGGCGTAGCCGCTCTTTACTCCCTCTTTAAGAAGAGGGAGTATTAGATCGGGTAGCCATCGTAAAAATAGGTAAAGCGACTACCAACAAATCTATGATTAGTTAGTAGTCGCTTAATCTATGAGTATTCCTCTGAGATTAGAAAGAGGAATTTCGTATAAAGATAGGAGTATTGGGGCGGGTAGTCATCGGATAAATTCTTTTACTATAGTTCTCCGTCCTCAGAATTCATATTTGCCAATTCTATAACTCTTTTATTTAATATTGGATGTATAACATATGGTGCGATGTCTAATAAAGGTATAAGAACAAATAATCTTTCATGCATTCTCGGATGAGGAATTATAATTTCCTCCTCAGAAGTTATTAAATTGTCATAAAGTAATATATCTAAATCTATAGTCCTTGGTCCCCATTTAATTATTCTTTCACGCTTTAACTCTTCTTCTTTCTCTAGTAAAAATCTCATTAGTCTTTTAGGAGATAATAGTGTTTTTATTTCTAATGCACCATTTAAGAACTCTTCCTGTTCAAGGTATCCAACTGGCTTCGTTTCATAAAAGTTAGATACCTTTATAACTCTATTAAAATCTGGATTATTTATTAATTCTATTGCTGAATTTAGGTTTTTTTCCTTATCCCCCATATTTGAACCAATAGCAATATATGCCGTGTGCCATTTTCTATCAATTTCTACGGATACATGATCTAAGGGTTTACCTATTGGAGCCCAAGGTTTTTTTATCTTAATCTTTACCCTATCCACTAACTCATAGTTTATTAGTACAAATTCAGCTAACTTTTCTGCTGCTTTTTCAATTAAGTCATATTTTTCTTTCTTAAATTCTTCCTCTATATCAATACAAACTTGAGCATAACTAACAGTTTTATCTAAATCATCACTTTCTCCAGCATCCTGTAATGAAAGAAAAAGTTCTAATGATACTAGGAAACGCTGTCCCATATCTTTTTCTTGCTGGTTTACTCCATGAAATCCGTAAATCTCTAAATCTTTTATATAAATCTTATCCATTTGCCATTTATCTCTCCTTGGTATATTACTGTAAATTAATATTTAATTTTATAATTCTTCTTTTGCTCTGACCAATTACATTCATCTGCAGCGTGGCAATTAAAACAATTTCGTGAGAGTTTATCACTTATGTAAAATATGTGTTCAAAAGTTCCTTCGTCGTTAGCTTTTTTTCTATGATTTAAAATAGCACTTGAAATTATATCTCTTTCTTTTTCACTAAAGCCACATTCTACTAATATATCCTGTGCTAATTCATAACTAGCTATTTCATGTGATACTCCCTTACTATACTGCATCCACCTTCCTATATCATGAAGTAATGCTGTTGCATAAACTATTTCTTTCTCTATTTCTAACTTATTTTCTAAAATCATTATATACGATATTCTTGCAACATCCATAAAATGTTGCAAATTATGTCTACAAAATTTTCTTTCTTTTTCAGCTTGATTATTTTTATTTAAATACTCTTTAAACTTTTCATTATTTAGAATGCTATTTACTTTATTCAAGTATTCTACATCCCCCTATTACATCTTAATCATTTTATAAACTTCTTCTTTTAGTGATAAGTCTTCCTTAAATTTTCCTTTAGTAACTACAGTTATAGTTTTACTACCTGGTTTTTTTACCCCTCTCATAGTCATACACATATGTTCTGCTTCTATTACCACCATTACCCCCTGAGCATCTAGGTACTCCATAAGTGCATCTGCAATTTGGGATGTCATTCTTTCTTGCAGTTGCGGTCTTTTAGCAAAAACTTCTACTGTTCTTGCTAACTTACTTAAGCCTGCAACTTTTCCATTAGATATATATGCCACGTGAGCCTTTCCGTAAAACGGAACAAAATGGTGCTCACACATAGAATAAAACTTTATATCTTTTTCTAAGATTATATCATCACTGTCTACAGTAAATGTTTTCTTTAAGTGTATTTCTGGGTTTGTATATAATCCTGAGAATATTTCCTTGTACATTCTTGCGATTCTATCAGGTGTTTCTAGTAATCCTTCTCTTTCCGGATCTTCACCCACTGCTTCTATAATCATTCTAACTGCTGTTTTGATTTTATTTTCGTCTATCATAATTTTTTATTGAACACTGTCCCTATGTAAGAGTTTGTTCAATAATCCCCCTCTCATATTGAAAGTTTTTTTATAAAGCATTAAATAAATATCCAATATTGTAAACTAAACAAATATTTCACAATATTATTATAAATTATAACATCTAACTGACAAGTTTACAAGAAGTGTAGTACTAGAATAAAACAATATTAACAACATTTGGTTCTATTTTTTGGTAAATATATTGATTTTTTGTAGATATAATTTAAAAATTAAGAATTGTGCGAATTTATATCGAGTTATTATCGTTTCAATTTCGACACTTTTCTAACATTCAACGTCAAATCACAATTTGTATAATCCCAAACCCCTCTAATGCTGTCATCTAACAAATAATTAGGTGAACTTTTAAACCTGACTCCATTCAACTTTATTCTATTTTTTTCTTAATTTTTTGCAAATAAAAAAACACTCCATATTTAAATGGAGTGCTTTTGGTGGCCAGACCAGGAATCGAACCAGGGACACGAGGATTTTCAGTCCTCTGCTCTACCGACTGAGCTATCTAGCCATATAGACCTGGCGACGACTTACTCTTCCACACAGTCTCCCGTGCAGTACCATCAGCACTGTAAAGCTTAACCTTCGTGTTCGGAATGGGAACGGGTGTTACCTTTACGTCATAATCACCAGATTGAAAGAATATTGTTCTTTCAAAATTGCACAGTGAAAATTAGGTCAAGCCCTCGACCTATTAGTATTAGTCAGCTGAACATGTTACCATGCTTACACCTCTAACCTATCAACCTTGTGTTCTTCAAGGGGTCTTACTAGCTTATGCTATGGGAAATCTTATCTTGAGGTGGGCTTCACGCTTAGATGCTTTCAGCGTTTATCCCGTCCTGACATAGCTACCCAGCTGTGCTCCTGGCGGAACAACTGGTGCACCAGAGGTCAGTCCATCCCGGTCCTCTCGTACTAAGGACAGCTCCTCTCAAATTTCCTACGCCCGCGACGGATAGGGACCGAACTGTCTCACGACGTTCTGAACCCAGCTCGCGTGCCGCTTTAATGGGCGAACAGCCCAACCCTTGGGACCTACTTCAGCCCCAGGATGCGACGAGCCGACATCGAGGTGCCAAACCTCCCCGTCGATGTGGACTCTTGGGGGAGATCAGCCTGTTATCCCCGAGGTAGCTTTTATCCGTTGAGCGATGGCCCTCCCACGAGGAACCACCGGATCACTAAGCCCGACTTTCGTCCCTGCTCCACTTGTTTGTGTCGCAGTCAGGCTCCCTTCTGCCTTTGCACTCTTCGAACGATTTCCAACCGTTCTGAGGGAACCTTTGGGCGCCTCCGTTACTTTTTTGGAGGCGACCGCCCCAGTCAAACTGCCCACCTAACAATGTCCCGTGACCAGTTTCATGGCCGCCGGTTAGAATCCCAGTACTGTCAGGGTGGTATCCCAAGGTTGACTCCACAAAGGCTGACGCCCTTGTTTCTCAGTCTCCCACCTATCCTGTACAGACAATACCGAAATTCAATGCTAAGCTACAGTAAAGCTCTACGGGGTCTTTCCGTCCAATCGCGGGTAGCGAGCATCTTCACTCGCAATACAATTTCGCCGGATTTGTTGTCGAGACAGTGCCCAAATCATTACGCCATTCGTGCGGGTCGGAACTTACCCGACAAGGAATTTCGCTACCTTAGGACCGTTATAGTTACGGCCGCCGTTTACTGGGGCTTAAGTTCATACCTTCGCTTGCGCTAAGTATTCCCCTTAACCTTCCAGCACCGGGCAGGCGTCAGCCCCTATACTTCAGCTTTCGCTTTAGCAGAGACCTGTGTTTTTGCTAAACAGTTGCTTGGGCCTATTCTCTGCGACCTACTTGCGTAGGCACCCCTTCTCCCGAAGTTACGGGGTCAATTTGCCGAGTTCCTTGACAACAATTCTTCCGCTGGTCTTAGGATTCTCTCCTCACCTACCTGTGTCGGTTTGCGGTACGGGCGCCAACATCCTCCATAGAGACTTTTCTTGGCAGCGTGGAATCAGATACTTCGCCCATAAGGGCTCCCCATCACGTCTCAGCTAATACAGGCGGATTTGCCTATCCTGTATACCTAAACGCTTAGACGCACATCCAATAGTGCGCACATCTTATCCTCCTGCGTCATCCCATTTGTAATAACGTCAGTTGGCGGTATCGGAATATCAACCGATTGTCCATCACCTACGCCTTTCGGCCTCGGCTTAGGCCCCGACTAACCCTGAGCGGACGAGCCTTCCTCAGGAAACCTTAGGTTTTCGACCAATAAGATTCTCACTTATTTCTCGCTACTTATGCCAGCATACTCACTCCTGTACAGTCCACCGCTCCTTTCGGTACGACTTCAACCCATACAGGAAGCTCCTCTACCACTGATACTTACGTATCAATCCATAGCTTCGGTGGTAAGTTTTAGCCCCGGACATCTTCGGCGCAGGATCTCTTGACTAGTGAGCTATTACGCACTCTTTAAATGAGTGGCTGCTTCTAAGCCAACATCCTAGTTGTCTTAGAAATCCCACATCCTTTTCCACTTAACTTACACTTTGGGACCTTAGCTGATGGTCTGGGCTGTTTCCCTTTTGACCACGGATCTTATCATTCGTAGTCTGACTGCTTTGATTCAAGTATATGGCATTCGGAGTTTGATAGGGTTCAGTAACTGTTGTCAGCCCCTAGCCCATTCAGTGCTCTACCTCCATTACTCATTCAAAACGCTAGCCCTAAAGCTATTTCGAGGAGAACCAGCTATCTCCGAGTTCGATTGGAATTTCTCCGCTATCCACAGCTCATCCCATGGTTTTTCAACACCAACGTGGTTCGGTCCTCCACGGAATTTTACTTCCGCTTCAACCTGTCCATGGATAGGTCACCCGGTTTCGGGTCTACGACATGCAACTTCTCGCCCTATTCAGACTCGGTTTCCCTTCGGCTCCATACCTTAAGTATTTAACCTTGCTACACATCGTAACTCGCTGGCTCGTTCTACAAAAAGCACGCCGTCGCACATAAAAGTGCTTCGACTGATTGTGGACACACGGTTTCAGGTTCTATTTCACTCCCCTTCCGGGGTTCTTTTCACCTTTCCCTCACGGTACTGCTTCACTATCGGTCACCAGTTAGTATTTAGCCTTGGGAGGTGGTCCTCCCTGCTTCCCACAAGGTTTCACGTGTCTCGTGGTACTCTGGAGCAGATCTAGAAGTTTTCATTTTCACTTACAGGGCTTTTACCTTCTATGGCGGAGCCTTCCAGCTCTCTTCAATTAATTCCTACTTTCTGTTATGATCTGTCCGCAACCCCAGGAACAAGTTCCTGGTTTGGGCTCTTTCCCTTTCGCTCGCCGCTACTTAGAAAATCGATTTTTCTTTCTCTTCCTCCGGGTACTTAGATGTTTCAGTTCCCCGGGTATACCTCTATAAACCTATGGATTCAGTTTACAGTACATTACGTTAGTAATGTGGGTTGCCCCATTCGGAAATCTCTGGATCACTGGCTATTTGCGCCTACCCAAAGCTTATCGCAGCTTATCACGTCCTTCTTCGGCTTCTGGTGCCAAGGCATTCACCATGCGCCCTTTGTAGCTTGACCATTTAACCGAAAATTGCTATAAGCGGCGTATTTCTTCGTCAAGTCTCTCGCTGCGGTGCTCATTTACCATAAGTAAACTCTGCTCCTCACTCAAGCCTTTACTTGAACTACTTGCTTCTATCAATTTTCTAGTTTTAGTTCAATAAAATCTACAAAGGTGTTAAATATACTTTCGTATAAGTAATTTACCTTTAGCTTTACTTTTGTTAAACAATTGTGTTGTTTAACGATTTTTCACTGTGCAATTTTCAAAGAACAATTGGTGGGCTTAAATGGACTCGAACCATCGACCTCACGCTTATCAGGCGTGCGCTCTAACCAGCTGAGCTATAAGCCCGTATGGTGGAGATAAAGGGATTCGAACCCTTGACCCCCTGCGTGCAAGGCAGGTGCTCTCCCAACTGAGCTATACCCCCATACTACTTAATGAGAAACATGTAGTCTCTCAAAATTAAACAGAGTGTAAACAAACCGTTCAAAGTAGAATTACCTACTTTGTCGACTCCTTAGAAAGGAGGTGATCCAGCCGCAGGTTCTCCTACGGCTACCTTGTTACGACTTCACCCCAATCACTAACCCCACCTTCGGCCGCTGGCCCCTTTACAGGTTACCTCACGGACTTCGGGTGTTGCCAGCTCTCATGGTGTGACGGGCGGTGTGTACAAGGCCCGGGAACGTATTCACCGCGACATTCTGATTCGCGATTACTAGCAACTCCGGCTTCATGTAGGCGAGTTGCAGCCTACAATCCGAACTGGGATAGGTTTTTGAGTTTTGCTCCACCTCGCGGTCTTGCATCTCTCTGTACCTACCATTGTAGCACGTGTGTAGCCCTGGACATAAGGGGCATGATGATTTGACGTCATCCCCACCTTCCTCCCGGTTAACCCGGGCAGTCTCACTAGAGTGCTCAACTTAATGGTAGCAACTAATGATAGGGGTTGCGCTCGTTGCAGGACTTAACCTAACATCTCACGACACGAGCTGACGACAACCATGCACCACCTGTCTCCCTGCCCCGAAGGGCTTCATGCATCTCTGCACTATTCAGGGGATGTCAAGTCCAGGTAAGGTTCTTCGCGTTGCTTCGAATTAAACCACATGCTCCGCTGCTTGTGCGGGCCCCCGTCAATTCCTTTGAGTTTTAATCTTGCGATCGTACTTCCCAGGCGGAGTACTTATTGTGTTAACTGCGGCACAGAAGGGGTCGATACCTCCTACACCTAGTACTCATCGTTTACGGCGTGGACTACCAGGGTATCTAATCCTGTTTGCTACCCACGCTTTCATGCCTCAGCGTCAGTTACGGTCCAGAGAATCGCCTTCGCCACTGGTGTTCTTCCTAATCTCTACGCATTTCACCGCTACACTAGGAATTCCATTCTCCTCTCCCGCACTCTAGATATCCAGTTTGAAATGCAGCACCCAAGTTAAGCTCGGGTATTTCACATCTCACTTAAATATCCGCCTACGCATCCTTTACGCCCAGTAAATCCGGACAACGCTCGCCACCTACGTATTACCGCGGCTGCTGGCACGTAGTTAGCCGTGGCTTCCTCCTTTGGTACCGTCATTATCGTCCCAAAAGACAGAGCTTTACAACCCGAAGGCCTTCATCACTCACGCGGCGTTGCTGCATCAGGCTTTCGCCCATTGTGCAATATTCCCCACTGCTGCCTCCCGTAGGAGTCTGGACCGTGTCTCAGTTCCAATGTGGCCGATCACCCTCTCAGGTCGGCTACGCATCGTCGCCTTGGTGAGCCTTTACCTCACCAACTAGCTAATGCGCCGCGGGTCCATCTCAAAGCGGATTGCTCCTTTAATTAGTTCTCCATGCGAAAAACTAATGTTATGCGGTATTAATCTCCCTTTCGGGAGGCTATCCCCCTCTTTGAGGCAGGTTACCCACGTGTTACTCACCCGTCCGCCGCTAATCCACCCCGAAGGGCTTCATCGCTCGACTTGCATGTGTTAGGCACGCCGCCAGCGTTCGTCCTGAGCCAGGATCAAACTCTCAATTTAAAAGTTTGAATGCTCATTACTGTTTTACTCACTACTGTATTATAGTAGTTAAAGAATTGCTGGTTTAGTTTACTTAATAAAAGTTATTTTAACTTTCAACCTCTGTTTAATTTTCAAAGACCATCATCGTGTTTTGACGACTGTTTTAGATTATCACACCTAAACCAAATTGTCAACACATTTTCTTTTAATTTTTTATTTATTTCGTCATCTCCTGACGACATGTGTTATTGTATCACATTTTTTTTACTCCTAATGAACAAAACCCATAAATAGAGCTAATTATATTCAATTTACTTATTAATTCTTAATATTTTAAGCTATTACATATATAGATACGCCTGGATAAGTATATTTATATTCCCAATAATAACTTCCTAAATACATAAGAACATATGACTCAAATAATATTAAATACTAAAAAACATATTAATCATCAGTAGTCTTTTCTCGTACTTATGATTAATATATTTATTATTTCCTAGATGAAGTGTAAACTTGAATCAGATGGGGTTTCGTCTACGACCCGGGGATTTGCCCGTTAAATGCCATTTAGGCATTTAACCCCCACCTGATTCTTAGTTGAACGAATCCAGGGACATAGCCGCTCGCAACGTACACTTTGAAGAAAAGCAGAGAGCCCAAATCTCTGATTTGGTACGAATCGCTTTCACAGAGTGCGTATGGGAGTATTAGAGCGGGTAGTAATCGGATAAAATGTAAACTCCAATCAGATGAGAGTATTCAATCCCGTAGTTATCGAATAAAATTTAATCGATTTAATATTGAGCAATTTTTCTACTAACATAAAAAAAGACGAGATAAACATCTCGTCTTTGGTGCTGAAGACCGGAATCGAACCGGTACGGGTTTTAAAGCCCGCAGGATTTTAAGTCCTGTGCGTCTGCCAGTTCCGCCACTCCAGCGCGTCCTGACTACAAAAATTATTATATTTCAAAATCACTAAAGTGTCAACACTTTTTTTAAACTTTTTTAAAGTAAGATCTTAATTGAGATGGGGATTCTTTTACCCCATCTGAATTTTAGAGCTGCGAATGCATGACTAACTTTTTTCACCACGGAACAAATATTCCTAAGAATATCAGGACTAAGCTAAGGTGAAATTTACTTATCTATACCGTTATTACCTTTGTAAAAGCTAAAACAAGTATTATTACTCCAATAAATATTCTATATATAGCAAAAACCCTCATAGGCTTCCTCTGTAAGAATTTCATAAACTTTTCAACCACTACTAGCGCTACTACAAAAGATACCACAAAGCCAACTGCAAGTGCTATGATTTGTGAACCACTCATGGATCCAAATCCATCTTTTAATGATAACACCGAAGCCCCTACCATTGTAGGTATAGCTAGAAAGAATGAAAATTCTGCAGCAGCCACAGTATTTAATCCACTTATCCATGCTCCTATTATAGTAGAAGCTGATCTTGACATACCTGGCCATAAAGCAAGGCATTGAAAACATCCTATTTTAAATGCTTGTACAACATTCACATCATCAATGCTTTTAGTTTTATTGCCTCTTCTATACTTATTCTCCATGAATATCATCAAAAATCCACCTATTATTAATGCTAGTGATACAGTAACTGCATTGAATAGCTTTGCTTGTATCGCTTTATGTAGAAAGATTCCTATAACTGCTGATGGTAAGAATGCTACAAATATATTAAACCATAACTTAAATCCCCATTGTCCCGGTTTAATATTTATTAAAGATGTTTTTATTTTTTCCCAATATAAAACTACTATAGCTAATATAGCTCCCAGCTGAATCACTACTTCAAACATATATACATATTGTTTCGGATAAGCAGGTTCTTGAAAGTTAATCAAATTACCTACTATTATCATATGTCCTGTAGAGGATATAGGCAAAAACTCAGTAATTCCTTCTACTATTCCAATGATAACAGCTTTAAGCATAAGTACTATTTCCATTATTCACACTCACTCTCTTATTTAATTTTATAACAACAATTTTTATTATACTATTTTTATTTATATCAACACAACATTTAACTTATAGTGAAGTAAAAAGAAAAACTTTACTTCTACAAAACAATATTTATAGAAGCAAAGTTTTTTACACTTATTACAATATTGAAGCAAGATCTTAATTCAGATGGGGATTCTTTTACCCCATCTGAATTTTAGATCTGCGAATGCATGGCTTACTTGGCGTTGAACTCCCAGTTAAGCAGAGAACCAAAATCTACGATTTTGTGTGAATCGGTCAAGCAGACATCCCAAATCTATGATTTGGTGATGGTCGCTTACTCTGTGAGTACTCCTCTGACGCTAGGAAGCGGAGTTTCATATTAAGTGGGAGACTTACGCCAAGTTAGTCATGTTAAATTATACATATTGAATTTCTTTTATTCTTGGACCAGCTTTAGCTATACTATCTGAAACATTTTTAAACTTCTTGAAATTTTCATTAAACTTTTCTGCAAGTTCTAATGCCTTAACATCATAAGCTTCTTTATCTTCCCAAGTATTCTTAGGATCTAGCATTCCCGATGGAACACCTGGACACTCTTTAGGTATTAAAATCTTGAATATAGGATGTTCTTCAAACTTAGCATTTGTTAACTCACCATCTAAAGCTGCTTTAACCATAGCCCTTGTATATGAAAGTTTTATTCTTTCACCTTTTCCATAGCCTCCACTTAGCCACCCTGTATTTACAAGATAAACTTCTGTTTTATACTTGTCTATTTTTTTACCTAACAGTTCTGCATAAACAACAGGATTCATGAGCATAAAAGGCTCTCCAAAACATGCAGAGAAAGTAGCTTTAGGTTCAATTATTCCTCTTTCCGTTCCCGCAACTTTACTTGTATAGCCAGACATAAAGTGATACATAGCAGTTTCTTTTGAAAGCTTAGCTATTGGTGGCATTACACCGAAGGCATCTGCTGTTAAAAATATTATAGTATTAGGATTGCCTCCTATTCCACTCTTTTCAATGTTATCTATATATTCAAGGGGATATGCAGCCCTTGTATTTTCTGTATACATACTGCTATCATAATCCGGTGTTCTATTATTACGAAGAACAACATTTTCTAGTATTGTACCAAACTTTATTGCATCATATATTTCTTTTTCTTTTTCTCTATCTAATTTAATGGTTTTTGCATAACATCCACCTTCAAAATTAAATACCCCATTATCACTCCAACCATGTTCATCATCACCAATTAATCTTCTTTCAGGGTCTGCAGACAATGTAGTTTTCCCTGTACCTGATAGTCCAAAAAATACAGTAGTTTTACTATCCTTACCTATATTTGCTGAACAATGCATTGGCATTACACTTCTTTGAGGTAATAAAAAGTTCATTATAGAAAATATTGCTTTCTTTATTTCTCCTGAATATTGAGTTCCGCCTATTAATATAACTTTTTTATCAAAGTTAACTAAGATAAATGCTTCAGAATTTATTCCATCTTCAGCTCCATTGGCTTTAAATCCTGGTACAGCAATCACGTTAAACTCAGGAACAAAATTTATAAGATCTGCTATGCTAGGTCTTATAAATAATTGATTTGCAAACATTGCCTGTGAAGCATACTCACATACAACCCTAATAGGGAGAGTGTATTCCTTCATAGCACCTACAAATCCGTCAAACATAAATATATCTTTTTCCTTTAAATATTCAACAACTTTGTAATAAAGTTTATCAAAAACCTCTTCATCTATAGATAAATTTACATCTCCCCAATTTATCTTATCTTCAATACTCTTTTGTTTTACTATAAATCTATCTTTAGGTGATCTTCCAGTATATTTACCTGTATTCACAACTAAAGCTCCTTTATCCGATAAAACAGCTTCTCCTCTTCTAACAGCAAATTCTGTTAGTTCCGCCACTGATAAATTTCTATACAAATTTTTGTACTCACTAATATTTAGATACTCAAGATTTATATTCATTGCTCAACCCCCCTATATAACCTATAATTGTATATCACATTACATTTTAAAATCATGAAGTTAAGACTTGAATCAGGTGGGGTTTCAACCCCCATCTGATTCTTAGTCGTACGAATCCAGGGACGTAGCCGCTCTTTACTCCCTCTTCGAGAGGGAGTATTAGAGCGGATAGTCATCGGATAAATAAAGCTTTATTTTTAATTACACCTCATTATTTAATTGCTTTCTTCGATAAGTATAACACATTTACTATATAAATGCTACACTTTTTATTTATATAATATATTCTTCTTATATCATTTAGGTTCCATTTTGTATAATTTCATAATTATAGAAAAGGCATCACAGAAAATTCTATGACGCCTTTTTTGCTTCTATTCTTTCTTCAATTCTAGTGAGATGCACAGCATAAAATATAAGGATGGCACCTATAATTTGTACAATAGATACCGATTCTTTTAAAATAACAAAAGAAACTATAATAGCAGTAGGTAATTCCATGTTACTTATTATAGAAACCTTTAAAGAGCCTATATACTTTATAGCAGCATATAGAAGCGTCAATGGAATTATCTCACAGAACAGTGCCAATATAATTATGTATTTTAAACTTTCCAATCTAATCTGACCATTAAATAAAAAAACAGGCCATTTGTATACGGTTAGGGTTATTAGTGAAAATAAAGTGGAGTAGGCATTTATTGATAGGGCATCTACATTTTCAAGTCTTTTTTCTGAATACAGGTTCATAAAAGCATAGAACACTGCCGCTAAAAGCCCGAATATTATTCCCTTGGAAGAATATTTTAACCCTCCTGAAAAAACATTTAAAGTTAAAATACATCCTAAAAACGCCGCAGTTATTGCTCCAATTTTTCTCATATCAACCTTTTGTCTTTCAACAAATAAAGAATACACAAAAACCATTATTGGATATGTAAACAAGAGCATAGTAACCATAGCTACAGGTAGATACTCAAATGCCATATAGTAAAAAATAGTCATCAGTGTATTTCCTACAGAACCTAATATAGCCATATTAAATAGCTGTTTTTTACTGACATATAGTTTTTTACTATCTTTTAAAAAAGCAACTAAAAACATCAAAGTCACTGCAATAATGTATTGAATAGTAAGCAAACTCACCGAATCTAAACCTGTATTTTGTGCTAATTTTACAAATATACCTGCTGTTCCAAACAAGATAGCAGATACAATCGCATACATATATCCTTTTCTCATTTTCTACCTCCCTAGCTTAACTTCATGTTGTTGGTGCAAAAAAAGTTATAATGTATTATAATATTTAAGAGTTAAAAGTAATTTGCTGCAACTCCTTCTTTAATTAACAAAAGGTGGTGTCAAAAATTAATATAAAATCATTTTTTAGTATTATAGTCTCCAAAGTAATAATAAAACTATCTAGGACTCTGTTCAAGGGCGGAAGCAATTTTCCTGGAAGAGTTGCCTTAAAATTCGATGAAAATATTTTAAAAACTGTTTGTATGGATTATAAAGTTATACTAGTAACAGGAACTAACGGAAAAACCACCACAACAAGCATGATATACAATATGCTAAAGGATAGTGGAAAATGTGTTATAACAAACAACACTGGAGCTAACATGCTTCCTGGTATAGTTTCATCCTTCGTAGAACATTATACCTTCTCCAAATGTTCAGAAACAAAATACGCAGTTATCGAATGTGATGAAGCAAATGTGCCTCTTTTTACTGAATACGTAACTCCCGAGGTACTAACTATAACAAATTTATTTAGAGATCAACTAGATAGATATGGCGAAGTATATACTACCTTAAAGAAAATTCTTCAAGGTGTTGAAAAGGTCCCTCTTACAAATTTAGTACTAAATGGTGACGAATCACTTCTTGGCGATTTAGGTCTTCCAAATAGAACTATATACTACGGATTTAATTATGCCTTAGATAACAATAAAACTATAGACATAAACGCTGATGCAAAATTCTGCAAAAAGTGTAAAAGCCCTTACAAGTATAATTATATTACATATAATCATTTAGGAGATTTCTATTGTGAAGATTGTGGATATAAAAGACCTGAACTTGATTATACTATAGATGAAATTAAAGAACAAACTCCAGAAGGTTCTCTTGTTACAATAAACGGTAAGGAATGTTACATAAGCCAACCTGGAACCTATAATATATATAATGCTTTATGTGCCTACTCAGTATCAAAAGTTTGCGGACTTGAAAACTCAGTAATATTTAATTCTTTAAGAAAGCAACAAAGCAGCTTTGGCAGACAAGAAAATATAAATATTGAGGGCAAAGAAGTAAAAATAGTGTTAGTTAAAAATCCTGCAGGTTACGACCAAGCAATAAATACTATAAGCCTTGATAGAAGAACTTTCGATCTTGCAGTACTTTTAAATGACAACTATGCAGATGGTAGAGATGTATCCTGGATATGGGATGTTAACTTTGAAAAACTTGCATCACTCCAAATAGATAAAACTATGGTTTCAGGAATTAGACTCTATGACATGGCTGCAAGACTTAAAATCGCTGGTCTATCTCCTGATAAATTTGTCATCTGTGAAGCTTATGAAAAGCTCCTGAAAGAAATTAAAGGCTGCAACAATAATACAGTATATATCCTTGCTACATATACCGCTATGATAAACTTCAGAAAGTTCCTTAATAGCAAGGGATACATAAAAAAATTGTGGTAAAAGGAGAATTAATTTAATGGAACTTAATATATGTCACTTATATCCTGACCTGCTAAATGTATATGGAGACCTTGGAAATATTCTTATTTTAAAATATAGAGCGGAACAAAGAGGTATACAAGTTAATGTAACAAATCTATCTCTAGGTGATCCTTTTGACCCATCTAAATACGATATAACCTTCTTTGGAGGCGGTCAGGACTACGAACAATCTATTGTTTCTGATGATATAAACTTGGCTAAAAAAACCGGTTTAACAGAATACATTGAGGATGAAAAGGTATTTCTATGTATATGTGGTGGATATCAGTTGCTTGGCAAATATTATACTACACCTGATGGCGAAAAACTTGAAGGCCTTGGAATACTAGATATATATACTGAAGGTGGAGATACTAGATTTATAGGAAACACTGTAATCCACAATGAAGAATTTAATGAGACCTATGTGGGTTTTGAAAACCACTCAGGAAGAACCTATATAGGAGATAACCTAAAGCCTCTTGGAAAAGTAATCGCTGGTTACGGAAACAATGGTGAAGATGGATATGAAGGTTGTATATACAAAAACTGTTATTGTACATACTTTCACGGATCACTACTCTCCAAAAACCCAGAGCTGGCAGACAGATTAATATCCTCAGCTTTATCAAAAAAATATGGGGAAGTGCAACTAGATTCCCTAAACGACAGCTTTGAACTTAAAGCAAAGGAATTTATTATAAAAAGAGAGAGTAAGAAAAGCTAATATGGGATTTCTAGGTAAAACTTGAACTTATACTCCGGGATAAGTTCAAGTAAAAAAACTATATGCAAGATCTTAATTAATATAAGCTAAAACACCCCCCTCTAGAATCAGTATACTAGAGGGGGATGTTTGTTCCAAATAACCTCTAAAGCTACATTATCCTAACCTTATTAATTTTTACATTGGATAGTAAATAACCATACTTAATGAGCAAATTGTATCATCGGTATTTTGATAAGCATGAGGGCAGTCTGCCTTAAATCGTATGGAATTACCTGTTGTTACAACAAAATCTTCACCATTTATACTCATAGTAAGATTGCCAGAAAATACAGTAATGAATTCCTGTGTACCTTGTTGGTGAATTTCTGAAGATAAATAGCCATTAGTGTCAATCTCAATAGAATACATTTCAAACCGCCTTGCGCTATCAAAGGTGAACACAGGAAATATCTTAATCCTGCCGTTATCCTCAACAAGTGGTTGCACTTGATACTTATCTACGATTTCAAAGTCAGCCTCTGGCATGCTCATAAGTTGGGTACATGATATTTTAAGCCCATTTGCAATCTTCCATACCGTTGACACAGTAGGGTTTACTTCACAACGTTCAATTTGTCCTAGCATACTTTTGCTTACGCCGGTCAGCTTTGAGACATTGTCAAGGCTAAGCATCTTTTCCGCACGAAGCTTTTTTAAGTTTTCAGCAATAATAAAATTAAGTTTTTCCAAAAAATCCCCTCCAACCTGTTGACAATATAACGCACAAATAGTATGATTATACTGCACGATATAATATATTATCCTTTTTGTGCATTATATCACACAATGGTTAGGAGGTAAATATCCATGCCAAATTTTACAGCATTTTTATCCTATGTCCTTATTGCAAACTTTGCTCCAGGACCGAATACTATTATGTCAATGTCAAATGCAAGCCGATACGGATTTAAGAAGAGCATAATGTTTAATGTAGGCATATTCTTTGGCGTCTTTATTCTATTTGCCTTAAGCAGTATTTTTAGTATGGCACTCTACAGTTTTATCCCATCAATCAAATCAATTATGTCCTGTGTTGGTGCAACGTATATGATATGGCTTGCATGGCAGACCTACAAGAGCAAACCTAACAGTGAGGACAAACCTAAAAAGCGTACAAATACATTTTTATCCGGCTTACTTTTGCAGTTCGTCAATCCAAACGTTATTATTTATGGCCTTGCAACCGTTTCAACATTCATCGTACCATATTACAAATCTGTGTTCATACTTACAAGTTTTTCTGTAATTCTTGCTTTCCTTGGCTTTGTAGGAACCTGCTGCTGGTCGTTGTTTGGCTCTGTATTTCAGAAAGTTCTTGCAAAACATTATAAAGTCTTTAATATTGTTATGGCGCTTCTACTTGTCTATTGTGCAGTTTCACTGTTTCGTTAATCAATAACTATTTTGAAAATTAAAAAAACAATAAAAGTAAATCCGCTTACATTTCCCAATATATGAAAGCGGATTCATATTATTCAAAATATAGATTAGTTCGTATTAGGTAATTATATTAAAGCAAGGTTGCTGGCTATTTTCATTTATATATTCATAGTTTAAATAGCAACTTATTACATAAGATTGTTGTCAACAGGATTTTGAATCCATTAATTAAGCACTAGTGAAAATACAAATAAAGAACATAAATTTACGTTAGGTATTGTTTGGTGTGTCTCTGACAGCACATTTAGCCATTTATAGCTAGCTCTTGGTGAAGCTCCTTAGAAAATTATAAAAATTAAATACTGTCTGAGCGTAAGCGAGTTTATTTAATTTTTTTAATTTTCTTAGGGGCGAGCCTTAGAGATAGATTTAAATGGCTAACGGTGCCTAAGAGACATGCCAAACAATACCTACGCTCTATGTCTTATTGATATCCATCAGGATGATTTTTGTGCCAGTTCCATGCGGTTTCTATTATGGTTTCTAGTGAATCATACTGGGGCTTCCATCCCAACTCTTTTTTCGCCCTTTCTGAAGAAGCTATTAAAATCGCCGGATCTCCTGCTCTTCTTTCCGCAACTTCAGCTTTTATTTCCCTTCCTGTAACCTTTCTTGTAACCTCTACAACTTCCTTTACAGAAAATCCTTTTCCGTTTCCTAAATTATAGATTGCACTTTCTCCACCATTTTTTAACCTCTGTAGAGCAAATAGATGGGCTGAAGCTAAGTCTGTAACATGAACATAATCTCTTACACAGCTTCCATCTTCAGTATTATAATCATCGCCAAATATCATTATTTTTTCTCTCTTGCCTAATGCTACTTGAAGTATTATAGGAATTAAATGACTTTCTGGATTGTGATCCTCTCCGATTTTTCCACTTATATGAGCCCCTGCTGCATTAAAATATCTTAAGGCAGTATACTTTATACCATAAGCAGTATCGCACCACTTTAAAACTTTCTCAACTGACAGCTTAGACTCTCCATATGGATTAGTTGGAACAGTCTTATCACTTTCAACTATAGGTATACTTTCAGGTTCTCCATAGGTTGCTGCTGTAGATGAAAATACTATGTATTTTACATTATGATCCTTCATAGCACTTAAAAGACTTATAGTAGAACCTACATTATTTTCAAAATACTTTAATGGATCAGTCATACTTTCTCCAACCAAAGAATCTGCTGCAAAATCTATTACGGAATCTATCTTATTTTCAGTAAAAACTTTATCCAAGATTGATCTATTTCTTAAATCACCTATATATAATTTTCCGTCCAAAGCTTCAACTGCCGCTTTATGACCCTTTTGTAGATTATCTAAAATAACTACCTCTTCACCTTGCTCTTTCAAGTAAGCTGCCATATGGCTTCCTATATACCCTGCCCCACCACAAACTAAAATCGCCATTTTTATTCCTCCTAACATACTTCTAGTTTCAACTTTCCTACAATTATAGCATAATTGAAAATACAATTGTTTAACAAAGGTTGTATTAAGTGTAAAAAAAACAATAATATATAACAATTCTTCTTTATATTGTCCTTAAAATATAAAAATGACACCAGGTAAACAATAACCTTAGTGTCATTTTTGAAATAAAGTCAGTTGAAACTTATTTTGTACCTTCTATTATAATTTCATCACCTCTAGCATCCACCTCTATAGTGCAGCCTTCATAAATGTCACCCTTAATTATCTTCTTCGCAATAGAAGTTTCTAGAGTATTTTCAATATATCTCTTAAGTGGTCTTGCACCATAGACAGGATCGTATCCTTCCCTTGCCATAAGCTCTTTAGCCACTTCGGTAATATTTAAAGAAATATTTCTATCTCTAAGTCTCTTTCTTATGTCCTCAAGGAATATATCTATAATATATTTTATTTCCCCTGTACTTAAAGGCTTAAATAGTATAATGTCATCTAATCTATTCAAAAACTCAGGCTTAAATCTACGCTTCATTTCACCCATTACTCTATCCCTTATGGCAGGGTCTACACTGCTGCTATCCTGATTTTCTAAAAGATAGCTGCTGCCTATATTAGAAGTCATAATTATAATACAGTTTTTGAAATCTACAGTTTTACCTTGATTGTCTGTAAGTCTTCCATCATCCAATATTTGAAGAAATACATTAAAAACATCTTCGTGTGCTTTTTCTATTTCATCGAATAGTATAACACTATATGGTTTTCTTCTTACTGCTTCTGTTAACTGACCACCTTCTTCATAGCCTACATATCCTGGAGGTGCCCCTATTAGTCTCGAAACAGAATACTTTTCCATATACTCAGACATATCTATTCTTACTATATTTTCTTCACTATCAAATAAAGTCCTAGCTAAAGTTTTGGCAAGTTCAGTTTTACCAACACCAGTAGGTCCTAGGAATATAAAGGAACCAATTGGTCTTCTCGGGTCTTTCATTCCAGCTCTTGCTCTTATAACTGCATTAGATACCGCAGTCACCGCCTCTTTCTGACCAATTACTCTCTTTTCTAGTTCATCTTCAAGTCTTAGAAGTTTTTCTCTTTCCCCTTCTACAAGTCTTGCCACAGGTATACCAGTCCATTTTGATATTATCTGTGAAATTTCCTGTTCAGTTACTTCTTCTTTAAGCATTGCATTTTCATTATTTTCTTTTAGAGTCTCTTCTTTTTCTTTAATTTTTTGCTCTAAATTTGGAATAACTCCGTATTTTATCTCTGCAACCTTATTTAAGTCATATTCTCTTTCTGCCTTTTCTAGCTGTCCTCTAGCAGTATCCAACTGTTCTTTTAAATTTCTGACCTCAGTTATATGAGATTTTTCCTTCTCATACTTAGCTGTCATTTCATTATCCTTATCCTTTAAGTTGCTTAATTCCTTTTGAAGAGCATTAAGTCTTTCCTGGGAAGCAGTATCCTTTTCTTTAGATAAAGCTTCCTTCTCAATTTCTAGCTGGAATATCTTTCGCTTAACCATATCCATTTCTGTTGGCATGCTATCTATTTCAGTTCTTATCATAGCGCAAGCTTCATCTATCAAATCTATTGCCTTATCTGGAAGATATCTTTCTGTTATATATCTATCAGAAAGTTTAGCCGCTGCTACTATAGCTGAGTCATGAATTCTTATTCCATGATATATTTCAAATCTTTCCTTAAGACCTCTTAAAATTGATATAGAATCTTCCACCGTAGGTTCATCTACCTGTACTGGTTGGAATCTTCTTTCAAGGGCTTTATCCTTTTCTATATATTTTCTATATTCATCAAAGGTTGTAGCACCTATACAGTGAAGTTCTCCTCTTGCAAGCATTGGCTTTATTAAATTTCCTGCATCCATAGAACCTTCTGTTTTTCCAGCTCCAACTATTGTATGAAGTTCATCTATAAATAAAACTATTCTTCCATCACTATTTTCAACTTCCTTTAGAACTGCCTTAAGTCTTTCCTCAAATTCCCCTCTAAACTTAGCACCAGCAATAAGGGCTCCCAGATCAAGAGAGAATATTACTTTATTCTTTAAGCCTTCGGGAACATCTCCTCTTACAATTCTTTCGGCTAAACCCTCTATTATGGCAGTTTTACCAACCCCAGGTTCTCCTATAAGCACCGGATTATTTTTTGTTCTCCTTGAAAGAATTCTAACAACTCTCCTTATTTCTTCATCCCTTCCTATAACAGGATCTAATTTGTGCTTCTTAGCTTCCTCCACAAGATTTCTACCATACTTAACTAATACCTCATAGGTACCTTCCGGGTCCTGAGTATCAACCCTTTGATTTCCTCTAACCTGTGACAATACACTTAAGAAAGCATCTCTAGTAATATTAACCTTCTTTAAAATACCCTCAACATCACTAGATCTAACTTCCATAATACCAAGCATCACATGTTCTACACTTATATATGAGTCTTTAAACTTCTTAACTACACTCTCTGCCTTTACAAATACATCTTCAAATCTTCTTGTGGCATAAAGTGACGCTGTCTGCGCACCTTCCCCCATAACCTTAGGCATTCTATTCAAAACACTTTCTGTCTCACTATTAAGCTGCCTTGTATTAACTCCCATTTTACTAAACAAATTAGGAATAAGCCCATCATCCTGTGATATCAAAGCCGAAAACAAGTGAATAACATCTATCTGCTGATGATTATGCCTCACAGCTATAAGCTGTGCCTCATTTAAAGATTGCTGAACTTTTATAGTTAACTTATCTATATCCATATCAAAACTCCTCCTTTACTTCAATACCAATCTTAATTATATATTATAATCATCTTTATAATTCTTTCAATATATTACTTAATAACTTTTATCCGATGACTACCCGCTCTAATACCCCCTACGCATGGTGTGAAAGCGATTCACACCAAATCAGAGATTTGGGCTCTCTGCTTTTATCAAAGAGTACGTTGCGAGCGGCTACGTCCCTGGATTCGTTCAACTAAGAATCAGGTGGGATTTGAAACCCCATCTGATTCAAGTTTCCACTTCATTACAAAACTATTAATTTTGAACACAAAAAAAGAAACTAAATCACCCTTTAGTCTCTGCTGTTTGCTTATATATTTTTTTTAATCTTTTGTTATATGGACAAAACCTAACTTAACTTGAATTTATTAACAGTACAGAAAATATGATAGCATAAATATCGCTGCGAATAAAACTTGAACTTATATTAGGTATTCTAGGTTGTAGCTCTGAAAGCACATTTAGGTATTTTAAATTAGCCCTTAGCGAAGCGGTCTTAGAAAATTAGTTAACTTAAATACTGTCTGAGCAAAGCGAGTTTATTTAAGTTAACTAATTTTCTTAGGCAGCGAGCTTTAGGGATAACTTAAAATACTTAACAGTGCATAAGAGCTGCACCCTAGAAATACCGGGTATAAGTTCAAGTTTCATCGAGTGCATCTGTAAGCTACATTTTCTTTTCTAACTGTATTGCAAAATTTAAGTATTTTATGGCTTCAGGTACATTTCCCATTCTGTGATACATATCACCCATCTCCATGTATCTTCTATATATCTGACTATTATTAGCAAACTTAAGCATCGCATCTAATGATAAATTCATATACATCTCAGCAGAATAAAGGTTGCCTTCCTTTTCTAAAATTAGAGCCTTATAATAATAAGCCTTTTCAATAAAAACTATATTATCTAGATTTATTGCAAAATCTAAAGTTTCATCACAAATACTTTGCGCCTTATCTAAAACTCCATTTTCTATTAGTTTGCTTATATTCATAAGCATAAAGTTAACAAGCAATTCCTTATTATCCTTTGGATAACATTCAAGGGCTTTACTTACATAACTTATGGCTTTATCCCTTATTCCAAGACTAAACATTACCACAGCGTAATTATATATTGCCTGTGACTTATGCACTAAGTCGTTTTCATATAGTTCATAAGCCTTTTGTTCATATACTCCAAAGTCATCCATATTTCTTCTTAAACAAAGTATAGCCATCATATGGTAAGCTTCTGCTTTTTTTATATCACTTTCTATATAATCCATAAGATCTATTAATTTTGATGCTATTTCATAAGCCTTTTCATAACTTTGCAACATTAGATGACAAGCAGCTTCATTATAGGTTGCTCTTGAAAGCAGTGTATAGTCTCCATTATCTTTAGAAACTTTTCTAACATTATTATAGTAATTAGCAGCTTGAGTAAATTCTTTAGTGCTAAAGAATTATCTAGCTATATCCATATAATATGTTGCAGCTCGTTCTTCTGAAAAGCATTTTTGCAGGTAATCGTAATATTTTGACATAACAAGCTGTATCTTTTCAATTTTATTTTCATCAAGATAATAATTAAAAAGTAAATGCATTATATCAAAGGATATATCATAATAAGAATATTCCTCTATAAAGGCTAAATTGTATTCTAATGAGTCTTCATATTTATTTGAATTTCTGTGTTTCTCTATATCCTTAACATTTTTAATTACCTGATCTCTTATATCCTGTTTTAAATAACGTGAATCAATTTGAAGCTTTTCTGCAATAAAATCAAGTATCCATTCTTCTGGCTTAATCTTATCGTTTTCTATGCAGCTCATTTTGGAAACAGATATTTTTTCCTCACATAAATCTTTCAAAGTATAACCTTTATATATTCTAGCTCTTTTAATCTTTTCCCCTGTAGAAAGTATCTCCATATCCCTCACCTATCCACACTAAGACTCTTTTAATAAGCCAATCTTTTTAAATGTTTCTACGCCCTCATTTAAATATTGCGCAGCCTCTTTATCCTTGCCATTATCTATATAAAACTTTCCGAGCATAATAGCTATTTCTGCAATTTCCTTAGTGTAATCCATATTTCTAACAAAGTTTAATGCCATTATCAAAGTATTTTCTGCTTCACCAATATTTGCTTCAAGCATATCTATTCTGTATTTAAGCAAATAATATTGAATTAATGTCTTTTCACTACCATCATTAATATTTTCCATTATTTCTGCAAGAACTTCTTTTGCACTTGAAATATTCTTTAACTTTATATAATTTTCACATATACTTACAAGAGTTTCTACTACTTTTTCATCTTTTATTCTCATTCGTAGTTCTTTAGCCTTGTTTAAATGTACAAAGGACTCTTCTATGTTGTCAAATTCACAGAATAATTTACCAAGGTTATTTTCTATTTTCGCAATATGTGTTACATCATCTATTTCTTTGTATACGTCTAAAGTTCTTTTAGAATACTTTATTGCGCTATCCACGTCTCCTTTTTTATTATATTCCTCTGATAAAAGTAGAAGTGTTTTTGCATATTCTCTTTTGTTATCCATTTGCCTAAATTTCTCTTTTGCCAAATAGGAGTAATTTATAGCCTTGTCCACGTTTTCTAGCTTAAAATATATGGAAGCTATATAGTAATATATCTGTCCCAGTAAAAAATCATTTCCTATGTTATTGTCATTATATACGCTTTCTGCTTGCTGAAAATAACTACAGGAAGAATGATATGCCTTTAGTTCCATTGTTATTTTTCCTAGATTCACAAAAGTTTTTATAGTTTCTTCATAGTTATTATTTTTTATAAAAATAACATTTGCTGATAGAAAAAATTGCTGTGCTAGAGCATGTTCACCTTTTGCAGTGTATATAGTACCTCTAAGATATAGATTTTTCGCTTTTCTATACTCAAGATTATATTTTTCTGCATAATACAAAGCTTTTTCAATAAATTGCTCTCCCTGATTTAAGTCTTCATTAATTATATAAGACTCCGCTATATTTTCAAAATAAGTACAAATTTTTTCTGCCTGAGTTTCTTCTGATTCCATAAGATATTCAATGGAAGTATTTAGGGCTCCCGCAAGGTATTCTAACAGGTCCATACTTGGGTTTGATTTTCCTGATTCTACAAGACTTATTTGTCCCGGAGTAATTCTATCTCCCGCTAAATCTTTTAACGTCATATTAAGTTCTTTTCTTCTTCTTTTTATCTTTTCTCCTAAAGACAGTATTTCCATAATTCACTCTTCCTTTACTACGCACATTATTGTATAAATTCCCAATTTAGCTTTGTTAAAAATTTTGTAAAGTACTTATATCATTATATCATATTTTTTAATAATAATATAAAATTTTTTAAGAAGAGGATTATATTTTTCATTATATTACCATTTTATCGAAGGTTTTGATATTTTAAATTATTATATGACAACAATATTTATTGATATATATTAATATACACACAAAATAGACTTTTTCTGTTATCAGCCTCTTAAGTTAAATAATGAAGTAAAACTTAAATCAGGTGGGGTTTGAAGCCCCACCTGATTCTTAAAAGATGGGAGTATTAGATCGGATAGTCATGGAATCTAATACTCTACATCATTCCGCCTTTCATACCATCAAAGGCATCTTCAGCTACATCCTTAATCATTTTCGCTGTTCTTTTTATTCTTCTTCGTGTTGATCTATCAAGTTCTGGCATTAGCATCATTCCAACTGCTGCACCTATTACTGCACCTGTTATAAATTTTCCACGCATATTCTATTCACTCCTTTTATTTAATAAAAAGCTTTTGGTTCTCGTTTTAAGGTTCATATATAGAATATGTAATTTTGTATTTATTAAACAATGCAAATTATAACATATTACCATTTGCAGGTATGTGTAACTAATAACTGCCTACTTTAACACTCTCATCTGATTCAAACTACACTTTATTTGCTATTTTCCAATAAATAAGTAATAAATTTTGTTTTTTCTTCGTTACTTAAACTATCTATTAAACTCATCGCTGCCTTTGGATCTTTTTTATAGCTACTTATAATATCCTTAAACTCATGTCTTTTAATTTCTTCTTTATCTTTTTTGCTATTAGCATTAGTAACAACTATATTCTTTTCTCCTTTAGGAGCTATTTTCAAAATTTCTTGTTTTACATCTTCACTTGCTACATTTAAAGTATTTGTGGCAAGCCATTTTTCTACCACCTTTTCTGAGGAAACAGATAATTTCTCTTTACACTTTTCATCAACAAGTTCATTAAATAAGTCACCGGTATGACTATCCACCTTTACAAAAATAACTTCAATACCACCATTGATGAGCTTATTCATCTTGTTATAATATTCTACTGAGGATTCTTCTCTTCGTTCCCAAAAGCCTGTAGCATGATGACAAATCCCTTCATAATCGTGAAATATAACTACTTTCTTATCCCCTTTACTTAGAGCATATTGTACTCCTTTTACAGCTCCCTCTAACTCTCCTGCTATCTGTCTAATATTTTTTTGAGAATTATCTTTTGCTGAAGTACTTTCAATATACTCAACTACATTATTTCTCACTGCTACTACTCCATAAGAATACTTTTCAGTACTAATGTTGTAACTTCCATCAACATAAATATGTAAACAATCCTCTGGATAGCTATCTTCACCCTTTTTCAAAAGCTTACTACCTTCACTTAGGTACTTATTAGCATCATTAATATCTTCAAAACTTTTATATTTGGCTCCCTTAACACCTTTTACGTACTTTAAACATTCTGCCCAAGTGTTAACTATTTTATTTTCAACTTTACAATTATTTGCGGAATCAAAACCTTCTTTTATTGCATAAACCTTCTTTGCCATCTTTGTCACTCCTTACTATTAAGCCCCTTCTTAATGCATATTTATATATGCTTCTCTTTTTCCTTTTCTAATTGGGCGTAACTTTCACACTTTCTTTTTTGCCCATGCTTTTCAAAAATATCCTTTACAATAAAAATAAGTTTACCAACATTTCGACTTCCAACCATTTGGGATATATACCCCACCGCTTCTCTTGTCAATAAAATAATATCTTCTCTGCCTTGCCAATTTTGTAAAATAATTTCTTCTGGTACTTCATTAAGTATAGCATTCAGTGCAAAGAAAGCTATGGCTACATCATCAATTTTTCCAACAAGAGGCACAAAATCCGGAATAAAATCCAGTGGGCTTGCTAGATAAGCTATTACCCCTCCTACCATCATTTTAACCTTTATTTTTACCCTTTTATCTTTAAATAATCTCCATAGAAGGGCCATTATATCAGGTAAAATCATTGCATATAAAATAGCTTTATCATATTTATCTGGTACCTTATCTATAACCTTATCCCTAAGCTTAGAATATTCATCTTCGACTTTCAAGTTCATTGATGATTTCTCTCTATTATGTATATTAGCTACCGGTTTTCTTTCAGAATAAACTATTTCCTCAGCCTCTACTTCCAATGCACCATCTATCATATTTATGGTACTCAATCTAAAATAAAAGTATGGCACAAGCTTAGATGCTAGTTCCAGATCTACTGTCACAGTATCCTTATTTACCTTTATCCCGTATTCTGAAAAATCACTAAGTAATTTCTTCAAAGTAATATTTTTAATACCACTAAGTATTCCTATCTTAGATACCTTTACACTAAATACCTTTATATTAACTATATTTCCATGTATATTTCCGAGCCCCATTTTGACCACAAAAGGAATAGTTATCTTCTTTTTATAACTTCCCCTTAACACTATACACTCTCTTATTTCAATACTATCTATCTTAAGCCCTTCTATTTGGATATAGTCATGTATGATGCTTAATATATCCTCTTCAGTGAAAACCGCTTTTACCGCTGAAACCCTCATATAAAATCCCCCTTATTCTATATATAGTAAAAGTATACAACAAATTATAATTTCTGCAATAAGCACTTAGTTTCCTAGCCAATTGTGCCATAAATTACTTTAGCAAATTTTATGATTTTCATTAGACTTAAAGATTAAAATATTATAATATCAATATCGTAGTCTAAAAGAAGTTTTAGAGACAACTCATGATTTTTCTTAATATGGATTAAACCCATCACTCTATGACAATCTACAATAATTCTATATGTATGACCGAAAAATTTTCAGCTGGATGAAGTGTAAACTTGAATCAGATGGGGTTTCAGACCCCACCTGATTCTTAGTTGAACGAATCCAGGGACGTAGCCGCTCGCAACGTACACCTTGAAGAAAAGCAGAGAACCAAAATCTATGATTTTGTGTGAATCGCTTTCACAGAGTGCGTATGGGAGTATTAGAGCGGGTAGTCATCGGATAAATACAAAAACTTAGTATTGCTTGTACTTACACTTACGAAAACAGATTAGTAAATATAAAACCTAAAAATAATATAAATTTAGTGGGAGGATGAAAAACTTGAAGAATAAGATAAAAAATAAATATATACTTATACCAATAATTACTGCAGTGTTATCTATAGCGGCGCTTATATTTTTGAATTTCGGTTCTAATTCTGTTGGATATAAATCTTATGTATTGTTTTTAAATGATGTTTCTAGTAAAAGTGTGTCTACTGTATATGTAACTCCTTCATCTAAAGTGAGGGTTAAGCTAACTAATGGAACTATGTATGATACAGATAACCCTAGAACAACAGATTTTAAAGAAGTTCTATTAAAAAATGGAGTTTCTGTATCTGAAGAAATGCCTTCTGATGTTAATCAAATTATTGCAATAGCTGTTTTAGCTGCTTCCCTTGCAACCTTAATAGCTATAGCTATAAAAGCTTCTAATATTACCTCTAAAAGAATGCTTTCAGTAGATGCACTGGATGCCACTGCTGTAGAAACTTCAAAGTATAAATTTAAAGATGTTGCAGGAAATGAAGAAGCAAAAGAAAGCATGAAGGACGTAGTTGATTTCTTAAAGAACCCAGAAAAATATGCTCAATATGGTGCAAGAATGCCTAAGGGTGTTATCCTTTACGGAGATCCTGGAACAGGAAAAACTCTTCTTGCAAAAGCTGTAGCTGGTGAGGCTGGCGTTCCATTCTATGCTGTATCAGGTTCAGATTTTATACAGGTATATGTAGGGGTTGGTGCTAGCCGTATAAGACAATTGTTTAAAAAAGCAAAAAATAATCCATCTGGTAAAGCTGTTATATTTATAGATGAAATTGATGCTATTGGTAAAAAGAGAGATGGTTCTAGAAGTTCTGGTGGTTCAGATGAAAGAGATCAAACTCTAAATGCACTACTTACAGAAATGTCAGGATTTAATGATAAAGAGGGTATCGTTGTAATGGCAGCTACTAATAGACTGGACATACTTGATGAAGCTCTTTTAAGACCGGGCAGATTTGATAGACACATAGAAGTAAGTCTCCCTGATGTAAGTGCAAGAGAAAAAATTATTAACCTTCACTTAAAAAATAAGCCAGTGGGTATTGTAGATATAAAAGAATGGGCTCAAAAGACATCTTATTTCTCAGGTGCTAAACTTGAAAGCTTAATAAACGAAGCGGCAATACTTGCATGTAAAGAAAATAGCGAAGCTATAGATGATATTCATTTAGATAAAGCTTACTCAATAGTTTTAGCAGGCCATGAAAAGAAAGAGAGAGGTCATATAAAAGGTATCGATAAAAAGATAACAGCTTATCACGAAGCTGGACATGCTCTTGTTTCTTTAAATGTTCTACCTAATGAGAAAGTATCTAAAGTAACAATTATACCAACTACTAAAGGTGCTGGTGGATATACTTTAAGTATTCCTGAAGATACACTATATAAAACAAAGGATTATTTAAGACGAAGAATCATGGTGCTTCTCGGCGGAAGAGCTGCTGAAGAAATTATATTTGGTGAGAACAGCATAACTACAGGTGCTCATAACGACTTGAAACACATCACAGGCATGGTATTTAATATGATAACCCAGTACGGAATGGGAGAAACTTTAGGTTTATTGAATATGGAAGAGCTTTCACAATTAAACGTAAATCAAGATGATGTTATTAAGGAATCTAAGCTTCTAATTGACTCTTTATATGAAGAAGTTAAAGAATTACTTTTAAATGAAAAAAATAATCTAGACAGAATAACAAATATGCTTATAGAAAAAGAAACACTATATGCAGAAGATTTATTATTAAACTAAAGCTTAGCTAAAGCAAACCTGTATGGCGTGCAGCGGCGCAGTGTTCTGTCAGCCTTCACTTCGAGAACAACCTCTAATACTGACTCAACTTTAAAAACGTCATTTTTTTCAATGCTTTCTTAGAAAGCTGAAAAAAATGAAGCCTTTTTAAAATCGTCAGTATAAGAGGTTGTAATCTCTTGTTCAAAGCTGACTGCCACACTACGCCGCTTCCCACCACGCAGGTTAGTTTTTTATCCGATGACTACCCGCTCTAATACTCCCATACGCACTCTGTGAAAGCGATTCGTACCAAATCAGAGATTTGGGCTCTCTGCTTTTCTTCAAAGTGTACGTTGCGAGCGGCTACGTCCCTGGATTCGTTCAACTAAGAATCAGGTGGAGTTTGAAACTCCATCTGATTCAAGTTTTCACTTCATCTAAATCTAATATTTTTTATAATAGCATACTCCAAACATAATAACATATGCAAAAACCTACCTAAAACTGCTGATCTTTTTTAAACAACACGAAGGAAGAAATCATTCCTCCTACAAGTCCACCAAGGTGCCCAAAGTTATCCACATTGGGGATAGAAAATCCTATAACTAAGTTTACAACTATAACAGATAAAATGTTCCTGATAAAATCTTTTCTAACCCTATCTTTCATCTTCATAGCAAAAACTAAAGCTGCACCAAGAAGTCCAAATATTGCTCCCGAAGCTCCCACAGAAATATCTGCTGAAAACTTATAGCTAAAAAAAGAAGAAACTATACCCGCAAAAAAGTATATAATAGTGAATTTAAGCTTACCATATATCCCTTCAACAAAAGGACCTAAAGCATAAAGGGAATACATATTTACGCCAACATGTACTGCTCCTCCATGTAAAAACATACAGCTAACTAATCTATAGTACTCTCCAGCATTTATTAATTCATTTACCTTAGCTCCTAAGAATATTAAAACTCTTGTATTACTATCAACTATATTGCCTGATAGATATGCAGTAAGTCCATATATCACCAGATTTACAGCAATTAAAATGTATGTTATAATAGCCTTCTCTGTCTTTCCCCTTTGGTTCTCTATGTGCCTCATATGATTAATGCAATTGGCTAGTTCATTAGCTTTATCCTCTAAGCCTAAACTATAATAAAGTATTTTATTATCCACATTGTTAATTAAAATTAGTCCACACTGTGGATAAATTTCGTGGTTTAAATGTAAACCTCCCTGTTCATCAGTATAAGTTTTCAAATCCCCATCTATCAAAACCTGAACTGGACGTATATCCTCACACCGTAAAGCATTTCGTAAATAACCTACAAAACTATTTATCTCCAAATCCCGCATTGTATTTAAACTAGAGAAAAAAACAACCTCTGCCCTGTCACCCTCTTCCTTCACAACTCCCCAACTACTACTAAGTCCAGGAATATCTTTAAGTTCTATAATTCTATATCTATACATATCACATAATTTTTCTATTAAGGTTTTAATATATGTATCCATAAGCCTCTCCCCCTTATATACATAAGTTATTTACATATAGTTTCTAACTTAAATACTTGACTCATTATAGATATTTATACACTCATATCTAATAGCATATTTAATTGCTGTTTTTTTGATTGATGGTGAACTACATGCGTCATTGTTTATTTACACATAGTTTCTAACTTGGATACTTGGCTTATTATAAGCATTAATATACCTATACCTGGCAGTATATTTAATTGCTTTCCTTTGATTCTTCTTGAACTATCTGCGGAAAACTTAGAACTTTTCATTGTTTATTTGCATAGAGTTTCTGACTTGAAATTTAACTTATATGCAGGTGTATGTTACCAAAACTGAAGCACATTTAAAAACTTTTTTATCAGTCTTAGTGAAGGATTTGTGGAAAATTTAGAACCTTAGATTGTTTGAGCATAGCGAGTTATCGAAGGTTCTTAATTTTTCACAAATCTTGAGCTTTAGACTGATTAAAAGTTTTTAACAGTGCTGGTGTTTGGTAACATACATCGGAGTATAAGTTAAATTTCTGTCCGAAATCTTATTTAAAAACATAAATGCACACCATAGCAATAAACTAGTTAGCTAGTCTATTATATGCTGTGCATACAACCTGATTCATATACCACTTCAGTATTGTGATCCATTCTATTAATATTATACAACACTGACTATAACAACATTAGGGATTTTTAACAAATCTATTTCATAAAAGGATATAGGATTTTTAGTATCTTTATCATATAACACTCTAATAACAGGTCTATCTGGAAATCCTACATTTTGATTTATAACATAACCTTCTTCTCCATTTGAAAGTCTAACACAGCATCCTAGAGGATATATTGAAAAGGTATTCTTAAAATTTTTAACAATTTGCTCATCAAAAGACGTGCCACTTCCTGCAAGAATTAATTCATATGCATCATTTGGACTAAACTTCTTTCTATAGCACCTATCATTACTAACAGCATCATACACATCACATATACAAACAATTTTAGCATGTTTAGATATTTGATTTCCAGTTAATCCATAAGGATATCCCCTTCCATCAACTCTTTCATGATGCTGCTCAACTACTTTAATTACGGAGCTTGGTATTGTAAGATTGTTTTTAAGCATGTTGACACCATAGACTGGATGCTTTCTTAGTTCATTAAATTCTTCATCAGTTAGTTTTCCTTCTTTATTCAATAAGGTGATAGGAATATCTGTTTTTCCTATATCATGAAGTATAGCTCCTATACCAAGATCTTTTACTCCCCATTCATCTATCCTTGAATTAATACCTAGAAAAGTAGCCATAATACATGTGTCTAAAGAGTGAATAAAAGTGTAATTATCGTAAGTTTTTATATCATAAAGACTTTTATTAACGTCTCCAACGTCAATTATATAGTCAATCATTTCCTTTACACTACCGAGAGATTCGGAAAGCTTCTTTCCATTACAGTTATGAACATTTCTCATAACATGAGATATACTCTTTATAGTTGTCTGTTTAAGCTCCGCAAGTCTTTCATCCTCTACTTGAACATCATCTAATCGGTCATCTTCTACATAAATATATAAAACCCCAAGATCTTTAAGCTTATTTATATAAACATTATTTAATTTTACCCCAGCTCTTAATAATACATGTCCTTCATTTGTTAATATACTTTTTCCGAGAACTTCATTTTCTCGAACCCTATTTATAAATTCTAACCTCATCTTTCCACCTCAATAAAGTTTGCTATATTTCCCTTTTGTTCTTCAATATTTTAAATAATAAATTGTTACCTTTGAATAATACCATATTATGCAAAAGAATTAAATAGAGGAGCACTGTATTATTAGAAAATTTTATTATCTTTTTTAATTTACCTTTAAGTTCTATTATATTTGACAAATACCTTCTTTATGAGCTAAAAATATGAACGCAAAAATTACAATTTTCCCCTTATTCGTATTCTTTTTGTTTTCCTTTTATATCATCGAAGACCTTAGTAATAGCTGACTTTATTAATAGACATAATCCATTTAATTTATCCGCCATATCTGAATGTTTCTCAATAAAATCAAACTTAACTAACCAAGTAGGATTAAACTCATCATCTACTTGTTCTATAATATAGCCAAGCTCTATAAATTGTTCCTCGTTAAATAAATCAAATATAGCCGAGTATTCCCAATCTTCTACATCTTGTTTTGTATCAAAATATATATTTACTTTGTCGCCATCAAAAAACATTTTAGTTATGTACTCTGCGCCTTCTCCTACTTCATAACTTCCTAACTCTTTCACTATAAAATTAGTCTCTTTATCTTTTTCCATTAATACTAATGAAGAAAAATCCATATTTAACACCGTCCCTTTTAATATATTTCCTTTAGCCTAAGTGCTTTTATAACATTTAGTATTTACTTATTTTTAAAATTTAGTTATTATATTATTAGTTAGTTTCCATTTTTTAGGAGGTAAACTATGAAGAAATTTTTTATTATTCTTTTATCTGTTATTCTAGTAGGTGGATTGATAAAATATACTTATATAACAAATAAATCCAAAAACATGGATTACGCTGTAAAAAGATACTTTACAACTGGAATATTTAATAATTATAAAATGTATAACATAGAAACTATTAATCTATCTTTTTCAAATGGGAGCATTGCTGTTGTAAAAGTTGAAGGAATAGAAAAAAAACTTCCTAATAAAAAAGTATCCTATAATGCATTTCTAGAAAAAAATAGTGCAGGCACATGGAAAGTAAAAAAAGTATATACTGATCAAACATCACCGAAAAATCAATACCAATGAAGTGGGAACTTGAATCATATGTGTCTTCAGACCCCATATGGTTCAAACCTCACTTCATTTTCAATTTGATCTTATTCTTTTTTTCCACAGTCTTCACAAATTCCTTCTAGCTTAATATCTAATTCTTCATCTACAAAAACAAAACCAGTCTTGTTTTTTATTAATTCCCTCACTTGCTGCATTGGACAATCTATTTCTACCTCTTTATGACATAACTTACATTGAAGCACATGCTTATGATCTTCTTCTTTTATTGTATAATTATATTTTCCCTGACCTAAATCAAATTTACTTACAATATTCTTACCTTCAAACAATTCAAGTGATCTATAAACTGTTGATAAATCAATATTTATTCCTCTTTTTCTGCATTCCTCAAAAATGGATTCTGCACTTACGGATGTATTTCCTTTATATAATATATCTAATATATTAACCCTTCCCTTGGTAACTTTTATACCACACTTTCTCAAATATTGTTCTATTTCCAAAACATTCACCCCGAATTTTTCTTAGAAAAACATCATTTTAATACCGAAAATAATTAATATAACCCCTCCTATATAATCTGCATACTTGCCTACTAATGATATTCTCTTTAAATATTTTGCAAGCATAAAGGCTATTGTACACATTATTAATGTTATAATACCTATAAAAATCGTATTCTTTAATATAACTAAATTACTAGAAATATTATTAAGAGCTGTAAATCCTATAACCATAGCATCTATACTCACTGAAATTCCAAGAACTATAAACATTCCTGGCCTTATCAACGGGCATTCATCCTTACTTTCAAATCCTTCTTTTAACATCATTACTCCAACTATTGTTATCAATGCGCCCCCAATTAGCTTAGGAACTGAAGCTATATATGTATTAAATAAAAAACCTGCATATGCTCCTATTATTGAAAACAAAAATTGAAAAAATCCAAAGGATGTCACACATAGCACCTTATTACTTCTAGTCACTGCTCTATTCAAACCTATACATAGAGCCACTCCAAAAGCATCTAAAGAAAGTGCTATAGCAATCAAGAATAATGAATAAAAACTCATACGCCCTTCTCCTTACTATCGATTTTTACTATAACAATACTATTTTACTTTATATCCATAACCTTGTCTATATGGATGAATTAATCTATAATCTTAGGGTATTGCCATAGTTTTTAAGCCATAATTTTCTTTTTTTATAGTCAGGTAATACTAGCTCTACATTTCTCCAATATTCTTTAGAATGATCCATATGTATTAAATGACATAACTCATGTACCACTACATAGTCTATAATATCAATTGGAGCCATTATGAGCCTATAACTGTAATTAATATTCTTTTTAGATGAACAACTTCCCCAAATTGTTTTTTGGTCCTTTATAGTTACTTTATTTAGGCTTACCCCAATTATTTTACTATAGTAACTTGTTCTCTCCCTTAGCAGTTTTTCTGCTTCTACTTTGTAAAATTTTATAATAAGCTCTCTTATAATATCTTCTTTATTAAGTTTATTATTATCCACATAAACTAGAACTTTTTCATCTGAAATTCCAACTAAATTATTATTCAAACTATAATCCGTTAAAAGACCAATTTTATTACTATTTAAATTATGGATTTCTAGTTCTAACTCTTTTCCTATATATAAAAGTTTTTCGCCACTTTTAAAACTTCTATCTTTATAACTTCCCTTCTCAGAAAACAACTGCAGTTTACTCTTTATCCACTTTTCTTTCTTTTTAATTATATTCAGTATAGTTTCTTCACTTATATTAAAAGGAGAAGTTACTATTACTTCTCCATCCTGTGTTATCTTTATGCCTATAGTTTTTCTTTTTTTCCTAATTATCTTATATTCGAAGGATGAATATCTGTGCACTACGTCCATAGTTTCTCCTTTCAGATTATATAGATAACCAATTTCATAATTTGACTCATCCACTTAACTGAGATATTGAATTTCCTCAGTTCCAGCTACTGTACATGCCAACTTTTAAAGTTGTGTATCTATATAGATATGCAATTGCATAACTGGACTTATTTATAGGTATTTATGTACTCATATCTGACAGTATATTTAATTATTTTTTATAATTCTTAGCGAATTATATGCATAAAACTTAGAACTTTTGATTGTCTGAGCGATAGCGAGTTACGCTGAATTGCTTTGCAATTCAAGTGCATGCTAGCAGTTCATAAATAACTAAAAAAGATTATTTATGAACTGCTAGCAACTGCGCATAAGTTCTTAGTTTTATACACATAAGGAGCTGTAGAATTATAAAAAATAATTAACAATACATAAGATATGAGTGCATAAATACCGGTACTAAGTCTAGTTCTGCAATCATGCTTTAATTCTTAACTGTAAAAGGCTTAATCGTATCCTTTATCTTTATATAATAAGTTTGTCCTTTTGTTAAGTTTTCTTTTGGTGTTAAACTTATTTTTTTGTCATCTACCGCTTTAACTTCAAAAGCTGCACGCTCTCCTGTTTCTGCATTTATAATTTCTATCCCTGCATTATCCTTTATAGTATCTACATTTACAGATTTATTGAGAGTTATAGTAAACATCTTATTTTCAGGCACATCCTTTAAAGTATCAAGACTTTTATACTTACCATATAAGAATTTATAGGTATTATCAAAATAATCTGCTGGTGCCTTTACCCAGCTATTTTCTGTGCCTATATAGACACTATCCTTTGATGCCTTACTTATAATATATTTAAATGCAGCCCAATGATTTTCGTCTTTAGCTAAATTTAAGTCTATTTCGTAATCACTGCCGCCTACATTTACTTTTACAAATCCTCTTTTATCTACATTATTCCTAGATTTCCCGGAAAATAATTCTGCAACAGCCAAGGAATCTACATTATTCTCCTCTTTTACTTCAAAATCAGGAGACACTCCGACTTTCTGTATTGTATTCCCCATAGGTGAGTAAAAGTTTTCCACAGTTAGTTTTAGAATACTTCCATCAGACAGTGGAAACATTTGTTGTGCAACACCTTTTCCATAAGTAGTTGTGCCAACGAAAATTGCCTTTTTATAATCTTTAACTGCAGCAGATAGTATTTCTGAAGCACTTGCAGTATACTGATTAATTAAAAATATTATAGGTTTATCAATGGTACTTCCTTTATCTGCAGCTAAATACCTAGTCTTTTGTCCATCTCTATCTTCTATAGTTATTGCAGGATTTTCTCCTATGAAGTTTCCTGCTATATCCATAGCTGTAAGCATGTATCCTCCACCATTATTCCTTAGATCAATGATGTAGTTGTCAGGATTTTTCATTCTAAGCTCTTCCAGCTTTTGTGTAAATAACTCTCCAGTATCTTCACCAAAGGAAGTTATATCGATATATGCAGTATTGCCATTTAGCATTTTTGCTGTTACTGTAGGGATGTTTATTGCCCTTCTTCTAACACTAAAATTAAGGAAGGAATCTCCTCTTTTGACCTTTAAAGTGACACTTGTCCCTTCTTCTCCCTTGATATAGGAAGCTGCCTTTGTTGAATCTAGTCCAGCTAGGGATTGTCCATCAGCTGAGACTACGATATCCCCTTTTAATATACCTATATTCTCTGCTGGAGAGCCTTCTATTACTTCTGTAACCTTAACTCCCTCTTCCACCATTTCCATGTATATTCCTATTCCATACATTTTATTATCTATAGAGTTAATAAAATCTTTCCCTTCCTTTTGGGAAAAATACTGTGAATAGGGATCATTTAATCCCTTTACCATATCTGCTATGCTAGATACATTTAATACACTATCTGAAACAGGAGTCACATAATTCTCTTTAATTATGCTTCTAGCCTCATTTAGCAGCGCACTACTTTCAGCCGCTTGTACATTTAAAGAAAAGCTGCTAATAAAAAATGCTAGAAAGAATAATACAGTGAATATACTAAATGATTTATAACTTTTAGGATAAGTTCTGTCTATTCTTAGTTCATTTTTTGTGATATGAATTTTACTTTTCATATTCTTTTATTCCTCCAGAAATATTATATTATCTGATAACTTAGTGTTGGACCATTAAAAAAAGGTCTAACGTAAATTTCTCATTACAAGAATTATACCTTATTTTTCACTGCATTAAAATCTAAGGGAAAGAAAATTAACAATATTGTAAATAAAAAAGCATTTTAAAAAACATGGTTTTTTAAAATGCTTTCTATTTAAAATATTACTTTAATTCTATAATAATTACTTCTATATTAATTAAGTTATTTTAATCAGCACTTGTCTCTGTGTTTTCAGGTCCCTTTGCTACTTCTTGTAACTTAAATTCAACTGACCAATTATCTAAAGCAACATCTTGCTCTAAGGTTAACCCAGTAGGGAATGCAAAATTACATACTCTAGCTCTAAATGGACTTACTGAAAAATCCTTTAATTCAAATAAATTTGATTTTACTACAGTTCCGTTCGCATCCTTTACAGACATAGGTATTTTATCTAATTTAATTGGTTTATTTGTACCATTTCTCATAACTAATGTAATTAGTATGTTTCCATTTTTTTGAACTCCTATACTAAAAGTAGAAACAGTGAACTCTCCTTCATTAAGTTCTGGAAGTTCTTTTAAGAAATTGTCGAAAATAATTTTTTCTTCTACTTCAATATCTTTAGGCAAGTTCTCATACTCTGCTCTAACTCTTCTTTTAACATTAATTCTTGTATCAAAACCTACATTCCAATCATCCATTGGAATATTATCTACATAAACGTTTTTCTTTTCAAAGTAAAGTTTTACTGGTCTTGCAGATCTTGCTGGTATTTCACCTAGTGATTCCAAATTAAAGATCTGATAAGCTAAAGTGTCACCCTTTGAATTTGTTATAACAAAAGGTACATACTCAAGTTTAACACCCTTTGAAAGTCCATTTCTTATATAAACCTTAACTTCAACTTTATCTCCTGAATTATAAGCATAAATACCAGATACATTTACTTGATCCTCTTTTATAGGCTCAAGCTCTGCTATTTCTTCTTCTAAAATCTCTTTCTGAACATCTGACATTACGTTATCATCATGCTCTAAAAGTGAAAGCACTGTAGATACTTCTAATCTATCATCTTCTATCTTTTCAACTTTATCTAATTCCTTGTTTTGTACTTTCTTTACCATTGTATACCTCCAAGTTTTATGTACTAACACATATTAACTATTATAGTTATTACATATCATAAAATCAATTATTTAATCAAAATTTTTGTAATATCTTGAAAAATTATATACCCTTTATACTTTTTCTCATATGAATAGTTATATTTAATGCTCTTACTGTCATCAATTTAAAACAGCAACCCTAATGTCTCTAATTTAGAGCACTTTATCTAAGTTAATATAACATATTACTTACATAAAAGCAAACCTAATATTTTCACTATTAATATTTGTTAATCCAACCATATATATGCATAAAATAACTAAAATAAAATGTCATCCTGATTGAATTTACATCATTTCTATTTAGTAACTGTAACGTTAGCAGGAAAATTGCTTATCTGATCTTCGGAAACTTTATCATTAGTAATCATTAAATCCTTTAATTTAGGTAATCCAGCTGCTGGTCCAATATCCGTCACAAAGTTATCACTAACATCTAAGGTTTCTAAATTACTTAAACCGCTAACCGGTGATAGATTTGAAACATTATTTTTATTAAAGGATAAGGTCTGTAAATTGGTCATGCCGCTTACTACACTTATATCCCCAATACTGTTATTATCTATATATAGTCTAACTAAATCCTTCATTTCTCCTAAGCTAGTTATGCCACTTATACTATTCTCTGATAAGTATAAATTTTTCATAACTGTTAATTCACTTAAGGAACTAATATCGCTTATATTATTAGTTCTCATACTGAGGGTTTCTAGATCTTTCAGATTAGCTAAAGCACCTATATCACTTATATGATTCTTGTCTAGTCGTAGTTCTTTTAGCTTTAGGGAACTTTCAATTCCACTTAAATTTGACAAACTATTTTCACAGGCAGTAATCCACTTTAATTCTGATAAGCCTTTAAGTGCCTCTAAACTGCTAGCACCATTTTTATTTAGAGATATTCTTTCCAGCTTTACAAGGTTAGAAACAGGGCTTATATCACTAATACTATTTTCGTTTATATTTAATGTAGTTAAATTTGTTAGTGCCGCCACTTCATTTATGCTTGTTAAGCTATTCTTATTTACATCTAAAGACTCCAAGTTTACTAAATTCTCTATTCCAGATAATGACGTTATACCAGCTTCCCCTAAAGATAAATTTTTCAAATTAATTAAATCCTTAAGAGGTGAAAGATCTGAAATGCTAGTATTGCTAGCTGTAATGCTAGTCAAATTACTTAAGCCTTTGATAGGGTCTAAAGTAGTAACCTTTGTCTTTTCAATATACAAATTCTCTAAGCTTATTAAATCCTTTAGCGCCGTTAAATCTTCTACATTATTTCTTCCGATATTAAGTATCTTTAAATCTGTTAGATTTTCTATACCACTGAGGTCAGAAATATTTTTATTCCATAGATTTAACTCTACAACTCCTTCTAGTTCAGATTTTATTATATCTCCTGTAGGTTTTTCTATTTTATCCCTTACCTCTCGCTCCAGGTTCTTGTCCTTAAAAACTACAACCTTATTAGGATCCTCTATTAGATCATTTAATTGAGCCATCTCAATTATTTCTCTATTCTTATATCTAAGCCACTGTAAGCTTTTGAAGTTTTTTATTTCCTTTATATCACTTATCTTGTCCTTATCTAAGTTTAATCTCTTTAACTTAGGTAAATCCTTTAACACTGCTATTTCTGTTATAGGGTTCTCATCTAGATATAATTTAGTTAGATCCTTAAGCTTACTTAAAGGTTCCCCATCCTCTATGCTATTTTTACTTAAAATTAATGTGTCTAAAGTCTTTATATTCTCTAACTTCTCTGCATCATCTATTTTATTATCTTCTAAATTTAATGTCTTTAATTTTTTCAACTCACTTAAAGCCTTAGGATTACTAACCTCATTTTTAGTTAAATCCAACTCAACTAAGGCCTTTAACTTGCCTAAAGAATCTATGTTTCCCACTTTATTATCCTTTAGATTTAGCTTTTCTAAATTGATCATTTTTTCAAGAGGAGTTACATCATATACTTTATTTTTATATAGATTCAGTTTCTTTAACCCTGACAAATCCTTTAATGGACTTAAATCAATTACATTATTGTTACTTAAATCCAGGGTTTGCAGGTTTATAAAAAACTGCAAACCAGAAATGTCTGATATATTTCTACTTCTTAAATCTAGCTTTGTTACATACTGTAAATCATCCTTTGTAAGTGTTCCACTAAGAACATTTACCGCTTCCCTTACAGCAGTCTCTAAATTTTTATCTGGAAATTGTATATTATTGCCGTCCATTATAGTGACAGCAAAGACTTCGTTAAAAATTTTATTACTGTTTACCGGCTCTATAGGTTTTGCCATAGCTGAAGTTGTATAAACACAAACCATTATTCCCGCCAGGCATAGAGAACTTTTTATTCTATTTTTATTCATACTTATCGCTCCTTTTCATCAGGGGCAGACCCCGACCCTCGGGGTCTGCCCCCTAATCCTCTATTCTGTTACGTCTATTTCCTCAGGTAATGAATTTATAATATATTTTGGTATATTATTATTTGTAAGCACTAGATTTTTAAGATTAGATAAATCCTTCACTACGGTTATATCTGAAACACTATTATCACCTATGTCCAAAGTGTCCAAATTATTCATTCCTTTAATAGCTGATATATCGGAAATATTATTTTTTCCTAGAGAAAGAGTCTGCAAATCTGCCATATCACTTAGGGGGCTTATATCACTAATACTATTTTTATCAAGATATAATCTGAGCATATCTTTCATTTCCTTTATAGATGCTAAGCTGCTTATCTTGTTTTCATATAAATATAGGTTTTTCATAAAAGTTAAATCCCTTAATGGATTTATGTCACTTATCTCATTGCTCATCAAACTCAGTGTCTCTAAATCTGTTAGTCCTTGAACTGAATAGACGTTATTTATTTTGTTTTTATCAGCATGAATTTCCTTAAGTCCTTCACTTTTTTCTATTCCACTTAGGCTTGTCAGCTTATTTTCATTAGCTGTAAGCCACACAAGCTCTGTTAGTTCTTTAAGAGGCTCAAGTGTAGTTATAGAATTTTTATTTATAGAAAGTCTTTCAAGATCAGCCATCTTAGCTACAGAACTTATATCTGAAATATTATTATCATTTAAAGATAGACTCTTAATTTTAGTTAGACTTGCTAGAGCACTGATATCTTTTATATGATTTTTGCTTAAATCTAAAGTTTCCAGATTAGTTAAAGTTCCAATATCTTCTACATCAAGTATGTTATTGTCATCAAGGGTTAAACTCTCAAGATTTGTTAAGTTCTTAAGAGGGGAAATCTCTGATAGCTTAGCACCTGATACTTGAAGACTTTTTAAATTAGTTAACTCAGCTAAATCTTCCACGTTAGTTACTTTAGTTTTATATAAATATAAATTTTCTAAATCTGTTAAGTATTTTAAGGGACTTAAATCCGTTACACTATTTCTGCCTAAATTTAATGATTTTAACCCTATTAAGTTTTCCATGCCTGATAGATCCGTTATATTTTTATTGAATAGATTTAAATCATCAATATATTCTACATCAGACTTAGTTAGCTCCCCTGATGGCTTTTCAATTTTCTTTCTTATCTCTGACTCTAACTTTTTATCTTTAAAGATAACTACAGTATTAGCCTGCTCTACAACAAATTTTAAGGCTTTAGGGTCTGAATATTCCTTGCCATTGTATTTTATCCACTGTAGATTATCCATATCGCATAATTTCTTTATATTTTTTATCTTGTTCTTATCTAAATTCACACGTTTCAAATTACCCATATGTACAAGAGGAGTTACATCGGTAATTCTATTACTATCTAAATAAACCTTCGTTAAATTTGATAAAAAGGGCAGCCATCTTATGTCCGATATCTTATTTTTACTCAAGGTTAAGGACTCTAGATTCTCTATAGAGGCTATATGCCTCATATCATCTATATCATTTTCTCCCAGCATCAAGATTTTTAATTCTCTTAAATGAGTAAGAGGCTCCAGATTTTTTATCTTATTTTTACTCAAATCAACATCCATTAGATGAGTCAAATTAGATAGTGGAGTAATATCCTCTATTTCGTTATCCATAAAGTTTATTTTTTCTAAAATAGTTAGCTTTTTAAGTGCTGAGATGTCTGATATCTTATTTCCGCTAAAATATATTTTTCTTAAGCTGGTACAATCCTCTAAAGGAGATAAATCATCTATTTTATTATTACTAGCATCTAAGGTTTGTAAGTATCTAATCTTTCCTATACCTTCAAGATTAGTTATACTTTTATTTCTAATGTCTAAATTAACTATACTATTTAAATCACTTTGAGTAATCGGTGCTGTAGGCTTACCTATTTTATCTCTTACAGCCGCTTCTAAATTTTTATCATCAAATGTTATACCTTCAGCCTGTTCACTACTAGCTGCGGCAAAGGTTTTATTTATACTAACCTCTCCCTCTTTTGCATGTACACTTTGTACAAAAATAGGAAAAGTAGATGAACACATCATAGTTAAAGCAATTACTGCACAAATTCTTTTTCTATCCATAACCCTATGCTGGCTTTAAGTTGCCAGCTTTCACCTCCTTATAATCTTCTTTCAATGACTTCCCACTCTAACTCAAGTTTCCACTTCATTAATGATGAACTAAGTTTTCTTCTACCGCTACTTCTTTAGGTGCTAAACCTTGTTCATTTTTAGCTTTAAATTTCTTCTTTATGTTATCCGCATGACGCTTTAATAACACTGAGAAAAACAAGAACACTATTAAATATCCTGCCAGTATAGTGACATCCTTCATGAGCACCGCTCTATCTATACCAGAATTTATCTCTCTTAGAGCAGATATAGAATAGGTAAATGGTAAGAATGGTCCTATAGTTTTAAAGAACTTAGGTAATAATTCTCCCGGGAAGGTACCATTTGAAGATGTCAACTGAAGTACAAGCACAATTATTGCAAGTAATCTTCCTGGATCCCCTAATAGGAATATAAAATTTTGAATTATAGCCACAAATACAAAGGATAAAAATACATTAAAACAATAATAGGCTAATAAATTGGATGGCCTTAATCCAATCTTTGTAACTACAAAGCTTATAAGAAGTGCTTGCAGCAGTCCAACAGAAGCATAGGATAAATACTTACCTAACACTATTGAAACAGGTCCAACCTTTACATCTGACTCTACCTTTTCTGTAATTACAAAGAACATCATAATTGACCCTACCCATAAAGCCAAAGATATAAAGTATGGGGCCAGTCCTTCACCATATTTGCTAACCTCAAATAAAGGCTTATCCTGAAGCTTTACTGGTTCAGACATAAAATTGCCCATTGCTTTACCACTTTGAATCAACTTATCCGAAAGCTTTTCTGCTCCTTCAGTAAGTTTATCATTTAACTGAGCTATACCTTCATAAAGTTTATTAGCACCATCTTCTAAATCCGGCATCTTATCCTTTAAGGAACTTAATCCGTCTTTTAATTTTCCTGAGCCATCATACAGCTTGAAAAGTCCATCGGATAGGTCTGTTGTACCATCATAAAGATCATAAACCCCTTGCTCCAGATCTGGAACCTTTTGATTTAGCTCCCCTACTTTTTCATTTAATGTCTCAGTACCACCTTTTATTTTAAATAAACCATCAGATAAGTCTCTGGTACCATCAGTTAACTGACCAACACCATTGATCAGATCAGGGACAGTTCCCTTAAACTTGTACAGTCCATCCTTTAAGTTTTTTGATCCATTATACAAATCCTCTGTTCCGTTTTGTAAATCTTTAGTTTTGTCATATAGTGTGTCTAAGCCATTATATAGCTTATCTGAACCATCATATAATTGATTTAATCCACTAACTAAAGACCCTACACCATCAGAAGCATACCCTAAATTTGTAGAAAGAGCCGTGGACCCCTGAAATAACTTTAATGATTGCTTTAAACTGGATAGTGATCCATCCAGAGTGGCAACTCCCTTAGATAGAGCATCCATGGTACTATAGGCAGTTTGAAGTTGTACTGATTGGGAAGATCCAGGATAACTGTTAATTACTTCTGCTATACTGGCTAAGTCTGAGCTAATACTTCCTAATTTAGCATTACTAAAGGCAGGAGAATCTCCATTTAGAATACTGCCAATAGTTAATAAATCACTATTTATCTTGTCTGTGCTGTCAGTACCTTTTAAATCTACTAAAGCACTATTTAGATTACTTATAACACTTAAGTCATTATCCCAAGCTTTCTTTAAGTCCTGGGATAAAGGTAATGCACCACTTTGTATACTTGGGTCTAATGCAAGCATTCCTTTTAATATTGATTGATCAGATCCACTAACGGCTCCTAATATTTGATCAATAGGTTTGCTAGCTGTATCTGGCTTTAGCTGAGTTACAATAGCTCCTGAAAGAGCAGATTTCATGCTATCAGCTCCGTTTTTTAGTGCCGGAAGCCCTGCATCCTGCTTAACATTGCCATTTTCATCTTTTTCATAAAGAAGTGCTGCTCCATCTCTTGCAGTTCTTAATCCACCTCTTAACTCCAAAGCCCCATCTTTTAAATCACTGATACCATCCAAAAACTTTGGCATGTTATCATTTACCTCTCCTAATCCATCCTTTATACTATTAGAACCATCATTAAGCTTATCTATTCCCTCTGACAAATCTGGAAGCTTGTCATTTAAAGACACCGCTCCATCTCTAAGTTTGTTGCTTCCATCTAAAGCATCCTTTATCTTTTCATCTATAGAGGATGTCCCTTTATAAAGCTTATTTACCCCATCTACTAAATCCGGCATCTTGTCCTTTAAAGTTCCAACTCCATCTCTAAGCTTATTACTTCCATCACTAGCATCCTTTAATTTATCACTTAATGTAGCAGAACCATCATAAAGCTTATTTATACCATCTGACATTACCGGAACCTTATCTTTTAAATCAGTAACACCATCTTTAAGCTGGGCTGTGCCATCTGCCGCAGCTTCCATGCCATCTCTTACCTCATAAAGATTATCAATAATCTTCATAGTAAAGTTGTCCATTACTCCTTTTCCCAGTTCTTCCTTTAATGCCTTTGCTGCTTTGTCACTTATTAAACCTACCACATAGTTTTTCTTTTTATTAGCTACAAATAGAAGTTGAGGTTTTTCCAATTTACCCTTATCTACATTCATAAGCTTTTGAGAAAAATCCTTTGGTACAACTACCATTGCATAATATTTGTCACCCTTTAAACCATCCTCTGCTTCTTTTTGGGTCTTTACAAATTTCCAAGCTAAGTCATCATTATTTTTAAGATTGTCCACCATGTCATTACCATAGTTAACCTTTTTATCTTCATCCATAGCTCCATTATCTAAGTTGACAACTGCCACAGGAAGATTTTCCGTTTTTCCATAAGGGTCCCAAAAGGCTGCAAGATAAAGTCCTCCATATATAAGAGGTATCATTATAACAGCTGCAACAGAAATCCTAATAAATCTGTTTCGAAATATATTGGATATATCGCTCCATAATACTTTTAAAAAATTCATGGTATCTCCCTTCTTCGTTAATATTATATGTTGCTAAATTATTATTTTTTCAACTGACCAGTCGGTTATATCTAAACATTAAACTGACCAGTCAGTTATATTAAACAACTTTTTCATGCTTATGTCAACAATCTAGTGAACATGATGAAAAAAATATCCATGATAGAAATATGGTTACCATATATTTCTACCATGGATATTATGAATCCTTCTTTAATTCTATTTTTCTATAGTTATATTAGCTATGTTTTTTCCCTTTTGAACAGCCTGAACATTTATTTTCATATCCTTATGTTCTTCTTTTAATTGTTTAGCATACTTTTCTGCTAATGCCTTTCCATCTGCTTCACTTATATCATCCTTTATAAGCATTGTTGCAACTACCACATCTTTTTCTATATATACTTGTCCGTTAGATATTTCTTTTTCCTTCCTAAGCTGCTCAGTCTTCTTAACATCCTGATTAACCTTTGGTTCCTCTGTCTTTACACTTTTCGTGTTCTGGTTTGCAGTATTATTCTTTGAAAACCATGAGCAACCTGTTAATGATAAAAATATAGTCATAAATAATGAAAACACAATCAACTTTTTACAATGTTTTTTCATATTCCACCATCTCCTTTTGCTTTTACTGTAAGTTATTTTAACACAATGAAATTATAAGGTCAAAGCTCAAAATTTGCTACATCCTATAGTAAACTTTAAGAATTCATACTAGCCCCCGCTTCATTTAAACTTCATCCTATATACCTTGTAATAGAAAAGATAAAAAACAAATATCCCTATAACACTGCCTAAAAAATCTATAAGAACATCACTGACTAAAGAGCTTCTGCCGGATACAAAAATCTGATGGAATTCGTCCATAACTGCATAAAATAAGCATATAAACATTATATAGATTAAAGCGGATTTTCCCTTCATATTAAAAGAAAATAATAAAGCACCTACTACTATAGCTAAAATAAAATACTCAAATGCATGGGCATTCTTTCTCAGAATCTTATTAAATTCTTCCTCTTTCTTTGAGTTTACAGCTTTAGATGTCTTTGCTTTAGTTCCTTTACTGCTTTCTTTTAAACTCATATCATTATTCTGAGGCTTTTCTGCCGCTGGCTGAAAACTTTTTAATTTATGATATTGGTTTTTTATACTATTTAAAAGTGCATGACTTCTGTCTTCAGATATTTCTCCATTATTAGATGAGTTATAAAATATAAATCCCATCCACAATACACATAAAACTATACTTAGTACTTTTTTCAATTTATTCACCTTCTATTTAACCTAATATCACATAAAACTGAAGCAAGCTCTTAATTCAGATGGGTATTTTTCTACCCCATCTGAATTTTAGAGCTGCGAATGCATGGCTTACTTGGCGTTGAACTCCCAGTTAAGCAGAGAACCAAAATCTATGATTTTGTGTGAATCGCTTACTCCTCTGACGTTAGGAAGAGGAGTTTCATGTAAAGTGGGAGACTTACACCAAGTTAGTCAGGTTAAATTATAACATTTCATTAGTTTAATTCCTATGCAATATGACTAATTCTATTACAAAATCATTTAGACTAATTATATACTAAAAACCATATTGAAATATATTTCAGCATATTGTATAATTTTACATGTAGTAAAACAAAAATTAAAATTTAATTCAAAATTCAATTTAAAATCAAATTTAATCAATAAGGAGTTTACGGCAATGAAAAATCAACTAACACCTATTGAGGCACGTAAGAGAAACACAAAAATAACAATTTGGACTTGTTCTATAGCTATAGTCGCTTTAGTATCTGCAGTAGTTTTTGCAATGTCTTCAATGTAAAAATAGAGCTATCAGTAAACCTTTTACTGATAGCTTTTTAGCCACTAACCACACCATCTTTTATTTCTATTATCCTATCTGTCTTATTTGCTATTCTTTCGTCATGAGTAATAACCACAAATGTAGTTCTAAATTCTTTATTTATATCTCTAAATATCTTATATATTTCCTCAGAAGAATTAGAATCCAAATTGCCTGTAGGTTCATCCGCCAATATGATTTTAGGATTGTTCATAAGTGCTCTAGCAATGGCAACTCTCTGCTGCTGTCCTCCGGAAAGATCATAGATTTTATTCTTCTTAACCTTAGATAGTCCAACTAAATCCAGAAGATCCTCTGCCTTTTGCCTAGTTTTTCTGCCATGAAAAAATCTTTTTATAGTATAGGGCATAAGTACATTTTCAAGTGCATTAAATTCAGGCAGCAGATAATGAAATTGAAATACAAAACCTATTTTTTTATTTCTTATAGAAGCTAAAGCTCTCCTGCTCATTTTGTCTGTTCTATTACCTTCTATAAATACTTGTCCATTACTAGGCTTATCAAGTATACCTATTATATTTAATAATGTAGTTTTGCCGCTGCCAGAAGCTCCTATAATAGAATTAAAGGACCCTTCTTCAATAGCTAAATTCACATTATGCAATACTTGTGTTTTTACTCTTCTTCCATATATTTTATTTATATCTTTAAGCTCTATAATACTAGCCATTCTTTATTACCTCCACAGGACTTAATCTAAAGGATTTTAAAGCAGGTAAAAGTGCTGCAAAGGTAGATGCTGTTATATCAATTAAAGCTGACATAATTAAGAACCTTTTACTAATAACTATATTTACCACTGGCTCACCCTGAGGTGTAATTATGTATCTGTTAAATTCTTGTACAAAAAACAATGATAGTCCTAATCCAAGGCTTGTACCTAAAACACCAAGTATTAAAGCCTGAAACAAAAATACCAATCCTGCAGAAGAATCTCTTATACCCATTGCTTTTAGAATTCCTATTTGTCTATATTTTTGAACTACACTAATGCTCAATATACTCACAGTACTTAAAACTGCCGCTAATAGTACAAAAAACTGTATTATAACAGTACATATTCTTTGCCCTACTATTCCACTGACTAGTAGCTTATTCTGGCTTTTCCAATTTTCTACCTTTAGGTTCTTATCTCCTAATGTGTCTTCTACTTTTTTTCCTATAGTATCTGCATTATAGGGATCACTTACGCCAACCTCTATAGATGTAACTTTGTCTCCAAAGCCAATTAAATCCTGAGCAGTTTTTAAATTTGTAATAAGCCAGGTTTTATTTATTTTAGCAACCTCAAAGTCATAAAAACCTACAACCTTAAAATCCACCTGTTTTCGTGATATGGTAATTATATTTATGGTATCTCCAACTTTTAGCCCAAGTCTCTCCACTAGATCTTTCCCTATAATCACTTCATTTTCACCTTCAGGCATTTTCCCATTGTAAATTCTATTTTTAATATTATAAAAGGAGTTTCCTTCTTTAAGGCCAAAGCCTCTTACAAGTGCTGGCTCTGTCATATCATTAAGTTTTACAAAGGCTTGATGATCTACTACTGGAAATACTGATGTTATTCCACTAGTTCCTTTAATTTTATTAATCCTATCTCCCCAATTTTCTATTCCACCATTATGGGAATATACAGTAATATTAGCAGCATTACCTGCCATTTTATTCAAAAGGGTTCCTTCAAGTCCTTTGCTTAAGAGACCTATGAATACTTGAACAGATACTCCTATAGCTATGCCTATAATTATAATAAGGGTTTGAATTTTACTGCTTCTCAAAAATCGGGAAGCTATTCTGAAAGATGTGAACATGTTTTACTCCTCCGTAGGTTATAGAACTCATAACAATAACCTAAGTATATCATAGTTTTATTTAACTACAAAACTTATCATGTTTTGGCAATTTTTAGTTCGAAGGCATCATTATTTTAAAACCCTTAACCTCTAAAAAAAACTATTCAGTTCATTCACTATATTTATTTAATGCAGCTGTAACTATTAATATGTCTTTAATATTTATAACTGCATTTAAGTTATATTATTTTAAAATTAAACTTTTTAATGCTTTATACTCCTTAGTAATAATTAGTCCAATTAAATAACTTATAACCCCTACTATTAATTTTACTAATGCACTAATAAATATATTTGATATGCTTATGTTCCATATTAGTAAATAACCAACTACCATAATAAAGCCCACTACTACTACATTTTTTAGCTCCATTAGGAACTTACTAAAGCTTTTATTAAATACTTCAGTTACTAACACATAGAAGCATTGGATAAAATTTAAAGCAAAAGAGATTACTATTCCTGCTGCTAATATAATTATTCTCTCACTTAAAATTCCAATTATTATTGCGGTAATAGTAAAACCTGCTGATACAACACCTGTAGAAAATAGTTTATTTACATATCCTGTTGACTGAAATATAGCTCCAATACTAGATAAAACCATTTGTATTACTATGGACAAGGACAATACTCTAAAAATTGGTATAGCCTGCTCCCAATTTTTACCGTACATAATATATATAATTTCAGTTGATGTAAAGAAGCAATAAACTGTCACAAAAATCCCCATATAAGCAAGAATCCTAATAACCTTCATATATGTATTATAAATCATTTCTCTCTTATCTTGATATTCTGATAATACAGGGTGCAGCACTGGAGTTATTACATTGGTTAAATTCTGCACTGGATATAACATAAGCTTATAGGCTTTATCATAATATCCTAATGTAGCTGAACCTAAAAATTTTCCTATCATTATATTATCTAAGTTTCTGGTAAAATAATTTATAAAGTTAAAGGAGAATTGATAACTAGAATAAGTTCTTATCTTTTTGATTGAACTATAGCTATATCCTTTTTTTATTCTAATTCCACAAAAAATAAATGATAAGATAAAAATAAATATACTTTTCAAAATTGAATCAACTATCAAAGAGTAATAGGACCATCCCTTTAATGCAAGTATTATAGTAACTATGCCAACAATTATATTAATACTAATATTAATTATTCCTATTAGTTTAAAGTTATGTTTTTTGTATATCAATGCGCTAGGAACTATATTACATATTGAAAAAAATACAGAAAAGGATAATAGTTTTCCTAATTTTATGTAGATGCTATTGTCATAAAAAAATGCGATAAAATATGAAAAGAAATAAAATAAAACTGCTGCTAAAACTGCCGCAATTATTGAAAACTTAAATATATCAGATACTTCTTTATCCTCCAAGGATTTATTTTGTATTATTGCTGGCCCAAGGCCCATATCCCCTAAAATATTAAAAAAGGATATGAAAACTGTTATTATTGCAATTACTCCAAACTCCTCTGGCATCAATAATCTAGCTAACACTGAATTTATTATTAATTGAGCAATTATATTACTGTACTTAGCTATAAAGGTTATTATTATTCCACTCTTTAGTTTTAAATTGCTGTCCAAAGGCTTTATTCCTCTCAATCTTTTTATATTTTAATAAATCAGATGGAGTTCAACTCCATCTGATTCTTAGTTGAACGAATCCATGGACGTAGCCGCTCGCAACGTACAGTTAAGCAGAGAGCCCAAATCTATGATTTGGTGCGAATCGCTTACTCCTCTGACGTAGGAAGAGGAGTTTCATATAAAGCATGGGAGTATTAGAGTGGTTAGTCATCGGATAAATATCTAATCTGAGACTAATTCTCTCTCCTGCATTGAGTTAGACAAATTTAATATTAAAAATACAAATAAGCAGAATATCAACATCTTATCTCCCGTTGTAGATAAACCATTAAAAGTATTAACATCTAAAAAAACAATTAAATAGCTGATGAACAGATAATAATGCCTTCTGGCTAACAATATTATAGTAGGTATAACCATAATAAAGGTATAGATTAAAGCAGTAACCATAACTCCAAATTCTAATGAAAACATTCTTGCAGGGTATTCAAATGCTGCTGATGCCCAATCTACATATGAATTAAATTGGAATGTGAATCCTCTTCCATATCCCGTAAAAAACTTTATAGGGAATAAATCCATAGACTGAATCTCAAGCCATTTCTCGTTTCTTCCAGTAGTTAAACTTCCTGCAGTAAATCTAGAAATTAAGTTATCAAAAAGTCCTAGTTTAAAGGCAATAATCATTCCACATGCAACTACAAGGATTTTTTTCATTCTGCTATTACTTTTAAATAATGCAGCAATAGCTAAGCATAAAATTACAAACCCTGCTTTACTTCCAGTAAAGGCTATACCGATAACAGATACTATTAATACCCATGTAGGTAAACTTTCCCCTTTAAAATACTTACTATACACAGTATTCAAGGTAAAGAACATTAAATATAACTGTGTATTAAATAACGGATGTCCCATGAAGGAATATAGTCTTTTATTATCTCCCATAAAACTATTTAAAAGCATTAGTTCTTGGGTTCTCTGACTCATAAACTTACTAATAGCGATATTTATATTAAGATGAAATGTCATTTCTAATATTCCGATAGCAGTTATAACAATAATTATTGAATTTAAAATCCATATAATCCACTTTAGTATATCTCTTAACGTATGCTTATCAACCTTTATAATTGTTAATGATAGTGGAATAATAAACAATGTCATTGTAGTAATTACAGTGGTGATTTTATTCTCATAAAAAATAGCTGAGCACATATAAATTAATACAGTGGTATATAAAAGGATAAGCTTCTTTTTATCAATTTCTCTAAAATTATTTAATACTAATAAAAGTAAGCTAACCATTCCTAATATATTAATAGTATATATTTTTTCACCAAAGACACTTCTTAATTCCTGCGGAAAGATAAAAAGTGATATAAGTAGTACAATGAATATCTTCTTATTACTCTCTTGTGTTTTTATAGTACTTATATGCATTATCTTCATTCCTTATTTAATATATTTTTTAAAATATTTATTTTCTAAATTATACATTACCTATAACTTCATTCCATTGTTTTATAATATTGTCCATGCTAAAATCTCCAGCTCTTTTTACTGACTCTTTAGCTATTGATTTTCTTTTCTCTTCATTTTCCATTAAACTAATAATTGCTTCTGATAGTTTATCAATATCTCCACACTTTACTAGGATTCCATTTACGTTGTCTCTATTTATTATTTCCTTTGGACCTGAATTGGCGAATGCTATAACTGGCAATCCGCACTCCATAGCCTCTGTTATTACTAATCCAAAACCTTCCCACCTTGAAGAAGATACAAATATAGATGAATTTAAATAATACCGCTTAACATCATTAGTAAAAGGTTCTATTTTTACTTGTTTACTTAGTTTTAGCTGATTAATCAACTTATTAATTTTTTCTTTATCCGGTCCATCTCCCACAATATGCAAAGTCCAGTCTTTATGCTTCAGACAAACCTTATTAAAGGCTTTTATAAGCAAATCAAGTCCTTTTTGTCCTTCTATTAATCTTCCTACAAATATAACTTTCTTTTCTTCACAGCTTGACTTTTCATTAGAAGTAAAACTAAGAGGGTTGTATATTCTACTACACTTTATCTTAAAGTTTTCCTCCATATCCTTCTTATCTGCATCCGTTAACACAATATACTTATCTAACTTACCTATGTGTTCTCTGAACAGACTATCCTCTCCCCATTGATATTTATTAGGAGTTCTAAAATAGGCTTTATAAGAATTATGCTGCCATCCTATTGTTTTTGCGCCTATTTTATCTGAGATGATTGCCGCAAGCAAACTATAATACCCAGCAACCCCTATAACTACATCATAGTCTTTATTATTTAGATATTGAATAAATCTTTCTTGTATTTCTTTAGGATAATATACCTTAGTTAAAAAATCAGTATAATTATCTTTATTTAAAAATCCTACCTTACTATTTAAAACCTTTATTGATTTTAGAAATACTTTTTTTATCAAACCCTTGTAGACTAGATCTTCTCTTATTGCTACCTTTACCTTTTCCTTAAGACCATATAGCCTTCTATCTACTTTAAACCCACTCATTGTACACAAAATATCTACATCATAGTATTCCACTAATTCATTAGCTAATGTTGATAAAACTCTTTGTATTCCACCTAACTCGAAAACTGTATCCGTTATAAAACAAATCTTCATATAGTCCATGACTCCCTTAAGTTCATCTACCCTACACTAATATTATTTAAACCTTCCCTTTTTTAAATAGATATTATAATGTAGTTTCTCCAAATCAAAAACACTTAGCACTATATCTACCAGTAATTTAATATCGAGAGGATTAAGCGTAAAAGACTTTAAAAAGTATTTTTTAGTATCCTTATGCTGCTGTAATCTATATACTCCAATTAATCTAAGATACTGAGCTCTAGCCCTTTTGTTAGTTCCGTACTTTTCCAAAAATATCTGTAATGCTTTTTCTGCCTTTCCTGGATTCTTGCTTATACTGTTATCCTGCATATACACATCTACTAATACTTCATCTAATATCCCTACATTATATTTTTTCACTAAGTTTATTGCTAAATCCCAATCCTGAAATCTAGGCAGCCTTTCATCAAAGGGAGTATCTAAAAAACATTGTTTCTTTCCCACAAGAGTTTGGGTACTTAACTTATTTTTTGTATATATCTCATCAATATCTATATGGCTATTTTCAGGAAAGACAGTTTCTTTTTCTTCTCCGATTATTTTAATTTTACAGGAAACAATATCAAAATTATTGCTAATTAAATATTCCAGCTGTTTCTCTAACTTTGAGCTATCCCATATATCATCACTATCTTGAAATGCTATATATTCACCAATGGATTTTTTTACTCCATAATTACGTGCAAAGCAGGCTCCTCTATTTTTATCTAATCTATAATACTTCACTTTGGAGCTGTTAATCTCTTTTATTTGATCTGCTGTATCATCACTTGAGTTATCATCTACTACTATTATCTCAATATCCTGATATGATTGTTTTAATATACTTTCTACACTTCTCTTTATAAGGTCCCCTCTATTATACGTAGGTATTACAATTGAAATCATATTATCACCTATCTTAGTTTTGATTTTATTCCAAAGTATTATACATACTCATATGTGAGTTTAAATATATATTCTTATTGAACTTTTCTCTAAAAGTCCTTTTGCAGTTGTCCTTCATAGATATATATAAGGTTTTATCATTATATAGCTTTAGAATATTATTCTTGAATCCTTCAACATCTTTAACTTCCACCAAATATCCATTATATTCATTATCAATTTCTTCATTAGTTCCATTAATATTAGTTCCTATAACTGGGACACCTTGTGAAAATGCTTCTAAGGGTGTTAACGGTAATCCCTCAATGTATGAGCATAGCAATAATACATCCACATATTTTAGGTGTTCTATAATATTATCCTTGGCCCCTAATAAGTAAATTTTTTCTTCCAACTTCTCATCTTTAACTATCTTTTTCAAATTATTTAATTCTGGTCCATCCCCTAATAAAACAAATTTTATTTTTTCATTTTCTAAACTTGTCTTCTTAGCTATTTCTATAAAATCATATACTCCTTTATAGTCTACTACCCTGCTTACTTGAGCAGCTATAAAATATCCTTCTTTTTTCAAACTTAAAAGGATGTTATCCACACTGTTGTTTTTACATTCTGTTTCAATGGTATTATATATAGTAGTTATTTTTTTCTCGTCTAAACTTGACCTTTCTACTAATATTCTTTTGGCAGCTTCACTTACTGCTATAGTATCTATATTTTTTAATGCCAAGTTAGTTAGCCTATGCTTATCTTCAATACATAAATGCTGGGTGTGTATAACTTTAACTTTAATAAATTTTGACACCACTTTAGCTAATAATGTAGTCATTCTATGGTGGCTGTGAATTATGTCTATTTTTTCTCTTTTAACTATTCTTAATATAATATTTAAATTTTTCAGTATGTCTAATGGACTCTTTGAATCAGTATTAATAATGTCATAATGATTGATGTTTATTTTCTCTAACTCTCTAACTAGTTCGCCACCCATACTAGCTACTATGATCTTATTATTACTTCTAAATAGTTTTGATAGTTGAATAATACACTTTTCAACTCCGCCCATTTCCATGCCTCTATTAAGATATAATATATTCATGTTTTGCTCCTCAAAAATATATCTCAGACAATTTTTAACTTAGTTCTTATTAATTGATCAAAGTTTTTAATAAAGCTTTTTTTATCTGAGTTATTAATCTGACATCCTAATATTAAATCCTCATATCCATTAATTGCAGCTTTTAGCTTATCAATATCATATACAGCTAATATCTTACTTTCTTTTTCTAATCTTTTAGTAAAAAGTATTTGATGGTCATCAACATGCTCATTAAATTCAGGATTTCTTGGTACTACAATAGGAATCTTACTATATTGTAATGGATGAAATATACTTCCCGGACCACCATGGGTTATAACTATATCACTTTTTCTAACATACTGATCCATTTCATCATAACCAATCATTGTTTTATATTCATAATTTCTGGGGATATACTTGCTATATCCTATTTGAGCAAAGACTTTCCCCTCAATTTCCTTTGTTTCAATCAATCTATCTAGCTCTACTAGTAATCTATCTAATCCTTGTTCATGTGTTCCTACAGTAACAAAAATCAAAATAATCCCTCCAAAACTTTACCTTTAGGATAGAATTTTTTTTGTTCTTCCCATTGCAATATAAATAAATCACTTATGGGGTAAACCACTTTTCCAGTTATGGTTGGTTTGTCGATTCTATCATATACTTCAATATAAACAACCTTAGACCCTAGGATTTTTCCTATATAAAAAAATGGGATGGCCGGTGCCGCACCAGTGCTTACAATTAAATCCGGTTTTTCTTTAAATAATATTTTTATAGCTAAAATGGTATTCTTTATCAGATTTTTTATATTTCTATTAGTGGGAAAATAGCACCAGTACTTTTTTTCATTCTTAAGTATTGATTTTGAATCCTCTTTTTCAAAGGTAACCCAGAACCTTTCCTTATCCTTCCACCAATCCTGCAATTGGATTAAATGTGTTAAATGCCCCCCACTTGATGTTATAAAGCATATCTTCATTGCATTCACCTCTAACCCCTTAAGTATTTTGGCCTAACTTGCTACAGCTACTTCTTTTTTAGCTTTTTCCTCTAGGCTTAAAACAGCCCTTCTTCCCACTGAATAATAATCTACTTTCTTCTCTTCTACCTCACTGATGTCATAACAATTCCTGCCATCAAATATAATAGGCGTTTTCATTAATTCCTCATACAAACCTAAATCCAAGGCTTTAATTTCGTTCCACTCTGTAAATATAAATGCTGCATCTGCATCTCTTAGAGCTTCTTCCGGAGTTTTTGTATATGTGATTTCCGTTGGAAATAATTTTTTAAAATTCTCTGCTCCAACAGGATCATAAGCAAACACTTCCGCTCCCTCTTCCAGCAGTCTTCTTACATTCGGTATAGAAGGGGCCTCTCTTAGATCATCGGTTCCTGGTTTAAAAGTTAGTCCTAATACTGCCACTTTTATTCCCTTTAAGCTTCCAAATCTCTGTTTAGCCTTTCTGAACAACTTGTATTTTTGATTCTCATTTACTTCTATAGTGGCTTTTATAGTCTTTAACTCATATCCGCTATCATTAGCTAACCAGTGAAGTGCCTTTGTATCCTTTGGAAAACAAGATCCTCCGTAGCCTATTCCTGCATTCAGGAACTTGTCTCCTATTCTAGGATCAAAGCTCATTCCTTTTGCTACATCCTGAACATCCGCTCCAACCATTTCACAAAAATTAGCTATCTCATTCATAAAGGATATTTTCAGAGCTAAAAAGTCATTAGATGCATATTTTATCATCTCAGCACTTCTTCTATTAGTGACAACTATTGGTTGATTAAATCTTTCATAAACTTCTTTCAAAATATCTCTAGCTCTGTCAGATTCCACACCTATAACAACTCTACTAGCATACAAGGTATCTTTAACTGCTGTTCCCTGAGATAAAAATTCCGGATTTGAAGCCACTTCTATATGAACATTATTTTTAAGATGTTCCTTCAAAAACACTTCTACTTTATCATTAGTTCCTATTGGAACTGTTGACTTAACAACAACCAAACAATCTCTTTCAATATTTTCAGCTATTTGCTGGGAAGCTTTGTATACATAATCCAGGTTAGCAGAACCATCTTCTCTTTCTGGAGTACCTACACCTATAAAGATTACATCTGCCTTCTTATATGCTGCTTTATAATCCGTTGTAAAATTCAATCTTCCTTCTTCATAATTTTTTTTAAGCAATTCATCTAATCCAGGCTCATAGATTGGAGATATACCTTGCTTCATTAATTCTACCTTTTCTTTGTTTGTATCAACGCAAGTTACCTTATGCCCTAAATGTGATAAACATGCACCGGTAACTAATCCCACATAACCTGTTCCTGCTACTACTATATTCATTAATGTTCCTCCCCTAGTTAAATTCATTAAAAATACCTAAACTGCATTCTTATCTCCAAATAAAACTCCAACAGTCCTAAAAATCAGCTTCAAATCCACCCAAATACTTCTCTCCTCAATATACCTAACATCAAGCTTCATCCATTCCTCAAAACCAATACTACTTCTGCCCATAACCTGCCAATAACAAGTAATACCAGGCTTTGCTAAAAGCTTTAGTCTATGAAAGTCGTTAAACTGTTCTACTTCCTTTGGAAGATTTGGTCTAGGTCCAACCAGTGACATTTCTCCTTTTAGTACATTAAATAGCTGAGGAAGTTCATCAATGCTTGTCTTTCTAATAAACCTACCTATTTTAGTAACTCTAGGATCATTGGCCATTTTAAACATAGGTCCTGACATCTCATTTTTATCTTTAATATTATTTAAAAGCTTTTCCGCATCAGTGACCATTGACCTAAATTTATACATATTAAATATTTCTCCATCCTTCCCTACTCTAGGTTGAGAGAAAAATACAGGACCATGAGAATCTAATTTTATGGCTATAATAGTTCCTATCATAATAGGACTTAACAATACAATTCCAAGAAAAGAACCGCATATGTCTATAGTTCTTTTTAAAAAATAGTAAGCTTTACTCTTCCTATAGTTATCTGTATAACCTAACTGAAGGCCAAAATTATTTTTTCCTATCTCTGCCACATGCTGTACCCCTTTCTTATCTTATTTTCTAGTTTACGGACTTTTTTAGCCTTGAAAAAAAGCTTAAGGATAATCTTTGTTTTTTATTTTTTCTACTTCTTCTCTTTACTGTTTTTTTCTCGCCCTCATCACTATAGTCAGTATAGTAGTATCCATAGTATCCTTTTTCCTTTATATCAAGCTTATTCAGTACTACTCCTATTATTTTTGCATCCACTTTCACTAAAAGTTCCTTAGCCTTCATAGCCGCTTCTCTTTCCGCTTGAGCTGATGCTACCACTAAAAGACATCCATCTGCATATCTTGAAACAATTTGAGCATCTGTTACAGCTATTACAGGCGGTGTATCTATTATTATGCAATCATACTTTTCTCTTAAATTTTCTATAAAGTTCTTCATCTTTGTAGATGCCAAAAGTTCTGAGGGATTTGGAGGTCTTGTGCCTGAAGTAAGAATATCTAGATTTTCTATTTCTGTTTTTTCAACTGCCTCTTCAAATACAGAATTTCCTACAAGTAAATCTGATAATCCCTTTTGGTTAGAGGTTAAAAACACCTTATGGAGCTTTGGTTTTCTTTGATCACAATCAATCAAAATAGTTTTGTTGCCATTTTGAGCCATAACCACCGCTAAGTTTGAAGATGTAGTTGATTTTCCTTCTGATGGTCCTGAACTTGTGATGACTATTGTTTGAATTTTTTTATCGAAGGATGAGAATTGTATGTTAGTTCTTAAGGTTCTATAGGATTCTGCTATAGGGGATCTGGGATTTTTAATCGTAATGATATCTATATTCTCCAAAATATTCACCTCATAATTAAGACTTGTTATTTTTTTAACAATATTTGCTACCTTTATGAAATTTTAAAACCTAATTACAGTTTTAAAAATCCAAAGATACTTCTTTTTTCCTTTATCTTTTCAGCTTCTGATGATATATGTGCATCATCTAATAGCTTCTGTCCATTGCTTATGATGTCTCTATATAACTGTTCATCTATTCCATTAACCCTGCTTAAGGCTTCTTTAATTATTGGAGCTCTTGTTCTAGTTGTATGAGCATCAGAGGCAATAAAATTACAAACTCTATGGTTAATCAAAATTTCCGCTGTCTTTTGAATTTTCTTTCCGAATATACCTTTAATACTTCCTGAGTTTATCTGAAAAAGACAGCCTTCCTTTATAAATTCATTTATTTTATGGGGCTTCTCTATGATATAAACATATCTTTCTGGATGGGCTATTACTGGCACAACTCCTTGTATTCTAAGCTCATACAATATATCAAAGGTTTCTTTAGGCATTTTATCCATTGGAAGCTCTATAAGCATATATCTTGTGTCCCTAATACCTTTTATAATCCCTTCCTTGTAGTCCTCAATAACTTGTCTATTTATAAAAATTTCCTGTCCCGGATATATTTCAATATCTAAATTATTTTCCTTTGCTTTGTCATTAACCTGCTTTACAAGGTTAACTACCTCTTCATAGGTATTTAGATAATAGCCTCTATAAAAATGTGGAGTGGCCACTATTTTTTTAGTACCATCCTTAGCTGCAATTTTAAGCATATTAAGTGTCATCTCCATATCCTTAGCACCATCATCTATACCAGGAAGTATGTGACTGTGCAAGTCTATCATATATATCACCTTTCCTATATTTCCGCATTTTTAGGTACTATACCTACAACGGGCAATTCTAAATACTTATTTATATCCTCTTCACTTTTGATAGTGCTGTCCATATACTCAAGAGCAAAGGAAAGCCCTATAGAAGCCATCAGCCCTATAACAAAAGCTGCAACTAAATTTAAAGCTTTATTAGGTTTTACTGGTCTTTCTGGGATCTTAGCTCCATCCATAACTTGAATATTGCCTGAAGGATAAATTCGTTTTGACTCCTGTATAAAGGAATTACTAACTGCGTTCATCATAAGATAAGCTTTTTCTGGACTATTACTTACCACTTTAAGTTCAACGATTTGTGTATCTACTTGCGGTGTTACTTTAAGGACTTTTTGAATTTGTTCCGGCGAAACATCACCTAGATTCATAGAAGCATTTTCTGCCACAACTCGTGATTTACCGATTTCAGAGTAGGTTTTCACAAGCTTCTGAAACATCATTATATCATTGTAATTATATTGTGACTTGTCATTTGTCTCAGCTGCTTTACCTATAACAATGGTAGTTTTAGCTTCATAAGTAGGTTTAATTAATGAAAAAGTCAAAATTCCTGAAACTACGGTAGCTCCTACGGTGACAGCTAATATAAATTTAGATCTCTTTTTTAATAAATTTAATAAATCCCTAAGATTCAATGAAACTTCTCCACTCATATATTTCTAGCCTCCATTACCTCTATATTTAATGTTCTTTATTTTGTCCACTTTTATTTTAGCATCAATTATTACATTAGTTAATATCAAAAGTTTTTACTATTATGCCAAGGATTAGTTGCTGTATTTTAAGTTCTTACATAAAAAACTCAGGCTGTAAAACCTGAGTTTTTATAGGATTTTTGTCCGATGACTACCCGCTCTAATGCTCCCGCTTCTCAAAGCGGAAGTAAAGAGCGGCTACGTCCCTGGATTCGTTCAACTAAGAATCAGGTGGGGTTGAAACCCCATCTGATTAAAGTTTTCACTTCATAAAAATCTTATTTTGTAATTTGCACTTTTATGATGTTGTTTCCTGAATAAATAGTATATAAGCCCGTTATATCACTAACGTTATTCTTACTTAAGAATTTAAGATTTTCTTCTTGTGACCATGCGCTATGGTATATAGTTTGACCATCCTTTGCTATCTTATCTACAGCTACACTGATTGTTTGTCCTTCGAATGACACAGATCCACTTACACTTGGTCCTACTAAAGTACTATTTGCACTAGTTATTTTATTTATCAAATTGGCATTAAAGTTTTCATATGATGGATCCTTTGCTGCTATTTTAGAAGCAATAACATCTATATTTAGTCTTCCATCCTCAGTAAAGTCAGCTGGATATAGCTGCTGAATATACTCAGGTAAAGAAGCACCCCCAACCTTAATATTACCTACAGTATGAAGATCTAATATTCCTTGAAGAGTATTCAATCTAGATTTTATAGTCCCTATATCATCATTTTGAGCATTAGCGAATAATTCACTTATAGAAGTCCAGTTTTGATTATTAATTTTAACTACTATAGTATCTCCTGTTGTTACTGATATGTCACTATTCAAATTTGGGTGAGCAGCTAAATATTCTGCTATCCTATCTTTATATAAACCTGATACTACTTTCGTTATATCAGTATAGGTAACTCCTCCACCTGAATTTCCTGAACCATTTGTTCCACCTGGTGTTGTATTACCTATATCAGTCATGCCATCTGATGACTTCTGATCTACCTTTGAAATTATAGAGCTGTTCTCTGAGCTTATATTATTTTTGTTTATCGCCTCAATAACTCCTCTTATATCAAGGTTTTTTCCTATGTTTAACTTAGCTGTCTCATTCTTAACCTGAACATTCTTTATTGTTCCTTCTCCATCAATAGAAACGTTTTGTCCCTGTGCTATACTGCTTACTAATATTCCTATTATATTTGCAGATGCAGTTGTTTTTAAATTAACCTGTCCATCTATTGTTACTAGTTTATCAAAAGTTCCTCTAAATTCAACAGTTTTATCTTTCATAGTCTTAGCTACATTCACTGTACCAAAGGAACCTGATGTTGCATCAAGAACAGCCTTTGATTTAACAATAGTAGCTCCTATAGAAGTAGAACCTTCACTTTGAACTCTTACATCTGTTTTACTGTGCACTGTTAACTTTTGTGCATTTACATTCTTTAAGTGTATGCTATTCTGTGCTCCTGATAAAACTACTATGTTCTTAGCAGTTACTGTATCAAGATTAGCTACTCCAGTTGATCCAGGATTTAAATAAATAGTTCCGTCTACTGTTATATTTGAAATAGATCCATTGTTACCTTCTAGGTATAAGTCACCTTTTACATTTCCTTTTAGTGTTACATTATCTGCAGTAATGTCTGCATTTCCATTTATAACTTCAGTAACAGTTGCTCCTGCTTCACTTAAAAAGCTTGCAGATATCTTCATACCGCTTACTACTGCATCTGATACATTTGCCACTCCACCTAATACAGTTATTACACTGCTTGGTGATATTGTAGAATTCATAAGGTTTTTAGTAGTATCTGTTAATACCTTATCTGTAATTACTACTGCTGCACTATTTTTAGCTGCTAATGCTGAAGCTGATAGAGCATCTGCAAATTCATTTCCAGTTGGTCCATTTCCTAAAGCTACGTATGCATTTTTAAAATCAAAATCTGTTGCAAAGGCATTTACCACTGCTGCATTTGTTTCATATCTATTAGCTCCACCTAATCTTTCTGCTGCTGGAACTTTATTTGCTGTTCCATCACTTATAGATGCAGTTCCTCCAATTACATAAGTTTTAGTTATTGAAGGATGCGCTTTAATAAAATCAGCTGTAGCTTGTGATAAGTTTGTGCTTTCTGTTAAAAGTACTGGCATACCATTTACAGCTGCCACTGGTGCCGCAGATAATGCATCTGCATAACCTTGTCCACTTGCTAATACTACTTTGTCTGTTACTCCAAGCTTTTCTGCTACTTTAACAGAAGTCTCATATCTATTTTGTCCCCAAAGTCTTTCAACATCGGCTGTTACTTCACTTTTTATCTTATCCTCAATTCCTTGAGATACAACACCCTGTCCACCTACAATAATTACATGCTTAACATTTAATCTTTTTAATTCCTCTAGAGTTTTATCACTTAGAGAATCCTTTTGAGTTAAAAGTATAGGTGCATTATTTACTTTTGCCAGTGGTGCAGCTGATAAAGCATCTGCATAACCTTCTCCACTTGCTATTACTACATAGTCTGAACCATTTTCCCATCCAGCTTGTGATACCTTAACTGCAGTTTCATATCTGTCCTGTCCCCATAGTCTTGGACTCTCCGGCGGTGTTACCCCTGCTGCTTTTACATTAATAGCCACTGCTGAACTAGTTATTAATAAGGATGCCATAGTACTTACAGATAAAGTTTTTTTCATTGTTTTTTTCATTGCTTTTTTCATCTTAACCCTCCATGGTTTTATATGTTATTAAAGTATTGTGAGTACATAATTTACGATGTAATGTTGTTTTAGATTTCTTCATTTACTAATTTTAGATTTGATGTGAATGATATTGTGAAAACACATCGACTTAGTTCGATATGTTTCGCGACTCGATGGTTTTATTCTACTGAGATTTTGTCCTCTTTACAATGATGAAATGATGTTAATTATACATTTTTTAACCATGGAAAGTATATGTTTTTATCTACGGGTTAGGAGAGAGATAAGAAAAGACAGGAGGTATATCAACTCCTGTCTTTAACTTGTTATTTTCTTTTACTCCTGCTTAAGGGGTGAAGATTTGTATACGATTATTACCACTATCAACTACATAAATATTGCCTTTTGAATCTATCGCTACTCCATATGGCATATAAAGTTGTCCATTCCCTGAACCCAATGTTCCATATTTTTTTATAAAAACACCGTTAGAATCAAATTTTTGTACATTACTGTTACCAACATCTACTACGTAGACATTACCTGAAGTATCTACTGCTATTCCACTAGGTACATACATCTTACCATTAGTTGCACCTAAAGTACCCCATTTAGTCAAAAACTTTCCGCTAGAATCGAATTTTTGCACTCTATTATTATAAGTATCAACTACATAGACATTGTCTGAAGCATCTACCGCTACTCCATAAGGCCTATTAAATTGACCATTATCTGATCCTTCGCTTCCCCATTGGATTATAAAAGTTCCATCAGACTTAAATTTCTGTATTCTATTATTATCAGTATCAGCTACATAAACATTTCCAAAACTATCTACAGCTATTGACTGTGGATAGTTAAATTGACCATTGCTTGATCCCCAACTTCCCCATTTTGTTATAAGGTTTCCATCAGAATTAAACTTTTGCACTTCATTACGATAGGTATCAATCGTATAAATATTTCCTAGACTATCTATAGCTACTCCACTTGGTGCACTATAACTAGTTCCTGATCCATAACCGCCCCAAGCTCTTATAGTCGCTCCATTAGAATCAATTTTTTGCACATTACTGTTACCAATATCACATACATAAATATTTCCTGATCTATCTAGAGCTATTCCAACTGGATATTTAAATTCACACTTACCTGAATCACCTGGATACCATTGTTTCTCAAAGGTTGTATCGGATTTAAATTTTTGTATTCTGCTAGTATAGATGTCAGATATATAAATATCTCCCGAATTATCTACTACCACTCCTGTCGGACAAATAAATTGACCACTATTTTGCCCTGCACTTCCCCAACTTGTTATAAAACCTCCATTACTATTAAACTCTTGTATTCTATGATTATAAGTATCTACTACATAAACATTTCCTGAATTGTCTAATGCTATTCCGCTTGGACGCTGGAATTGACTGTTACCTGATCCCGTATTCCCCCATTTAATCAAAAAATCACCACTACTATTAAATTTCTGTATTCTATCATTATCACCATCAGCTACATAAATATTTCCCCAGCTATCTACTACTATTCCAGCTGGATATTTAAATTGACCATCACCTGATCCCCAGCTTCCTAATGCTCCTTGAAAATTTCCATCAGAATTAAACTTTTGTATTCTATTATTATCAGCATCTACTACATAAACATTTCCCGACGAGCTATCTACTGCAATTCCTCTTGGATAGCGGAATTGACCATTACCATATCCCCAATTTCCCCACTTACTTATAAATTCTCCATTAGAGTTAAACTTTTGTACTCTACTGTTATCAGTATCCAGTACATAAACATCTCCCGACGAACTATCTACTGCGATTCCTCTTGGATTAACAAATTGCCCATCTCCAGAACCCTTAGTTCCCCATTCTTTTATAAGATTTCCGTCAGAGCTGAATTTTTGGACTTTATTGTTAGCAGCATCAGTCACATAAATATTTCCTTCATTGTCTTTAGCCAATAATCCTAGTGCCTCAAAATGACTACTTATTTTAGGGACTACTATAACTCTTACAAAAGTCTGTTTATTTTTTGGATTTATAACTCCCTGTGGCAAAGTGATAGTTCCTATAAAATTATATGTTTCTAAAGTGTTTCCATTATAAGCTGGACTACTATCATTCCACGTAACTGCTGCACTTGTTGTTGAACCATTATCTAATATAATATCAACACTTTCTGGCAGGCTTATTGCTCCTAATGTTGTACCAGTTACTACATTTATATCGGCGATAGGAACTGCTGAAATTACTGTTTTATCCTCTATTCCCTCTCCATTTTCCCTAACTACAACTTTTACTGAGGCCTGCTTATTATCAGGATTTATAATTCCCTGTGGTAAAGTCAAATTTCCTGTAAATAGATATGTTCCTGCTATACTTCCATTATAGACTGGGTTTCCACCATCCCATGTAACAGCTGCACTTGTTGTTGAACCATCATTTAGTCCAATACCTACATTCTGTGGCAAACTTATAGCGCCTAGTGTTGTTCCAGCAGCTACATCTATATCCCCTATAATTGCTGATGAAGTTACTATCTTATACTGTACTACTAAACTTCCTCCGCCTCCACCACCACTTGCTGATTTCGTACCTGTCTCCTTTATTCCCTTTACTATGGCAGATACTCCTGAAGCTATATGCATATTAGTTGGTTTCTGTTCTAAAGTTATACCATTTACATTTATAAATGCACTTTCTATAGTTCCTTCTCCCTTAACAACTGCTTCCGTATTTAAGGTTAGCTTATTTATTTTAGAGTTTTTATCTAGACTTACTACAGCATTTTTTGCTGAATCATTTACATTTAACGTATTAATACTAGCATTTTGTATGTCTACATTAGCCTCCTGCCCTTTAATTTCTACATTTTCAAATTTACCTATTAATTTTAAATTTACATTCTGTTCCACAGTTATGTTACTATTCTTTGCAGATTTAGATTGATCTAACACACTATTAGACTGAACTACAATCGAGCTAATACTTGTATTTTCATCTGCAGTTATACCAACCTCTTCCCCTAAAGGTTTATCAATTAAAATGTTCGCTCCATTTACATTATGATAATGAATATTATGAGAGCCTCCACCATTTATTATTGTTTTTCCCTTTACAGTAACATTATCTAAGTCCACGGTGCCATCACCTACAGTAGATGCTATTAAAAGATCTCCTTCAATTGTTGTATTTTTTAGGTATACTCCTGATTCACTTATGATTACAGATCCATCAATATCTCCATCACTATAAGTCCCTGCTTTATTATAATCTTTAGCTATAGATATATCAGCTTTTTCATCCATTATAGTTTTTATTAATTCGTCTGGAACTACAGCTTGTCCACCTAAGGCAATAGCTTTTGTATTAATATTTAACTTGGATTTAATATATTCATTCACAGCATCATCTATAGATTTGTATGTCAATAAGATTGGTGCTGCTGTATTAGAGGCTAAAACTGCACCTGATAAGGCATCTGCAAACTCATCACCGGTCTGGCCATCACCCATAGCCATATAAACCTGATCAAAGCTTAAATCCCTTTCAAATTCTTTCATAACAGCAGCATTAGTACCATATCTATCAGAACCACTTAACCTTATCGGTGAAGGAACTGATTTTTCCATGGCATCTGATAAAACACCTTTTCCACCAACTATATAAGTTTTCTTTATATTATTACTCTGAATAAATTGTTTTGCATCTTCCGATAAAGCATCCTTATTTGATAGTAATATTGGAATACCTAGTTTTGAAGCAATAGGAGATATAGATAATGCATCAGGAAACTTTTCACTGGAAGCTATAATAACTTTATCTGTTTTGTCCAATCTTTGAGCTATCATGACTGATGTTTCATATCTGTCTTTTCCGCTAATTCTATCAATATTACTATAACCTGATGACTTCAACTGACTTTCGACATTTAATGAAACAGAACCATTTCCACCTACTATTATTATGTTTTTCACTTGTAATCTAGCTAATTCATTGAGAGTATTATTACCTATTGATGTAGAAGGGATTAAAAGAATTGGTGCATTATACTTTTTTGCTAAAGGACCAGCACATAGGGCATCTGCAAATTTTTCTCCATTTGCAAGTATTACAGTATCAGATTGGGTCCAACCTTTTTCTGATATTGCCACTGAGGTATCATATCTAGTTTGTCCTGATATTCTATGGGTAGATACAGTCTGCGCATTCACATTGCTTATGAGAGAACCATGAAATATCATTGTACTTAAAGTCAAAATACATAATAATTTCTTACTTTTCACACACATTCCACCTTTACACGTATCATATACTTTACTTATAGTACAAATTGTATCATATTTTACATATTTTTCATATATTTTTATTTAACTTCACTAAAAATATAGATTTATCATGGAAGCGAAATCTCTCTTCAGCTCGTTCAAAACGATTCCTATTAAGGGGAGTCTTCACTCCCCAGTTTTTATAAAGCAGTTTCTATTTTGATCAACACATTACCGTTTGTTTCACTACCATCAACTGCTGTTATTCCCTCATTTATAATAATATAATATTTTGTAAAAGGTTTTAACTTTTCCTCTGGAGTAATCACAAGGCTAGTCCCTAAATTTTCTATTTTAAAAGACAGCTTTTCGCCGTCATACCCTTTAACAAACACTATTGAATCTTTATTTAAAATATCCTTATTTAGCTCCTTTGAAAATTTTATAGTAAATTTTCTATCTACAGAAGCATCTTTTATATTTTTAACTACTTTATACTGTCCTGTAGGCTCAAATAGAACTTCCTTAAGGCTTTCATACTTAAATAAAGAAGTGCAAGCTTCATACTTGGTTTTATCCCAAGAATGATCCTTTTCTATAGCATCATCTGTTACATTAAAGTAGCCATTGTTAACTCTTCCTTGAATATCTGGTATAGGATCATCCCAGGTACAGTCTACGTGATACCAATTATCCTTAATATTTACCATATTCCAACCATGAGGCGCACCTCCGGCAATTCCTATAACAATTCGTGTTTTAATCCCTGCCATAGTAAGCATTTTATAATTTAAAAGAGCATATCCCTGGCATACAGTTTTTCCATTAAACAACCCATCATAATCACTATACTTGTCCTTTGTTTCATCATAAGCAACGTTTTTAACTATATAATCGTGTATAGCTTTTTCCTTCTGAAACTCATTCATGTCAACGGTAATTAATCCAGCTAATATTTCTCTTATTTTTTTATCTACAGCATCAGCCTGTTCTTTACTTTCTACATATTCAATATTAAAATTTATCATTACATTATTGCTATAACCATCGTAACTACATTTCCAGCACTTCATTAAACATCTCCCATAACCACTATAATCATAACGACCATCCAACGTATCCTTTAGCAGATTCTTAAGATTTTCAGAATCTCCAGTGTAGTGTATAAAAAAGACTCCTCTCATACTTTGTATACTTGCCATTATACACTTCTTTAATTCTTCTTCTGAGGAAGCATCAACATATAAGGTATCTGAAGTATCATTTCCACTGTATAGTCTATCTCCTTCATTATAGAAAGGGCTTGCCCAACTAATATTCCCACATATTTTATTGCTAGTAGGAGTACCTTTGGTTATTTCAGCTCCAACTAATGTCATATTGAAAAAAATAACCCCCAATATTATCACGAAGAATTTAATCAGCTTCTTCATAATATCAACTCCAGAATAGATTTTCCCTTTTTATATACTATTCTGGATGGTTTTATTTGACACAGGGGCTTTTATAATAAAGCACTATAATAGTTTTAAAAGCAGCAACTATTCTTTTCTTCATTATCTAACCTGCTGTACCTTAGGTGTATTATTCTCATACATTTCTCTCAAGTTTTTGTATATTATTTTATTACTAGAACTATAAAAGTCCTCAGGCTTTAAAATCCCCATAACCTCACATATACTGTCATTATCTATTATTATAGAGGCGAGAACATTACTCTCCGCCTCTAAGTTTTTAAAGCTTTCCACATTCACTTTTAATCCCCCTCATATGGCTTAATCTATGTATTTATAAGCATCAGAATTAGCTCTTTTACTACTATATTTTTTCCGATGAACTGCTTCCGATTTTTTATAAGCATCAAACTTTTCCCTAGTAGTAATACCAAGCTTCGACCAATTCTGAAATTAACCCAGTAAAACCTTTACATATTTCTTCCAGGGCTTTCTTATCTCCAGCTTGAGCCTGAATAACTAAAATTATTAGTGTAGTTTTATCTATTTAAATCGCCTCCCAAGTATAAGTTTTAGGATCAATCCTGCCTTTAATTTTGTCTATCTTTAGCCTTAGTCTATATTTTCTCTGTTTCGCCGCTGTATAGCTGCAGTTATTTTCCTTTGAATACTCTAGTAAGCTAGAGTGTCTTGCAAAAGATTTGATTAATAAAACTATGGACTATTTAACAGTAAGCTCAGTAGAAGTTTTATCTACAATTTCTGCAGAGTCTTTGTACTTTAGATCTCCACCAGTGGATGAAAATATATTTTTATTAATAATAACATCCATGGCAGCACCAACCTCTGCTTCCGTTGAATTCTCCTTTACATTATTGACCCTCACCGCTACCTTTTGACCGCCTTCATTTAAAAAATTCATTACTAATGCTTTACTCATATACGTATCCCCCTTCATTTACTATATACTCAGACTAAGGGAATATAGGCAGAAAAAACTTCATTGTTGTGAGCTAATAAATATTTGGGGATAAAAAAAACAGCCTTTGGCTGTTAATTTAATATTCCGAAGGGACTGCCCCTCTTTTTACTTGGAAACTATCTAGCATACTTACCACCAATTGCTTTCACCTTATTACTTAACTCCATTGAAAACAGTATATCTATTATCCTATTTTTGTTTATTTTTAATATTAAAGCTAGCTCATCTACCGTTAAGGGTTTAACAGTAAGTACTTTAAGTATGTGTTTTTCTAAAATACTAGCACTATCATCTATTGTGCTTTTCTTACTTTCTATAAAAGTATCAACTTTCTGATCAATACCTAGTAGTTGATCTTTAGATAAATATATTATTGCCCCATCACTAATTAGTTTATTAGAGCCTTTAAATGCTTTAGAATATATATCTCCTGGTACTACATATAGTTCCTTCTTCTGTTTTATTGCATATTTAGCAGTTATTAATGTACCACTTTTTTCTCCTGCTTCAGCTATTAGAACTTTATCCGACGACTACCCGCTCTAATACTCCCATCTTCTTCAAAGTGTACGTTGCGAGCGGGTACGTCTCTGGATTCGTTCAACTAAGAATCAGGTGGAGTTTTAAACTCCACTTGATTCAAGTTTCCACTTCATATCTTTTTCCGATAATATAAGTTCTTCATCCTTTAATTCTTTTGCAACACTTCGTTTCTCTTTTCGGCCTCACTTTATTTACTTTCTCTAACTTTTCTTACAGGACTTAATTTCCATTTTTTAAGAGGAACTAACCCCGTTGTAAGGACTTGGTCATGCTTGTCAATGCTTTATATTAGTATTTCCTTAGTAAGGCTCTCCTAATTCATACTTGACTTTATTTTTTCAATTTCTTCTTTTTTTAATTCTGTTGCATTTATTACTGTAAGTATATCCATTCCCATTTTCAATAATTTTTTTGCAACTTCTATTTTTCCTTCTTCTCTTCCTTCGTCTCTTCCTTCTTCTCTTGCACCTTCGATTCTAGATATCTCATCTCTTATTGCTTTTTCTCTTAGTTCTGCTAATCTTACTGTTTCTGCATCTCTTTCTAAAAATTCTAATATTGTCTTAGCCTTTTTTATTGTAGGATCTTTCATCTCTATCTCCTCAAATATCTCTTTATTGGGTTTAATCAAAAACAATAACCATCTCTGCAAAGAATCTTCTAAATCTTTCTGTTGCTTCAAAAACTTAGGTAATTCTATAAAGTTTAGTTCCATCAAGTCAGTTAACTTTATTTTTAATTCTTCTTCATACAATCCGAAAGTTCAATAGAATTTTTCTATATCTATATAATCAAAATTTAATATATTAATTGTTATTGTCCTTTTCAAATTTCTATAATTTTGGCCTTTCTTTAATTGGCTATTAGATAATCTGCTCCAATAAAACAAAGTTCTTTCTACCATATTATACTGATTTAATAATTGTATTTCTACATTTATATGTGTTCCATCTTCTGTTTTTACTCGTACATCTAATATTCCTGTTTTATCATCTACTGCATTTACTATACCTAATATTGGATCTATATATTCCAAATCTTGTATTCTATATCCATTATACTTCTTATTATGTTCAAATTACTGCATTTAAGAAACTTATTAATATATCCTTGTTTTCTTCCAAGCTTCTTCACCTACCTAATATATACTTTCATTTATTTCATTATATCAAACTATTTTGTTTTTTACACTAATATAATATTCCCTAAATCCTCATTTAAGCTAAAAACTACAGAAATTTATCTCCTGCAAATTTCTGTAGTTCACACCTGGCTTTCGCCATGTTTTTTTGTCCTATTTTCCTCAAATTCTATTTTCCTAAACATAACTTTCTCTTCTATCCATTCGCATCAGATGTTCCCATCTTCGCATCGCTCCGCTTCCATTTACTTCCGCACGGACTGACCCCTTTGTGAGGGCATGCTTGCCCGAACTTGCTGAGCTTGCTAATATCTTTCTAGACACTTATAATATAAAAATTTAAATATATTATCTGCTTCTCTTGTATTATAGAACTCAACCATTAAAGTATTAAACTCCAATCTATCCTTTGCTTTTATATTAAATATTCCTTGGCCATTTGATATTAAAATCATATTAGATACTAATCTAGAAGTTCTTTTATTTCCATCATAATAAAATTGGTTTAAAGCTCCCCATAAGAATATTTCAAAAGCTAATTCAGTTTTACTTTTGCACCTTTCTATTAACTTAGGTAACTCACTTTCAAAAATATTTTCTAATTCGTCTGCCCTTGGTGGAACAAAATCTGTACCTGCTATTCTAACTTGCCCATTTCTAAATGTACCACTAATTAACGCTTCCTCTTTAGCAACAATATCATTAAATTTATTGAATTTATTAATGTCAATAGATGCATCATTTCGGATTACTAAATCGAACAAGTAATTCCACCCATTTCTAATACTTAAAATCTGTTGTTCATCACTTATTTTATGTCCACCTATAGTAATTCCTTCAAGTAAGGTTTGTACTTCAGGATATGTAAATGGATTTCCTTCCAAACTAGCCATGTTAAATACAACATCCGGCAATAACTTCTTAACTAACATTATTAATTTTTTAGTATCTAACTCAGGTACTATATCATTATAAGATTGATTTCTGTTAAATAGCATAGTATTTCACTCTCCACAGATTACTTTTTATTTAATAAAAATACGCTAAATATATATTCTTTATTTATATTTTACCACATTTAAGTATAAACAAACCAACCTTAAAATAACATTTTATATTCACTAAATGCTCATTTATCAAATCAAAAAACAGCCAAAAGGCTGTTTGTGGACAACTTCTGAAAATTTTACAAATTGCGGGTGGTACCGCGTACCTTAGTGGGAACATACTTTGCTGGCCCCACTTGCTTCGCCTTATCTAAAAATAATTAAAAACACTTCAAGCTTTGGAAAACTTGAAGTATTTTTGTTAAAACCTTATTTTAATTTCTTTAAGTGCTGGCCACTTCATATCTTTTTCCGATAATATAAGTTCTTCATCCTTTAATTCTTTTGCAACACTTCGTTTCTCTTTTCGGCCTCACTTTATTTACTTTCTCTAACTTTTCTTACAGGACTTAATTTCCATTTTTTAAGAGGAACTAACCCCGTTGTAAGGACTTGGTCATGCTTGTCAATGCTTTATATTAGTATTTCCTTAGTAAGGCTCTCCTAATTCATACTTGACTTTATTTTTTCAATTTCTTCTTTTTTTAATTCTGTTGCATTTATTACTGTAAGTATATCCATTCTCATTTTCAATAATTTTTTTGCAACTTCTATTCTTCCTTCTTCTCTTCCTTCTTCTCTTGCACCTTCGATTCTAGATATCTCATCTCTTATTGCTTTTTCTCTTAGTTCTGCTAATCTTACTGTTTCTGCATCTCTTTCTAAAAATTCTAATATTGTCTTAGCCTTTTTTATTGTAGGATCTTTCATCTCTATCTCCTCCAATATCTCTTTATTGGGTTTAATCAAAAACAATAACCATCTCTGCAAAGAATCTTCTAAATCTTTCTGTTGCTTCAAAAACTTAGGTAATTCTATAAAGTCTAGTTCCATCAAGTCAGTTAACTTTATTTTTAATTCTTCTTCATACAATCCGAAAGTTGAATGGAATTTTTCTATATCTATATAATCAAAATTTAATATATTAATTGTTATTGTCCTTTTCAAATTTCTATAATTTTGGCCTTTCTTTAATTGGCTATTAAATAATCTGCTCCAATAAAACAAAGTTCTTTCTACCATATTATACTGATTTAATAATTGTATTTCTACATTTTAACACTAGCTTATCTATGCTGCTGATCCAGGATAATTTATTATCAAAACTTCTGCATTACTACTTAGTATCCCATCAATTAGTTCCTCTAATATTAATGCTATTTTATTTTCGATATAATATTCTCCGCATTGTGTACAAATATTAGCTGGTACATTTTTAATTATTATTATATGTCCCTTTATATCTACAATATGATTAACAATTCCTTCTATCAGTTTCCCTTTACATATGATACAATCCATTACTATTTCCTCCTACATTTTAAATCTTTACTCCATTGAATTCTATCTTCTTTGATAAGCATTCTTACATCATCTATATTAAATTCCACTTTATACACCTACATCTATCTTCATTTTATTCGTACTCTGTTATCTTTTATAATATACCTCTACGTATTTATATTATAACCAAACTTATAAACAACTGCACTAAAATTTATTTTTAACGTAAAAACAACCGAATTCCTCCATAAATTTCGGTTGTTTTCTCCATGGCTTTCGCCAATTTTTTTATTCTATTTTTCTGAAACTCTCTTTTCCTAAGCCTAACTTTCTTCTCTACCCACCCGCATCAGATGTCCCACCTTCGCATTGCTTCGCTTTTCGATGTTCACAGTTCGTTCACATCCCCGGGGATCGTTGCGAGGCCTTGGCTGAGCTTGCTTCAAGTTGACGTAATATAACGATATCTAGCGTGTCATGCTCTACGACTCCGGGTAAACTGATATCCTCTTGCCAGTAATGATTATATCAGTGCTGTCTTCTATACAGACCAACATATCGACTTTACCCACTGGGATTTCGGAGCTACTAGCTTCAACCTCTCTCGGTTTATGACCCACTAGTTAACTGTCTACGCTTGACTCCTTGGGTCACCCCAAAGAGCCCAAGACTCGCTAATGGCTGTTGGCTAAACTTTGCCATGTAGGCTTCCCACCTACTATATATTACGCCCTTTGCTTGGCGCACGGACTGACCCCATTGTGAGGGCATGCTTGCCCGAACTTGCTATAGCTTTGCTTCCATTACCTACCCCAAGGATCGCCCCCCTTTGGTTCTCGGAAACTACCTAGCATACTTACCACCAATTATTTTCACCTTATTATTTAACTCCATTGAAAACAGTATATTTATTAACTTGTTTCTACTTATTTTTAGTATTAAAACTAACTCATCTACTGTCAAAGCTTTAAGACTAAGTGTTTTAATTATATTTTTTTCTAAAGCACTGTTATTATCATCTATTATATTATTCTTACTCTCTATAAAATTATTAGCTTGCTGACCAGTACCTAGTAGCTGATTTTTAGATAAATATATTATTGCCCCATCACTAATTAGTTTATTAGAGCCTTTAAATGCTTTAGAATATATATCTCCCGGTACTACATATAGTTCCTTTTTCTGTTTTATTGCATATTTAGCAGTTATTAATGCACCACTTTTTTCTCCTGCTTCAGCTATTAAAATCTTATTAGATAAATTACTTATAATTCTATTTCTTTTAGGAAAGTATTCGGGTTTAGGTTGTGTATGAGGTGGGTATTCCGATATGACAACTCCGCTTTCTATAATTTTTTTCATAAGTTCGCTGTGCTCCTTTGGATAGCAAACGTCGACACTACATCCTAAAACGGCTACTGTAAAACCACCAGCTTTTAAACAAACTGTATGTGCGTAACTATCTATTCCTTTTGCCATTCCACTTATAACGGGGATATTGTTTTTTGCTAAAAATTCAGCTGCTTCAACTGTAACCTTTTTTCCATAGTCTGTACACCTTCTAGATCCAACTATAGCAACTCCAGTTAAGTTTTTATGCAAAGTTCCCTTATAATAAAGTACTATAGGAGTATCAGTATATTGCTTAACAATTTGAGGAAAAGTTTCATCATCTATAACTGTAATTTTTATTCCTTTATCATTACATTCTTTTAAAATAGCCTCAGCACTAGTTAAATCTCTTGATTCTATTATTTTTTTAGCTACTCCTGCTCCTACGCCTTCAATGTCTAGAAGTTTCTCAAAAGTTAAATTATATATAGCTTTCGGTGATTTAAATCTATCCATTAACTTTTGACCTATAATAGGCCCTACACCTTTAATCTGAGTTAACCAAATATAATATAAATAATTTATATTATCCATAATTTATCTTCTCCTAAACTACAATCATATTTGCTTGTTCTTTTTCTAAGTCCCTGCATAACAAAGCTTTTATTACATGATCTTTTCTTATTCTTTGAGATTCTTCTAAATCAGCAAAGGTTCTAGCAACTCTTAAAAATTTGTGATAGGTTCTTGCACTGTATTTAAATCTTTCATAAGCTAACCTTAATATCTTGCTACTTTCATTATCTAATACACAAAATTCTTTAATAAGAGCAGGAGTCATTTGAGCATTGCAATTAAAACTGTTTATACTCTTATATCTATTAGTTTGTATTTTTCTAGCTTTATCAACTATATCTTTTAATTCTTTTGAACTTCTACCTTCTTTATGTTCAGATAAATCCATAAAATTTACTGGTTGAACATATTTTTGTATGTCAATTCTATCGAGAATAGGTCCGGAAATTTTACTTCTATATTTCATGACTTCATAATCAGTACAATGACATCTTTCTTCACCGTAATACCCGCATGGACAAGGATTCATTGCTGCTACTAACATAAAACTTGCTGGATAGCTGTGTGAATATTTTACTCTTGATATAGTTACAACATTGTCCTCCATAGGTTGCCTTAAAGCCTCTAAAGTTCTTTTATTAAACTCTGCAATTTCATCTAAGAAGAGAACTCCATTGTGAGCTAAAGATATTTCTCCTGGTTTTGCATAGTTTCCTCCACCTATCAATGAATTCATGGAAGCATTGTGGTGAGGTGATCTAAAAGGTCTTGCTTCCACTAAACTTCCTCTACTCTTTAGTAGCCCCGCTACACTATATATTTTTGTTACTTCTAAGGCCTCTTCTTCAATCATAGAAGGCAAAATTGTGGGAATCCTCTTCGCTATCATAGACTTACCACATCCCGGTGAACCTGATAGAATCATATTATGGCCACCTGCAGCTGCAGCGATAACAAAATCTATTATACTATCTTGTCCTTGTACATCTCTAAAATCTAATAAATTCGATTTATTGTATGTGTTTCTATCATATGAACTCAATTTAAAATCATATATATCATTTTCAAAGAATTCTATAACCTCTTTTAGCGTTTCAAAAGCAAAAATATTTAATTCACTCACTAATTTAGCTTCTGTGTAGTTTTCCTTTGGAACTATTAAATTGTTTATTCCTTTTTTCTTTGCTTCTATTGCCATTGGCAGTACCCCTAAGCAGGGTCTTATTTGTCCATTTAGAGATAACTCACCAATAAATCCAAACTCATTGATTTTATCAGAAGTAACCTGCTTAGTTTTAATCAATATGCCAATTGCCATACCTAAATCAAAATGAGAGCCACTCTTTTTCATATCACAGGGTGCTAAATTTATTACCACTTTCATTTTGGGAAACTCATATTTCTCATGATTTATCGCTGCTTCTAATCTTTCTCTTGCTTCTTTTACTGCTGCATCTCCAAGTCCCACTATTGAAACTGAAGGCTGCCCATATATAGTATCCGTTTCTATATTCACCACATAAGCATCTATACCTGCTATTGCAAAACTATTTATAACTGATGCCATTAAATCACCTCTTCACCCTCATCTAGCTTAATTTTTATTGCACTTTCAACAAAACTTTTATAGAATTCTCTACTCTTATTAGCTTTAAAATATGAAAGTATTGGTTCCGAATTTATAAGTTTTTCTCTATTTAAACCTATGACCATACTATAACTACTCCATTGATAATCTGCTGGCTTTTTTACCATATTAGCCCTTACTGGATTAAGATGTATGTACCTACTAGTTGACAGAAGCTGAGCATCATCTTCAATAAGTTCTGTATAATATCTATCTTGATAAAGATGTCCTATATATTTATATTTCTTATTGAAATATCGTGCATAAATACTGTGGACTCTTGATATAAAGTTGCATATATGCAAATTCTCAGTCTTTACAAGAAGGTGCACATGATTATTCATTAAACAATAACAGTATATCTGAAATTGATTCTCGAAGTGTTGTAATGCCTCTTCTAAAAAAGTAGAATAAACCTGAAAATCCTCTTGATTTCTAAATATATCATTTCTATGATTTCCACGAGCAGTAATATGAAAAATAGCTCCTGGACACCATGGTCTTTTCTTATTTGTCATTCTCCCAACTCCTTTCCTATAATTTTTGACATAGGTACTAAAGTTTAATCAAAAACACAAAGAAAAACAGAAACTTCCGCTTCTGTTTTTCTTTGTGTTTTATTTACTTTTACCAAGATAGTTTTAACGTAAAAACTACCGAGATTATCTGGATTTATGTTACTTGCTTCTAACTTGAACCAAATTCTTTAATTCTTAGAGTTGTTTATCTCCAATATATGTTGTATAATTTAATTAAGAAATTGACATAATAAAAACAGGGTGTTGGTGCACCCTGTAGTATACAATTCTAGTTGCTTAGGCAACCGGCAAAGCTAAATGTTAAAAAAAGTAGCCATTACCAATTGCGTCGGTGGGCTACTTTTTTATTTTATCTATTAGTACGATAACTAAATTTATCAAAGCTACCAAAAATGATAGAGCAGCAAAAACCACTATAAACATTTCGTACATATGTATCACCTCCCTCCTAAAAGGGATAGCAATACCAGTTGCCCACACGCAACCATATTAAATTGTATGTAGTTAGTTTATCATACCTTAATATTTAGAGCAACCATGGAATATAAAACAGCTTATTTAGCTTTCTCCCTAGCTACCGCCAAACTTTTTTTATTCTCTTTTTTCTAAACTCTCTTCTCTTAAACCTAACCTTTTTCTCTACCCATCCGCATCAGATGTCCCATCTTCGCATTGCTTCGCTTAACATTGTTCACAATTCGTTCACATACCCCGAGGATCGTTGCGAGGGATGGCTTTGTCTGACCGAGCTTGCTAATCAGCTTATTAAACAGGCATAGAATCCATATATGCCGAATCTCTACATATATCAATCCTATTATTCCACACAATAGCTGAATCAACATTTTTATCTATATCCCAGGCAATGTTTCCCGATTCATCTATAAATACTTCTTTAAACTTATCTATATCTTTTAGTACTTCAAATACTCCAAATAAGCTACTAGACATATCATATAACCTTATTTCTTCATTATCAAATACTATCGTTAGCGTATAATCATCATTTGGAGTTATCTTTTTAATTTTCCTAGGTCCTTTGATAAAATATTCTTTAACTTTATCAGGAATTATGTTTGCTTCCAAACCACTCACCTCCAAAATTCTATTTCAAAGGTTCTATTGCAAATAACTCTTTCTGTAATTGAGCAAGATACCACTCTTCTTTTAGCTCTTCTTGATGTAAAGCAGCCCATCCAAATAGCATTTTAAGCTGTTTATTAGGCATAGAACCTGTAAGTAATTCTATATCATCAATGGTAATACAACAATTATATTCTCCATATTCGGCATGAAAATGCGGTGGAATAGAACTCCATTCATTCCTTTTAATAAGATTGTTTATCAATAGCTTTTCAATTTTATTTTAGCATTAGTTCACGCATACTTCAATAATTTTAATAATTTTGCTAAATGCTCATTTAAGCTAAAAACTACAGAAATTTATCTCCTCCAAATTTCTGTAGTTCACCCCCGGCTTTCGCCAACTTTTTTTATTCTATTTTTTCTAAAATTATCTTTTAATAAACCCAATTTCCCCTCTACCCATCCGCATCAAATGTCCCATTTTCGCATCGCTTCACTTATCAATGTTCACAGAACGTTCACATCCCCCGGGGATCGTTGCGAAGGAAGGCTTTGCCTGACTGAGCTTGCTTCGCCAAGTTTTTTTATTCTCTTTTCCTCAAACTATCTTCCCTTAAACCTAATTTCCCTCTCTACCCATTCGCATCAAATGTCCCATTTTCGCCTAGCTCTCCGCTTCCATTTCCTTCCGCAGGGACTGACCCTATTGTGAGGGCAAACTTGCCCGAACTTGCTATATTAATCAATTTAAACCTAAAAAATAAACACGCTAAGCTTTTTGTTTAACGTAGTTTCCAAAATAAGTAGGTTCCTCCGAGGTGCTAGGAGGCAACTGGAAGTTATCTCCTTGCTAAATTGTAGGTGGTACCTGGTACTTTTGAGGGAGCAAGCTTTGTTCAAGCTTGATTATAATTTAAAATTAACGAAAATTTTTATGACTCTCTAATATATACTCCATCTTATATTTTCTCGAATAATTCTATTTGGATTATCAACAACTACAGTGTTATTCTTAATATTACTATTTACTATCGTTCCCATACCTACCACCGAATCTGAATTAATTACTGTACCTTTTAAAATTCTTACCCCTGTCCCAATCCAACAACGATCTCTAACAATTATAGGTTTATCCTTATTAATTCTTTGGTTAGTTTGTAAATCAAATATAGGATGTGTGTCACTAGCCCATATTTCTATGTTATCAGATAACATACACCATTCGCCTATGTTTATAAAATTCTTACTTCCAGCCACAACTATTCTTGCTCCACCAATCCCAGTATTCTTTTCTATTTTAATTTCACATTCATTGTCTAATAATATAATATTTGAATTTGATATTCCTCTATTCTTTTTTATTAATATTCTGCAGTTATCAGCTTTGATAGTAAACCTACAATTTACTATGACCCCCTCTTCTATTCTAATAATGTTATTATTACCACTTATAATAAAAGAGCTTTTTACACAATTTTTATTTACTGTAATAATATTAGACTCACCTTTAATTTTCACTCTATTTTTGTAACCATTAATACTAATGTTGTTATTTTTGTTTAATGCGATGTGAAATAAATTTTCAAGAAAGACAACTACTTTTCTAATAATATTTAAAAATTTTTGTTTCTTCATATTGCTCCTCTCTATTTAATCTTCATATATTTTAATTATAAATCAACAATCAGTTGTTAATGCTATAGGGACTATAAAAATTTATTAGTATTTTTGTATCATTCTCCATCTGCATTAACTTTCAGAACCTTTCTTAGTGCCATTACAGAGTTATGCTTAGCCCCCTAGCTTGCACATCAACTTTACTTTTCTAATTGCAAATTTTTAAATTCTTTTCTTAGTTGTATAGGTATAAATATAACATTTAATGCTACTGCTAATAATGTTGCAAGTTTTACTCCTGCAATTCCCATACTCATATATTTAGAAAAAATGACCGATAAAGGAATATTACTTACTGCTCCAATTATAGATAAAACAACCTGAATATTAAGTTTGCCTATGCCATTTGCTATATTGGCATATATCCCACTTAATGCTACTACAACTGAATATAATGCAAATACGATAATTGTCCCTGTATCAAATATAAAACTTTCATTTCCTAGCCAAATCTTTATAATTGGATTTAGAAAAACGCTTATGAATATAATGCAAATAGTAAATGGTATAACTAATATCAGAAGTTTATTTTTCTCTGATTTTATCCATTTTATATCGTTCAATGTTATAGCTTTTGATACTGCTGCCCAAAAACTTATCAACATAATTGACTGTAAATCATTTAATGAATTATACACCTTAGAAATAACGTTATATCTTGCAACTTCTTCGTTTCCTAAAATATTAGAAATAATAACATTATCTGTAGAGAATAGTACTATCATACATAATTGAATTATAAAGAATTTAGTTCCATTATTAATTATATCCTTAAATTTTTTAGTGTTAACTTTTCCTATTCTAGGTATAAGGAATTTATACTTCCTAAAAATTATTGTAGATAGAACTAAATTAGACAAAAAGATTGCTATAAAAGAATTTATAGAAAAAAGAGTCAAATTTTTGGTACTAAATATACTTATTAATATGGTACCAAACAAAGTCAATATACTTGTTAGTACTTGGGTAAACATAACTAAGAAACTTTTATGTATGCTGTACGCAATACTTCTTGATATATTTAGAACAAAATTGATACAAAACCCACAAATACTTATGTAAAAAGGTATTATTATTCTTACATCTACTCCCCTAAAAATATTTATTATATTAAAAATTACTACCGAAATAAAAAACATAGTGACAGCTATAATAGCAATAATATTATATCCAGTTGATACTAGTGAACTTGCTTCTTTTTTTTCTCCCAAAGTAATTAATTCTGTAAGTTTATTTCTCATACCATTTGATATTCCAAAATCAGACAAGTTTATCCAACCAAGAATTGAAATCATTGTTGCCCATAAACCATATGTCTCCGTACCTAAATAATTAATAGTTACTCTTACATTTAAAAAACCAACCAAAAATAGCAATGCTTTATATGCATAATTATACATACTTTCTTTTTTCATTTTACTTATCATGTTTCGATTCCTTCCTGTTACCACTAGCTTCACTTACTATTTTATTTATTATATTATTAAAATTCTTTTTAAAACATCCCAATGTGAATTTATAATTCGCAAACTCATATATTTTTAATCTTTTTTCTAAAATTTTATTTTTATCAATTTTAATTAAATCGTTTAAAAAGTTATTAATATATTCAATACTGAATTCATCTAATATATAAACATACTCATCTCTCATATGGTTAAATCCTATATCATTTTGTACTATTGGTATCACTCCATGTCTCATACACGTCAAAACCGAAGTAGATGTTGCTTCAGAACAAGAAGGTAATATAACATAATCACACTTATTGATAGTGTCAATAAATTCATAACTATTTACCTTTAAAAATCCTAGATTTTGAATATTATTTCTCCTTGGTATTTTTAATATTTTTTCATCTTTCTTATTCAAGCCAGCTATATATAAGTTTATATCACCTCTATCTTTAAAAACATCTAATAATATATCTAATCCTTTATGTATAGCCCCATTGGATCCAAACCATAAATAATTAGGCTTTCCTCTCGTATTTTTAATATTCTTTATGTTAAAGTTTTCATTATACAAGCCAGTCGGTAGCATTCTATATGTTTTATAATGTTTATATTCGTGAAATTTTTCTTCACCTAAAGTGATACAATAATCTATGTTTGTAAAGTGTTTTTCCTTATAAAATTGCCCACTTCTAGTTAAGCTACTTTTAATACCTTTACGTTGTTGAAAATATTTTAATCTTTCTAATTCTTTCTTTAAGGATATTTCAGGTGGATTTTCTGTCAAGTATAATATTTTTTTTGCTTCCATATTAAACTTACCCATTTCATAAAAGTTATCACCGAAACCTAATATATAATCATATTTTTTATTTTTTATAGGCTGGATTGATAACATATCATTAACTTTAAGAATATCAATACAAAAATTATTTTCTATTAAAACTTTTATCATTATTGATGATTCTAAATAATTTGTATGAGCTAAATTCTTACTTATATTCTGGTATAAAGTTTGATTTAAGTAAATAAATAATATTTTTTTTTGATTTTGAGTAACATCTAAATTTATATTTTGAATTACTTTATAATTTTTTACTTTTTTCTTAATATAATTTTTAACTAGCTTCTTAAAATTAACCAAAATTCTTGCCATTTTTAATATACTCCATTCTATATTATCCCTAGTAGTTCTATTTGGATTCCGCTCTTTAGAAGTATTATTTTTAATATCACTTTTTATTATTGTATCTCCCTGCCTATTGTAGATTCACCACGACCAATACATTTAAATACTGCTAGTCTGTCCGTTCCATAATTATAGTATTTGACTCTTTCTTTATCTCTCATCCTTCTTGAAGGATAAAATAATTCTATATAAAAACATCATAAGAACATACCCTTTGACTAAATAAATGTATTTTATTAAACTCTTAGATTGTGCACTAACTACAAAGATCATTATGAAAGAACTAATGTATCCTTATTATGTTGCAGTAGAGTAGAATTTCACCTAATTACATCTATTACTTTAGACGCCACATCCATATGAGGATTTTTTTATCTTAAAATCCACAACCTTATGAACCACCGCATAGATTTGATTTTTAATAAAAGCTTATGCTTACATAATTAAAAAACACACGCATAGATTTTTAAAAAATGCTAATTGTAAACAATCATTAAAATTCAAGGCTTTTGAATATGAACTCTTCTTTACCCTAAGCAGCAAAAATGTTAAATTTAATTATAGGTTTCTTCAGCTTTCCAAATATTTCACCGTATTTTGTTAAAATGACTACATTAATACTACTTATGAAAACTCATCCAGCTTCCTGTGGCAGTTTTCATAATCTTTTCATGCCTTCTATCAACTATGCTTTTCGGAATCAAAGATCTTATAAAAATAAAAACCTTGGCTTTGAAGATCTTCCGATAATATTGATTTCTTTTAATTAACTCGTACTTATATTGAACTTGAGCATTCTCAAGCTTCACTAACCCTGCGTTTGTAGAACTTATACCATCTTTTTGAAAAACTGATACAATACAATCAACATGATAAAATTTAGAAGAATGTTTATATGCATTCACAAAAAAATCATAATCACCAGCAATCTTATAATTGATATCATATCCTCTTTTTCTTAGTAATGAGGTCCTGATAAGAGTAGACTGATGGCAAAACTCCATTCCTTTCTTAAAAGTTAATTCAGTATCATCTTTAGCTTTATAAATATTCATCTTATTATGATAGCAATGAATCACATCACCGTAAATAATATCACGGTCATTTGTACAATATTGTGACAAACTAGTTAGTGCATCATCTTGATAAAAAACGTCTCCTGCATTCATGTAAATACACCACTCTCCTGACGATCTTTGCATTCCTTTATTCATAGCATCATATATGCCTTTATCTGACTCACTACTAAACAATACTTTTATTCCCTTTTGCTGTAATTGTTGCTGATATTCATTGACCACCTGTAAAGTTCCATCTTGTGAATTTCCATCAACGATTACAAATTCAATATTATTATAATCCTGCTTAAGGATAGAATTAATAGTAATCTCAAGTTCTTTTTTAGCTTTATAGCAAACAGTAATAATTGAAATACGCATAATTTTTATATCTCCTCGTCATAAATAACCATTTTAAATTAATTTTTAGGTAGAACTCTAGTAGCAAAATTCACTATCAAGTTCTTAATTCCACAAATATGGCAACATAAAAAGAATTTTCCCTGATTATCTCGAATATCACATAATCTACTGTATTGTTCAAGATCAAATTCCTTTATCTCAAAAACATTTCCCAATTCAATTACAAATTCTTTATATAGCTTCTGATAAATACTTTTTTGCTTAAAATACTGAAAAGAAGATATAATATCTTGCATTAAATTAACGTAAGTATTGGTGACTCTTAAAAAGCTATACTTTATTAACTCTGGATAATTTGATTCGATAAACTCCATATTAGCCCGACTTGCCGGAATAGCACTAAGTTTTGCTTCAGAAAACTTTGTTCTTTCAGTACTACCTGGACGTACAAATTGAATATATTGACAACTCCCAATATGAACAGCACACTGAGATTTTCCAAGAACTTTATATAAAATACTTACATCTTCACGAGCACGGATTTTGGGAAAACGAACATTTTCCCATAACCCTCGTGAATATAACTTATTACACACACTTGTAGTTATATAAGGAGTATTTATATAATTCTTTATCAAAGTAATATTATCATATATACAATATTTCTTAGGAGTAGGCTGCTTTCTCACTGTAAAGTTGTGGTCCCGTGAAAATCCGCATATTGCAAGATCAGCTTTATGAAATTTAATTGACTCTAACATTATCTGATACATTTCAGGCATAATATAATCGTCGCTATCCACAAATCCAATATATTCACCTTTACAGATATCTAAAGCTAAATTTCTAGCAGCACCTTGTCCCTCATTATCTTTATGCATAACTTTTATACGCTTATCACGACTTGCATACTCTTGACAAATAGATAGAGAGTTATCTGTTGATCCATCATCAATTAATATAATTTCTAAATCCTTGTATGATTGTTTCAATATACTTTCAATGCACCGATGCAAATATCGTTGTGTATTATATACGGGTACGATTATTGATATCATGAATATACGCTCCTATTTACATACTTATTATATATTAATTTATTCATATTATTTTTGCTTGCTCCAACAATGATATTATAATGTCATAATTTTATATAATCGGTTAAATTTTTCGAGTAAAAGTACTAGCATTATATAATATAATAATTATTATAACAAAATAATTAGAAACATTTTGCGATACTATTAATGTTAACAACCCTACAAACTGAATTGCCATTGAAACTACGTTGCTCTTACCAACAGTGATTATTCTTACATATAAAATAATACATAACAAGCCATAAATAATACCATATAATGCAAACCAGTTTATAGGTGTAAATGTTGCTATGTATCCGTTAAATATAGTTATCCAACCTTCCTGGCCTACGCCAAAAACAGGATTTTCTAGAAATGTTTCAGTAGCATATTTGAACGCACGAAAACGTTCGAATCCAGATCCAGCCGTCGAACTTGAATTTAGCTCAGATAACTTGTTGATCAAAAATAGCCAGATAGAATTGTTAGTTACGAAAATAAAAATAGCAATGATAACTATTACTCCACATATTCCTTTAATTTTTTTTATTTGAGTTCTATTTAATTGATTATGTTTTTTTAAAAAATATGCTATAAAAAAAATTGAAACAGTAATAAATCCGTTAGTAGAAAATGTACTTAAAAGTGCAGCTAAAAGGATCATTAAATGTTTAGTATTTGGTCGCTCTAAGACAAATAGTTCTAAAAAAACAGCTAAATTTAAATGAAATGCAAATAAACCTGGTTCGTAAAATATACCAAAATTTCTTTTATAGTTACTATATAATGATACTGTTCCTAAAAATGCGTTATGGATAATTGCGTCGCTAGTCCAACTCTGTTTATCAAGTATAGGAAGATGAAAGAATATGCTAGGTATAAATAGTGATATACAAAAGACCACAGTTCCAGAAAACGCCAAAATTGCAATTGTCTTAGTATAAGCTTTGTAAAAGGAAGATGAACCTATTATAGAACTTGTTAAAAAAGCACAAGACCAAGTTACAACATTCCAACCGTCAAATTGTAAATTGAATCCATTTACTAAACAACTAATAATTATACATAGTATACCTACAACAAATACTATTAGACTATATACGTTAATACGAAGCTTAAAATTATGAAAAGTCAATAGCACGCCTATTAAACCAAGAGTTAATGCCATTCGAATAGAAGCACTGTATTCTAAAAACCAAAGTGAATATTGTATGTATACAATAAGAAAAATAACTATAAAGTTTATCCTTTCATTTCGAATTTCATGAGAGCGATATAACTTATCATTTGTTCTTTCCACACATTTCTTCATTTGATCATATTCGGATTGGACCATAAAGAATCACCTACTAACCTTACTATTTATATAAAAATGTTGTACTCTCAAATAATTACAAGATTACTTTTTCTAATTTCACTCTAAAACTGTTATAAATTTATAATACTACAAAAATTAAAAGACGTGTTTTTAATTACCTCCAATGATAGAAATAAAACTTTGTAAACATTATAATAATATTCATATTACCTATATCCATTAGATTAAACATGTTAACTATCAATACTCTGCTCTTCAATATCTCCATAAAAAACTACCATTTCTCAATCATAGCAACTACTTTCATACTTTTATTTATTACTTAATAATTCTTAAATAGTAGTTATAATTTTATTTTTAAAAATATTATCCGTAAGCCTCACAGAACTTCCAACGTTGACATACATTGTTTTATTTATCATTATTATAAGATTACTTGTTAGATCAATTTTTGTCTTTAAACAATTCTATCTTTTTTTCAATTTATTCTTTAATTAAAATTTTCTTTTGACCTAGTTTCAAATTTTTTTTATGGATATTCTTTAAATAATATAAATCATGAACCAAATACTAACAGAAATTCAAGTACTTATTACTAATATTTAATATAACAAAAACCTATTCCATAAGTACATAAATTAAAATACAGACATAAGTTTTCACCAATAAAAAAATCGTTTAAGAATACGGAGCAAAATAAATACTCTAGTTCATCTCATATACTTTTGCAAAACTTTACCCACAAAATTATAACTTTATAAATCTATAATTTTTGTGGAATTTGATTAATAACCTGAGAATTTTACCTCTATTGTTTTAACACTTTATTCATTGCTATTAATACTTCGTTTTGCTATTTCTTTATACGAAAACATTTCCACTCCCTTTTTTAACGCTATTCTTTTCATATTATTATATTCTTCACTATCAACTAAACTTTCAATACTCTGTTTAATCTCATTAGTACTATCTCTATAGAGGAACTTTGTATTTCCACCTAAATCTACATGAGTAGTACCCTCCCAATACTTTACAACCATTGGAATTCCAAGCGCAGCAACCTGTTCCCAAAAAACAGAATGTCTACCTGGAAAAGTAACCAAATCTGCTGCTGCAAAATATTTATAAGAATCTTGTGATTGTATCCATCCAATATATTGAATTTTATTTCCATCACAAAGACTATTTAATTTATCTTTCAAATCTTCTGTAACAGACCCAAAAATAATCAATTTAACTCTTGGATCTTTTATCTGGTTAACTGCTTCCATAAGCAACAAAGTCTGTTTCTTAGCAGGATCAATTTTACCTCCTGTCATAACAAGAAACTCATCCTCTTTAATATTGTACTGGGCACGTATGGATTTCCTCGTTACTTCATTTTGTGCCTCTTCAACCTTATCATCATCGGCCCCCATAACAAGAAGTTCACATTTTTCCGCTGGTAATTTATAAATATCCTTTAAAAAATCCACTCTTGCAGGAAGTACACCATAAAACCTTGTTGTATATGGTTCGATTAATTGTGCACAATGTCTCCATAAAATTTTATGCAATATATTCTTTGATACCCAATTTCTTGCACTATTAGAAAAATCCGCATGATTATCCACGTAAACTTTCGTTACCTTATTTTCTTTCAAATAGTTAACTACTTTATCAATATCAGGGAACTGACAGCCATGTATAAATATAATATCAGGGTGCTCTATCTTCAATGCTTCACTTAAACCGTAGAAGCGTTTATACTTTTTACTGAAATCATCTTTTCCACGCATTTTTAATCTAAGCATTTTCACACCATCATCATTCATATAATCACTTTTCTTAAAAGACTTTAACATACCTTTTGTATCGTATGACCATTGAGAGGCAATGAACGTTACATTATGTCCCAATTTCACATGATATTTAGACAACAAGTTATCCTGGTAAGAAAAATTATCAGTTACAACTCCACATAAACAAATGTGAACAATTTTCATGATGATAACCCCTTCTTCCTTTTTTCTAATAATTCCAGTAAGTCAAAAATTAACAAAGATATCGGCGCAAAAGTATATAATAAGGGATTAAACAATCTTAGTCTAAGTCGATCCAGAGCAACAGCCACCCAATGGGTATTTTGCTTTCTGATCAACCTACCACAGCTTAAAATTAACTTTACAATGCTAACTAAAGCTGACTGTTTCCTTACTATAGAGCTATCGTAGGTTACATAAGCTGCAAAATTATCAACAAAAGGAATTTGAGTATACAAAGACATTTCTTCCAATGTAGGATTAAAAATAAACCTTCGATATTGACGCATAAAGCACTTATAGTAATCTTTCTTAACAAATATTGTTCGAGAATAAGCACTACATATTTTTCTCATTGCATCTTCTATATTTTTCTGTATTGGCAATATAACCTCTTTATATGCAGTTTCTTCACTTTCTATAAAATCATACGTTGGAGCAACAGCCTTGCCTTCCGTAACATAGTCATTAACGGAACCATGTGATGCTAGTGATATCAGCTCAAGAACTGCAGAATTATATGCAAAATAGTCTTTTTTTCTTTTACTATTATTTTTATCGTATAAAATTCCAATTTTTTGATTCATAGAATTCATTGTTTTAGGATTTGCATACGAAAACATATAATAACCATACATTGCTACTTCATTGGAAAAAATCTTCTTTATATTCTCCTGTGTTGTTCCACTATATCCAACATCAACAATGGAAAGTCCCTCTGAACGGTAATCTACATTAAAGCTATCAAGATAGCTGATGAATAATTCTCGTTGTTGTTCTGCACGTGCCGTACATTCCCTCTGAAAAACTTCTGATTTTAATACTTCATCATATATACTGCTATTTTTAAAGTCGTTAATCATTTTTTTTGCTATAAGAGTATCTTCAAATTCAGTAACTATAGCATTATTTTTTTCTAACCCTAAGTTTTTTAAGAAAGCTTCTAATGTAATATCGGGATAATTCTTATATATTTCCTGAAAGCTATCTTTTTCAACATCAAAAATTGATGGAATTAATGTTGCATGTCTCGATACTTTAAGATAGTATGTGTTAATTCTCTCCTGTTGGTTAGGAATAGTAATTTCTTGATATATATCAAATAATCGCTTAAACAACTCTCCTTCCCTTGATAAAAAGAATACATTTCTTCTGTTATCTCTACGCAACTGTTTGTATAAGTTATCGACAAAAGGAAACATGCAAAAAGCAACATGAGAAAAAGGTATTTCTCTTTCTTTCACCCAGCCTTCGTTCAAAAGTAAATCTAAAAACATTCTATTTTTCTGGAATTCATTCTCAAATGCCTTATATCTACCGTAATACTTAGAACTGTCAATACAATAAGCATTTAACCCATTCAGTCTTGCATTTTGATAGTCGCTTGTCTTTGAGTCACCAACCATTACTACTTTATCCGGTTCGATTTTTAATTTTTCTATAACACATTGATACAGGTTACCAGTAATCTTTGTTTTACAGAAATCACTAGATGAAAATACTTGCTGTTCTTTAACATCTAATCCTTTTGCTTTCAACAATTCAAACAAAGTACTACCATGCAGATAGAAATCAGAAATGAATATAATATCCTTATTCATGTTAAGCAATTCAATATATAACTCCAAGAATTTCTCATCAATATGTCCAACCTTTTTTTCTATCTTCAATTCAAAATCAATGCATCTAGTATTAAATTCATTATATGATTCCTGTATACCTAGGAACGTATATATTCTCTTTGTCATTTGATCATATCTACATTCCTTATCAAGCCCTTTTCTTACATTATGCAATTTGGCAAAGCGCCTTGAATTTAGTTTTAGTAATACCAAGCGGTTAATACTCATATTTAAATCATAATAATCTATTAAATACTTTGCCCACATTCTATGAACGTGATTTGGAGATACACTCCTATGAATTACCGTATCAAATATATCAAATGCCACTACTTTAGCATTCGTCTTCTCTATAGCGTCAAATATTCTATTTTTATTCAAATTAATCACCTCATGCTTTGATACTTATTGCATCATTATTTGTAAGATTAACTTTTTCGAACTCAAACTTTTCAGTTGAATTAAAGTTATACAAGGTATATTTAGTTTTAAATAAGACATACATTAGTGTTAAAATCCAATATATAATTCTTATCTTTTTTATATAACTCTATGACTATTAAATATTCTTGATAACTCTAGCAGGGTTGCCAGCAATTATAACACCACTACCAAATTTTCCACTAACAACACTTCCAGCTCCGACCACAGATCCATCACCAATCCTAGTGCCTTTAAGTATCAACGCATTGCATCCTATGAAACAACTTTTTCCTATAATAACTTCCTTACTCCTAATCATATCCTTATCATCCCTATTCCTAGCCTCAAGCTCTATAGGATGAAAATCATTATCCAATATCTTAACATTACCACCAATCAAAGTGTTATCTCCAATAGAAATTCCTTTTCTAGCATATATAGTAGCTCCAGAAATACCTACATTGTTTCCTATTTCAATCTTTGCTTCCTTAGTTCTGGTAACAATAATAGTCCTTTGACTTAACCCTACTAAATTAGAAAGAAAACTACTTTTTATGCTGCAGTTATCTCCTATTTTTAATACTGATCCACTTTTTTTAAATATTACTGGCACTCCAAATAAGTTTAAGTTTTTACCAAAAGTAACTCCATTCAATTTCATAAATATTTTAAAGTAATTACTTTTAAACATTATCGATCTCCTAAATACTTATTCTTTCCTTAGCATCAACTTCTACTACTACATCATCTTCACAAAGAATTTCCCTACTATACTTCCTAATAGCAACATCCTTCTTTATATACTTATCAACATACCTTTTGCCTTTAATTCCAAGTCTCCTATATTCATCATTATTATCAATAACCTTTTTCAATTCTTCATAAATCTCATCATACTTAACAGGCTCAATACAAACTCCACATCCACACTCTTCTATAATCAACCTAGCCTCTGACCCCTCTTCTAAAACACCAAACACAGTCTTTCCAGCAGCCATAACTCCATAAAGCTTACTAGGAACAGACACCCCCTTAATTCCCTTAGCATTAACTACCCAGTGAACATCACCAGCATTTAAAGAATAAATTAAATCTGCCTTATCTTGATAAGGTATAAACTTAATGTTTCTTAGCTTATGTTCATTAACATAAGTCTCTATATCCTGCTTTTTAGTTCCATCTCCTACAAAAGCAAAAACCACATCATCTCTATCTTTAAATCTTTCAATGACCTTAATTAAATTTTCTAGGTCATAATAAAGCCCTATATTCCCTGAGTACATAACTACTATTTTGTTTTCAAACCCGTATTTTTTTTTAAAAGCCATTACTCTTTCATTATCATCTGGTAAAGGATATATTTCTTTTTCATCAATCCAGTTATTTATAAAAACATTATTGGGCACATTTTTATTTTTAAACCTATTTCTTAACGTTTCTTGCATATCTCTCCCAACAACTATTACCTTATCTGCTCTCTTGCAAGAAAATTTATCTATCGACATTGCCATGTTGAGTATAAGCTTATTTTTACTATACCCTACTGCTACAGTTTGCTCTGGATTAAAGTCTTGGATATTATAAATTAACTTTCCGCCTTTAACCCATTTTCCAATTACTCCTAAAACTCCGCCAAGTATTGGTGGCTGAGAAATTGTAAATATATAATCCTGCTTTTCAAGCTTTAATGTTGAGCATACTGCTCTAAAAAAATATACTAATAGATTTTCAATTCTACTTTTCTTATTGCCTTTGGTAAATTCAGGTACTCTTACCCTTATAACTTTTACTCCATTAATATTCTCATAGTAGTATTTATCTGTTTTATATTTCTCATCTACTTTTCCACTATAACTAGGCACTACACAAATTACTGTAATATCGAATTTATCCTTCATGCCTTCACATAATTCCTTTAATATCTGACCCGTTGAAGCAACATCAGGATAGTAATAGTGAGCATATACTAGTAGCTTTTTCTTTAAATCTGCCATAGGTAATCCCTTCTACTTATTAATATAATTCTCCTTAAACCATTCATAAGCCTTCTCAACCCCATCTCTAAGTTCAGTCTTATAAGCCCACCCTGCTGCTTCAAGTCTACTTACATCAAGAAGCTTTCTAGGAGTTCCATCTGGTTTACTAGCATCAAATACTAACTCACCTTCATACCCCACAACTTCCTTAACCATTTCAGCAAGTCCTCTTATACTAATCTCTTTACCAGTCCCAATATTAAAGAAATTATTACCTTCATATGTTTCCATCAAATAAACACAAGCATCTGCCATATCCTCAGAATATAAAAACTCCCTAAGTGGAGTTCCACTTCCCCATACTACAACTTCTGGAGCATTCTTCTCTTTAGCTTCATGAAATCTCCTAATTAGCGCTGGCATTACATGTGAGTTTTCCGGGTGAAAGTTATCATAAGGTCCATATAAATTTGTAGGCATTACGCTTATATAGTTTGTCCTATATTGTTTATTGAAGAATTGACACATCCTAAGTCCAGATATCTTAGCTAATGCATAAGCTTCATTAGTTTCCTCTAAATATCCTGAAAGTAAATACTCTTCCTTTATTGGTTGCGGACACATTTTAGGATAAATACATGAACTTCCAAGGAACATTAGCTTCTTCACTTCATATTTATGTGCCATTCCTATAACATTATTTTGTATTTGTAGGTTTTCATATATAAAATCTGCAGGATAAGTGCTATTTGCAAGAATTCCTCCAACCTTAGCTGCTGCCAAGAATACATACTCAGGTTTTTCTGTTTTAAAGAATTCTTCAACTTCAAATGAATTCTTTAAATCAAGCTCACTGTGAGTCTTTCCGATTATATTTGTATAACCCTTTTCTTTTAACTTTCTAACTATAGCAGAACCAACCAATCCTTTATGTCCTGCCACATATATTTTACTGTCCTTTTTCACATTTTTCACTCCCCGCTATTCTGTTACTGCAGCTTCCTTCTGTGCTAAAAATTCTTCAGTACCTACCCCAGCAATTTCTCTCATATCCGCATCTACCATCATTTTTACTAGCCCAGAAAAATCAACTTTTCTTTCCCATCCAAGTTCTTTTTCTGCCTTAGAAGAATCGCCCCATAAAAGTTCAACCTCTGCTGGTCTAAAGTATCTTGGATTAACGTCTACAAGAAGTTTTCCAGTAGCTTTATCATATCCTTTTTCTTCAACACCAGTACCTTTCCACTGAATTTCTACACCAACTTCTTTAAAGGTCAGCTCAACAAACTCTCTTACAGTATGAGTTTCATTTGTTGCAAGTACATAATCCTTTGCCTCATCTTGTTGCAGTATTCTCCACATTCCTTCAACATAATCTCCAGCAAATCCCCAGTCTCGCTTTGCATCCATATTTCCGAGACTTAACTTTTCTTGTTTTCCTGCCATAATTGATGCTACTGCTCTGGTAATCTTTCTAGTCACAAAGGTTTCTCCTCTTCTTGGAGATTCATGATTGAACAATATTCCATTACACGCAAATACTCCATAGGATTCTCTATAGTTTACTGTTATCCAATAGGAATAAAGCTTTGCTACCCCATATGGGCTCTTTGGATAAAATGGTGTTTTTTCACTTTGTGGTGCTGTATCTGGCAGTCCTCCAAAAAGTTCTGAAGTTGAGGCTTGATAAAATTTACACTTGAGTCCACTTTCTCTTATGGCATCTAAAAGTCTTAAGGTTCCTACACCAGTAGCTTCTGCTGTATATTCTGGCACCTCAAAGGATACAGCTACATGTGATTGAGCTGCTAAATTATATATTTCATCTGGCTGAATCTTTTCTATTAATCTATTTAAATTACTTGAATCTGTTAAATCACCGTAATGTAAAAATAACTTCTTATTTCCAATCTCAGGATCCTCAAACAAAGGATCTAATCTACTTGTACTTATTGTACTATGCCTTCTTATGATTCCATGTACCTCGTAACCCTTTTCTAGTAATAATTCTGTTAAATACGAACCATCTTGCCCTGTTATTCCTGTAATCAATGCTTTTTTCACGAATTTTCCACCTTCCATTAACCAACCTTATTTCTTATTTACTTTTCATTTTTTAACCTATTTTTCTTTATCTGTAGCTACCTCTTCAATTATTTGAGTGTAGTCTTGTGAAACGCCCACCGTTTTTCTTCCAACTGAGTGGTATTCTATTTTTTTCTTTTCCACTTCTGAAACATCGTAGCAGTTCCTACCATCAAAAATTATTGGAACTTTCATTAAATCTTCATAAACATCCAAATCTATACTTCTTATTTCTTCCCATTCAGTAAATATAAAAGCTGCATCTGCATCCTGTAATGTTTCTTCTGGGTCATTTACATATTCTATTTCTGATGGATAAATCCTTTTAAAGTTCTCTATTCCAACCGGATCATAAGCAAAGATTTTTGCCCCTTCTTCTAATAACCTTCTTACATTAGGTATAGACGCCGCTTCTCTCAAGTCATCTGTTCCTGGTTTAAACGTTAACCCTAAGACTGCCACTTTCATTCCTTTTAAACTTCCAAATCTTTGTTTAGCTTTTCTAAACAGCTTATACTTTTGATTTTCATTTACCTCAATCGTTGCTTTTATGGTCTTTAACTCATATCCATTATCATTAGCTAACCAATGAAGTGCTTTCGTATCCTTTGGAAAACAGGAACCTCCATATCCTATTCCTGCTTTTAGGAACTTGTCTCCTATTCTAGGATCATAAGACATTCCCTTTGCCACATCTTCAACATCCGCACCAACCATTTCACAGAAGTTAGCTATTTCATTCATAAAGGATATTTTTAATGCTAAAAAGTCATTTGATGCATATTTTATCATCTCGGCACTTCTTCTATTAGTTACAACTATTGGTTGATTAAATCTTTCATAGACTTCTCTCAAAATATCTCTAGCTCTATTTGATTCAACACCTATTACTATTCTATTAGCATGTAAAGTATCTTTAACAGCTGTTCCCTGTGCCAAAAATTCTGGATTTGAAGCCACTTCTATTTGAACATCATTTTTTAAATGCTCCTTTAAAAATTCTTCTACTTTATCATTAGTTCCTATTGGAACCGTTGATTTAACAACAACTAAACAATCTTTTTCTATATTTTCAGCTATTTGTTCGGAAGCCTTATATACATAATCTAAGTTAGCGGACCCATCTTCTCTTTCTGGGGTACCTACACCAATGAAGATTACATCTGCATCCTTGTATGCTGCTTTGTAATCAATTGTGAAATTTAATCTGCTTTCTTTATAATTTCTTTCAAGTAATTCATCTAACCCCTGTTCATATATTGGTGAGATTCCACTTTTCATCATATCGACCTTTTTTTCATCAACATCCACACATGTCACGTTATGACCAACCTCAGCCAGACACGCTCCCGTTACTAATCCCACATATCCAGTACCTGCTACAACTATTTTCATTTCAATCTTCTCCCCTAACCTCTATGTTCTAATGCATACCCTCAATTATTAAACATGACTTTAAGGTAGTTGTTAACAAACCTTCTTCTTTATCTCCTTAATCCTCTCAATATCCTCTTTCTTCCCCACAAAAATAATATCATCGCTCTCTACCACAAAAACATCATCAAGTCCTACAACAACAATAGGCTTTTCCTTACTCACGACAATATTATTACTTCCCTCAATATTCTTTATATCTCCAACACAAACATTGTTGTTATCATCCTTCTCTCGATATCTCTCAACAGAATACCACGTTCCTATATCATCCCATCCAAAATCAGCAGGTATAACATAGATATTTTTTGCCTTCTCCATTATTCCATAATCTACCGATACACTATCTACCTGATGGTACTTGCTCTCTAAAACTTTATTAAATTCCTCTTCTGAAGCAGCTGCTATTTCACTCAATACCTCATATGTATTACACAGATATTCCTTAGTTAGATTAAGTACAGTAGAACACTTCCATACAAACATTCCACCATTCCATAAAAAGTTTCCTTCACTTAGATATCTTTTAGCTTTGTCCAAGTCAGGCTTTTCCTCAAATTTATCTACTTTTCTAATTTCAAATTCATCTAATGTTTTTTCTATCTCGCTGTATTTTATATAACCATATCCTGTTTCTGGCCTATCTGGTCTCATGCCTAGTGTTACAATAGCACTATCGCAATTTTCTACAAATTCATTCGCCATATCTATAGTTTTTCTAAACTTATTCTCATCTACTATCAAATGATCTGATGGCAGAACCACTATAGATGCATCTCCGTAGCATTTGTTTATTATAAAAGCAGAAAGTGCTATACAGGGTGCTGTATTTTTACCTACTGGCTCTACTATGATGTTTCTTTCAGGCAAATTAGGTAGCTGCTCTCTAACTAATTCTACATATCTTTTAGCGGTTACAACAAAAACTCTTTCTATAGGAATTAACTCTTCCAATCTCTTCACTGTCATCTGAATCATTGTTTCATTCCCTAAAAGATTCAAAAACTGCTTTGGTTTTTCATCTGTTGATAAAGGCCAAAATCTTTCCCCTTTACCACCTGCCATAATTAGTGCACATAACATACTAAGCCCCCCCTTATGCCGCATTCTCATCTCCAAACAACACCCAAACCGTCCTAAATATCAACTTCAAATCCACCCAAAGGCTTCGCTCTTCAATATACCTAATATCTAGCCTCATCCATTCCTCAAAGCCAATACTGCTTCTCCCCATAACCTGCCAATAACAAGTAAGTCCTGGCTTAGCCAAAAGCTTCAGCTTATGATATTCACTAAACTTATCAACTTCCCTTGGCAAATTAGGTCTAGGTCCTACCAAAGACATCTCCCCCTTAAGTACATTAAGCAATTGAGGTAATTCATCAATGCTTGTCCTTCTAATGAACCTTCCAACATTAGTAACCCTTGGGTCCCCCTTTATCTTAAACATAGGTCCTGTCATTTCATTTTTATCTTTTAGTTTGTCCAAAATTTCTTCTGCATTTATTACCATAGATCTAAACTTATACATTCTAAATTTCTTGCCATCCTTACCTACTCTTTCTTGAGCAAAAAACACCGGTCCCCTAGAATTTATTTTAATAGCAATAGCTACTATTATCATAACCGGACTTAAAAGTATAGTTCCACACAGGGATCCAAAAATATCTAGAACTCTTTTAAAAAAATAATATCCTATGCTCTTGTTATAGGTATCCATACACTGAATGGCGGTAGTGTTTTCCTTAACCTCTTCCATATCCATCCAACCTTTCCTGCAATAATATTAATTACATTATAATACCGCATAATAGCTTTAACAACCTATTTTTAATCAATTGTTAATAAAATCCAAGTAAAATTATGATATAATATATCTTTAATACGAATTTTATTTTCACTTATATTTGAATTAAATTTATTTTTTCTTTAACGCAAAATAAAGAAGTCCTTTTTTTAATCAAGACTTCTTCCATAAATACTAAAATTCTATTTTCCTTTTTTCTTCTTTTTCTTTCCACCATCATTACCATAATAATAATGATAATAATATCCGTAATAACCCTTTTCCTGTACTTCTAACTTATTTAGTACTACTCCTAGTATCTTAGCATTAACCTTTTGTAAAAGCTCCTTAGCCTTTACTGCTGCTTCTCTTTCTGCTTGTGAAGAGGCTATTACTAAAAGAGAGCCATCTGCGTGACTTGCTAGAAGCTGTGCATCTGTTACCGCTATTATTGGAGGCGTATCTATTATTATGTATTCATATCTTTCCTTCAAAGCATCTATAAAGGCCCTCATCTTACTTGAACCTAGAAGTTCTGATGGATTGGGAGGTCTTGTGCCTGATGTCAAAATACTTAAGTTTGGAACTTTTGTTTCTTGAACAGCTTCTTCAAACTTTACCTTTCCTACAAGTAAGTCTGATATACCCCTTTCATTGGTGGTTAAAAATACCTTATGTAATCTAGGCTTTCTTTGGTCACAATCTATTAATATTGTCTTACTTCCACTCTCCGCCATAACCACAGCAAGATTTGATGCTGTAGTAGATTTTCCTTCTCCTGGTCCTGAACTGGTTACGACTATAGTTTGAATTTTATTATCAAAGGATGAAAATTGAATGTTAGTTCTTAAAGTCCTATAAGCTTCTGCTATAGGAGATTTAGGACTTTTAACTGATATAATATCTGGTTTCTCCATATTTTCCACTCCATTTATCCATAATATACAAAATTATATTACTGCAAAACTAATATAAACTCGTAAATTAATTATATTTCTAATTTTATCTTTTGAAAAAACTAAATAAACTTTTTTTCTCTTTTATTTTTTGAGCATTTAAATGTATTTTTTCATTATTTAAGAGAACTTGTCCATTATTTACAACACTCTTAGCTAGGTCTCTATTTAAGCTTTCTAATACTTTAAAAGCTTCGTTGATGCCTGGACAACGCCTTCCTGTTGAATGTGCATCAGAGGCTATAAAATCACACACGCCATGTTGAATTAAAACTTCGGAGGTTTTCTGTACCTTCTTTCCAAATAATCCAGTAATACTCCCTCCATTTATTTGAAAAAGACACCCTTCTTCTATGAAATCATTTATTATAGAAGGTTTTTCTATTATATAATTATATCTTTCTGGATGAGCAATTATAGGCCTTATTCCCTTTAACTTAAGCTCATATATTATATCTATTGCATTTTTAGGCAGTACATCCATAGAAAGTTCTATAAGCATATATTCTGTATTCCCTATACATCCTACTACCTCTTTTTTATAATTTCCCATAGTATGGTTGTCTAAAAATATTTCCTGACCTATCACCACCTGTATATCCATAGCTTTATCTATGATTACACTATTAACTTCGTCCACAGCTTTCTTTACGTCTTCATAAGTATTCTCAAAATAGCCAGTTCTATAATGGGGAGTGGCTACTATTTTAGCCGTTCCATTATCTATTGCAATTTGAAGCATATTAAGTGTGGTATCTATGTCTTTTGCTCCGTCATCTATTCTTGGAAGTATGTGACTGTGTATATCTATCATAATTATATCACCTTTTTACTATTCCATATTTTTAGGTATTATGCCTATGACAGGTAAATCTAAATATCTACTTATATCATCTTCTGTTTTTATGGTACTATCCATATACTCCAGTACAAAAGCAAGTCCAACAGAAGCCATTAATCCTATAAAAAATGCTATAGCTACATTTAAAGCCTTCTTTGGTTTTATAGGCTTTTCAGGGGTCTTTGCATTATCCATAACTTGAATATTTCCTGATGGATATATCCTTTTAGCTTCTTGAATAAAAGCTTCACTAACTGCATTGATTATAAGATAGGCTTGTTTTGGATCGTTATTTTCAATGTTAAATTCAATAATTTGAGTATCTGCCTGGGGTGTTACTGTGACCATTTTTTGAATCTGATCTGCTGTTACACCCTTTACTCTAGCAGAAGCATTTTCTGCAACCGCTCTGGATTTTCCAATTTCTGCATAGGTCTTTACAAGCTTTTGAAACATCATAACATCATTATAATTATATTGACTTTTATCAACAGTTGATTCGCTATCTGTTTTACCTATAACAATACTAGTTTTTGCCTGGTAGGTTGGTTTGATCACAAAAAAACTAAGTATTACTGAAACTAGTGTACATAAAACAGTAATACCAACTATCAATTTTAATCTTTTTCTTAGTATATTAAAGAAATCCCTTAAATCCAGTGTTATTTCTTCATCCATAAATCGCTATTCCTCCTTAGTTATATTAAACTTATTTCCCTAACATTTGACTTACTATGTTGATATCATTTCCATTTATATTAGAAAATACAGCGGATTTTAATTCTGCTTTTTCACTAGGGGACAAGTTTTTGTATATGTCTCTGGCACCACTAGCTGCTGAGTAAGTATCCATTGATGGATTGCCTTTCATACTGTTTATTACAGAGATCATTTCTGATATGACAGCCTTTTGTCCACTGGTGCTCACAGAAGACATAGCTGCATTTAAACCACTGCTTATTCTGTCAAATGCCTGATTCATTTCCTCGGTATTTTTTGCAGGTTGTGAGGAACTATTATCTGCTGATTCTTTTTTAGAAGGTTCATCACTTTTTTCTATGATTGAATTTTCTTCAGTATCTGTAGTTGATAAGCTTTTTGAACCACCTTGTAATGAACTTTTAGTTTTATTTTCTAAGGCTTTTAACTGTTCCTCTATTGTAGTAGAACTTTTTTCTACGCCCAGTAAAAGCTTCTCATCTTTAATTTGGAGAGATTTGATCTGTAAGGATATCATAGACTTATCTAATACTATATTTTCACTATTTATGGATACTCCCTTTTTCAAATAGTTTTTTAGCTTATTTAGTACTAAGCTATTAGGTATTCTTATAGTTCCAACTTTAAAATATGATGATTTATACTGAATATTGTTATTATCTAAAGTTAAGTTACCTTCTGAGGATACTAACAAATTATATCCTTTGTAGGATATAGGAATATAAAGTTTTAGGCCATTATTTAATATATGAGGATATATTCCTTTAACTGTAATACTTCCCGAAGTCATTTGTCCTTTAAAATACATATTTTTAACCTGATTTAACTCTTCATTATTAAGCTGTAGGGTAGCACCTTGTTTTTGGGCTTCTCTAATTTTATCTATTAATTCAGAGGATATCTTTATATCTGATTGGACATAGGAAGAATTGGAGAATAATGATGTGAAAAATACACCTAGTAATACAATTAAAATTAAGGCAACAGACAAAAATATACTAATTTTTTTCTTATTCTTTAATTTAGTCATTGTATATCTCCTCAGAAATTATATTTTATATATTCGTATTTATTTTATCATTATCTCTTTTATACGTAAACTTATAATATTTTTAGCCTTACTAACTTTAACTTCCACATATAACTGGAAAAGAGCTAATGAAGTGAAAACTTGAATCAGGTCGAGTTTCAAACTCCACCTGATTCTTAGTTGAACGAATCCAGGGACGTATCCGCTCTTTACTCCCATTTAATCAGAGAGCCCAAATCTATGATTTGGTGTGAATTGCTTACTCCTCTGACATAGGAAGAGGGTTTTCATATAAAGCATGGGAGTATTAGAGCGGGTAGTCATCGGACAAACTATCAATCTATTAGCTCTATAATGACACTTGATTATTTATAGATTACTTCTATAGTTTTGCTACTGCCATCGCTACTTATTGAAAGATTGAACTTTCCACCTGTGCATATAAGGTCGAGAGCACCTTGTGCTATTCCTGTACTTCCTGTATCTGTCAATCCAAAATCAGCAGGAACATTCAATTCTGTCCATCCAGCACTTACGCTTTTTGAAACCGGCAAACCATTCATTGATAACTTTAAAGTTCTTGCTGATGCTGAATAGACTCTTATTTTAGTAAGTCTATTATTATTAAAGTTATCACTTATATCAATAGAACTTTCATTATTAATATTAAATTCAGATTTGGATCCATTTGAGAATATAATTTCCACATCACCATCTGCATCAGTTGTTACTGAAGTACTACCTCCGCCTCCTGCTGCCCCGCCGCCACCAGCTGCTGGAGTTTGAGGAGTAGTTGTCTGCTCTCCACTGCTTGTTGTAACATAGTTTTCAAGGGTACTTACAATAGCTTCTGGAACTGCAGCAGTACCACCTAGGGCCACAACCTTTGTATTTCCACTTATACTACTCTTTATAAAGCTGTCTGTAGCTGTTGGAATAGTTTTATAAGTTAAAATTACAGGAGATGAGGTTTGTACTGCTAAAGCAGTTCCTGAAAGTGCATCTGCAAACTCGTTTCCTGTAGGACCATCTGCTTGTACTACATATAAATTGTCGAATTTTAAATCCTTTGCGAAGTACTCCATTACCTTAAGATTTGTTTCAAATCTATTTTGGCCGCTAATTCTTACCGCTGAACTTGAAACCTGCTGCGCTGTACTATCACTTATAACTCCTGAACCACCTATTATATATGAGTTACTTATAGAGGCTTTGTTATCATTAATATAGTTTTGAACTACTTCCGGTAATCCGTCCTTACCTGTTAAAAGTATAGGCATATTTTTCTGAGCTGCTATTGGAGCTACTGAAAGAGCATCTGCAAAACCATAACCAGAAGTTACAGCCACTGCATTAATTGGACCAATTTCCTTCGCCACTATAACAGAGGTTTCATATCTATCATTTCCTCCAAGACGCTTGATATCACTTACAACTGCTGATAAATCACTTTCTGCTTGCTGAGAAACGGAAGCATATTTTCCTATAACGAATACGTGCTTTGCTCCTAATCTTTTTATCTCTTCCTTTGTAGTACTATTTAATTCTTGACTACCAGTTAAAAGTATTGGTGCATTATATTTTTTAGCAAGAGGCGCTGCACATAATGCATCTGCATAACCCTCACCGCTGGCAAGTACAACATAATCGGATGTTGCCCAACCTTCTTTTGATATTGCTACTGCTGTTTGATACCTATCTTGTCCTCCAAGTCTAGAAGAAGCTGCAGATACATAAGAAGATCCTAAAGCATTTATAGAAGCTGCTACTAAAACTCCTAAAATAGCACTCATAAGTTTTTTATTTCTCACTACCATGTGTTATTCTCCTTTTTATTTTTATAATATGAAAGTACTTAATTACATCATTGTATTTGTTATTTTAACATCAATAACCCTAAACTTCAATCAGCTGAGGTTTCATCAGTTCATTAAAAAACTCAGGTACAATACCTGAGTTTTTTATTTTTACTCAATAACCTATTTAGCTAAAACTTTTACTGTAAAGAAGTCCATTCCACAGTATACTGTATATGTTCCTGGAGTTGAGTCTCCAAGGTTTAATAGATTTGTTATGTTAGCTTCTCTTGAAAGTGAAGTATTGTATATAACTTTACCATCTTTGCTTATTTTAGTTATCTCTTTAGAGAAACCTGCATAACTAATACTTAATTTTGGAGCAGCACTGCTAGTATTATACATTGCTTCTATTCTAGTTTTTAAGTTATTTTTGAATATTTCGTAAGTTAATGTTTTGTCTAATATTCTTGTTGCAACCTCATACACATTTATATCTCCATTAGTAGTGATATATGGTGAGTAATTTAATCTTCCTAAGAATTCTTTAACTGGTACTCCATCAACTTTAATATATGAAGAATGTAAATCAATTTGCTCCTGTACTTTAGTTAATTTTGCTTTTATTGTAGCATAGTCCTTACTCTGAGCAGTATCAAATGCAGTACTTAATGAATTTAAGCTGTCTTTATTTAATTGAACATTGATACCACTTTCTGTATTTACTGTAAAGTAGTTATTTAAGCTTGGATGCTTTGCTATATAAGTAGCAATGTTGTTAGTATATATTCCTGATACAAATGTTGTAATATCATTATATGATAGGGAATCAAGATCAGTCATTTGATCTATAGGTTTTATAACTACTGGCACAGGGGCAGTTACTCTAGCATCAGGTACAGATACTACGGTTACAACGATTATGTCATTAGTTATAGTTACTGTTACCTTTGCATTTCTAATTTGAATATTAGTAACATTTCCACTACCTTCAACCTTTATTTCATCTGCATTTGCATCTGCAGCAACTACAAGTGCTGCTATATTAGTATCTGAAGAAGTTTGTACATCTACATTTCCTTTGATTATAACAGGTTTGTCAAAGGCTCCTATAAGTTCTACAGCCTTATTTGCAGTGCTTGGCTGCAGTTCAACATCACCAAAGGATCCTTCAATCGCCTCAAGTTTTGCCTGTGAATTTACTTCAGTCACTTTTATATCTATATTTCCTTCTATTACTATTCTTACTTTATTACCATTATTGTTTACAGCTGCTATTACTAATTTATCAACTTTTGTATTGCCTTTAAAATGTATACTGTTACTTCCACCTGACTGAACTACTACATTTGCAGCAGTCACTGAGTCAAGGGTTACACTTTTACCATCACCTGGATCCAAATAAAGTGTTCCAGTTACTGTTATAGCGGAAAGCGTTGTACTATCAGCCTTAACATAAAGGTCTCCATTTATAGTTCCGTTTGAAAGTGCTACACCTGCAATTGTAATATATGCAGGACCACTTATAGTTCCTAATGAAGTATTTGTAGTATTTAAATAAGTTGCGCTATTACTACTTGAGCTTCCGCCACCTGAACTTCCACCTGGAGTTATTGTGCCTGTGGCTGATAATGTAATAACATCGCTTACCATGGAATCTGCTATATTAGCCGTTCCACCTAGCACTGTTATCGTAGTATTCTTAGTTAATCTTGTCTTAATAAGTTCTTTAGTGCTATCACTTAATTCTTTTCCTACTATTATTAGAGGTGCTTTGTCTTTAGCTGCTAATGCAGAACCTGTTAAAGCATCTGCAAATTCATTACCAGTTGGTCCATTTCCTAGAGCAAAATATGCCTTGTTAAAGTTAAAATCTGATGCAAATTTATTAATTACTGCTGCATTAGTTGCATATCTGTCTGAACCATATATTCTTTCAGCACCTGGAGTTGAGTTCATAGCTACATCACTAACTGAAGCATATCCACCAATTACGTAGGTTTTTGTTATACCTGTATTAGCTTTTATGTACTCAGCTGTTGCAGTTGATAGTGTATTGCTTTGTGTTAAAAGTATTGGCATTCCCTCTATAGCTGCCACTGGTGCTGCTGATAGAGCATCTGCATAGCCTTCTCCTGAAGCTAGTACTATTTTTGAATTAGTTCCTAGCTTTTCAGCTACTTTAACTGAAGTCTCATATCTGTTCTGTCCTGCTAATCTTTGAACATCACCAACTTGAGCCTTAATTTTGTCCTCTACATTCTGAGATACTACTCCTGTTCCACCTACAATAAATGCATGTTTTACATTTAATCTTTTTAACTCGCTTAAAGCATTTGCATTCAAATCACCATTTTGAGTTAAAAGGATAGGAGCATTATTTGCCTTTGCCAGTGGTGCTGCGCAAAGTGCATCTGCATATCCTTCTCCGCTTGCTATTACAGCATAATCCGAAGTACTTGTCCATCCAGTTTGTGCTACCTTTGTTGCTGTTTCATATCTGTCTGAACCCCATAATCTTGGGTTTTCTGACGGTGTGGTCGTTGCTGCTTTTACATTTACAGATACTACTGAACTTGTTACCAGTAAAGATGCAATAGTACTTGCTGATAAAGCTCTTTTTATCTTCTTTTGCATTATTCATCCCCCCATTTATCTTATAAAATATAAAGTTTAATTAATAATTCATCTGCGCAAAGAATGTCCACGCCCTTGAATTTGTTCTACAAGAGTAAAAAACTCCTTTATTTTAGCTAAAGTAATTATATTATACTACAATAATAAATTTTTTCCAATAATTATGCGAAGTTTTCCCTTCTAATTTGGCATTTGCTAGACTGCAGAAATTTTACTATGCTATTTAGCTGATTTCTTATAGATACCTTCTACAATAAAAAAACAGCTAATAAATGATTAAAATCATCTATTAGCTGTAATATTTATTGTGTTAACTGATTGATAAATGCCTGTACATTTACCATATAATCATTTACTGCCTTTTGAAGAGTAATTTTTTCACTATCTAGTGCTAACTTAGCAGAGTCTACTTGAAGCTTATCTACCTGTCCCAAATTAAATTTAGCAAGAGTATTATCGTATTTAGTTTGAGCATTTTGTACACTTACCTGTGCTGTTGCTATATTATCTTCGTAATTTTTTGCAGTATAGTAAGCTTGCCACAAAGTTATTTTATTTTGGATTATAGTATCTTGTAAAGTGTTTTGTGCATCCTGTAAGTTTAATTGAGAATTTAGAACATTAGTGTTATCTACATAATAGTATCTTGCATAAATATCAGCTTGCATTTTTAACAACTGAATATTGTTATTCGCTTTATGAATACTATAGATGTTCTCTGCAGCAGTATTTATTATCTCTTCTATTTTACTATCATCATATTTTACAAACTCTTTTGTTACAGGAGCTAATACTACATCACTATTCAAATCTATGTTTAGTATCTGCTTTATATTTAAAATATCCTGCTCAATCTGTGCCTTCGGAGTATTTAGCGTAGCTAATTTCTGACTTTTTTGTAAATTTAGTGAATCCACTGCATCAGAAGTTACTGTTCCTTGAGCTATTTTTGCTTTTGTCTGTTCTATTTGCTTGTCTATATTTTCAATAGTACTATTTATATTTCTTATTTGATCCTCACAATTTAAAGCATCCATATAGTACTTTTCTAGACTTACTTTTAAGTCTTTTAATTTGCTTTCCTTATCATGTTTTGCATATTCTATATTTTGACTAGCCTGCAGCGGTGTTACTGTTTCTTGAATTTTTACACCAGCATAGCTATCTCCAGAATAGTTAACAGCACTCTTACCGCTAGTACTAATTTGTAATGCCTTTTGATGAGCATCATCATATTGTCTATTAGTAAGTTTTATTTTTTGATCTAATAATTTTATTGTTGTATTATTCTTTTCTATACTATTTAGTGCATCCACTAAAGTAAGGCTTATTGTGCCAGTAGCACTTTGTGTTATATTTATATTAGTTCCATTTGAAGTAGTTGTTGTATCTGCTGCAAAAGTAGTACTGCTTATTCCTACAGACATTACTAGTGCAATTAATAAACTAACCTTTTTATTCATTAAATTTTCCTCCTTAATTTTGCCTTGGATCATTAAAGCTTTGAAGTATCTGCACCGATACCACAAGCATAATTGAGTTTAGTCTGTGATAACCATATATCTCTTTCTAGTGTTTTTAAGCTATTTTGTGCATCCTGGAGTGTTACTGCTTTGGAATCTAAATCCATTTTACTTATGATTCCTAAATTATACTTCTGCAATGCTTGATTATAATCCTTTTGTGTAAATTCAACGTTTTCCTTTTTAGACTTTAGCTGTTTAGATTTATTTTGTAAATCATTATACAGACTATCAATCTCTATTGAAATTTCTATTTTATCATTCTCTAAAGTATTCTGTGCTTCATTAATATAAAATTGTCCATCTTTATATTCATCTTGAGTATTATAATGATAAACTCCTTTTATAGTAAGGAATTCAAACTGTTTCAACTTTATTGTATCTTGATCATTTAAAATCTCAGCTCTATTTTTTAAGGCATCATTTAAATAATCATTGTAACTTCTTATGTAGGGCTTGTCTGTAATTTTATCTTTTAAAAGAGTATCATATTTAGTTTCAATAGGTACTCCTACTGTTTTATTCAATTGCATTGTTTGCAAATCATATTGGTCTTTTTACAGAATTAAATTTAGCCTTTTGAGCAAGATAGGCTGATTGCTTTGTTAACACATCTCCTTTTGACGCCATTCCCATATCCAGTTGCAGTTGTGCTTTTTTATAATCTGCTTCTGCATTATTCAATCTTTTTTGCTCTGTATCTACAGTATCCTTATAATTTAATAAAGTAATGTATTGCTGATACACACTTAAGTTTACTCCATTCTTAGCGACTTCTTTTTTATTAGTATATTGGTATAAGGCATTTTTCTGTATTGCTGGGGCATCATCCCTAGACTGCATAAGTTGCAGCTTTGAGGCATCATCACTGCCTTTTAAATTATCTAGTTGTTCATCATAATCTGATGCATCTTTTACTGCTTTTTTATATGAGTTTTCACTCTTCTGAATACTGATATCAATGCTTTTTATTGTTACTGAACTTTGCACAGCAGTATCTAGGACAGAATCTATATCCAAGGTATTTGATGCTGCAAAAACTGTATTGCTGCTTAAACAAGCTGCAATTATTAATCCTGCTGAAACCAGCATTTTAATTTTTTTCATACTTTCCCTCCTCGTTTACTATTACTATTCATATCTTACTACTTAGTAATTAAGTTAGATTTGTTGTTTTATTTTCAGAAGTATTTATTATATATTTATCTCCTTCTTTAATTTACTCATAACTTATTCCACATTTAGAAAATATCAGAAGGTTATATTCTTAATTATACATCATAGAATCACATAGAACTTTTACATTTTTGTAACATTTTTATATACTTCTCCTGTTTATTCAGTAGTTACTCACCCAAATACTCCTATCTGGTTAAGATTTTACTTCATTTGATCACCATTCTCTATTACCTTTGTCAAAGTCTCAAGTCCTTTAAAAATAGTTTCAACTTCTTCATCTGTAGCTGGATTTATTAATTCTTTAAGATATTCAGTAAATTCGCCACTAATCTTTTCTTCTAACTCCATGGCCTTATCTGTTATGCATATTAACACTTTTCTCCTGTCATCTACATCTCTAACTCTAGTTAACATTCCCTGCAAGCTTGTCTACCAAAACTGAAGCTGTACTATTGGAAGAAGACTTTCACTTTCTGTTAATGGGCCAGTGATGTGATTATTACTTTTCTGTTTAATAATTTAACATCAATTATTAAGTATAATTTTACCACAAGGATATATGTATTTCCATACTTTTTCAGTTATGCTAATTTATTTCTCTATTAAAACTAAAAATGAGAGGATAGCTCCAGGGCTACCCTCTCATCTTACAATTTGTGTATTTTAATCAATAACACTATATAATTTTAAATTAGTGAATAACAACTTGTCTTAGTAGTGTCATCAGTTGATGGTACATATTAGTTTTCCATCAGCATCCTTAAGAGTTTCTACATTAATTGCAGTATTCTTTAGAGCTACTCCTACTTTGTTAGTTGCAACAAACTTAGTAGCCTTATCAGCAGTGTTGAATTTAAACACTAAAGTATTATCAACTATTTGAACAGCATCAGCTTTTACTGATTCTCCATCTATAACGAATGTATAGTCATCAGTTTTAACTCCACTATGTGAATCAATAACATTATCAAATGTTATAACTACTGTTGATTCTGTGCTACCAGCAGTTGCATACCAGAAATCTGAAGTAGTTTTTGGTGCTGCTGTATAATTATATACTGTTGAAGCTAAAGTTGTTGGCGCAATTGCTGCTCCAGCAAGGTCTTTTTAAGCGTATTAGTAGCTAATACAAGTTGTGCTGCTGAACCTTGTGCCTTTATAGCTTCAATTTTATCTAAGTTTGTATCTGTGTATACTGGATTATTATCATATGCTGTTACAGCTGCTGCAGTTG
>NZ_LWAE01000006.1 GCF_001623875.1 Clostridium magnum DSM 2767 | reverse complement strand
GCAATGTTGTTAGTATATATTCCTGATACAAATGTTGTAATATCATTATATGATAGGGAATCAAGATCAGTCATTTGATCTATAGGTTTTATAACTACTGGCACAGGGGCAGTTACTCTAGCATCAGGTACAGATACTACGGTTACAACGATTATGTCATTAGTTATAGTTACTGTTACCTTTGCATTTCTAATTTGAATATTAGTAACATTTCCACTACCTTCAACCTTTATTTCATCTGCATTTGCATCTGCAGCAACTACAAGTGCTGCTATATTAGTATCTGAAGAAGTTTGTACATCTACATTTCCTTTGATTATAACAGGTTTGTCAAAGGCTCCTATAATTTCTACAGCCTTATTTGCAGTGCTTGGCTGCAGTTCAACATCACCAAAGGATCCTTCAATCGCCTCAAGTTTTGCCTGTGAATTTACTTCAGTCACTTTTATATCTATATATTTCCTTCTATTACTATTCTTACTTTATTACCATTATTGTTTACAGCTGCTATTACTAATTTATCAACTTTTGTATTGCCTTTAAAATGTATACTGTTACTTCCACCTGACTGAACTACTACATTTGCAGCAGTCACTGAGTCAAGGGTTACACTTTTACCATCACCTGGATCCAAATAAAGTTCCAGTTACTGTTATAGCGGAAAGCGTTGTACTATCAGCCTTAACATAAAGGTCTCCATTTATAGTTCCGTTTGAAAGTGCTACACCTGCAATTGTAATATATGCAGGACCACTTATAGTTCCTAATGAAGTATTTGTAGTATTTAAATAAGTTGCGCTATTACTACTTGAGCTTCCGCCACCTGAACTTCCACCTGGAGTTATTGTGCCTGTGGCTGATAATGTAATAACATCGCTTACCATGGAATCTGCTATATTAGCCGTTCCACCTAGCACTGTATCGTAGTATTCTTAGTTAATTGTCTTAATAAGTTCTTTAGTGCTATCACTTAATTCTTTTCCTACTATTATTAGAGGTGCTTTGTCTTTAGCTGCTAATGCAGAACCTGTTAAAGCATCTGCAAATTCATTACCAGTTGGTCCATTTCCTAGAGCAAAATATGCCTTGTTAAAGTTAAAATCTGATGCAAATTTATAATTACTGCTGCATTAGTTGCATATCTGTCTGAACCATATATTTTTCAGCACCTGGAGTTGAGTTCATAGCTACATCACTAACTGAAGCATATCCACCAATTACGTAGGTTTTTGTTATACCTGTATTAGCTTTTATGTACTCAGCTGTTGCAGTTGATAGTGTATTGCTTTGTGTTAAAAGTATTGGCATTCCCTCTATAGCTGCCACTGGTGCTGCTGATAGAGCATCTGCATAGCCTTCTCCTGAAGCTAGTACTATTTTTGATTAGTTCCTAGCTTTTCAGCTACTTTAACTGAAGTCTCATATCTGTTCTGTCCTGCTAATCTTTGAACATCACCAACTTGAGCCTTAATTTTGTCCTCTACATTCTGAGATACTACTCCTGTTCCACCTACAATAAATGCATGTTTTACATTTAATCTTTTTAACTCGCTTAAAGCATTTGCATTCAAATCACCATTTTGAGTTAAAAGGATAGGAGCATTATTTGCCTTTGCCAGTGGTGCTGCGCAAAGTGCATCTGCATATCCTTCTCCGCTTGCTATTACAGCATAATCCGAAGTACTTGTCCATCCAGTTTGTGCTACCTTTGTTGCTGTTTCATATCTGTCTGAACCCCATAATCTTGGGTTTCTGACGTGGTCGTTGCTGCTTTTACATTTACAGATACTACTGAACTTGTTACCAGTAAAGATGCAATAGTACTTGCTGATAAAGCTCTTTTTATCTTCTTTTGCATTATTCATCCCCCCATTTATCTTATAAAATATAAAGTTTAATTAATAATTCATCTGCGCAAAGAATGTCCACGCCCTTGAATTTGTTCTACAAGAGTAAAAAACTCCTTTATTTTAGCTAAAGTAATTATATTATACTACAATAATAAATTTTTTCCAATAATTATGCGAAGTTTTCCCTTCTAATTTGGCATTTGCTAGACTGCAGAAATTTTACTATGCTATTTAGCTGATTTCTTATAGATACCTTCTACAATAAAAAAACAGCTAATAAATGATTAAAATCATCTATTAGCTGTAATATTTATTGTGTTAACTGATTGATAAATGCCTGTACATTTACCATATAATCATTTACTGCCTTTTGAAGAGTAATTTTTTTCACTATCTAGTGCTAACTTAGCAGAGTCTACTTGAAGCTTATCTACCTGTCCCAAATTAAATTTAGCAAGAGTATTATCGTATTTAGTTTGAGCATTTTGTACACTTACCTGTGCTGTTGCTATATTATCTTCGTAATTTTTTGCAGTATAGTAAGCTTGCCACAAAGTTATTTTATTTTGGATTATAGTATCTTGTAAAGTGTTTTGTGCATCCTGTAAGTTTAATTGAGAATTTAGAACATTAGTGTTATCTACATAATAGTATCTTGCATAAATATCAGCTTGCATTTTTAACAACTGAATATTGTTATTCGCTTTATGAATACTATAGATGTTCTCTGCAGCAGTATTTATTATCTCTTCTATTTTACTATCATCATATTTTACAAACTCTTTTGTTACAGGAGCTAATACTACATCACTATTCAAATCTATGTTTAGTATCTGCTTTATATTTAAAATATCCTGCTCAATCTGTGCCTTCGGAGTATTTAGCGTAGCTAATTTCTGACTTTTTTGTAAATTTAGTGAATCCACTGCATCAGAAGTTACTGTTCCTTGAGCTATTTTTGCTTTTGTCTGTTCTATTTGCTTGTCTATATTTTCAATAGTACTATTTATATTTCTTATTTGATCCTCACAATTTAAAGCATCCATATAGTACTTTTCTAGACTTACTTTTAAGTCTTTTAATTTGCTTTCCTTATCATGTTTTGCATATTCTATATTTTGACTAGCCTGCAGCGGTGTTACTGTTTCTTGAATTTTTACACCAGCATAGCTATCTCCAGAATAGTTAACAGCACTCTTACCGCTAGTACTAATTTGTAATGCCTTTTGATGAGCATCATCATATTGTCTATTAGTAAGTTTTATTTTTTGATCTAATAATTTTATTGTTGTATTATTCTTTTCTATACTATTTAGTGCATCCACTAAAGTAAGGCTTATTGTGCCAGTAGCACTTTGTGTTATATTTATATTAGTTCCATTTGAAGTAGTTGTTGTATCTGCTGCAAAAGTAGTACTGCTTATTCCTACAGACATTACTAGTGCAATTAATAAACTAACCTTTTTATTCATTAAATTTTCCTCCTTAATTTTGCCTTGGATCATTAAAGCTTTGAAGTATCTGCACCGATACCACAAGCATAATTGAGTTTAGTCTGTGATAACCATATATCTCTTTCTAGTGTTTTTAAGCTATTTTGTGCATCCTGGAGTGTTACTGCTTTGGAATCTAAATCCATTTTACTTATGATTCCTAAATTATACTTCTGCAATGCTTGATTATAATCCTTTTGTGTAAATTCAACGTTTTCCTTTTTAGACTTTAGCTGTTTAGATTTATTTTGTAAATCATTATACAGACTATCAATCTCTATTGAAATTTCTATTTTATCATTCTCTAAAGTATTCTGTGCTTCATTAATATAAAATTGTCCATCTTTATATTCATCTTGAGTATTATAATGATAAACTCCTTTTATAGTAAGGAATTCAAACTGTTTCAACTTTATTGTATCTTGATCATTTAAAATCTCAGCTCTATTTTTTAAGGCATCATTTAAATAATCATTGTAACTTCTTATGTAGGGCTTGTCTGTAATTTTATCTTTTAAAAGAGTATCATATTTAGTTTCAATAGGTACTCCTACTGTTTTATTCAATTGCATTGTTTGCAAATCATATTGTCTTTTTACAGAATTAAATTTAGCCTTTTGAGCAAGATAGGCTGATTGCTTTGTTAACACATCTCCTTTTGACGCCATTCCCATATCCAGTTGCAGTTGTGCTTTTTTATAATCTGCTTCTGCATTATTCAATCTTTTTTGCTCTGTATCTACAGTATCCTTATAATTTAATAAAGTAATGTATTGCTGATACACACTTAAGTTTACTCCATTCTTAGCGACTTCTTTTTTATTAGTATATTGGTATAAGGCATTTTTCTGTATTGCTGGGGCATCATCCCTAGACTGCATAAGTTGCAGCTTTGAGGCATCATCACTGCCTTTTAAATTATCTAGTTGTTCATCATAATCTGATGCATCTTTTACTGCTTTTTTATATGAGTTTTCACTCTTCTGAATACTGATATCAATGCTTTTTATTGTTACTGAACTTTGCACAGCAGTATCTAGGACAGAATCTATATCCAAGGTATTTGATGCTGCAAAAACTGTATTGCTGCTTAAACAAGCTGCAATTATTAATCCTGCTGAAACCAGCATTTTAATTTTTTTCATACTTTCCCTCCTCGTTTACTATTACTATTCATATCTTACTACTTAGTAATTAAGTTAGATTTGTTGTTTTATTTTCAGAAGTATTTATTATATATTTATCTCCTTCTTTAATTTACTCATAACTTATTCCACATTTAGAAAATATCAGAAGGTTATATTCTTAATTATACATCATAGAATCACATAGAACTTTTACATTTTTGTAACATTTTTATATACTTCTCCTGTTTATTCAGTAGTTACTCACCCAAATACTCCTATCTGGTTAAGATTTTACTTCATTTGATCACCATTCTCTATTACCTTTGTCAAAGTCTCAAGTCCTTTAAAAATAGTTTCAACTTCTTCATCTGTAGCTGGATTTATTAATTCTTTAAGATATTCAGTAAATTCGCCACTAATCTTTTCTTCTAACTCCATGGCCTTATCTGTTATGCATATTAACACTTTTCTCCTGTCATCTACATCTCTAACTCTAGTTAACATTCCCTGCTTAACAAGCTTGTCTACCAAAACTGAAGCTGTACTATTGGGAAGCCCAAGACTTTCACTAATTTCTGTTAAGGTTTTCTGGCCACCAGTACTTAACTGTTTTAGTATCATGATTGATGTCATATTTACCTTTTTACAGTCTATCTTATGGCTTACTTTTCTGTTTAATAATTTAAAAACCAACATCAACTCTTTTATGAGTTCATACGCTTTTTCATTATTCATTTTTATTCCTTTCAAAGTAGAATATTTCAATAATGAAATAATTTTACCACAAGGATATATGTATTTCCATACTTTTTCAGTATTATTTTATGCTAATTTATGGTATTTAAAATCGTTTCTATTAAACTAAAAATGAGAGGATAGCTCCAGGGCTACCCTCTCATCTTACAATTTGTGTATTTTAATCAATAACACTATATAATTTTAAATTAGTGAATAACAACTTGTCTTGTCTTAGTAGTGTCATCAGTTGATGGTACATATTTAGCATAGTTTCCATCAGCATCCTTAAGAGTTTCTACATTAATTGCAGTATTCTTTAGAGCTACTCCTACTTTGTTAGTTGCAACAAACTTAGTAGCCTTATCAGCAGTGTTGAATTTAAACACTAAAGTATTATCAACTATTTGAACAGCATCAGCTTTTACTGATTCTCCATCTATAACGAATGTATAGTCATCAGTTTTAACTCCACTATGTGAATCAATAACATTATCAAATGTTATAACTACTGTTGATTCTGTGCTACCAGCAGTTGCATACCAGAAATCTGAAGTAGTTTTTGGTGCTGCTGTATAATTATATACTGTTGAAGCTAAAGTTGTTGGCGCAATTGCTGCTCCAGCAAGGTCTTTAAGCGTATTAGTAGCTAATACAAGTTGTGCTGCTGAACCTTGTGCCTTTATAGCTTCAATTTTATCTAAGTTTGTATCTGTGTATACTGGATTATTATCATATGCTGTTACAGCTGCTGCAGTTGTAACACCCTTAACATCTTGGCTAAATCTTAGTACAATATCTGAACCATTAACACTTACGCTATCAGGAGTTTCACCTGCAACTGTAAATTGGTTTCTGTCTAATGTATCTGTGTCTATTGATTTATCAAATTGGAATTTAACTAATAAATCATTTCCATCATCTTCTACTTTATAAGTATTAGCCTTGTATGCAACAGTACTTGCACCACTTACTGGTGTAATAGCTCCACTGTTAGCAAATGAATCTATTAAGTTTCCTGCTTCATCTTTTAAGCCTGATACAAGAATTTCATCTACTATATTGTCATTATCTACACCTGAAGTAGCTTGAACATAGTAATTTGATGGGAATTCTAGTGTAACACTCTTGTTATCATTGCTTACTGTAATCTTTGTTGCAGATGGCATACTATTAGTTTCATTTGATGCATTTTGATACTTGTAGTTAGCTAAGTTACTTAATGTATCTGTATCCATTGCTTCAGAGAAGAATAGAACAACTTTATGATTAGCACCGTCAGCTTTTGCAACAACAGAACTTAATTTTGGAGCTACATCGTCATTACCTGTTAAAGTAGTTGTATATTCATCCATAACATTTTTGTTTGTTGTTGTATCTACTAAATTCTTAATTGTAAGTGTATACTTACTGCCAGTTAGCTTATTAGAGTCACCAGCCTTCATCTTTATATCCCAAACATTATCATTTGCCATAACTCCATTAGAAGGTTTAACATAATCAATATTGCTTGTGATATCTGATCCAGTAGAATCTTTTAATGTATAGTTAGTTGTTTTGCTTGCATAAGTCATGTCAATATCTTTGCTGAATGTCATTCTGATAGTTGAACTATCTATCATAGTTACTTTTGTTACTGTTGGTTTTGTTTCATCTTTAGTATTTGTAAAGCTTATTCTTGTGTCGTCAGCTACTTTATTTCCATAAGCATCTTTAATACTATTCTTTATATATAACGTATTAGCTCCAGTAGCAAATGATACACCAGTAAATTTAACTGTAGCATCACCTTCTTTTAAAGTACCAGCGCTAAGTGAATTGCTATCGCCATTTAATCCGTAGTTAGCTCCTGATGTAGCAGTAGTTTGATCCATTGCTCTATCAAATCTTACCCAAAGAGTTCCATCTGCATCAGCTTTAACTTCTTTTATTACTGGTGCTGTAGTAACAGCATCAACATTGAAGTTCTGAGTTGCTTCTTTAAATACAAAGCCTGCAGCATCACTTAATACAGAATTTGCATCTCCGTCAGATATTTTTAAAGTATTATTACCGCTTGGAAGCTTAGATGCGAAGTATAAGTCCACTCCGTCAGCCCAAACAGTTGTTGACGTAGTTGTACCAGCTGTTACTGCTGCTACTACATCTTTTGGAGCAGCTGTGCTTAATCCAAATCCAGATATATTTTGTCCGTTTATTTTAAGCTTGCTAGTAAATGTACTTGTTGCATTACCACTAGCATCAACATCTACTTTAACAGGTTCTGAGAACATTACTGTTATTTTGCTGTTTCCTTTTACACTTACAGAAGTTACTGTTGGTGCAGTTATATCTGAGAATGTTACAGTTGAACCATATTTAGCTACAGTTTCAGTTTTATCAGCTGTTAAAACACCGTCTTTAACTTCAAAGTCATATGATTTATTTTGTTGTTTTACATTATATAAGTTTATTACTAATGTTTTATTATCATCTTGTAATGATGCTTTTGCATTACCACTATTTAATGCTGTTCCATCTATCTTGTAGTTTGAAACTAATTCAGCTGAATCCTCATCAACCTCTGAGTTAAATACTACTTTAATTTGGTTTAGGTTAGTAGCTGTTACTGAAGCCACTGTAGCAGATGGAGTTTCTACTACATCTCCGTTAACTGCACTGTTTATAGCATTAACTGTAGTATTTGAAACAACACCTTCTCCACCAACAACATTTAAGTCAGTAGTCTTTGTTGCTTTTGCTTTAATGTAGTTTATAGCTGTAGTTGTAGCTGCTGCTCCTTCAGAATCAACTAATACTAATGGAGAAGCTGTCTTTCCAGCTAAAGCTGAAGCTACTAGAGCATCTGCATATCCATTTCCACTTGCGTTTGCAACAAATAGCTTGTCTGCTTTTAAATCTGCAGCATACTTGTTTAATACGTTCATGTTAGTTTCAAATCTGTTAGCTCCACCGTTTACTCTATCAACAGCATTAAGTGCCTTATACATATCTTCATTTATTATGTTAGTTGTTCCAACAACTGTAACCTTTGAGCTGTTAGCATTTACAAAGTTTATTACAGGTGCCATTGTTTCTGTATTGTTGCTTCCTAATAGTAATATTTGTCCTTTAGCTGCTGCTACTGGTGCTACAGATAGAGCATCTGAGAATCCTTCTCCGCCTACTAACATTACGCTATCAGCTTTAACACCAAGCTCTACTAATTTGTTAGCAACTGCTACGTTAGTTTCATATCTGTTTTTTCCACCTAATTCTACTAGGTTGTAGTTAGCTTTTAAACCATCTCTTACTGATTGGCTTATTGCAGCATTTCCACCTACTATGTATACGTTCTGTGGTTTTAATGTCTCTAATGCTAATTTAGCATCATTACTTAATTCATTAGTTGTAGTTAAAAGTATTGGTGCATTTAATTGTTTTGCTAATGCTGATGCACTTACTGCGTCTGCATAACCTTCTCCAGTTACTAATACTACGTCTGTAGCTCCTGTAGCCCAATTTGCTTTTGCTACTTGAGCTGCTGTAGCATATCTATCTGCACCACTTGTTCTTGTAACTTCTCCTGCTGCTGCTTTAACTGGGCCAGCTGCTAAAGCTGAAGTTAAAACTAGAGACATAAGTGTAGCACTTGCAAGTGCTCTTGTACCTTTTTTACTCATGTTAAATTTTCCTCCTCGATTCTAGAAATTCTAGTTATGTTTTATACTAGTAGTTTAAATATATCCAAGCCCTATACTGCATAGCTTGGTCTATATGTTTTAAGTAGTTTTACGTTATGTCATTATCCCTCTTATATCAACTGATGTCATATTGTGTCAGCTGATGTTATTATTTTAATACTAAACTAATGTATCTACAACGTATGAATTAATTCCACTACTTGAACCTTAATCCACAAATTCATTATTTATCCATTTAATTTTGCATAATTTCTTCTTCATAGCTTTATTTGGTACAATTTTATTCCAATAATATCCCTTAATTCATAAAATTACATAGGTTATGTAGTCATATATAGGGAAAAATACTAGAATGTTTTATTTCTTACCGATTACCTACGCCAAAGACAAAAAAAGGCTGATAGAACTTTTCTATCAACCTTTTTAATACTCATTAATAAGCATTTTTGTTCACAAAACCTTTAAATACAGTTAAAAACATTATCTTAATATCCATCCATAAGTTCCAGTTTTCTATATAGTAAATATCGCATTCAATTCTTTTTTCTATTGAGGTATCCCCTCTCCATCCGTTCACTTGTGCCCATCCTGTAATACCTGGACGTACTTGATGCTTAACCATGTACTTTGGAATTTCTTCTTTAAACTTGTCTACAAAATATGGTCTCTCTGGTCTAGGACCTATGAGACTCATCTCTCCTTTAAGTACGTTAAAAAGCTGTGGTAATTCATCTATACTTGTCTTTCTAATAAAGGAGCCAAATCTAGTTTTTCTAGGATCATTAACTGTTGTCCACCGTACTTTTTCTTCTTCATTCTTTTGAACATGCATTGATCTAAATTTATACATCATAAATGATTTCTTATTTAGACCTACTCTTTCTTGCTTAAATAATATTGGTCCAGGTGAGGTTAACTTAATTATTGCTGCAACTATGACTATAATAGGGATGAGTGCTAATATTGCTACAAATGAAAATACTATGTCAACTAACCTTTTAATTGACTTATTTACTAAATTGTCTAAAGGTATATATCTTATATTAATTATAGGTAAACCGTCTAATTCCTCTACATATGGCCTTGCAGGAATATACTTATAATAGTCAGGTATAATTTGGGTTCTTACACCACTTTTTTCACAGGTATTAATAATAAATGCAAGTTTATCATATTCTTTTATACTTAAAGTAATAACTACTTCATCTACATTATATTTATTGAGATGGTACTCTAGGTCATCTATATCTCCTAAAATTAATTTTTTTTCTTGAGAAGCAGCTATTTCATCTAAAGCAACCTTATTGTCACAACTATCAATACTTTTACTTAAATCACTCAAATTTCTACTTTTATTGCTATCTAATATTCCTAAAATATTATAACCCCAATGTTTATTCTTATTTATCTTATCAAAGAATTCAATTGTTAGATTATTGAATCCTATAATCAAAATATGCTTAAGATTAAACCCTTTCTTTCTCATAATCCTAAGAGATACTCGCACAAGTACCCTTTCTATAATCATTAATAAAGAACAATTAAAAATAAATATTGCAAGCAAATATCTTGAATAATCTATATACCTAAATACATATAATAAAAGAACAAATATTAAAATTCCAAGTATATTTGCCTTTAGTATATTAATAGCTTCCTCCCACATGCTTTTAAATCTATATGGAGTGTATAATTTAAAAGCATTATACAATATTAGATATGAAGGTAACATAAATATTACTGGCTTTAGGTATTGTTTAAATCTTAAATAATCTCCATCACCAGAAACATGAACAATACCACTTTTAAATCTAATATACCATGCAAATATTAATGAAAATATTAGACATAAAATATCTAAAAAAACTAAAAGTCTATTTAAATATTTTTGATTTTCCTTTATCATATTTCTCTCTCTTTCCGAATAATATTACATATTAATTTATACCTTATTATGAAATTCCATAACCTTTTCAGTAACAAAATCCATAATCTCACTTTTAAATCTATTAACACTAAATCTTAAAGCATTTTTTCTTATAACTTTACTATCAAAGATTTTATAACTTTTCTCCATTTTTATGACAGCTTCTTTTAATGATTGCTTATCTTGATTATAAAAAAATAATCCTGTCTGTCCTTCTATGACCGTTTCTAAGGTTCCACCTTTACCATAGGCTATAACAGGGCGTCCACAGGCCTGCGCTTCTACAGGTGTGATTCCAAAATCCTCTTCTCCTGGGAAAACAAACGCTTTACATTCCCTATAATAATTACGTATCTCTTCATCAGAAAGCCTACCTAAAAATGATATATTACTGTTAGCCATAGTTTTATACTTCTTATACTCTTCACCGCCACCAATTATCACTAGGGGAAGATTAAGTTCATTAAATACCTCAATGGCTAAATCAACTCTTTTATATCCTACAAGCCTTGATACTATAAGATAATAATCACCACACTCACCTTTTAAGGTATAAAAATCAGTGTCCACCGGAGGATATATTACCTTGGAATTTCTCCTATAGTTTTTCTGTATTCTTTTTGCTACATTATTTGAATTAGCTAAAAAACAGTCTACTCTATCTGATGAAAGCTTGTCCCATAATCTTATATTCTTCATTTGAGAAGAAATAATCCATTTCATAATAGTACTCTTATCTTTTATGTATTCGTGATATAAATCCCAGCCATATCTCATAGGGGTATGGCAATAACATATATGTAAAGTATCAGCTTTAGTTATAACTCCTTTAGCACAACAAGTAGATGAGCTTATAACTAGATCATAATCCGACAAATCATACTGTTCTACTGCATGAGGCATAAGTGGCAATAATTTTTGATACTTCGTTTTTGAAAATGGTATTTTCTGAAGGTATGAAGTTCTTATATCCATTTTATTATATTCTTCAGGCATATTATTTTTATTATGAACAAAAACATAAACAGGAGCATCAGGAAAAAGCTCATGAAAAGCCTTCACAACTTTTTCCGATCCACCTATTCCGCTAAACCATTCATGTACAATTGCTACTCTCATTATTATTTCACCCCAAGTTCTCTAGTATATATTTTAGAACCTTTTTTAAACCAAGCACCATTTGAAAACTATTATACAATTATAGATAGTTTCAATATATCAAATATAATCACATTAGGCTTTTTATAATTTCAATATTTCTTTATATATACTAATAATATTTTCTGCAGTTTTATCCCAACTAAATTTATTACTTTGAATTATTCCTTTTTTAGCTAATTCCTTTTTTAAACTCGTACTACCCAACACACTAATTACAGATTCCGCAATATTCTTGACGTTATTAGGGTCACAATAAACGCCAGCATCTGCCACTACCTCTGGGAGAGATGAAGTATTAGAAACTACTACAGGCACTCCACAACTCATGGCTTCTAAAGGTGGGAGTCCAAAGCCTTCGTAAAAACTAGGATATACAAAAACTTCTGCTCCGCTATATAAAGCAGCCATATGTTCTTGTCTTACATAATCAGTATATATTAAATTATTATTCATTTCTATATCTTTTATTTCTCTAAATTCTTCATCATAAAGCCATCCTTTTTTACCTACTAACACTAATTTAATATCTTTAAATTCCTTATTTATAATGCTAAAAGCCCTTATTAAGCTCTTTATGTTTTTTCTAGGTTCCAGCGTTCCAACTGCTAGTATATATTTTCCCTCTATACCATACATTTTTTTAACACTATCTATTTGAAAATTATTATCTACCCTGGTAAAACAAGGTTTTCCTGGATAAACAACTCTAATTTTATCTTCTACATCAGGAAAATATGATATTATATCCTTTTTAGTGCTTTCAGAAATAGTTACAATTATTTCTGATCTCTTAACACTTATAGGTGTAAGTAATTCTTTTATTTTTCTACTTCCTCTAGTGAATGCCTGTGGATATTTATAGAACGATAAATCATGAATAGTTGTAATAAATGGAACTTTGATTGGTAATATAGGGCTACTATAATCTATAAAATGCACTAAATCATATTTATTATATTTAGTTGGAAGACTAACTTGTTCTTCAAATATTCTTTCATAGCTACGATTATAATTTTTTCTATATATTATATTATCATAACTAAATTTTATATCTTCTTGTAAAAAGAAGGTATAATCTATACCTTCTTTCTTTTTAATCAGGCTATTTATCAAGTTATGACCATATTGTCCAATCCCCGCTCTTTTTTCATCGATAATAAGACCATTAAATGCTATTTTCATGTTATTTTCACCTAACTCTTTATTAAGTTCTTATAAATTTATTTTCTATTTAATTTATAGTGCATTTTGTCGTACAGCTTTAAACTTTGATGCAAAATTCTGAGCAGTAACTTCAATTAATCTATTAATATATAAGTAATAATAAATGTCTTTATTCAATCTTTATATTGTAATCTGATACTAGTATCTCTTACAATAATCCTCATAAGTCATTTTTATTCCATCTGTAAGACCAATTTTAGCTTTCCAGCCAATTTTCCCTATTTTTGACACATCTAATAACTTTCTTGGAGTCCCATCAGGTTTAGTTAAATCGTGTTTAATTGTACCTTTAAACCCAACTATATCAGCTACCATAATTGCAAGATCTTTTATAGAAATATCTTCTCCAACACCAACATTTACAGTTTCATTCCCCTCATAATTTAACATTAAATAAATACAAGCATCTGCCAGGTCGTCAACATGTAAAAATTCACGCCTAGGTGTTCCAGTTCCCCACATAACTACCTCTTCTAAATTTGATACCTTAGCTTCATGGAACTTCCTTATAAGCGCAGGTAGTACATGAGAATTATTTAAATCATAGTTATCATTAGGGCCATAAAGGTTAGTCGGCATGGCGCTTATAAAATTAGTTCCATACTGTGCATTATAATACTCACACATTTTTAATCCTGATATCTTTGCAAGTGCATATGCTTCATTAGTCTTTTCAAGATACCCTCCAAGTAGATATTCTTCCTTTATTGGTTGTTCTGCCATACGAGGATATATACAGGAACTTCCTAAAAAAAGCAGTTTTTTTGTTTTATTCTCGAATGCACTTCGAATTATATTAGCTTCAATCATAAGATTATCGTAAATAAAATCAGCAGGATAACTATTATTTGCATGTATTCCACCAACTTTTGCAGCTGCTAAAAAAACATATTCTGGCTTTTCAGCTTGAAAAAAGTTTTCTGCTTCTAATTGTCTTCTCAAATCTAATTCCTTAGAAGATTTAAAAATTATATTTTTATAGCCATCTATTTCAAGTCGTCTAACAATGGCGGATCCAACCATTCCATTATGGCCCGCTACATATACTTTACTTTCCTTATCCATAATAATCCCCCCTTAAATAAAAGATTAGTCAAATACTTTTCTAATTCTTTCTTCTTTTTCTACTAAATCCATATCTGACTGTACCATTTCTTTTACTAGATTTTCAAAGCTTGTCTGTGTAGGATTCCAACCTAACATTTCTTTTGCTTTAGTAGGATCACCTAATAATTGTTCTACTTCAGCAGGTCTAAAATATTTAGGATCTACTTCTATAATAACTTTTCCTGTTCTTTTATTTACCCCTTTTTCTTCTATTCCATTTCCTATCCACTCTAGTTCGATTCCAACTTCTTTAAATGCAAGATCACAAAATTCTCTTACTGTATGCATTTCACCTGTAGCAATAACAAAATCTTCTGGTGTTTTATTCTGTAACATTAACCACATGCATTCAACGTAATCCCTCGCGTGTCCCCAGTCACGTTGTGCATTAAGATTCCCAAGATAAAGCTTTTGCTGCGTTCCTTGTGCAATTCTTGCTGCTGCTAGTGTAATTTTTCTAGTTACAAAAGTTTCCCCTCTTCTTGGTGACTCGTGATTAAAAAGAATACCATTTACTGCAAACATATCATAAGACTCCCTATAATTCTTCACAATCCAAAAGCCATACATTTTTGCCACGCCATATGGACTTCTTGGATAAAATGGAGTTGTTTCTTTCTGAGGTACTTCTTGAACTTTACCATAAAGTTCAGAGGTTGATGCTTGGTAAATACGAGTCTTATCTGTTAACCCTAAAAGACGTACAGCTTCAAGTATACGCAATGTACCTATCCCATCTGTATTAGCGGTATACTCAGGTGTTTCAAAAGATACCTTAACATGAGACTGAGCTGCTAAATTATAAATTTCATCAGGTTGAATTTTTTGTATAAGTGATATTACGTTTGCTGAATCTGTCATATCGCCATAATGAAGATATATTTTTCTTTCTTTATGCATGTCATCAATTAATTCATCTATGTAAAGATGTTCTATTCTGCCAGTATTAAATGAAGAACTTCTTCTAATAATTCCATGTACCTCATAACCCTTTTCAATTAATAGTTCAGCAAGATATGAACCATCTTGCCCTGTTATTCCTGTTATTAATGCTTTTTTCACTTTAGTTCCTCCTATCTCCATCGTACTTTACCTTGTATTTGTAAAATTAATGCTTTTACAAAATCATTTATAATTATATCAGGTCTACAGTAATTATTCTTAATAAAACATTTTAATGACTCATATATTATTTTGGTATTATTATAACTTGGATTATCATTAAAAATTTTAGCCTTTACCCAGCTTAAAGGGACATACCCATAGTACTTCTTTAATATAGAATGTGCCTCTTCATACATTTCATCGCTTCTGCTCAAAGTCTTATTCTCTTGATACATTCTTGAACAGGATAAATAATCGTCTATATAATAAAATCTATATTTCTTTCCTATTCTCATCCATAATTCATAGTCTAAGCATAAGTGAAGAGATTCATCTAAATATCCAATATCCTCTATTGCTTTTTTTCTAAAAAAAACCGATGGCTGGCAAATATAGCATCTATCAGCAAGCCTCTTGTAATCGAATCTTTCAGTAGGATATTTCCCTATAATAGTACCATTTACATCGACGAAATGGGCATTGGCATATAATATGTCACATTTTGGATTTTTTTTAAAATATTCCATAACTTTTGATATTGTATTTGGCATATATAAATCATCAGAATTTAACCACCCAATTATATCACCACTAGCCATTTTAATTCCCTTATTAACGGCATTAGCTTGTCCAGTATCTTTCTCCGAAACATACTTTATATTTTTTTCATATCTTTCTAATATTTCTATTGTATTATCTGATGATTTGCCATCAACCACGATATGTTCAATATCTTTATAGTTTTGGATATTAACACTCTTAATAGTTTCTTCAATATATTTTCCTTGATTATATGAAGGAGTTATTATCGATATTTTCATTTTATACACCTTGATTTTCTATGAAATTTAATTACTTGTTATCTCTTTAGGATAACTTCTATAAATAATTTCATTTTTAAATAGCTAACTTTTATCTTTATATTTGTAATTTTTATACATATTAACTACCCCATAAGGAGCTAAATATTTTATTATCTTTTTTAAACTTAATGATTCAATATATCTTTTATAATCAATTTTTTCATTAAAAGATTCACTGACAGTCTCCATACACTTACCCATATAACCTTTTTCTCTCATTTTATGCAATAAGAATTTTACTTGTTTTTCATTAAATACCTGACTTTCAATTAAATTTTCTAAGTCACTACATATATTTTCGTTCCAATGATTTTCATGCATAAAGTAAACTAAAGAATATATGCATCTTTTTTCAACATTAGGCAAAAACTCCAAGATAATATTTTGTACATCCTCAAGTGCCTTACTTCTTTGCTGGCTGGATACCCCTGCCATCTCAAAATAATGTACAGGACTATAAATCGCACATCCCCTAAAATTCTTGTCTGTTACTATATGAAGTTGAAGTTTATAATCTGCACCTATTTTATATTTTAGATCGTAGCCGCCTACCTTATCATACACATGTTTACCAATAAGCATAGAACCGTGGTTACAAGGATGTTGAGCCACAAGAGATCTCTCATCTAGAAATGCAACCTTAAATATTCCTATAAAATTTCCGTTTTCATCCACACAATAATCTTCTCCAGCGCAATAATCAGCATCTTCTTCTAATATCTTGTTTACACATATCTCAATAGAATTATCATAAAACTTGTCATCTGCATTCACTATACCAATGTAATCGCCAACAGATAGTGATAGTCCCTTGTTCATTGCATCATATATGCCCTTATCACTCTGTGATAAATAATAATCAATTTTGTCTTCATACTTGCTTATTTTTTCTAATGTCCCATCTGTACTCCCACCATCAACAATTATATATTCAATATTATCATATGTTTGATTAATAACTGACTGAATTGCTCTTTCTATTTTTTCAACACAATTATAGACAACTGTAATTATAGTAACTAACGGCTTGCCTTCTTTCGAATTTTTATAGATTCCTTTCAGCCTTAATCCGCCTTCTTTTAAAATCTCACCTTCACTATCATCTGCTCTTAAGCGCTTGGAGCACACTGTTGATGTTTCTAATCTAGGTTCCTTTAATAATACTTCCTTTATTTCTTTTGCTTTATTTGACTCACTACCTTCAAGGTTACTGTTCTTTATTTTTCTTAATTTTTTTACTATTGGATATATCAATGGCTTAAGTTTACTAGCGTGTATACGCTTTTTAACTTTCAATAAAATATCGTCTTGCAAATTTGAAACGCCAACACCGTCATTATTATTTCCAGACAACTCTTTGTTCAAGTTCTCAAAATTTATATGAACCCCATAGTATCCTTTATATATATCCTTAGGCTTTGAAACAATAAAGTCAATTATCTCATCTTCTTTTGATTTCCAGTTCTTAAATCCTATTTCAACAGATTCCCTTGCCATCTTACATATTTCAGTTACCCTACTTTGGCTGAAATCTATTTTTTCCTTAACATTTAACTCGTATAAAACTCCATTTATACCATTTAATATATAATCATTCATAGTACCATAATTAGGTGCTACTATACACTTTCCCATAGCCATTGCTTCCAAGTAAGATAATCCGATACCTTCGGATTTTCTTGGAGCAAAGTAAACTTGGTATTGACGTAATAATTCATTATATTCTTTCCTACTTTCAAACCATTTTGAAGTAGTTATGTTATAATCCAATATATCTTTCTTACTTATTACCTTACCTTTACTTCCTGGGTCACAAGCAGCATGTATATGGATGGACTTAAAATCCTCTTTAATAATGTAATTTTTTATTACATCCCAACTTATTTGGTCAGGCGTCCTTTCCCAAAAAAACCCCCTAATATCATCAAAGCAATTATTTACTACATAATCCTTAGGATCAGGATAGTACATTACATGCTTGCTAGCTAAACCATGAGACAAGCATGCATTATCTAAAGCCTTTGAAAAACATAGCGTTTTCGTTCCAGCATAATCCTTCCAAAAATTCCTACTATGTTGCAATTCTTTATCTGACCCAAAGTTATCTAACATTGGTATAAATGTAATATTTGAATTGTACTTATACAATGGCTTTGATGAAAATGCAGATTGCTGCCAAAAAATAAAAGCATCATATTTATCAACAATATCATCTAGTACTACTGGTTTTCCACCTCTCCATGAGTCATCCCACAAACACTCTACATTAATCCCTTTATTCTTTAAAATTTCTACAAAAAAATTTGAAGAAAGTGTCTTCATATGAAACGAATGATCAATAAATGCAATTTTCATAATTATTACCTCATTGCTTAAACTTTCTATATAATATTAATTCTATAGCATGATTATATTTTTACAAACCTACGAAATAAAGTTTTTAATGTATTCTTCACATTTTTTTTATTCAATTTACTTTTCTCATAAATAATATTGTTTAATAAAAAGTTTAACATACTATTCACAAAGAATTCATTATTTGAGTATTTGCTTAAGGATTTAATAACATTTTGTTTCTTTTCTATAGAATTTCCTTCTCCTGAATAAAATTTCAAAAGGTTATCCAGTAACCAATTTGTAATACTATTAAATAATTTTTCTATAATCTCAGGGTTTTGTGAATACAAATCCACTTCCTTAGCAAAAGTACTTAAGTTATTTATTACTTCAAAATAAGAATCCAAATGCTTTGATGTTATAGTTGTGTTTGAGATGGAGTTATCTCTTTGATAATAATTATATAATTCATTTGGAATTACAACTATTTTATTTGCATAATAAGCACATTGTATAGCAAAATTTATGTCTTCATGAAGTATTTTAGGAAACTTTAAATTCTTGCTTTTTATAAATTCAGCATCATACAACTTGTCCCATGCCATAAAACCAATTTTATGTTCAGACATTAAAGCTAGTGCTTCACATCTATCCTTTGTACCTAAATTATTAGATAAAAAGCTATTAGTATTTCCATTGTCATATACTAACTTTGACCCACACTCTACAATTTGAGATTGTGTTTCTATGCACATGTTGTACATTATCTCTAATGTATTTTTTTCTATCCAATCATCACTATCTAAAAAAAATATATATTTACCTTTTGAATTCTCTATGCCAGTATTTCTTGCTTGCCCTAATCCTTGATTGATATCATGTCTTATAATTCTAATTCTATTATCTTTTTTTAGATAACCTTGTACCATTGGTATTGACCTATCATTTCCACAATCGTCAACAATGATTATTTCAATATTGGTTAATGTTTGAGTCATAACACTTTCAATAGATCTACATATATATTTTTCAACGTTATAAACAGGCATTATAACTGATATTAATGGATTCAAATTTATCTCCCTCCAAATACTCTAATGCTGGAAATGTTTCTCCTACATCTTATAAAGATGTTCAATAACTTTATCATTAAGTTCTATATAATGAATTATTATTTACCATATTTTTTTAATTGATAATATCTAATAACCGCGTACGGCAATAAAAACTTTATAGTTTTCTTTATAAGTCTTTTAGAAACTCGAAATGGTTTTGTAATAGTCCATGACTTAGAGTTTTGAAGACTACATATTTGTGTTTTTAGTGCATCTCTTTCTGATTCTATTAAGTCTTTCTCCTGCTTTAATGCATCATTCTCTGATTCTATTAAGTCTTTCTCTTGCCTTAATACATCATTCTCTGATTCTATTAAGTCTTTCTCTTGCCTTAATGCATCCCTTTCTGATACTAACAAATCCTGTTCTAGTTTTAACTTATTTCTTTCTAATGTTATAGAATTTATATCTCGATTTAATGCATTCTTCATTAGCTCATTATTTTGTTTCTGTGCTTCAGTTTCATTATTTAATTCAATACAACGCTTTTCTAGTTCATTTAGTTCGTTATTTATATCTACGCTTAATTCACAAATACATTGATTTATAAATGAGGAAGCTTCAGGTAATATGTATGGTATATTAACTTGTGCACTACTACTTTTGTTATTGTGATTAATAATTAATTCTTTATATAATTCTCTATAATTATTAGCTTGATTCTCGAGTTTGAAATTTTTAATAGCATATTCTCTACAATTGTTACTTATCGAACCATCTTTACTTAAGCATTTTACAATATTCTCCGCTAGAGCTTGTACATTATTTATTCCACATGTATAGCCATTGTATTCATTTTTTATAACATCTTTCATGCCTCCTATTTCAAAACTTACAACTGGTGTTCCACAGGACATACTCTCTAACATTACATTCGGTAAGTTATCCTCAGTAGATGGTAGTACTAATACGTCTGCTGCGGAATATATAGTTGATAAATTTTGATCATCATTTACGTATCCTAAAGATTTGTATGGTAAGTTCATTGTATCCAGCAAATGAGATCCTTGACCAAATGTAAGAATACACAATTCATTTCTATCAATTAAATTTTCTATATACTTGATTCCTTTTAAAATTTTAGCAGCTTCTAAAAGATTTATAAATCCTTTTCTTTTCTCAGTTAAATCATTAGCTCCAAATAATATTACTTTTGTGCTATCTGATACCCCAAGACTCCTTTTAGCTTCAATTTTATCATATGGTTTATATAAATAAGTCTCTAGTGAATTTTTAATAACTTCGATTCTATTATTTTTGAAAACTGCACTTTCTCTAGCACACTCAGCTAACCACTTGCTTGGAGTTACTATAGTAATATCCTTAGGAAAATTATTAGTTTTACATTCTAAAATTTTTCTTGCTATATTAAATCTGTCTTCAACTAATTGTGGGCAAAATGAACAATCTTTCTTAAATTTATCGCATCCATTTGTATAATGACAAGCTCCTGTCATAGGATTTTGATCATGTAAAGTCCATACTATTGGTTTACCCATGGCATATATTTTCATAATTGCTTCTATAGATATAAACGTAGAAATCCAATGCAAATTAATAATTTCAAATTCCTCAATAGCGTTCAAGAATTCAAACCCAATACTCGGGTACATGATTGATGTAATTGTACTGCCTTCTTTTATATTATTCAGAAAGTACTTTGATGACAATTTATCAAAAAATCTATTATGGACATCACTAGATATTATTTGATTTACATTTTCATCAATACTATTTTTATACTTTACAAATAATCTACTCTGCTCACCAATCATGTTTAATCCCTTATTTAATCTTCTAGCTGCTATTCCAGCTCCACCGCCATCATAGGTATTAAAGTGTGCAATTTTCATAATATTACCTCTTCATTTTTATTTTAAATAACCATTATAATTTAGCTTTATATAATTGTATAAGGTGTCATGTTTATTTATTAAATTACTCATGTTTACCATTCTATTTAACTTGTTTTTATCAGTTAAATATGAATTAATTTTTCCTCCGCTAGTGTAATCAACTGCTATAAATTTTGTGTCTAATGTATCAGCAAAAACTACAGAATGAAATCTCATGCTTAAATTTATGTCAGAAGATTTCATTTCGCTTATTATTTGCTCAACTGAAGACAATTTGTCTTCAACATAAAAATCTAGATCCTTGAAATATTCATTAGTAAAACGATAATTGAAATCCCTATCATCATTTCCAATTACAAAATTATGCATAGAATAAAAATGAGGCTTTAACCCTGTTTTTTTACATAGATAAATTATATTATCTGCTAATCCTTTTTCAAATGCTGTTCTAAACTTTATGAATTCTTCATATCCCATATTACCTCTATATTCAAATGTCAATTCTCTAAGGAAACAGGATAGTTTTTTATCTTCTTTCATTGCTTTAGTTTCTTCAGATACCTTCTTTATGTATTTAATCGAAGGATCTCCTATGTTTTTTAAACTTTTATCATCAAAACCTAAACTTTTAGCAAATTCAATAGACTTATCATCTCTTAGATATATGTTATCTGCTAATTTTAATATTTCCTTTACAGCCCCTATTTTACTATCACTATATAGTGGACCAATACCACAACCATATACTGTAGTGGTGTTATGGTTATCCTTTGCAAGCTTAAAAGCCCATTCAATAAGTGCAAGTTCCTCTAACTCCATTAAAGGCCCCCCACCAACGATTACTTCAGATGAAATTGATGAATATTTATAAAACTCCTCACAATAAACCGGTACAACAACTGCATCAACATTTAATTCATATAATGTTCTTTCAGTAATAAAAGGATATAAAGAACTTACATATATTTTAATATCCTTATACTTATTTTTATAATGGTCTATAATTCCTCCTAATATTGCCTTATCTCCTACAGTTTCTGTTCCATACCATCCAACTATAAAAATTGTTTTATCTTCCACTTGATCATTAATAAAATTAAACTTTAGAGTATTTTTATTCTCATTATAAAAATCTACATTTATTAATTTTTTATACTTCTGTTCTACTTGTATTCGATTTGTTAATTCTTCTGTTGGTTCTGCATGATAATCATGAATACAATTTTTGCAATAATTACTTTTTACTTTACTTAAAAGTTGTAAGTTTTTATTATAAATTTTACTACCTTTACCTGACAATAAATTTCCTATAATAGGGGACTTTGGTGCACAATAAGCTATATCTCCATGGCAACCTACGTTTATAGCCTTTTGATTTTTATAAGGGCACTCAATTAGTCTATTGCCACCCTGTAAAATATTTCTTATACTTCTATAAGTGTTCTTTACACCTTCATCATTTTCATAATTATACTCTAGTTTACTAAAGAATAATAATAACTGATAAATCTCATCTCTATCAAAGTTCCTAATAACTTCCCTGTTATGTTCTCTATCATTACATAATCTATTTATAAACTCTGCAACTCTAAATCTTCCTGTAATATTCATTTGTTTAAAATACATTAAAAGTTTATCTACATTCCACACATTGATTTTAGTTACAGTAGTACCTGTCGTAAAGGGTATATTTTTATCTTTTAGCCAATTGGCTAACTCTATTACTTTATCAAAGCTTCCATTAATACCTCTATTTCTATCATGTACTTCATTAAGACCATCTAAGGATAGCATGACCGAAAATGATATACCATTATTAATAGACAATGTGTTAAGTTCTTCGATTACCACTTTTGCTTTTTCTAATAATAAGGAGTTAGTAATAATACTTAACCCTTTTAAACTGCCAACACTTTCTATAGCAACTTTAAAGTAATCAACTATATTATTTACTAAAAGAGGTTCTCCTCCTGTAATTCCTATATGTTCTACATTTTTAAACAAATCATCTTTTAAAACTTCTGCAAATTTGTCTTTATCAATGTATTTATAATCTTTTTCTCTCCATATATTACACATTACACATTTTGAATTGCAATAATTATTAACCTGAAAATTAATTACTCTAATGTCTGTTTTATTTGTATCTATCTCAAGTTTAGAATTTTTAAATAAATTACTATAAGCTTTCTTTAATCCAGCAAATAACTTTTCAGTACATTCATTAATTGTCTCTTTCACAATTACACCTCCTAAACTATTAGATTATACTTCATATATGTTTGAATTTATGTCTAAGTCAACAAGAGAATTCATTAATGATTGGGTCCTTTGCAACATTCTAAATGCAATAAAATCAACCTGTCTATCTAAAAATATTTCACTATCACTTTCAATTCCAACTACTCCACATCGCAAAAAATATACTCCTGACGTCAGTTTGGGAGTAAATTCAAATTCTACATTTATTATTGAGCCTTCATTTACACTTGGAATGCCTTCACCTGAATTTGCTGTTGCTGCTCCGCTCAACTCGATTCCTGTCTTGGTTTTTATTAGCATACCAAATCTAACATTATAGCATTTAGTAAAGAATTCAACTTTATAATTTAATGTGTATCTTTTTCCGAATCTTAAAACATTAACACTTTCACCTTTATAATTTAAGATTTTACAATCAAAGATTGATGCACCTCTTTTTTCATAAAATACAGCATCTTTCGGTATTAAGCTTTCATCGAAATATTCTTCTTCATTTTCTGCGCACGCAGTTTCCTTTTCTTTAATTTCTATAGTCTTAGGACTACTTACATCATTAACTTTTGTTTCAATTAATGAAATTTTCTTTATTTGTTCTCTAACCATTTGTGCTTTATCTTTTGATGCAAACAACAACTTTTGGTACAAATTTACAACTCTATTACTCCTCCCTACTAATATATTTTCTCCTGAATCTAACATAATGGCTCTGTCACATAATTCTATAATCAAAGAACCTGAATGAGAAACAAAAAGAATTGTTTTACCTGATTTTTTTAATGCATCAATTTTAGTAAAACATTTCTTTTGAAACATATCATCTCCTACAGCTAAAGCTTCGTCTACTATGAGAATATCTGGCTCCACATTTATAGCTACTGCAAAGGCTAACCGAACAAACATACCACTAGAATATGTTTTTACAGGCTGTTTAACAAAATCTCCTATATCTGCAAACTCAATAATTGATGATAGTTTTTTATCCATTTCACTTCTAGAAAACCCCATCATAGTACCATTTAAATATATATTTTCAATACCAGTGAACTCTGGATTAAATCCCGCTCCTAGCTCTAATAGTGCTGATATTTTACCATTAACAGTAACTTTACCTGAAGTCGGCGTTAATATACCAGTAATTATTTTTAATATGGTAGACTTTCCAGATCCATTTTTACCGACTATACCAACAGTCTCTCCTTTTTTTATTTCAAAAGAAACATTCTTTAATGCATGAAAATCTTTATGGTATTTTTTTTTCATAGGATTGATAGCCTCTTTAAGTCTATCAATTGGTCTTTCATATAATTTATAAGTTTTTGTCAAATTTTCTACTTTTATTGATATATTTTCCAACATAAATTTACACATCCCTTTATTTATAATACATCAGCAAAATGAGGTTTCAATTTCTTATATAGAGAAGCACCTATAATAAATAAAGTTAAGGTAATCCCCCAAAATATGAATGCATCTACTGGTCTTTGCCAAAACCATGTTCCATTTATTAAAGTATCTCTATATCCTTGCACCACATAATACATAGGATTTATTCTAAATATACCTTCCATATTTTTAGGTATCATTTTATAACTCCACATTATAGGAGTTAGCCACATACCAAACTGAAGAACTATATTTACTATTTGAGTTATATCTCTAAAAAATGGAGCAATTGTTGATGTTATAAAAGAAATAGCCAAAGCTAACACTACAATGCAAAAAGTATAATATAGTAGTTGCAAAAAAATAACATTGGGATGTATTCCATATATATAATAAATTAATAACAATAATAATAGTAATATACTATGTACAAATAAAGATGATATAATTTTTACTAAAGGCAATATACTTGTCTTAAACACAACCTTTTTTACTAGAAAGCTATAGTCAAAAAAACAATTACTTGCATTTCCCCATGCATCTTGAAAATAAAACCAGGGCACTAACCCCGCTGTCATCCAGCATATAAATGGCACTTTTTCTACTGGCGCAGATCTAAATCCAACTTGAAATACAAACCAGAATAATAGTACAGTAAATATAGGTTGCGCAAACCCCCAAAATATTCCGAAAAACGATCCTGAGTATCTACTTCTAAAATCATTCTTTGCAAGCTGCCATATTAAGCTTCTACTTCCAACTACATCTGTAAATAATTTTAATAATCCTTGCATAAAACACCTCTTATATGGTTATAATTGTTTTAAAAATTGTCGATTATTTTAATCATATTTATAAAGTTTATCTTAAAGATACTCTTCCATTTTTAATTCTTTCATTTTATTCAATAATGCCTTTATATCCTGACACTTATCCTTTGCACATATAAGTGTAGCATCATCGGTATCAACTACAACTATATTCTCAACACCAACGGTAGCTATAAGCTTGTCTTTTCCCTGTATAATACATCCTTGGGTGTCTATATCTATGACATTTCCTTTTTTAATATTACCTAATTCATCTGAAACTTGAACTCGCTCAAGGGATGTCCAACTTCCCACGTCGTCCCAACCAAAGTTTCCAGGTATAGTATATATATTTTTAGCCTTTTCCATTATACCATAATCTATAGATATACTTTCGAACTTTTCATACTCATCATATATTACTGTTTTATTTATATCTGAATTCATCGTTTCAGATATTTTAACTAGTCCTGAGTATAATTCTGGCATGTGCATTTTAAAATTTTTTAATATTGTAGATACCTTCCATACAAACATTCCACTATTCCACAGATAATTACCAGAAACTAAATATTCCTCTGCCTTCTTCCTATCTGGTTTTTCTACAAATCTCTTTACTTTGAAAAAGTTACATGAGTCTAGTTTTTCAGTTTCTTCCTCAAAATTTATATATCCATAACCGGTTTCTGCATAAGATGGAGTAATACCTATCGTGACAATGTTGTCCCCTTTTTCAGCCAATTCTATTGCACTTTTAAGCGTGTTTAAAAATAATATATTATTTTTAATTAAATGATCCGAAGGTAGTACTATCATAACACCTTCAGGATCATTTTTAGCAATATTCATGGCTGCAAGTCCAATACAAGGTGCTGTATTTTTCCCAAATGGTTCAACTATTATATTTTCCTTCTCTATCTGCGGTAACTGTTCCTTTATTTTAGCACAATAATCATTATTGGTTACTACGTATGTATTCTCTTTACTGCAAAGCTTTTTCAATCTATCTACTGTAAGTTGTATCATTGTTTTTCCATCATCCGTCAAACTAAGTAATTGTTTTGGCATCATTCTTCTGCTCTTCGGCCAGAATCTTTCTCCTTTTCCACCTGCCATTATAACTGCATGTATCATAAAATCAATCCTCTCTTTATGTCGATAAAATTATATTATAACTGCTAAAAAGGTCCTTTTTTGACGTGTTCATTATATCATATTTTGCATGTTATTGGAACTTACAAAAAGTGTAACAAGTTTCTATTTAAACTTATTACACTTTTAAATAATATAATTATTATTTAATGAAAGTTATATAATATTTCTATACCTTTTCCACTTTATTATTGTTATCTTTTAACTTATAGTTAATGCTAATTCCAATTCCTAGCATCACCCAAAAAACTGGTGCTACAGATACAACACTATCGTTAAAGAATCCTGCTCCTAAATACCCACAAATAGCTGTAAATATAGCTAGTCCAACTACAGAATAGAAATCATCAAATTCTCTTTTTATGTATAATTTAATAGATGACCCAAGGTACATAATAAGAATTGCTAAAAAAGCCACCAGACCTAACATTCCTATATTAATTGCATTTTCAAGATACAAGTTATGTGCCTTATCTACTAACATATTGTCTGTATCATAAGCTATAAGCTTTCCTATATAATCTCCTTGAGGAAATACAGCCGCAAAGGTATCCGGACCATATCCTAAAATTAAAGTATGTTTTAGCAAAGGAATGCTTCTTGACCAGATATATCCTCTAGCAGATCCAAGCTTTTCTTTTCCCTCAAACCCCCACTTTTCAACAGGTTTTAGCTCTACTACCTCTCCTTTATAATTAACAAAGTCAAATTTGCCGTTATAAAGTAAAAATCTCATTTTTAAATTATTTTTATGAACTTCTAAATTATATTTCTTATCTGTAGTTGTAGAATTGTCTATCTTAATTATTTTATAATCCTTGTAACTGTTGTCTAAAAAAGTTATTTCTCCATTTGATTTATTAATATTAGTTTTTAATTCTTTATCAGAACTATCTTGAAAAACTATATTATCTGAAATATTTTTTATCTTTAATGTTTCGTTTGAGAATATAATATTTACTGTATCATTTTGTAGTGTAATATTTTTAAAAGCTTCTTCTGAAGTTCCTTTTGAACTTGCTAAATCCTGTGCATCACTAAATAATGAACCTATTCTGTTAGCTAAGGCTCCTTTAGAATATACATTAAATCCAACAAGAGCAACAACTGCTATTAATCCTGCCCCTATAGTCATCTTCCATTTTCTAACAAAGAATTTTCTCATCATTATAACTAAAACTATAATCGCAACTCCGCCGCCTATTATACCAGCACGTGAATGACACAGGATTAAGTTCAAGAACATAATTATAGTAACTACAGCCATTAGTATTTTATAAAACTTATTTTTTATTAATAAAAACATAGTAAATGTTAACGGAAAAAGCATCGCCATGTAACTGCCAACATAATTATAATGATACAACGAAGAGTATATTATCTTGTCCCCAAACTGAAACTTAACTTTGGCTGCTAAGCTTTGATATTGTTTTGGTAGCATAAGCCTTTTTCCTGTAAGAGATTTATAAAAATCATGTCCAAAATACTGCAATATACCAATAACTCCTATTATCACCGCAGAACATATTAATGCAATAAGTATTACTTTTATACTTGATTTATTACTAGCCAAGTTTATTGACACAAATAAAATTGTCATATAGCAAAGCAGCACTATCATACCTTCATATCTTTCTACAAATCCCCAAACTGCGATTTGGCTAAAATCTGAAAATACAGTTGATAGCATAACAAAAACTGAATAAATAACTATAGGAATATATATTTTAGTTTTGCGTATTTTTATGTTCTTACTAAATAGCATTATACCAAAGACTACAGCTGCTATCACTGTAGATACTAAAATCCATAAAGACTTATAATAACAAAAGAAATCCATACCACTCTTAATACCTTGCCAGTACTTGTAGTAGTCACCAGTAAACACCATCATCTTTCCATATACAATTAACGGTACAATAGAAACAAGAAAAGCGAGAGGTATTATAGAATACCAGTTTTCATTGTCCTCAATATCGTACATATCTTTATACAAATCATCGTACATCTTTTTTCCCCCATTAAACCATTTTAATTGACTATAGTTTGCTTTATTTACCTAATTGTTACACACACATTTATAATAGTTCATTTTCAGTATAATTTCAACTAAATTATACTGAAAATGAACTATTGTTATATAACTCTATATATTGATTTAGTATATAAAAATAAGGTTATGGATTGAACACTATCCTCAACCTTATTATATAGTATCGTAATTATTTAACCGTAACTATCCCTATTGCAGTCCATCCCAATCCTTTAACAGTAATAACAGAAACTCCAGCTTTCTTTGCCACTACATATCCCATTTTAGTTACCTCTGCCACATCAGTATTGGAAGAAGAATACTTTATTTTATCTCCTGTAACTATAACTTCATACTCAGGTGCAGTAATTCTACCACTTAATGACTTATCATATAAATACTTGTCTGGATTTACTATCTGTTTTAAATTTTCATCACCATAGATAAATAATGGTATTAAGTTATGGCTTTGCCCCACTTTTATATTAATGTTACTATAATCTAACTTTACTCCTACTACCCTAGTTTTTTCATCTTGTCCAGGCAACTCACTTATAACATAGGGATTCTTTTCAGTTCCCTTTCCAGTAACCCCTACGTTAGGTGCAATAGTTAAAACAGGATATACATCAGATTTATCACTATAATGTTGCTGTATTATAGAACCTCCTTGAAGATTTAAAGACCAAAAGCTATAATTTCTTCTGTCAACTTTTGTTCTAGTCCATATATTATGAGCACTTTTACCAAATACTTTTTTTATGACTTCTGAATCACTATAACATGGTAATGATATTTTATCATTTACAGTTGAATTATATTCAAAAGCTTCCGTTCCTATTCCCCAATAACCGATAGAAATAAGTCTTTTAGCGGAGCCAAAATTATTGAGAAAATCATTATTTAAATAGTTCCTTATATCTGAGCTAGCATAATCCACATAATTATTTTTGCCATATACCATTGAATTTAATGGTTGGTTAAGTATGATATAGTTATCACCAATTAATCTCCAAGTCATTCCTGCTAAAGTCACATATGAACCAAGGGCTGCATTTTCAACATTTCCAACCATGAATCTACTCTCTTCTTTTGCTTTTGCTGGAAAAAATGTACCTGAGAGAAAAAGAACAAACATAAGAGCATAAATCATAATTTTTTTCAACAAAATTACCCCTCCTAAAATAACAAATCTTATTCTTATTAGATTTTATCATAATATTGCTATACCATGCAAATAATACAAGTACTTTGTTAACATTTTAAATAGTTGTTTTATTATTTATGTAGTATAATATTCTTATATTACCTTATAGAGGAAGATAGGAGGGTATCGATTAAATGCAAATAAACTATACAAAATCTATGAAAAGGGCATTTATTTTATCATTAGTGCTGACAGCTTCACTACAAGCAGCTCCTACAAAAGCTGCAGCTGGACAAGTTACTTCAATAGGAGGAGCGGATTGCTATGAAACTGCAGCTAAAGTTGCTACTGCAAATTGGACTAGCGCTACAGATGTAGTATTAGTGTGTGGCGAAGGATATGCAGATGCAGTTAGTGCAACAGTGCTAGCAAAACAATTGAATGCACCAATACTTTTAACTACAACTGAATCACTCCATGCAAATGCTAGGGCTGCGTTAGATACATTAAAGCCACAAAACATATATATTATAGGCGGAAATGCTTCAATATCTCAATCAGTAAGAACTAATCTAAAGAATGAAAACTATAATTTAATAGAATTAAGCGGGAAAAATAGGTATGAAACTAACATCGCTGTAGCAAACCAACTAGTTAAACTTGGTGTAAGTGCAGATAGTGTTATGTTGGTTAGTGGAGACGGCTTTGCCGATGTATTATCTGCTACTCCTGTAGCTGCAGCAAAAGGCCAAATTCTTTTATTAGGAAACAATAGTACTAGTTCAATGGAACCAGTACTTGATTTTGTGAAGACCAATAATTCAAATGTTACAGTTGTAGGAACAAATAATGCTATAAAAGATGATATTTACAAAGCTTTAGGAGCTGTTAAAAGAATAAACGGCGGGGCTAATAGATTTGAAACAAATATAAACGTATTAAATGAATTTAAAGATGACTTAAAAACTGACAAGTTATTTATTGCAAACGCAAGTGGTGGAAGATATACAGATGCCCTAATAGCTTCATCCTTAGCTGGAAAGTGGAGCACTCCATTAGTATTAGTAGATGATGAAACCTCTGATTCTACAAGTAAGGCTATAGATTATATTAAAGGAAAAATAAGCAGTTCAACTGATTTAAGTGCCATAGGTGAAACAGGCGTTATTTCTGATACTATTGTTTCAAGAATAAATTCATCTATATCAAGTTCTGTTGAAAATAACTATAGTCCTACTGTCAAGTCCGTAAGCACTAATGGACTCAATCAAATAAAAGTCGAATTTAATACTCCCGTAGATGAAAGTTCTGCAGAGCAAATACAAAACTACTCAATCGAAGGTTCTTCTTTAGGTTCGAATTCAGAAACTGAATCATCAGCTAATCTTCAAGAGGATGGAAAGACAGTGCTTATTACTTTTGCGCATCCATTCCAGCAGTATAAGACTGTAAATTTTATGGTTAAGAACTCCATACTTGATTTAAGTCTTAAAAATACTATATCAAAGTATGAACAAAAAATTACTTTTTCTGATATATCAGCTCCTTCATTAGAATCAATAACCCCAGTAGGAGGTAATAAATTAGTTCTTAAGTTTTCTGAGCCAATAAGAATGACTATCTCTAACTTATCATCAATGAAAATCAACAGGCAAAGTATCGCAAATTATGGGTTAAATTCAGCTCAAACTGTATTTGATAATAAATCTGGAGATTGGTCTGATAAGGTAGAGCTTTATTTCGACTCATCACTTCCAGTTGGTAGCAATGTATTTACTATGCCAAATGGAGATCTAGGCAAAAAATTTGATAATGCTGCAGGATTCCCCATATTAGGGTCTTCTAATAATTTCACTATTAACTCTATATCTGGGGTTCCAAAAGTTACGAATGTAACTACTGACAATGCAAAAACTATTTTTATTACTTATGATAGATCTATGGATCGTCAAACAGCACTTCAGTGCAGTAACTATAAATTAAATGGTAGTGTAGTATCTGTTAGTAGTTCAAATATTAGTTTTGTTGAAGGTTCAAATGACTGTATAGTTAAAATAAAACGTCTAGATTATATACTTAAAGATGGGTCAAATCATCTTGAAATTAATAATAATATTACAGATACTTATGGTAATAGTATAAAAACTAGTTCCCTGGATTTTATTTATGGAGACGATTCACTTAAGCCTCAAATTACAAGCGCTTCCGTTCGTGATGGTAAGACTTTGCGTATTAAGTTCAATAAGGATGTACAGGATTATTACGCAACAAATAAGGCAAACTATAAAATATCTGATTCAGATGGAAAAGATATTTCTTATAGAATTAGCAGTATTAATAAGGTATATGATTCTAACGGAGGCAACAATAATATATACGACATCACATTTAAAGACGCAGATGCCTTAAAAGGTTATAAATACACATTAACTGTTAGTAATATCCTTGATACTGGAACCAACCCTAATGTAATGGATACTTATACTGGTGTAGTTACTGGCTTAGATAAGCAGTTGCCTGATGTCACCTCAATAGTTAAAAGCACAAATGATGAGCAAGAAGTAGTTGTTTTCTTTAATAGATCTATGGATGAGTCATCAATAACTGATACATCAAATTATTTTTATCAAGACGGCAGTGGTAACACTCAAAGGCTTCCTAGAACTGCTACAGTTTCAGCAGGAATAGATGGCAGATATGCTATTATAGATTTCCCAACAAGCTGCAAAATCAGAACAGGAAGCGACGATAGGTATGTTATAAAATTAGGAGTTCAAAATATCAAAGATAAAGATGGAAGAATAATGACAAATATGTCTTATAGTGGTGAAATAAGCACCGACTATTATAATGGTCCAAAGCTTATTGATAACACAGCAAGATTGTATTATTCTGGTAATGATATAAAAGTTAGATTTTCTCTAACTTCTCCATTAGATATTTTAAACCTAAGTGATTTTAAAGTGGCTGGAGAAACTCCAGATAGTGCTATTACAGACAGTAATGATGTAATTCTTACTTATAGAGCTGGTGTTAACGACAATGAAAAAATCACTTCTATCCAATCAGAGGGAACTAGTACAACGCTTAGTATATCTAACACTAAATCCGTAGATGCAGCTGGTCGCAAGTTAGGTTCTTCCTCAGATGTGGTACTTTTACCGCCTATAACTCACCAGGATTCATGGATAGCTCATAGTTCTGGAGGAGGTTATAATACAGTAACCATAACCTTTGATCAATATATAGATGATACAATAAAATCATCCTATAATGATGACTTTATTTTTACAAATGAAACCACAGGTCAAAAGCTTAAAGTTTCATACGTAACAGTTAGCAATCAAAATGTTATATTTAATTTTGACAACGGTACTATGAAGCTTGGCGATAACATAAGCGTACATGCTAATAGTGATACATCACTTATTAATATTAGGGATAAAGACCATGTTGGAGACTATGAAATTTATAGCCCTACATTAGATGATATAAACGGCAAAACAATAGTAGTCCGCTAAAGATGAATTTTAAAAAGAATGAAAATAGGCTTACAAGAAGCCTATTTTCATTCTTTTTCTTTAATTATTAAATGTGAGTAAAGTTAAAAAAATTATAAAAAATATCATAGGTGAAAATCCCCATGATATTTTTTAATAAACATCATATTATATAGCGAAGCTATATAATTCTATATAAATTCTCTGAAAGAGTATGAAATGACTATTTATAGATGATGAATTTTTATTGGATAATCATTGAAATGGGGAGGATAACCGTATGGTTATCCCCTTTATTTTTTAACTTACTATTCTATCTGAATATAGATTAGTAAATCTTAACTTGTCTTGTCTTAGTACTATCATCAGTTGATGGAACGTACTTAGCATAGTTTTCATTATCATCAACAAGAGCTTCTACATCAATTGAAGTATTCTTTAAAGCAACTCCCACATTGTAAGTAGCTGTTGATGTACTTGCTGTAAACTTAGTAGCTTTAGTACCAGTGAATACAAATACTAATGCATTATCTTTGATTTGTACAAGATCAGCTTTTACTGATTCTCCACCTATAGTAAATGTAAAGTCATCAGTTTTAACTCCACTATGAGGATCTATAGCATTGTCAAATGTTAACACTACTGCAGAACCTGTTGTAGTTCCATCAACATATGAAGTTTTTGCATACCAGTAATCTGAATTAGTTTTTGGTGCTGCTAAATAATCATATGCTACTGTAGCTAAAGTTCTTGGAGCAATTGTTGCACCAGCAATGTCTTGAAGTGCTTTTGTACCAGTAACTATTTCAAGATCTGCAGCTGATCCTTGAGCTTTTATAGCTTCTATTTTAGTTAAGTTAGTGTTAGTGCTTGATGCCTTCTTTGCAGCGTATGCAGGATTATTAATATAATCAGCAAAACCAAGTGTAAATGCAGTACCTGTAGTTGTAGTACCAGGGATATCTTTGCTGTATCTTAATACTATATTTGAACCATCAACATATACGCTATCAGGATTTTCTCCAGCAACTTTAAACTGACTTCTGTCTAATGAATCGGTATCTATTGACTTGTCTAATTGGAATTTAACTAATAAATCATCTCCATCAGCTTCAATTCTATAAGTATCAGATTTATAAGCTGCAGTACTTGAACTACTTACACTTAGAACTGTTCCACTATTAGCAAATGAATCTATTACGTTTCCTGATATATCTTTTACACCTGATAAAAGAATTTCAGCTACTTGGTTATCACCATCTATACCTGTGTATGCTACTCCAGCACTGTTAGTACCTGCGTATGGCACATAGTAATTTGATGGGAATTCTAATGTAACGCTCTTACCATCATTACTAGCTGTAATCTTTGTTGCACTTGGTAAGCTATTAGTATCTCCTGATCCATTTTGATATTTATAGTTATCTATATTATTTAATGTATCTGTGTCCATTTCTTCAGTGAAGAATACAACAACTTTATGGTGATCAGTATCAACCTTTGAAATTACAGCAGGTCTTGAATCTGAAGAACTTACTGCTGCTATCTTTGGTGCCACATCATCATTACCTGTTAGAGTAACTGTATAATCATCCATACGATTTATATTTGATGTTGTATCTACTAAGTTTTTGATTGTAAGTGTGTATTTGCTACCTGTTAACTTATTAGAGTCACCAGATTTCATTTTAATATCCCAAACATTATCATTGCTCATTAAAGCAACAGTAGCTGGTAAATCGTCAGTATAACTTGAGTTAGCTGGTCTAATATAAGCAATGCTGCTTTCTAAGTCTGAACCAGTGTTATCTTTTAATGTGTAGTTACTTATTTTAGTAGCATAATTCTTGTCAATATCCTTACTAAATGTTATACGGATAGTTGAACTATCTATCATAGTTACTTTTGTTACTGTTGGCTTCACTTCATCTTTAGCATTGTCAAAGCTTACTTTTGTATCATCAGCAACTTTATTTCCATAAGCATCTTTAATAGAATTACTTATATATAAAGTATTAGCTCCTGTAGCAAAGGATACACCCTTAAACTTAACAGTGCAATCATCTTCTTTTAATTCTCCATCATTTGCAGGCATATTTCCAGTATTGCTACCACTTGTATTTAATCCGTAGTTACCAACTTTTGTAGCAGTAGTCTTATCCATTGGTCTATCGAATCTTACCCACATAGTTCCATCTGCATCAGCTTTAACTTCTTTTACTACTGGATTTGTAGTTACAGAATCAACATTAAAGTTTTGAGTGTTTTCTGCTATTATGAAGTTTGCAGCATCACTTAATACAGCGTTACCTGTTGTAGTTCCATCAGATACTTTTAAAGTATTGCTTCCACTTGGAAGTTTTGATGAGAAGTAGAAGTCTACACCATCAGCCCATACTGTAATAGATCCTGTTGTAGTTGTAGTTGTAGATATTTCATGCTTAGCAACTGCTTTGCTAAGACCAAAACCTGATATGTTTTGACCATTTACCTTAAACTTTGTAGTAAATGAGCTATCAGCTTCAAAATCTCCAGTTGTAGCATTATAGCTACCAGTCATTCTAATAGGTTCTGAGAAGTTCACTGTAAGCTTACTGTTTCCTTTTACACTTACTGATGATACTGTTGGTGCTGTTACATCTGAGAATGTTACAGTTGTACCATATTTAGCTACAGTCTCAGTTTTGTCAGAAGTTAAAACACCATCTTTAACTTCAACATCGTAGGACTTGTTTTGTTGTTTTACATCTTGTAAATTAATTGTTAAAGTTCTGTTATCATCTGCCAATGTTGCAGCAGCATTACTAGTACTTAATGCTGTTCCATCAACCTTATAGTTTGAAACTAATTCAGCTGAATCTTCATCAACATCACTATTAAATACTACCTTAATTTGGTTTAGGTTAGTAGCAGTTACTGAAGCAACTGTAGCATCACCAGTATTTGTTCCTGGAGTAGTTGGGTTGAAGATTTCATTTATAGCTTTAACTGTAGCTTCTGAAACAACACCAGTTCCACCAACAACATTTAAGTCAGTAGTCTTAGTTGCTTTAGCTTTGATATAGTTTAAAGCAGCAGTTGTTGCGCTTGTACCTTCAGCATCAACTAATACTAATGGTGCAGCTGATTTTCCAGCTAAAGCTGAAGCTACTAGAGCATCTGCATAACCGTTTCCGCTTGCATTAGCAATGAATAACTTGTCTGCTTTTAAATCTGCAGCAAATTTATTTAAAACATTTATGTTAGTATCAAATCTGCTAGCTCCGCCGTTTACTCTGTCAACAGCTCCTACAGCATTGTATATAGCATCGCTTATAACGTTGCTTGTTCCAACAACTGTAACTTTTGAGCTGTTAGCTTTTACGAAGTCTATAACAGATTTCATTGAATCTGCATTGTTATTTCCTAATAATAATATTTGTCCTTTAGCTGCTGCTACTGGAGCTACTGATAAAGCATCAGAGAATCCTTCTCCACCAACTAATAGAACATTGTCAGCTTTAACGCCAAGGTCTACTAATTTCTTAGCAACTGCTACGTTAGTTTCATATCTGTTTGCTCCTTGAAGCTCTACTAAAGTGTAGTTAGCTTTAAGATCGCTTCTTACTGATGCGCTTACTGAAGCATTTCCACCTACAACATATACATTTGTTGGTTTTAATGCTGTTAATGCAGCTTTAGCATCAGCGTTTAATGAACCAGCTGTAGTTAAAAGTATTGGTGCGTCTAATTGCTTAGCTAATGCTGATGCACTTACTGCGTCTGCATAACCTTCACCTGAAACTAGAACTACATCTTTAGCTCCATCTTTCCAATTTTGAGTAGCAACTTGTGCTGCTGTAGCATATCTGTCAGCGGCACCGATTCTTGTAACTGATCCTTGTGCTGCTTTAACTGGGCCAGCTGCTAGAGCTGTAGTTAAAACTAAGGACATAAGTGTAGCACTAGCAAGTGCTCTTGTACCTTTTTTACTCATATTGTAATACCCTCCTCGATTAAGTGAATTAAAATTATTTTCTTTTAAATATATATATTTAATATATACTTTATTGAAATATGCCCAAGCTCTTTTAGTAAAAACTTATGGCTTGGTCCATATTTTTTGAAACAGGTTTAATTATAGCATATTTGGATTGCCGTTTCTACTAATTTTATGTAATTCATATGTTTTTTTCATATAAACCTTCTATTAGCCAACAATTCCAAAATTCACTCCTAATTATATCATAAGAAAACTATAATTTCTATAGTTTGCATTATTTAATAATTTATTAATATTTTAGACTATTTAACCCGTGTTACTATTATACAACACTATTTCCTTTTTTTCTATAGCTGTAATTATTCCAGTTTAAGGATTAAAACTTATATTAAATTATTATATGAAAATTTAGGTTCATAACCTGTATTATTCTACATAATACTAAAAATTCCTTCAAAAATGCACAAAAAATATCCTAGATAACTCTAATTGAAGTATCTAGGATATTTTTCTATAAGTTAGTTAGGTTAAATTATTCAATACCTATTATTTCAAGTGTATCTGACACTTGTAGGTTAGTCTTTATAGTATCTGATACAGATGCAGTACCTCCGATTATACTTATCTTTGAAGTATCTGATGCATTTGCTAGTATATAATCTTGAGCTGCTAATACTTGACTTTCATCTGCACCAGTTCCACTTAGAACTAATGGTGATCCTGTTTTCGCTGCTGCAGCAGAAGCTACTAGTGCATCAGCAAACTGATCAGGAGCCGCTCCGCCAGCTGCTACATATATATTAGTAAAATCTAATCCGCCGTTATTGTTAAAGTATTTTAGAACTGCTAGATTTGTTGAGAATCTATTTTTGCTATCTGCAGCTTGAGTTATCTTTGTTCCACCTACTATGCTTGCTACTGATTGAGGTAAAACACCTTCTCCCCCTACTGCTAGAACTGATAAACCATTTTGAGTTACAACATCAGTAACTACAGGTGCTACAGTTTTAGAACTTCCAAACAAAACAGGATATCCTTTTTGAGCTGCAATAGAAGCTACAGATAAAGCATCTGCATATCCATCTTGTCCATTTACAAGCACTGCTGTTTTCTGACCACTAAGGCTTAAAACCTTTTTAGCTACCTCTGCATTAGTTCCCATTCTTGTTGAATCAGTTGTTCCAGTTATACGCTCTACAGTATATTTTTCTTTTAGCATATTTTCTACTGTAGAAGATACAACTCCTGATCCTCCAACTATATATACTTTAGAAGCTCCAAGACTTTGTATTGTTGCTGCTACTTCTGGTTCTAAAATTTTTCCTCCTGTAAGAAGTATTGGTGCATTAAGCTGTTTTGCCAGTGGTGTAGCACTTACTGCATCTGCATATCCATAACCATTTACAAGAACTACATTTGTTGCAGTTCCAAATAGATCTGTTGCAACTTTATTTGCCGTTCCTATTCTTCCACCTGCGCCGCCATCAACTCTATTTACTGTAGCAGCTTGTACATTTGCTGTGCTTAAAACTGTAGATAAAACTAAGGCTGTTAATACAGAACTTAGAAAGGTTCTTCTTCTGATCATTCCACAATCCCCCTATTCAAATGTTATTTTTTATTTTAACAAATAATATGTTATTATTATATACCATATTAAATTTTTTTACATCTTTATTATATTGCTTTTACTGTAGTACATATTTCCTTTCATATATATTTCCAGCACTATTAGTATCGTACTTCCTTTACCCCATATTTAGAGGTTGAACAGAAATTTCTATAATAATTAACCTATTTGTAATTATCCTTTGGTAACTTTCCCATGATTTCTGCATTGAAGTACCTATATGCTTAAAATATAATATTTTATGATAGCTTATTTATGATAACTTATTATTGAAGGAAAAATTATTGAGGAGGTTTTTGAGTGAACGATAGAAACAAGTTTATTGTATTTTTCCTAGCCCTTATTCTAGTGGCAAATTCTTTAACCTATACCACTCAAGCAGCTTCCCCTTATATTTCTCGTCAGGAAGCTCAGGATAGAGCACTGAAAATGGCTTACAGTACGTGGTACTATGATAAAAGCTTGAATGGAAATACACAGAGCTATATTGAATTGCCACCTTATTTAAAGGATAAAGCTAATTCACTAGAAACAGGAATTCCATATAACTATGGTGGTTCTGATGGATTTGATACAACCTCCAATATACAGTGGAGTAATTTCTTTGATGCTATAAAGAAAGGCGCTACTGCAGGTAATATCCGTTTTGAAGGCGGCTACAAAGGAGAGACTGCAGGTATAGATGCTGCAAGCTTTATTCAGAGCACTTTGAAGATTTCAGGAATCAAGCTTACTACAAATACCTTATTACAATACTTAACACCTATATCCTTTGACCAGTTAACTAATATGGATATACTTTTATTAAAAGGCGGCAGTGCGGCTTTCTTTCAGTCTTGGGTTTATGATGATCTTGGAAATATAATTGGAGCTGTAACTTTAGAAGCTACTATAGAAAATAATGATGGTACAGGACAAAAGGTAAAGGAGTATTATAGATCAAAAGACAATATAATTAACAACTACAAACCATATAGATATAAATATATAGGTAGTGATTTTATTGAAAGCAATTCAGCTCAGCCTACAATAGTAAGTCCTGTATATAGACAAGCTATTGATAAAGCTGATAATCAAGTAAGCTTCAAGTGGTATTTTAATTCTACAAATAATAGTGGATATCAAACTGCCTATAGAATTAGAGTTTATAGAGGATCTCTAGTTAACAGTTCCAGTACCTCTGGAGTATTGGTAAAAGAATTCTCTCAAGGTTCTAATTCTACAGAAGTTACAATAAGTTTTAAAGATCTTCCTGAGGATAACTACTATTTTATTTTGGAGACTAAAAACAATAATGGTTACTGGAGCAGTCCTTCAGTTGTTCCCTTTAGTTTTACAACTAACTCAAGTAGCGTTCCATATAAAATAACAGCAGTTAATAGGTTTGGTGGAGCAACTAGATATGAAACTTCAAGGATAATAGCAGAGAATAACTTTAAAGGTTACGACATGAAAAATGTAGTAATTGCCAGCGGTAATAATTTCCCTGATGGTTTATCTGGAGTTACTTTAGCTAGAAGACTCAATGCACCTTTGCTTCTTGTAGACAATAACCCAGAGGATAGCGGAAGTCAGGCTGTTCTTCAGTATATCCTGCAAAATCTAAAAAAAGACGGAAATATCTATATATTAGGAGGACAAGGTGCTGTCAGCAGCTCCTATGTGGAGTATCTTACCCAAAGGGGATATATAGGAACTAATATAGTAAGAATTGGTGGCATGAACAGAAATGAAACCAGCGTTAATATTGCAAAGAAGTTAAATTTAACAAAGGGAACACCGGTTGTTATAGCAAATGATTCTAGCTTTGCAGACGCTTTAAGTATTTCCTCTAAAGCTGGGTCCAGTCAAATGCCTATATTATTAACTTCTAAAGACAGTTTAAATAAAGAGGTTGAAGACTATATTAAAGATATTATGCCTTCTAAAGTCTATATAATAGGTGAAACAGGGGCAATTTCTGAAAATGTAAAAAACCGAATTTCAGAAATCACCTCATTAAGTGATAGTAAAATCGTAAGACTAGGTGGACAAACTAGATATGATACCTCTGAAAAGATAAATAATTACTTTTATCAAAGTGATTTCAAAAGTGTATACGTAGCAGTTGGTGAAAACTTCCCTGATTCCTTAAGCGGAAGTGCCGCTGCAGCCTTTAATAATGGGGCTCCATTAGTTTTAGTATCAGATAATTCATACGTTACTTCTGCTAGAACAATAAATTATCTTACCGGAAACAATAAGGTTACACTTAATATCTTTGGTGGTGATAGAACGGTGACCAACTATCTCATTTCTAGAATTAATACTGCTAGTATGCGGCTTCAGTAGCGACAGCAAACAAGGTACCAGGTATCTATGGATTTTTTCTTGTTAGACAAAAATCAGTAGATTCCTAGTACCTTGTTTTGTTTACCTTAATTTCCCACGCATATTTATTCTAAATAAAACCAATAATATCGTTGTAATAAAAGGAACACAGGGAGGTTTATTTTATGGAAAACAAACAAATAGAAGCTAATAATTTAAAGGTTATTCAAGATCAACTAAGCCACGAAGCATTAATGAACAAAAAATATAGTGAATATGCTGGAATGTGCAATGATACTCAATTAAAGGATTTATGTAATCAGGCTTGCCAGGTTCATAAACAAAACTTTAATTCTCTTAAATCTTATCTTGACTCACATCAGTAAAGTAAAAACTGAACGGATCTAAATACTCCTTTAAGAAAAGGAGTGCCGGAGTCACTGATTATGACACAGAAATTTTAAATTAATTGGAGGGATTGCATAATGCAAGAAAAAGACTTAATGCAAGATTTACTTACTAGTGAAAAACAAGTTATATCATCTTACAGTACAGGAATAACTGAATCATCCTGTCAAAATCTTAGAAGTACATTAGTTAACAATTTTAAAAGCGCTCAAGATATTCAGTATAAAATATTCGATACTATGAAACAAAAGGGCTGGTATGCTACAAAAGATGCTCCTGATAGTGATGTTAACCAGTTAAAAAATCAAGCCAACCAAATGATGGGCGAATTAAAATAGCATATTATACTTTTAACAAGCTGTTGATTTTTTCAACAGCTTTGCTCTTATTCGATGAATAATTCAGTTATCAAGGAGGTATTAATATGGATTTTCCTAAAACAGTACCAGCTCAAAAGCAAGATAAACAACCAGGCATTGAAGCTTTAATGAATCCACCACCGATTTTTGAAGACCCTCAGTATAAGGGGTCAGATAAATTAAAAGATAAAGTAGCTCTAATTACTGGCGGGGATAGTGGTATTGGAAAGGCTGTATCAATAGCCTATGCTAAGGAAGGTGCTGATATAGCTATTGTCTATTTTGATGAACATCAAGATGCAGAGGAAACTAAAAAAATTATAGAACAAAAGGGAAGGAAATGCATCCTGATTCCCGGCGATATAGGAGATGAAAATTTCTGCATCTTGGCAGTTCAGAAAACTATGGAGGCCTTTAACAGGATAGATATTCTTGTTAACAATGCCGCAGCTCAATATCCTCAAAATAGTATTGAAGATATAACAGCAACTCAACTTGAAAAAACTTTCAGAACAAATATCTTTAGTATGTTTTTCTTAACAAAAGCTGCAATGCCTCACCTTAAGAATGGAAGTTCTATTATAAATACTGCTTCTATTACTGCATATAAAGGAGATGAACTTTTACTAGATTATTCTGCCACTAAAGGTGCTGTTGTTACCTTTACACGATCCTTGGCTCTGTCACTAGTTGCTAGAAACATAAGGGTCAATGCTGTTGCTCCCGGCCCAATTTGGACTCCTCTTATTCCTTCTTCCTTTGATGAACAAAAAGTTGCTAAGTTTGGTTCAAGCACTAATTATGGAAGACCAGGTCAACCAGTTGAGCTTGCTGGTGCCTATGTATTTTTGGCTTCGCCAGATTCTTCTTATGTGTCTGGGCAAACTATACATGTTAATGGTGGAGTTATTGTAAATGGATAGAGTTGTATGAAGTGAAAACTTGAATCAGGTGGAGTTTCAAACTCCACCTGATTCTTAGTTGAGCGAATCCAGGGACGTAGCCGCTCGCAACGTACACTTTGAAGAAGATGGGAGTATTAGAGCGGGTAGTCATCGGATAAAAACACCCCTTAAGATAGGAATTTATATTTATTTCTACCTTAAGGGGTTTTTATTTTATTTTTAACGTTAAAAATGTAATATTTTGTATTACGATACTCTCTTATAATTGTAACATTTTTTCGCCTAGTAAATAAAATAATATTGTAAGCAAATTTAATGAGGTGAATAACTAGTGGATGCCAGAGAGTTGTTAGCTAGAATTATTAAGTGTGAAGCTGGCGGAGAAGGCGACAACGGTATGAAAGGTGTTGCCACTGTTGTCATGAACAGAGTACGTGTTCCTGATGGTGAATATCGTAGAATTGGTCAAGGTGATGTTAGAAAGATAATTTATCAAAAGGGACAATTTGATTGTATGCGTCCTGTACTTGGTGGAGTAGCTAATCCTCAGACTATTTGGGCTAACCCACCAGAGCAAATACATTATGATATAGCCGATTGGGCATTAGCAGGTAATAGATTATTTACAATAGGTTCTTCTTTGTGGTACTTTAACCCATTCGCTCCTTGTCCTTATACTTTCCCGTATAACGGTAATGGCAGGTTCCAAGTAAAAATACTAAAACACTGCTACTACAATCCTACAGCAAGTTATTTTGAGACCTAATTATTGATCCTATATAAAAAATTATAAATAGACTGCGGAGGTAAATATATGTTTCCAGATTGTTATTTAAATTATATGAACAACTTTTCTAGGGCCGTACCAGAAAATCCTGGAGCACATGCTAACTCAATGCCAGAAGCATTCCCTATGCCAAGTCCAGAAATGTTTGATGAGCCAATTCAGGAGGGAGAGGATATTCCAATGGAAGAAAATATTATGGGGGGTGAAACAATGCCACAAGACAATATTCCTATGCAAACACCTATTCAAACACCTCAAATACCAATGGCAATGCCTATGCCAATGCCTCCTTCAACACCAGAATCACCTTTTGAAGTTCAACCTGGCGCACCTGTAGTGTTAAGCACTGAGTACACACAGGGATACTTAAGAACACAAATAGGAAAGAGAATGAGAGTAACCTTCCTACTCGGAACCAATACAGTACAAGACCGTGAGGGAATATTAGAAAAGGTAGGAATAAGCTATATTATTCTAAGAGAAACTCAAACAAACAATTTGACTCTTGCAGATATTTATTCAATAAAATTTGTAGTCATTTTCCCAACTGTTTAGTTTATATACTATTTAGTTTTTATTTGACTACATTTAAATTAATAAGATCAGCATTTTTTGCTGATCTTATTAATCGTTTTTTCTTTATTTAAGCTTATTTCCATATGATTACTTCTTAAAAATGGATATATGCTTTATACTTAACTCTATTCTTCATTATAAAGGTCTAGATAGGAGTACTTCTTTCCGTCCTTTTCCCAGCCTAAAATAGATTGCATATTTACGTTTTCCGCTGCTCTAAAGATTGATTTCTCCACATCTTTAAAGTTAACTTTTAATTCTTTAATTAGGTCTTTAATCTCATAACGCTTATTCCCTATTTTTTCAGCAGCCACCATGCATGCACAATTAAGAGGCCAAATACCACTATTTTGTGTAAAACGCTGAATACTCTGCTCTTCAATATAGTAAAGAGGACGAATTAATTCCAACCCTTCAAAATTGGTAGATTTCAACTTAGGAAGCATTGTCTTAAAGTTTCCTGAATACAATACATTTAATAGAGTCGTTTCAATAACATCATTAAAGTGATGTCCAAGGGCCAGTTTATTACAACCTAATTCCTTAGCCTTTGTATACAGTGATCCTCTACGCATTTTTGCACACATATAACAAGGATAGTCTTTTGCAATACGGTCTACTACTTCAAAAATTCCAGATTCAAAAATGTGAATAGGAATGTTCAAATAGTTACAGTTGTCTATTAGCAGCTTTTTAATATCAGGGTGATACCCTGGATCCATAGCAATGAACTCTAATTCGAAGTTCATCTGACCATGACGTTTTAGCTCTTGAAACAATTTAGACATTAACAAACTGTCTTTTCCACCAGATACCGCTACTGCTATCTTGTCTCCATCCTCTACTAATTTATAATCCTTTATGGCTTTAATAAACTTTGACCATATATATTTTTTATATTTTTTAGTAATACTACGTTCTATTTCCTCAAGGGGCTTTCGTTCATTAAATGGAACTAATACTTCACAACCTTTTCCTGCAATATCACTCATACTTTACACCTCTCTTTTGACCACAATATTATATCATTTTTAAAGAGTTTTGTCTTTGGAAACTGCAGTATTATAGCCCTGAATATTTATATCTTAAATTTATTAATCTGTTTTTCCAGCTCTTCTGAAAGTTCCTTTAGTTCAACCGCTGAGTTAGAAAACTCGTTCATTGCTGCAGCAACTTCCTCGGTAGTGGCTGATACTTCCTCTGCACTTGCTGAGGACTCCTCTGAAACTGCAGATATGTTTTGCATTCTACCAATTATCTCTGTTTTTGCCTTATTAGTCTCAATTGTAGCTTTCTGTACTAACTTTATTTCTTCTGTAAGACCATTAATAGAATGGAGTATTTTATTAAATATGTCTCTAGTCTCAGTAACTGCCCGACTCTGCTCTCCTACAATTGAATTGGAAATCTCCATAGATTGTACTGCAGATTCTGTTTTATTCTTAATCCCTGAAATTAATTCCTGAATTTGCTGGGTTGCTGATGTAGATTGTTCCGCAAGTTTTCTTATTTCATCTGCAACTACAGAAAACCCTCTTCCTGCTTCTCCAGCTCTTGCAGCTTCTATAGCCGCATTTAAAGCCAATAAATTAGTTTGTTCAGCAATTTGGTTTATGGTATCTGTAATCACTGATATCTTTCCCGCTTCAGTCTTCATATCCACAACAACTACAGCTACCTCTTCAGAGGCTTTTATATTCTTCTCTGTTTTATCTGTAAGTATATTCATGACCCCTAGACCTTCTTGACTAAGCTTATTTGATTCATCTGATATATTGATCATTTCATTAGTTAAACTATCTATTCTATCTATCTTACCGGCAAGATTATTAATGGCTGTGACACCGGACTGTATATCCTGAGATGTTTCAGAAGCTCCCTGTGCTACTTGATCAATAGTTGTAGCCACTTCATTTATAGCATTATTAGTCTCTTTTGCCATTCCATTTACATTACTAGAAGTTCTTGAAATTATCTCAGAGGAGGTCCTTAAATTTAAGACTAATTCTCCTATTCTTTTCACCATAACATTAAAGTTATTCCCTAGTTCTCCAAATTCATCCTTGGTATTTATGCTAACTTCTGCTGTCAAATCTCCTTCAGAGGCCTTTTCAAAAGCATCTTTTAGAACTATAATCTTTGAAGTTACGCTCCTGCCTACTAAAAGCGCTATGATTGTGCCAATAATTGCAATTATAACAAATATAGTTACATTAGCCACCTTGATGATCTTTGTCTTAGAGATTAATTCATCCATCGGCATTGATGCCATTATCTTCCAACCAGTTATATTATTTGTATTATATACTGCGTATTTATCTTCACCGTTATAAGTATATTTTTCGAAACCATATTTCGAGGTTTTTGCTTTTTCCCAATAGCTTAAGGTTGTTACAATATCTCCACCTAGTAACTTCTTATCAGGATGAGCAATCATTGTACCTTTTAAATCAGTTACAAACACATATCCTTTTTCCCCAATTGTTATGGCAGCTAATCCATTTGATAGAGCCTCTAAGTCAACATTCATGGATATTACACCAACTATAGTTCCATTATTCTCTACAGTTCTGGATATAGAAACTATTATTTTACCATCTACCGCACTCTTGTATGGGTCTGTATAGGTTACTTTTCCTTTTTTATCTATAGCATTTTTATACCATGGCCTTGCAGTAGGATCAAAACCATCCGCCATCTTGGATTCAGGGTAAATTAAAAACCCCTTATTCGGCTGTCCAAAATAAACTTGCAAGATATCTTCTCTACTTTCTGTAGCATCTCCTAATAACTTTAAGGCACTTTTTCTATTTTCTTCACTGCTGTCTATATTCTTAATCATTGTATTTTCAGCCAGCATATTCAAAGTACCTTCAAAGCTTGAGAAATAGTTATCTATTCCCCTGTTAACCTCCTTCAATGTTGCTGTAGTTGAAGATTGAAATTCATCAGATAGAAGCTCACTAGTTTTATTATAGGTGTATAACCCAGATAAAATAATAGGAACTAAACATAGCAACAGTAATATTGATATCAACTTAACTTTAATACTTTGGAAATTGAAAGTTACTTTCCTCTTCATATAGAACACCTCTTTTCTTATATATTCGACATATTAATTATATTATCGGCTTATTTCGAACTTTCTTCATATTTTATTTAGTATGCGAATTTGTTTAGTACATAAATATATCCTGAAGAATTTAATGCAAAAATAAAACCTTACTGACTGCAATCAGCAAGGTTTTTTATTTAAATTATGCTTTACCATATGAATAATAACAAATAACCGGAGTACCCTCATCAATGTTATCAAATATTGTCTTTGCTAAATAGTATGGTGAATTTACACAACCATGGGAACCACTTGTTCTATATATACTTCCACCAAATTCACCTCTCCAGCTTGCATCATGAATTCCAATGCCATTATTAAAGGGCATCCAAAAGTTAACAGGCGAACTATATCCCGGTCCTCTTAGGACAGCATTTCTTTCCTTATATTTTAACTTATAAATACCTTCAGGTGTTGAGTGATTAGCGCTTACATTACCTGTAACAACGTCTCCCTGTACTATTAGTGAACCATTTTTATAAAACCATAAATGTTGATTTCTCATATCTATTTCTACATAGGTATTTCCAATATCGTTACTACCATGAGCTGCGGCAGTTTGGAGGTATGTTGGCTCTTTAGTTATAGTTTTTCCTTCTTTAATTGCATCGGTTAAAGCTTGGGTTTCCTTGGCAGTATCAATATGCCATCCATAGTCACCACCACCAATAGTCATAGTATTTCCTGATGATGTAGAAAAATTTCTTACCTTCCCAACTGTATTATAGGTATTACAAAGTGATTCCATATAGCTTTTTACTTTTTCTTCATCAAATATAACTCCAAGATCCTCATTAACCGTAAGCCATTTGTTTATTGTGGAGCCATCTATAATTTCTTTACCATCTCCAAAAGTATACGTAACTTTTGAAGATACATACTTATTAAGAGTATTCTTCACTTCAATAGTTTTCGGTGAATCTTTAGTGTATTTTGGACGAACATAACAATTGGCTGCTTCCAAATCTACTGCAGCCTCCTCTTTGTTTATTGCCTTTACCACATTATCATATAAGATTTCTTTATTAACCTTGTTTCCATTTACTTCACCTACAATGGTGTAGCCTTTATCTGCATATTTAAAGCTAGGGTTTTTAGGTTCAACTATATTTTTACTATCAAAACAGGAAAGTTTATCTATTCTTTCTTTTAATAGCTTCGTATCATACGAAACTTCAATCTTCATTTTAGAATCTTCTGTATTAAAAAATGATGATACCCATTTATAAGGATTCTGCCTATCTTTAAAAGTCTTAAGTTGTTCTCCAAAATTGTACTTTAAACCAATATCTGATCCTTTAATTTGTTCGTTTTTACTGTCTCGTTCTTCCAAACTCAACGAATACGTCTTTAGCTTCGATGCCATTTCTCCCTTTGCTTCCTCTACAGTTTTAGTAGAAACATTAATTCCATTGATTTCAGAGCCAAAATAGAAGTGATTTTTAAAATATGCCGCCATACTAAAGTATATAATAAGTAGAGTGCAGAGAGAAATCACTGTACCTATTATAATTTTATTACGTTTATTTTTTTCCTTTTCCGTAATACCCATCCCCTTTATAATTTCAATAGAAACTTAAAATTAATCCTTTGCATGACTTAATGTTACTGAACTTTATAAATCTTACATTCCATTTTATGTATGAAAATTCATATTTAAGACAATTATGTTTTATAATTTTGAAAAAAAATTAAAATTCTATGAACACATGAGATGGGTAATAAATATCCCCCAAAAATTTAATAATTACTAAAGAAAAGCTTAATTGATGTTACAAATTTAGTAGTTGAATCTAATCTGACAGACAAAAAACAAAACCGCCCATAAGTAGCTACTTAAGCTGCTTACAGGCGATTTTCACTATTTATGCTGGTAACAAAGGATAATAGTTAAAATTTTCGCTTCTGATTTCATTAATTTTTTAATATAGTGATTTGTATATTTCATACACCGTTTTTTCATTTAATTCTACATAGTTATTTGCCATTAAACGGCCTTGTTTTGTCATAACACTTTCAGTAAATACCTTTAACTCTTCTTCTTTTAATCCATATTCACGTAATTGTTTTTTAGGAATCAATACATTTAATAATTCTTCTATTTTAACATAAACTTCATCCTCTTTGCAGTTCAGAACACCAGCTAAAAATTTATTCAATTTTGTAATTTTTCCTGTTGGATTTAGACGTTGGTATGTTTTAAATACTCCAATAAACATTTGATAATTTGCTTCTCCATGAGGAACATGATATCTGGAACCTAAAGGATAGCTCATAGCGTGTACTGCTCCACATCCTGCATTACCAAATGCAATCCCAGCATAAGTACTTGCTAACAAAAATTCCTTTAGTAGTGGAATTCTCGCCTCCGGTCCATGGTTTGCAATTTCTTCATATCCTTTTAGAATCATTTCCATTGCCTTGTAAGAAAATAGTTCTGTAAAATCTGTAGCTTTTGGTGACATACTTGATTCAATAGCATGAATTAAAGCATCAATTGAGCTAGTGGCAAAAAACTTAAAAGGTAAATCCTCTAAAAGTTCTGGAATCATAATAGCGTAATCTGCATATAATTCCTCTACAGCAAGGCCTAATTTTGTTTGCCTTGCCTTTAATTCAAGAATAGAAATATTAGTTACTTCACTACCTGTTCCACAGGTTGTTGGTATTAAAACTAATTCCTTATCCTTTATAAATCCTAATTTGTGATCAAATAAATCAATCACTGGTGAAACTGTTTTTAATGCGAATAATTTTGATACATCAAGAACACTGCCTCCGCCAATGGCAATTACTCTTTTATAAGGAATATCCTTTATATCCTTATAGATTGCTTCTACCATTTCATCGCTTGGTTCTCCATGACCGTAGTTTCTTATAAAAATAACATTAGTATCTAGATTATACTTAGAGAAATAGGAAACATATGTGTGTTCACTTGTTATAATTAAATCCTCTCTCCCTATTTGAAAGTTATCTATAAATTCTTTACATGTATCAAAAGTATGAATTTCTGGTTTGATAGATAGTGCCTTCATTTTCTGCCCCCATTTTTAAATATTTCCGTAAATCTCCTTTAGGTGATTTGTCAGCTTTAGGTTTTCCTCATAATCAACCTGACAATCAATAACTACTGGTACATTTTGTTTAAATGCTTCTTCTAGGGTTGGAATTAAATCTTCTGCTTTTTCTACTCTATATCCCTTTGCATGCATACTCTCTGCAAATTTTACAAAATCAGGATTAGTAAAGTTCACATAACAGCTCTTGCCATATTGTTCCTCTTGTTTCCACTTTATTAAACCATAATTATTATCATTAAATACTAAAACTACAATTGGAGTTCCTATACGCAATGCCGTTTCTAATTCTTGGTCGTTCATCATAAAGCCGCCATCTCCGGCAATAGCTAATACTTTCTTATCCGGATTAATCAATTTAGCTGCGATTGCACCTGGTATAGCAATGCCCATAGTAGCAAAACCATTTGAAATAATACAAGTATTAGGTTCATAACAGTTGTAGTGCCTAGCAATCCACATTTTATGAGCACCTACATCTGATATAACAATATCTTCTCGTCCCATAACCTTTCTGACATCATTCAAAATTCTTTGGGGCTTCATTGGAAAACCATTATCCTCTGCATAGCTTTCATGTTCAGCTAACATTTTTGCTTTAATCTCCAAGGCCTTTACCGGTTCCGCTTTGCTAGATGTTCTCCTCATTATATTGTAGAGTGCATCTGAAATATCTCCAACCACTTCTACCACTGGTTGATAAAGCTTATTGATATGAGATGGTCTTGCATCAATGTGTACAATCTCAGTCTGTCCCTTTGGGTTCCACTTTGACGGAGCATATTCTACAATATCATATCCAACTGTTATTACTAAATCTGCTTCTTCTATAATTTTATTCACATAATCTTTTTGTGGAATCCCAATTGTCCACATTGAATATTTGTTATCAAAAGGAATAATGCCCTTTGCCATCATTGTATTAATTACTGGAATCTTTAGCTTAGTTGCAAACTCTGTAACAGCTTTTGAAGTGTTTCCTCTTACAGCACCACTTCCAGCTAAGATAACAGGATTTTTAGCTTTAAATATTTCACTTGCAGCATCCTCGATTGTTGATAAATCCGCATGTTCCTTTGGTGGTATTTTCTTTTCCAAAGGCTTTTCTCCAATGCTTACCGGCATTTTCGCAATATTTACAGGTAAGTCAATATGGCATGCCCCTGGCTTTTCACTTTCTGCGTATTTAAAAGCAAGCCTTACAATCTCATTTACAGTGTCAGGACGAACAATTTGTTTACTTCTCTTTGTAATTGGCTCAAACATTTTGCATAGGTCTAGAAATTGGTGTGATGTAATGTGCATTCTTTCAGTACCAACCTGACCTGTAATCGCAACAACTGGAGCACCATCACTATCAGCATCTGCTACACCAGTTACTAAGTTAGTTGCACCTGGACCTAGTGTTGCTAGACAGACGCCTGCATTCCCCGTTAAACGTCCATATACATCTGCCATAAATGCAGCACCCTGCTCATGACGAGTTGTTATAAATTTAATACTTGAATCTGCAATTGCGTTCATTACTTCTAAATTTTCTTCACCTGGAATACCAAAGATATATTCTACCCCTTCAGCTTCTAAACATTTTATCAGCATTTGTGCTGTATTTAACTGAACTTCTTCTTTTATCTCTCTACTCATATAAACGCCCCTAATCTTTATTGATTTTATTAATAAATTAAAATTAATTACTTACATTTAACAGTTTGTTATTTATAGCTTTATTTATTATGATACTTCAACTAACAACACCTTTCCATCACTTTTTTTCTTATTTTATCACAACAAAATGATTGTGACTATCCTTCAGAAACGATTTATTATTTGTAAGATAGTATAATTATAGTAATAATAATCACTTAGTGACATTTTCATTAAACAAAAATTGCCTGTAAATAGCTACTTAAACCACTTACAGGCAATTTTCAATATGTATAGTAGAGGCAAAGCATCGTAAGTGAAATCTACTACCTTTTTGTAACTTTTACCTCTTTACCTCTAAATACAATAGCTAACTCTATTATATTCTCTACATTTCCTTCTATTAACTCTGCTCTATAATTCATATCTTTTATTTGTTTTAATGCTTCTTCTGTAGCTTCTTCCATAGTATCCTTAGAAAAATCACTAATTTTCTTAAATTCAATTATTATTGCAAGCTTAGAAACTTCCTTTGGAACGAGCATAACATCATATCTTCCGTATCCACTTTCCTTATTTGATTTAACATAATAATCATCTGAAAGTGAAATTAACATCCCTAATACAAAGGCATGATAAACCTTCTCTGGTTCCTTTCCTCCTATGTCAAAATAGCTAATACTATTTAGCACAAATTCCTTTAATATATATTCAAAAACCTTAATATCTCCTGTTATTAAAGCTTTAATCATTGCATTATACTTTGTACTGCTAATACTTTCCGAGAACCACTTTTTTATTATGTTTCTATAGAATGTGTATACTTCTTTATTGGGAACTTTTAATTCACATACCAAATCCCCATCAACAGTCTCTTTATTACTTACTTTTAAGTATCCTGTAAATAACAAAAAACTCCACAGATTTTCACTACTATCTTCTATTTCCGTCATAACTATATTGTCATTTACTACCTTTTTGATTTTTTCACCAGAGATTAAAATTTCTAAATCTCTTTTTATTTCCTCATTGCCTCTTGAAAGAATTCCTTTGATTAAATCATTAGCACTTGTATTTATCCAGTAAGCTTTTAACCCTTCTCTTATATTATCTAAATAATTTAAAACTGACCATGGATTATAGATAGTTGTATCTCCAAATATATATCCGTTATACCAATCTTTTATCTTTATTAATTCTTTTTGTAAATTATAATACTTTAGCAATTCAATTACTTCGCTTTCGGTAAATCCGAATTTCTCACTAAATTCAAATCCTGTAAGTGATGATACTTTTAAGTTATTTAGTCCTGAAAAGATACTTTCTTTCGCTACTCGTAGTATGCCTGTCAACATAGCCTTTTCTAAATAATTATTATCCTTTAATGCTTCACTTAGCATATTTCTTTCAAAGGATATAATTTTTTCATAATATCCCTTAATGTATCCTTCCTGAATAGGTACATCATACTCATCAATTAATAGGATTACCTTTTTATTATGATACTCACTTAAATATGCCATTAAATTACTTATAGCACTTGATAATAATACTATATCCGCTTCTTTGTTAAGAACTTTGTTAAATTCTCTTTTTTCGATATCTACCATATTATCGCCATCTAACAAATACATATATTTTTTATATACATCAGATAGTACTGAAGCAAATGCTTTAATAGCATCTTCCATATTCTCATATTTGATTCCTTTAAACGAAATGAATATTACTGGATATTTCTGATTTAGCTTCATTGTTTCTTTATCTTGTTCTATTTTTAAACCTTTGAATAGGTGTTTATTTTCTTCATTCATATCAAAGAAATGTTTTATTATACTCATATTAAGGGTTTTTCCAAATCTTCTCGGTCTTGGAGTAAGAATTACTTGTGCTGAATTTCGTATAAATTCTTTTATTACAGAAGTCTTATCTACAAAATAATAATTACCCTCTATTAATTCTTTAAAGTTTGAAATTCCAATTGGTATGCTTTTTTTCAAGCTATCACCTTCTTTCCCTTAAACTATTATAATTATTTTATCAAAATAAAAAGCTTTATACTATAATTATGATATAAAAGTTCCCATTCTATAACAATAACATTTGAAAATTTTATACACTTAATCATAATATATATTTGGTGGAGCTATCCTCACCCAACAAAAACAAAACCGCCTGCAAGCAGCTGTTTAAGCCACTTGCAGGCGGTCTTTATATGTATGGTGGAGGCGAGGGGTGTCGAACCCCTGTCCGAAAGTCGTAATACCTAAGCATCTCCGAGTGCAGTCCTTATATTAACATTCCCTCTACTAGACGCCCAAGGACAGGCTTCTAGTTTCAGTAGCTTCATAAATCCCGTTCCTGTGGCAAAGCTTACACAGGCTCGTTTCACCGCTGTCGTCGCCAGATTCCGGTCCGCGGTACTACCGGGCTGACGTTAGCAGATTAAGCTGCTAAAGCTAAATTATCGTTTTTAGCGTTTATATTTAATCCTATAGTTTTTTAAGGCGGGTCCACAGGTTCCCTCCACTCGCTTCTTAGATACAACATACCCCCGTCGAAGCCAATACGCCCCCTTGTTATAACTCATAACACTTGGGTGATGAGTGTATCTTTTTTATAAACGCAATTTGTATTATTAAATTGTATCATTCAAAACTCTCATCGTCAAGGACTTTTGCTCACCTGACAGTTATTATAATACATCAGATGCAGAAAGTTATCAATAGGATTTTTACTGCTGATTAATCATTTCTTGGATGCTTTCTTATTATTTTTCTAATAAGCAAAATGTTATAGCAATCTTTATTTTAAATTCTTAAATTTTAATACCATATTTCCTATTACAGCATAGAAATTATAGAAAATCACTACAAAACTAAAGGGTCTATCTAAGTCTTTCTTTCATCTGTCTATCTATATCTCTCTTAGCTGCCTTTTCAAGCATAGCATCTCTCTTATCGTAGTTCTTTTTACCTTTAGCTACTGCTAGATTAACTTTTACCCTTCCTTGTTTAAGATATAAGGATAATGGTATAAGTGTATACCCCTGCTGAGTAGTATATCCTAATAATCGTCCTATTTCTTCTTTATGAAGAAGAAGCTTTCTATCTCTAAGAGGATCTTTATTAAATATGTTTCCTTTTTCATAAGGACTTATATGCATGTTTCTAACAAATATTTCTCCATTTATTATTTCTGCATAACTATCCTTAAGATTTGCTTTTCCTGCTCTTATAGACTTAACTTCTGTTCCTACAAGCTCTATACCAGCTTCCATACTCTCTTCTATAAAATAATCATGTCTTGCTTTTCTGTTTTCAGCAAGAGTTTTGTTTACTGATTTACTTTGGGCCATAAAAACACCTACTTTAGATTTTATTCGTAGTATTTAATTATATTCTATTAGGAAGTTAATGTCAAGAAATAATTTACTTATTTTCCCAAAAGAGTTTTAAGCCCCTAATCTAGGTTTCACATCCTATATAAGGGGCCTTTAACACCTTTATCCGATGACTACCCGCTCTAATACTCCCTCTTTGAGAAGCGTACGTTGCGAGCGGGTACGTCCCTGGATTCGTTCAACTAAGAATCAGATGGGGGTTAGATGCCTAAATGGCATTTAACGGGCAATGCCCCGGAGTCGAAGACAAACCCCATCTGATTCAAGTTTCCACTTCATCTTAACTTTCTTTGAAAATCTTCAGTAAGAACTACCGCTGAGTTTTCCTTTCCATCTTCTGTTTCTCCTACTGGTGACATAGATGCCTGTTTTAAGGTGTTTTCTTCAGCATCTTCTTTTTCAATATCTGTGATTGTTGTCTCATCATAATATTCTTCAGACTTATCATCCTCAGTATTAAAATCGCTACTTCCTATATCATCCACATCATAATTTCTTTCTATAATTATTTCTTCTATACCCTCATCATTTTCTTCCTTTATTAGTTCGAAGTGTATTTCATGAGAGAACATATCCACTTTTAGAACTTTAACTTTCACTTCATCCCCAAGTCTATAGATATTTTTAGTTCTTTCTCCTATAAGACTTAAGTGTCTTTCATTATATACATAATAATCATCAACCAAAGTACTAATGTGTACGAGACCTTCTATTGTATTTGGAAGCTCAACAAACATTCCAAAGTTTGTAACGGAAGATATTATACCATCGTATTCTTCCCCTATTCTTTCGCTCATATATTCTGCCTTCTTAAGATCATCTACTTCTCTTTCTGCATCCTGAGCTAATCTTTCCATATCTGATGATTGTTTTGAAGCATATTCTACTTCTGCTGTTAATCTTTCTATTCTCTTCTGATCTATTTTTCCGTGTATAAAGGCCTTTATAATTCTGTGTATTATAAGGTCTGGATATCTTCTTATAGGTGATGTAAAGTGACAATAATATTTTGCAGCTAATCCAAAGTGTCCTATGGATTCTGGAGAATATCTTGCCTGTTTCATAGAGCGAAGTAATAAGGTACTTACTACTGTTTCTTCCTTTTTACCTTTTACTTTTTCTATAACATCCTGTAGAGCTTTAGGATGTATTTCTTGACTGATTTTCATTACATATCCCAAGTTATGAATAAACTCACTAAAATGCATTAGTTTTTCTTCATCTGGATCCTCATGTATTCTATACACAAATGGGATATTGGACCAGAACATGTGCTCAGCTATAGTTTCGTTACACACTAACATGAATTCTTCAATTATCCTATTTGCTATAGCTCTTTCATATGGCTTAATATCTACTGGTTTTCCTAATTCATTAAGAATTATCTTACATTCTTCAAAATCAAAGTCTATAGCTCCACGGGTACGTCTTTTCTTATTTAATATGTGGCAGAGTTCTTCCATTATTTTAAAGGACTCTACAAGATAATCGTACCTTTCAATAAGTTCTGGGTCTTCATCTCTGAGTATCTTAGTTACATTAGTATAGGTCATTCTTTCACTAGTCTTTATTATAGTTTCTGCTATACGGTGATCAACAACTTTACCTGTCTTATCTATTTCCATAAAACAGCTTAAGGTAAGTCTATCAACTTTTGGATTTAAGCTGCATATGCCATTTGAAAGCTTCTTAGGAAGCATTGGTATAACTCTATCTATCAAGTACACAGAAGTTCCTCTTTTTAAAGCTTCTTTATCTAGAGCGTTCTTTTCTTTTACATAATTAGATACATCAGCTATATGTACTCCTAAGTAGTAGTTACCGTTTGGCAACTTTTCTATGGATATAGCATCATCTAAATCTTTAGCATCTTCGCCATCTATAGTCACTATAGTTAAATCTCTTAAATCTTCTCTTCCCTTATATTCTTCTTCTGGTATTTCCTCTGGTATTTGCTCAGCATAGGATACTACCTTTTCTGGGAACTCTTCAGGCAATCCATACTTTTTAATTATGGTAAGAATATCAATACCCTTATCTCCCTTTTTACCTAGTATTTCTATAACCTTACCTTCTGGATTTCTTCTTTTATCTGGCCAAGAGGTTATTTCCGCTATTACTATGTCTCCAGTTGTAGCCCCTTTTCTGCTTTCCTTAGGTATAAATACATCCTGATATATTCTCTTCTCCTCTGGTACTACAAAACCAAAATTTTTACTATCTTCATAGGTACCAATAATAGTTTTACTGTTTCTCTCTAGTATTCTTATTATTTCACCTTCACGTTTTTTTCCTCTATTCTCTTCTCTTGTTACTTTAACTACTACTTTATCTCCATGCATAGCGCCATTTAAATATGAGGATGGTACGAAGACATCCGGTGTATCGTCTTCAGTTATTACGAATCCAAAGCCCTTTTGATGACCTTGAAGTTTTCCAACTACAAGATTCATTCTATCTGGAATTCCATAACGGTCTGTACGGGTTTTTACGATCTGTCCATCTCTTTCCATCTCATTTAATATCTTTTCAAAAACTTTTCTCTCTGCTTTTTTTATACTAAAAATTCGCCCTAATTCGTATATGTCCATAGGCTTATATGCCTGTTCTCTCATGAAGTTTATAAGTGTTTCTTTAATATTCATAAATTCACCTCGCCTTTTAATTAATAAATTTAGTATTTGGAATTTTAAAATTTAAATAAATACCTGTATATTATAAATTTATCTATTATTATCTTCTATTATTCCCTTAAAAATATTGAATAATCCTTACTATTTGTAGTTTTAATGTTATAGTAAAATTATCCATCAGTCAACCTGGTTTTGAATCGTTAGAATTAATTGAAAAATAAATAGAGTGGCTTAAAGCCACTCTATTTATTTAAAACTATTCTAGTTTTACTTTACTACATTTTGAATCATACATAATGCTGCAAATATTATTGCTGAAATAACTGTAATTCTTGATAATAATGCTTCTGATGTTCTTGATTTATTCTTTGAGTAGAATGTGTCACCAGCTCCACCTGAAACTAATCCGCTTAATCCATTAGTTTTACTTGGTTGTGCTAATACAACTACAATTAATACTATAGCTACTATTGACTGTAATATAGTTAAAAGAGTACGCATACTCCTCACCTCCTGGCACCTTGGCATATCTTAAATTTTAACATATAAACTTATTCATTACAATGATATATTTACACACTAATATGAGGTTTAGCTAAAGCGAAACCTCATACCAAAATAAATCATTTATTTTTTTATATTATAGAAGGTATTTAATCCTCTGTATTCTGCCATTTCTCCTAATTCTTCTTCTATTCTAAGAAGTTGATTATACTTTGCAACTCTTTCAGATCTTGCAGGTGCTCCAGTTTTTATCTGTCCTGCATTTACTGCTACAACTAAATCTGATATAGTTGTATCTTCTGTTTCTCCTGATCTATGAGAAATAACTGCAGTATAGCCTGCTCTTTCTGCCATTTCTATAGCATTTAAAGTTTCTGTAAGTGTTCCTATTTGATTTAATTTTATAAGTATGGAATTTGCAACTTTCTTTTCTATACCAGTTGTTAATCTACTTGTGTTAGTTACAAATAAGTCATCACCTACAAGCTGAATTTTGCCACCTAACTTTTCAGTTATTATTCTCCAGCCTTCCCAATCCTCTTCTGCCATACCATCTTCTATTGATATTATAGGATATTTATTTACAAGATCTACATAGTAATTAGCCATTTCTTCAGATGATAGGACTTTACCTTCACCTTTTAAATTGTACTTGCCATTTTCATATATTTCAGATGAAGCAGGGTCTAAAGCTATATATATATCATCTCCTGGAGCGTAGCCAGCTTTTTCTATAGCTTCAACTATAACCTGAATTGCTTCTTCGTTTGATTTTAGATTTGGAGCAAAACCACCTTCGTCGCCAACACCAGTATCATAGCCTTTTGATTTTAATAATGATTTTAATGTATGATAAACTTCTGCACTCATTCTTAAGGCTTCACTAAAGGAAGGTGCTCCTACTGGCATTATCATGAACTCTTGTAAATCCACATTATTGTCAGCGTGTTTTCCTCCATTTATTATATTCATCATTGGTACTGGAAGAACTTTCGCATTAACTCCTCCAATATATTGATAAATACTAATTCCAAGATATTCTGCAGCTGCTCTAGCACAAGCAAGAGAAACTCCAAGCATTGCATTTGCTCCAAGTTTTCCTTTATTATCTGTTCCATCAATTTTTATCATAGTTTTATCAATTAAAACTTGATCAAATATATTCATTCCAATAAGTTCTTCTGCTATGTAATTATTCACGTTGTCTACAGCTTTTAGAACCCCTTTTCCGTTGTATTTTGTTTTATCATCATCTCTTAATTCTACTGCTTCAAACATTCCTGTAGAAGCTCCTGATGGTACAGCTGCTCTTCCTACTGTTCCATCTTCTAGTACAACCTCTACTTCTACTGTAGGAAATGCTCTTGAATCAAGAATCTGTCTTGCCATTACATCTACAATTTCCACATAGTTCTTAATCATAATTAAAATACCTCCAAAATCATTATATTTTATAACTTTTACCTTATTAATATAACCATATAACTCGCTTATTATATAAGGTATATAAAAATTCAGCTTGTATATAATTGTATTAGGTTATTCCAAAGTATACAATTGAACATTATAATAACTTTAGAGTTCTTCATATTACCTGATACTTTATATTATAATTATAGTTTTGCAATTTCTCTGTTCTTTTTATAATTTTTGACATTATTGAAACTGTCTCTACCGGATATTTTCCACTAGCTGTTTCTCCACTAAGCATAACTGCATCTGTTCCATCTAGAACTGCATTAGCTACATCAGAAACTTCAGCTCTAGTAGGTCTTGGATTGTTATTCATTGACTCCAACATCTGCGTAGCTGTAATAACAGGTTTTCCGGCTTCATTACATTTTTTTATGATCATCTTTTGTACAAAAGGTACTTCCTCTAATGGTATTTCTACTCCTAAATCCCCCCTTGCAACCATTATCCCATCAGATACTTCAATAATTTCATCAATATTATTTACTCCTTCGTGATTTTCTATCTTAGAAAATACTCTGATATGACTACCTCCATTTTCATTTAGCACCTTCTTAATCTCTAAAACATCTTCAGCTTTTCTGATGAAAGATGCAGCGACAATATCTACTCCCATCTCTATACCAAATTTTAAATCTTCAATATCCTTTTCTGTTACAGCAGGTAATTTTGTAACAACACCAGGTACATTTACATTCTTATAATTTCCAAGAGTTCCTGTATTCTTAACAATACAATGTATTTTGTTTCCTTTTATTTCTTTTACCTTTAGTCCTACTAAACCATCTGCAATTAGAATATAATCTCCTATATTTACATCTTTATATAAATCTTCATAACTTATAGAACATGTTGTTTCATCTCCCAATATGTCATCTCCACATAAAACAATATAAGATGTACCTTCCACTAACTTTACACTTCCATCAGCAAATTTTCCTGTTCTAACCTCTGGACCTTTAGTATCCAATAATATCTCTACAGACTTATTTAATTCAGTTCTAAGCTCCTTTACTAAATTAATTTTTCTTCTATTCTCATCATGATTTCCATGGGAAAAATTATGCCTCGAAATATCCATTCCAGCATTTATTAATTTACACATTACTTCCCTGCTCTCACTTGCAGGACCTATTGTACATACAATCTTAGTCTTTCTCATATGCTCTACTCCTATCTTACTTTTACTATGGACTTATAAAACATACCGATATAAGAAAACTATACCGATTGCTATACATTATAATAGACTCATTAGTCTTATTATATTCTCAGCTGTCTTTTCAATATTTTCCTGGCCTTTCACAAGTGCTTCCTCCAGCGAAGCTGCTCCTTTCACAATACCAAATATGGAGTCTATTCCCTTTTTATACAATATATCTATACCATCACCGACTCTTCCTGCTAATGCAATTACCGGCTTATCATGTTTCTTAGCAACTACTGCAACACCTAAAGGGGTTTTGCCATACTGAGTTTGAAAATCTATACTTCCTTCTCCAGTCCAAACCATATCTGCATCTTTTACCTTTTCTTCTAAACCTGAGTATTCAATCACCATTTCGATACCTTTCTTCAAAGTACCATCTAAAAACGCCATAGATCCAGCTCCTAATCCACCTGCTGCTCCAGCTCCTGGTACTTCTAACACATCCTTACCAAGCTGCTTTTTTATTATATCTGCATAGTGTTTCAAGTTATCATCTAATAGTCGTATCATATCTTCATTTGCCCCTTTTTGGGGACCAAATACATTTGAAGCTCCTCTTTCTCCACAAAGTGGATTGTTAACATCACAGGCCACTTCTACTACAACATCTTTTATTCTAGAATCAAAGTTAGTTAAATCAATGGTATCCAATTTTCCCAGTTCTCCACCACCAAAGCCTAATTCCTTCCCTTGTGTATCCAATAATCTTCCGCCAAGTGCTTGTACAACTCCAGCTCCGCCATCATTAGTAGCACTTCCACCAATACCTATTAATAGCTTTTTTATCCCATGATCTAAGCAAGCTTTTATAAGTTGTCCAGTACCATAAGATGTCGTTATTAAAGGATTCCTTTTTTCTGGAGATACCAAATGAATACCACTTGCACTAGCCATCTCTAGTATTCCTGTTTCTCCATCTCCCAAGATGCCATAAGTTGCTTCTACTTCGACACCTAACGGTCCAACTACATTTATTCTATATAATCTTCCACCTGTGGCATCTAATAGGGATTGCATTGTACCCTCACCACCATCAGCCATTGGTACATGTATACAAGTAATGCTGCTATTTGCTCTCTTTATTCCTCTTTCCATAGCTTCACATGCTTCTTTAGCCGTCATACTTTCTTTGAATGAATCAGGCGCTAATAGAATAACAAAATTTTCTTTCATATTAACCTCCAAAGTATAAAATTCTTAGTTAAACTTTCCATTTCATTCTATGACTACTTTTAATATTTCTCTTAATTCACTACTTTTGTCATTATAACAAATTAATTCATACGTATCTTCTAGCTCTTTTATGTTCCATTTTGAATTATCCTGATTAAATAACATAATAATTTCATCCTTTAATACATATTTGACTAATCATCTTTAATTTATGATTTGATATTTTTATAAATTTTTCTTGTTCACCAGCTCTTGCTGCTTCTATTGCTGCGTTTAACCCTAATAGATTTGTCCTTTTTGATATGCTTTCTATAAGAGTAATAACTTTAGTTATATTATTAATATTTAATACAAGTTCTGCTTCTGTGTTCTCCATAATTTTACTAGCACTTGCTATTTCTTCTGCGCCTGCCGAAATTTCTTCTAAAAATGCTGAAATTTCGTGTATTTTTTCTGATACATCATCTAATATATTTTGTCTTTCTTCCATTTGCTTAATCTTATCTATTTCTTCCTCAACTATAATAGCAGCCATTTTTTGTAATGGTTTCACTACAACAGGATCCCCACTTATACCAAGGCACCCTATGATTTTGCCTTGATATTTTATTGCACCGTTATATCCGGGCAATACGCCTTTCAGATGTGAAGCTTCTTCTAGTGTGATTGCTGAAGATTCAATTTCTCCATTCATAATTCTTTTTGCAATTTCATGGATAGTACCCAGTCTTTCCTTTTGAATAGTAGCAATTATCAGGCCATTTTCGCCCATAAAGTTTACATTACTGCCAGTTATATTATGTATTGTAGTCACTATTTTTTTAGCAAGTTCTTCTGGAACTTGATGTGTCCGAGTCATAGATACCTCCCTTTATACTGTAGTCATAACATTCAATATAAAACTATATTACTTTCCTAATAATTAAACACTAGCGAAATTAATTTATTGTAAAATTATTTGAAATATGTCAATATAACATAAACTACATGACGTAGTCATGTAGTTTATGTATAGATTCTTAGCACAGCAGATTGTTAATATCTACTACACTAAGAATATTAGCATTTTGTAAAGTACATGGAGATTCCTTGCCCACCACCTATACACATACTAACCATAGCATCTTTTTTATCAGTTCTATTTAATTCGTAAAGAACTTTTACAGCTAAAACACATCCAGTAGCTCCAATAGGATGTCCAATAGAAATTCCGCCACCATAAATGTTAACTTTATTCATATCAAGACCTAAATCCCTAGACACAGCTATAGATTGGCTAGCAAAGGCTTCATTTACTTCAAACATATCGATATCTTTTAAATCTATGTCTAACTTTTTTGCAAGTTTTTCACTAGATAACTTTGGAGCATACCCCATTACAGCTCCATCATTTCCAGCAACTGCGAAGCCTTTAACTGTTAGCAATGGTTTTACCCCTAATTCTTCAGCTTTTTCTCTAGACATAACTACAACTGCAGCAGCACCATCATTTAAGCTTGAAGAGTTACCAGCAGTTACCGTTCCATCTTTTACAAAGCAAGGCTTTAATTTTTGAAGTTTTTCAATGGTCAATCCTTCTCTTGGACCTTCATCTATATCAAAAATCGTAATATTTCCTTTGCGGTCTTTTAATTCTACTGGAACAATTTCCTCTTTAAATTTTCCTGCTTTAATTGCTGCAATTGCTCTTTGATGACTTTGAAGGGCAAATTCATCCTGTTCCTCTCTTGTAACATGATACCTTTTCGCTACATTTTCAGCAGTTACCCCATTGTGGAAAGGGCCTAAAGGCCATGTTAAAATGCTAATAACACCATCTTCAAACTGTTTATGTCCCATTCTCGCTCCCCATCTTGCATCTCTTACATAGTATGGTAATTGTGATAGATTCTCAGCGCCACATGCTACAACAATGTCCGCATTTCCTGTTTGAATTTTCATCACAGCGTCTGCAATAGCCTCCAATCCTGACCCACATTGTCTGTTTACGGAATATGCAGTAGTTTCCTCTGGAAGGCCTGCTTTAAGAGATATAACTCTTCCTACAAAGCCATTTTCTGCAACCTGTCCAACTTGGCCGACAATTGCTTCATCAACATCTGATGGTTTTATTCCAGCTCTTTTTACCGCCTCTTTTATAACTAAAGCACCTAAATCCGTACTGTGAACATCCTTTAAACTTCCACCAAACGCTCCAATAGCTGTTCTGGCACCACTTACTATTACGACTTCTTTTAATTGACTCATATTTAATATCCTCCTCCTACTATTAGTGTATTATAAGATCATTCCTCCACCTACATTTATTACTTCTCCAGTTACATAATCTGCCTCATCAGAAGCTAAAAATGCTACCATGTTTGCAACATCAGATGGTTTTCCTGCTCTGCCCATTGGAATTTTGTTAACCATAATATCCCATACTTTTTCCGGAACACCTCTTGTCATATCTGTTTCAATAAATCCAGGACAAATAGCATTACAGGTAACTCCTTTTTTAGCAAGTTCTCTAGATGCAGTTTTGGTAAGTCCAACAACACCTGCTTTTGAAGCTGCATAATTAGCCTGTCCAACATTTCCAAGCCAGCTTGCAGATGCAATATTAATAATACTTCCTTTGCCCTTTTCTCTTAGAATTTGGGCAGCATGTTGTGTACAATAAAAAGTACCACTTAAATTGACTGCAATTACTTGGTCCCATTGCTCAATAGTCATTTTGTGAAGCATAGCATCACGATTAATTCCAGCATTATTTACCATAATATCTAATGTGCCAAACTTTTCAATGGTAAAGTCGAATAAAGCTTTTACTTCCTCTTGCTTTGATACGTTAACTGCGAAAGCTTCTGAAGTTCCACCTAAATCCAAAATTTCTTTTACAGTTTCATTTGCTATATTTAAAGAAATATCTGCTATAACAACTTTTGCACCTTCTGCAGCAAGCTTCATTGCTATTCCTTTTCCTAAGCCTCTTCCAGCTCCAGTTACAATTGCTACTTTATTTTCTAATCTCATAAAAAATCCTCCTTATAATTAATCCGTAAAAATAAATTTATTTAAAGATAATATCTTTTAATCCAAATGGACCATCATTAAATAATGAAGGTTCCATAGTTTTTAAATCTTTACTAATAATAGGCCTAAAATCCATTAAATCTAGAACCTGTGTTTGTAAATCAATACCAGGCGCAATTTCAATTAACATAACTCCCTCTGGTACTAACTTAAACACTGCTCTTTCTGTTACGATAATCACCTGCTGATTTTTTTCACGTGATATCTTTCCATTAAAAGATATTTGAGCAACCTTCGAAACCATTTTTCTTATTTTTCCTTCTTTTACAATGGTGAGTTTTTCATTTTCAAACTTGTATTCAGCACCACTAGCAGTAAATGTTCCACAAAATACTACCTTTTTAGCATTTTGGGTAATATCAATGAATCCTCCAGCACCAGTACATCTAAGACCCATTTTTGTTGCATTTACATTTCCTTCTCCATCTAATTCGCCACATCCCATATAAGTTATATCCACACCTGCTCCATTGTAATAATCCATTTGCTCATGGTGTCCAATCATAGCATATAAATTCTGACCAATACCAAAATCAATACCGCCTGCTTGAACTCCACCATAAATACCAGATTCAACGGTTATCATAATATCATCTGCTACTTGTTCTTCATTGCATATTTTTCCAATTACATCATTAGGAATTCCTGTGCCTAGATTGATTACACAACCTTTATAAATTTCCATAGTGGCACGTCTTCCTATAAACTTTCTTTCACTAAAGGCAAGTGGCTCGATTGTGCCTTGAGGTACACGTAGTTGTCCAGAATATGATGGATCAAAATACCATGAAGATGTTTGTCTGTGATCTTCTAAGGGATTATCACAAACAACAATTCCATCAATAAACACCCCTGGTACAGTGACATTTTTAGGGTTTAGAGTTCCAGTTTGAGCAATTCGTTTTACCTGAGCGATAACTACTCCACCATAACGTTTAGTTGCCATAACTGCAGGGATAACCTCTAGTTTCATAGCTTCTTCATCTGTTGTAAGATTACCCATTTCATCACAAACAGTTCCTCGAATAATACATACATTAATAGGAATTTGATTATAAAACATATATTCCTCATTTTTGTATTCCATTATGTCAACAATATCATCTAACTTTTTTGTTCGTTCATTCATCTTGCCACCTTCTATACGTGGGTCAACAAAGGTACCAAGACCTACTTTTGACATTTTTCCAGGTAAACCACAAGCCATACTTCTATATAGCTGTGCAATTTGTCCCTGTGGAAGACAGTAAGCTTCTACTTTGTTATTAGAAATCATTTCCATCCAACGCGGTTGCAACCCCCAGTGAGAACCAATAATTCTAGTAACTAATCCTTCGTGAGCAAAGTGTTGAATGCCGTCTTTTCTATCACTTTGTCCACAAGAATGCAAAAGAGTTAGATTTCTAGGATGTCCAGTTTCTAAGAAACTTTTTTCAATTTGTTTCAAAATGGTTTCACTAGCACTGACAAGAGTCATTCCAATTGTACATATAGTATCTTGATCTTTAATGAGAGAAACGGCTTCAGCCGCAGTCATAAAGTTGGCCTTTAACATATATTTTCCTCCTGCTTAAATAAATTTCTAATTGCTTTTTTATCAACTTTACCATTTGCTGTTTTGGGTATATCATTAAGTATTAAAATACGCTGTGGTATCTTGTATTTTGCTAACTTTTCTAGTAAATGCTGTTTAATTTCATCTTCTGTTAGCATGCAATTATAAGTTAGCTTAACAGCAGCAGCAGCCACTTCACCATAAACTTCATTAGGAATACCGACTACAGCCGCTTCATCTACTCCTGAAATTTTATAGATTTCATTTTCTATATCATAACTCCAAATTTTTTCTCCACCACGATTAATCATATCTTTTTTACGATCTACCACATAGAGATATCCTTGGTCGTTGAAATACCCCAAATCTCCTGTTCTTAACCATCCATCTTCATCCAGCGATGAAGATACTAAATTATAATAATTGTCTAAAACAACAGTTCCTCTTATCAGAATTTCTCCAACAAAATTGTTGGATACTTCCCTATCATCTTCGTCAATAATTTTAAATTCTGTGCCTGGTATAGGTTTACCGGAAGAACCTATAAATTCACTTGTAGCTGCATTATTAGAAAATATAGTAGCTGGAGATGTAGTTTCGGTTAAACCGTAGACTGTATGAAAATGCACGTTCGGTAACCATTTATGAAGTTGTTTTAATTTTTCTTTCGGCATGTTACTACTGCCATATGCAAAACTTTTTAAACTGGGTATCTTAGGAAAATTTTCAGCTTGCTCTAAGAGAAGTAAAAAAACAGCTGGTGCAGCATGAATGAAAGTTATATTATTTTCTTTTGCACATTTAAGAACTCTTTGTGCATCAAAAAATTTATGCAAATATATGGTACCCTTACTGTAAAGAAATAATCCCAAAAGTGCTATCAATCCAGTAATATGATAAATTGGAGTTGCTATGATGGTTTTATCATTACAAGTAATTCCTAAAACTCTTTGGTAAGAAACAATGGCATGCATAATATTATAATTTTTGATCACAACACCTTTACTTTGAGAGGTAGTTCCAGATGTAAACATAATAATTGATGAGTCTTCATATCCCCCAGCAGAATCTGTCCATGGAAGATGATTAATCGAAATGTTACTAAAGCCATATCCATTTTCTGCATTTGTCGATTTTATAATACATATACCTTGATTCTTGTATGGTATAAACCAGTTATAAAAATCCTCATCACAAATAATGTAGTTTAAATCTGACTTATCAGCCAATGATCTAATTTCAGATTTTTTATACTTGCTTGGAAGCGGGATAGTAACTGCTCCAATTTTACAAAGAGCCAAAAACGCTACACAAAATTCAATACTGTTGTACAACATGAGCGCAACATGTTTACCATGCTTGACACCAACAATATTATGTAAATAAGAGGAAAATTGATCTACAAGCTCTAATAAGCGACAATAAGAATATTCTCTGTTGTAGTTATCAATAATAGCAATTTTATCAGAACAATTGTATGCAGATTTTTTTAACACATCATAAAGATTATTTGGAAGATCTGGATAAGTATTAATGATTTTGTCTTTTACTTTTCTTTTGGTCATATCAGCAATAAGTTCATGTGGCCAAAAATCGTTTCCGTTAACCATGATAATATCCCCTCTCTTTTTACGAAACCGATTTCGTATTTGATGTTTTAATGTTATCATATGGATTTATTTATGTCAATAAAAAACATATTAAAATCTAATATTTTTACTTATATAAAATATATGACTTCCAACTGAAAAGTATTGAATGATTTGTATCTTTAAACAGACACAAATCATTCTTTTTAGTGCTTATTGAACATAATTTAATTGTTATGAGGAATCTTCTGTATTTTAAATATATTTTTAGATTAACTTAACTCTATTCTTTATCCAAATTACAACTCTTTAAACTTACAAGCGAAAAATCTTTTTTGAATTTAGGTCCATTAGTCTCTCTCGTAAACAAGATCACTACCGCAAGGGCAAGAATCATCGCACCTGTCATTGTATAAAGACCAGCATAGTATCCACTCATCGAAGACCAACCTCCACCTAATTGAATAAGCCAACCAGTAACTAGCGTTGCGACTGCAGCACCACTAAACATACCTGTGGTTAAAACACCATTTCCCGTTACAATTGCTCCTCTCTCTGAAGATTCAGCAACGTACTTGTACATAACTGGATATACAGCATTTGAGCAACAACCAAGTAAAAGCTGAAGCGCAACAAGCCAGAATAAGCTAATTGTAATAAACTGCATTAAATAAAAGGCTATAGCTAACCAAATACAACAAATTATCATCGTTTTCTTTGGACCAATTTTATCTGAATAATTTCCCCAAAAAATCTGTCCAAGTCCACCTGTTATTGCATATACTACACTCAGGCTAGCCGCTGCTGCATAGCTGTAATTTGCAACAAAAGCTAAATAGGCTGGCATCCAAAAGAGAAATGCTATATAGGCAAACTGGCAAAGAAATGCAACTAGTGCCACTGCTGATATGTTAGGATTTTTTAAACATCTAATAAGCGATCCTGATGACGAACCATTTGATACTGATTCTTCACTTGGATCATAATCCAAAGGACAGGTAAAGCCAGAAGCTCTAGTATGTTGCTCAAAATTCTTATATCTATCAAGAGTTGCCCATTTGTAGTAAGCAAACCAGGTAACTATAGCAATTATAGGAAATACTAAAAATGCATATCTCCAATTACTATCTCCAAAAATCATTAGTACACCGCTAATTATTATTCCACCAATAAGACTTCCCCACGGATAAGCCGCATGGTGAATCCCTATTGCAAACCCTGTCTTTTCACGCGGCCACCATTCTGCCACACTTCCCACTTCACCGCACTCACCTGGTGCAGAGAAAAAACCTCTCAATCCTTGCCAAATTAAGATCATAGTAAAAGTCCCGGTTAAAGGCGTTATTCCTGTTAGAGCCATAAAAACAACGTAACTCATCGAGATAATACAGCCACGTTTTTTTGTAGCCCATCCATGTTCACCATTATCAAACCATCTTGCAAGAGGAATAGCCCCAAGAGCCATTGTAATACCACATACAGTTCCAATTAAACCAGCCTTGTCAGGCCCTATATTATAGGTATTAGATATGTAGGGCAAAACCCTATTTGTCAGCTCTCTGCCGTTAGCATTAATAGCAAATATAATCCATAAAAAAGTTAGAGCTATCCAGGATTCTTTTGATGCTCTCTTCGGTTTTACAATCTCAGTTTTTTCTTCATAATGATACATAACACTTTCCCCCCGTATAATAATTTTGTGAAACTCAAAATTAAATAACTTACAATAATAAAGTAGATAGATTATTTTTTCTTTATAGCATCAAATAAAAATTGTTTCTATGCTAATTCAGCATTTATAACCCCCCAATCAGTACAACCGTTTACAAGAATCCTTTAATTTAGCTTGTATAAAATCACTGCGTATATACTCTTTAAACACTATAATTGTTGTACAACAGAAGGTAATTCTTAATTCTATTATTTACTAAAACTGCACACTCTATTTTACACCAGCTATATATACTATGGATTTATAACTGGTATAAATTCACTTGATCCATTCTCTATTCCAGGCTCATGTCCCGGTAGAATATAATGAGCTATTTCTCTAATTCTATCTAAGCTTTCATAGACATCCGATACACTGATAACTATATTGGGTTCTAGATTTTCGTTTACATTTTCCGCCACATTACAAATATCGCCTGAGACACACACTATACCGTTATTAGTATTAAACAATACAGATTGATGTCCTTTAGTATGACCTGGTGTAGTAATAACTCTTAACCCAGGGAGTATCTCTACATCTCCTTCTAAAAATTCCCATCTGAAATAGGACATAGCTGTTTTGTCATAACAGGCTTTATCATAAAATGGAGCTTCAGGAGCAATAGGATGAAATGCCTCATACCATTCACTTTTTTGCACATAACACTTTGCATTAACAAATTTAGCATTACTACCACTATGATCACAATGCAAGTGTGTATTAATAATAATATCAACTTCATCTGAATCCCACCCCATTATGTCTTTCACTGCAACTTCTGTTATTTCACATTCTTTTTGTTCTACACCAGGTTCAGCTTTTTTATAAATTTCCAAATCTCTTATACCAGTATCCACTAAAACCTTATGTTTACCATCTGTTGCTCCAGCACACCAAATTGGAACTTTTATAATCTCACCTTTACCCTTGTAATGAGTCATAGCAGAACGATCTAACGTAATACTACCAACTTTAATTGCCTTTACTACCCACTTAACTTCATTTTTCATATTTACTTCTCCCTTCTTTAAGACATCGTTCTCTTGAAACAAAAATAATTAGCGTTATATTTAAGAAACCGATTTCTTTAATTTATACTTATTATATCATTTACATTTTTATAAATCAATAACTGCTTTCATTTTATTTATTCTTTTATTTTTTCATTTTTCTACATATATCGTCATTTTATCATTTTATTTTCATTGTAGGACAAATACTTATAGATTCTAAAAAAAAATAAACTACATTACTTAAATAATGTAGTTTATTTCAAATTTAGAGTTCTTTAATAATTTTACCAATAATTAATTTAATCTATTAGTTATTTTTATATATTATTCTTCAAATCTATCAGGATTAAAGGGACCAGTACTATTTCTTATAATTAGTTTTGGTTCTAAAATGATTCTTTCTGATTTTGCATCTGGTTCCTCTAATTGCTTTATTATTAAGCGAGTTGCATGTTCACTCATTTTATCCACATGCTGACTCACTGTTGTCAAACTGATATCATGCATAGCAGAAAACACAATATTGTCAAAGCTAACAATAGAAAGCATTTCTGGAATCTTTATATTAGTCTTTTTACAATAGTCAATAAAACTCAAAGCAGTCATATCATTGATGATTACAAGCGCACTTGGTCTATTTTTAATATCTGATACATATTCTTTTGCAATTTCATATGCTGTCTCAATCTTCAAATCGCTATACATGACACTTTTTTCATTGAATGGTAAATGATAATTTTTAAGCGCTTGACGATATCCTTCATATCGCTGATTTGCTGCAGAAGAATTTTTCTGTCCACCAATAAAACCTATATAAGTATGACCTAACTCTATTAAATGTCTAACAGCAATATAACCAGCCTGAAAGTTATCAAGTAAAACAGAATCTCCGTCATATGAATCTAAAATTCTGTTAACGAGAACCACAGGCATATTTACTGTCTTTAATTCATTTTTTATTTCATCTGTTTGAGCAGTCAACAATATTAATCCTGCAAAATTAAATTGTTGCGCTAATCTAATAAACTCAATTTCATTTTTTTCCTCATACTCACTATTAAAAACCATAACCATATAACCATTATTGCTCAAAATCTTCTGGATATTGAACGCTAAATCAGCATAGAATGGATTTCTAACATCTCCAAAAATCAATGCTATGATATTAATCTTACCTTTACTAAGGCTTTGAGCAATTGTATTGGGTTTATATCCGATTTTATCAACAAAATCTAACACTTTTTTCCTTAATTCATCGCCAACACCTGGTGAATTACTAATTGCCCTTGAAACGGTAGAACGAGAAACTCCTAACATTTTAGCAACATCTGAAATTGTATATTTTTCATTCTTCACGTTTCATTCCTCCAGATTTATTTTTATTATAATAATTACCTTTTAATAACATACTTATATTATTGTAATACATTTGGCATTTAAAATCAACATTCTTTCCATTATATCGATCAATACACATCTTGCTTCTTATTATTCTGCTTCAAACAATTTTTGAAAGACCTTCCTATAATAATATCAAAATGTCTTAAACTTCTTTTTTTATAAAGAAAAAAAGAGCTATCTTAAAATAACTCTTTTCTCTATATTTTTATTTTATTAAGCTCTTACCTGTCATTTCCTCAGGTATTTCTAGTCCCATAACTTGAAGCATAGTTGGAGCTATATCTGCTAATATACCACTATCTCTTAATGGCTTAGCATCTGCTGCTACATATAAGAATGGAACAGCATCTGTTGTATGGGCCGTCATAGGTTTACCTGTTGAGAAGTCTATCATCTGCTCTGCATTACCGTGATCTGCAGTTATAAATGCAGTTCCATTCTTCTCTAATATTTTATCTACAACCTTGCCTAAACATACATCAACAGCTTCTACAGCTTTTTTAGCAGCATCAAAAACTCCTGTATGTCCTACCATATCTGGGTTTGCAAAGTTTAGTATAATCATGTCATATTTATCTTCATCAAGTTTATTTAATAATTCTTCAGTAACCTTGTAAGCACTCATTTCTGGCTGCATATCATAGGTTGCAACCTTTGGTGAAGGTATAAGAGCTCTATCTTCATTTGAATTTGGCTCTTCCACGCCTCCATTGAAGAAGAATGTTACATGGGCATATTTTTCAGTTTCAGCTATTCTTAACTGATTTTTACCCATCTTGCTTACATATTCTCCAAGAGTGTTTGAATAGCTTTCAGGTCCAAAAGCTACATCTACACCTTGTAATGTTACATCATACTCAGTCATAGTAACAAATGTTAAATCTAAAGCTTCTCTGGAAAAACCATCAAACACTTTATCATTTATGGCTCTTGTTATTTCTCTAGCTCTATCAGGTCTGAAATTAAAGAATATTACTGAATCCTTATTTTTTACATTAGATTTTCCTGCGCCAGCAATAATAGTTGGAAGTACAAACTCATCAGTTTTATTATCATTATAGGATTTATCAACAGCTTCTATAGCGCTTGCTGCTTCTTCACCTTTTCCAAGTACTATGGCATTATAAGCTAATTGAACTCTTTCCCATCTTTTATCCCTGTCCATTGCATAGTATCTTCCTGATACTGTTGCTATTTGTCCAACACCAACTTCTTGCATATAGTTTTCTAATTCTATTATATACTCTTTTGCTGAAGCTGGAGGTACATCTCTTCCATCAAGAAAAGCATGAATATATACTTTCTGTACATCCTTTTCCTTTGCAAGCTTTAATAGTCCCTTTAAGTGGTTAATGTGTGAGTGAACTCCTCCATCAGATAAAAGTCCCATTAAATGAAGTGATGAATTATTTTCTTTTGCGTTGTTTACTGCTTTCTTCAACGCTTCATTTTCAGCAAAGTCTCCATCTTCTATTGACTTAGTTATTCTAGTTAGCTGTTGGTAAACTATTCTTCCTGCTCCTATATTTAAGTGTCCAACTTCTGAGTTTCCCATTTGTCCCTCTGGAAGTCCAACACTCAATCCACTAGCCCCTAATTCTCCGTGAGGATAGTTGTTAAAATATCTATCATAGTTTGGTTTATGTGCTGCCTTAACTGCGTTTCCTTCTACATTGTCTGAAATTCCGAATCCATCAAGTATTACTAATGCTACTGGTTTTTTACTCATCATTAACCTCCATTTTTTTTGCTAAAAGTTGACAATTGAAAGTTGAAAGTTATAAATCATTTCTTCCTTATGTCTAAAATCTAAAACTTTATTAACTTTCAACTCTCCACTCTCAACTCTCAATTAAATTAATAGTTTACTATTCCTGCAAAATCCTCTGCTTTTAAGCTAGCTCCTCCAACTAATGCACCGTCTATATCACTTTGAGCCATTTGAGCTTTTATTGTATTTGGTTTTACTGAACCACCATATTGAATTCTTACTTTATCTGCTACTTCTTTTCCATACATTGATGCTATTACGCCTCTTATGTAAGCTATAGTTTCATTTGCTTGCTCATCTGTTGCTGTCTTACCTGTTCCGATAGCCCAGATTGGTTCGTAAGCTACTACTACTTTTTCTACTTGTTCAGTTGTAAGTCCTGCTAAATTTAATTTTATCTGTCTTCCTAAAACTTCTTCAGTTACATTTGTTTCTCTTTCTTCTAAGCTTTCGCCACAGCAAGATATTGGAATTAGATTATGCTCTAAAGCTTTTTTTACTTTTTTATTAACAGTTTCATCTGTTTCATTGAAATATTGTCTTCTTTCACTATGTCCAATTATTACATATTCTACGCCCATCTTTTCAAGCATCTCTGGTGCTACTTCTCCAGTATATGCTCCTTTTTCTTCAAAGTGCATGTTTTGAGCACCAACTTTTATATTAGTTCCTTTAACTGCTTTTAATACTGCATCTAATGCTACAAATGGCGGACAAACAACTACGTCACACTTTGCATCTTTTACAAGTCCTTTTAACTCTTCAACTAATTTTAAACCTTCTTCTATAGTATTATTCATTTTCCAGTTTCCAGCTATAATTGCTTTTCTCATTATTAAATACCCCATTTCCTCTAATTTGTTATCTATAAATTAATTATTATTTTTAGTTCTTATTTATCTTAACTTCCCTGTAATATTTTAAACTATTACCCCTACTTTATCTAGTGTGTAATTTTGGTTATACATAAGAGATTCTAAGTTAGGTATTTGACTTAAGTATAGGTATTCATGGGGTTATCTCTGACAGTACATCTAATAATTTTAGTTAGCTCTTGGCGAAACTGCTTTAGAAAAATAATAATCTTAAATATGTCTGACCGAAGGGAGTTTATTTGAGATTATTATTTTTCTTTAGCAGTAAGCCTTAGAGATAACTAAAATTATTAGCAGTACAGAAGAGTTAACTCCTTGAATACCGGTGCTAAGTCACTCCTACTTGTTGTTAAGTGCCTCTATTCCTGGTAATGCTTTTCCTTCTAAGAATTCAAGTGACGCACCACCACCAGTTGAAATATGAGTCATTTTATCTCCGAATCCTAATATGTTAACAGCTGCTGCACTGTCTCCTCCACCGATTACAGTTGTAGCATCTGAATCAGCCATAGCTTTTGCTACTGCAATAGTTCCTTTTGCAAAGTTTTCAAACTCAAATACTCCCATTGGTCCGTTCCAAATAACTGTTTTAGCTTCTTTAACTGCGTTAGCATATAATTCAGCACTCTTTGGTCCGATATCAAGACCCATGTGTCCTTCTGGAATATTTTGATCTTCAGTTACAACTGGAGTTGCATCTGCAGCAAATTTATCTCCAACTATATTATCTACTGGAAGTAATAATTTAACTCCCTTAGCTGCTGCTTTATCCATCATTTCTTTTGCATAGTCAACTTTATCAGCTTCAAGAAGTGATGTTCCTATAGTAAATCCTTGTGCTTTTAAGAATGTGTAAGCCATTCCTCCACCGATTATTAGAGTATCAACCTTTTCAAGTAAGTTATTGATAACGTTGATTTTGTCTGATACTTTAGCTCCTCCAAGTATTGCAACAAATGGTCTTACTGGATTCTCAACAGCTTCTCCTAAGAATTTTAATTCTTTTTGGATTAAGTATCCACATACTGATACTGGTACAAATTGAGTAACTCCAACAGTTGAGCAGTGAGCTCTGTGAGCTGTTCCGAAGGCATCATTTACAAATATATCAGCAAGTGAAGCTAAATCTTTTGAAAATGCTTCTTCGTTTTTTCCTTCTTCTGGTCTGAATCTTGTATTTTCAAGAAGAACTACATCTCCTTCTTTCATGTTAGCTACTGCAGCTTTAGCATTTTCACCAACAACAACGTCATCAGCAGCAAAAACTACTTCTTTTCCTAACATTTCTGATAGTCTCTTAGCAACTGGTGCTAAAGTTTTTGTTGCATCTGGTCCTTTAGCTTTGCCAAGGTGTGAGCAAAGTATAAGTTTTGCTCCTTTTTCTATTAAATACTTTATAGTTGGCATAGCTCCAACTAGTCTGTTTTCATCAGTAATTTTTCCATCTGCTAGTGGAACGTTAAAATCACATCTTACCAATACTCTTTTTCCTTTTACATCTACATCTTCAATTGTTTTTTTATTAAAAGCCATTATAAAAAACACTCCTTTGTAATTAAAAATTTTTTCATATAAAAAATAATCCGTACCTACAATTATATATTATTTTGAAATAATTTCCATATTTTTATATTGAATATTCATTTATCATAAAAGGTCTGGCCTTATAGCCATAACTACAAAACCAGACCTATATTTTATCTTTTTTTCCGATTACTCGTTAACTATTTAGTTACGAAGAATTTTAAAGTTCTGATTAACTGTGAAGTATATGACATTTCATTATCATACCATGAAGCAACTTTAACTAATTGTTCTCCATTTACTTCCATAACTTTAGTTTGTGTAGCATCGAATAATGAACCGAAGTTTATTCCGATTATGTCTGAAGATACTAATTCTTCTTCAGTATATCCGAAAGATTCATTAGCAGCAGCTTTCATTGCAGCATTTATTTCTTCTTTAGTTGCTTTCTTTTCTAAAGTACATACTAATTCAGTTAATGAACCAGTTATTACAGGAACTCTTTGAGCTCCTCCGTCTAATTTTCCAGCTAATGCAGGAATAACTAAACCGATAGCTTTAGCTGCACCAGTTGAGTTTGGAACGATGTTTGCAGCAGCTGCTCTTGCTCTTCTTAAATCTCCTTTAGCGTGTGGAGCGTCAAGAGTGTTTTGGTCATTTGTATAACCGTGGATTGTAGTCATGAATCCTTTTGTTATAACAAATGTATCATTTAATACTTTAGCCATTGGAGCTAAGCAGTTTGTTGTACATGATGCACCAGAAATAACTGTTTCTGAACCATCTAATACATCTTGGTTTACGTTGAATACAACTGTCTTTAAGTCACCAGTTGCAGGTGCTGATATAACAACTTTTTTAGCACCAGCTTGGATGTGAGCTTCTGCTTTTTCTTTTGAAGTAAAGAAACCAGTACACTCTAATACTACGTCTACTCCTAGTTCTCCCCATGGTAAATCTGCAGGATTTCTTTGAGCAGTTACTTTTATTTCTTTTCCATTAACTACGAAAGCTCCATCTTTAACTTCGATTTGACCATTGAATCTACCTTGAGCTGAATCATATTTAAATAAATGAGCTAAAGTTTTAGCATCAGTTAAGTCGTTTATTGCAACAACCTGAAATTCTGGGTTTTCAATCATTAATCTTAATGCTAATCTTCCTATTCTTCCAAAACCATTAATAGCTACTTTTACCATCTGAAATTCCTCCTAGAATATATTAAAATTTATTTTATATATATAAATAATATAATTAACAACTATTTTAAAAGTTCCATTATTTCTCTTGCTGCACCTTCGTCTGTTACTAGGATGCTATTGTGACTATTATTTTGTGTAGAAACAATGGCTTCTGCTTTATTTTTTCCACCAGCTACAGCTATCAGTGTTTCTATTTTCCCAATCTCTTCGTTTTTTATTCCTATGCTTGGTGTATAATATACGATTTCGCCTTCTTTATTAAAATAATATCCAAAGGCTTCACCTACTGCCCCGTATTCTTCTATTTTATTTAATTCTTCTTGAGGCAAGTTTCTTCTTTTAGCCATATTTTCTGCTCTTCCAATACCGTATATTAAAATATCAGCACTATCTACTGTCTCCAGTACGTCTCTTATGTCTTTTTCTTGCATCATAGCATTCATTGCTTTATCACTTAGGTTATCTGGAACATGTAGTAATTTATACTTTCCATCTATTTTGCTAGCAAGCTTTGCAACAAGTGTGTTTGCTTGGGTTTCTACATTTATACCCATACCACCTCTAGCTGGTACTACTAATACATCTTTTAAATTTGGTATCTTAGGAACATTATCAATTACTTCTTTTATGGTAGAGCCTCCAGTAATTGCAATTATACTATTGTCTTTTATTATTTCTTTTACATAATTTGCTGCTGCTCTTCCAATTTCATTGATTATTGTTCTATCTTCATCTAAGTTACCTGGAACAACTAACACTTTTCTTAGCTTTAAGTTTTCTTTTATAAATTTCTCGATTTCAGATAAACCTTTTAACTCATGTATAAAGTCTTTAAGTTTATCTATTATTTCTTCTCCATCTTTTGTTATTGTCATGCCAGGAGTATTTATTTCAATAAAGTTTTGACTCTTTAAGAAATTTATCTCTGATCTTACAATTCTTTCACCAATTCCAAGGTTATTTGCAAGTACCCTTCTACCAATCGGCTGATTATAATATATGGTTCTTAAAATCCCATACCTTTTTTCTAATAATTCGATAAGTTCTGGTACTATCTTCTGCTGTAACTTCAATATGTCTTCCACTTGAAATCCCTCCTGGTCTTTTTGTGTCCCAGTACATCTTTTTCTGTCCCACTTATATTATAGAATAAATTAAATTCTTTTTAAATAGTATTTTGAAAAAAAATGTGAACAATTTATGAACATTAGAGGGGAGAGTTAGAATCTCTTTCTCCCCTTTGATGACTTTATCCCCATTTCCTCTCTGTATTTTGCCACAGTTCTTCTAGAAATATTCATACCTTCTTCATTTATTAAATCACATATAACTTGATCAGATAGAGGCTTTTCTTTGTCTTCCTTGTCAATTAAATCTTTTATAGATTTTTTTATTATTTTTACTGAAACATCTTCTCCACCGCTATTATTAGAAGATATTGCTGTAGTAAATAGATCCTTTATTCTTATAGTGCCCTTATTAGTGTATATATATTTATCCCTTATAGCTCTACTTATGGTAGATTCATGAACACTTAATTCTTCTGCTATCTCTTTTAGTGTCATTGGTTTTAAGTATTCATCACCATAATCAAAGTAATCCCTCTGGGTCTCTAATATTTTTTCTAATACTCTATATATGGTACTTTTTCTATGCTGTATACTTTTAATTAAAAACATAGCACTGTTTAACTTTTCTTTTACATACTCTACAGCTTCTTTATCATTTTCATTTCTTATTATTTCTTTATACATTTGATTTATACTTAATTTCGGAAGCATATCGTCATTCATTAAAATAAAATATTCGTTATCTATTTTTTTAATGTAAGCATCAGGAGTTATGTATTTTACTTCTTCCCCAGTAAAAAAGCCTCTAGAAGGTTTAGGATGAAGGGTTTTTATTACATCACCATATTCCTGTGCTTTTTTTACATCTATATTCAGTATTTTTGCAATATTATTATACTTGTTTTCTGCAAGCAATTCCAAATGGTTATCTATTATTTCAAATATAGCTTGTTCTTGTATATCTTTTTTTATTATTTGTATTTTTAAACACTCTTTTAAATCCCTTGCACCTATACCACTGGGCTCCAAGGATTGTATTGTTTCCACACAATGTTTTGTTAAAGCCATAGATATTTTTAAATCTTCAGTTATTTCATCGTCTGTTATTCCCAAATATCCTCTTTCATCAATATTTTCAATAATGTATAGACATATAGATTTAATAAAATCCTTTACACCTAAGTCCCTAATTTGTTCTTTCAAATATTCTTTTAGTGATTTTTTCTCTGAAATAAAGCTAAAAGGAGATATCTCCTCGTCATCCTTTTTTTCATAATTATGATGACTATAATTATCAAATTCGAAATATTTCACCAATTCCTTATAATCCATCTTATTATTTTCTTCACTATTCCCAGATGAACCTTTCGCATCTAGTACGGGATTTTCTTGTACTTCTTTCTCAACATATTCTTGAAGCTCAAAGCCTGACATTTGCAAAAGCTTTACTGATAACTGCATTTCTTGGGTCATTACAAGTTTTTGTTCTTGCGTTAAATTTAAACTAAAATCCATATTCATATTCACACCCCATTTTCTAACCCTATTAGTGGATTATAACGAAAGCCACACCTCATTATAACATGTATATGGACAAAGAATGAAGTGAAAACTTGAATCAGGTGGAGTTTCAAACTCCACCTGATTCTTAGTTCAACGAATCTAGGGACGTAGCCGCTCTCAACGTATGCTTTGAGAAGCAGGAGTATTAAAGCGAGTAGTCATCGGACAAATAATTGTATTTTAGCTTAGCTATGTTCTTCTATATAATGTTCAGCGCTTGTGGCGGCAATTGCACCATCTGCAGTTGCAGTTATAACCTGTCTTAGAGATTTTTTTCTTACATCCCCTGCTGCAAATACCCCTGATACACTTGTTCTCATATCTTCATCAGTTACTATATATCCTTTTTCAAGGCTTAACTTTCCTTCAAATAATTGAGTAACTGGATCATATCCAACAAACACAAAACATCCATCTACCTTCAATTCGCTACTTTCATCTGTCAACTTATTCTTTATTAAGACTTTTTCCAATCCGTCCTTTCCTATAGCTTCTTCAACAACTGAGTTCCAAATGAAACTTATCTTTGAGTTAGCAAAAGCCTTTTCCTGTAAAGACTTAGATGCTCTTAATGAGTCTCTTCTATGTATTACAGTTACATGTTTTGCAAATTTCGTAAGATATATAGCCTCCTTAACTGCTGAGTCTCCTCCTCCAATCACAGCTACATCTAAATCTGTGAAGAAATCTGCATCACAAGTGGCACAATAAGCAACACCCTTTCCTCTTAATTCAAGCTCCCCTTTGAAGCCACCTAGTCTTGGATTTGCACCAGTACATATTATTACAGTTTTTGCTTCATAGCTGTCTTTTTTGCCCTTTATTATTTTAGTATCTCCCTCTAAATTTACATCTATTATTTGATCAACAGAAAACTTTGTACCAAATTCTTCAGCTTGTTTTTTTATTCTTTCACTTAAGGATGGACCTGTGCAGTTTTCTATTGAGCCTGGATAATTTTCAATTTCATAGGTACTTGTCACTTGACCACCAAATTTTACTCCTTCAATAATTAAAGTATTCATTTTTGATCTGGCTGCATATAATCCTGCTGACAGACCTGCTGGTCCTCCACCAATTATTATAGTATCATAAATTTTTTCCATAACATTACCTCCCTTATAGTTTTTAGTATATATTAATTTAATTGATTATATTATAAATATAATTAACCCAGTACTCTAGTGAATACCGGGTATATGAAGTAAATTTTTATAATTGCATTTCGAAGGATATATATTTTAAAACTTTTCTATAAAAAATATTCCACAGGCATTTGGTCCTGAATGTACTCCTACAACGCATCCAACTTGGCATTCAATGAAAACTTTTCCTTTTTCTTCCAAATCTTCCTTTAATGCGTCTCGTACATCCGTGTTCTCTACCTGTATAATTAGAGACTCTTCTCCATCTTTAATTCCCATACTATCCATGTAGTCTAAAATGGTTCTAATTGCTTTTTTATTTCCTCTTACCTTATCCGTTACAACCATCTCTCCATTATGCACAGATAGTATTGGCTTTATTCCTAATATGTTTCCTATAATTCCTGCGGTTTTCGATAGTCTTCCTCCTTTAACGAGGTTGTCCAAACTATTAAAAACTATTGAACTTTTCACATGTGGTATTAATTTTATTATCTCTTCATATATCTGGTTTATTTCTAATCCAGCTTCCTTTAATTTAGCTGCTTTTATTGCTAAAAGTCCTAATCCAGAGGTGACACTTAAGCTATCTATTACAACAATATCATCTGTTTCAAGCATTTCCTTTGCTACACAGGCTGATTGGTATGTTCCACTCATTTTTGAAGAAATATGTATGGAAACTATTTTATATCCTTCATCTAAATATCTTTTATAACACTCTAGGAACCTTTGTGGATTTATCTGTGCGGTTCTGGGAAACTGTGATGTACCATTCATTTTTTGTAAAAGTGTAGGCAGATTTATATCTATTCCATCTTTATAGGTTTCTTCTCCAAAACTAACTAAAAGAGGAATTACTTCTATATCATACTTCTCTACTACATCTAAGGGTAAATCTGAAGTACTATCAGTTATTATTTTTATTTTCCCCATAACTTTACCTCTTTCTTATTTCATATTTGGGAAGTCCATCTGTCTTAACGCCTCATATACAACAATAGAAACAGTGTTTGATAAATTTAAAGAACGAGTTGTTGTTTTTATCATTGGCACCCTTATACCCCTTTCAGGATCACTTTCCCTTATTGCATCTGGAAGCCCTGCTGATTCCTTGCCAAAAACTATAAAATCTCCATCTTTAAAGTTAACTTCACTGTATAAGTTTTCCGCATGAGTAGTTGAAAAATAAAAGGTTGAATCCTTGTATTTTTCTCTAAGTTCATCATATGACTCATATACACTTAAGTCTAAATCCTTCCAGTAGTCAAGTCCCGCTCTTCTTAGATGTTTTTCATCTAAGCTAAATCCTAAAGGTTTTATTAAATGTAATTTACAATTTGTAAGTACACAAGTTCTTGCTATATTCCCTGTATTTTGTGGTATCTCTGGTTGAAATAATACTATATTTAAATTCACCCTAATTCCTCCTTTAATCCGCTGCAATCAAAAGCTACAATAATATCTAGTCATTTAAATATATTAACTCATAATAAGTGAATAGTAAAGAGTTTACAGTTGTCCTCTCCCATTGGTGTATACTAATTCATCATTTTATTCTGATTAGATATAGGTTTCTTGTCCGAAGCTTCTTTTATCCGATGACTACCCCCTCTAATACTCCCATTTTCTTCAAAGTGTACGTTGCGAGCGGCTACGTCCTTGGATTCGTTCAACTAAGAATCAGGTGGAGTTGAAACTCCATCTGATTCAAGTTTCACTTCATGCTTTTTTCATCAACCATAAGCTTTGTATAATCCTCACTATTTTTATTATATCCATTTTTAACCTGATGATCCAAGTAGTTTATTATGCCCTTTGAAATATTTTCTGCTAATCTTTTTAATACCTCATCTTTAGATAACCTAGCTCTATCCTCTTCATTTGTTATGAAGCCACATTCTATTAGGGCAGAAGGCATCTTTGTGTATCTAAGTACAGCAAAATTCTCTCTTTTTACCCCTTTGTCTTCCCAACTATCACTTTTTAATATTTCATCTCCAATAGTTTTTACTAATTTTATTCTTTCATCTGTTTCATATCCTTTACCGTCATAATAATAGCCAGTTATCCCCTTATAATTAATATCCTGTAATGAATTGATATGTACGGAAACAAAAACATCTGCATTTGAATTGTTTGCAATATTTCCAATTTCTTTTAAAGGCACTAGCTTGTCTTCGTTTCTTGTAAGTACCACAGCATACCCTTCATCCTTCAAATATTCTTCCGCATATTTTACAATTTTAAGAGTCAAATCTTTCTCATTAAAGTTTTTATAACTTGTCCCTAAATCAACTCCACCGTGACCGGGATCAAGGACTATAGTATAATTTTTGTTGTTATTACTATTCTCTTCTTTATTTTTATCTACAGCCATAACTATTGGGAATGATGTTCCATCCCTTTGAAGAAAAATAGACATTTTCCCAAATATTGACAGTACTAGGGTAAAAAAAACACAAGAAATTATAAATCTTTTCTTGTTTGCAATTCTCATACCTATTATCTCCTTATAAAGAAATTGGTGCGGATAACAGGATTTGAACCTGCACAAAGTCTCCTTCACTAGAATCTGAATCTAGCGCGTCTGCCAATTCCGCCATACCCGCATAGTTTGAACATTTTTCTAATTACTATTATATCATATTTTTCCAAATTAATGAATATAATTATATGTTTTTTTACTTTTCATATGCAGATATCTATCTAGGAGCTTATGTCTCAAATAAAAAAAGTTAAAATGCTTAGATTTAAGACATCTCTTTAATCTAAGCATTTTGATTATTTCTTCGTTCCTCTTTTTATCACTGCATCTACAGGTTTATAGAAGTCATCTGCTATAACTTCATCGCTGATAACTACTCCATTTTTTATTGCTTTCTTTGTAACCTTTACCTTGTAGCCTGTTGATGGTGCTTGAGTCTGCTCTGTTTGTCCAACTGCCAAAGTTGGATCATCAACATATTTAACACTAGGTTGTAAAGTTTGATAAACCTGTGAGCGTACTTCCGTTATAGTACTAGATAATGCTTCATTACTGTATATATTAAATGAAACAATACCTCCACTAGCATCTGCTTCAATAAATAATGGATAGTCTAATGTATTTTTAAATTTATAATCTAAATTGCCAAAATCAACTGTAGCATCCATACCTAATGGAACATAGTGGGATGGTAATGAATGATGAGCTCTTTCTACTGAGTTTATATTTGCCCTAAGTATAGCATTATATAAAGTGCTAGATACTTGGCATATTCCTCCACCTAATCCTGAATCTATTTGGTTTCCTATGATTACAGGAGCTGCTTGATATCCCTTTTCCGCGGTTCTCTCTCCTACTACATCATTAAAACTAAATGTATCTCCAGGCATTAATATCTTTCTATTTATGCTTCTTGTAGCTAAAATTATATTATTAGCTCTTTCTGCTGAAGATATAGAGCCGTAATTTGTTGAAAAGCTAGATATTCTATAGTTTACAGCACTTAATTTATCCGCAGTAATCTTAGCGGTGACAGCTTCAATAGGAGCTTTAATATTCACATCAGAATCAACGGGCCCATCTATCTTTGAAGCCACTTCTTTTTGTAATACTTCCTTCTGTAGTTTGCTACCATTTTTATCAGCTACCACAGTAAACCTTCCGCCACTACCATTTAATTTGGCGTCTACAGGATCTTTATTTATCTCCTTTTCAATGGTATCAATAAGCTCATTTACCGGTTTTGAATCATATGTAAACTTAAGTTTGTATTCTTTAACCTCTGAACTTTTTACTAATTTATATTTTTTTAATAAGTTTAATTCCTTACCATATGAAAGAGCTTGATTTACTACTTCATCAATATTGTATTTAGGATTCAATTTAGAATAATCTAAGGTATAAGTTCTATCTGATGTACTTATATTTAATTTCTTTTTTACGACAACAGATCCATATTTTTGATTTATTATTTGTTTTGCTTGCTCTTTATTTTTTCCCCCTAAATTTTCCCCTTCAATTTTAACTCCTGGATATATTAAGTTTGACCATGCCTTTACAGTATAATATTGATAGGCCAGAAACCCTACAATTCCAACTGCTAGGATTGAAACAGCGACTATAACTCCAAGCGGTAACCTTTTTTTACCACTTCTCTTTTTTCTTGCCATAGGTATCACCTCTTCGTACCTAATCATTATACTATAAAACAATATTTATTTAAATTAGTTTCTTTCTGTCGAATTGGAGTATAAATTAAAGACTACATTTCCCGCTGATGTATATGCTTCAATATATATTGGAGAATTTAATGTATTTTTAAACTTATAATCAATGTTGCCATAGTCTACAGTAGCATCCATACCAGACTCCACATAATGAACTGGCAATGTATGGTGAGTTCGTTCTATTGATGGTAAGCCTGCATTATTTACTGCATTATACAATGTTGTAGACACCTGACATATGCCTCCACCAAGTCCCGACTCTAATTTATTATCTACAATTACAGGCGCTGCCTCATACCCTTTATCTTCTGTTCTTTCCCCTACTACACCATTAAAACTAAATTCTTCTCCTGGTAGCAATACCGTTCCATTTATGCTCTTTGTGGCAATGGATATATTATTTGCTCTTTCTGAAGAAGATATACCTCCAAAACTTGTTGAAAATTCTCCTATTCTTGAATCTATTCCTTTTAACATACTTCCTTTAATCCTAGGCTCACTTACCAGCATGGATGCTTTAAACTCAACATTATCTAGCATACCACTATCAATTTGAGCTAAAATATCTTTTTCCAGTTTTTCTTTGTCCAATTTGCTTCCATTTTGTTCTGGTATTATATTAAACCCATCACTCATAACCTCCAAAGAAGCATTTATAGGCTGTTTGTTTACATCTTGTTCAATACTATCAATGGTACTTTTTATGGGATTTATGTCATAAGAAAACTTTAATTTATAATTCATAGTCTTAGGTGATTTTATTATAGTGTACTTACTAAATAAATTCAGATTTTTTCCATAGGCATAAACTTGGTCTATAACTTGATTTAAATTGTATTTTGGACTTATTTTCGAATAATCCAGTGTATATTTTTTATCTACTGCTGTTATATTAATTTTATTATTTGATATTTTATCGGAGTATATTTGTTTAATGATTAATGCAGCCTGGTCCTTCGTTTTTCCCGATAGGTTTATTCCTTCTACAGTAACTCCAGGATATATCAGTTTGTCCCAGTATTTTATTTCACTATAGTGATAGGTTATATAACCACTTAGTACACTAGCTAAAATAACTAATGCCCCTATAATTCCAAAAATATAGTTACCCTTAGAGCTTTTTATGCTACTCTCCATTCCAACCACCCCTTACTTCTCTATTGTTATTATACTACAGAACTTTTAATTTTTGTATGAAGAATCCACCTCTCTTTTAATTTACTAGATAATATTAATGTAAGTTTGGTACAATAATCTAAAGGATATATTTCGAATTGAAGTATTCGGAATATAAAAATATATAAAGACGGGGGAATTAATTAATGATCGCAGAAATATTATGTATAGGTACAGAGCTTTTACTTGGAGACATTGTGAATACCAATGCTCAATACCTATCCAGAAGATTAGCAGACTTGGGTATTTCCGTATACCATCAATCCGTTGTTGGAGATAATGTAGAAAGACTGAAGAAGGAACTTGAAGAAGCTTTTGCTAGAGCTGATCTAGTTATTGCAACTGGAGGTCTCGGCCCTACTCCTGATGATCTCACAAAGGAAACTGGAGCAGATTATTTTAGGAAAAATATGGTTTTAGACCAAGAGTCGCTGAATAAGCTAAATTCATATTTTATTAAAAATGGCAAAGGTGAACTAAAGGGAAATAACATAAAGCAAGCTTATTTTCCTGAAGGATCACTGATTCTTCCAAATAATCATGGCACAGCTCCCGGATGTGTTATAGAGGAGACTAATAAGATTCTTATTGTGTTACCTGGACCTCCAAGAGAAATGAAGCCTATGTTTGAGGATTCTGTAGTACCTTTTCTTAAAAAATATAGTAAGGGCATTTTGAAATCCAAAGTTTTAAGAATTTGCGGTATTGGCGAAGGCATCATGGCTGAGAAGATTTCTGATATTATAAATGATAGCATAAACCCTACTGTTGCTCCTTATGCTAAGGAGTGGGAGGTAACTCTCAGAATTACTTCTAAGGCAGATACAGAAGAAGAAGCGTCTAAGCTTATAGAACCTGTAGAAAAAGAAATTCGTAAGAGATTAGGTGAAAATATATACGGTGAAGATGAAACTTCTCTTGAAGAAGTAATAGCTGAAATACTTTTATCTAAAAATCTTACTATTTCTACTGCTGAGTCTTGCACTGGCGGTTTAATAGCATCCAGACTTGTAGATTATCCTGGTGTTTCTTCTGTTTTTCTTGAAGGTGCTGTTACATATAGCAATGAAGCAAAAATTAGTCGTCTGAAGGTAAAGAAAGAAACCCTGGAGAATTTCGGCGCTGTAAGCGAAGAAACTGCTAGAGAAATGGCAGAAGGTATTGCAAAAACTGCTGGAACAGACATAGGCTTATCAACAACTGGAATCGCTGGTCCTGGAGGCGGAACACCTGAGAAGCCTGTGGGGCTTGTATATGTAGGTCTTTCCATCAATGGCAATGCTCAAGTTAAAAAGCTGGAGCTTTCTGGCAATAGAGAAATGATAAGAAGAAGAACTGCTATAGCAGCACTAGACTGGCTACGAAGAGAGCTTATGAAGTGAAACTTGAATCATATGGGGTTTCAACCCCATATGATTCTTAGTTGAACGAATCCAGGGACGTATCCGCTCATGACGTACACTTTGAAGAAAATCAGCGAACCAAAATCTCTGATTTTGTGTGAGTCGCTTTCACAGAGTGCGTATGGGAGTATTAGAGCGGGTAGTCATCGGATAAAATAGCTCTAGCAATCGATACTTAACTTATCACCGGTAATTATATACTTATATCCTCTGTATTGTTAATTGTTTGTAATGATTCTAAGACTCCCTATATACCAAAAACTAAGAACTCTTGATAACTCACTGTCGCTCAGACAATCAAAAGTTCTAAGTTTTCGGTATATATCTCGCCAAGAATCATAAAAAAACAATTAAATATACTATTAGATATAAGTACATAATTACCTATAATAAGTTAAGCATCTAAATACATAGTTTACAATTCATTTTTCTCATTATTAAAGTATTCGCAGCAAGGTGCCAATGGGCATTGTTCACAGTTAGGTTTTCTTGCTTTACAGATCTGTCTTCCGTGAAATATTATATAGTGATGGGCATCACTCCACATTTCTCTTGGTACGTTTTCCATAAGACCTTTTTCTACTTGATCTGGTGTATCACCTTTAGAAATACCTAATCTATTAGATACTCTAAATACGTGTGTATCTACAGCAATTGCTGGAACACCAAAGGCGTTAGAGAGTACTACATTAGCTGTTTTTCTTCCCACACCGGGCAGCTTTATAAGTTCCTCCATGGTATTTGGCACTTCTCCACTGTATTCTTCAAGTATGGCTCTTGTAGCTCCTAATATATTCTTACTTTTATTTTTATAAAAACCACAACTTCTAATTTTCTCTCCTAATTCCTCTTCTGTAAGACTTATAATTCTTTCCGGTGTGTTGTATTCTTTATATAATTCTTCTGTGACTTGATTTACTCTTACATCCGTACATTGTGCTGATAATATAGTTGATATCAATAATTCATAAGGTGAGTTAAAATTAAGAGCACATTTTGCATCAGGATAGGTTTCGCTTAATATTTTTAATATCTTTTCCGTATTTTCTTTTTCCATCTATTTCACCTACACTATTAATCATAATTTGGCAAAGCTTATAAGTTATTGTATCACAAATCAAGTAAAAATAACCTATAATATCCCCATAATGAATTTAAGCAAAAGTCTCCCTATGTTTTCTTTTTATTAAGAGACTTTAAAAGTCTATCATAATAATCTTTTACATAAGGTGAGCTAATTTCACTAACTTTTATATCTTTATTTAAGGTTATAGCATTGATTAAAGCGTTTCTCTGAAGTACGTTTTTCCCTCTCCACCCACAGGATGTTTGACTGTATTTTTCCTTAAAGGTTTTTTTATCTATGTTAGCCAATTCTTCTAAATTCACTTTTTCCATAAAATCAAAAGGCTTAAATTCTTCTATTTTAGATAAGGATATTTCTTTATTGTGAGGACAAACTTTTTGGCAGGTATCGCAACCAAAAATTCTGCCTTTAAGCTTTAAAAACCATTCATCCTCAATGTCTTTTTTTTGAGTTATATAAGATAAACATTTATTAGGAATATTCTCTCCTTGAATAGCACCAGTGGGACAACTACTTTGGCAGATATTACAACTACCGCATTTATCTTCTTGTGGATTATCCTGTTCTACATAAAGATCAGTTAGTATCTCTCCTAAAAAAACATAAGAACCATATTGCTTTGTGATAACTGTATTATTCTTGCCCACAAAGCCTATTCCACACTGAACTGCGATATATCTTTCTGGAAGAGCATTACTATCCACAAAATAAATTGCTTTGCCACCTAATCCTTCTATAAACTCACAAACTTTTTTTAGATAGGCAGAAACAATTATATGATAATCTCTCCCTTTAGTATATTTAGAAAAGTCTATATGCTCTTTAGAATCAGAATCAAATAAATAGGGAAAAGCAATAGATATTATTGTTTTCCCGTCTTCCATATACAAAAAAGGATTTATTCTTTTTTCTATCTCTTTTTCCTCAAATTCATTTTCTAAATTTCTAAGCTTTCTGTCTTCATAATAAGTCTTTAGTTCGCTAAATATTCTACATTTAGTAAAACCAACAGTATACAGGCCTAAGCTTTTACAATACTCTAGTATACTATTTTTGTAATCCAAATTTTCCACCTACTTTACCGGATAATAGTCCGATCTAATACTCCCACCTAGTTCAAGTTTCACATTATATAACCATTTCATTATATATCTGCTTTACTCTTCCCTTATAATCCTTTATTTGAATCACTGGTGTGGGCTTTGATTTCTTATATACAATTTTAGCAGGTATTCCAACTGCAGTACAGTTTGCTGGCACATCCTTTAAAACTACTGAATTAGCTCCAACTTTAACTCCATCACCAATCATTATAGGTCCCAAAATTTTTGCTCCGCTTCCTATTGTAACATTGTTTCCTACAGTAGGGTGTCTTTTTCCTGTATCCTTACCAGTTCCACCGAGAGTCACTCCATGATACAAGGTTACATTGTCGCCTATCTCAGCAGTTTCTCCAATAACCACTCCCATACCATGATCTATAAATAATCCTTTTCCTATTGTTGCCCCTGGATGTATTTCTATACCTGTAAAGAATCTAGAAACCTGAGATATTAATCTAGCTAAGAAAAAATATTTTCTTTTATACAAAGCGTGTGAAATTCTATGATGAATAAGTGCATGTATGCAAGGATATAAGAGAAATACTTCTATTGGGCTTCTAGCCGCAGGATCATTTTTCATAGCACTTTTTAAATCATAGGATAAAGACCTAAATGGATTTTTCATTAAAATACAACCCCTTTTTATTAATTCTTACTAATTCACTCTGATTTATATCTATAGCCCAATTAGAAAAGTTTGTTGTAAGGTATTCCTATGGCATCTGAAAGAAAATCACAAGTCAAAGATGGGACGGATATTTTGTGTCAGACAAGGAGACAGGTTCCGCAGATAGCCAACCCTATCTAAGGGTCCTGCCGACGCAGTATGACACAAAATAGACTAGCAGATTGACTAGTTATTTTTTTGAAGATGCCTAAAAATACCTTACTGAAAGATTAGTCATATAAGCCCATAGATAAGTATTTTTCTCCCCCATCTGGTGCTACAGTAACAACTACTTTACCTTTTCCAAGTTGTTTAGCTAGTTTTATCGCTCCAGCTATATTTGCACCTGAGGATATTCCTACTAGTATACCTTCTTCTTTACCCATACGTCTAGCATATTCAAAAGCATCTTCATCTGACATAGTAATAACTTCATCTATTATTTCTTTTTTATAAATATCTGGAATAAATCCAGCTCCTATTCCTTGTATTTTATGAGGTCCTGGCTGACCACCTGATATAACTGGTGATTTTGATGGCTCTAGCGCTACAACTTTTATGCTGCTATCATATTCCTTTAATCTTGCACCTACACCTGCTGCTGTTCCACCTGTACCAACTCCAGCAACGAAAGCATCTACTTGCTTTAAGTCCTTCATTATTTCATCTGCAGTAGTATCATAGTGTTTTAACGGATTTGCTTCATTTATAAATTGTTGAGGTATAAAATATCCTTGTTTCCCATTTGCTATTTCTTCTGCTTTTTCTATAGCACCTTTCATACCTTTAGAACCATCAGTAAGCACAAGCTCTGCACCATATGCCTTCATCATGTTTCTTCTTTCAATACTCATAGTCTCTGGCATAACAATTATTACTTTGTATCCTTTTAATTTTCCTATCATAGCAAGAGCTATTCCAGTATTACCGCTAGTAGGTTCAACTATAGTATCTCCTGGTTTTATAGTTCCTTCTTTTTCAGCTTTTTCTATCATACCAAGAGCAGCTCTATCTTTTATACTTCCACCTGGATTAAACTTTTCAAGCTTTACATATACATCAGCCATATCTTCATCTACCATATTATTAAGTTTAAACAAAGGTGTGCTTCCTATCATGTCTATCGCATTATTAAATATCATTTTTTATTCCTCCATTTTATTATATATTTTCACATAATTATATTTTTTACGTCAAAAAACCCTCATCTCTAAATTTCTAGAGACGGGGTTGAATCCGCGGTTCCACTCTAATTAGGTCCTCCAATAATAAAGACCTCAGCTTTCCATTCGAACACATTTCTATGCTCTATCACTGTAACGGGTGAACCCGATGTAGCCTACTTAATTTCGGTACACTACTCCAAAGGGCACTTCACATAAACTTTGTTTAGAAATCTCCCAGCAAATAATTTCCTCTCTGCAAAACTCTATTTAAGTTACTTTCCTTTTTCAACGCATTTCCGACTGTTTCACTATGATTACTATATTAATATTATATGACCTTTTTTTAAATTCGTCAACACTTTTTATCTACAAAATCTGTGTTTTCCAATAATCTTAATTAAAGGCCTTGACCATATCCATCCATTTGTTGATGTTGCTGGATTAAAATAATACACTGCGCCCCCAGAAGGATCCCATCCGTTTAATGCGTCTCTTGCTGCATTTATAGAACTTTGCTTCATTTCAGCATGTATCTGCCCATCTACTATAGCTGTAAAAGCGCCTGGTTGGTAAATAACACCTGCTACTGTTGATGGAAACCTAGAATCTCTTGTTCTATTTAAAACTACTGCACCTACTGCAACTTGCCCCTCATAAGGTTCACCTCTAGCTTCCCCATTTATAAGTCTTGCTAAAAGTAATACATCTTGATTTTGTGTTGTTTTTTTAGCAGCAGTGGTAGTAGTAGTAGTAGTAGTAGTAGTAGTAGTACCTCCCCTACCAGCATACTGTCCTGCATTAATACCTAGGGATGTAAGTGTTCGATCTCCTGCTACACCATCAGCTTTTAAACCATTTGCAGCTTGGTATCTCTTAACTGCTACATAAGTTCTATAGCCATAGGAGGAATCCAAACCTCCTTCATAATATCCCCAAGCCTTAAGTCTCCTTTGTATTTCTAAAACAATATTTCCTGAAGAACCATAGGAATATGATATAGCTCTTGCTGCATTATTATAAGGCGCTACGGCTACAGAGGTAGTGATGTATGTAAACATAATAGCAATCACAAGTACTATTTCTTTCTTAAATTTATAACTTTTTTTGACCATATAATCACTCCTTAATTGTTTTAGTAGACTATGAAGTTAAGACTTGAATCAAGTGGGGTTTGTCTGCGACCCCGGGGCTTTGCCCATTAAATGACATTTAGGAATTTAACCCCCATCTGATTCTTAGTCGTACGAATCCAAGGACGTATCCGCTCGCAACGTACTCTTGGAGAAAAGCAGAGAGCCCAAATCTCTGATTTGGTGCGAACCGCTTTCACACCGTGCGTAGGGAGTATTAGATCGGATAGTCATCAGATAAACTTTTCTCTACAAATTTTAGTGTGCACACAAAATTATAAAAAATACGTTGAATATAAATCTAAGAAAATTAACTTTAGAGCAAAAAAATAAAATCAGATTTTATGTATTATAATATTCTAATACATAAAATCTGATTTCATTTAAATAAAGTTTGCTCCTATAGCCAGTGCTGTTAACACAATTATTAAAATAACAGTAGACTTTGCTATAAAATTCTGCATTGAGCTATTAACGTATTTACCCATAACTTCATCATCATTTATCAATATTATCATAAATATTAATACTACAGGGGATAAGACACCTGCTAATTGTTGAGTAACTAAAATTATGTTAATTAATGATATATTAGGAATAAGTACTATAACCGCACTTATAACTATCATAAATAGGGATAATCCAAAGAATACTGGTGCCTCTTTTATCTTATTGTCTAATCCACTTTGAAATCCAAAAGCTTCACATATAGCATAGGCAGTAGATAATGGTATAACACAACAGGCTAGAAATGATGCGCCAAAAAGTCCAACAGCAAATAATAATAATGAATAATTTCCGGCTAGTGGTCCAAGGGCAGAAGCTGCATCTTGAGCTGAATCTATATTTATACCAGCCTTAAATAAGGTCTCCGCTGTACATATAGTTATAAATATCGCTGTCAATATGGCCCATATTGTTCCTATATAAACATAAGCTTTCTCGTATTTATACTCTTTAATAGATATTCCCTTATCTACAATGGATGATTGAAGATAAAACTGCATATATGGTGTTATAGTAGTACCTGCCATTCCTATAAACATTAAAAAGTATCCTTTATCAAATTTAGCTTGCGGCCTTACAATACTGGTAATTACGTGTCCCCAGTCAGGCTTTGCTAGAAAAGCAGTTACAACATATCCCAAAAACGTAACAGTAAGGAATAAAAATATTTTTTCTGATTTTGAATAATCTCCCTTAGTTAATATAAACCATATAAGTCCGGTTAATATAGGAATTGATATATACTTACTTATATGAAATAGCTCTAAGCTAGCTGCTATACCTGCAAAGTTACCTATGCATACACCAAGGTTTGCTATCAAAAGCACAAACATAGCAAAAAAAGCCCATTTAACGCCAAATCTTTCTCTTATTAAATCTGAGAGTCCCTTTCCAGTTACTACTGCCATTCTTGCGTTCATCTCTTGAATAATTGCAAGTCCTATAGCTATCACCAAGATCCCCCATAGCATTGAATATCCATAACGAGCTCCAACTACAGAGTAGGTGGTAATCCCACCTGCATCATTTCCGGCATTTGCTGTAATGAGTCCAGATCCAATTATACTTAATATAATAAAAAATTTATTTTTATTCTTCATGTATCTTCCTTCTTTCTATCCTACCTTTTTAAATCTTTTCCTCCATGTCGGTATTAGTATTTCCTCAACTATATCATTCATTATAACTATACCGCATAATTTTTCTTCGTCATCTACTACTGGCAGGGAAAGAAGGTCATATTTAACACATACTTCTATAGCCTCATCTATATTTTCATTATCATTTATCATGGTTATATTACTATTCATAATTTCTCTTAACTTACTCTGATGATTAGATAAAAGTAAATCCTTAAGAGATACTACTCCTTGCAGTCTTTCTTGTTTATCTGTAATGTATATATAGTGTGAAACCTCATCTTCAGGTTTTGTTTCTCTTAATAATTCTATAGTTTCTCCTACTGTTATACTTATGTTAAAAGCAATAAAATCTTTATTCATTATACTTCCAACAGTTTCTTCTTCATATTTCATAAGTGATCTAACTTCATCTGCATCTTCTTTTTCCATATTAAGAAGTATTTTTTCAGCAGTCTCCTCATCAACTTCATCTAATATGTCTGCAATCTCATCATTTGGCATGTTATCCAAAAGTTCATCTCTCTTTGCTTGACTTAGATTTTCTAAAATATCTGCTTGAATATCTGGTTCAATTTCCTCCAATATATCGGCAGCAAGATTTTGATCAATACTTTCAAGTACCTTTTTTCTATAATTTATATCCATGTCTTCAAGTATATCTGCTAAATCTGCTGGATGTAATTTGGAAAGTTTTTTATAAGGTATAGATAACTTTAGATTATCATTTAACATCTCTAATGATTCTACATTATCCCATACTATAAGACTATCTGCTGGTTTTTTATTAAACAATTTATACAAATTTTTCACTAAGTACTCTGCACCAAGCCTTCTGCCCAACGCAAGAACGCCTGTATCTACCGCTACTACCCTAAATTCACCTGCTATTTCAGCAATTCTCAGGTCATTAACTCTTACAAGCTTTTTACCATTTATATCTACTATCTGTCTATCTAATAAGTGCTTAGATAAAAGATATGAATATTTTTGAAGAATGATTTCTCTTACGCCTTCTCCTTTTATGATTATCTTTTCATCATCTTCGTAGAAAGAAATATGCTTAAACTCACAATTTATTAGCTCTCCATCCTTTTTCACCTGATATCCTATAGCTCTTGGCATTCCACCTTCAGTAGTTACATATATATCACAAAGCTTACCTATTGATTCATTAAATTCATCATAGATTTTTCTATGGAGAACTTTACTTAAGAAGAAACCGGACAACTTTTTCATAAATATTCCTCCCTTAAATACAGAGGAATATTTACATCAAAGATAAGAAATTATAGAAATGCAAATATTCAACGCGGGTCATTTTTTATCTATTTGGTGTAAATGTCCCTCTGTATAGTTCCAATATTAAATTTTTGTTTTAACTTTAACCAGCCACTACTAGGGCCAATCTCCATTTAACCACACCACCTATATAAAAAAAATAAAGAGAACCTAAAAGGCTCTCCTTGCAAACTAAAACTTTTTAAGTCCGAGTTTTAGCACTATATAGCTTTAGACTTTTAAAAGTCCAGCTACGTTAAGTAAAACCTTGATTCGGTAGTACCTGTTGACCCATTGGCATCTCTCGATGTTTCCGGGCAGTAGCGTATATCTATATAGGAGCCTCACCTAACATAAATAAATATATTACAATTTTAAAACTTTCTTTTACACTATTATTATAGTATAAATTTATCAAAATGCAACTATAAATAGTGAATTTATTTAAATTTCTTTAAATACGCGCTTTTATCCCTATTTATTTCAACATTACTGTTATTTATACCTATTTTTCACCATTTTCTAATTTAAATATTTCGTTTCTTCACTTTATTTAATGCATAAACTAATGTTGAAATCCAAAGGACATCCCCCAATATAATCTCTTGCAGCAGCATTATTCCCATCGTCCACAGTATTAACTCCAATATAGTTCCAAGAGCAGATAAAGCTACAAAATACATACCAATTTTAATTATACTTTTCTTACTAATTAAACCTATTGCTGTGAACAAAATTATTGTGTTTACTACTATATATATCCAATATATATACATATGCTCTAGAAAAAGTATGGTGTATCCATGGTTTTCAGTACTTTGTAAGAAGCCTGGACACTTGTACATTGCTACAGCATATATACCTAATATTATTGACGCTATTATAAAAATATAAGAAAATTTAATGTTATCCATTCTTACAAAAACATATAGCACTGTTAACGCTAATAAAGGTACGCTAACTAAATTTAAAAAGAAAAAAACTTTAAGTAAATATAGGTACTTTATATTACTAGATAAGAATAATATTAAAGATGAAAAATATCTAACAAACATTGCTAAAATTATAAATATAGTAATAGTCTTAATTTTTTTAGGGGCAAATCTAGTTAGATAGGTGGCTGTAAACAGTAGAAGAAATACAATTATTAATAAAAAAATATAAATATAGAAGTTTATCATAGTTCCCTCACTTTACAATGTTACTAATTTATATTTATTACAACAATTTATTTTATATTACTATTTTTCTTTGTGAGAAAGAAACTTAAATTGGATGGGAGTATTAGAGCGGGTAGTCATCGGATAAAAAAAAGATGCAAAAATTCATGCACCTTTACTCTTGAATATTTACACCCAAGACCTCAATTCCTTGTTTTATACATTCTATAACAAGCGGAAAATCTGGACCTCTCTCTCCATCTATGTCTGTCACTATATCTTCATGACACTCTACTTCTATTCTATCTGTTTTAAAATATATCAGTCCTGGTGATCCTTCTAAATGATCGCCTCTTAACATCTTAATAAACAGTGTTATCATGTCTTTTATTGGTCCTGATTTTATTATGATTACGTCAAGTAAACCATCACTGACCTCTGCCTTATAAGCAAACTTAAGATTTCCTGCTGTTTGCCCATTGAAAATTAACATTAAGTACATATGTCCATCAAAAACAGCATTTTCTGAACTTACTTTTATCTTCAGTTTTCTAAAGTTAGGAAGTTGCTCTATTCCCTTTACATAGTAAGCTAACTTACCCATTGTATTTTTTAAGTTTACATCTGTTTTCTGCGATACATCAGTGAACAAACCAGTGCTTGCCACATTTACGAAATATTTATCATTTATTTTTCCTATATCTAACTTTCTAGGCTTACTACTTAATATCTGTTCACAAGCAGCTTCAATTTCCTCTGGTATACCTATAAACTTAGCAAAATCATTTGCCGTTCCAACTGGAAGTATTGCTATAGGAAGATCAATCCCCAGATTTTTCATATGATTAACAGCTGTATCTACTGTTCCATCTCCCCCCGCAACCAATACATATTTATAAGTCTCATCCATATTCTCGAAAGCCCTACTCATATCAAAATCAAAACTGATTCTATAAGGTACAACTTCATAGCCATATTTTTGATGTACCATTATAACCTTATCAATATCAGTTATTATAGTATTTTCTCCTGAATATGGATTATAAATAAATCTTACCTTATACATATAAAACTCCCCTACTTTAATAATGTTTTACCTGACTAACTTGGCGTAAGTCTCCCACCTGTTCCAAGTGGGAGTCTAACGCCAAGTTAGTCATGCATTCGCAGCTCTAAAATTCAGAGGGGATAAGAATCCCGTCTGAATTAAGATCTTGCTTCAACTCATTTTGTAAATTTAACTATTACATTATAACACTTTATATAACAAATCCACAAGATTCCTACGGTCTCTTGTGGATTTATTCACCTTATAAATATTTTTACCTAGGAGTACTTGGTTCTGATATGCTGCTCAACGCCTGTTCTGCTTGATTATTTAGCTTTGGATCAACAGCTATATCTCCTAAGGATACTACTCCAACTAAACTATTATTTTCTACTATAGGAAGTCTTCTTATTTGTCTTTCACTCATTATTCTAGAAGCATCCTGTACATCCATATCAGGTGTGCCTATTGCCGGATTGGAAGACATAATATCTCTTACCGATTGATTTTTACAGTCTTTTCCTTCTGCTACACATCTTAAAGCTATATCTCTGTCTGTAATAATTCCTATAACATTACTAGATTCACATACTGGAACTGATCCTATATTATGTTCACTCATAATACTAGCTGCTTTTTGTACAGTATCATTAGAGTCTAAACTGATTACTGATTTTGTCATTATATCCTTTACTTTCATCTGTAAAAACACCTCTCCTTTTATAATGTAATAACATTATTGTTTCCTATAAAGAAGACTATCTTACTTATGAATTATTCCCATTACTGGATTTTTTGTACATATAGGATGCAACAACAGCTAAAGCAATAACTATTACTATAGGTATTATAAACTTATGTGAAAAAGGATGATGTATATTTTTACCCATAAGGGCATAGGTAACCATCTCCGGGAAAACCCCTATCAATGTTCCAAGAATAAAATCTCTATATTTCATTTTGGTAAGCCCTGCTGCATAACTTAGAGGGTCATATGGAAACACCACAGCTAATCTCATTAGAAGCATAATTTTAAATCCATGTTTTTCTATATTTGAATCCAATGTCATAGCTTTACCCTTAAGAATCTTGTCTACAAATGTTCTGCCTAAAAGCCTTGATAAAAAAAAGGCTACTGTGGCTGAACCAAAACAACCTATCATACTCATTAGAACAGCTGTGTGGAACTGAAAAATATTTCCCGCAAGAATAGATAGCAATGAAGTAGGAATTACCAATAGTATAGGTTTCAATGAATAAATTAATATAAAAATTATTGAAGAAAACTCACCGTAGCTAAGAATATATCTTCTCATATCTCTTAAGTTTACATGGATGAAATGTCTTCTAAACTTAAATACTAAAAATACAATAACTACAAGAATCACTGCTAGAGCTAAATACTTCAATAAATTCTTCTTATTATTCTTCATATATCACTCAACTCTCTATATTTTATCCGATGATTACCCGCTCTAATACTCCCATACGCACTCTGTGAAAGCGATTCACACAAAATCATAGATTTTGGTTCTCTGCTTTTCTTCAAAGTGGGAGTAAAGACCGGCTACATCCCTGGATTCGTTCAACTAAGAATCAAGTGGAGGTTAAATGCCTAAATGGCATTTAACGGGCAAAGCCCCGTGGTCGTAGACAAACTCCCCCTGATTCAAGTTTCACTTCATAAACCTACTCTATTTTAACAAAAAATTTATAATTTTTCCATAAAAAAAGTATATTGCTACTTAAATAATTTAGTGAAATGAGTTATAATATACTTAGTACTATTATATACTTTTTTGTGTTTGTATAATACAGAACAGTAATTATTGTTTAGGAGTGATTATAATGGCTAAAATAGCTAAAAGCGCTGTACCTAATGCCTTCACTTTTGCCAACTTAGGATGCGGCATAATGTCTTTAATGATGACATTTCAAGAAAATTACAAATGGGCAGGTATTTTCATATTGCTAGCATGTCTAGCTGATAGATATGACGGAAGAGTTGCTAGATACTTAAATGTATCAAATGAATTAGGTAAAGAACTTGATTCCCTTGCAGACGTAGTTTCTTTCGGTGTTGCTCCTTCTATCCTTGCATTTAATATTTACGGATTTTCAAATTTAGGACTTTTAGGATATTCATTACTTTTATTATTCCCAATATGCGGAGCTTATAGATTAGCTAGATTTAACGTTACTGCATTTGATGGAGAATTCTATGGAATTCCAATAACTTTTGCAGGTATGTTCATGGCTTTATATTGCCTAGTTACAATGAACTATTTAGCGCCTACAGGTGTTACAGTAATATTGTTAGCTGCTTTATCTTATCTTATGGTTTGCAAGCACAGATTTAAAAAATTCTAAAATAGGTGTGGATATACATCCACACCTATTTTTTATTATTATCATTCTCAAACTCTAATTCTTGATCTATTTCTGATTCTATATATTGTACTTGAATTTTACTCTCTAATATTTGAGCTTTTAATTTACAATAGTCCATATAACTAAAACTTGAACAATCTAAAACTTTTATGACATTATCAATTATATCTCCTAGCTCATTTACTCTTTTTAAAGCATCCTTTACATCCCTTTTATGGGCTAATGCTATAGTATTTAATTCTCCTGCTCCACCTATTAAAAGCCTATATGAGTTAACAAGCTTGCTTAATAAATCTGTTAAATTATTTATATCAACATAATACTGTTCAACAATTTTTCTATGGGGCATGTTCATCACCTACTATTTAATACTATAAATTATTTATATTATATTTCTAATAGATTCATGCCACAAATAATCCATCTCCTTTTCTTACTTTCCAAATATCTCTCGCTGAAGTTTAAGTCCTGTTTCCGTAATCGCAAGTCCTCCTAGAGCTGTTTCTCTAAATTCAAAAGACATCTTCTTTCCTATCTTATACATTGCTTCAACGGTATCATCAAAAGGTATTTTGCTCATTACACCAGCCATAACCATATCTGCTGTTGTTAAAGCACTTACCGCTCCTGCTGCATTTCTTTTAGCACAAGGAACCTCTACAAGCCCCGCTATCGGATCACATACTAATCCCAGTATATTTTTAAATACTATAGCTGCTGCATTTAAGGCCTGTTCTGGTGTTCCGCCCATCATTTCTACTACACCAGCTGAAGCCATAGCTGCTGCTGAACCACATTCAGCTTGACATCCGCCTTCAGCACCTGACATTGTGGCATTCTTAGCAATAATTATGCCTATACCAGTGGCTGTAAATAAACCCTTTACCATCTCATCTTCTGTTGAGCCTAGTCTTTCTCCTGCACTTATTATTACTGCTGGCATTATGCCACAAGAGCCTGCCGTAGGTGCTGCTACTATTTTCCCCATAGAAGCATTTACTTCTGATGAAGAAAGAGCTCTTGCCATAGCGGTAACCATAAAGCTCCCTGTTAGTGTTTTCCCACCTTTAGCATACTGATTTAACTTATATGCATCTCCACCTATAAGACCACTTATTGATGAAATTTTATTATTTAATCCACGCTCTGCAGCTACCTGCATTACCTGTAAGTTTTTTTGCATTTTTTTAAAGACTTGTTCAGAAGTAAGCCCAGTTGCCTTTGCCTCTTCTTCTAATGTATATTCCCATATACTTATGTTTCTTTCTTTACAAACTTCTAATAGTTCATGCCCATAGTTAACCATAGATTATTCTTCCTCTCTTATAGGGTTTATAGCTCTAGCTTTCTTCACATTAGGTATGCTATTTATTACATTTATTACATGTTCACCTATAATATCATCTACTTCAAATACCATAGCTGCAGCAGAACCCTTGCCGCTTGTTCTATAAACCTTCATAAATGCAATATTTATTTTATGATCAAATAACACAGAAGTTACTTTTGCAACCATTCCTGGTACATCAATATGATTTATTAATATTGTAGGATATACTCCTGTAAATTCTAATTTGTCTCCATCTACTTCTGTAACTACTATATTTCCTCCACCTATGGATGAACCAACCACCTGTACAGTCTTCCCATCTTCTTTAGTTATTAAAACCTTAACTGTATTAGGATGAACATCGCCAAGATCAGTTGGAATAAATTCTATTTCAATATTACTTTTTGCCGCTAATTCCATGGAATTTCTTAAGTTTTCATCCCAAGGATTCATTCCTAATATTCCTGCTACTAAAGCCTTATCAGTACCGTGTCCCTTATATGTTGTTGCAAAGGATCCATGAAGAAGAAAATGTACTGCTTTTATTCCGTCACCAGCTATTGTTCTTGCAATTTTACCAAGTCTAGCTGCACCTGCAGTATGTGAACTTGATGGCCCTATCATTATAGGTCCAAGGATATCAAAAGCACTGTATTCTCTCATATTATTACACCAGCCTTCCAATTTCATTCAATATTAAGTCATATATTACAAAGCTTATTATACAATAAACTGAAACATTGCCACATCTTTTTTTATCCGATGACTACCCGCTCTAATACTCCCATCTTCTTCAAAGTGTACGTTGCGAGCGGCTACGTTCCTGGATTCGTTCAACTAAGAATCAGGTGGAGTTTGAAACTCCATCTGATTCAAGTTTCCACTTCACAGAAATTTAGATATATTACTTGCATACTAAATAAAAAAAAGCAGCATTTATGCCGCTTTTTCAATTACCTAGTATTTATAAAAACAACTGCCACCTATAAACTCTCTTAATATAGAATTATCTGCAACAATTTCTTTGTCTACATCTTTAAAGAAATGTAAAAAACTCCTTAACCTTAATGCTTCGTAGTATACAGGACTAGAAATTTCTATCTTTTCTAATTCTTTTAATGCATATTGTTTTAATACACATAGTTCATAAACTAAAGTGGAATTAAACATAACATCCGCATTCTCTTGAAATACGAATATATTTCTTTCTTCCCCTCTTTTTATAGAAGGCCACATTTTTAAGGTATCTTCACTACCATACCCTCTAGATAGAGAATCTCTAACTATCCTTCTTATTATTCTTACATCTGTAGTTGCTATTCTATTGTGATTATCTACATTTAGCTGAGTAAGTGCGCTTATATATATCTTAAATTTATTGTCCATTGGTATAGAAGATGTAAGCATCTCGTTTAATCCGTGGATTCCTTCTATTATTAATATTCCATTCTCAGGCAGTTTAATTTTTTGACCTAACCACTCTCTAATACCATTTTTAAAATTGAAGGTTGGGATTTCTACATCCTCCCCTTTCAGTAAACCTTCTAAGTTTTTATTAAATAGTTCTAAATCTAGAGCATATATGGATTCAAAATCGTAATTACCATACTCGTCCTTCGGTGTATGATCTCTATCTACAAAATAATCATCTAAAGAAATTGGAATTGGTATAAGTCCATTTACCCTAAGCTGTATTCCAAGCCTTCTAGCAAAGGTTGTTTTTCCTGATGAACTAGGACCTGCTATTAATACAATTTTTACATTTTGTCTCTCACTAATCATATCTGCTATATATGCAATTTTCTTTTCATGTAGTGCCTCCGCTACTCTTATTATGTCTACAATCTCTCCATTTTCCACCTTATCATTTAAAGAGCCTACATCTCCAACCCCCAATATGTTTCCCCATTGTTCTGTTTCATGGAATATCTTTCTAAGTTTTTTATGTTCCACAAGTTTAGGAATATTAAAAGGGTCTGCTTCTGTAGGGTATCTAAGCAGGAAACCTGGTTCATAATATATTAAATCAAAAGATTTAAATGTCCCTGTAGAATATGCCATAGAACCGTAAAAATAATCATAACGACCATCTAAATTATATAGTTTCACAGTATCTGTATTTACATATTTAAGCAATCTCACCTTATCATCCATTTTGTAGCCAGTGAAAATTTTTATTGCCTCTTCTTTTTTTACTGATACCTTTTCTATTGGCAAATCTTTATTTATTAATTCCTGCATTCTAACTTTAATTTTCTTTATATCTTCCTCACATAGAGCAGCGCTTTTATGAATTTCTCCAAACAAACCTTTACTCATAGAATGCTCTATTGTTATTTTAGCTTCTGGAAATACATCCAATACTGATTTTATAAGTATAAACTGCAGGGTTCTGGCATAAGTTTTTAGTCCTAAATTATTAGTGATATCTATAGGTTCAAAATCTCCATCTTCTTTTAAAGAATGTGTAAGTTCATAATAGTTGCCGTTAAGTCTAGCAAGCACAACCGGTATGTCTTTCTCAAGGCAGTTATCTTTAATAATTTTGTGTAGAATTGTCCCTTTTTCTACTAATATCTCTTTGTTATTTACTTTTAGTCTCTGTTCTGCCATTTCATCCTCTCCCTAATTTTTTTGTGTACTATTATTATACGTTAATATTAGTAAAAATGTTCACAATTTACTTATATTTTTTTGTATTAATGTAAAAATATAATGTAGAAAAATCTTTAGGATTATTGCAGGAGGATCTTTATTTATGTTTATTGTACTTATTAGAACTATTGTGCTATATATTTTAGTAATTACTTCCATGCGCCTTATGGGAAAAAAACAGATAGGCGAATTAGAACCTTTTGAACTTGCTATTGCAATAATGGTTTCAGAGCTAGCCTCACTGCCTATGCAGGATACTAGAATTCCAATAATGCACGGCATCATTCCTATAATAACTTTACTGACACTCCAAGCGCTAGCATCAATATTAGAACTGAAGAGTGAAAAACTAAGAATTTTTTTTAGCGGAAAACCAAGTGTAATAATCAATGAAGGGAAGTTAAATATTAAAGAATTAGAGAAGGAAAGATTTAATTTAAATGATTTAATGGAAGAGCTAAGACTTCAAGGTTACTATAACTTAGAAGATATTCAGTATGCTATATTAGAAACTAGCGGTCAGCTGTCCATTATACCTAAAACTGAACTCTCTCCGGCTACAAAGGCTGATTTAAACTTAAAACCCGATCAGGATATTTTACCAGTAACATTAATTTTAGACGGAAGAATAAATTGCAATAATTTAAAAATAATAAATAAAGATAAACATTGGCTTAAGCAGCAGCTAAAGAAAAATAATATTTTGTCCCATGAACATGTTTTTATAGCAATGCTTGATTCTAAAGGTAAATTCTATTATCAACCCAAGGAACAAAAATAAGGGGTGTATATAAATGAAAGGTCTAATAACTTCTCTAAGTATTTTCTTTATTATGCTTATAGGGATATTTTTCTCTATAAATTACTTAAACAAGATATGCACAAAACTTGAAGTTTCAGCAGTACAAATAGAAAAAGATATAACCTCACATTCATGGGATAAAGCATATGATAATTCTCTAGACCTTTTAAACCAATGGGATAAATACTCAGATAAGGTTTCCATGTTTTCAAACCATGCAGAGATAGATAATGTTAACAATGAAATTTGGAAACTTACTCAGTATACTAAGTGTGAAGATGAAGAAGAAGCTTTGGCATCTACTCATGTTATAAAATTTCTATTAAAGCATATAATTGATATGGAAAGAGTAAATCCTCAGAATATATTGTAATAAAGATTGAATGTTTATGTTAATTAAGACCTTGCTTCAAAAGATTTGTAAAATAATATATAATTAAACTATGGAAAATATGAGTTTAATAGATTATAATATATAGAGAGCATTTTACGTCCCACCGGGACAATACTGTGCCCTTAAATATAATAAGAAAACTTATATGCAATTAAGCTAGAAATTTCATGTACTTATTACTTGAGATTAAAAGCTAATATAATTATTGGAAGGTGGAATACACAATGGCATTAGTTACTACTAAGGAAATGTTCAAAAAAGCTTATGAAGGCAAATATGCTATAGGTGCTTTTAACATCAATAACTTGGAAATAATTCAAGGTGTTATCAGAGGAGCAAAAGCTAAGAATTCAGCAGTTATTCTTCAATGTTCAACAGGAGCATTAAAATATGCTGGTGCATCATACTTAAAAGCTATGGTTGATGCTGCTATCGCAGAAACTGGAGTAGACGTTGCTCTTCACTTAGACCACGGTCCAAGTTTCGAAGCTGTTAAAGAAGTTATCGATGCTGGATTTACTTCAGTTATGTTTGACGGTTCACACTTTGAATACGAAGAAAACGTAGCTAAAACAAAAGAAGTTGTTGAGTATGCACATGCTCGTGGAGTTGTTGTTGAAGCTGAGCTAGGAGTTTTAGCTGGAGTTGAAGACGACGTTGTTGCTGCTGAACATATATACACTGACCCAGCTCAAGCAGTAGATTTTGTTAATAGAACAGGTGTTGATTCATTAGCTATAGCTATCGGAACTTCACACGGAGCATTCAAGTTCCCATTAGATTTCAAACCTCAATTAAGATTCGATATATTAGAAGAAATCCAAGCAAAATTACCTGGTTTCCCAATAGTTCTTCATGGAGCTTCAGCTGTTGATCCAGAAGCTATTGCAACTTGTAATGAATATGGCGGAAATATAGCTGGTGCTAAAGGTATTCCAGTAGAAATGTTAAGAAAAGCTTCTGGAATGGCTGTATGTAAAATCAACATGGATACAGATATAAGATTAGCTATGACTGCTGCTATAAGAAAAACTTTTGGAACTAATCCAAAGGAATTTGACCCAAGAAAATACTGTGGAGCAGGAAGAGATGCTGTACAAAAAGTTGTTGAAGGCAAAATCGATAATGTTTTAGGATCAGCTGATTCTATGAAATAGAAAAAATGTGGCGAAATTCGCCACATTTTTTATTTGCATGGAGATAAACAGCTGAAAGTTGACTTATTCTGCGAGATATAATACCACTCTTCAATACGTTAAATATTTTTAAGTAGTCTAAAACTCAGGATTTCTGAAAAACTAAGAACCTTAGCGCAGTAGCTAGCAGCCCATCAAACTATTGGTTTTAAATAAATAGTTTGATGGCTGCTAAGCACTGCATTTGAATTGCTTAGCAATTCTGCATAACTCGCTATGCTCAGACAATCTAAGGTTCTAAGTTTTCCTCAAATCTTTCGTTAAGACTACTAAAAAAAACATTTAAATCTATTTTCACATTGGTATTATACCCCTCTGAACAAGTCAACTTTCTGTTTTGGTTATCTATATACGTAATTGAAGCAAGCTCTAAAATTCAGATGGGGATTCTTTTCCCCAATCTGAATTTTAGAGCTGCGAATGCATGGCTTACTTGGCGTTGAACTCCCACTTAAGCAGAGAATCAAAATCTATGATTTTGTGTGAATCACTTACTCCTCTGACGTTAGGAAGAGAAGCTTCATATAAAGTGGGAGACTTACGCCAAGTTAGTCAGGTTAAATTACATATTCATCTACAGCATAACATTATGTTGCTATTTCTCTATATAGTTTTTAACATGTTTTATTACTATGTTAATACTTCCATCACCAATTCTTTGTATTTCAAACTTACTATTATCATGGTACACATCCTCGTTTATATAAAGATCTATTTCCTTATCTATCTTAAGTCTAATTCTTTTAAGCTTTTTTTCTACCCATTGTTTATCTACATTGACATTAGGGCTTACCCCTTTTGAGGATATATATTCTTTAAAACTCTCTTGGATTTCTTCTTGATCAGCAAATATGTCTGCTGATAGTGAATGTACATCTATATTTTCTTCTTCTTTTAATTTTCTCTTTATTGACGTTCTGACCATTTCTGCGGCATCTGCATTTTCTTGCAAACTGGCTCTGGTCCATTCTTCTGCTGCTTTGATAAAGTTTTTTGTCATGTCTCTTTCGTTATCTATTATGGTACATCCAAGGTATTTATTTATAAAATAGTTTGATCCGTATTCTCCGCTTTCCTTGCTCTTGCTTTGCTTATCTATAACCATAAGGTTAAATGCCTGGTCTTCTCTTATAGGCTTTATAAATGCGCACTTTTGTATTTTTTGAGAACTCACTGGAAGACCTGTTAGTTCTGGTATTATATTTATCCCAATCTTTTCATCTACAAAGTCTATAGTATGGGTGTAATTTTTTATATAATCCATTTTTAGTATACCAAGCATAGGCCCATATTCTGTGGAGATTGATATTACGACCAAATCACAGGAATGTATGTTTCTATCACCCTTCATTAAAACAAACATCTGTCTTGATAATTCTTTTGATACTTCAATAATATTGTTCTGGCCATTTAAATACTCTTGTGATACCTCTTTTACTATATTCCTTTCTTCATTAAATACTGCATATCTAAGTTCTTCATCCCTTAAACATCTTTCTATATGCTTTAATAGGAAGTTATATACTTCTTCATTAAGTTCTAAGGTGTATTCATTTAATACAGGTTCTTCTGCATTGTTATCTAATATATGAACTACAGCTTCATTTATACTTATCTCTTTTATATACTCCAAGTTATACGCTCCCTATTCATTCATAAAGATTTTAAAAACATCACTAACAACAAAACTTATTTGTGGATACAGTAATAAGGCACATAGCTCCTTATCTATATATTTTTTATTTAACTTATATGAATTGTCATTTAAATAATACTGTTCTATTGTTTTATTTTTATAATCAACTAATAAATACTCCTCTATACCATTATTGGCATATAATTTCATTTTATATTCTCTGTCACTTTTTTCTGTAGATTCACTTAATACTTCAAATATTAATTTAGGTATTTCTAAATGTAGTGTATCATTTTCGTATATTTCTTTTATATCCATCCCACAAAATACTGATATATCTGGTATCCTGTATTCACTTTCTGAAAATTTAACATGAAGTTCACTGATTGCTATACAATTGTTAGGCAACTTGTTTCTTAGTATGCCTATTATATTATTAATACTTACACTATGCTTTGCAGTAGGACTAAAATATAAAATTTCTCCATTTGAATACTCTGTTATGTGACCTGTATTATCTTTAATACTTTCAGCTATCTTAACAAATTGTTCAAATGTCAAAAAGTCAATAGGATTAACTAAACTCATTACAACACCTCCTGTATAATATCATAAACTTCTTTACAAAATCCTTTTATCCGATGACTCCCCACTCTAATACTCTCATGTTCATAGGAAACTCCATTTGATCCAAGTTTTCACTTCTTCTTTACTATACTATATTTTTACATACTGCTCAAATATAATTAAGGATATACATATAAATTTTACTAATCATATTTTATACACACATCCTTTACACATATAACCAAAATTTATGATATAATTCAATATAGCAACAATTAAGTATTAGAGGTGTTATAATTTGAATGAATTTGAGACAAGAATTATTAATATAGATGTAGACAAAATAAGAAGAAGGCTTATAGAAATAAATGCTACTAAAGTAAAAGAAGAAAATCAGATTAACGATATATATGATTTCAGTGACAGAAGATTAATAAAAGCTAAGGGATATGCAAGAATACGAATAGTAGAAGATCTCCTCAATAACTCTACCCATTACTACATGACTACGAAGAAAATGTTAAGCCAGGAAATTTATAAAGTAATGGAAGAGAATGAGACCGAGATATTAGATGCCAAGGCTGGAGAGAATATATTTAAATCTTTAGGTCTGGAGCTTGTTCAATCAATAAAAAAATATAGGGAGAGCTACAAATATAAGAATACATTAATAGAGATTGATATAAATGATAAATCCTTCTGTCCTTTTCCTTATATAGAGATAGAAACTAATAACGATAAGGAACTAGAAGAAGTAGTTTCCCTACTTGGTTATACTCTTAAAGATACAACTTCCAAAACTATATATGAAATACTTAAAGACTTTAACGGCTTCAAGCCCGAAAGTTAACTTACACTACGAGATATAATATTAATCTTCAGATAGTTAAAGACTTAAATTAAAGAATATAACAGGAGAATTTTTATGTTTGGTTACGTTACTCCTTGCAAAATGGAGCTTAAAATAAAGGATTATGAAAAATTTAGAGGTTATTATTGTGGTTTATGCAAGTCTATAAAGAACAACATAGGTAATATTCCTAGAATGTCTCTTAATTATGACATGACTTTTTTAGCTATACTTTTAGATTCATTGAGTGATGATAGGATAACCTATATTAAACAACGGTGTTCTATACATGGTTTAAAAAAGAAAATTATTGTTACAAATAATCCTTACTTAGAATATGCGGCATTTTGCAATACCGCTTTAAGTTATTATAAATTCGTTGATAATATAAATGATGACAATTCTATTAAAGGCAGGATATTTTCTTTACTTTTTAAAGGCTATCTAAAGAAAACTCCGTCTAAATTAAAAGGACATTTAGCATACATGGAAAACACATTAAATCAACTATATAAACTTGAAACTAACCCAGAAAATAATTCTATTGATTACATATCCCATCCTTTCGCTGAACTTACAGGATTTATTCTATCCTCCTACGAAAACAATAAAAATAAGAATAACTTGTATTGGCTTGGATACAATCTCGGAAAGTGGATTTATATAATTGATGCTTGGGATGACTTGGAAAAGGATATGACAAATAAAAAGTTTAATGTTATAAATAGTTGTTTCAATGATGATAATTTATCTTATAGTGAATTTTCAAAGCAAATTGAAGCCAAAGTAGATTTTATATTAGGTACCTGTGCAGCTCAATGTATGCATTTCTTTGAGAACTTATCTTTAAAGAAGAATGAGGACTTACTATATAATATCTTACAATATGGTCTTTTGGAAAAAATGGATAAAGTGTTTAAAAGGGGTGTTTGTAAAAATGAAAAATCCATATGAAGTTTTAGGCATAAGTAAGGATGCCTCAAAGGATGAAATTAAAAAAGCCTATAGAGAACTTGCAAAAAAATATCATCCTGATCAGTATGGTAATAATCCATTAAAGGATTTAGCTGAAGTTAAAATGAGAGATATCAACGAAGCCTATCAGTATTTGATGAGCAATACACCAGAATCTTCTTATCAGCGCAGCGGCAATAGTTATGGCAACTCTACTAACAGTACTAGTTCAGATATGTACAGATCTATAGAAATGGATCTAATGAATGGAAATTTCAGCTATGCAGAAGAAAAACTTAACAGAATCACTGTAAGAGATGCTGAATGGAACTACTTAATGGGATTATTAAATATGAGAAAAGGCTGGTATAATGAAGCATATAATAATTTAAATATGGCCTGCAGATTAGATCCACAAAACATGAAATATAGAAATGAATTTAGTAGATTAAATAATATGAACAATTCATATAGAGAACCTTATCGTAACAGCAAGAGGAAGGATTTCAGCATGTGTGATATATGTACCACTTTATATTGTCTTGACTGCTGCTGTGAATGTGGCGGTGGAGACTTTATAGACTGCTGTTAGAAAGGTGGCATTTATAATATGGATATAAGAAATAAAAAAACTTCATACATAGCTAAAGGTGGTTTCTTTACTGCTATAGGGTTTATTTTTATATATCTAAGCACCATAGTGCCAGTAAATAGAGCTTATTTACTGGCTATGGCATCTTGCATTATACCCTTATCCGTTATTACAACTAATGTAAAAAATGCTATAGTTGTTTATATGTCAACTTCTCTTCTTGCACTACTTATTTGTGGTGCTAAAATTACTGTTGTACTTTATATTATATTCTTTGGCATATATGGTTTAGTTAAGTATTACATTGAACTATTAAGAAAGCTTTACCTTGAATTAATATTAAAGCTTCTATTTCTAAACATAGACTTAGCTATATTACTTTTTATTTATAAGTTATTTTTCCCTGGCCTACTAAAGATAGCTATGCCAGTATATATTATAGTAGCAGCGGCTCAAGTAGCATTTTTAGTATTTGACTATATCCTAACTATGTTTATTACTTATTCCAATAAACATTTCATTAAAAAATTAAATTTATGAAGCGGAAACTTGCATCAGGTTCACCTATAATTTTCAAACAAAAATCTATTGACATGTTCATTTAATATGGTATAATATTTTTTGTCGGTTAAGTATTATTCCAGTACATTATAATATTGCCCATTCGCCAAGCGGTAAGGCACCTGACTCTGACTCAGGTATTCGGAGGTTCAAATCCTTCATGGGCAGCCATTAAAGAACTCTTGATTTCAAGAGTTCTTTTTTTAAGTAACTTTCAACAAATTGAATATTAATAATAGTTAAGATGCAAAATTCAGCTTATTTTCTACAACTAATTCTTGACAAAAACTTACTATTGCTATAAAATCTTTAATAAAGTTAATACTGTGCTTTGACAAGGAGTAGTAGTATTTTTATCTATCGAAGAGAGCTGTTGGTTGGTGTAAAACAGCACTGATAAAGTATGAACTCGCCTTTGAGCTTATCTGAAGAAAATCAGATACGGTTAAAACCGTTATATTTTTGAGTGAAAGCAAGTATAAAATTATATTTGTTTTAATAAGAGTGGTACCGCGGAATTCAGGCTTTTCGTCTCTTGCATAGAGACAAAAGCCTTTTTTGTTGTTAAAATAATATTTATATAAATAAACTACGCTAAAGGAGCGATTTTAATGGGTAACTATGGTACTAGTATTGATGAAAAATGGCAAAAAAAATGGGAAGAAACAAATCTTTATAAATTTGATGAAAATAATTTAGGTAAGAAGCTTTATACACTTGAGATGTTCTCTTACCCTTCAGGAAGTAAGCTTCATGCTGGTCACTGGTTCAACTATGGTCCAGTAGATTCATGGGCTAGAATGAAAAAGATGCAGGGATATAACGTATTCCAACCTATGGGCTTTGATGCTTTCGGTCTTCCTGCAGAAAATTATGCTATAAAAACCGGAATTCACCCTAAAGATTCTACAATGCAAAACATTGAAACTATGGAAAATCAATTAAAAGCTATGGGAGCTATGTTTAACTGGGATAATGAAGTTATAACTTGTAACCCTGACTACTATAAATGGACTCAATGGTTATTTTTAAAACTTTTTGAAAAAGGATTAGCTTATAGAAAAAATGCTCCAGTAAATTGGTGCCCTAGCTGTAATACAGTACTTGCAAACGAACAGGTTCTAGATGGCGCTTGTGAGAGATGCAGCACTGAGGTAACTAAAAAGGACTTAACTCAATGGTTCCTAAAAATTACAGACTATGCTGATGAATTATTACAGGATTTAGATAAACTTGATTGGCCTGAAAAAACTAAAGCTATGCAAAGACACTGGATTGGCAAGTCTATAGGTGCTGAAGTAACATTCAAAGTTGATAACTCCGATTTACAGTTTGATGTATTTACTACAAGAGTTGATACGCTATTTGGGGTTACTTACGTAGTTGTAGCGCCAGAAAATAACCTAGTAGATAAGTTAACCATCGCTGAATATAGAGATCAGGTTGAAGCTTACAAAGATCAGGCTAAAAAACAATCTGACATAGAAAGACAGTCAATCACTAGAGAAAAAACAGGAGTATTCACTGGTTCCTATGCTATAAATCCTATAAACGGAAGAAAAGTTCCTATTTGGGTTGGTGACTACGTACTAAACACTTATGGTACAGGAGCAGTTATGGCAGTTCCTGCTCATGATGAAAGAGACTTTGCTTTTGCAACAAAGTATAATCTTCCAATAGAAAGAGTTATAGAAGGCGGAGATTCTCTTCCTTATGTTGACTACGGAAAAATGGTTAACAGTGGAGAATTTGACGGACTTTCAGGTAAAGAAGGTATAACTGCTGTTATTAAAAAGCTTGAAAGTATTGAATTAGGTTCTGGAAAAGTAAACTTCAGACTAAGAGACTGGCTAGTTTCAAGACAAAGATACTGGGGTGCACCTATTCCTATAGTACATTGTGAAAAATGTGGCACAGTAGCTGTTCCTGAGGAACAACTTCCTGTTGAACTTCCTTATGATGTAGAGTTTTCTCCAGATGGAAAATCTCCGTTATCAAAATGTAAAGAATTTATTAATACTACATGTCCTAATTGTGGTGGTCCTGCTAAAAGAGAAGCGGATACATTAGATACTTTTGTGTGTTCTTCTTGGTATTATTTAAGATACCCAGATAATAAAAACAGCGAAATAGCTTTTGATACTGAAAAGATAAATAAGATGCTTCCAGTAGATATGTATGTTGGAGGTCCTGAGCACGCTTGCATGCATCTTTTATATGCTAGATTTATAACTAAAGCCTTAAGAGACATGGGTTATTTAAACTTCGATGAACCATTTTTATCCCTAAGACATCAAGGATTAATTCTTGGACCAGATGGATTAAAAATGAGTAAGTCTAAAGGAAACACTATATCTCCTGATGACTATATTAAGGAATTTGGATCAGACGTATTCAGAATGTATCTAATGTTTGGTTTTGATTATACTGAAGGTGGCGCATGGAGTGACGATGGAATAAAATCTATAGGAAGATTCATAGATAGAGTTGAACGTATTCTTGAATCTGCAAGAGAAGAAATAGGTAAAGCTTCTAATAATAAAACTACTCTAGATAAAGCAGAAAAAGAGTTGAATTACGTTAGACACTTTACTATAAAATCTGTATCTGACGATGCTGCAAGATTCCAATTTAATACTTCTATTGCTAGACTTATGGAATATACTAATGCTTTTTCAAAATACTTATCAGAGAATGTTAAAAATACTACTTTCTTAAAAGATGCAGTAGTTGATTTTATAAAGCTTATTGCGCCTTTTGCTCCTCATTTTGCTGAAGAACAATGGGAATTTATCGGAATGAATTACTCTGTGTTTAACGAAAAATGGCCTGCTTTCGATCCTAGTGCTCTAATAAAGGACGAAATCGAAATTGCTATTCAGGTAAACGGAAAAATAAAAGCTAAAATGAACATTGCCAGCGGATTATCTGAAGATGAAATAAAAGAAGCTGCCATTAACAATGCTGAGGTTAAAACTTTCTTAGCTGAAAAGGAAGTAAAGAAAGTTATCGTCGTCAAGGGAAGACTTGTAAATATAGTAGTTAAATAATGAAATAAAAAAACAGGGGGGGCTCGGTCCCCCTATCTATACATATCTAATACTTTTTCTGTAGATTTTAATAAACTAGCCAGTTCATACACTTCTCCACCTTCAATTAATTTATTTAATTGACTTTGAAATCTTGTAGATTCAACAAGTTTACCCATTGATGACAAAGTAAGCACATTATTCATTATATCTGACACAAGACTTGATTTTACTTCAAATAGCTTTTGTGCATCCTTAATTTCATCTTTAATCTCAAGCATTTGTTCATCTAATTTAAAAGCGGCATCAGCTGCACTTTTAAGTTTATTTCTTATATCCTCAGGAATTTTATGCTTGTATTTATAGTTCAATGAATGTTCTATGGTAGCCCAAAAATTCATTGCTAAAGTTCTAATTTGAAACTCCGCTAATATTTCCTTTTGTCCATCTGCCATATTTACAGGATATTTTATAATCACGTGATAGCTTCTATATCCGCTTTCTTTTACATTTGTTACATAGTCTTTTTCATATATTAACTGCATATCTTTTCTTGCTCTAATTATCTCTACAACTTTTTCGACATCATCAACAAACTGGCACATAATCCTTATGCCAGCAATGTCCTCCATCTCGTAACCTATTCTATCTAAGGGTATATTAAACTTATTCGCTTTTTCTAATATACTAGATATTTCTTTTACTCTTCCTGTAATAAACTCAATAGGCGAATACTCATTCTTTCTTCTATATTCTTTTCGTATACTCCTAAACTTAACCTTTAACTCCTCAACTGCCTGTTCGTAAGGTATTAGGAAGGTCTTCCACTCTCCTATAGCCATATCCGTTCACCTCTGCATAGTATGATTCAAGTTTCTACTTAATCATTATATATTATACTACTATATTATAGTACATTATCTATAAATAAATAATATAATTTCTTCATATTCTTTGATATAATAATATCATATAACAAATTATTGATATTGAAGGTGATTATATATATGTCCAAAAATATATTTTCCGGCCTTGAAGATCTTGGCTTTGACAATGTAAGCGATGTAGATCTATACAAAAAAAAAGTTAACAAAGAAGTAGAACAACAAGTAGAGCAAAGTGAGGATGAAAAGTTAAAATCTCATTTATATGACAGACAGGTTACATGTCCTGTTTGTGAAAATATTTTTAAGGCTAGAGCTGTTAAAACTTCCTCCTATAGAGTTATAAAACAAGATTCAGACTTGTTTATTAATTATGCTCTTGTAAATCCTTATTTTTATGATGTTTGGATCTGCAACAGCTGCGGATACTCTGCTATGAAAAATGACTTTAATAAAATTAGAAGTTTTCAAATAGATTCTATAAAACAAAAAATTACATCTAAATGGAACGGTAAAAGTTATCCTGATGTATATGATATAAATATAGCAATAGAAAGATATAAGCTATCTCTATTAAATTATTTTGTAATGGAGGCTAAAGCAAGTAAAAAAGCTATGAATTGTTTAAAGCTTGCCTGGATGTATAGGATACTGGGTGACAGCACTAATGAAATGACTTTTTTAAAGCAAGCATTAGCAGGTTTCAACGACGGTTATTTCAACGAAGATTTTCCTATTTACGGAATGGATAAGTTTACATGTATGTATCTTATAGGTGAACTGAACAGACGAGTTGGAAACAACAGCGAAGCCATGAGTTGGTTTAGCCAAGTAATAGTTACTCAAGGAGTTCCTCAGAAACTTAAGGATCGTGCTAGAGATCAAAAGGACATAATAGTAGAAACCGAGAAAGAAAATGCTAATATGGATGAGTCTAATTTTTCTGGTGAAAAAGATAAGAATAATGAACCTAAAAAGGGATTCTTCTCAAGATTTTTTAAATAAAATGAATTTTTGTACTTATACTCTAAGATATATAGTTCGAATAAATTATCCCATAAAAACCTATAAAATTTTTATGGGATTAAAATCCAAATAATCACCTGAGGTAATTATATATTCTATATTATCTAGTACACCGTTTAATGCTTTTGCAAGAGATGGACCATGTAGATGTCCATATACAACCTTTTCTACATTATATTCTTTAAATATCTGCACAAAACCAGATTCCAATAATTTCTCATTCATAGGAGGGTAGTGAAGCATAACTATAAATTTTTTAAATCCATTCTTTGCTGCAGCATCTAATGAAAGTCTCAATCTGTTAAGTTCTCTTGTATATATCTTTTCATCCTTCTGTGTAAAATTTTCTCCTCCAGGGCAGGTCCATCCTCTAGTACCGCAAATAGCATAATCTTCATAGATAAAGAAGTTATTTTGAATAAATTTCATATCTTCATGTAAATTATTTAACTTACTAATACTAGACCACCAAAAATCGTGATTCCCTTTAGTCATAATTTTTGTACCTGGTAGATTATGAACCCATTCTAGGTCCTTAATCCCACTTTCTATTTTCATGGACCATGATATATCTCCTGCTATGAGCACTGTATCTTTATCAGTAATCTTATTTAACCAATTGTTTTTTATTTTTTCATCATGCTTAAACCATTTATCACCAAATATATCCATTGGCTTATCACCATTTAAATCTAGGTGCAAATCTGATATGGCATATAATGACACGTAACCACCTTCTATTTCTTCATATTTTTATCTATGTCCATTACATAAGCTATTACCTTAGCTACTGCATCATACAATTCGAAAGGAATAGCCTCTCCAACATCTACGTTAGTTAAAAGATTAGATAATTGTTCATCATATACTATTGGAACATTATTTTCTTCAGCATTCTGTAATATTTTATCTGCAACATGACCCATACCAGCTGCCGTTACCATAGGTGACTGATACCCTTGTTCATACCTTAATGCTGCTGCCCTTTTTCTTTTATTCATTATTAAATACCCCACAACTTTGAAGCATAATTTATCTAACTCTTAATAATATTATAATCTGCTAAGAGTTTATTGTAAATTTATACTTTTACATTTATCACACCTAAATTGTTATCTCCAAAAAAATCCCTACAGTTTGTAATGTTCATTTCTTTTTCTCTTTCCGCCACATTAACATAAACATTATAACCCATACTGGATATGTCCCCCAATATTTTATCTTTTCCTATATCTAATAGCTTCATCCAGGTTCCGTCGCACTTTATATCTATATTCATATTATTTTTATTAACTCTTATATAAGCGTCCACTACTCCCATGTGTATAGTATTTACAGAGGCTGCTATTTTTACATCAGTGGAATCTATTTTTTTACCTTTCTTTCTTTCATCTTTTATCATTAGTTTACATTCATATTCATGGTTATCTAAGTTTATAGGTAAATCAAGATAATAGTACTGATTGGACATAGAATTAAACACCTTAAAATCATTTATACTTTTATCTAAAGTCTGAATTATATTACTATATGACTCTGGCTTAGCTTCGCTTGTTTGTTCTAATACTGTCTTTATTATATTTTTCATTTCTTCAGTTTTAGTACTTATCTGATCTTTTATATTTTTTGCAATATCATCTATTGTTAATGGCTTTTTTGTTATTTTTTCTAGATTAGCTTCACTATTGTCACCAATACTTACTTTAACTTCATTTAAATCCTTATGGACTTTAAAATCATTGTCCTTTAAGTCACCAGTACTACCTTCTATATCTTTCATATCTATTTGGTTCTCAGCACTACCAGACATCATTATATTTGGGTTGTTACCCATTATACTTTTGCTATCTGGCTGCTTTTTTTCTTTTGAAACTACTATATTACTAGATGCAGCTTCACTATTTGTTTTATTGATCTCTTCACTAGCTAACCCACTGGTGTTTTGTTCATGATTAATTAGATTAGCCAACTTATTTTTTATATCATTATATATGGCAGATGAGCCCTTAAATATATTATTAAAGCTTTTTATATTATCTTCTGTCAAATCTATATTATTTTCAAACAGAGTAACTATATCATCTTCAGATATATTTTTCAACTGATTGAAAAATGCTTTTAAGGTTTCTTTAACTTTAATACCTTCAGTACTATCAGCACTTATACCTTTACTATCCATATACTTTGCTATAAATGCATTTTCTTCCTCCGGATTTGAAGATATTTTATCCCTAAAGTCTACCAAAGTTTTTATATTAGAAATATTCTCTTTAGTCAAAGGTATTTCATGCTTTACCATTTTATCTAATAATGCATAGTCATCTTTACTTACATTTATACCCTTTCCCTCTAACTGAGAATCAATAGTATTCTTCTGTAAATCGTCCTGTTTTTTATTATTTAATACTTTTATTTGGAGCTTTCCATCTTCAAAACCATCTACTTCAAATCTTAAAAGTCCTTCTTGCAAGTGATCTAAAGGCTTTTGTAGCTTTGCGGAAAATTGCCATCCATCTAAAAGCTTTAGCAGTACTTCTCCCGTTACCTTATCTAAATTTACTACTCTAGCTAAGAAATTCTCTCCAACTGTAAAGGATAGCTTGCTAAGAATTTTTCTAGCCTCTACATTGTTAACACTATTTACATTCCATATTCCAGCCACATGACACCCTCCTCTTCATTTTGCAATTAAGGTATTTAATTGAAGCTTTACTTATCCGATGACTACCCACTCTAATACTCCCATGCTTTATATGAAACTCCTCTTCCTACGTCAGAGGAGTAAGCGATTCGCACCAAATCATAGATTTGGGCTCTCTGCTTAACTGTACGTTGCGAGCGGCTACGTCCCTGGATTCGTTCACCTAAGAATCAGGTGGGGTTTGAAACCCCATCTGATTCAAGTTTACACTTCATATTATCGTATATAAATACTCTTTTATGAAGTTATTTTTGAAAGTAATAAAAAACCGGAGGTTGTCCCCCGGATTTTCCTGCTTTTAATTATTTTTAACTAAATCTCTATTGCTATTTACGTCCTCATGAAGTATTGATGATACACTCTTATATGCCGCCATAGTTAAAGCAGAAACAACTGCTCCTTTAATTAAGTTAAAAGGTGCTATAGACCATACTATTAATGAGTTTATATCTGTAATATGACTATTTACTTTACTTCCCATAGCTACTATTGCATTTATAGGGAAATGAAGTACTTTTTCGTATAATGGTAAAAGTACAAAATAATTAAATACACTAGCCACTACCGTCATAGCTATAGTTCCAACTACCAAACCCAAAACTGCTGAATTCCTACTTTTATTCTTGTTATATACATATCCTGCCGAAAATACTAAAACTGAGCCTACTACAAAGTTAGCTAATTCACCAATAAAGGCTGTTTCTGCTCCCTTAAATATACCATGAAGTATATTCTTTAATAGTTCTATACCTATTCCTGCTGCAGGTCCCAATGCAAAAGCTCCAATCAAGGCAGGTAGGTCACTAATATCAATTTTCAAGAAGCTTGGGAAAATAGGAATTGGCACCTCAATAAACATAAGTAAGAATCCAATTACCCCTAGTAGAGACATCTTAACTAATCTGTTTAGTTTTCCATTCTTCATTTTTACACCCTCCATATTCTTTACAAGTCCTAAAGAATTACTAATCCTTCAGTCTCTCATAATTAAAATTTAAAGACCATTTAAAGTTCTTACTCCTGGGAAGGTGACCAGTATAACAAAAATCCCTGGCAAAAATGCCAGGGCTAATAAACATCATACTTTACCTTCTCTCATCCAGACTTTACTGTCGGCTTCGGAATTACACCGAATCATACCACTTAAGGCTCGCGGGCTATACCGCCGGTGGGGACTCTCACCCCGCCCTGAAGATTTATTAATCTATATTTTGATTATAGTACAAGTTGTTTTGAAATTCAATATATATATTTACTTTATTTTCAAATTATAACCTTAAATATGAAAGATTCTACTGCTTTTTCATAGTTAGAGCTATTCTTTTTCTTTTTTGCTCTACCTCAAGCACTGTAACTTCTACAATATCACCAACCTTAACCACATCTAAAGGATGCTTTACAAACTTATCTGAAAGCTGGCTTATATGAACTAATCCATCTTGATGAACTCCTATGTCAACAAAAGCTCCAAAATCCGCTACATTTCTTACAGTTCCCATAAGTACCATTCCCGGCTTTAAATGAGACATCTCAATTATTCCTGTTTTTAAAATTGGCTTTGGAAGTTCTTCTCTTGGGTCTCTACCAGGTTTTTTAATTTCCTTTATTATATCCTTTAAAGTAGGTACCCCTATACCTAACTCTTCAGCTAAGGATTCTATGCCTATTTTGTCAGCCCTTTGATCAATATCTATAAGCTTGTTATTTTTTAAATCTTCCATAGTATATCCTAATTTATCTAATAAATCTTTAGCTGCCTTATAGGATTCAGGATGGACAGCTGTATTATCTAGAGGCTCTTCACTTTCCATAACCCTTAAAAAACCTGCACACTGTTCAAAAGCTTTAGCCCCTAATCTTTTAACCTTCAATAATTCTTTTCTACTCTTAAACTTACCATTCTCTTCTCTATAGGCTACAATGTTTTGAGATATAGTTGAATTTATACCTGATATATAAGATAAAAGTGCTGGTGTAGCTATATTTAAATCTACCCCTACATTATTAACACAATCTTCTACTATACCACTTAGAGATTCATCTAACTTTTTAGGAGCAACATCATGCTGGTATTGTCCTACTCCTATAGACTTAGGATCAATTTTTACAAGCTCTGCTAATGGATCCTGAAGTCTTCTACCTATCGATATAGCACCTCTTAAAGAAACGTTTATATCTGGATATTCTTTTGCTGCAAGTTCTGATGCAGAGTAAACAGATGCTCCAGCTTCTGAAACTACTACATAAAAAATATCTTTATTTTTTTCCTCTTTAATCTCTTTTATAAGCCTCACAATGACCTCTTCCGACTCTCTACTAGCTGTTCCATTGCCTAAAGATATTACGTCTATATCGTGCTTATAAACTAAATCCTTAAGTGTCTTTATAGAACCCTCTATATCATTTTGTGGAGCTGTAGCATACACTGTAGAAGTATCTAGAAGCTTTCCTGTATCATCAAGTACAGCTATCTTACATCCCGTTCTAAAACCAGGGTCATAACCTAAAACAACCATTCCTTTGATTGGCGCTTGCATTAAAAGAGCTTTTAGATTAGCTTTAAATATCTTTATAGCTCCTTCTTCTCCTTTATCAGTAAGCTCTGATCTTATTTCTCTTTCAATAGAAGGATATATAAGTCTTTTTAAAGAATCCTTTACACTTTCTTCTATAAACTTATCTGTAACTTCATTTCCTTTTAAGCATCTTGCTTTCAAGTATTCTGCTATTTTTTCCGTATCAGCAGTTATTTTAACAGAAAGAATTTTTTCCTTTTCACCTCTATTAATGGCTAGTATTCTGTGTGCTGGGATACTTTTTACTGCCTCATTATAGTTATAGTACATTTCAAAAGGTGTAGACTCTTTACTTTCACCGCTGGTTTGGATTAATCCTTCTTTATTTACGAATTCTCTAATCCATTTTCTATATTCAGCTTCATCAGAAATAATTTCACTTATAATATCCATTGCGCCTTGCAGGGCTTCTTCTGCTGATTTTACTTCTTTTTCACCACTTATGAATTCTGCTGCATAGTCCTTTATATTCCCTTTAAACTGTCCATCCCATATAACTTCTGCTAATGGCTTTAATCCCTTCTCTTCTGCAATTATTGCTCTTGTTCTTTTCTTAGGCTTATATGGTCTATATATATCTTCTACTTCTGTTAGAGTTTCACACTTTACTATAGATTGTTTAAGCTCCTCTGTAAGCTTACCTTGTTCTTCTATAATTCTTATGACATCATCTTTTCTTGATTGAAGGTTTCTTAAATATGTAAGTCTCTCTGATAGATTTCTAAGAGTTACGTCACTCATATCCCCAGTCATTTCTTTTCTATATCTTGCTATAAAGGGTACAGTGTTTCCTCCATCCAAAAGCTCTATTACGCTTTCCACATGCTTTTTATTTAACTGTAATTCTTTTACTAATCTTTCAACTATGTTATTCATTTTCCCAATTTCCTTCCATTTTTAATTATGCAACTAAAAATATATTACAACAGTTATATACTATTTTGCAAATTAATATATATTTAGAGATATCTTTATATTTAAGGAGCTAATTAAATGATAAAAAAACTACTTTCCTTTTTCCTAGTTATATTTTGTACCTTACTGTCCCTTAGTTTTCAATTTTATTTTTCTATACATTCTTTTAATGATAGTTCAGCAAAAGAATACATAGATTATTTATCTTCTGATAGCCTTAAAGGTAGGCTAGCAGGTACTCTAGAAAATGATACTGCGGCTATATATGTAAAAAATCAGTTTGAACGTAATGGTCTAAAACCATACGAAGGGAGTTACTTCCAACAGTTTGATACGGTGTCTCCCCATAAAATCGATGGTAAGCCTTATTTAAACGTAACTGATGAAAAAGGGTTCTTAATTAAAGAATATAAATATGGGGTTGATTATAAAGAAGACTTATTAAATTTTAAAAAAAATAATATATCTTTTAATAATAAGGATAATGTAAATTTTAGCGGTGAACACCTTCAGGTTGAAAAAGAAAATAATTATTTCCTATTTTATATACCTGAAAACAATAAGCTGAACTTTAGAAGTTCCTTTATACATACATCTCCCTACAGTATGTATATTATGGCTACAAAAGCTACTGCAAAAGAACTACAAGGCTATTTAAAAGATAATTATACTATTAATTGCTTTATACCCTTTGATACAAAACAGGCCTCTATAAACAACGTTACAGCTTATATAGAGGGTAAAGATCTATCTGCCCCTCCACTGGTGTTATCAGCACATTTTGATCACATAGGTACAGATTTATCCGGTAATGTATATAATGGCGCTTTAGATAATGCATCTGGTACCGCTTTTATATTAGAAATGAGTAAATATATAAAATCCTTAGGCAAACCTGAAAGAAGCATAATATTTGTTGCCTTTAATGCGGAAGAATTTGGCTGCCTTGGTTCCAAAGCTTTTGTAGATAAATATATAAATAAACTAAATGGAAGTGAAGTAATAAATTTTGATATGGTAGGAACTAATAATGCTGTACCGCTTTATATAATGGGTGGAAGAAAAGATACTGAAAATTCCCCTCTTATTAAAGAAACTTCAACCATTTGTTTACAGAATAAGATTGATTTTAACTATTTATTTGAGGATGCTAGCGATCACGAGTACTTTAGAAAACAAAATATAGATGCTGTAACACTTAGCGACTCGGATACTACTAGAATTCATACTCCAAATGATAAAGCTTCATCTATAAGTTCAAAAAATATAGATAGATGCTTCAAGGTAGCTTCTACTGAGGTTATAAAGTATGGATTTGGGTACAACCTTATACTTCTTTATTATAAAGAGATATTCTTTACATCATTAATAGGGGTACTATTTATTCTATATATGAAGTGGAAACTTGAATCAGATGGGGTTTGAAACCCCACCTGATTCTTAGTTGAACGAATCCAGAGACGTAGCCGCTCGTAACGTACACTTTGAAGAAGATGGGAGTATTAGAGCGGGTAGTCATCGGATAAATCACAAAAGGGTTAGAAAATAATCTTTCTAACCCCTACTATTTTGCTTAAGATATTCGCTTATAAAATTGTCTATTTCTCCATCCATAACTGCACCTATATTTCCAGACTCTTCTCCAGTTCTATGATCTTTTACAAGGGTATAAGGCTGGAACACATAAGATCTTATTTGGCTTCCCCAACCAATTTCTTTAAGCTCCCCTGTCAAATCTTCTATCTTCTCTTTATGAGCTCTTTCTTTTAATTCCACTAGTTTGGATTTTAACATTTTTATAGCTTCATCTTTATTATGATGTTGGCTTCTTTGACTTTGACATTGAACAATTATTCCTGTAGGTATATGTGTTATTCTAATTGCTGACTCTGTCTTGTTTACATGCTGCCCACCTGCTCCACTAGCCCTATATGTGTCAATTTTCATGTCCTCTGACCTTATTTCTATGTCTTGACTGCTAGTAAGCTCAGGTAAAACTTCAACAGATGCAAAGGAAGTCTGCCTTTTTCCATTAGAATTAAAAGGTGATATTCTAACTAATCGATGAATTCCCTTTTCCGCTTTTAAATATCCATATGCAAATTCACCAATTATTTTTAAGGTGGCACTTTTAATTCCTGCATCCTCAGCTGTTAACAAGTCTATAGTCTCTATCTTAAATCCATTTTTCTCTGCCCATCTTGTATACATTCTTAAAAGCATTTCTGTCCAATCCTGAGCATCAGTGCCTCCAACACCTACATGAAGATCTAGTATTGCATTGTTCTTATCATATTCTCCTGAAAGAAGTACCTCTATTCTAAATCTTTCAGTATTCTTTTTTATATCTTCTACTTCCTTTATGATTTCTATAGAAGAAGATGCATCATCTTCTTCTATAGAAAGTTTAGCCAAAAATTGAACATCCTCTATTCTTTCTTTAAGTTCAATATATTTATCTAATCTTCCCTTAAGAAATTTTTCTTCTCCCGTTGTATCTTGAGCTTTATTTACATCATTCCAGAAATCTGGCTGTTGCATTATATTCTGAAGCTCTTCGATTTTATTTTTAATACTTTCTACGTCAAAGAGAATCCCCAATTTCTTTTATAGTTTCAGTTAGCTTATTCAATTCATTTAGCATTTCTTCTAATTGAATTAGCATTTAATCACTCCCCTGTATTATTCAAATCTTCCACAACAGTTTTTATATTTCTTACCACTGCCGCATGGACATAGATCATTTCTACCTGTAGTTTTTTCTTTTTTAACAGGCTGCTTCTTTATTGAATCATCATCTTCTTGGTTTGTATGGATTTCCTTTACAACTCTTTCTCTTTCAGGAGCTTTTTGTATCTGAACATGGAATAAGTACTTTATAGTATCTACTTTAATATTGTAAATCATCTGGCTGAACATATCGCTTCCTTCAAGCTGATAAGCTTGCGCTGGATCCTGCTGTCTATAAGCTCTAAGACCAATTCCTCTCTTAAGATGTTCCATGTCATCTAAATGATCCATCCATTTCGTATCAACAACTCTTAAAAGAATAACTCTTTCTAATTCTCTCATCTGCTCTGGAGTAAACTCTTCTTCCTTTTGAGCATAGATATTCTTGCCTATTTCTACAAGCTTTTCTTTAATTTCATCATTTGTTAGATTAGCTAGTTCTTCTACTTTAAGAGAACCACTTGGCACATATAGTTCTTCCATGTATTCAATAAGTTTAGCTAGCTCATTTTCAAATTCATCTTCTAAGCCTGAAATATGAGAATCAACTATAGAGGATATTAAATCAACTAACATATCTTCTACATCTTGTTTTAAGTCCTCACCTTCAAGAACTTGAGATCTTTGTTTGTATATAATCTCTCTTTGTTTGTTTATTACATCATCGTATTGTAATAAAGTCTTTCTTATATCAAAGTTATTACCTTCAACCTTCTTTTGAGCATTTTCAATAGCACCGGAAACCATTTTGCTTTCTATAGCTTCATCATCACCAAGGCCTAGTTTCTCAACTAAACCTTTTAATTTATCTGAGCCGAATATTCTCATCAAATCATCTTCAAGTGAAACATAAAATCTTGATGCTCCTGGGTCACCTTGACGACCTGCACGACCTCTTAACTGATTATCAATTCTTCTAGACTCATGTCTTTCTGTACCAATAATCTTTAATCCACCAGCTTCTACAACACCTTCACCAAGCTTAATATCAGTACCACGACCAGCCATATTAGTAGCTATGGTAACCATTGCTTTTTCTCCAGCATGGCTTATTATCTCTGCTTCCTGCTCATGATATTTAGCATTAAGTACTTGATGAGGTATTCCCTTTCTCTTTAACATATCAGAAAGCAACTCTGATTTTTCAATACTTACTGTACCAACAAGGGACGGCTGACCTTTTTTATAAGTTTCAGCTATATCTTCTGCTACAGCCTTAAATTTTCCTTTAGCAGTCTTATAAACTACATCTGGTAAATCTATTCTTGCTATTGGTTTGTTAGTAGGAATAACCACTACGTCAAGACCGTATATTTCTCTAAATTCATTTTCCTCAGTTAATGCTGTACCAGTCATACCTGATAACTTATTGAAAATTCTAAAATAATTCTGGTATGTAATAGTAGCAAGGGTTTTTGACTCTCTCTCTACTTTAACCCCTTCTTTTGCTTCAATAGCTTGGTGTAATCCATCACTATATCTTCTACCTTCCATTACTCTTCCAGTAAACTCATCAACTATTAAGACTTCTCCGTCTCTAACCATGTAGTCTTTATCTCTTTTCATTATATAATTACCCTTTAATGCCTGAACTACATGATGTTGTATTTCCATATTTTGAGGATCAGCATAGTTTTCTAGTGAAAAGAATTTTTCAGCCTTTTCCACACCTTCATCTGTAAGTATTACGGAATTAGCTTTTTCATCTACTGTAAAATCTTTTTCTTTTACTAGAGTTTTTACAAAATGATCTGCTATTCTATACATATCAGTAGATTTTTCGCCTTCACCAGAAATTATAAGTGGTGTTCTAGCTTCGTCTATTAAAATCGAGTCAACTTCATCCACTATTGCGAAATTTAGCCCTCTTTGAACTCTTTCTTCTTTGTAAACAACCATGTTATCTCTTAGATAATCAAATCCATATTCACTATTTGTTCCATAAGTTATATCGCAATTATAAGCCTCTTGTCTCTGAGCTTGATTTAGATCATGAAGTATTACCCCTACTTTAAGTCCTAGAAATTCATATACAGGAGCCATAGTATCTCTATCTCTTTTTGCAAGATAGTCATTTACTGTGACTATATGAACGCCCTTTCCTGCTAGGGCATTAAGATATGCTGGTGCAGTTGCAACAAGAGTTTTACCTTCACCTGTTCTCATTTCAGCTATTCTACCCTGGTGAAGAACTATTCCACCTATAAGCTGTACTCTATAGTGCTTTAGCCCTATAGTTCTCCATGCTGCTTCTCTAACTACTGCAAAGGCCTCTGGCAGAATAGCATTTAAAGTTTCTCCTTTAGAGACTCTCTCTTTAAACTCATCAGTTTTAGCCCTAAGTTCTTCATCAGTTAAGCTTTGCATCTTAGCGTCTAATGCATCTATTCTGTCTACAATAGGGTTTATTCTCTTTAACTCTCTATCACTATATGATCCAAATATTTTTTGAAAGATTTTCATTTTTTTCATCCTCACTATATTAAATTTATCCAATTAACAATGACGAATATATCTATTAGTCAAATATAAACTTTATCCAATTGAAATTACGCTTACATATACCTTATAGATTATATCACCTAATTACCAGCTATTCAACTTTTATAATGACCAGTCTAATACAGTTTAAAAATTTGTTACATTTTAAACATTATCTGATAACTATATGCTCTAATGCTATCTATACATTAAACTCTCACTTCACATACATTAATATTATCCCATATATCTCTTGATATATTATAGTTATTTTCACTAATATAATCTAAAAGAGGAAGCTTATCGCTTCCTCCTCTTTAAAATTCTGGTTCTATCAAACCATAATTACCATCTTTTCTTTTATATACTACATTTACATCTGAACTATCTGCATCTTGATATACAAAAAAGTTATGTCCAACTAGCTCCATCTGAAGAACTGCTTCTTCTGCTGACATAGGTTTCATTGCAAATCTTTTAGTCTTTACTACTTTAGGCTCATCTCCATCATCGTCAATATCCTTAACCGGATCAGGTATAACCTGAAATCTTAGTGAATCATCACGATATTTCTTCTGGAGCTTTGTCTTTTGCTTTCTTATTTGTCCTTCTAACTTATCTACAGCTGAATCAATTGCTGCATACATATCATCATGTACTTCTTCAGCTCTTAATATTACTCCCCCAAAGTGAATAGTAATTTCGATAATCTGTCTGTTTCTTTCTACACTCAATGTAGCATGTGCTTCTATATGAGGTTCGAAATATTTCTCCAGTTTTGACACTTTTTTGTCAACAATGTTTTTCAATGCATCAGTTATCTCAATGTTCTTTCCACTTACTGTTATATACATACTTCCAGCCCCTTCCGCGTAACAGTGAGAATTCTCACCTTATTATGATGAAATTTGAACCATAAAGTTTATTTTATGGTTGTACATTTAATTTTTGTTAACTCTATTTTAATACTGTTTACGATAAATTACAAGAGGATAATGTGAGAATTAACAAAATATTGCGTAAATTTATAAAATACTATTTTTTTAAATACTCTATATAACTTTTTTTATTTTATATCTACATTAGTATTATGTTCAAAACTCAAAAAAAAATTAAAGTTATTAATTTTTTTAATTAATAACTTTAATTTTAAATATTAAGCTAGTTGACCTGGTCTTTGACCCCACACTCGCCTGCTGGAGCTTTTGCTACCCGGAATTAACCTCTCACTACTAACACTCTCGCCTTGTAAAACGGCAGGACTTACCTCTAAACCGCACCATGCTCATTAAACATTTTATCTAACTTACGTGGATCGTTTCGCCTGCGACTGGCATCGATTTTCAACCACAAACCTAACTCAATATAATAAAATTATACTCTACTTTTCGCTCCAGTCAATATGGTAATTTCTCCAGCATTACATTTTAATAACTCATATGCACAGCTAAATGCAGTAGCACCAGTGGTTAAAACATCATCTACCAATAAAATTTTTTTATTTATAATAATATTTTTATCAATAATTTTAAAACTATTAAGGACATTATTCCATCTTTCAATTCCATTTAATCCAATTTGATCCTTTGTTTGTTTTATTTTGTCTAAACAATGAATTACTGGTCTATTGATTTCATTGCTAATAACTGTAGCTAAATATTCACTTTGGTTATAACCTCTTTTTCTCATAGATGTCTTTGTCATAGGAATATATGATATAAAATCAAACTGAATATCATTAGACTTTATTACATCTATCATATACTTAGCTATAACCTCTCCAGCCCTAAAATCACTTTTATATTTTAGCCTCAATATGAGTTCCATCATGTTACCAGAATAGTATGATATACTATAATATCTAAACCTAGTATTATTTTGTTCTATAGTAAAAATATCTTCACAAAACTTTATACTTCTTTCACATTCAGTGCAAATAAGATTATCTTCGTTTGTATCCTCTGCACATAAGATACATTTTTCATCAGTGGGGTATATTACCTGTAAAATACAATCCCATATAAATTTTAGATTTTTAACAATCCCATTTCCCATGCCTCTTTATTAAAATTTCTAGTTATACTTTTTGCTTTTTCCATGTCTTCTGTCTCCTCATTAGCTAAAAATATAACCTCTCCTTTCCAATACCTTTCACTTCTCCCCACACTTCCACAAAAATAGGTAAGCTTTTTATAATTAAATCGTAAATCGTCAGCAAAATAAACCATGACATCTACATTTGCAGAATTAGGAAAAACATTTTCAAAGTCATTAGTAATAACAATAACTTTTTTCATTTTTTGAAAATTGGCAATCAGCTTTTTATCAGCTTTGCCTTTTCTAAAACAAATTATGTTTTTACTGATATTACGACAATAATTATTAATATAAAAATAAACATTTTCTAGCTTTTTCTCATCTGGAACACATATTATGACTTTTCTATCAGAGTCTATAGACCATCTTAAATAATCATATATAACAAAGGGTATATCTCTATTGATATCTATTCTTGTTAATATAGTCCTTGGCTCAATTATAGGAATTCTATTATCCTTAATTGGCAATACCAATTCTCTATTGTTTTTTAATACAGGTTCTATAGAATAGACTATTAATCTTGAATCTTCATTAGATATTTTATATATCAAATCTAATATTTCATATTTATCATGACTTGGAAAGCTCCTTATGTCATCATATATAACCAAATCAAATTTCTCCTTTAACTGAAGGGCATTTGTAAAGTTACATATTTTCAAGCTAGAATTAATACTTGTTTTTAAGCTTTTTATATAGGTGTAATCTCTAAAATCTGTATACTTTTTTATTACATTAAGTATATTAACATCATCATAACTTTCATTAGTGATATATATGATCTTTTTGTTTCTTTCCACATAATACAACATTACCTTTAAAAATATTTCTGCAGAATTACATGGGGTAGATATTACATTAAGAAAACGTTCATTTCCAGCACTCCAGTTTAGTATGTCGTTTCCTACCTTTTCTTTTTCATTACTTAGATTCTTCTTCTTGAATAAGAACATCCTCTTCACTCTCCATTATGTCCATTATTCTATATTTTAATAGCGAATACCTTTCAAAGCTTTTATTGTTGTTTATCATAAATTGAACGGCTTTCAAATCTCCTACTAAAACCACTAGTTGTTTTGCCCTAGTTATTGCAGTATACAGCAGATTTCTATTCATTAGTAATGGCGGCCCCATAAACATAGGTATAATAACAACAGGAAATTCACTTCCTTGACTTTTGTGGATAGTTATAGCATAAGCTAAATCAATTTCATCTAAATATACATTTTCATATATAACTTTTCTTTCCTCATCAAATACTACCGTCAGTGTCTGTTTTTCTTCATCTATACTGTCTATATACCCGACATCTCCATTAAAGATACCTACGCCTTCCTTTTCACCTTCACCAGCTATTCTTTCCCATTTTAGCATATAGTTATTTTTAGTTTGCATTATTTTGTCACCGACTCTAAATATCATATCTTTAAATTCTTTTTCTTTCTTCCCTTCATTTTTAGGGTTTAGAATATCTTGAAGGCTTTTATTTAGGTTAGAAATACCTAGCATTCCTTTTCGCATAGGTGAGAGTATTTGTATATGATGCATTTTATTCCAACTGGCATTAAATTTAGGAAGTCTTTTATCTATGAGAGATATTACAGTATCCAAAATTTTATTAGGCTCTTCACATTGTATAAAGAAAAAATCCTTATCTTTTTTATTTAATATAGGCATTTCTCCTTCATTAATTTTATGGGCGTTTACAACAATCATACTTTCTTGGGATTGTCTAAAAATCTCTTTCAATCTTACTACTTTTATACACTTACTTTCAATTAAGTCCCTAAGTACATTACCTGGTCCCACTGATGGTAACTGATCTACATCTCCTACAATTATAATTCTTGTTCCTAGCGATACTGCTTTAAGAAGATTATTCATAAGTATTATGTCTATCATAGAAGCTTCATCTATTATAATTACATCACACTCTAAAGGTGCTTCCTCACCTCTTGAAAACATCAAATTTTCATTTTCATCACTTATCCCCATTTCCAAAAGCCTATGTATAGTTTTCGACTCTCTTCCTGTGGCTTCTGTCATCCTCTTAGCTGCCCTTCCTGTAGGTGCACTCATATAAACCTTCAAACTAGCTTTTTCAAATATTTCGGTTATACAATTAATTATTGTAGTTTTACCTGTACCAGGTCCCCCTGTTATTATTTCAACTCCATTTTCTATTGCTCCCCGTATTGCCTCTTTTTGAGAAGGAGCAAATTCTATACAATTATTTACCTCAAAAGCCTTTATTTCTTCATCTACATTTATTCCCATATCATCATACTTACTCAAAGCTAAGGAAAGCACTTTTTTTGTAACTCCAAGTTCACAATAGTAATAAGAAATAGAAAAGACACAAACTTTATCATCAACTTTTTCTAATTTTAACTTACCATTTACAGAACTATCATATATATTTTCCTCAATCTCCTCTTTTGATACTCCAAGTATATCAACACAATCTTTTATGAGTATTTCTAGAGGTACATATGTGTTTCCAAAGCCACAAAATTGATTTATTAAGTATTTTATACCACTTTGTATCCTAAAAGATGAATTGGATTCAATCCCTAAGCTTCTGGCAATTTTATCTGCAGTTTTAAAGCCTATTCCTGCTATCTCATCCGTTAGTACATAAGGATTTTCTTTCACAGTTTTTATGGAATTCTCCCCAAACCTTTTATGAATTTTTACACATTGGTTTGGTGTTACTCCATATGTTTGTAAAAAAATCATTATATTTCTTACTTCATTCTGCTTTGCATATGACTCGCATATTAGAGCTATTTTTTTCGCTCCTATACCTTCTATTTCTTTTAATCGTTCTATATTCGTATCTAATATATTTAAAGTCTCTTCCCCAAACTTTTCCACAATCTTTTTTGCAGTAACAGGACCTATTCCAGATATTATTCCTGAAGATAAATACCTTTCTATACCTACAATTGAGCTAGGTACTATTTCTTCACAACCATTTACTTTAAATTGCTGTCCAAATTGAGGATGCAGAACCCACTCACCAAATAGTTTCAGGTTTTGACCTTCTAATATATATGGTATACATCCTACTATTGTTATACTTTCTTTTTTTTCCTTAATTCTGGCTACTACATAACCATTCTCTTCATTCTGAAATACTATATCCTCCACAATGCCCTGTATTTCCTGCATAAGACCTCTCCCATTTCATCTTGTATTTCTCTTAATTATCTCTTCATATTATAACATATCCATAACATGTAAATGTTAAACTTTTCATCTGTTTAATTAAAAAGTTCCTATGCATTAAGCATAGGAACTTTCTTCTATAGGAATTTTTTTATTTCTTCAACTTTATTTAATTTTTCCCATGGAACATCGATATCAGTTCTTCCAAAGTGTCCATAAGCTGCTACCTGTCTATAGATTGGTCTCTTTAAATCTAGGTCTCTTATTATAGCTGCTGGTCTTAAATCAAATACTTTATTTACTATATCAATAATCTTGTCAGCTTCTATTTTACCTGTGCCAAAAGTATCTACTGTAATTGATACAGGTTTAGCAACACCTATTGCATAAGCAAGCTGAATTTCTAACTTATCTGCAACTCCTGCAGCAACAAGGTTTTTAGCAACCCATCTTGCAGCGTATGCAGCTGATCTATCAACCTTAGTTGGATCTTTTCCAGAGAACGCTCCACCACCATGTCTTCCTGATCCGCCATATGTATCAACTATAATCTTTCTTCCTGTTAATCCTGAGTCTCCCTGAGGACCTCCAACAACAAATCTTCCTGTTGGATTTATGAAATATCTAGTTTTGTCATCTAAAAGTTCTGCTGATATAACAGGCTTTATTACATGCTCTAGCATATCTTTTTCTATTTGTTCACGAGTTACATCTGGATCATGTTGAGTTGATATTACAATAGTATCCACTCTAACAGGTCTATCATTTTCATATTCTATAGTAACCTGTGTCTTTCCATCTGGTCTTAAGTATTTTAGTGTTTCATTCTTTCTTACTTCTGATAGTCTTCTTGAAAGCTTGTGTGCCATATTTATTGGCATAGGCATATATTCTGCTGTTTCGTTTGTAGCAAAACCAAACATCATTCCTTGGTCTCCTGCACCTATTGCTTCCATTTTATCCATTTCACCCATCTTAGATTCAAGGGCTTCATCTACTCCCATTGCTATATCTGCTGACTGTTCATCTATAGTTGTCATAACCGCACATGTATCACAGTCAAAACCAAACTTAGCTCTTGTGTATCCTATTTCTGCTACAGTCTTTCTAACTACTTTAGGAATATCAACATAACATTTAGTTGATATTTCCCCCATAACCATAACCATACCTGTAGTAACTGTTGTTTCACAAGCTACTCTTCCATTTGGATCCTGTTCTAATATAGAATCAAGAATAGCGTCTGAAATTTGATCACAGATTTTATCTGGATGCCCTTCAGTAACCGATTCAGATGTAAACAATCTTCTCATAATTTATACCTCCATTTTACAAAAATAAAACCTCTTCAATAAGAAGAGGTTAAATAATCTTAACGACTCTCTTATCTTGCAGGATTTTGCTGCAGGAATTGGCACCTTAGCCTAAATGCTGGTTGCCGGGTTTCATAGGGCCCTTTCCCTCCACCTCTCTTGATAAGAGCTTTATTCACTTTTTCTTTTGTTCTAAAAAAATAAAACACTTAAAAAGTGCTTTATCTATGGTGGAGGAAGATGGATTCGAACCATCGAAATCAACGATAACAGATTTACAGTCTGCCCCCTTTGGCCACTCGGGAATTCCTCCATATTTTTTTGTGGTGCTGGCAGCAAGAATCGAACTCGCGACCTACTGATTACAAGTCAGTTGCTCTACCTGCTGAGCTATGCCAGCTTAATAATATTTGTTTGTATGGTGGGCACAACAGGGCTCGAACCTGTGACCCTCTGCTTGTAAGGCAGATGCTCTCCCAGCTGAGCTATGCGCCCATACATATAATGGTGGAGGAAGATGGATTCGAACCATCGAAATCAACGATAACAGATTTACAGTCTGCCCCCTTTGGCCACTCGGGAATTCCTCCGTATTTTTTTTTGGTGCTGGCAGCAAGAATCGAACTCGCGACCTACTGATTACAAGTCAGTTGCTCTACCTGCTGAGCTATGCCAGCTCATTACATTTTGTTGTTTTGTGGCTTCCTAATCGCTTCAACATGGATTAGTATACACTGTTACAAGACTATTTTCAAACGCCATTTTAAGCCATTTAACGCCATCTGTCAATTTTACACCACTATAACTTCCTATATATCCATTTTGCTTCAGAAATCTAATTAATTGAAATTTGTGATGAACAAAAATAACTTCACCAATATAACTTGATGAAGCTACTTTTCTCATGTTAACTTACAGCTATCTAGGATTGATCCTTATATCCGGTGACTACCTGTTCTAATACTCCCACCTGATTCAAGTCTCCCTTTCATACTAAAGTTTTGTTTCATTGCTCTACTACATCCATATTTATAATTTTTTGTGCAACTTCTTTCGCCTTATCATAATCCTTTTCAGATAGCCTTTCCTTAAGTAATTTAACAGTATTCTTTATATCTTGATCACTGCCGCTTTGCAGATATTTTCTCACCTTCTCATAATCAATAGCTGATAGCTTGCTAGCTATTGACAAAAGCTTTGTTTTATCAGAAAGGGTTAAACTATCATTAATTTGAGATCTAGAAACTTTAAATACTGACACATCTTCTTTGGATCCACCGGTTTTATCATTAACAGCTTTATTATCTGGTTTAGCTGAATCTTCACCCTTAGTTTGCTTCACTGAACTTTTTTTACGATCTGATGAGTTAACCTGTTTGTCTGCATTCTCTTTTACATTACCTTCGCTAAAAAAATCTTCCTTATCCTGTGCTAATTCTTCATTCATTTTCTCCATTTTAAACTTTTTATATTGTTCTGATGTAACAGCTGAGGCTGTGATATTACTTGTAGTAGTATCTTTATGTACTTCAATTTTTTTATTTGCATTATCCTCATTGTTTGTATCTTTATTTTTTAACTGGTTATCACTTTGTTTTTCTAAATTAATGTATTTTTTATTTATCACTAAAATTTTACTCTTGATGAAATTTGTTTCGTCATTTATTTTATCTGAGAATATCATTATTAAAATACTAATTACTGTAAATAAAATCACAATACATGATTGAATTTTTTTATTCATAAACACACCCTCCTTGCACCTATGTTATTATCTCTTAAAATTAAATTTTTATTCTTATTAGCTTAATATTTCATAAATTTAGTTCATATAAATTATCAAGGAGGTGTATCTATTGAATAGAATAAGGGCTGATTTTAAGAATCCATTATCGTATTATGAACTTGCATACTTTTTAAAGGATTATATTAACAAGGATACAATTATAGTATGTATCGGGACTGATAGATGCATAGGGGATTGCCTTGGCCCCTTAGTAGGAACACTACTAAAATCTAAAAATTTCCCCCTACCTGTATATGGCACAGTTTCAGACCCTATACACGCTTTAAATATTGATAAAAAGTTAAATGAAATCAAGCTATTGCACACTGGCAGTAATATCATAGGTATAGATGCATGTCTTGGCGATTCAGACAGTATAGGCGAGATTCAAGCTAGGGACTATCCAGTTCATCCAGGAAAAGGGGTAGGAAAGTCTTTACCCAACGTTGGCGATACTTCTATAATAGGCATAGTAGATTCTAATGATAATGACGAGATATTTAATAGTAATAATATACGATTAAACTTAGTGCTAAGTATGGCTAAAGTTATAACTCATGCTTTAATCCATTCCTATTATCTTACTGAAATAACTTAAATAGAAAAGCAAAATCCAAATAATAATTTAGGATTTTGCTTTTCTATCATTAATCTATTAAAGTTATATCATCACCAATAAATGTAACTTCCATTTTATCTAAGTATTCCAAAACTTTACCTGTTCCCATTGCCACACAGGACACTGCATCATCAGCTACATATACCGGTACTTTTGTTACTTCTTGTATCAAATTACTAAGTCCGTTTAATAAGGCTCCCCCACCAGTCATCATTATACCTTTATCAGCTATATCTGCTGCCAATTCCGGTGGTGTTTTTTCTAGTACTGCATGAGTTATTTCTGCTATTGCATTTACAGTTTCTCTTAATGCTTCCCTCATCTCATCTGAGGATACTGTTATATTCTTGGGAAGACCTGAAATCAGGTCCCTTCCTCTTATTTCCATAATCACTTTTTCTTCTCTCTCAAATGCAGATCCAATATTTATTTTTAAGTCTTCTGCAGTTCTTTCTCCAATCATCAACTTATGTTCTTTCCTTATATATCGCATGATTGCCTCATCGAACTTGTCTCCCGCAACCTTGATAGATGATCTTACAACTATTCCCCCTAAAGAAATAACCGCAATATCAGTAGTACCTCCACCAATGTCAATAACCATGTTTCCACTTGCTTTTGTGATATCAATACCTGCTCCAATAGCAGCTGCTAAAGGCTCTTCTATTAAAAAAACTTTTTTCGCCCCAGCATTCTTAGCTGCATCAATTACAGCTCTCTTTTCCACTTCTGTAGCTTCACAAGGTACACATACTACAACCCTAGGGGCCGACATTCTTCTTTTGCCACAAGCTTTTGATATAAAATACTTTAACATTTTTTCTGTTATATCATAATCAGATATAACCCCATCCCTTAATGGACGAATCGCCACAATATTACCAGGCGTCCTACCAATCATTTGCCATGCTTCTTCTCCTACAGCTAGTACCTTATTTTTATTTTTATCTATAGCAACAACTGAAGGTTCTTTTAATATTACGCCCTTGCCTTTAATATAAACAAGAACTGTGGCTGTACCCAAATCAATTCCCATATCGGTTCCTATACTAAAAAACATTCCTTTTTCACTCCTACTCTTCCCCACATTTTTTATAATAAAAACATGAAATATGTCTATTTTTATTATATATTCACATTTCAATTATAATAGGAATGTTTTTAACCTTCAATAGCTTTATATTTCATTTTAGTTGCTTTACCGCCTCTTATATGTCTTTCTGCTTTATTATAATCCAAAATAATTTTAGCTTCTTCGGCAATTTGAGGATTTATTTTAGGTAACCTTTCTGTCATATCTTTGTGTATGGTACTTTTGCTTACTCCAAAAACTTTCGCTGTTTTTCTTATTGTAGCTTTTGATCCTATAATATATTTTGCTACTTCTAAAACTCTTTCTTCAATGTAATCTTTCAACGTGGTACCTCCTTAATCCTTCTATATTTATAAATATGCTGTTTCGCATTTTTAAATTCATTTTATGGGCCATTTTCCGATGAAGTTAAGACTTGAATCAGGTGGGGTCTGTCTTCGACTCCGGGGCATTGCCCGTTAAATGCCATTTAGGCATCTAACCCCCATCTGATTCTTAGTCGAACGAATCCAGGGACGTAGCCGCTCTTTACTCCCTCTTAGAGAAGAGGGAGTATTAGAGCGGGTAGTCATCGGATAAACTTCTCGGAAAATGGCTAATTATTAATACTTTAAATATTTTGCGGGATCAACAAAGTCTTTTCCCTTTAAAATTGCAAAGTGCAAATGGTCACCATACTTTTCATAAGCTGATCTTAATGTTGTTTTACCAACTGAGCCTATAACTGTTCCTTTAGTTACTGATTGACCTTTTGTAACTTTTACTTTGGAATCTAAGTTAGAATAAACTGTTTTTAATCCATTTTGATGATTTATAACAATTTCTACTCCATCTTGTGTAGCACTATTAACTGACTCTACCTTTCCATCCATTGTAGCAACTACAGGTTTTCCTAAATCGGACTTTATATCATAGCCTAAATTAGGTCTATAACTAGCTGTTGATTCCCAGTAAACAGGATCTTCGGAATAAGCTCTTGCTATACTTCCTTCTACAGGTTTTTGAAAACTAGTATTTACTGAATTAGAAACTCCTTGTGAACTTTCTCCAGTCTTAGGAGCAACAGTTTCAGAATTACTACCTTTCTTTACTTGAAGAGCATTATCATAATTTAAAGAAGGCTCATTACCAGACTTAGCAACTTCTTTACTTGAATTCTGTTGTACTGCATTACTTTGCTTAACTGCTGTATTATCTATATGTTTATTGTTTTTTGCAGTTAAAACAGCTACGGTAGCTACTACACATAAGCAGACAAATAATACTACATAAAATCCCTCCCTTTTAAAGAAATTTAATGTTTTGTTGAAAAATTTTTTGTCCATACGAACACCTCCTTTTTGTAGTTTGTCCAGAGCACAGTAAAAAATACATATTTTATGAAATTTTTTTTCTATTATTTTCATGTTTTTTTGACAAATAAAAGATAGGATTAGAAACCTCGCAAAAGTTTCCAATTCTATCTTTTATCTTATAACTATACGCTCTAATACTCCCTATTATGAAAGAATTCATCCAAGCAGTTATATGCCGGAGTATAAGTTAAGAATTAAGAACGAAGAGTTAAGAGTGAAGGATAATTTTTCTCCACTTTGTTTCGAAAAATTTTTAATTCAAGTTTCCATTTCATTGAAGCAAAGCTCCGATGGTATTAAATTTAGATTTTCTGTAGATTTAGCGAAAGAAAATCATCCATAACTCTTAATTCTCAATTCTTAACTCTTAACTAAATTTTATCAATTAGGAATAAAATATCCCTGGTATAAGTCAAGTTTCAGCTGTGGGCATATATACTTTATTAATTTCTAAAACTATTAATACTAGTAATCTTTGTCCCTTTATAATAATGTTCTAATATATCTTTGTAGCTTTTTCCTGATTTAGCCATAGCATTAGCTCCCCACTGACTCATACCGACACCATGACCATAACCAATGCAACTTATTTCTATATTACTGGAATTGAATTTTATGTTAAAATTAGCCGAGTTCAGTCCCATGATACTTCTAAATTTAACTCCAGATAAAGTTATCCTGCCTACTTTAATTTCTTTTACTGATCCACCCTCGTTTCTGCTTTTTATCTCTACACTATTTTTTAATGTTGCTGTTGTTAGTCCTGAATTGGAGTACTCAGCATTAATTTTGCTTATAAAATTCCCATATGAAACTTTCACTGTACTTCTATATTTTGGTGCTAGTTCTTCGCCTGGACTACTTACACTCTTTAAATAAGAAGCATCCTCTGAAAAAATATCAGAGCTGTTTTCTGTTTTTCCACTACTAACGGCAAAAAATAAAGGTTCCATTACTAGCTTTCCATCATCAGTTAAAACTTCGCCTGCTGTTTCCTTTACAGCATCACTTACCTTATTCCAATACTCATCTTTTTTACTTTGAGGCCAAGACTTTAATCTATCCTCTTTATGAATAAACACTTGACACTTTACAGTATCATCCACATTTGCTCCTGTATTACTTTTATATTTTTCTCCTCCAAATTCCTCCATATGTGCTAAGGCAAAGGTTCTTGCAGCTACCGCCTGAGATTTTAATGCCTCTGGCGCAAACTCAACAGGCATTTCTGCTGAAACAACTCCTCTAACATATTCTTCAAGGAACATTTCTTCTATTTTATTTTCCTTTGTTATAAATACTTTTATTTTTGGTATTCCATTGGCTTCGTTAAATACTATATCATCTGATTTCATAAGAAATTCAGGAATAATAGCTTTATTTTGACCAAAACCCACAATAAATACTGAGAGTGATACTATAAAAAATATACTCATTAAAACTACCCAAAGAAATCTTTTTAAGTGTATTGAGATAATAATTCTTCTCATTCCGTAACCTCCTAAAACTCCTTTGTGAAATACAGTATAAGTTTATTTTTAATGTATCAAGAATATTACTAATTTTTCAGCCCATGAAAAAAGGAGAAGATTTTTGTTCTAATCTTCTCCCTTAATAAATATATTAATAGAGGGGAGTTCTATACATTTACTCTTTCTATATCAGCATCTAACCCCTGAAATTTTTTCTCTATGTCAACATAGCCTCTATCTACATGGTATATATCAGTAACTTGAGTTTCTCCCTCAGCAGCTAAGCCACATAATATAAGAGCTGCCCCAGCTCTTAAATCAGTTGCTCTAACTTCTGCACCTGTAAGCTTATTAACACCTTCTATAACAGCGCTTCTTCCATCTATTTTTATATTAGCTCCCATTCTTTTCATTTCAGCAGCATGCATAAAGCGATTTTCAAAAATTGTTTCTGTTATTATACTAGTTCCATGTACCGTAGATAATAATCCTGCAATTTGCGACTGCATATCAGTGGGAAAGCCTGGGTAAGGCATGGTTTTAATATCAATAGGCTTTAGGTCTCCTGTTCCATCTACAACCATAGTATCTCCTTCTATCTTTATAAAAACACCAGCTTCAGTTAGCTTTGCTATTACAGGCTTTAGATGTTCTTCATTAACTCCATTAATTTTAATTCTGCTTCTTGTTATAGCCGCAGCTATCATAAAGGTACCAGCTTCAATTCTGTCATATATTGGTCTATGTGTTGTTCCCCTTAAGCTCTTAACTCCAATAATACGAATTGTTCCTGATCCTGCTCCAATAATATTAGCTCCCATACTATTCAAAAACTTTGCTAAATCTTCAATCTCTGGTTCTGCTGCTGCATTCTCTATAATGGTTTCACCTTCAGCCATAACTGCAGCCATCATTATGTTTTCAGTAGCTCCTACAGAAGGAAAATCTAGATAGATTTTACTCCCTATAAGCTTTTTAGCATATGCTTCTACATATCCATGACCTACATTTACTTCTGCTCCAAGAGCGCTGAATCCCTTTAAGTGTAAATCTATTGGTCTTGTTCCTATATTGCAGCCCCCTGGTAAAGATAACTTGAATCTTCCAAATCTAGATATCATAGGTCCCATGAGTAGAAACGATCCTCTCATTTTTCTTACTAGCTCACCGGCAGGTTCGCAATCTTTTATAGCAGTACTATCAATTATAATTCTACTATCCTTTCTATTTACATCTATTTCAGCACAAACACTTCTAAGCACGTCACTTATAACAAAAACATCTTCTAACATAGGTGCCTGATCAATTATACACTTATCATCACTTAATATACATCCAGCGATAATAGGCAATACTGAGTTTTTTGCAGCACTTATATTTACCTCACCTTTTAATATATTTCCTCCCCTAACTATTATTTTACTCATATTTATCCTCCATTCACAATTGCTAGTATGTTATAATTAGTTCAGGCGTTCCAATAATAATATAGCTACCTGAGGAGTATTTACACACAGCATAGTTAAAATCTATTTTTTCACCATTACTTTCAGTTGAATCATATCTTTTTGTATAGGCTGTAGTGCTATATCCATTTTGTAGAGATATAGTATTAATATTAGTTGCTCCATGTTCCCTTAAGATTTTTAATATATCTTTATTTGTTAAATTAATATCATCATTTAGCACTTTGGCTTTCAGATACGTAAAGTACTTAACATTTACTTTTCTATCCCCTAAACATTGTTGTAACTTACTTTTTAGTTCTTCTAATGAATTCTTGTTATCTTTCTTTACAATACTTATAGTTACAATACTATGATTTTCATAATGCATAGTTTCTATGTAACCATTTACATTATTTTTCCTAAATTCTACACAATAAGCTTGTGGATTATTCAATGTATTTGTACTCCATCCATCATGAAAGTCTAATCCTTTTAATATATCATTACATATATCTTCTCTATTTTCATCCGTTGTAAACTCTGCTGTTATACCATACTCTACTGTATCACTATGTGTTCTTTTTAAAATATCATCAAATATGTCTGAGTTTCCTTTAGTTAAGGAAAAACCTGTCATCAACAATATGATTGTAAGTATTAACAATCCCTTTAGTATATTAGATCTTCTTTTCATTCTATCTACTCTGTACTTAATTTATACCCTACAGAGTTCTCCACCCCCTTCGTTCCCATTAAAATTATGGACAACTATTTCCTGATATATTCAATTTATCAGAGAATAATTTATTACTGATTTGTAAATTAATTACCATAGGGGAGTGAAGGATATTTAAGAAATGTGAAATAACTCCTAAAAAATACTATTAAGTAGATTTTATAGGTTATAAACTATTCTTATTTTCAATTATCTATTACGGGGTTGTCTTGGTTTTTGTATACTACCAATATATAAGTATGTATGGCAAAATGTGCAACTTTTTAAAAAAGAGATGAAATAAAAAAACAACAGAAAGTCTATTAAACTCCCTGTTGTTTGAAAAAATGAACTTACCCGATCACTACCCGCTCTAATATTCCATCGTATATGAAAGAGGGAATAAAGAGCGGGTACGTCCCTGGATTCGTTCAACTAAAAATCAGATGAGGGTAGCCCTCATCTGATTCAAGTTTCCACTTCATTTTAATTTTGTTCTAGCAAGTGCTCTAGCTAACGCCAATTCTGCTCTTTTTACATCAATACCGTCTTTGTTTACTAATCTATCTTCTGCTCTTTGTTTAGCCTCTTCAGCTCTTTTAAAATCAACTTCTTCTGGCCACTCACAAGCATCACATAGAATTCTAACATTGTTATCTTTTACTTCCAGTATTCCTGTAGATGTAAATGCCTTAAGCTTTTTGCCACCTTTTTCAGTGATTTCAGTAACACATGGTTTTAAGGTTGTTACTAAAGGCATATGATCAAGCATTATTCCTATGCCACCTTGAGTGCTGTTAGTTATTATTTCTGTGATCTCACCGCTATAAAATTCCCTTTCAGGAGTAAGGATAGTTAATTTTAAAGCTTCTGCCATATTAACCACCTAGCTTTCCATCATTACTTTTGCTTTTGCAATTACATCATCAATAGTTCCTGCAAATAAGAATGCTGCTTCTGGTAAACTATCATGTTTACCCTCAAGTATTTCTTTAAAACCTCTTATAGTTTCCTTTATAGGAACATATGCACCCTTCATTCCAGTAAACTGTTCAGCAACAGAGAAGGGTTGGGATAAGAATCTTTGAATTCTTCTAGCTCTTACAACTACTAGTCTATCTGCTTCTGAAAGCTCATCTACACCAAGTATCGCTATTATATCTTGTAGTTCTCTATATCTTTGAAGTATATGCTTAACGTCTGAAGCTACTTCATACTGCTCTTCTCCTACTATTCTTGGGTCAAGAATTCTTGAACTTGACTCTAGTGGATCAACTGCAGGGTATATACCAAGCTCTGTTATAGCTCTTGAAAGAACTGTTGTAGCATCAAGGTGAGAGAATGTAGTTGCTGGTGCTGGGTCAGTCAAGTCATCAGCAGGTACATATACAGCCTGAACGGATGTAATAGAACCTTGCTTTGTTGATGTTATTCTTTCCTGAAGAGCACCCATCTCAGTTGCAAGTGTTGGCTGATATCCAACGGCACTTGGTATTCTTCCAAGTAGCGCTGAAACCTCAGAACCAGCCTGTGTAAATCTGAATATGTTATCTATGAATAAAAGCACGTCTTGGCCTTGATCTCTGAAATATTCAGCCATAGTAAGTCCTGTTAGCGCAACTCTCATTCTTGCTCCAGGTGGCTCATTCATCTGACCAAATACCAAAGCAGTCTTGTCGATAACTCCAGATTCCTTCATTTCATAATAAAGGTCATTACCTTCTCTTGTTCTTTCTCCAACACCTGTAAATACAGATAAACCACCATGTTCTTTAGCTATATTATTTATAAGCTCTTGGATAAGAACTGTTTTACCAACGCCGGCACCACCAAATAGTCCTATCTTTCCACCTCTTTGATATGGTGCAAGAAGGTCTATAACCTTAATACCTGTTTCAAACATTTCTGGCTTAACAGATTGATCTTCGAAACTTGGTGCTGGTCTATGAATAGGATAATACTTATCCGAAACAACTTCGCCAGCTTCATCTATTGGCTGTCCTAGCATATTAAAAAGTCTTCCTAAAACTGGTTCTCCAACTGGTACAGATATTGGATTACCTGTATCCACTGCATCCATACCTCTCTTTAAACCCTCTGTTGCTTCCATAGATATAGTTCTAACAATATCGTCTCCAATATGTTGTGCAACTTCAGTTACAAGCTTCTTGTCACCCAAAGTTATTTCTATGGAATTATATATATTAGGAAGGTGTTCTGTACTGAATTTTATATCTACTACAGGTCCTATAACCTGAACAACTTTGCCCACATTTGGCATTAGTGTCCCTCCTTACTTTTGAGCTTCGGCTCCTCCGACTATTTCGGATATTTCTTGAGTTATAGCTGCTTGCCTTTCTCTGTTGTATTTAAGATTTAGCTTATCTAATAACTCATTAGCATTCTTTGTCGCTCCATCCATTGCAGCCATTCTTGAACCTTGTTCACTGGCTTTTGCATGAAGCATATAATTTAATATTTGCTGTTTTAATTGCATGACTACTACATCATCTATCATTTCATCAATAGATGGCTCGAATTTTACAAAGCGCTTATCTACTTCAGTGTCTTTATTCTCCAATGGAAGTATTTTTTCTACGTTAACCACCTGTTTTACAGTAGTGAAAAATCTTGTATATACTATATAAACTTCTCCCACTTCATTTTTGCGGTATAAATCAAGCACCTTATATGTAATGGCCTCTGCTTCCTTTAGCGTAGGTACATCAGGTATATCTACATACTCAGCTGTAGTTTGAAATTTTAATCTATTAAAGTACATTCTACCCTTTTGTCCTACTGATACTAAAAGAGAATTTTCTCTATCCTTAGATATTAGTTCTGCAGCTGCATTTACTACGATGGCATTAAATCCTCCACAAAGTCCCGTATCAGAATTAAGTGTAATATAAAGTTTTTTCCTACCTTTATTACCATGTATGTAAATACTCTTTTCCTCAGCACCTTTAACAAATTCACTAATGATAGCACTAAAGGATTTTGAGTATTTATCATTTACCTCAAGTTTGTTTCTAACCTTCCTGAGTTTAGAGGTGGCAATAAGTCCCATGGCCTTTGTTATTTTTTGGGTACTGGTTATTGATTTAATTCTTCGCTTAATCGCAACAAGTCCTGCCCCTGCCATACTTCACCTCCCGCAAAGGGAAAATTAAATTATACCTCTGCTAAAAATATTTTTTTGTATTCTTCTATAGCATCACCAAGTCTTTTACTTAAGTCATCAGATAAAGCTTTCTTTTCTACTATCTCTTGACCTATCTCCTTATGATGCGTATCCATATATTCCATGAATCCATTTTCGAATTCTCCAATTTTTTCTACTGGAACATCTAATAAATGTTCCTTAACACCTGCAAAAAGAATCATAACTTGTTTTTCTACTGGTACTGGTTTATATTGAGGTTGTTTCAATATTTCCATTAATCTCTTACCTTTTTCAAGTCTTTTCTTTGATTCTTTATCAAGGTCTGAACCAAATTGAGCAAATGCAGCAAGTTCTCTATACTGTGCAAGGTCAAGTCTTAATGATCCTGCTACCTGCTTCATAGCTTTAATTTGTGCACTACCACCAACTCTGGATACAGATATACCAGCATTAACAGCCGGTCTCTGTCCTGCATAGAATAACTCAGACTCAAGGAATATCTGGCCATCTGTTATAGAAATAACGTTAGTTGGGATATATGCAGTAACGTCTCCTGCTTGAGTTTCTATTATTGGAAGAGCTGTAAGTGATCCTCCACCAAGCTTATCAGAAAGCTTTGCAGCTCTTTCTAGAAGTCTTGAATGTACATAGAATACATCTCCAGGATACGCTTCTCTTCCTGGTGGTCTATGAAGTAATAATGACATTGCTCTATAAGCCACTGCATGCTTAGACAAATCATCATATACAATAAGTACGTCTTTTCCCTTATTCATGAAATATTCGCCCATTGTACAGCCTGCATAAGGTGCAATAAACTGTAATGGTGCTGCTTCTGAAGCTGTAGATGATACAACTATTGTGTAATCCATAGCTCCCATTTCAGTAAGATTATTAACTATATGTGCTACTGTTGACTGTTTTTGTCCTATAGCAACATATATACATATTACATCTTTACCTTTTTGATTTATTATTGTATCTGTAGCTATAGCAGTTTTACCTGTCTGTCTATCTCCTATTATAAGCTCCCTTTGACCTTTTCCAATAGGAATCATTGAGTCTATAGCTTTAAGTCCTGTTTGTAGTGGTTGCTTAACTGATTGTCTTGTTATAACCCCAGGTGCAACAAGTTCAACTGGTTTTGTTTCTGTAGTTTTAATAGGACCTTTTCCATCTATAGGCTGACCAAGTGAGTTTACAACTCTTCCTATTATATTTTCTCCAACTGGCACTTCAACAACTCTTCCAGTTCTTTTTACTATGTCCCCTTCTTTTATACCTTTTTCAGAACCTAGAAGAACGCATCCTACATTGTCCTGTTCAAGGTTTTGAGCCATAGCATATACATCGTTTGGAAACTCTAGAAGTTCTCCAGCCATACATTCATTAAGGCCATAAACTCTGGCTATACCATCACCTATTTGGATTATTGTACCTGAATCAACTGTCTCTATTTTCTTGTCATATTTCTCAATTTCTTGTTTTATAATTGAAGTTATTTCTTCAGGTTTTATGTTCATAGGCTCACCTCTAATCTCTCTTAAGCATTAATTTTTTCATCTCATCAAGCTTGGATTTTACTGTACCATCTATTACTTCATTACCGACTTGAACGTAAACTCCACCAAGTATACTTAAATCAATTTCTTCTTCTAATAATACCTTTTTACTAAATTTTGCTTCAAGTTTTTCAACCAAGCTCTTTTTTTCCTCATCTAAAAGAGCAATAACAGTTTTTACTTTAGCAATAACTGTATTACCTTTCTCAAGATGAATTTTTTCCATTTCTCTAAGTTTTCCTTCAAGTTGCAAAATTCTTCCCTTGTCTATAAGTATAAGTAAAAATGACAATAACTCATCTTCAACTTTTCCCTTAAAAAGCTGTTCAAATAATTTCTTTTTACTTGAAGTGCTCACTTGAGGATGTTTTATAAGTTCTTGGAAATTTTCATCTCCATTTATTAGAGCCACAATATTTTTTAATTGTTCTAAATACTGCTCTACTTTTCCATTTTCTTCTGCAACCCTGTAGATTGCAAGAGCGTATCTCCTATCCAAATATTCATACATAGTTAGATACCTACCTTAGCTATAAAATCCTTTATAAGTCTCCTATGTTGTTGTTCATTTACAGACTCTTCCAAAGCCTTTGAAGATAATAAAACAGCTAAGTCAACAACTTGAGTCTTTACTTCATCAGCTGCCTTTTCTTTTTCTCTTTCAGCTTCAACTTTAGCTCTTTCAATTATTGCTTCTGCTTCTTGACGAGCTTCTTGTAAAATGTCTGAGGAAACTTTATCGGCTTTTACTTTATAATCTTCTACTATAGTTTTACCTTCTTGTTTGGCCTGTCTTAACTTATCTTCATTTTCTTTTCTAAGTTCTTCAGCTTTTATTCTATCTTCTTCTGCTTTATTTATGTTAGTGATTATTTCATTCTGTCTTGAATCGATAGCATTATTAACTGGCTTAAATAGATAATGTTTTAAAATTAAGTATAGTATACCGAAGTTTATTATAGTAGCTAAAATTTTAGAAAGATGTATCTCCATCTACACAAAAGCCTCCCTTCGGGCTTAATTTTTAACAATTCTTAAGTATTCTTTGTTTATGCTTTGAATAATAGTAATAATGCAACTAGAAGTGCGTATATTGATGTTGCTTCTGATAACGCTGCACCGATAACCATTGTACTGATTATTTTACCACTTGCTTCTGGCTGTCTTGAAACACCTTCAACAGCTTTTCCAGCAGCAGTTCCACAACCTATACCTCCACCTAAACAACCTATAGCAGCTACACCTGCTCCTAATAATGCCATTCCTTTTATAAATGCTTGTGGATCAATTGTACCCATAGTTCTTACCTCCTAAATTTTTTAATTTGTTTTTTAATGTTCTTCTACTACTTTTATATTAACCATTGTTAACATAACAAATATAAACATTTGCATTCCACCGTCAAATATGTCGAAAAATGCGTGTACTGGAACCGGAATTCCAAGCTGTGCAACCCATGCTACCTTAGCTAAACTATTATAAACAAGGTCAAGTACTACTACTGCAGCTGTCATATTACCAAAAAGTCGCAGACTCAATGATACTGGGAGCACAAATCTTTCAACTAAATTTAAAGGTAACAAGAACGCAAAAGGATGTGCATATCCTTTAAGATAATGCCCAAATCCATTTTTCTTTATAGCATTTATTTGAACTATAAAAAATGTAATTATAGCCAAGCCTAAAGCTATGTTATAATCTTTTGTTGGTGGCTCAATACCTATCAGTCCTATTAAGTTCATTAACAATATAAAAATCGCTAGTGTTCCTATGTATGGTATGTAAGCAACACATTGTTCTCCCATATTATTCTTAACAAGATTATTGATAGATTCAACAACCATCTCTACTATATTTTGCTTTCTGTTAGGAATTTTTTCTAATCTTCTAGTAGCTATGATAGCTCCTAAAACTATTATAGCTGTAATTATCCACATAACTAGATAGCTTGGCGTAACGTCAAATTTATAGCCAAATAAATTTAAATAGAATAAAGGTTCAACAGTTTCCAATTAATCACTTCCCTTCATTATTTATTTTTATTCCATATAATGTTAAAGATATGAAATGACAACTATATCCTAACATATAAGCAACCACATTAAACTGATCGATTCTATAAACAAATATCGCAATGCCACAAACTACTGCAACTCTGACAATAAGTCCTATAGAAGTGCTCAGCACATACTTATTTTTATTTTTCAATAACATATACTCTGTTATTATTCCATTTACTAAGAAGTTTATAAGAGCTAGGACTAGTCCACCTAAAAATATCAAAGAATATTTCTTAAATATTAATTGAAAGAATCCAGCACATATTACCCCTATCATTATATCAAATATTATGACTTTTCCAAATACATCCCTAAGGTCATATTTCACTTTCATTTCCTCCAGTGCCGCATACCATGATAACTTATTATATAATCTAATAGAACATAAATAAAATCTTGCTTTTTGCTTATATTGTTTGTATTTTGCTTTAATCGTTCATTTTTTAACAATAATATATACTTTTATCTTCATTACTCTAATTTTATCCGAATTGCTAAATCTGTTGATATTTAAGCTATGAAAAGTTTCTTTAGAAATATTTTGAGTGTTTTTTGAATCGTTTTCATTTCAATTTCCTGTCTCAAATTTTAACAAACTTGGATGTTACTACTTCCTTATCTATTACTTTACACTATTTGTATCAATATTTCAACTATTACTATTAATTCCATGTAAATTTTTTGGATAAATTTTCTGCGATTTTGACTAAAAACTCTTATAAACTACAAGAACCTACCACTCTTAAGGAGTCGTAGGTTCTTAATTTATTATTAAAAGATAAAAATTCTAAATAAACTCTTTGTACCCACCACTCTCAAATCCAAAATGCTCCAATATAGCGGCTACTATTCTTTGTGAAGCTTCACCATCACCATATGGATTAATAGCTCTACTCATTTTATCATATTCTGTAGAGTTTTTTATCAACTCATTAGCTGTATTTACTATTGTGTTTACATCAGTTCCTACAAGCTTCACAGTTCCTGATTTAACAGCTTCTGGTCTTTCTGTTACATCTCTTAAAACAAGCACTGGTTTTCCTAAATGTGGCGCCTCCTCCTGTAACCCACCTGAATCTGTCATGATCATATGACACTTATTCATTAAATTATGAGTCTCTTTAGTATCTAGAGGAGATAGTAAATGTACTCTTTCAACTTCTCCAAGAACTTTATGCACTACATCTTTAACTACAGGGTTTAGGTGAACAAGATATACTAGCTCTACATCTTCATTTTTTTCAACTATGGTTTTTAATGCTTTACATATATTTTCTATACCTTCTCCCCAGTTTTCTCTCCTATGGGCTGTTACCATTATAACTTTTCTTTCACTATAATCTATATCATTTAATTCCTTATTACTAAACCTATAGCTATCCTCTACAGTAAATTCCATGGCATCAATTACTGTGTTTCCAGTTACAAATATATCTTTTTCACTAATCCCTTCTCTTAACAAATTATTTTTTGATCCAGAGGTTGGTGCAAAGTGTAAATCTGCTACCGCCCCTGTAAGTTTTCTATTCATTTCTTCTGGGAAAGGGAAATACTTATCATAAGTTCTAAGTCCAGCTTCTACATGTCCGACCTTTATTTTTTGGTAAAATGCAGCTAAAGCCCCTGCAAATGTTGTTGTAGTATCTCCATGTACAAGAACTAAGTCTGGCTTCTCCTGTTCAAAGATCTCTTCAAGTCCTTCTAATACTCTTGTGGTTATTCCTGTTAAGCTCTGTTTTGCCTTCATAATATTTAGATCAAAATCAGGTTTAATATTAAAAAGTTCTAATACCTGATCCAACATTTCTCTATGCTGAGCTGTTACACAAACCTTGCTTTCTATATTTTTTTCCTCATTAAGTTTCTTTACTAAAGGTGCCATTTTTATGGCTTCAGGTCTTGTTCCAAATATCGTTATAACCTTAATTTTGTTCATTTATATTACCTCCAAATTGCTAGCCCAAATCGGACAATAAACAATTAAATTTATCTTCATTATTCTCTATGTTCAAAAAAACCAAATTTCCAAGCTACTATTACAAGTACAACCATTACCATTGCTAGTAAAAAGTATGATCTCTGTGTACTTACCTGCATAGCTATTATAGCAAAGCTGCCAAGAACTGCACTTATTAGATACATTATTATAACAGCCTGTCTTTGCGTAAGTCCCATATCTAAAAGTCTATGGTGAAGATGGCCTCTATCAGCCTGCATTATAGGCCTTCCATTCAATTTTCTTCTAATCATAGCAAATAGAATATCATATATAGGTATTCCCAGTGCAAGTATTGGCACCGCTATTGCAAAAGCTGCTGCAGATTTTATTGCTCCTTCTATGGATATAGCAGCAAGCAAAAATCCTAGGAGCTGCGCTCCCGTGTCGCCCATAAATATAGTTGCCGGATTAAAATTATAGGGTAGAAAACCTAATATAGCCCCTGATAATATGACCGTCAATACAGCCGCTTCTGACCTATTATTTAATAATGCTATAATAAAAATTGTAACTGCTGAAATAAATGCAACTCCTGCGGCTAATCCATCTAATCCGTCTATCAGATTTAAGGCATTGGTAATTCCTACGACCCATACAATGGTTAATGGTATAGAGAGTATTCCTATACTTATGTACAGCTCTGAGCTACTTATTGGATTTGTAATTAGCTGTATCCTTATTCCATATATTACTAACGACAATGCTGATGCCATCTGAATTAGTAACTTATGCCAAGGCCTTATGTCAAACTTATCATCTAAAAATCCTCCAATAACTATTATTGTAGCTCCTATTATAATACCTATTTCTGATCTGGATAGGCTACCAGACTTCAGTATCAAAGTTAAAATAAATGAAAAGTATATTGCCAATCCACCAAGAAGGGGTATAGGTTTTTTATGTATTCTTCTGTTATCCTTTGGAATATCTATAACCTTCATTTTTATAGCAAATTTTTTTACAAAAGGGGTCAGTATCGCAGAAATTGCAACTGAAATTACTGCCAAAACGTATAATTCATTCATAAGTTAACCTTCCTCAATTAATATTAAGCTATACTATAATGATCTTAAGGTAGAAATTTCTCCTAATAAAATTTTACCTAACTAACTTAGCGTTAGTCTCCAATCTGAGTTAAGATCTTGGCTTCAATAGGAAGCTCCTCCTTGAAGTGAGTCATCGGTGTCAATCCAATCCTGAATACATATTTCTCTGTAATAGTTTTTCGTATCTCTTATAATTATCTTTTCAATTCCTGCATTTATTATAAATCTTTCGCACAGCGAACATGGAGATGCATTATATACATACTCTCCTGTCTTTTTCTCCTTGCCAACAAGATACATAGTTGAACCTATCATATCCTGACGCCTTGCAGATATTATTGCGTTTTGTTCAGCATGCACAGATCTACACAACTCATATCTAGTTCCTCTAGGTACATTTAATTCTTCTCTTCTGCAATATCCTAAATCACAACAGTTCTTCCGTCCTCTAGGTGCTCCCGTATAGCCTGTGGACATTATCTCATCCTGTTTCACAATTATAGCTGCAAAATTACGTCTGATACAAGTGCCTCTTTCCAATACAGTTTCACATATATCTAAATAATAATTATTTTTGTCGATTCTCTCCATTTTTACCTCCAAGCACTACTGTATTCATTCTACATAATATTCTTAAATCACTTTATTGTTTACTACTATTTTATTCTATACTAAAAATAATGTAATTAAAAGTACTTATAAGGTTTCAAGGCAGAAAAATAAGCAGTAAAATTTTCACTGCTTATTTTGAACTTAAACTTTATTTAGTTCCATATAGTCTGTCTCCAGCATCGCCTAATCCAGGAACTATATATCCATTTTCATTTAACTTTTCATCTATAGATGCAACATATACATCAACATCAGGATGATTATCTGTAACATTTTTTACACCCTCTGGTGCAGCTATTAAACACATTAATCTTATGTTTTTAGCTCCTTTTTTCTTAAGAAGAGCTATAGCATCTACTGCAGAACCGCCTGTTGCAAGCATAGGGTCTGTAACAATTACATCTCTCTCTCCTATGTCTTGAGGAAGTTTGCAGAAATACTCTACAGGCATTAATGTTTCTTCATCCCTATAAAGGCCTATATGTCCTACCTTCGCTGCTGGAATAAGTTTAGTCATACCACCAACCATTCCAAGTCCAGCTCTTAGTATTGGAACTATAGCAACCTTCTTACCTGCAAGCATTTTACACTTAGTTGTACATATCGGTGTTTCTATTTCTACCTCTTCTGTTTGTAGATCACGAGTTACTTCATATGCCATAAGCATAGCAACTTCTTCTACAAGCTCCCTAAAATCCTTAGACCCTGTGTTTTTACTTCTTATAAATGCTAATTTATGTAATATTAATGGATGTGCTATTTGTGTTACTTTACTCATTTTAAAATTCCTCCAATATGTTTATTGTACTTGTGACAATTTTTTCACTTATTATTTCTTATATGTTTAAATTTATCCGATGACTACCTGCTCTAATACTCCCATCTTCTTCAAAGCAGGAGTAAAGATCGGCTACGTCCCTGGATTCGTTCAACTAAGAATCAGGTGGAGTTTGAAACTCCATCTAATTCAAGTTTACACTTCATTTACTATACTTTTTTTCTATTTCTGAGATCTTATCTATTCTTCTTTGGTGTCTATCACCTTCAAAATTGGAATTTATGAAAGTATCAACTATATCAATTGCAAGACCTACACCTGTAACTCTTTCACCTAATGCAAGTATATTTGCATTATTATGTTCCCTGCAAGCATGTGCACTAAAAGTATCTCCGCATACCGCTGCTCTTATTCCTGGAACTTTATTCGCAGCTATACTAATTCCAATTCCTGTTCCACAGACTAAAATACCGAGGTCATAATTCTTATTTGACACCTCTTCTGCTACCTTAAGAGCAAATTCAGGATAATCACAGGATTGTTCAGTTAAAGTACCAAAGTCATTATATTCTATTCCTTTAGCTTGTAGATGTTTAACTATTTCATTCTTTAATTTAAATCCGCCATGGTCACTTCCTATTGCAATTTTCATAAAAAATACCTCCAAAATTATAAATACTAATTATTTAATTTAAATAATTTATTTTTAAAATAAATTATAAATTCACAGCGCGTAAAAAAAGAAGATAATAACATCATCTAATGCCTATATCTTCTTCAATTTGTCCAATAGCAATAAAATACTATTCTTTAATTGCTTGTAAGTCTGTCTATAAACTTCTATATTTCCACCAAATGGGTCAACTACATCAGTTTCAAGTAACACATATTCATTTAAAGAATAAATCTTAGCTTTAAATTCTGGAAATGCGTTGACTAAAAGATCTCTTATGTATGAAGTCATAGTTAAAATCAAATCTGAATTTTCTATCATTTCTTTAGTGATTTGCTTCGACTCTCTGTCATTTAAATTTAATCCAATATTTTCTTTAACTACCAATGCTGAGTTTTCAGAGGTCTTACTATCTTTTACCACAGCAATGCCTGCAGAAATAGCTTTTATATCTTCTAAGTCGCACAAACTATTAAAAATAGCTTCTGCCATACAACTTCTACAAGTATTTCCTGTACAAACAAATAGTATATTCTTCATACTTAACCTCCTGAAAATAATTAGACCTTAATAATATCAAATCCTGCAGATTTTTTTAATCTATTCATAACAGCTACCCCTACACCTTTTTCCTCAAAGGCTTCAGATATAATGACATCAACTTTTTTGTCATCAAAACTTCTAAGTGTTTCAAATAACCCTTGGGATACACTTATCATATTCTTTCTGCTTCCTAAAGATAGCACTAGACCTTTTGGATAACTATCTTTTGTCTCCTCAGTAGCCATTATACCTACCACTTCATTTCTATCTATATAATTTTGCACCATTTCGTTAATTTTTGCAATAGTTTTTTGTAAATCTCCTTGAACAATTTTTACAGTAGCTTTTGGAGCATAATGTCTATATTTCATTCCTGGAGCTTTAGGCTTTAAATCTTCATTTGGTTTTTCCATAATAGCTGGATCAATGTATGCATTTGGATCTATCTCCCTTAGCATCTCAAGAGTTATTCCACCTGGACGCAAAACACAAGTTGGCTGTACAGTACAATCTATTATTGTAGACTCTAAGCCTATATCACAAATTTCACCACCAAGAATGTAATCCACTCTTCCACTTAAATCTTCTATACATCTCTGTACATCTGTAGGACTAGGCCTTCCCGAAATATTTGCAGATGGCGCTGCTATAGGTACCTTAGCTGCCCTTATAAGTTCTCTAGCTATTACATTTGAAGGCATTCTGATTCCCACACTTGGAAGAGATGCACTTGCAGCGTCAGGAATAATAGACGACTTAGGTAAAATCATGGTCATAGGCCCTGGCCAGAATCTATTCATAAACTTAAGTGCAATCTCAGATACTTCCTCTACTAAAGGTTTTATATCCTCAAAGTCTGCAATATGAACTATTAGCGGGTTATCTTGTGGCCTCCCCTTTGCTTCGAATATCTTTTTTACAGACTCATTGTCTAAAGCATTAGCGCCAAGACCATAAACAGTTTCTGTTGGAAATGCCACAAGGCCACCATTTCTTATTATTTCCCCTGCTTCTTTTATAGAAGCTCTATCTAAACTTCCCTCATCTAACATTACTACCTTTGTATCCATACTAAATTAGCTCCCCTTTTTTTTAATAACTTTAAAACATTAATTCATGCTTAACATTTTACAATTATAGTTTAATGGAATTCCTTTTTCAAGTATATATCCAAATACCTATTTCAAGAAAAAAAGACTGCAAAACCAGTGTAAGTTTAAACAGTCTAAATTGATTTCTATTATAATAGCCTTACTATAACCAAACCCACTATAATTCCTGTTAATATGCCTACAGTACTTGTTACCCCATCCCAGAGTTTTGATGATTCCGGAAGCATTTCTCCGCATACCACATATAACATTATTCCTGATGCAAAAGAAAGGCAAGCACCTAGTACATTCATTGATATATTAGCTATGTAAGCTCCAACCCAAGTACCTATCGCTGTAGGAAAAGCAGTTATAAAAGCATAGACTAGTATTTTAGATACTTTCACTCTAGAAGCCACCAATGGTGCAGATACAGCAATTCCCTCTGGTATATCGTGAATAGAGATAATTAACGCCATCTTTATACCAAGGGTACCTCCTGCTGCAAATCCGCATCCCATTATTATCCCTTCTGGAAAATTATGAATCATAAGCCCTAAAGCTGCCATAAATGCAACTTTTGTATGTTTATTTACATTTTCCAAATTTATTTTGTTATCTACAAGGGCAATTACTATTATGCCTATTATACAAAAACTTATAGTACCAAAAAAATTCCACTTAATAATGGCTTCAGGGATTAAGTCAAATACTACTACAGATAGCATAAGCCCTCCAGCAAAGCCTATGATACCACCCAAAAGCCTATTGGAAGGCTTTTTTACTATCACTCCTAATGAAGCTCCAACCATTGTACCCATTAACGATACCATGCTGCCTATTATTACAATTCTAATCATATTTACATCCAAAAAACCACCCTATCTATAAATTACTCATATATCATATTTATTTATATATCGTTACATATATGATTAATAATACTGAGAATTTTTACGATAAAATTTTATCTTTTCTACAGCTTCTCCTGTAAAATAAGAATAGACACAGGTTTTGTATATGATATCCAAGAGAGGATATTTATTTAACCCACCTCTTTTGATTATAGTATAGTAATAATTATTCTCTGGCTGCATAACTTTAATCCTGTTGTAGTGATGTGCTACATAAGAGTATTTTTTTAGAAAATTTATACTTACAGGGAGCATTCTATCACTTCTAAACTTAGATCCTGTAATCAAGATTATTTTAAAATCTATAACTTCGCCTTTATCAGACAAAACATCTTCAACATGAACTAAAAAAACTTTCTCTGTGATTATATTAAGTTTTTTATTAGTAATTCCCAAAGATAGTCTTAATCTATATCCATCATTTTTGAATTTTAAAGATTCATTACTTGTCCTTACAAAAATCGATACAAGTATTAGAAATTCTACAATTATCATATAAACTATATAAAATATATAAAACTTTTTAGAAAGAATTAATACAGCTGGTAATGTAAAAAAGATAAAGCACATTGAGAGCAGAAATCTTTTATAAGATTTTTTTTGCTTTCTAATGGCTTTATCTATATTCATTAGTTTACCCCTTTTCTTACGATAATTGTTATATAACTTTAGATATCAATGCTACCCGATGACTACCCACTCTAACACTTTCATTTTATTCAAAATGAAAGTGAAGAGCGGCTACGTCCCTGGATTCGTTCAACTACGAATCATATGGAATTACCCCCTATGATTCAAGTTTCACATCATTGGTTGTTTCCCATAGCCTTCATCTTTTCTGCCTGTTCTGTAGTTATCAGAACATCTATTATATCATCTATATCTCCATCAAGGAATGAATCTAATTTGTATAAAGTTACTCCTACTCTATGGTCAGTAACTCTACCTTGAGGATAGTTATAAGTTCTTATTCTTTCACTTCTATCCCCTGTTCCAACCTGACTTTTTCTATCTTCAGCTATACTTGCACTTCTTTCAGCTTGAGCTCTTTCAAATAATCTTGATTTAAGAACCTTCATAGCTTTTTCTTTATTTTTAAGCTGTGATTTTTCATCCTGGCAAGATACTACAAGACCAGTTGGTAAGTGTGTGATTCTTACAGCTGAGTCTGTAGTATTAACACACTGCCCACCATGTCCTGAAGCTCTAAATACATCTATTCTTATGTCATTTTGACTAATTTCAACTTCTACATCATCAACTTCAGGCAAAACTGCTACTGTAGCTGTAGAAGTGTGTATTCTTCCACTGGATTCAGTATCAGGAACTCTTTGTACTCTGTGAGCTCCACTTTCGTATTTTAATTTACTATAGGCACCATCACCCTTTATCATAAAGACAATTTCTTTAAATCCACCGATATCTGTAGCATTTATGCTTATAGTTTCAATCTTCCAGCCTTTACGCTCAGCATATCTTGTATACATTCTTGTTAGATTTGCTGCAAATAGAGCCGCCTCGTCTCCGCCAGCTCCTCCTCTTATTTCAACAAATACGTTCTTATCATCATTAGGATCTTTAGGTAGAAGTAATATTCTTAACTCATTTTCTGTTTCTTCAATAGTAGTAGTAAGCTCTTTTATCTCTTCTTGTGCCATTTCTCTCATATCTTTATCTGTTTCATCTTTAAGCATTTCTTTAGCAGATTCTAAATCATCTTGAGCTTTTCTATATTCTCTGTATTTTACAACTAGTATTTCTAATTCTGCATGTTCTTTACATAATTTTTGCCATTCTTTCTGGTCAGCCATAACTGTTGGGTCACTTATTTTTATGGATAGTTCTTCATATTTATTTTCTATAAAGTTAAGTCTTTCTAACATACTTTTTTATCACTCCGTATAAATATTTTCACAATAAATAATTATATCACAATTCTTTTATTTCTAGCAACAAATTTCAAGCTTTCCTTTTATAACTCTATCTTTTTCAGCTAAATCCTTTATGCATTTTATCTCACCGAATCCATTTTCTTTTAATATTTCAGTTACAGCTTCCTTTTGATCATGCCCAATTTCAAATATTAATAATCCACCTTTATTTAAAAGCTGTATACTTTGAAAAGTTATCTTTCTATAAAACTCTAATCCATCTTCTCCCCCATATAAAGCTTCATAGGGTTCATAGTCTTTTACATCTTCCATTAAAGTTTCTATAACATCTGGTCTTATATAAGGAGGGTTAGATACTATCATATCAAATTTCTGCCCATTACCTATAAAACATTCTAATAAGTCACTTTTAAAAATCTGAACCCTATCACCTACAGATAATCTATTTACATTTTCTTTTGTTACCTCATAAGCTATATCAGAAATATCACAGCTCTTAATTTTAATATTATCTACAAGCTTGGCAATAGATATTCCTATTATTCCACTTCCACAACATACATCACATATATTTTTAAACTTATTTTTCTTTATTTCTTCAATTGCAGATTCTACTAAAACTTCAGTATCCGGCCTTGGAATAAGCACCCCTTCTTTAATATAAAAGGGCATCCCCATAAATTCACATTCCCCAAGCATATATTTTATGGGCATTTTATTTTTTCTTTTTTCCACAAGTTGAAAGTATTTTTCAGCCTCTAAATCACTGACCTCATACTCTCTATTTATAAGCATAAAAAGTCTGTCTTTTTCTATAACCTTCCCCAGTAAAAGCTCACAATCTAACTGATAACTGTCTATACCTACTGATTTTAAAATTTCATACCCTTTTTTTAAAAGTTCCCCAATCTTCGACTTCACCTTTTCCATTAATCCACAATCCCTTCTGCAGATTTAAGTGCAGCTATAGCAACTTCAAGCTGCTTATAATCTGGTTCTCTTGTTGTAAGCTTTTGAAGCATAAGTCCAGGATAAGCTGTAATCTTTGATAAATTACTTCCACTTTTCCCCATCCATCTTATAATTTCATAAGTTATTCCAGATACCACCGGCAAAAGTACTATCCTATATAATATTCTTTCCCAGATATTACTCCATCCAGTCAATGAAAATAGAACTATACTAACTATCATAACTAAAAACAAAAAGTTTGTACCACATCTTGGATGAAATCTATTAAATTTTTCTGCATTTTCAGGAGTAAGTTCAATTTCATTTTCATAACAAAATATAGTTTTATGCTCTGCCCCATGATACTCAAATACTCTTTTTATATCATCCATTTTTCCTATTAAAAAAATATATGCTAGAAAGATAGCTACTCTTATAATCCCCTCAATTATATTTAGCCCTACTGTATTATAAACACCAATCTTCTTAAAGATATTAGCAGCAAATGTAGGTAATATAAAGAACAATAACGTAGCTATACCTATAGATATACAAAGGGTAATGCCCATCAAGACATCATTTGATTTATCTTTAAATATACCTTCAAACCACTTATCAAATTTAGAAGGTTCTTCCTCTTCATCCTCAAAAAATGAAGCAGAATAATTTAAGGTATTTATTCCTACTATTAAGGATTCTATTAATGATACGAAACCTCTAATAATAGGCATTCCTAGCAACTTATTTCTCTTTGTAAAAGGTATACTTTCCTTTCTATCTATAACAATTTCACCATTAGATTTTCTAACAGCTGTTGCTATTCCTTTCATTCCTCTCATCATTACACCTTCAATTACAGCTTGACCTCCAACTGTAGTCTTCCTACCCATTACATCACCCCGCCTTAATCCTTCATTTTTTGTTTATCATATTTTTCTTTATATTCAAAATAGCATTTAGGACAAAGCGCCTCATACTCAACATCATCTTCTTTATCTATTGCTATTTGTTTCCCTTTAAAAATAAACTTGCCATTTACTTTTCTTCCATTTAAAAGAGCCTTTTTTCCGCACTGGCATATAGTTTTTAACTCTTCAAGACTATGGGCTAAAAGCAACAACCTTTCACTGCCCTCAAAGCCGTTCATTTGGAAATCTGTGCGAAGACCATAACAAATTGTAGGTATATCCATAGAAACTGCTACTTTAAATAACTGATCTATTTGCTCCTTTTTGAAAAATTGAACTTCATCACCTAGAATACAGTCAATTTTTCCATGTTTGTTAATCCATTGCTCTACTTCCTCATATATATTCTTACTATCATCCAGCAGCATATCTACTTCTCTAGTTACGCCTAGTCTGGAAACCACCTTGTTTCCACCCTTTGTATCTGTTTTAGGTTTAATAATAATAATCTTCATACCTCGTTCTTCGTAATTGTATGCTACTTGAAGAAGGTTTGTAGATTTTCCACAATTCATAGCGCCATATCTAAAGTATAACTTACTCATTTATATTACTCACTCCCTATATTTTCACATTACCCTAATTACTTCCTAGGTATATAATTAACCAAACAAGTATATTCTATCAGACATAATATATATATTAAAGAGTATTTCTAATTTACTTTTATTGACTGACACTTGTCACTGTGTTATAATACAATAGTTATAAAACAGACGATATGTTTAAATTCGAAAGAGGTGAAAAATATGAAAGAAGGCATACATCCAAATTACCATCATGAGGCGGTAGTTAAGTGTGCATGTGGAAACACTTTTACAACTGGTTCAACTAAAGATGAACTTAAGGTTGAAATATGCTCTCAATGCCATCCATTCTTCACTGGTAAGCAAAAGATAATGGACGTTGGTGGAAGAGTAGATAGATTCATGAAGAAGTTCAACTTAAAATCTGAAGAATAATAGGTTTTAAAGCTTACTTTACAACTTATTACAAAACCTGTCCTTTATTTATAAAAGGGCAGGTTTTGTTGTTTTATCCGATAACTACCCGCTCTAATACTCCCACTTCTCAAAGCGTACGTTGCGAGCGGCTACGTCCCTGGATTCGTTTAACTAAGAATTAGTTAGAGTTTGAAACTCCAACTAATTCAAGTTTCCACTTCATCTATCTATACTTTTATTTATATCTGTCTTACTTGCTATGTTAATAAATTCCTCATTTGTTTCTGTTTTAGATAATAGACTTATTAGCTGTTCTGTTACACTTTGTGTATTATTTCCAGCATATAATACCTTTCTTATATTAAAGGCTACATCTTTTTCCATCTGGCTATCAAATAATAAATCATCTCTTCTAGTTCCTGATTTATATATGTCTATAGCAGGGAATATTCTTCTTTCTTGTAACTTTCTATCAAGATGTACTTCCATATTTCCTGTACCCTTAAATTCTTCAAATATCATATCGTCCATTCTGCTTCCTGTTTCAACAAGTGCAGTAGCAAGAATAGTAAGACTTCCGCCTTCTTCGATATTTCTAGCTGCACCAAAGAATTTTTTAGGCATAATTAATGCTCCTGGATCTAATCCTCCTGAAAGAGTTCTTCCTGTTGGAGTAATCGTTAAGTTATAAGCTCTTGAAAGTCTTGTAATACTATCTAAAAGAATTATAACATCTTGCCCTTGCTCCACCATTCTCTTTGCTCTTTCAAGCACCATATATGCAACTTTAGTGTGATGTTCAGGTTCTTCATCAAAAGTCGAATAAATTACCTCTCCATTTATTGATCTTTGCATATCTGTAACTTCTTCTGGTCTTTCATCTATTAATACAACTATAAGTTTTGATTCTGCATGATTTGTAGATATACTTTGAGCTATTTTCTTTAGAAGAGTAGTTTTACCTGCTTTAGGAGGTGCTACTATAATTCCTCTTTGTCCTTTACCTATAGGTGATATTATATCCATAAGTCTTGCTGATAGATCTGATTTTACTGTTTCCAATTTTAATCTTTGATCTGGATATATAGGTATGAGTGTTTCAAATGGTTTTCTTCCAACTGCTCTTTCTGGATTTTCTCCATTTACTCTTTCTACATAAAGTAAAGCCTTAAATTTTTCTCCTTCTTTTGGAGTTCTAACTTTACCTTGAACCTCATCACCTGTCTTTAGATTAAATCTTCTAATTTGAGATGGTGATACATATATATCATCAGGTCCTGTTAGATAATTTTTACCTCTCAAGAATCCATAATTATTACTTTCTATTATCTCAAGCACGCCTCTAGCGGTATCAGACTCATTTATCATTTCTTTAAGTTTTTCTCTTTTTTCTTCAGTAACTCGTTGTTCTTCAACCTTTTCTTCTTGCACCTTTACCTCTTCTTGTTTTACAACTTCTTCACTTTTTATAATTTCTTTATTTTCAACTTCCTTGGCAGTATGTACTGTCTCAATTTTAGGAGTTATTTTTTCTCTAAGTATTATACCGTCTTTTTCGATATAAGCAGGAGAAACCTTCTTTATTTGCTCAATTAACTCAGCCTTTTTATATTTCGATACATTCTTTATATCTAAATTCTTTGCTGTTTCTCTTAATTCAGCGACAGTCATGCCTTCTAAATCTTTGTTAATCAAAGAATAACACCTCACATTATTTAATTTTAATTATATACAACCTTTTGGGAATACTCGAAAGAATCTTATCCATTAGCTTTCAGCCTTAAGATTACCTCTTATCTATAGACGGTAACGACTATCGCTTAAAGGATTGGAATTTCTATCATAAGAAATTCTTCATTGAAAGGTACTGTGCACAATACATTATACCCCTTTTTTTTATTTTAATCCATATTATTATAAAAAAAATACTTACTTGAATAAATATAGGGCTTTTTCTACACTCTAAACCTATAATTCTCCTAACCCAAACCTAACTATTAGCTAATCTTCCTTAAATGTAATTAGGAGTAAAAGAAACACTCTTACTCCTAATTACTATATCATAGCATATAACTTTCTGTTAACATTTTTCAATTGATTGATTTTTTGATTTACCTTGTCATATTTGCCTATATAAAACAAAGGCTCTCCTAAAACTTCACAACCGCCAACTATTAATTTTCTTCTTACAAATTCATTTACGCTATATCTGTAATAATGATCCTTGCCACAAACAGGACATTTGACCTTTATAATAACCTCTCTGTTATTTTGAACTTTTACTTCTAGAGAGGTGAAATCTTTATTAATTCTATTTGTTTCAAACAAAGAAAATCTATTTACACTATAATAACCATAGAAGTTTTTAAGAGCTATACTGATATCTGTATTAAGTAACATTCATCTCCCCCTCCTGACTTTTAAATTTTTATATAATCTAATTACTATATTTCTATAAATATTATTAAAATCCTTCATAAAATTCTACAATTATTACTTTAATAAGTTACTTTTTTTCGACAAAACAAATTGGTATATGCAATTCAATTATTTGCATATACCAATTATGAAGTGAAAACTTGAATCAGATGGGGTTTCAAACCCCATCTGATTCTTAGTTGAACGAATCCAGGGACTTAGCCGATCTTTACTCCCAGTTAAGCAGAGAGCCCAAATCTATGATTTGGTGCCAATCGCTTACTCCTCTGACGTAGGAAGAGGAGTTTCATATAAAGCGTGGGAGTATTAGAGCGGGTAGTCATCGGATAAATATACTAAAATCCTACATTTACATTATCTAATGATGCTTTTATAAAATCTTTAAATAACGGATGCGGTCTGTTTGGTCTTGATTTAAGTTCAGGATGGAATTGAACTGCTACAAACCAAGGGTGATCTTTAATTTCAACAATTTCAACCAATCTTGAATCAGGACTTGTTCCAACTAAAGATAATCCAGCTTCAGTCAACACTTTTCTATATTCGTTACTAAATTCATATCTATGTCTATGTCTTTCGTATATAATTTCTTCTCCATATGCTGCTGAGGAATTTGTATCCTTTAATAGCTTACATGGATATACACCAAGTCTCATAGTACCGCCTTTTTCATCTATATCCTTTTGATCAGGCATTAAATCTATTACCGGATGAGTTGTGTCTGGATCTATCTCTGAAGTATTTGCATCTTTATAACCTAATACATTTCTAGCAAATTCAATAACAGCACACTGCATACCAAGGCATATTCCAAGGAAAGGAACTTTATTCTGTCTTGCCCACTTTATAGCTTCAATTTTTCCTTCTACTCCTCTATCACCAAATCCACCTGGCACTAAAACTCCATCTACATCTTTAAGATATTCACCTACATTATCACCTGTAAGTTCTACCGCATTTATCCATTTAACACTTACATTAGAATCATTAGCATAACCACCATGACTAAGTGCCTCTACTACAGATATATATGCATCGTGAAGTTCTACGTATTTTCCAACTAGACCTATAGTTACATTTCTTGAAAGATTTTTAACCTTGTTAACCATCTCAATCCACTCACTATTGTCTATTCCTTTACATTTTAGATTTAACTTCTCACATACTAAAGTATCTAAACCTTCTTTATGAAGCATTAATGGAACCTCATATAGATTTTCTGCATCTAAATTTTGAATTACTGAATTTCCATCTACATTACAGAATAATCCTATTTTTTCTTTTAAATCACTTGGAATAGGTTTTTCTGAACGGCATACTATTATATCAGGCTGTATACCTATACCTCTTAATTCCTTTACTGAATGCTGTGTAGGTTTAGTCTTTAACTCACCTGATTTTCCTAAGTATGGAACCAATGTCACATGTATAAAACATACATTTTCTCTTCCAACATCATATTTTATCTGTCTTATTGCTTCTAAGAATGGTAATGATTCAATATCTCCAATAGTTCCACCAATTTCTGTTATAACTACATCTACATCTCTTTCTTTACCAACTCTGTATACTCTTGATTTAATCTCATTAGTTATATGAGGGATTACCTGGACAGTTCCTCCTAGATAATCTCCTTTTCTTTCCTTGGATATCACTGACCAATAAATTTTACCTGTAGTAACATTGCTGTTTTTACTTAAACTCTCGTCTATAAATCTTTCGTAATGTCCTAAATCAAGGTCTGTTTCAGCACCATCGTCCGTAACAAATACTTCTCCATGTTGGTATGGACTCATTGTTCCTGGGTCAATATTTATATATGGATCAAACTTTTGAATTGATACGTTAAGTCCTCTATTCTTTAAAAGTCTTCCTAATGAAGCTGCTGTTATTCCTTTTCCTAATGAAGACACAACTCCACCAGTTACAAATATATACTTTGTACTCATAAAACTCCTGCTATTAAAGCAGTCTTCACCCCCTGTTTTGTATAGATATTTTACACTCATGTATTGCTATACTAATAATTATTGACAAATAACCTTATTAGTATTATAATAATAAATACCCTTATATTATATAATGGCATTTTTGTGTTTTAAAAACATATCTAGTATAATATCATATTTTTCTATGTTATGCTACTGTTTTTTTATCTTTTGTCGAAAATTTTAATTCTAATCTGTTTTTTCAATTAGATCTTCAGCTTCAAAATACATACTTCTTATCTTTCTATTTAATAATAGCTTTTCCTCTGCCTTTTTTAAATTATTCTTTATTCTATTTTTATTCACCGTTGGAAAATCTTTTTGAATTATTACCATGTTATCATCACAGCCATATTTCTTAATAAGTAGATAAAATAAGTATTTGCATTCTTGATCTCTTAAAATTTTAAATAGGTCCTCTCTATTTAATCCTTTGTATTTGCACAACAAACCTATTATTTTTTCATATTTCTCTTCTTTATCAGAAAAATATTTCTGCATTATAGCATTCCCCCATTTTTAATAAATATATTATTAATTTAAGTATGTCCATATTAATAATTTCTAAACAAATATAATATTGCTACAATGTACAGAAAACTTTTGGACCCAAAAGAAAGAATTAGATGATATTTAAATACCTAAACGACATCTAGCATGTAAGTCGCAGATTCGTAGACAGGCTCCATCTAATTCAAGCTTTCATTTCATTTTACTCTTGTGCTTTTATACTTATTTTTAGCATAGTATTGTATGGAGTTTGTCCCGATAAACTCATGTTATAATTTACCATAACACTCCCCCCATTATCATTTATATCTATATCTAAATCCTTTGTTTCTATTTTTAACTCTAAGGTACCGTATGGCGTGTTATACATAGATACGTTTTTTGTTTTTTTATCAAAATCCATCTTAGCACTAGTACTTCCCATTCTTATAAGTGAAAACTTATCTTTACCTATTTTTAAGGTCGTTGTAGTCCCCCTCATGCCGGATAACTCTGTTTCTTCATATACAGCATAATAGTAATTCTCTTTTTTATAAAAATTTCCCGGAGTAACCACCTCAATAAGCTCCTCTTCATCAATTGATTGTTTACTTGATACTGATATAATAGCCTTTTGTTTCACAAATCTCCCCCCTGTTTTTAAAAACCAGAACTCTAATTTTGTAGAATAAATTCATCTATCTCTTCATCTGTGGCTGGTTTTACTTCTATCTGATTACTAAAAGCTTTTTTAAAGTAGCCATACTTAATTTTAACTTTTTCCTCATCTCTTCCTTTACAATACCTTCCTGTAACTCTAGCGGCAAACTCTATATCTTCTTCTGTAGGTTCACCAACTATTATGACCATAGAGCCTTTAAAATCCTCTGCTAAAAAAATCATATCCTTTGTAGTTAAGTATTCCTTAATCTCAGCTGTTTCCTCTGCTGTTCTACAGGATATAATTTTAGCTTTATCAGAAACCCTAAAGTGTCTTCCTAATCTTAATATTTCTAAATCATTAATGCTTGGCATTTCCTTATGCTCCAAAAGTTCCTTTAGTCTTTTAGCATATCCAGGCTCTGTTAATTTACACCCTCCTGCTGGAGAAGGATAATCTACAATGCCCCATTTCTCCGCTAGTTCCATTTGAACTTTTCTAGTTCTACCGGATATGTCTAAAAGTTTTTCTCTATCTACCAATCCCTCTAATTCCATCTTTGTAGGATTAAGATTTTTAGCACATAAAGGTCTTAATATTTTATCACTAAAACCTGATTCTTTTTTTACTATGTCTAATGAAATTCTATTTTGAGACATAGGTCTCTGATTTAAAACTTCTCCTGTTATTATAAAATCTGCTTCGTATTTCTCTAAAAGCTTTCCAGTGTAGTTCAACATCATTGTATGGCAATCTATACACGGATTTATATTTTTTCCATACCCATGCTTAGGACTTTTAACAAGCTCAAAGTGCTCCTTTGAAAAATCCACTATTTCTAATGGAATATCTATTTGTTTTGTCATTTTAATAGCATTCTTAGGTCCAAAAAAATAAGATTTAAAACATATACCTATTACTTCTATTCCTTGGTCTTTTATAAGCTTCGCTGCTAGCGTACTATCAAGTCCACCAGATATCATTGCAAGTGCCTTCGTCATATTAATCACCTTTCTAAACTATTACTTAGAATAAAAACTTCTAAGTAATAGTTTAGTTAATTTTAGCTACTTTATCAACATATTTATCAAGAATTACATCGTAAGCTGACCATTTGGCGTGTTTATGATTTGAACTATTCTTTGCTCGTATCCAGTTTCTGCATTTATATATACTATATAGCTATCGTCCTTATAGCTTCCTGAAAACTCATAGCATAAGACTTCCTTATTAGTCTCTGTAGGAACTATCGCCATTCTTACACTACTAATATCTAGTCTTTTTCCAACCCTTTGTTTTGCTTGGTCTGCTGTTATCTTAGCTGCAGGTATATTTCTATTTTCTTCATGGGATGTAAGATATTTTTCAGACTCTATACCTATTATACTTCCATCATCTAGTGCAACCTTAAGCTTTATCTGATCCGGATATATCATATAGTCCTTCTGCTTATATACATAATTCACTACCGCAATATTATTTTCATAGTTTAAGGAATATGTAGGTGTCATATTATTGTATCCTATGTTTTTGAGATAGTTAGTTCCAATATCAATAGCTTTTTTTACATCTATCTTTGGACTACCTATCTGTCTATCATTAAGTAGATATAATACTTTTCCACCAGGTTTACTAATTTGGCAAATTACTCTCTGGTTTTTATCAGTTCTGCCTTTCATTGCTACCGAAAATCTAAAAGAGCTTATCTTTTCTTTTCCTTGACTAGCTTCTAATTGGATGCTTTCTATTTTATCATTACCTATAACAACTCTAGCAGTTTCTTCTGCCTGTTTTTGGGATACTTCTTTTTGGGAACTTATTTTAGGTTTTATCTCGAGAATATTATCTGAAAAAGGTCCATCATAGATTAAAGCAGGATATTGAACTACCTGTTTCTGTATTCCTTGAAATTTTTCAGCTAATGGTTGCTCTTTACCGCTAGCCAATACTCCTGTAACCTTTTTTCTTATCTCTCCCCACCTTACCCTTCCTTCATTTATATCTGAAGATACATTTTTCAATTGTTGCTCTAAAGTAAATGATTCATTTTTCAATCTATCTATTGATGCATAATCAGCGTCTGATAAATTTCTACCTTCAGAAGATACTTTCCCTAATGTATAGCAAAAGTCACCTACTTGACTAAGAAATTTACCTGTATCTCCTATGGTTTGTTGGGATATTGGAAGAGAATGAAGCTTATCATTAGCCATTGAGGCATTTCTAAATATCTCTTCAAATACAATAATGCTTTGTTCTCTAGAACCTACTATAGCAGCTTTGCCTAAATTCACCCTTATGTTTTGAACAGAATCTATCAAATCATACATACTTTTACTATATTCCGCTTGAAGATAGTTTCTATAGTCTGTTCTTTCTAGAGTCATAAGTATAGCAAAGGTGCTTGTAAAAACTACTATTAAAGTTACTAGTGCTGTATATATTATTCTTTTTCTGGCGATTTTCACAAAAATACCCCCTAATCTTTACATAGTAATACCTTTAGAATTTTGAAAACCATATGCTATATTATCTGTATTTAACTAATTGTTATTCATTGAATATAAATTTACTAAAAAATGAAAAATAATTTGCAAGTTTTCCCGATATATTAGTATACTATTTAGAGAGACAATAAATTAAATATTGGATATAATATTTCTTAATATAGAATCCTATTGTATGAATGAAATGTACTACTTAGGTCAAGATTAGTAATTAAAAAAAATTTAACATAAACAAATGATTACTTATATTAAATTTTTCTTAATTGTTTCTTAAATCGGTTTATTATTCCCATTACATTCTATATAATGGTATTACATACTTAACCAGAAGGTGATTAAATGAAAGTATTGATTCTTTCAATTTCTGCCGGTGGTGGCCACGGTCACGCTGCGCAAGCCATAAAAGATTATATAAATTTAAAAGATTCAACATCGGAAGTAAGAATCATTGATACTTTAAAACATATAAATCCGATAATAGATAAAGTGGTAATTGGCAGTTACTTAAAAACATTAAAAGTTACTCCTTCCCTTTATGGCAAGCTGTATACTCATTCTGAAGGAGATTATACAATAGCAAGTACAATAAGTTCTAAACTTATTGGCATAATGACCCATAAGCTATTGCCTTTAATTGAGGAATTTAGCCCTGATATTTTAATATGCACCCATCCTTTTTCAACGGAAATGGTGTCCGTAATGAAAAGTAAATATAATATAAACGTTCCTTCTATGTCAATAATCACAGACTATTACTCTCATAGCTCATGGCTTCATCCTTATATAGATGCATATGTTGTTTCAAACTGTGATATGATTGAGGATATGGTTTGTAAAGGTGTGCCTAGGAGTATTATTCACAATTTAGGTATTCCAGTTAATCCAAACTTTATAGATAAATATGAACCAGTCAGTACACTAAAAGAATTAAACTTATCTGAAGATAAGTTCACTATACTTGTTATGGGCGGAAGCTTAGGAATGGGTAAAATTACGGAGCTTTATCAAGAGCTAAGCAAAATCAGTAAAGATATTCAGATTATAATAATAACAGGCCGTAATAATAAGCTTTTTTCAGAACTTACAAAGCTAAAGGAAGCTTCCGAAAAAGAAACTAGAATTATAGGCTTCACAGATAAGGTTAATAAATACATGCAATCTTGTGACTTATTATTAACTAAGCCTGGAGGGCTAACAATAACAGAAGCTCTGATATGCCGATCTCCCCTTGGTCTCTTTTCTCCGATCCCAGGCCAAGAAGAGAAAAATGCTCAATTTCTATTAAAGCATAACTTAGCTGTTAATTTATCAGATGTAGACAATTGTAAAGACTTAATTGAGGATTTGCTGCGTTTTGATAACAAACTAGAAATCATGCGAGAAAATTGCGACAAATTTTCCAAACCCAATTCAGTATGTGATATTTATAATCTTATAAATACGCTTATATGTGATAAAAATATAAAAAATAATAACGTAACTTCTGAGAAGACTCTCCACGAAGATAGCTCTAATAAAAACTTTTTAAAATCTATAGAAGAATACTTCATAAAGACTGCAAATAAAATTTTTGTTGGAAATTAACAATTACATATTCATAACAATGAAGTGGAAGCTAAGAATCAGATGGAGTTTCAAACTCCATCTGATTCTTAGCTTTACTTTTCCTATTTCTAACTTAGTAACATGAAAAAATACTCTATCTATATGCCAATACATTGACTTGTTATTCCTTTTCATATAACTTATTTTAAACCATTAGTTTTTTAACATTTTGAAATATCTCTAATAGTTTAAACTGAATCCTTATATCTTTTTTGTTACTTGACTTACTCAATTGATTATTCACAATTTCATATTCTTCCGGAGATAGAACCTTTTTCATCTGATCTTCTGTTTGTTTATACGAAACTTCTCCTTTTGTTATATCTACAAAACATACAGGAGGAAACATTACACACCACCAATTCTGTCCTTCACCTGATCCTATTATTATTCTATAAGCCTCATATTTACCTTGAGGCAAAGTAATATTACCATAGGTTTTTATAGGAAAATTTTCATTGGATAAGGTACTTGTAACAGAGTAATTATATCCATTTTCCTGTATAACTTTATTTGCTATAGCTATAATTTTTTCATTATTTTGTCTAATAATTTTTCGCGATTCATCTATACTTTTGGAATTTTTAAGCTTAGGTTGCATATATTCCAAAATCTTGTCCCTTACTTTTAACTTTAAGGCTTGGTCACTTTTTGAATCACTATTAGCAATTACATGAAATCTTATAATTTTAGATGCTATATCCTTTTGAGTATCTTGCCCTTTTCCATAAGTCATATTAGTATTTAGAGCGAATATAACTAAAATACATATAATCATAAATAAAAACTTTTTCATTTTTTTATCCCCCATTCATCCAAAGTTCTTATTTACATTATTGACTAATATTCTAGTTATATTCACTCTTTCTGATTCAAGTTTTCACTTCATTTCACTACACCTATTCTTCTAATGTTTGTATCTATATTTACATTAATATCTGCATTTTTATAGGCCTCACTCCAATTATCTTTTTTTTCTCTCCATATACCCGGATGAAACTTTTCAACATATTCTCTAATTCCAATAGGATCAACTTGAAATTTTTCTTGAATAAGATTAATAACCTGTTCACATTCCATTTTTATAGATTTATTAAAGTTTTGCTGCAAATAACTTAACTGGTCCCTAGAGAAAATACCGCTATCAGTATAATAATCCTTCACTTCTCCTTCCAGCCTAATATTAATATTAAAAGAGAGATTTCCATTTTTATTATCTACACTTATTTTTCTATCTAAATCACTAATAACAAAATCTAGTGGATGATTATTTAAAAATATTACTCTTTTTCCGCCCTTTAATGTTCCACGAAGCATTTCTAGGTTTCCAGTTTCTGAAGGAGTTAAAGATCCTTTTACTTCATAGTCTTTAATTATAGATACCCCTGCTATATTAAGTTCTTTTTTGTCTTTTTCCATAACCATTCTCGGTAGTAAAGCGTTACCATTCTCACTTAATAAAATAAGAAATTCATTTAAGTTAATAGGAAGTATATTTTCGTTTCTATTACTATTCTCTATAAGGCCTGATATATATCCTTCAATGTTTTTTTCCATTGTGGGTTTATATTTTATATACTCTTCTGGCCTTCCTTCCGCTAAAACTACATACATCATTCTATTTAAAGAAGGCTCCCGCTGCAGATAGTCTATTATTTCTTTTGCAATATCGGGATATGACATTAATTCACTGCTAAGTACTAAGAGCTTTGTATGGCTGAACTTTATGTCTCTGCTACTTTTACGTGATGCCTTCGTTAGAGCATCCTGCATTGAATATCCGTCTGAGTTTATATATATACCTTCAGCTGTAGCTCCTTTATCTGGTCCTAATTTGCTTATATCAGGAGCGCCTAATGTTAAATGGATTTTTTTCATTTCTAGAGCTGTATAAGGCTCATCCGGATTGAATTTCTCCATTTCTTTTTGCTTACAAATATCCTCCCCAACATCAATTCCTATTATGGAAACGATACTTTTTTTATCTATTTCAACTTTATCCCAACATCCACCTAAAAGAATGCAAATTAATAATAAGGATATCATTCTTCTTAACTTCATTTCCTAATCACACTCCTCTACAACTCTTTTCTTTGAAGGCCTTCTCAAAATAAGTATTAGAGGAAGTATAACTAAACTATATAAGTAAAGTGGAGGTGTAACTTTGCTACTTATATCATAGACTTCAGCTATATTTTCTGGATATAACGCTATAAGATATATAAAAGGTACTATTAATACAGAGGATAACTTTATGTCACTTAATCTAAACATATCCTTTACTATATCTGAAGACAAATAATAGGAATTCACAAATGTTGTAAAGTAGAATACTACCCATAAAGCCATAACCACACCTTCCCATCTTTCTATAAAGGCACCTGGAATACTTATGGACTTTATCATAGTTATGGTAGGCCATAATAATATCTTTGTCTGAGATTTTGTAAATACAGCTAATGTAAATATAACTATAACCACATAAAAAATTGTTATAAATATAATACTTCTAAGTGCTGTTTTCGGTATTTGCTTTTTATTTTTCATAAAAGGCAGCAGCATATATATTATTTGAATACCTCCAAAACTGAATAGAGAACTTCTTATTGTTCTTATATACTCGTAGGGACTATTATTTAATATTGGAAATATATTTGTAAAATCTGTCCTATTTAATGTAAATAACAGCACTACTATTATAGGAGTAAACATTATCCAAAAAGAAATCTCATTAAATTTAACTAGGCTATCTATTTCTCCTCTTATAAGATAACTTCCTACAAGTATGGTTACTAAGAGCAAAAACTCTGTTGGAGTTTTTTCTAATAGATACATTTTTATGACTTCTATAAATATTCTCATGCCAATAGCTACCGAGAATATGTTATAGATTATAAAAATCAACGCTAAACCAGCTCCTACTATTTTTCCAAAATTTTTCTCTACAATACCATAAAACTTATTATAATCATTATTCTTCATTGCCTTATAAGCTATATATATAAGGAAGTAACTTATAATTCCACTAAGTATAGTTACAATCCAACCATCAGTTCCAACACCTGTGGCAAGTTCTCTAGGATAAGAAAAAATGCCAACACCTACAACAGTTACTACAATGGTTGTAAATAACCCATAAGGTGCAATAAACTCTTTATCCTTCATAATAGATATACCACCCCTATTTCTGTCTTACTTTATCTTCTGTTCCCATATATTCCGGTCTATTCTTAAAGTATCTCAACGGAAATCTTAAATACATATCCTTGAAATCATTTTTATTAGCATTATTCATCGGTGCTAAATAGGAAATCCCAAAGCTTTTTAGTCTTACCATATGTATAAGTGTTAATATAAGACCTATCATTATTCCGTAAAGCCCTATTATTGCTGCTGCTATTATAAGTAAAACTCTCAATATTCTAAAGGCTGATGTAATTTCATAGTTAGGTGTTGTAAAACTAGTTATAACAGTTATAGAAACTATAATTATCATTATAGGACTTACGATTCCCGCAGTTACTGCAGCCTGACCTATAATAAGACCTCCTACTATACCAATAGTAGAACCTATTGCCTTCGGCAATCTTGCTATAGCTTCAAGCAAAAAAGCCATACTTCCCTCCATAATTAAGGCTTCTACAAAAGCAGGAAAAGGAACACCTTCCCTAGATGATGCTATAAAATATGCTAACTTCGTAGGAATTATGGAAGTGTGAAAAGATGTAACCGCAACATAAAGAGCTGGAAGTATCAATGATATAAAGATAGAAAAAAACCTTATTAGCCTTATACCAGATCCATAAATCCACCTTTGATAATACTCATCAGGGGATTGAAATAAGTTAGACATAGTTGCCGGTACAATAAGGGCAAAAGGCGAGTTATCTACAAGTATAGCAACTCTTCCTTCATATAAAGCTGCAGCCACAACATCTGGCCTTTCTGTACTTTGTATTTGGGGAAAAACAGACCATTTATTATCCTCTATAAGCTGTTCTACATATCCACTATCTAAAATAGCATCTATATTTATGGTTTCTAATCTATTAAATAATTCCTCTAAAACCTCCTTATTTGCAATATCTTCTATAAACATTATTACTGAATCAGTTTTAGATCTAACTCCTAATGACTTAGGTACCAACTTAAGTCTCGTATCTCGTACTCTTCTTCTAATTAATGCAGTATTGAATCTTATAGTCTCAGTAAATCCATCTCTTGCACCTCTAATTACAGTCTCTCCTGATGGCTCTGATACTCCCCTAGCTGGCCAGGAACGACTAGCAACAACATAACAGTTCTCTAATCCTTCTATGAACATTATAGTGTCGCCTGACAGCATTGCATCAATACCTTCACTAAGTTTTTCTATTTCTCTAACATCAGTAACAGCCAAGATTCTATTCTTTATTTCACTTGCGTCTGTTATACTGTACCCCTTAAACATGACGTTTTCTAGTACATAATCATTTAATAATTTCTTGTCTCCCATTCCATCCACATATATAAGGGCAGCTTTAAAATTTCCTATATAAAATTCTCTAAAAACTATATCAGATGCATTTTTTAATAACTCCTTTATATATGCAACATTCTCTTCTGTTTTTAATGATATGGAATCCTTAACTTTCTCTTTCAAAAATCATCACTTCCTCTAGTCAAATTATGTTTTCAAGCAACATATATAGCTAACACATATAAAACAATTGAGGCTATTATAGACACCCCCCCTATTAATTTCGCCTTATCAGCTGCCCTGTTTTGGTTGGCTCTTTTAAACCCTTTCGAGTCAATAAAAGCTAATACGAAGCCCTGTATAACCATTAGTATTAAAAAATATTTACTAATCAGTCCTAATATCCTCATAACATCCTCTCCTAGCATTTTTTAGCTAACTCCTAAGAATCTTAAATTATTTTTAGCTTTATGAAAATTAATTATTCATGAAAGTGAAACTTGAATCAGATAGCAGTATTAGAGAAGGTAGTCATCAGATAAAAAAACAGTGTATAAAACCATTAAGATTTTATACACTGTTTTTTATCCTATAACTTTATCCGATGCGAAGCCCCATGTGATTCAAGTTTCCACTTCATATAGTTCTTGTTATAAAGACTTCTTTATATATTTTCTTCATTTTATCATAGCACATTTGAGCTTTTAACATATCTTCGAAAAACGCAAATATAGTAGGTCCACTTCCACTCATTAATGTCCCTATAGCACCCGCATCAAGCACTTCTTTTTTTATGTTCTTTAAGGTCATATGTTTCTTTAGTGTAACATTCTCTAAGACATTTTTCATATTTCTGCATACCCCAAGAAGATTATCCTCTTCAACATATTTAACTAAAAGATCAGTGTCTGGATGCTTTATTATTTTGTTTATATCTAAATTGCTATATACTTCTTTCGTAGATACTCCAAACGGCGGCTTAATAACCACTAATATATGATTTTTAAAAGACTTCATACTTGTTATCTTTTCTCCTATACCTTCACACAAAGCAGTTCCACCAACTATGCAATAAGGTACATCTGCACCTATCTTAAGCCCCAGTTCCATAAGCTCTTTATCCTCTAATTCAGGTTTATAAAGGGTTCTCATTGCCTTCAACACTGCTGCTGCATCCGTACTTCCCCCTGCCATTCCTGCTGCAACTGGTATATATTTTTTCAGATATATATCTATGCCGCCATCTATTTTATAAGTGTTTATAAAAAGCTCTGCTGCTTTATAAGCTAAATTCCTCTCATCTGTAGGAACATAGGGCTTATTACAAATTACTTTTATATCCCTGCATGTTTTTTTAACATTCAAAATATCATATAAATCTACAGTTTGCATTATCATTTTTAAAAGATGATATCCGTCTTCTCTTTTTCCAACAACATCTAACGATAAGTTTATTTTAGCATAAGCTTTTAGTAACATTTTTTATCCTCCAGGAAAATATTCACTTGCTTAAATTGTATATAATTAAATAGCATAATACAACTATAAATTTAAAGCTATACCCTTATAATCTAGAATTTTGGAAGATTTTACCTTCAAAATTCTAGATTATAAGGATATAGCTTCAATTATTCGAAACAGTTCATTAACTTAACAATATAGAACTAGCATTTTTTAAACCATGATAGTTGATTGATTCTTATTTTCAATATCAGTGATCTTATTCTTTACGATCTCAACTAGAGGATTATATTCTTCAAAAAAAGTTATGATTAAATCCCCTGGTCTCGCATCATCAATAGCCTTTTCTAATGCATCTCTCTCATCCAATATCGTACTTACTTTTTTATGATTAAATCCAGACTTTATTACTCCTCTTTCTAAAAGCTTAGCAATTTCGCCAATTTTTCTCCCTCTTCTATCTCTATCCTCTTTTATATATATATAATCAAAATTTTCTCCCGCTATTTTACCTACTTCTTCTACACTGCTATCAGTCCTGTCACCAGGCACTCCTATTATTCCAATCAATCTATTGTGATCTATATTTTTTGCGCCTTTCAATACAGCCTTATATCCTTCTATGTTATGACCATAATCTAAAACTACTGTAGCTCCCTTAACATTATACATATTAAATCTTCCCGGATTAAAATCCTCATCACCGTAAAAACTCATCAAGCCTTCTTTTATTATAGAGTAGTCTATCTTTAATCCAACAAGGGCCGAGCATGCTGCCATAGCATTTTCTATATTATAATCTAATTTACCTTCTAGCGTGATCTTTATGTCTTTAACTCTTACTATAGGAGCTATGCATTTATCATCTTCTACATACATAATTCCTTCATGAACGTACACACCATAGCCACCGCACTTTATATTTTTCCTTAGTATAGGATTATATTTATCCTTTGAGAACATTATCTTTTTACTTTTTACTCGCTTTATAATAGTTATGCTTACAGGATCATCCGCGTTTAATACTGCATATCCATCATCTTTTACAGCTTCTGCCACTAAGGATTTTACATAAGCAAGGTCCTCAATAGTATCTATGCCATCTATACCTAAATGATCTTCTGTAATATTTGTAATAACCGATACATCTGCCGAGTCATAAGCAAGTCCTTTTCTTATTATACCACCTCTTGCTGTTTCTAAAACAACTGCGTCTACCTCTTTATTCATTAATACGGTTTGAGCACTATAATATCCAGTAGTATCGCCTTTATAGACACACTTATCATTTATATATATTCCGCCAGTAGTAGTCATTCCAACATTCTTCCCTAGCTTTTTCAAAACATAACCTATAAGCCTTGTTGTAGTAGTTTTCCCATTAGTACCTGTTACAGATACTATTGGTATCTCCTTAGTTACATTTTTAAACATCATATCAACTATAGCTCCAGCTACGTCTCTACTATTACCCTCACTTGGATAATGGTGCATCCTAATTCCTGGTGCAGCATTTACTTCTATTATTGCACCAGCCTGAGTAATTGGTTTACTTATATCTTCACAGCATATATCTATACCACATATGTCTAATCCTATAGTTTTTGCAGTTCTCTCACATATTTCTATATTCTCTCTGCATATTATATCTGTGCAGTCTACAGCTTTACCTCCCGTAGATAAGTTTCCATTTTCCCTCAATACTATTTTTTTTCCTTTAGATACAATTGTATCTAAACCATATCCTTTTTTCATAATATATGTTTTTAGTTCATCACTTATTTTTATTTTTGTTAGAGGTTTCTCATGGCCTTCTCCCCTCATAATATCCTTATTTACTTCATCTATGAGTTCTTTTATGCTTCTTATACCATCACCAATAACATACGGTGGTATCCTTTCCGATGCTGCCACTACTTTGCCATCTACTACACAAACCCTATAGTCTCTTCCAGATATATTCTTTTCAATAATTATATTCTTAAAGTTTTTAGATAAGATTCCATAAGCTTTAATAGCCTCTTTTTCATTCTTAATGTTTATCAAGACACCCTTACCTTGGTTTCCAAACCTAGGTTTTAAGACTACAGGATATCCTATCTTTTCTGCCTTAATTAGCACATCTAAACCATTTGTTACCATACCACCTTCAGCCACAGGTAGGCATTGGTTATATAATATCTCTTTAGTTAATAATTTATCACAGGCTATATCTACAGCAATACAACTTGTATTATGTGAAATAGTTGCTTCTACTATTTTACTCTGCTTGCCATATCCCAATTGGAACAGGCTTCCTTCCCCTATTTTCATTACAGGTATTTTTCTCTTTTTAGCTTCTGTTATTATAGACAATGTACTCGGTCCAATCTCCTCCGCCTTTAGTACATTCTTTATTTTTTCCATATAATCATCCAAATTATATGTGCTTTGGTTAATCAATGAATTTATTAAACTTACTGCTAACCTTCCAATTTCTATTGCACTATTCTTATACATATATTGATATATAATATAATATTTATCTCCCTCAATTTCCCTAGACTTGCCGTAGGCAACATTTATACCCACCATATTTTGAATAGCTAATATAATATGTTCGCAAACATGGGCAAGATAGGTACCTTCTCTCAACCTTTTTTCGAAACCATGTTCTTCATCAATTCCACATCTATGCTCACTTAACACAGGAATCATCTTCAATAAATTTTCATTAAAACCCATTATGGACTTTGTTGGAATATCCATATATCCTTCTAAATCTACATACATCTTTATACATTTTTTATGGGAGTATATATTTCTTCCTTCAAAAACTATAAATTCATCTATTTTCATTTTTATATATATTGTCCTCCTATTTAAATAGCCATAGCTTATAAAATTTTAAGCTTTGGTTCCACTATATGGTGTTTTAGTATTTAAGTTAAATTTATCCCCAGACTTAAGAACATATAATTTCACGTTAAAAATAGACAGTATTTCATCTGGATGTTGTTCTGATACATTACTATAAGTTATATTACTTCCATCTATAACATATACTGCCCCCGAGCCTATTACCTTAAACTCTCCTTGATCACCTACAATAATTGCGGTATCTTCATCTATTCCTATGCCTAAGCTTTGAGGATTTTCTGCTATTCCAACAAGTAATCTTCCAATTCTGCCTCTCTGTGCAAAATGTTGATCTATAATTACATCTTTAATCATTCCTAGTCCTGGTGCCATCTTTAATGTGCATTTCTTTGGTGATTCTTCATTAGGTCCTGTAACTATCATAGTGCCACTCATAACGGATGCCCCCGCAGAAGTTCCAACAAATATACAACCTTTTTCATATACACTTTTCATTACTAAATATATTGGGGTTCCTCCTATTAAACTTGTTATTCTAAGCTGGTCTCCTCCTGTAAAGAATACTAAGGCAGCATTCTGTATAATCTGAACATTGCTTCTATCATAAGCATCTCTTCTTTCTCTTATGTTTAGTATCCTTATATTCTTAACTCCCAATTCTGTGAATATTTGTTTGTACTCATCACCTAATTCTTCTGGTAGTTCAGATGCAACTGTTGCTATAACCAGAATATCTTTTTCTTTATCTAGCTTTCCACAAACTTCCTTAAGTATTTCTTTATCACCTTTTTTATCTTCTGCTCCTCCTATTATTATTAAACTACCTTCTAACTTTTCCTCCAAATGTATACACCCCTTTTTGTGAACATTTTATATTTTTTCCACATAGCAAATTATTATACATAAACTAAACCTTGCCTTTATTCAAATTTCTTCATTTATTACTAATAATTTTTAAGAGATTATTGACTTTGAATTGAGATTTCCTTAAATATAACAGCAAAAAACTTCAGTAGAAAATTACTGAAGTTTTAAGTAACTATTATTTTTATATACGAATCCACTTATCTTATATTATATTATAGCCCTTCCTGGTATAATGAGCTTATGTCCAACCTTCACAACATCTGGGTCTTCTATATTATTTAGTTTGACTAAATCATCTATAGTTGATGCATATTTTTTAGCTATTTTCCATAACGTATCTCCATGCTGTACAGCATAAATAGTAAGACTAGCTTTCTTTTTAGGTAATTCTCCTTCTATAGACACTATATCTACCAAAAACTCTTTATGAGTAACATAGTTAACTCTAGTATAAACTTCAACTACAGCTTTTATTGCTATAGTATCAGCTTCTATAGACGCCTCTATATTTTCCAGACAAGCTTTTCCTATGCACTGCATGTCAATCTTACATCCAGGTACTTCCACAGTGCAACTAAATGGTATTTCTTCATTCACTGTATATATATTTTTTTCCTCATCAATAGTTCTATACAACACATCAACATTTAAAACTCCATCTACAATAACTTTGTCTTCTACCAACTTTTTATCCGTTATACACACTTTTCCACAAGTCATAAGTATTTGGGATATTTTAGGGCTATCTCCGTCTATCTCAATATTATATTTAACTATACTTTGACAAGTTGCATGACCATGCATTACATTTAGTTCATAATCCCTTTTATTCATCTGTAGAAGCAACGATGGAGAGTATGCATCCTGTATAATATCCATTTCTTCCTTGTACATAACTTTTGAATTTGATTTTATCAAAGCTTCTACAACAAGAGTTCTATTTTCACCTAAGTCATCCTCTTTAAAGTCAACACCTACTGTATCAACTTTAAAATCTGTATAACTATCCATAGTGGGATTTACACCCTCCAAATCCACTTCCTTGTTAACTTCTACATTATCTTCTACGTAAACTAAGTCTCTTATATCCTTTCCTCTATAAAGTATGCTAACAAGTACGTTTGCATTTATTGATATCTTTCCTTCCATAACTCTAACATCTTTTTTATGAACTTTAACATCACATTTTAGTACAGTTCCTATTTGTGGCTTATCCATAGGAATTTGTATCTGACTCTTAGCAACTAAATCTTCAGAAACGTTTCCTACTATTTTATCTACTGTAGCAGGGCTTTTTAACATTTGCATATCCTGTGAGCCTGTTACATCCTTTATAACTTCAAAATCATAATTTTTGTATACTTCTGCCTTTAATTTTACGATTCCTTCAACTGCTATCTTTCTTTCATTAACTATATTACATTCCATATGTTCAACATAACAATCAGCATCACATATCATCTTGTGTTCTGCACCTGGAATCTCTACATAATTTGAAAATTTTCCTACATAATTTACACTGTGAACCCCTATATTTTCTTCTTCCCTAGCTAAATAAAGTATAGTGTACTCTACTTGTCCTTCTACTAAAACCTTATCTTGCATAACTTCTTTAGCTATAATAATTGGTTTAGCATCGATCATTAAGACTTCATTAACATCTGGATGGGTGTCTGGTATTACATATTCGGCTTTTACTACAGTGTCAGAAAAATCTTCATGAAGAAGTTGTTCACATTCTATATTTTCTTTAATCAGCTCCATAGCCATATTATATCTCCTCCCATAAAAACCTACTATTTATTTATATAGTCGCTGACAAAAAAATATGATAACTTTTCGTATTTTTTCAAAATAAATAATGTAAATAGACAAATATCTATATTTCAACGTTCATCATTTTTTCAACATTTTTCCTGCAAATTCAACAAGTGCAGCATGTATTCATATTGACATTTGCAGAATTTTGACGTAATATTAGAAATGGTTGTTGACCATATAACCTCTCATAAATTCTCAATACCCTTTTATACCATAGTTGAAAGATGGAAACCCACCATCTTTCTTTTTATGTAACAACTCTTTTGTTAAATCTAAAAAATCGGTACTAAATTTTAGCACCGATTTATACAGCAAAAACTAATTGAACTGTCTTAGTTAAAACATCTGAATAGCTATAAGTCACTTTCCTTTGGGTGTCACTTTCTAATCTAATCACAAATATGCTAGGGTAAGCCTTTTCTATAACTCCACTGTTTACTGATACTTTTCTCCTACCACTATTTGCTCTTAATGTTACTTTATCGCCCACATGATCCTCAATATTTTTTCTTATTGAAGCCAATACATTTCCCTTTTCCACATCAAACACCCTCTTTCCACATTTCATATTATATATCTTAATATATATAATGTCAAATAAACTTTATATTTTACCAGTTAACACTTTGTTTTGTCAATATTAATTTTTTGTAAACAAAACATTTTTTTCAGTTTTCACTACCTTATATATTCTACCCTGAAGATTAATAGCATATTCAAAATATCAAAAAAATATTATAATTTATTAGATAGTTACCTCTATGGTATTCGTACTTAATCTAAATTTCACCTCATACATAAGGTGATTTTGGGAAACCTTCCCTATATTGTCCTCTTGTCTGTAGTCCTCCTATTCCCTTGGTACCAGTTATACTGTTTTCAAGGGCCTCCTGTATTGATACTATTTTCCCTATGTTTGAATATGCTATCTTCTCACATAAAAATACTGGATCTAAGCAGTGTATTAATATTCTATTTGGCGAGCTTGCAAAATTGGCTCCTGCATCTAATATTGCTTCATAGCAGGATTGACATGCTCCTGCAAATATTACTAAGTCATCATAGTTAGACTTATAATTTCTGAGTGCTGCTACAGTTTCTACATAATATCTTGAATTTTTATAATTGTCCAAATTAGTAAAATCCCTTGTGCCTTTTGTTATAGAGTCATGCCCTGTAATTACAACTATATCTGGTTTTACTTGTTTTACTAATTCAAGCACCTCTCTTGGATGATTCCTTTCTTGAATAAATTTCCCAAATACATCTAACGCTAATTGCTTATACACTTTCAAACATACATCTAAGTACTCTGGGTCTCCATCTATATGCAATATCTTTCCTGGCCTCCCAAATGTAAGTTCATTTTTTTTTGCTGGTAATTTTTCTAGTCTGTATCCTCTGCGAAATTCTCCTCTATTTATTAAGATATTTCTTATTGAATTGTTTACCTGTCTATTAAATAATTTTTCATTTTCTGTTAATGTATCTTGTGAAACAGTTTCTAAATCTTCTTCTAAAGAATCAGCAACAATTCTTAAATTTATTCCTTTTAGCACGTATATACACCCATCATCAGTATTTCTAATATCTATAATCTTAAAGGTAATATCTTTTCCATAAGACTTTCTTACAACTATATCACCTATTTTCATACCCTACATCTCCACATTCAATCTGGTAATATACATAATATGTTTATTTCTTTATTTTGTGCATTTTATTTATCATTCTTAATTATTTAAATTAAAAATAGACATATAGTACTAATAAATTAAATCAGTACTCATATGCCTATTCTTATCTTAGATAATATTATTTTACTTTTGATTATATATCTTTTTAAAACTTTCAATAAATTTAATATACTTCTCTTGTTCAGAAATCAATTCCTCCAATTTATTGTTAAAGGTGTTTGAAGGCCAGTTAATTTCATTATAATAATACCTATTTGCAAGTCTCCAAAAACGTTGAGGAAACAATAGAAAAGCGAATACGGTTCTATATTCCTCTTCCTTTAGCGAACTAACCTCATTATAGGAATTAATAATAGTCTCAGCATATTCTATATTCCAGTCAACTCTCTTTAATACCTTGATCATAAAAGCTGAAATATCATAAGTTCTTATTTCTCTCTTACAGTAATCAAAATCTATTACGTTAACGCAGTCTTCTGTATCAATTATTATATTATGATATGTGAAATCATGATGGCAGAAACCTTTTTCTTCTTCAGTAATTCTACACAAATCCACGTACTGAGAATCAGCCAATACCTCCATAGCTACTTTTCCTATATCCTTATAAAATTGCATTGTCTTCATGTAATTTAGATCAAAATTTGTTTTATTACCCTTTTTCCTAATCATATCTCTCATCTTATCAAAGGATCTAACCCTTTTCTCCATTAGATTTGGCCATCTTCCTAAATCTGTTTTTAACTTGCTATTTTCAGGTGGTTCATACCCCTTAGAAGCAATATGCAAATAAGCTAACCCTTTAGCTGCCTTAATTAAGTCATCCTTGCTTCTAAAATCACACTCTCTCCCCTCAATCCATTCTGAAAGGGTATAAATATCTTCATTTACAAGAGCATAAGGGCTTCCATCAACATTAAGACAATATCTATCTACCTTTGAAAATCCACTTTTTATCAAATGCTCTTTGGCTCCATAAACAAATAAGAGCTTTTGTGTACCATAATTTATTTTCTTTAAACATTTCGTTCCTTGATCTGTTTTTAAAAGATATACTCCTTTATTTGGTTTTATGTTTTCAATCTTTATGCCGAATTGTCTTTCTATTTCAAATTCTCTCATCATGTTAATCACCCCTATATAATTTATATGAATACATCATTAAATTTAGAAGATTATTAACACTTTTAGATTAACTTTAATATAATAATATATAACAAATTCGAAAGGAATAATCTTATGAAAATAGGAATCGACGGACGTGCAGCAAAATGGTATAGGGGAACAGGCATAGGTACTTACACTTATCAATTAATTAATTGTTTAAATAGAATCGACAATATAAATAAATACCTACTTTTTATGCCTGAAAATTCTAAGTATGATATGTCTTTAAAAGAAAATTTTCATTTAAATAGTATTACTGAAGGTAGTGAGGCTAATTTTTGGGATGAGGTAAATATCCCTAATATATTAAAAGATAAAAACATAGAACTTTATCATGTTCCTCAAAATGGAGTTGGTCTTCCTACCGATAAAAAGTGTCGTTTTGTTATAACGCTCCATGATGTAATTCCATATAAGATGCCAGAAACAGTAAGCGATAGATATCTGAAAATTTTCTCTGATCATATTCCTAAAATCATATCACATTGTGATGGAATTATTACTGTTTCTAATTATTCAAAAAAAGATATAATTGAAACCTTTAATTTTCCTGAAGATAAGGTATATGTTACTCATCTTGCAGGTGAAGATATATATAAGCCTTTGGATAAAAGAATAAGCAGGTATATCGCTAAGAAATATTATTCCATAGACAGTGACTTTATATTATATGTCGGTGGTTTTAGTCCTAGAAAAAATATTGTTGGACTTATAGAAAGCTTTAGCAAACTATTATCTGTTTATAAAAAAGATATCAAACTTGTAGTTGCCGGACAAAAGGGTAAATCATATGATATATATAAAAAACGAGCTGAAGAACTTCACATTTCAGACAAGGTATTATTTCCTGGCTTTGTTTCAATAGAACATCTTCCTTTTATTTACAATGCTTCTAACTTATTTGTTTATCCTTCTTTTTATGAAGGTTTTGGACTTCCACCAATTGAAGCTATGGCCTGTGGCGTACCTGTTATAGCTTCAAATGTTACTTCTGTACCAGAAGTTGTTGGTGACGGTGGGCTTCTTATAAACCCAAGAGATATAGACAATTTATGTGATTCCATGTTGAGAGTCTTATCAGATGAGGATCTTAGAAAAAATTTAATTTCATTAGGTCTTTCTAAAGCATCCAACTTAAGTTGGGATAAAACTGCAAGTGAAACAATCTCTGCATACAGTAAAATAATTAAAAGTTGATATATACCAATTATAGATTAGCTTTTAATAAGTTAATTTATAATTGGTGACAATTGGATATTATTCATATAGATTTGTTCCCATGTATTTACTACTTTATATTATTTAATGTATAATATCAGTTAGGAATTTATGAAAGGTGGTATTTAATATGGCGAAAGATAGCTCTTTTGATATTGTATCAGAAGTTGAAATGCAGGAGATGGATAACTCAGTTAACCAGGCGATGAAGGAAATAAGCCAACGTTATGACTTTAAAGGAAGTAAAGCTCAAATTCAACTTGAAAAGGATTCTCTTAAACTTACTGCTGAAGACGACTACAAAATTAATGCCATGCTAGAAATTTTAAAAGGAAAAATGATTAAGAGAGGTTTGTCCCCAAAATGTCTTGACTCAGGCAAAATAGAGGGTGCCTCCGGCGGAACTTTAAAACAAACTATTGAAATTCAAAAAGGTTTAAGCAAAGAAAAAGCTAAGGAAGTTACATCCCATATAAAAGAACTAAAGCTTAAAGTTCAAGCACAAATTATGGATGATAAAGTCCGAATATCTGGTTCAAAAATTGACGATCTGCAAAAGGTTATCCAATCACTTAAAGCAAAGGACTTTGGTATAGATTTGCAATTCACAAACTTAAGGTAATTCTACTTACATAAAACACTGCCACAATTTAATTACGGCAGTGTTTTTGTTACTACTTAGATTATTTTCGTCCTAAAATTACTTAAAAATTCCTCTCTGTCTTCCTTATAACCAGATTTTCTTCTTAATCTATCTAGGAAAATTGCTTCATCCCACTCTTTTCTCTTCGTATAATAATCCTTTGATATTGAATAAAAATCTTCTGGAAAAATTAACATTGCATATAGCACTTCTAGTTCTCTTTTATTCAAAGTATTCTTATCACAATAGCTTTCTAGTATAATATTAGCCTTTTCTATATCAAAAGCAAAGTTCTTTTCTACTTTATTTATGAAGTTGCACAAATCATGTACTTTTAGATCTATAATAGCATAATCAAAGTCTATGAAGTAAGCTTCTTCATTATTTATCAATATGTTGTGATGCGCTAAATCATGGTGACAAATTGTAATTTTATCTTCTTCACTGCAAAGCTTATAGTAATACGACTTCTCAAGCATATCTGTGCTTTTTTTAATTTCTTGAATGTAATAGTCTACATTTTTTAAAAATATTTCATCAAACTCTGTTTTATTAGTATGAATACTAGCTATATTCTTAAAAAAATCCATTTCCTGGACTCTTCGTTTAAAAGTATCTATTAGTTTGCCATTATTATATTTCATATATATATTAGTCTTAAATCCCTCAGAAGCACAATGAAGTTCACCAATACCTTTTGATGCAGCATTCAAATCAATGGGATTACTGAAATTACATTCCTTACCTTGTACCACATCCATAATACAATACATGTTTCCATCCCAAATTGTATATATTTCTCCAGTCTTGGCTTTAACGAAATCAACCACCCTAGCAAACTTGTTCCTAATATAACTTAAAATATTATATATAAACTTTAGTTCTTCCTTAGTATATTCCACCTTCTTTAATATTTTCTCCCCTTTATTGGTAGAGGCCATAAAAACACCTCTAAGAGGTACTACATCATATACAATTAAATCAAATCTATCGAATAATTCAACACAAAGGTCATATTGAGTTAAATGTCTTCTCTCGCTATACCTTGGTAACATCTTTACACCTCCTTAAATTAAGCTTTCACCATCTAAATTCATTGCTTTTTCTAATTTTGAAACATATTCATCCTCAGTCCACTCTTTACTTTTTTCCCTATACCTATTACAACATCTAATAAATTCATAGGGATAAGATATTACTGCTCTTATAAAGCCTATACTGTTATCATCTAAAGACTCAACTTGGCAAAACTCTCTTATCAAACTATCAAAATCTACACTCATACCCTTTTTCTTTATTTTACTTAGTAGGTATATAATATCCATTTCAAACATGTTGTAACAACAACCATCTATGCTCTTAATTTCTATACTTTCATTTTTTCTCAAGTTATTGAAATAGGTGTTGCCAAGGCACATTTCTACTTTTTTCATACTTCTCATTATTAAACTTATATAATTATTGTTGTATATACTCTCAATACAATGTTTTGCTCTTATTAAATATAAATCTCCTTTTTCTAGTAAAACTTTTTCAAATTTATTATGAATGTCTTTTTCGTTCAATTTTTCTAAATCTCTATTTAACTTTTTTATATATACTTTGTATTGTTCAACAGTTTTACCGATATTATTATCTAGTCTTTTATTCATTCTTCCAGTGTACCCCAATGTATTTCTATGAAACTCACTAATAATATAAATTTGCTCTTTTATCATAGAAGGTGTTATACTTTCATACTTTATTTCTTCATCAAAGCTATCTACTTTTTTAATCCCTTTGCTCTCCAAATACTTTATAAAATATGCAGTAAGATTATCGCAATACACATCTAAACCTCCCTATTAATCGTTACTTATGTCCGTTCTTCATCTCCTTTAATATCTTTTTCTTCTTTTTCTCAAGCTTTCTAATATCCTCTTCTCTCTTTTTTACTTTTTTCAATTCTTTTACCGACCTTTTTAGAACTTCTAACTTATCCTCATATAGTTTCAAATCTAGCTTTTCTTCTTCCTGCTTATTTTTTTTATGGCCCATACTGCCACCCCTTTCTCATATTTTTTGATAACTGACTTCCACCAATTATCCATACATACAATATATGTCACAAACTGTACTAAGTTCCTGGATTCGTTAACTAAGAATCAGATGCGGTAATCCAACTTTGCTTCAAGTCTTACTTCATATTTTTATTGATCTAAATTCATAAACAAAATCTTGTTTTTCCTTTCTATCTTTTCCTATCTTTTTTAGTTTTTTTACAAAAAATTCTTCACTCCAAGGCTGTTCCTCCCAATAATACTGTATTCCAACCTGCCAATAATCTTGAGGAAATTCCATAAATGCAGCCATTATAGGTATTTCTTCTTTTTTTAACTCATTTATTACACTATAGGCCTGAATAATAAATAGTGCATTACTGATACTCCACTTTCCATTTTTCATTCTTCTAATAAGCAAGCTAGCTAAATCATGTAAGTGAGTATCTAACATACAATAATCAAAGTCTATAATATTTACTTCTCCATCTGAATCTATTAAGACATTATGATTAGCGTAGTCATGATGACAAAAGCCCCTATTTATTATTTCTTTATTCATAACATCTAAATATGGACTTTTAATTAAGTTTTGTATTGACGTTTCAGCTCTAACTAATTCCTGTTTCATCATACTTAAATAAGTATTGTCAAACTCAGTTCTATTTTTCTTTATATATATTCTTTTTTTAAAGTCTAATATTTCATCTTTTCTTGTGTTAAATGTTTCAATCCATTTAAGCCATCCTACCCTTGGTTGCATTGTTTCATTTACTTTAAACCCCCTACTTTTCTTATGAAGTTCTGCTAATTTTGATGAGGCTATTAATATATCTACAGGATTGTCATAACTACATTCTCTACAGGTAAGCCATTTAGTTAGATATGCATAAGTTCCCCCTATATTTATATACCCCATACCTTCTTGAGTTTTTATCATTTCTGGTATATTTTTGAATCCATTATTTTGAAGATGCTCTATAGCTGATATAATAAATAAAAACTGTTTAATATTATATCTAATCGTCTTTAAGCAAAATTGATTATCTAAAGTATAAATTTTATATACATTCTTTATCTTTTCTATAAAGTTAACCTTAAGTCCATAAGCATCCTGAACTGCTTTTCGCACTTCGAGTATATCCAAGGTTACTCCTCCAATAAATTACTATATATGTAGTATATGAATTAATTTATATGTATGTGCTAAATGACACATTTTTAGCGTAATATTAATAATATATAGTAGAGTTCACCTTTCTCTTAGGATTTGGGTTGTGGTTATGTTAATGTGGAGGTAGATAATTATATGAAGATTGCTATTGATGCACGAGGAGTTAACTGGTATAAAGGTACTGGTATAGGAACCTATACAGATAAAATCCTAAAATATATGATTGAAACTCATAAAGAAAATTTTTACCAAATTTATTGGTCTGGAGAAGATTATAAAAGATTTGAAAATGATAATACAAAAATAGTAATAGCTTCCAAAAAACATCATAGATTTTTTGAGCAGCATTACTTTCCAAAGAACTTAGAAAAAGAAAAAGTAGATATATATCATATACCTCAAAACGGTATAGGAATTTGTGATAATATTACCTGCAAAAAAGTTGTGACTGTCCACGATTTAATACCATATATCTTACCTGAGACTGTAGGCCGAGGTTATCTCTCTAAATTTCTAAAAGAAATGCCTAGAATAGTGGAACTTTGTGATGGTATCATAACAGTATCTGAATGTTCTAAAAGAGATATTTTAAAATTTTTTTCTATTGATGAAGATAAGGTTTTTGTTACACCTCTAGCTGCTGATAGTAAATACAAGCCATTAAATAAAGATGAATGTCAAGAAACTTTAAGAAAGGATTATGATATAGACAAACCTTTCATACTATATATAGGTGGATTTAGTCCAAGAAAAAATGTATCTTCTCTAATGGTGGCATTTTCGAAGATATTTAAAAACTTAGATCAGGAACATGATCTAGTAATAGTTGGAGCTAATAAAGATGATGGTAATGTTTTGAAACAACTAGGCTCTGATTTGAATATAGTATCTAATATAAAGTTTACTGGTTTTGTACCAGAAGATCTATTACCAATATTCTATAACGCTTGTAAAGTCTTTGCATACCCTTCATTATATGAGGGTTTTGGACTTCCTCCTTTAGAAGCTATGAGTTGTGGAACTCCTGTAATTGCTTCTAATATTTCCTCAATACCAGAAGTAGTAGGTGATGGCGGTATCCTCATAGATCCTTTTAATATGAAAAACCTTATGTATTCACTTGAAGCATTATTAAATGATAAAGGAATAAGAGATGAGTTGACTTCTAAAGCTTTAAGAAGAGCTTCTGATTTTTCTTGGGAGAAAACTTCAGAAAAAACAATTGAAGCCTACAAGAAAATACTAAATGAATAATAAAAAAGGCCTCCTGACTATTTTCCGATCCAGTCAGGAGGTTTTACATTTTTTATAAAAAAATCCCTATGATTAATCCCCTATTTACGATTATACACTAAAACAGGTCAATTGTAAACGTTTCAGGGGTTTTTTTTATTATATGCTATTTTATACGCAGATATCCTTAAATTGATATACCTCTAGCATATAACAATTTCTACTTTTTCACAATTCTACTTTCACTTTCCTTTTGAAGCAACTCTAACAGTACTGGTATTTCCTTACTAGCTAAGTTATCTTTAGATAAATTATTTTCTACTACTTCTCCAATAGTTGAAAAATCCAGCGTATAATTTACTATAGGAGCTCCTTTTTCAACATCTCCAAACAAGTACCATATCCTACTATTAAAATAATCTATAGATTTGTTAAATTCAACAAGATTATATTGGTCTATGTTTACTGGAAATAGTCCGTATTTATTCATATTACCCATTTGCGTCTTATCATCTGTTATAGAAAATTTTATAAATTCTTTTGCTAGATTTGTATTTTCAGATGCTTTATTTATCATTAAGCTTGAGCCTCCTAAGGATATGTCTCTATTTCCTCCTGATTCAAAGGCTGGAAGTTTCATAACTGCCCATTTCCCCTTATATTCAGGTGAACTTTCCATTAAGCTACTTGCATAAGATGGATCTGCCACAAAAGAAACTATCTCATCTCTCTTTGCAGCTTCTATAACAGCCTCTTTTGAACTTAGTTCATAGAGTATGCCTTCCGTATATAAAGATTTTGCTACTTGTAAGGTTAAATTCCACTCTTTAGAGTTAAAATTCAATTTTCCATCTTTATTTAAGTATGATGTACCTAGTTCATTTGCTAAAAGCAAGTAAATATTACTATTAATATCATTACTATTGGCCATAAACCTTTTTCCCGTATCATTACTTACTTTTTTACCAACGTATATATAATCACTCCACGTTTTGATGTCATCTGGATTAATCCCTTCCTTTAAAAGTATATCACTTCTATATAAAATAACTTTAGGGGAAGTATTCCACGGGAATCCATATATTTTGCTATTAAAAGTTAAATTGTCGATTTTGCTTTTAGCTAGTTTATCTTTATAGGCACCTACATCCTCTGTTACATCTAAAAAACTATTTGGTAACTTATTTATTAAGTATTGAATATGCTCGTTATCACAATTTACAACATCTATGGGATTTTCCTTAGCATTCAAGTCATCCTTAAGCTTATCATATAAGATATTTTCAACTCTTAAGTCTATCTCTGCCTTTGGATGCAGTTTCTTAAAGTTATCTGCCGCTAATTTCAACTGCCCTTCATGTTTTTTGTCTGTTAGAACTACAATTTTGCCCTTTAAGTTGTCTTTGTTTTCTACCTTTTTCTCACTGTTGCAAGCAACTACCGATACTAATATAGCTATACAAATAAACAATGATAAAATTCTCACGTTTTTTCTCATAGAACCTCTCCTATCATAGGATTCTAAACTTGAAGTTTATTTATCATACTAGCAGTGTATCCTGCTCCAAATCCATTATCTATATTTACCACACTTACTCCACTTGCACAACTATTAAGCATAGTAAGTAATGCAGATACTCCTCCAAAACTTGCACCATATCCTACACTAGTAGGTACTCCGATTACTGGTTTATCTACTAATCCTCCAATAACGCTTGCCAATGCTCCTTCCATGCCCGCTACCACAATAACTACCTTTGCATCCCTTATCAAGTTTAATTTATCAAATAATCTATGTATTCCAGCTACTCCTACATCATATATTCTTTCCACCTTATTACCGAAAATTTCAGCTGTTTGGGCTGCTTCTTCTGCTACCGGTATATCAGAGGTTCCTGCTGTAACTATAGCTATATATGATTTTGAAACTTCCATCTCTTTGTTTTTTATAGTTATAACTTTTGCAATCTTGTTATACTCTGCTTTGGGACATATATCTTTTACCGCATTATAGGCCTCTTCTGAAGCTCTTGTACCAAGTATATTGTTTCCTTTTGTAATCATAAATTGGACTATTCCACTTATTTGCTCAGGAGTTTTTCCTGCACAGTATATGACTTCCGGATAACCAACTCTTAGTTCTCTGTGGTTGTCAATCTTTGCATAACCTAAATCTTTAAAAGGAAGATCTTGTAGTTGCTTAATTCCATCATCTATACTTATAGAACCACTTTTTATACATTCTAATAAATTCCTTGCTTCATCTAAATTCATAATTTCACCCTTTTCTTAAGTAAACCTCTAGATCTAATTATTTTTGTTAAGACTCCCCATCTTGTAGCCTTGTAAATCTAAAGTCACATATTTAAACCCTAATTCTTTAAATTTTTCACATATTTTATCCATTAATTTTTCATCGCAAATTCTTTTTCTATCCTGTCTTTGAACCTCAATTCTAGCTAAATCACCATGACTTCTTACTCTAACGCCTTTAAATCCAAGTTTCATTAAATGTATTTCTGAGTTTTCAATTTTTCTTAATTCTTCAAATTTTATTTCCTGATTATATGGAATTCTTGAAAGTAAACAAGCATAAGCTGGCTTATCCCAAGTACTTAATCCTAATTCCTTTGAAAATCTTCTAATATCATCCTTCGTTATGTTATTTTCTAAAAGAGGACTGACTACTTTTAATTCTTTAAGTGCCCTCATTCCAGGTCTATAATCTTTAGTATCATCTAAGTTAGTTCCATCTATTACACATTGGAAACCTTTTTCTTTTTGTAATTCTATAATCTTGCTAAAAACAAAGTTCTTACATAAATAGCACCTATCATCTGGATTATATTTTATATCATCTAAAATAACTGGTACTTCTATCAACTGGTGTTTTACATTAAGTTCTTTTACTATTTCCTTAGCCTCTTCTATCTCCCACTTAGGAATATATGGAGAAACTATAGTAACCGCTAGCACCTTATCTTCAAGCGCTTCTTTAGCAGCCCTCATTAAAAAAGTACTATCTACGCCACCGGAAAAAGCTATAACTACACTGCCTAAGTCTTTTAAGCTTTTTATTAAACTCTCATATTTTTTATCATTAATCATTTGCATAACCCCCATGTAATTTAAGTTTTTACTTCATACGACTAAATTAGGGATACCACTTCTTTATAAACTTCATTTATATTGATATTGTTATCTAATGCAATTCTTTTGCACTCTTCATATTCGGGTTTAGATTTTATTATCTTGCCATTATAATAAGCATTTTTCACAGTTATTTCACCATATTTAGTTTTAACTTTAGAAAACTCCCTTTTCAGCATATTCCTTTGAGCTTTATATTTTCTAAATCCTAATGTGGTAGTCTGCATCAAAACTATTTCCCTAATTATCTTCTCGTTATCAGATGTGTATAATACATTTAACTTAACACCTGGTCTTTCTTTCTTCATTATTATAGGTGTCATGTAAACATCTAATGCTCCATTTGCAAAAAGTTGCTCCATAATATACTCATACATCTCTGGGTTCATGTCATCTATATTGCATTCCATAACTTCAACTTCATCCTGAAGAAAGTCTGTATCTTTACACTCACCCTTAGATCCATCCATTAAGTTCTCTTCTCCAATGAATACCCTCAAAATATTTGGAACATCTTTATTATCTTTTGTACCTATTCCATATCCAATTCTTTTTATACTAAAATTCTTGCTATCAGTAAATTCATCAACTGCATAGGCTAAAATAGCTGCACCAGTTGGTGTTGTTGCTTCAAAAGGTATACTCGCCTTTATAGGTGTATCTTTTAATATTTCTGCTGTAGCTGGTGCAGGAATTGGTAATAACCCATGAGCACACTTAACAAATCCTAATCCTACTTCTATGGTAGAAGACCTCATTTTGTCCACCTTTAAATAATCAAGACAAATAGCAGCACCCACAATATCAACTATAGAATCAACTGCACCTACTTCATGAAAATGAACTTCTTCTATGCTTTTATTATGAACTTTTGCTTCTGCTTCAGCAACCTTTTTAAATATTTTTAAGCTTATGCTTTTTATATTTTCATTTAAACTGCTAGATTGTATTATATTTTCTATATCCTTTAAATTTCTATGTTCATGATGATGGTCATTATGTTTATGGCTGTGAAGATCTTCTCCATGGTTATGATCTTCATCATGACTATGATCATTTTCTAAAATCACATCAACCTTAGTACCGCTAATGCCATTTTTCACATCTCTTTTTATACTTAATTTATATCCAGAAATATTTAATTTTAAAAGTTCACTTATTAAATATTCCTTATCCACCCCTATATCTACTAAAGCTCCTAAATTCATATCTCCACTTATACCTGAAAAACAATCATAATAAAGTACTTTCATAAAATTTATCTCCTATAATTTATTATTATATTATTAATTTCTGCGATTTCACCCTATATTTACATTAATCTCCTCTACATTTTATCATATATTATCATATTATTTAAATTAAAGATTTATAAATTTTTGCAGATACCTAAAAATGGAAAAATCAGATGTGATCATAAACAAACCCCATCTGATTGAAACTTTATATAACTATAAATATTTATCCATATTTCCTCTATTCTTTAGCAGATCTACAAGATACTTTATTTCTTGATCCTTATTTTTGTCTAAAACTAGTATTACATCTCCTGATTCTACTATTATTAAATCTTTAACTCCAAAAGCAATGATAAGTTTATTTTCTCCAAATATAGTACATCTTTCACTAGACTCTAAAAACACATTACCTGTTACATTATTCCCTGCAGAATCCTTTAAAAATCTTCCTAATGCCGTAAAGGTACCTATATCATCCCATAAAAATTCACATTTTACTACATAAGCTTTTCTAGTTTTTTGCATAATACCAAAATCTACAGATATTCCATCTATTAGTTCGTATTCATTTTTTATTGTCTGTTCTTCTTGATTAGTATCTAGATTTTGATATATAGTCATCATATTCTTATACATCTTAGGAAGATACTTCTGCATTTCCCTTAAGTATGCATCTGCTCTCCATACAAACATACCACTGTTCCAAAGATAGGTTCCCTTTAATAATAAGTCCTTTGCTACTTCTATATTAGGCTTTTCTAGAAATCGCTCAACTTTAAAACTAGCAATATCCCCATTTACCCTCTCTCCCATTTCTATATATCCATATCCAGTTTCTGGTCTTGTGGGTGATACGCCTATAGTTACAAGCCCTCGTCTTTTTTCTGCAATCTCTTTTGCTTGAGTTATTGTATCTATAAACAATTTTTGATTTTCTATATAATGATCTGATGGCAAAATTATCATAGTTGCACTAGGATCCTTTTTTAATAATTTAACTGCAGAAAGACCAATGCATGTGGCAGTTTCCTTATTAGCCGGTTCTGCAAATATATTTATTTTATCTATATCTGGTAATTCCTCATAAACTTTATCTATATATTCCTCATTAGTAACCACATAAATATTTTCTGTGTCTACTAAAGGCTTAATTCTATCTACTGTATTCCTTAGAAAGCTCTTATTGTTTACAATTTTTATAAATTGCTTTGGATTTTTAGATCTGGAAAGAGGATAAAGTCTTGTTCCTTTTCCACCTGCAAGAATTAGTGCATATAACAATAAGCCCCACTCCTAATATTGCTTTAATGTATAATATGTATTTAATTGACTAATTGTGAAAAATTAATGGAAATTTTTATACAAAATATAAAAAGCAGCTCAAAACCTTTAAACTCCATAGCCTTAGAGACCATGGAGTTATATATTAGTATTATTTTCCGTTAATTTTATTTTACTTTCTCTTGTAAGTTGTTTTATAGCATACTCTCTTTTTGTAGCCTCGCTTTTTGTAGAATACTCTTCAAAATACACTAACTCTACAGGCAATCTACATCTTGTATATTTAGCACCCTTCCCCCTATTGTGAACCTCTAACCTTTTTTTCAAATTATTGGTATACCCGGTATATAAAGTTCCATCACTACATTTTAAAATATATACGTAATTCATTTTACCCCATCCACTATCAATACTTCATTTTACTGATACACATTTATTGCCTTCAATATAGAATCTCCAGGGATAATCCTTTGCTTCCTCTGCATAATCGATGCCTACCCGCTTTGCAGATATTATATTAAATTCTTCATTGCCTCCCTCTTCTATATATAGCTTATTACCACATAAATCTTCTCCATTTTGTGTCTTATCAATTAGTAGAGCTCCACACAACTTGCCAGGTCCATTAGTTAAGTTTTTTATTTGGCTTTTGCTTAACTGATCATATGGCTTTTTAAATCTATTTTGAGCCATTGAGTTTACTCCGTCTATTGGTTCTACAGCTCTAATCAGAACTGCTTGAGGAGTTCCTTCCTCCCTAGTGACGGTATTAAAGCAATAATACATGCCATATATAATAAAAACATATGAAAATCCTGGCTTTCCATACATAACCTCTACTCTAGGTGTTCTCCTGCCGCCATATGAGTGAGCAGCCTTGTCCGTAACTCCCATATAAGCTTCTGTTTCAACAATTCTTGCCGATAACTTTTGTCCACTAATTTCATGAACTATGATCTTTCCTAAAAGCTCTTTTGCAACAAGTACAGTATCTCTATTATAGAATTCTCTATCTAACTTTTTCATAGTAAGCATCACCTTAATTAATATTTGAGCACCTTTAAAAAATAGTTAATGAAAGATGCCACGGATATTTTCTTTCAGAGATCTTAAAACAAAATCCACAGGCAGCAACTGTGGATTTTGTTTTATATACCTAATAATTATAAGCCTATTCAGAACTTAAAGTAAACATTATTATGCTAATCTTGTGTCTTTACAATCTGCTTTCCTTCTCTTATTACTTTCCCACCGTCTAATCCATTAAATTTACTTCCAGGTTTATTATTTCTCTTTCTCATGTCATGTTGTAAATCTGTTCCTTCAACTTTATTCGTCATAGCTAACCCTTCCTTTTCTTTTTTTCATCTTTCTCCTGAGAATTACTACTCTGAGTTCTTTTTGCACCTACATTTACTTCTTGGCTATTTATTTCTGATTTTTTACCTTTACTCATAATTACACTCCTTTAAACAATTAACCTTTTTACCTTCTTATTGAATTGGCTGTCCATTAAAATTTTCATACTCTGGAGGATTTTTTCTATTTTTTCTATTACCTGATGGTCTATTTACATCATTTCTCTTATTTTCTCTATTGCTTGCCTTATGGTGTACTCTATCAGTCATTTTTTCTCTCCCCTTTCTGACATTAGTTTTTCCACTAAAGGGGCTTTTATTCTTTGCATATAAAGGGTCTTAATCTTAGTTTTCAATAATTTATCCATAACTTTCAAATTAATTATCTTAACAGGTTAAATAACCTATAACTAAAGTAATACATATTTAATGTAAAAAATAAAAAGTGCTGCCCCACATAGAAATTACTCTATTGTGAGACAGCCCTTAGTCACACCTTTACTAGTCAGTTAAGTGCTCTTCCATAGTTTTAAATTCTTTAACTATTGCTTCATCAGGTTTTTTTGTTAAAAGACTTACAACTATAATAGATATAAGTGATAAAGTAAAACCTGGAATCATTTCATATAAATAAGAAGATAATCCTGATACAATCCATATAATAACTGTTAAACCACCTACAACCATACCGGACAGTGCACCCCACTTTGTCATTCGTTTCCAGTAAAGACTTATTAGAATCAGTGGTCCAAATGCAGAACCAAATCCAGCCCATGCCTGCCCTACTATGTTAAGTATTGTTTTGTTTGGTACATATGCAAATATTATCCCGAAAGCAGCAATTATAAGTACAGATATTCTTCCTATAAACATTTGAGTCTTTTCTGATGCTTCCTTGTTAAAAAATGTGAGATAAAAATCCTTTGTTATAGAACTTGAACAAACTAAAAGCTGAGAAGAAATAGTACTCATAATTGCAGAAAGTACAGCTGAAAGTACTATTCCAGTGATAAAAGGATGAAATAGTACATCTCCTAAACGAAGAAAAACCATCTCAGGATCTTTTAGCGGTTGGTTATTAGATGTAAAAAATACAAGTCCTATAAGGCCGCTTGCCATGGCGCCTAAAAGTCCTATAGCCATCCAACCTATACCTATCCTTCTTGCCGAAATCAGTTCTTTTGCACATTTAATAGCCATAAAGCGAACTATAATATGAGGTTGGCCAAAATAACCAAGTCCCCAAGCTAAGAATCCAATAATTGTAGATAAAGTCGTTCCTCTAAGTATGTCAAATAGTGCAGGATCAATATGTTTTACTTTAGATACAAAGGTACCTGGATCTACACCTATGTTCATATATGCTACAGTAGGTACCATAACTAATACAACGAACATAAGACAACCTTGAAAAAAATCTGTGAGAGTTACAGCTAAAAATCCCCCAAAATAGGTGTAGAGTACAACTATGGTTACTGTAACCACTACTCCAGAAGTATATGTAAGTCCTAGCAAGTCCTTAAATAGCTTTCCTCCAGCTACAATACCAGAAGAAACATACAAAATAAAGAAAACAAGTATTATTACACCAGATACAAGTCTCAACATCTTAGAATCATCTTTAAATCTGTTTTCAAGATAATCTGGAACAGTTAGAGAATCACTGGCAACTTCTGTATAAATTCTAAATCTTGGAGCTAAAAGACGATAATTAAAATAAGCCCCTATGGTTAAACCAATACCAAGCCACATACTAGAAATACCTGTACTATATACAGCTCCAGGAAGACCCATAAGCATCCATCCACTCATATCACTAGCACCAGCAGATAGGGCAGTAACCATAGGGCCTAAACCTCTGCTTCCAATCATATAATCTGAAATGTCATTCGTTTTTCTGTAAGAGTGATACCCAATTAGAAGTAAAATTAGTAAGTACAGAGCGACCGCTGAAAATGAGTAATAATTCATATCCAATTCTCCTCGTATAATAAGTTTATAGCAGTTATTTACTGCCTATAAACTTATTTATTTTTTATATTTTGTATAGATTAAGAAAGCATCTCAATTTTTCTAGTGGGGATTCTCCCAATTCAGTATTGCTGATTCTTATACTTTCCGATCTATACTGTTTTAACCTACTATTTATTAAAGGATTTTCTAATGCTAAAATAGTCATAACGGAACTTTAGCGAAGGTTACTGCTGTATTCCTCCTGCAAAACACATTGTGTTATTGCCTGTAAAGCTTGCAGCCTGACCAAAGTATCATATTCTGCTTACACAAATGTTGCATCTCCTTTCGCAGCCACCAGCAAGGTTTTGCGTCTGGATGAATGCTAATTACGCGAGGTTGCAGTTAGTACTTTGGATTAGGATAATCCTTTCTAATTTCCTCATTATTTTTGAAAGGTGGTGATTTCATGAAGAAATTAGATTACTTATCAACTCTATTTGTTGGTATCGATATTGGTGCGAGACAAAATGTTGTCTCTGCTATTAATTTTGAACAGGAATTCTTGATTAAGATGAAACCTGTTCCTAATACGCAATTTGGTGCAGAGCAACTTGAATCCATGCTTGTTAAGGTTTTAGAAAACAATACTTTTAAAGCTGTTATAATCGGCTTAGAATCTACTTCCTTTTATGGAGTACATATAGCCAATTTTTTATCTGCTAGTGAAAAACTTATGACTTACAAACCTTATGTTTACTGCTTGAATCCTAAGGAAGTTGCTAACTACAAAGAATCCTTTAATTCTCTTGATAAAAATGATGGCATTGACTCTTTTGTTATTGCTGACTTTGCAAGAGTTGGCAGAATTCATATTGAACCTTGGCGTGGTTCTCAATATCTTGCTCTGCAAAGACTTACAAGGCACAGACTTCATATTGTTGAATGCTTAACTAGAGAAAAAACTTACATGTTATCCAATGTATTTCTTAAGTTCAGCGAATTTGCATTATTACAGGGAGAAGATCATCCTTTTTCTAATAAATACGGTGCTACCGCATCTTCAATACTTACTGAATTTCTATCTTCCGAAGATATTGCAAATACATCAATTGAAGAACTTGTTGACTTCGTCAATAGAAAAAGTCGGAAAAGGATTTCTAATCCTCAGATGACTGCTGAAATTTTGCAGCAAGCTGCACGTAATTCATACCGTCTTGATAAATGTTTGTATGAGCCATTAACAACCTCTATTGCTTGTTCTTTCAACTGTATTCAGGCTTTTGATAAAGAACTTAAAGGTATTAACAAAGCCATTGAAAAAGCTGTTATGGGAATGAATCCTGTGGAATACAAAATATTAATGTCTATTCCTGGTTTTGGCCCTGTTTACTCCAGTGGCATTCTTGCTGAATTAGGAAGTGTGCATGCATTTCCTAGTAATGATGCTATTGCTAAATACGCTGGCATCGTGTGGAAAGAAAATCAATCTGGAGGTTTTAAAGCTGAAAATACACCTATGAACAAAGCTGGTAACCGTTATTTACGCTATTATCTCATAGAAGCTGCAGGAAGTGTTGTTTGCCATATTCCTGAATATCAAGAGTTCTATCAGAAGAAATTTGCTGAAGTAACTACACATCAGCACAAACGAGCACTCGCGCTAACATCTCGTAAACTTATTCGTATGATTTTTGGATTGCTGGCTAAAAATCAGCTCTACTCTTCAAATAGAGTAGATTAATCTATATAAATTATACGAACATACTTTCTCATTGGACTGTATGTTTATTAAGGTTACCCATTTTTAAAGAAATCATTTGATTTTCTTTTCATTTTGTTCTTGACATATTACCAAATTGCTTTGTTAAAATAAGACTTAATTGTTGTGGAATTTCATAAACTTTATAATATCATATTATAATAAATATAAAAAAGCTTTTTTCTATTTTCCTACCTGTAAAATTACCATCACTTGCTTAGCAAGTGCCTTACTTTGTTACACAAATAAAACCGTCATCACTTTCGTGATAACGGTTCACATTATTAGTTTTTCAATGGTCTCTTTTACAAGTGATGTTTTTAAATTTTTGTTAATATTTTAACTTTGCTGTGCAACCTTTTTTCCTTTAGCAGCTGATTTAAACATCATAACGGACGTGTAAATTATAACTACTATTACTAACCATTTCAAAATATTAAGTGGTAATTCTTTAACTATATATGCTGCTATAAAAACACCTATAGTACCAAATATGGTTATTGCCATAGAAGCTTTTCTATCATATGCGCCTTCTTTAACAAATTTAGCTGCTGCAGCTGGCATCAAGAATGCACATGATCCCATCATTATCGGGAATGCTATTTTAGGGCTAAGTCCAAGTGCAAATACAAGTGCCATACATGGAGCATAAAGTCCTATTCCTAGTGTCATGAGTGCACCTAAGATAAAGTTCGCAACTACTGCTATTATAAGCTTGGCACCTGTAAGTCCAATTGCTTCCCCACCTTGTGGCATTAATTTTAATTGTTGTGCTAACATTATAAGTGCAACTACAACTAATGCTGTTCCCATTGCAACTTGTATCTTCTTCTCATCAAGTTTTGCAACAACTCCAGCTCCTACTATAGCCCCTATTGTTGCTGCTGCAAGCATGGCGAATAATGTTACTGGCTCAACCTTGATAACTGTTATAAAAATAAGTGCTTCAATTGCTACTGGTATTGTACATGAAGCATTAAGTGTTCCTGGTATTGTTCTATCCTCTGAAAGTTTAAAATTTTTTAATAGTGCAGTTGTTGGTGCAAAGCTTCCTATACCTAGCGTATCAAAAAAGTTTGTAACAAAGCCTACCAAACCTAGTGATAAAAAACTAGTTTTTTCTAGTCTACCTTCTTTAGCTGCTTTTACATAATCCACGAAGAATAGAAACGCGAAGTAAGCCACTAAAAGCAAGAGTAATGCGAATACTATTTTTACCATTACATAGCCTCCCTTATTTTTTTACAATTTTATGCACAGTACTGTTTTTTTGTTAATAATATGCTGTATTAGCTTTCTATAGTTTACTGACCTTTTATAGTGAATTGTTAATTCACACTATTTTAATACAAAACCATACTTAACAGGATCTTCAGGATCTATAAAGAACTGGTTGTGACCTGTTATATATGCAGCTCCTGTTATTTGTGGTATTATAGCATCAAATTCTCCAACCTTAGTTTCTCCAATTACTTTTCCTTTAAATTTTGTTTGTAGTATACTTTCATATATGAAATCTTCATTCATTTTTAATTGGCCTTTTGCATAAAGTGTAGCAAGCTTTGCACTTGTTCCAGTTCCACATGGTGATCTATCCAACTGACCTTGACCAAATACTACTGCATTTTGCATTGTTGCGTCTTCACTCTTAGCTGGTCCATAAATTTCGCATAAATCAACAGTCTTTATATGAGGAAGTGTCGGATGTTGGATTTCTATTTGTTCATTTACAGCCTTTAATACATCCATTCCTACTTTTATCAGTTTTTGTGCATTTTCTGACGATATCTCTACTCCTAATTTTTCTGCTTTAACTATTGCAAAGAAACTTCCACCAAAAGATATATCTATTGCTACTACACCAATACCTGGAACATCTACTTCAACATCTCGCTTATATAAAAATGATGGTACGTTAATTATTGAAACTTCTTTCGCTTTCCCATTCTGAACCTTTACTTCAGCCTTAACTAATCCTGCTGGAGCTTCTAAAGTAATACTTGTTATCGGTTCTACTACTTGTACCATTCCTGTCTCTACTGCCGCTGTTGCTGCTCCTATAGACCCATGGCCACACATATTTAAATATCCGCCACCATCCATAAATATTATTCCTAAGTCCGCATCTTCTTTAGTTGGTTGAGTTATTATTGACCCAAACATGTCATTATGACCTCTTGGCTCAAGCATTATTGCTGTTCTTACATAATCAAGGTTTTCTTCAAGATATGCCTTTTTCTCAGGCATTGTTTTTCCTGGAATATTCGGCACTCCTCCTACTACTATTCTTGTTGGTTCTCCCATTGTATGTGAATCCACTGCAAATATTGTTTTTACAACCTTCATTACTTTGCCTCCTTATTTCTCATTTTTAATTTTAGAAAAGCTAGAGCCTTTTTTGCATCAAGTTCTACTACATTGTTCTCTCCTACAACTTCTGTCTCAATTCCTTCTTTAGATTTATTAAAATCTACTATGGTATCCATGTATTCATTAGTAACTACAAATTGTGCCTGCGTACCTACAAAGCTCATCCCAACAACAGGAATTCCTCTTTTTCCAATTTCCTCAATAGCAGTGGCAAAATCAATATTACTATTTCCCCAACCATCAATTGAAACTATTGCTCCATCTGCTCTCATTGCTTCTACCCATGCAGCTACTCTTTGAGCAACAAAAACCTTATCCTGATTTTCTTGTGGGGTTCCTGCGACTATAACTCCTAAGAGATCTACATCTCCATCATTAGATACTACATTTAAAAGAGGATCCCTAAAATGATGCAGTGTTGTTTCTTTTGTAGAAGGTCCAATTCCCACACTAATCACCTCTAATTCATAGCCCTTAATGCACCATCTCTATATTCATTAGGACTTAATATCATAGGGACATTTCCTATATCAATAATGGATCTACATCCAAGAAACCCTCCAGGCTCATGAGCAAGTAGTCCCGTATCATACATAGCTCCTTGTCCTGCAACTTGTTTTACTATAACTACTTTTTTCTTTCCTTCTTTAATTTTATCTAAGAACTCATGTTTTTCATTACACAGTCTTCCATTAATCTTCTTTAAATAATTTCTTATCTGCTGAATTATTTTGTCACAAGCATCGTGTGCTGCCATTGGACCAGGTCTGCTTGTCCCTTTACCTGATAATAATTTAACATCAACATGGACTATTGTATCATTTATTGAAGGAGTCCCAGCTCTATTAAATATAACCTGTTCCTTTAGTATCCCTTCTGACGATCCAAACTCTGCTACCTGAACTCCATCTTCGTCGGCTCCAGTGAGCATAACGTTTACTCCAGTAAGAACATGAGTTATCCCTTCTCCCATTTTCCCTAAAACCTTAGTTGCTATAGGAGAAAAATCCATTATAGAATTTACAAATATGTCATGCTTGTTAGGCGAAATAATGCTTATTTTAATGTCTTTTATAAGCTTCTTATCTATCTCTATAGTATTTTCCACATCTTTTTCTATATATAGTACCCCATTTTCTATATAAGTCTTATCAGCAAACTCTACTTTCTCTATATGAAATACTTTTATAACAAGCCTTCTTATTATGGCCTCACTTTCCATATCAGAACACCACACTTACCATTTTTTATCCTATAGCCAACTGCCACCAATATCATTTTTCTATTAATAGGGAAATAAGTCACTGTTAACTATTGGATTCTTGCTTTATATAATAGCTACAAGTATTACTAAAAACTTGTAGCTATTATGAATTAAACTTTTGCTATATATTCATATGGTAATGGAACTATTGTTCCTGCAGTAGTAATTTTTATAAGTTCATCTAAACTGTCTTTTACTATTGCTGTTTGCATTTCAACATCATGTGGTGCACCTGCATTAGCACCCATTGGAACTCTTGGAGCAACTGCTCTTGGAGTACCAGCTTGTTTAACTACTGGAGGTAACGCTGCTATAACTATAGTAGGTATACCTGCTTCTTCGATTGCTCTCTGCACCAAAACTGCAGAGCGGTGGCAAGTTCCTCATCCAGCAGTCATTAAAACTGCATCTACACCTTCATCTTTTAATATCTTAGCAATAGCTGGACCAGTTTCATTTTTGAACTTTTCTTGGTTTCCGCCGCCACCCATAAATCCTATATGAGTTTCTGCAACTTCTTTTATATATCCTGCTGCTGCAAGCTCCTTTAATCGGTCTATTGGAAACATACAGTTTATATCTTTGTTAACATCTCCATTATCATATCCCCCATGAGATACCATAAGTTCGCTTGATGGAGCGTCTCCGGGCACTGTTCTGAATGTAAAGTCTCCAGCTAAATTAAATCTTTTATCTGACTTCAAGTGCACTCCTGCCGCAGTAGCTAAAGCTACTTTCATATCCTTTATTTCTTTTGTTACAGGAGTCCATACTGGTGGTGGAGTTATAGGAACAAATATCTCTGATTGTAATCCCTTAACAACTGTTAAATCCATTATACTTTTCCTTCCTTTCTGTTTCTTATATCAATATTACTAACATATTTTTCATTGGCTTCTTCTGATAAAACCTCTACAAAGCTCATCTTAAAACCAACTTCCTGACCTACTTTTAAAGGATAGTCTGTTATAAGCATTCTCATAGGTACTTTTAGATATCCCAGTCTTCCTTTAAGATCTACAGCAACACATCCATCGTGAACTTCAACAATTATGCCCTGCATTTCAATAATCTTATCACCATATTTTAAATCCATATTTCATCGCCTACTTTGTTGAGTATTTTTCAAGTCTCTTTTGACTTATTGGAACAGCAGTTTCATTTTCTACTCTTTCTATTGATACTCCAGTAGCTTTCTCAACTGATTCTAGATTATTTTCTTTTACATTTGCATTCCACTTTCTCTCTGATGCTTTAACATCTTCTCCAGCCATAGCTGCTTTAAGCATTGCTATACCTCTTATTGCGTCCTCTTCACATAATGTATTACATGATAGAACTTCATTTTCAATTCCAGCTTCTGACTTGTTGTTATCAACCATATATTTCATATACTTGTTACCAACAACTAATGCTCCCTGTACTGCACAGAATGAGAATCCTACACATGGAATTCCTCTCATACCGATTTGCTCAATATGGCTTGCGAAATCAATGTGGTTATTTCCGAAACCTTCTGTTGTAACAAATGCACCATCAACATCTAAAGCTTCTACTATCATACCCATTCTTTCTGATACATAGAATTTTTCACTGTTGATTTGTGGACTTCCTACAAAAAGCACTCCACAAAGGTCTAATTCTGGATCATTTAAAGCCTGATGAACAAGTGGTTCTCTCCAGTAATGTCTTGAACATTCCTTTGATGCAGGTCCTATACAAGTTAGAGCATGAATTCCCCCATCAGCAACTTCAAGTGGTGATAGCATTACAGGAACATTTCCTAAGTCAACATTTGGTTTTGCACCAAGTATTCCCACTGGCTCAACAGGTAGTATTAGGTTATCATGCATAGCACCTTGACCCATTATTTCTTTAACAATAACAACTTTTTTCTTTCCTGGTCTTCTCTTTTGTTCAAATACTTCTGTACTTGATACAAGAGATTCATCAGCCTTCTTTAAAGCATCTCTGATTTCTTGAGTTATAACATCTGTAGCTGTATGAGCAGCTAAAGGACCTGGTCTTTCCATGTTAGTTCCCGCAGCTATTGTTACCTGAGTCTTTATAAAGATTTCTCCCTTGTCAGGTGCTCCTGGTCTACCAAATTGAATGTTTTCTTCAAGTATACCTTCTGAGGAACCAAATTCTCCTATTTGAACTCCGTCTTCATCTGTTCCAGTAACCATTATTATAACGCCATCAATTACTCTAGTTACTCCTGAGCCTAGTTTATGATCTCCTTCTTTAGTAGCTATTGGTTGAACATCCATTATTGTTTCACTATAAGTGTTGTATTTGTCTGGAGTTATTATATCAACCTTTATTTCTTTAACTAAGTCGCTAATTTTTAAAGCATCTTCACAAACATTTTCTCTTATATATAGGGTTGTTCCTTCGATTTTTGTTTCTGGTCCAAACTTTACCGCTTCAATTTTAAAGTGTTTTCTTGTAAGACTTCTTATAACCTTTTCTTCAGCTTTAACTGTTGGAGCTTCTACTGCAGTTTCAACCTTAGTAGCCTTTTCTGATTTTACTGCTACTGGTACTTGTGGTGTAACTGATGCTGTTGTTTGAATTGCCCCAGTGTTTAGAGGTACTTCTATATCAATACCTTTACCTTCTGCAATCTTAATTCTAAGAACTCCGCCAGTTACACTTGTTATTGCTTTTGGTGCCTCTGTCATTGTTGTTTCCTCCTCGTATCCTTCTAACATATCAGGTGTTACAGGAGTTAATGCTGGTGCATCTACTCTTAATACAGATCCAATTACTTCTTCTCTTGTTAAAACTTTTTCATCCAATTTTATTAATAGAGAATCTTCAAGTTTTGCAAAATGAATTGGGTTTTCTAAATCTGAAACACTAATAGTTTCACCTGATTTTTTATTATACTTCAACACTGCTTTCGTGCTTCCATCTATTAGTTCTTCCTTAACTTCTACTTTTTCTCCAGCAGCCATTGGCTTAATTCCTTCTAGAATTTCTGGAGTTAGAGGTGTAAGTGAATCAACTGTTTTAAGTAATTTTGCACCTATTGCCTCACCTATTTTTACGCTGTTTGCTGGAATAGTTAAAAGACCTGAGTCCACCATATCTGGGAATATACCTGGATCTTCTAAATTATCTGCTGATATTATTGTTCCTTCTTCTGTTCTACAGCATACAACAGCAACTTCATTTTTAAGTTCCTGTGCATGTTCAGCACTCATTGACATATTATTATCCTCCTTTAATCTTCTAATCTTCTAGTTAATGTATGGTCAACTGTTCTAAACACATGATCTGTGTGATGATATACTGGTAGTCCAAGATTTGGCGCACAACACATTACTGTATTGGAGCAGTCACTGCAATTAGATATTAATACTCTTTTTGCTCCTTGTTTCTTTAAATACATAATACCTGCTGCTTGACCTGGACAGTCTCCTGGTGTTTTACACTTATTTGCGCCTTTTATTACTTCTACATTTTTGCATGTTGTAACGCCAACTACTTCTGATTTCATTTTTGCTGCTATATCCCTAAGTCTATTTTCATCAGCTCCACAAGCACAAACAAGAAGTCCTATTGGTTGCTTATATTCTGGTAATGGTATAGTTACAATTGTTCCACCAGAGGTTTTAGTAACTATGGCCTCTTCTAAATCTGCTGACTTTCCTGTATATGGCCCGCCTATTACAATTTCACCATATTCTCCGTCTATACCACCACATTTTTCTATAAGAATTTTTACACTCGTTCCTACTGGAACTTGGAAAAATACGTTTGCCTCTTTTCCACTCTTAAGTTTCCCTACTATAGTTATATCTTTGTCTATAACTGGCTTTCTATCTTCTACTGCTCTGGTTATGTTGGCAAGAGTTTCTCCATTTAGCACAACGCATTTAGCTTCTATTGGTAATTGAGTTGGCGTAAGCCACTTATCGAATATAGCATGGATAAGAGCTCTTTCTTCTCCCATGGGATAGATATCTTTAAGTTTCTTAACTTCAATATCCTCTGATCCTTTTATGCATTTTTCAATAGCCTCTATTGCTTTATCATTTTTAGCTTTAATACCTATATAAGCTTTTTTTGCTCCTGTTGCTTGCATTGCGTATCTCATACCTTTTACAACAAGCTCAGGACTTTTTTCCAGAAATTCTATGTTGTGGCGTAGGACTGGTTCACATTCAACACAGTTTGCAATTATATATCCATCTGAAATTTCTGCTTTAAGTTTTATATGAGTTGGAAATCCAGCCCCACCTGCGCCAACTACACCAGCTTCATATACAGTATCAACTATACTATCACATTCTTTAATTTTTACATATTCTTCTGTTTGAATATCATTTGCTTTAATAATGATTTCTGAATCTGTAACTTTAGAAACCTTCCCTGACACACTAGTATGAATTCTTGCTCCTAGACCATTTGGTTCAGCAATACATTCTCCTCTTTTAACTTCTTGTCCCTCTTTAACTAAAGAAACATTAGGTGCGCCTACATGCATTTTAAGAGGAAACCTATATAACATTTCCATACCACCCCTCCTATTCCTATCTACACATATTTTAATAAGCAAATTCTGTGCCAACACATATATTATTTATTAAACCACTATAAGATATACGAATAGACTGGTCTCTAGTGTATAACATTTTGTTATATGAGAGAGTATTACCATATAAATGTGTAGTTTTTTTTGACATCTACCGTCAAAAATATGACACACTGTTATCATTGTAATTGTATTCATTGATTTTACAAGGCATTCTATTATAGATATAGTCAAAAAACTGACAGTATTACTGAAAATATAGTTAGATATATTAGAATAGATATGTTTTTGAAAAAAATGAGAAAATTGAATTAATTATAAATTTATCAGCGAATCCCACATTATAGTTTTACATAACAATTTTGAAAAAAATAGAACTTACATGAGCTATTAAATTCATGTAAGTTCTCCATATACCAATATTTTTCAATCATTTTGGCGGGAATATGTGGGAATCGAACCCACCCGTCGTGGTCTTAGCACGGCAGAACGGTTTTGAAGACCGGCAGGCACACCAGCACCTATCTACTCCCAAATCTTAATTACATACTGTATTATAATCTATGGTACATAACATAGTCAACATTTTTAAACAATATTACTTATAATATTTATTATTTTTCCATATTACGAGTTGCAAAAATATATTTTCTAATTTTTAATCTTTAATAAAGAATTCTTTTATCTTCTGACCTCTTAGTTAACTTTATGCCATCGAAATTTTCCATTAATGCCATTGCATATTTTCTACTTGTATTTAATTCATCTCTAAATTGTGCCAGCGTCATACTTCCATTTTGTTTTATAAAACTTACTACCAAACTTTTAGCGTTCTCATAATCCTCTGATAAAAAATAGCAATCTTCAGATACTTTAACTAAAACGTCCTCATCTACAATAGAATCAAAGACCATTTTAAAGCTTTTTTTGTCATGACAAGAAGCTTCTAATTCAACATATCTGGGAGGTGTAAACTTGGCATTCTTAAAGGATCCGATAATACTTTTTCTTATATCCTTCTGTTCTTCAGTATACTTTATAGTAAAGCCTGATAATGATATAAAATGTCCATGTATATCTATTTTTTTATCATCTACAAAATATTTTAATAACTCATCATATATTTTTTGCTTTATATTTCTACCAAAAACCTTATTCCTTATCTCTGCTATAGACATCCCCCACTTCAAAGGGTTATGCCCATGAAAATTCTCTAATATATTTACCATTTGATCAATCTTTTCATCTAGAAAATCCTTATGTAAATATGCTGCTTTATCACCACTATCTAATTGTATTATTCTACCTCCCTGAACTAAAGTGGCAAGTTTATCTGCAATATCTTCTTCATTCTTCCCTAAAGACTTAAGAATATCTAAAACTTTAGGATAAGTATCACTTAAATTTTTAACAGCATTCTCTATTATATTTTCAGTCTTTCCACTTTCTTTTACTCTTAATTCTTCTATATATTCTTCATTAAATCTTTTAGCCTTTTGGCTAAGCGGCTCTATTATTGTTCCTCCACCGATAGTGTACATTGGAGAATAACTTCTTACTACAAATCTATCGTTTCTTTGTGCTGTTAGAGGCTTCTCTAATCTTAATTGAACATATGCTTCTTCCCCTTGCTTAACCTCATCTTTGTCCAGTATTGCTACTCTACATATTATTTCACTGGTTCCATGATAAAGTCTCACCCTCTGTCTATTCTCTAAAGGTCTAGCTGCGCTTTTTAAATAATAAAGCTTACAATCAACCATTAATGAGGGTTCCATTAAGTTTTCAACAGAAATTACATCTCCTCTTTTTACATCGCTAGTTTTTATATTAGATATATTAATAGCACACCTCTGACCAGCTTCTGCGGCTTTTACCGATTGGTCATGTACCTGTATGCCTCTTACCTTGGCTGTAACTTTTGAAGGGTAAATAGCTACTGTTTCTCCTTCACTAACTGATCCACTTATTACTGTTCCTGTTACCACAGTTCCAAAACCACTAACAGAAAAAACTCTGTCCACTGGAAGCCTAAAGTGTCCTTGAGTATCCTTAGCCTCTACCTCCTCTGTAAACTTATCTATCTCATTTACTAGTTCATCTAAACCTTCTTTAGTCCTAGATGAAACAGCATGGATGGGAGCATCTCTTAAAAAAGTATCTTTAAATTCCTTTCGGATATCATCTTTTATCATATCCATCCAATCTTCATCCACTAAATCGGCTTTTGTAAGGACAATTATCCCTTTTTTTACATTGAGTAGTTGAAGTATTTCAAAATGCTCTCTTGTTTGAGGCATTATTCCTTCATCTGCAGCAATTACTAGAAGGACTATATCTACGCCACTTACACCAGCTAGCATATTTTTTATGAACTTTTCATGCCCTGGTACATCTATGATTCCTGCTCTTCTACCTGATGGAAGGTCGAAAAATGTGAAACCAAGATTTATAGATATTCCTCTATCCTTTTCCTCTTTTAAGGTATCTGTTTCTCTACCAGTTAAAGCTTTTACAAGTGTAGTTTTTCCATGATCTATATGCCCCGCAGTTCCAATTACAATATGCTTCATTGTTATCACCTATTCCCTTTATATCTTGATATGTTCAGATAATGCTTATCTCTCACTTAATATTATAAAAGCATCAACTACATCGTCAAAATCTTTATCAAACATAGTTCTCAAATCCATAATAACTTCATCATTAGCTACTCTTATAATTATAGGAATTTTATTTTCTCTAAGTTCCTTCTCTAACTCCTTCGGTGAGAATTTATCATTCTTAACCCTTATCACATATGTTTCAATCTTTTCTACAGGCATTGAGCCTCCACCAACCATAGAATAGTCTTCTGCAATAATAAATTGAAATCCCTTAACTTTGCTTTGAAGCTTTCTCTTCAGCCTTTGAGCTCTCTTCTTATGTTCACTTTTATCACTTAATATTGCATAAAGAGTAGGGATGTTTTCCACTGCTTCTTTTTCATCTAGATAATATTTAAGGGTACCTTCTAAAGCTGCAAGTGTCATTTTATCTATTCTTAAAGCTCTTGTAAGTTGGTTTTTTTTCATCTTATTTATATATTCCTTTTTTCCCGCAATTATACCAGCCTGAGGTCCTCCAAGCATTTTATCTCCGCTGAAGGTTACTACATCTACACCTTTTTTAATGCTTTCCTGTACTGTAGGTTCATAGGTAAACCCATACTTTGAGAAATCCACCAAAGTTCCACTTCCTATATCCTCGACTACTGGTATATTACTCTTAGCTCCAAGTTCCACTAACTCCTCTAAAGATACATCTTCCGTAAATCCAAGAATCTTAAAATTAGAGGTATGTACTTTTAACAAAACGCCAGTGAATTCATTTATGTTGTTCTCATAATCATAAAGATGGGTTCTATTAGTTGTCCCTACTTCTACAAGTTTAGCTCCACTAAAGGTCATAACGTCTGGTACCCTAAAAGATCCTCCTATTTCAACTAGTTGACCTCGAGATACTACAGCTTCTTTATCCTTACACAGTGTGTTTAGAACTAACATAACTGCTGCAGCATTATTATTTACAACTACCGCTGCTTCAGCACCAGTTACTTTTCTGATAAGCTCCTCTACATGGCTATACCTTGAACCTCTTTGGCCCTTCTTTAAATCGTATTCAAGATTGTTATAGTTATCAGAAACATTTATAACATTCTCTAAAGCCTTTTTAGCTAACAGTGATCTTCCTAAGTTAGTATGTATAACTACACCTGCTGCATTTATAACCTTTTTAAAGTTAGAACCTTTGTTTTCTTCTATTATGTTCTTGAAGTCTTTTAGGATATCTTCCTTTTTAAAATTCTCTATACTGTCATTTAGTATAAGTACTCTATAGTTATCTATAGAGGTCCTTAAGGCATCTATTACTAAGGCCCTCGCAGTATTTTCCAGTTCACTTTTTATTTCTTCTTCTTTTAAAAGCTCATCTATCTTGGGAAGCTTTCTTAGTAATTTCTTTTTTTCCATGCTCAATTACACCTCTTTTGTATTAAAAATTATTACTATTTTCGCTATCTATCAATATTTAATATATTGTTCTTGCTAATTATTCCACTATTATGTACTTTTCTCCATATTGCTGTATTGCTTCACCAATCACTGCTGAAGGTAGTTCTAATTTAGAAAGTTCCAATATAATTTTTTCACTTTCTTCTTTAGAACATGTAACCATAAGCCCTCCAGAGGTCTGCGGATCAAATAAAATATCCTTCATCCACTCTGGTGTGTCAGTAAACCCATACTTCCCTTCTATGTAGTTTCTATTATTGTAAGACCCTGCAGGTACAAGTCCCATTTGTGCATATTCTTTAGCACTATGTATATAAGGTATTTTATCTTTAAATAACTTTAAAGTAACATGAGACGCAGCTGCCATTTCATATGCATGCCCCATAAGTCCGAAACCTGTTATATCAGTACATGCAGTAACTTCATAATTCACTATAATTTCACCAGCATATTTATTTAAAGTAGACATTACTTTAACAGCTTCATTATAAGCCTCTTTTGAAGCAATTTCCCCTTTTATAGCAGCATTTATTATTCCTGTCCCTAAGGGTTTAGTTATTATAACAACATCTCCAACCCTAGCGCCAAAATTCTTAAGAACCTTATCTGGATGCACAACCCCCATGACAGATAAACCATACTTAGGCTCATTATCATCAACGGTGTGTCCACCTATAACTACGGCTCCAGCTTCAATTACTTTATCAGCTCCACCCTTTAGTATTTCTCCAAGCACTTCTATAGACAAACATGACGGGAAACACACTATATTTAAAGCTACTGTAGGCTTTCCCCCCATGGCATATACATCACTCAAGGAGTTAGCTGCTGCAATCTGACCAAAAGTGTAAGGATCATCTACTACAGGTGTAAAAAAGTCTAAAGTTTGTATAATTGCTGTTTCATCATTTAATTTATAAACAGCTGCATCATCAGAGGTCTCTATTCCAACTATTAAGTTTTTATCCTCCATTTTAGGTAACTTACCTAATATTTTCGAAAGGGTCTCCGGCCCTATTTTAGCCGCTCATCCAGAAGTTCTTGATAACTCAGTTAGTCTTTTCTCTGCCATAACGACACCTCCAGTCAAAATTTTTCAATTTCATTATATAATACTTTGTTAGGTTTTAAAATAAATATGTAATTAGTGTATTTTAACATAATATCGCACTAGCTAACAACTTTTTACATAAAAAAACAACTGCAATAAATATTATCTGCAGTTGTTAGTGCATTATAACTATATCTCATATTTACTTAGCTTATAATATAACGTAGTTCTTTTAATATTTAATATCTTTGCTGCTTGTTGTTTGTTTCCGTTAACCATATTCATTACTTCTTTAATAGTCCTTCTTTCTATATCCTCTACCACTTTTTCTAAATCAAATTCATCAATCTTTTCATTTTCATCTAATTGTATGCCTTCTAAAATATATTCAGGAATAGCATCTATGGTTATCTTCCCGTCATTAGATAAGACAACCATCCTTTGTATAACATTCTTAAGTTCTCTTATATTACCATCCCACTTATAATTTGTTAGTATTTTATATACGCTTTGATCAATAGAACTTATTTTTATTCCTTCTTGTTTTGATACCTGCTCGAAAAACAAATTAGATAGATCCTTAATATCTTCTTTTCTCTCCTTAAGGGGTGGAAGTTCAATCTGAACTACTGCTAACCTATAGAATAAATCCTCTCTAAACTTATTCTCCTGTATAAGCTTTTTAAGATCCTTATTAGTAGCAGCAACTATCCTAGTATCTGTAGTTATAGCTTTTTCACTACCTAATCTATATATAATTCTATCTTGAAGTACTCTTAAAATTTTAACTTGCATCTCTAATGGCATGTCTCCTATTTCATCTAGAAATAATGTTCCCCCACTAGCAAATTCAAACTTACCGATTTTCCCTTTCTTTACAGCCCCGGTAAAAGCACCTTCTACATATCCGAATAATTCACTTTCAAATAGGTTTTCTGGTATAGCACTGCAATTAATTGCTACAAAGTTTCCGCTTCTTCCACTAGCCTCATGTATAGCTTTCGCAAAAACTTCCTTACCAGTACCACTCTTTCCGGTAATAAGAACACTTGCAGAAGTAGGTGCTACTTTTTGCACAACAGAAATTGCTTCAATTATTTTCTTATTTTTCCCTATTATCGAAGAAAAACTATAGTTGGCTGCAATCTCGTTTTTATAAGCACGCTCTAAGAATTCAACCTTTTTCTTTTCATACTCCAATTGATTTGTTAAATTTACCGCTTCTGTAATATCCCTATCAGTTGAAACTACTGCAGTTAACTCACCTCTAGAATTATATAAGGGTACAGCACTTAATGCGACAAGTTTTCCTTTTACTGGTTCATGACAAACATTATTAATTCTTTTTTTATTTTTTAAGACCTGCAAGTTTGCAGCATTAGGAAAAAATTTTCCTATATACTGGTCAACTATTGCTTCCCTTTTTACATTATATAAACTTTCAGCTCTTTTATTCCAGTACCTAACTATTCCTTCTTTATCACATATACAAACCGCCTCATGCAAATTATCAAAAACATTATTATAAAGATTAAAAAGTTCATCTATTTTTACATAAAATGTATCCCTTATATTGTTACCGGTCACTATACCTATAACTTTATCTTGTTGTACAACTGGAATCCTTCCTATATTTTTGCTAATCATAATATCTCTTGCTTCTCGTGCAGATGCATCAGAACTTATTGTAATTATATTTCTATTTAAAAATTGCCCTATAAATGATTTAAAGGATATGCCCTTATTTCTAATTTTAGTTACATCGCTTCTAGTAAATATTCCTCTTATTTTGTCATTTGCATCCATGATTAAAACTTCATCTCTGTAAGATTCTATCATCTTGTTAAATACATCTTCTATATTGTCATTTTCATAAACTTTTATAAAATCAGTAGTCATAATATCCTTAACTTTATATGTAAGTTCAGGTATATCCATTTGTTTCACCTACTTTAGCATTTTTTATCTAAAAAAATTTTATATTATTCACATTACAATTATAATCTTTATTATAAATACATTTCAATAATTCTTTCACAATATCTTTTCTTCTACCTTCATGTATACCATTACAATGATGAGAATAAACCTCAAGAACCTTTCCAACTTTAATTAGAAGTATATCTAAATTAGATAAATTTTTATCATTTAACTCACAATAAGTCTTTCCAAATTCAAGGTCTACCTTTCTAAGAAACTCATCTATATCTATTTCAGTGCTAGCAAAATTACTTTTTAGCCTTGCAACTATAACAAGATCGTAATTCATTTTTTCTCTTCTATTATCTATAAGTCCTGCTCTCAACTCTGTATGGATAGGATATGTTTTTTCAACATAAAATCCTGCATTAATTAAAGATTCAGCAAGAACAAACCAACCTTCTGCTGAACTATTGTTATAAGTAAGTATTAATGGTGAGTCATCCTTTAATACTCTTCCAATTTCCTTAAAGCATGTAGATAATTTATTTACAAACTCCTCCTTACTTATACCTTTAATGTCATTGACAGTTACCTCGTCGTCACATAAGATATGTTCAGATTGAAAATATGAATACTTGTCTCTAAGAATTTCTTTCGTCCACACATAAAAGAACTCACTTATCTCTCCATAGTTTATAGCATAATAATAAGGTGGATCAGTAACTACTGCATCTACTGATTTTGATGGCAAAAATGATAAGTTCTCTGCTGTATCACATTTCAAAATTGTATTTTTATCACTATTGACCATTTCTTCAAAATTTTCAGCAAATTCCGAATAAAATTTTTCATCCTTTAAAATGATGTTTTTATTCTTTCCATTAAAAGTTACTCTCTCATAAGGGCTCAGATTAAATCTTTTACTTTGTATAAAGCCTCTAAAATATTTAGTAAAGCTACCTCTTCCCCATTTTGTTCCCCATATATTATTTTCCACGGGATTTATTACAGGAGCCATATGATGATCTCCAAATAATGGTTCTATCTTTGCACACTGTGAATTATAAATACAAAACATGTTGTTGGCATTAACTGTATTAGAAAATATACATAAAAATAATTCTTTTATTTTTTCATTCGATATTTTACTTATTTCTTCTAATAATCTAGATAAGTAATAAAGTTGTCTATCATTGAACATTTGTCTCCAATATTTATAGTTATGATTCTGTATTTGTTTTGTATTATACCCCCCCGGTATCTTAGTTTTTGGAATGAACATGCTCATTGATCCACTTAAGCTTTTTATTCTTTTCTTAATATCATTATACTTATCTAAATCTTCCTTATCAGGAACCTTAAATCCTTTCTTTCCGGTTTTGCTATCATAATATTGAATTGCATACATCTCCACTGAAAGAGGATTGTTCTTCCTCTTCATTACCTGTTTTATTAAATTTATCTTTTCATTGCAGTTAGTGCATAGGACATTTCTCCCTTTATAAATGCCCTCATCTCTATCAAAGCTAGTATGACACTTATTACAAGATAAATTTCTTTCATTGCCTTTTACAATATCTCCGCATTTTGGACATATATTATAATTTTCAAATCCCTCCTTCTTTAATTTTGTAATTTGATAGGAAGAAAATAATTTAATATTTTTTCCGCACTTTGGACATCTAACTTTCTTAACCCATAGTACATACATTATATCTACTTTTCTTTTTATATTTTCATTACAATCGTATATACTTGTTGTATAAGCTTCTTTTATTTCCTTTGCCACATTTTTTTCTAGTTTATCAAACTCACTGGTTAATATATTTATTATTTCTTCTTCATCTTCAATATCTTTATTGGTATTTACCTCAGGAAGTTGTAATTCGTTTTTTGTGATAAACCATGCTACAGGATTAACATCTATTCCTACAGCCTTTCCGCCTAATCTAAGAGTATTTATTAAAGTCACTCCTCCTCCCATAAAAGGATCTAATATTATTTTTCCTTGTAAAAGTTTACTATTCTCTTTATAGTATATTTCTTTAAATTTAACAGACTCTTCTCCTTCTAATTCTAATGCTAAAAGTATGCTCCTAAATATAGCATCAGTTTTTCTTCCAAACCACTTATGAATTTGGTATATTGGTTTTCTACTATTTGCTTCTTTTTTAGATATTTGTGATATAAATTCTATAGGAATACCTTCATATATCATTTTTGCCATCAAAATCACCCTTGCTTAAAAATAACACTTAATTACAATTATAAATGTATTTAGTATTATTTTAAACATCTTTACACTACTTTAAGGTTGTTCATTATTGATTTTTCATTTTTATATACCTCATCACCGATCTCCCCAAGGTTATCCCATAACTTTTCCATAGCTTTTTCTTTATTATAATAAAATTCACTTCCTCTTATCCTGCAAAATATCCATCCTAACTGCTCTAGTTCTAATTTTCTTTCTATACCTTCTTTCCAATTATGTTCATCAATATTAGTATCTGTGTCACATATTACTGCAACTCTGTTTTTTATTCCATCTATTACAAAGTCTATTTTGTATTGTCCTAGCTTTATATCCGCCTCAACGGAATATCCCTTACTTTTTATTAATTCATAAACATCTCTTTGGAATTTTGTCATAAATGAAAGTTCAACTTTTTTATGCCTACTATTTCTCTTTTTATAATTCAAACAGTATTTAAGTAATGAATATCTTATGCATTCCGGACTTATATCATTAGTATCTATGGAATAAAATACCCACATCTGATTTCTTGCTCTGCTAGTTGCTACATTAAATCTTCTTACATCACAGTCCCTGGTAATTGGCGCAAACTGTACATTTTTTGAAACAACCATAGATAAAAACATTATATCCCTTTCGTCCCCCTGAAAAGCGTAAACATCACCACAGACAATTTTTCTCTTTACTAGTTCCTCTTCTGCTAATCTTTCTCTTATCATACTTTTTATTAACTGGCTTTGCTGCTCACCTAAAAGTGATATAACTCCCATAGTCATTCCTAAATACCTTTTATCTTTGCAGCAATCTACTATTTTATTTACTAAAAACTCAGCTTCAGGAATATTTATCCCCTTATGCTCTTCTGTATATACCCCAGTTACTCTTACTGGTACTATTGTCGGATAAAAATCTTCATAAGAATTAGGGTACCTTAATTGCTTAATTTCATTACAATAAAATCTTTCATTACCAAATCCGATTATCTCAGGTAAACATCTAAAGTGTTCTTTAAAAATCAACCTATTCGGGAACACCCTAAGAGCAGTATCATAAAGACTTATTTGAAGATCAAACCATTCTCGTTGAGGTACATTTTTTAAATACTTATTAATTAGACTATGAATAAACTCTTGGTCTATATCTACCGGATCAAAACTTATTTGTTTATCATCTCCTACTATTACAGCCTTCTTAGCCCTCATTAATGCACATATTGAAAATATATCACTTTGATTACTCTCATCAAAAATAACTACATCAAATAAATTTTCCGATATTGTTACATTTTCAATAACTCTATTTAATGGCATAATCCAAACAGGAATAGCTTCTCTACACTTTTCCATTTCATTTTGAGCTATCTTTCTATATTCTGATAGCATTTTACCACTACTTTCCCCTATCCTTTTTACAGCTTGCATCCAAGAAAAAAGGCTTCTCTTCTCACTTTCTGACGTTTTTATAATCTGGCTATACCATGCTTTCTTAGATATAATTTTCTCTATAAGTATTTTCTCCCTTCTTTTTTCTTCTTCCATTGAACCCTCTATTAAATCAGGATTTAAATCACAAATATACTTTAACAAACTATTACACTTAGCCCATTTCCATGCCTTTTTCCAGTCGCTAGAATTATACTTACACCCTTCCCATTCATTAGTTATTTTTTCTGCAGTAGCCGGACATACTGTTTTTAATTTATTTATAAGCTTGTCTAGCTCTAAAGCCTTATTTTTTATTCTATTAAAGCTTTCTATTTTATTTAAAGCTATTTTTATTTTATTAATATCAAGTTCTTCTACAGCTTCCTTTAGTTCTATGGCCTTATCTGTGGTGAAGAGCACCTTTTTCAAAATCTCAATATAGGCCTTTAGATTGTTGTATTCCTCCAATTTTTTTATACATAGTATAGATTTTATTAAATAGTCATAAGTATCCTTCCTATACCAATCTATACCTTCTGGAACTGAAATTTTACCCAACATTAATGTTATTTGACTCTTATAGTTGTTGTCCCAATTAACTACGGTGTTTAATTTTTTCACATATTCCTCAATAACTATTAGTCCCAATTCCTTTCCTTCAGACAATATTAAATTACCACCATATTCTTTCATTATGTTGTTCCATAGATTTTTTAGCTCTTTAAAAATAGACTTTTTTTGTAAATACAGCTTGACAATTGAAGCTTGCTGTAGATTTTCCAATGGATTCCCATCAACCTTGCACTCATTTGTAATATACGTATATTCCCGGTGAATAAATTTGAACAGCCACCCTATTCTTCCTCTTAAACTTAAACGCTCATACAAATAACCAAAATCCTTGTTAAATTTAATATTATTTGGAATTTCTACTTTGTGATTTCTTAATTCTATTTTTATCTTTTCCAACATTAGCATGTAATCATTGCACTTACGCTCCACATCATTAAGTGATTCTCGTATTATTTTGCTGCTATAATATTTTTCTAATATATTTAAAAACGAATCCTTATCCAACTCCTCCATCTTAAACTTACATTCCTCTAATAAGTTTAGTAGCTCATCATAATTACATCTATTATTATCAGGAATGCGCCACCCATCTAACGCCTCTATATAGTTTTCTTGATTTTCCTCTAGCTCTTTAAATCTATATACAGAATTGCATATTTCATTACTAGAAGGTAACTTTTGAAGCATTATATTTATAGCTCTGAAATTTTCTTTATAATCTCTGCTTACTTCTTTTAACAAACCTATTAATCTATCAAACTCACTTTCAGTTAAAGGCATATCTTCTTCCAATGAGATTTGATCTTGAATCCATGAACATTTATATTCATTTTCTTTAACCCACTTTGCTATGTCAATAATCTTGCATTCCCCGTTACCAAATTTTACATTTTGATTTTCTATCCTTTGAACTTCTTTAAACTTCATACATAATAAATTTTGGTTTCTTCTACAGAGCTGTAGTTCCCTTTTTAGATTTTCAACCTCATCATACAATCTATTTGGATCTGCAGACATGTTATCTATTATTTTCTTTACTGATTCATTAAGATCTTCTAAAGAGTTAGCATCATTTCCCAAAACACTTAGACAAAGTGGCTTTATTTGCTCTGGTATTTTATCAGTTAAAACTTTCAAGGTATTCTCACTTTGACTAGTTACAAGCACTCGCTTACCATGTGCAAGAAGATGACACATCAAATTCACTATTGTATGGCTTTTACCTGTTCCAGCCGCTCCCTGCACTACAACCCCATAATTGTCTGATATTCTTTTAATAAGTTCCTTCTGCTCATAGTTTGCAGACAGAGGAAAAAATACATCTCTTCTAACATCCTTCCACTCCTCTAAATCCTTTTCATTTTTTTCTATTTTCGTATCTTCTACTAAGGCTCTAATTGTTTCAGGTATTCGGCAGCCTTTATCTATTTCGCTAATGATATTGCTTATTTCTCCTTGCCATAATCTCATATTATTTTTTCTTATCAAAATTACAGGGGTGTCATAAATTATAGGACTCTCTAATAGACTCAATACTTTATCTGTATTAATACTTTCTTTTTCAACTCTTCCGTCAGCACTTAAGTATGCTGCAACTTCCCTTAGGATTCTTTCAGTATAAGCTATATTTCTTGGATCTAATGTAAGATCTTTTAATCTATTTTCTACTTGAAGTATTCCAGTTAAGTTTGGTATATCCAAGCCTTCAAAAATACCTGTTTCCATTATAGTTTTACTATTTGGAACTAGGGTAAATGCTTCATTTTTATCATCGAAATTCAGCTTCATTTTTGTTGTAAGAATTGGATGCACTATTTTATGTCCATGAAACTTCCAAACAATAAGCCCATGTCCCCAAACAATTTCTAGATTTTTTTCTGTTTTTTTTAACTCTAAATACAACTTTAAAAACTGATCATATAATCTTCTACATTTCTTATTTACTTTTAGCCACCATTCCTTACTGCTATTTTTATTTACACTACATCCAATTGCTTTTAAAAGTTCATTTTCCCAATATAAGTTCTCATAATCCCATACATTTCTTATTATCTTCTCATTTAAGTTTTTTACATTTAACAAATAAAAAAATAGTTGTTTTACTTTATCTCTATAATTCATGTTTTCCCCTCCACAATATCAAATTATAAGTATATTTACTTTTATGTTAAATTATACCATTAGCATTGATATTATTCAAAAATTTCGTTAAACATAATTCAAATTTAAATGACAGAGTTTTTCGATAAAATTTTTTATACAGGTGAAGCGGAAACTTGAATCAATTGGAGTTTCAAACTCCAATTGATTCTTAGTTGAACGAATCCAGGGACGTACCCGCTATTTCCTCCCGCTTTGATAAGTGGGAGGATTAGAGCGGGTATTCATCGGATAAAATAAAACCTCAATGAATTAAAAATTCATTGAGGTTTTTATATTAAGCATTAACATTTTCATTTTTTTTTCTCACAAACTTATATATTATAAATCCAACTACAAATACAACAAATAGTATATCTGCTACATGGAACCAAGGACGCATTGCTGTCCAATTTTCTCCCATTTTATACCCAGCATATCCTAACAATACACTCCATATTAAAGATCCTAAGAATGTGTATATAGTGAATTTTTTAAAATCCATCTTACTTATACCTGCTGGTAATGATATAAATGTTCTTATTATTGGTAACAACCTTGAATAGAAAACTATTTTTTCTCCATATTTATTAAAATACTCATCACTTTTCTCTAAATGTGACTTAGAGAGTCTAAGTTTATCCGCATATTTTTCAACTAACGGTCTTCCTCCAACCTTACCTAAATAATATGCTCCTATTGATCCTACAGTTCCACCTAATGTACCCATCATTATCATCCAAAATAAATTTAATCTTCCAGTGTAGGCTAAGTAACCTCCAAAGGGAAGTATAGCCTCGCTAGGAATAGGAATACATGCACTTTCAAGAGCCATCCCCATAAAGGTTCCAAAATAACCTAGTTTATCTAAGACAAAAATTACTCCATCTATTAAATGTTCTATCATTTTACTTTCCTCTCTCTAATACATATCAATAGGTATATTATATACTACCTTACCAGAGTTTTGTGTTAAATTTATATTAAAAAGATGCACATAAAAGATGCACACCTTTTTAATAATTATTTTTTACAAGAATCTCTCTCTATAAGTTCATGGTCAAGTATGTAATTTTTACTTTCTACTTCTTGCTTATTAATAATTTTTATAAGCATTCTCATACCTACTGATCCCATATCATACATTGGCTGAGCAATAGTGGTAATCTTTGGATAGAAAATAGAAGCTGAATATATATTATCAAATCCTATAATATCTATATCTTCAGGCACTCTGAATCCATTGTCTCTTAATGCATTTATTGCTCCCATAGCTATTTCATCACTGGCACAAAATACTGCATCAATTTTTCCATGTTTCAAAATTTCAACAATACCTTCATATCCATCCTGTGCCTTAAGTCCTCCAAAATAAGTAATGTTCTCATTTAATTTCAATCCATTTTCCTCAAGGGTATGCTTATAGCCCTTATATCTTAAGGCGCTAGCATTCACTTCATCTTCATGTGTTCCTACATATGCTATGTTCTTATTTCCCCTTTTAATTAGATAGTTAACTGCGTCAAAAGCTGCTTTTTCATTGTCTATAGTTACGCTTGGAATATTGCCTTCTCTATTTGTTGTCTCTACTAAAACCATAGGAAGTTGAAGTTTATCTATAAGATCTACTATATTAGGTTCTAGGGAAGTACTCATATAAAGAACTCCATCAACCATTTTTTCCTTCAACACTCTCAAATATTCCATTTCCTTTTCTGGATCTAAATCAGTATTGCATAGCATTATATTATAATCATATATGTTTGCTACATCTTCAGCTCCCCTTACAATCTCAGGGTAAAATTGACTTGATATATCTGGTATTATTATACCTATAGTCTTTGTTCTTTGTGTTTTTAAACTTCTTGCAACTATATTAGGTCTGTAACCTAATTTATTTATAGCCTCTACAACCTTTTTTTTAGTTTCCTCATTAACAACGTCTACGTCATTTAAAACTCTTGAAACAGTTGCAATTGATACTCCTGCTTCTTTTGCTACATCCTTGATTGATGCTGGCATATTATCAACTCCCGATCATGTTCTTTTAAATTATTATACTTATAAAAGTATATTATTACAAGTAAGTATGTTTATTCACCTATTAAAATTATAACATAAAACTTATAATTTAATATTTTAATAGCATTCTTACTTAATTAGTATATGCTTATTTTACATTATATACTTAACTTGCAGATATAATCAACTAATTATATGAATTAAAAATGTGTATAGGATGTTAAATATTATCCTATACACATTTTTTTCATTATTTGACTACTTCTACTGCTATATTAAAATCTTCTCCATTAATTTTTGAACTGTTATATTCTCTCTCAGCATTATATATAATATCTACAGTAAGAGTTTCTTTCTTTACTATATCTTCAAACTTTTTAATTACACTTTCAAGCATTTCGTTTCCTGAAACATAAAGTTTGATCTTATCAGCAACTTGGAAACCACTTTCTTTTCTCATATTCTGAACTTTACTTAGTATTTCTCTAAGGTGTCCCTCTTCTCTCAATTCTTCAGTAATATGAGTATCTAAAACTACACCAACTGATCCTTCCCCAGCAAATGCAAAACCTTCTAATCCCTGCATTGTCACTAGTAAACTTTCACTTGTTAGTGCTATATCTTCCTCATTTATTGTTATATAAACAATTTCTCCAGCCATTATTCTTTGAGCTAAATCCATTTGATTCATTGCTGAGATTTCTTTTCTTATAACTGGTATTAACTTACCATAGGTTTTTCCTATTACAGGTAAATTGGGTTTTATATCAAAGTTAACATATTTTGAGAGGTCTGCTCCAAACTGAACCTCTTTTATGTTAAGCTCTTCCCTTATTATATCACCATAATATTCAGGAAGTGACTTAGTACTTACAAGCATTTCTGAAAGCGGCTGTCTATTTTTTATATTAGCTGAATTTCTTGCACTTCTTCCTAGTTTTACTATTCTGTAAGCATCATCCATATGCTCTTCTAGTTCTTCGTTAACTAAAGCTTCATTGTATTGTGGCCATTTGCATAAATGGATACTTTCTGGCGCTGATGAATCAAGTCCTACAACTAAATTTTGATAAATCTCCTCTGTCATAAATGGTACAAATGGAGCTGATATTAGGCATAGAGTATTTAATACTCTGTATAAAGTTACATATGCACCTATCTTATCATCTGTTAACTGCTCACTCCAGAATCTAGCTCTATTTCTTCTTACATACCAGTTAGATAATTCATCTACAAATTCTGCAATATTCTTAGAAGCTTCTGTTATCTTATAGCTATCTAGATAATTTTCTGTTTCCTTTACTAATGAGTTTAATCTAGACATAATCCACTTATCCATAACATGTTCGCTTTGGAATTCTTTATACTCTAATGGATTAAAATTATCTATATCTGCATATAATATGTAGAATGAATATACATTCCATAACGTTCCTAAGAACTTTCTTTGAGTTTCTCCAACATCATCAACTGAGAATCTTGTTGGTAACCAAGGTGCACTTGCAGTATAGAAATGCCATCTCGTTGCATCTGCTCCTTCACTTGCTAAAACTTCAAATGGATCAACAACATTTCCTTTTGATTTTGACATCTTTAATCCATGTTTATCTAAAACGTGTCCTAATACAATACAGTTTTCAAATGGGTTTGTATCAAATATAGCTGTTGATATAGCAAGTAATGTATAGAACCAACCTCTTGTTTGGTCAACTGCTTCTGATATAAACTGACCAGGGAAGTTGTTTTCAAATAAATCCTTATTTTCAAATGGATAGTGATGTTGAGCAAAAGGCATTGATCCTGAGTCAAACCAGCAGTCTATAACTTCTGCAGTTCTAGTCATTTCTTTTCCGCAATGTGGACATGCTAATTTAACATTATCTATAAACGGCTTATGAAGTTCTACATTTTCAACATTACCAATAGATTTTTGTTTTAATTCTTCTTTGCTACCTATACATTCTCTGTGACCACATTCACATTCCCAAATCGGAAGCGGTGTACCCCAATATCTATCTCTTGAAATACCCCAATCAATAACATTTTCAAGGAATTTGCCGAATCTTCCTGTTCTTATATTATCTGGATACCAATTAATTTTATTATTATTTTCAAGAAGCTTATCTCTTAATGATGTCATTCTTACAAACCAGCTATCCTTTGGATAGTATAGAAGAGGTGTATTACATCTCCAACAATGTGGGTATGAGTGAGTAACCTTCTCTGACTTGTAAAGCATGTTGTGCTCTTTCATATACTCTAAAATTTTAGGATCAGCTTTTTTAACAAACATTCCAGCCCATGGCTCTACTGAATCGACAAATTTACCTTCTGCATCAACAAGATTTACTAATGGTATGTTATGTTTTTTACATACTAGGTTATCATCTTCACCATAAGCTGGTGCAGTGTGAACTATTCCTGTACCATCTGATAAAGTTACAAAATCACCATGAATCACAAAGAAAGCTTTTTCTTTTGGAGTTTCGAACTTGAATAATTGCTCGTATTCCATTCCTAGCAATTCTTCGCCTTTAAATTCTTTTACAATTTCGTAATCCCCTTCTATAACCTTTGAGGCTAAATCTTTCGCAACAATGTAAATTTCTCCATTATTTAAAACTTCAGCATAAGTATAAGCCTTATTTATAGTTAAAGCCATGTTTGAAGGTAATGTCCAAGGTGTTGTCGTCCACGCTAGTATGTACTTATTTTCTTCACCTTTAACCTTAAATTTAACAAATGCTGTAGCTTCTTTAACATCCTTATATCCTTGAGCAACCTCGTGTGATGATAAAGCAGTTCCACATCTTGAGCAGTAAGGAATTACCTTATGTCCTTTGTAAAGTAAGTCTTTATCCCACATTTGTTTTAATGCCCACCATACTGACTCAATATAGTTATCATGGTATGTTACATATGGTTTTTCCATATCAACCCAATACCCTATCTGCTTTGTCATTTCCTCCCACATACTTACATAAGTAAATACACTCTCTTTACATTCTTTAACGAATTTTTCAACACCATGTTCTTCTATTTGTGGTTTTCCTGAAATACCAAGTTTCTTTTCTATTTCTAACTCAACTGGTAAACCATGAGTATCCCATCCAGCTTTTCTTAAAACATTATATCCCTTCATAACCTTATATCTAGGGATTATATCTTTCATAACTCTTGTAAGAATATGCCCTACGTGTGGTTTTCCATTTGCTGTTGGAGGTCCATCATAAAATGTAAAATACTCTTTGCCCTCATTTAAATCAAAGCTCTTTTTAATTACATCTCTTTCATTCCATAGGTTCATTACGTCTTTTTCCATCTGAACAAAACTTCTAGAATTATCAATTTTTTTATACATAACTTAGCCCCTTTCTCTATAATGCAAAGTTTTAACTATTTTTGTAATTTTATACTTACATACAACTATTTACGTGTAACTATTTTAAAGTAAAAAAACTTCATCCTAATAGGACGAAGTTAAATTCGCTATACCACCTACGGGTAAAATTACTTTAAGCACAAGCATACTCCATTCTTTAACGCAGAACCACGTAGAAACTTACTAAATAAATAATATATTCAGTCTCTCAACTCCCAGGTGATTTTCCTTAAACCTTTCCTGTGGACTTCCACCTATCTCCACTCTCTGTAAGTAACACGGTTTATGTACTTTTCCTGTTCAAAGTTTTTAATTATAATCATCTTACATTTTCATGCAATTGCCTTTTATTATAGTATAATGCTTTTTTTTTGTCAATTTATTTAATAAACTTTTTAGCAAAAATTTGGTTTTTTAATAACTAAATGGAACTACTTACCAAGGGTTTGTAATATTCCATTAGCTATAGCTTGTGCATATTTTTGTTGATATGAAGTATCCCTTAATTTTTCTGCATCACCAGTATTTGTTAAAAATCCTAATTCAGTTAAAACTGTTGGTGAATTTGCATGATTTACAAGATAAAGCCAATTACCATCTTTTAATCCTCTGTCATAAGTCCCTACTTCTTTTATAATACTATTTTGTATGGCTGTAGCCAGCCTCTTGCTTTCTTCATTCTCAGTATCATATAAAGTCTCTGTACCTAATGCAGATGAACTATCGAAGGAATTAGCATGAATAGATACAAAATATTTAGCATTAGCATTATTTGATATGTCACAACGTCTTTGAAGGCTATCTACAACACTCATTGATGTAGAACGCATATCTTCTGTTCTTGTATACACTACCTTTATATCATGTTCCTCAAGTATTCTACCTACCTCTAATCCTACTGCTAAAGTGACATCATCCTCTTGAAGTCCATCTATTCCAGCAGCCCCAGTATCACCGCCTACTCCATGTCCAGGATCTATACATATTACATCTCTAGTATCTTTCTCTCCTACTGTTAACAAAAGACTTATAGGCGTACTATAACCAGCCACTGTTCCTTTATAGGAGTAGCTTCCTATTTCAGATGTATTTACAGTATTATACTCCCATATAACATTTACTTTTTTACTACTTCCATCACTCATAGTAGCTGTAACATTTAGAGGCAAACTATAGCTATCTCCTTGAGCTACATTAACAGATAAATTTGATATAGAACTTATGGTTGTTATCTCTTTACTTTTATCAATAAGACTTAAAGACTTAAGTATTCCATTAGCTATATCAGCAGCACTGTTATTTTGGAATTGCTCACTATCAATAGTGGTACTTTCCTGCTCATTAGTTAAAAAGCCCAATTGAACCATTATAGGACTAGCGATAGTCCCCCTTAATATTTCATGTTGTGAAAGACCTACTTTTATTCCTCTGTCTGATAATCCAGTATTACTAACCAACTCAGATTGAACTGATTGTGCTAATGCTTTACTTATTTCATCAGAACCCGAATAATATGTTTCTATACCATTGGCAGTAGGTTTTTCTGGATATGCATTGCAGTGTATACTTATAAAAAAGTCTGATTTAGCATTATTCGCTATATCAAAACGGGACTGTAAATCATTATTTTTATCCCACGATACAGTATCACTTTTTCTTGTATAAACTACATTTACTCCATTGTCTTGTAGTATTTTCCCTAATTTTAATGCTACAGATAAGTTTATATCCTTTTCTTTCACAGCATTTTGTCCAATATTTCCTGTATCACTGCCGCCATGACCTGCATCAATAGTTACTGTATAAGCCTTATTGAAATCATTAGCCTTATTACTTTTTACTGTAAACTGCATTTTCGTAGTTTTTACTAAGCTATTTTTACTTGTTGATTTTATGCCATCTTTTACAAACAAGTTATAGGTTTTTCCATAGCCATACTCACTTTTAGGTGATACAACAACAGACTTTCCGTCTGATCCAAGTACGACTCCTACTGGAACCTGCTGTCCACTTTCATCAGTTACTACAAATCTAGACTCATCTATTGTACTACCATCTAATTCCTTATTAAATTTTATAATCCAAGACTTATTATTATCAACATCTAATTTTATTCCTTTATCATCATAGGCATCAGCTTGTACAATATTAAATCTGCCAGATAAAACAACTGTCAACAAAAAACATAGAACAAAATAGATACATCTCATTTTATTACCCAAATAACCACCTCCAACCTTACATTTTATTTACTTAATAAATATATTATAATATAAAAAAACAAAATTTTACACTGATGTATAAATATATTTCAATTTAATATTATATATTAAGGTTATAATATAATTGAATAACGAAATGAAAGAGGTGTTTTTATGCAAATAACTTGGCTTGGTCATTCCTCTTTTCTTATAGAAGATTCAAAAGGCCGAAAAGTTTTAACTGATCCTTTTGATGAGACTGTAGGATATAATACATTTAAAGGAGAAGTAGATGTAGTTACAATAAGCCACCATCATTTTGACCATAATTATGTTGAAAATATAAAATATAAAGAATCTATCGACAAAGTTGGTTTCTTTTATCTTTGTGACATCCCGATAGCAGGTATACCATCCTATCATGATAAGATGCTAGGAGCAAAACGAGGAGAGAATACAATTTTCGTCATTGATATAGATGGCTATAAAATATGTCATTTAGGTGACTTAGGTCATAGTTTATCAAGTGAAGATATAAAGCAAATTGGAAACACAGACATATTGTTTATACCTATAGGCGGAAACTATACAATAGACGGAAAAGAAGCTGCAGAAATCGCTAAATCTATAAATAGTCATATAGTTATACCTATGCATTATAAAACTCCAACACTGTCTTTTGAATTAGAGGGCTTAGATGACTTTCTAACTTATATGAAAAACGGTGAAAGAGTTAACGGAAATAAGTTATCTATTGACGGATCTTTAGAAGGCTTTAATAAAGTTACAATATTAAATTATAAATAATATATATCAGGAATGAAGAATATTTTTATCGATGAGTATAAATATTCCTTTCATTCCTGATTTTTTATTATCATTATATTAGAGCCAATGTAAACTTGCTTATATATGAAAAAAGACAAACAAAAACAAAGTAATTTAATTAAGTTAATACAAAGCAATATAGATGAAGATAATAAGCTAGAAAAGTTTAAAATTTAATAATATAGAGAAAATGGTAACATACATGGAGAGTACCCCGTCCACCCATGTACGTTACCATTTTCCACCTGGAACTACTATGCCTTTTAATATTCAATGATTACTATCCTGTCATTTTTCAAACTTTCTTTGACATCAATAATTCTTTGATTACTGGAGCCTTTATATCTTAGTGATATATCCCGCTTATTTTCTTCAAACCTACCATCTATAAGTACATCAATATTATCTAACAATTCACTCCATCCAATTCTTTTATCCTCATTTTCCAATATATACTCATAAGTATACCCTGTATAACACCAAATATTTAATCCTAACTCCTTAAACTTCTTAGCCATATATGCAAATTTATCTGCTTGTTCTAAACAATCTCCCCCTGAAAATGTAATACCCCGTATCATTGGATTACTTTTCACATCATCGATTATTTTATCCATATCCATCATTTGTCCGCCCTGCATATCATGTGTATCAGGATTAAAGCAACCCTTACAGTTATGAATACATCCTTGTGCAAAAATTACTCGTCGAAGTCCTGGTCCATTTACTAAACTCTCAAAGGCTATACCTGACAATCTAACCTGCTTATTCATAAGTAACCTCCTGATAGTAGTTTTCACTTAATAATTTAAAAGACAGAGAACTGAGCTCTGTCTTTTAATTATACAATTTCATAAACATGTTTGTTATTACCATGAGCTATTCTGTCCGCTCTCTCTGCGAATTTACCTGCTCCAAATCTTTCGTCTAATGAAAGATATCCTGTTACTCTAGATACTCCTTGTATATCAGTGCTACCACACTTCGTACAGTTTTGTTCTCCATGAAGGTAGGTGCCACATTTTCTACAATATCTTATATGAAAATTAATACCTATATAACTTATATTAGTATTATTGTAAGCATAGTTTAATATATCCATAATAGTTTCCGCTGAAGGATAATCATCTATCTCTATATAGCTTATATGACCTGCATTACACATCTTGTGATATGGTGCCTCTATATCAATTTTATCCTTTATTGATATAGGGTATCCTACAGGTATATGATATGAATTTGTATAATAATCCTTGTCTGTCACTCCTGATATTTCTCCAAATATTTTTTTATCCTGAGAAATAAACTTTCCACTTAGACCTTCTGCTGGTGTTGCATAACAACTCCAATTCAAATGAGTTTCTTCAGTTACTCTATCAGTATACTCTCTTATGTGAGAAATTATTCTCTCTCCTAATTTTCTAGCTTCTTCATCTTCCCCGTGATGTTTACCATGTAAAGCTATTAAAGTTTCAGCAAGGCCAATAAATCCAATTGACCATGTGCCTTGTTTTAATATTGGTTCTATAGAATCATCTGGCAATAAATTTTCTGAACCCTTCATAAGTCCTTGTCCCGCAACAAAAGGTAAATCCTTAACTCTCAATCTCTTAAGAACATCATATCTATGCATTAATGAGTCTTTGGCTAATTGAAGTTTACTATCTAAAAGTTTAAAGAATTTATTTATATCCTTTTTAGCTACAAGTCCTAATCTAGGTAAATTTATAGTAACTGGAGCTATATTTCCTCTGCCTTTTGTACCAGGATCTCCATTTATATTTGAACAAACATAAGTTCTACACCCCATAGTAGCAGGTATTACCCCTTGATCATAATAGAATTTATTAAAATCTGCATCTATGTTCATAAATGTTGGATTCATTCTTTTAGCTGCAACCCTACAAGCTAATTGAAATAAATAATAATAAGGATCTCCCTGCTCTGCATTTACGCCTTTTTTTACTCTAAATATTATGTTAGGGAATATCGGTTGCTCCTCATTACCTAACCCTTTTTCATATTCAAGCAAGAAAACTTCACATATTAGCGCTGCATCCTTTGAATCCGGTATACCAATATTTATTGATGAAAATGGAACCTGACTTCCTGCTCTACTATGCATCGTATTTAAGTTATACACTATTCCTTGCATAGACTGCTCTATACATCTTCTAAGCCTTTTTTCTGCAACCCTATTTATTTTTTCTGGTTCTAATTCCAGCTCTTTTAACTCATTAACTATCTCTTGTCTTGTAGGCTCTATAAATACTCCCATATCATTATCAAAGTCTGGGTGAGACTGTCCACCAAACATGTCATTTTGAGTTGACTGCAAGAGTATACAAGAAAGCTCAGCAGCCGATTCTATTCTTTTAGGGGGTCTTATGGTTCCATAACCTGTATTAAATCCTCTTGTTAAGATCTCTTTTGTAGGTATATGTAAACAATTTGTAGTCAAATTGTAACTATCTAAGTCATGATAATATACATCTCCATTTTCATGGGCCTTTGCTAAATACTTAGGCATAACTGATAAATTGTGCCATTTATTAGATTCACTAGCTATTCTAAGTAACTTAGAACTAAAGTTATTTCCAACATTGGCGTTATCTCTATCTGTTTCAATTCCTATTTTTTCAATAGCCTTCATTAGATCTGATTTTATTTCTCTTATCTTATTTCTTTCTTTTCTATAATTAAAGTAGGCATTACCTATCTCCCTATAACTATTTTCTAGAAGAGTTTCTTCAACTATATTTTGGATTTCCTCTACATTTAACTCCTTTACATCAATATCTTCTATTTGTCTTATAACCTTTTGAGTTAAATCTATAAACTCACTTTCCTTCAATTCATAACCGATTTCCTCTGATGCACCCTTTATAGCATTCGTTATTTTAATAGAATCAAATTCTACTTTTCTACCATCTCTCTTTACAACATGTAGCATATTGTATACCTCCAGACCACCATATATTGTGTAAGCACTTTGATATTATACTATGCAAAAATTTTTTAAGCAATTTTTAAATTAATCTTAAGGATATATTAACGGTGATTAGTTTTATTTACCTCTTAATTCTTTTGTTTTTTATTACTGTATAGTATTTGATATTTATAATTTCAACCCATTAGTATATTTATCCACATATACCCTTAATATATTTTATTGAATAATTAGCAGATAATAAAACACAATATTACTGAGGTGATATGAAATGCTTGCAAAAATAGTAGATATAAATTTTACAGATGCTTTTGTAAGTTTATTAGACGGAACTATAATTGATATTGGAATCCCCCACATACCTCCTGGAGCTAAAATAGGAGATACCATAAATGTAGAACTTGGATCAACTAGAATGATAAACCATAGACTTGTTGATTTCTTCTAGCAAAACTTTAATATACTTAATGTGCTTTTAAAGATAATAAAATCTTTAAAAGCAAAAAACTAAGAAAGCTAGTTTAGCTTTCTTAGTTTTTTTATTCTACTGAAATAGCATTTACGGGGCAACTATCTGCAGCTTCTTTTGCTGAGTCTACTAGTTCTCCTGAAACCTCATCTACTACTTCTTCTGCCTTTCCATCATCATTCATTTGGAATACCTCTGGACAAATTGAAGGGCATAAGCCACATCCTATACATGTTTCTTGATCAACTACTGCTTTCATTCTTAATCCTCCTGTAATCTTTCATTTTTTAATAAATATTTATATGTTTATTGTTATCAAAAAAAAATTATTTATTACAAAATGAAAAAGATTAATAAATGAATTTAATTTGCTAAAAAGCATCTGGTTTTTCTTCTGAGACTTTTATATTCCATCTTCCATTCTCATACTTATCAAAAATATAGTATCTTTTTTCACTTCTTTCATTCTTATCCCAAAACACTACAATTGCTTTGTATAAAGTAGATTTATATCCTTGAGTTTTAATAGTTACCCATATGTCGTAATTTTCCTTATCTTTATCTGCAAGAGATACATTCTTAAATTCACTTTTTAAATTTCCCTTAAAATCTTCTAAATCTGTAGACAATATAAATTTACCTGATTCAACATCATCCTTTAGACTTACACCAACAGCTTTATTTTTATCCTTATCCTTTAAGTATTGATTTAAAGCTTCAATCATAGAACCGTAATAAACTTCTTGAAAGTCTTTTGGTTTTCTTATCGTCCAAAAACTTTTTATTATATCATTATCTATTCTTTTAGATACAACGTATATTTTATCGTTACTATATAAATTACCTGAATCCTTTTTTTCTAAGCCTGCTATATAATTGAACTTATGAACTTTATTGTTTCCTTCATCCATCTCAAAAACATAGTCTGGTTCCAATGATGATTTCTCATTTGATGTTTTTGCAGTAGATAAAATATCATATAATTCTCTAATAGCATTTTGATCCGTAACTATAAATCTAAAACCCTGATCCCTCGTACTCTGTATTACTATTTTTTGTATTTTACCCTGTTTTATATATTCAAAATCAGTATTTTTAAGACCAGCTTTTACTTTTAATTCATCAATCTTGTTGCATCCTGATGAAAAAAAACAAAATACTAATAATATAGCTAAAAACAAGTGCCTTTTACTCTTTATTTTCAATTAGTATTCCCTCCTGTATTCCTTATATGCCCATAATGATTATTAATCATTATGTCTCCTGTATTCCTTATATGTCCATAATGATTATTAATCATTATGTCTCTTGTATTCCTTAAATTCAGTAATATTATAGCACATTTAAAATAAAAAAAGACCCCCTTGTAAGATATATACAAGAAGGAAAAATAAGTTACTTAATTATATGTTCTGTGTACAGTTAGACTGATCTAGATTATTCTTTATAATTTAATGTTTGAACTATAGTTTTAAAAACCGTTGGCATGTTTTCTTTAAAATTACTTGCCTTCATGAAAAATGAAAACCTAAAAAATTTATTACTATCTTTTATAAAATATTCATACCCTTTATAATCTATATCAGAAGAAGTAATCATTGTATAAGATACCAAGTACCCATCTCTATCATTTATTTTAATTGGACTTATATTATATTGCTTATATAAATTTTGTTCACTTGATATTTTTTTACTTTCTTCTAGGAAGTTTTTCAAATCTTTATTTAAACTCCACACCTCTACAAATCCATAAATTTTAGAGTCATTTGTTTTAAAATCATTGTGATAGAGTATCTCTTGTCCAGAAAACTTTTGCTCTTTTGTAATCCATTCTGCTGGAAGCTTATAGCTTAGTTTGTTATCCAATGCTTTATACTGTACTAATGAGTTTATGTTATTCTGCATAAGAGCAGTAAATTTAAGCCCCGCATCAAAATACTTTTCAAAACCTAACAAAATTAACATAAGTCCAATTATAATTGTAGTAACACCCAGTCTTTTTCTATTTATTATTATAAGTTTCATAAAATTGCTGCCTTATATGGTAAATATAAGTTTAGCTTTCACCCCCTACACATAAAATACCTAGTTATTAGATTATATGAAAATAGCACCAAAAATATTAAATATTTTTGGTACTTCTTCTACTATACTCATTAAACTATTTTTTTTCAGGTATTATAATAGTAGCAGTTTTAAAATCATAGAACATAAGCCAATATCCAGAGTTTGTCTCATCATCCCTTGGTATCCATGTTACAAAACCTGATTTACCACCATAAGGTTGTTCAACTGCATCTTTTTTTCCTGGTATTCCGTACACTAAATACTTGACCTCTCCATCTTTATCGCATTTGTACCCTATTAAGTAGTGACTATACTTCTTAATATATGGATAGTAACTTATCATAGGGTAATAAATTGTTGTATATTTATTGTAATCTGATACATCATACATATTGTGTATAGTTTTCACATTAACTTTATACCACTTACATCTCTTTATATCTTTACATAGATCATCAATCTCCTCAAATCCGTTTGCTAGGGACTTAAAGAATTTTGCCTTTGATCCTCTTGGATAGTCAAGCAAGTCATTTTTATCATTTCTTGTTTGTTTAACATAATCCTTATCAGGTTGGGAAAAATCATCTGATATTTCTTCAGTTTCAACTGGTTTTTCCTGTCTATCTTCAATTACTATTGTTTCTTCAATTTTATCCTGTTCTAAAGATTCTACTGATTCTATATCTTCATTTCTTAAAGATTCTGTCTCTTCTTCAATCTGATCTTTCTCTAAGTTATCTACTTCTTCTCTCACATCTTCTATAAGCTCTTGGTCTTTTTCATCATCTACATCTTCGTTTCTTTCCGTTTCCTTTGTTAATTCTATACTTTCCTCATACTTATCAAATATACTTTTTTCTTCTACTGAGCTTTTTTCTTCTACCTTTGGTTCCCCTTCATCACTATTCCTGTTTTTATTTTCAACTAGAACAAAATTTTTCCATTCTGGTATTTCAGTAGTGGCAAATCCACTCATAACAGATATTATTCTACCTTCTATTAATTTTACTATAGCTGCTCCTGAAACCTTATCCATAGATATATTACTACCTGCAACGTTATCTACAGGATATTCATAACATATATCTGCTCTGCCATAATCATCTATGTTCATCTCACTAATCTTGATTATCTTTTTTACGTCTTTCTTATTACATACTAGCACCATGTAATAAGGGGTCATCTCTTTTTTTAAGTTTTGCACATAATAAGATATTTTACACTTATCATTCTTTAACTCTAATTTAGCATAGCCTGACGCTGTTTTGTCAGATGATAAAGAATATCCCTTTTCATCTTCCTGTAATATTATAAAATACCTACTATAACTCTTTTTTTGTGCCAACTTCATATACCTCCATATATTATATTCATTATAATATATGAAGAAACATTCAAAAAGTGAACAAATAGTACTAAAGTAGTAAAAAAAGATTATAATAACTCATGCACACAATCTGCAAGCTTTCCAAATTCCTCTATAGATAAAGTCTCCCCTCTTCTTTTAGGGTCAATAGAAGCCTTCATAAAAGCTACCTCCATATTTTCCTTTGACAAATTTAAACTTTTAAGTGCGTTCCATAACGTCTTTCTTCTCATATTAAACGAGTTTCTTATAATCTTAAAAAATAGGTTTTCATCCTTAACTTTTACCTTAGGTTCAGAAAGCTTATCTAGTCTAATAACTATAGATTCTACCTTAGGTCTAGGTAAGAATGCAGTAGCACTTACTTTTCTTACGACTTGAACATCACAATAATATTGAACAAGAAGAGAAATAGATCCATATTCCTTGCAATTAGGAGCTGATGAAATTCTTTCCCCAACTTCTTTTTGTATCATTATAGTTAAAGATTTAAAATTATATTTTTCAGTTAAAAGCTTTGCAATTATAGGAGTGGTTACGTAATATGGAAGATTAGCAACAACCTTGACACTTTTTTCTTCCCCTATAATCTCATTAAAGTCAACCTTTAACGCATCTTTATGTATAAGTTCAAAGTTATTAAATTCTTTAAGCTCTTCAGTTAAAATAGGTAATAAATCAGAATCTAATTCAATAGCATATACCTTTTTAGCCTTCTTCAATAACTCTCTAGTTAAAGTTCCAACACCAGGACCAATTTCGATAACCACATCATTTTCTCCAACATCAGCACTCTCCACTATGTCTTGTAAAACAGAATTATCAATCAAAAAATTTTGTCCTAGACTCTTAGTAAACTTAAAACCATACTTTTCAACTATATCTTTAGTAGATAAATTCTCCATAATTATTTCTCCTTACTAATCTTATTTATTGCATTAACAAATTCCTCACGACTTATACCATAATTATTAAGTCTGGTTAAAAACTGAGACGAGTTGCAATACCCTATACCTAGTTCTTTTCCGAGCAGATCTCTTCTTTCTTTTGATTTAGTATTTCCTGTGAGACCAAAAAAAATCATATCATTAATATTAAAATCATCTCTTTTTTCTTTCACTTCACATTTGGCAGCCTCTAATGCTCTTATTATGATCTCTGGCTCCGCGTTCTCTACGCCAATATCTCCATCTTTAGTACCATCCTTTTGGGATATGTACGCATGTTTAATTCCCTCTACTCTTTTAGAAATTATTCTTCTTATTTTCTCTCCAGCAAAATCTGGATCTGTTAGCACAATTACTCCTTGTCTTTTTTGCGCTTCTTTTATTCTGTCTATAACTCTTTTATTTATACCAAAGCCCCCAACAGCTATAACCTCTGCATCCACAGCTCTTTTTACCGCAGTAATGTCATCTCTTCCTTCAACTACAATAACTTCTTTGATCATACTATTCCTCCGTATTAAATTAATATAACCTCATAATATCACAAACTTCATAGTTATGTGAAATTAAACTATATTATAAAATAATTAATTCTCTTATATGTTGTTTTTTAAACAGAAAAAATAGGAGCACCTGCTCCTATTTTACCACATATACATTAACCCATCTTACTCCCCAGTTGTCCACTTCTGAACTAGAATTAAAAAATAAATCTATCTTATTTCCTTTTATAGCACCACCAGTATCTTCTGCAACCCCATATCCATATCCTTCGATATAAAGCTTTGTCCCTAGTGGTATCACCCTTGGATCAACTGCTACTGAACTATAGCTATCCCTATTCCTTTTTGCTACAGCTCCAGTTGCAGTAATTCCAAATCCTGAATCTCCAGGACTCTTACCTGTGCTATCATAATCTGCTGTATAAGCTGTGGCTCTCATTCTTAATGAATCTGAATAAATTATTTTACCTCCACGGGATGGAGTATACACTTTTAATGCACCCATTGCCACAATTTTTTCCACAGGCTGCTTCTTAATTATCTCACTAATAACTTTTTTTGAAACTTCTTTTCCATTTTCATATATAATTCTAGTTACAGTTTCCTTTTCTCCAGGTTGTCCTTCTTGTACAACCTTCTTATTGCCTTCTTCCATTTCTTCATCATTTTTTATAGTTGTTGTATAATCTATTGGTTTAACTTCTTTTACATCCTTAGTTTGCACTCTTGTTACTACTACCTTCAAGCCATCTTTAAGAGCCATATCCTTTGATGGACTTACCTTATCAAACTCTTGAAGCCCTAGTCCTTCTGCTTGCAACATTTTTTCAACATTATCTTCTGAAGATTGAATACTTATCTGTTTTCCATCTACATCTACTGCAATTTTTACTGCTCTCTTTATTAATATTTTTCCTTGATTCTCAATTATACTGTCCAGACTAGGTGTGGTTTTGTCCTTTGGTCCCACAATTACTCCATTATTTTCTAGAGCTGTTCTGCAGCTACTACTAAAAGTAGTAATTGTCTTTTCAGAGCCATCCACAGAAACTATTATAGTTTTTCTCATATTAAAAATCACTGTTGTCAAAATAACTACCATTATTAATACTGTAGCTATAGCTGTTCTAGGACCATTGGAAAAGTATTTTTTTAAGTACTTTTTTAAATTCTCCACCATAACAATACCTCCTCCGGCAAAAGCGACATTTCCCATTATAAATGGAATTACTATGTTATGTCAAATATCACTAATGCTTATTAGACTGTTCAAATGCATTTTATGCATAAAACTAAAAAATAAAAAATTATGATAGCAGTTTAATATAAAACAGTCTATTGCTATTTTAGGTGGGGTTTAGTTCAATTTTTATAAGTATATTCCTTGGAAGGAATTTTAATTACACATGCCGGAATAATAGTTTGAAAATTAGAAATTTTCACATCATATTGAAAGTATCTCTTTTATTTTACACTATTTTGTTATATTAAGCAACCTTTCCATATTGCAAATAGTTAGGCGGCTTACTTCTTCGGGCTCTATGTCTTTAATCTCTGATATTTTATTTATAATGTATTCTACATATTCTGACCTATTTCTTTTTCCTCTAAAAGGTGTAGGCGCCATATAAGGACAATCTGTCTCCACTAATATCTTATCTAATGGAACCTCCCTTACTACTTCAATTACCTTTTTAGCATTTTTAAAAGTTACAACACCAGTAAACCCTATATAATATCCTAGTTTTAAACACTCTCTAGCAAATTCTACACTTCCTGAGAAGCAATGTATTTCGCCTATAACCCCCTTAAATTGTTTTATTATATTCAAAGTATCCTCATGTGCATCTCTATCATGTATAATTACAGGTAATTTAAGCTCTTTAGCAAGTTCCATCTGCCTCATAAATACTTTTTTTTGTATTTCTCTTGGTGGATTTTCGTCATAATAATAATCTAGCCCTATTTCTCCTATTGCCTTCACCTTTCCATTCTCGGCTAAACTTTTTAATTGATCTAATGTTTGTTCGTCAAACTTATCTGCATATTCTGGATGTATACCTACTGCTGCATAAAATATATCATGTTTGTTAGCAAGATTGACTGAATCTATACATCCTCTTAAAGAAGCTCCACAGTTTAAAACTCCAATAATATTATTTCTTTTAAGTTCTTCTATTATAGAATCCCTATCCTCATTAAATTGCTCATCATCATAATGTGCATGTGCATCAAATATAGCTAACCCTTTTCTTAATATTTCACTTTTTTTCACTTGATATCTCTCCATTCAAAGCCGTTAAGCTTGAGAATATCTATTGTTCTTTTAGTTAAATTATTTAAAATCTATAATAAAGCTTGTAATTACTAGCGCATTTCCATTTTATTACATTTTCGAATATAGTCAAATGATATTTTGTAAAATTTTCCTTATTTTTTAACTAAAAGCTAAGTTTTTCTCTATTATATAAACTTTTTCGGCTATAGTTATTTATATACAATAAATCTTTTAAAATTAGTATCAGTATATAATCAATTATTATTTGTAAGTACCCTCTATATTACTACCATAGAGGGTACTTTTAAATCCAAACTATCTTTTAAAAAATAACAAGTTAGTATAATATCTATCTTTCATTTGTTATTTCTTTTCATATGGATGAAGTGAAAACTTGAATCAGATGGAATTTCAAACTCCACCTGATTCTTAGTTGAACGAATCCAGGGACGTAGCCGCTCTTTACTCCCACTTTGAAGAAGATGGGAGTATTAGAGAGGGTAGTCATCGGATAAATATTATCTCACTATGCTTCCAGTAGGAAGTTCTTCAGGAATAGTAACTGTGCATAACTTACTATCATCATCAGTTGATGCTGCAAGTATCATTCCTTGTGAAAGCTCTCCCCTAAGTTTTGCTGGCTTCAAATTAGCTACTAAAACTACATATTTCCCCACTAAATCTGAAGGCTCATAATATTTCGCTATACCTGAAATCACCTGTCTTTCTTCCCCACCTATATCAACTTTTAGTTTGAGAAGTTTTTTTGCTCCTTTTACAGGCTCACAAGCTAAAACTTTAACTACTCTTAAATCTATTTTTTCAAAATCTTCTATTGTTATTTCTTCTTTTAGTGGCTGCATTTTAGGTTTATTTTCAGCTAACTGTTGCTCTTTTAGCATATTTAACTCTTCTATCTTCTTTTCTACATCTATTCTTGGGAATAAAAGCTCTCCTTTACTAACCTTTGTTCCTGCACTAGTTCCATCAAAGGATGCCACGCTATCCCATGTTGTAAGTTCTACATTTAATTGTTTATTAATATTTTCACTGGTTTCAGGTAAAAACGATGAAACACACACTGAAACTATTCTTAAAGCCTCTGATAGATTATAAAGAACTGTTCCAAGCCTCTCTTTTTTTGCTTCATCCTTAGCAAGTATCCATGGAGTAGTTTCGTCTATATACTTATTTGATCTTCCTATAAGCTCCCATATACTATCTAAAGCTTCTGGAATTTTCAAATCATCTATGCTCTTTTCTACTTTTTTAGGCGTAGCTAATGCAAGGTTTATAAGTTCATCATCAATAGCTTCTTTTGCTTTTGGTGCTGGAATCACCCCATCAAAATACTTTTCTACCATTGCACAAGTTCTTGATAGTAGATTTCCTAGGTCATTAGCTAAATCTGAATTTATTTTCTTTATGAATATTTCATTGTTAAATAGCCCATCTGACCCAAATGGTATCTCTCTTAATAAATAATATCTTACTGGATCTGTTCCAAAATGATTTACTAAAACTACAGGATCTACAACATTACCCTTTGATTTCGACATTTTTCCACCATCAACTAAAAGCCATCCATGACCAAATACCTGCTTTGGTAGAGGAATACCCAGTGCCATCAACATAATTGGCCAATAAATTGTGTGGAATCTTAATATATCTTTACCAACTAAATGAACATCTGCTGGCCAATACTTTTTATACAAATCATCATTTTCGCTTCCATATCCTAATGCAGTTATATAATTTGCTAAAGCATCTATCCAAACATATACAACATGTTTTTCATCAAAAGTTACTGGAATACCCCAATCAAAAGATGTTCTTGATACGCAGAGGTCTTGTAACCCAGGCTTTAAGAAATTATTTATCATTTCATTCTTTCTTGATTCCGGCTGAATAAATTCAGGATGACTCTCTATGTACGTAATAAGCTTTGGTGCATATTTTGACATTCTGAAGAAGTAAGCTTCTTCCTTTGCTTTTTCTACAGGTCTTCCACAGTCAGGACAATTTCCATTTACAAGCTGAGTTTCTGTCCAAAATGACTCACATGGTGTACAATACCATCCTTCATAAGAATCTTTATATATATCACCTTGATCATATAATTTCTTAAAAATATCTTGAACTGCTTTTATATGATAATTATCTGTAGTTCTTATAAACTTATCATAGCTTACATTCATCATTTTCCATAAATCTTTTATTCCTGCAACTATTTCGTCTACGTATTCTATTGGTGTGACACCTTTAGTTTCTGCTAATCTTTGAATCTTCTGCCCATGTTCATCTGTACCTGTTAAAAACATTACATCATAGCCCGTAAGCCTCTTAAATCTTGCTAAAGCATCAGATGCTACAGTAGTATACGTATTACCTATATGAAGCTTTGCTGACGGGTAATAAATAGGTGTTGTAATATAATATGTCTTTTTATTCATTTTGTTTCTCCTCCCTTGTATCTCGCTTTAATATTAATCTAAATAAATTGTATCTAGAATTTTTTAATATAAAAAACCTCTATATGAAGTAACACTTCATATAGAGGCGAAATTGCGCTTTACCACTCTATTTCATCCTTATTTCACAATAAAGATCTCAATAAGTAACTCAAATTTAAAAGCAAATTAAAATTTTTATTACTATGCAGTATAACGGCTGCTGCCGTGTTATCCTACTCTATTTTCAGATAACCTGCTCTGGAGCCATGTTCGTAAACTATCCTGCCATCGGCTTTCACCTACTCCGACTCTCTATAGGCACTTTTATTTACTACTCTTTCCTTCACAGCATTTTAACAATAATATAATATGTTAAATATTTTATACTGTCAATATATTTGTTTCACTTTTTGAATATTACTCACTTCTATTTAGTAATATCCAAAAATATGTTTATCCGATGACTACCCGCTCTAATACTCCCATCTTCTTCAAAGCGGGAGTAAAGACCGGCTACGTCCCTGGATTCGTTCAACTAAGAATCAGATGGAGTTTGAAACTCCATCTGATTCAAGTTTTCACTTCATTATTCTGTCAACTATTAGACTATAATATTCAACAAATTTCATTATATTTTCTCTGTACACTTTTTAAATCCTCCCAGAATAATCTTTTCTTACTGTCATCTCTAAGTATTGCTGATGGATGAAAGGTTAAAGTTATATAAAAACCCTTCCGTTCAATCCACTTTCCCCTATCTCTAGTTATTTTCCACTGATCACCTAAAATATATTTCATTGCAGTAGCACCTAAACATACTATAATTCTAGGCTTAACTAAAGCTACTTGGTTTCTTAAATAAGGCAAGCAATTTTTAGCTTCCTCTTCGCAGGGAGTTCTATTGTTGTCCGGTCTACACTTACATATGTTACATATATAGTAATCCTTCTCTCTATTTAGATTTAAAGCTATTAGAGCCTTGGTTAATAACTGCCCTGCTTTGCCAACAAACGGCACCCCAATCCTATCCTCATCAGCTCCTGGTGCTTCACCGATAAACATAAGCTTAGCCTTAGGATTTCCATCGCCAAAAACCATATTATTTCTCTTATTTCCAATATCACACTTATAACAGCTTAAACAATCGTCATATAAATCCTTCCACTGTAACAACTAATTCACCTCTAGCCTAATATTCATTATGAATATATTAACATAAAACTATGCGTATTTGTGACAATATTCTGGTATTTCAAAAAATCAATTATTATATATTCAACAAAGCTATAAAACAATATTTTAGAACATAAATCTTGCAAGTGTTACAGCCATTATCATACATACCAAGTCTCCAAAAATTGCTACCCATAAGGTATGCCTTATCTTTCTTACTCCTACAGCCCCAAAATACACAGTAAGTGTATAGAATATCGTTTCCGTGGATCCCATAATTATAGAGGATACTCTTCCTATATAGCTGTCGGCACCATAACTGTTTAATGTCTCTGCAAATATTCCAAGGGCCCCAGTTCCTGATAAAGGTTTAATAAGTACAAGTGGTACAACTTCCGGTGGAAGACCTATAAACTTAACTATCGGTTTTACCAAATATATAAAGGAATCTAACGCTCCTGACTCCCTAAAGACTGATACAGCTATCATCATTGCTAATAAATAGGGAAAAATTCTAAGGCATATTGAAAGTCCATCCTTAGCACCTTCTACAAAGCATTCATATACTTTGACTCCCTTCAATATTCCATAGGTAACAATTGATACTATTATAATTGGAATTATTGCTCTTATTATGTAGTTCACATTTTATCCTCCTTCTGTAAATAATTTAGAAATATCTTTGTAGTATTTTACAAAGTATTACTCCAAGTATTGCTGCAGTACCAGTAGTAATAATTCCTGGTATAATAGTTGCTGCTGGATTGCTAGAGCCAACTACAGCCCGCATTGAAATTATTGTAGTTGGCACTAATTGTATGCATGCAGCATTTAAAATTAAGAACAATGCCATGTCATCACTAGCTTCTCCATCCTTTTTGTTAAGCCTTTTTAACTCTTCCATAGCTTTTATCCCAAATGGTGTTGCTGCATTAGAAAGGCCCATCATGTTAGCCGTTAGATTCATAACTATAGCCCCCATAGCCTTATTATCCCTAGCTGCATCTTTGAAAATTAATTTCAATATAGGCTTTAATACTTTAGCTAGCTTTCCTGTGAGTCCACTTTTTTCTGCAATTTTCATAATTCCACACCATAAACACATAACTCCAACAAGTCCTATGGCAAGCTTTACTGTAGACTCTGTGGAATTTATTATAGCTTTGGATATTTCATCTCCTCTTCCTGTAAAAATCCCTAAAATTATGCCAAAAGCTAGAATAAAAAACCATATAATATTAATCACTAAGTTTCCCCCTTTTTTAGATAAACAGACTTGATTATTAATATATATGCTCATAAGACACTAGTATTGCATATTAAAACTTATAAAACTTTAATTTAGAATAAATTCTTTCTTAACTACTATTGAAAATAAATTTTAGGAGTGTTAACATTTATCATAGACGTATTTTTTGGGGGAGGTTTCAAATGACCATTAGAGACATAATGAAGTATATTGAAAGTGAATTTTATGTTATAAATGATACTCCTTGTGAAGTATGTGGTGGTGAATACGCAGCTGAGGATGTAAATATAGACATAATTGATGGTGTTCCCTACGACGTGTGTGATTGCATATGTTCAAGTTGTGGTCATGAAAAAACTTTTGAATTTTGTGCACCGTTTATAGCTGAAGATGGATTAAAAAAAGTAAAAAATATATTGAATTAAGGGAGAATTAAATATGAAAGAAACTAATTTAAAGTTAGCTCAAAAGGACATCGATGAAGCCCTATCTGTTATTGAATCTATGGAAGAAAGTCTTACAACACAAAGTCTTTCCAAAGATACATTAAAAGAAAAGTTTGTCTTTCTTGCAGAGAAGGTACAACAACTTGAGTCAATTTTAAAAGAAGAAGGTATACTTGAATAAGTGTTAAAAAATAATGCTCAGATTTCCTAGGAAATCTGAGCATTATTTTTATCCGATGACTACCCGCTCTAATACTCCTATCTTCTCCAAAGTATACGTCACGAGCGACTACGTCCCTGGATTCGTTCAACTAAGAATCAGATGGGGTTTGAACCCCCATCTGATTCAAGTTTATACTTCATCACTTAAATTGAGGTATTTCAAAATTCAATGCTGGATTCTTAATCTTAGACATAATATCCTTAATTCTCTGGATTTGTTTATACGCCCAGGAAACATCTGTAGCATATTGATGTTGTCCTGGTTGTGCTAGGTTCCATCTCATCTTGTATAAAGTATCCTGTTTAGTATCAACATTATTTATATATCTTGGTGAAATCCATTTAGCGCCCCCTTCTATAGCTTCTTCTGGGCTAAGCCACTTGTTATCATAAGCGGTTTTTGTGCCATAGTAATTTGCATCTGCATCAACAGCTCCTATTCCAAAAAAATTATATACAGGTGCACCGTACAAATAGTTTTCACTGCTATCTTTAAGTCCTCCATTTGCTAATATAGACTGGCCATTTCCTGTCTCTAAAAGCGCATGTGATACTAAATAGGCTGCGTTTATATTATTATTTTTAGCTGCATCGAGGAATGCTTGTCCTTTTCCTTCTAATATTCCTTTCCCTTGTAAAATACTATTTAAATCATCCGCTGTAATTCCCTCTGTGTAAGTTAACTTTAAAAATTGATATTTACCGTAATCGTCCATAAAATTATTAGGATCCATATAGTATTTTATTTGATTTTTACTTGCTGCATTAGTCATATCACTAGCCTCAACAAAAACTGGCGTACTTGTTACATTACCTTGAATATTTACCAATTCATCTAGAGTGCTATTGTATTTAGCACTTATATTATTATTTTCACTTACAGCATCGATACACCTAAAATAATCTACATAATAGTTATCATAGTCTGTATTTACATCCTTATGTGCACCTGTTGTATTAGCTCTTTTAACGTATACTATAATTTTATATTTTTGCCCATTAAGTCCTGCTGTAAGCGTCTTTAGTGATGTTATCTTTCCATTTGATGCATCGGTATAACCATTCGTCAACTCACTATACACCTCTTTACCATCAGCATAACTATGAACAAAGATTTTATATTGAGCATTATCTGCGTTTTTAGTACTAAGAGTAAAACTCTGCTTTTGATTTGATAAAAGCGGAGCGTAATCATATTTTATCGATGTTACTTTAGGTAAGCTTTCATAGCTTGTACTATCACTATATTTGTTAACAGTAGTAAATTTCATCTTTAAAGGATTACTTAACTTCTTTCCTGAGGTTGATTCAAGCCTCTCACTTATTACTAAATTATAATTTTGATTTGGTTCATAACCTGATACTTTAGGACTTATTACAATTGTAGTTGAGTTACTTCCGAGCGATACAGTAGCCGGAACTACCTTATCATTTTGATCTGTAACCTGTATGTTTTCACTATTTACTGTCTCAGCCTTTAAAGGACTATTAAATTTTACAGTCCATTCCTTATTTGTATCAATATTTACCTTAGTTGTAGTATCTAATGAACTAGCTTCTGCCAGCACTTTATATTGAAATGTTACCAAAGAAAATATAAAAGCAAAAGCAAAAATTTTAAGTTTTTTATTCAAGTTTATCCCCCCCGATTTACATCCTTATAATAATATTATAAGAAACTTTAAAGTTTTTTCCAATAGGTTTTTAGTTAACTTAATATAGCAATCATTTAACAGCAACCTATCTAGTTATATTTAAGAGGTAAATGTCTTATGTCGTAGACAAAACTCATCTTATCCAAGTTTCATTTCATACTTATATAAGTATTATCTTACTTTGTAGATAATACTTTAGAATTTAGATATAATAAACTTACTATATAAATAAAGAAGGGAGATTTTATCCAGTTGAACAAAAACATAATAAGCCATAAAGAAAAACCTGCCTCTATAAGAATAAATAAGTTTATTAGTGAAAAGGGAATTTGTTCAAGAAGAGAAGCAGATAAATTAATAGAACAAAAAAGAGTTACAATAAACGGCACAATAGCTGAAACAGGTTTTAAGGTTACAGGAAATGATGAGGTTAAGCTCGATGGAAAGATATTAAACCAAAAAGAGGAATGTGTTTATATTGCATTAAATAAGCCTACTGGTATAACTTGTACAACTGAGAAAAAAATAAGTGGTAATATAGTAGACTTTATAAATCATCCAAAAAGAATATTTCCAATCGGTAGATTAGATAAGGAATCAGAAGGCCTGATATTTCTAACTAATGATGGAGATATTGTGAATAAAATTTTAAGGGCAGGTAACAACCACGAAAAAGAATATATTGTTACAGTAGATAAACCTATAACATCAAAATTTATAAATGGAATGTCCTCTGGGGTGCCAATATTAAATACAGTGACTAATCCATGTAAAGTAACAAAAGAAAGCACTCGTGTCTTTAGGATCATTTTAACTCAAGGATTAAACAGACAAATACGAAGAATGTGTGAGGCTTTTGGTTATAACGTGTTAAAACTAAAAAGAGTAAGAATAATGAATGTTACCTTAGATAATCTTCCTACTGGAAAATGGAGATATCTAACCTTCAATGAACTTAAAACCATTAACTCACTAATATCTTATTCTTCAAAAACAGAAGAGGCTTCATTATAAAGCCTCTAGTTGCTTTTATTATAACTTGCATCTGTTATACGTCTTTCAAATTCTTTTAAGTTACAGTTAGCACTTACATATACTCGATGTAATTCATATATACCTTGACTTTTATTTCCCCAACCACTTTCAGTTGTAAAAACCATACTGTATCCTGCTTCTTTCACGGCCTTTATTGTGTCATCATTCCATTTTCCAAAAGGATAAGCTGTATATTTTTTTTGCTTACCTAATAGTTTTTCTATATACTCTCTAGAGTTTTTAAGTGTAGTTAGTTGTTCTGCATATGTAAGCTTATCTAGTTGTTCATGTTTTACAGTATGACTTTCTATATCTATTCCGTTTTCCTCTAACTCCTTTATTTGTGGAGACGTTAAGTAATTCTTATTAGCATCTACTGTACTGGTAATAATAAATATAGTAGCGTTAAATCCAAATTCTTTTAATACTGGGTAGGCATTTTCAAAGTTATCCTTATATCCGTCATCGAAAGTTATAACTATAGATTTATTAGGTACTGGTTTATTATTAATAAAAAAATCATAAAGTTCATCTAAAGTTAATGTAGTATATCCATTTTGCTTCAAATAACTCATTTGCTCTCTAAAAGCCCCTTTTGGAACTCTTAATTCGTTTCCCTTCTCATAATCTATGGAATGATACATAAGTACTGGAACAGACTTATCATTATACTTGAGGTTCTCTCCTTTAAACTCTCTTTCCTTAATAGTATTATTATACTTCACATTATTTAAATATACCTCTTTAACACTTTTATCTTTTTGGATGTCATTTAAACTTTCACTTACTAGCCTTTGATTTTTAGATTCAGCCTTAAATGAATTAACTAAATCAAATGTAATTAAGCCTAATATAAAAAGAATACTAACAATAACTGCTAACTTTCTATGTTTATTTTGCATATTCTTCACTTCTTTCGTAATATATTTGGAAACAAGTATATTTGTAATAATTATAATATAATAATAGTCCTACTTATACTAAATAATAAATTAACCTTATCCACATTACATACAAAATACGTGTTAATAACTTGTTAACTTTTCCTTAATAACTATTATAGGTTTTGTATCTACCCTACTAATATTTATCCTATCACCAAACAACACTATTCAATTTATATCGCATTTTACTACAAATTACTCCTAGAATCTTTCGATATTTATATAATTTACCTAATTAAATCTAATGACGTTATTTATACAAGTTATCAACACTATCCACAGATAGCTTGTTTATAACTTGTTAAATCAGTGTTAATTTCCTCTATATTTAAAAAAATTCTTAATAATTAGTATAATCACTCAATTTTTTATTAACATTTATACACATTATCCACAGTTTTGTGGACAACTTGTGGATAATGTGTACTTTTTCTAGTTTCCCCAAAAATTTATTGATAAAACCTCCAATAAATTATTTTGATATTTAATGTCGCAATTTTATTTATCCGATGGCCACCCCATCTGATTCAAGTTTTCATTTCTTTTAATTAACTTTAACCTATCTTAAGAGTTCAGCATATACTATTAGTACATATAAGGATTGTAACGCTTATTTAGGTAAATTCATCATTTCTTTATGTACTAAAATATTATTTCTTTTTTTCTCTTTTAAATGATTCAAGGGGACTCCTGTCCCCAAATATTTTCTTATCTTTAATCGTTAAAAATAACTCCTTTAATTTCCATACATATTATTCCTCAATTATGTTAATCCTATTCTATAGATTCCTAGTTATATCTCTAGCTTATAATTCTATATATTGAAGTTTTGTATTTAGATAATTTTATTAACTTTTCCATTATTTTGTGTTATCATTTTGATAATAGGAATTTTATTATGAAAGGTAGGGCTATTTATGAGTAATAAAATTATTAATGTGGATTTTAGTAAAAACAAAAGAAGACATAAAAAAAACTCTCTTTTTAGTTCATTAAAAAATATACTTAAAACAATATTTAGCTCTGCAAAAGGACCTGATGATCCTGAAAACGATAAGAAAAAAATAATTTACTACAAAAAAGGAATATCCTAAGGTGCTGCTATTGCATGCACCTTTTTTATTTTATAATGCAATAATTTTACTTTGTGATAGAATATAAATAAAAACTTAGGAGGATTTTATCATGCGAATAGGTATGGGATATGATGTACATAAGCTTGTTGAAGGTAGAAATCTAATTTTAGGAGGTGTGAATATACCTCATCCGAAAGGGCTACTTGGCCACTCTGATGCCGATGTACTATTACATGCTATAATGGATAGTTTACTCGGTGCTTTAGCCTTGGGAGATATAGGATATCACTTCCCTGATACAGATATTAAATATAAAAATATTTCTAGTTTGAAGTTATTGAATGCCGTTGGAAAATTAATTTATGAAAAAGGATATAGAATAGAAAATATAGACTCTACTATAATTGCTCAAAAACCGAAACTTTCACCTCATATAAAAGATATGCGAATAAACATCTCTCAGGCATTAAATATCGATATAGATAGAATAAGTGTAAAAGCTACAACAGAGGAAGGGCTTGGATTTACAGGAACCGAAGAAGGAATCGCATCTCAAAGCATATGTTTACTTAATAAGTGTTCCTAAATATAAAAATTTTAATTTTCTACAATGTATTTTTAGCATTAGGACTAAGCCTAATGCTAAATTCTAATATCAATTACCTACAACTAATCTTCTGTTTGATACCTGTTAACTATATTTTGTACTAGTTTCTTCATCGCACTTGCCTGACATATCAAAGTCATAACTGATAGAAAAACCATTATTCTCTCTTCATCCTTATGTTCTAGTTTCATATCTTTTACTATACTTTCTAGCCTTTCTTCATTAAAATGCTTCTTTTCTAGAAAATCTTCGAAACTATCTTTTTGAATGTCAGAGAAAATTTTATATGCCTTCTCCCAGGATATTATATCATCATCACCATTATTAATATCATTAAATGCTAATCCAAATACTTTCTTTATCTCTTCCGTAGTTAATATTGGTCTCATATAACTTAAAAGAACAAGCTGAGCTAGGTGAACTTTAGTATATCCTCTCTTTTTTCCATCCTCTGGCTTAGATATAACTTCATTTTTAATATAATTTTGTACTATATTATTAGTATACTTTTCACCTTCAAACTTATCATTTAAGTAGTCTATAACCTGTGATAAAAAAAAGTCATATCTCGGTAAATCCTCATAAGGAATTATAGTGTTTTTTGATATCTCTTTAGCAGTTTCGTTTATATAATTCATTCCAAATTTTTCATTTGACACTTTATTATCCCTCCAGTATTACTTATTAATTGCACAACAACCATTAACTGCTTCGCACTACACACTCACTGTTAATCCAACGCAATTTCAAATTACTACGTTATCTCATTTTTTATTACTATACAACAAGCATTAACTATTATATCTATAAATCTACTACTATTAATATTATAAGGTATATATAAACTCTTTACAAGTTAAATAATCTAAAGCAACTTAATACAACTTTATAGGATTTAAAGCTATAATGAGATATATGATGATTCTCGTTTCTATTCAAAGTAATTAGTTTTTTATAACCTTAAATGCGTTTTTTATACTATTGTTATAAGTTATAATTTACTATATAATAACATTATACTTTCCTATACAAAAATTTATTATTATTTTTAACCAATGATTAAAGATAATATGCTAACATATAATAAAAGGAATCAGTATTTATTTTCTTGAGGGGGTGCCTAAAATAAACAAAAAACGTTTTTTTATATGTATATTACTTGCTTTTCTATTTATATCTACCGATGTTTTTAGTACTGATTTAGCTAGTGTCTTAGGTACTAATTCTAATTATACCATTGTATATGCTAAAAGCAGCGGTGGTGGCCGTAGTTCTGGCGGAAGCTTTAAATCAGGAAGTTTTTCTACACCGAAATCATCTAGTAGTACTACTAAATCTAGTAGTTCACCTAGTTCTTCTAGTTCTTCAACTACTAACAAGTCATCTACTGGAGATTTTAAATCAGGTGGTTTTTCAAATACCCCTAAATCATCTACCGTTAACAATAATTCTCAGACAAATAGCACCACATCATCTAAGAGTTATGATGGTGGAACTAAGAGATCTTTCTTACCGATACCTATACCATGGGGGCACAACAGTTATTATGGCCCTAGCTTTGGATATGGCAATAATAGTTTTATAGGTAGCTCTATTTTATGGTTATTTAAACTAATAATTATTGTAATCATAGTTATTATTATTATAAAACTAATAAAAAAGTATAGAAGAAGATAATTATTATTATAAATTGGAAAGTATTTAAATACTTTCCAACTCATATTTACACTTCATAAAGTCATTAGGAAATTCAAAAGAACCTTGTGTACAAGGTTCTTTTTCGACAATATAAATCATTCAAAAAAATGACTTATCATATGAAATTTTCTTCAAACTATATATTTAATAACACCTATTTCAACTTATACACAGTTTTTTAAAGTTTGTCCACAAAATCTGTGGATAACATAAAAGCTTTGATATCATTATGATTATACTTATTTACGGAAAATTTATTCACACTGTGGATAAACTGATTTGTTGATAACTTTATATTTTTTTGTTGAAATATACTTTTGAAACTTTCAATTTTCATGTTAATTCAACTTTTTTAATGGCATTCCTACTACTTTATGTATATTAACTATCTAATTAAAATTCGAAAATTATAAATATTAGTCATAATATAGCCCTAATGACCAGAATCAATAGAGCTATATATTTTTAACTATTTTTGTGTTTTATTGTAGTCTTCTAAAAATTTTTCTATTCCTGCTTCAGTCAATGGATGCTTCAGCATCTGCATAAATACCTTATATGGCACAGTTGAAATATGTGCACCAGCCTTAGCACAATCTAACACATGCATTGGAGTTCTTATACTCGCAGCTATTATTTCTGTATCAAAGCCATAAGAGTCAAATATTTGCGATATATCTCCAATGACTTCAATTCCCCCATTTCCTATGTCATCTAATCTTCCCATAAACGGACTTACAAAACTAGCTCCAGCCTTTGCTGCAAGTAATGCCTGCTGTGCAGAAAATATTAAGGTAACATTGGTTTTTATACCTTCTCTACATAGAACAGAAACAGCCTTTAATCCTTCTTCACACATAGGTATCTTTACCACTATATTTTTATGTATTTTTACTAATTCCTTAGCCTCTTCTACCATCTTATCTGCTTCTAAGCTTATAACTTCTGCACTTATTGGACCATCAACAATTGAACAAATTTCTTGAACAACGGTCTTTACATCTCTTCCTTCTTTAGCTATAAGCGATGGATTAGTAGTTACACCATCTAATATTCCCCATTTTGCTACTCTTTTTATTTCGTCGATATTAGCAGTATCAATAAATAATTTCATAACATATCCCCCCAATATTTTTATCCAATGGCTACCCGCTCTAATACTATCATCTGATCCAAGTTTCCATTTCATTTACATTATAACATATGAAATTATAACTTTAAATCAATCCTTATATACAAATTACATATTTGTAATAATTCTCAACAAGCCTTTGTAATATAGATATTTTTATTATGAGCAAATAATATCTTATATTTTAATGTTTTTCATATAAAGTAATTGTATAATATTTATATGGTTACATTAATTTTACAACAAATAAAATTTCCTTATTTTAGATAAACATAATTATACAATTGTATTTATAGAATTCTATAATTATAATGTCACTTTTATCAGTGTTGTATATTTAATATCTTTTCACATATATATATTTATTTTTAAATAATATACCTCTCTTATTTATTTGCTTGATCATCTGACTATTTATTTTTATGCCTTTCGACATTTAACCTTTGATTATCCATATAATTACTATTTTATTTCCCCGCCAAATGATTCCTTTATATGTAAAAACCTTGAGGTCTATGCATCCCACTTCATGCGCTAATTATTGATTTATCTAGTTTTTGCCCTATAGTAAAAAATTGTATTTTACACTAAAAACATATTGACATTTGTATATTTTGGTAGTATATTAACTATAGATGGAATTTAGTAAGAAATTTGTAAAATTATTTTTAAAGATATGTTGACTTTTAATGTCATATTTGCTATTATTTAATTACAATCTTGTCGAATTATGGAGTTAGAGGAGGAATTTAAAATGAAATCAACTGGTGTTGTAAGAAGAGTAGACGAACTAGGAAGAATTGTTATTCCTATAGAACTAAGAAGAACTTTAGATATTGCAGAAAAAGATGCTTTAGAAATATATGTAGATGGGGAACAAATTATACTAAAAAAATATGAACCAGCATGTATATTCTGTGGTGATGCAAGAGATGTTGTAAACTACAAAGGTAAAAATATCTGCAAAAACTGCTTAAAAGAATTAAAAGATGATAAATAACCCATATAATTTTATTTAAAGTCTGTTTCCCCACATGAAGTCATGTGGGTTTTTTATTTAACTGCCTATATATAATATCAAAAAAGGATTATAAGCTACATACTAGCTTATAATCCTTTTTATTAAGTAAACCTTATTTAAACTATTAGTAAGTATTAAATCGCTTTAAAACCCTATTTAACTCTTGTTGCTCCGCTATAATCATCTCTATCTAATGATGATATCTTAACTACATCACCAGTTCTAGGAGCATGAATGTAGAATCCATCCCCTACATATATGCCGACATGATGTGCTGGAGAACCAAAAAAAACTAAGTCTCCTGGTTGAAGCTGATCTCTTGATACACTAGTTCCTGCATTTTGTTGATCTGCTGCAATTCTTGGTAGCTGAACACCAAAGTGAGCATAGACATAGGAAGTAAATCCTGAACAATCAAAAGTACTTGGCCCATTTCCTCCCCATTGATAAGGTGTCCCTAAAAAGTTAGAAGCATATGCAACTACTGAATCTGATGAGGCTGCCGTTGTTGTTACTGCAGTCGTTCCCCTAGAAATCCTAGGTGCAGCAGCTCTAATTTGTTGAACCTTATTCTCTGCAGATGTTATCAACTTTGTAGCTGCTGTATCTGCTACAACTAATAACCTTTCTTTATCCTTTAAACTTGCTATTAGTTTACTCTGCTCTTCTTTGTCACTATTAAGCTTGGACAATTTTTTTTCATTATCAGCTTTTAGCACTAAAAGCTGATTATTTTTATTGTCTAAGTCCTGTTTTTTCTCAGAAATAGCATTCTTATTATCCTTTAAGTCACTTATTACTTTTTTATCAAAGCCTACTATTTTTTTTACAGTATCAACTCTTGAAATTAAATTGTTTAAACCATCAGACTGAAATAATACATCTAAATAACTGTCAGCTCCATTTATATACATGGCTCTCATTCTTTTATTAAATAAATCTTGCTGAATTGCTATCTCTTTTTCAGCCTTTTCCAATTCAACTTGAGTTTGTTTTATATCTTTACTTGTTTGTTCTATATTACTTTTATTACTATCTATTTGTCTCATTATCGCTATTATCTTACTGTCTAATTTTTCCACTTTTGTTTCTAATTCTTGTCTCTGCTCCCTAACTTGTTTCAGCGAAGTTGAATTACTTGTTGGAGCCGCTAAAACATTTCCATTCAAGGTAACTGCTAAAACTAGTGCACTAATGGCTGCTACCATTCTTCTATTCAATTCCCTTACCCCCTAAACTGCAATCACTTCGAAGTGACTATGAATTATCATTTTACAACATTTAGCACATACAAATTACATACTTACCAAATAAACGATAAATATTTTCACATGCAATAAAATTACATATTAAAATTATACCATTAAAATACATAAAAACTCAATGTTAATGTACTAATTTTTGCAAAACTATAATTCGATAGAATACTTATATACTTCTGATTTAGACAACTTTCTATCCTTAGCTACCTTTTTCACTGCATCTTTTTTATTAAGGCCTTCATCTATATATGATTTTATATGATCCTCAATACTTAAATCTTCCCATCTCGACCTTTCTTCAGTAAGTATGTCTTCTTCACTTTTTCCTTCTAATACAAGTACAAACTCACCTTTTATATTTTTTTCTGCATAATATGTTAATGCCTCTTCAAGAGTAAATCTTAGTATTTCTTCATGCAACTTAGTAAGTTCTCTACAAATAGCTATTTTTCGATTCCCAAAATTTTCATTTAAGAAAAGTAATGTTTCTTTAAGCCTATGTGGTGCTTCATAAAAAATTAAAGTTTCCTTTCTGTTTTTTAGTTCTTCTATCACAACTCTTCTATCTTTATTCTCCCTAGGCAAAAATCCTCTAAATATAAACTTAGTTGTGTCCATACCTGAGTACACTAAAGCAGTAGTCACTGCTGTTGCTCCTGTTAACACTTCAAAATCTATGCCTTCCTCTATACACTTTGATACTATTACACTTCCTGGATCAGATATGCCAGGAGTTCCCGCATCACTTACTAGTGCTATGTTTTTTCCTTCTTTAAGTCTTTCTATCAAGTTTTCACTTTTCCCATATTCATTATGTTGGTGATAACTTATTAACGTTTTTTTTATATTGAAGTGATTTAATAATTTGATACTTTGTCTTGTATCTTCTGCTGCAACTATATCAACTGATTCTAATACTTCTAACGCTCTTAATGTTATATCTTTTAAATTCCCTATTGGTGTTGGTACTAAATAAAGCTTACCATTTTCCATAATTTCATTCCTCCAAATTTTATCTGATGACTATCTTCTCTAATACTCTCATCTTTATATGAACCTCATCTTCCGTATATCTTATTAATTTCTTCTGTATAACTACCATCAAGGTTATACACATACAAAGGAGCTTCCCATTTCAAAAATGTGCCTCCATTATTCTGACCTTCAATTAAAACCATATTAGGTGCCTTTTCCGTATTAGGTTGAATCATTTTTATAAGCTTAGGTTCAATTTTATGCTCTCTCATAGTACATATAATGTCTGCCAATCGATCAGGTCTATGTATCATGTATATTCTACCATTGTCTTTTAATACTGCCTTTGCCCCTTTAATTACATCATCTAATGTACAACATATTTCATGTCTTGCAATTGCATTTTTATCATTTAAGTTAATAATTCCTGAGTCTTTTAATTTGTATGGCGGGTTTACAGTCACCACATCTGCCTTATCTAAGGTGCGAAGAAATTGTAGATCTTTAAGATCTTTATTTATAAACTCTATTTTCTCTTCTAACTTATTAAATGAAACAGACCGTTTGGCCATATCCACCATTTCATTTTGTATCTCAATTCCTATAATACTAGAAGCTTCTGTTTTTCCTGCTAAAATGAAGGGAATTATTCCTGTACCACTACATAAATCTACAACCCTTGCTCCTCTTCTTATTTTCGAGAAGTTAGCAAGAAGTACTGCATCTATCCCAAATCTAAACGCATCCTTTTTTTGTATAACACAAATTCCTTTTAATTGCAAATCATCTAAGGTTTCATCGCTTCTCAAAAAATTCTTCTCCATAAAATAATATCCTCACTTTTCTATAGATTATCTAATAAATTACTCTTTAAAGTTCACTTCATGTATTTATAATTATTATTTATGTATTTATAATTGTCAAATTTATATATAAAAAAACTACTTCTTTATACATAAAACAAGAAGTAGTTTTTAATTAAACTATAGTATTGTTACATGATTTAATAACCTTATCTGATTCAAGCTTCATTTCACCCTCTGCTGAATCCCTTCCAGTTTGAGCAGCTAGAGCCCTGAATAGTCCTTAAGTTATAAAAACCTGTTTCACAGAAACATCTACCTGAATGATTTTTAGCCTCAATAAACATAAAGTCCACATCTCTTTTACCCTTCCAATATATACATGTTGCACAAACCTTCTCCTTTTTAGTCCATAAACTCATATATATCCCCTCCGATACATTAAAATTTTTGTTACATTTTAATATATGAGCGTACTTATATTTAAATTACATGCTAATCAAATATAAAAAAACCACTGTCATATTTATTGAAGTCCAATAAATACGACAGTGATTTTTCTGACTATAAGAACTTAATATTAAATCTTCCGTTAAAATTACATTTTGACAAAGTGTCTTAATTCTACTTTTTCTCTTTAGTAACTAAGTTCTCTCCTATTTTATTATTTTCTATTTTATTAAACTTACTATTTACTATAATAATATCAACTCTTCTGTTTTTAGCTCTTCCTTCTTCTGTTGAGTTATCTAATATTGGTCTATACTCACCATAGCCTACTGCCGAAAGCTTCTGTGGCTGTATTCCACTATTAGTAATTAAAAATTGAGTAACATTAGCCGCTCTTGCTGAAGACAATTGCCAGTTTGATGAAAACTGTCCATTGCTAATTGGAACATTATCTGTATGCCCCTCTACTCTAATGTAATTATCAAGCTGATTCACTATTTTTCCTATCTCTATAAGTTTCTTTTGAGGTTCAGTTTTTATTTCAGCTCTACCAGAGTCAAAGAATAAAGTATCATTAATACTTACAACAAGTCCTCTCTCATCTATTTGAGTACTTACACTACCCTTCATTCCATTCTGTTCAAGATACTTATCTACTTGAGATTGTAATTTTTCTAGTTTTGATTGTTCATTTTCAGCTTGTATCTCAGTATTCAATGGCTTGCTATTCTCTGTTATACTTACAGCATCCTGATTTGCAACAATAGATTTTCCTCCACCCATAGCAATCTTCATTGATTCAGATAGCTGTTTATATTTTGTCTGGTCTACACTGCTCATGGCAAACAATACAACAAAGAGTATCATAAGCAAAGTCATGAAATCTGAGTAGCTAAGCAACCATCTTTCGTGATTCATGTGTCCTTCGGGCTTTTTTTTCTTCATACCTCAGCTTTACCATCCATTCCTTCGAATTTTCCTAATTCATCTTTATTTAAGAATCCTTTAAGTTTTTCAGCTATAGTATTAGGATTTATGCCTTCTTGTATATATAATATTCCTTCTATTATAAGAGATTTTTCTCCAAATTCTCTTTCGTCTAATACTTTTAATCTAGTAGCTATTGGTAAAAATATAAGATTCGCAGATGAAAGACCATATAGTGTAGCTATAAACCCAGAGGCAATTTTAGGCCCTAATGAATTTGGATCTGATAAATCCGCTAGAATATGAACTAACCCCATTACCGTCCCTATAATACCTAATGTAGGTGAATATCCACCAGCTTGTTCAAAAACTGCCGCGCCTTTTCTATGTCTCTCAGATGTAGATTCCAGCTCTAGCTCTAAAATACTTCTAACTGCTTGGGGATCTACTCCATCAACTACCAATTGAAGTCCCTTTTTAATAAAAGGATCTAAATTCGGATCACTAGATATTTCTCCTTCAAGACTTAACAGTCCATTTTTTCTAGTTTTATACGATACATCCTTAAAATATGCTACAAGAGCTGGTAAATCAACTTTTTTAGGATTTATAAGTATTTTTACCATTCCAGGCAACCTTTTTAAAACTTCTATCGGAAATGTAAGTCCAATTGCACCAGCAGTTCCACCAAATACTATTAAAGCTGGCGCAGGTAATAAAAGAGCACCTAGGTGTCCTCCCTCAATTAAAAATCCTGCTATAACAGAGCCCATCCCAGCTAAAATAAAAATAATAACATATATATCCCTGAGATTCTACGTCAGTACTTTATAAACCACCCTCAAAGCATTGATAAATATACGTTCCTTCAAAATTCAGCTTTCACCCATTGGGTGAAAGAAAAATGCTCAAAAATGTGTTGAATTATCAGCTTTTATGAGTCGATATATGGTACAATAATAGTAACAAAAGCAGAAAAAGGGGTTTAAATTATGATTAATAAAATTGATTTCACAGCTAAGAATCTAACATCAAATGCAGGTCTTTTTCTTCTCCTTGAGAACGCAAAAAGTAATGAGATTTTTGATCTAGTTGAAAATGACCTCGTATTTGATAATGACTCCACAAATAAAATCAAGATGAATCATATAAAGACGATGATCTGTGGTCACTTTATTGGTATAGACAAGCTAGAACGTCTAAAGCTCCTTCAAAATGATCCACTCGTTAATGAATTTGATATTTCCGTAAAAGAACCTGAAACAGTGTCACGGTTTTTAGGAAACTTCACCTTTAAGACAACACAAATGTTTAGAGACATTAATTTTAAAGTCTTTAAAAAACTGCTCACTAAAAGTAAATTGACATCCATTACGATTGATATTGATAGTAGTGTAATCAACGTAGAAGGTCATCAAGAAGGTGCATCAAAAGGATATAATCCCAAGAAACTAGGAACCCGATGCTACAATATCCAGTTTGCATTTTGCGACGAATTAAAAGCCTACGTCACCGGATTTGTAAGAAGTGGCAATACTTACACAGCTAACGGTGCATCTGAAATGATCAAAGAAATAGTAGCCAACATCAAAACAGATGATTTAGAGATTTTATTTCGAATGGATAGTGGCTACTTTGATGAAAAAATTATTGAAACGATAGAATCTCTTGGTTGCAAATATTTAATTAAAGCCAAAAGTTATTCTACGCTTGCATCCCAAGCAACGAATTCATCGGTTGTATTCGTTAAAGGTGAAGAAGGCAGAGAAACTACAGAACTGTTTACAAAATTAGATAACTGGGAGAAAGACAGAAGGTTTGTTGTGTCTCGCGTACTGAAACCAGAAAAAGAAAGAGCACAAATATCACTTTTAGAAGGCTCTGAGTACGAATACTTTTTCTTTGTGACAAACACTACATTGCTTTCTGAAAAAGTAGTTATATCCTATGAAAAACGTGGCAATGCTGAGAACTATATTAAAGAAGCCAAATACGACATGGCGGTGGGTCATCTTTTACTTAAATCATTTTGGGCAAATGAAGCGGTGTTTCAAATGATGATGCTTTCATATAACCTGTTTTTGTTGTTCAAGATTGATTCCTTAGAGCCTTCAGAATACAGACAGCAAATAAAGACCTTTCGTTTGAAGTATGTATTTCTTGCAGCCAAAATCATTAAAACCGCAAGAACTGTAATTATGAATTTGTCAGAAAACTATCCGTACAAGGAAGTGTATGAAAAATGTCTGGTATAATAAAGATATCATCTTGAAAATCGAGTGTTGCTCTGTGGATAACTTGCAGGGTTTAATAAGTATCTTTACTCCAAAGTTGCAATCAATAATTTATTGAAAAAGATTGAAAGGTGGTGGTAAATAATGTTACAATGTGGGAGTATCAGTTTAAATTTTTCTTGAAATAGTGTTCTTTTAAGCTAATAAAAAATGCACGTGGAATTTAGGTACAAGATTCAAATATGTACGATTTTAAAAAATATCTAGATGACTATTTAAATGATATGATATTAAAAGATGGTAAATTAAGGTTCAACCACGACTTTTGTGAAACCACCTAATAACTGTAAAAACATATCAGGAAATAGTACGACTATTTTCCAGTAATATGGAGTCCAAATATTTGTAACATATCATATGTTTTGTTAATAATGAAAAGTAAACATATATAGCATTTTACTGCCAAATGTAATATTTATAGTATCCTTGAGTTAAGATGTATACACTGCTATATGTCCAAATTCAGGCACATTCGGAACATATTCTTAATCTAAAGTTATCAATGTTACGGTAGCCATAACCCCTACGCTTAATATTTTTAAGTTTATGATTTCTACCTTCAGTTGGACCATTGCTTATAAAAAAATAATAATAGTTGAGTATATATTCTCTCCAGTTATTTAGAGTTTTACAAAATGATTGTAATTCTGGTATTTCACTTTCAGCTACAAGAGCTGTGAAATAGTCGATATAAACACTTGCTTCATCTATGTTTGTTATATGAAAAAATGTTCTAAACTCTTCTTTTAACTCATAACAAGTGCGAAGCATTGGGTATTCACTGCAAACTTGCTCCAAGAGTTTTTCTTCTTCTGCTTTTAAATCCTCATGATTTTTTAAAAAGGCCCAGCGTATACCAAATACTTTCTTTTTATCGCCATCTTCCTTACGGATTTTATTTTGGATGTGTTTCCTTGCCTTATCTACTGCTACATGGAAGGCCTGAGATATATGAAATCTATCAGTAACCAGAGCAGCATTAGGAAAGCACTCTAATACTGCTGCCGCATAAGTTTTACTCATATCCAAGGATACAGCTAAAACACTTTCACGTTGTTCCTTAGTAAAATTCTTTGTAATGTATTTAACAACACTTTCTTTTGTTCTGCCGTCAATTAGTGCTGCTACATCACCAGTTTCATGATTGTATATCACTGTATAATATACGTGTCCTTTAGATTTTGCAATATCATCAATGCCGAGGAAAATAAAAGGTCCCATTTCCTTTGTATCTATCTTAATTTTTGCATAATGATTGAATATGCGCTGTACCTTATTATCGCTAAATCCAAGTAATTCAGCCACATTCTTTATAGTGTTTTTGCACGTAAGTTTAAAGATAAACTCTTCAAATGGTATAGTATGAGGCTGGTATTTTCTTATGAACGAAAATGCTTCATCAAATGGATGATTAAAATCACATTCACATATATATCTACGAATCTTTAGATGTAGTATAGTTGTTTTATCACATATGGGCAAATGCTCATATAATTGAATTCTATAATCATGAACTTTATATGTTGTTTTATTGCATTTAGGACAACTAACTGAATGAGTCTTTGATTCTGCATGAATTTCAACTATTCCATTATTTACATTTACAAATATTACCTTAATATCTTGCAATCCTATTAGATTTTCTATAAAATTAAAGTCTAAAGGCATTCGATACTCACTCCTTATTTTGATTTTTCGTGCAAGATAATCATAAAGGAAGTATCGGATGCTTTTCAACTTTTTTGACAATACATTGGTAATACAATTAATGGTTATCCTTATTAATCACAAAGGTCGTGGTTGAACCTAAATTAATTGATGATTCCTCAATGATTGCTATAGAAATAAATTAGACTTAGGGTGATAATTATGTTGAATTTAATAAAAAATACTCTAACCTTATACGGTATTAATGGTTACAATAATATAATCGAAAGTGTAATAAAAGCTTTAAATGCTTATGATTATTATTTTGACATAAAATTAATTCTAACAGAAGCTTTATTAAATGCTTTTGAGCATGGGAATAATAGCGATAAAAATAAACCTATAAGTTTATTTTACAACTTTGATGGCAAATACTTAAATTTTAAAATAACTAGTTCTGAAAAAACTTTGCCAAAGATTAATATACCTGAATCTGTAAGCAATGAAGATTTACTAAAAGAACATGGCAGAGGACTTTTTCTTATAAAATCTTTATCTGATAAAGTAGAATTCAAAGGTAACTCATTGCTTATCCAAAAAAGCATTTTAGATAATACAAATACGGAGGTCTCTATATGAAAAAAAGTTTAGAAAAAAAATTGATTTCACTAATTCTTATTGCATTTTTAATCCCTATAATACCACTTGAAATTCATATTCTTATGTTTACTTCAGACTCATATAAAAGCTATAATTTATCGATATTAATTATACTAATTGTATTAGCAGCAATATATATTACTTTTTCCTGTATATTTGTTAAACATAAAATTATTAATCCGATAAAGCAACTTGAAACATCAATGACAAAAGCAGGCAATGGAGATTTTACTGTAAAAACAAATATTAAAACTGGTGACGAACTTGAAACTTTAAGTAAATACTTTAATAATATGATAAAAGATCAAGATCATATAGTTAAAAACATAAGAAACTTTTCTGAAACTTTAACTGCAGAATCTGAGGAAATATCTGCATCTAGTGAAGAAATTAGTTCTGCAACTGAAGAAGTAGCTGCACATATTGAAGAGGTTGCCCAAAGCTGTGAAAAACAAAATGGCTTAATTGTACAAACTTCAGAAGTTCTAGTTCAGCTTTCTAGTTTAGTTCAAATTGCTCAAAATAAAGCTTCAACTGCTAAAAACAATTCAAATACCACTATGAATGCTGCTAATAACGGAAGAACTCAGATTGAAAAAACATTGAATGCTATAAACAATATAAGCCAAACCTCTGCTGAAGCTGAAAATATTATGCATACTCTAGACGATCTTTCAAATAAAGTAAGTGGAATAATAACAACAATAAATGATATATCAGAGCAAACAAATTTACTTGCTTTAAATGCCGCAATAGAAGCCGCAAGAGCTGGTGAACATGGCAAAGGCTTTTCCGTAGTTGCTGATGAAGTTAGAAACCTTTCGGAACAAACAAGCAATGGTGCTAATGAAATATCTAAATTAATAACTGAAATGACTACTTTAACAAGAAAAGCTGTTGAATCCATGACTTCTAATAAAAAAGCAGTCGAAAATGGTGTATCTGTAGCTACAGATACCGATAAATCTTTTGTGAATATAATTTCTTCAGTAAATCAAATTGTAAGTGATGTTAATGAAATAGTTGATGTAACTAAAGATGAAGTTGCAAGTTCAGAACAGATAGTAAAGTTAATAGATTCAGTTGCAAGCATTACAGAAAAGAATACTGCAAGCAGTGAACAAGTTGCTGCTGCATCAGAAGAACAAGCATCTGCTATTCAAAATGTTGCCGCTAGTTCAGAACATACAAGTGAAACTGCAATCGACATGAATAAATTAATTGAAAAATACAATGTTTAGAAGGTGATAATAATGAAAAACATTACAATACCAGAGAATTTTTCTGTTGAGGAAGCTTCTGAATATAGAAAAAAACTTAATGAATTAATTGAAAATGGTGAAAAAGACTTTACATTAGATTTTAGTAATTGTACTTTTATCGATAGTACTGGATTGGGTGTCCTAGTTGGCGTTTATAAAAAGTGCAATGAACTTAATGGAAATTTTGTGGTTCAATCAATAACAAACCCTCAAGTTTTAAAGATATTTAAACTCACAAGACTAGATAAAGTCTTCAATATTGCGAAGTAGCAATGCTTCGTCACATAAACCAATAGGGGTTTGGGCTTTTAGCCCATGTGATTCTTGAACTAGATAAAAGTATTATCTTAAATAGTCCTATAAATCTAAGGTTCAAAAATTGTAAAATACTAAGAAATTTCAATAACTCGCTGAAAAAATTCTCAGACAATTGAAATATCTAAGTATTTTACAATTTTTGAGCCAAGATTTATTAGGGTATATATGTTAATGGAATTCCTATAGGCAGTAAAAAACTAGATAAGGATAAATGTAATGGAGATCAGTTAGAATTACCCATACCTAAGGATATGCAGATATCCAATTATATGGATATACAAATTGCATTTGATCTTGAACAGCCAAATTTAAATTGTCAGTTTAGGCAGGAGGAAATGCCCTGGGCTATTGTGACAGGGGATTCATATATCTATATACCTAATAATAAAGTGGATTTTTACAAATTCGATAACTATCCTCAACCGTTTATTTCAGACAAACAAGTTAATAACATAGGAATTGTAGTACCAGAAAATCTATCAGAAAAAGAGCTGGAAGGAATAAGCAGAATCTTTTCATATATGGGCAATGATATGGAATACAATAACGGAGAGTTAACGGTTATAGAAGAGAAAAATTTCTCAAGTAAGTATCATAATATGAATCTTATAGTATATGGTACTCCTCAGAGAAATAAGGTTATAAAGGAATTAAACTCTAAGTTGTGGTTTAAATATAATAAGAATTATAGCTCCTTTGAAGGAAGTGAAAAATTATATTTAACAGAACCCTATGCTTCAAATATAGCATCTTTTCAGTTTGATGTATCGCCATATAATAAAGGCAGGGCTATTTTAGTTTTAACGTCACCAAAGGATGACATACTTTTAAAATCATTGATGTTTTTATCCACAACAAAATATAGTTCAAAACTTTCAGGAGACTCTGTTTTAATAGATACCTATGGTAATATAAAGAACTTTAAGTTTAAAAAGGAAGATAATAAATCTTTAAAGGATAAGTTTAATATTATAGAGACAAATACTAAAGTTTTTCTTGGCTTCATAGGGCTGTTCTTAATATTTAGTGCCACTGCGGTAGTTTTATATTACTTTAAAAATAAGAGATTTAAATAAATATAGATAAACAAATTCATAAATTGACATATTCACTTAGCTAAGGTATTGAGTTTACTGAACAATAGTTAATGAATATGTAAAGCTTTGAAGTTGGATATCTATATATAGGGTTACACACCTACAACTTAACTTATACACATGTTAAAACCTTGTGGTTTCAATGCTTTGATTATATGAATAAATTAAGTTTAGACTAAGTAACCCTATATAGGGTTCAACGATTTAAATTTAACTTATACTAGGAAACTTCTAGCATATGCTAACGAACGAATCTTATCAAAGTCATTGTTGAGTTCGTCAAATAGCAACTTAATATCAGATATTAACTCAAAAATAGAACTTCTAGAAGAAGGTCTAAATAATTTAGCCTTTAGATAGTTCCAGATATTCTCCTGAGGATTCATGTTGGGGGAATACCTAGGTAGTAATATGACTGTTAGTTTTCCTTTGTTATCAAAGAAAAAACTTTGCATTTCATAGCTTGTGTGAAATTTAGCATTATCCATGAATAGTACTACTTTTTTACCTTCATTAATTTCTATTAGATTTTCTATGTGAGCTTTTACTTCTTTTGAAGTTATAGAGTGTTCGGAAGAATATAAGTCATTGACAGTATGGAAATTATTTAAAATTGAAGTAGAGCCTATGATATTAACACCATCATGCGAAGCATTTTTTTCAAGAACAGGGGGATTTCCTACAGGACTCCAAAAGAGACGGTTGTCCGATTCAACACAAACTTTAGTTTCATCTAAAGCATAGACAACTACCTCAGATGAAGACTCTAAAGTGTCTAGTGTTTCTAAAGTTTTTTTTAAAAGCTTCCTGTTCATCTTTGTCAGCTTTCGTAGGCTTTGGTTGAGCTCTTTTGTAAGATAGTCTATTAGCAATAAGAGTTACCCTTATTGTTTCACCTGATACTTTTATTCCATATGTTTTTTCAATATATAGAGATAAAAGTTGGCAAGACCAATTATGGCATGTGAATTCAAAATCGGCAGGTGACTTATTTGTAGCCACATAAATAAGATCATCAACCATCTCTGGTTCTAATTTACTTTCAGAACCGCCACGGTTATCTTTTATGGATTCTATGCCATGAGCATTCCATTCTTTAATATGCTTAACAATGGAAGTCTTGCTTAACCTGGTAGCCTCAATAATGTCAGTATTCGACTGTCCGAAGTATCGCATTGTTACTACAGCCAGTGCTAATCTTGAATATTTGCTATCTGTGTTATTCTTTAGATCAACTAAATCTTCAATTTTATATCCATGTAATGTTTCTATGCTGAATGACTTTCTTCCCATAATCAAAACTCCTTTCTCCGTACATTTAGTTTTTGGAGAAGAATTTTAATTATTCGGTATAAGTTAAGTTATGACCCTTGAACCCTATATACACACCCACACCAGAAAGTAGACTTCCACGCAGGTATATGTTTCCAAAGCTGAAGGCACATATAAAAACTTTTTAATCAATCTTAGCTTAGTATTTTAGAAAATCTTAGGACTTCTGATATGTTTGAGGTACGAGTTTATCAGATGTTCTTAGATTTTCAAAATACTAAGCTTTAGAGTGATAAAAAGTTTTTATAGTGCTGAAGCTTGGAAACATATACCGGAGTGTAAGTCTACTTTCGGTCGTGGTTATCTATGTAGGTAATTGATGAGATTTGTGTTATTATGGTATGATAGTGGTTGACTAGGAAAAGGAGTGGATGTAGATGTATTCGTGGCTTTGGATGGTGATTATATCGGGAATTTTATTGGGTTTTTGGGTATCCATAATGCTCCTCCACTCATCAAAGTCTTATTTGAATTGACAATAAAAACTTCTTCTTCTAAGATAAATATTCGTATAAAAGGTCTTAATCTTTATATAATTTTTATATAATCTTCCATATTTATATTATATTCTTATTTATTGAACTTTTCACTATAAAAGGGTGAACATATTATAATAATTTACTATTGTAAACTTTACTAAAAATAAAAAGACTGCCATTTGGCAGTCTTTCTACGTTAATTATTCTTGAACTGGTGCTCCTACTGGGCAAACGTTAGCACAGTTTCCACAGTCGATACATGCATCTGCAGCTATAACAAATACTGGATCTCCTTGGCTTATAGCATCAACTGGACATTCTGATGCACATGCTCCGCAGCTTACGCAATCTTCATTAATCTTATATGCCATATGTAACACCTCCTTATAAATTTGGATGACAAGCATCTAATTTTATTTTACCACGTTTACACCAATTTTTAAAGCTAATTTTAAATTACAGCATATCCTAAATCCTCTAATGATTGTATTAAGTTCTCATTGGTAACAAAATAATCATCATAAACTATACTAATTTCCATTTTTTCTTTGTTTATTTGGCAAGCTACTACGCCCTCATTACCTGAAATAGCTTTTCTTATCTTATTAACATCATCGGAAGTGTGCATATTACAAACTTTTAATACAGATTTCATATTTACCTCCTTAGTCTTCTTTAAATAACTGTTTAATGATATCTACATCCTCTGCCCCTTGGGCTTCCACATCAATTTTAATTTCATCCTCACTGATACTTCCTTCAAAGCCTCCTGAGACTAGCTCAACCTCTTCTATTGGTATCTCTTGTATTATTTCTTCTCCATCCGGGATCTTTATCTTAACTTTCACACTTTCCTTTACTACGGAGTTAGAAACTACTATACCTCTACCATAAGAAGTTTGTACAAGGGAGTCTACTTTCGGTAATTCTTTTCTAATTTTCTCATATGTTTCTTGTTCATAGTTCAAGCAACACATGAGTCTTCCACATATCCCTGAAATTTTAGTAGGATTTAGTGATAAATTTTGTTCTTTTGCCATCTTTATCGAAACAGGTGCAAAGTCCCCTAAAAATGTAGAACAACAAAGTGTTCTTCCGCAAGGACCAAGCCCACCAATCATTTTTGCCTCATCTCTTACACCTATCTGCCTTAGCTCAATTCTTGTTCTAAAGATAGCTGCTAAATCCTTTACTAATTCTCTAAAATCTACTCTTCCATCTGCTGTAAAATAAAATATAACTTTATTATTATCAAAGGTGTATTCCACATCTATAAGTTTCATTCTTAAATTATGCTGCTTAATTTTTTCTAAACATATGTCAAAGGCTTCTTTTTCTTTATCCTTATTTTCTGTATGTTTTCTTATGTCTTCTTCTGTAGCTGCTCTTATTACACTTTTAAGAGGAGAAACTATCTCACTTTCATCTATTTGTTTAGGTGCTATTACACATTCTCCAAATTCTACTCCTCTTGCAGTCTCTACTATTACATTGTTATCCTTTTTTATAGCTAATTCACCGGGTGAAAAATAATATATTTTACCAGCTTTCTTAAAACGAACACCCACAACTGTTACCATACTATACCTCCTGAATTTTCACCAACATAGAATCAAAAACTAGTGTTGCATTAACATTTCTCTCTAGTTTACTTCTAGTGTCTTTAATAATATTAATAATACCATTTAGCTTGTTAAATGAGAACATTTCTGCTATATCTTTTATTTCGTTTATTTTATCTATATTTATTATTAATTCCTTGTTTCCAGTTTCCTTATATATTAATGTGTCCCTTATATAAGAAAGAAAATAAGTTAATACTTCCTGCCACTCTCCTCTATACTTTAATAGAAACTCTGTATATAATAGAGTCTTATCTAATTTTCCTTCACATATACCCTTTAGTATATCTATTACAGTATCTCTAATCTCCATAAGAGACTTATCTTCTAAAAATCTTTCTGCCCTACCTGGAATTCCATCACTAAATGCACTAACAGCCTTTAATTCATCTTCAGATAGACTTTCAAACTTATTATTTAAGAATTTTAACATTTCTTCTTCACTTAATCGATTAAGCTTATATACTTGACATCTTGATTTTATAGTATCTAAAATATTCTCTAATTTTTCACATAGCAATATAATAAAAATACCCCGGGGCGGCTCTTCTATAGTTTTTAAAAAGGCATTTTGAGCCGCTTCTGTCATACCATCTGCCTTATATAGTATTATTACCTTTCTATCTCCCTCATATGGCTTTTTAGTAGTTTCTTGTATTATACTTTTTATTTCATCAATTCCTATAGACTTTTTATCCTTGGACATTTTAAACTCCACTATATCCACATACTGCTTTTCTTCAGCTTTACCTAAAAGCCTAATGGCAATTTCCTTGGCAATAAGACTTTTCCCAATACCATTCTCACCGGTAACAATAAGAGCATGAGAAAACCTATTTCCCTTTATTGAATTAACTATTTGATTCTTTATGGTATCATGCCCTATCATGGTACTAAAGTCCAATTATAAATCCCTCCAATTAAATTTTTATAAATTTATCTACATCAACTACGAATACAGTTGCCCCTCCAACTTCTACTTCAACTGGATATGGTACATAAACCCCAGTTGAACCTGCTATCGGCGTAGGTGTAGTTACAACCTGCTCTCTTGTTTTACAAATTTGTTCTATTTCAGATAAAACCTTATCTACCTTTTCCTCTTCTACTCCTATCATAAGAGTAGTATTTCCAGCCTTTAAAAATCCTCCTGTAGTAGCAAGCTTTGTAACTCTAAAGCCTGATTCAGTTAGAAGCTCTATTAGGTCTACTGCATCATCATCCTGTACAATTGCTATTATTAATTTCATATCCCTCACCCCTTTTTATTGTTCTATTATTATGAACTCTACACTTGATAAACAAACTTTATCTATAAGACTTTTCTTAAGTTAATTTTATCACATTTTATGGCAATTTCGTTATTTACATATAATTTTCCTTATAACATTTTAGAAATTCTTCTTAACTTCTTATTCACTTAAAATTTTTTGCCTTACCTCTTCATATATTTCATTGTGAATCTCTTCAATAGTTTTTATTTGCTCTTCTTTTACACAACTTATTCTATGCCATTCATACTTTTCAGATACTTCACAGGAATTATTATATGAATCAATTAAATATTCATAATCTTTTTCATGTATATCTTTATCATTCTCCCCTGTTATCTTATTAGCTCTTTCTTTCATAAGCATCTTACTATACTTAGGAGGCATATCTAAAAAAATAACACAACTTGGAGTTGGTAGCTCAAAAGTACTGAACTCGAAATTCCAAAGCCAATCTAAAAATCTCTTTCTCTCTTCTAAATCATTAATTTTAGAAGCTTGATGTATCATATTCGCAGTAGTATATCTATCTGCTATTATTATTCCTCCATTGTCGTAAAAATCCTTCCAGTCTATCTTATAAGAAGCAAATCGATCCACAGCATAGAAAGTAGAAGCTACATATGGATTTACATCTTCAGGCTTATTCCCAAACAATCCACCTAAATACATCTTTACTAGTGCCGAAGATTCACTATCATAATTAGGATACTCTATCTTTTTTACTTTGTAATTCTCCTTCATAAGTCTTTCATACAACTTTTGTGTTTGAGTTGCCTTACCACTTCCATCACAACCTTCTATTACTATGACCTTACCTTTTTTCAAATTCATCATGTTCCCTCCACAAGCCATCTTCCAAGAAATAACAAATCAGTATGCTAGTATATCTGATTTGTTATTTCTTTTCATATGCAAAAATATATGTTGATACTTAACATCCTCTATACTATTTTATCCGATGACTACCCGCTCTAATACTCCCATCTTCTCCAAAGTGGCAGTAAAGAGCGGGTACGCCCCTGGATTCGTTCAACTAAGAATCAGGTGAGTTTGAAACCCCATCTGATTCAAGTTTACACTTCATTACTTCTATTTTGTCATTTTTTATACCTAGTATATCTAATCCATTATTTTTACAATAAAAAATAGCATCTAAGCAATTTTTGTCTATCACTTCACCCATTACTAAGATTGGAACCCCAGGTGGATAAGGCACAATATTTGACCCACTTATTCTTCCTAAGGATTCCTGTAAGGTTTCATATTCCTTCTCTTTTTCCATAACTTCATAGGGTAAAAGTTCTATTTTAGGTATATCAAAATTAACAATGCTTACATCCTTATCTTTTAATTCATCCAAATTACATTTTTTTAAAACTGTATATAACTTTTTAAATTCTGTTTCATCATTAAATGGAGAAAAAATTAGTACTACGTTAGAATTATCACTCATTTCTCCTTGAATTCCATGTTTTTTCAGATATTTTAAAAGTAAATGTCCACTGTATCCGCTTCTTAAGTTTATTACATATCTAGTAGTATCTATATCCAAAATGGTATCTATACCATAAGTATAGTCATTTATTTGTCTAGTTTTATTAATATACTGATTAAAACTATTTATATCTTCTTTGCCCAGTATATATATCCCCTCTATCTCATTTATTTTGTTTCTATAATAGCTACAAATATCTAAAATCCGCCCATACTGTTCTTTACCGTATTTGTTTAGATAAAATCGAGCATAATCCATAGCACATAAAAAAAGATAAGAAGGGCTTGTGCTTAAAAGTGCACTTACATAAAAATCGGTTTTTTTAATATCTTGTCCATTATTTATATGCAAGTAGGACGTTTGAGTTAAGCTTGGAAGCGTTTTATGGGTACTAGTAACTATCATATCTGCACCTAGTCTTACAGCGCTTTCTGGTAGGTTTTCATGTATTCCAAAATGGGACCCGTGTGCTGAATCTACTAATACCCTTATTCCGTGTTTATTTCCTTGCTCTATTATGTATTTTAAGTTTCCACATATCCCATAGTAATTAGGATATGTAACCACTATACCTTTTGCATCTCTATTATTGTCTAAAACCTGTGAAAAATGCTCCAAATCCATAGATAAAGGAGCATTTAATCTCTCAATTATTATATTTTTTACGTATACAGGCCTTAACTTTCTCATTATTATAGCATTAAAAATAGATCTATGGCAGTTTCTTTCTACTATTATTTTATCGCCTTCATTAAAACAACTAAATATCATAGCTAGATTTCCTGAAGTACTTCCATTAACTAAAAAATAAGACTTTTTACTGCCATAAAAATCACTTAAAAGCTGCTGTGCTTCTTTTATTATACCTTCTGAATTATGAAGATTATCTAATCCATCAACTTCAGTAACATCACACTTTAAAAAACTTTCTATAAACTCCTTACCAATGGGAGTATTAGCAAACCCTCTTCCACCTTTATGTCCTGGCATACAAAATGATATATTTTCTTCTTTCACGTATTTTAAAATACCTTCTAAAATCGGTAATTCTGACAACTTAGCTTCTCTCCTCTTATAATAACTTGAACTACATTTTTTCTTAAACATTCTTTGTAATAAGTATAAAAATCTGTGTCTAGTTCTAAATAAAGTAACCTTTCTTCACAACACTGGCATATTCCTCTACCATATATCATTATACCACTATTTAGAGGCTTCCCACATATAATACAGCTTTGTTTTTTCATTTCATATCCCCCTTATTTATTGTTAATACCTTAAATTATTGCCTCTCATAATATATAATATTCAATTACACCTATAAACTTATTTTGTCCACATAAATAAATTAACCTCAACATGATAACTTTTAATTATCACACTGAGGTTATAAGTAAAATAGAAATTTTACCCAACAAATATCTTGCTTCAATCGCTTACCGTAACAAGGGTGCCATATGGAATGTAATCTTGAATCCATTTTGCATCATCGATTGGAAGCCTAATACATCCGTGAGAAGCTTTTGAACCCAGCTTTTCATACTCAGACTCTATAGGATATCCCTGTAAATCATAAATAGCACTATGGAAAAGATAGTTGTTATTAATTCTTGTCCAATAATAACAGATAGAACTATCCGAAGCATAAAAAAATGGTCCTTTACCACCTGTTAAAAATCTACCAGAAGGTGTTGGAGTCTCATCTTTCCCCGTAGAGCAGATAAACTCTTTTACAATTGTTTGTCCATTAAAAATATATACTCTTTGTTTACTTTTGTTTACATATATATTGTAAGGGCCTGTTGGAGTTACTGTCTTAACACTTACCTTTGGTACATATCCCCTTATAACATTTCCGCTATCATAATCTAGAGTTTCAACATAATAATAGTCTCCCTCTCCTTCTAAAACCTTAACCTCAGAAAGGCTTCCATATGCTGAGCCTATAACTGCTGAAGAGGAATTTGCATACTGTCTTATGTTTACTCTTGTAGTTTCATCCGCATTTATTACACCAAAAGAATCAGTCCATGGTGGCGGCTGAACTCCTTGCGGTTTAGGTTCCTCTGGCGGTTTTTCCTCAAGCCCTACTAGATAAAGAGCCTTTAATGAAACTGCTCCTTCAGAACCTAGTACATAAGTGTTTTTAGACGACGCTAGTATTTGCTTAATATTATTTTGCTCAGTTTCATTTATATCTTCGCTGATTAAAATTAAAGGTGATTTATTTTTTTGTGCTAATGCAGACCCTGAAAGAGAATCTGGAAAGTTAACAGCTGAAGCTAGATAAACATGGCTTAAATCTAGTACATCTATGAATCTATTTATTACAGCAATATTAGTATCATATCTATTCTGCCCAAATATTCTCTCTGAATTTTTAAATTGAGCTTTTACCTCCTCACTTATTGCACCTTCTGATCCAATAACATAAGTATATGTATAACCTTTATCCTTTAATGAGTTTTTAACAACATCTGGTATAACGTCCTTGTTTACAAGTATAATAGGCATGTCCATTATCGCTGCAACTGGTGCAATTGATAATGCATCTGGATAATTCTCTCCAGATACTACGACTATTCTATCCTTTATACCTACATGATCAGCAACAAGCATAGCAGTCTCATATCTATTCTCGCCACCTATACGTTCACTTGTTATCCCCATGCTGCTTAAACTCTCTTCTACATCCTTAGATATGGATTTGCCAATTATAAATACTTTTGAAACTTGAAGATTTTTAATCTGAGTAGCTGCTCTTTCGTCTAATTGTCCCTCTGAAGTAAGTATTATTGGAGCATTATACTTTTTTGAAAGTGGACATGCACAAAGAGCATCTGGATAATTCTGACCTGATACTAATATTGCATATTCAGATTTATCACTGAAATTTTGGGCTATTTTTATGGATGTTTCATATCTATCATTACCACCATATCTTTGATATTTTCCTTGTGCATAAACCTTTGAAGTTGTGCTAATAATAAATAAAAATAAAAGTAAAATCTTAAAATTGTTTTTTAATACCATCTTATAATTTATAATAATCACTCCCTAATTAATAGAATTTTGATTACATTAACATTTATAATTTATAGGTTATATAAATTTATTTTAAATGGATCTGAAAAAATTTACAACCTAATTATGTTATTTATGCTATTTTCTATCACAAACCCATTGGAGGTATATATATGAAGCAAGAATTAACAACCCATTTATGTTTAATAAAAGAAGATATGTTAAATCTGTCAAAATATCTTTATGAAAATCCCGAAGAGAGCTTCCATGAACACAAAGCCCATGATTATATAGTAAATATGTTAAAAAGTCACGATTTTGAAGTTACAGAACATTATTTAGACATAGATACTGCTTTTTATGCTAAGTATGGTTCTGGCCACCCTAAGATATGCTATATATGTGAATATGATGCAGTAAAGGACTTTGGGCATATTGTAGGTCATAATTTAATATCTTCCATATCATTAGGCGCTGCCATATCTTTATCTAAGATTATTCCTAAGTTAGGTGGTAGTGTAATAGTTATTGGTTGTCCTGGTGAATTTTTAGGTAGTTCTAAAATTACTATGGCAAAGCAGGGCACTTTCAATGATATAGATGTTGTTTTAATGGCTCACCCAGACACAATAACAGCTGAGAGCGGCAATTCTATGGCCGTAATTCCAATTAAAATAACCTATAAAAGTAAGGAAGGCTTCACCTATAGAAAGTCAAAAGGCTATTCTGCATTAGATGCATGTCTTTTTACTTTTAATACATTAAACTTGCTAGAAAAGGGCTTTGATGATGATTCCACTATCGATGGAGTAATATTAAAAGGTGGAGATTCCCCTTATCTCTTACCTTCTGAGACAGAATCAAAGTTTTATATTCGGTCTTCTAAAATGTGCATTGCTTGTGAAATAGAAAAGAAAATAAGAGAACTAGTTAAAACTACAAGCTACATAATGGACGTTGAATCAGAAATATGTTTATATGAACTTCCTTATGATGAACTTATTCCAAATAGCGTTTTATCAAGAGTATTTTCTCATAACTTAAAGGAATGTGGAATAATAGATATTGAGTCTCCTAAAAATACCAATTCTGCTCTTAGTCTTGGTACAGTAAGTCAATTAGTACCTTGTATACATCCATATATTTCTATTACAGAGGATAAAAACTTACAGTATTCTTCTGCAGAGTTTGCAATGGCCACAGTATCCTATTTTGCTCAAGACAGAGTTATGAAAACGGCTCAAGCTCTTGCGTTAACAGGTTTTGATTTATTAGATAATAAGTCTTTACTAAAGCAAATAAAGATTGAATTTTCCAATAAGAAAGGGACTATTTAATTAGTCTCTTTTTTATTGGAAATTATAATTATCATAAGCTATAATATACTTATAATAATAGCTGAACTTTACATAGGAGGCATATATGATTTCAATTTATAAAACATTAGATGAAATAGGCACTCTCCAATCAATAGATTCTATAGAACCAGGATGTTGGATAAATATAGTAGCACCTTCAGATGAGGATATACTTTTAATATCAAAAAAAACGGGAGTTTCCCTAGAATTTTTACGATCTGCGTTAGATGAAGAAGAAACTTCTCGTATTGATATGGAAGACAATAATTTACTAGTAATTGTTGATATACCCTTTACTGAAATGGAGGATAACTCTTTAACTTATGATTCATATCCTTTAGCAATTATTCACACTGAATCTAATATAATAACAGTGTGCTTAAAGAACAGTAAGATTCTTACAGACTTTATAGATAGAAAAGTAAAATCATTTTTTACCTTTAAGCGCTCCAGGTTTATTCTTCAAATACTTTATAGAATAGCTAGTTATTATTTACTTTATCTTAGACAAATAGACAAAAAAAGTGCAATGATAGAGCAAAAACTTCATAAATCTATGAAAAATAAAGAATTAATACGACTTTTATCTTTAGAAAAATCTCTTGTTTATTTTTCAACATCACTTAAAGCTAATGAGATTACATTAGAGAAGATGTTAAAACTAGAAATTCTACAGAAATACCCAGAAGATCAAGATATACTTGAAGACGTAATTATTGAAAACAAACAAGCTATAGAAATGGCTAATATATATGGCAATGTATTAAGTGGAACCATGGATTTTTTTGCTTCTATAATATCAAATAATTTAAACATCGTCATGAAATGGTTAGCATCTGTCACTATTGTTATGTCAATACCAAATATAGTATTTGGATCATTTGGTATGAATGTTCAAGGAATTCCTTTTGCTACCCACTACTTAGGTTTTTGGAATGCTTGCGGCGTTGCGGGAGTTCTTTCTTTAATAGCAATTATTATATTGCGTAAAAAGGGATTATTCTAAGTATTAATTATAAGGATGTGATAAATTGATAGCTAGTAGATTAAAAAAAGGTAATACAATAGGTCTTATATCTCCAGCCGGACCTGAAACTGCTGATAAAATAAAAGAAAGTATAGAACTTTTAAAATCTCTAGATTTCAATATTAAAGAAGGAAAACACATATACGACAAACTTGGATATCTCGCCGGAAATGATAAGAATAGAGCTGAAGACTTTACTAATATGTTTTTAGATCCAGAAGTAGACATGATATTATGTATAAGAGGAGGATACGGCACTATGCGTATTCTTCCGCTAATAGACTTTAATATAGTAAAATTAAATCCTAAAATCTTTGCAGGCTTTAGTGATATAACTACATTCCTCAATAATATAGCCCTTAAATGCAATCTAATAACATTTCATTCGCCTATGTGTAATTCTAATTTTTTAGATAGTAATACATTAAAAAGTTTTTTAGATACTCTTATGAATGGATATAGTCCATTTATTATAAAAAATCCTGAGGACATCCCCATAAGAAGTTTCTCTGAGGTCTCAGTTACCGGCCAACTAGTGGGTGGTAACTTATCTCTGATATGCAGCACTATCGGAACCCCTTTTGAAATAGATACTAAAGGTAAAATTCTATTCATTGAAGAAGTCGGTGAGGAACCCTATAAAATTGATAGGATGCTTACCCATCTAATTTTATCCAATAAATTGCAGAGTTGTTCAGGCATTATTCTTGGACAATTTACAAATTGTGAACTTCCTCATTATGAAAGAAGTCTAACGCTGAAACAAGTACTTGAAGATAGGATTTTAACCCTAAATAAGCCTACATTAAGTAATCTTCAATCAGGCCACTCTTATCCAAAACTAACATTACCTATAGGTGCTCAAATAAAGATGGACTGCAAAAATAAAATAATAAAAGTATTGGAACCTGTAGTGTATTAACTTTTTAGAAATGTAAAAAACACCTCAAATTTATGAGGTGTTTTTTTGGAGGCGCCACCCAGATTTGAACTGGGGAATAAAGGTTTTGCAGTTACATTCTCTGCTCTAAGACTGGCAACCCCTGTATCTATACGTATTTCACCGTTTGTAGTCTTTATTAAAGTATTGGTTTATGCTGTAATTATAGCATAGGCAGAAATACAAGTAAAGCAGAATAATATAAGTCCTTTACCAGTAATAGCAGTCCCTCAAAGTATAAAAAAATAAGAGCAGACACAGCAGTTTATCACTGTACCTACTCTTACCTTTAGTTACATATCTTCTATTTCCTTCAGCAAAACATTTATATCTATCGGCTTCACTTCTTTTCCAGTACTTACAGCTAACTCTGCTACACTAACAGAATGAGACAATATTTCATGGATAACTTTTACACGAGTATTAGCATTTAGATTCTTATCTTTTACCATCTTCTCCAACTGTTCCAGTGCCATACATCTGAGATTCAAAAGTTTGTCATTAGTAAGTTCTGCAAGTCTAGTTTTGAACAGTTCAGACTTTCTACACTTGCTGATAGTTCGTCTATCCAGCTTAGACATTCTTTCCAACTCCCTGTCTGAGACTGTTATGTCCTGATAAACATACGGTAGGACAATTGCAACTACTTCTTCAGGACTGTAATTTCTACGTCTACCTCCAGCCTTTGAATATTCCTCAGTTCTAACTGGCAAACCTTCTTCATTTACAGAAACTATCTCTGATTCTATCAGTTCATCCAAAGTATCATCATCCCTGTTATTCATTGTAGTAACCTCCCTTTAAAAGAATAGGACTGGAGAGCCTTAAGTATAAACCCTTTAAGAACTCCCCACATCATATATACCTTAATAAATTCGTTTGCTCATTTCATACTGATGTTCTACCCCTTTAATTGAAGTACAGTTAAACATTATAGATCCTAACTCCTTGAATGCTGGATTTGGCATATTAATATTATCATGGAAAGCAACAGTCCATCTATATTGAGGATATCCTAACTCTTTAACCACCACTGAGAAATCATATACTTCATTTTCAACTACTTTTCTGTTTTCATTTAGCATATTTAATACTACTAATTGTCTATCTCTTAATTCAGCTAATTCTGTAAAAATTGCCTTTTCATCTACATCTATATATTTTCTAATATCTTCACTCATTTTTTTATAGTAATCTTCCAGTAACTTTTCCAACTCTGGATTCTGCATAATCTGAATAAATGCTTCTTTCTTCTCCTGTTCTTGCTCTAACATCTTAGTGTAATTCTCTATCTTAGTAGTGATATTCTGTAGTGGCTTACGAAACTCATCTCCAGCAGTTAGCATATCTTTCAACATCAGTTCTTGCTTTTCTGCACGTGCTTTATCAAGTTCATCACTAAGCTTCATAATAGCTGAATCAACCTCACTAACTCTCTCATTAAATTTCTGTAAGTAGTTATCAATGTCACTTCTATCAAATATAGTTTCTTTATTCGTTAATATTATTGCCATTATTTATTACCTCCGTTAGTTTTATATTTTTTATATTTCACGCTGCCAGTCTCTATAACTGCAAGTAATGTATATAAGTTTTCTAAATCATCATTATCGAGTCCTAAATCACTCCAAATTCTATTTAACTCATCATTCAACTGAGAGCTTGCTAAGGCCTTTCCTGTTATTGAGTTATATAGATATACAATAGTGAATTTAAAGCTTACTTGCTTGGCTAAGCTTTTCCACCTAGTTTTTAAATAAACAGGAAGTATATTTATTAATTCTGGACTAAAGTTTATTGTCACGGTGCAACTTACTCCTTTCATATATTACTTAAATTTTAAAAGTATAGTTACGTTTATTAAAAAATAGAGATGTCAATCACAGCAAGATCTGTGTTTCGCACATGATAATTAACAGGTGTACTATAATTAACTCCAACATTATCAGTGCTTGCTCCCCATCTATACTTTAAGCACTCAAGAACCTATAAAAACAACCTTCTTACTATTTTTATTGGTAATTTATTTATAAATACTGAAACTTCTTTTAAGTAACCTCGACACAATTGCTGTTTAACTTTTTAATCATACTGGGTGTAATTTCATTAATACACATATTAGTTAGACATTCTTAGAACCATTCTTAACATCATTTACAAAACACCATTCATAAACACCTGAATGAAACTTTCTCTTTCCTTTGCAATAATCAGTAATATATCTTGAGTCTATATGCAATTCTCTGGAAGCCTTCCTTATGGTAGAAAAAGTCCATACTGTTCCTGTAGCTGTATTTGTAATCTTAATTGGCATAGATAACATCTCTCTCCCTCCTTTTCTTCATGTATTGGCTACATATATAATGTAGGAGTTTAAGATGTTTTGTGACTATGGTTTCGAATATTATTTTAAAGATATCCTATTTGTATCGAGAGATGTTGCAGAGTGGATCGAACATAGTCAAGTATCCAGAATGATGGAAGTTGTAGATGATGTAGAAAAAACCACTCATACAACTAGTATGAATGGCAATTGTAAACCAGAAGCTTGTTTCTTAGCAGAGGATGGATTGTATTTATGAAGTATCTATGTTGAACAGATAAAGAAGAAAGGACTGCCACAGGTTTTATCCCATAGCAATCCTTATTTCCATTAGATATTACAGTGATCTCTTTGTATCAGTTTTTGCTACATAACTTATATAAATAAATATTACAGTTATATAATATATATGTTAGGTATCAATTATTGACACATAAAAACAGTAAAATGGCTGTAGACACTGATATAACTAGCTTCCCTTTGTATTAAAAATTGACACACAGAGAATATGAGTATCTACTGCTTCGGCTTTTCATATTTGTATTAGTAGTTGGTGAATATTATTTGAACATTCCGAACTAAACTCTATTGTATATTATCTGAATAAGGTTTCTTAATAAATTTCCATCTATCCTTTTGAATATCATACACCATAAAGGACAACTTTTCCATAATATCAGCTTGTAGTAACATTATTTGTTTGTCTTCTTTTTCATCAGGAATGATAGAATCTACCTGATTTATTTTGCTTTTATAGAGTTTAATGATACTTAAACACCAATTTAGAAAATCTTCACAACTTCTTATTTCTTTAAACCACTCATGTTCGCCTTCAAATACATAATCACAATTATAATACATATCTACATGATAAAATGGCCCTGAAAGTGCTTCTCTGCACATCAATACATCCACATCATACCACAACTCTGTAAATTTTTTTGTTTTAAAGTTGGGTTTTTTAAACCCTTCTTCAAACAATCTGCTAAATGACAGTAAATTTTCTTCATATTCTTCATAATTCATTTGATTTTTACTCCTATTAATAATAATTAAGTCGTACTATTTTATAGAGTTGCTTTAACTTTTTGAGTCCTGATTTATGCAAACCATAAGAACATTGCGAATTAAATAATTAATATTACAATTATTTTTAACTTAGTTAACATTTATTTTGAAAATATTTGCTGTATTATGAGTTTCATCCCACTCTCCATCTATTTCATAAATATAAATTCCTTTTTCTTTAGGAAGCAGAATTATCCTATCTTCTTTTTTATCACTATAAAATCTAAAATATCTATCTACTAATTTCCACTGCGAACCATACCACTTAGTTATAGTTATTGAAACAATCCTTGGTGGTTTTTGTGGAAAGCTATACTCAAGTGAATCCTCACTCCCAACGTCAACTGGTTTGTAATCTCTTAATGTTTCAGCTGGGTCTCCAAAAATATTACTGTTTCCTCCACTATCTTTATCAAACCAATTAAAATCTGCATTTTTCAAAACAATTTTTCTATTTTTGTACATAATTTTAGGTGTAGGTGCACTGGTTGGTATATAATTGTAATACTGCTTTAATCCATACCATTCGAAAATCATAATGAAAACTACTACCATAATTACTTTAGTATTTCTTTTTAAAGCATTCATATTTACATACCTCCAAAAATTTTATGATTTAGTGCACAATAACTTACATTTGTGACACCTCAAAAGAATCATGCGTACTTATCTGGCTCTCTATCAGTTGTTTTTAAAGAAGAATTTTCTACAATAGGCTTTTTCCAATATTGTCCTGTCCTTGTATCCAGTATAACAATATTTTTTTCATCTAATTTAACCATTTGATATGTACCAGTTTCATTATTTTGTCTGCTACTTAAAATATACCTACCAAGTATAATACTTCCGAATACTATAAAGACACCTACTATAATTACTGATAATACTATTATATACATGTCTATATTACCTCCCCAAAAATTTAATCGTAGTCAATTCTATAACAAAATGAAAATATTTTATAATTTCGTGATAGCTTAAGAAGAACGAGAATTAAGTTTAACGTAACTTACCTCCATGACACTCATCCTCCTTTAGGCTCAACAATTTATTGAAACGTCAGCTACCGTGCTTTTAAAGTTCATATCTTCTTTGAAAGACCATATTTTTCTTCATAAATACACTCTCTTCTTAATTCATCACAATTTATACCTATGTTACAACTTCTGAATTTTCCTCCCTAAATCACTTATTGATTTGATGAAGCCAAAAAAATCACGAGTTATCACGTTTTATATAATTGTTAACTTAAGAGAAAGGATACATTACGTAATTATAGGTTGCATTTTATAATACATAATGACTAATATAACTAAAATAATTGCCATGGGAAGAAGATAAAAAAGCAACTTTTTATTATTGTTCATTTTTAATACTCCATTTAATAATTTTTAATATAATTGTATCGCAACGTCTTACCATTTTTTCGGAATAGTTTTGCCATTACCAAGTACCTTAAGAAGATCACGAAATAGCTATACTCCCAGTTTTTCATTATGCTTATAAAAACTTGTAATAATTGCATATCCAAGTATCAATGGAAAGACAGACAGAAAACCTGAGTAACTTACCATTAATGTAATGATAGGGTATATTATTATGTTTCTCAAAAATTCAATGTTAAGACTAAATGTTACATAAGCAAGTGAAAAGTATAATGAAGGCAGTCCCATTAAAACTATTTTAGACAAATTAAGTTTCCAAGTTCCTTCTTTTTTTATCTCACAAATCAAATGTTCTAAACCCAATATTAAACCTATACTTCCATAAAAAATAATTGTCATAGCACTTGTGTAGAAATATTGAGGATTAAATGAGTTTTCTCTAATCTTTGCAATACCTTGAAAAACATGTTGTCCCGAAAATACTACTACAAATATTAGAAACATATAAACAAAATACCTCACCCATAGTTTCATTTTCATAAACATCCTCCTTGATTTAGTTCGTTGTAAATTACCACTGTAGCACTGTTTAAGGAATTCCATAGCTACAGTTTATTATTTGTCTTTTCATTTATGTAAATATCAAATGCCTTAATACCCCTTTTAGCAAGTTTAACAAATAGAACAAATCCATAAATATAACTAGCCAATATACCTATAATAACTATTAGATTTATTAAACTGAATATACTAAATATAGTCATTCCCTTTTCCATAATTCTCTCCCTTAATAGAATAAAAATATTTTATAATTTCGTAATAACTTGAAAATATTATAACTTAACCTTTTATTTATATTCCTTTTATTTATATTCCTTTTCTTCGTCATTCAGTAACTTTCCTGATGTTATATTAATTTCAATAGAAGATAGACTATTCTTTAAAAAGATAAGAAAGTATAAATGGAACAAAATAATACAACTTGAAGTTATGATACATACAATTCCAACAGTTCTATTATATAGGCATAACATATAAATTCCAAAAACCATCAAAAATAAACTTCCAATTATTCTCCTAATACTTTGTTCCCTAGTAGGTGTAATCTTATATCTATTGAACATTTTGCTCCCTCCATTCTGTAAACCATAATCTATCATAAATTTATAGTAGATAGACACTTTAAGAAGATTCCGAACTAAATATAAACACATTTTCGATACTTTAAATTTATACCATTTAGAATAAGTTTCCAAAAACTTGAATTTTACAAAAATTAACTGTACAATGTAGTATATATAACCACATAAAAGGAGTGATTAACTTGAATGAAAAGAAACTAACATTAATGGAAAAAGCTTTTAATTTTCTGTGTATACCCTTTCTTATTTTTGCAGTGCTTTTCGGAGGAGGCACTTTAGAAACCTCTGAATTGCTCTTGTTAGGTTGGGATAAGTATAATGAATTAGCACCTGAAGAACATCTATAGCTTAGCAGTATAACGATGTATTCGATGTGGTTATATTGACTTTTTCGTAAGAGGTATTAAAAACTATCTCTTACGATTTTAGATTAAAGCATTAAATTTGCCATCATATTTTACAGTTCCGTCTCTTTATAAGAAGAAAGTCTATCTGATATATAAACTTTATAATACATCAATATAAAGTTTGTATTAGGAATTGAGTTACTCGTTTTTATCTGAACCCATTTTTTCGGTTTGTTTGTATCTTTTAGTTGTTTTAAATCCATCAATTTTTTTATACTTACCTGTATCTATTGAAACATCAAAAGCTCTCTCAACAATCCTATATACCTCAATAAAATCATCTTGTGTAAAATCTTCTTTTTCTTCTCTTTCGGAATACATAATGGCTGCCCTTCTATTGCAATATCCTACTTTAATACACGTATTAATAAACTCATCTTTTGTCATATCTATTATCCTTTCCTCGCATAAATTTGTAGTTCCGTCACAACTTGTGAGTAGATTATACCACATAATCCCATAAAACAAAATATTACCCAAAAACAAAGAGCAGCAGTAAGAATTTTTGTAGCAGTACTCATGCTGTAGTCAAAGACACTTTCCTGTGCACCCCCTCAATCACTGTAATACTGCTACTATGAGGTATGAATAATGGCTATTGAAGCTGAAAAAGTAGATGATGAAGTTAAGGTAGCAGATATAAATGAGGAACAGACTTTAAAGTTAGATATACTTGAAGCAAAAGATGAAAATAGCTTGTTGATGGCTAATAAATAGATGAAACAGGGAGGAATAAATTACCTCCCTATTTTTTTATCTTTTATGTCACAGAATAGATGTCACTCCTACATGACTTATGGAAACAAAATTAAGCCGAAGGGCAAAAACTTAGGAGGATTTAAAATGAATATGTATGGAATGAAACTAGAAAGAATAGTACTACCAGAAAATAAAGACAAACTTATGTGTGTTATGGTTCACGAGTATGATTATGAAGAAAATTATTATGAACTTATGGACTTTGTATACATTAAAGATATATTTCCTAAAAAGTTACCACATGATATTAACTATCTTGTTGTTCAGCAAATTTATGAGCAACTTTTCAATCCAACAAAAAAAGTTTTAAGGTCAGCAGAAAAGAAACTAAAAACTGCCATTACCTACTTGGCAGAACATGAAAATTTATGTCAGGATACTCTATTGTTATATGCTGAAAAGATAGCTTTACTAAGCAGAGAAATTAAAGATAAAAAAACAGAGTTGAATAAATATAAGTATTGTATTAAAGCACTTTATTATACTATGCCTGAAGATGTTTATAATAAAATCCAAGTAGAAAAAACAAACCATCAAATACAGTCTTTAAAAGACGAGTTAAACATTCAAAAACAAATATTAAAGCAAAATAAGGCTAAATCTCAAGCTAAAAAGTCATAAGAACAGAATAAGTCACAGATTAATTTCTGTGGCTTCTTCTTTAGGAATACAGAAAAATTTAAAGTAGATTACAACAAACTAAGAAAGTCTAATGAAGTTACAAGAAAGGAGAAAGACTGTTAAAAGACAGTCCCCAAGTGATACGGTATGAGAAGTTTGTTTATAAAAGCTAATAATAGAAGTAATGGAATAGTAAATAGACACTTAGAAGAAACCCCAGCTAATTCCTTTGAATGTTTTGAGGACACTGTCAGAGGTCGTAAATATGTTTCCAGATGGGACACAGAATTAGAAATTAAAGTAGAAGAATTATTCAGAGTAGGAGTGTATGAACCTATATATGAATTTCTATTAAAAGATAATGGAATAGTTAAAAAATGGGCTAAAGTTCTGGGAAATAGATATAACATTGATTGGTGTGAATTATTCTCTGACTTCCAGTTACATTTATTTAATATGCTAGATGGCATTGCAAATAAAGCCTACAACAGTAATATTAGCTTTATGAATAATTTGTACAAGCAGTTAGAGTGTTTAGCCAAGGATAAAAGGAAACATTACAATGCCAACAAGAGAAAATATGATAGGAACTTCGTGTCTAAACGTAGATTAGAACAGGTACCAGATATTAAAAACGAATATGCTGATAGTGAGCTCTTAATGGATTTACAGAATTTATCTGGAATATCTCCAGAAGATATGAACGTTCTTGTAGGACTTGCTACTGGACAGATATGTAAAAAGGATATTCCAACTATTTTGAACTGGACGAATAAAGACGACAGAATGAAATTAAGCAGATATGTCAAAGCTCTCTCAAATAAGTTACAGAGTGTTATTCCTTTAACTTAGCTGTTACAAAATACTATAAAAGATAAGCCACTGAATTACTCTCTAATATCTCGCACCAATTTCAAAGTTAGTTCTTCTATATTATTCGTTACTATTATTATTACTACTGTTATTATCTTTGTGGAAGCACTTATAGTTGTGGCAGTTTTATTTTAAAGAGAGAGTTACTGATTACCTTAACACTATATATACGAATTTTTAGAGTAGTTTGTAACATAATTTTAGAAAATAATTTAAAATATTTTAGGATGTATAAGTTAATATATCAATCAAGTTAAGGCCAACGCTTTTGCTTCTTTTCCTATGCAGCAATATCTCCTGTTTTTTATCTATGATACGTTAGTAGACTTATTATAGCTGTAAAAGTATTGCCTAAAAGTATAAGAAGAACACCCAGTAAGATCCATTTCCAAAACTCTCCATCACTACACCATGGCACTTTAACACCCTAAACTATATCATTTACCACTGTTATCCAACAATCACAAAACTGACTTGCTGGTGTATAATCAGTATCTACTTCCATATATGGTCAACTAACAACTTATTATCTTTGCTTTTATGATTGTTCTCATAAATTAACAATATTGAGTACGATTTTTTCCTACTAATAACAAAGGGTTTAACTGTTCTCAATTGTTGTCCTCAAAAGTATCTGTGTAATATACTGTATTTAACTGCTAATAAACTTACTGAACTGACCTCCTGTTAATATTTGTAACCACGGTAGTCAAAGTAATAATCATACTAATCTTATCTGTACTGTATATATTCACTTTTGTATATGTAAATTACTGTAAAACACTCTTCCACTTTAACCTTTGCCATTTACACTAAATATATGTAACTAATGGTACCAACGGTGGAATGCCCCCATAACTACCAGAATCGGATGTATCTACAGTATACATACTGATTCCGACTCTTGTATACTAATTATAATATATAGGGGTACACCGTGAAGGCTACCACTGGAAGCACCTGTGTTCTACCTGCAAAAACCTCTATAAAAATTTTCTGCTATCTTTTTAAACTTCGGGTATTATTTCAGTATTGTTTCGTAACTTTCACTTTTTAATATCTCACTTTTATTCAACAATATTAAGGACAAAGTCTATCTATCATAACTGGAAAACCATCACAAAATTAAAAATAGGATACTTCGATATTTTAACAGAACTTGTTCTTCTTTTGGTTGCAATTAAATAAGAATATATCATTATAACTTATATATTCATTTCTCCTTTTAGTCAAGTAAGTCTGCAGATTGACATTGCAGTTCACGACAAATCGCTTCTAAAAGTAGAAAACCTTATCACCTTAGCCTTATTATTTTTTAATATAGACAAATTGGCGTTTGTAACTCTAACCTTTTTAGCTAATTGTGAAAGTGACATTTTTCGTTTTGCCATCATAACATCTAAGTTTACTACAATTGCCACTATATCCTCCGTTATTGCGTTATATAGTCAAATCATTCTCATTTTTTATTTCTATTGAAGTCTTAAATATCTTTGCAACAATTAATACAAATAGTCCAAGTAGAACAAAAATTAAGCATTCAGCATCAGTATTTAAACCACTACTATCGAAAGTATAAGAAAAAATGTGTGCTTTAAATCTTAACCAATCTTTAATAAAAACATATGCTGAGATTATAAATAAATAAGCTGCTATTTTCTTCATTCTTTTTACATTCCCTATTATAAAAGGAGTTTTACAAATCACTGTATCGTTTATCTTAATTAGTTGATGAACTATTGCAAGAACACAGCAATATGCACCTACTGAAAAAACTAACATCAATGCTGATGGTTTAACAGAGATAAAACTTGGAAACGCAAAATAAGTACATATAGAAAATATAAGTCCAACTAAGCCAGCATAATAAATAATATTTAAAAATGTCTTTAATGAAGATTTAGTTTGTTCCAATTTATTAATCACAGTTAATACCTCCAATTTTTTGAATTTATATGAATATAATAACTCTTTTTACAATGAAATACAATAGTAATTTATCGTAATTCGATAAAACAATATTTAAATTTGATAAATACATCATATTAAGATCAATTATCTTTAAGTATTTTATATAAATAAGCTCTTTAATGTTTTAAGAATTATATTTTAAAAGAAAAAATTAATAATATTGCAGATTGCATTTCAATTTTAAGATATATCGTCATTCGTTACTATTCAGTAATAATTTTTAATCAAACTATACTGTTGAACACAACTCTTAAATATAACAGTAAGACACCTCTATCATGGAAGTGCCTTTCTGTTAAACTAAAACTATTATAAAAACCTTCACCTCATTTTAAGCACTCTGCGTTGTCAGTCCTAACTCTTTTAACCTTCGACAGAGTGTGGCTTTGGCAATGCCAGTTGATTCACATATCTTTCTAATACTCATTGATTTATTCTTGTACAACTCTATTGCAAAGTCTAACTGCTTACCTCCTGTTCTTGGTCTACCCATCTTTGTTCCTTTGGCAACTGCCACTGCTCTGCCTTCTGCACATCTTTGTAATAGTAATCTCCTCTCAAACTGTGCAATACCAGCCATAAGAGTTAACATTAATTCCCCAGTAGGACTTCCAGTATCTAACCAGCTTTCACTTAATGACCTTATAAAACAGCCTTTCTCAGTAATCTGCTGTACTAAATCCAGCATATCCAACGTAGACCTCGATACCCTTGTTAACTCCTTTACTATCACCGTATCCCCTTCTTCTAATTCTGCCAATAATCTCTGCAATTCTGTTCTATCTTTTGTTGTACCTGTAATCTTCTCTTGATATATCTTCTCACAGCCAGCTTCCTGTAGTGCTATTATCTGACGGTCTAAGTTCTGTTCTACTGTACTCACCCTTGCATATCCTCTCAACATGTTTAAATCCTTCTTTCTCTCTGTAATTTCTCTATGTATTTACGCTTGACTTTTGCTTATAGTCCTGTAAAATCGGGTAATGTCTGTGTTCTGAGCGAAAATAGTTTTTCTACCTTTTTATTACAGCTAAAAAATATATAACTGCAATAAAAAAGTAGAGTAAACTATCTTCTAACCTGTCCCCTATCGGAGATAACTGTAAAATCGGTCTAAAGCTTGCGACCTCGCTTAATACCCCTCTTGTTTACTGCTGTTACGCAACAAATAGCTAAAACGTGTAATACTTGTCCTACACTCACTATTGCCTACCCAGTATCTATACTGCCAAGTAACCATTCCAGACCTTATAGTAGTCCTCACTTTTGCACTATTCACTGTAAAGAAGGGTATACAGTTTGATTGAATAGTAGCTGTTTTTGTGCATTGGCACAGCTAACCTCTGGACTTTTTATAGTTATTCCAGTGCATAGATAACTGACCTATACTGTCTAAAAAAGAGTATAAGAAACACACCTTGCAATAACTTACTTTTTTTGTTAGAATAAGCATTGTAAGACTGAATGTTTAACGATATTTAGTTGTATGTCGAATATCTTTCTAACAAAGTCATCTACTGCGAATAGATGGCTTTTTAACTTTCTCTGTACTCAATCATTTCTTTTATGCTAAGAGCTTTCCATCCCATATACTTCCTTAACGGATTTACACTGTCTAACAGCGTCCTCAGCTCGTGATAACTATGACACTCTGAATATTTTCTAAAATTGCCAGAACTCCATTCCTTGTAAAAATCTGCAAATGCTTCATCAATGTAAATGTAAAATTGTTCCACAAGATGATCTATGATAATCAACTCCTATACTGCTTAATCTTTTCTTTATAAAAACTTGTTTATTATATTAAGCTTATTGTGTGCCTTTATAATATGACTGTTATCCAAGTTCACATAAATTCTTGTAGTTGATATACTGGAGTGTCCTAACATTTTTTGCAGACTAAATATGTCAATGCCAGCCTTTACAGCTTCTACAGCAAATGTTCTTCGGTATTGATGAGGTGTGGTCTGCTTATTAGTGATTCCAGCTCTCTTTCCGTATTTCTCAAAGTTTTTTATGACATTAACCGTCATTATCCTATCACCGTATGAACTACAGAAAATGTAATCTTCATCATTATCTTTAGCAATTTTCATAAGCTTTTTAAGGTATCTTACTGTTTTACTGCTCAATGGTAAAACTCTGGACTCTCTTGTCTTTGCTGTTTCACTGCCTATTTTAATAGTCTTATCTTTACTATTGAAATCTTCTATTTTAACATTTAGAAGTTCATTTATTCTGACACCACAATCTAAAATAACCAGCATAATAACATAATCCCTAAACTGTGAGTATTCATTTAAATTAAGCACTCTAAATATCTTCTTTACTTCTGATATAGTTAACGGTTCTTTTGTATCTTTCGGAACTTTGACTAACTTAATTTTGCTGGAAATATCATCTGTAGTAATCTTTTCAGTGTATAGCCAACGTAAATAGCACTTAATAGTCCTAAGTCTGATGTTTATTGTACATGGCTTATACTCTTTCTGAAACAAATAAGCAGTATATTGCAGAAATATTCCTTTCTCAACACTTCTGTTCTCATAGTCCTTTACATCATCAATTAGCCATCTTTTATAATATTCCATAAACAATAAATGGTCTGAGATTGTCTTATTTGACAGCCCTTCAAGCTTTTTAACAGTCATAAACTGGTCATGTAACTTTAGAAATTCACCAATATTAAAACTATCTTTCTGTTCCTTTTCCTGATGTAACGGTTCTAAAGCTTCCCCTACACCATCAAATAAAATGCGCTTTCTGGATTTTCCTGTAAAGTGTTTGTAAGACTGTGCGCAACCCATTGTAATCCTCCTTATTTCACTGTAAATATACTTTAATCATGAAAACTACATTAGATTTATACGCAAAACACACATCAAAGGTTTGAATTAATTTAGAAATGAATATAAAAAGAAAAAAGCAGTCTACTCACTGAATAGACTACTTTCTCACTGTTTGGAGGCGCCACCCAGATTTGAACTGGGGAATAAAGGTTTTGCAGACCTCTGCCTTACCACTTGGCTATGGCGCCATACTATGTTCCCTTAACGCTCTTATATGATATCATCTTTACAATCCCTTGTCAATAGATATTGTCCAATATTAATCACATTAAATTCCTTCCGTTTAATTTAATGTAAAAATTATGATATAATGAAAGTTGAGGAGTGATATTATGGATTATCAAGAACTTAAATCTGTTATAAATTCTAGTAATAATATTGTATTTTTTGGTGGTGCCGGAATATCTACAGAATCTTCAATTCCAGACTTCAGATCTGAAGTTGGTCTGTATAAAACAAAGAATAACTTTTCCTATCCGCCAGAAGTTATGCTAAGTCATAGCTTTTTTACCTCTAATACCGAAGACTTTTTTGATTTCTACAGGACTAAAATGATATACAAAGATGCAAAACCAAATTCAGCTCATTATGCTTTATCTGAACTAGAGAAACAAGGTAAACTAAGAGCTATTATAACTCAAAATATTGATGGATTACATCAACTTGCAGGCTCTAAAAATGTTCTTGAATTGCATGGATCTATTCATAGAAATTATTGTATGAAATGTGGGAAAAGTTTTGATCTTAATTATATAATAAGTAGCAAAACTATAATCCCTAAATGTGATCTATGTACCGAAACTATAAAGCCTGATGTAGTACTTTATGAAGAATCCTTAGATATGAACATACTAAATACTTCAATTAATTATATAAAAAATGCTGATGTACTTATTGTAGGAGGTACTTCTCTAGTAGTTTATCCTGCAGCAGGATTAATAGATTATTTTCAGGGTAATAAACTTATTCTAATAAATAAATCATCCACTCCTTATGATAACAAAGCGGATATAGTTATACATGATAGCATTGGTGTTACTCTGCAAAGCATATTATAACATGAAAAAATTTGTTGCCAAAAAACAATTTTACTGAAAGATTTAATATACATCTCTCATACCTTAAGAAAAAATCACCATCAGAGTTTATTGCAATTCAATAAGTCTGATAGTGATTTTTAACTTATATTTAATCAGATGTTACGTTAGAATTTAAGAATACCTATAGAATTTAAAAATACTATAATAAGTAATACTGGTGCTATATATCTCAATATGAAATAATATAAGTTTATAGCCCAATCTATATTTAATGTACCATGATTTGAAAGTTCATGTCTAATTTCATCTTTTTTAACCATGTAGCCCATAAACACTGCTATCAAAAGTCCACCTATTGGCATCAGTATATTTGATGATACGAAATCAAATAAGTCGAAGAATCCTTTACCGAATATTTTTATATTTCCAAGAATACTGCTGCTATCTGCTGAAAGAGATGCTAATACTCCTATTACTGCTATAAATATTGCATTGAATATGACAGCTTTCTTTCTCGAAAGACCTTTTTCCTCAGTAAAATATGCAATTAGAACTTCTAATATTGACATCATTGCCGTAGTAGCCGCTATAGATGTTAGTATAAAAAATAAAACTAATAAAATGTTTCCAAAAGGTATTTTAGAAAATACTAAAGGTATTGTCATAAATAATAACCCAGGACCTGCACCAGGTTTCATATTAAATGCAAACACTGCTGGAAAGATTGCTATACCTGCAAGAACTGAGACTAAAGTATCTGATAATGCAACCTTTACTGATGTATTTATTAGATTGTTATCCTTAGTAAAGTAACTTCCATAGGTAACCATAGTACCCATTCCTAATGATAACTTGAAAAATGCTAATCCTAAAGCCATTAAGATTGATTGTTTTGTCAACATACTAAAATCTACTTTAAATAGGAACTTTAATCCCTCAGAGCTACCTGGAAGCATTAAAGCTCTTATATCACATATTATTATAAGCAAAAATAGTACAGGCATAAGAGTCTTAGTTACTTTTTCTATGCCTTTCTGAACTCCCATTATAAGTATTGCTGAGACTACTGTTAACACAATAATCTGCCATATTATTGGTGAAATAGGACCTACTACTGCAGCGCCAAACATTGCTTTTGAGCTCTCAACAGTAACTCCTGAGAAATCTCCTTTTATTGCTTTAAATACATAAAAATAAACCCATCCTGCTACACAGGTGTAAAAAAACATTATTAAATAAGCTGTTATAATTCCAAATACTCCTATACTTTTCCAAGCTGAATTAGGTTTTAATTGCTTCATTGCTCCAATTACATTTTTTCTAGTCTTTCTTCCAATGTAGAACTCACTAACCATTATAGGTAATCCAACAAATAAAACACATAAAAAATAAATTAATAAAAATGCTGCTCCTCCATTAGCTCCGATCATATAAGGAAACTTCCATATATTACCCAATCCTACTGCTGATCCTAATGTTGCAAAAAATACAGCTAACCCAGACGAAAAAGTTTCTCTTTGCTGATTTTTCATTATTATTCCTCCTCGTATAATAAGTTTATAGCAGTTATTTACTGCCTATAAACTTATTTATTTTTTATATTTTGTATAGATTAAGAAAGCATCTCAATTTTTCTAGTGGGGATTCTCCCAATTCAGTATTGCTGATTCTTATACTTTCCGATCTATACTGTTTTAACCTACTATTTATTAAAGGATTTTCTAATGCTAAAATAGTCATAACGGAACTTTAGCGAAGGTTACTGCTGTATTCCTCCTGCAAAACACATTGTGTTATTGCCTGTAAAGCTTGCAGCCTGACCAAAGTATCATATTCTGCTTACACAAATGTTGCATCTCCTTTCGCAGCCACCAGCAAGGTTTTGCGTCTGGATGAATGCTAATTACGCGAGGTTGCAGTTAGTACTTTGGATTAGGATAATCCTTTCTAATTTCCTCATTATTTTTGAAAGGTGGTGATTTCATGAAGAAATTAGATTACTTATCAACTCTATTTGTTGGTATCGATATTGGTGCGAGACAAAATGTTGTCTCTGCTATTAATTTTGAACAGGAATTCTTGATTAAGATGAAACCTGTTCCTAATACGCAATTTGGTGCAGAGCAACTTGAATCCATGCTTGTTAAGGTTTTAGAAAACAATACTTTTAAAGCTGTTATAATCGGCTTAGAATCTACTTCCTTTTATGGAGTACATATAGCCAATTTTTTATCTGCTAGTGAAAAACTTATGACTTACAAACCTTATGTTTACTGCTTGAATCCTAAGGAAGTTGCTAACTACAAAGAATCCTTTAATTCTCTTGATAAAAATGATGGCATTGACTCTTTTGTTATTGCTGACTTTGCAAGAGTTGGCAGAATTCATATTGAACCTTGGCGTGGTTCTCAATATCTTGCTCTGCAAAGACTTACAAGGCACAGACTTCATATTGTTGAATGCTTAACTAGAGAAAAAACTTACATGTTATCCAATGTATTTCTTAAGTTCAGCGAATTTGCATTATTACAGGGAGAAGATCATCCTTTTTCTAATAAATACGGTGCTACCGCATCTTCAATACTTACTGAATTTCTATCTTCCGAAGATATTGCAAATACATCAATTGAAGAACTTGTTGACTTCGTCAATAGAAAAAGTCGGAAAAGGATTTCTAATCCTCAGATGACTGCTGAAATTTTGCAGCAAGCTGCACGTAATTCATACCGTCTTGATAAATGTTTGTATGAGCCATTAACAACCTCTATTGCTTGTTCTTTCAACTGTATTCAGGCTTTTGATAAAGAACTTAAAGGTATTAACAAAGCCATTGAAAAAGCTGTTATGGGAATGAATCCTGTGGAATACAAAATATTAATGTCTATTCCTGGTTTTGGCCCTGTTTACTCCAGTGGCATTCTTGCTGAATTAGGAAGTGTGCATGCATTTCCTAGTAATGATGCTATTGCTAAATACGCTGGCATCGTGTGGAAAGAAAATCAATCTGGAGGTTTTAAAGCTGAAAATACACCTATGAACAAAGCTGGTAACCGTTATTTACGCTATTATCTCATAGAAGCTGCAGGAAGTGTTGTTTGCCATATTCCTGAATATCAAGAGTTCTATCAGAAGAAATTTGCTGAAGTAACTACACATCAGCACAAACGAGCACTCGCGCTAACATCTCGTAAACTTATTCGTATGATTTTTGGATTGCTGGCTAAAAATCAGCTCTACTCTTCAAATAGAGTAGATTAATCTATATAAATTATACGAACATACTTTCTCATTGGACTGTATGTTTATTAAGGTTACCCATTTTTAAAGAAATCATTTGATTTTCTTTTCATTTTGTTCTTGACATATTACCAAATTGCTTTTATTTATATTTTAAAACTTTATAATTGCATAGCTCCATATTGGTAACTTGGCAACAAAACATTAATACTTTAACACATAAAATCAATCCATTCAACCTATTTTTTTTATAAAATTACATAATATATCCTAAGCATTCACTTAAAATGTAAAACTAATGGCATTTTAAATAATTTTATGAAAATTGCGAACTTCTTACTTAGTATATCTCTTATAAATAAAAAAACACTAAGTATTTAAACTTAGTGTTTTTTTGTTTACCTGGCAACGACTTACTCTTCCACACAGTCTCCCGTGCAGTACCATCAGCACTGTAAAGCTTAACCTTCGTGTTCGGAATGGGAACGGGTGTTACCTTTACGTCATAATCACCAGATTTATTTAGTTGAGAGTTACGAATTAATAGTTAAGAGTTAAGAGTTATGGTTGTTTTTTCTCCTAACGTGGAAAAAACGATAATTATACTAACTAATAACTTTATACACAATAAATTATTAACTCTTATGAGAATATTATTCTCTGAAAATTGCACAGTGATAAGTATAATTTTTTTATGTAGAGCTTAATTAATTTAAATTTTGGATTTTCACGCTAGTGAAAATCATCATTAACTCTTAATTCTCAACTCTACACTCTTAACTATTTTTTGGTCAAGCCCTCGACCTATTAGTATTAGTCAGCTGAACATGTTACCATGCTTACACCTCTAACCTATCAACCTTGTGTTCTTCAAGGGGTCTTACTAGCTTATGCTATGGGAAATCTTATCTTGAGGTGGGCTTCACGCTTAGATGCTTTCAGCGTTTATCCCGTCCTGACATAGCTACCCAGCTGTGCTCCTGGCGGAACAACTGGTGCACCAGAGATCAGTCCATCCCGGTCCTCTCGTACTAAGGACAGCTCCTCTCAAATTTCCTACGCCCGCGACGGATAGGGACCGAACTGTCTCACGACGTTCTGAACCCAGCTCGCGTGCCGCTTTAATGGGCGAACAGCCCAACCCTTGGGACCTACTTCAGCCCCAGGATGCGACGAGCCGACATCGAGGTGCCAAACCTCCCCGTCGATGTGGACTCTTGGGGGAGATCAGCCTGTTATCCCCGAGGTAGCTTTTATCCGTTGAGCGATGGCCCTCCCACGAGGAACCACCGGATCACTAAGCCCGACTTTCGTCCCTGCTCCACTTGTTTGTGTCGCAGTCAGGCTCCCTTCTGCCTTTGCACTCTTCGAACGATTTCCAACCGTTCTGAGGGAACCTTTGGGCGCCTCCGTTACTTTTTTGGAGGCGACCGCCCCAGTCAAACTGCCCACCTAACAATGTCCCGTGACCAGTTTCATGGCCGCCGGTTAGAATCCCAGTACTGTCAGGGTGGTATCCCAAGGTTGACTCCACAAAGGCTGACGCCCTTGTTTCTCAGTCTCCCACCTATCCTGTACAGACAATACCGAAATTCAATGCTAAGCTACAGTAAAGCTCTACGGGGTCTTTCCGTCCAATCGCGGGTAGCGAGCATCTTCACTCGCAATACAATTTCGCCGGATTTGTTGTCGAGACAGTGCCCAAATCATTACGCCATTCGTGCGGGTCGGAACTTACCCGACAAGGAATTTCGCTACCTTAGGACCGTTATAGTTACGGCCGCCGTTTACTGGGGCTTAAGTTCATACCTTCGCTTGCGCTAAGTATTCCCCTTAACCTTCCAGCACCGGGCAGGCGTCAGCCCCTATACTTCAGCTTTCGCTTTAGCAGAGACCTGTGTTTTTGCTAAACAGTTGCTTGGGCCTATTCTCTGCGACCTACTTGCGTAGGCACCCCTTCTCCCGAAGTTACGGGGTCAATTTGCCGAGTTCCTTGACAACAATTCTTCCGCTGGTCTTAGGATTCTCTCCTCACCTACCTGTGTCGGTTTGCGGTACGGGCGCCAACATCCTCCATAGAGACTTTTCTTGGCAGCGTGGAATCAGATACTTCGCCCATAAGGGCTCCCCATCACACCTCAACATTGACTAAACGGATTTGCCTGTCTAGTCTGTCTAGATGCTTAGACACACATCCAATAGTGTGCACATCTTATCCTCCTGCGTCATCCCATTTGTAATAACGTCAGTTGGCGGTATCGGAATATCAACCGATTGTCCATCACCTACGCCTTTCGGCCTCGGCTTAGGCCCCGACTAACCCTGAGCGGACGAGCCTTCCTCAGGAAACCTTAGGTTTTCGACCAATAAGATTCTCACTTATTTCTCGCTACTTATGCCAGCATACTCACTCCTGTACAGTCCACCGCTCCTTACGGTACGACTTCAACCCATACAGGAAGCTCCTCTACCACTGATACTTACGTATCAATCCATAGCTTCGGTGGTAAGTTTTAGCCCCGAACATCTTCGGCGCAGGATCTCTCGACTAGTGAGCTATTACGCACTCTTTAAATGAGTGGCTGCTTCTAAGCCAACATCCTAGTTGTCTTAGAAATCCCACATCCTTTTCCACTTAACTTACACTTTGGGACCTTAGCTGATGGTCTGGGCTGTTTCCCTTTTGACCACGGATCTTATCATTCGTAGTCTGACTGCTTTGATTCAAGTATATGGCATTCGGAGTTTGATAGGGTTCAGTAACTGTTGTCAGCCCCTAGCCCATTCAGTGCTCTACCTCCATTACTCATTCAAAACGCTAGCCCTAAAGCTATTTCGAGGAGAACCAGCTATCTCCGAGTTCGATTGGAATTTCTCCGCTATCCACAGCTCATCCCATGGTTTTTCAACACCAACGTGGTTCGGTCCTCCACGGAATTTTACTTCCGCTTCAACCTGTCCATGGATAGGTCACCCGGTTTCGGGTCTACGACATGCAACTTTTCGCCCTATTCAGACTCGGTTTCCCTTCGGCTCCATACCTTAAGTATTTAACCTTGCTACACATCGTAACTCGCTGGCTCGTTCTACAAAAAGCACGCCGTCGCACATAAAAGTGCTTCGACTGATTGTGGACACACGGTTTCAGGTTCTATTTCACTCCCCTTCCGGGGTTCTTTTCACCTTTCCCTCACGGTACTGCTTCACTATCGGTCACCAGTTAGTATTTAGCCTTGGGAGGTGGTCCTCCCTGCTTCCCACAAGGTTTCACGTGTCTCGTGGTACTCTGGATTAGACCTGACTGCTTTTTCTTTTCACTTACAGGGCTTTTACCTTCTACGGCGGAGCCTTCCAGCTCTCTTCAGTTAAAAAATTGCAGTATTTATGGTCTATCCGCAACCCCAGGAACAAGTTCCTGGTTTGGGCTCTTTCCCTTTCGCTCGCCGCTACTTAGAAAATCGATTTTTCTTTCTCTTCCTCCGGGTACTTAGATGTTTCAGTTCCCCGGGTATACCTCTATAAACCTATGAATTCAGTTTACAGTACATTGCGTTAGCAATGTGGGTTGCCCCATTCGGAAATCTCTGGATCACTGGCTATTTGCGCCTACCCAAAGCTTATCGCAGCTTATCGCGTCCTTCTTCGGCTTCTGGTGCCAAGGCATTCACCATGCGCCCTTTGTAGCTTGACCAATTTATCACTCATATTTCTATGAGTTTGATTAAAGTTACAAAGGTTATTACTTATATTATATAAGTAGTTCTACCTTTAGCTTTACTTCTATTTTTGTTAAACAATTGCGTTGTTTAACGTTTCTTCACTGTGCAATTTTCAAAGAACAATTTGAGAATTTATTTTATCACCTTAACACTACCGTGTCAATGGATAAATAATCCCTCAAAATTAAACAGAGGCTAAACCAGTCTTTCAGACAGCATTACCTGTCTGTATTATCCTTAGAAAGGAGGTGATCCAGCCGCAGGTTCTCCTACGGCTACCTTGTTACGACTTCACCCCAATCACTAACCCCACCTTCGGCCGCTGGCTCCTTTACAGGTTACCTCACGGACTTCGGGTGTTGCCAGCTCTCATGGTGTGACGGGCGGTGTGTACAAGGCCCGGGAACGTATTCACCGCGACATTCTGATTCGCGATTACTAGCAACTCCGGCTTCATGTAGGCGAGTTGCAGCCTACAATCCGAACTGAGATAGGTTTTTGAGTTTGGCTCCACCTCGCGGTCTTGCATCTCTCTGTACCTACCATTGTAGCACGTGTGTAGCCCTGGACATAAGGGGCATGATGATTTGACGTCATCCCCACCTTCCTCGCGGTTAACCCGGGCAGTCTCACTAGAGTGCTCAACTTAATGGTAGCAACTAATAATAGGGGTTGCGCTCGTTGCAGGACTTAACCTAACATCTCACGACACGAGCTGACGACAACCATGCACCACCTGTCTCCCTGCCCCGAAGGGCTTCATGCATCTCTGCACTATTCAGGGGATGTCAAGTCCAGGTAAGGTTCTTCGCGTTGCTTCGAATTAAACCACATGCTCCGCTGCTTGTGCGGGCCCCCGTCAATTCCTTTGAGTTTTAATCTTGCGATCGTACTTCCCAGGCGGAGTACTTATTGTGTTAACTGCGGCACAGAAGGTTGGACCCCCCTACACCTAGTACTCATCGTTTACGGCGTGGACTACCAGGGTATCTAATCCTGTTTGCTACCCACGCTTTCATGCCTCAGCGTCAGTTACGGTCCAGAGAATCGCCTTCGCCACTGGTGTTCTTCCTAATCTCTACGCATTTCACCGCTACACTAGGAATTCCATTCTCCTCTCCCGCACTCTAGATATCCAGTTTGAAATGCAGCACCCAAGTTAAGCTCGGGTATTTCACATCTCACTTAAATATCCGCCTACGCATCCTTTACGCCCAGTAAATCCGGACAACGCTCGCCACCTACGTATTACCGCGGCTGCTGGCACGTAGTTAGCCGTGGCTTCCTCCTTTGGTACCGTCATTATCGTCCCAAAAGACAGAGCTTTACAACCCGAAGGCCTTCATCACTCACGCGGCGTTGCTGCATCAGGCTTTCGCCCATTGTGCAATATTCCCCACTGCTGCCTCCCGTAGGAGTCTGGACCGTGTCTCAGTTCCAATGTGGCCGATCACCCTCTCAGGTCGGCTACGCATCGTCGCCTTGGTGAGCCTTTACCTCACCAACTAGCTAATGCGCCGCGGGTCCATCTCAAAGCGGATTGCTCCTTTAATTAGTTCTTCATGCGAAAAATTAATGTTATGCGGTATTAATCTCCCTTTCGGGAGGCTATCCCCCTCTTTGAGGCAGGTTACCCACGTGTTACTCACCCGTCCGCCGCTAATCCATCCCCGAAGGGATTTCATCGCTCGACTTGCATGTGTTAGGCACGCCGCCAGCGTTCGTCCTGAGCCAGGATCAAACTCTCAATTTAAAAGTTTGAATGCTCATTACTGTTTTACTCACTACTAATATATAGTAGTTAAAGAATTGCTGGTTTAGTTTACTTAATAAAAATCATCTGATTTTTAACCTCTGTTTAATTTTCAAGGATCATGCCGCTCACCTCAGCAGCTTTTATAGTTTAACATACTGATGTAGCCCTGTCAATAACTTTTATAAGTTATTTCTTATTTTTATTTTCATAAAATATATCAAAATAAAAACATTGACTAAGCTATGTCGGAAAATGAAATCTTTTAACTTAAATCATAAATTTATCATTTCCCTAAGCAACGTATGTTATAATATCATAATCACTAAAATCAGTTCTAAATATTACTGGTCAATACTTAGAATTAGATTGTTTATACTCCAAATTTTTATCTCTCACTTTATTTTTCATGTATTGATACCCTAGGATAAGTTTACATATTCCTTTAGTGAATTTAAACCTTAATTCCTTAAAATTTCATAGGAAAATACATTAAGGAAATAATTATCTGAAAGCTGCTACAACCTCACTTTATGAAGTGAAACTTGAATCAGATAGAAGTACTTGAGCAGGTAATCATCGGATAAAACGATAAAAAAGTCTTATAGTTTATCATACTATAAGACTTTTTTATCGTTTTATTTATTTTTTATTTCTACATTATATTTTCCTCTAAGATCATTATTAAGCTGTGAATACTTAAACGCCTGTCTTTCTTGTAAAAGATTATTTTTTATTGAAACTTTAACTTCATCAAAAGGTTTTATTGAATTTTCTAGTTTTTCACTAACTTTTATTAAATGATATCCAAATTGTGTTTTTACAGGTTCACTCACTTTTTCTACATCAAGGCTGAATGCAGCGTCCTCAAATTCTGGGACCATCTGTCCTCTATTAAATCTTCCAAGGTCTCCACCTTGCGCATTTGAAGGACAAGAAGAAAATTCTTTTGCAGCATCTTCAAAAGACATACCTTCTTTTATTTTATTTGATACCTCTTGAGCTTTTTCTTCAGTTTCAACTAATATATGTTTTGCACTTACTGTTTCAGGGTTCTTAAACATTTCTTTGTTAACATTATAGTAATCTTCTACTTCCTTATCAGAGACATTTGCCTCAGATACTACTTTTGATATTGCTACTTGTGTTAGAATTTCCTTTTTAGCTCTTTCTAACTGTTGCAGATATTCCTTATCTTCTTCCATTCCAGAATCCTTAGCATAATTATAAACTAATTCAAAAGATATTATCTCTTCTAATAATTGTGCTTTACCTTGTTCTGTTGTTAAATATCCTTGTCTTTCTCTAGGAAATCTTGCTATTGTCGCTTCTAGTTCTCTTTCTGTTATTTCTGTACCATTTACCACTGCTAATATTTTGTCTTCCATAGTTATTCTCCTTAAATTCTTATTTTTAATACAATTAATTATGCCATAAATTTACCCAATTTTCCACATTGTATTTATTTTTTGCATTTTTATGTTTAAAATATATTTTAATATAATAAAAAAACTCCAGATAATACTGGAGTTTTTGGTGGCCAGACCAGGAATCGAACCAGGGACACGAGGATTTTCAGTCCTCTGCTCTACCGACTGAGCTATCTAGCCATATATACCTGGCAACGACTTACTCTTCCACACAGTCTCCCGTGCAGTACCATCAGCACTGTAAAGCTTAACCTTCGTGTTCGGAATGGGAACGGGTGTTACCTTTACGTCATAATCACCAGATTGAAAGAATTTTGTTCTTTCAAAATTGCACAGTGAAAATTAGGTCAAGCCCTCGACCTATTAGTATTAGTCAGCTGAACATGTTACCATGCTTACACCTCTAACCTATCAACCTTGTGTTCTTCAAGGGGTCTTACTAGCTTATGCTATGGGAAATCTTATCTTGAGGTGGGCTTCACGCTTAGATGCTTTCAGCGTTTATCCCGTCCTGACATAGCTACCCAGCTGTGCTCCTGGCGGAACAACTGGTGCACCAGAGGTCAGTCCATCCCGGTCCTCTCGTACTAAGGACAGCTCCTCTCAAATTTCCTACGCCCGCGACGGATAGGGACCGAACTGTCTCACGACGTTCTGAACCCAGCTCGCGTGCCGCTTTAATGGGCGAACAGCCCAACCCTTGGGACCTACTTCAGCCCCAGGATGCGACGAGCCGACATCGAGGTGCCAAACCTCCCCGTCGATGTGGACTCTTGGGGGAGATCAGCCTGTTATCCCCGAGGTAGCTTTTATCCGTTGAGCGATGGCCCTCCCACGAGGAACCACCGGATCACTAAGCCCGACTTTCGTCCCTGCTCCACTTGTTTGTGTCGCAGTCAGGCTCCCTTCTGCCTTTGCACTCTTCGAACGATTTCCAACCGTTCTGAGGGAACCTTTGGGCGCCTCCGTTACTTTTTTGGAGGCGACCGCCCCAGTCAAACTGCCCACCTAACAATGTCCCGTGACCAGTTTCATGGCCGCCGGTTAGAATCCCAGTACTGTCAGGGTGGTATCCCAAGGTTGACTCCACAAAGGCTGACGCCCTTGTTTCTCAGTCTCCCACCTATCCTGTACAGACAATACCGAAATTCAATGCTAAGCTACAGTAAAGCTCTACGGGGTCTTTCCGTCCAATCGCGGGTAGCGAGCATCTTCACTCGCAATACAATTTCGCCGGATTTGTTGTCGAGACAGTGCCCAAATCATTACGCCATTCGTGCGGGTCGGAACTTACCCGACAAGGAATTTCGCTACCTTAGGACCGTTATAGTTACGGCCGCCGTTTACTGGGGCTTAAGTTCATACCTTCGCTTGCGCTAAGTATTCCCCTTAACCTTCCAGCACCGGGCAGGCGTCAGCCCCTATACTTCAGCTTTCGCTTTAGCAGAGACCTGTGTTTTTGCTAAACAGTTGCTTGGGCCTATTCTCTGCGACCTACTTGCGTAGGCACCCCTTCTCCCGAAGTTACGGGGTCAATTTGCCGAGTTCCTTGACAACAATTCTTCCGCTGGTCTTAGGATTCTCTCCTCACCTACCTGTGTCGGTTTGCGGTACGGGCGCCAACATCCTCCATAGAGACTTTTCTTGGCAGCGTGGAATCAGATACTTCGCCCATAAGGGCTCCCCATCACACCTCAACATTGACTAAACGGATTTGCCTGTCTAGTCTGTCTAGATGCTTAGACACACATCCAATAGTGTGCACATCTTATCCTCCTGCGTCATCCCATTTGTAATAACGTCAGTTGGCGGTATCGGAATATCAACCGATTGTCCATCACCTACGCCTTTCGGCCTCGGCTTAGGCCCCGACTAACCCTGAGCGGACGAGCCTTCCTCAGGAAACCTTAGGTTTTCGACCAATAAGATTCTCACTTATTTCTCGCTACTTATGCCAGCATACTCACTCCTGTACAGTCCACCGCTCCTTACGGTACGACTTCAACCCATACAGGAAGCTCCTCTACCACTGATACTTACGTATCAATCCATAGCTTCGGTGGTAAGTTTTAGCCCCGAACATCTTCGGCGCAGGATCTCTCGACTAGTGAGCTATTACGCACTCTTTAAATGAGTGGCTGCTTCTAAGCCAACATCCTAGTTGTCTTAGAAATCCCACATCCTTTTCCACTTAACTTACACTTTGGGACCTTAGCTGATGGTCTGGGCTGTTTCCCTTTTGACCACGGATCTTATCATTCGTAGTCTGACTGCTTTGATTCAAGTATATGGCATTCGGAGTTTGATAGGGTTCAGTAACTGTTGTCAGCCCCTAGCCCATTCAGTGCTCTACCTCCATTACTCATTCAAAACGCTAGCCCTAAAGCTATTTCGAGGAGAACCAGCTATCTCCGAGTTCGATTGGAATTTCTCCGCTATCCACAGCTCATCCCATGGTTTTTCAACACCAACGTGGTTCGGTCCTCCACGGAATTTTACTTCCGCTTCAACCTGTCCATGGATAGGTCACCCGGTTTCGGGTCTACGACATGCAACTTTTCGCCCTATTCAGACTCGGTTTCCCTTCGGCTCCATACCTTAAGTATTTAACCTTGCTACACATCGTAACTCGCTGGCTCGTTCTACAAAAAGCACGCCGTCGCACATAAAAGTGCTTCGACTGATTGTGGACACACGGTTTCAGGTTCTATTTCACTCCCCTTCCGGGGTTCTTTTCACCTTTCCCTCACGGTACTGCTTCACTATCGGTCACCAGTTAGTATTTAGCCTTGGGAGGTGGTCCTCCCTGCTTCCCACAAGGTTTCACGTGTCTCGTGGTACTCTGGATTAGACCTGACTGCTCTTCCTTTTCACTTACAGGGCTTTTACCTTCTATGGCGGAGCCTTCCAGCTCTCTTCAGTTAAAAAATTGCAGTATTTATGGTCTATCCGCAACCCCAGGAACAAGTTCCTGGTTTGGGCTCTTTCCCTTTCGCTCGCCGCTACTTAGAAAATCGATTTTTCTTTCTCTTCCTCCGGGTACTTAGATGTTTCAGTTCCCCGGGTATACCTCTATAAACCTATGAATTCAGTTTACAGTACATTGCGTTAGCAATGTGGGTTGCCCCATTCGGAAATCTCTGGATCACTGGCTATTTGCGCCTACCCAAAGCTTATCGCAGCTTATCGCGTCCTTCTTCGGCTTCTGGTGCCAAGGCATTCACCATGCGCCCTTTGTAGCTTGACCAATTTATCACTCATATTTCTATGAGTTTGATTAAAGTTACAAAGGTTATTACTTATATTATATAAGTAGTTCTACCTTTAGCTTTACTTCTATTTTTGTTAAACAATTGCGTTGTTTAACGTTTCTTCACTGTGCAATTTTCAAAGAACAATTTGAGAATTTATTTTATCACCTTAACACTACCGTGTCAATGGATAAATAATCCCTCAAAATTAAACAGAGGCTAAACCAGTCTTTCAGACAGCATTACCTGTCTGTATTATCCTTAGAAAGGAGGTGATCCAGCCGCAGGTTCTCCTACGGCTACCTTGTTACGACTTCACCCCAATCACTAACCCCACCTTCGGCCGCTGGCTCCTTTACAGGTTACCTCACGGACTTCGGGTGTTGCCAGCTCTCATGGTGTGACGGGCGGTGTGTACAAGGCCCGGGAACGTATTCACCGCGACATTCTGATTCGCGATTACTAGCAACTCCGGCTTCATGTAGGCGAGTTGCAGCCTACAATCCGAACTGAGATAGGTTTTTGAGTTTGGCTCCACCTCGCGGTCTTGCATCTCTCTGTACCTACCATTGTAGCACGTGTGTAGCCCTGGACATAAGGGGCATGATGATTTGACGTCATCCCCACCTTCCTCCCGGTTAACCCGGGCAGTCTCACTAGAGTGCTCAACTTAATGGTAGCAACTAATAATAGGGGTTGCGCTCGTTGCAGGACTTAACCTAACATCTCACGACACGAGCTGACGACAACCATGCACCACCTGTCTCCCTGCCCCGAAGGGCTTCATGCATCTCTGCACTATTCAGGGGATGTCAAGTCCAGGTAAGGTTCTTCGCGTTGCTTCGAATTAAACCACATGCTCCGCTGCTTGTGCGGGCCCCCGTCAATTCCTTTGAGTTTTAATCTTGCGATCGTACTTCCCAGGCGGAGTACTTATTGTGTTAACTGCGGCACAGAAGGTTGGACCCCCCTACACCTAGTACTCATCGTTTACGGCGTGGACTACCAGGGTATCTAATCCTGTTTGCTACCCACGCTTTCATGCCTCAGCGTCAGTTATGGTCCAGAGAATCGCCTTCGCCACTGGTGTTCTTCCTAATCTCTACGCATTTCACCGCTACACTAGGAATTCCATTCTCCTCTCCCACACTCTAGATATCCAGTTTGAAATGCAGCACCCAAGTTAAGCTCGGGTATTTCACATCTCACTTAAATATCCGCCTACGCATCCTTTACGCCCAGTAAATCCGGACAACGCTCGCCACCTACGTATTACCGCGGCTGCTGGCACGTAGTTAGCCGTGGCTTCCTCCTTTGGTACCGTCATTATCGTCCCAAAAGACAGAGCTTTACAACCCGAAGGCCTTCATCACTCACGCGGCGTTGCTGCATCAGGCTTTCGCCCATTGTGCAATATTCCCCACTGCTGCCTCCCGTAGGAGTCTGGACCGTGTCTCAGTTCCAATGTGGCCGATCACCCTCTCAGGTCGGCTACGCATCGTCGCCTTGGTGAGCCTTTACCTCACCAACTAGCTAATGCGCCGCGGGTCCATCTCAAAGCGGATTACTCCTTTAATTAGTTCTTCATGCGAAAAACCAATGTTATGCGGTATTAATCTCCCTTTCGGGAGGCTATCCCCCTCTTTGAGGCAGGTTACCCACGTGTTACTCACCCGTCCGCCGCTAATCCACCCCGAAGGGCTTCATCGCTCGACTTGCATGTGTTAGGCACGCCGCCAGCGTTCGTCCTGAGCCAGGATCAAACTCTCAATTTAAAAGTTTGAATGCTCATTACTGTTTTACTCACTACTAATATATAGTAGTTAAAGAATTGCTGGTTTAGTTTATTTAATAAAAATCATCTGATTTTTAACCTCTGTTTAATTTTCAAGGATCATGTCGCTCATCTCAGCGACCTTTGTAGTTTATCATGTTAACTCAACTTTGTCAACAACTTTTTTTAGTTGTTTTTGTTAAGCTTTGTCGTTTTTCGCGACAACATGTATAATCTTATCATAAATTAATCATTATGTGTATTATAATTAATTGATAATAGTAATTTACCCTTATATATTTAAGTTTAACTAAGCTTTTCTTAATTATTCTATTATTGATACACAAGGTAGTGTTTACTTTATTTTTAATTTATATTCTTGCTTTCTTCTTTTTATAAGTTAAAATATTCTAGGAGGTGATTGTATGCCACAGATAAAAATAAGAGGAATAGATATAGAAAAAATTAGTACTATTAGTACTAATATGATTGATCAACTTGAGCAAATAATAGATTGCCCTAGAGACTATTTTACTATAGAATGTATATCCTCAACGTTTATAAAGAATGGAAAAGTAGACGAAGGGTATCCTTTTATTGAAGTTGTCTGGTTCGACAGGGGCCAACAAATTCAGGATAACGTTGCTAAATCTATAACTAACCTTATACACAACTTGGGTTATAAGAATGTAGATGTATTCTTTACAGTTCTTAAAGAAAATCTTTACTACGAGAATGGAGATCACTTCTAATTGAATACTTCTTTTTCTATATTATAAACTTAAATTGGAGCATTATAATTTTATAAAAGAAGTTGTAATTAAATCTAAACAACTTCTTTTATTCTTTTAACTAGAATTCTCTTAAAAAAGTGGACATTAAATCCGTATTAAGATTGACTCCAAAAAATTCTAATGATTTTTGTAATGCAAATAGGGCATACCCCACTTTATTTATGTTGGCATTTTCGCCCATATGACCTATTCTTATTACTTTTCCTGATAAATATCCAAAAGACCCTGCTATTAATACATTATATTTCTCCAACATATAGTCTCTTAATTGGCTGTCATTTATATTATCAGGTACTTGCACTACAGTAACTGTATTAGAATAGCCTTGTTTAATATAAAGTTCCAAACCAGCTTCTATGACCGCATTTCTTGTAGCTCTAGCTATTTTTGAGTGTCTTTCTAGAATTCCCTTGTCTTTTAGTAAATTATCTATAGCTACTCTAAGACCTGTTATATCACTTATGGGTTGAGTATATGGAAACCACTTATTTTCATAGTAATTTTCCCATACTAATAAATTACAGTAAAATGACGCTATAGGAGTTTTTCTATTCTTCATCGCATTGAATGCGTTTTTACTTATACTTAGAATTGTAAGTCCTGGTGGTGCAGAAATACATTTTTGTGAGCCACCAAGAGCTATATCTATTTTCCAGTCGTCTACTCTAAGCTCTTCTCCCCCCATAGCTGCTACACTATCAACTACAGTAATAATACCTTTTTCTTTTAACATAGGGCATATTTTAGAGACATCATTTAATACTCCAGAAGGAGTATCACAATGAACTATGGTTGCATATTTAAAATCGCTATCATTTTGTAAAAACTTACTTAACTCTTCTATATCTATTTCTTTATGTCTGTCTCCTGTAAAAAATACTACTTCTCCACCATAAATCTTTACAAAATCAGCAAAACCTTCTCCAAATATACCATTGTCTATTACTAAAACTCTATCTCCTTTTTCTGTCAAAGACGCACAAGCTGCTTCAAGTCCTAATATTCCTTCTCCAGATAAAATTCTTACCTCGTTATTAGTTTTTAAAAATTCACTTATTTTCTCACAGGTTTCCTTGTAGAAATCATAAAATTGCAAGTCTAAGTCTGGATTTGTAGATTCTAAACTTCTTGCTAACCTAACATTTTCTCTAACTTCTGTAGGTCCTGGTGTCATTATATATGGAACTTTCATGTTATACCACTCCTAAACTACCAAAATTCATCTCTCATATTTCAATAAAAAATTATATCACTTAGTATAACTATATCAAAATGTATGAATACAATTTTCATATACAGTTAAGTATATATGAACTTTACTTAAGAAAGAATAATTGTATGTATTATTATACCTCCAATTCGTATTTTGAAACTCATATAAGGGTTTTTGAACGAATTAAGTTTACCCATAAGTTTATTCATACTTATTAGATAACTTTTATATGAAGAATAACAGCTGTTAAATAATTAGGATATAAACTCGCTAATATTTATGATAAAATATATTAAGTTTTATTGACATGAAAGGAATTGAAATAATGGGGATAGAAGAAACTTTAAGACAGAAAATTAAATTTATAAGTGAAAACTATACTGATGATAAAATTGGTGGTTATATTACCGGTGATGGACCAGTACCTTCTGATATACTATTTGTTGGCGAGGCACCTGGAAAAACAGAAGTTGAGGAAAGAAAACCTTTTATAGGAATGGCTGGCAAAAACTTTGAAAGATATTTAAACTCAATAGGCATCTCTAGAGATAATATACGTATAACAAATACATGTTATTTTAGACCTATAAAAATGAAAGAAGGGAAAAATGGTCGAACTACTATAAGCAATAGGCCTCCAAAAACTTCTGAAGTTGAGCTTTTTCGTGAAGTTCTAGATGAAGAAATTAACTTGGTAAATCCTAAAATCATCATAACTTTAGGTAATGTTCCATTAAAAAGATTGACTAACTTTAAATCTATAGGTGAGTGTCATGGAGTTCTTTACTTTAACGAACATCTAAAAAGATACATTTTCCCTATGTATCATCCTTCATCTTTAACCTACAATAGAAGTGAAGAGTTTAATAATATGTATAAAAATGATTGGAATAAATTAAAGGAAGCTCTAGTAAAACTTTAAAATTAGAGCTTCCTCTTTCTGTATCTACAATGTATTGCAATTGCACATACATTGTAGATATTGTTTTACCACTTTACGCTAAATTAGTACGATTTTGTGGATACAATGCAAATACAATGTATCTGCATACCCTTTCTTCTTAAGACACAGTCTCATACATATATATGTATATACGTCATAACTGCTATGTACATGCTTCTGAAAAGATTTTTTCTATGAAGTAAAACTCCACCTTATTAATAGTCATCAAATAAATAAAAATTTTTACAAAATAAAAAAACACCTTAAAAAGGTGTTTTTGGTGGCTTACCGGGGAATCGAACCCCGGACAACTTGATTAAAAGTCAAGTGCTCTACCGACTGAGCTAGTAAACCACATATACCTGGCGACGACTTACTCTCCCACACAGTCTCCCGTGCAGTACCATCAGCACTGTAAAGCTTAACCTTCGTGTTCGGAATGGGAACGGGTGTTACCTTTACGTCATAATCACCAGATGCCATGATTGTTAAAATCTATGATTTTTTAGAAGCATGGTACTCCTCAGCTCTGCTGAGTGAGTTTCATTATAAAAACTGCTATAAGCTTCGCATTACTGCGTCAGCTACATCGCTGCGGTACTCATTTACATCAGTAAACTCTGTTCCTCGCTCAGTCGCTTCCTTGTACTGCTCGCTTCTATCAATTTTTATCGAAAGAATTTTGTTCTTTCAAAATTGCACAGTGAAAATTAGGTCAAGCCCTCGACCTATTAGTATTAGTCAGCTGAACATGTTACCATGCTTACACCTCTAACCTATCAACCTTGTGTTCTTCAAGGGGTCTTACTAGCTTATGCTATGGGAAATCTTATCTTGAGGTGGGCTTCACGCTTAGATGCTTTCAGCGTTTATCCCGTCCTGACATAGCTACCCAGCTGTGCTCCTGGCGGAACAACTGGTGCACCAGAGGTCAGTCCATCCCGGTCCTCTCGTACTAAGGACAGCTCCTCTCAAATTTCCTACGCCCGCGACGGATAGGGACCGAACTGTCTCACGACGTTCTGAACCCAGCTCGCGTGCCGCTTTAATGGGCGAACAGCCCAACCCTTGGGACCTACTTCAGCCCCAGGATGCGACGAGCCGACATCGAGGTGCCAAACCTCCCCGTCGATGTGGACTCTTGGGGGAGATCAGCCTGTTATCCCCGAGGTAGCTTTTATCCGTTGAGCGATGGCCCTCCCACGAGGAACCACCGGATCACTAAGCCCGACTTTCGTCCCTGCTCCACTTGTTTGTGTCGCAGTCAGGCTCCCTTCTGCCTTTGCACTCTTCGAACGATTTCCAACCGTTCTGAGGGAACCTTTGGGCGCCTCCGTTACTTTTTTGGAGGCGACCGCCCCAGTCAAACTGCCCACCTAACAATGTCCCGTGACCAGTTTCATGGCCACCGGTTAGAATCCCAGTACTGTCAGGGTGGTATCCCAAGGTTGACTCCACAAAGGCTAACGCCCTTGCTTCTCAGTCTCCCACCTATCCTGTACAGACAATACCGAAATTCAATGCTAAGCTACAGTAAAGCTCTACGGGGTCTTTCCGTCCAATCGCGGGTAGCGAGCATCTTCACTCGCAATACAATTTCGCCGGATTTGTTGTCGAGACAGTGCCCAAATCATTACGCCATTCGTGCGGGTCGGAACTTACCCGACAAGGAATTTCGCTACCTTAGGACCGTTATAGTTACGGCCGCCGTTTACTGGGGCTTAAGTTCATACCTTCGCTTGCGCTAAGTATTCCCCTTAACCTTCCAGCACCGGGCAGGCGTCAGCCCCTATACTTCAGCTTTCGCTTTAGCAGAGACCTGTGTTTTTGCTAAACAGTTGCTTGGGCCTATTCTCTGCGACCTACTTGCGTAGGCACCCCTTCTCCCGAAGTT
>NZ_LWAE01000005.1 GCF_001623875.1 Clostridium magnum DSM 2767 | reverse complement strand
TATCATCAAAACAGACAAGTCCTAACTTTTCACTCATACCGTACTTAGCAATTAGAGTTACAGCCATTTTAGTTGCCCTTTGTAAATCATTTGCAGCACCACCGGTTATATTTTCTTTACCAAAGATTATTTCTTCAGAAGCTCTACCAGCTAACAATTCACTGATTTTATTCATAATTTCTTTTTTTGTTTGAAACATTTTTTCGTGAGGATTGATTACAGTATATCCAGCTGCCCCTTTTGTTGTAGGGATTATAGATACTTTAGGTACACTTTCTTTATTTACCAATTTAGCTATTAATGCATGTCCGGCTTCATGATAAGCTGTTATCTTCTTTTCTAAGGCTGATATATTGGATCTATCTCTTTTTTCATCTCCTGCTATCATTTTATTAATAGCTTTGTCTATATGGCTTAAGGCTATTTTTGTACACTTTTCCTTAATAGCATATATGGTTGCCTCATTCATTACATTTGATAAATCCGCTCCGGTCATATAAACTGTTTGTCTAGCCACTTGAAATAGATCAACCTCTGGTGATACAGGTTTATTTTTTGCGTGAACCTTCAATATTTCATATCTTGCATTTAAATCTGGCAGCCCAACCATTACATGCCTGTCAAATCTTCCAGAACGAAGTAACGCATCATCTAACATATCGAGTCTATTAGTAGCAGCAACTACTATAATATTTTCCTTATCCTTAAAGCCATCCATTTCTACAAGCAATTGGTTTAAGGTTTTTGCATCTTCACTTGTACCTACCCCATCTCCTCTTTTTCCACCTATTGCATCTATTTCATCTATAAATATTATTGATGGAGATTTTTTTCTTGCCTTATCAAATAACTTCCTAACTCTTGAAGCTCCTACTCCTACATATTTTTCCACGAAATACGAACCACTAGTTGGTATGAATTGAGAACCGGTTTCTCCTGCTAAAGCTTTCGCTAAAAGAGTTTTTCCTGTTCCTGGAGGACCATAAAGAATTACTCCCTTAGGTATCTTGGCACCAAAATTTTGGAATTTATCCGGATCCTTCAAAAACTCAATTATATCTTCCATATTTTCCTTTGCCTCTTCACTACCAGCCACATCACTAAATCTTATATTTACATTCTTCGATTCCTCAAATTCTGCATAATCTCCTCTTACCTCAGCTGAAGCTGGTCTTTTACTAGAAGAGGATCTAACTATTTTAACAATTAATAGTACTAATATACTAATCATTATAAAACTTATCATTTTGGTATAGATATTAGAACTTTCATTAATTACTATTTTGTGTTCCATTAAATATTGTCTGAATTGAGGGTTTTTAGGATTTTGAAAAGTAAAACTATTTCCGCTTTTATCTCTAGCAATTAGAATAAGGTCTCTTTCATTATAATAAACTGATTGTACTTTTCCTTTTTCTACAAGTTCTTTAAAAGAGTTTATTCCTATATCTGCATCTGCATAATTATATGCCATAGAACTTTGTAACTGTCTTAAATTATCGTCATAACTTGGCCTAGAATTTTGAGCAAGAAAAAACACACAAAACATTAGTGGAGTAAGGATCATTAAGATAATACCATACTGCTTTATATCTTTATATTTCATCATAGCATCCCCCTCTATAAAACAATTTAAAAATGTAATCAATATATTTTTAATGAATTATTAAAAATATAGTTATTTATTTATTAAATATTAATAAATATTTTAAAGAAAGTCAATCCGCAAAATTTATTTTTTTGTTTATATATATAGATATTATATGCTTACCGATGCTATTCTCCAATCTAATTTGGTTTTACTTCTATGTATAAAAATTTTTAATAAGTATAAAATAATTGCGTACTATTTAAGCTCAATCAAAATAAAAAAAACCTGGGGAGGATATAAATATGGATCTTAATTCAAGCATAGGTTGTGTAGTATCCGAATGTAAGTTTCACAGTACGGATAAAGATTACTGTACTTTAAGTAAAATCCAAGTAGTAAAACATGAGCAAAGTGCAGATACAGTTGAATGTACAGATTGCGGAAGTTTTGAGAGAAAATAATTTGGGCCCCACAGGGAGTTATTTTTACTCCTTGTGGGGTAAATTTATAATAGTTTTTTAGCTTATTAGCTTATATATAAAAACAAATTCATTTTATAAAATTATTAATGAATTTAAAATTTTGCTTTGATCCCTAGAAATAATAACCCTTCTTCATGTTCTTCTAATTTTCTTTCTATTATTAATAAATAAGATGCAAGAAGATAGGAGGTATTTTCATGAAAATACTTGAAAGTGTAATGAATCAGGTAATAAAAAGAAACCCAAATGAACCTGAATTTCATCAAGCGGTCAAAGAAGTACTAGAATCTATAGAGCCGGTAGCGGAAAGAAATCCACAATGGTTAGAAGCTGGAATCTTTGATAGAATTGTTGAACCTGAAAGGCAGGTTTTTTTTAGAGTGTCATGGGTTGATGATTGTGGAAAAATCCAAGTTAATAGAGGTTATAGAATTCAGTTTAACAGTGCAATTGGACCATATAAAGGAGGTATACGACTACATCCTTCTGTAAACGCTAGCATACTTAAATTTCTTGGATTTGAACAGATATTTAAAAATTCTTTAACTGGTCTTCCAATTGGAGGAGGCAAAGGTGGTAGTGACTTTGATCCAAAAGGTAAATCAGATGGTGAGGTTATGCGTTTCTGCCAAAGTTTTATGACAGAGTTACAGAGGCATATTGGAGAAAATACAGATATTCCTGCTGGTGATATTGGAACAGGTGCAAGAGAAATTGGTTATATGTATGGACAATACAAACGACTGAGAAATGACTTTACAGGAGTTTTGACTGGCAAAGGACTTACTTGGGGTGGAAGCCTAGTAAGAACCGAAGCCACCGGTTATGGATTATGCTATTTTATGGCTGAAGCTCTAAAGACTAAAGGAAAATCATTCAATGGAGCTACTGTAATTGTATCAGGCTCAGGTAATGTTGCTATATATGCCACTGAAAAGGTACACCAATTAGGCGGTAAAGTTGTGGCGTTAAGTGATTCAGAGGGATACATTTATGATCCTGATGGTATTAAATTAGAAACTATTAAAAGAATTAAAGAAGTCGACAGGAAAAGAATTAGTGAATATATAAAATATCATCCAAATACAAAATACACTAAAAATTCCTCTGGCATTTGGACAATTAAATGTGACATTGCTCTTCCCTGTGCTACACAGAATGAACTTGATGAAAATTCTGCTAAAACCCTTGTTTCTAATGGATGCTATGCTGTTGGAGAAGGTGCCAACATGCCATCCACCCCTAAGGCAATTGATATATTTCTTAAAAACAAGATTATTTTTGGACCTGCTAAAGCAGCTAATGCTGGTGGTGTTGCTACATCAGCTCTTGAAATGGCACAGAATAGCATGAGATACTCCTGGACCTTTGAAGAAGTAGATTCTAAACTCAAAGATATAATGATTAATATATACAAGTCAGCTAGTGCAGCTGCAATAGAATATGATCATGAAAATAACTTAGTTGTAGGTGCAAATATTGCTGGATTTCTAAAGGTTGCAGATGCAATGTATGCACAGGGAGTAACTTCCTGAACTTCTAAAAGGGTAACCTCCTAAAAATATAGGGAGGTTACTCTTATGTAATTATTTATTTTGAAAACACATATATACAGATTTTTTATTGTAATTACCCTTTAATTACAATACTTTTTTCCTACCATTTATTGAAAGATCTATATTTCGCAAATCTGATCCCAACTTTCATTCATTAAATGCTTCCCTTAACATCTTAATTTCTTGCTCATACCCTGGCAATTCATTCGGAGTTTCTAAAAAAAATGGTAAATGACGGAGTTTAGGATGATTAATAATTCTAACCATAGCATCTTTCCCAATAGAACCTTCACCTATTTTTTCATGACGATCTTTATGACTTGAAAATGGATTCTTGCTGTCATTTAGGTGAATTGCATATAGCTTATCAAGACCAATAATTTTATCAAATTCATCTAATACTCCATCCAAATCATTGACTATATCATATCCAGCATCATAAACATGGCAAGTATCAAGACAAATACCCATTTTATCAGACAGAGTAATACCATCAAGAATTTGTTTTAATTCTTCAAAACTTCGACCTACCTCTGTACCTTTTCCAGACATTGTCTCAAGCAGGATAGTAGTAGTTTGCTCTGGTTTTATTACGATATTAAGCATATTTGTAATAAGTTGTATGCCAACCTCTACACCCTGTTTTACATGACTTCCTGGATGAAAATTATAAAGATTGTTTGGCAAGTATTCCATTCGTTTCAAATCATCTGCCATTATTTCTACTGCGAATTCTCTTGTACTTTCATCAGCAGAGCAAGCATTTAGCGTATATGGCGCATGTGCTAGTATTTTTGCAAATTTATTTTCTTTTATTATCTCTAACAATGCATCTACATCTTTAGGATCAATTTCCTTTGCTTTGCTACCTCTAGGATTACGAGTAAAAAATTGAAATGTGTTTGCTCCTATATTAAGTGCCTCTTTTCCCATGGCTTTGTATCCTTTTGACGCTGATAAATGACAACCTATATTTAACATAACTATTTCCTCCAAATAGAACATCATATTATTTACTTTAGGATTAATTCTAACACTAATGCTTCATCAAGTAAATTAATGTTGTATTAAAAAGCAGTAAGAATTTTTACTCCTTACTGCCTTTAGTTTCTTTTACACCATCTGTTCAAAAATACAATAATGGTAGACTAATTAAATGATGACCAAAGTTCTCCGTTAACATCAATAATACTAATTATGTCTTTAAATTCTATCTTAAAGGTAGGAAATCCCGCTGCATAAGGCGCAATATCATATGGGTAAAAATAGATATATAAAGCATTCTCTGTTAGATAGAAAGGTTGATCTTCTTTTATTCCCTTATAGCTATCAAGCCATACATAGGAATACTCTTCATTACTTTTAATTTGATTTTCAATAATATCACTGAGTACTTTTACATAATTGCTGTTCTCCTTAAATAAATCCTTAAGTTCATATACTCTTCCACTTTCTAAATCCACATGAGCGTAGCTTCTTGTTGGCATACCATGGGCTGCACCAAAAGGATAATTATAACCCCAAAGTTCCATAACTAGTAGTTTCTTTTTAAAGAATTCTATAGAAAAATCCCCGAAATAATTATAATCAAGTTGTGCATTGACATCAATGGGTTTAACCTGCGATAGTTCTCTAAGTTTATTGTTCACACTATTTTGTACTTCTATATTTTTCATGCCCTTAACTTGAGGGTAGTATACTAAATAATCATTGTTTGGTTTATATTTTTCCTCTTTAACGCTGTATTCTCTATTTAAAGGTATCACTGTATTTTGGCTCCATATAACTTTTCCTGTCTTATCAAAATAAGATACCCTACGATCTACATCTGCTTTAATTAGATCTCCTTCAAATTTTAATGTGCCACTACCACTTAACATCGGTAGATTTTTAGCTATCTCACCATTTTTGTCAATAAAGAATGTATTTTCATCATTAAAGGCTGAGGCAAACCCGTCCTTATAATTTGAAACACTGTTATATACAAAATCTGTAAGAAGTCTACCATTAATATCTGAAATTGCAAATTTTGATCCAAAATAAGGTTTATCTTTATCAATAGCTCTGCCAACTGCAATTCTCTTATCACCTAATAGATTTATATCATTATATATAGGCTCTATTATATAGTTTCCTTTTTCATCTATAAGTCCGTAGCCATTACTATAGTTTTCTAACACATTAACAATGGCTCTTCGTCCATTAAAAGGTTGTGCAGCAGTATATTTAGGTTGTATAATTATGTTACCATTTATATCTATATAACCGAATTTGCCATTATCACTTTCCTTAAAGGCTAAAAGGCCATCTCCAACATCTCCTACAAATGCGTATTTGTAAGTTTGTAATATTTGCCCATTAAGGTCTATTAATGCATATTGATTATCGCTCAGCTTAACAACTGCTCTTCCATTATTATAATCTCCTGCATATTCAAATTTAGGTATTGATGTCTCCTTTCCTCCTCTATCTAAATAACCATATAAAGTCTTTCCATCTTTATCCGTAACTGACATTACAGCCCTACCCTCTTTAAAGCTTCCGATAAAATTATAAGGTCTTGTTGTTAGTTCTTTTCCTTTTTCATCAATTACTTTAAATATGTTATCATTAACAACTGCCGCTCTTCCTTCTGAAAACTCATTGATACTGTCATACTTCGGCTGTAAAACATATTTGCCAAATTGGTCTATTATTCCGTAAAGATTCTTTTCTTCTACAACTGCAATTCCATTTTCACTAAAATCATATGCGGAATCAAATTTAGGTTTAATTGCAAAGATGCCTTTATTATCTATATATCCCGACTTTACTCCATTAGCTGTCTTAACTGGTGCCACATGCAACATTATACTTTCTATTTCTCTCTCTGATTGATCTTTTATTTTAATTTTATTTACTATATACCATATACCATCATAATATTTCATTATAATAGTATAACTTTCCTCTCTCAACTTATAAGCAGCAATAATCTCCAGTATTCCATCCCCATCTACATCCTTCATAAGCACCGCTGGTTTTTTATAAGTTTTCTCGGATATTAAAAACTCAGCCTCAGGAGGTAGATAATTTTCAACAAATCTAATTAAATCAATTTTATTATACATAAAAAACTTCCCTCATTCTTGCTCTTATTGATAATATATGACTTGAAGTTATTATGTGTATACAATTTAATTAAGAATTTATGGTGATTAAAACTAATTTACTTATTTCTCCTTTATTATTTTTATAGTAATCATGAACAAAATAGAAGAACTTGCATAAAATGAATTGATGCGATATTTAATAGGAGGATCATTATGAATAATAATTATGACATGCCGGATTTCATACCTTTTCAATATCCCCTAATGTGCCCCATGATGATGTATAGGATGGATGACCTAGAAACAGAAAGAGGATTAAAACCACCAATGAAGCCTATTCAATACCAAGCACCTGCACAATATCAAGCACCTAAAAAACCTATTCCTCAACCTAAACCTATTCCTCAACCTAAACCAGTTCCACAACCTATACAACAGGTGAAAAAGGCACCAATGGATATGAAATTAAATATTCAACCTATAATAGAACCGCAAAATATGGGGTTAAACATTCAGCCAAAGATGGAACCAACAAATATGGAATTGGGTATTCAACCTATATTGGAATCAGAAGATATGGAATTAAATATACATCCTAAGATGGAACCACAAAACATGGAACTAAGTATTCAACCAAAAATGGAACCACAGGATATGGGATTTAATATCCATCCTAAAATGGAACCACAAAACATGGAGCTAAATATTCAACCAAAAATGCAACCAACAAAAATGGAATTGGATATTCAACCTAAAATAGAATCTCAAAGTATTGAACTAAATATTCAACCTAAGATTCATCCTAAGATGGAGCCAGGTAATATGGAACTAAATATAGAACCAAAAATGGAATCAATAGTGGTTGAGCCAATCAAGTTAGAGTTAAAAATAGAACCAAAAATGGAACCAACGAAAATGCAATTAAATATACAACCAATGATGCAACCAGTACAACAACCAATGATGATTCAGCAGCCAATGATAAAACCTATGATGCCATGTCTAATGCTAAAGAGTCCTTGTCCAATGATGAAATATCCATGTAAAAAAATGAAATATCCTTGCAAAAAGATAAAATACCCTTGCCACATTATGAAGAATCCATGTCCTATGATGAAGCCAATGGGAATGCATTATCTATCAATGTATCCAGGTGCACTTTACCCACAGATGATGAATACAATGCCAATTGATTATATGGATAAAGATAGATAATTTCACTTAATCTGTTTCTTGTATTCCTACAAACATATGAGAACTATCATATAATATATATGTTTACATTAAGCTTATATTCTCTTAATCAAACAATATCAATGTTTGAAAGCATCTACAAATTTTCTTATTGTAGATGCTCTTCATTATTTATTCAAGTTTCAATTCTCTATTCATATCTTAATGCTTCTATAGGATCAAGTTTTGCAGCCTTGCTGGCAGGATATAACCCAAAGAAAATGCCTACTGCTGAAGAAAATGCAAAGGCTATAAATATTACCTTTAAAGATATTGGCATAGCTACGTGAATAAAAGAACCTGCAATCTTCCCTATAGATATACCTGAAATAGTTCCTATAGTTCCCCCTATTAAACAAAGTATTACTGATTCCATCAGGAATTGTAACTTTATATCTCTTGTTTTGGCTCCTATAGCTTTTCTTATTCCTATTTCTCTAGTTCTTTCAGTTACAGAGACCAGCATTATATTCATAACCCCTATGCCTCCAACTAATAATGATATACCTGCAATGCACCCAAAAATAGTTGTAAGAATGGTAAGTACCTTATTTATGCTTTCTAGTCCTTTAAAGCCTTCTTGTGCTGTATATTTTTGGCCATTTCTATGTTTGTTTTCCATAAGTCTTACTACCTTACTGCCTATTTCTTTAGCATTATTCATGTCTAATAGAGAAATAGATAACCTAGATATATTTGTTTCTCTTAATATTCTATCAGCTGCAGTTATTGGTATAATAACTGTCCCGGTTTCACTTCCTCCAAAAATTGCAATATCTTCATTTGGATCCTTAAATACACCAATTATAGTTACATCTAAGCTTTTATCCTCTATACTTAACTTTATCTTTTCTCCAACTACATCAGTGTCTCTAAAAAATTTTTGGGCAGTCCCTGCATCTATTACAGCAACACTTTTACCTGCTTCTACATCATGCTCATTTACGAATCTTCCTTTTATCATAGTTAAATTAAATATTTTGTTAGAGTCCTCATTAACTGCATCAATTTCAGCATTTCTAAATTTGTTTTCAACCTTTGTTGTACCATAACCACCGACTATTGCGGATACATAATTTGCTTCAGGTATTTTAGACTTTATAAGATCTATGTCTCCTAATGTAAAATAATCCTTACTTTCTATTTCTTGATTTTGTGAAGAAGATAAATTTACATTTATTACATTAGTACCCATACTTTCAAATTGAGATGTTATAAAATTTTTAGCTCCATCACCAATAGAAACTATAGTTATTACTGAAGATATTCCTATTATTATCCCTAGCATGGTAAGGAATGATCTAAGTTTATTTGCCTTTACACTTTGAAGTGCAGATTCAAAGCTTTCTCCTACATTCACTAGTTCATCCCTCCAACTATTACCCTATCTTTAATAATACTATCGGAAATTATGTTGCCATCCTTAAAGACTATAGATCTTTTAGCGTGAGCTGCTATGTCTGGTTCATGAGTAACCATAACAATTGTTACTCCCTCCTGATTCAGCTGTTGAAAAATACCCATTATTTCTTCACTTACTGTACTATCTAAATTTCCAGTAGGTTCATCCGCAAGAATTATAGCAGGCTCATTGACCAAAGCTCTTGCTATAGCTACCCTTTGCTTTTGTCCTCCAGATAATTCATTTGGCTTATGATTAATTCTATCTATAAGACCAACTCTCTCCAATGCCCACTTTGCCTTTTTTTCTCTTTCACTTCTAGAGACTCCAGCATACATCATAGGCAATTCCACGTTTCCTAAAGCCGTAAGCTTAGGCAATAGATTAAAGGCCTGAAAAACAAAACCTATCTTTTTATTCCTTATACTTGCAATTTCGTTATCATCCAGAGTAGATATATCTATATCATCTAAATAATACTTTCCTGAGGTTAGCTTATCTAAACAGCCTAATACATTCATAAGAGTAGACTTCCCTGAACCTGAAGCTCCCATTATAGCTACATATTCTTTTTCTTCAATAGATAGATTTATTCCTTTAAGAGCCTCTAATTTAATAGCTCCTGTATCATAAACTTTAATAAGATTTTCAAGCTTTATTATCATTTCTTGCTACCTCCTGTATCACCTGCAGAGAATTCAGTAACTATGTCTCCTTCTTTTAAATTTTGTGGTGGATTAATAATACATTTATCTCCTTCCTTTAGTCCATCAGTAACTTCTACATCATACTCTGCATCAAGTCCTGTTTTTATATACTTTTTTGATACCTTATTATCCTTATTTACTACATAAACATATTTTTTACCTGCAGCCTTCTCATCCTTTATTGCATCGAACCCTATAGCAAGAACTGATTTTTTCTCATCCAGCACTATTTCTGCATCTGCTTCAAAACCAGCTTTTATACCCTCATCAGGGTTGTCTATAGTTATCTTAATGTTTACCTTAGATTCCTGACTTGAACTATTACTGCTTGTACTACTATTTTTCATCTCAGCAAACTGACCGATATCAGTAACTACACCGGTGTATTTCTTAGTGGAACCTTTTAATTTTATATTAGCCTTCTGTCCAACTTTTACCTTTCCAGAATCATACTGACTTATATTAACTGAAACTTTATACTTAGAAGTATCATCTACTATTATCATATCTCCTGTTTTTGGATACTGATCTTCTTTTGCATCCATTTTTATAACTTTTCCATCAGTATCTGCCTTTACATTACACTCTTCAATTTTCTTATTTAAGTTATCTATGTCCGCTTGTATAAGTGCCACTTGATTTCTTTGATTAGCTATTTTATCCTCACTGCTTTCATTCACATTATTTAAAGCACTTCGAGAATTTTCTAGTGAATTTTCAGCTGCTTTTACTGCATTACTAGCATCATCTAAAGCTTTTTTAGCAGCATCGTAATCATTTTGTGATATGTATCCACCCTTAAATAGTGTCTCGCTTTGCTTAAATTTATTATTTGCATCCTCATAGCTTCTTTGGGCATTTTCTAAGGTTATCTGCGATTGAGAAACTGTATTTTGTGCATTACTTTTATCATTTGCTACCCCAGAATTTAAAAACTGTTTCAAAGTAGATTGAGCATTATCCAAATTTATTTTCTGCTTCTCCAGTTGACTATCATATTCCAGTGTATCCAATTTTATCAATATGTCTCCCTTTTTAACTTGCTGACCTTCACTTACCAGAACTTTTTTAACCTTCTGGGCAGGATTTAATGTAATATCATTTCTATAATTAGCTTCAACATTCCCCTTATCTGAAGCTGTTTGGATTAAATTCTTTTTACTTACCTTTACTGTAGTAACTGCTTTTATCTTTGCCTTTTGTGCTCTAGCATGTGAATATGTTACTGCGCCCAAAATTACTAAGATTAAAATACCCAAAATTATTATTTTTTTGTTGACCTTAAGTTTTAGTTTCATTTTTTCTCTCCTTATCGTTATTCTCTTTAATCATAATTTGAATCTCTTATAATATAGCTATAAATTTATACATGTTTTTAACTATTTCACAATTTCAACATATGTTCCAATATTTTTCTATATCTATAATTATATTTTCAATATCTAAACAAAACATAAATACTTTATAAAAGTTTTATAAAGTAAAAGAAGCTTTTTTAATATTAAAACACAAAGTATGTATATAAGAGAGTATATCTGGTATAAAATTTTTCTATTATTTGAGAATAGTCCTTTACATAATAGACGGAAGACTATATAGAAGCTTTTATAAAATGGAAGGTTAGTTCCTGTACCTTTTATATTGTTATTATTTAATAAGCTCTTTGCATGGATGAAAAGTTATAAGAGTTTTCATGGCTATTGAGCTTATAAGCATATTTCCACCAAAAAATTTATACAATATTTATGCATAATATAATACATAAATATTGTATAAGATAAAAGCTAGTAATTTGAAATATTCTTTTTTACGAACTAAAATTTATTAATAGATGACCTATAGGCTATATAGTGCAAAAGGGGTTGTCTTATTATGAGATAACCTCATTTATACCATATAGCTAAAATAATTACCTAGCATTTTCTACCCTTCTACAACGCCACAATACTTCACTTTAGCAAAAATGCAATTTTCTTTATCTTTTATAAACTCTACTTTAGAAATCAGTAAATCTTTAACTTCAAACTCTTCAGTATTTTTTAGTATTATGATATTATCTGTATCGTTGTTTATAATTGTTTTTATTACACCTTTGCTTATAATCTTAAAATTGTTTATTGTATCCTTAAAGTTTAATACTAATTTATCCTCCACTATTTTATAACCATTACTTGATATAATTTTTGCATTCATTTTATTATTTTCCCCTTTTAACTTAGTTTTTATTTTCTTTTCGTTTCCATATATAGAATCATAATCCTTATAATATTTACTATTTTTAATATATCTGATATTTATTTTTGTAAACATTTTCAAAAGCTCATATTCATAATTTTACCATAAAAATTTAAAATTTCAATGCTTTATATGTTAATTTATTTTTAAATTAATTTAACTTTCTACTTAATTATTTTAAATAGCTACCTGGCTCAACTTTATAGTTACTAATTCTCTATAGAATAAGAATGCCTCCATAAGTAGATTTTCAGCAGTATTTTTTAACTGTATTTACTTTAGGAGGCTTTTAAATTTTCTATAAATTTTTTCAAAGATCCTATGAATGAACCTTCATAAATCTAACTTTTTGATATAGCTATTACTTAACTAAAAATAAATATCCGAAAATTCTATATTAAGTACATCAACACAACCAATAGAATTTTCAAGTTGAATCTGTTGCTTTTGGGATTGATCTTCATCTAATTTCTTTACGGTCAATTCAATAGTAAACTTACTCCCTTTGCCTAACTGGCTAGATACTGAAATTTTTCCATCATGCAATTCAACAAATGCTTTTACAATCGAAAGTCCTATACCACTTCCTTCATTCTTTCTGGTAAACGTATTATCAAGTTGCTGAAACTTTTCAAAAATAACTTCTTTTTTTTCTTGAGGTATTCCAATTCCTGTATCTTCCACGGTAATTATAATTTTTGAGCTTTCATTTAAAACATTTACAAGTATATACCCCTTCTTTGGTGTAAACTTTATAGCATTTGAGAGTAAGTTGAGCAATATTCTTTCAATCTTATCAGGATCTACAGCTATAATTCGTTCTTCTTCATCTGTATCAAATAGTACTGTTATTTCTTTTTGTTTAGCATAATCCACTACTGAAATAGTTATATTCTCAATCAAGTTGATAATGTCTAAATTTCTTAAATCTAGATTTCTAAAGCCTGCATCAATTTTTGTTGCATCAATAATGTTGTTGGTCAGTCTTAGCAAACGATAACAATTTTGCTTAATTGTCTTAATATGATTTAAAGAATTATGTTGATTTACAACTGTATTGTTTTTAATATTAACTTCGATTAATTGTATCCCACTTAAAATGACAGTAATTGGAGTTCTTAATTCATGGCTTATATTTGCAATAAAATTACTCTTAGCTATATTTGCTCTATCAGCTTCTACCTTTGCCTTTATAAGTTCTGTCTCAGTCTTACTGTACTTTTCTATTTCCTTTTCAAGGATTGCATTTACCTCTTCTAGGATAAAATTTGTTCTTTCAAGCTCCTTTGTTCTATCAGTTATAATTGTCAGATCACTTATTTTCCTAAGTCCATCATTAGAAGTTGTAACTTCTTGAGGTCTGTTCGTAAGAAACTGACTTTTTAGACATTTTACTTCCTCCACTGCTTTCTTTGCCATTTTCAGTTCATTTTCAACCTTTTTTCTTTCAGTTATATTCATATGTATTCCAGCCATTCGAATCGGCTTATTATTTTCATCCCATTCAATTACCCTACCTCTAGACAATATCCACACCCAATCTCCATTTTTATGCTTCATCCTTATTTCACATTCATAAAAGTCTAATTCTTTTGAAAAGCATCGGTTGATCATTCCATTTGCCTTTTTAAAATCTTCAGGATGTGTAAGTTTAAACCAAGTATCAAAACTGGTAGGTTCTAATTCATCTATTGTATACCCTAGCATAGCCGCCCATTGCTCGTTTATAATATTTTCACCACTACTTATTTTCCATTCCCAAAGCCCTAATCCTGCACTGGTAGCTGTAACATTTAATTTATTTTCACTATTACGAAGCTGCTCTTTCATATTTTGTTCCAAAGTATTATAAAGCATTGCATTTTCTAGGGAAATAGCTGCCTGAGTTGACAGAATCTCTATAACTTTTATTCTGTCAGACTTAAATACACCTTCAACCAAATTATTTTCTAGGTATATAACCCCTTTTATCTCATTTTTTAGTTTAATTGCTGTTGAGAGGAATGACTTTGGTTTTTTATTAATAATGTACGTATCCTTATTAAATAAAGATTTATCTACCTTGTTAGGAAATACAACATCTTCCCCTGTTCTTCCTGTAAATCGAATAACTGTTCTTGGGATCTCCTCACATTCATCAAGGGATTGATGAGTTAACATCGCTTTTTTATTGCTCTCTGCATCTACATGAGCTTCAATAACTAATTTTCCTTCTCGCTCTAACAATAGGAATCCTCTCTGCGCTCCCATATTTTCTATCATTACATTCATAAGACTATTAAGTACTACCTCAATATTAATTTCACCAGAAATTGCTTGTGAAGCCTTTATTATTGAAAATAAATCTATATTATTAATAGTATCCATACATTCCCTATTCTCTGAAAGCAGATTTGGATACTCTCCTTCCAATTCCTTTACTTTTGCAGTTGCTCCCCAAAGCTGATATTTATAGCGTGCTTCTCGAAAATATAGTTTTGCTATTTCCAATCTGTCCTCATCTAAATAAAGTTTTCCAGCTAATTCATAAGCCAAAGCTTCATCATTTAAATACTCATTTTCTTTTGCCAGCTTAATTGACTTATCATAGTATTCTACTGCGTTATCAAATTTTCTAGTAACTCTACATAATTCTGCCTTAACCAAGTAAAACTTATGTAAAAAATTCATTGGGGCAAATTTTGACCAAGTATACATTTTTTCTTGATTTTTATTAACTCTTGCTAAAATTTGATCTTGCTCTTCCTCTGAACTAATTGAATAAACAGCCAGTTTCACAAGAGAATCATAAAAATAGAAAATAGCAATATCTATGATACCCACAGATTCATTTATATTTTTTTCTATTTTCTTTCCACATTCAATAGCTTCAGAGTAATTTTTGAAGTAATAATTCAACATCATTTTAGTTAAATAGAAAAACTGCATTCCATGTATATCCCCGATATCTTGGATAATGGGCAACATCTTATCTTCATAAAAATAACCACCCTTAAATTCTAAAGTATTTTCATATTTTCCTTTCAAATTCTGAACAACTTGACCGAAAATATTTATCCAGATATTACTTAAACCAAGTTGCATTTTCTCTAATCTTTTTATATTAATATCTATTTCTTTTCTTACTATCTCAAGAATCTGACCAGAGTAAAATAAATTCTTACCATACATAGATGCACAATAACCTGCATATTCAAAGTCACCATTTTCCACTCCAGACCAATATCCTTCAACACAAGGTTCAAATGTTTCTCTTATGTGTTCTCTCCAATGTCTTACGAAAATGTTATTTATATCCGTTACTAACGCCTTATATTGCTTCATATTTGGATTCTCTACAAGTTTGTCGCTCATCTTTTTTAATTTATATGAAAATTCTACATATTCTTCCAACTCATCTCCTAGCTCTATATTGTTTATGTGAGAACAAAGAGTACCTGCATATGTTGTACAGAATTACAAATTTCCTGAACCAAAGCGGATTTTCCTATTCCTGGAGGCCCTGATATTAAAAACAGTTCCGCTGTACTTTCTGCAACTCTATCAAAAGCCTCTATTAGTCTTCCAATTTCTTTTTCACGACCATATAATTTTTTTGGTATACAAAATTCTCTAGAAAAATCATACTTACCTAGTCTGAAACTTGTATTTGAATTACTTTTCATTTGCATAAAACATCTCTCTAAGTCCTTCTTCAACCCTGACGCAGACTTATAACGATCGTCAGGATTTTTTGCAATTAATTTTTCTACAATATCGGAGACTGTTTGGGGTATAGCAAAATTAATTTTGATAATACTTTCTGGCTCTTTTGCCACATGACTGTAAATAAGCTCCATAGTATCCTTAAATTCAAAAGGTAACCTTCCAGTTAATATTTCATAAAAAGTTATTCCTAAAGAATAAAAATCACTTCTACAATTTATAGTTCTATTCATTCTTCCCGTTTGTTCTGGAGAAATATACTGTAAAGAGCTTTCTAAAATATTATTGTCTTCCACTATACATTTTTCATTACATAAATATTGGGCACTACTAAAATCAATAATTTTTATCTGTCCAGTTCTTTCATCGTATAAAATATTTGATGGATTTATAGCTCTATAGACAATATTTTCAGCATGAATTTTTTCTAAAGCCTCACAAATTTTGATAGAAACTATTAAGAATTCTTTTAAGGTAAATGCCTTGTTTAATTTATTTATAGATTCTCCACAAAAATATTCTTCAATTATTGCTAACCCGTTACTGTACTTTATTATATCAAGATATCTAATAACATTATTGCTATTAATTTTAGTTCCTATTTCGAACTCCCTTTGTAACCCTTCCAATTCCTCCTTAGTTGGATATTCTTTATTCTTCACTTTTACAACAACAGGATATCCATCTGAAATTCTTTTAGCCCTGTAAATACAGGATCTGCTTCCAATATATAATTGACATATTATTTTATAGTCTTTTAATTTGTTATACATCATTTATAATTCCTTTCGTTATAGTAGTTCTATAAAATATTTGAATACTCTTATACTATAAAACTTAACTAAACCAAATAAATCCTAATAAATTATTCGACACAATATTAAAAAATCCTTCCTTAATTGCAATATACACCCATTAATCCAATCATTTTAAAATTCAAAACACCACAAAAGAACAAAATGCGTTAATGAGAATTTATTTTCTCTACCAACGCATTAAATCTTCATAATATAATTTTAATCTTTTACTAAGATATACTTTAAACTATTTTTACATAAAATGTTCTATTTCTTGGTCCATCAAATTCACAAAAATAAATGCTCTGCCAAGTTCCAAGCTTCAGCTTTCCATTTTCTACAATTACATTGCAGGAAGAACCCATTAGCGAGGATTTAATATGTGCATGGGAGTTTCCTTCCATATGTAAGTATTCATTTTCTTCAGGAAATGCTTTATTTAATCCGTATAAAATATCCCTTACAACATCAGGATCAGCATTTTCATTTATTGTTATGCCTGCTGTAGTATGAGGAATAAAGACTACTGCAATTCCATCCTTAACTTTACTGTTTGTTACCTCTCCTTGTACAATATCTGTAATATCTATAAATTCTTGGGCTTTTCTAGTTTTCACTATATGATTCATAATATCACCTCAAAATAATATTTTTAAGTAAGTGATTAAAATTAAATATAGAGTCCATAAGCTTCATTTTAAAGCTCCCACTTCCCTCATCAATAGTTTTAAGATTTTTATAGGCTTTTTCCCCTGCTAAATCCATAGTTAAAATTCCTGCTATAGCAGCTTCAAAGTAACTTCTAGAAACAGCACAATATGCACCAATAAGTGATGTACACATACATCCTGTCCCGGTTACTGTGGAAAGCATTTTATGTCCCTTATCTATAAAAACTGTCTTTCCTTCTCCAGATATTATATCAACTACACCAGTTATTGCTATAACACAATTTAATTTCAAAGCTAATTCTTCAGAAATATCTTTTCCATATTCTAAATTATCATTTTGAATAATATCCCTTTCTGAAGCATCTATCCCTTTAGACTTTACACTAATACCGCTTATAGATTTTATTTCTGACATATTCCCGCGAATAACTGCTAACTTTACTTCTTTTATAATCTTCTCAGCACCTTTCTTTCTAAAAGCAGTAGCTCCTACTCCCACAGGATCCAATATAACAGGAATACCAAGTTCATTTGCTTTTTTACCAGCAACAAGCATAGCTTCCACATGCTCTTTGCTTAGAGTCCCCATATTTATAACCAAAGCAGATGCTAAAGAAACAATTTCTTCTACTTCTTCTACAGCATCTGCCATTATTGGGGATGCTCCAATTGCTAGTACTATATTCGCACAATCATTTATAGTTACATAGTTTGTTATATGATGCACTAATGGTTTTTTTTCTCTAATTAGTTTCAATAGACTATAGGTATTATTATAGATATTTTCTTCCATATATCGTCCCTTCTATACATTCTTTTGTTATCTGATTAATTCTCACTTATTCTTAGATTATTATTTTTATAGAGCTAAACTACTTTTGCCACATTATTCTTTGCAGTTTCTAGTCCTCTTAATATAATATAGGCAATTATACTTCCACAAACTGTATTGATGGAAAAAGGAACTACAAAGAAGAGTGCTGCTACTTTTTTACCTAATATGAATTTAGCTATTGGGAATGCTAAAAGAGCCCCTATAATGCCTGTACCAACAATTTCACCTATAACTGCTAAAAATTTTTGTTTTGTCTTTTTATACAACACCGCTGCTAATAGTGCCCCTATCATGCTGCCTGGAAAGGCTAGTAAGGTTCCTGTACCTGTAATATTTCTTATAAGCGATATGCAGAAAGCTGTTAATACCGCATATCCTGGACCTAATGTAACTGCTGCTAAGACATTAATAATATGCTGAACTGGTGTACACTTAGACGCACCTATAGGAAAATATAATAGATTTCCTCCCAGTGTTCCAATTGCAACTAACATAGCTGCATATGTAATTTTTCTTGTTTTCAAAAAAATCCCTCCTTATAAAAGTATATTATAAAAAAACAAAAAGTGTTTACCCTTAGGCAAGCACTTATATTATCTAAAATATATATAAATCTATTTGCTTCCCTACGTCAGTGTTAACTGAATCAGGTTCAAAGGGTCAGGTTTAACCTTCTCAACCAAATGGTTCCCCCACAAAACTAAATTTTAATAATCTATTTAATTGTATATATTAAAGTATACTCTTCAAATTTATTTTTGTAAAGCTAGCTTATTCCAATTTGTGACTCTTAGTCTAATGTTCAACATTTTTCTTTATTAATTCCATAAATACTTCAGGCGTGACTATTTTTATTTCAGGATTTTGATTTAGCTTCTTTACTACTTCTTCAACGTTGCTAACACCTTTGCTCCAAACATGAACATAAACAAAAGTGAATGCATCAGGTTTGCATACATTTGTTTGACCTGAGCTAATCCTATCATTAATTTTTTTTACTAACTCTTCTTCATTTTCAAGGTTATCCCAAAGTAAATCTCTACATGATACTATAGGCTTATTATTAGACCATAGAATTTCTCCTTGAAACTTATCATGTCTATGGTAATCTAGATAAAACAATCCTTCAATGTTAGGCTTTTCAGTAAACTTGTTCCAAAGTTCAATATTATTGAAAGCAGTGTCATCTATTATTGCTACATACTTTTCATCTACCTTATTCATATAATCATTTAATGTGCTAGTATATGTATCTAGTTTATCTCTATCAAATTTACTTGGATATACATACCCATTTCCAGATGGTGCTACAATAAAGTTATTATTACAATTTTCATTACTTATATTTTTATAATATAAATTAAAAACAGTAGGTGATAAATAATATAAAGACGGGCTCATAGACCAACCTAAATTAAGTTTGCCTCTATTAGCATAACCAAACCATTTCTTGGAACTATAGTTACTTCCAAGATTCCATTGCTGATTATCGCCATCAGACATTATGAAGGTAACATAATGACAATGTTCCTCTTTAGGAATTGTTAATGAAGCTTTTTTGCCGATAGGTAGTGATGGGAAAGCACTTAAAGTAGTTAAATTATAAGACCAATCTGCAGCAACTACACTTACACCATATTTTGAAGCTATACTTACATTAATAAATTCATCTGGTCCCCATCCTAAACAAATAGATTTATCTTCCATAGAAGAAAATATCTTGTTTCTTAGATTAGTTTTGTCTATACTATCTTCATAAAATACTAAAGACTTAGTCATTATAGCATAATCTCTTAATGGCGCAGCTTTATCTGGAGAAAGCTCAATTACTGTTGAATGATTTAGTCCCTTGTTCCACAAATTATTATAAGCCCAACTTTCATCTGTGTTTCTGCAGTCTCCTATTATTTTTGTTATACCGCTGCTTCTTACTTTAGATTCTAGAGCTTCATCGATAACTATGGTCTTGTTTAATGAAGCAAGAGAACAGGCATTATTTATTGAAGGATCTTTTGGTACCTTATTGCTATAAAGTATATATCCCTCTATATAGTCCTTATAAATATTTAGCAGTTGCCAGGGATTTGATACTATTTTATAAGGAATCTTATAATTGTTTTTTAAATCCTCTAACCATGTTTTATAATCAGGCTGAGAAGAATTAAGTGTATATATTTGAGAAGAACAATGGCCATTAACTAGCCCCTGAAGGCTAGCTACCATTGTTCTTTCACTTGGGGTCATTGAATCTTGCGATATAACATATAGTGATGTAGGGACTACTGGGTTCTTTATGTAGTCGGAATCGCAAGCAGTATTTAATTTATAAGCCGTACTTAAAGTTGCTGAGCTGTTATCAGTATAATTTTTTTTCCATTGACTCCACTTTACGTTAAAGGTATCTCCATTTACTTTGCAGTAATTATAAAAACTTTTTAAGAAGCTCATTCTTTCGTTATTATAAAAAGATTTTATAGTATCTTCTTTATAATTTGCTAATGCTAATTGTCTTTTTATAATATCATCCTCACTAATCTCTTTATAATTTTTCATCATATCATACATAATCATAAAGGTGCTTGTTCTTCCTATACCTTGTTTGCAATGAAAATGTAACCAAGAATTTGAAGACTGAGTTTTTATAGATTCTACAAAGTAATCAACCATATCATCTAAAGGTATTCCACCGTCCCTAACAGTTATTCGGTTATAAGATAGTGCTTTAGATGTCGTAAGCTCCTTTTCATCTTGAACCTTTGTTGGAACTATAGTTTCTTTAGGGTGATTGTAAAAAGTTATAGGTTCGTTTAATTTAATACTTTTTAATTTATTAGCTTCATCTAATAAAACCTGATCTCTAGTTAAACCTACATTTGCATTGTTTTTTGAGTCAGCCCAACTAACTGCAAGTCCGTTAATGAATCCATGGGATTCCTGTCTTAAGTCCACTACTGTTATAGGTAAGTAGGTTCCTATAGCCTTTATTAAAAGAGGAAGATTCTTCTCAGAAAATTGTTGACTCCCAGAAATATTTAATTTATCTAACCCCTTTAAATTTAAGTCCTTATTGTCTTTTATAATTGTTAAATCGGAGGTCTTACGAAAGTTCTTTGGAAGAACATCGCTATAATTTAAGGAATCTAAAACAAGATTTACATTATTCGCATCAGCGGCCATAGTTATAATACTTTTGCTTGCTGCAGAAGACAAAAGAACAACTATTAGCAGTATTAACAAAATAGATGCAGGCCTTTTTAATTTTTTATGCACTTATAATCACTTCCTTCGTATAAAGTAAGTATTAAATTTTCTAAACATATTATTAGGTTCTAAAATCATTTATATACAAGTTATTAATTGATAGAAGACTCCATTTTTTTGCAAAAAATTTCTTCATAAAACCATATCTCTAGTATGTTATAATATAATCTATAGAAATTTAAACTTGAATCAAAAGGAGTGAAATTATGTTTGTAAAATGTAGCATTAAAAGATTATTAAAATTCAAAGTACAGTTCATCCTTATTTCATTAATAATGCTGCTCTATACTAGTACTGTTTTTGCTGATAGTAACTACACTGTTTTTACTGCCAAACAAAATATAAGTACAGATAAAGTTTGGAACATTAAGTTTTCAAAGGACATTGATAAAAACACAGTAAATAGTGAAAATATAAGAGTTGTTGATGAAAATGGCGACTCACTAAAATTAGATTTAAGTTCTAGTGGCAATAATATATCTATAAAACCTTCAAGCACTTATGATCCAGGAAAGACTTATACTATTTATGTAGACAACATAAAGGCTCTAAATGGATCTGCCCTAAAAAAACCTAGGACTATGAAATTTACAACCAAAAATGATGTACAAGCTATTGATGCTTCTAGCTATTCTTTAGTTGATACACATACTTATAAGGTTACAGATATTTTAACTTTTACTGCTGATAAGGATACAAAATTAGATATAGCTTACAATCTTGGAACTTTAAGCAATTCACCTTATCAGAAAGAATTAGACTTAAAAGTTACTGGAGAAAATGCTCAAGTTACCTCTACAAATTCAGTAAATCAAAAATTAACTGCTTCCTCTAGTTTAAAGCCTGGAGAAAAGTTACAGTATCAGGTCACTAGAACTATACAAGTTAGTGGCATAAAATATACAAAAGATTTATCTAAAACCTCTGGAGATTATGGTAATTTTAGTGAATATAGCAAATATACTACTGCTACTGATAAGATAGAAAGTAACAATTCAGCTATTATAGACAAATCAAAGGAATTATTCATAGGAATAACTAATCCATATTATAAATCAAAGAAAGCCTATGAATTTGTAAATAGCTATATGATTTATGATGAAAGCAATAAAAATAAAGGAGCCTTAAATGCTCTTCAGACCTCAAGAGGAGTATGTGAAGACTATTCTGAATTATTTGTTGCACTTTTAAGAGCTTCTGGAGTTCCTGCTAGAGTAGCTACTGGTTATTGGGTTGACAGCAAAAACTTTTATAATAATACAGCAACAGGAAATGATTATAGACATGCCTGGGCAGAGTACTACTTGCCTGAATATGGATGGATAGTAGTAGAACCAACTAATATATACTACTACAACGGAAAACAAACTATAGATTATAGCCATTTCTCAAATTTAAATGGATCCACTCACTTCATCTCAGGCTATGATGCCGCTGGTGAAAATAAGGACGGCAATATTTATTATAATTATCTTGAAGGAAGCGGAGTAACTACTCACCTTGAAACAAAGATAGAAAAATTAAATTAAAAAATTGAAATATCTTGTAGGATTTCAGAGCAGAAAATAAACTTACACTAAGGAGTGTAAGCTTATTTTCTGCTTTTGTTATCTATAATTATTAATATAAATTTATCCGATGACTACCCGATCTAATACTCCCATCTTCTCCAAAGTGTACGTTGCAAGCGGTTACGCCCCTGGATTCGTTCAACTAAGAATCAGGTGGGGTTTGAAACCCCATCTGATTCAAGTTTAGACTTCATTCTTTCTAAAAAATATTTTATTATAAATATTCTTCTTAACTATATAAGAAACATAGCAACTATTGTAGTAACAATTAACCCTATAATAACTGGCTTTATATTCTTTTTAGCTAGCTCAAAAGGATCTACTCCGCATATAGCAGCTACAGGTATTACAGCCCATGGTATTATAGTTCCTCCTCCAACCCATATAGCTGCTATTTGTCCTAGTGCAGTAAGAGTAGCTACGCCTCCGCCTATAGCTGTAGAAAATAGTTTTGCTACAGAACCTGCTAAAGATATTCCTGAAAACCCTGATCCATCTAGACCCGTGATTGCACCAACTACAGTAAGGGTTGTAGATGCAACTGCAGCATTAAGAGGAACTAAATTAGCTAGACACACACCTAAGTCATTAACTATACCATTAGAATTAGCTGGCAATATCTTACCATATATTTCAGTAAAGGCTGAATCACCTAAATAGAAAAATGCAGCTATAGGTATAACTATACCAAATATTTTAAATCCAAATTGTAAACCTTTAACAAGGTTATCTGTTATTTTTTCCAAAGCCTCATTTTTATAAGTTATTATAGATATTAGGCTCAAAATAAATATTGCTGTTCCACCTATCAGTGCAGTAGCATCTCCGCCCTGCAGCTTAGCAGTATACATTACAAATATATCTACAATAAATAAAACTAAAGTTATTAATGCTAAAACCCTCTTTAAATTCTTTGAAAGAGAAACTAAACTAGGCTTCTGCTCGTCAGTTTCATCTCCTATAGTATACTCTGTAGATATTTTCCCTGATTTAATATCTTTTCTAAGTAAGTAAAATGCTGTAATAGTGGTTACGAGTCCCATAGTAATTACCAAAGGAATACTTGCACTGACCACACTAGACACTGGTATACCTGCTGCATCCGCCGTAAGCTTAGGGGCTGCCTGAATTACATAGTCACTTGACAAAGCTATGCCATGTCCAAATAGATTCATAGATATTGCTACTCCTATTACTGGAAGACCTGCTTTTTTTGCTATAGGTAAAAATAATAATCCCACTAGTGCTACTGCTGGTGATGGCCAGAAGAACCAAGAAAGTAACATCATCACTATACCGATAACCCAATAAGCAATCCAGTAATTTTTTATTATTCCTTTAAAAGGATATACTATTTCTTCATTTATACCAGATTCTATTAAAACATGACTCATAGCTACAATAACCGATATAATGAATATAGTAGGCATAAGCTCTTTAGTAGCATAAACAAAGCTGTTAAATACTCCCATAGTAGAATGGTATAAAGAACCTGTACCAACCAATCCAAGTAGCAATATACCAATTATACAAATCAAGGATATATCCCTTTTTTTAATCATAGCAGCTATAATTATAAGTATAAAGATTAAATAGATGTAGTGAAGGGGTGTTAATACTATACTCATTTCTTTCCCTCTTAAAAATTACTTCACTAATATATTATGCATGGCATATGTATAAAGTGATACGGCCTAATTGAACAATCTAATTTTCAAATTTGTACTAAATTAATGACAAATTAATTACTGATTTATCATTCTTCTCTTAACATTATCTTTATATATGTGTTAATATATAAGTATAGAAAATTAATACAAAATATATTTACTTTTCCAGATAGGAGGAGATGACTTCAATGAAAAACAAAAAAATAATATCAATTATACTATCAATTTCACTAACTGTTGGTTCTGTAATTTCTACTACATATGTAACTAGAGCTGCTAACATATTACATGGTACTGTGTTATCTAAACAAGGGTTAAACGTAAGAAGTGAATCTAATACAACTTCAAAAATTATAGGTACTTTACAACTAGATGATAGTGTAGAAGTATTAGAAACTATAAATGGCTGGTACAAAATAAAATTTGGTTCCTCTTATGGATATGTAGCTAAGCAATATATAAAATTGGATGCGGCTACCTCTACTAATAATACCAATACTAATACTAATACCAATACTAATACTAATACTAATACTAATACGACTACAAGTAATATAAGTTCCAGTTCTAACTCAAGCACAACAACAGACAGCACTATTAAATTACCTGAGTATAAAAACTTGGATGCAAAAACGGATGTGGACAAACTTAAACAATGGAAAATCAAATTTAATAAAAAATAAAAGATACAGAAAGTAATCGAAATGAATTTAAAGTTGTAGATACTAAAGGAAATTTTGTTTCTACAAAAATATTGATAGATGGTTCCTCAGTAACTATTCTTCCGTGGGATACTGGATATGATTATGAAGGAAACTACAAATTAATTATTGGAGACAATATAGAAAGTGATGATGGTATAAAAATAAAGTATACATCCACTATGCCTTTTACTATTAAGTCAAAATCCGCTTCTTTAGGTCTTGGTAAAACTGAAACAGAATATGTGAATAACGAAAAAAGCTATGACTGGTATATTAATCAAGACAATACAGGAAAATATTCAAGTATAAACTCAGGTCCTGCTGCTGTGGCTATGGCTATAAAGTGGACAACCCCTTCTTCTGATAAATCAGTGGCGGATATACGAGATGCATATGAAAACAGCGGCACAGCTTGGAATATCAGCACTATTACATCATATTTAAAAAGTGCAAATATAAACTATAGTTCCTGTGATGATATAAGTGAGGATTCATTGAAAACACAACTTAAAAATGGGAATATACTTATAGTCAACTTAAATCCTCAATATATAAATTATAATAACAGTTCTGAATCAAAGCTTGGACGTTTTCATGTTGTTGATGGTAATACTTACACCGTTATTATAAAGGGTTACAAGGTAGTAGATAACAATACTTATTTTGAAATATATGATCCATTTTATAATAATATAGAATATTCGGATGGTTCTCCAAGAGGTAAAAACGATTATTATTCTGCAAATGAAGTTTTAAATTCTCTTAAAGCAGAAAGTGTATATCCTATTGTAATAAATAAATAAAATAATAATAGAGGAACCTTTCTATCAATTGAAAGGTTCCTCTTTCAAAGTTGTAGAGTAATTTTAAAAATAGAATATAATATCATTAAACAATATTAATATGGAGTGTTTCTAAATTGAATAATGAACTATATTTCAGACCTTCACCTTTATCAGCATTAAATAATAGAAATTTTGATTATGAGTTTTTTGATAAGTATTCAAATGAAGACTACAATAAAATTGTTTTACCTGATTGGCTATTTAAGTCTCCTGAAGACACAATAATAAATTATTTTAGTATATTAAGAGAGGCTGCAAATATTTCACAAGGAGGCTGCGGTACCATTGGATTTGCCCAAATGTCCTACCCCATAGCATATAATTTTTTAACTTCTGTATATCAAAATAGGCTAGATTACAATTCTTATCTTAATTCCTTCAAAGATATAGGACACATTAACCTAATAAAACTTAACAATATAACTGATGAAAATGCTCCAAAGGGAACTTATGAGTATTTTATTGAAATAGAAGCAATAGAACCTTCCTTTAATGGAAATACAAGCTTCGCATATTACTACGGATTTATTGATATAAAAAATGAAAATGGAAAATATAAAATTTCTAAAATAGACTTAAGAGGTGAAGATTTTCTATGTGCTGCTTATCACGGATGGAAACATAATGCTGAGCTTTATGTTGATACAGTCTATGGAGATTGGTGTAAGCTTCTGAAAAAAAGATATCCAACCGAACAAAATGGGTATATTAAGAATATTTATGTAGTTGGTAAGGATGGTCATGACTATAAATTTCAATTCTTTCAACTTACAAACGGCACTGATATTGAGATTCATCAGTTTACTAAAGATGTAAATAATAAATGGACGCCAATAAAAATAGATGTAAATAAATGCATAGAAAGGTGGAGGTTTCCCCACCCTTACTTTCCAATATACTTTATGTTTTAATTTCATACAAAAACGCTAATAATAAGTGTTAAAAAATTGAAAACTATATTTTAAATCTTCAGAAAAAGTTCGATGGTTTGCAGAGATTGGTTGTAAAACAAAAAATCTCTGCTTCTAAATTATCCTTAATGTATTGTATTAAATTGATATTGAATATACATCAGAGAATTCTATGTTTATTCTCTCTACATCTGTTTCATAAAGGGTCCTGTCTTTATAATTTTCATCACTAACCAATTCAGCAGGTAATTCTATTTTAAATTCACTGCCTTTTCCTTCTTCACTGACAACACTTATCTTACCGCCATGTATTTCAATAAAAGATTTAACAAGATATAATCCTATTCCAGTTCCTTCGCATTGTCTTGAAAGAGAACGATTTGCTTGTCCTAAGCGTTCAAATATAACTTTAAGCATATTTTTAGGAATACCTTGCCCATCATCTTTTACTGAAATAATAACACTTTCTCTCCTGTCCTCTACATTTACATATATATGTCCATTTGAATTTGTATACTTAAATGCATTGGAGAGTAAATTTAATATTACTCGTTCTATCTTATCATGGTCAAAAGCCATAATCTTTTCTTCAACATTTGTATCAAATATGAGTTCTATATTCTTGCTCTTTATATAAGATGCTACGGATTGAGTAATATCTTCAATAGCACTTACAATATTATCGTTACTTTTATTAATTTTAATAAATCCAGAATCCACTTTAGTGATATCCATAAGGTTGTTTATCAATCTGGTCATTCTGTAACAATTTTGCTTCATTATTTTTAAATATGATTTACATTTTTCTATATTACCAACGTTTAAATTTTCCAAAAGCACACCCATTGTTTGAATAGCAACAGAAATTACATTAACTGGCGTTTTAAACTCATGGGATATATTGGTGAAAAATTCTGTTATAAGCGTATTAAATTCTCTAGATTCATTTAATAGTCTTAAATTTTTTTCTACATCATGCTTTAATGTTTCTATTTGTTTTTCTGATGTTATATCAAGTAAAAAAGTCAGCACAGAAGCCCTACCATCATACATGAAAAAAGAAGATGTGTCGCGTACTTGAATTGTCTCTCCCTTACAATTGAGTATACTTGCTTCATATACAACCTTAGAAAGTCTTTTATTAATTATATTTAAATACTTTTCACTTGTGGTCATTATATCCTTTTGCAAACAATGTTTATAAATTGACTCATCATTTAATTCTAGAGAATCTTCATATCCCAGTAATCTAGCTGCACTCCTATTTCCATACATAATTTTACCATGAGAATGAACAAGAATGGCATTTTGTGAGTTTTCAAACAATATATCAAAACATACTTTATTTTTCAATAATGTTTCCTCAATAATATGTCTCTCTGTCCTCTTTTCCTCCAATTCAGTATTTAATAATTGAAGTTGATTATCCTTTTTCTTTTTACTTTCATTCTCTAGTTCTACATAAAACCCAAGTACCCATGCAACAAAAATAAAAATTCCCACCATTATTAAATCTTTTTCAAAATGGACATTAATACCATTTACCATTGGTGCATATAATAGATCTGCTCCAAGAACAAAAATAGAAGAAAAAAGTGAGGTTAAAATTCCATATCGTAATCCATATTTAATAACCGAAGATATTATTAATAATAAAAATAAATACTTATATTCATCATCGTATGCATTAAATAAGTATATGGGCAAAGAGATAATTAGTATAAAAAAAGTATTTTCAATTAACCATGAACTCTTAAAATTTACTGATACCTTTAATTTTAAATTAATTATAATCCAAGTGGCGAAGATTAATGTTAAAAAGCAAAAGAGTAATGCCCATGACCCTAAACTAATTTGACCAAAATTTTGTGTTTTTAACATTTCCCTATAGTTTTGCCCACTGGCATATATAATTATAATAAACATTATTATAGAAATTTTCATAATAGATAAAATAACGAATATATCTTTTTCACTATCATTTGTAACATATCTCATAAATAAACCTCCCTGGAGTTAACTGCAAGTCTTTCAATAACTGATATTTTCTATTTTTACCTTCACAAAATAACGAATTGTTATAATGAATAAATATGTAATAATTAATGATGGAATACCAAAGATACACTTTATAATAGGATTTAAGAATTCAATACTTATATTAATATTAAATGAATTTAATATTGCAATATTAAAATACTCACTTAAGTAAAGTATTGAAGTCATAAGAAAACCACCACATATTGCATTTATTATTGGTATATCAATAATAGCCATTACACATATAATCAAAATAACCATAATAAATGTATGTAACCCAAAATATATAGGTAGCATTCTTACGAAAAAAGTTGCTATCCCCATTATTATACTGGAAAGTATATAAACTTTTATATTAATTGACTTTTTAGCTAATTCGTATATTCCCCAAATCACTAATAACATTTCTGGAATACATCTTAATATGATTTCTAGCCAGTGAAGTTTCAACATATTTTTATAACCCTTCTTCCATATTTTTTATATTTTTATAAAATAATCAATTATAAATAAAGCATATAATAAAAATATGCTTTAAATCTACATAATTTTATTATTCTACATTCAGTGTAAATTACCTTCTTTTTTGCTAGATTAATCCTAATTTATTAGGCTAAACCATGTTTTTACCTTTTATCTTTTTTATTTTGGAACATTTTATTAGCTTTATTAATAAAATATAATTGATGAGACTTTTTAGTCGCAGCAAAAATACAAGGAGGTTTCCAATGTACAATAATCCATATTTTTATTGTCCTTATTCCATGCCACAAACTATTTGTCCAGTTTTAGAGGATCAAATGAGGGGCTTTGATAGCTTTGAGGATTACAATAGTTTCGAAAATTTTGACTTAGATTATGAAGACGGTCTCTTTGATGGCGCTAGAATCCAACAACTGCCAGTATCTCCTCTTGTTAACAGATGGAGTCGTTGGGAAAATCTTGGTGGAGTTTTAACTTCTGCTCCTGCTGTTTCCTCATGGGCACCTAACAGACTTGATACATTTGTACGTGGTACTGACAATGCTCTTTATCATAAGTGGTGGAATGGTTCTCGCTGGAGCGACTGGGAAAGTCTTGGCGGTGTTTTAACCTCTGCTCCTGCTGCTGTTTCCTGGGGAAATAACAGAATTGATGTATTTGCAAGAGGTACAGATAACGCTATGTGGCACATATTTTGGAATGGTTCTCGTTGGAGTAATTGGGAAAGCCTTGGTGGAGTCCTAACTTCTGCTCCTGCTGTTTCTTCATGGGCCCCTAATAGACTTGATACATTTGTACGCGGTACCGATAATGCCCTTTATCATAAATGGTGGAATGGTTCTCGTTGGAGTGAATGGGAAAACCTTGGCGGAAGGTTAACTTCTGATCCTGACGCTGTTTCTTGGGGAAATAACAGAATTGATGTATTTGCTCGTGGTGAAGGCAACCGTCTATATCATTTATGGTGGAATGGTTCTCGTTGGAGCAGGTGGGAAGACCTTGGTGGAAGGTTGACCTCTGAACCTGGAGTTTCTTCTAGAGCTGCTAATAGATTAGAGGTATTTGCCAGAGGTGCGAATAATCGGTTGATTACTATGTCCTGGAACGGCTCTCGTTGGAGCAACTGGAGAAATCTTGGAGGAAATTTAACCTCTGGCCCAGCTGCAGTATCTTGGAATAGAAATAGAACTGACGTATTTGCTAGAGGAAGAAACAATTCAATGTGGCATATTTGGAGAGATTAATAAAAGTTTACAAGAATATATGTAATTAATGAAAAACTCATACCTAATTCAAGTTTCAATTTTATTAGAACATTAATATCACTAAGGTCTAGGGTAAATACTCCTAGACCTTAAAAATAAGGCTATTTACTTTTCATATCTTTATATGTTTAAAATTCCCCGATATTTTTAAATTTTATGAAGCGAAGTTAATGTTTTATACGTCTAATCTAATAATAAGTGTTATACTTTATTATATATGAATATTTATCTCACGGCTGGTAGCTTAACTTGAAAAAACACAAAATAATATACATCTAGATACTTTCTTCTAGTTTTATATTACAATGTGTCAGTGATAATTAAGCAATACTTAGCCTAAGAATTGCTTTATGGAGGGGAAAATATCTTTTAAAAAGGATATTATTAAAACATGGAAGAAGAAATAAAACGCTTAATGGATAGTTACGGAAATGATGTGCTAAGAGTTGCTTACCTATATTTGAAGGACAAGCATTTAGCAGAAGATGCTTTTCAGGAAGTATTTATAAAGGTTTATAAAAATTTTGATAAGTTCAAGAAAAATAGCAGTGAAAAAACCTGGATTATAAGTATTACCATGAATACATGTAGAGATATATTAAGGATTTCTTGGTTCAAAAAGGTTCTTATGTTTAAAGATATTAATAATGATTCATTATTACACAGTTATGAAAATATAGATAATAAGGTGATTAATAGAATTCAAAATGAAAATTTGTTAAAAGAAGTTATGAATTTACCCAGTAAATATAAAGAGCCACTGATTCTTTATTATTATGAGGAATTATCAACAGTAGATATAAGTAAAATGTTAAAAATACCGGAAGGAACTGTACGGAACCGGCTTTTTCGTGCTAGAACAATATTAAAATCTAATATAGGTGGGAAGATTGAATATGAAAGATAACATGAAAGATTTTAGAGAGACATCAAACACATTTCTTAAAGATATTTATGTTACTGAGGATTTAAAAAGAAAAACTTTAGAAAAGTGTACTGATAAAAGAGTTTTAAAAATGAGTCCCTTAATTGCTTCAACTGTTTCTGCTGCTCTTTTAATCTCTACTTTTGGAATATATAATTATTTTTTACATAAGCCAACTATTGCCAATAACTCTGCAAATAATTCAATAAATCATGAATACAAAAATTCTGTTTATAACAATGATTCTAAAGATCCTACAAAAATTTCAGAAACCCAAAATTTAGATAGCTCTAAATCTGTAGCTTTAAACAATGAGCCTAACACAGGAAATGAAAATTCTGCAGTACACAGTAAAAATTCGGATACTAGTGTAGTAACTAAAGATGCAAATACAGCTATTGAAGCTTTAAATGATAGTTCACTAAGTAGAGCAGATAATAGTCAGAACATTTCAATACCTCAAAATGAAGACTCGAACATTAGTGCAACAAATAGTAATGTAGATGTTGTTTCTCAAAATACGAATAATACTACCAAATCTTCTGATAATATCTTACAAAATAAAATGAATAATGAGCAAAATAAAGATATGTATTTAAGTTCTGAGGTCCCTACTGCATCAGTTTCTCTACCAGAGTCCTTAAATATGGCAAGTGCTGAAAAATATTTTGGAAGTGATATTTTACTTCCTACCAGTATTCCAGAAGGCTTTAACCTTACTGCTATATCTATTCCAGATGATAAACTAAAATGTGTAAAATTAAATTATAATTCTAACACTACTTATTTTGAAATATTGCAAAACAAAAATTTATCTAAATTACAGGGAGACAAAATTATATATATTAAAGATAACAAAGCTTATGTTACTTCAACAAAAGATGATCAATCCAATATTGTAACTACAAAAATCACCTGGATGATGAATAACATAGAATATTCTTTATGTGGCAATTTACCAGAAAACTCCTTAATAAATATTGCTAAATCTATTAATTAATACCTACTAATGTTTTTAAAACAATTTTAAGCTAAATTTTGAAGCGTAATACAAGTTTTATACGTCTAAGTTAATGAAAACAGTATTTTAAGGAGGGTATTTATAAATGCTAAAAAAAGTTGTAACATCAATATGTATTACTTTAGCAGTAGGAGTAATGTATATGCCTATTTCAGTAAGAGCTCAAACTTTACCTAAAGCCACGGCTTATGCTATGCAACAATCAGAATCCTTTGTCTATAATAAACAAAAGTTTGACACTATTTCTTATGATAACGCTCCAAAAGCTTTAACTAAAGAAATAGATCTTTATAAAGACAATAAGGGTTTCCTTTATTATATTGATAAAAATTCAAGTGATTTATATGTAGCTGTTATGGCAGGTGAAAAACCTACTGGTGGTTATGAAATTAAAGTCAATTCTGTAGAGGATGTGGAAGGACGAGCAAATATATTATTAGAAGAAACAATTCCTGATAATGATGCTATATTACCACAAATGGTAACATATCCTTATGCTATAATCAAAGCTCAATTACCGGCCTTTAGAATAAGTGTAAAAAACTCTTCTGGAGAGGTTTATAATTATTTAGGCAGCAACGGCTCTGATTCTGATATAGTAGGTGCCTCTTGGACCTCAGGTATTTTAAAAAATATATACACTGAGAATAACTCAAAAAATAATTTCGTATTTATAGAAATTCAAGATACTTTTGGGAAATACCAACTTTTTTATGCCAGCAATACTGATGAATGGAAGCATAAGATAAACAACTTGAAACTAGACAGTACTTTAAGCCTGCAATATGTGCTAGGAACCCCTGAAAAGTATAATGAAAAATCAGCCTTTCCTCTAAGTCAAATAAATCTACCTGTGGATAAGAATCTTTTTACAGATAAAAATTTTAAAGAATTAGAGTCTTATTCGGATGTTTCACAGGATAAAAAATGGACATTAACTTTTAAACAAGAAATTAAAAAGGAAAATGTAAATAGTTCAAAAATATACGTAGTAGATGGTGACGGAACTATAATTCCTACAGCACTATCTTTATCTGAAGATAAAAAGTGTGTACAAGTTATTCCTTATAAACCGTATAAGCTTGGTAAAAAATACTATTTATTTGTAATAAAGAATTTAAATGGTACAAATTCTTCTTTTAAAGGCTATAGAATGAACTTCCAAATAACAGATAGTGTTCCTATAAAATAGACTTAAAGCAGCTATAAGGATATATCACTAAAGATATCTCTTTTCTATAGCTGCTTTAAGTTTTCTATATACTTTCTATAGAAATAGCTCGTACTGGTGAACCATCTGCATCTTTGTTTTTTAGAGGCATTACACACAAAGTGAAGTACTCGTTGCTGATAGAGTCTAAATTTGTTAGATTTTCAATAATTATAATTTCCTTTTGCATTAGTATTTTATGTACTACAAATGTAGTTGATTCTATATGATCAATTGAAATTGCATCAATACCTATTCCCTTTAGATTAAACTCCGACAACCATTTTGTTGCTTGTTCATCTAAGCATGGAAAATCTTTATAATACGTTTTGTGTCCCCAATATTTACTCCATCCTGTTTTTATTATAATAAATTCAACGCTTTTTATTTTTTCTTCATAGGATTTTAAAACATTTACATCTATTATCTCTATGTTTTCATTTGAAAAGTCTAAAATAGTAGCTTTTCCAATAAAATGATCTATATCTAGATTATCTAAATATAGCCCATCACTTAACATATGTGCAGGAGCATCTATATGTGTACCTGTATGTGAATACATAGTTATTTTCGCTTCTTGAAATCCATCTTTCTCTAATGTATTTGCTTTTTGAAATATTGGCCCTTCTGTTCCTGGAAAAACTGGCATATCTGAATAAATGATATGGGTTAAATCAGTAACTTTCATTGTTATCACCTCTTTCCACCAATCATATTGTATAATAAATACCCATAAAATTTCTTTTTGTCGGTGATACAAATTCACTAAATTGTTACCAACTCATATTCCTTACTTCCAAGTCCCAACTTTACCGCATGATCAATTAATACCCTCCAGTTTGTCTCTGGACTAACATCAGTAAAATGATCATGATGTTTACAACCATTTTTTTCCAGAAGACTACCTTCAATAGCAGGTTGACGATTTACTGCATCTGCACAGGCAATATCCAGCGCCACTGGATCAAAGGAAGCAAACATACCTACATCAGGGACAATTGCTATATCATTCTCTGCATGGCAATCACAATAAGGTGAAACATCAATAACTAGACTAATATGGAAATTTGGACGTCCATTCAATACCGCTAAGGAATATTCCGCAATTTTTTTATTTAAAATATCATTTGATTCATCAGAAGCTGGTTGAACAGCATCTACTGCACAGACACCAATACATCGTCCACAGCCAACACATATGTTGTGATTAATAGAAGCTTTACGGTCTGTAAAAGTAATTGCGCCGTGAGCACAGTTTTTAGCACACATACCACAGCCAATACAGTCCTCTGCGGAAACACTAGGTTTCCCGCTACTATGCATCTCCATCTTACCTGCACGTGAACCGCAACCCATACCTATATTTTTTAGTGCACCTCCAAAACCAGCTGCCTCATGGCCTTTGAAATGACTTAAACTAATAAATACATCTGCATCCATAATTGCCCGACCAATCTTCGCCTCTTTTACATATTCGCCCCCTTCAACAGGAATCAAGATATCATCTGTACCCTTTAAGCCATCACCTATAATCACATGACAACCAGTAGAAAAAGGCGAAAATCCGTTTAGATAAGCAGAATTTAGATGTTCAAGAGCATCCTTTCTGTTGCCTACATATAAAGTATTACAATCTGTAAGAAAAGGTTTTCCTCCTAGTTCTTTTACGATATCTGCTGTCACTTTTGCATAGTTAGGACGTAAAAAAGCTAAATTACCTGGCTCACCAAAATGGATTTTAATAGCTGTATATTTTTTATCAAAATTAATTTGATCAATCCCTGCTGTTTTTATGAGACGGTGGAGCTTCTGCAACAAATTTTCTTTTCCTGTTGCATGCATGTTAGTAAAGTACACCTTTGATTTTTCCATGTTAAAAACACCTGCTTTCTAAAACTTCTTTATTAAACTTTTTACAAGTTACATCTTACTCTATATTTATACCATTTCTGCAATGTTATTCTTCCAAAAATGTACATTATAGAGAATTTCATTTAACCATTATTTATAGTATAGTAAGTTGTTTAATGATATACAAGCATGCACTTTGTTGATAGATAGTATCCTATAGGATACTGAAAGCTTTACTTATTTTCTGTTTAACAGCGACAATTTCTACTTTTACAAACCGCTGTGATAAGCTACCCCTTGAGTAATATATAAATAAATATTATAATAATATCTATTCGTGGCAAAACATAGTAATCAAAATAGAGGAGTGATAAAATGGATAATTTCAATAATACTCTAAAAAAATATGCTGAACTTGCAGTTAAGGTTGGAGTTAATATACAAAAAAATCAAACTCTCGTTATAAACTCAACCATTGAATGTGCTGAGTTTGTAAGACTCATTGCAAGAGAGGCCTATGCTGTTGGTGCAAAGGATGTTCATGTTGAATGGACTGATGAAGCGTTAACTCTTATAAAATTCATAAATGCACCATACGACACCTTTAAAGAGTTTCCAAAATGGAAAGCAGATGGATATGAAGAACTTGCTAAAAATGGAGCAGCCTTTATTTCAATTTCAGCATCAAATCCAGAGCTCTTAAAAGATGTAGATCCTAAGAGAATATCAGAATTTAATAAAACAAGATCTACTGCACTAAAAAAGTATAGAGAGTATATTATGAATAGTACAGTGGCCTGGTCTGTAATATCTATACCAACCTCTGGATGGGCAAGAAAAGTTTTTCCTGAACTATCAGAGAAAGAAGCAATAGAAAAGCTTTGGCAAAACATATTTAAAATTGTAAGAGTTGATAAAAATGATCCAGTTGAAGCTTGGAATGAACATCTAAAGAATCTTCAAAGTAAAGTAGATTTTTTAAATACTAAGAAATTTAAGAAACTTCATTATCTTTCAAGGGATACGGATTTATCAATAGAACTACCGGAAAAGCATCTCTGGGCTGGTGGTGGAGAATATAACTCAAAGAAAACTTACTTTGTTGCAAATATGCCAACAGAAGAAGTTTTCACTCTACCATTAAAAACAGGAGTAAACGGCAAATTAAAAAGTACAAAACCACTAAACTATAGTGGAAATCTAATTGATAATTTTACTCTAATTTTTAAAGATGGCAGAATAGTAGACTTTTCAGCAGAAAAAGGTTATGAGACCTTAAAGAAGTTAATAGAAACAGATGAAGGCTCTCATTATCTAGGTGAAGTAGCTTTAGTACCTTATGATTCACCAATTTCAAATTCAGATATTATTTTTTATAACACTTTATTTGATGAAAATGCTTCCTGCCATTTGGCTTTAGGTGAAGCTTATCCAATATGTCTTGAAGATGGTACTGAAATGAACATCGAAGAACTTGAGAAAGCCGGTGCAAACAACTCTTTGACTCACGTAGATTTTATGATAGGATCTGCTGATTTAAACATTACAGGTGAAACTAAAGATGGTGAAGTAATATGCATATTTAGAAATGGTAACTGGGCATTTTAAAAATGCTCCTCATAATCTTCACTAAATATAGTATAATGAATAAGTTGCCTATAGATTTTAGAAAGATGGGGGGATCATATGAAATTAAGTAGAAGAAGAAGTTTAGTTGCTGACATATCATTGTTCGTAGTAGCATTGGTATGGGGTGGCGGATTTGTAGCAGTAAAGGATGCTTTAGATAGTATTACTCCATTTTATATAATGGCTCTAAGACTCACTGGAGCTGCTATAATGCTTGCATTAATTTTCTTTAAAACTATGAAAGACATAACTAGAAAGGATATTATATGCGGTTCCATTGTAGGTATATTTTTATTTTCAGCTTTTACTGCACAAACTATTGGATTACAATATACCACCGCAGGAAAGCAAGCCTTTTTAACTACTTTATATGTAGTGATAGTTCCTTTTTTTGCATGGAAAGTTGAAAAGAAAAGGCCAGATTTATACTCATTATTTTCAGCATTATTAGCTCTAGTAGGTATAGGCTTTTTAAATATCGGTGATAGTTTTTCTTTAAATATGAACCTAGGTGACTGGCTTACACTATTATGTGCTTTCTTGTATGCAGCTCACATAATATCAGTTGCCCATTATGCAAAAAAAGTAAATCCTATAATACTTTCTGTAATTCAAATGCTATTCGCTGGACTAGTATCATTAGTTTGTGCATTAATTTTTGAACCTAGGTTTGGTGGAATCAATAAAGGTGCTTTTTTCTCTATTTTTTATCTTATAGTATTTAGTACAGCCTTTGCTTTTGTCGTTCAAAATGTAGCACAAAAATATACTCATCCAAATCATGTAGGAATAATCTTATGTTTAGAATCAGTTTTTGGAGCAATTTTATCTGTAATAATTTTAAAAGAGGTTTTTACCCTAAATATGGTTATAGGCTGCGTTATTATATTTATTGCCCTAATTATTTCCGAAACAAAGTTAAGTTTTATCAAAGCACTTCATAAAGAAGAAGATATTACTTTCACTAGTAATTAATATATACTTTAAGAGTTAAAAAGGCTCTGAAGCCTAAGGCTTCAGAGCCTTTTTATACAATGATCGCAAAACTTCCAGGGTTTCTTCCTCAAAATCAACTTATACACCTGAGCACAACTTATCCATTCTAATTAGAAGCTACAGCTTCTTTCATATCTTCAACAAAAGATTTAACAATCTCCTCTTTAGTAGCCCAAGAAGTTACAAGTCGGATGGCTGAATTATCTTCATCTACTTTTTCCCAAAGATAAAAAGAATATTTTTTCTGAAGCTTTTCAATTAACCAATTTGGGAGAATAGGAAAAATCTGATTAGAAGGTGAATGAGTTAAAAACGAATATCCAACCTCACTAATTCCCTTCTTCAAAATATCAGCCATGTTATTAGCATTTCTTGCCAAATTAAAGTAGAGATCATCCTTAAAAAGTTCAAGAAACTGTATGCCAAGGATTCTTCCTTTAGCAAGCATCGCCCCTTTTTGCTTTATATGAAATCTAAAATCCTCTTTTAGGGAATCTCGGCAGATTACAAGCGCTTCACCCATTAAAGCCCCATTCTTGGTTCCACCTATGTAGAAAGCATCCACAAGTGTACTTAAATCAGAAAAATCCATGTCATTCTCCTCTGAACATAGAGCAGAACCTAGTCTTGCACCATCCACATATAAAAACAGCTTATTTTCTCTACAGAAATTGCTCAACTGCTCTAACTCACTCTTACTATATATTGAACCTATTTCTGTAGGATTAGAAATATAAACTAACCTCGGTTTTACCATATGTTCATCTGTATGTCCCTCTAAAACAGATTTTATATGTACAGGAGTCAGTTTTCCATCCTTTACCTCTATAGAAATGACTTTATGTCCTGTAGCTTCTATGGCTCCTGTCTCATGAACTAATATATGCCCTGTATTTGACGCTATTGCTGCTTCATGAGGTCTTAGAAAAGCAGAAATCGCAGTAAGATTTGTTTGTGTTCCTCCCATAAATAGATGTATATCAATATCACTGCGCCCTATTCTTTCTTTTAACAAATTAACAGCCTTTAGTGTATAAGGATCTTCTCCATATCCCTCTGTTTGCTCCAAATTTGATTCCATTAAAGCACTCAATATCCTTGGATGAGCACCCTCACTGTAGTCATTCTTAAAACTATACATTTACGTTTCCCCCTTATGTTTCATTCAAAACCTATATACTTACCAAAATTTTATTAATGTCTTCGCTAACTGCTATACGTTCCTCATATACCCACTTCACATCAAAATCCAAATTAAATATCTTTGAAAAGGAGTAGTAGAGATTTATCTTCTGATAATAAAGCTCAAGTTCATAGAGTCCCTTTACCAAACATGCAGGTTTTGAAATAACATCTCTCTTAGCTATAAAAAGCTCATCTACATAAGCTAAAAAAGTATCCATCATGGTAGGATTTGATACGTCAAAAGGTATCTTTAGTATCATCCATTGAGTTTTTTCATCTAATTTATAAGGCTTTATGCTGTCTAATACTATAATGTATTCTGAAATGTCCATTTTTCTGTAAAAGTGCATCTTTTCTTCTCTAGTACTCCAAAGTGCAAGCTTCTCCTTTAAAGGCAAGCTCTTTATTCTGAGTATTGCCTCACTAGGCCCTATTACTGCCTCTTGAATAATCTGGTCTGTTGCATTTATCATTTCACTTATAAATTCCTGAGTGCCTCCATAGGATGCCACATACCCAACTTCATATATTCCCTTTCTCCCCGCTCTTCCTGCAATCTGTTTTACCTCTTGAGAATTTAAATACCTTACTTCACTGCCGTCAAACTTCTTTACATCCATGAATACTATTCTTCTTATAGGAAGATTCACACCCATGCCGATAGCATCTGTAGTTATCAATATTTTTGTTTCTTTACTTATAAATTGCTCATACTGCTTTCTTCTTACTTCAGGAGGTAAATCTCCATAAATTAAGCTTGCCTTTATGCCTAAATCTGCATAATAATATACTAGTTCTAATACCCTCTTTTTAGAAAATACTACAAGTGCATCTCCATCTTGAATATTTTTATATGAAAAAGAATCATACTGCATTTCAAGAGGTATGCTTCTTTTATACTCTTTAAATTCATACTGATCCTGACAATCCTCAATTACCTTAATCAATAGCTTTTTACTATTAATTGCTCCACAAACATGTATTTCTTTACAATTTAATCCCAGTAGTGCTCTAGTCCATGCTGCTCCTCTCTGATCATCCTTTATCATCTGAACTTCGTCTATAACTGCTATATCATACTCTTCATTAATATCTAATTTTTCTATGGTGCAGGATATATGCTCTGCTCCCTCTACAATTATTTCTTCTTCTCCTGTCATAAGGCTGCATTTAACACCTTCTGAATTTAATCTCTCATAGTTCTCAAGAGCTAATATTCTTAAAGGAGAAAGATATATTCCTTTTTTAGATTCTTTTAATCGCTGAATTGCATTATAGGTTTTTCCTGTATTAGTTTCCCCTAAATGCAAATAGAATTTTCTTACACTCCTTCTAGCATCCTCATACTCATCCTTAGGATTTGCCGGAAATACATTGTCAAACTCTCTAGACACGAGCTTAGGGATATGCTCAGTTATAAGGACACTAATTATTCCTGAACCTAAATAGCTATCGTAATTATGTTTTACTATTTCTCTAAAACTAAAATTAGTGTCATTTTTTCTATTATAGTCATCTACAAGCCTTTCTGATATGTATTCTAATATCTCTAGGTATCTTTCGTAAACACCTTTAAAATCCCTAAGACCTGCATCTTCAAATTCTTTTAAGTGCCTTATTTTCTTTCTTATAGAAGCCTCATGCTCCCACAGTGCATTTGTTTTAGTGTGCTTGACGATTTCTTCTATTTGTGAAATTTGATTCTTTATCTTTCTAAAATTTCTTTCTACTGCGCCTCTTTTCATATACCGTCCTCCTAGATAGAATTTATTTAATTATTATATCACTATTCTAATATTATTAGCAAAAATTCACATTTAATTATATAAAAACAACTTATTTACCTGAAAATAATAAAAACAGAGTAGTAAGCATTAATTTTTCTTTATACTTACTACTCTATTTTTAGCAGAACCAAGCCTTAAATTTCTTGTACCTTGTCCTAGTCATTTAGGTTGAAAAGAATAAGTGCTACATAGGATACAGTATTTTTTCCGTTATAAATTGGAATTCCACTATTTTTCTCTAGAGCCATAACATCCATTCCATATGCTTCAACGGAAGAAAAAGCTTTATCTGGATGGCGGCATGGCTGCTTGTCTAGATATGCACATTTATCACATACACTGCAGCAGCCAGCATTTAAAGGAAGCATATCCTTAAAACCATATTTTGTTTTTATATGGTTAAGAATTGTACTAAAGTTTTCACAATGTTTAATATAGCCAGCATTCATACCTTTTAAATCAAAAGGACTGTTTAATTGGATTACAGTTTGAAATAAAAGACCCTGCTTGTATTTTCTTGCTTTTTCCATCAACTCTTCTATAGGGCCTATTGCAGGTGGTCCCATCCAGTTTGTATCATATTTGCGACAGACATTTTTCTCACATGCTTTTCTAAATTCTTCATGAAACTTAATTTTTGATGTATCCGCTATAGCTGCATGGCTTGCATTTAACTCCAAGGCATCTTTTACTAAATCGTTTAAATCGAATGACATAAAATCCCCCCAATTATGAATTTACTTTTAATTAAGTTCTTCTAAAAACCTCTGATACCATCTTTTTAAAAAGCAATAATAGTCAATTCCGAATATAACTGTCCAGACCTGAAATTCATCCATATCTTTTTCAAGTTTTGCCTTAAAAACCTCTAATCTCCGAATCATTGCACTTACATTTATAATGAGTTCAGGGATTAAATCCTTTAACTTTTCTTTAGGCAGATATTTATAAAAAGACATTTTAACAAGGTGTTCATTATCTGACCGTATTATATCAATAGGTTTTTGAAGCCATTCTAAGAATTTTTCTCTTCCTTCATCATTAATACTATACATTTTTTTATATTTTCCGCCCTCAACTATTTCCTTTGACGTTATTAGTCCTTCTGTCTTCATTTTTTTTAACGTTGGATAAATGCTACCATAGCTCGCATTAAAGTATTTCACGCTATCAATGTTCTGTTTCATATCGTATCCACTCATATCATTCTGCATAAGCAAACCTTCGATAACATATTCCAGCATAGTTTCCTCCATAAATGTAAATAATATATCTATAATCAATATATCGAACTGATATATTGATTATAGATATATATTAACTTAAAAAACGCAATATGTCAATTAATGGAACGAACTTATAAATTTTCCATAAAGCCTTTTTTACTAATCTTCTTAGCTGGACTTTAATAATTTATGTAATTTGTTTTTGTCAAATGCACCTCAAAAAAGAGGTATAAATATTTACACCTCTTTGAAATACGTTTATATTTAGTCTTTTAATAATTTTGAAAGTAAATCCATTATCTCATCTACTTTTTCATCTCCACTGTTATTTATAAAAGCATCTTTTACACAATGATTGAGATGCTGCTTTAAAATTAATAAGTTGGCTTTTTTTAACAATGACTGAGCGGCAACCATTTGATTAGATATGTCAATACAATACCTTCCATCTTCAATCATCTTTATTATTCCTTCAATTTGTCCTTTGGAAGTTTTTAAAGCTTGTATTGATTTTTTCTTTTCTTCGTTCATAGTACACCTCCTATGCCCCCTCCCTATGTGGGTGCATCTTGATTATAAAATAGCTATAGATTTATTTCAATAGTAATTTAACGTAATGCTGAAAAAACTTATTCATTTCCCGATAAACACCAATACAATACCTATAATCAATAAACAAATACAACAAAACTTTTCTCTAAGATTTTCCTCTTTAAAGATTATGCCACCTACAATTACAGAAATAAAGATGGATATTTTTCTAAGAGGCATAATTACCGATATTTAGCTTGAAGGAATATTTACTGCAATAAAATAGATTCTATCTGAAATAGTCAAAAGTAAACTCATAAGGGGTATGTTATAATCCAGCTTTATAGAAATTTTATCTTCTGATTTCCATTTCGTATATAGTAATGCTTCCATATTAAATATAGATATGAATAGGCAGAACCAAAACTGCATTTGCCCAGGGTTAATTGATCTTAAAGCTATCTTATCGATAGTTGCACTTATAACACAAATCACTGGATATCATAAAATAAAAGTAAGTATTTATTCTTAAATACTTTTGTTATTTCCTTTGAACCTACCTTACCTATAAAATAATAGGCTACTAACATTATTACAATACCTACACCTTGCAATAATCCAAGACTCTCTCCTAATATTATAATGCCTAAAATTATAGAAAACAGAGGGTTTACAGTATCAAAGGGTGTTACAATACTTATAGGCAGCTGCTTAATTGCAGTAAAACCTAATACCCAACTGAAAAATATAATGAAGGTCTTAATAAAAATTATAAGAATTTTATCCCCACTCAGATTAATAGCATTGCTGAATTCAAAGGATACAAAAATAAAACAAAATATAGAATAAAAAGCTAGTACACTTACTACGGAATTTTGTTTAAATGCTTTCTTTTTAGTTATATCCCAAAACCCAATAAAATTCCAAATATAATTACCATCCAAAGCCACGAATACATCTACATCCACTCCTTAAGTTAGACAATTGCCTTTATGTCCTTATTTTTCCACCACCAAAAACTTTATTTAGTATATCACATTATATTGAAACTTAATATACCTCTAAGCTACTATATCACCTTAACTTTTACGGTTTTTTACTATCTTTCTTTCTCCTATAATGATATAATTTAATGAAACATAATTGTCATTATAACTATTTTTTGCAGTTAATATTTAATAAATATTAAGGGGGGATTACTATATAGAGTCACAAACTTATGCTTTGTAACCCTATATAACATAATTATGAAATATAAAACGAAAAAAAGCTTATTAGCAGACATAGCCCTATTATTCACAACAATGATATGGGGTGGTGGCTTTGTTGCAGTTAAAGATGCTTTAAATAGCATAACACCTCTATATATGATGGCTGTGAGATTTTTAATTGCATCTATTTTGATGGCATTGATTTTTTTTAAAACTATAAAGAAAATTACTAAAAAAGATATTTTATATGGATGTATAGTTGGAATATTTTTGTTTACCGGCTTTGCAACACAGACTATAGGGCTGCAGTATACAACAGTAGGAAAGCAAGCCTTTCTCACAGCGACTTATGTAGTAATAATTCCGTTTTTGGTTTGGGCCGTGGAGAAAAAAAGACCAGATATATACTCTATTTTCTCTACAATATTAGCACTTTCAGGTATTGGATTTTTAAACCTTACAGATGGTTTTAAATTAAGTATGAATTTTGGCGACTGGCTCACACTTATATGTGCTGTATTTTTTGCTGCCCATATAGTAGCCATATCTCACTTTTCCAGAAAATCTAATCCTATAATACTTTCAGTTACTCAAATGCTATTTACCGGAATTCTATCTTTAATATCAGCCTTATTGTTTGAACCTAAATTTAATGGTATAAGCAAGGACGGCTTTATTAGTATTTTTTATCTTGTAGTATTTAGCACCATGATAGCATTTTTAATTCAAAATATTGCACAAAAATATGCTCATCCTAATCATGTTGGAATTATATTGTGTTTAGAATCTGTATTTGGAGCAATTTTATCTATAATAATCCTTAATGAAGTTTTTACATCACATATGATTTTAGGTTGCATGGCAATTTTTATTGCTATTCTAATCTCTGAAACTAAATTGAATTTTATAAAGACTCTTTTCAAATCTAAAGAAAAGGTTAATGCTAAAAACAGCATCAAGTGTAGTGAGTAGATACACTTGATGCTGTTTTTATCCGATGACTACCCGCTCTAATACTCCCACTTTCTTCAAAGTGAGAGTAAAGATCGGCTATGTCCCTGGATTCGTTCAACTAAGAATCAGCTGGGGTATGAAACCCCATCTGATTCAAGTTTCCACTTCATTTTATGCTGTTACGTCTTCGTTCATGTTATATTTAGATCTATCATGAACGTTCCAAGTAAAGGACAAGAATACTATAGAAAGTACACAGGATGCTAAAAGTAACATAAATCCGCCATCCCAGCTAAACTTATCAACTACCATACCCATTACTATTTCAGCTACAACCTGTCCACCCATATATCCAAATAGTCCTGTAAAACCAGCAGCAGTACCGCCTGCTTTTTTAGGTACCATATCCAATGCACTTACACCTATAAGCATAACCGGACCGTAAATTAATGCACCTATAGCTGCTAGTGTAACGTTTATAACAATAAGACTACTGCTATTCCAATAAACAAATACTCCTACGGTAACACCAATCATACATATTATGCCAATTGGAGCACGACGACCACTGAAGAATCTATCACTTATCCATCCAACTATTATAGTTCCTGGAATTGCTGCATATTCATATATCTGAAAAGCAATAGCTGTATCTTTATGGCTAAAATGTTTTGCTTCTTGCAGATATGTTGGAACCCAATTTATAACTCCATATCTAACAAGATATACAAAAACGTTTGCAATAGCAATATACCATAAATACTTATTATTTAATACATACTTAAATAGTATTTCTTTACCAGTCATTTCTCTTTCTCTGTCATCCACTTTTACCTCTGGATAGTCATTTTTGTACTCCTCTATTGGAGGAAGTCCAACGGATTGAGGAGTATCTTTAGCAAATACGATATATAATATACCACCGCAGATTGCTATTAACGCTGGTAAATAGAATAACCCCTTCCAACTTCCAAACATTGAAACACCTATTAATGCAATAACAGCAATAAATCCGCCGCCAACATTATGAGCAGTATTCCATATAGACATTTTAACACCACGTTCTCCGTCAGAGAACCAGTGAGTCATTGTTCTTCCACATGGAGGCCACCCCATTCCTTGAAACCATCCATTTAGAAACATTAATACAAACATAAAAGTAACACTTGTTGTTATTGGGAAAAATAAATTTACAATTCCTGAAAGTATTAATCCTGCAGCTAGGAAATATCTTGGATTTGATCTGTCTGATAAATTACCCATTACAAATTTGCTTATACCATAGGCTAATCCAAGAGCGGAAGCTACAAGTCCAAGTTGTGTTTTAGTAAAGCCTTCATGTACTAAGTAAGCTTTTGCTAATGAGAAATTGCTTCTAACAAAGTAGTAAATCATGTACCCTATATAGATACTTAAAAACACCTGTAATCTGTATCTTTTATAAGCTGGGTCAATTTTCTCTTTTGGCAGCCTCTCTATATATGAGGCCGGTTTAAAAATTCCAATCACTTTAACTTCTCCTCCTTTTCTAAATATACATTAAATGAGTATTTAAAGGTTAAAATGTTATACAATGTCATCATCTTCTTCATGAAATCTTTCTCTATCATGAATATTCCAAGTTAATGCAAGAAACACCGTCCCAAAAACACAGGCCGCAACAAGCATCATAAAGACTAAAGTCCAACCAATGTATTGAAGAGCTATCCCTATTGCCCAATCTGCCACTGCCGTTCCAAACAAATATCCAAACAAGCCTGTAAATCCAGCAGCTGTTCCCGCAGCCTTTTTTGGCACTATGTCTATGGCTGCGATTCCAACAAGAACAACTGGAACGTATATTAAGCAACCAATAAGCAGCAGTGCTATTACATCTACCGTATGGTTATCAGCTGGATTCATCCAGTAAACTAATATAGCCAGCGTTACAAATGTCATACAAATTGTTGAAACTGGGCCTCTACGGCCTTTAAAATACTTGTCACTAAGCCAACCTGAAACTAGTATTCCTGGTATTCCAGCATATTCATATAGGGAATAACACCACTGTGCCAACCACTCCGGTGCTCCTTTTACTGTTGTAAGATATACATTAGACCAATCTAGGATTCCATAACGAACCATATATACAAATATATTAGCTATAGCTAAATACCACAGGTACTTATTATTTAATACATACTTAAATAATATTTCCTTTGCATATAACTCTCTTTCTGGATCATCTACATGAATATCTGGATAATCATTTTTGTACTCTTCAATTGGCGGTAATCCGCAGGATTGAGGTGTATCTCTTAAAAATATCAAACACCCTATACCTATTAAAATAGAAATAATTGCCGGAAAGTAAAATAAACTCCTCCAAGTTCCAAAAAGAATTATTCCTATACTTGCTATAGATGCTACTATTCCTCCACCAAAGTTATGAGATACATTCCATATGGACATTTTCATTCCACGTTCTCCATCAGAAAACCAATGGGACATTACCCTTCCACAGGCTGGCCATCCCATTCCCTGAAACCATCCGTTTAAAAACATGAGAATCGTAATCAAAGTCAGATTAGAAGTAGTTCCTAACAAAATGCTAGTGATTCCTGAAAGTATAAGTCCAATAGGTAAAAATATCCTTGGATTGCTTCTATCGGAGATAACTCCCATAAGAAATTTACTTATGCCATAACTAAAAGGTAACACTGCTGCTGCAAAACCTAGTTTTCCTGAATCTAACCCTTCATTTATTAAATATGGCACCGCTAGTATAAAATTTTTTCTCACAAGATAATAGGCTGCATATCCGATAAATATACTTGTAAGTACTTGAAATCGCAGCTTTTTGTATACCTTGTCCACTTTTTCACCGGATAGATAAGGTTTACTCCCTGCTGGTTTTAAAAAATTCATCATTGTTTCTTAACTCCAAATCGATTTTCTAAGGAATGTATTTAATAGAATTACATTCCCAATTAATTACTATATACTAAATTAATCCATAATACAAACTAATATTCTAAATAAACCGATTTGTAGTTAACACTTTTAATAAACTTAACATTGTTAACATTATTAACTTAATTAACATTATATTCTCCTTTTTTAACCTTGTCAACGTTTTCTTAGGCATATATGTTTTATTTATCCAAACAAAAACTACTACTAAGCATATTTTAATAAACACACTAGTAGTAGTTTCTTAAACTTATTTTTGATATAAAATTGCATCTAATTCAAATTTTACTTACGATACGGTAACTGTATAATAAATTCACTGCCCTTATTTATTTCACTGTTAAGGGATATGGTGCCATCTAATTCGGATACTATATGTTTTACAATAGCTAAACCCAATCCTGTTCCTCCCTGGTTACGACTTCTAGATTTGTCCACCCTGTAAAACCTTTCAAATACTCTTGCTGCATCCTCTTTTGGTATACCAATTCCAGTATCTCTTATACTAATAAAGACAATTTCTTCTTTTATATATGCTAAAACTCTAACATTGCCACCTGACTGAGTATATTTTATGGCATTATCTATAAGATTTATTATCATCTGCTTAAACAAATTTCTGCTCCGTACATATAATGTAAAGTTTCTTTTTATAGATAAATCAATACATATATCTTTTTTACCTGCAGAGGGAGTCAACATATAAAGGATAGTATCCAATTCCTTATATATATTTATTTCTTCTAACTGGTCTAAAGAGGAACTCTTTTCCAAGTGTGATAAAAGAAGAATATCTTCAATAAGTCTTTTCAACCTTTCAACTTCTTCAGTTATAATATCTAAAAATCTCCTTCTTTTTTCAGCGTCCTCACCAGCTTTTCGCTTTATTGTCTCTACAAAACCCATTATTGTAGTTAGTGGTGTTTTCAATTCATGAGAAACATTAGCAACAAATTCACTTCTCATCCTTTCAAGATGCTTCACTTCTGTAATATCCTGCAAGATCACAATTATACCCTTTTCATCCGTTTGTACTTTAGTATCATAGTCAATCGGATTTGTATATACTTTAAATATTCTATCATTATTACAAGTTAATTTTACTTCTCTTTCTTTATGGATGTTATCATTAAAGGTTTCTTTAATTAAATTACACAGTTCCTGCTCTTCTATAATAGTCCTTAAATTATCTCCCATACCAAGACCTTTATGTAAATTTAGAATTCTCCTTACTGCAGGATTTAAAAGTATTATATTCCAATTAGAATCAATCGCCACCATTCCATGAGTTATACTATTTAAAATTGAATTCAATTGTGAATTTTTATAATCAAGCTGTGATATCATATTACTTATACTAAAGGACATATGATTAAAGCTATCTGCCAGTTCTTGAAGTTCATCTCTCGTCCTAATTTTAACTTTATGGTTAAAATTTCCTCTAGATATCTTTTTTGCAACATTATTTAACTTCTGAATGGGATTCATTATGTTATCTAAAAAAAAGCATCCAACAACCATAGCTACAAGAACACCTACAAGTATTGAGATTAATGTACAACTTAAGAATACTTTATTAAGATTATCGAAGCCATTAAGGGATACTCCAAGTCTTACAATAACTCTATTTTCATATACCTTTACTGGACTTAGTGCCACATATAAAATCTTCTCTCCACTAAACTTATCATATCTATCACTTGTACCAAATTTATTACGTAAACAGTTCTGTACTTCAAGCTTATCCATCTGATTTTCAGATATCAATTTATTGTTTTTAGAATCAGCTAATACATTTCCCTTATCATCTAAGAATGTTATTTCTGCATCTACTTGTGAAGAGAACCTTTGAGCTAAAAGAAGATAATCAACTTTGTCCTTTTTATCTACTAAATTTAAGAGGTTATTAGAAATTAATTTGCCATTACTAATAAGTTTATCCTGTAGATTTTTTATATAAAAAGTTCTTACAAAGCTTAAACATAAAGCCCCAGTAATTAAAGAGCCTATTATCAGTAAAATAATATAAGTTGTAAATAATTTTCTTCTCACGGCATCACCTGCTTAAATTCAATGTAGAATCTGCTTTCTATTAAGTAAAAATTACCCCTTGATCATGTAGCCAAGACCTCTTACTGTCTCTATATACTGAGGAAATTTATCGTTATCCTCTAATTTTTTCCTTAGTTTTCTTATATGTACATCTAAAGTTCTTGAATCACCAGCATTATTATATCCCCAAACTTCCTTTAATAGAACTTCTCTTGAAACCAATTGACCTTTATGCTTAATCAAGGTCTGTAATAATTTAAATTCTCTTAGGGTAAGCTCTATAATAATTCCTTTTTTCTTAACCTCATATTTATTATTATCTATTTCTATATCCCCTATTTGTATAATATCATTATTTCTATTTTCATCAATATGGGATTTACTAGCTACTCTTCTAAGGACAGCATCTATCCTTGCCAGTAGTTCATTTATACTAAAGGGCTTAGTTATATAATCATCTGCACCTAACTTAAGTCCTTGGACTTTGTCCTTCTCTTCTCTTTTTACCGTAAGCATTATTATAGGTATTTCGCTAGTACTCTTATTATTTCTTATTTTTCTGCAAACCTCAAATCCATCAATTCCTGGAAGCATAATGTCTAGCAATATAATATCTGGAATTTCCTTACTAGCAATATCTACTGCCTCTAACCCGTTGTAGCAGATTATTACATCAAACTCCTCTTCAAGATTTACAGCAATAAGTTCTGTTATATTAATTTCATCATCTACTATTAATACTTTTCCCCTCTTCATTAAAGATCTCCTTAAAACAATTTTTATATAACTAAGGTTATTATACAACTTTATACACAATAAAAAAATATAGACATCGATATTTACATCATTGACATCCATGAAAAATTTTAACTTAAGTACGGTATCATATACCTCAGCATAAGTTAGATTTCTCCATTAAAATTCTATAGGGAAGCTGCATAATTATTTATTATGTTGTATACTCCATTATTGTTGTTACTTTCTGCTATAAAATTAGCATGTTTCTTTACATCCTCCGGTGCATTTTCCATAGCATAGCTGTAATGTGCTGCTTTAAACATAGTTAGATCATTATAATAATCCCCAAAGACCATTGTATTTTTTTCACTAATATTAAATTTCTCTTGGAGCATTTTTATAGCATTGCCTTTACTTACGCCCTTATTTGTAATGTCTATCCAATTACTTCCTGATACCACAAATTCAAGATTATCATTTAAATTACTTTTTAAATATTCTAGTATTGCTGGTTTTACACCATCTTTTACATAGTAGGTCATTCTGTAAATAGGACATTTTACTTCCTCAAAGGATTTTACAACTGCTGCCGGTACTGATACATGATTAAATATAGCAAGCATATGCTCAGAAGGATTTGCAATGTATGCTGTAGTATCTGATGCTAAAAATAGTTCCTCACCTAACTCACGTTTAAAGTTCACTACAGTTTTTATATCTTCTTTTAGGATACAGTTCGAATAGAGAACTTTGCCGGATTTATGATATTTTATCAAAGCACCATTGTGTGCAATAAAAAGCATATCAGAGTTAACTTTTTCAAAATTTTCACTAAGCTGAGAATAAAACCTTCCACTAGCTGCTGCAAAGATTATTTTCTTTTCAGTTAAATATTCTATTAAGTCGAAAATCTTTTCATTAATTTTTCCATGATCATTTATCAAGGTACCATCTAGATCTGTTGCTATAAGTTTGATCATTAATTATTCCTCCAAATGTATAATAAAATTATAGAATAATAGTAACATAAATTTCGTCTCTTCTCAAAGTATGGTTCTACAATTAAATAAACAAGTACTATTATCTTAAAACAGAAAAATAACTCCATAAATAAGTGATATCTCACATTTATGGAGCATTCTGAGCCTTAACATATTTAATACGATTAAATTGTTATATTTCCATAATTATTGGTAAAATAATAGGATTTCTTCTTGTTTTACTGTATAAGAACTGACCTAATGAATTTTTGATGTTAGACTTTATTACAAACCATTCTGTAATTTTTCTTTCCATACATTTATCTAACTCTGCTTTTACTACTTCTGTTGCTTCACTTATTAAATCTCCTGATTCTCTTACAAAAATAAATCCTCTTGTAACAATATCCGGCCCCGAAAGTATACTAAAGGATGCTTTATCTATTGTTACAACTACTGTCAATATGCCATCCTGTGACAGATGTCTTCTATCTCGAAGTACTACATTTCCTACATCACCAATTCCAATACCATCTACCATAATGGAACCTGATGTTACTACTCCCGATTTTCTGGCAGCATTTCTACTTAATTCTAGCACCTGGCCAGTTTCTAAAATGAATATATTTTTAGCATCCATACCAAGGTTTTCAGCTAGTAATTTATGTTGTTTTAGATGCCTATATTCGCCATGAACAGGCATGAAAAACTTAGGCTTAATCAAAGTGTGCATTAATTTCAGTTCTTCCTGACAAGCATGACCTGAAACATGAATTTCTTCTTTAGCATCATAGATTACCTCTGCGCCCTTACTAAATAGTTCATCTATTAATCTGGATATTAGCTTTCTATTCCCCGGAATAGGCGAAGCTGATATAATTACTAAATCTCCCTTTGTAATTGTAATATTTTTATGATTTGAAGAAGCAATTCTCGAAAGAGCAGACATTGGTTCTCCTTGACTTCCTGTAGTTATAATAGTTATTCTCTCTGATGGATATTTATTAATATCCTCTACGCTTATAAGTTGATCTTCCGGCAACTGCATATATCCTAACTCTATTGCTATTGCAGATATTTTTTCCATGCTTCTTCCACTAAAAGCAACTTTTCTTCCATAAGACAAAGATGCATTAATAATTTGTTGAATTCTATTGATATTTGATGCAAAGGTAGCCACAATTACTCTACCCTTTGACCTTTCAAAAATCCTTGTTAGGTTTTCTCCTATAATCTTTTCTGAAACTGTATAGCCAGAACGTTCAGCATTAGTACTATCTGCCATTAATAACAGTACCTTTTCAGTTCCTAGCTTTGCAAAACGATGAAGGTTTATTACTTTTCCATCTATAGGTGTATAATCTATTTTAAAATCTCCTGTATGAACTATAACACCTTCAGGGGTATGTATCGCCAATGCACAGGCATCTGCAATACTGTGGCAGGTTCTTATAAATTCAACTCTAAATTTTTCGGTTTTAACCTCCTCTCCTTGCTTAACCTCACTCAGTGTACAATCAGATAGTATTTTATGTTCTTCTAATTTACTTTTTACCAAACTTAAAGTCAATTTTGTTCCATAAACCGCTACATTTAGTTGCTTAAGAACATATGGAAGCGCACCTATATGGTCTTCATGTCCATGAGTTAAAAAGAATCCTTTTACCTTTTCTCTATTATTTAGCAGATATGTTATATTAGGTATAACTAAATCTACACCATACATTTCTGCATCTGGAAAGGCTAAGCCACAATCTATAACAATAATTTCATTATCATACTCTATAGCTGTGATATTTTTTCCTATTTCCCCTAGTCCTCCTAGAGGTATAACTTTTACTTTACTTATATTTTTATTTATCATCTAATCTCCTGTCTAGTAAAGAATCTTCCTTACCATCAATTTTATTTCCTACAAAAATAATGATTTAATTTTCTTTATTTTTATTAAGCTTCTCTCATAAATTTTCTTTGCTACTATGTAAATCTATAATATATTATATATCATATACTATATATTATCAAACTCAATTATAAATGGTCATAGTTACTTTATTCCCATCTAGTGGAATTTTTTAGTGTAATTTCTATTAACTTACTCATAGCAAGGGATATTCTCTTATTTTTATGATAGACAAGTTGCGTTAAATATTTATCAAAGGGTTCCTTTAACTCTAACATTTTAAGACTTCCATTATTTATTTCATTTTTAACTGCATAATAAGGTAATACTGAAATCCCTAGTCCATTTATTACACACTTTTTAATAGCCTCTATACTTGAAAATTCTAGTGGATTTAAATATTTTATTTTTTTCTCTTTTAAATACTTTTCAAAAGATATTCTAAAGCTGCAACCTCTTTCACTAAATATAATATTTTCTTTTGAAATCTGATTTTCACAATTTGTTGATAAACCTTCTAATGATTCATCAGATTCACTAATAATGACCATGGATTCATCTTTTAAATTTCTAACAATTAAATCCCTATCATTAATTTTAGGTTCAATAGTAAATATAATATCCAATTCTCCACTATGTAGCCTGCTCCTCAAATCACTGCAAATAGAATTTCTAAGAATAATGTTTACCTTTGGAAAACTTCTTTTATATTCCTTTAGAATTTTTCCCAAACGGTATACGGATAATGACTCACCTGCCCCAATAATTATATCTCCAGAAACCCCCTTCTGTTCTGCAGTTATGTTTTTAATTTCTTTGTATAGCTGTAGCATTTGCCTAGCATAGGGTACTAATTCTTTACCAACATTAGTCAAAAGAATTTTTTTACCTAATCGATCAAATAAAGCATCACCTATTTCATCTTCTAAAATTTGAATATGGGCTGTTATTGTAGACTGGGCATATCCCAAGTGATCTGCTGCTTTTGTAAATCCTCCAAGTTCAACTATAGAAATAAAGGTTTGTAAATGTCTAATCTCCATTCTTCTCATCCTTCTTTTTATTAAATCTGTAATATTACAATATCACATTTTTCGATTATTTAATTCATTTATTTCAATTTTACTGATAGTACATATAGGTTTATACTATAGGCATCAAGTCTGAAGCTTGGCTTATGTTTGTTATTCCTATAGGAACTTATTGTCACTGATCTCGCATCTTGTAAAGCTGAGAGATTAGCGGCAGTTAGTTATCGAGTAGCTTTAAATTCTTAATAGTTGGGAATTTATATCCATATGAATACCAGCAGTAAGTTAATGTATGAGGCTGAATATCTTAAAAGGAGATGGTTGACTATGAAAAAAGTATTATTACTTCTTGCTAATGGCTTTGAAGCAGTGGAAGCAAGTGTTTTTACAGACGTTATAGGATGGAACAGATTAGAAGGTGATGGCACTACCGATTTAGTAACAGTAGGATTAAGGAATAAGATTAAATGTACCTGGAACTTTACAGTAATTCCTGAACTGAAAGTAAGCGATGTAAATATTGATGAATTTGATGCCCTTGCAATACCAGGTGGCTTTGAAGAAGCAGGCTTTTATAAGGACGCCTACAGTGAAGATTTTTTAGACTTAATTAGAGAATTTGATAAATCAGGAAAAATAATAGCTTCAATCTGCGTTGGAGCTCTTCCTATTGGTAAAAGTGGAATACTGGCTGGAAGAAATGCTACTACTTATAAGTTGAACGGTATAAGACAAAAACAATTATCAGAATTTGGGGCAAAGGTTATTCCTGATAAACCAATTGTTTTAGATAAAAATATTATCACCTCCTATAACCCTGCAACTGCTTTTGATGTTGCCTTTAAACTTTTAGAGTTGCTTACATCTAAAGAAAACTGCAGTAACGTTAAGCATTTAATGGGATTTTAAAATATAAGAAAGACTGCTTCTTAGAATAATGTAGACTTCCTTATAGTACTTTAGTTTTTTTAAATTTAAGTTTATTTTTTAAGAATTACCAATATTTAATTTTAAAACAGCATAGAATATTATAAGATTTTAGTTAAATGCTATAATTAGAGATTTAACCATAGTAAAGGTAATTATTTTTAGTTATATATTAATAAATATTTCTATTCTATGAAAAGTGGTGATTAACATGGTTACTGTCAATTTATATATTTTGCTAATTATAGTTATCTTAACTGCTTTAATTTTTACACTGACCAATGGATTAAATGACGCTAGTTCAGTTGTAGCCACTTTTATAACCAGTGGTGCTGCCTCTCCTGCACAGGCAATTATACTTGCTTCGTTTTTTGGTTTGCTTGGAGCAATAATAGGCGGCAGTGCTGTTGCAAATACGGTATCAAAGATTGTAAATCTTCCACCAAGTCCATTTATATTGAAAATCCTACTTTCATCAATGATTGGTGCTATAACCTGGAATCTCATAACCTGGCATTTTGGTTTGCCATCAAGTTCAACTCATGCACTAGTCGGTGGATTAGTGGGCTCTGTCTGGATATCCAGCGGTGCAAATCATATTTTATGGGGATGGAATGAACTTTTTACTAAAGCTCCACACCTAGTTGGAATCATGAAGATTATCATCGGTTTAATTATCTCTCCAATTGCTGGTTTTACCGCAGCATATTTATTACAGGTAATTTCAAAAATAATCTTAAAAAATTCTAAATATGAGTTAAATAAAACAATCAACAAACTTCAATGGATTATGTCATCGCTTTTAGCATACAGTCACGGAGCTAATGATGCCCAAAAAGTTGTAGGTATTATTACTCTAGCAATTACCTGTGTTAATCATGTTTCCTTCAATACACCTCCATTATGGATAAGAATTATCTCAGGTTTAACTATGTTTGTTGGAACTATGTTTGGAGGATGGTCAATAATGAAAACCCTTGGCAGAGAAATATTTACCATAAGATCTCTTCACAGCCTTAACTCTCAGCTTTCTTCTGGTTGCTCCCTTATTCTTGCAACCACACTGGGAGCTCCTGTATCAACAACTCACGTTGTGGTCGGAAGCATTATGGGAGTTGGCGCAGGCGATGAGTATAAGTTAGTAAATTGGGGAATTGCAAAGGAAATACTAGCAGCTTGGCTTATAACTATCCCTGCATCAGCCTTGGTATCTGCTGCAGTTTTTGCTTTAGCAAATCTAGTTATTTAGTTGTTTTGGTTCCACATTAAATAACTAATATTGATTGACTTTTTTGTGAGGAGGAAATTTTATGCATAATAAAAAATTTATAGATAATCTATTCCCACCTAAATATGATTTTTATGAAATGCTTGTTGATCAAGCACGTTTAACGAATGAAGGTATCAACGCAATATTAGAATGGCTATCTGATAATGATAATCATGATAAATATAGTAATGTAATAAAACTTTCTGAAGAAGCGGATATCCTTCGTATAGACATGGAAAAAAAACTTATACAATCCTTTATAACTCCTTTTGACAGACAGGACATATATACAATATCTAAATCTATAGACAAGATATTGGATTATTCAAAGTCAACCGTAGAATCTATGGTTGACTATAATGTAGAATGCGACAATATTATTCTCTCTATGATAGAAGCACTAAACAAAGGCACCAGTGAACTTGCGGAAGCCTTGTCTATGCTTAAAGAAAATCCTTTAAATGCTGAAGACTTTGTACACCCTATGAGAGAAAAAGAAATCTCTATGGAGCAGCTTTATAGAAAGGGTATGGTTATCCAGTTCAATCATTCTGATACTTTAGAGGCTTTAAAAAGAAGAGAGGTTTATCTCCATATTAAGGATGCAGGGAAGTGTTTTGGTGATACGGTAGATGTTTTTCATAAGATTGTTGTCAGGTTGGTATAGTATTTATTAATTTTTATATCTTTACTTAGGGATATTCGTTTCATTAGTTGTTAAAAAGAGTAATTTCCCAATTGAAGTTATGCTTCCATTTCCGATAAAAAAGGGCTGTTGCACTAAGAATAATACTACAATATATTGTATGTAAATTTCTTAATGTAACAGCTCTTTTATTTCAATTACTTACCAAGTATCTGAGATATTTGTTGTTCAATGTTCTTATTTACTACGCCTTCTCCACCAAATATTGTACTTCCAGATAATTTACTATTTTTTAAGTATAAAATTTCATTGTCTGATAAGTTATCATTTACCAGAATAATTGGTGCATTATATTTTGCTGCGTATATACTTCCAACAAGGGCATCTGGGAAACTATTTCCTGTCGCTACACAAGCTTCATTACCTGTTAGGTTGAAATACTTGCCTACTTCAAGAGAAGTTTCAAAACGATCTTTGCCACCTATTCTTGTTACATTTGACTTTTCTATTGGTATAAGCTGAGATATACTACTTTCAACTGCTGAGCCTACTGAGCCTTCCAATCCTATAATAAATACCTTAGTTGGATTTATAGTTGAAATTTCCTTCTTTATTGTAACAGAAACTCCATCTTTTCTAACTAGTAATATAGGGTATTGATTCACCGCTGCAATACTGCTTACTGATAGTGCATCTGGATAGTTTTCACCTGAAACAACAACTACAGCAGTTTCCTTATTTACGTTTAACTTTTCTGCTATTTTTTCTGAAGTCTCATATCTGTCTACTCCACCTATTCTTGTTACATTATTAAAGCCGGCAGATACAACTTTATCCTCAAAATCTTTACCTAACACACCTTGTCCTCCAAGTAAATAAACACTACCTGTACTGTCCATATTAGATTTCATATAGGATAATACTTTTTCCTTTTCTTCATCTGTACTTCCTATAAGAAGCATTGGTGCATTTAATTTATATGCTAGTACACTTCCTGACAAAGCATCAGGATAGTCTTCTGAAGCCACAAGTACTACATTAGAAACTTTACTTGAGTAAGTTGCCTTTGCAACACTTAAAGCAGTATCTATTCTTGTTTGTCCAGCTAATCGTTGTACTCCTACTGCTTGACTTGAAGTATTTTCTGGGTTCATTCTAATATCCCATTTCACAATTTCCTGTTCTACTGAAATTACAGGGCTTATATACTTATGGTACCCATCTTTAGTTGCTACTATATAGTAATCCGAAGTAGGGAATACCATGAATCCATAGGCTCCTTTGTTGTCACTTACCTGTGGATTTTTATTATCATTTGGTTTAAATCCTTTTATAGCTGGAAGTGCTACTACTATATCTGGTGTCTTTCCTGCTGCTTTATTTCTATCTGTGTTTGCATAATACAGTGTAACATTTGCTCCTTCAATAACTTTTCCTGTTGTTACATCTGTTATTATTCCATATGGGTCAATTAATGTATTAGTTAAACTTACTTCTCCGTTAGATCCAACTTTAATTTCCATATTTCCAATAACAATCTTTTGCCCATTTCCTAAATCATAGGTTACTTCAAATTTATTATCTGTTCCCTTAGCTAGATTTTCAATTTTAACAGTTCCATCTGCTGCAATTGTAATAGGAGCACCTTCAGCTGTTGTAATAGACACTTTTGAAATATCCCCTAATGGACTTGTAGTTCCATCTGGTGCTTTTAATGATACAGCCTCTGAAACTTTCATTGAAATAGTTTTATTACCACTGCTGTCAGTAGTTACGCTGGCTGTTATACTTGAAACCTGATTTCCTGTACTTCCTTCTAATACAGAACCTGTAATAGTATTTGATGATGAGCTGCTTCCTGATGAACTACTAGAGCTACCACCATTACTGGAAGATGCCGGTGCTGGAAGATTTACTACACTACTTGTTATCGGTGTAAGTTCTGCAGTATTAAATAGTAACTGCGCTCCAGTAACTGCTGATGTATTAGTTGCACCAAGATCATCAAAGTTTGCTATACCTTCAATTGCTGCTACTGTTGTTGCTCCTGTTAATGTCCATGCACCACTATCATTTTTAGATGCTGTTATTTGAACTGTACTATTGTTTGTACATATGTTCCAATATTGATCCCTGATAGCAACTTTCGGCTGCTGCGCAAACTGTCCTCCATTTGAAGAAGGTGCTGTGATATCCTGAGTTAACTTGATTGAAGCTGCTGCCGCTGGTACTGGCGTTATTGTAATTGCAGTAGTATTTGGAGTATTTACTCCTTCTACACTGAATACTATATTTTGTGCTTCTGCATTGTTCAATGCCAAGTCTACGAATGACACACCTCTTTCAAAGTATATATTCTTTGTAGTAGATGGTGTTGTAATTTCTCCAAGTAGATTAATACTAGTGGCAAAATCATTACCAAGTACATTCAAAGAAGCCATAGACTGTATAATCCTTCCATAACTACAATTTGGTGCTGCTGTGTATCCTGATATGGTAACATTTTTTAAACCAGTAAAGTTGGTATCTGTGTTTCCACTTGAATCTTTAACAGTTATTCTAATTATGTTATCTACTCCAGCTATTGGTGTTGAATTTGCTGCAACAGCTTCCGCTGTATAGGCTGGTGTTGCTGCTGATCCTGATGCCACAGAAAATCTTTGTATTCTACTTGTAACGTCCGTAACATACACATTTCCCTGTGCATCTACTGCAATATCTCCATCTTCATTAAATTGTCCGTTGCTAGTTCCTGTTTCTCCAAAGGTAGCTAGCAGCTTTCCATTAGAATCAAATTTCTTTACACAATTTGAAACTGGATTTTGTTCTGTATTTTCATTCCAAAAATCATTTACCAATACAAAAACATTTCCTACACTGTCCACAGTTAAGCTCACTGGATAATGTAAGCCTGTCCATTCTGCGCCAGTTACAGTTTGCTGTTCAAGATTTAAGTTATACTTTTTTACTGTATATCCATCTACTTCTGTTACATATACATATCCATTTGTACGATCTATTGCAATTCCATAAGGAGCATTCGTACATGGAATCTCTTTATCTAAGGTTCCATTAACTCTGAATTTTAATATCTTCTTTTGATTAAAATCTGTAACATATATATTTCCCTGATTATCTAAGTCAACACTATAAGGTAAGCTATATTGACCTTCTCCAGTTCCTGCAGTTCCTATTTGAACAGGATTTTGTCCATTAGAATCATACTTTAGAACTTTTGGATTTTGAGTATATCCGTCTACTACATATATAGCAGAATTCGAAGTAACTACATCCGTTGGATAATTGAGCCCTGTAATAATTGCTGTGGCATTTCCACCAGCAGTATATTTATATACCTTGCCGTCTCCGTCATTTGCACTAGGACAACTAACTACATATTTATCATTACCGCTTATAGCAATGCCTCTGAGATTTGGGGATTGCTTGTCTATAGTTTCACGATATATGTAGTTTTCTGATTGACTTGGTACTGACGGATTTACTGTTAAGGTTATTGCACTACTTGTTACTGTCCCTAACGTATTGCTTACCTCCACCGTATAGCTTCCTGCATTAGCTACCTGTGCGTTTGGTATACTTAAAGTTGATGAATTTGCCCCTTCAATATCATTGCCATCCTTTTGCCATTGGTAGCTGATAGCTGACCCTGTGGCAATCACACTAAAGTTTGCTTCCTGACCTGTTGTTACCGTTTGTGCTGTTGATTGAGTTGCAATAGTTGGTGCCTTCAGTGCTATAATACTATTATTAACCGTGTCTATAAGATAGATATTTTTGCCACTGCTATCTATAGCTATGTTTGAAGAATCAGAAAAATCTGCTCCAACTTCTGTACAATTGCCATCAGGAGATATTTTATATACATCTCCATTATTTTCTAAAGTATCATTTATAACATAGACATTATCACCACTATCCACTACTACATCCCAAGGATTCCCAATGTCAGTGTTATTAGTATTAATAGCAGTAACTTGACTGTCATCATTAGCATCTATTTTATAGATTTTCTTACTTGGTTGTTCTGCAACGTATATATTGTCATTTCTCTCCACTGCTATTCCTGCTGGATTTGGATCTTGAATATTTAAATTTATTTCTGTAACACTATTATCGGAGGCATTTATTCTCTTTACATATCCACCATTCCAAGATGTATAGTAAATATCACCTTTGCTATTTACTGCTACATCAGTAATATTAAAATCACTTGTTGCTACAGGTGATATGCTACCATCTGTTATTTTCTTATAGATAGTACCTCCCCCTGCATCGATATTGTCTGTAAAATAAACAGTATTATTGTTATCTACTGCTACAGATATTGCGCTATGGGTTGTGTTTGATACCGTAGTTTTATCTCCATTAGCTGGATTTATTTTGACTATAGACGGACCATTACTCTCAGAAACATATACATTTCCACTTTTGTCCATAGCTATACCACTTGGATTTGCTAAACCTGATGTAATGACGCTGGCATCTTGTGACTGAGCTGGCAAAGCATTCGTTGCTGCATATACCTTCACACAATTTTGTGGAAGAATGCCAAATACCATTGCAAAAAGAGCTATTTTAGCTAATATTTTTTTGTACTTATCAAACATTTTTAAACTTTCACTTCCTTAAAATAACATTTTACCACATTAGGCATTGTATTCTTACCTAAGAGGTTATATCAATTATAAACACTAGTTACTTACAGATACCCCTTCGCTTTCCCCTGCTGCATTTATAGCTTTTAATATAAACGTATAATTTATACCTGACCTTAAACCTGTTACCATTATTGGACTTGCCTTTCCTGTTACTGTATAATTCCCAGGGCTTACGGTTACTGTATATTGTGTAATAGGACTTCCACCATCATTAGCTGGTGGTGTAAATCTAATAGTTGCTCGTCCATTTTTAATTGTTACTGTTGCATTAGTAGGACTTCCTGATACAGTTACTGTTGGAGCTTCTACCACAACCTTAACTGAAGTTGTTATATTGTTTGTGTTAACAACTCCTACTGGTGGTGTTATTGTTCCCATAAAGGTATAATTTCCTGCTGTATTGCCATTATATATCGGTGTACTGTTGTTATCCCAGGTAACCGCTGCACTTGTGGTTGTGTTGTCACTTAAAGTTATGGTTACAGTTTGTGGTAAGTTTACCGTTCCCAGGTTTGTCCCGTTTGCCACATTTATATCTGATATTGCTGTAGCTGTAGTTATGGTTAAATCCAGTGAATATACCAATTGTTTTACTGTTGGTTTATAGTTATTTTCACCATCCATAAAAGCAACATAAGGTGTTCCATTATCTACACGTATAACTGTATAGTATGCATTACTTTGTGAAAGTGCTGTTCCTAAAGGTTGAAAAGTACTACCATCGTACTTTGCTACTGTTGCTTTGTGACCATTTGCAACATCTGTATAAGCCATATAAGGTATTCCATTATTTACATACAAAGATATAGGATCTGCCTCATATCCTCCATTGCTTCCATGGGAGATTTCTCCTACTTCTTGCCAGGAATTAGAGATAAATTTTTTTACTGTTATACCAGAACCAAATCTATTTCTATGCGTATAGGGAACATAAGGTATCCCATTATCTATATATAACGATGTAAAGTTTACTGTATAATTTATAACTTCGGGTGTTCCTACTGTTTCCCAAGAACCATTGGCATATTTCTTTACTGTTAATGGACCTGGCCATACTGATTCGTCTATATAAGCTATATAAGGTATTCCATTATTATCTACGCAAAAAGATGCGCACTCCATATCAGTTGAAAATCCAGTTGTTCCTACAGGACTCCAAGAACTGCCATCAAATTTCATTACAGTTTCATACATACCATCGTTTGTATAGGAAATATAAGGCGTTCCATTATATATAGAGAGAGATGTATTGTATGCCGGCCCCTCTGAAAAACCAGCTGTCCCTAGGGACTTCCAGCTATATGCTGCATAAACTTTACCACAATCCACATAGAAAAAACCAATGACAAAAACTAAAAAAGCCAATAAAAACTTTGTTTTAAATTTGCTAATCATTTTCTTCCTCCTTGTAAAATTATTGTTGTTTCTTTACTAATTTATTACTTTCTGTTATCTAAAACAGAAAACTTGCCTTTTTTATAATATACTGTAAAGAAGTTATAATTCACCATTTCAACTAATCACTTCATACATACCACTTCCAATAACCTCCATTTCATTTAATAAACTTATCTGTCGCAAATTTAATTATACAAAAACTTTCTTACAAACCTCTGAAATTTTTGTTATATTTTTGAATTTGCAGACAAAAAAGGCATTCTATAGTTTTAAATTTAACAACTACAGAATGTATTTTATCTTCATTTATATATTTCCTTATCTCAAAATATAGCACATATTAATACTACCTCTGTTCAAATTGTATATCCCATGGGTATAATAAATTGCACCCTTGTACCCTCGTCTATCTTTGAGTAAATATTAAGTTCTATACCATAATATTTAAGTAACCGTACGCTAACATTTGAAAGACCAACCCCTCCTAAGGATTTTTTTAGTGACGAATGTTTTTTCTTTAATACAGTTTCTATACATTTAACTCCTACTCCATTATCTAATTCCAATTTATTTTTAGGAGTTATAAACTTAGTAAGTCTAGAAATAGACTTTTGTATTGTATTTGGATTTACAGGCTTCAGTATATAATCCAGTGCATTTATCTGAAATGCTTCAAGAGCATACTGATTATAACCAGTAACAAATACTACCATATACTTAATAATACTTTCTTAATCTTTTTAATGTTTCTCTAATTCGCTTTGGTGATAAAGGTTTCAAAATATAATCCATAATATCCTTTTGCAAAGCCTCGTAGGCATATTCTTCTCTTCCCATGACTATGATGAAAAAAATATTATTATATATTTTCCTAAGCTTGTTTATAAGAACAAAACAATTCATGCCTTTCATCTCCGTCTCAACAAATAAAACATCACACCCCTTTTGTTTTATAAAAGAATAAGCTTCCTCTGGGTAACAAAATCCATAAATTTCTTTAAACTGTCCCATGTCTTTTATCATTGATAATGAATAATTAAGTGCCTTCTCGTTATCATCTACAATAACCCCAACAGCCATTTTCATCACCTCATAATATTTATTATATTAAACAGTTCTTACAAATCTCTGAAATTCCCCCACATTTTCCACTTAAAATTATAAAAACACCCTATAGTTCCAATATCATACAACCATAGAGTGTTTTTTTACTTATTATATTTATCTCTCTTCTTCAGTTTACATCTTGCACAGGTAGGATAAAGCATACTTGTGTACCTTCACTTACCTTCGAATCCAAATAGAGTTCTACACCATAATACTTCATTAACCGCCCTCTAATATTTGAAATGCCAACTCCACCTCTGGCTTTTTTTATTGAAGGCTTATTTTCAAATACCGCTTCAATGTTTTAAATTCCTATTCCGTTATCCTCAACAGAAATTCTAATTCCGCCTATTTCTTTTTTAACGGTTATTTTTACAATTCCCCCATTTTTTCTTTTCATAAGACCATGCTGTATTGAATTCTCAACTAGAGGCTGGATTATTAGGGGTAGAATTCTTTGCTCCATAAGACTATCATCTATATCGTATTCCACTGTGAGCCTTTCTCCAAACCTAGCCTTTTGTATTTCTGTATAGGCCTTTGTCAATTCCAATTCATTTTCAAGACTGACAGTGGTGGCTGTATTATCAATATTAAAGCTTTTTTGTAAATATTGACTTAGGTATGCAAGCAACTCCCCTGCTCTTGCTCCATCAGTGTAACAAAAAGACATTATTGTACTAATAGCATTATATAAAAAATGAGGTTTAATCTGAGACTGTAAAAAAGCCATTTCATTTTTTAATGCCTTCTGTACTGATTTTTTCATCTGGATTAAATTAGAAACTCTTGCCCTAAGCTCTTTTGCTACAAAAGGCTTTGTAACAAAATCATTGGCTCCAGCATCAAAACCTGCTGCTATATCCTCTGGTGCGTCCCTCACTGTTAAGATTACCACTGGCAAGTCATATGATGAATATTTTTCTCTTATTTTTCTACATGCTTCATAGCCAGATATTCCTGGCATCATCACATCCATAAGAACAAGATCTATATCTTTTTCTGTATTTACTATTTCAATAGCTTCCATACCATTTGATGCAGTTAAAACTTCATATTCTCTATCGTGGAAAATAGATTTCAACGCTCTTAGATTAGTAATTTTATCATCTACTGCAAGAATACTACAATTTTTCACAGATTTATTTTCAACCTTTATAGTAGCAGCCGCTTCTTCTGATTCTAACTCCAGTATTCTTTTTTTATTTGCTGGTTCTACTTTTGTCTTAGGAAGCACAAAGGAAAAACAGGTGCCCTTTTGTGGTTCTGACCATTCTAAAAATATCTGACCATTCATTCGTTTTAATAATTGACGTGAGATGTATAATCCTAATCCACTTCCCCCATACTGAATGGAAGTTTCTTCTTCTGCCTGTGAAAAAGCATAAAATAATTTTCCCTGCTTTTCTTTTGAAATTCCAATGCCTGTATCCTCTATGCTAATTTTTACAAAGTCTCCTTTTTCCTCCGCAGATAGAGTGACAGTTCCCTTGGCCGTAAATTTCACTCCATTGCCGAGAAGGTTGAATAAAACCTGCAGCAGTCTATTTTCATCTGCAAAAACCGGTGAAAGATCTTCTGGTATACTTACTAAAATCTCTACATTTTTACTGTCAATTAGATGTTTCAATACTTCAACCACTACTGTTGAAGCTGACCTAATATCGATTGCAGTAAGATTAAGTTCAATTTCGTTTCTTTTTATTTTCTCAAAATCTATAATATCCCTTATTAGTAAAGAAAGCCTTCTTGATACAGCTAGTATTACATTAAGTTCCTCTTCCTGCTTTTGGTTTATATCACCATACTTTCCTTCTACTAAGGTTTCTGATATATTTATAATTCCGTTGAGAGGAGTTTGCAACTCATGAGATGTAGTAACAAGAAATTCATCCTTCATCTTATCAATATTGATTAGCTTTTCAGTCATTTCTCTAAGTGAGTTATTGGCCTGTAACAATTCAGTTTCAGCCCTTTTCCTCTTTCTTTTATTAATTAAAAGCACAATGATAAGTACTGCTTGTACTATAAGTAAAACAAAAGTTCCTATAATATAAGCCTTGTATAACTCCCAAACATTTTTTTCTCTATATTGAATTATGCTGCCAGTTGGCAGTATTTTCTCATCTATTTTCCACCGTTTAAGCTGCCGCCAATCAAAAATATATACTCTAGATGAGGCATAAATATGATTGTCAGAAAGCTTGTTTCCCTTTAGGATATTTAGTACTATACTACCAGCTGTTTGTCCTACTAGCTCCTGATTACCTACATAACCACCAATAACTCCGCTGCCAAGATACTGCATGGAAACTCCATACACTGGCACTTTAGCATACTGACATACCGTTTGAATTACTTCTGTGGGAATGAAGCTTTTGCCTTTTACATCGGAATACCATCTAAAATACAAAATTACGGAATTGTCTTCAGCATTTTTTATAACCTTCAGCATATCCTCGTAAGGAAGTTTATTTAGTAAAACAAATTCTACCTTATCAGAAAATTTATTTTCTGCCTCTAGAATTGGTTTCGCAATGTTTCGCTCGTTTATTGAATCACCTAGCACCATATAAATCTTTTTTGTTAAGGGTTTTGTTTTCAATATAATATCTATATTCTTATCAATTTCAGTTAACTGAGATATCTCAATGTGATTGGGAGGCATAGGGTTTATAAAATGAGTATCATCATCCCGGTCTATAATAACAGGAATATTAGGAAATACATCGTTCCCATACTTTGAAAATAGAGAATAAGCACTGATAGCAGTTATTATATAATCCGGCTTATATTTTAAGTACTTCGCCTTTAAATATTTTGCTAAGTCCTCTAGATATCGCTCGTCATGGCTGTGCCTCGCAAGGTCTAAGTATTCATATGAGTAATCAAATTTAAATTCCGAGTTTTTTTCTAATGTGCTTTTTATCCCCTTAATATATAACTGACTTCCAGGATAATCTTGTGTAAAAGGATTCACAATAAGTACATGCTTTTCCTGGATACTGTCTGCATATATAATATTGTTGTGAGAATATACCGTAAATAGAATAATAGCAAGAAGCATATTTATTATTCTATATTTTCTGTTTTTGCCCCAAAAGTGAGTATCTCTTTTATTTTTCTCTTTAAAGGTACCTGTTTCTGAAAGTTTTTTTTCACTCCTTCACCTCCTCTAAGTGTACTTTTCTATTTTATAATTGGTTAACTAGCTTTATAAAAAGTTTCTCTGTTTCCTCCTGTGGTTGAACTCCTATTTCTTTAAACAACTTTAACTTAAATTCCTCATGAAATTTTATTAGTAGAGCTCTATTTTTTTGAATAGCATATATGCATAAAATCTCTGCAAATACTCTTTTTCATTTCCACACCATTCATAATTTTTTTCAGAAAATAAATCATCTCTATATAGCAAGCAAATTTCTTCAAACTCATCAATATTACTTCTATTTATAGTGATGTTTTTTAAAGCTGCATTTTCAAATTTTATTAGATCACAGGAAAATTTACCTAAGCTGCATCTATAAACTCCTTTTCCACCTTTTTTTGAGGAAATTTCTATAGGCAAGCCGTTTTCCTTGATGGTTTTCCTAAGTCTATAAAGCGATGTATGAAGATTTGTCTTAATCTTATCTGGCTCTTCTTCTGGCCATAGAATCTCTCCCAGTATATAACCATCAACATTGGAATCTCTATGAACTATAAAGTACGCAAACATTTCCTCTACCTTTCGAGTAGGCCATTTGACCACACCATTCTTTCCACATACTTGAAAATCCCCAAAACAGTATATCTTTTTATCTGTTTCCTCAGTTTTTTCCTCATTTTTAGGAGTTCTAAGCTTAATAAGTCTTGAAATACACTTTTGTATTGTATTTGGATTCACAGGCTTCAATATATAGCCCAGTGCATTTACCTGAAATGCTTCAAGAGCATACTGATTGTAACCAGTAACAAATACGACCATTAATTCATCATTTTGCTCTATAAGACGGCTTGCAAGCTCTAATCCGTTCATCTCTGGCATTTCTATATCTAAAAATACTACGTCTGGTTTTATATTTATAATATTTTCAAGAGCCTCATTAGGTTCGGTATAAGCTCCTAAAATATTGACCTGTTCGGTTTTTTGCAAAAACATCTTCAGCAAATTAAGAACAGGAATTTCATCATCTACAATTACAGCACTTAACATAGATACACCCTCTTCCATGTCTGGTAAAAACATACACATAACACTGTAGTCCTTACCTTAAAAATCACATTCTTATAAACAATTAGCATCATCAAAAATTCTAAATAAACAACTATAGATAGAAAAACTTAAACAACTAAATTTCTCTATCTATAGTTAACTTAACCTCTTGGGTAATACATAATTATTAAAACTCCTATAAGCGCTACAATTCCTCCAATTAGGTCAAACTTATCAGGTATGATATTATCTATCTTCCATCCCCACAGAATTGAAAGAACAATAAATATTCCACCATATGCTGCATATACTCGTCCAAAGCTAGCGCTTGGTGGCTGCAGCGTTGGAACTATTCCATAGATAATCAAACTTATAGCTCCAGCTAAACCATACCATATGCTTTTGCCATCTCTTATCCATAACCATACTAAATATCCTCCACCAATCTCAAATACTCCTGCCAATACAAAATAAAATATTGATTTAAGAATCTCCATAATAGTACTCCTATCTTTATGTAATTTTAGCTTTTTCACTTACTAAAATATATCTAAGTCTGCTGCTGAATATAGCTTTAATTTAGTGACATGAAAATTATAACATATATTCCAAGTTGCTAGTTAAAATACTACATAAAAATAATCGGCTACTAAATCATAGTAACCGATTATTTTTATTCAAAAGGACGAACTCTTAAAGTCACTCCAATTCTGTCACATATAGCTTGACAAGTATCTATTTCTTCTTTTCCAATGCAATCTACTACTGTAAGAACTACATTTGGAACATAATCTTTACAAGCTACTGCAAATTTCAGCATAGCGTCATAAGATTCAATACCAAATTTACTGCGAGTTAGATTTAGATATTCTTCAGCATTCGATGCGTTAAGACTTATAGACACAGTATCAATTAGCCCTTTTAATAATGGAGCAGTTTCCTTTCCATGAACTAAATCTGCTAATCCATTTGTATTTACACGAATTTTAATATTACTATTTCTATTTTTCAGATATTTTGCCACTTCCAATAAATCCTCAAGTCTAACTAAGGGTTCTCCAAATCCGCAGAATATAATTTCATTAAACTTGTTTAAATCATATTTTTCAAATTCTGCTGTAATTTCCTGAACAGTAGGTTCTGTATCTAACCATAAATTATTTGATTCATCTAACTCCTTAGTATTTCTTAAACAAAAAGTGCAGGCACAAGGGCATCTATTAGTTATGTTAACATAAATATTCTTGTTAATTAATTCCTTTTCATTAGTATAACTGTCTTTTAAATCGGTATAAATACCATTTTTAGCTGTATATAAAATAAGCATATTTTATCTTCCTCTTTTCTTTTTTAATTTAAAAGCAATAGTAAATCAATATATGTACAATTATTTAAGCTCTGTCAAATATTCTTCAAAACAAATACCTTCATGTACTGGAGTACCTATTTTAGAAGTATAATCAATAGCTTTACTAATAAAATTTGCAGCCTTTTTTACAGCAGTGACAAGATCTACTCCTTTTACTATATTGGAGGCTACAATAGAAGTAAATACATCTCCAGTGCCTGAACGATCCTCACCAATTTTCTTTACACCTATAATCGAATTGGGTTTTCCTGTTTCATATACAAAGTTTCCTATGTTCCCATTATGTTGTAGCCCAGTTATTACAATTTTATTTGGACCTTTTTTACAAAGTTCTTTAGCAATTTCTTCAAGTTCCTCTGGATTTAATATTCTATCTGGATAAGGAATATCAAGAAGCCTGCAGGCTTCAGTAAGATTTGGAGTCATTACATCTGCATACTTAATTAATTTTTTCATTTCATCACACATTTCCTGTGTATATGTAGAATAAAGTTGTCCATAATCACCCATAACTGGATCAACCATAACAGTAGTATTTTCTGTTTTAAAGTTTTCTAAAAACTCTACAACAATATCAATTTGTTCTTTTGAACCTAAGAATCCAGTACAGATTCCATCAAACTCCAAATTAAGTTCTTTCCAATTATTGATATAATCTCTCATATGAGGAGTATAATCATCAAAAAAGAAACTTGAAAATCCTGTGTGGGCAGATAATATTGCAGTAGGTAATGGACAACATTGTATTTTCATTGCTGATATAATAGGTAAGGCCACTGCTACAGAGCATCGTCCGAAGCCAGTAACATCATTTATAACAGCAATCCTCTTCTGTTTATTTAAGCTCACTATAACACCGCCTTTTCTCATTCTTTCTATTATATTCTAACTAATATAAAAAATAAAGTGTATGGATACAAATTTTACACAACCATCAGATAAAGAAAATAATCAGCTACTAAGTTTCTAGTAACTGATTCTAAAAATCTAACTATCTCTATTCCTTTTGAGGTAGAGTATAAGTTATAGGTTTTACTATAAAAGCTTAAAGACTAATCCAATAGCTGAAGCTATTTTTTTACAGGATTTATTGTAGAGCATGGTATACCAACTAAGCATTTTCCACAAACATCTGTTAGCCCAATATCTAAATGAACTTTATCATTATTCAGGCAGATTTCATAACACTTATGTCTATCATAACAGTCCACCTTTAAAGCATCATTTACACATCTATCTATACACTTTTTACAAGTACCATTATGCCTAAATAAACAGTATTCTCTATTTTTTCTTTCTGAAGATTCTATCTTTAAATCTGTTACTAAACTACCAATTCTGCCACAACATCCTTTGTCCGTAATAAGCATATTATTTAACCCAAAACTTCCAAGCCCTGCTATAAATGCAACATGTCTATGGGACCAGTCGCTAATTAATTTTCTCTTATCAAAATTATGTGTTGCTGGAATAATAGTTCCGTTAAACCCCATATTCTTAAGCTCTTCATTTATATAGGTATTTAGATCGGCTATAAGTTGATTCGTTTCTATGTAAGCTATTGCCCATACTCTTGAAGATTCCCTCCCATCAATATTACTTCTAATTACTGTATCATCAAAAGGAATGAAGTAAGTTATTACTGTCTTAGCCTCTTGTAAAAAATCTTTTGGTAAAGCATGGGAATAACTTACAACCACCTTTAGTTCATAAAACATTTTATCCTCAGCATCAGCATAAGCTATTAAAGGTTCTTTCCATTTAGTTTTAAAACCTTTTGATTCAGCATAATGTTTTACAAATTCCTTTATCATGGTCTCAACTTTATTACGCATTTTTACCTCACCCCTTAAATACTACAATATTATAAAATCATTATTAATAAACTCTCTTACCTACAATAGTTAAATCTCTCTCAATACCATCCAGTACGGCAACCCTAGGTAGCTGTCCCCAGCTTTCAAATCCATATTTTTGGAATAATTTTAGACTTGGTTCATTATGGCTGAAAATAAAGCCAAGAAGAGTGTTTATGCCTAGTTTAGGACAAATGTCAATTGCCCTTTCCATAAAAATATGACCAAGTCCTTTTCTTCGATAATTATCTGAGATATAGATACTAAGCTCTGCTGTCGCATTATATGCCGGTCTTCCATAAAAGGATTGAAAGCTTAGCCAACCACAAATTTTGTTATCTTTTTCTATAATCCACATTGGTCTCTTATTTGGACAGTGGTCATAAAACCACTTTTCTTTACTTTCAACGGTTACAGGTTCCGTATCAGCAGTAACCATTCGTCCAGGTATTGTGGAATTATAAATATCTACAATACTAGGCAAATCCTCAAATTTTGCATCTCTAATTATCATCTCTTCTTTAATAGTCATCGTCTTCCGTTACGTAAAACTTACAAAGCTCTATAATAATATTACAAATCTACTATAGTATCACTTGTTTTAACGTAACTCCTCCCTTCTATTTTTCAAAGCTAAAGCTTATCTTGGCATTTTCTCTTTAATTCTTTAATTTTAGATATTAACTTACTATATACTTTCTGCATATGTGGTTCATTTGAATATGCATTTACTTCCTCTATTGGAATCCATTTAACACCGCTATTTTCATCTTCCTTAATAATAAGCAGTTCACTTTCATCAGCTTCTACTAAATAGGCAACTGACAAGTGTAAATGTGGAGCAACATATTTTCCTCTTTTTACATGCCCTAATACAGTTAGTATATCCAGGGAAAATATATCCGAACTAACAGGTCGAATATTATTTACGCCAGTTTCTTCCCTCACTTCTCTAATTGCCACAGCCAGTAAATCTTCTTCTCCATCTGCATGACCACCTGTCCATGACCATGAATTATATATATTATGGTGTACCATTAACACCTTATCTTTTGTTTTATTTAGTACAAAGGCTGAGCTTGTTATATGAGCAATTTCATTCTCTCTAGTTAAAATATTATGGAATTTATCTATACACTTTAGAATTATTTCTCTATCTTTTTCCTCTTGTTCATTATAAGGATTATATGTTTTTATTGAATCAGTCCAATTCATATTGCCCCTCCTTTCATCATATAAGGCATAGATTATTATATCTCTAAAACCTCTGTATCCTTAGATTTCTGGTAAAACTTACCCCACTCACACATTGAATTTAGAATAGGTTTCATGCTTTCTCCTAGTTCGGTAAGACCATATTCAACTTTTGGCGGGACTTCTGCATAAACTTTTCTATAAATTATACCATCTCTTTCTAATTCCCTCAATTGGAGTGTTAGAGTCTTTTGAGTAATATCCTGTAGCATTCTCTGTAATTCATTAAATCTTAGTATCCCTCTTGTTAGATGCCAGAGAATTGATATTTTCCATTTACCGCTTAATATACTTATGGCTACATCCATAGGACATTCTACTATTAAACTTTTTGATTTTGCCATTTTTTATTCTCCTAAAAATATAAAATACTAATTTGATAGTATCATTTATTACACTCCATTTCAAATTTGTGCGTACTTTAAATGAATTATTATTGATGATATTCTTCTAAATAGAATATAAAAACTTATTAATTTTTAGAGAGGATGTTTTAAATGATAATTGATAGCCATGCTCATGTGATATTACCAACAGAAAAACAAATACTATTAATGGAGGAAGCAGGAGTAGATAAGACTATATTATTTTGTACAACGCCCCCTCCTGAAAGAGCTGACGATTTAAAATCATTAGAAAAAGAACTAGCTGTATTAAATAATGTATTGGCTAGTAATAATTCATTAGATGAAAGAATTAAAAACATTAAAAGTAATACTGCAGTGTTAAAGGAAGTCATAAATAAAAACCCATCAAAATTTATAGGTTTCGGCCTTGTACCATTATCTTTATCATATAATGAAACAGCAGATTGGATAAATGACCATGTAATTAAAAACAACTTTTACGGTTTAGGAGAATTTTCACCAGCCTCTGGAAAGGTAAAATATTTAGAAGTAGTCTTTCAGACTTCTGATGATTTAGGCTGCCTACCAATATGGGTTCATACTTTCCATCCTTTGAATCTTAAGGATATTAAGGAACTGGTACAATTAGCTAAGAAATACCCTAAAGTTCCATTGATATTAGGGCATATAGGCGGCATTCATTGGATTGATGTAATAAAGCTTGCTAAAGAAAATCATAGTATTTATTTAGACTTATCAGCTACCTATACAATTTTAGCACCTACCATAGCAATTAAAGAATTACCTGAACGTACATTATTCAGTTCAGATGCCCCTTATGGCAACCCTCTAATATTTAGAAAAATGATTGAAAAGATCAGCCCAGATAAAAGAGTATCTGAACTAGTACTAGGAGGCAACATATTGAATTTACTAAGACAATAGGATTTAGAATTATAGCAATATAAAATTAAATAGTAAGGTCAACCCTAATTTCTGTGTCCTTACTACTTAACTTAAATTTTAATAGAGTGAAAAAGAACTTATGGAGTTCTTAGATGAAATCTTAAAATATGGTAGCTACCGGATAAATATATTAATTGAAAAAATAATTTAACTGTTTCTTATCCGCTGGAAATACAATTCCCGCTTCTTTTCTTGCCGTTACTACTGTTTCTACAACCCTCAGAGAATGTTCTAACAGCTGATGACACTTTTTCAAATCACCACTATGGTATATATCATTAAAATCTATTATCTCATAAACCATCCTATTTGAAAATTGCTGTTCGTTATAAGTTTCAAGTCTGCCACCAACCTCAATCTCGAAGGATGAACATTGATTTATACTCCCATTTAATTTTATGTATCCCTTTGTTCCTTGAATAATAGCAAAACTAGGACTATTAGAATCCTTAGCCCCTGCACACTGACATACAAAATCCTCATATTTTAAAGTAACAATTCCTGATGTATCAATGCCATTTTCAGCAATATTAGCAGTGTAATTTACTACCTCGCCTTTTCCAAATAATCCAGTTACAAAGTGTAAATTGTAAATATTTATGTCTTGAAGAGCGCCGCCTGAAAATTCTGGATTGAATACATTTGTTATTTCTCCTGCTAAAAATTTATCATATCTACTTGAGTATTGAGAAAAATTGCATTGAACTAATTTTAATTTACCTAGCAATTCAATTTTTTCTTTAATTTTATTATAGTTTGGTAAATGTATTGTTGTGATTGCTTCAAACAAAAACAAACTCTTTTCTTTCGCTAGAGTAATTAATGCTTTTGCTTCTTCAACAGTTGATGTAAATGGCTTTTCGCAAATAACATTCTTTCCGTTTTGTAATGCTTTTAGAGCATACTCATAATGCATACTGTTTGGTGATGCTATGTAAATAAAGTTTACATCTTCATCTTTAAATAAATCATTACAATCTGTATATATTTTTTTTACATTATACTTATCTGCTAAAGCTCGGGCTGTATCTTCTTTCCTTGAATACACAGCTATACACTCAACATTTTCCGCTTCCTTTACTCCATTTAAAAATTCTTCTACAATTATGCCTGTTCCTATAGTTCCTATCTTCATAACATTTTTCCTCTCTTTTATATATAAAATTACAATCAATATTTATTATTTAATATTCTACTACTCAGCTATAAGTATATCCATAATTTTTTTAGGATTTCCAACAAAAGATTTCATGATTTTATAATGTTCAGTATCTTGGTAGTTCACTGCTTTAAAATCATCGGTTAACTCATAAAGTATTGAATCTGGATAAGCCATCACTATTGGAGAATGAGTAGCTATAATAAACTGAGAATTATTTTTAACCAAATCATGAATCCTTGAAATCAAAGTCATTTGTCTATAAGGTGACAGGGCTGCTTCTGGTTCGTCTAATATGTATAATCCATTTCCTTTAAATCTATTCATAATAAGAGATAAAAAGGATTCACCATGAGATTGTGAATGCAGTGAAATTCCCCCGTATGACCGTACCGCATCTATTTCATCAATATTTGTAGCTACATTATAGAAACTTTCTGCCCTCAAGAAAAAACCATCCTCCGGTTTTTTTACTCCTTTAACTAGTTTTAATCTTTCCCATAACTCTGAATGAGTATTATTTGTTGAAAAGTTAAAGTTCTTACTCCCACCTTCAGGATTAAAGCCATATGCAATTGCAATTGCTTCAAGTATGGTGGATTTACCAGTGCCATTTTCACCTACAATATATGTTACTTTAGGATGAAATTCCAGAGTAGATAGATTTTTTACCGCTGGTAAGCAATATGGATATCTAGAAAAAGAATCTATCTTTTCCTTACGTAATTCAATCTTTCTCAAATACTGATTAAAGTTTATAGGATTCATTTTTTTCACCTCCGGCAGTATATTTATAATTTAGATTTTAACTATATAAGTATTAGCTAACCGAACACATGCCAAATAGTTCTTCTACTGTAGGCAGCTGAGTTTGAGGTGATATAACAATCATATTTTCATTTTTTAATTGCCATTCCCTAGGAGGAATATCGTAAATCACCTGTAAGTAAAACTTTACGTCCTTTAATAGCAATTTTTTATTTTTAGCCATTGCTACTAATTTATCATGGTAATCCTCTACAAGAGGATCTGAAAATATAGCAGTACATAACCTGTACCCAATTCCCCAGTACCATGATTCAAAGGACTTTTTTACTATTTCATATGCTTCAATTCCAACTGAATCAGCTTTGAATAAATAGCTGAAAGAGAACTTATTGTTTATCCAGTAATCTATATCATTTTCATATAAATCATTCGAATTAAAAATTGTTGACCATAACCCTTTAGCCTTAATTCTTAGTTCACCTTCATTTAGTAAAGCCTCTCTATTCAAGGGCAGCCACGGAAATATATTCTTAGTTTCAGTAGAGTAATTATAATTTTCATATAAATTTTCAATATAAATTAGAAAATTTAAATTAATAGAACTAGCATTAGCCAAATAAAAATTACCCATTTTTCCCTCCTGATCATTAATATAATTAAGTATGGTATAAATTGCATCATACTAAATTATACTCGCATTATAACACTTTTTCTGAATTTAGACTTCGATTTAAATCAATTATTCTAGTTTTTCTAGTATCTTTTTGCCCTTATATCTGGAATAATTAAATTCATACCAGTTGTATTGTTTATCTAAAACTGTTTCTGTTCTATCTTCAAGCTTTCTTTTTAATTCCTTACCTATTTCTGAGTTATCATTCAAAGTAAATTGAATTAAATAGGGCAGAGTATCATAGGATAGATGACCTAAGTAATTCGCATCTAAATTCTGTGTCCTATTATACAACTCTATATTCTTTTTTACTATAAATACATCCACATTTATATAATTTAACACTACATACATTGCTATAGAAGATATTATACAAAGCTTTGCTATAGGTATCTTTTTTACCCATATTCCTAAAAGAGCTATTGTAAATAGTATAAAAAGCAGAAGCATAAAAATATGGACGAATACTCTTAAATAAGTATACCCATAAGTATTTTCATAAAGTGACATTTTATAGTGAGCAGAAAAAAGCATATTGAAATTGAATATTATAAGAAGACTTAAAAAAATATTATTATACTTTTCTAGTTTTACATTTTCTCTTTTCATAAATTTTATAGTACATAAGATTATAGTAAAATTAATCACAGTAACTGTAACTAGTTCAAAAAATCCCCTGCGAGCATATTCTGCATAAGTGAAACTTAAAGGAAGTACTGCACTACCTCCTCCATATAGATAAGAAAATTGAATTACAGTAAATATCAAATAAACCACATTAAGCATTAATAGTACAGGCATCACTGTTAAGGCTTCGAAGTTAAATAGTTGTTTAGTTTTTGAAACTTCATAAATCCCTTCATACTTAAAGCTCCATATGAATCCAAAGATATAAAGGAAAAATAAAGTAATAACTATTAAATGAGGAATTAAATCAAACAACTGAAAATTATCGAATATTGTGAACACCATACTTAAATAATAATTAAAAATCATGTCTGCAGAACTTAAAAGTATTAAAATTACTACTAATATAGGCAGCGCTAATACTATGCCTTTCAGTACTTTGCCTACCTCCGAATTAACTTCTATTTTACTCATCTTCTTAATTAATTCATTCAAAAACATAAAAGGTTTGAGGAAATTTGCAAAAACTCTTGGTATTAATCTTTCTATTACCTTTTTTAAAATACAAGCATCTTCTAAAACATCTCTATTGGTCTTTATGATCGCATAGGCAGTAAAGGTACCTATTATGAAAATTGTGTTAAAAAAAGCTAACACTCTATTTGAAAACAATACAAAGGTAATTGCAATAAGGATCATAGATGTTAAAATAGTCAGTTTGAGAACATTGTTTTCTTTAAAATTCAATACACTACTTTCTTCTTTTCCTATACTCTTTACTGACCACAGGAAGAAAGCAAGAGCTACTAAAGTAAAAATAGGTACGGATATACCCCAGTATTTGTCTATGAAAAACCTATCTATACATAATGCAAGGATTAGAGAACTGCTCATGGTTATAGCCTTCTCATATCCACTTATACTATTGTCTATATGATTTATTTTTTCTTTTTTTATAAAATATCTTTCCATTCTAAACCCCTTTCTTATTATAAAATTATGTATCTTTTTATCTGATATTAAACATCCTCTCCTTTTATACATGATATAATAATTTTCTTATTTTACAATACATTTTTATTGTTTTTCAACAAAAATGTATTGTAATTCATAACTTATCCATATCTATCATTTTAGGAATAAAGGAAGGATGTGTTACTTTAAAAGTTTCACATCCTTCCTTTATTCTTTTTGCTATTTATATTTGTTAGATTCCTCTTATATTTTTATAATTTTATCTTTCTTATATAAATTTTAAAGTTATCCATTTACAAAAGGCTCACATCTATAAGATACTGACTTTTTTGCTGGTTAGTTCATCTGTGAAATCATACATTAAGAAACTAACTTGTATTTTAATATTTCTGTTGGCTTAATTCCTTTTATAATTAGACTAATAATATTATTTTTTATATCATCATACTTTTTGAATATGTTTTTTGCTTCTTCAATATCATGATAGACCTTCCAATATCCTACCATTTTGCATTTCTCATTTGGACAATCAATAAAAAAAGCTACATCATCTACAGGATATCCAAGGAAAATTCCTATTTCATGAGGACATAAATTTTCAAAGCGCTTGCTTAAAAGAATTAATGCATCTTCTAATTTCATATCATTTTCGTATCCAAACCTTTTTAAAAACTGAATATTTTTTCTTCCTTTAATATACTATCTAATTTTTTTTCATTATAAAATAATACTATAGTGCTAGTTTTATCCTTTTTTAATTCAAAATAGTTAACATCTAGCTTTTCCTCCACTATGCTTTTAAATTGTTCCCAGATGCTCTGTAAATTCCTATTATTATTACTAAAAGTAATTAAGGAGGATGCCTTTTCCTTTGCTATAGTAGGCCCTGCACTACGGGCTATGGTAGAAAATAAGTATTCCATGTTATCGTAATTATTTATAATATTTACAAAGTTATCTAATTGATTTATGTTCATAAATTCATCCTCCATTACTTTTAATTAGTTACATTAAGCTTTAGATAATTTTTCTCCTAATTTTCTGCACAATTCCAATCCTTCATCATCAGGCTCATTATTAATTATCAAGCCATTTTGCACAAGCTTCGCGCCACAATTCTTCATTCTGTCTTCCCAATTCCTCATCCATTCTCCATCACCCCATCCATAGGATCCAAATAGAGCAACATTTTTATTATTTATAGCCTGTGAGATTGAATCTACAAAAGGTTCCATTTCTGATTCTTCTAATTCTTCTGCTCCCATAGATGGGCAACCAAGTGCTACAACATCTGCATTTATAATATCTTCAACAGATGCATCACCTACATTAAGTGATTTAATATGTACATTCTCTAACTTAACACCTTCTGCAATTCCATTTGCCATTGCTTCTGTATTACCTGTTCCGCTCCAATAAATTATAACTATGTTTTTCATACTATCACTCCTTAATTGATAATGATTCTCAATATCAATAGTATAAATTATATTTTTCTTATTGTCAATAAAAAATCTTCATTAATTAGAATTTATTTCTTAAAAATAAATATATATATTTTTTTAGTATTTTATAGTGATAAATTATGTTGAAACAACAAAAAGAGTCTGCATCAACTTAAGATACAGACTCTTTTTCTATTATACTAAAATACCTTCAAGTATTTCAGAACTATCTTTTAAGCTTACTACCTGTTCTAATCTAGGAAGTGATATTCCTAAAGTTTCCTTTAGAACTTCCTCAATAGTTTCAACAGGTATAATATCCAACTGACTTTTTACTTCTTCAGGTACATCCTTTAAATCTACTACATTGTCCTTTGGAATTAGTACTTTCTTTATCCCAGCTCTTTCCGCAGCTAATAATTTTTCCTTCAAGCCACCAATTGCAAGTACAGCTCCTCTTAAAGTTATTTCTCCAGTCATTGCAATCTTTGAATCCACTTTGATTCCTGTTGCAAGCGACGCAAGTGCTGTAGTTAGAGCAATACCTGCAGAAGGACCGTCCTTTGGAACAGAACCAGAAGGTACGTGAATATGGATATCTCTTTCCTTAAAATTAAAGCTATTAACTGGCAATCTTGACTTCAATAGACTTAGAGAAATTCTAGCGGATTCCTTCATTACATCTCCCAGCTTACCAGTTAAAATCACTTGTCCATTTCCTAACATATCTGCAGCCTCGATGAACAGTATTTCTCCTCCAACGGAAGTCCATGCTAGTCCGGTTACAACTCCTGGTGGATTGTCCTTTTGAGCTTTGTCATGCCTTGAAACTTGTTTGCCTAGTAAATCTGTCAATTTATCCTCTGTAACTCTAAAAGGTATGTTTACCTTATTAGATACAATTTTCTCTGTAGCTACTCTTGTAATTGCAGCTAATTGTTTTTTCAATCCTCTGACACCAGCTTCTAAGGTATATTCACTGATTATTTTTTTTAAGGCTTCATCCTCAATCTCTAGCTGTTCTCTTACTAATCCATGCTCTTCTATAACAGAAGGTACTAAATGGTTCTTTGCAATATGGAATTTCTCATTAGTTGTATAACTGGATATTTGGATAACTTCCATTCTATCTAAAAGTGGACCAGGTATACTATGAAGAGAATTAGCTGTAGCAATAAAGAATACCTCTGATAAATCGTAAGGAACATTTAAATAATGATCTGTAAAGGTATCATTTTGTTCTGGATCAAGAACTTCTAAGAGTGCACTAGCGGGATCACCATTATGACCACTCATAAGCTTATCTACTTCATCCAGAATCATCACTGGATTTTTTTCTCCAGCCTTCTTAATGCTTTGAATAATCCTACCTGGCATAGCTCCTACATAAGTTTTACGATGACCTCTAATTTCTGCTTCGTCCCTTACACCACCTAAACTCAAGCGAACATATTTTCTATGAAGAGCTTCCGCTATACTCTTTCCAAGACTTGTCTTACCTGTTCCTGGAGGTCCAACTAGCAGTAAGATAGATCCTTTCTTATCCCTTTTAAGTTTCATAACAGCTAAGTGCTGCAATATTCTCTCCTTCACTTTTTCTAAGCCATAATGCTCGGCCTCTAAAATAGCTCTTGCTTGTTCTAAATCAATATCCTTTGTTTCTCCTGTCTTCCAAGGAAGTTGTACTAATAGATCCAGATAATTACGTATTACATTATAATCAGAACTATTAGGATTTTGATTTTCTAATTTATTTAATTCCTCTAAGGCAATACTCTTAACCTCTTCTGGCATCTGAGCTTCCTCAATCTTCTGTGCATAGTCTTTCTCTTTCTTTGAGTTATTTTCCTTGCCTTCATTTAACTCTTCTTGAATTGCCTTTAATTGCTCTCTTAATACAGATTGTCTATAATTTTTATTAGCTTTTTCTGAAATCTTTTCTGCTACCTCAAACTGAAACTTAAGAACTTCCCTTTGTTTTAATAGATAGTCCATAAATCTTAAGCTTCTTTCCTTTAGTGATTGAATATTAATTAATTCATACTTTTTATCACTGGAAAGAGGCATAAATTGAGCAAGATACCCCATTAATTTATTTAGGTCCTTTATATCATCAATTGTTTTAATAAAATTCTTTCCTCCTGTGAAATTTTCACTAATCTCATAGGAAATTGTTTTTATATGTTCAAGCATTTCTTCTATACTTTCTTCAGATAAATCAATAATGTCTGAAGCTACTTCATATTCACCACGAATAAATCCATTTTCAAATGTAATTTCTATAACTTGAACTCTTTCTATAATCTTTATCTTAATTTCATATCCTGTGTCTATTTTTTGTATATGATTTACTTCAAATAAAAGTCCTATTCTGTAGAAATCCTCTTCCTTTAATGCATTTTGATTAAAGTTCTTCTTTAATGGTAATGCAATACTTACACCATCTTCTTTAGATAAATATCTCATTTCTTCTTCCGTAAAATGGCTAAGTTTAAGAGTGTACTCCATATTAGGCAATAAAGCAACTGCTGAAACTGGAATTATCATTCCTTCTCTATTTTTATTTTCAATATTCATCATAAATATATCCTCTCTTTACTCTATAATTTAAATGAATGTTCGTTTAAATATACCTTAAGTTATAGCGAGATTCTTCTGTTTTACTTTTGCACAAAATTAATCTCGCTTTAATCCGATAACTGCCCACTCCAACGCTCTATAGTGAAGCAACCTTACCTAGTTTAAGTTTCTCTTTCTGATGTATCATAAAAGCAATGCAGACTGTATGATAATTATTATTTCTTTAAGCAATTTTAATTTATCCTCTTCTCTTATACAGTGATTAATAGCTATAGCTTTTATTGGTGAAAAGATCATGGCATTTAGGTTGTAGTTATGAATATCTTTTATAATCTTATTCTTTTTCTGTTCATCTAATAATCTATTTAAATATTTAATACCTTTCTTTTCTCCACAACTATTTGCTAAAGCAGGACAACTAGAAAACTGATCTACAAACCGAAATATCTCTTCGTTCTCCTGTATATAGTTATAATAACTTCGAGCAAGCACCTCCATAAGTTCTTTTCCATCCATATCTTTACGAACTTTACTGAGTAGCTTATCAAAGATTTCTTCAGAATATTCTAGATAAATTTCCTGAAACATAAGTTCTTTATTCTCATAATAAACATAGACTGTAGCTGGAGAAACTCCTGCTACCTTAGCTATCTTAGAGATAGATGTACCATGAAAGCCTTCTTCTAAGGTTAACTTAATTACTGCCTCTTTTATATTTTTTTGTTTTTGATCATCTTTTTTTCTCATTTACACACCTCTATTGAATTATATAATAAATGATCATTCATTTATTGTCAAACAATTTTTTTATCTATTTCTAAGGCTTAAGTTACCAAAATGAAACTTATTGACAATAATTATAAAAACCTGTACTCTTAAATTGAAATAAATCAGCAAACTTATATATATAATTTTTCTTATTAAATTATGATTCTAAAATCATGGTACATCCATGATTTTTTCATTGTGAAAAATGATTTATTTTAAGAAAGGAGGCCCTATTTATGAAAAGAATTTTTAAATATGTTTGTAACTATAAAGCCCTAGTAATAATTCCTTCAATAGCAATGACTCTAGCTATACTACTAGATATGTTCAATCCCTATCTACAGAAAGCAATAACAGATAAAGTTTTCATAGGAGGAAATCAACAATTGCTGTGGCCTATACTATGGGGATTTATAGGTATTACTATTAGCAGAGCTATACTTGGTTATGCTAAAGAATATCTATTCGATGTATTATCAGCAAAGATTAGTATAGATATAAAAAAAGATTTATTTGATCATATTCAAAGTCTGCCCTTTGGTTATTTTGACAACATGAATACAGGTGAACTTATGTCAAGAATAGGTGAAGATGTTGATAATGTTTGGAAATCTATATCCTTCGGAGTAAGGTTGTTTATTGAAAATATGATTTATTTTATAACTGCTTCCCTTATACTGTTGTTTTTAGACTGGCGACTTACCCTTATATGTCTCGTTGCTATGCCACCTATAGCTATTCTTGCTCTTAAGTTCGAGAAGAAAATAGGCGAATCCTATAGTAAGTTAAGCGACCAAGGAGTAATATTAAATACAGCTGCTCAAGAGAATATATCTGGAGTCAGATTGGTGAAAGCCTTTGCAAGAGAAAAATATGAAATAATGAAATTCTTAAGACTAAATCAGGAAAACTATAATCTAAGTATGGAGCAAAATAAAATTATGGCAACATATTTTCCTCCTATTGAATTTTTGACTAATGTGTCTATATTATTATTAGTTGTACTAGGAGGAGTATTTGTAATGGGAGACACCATGTCCATTGGTACTTTAGTAGCCTTTAGTGGATATATATGGATGTTAGTTTGGCCTATGAGAATGCTCGGTTGGCTCACCAATATAATAGCACAGGCAAATGCTTCTGCTGAAAAAATAATGAATATCATGGATATTGAGCCTGAAATTAAAAATAATGAAACTCCTATAAGTCTTCCAGAAATAAAAGGAGATATCGAATTTAAGAATGTATCCTTTAAATATAAGGATGAATATGTATTAAAAAATATAAATATGAAAATAAAGGCTGGAAGTACAGTTGCACTGATGGGAACTACCGGTTCTGGAAAATCTTCCATTATAAATCTTATTGGACGTTACTATGAAGCAACTGATGGATCGGTCCTTGTTGATGGCCATAATGTTAAGGACATAGATCTTAAAGATTTAAGAAGTAAAATAGCTGTAGTTTCTCAGGATACTTTTCTATTCTCAGCTAGCATAGAGGAAAATATCTATTTCGGTAAAGAAGCTTCCTCTTTGGAGGAAATAAAGGAAGCCTGCAAATTATCTTGTGCAGATGAATTTATTGAGGCATTGGATGGTAAATATAATACAGTAATTGGTGAAAGAGGTATTGGTCTTTCAGGTGGTCAAAAACAAAGACTTTCCATTGCTAGAGCACTGATAAGGGAATCTAGTATTCTTATTCTCGATGATGCTACCTCTGCTCTGGATATGGAAACTGAATATAAACTCCTTAAAAATTTAAATGACAGACATAAAAACGCTACAACCTTTATAATTGCCCACAGAATTTCCGCAGTTAAAAATGCTGATCAAATTGTTTATATCGAAAATGGACGTGTTGCGGAGAGTGGAACTCATGAAGAACTTCTCGAAAGTAAAGGTAAGTACTACGAAATATACAGAGAACAATTTAAAAATTTTGATGCTCTAACTTCAAATAAGGAGGTGGTATAATGGCAAGAAATACAGTTAAACAGGATGAAGATTTAAGGAAACTGTCTAACTTAGAAGTAAGTAAAAGGCTCTTTAAGTACCTACGATTCTATAAATTAAAGGTTTTTTCAGTATTACTACTTTTAATATTTGTAATGATAGTTAACCTTATAAATCCCTATCTTCTAAAAGTAGCCATAGATAAAAATGTAAAAAATCATGATTTGAAAGGACTTTTAATAATTGGTTTATTTATGCTTATATTAAATTTTATTGCCATGATTGCCTCAAGAATACGGACAATAAAAATGGCTTCTGTTACCAATGATATACTTTTAAAAATAAGACATGAGCTTTACACTCATATTCAAAAACTGTCATTTTCTTTCTTTGATAACAGACCTGTAGGTAAAATACTAGCTAGAGTTATGGGAGATGTAAACTCCCTTCAGGACTTATTTAATAATAGTGTAACCAACTTTATCCCTCAGCTTTTAACTATTATTTGCGTTGGAATTATGATGTTTTACTTAAATCCAAAATTAGCTATAGCTTCTATAGCATTACTTCCTCTTCTTACTATTAGTATGTTCTCCATTCAAATATTTTCAAGAAGAAGATGGCAAGACTTTAGAAGAAAGCGTTCCACCTTCAATGCCTATACCCATGAGGATTTTTCTGGTATAAAGGTAGTTCAGTCCTTTGCTAGAGAAGACAAGACTTCTAATACTTTCTTTGGACTAGTTAAAGATATGATGGATGCATTCCTAAGTGCAGTAAGACTTAACGACCTATTTTGGCCTCTAGTGGATACAGCTTGGGGATTGGGCATGGTGGTGCTTTATTGGTATAGTGCTAAATTGATAGGCACTAATAGTGTAAGTATGGGTACCATTATAGCCTTTAGCATGTATATAGGTATGTTTTGGAGACCAATTCTTGAAATAAGTAATTTCTACAATACTCTTATAATGAACTTTGCTGCTGCTGAAAGAATATTTGAGATAATGGACGTAACACCAGATATTGAAGATACAAATAATGCAGCTAAAATGCCTGAAATTAAAGGACAAGTAGAATTTAGGAATGTTACCTTCGGTTATGAAGATGGTGCAGCGGTTCTAGATAATGTAAGCTTTAAAGTTAATACTGGCGAAACTGTAGCCTTAGTTGGTGCCACTGGTTCAGGAAAAACTACTATTGTTAATCTTATAAGCCGTTTCTATGATACTGAAGCTGGTGAGGTTCTGATAGATGGAATGAATGTTAAAAATGTAGAGCTTGAATCTTTACGAAGTCAAATGGGAATAATGCTTCAGGATACTTTCCTTTTCTCCACTACTATTAGGGAAAATATAAGATACGGTAACCTTGATGCTTCAGATGAAGAGGTTATTGCCGCTGCTAAAGCTGTTAATGCCCATGATTTTATAATGAACCTTGAAAATGGCTATGATACAGAAGTAAAGGAAAGAGGTTCTAGACTATCCGTTGGTCAGAGGCAGCTTATATCCTTTGCAAGAGCACTCTTGGCAGACCCAAGAATATTAATACTTGATGAAGCCACCTCAAACATTGACACACAAACAGAAAAGCTGGTTCAAAGGGGTATTGAAAAGTTGCTCCAAGGAAGAACCTCCTTTGTTATAGCTCACAGACTTTCAACCATTAGAGATTGTAATAAAATAATGGTAGTTAATCATGGTAAAATAGTTGAAATCGGAACTCATAAAGAGCTCATGAACTTAAGAGAAATTTACTATAATCTATATATGTCACAGTATAAGTTTCTCAGTGAAGGAGCTTAATTATAGGTTTCTAGATGGAATTTTAACTACCACAGAAAGTTGACTTATTCGGAGGATAAGTCAACTTTCTGTGGTTTTTATCTATATATCAATAATATAAAAACATAAACTACTAAACCAAAGCATGCTCAGCAACTTCACCATATATGGAGGATATAGTATTTATTGTGCTCTGAGGTGCTGGTTCTAGTGGATAATATCCTTTTCTAACCATGTATTGCCAAACATCATAGGCATGGTTGCAACTCATAGTAAATGCATCCTTTAAAAATTCTCTTATATTTGGATTACTTGCTTCCATAGCAGACCAAGCATATTCCCTTCCTGCTCTCTTTAGAGTCAAAAGATATGCAGTTGCGATTTCTCTATCATTCATCTGCTGTACATCGGTTCTTGGAGTAATTGCTGGAAAATTACTAGTAGGTGACTTAGTATAATCCTGCAAGCTTTTGTTTAACTGTGGCACATTCAATTTTTGTGTAGAGCCATTTACCTTACTTAAAAACTCAACTTTCATATTATAATCTTGAATGTGTGCTGGAAAATGCCCTTGTATCATAGACTTTAATTCTTGATCTTTAGTTGCATTTATAAACATAGCCATATTAGTTATTGAGTTTACACAACTCATAGTTAATTCATGTAAATCATGTACTTCATGAGCAGCTAATTGCATAGTACTCCCTCCTACTTGTTAACTTTTATTGTTTCTATTTTGTTTACTCCACAATTAATGTTTCCCCTAAAATATTTTATTATTCTATAAATATGATATAATATTATCGACTAAAAATTATATTACAAGAGGTAAAATATGAAACGAAATGATATTGCTTTTCAGCTCCATTCTTTTTATAATCTATCAAGATATCTATTTTTAAAAATTGAATATACGTACAATTCTGAAGTTGAAAAGCACAATATAACACTGCCTCAACTCAGAGTTCTTTGGATACTTGGATGTTTTCCCGGTATATCTCAAGATAGAATTGCAAAAATTGGCTGTTGGACTCCACCCACAGTTTCGGATATTATAAAGATACTATTTCAAAAAAAATTAATATATAGAGAGGAAACCTCAAATAAAAAAACTCATACTCTTAGGTTAACCCCAGTGGGAGAAGAAAAAGTTTTAGAAACAAAGATAAAAAAAGACTCAAATATAGCTCTCTTAAAATTGTTAAACAAGTTTACTTATAAAGAATTAGAACTGTTACTTAATACTTTTAAGTTTGCCATTATAACAGAAGATAACAAGTACATACTTGAATACATAGAAAGATTAAATGAGCTAGAGCTTAAATTTGATTTTAGTGACTTTTCACGGGACGAAAAGGATTATACGAAAAAGCTTGTGTTTATTTATAATCTAATCAGGATCTTTGTACTTACAATTCAGGCTAAACATTCAAATATACTTATTGATTGTAACTTAACATACCCTCAATTAAGAGCACTAAATATTATAAAGGCTTTTCCCAACATAACCTCTTCAGAACTTAGTAAAATAGGCTTTTGGTCAAAGTCAACTGCAAATTTAATTGTTAGTAATCTCTATAAAAAGCAATTAATTTGCAAACAAAAGGGATCTGTGAAAAACTCAATTCATATAACTATAAGCGATATTGGAGAAGCCATATTATCCTATGATATTAAAAACAATCTTCAAAATATTGACATCATAACCCCTTTAAAAAATCTTGGTAATGATTTAACATATATAAACTCGTTGATTTCAAAAATGAACCATGTTGTTGAAAATGATTTGATAAACAATATCATTTTGAGGACGTACTAAGTGGGACATCTATAAAATATAATAGTTTAAAAAAGTGAAGAAGGTATCTAGATTTGTATAAATTTCAAATCTAGATACCTTCTTAAATGATTTTTTAGACAATAAATTTATTAGTTACATTTGTTAGCTTCTGAGAAGTTTTAGCTTGAGTTTGAGATGCTTTTGCCACCTCTGTAATTGCATAGGTTATTTCATTTATACTACTCAATATATTCTCAGAACTACTAGATGACTGAACAGTAGTTGCAGATAGGTTTTCTATTGCACTAGCTACTTGATCTATAACCTCTTTCATTTGCTTTGATGAAGCAGCTATGTCACTTGCCATATTATTTACAAACTCTGCATCTTGCTCATATTGAATACCTGTAGACATAAGTAATTGATAACTTGGCTTTACCCCTGTTTCAAGGTATTCTAAAACCTCCTCACCACTGTTGGATAAATTACTAAATGCCTCCTCAACCTTATTTACCATACTCTGAATATTTGCTACTGCTTCAGAAGCTTGTTCAGCAAGACTTCTCACCTCATCTGCTACTACTGCGAAGCCTTTTCCCATTTCACCAGCTCTAGCAGCTTCAATAGCAGCATTTAGTGCAAGTAAGTTTGTTTGTTCAGCTATAGACCCAATAGAGTCTGCCATAATAGTAACATCTTTAACTACTTTACCATCTTCTATAGCTTTTAATATATTACTGCGAGTCTTTTCATATACTGTATTTCCTTGCTCTATATTTTTAATAGCTTTCGCTTTAATGTCAGCAGCTCTTTTCTTAATTTCAATGGCAGATTTAAAACTATTATTTGCTTTATTAGTTAGGTCAGTGGTTGTGTTTCCTATTTCTTCAGTTGATGCACTAACTTCTTCAGTTGTGGCACTTAAATCCTTAATCCCCTCAGTAATTTGTTTAGTAGCGTCATTTGCTATATCCATTTTTGAAGAAACTTCTTCAGATGTAGCTGATAGTTCTTCACTAATAGCACTGACATCACTAGCACCATTAATTATTTCCGATATAAGAAGTTTCATATTTTCTTTTGCTCTGTTTAATGCTATAGCAATATCCCCTAATTCATCCTTTGAATCAATATCTATATCCTTAGTTAAATTTCCATTGCCTAATTCTCCAGCAAATCTAACAACTTTCTTTAACTCCTTTGAAATTGATAGGGCAACTAATAATCCCAATATAAGTGCACAAGTAGATCCTAATATTGTAATGGCCAATATCATAAATTTAGAATTATTATATGTTGTATTATTTGATACGTATATTGACTCTGCTTCTTTAATACCTCTAGCAGTGAGCTCATCTAGTCCTTCGAATAAGGCTGCTCTTGCCTTTGAGGCTCCAGAAATTTGACTTATTGCAGATTGGTAATCTCCTGATGCTCCAAACTCAACCACTTTTTTCCCAGCAGCTAAATACTCCTTAGATGCGTTATCAATTTTATCTAAAATCTTCTTATCCTCTTCCACTTCTTCTTTGCTTTTATAAACTCTCATCATTTCATTAGTAGCTTTTACCTTTGCAAATAGTTCTCTATTTTCTTTAGTTAAAGTATCCATTTCTACTGTAATTTCTTCATTTTCACCAGGTTCTTTTCTTTCCTTATAAGCCATCTTAATTATAGCTGCTCTAATGTCTGAATAGTTTTGTCTTAAAGCATTTATTTCCTGGGTAGATTTCAAATTATAGTCATAAAGAATCTTTGCATTAGAGTTTATTTTATTCATATCGTTCATCCCTATAAATCCTACAATAGCTATAAATATAGCTAGAAAAATAACTATTGAAACTAATTTAATTGAGATTTTTAAATTTTTAAATAATTTTATCATATGTGACTCCTTTAAAATGTATTTTTAATAGTTTGTGGAACTCCACAATTGTTCACTGTCTAACTTTTTACTTAATCAGACAATATACTATTAATTATCGTAATTAATAACTTATTCTTAATAGTATTTTTATAAACATAATATATAGAATTAAAATTCTGAATTCTAGTTGGAGTTAAATTGGACGGAACTGAGCTTGAAGAAATTTAACAAAATAATTCCAGGTAAAGCTATTATGGATTTATAATCGCCTCACCTGGAATAAATTTTAAATTTTAAATTTTAAATTTATTTATCTCGTCCTCTAAATTTTCTGCAAGCCCGGATAAATCCTCTGCACTTTTTGCTAATTCATTAATTATGGAAAGCTGCTCCTCTGATGCAGCTGATAACTGTTCTGAATCCTTGGCAGAATCATTTATGGAATCAGTAATTTTTTTAATATTTACAAAAGTATCCGCTATATGATTTTTAATAACATTTAAAATATTTTCAAGCTGTCTTGAATTTTCCTCAGTTTTGTTGATATTTTCAACTGCATTAAATAATCCACTTTCTCCGCTTTTTATGAGCTGAACTTGTTTATTAAAGGCACTTAAATTATTCTCCATAGTTTGTACAGTTAAATTAGTTTCACTTTGAATATCGCCTACTAGCTGCTCAATACGTTTCGTTTCATTACTTGATTCTTCAGATAATTTTTTAATTTCATCAGCAACAACAGCAAAACCTTTACCATATTCCCCTGCACGAGCAGCCTCAATAGATGCGTTCAACGCCAAGAGATTTGTTTGATCTGTTATACCTCTAATTGCATTGACAATGCTTCCAATCTCGCTAGAATGATTTTTTAACTTAGTTATATATTCTGATGATTTATCGAGACTTTCTGACATTATTTGCACATAATTAGTAGCATCTTTCATAGATTGATTGCTATTATTTACAATATTTCTAGCATTACTGATGCTTTTAATTGCTACAGCTAATTCATTGGTTCCTTTATTAATATGAGCTTGTGTATTTTCCATCATTTCCAAGATTGAAGTAGCATAATTTGATTGTTTATTTACTTCCTGTGCCATACTATCTATAGTAATAGTAGTCTCATTTGCTACTTTATTTGTATTTTTAGCTATGTCGGATAAAACATTTGATGTATCTGCAACTATAGCTACAGATTTATTAATATTCAAAATCATATTACGAATACTTGACTTCATTATATGAAATGCTCTTGAAAATTCACCTATTTCATCTTTTTTCTTAGAATATCCTTCCAAAACATTTCCTTCGTCATTTGCTGTTAAATCCCCCTCTGCTATTCTATTAAACTGATTTATCATAATATTTAATGGTTTTAAACCAGTATAAATTATTACAAGAGATACTATTATTACAGAAAATATTAATATTAGTATTAAAACTATTGAATTCTTCGCTAATTCATTTAAAGCAATAATACCGGCAGTGCTTTTAGTTTCTACTGAAAGTACTCCTATTGGTTTATTTGATGCATCAGTTAATACCTTTTGTGTTTGTATATCTAATACATTTCCTTCAGTTTTCTTTGATAATTTTATTTCATCACCTTTAAAATCAGAGGATTTATAATTAACAGTCATGTTATTCTTGCTAGTAGATATTTCACTGCCATTGTCAAGCTTTAAGGTAATTTCAACTCCTGTAACATCTTTCCCTAGATCCATAAGGCCTTTCTTTAATTTGTCATCAGCATTAGCAGAATTTTTGATCTTTCTTGAATAAAGAACATAACCATTATAATTGCTAAAACTAACATCATCACTCTTTACTACTTTAGCTATACTTACAATATACAAGCCATCTGAGGTCATTTCAAGTCCACTAACACATGGAACATTATTTGTGAATTTTTTTAATAATCTAAAGTTTTTAAAATTAATGCTTTTCCATTCAGAAGGGGAATTAATTTCTGATAAGACACTACCATCGCTATTTATAACTATAACTGCTTCACTGCTTGTATCTTCTTTTACAGTACTAAAAACATTGTCACTAATCCACTCAGTATTCTTTTCATTTATTGCATCATAAAAATCGCTCCAAAGGGTATATCCTCCGTAAGCCTGTGTATGATTATTAACTATAAAATTCATGTAGTTGTTTACATTATTAATATTGTCATATGCTTTTTTTTCGTCTATACTACTAATATTATTTCTAATATTATAGTATGTAATACCTATACCAATTACAAGTGGAAATATAATAAGAACTATTAACGAGACTAGCAACTTAGATTTTAGTTTCACAAATACCCATCCTTCCTTAGATATGTAATTTTAAATTAAATTAAATAAATTTTAAAATTCAGCAATAATTTCTATCATTTTTTATTTTTTTGATAAAAATGTAACTAAATTTTATCAGAGTTTTTGTGATAATGGAATATGTTTTTTATAAATAAATGTTAAAAATAAAACTAGCTTAATATCAGTATACTAAGCTAGTAATGTTTCAAAGCATTGTCCCTTTATTAACCTCAGTTAATTGGATTAAATCTCAATTTCATTATCTATCGTTATTAATTATATATAATATTCTAACTATTACTTTTCTATTTGGGGAATACGATTAATTCTTTTATCTGTAAATATATCACATTCGTCTGTACTTTTTGTTGAAAACTCTGAAACTACAGCACCCTCATCTCCTGCTGTAAACCAGTGAAGTGTATTTGGATATATGGTATACTGCTCACCAGGGTTTAATTCTATTTCATGAAATACAGTGTAGTATTCTTCATCTCCGGATGGTGGAAATGCTTTTCTATTTTTTGTTGTTTCTCCTTCAACATATAAAAATACTTTTCCAAATCTGCATCTAAAGGTCTCTTCTTTTCCATCTTGTCCATTCACAGCTGGATGTCTATGTTCAGGACAGGTTTGATGTGGTAATAATACCATCTCTTTAGAACATACTCTTTCTGTGTTCACATAAACTATTAATTGAAGTCCTGTTCTATAAATATCATTAAGTCTAAAATCTGCAATTTCTATGTTGGCTCTTTCTTCCTCTGTAATTACTATGTTTGCTCTATCATAATATTTACTAACTATATTTTGCAGTTTTTTATATTCTTCTAATTTCATAATGTACCTCCTGCATTAAATATTTTATCTTAGAACTTTGCTTTTTTCTTTTTTAATGCATCTACATAAACAGCAATTAAAATTACAACACCCTTTACTATAAACTGCCAGAAGGAGTTAACGTTCATAAGGTTAAGCCCGTTACTTAATACTCCAATTACTAACCCTCCAATTACAGTTCCACCCATTTTTCCAGATCCACCGCTCATACTTGTACCACCAAGTACCACTGCTGCAATAGCATCCATCTCTGCTCCGTTACCGGCAGTTGGCTGTCCAGAAAACATACGAGATGCTAGTACAATTCCTGCAATAGCTGCCATAAGTCCACTGAAAACATAAGGGAAGAAAAGTACTTTGGATATTTTTATACCAGAAAATCTAGCAGCTTCTCGATTTCCGCCTACAGCATATATATGTCTTCCTAACTTTGTTTTATTCATTATAAGCATTGAAATAGCTAATATAATAATTAAATAAAAAACTGGAGTAGGAAGGAAATTAGCTATATAACCTGATCCAATAAAATTAAATTGATCAGACATAACACGTATTGGCTTTCCATCTGTGTAAACATAAGCGGCACCACGAGCTATATTCATAGTTGCTAAGGTAACTATAAAAGGTGGTATGGTAGTTTTTGCAATGGCTATTCCATTAAAGGCACCTACTGCTACTCCTGCCAGTAAACCAGCAATTACTGCAACAATTACAGAAGTTCCTTGGAATGCAATTAATCCACCAGTTACTACCCCTGATAACGCAATTATTGATCCTACTGAAAGATCTATTCCGCCTAAGATAATTACCATGGTCATTGCACAGGCTAAATATAGATTTGTGGAAACCTGTCTAAGTACATTCATTATATTTTTTTGTGTAAGGAACACTGGCGATATTAATGATAAAAATATACATAAAACAACGAATCCTATGAGAATTCCAAGATTTTCTCTTAAAAATTGTACAAAAAAGTTTCCTTCCTTATTTTCTTTTATATATTTAGTATTTTGTTCTGTTTGTAGCGACATATCACATTCCTCCTGTTGCATAATGCATGATTTTTTCCTGCGTAAGTTCTCCTCGAACAAGGTTTCCTGAAATGCTTCCATTACACATAACTAAAACTCTGTCACTCATATTAATTATCTCAGGCAATTCTGAGGATATCATAATAATTGATACTCCTGAGTTAACTAGTTCATTCATTATTAAATATATTTCTGCCTTAGCAGCAACATCTACACCTCTTGTAGGTTCATCTAGAATTAAAACCTTAGGATTAGTTGCCAGCCATCTAGCAATAACAACCTTCTGTTGATTTCCACCACTAAGATTTCCAACTAACTGTTCTGTGGAAGGTGTTTTAATAGACATTTCTTTAACATATTTATTAACAATGTCATTTTCTACTTTTTTATCTACTTTGATAAATTTCATAAATTTATCTAGAACCTTTAAGGTAGCATTAAATTTAACACTTTGAATAAGGAATAATCCTTCTTCTTTTCTGTTTTCTGGCACCAAAGCAATTCCATATCTCATAGCATCATTAGGATCTTTAATATCTACCTTTTTGCCCTCAATAAAGATTTCTCCAGAATCAATTGGGTCAAGACCGAAAATAGCTCTCATAACTTCGGATCGTCCAGCGCCCATCAAGCCAGCCATCCCTAAGATCTCTCCCTTTTTTATTTTGAAACTTACATCCTTTAATATTCCTTCTCTTGTTAAATTCTTTACTTCCAGAATAGTTTCCCCAGGCTCATTATAGGTTCTTGTGTAATAATTAGTAAGTTCACGTCCAACCATCATAGAAATCAGTTCATCCTTAGTCGTACTTTTGGTAACTTTCGTTCCAATATATTCACCATCCCGCATTACGGTTATTCTGTCGGATATCTGAGAAAGCTCAGACATTCTATGAGATATATAGACAATTCCAACTCCCTTTCTTTTTAAGCTTACAATTGTACTAAAAAGAAACTCAACTTCCTTATCTGTTAATGATGACGTTGGTTCATCCATAACAAGGATTTTAGCATTAAAGGATATAGCTTTAATTATTTCAACCATTTGCTGCTGAGCAACTGTAAGTCCAACTACAAGGGAGCTAGCCTTTATTTTCAATTCAAAGGAATCTAATAGTTTCTGTGCCTCTCTTATCATAGCTTTTTTATCAACTAATCCAGAAGCACCTACCAATTCCCTACCTAAATAAATATTTTCTGCTACTGTCATATAAGGAACTAATACAAGCTCCTGATGAATTATACTAATTCCAAGGTCTTGAGCATCCTTAACAGATTTAACCTCCACTCTCTGTCCATCAATATAGATTTCACCTTTATCGATACTATATATACCACCTAGTACTTTCATCAATGTAGATTTTCCTGCACCATTTTCACCAAGCAGTGCATGAACCTCGCCTTTCTCAAGTTCAAAATTAACATCCTTAAGCACATATACTCCTGGAAACTGCTTATTTACATTTTTCATTTGTAGTAAAATATTGTCCAAAGTTCTTCACCTTCTCCCATCTTTTATCTTATTAATATGAGCCTTATCCAGTACAATTCTGAATAAAGCTCACATTAATATTTTAAATTAAATTATTGCCATCCATCTGTTCCATATTTAGAAACGTTATCTTTATTAATTAGGAAAGTCTCAACTGGAACTTTCTTTTCAACACTTTCTTTTTTAAGGATTTTGTATCCAAGCTCTACGGATTTAACACCAATTTGTTTTGGAGATTGTGCTCCTGTTCCAACAAATTGTCCACCACTTGCAATTTCTTTCTTAGCATCTGGAGAACCATCAACACCATAGATTAAAACCTTTGTTTGCTTAGCAGATTTACATGCTGCAAGAGCACCAAGAGCAGTAGGATCATTTCCTCCCATTATTGCTACTATGTCAGAATGAGCTTGAAGTATATCATCAGTTAACTTCATAGCAGTCTGTAGGTCACCTTTAGCATCTTGTTCTGCAACTACAGTGAAACCTTTTCCTTCTATAGCACCCTTAAAGCCAGCTATTCTATCATTAATAGAATTCATTGTAGGAGAGTCAAGTATAACTATTTTACCGCCATTAGGAAACCTTTTTACAAGATCCTCACCACATACTTTACCAGCATTCTTATTATCAGAACCAGTATATGCTGTTACATAATCCATATCTTTAACTTCTGTATCAAAGTTGATAACTGGAATATTAGCTTTTTTCAAAGCTTCAAGACCAGGTCTTATTCCTTCCCAGTCAACAGGATTTAAGAATACAGCATCAACACCTTGTGTAATCATATCGTTTATTTGATCGATTTGTTTTGAAACATCCATAGCTGGATCCATAGTGATTAACTGATCACCATTTTTTTCAACCTCTGTTCTTATTGATTTTTCAAGAACTTGGAAAAACGGATTATTCATTGTCATACAAGTGTAGCCAAATTTGTGTTTTTTATCACTTTTAGAAGATTCTTGAGATGAAGTTTGTGTAGAACTAGCTCCACATCCCATGAATAATCCAACTACTAGTGACAGTGACATTACAACACCTAGCAGTTTTTTTGCTTTTTTCATTAATAATTCCCCCTTATTTCTGAAAACCTTTTCTTTTTATCAATAAACCTATAGTTAATATCCCTAAAGGTAATTGATTCGTTTTTTAAATTTTTACATTAGTGTATAATTTAACAACAAATGTCATTACGTAATATATTATTCTATATATTTTATAAAAATCCTTTTTTTACATGAATTTTTTCATATTTTTTATTAATAATTTTAAACAACAAAACATTCAATTAATTCATCAAGCAATTTATTGACATATTGTCAAAATAATTATATTAATATTGATAATTTATCAATATAGATTTATAATTTTATTTAATATATTAACTAAGAATCTAAAACTATTATTTTATATGTATCTATTAAGTAAATATATCAAATCTATGATTTAATTGTTATCTATTGTTTTACCATCACTGCCATGACAGTGCAAATAAGAAGTTAACACAGTGTTCTAAAAATATTAGACACGTAAGCATCACATTAATTTAGGAGGCGTTAATATGAAAAAAATAAAGACAAAATATGGCTTTATAGAAGGAATCTCTTCTATAAATTACTATAAAAATAATACTATAAGGGATTGCACCTTGAGCTGTGTAAATAAATTACAGACTCCCTATGGAATTTTTATACCTCAGTATGATGATAGCAGTGAAAGACGTAAGCTTATCAGCTCTCTTTCTTTTTATGATAATGGCAATTTAAAGAGAATTGCTTTACAGGACAAGACTTATGTTAATACTTCTCTAGGTACCTTGCCTGCAGAATTGATTACCTTCTATGAAAATGAGAGTATAAAACGTATATTCAATTTGAATGGCAAAATAACCGGTTATTGGTCAGAAGAGGATGAGTACTCTTTAGCAGAAAATATTGAATTTAATCTTTCTATAGGAAAATTTAATCTAAAAACTATTGGAGTCCATTTCTATGAAGATAAGACTTTAAAGAGTATCACCTTTTGGCCTAAGGATATCGTTCATATAATTTCACCTATTGGTAAAGTATCTGCTCGAATAGGTTTATCTTTCTATCCTAACGGCAGCCTTAAATCCTTTGAGCCTTATAAACCAATAACTATAGAGACGAAAATAGGTAATATAGTGGCTTATGATGTTAATCCCATTGGAATTCATGGTGATTCCAATTCAGTGAAGTTTTCTATAGACGGTCAAATTGAATCATTAACCACCTCTACAAATAAAATAAAAGTAATTAATAAAAATGGACAAATAAAAGTTTATAAGCCCCAATTAAGGCAAAGCTTATTAGATGAAAAAAAAATGGATATTGTTCCTTTAAGTATAGAGTTTTACGATAACAAAATTGTTTTCAATAATAGTAATGATGACAGCTATTCTTTTGATGATTATGTTTTTAATATTGACAGTGGCTCCCTTAAGGTTAGTTCTCCATGTTCCAGTTGTGCTAGCTGTTCTGGTTGCTCTAGTTGTTCAATTTAAACTATATCAGTAATCTCACTGTGTTTATAGCAGTCATAGCTACAATAATAAAGAAACGGATTCTCATTAATTCTTATGAAGTGTAAACTTGAATCAGATGGGGGTTCAAACTCCACCTGATTCTTAGTTGAACGAATCCAGGGACTAGCCGCTCGCAACGTACACTTTGAAGAAGATGTGACTATTAGAGCGGGTAGTCATCGGATAAATTATTATAGCTCCTTAATTGTCAAATTAGTTAATAATAGGTACTAGAGATAGAACTTTGATTTCTATCTCTCTTCTAACCTTATTTCTCTTGCTCTTGCCCTTTCTGATAACCTTGCTTCCAGCATTCCAGTTGTTAAGTATACACCTATAAATACTAAAATTCCTCCACAAACTTGTGCTGCTGTAACCTTTTCCCCGAGAATCCAACTTATAATTGCAGTAAAGATAGGAATAAAATTCAAAAATATACCAGCCTTGCTGGCTCCAATCTCTTGGATTGCCATATTCCAAAGAATAAAGGAGCCTATTGATGGGAAAATTATCATGTATAAAATTCCTGTAACAGCTATTGGGGTAATATTAGCTATATTAATTCCTTCATAGAGTGCAAAAGGAGCCATAATGATTGTCCCAAATAAAGCTGAAACTGCAGTAGCTGTGATTGGTTGTATATCTCTAAGTCTTTTTCCTAATATTGAATACACTGTCCATACCACAATAGAAATTATCATAATTAAATCCCCTCTATTGTACTCTGTTTGAAAGATTTGGTCTAAATGACCTCTTGTTAGGACTAGGAAAACTCCTAATAGTGAAAAAATAAATCCTAATACTTGTATAAGCGAAACTTTTTCTCGAAGCATGAAAACAGAAACTAACACTATCAATCCAGGGTTTAATGCACTAATCAATGATGCATTAGTTGGCGAAGTATAATGAAGTGCTGAATAAAGAGCTAAGTTGAAACCGGCAATTCCGGATATACCCATAAAAAATAATAAAAACCATTGCTTTCTTATTGGATCCCATTTTGGCTTTTCAGTAAAATATGCTATAGGAATCAATAAAAAAGATGCCATCAGCCAACGGGAGAAAGTAATCCAAAGTGGTGTCATATCGGACACGACATACTTTCCAAAGACATAATTTCCGGCCCAAAATAAATTACAAATAATTAACAACAAAAAAACTCGATATTTCTTCATCTTTTTACTAACTCCTTTATCATATTATTCCCTTCTAATACTTAGCTATAAAATTAATAGATCAGTTTTAGAAAATGTATTGAAGCAAGATCTTAATTCAGATGGGGATTCTTTTACCCAATCTGAATTTTAGAGCTGCGAATGCATGGCTTACTTGGCGTTGAACTACCACTTGAAGAAGTGGGAGACTTACGCCAAGTTAGTCAGGTTAAATATAAAATATCCACTATACAAATTCCATAATGGATATTTAACTACAGCTTCTATATATAGTAACATATTACATATTAATCAGCAATGAAACAATCATCTAATTCGATTTCTTAAAATTAATTTTATAAAGAAACACATCCCATTAACTTGAAATTAATAAAATAAGTGGTATTATAATAGTTATGTACCAGTTTTTGCCGCGGTAACAATATGGAATTTTAGATAATTAAGGTGATGTACAAATGATTATGAATAAAAAAATATTAATATTTTTAAATGTTTTGTTTTGGAGCTTATTATGTCCATTTAGCTTAGTTTTCGCTTCTAATAATAATGCTGATATATCATACGAAACTATTAATACATCTCATAACTCAGTTAATTTATTAGATATTGAAGCTAATGTGTACAAGAATCAAACAGTTGCAAAGGAAATGTCACTAGATGCTAAGTTAGTGAATTCCGATATTATAAATAATGTATCTCTAAATAAAAAATGGACAATAAAATTTAGTCAGCCTATAGATACTAAATCTACTAAAAATAAAGTTAAAATTTTAGATAAAGATAAAAAAGAAATACCTATTACTGTTTCTTTTGAAGAGTACAATTTATATATGTATGTAACTCCAAATCAGCCCTATAACCCTGATAGCGAGTATGCACTAGTTATAAGTGATTTATTATCTAAACATAATAAAAAATTAGAAACTCCCCTTAACTTAGCTTTTAAAACAGGCCCAATTATAAGGTTTATAGAGGACATAGATGTGTCTATAAATCAAGAAGATGAATATAGATTACCGGACAAAGTAAATGCAAGTATGTCAAATGGCAGAAGTAAGTTAGTTGCAATTTCATGGGACAAATTTTTAAAAAGTACAAGCATACCTGGTAAGTACACTTATTCTGGCAAAGTTGAAGGTTATGAAAAAAGTGTGATATTAAGCTTAGATATAAAAGCATTTGAACCAGTTAAGTCAATATCTAACTCCATGAGAACACAATCTCAACTTCAAACTAATCTTTATAATTACATGATGAACAAAGATAACAGAGATTCTGTGATGAATAGGGCTATAGAATTACACAATGGAGATCTTAGTAATAATTGTGTTTATTTTTCAAGTGAAGCATTGAGAAGAGTTGGCCTTTCTGATTTACCTGAATCCGTATGTAATACTTCAACTTTGACCCAAAAGTTAAAATCCTATGGTTGGAATTTAGACTATGACTTATCTAAGCTTTTACCTGGTGATATTTGTTTTACCACTTCTATTGATGGCAGTGATCCAAGCCATGCTTATATATTTATGAAATGGGTAGATCCTAATAGCTTTAATTATGGATATATATGCGACAATCAAGGAGATGAGTATGGTAACTCATACCACAAGAGAAACATAGACTTTGCCACTGAAAGCAAAGAAGCATTATCCTACTTTTTATATATTCCTTGAATACTGATTTTAATCTCATACTTTACATACTTGTAACAAATGAATTTGTGCAGAAATGTATGTCTATTTAGAACTGCTCCTTTCCATTGATTATAAAAACAAAACAGAATGAGTTGATTAGAGAATGTATATATTCTCTAATCAACTCATCTAATATTTTCTACTTTTTTGCTCTTAAGTAGTCCAAGCTGTGAACCGCAAATCCAAAATTATACCCTAAACTTTTATAATAGCTATTCACCTTATCTAATTCACTTATCATATACTTAGTACCTTCTTGATAAAAAGTAATGAAGTCTCCTTCTTTAGTATCCCCAATCTCTACAGATATTTTCAACTTTTTATTATATCTTTTAGAGAGTTCCATTTCACTTTTGCATATATCGATTATATTTCCTTCACCATAGGCTTTATCTCTGTAAGCCATGATATTTATCTCATCCACTTTACTAATAACCCATTCTGCTAAGTTTTCTTTACCACAGTTTACTACGTCAAACCAAAAAGGAACGTCTACAGCAAAGGGTAAATTCAATTTGTTAACTTCAGTTAAGGAGTATAGTATATAGTCCTGATAATTTCCTACTAAAATATCTCTCTTTGTGCTCCATTCAGGTAGCACGTAAGGCTCTACATCTAAATGAATTCCTATAAACTTTTGATTTTGCAAAGAACTTTCATTGTATTTTTTAACCCAATCAAAAAACTTATTTAGACTTTGTCGCTTGTCTTTAAATATCCAAATAGGATTGCCATCTAATGCATATACTCCTATTCCATTTTTAGATGCATTTTCTATAAATTTATTATAAACCTCTTTTTTTATATCCGTATTTACTTGAAGATATAACTCATTATATTTATTATCTTTCAAGAACCTTATTATATCTTCACCTTCATTAATTATACTTTTAGTATTCCAAAGCCATGTTCCTCTAATTGTTTGACTATCAGTTACTTTTGCAACCTTAGAATTTTGCTTAGCATAAACTTGAAAGTTTGCCATTGATGCAGTTATTAATAAAAACAGCACTAAACTTATAAATTTTTTCAATATAAATCCCTCCTAATATGGATTGAAAAAGGCTCTCCATCTTAGGAGTGCCTGGCAGTCTGGCAGCCATAAGGTTGAACTTCCTTTTAGGCCCATAACTTTGCGTCCCTAAATTTCTTTAAGTTTGCTCTTTTCAGGTTTTCCATTAACTTTTTTAATTTTACTCTTATTATCGTACTTAAAACACGAAACTTTAATAGCAATGATTACCAAGTTATTTTTGATTTTTAAAAACTAACAACTCTTACATAATTTGAACATATAAACAAAAATATATTATAAAAAAATTTCATTAAAGCTGAGATTTTTTTATTTTTGTGGTATAATAAACAAGAAAAAAGTATATATATGCAACAGCCCGAAAAGCAACTAACTATTTGTGTAGTTTTAAAATACAAAATATAGAGTTGTCTGTATAATTATGCATGAATTAATTTATTTATTAAGAGGTGTAGGAGTATGTTTAACGGAGTTGGAGAAAAAAATATTAAAAGAGCTGAAATACTAGTGCAGGCTCTACCATATATTCAGGAGTTTTATGGTAAAACCATAGTTGTTAAATATGGTGGAAATGCTATGATAAATGATGAATTGAAAAATTCAGTTATTAAAGATATAGTTATGTTAAACTGTGTGGGAATAAAGGTAGTAGTAGTTCACGGTGGAGGTCCTGAAATTAATAATATGTTAAATAAAATAGGCAAAGAAGGAAAATTTATAAATGGACTTCGAGTGACTGATAGAGAGACTATAGACATTGTTCAAATGGTACTTGCTGGGAAAGTTAATAAAGACATTGTTGCTCTAATTAATCAAATGGGTGGAAAAGCTGTTGGTCTATCAGGAATAGATGGTAATTTGTTAACAGCAGAAAAGCTTGAGAAAAATGACGGAGTAGACCTAGGATACGTTGGTGAAATATGCAATGTAGATGAGAGCATAATAGAACACAACTTAAACGGAGGTTATATCCCAGTAATATCCACAGTAGCTTTAAACAAAACCGATGGACAAGTGTATAATATAAATGCTGACTATGCTGCTGCAAAAATAAGTGTAAAACTAAATGCAGAAAAACTAATCCTTCTTACAGATGTTCCAGGAATACTTGAAGATATTAATGAGCCGGAAAGTTTGCTAGCAGAAGTAAATTTGAATGATATAAATCGTCTTAAAAAAAAGGGAGTAATAAATGGTGGTATGCTTCCCAAGGTAGACTGCTGTTTAGAAGCAGTTCAAGGAGGCGTAGATAAAGCTCATATTATTGATGGAAGACTATCCCACTCTTTACTTTTAGAATTACTTTCCCAAGAAGGCGTTGGTACTATGATAACTAGTGAATCATTATAGAACTTATGAGAAAAATGCGTTGGTTAAACTACCAACGCATTAAGGCATCCGAAAAAAATAACAAGTTAAAGATGAGACGGCTATTTTGTGTCAGACAAGGAGGTAGGTTCCGCAGATAGCCGACCCTATCTAAGGGTTCTGCCGACGCAGCATGACGCAAAATAGACTAGCAGATTGACTAGTTATTTTTTTGAAGATGCCTAAACTTAATATCCAAAATGCTTTGCTATTTTGTTATAATTTGGAACCGTCAACTCTATATTTTTCAGCAATCCTTACAACATCAAATATAAGTTCATTCTTTTCATTGTTTTTACCATCTTTCATATCCTTTTGCATTGATGCTGTTGTATCTAATTGAAGCCCAGCCAAAATATTAAGATTTTCCTCTACTAATTATACCTTAAGTGATTTCACCAGATTCAGATATATATGCACTAATATAAATACATCCATCTATAACTTTTATTCTTGATAAAAGCTCTTCCAGCCTTTCTCCTGCACTTAGGGTAGATAATAAGCCCTTTTTCCCTCATAGCCTTTAAATGAGCTCCTCTTGCAATAAATGTGACATCTTTTACTTAGAACTAGTGAAAACCGCTAGTCCTCTATATTCTTCTGTAAATTATTTGGTATTTTATTTGTTTAATTTTCTCCTTAAAAGATACCACTCTAAATCTCTCCAATTCTACCTTTATTTTAATTATAACAAATAAACCTGTAATTTGAACTTAAATATACTGTAATCTTCTCTAAAAGCCACAAAAGAGTGATTAAAATTACCGGTGGTTTTGAAATTATTTCCTTGGAAATAATTTGATTTTATTCATTTTTAACTCTATAACTAATAAAATCTACTCTTAATCTTATTTAATAATATCATCTTTTATGATATTATTTTTGTACATGACACTTATTTACATAGCAATTACATTAAAGATACAAAGTAAAGGATGTGAATTTATGTCCCATATTACAGCTAGATCAGCTTATAAAAGTTTGGTAGACAGAATTAATAGATTTCCTCAGGGAGCACCTCCCTCTGAAACCTTATATAAAATTTTAAGCATGCTCTTTAGCGAAAAAGATGCAGAACTAGTTGCTAAGCTTCCTATTAAGCCCTTTACTGTAAAAACTGCAAGTAGAATATGGAAAATGGATACTGTTACAACAGAAAAAATACTAGATAAACTTTCCCAAAATGCAATTTTATTAGATATGGATTGTGATGGTGTACAACAATATGTCCTGCCACCACCAATGATGGGCTTTTTTGAATTTTCCTTAATGAGAACAAATCACAATTTGGATCAAAAACTATTGTCAGAACTTTTTCATCAATACTTAAATGTAGAAGAAGATTTTATTAAAAATTTATTTTTTAGCAGCGAAATAAAATTAGCAAAAGCCCTTGTTCAAGAGGTAGTACTATCCAATGAAAATCAAGTTGAAATTATGGATTTTGAAAGAGCTAGTTATTTTATAAAAACAGCGAAAAATATAAGTGTAAGCATGTGTTACTGTCGTCATAAAATGCAGCATCTTGGAAAAAGTTGCAGTGCACCTCTAGATACCTGTATAACCTTTGGTAGTACAGCCTATTCTCTAGCAAAGCACGGTTATGGTAGAAAAATAGATACATCAGAAGGGTTAGAGATTATTCATAGAGCCTATGAATATAATTTAGTTCAGTGTGCTGAAAATGTTAGATCTGGATCATCTTTTTTATGCAACTGCTGTGGTTGTTGTTGCGAAGGTATGATTGCGGCAAGAAAATTTGGTATGCTTCACCCTGTGCAGACAACAGCTTTTATTCCTAAAGTTATACAGGATAGCTGTGTAGGCTGTGGTAAGTGTGCTAAAGCATGCCCTATAGCAGCTATTGAAATGGCAAAAATCAACAAAGATACCCAGTTAAATAGAAAGATAGCAAAAATTAATGAAGAAATATGCCTTGGTTGCGGCATATGTGTGAGAAACTGTCATAAGAAAAGTATTTTTTTACAACGTCGAAAGGAACAGATTATCACTCCAGTAAATTCAGTACATAGAATTGTTTTGATGGCAATAGAAAAGGGTCAGCTTCAAGAACTAATTTTTGATAATCAGGCCATTGCAAGTCACAGAGCAATGGCAGCTGTTTTATCTGTTATTTTGAAGTTACCTCCAATAAAGCAAGCAATGGCCATCAAACAGATGAAATCCGTTTATCTTGAAAAATTGATTAGTAGATTGTATAAGGATTAAAATTAAGGTTTACGTAATTTAATATAGATACCCTCAACAGAAAGTTGACTCATTCGGAGGGATATAATACCGATCTGAAAGTAGATTTAAATATTTTTTAGTAGTCTTAACGAAGGATTTGTTGAAAACTTAATACCTTAGATTGTCTGAGCATAGCGAGTTATCTAAGGTTCTTAGTTTTCAGCAAATCATGAGTTTTAGACTACTTAAAAATATTTAACACATTGAAGATTGGTATTATATTCAGCATAATAAGTCAACTTTTAAGCACATTTATCTATAATTATTCATTAAACTTTAAATCTTTGTACTAATTCATTTAACCTTTGAGCTAGTTCAGCTTGGTTTTGAGCTGTTTCTCCCACCTGTTCCATTGCTACTGTTGAGTCATTTACACTTTCACGAATTAGCTCTGAATTCTCAGCTGAGTTTTGTGACAGCTGAGCTAGATTCTGTACTCCTGAAGACACCTCTCCTATTGTTGCATTTATCTCTTCAGTCATTGCTGCTAACTCTTCAGACATACTGCTGACAAATTGAGCATCCTCTTGATATTGTGCTCCAATATTCCCAAAATTTTTAAACTGAGTTCTTACATTTTCATTCATAAATACTAATAATTCATTACTATCATAAGAGATATTAGTAAAGGCATTCTCTACTTTGCCAATCACCTGTTTTATACTATTGACAGCTTGAGAGGTCTGCTCTGCTAATTTTCTCACCTCATCAGCTACCACCGCAAAGCCTTTTCCTTGCTCACCTGCTCTTGCAGCCTCAATGGCTGCATTTAATGCCAGTAGATTTGTTTGTTCTGCTACATCAGCTATTGTATCTGCCATTAAATTGATTTCTTGAACAACTTTACTCTCCCTAATTGATTCAATAATCTTCTTTTCTCTTTCTACATAAATATTTTCAGTTTCTTCAATTGCACTATTACTGTTTTGTTGAACTTGAAAAGCTCTTTCCTTTATTTTTATCGAATTAGTACTTCCATCAGCAGCTTTATCAGATAAAGTATTTATGCTGCCCCCAATTTCATGCATAGATGCAGATATTTCTTCTGCTGTAGCGGTAGTTTCTTGAACACCTGTATTAATTTCTTTTATTGATTCATTAATGGTTTCAAATTGCGAAGTTACCTCTTCTACTGTTGCAGATAGTTCTTCACTTGAAGCACTCAAATCGCTAGAGTAATTAACCACATTACTTACAATTTCTTTAATATTTTCCACCATGTTATTGAGATTTAGCGCCATTTGACCAAATTCATCTTCTGAATTTATTTGTACTTTATTTGTTAAATCTCCTGAACCTAAGCTTTCTGCCAAGAAGTTAACCTTACTTATATTATTCTTTAAATATCTTACTAGGAAAGCAATTGATAAAATTAATATTAGTATACACACAACACCAATTACTATCATTTTATTCATTAATGAAGCCAATTCCTTATATAACTGCTTCTCTGGTACATAAATAGCTATTTTCCAGTTAGTTTCAGGTACTTCAGCAAAATAAACTATGTTCTTGCCATTGTTATCTGTTATCTCTGCTTTGCCTTCCTTAGAGTTAAGTATAAGTTCTCCTATTTCTTTTAAAGAGTCATTCTTATCTTCTGTAATCTTACTTTTCATAATTTTATCGGCCTCAATATTTGCACCTGCCAAATAATTGCCCTTATCGTCTATAAGAAATGCTCTTCCATGCTGTCCTATTTTTATGTCTGTAATATTTTTTTGAATTGTACTTATATTGATGTCCGCAGTAGCTACTCCCATAAACATATTGTTAGCATCATAAAAAGGAGCTGTTGTTGTAACCATAGTGGATTTTGAAACCTCATCATAATATACAGAAGACCACTTAACTACATCCTTAGTATTAACCCCCGCTTTATACCAATCATATTTAAAATAATCATATTCTTCATTACTATATTGGTCTGTAAAAACAACTTTATCTCCTTCTTTATATACATAAGGTCCAAAATACTTTAATGCAGGATCAAATTTATTTGGTTCAAACCATATACCTGATCCCATAGTATCAGCATTTGAACTTATCATTTCTTCTAACAATTTTGTCACGTTTTCTTTCTTTAAATTTTGATAGGAGCTTTCAATTGTTTTCGCCATGGACTCTGCAATTTTTGAGTTGGCTGTAAGTCCTCTTTGAATACTACCAATATTATTGCTTAAAAGGCTTTTCATTTTGCTGTCAATTTCATCATTAATTATCTGTTTACTAGTATAATATGCTATGAAAGTAAGCATACATACTGATATTGTAATTATTGGCACAAGCATTGCATAGATTTTAATACTTATTTTTTTAACCTTCAAATTTTCTCCCCCTTCAAACTTTGCAAAAAGTCTAGTTTGTTATACCAAAATATCATATTTAGATATATTTCGTCAATATTTTTATCGCATTGAGTTTTCCCCATAGTAATTATAGAAAGGAAGCTTTCTGATAACACAAGAATAATGTATAAATTTTGTATAAAAGAAGGCAAATAAGGAGTATAATACTATTATTGTAAAGAGAAAAATCTAGTTCTTCATACAAAAAGGTTTAGTTATTTTTAAATTATTAAAAAGGAGCTGGATATCTTTTGATGGAAGGTCTAAAAAATAAGGGGATGCTATTATGGAGATAAACAAAAAGATTGATGAACTTAAAAAAGAGATAGTAAGCTCAACACAAGAACTTGTAAAGATTAAAGGTGTTGAGGAAGTAGGAAGGAGTGGTATGCCTTATGGTGAAGGTATAGCTATGGCCTTAGATAAGGCTTTAGAAATTTCTAAAAATCTTGGTTTTAAAACAGTTAACATGGATGGATATGTTGGATATGCTGAATATGGTCAGGGAGAAGATTATGTTGCAGTACTCGGTCATTTAGATGTAGTTCCTGAAGGAGACGGATGGATATATCCACCTTATGGTGCGGAAATCCATGATGGTAAAATCTATGGAAGAGGAACAACAGATGATAAAGGACCACTTATAGCTGCACTCTATGGGCTTAAAGCGATAAAAGATTTGAGTCTTCCATTATCAAAAAGAGTTAGAATTATATTTGGTACAAATGAAGAAACAGGCTGCACGGAAATGCCTTATTATTTAGAAAGAGAAAAAGCACCTGTATCCGGCTTTACACCAGATGCAGAATATCCAATAATATACGGCGAAAAAGGTATTACAGTATTTGATGTAGTTAAAGGTTTAAATATTAAGTGTACAAATGATGTAGTTATAAAAGCTTTAAAAGGCGGTCATAGAGCAAATATGGTTCCAGATTACTGCCAGGCTCTAATTTCTGCTAAAGATCCACAAGCTATTGTTAAGGCTGCTGAAGAATTCAAGAATAGCACAGGTTATGCTGTTAAAGCAGAAGTAAAAGATAGTATGTTGGTCGTAGAATCTATAGGAGTTAGTGCTCATGGGAGTCTGCCTCATTTAGGAAAGAATGCTATTATGCAGATGCTTAAATTTCTTGGAGAACTTCCTATCGGAAAATGTGATATTGCAGATTATATAAACTTCTTTAATGAGTATGTGGGATTTGAAACAGATGGTAAATCTTTTGGAGTGGGTCTTGAAGATAAAGAATCTGGAAAACTTTCCTTTAACGTAGGTACAATATCCATGAATGAAAAAAAAGTTTCAATGTCACTTAATTTGAGATACCCTGTAACCTTTAAATATGAAGATATGATGAATCCATTTAATAAAAAAGTAGACTCCGCTAATATAAAGGTGGAAAACATGGAGCACCAAAAGCCTTTATTTTTCCCGGCGGATCATCCCCTTATAAAATCATTACAAAAGGTATATACTGAACAAACCGGTAAGGAAGCAGAACTTATCGCAATTGGTGGTGGTACTTATGCTAAGGAAATGCCAAACATAGTTGCCTTTGGACCACTATTCCCTGGAAAGCCTGACCTTGTCCATCAAGCAAATGAGTATATAGAAATAGAGGATTTACTACTCAATGCAAAAATTTACGGTCATGCAATTTATGAACTTGCAAAATAGTTATTCTTCAATTAAGACTTGAATTAGATGTAGTATGGAGGGAATGATTATATGCTTACTGATAAATTTACAACAAAGATAAAAAAGCATGAGGAAAATGTATTGAAATATAAAAAGCAGTCTAGTGTTATAGGAAACATCCGACTGCTGGCAATTGCAATATCTATTTATTATACTTATATCACTATAAAACTTAATTACAATAGCAAATATTTATTTATAACTATTTTAGCATATACATCATTTATAGCTTTAGTAGTTTGCCATAGAGTAATCAAAAATAAAATAGATTTTTCTAAAGGAATTATAAGAATAAATAATAAATATTTGTCTAGAATTAACGGAAGCTGGATTGACTTTAAAGATATAGGAGAAGAATTTATAGACAGTAATCATAGATATTCCTCAGATTTAGATATAGTAGGAAAAGAGTCCTTATTTCAATTAATTAATACTACCAATACACCAAAGGGTAGAAATAATTTAGCTAAATTATTATTGGATCCAGACTGTAAGGAAAAAGAAATAATTTCTCGTCAAGAAGCTATAAAGGAATTACAGAATAAACTGGATCTATGTCAACAAATGGAGTATACAACGGGTAAACATAAAGACAAATTAAAAAATCCTCAGAAACTTATTGAATATTCTCAAGACAATACTCTATTAATAAAGTCTAAAAAAACAAAAAATATAATCTATGTTCTTCCTTTAATTACAGTTCCATTGTCTGCAGCAATTCTGCTTTTTAAAATTAAAGAACTTTATGTTTTAGTTGTTGCGGCAACTATTATTCAGTTCTTGATATGGGCAGTTGGTATCTTAAAAATCAATTATATTTTACAATCAGTTGATTACTTTAAATATAATTTAAATACATATGTCAACATACTAAAACTTTTAGAAAAGGAAGAATTTAAGTCAGATGAATTAAAAAATTTGAAGCTGAAACTATTTGGTGAAAAACATTCTTCTATGGTTGCCATAAAGGAACTAGATAAAGTTCTAGATAGAATTAACTTAAGATATAATGGTATACTTTATATTTTATTAAATACTATTCTTTTATGGGATTATCAATGTGTTTTTTCACTAGAAAGCTGGAAAGAGAAGTATGGCTGTAAAATTGCAGACTGGCTTGAGGCTATAGGAAAATTTGAAAGTCTTATGAGTTTAAGCGTCCTAATGCATATAAATAAAGATATTTGTTTTCCTAAAATTCACACTTCAGATTTAGTACTAGCCGCAAAGGATTTAGGACATCCCCTTTTAAACAGCAATGACAGAGTAGTTAACGATTTAGATATGAAAAATAGCATATTCATTATATCAGGATCAAATATGTCAGGTAAAACAACTTTTTTGAGGACTATAGGAATTAATTTAGTATTGGCCTACAGTGGAGCCCCAGTCTGTGCTAAAGAAATGAATTGCTCTCTGCTAAATATATTTACTTCTATGAGAATAAACGACGATCTTAAAAATGGAATTTCTACTTTTTATGCAGAACTTATGAGAATAAAAGCCATAATTGATTACTCTAGCAAGAAAAAAGAAATGATATTTCTCATTGATGAAATATTTAGGGGAACAAATTCATTAGATAGAATAATAGGTGCGAAAAATGTATTAGCTAATCTAAACGCAGCAGGAGTAATAGGAGCATTAACAACTCATGACTTGGAGCTATGTGTTCTAGATAAGCATAATAGAATAAAAAATTATCACTTTTCTGAGAACTATAAAAATAATAAGATATTCTTTGACTACAAAATAAAAATAGGAAAATCTACAACGACAAACGCAAAATATTTAATGAATATAGTTGGCATAAAAATAATAGAAGAATAGAAGGTTTCCCTCGGGAATACTTCTGTTCTTCTATTATTTTTAGATAATATTGACAAATAGAGATGTTATGTATATACTGTTTATATACAGTATATTTAATATACACACTCTTTTAAAGGAGCATTTTTATGAAAATAGTTATTTCAAACTCCGTTGGCGAGCCAATATATGAGCAGATTACAAAACAAATAAAAAATCTTATTTTTAATGAAGAACTTTGTGCTGGTGATTCCCTACCTTCTATAAGAAGTTTGGCACAGGAGCTAAAGATTAGTGTAATTACTACTAAAAGAGCCTATGAGGAATTGGAACGTGAAGGCTTTATTGAAACTATACCAGGAAAAGGCTCTTACATAGCAGGACAAAATAAGGAGCTTTTAAGAGAGCGGAGAATAAAGCTGATTGAGGATAAATTACTAGAAGCTGTGGAGGAAAGCAGACTTATAGGTTTATCTTTAGCGGATTTAAAAGAAATGCTGGATATTTTATATGAAAGCAACAAATAATTTTGGAGGATTATTATGGATAACATTTTAGAGGTAAATAACCTAACAAAAAAATACAAAGACTTTACACTGGATAATATAAGCTTTAAATTAGAAAGAGGCTTTATTATGGGATTTATCGGTCCAAATGGAGCTGGTAAGAGTACTACTATAAAACTTATAATGAATCTTATTAAGAAAAATTCTGGAGAGGTAAAAATTTTTGGACTTGATAATATTACGAGTGAAAAGGAAGTGAAGCAAAAAATCGGCTTTGTCTATGATGAAAACTATTTCTATGAAGAATTAAATTTGTTAGAAATGAAAAATATCATTGCCCCATTCTATAAAAACTGGGAAAATAAGCTTTTTGATAAATATATAAAAGACTTTGATTTACCAGTAAATAAAAAGATAAAAGAGCTATCAAAGGGAATGAAGATGAAATACTCTCTTGCAATTGCACTTTCTCATGGTGCAGAACTTATTATAATGGATGAGCCCACTTCAGGTCTTGACCCTATTTTCAGGAGTGAAATGCTGGATATTCTTTATTCTATTATACAGGATGAAAATAAAGGGATATTTTTTTCAACACATATTACTACAGATTTGGAAAAAATCGCAGACTATATTACTTTTTTAGATAAAGGAAAGATAGTATTTTCTGATATGAAAGATAATATTCTTGAAAATTACAGTATCATAAAAGGTGATAACTTGCTTTTAGATGGTGATATAAAAAAAGAATTTATAGGCATCAGAGAAGGTTCCTATGGGTTTGAAGCTTTGACAAGTAACAGTAAAAATATGAGAAAATTATTTAAAAATAACGCTTTGATAGAAAGAGCTACTCTAGAAGATATTATGGTCTATACGGTAAGGGGGTTATAGAAATGTTTAGTTTAGTTTTAAAGGATATCCTTGTTCAAAAAAAGTATGTGGTATTTTCCGTTTTTTATGCCATATTCTTTAGCTTTCTATTTAAATATGATACTAATTCTCCGATGGTATTTACCATGATTCCTATCATGGTTTCTTATATGCTTGTAATAGGAGCTTGTGGTTATGATGATAAAAACAAATGTGAAATAATGCTTAACAGTCTGCCTATAAATAGATCTATCTTAGTTATATCAAAATATCTATCAACGATTACTTTCATCTTTATAGGAATACTCTTAACTTTTGCAACTACAACAATATTAAACATCTCTGGATTTGCTAAGTTTAATAAACTAATGAGTTTAGAAGATATTTTAGTTCCCGTAGTTGGAGTCCTACTTTTTGCTTGCTTATACTTTCCTTTTTATTTCAAGCTTGGATACCAAAAATCAAGATACTTCATTACAGCAGTGTTTTTCCTTATCTTTGCCATCCCTACTACTTTATCTAAAATAATACCCAAAGGAAGCACACCTCCAAGTTTTATAGTTTATTTAAATAGTCAACCAGATTTGATAATAGGCATGTTTATTACTGCAGTAACGTTTATCTTGTTGCTTATATCTATATGCTTTTCCATTAGATTTTATCATAATAGAGATTTATAAGTGTCTGCGTAAATAGATAAACACGGCGGAATCTAACTTATACTAGGGGGTATAAGTTAGATTCCGCCGTGTTTATCTGTAGACTCTATTTTACTATACTTACCTTTTCTCCATCATCTAATAGGTTTTGACCTTCTGTGATTATATCGGCACCGGCTTTTATGTTACCTATTACTTCTGTAGACTTATCATTTGAAATTCCCGTATCTATGGATACTTTTCTAACTTTGCTATTTTCAACTACATATATATAGTTTACACCATTTTCTATCTTAATAGCTTGATTAGTAACAGTTAAGACATTATCTTTGCCTTCAGCTTGTAAGGATACTTTGGCAAACATACCAGCTTGTAGTTCACCCTTTGAGTTATCTACCCTAACTTTCACTATATAAGAGTTATCCTTAGAATTAATATTAGGACTAATTACATCTATAACACCAGATATTTTTTTATTATCTAATGCGGTTATAATTACAGGCACTGATTGTCCTATTTGAATCTTCCCAAGCATTTTATCTGGAACAGTTATTTCTGCAGTTAACGAGCTGGAATCTATGACAGTAACTGAACCAGATTGTCCAGATGCCATCTGACCAACCTCTGCATCTTTTGAAGATACCACTCCTGTAATAGGTGATATAATTGTAGCATTATTCACCTGTATTTGTGCGGTGTTCACTCCTGCCTGTGCCTGGTCCACTCTTGAAGCTGCAGACCTTGTAGACTGTGGACCTATTTTATTTTCTATTATATTTAAACTGTCTTTAGCCGCCTTTAAATCTATAGAAGCATCATCATATTGCTTTTTTGAATCATCCAATTCTTTTTTAGATATAGCTCCTGATTCATATAACTTTTCCATTTTATTATAGTTATCTTCTGTACTTGTAAACTGTACTTGAGCTTTTCCAACCACTTGTTCTGCTTGTGATATTTGTTGTGCCTGACTAGAATCACTGGTTTTTTCTAAATCTGCATATGCACCCTCTAGTGCTGCCTGTTGTGACCTCAAATTTGCCTCAAGCTCTGATTTATCTAAAGTATATAAAACTTGTCCTGCAGTAACTCTATCTCCTACGTTAACATTAACACTAGCAATTTTGCCTCCATTTTTTGAAAATACCGCTACTTCTTTTGCAGGTTTTAAATTACCTGCATATTCTACTTCTGCTGATATACTTCCAAGATTTATTTTTTGTGCTTTGACATTTTTAATATCTTGTTTTACTTCTATCCCTTTATTTTTTTTAGCAGAAGTAATACCGTTAACTGCTACTGCTGCAACCACAAGTAAAGCTATAACTATTAAAGTTTTTTTAGTTTTAAACCTTTTTATATTTGGCCTTTTTATTTTAAACTTTTTAAAGTCCATACTCTCCTTCCTCCTTTACATTTTTATCTTTCTTTTTTCTAAAAATAAAACTTTTCAAATCCTCTATAAGTGTATATATTACTGGTAATACAATAGGAGTTACTATGGTCGACACAATCATCCCCCCTATTATTACTATACCCATACTCTTTTTCATCTCGCTTCCTTCACCTAAGGACAACGTCACTGGAAGCATGGCAACTATCATTGTTGCAGATGTCATTATTATAGGCCTCAATCTTGTCATACCCGATTCTATAAGGGCATCCTTCAAACTCATTCCCCTTTTCATAAGAGTATTAGTATAATCTATCAATAATGTACCATTTTTAGAGGATAATCCTTCAAGCATTATTATCCCAATTCCCGACATTACATTTAAGCTTTGTCTGGTTAACGCTAAAGCAATTAAAGCTCCCATTACAGCAAAGGGTAGTGCAACCATTCTTATAGCTGGTGTTAAGAAGGACTCATAAAGCACTACTAATATCATGTATATAAGCGCTATAGATGCACCTAATGCTAATGCAAGAGAACTACCTGCTTCATTCATATTTTCATCTTCTCCTCCAAAGCCTATGGTATATCCGGCCGGTACTTTAAGTGATTTCAATTTAGTTTTAATATCACTGATAACTGGTCCAACTACTCTTCCCTGAACATTAGCATCCACAACAGCTACATCCTGTTTATTTTCTCTCTGTATAGATGGAGGGATATCTGATTTTTCAATAGTTGCAACTTGACTTAGTAATATTTGTTGTCCTTGAGAATTGGATACTCTTATATTTTTAATGTCATTGATACTTTCTACTTCTCCCTTCATAAATTTAAGAGTCATATCATTTTCTTCATTGTTTGCTCTATAAACTCCTACCTGATTACCTGAAAGTGCAACTCTTATAACACCACCTATATCTGAAGTAGTAAGTCCATAGTTAGAAGCAGCTAGACTGTCTACACTTATTCTTATTTCGCTATTTCTTATTTTCGTTGAGTTTCCTATATCCGTTGTTCCTGGCACTGATCTTAATAGTTTTTCAACTTCATTTGATAATGCTTTTAATGTATCTTCATCTTTTCCTTTTATTTTAATAGATATTGGTTTACCACTTCCGCTGCTGCTATCTGATTCTGTTACCTGAAAATCTATTCCAGGTATCTTTTTGCCAAACTCACGAACCTGACTTGCAACCTCACTTTGACTCTTTTTACGTTCTTTCTTAGGAACTAAGTTAACATAAAGTCTAGCAACAGCTTTATCAGAACCCGATTCACCATTCCCCCCAACTATTGTAAAATAATTCTTTATTTCTTTCATTTTATGCAAATAATTTTCTACTTCAACTACCTTTTCATTTGTTTGTTTTAGTGTAGAACCAGGACTTAGTGATATATCTATAGAGATAAAACTCTCATCAGATTTAGCCATAAATTCTGTATTTATCATTCCAGCTAAAAGAAGCACTATGCTGAGTACTATACCTGTTATAGATATAAGTAAGACCTTCCATCTATTATTTAATGACCAAAGAAGAGATTTTTTATATAATTTTAAAACTTTACTAAATAAGCCTTTTTCCTCTGCTTTTAGTTTCTTCTCAGCATCTGTTTTTTTAAGTAATCTAGATGCAAGCATTGGAGTAACTGTAAAGGAAACTATAAGGGAAAACATTGTAGATATAGCTATTGTCAGTCCAAACTCTCTAAAAATTTGTCCTATCATCCCAGACATAAATGCAATAGGTATAAATATAACAATGTCACATAAACTTATAGCAATGGCTGCAAGACCTATTTCCTTTCGACCAGAAATGGCTGCATCTATAGGTTTTTTCCCCATGTCTAAATGCCGTTGTATATTTTCTAATACTACTATAGAATCATCTACCAAAGTACCTATAACTAAAGATAACCCTAACAAAGACATTAAGTTTAAAGTAAAATTAAATTCATACATAAGGAAAAAAGTAGATATAAGAGATGTTGGTATAGCAACTAAAACTACCATTGAAGAACGTAGACTTCGGAAAAATAAATAAAGTACTACTGCAGTGGTTAATATTCCTTCTAAAAGATTATGTTTTATCTGGGTCAAGGCAGAAGTAATAAAAATAGTATTATCAAATGCGACATCTATGTTCATTCCTCTAGGCATAGTTTTTCTGATTTCGTCTAATTGTCTTTTTACGTTATCAGCTACTTCTACTATATTAGCATCACTCTGCTTAGTAACCATTATTCCTATGGTCTTATTATTTTTAAATCTTATTGTTGTATTAGACTCTGGAACTTCCAAGTCTATTTTAGCTATATCAGAAAGATGTATATTTCCTCCAGATAAAGTTGGTATCTGCAAGTTCTTAACATCATTAATATTTTTGAATTGACCAACTACTCTTACAGATTGATCCATATTTTCCTGCTTAATTTCTCCGCCTGGTATGTTTAAGTTATTTAATTGAAGTCTTTGTGATATAGAATTAACACTTACCCCATAGTAACTCATAGCTGTTTTATCAAGTTTTATCATTAATTGTTTTTTGTCTCCGCCTACTAATGTAACTTTTCCTACTCCTGTTACCTTCTCAATTTCATCTTTTAATCTGTCAGATTCGTTATAAAGCTCGTCATAATTAGCAGCTCCATTCATAGAAAGGATTAAAATAGGCTGATCACTAACACTCATCTTATATAGAATAGGTTTGTCAGCATCTTTTGGAAGCTTACTGGATGCATTTTCAACTGCTTTCTGAACATCTAAGTATGCTGTGTCTGTATCTGCTGTCATTTTGAAGGTTATTGTCACTGTACCATATCCTTCTTTTGCACTAGAATTAATTGTATCAATACCACTAATTCCAGATACAGCATCTTCAATAGGTTTTATAATATCTTTCTTTATATCCTCTGCACTAGCTCCATTATAGGAAGTGGTTATTGATATAACAGGTATATTCATGGATGGCAATAAATTTGAACCCATATTTTTGTAACCAATAACACCTAGTGCAAGCATTAATACTATTGCCATCCATATTGCAGTTGGTCTTTTTACTGATATTTCAGTTATACTCATACTTGTCCTCCTTTTTCTAATATTAAGGTTAATCTAATTCATATTTAGAATGTATTTCATCACCTCTTTTCTTTTAGTATTTTCAGCATTAGCTAATAATTTATGATTATTACAGCATTGTTAGCTCTACTATATGACTTCACTACCTTTAAATGAATATCAAATCATATTTTACCACAATTGTTTTTTTATTACATCATATAAAATCAATAAACATTTGTAAAATTCTTTCGTTTACTTATAAAGTTAATAGTACGGAAGATAAATCCACCGAAATACCTATCATAAGTCTAAGTTCTCAATTGTTTATCTATTGTTTATTATTGTTTATTTATTGTTTATTTTACATTAAATAACTTTACATGATATAATTACAAATACCATATTATTTTTTAATAAGAGCTAGCTAAATAAGGGGGAAACAAAATTGAAAAGTAAAAAAATTATAATTCTAACAGTAATAACTGCTATTATTACATATTCAAAACCTATAATCGTTAGAGCAGCAACAAATTCTGCTAATACTTTATCAAGTACTTATGCAGTAAATTCTACTCAATCTGCTGCTAAAATTTCTAAAGATAGAGCTAAACAAATAGCTAAAGATGCTTTCAAAAATTATTTTGATATTACTATTAATGATTCTACTTCTAATCTTAGGATAGATTCACGCTCATCTGATTTTAGTGGACAAGGCGCTAATGGTTATTGGAGTATAAGCTTTAACATAGATAATGGCAGTAATCAATCTAATGGATTCATATTAATTGATCAGATCACTGGTAGAATAATTAATTTGAGCAGCTATACCTATAATATTCAGGATAGTGGTATTAAACCAGTGTCTAATATTACTGAAGATGAAGCTAAAGCTACTGCTGAAGCTTTCCTTTTAAAAATTGCTCCTGAAGAATTTAAAACCTCTAAATTTTTAAAAGATAATCAAGCTAAAGCTATAAATAATCAAAATTTCAATTTTTTCTACAATAGACTAGATAATAATATTCCTGTATATGGAGATCATATTTCCGTGGGTGTAGATGGACTTACTGGTAAAGTTACTTCTTATTCTATTCAGTGGACAGATAACTTAAATTTACCTTCTAAAGATGGAATTATCGATGAGAAAAAAGGTGCAGATTTAGTGGGTGAAAATACTAAGATGAGTCTATTTTATATTCCTTCATCAGATACTCTTAACCCTCAAATAGAAAAAGAGACCAAACTTGTTTATTCTAATAATTCTGATGATTCAAATACAATTGATGCTAAAACAGGCGAAGTGCTTAATATAGACAAACTTACCGGAAAAAAAGTAAAATCCAAGGATATAACCGCTGAACAAAAAGAAGAAATTTATAAGAACTATAAAGCTGCAGGAAAGTCAGAAAAAACTTTAAGTAACGATGAAGCAGAAGAAATTGCAAAAGAAAAGCTTAAATTACTTTACAATAAAGATTTTACTATAGTTTCTTCAGGTTATGGTACACGCTCCTCTGGAATTAATGGAAATATAGTTAGGACATTGGATTTTTCATTTAATATAAATAATTCAAGTGACGATAATAACAATCATCAGATTTGTATAAATTCTTCAAATGGTGAAGTTGTTGATATCTATACATTTAATAGGTTTTCAAATGATAATGAAGAAAAGTTTGAACCGAAATTAACTTCTGAACAGGCATACGACAAAGCAATACAAATTATATCTAAGCTTTATCCTGAAAAAATTAAAGAAATAAAAACAGAACAAAAAATTATTGATTTTTCTAATATAACTTCTACTTCTTATCCACAATCCAATATAGGCTTTAACTTTCAAAGAATTGTAAATGGTATACCTTATAAGAATGATGGTGTAAACTTAAATTTCAGTGCCAAAACAGGAGAGCTGCTTAATTTAAATTGCAATTGGGAACACTCAGTTTCTGCGCCTGCAACTTCAAATATAATAAGTTCAGATAATGCAAAAAAAGCATTTCTTTCAAATAATATACCAGAACTTATGTATATGCTGATTTCTAAGGATATCGATTCTAAAAATAGTGAAAAAGAAACAAAACTTGTATATTCTATAAATAACTCATATTATTTCAATTCCACTTACATTGATGCATTTTCTGGTAAGTTACTAAATTATTATGGTCAAGAAATAGATGATAATTTAAATGATTTCCAAAGTGCAATAAAAGGCTCTACTGTAGAGAAAGAAGCTACTATATTAGCCTCTAATGGAATACTTGATACTAAAGATTTTAAATTAGAAGGAAATATTACAAAACTACAATTCATCAAAATGTTAACTAATGTAAAAAATCTTGATCGTTACTATGGAAATACGGATACCATGGATTTAAAAATCTCCACTACAATTGCTAAAGATTCAGCTGATTATAAATATTTACAGCTAGCTGTAAATGCTGGAATAATTGATAACTCAGGAGAATTTAAGCCATCAGATTTAGTTACAAGAGAAGAGGCTTCAATCTATTTAGTAAAATTACTACACTACGATAAAATTGGAAAACTAAAAGATGCCTTTAATTTCCAACCAACAGATAAATCTTTCATATCATCAGATTACGTAGGATATGTATCTCTTGCAAAGACCCTAGACCTTATTGATGTAGATTCAAATAATAATATTAGGCCTAAAGATAACATAACTATGAAAGAGGTCATAAAAGCAATTTATAACACTCTTCAATAACTTATTTTTAAGGACAAGGGCTTATCCCCTGTCCTTAAAAATTTATTTCTATATTGATCCGGTGACTACCCGCTCTAATACTCCCATACGCACTCTGTGAAAGCGATTCGCACCAAATCAGAGATTTGGGCTCTCTGCTTTTCTCCAAAGTGTACGTTGCGAGCGGCTACGCCCCTGGATTCGTTCAACTAAGAATCAGGTGGGGGGTAAATGCCTAAATGGCATTTAACGGGCAAAGCCCCGGGTCGTAGACGAAACCCCATCTGATTCAAGTTTCCACTTCATTAATTTTCTATAGTTAATCTCTTAGCCACTCTAATCTTAGTACTCTCTTTACCTATTTACGAAATTTTGACTGAACCTTCTGAATTTATTGATTGTAATTATATTTTTATTAGTATATAATGTTATAAATAATAATCTGTGAGGTATGATATTATGGACAATATGCCATTAGAAAAATTTGAACAGAATCTCCCTGAAAAATTAAAGAATTTTATTGATCCGCAATTATACAGTAAATACCAAGTTAAACGTGGCCTTAGAGATATAGATGGACGAGGAGTACTTGTAGGTTTAACAGAGATTGGAGATGTACATTCCTATATCATCGACGAAAATGATATAATTCCTATACCAGGAAGTTTAATGTACAGAGGGATCAACATAGAACATATTACAAATGGATTCCTTAGTGAAGGTCGCTTTGGTTTTGAGGAAACTTGTTACTTATTACTTTTTGGCGAATTACCTACCAAAGAAGATCTTATTTCTTTTAGGGAACTTATTTCTAAATATAGAAGTCTCCCTGAGGATTTTGTCCGTGATATGATACTAAAAATGCCAAGCAAGAATATAATGAATTCGCTGGCAAGAAGTGTACTAGCTCTTTATAGTATTGATGAAAAAGCGGATGATACTTCCTTAAACAATGTTTTAAAGCAGTGTATCAGACTGATAGCTTCTTTCCCACTACTTGGTGTTTACAGCTACCAGGCACTCTCCCACTATTACGGCAATAAAAGTCTTATTATTCACAGCCCTCAGCCTTACTTAAGTACCGCTGAAAATATCCTACACATGCTTAGGGCTGACAACAAATATACTAAACTTGAGGCAACACTTCTAGATCTTGCTCTTGTACTTCATGCTGAGCATGGAGGTGGTAATAATTCTACCTTTGTTACACATGTTGTTACATCAACTGGTTCAGATACTTATTCAGTAATTGCATCCGCTCTTGGTTCTCTAAAAGGCCCAAGACATGGTGGTGCAAACCTTAAAGTTGTTGAAATGTTTGATGACATGAAACTCAACTTAAAGGATTGGAAAAAGGACGGAGAGATTGAAGATTATCTTTTAAAACTGCTTAAGAAGGAAGCTTTTGACCGATCCGGTCTTATTTATGGAATAGGCCATGCTGTTTATTCAATTTCTGATCCAAGAGCTGTTATTTTTAAGTCTCATGTTAAAAAGCTTGCAAAAGAGAAAGGCTTAGAAGATGAATACAATCTTTATGCAAAGGTAGAAGAGCTTGCTCCTAAAGTAATGGAGAAGTTTTTCAAAGTCAGCAAGAACATCAGCGCTAATGTTGACTTTTATTCCGGTTTTGTATATAGAATGCTTGATATACCAATTGAAATGTTTACACCTATTTTTGCTATTTCAAGAATAGTAGGCTGGAGTGCACATCGTATTGAAGAAATTGCAAGTAACGGTAAAATTATTAGACCTGCATACAAATGTATTTCAAAAAGACGTGCCTATACTCCATTGGAAAATAGATGCAGTGGAAAGTAGTATGATAAATTTTTTCACAATATAGTACATCAAAATTTTAAAATATTATAGTTTTTCAATAACAAAAAGGTTGTCGTAAAGTAGACAATCTTTTTTGCTTTAAAACCATAAGAATATATTATAAGTTATCTTGAAACACTATTTGTGAGGTGAATATAATGAATTTATTTATACCAGATGTTGCTTATATAGACCCTAGAAGCACAAAATACCCTTCTTCAAAAACTACAATGGAATATTTAAAAAAATTCAATGTTCCTATTATTAATTCCAGGAAAGTTGTAATAGAAGGTACGACCCCTGGCGAGAATTACTCAAAGGCAAAACGAACTATTTATGTAACTATAAACTCAGAAAAAAAATTAAAAAGCTGTAAACCCTCTGCAGATTATCAATTTTCTTTATCAAGCTCCTGTCCAGGAAGCTGCGAATATTGCTATCTTCAGACTACACAGGGTGAAAAACCTTTCATGAAGGTATTTGTAAACGTAGAGGATATATTGAATGTTATTCAAGAACATATAAACAGTAATTTGCCTAATACCACAACCTTTGAATGTGGAAGTATCACTGACCCAGTAGCCCTTGAACATTTAACTGGCAATCTGAAAAAATGTATAGAATTTTTCGGTAACAGCGAGAAAGGCAGACTTAGAGTAATTACTAAATTTAATAATGTAGATTCTTTTTTAGATATAAGTCACAATAATCATACAAAATTTAGATTCAGCGTAAATACACCATATGTAATAAGTAAATTTGAACATAACACCTCAAGTTTTGAGGAAAGAGTAGCCGCTGCAAAGAAAATTGCAACCAGTGGCTATCCCATAGGATTTATTATTGCACCTATTATGATTTATGATAACTGGAAAAGTGATTATAAGGAATTAATTCATACATTAAAATCTACGCTAGAGGATTTCGATACTGAAATTACTTTTGAACTGATACAGCATAGATATACATCTACAGCCAAGGAATTAATCCTCACTCGCTTTCCTAACACTAAACTTGATATGAATGATGAAACTAGACAGTTAAAATGGGGACCCTATGGTAAGTTTAAATATGTATATCCAAAAGAAAAAAGTTCAGAACTTAAGGAATATATTTCCGAGCTTATCACTACTAATTTTAAAAATGCTGTAATAGAATACTTTACTTAATAGACATATTAGTTTATCCGATGACTACCCGCTCTAATACTCCCATCTTCTCCAAAGTGGGAGTAAAGAGCGGCTACGCCCCTGGATTCGTTCAACTAAGAATCAGGTGGGGTTTGAAACCCCATCTGATTCAAGTTTACACTTCATGGTTTTTTCAAGCATTAGATTAATCGTATAAAAGAATTTATACTCCAAATAATAGACTTTATAAAAGTAAGTCAAATATTTGGAGGTATTAAAAATGGGAACTAAAATGGTTGAAACCTTATCTGCTATTTCTACATCATCACAAGAAGTGACCTCAGATATATTAGTATTACAGTTTACTATTGTAACTGCTTGTATAGTTGGAAACTCCAGCAACTGGGTCCTTGTAGATACAGGACTTGAGAACTCTGCAGACTTTATATTAGAATCTGCTGAAAAACGTTTTGGAAAGAATTGTCGTCCTCAAGCAATTATACTTACTCATGGACACTTTGACCATGTTGGATCAGTTATCACACTTGCTAATCAATGGAATGTTCCAGTATATATTCATAAGTTAGAACTTCCCTATGTGACTGGTAGAAAGGATTATCCTGTAGGAGATGCTGCTGTAGATAAAGGCATGGTAGCAAAAATGTCTCCAACATTTCCTCATACAAGTATCAACCTAGGAGACCGTGCTAAAGAGCTTCCTCCTGATGGCAGCGTACCAAATATGCCTGACTGGAAATGGATACATACACCGGGGCATACTGAAGGCCATATTTCCCTTTTTAGAGAAAAGGATCATTCACTTATAGTTGGAGATGCCTTTTGTACAGTAAAACAAGAATCTCTTATATCTGTATTAACTCAAAGTGAGCATATAAGCGGACCACCTAAATATCTAACTACAGATTGGAATACAGCAGAAAACTCAGTGAAGGTTCTCAAAGATTTAAAACCTTCACTGGCAATCCCAAGTCATGGTGAGCCAATGGAAGGTCAGAAGCTTACAAACCATTTAGAAATGTTAGTAAGTGATTTTAAAGAAATCGCAAAACCTAAACAGGGACGTTTTGTTTAGGCAATCATGGAATGGGTCCTACTTTAGCATGAACTACTAATCACATATTAAATTAGCTGCCTATATAGAAACAAGCAAAGTAAAACCATACTTTGCTTGCTTTTTAGCTATACCTTTCAATACACTAATCTTTTACACCCGTTGTACATCTTACTATACTCTAATGAATATAATTTCTATAAAACAGCGGTGAGCTTGGATCGAGAAATTCTCCTAACAATTTACTAGCAGTATAGGTACTAAAAGAGAAGAATAACATTATTATAATAAGAAGAAAACTCATACCGTCATATCTCAGAGTCAAATCTTTTTTCAATGCCCTATCATTTAATACTAATACCTCAATGCCGAGAGATACCAATATCAACGGCCAAAAGTCTAATATTTTTTTCTCCAAAGGCATATTAAAAACTGTAATTAAAAGATATAGTATCCCTAAAATTATTAGAAGTATACCTAAGGTAAGAGTCCCTACTCTTCTTGATTGCATAATGTATCACCTGACTTTATCTTTGATTTCTTTCCTTTAAGCATAAAGGCTCCAATTGATATTAGTATTATGGATATAACTAGAGATTTAAAACATCTTATATAATAGTAATCGATGTATCTGCTTAATACAGGAATTATTAAATTATTTATCATAGAAAAAATGCCCATTACTATTAAAATATACGCTATATACTTTTCTACTAAGCTGCTATTAGAAAAATGTTTCATAGATGCCACATCAGCAAAGATAGGTAAGTCTGCATCTATTAATGGATCTTCTTTTAGACTTTTTAATCTTACATCAAAGATGCTATAGAACCATATTATAGGAAGAAAAACAGCAAGAAACTCCATCTCAAAGGATGCTGACATAAATATTATTGCGAAAAATAATAGCATTAATTGTATCCCTTGTCTAACAAGTCCTAAATACATGTGTCCAGCTCCAGGCATAAGTGAGAAAAATATGGCAACTCTTTTTGAATGTTTCAAAATACAACCACTCCTTTAATTTTGTATTAGACATCTGAAAGAAAATAACAAGTCAAAAATGCGACGGATATTTTGCGTCAGACAAGGAGACAGGTTCCGCAGATAGCCGACCCTATCTAAGGGTTCTACCGACGCAGTATGACGCAAAATAGACTAGCATATTGACTAGTTATTTTTTTGAAGATGCCTTAATTCTATGACTTAAGTTTACTAGGAAAATCTTAAGATAAAAATAGTTAAATTCTTAAGTTTTTCTTAATTATCAATCTTATATCTATATATTTTGATATAATCTAAATGAATATAATGTATTTGGAGATGGTGAAAGATGATAAAAGAAACTATTCTCATAGTAGATGATGAAAAAGAAATTAGAGATTTGATAGGTATATATTTAGAAAATGAGGGCTTCAGGGTCATTAAAGCCTGTAACGGATTAGACGCCTTAAAAGTTTTAGAAACTGAAGAAGTACACTTGATAATACTAGATATAATGATGCCTAAAATGGATGGAATGAAGGCTTGTTTAAAAATAAGAGAAAGTAGAAATATGCCAATCATTATGCTTTCTGCTAAAAGTGAAGACATGGACAAAATACTTGGTCTTACTACCGGAGCAGATGATTATTTAACTAAACCTTTTAATCCTTTGGAACTTATAGCTAGAATAAAATCACAGATTAGAAGATATACAAAATTAAATAATTCTCAAAAAGTTAAAGTTGATGAAATAATAGAAATTGATGATTTGATTATAGATACAAATAATCATGAAGTTAAAATAGGAAATAAACTTGTAAACCTAACAAAAAGAGAGTTTGAGATATTAGAACTTCTTGCTAATAATAGAGGAATGGTATTTAGCACTGAGAAAATATATGAAAGTGTATGGCAGGAACAATTTTATGAATCAGATAATACGGTTATGGTACATATAAGAAAGATAAGAGAAAAGATTGAGGAAAACACCAGAAAGCCTAAGTATATTAAAACAGTATGGGGAGTTGGATACAAAATTGAAAAATAGAAAGCTCTTTCGTAGTTTATTTAGATTTTATTATTTTTCAAGAGATAAAATAAGTAGAAGCATCAGGATGGAGTTGGTGGTAGCTTTTGCAGTGTGTTTATTTGCTGCTACCATTGTATCCAGTTGGTATGATGGCTATTATAAAGAAAAAAACGCCATGGAAAAAATAGATTATAGTAGTGGAATAGAGCGTATATCTGATGCTGGTGATTACGTAAAAGAAGAGACTAAAGGCAAATCTTTAAGTATAAAAGATACTCAAAATATAACTAAAATTGTAAAATCTGCAGAAGGTCATACTTCAAATAATACAACAGTTAAAATATACTTAACAGATATTCATGGAAAGATATTATATAAATCAAGTAATGCAAAGGAAACTGAATTAAATATACAACAAATAATAAAAAAGGCCTCCGAATATAGAAATGAGTATAATAATTCAACTATAATTGATACAGATAATGGAATTACCAAAAAGAGAGTAGTATTAAATAAAGTACAGGAATATGTGGATATAGATGGGATAAACTTTTCTGATGGAGATGCCTATTTAATAATAACCGGTATGCCTCAGGCGAAAACCACATATGTAAGGCCTAGCGGCTCCCCTATGTCTGTCTTGCAGGGTTTAGTTGCTTTTATAGCATTATTTTATTTTCTTACCAGCAAAAAAATGAGGTATATAGAAAAAATTTCTGAAGGACTTCTTCAAATAGCAAAAAGCAATTTAGATTATAGCATAGAAATCCAGGGAAAAGATGAGTTGTCTAAGCTTGCAGATAATATAAATTCTATGGCAAAAGAACTTAAGCGAAGAATTGAGGGCGAAAGAAATGCAGAGAAAACAAAGGGTGAACTCATAACCAATGTGTCCCACGATTTAAGAACACCACTTACATCTATTAAAGGATACCTAGCACTTGTAAAGGATAGAAAATATAAGGATGAAAATGAACTTTGTGATTTCATTAATATAGCCTATAGTAAATCCGAAAAATTAGAGGTGCTTATAAATGACCTCTTTGAGTACACAAAGCTAAGTAATAAAGGAATAACTTTAAATTTGCAGTACATTTCTTTAAATGAACTATTAGAACAACTTATAGAGGAACTATATGTAATATGCGAAGAAAGCAATGTAGTGATAAACAAAGGATTATGGAACAAAAAGATATTAGCTAAGGTGGATGGCGACAAAATAGCACGAGTTTTTGAAAATCTTTTAATGAATGCCATACGCTATGTACCAAAACCAGGAGAAATAAACGTAAGTTTGTGGAATGAAAATGAATATATAATGGTATCTGTAGAAAACAAATGTGAAAACATAGATGAGACTCAACTTGAAAAGATTTTTGACAGGTTTTATAGAGCAGATGAATCCCGCTCTGAATCCACAGGTGGTAGTGGTTTAGGCCTTGCAATATCAAAAAGCATAGTTGAATTACATGGTGGCAGAATATGGGCAGAGATAAAAAATGAAAACATAGTTTTTTATGTTAAGCTTATGAATAATACAATGTAAGAAGTATTTTGTTTTTCATTTCACTTACCTATAATTATTATTTGATATCTTCTAATATTTGCATAAAAATGTTTATTATACAAATAATACACTTTATGAAAGTAAATATTAAATGCTATTAGGCTTTAGGAGGTATAACCATTGAATGAGGGTTTAGTTGTATTTGTGCGATCTATTATCGCTTTCTTTACTTTACTTATTTTTGCCAAGATACTAGGTAAACAACAAATAAGCCAATTAACATTTTTTGATTATGTACTGGGTATAACAATAGGTTCTATTGCTGCAAGCCTTACTACTGACTTATCAAGTCGTGCTTGGCCTCATTGGGTAGGCTTGCTTTCTTGGGCATTACTTGGATATCTAATGGAGTATATCTCTATGAAGTGGAGATATGCAGCAAAATATATAGAAGGTGAGCCCACAATAGTTATCATGAATGGCAAAATAATGGAAAGAGCAATGAGAAAAATGAAATACACAGCAGCTGATATTATGGGATTACTAAGAAGCAAAGATGTATTTGATTTAACACAAGTGGACTTTGCAATTATTGAACCAAATGGCCAATTATCTGTGCTTAAAAAGGCTGAATACGAGCCTTTAACAGCCAAGGATATGAATATTTCTAAAACGTCAACAGGCATAAGTACAGAGCTTATTTATGATGGAATGATCATATCAGAAAATTTAAGGCAACTTGACAAGGATAAAAACTGGCTTAAAAGCCAGCTAAAAAAGCAAGGTATTAAGAAGGTTTCAGAAGTCTTTCTTGCTACACTAACCCCTTCTGGTTCTTTGTATATAGATAAGTATGATGATCACATAAAAAAAGTAACAGATATAGGTGATTATAAAGGTCCTTACTAAAGGAGGAAATTATTGTGAGAAAATTTTTTGTAATAGCTATCCCTATAGTAACATTAGCTTTCTTTATATTAGTAATGAACAGTGATAACATTTTAAAATATCATTTAGGAAATAACGATAATATACCTGGGTCTATTCAAGAACTTAAACAAGATATTCAAGATGAAAAATGGGAAGAAGCAAATAAGAAAACTGATGAACTATCAATGTCGTGGAAAAAAGTAGTGAAGCGAGTTCAGTTTAGCGCAGAGAAGGATGAAATAAATGAATTTGACATGAACATAGCCCGTCTACGTGGTGCTATTGTGACAAAGAATAAATCAAGTGCATTTATGGAACTTACTGAAGCTTATGAACACTGGGAAAATATCGGAAAATGATGATATAGAATTAAAGAAAAACACTATCAAAATTCATATTATGTTAATGAATTTTGATAGTATTTTCAGCTTATCTTAGAATCTAAAATCTCTTTTTCCTTCTCTTAATTCTGTCAAATGTTCCTTAACTATTGCTTTAACCTTTTCATTTGGTATCTTTTCAGTTTCTATAGCAATTAATGCTTCTCCATTTTTCTTTGTTTCATCGGCAGCATAATCCTCTAAATACTCCTTAAGAGTCATCAAAGCATTTGGCTGACAACAGTTTGCGATTTGTCCTGATTTAACAAGACTCATAAAACGATCTCCTGTTCTTCCTTCACGATAGCAAGCAGTACAGAAGCTTGGAATATACTTCATTTTTAAAAGCCAATTTACAATTTCATCCAAGGTACGAGTATCATTAACATCAAATTGTGCAGAGTTATCCTCTTCTGTTTCAGGTTCAACATAACCACCAACGCTAGTTCTTGAACCTCCACTGATTTGTGATATACCCAATTCAAGCACGCGCTCACGAGTTTTTTGTGATTCACGAGTAGATACAATCATACCTGTATATGGCACTGCAATACGAATAATTGCTACTATTTTTTCAAAAATTTCATCTGATATTGCATTTGAGAAGTTTTCAGGATCAATATCATCTGCTGGACGGATACGAGGAACGCTTATTGTGTGTGGCCCTACTCCCATAGCTGATTCTAAATGCTCAGCGTGCATTAGTAATCCTACAAAGTCATACTTGTACATATTTAAACCAAATAGAACACCTAGTCCTACATCGTCGATTCCACCTTCCATTGCACGATCCATTGCTTCAGTATGATATGCATAATCGTGCTTTGGTCCTGTAGGGTGAAGTTCTTCATAACTCTTCTTATTATATGTTTCTTGGAAAAGTATATATGTTCCAATACCAGCTTCTTTTAATCTTGTATAATTCTCTACTGTAGTAGCAGCAATATTTACATTTACACGTCTGATTGCTCCATTTTTATGTTTTATTGAGTATATTGTGTTAATACATTCAAGAATATATTCAAGAGGATTATTTACAGGATCTTCCCCTGCTTCTAAAGCTAAACGCTTATGGCCCATATCTTGAAGTGCAATTGTCTCCTTCACGATTTCTTCCTGTGTCAATTTCTTTCTTGCTATATGTTTATTTTTATGATGGTATGGACAATAAACACATCCATTTACGCAATAATTTGAAAGATAAAGAGGTGCAAACATTACTATACGATTACCATAAAATTTCTGTTTGATTTCCCTTGCAAGTTTAAACATTTCTTCATTTAGGTCTTCCAAATCACATTCCAATAATACAGCTGCCTCTCTGTGAGTTAAGCCCTTACAGTCCTTTGCTCTTTCAATAAGACTACTTATAAGTTCACGGTTGCTTTTGTTCTTCTTCGCATAATCAAGTGTGTCCAGAATTTCCTCATCACTAATAAATTCAGTTGCAATTTTAGATTTAACATTATACATTAATAACCCCTCCAATTTCATTCATTTACTGTCTGGGAGACACCTTTGAATAAATTGTTTTGATGTTTACATCGGGTAACATGCCTAATTTTCCGGAAAGAGCGCTGATAACATCATTAGGAGCATCCATAACAATATTTATTATCTGAATTTGACGCTCTGCGTAGGGGATTCCCATTCTACCTATGATATAATCACTATATTCATGTAAAATTTCGTTTAATTTTTTTACAGAATCTTTATTCTCAACAATAGTTCCAATAATAGCGATTCTTTTTTCCATCTCAAAAATCCTCTCTTTAAAAATAGCAATAAAAATATCCTTGTGCCCTAGAAAGGTACAAGGATAGTAAATAAATCGCAAAAAATCACATACAAATGGATTCCCCGAGTTTACAACAACTATTCTCTCGCCTTCTCATTTGGGACTAACCCTCATGCTTTCAGTACGATACTTTTTTTTCAAGTTTTCACTTCATATGGTTAACTCCAAGAAAAAGCAGCAAAAGCTAAATCTCAGACAGTGCACCAAAACATAATTTATTATATCACATTTTTTTACAAAATGCAATCGTTTTCCCTTGATTCCCGAATTATTCCATATAGATGTCATATGTATCTTAATTCATTATACACTGAAAACTATCCTAGTATCAATATGCTAAGCTAGTTTTATTATACTACGGCAACTTGTTTCCTGCTGCACGATAAATTTCATACCATTCTTCTCTTGATAACTCTACCCTACTTGCTGTACATATATCTTTTAAACGTTCCTTATTGGTTGTTCCAACAATTGTCTGCATTTTAGCAGGATGTCTTAGAATCCAAGCAACGGCAATGGCGGATTTGCTGACACCTTTTTCTGCTGCAATACGTCCCATTGCCTGATTCAACTCTGAGAATTTGTCATTATCAATAAAAACACCTTCAAAGAAACCATATTGAAATGGAGACCATGCTTGTATTGTAATATTCTTAAGATGACAGTACTCTAATATACTACCACCCCTATCTACAGATCCTTCAAATAGTGTATTAGCTTGAATACCACTGGTCACCATACTAGGGTGCATAATACTAAATTGCATTTGATTTGCAATAAGTGGCTGCTTCACATAAGATTTTAATAATTCAATTTGCATACTATTAAAGTTACTAACGCCAAAATTGTGAACTTTACCACTGGATTGCAAAATATTAAAAGCCTCTGCAACTTCTTCTGGCTCCATTAGTGTGTCTGGTCTATGAAGAAGCAGTATATCCAAATAATCTGTTTCCAATCTCTTCAAGCTTCCATCCACGGAAGCTAATATATGTTCTTTAGAGAAATCATAATAACCAGGTCGAATAGCACATTTACTTTGAATTTGAATTTTCTCACGAAGCCCTTTTCTAAAAGCTAACATTTTACCGAAAAGTTCTTCACAGTAGCCTCTACCATAAATATCAGCATGATCAAAAAGAGTAATTCCCTCCTCTATAGCAGTATCCACATAATTAGATAGATCCTCCACAGACATTTTATCAATTCTCATAGAGCCTAGCACAATTTCTGAAGCTTCAAAAGCAGATTTTCCAATATTAATTTTTTTCATATGTTATAACCACCTAACTTTCTTTATCTTTAAATCCACAGAAGAGCATTAATCTATTTACATCTCCCTTGCCACCGACATTTTTTATAATGTCTTTAGCTAGTTTTTTATCTTTCATAGATAACTCTTTTATCATGATATTGCAAGTTTTAATGCTTTGATTAGTTTTTGTATTTTTATAACTTTTTATTATTTTAAAAAAGTAATCTCTATAAAAAATAAGATGGTTGTAACTACCATCCTATTTTAATCCTTATATAATCTTTTCTAAAGTCCTTCATATCTATGTGGCGACTCTACTTTTACTAATATTATTTATGAAATAATTTTAGACCTAACGCAAGCATTCCGGAAGTAATCAAAGGCCCTACTGGTACTCCACCTAAAAAAGCAGCAGCTATTACCGCTCCTAATATCAGAGCTGGCATTATATCGCCGTGACCTTGAACAGTAAGATATTGTAATCCAAGGCCACTTAAATAGGTAGTGAAGAGAGAAATTATTAATGCTGCTATGCCAACCCAGGAGGTAAATACACTTTTTATGTTATCAGCTGTAACTTTGCCATTTGCAATTGGAATTAAAATAGCAGCAATAAGTAAAACCAGACCTAGCGACATGCCGTTATTCTCGATGTAGGGAAAAATATATTTATCCATACTTAAGAGCTTAACAATTAAAAGTATACAGGTCGCAACGGCTACAGAATTGGCTTTTCCTAGTATTGAAGCGGCCAATATTGCTAGTAGTATAATATTAGATCCCAACTTAACTCACCTCTTAAAGAAAATATGACTAGTAAAATTCTATTCTACTATTCATCATATAATTCCATAGCTTTTAAACTCTTTTTAATATGATTGTCTTCACAAATATCAGATTATTTGCGAAAAAAATTATCATTTTTTACACTTCTTATGTATTCCCTCATATAGGTATTCTAAATGTTCTATATCCACCATCTCTTTCTTTAATATATCTATTCTCATTTTAGCCCCATCTAATCCTTCTCTTGCTTCCTCAAAATCCTTTTGATTTATACAAGAGCTGGCATATTGAAGCAAGTAATCAATCCTTAGGACTATTTCCGCTAAATCTCCCCTATCATCATTTACCAATTTCACCAACAAAGAATATATCTTAGGCGATGTTTTTTCTTTTGAATTATATAAAATATCGCTATTTCTTGTACTCTTTTTCGCCATAATCTAGCACCTCTCTTACTGATAGTTATTTGTAATTTTTAGTTTATTATAACATACTGCTAAAGTAATTGCTTTTTACATTTATTCAATAACTAATTATATATATCTGAGAACTCCATATTAATTTTTTCAATATAACTTTTACCTATTTGAGCATTACATGTGCTTTCAGCATAAGATTCACCTTCAATTAATTTACATGGTATATTTATAACAAATTCAGTCCCTATCCCCTCTTTACTTTTAACAATTATTTTTCCGCTATGCAGCTCAACTAACGATTTAACAATAGAGAGTCCTATTCCACTTCCTTCATGATTCCTAGTAAGAGATTTATCAACTTGTACAAAACGTTCAAATATTGAGTCCAGTTTGTTATCCGGTATACCTTTTCCAGTATCTTTTACCCTTATACATATATCATTAGTATTATCCTCTACTTTCACAATTATATTACCGTTACAGGGAGTAAACTTTACTGCATTTGATAATAAATTCAGGATAACTCTTTCTATCTTTTCCGGATCATGAGCAATAATTTTTTCCTCAACATCAGTATCAAAGGTAATAGAAATACCTTTGTTCTCAATATAACCAGCTACAGACAAGGTAACGTTTTCAATAAGATTTATAATATCATCGTTGCTTTCATTTAAACTAAAATAACCATTATCAATTTTTGTTATATCAATTAAATTGTTAATCAATCTTAAGAGACGATAACAATTTTGTTTCATCATCTTTATATATTTAAATTTATCTATAGGGATATTATCATTTAAATAATCTTTTAACATGAGTTCTTCCATTTGTAAAGCTGAAAATATAACATTTATTGGAGTTCTTAACTCATGAGAAATATTGGTGAAAAATTCCGTTTTAATTCTGTCCGCCTCTTTTAATTCATTTAGCCTTCTTCTTTCCTCTTCTATGCTTTTTTGTAGTTCTTCATTATAAAGTTTTTTATACCTTTCTTCACTTTTTTTAAGTTCACTAACATCCTGAATAGTTCCTGCTAATTTTTCTGGCACACCCTGATCATTAAAAAATACTTTTCCTTTTGCTGCTACCCATTTTTCAATTTCATCATTTTCACATGCTAACCTATACTCTATATCAAAATCTTTTCCAGTTTTAATTACTTCATTGGCATATGATTCCATGTCAGCTCTTTGACTAGGGTGAACAGTATTTAACCAACCTTTAGTATTTTTTATGTAACTGTCACTAATTCCAGCTAATTTGTCAAGTAACTCGGAGCTATTCCATATATCCTTTTTTATGTCGTAGATAAAAACACCAAGCTTTCCAATCCTTTGTAATTCATTAATCAAAAAATCATTTTTTAAATCCATAACCAACCATCCCATTTCTTGTAAAACTATTTATGTAAAAGAGTCTCCTACAATCCCTCATATTACCATTATATATTAATTGTTGAATTTTTTAAATATATAAACATTATATCATAATTATGTAAAATTAGACTAATTAGTTAGTATCCATCCATCCATTAGCTTGAACTTTCCTATAGTGCTATAATAATATTATCAATTTAAAGTAAGGAGTTGTAATTATGAACAAAATAGTTATTCAATTGGAGTTACTCTATTCTGATGCTAAAAAAGATCCTTTGCTAAAAAAGAGGCTGCTTGCAACCCGTTTAGCTGAAGACCCAATGGATGCCTTTTGTAAAATAGCTTGCGAAGTAGGACATCCTATAACTGTTGGTGATCTTTTTGCAATTGGGCAAGAATATAGCGATAATCAATGCAAAAGCACAAATGGTGGCAATCCCTATCCATATGATTTGTTTGATGACACATATGAAACATTTTTAGCCTCCCTATAAACTGCATACTAATTTTCATAGCGTAAAATAAAAAGTATCAATATAAAATTGGTACTTTTTTTAATTATGCCCTGGGACGAAGCATAGAAAGACTGCTATTCACTGCAGATGGGGCCAATCTCACCATCTCCAATGAAACAGCATATTTTATTTACAATCAGTTTTTCCCATTTGGCTAATTACCATTTTATAACATCGTCCTTTTTGCTTCATAAGACTTTTATGATTTCTTCTTTTTGCGTGGAAATTTCTCCACTCCTAAATCAATCAATAATTAAAAATTATTTGACTGCATTAAACTTCTTTCCAAATGTAAAAAAAGAGCATATATAAATTTGCTTTACACAAATCTATATACGTTCCCATTTTTCCTAAGATTTTGATTTATTTTTGGAGATTACGTCAAAGGCAACAGCGGCCAAAAGTACAATTCCTTTAATAGACATCTGCATATCACTTCCTACTCCAAGTATAGACATACCATTATTGAGAACGCCCATAACCAAAGCACCAATAATAGCCCCCATAACTGTACCTACGCCACCATAGGCTGATGCACCACCTATGAAACAGGCTGCGATTGCATCTAGTTCAAAGTTTAAACCTGCCTGAGGAGATGCGGAGTTAATACGAGAGGCAAACATCATACCTGCCACTGCAGATAAAACAGCCATGTTAACATAGGCGAAGAAAAGCACCTTGTTTGTATTGATACCGGAAAGTTTTGCGGCCTTTTCGTTGCCCCCCATTGCATAAAGGTAACGTCCAGAAACAGTATTTGTTGTAAATATGGAGTAGACTAAAATAAGAACTCCTATAAAGATCAATGCAATTGGAATGCCTTTATAAGCCGCAAGCCAGAAGAAAAACAAATTAATTACAGCCACTATACCTACAATTTGAGTTATAAAAAGTGGTAACGGGCTAAGTGGAAAATCATTCTTTTGTTGCTTTGCTCTCTTTTTTAACTGTAGAACTACATATAGAATAGATATAATGATACCTGTAAGGATAGCTGTAAAATTTAAGTTTGTCCCAAATCCACCAAAAATATCCAGTACAAACCCAGAGCTAATATTTTGGAAACTTTCAGGAAATGGTGCAAGAGTTAGTCCCTTGAGCATTGTAATGGTAAGCCCTCTAAAAAGAAGCATTCCTGCAAGAGTTACGATAAAGGCTGGTATTCGTATATAGGCGATCCAAAAACCTTGCCATATTCCAATAATCGCTGAAAGTAGAAGGGCAATTAATATAGCAAGTCCCACATTCATTTTCATAGTTATGATAAGTGTACCAGATACAGCGCCAATTAAAGCACATAAGGAGCCTACAGAAAGGTCAATATTTCCCCCTGTTAAAATAGCGAGCGTCATACCGATTGCTAAAATGAATACATATCCATTTTGAAGTATTAAATTTGTTACATTCATAGGAACCAAAAGTATCCCACCTGTTGCAACTTGGAAAAAGGCCATTATTAGTACTAAAGCAATTATCATTGCATATTGTCTTATGTTATTTTTGAACATTTTTTTAACTGCTTCCATTATTTTACCTCCCTGTTATCTTGCTGGCATGCTGCTTGTACGTTGCTGTTTGTGCTCTGCATTATGCATTTCATTATACTTTCTTGTGATGCATCCTCCTTAGAAAGCTCACCTACAATTTTGCCTTCATTCATTACATAAACTCGATCACACATTCCTAGTATTTCAGGAAGTTCTGAGGAAATAAACACAATGGACTTTCCTTTATCTGCCAGCTTATTAATGATTGTATAAATCTCAAACTTAGCACCCACATCGATTCCTCTAGTAGGCTCATCTAATATTAATACTTCAGGATCTGCAAAGATCCATTTACTAAGCACTACCTTTTGCTGATTCCCACCAGATAGATTCCCAGCATTTTGAAAAACACTTGGAGATTTAATATTTAATTTTTTTCGATACTCCTCAGCTACTTGAATTTCTTTGTGGTCATCCACAAATTGTTTATTACTTATTTTATTAAGATTTGCAAGAGATATATTTCTCCGAATATCTTGCATAAGAACAAGACCTGCTGTTTTACGATCTTCTGTAACATATGCAAGTCCATTATCTATGGCCTCACGAACATTTTTAAGAACAAGTTCTTTACCTTCTTTTATAATTTTCCCGCTTATACGTTTGCCATAGGCTTTGCCGAATATACTCATGGCAAGCTCCGTCCTTCCAGATCCCATTAGACCTGAAAAACCTACGATTTCGCCTTTGTGAACCTTAAAGCTTACATCATCAATGACCTTTTTATCTTCAATAATAGGATCATATACAGTCCAATTTTTAACTTCGAATACAATCTCTCCAATTTTGAATTCCCGAATAGGAAATCGGTTTGTTAGTTCACGGCCTACCATACCTTTAATGATTCTATCTTCACTTAAATCCTTATCCATTTTATCTAAAGTCTCTATTGTTCCACCGTCACGGATAATGGTAATAGAATCTGCAATCTTTAAAAGCTCACTTAATTTATGAGAAATAAGAATAGAAGTAATTCCCTCTTTTTTTAATTCTAATAATAAGTTTAATAAATTGTTTGAATCCTGTTCATTCAATGCAGCGGTAGGTTCATCAAGAATCAAAAGTTTAACATTTTTTGCTAAGGCTTTTGCGATTTCAACAAGTTGCTGCTTACCAACACTAATATCTTTAATCAGTGTACTAGAATCGTCGTTTAGACCCACTTTTTCCATTAATTTTTTTGCATTTGCGTGGGTTTCATCCCAGCTAATAAAATTATGTTTTGCTTGCTCATTTCCAAGGAATATATTTTCTGCTATTGAAAGATAAGGGATTAGGGCTAATTCCTGATGAATGATACCAATTCCCGTTTTTTCACTATCTTTTATTTCCTTAAACTTACATTCCTTACCTTCATATATGATCTCCCCACTATAAGTGCCATATGGATATATTCCACTGAGTACATTCATAAGGGTTGATTTTCCAGCTCCGTTTTCACCAATTAGAGCATGAATTTCTCTAGGCTTAACTTTAAGATTTACATTATCAAGGGCTTTTACACCGGGAAAAAGCTTTGTAATATTTCTCATTTCAAGTATAAATTCATCCATCCCTACATCTCCTAACATTAGGCATCTTCAAAGAAATAACTAGTCAGTATGCTAGTATATTTTGCGTCATACTGCGTCGGCAGAACCCTTAGATAGGGTCGGCTATCTGCGGAACCTGTCTCCTTGTCTGACTCAAAATATCCGTCGCATCTTTGACTTGTTATTTATTTTCAGATGCCTTATTTTGATATCTGAAAGCCGAATACCTAATGAAAGGTCTCCGGCTTTAAAAATACAACTGTTTTTAATTTCTACTTCAAATCAGACTCTTTATAATATCCACTATCTATAAGGATTTTCTTGTAGTTTTCTTTGTCTGCGTAAACAGGATCGCAAAGGAATGATGGTACAACTTTTGAACCATTGTTGTATGTTTTTGTGTCATTTACATCAGCTTGTTTACCTTGAAGTATTGCATCCACCATTTCAACAACTTTACTTGCAAGTGTTCTTGTATCTTTGAAAATAGACATTGATTGTTGATCATGGATCATTGCAAGCACGTTTGGTTTGTCACAGTCTTGACCAGTTAAAACTGGATATGGCTTATCTGCAGTACCGTAACCGGCATTTTTAAGAGAAGCAACGATACCGATTGCTAAACTATCATTTGGAGAAAGAACAACATCAAGCTTTGTTCCTTTTGAATAAGTTGATGTAATTAGATTATCCATTCTTGCTTGTGCTTTTGCTGAATCCCAACCTTGAATAGCGATAGTTGTAAAATCTTTTTGTTTGCTACCTACAACAAGTTTGCCATTGTCAATATATGGTTGTAGTACGCTCATAGCGCCTTTATAGAAAAAGGTTGCATTGTTATCATCTGGTGAACCACCAAACAATTCAATATTGAAAGGACCTTTTCCTTCTTTAAGTCCAAGTTTCTTTTCAATATATTGACCTTGAATTACGCCTACTTTGAAGTTATCAAAGGTTGCATAGTAATCTACATTTGGAGTTTTCATAATCAATCGATCATAAGCGATAACTTTGATTCCATTATCTGCTGCTTTTTTTAAAACATCTGTAAGAGCGGCACCATCAATAGCTGCAACCACAAGAACTTTACATTTTTTTGTAATCATGTTTTCAATAGATTGCACTTGGGTGTTTACATCATTGTTTGCATATTGCAAATCAACTTTGTAATTTTTAGCTTCAAGCTGTTTCTTCATGTTTTCACCATCTTGGTTCCAACGTTGAAGAGATTGAGTTGGCATAGCAACACCAATGAGATTTGATTTTGAGCCAGAGTCTCCTGCTGGAGCCGTTGTGGCAGGTTTACTACTACATGCTGATAGGCCAAGAGCAAGTACCCCTGCTAGCATTGTGGAAAGTAATTTTTTCATTTTAGTTCCCCCTTAATATACGAATATTTAGTATATTCTAATAATACAATATGTATACGTTTAACTAAACGTAATTCCTTGCCTTATCATAATCAAATATTGCGCAGTTTTTATGTAAAAAAAAACCTAGAGTAGCGCAAGAAAATACTACCCTAGGTTTTATTGTTTTTAAATTCTGTTGGACTGACCCCTGAATATTTCTTAAACACTTTGCTGAAATAATTAGGATCCCTATATCCTACCAAATAACATACATCCTTAATAGGCATAGCGGTGGTTATTAGAAAATCTTTTGCTTTATTTATTCTAACTATGTTTATGTAATCAGAAAAATTAAAACCAAGTGTTTCTTTAAAGGTTCTACTAAAATAATAGGGGCTTAAATTAAACTTTGTTGCTGTTTTTTCAAGATCTATTTCTTCTTGAATATTATCTATAATATATTGCTCTGCAGCCTTAAAAAGAGCAACTTTTTCCCTGTCAATATTTTGAGACTTTCCAGTAGTATTTATATCACCAAAATAATGAATGCCCTTGTCCCCTGATTTATGTTCCAAAGCACTGCGGGCTTCTTCATAGGATTTGTGAAGGAGCTCGAAACCACCATAACACATTCCAATACCAATATGCAGCGATATACCAAAGCTTTTCTTTACTTCCCGTCTAATGTCAGCTGCAAGGGTAAATGCATTTTGTTTTGCTTCCGCTTCTGTGTCTGTGTTCATTTCTTCTGATAAATTTTTTAATTGAATAAAATAAACCAGATTATTTGTGAAGAGATAGCTTCCAATGGCTTTGTATCTATGATTAATATATTCTTTTATATACTCTCCAAGCTGAAATTTAAAGTTTTCATCTTTAGGAGCTTCTTTTAACTGTGCCACAATGGAATACCCATTTTTAAAATCTAAACCAAGATATCCCTTATAAGTTTGGTAATCAGTTAAATAAAGGGTATCATTAATAATAGAATAACTTAATTCATTTTCCAAAATAGGCAGGAGGGTATAAAATTTTTCCTGATTTTCAATTTCCCGTCTTCGTTTCTCTTTCTCACTGTTAACAAAATTCACTGCATCCTTTATCTTTTCTATAATTTCTGTCTTGCTGAAGGGCTTTAAAATGTACTGCTTCACATTATTTTTAACGGCTTCCACTGCAAAATCAAAATAATCATAAGCTGTGAGAATGATAAAATAGGTACTTGGAAGAAACTTATTAATTTCTTGTATCGCTTTAAGTCCATTGATACCAGGCATTTTTATATCTGTAATAATGATGTCCGGTCGTATCCTTTCTGCTATTTCTATTGCTTCTCTTCCATTTTTAGCTTCACTTATTTCAAGACTATCCGCAAATGCAGCATTGAGTATACTAAGTATTGAATCTCTATCATATTTTTCATCATCAGCTATAAGTAATTTTAACATATATCCTTCAACTCCTTTATAGGGATCTTCAAATAAACCTTTGTACCAACGTCTTTTTCACTCTCTATTCTAAAAATATTTTTTTGTTCATAAATTAGTTCAAGCCTTTGAACTACACTTCTTATACCCATTCCTGTTGTATGTCCAATATGCTCAAATCCAATATCTTCTGAAACAATTTTATTTAAGGTTTCCTCATCAATACCACAACCAGTATCCTCTATTAGCACCGTACATACATCTCCTTGCTCCCAAATATCAATATTTATAACGCCCCCTTCTTCTTTAGGCTCTATACCATGTATAAATGCATTTTCAACAAAGGGCTGAAGGGTCATTCCAGGAACTAATACTTTTGATAAATCTCCTCTTACGTGGAGATTAAATTTAATCCGATCCTCAAATCTTAATTGCTGAATAAACATATATTGCTTAACCACAGTAACCTCTTCTTCCATTGAGGCATTTCTGTCCATCATTCGGAGGCTGTACCGAAGTATTCCCGAAACTGATGTAATAAGACTTTCTGTTTGCAGAGCATTTTCTTTTATTGCGGCCTGATTAATACAATTAAGGGTATTAAATAGAAAGTGGGGATTAATTTGAGATTGTAAAACTTTTAGCTGAGATTGTTTAAGAGCATTTTGATATTTTAATAAATTCATCTCTTCATTTCTAAGTTTCATTTGTAGTTCTGCTTTTTCTTTTACAAAGTTGATTTCTAGTTCCGCTTTTTCCTTTATGAAGCTTATATGTTTTTTTATATCATGAATCATTGTGCTGAAAGCCTCGGATAATATATCTAGCTCGTAAATAAAAGTTTTTTTTCCTTCATAAAATGAAAAATCACCATAGGATACTTTTTTGGAGGCCTCTACTAATTCCCGAAGTTTTTCCAATATATTTTTAAGAAAGAATAGAGTATAGAGTATACTTATAAGCAAAGCAGTTATTATGTAGAATAGTAATACTTTATATATGGCCTTTTCTTTTTCTTTAAGCTTATTATAAATTTCATTATTATAACTTAGATAACTTTCACTAAGCTGTGTTAGGAATACGTTACTATAAGAGAAAACTTCTTTGGTAAAAACATAATGGCCATAATATACATCGATTCCACCTTGTTTCGAAGATATTTCAATAGCAGCATCTCCAGAGGTTTTATAACTTCTTAGAGAATTTTGCAGGTCTCTTAAAATATATTTGCTTTGAAGGTCAGACTTTCCCTCAAGTAAGATTAGATTATTCATAGCCTTATCGTAGCTTGTCTCATATTTTTCTTTACTTTCTCTAGAACTTTCAAGTATGTATTTATTAAAATTAGTAAAAGAATCATTGAGAGAGTTTTTAACTTCCTTTGTTATACTCATTTTATTTAGCATACTATCATAGGAATAGGTTATTTGTTTGCTTATAATAAAGGATATAATACTATTGGTAGCTATGGGAATAATTGTGATAAGGACAAAGATTATAAACTTCCTTCTTAAACTACTGGTTTTCACTATCATGCTCTCCTCGTGTTTTTTTAAACTCATCAATGTTATCTTTAGTAACTACAACAACATCTGTAAGAAATATACCTTTGGTATCTTTACCTTCCATAATATCCATTATTATATTTACTGCTTTATATCCCATACCATATGGATCTTGTACGATTGTAGAAGTAATCGTTCCATTTTTTATATAATCAAGGGTTTCAGGCAAATCATCAAAACAAATAATCTTGATTTTTTCTGTAGCTCCCATACTGATTAATGCTTTAGCTGCACCTGATCCGTCTAGTGCTGAAGTACAAAATATAGCTTTAATATCCTTGTTATTTGTTACTATTTTTTTAGTTACAAGCTCTGCTTCCAGCAGATATGAATCTGAGGATTCAATCTCTGATATATTAAGTTTTGAATTACTCTCTATATACTCAGTGAAACCCTTTACTCTTTCAATTTGATTCTTAACATTTTTTCCACCCATAACAATTCCCACATTGCCATAACGCCCAACCTGATGAATCATTTCCTTGGCGCCAACTTTGCCTGCAGTGACATTATCGGTACCTATATAAGCTAAACGTTTACTATCTTCTGCATCGGAATCCACCGTTACAATGGGAATTCTACCTTCTAATACTTTGTCGATAACAGGTTTATACAGAGCTTCATCCTGAACATAGGTAATAATCCCACTGACTTTAGCGGCATAGGCCATATTTATAAATTTTATACCTTCGCCTACGCTTGCATTATCTGGTCCTTGAAAATCTATCACAGCATTTCTTTGTTTTGCTGCCTTTTCTGCGCCTAATTTTATATATTTCCAATAAGGATTTGAGTACACATGGCTAATTAGTGTTATTTTAGGTTTAATTTTTTCATCAATAATAGGTGGCTCTCTAAGAGCAGTTAGAAGCATCCAGTTCATTATTATAAAGTATAAAATAAACAATGTGTATTTTATAAATATAGAGAAATTTTTCATTTATTTTCACCTCTTGAGTAAATATAGGCGTCACCGCCTATACTCCTCTACAGAACCATACATACCCTATTACGGCATACAGTTCTTCACATCATATTTAATCATCTATAGAATAAGCTTACCCGTGCTGCTTCACAGCTCGAACTATATGTTAAATTATAGCATATATTACTTTATCTGTGGCGTGGATATTGTTAAAAAATTGAATTTGGTATAAAACTTCCATCATTTATCTGAAATCCCCTTAAAATTTTACTCAAAGACACCTTTTGCTACTGCCTTAAATAAGAAACAGGGGAATATGGATAATAGGTAACATAGCGAAGGAAACAAATGACTGAGCTTTCTATACATTGATATGTATTTTATATAATTTTCGAGTTGTGACAGTCCTCTTAGTGGGACTTTAATTGATGACTTATTAGGTAAAAAAAGCACTAACCTATAATGATTAGTGCTTTAGTCTCTCAAATTTAAGCTTTATGTATAAGTCTATTAATGAGTATTAATAGGACTTCCCTTAAGGTACGCTTCAACGTTATCAGCTAATAGGTTTATAAGTCTCTGTCGAGATTCAAGGCATCTCCAGCCTATATGTGGAGTAAGTATAACATTTTTCATGTTAAAAAGTGGATTATCTAATTCTGGAGGTTCTTGCTCTTGAACATCAAGTGCTGCTCCTGCAATCTTTTTATTCTTAAGGGCTTCAATTAAATCAAGCTCATTTATAATTGCACCTCTTGCTGTATTTATAATAAAGGCATTCGGCTTCATAAGTTCTAATCTAGACTTATTTATAAGATGCTTTGTTTCACTTGTTAATGGACAATGCAGAGTGACAAAATCACTTTCTTTAAGGAGTTCCTCAAGACTTACAAATTTAATAGCTGGATCTCCTAAATTTTTTTGAGTTCTACTGTATATAATTATGTTCATTCCAAGAGCTTTAGCTACTTTTATTACCTGTTGACCAATAGCACCAGTACCAACAACTCCAAGAGTTTTGTTTTGTATTTCAAAGTGAGGCACCTTAAGATACTTAGTGAAGTTATCATAATTTTTATTTTCAATCATTCTTTGCTGCTCTGAAAGTGATGAAGTTAAATTCAATATAAATGTAATAACTAACTGAGCTACTGCTTCACTGCTATAACCCGGTATATTACATACAGTTATATTTCTTTCTCTTGCAGCTTCTATATCAATGTTATTATAGCCAGTACCAGCTTCACAGATCAATTTAACACAAGGAGGAAATTTTTCAATTAAGTCTCTCTCAATTGTCATCTCTTTAGTAATTACTATCTCTTGATCCTTAACTCGTTCTAAAATTTCCTCCTTGCTACTATCTTCATATTTAGTAGTTTTACCTAACTTATCAAATAATGAAAAGTCCAGCTTGTTATCAAAATCTATTTTACTTGAATTAAGAAATACTATATTTTTCATATCTACACCTCTTATATTATATATTTTACTAAGTGATTTATTAATAATATTATATATCAACTGGTAGAAATTTTAAACAATTGAGACATAATACGCCTGCACATAACTAAGAACTAATTCATATGTGCAGCCATTTTAAGCTTCAGTCTCCTTGAATTTTTATATCTTTTAACAGTCCTTCAAACCATTGAACATTGACTAAGTGATGAGAACGTGAATTTTCCAACACTTTTCTAAAATAAGTAGGAATAGTTTCATTATGCTTGAAGAGCTTTCTGATATTTTAACTGCACTTAAAAGTAACTTTAATATAGAATCCAATATAGGTATAGAACTTCACCCAAGAGATATTAAGGAAGAAACTCTTTTGAAGCTTAAAAATATTGGTTTTGACATGGTTAGTATAGGTATTCAATCCTTTGAAGAAAAATGCCTAAGGATTTTAGGCAGAGAGTATATTAATGGTGCTGAAAAAGTAAAAATGGCAGCAGCTGCAGGCTTTACTACCATCGATGTGGATCTTATCTTTGGCATAGAAGAACAAACTAAGGAAGATCTAAAAAGTGATTTTATTACGGCATTTAATTCAGGCGCAACTCAAGTTTCCACCTATCCCTTTATTGATTTTTCCTATGCCAATAATAAAAGTAAACCTTTATGAAGAAAACATAAAAAAGAACTTCTGGAATACCTTCAAACAATAAGTGAAGAGCTCCAATGTACCAGAACTGCTGTATGGACTTTTGGCAAGAAAAGTGTTCCTAAATATTCTTCTATTACAAGAGATAACTTTATAGGTTTTGGTCCAAGTGCTACTACTCTTTTAGAGGATTTCTTTAAGGTTAACACTTTTTCAGTATTAGAGTATATAAAATGTGTTAATAATGATAAGATACCAACTTCTCTCACTCTAAATTTCACTAAAAGAACCCATGCTCTTTACTGGCTATTTTGGAATTCCTATACTTTAAAAATTAACACTGAAAGCTTTAAAAGACTTTTTAATAAGGAATTAGAGCATATATTTAAATTTGAATTATGGCTTGGAATGTTTACGGGGCTTATTCGCAGAACAAAAGAGGGCTATGAATTAACTGAAAAAGGTACCTACAAATATCACTTAGTTGAACAAGCTTATACTCATCAATACATAGACAAAACTTGGAGAATATCAAAACAAGAACCATGGCCAGATAAAATAAAATTGTATTAAACAACTACTTTAGCAAGCAGAACTTGTTCACAAATTCTTCAAAAGGGTCAGACACCATGATCCTCTGGCACAAACTGGAAATAATATTATTTACTACAAACCCTGCACCAATGGATTTAGGATCAATCTTATAGAATGACTTCATGACATGTTCCAGGTTTTCTTCTTTAATACCAATACCAGTATCACTAATTTTGATTAAAACAAAGTTATGGTTAACTGATTGAGTAACATGAATCGTACTATCTTTATAGGAAAACTTAATAGCGTTATCCAATATATTCAACATAACTTGCTTTAACTTGTCGCTGTCTGCTGTAATAATTACAGGCATTGTTTCAACTATAAATCTGATTTCTTTTTTTTCTGCTTTCTTTTGAAGTTGAAAGGTCGCCTCACGAATAAGTTTATCTACTTTAACCTCTGATAGAATTAGCTTAATCCTATCAGATTGATATCTTGAAAAATCCAAAAGATTCTCTACTAGAACTATGAGACGTTCTGATTCACTATTAATAATTTCTAATCCAAATTTTAATTCCTCATCTGTCACTCCATTTGGAGATTGCATTGTCTCAATCCATCCCTTGATTCCTGTCAAAGGCGTTCGAAGTTCATGTGAAATTGATGAAATGAAGTCATTTTTTAAACGATCTGTTTTTAATATTTCATCTCCCATATAATTAAGTGTTTTTGCTATTTCTCCAAACTCATGTGGATAAACATTTTCAATTTTTTCCTTGTACTGCCACGCAGCTATTTTCTTTGTAAAATTAATAATATCCTTTAATGGCCTAACTATGATATTCCCCAGGTGTAAGCTTACAACAAATACAATAACTGCAACAACTGTGCAAATAATCATTCCATAGGCCAATAGATTGATAATTAAGAAATTCACTTTTGTTAAAGATGTGGCATATCGTAAAACTCCCACTACTTGACCATCAAAGGCAAGAGGCGTATATACAGACATGACTTTCTCACCTGAATATCCATTTTTCTCAATTTTATAAATAGTTTTCAATGCTAATACAGAAGGATCTACTGAATAGGTTTTATCTTCATAAAAACCTGTAGATGATTGAATCAATTGCCCACTTCTTTTTAATAGTTGTAATTCCGCTCCTTTAAACTGATAATTTTTAATAATTTTATCACTAAAATCCATCAAATTGGTGTTAGTGAAATTGGTTTGCTTTGCCCATACAAAGGGTACTGCCTCCGCTTGGTTTTGAAATGTATTAACAATTCCTTGATAATAATATTGCCTAATCCCAATACCAAACCCTATCATCACAAGTCCTAAGGTGAGCAGAATGATGATCATAAAGTAAAGAATGACCTTACGCTTCATAGTTTTACTCCTTCCATAAGTAGCCATATCCCCAATCTGTACATAAATACTTTGGATTTGATGGATCAAGTTCAATTTTTCTACGAATACGTCTGATATTACCTCAAATAAAGTCTTCTGATCTTCATTAGCTATCAACTCAACCCCTTTATCAAGCTTTTTAACTGTTACCTTGGCATACCATTTAGACGGGATTGTAATATAAAAGTGCTGACCGTTATCATTGTATCGTTCTTCAATGGTTTGTTTTGTTCCATCCCCTCGGTAGACAACATAAGTATAAATGAAAGGAATTTCAGCCATTGCTGCATCTTCAAAACCCTTAGGAATATACATCCCTCCCACTTCTGTAACCCCATCCTTATTAATATCTATACTATTAGATTTGTATCTTTTCTCATAGTAAAAACTTGATCTACCTGTGTATTACTTTTTTTATCAAACCAAACTCTAATACCAGCCTCTTTAAATTCTACTCCACCTTCTCCAATGGAACTAGGTTTTTCCTTAAGGGTACTGATAAGCTTTTCTTTACTTAGACCTAATAGGCTTATATAGTCTTTAAAATTCCTTTTTCCATCATCAATTTTTGATTTATCTACAGGCTTATTATTTTGATTTACTGAATTTTTCTCCACTACTGTTTCTTTATTTACAGCATCCCCTTTAGCTAATTCTTTACACTCACACCCCATCAAACTTATAGCAATAATACTTGCCATAGATACTACCAAACATCTCTTAAATTTCTTTTCAAGTTTATTCATCATAATTATTCTCCTAACTATTTTTTTGTTAACAAACAACCCTTTACTTTTTATTCTTTGGAACTATATACATCCCATGCCGCTGTTTGATAACTTATCTAAAGTATAAGGTTTTTCTGCATAGGAGTGGTTACAAAGAAGTTACAGTTTTTATATAAAACACACTACCACCCATAGACAGTTATTCTTAGTACTGCAAGGAGGAGTTGTGATAGATACTCCTGGAATGAGGGAACTTGGAATAGTAAGTGCTGATTTAGATAAATCCTCCAGTGATATAGAAGAGTTTGCTCAAAGATGTAAGTTTTCAGATTATCGTCATGAAAATGAATCAAAATGTGCAGTTAGAGAAGCTATAGAAAATGGATTAATTGATATAGATCGTTTAGAAAGTTACAAAAAGCTCCAAAAATAGATAAAGTATAGCGGCCTCAACTCAAGAGAACTGGAGAGAGAAAAAATAAATCAAATGTTTGGTAGTATGGGAGCAATGAAGGCAGTTAATAAGTTTATTAAAAGTAAGAATAAGAAAAGATAGGCTTGGCAACCATCACTATTATAACAAGATGAGAAACACCTTGCAATTGCAGTGCAGTAGAAAATCTAACTGAGTTCTATCTAAGATATAAAAGCACCATCCTTATTGTGTGATTTCAGTAATAAGGATGATTCTTGTTTCTTATGAAAAGTAATGGATGTACTCTAAATTGTTTTGGATGCTGTACGGTCATGGTGTCTGACCCTCTTGCAAAAACTGGAAGTATAACGGACAGTTTTTGCTTGCTACTCATCATTCTAGGGGAGTTACTTGCTCACCCAATCAAATAATAATATCTTCAGGAACCCAACAATCCTTAACCTTATTAGCCCACATACTTTCAAACATTCATATGTCTATAGCCTTTGAAGAACCTAGTTATTTAGGTGCAAAAGCTGTATTTAAACATTTTAATTTTAATATTACTCCTATTAATTTAGAAACAGACGGCATAGATATTAATTTTTTGCATGAAAGTGAATCAAAAATTGTATATGTTACTCCCTCTCATCAATATACTTATGGTATGGTTATGCCTATATCAAAAAGACTAAAGCTGCTTCAATGGTCTGAAGAGAAAGATGGACTTATAATAGAGGATGACTACGATGGAGAATTCAGGTACAAAGGGAGGACTATTCCATAATTACAAGGACTTGCCAAGATAAATAGGGTCGTATACCTTGGAAGCTTTTCAAAATCATTAATGTCATCAATGCGAATAAGTTATCTAGTACTTCCAGAAAGGCTTCTTGATATTTATGAAAAAGAATATAGAATTTATGAACAGCCTGTACCTAGATTACTACAAAAGTCTCTTGAAATTTTTATGCAAGAAGGGTATTGGGAAAAACATTTAAGAAAATTAAGAGTATCGTATAAGAAAAAACAAGAAATATTGGTAAACTCTGCAACAGAACACTTAGGAGAAAATGTAACAGTTATTGGTTCTGATTCTGGTCTTCATATATTACTTAAAGTTAACACAAAAATGAAGGAACAAGAACTGGTTGAAAAAGCTTTGAAAGCAGGTGTTAAAGTAAATCCAACCTTAGTTAACTGGATAAACCCTCCGGCAAATTCCCTACCAATCATTTTTATAGGCTTTGCTGGAATAAAAATAGAAGACATACCAAATGCCATAAAAACTTTAAAAGAATGTTGGTTTCAAGTCTAAAATTTTAAAATACGCACAGCTTTATATATCACTGTGCGTATTCTTAAATCTCTTCAATTTTACATCTATGTTCTTTGTTCTTTGTTCTTTGTTCTTTGAATCATAGCATATTGCCACTGCTAAAAGTAAAATTATGTCTTAATTTTCTTGATTAATTCTGTTTGAGAAAATTGCTTATTAAGCTGAATCTATGATAATATGTACATGGAGATAAAAACACAGTTTCGGTAGGTAGTCCGAACCTATCTATATTTTGTAGATAGCAGTATCCTTCCCTCCTGGGGTCGTCCATTCTCTATTTTAATTTATCTAACGGGAGGAAATATAAAATGAATACCAGCATTAAATTAACTGTATTTTTTGAAGAAGCTTTTTGGGTAGGAGTATTTGAAAAAATTCATGAAGAAAATTATGAAGTTTCAAAGGTTATATTTGGTTCTGAACCAAAGGATTATGAGGTATATGATTTTATACTGAAGAACTTTTACAGCTTGAAATTTAGTAAATCCTTAATTCTTGATGAAATTGGCGAAACGAAAGAAAAAAAAATAAATCCTAAAAGGCTCCAAAGAGAAATTAGAAAAGAAATAGAAAATAGAGGTATAGGTACAAAAGCTCAACTTGCAATTAAGCTTCAATATGAGGTAAACAAAGAAGAAAGAAGAATAACTTCAAGAGAAAGAAAAGACGAGAAAAAAGAAAGGCTATTTAAATTAAGTCAGGAAAAGAAAAAGAAAAACATAAAGGCCATTAGTCAGAGTACTCTTATATGAGTGATAATTACAAAGATTATCCTTTGACTTTTGATAATCTCCTTTCAAGTAATATACGCATTTAGAGCAGTGGTAGGCAGTGATTTTAGAAAAAAATTATAGGCAGATAACCCAAAGTAAACTTTGAATTAATCTGCCTCTCTAAAATAACCTGTAAATATTTAAGGTCAATCGTAGTACACAGGGAAATATTAGGTAGATTATACACACATAATATACCTATGCTCAACAATGTCAAAACTCCCTTTCATATCTTTTGAAAAATTCATAATATGCACGGACATTTTCCAATTCCGTCCATCTTTTTACATCAACTGGATCTTCATCGAGATCATATATTTTTGCTCTACTCATGGCAAGCAAAAAGGGTGAATGTGTTGATATAATAAATTGACATCCCAAAAACCGTGCAGAGTCCTCAATAAATTTCATCAATTCCATCTGACGTTTTGGAGAAAGACTGTTTTCAGGCTCATCCAATATATACAGTCCATTTTCGCCAATTTTTTCAATGAAATATCTAAATGCACTTTCTCCATTTGAGTATTCTCTCACATTAGCCATCAATTCACTTCTCACAAATCGTGACTGGGTTTTACTTCTAGCAGTATTTACTTTTTTTAATTGGTCATAATCTGCCATAGACTTCATTTGGAAATGAGAATATTTCGCATCCAGATATTCTTCAAAAAGTTTTTCTCGCTTTTGATCAATTCCTTCGTTGAGGTTACGAATATTCAACATATAATCAAATACATCATCACTTGTTATAATTCTGCTATTTTCAGGAATTTCATCTTCAAGCTGCATTTCACACATATTAACATAGTCGGAATAGAAATTAGATTTATTATATATAGAATCTCGATTGATTCCTGTCTTTTCTGCTATAACATTTAATGCCGTTGATTTTCCTGAACCATTTCCACCATATAAAATCGTAATTGGCTCAAAATCAATTCTCTCAAAACCATGTTTTGATAATATTTTAAATGGATAAAAGGAATCATAGCAGGTTCTCTTTTCCTCCATTAAAAAATCAAACTCCATCTCATCATTTGGAAACGTAAAAACACTTAAATAAATCATTATCATCTTCCTCATTCTTACAGTATATAATTAAATTCACATTAGTTCTCGTCTGCTTAAGAATATATTCCAAATTTCAAGATATCCATATATTCCTTATACTCTTCCATAATCTTCTCTACATTATTAAGAACCTCATCTACAGATATGTTCCTATATTTTTGAATATATCTATTAGAAATTCCATCCACACACATCATAATTAGCTCTATGGCTTTTTGTGCATTAATATCCTTTCTAAAATTTGACGTATCTATATCTACGAAAAATTGAGGCATGTGCTTTACATAGGTAGTGTTATATCTTTCCATAAGTTCCTGCCTAACTGACTCCGGTGAGTTTGAAACAGCTAAAAGAACTAACTTATACATGTGAGGTTCCTCATGAAGCAGATTTATTTTTAGTATGCCAGCCCACATAATTCTCTCAAAAATGTCCTTTGGCTCTGAATTCTTTACTAAATAATATTATTCTATCAGATAATTAGCACAATAATCAAATACATATAGAAAAAGAGTTTTCTTACTTCCAAAGTAATGAAATAATAGCCCCTTAGAAATACCCGCTTTTTTTACTATAGAATTTGTAGAAGCTTTATCATACCCATTTAATGCAAATTCCTCAATACAAGCATCTAATATTCTTTTCTTTTTCTCCTGTGGCAAACTTTCAAATTTATCTATCAATCGCAATCTCTCCTAATTTTATTCTAAAGCCTAAAGCCGCTAAATTACTAATTTTCTATAAGTAATGTATAGGGCTCTAGGCTTAACTTTACTTAGAGTTAATCTTCATTCCATCTTTTATATTATTATCTGGTTTAAGCAGTACTTTCTCTCCGGATTTTAGCCCGCCTATAACTTCAATTAATTTTTCACTTTCTATACCTTTCTTTATTTGTTTAATAACAGCTTTACCGTTATCAACAACAAATACACAGGAATTTCCTTTATAATCAAATACAGAGGTATCAGGAATTATTAAAGTATTCTTTTTAACTTCAGTTATAACCTTTATATCTAAATCATAACCTGGCTTTAGTAATCCTGCAGTGTCGTTTAATTCAATAGTTACTGGGACTCTCTTTTGATTTACCCCCAATGATGAAGTTATATTTTTTGCTTCAGGGGCTATTTTAGTAATTTTGCCTTTTATAATCATTACTCCTATGGAGGACTTTGTTGCCCCCATGTTTTTCAAAGGAGCATTAAGAGCATCTGTCTTTGATTCCACAGAATTCACTGCTGCCATATCTCTCAGCTTGCTTTTAACCTCATTTTCATAATTCCGATTATCTAACTTAAGCACTGCAGAATTAGCAACCATACCTTCTCCAAGTAAACTATTTAAATTGTCCATAGAAGTGTATTGAACTACTATCCCCTTAACGGGTACCTCCTTTTTCTCCTTTCCAGGATAAAAAAATTTTATATTAACTCTATCATTTGTCTCTACCCCAGAGTATTTGCAAGTTTTTCTGCTATAAGTATGCCACCATCTGGAAGGTTTATAGGTTTATTATTTTTATCTTCAACTTTATACATTTGAGGCTCTTTTATAAGTGCAGTAAATCCCACATCCTTACTTCTCCAGCCATTTGTTATTTCAACTCCTGTTTCAAGTACTGGTTCTAAAGCTACTACATGAGGAATGCTTTTAATCTTATTTAGCTCTTCTACGCTTACTAACTTTGATAAATTAACTTTTATGATATGAAATGATTGAACTTAGTCGAAAAAAGTGTTATGCTATCAATGTTAAACTCAGTAGAGTATCTTTACTGCATAAAAATCAAGTGTAAAATTACAAATGATAAGAGAACATATTGAAGAGCTTATTTTTATAGGCTCTTTTTTAGTGATAAAGAGAGGTAATAATATGATAAAAGTTGATAACTTGTCCTACTCATTTCCGCAAAAGGACCTATTTAATAACATTTCATTTACATTAGAGGATGGAGAGCATTGTGCCTTTATAGGAACAAATGGCAGTGGAAAAAGTACACTTATAGATATAATTATGGATCCAGAAAAATATATGTTCGATGGTAAGTTAGAAATAGACCCAAATTGTAGAATTGGGTATGTAAGTCAATTCTCACAACTAGACAAAACAAAAGAAACTACGGTTTTCCAATATATAGGAGAAGAATTTATTAAACTACAAAATGATATAACATCTATTTGTGCTGAAATGGAAACATCCACCGATATTGATTCTTTACTAGAAAAGTACCAACAAGCTTTAGATGCATTTGATGCAATTAATGGAGATGATTTCGAAAACAACATTAATAAAAACCTAAATCTTGCAAACTTAATCAAGTGTAAAGATTTAATGATATCTGAACTTAGTGGTGGGGAATTCAAGCTTATTCAAGTAATTAAGGAAATGCTAAATAGTCCAGACTTAATGATTATGGATGAGCCCGATGTGTTTTTAGACTTTGAAAACCTTAATTCTCTTAAAAATCTAATTAATTCACACAAAGGAACAATGTTAATTATTACGCATAGCAGATATCTATTGAATCATTGTTTTAACAAAATTCTGCACCTTGAAAATATGGAGCTCCAAGAGTTTGATGGAAGCTATATAGATTACAACTTCTCATTACTTCAAACTAAAATTGAGTTACAAGAACTAGCTATTGCTGATAATGAAGAACTTAAGAGAAACGAGAAGTTAATAAAAAAACTAAGAGTTATCGCAACTGAAAATTCTGAATCTGCTAAAGGGAAATCTCTAAATGCTAGAGTTAAAATTCAAGAAAGATTAGAAAAGCGTAGAATTAAAGCACCATTTGTAAATATTAAACAGCCCAATATCAGTTTATTTACAAATAATGAATTGGAAGAAACCATTGTTTTAAAGGTTAATGATTACAGTGTTGCCTTTGATGATATGGTTCTAGAAAATGTTAACTTTGAGATTAAATCTACTGATAAAGTAGCCCTTATCGGTTCAAATGGTACTGGGAAAACGACTTTACTACGAGAAATCTTTGAAAATAATCATGATTCTATTGAGATAAATGAACAGGTTGAAGTGGCTTATTTATCTCAACTTCAAGGCAAAACACTAAATGAATCCAATACGATACTTGAAGAGTTTTTAGATTCTGGTTTTAAAAACTATGAGGAGATTAGAGCATATATTTCAAACTATGGGTTTGAAGAAGAAGCCATTAATCAAAAGATAGGGTCTTTATCTGGTGGAGAAAAAAACATGCTTCAATTGGCTAAAGTTTCTGCTAGTAAAGCAAACCTGTTACTTCTTGATGAACCCACAAGTCATTTAGACACCTATTCACAAATGGCACTGGAAAAAGCCATAGAAAACTATAACGGTGCAATTCTAATGATTTCTCATGATTTCTATACTATAGTAAACTGTATGGATTTTGTTTTAATCATTGAAGATAAGACAGTTAGAAAAATGAGTATACGAAAATTTAGAAAGATGATTTATGCTAGTCATTTTGACAGAGACTATTTAGAAATTGAACAAAAGAAAAAATTAGTTGAAACAAAAATAGAATTGGCTTTAAAAAATACTGATTTTACGCTTGCAAAGGCTTTATCTCAAGAGTTAAATGAGCTGGTTAAGTTACTCTAAATTTAGTAGCAAGTCAGCCTCGCGCATAGTCTCGCTCACAAGAAACCCTGAGTGGAAATTTTTTCACCCTAGGTTCCTAGTGAGGACATGTTGGACTCACTTGCTACTTTATTGGTTTATACTTTTACGGAATAAAGATATTTAGAATCTCATTCTCACCATTAATAAATAAAATAATATAAGAGGTAATCCGATAGCAGATAGTATTATGATTGCAGTATGTACTTTTTTCTCATCTCGTAATATAAACAATAAAAACTTATACCCTAAAATACCAATCAATCCACCCAAACAATTTAAAATTATATCATCAATGTCTGATGCTCCAATGCCTAAAAGCCCCTGAATAATTTCAACGAAGAAACTCACTATAAATATAAACAACAGATTGGTTATTACTCTTTTATCATTTTTGAATAATGACAAATATGTACCAAGAGGAGTAAAGATAACTATATTGCCAACCACATTACCAAAAGCGAATCTTTTTATAGTGGCAGAGCCGCCAGCTATGTATTTCATTATACTATGAAAAGGAATGAGATTGATTGACCTAAGCTCCGAATGCGAAATTCTTGATAACAACAATATTTTAATTAACAAAAGTATGTAACAAATGAAAACACCATATAAAAAGGCTGTTTTAATTCTCGCTCGTTTATTCATAACACCTCCATTTTTCATTTCATACCTGCTTATTCTCACTCATTATTATAGTACTGCAAAACAAAATTTTATATCATGTTTATATTGCTCATAATACGTTCCTCACAATTCTTGTAGTATTTTCTTCCATCATTAGTCCTACTCAAATATCCGTAGTCTACCAGGTATCGTCGTATTGTTGCATCATCTTCATAAATAGCTTCAATAATTTTCTTTACTTCAGTTTCTGTATATTCTTTATCAGGCCCAAACAAATCAGCAAATCTTGGTAACACTGCTTTTCTTTTCTCTTCTTTAACAGGGAAAACACGAAGCTTAGGGTTTGCTATTTTAGGCATCTTATCCTCAACTAGTTCCATAATCGCTAAAAATGCCCTTGCCTGTCTTGCCCTTTCTCTTAATGCAAATCTCATATTCCTTACTGTTGATTCCGCGCAGGAGAGCTTCATTGCAATTTCCTTGTCCTTCTATTTATTTGATACCATTTCTAAAAACTCTTTTTGAATTTCAGTCAATCCAGTATATCTCTTACCTAGCATAAGCATTCTTTGAATAGGTGTTCCATGGTTTGTAGAATGTCTTTTTTACACTATCATCATTTTGACCAATGTATTCTCCACATATTAAACAAATAAATTCTGCTTTTTTACTATCCCATACATACCCTCTTTTAAAATCTTCTATAGTTGCATTGCGAATAAACTCATCCATTACTTTCTCCTGTCTATTAAATTCATAGACATAATAACACTTATTACTATTTTTTCTATTACCGGCATCCAAATTTCGCTATACACATTTTCCGAAGTACCATTGTGCTTTGTAAAGCAAACCGTTTTCTCTGGCCTTCATGTGACATTTTTCAATATACTTGGACTTTTTTTCCGAGATAATTAGGCTAAACATATATTTTGATACATTTTAGTTATAAATATTATATTGAGCAATTAAATTTTGATATCAGTGGTTTTTCACAATTGTATCTTTATTATTTCATATATTTATCCACCAATTCATAGCATCTTTCTTTTGTTGATTGGGCTAATGAGCCAGTATACAATACAGGTTCCATTGTTCCTCCTTTCATTTCAGCTGAATCCTCTTTAGCCTTAGCATCTCTCTTCTTTATCCATTGAATTTCTTCATTTTGTAAATTTTTCATGTCACTAGCTGATAGCTGCCCTTTTAATACACCATAGATTTCGTTCAAAGCAGCATCCCATTGTTTATATCTTTCATTTGCGTGATCTCTCATATCTTTTGTTGATTTTTCAGTACTGTCAAAATCTTTAAAGCCTAATTCAATGTTATCTAATTTAGTTCTATATTCTTTCTTCTTACTTTCTTCATCCAGCTTATTACTTGGCTGGTCAGTTTTTGTATTGGTTTTCTCTTGAGCATTAGTATTAACTTCCTCTTTAGATTTTGAATTATCATCTGTTACCGTCTTTGACGGTTCGTTATTTCCATTTTTTCCAACACTACTTTGGCATCCAACTAGACTTAGCGCTAAAACTAAAATTATAATTCCTATACTTTTTTTCATTTTTCTCTTCCTCCAAGAATGAATTTTTTATTCAATCTAACAATTTTAGATAAGCTACAGTATTTTACAAATGTAGTGCAATACTTTAATATCTTATAGCCTTTACATAATTATACCATTGAATTCGAAGCCACACTAAAGAAACTTATCCTTTACAAATATTCATGTAAATTTATATTTTTTCGTATAACATAATTACAGAAACTATAAAAAACAAGTTGCTGGATACAAAATATAATTATACTGAAAATAGAATTAATGTATGCTTTTGGATCACATTTAACAATACTTAATAAGAATTAAATATAGCAGATAGACGAATAGGCTAATTATGAATTTTTATAAAGAAGGTTACATCATACATGGATAATAACAGGAAGGTTTCGAGAATTGATAATCTATCTATAAAATTCGAATCTGCACACCAGCACCGGTCCCTTTAGTAACGTGGACATATCCTACAACATGAATTTTTCCCGGCCTTCCAAAATACCGATTTGGCTGATTTGGTTTGTAGGCGGTGTAAGTTACCTTTAATGAAATAATTTAGCCTAATCACCATATAAACTACAGCCAAAAAACAGCAAAAGCCCTTGAAATGAAGGACTTTCTATTGTTTATGTATGGTGGAGGCGAGGGGTGTCGAACCCCTGTCCGAAAGTCGTAATACCTGAGCATCTCCGAGTGCAGTCCTTATTTTAACATTCCCTCTACCAGACGCCCAAGGACACGCTTCTAGTTTCAGTAGCTTCATAAATCCCGTTCCTGTGGCAAAGCTTACACAGGCTCGTTTCACCGCTATCGGCGCCCTATCCTAAGCCGCGGTACTCTAAGGTAGAACGTAGCAGACTAAGCTGCTAATGCAAAATTATCGTTTGCGTTTATCTTTAATCCCATAGTTTTTTAACGCGGGTCCACAGGTTCCCTCGACTCGCTTCCCAGATACAACCTACCCCCGTCGAAGCCAATACGCCCCCTTGTTGTAACTCATAACACTTGGGTGATGAGTGTATGTTGTACATATATAAACGCATTCTACTTTGTTAAATTATACTATTAAAAACTATCATTTTTGAGAACTTTTATCTCTCTGACAGTTATTATAATACAACATAACATAGATACTATCAATAGGATTTTTAAGGTATAATATTTTACAGTAATTTTCATTATAGTGTTTATACAAGATAGTTACTGCCTCTCCCCTAGATTTCTACACATTATTATATCTTCAACGATTATTGCCTTTTTATTCCTATAGTTTATATATATCTTCAATTTTAAAATCTGGCCATATTCTTTTTAAGATATCAAAAACTTTATATTTTACTTTAATTTCATCTGTTATATTCCAAATTACGTGGCATAATTCTTCTAAAAAAACCATTAATATAAGAATATCACTTCCTCCGATTTCTCTCCATCTCTCTATAGCATATATACACAATCTATTAGTATTTACTGCTAATAGATCTTCTGAATCTATAGCCATACTAATTTCTCCATCCTTAGTAAATATACAGCTGATTTCAGGCATGTTTGCTACTTTTTCTTCTTCTATCTGTGTACTTAATTTTTCCAATCCAATATATAATACTTTTGCCTCGTGTTCACTTAATGCATAAGTAAACACCATTTCAATTTTATCTTTTAGATATCCACTAATCTCTGGTACCGGAGATGCAATAGCACCTTTAATTATCATCCTACACGCCCTCCTTTTAACATAATAATCGCTGCGTTAAAAGGAGTATTCCTTCTTTTATCAAATTATATTCCAAGTGTCTAGCAAATGGGTTAGCAATGTTTTTGCCTGCGATATCAGGAATGAGTAAAGGACTAAAATGTTATTATGATTCTGGTGAATATCCTTTTGTAAAATCAATTTTTGAATTGATTAATGTTGATTTTAGTGTTTCTGCAGACGTTTTTAATGCAAAAGCTTCTTCTTGATTCAAAGAGATTTCCAGCACCTTTTTTACTCCATCAGAGCCAACTATAGAAGGTATTCCCATATAAATATCACTTATACCATACTCCCCTTTAAGTAAACTGGATACTGTTAAAATAGAATTTTCATCTCTTAAAATTGCTTCTACAATTTTTCTTATAGCAAGAGCAATAGCATAATAAGTTGATCCTTTTCTATCAATAACTTTATAAGCAGCATTTCTAACATCTTCTACAGTCTTTTTTCTATAGGAATCATTACAGTTCATACACACAACATTACAATATTCATTTAATTGCATGCCTGCCACAGATGTCAAACTCCAAGTAGCTATTTCAGAATCACCGTGCTCACCCATGATATAAGTGTGTATATTCCTTGCATCTACACCAAAATCTTTGCTAAGAATATATCTAAGTCTTGAAGTATCCAATACAGTGCCTGAGCCAATAACTCTTTCTGGTGGAAAGCCCGAAAGCTTATAAGTTATGTAAGATAGTATATCTACAGGATTCGATACAACTAAAAGTATTGAATTAGGATTGTATTTTACGATTTCAGGGATTACAGACTTAAAAATAACATAATTTTTATTAATCATATCTAACCTTGTCTCCCCTGGCTTTCGAGCAGCCCCAGCAGTAATAATTATTATAGCTGAATCTGTAGTATCTTTATAATCACCGGCTCTAATATCTACAGGGCTTACAAAAGACACACCATGTGATAAGTCCATTGCTTCTCCTTCAGCCTTGTTTTTATCAATATCTACAATCACTATTTCTGAAGCGAGACCAGATTCCATTAGAGTAAAAGCTGTAGTAGAGCCTACATATCCGGCTCCTATTATGGATATTTTAGTACCTTTGATTTTCATATTTTCCACCTCAATTTTATCTACTTAATCCTATATTATACTTACTTTTACTAAAATTATTATTTTATAAAAAGTAGTGGTTAAAAAAAGTCTGTGCCACGTCAACACAGACTACCGTAATATTTAATTATAATTTTTTATTAAGATAAGCAAGTATCTCTTTTGGTAATTGGACGTGGAATTTTTCTCTCTCAAATCCTTCCGGGTCAGTTGATGGTAGGAACTTCAGATTTCTCATTGACTCCGGAAAGGGACTAAGAAAAGAAAAATGACCGGCATTTGCAATTTGCCTGAAAGTAATCAGTGATTCATCCGGAATGCTCTTTAATACAGTTTCGGCATTCCAAGCAGGAGTGATTGGGTCATGTTCCGCTGTTAACATAAGGATAGGGATTGTTACATTATCCAAACCATTCATGAACCAGCCTGCTCCAGGCGCAAGTAAAACTATTGCTTTAATTCTTTGGTCAGGTGTAGTTTCTATTTTTTTACCTTCTCTTGTTCTTGGAATACCACCTGCCAATGCGAGAGCCGCGTACCTACCCATTGAATGCCCTATGACAGCTACCTTTTCATCTATAATATGTTTGCCAAAAAAACTATGTGAAAGAAGTTTGTCAATTGTTAGGCTGATATGTTTTGGTCGCAGGATAAGATTTTCTTCGGTGTTTTTCAATTCATTATTATTCCTGTTGTTTCCATAATGCTCTACCATCGCCACAATAAAGCCATTTTTTGCAAGATGTTTTATAATAATTAGTGAAGAATATAAGAATATGCTCTAGCTATTATATTTTTATGATATCTAGGCAATCTATAAATATTGTGTAAGAAACTTACTGTAGATTATGCTTAATTTCTACGTTATTTTTGTGTAAGGTATCTTCTTGTATATGAAATAAAGATATTCAGAGCCTCAATCTCACCATGAATAATAAATATAATAGAACAGGTAATCCTACTATAGCAGATAGTATTGTGATTGCAGTACGTACTTTTTTCTCATCTCGTAATAATAACAATAAAAACTTATACCCTAAAATACCAACCCATCCACCCAAACAATTTAAAATTATGTCATCAATGTCCGATGCTCCGATGCCTAAAAGCCCCTGAATGATTTCAACCAATAAACTCACTATAAATATAAACAACAGATTAGTGATTACTCTTTTATCTTTTTTGAGTAATGGCAAATATGTACCAAGGGGAATAAAAATAACGATATTGCCAACTAAATTACTAAAAGCAAATTTTTTTAAATTCGCAGTCTTGCCAGATATATATTCCGTTATACTATAAAAAGGAATGAGATTGATTGACCTAAGCTCCGAATGCGAAATTCTTGATAACAACAATATTTTAATTAAAAAAAGTATGTAACAAATGAAAACACCATATAAAAAGACTGTTTTAATTCGTTCTCGTTTATTCATAATAATGCCTCCTTTCTTCATTTCATCACTGCTTATTCTCTGGCGTTCGGTTTATAAATAATCTGTAGCTAGTCGTAAATTATAGTTACGTCACACCTTAGTATTATTTAGATAAATCCAAATTGATTATGTAAATAAATATCCGCATTAACATATGTAATGCGGATATTTAAGAGTAACCTTTTCTTCTAATTTCACATCTCTATTATTCTTTCTCATTATAAACTCCTCACCTAAGTAGAACATCATATGTTTCACTTAGTATGATGTTCATTGTTTATCATTTCAACAAATTCAATTGGATGCTGAATAATTTTTGAAGTTTCCTCTATAGAATAGCCCTCAGCAAGATAACGTTTTGCTATAACTGCCATAGACTCTCCTATCTCTATAATGTGATGGTCTGGATCATAAATACGAACAACTCGTTGTTGCCATTCATGCTTCTTTGGCTGATGTACATATTCTATATTTTTATAAATTCTCATTTTTGTATAATTTTCCAAAATAATCCACTTCAAAATACAGTTCCATATTATTAGATTTCTCTATAACAGAATTAACAGGCACATCTGTAAGCCATGCAAAATCCTCTTGTATTGCAAATCCACCACTAAATGTTACATTTCGTTCTAAGTCAAGAATAACTTCTTGATTAAAAAGTTCCTTATAGAACTGCTTTGAAACATTAACATCTTTTACTGCTAATAATGCTAATTTAAATTTCATGCAAATGCCTCCGTTAACAATTCACCATAATTAATCTTTTCCTGCAAAAAGAGCTACTGCCGATTTTATTAGTCTAATAATATATTCATCTTCAACCATTTACCACCAAATCCTTTCATTTTCCACTTGTACAATAAAAAGCCTATACATTATGTATACTTAATTTTCTATTAAATATCAACCTTATATATCAAATTATACCATGATTCACCACACCATTCTATGTTATTCATAATCATACAAGTAAATCCACAAAAAATTAATATCATTTGCATTATTTTACCACTCCCAGATTTTTCTACAAAATACATATTTTGTCCATTTCTTTAAATTGGCAAAAAACTATTGTATATTGATTTGATTTTCTCCTTCTAAGCTTTAGTAGGTATATTATGGTTTATACACGAGCATATGTTATTATATAATTGACACACTTGGTCTATCATGATAGACTTAAAATATAACTAGTCTATTACTATAGACCGAAAGGAGATATATCATGGATCAGTTTAAGCTTTGTGAAAGTGAATATCATTTTGCAACTATTGTTTGGGAAAACGAACCCCTTGGATCCGGCGACCTTGTAAAGATTTGCAGCGAAGTTCTTGGCTGGAAAAAATCCACTACCTATACTGTTTTAAAAAAATTATGTGATCGTGGAATATTAAAGAATGAAAATGCAACAGTTACCTCACTTGTAAAACAAGAGCAAGTTCAGAAATTTGAAAGCGAGCAATTTATCAATCGAACCTTTAGAGGCTCACTACCTAAATTTATTGCAGCATTTATGAATAATAAAAAATTAAGCAGTCAAGAGGCTGATGAGCTGAAGAAGCTAATTGACAGCTATAAGGAGGATTAAAATGGGACTTTTCTTAAAGAGTTTATTTAACGATGTAATCAATATGAGCATCACAGCAAGTTATGTGATTTTTTTGTTCTTACTGCACGACTGTTTTTTAAAAAAGTTCCTAAAATTTTTTCCTACTGTCTCTGGGTGGCTGTAATTTTTCGTCTTGTCTGTCCTTTTTCTTTTTCCTCTACCTTTAGCCTTCTTCATATGATAGATTCAGATTCAAGTAAAATAACCTATATCCCTTCAAACATTGGAATTATGACGGAACATCAAGTTAACACTGGAATGTATGAATCAAGTTCGGCGGCAACCACTTCCCTACCTACTTCAATATCAAATGCATATTCAAGTATCAATTCCATAGATATAGCTTTATTGATTTTCTCATGGATTTGGGCTTTAGGCGTTATTTTACTAATACTTTACAGTATAATATTTTATCTCATATTGAAGCATAGACTTCATACTGCCATAATTATAAAGGAGAATATTTTTAAGAGCGAATATATTTCTTCTCCTTTTGTGCTTGGATTTATAAGGCCTAAAATCTATCTTCCCTCAGCACTTAAAGAATCAGAACAAAGCTATATTATAAAACATGAGCAAATTCATATCAAACGGTTTGATTATCTTATAAAACCCTTTGCTTTTCTTGCATTATGTATTCACTGGTTCAATCCCCTTGTATGGCTTAGTTTTGTACTTATGAGCAAGGATATGGAAATGTCCTGTGATGAACGAGTGTTGAAGGAACTAGGTACAGATATAAAAAAAGATTACAGTACTTCACTACTGTCTCTATCGGCAAATAAAAAATTAATAAAAGCAAGTCCTATTGCCTTTGGGGAAAATAATACAAAGATAAGAATTAAGAATGTACTTAATTACAAAAGGCCTGTTTTCTGGGTGATTTTAGTATCAACAATTGCCGTTGTATGTTTTAGCACTGCTCTCATAACAAATCCAGCAAGTGTTGTAGCAGACACAACGGACTTTTCAAAAAATATATATGAATACCGAACACCTTATGTGGGTAATAACAGCAAGGTAGCAAGCATTGCAAAGGAACTTCCTGTACCAAAGACCTTGAATTATAGAAAAGTAGCGCTTTTTACAGATAAGGAACCTTACAGAGTGGAAATAACTTACGAAACAACAACTGAAGTTCAAAGATCTATTTTACAAACAGATGAACAGAGCTTTTTTGATCAAAACGCTGCTATAATATTTGCTTTGATCGGAAATGTGGAACAGATAAATTTTATTTTAAGTGATGGTAATAATCAGCGTATAATTCAGCGAACTAGAACTTGGGCAACTAACACTATGGCTAAAGATCTATGGAAGAGTTCCGATACTGCTGAAAAATTCACCACTTTATATAAAGAAATTATGGGTAAATTTATAACCTATGACTCCATTTATCCTCTGTTGAACAGTGGTAAAAAAACAAATATCCAAAGTGTAAATGATGTTCCATCAGTAACCAATTATGAAAAAGTAAAAGCTAACAACGAAGTTTACTATATCTATAATAAAAGTGGAAAATACTATGTTGAAAAACCTTATCAGTTCGTAAGTGAGATTACAGAAGAGACCTATAGAAAACTTCATCAAATATTATCTCCTTCAGTCGTTATGAGCAAATGAGAAAAACACTTAAAAATTACAAGCAAAAAATTACTGACGAAAATTCCATGTCAGTAACTTTTTAATACAAACCTTTTTAATCATTATTAATATTTCAAAATACTCCGGTTTCTCAATAGATGCTAAAAGGTGCCTAGGTAAAAATAACCAGACACCTCTCAGTAATTCATACTATCCTACTAATTTTTTACCATAGGATTGATTTTTGATCTATCAAATTTACCAGCAACCTTTGGCATAATTTCTTTCATTATTTTTCCCATATCTGCTGCTGTATAATTTCCATTAGTTATAATTTCTTTTATCATTGTCTCTACTTCATTTTCTTCTAACTGTTTTGGAAGATATGGAGTTAAGACTTCAAGAGCAAAATTTCCTTCTGCTATTTTTTCTTCGCTGTTTGCTTGTTTAGCATATTCTAATGCTTCTTTTGTTTGTTTTATGTTCTTTTCTATTATTTTTATAACACCTTCGTCAGAAATAGTTTCCCTTTCATTAACTTCAAAGGATTTAATATCAGCATTTACCATTCTTAAAACATTTACTCTTGCCTTATCCTTTGCCTTCATTGCTGCTATTTCGTCTTTTTTTATTAATTCCTTTAACATAATCTTTAGTTAGTAAACTTTGCTACTAACTGGTCACCTCTTTTCTCTAGAATAATTTCCCTATCTTATATTATACTATTATTTTAAATAAGGTCAAAATTCTTTTTAACATTTTTTATATTCTCAATCTCAAGTAATGTTTTTTCATAGGATATTTGAACTTACTTAAAAGAGTCTCTCTTTGGTTTCTTTCTGATTTATAAAGCAATTCCTGTTGTTCTTTAATTTTATTGTATAATTGTATTAATTCTGTTATGTTACGGACAACCATTATACTCATTTCAAAATTTCCATCTTTATCGTAAACGGGAACTCCATTAACATCAATATAAACTTTCTGTGATCCGTTTTTTTAACATTTTCCATTAAAAAGAATCTGTTAATATCAATAAGTTACTACTATAAAAAAATAAGAAAGTGCAACAAATGTTACACTTTCTTACAATAGGAACTTTCTTTTTATCCGATGACTCCCCCGCTCTAATACTCCCATTTTATACGAACTCCTCTTCCTAATGTCAGAGGAGTAAGCGATTCGCACCAAATCATAGATTGGGGCTCTTTGCTTAAATTACATCAAAAAAGCACACTTGATCACTTTCTGGGAGACCTTTTAGGCAACCAAACTTTTTGAGTAAATCTATAGCAGCATTTCCAATCTTAGATCGTTTCCTAACATCTTCTATGGAGCCAAAAGGCTTTTCTTGTGCAGCGCTAAATATACCTTCTGCTGCCACATTTCCCATACCAGATATACTGTTTATAGCGGCCTTATGCCATCCTCCTCTATCTGGAACTTGGTTGCATGAGATTTATATAAATCAATAGGTAGAAATCTAATGCCTCTCTCATACATTTCCAAAACCAATTCTAAGTCATCATACATATCTTTATCCTTAGGTCCAGCTTGGTTTCCCATCATTTCAATTTCCTTCATCTTTTCTTTAACCTTTTCCTTGCCGAATATCATAAATTCTGCATCAAAGGCCTTTGCTCTAATAGTAAAATATGCTGTATAGTAGGCTTTAGGTATGTGAACCTTAAACCAGGCTATTCTGAAGGCCATCATTACGTATGCAGCAGCATGGGCCTTAGGGAACATGTATTTTATCTTTTTACAGGAACCTATGTACCACTCTGGCACCTCATACTCCCTCATTAAAGCCTCATACTCCGGAAATTTCGGGTCTTTTAATGCCTTTCCCTTACGCACCAACTCCATTATCTTAAAGGCTGAGTTTGGAGGCAGACCTTTTTTGATAAGATAAACCATGATATCATCTCTGGTACATACTGCTTCACTTATGCTGGTAACTATTTTTTGATCAATCAAGTCCTTAGCATTTCCAAGCCATACATCGGTACCGTGGGAAAGTCCTGATATACATATTAAATCCATGAAGGTTTTGGGCATTGTATCTAAGAGCATTCCCCTTACGAATTTAGTACCAAACTCAGGAATACCAAAGGTTCCTACCCTTGAATTTATCTGCTGCGGTGTTACTTCCAAAGCTTCCGTGGATGAAAATATAGACATGGTGTCCTTATCATCCATAGGTATGGTTTGAGGATCTACTCCCGTCAAATCCTGCAGCATTCTTATTACTGTTGGATCGTCGTGACCTAGTATATCAAGCTTCAATAAGTTCTGGTCAATGGAGTGATAGTCAAAATGTGTTGTTATAATATCTGAATTTGGATCATCCGCAGGGTGCTGTACAGGACAAAATTCAAAAATTTCTCTTCCCTTAGGCACTACTATTATTCCACCAGGGTGCTGCCCTGAGGTTCTCTTTATACCTGTGCAGCCCTTTGAGATTCTGAGGATTTCTGCCTTGTTTACTGTAAGATTTTTTTCATCAAAATATTTTTTTACGTATCCGAAGGCTGTTTTTTCTGCAATGGTACCTATAGTCCCCGCCTTAAAGGTTGTGCCCTTTCCAAAGATAACCTCTGTATATTTATGGGCCTTTGCCTGATACTCTCCTGAGAAGTTTAAGTCTATATCCGGCTCTTTATCTCCATTGAAGCCCAGGAAGGTTTCGAAAGGAATATCTATGCCGTCCTTAGCTAAGTTTTCTCCACAAACAGGGCAAGCCTTATCAGGCAAGTCAAAGCCCAGTTTGATGCCGTAATCTGCAAAGTCTGAATACTTGCATTTAGGGCACCTGTAATGTGGCGGCAGAGCATTTACTTCCGTTATACCGGTCATATATGCAACAACAGAAGAACCAACAGATCCTCTAGATCCTACCAGATAACCATCCTCATTTGATTTCCATACAAGCTTCTGAGCTATAATGTACATCACCGAGAAACCATTTTTTATAATAGAATCCAGCTCTCTGTCCAGTCTAGACTGAATAATTTCAGGAAGGGGGTCTCCATATAGCTCATGGGCCTTTCCATAGGTAATATCTTTAATGGTCTGCTCACAGCCCTCTATATGTGGTGTGGCTTTTTCCGGTGAAATAGGACTGATCTGCTCACACATTTCTGCTATCATATTTGTGTTTGTTACTACCACCTCATAGGCCTTTTCCTCTCCTAAATAGGAGAATTCCTTTAGCATCTCCTCAGTGGTTCTTAAATATAATGGAGCTTGCTCATCTGCATCCTTAAATCCCTGTCCTGCTTCCAGTATACGTCTATATATCTCATCCTCAGGATCCATAAAATGAACATCTCCTGCTGCCACTACTGGCTTATTTAGCTTTTCTCCTAAGGCTACAATTTTTTTGTTGATTTCTTTTAGATATTCTCTATTTGGTACCTGCTCCTGTCTTACTAAATACTGATTATTTCCCAGTGGTTGGATTTCTAAATAATCATATTCCTCTACAATTGCTTCAATTTCCTCATCAGATTTTCCTAGGAGAATTGACTGATACAACTCTCCCTCACTACAGGCACTACCAATAATTAAACCCTCAGAATATTTTTTAAACATGCTCTTTAATATACGAGGCTTTTTATAAAAATAATCTAAACTGGAGTAAGATACCAACCTATATAAATTCTTTAAGCCAACATAATCCTTTGCCAAAATTGTTGCATGATAGGTTTTAAGCTTTTTATACGCCTCTTTCTTAGCTACCTCATCAGAACCATATATATCTATATCTTCAAGGGTTTTTGCACCTCTTTCCTTTAGCTTTTCAATCATTACCTTAAAGACCTTAACGGTGGTATCTACGTCATCTAAGGCTCTATGTGCAACCTCCACTTTTATGCCAAGATTTTTAGCAATTCTTCCTAATTTATAGGTTTTAAACTCCGGGAAAACTTCCTGTGCTAAAGTCAATGTATCCACATATGTGAAATCGAAGTCATAGTCTAAGACTCTAGCATTATGCTTTAAGAAGTTTATATCAAATGCAGCATTATGGGCAACCAAGACACTTCCCTCAATGAAATCTAGCATTTTAGGAAATACCTTATCAATAGTTTCTGCATCCCTTACCATATCATCGGTTATATTGGTAACCTCCACAACCCTTGCTGGAATTAGCTTTTCAGGATTTACAAAGCAGCTGAACTCTTCTATTACCTTTCCATCTTTAAGTTTCATGATTCCTATTTCAGTAATTTTTTCTGTCACTGGTGAAAAGCCTGTGGTTTCTAAATCCAGTACACAATAAGTGGTATCAATACTCTGCCCTTTAGGGTTTGTTACAGAAGGTTTTTTATCTGGTGCCAAATAGGCTTCCACTCCATATATAACCTTCATGTCAGGGTTATCTCTTCCTAGGAGCTTATGAGCCTCAGGAAATGACTGCACCACTCCATGGTCCGTTATGGCAATAGCTTTCATGCCCCAGCTCATGGCTCTCTTGATCAAATCAGTAGCACTAGTCATAGCATCCATCTGACTCATTTGGGTATGCATATGCAGCTCTACTCTCTTCACCTCTGAGTTATCCTGCCTCTTAACCTTCTTTATGCCTTCTGTTTCTATTATAGTATTGGCAATCAGCTCAACTTCTCCTGAAAACTGGCTATAACCTGCATTTCCCGCAAGTCTAACACCCTTTGCCTTTTTAAGTTTAGATGTTACCTCACCCTCTTCACCAGGTTTTAAGAAGGCCTTACAGGTCATTGAGCTTGAACCGTCATATAAATCAAAGGAAACTAATGTTTTTCCGCTTCTTAATTCCTTTGCTTCCATATTAGATATTTCACCCTCTAAAGCAATCCTTCCCTCATCAGGTGTAATATCAGTAATTTTTATTACAGGTTCCTTAATTTTAGAACTTCTGCCTAATATTAAGAATGGATCATCTTTTTTATCGGCGGTTTCTGCCTTTCCTTCTTGTTTCTTTTCTGTTTTCCACTGAGGCTTCTTTTCTGAAGTTTCTTTAGTTAACTTAGGGGTATTATTGCTTGGTGCTGACTTAATTTCCTTTTGAACAATGAGCAATTCTTTTGCAAGTGTTTCATCTTGCATCCTCATAAATTCTTCACTGCTTACATTATCAACAAAATTTATTTTATATGCTGTACCGTACAAGTTTTTTATGGCATCATAGATTTTTTTATCATAATCCATGGATTTTAAAAAGCCTGATACAGCCATATTAAAATTAAAATTTATGATGTTTTCAGCCACTTCGTATTCGCTATTATTTACCACTGCTTTTAAGGCAGGATATTTGTCTGCCAAGGAAGATATAATATTTTCCAATTCCTCTTCTATGGGCTTTTTGTATGTTCCCTCAGCATACTTTACAGCGATTCTAGAATCTTTTAATGCAAATCTTTCTCTTATAAACTTATTAAGGCCTTCAAATTCTCTTAATTCAATATATTTATCTGAGCTGATTTTCAGTTCCAGGGTTTTAGTTTTTTTATTTAACACTACCGATTCTACAACGGCAGTATTTATGTTTGCCCCTGCTTCATAATCACTAAAAATTTCATTTATTCTTTTCATGCTCAACCTTCTCCCAAAAATTTTTAGTACCTTACTATTATATAGATAAGTTTATACTTTGTCATTAGGATTTATCTTGCATTAGAAAGCTCCGGAGTCACCACCACCTCCACCAGAGCTGTCTCCACCCCCAGAAAAACCACCAAAGCCACCATCACTCCCCCCTCCAAAGTTATTATTGGAGCGGTCTATAGAATTATGTTTTATCGTATCATCAATAGTATCCCACATATAAAGATTCATAAGAAAAGCAGAATTGTCCTTCGAATCCTCATATTCAGAATTGTAAAAAGCACTGGATGACTTTTTAGTGAAAACTTCTGAATGAAGTTCTTCCATTTCTAAAGCTGAAGCATAAATTAAAGCTTCATTAATATCCAAGGAATATGTGGAGTGATTGTTATTTATAAAGCTGCTGAGAAGGTATTTTCTATATGCAAGCCATTTAAGTCTTTCATTATAGAACACATTACTTAGAACAGTTTTCCCCTCTATATCAATATAGAAATTTAGACCTTCGGCATCTTCCTTTACTATGCTCTTCCAATCAAATAATTGGTTTTTAAATCCAAGGGCTTCACCTCTGGAACTTACTTTTTCTTGTATCGATTTAAGGGTAAAGGCCCCGTTCTCTTCATATTGAACGAACCAGTTTATAAAATATTTTAAATGATAATAGGCGTGGCTACTAGTGTTAGTAGTTCTTATAAAACGTAAATCCTTCCCACTATCTGTTTTTTCAAAGCAATAATAACCTTTTTTGCATAAATAAAACAATGTAGAAGGTATAGCAGCATTAGAAATATCCTTTTCATTATATAGATAGTTAACCAAAGCTGGTGGTAGATCACTTGGAGCAGTATCTAAGGTATCTCCTTTAAAGAAAATATATTTACTTCTATATTCTTCAAGAGCCTTTTTAAATTTTTTAGTACTTCTTTTATAAATAAAAATAAATATAGAAGCTAATAAAACACTAATAATTACTGCACCTGAGTAATCTAAATTATTCGCAGAGGAATTATTCTGCCCATTCTTTTGTAAACTATTTGTGCTATTGTTGTTATCTAAATTATTATTAGAAGAGTTACTTTCCATATTTTCAATGGAGTTTGTAGGTAGCTTTAAAAAGTCCGATTGAAAATTGATTTTTATGCCTAAAAGAGAAGTAAGATTATTTCCTGTTACATTAATACTGTTATCATCATAGTTTGTTTTAAACTCTTCCCCATCTACATATAACCAATATTTAAATTTATCAAGATTAAACTTAGAATCTTTTAAGGATAAATTCAAGGTTACCTCTTTAACATTCCTATTATTTTCAACTTTATAAAATCTCCAGTTAAGTTGTCCAAAATCACTGTACTTTTTTGCCGCATCAAGAATTGTATATCTGAATACTAAAGTTTTAATTTCATCAGTACTTTTTGAAAATACTTTTATCTGTGTATTTTCATTAGAATTAATAATTTGATAGGTATTATTTACGGAATCATCAGCAGAAGGTAGTGAAATTAAATTATTATTTTGGTCCTTTATATATACTTGATCTATCTTATGCCCGGCACTGCCCTCCTTAGCAAGATTTCTGTATACACCATTATAACTTCCATGAAAGTTATATGTTACCTCTTCAACAACTTCAATATCACCTTTTTCAGTAATTTTAGCTGATATGTTTAACTTATCTATTGTATAACTGTTATTCTCTGCCTTTACATCTACAGGGGCTATAAAAAATATTAATAGGAGAAATATTAGTAAAATTTTTCTCAAAATAATTGCCTCCTTACATGTTTAATTATATATAAATAGTACTATATTGCCATTTTACCATAAATGTTCAAGGTGAAGTATATACCTTTAGTTTTCTTTGTAATAAAAATACTTGCCTGTAAACTAACTTTTTAAAATCCATCTAATTTATAATAATTGCTACTTAAAACATAATAAAAGATGAAACCTAGTATCTATAACCAAGTTTCATCTTTTATTAAATTTACTATGTCATTATTATAAATTGGTGGATATATTATTTAACTCTACGAGCTGTTATATAATCACCTCTATCTACTGGGGAAATCTTAACAACATCCCCTGTACGAGGAGCATGTATGTAGGCACCATTACCAACGTATATTCCCATGTGAGTAGGATTACCGCCTTTACCATAGAAAACTAAATCTCCAGGCTGTAGCTGATCTCTTGATACAGCAACTCCATCCTTTATCTGGTCATAGGTAGTTCTTCCCACAGAAATGCCAAAGTGTCTGTATACATACTGAGTAAAACCAGAACAATCAAATCCATTCGGTGTAGTTCCACCCCATAAATAAGGTGTGCCTAAAAAATTTGAAGCATATGCCACAACGTTATCACTACTTATAGGTGAGCTGCCCCTAGATAAGGTTATCTTAGGTGCTGCACTTCTTATACTAGCCACCTGATTTGCAGCAGCACTTACTGATGCTTGCTCAGCTGATGCATACTGTCTTTGGTCTTGCTTAGCTTGGTCTATTAGCTTTTTTTGATCATTTTTATTTTTATTAAGTTCATTTAATTTATTCTCATTTTCAGATTTTAATGCTAATAAATTTTTATTTTCTGTTTTTAGCTTGTCTACTTTATCAGCAATTTCTTTTTGTTTTGTTTTATACTTTGAGATAACCTTAGTATCAAAACTTATAATCCTACTAACAGTATCTGCTCTTGAAATAAAGTCTCCCAATCCGTTAGAATCTAAAAGCATACCTAAATACCCACTAGAACCATTTATATAAAGTGCTCTCATTCTACTCTTAAACAATTCCTTTTGTTTGTTCATATCACTTTCAGCTGTTTTCAATTCCTTCTCTGAATTCTCGATATCTTTTTCTTTTACTTGTATTTGCTTTTTATTGTCAGCAATTTTACTCATTATACCTTCTATTTGGTTGTCCAAGTTTTCTATATTTCTTTCAAGTTCTTGGATCTTTGAATATGAATTACTGCTATTTGATACTGGCTGTGCAAAAGCCACATTGTTAAATGTTGCTGTAAACGCTAATACCACTAAAAGCTGCTTTAACTTTTTATTCAATACTCCCTCTCCTTACTTTAATACTTATTTAACATAAATGTATAAATTAACATATTTATATTAAATAATATACTTTGGTAAATTGACATAATATCCACAATAATATTTTACCAAAATACCTGAAAATATATAACCCCACAATTTATTCCATTTTGTCCGATGACTACCCGCTCTAATACTCCCATCTGATTCAAGTTTCCACTTCATGCTTAGAATATTCTTATCTATAAATATCTGAGAATTCTATATTTATATTTTCAACATTAGATTGGTTTGTAAACTCGCTTTTAACTTTCGTATCCTGATCCTCTGAAACTACCTTAACAGGAAGACTTATTATAAACTCTGTGCCTTCTTCGTACTTACTCTTTACTTCTATTGTTCCTTCATGCATCTCAACTAAGGCTTTAACTATAGATAATCCTATACCACTGCCTTCATGACTTCTACTTAACAAAGGATCTACTTGTTTAAATCTTTGGAAAATCTGTGATAGCTTTTCTTCTGGAATTCCTCTTCCTGTATCCTTTACAGAAATAATAACATGGTCATCTTTATCGTATAAAGTAACTTTAATCTTATCTCCCGGTTTAGTAAATTTAGTAGCATTGGAAATTAGATTAAGCAAAATCCTCTCTAGCTTTTCTGCATCAAAAGCCATAACTTTTTCCTCTTGATCTGTATCAAAAATTATCGTTCTCGACATTTGTTGCACATATTGAGCAGTTGACTGGGTTATTTCCTCTGCAACCTGTACTATATTTTGATTGCTCAAATCTAACTTCATAAAACCAGAATCAATTTTGGTCATATCAATTAAGTTATTTACTAATCTTAATAGTCTGTAGCAATTTTGCCTTATACTGCCTGTATAACTTTTTATTTTATCAGTGTTTAGGTCTTCACCTTTACTTATAAGTACATTAAATAACTGAGCTGATGAAAATATAATATTTAATGGTGTCCTTAATTCATGAGACATATTGGCAATAAATTCTGTTTTTAACTTATCATATTGTACCGTTTCTTCCAGCAATCTCTTATTTTCTGCCAACATGTTATTAAAACTATTTGCCAGTATTCCTATCTCATCCTTACTATCTATGTCGCAGCGTACTGTCAAATCACCTTTCCCAGCTATCTCCATACAGGATTTCAACCTATTAATAGGTCTAACTAAAGTATTCGCCAAGAATAATGCTATGATTCCACCAAAAAGAATTACTATTATTCCAGTAACTATTGCCGTTGTCAAAATTGATTTGGATGAAGAATTTAGCTCATCATAATTAGCTGTAGTAACTATATACCAATGCCAAGGTTCAAAGTATTGATAATAACCTATCTTTTTAACTCCATTGTAAGTGTATTCAATAGTTCCATTCTTATTTGAATGCATTTTTTGAACAAAATCATATTCCTTTACATTCTTTCCTTTTTCGAAGGGATGGGTTATCACATTGCCTTCTGAATCTAGTATATATGCATATCCGGTTTTCCCTAATTTGAAATTACTTAGCGTTTCCTCTAAATAATTGTTAAGGATTTTATTTCCTATGCCTATTGCGCCTATAATTTTTTTGTCTTTATCCAGTAATGGTTTCATTCTTGTTAGATAGCCAATACCTTCTATTACAATATTACCGATATATTCTTCATTATTAATTATTTTTTTATAAGAAGCAGAATCATTAGATATATATGTACCTACTACCCTTTTGTCATCTTTAAAAATTGTGGTAGAAACTCTTACTAGCTTATCATTATGCAATAGAAATATAGTTGCAGCGGTACCTGTAGACTTTTTAAGTTCATCAACTACCGTATCATCTAAAGATAACCTTTGCTTTCCTGCATATAAAACAGGCAAATTAAACTCTCCAACCTTTATATTTTCATTATACTCTACCTTTAAATCAACCAAATTATTTAATAAAGTATTGGCAAAGTTTAAGTCCCCGTAAGATTTTTCTGTAAGTAGATCATTTCTTACACTAAGAGTTGTACTAATTGACTCTGTTAAGCACTGACTTTTTTCATTTACCTCATTTAAGACCGCATTATTGGATTTTTTAGCAATCAAAAAACCTAATACACTTACGGCAAATACAATTAAACCCAAATAGCTGATGATAAGTTTATGTTTTACTCTCATTAAAAAACCACTTCTCCTTAGTCATTTATGTCCATTAAATCTAAATTAAAACGAAATATCGCCAGTACTTCTCTATTATTTGACTTGGATATATCAGCTAATTATATCATATTAGTGACAACTTTTCATTGTTTATATTTTAACAAAAGGCAACGATCCTAGACTTGTTAACTGTCAATGACAATCTTTAAAGTTAACAGAAAAGTTATTTAAAAAGTACATATATTAAGTAATCAATTGTGGAGCACATTTTTGTTACTCCCCTTATCTACATAAAATAAAAAAAAGCTGAAGAATATCCAACGTTTATTCTACAGCTTTTGATTTAATCTGTTGTAAATGGTAATAATGCTATGTTTCTTGCTCTTTTTATAGCATCAGTAACTAATCTTTGATGCTTAGCGCAAGCTCCGGAAATTCTTCTTGGAAGAATTTTTCCTTTTTCAGTAACATATTTTCTTAATTTATTTATATCTTTGTAATCTATAAATTCAGCTTTATCCATACAAAAAGAACAAACTTTTCTTTTAGCTCTTCTCATCTTAGCTGAATTTCTTCCGCCTTCTCTATATGCCATGCTTCTCCCTCCTTACCTTTTAGAATGGGATATCTCCATCATCTACTGGAGTTATATCCTCTCCATATGTTCCTTGATTAAAACCTTGAGTTGTTCCAAATTCTCCAGACGTATTATCGTTAAATGATGATCCTGCAACTTTATTTCCACTTCCCCATTCAAGGAATTGGACTTCTTCTGCAACAATTTCAGTAACGTATCTCTTGGTACCGTCTTTAGCATCATAACTTCTTGTTTGAATTCTACCGCTAATACCGATAAGTTTTCCCTTACCTGTATAATTTGCTGTAGATTCAGCCTGTTTTCCCCATACAACTATAGGAATAAAATCGGCTTCTTTCTGTCCATCTTTAGAAAATTTTCTATCAACGGCTACAGTAAAGGTGGCAACAGCTGTACCAGTTCCTGGCGTAAATTTCAACTCAGGATCCTTGGTTAATCTTCCAATTAAAACAACTTTATTCAATTAAAACACCACCTATTTTTCATCTTTAACTATTATGTGTCTTACAACAGTATCTGTTATTCTGAATACTCTGTCTAACTCTTTTGGTAATTCAGGACCAGCAGTAAAGTGTATTAGAGTATAATATCCTTCGCCAACTTTATTTATTTCATAAGCAAGTTTTCTCTTACCCCATAAATCAACGTTTTCTATTACTCCTCCACCATTTTCTATTACTCCCTTAAACTTTTCAACGTTAGCTTTAAAAGCCTCTTCGTCTAATGATGGGTGTAATATAAATATAGTTTCATACTTTCTCATTAAATTCACCTCCTCCCCTTGGACTAACGGCTGTGTTTTACACAGCAGGGACTACAAGATTGTATTTTATCACTAATTTGATTATAAAACAATATATTTTTATTTTAAATATGTTGTTCTTCAGAAAAAACCTCATTTCTTGTCTAATTCATTCAACAATTTTATAACACACTCTTGCAGTTAAAGAAAATACAATTGCATAAATTGCTGCAAAAACAAAGATTGTTACTACAGTAGAAAGCATAAATAAGGACACATTTGTTAAATTGAAAATAGCAAGTAGCTTTGTAATCATAGGAAATGCAAAAACAAGTCTACTATATCCATCATCTCATTTTCTAATCCCAATATAGGTTTATCTAATTCTTGTTTAACCTTGAAGGTTTTGTCCTCAATGATAATACTGTCTTTATCATGCTTCTTCGCTGTTGAAAATTAAATTATTTACTTCTAGTAACTTCATGTTTTCTCCTCCTCATCTCACTTTGACTATACTATGATTATAAGAAAAAAAAGAAATGCCTAGCCATAACTTTAGCTTACATTTCTTCTTTTAGCCTTACAGATTTGTAAGATTGTATAATTTTTATACATTTGAAATATCTTTACAAATATTGATTTTATTATTGGCTTTCTATAGATTTAGTTCTATCAATTACAGTTATATTGATTTTATTTTCTTTAGTCCATTTATCCATCCCCTCCATGCTGTTAAAAGATTTTGTTATTCTTCTTGAAGGTATGAATTTAGGTTCGTATATTAACCAATACTTAGCGTTCATGCTATTCACTCCCTTTTATAGATTTCCAACATTTTTTTATCTTTCTCTTTCTATTATTTGATATTTTAAATTTAATTTATTCAATCATAGTTTTTATAGAACAAAGGTTAATTTTCACTTTTGTTCCAACGTTAACCTTAGAGGTAATAGTTATTCTATGCGAAAGCTTATCAAGTATCTTTTTACAAAGATAAAGACCAATTCCTGTTGCCTTTTTATCCATACGTCCATTATAACCGGTAAAGCCTTTTTCAAACACTCTCGGCAAATCCTCTCTAGCAATACCAATTCCCGTGTCCTCAATTACAAGAACCCTTTTTTTCTCATCTTCCATATATATTAATATTTTTCCACTATTCGTATACTTTAAAGCATTAGATAGTATTTGTTCAATTACAAATGCCAGCCACTTTTCATCTGTGAGTACAGTACAATCCATTTCTTTTAACTCAAGAGTTATATTTTTTCTAATAAACATATGGGCGTATTTTCTAATACTCTGTCTTATAATCTCTAACAAGCTACAGTTTTGAAGCATCAGATCCGATGATGCACTATCGATCCTTAAATAACCTAACACCATTTCAACATATTGTTCAATTTTAAAGGTTTGCGCCAGCAGTTCCTTATTTTCTTCAGTGTGATTACCTTGTAACAGTAATCTCATTGCTGCAATTGGTGTCTTAATCTGATGTGCCCAAAGTGTATAATAATCTATCATCTCTGTCTGCTTAGCATCTACCTTTGAAATCAATTCTGTCTTTTGATTATAAAGTGCATGCAAAATATTTTGGTAGTCAGCTTCAATCAAGTTATTAGTCGAGGGCATTTCCTCTAACCCTGTGCTGACTTGTTTTTTAAGAATATATAATTCACTATGCTTTTTACAATACTTCATAAAATCATAAACTATGAAGATAGCCGCTGCACAGGCTGATAAAAAAGATGCATATACAATCGGCTCAAGTTGTAGAGAATATAGAGAAAAAACCACACTAAAAATAGCAAGAAAAATACTATCCATTATTATTGTTTTCCTGTGATCTTTAACATACCATAATACAATCCACAAAAAAGATTTTTCTTTCATATTATTCCACCATATACCCTATACCCTTTTTTGTTTTAACAAAATCGCAAATACCAATATCCGAAAGTTTTTTTCTTAGACGAGTGACATTAACGGTTAAAGTATTATCATCTATATAGCTGTCACTTTCCCACAGCCTTGTCATAATAGCATCCCTGGAGGTTACTTTACCAATATTCTCAAGCAAGATCTGAAGAATCTTAAATTCATTTTTTGTAAGCTCCACTTTAGTATCTTTGTATTCAAGGGTTGCATTGCTAAGGCTTAATACCACACCCTTATGCTCAATTACGTCCATCTTCCCCCCAAAGGAATATGTCCTTCTTAGTAGTGCCTGCACCTTTGCCACAAGAATATTTAAATCAAAGGGCTTAGCAATAAAGTCATCCCCGCCCATATTTACGGCCATAATAATGTTCATATTATCAGACATAGAAGAAATAAAAATAATGGGAACCTTTGATATTTTGCGAATTTGGCTGCACCAATGATAGCCATTAAAAAATGGTAAAGATATATCCAAAAGGACAAGATGTGGATCAAACTGAACAAGTTCAGCAATAACATCTTTAAAATCAACTATATATTCAGTTTCATAATTCCATTGACATAGACAATTTTTCATTGACTTTGCAATCACTATATCATCTTCAACAATTAAAATTCTGTACATAATTTACTACCACTAGATACCTTTCTAGGATTTTCTTTCCTAATTAGTATATCATACTTTTAGTAAATAGAAGCACATTATCTAAACATAGAACATATAATAATTCTGTAAATCTATGAGAGGAATGATCAATATGTGTAATTCTTATGAACTTTACCCATGTCCTTATTTCCGTAACACACCAAATTATGACCCGGACATGATGTATAATACTTGGGAAGCTTATCCATGTCCTTACTATATTAATCCACCAATGTATACCCCATACATTACCAATCAATATACTCCTTTTACTGATAAAGTGGAGAATAATTCAAGGTATGATTCTTTACAACCTGCAGAAGATCATCGTATAATTCACTTAAAAGATTATGGACCAGAACCCTTTGTAGTTAACATTGATGAGGTTACTAAGCAAAATAATGCTTTTCGTACCACTTTATGGACAGGAAAGCATTTGCAGCTTACTTTGATGAGCATCAAGGTTGGAGAAGATATAGGTTTAGAACTTCATCCAGACGTTGATCAATTTTTACGTATTGAAGAAGGTCAAGGACTTGTTAAAATGGGTGATAGGAAGGATAACTTGAATTTTCAAAGAAAAGTCTATGATGATTTTGCAATCATCATACCTGCTGGTAAATGGCACAATATAGTTAACACCGGTAATAAACCACTTAAATTGTACTCTATCTATGCACCACCTCAGCATCCAAGTGGTACAGTTCATGAAACTAAAGCAATTGCACAAGCTGCTGAAGAGGACCACCACTGATATCAAACGTACTGTGAATGAAGTCTTTAAAAATAGCTTTCTATGACAAAATTAAATTGTTATAAAAAGCTATTTTTTACTGCAAGAAGAAATAAGTCAATGATTTAAGGAAAAACTTATAAATATTACTAAACTGATTTTCTTCCTTCTCAAGCTTAGCAATAAAGTATATTAACTAATACTAGGTATACCTTCTAGTGCAAGGCTTAACAAGAGGATTAAACTTCCTTTTTTTCTATTGAAACTCAACTATCCAAAGTCAAATTTCTCTGTTAAGATAGGTATAAACAATAGGAAATCGATTAATTGATTTCACTTGTAAGTCAATATTCTTAATTTTCAAAAATAGATAAGTTCTTTAAAATATTAAATTAATGGGGGAAGTGACAATGAAAAAGAAGATATTAACTTTGATTTTAGCTTCAGTAATAGGAACAGGTTTATTTCTACCTTATATAACTCATGCACAAACTTTAAATAATACTTATACAGTAGTGGCAGGAGATTCTCTTTGGGGAATATCAAAAAAATATAATGTTACTATTGATAACCTAAAAAAATGGAACGGCCTAACTTCAGATATTTTAAAGATAGGACAAACTTTAAAACTAAATCTTGTTCACACAGTAGTAGCTGGCGATACCCTATGGATCATATCAAGACAATATGGAACCACTACTGATATCATAATGAAGCAAAACAACTTGACAACAAGCACTTTAAAAATAGGACAAGAACTACTAATCGAAGGTATAATCCCCCCTGCTTCAGTAGAAGCTCCTACACCCCCAGTAGAAAAAACTCAAGTGGCTCAAAACATTACTCATACTGTAGTTTCTGGTGATACATTATGGCTTATATCAAGAAAATATAATACTACCGTAGACAACATTGTAAAGCTTAACAATTTGACTTCAACTACATTAAAATTAGGACAAGTATTATTAATTAACGGTACAATGTCACAGACAGAGGTAAAAACACCAACTCCTGCAGTACCAGTAGTTGAAACGGTAAACTATAAGGTAGTTGTTGGAGATAACCTTTGGACTATAGCAAAAAGATATAATACATCAGTAGAAGCTATAATGAAGTCAAATATGCTCGTATCAGATTTTGTAGTACCTACACAAATATTAACTATTCCAGTGAATTCAACTCAAATTGTTAAACCCGTAGGTATTGCCATGATGAAAGCGAGAGTAAATAATAATTTTGGCGATATATACACTTGGGAAAATGCAATGAGACTTTGGACAGTTGGTACAGAAGGTACTTTAAAGGATTTAGGCACTGGTAAAACCTTCAAAGTAAATTACATGGCTGGATCAAATCACAGTGACGTGGAACCGTTAACACTTGCTGATACTAATGTTATGAAGTCTATCTATGGATATTGGTCTTGGAATAATACACACAAGAGGCCAATGGTTCTATATTTCACAAAAGGTGGAGTAAACTACCAAATGGCAGTCAGTCTAACAGCTATGCCTCATGGAGTTGAAACTATTCCTGATAATGGATTTGATGGTCATACTGATTTATACTTCTATAATTCCTTGGGACATGCTAATCCAGTATTAGACGCAAAGCACCAAGCCAACGTCTTAAAGGCTAATGGTCAATAAAATTATAAGTAACTGATATCTAAATCATATATAAATGAATCATATATCTAAAAAAAGAGCAGGCCAATACCTGTTCTCTTTTATTTAGAACTGTATTCTTTCTTTAGATTCTCTTATTGCTAACTGTTCCTCTTCACTTAAACTCAAAATGAACTTATCAAATTCATAATACCATCCTTTTTCATATTCATTTTCAAAACTTCTCTCATATATATATTTTGATAAAAGAATAATTTCCATTTTAGATAAGCTTTTGAAATAGTTACTATATTCATCTTCAAATAAACAATCAGCACTTAATATATCAGCTAAATCTTCTAGACTCTTAATGTTATTTTTAATTAATTCAATTTTGTCTTCTACTAAAGAGCAGTCTCGAATTTCTTCACTTAGCTTTTTAAATTCAGAGTTTGTCATCTTTTCACCATCAGTATACTCAATTATTTTATGGACACTGCCTTCATTAAAGGATATAAACACCGTTTCTAGTTTATTTAGTTTTATGCTTTCATTTATCAATGAACTTACTTCTAATGTAGACTTTTTAATATAAGTTATCAAGGATTCATTTTTAACACCTAAAATTTCGCAGCATATTTTTGAACATTTTAGTAATTCCTTTTGTAATTCTTCTAAAGATAATTTTCCTAATCTATTTTTTATATACTCCCTATCCAAACAACTAATATTAAGGTTATTTAAATCTTTTCCGCATACGACTACACCTAGCGAGTTAATTAATAGTAATTCAAATATATTTATCAGTAACAATTCACACTTTTTATCATAAGCCTTTAATAACTTATTAACTTCACTAATGTCAAAGTTATTACAAAACTCATTTTCTAAGCTTAATGTCTCTAAATAATTATATATATACTCAATACCTATATAGTTCATATTATCAATACAGAGCTGGTAATCTATTGATCCTGGAGTTTCATGAGCTGCAAAAAAATCATCATATTCTTTAAAAAATAATAGAATGCCATAGTCTATAGTATCGTTATATGAGTAATTATCAACTTTAAGCCTACTTTCATTGATTTTATGAAACAGCCTTTTACTGTGTAATATTTTTTTATTAATTAAATCCTGCCCTATTTTTAGCATATCCGATAAGCTGGTATGCTTTAGTTCCTCTATTATAAATTCTATATTGTCAAAGGTTTTCAAATAAATCCCTATAGTATAATCAATACACTGTGAAATACTTTCAGCGGTCTCTACCATAACTGAACTACTCTCATCTTTTGTGTAATATCTCAATTTCACCTTTAAAAGTTCCATTCTTTCATAATATATTTTTCCTAAAGTAATGTCATCCAGCAGCTTCTTCTCGTAACAGCTTGCTAAAAAATTCTTTAAAAAATCTTCCTCACTAAAATTATCCCCTATAAAATAGCCATATTTTTGAATAGCATTAGTCTCTCCCATATCCATCAGTCCTTTTCATTATCAAGATTTGTATAATCCTTAAATCCATTCCTTATATTATCAGCAATTTTATATAATACTTTTCCTTCTAAAAGTTCCAATGATCCTTGGCAGTAGTTATCAAAATTCTTTTTCATAATTTCTATTAATTCATCATCACCAATATAATCTAGAGTTTCATTCTTATAATTATAAAAAATCTCCACAAGTTCATTTATTGTATCACTGTAATTATATTGTGATATATAGGGTGAATCACAAAAGGCTCTAATAATTTTGTTTATAATTTGACCATTAAACTCTATCCTTCCGCTTTTTTCTAGCGCCACATTTCTTGTGTTAATAATTTCCTTAACATCTTCCTCGGAAAGCTTTAATCCATATTCACTTGTAAATTCATTACACTGAAATATTTCATTAAAAACTTGTTTCTCTAGTAAGTTACTTTTAAATAAATCAATAGATTTTTTCACCTTTAAAACTTCCTTTCAAAAAAGTATTGACTTTTTGATTTCAATGTGTTATGATTAATTTGACATACTCTATAATTATGTATTGTAGCATTTATGACTTTTATTGTCAATGTATTTTATATAAGCTAAAAGAGCATCTTCACCAAGGAAGATACTCTTTTTTTATTAGTCAAATTAATAATCTGTTATTTCTTTTATACAAAAACCATTCATAACATTTTCATTTATCGTAAAAAGCTAAGAAAAGTGTTCTTCATATTACCTAACTCTACCTTAACCACAACGAACCAGTTACCTTGACAAATGCCAATCAATATGCAATAGTGAAAATATTATAGATAAATTATAAAATTCGGCAAACCAGATGGGGGTGGTATCTTATGGAACATAGCACCGTTCTTTACGACGAAACTAAAGATACATTAAAAACAGAATATCTTGCTCTTTTTCATGGGATGCTTATAATCAGCAAAATTGATGAATTTTTCACCGCAAGTCAGTTGTTTAATGTTGGGATGGTAATAAAATCAGAAGATCTATTAATAAATAAGGAAAAACTTTTAGAAAGACCGTTGATTGATGTTTTATAAAAATAACTTACTTAGAAAAAAACAAAATATGATTATTTTATTACTAATCCTAACAATACTTTTTCTGTGCGGGTGTGAAGGTAAAAAAAGTATCGCACCAAAAGCTTCACAAGGAATAATTGATTTAAGTAATTGGAACTTTCAAAAAGATGGACTTGCTAAACTAGATGGACAATGGGAATTATACCGGGGAGAACTACTAGAACCTAAGGATTTTAAAAACAACAATAAGAAACCATTGGATTTTTTTAAAGTTCCTAATTCATTCGTTAATACTGTAAACAACAATAAATTACCTAAATTCGGCTACGGTACAATGCGACTTGTAATTAAAACGAAAGGGAATGATGATAGTCTTTATGGAATAAAAACTCAATCCATACTTTCAGCATCTAAAATATGGGTTAACGGACAACTAGTAGCTTCTTCCGGAACAGTAGGTAAAGATGCCAATACTGCAATCGAAAGTTTTGAGCATCAAATTGCTTTTTTTAAGAATGACAATAGGGAAATAGAGCTTGTCATTCAAACGTCAAACTTTAATAATGTAACCGGCAAGATTCAAAGTGTTTTTTTAGGTACTGATACTCAAATAAAAAGAGCATATATCGTAAATGTAGCGTCAGATGCATTTATTATTGGATGTCTTTTTATCATGGGAATTTATCACTTTGCATTATATTACAAAAGACGAAAATACAAAGCTCCTTTGTATTTTGGAGTATTTTGTTTAATAGTTGCTCTAAGAAATGTGCTAGTAGGTGAAAGAATTATATTTGATGTTTTTCCAAACATTCCATTTAACCTGTTTAATAAAATAGCCTACTTAACAGTATATATTGGGATTCCATTTATAGTTATGTTTTTCAAAGAACTTTTCACTGAGGAATTTTCATTTAAAATGGTACGTTTGATGAAAATTGTGTCACTGCTTATTAGCTTGGTAACAATATTTACAAATATAGAGTTTTACGAGACCTTTTTAATATATTACGAAATATGGACTTTAGTGCTTTTCATTTATATTTTATTCATTACTATTAAAGCTGTTATTAAGAAAAAGCAGGGAGCTTTAATGATTTTATTTGGATTTATTGTTTTCCTAATCACCGCATTCCATGATATGATTTTGCACGCTGGATTATTGCATACAAATTCCCTTATACCCTTTGGATTTTTTATTTTTATATTTTCCCAGTCTTATATGCTTGCAGCAAAGTTTTCCGATGCATTCGTCAAAATCGAGAAACTTGTTGAAGAAAACAAAGCTGTATACATAGATGAATTAACAGGAATCCTAAATAGACGAGGCTTTTATGAACAAGGTGGTAACCTGTTTAAAGCTGCATTGATTACTGGCGGTAGGTCTACATTATTCTTTGGAGATTTAAATAAATTGAAAACTATAAATGATTCTTTTGGCCACAAGGAAGGTGATGAAGCAATTAGAAGCACAGCTCATCTTCTTAAAAACACCTTTGGAAAAGATGATATAGTTGCACGTATGAGCGGAGATGAATTTATTGCCATTTCAGTTAACAAAGCATCAGAGGAAGAAGCAAAAAAAATTATAGAACGTGTTAACATTAACTTTCATAAGCATAATTCAAGTTCAAACAAACCTTATGAGCTATCAATTAGTATGGGTTATTCGATCTGTCTACCTACTGTAAATACTACCTTTGAGGAGCTAATTCACCAAGCTGATACTATGCTTTATGATGCTAAGACTATAATCAAAAATAATTGTTCCACCAGCTGAATATTCTTCTGTCTACAAGTATTACTACTGTTAAATAAATATAGCCACAGGATATGTTTTAAGTATCTTGTGGCTATATATAATCCTCTGGGTTTTGTCCATCAAGCAGAGTTTCCCTTGATACTACATTGTATTGTAAATGTAGATTTAATTTGATTTTAAATCTAACCTATGTCAAGTATTTATTTCACTGACACTTTATTTCAATTCATTCCAATAATTTTTATTAATTTCCATCAAATCCGCCAATAAGTCCTTTGCCTCATCAGTGTTTACAACAGTACGATTCAATACAAGTGCCTGTAATGCTTTTTTATAACTTCCTTCTAAGCAAGTATCCACAGTCAGCTTCCCGTAGGCATATTGATTTTCCATCAAGCCCTTATAGAATGTTGGTACACTGCCTACTGTCAATGTTTCTATTCCATTGCTTCCCACTCGGCAGGTCACTTCTACCATCATCTTATAATCTAAATTTTCAATAATCCCATTATTTTCAGTAATAATTAAAAATATTTCTTTTGTATTATTTGCTAATGCCGTTGCTAAATCTACACTTAATCATAAAGATCTTTCACCTAAAGTTCAAACTATTGGTCTAATAAACAGCATTTAAAGATATATCTATGCTTTTAAAATAAAACTTATAAACTCTTATAATATTTCTAGTATTTCAACTGTATATTTTTCACTTGGGGCATTAACTTCAACTATATCTCCAGCTTTTTTATCTAGTAACGCTTTTCCTAAATTTGATTCTACACTTATAAGCATATTTTCCGGGTCTGAATCCATAGTAGTTACTAATGATACAATCGCTTCATCTTCATCCTCTACAAATTTAATTCTAAACTTACTGTTAATTCCTATCACTGATTTATCTACACTTTTATCATCTATTATAGTTGCAGTTGAAATCATACTTAATAAGTATTGAATTCTATTATCATTTTCTCTATAATTTCTACAAGCTTCTTTATATTCTGCATTTTCTGACCTATCGCCATGTGCAGCTGCTACTAATTTTTCTCTTGCTATTTCAGCTCTTTTTACTGTCATTCTATATTCTAATTCTTCTTTAAGTTTATTGATATTTTCTTCTGTTAGTATATTCTTCATACAAGGCTAAACCTCCCCGAGACATATTATGTTAATATTATATAATATTAAAAAAAAAATACAAATTACTTTATTCAATCCTGTTATTTTTATGGATTAAAATCCCCATGTTTTTTACTAATTTAGTTTCATAATCTAACTTTTTCTACAGAACACTTGTTCTTTAGCAAATAATGAGTTATACTTAACTCATTAAGTGAAACTTAAATCAGATGTGTTTTCAACCTCATCTGATGAAAATACAAAGATTGGTGATAAAATATGGAAATATCTGAAAAGTTACGAATTTTAGCTGGTGCAGCTAAATATGATGTATCTTGTTCATCTTCTGGTTCAAATAGGAGTTCAAAGAAAGGGAATATTGGTTCAGTTGCTCCAAGTGGTATATGTCACAGCTTTACTCCAGATGGAAGATGTATATCCCTACTTAAAATACTTTTAACAAATTATTGCATATATGATTGTTCCTACTGTATTAATAGAAGATCTAATGATATTGAGAGAGCTTCTTTTACTGCTGATGAAGTTGTGAATATAACTATGAATTTTTATCGAAGGAATTATATAGAAGGACTATTTTTAAGTTCTTCTATTATTAAGAATACCAATTTCACCATGGAACTCCTTACAACAGTTGTCCACAAATTAAGAAACGAACACAACTTTAGAGGTTATATTCATCTAAAAGCAATTCCCGGAGCAGATGAAGACCTTATAAAAAAAGCTGGTTCACTTGTAGACAGAATGAGTGTAAATATAGAGCTTCCTTCATCCAAATCTCTTAAACTATTAGCACCTGAAAAAAGTAAAGAAGATATTTTTAAGCCCATGAATAATATTAAAAATAATATTATTACTAATAAGTATGAACGTAAAAAATATAAAAATTCACCTATATTTGTGCCTGGTGGTCAAAGTACTCAGCTTATTGTTGGAGCTACAAAGGAAAGTGATTTTAATATTCTAAACCTAACAGAAAACTTATATAATAAATTTGATTTAAGAAGAGTTTACTATTCAGCATATATTCCTGTTAACAGCGGCACGAATCTGCCTGACCTTAAAACTCCCCCTACTCTCAGGGAACATAGATTATATCAAGGTGATTGGCTACTAAGAATTTATGGGTTCAAAGCAGATGAATTACTAAATGAAAAGAATCCTAATTTTGATATTAATTTTGATCCAAAAACAACCTATGCTTTAAATAATATTCATCTATTTCCTATTGAAATAAATAAAGCTCCCTATAACACTCTTATAAGAATCCCAGGTATAGGAATACGTGGTGCTAAAAAAATAGTAAGTGCTCGTAGAATTAATTCATTAGACTTTTTTGATCTAAAAAAGCTTGGCATAGTTATAAAAAGAGCTCAATATTTCATAACTTGCAAAGGCAAATATTACGGAACTGTAGCCTTTGATGATAAGCGTATTAGAGAAGCTCTTACCCCAAAATTTGACCTAAATTCCATAGATGAAGACGGAGAGCAATTAAGCTTTTTTGATAATAATATTAGTAATTTAATTATTTCTAAAGGCCCTTTAAATAATAAATTGCTCTTACTAAGTGATAAATCCACCTCAATTACAGGTGAACTATAGGGGGTTTTATTTTGAAAGAATATTTGTATGATAATACTTTTGAAGGCTTACTTACCGCTATTTTTTATTCTTATAGCTGCAAAGAAGATTGTATAATAACAAAATCGAAAGATTATGTTCCATCATTTCTCAATGAGGTTTCAGATATTTCAACGGAATATGATAAATTTGATAGAGTTTATAAAAGCATTGCGGAGAAACTTAATAATGAAGTTTTAAGAAATGTTTATTACTTATATCTTAGTGATATTCCAGGCTCTGATTCTCTTGCTTTGAAATACCTTAAGCTTTGCTATAATTATGGTGTAAATATTAATTTAGCTAAGAATAATGATATAATAATTTTAGTTGATACATACACTAGAAAGGTTTTTGGAGAAGCTCATAGATTCAATGGATTTGTAAGATTTAAAGAAGTGGCCCCATTAAGCTTTTATGCCTCTATAGAACCTGATCATAACATTCTACCTTTAATACTTAATCATTTTACGAAAAGATTTTCTGACCAAAACTTTATAATTCATGATCTAAAAAGGGAGATTGCAATTATATATAACAAGGAATCAGCCATTATAACTGACTTAAAGAAAGAAGATTCCAAAGTCTTTGCCTCATCTGATGGTGAATTCGAAACTCTTTGGAAAACTTTTTATAATTCAGTTAATATAAAAGAACGAGAAAATCATAAGTTGCGTAACCGTTCTATGCCTAAGAGATATTGGGCTCATCTCACAGAGCTCAGATAACAAAAGAAGAAGCTAAAGTTAATAATAATTTCTACTGATGTAACGTTTTAACTTCTTTAACTGACAAATATTTTCGGAAGAAAGCAGATTTTCTTCCGATTTTTAAAATAACGACTGTTCTATATCCTTGTTTCTCTCTATGTACGCTTTATCTAATACTAAATACTCCCCTATACCATTATCAAATTCAGTAGGAATACATAAACATCCTTCTAATGTCTTAAAAATATAGCAACCATTAAAGGGATTATAACTCCATTGTGTATCTAGTTCTTCAAGAATTTCTTCTGTTGCTTTATCCATTGCCATTAACTCTTTATACTGTTGAATATTATTTAATATCTCTTGCTTTGAATTAATCATATTAATACCACCTCTTTAATTTGCTTTTTATCATTTATATTATGTAACTTCAAGTATATTTATTCAATGAAGTGGAAACTTGAATCAGATGGGGTTTCAACCCCACCTGATTCCTAGTTGAACGAATCCAAGGCGTAGCCGCTCTTTACTCCATCTTTGAGAAGAAGAGGGAGTATTAGAGCGGGTAGTCATCGGACAAACTCACTTTAACAACTTCTAGCATATAATAATAACCGGAGGTAATAAACAATGGGTATGAATAAAAAAATGCTGGAAAAATTTGAGGGACTAGCCGCAATGATTGGTAATACACCACTGCTTGAAATCTCTCTTAAGTACAAGGGTGAAAATAGAAAGATCTACACCAAAGCGGAATATTACAACTACTCCGGAAGTATCAAAGATAGAATTGCCTATCATATCATGAGACAGGCATATGAAGCAGATATCATAAAAGAAGGTGATCCCATTGCCGAGGCAACCAGCGGCAATACAGGTATTGCTTTTGCTGCAATTGGTGCCTACCTTGAAAATCCTGTCACAATCTTTATGCCAGATTGGATGAGCAAGGAGCGTGTAAATCTGCTACAGAGCCTTGGAGCAACCATTCGCTCTGTTTCTAAGGAAGAGGGAGGCTTCACCGGTTCTATTGCATTGGCAGATAAAATGGGCTTGGAAGAAGGCGCATTCCTTCCCCACCAGTTCTCCAATCCTCTAAATGTGGATGCTCACTACCAAACAACTGGCCAAGAGATTTTAAATCAGATTGCTAAATTTATAAAGATACCAGATGGTATTGTTGCCGGTGTGGGCACCGGTGGAACCATTATGGGTATCAGGAAAGCCCTTCAAGAAATCTACCCGAACTGCAAGGCATTCCCTCTTGATCCAGCAAATTCTCCAACAATGGCTTCAGGTGGAAAGACAGTTGGTGCTCATAGAATTGCAGGAATCGGCGATGAGTTTATTCCCGAAATTGTTAAGTTGGATCAGCTTGACGACATTATAATGGTTGACGACAGTGACGCCATCAATATGTCTAGAAAGCTCTCTAGAATTTTTGGTATGGGGGTTGGCATTTCCTCTGGTGCAAATTTCCTAGGTGCTCTAAAAACCCAGGATATTCTGAAAAACAAAGATGCAGTTGTTGTTACAGTGTTCGCTGACGACAATAAAAAATATTTATCTACAGATCTAATGGAAGAGCAACCTATAAAGCCTGATCACATGGCGCAGGATGTTGAGCTCATAGGATTTAAAGCTATCAAATAACTTGTTTGCAACAAAAGTTACTAGTTAAAAACCTATATCATCAGTGATACAGAGAATCACTGATAATATAGGTTTTTATTTTAGTATAGAAATATTAATAATTTTATTTCTAAGTTATCTTTATTATATTTCCACATTTTAAAAATCAATAATAAACCTAAAGATTATAATTATCTTCAAATAAATCATTAAATTCACTGTTATTGAGTATGTCTAATTCATCTTCCTTTTCATTATTATCTGTATTTAAATCAATAATAACACTTCTTTTTTTATTTCTTGATAATTTTCTTTTATTCTTATCCTCTAAAGCCATTTTTATTAAGCTTATTGATTGTGTTGGAGTTTCACATCCTCCAAGAACTACTATGTTATTCTTGTTATTATATGTTATATATGTACTTTTATATACTTCAAATAATTTAGTCACTTCATACGGATCATACCCGCCAACTTTTAAATTGATCCCCAGATAATCACAATCATATACATCTGGTTGAACAAAAACACTATTTTTTATAGCTAAGTCAATAGCAGTTTTACCATCTTTTAAGCCATCATATAGCTTTAAAATAAGCCCAGATCCTTCTGCTGTATTTATCCTGAATGAATCTTTATTATCAATGCTACCATCGGCATGGATACCTATTATGTTATACGCTAAATCTAAACTTTCAATCACTTCATTATTAATTTCTTTGTATGTGTTTCTCTTATTATTATCTACAAATTTAACGTCATTTATTAAATCCATTATGCTATTTATATCATTCCAACATTCTATAGTATTTTTAAATGATAACTCATCTTCCTTTAAGCTAGGTAAAATAGCCACTACATTTACTTTAGCATTTGGTAGTACCTTTTTTACTATTTGTATAAAGGTTTTTATTGCTCCAGAACCTGTTCCTCCAGCCATGGTTGTGAATACTACAACTACTTCCGTTAAAGGATATTTGCTTAATAGCGTTCCTATAGAATTGACATTATCCTTTATCATTTCCTTAGATTTGTTTCTATCTCTTCCTGAACCATCTGTTCCCGGATATACATATACGTTTATTTATCCGATTACTACCCGCTCTAATACTCCCATCTTCTTCAAAGTGGAAGTAAAGAGCGGCTACGTCCCTGGATTCGTTCAACTAATAATCAGGTGGAGTTTGAAACTCCATCTGATTCAAGTTTTCACTTCATTTGTTCTTCTTGCCCCCGTTATCTGAACGAGATTTATGTGAACCTGCATTTGGATTCTTTTGGTTCGTGTGATTTTTTGCGTTGTCCTTCTTAGACACTAAAGATCGCCTCCCTTCTTAAACAATATAAATATATTATCTCTAACAAATTTCTTAATATACTAATCTAAATTAGTTTATTTAAAAAAGAAAAATGAGAAGGCACGAATCTAAATAATTATTTACTTTTACCACTCAATTACAACTCCACCATGAGTCAATCCGCTACCAAATCCATATAACACCATTTTATCACCAGGATTAATTTTCGACTCTTCTAAAGCCATATACATAGCAAGAGGAATTGTTGCTGATGATGTGTTTCCATAAAACTCATTACTTACTAGGGTTTTCTCTATAGGATAGTCAAGTCTTTTACAAATTGATTCTATCATACGCAGATTAGCACTGTGAGGAACAAACCAAGCAACGTCCTCCAAAGTTAAATCAGCTTTCTTTAATAGACTACATACACCATCAGGAACATTTTTAACAACATATTCATATAAAAATCTGCCTTCCTGTTGGAATAACCTTTCCTTACTAAGTGCTCTACCATTAATACTTTGTGACAAGTTGCTGCATGAAATATTATGTGCCAGTTTTCCATCAGTAGTAAAATAAGATGCCATGAAACTACCCTTTTTATTACTTCTTTCAATAAGTGTAGCCACTGCTGCGTCACCAAAGAGTATACAGGTATTTCTATCTGAGTAATCTATTATTTTAGAAACTGCCTCTGATGATATAACTAGGATTTTATTACAATGTCTAGCTGTGATTAGAGAGTCAGCTACACTTAAAGCATATATAAATCCTGCACAACCGGATTGAATCCAATCTATTACCCATTTTTACCTCCATAATTCTTTAACTTCTTAACATAACTATTAACTTATGCCTGCCCAAAAATCTTAATTTTAATACCATATGTAGTACATCTAAACTATCTTTTTGTAATAAACTATAGCATAATATTAAATTTGTCTATTGTTGTTTGGAGCTCAGCTTCAAGCTTAACAGGAGCTCCATGGCTAGTTCCATTCTCCTTTTCATGAATAATATAAGCTATGTTGCCAGATTTTGCCCAGGCTTCTTTAAATTGATCCAGTTTATACTTTACTCTAACTCCCTCATTATTAGACGCAGCTGGATCATTGATTATTATGTACTCATCTCAATTTTCCTTTGTAAAGCCGCATACGACAATTAGATGACCATAAGTTGATTCGATTGGAGCACAGTCTATAACAGGTAAGTTTGCCTTTACATTTTCATTATTTTTATATTGAACACTAACTGCAACAGGATGTCCATTATAAATTTCTCTCTTTAAGCCTTCTATGGTTGAATAATCTACATAGGCCCTATATCCAAAGCTTGAAGCATAAGCGGTATTGAATGGCCAATTACCAAAGCCATCATATTTATAATCATATACACCCCAAGAGGATTCTTAAATTAATTATATTAGATGTATAAACACCCTTTACTGTATCTGATTTAAGTACTACCGCTCCATCACCTATGTTGTTAGAAATTTCAACACCATCCAATCCAGCAGCATTAGTAATAAAATCACTTGAGGTTGAGTGGATAAAAAGATTTCCTGCAATAACATTTGTTTCAGCATTAGAAGGAACTGTATTATCTGATGCACTAGTATTTCCTGTAATAACATTAACAACGTTATCACTTAATACTGCAATCGAAGCTGATGAAAGTGCGTCTTTATAATGCTCTCCATTTACAACAAAGATCCCTTTAGAAGTGCCTAATTCCTTTGCTACATTAACAGAAGTCTCATATCTATCTTGTCCTGCCAACCTATTAATAATAATGTTGCTTTTTGCAGATATACTCCTTGGAACCAATAAACTAGTCCCTAAAACACAGGTTATCATTAATAATTTAATTTTCATTTTTGTCCTCCCTATAGCTCACTATAACTTTTATATTTGTTGCAATATGTGAATATTGACTAACTATTCATAAAAAAACAGCCCTGTTAGGCTGTTGAATCTTACTCTTTGATTAAGTTCTACATATTACTTTTATGAAGCTCGCTAATTGCCCATTCCGCAGCTTCTCTGCTACTGCCAAACTCCTGGTTTGTACTGCTTACATAGGAATAACCCTCTTTGTCATCCACAGTTTGAATAAAAAATTCTTTTTCTCCATTATAGATACTTATTTCACCATCTTCTTCAAGGACATCTACTAATTCCTCAGGCTTTATTAGGTATTCTTCCATGCAGCTACCTCCTTTCTATTTTATTTATAAAATTATGATTCGACAAATTTTATTATTTTATAACTTATTTTTAAAAATATATCTCCGATACTTACTGCATCTACAATATTTAAGCCACCTGTAAGCAGTGAGTTAAGTCCTGAATAAGTAAACGAATTCATAAATTTTTATAACAATAGGAGAAGGCATTCAAGCTTAAGGTCTATGTCACCAAATGAATTTTATAATCTCAATTTTAGATTTAACATCTATTTTCTTTAGGTAAATTACTTGTATTGTAAAATCTCGCCAGCCACTTAGCTAGCCCATCTAATCCTGGATAAACCACTCGTTCAGTAATATTCATTTGATCAAGTTTATCTCTAAATTCCCATTTGAGTTTTTGGGGAATAATAACTTTATAGCATTCTAATTCACTATTTTTTAAAACAACTCCAATATCATTTATCTCCAATGGTGCAATCGAAAAAAATGCATATTGATTTACAATTCTACTATCTACAGATGGTGGTTGAAAGAAGAGTATGTTTTTGCTTAAAAGCTCATCAAATTTTTTTAATTTTTTTTCATAACTTGACTCACTTTCAGTTATTTTTTTTATATCATCTATAGTAAAAAGACATTTTTGCTCTTTTTCTAATATTTTAGTGAATGATGATGGAGTTTTCTTATTTGCCTCTACAACATTTACTAAGAATACTGCTCCATCGCAATCCATTTTACTTATATCATCAGTGGCAAAATGTAATGCAACTAAAGGTGAATATGTCCAATCCAAAAGACGAGTTGGAAGCCCATGATGCTGACCTATGACCATAGTATCCCATATATCAAAGTTTCTTGATTCTTGAGGTAACTCCATATATTTCTGAAAATTTCTTAATAACCCTGTTTCTAAACAAGGCCTGTCTTTACAATTTCTAAAAAGACCTGGTACTAAATCAAATGTCGAATCAACAACACCTCTAAAAATATAATTTGACCGATGTCTATTTATTTCAGTTTGCAATGATGATGCAAAACAAAATTCTAGATAATCAGAAAAGCTTTCAATTCTATGTTCTTTTATACTCAATTTTACGCCTCCTTGATTTTTCTTATTAATAATCCTTATTGATATTGTAATTTCAGCTCAAAAATAAATTATCATTTATATGTATCACTCTCTATATAAATTAAGTAAACATTATTTTATAGCCATTTATTACAAGTAATATTTTACCACACTTTTACTTATGCTTCTACATAGTATAGCTTCTCTATTATGTTTAAATTTCATAATTATGAAGGAATTACAAATTTTATATTTTGTTGTCAATAACACTTACAAGACAAATATAGACAGTTGACCACTATATGTTTCTTAAGTCCAACTGTCTATTTATTAAGCATGAATGCCGATTTAACCCCTAATCTAAATAATATCTTTAAAGTACTGAGTTATTTTGATCCTATTCGCTCCTTCTAATTTTAATATTTCACCATTAATATAAATATTTACTCCACTAGTCAAATAAATATTTGCATCATACTTCAAATTTCTTTTACTATACTCTATAGACATAAATTCATTTATAAATTCCTCAATTTCCTTAAATGTCATTGGGTTCTGAAGTCTCTTTTTTTCTGAGATAGCTTTCTTTAGAGAATCCTTAACTTCCTTCATTATCTTATAAAGGTTTATCTGTTTCCACCTTGTTACCCTCATCTTTAAATCTCTAAACATTTCATATCCATCTTTTCTTATAACAGGAACTCCATGAAGCTGATTTTCAAGCTTTTTTACTGTGGAATTATTACCATCAAATTTACTCATTATAAATAGAGAACCATAGTCATATTTAGTTCTTATAATTCTTCCGTAAATCTGCTTTAAATCTATGGATACTATTGGGAAGTTAACATTAGCATAGGCCTGCCAATAGTTTTTCCCACTTTCAACTTGATTTTCTATTAAAGACTTATAAAAGGGCTCCTTACTATTGATATTAGGTACCTTATCTAAAATCACTGTAGTCATGGTGTCCCCTGGAATATCTATTCCTTCAAAATATCCCTTTGACCCTAGCAGAATGTATCTTTCCTCCCTAGATCTTAATTTTTCTATATCCTTCTTCCCGTCCACAACTCTTACGCCTAAAGTTTTTAAATCTTCTAAGGCCTCTTCTTTAAAGGTTTGAAGCCTTTTTCTACTGGTAAAAAGAATAATAATATTACCATCAACATTAGCTAAAAGCTCTATAACAAACTTTTTCATTTCTTCTGAAAAAGTATCTGTATTATTAGGATCAATATTCTCTATAGCATAGATTGCACTTTTACCTTTGTAGTCAAAGACAGGTTTTATAGGAGGAATCTCTACTATTTCTTTATTTTGTGACTTTGCAATATTTATTCCCAAGGTGTTTTTTAAACTATTGTATCCCTTATCCGCACTTAAAGTTGCTGATATAAAAAGACAACTCTTAGCACCACTTAGAACTTTTTCATAAAAAGCACCTGATACATCTAAAGGGATACTGGATATCTTCCACCACTTAAAGAATTTATCTACTTCAAAGTAATAGCAATAACCTTCCTCGCTTTGAATTATTACATCCTCTAATAGTCTACTATAGCTATTTATAGCTTCCACTTTTTCTATCAATATTTTAAGCCGTTTGTCTTTTTCAAGAGTAGATATATCCTTTAAAACCGAGATAGCCTTCTCTAAATCTATGTTTAAGCTGCCTAAATTCTCTTTAAGGTACTCTAAATATTTTATTATGCTTGCCATCTTAGGGTTATTTTTATTTAAGTGCTCCTTGATATTGTAATCTTTGCTTATGCCACTTGTAGAAACATAGCTTTCAAAGGCAGCTTTAATATTTGCAGTTTGATTAATGCTCTGCTCTATCCATGATTCTACTTCACTTAAGGGCAAAGTATCCTTTTTAGTCCTTCTTGACAAATAATATAGATATCCACTTTTTTCTGCGCTATTATATATCTCTTTTAGATGCCTTTCAAACTCATGAGAAATCAGAGTACTTTCAAAAGCATCATAGGCTTCCCGAGTGAGGTTATGGGCTTCGTCCACCACGATATTTTCAAGAGGAGCAATACTTTTATAGGGCCACTTTAATAATAAGGAATGATTTACAACAATAAGTTGGGATTCCTTTAATGCCTCAACCTTTGATGCATAATAGCACTGATCTTTATACTTACAAACTCCCAAGTCGCAAAGTTCTGAATCGCAATTACACTGATTTATTAAGGAGTTTAAGTTGAATTTTTCTATCAAGATTGGATTTATTTCTTCTACGTCCCCAATTCCCTTTTCCGTTATCAGTCTTTTTAAATAGACATATCCCATAAGAGTTTTCATGTTTTCGGGATATTCTATATCTCTAAACCTATCGAAACATAGATAATTACTTTTCCCTTTTATCAAGGTATAGCTTGCATCTCTTTTTAGATTTAATGCTTCCAAAAGATTAGGGATATCCTTCTCTACCAGCTGATTTTGCAATCCTTTTGTGTTAGTAGATATAATAATTTTTTCTTCATTAATATATGTATATATAGAAGCAGGAAGCAAATAAGCCATGCTTTTTCCTAGTCCTGTTGGTGCCTCCATTATTGTAATTTTTCCTTTTTCTAGTCCCTCTCGTATAAATTTTGATGCATCTCTCTGCTGTGGCCTTAAGCTATAGCTCCTTCCGTTTCTTCTCCAAATTTCTTTCTGATCAAAAAGTTTTTCATAATCCTTAAGTGCAAAAACAGGATATGGTTCAACAATTTTCTTTTCAGGTTCAATAGACTTATCTTCTATGAAGCATTTTACATAATCCATATTTACCTTTGTAAGATGCTTATACCAGCTCCAAGCTTCCAGTTCTGTAATGCTCATAGGCAGCGAATACCCATTTTCATAATAAAATCTGCTGATTGCATAATTAACCATCTCTATTATATCTTCTGCATAACTAAGCACTTTGCTATTTTCTTCCTTGTAATTAAGCAGAAACTTCTTTAGCAAATATTCAAGATTAAACGACCTAAGATCGGGAAAAAGTATAGCAAAAAATTCTATTAAGTCTAAAAATTCATTATCTACCTTAAGAAAACCCTCTAAAAAGGCCTCATCATGGTAGACTAGTGGGAAATCTTCAGTAAAAAATAATAGTTTTTTCACAACATCTTTTAACTGTGGTGCTCTGTCTAGTTCCTTTTGAGTAATTCCTCTGAAAAGCTCAGAAATACTTAGTGCTACCAATCTGTTTGGATTAACTAAGGTGCTGAATTTTGTAATAACATTATCTTTTATTTTAACAGCACAGATCTTTATAATATTGTCGCTTTTATTATCAATACTATTGGTCTCTATATCTAAAAAAACTACGTTATTTAGTATACTGTAGGGTTTCATATATTCTCCTTGTAATTTAACATTAGTATAAATTCTAAAGGTATTATAACATATATAATTCTGCAATTTAACCTGTCTAACTTGGCGTTGAACCCCTATCTGATTCAAGTTTCACTTTACCTTCAACCTTACCTCTTGCAAGGGAAGCAAATATGCCTAAAAAACACATTATTGTAAAAACAACAAATGACACTGTAAACCCGTGAATAAACCTTGGATTATTTGAACTACTGATTGCTGTATTTCCCAAAAAGAGTGTCAAAATAAGTGATGTAATTCCCATGCTAACAGTTTGACCAATAGTTCGCGCTGCACCTAGTATGCCTGAGGCTACACCATAATATCTTTTTTCAACGGAGTTCATCACTGCATTTGTATTTGGAGATGAAAATAGTGCAAAGCCAAAGCCCAATACCACTAAAGTAATAAGGACTATAGAAATGTTTGTACCAACTTTTAGAAAGCATAAAACAAGTAATCCCACTGTAGATAATCCCATTCCAAAAGATGCAACCTTTTGAGCTTCTACTCTATCTGAAAGCTTTCCTGAAAGAGGAGAAAAAAGTGCTTGAATAACTGGTTGAACAACAAGTATCAGACCTGCATGCTCAGGATTAAAGCCTTTTACATATTGAAGGTATAAACTTAAAAGAAAACTTACTGCATAGGTTGCACTGTAATTTATCAGAGCTGCTATAGAGGAAAACATTAATATTCTGCTTTTTTTAAATAGTGATATATCAAGAATTGGATTGATAATTTTAGTTTCATAAATGCCAAAAATAATTAAGATTACACAGCCAACTATTATTAAACCTATACCATACCAGTTGTTTCGTATAAAAGAAAGTCCGCACATAAGACATAAAAGACCTACTCCATATATTAATGAACCTTTATAGTCCATCCTTTCTCCTTTAGCTTCTGACCATTCCTGTTTCAGTCTAGAAAGAAGAATGATTACTATTAACCCTAGTGGAATCATCATAAAAAATAATATTCTCCATCCAAAATGTTGTGTTACAATGCCGCCAACTACAGGGCCTATAGATAAACCAGTGTAGATTGCTGCAACGTTTATACCAATAGCCTTTCCCCTTTCCCCAGACGAGTATACAGAAGTAATTATAGCAATAACTGTAGCACTTATCATTGCTCCCCCTACACCCTGAAGCGCTCTGAAGGAAATCAGCATAAATGCATTAATAGATAAACCACACAAAACTGAAGATAATGTAAAAATAAAAAGACCATAAAAAAGAATCTTCTTTCTTCCATATATATCTGCAAATTTACCGCAGGGTACAACAAATACAGCTGTTGTTAATATAAAGGAAGTGGCTATCCAGTTTATCAATCCTTCATTAAGTGCAAACTCTTTTCCTATTGAAGGAAGCGCTACAACCACTGAAGAACCCATAAAGGGTGTTAAAAAACTCCCAAGCATTATAGTTATCATTACCACTTTTTTATTTATATCATTCTCCATAAAGTCACCTCTTTGTTAATTTTCTTTTAAAGAATCACTTTCTATAAATCTATTTCTGTCCCATAAAATATATACAATTTTTACGATCCTTTCTTATTCTTTCTAACGGAATAATTAAATTATAACTCGTTAATTATTTACAAACAATTGAAATTTAGGTATAATTTATTCCAAACCGGCCTTGGCACCATATAATATAACTGATATTTTAGCAAGATTTTAAAAAAACAATCCTAGCTTAACTCTAAATGTAATTCAAGCTGGTTCAGATGAATTAGAAAATATTATTGATCTAGTTGCCAAAGGGATGGGTATTTCTCTGCTTATGAAAAAACTGGCAGCTTATTTATCTAATCCTAATATTTCAATTGTAGACATCTCTCCCACTATTTCTAGTGAGATAAGCCTTTGCTATAGGAATAATGTTGAATTGTCAGTTTCAGCAAAACATTTTTTAAGTTGTGCCAAATTAGCTTCTCGATAGAGTTTTAGTATCCCAATAATAATTTTTTATTCAGGCTACAGAGTTATATACAAAAATAAGTGTAAATAGATTTGAATTTATACAAATCTATTTACACTTTTGTTAGCTGATATTTATAATTTAAACCTTAAATCTAGAAGTTGTATTAGATGATATTTTTACATAAAAGTGCTATTTTGTTTTTAATCCATTTGCTAGCATATCGCAGTATTGTTCAACAATAACGCTTATAGGCTTTTCATATTTTCTATAGGTAGTCTCCCCTTGAGATAACTCTTCAGTTGACATATTCAATTTTCTAATGATAAAATCTCTCAAAAGAACTAGATTCCTAAATAGTCTAAATTCGATAAGATCAATATCAATGTCCTTTCTAATTAATCCTTTATTCTGAAGATCAACAATAATACAATGGGCAGGTTTTCCTTTTCTAATTTCACATTCATTTAAATTTTTGTTATTCATAAAGGAAAGAATAAAACTGCTGTAATTGAAATATATAAAATCAAACTCAATCAAACGATATACAATCTTTCTTGGAATATCCATATCGCATTTACCACTATCATATTCATAAAAATCCTTTATGTAATTTATTTTCTTATCCAAGACATAATCAACAAGAAACTCATATAAATCTGTTTTGTTATCAAAATATCTATAAAAACTTCCTTTTGCAATCCCTAGTTTCTCTATAATTCTATTTAAAGAAGCTGAATCATAGTCGTGAGTAGAAAACTCCTCAACACATATTTCTATAATCTCTTCCTGTCTTTCTTTAGATAAATTTAAAAAAGTTTTATTAGGCAACCATAACACCTCCATTTAGTGAAGTTTTACATATGAATTATAACTATAAACTTAAGGATTAATCAAGTAAATTATTTGTCTATTGACAGTGAGTATTAAAAATGGTAATTTATTATTTATAAGCGACTAGTTGGTCGCGACAATTCATTCGCTACTAGGTGGTTTAATATGGAGAAAAAATTTCTATCTATTTGTTCTATATTTATAAGTGCACTTATGCCAGGTGGATGCGGTGGAAAATCTGCTTCCCAAAAATCTGATGTTAAAAGTTATCCGGTGAAAACCCTAGAGGCTAAAAATGAAAACTATCCTATCTCTTTAGAATATCAGGGGATAACTGGCGGTAGTGAGGTAAAAAAGCTTTCTTTCAAGAGCTCTGCCAAAGTTTCAAATATATATGTTTCTAAAGGTCAGCATGTAAAGAAGGGAGATTCTCTAGTAGATCTTGATAAAAGTGACTTGAATTTTGCAATGGAGGCTTCTAAGTCACAAATGGATGCTGCCTCTGCTCAATATAATAAAGCAGTAAATGGTGCTCAGCAGGAGGATATTAACAAAGCTGAGATAGCAGTAAAGAATGCAGAAGATAACTATAACTACAACAAAGATTTATATGAAAAAAACCTTAAACTATATGAGACCGATGCAATTTCAAAGCAGCAACTTGATAGTTTAAAATTACAGACAGATAGCAGTGAAAATGCATTAAACAACGCAAAACAAACCCTACAACAGCTGCAAAATGGATCTAGAGAAGAAGATAAACAGGTCCTTTTAGCTCAACTAAATACAGCTAAAGCAAATTATGATTCAAAAATGAATCTACTTCAGGATTCCTCAATGGTTGCAGATAGTGAGGGTTATGTAGTAGATGTGCTTTGCAGAGAAGGTGAAATGCAGGCAGCTGGTAACCCTGTGATTTTATTTAGAAGTGAAAATCAAGTTATTACAGTAGGTTTATCAGAAGAGGATGTGAAAAAAGTGCAGCTAGGAACAAATGCTCAGGTTAAAATTGATGATTTTCAGGGAGAAGGAGAAATAAAAAATATAGTTCAGATGGCGGATAAGCAGGCGGGAACTTATAGAGCAGAAATTCAACTTTCTAAAACTATAGATGATAGTAAATTTCTTATAGGCCAAACAGCAAAGGTTTATATTAATGTTGGCGAAAAGAACAGCATCTGGATTCCTATTAGCTGTATCTTAAATGACGGTGAGGATTATGTTTATGTATCAGAAAATAGACATGCTGTTAGAAAGAACATAACCTTAGGAGAAGCTTATGAAGATAAGGTTGCTGTAGAAGGTTTAAAGTCTGGAGATAAAATTGTTATCGAAGGCATGAAAAATATAAAAGCTGGCTATCAGGTTATTAATAAGTAAAGGAGAACTTATTATGGGATTAATTAAAGCAGCCATAGAAAATAAGAAAATAACATTGTTCTTAGTAGTCATAGCTATTATTGGTGGGTTCTATTGTTATCATATTATTCCTAAACAAGAAAGCCCAGACTTATCACCTCCTGTAGCCATGATAACTACCATTTACCCTGGAGCTTCTTCCAGCGATATAGAAGAATTGGTTACTAAAAAAATTGAAGATAAAGTAGAAGAGATAGACGGCTATGATTATGTTGAATCTTTCTCTAAAAATAGTGCTTCAATAGTTATTCTTTACCTAAATAATGATGCCAACAACGATAAAGCTTGGAGGGATTTAAGGGATAAAGTAAGAGATTTAAAATCCGAGCTTCAAGAGGGCTGTCAGGATAGTGAGATAGATACCAAGCTTGCAGAAACAGCTGGTATGCTCATAAGTATATCTGGCAAAAACTACTCCAATGAGCAGCTAGGAACCTATGCAGAGGATATAAAAAAAGAGTTAGGCACCGTTGATGGTATTTCTAGATTTGATATAAACGGAAAGCAGGATAAGCAAGTAAAAGTAGAAGTTCAGTGGAATAAGATAAATAAGTACACCATCTCTATAGAAGATGTATGCAGCGTACTTAAGGCTCAAAATATAGATATTCCTTCTGGTTCCTTGAATTTGGGTACTGGAAAAATAAAAGTAACAACACCAGGTACCTTTACTTCGCTGCCGGACATAGAAAACACTATCATTGGAGTTTCTACAACCACTGGAGAAACTGTGAGAATTAAAGATATAGCAAAGGTGTACATGGACTATGACGATGATACCAATTACAAATTCACTAATGATGGAACTAGTACAGTATTGCTAGCAGGTTATTTTCAGGACAACAAAAATATAGTTTTAATTGGTGATGATGTAAGAAAAAAATTAGACACCTTAAAAAAGCAATTGCCTAGCGATTTAACTATAGATGAAGTTACCTTTCAACCTAAAGAAGTAAGTAATTCAGTTTCCTTCTTTATGAAAAACCTGAGGGAAGGTGTAATTCTGGTAGTTATAACGGTGCTTTTAGGAATGGGACTTAGAAACTCTATGGTAGTATCGGCCAGTTATTCCAATTTCTATAGCTATGTCCTTTCTAGTTATGTATGTGCTTGGAATCAAGGTGCAGCAGACGTCTACAACAGCACTTATTATAGCACTTGGAATACTGGTGGATGACGCTATTGTAATTGGAGATGTTATACAGGTAGGTATCGATAATGGTATGAGTGGAGACGAATCTGCCTTTAAGGGTATAAAAAAATTGTTTGTACCTGTATTTACCTCTACATTAATTATTGTATGTGCTTTTTCACCACTGCTAACAATACCAGGAGCAGTTGGAGAATTCTTAAGAACCTTGCCACAGGTAGTAATGATCTGTGTAACCTGCTCCTATTTATCAGCACTATTTGTAACACCAGCTATGTCCTCTTTAGCTTTTAGAAAAAGTAAAAATACTAATAAGGAAAGTAAAGTTCGTAAAATGTTCCACAGGCTTTTGACTTATGGTCTTAAGAACAAAAAAACTATCATAATGTCAGCCATAGGAGTTTTTGTAATATCTATGGGATTAATAAAAACCTTAGGTATGCAGTTCTTTCCACATGCTGATAAGGATTTGATCTATATTGATATCTCTAATGAAAAAGTTGAGGATATAAATAATACATCTAGCTTGGTAAAGCAAGTAGAAAATATATTAAAAAAAAATACAACAACAGCTAAAAACTATACCTGGAACTCTGAATGTAAGAGATGATGCAGCAAAAAAAACCTATGAATACGAAGTAAATATAGATGATTCAAAGGCATCACAGCTTGGTTTGTTAAAATCTGATATTTTAAAACAGATAAATATTGCATTAAAAGGCTATACTAGCTCCGTATACAGAAAAAATGGAAGTGAGTATGACATATTGGTAAAAACTAATATTGCCTCTGTAAAAGATCTTCAGAACCTGCAAATCAAATCAAGTGTTACTAATAATAAGGTACTACTGTCACAGGTAGCATCTATTAGTCTTGTTTCTGAATTGGATCAAATTAAACACTACAAGAAAGATAAGACTGTAACAGTATATAGTGATATAAAAACAGGATTCAACTCAGTAGAGATAGAAAATGTACTAAGTGAAAAGATAAGTAAAATGGACTTAAATGGCGTAAATGTTCTTTATGATGGAGAAAGACATCAGATACAAAAGAACTTTACTAGCCTTGCGGTAGCCGGAGCCTTTACTATAATAATAATTTATCTACTTTTATTTGTTCAATTTAACTCCTTTATTCAGCCACTTATAATAATGTGCTCCCTCCCCCTATCCCTAATGGGTGTAGCTATGGGACTTCTAATATTTAGAATGCCTTTATCCTTAACTGCAGTAATGGGTATAATAAGTTTGATTGGAGTAGTTATTAGAAATGCTATCTTGCTTATAGAGTATATAATTGATGGTAGAAAAGAAGGTCTTTCTATTGATGAAGCTTGCTTACATGCTGTGAGTCAAAGATTTAGACCAATAATACTAAGTTCAACAGCAACTATTACAGGACTTATACCTCTTGCATTTTCTAAGAGTGCATTGTTTGGTCCTATGTCTGTAACCATAATGTTTGGACTTTTGACTGCTACCTTCCTTACTTTTATTGTTGTTCCAGTAATATATTCTTTAATAAATACTAAGTTAGAGCAGAAATTTGTAAAAAAGAATACTGTGAATATTTAAGTTTTATTATAATAAAGATGCTAAGTATGTCGATCTCATATTAATAAGCCCTTAAACCCTAAAATAATATAAAAGTAACAGGAAACTAAGCACTCTTAGCCCTCCACTTAGCTTTCCTGTTGCTTTATTTATAATTTCTTTATTGTTTCAATAACATAGTCACCATACTCTGCAGTTGATGCATTTTCTCTTTGACTTGTGATGACAATTTTTCTTTCTTCTATTCCGCAAATATCTAGAGTTCTTGTGAGTTTTTCAGACTGTGCTTGATATCCAATATGAGATAAAAGCATTGCAGTTCCTCTAAGAACACTGCTTGGATCAGCATACTCTCCTCTATTATTATTTATAAGGAAAGGTGCTGAACCATGTATAGCTTCGAATATAGCGTATTTAGCTCCGATATTAGCTGCTCCAGCAGTTCCAAGCCCCCCTTGAAGCTCTGCTGCAATATCTGTAATAATATCTCCATAAAGATTAGGTAATACAAATACTTGAAGATCCTTACTAAATTCCATGTCTGAAAGCTTTGCTGCTGTTACATCTACAAATCTCTCTTCTAGAGTTATTTCTGGATACTCTTCAGCTACCTTTTTGCAGGCCTTAATAAGATTACCGTCTGTAAGTTTTACAATATTAGCTTTAGTTACAACGGTAACATTAGTCTTTCCATTGTTCTTTGCAAACTCGAAGGCAGCTCTTGCAATTCTCTCTGAGCCGATGGCTGTTTCAACAACAAAATCTATAGCAAGATTTTCGTCAACTTGAATCCCCTTACTTCCCCAGATATATGCTCCCTCGATATTCTCTCTGTAGAAAGTCCAATCGATTCCTTTCTCTGGCATACTCATTGGTCTTACATTAGCAAATAAATCTAACTCTCTTCTTAAGGTTGCATTTGCACTTGGAAGATTTGGCCATGGGTCTGTAGCTCTTGGAGTTGTAGTTGGTCCTTTTAATAGGACATGACACTTCTTTATTTCAGCAAGCACCTCTTCTGGAACAGACTGCAGCTTTGCAGCTCTATTTTCGATAGTAAGTCCTTCGATTTCTCTTAACTCAACTTTACCTGCTTTTATTTCTTCTTCTAAAAGTAGATTTAATACTCGTCTTGCCTGCTCTATAATAATTGGACCAATACCATCCCCAGGTGCAATTCCAATTATGATTTTCTCTAATTCCTTGAAATTTGTGAACTCCTCTGCTTCTTTCATTCTTTCAATACGTTTAACCTCACTTTCAATAAGTTCTGAAAAATTCTTTAAAGTAGATGATATATCTTTCATTCATGCCACTCCTTATTTTTTATATTTACTTCTAAAACTTTGGCATTTCATTGGCTCTTTCCAATTGTAAAATACTTTCAAGTATTTTTTCCTTCTCCTCCGGGTAATGCTCTTCTATAATAGAACTTGCTTTCTCCTTAACCTTATCAGTAGTTAATGGATTATGAACACTTCCTGAAGGATCTTTAGTAGTAGCTTTTACAACCTTCCCATCTTTACAATAAACAGTCATTTCACAACCCCAGTGTTTAGGATAGACTTTAGTAAATCTTTCATCCTCCTTAACCTCCACTCTATGAAGTAAGTCTTGAACCTTAGAGTCATTAATTATAGCCTGTTCAAATTCCTTCATAGTAACTTTTCCATATAAAAATGCAACAGCTACTGCATAAGGAGTTGAGAACTTAGCATCTAATGGTATTTTCGGATTTAAACAACCTTCACTAACAGCACATTGTTTATAGCCCACAAGATATGTCCCTATTTCTATTCTTTCAATTTCCTCATATCTAATATTATCCTTATTTAGTATATTCAGAGCACTATCAATGGCACAATGTGAGCTTCTGCAACAGGGATATGGTTTATTATCTAATGATAGAATCTTGTATTTTTCACCTAATCCTTGTGAAACCTTTGACACATCATATTCATCAGACATAGCTGCAAGCAGTCCTCCATCCTTCGCATCTAAAATATGCTCTGGACCTGTCATGCCTGCCTTTGCTAGAAATGCAGATTCTAAACCATTTGAAGCAGCTCTACCAACGTGCAGAACCTTGCAATTTGCTCCATCTCCAAGAAAAGCCCACAGCCCACTTGCCTGAGTTCCTGCCATTCCTAGAGCAGATATTGTCTGCTCTTCATCTAGTTTAAGCAATTTAGCACAGGCTGCAGCAGCGCCAAAGACGCCACAGGTAGCTGTTGCATGCCAGCCTTTGTTCCTGTGACTGGATGCATCTAATGCCATTCCTATCCTGGCTGCAGTCTCATAACCACAAACTACTGCTAATAAAAACTCTTTTCCTGTTCTTCCTAAGTATTCTGCAGTAGACCAGGCGGCAGGAATTACGCTAGCCCCAATATGACATTTTGATTCAGTATGGACGTCATCTAACTCTAAGGTATGTGCCAGCATAGCATTTAGCATGACAGCTGTAGAGAGGGGGAATTTCTCTCCCATTCCCCATACACTGCAATCTTCAGCTTTTGTCCTGCTTTTATAAGAAGAAGCAACATTTTTTACTAGTTCATCTTTCCTTGCACCAATAGACACTCCTATTAAATCTAATACGCAAAGCTTAGCTGTCTCCACAACTCTTTCTGGGAGGTCCTTCCACTGTAAATTGCTTAAAAATCTAGCTAATTTACGCAAATCACTCATAGTTTCACTTCCTTTTTAATTAGAATTCATCCTTATAGAAATTAATTAAGCTTCCAGCAAGTAAAACTTCTCTTTCTGCTTCTGATACATTTTCTAATTTAAGAACAATGTTTCTTGTTTCACCATTTCTTATAATGATGCCTTCTACTTCAGTAGCACCCTCAGCTACTAAGCTTCTGATATTTGGCAAATAAAGATAATCATCTACCATTAAATCAATATTATCATCATCATAAGTAAATGGTAACATACCCCAGTTAATGCAGTTGCTTCTGTAACGTTTTGTAGCATATTCAATGCATATATTAGCGAGTCCTCCTAATACCTTTTGGCAGCTTGCAGCATATTCACGGGCAGAACCATCCCCTGGACGTTTTGCATAAAGAATTGAACCGATACCTGTTGTTTTCATTAATTGTTCTACAGGAGTTTCATTTCCAAGCGTCTTTAATACTTCATAATACTCTGCAGCCTTTTCTACATCATTTGCAATTCTTGCTTTTTCATAAACTTGAGTAGCTTTTGCCTTTCCAACATAATTTGGATCTTTTCTGATTAATGTAAATTCTGAAATCTTATATGGGTTTGATCTATAAGAAGCAGTTTCACCTGATGGAATTAGTTCATCTGTTGTTGTTACTTCATCTCTAATTACACTGGCAACCTTAAGCAATAAGTTATCTGTTAATGCTTCCATTTCTGGCCAATCCTTGATATCAGGACCATAAACCATTTCAACCTCTGGTTTTGGATTTCCAAATCCATTATATACAACATTTTTATACACTTTATCATTAAACTCATATTTTGGGACTTCTACATCAAAGGAATAATCTTTTGCTGATGTTAAAATACCGCCGTTAAATGCTGTTGCTGCAATAGAACGTGCGTCCATAAGCGCAACTGATGCAATTTGACCTGTAGCTGGATTTGATCCTTCTCTATTAGGGAAATTTCTTGTAGTATGTCTAATACTGAAGTCATTATTACCTGGAGTATCTCCAGCACCAAAGCATGGACCACAGAAAGCAGTTTTTATTCTAGTTCCTTTTTCAATTAAGCTATTCAAAGCACCTACTTTATTTAATTCATACATAATTGGCTGACTAGCAGGGTAAACATTAAGTCCAAAATCACCTAATCTCTTTTGTGATTTTTCTGCAATTTTATTCATTAGATAGATATTTTCAAATGATCCAGCACAACATCCTGCAACAACACCCTGATCAACTTTAATTCCATCTTTACTGATTTTGTCCATTAGATTTAGTTCAATGTTGTTATTTTCAAATACTCTTCTTGCTTCCTTCTCGACTTCTGCAAATATGTCTTTAGGATTTGCAATTACATCATCTATAGCATAAACATTACTTGGGTGGAATGGTAATGCAATTGATGGAACAACTTTATCTAAATCTACTTCTATAACTCCATCATACAGAGCAACACTCCCAGGTTTCATTTTCTTATATGCATCGGGTCTGCCATGAATAGTGAAGTATTCTGCTACTTTCTCATCTGTTGTCCAGATGGAAGATAGACATGTGCTTTCTGTAGTCATAGTATCAATACCATTTCTAAAGTCCATAGATAGACCTTCTACACCAGGTCCAACAAATTCTAATACTTTGTTTTTAACAAATCCATTTTTAAATACTGCTTTAATTATATTTAGAGCAACATCCATTGGACCTACATAAGACTTAGGTTGTCCCTTAAAAAATACAGCAATTACTTTTGGATAATCTAGAGCATATCCTTTACCAATCATTTGCTTTACTAATTCAGGGCCACCTTCGCCAATTGACAATGAACCTTGTGTTCCGTATCTTGTATGAGAATCAGAAACAATTGACATATCTCCTGATTTAACTATCATTTCTCTCATATATTGATGAATAACGGCTTGGTGTGGTGGAACATAAATACCACCGTACTTTTGACATGCTGATAAAGCATACTTATGCACATCCGCATTAATAGTACCTCCAACAGCACATAAACAGTTATGACAGTTAGTGAATACGCAGGGTATATCAAACTCCTTTAATCCACTTGCTCTAGCTGTTTGTAATATACCTACATATGTGTTATCATACACCCCCATTGAATCGAATTTTAACTGTAAGTTTTTCATATTTCCTGAAGTATTATGCTTTTCCAAAATGGCATAAGTCATAGTATTTTTTACTGCTTCATCTGGAGTTATACGTACTTGTTCGTCAAGCTTTGCAATTTTTTCGTTATTAATAACATATGTTCTTCCTTCATGTAGTTTAATCATAATTCATCCCCCTTTTCATTAGTCTCTTACGTATACATAACCATCCATAATTCTTCTAGCGGTTCTGGTTACGCCTCCCTTTATTACTTCTTCTCCATCTAATTTCACATCTACTTTAGTAACACCACTTGCGTGACCAAACGCAATAATATCTTGGTCTTTATCAGGCTTAACTATATCATTTATAATAGTTCCTTCTATTTTAGATGCTGAACCTATAGCAACAGCAACCGTCATTGGGCAAGCCTTGTGCAATTTTCCAACTGAAATTGCCCTTACGCACATATCCATATCCTCAGCTTTTACTTCATTTCCATCCATATCAACATAATCCTGTGGTTTTGATATAATAGCTACCTTCGGAATGGATGTAGAGGTTTTTCTTGCATCTTCCCAATTCTCTACAAAGCCAGCTCTTTCAGCTGCCATACCCCTGATGCGCTCAATATGTTCCATAACATCTTTATTATTATTTAGTTCAACAAGCTCTGTACCTTGGATTCCTATATCCTCTGCCCTAAAACATACAACTGGATTTGCACAATCTATAAAGGTTACTTCAATAGAGCCATAATTTGGAACATCAAAAATATCCTTTTTATTGCCTGTTGGGAATAGCTTTCCTGTTTTTGATCCAGCTGGTTTCTCAAAATACATATCAATTCTGGACCCAGTTCCTGGAACACCCTTTATCTCTTCATCCCCATGAACCATTGCTCTTCCATCTTTTACTCTAACATGCTCTTCAATAATTTTATTTGTATTAGTATTTAACACCCTTACTACAGTAATTGGCTCTACGGCTTGTACCAATCCTTCATCAATTGCAAAAGGTCCTACTGCAGAAGAAAGGTTGCCACAGTTTGAGCTATTATCTACTCGTGGTATAACAATATCCACCTGGAAGAAGTTATAATCAACATCTGCATCTTCTCGACTTGATGGAGATATTACTGCAATTTTACTAGTTGATGATACCGTTCCTCCCATACCATCAATTTGCTTTACATCTGGTGTACCCATTACCTTTAAAAATATTTCATCCCATAAAGTTTTATCCTCCGGTAAATCCTTTTCATGAAAAAAAATTCCTTTGCTTGTTCCGCCACGCATATATACGCATGGATATTTTTTCATATACATAATATGTCCTCCTTAATCATTTGTATGTTTTTAGTATATATCTTGAATATCATAATGTATAATGCTATAATTTCATCAATAATCATAACTAAAAGTAATGGATAGAGGATGCTAACTATGGATGAGAAAGATTACGAATTGATTCTAACTCTATATCAGTTAAAAAATATTACGAAAACTGCTGAGAAACTATTTATCACTCAACCAGCCTTAACAAAAAGAATTAAAAAAATAGAACATGACTTAGGTACTGAATTGCTTCTTCGTTCTAAGAAAGGAGTTTTATTCACTCCCTTAGGTGAAAGTATCATACCTTATATTAGAAATGTAGCAAGTACACTAAAGCAAATGCGCCAGCAAGTAGACTCTAATCATGATTTTATCGGAGGAACTTTAAGTGCTGGAATTTCCTTAAATTATTCACAATATCAATTACCTAAAGTTTTAAAAAGTTATACAGAAGCATTTCCAAATGTTGATGTTAATATAATAACTGACCAAAGTAGGAATTTATATCACAGACTTGAAAATGATGAAATCTCTATTGCTGTTGTACGTGGGGAATTTAACTGGAATGATAAATCAATACTACTAGATACAGAGCCAATGTGTTTGGTATGCAGTAATGAATACGCCAGACGCCCTCTTAACTCCTATTCATATATAGGAAGACGTAGCGACAGTATTTTACAAGGAAAAATTCAAACTTGGCTTACTGAAAATGGCCTATCCACTGATAATACTAAGCTTTCTATTGATAATATTGGTACTTGTTTAGAAATGGCTAAGCACGGATTAGGATGGGCTATTCTACCAAAAGTTTGTTTAGACGACTTTGACGGATATGTGGAGGATCTATATTTTGCAGATGGTACGCCTTTTACCCGCAGTACTTATATTTTGTATAGGAGCTCCTATTATTCATTACCTCAAGTCAAATTGTTTATACAATATTTAAAAGATGGTAAAAAGTTTCGGAACAAAAATAAGAGTAGGTAGATTTGGATAAATTCAAATTTATTTACACTTATTTATTTCAATTCTTATTACAAATCAACTAGTGAAAAAATCCCCCTTTTCTCCAGTACCTAAAAGGTGCCAAAAGAAAAGGCGGGATTCTTTTGTAGTGGTTTAATTACCAAATAGTTTAACTGCCTGTTTCATTTTATTAATAACATCCACACCAAATGGACAGTTTTTCATACATGACCCACATTCTATACATTCACTTGCGTTATGTCCCAATAAATCATAATGATTTTTTAATGTTTCAGGAACATCTTCTTGAATTGATGCTAAATCCAAATATTTGTTTACTGATGCAATATCTATCTTTTTCGAACATGGGGCACAATGGCCACAATACATGCAATGTCCGTTAAATAAACTTCTTGGAGCATTTGCAAGAACTTCACTATAATCTTTTTCTTTATTACTTGCAGTAGAATAGGCGGTTGCTGCAAGTATTTGATCCATATTAGATACTCCAACCATTACGGAGGCAACTGCCGGCCTGGTTAAACAGTAATGTAAACATTGTACCGGAGTCAGTGCTTTTTCGAAGGGCGATTGTTTGTCACTTAATAATACTCCAGCAGCATAGCCTTTCATAACCGTTAAAGCAACACCTGCATTTTCACAGGTTTGATATAACCTATCACGATTTGGATCAATACCTTCATAAGTCCTGTCTTTAAAAGTACTTTCTTCAAACAGTTCGTATACATCTTCAGTGGCCGGTAACATATCATAAGCAGCATTGATACTAAATAAAATCACATCAATTATTCCTGTTTCCACTGCTCTAAAAGCGATATCTGTGTTATGGGTTGATATTCCTAAGGACTTAATAACCCCTTTTTCTTTTAACTCTTTTGCATATTTAATTATGTCTCCATTAAAAATGTTATCAAAGTCTTTATCATCATCGACATAGTGAATCATCCCTACATCAACATAATCTAACTGCATTCTTGTTAAAAAGTCTTCATATGCACTGACAACTTCATTGATATTCCTGGTACGTCGATATTGTTCTCCATCCCAGGTAGTACATAGGTGTCCTTCAATAACAAAACTGCTTCGAGGATATTTACCTAACGCTTTTCCAACATTACTTCTAACTTCCGGATTCGAATTATATATATCAATAAAGTTAATACCTTCATTCATTGCACAATCAATAATTGCTTCGCAATCTTCATAACTTTTATTTTCAAATCCCTCACCGCCAATACCAATGGCACTTACTTTAATTCCTGTTCTTCCTAAAATTCTGTATTCCATATTATCCACCGTTACCAAAATTCTATAAAACTTTATAAAAAGATTATAAAAGTTTATTGTTTTGTTTCTTTCCTACTTCATAGTGTTCCATTTTGCCGAGACTACTTTGGTTTGTATAACACTCCATAGGCTTTGCTACTTTTCAGTAGTGGGTTGTAACGAATACCCAATTTAGAATATCTTTTAAGCTGATATTTCTAAACCATATTTTGCAAGGTTGTATGAAGCGTTTTTATCCCTATCAGCTACAAATCCACATTCACATTTATAAGTTCTATCTGATAGCTTTAAGTCTTTTTTTATCCTACCACATGAGCTACAAGTTTTACTTGAAGGATAAAAAGTGGGTACTTGGATAAACTCTATTCCATATTTAGCACATTTATTTTTCATTTGAGTAATAAACATACTAAATCCTTGCTCTGCTATTGCCTTTGACAAGTGCTTATTCCTCATCATATTAGATACTTTTAAGTCTTCCATAACTACTCTAAAAGGCTTGATTTTCGCTATTTTAGATGTAGCTTGATGTATATGATTTTCTCTAATATGTGTGAGCTTACTATGAAGTCTTTTAATCTTCTTTTCAAGTTTTGCAATGTTCGCAGTCTTTTGGTAACATACTCCTTTCCTATTTTCTTCATATTTTCTTGAACATTGTCTTTGTAGTCTTTTTAATTTCTTTATTAGTCTTTTAACCTTCACTGTCTTATTAATATTCACAGCATCTAATTCATCAATATTAGTTACTGAAAGTGTTTTGATGCCTAAGTCTACTCCTACAGTAAAGTTATTTAACTGCTCTTTTTTATCTTCTACTTCAATTTCAATAGCAACGGAAAGTACCCATACTCTGCCATTAAAACTCACTCTTGGATTACTGAATTTATTTACTTTTAATAAATCAATGTTGTAGTTATGCCTACATCGTACTTTGCCTATCTTTTCAAGATTAACTATGCTGTCTTTAAAGTAGATTTTATCGTATCTTGAATAAAACTTATCTTTAGACTTTTTCTTACTTTTAAATTTAGGAAATCCACTTCCATTAAAGAAATTCTTATATGCCTTATCTAAATCTCTTAACGCTTCTTTTAAGGTAGCGTGACTAACTTCATAAAGCCATTCAAAACCTTCTTGATTTTTAAGTTTAGTAAGTTCTACACCTAATTCTGCAACTGACAATTTCTTTTTAGTGGTTTCATAGTGTTGAATTTGTTTATCCAGTCCCCAATTAAACACATATCTCATTGAACCGATATGTTTCCACATAAGAAATTCCTGCTCTTTAGATGGAAAAAGTCTAATATAAATCGCCCTTTTCATCCTCTAATAACTCCTTAATCATCTTTTTAGCCTTATTTGCTCTTTTACATTGTAATCTACAACTAAAAGCTGTAACAATCTGAATTAAATCCTCAACTAATTCCTGTTCCTCTGTTTTTTCTGTGTTGTCAATAATCTCAATAGTTGTATTAAATTGATTACATAGATTTTCTATCAACTCAAAACCAAAGCGTAATAACCGATCTTTATATAGAATTACTATCTTCTCAACTTGTGACGTTGTTATTAATTCTACTAACTGATTTAATCCCTTTTTATTGTAGTTAATTCCACTGCCTATATCAGATATAATATCAAATGAGTATGCTTTTGCTATCATATATGTTTTAACATTTTCTATCTGTCTTTCTAAATCGTCTTTTTGCTTATTGCTTGATACTCTACAATATCCGATTACTCTACGTTTCTGCTCTGCATTATTATTTTTAAAGCCAAAGAAATGATTAAGTTGCTCTTGCGAGTAATACCTATAGCCACTTTCTACCACATGGTGTGGTTTAAGCGTACCATTTTTGTCCCAATTTCTTAATGTTTGTTCTGTTTTACCTATTAGTTTTGCAAATTCTCCTATTGAATAATATTTCAAGTTAATCACTCCTTGAAAGCACCATACAATAAACTATAAAAAATATCAATAAACTTTTATAGAGTTTTATAAACTTCATCTAACTGTTATCAGCCTCTTAATTAATGATATCACTTTGAGTTAACTCTAAGTCAAGATGTCTTTCTCATTTTCTTAGAGAAATGTTTTTCTTGAAGAGCACACATTGAGCTTATTGTTTATCCGATAACTACCCGCTCTAATACTCCCTAAGCACGGTGTGAAAGCGATTCGCACCAAATCAGAGATTTGGGCTCTCTGCTTTTCTCAAAGAGTACGTTGCGAGCGGCTACGTCCCTGGATTCGTTCAACTAAGAATCAGGTGGGGTTTGAAATCCCATCTGATTCAAGTTTCCACTTCATCATCCCTTGTTTAATGAACCAACCATATCATTCTTTTAAAAATTCTTTTGTAAATATCCACTGCTCTTCTTTAATGTTCCTGCCTTTAACAATAACCTTATTACCATTGACTTCAATATACAACCCTTTAATATAAGACGATTCTCTTCTCATACCTCTTTGGCTACTTTCATCAGGTATCAAGGTATAGCCAACAGCTCCTGTGTTAATCATTGTAAATGGGCTATTTAATACAATACTATTTTCATCTAAATCTCTATGGGTGTGAGATGAAAATAATATTACTTCTGGATATTTTGATAATATTTCTTTAATTTGATCACTTTGCTCAACTCCAACATAAGTTTTATTTCCATATTTAAAACCAAGAGGCTGATGCAAAAATACAAATATAGGCTTTCCCTTTTGATAATTTTCAGTCAATTTTTCTTTGAACCAATTTTGTTGCTCCTTAGATATAAAAGCTTTTATTGAATCTAATGTTTTAGAATTACCATCTTCAGATCCTAATGATATAAAATGATAACCCTTCACCCATGTATCATGATACACTTTTTCTTCTCCAGCAAATTCAAGATATCTGTTTATAAATACTTGAACTTGCTGCGATGAATTAGTCCCTGCATCATAGTTAAAAAACTCATGATTCCCTATATTCTTGATAATTGTTTCAGGTAACAAATATTTATTTTCGCTTAAAGCCTTTTTTACTGAATCATACTGCTCCTCAATACCTTGATCTACGGTATCCCCATTTAATACTAATGCATCTATATCAGGATTTACTCTATATAAATCATTGATAGACCTTTGAAAGCTATCAATATTTCCATGAACATCTCCTAACACAGCAAAAGCAAGATCTGCATTTGATTTCACTGTTGCTGTAGCTTTAGTAATTGGTCTAGGTTTATATATGTATATGGCTGACATTACGCTTAGAAGAATTACTATAATTGTAATAATTATTATTTTAATCTTCTTCATTTTAATCCCCCTTCTATGTAATTAAATTTATTAATAAATAAACTTTTCAATCTGTACAAGACAAAAGACCACTGAACAAGAACTTATATCTTTAATCGGTGGTCTGTTTGCTTTTTCATAATCTTATTCCTTTTAATTCTATATTATACTTGAAGTTTACTGAGCCGTCCTATACCGCAGCATACGCAGTCTTTAAAATTTCTAAGACTTCCTCTGCAATTAATGCTTTATATCCACCTGAAAGTAGTACAGTTGAATTTGCAATTAGTGGAAGCATCTCTTCTGTTGCACCAAGTTCCTTGAGGTTCGTTACTATACCACATTCCTTTACAAAACTTTCAATAGCATCAATACCTTCTAAAGCAACTTCTTCCTTAGTCTTTCCAGTTTCATCAATACCCCATACTTGTTTAGCAAAGCGAACAAACTTATCTAAACCAAACTTATATATATATCTGTAATATGGAAGTGATACTGCTGCCAGTCCCATACCATGTGCACAATCTGTATAAGCACCAATCTGATGTTCAATCATATGAACTTCCCAATCTTGGGTTTTGCTTAAGCCCATAATTGGGTTCATTGCAAGAGTAGAACTCCACATTAAATTACTTCTTGCTTCATAGTTTTTAGGATCTTTCACTGCAATTTTTGCACTGCTTATAATAGAACGAAGAAGTCCTTCAATCAAATAGTCAGAAGTAGTGTCATCTTCACCTGAGAAATAAGCTTCCATTAAATGTGACATCATATCAAAAATTCCACTTACCATCTGATATGTAGGTAATGTAAATGTATATTCTGGATTTAATATTGAAAATTTTAGATTGACATTTGATGGAAAAACCCGTCCCATCTTAAGTTTCATATCATCGTTGGTAATAACTGATCCAGCATTCATTTCTGATCCTGTCCCTGCCAATGTAAGAATGGATGCAACTGGTACTATTTTATTACCTTGAACATGAGCTCTAACTTGATCTTCACATCCTCCCAACGCACTAATAATACATAACGTAACTAATCTTTTTCTAACAAAAGCCCCTCTACACTTTTAATTTCAAACCAAGTGTAAAGAGGCCTTAATGTAATTTTCTATTTAGAATACAGAAATACTAATCATCCATTCTTTTTAGTTCATTTTCTTTCTTAACTACTGATTGGTCATATCTTTCTATTTTATAATCCAGGCGTTCTATTGTTTTTTTGATATCTTCCATTTTTTCTATTAACTGTTTACGTTGTTCAGTTAATATCTCTTTTCTTGCCTCAATAGTTTCATCACCCTTTTGAAACAACGTAACATACTCAATTAATACTTCAATAGGAAGACCTGCACTTCTCATACATTTAATAAACTCAACCCATCTGCAGTCTTCTTCCGTATAGTTCCTGATTCCATTTTTATTGCGGTTTACCTCAGGAATCAGTCCAACACGTTCATAATAGCGAAGGGTATCCGCTGAAAGTTCATATTTTTTACTTACTTCTGTAATCGTCATATGAATTCAACCTCCTTTTTGACATTATATCACTTGGAGTCTAAATCAAGTCAATAGATTCTCTCTTTTAACATCTATGTTCTGTATTAATTTTAAACTGCAGTTTAGTTAGTCTATATATTGAAGCTTAAACCTCCTCTTACCAATTATAGCTTATTAATTATACTGGCATTATACGCTGCACCAAATCCATTATCTATATTTACTACACTTACACCACTGGCACAGCTATTTAACATGGACAATAAAGCTGCAACTCCTCCAAAGCTTGCTCCATAGCCAACACTTGTTGGAACTGCTATTACAGGTTTGTCCACGAGTCCCCCTATAACACTAGCTAAAGCTCCTTCCATTCCCGCAATCACTATTACAGCTTTTGCTCCTATAATAACATCTAACCTTGAAAAGAGTCTGTGTATCCCTGCAACACCTACATCCACTATTTTTTCAACTCTATTACCTAATATTTTAGCAGTTTCATATGCTTCTTCTACAACAGGTAAGTCAGAAGTACCGGCTGCAACTATCGCTATATAACTCTCTGTAAGAGTCTGTTCCTTTTTCTTAATTGTTATTGTTCGACCAAGTTTATTATACTCTGCCTCGCTGCATATTTCCTTTACTGCATTATACATTTCTTCACTAGCTCTAGTTCCTAATATGTTATTATTTTTTGTAAGCATAAATTTAACAATGTCTCTAACTTGATCTACTGTCTTTCCTTCACAATATATTACTTCTGGATAGCCAACTCTAATCTCTCTATGATTATCTATTTTAGCAAAACCTAAATCTTTAAAAGGTAAATCTTCTAATTTTTCAAGAGCTTCTTCTACGTTTATCCTGTTATTTTTAATACCTTCCAATAAAGCTTTAATTTCTTCTTTATTCACTAGTTTTATCCTCCCAAGATTCTTAATTACTATTTATTTTGCTCATTTAAGTTCTTCATTATATTTTCATTGAAGCTGCCTACTCTATATCCTTGTAAGTCTAATGTTACATATTTAAATCCACATTCTTTTATATTTTCTGAAATAGTGTCTAAAAGCTCTTCATTAAATAATTTACTTCTATCCTGTCTAGCAACCTCAACCCTTGCTAAATTTCCATGACATCTTACCCTAACAGCTCTAAATCCTATGCTCATCATATATTTTTCTGCATTTTCAATCTTCTCAAAATCTTCTACTTTTAATTCATTTCCATAAGGTATTCTTGTCAAAAGGCAAGCATATGGTGGCTTATCCCAAGTATTAAGTCCTAATTCCTTAGAAAAAGCTCTTATTTCTGCTTTAGTAAACTTACATTCTAAAAGTGGACTTTTTACTTCTAATTCCTTTAAAGCTTTAAGTCCTGGTCTATAATCACTTATATCATCAAAGTTAGTTCCATCAATTACGTAATCATATCCTTGTTCCTTAGCAATAGATAATATCATGGCAAACACTGCTGTTTTGCAAAGATAACATCTATCTTCAGGATTAAATTTAATTGAATCAATAATTGGAGCTTCTATAATTTCATGCTGTACTCCTAACTCCTTAACAAGCTCCTGTGCCTCTGCTATTTCCCACTTTGGAATATATGGTGATAAAATTGTCACTGCCTTTACGTTGTCTCCAAGAGCTTCTTTTGCTACTCTGAGTAAAAAAGTACTGTCTACTCCACCAGAAAATGCTAACACTACTTTTCCTAGACTCTTCAGATATTTTATTAATCCATTATACTTTTCATTGTTTATCATTTAACTTCCGCCTTTCACCTATAATATTAATTTATATCTTCTTTAAAAACCGCCTTATATACCCTATCTATAGGTATATTTTTTTCTTTTGCTATAATCTTGCATTCCTCATATTCTGGTTTATATTTTACTAGCTTTCCTTTATAATAAGATTTCTTTATTGTAATATCTCCATACTCTGTTTTTACTTTTGAAAACTCTCTATTTAGCATTATTTTTTCAACTTTACATTTTCTAACCCCTATTGAAGTTGTCTCTTGAAAAATGATATCTAGAACATTTTCTTCGTTTCTTTCGTTAACTGATACACTTAATTTTATTGCTGGTCTTCCCTTTTTCATAAATATAGGTGTTTTCACTACGTCTAAAGCTCCTACTTCGAAAAGTTTTTCTTCTAAATATCCATAAAATTCAGGATTCATATCATCAATATTAGTTTCAATAATATACATCTCTCCTACTTCTTCAGAGCCTTCCCGCTCACCTAGATATACTCTTAAAACATTTGGAATCTCTAAATCTCGGTGACCTATTCCATAAGCAACCTTTTTAATTGAAAAATCAATTTTTGGAGTAAATTCATGAGCGTTTGATGCTAGTATTGCCGCTCCTGTTGGAGTGGTAGTTTCAAACTGCACTATACCAATATTTATAGGAATATTCTTTAATATTTCTACTGTTGCAGGAGCTGGTACTGGCATAAGTCCATGAGCACATTTAACAAATCCACCTCCAACTTGAACTGGGGATGCAATAATTTTATCAACCTCTAAATAGTCTAAACAAATGGCTGCTCCCACCATATCCACAATTGAATCAATAGCTCCTACCTCATGAAAATGCACTTCGTATAAATCTTTTCCATGAACCTTTGCTTCTGCTTCTGCAACCTTCATAAACATATCTAAACTACGCTTCTTAACTTTATCGCTTAAATCACTTGAATTTACTATTTCCTTTATATCCTTCAAGTTTCTATGATGATGCTGGTGAGTGTGAACATGTTCTTTATGACTCTCCCTATGGCTATGATTATTTTCACCATGATTATGCTCTTCACCTTCATGATGATGAGAGTGCCCATGGGTATGCTCATGATTATGACCATGCAAAGCTTGCTCTTGACTATGTGTCCTATCCTCCAATTTATCTTTTAATATGACGTCTACCCTAGTTCCTGTTATTCCAAGTTTTGCAGCCCTTTCAATTTTTATTTCATATTCAGAATTTAAATTCATTTTTGAAAGCTCCTGCAGTAAATACTCTTTAGGAACTCCTAAATCTATTAGTGCTGCTAAATTCATATCACCACTTATTCCACAAAAACAATCATAATATAAAATCTTCATTATTATTACTCCTTCTCATTCTTTAAATTTAAAAAAATCTCTTCCCATTGGAACTATAACGGCTATTAATTCCTCTTCTTCTATATGTACATTTACATTATCAAGAGCTATTGTATTCTTATATGTAAACGGAATTTTCTTTAATCTTCTTTTATATTTGTGTTCAAATCTATTTTTCCTAAAACCTTAAAAGTAATCAAAATTATTATTACGCCAACTAATGCTGATAGAATATATCCATAATTTTCATTTAAAAATCTAAAACTATAATCTTGGATTGGTGAATTAAAAACAATTTACTCCCAGTGTTAAAATCCCCCCATCTCCAAAAAACAATGCTTGAATTGCAACAGCTATAGTAACTGCAAACACAGCTGAATAGGGTCCAAGCAAAATAGCGACAAGAGCACCTCTAATAGCATGTCCTGTAGTTCTTCCTGGAAGAGGTATATTAAACATCATAATTAAAAATGAAAAGGCTGTTGCCACTCCAAGAAGAGGTATTTTCTGTCTTGTTAGTTCATTCTTTACCTTTAAACTTGCTCTTCTCCATATAGGCAGCATGACTGCTACAAAGGCAGCACAAGTTGAGGGACTTAGATAGTTATCCGGTATATGCATGGTGTTATTCCTCCTTGGAAGTAACTAAACAACTAAGTATTATGGTTAAGAATATATATTCTATTCCTCAGAATTTTACCATATCCGATTATATTTATATCAATTTATCCGATGACTACCCGCTCTAATACTCCCGCTTCTCAAAGCGTACGTTGCGAGCGGGTACGTCTGGATTCGTTCAACTAAGAATCAAATGTGGAGTAAATGCCTAAATGACATTTAACAGGCAAAACCCCGGGTAGTAGACGAAACATATCTGATTCAAGTTTCCACTTCATATCTACACAAATAGCGCCTTTACATTTTTTAATTCTTCACGAATCTTAATTCCTTGTGGACAATGACTTTCACATTTACCGCACTCTACATATTTGTCTGGTTTTTCTGACACATCTGCAAATACATTATAGTGTCTCTTAAGCTCTCCTTCTGATTCTGGCGTAACAAGCATGTGATATTGGTTATAAAGTGTAAAGTTCTTAGGAATATTTACTCCTGCTGGACAAGGCATACAGTACTGACAAGCAGTACAGTTAACTTTTGTTCTTTGTTTATATGCTTCCTTTACATTGTTCATTATTTCTAATTCTTTTTCTGTTAGAGAGTTAGGTAGTGCAACACTAGCAATTCTTAAATTTTCATTGATATGCTCCATTACATTCATACCACTAAGTACTACAGATACTTCTGGATGATTCCATACCCATCTTAGAGCCCACTCAACGGTCGATCTTTTAGTTTCTGCTTTTTCAAAGGCATTTGTAACTGATTCTGGAAGATTTCCAACCAGCTTTCCACCTCTAAGTGGTTCCATAATAACAACTCCCAGACCTTTATCTGCTGCATATTTTAATCCTTCTGCTCCAGCTTGGAAATTTTCATCTAGATAATTATATTGAATTTGACAGAATGACCAATCATAATAATCTACTATTTCTTTAAATACATCTAAATCATCATGAAAGGAAAATCCTGCATATCTTATTCTTCCATCTTTAATTGCTGAATTTAAAAATTCATCTATTCCTAATTTCTTTAAATTCTCCCAAATACCTTCAGTTAAAGCATGTACTAAATAAAAATCTATTTTATCTGTTTGTATACGTTCTAATTGTTCATTTAAATACTTATCCATATCTTCTCTAGTCTTAATTAACCAGCTAGGAAGCTTTGTAGCTAAATTAACTTTTTCTCTATACCCATCCTTCAGCGCTCTACCAACAAATGGTTCACTTTCTCCGCCTCTTGCCATTCCAGTTCCATGATAAGGATATGCAGTATCTATATAATTGACACCCTCATCAATTGCATGATGAAGCATTTCTATAGCCTTTTCCTCATCAATCTTAGTAACATCTCCATCAATAATAGGTAATCTCATACATCCAAAGCTTAAAGCTGAAACACTTTCATTTGTTTTTCCCAATTTTCTATATAACATATTTCCATCTCCCTATCCTAAAATCTAAACATTCTATATACCGACTGTTCAATCTATAAATTGATCCTCAAAACTTTTTACTCACTTCTGCAATTGTCATGGTTTTTAATCTCCGATTATTGTTCTCCTTAATACTCTACTACTTAGAGTTCACTCTAAGTCAAGAGCTTTTTTAAAAAATTTCTGATGACGTATTTTTTCCTATGCACTGCCAGATTTTATAGTTAATTATATTGCATAAGTAATTATCTAAATTTTTTTCACTTTCATGTTATAACTTATCGATTGGAATAATCACTAATAACTTGTTCTAAGTATTCCTGATATGCTTTTCGAAAATCACCATATGTTTCCACACTAATTAATGTAATTAAATATTGCTCTAATCCTGCTAAAAACATGTTTTTCAAATTCTCCATTTTTCTCCTCCACTTTTTTACTTGTATTTCTTTGTTCTATATATACCCTATCACTTGGAGTCCACTCTAAGTCAAGGGTTTTATAAATTACTAAGATATTTGTTATGAAAGCCAAGACTTAATCGTACCTGCTGCACTTTTAACACTACCACCATGAATAGCAATGCTCTTTTCTACCTTTGCAGATGGACAGATACGCTTGATATCCCGTTCACTTCCGCCCATACCGCTTCCTTCATGGGTACAGAATGGCAGAATTGTCTTTCCAGCGAAATCATATTCTTCTATATCACCTTCTTTGTTTTATTATTATTGTTATTAATACATAAACAGTCAGTGCACAGATTGTTTAGATTTTAAATAAGAGAGATCGAAAGATGTTATATAGAAAGTTTGGCAAAACAAATGAAGAGGTTTCATTTTTAGGTTTTGGTTGTATGAGATTACCTATTATTAATGGCGATACAACAAAAATTTACGAAGATAAAGCAATAAAAATGATAAGATACGCAATTGATAATGGTGTAAACTATATTGATACTGCATATCCCTACCATGGATCAGGATTTGACAAGGGAGGAGAAAGTGAGCCTTTCGTATCTAAAGCATTAAGGGATGGATATAGAGAGCGTGTAAAAATAGCAACGAAGCTTCCTGTTTTGCTGGTTCAGACAAGAGAAGATATGGATAGATTATTATGATTGGTCTTTCTGACAAATTCAATACAATTACTTAGATGAAAATTACCAAACAGGTAAAGAATGATTAGAATATTCTGCTAGCAAAGGATTAGATGTTTCAATTATGGAACATGTAGAGGATAATATAAATACAGCAAAAGAAGGAAAAGCCAATTCCTTAACTGAAAAAGAACTAGAGTTAATGGATTTTGCAAAGAAAACTTTCAAAGAAAAGATGAAAGTTAACTGTACTGGTTGTAGGTATTGTATGCCATGTTCTATTTAGGTTAATATACCAGAAAACTTTGCTTATTCTAACAATGTATTTTTACTTGAGGATACTATGGCATTTGCCACACTTCAATATATGAGCCTAGGAAGAGCAAAGGCATCAAATTGTGTTCAATGCGGAAAATGTGAACAACACTGCCCACAGCATATTTCTATTAGAGAAGAATTAAAAAATGTTAAAGCAACCTTTGAACAAAACCTATAGTAACACTTATCATAATAACTTATTTGACCTTTAACATATAAGTAGCCTCATCATCAGATATTACATTTTCTGATGGTGAGGCTATTTATACGTTAAATTCTATCATAGCTTTATATATTTATATTATAAAATATTTAACCCAAATGTGCAGAATTCTCCTACCTATAGAGTATGGGAGAATTCTGCACATTTGAGTTAAATATTATTTTATTTCTTTTACTCTTGCTACAATTCCATCCTCAAGCATAACTTTGATACCACGAGGATGAAACTCTGAGTTTGTGAGGAGTTTTTGCACCACACCCTCAGTTAACTTTCCAGAACGCTGGTCTTGCTTTTGGACAATAAGGACTTTTGCTCCTATTTTTATATCTTTTCGTATCTTTCCATCCATAGTATCACCTTTCCTTCTTACATTTAATCTAAACATAGTATCTTCTCAATATTTTTTAACCAAATCTATTTCCGCTAAAAAATCCGCACCTTCCTATCTAAAGCTCTTGCAAAAGCTGGAAGTATAATGGATGGTTTTTGCTTGCTATACCTACTACATTACAGGTGATGTAAGTAGTGGATACTGCTTTAAAATCCTCACTAGAATATTCAGTCCCTTTATCAGCTGTTCATCATTTTTTACCATTCCCAGCGAAATTCTTACTGCATTTGGCGGCAGTTGATTTCCAACATAAAACTTATAAGCAGATATTACTCTTACTTTTTCCATCAAAGCTATATTTTCAAAATCCGCGCAGGACCACCCTTCAGGAAGGTTAAGCCATAAAAACATACTATTTTCAGTAGTTTGAAAATAGAAATCCTTAAGTATAATCTTTGCGAGCTGAAGCCTGCGGGCGATAACCTTCCTTTTCTTATTTATGATTTCTAAAGCAGCACCACTCTCAATTAAACGTGAGACAAGTTCTGCGCTTATGGCTGGTGCCATCCAAACAGTATTTGTAACAGTCTGAATAAATTTGCATAAAAATCTATCAGGCACAGCAGTAATAGCTATCCTAAGTCCAGGAAGAAAAGCTTTTGACATACCACAGATAAAAATACCATTATCAGGCACAAGACTGGTAAGTGCTGTCCTTTCAGTATTATTTGTAAAATTGTATATATCATCTTCAATCAGAATTAATCCATATCTTAGGATTATATCTGCAATAGCCTGCTTTCTCTCCACTGACATAGCAGTTGCTGTTGGGTTCTGCATATTGGGCATAAGATAAATGCCTTTTATCTGAGATCTCCTACATATATTTTCAAGACTTTCGGGAATCATGCCCTCCCCATCCATTGCAATGGGTTCAAGTTTAACATGACTTAGCTGAGCAGCATTCTTGAAGCCGGTAAATGTAAGTGAATCCACGGCAATTCTATCTCCAGGTTCAAATAGCCCCATCAGACAGCAGTTAATAGCATGCATGGCTCCCGCACATATTACAATTCGGTCAGGATCTAACTCAAGACCATATTGCTTTATCCATTTTGAGGCAGCCTCTCTATGTCTGCGAAGACCTTGACTTGGTACATAATCAAACAATGAGTCCAATGTCTCATCCTCTGCAACAGAAATAAGTAAATTTGCCAAATCATAACCTTCAACCTTTGTAGAACCTACTAGACCAAGTTCTATAATCTCATCATCTCTGTTAAGAATCCCCGGTAAAGAAATATCTCTTTTTTCATTTTGTAATACATAAGTTCCACTTCCTACAGTACCTGAAATAAGTCCTCTATTTTCTGCTTCTTTATATGCTCTTGAAATTGTAGTTAGATTAACTCCTATTATCTTTGCAAGTGATCGCTGAGGCGGCATTCTTTCACCTGACTTAAGGACGCCAAGCTGAACGTCCCTTTCGATTGCATCTGCGATTGCAACATACAACACTTTATCTGTATCAATGATTTTAGGATTCCACATAATTCTCCCCCACTTCAAATTGTATGACAAACAATAACCCATTGACTTAACTGGTATTCCCTATATAATAAAGATAAATACGGTATTTATACTGATCTCAAAAAAACATTTAATTCTAAACTAATGTCATACAATTATTATATCATTTATTTTTTTACCATACAATTTTGAAAGGAGATTTAACTATGAAACAATTCTTAATCCGTTTTCTGCGCTTAATATTAGGACTTTTCCTCTATTCACTTGGAATTGTTGTTACTATGAATGCCCATATAGGATATGCTCCCTGGGACGCTTTTCATGTTGGACTTGGAAAAGCCACTGGAATGAGCATTGGAACTGCTTCAATTATTACTGGATTAGTTATTGGAATAATAGCAATAGTGCTTGGAGAAAAACTTGGACTTGGTACGATTTTAAACATGGTGCTAATAGGTGTATTCCTTGATATGATTATGGCATTTCATATAATACCAGTGCTTAATAATATGTTCCTAGGAATTATAATGCTGGTTGCAGGATTGTTTATTATTGCCCTAGCCTCCTATTTTTATATTGGCTCAGCCTTTGGTGCCGGTCCCAGAGACAGTTTAATGGTAGCACTTACTCGCAAAACAGGACTGCCAATAGGTGTCTGCCGTGGATCAATTGAGCTTATAGCAGCTCTCGTAGGTTGGATTCTTGGAGGTATGCTTGGTATTGGAACGGTTATATCCGCCATGGTAATAGGCTTTTGTGTTCAGACAACTTTTAAGCTGCTTAAGTTTGATGCAACAGCGGTTAATCATGAGACTTTGGATGCAACTTTTAAAATGGTAATTAGTATTAAAAAAGAACTATTTAATAGAAAAGAAGTGACTGAAAATCAGGTGAATAGCCCAAGATAACCCTGAGTTTAGAAGACCTATTCTTGAACGCTATGCAATTCAGATGATAAATAATCATTATTGGGAAATTTGCGTACCAATATTATAAAATTCAATTAAAAACATCGTAAGTCATATTATTTTAAGAGTAGTAATGAAATGCACCTCCAAATGTTATTAATATACAATATTTGGAGGTGTATTTTTTATATTTGAATATTTACAGGAATGAGCAAAAGGCTTGAATGTTATAACAACCTTTTCTTATGGTAAGTACTGTTTTAATTATTCAATTAGATTATTATACCTTCAAAATGATCCATTTCATGTTGAATTATTTGTGCTACAAATCCAGTAAACACTTGCTTTTGCTTCTTAAAATTTCTATCAAGATACTCCACTTCTATCATTTCATATCTCTTTGTTTTTCTAAATCCAATTAAAGATAAACAACTCTCTTCTGTTTCATAAAGCTTTTCTTTCTTTAATATAACTGGATTTATCATAGGCACAATAATGTTGCCTACAGTAAATACCAATATACGCTTTTTTACTCCAATCATATTACCAGCCAATCCAACACAATTCTCTAAGTTTGCTCTTAATGTATCTATTAAATCATCAATTACTACTATATCATTTTTAGTTGCCTCTTCTGATTTTTGTCCTAAAAACAATATATCTTTTACAATTGGTTTTATCATAATTTCTACCTCTTTTTCACTTATATTTTTTATAAAAATAAGATATGATTTTAAAATATATCATATAATCTAACCCTATTCAATTACTTAATAAAATACAAAATAAGTTCATATGCAACAGGAACAAATAATGCCGGAAGCATATTCCCTACATTAAATTTCTTTCCAAAAGCAATATTTACGCCAACACAAAAAATTAGTGCTGAGCCTACATAGGACAGATTTTCAATCAGTATCTTTCCTAAAAATGGACCTACAAGAACAGTAAGAATTGTAATTCCGCCCTGGTAAACCAAAATCGGAATTGAAGAGAACATAACGCCCAATCCATAGGTAGAAGCAAAGACTAAAACTATTACAAAGTCCAAAATGGATTTGGCAGCCAACATGGAATAATCTCCTTTAAGACCATCTTGTATTGAACCAACTATAGCCATAGCACCCACACAAATAATAAGGGATGTATTAACGAAACCTTCTACAAAACGGTTGTCCTCTTTCGCTTTTGCTATAGTTTTTATTTTTTCTCCTAAAGCATCTAGTAATTTCTCAATATCTATTGCCTGTCCAATAACGCCTCCTATTACTAGAGAAAAAATTAGGAGCATGGCTCCTTTTGTTTGTATTATACCGTCAGCTACAGTAATCATGCCTTGAAGAGTTCCCGCAACACCGATAAAGATTACCGCCACACCACAGGTCTGCATCAGAATATCCTGCATTTTCTGTTTCATTCCATTTTTAAGAAACATGCCGATACCACTTCCAGCGATAACAGCTATAGTATTTATAATTGTCCCTAATCCTTTCACAATATCCTCCTCTTATTCCCTGCCATATCAATAACTTTACTTGAATCACTATATAAATTTTATCATTGACGTCGACTTTATTTATTTTATATTATATCATTGTCCATATAATATGAAAAATAAACTTTTCCAAAGTAGCAGAACAGCTTGGTTACTCCCAGTCAGCGGTCACAATACAAATCAAGCAATTAGAATATGTAATTATTTTACTATCGTACATGATATCTGAATATTTCGTCACAACGGTATTTCGATTAAGGTCTATTAAACATAAATTTATAACAATCTTCTTCTTTAAATCCACACTTCAAATATAATTTTTCAGCATATTTTGTCCAAAGAACTTTACTTGTATTTTTTATACTTGGGTGGTTGTTTATAAATTCAATTAGTTTTTTTCCCAAGCCATTACCCCTATATTTTTCATCAATAATTACATCTAATATTAGACTGTAGGCAGCGTAATCACTTACAACTCTTGCAAATCCAATTTGTATATCATTGTGATAAATTGCAAAACAAAGTGAGGTTTCAATTGTTTTAGCAATGGTTTCAATAGGTCGATTTTTAGCCCAACGAGATTGTCTTAACAGGTTGCAAACCTCACCTAATTTAATCCGAGTAGCATTATCTGTAAATGTGTATTCACCTTCAATTATTTCCAATGTAAAAACCCCCTCTAAAGTGTTACTAAAATAGTTTATTGCTCATTTTATACAGTTTCAATTTTATTCTGAGTTACTTACTGGTAATTATATCATTTTTTAAAGCTAATCTATTAGTATTAATGTAGTAGAGAAAAATATTTATACCATTTAGAATAAGTTCCCCAAAACTTGAATTTTACAAAAATTAACTATAAAATATAGTATGTATAACCACATAAAAGGAGTGATTAACTTGAATGAAAAGAAACTAACATTAATAGAAAAAGCTTTTAATTTTCTATTTATACCCTTTCTTATTTTTGCAGCGCTTTTCGGGGGAGGCCCTTTAGAAACATCTCAATTACTCTTGTTAGGTTGGAATAAGTATAATGAACTAGCACCTGAAGAACATCTATAGCTTAGCATTATAAAAATGTATTTGATGTGGTTATATTAGTTCTTTCGTAAGAGGTATTAAAAACTACCTCTTGCGATTTTTAACTTATTTTCATGAACTTTTATAGGAAAGAAAGTTATAATAGGAATTGAATGAAATCCTTCATTATTAATAGATTCACTAAGTTTAAATGATATGTTATCCATGTCATTAATAAGTTTATACAGATATGCTGATTTTATCTTACTATCTAAGTCAAATATAAAATGTGGTATTACTTTATATAAAATTATTAGACTTTTACATTCAGGTAATATATCTATTGGATGAAACCCTTTCGGCGCATTAATATCAGAAATTTCCGCAATACCATAACCATCAATATTGTGCTCTTTAACAAAATCCTTGATATTTATCTTTCTCACTACCTTTATTCCTAATATTTTATAGTTTCAAACTAAACATATAAAAATTGTAACATAACTTCAATATTATTACATAATAGTTTACAATAAAAAGTTACTTAATCATTAATAAGTATTGACTAAAAGTATGAATGGGTATATTATAGATAAATACAGTCTGTAATATCTGATTAATGGTACATGGAGGATTAGTATGAAGTATACCAAAGCTACTAATTATGCATTACATATAGTTGCATATATGATTAAGTATGATAAAAGAGATAACTTAAGTTTGCATCCTTTGGCAAACCATTTAAATATTTCACCGAGTTATTTGTCAAAGATTTTAACGCAGTTAGTAAAAGCTGATATAATTCAATCAACTCCTGGTGTAAATGGTGGTTATATTTTGCGTAAAAGGAAAGAAGATATTTCACTTTTAGATGTAATTAAGGCAACAGAAGGAAATAGCTCTATGTTTACGTGTGAAATGGATGAAAATCATGCGTGCAAAATCCAAAAAGCAATGGAAGAAGCAGAGAATATAATGAAAACTTATCTTAAAAATAAAAAACTATTTGAAATTATATAAAAACGCCTTAATTTCATAGGTGTTTTTACACCTTAATTATAGATAAATACAGTCTGTAATGTATTTGATTAAAATGATTATATTTTTGTTATAAATAGCTTGTTAACAATGTTAGTCTAAAACAAGACTTATATTAATACTAAAATTATAAAGATTTTTAATACTATTTAGTGAATAAAAATTTTAAAGGAGATGTTTATATGTCAGGATTTTGGGAAAAAAGTTTTGTAGAAAAGCAAGCAATGTGGGGGTTTGAGCCATCAAACATTGCAGTTATAGTAGCAGATTACTTTGCTGAAAATAATCTAAAGGATATCTTAATACCAGGTATTGGATATGGAAGAAATGCAAAACCATTTATTGATAATAACATGGAGGTTACAGGAGTCGAAATTTCTCAAACAGCCATTAATATAGCAAGGCAAAATGGAATTAATAATAAAATTTATCATGGGTCAGTATCAGATATGCCTTTTGAAAATAAACTCTATGATGGTGTAGTTAGCTTTGCTCTTATTCATTTGTTAAATGAAGATGAAAGAAAAAAGTTTATTAATGATTGCTATAACCACTTAAAACCAGGTGGATATATGATTTTTACGGCTGTTTCAGAAAAAGCTCCAATGTACGGTAATGGCACGAAGCTTGCTGAAAATTATTATGAAACAACGTATGGGGTAAAACTGTTTTTCTATGATTCTAAGTCAATAGAGAAAGAGTTTGGAAATTATGGGCTTGTAGATTTTGTAGAGATTGATGAAATATATAAGGAGAATCCAAATAAACCTCCAGTAAACTTTTTAATGATAAAATGCAGAAAAGAGATGTAAAGCTGATAAAGGGCTCAAATAAAATCATAGAGTATAAATAAAACCTATGATAGGTTAATCATATAAGAAAATAAAAAAATAGAACTCCATTTGTTCTATTTTTTTAGTACGTATTATTTTAAATCTATCCGCTAAATTACTATTTATCAGGTATTAACCAAGAAACTTTTGTATAGTAAAGCCTTCTTTAAAGAATAGTGCCCCAGCAATTAAAAGAAGGGTAGCTATGCATATATTGGCTATAAGAGCACCTTTGCTTATTTCCCATTCCAAACGATACATAATAATATATCCCCCTTCAATACCAACTACAACTAATCCTAATAAAATATTTAATATATTGATCTTTGAAATTTCCGTAATTAATTTATTTTTTATATAACATATCTATATGTGGAATATTATCCTCTAGATATTCTTCTGAAACTGCCTTAAAGCCAAGACTACTATAAAAATCAAGTAAATACACTTGTGCTTGAATTTTAATAGTATCTTCTTTTAAAGTGTTTTCTATAAACTCAATAGCTTTTAACATCATTTCTCTTGAAATTCCTTTACCACGATGATTTTTTTTTACGACTACTCTTCCTATTGATATTTCGTCGTAAGAAACTCCCTTTTCCAAAATTCTTAAGTATGCAACTACTTCTCCATTTTCTTCAGAAAATAAATGATATGAATTTAAATCTTTATCATCACAGTCAAGGTATACACACTCCTGTTCTACAATAAATACTTTATTTCTTAATGCTAAAATTTTGTATATTTCTTCGATCTTAAGTTTATTAAATTTTTTAATATTCCAATTCATTAAATCACCTCCATCTACATCAAATATTAGATTTTAATATAATACTTAAACTCCCCTAATAAACACAAAAGCACCGAATCTCATTCCTCCTTAAAAAAGGCCCTAATGGAATAAGAATCAGTGCTTATTAACATTCTTACCCGGGGATAAGAATAAGCATCATATTATTTAATTATTACGTATAATATCATAGAATTAGCTTTTAAGCAATAGTGAATTTAAACTACATAACTGACTCTTGCACTTTGGGCCAGACTTTCCAACGACAGATCATCTCCATCCTAACAGTCCCACTGGTTTTCCTTCATATCAACATGATTCTCATCTTTAAAGGATACACCTTCTTCTAATAACAGAAATCGTTGTTCCTGCCACCCCGGTGCCAACCTTCCAGCATGATTTACCACACGATGACATGGATATCTCCCATAAAATTCTGCCTGGCTAAGAACCTTCCCGACAAGCCGTGCATTTTTGTCTCTGCCAATAAGGCTGGCAATTTGTCCATATGTAGCTACTTTCCCTTTAGGGATTTCTTCCACAACGGAAAGTATTTCATAAATTAATTGTTCATTCATAATCTTTTTCATATATTCACCTGTAATACAAATCCTTACTTGGAGATATTGTGATATTTTTGCACCATATTTTAATATTTAATCTTCTGTTTTGATGATATAATACTAACAAATAATAAACAGTGCGTCAACGCAACACAGTGAGGAACAGTGATAATGAAACCATCTAATTTAGATATGATACGTGAATTCTGCTTTAATCAGCGTTGGCTCTTGATGATTGGAGAAAAACAATATGAATAAAAACAAATATTTTCCCTATGGTGATACGGAAATTGCATATTTGAAAAGAAAAGACAGACGTTTGGCTGAAGTGATAGAACAGATTGGTCATATTGACCGCCCTACAGATGGTGATTTGTTCTCATCTGTAGTTCATCATATAATTGGGCAACAAATTTCTACAAAAGCACAAAAAACCATCTGGAACCGTATGCAGATGTCTTTGGGAGAGATTAATGAACAAACAATCCTAAAAACGGGCGTTCCAAAGCTACAGTCTATGGGTATGACATATAAAAAAGCAGAATATATTACTGACTTTGCAGCAAAAGTGGATTCAGGAGAATTTAACCTTCAGCGCATATCTGAAATGTCCGACGAAGAAGCAATCAAAGTTCTTTCCTCATTAAAAGGAATTGGCATATGGACTGCAGAAATGATTCTGCTTTTCTGTTTGGAAAGACCAAACGTATTTAGTTATGGTGACCTTGCAATTCTGCGTGGTATACGCATGGTTTATCATCATAAGACAATTGATCGTATCCGTTTTGAAAGATATCGTAAAAGATTCAGCCCATATTGCAGTGTTGCGAGTCTTTACTTTTGGGCTGTGGGTGGTGGAGCAATACCAGAAATGACAGACTATGCAACCAAAAAGAAAAAATAGAAAAGGGTATAGAACTATGAACTATTGCATTAAAAACATAGTGATTGTTATCCTTATAAATTTAACGACCATTATCAGAGAAAGAATATACATCGAGTCTTAAATTACTTAAATACCACCAAAGTACATAGGAAAAAACTATTATCAGAACCGAAGCAGGTATAATACTAACTTTTAATTTCTTTCTCATTTCATCACCATTTCTCCTTAAACACAAGGCACAATAATTAGAAGATCACGAAATAGCTATACTCCCAGTTTTTCATTATGCTTATAAAAACTTGTAATAATTGTATATCCAAGTATCAATGGAAAGACAGACAGAAAACCTGAGTAACTTACCATTAATGTAATTATGGGGTATATTATTATGTTTCTCAAAAATTCAATGTTAAAACTAAATGTAACATAAGCAAGTGAAAAGTATAATGAAGGCAGTCCCATTAAAACTATTTTAGGCAAAATAAGTGCCCAAGTTCCTTCTTTTTTTATCTCACAAATAAAATGTTCTAAACCCAATATTAAACCTACACTTCCATAAAAAATAATTGTCATAGCACTTGTGTAGAAATATTGAGGATTAAATGAATTTTCTCTAATCTTTGCAATGCCTTGAAAAACATGTTCTCCCGAAAATACTACTACAAATATTAGAAACATATAAACAAAATACCTCAACCATAGTTTCATTTTCATAAACATCCCCCTTAATTTAGTTCGTTATAAACTACCACTGTAATATTGTTTAAAAGATTTACTAATTAATTAGTCCAAATTAATTTTTTATCTTCTGGTTTACTACCCTGTAAATATACATTCTTTATGTTTTTGACATTTTCTTTTATGGTAATGTTAAAATCTCCACTACTATGTATTGGATTTACAACGCTATATCTTAGTTTTAAATATAAATTGCTATTTTCCATTGTATAGTTATAACCAGCAAAGGCTTCACCACTGTTGGTTGTTGTTCCCAAAACTTGTAGATTTTGATTGCTTACTGCTATATTTTTAATGTGCAATACCCCTGTATTAACATACAATCCAAATTCTAAATATGTTATACTGCTAATAAGAACAATTACCATAAAAATGATTAGTGACAGTAAACTTTTTTTATGAATACTCATCATTATAACACCCTTAACTTCTCCTTTACTTACAGTTACATCACAACTTAAGAAAAAGCGTCGTAACTTTTTTCAATACCATCTCAAAATAATTCATCAAAACACTTATAAAATTCTTCTTTATTTCCTAATGCAATTATGAATTATAATTTTTTCTTTTCCCATGATATTAATTGACAAAATTGCTAAAATTGCAAGAATTACAAGCATGAAAGAAATTAAAATAACAAAAAAGAACCAGTTTATATATGAGTTTTTTTCAACCGCTTCAATCTTAGTTATAAATTTAACTTTTGCAGTTGTAATTAAAATATTTGGTCCTCCCCTAACTTCAATATCTTTTGTTATCGTATCATTTGTATTGGCCGGAAATTCAGGGTGGATTTTAATAATTTTAGTAATTGCTTGTGCTTGACTAAAACCACTTATGTTATTCTTATATGCTAAAAGACTGATGAAACATACCAAAATCAGCATAACAATTAAATTGAATTTTAAGGATTTATCCATGTATTTCCTCCTCCATTTTAATAGTTTTATTCACCATATTTTACAGTTGTTACACTGTTTAGTAAATTTATAAATTAATCAATCACTTAACCGATGCCTTAACCAAGTAATCTAAATTTTCATTTAACCCAATAGGTGTATAGAAGTTATCTTTAATTTTGACAAACGCAATGTTTTGCCATCTTTCACTTAGAGGAAGAATTATTTCTGTAAATTGAACCTGTTTTTTATTACCATTACTAATGGTAAGTCTTTGAGGTTTATCATAAACAAATTCCACTGCATATATATTAATTTTATCTGGTGGATTTAGGCTAACGCTGGATATACTTTTACTTTCACAACCTCCAAAAGCAAAAACTATCGCAACTACCATAATAATTAAAATCCATTTTCCTGTTTTCATTAATTCTCAACCCCTAACATCAGTTCACTATGCTTTAATGTTAAATACGATAACTATAATAATTAGTTCTCAACATTTTACGATTATACATGATATAAATATTGTAGTTTAACTTTTTATCTATTTTCTTTTTCTTCGTCATTCAATAACTTTCCTGATGTTATATTAATCTCAATAGAAGATAGACTATTCTTTATAAAGATAAGAAAGTATAAATGGAACAAAATAATACCACTTGAAGTTATGATACATACAATTCCAACAGTTCTATTATATAGGCATAACATATAAATTCCAAAAACCATCAAAAATAAACTTCCAATTATTCTCCTAATACTTTGTTCCCTAGTAGGTGTAATCTTATATCTATTAAACATTTTGCTCCCTCCATTCTGTAAACCATAATCTATCATAAATTTATAGTAGATAGACACTTTAAGAATATTGTAACGCAAGTAAAAACAATAAATAAAAGTTACTGTACATTCCTAAGTTCAATTGTTTGTGTCTTTCCATCAATACTTATGTTAACCTTTACTACTTCATCTTTGTTTAATATCATTCCTCCTGAACCATTACCTTTAAGTGTATAGGTTCTTTCTTTTGGAGGGTTATCACCAAAATCTTCGGTTAATTTTCCACCTCCTATACTACTTTCATAAGATATTTCTAAATGTTTTATTGAAGATAAGTCAGATAGGTTTTTCTTATAGGATACTGTTAACCTTTTATTGGTTAATATCTTTGTGGCATACACCTTATATTCAGCCGTCCAAAATTCATTTTCTCCTTTATAAGTGCAGTTATGGTCAAAAGCGCCTTTGATTGAATATACTGAAACTATCAACAACATTATAATAATTAAAATAACACCTGTTTTTTTCAACTAAAATCCCCCCTCAATTTATAGTAATTTGCCACTACGTTTTGATTTTACTATCTTCTGTATTTTAGGTAAATATTGAGTGTGACATTCTTTTTATTTCTTATAAACTTACGATTGTTGAACAATATAATACTGTTGTTTAGCTGTCGTGCATCTATGATTAATAAACTTTATAAAAAGAATGCGTATTAATGTCATTTAACTAATATATTATTTTTAGACAAGTTATCAAGAAGTATATCTAAATCTTTTAAATACATCAACCCTGACCATATCACAATCTCTTTATTTGAACAATAATCCATCATAATTATGACTACCTTTTCACCAATTAAACGAACTTCCTCAATATCTTCGTATTTGATAAATTGTTTTCTCGAAAGCAATCCTTTATGGATTTCTAATTCTTTATCATAAATTTTAACATAAGTTTGTAATGAAAAAGTTATATAATGTTTCCCCAAAAGAAAATCTAAAATAATATTTAATACTATCAAAACCGTAAAGAAGACAGTACCTGTTGATATTTGCGCTTTAAATATTGTAAAAGAAGCTATAAGTAAACTTGTCCAAAATAAACCACAAACAATCCCTACTATTCCTAAAATAACATTCAATTGTCTTTTCTTGAACTTTAATTCATAAATTCCCATATAACCCCCTGATAAAATAATTTACTATGACGTATTTTTTTACTATTCTGTGATATGAGTATTTATTTATGTTGCCTTCCTGCTTAATAAATTACTATTAGTAAAAGCAAATAATACCGAAACGATAAGTTTTAAAATCCAATCTTCCGTTAACCCTATTATTAGTTTATCTGTGACTATAAATGATAACGTGCAATCGCTTCCATACCTAACTCTGCTATACATTGTAGAAAATACTGCAAAGAAAACGTAAACAGCAAAGAATGTTATAAAAAACAACTTATTAAGTTTCAAAAAAATCCCCCTTCTCATTCGTCATTTTTTACAGTTTTATTACAACTAAAGAAGATTCGCTATCTATACTTAATATAAAAAATTATGAATTACTTTAACAAAAATGCTATTAATCTAAGAATGCTGGAATACCCAAAGAAATCATCCAGAAAATCTTTTATTCATTTTATTTTCCTCTCTATTCATAAAGTTTACTGTTGTAATATGGTAAAAATCATGCGTATTTATCTGCCTCTCTATTCGTTGTTTTTAAAGAGGAATTTTCTACAATAGGCTTTTTCCAATATTGCCCTGTCCTTGTATCCAGTATAACAATATTTTTTTCATCTACCTTAACCATTTGATATGTACCAGATTCATTATTTTGCCTGCTACTTAAAACATACCTACCAAGTATAATACTTCCGAATACTATAAAGACACCTACTATAATTGCTGATAATACTATTATATACATATCTATATTACCTCCTCAAAAGTTTAATCGTAGTCAATTCTATAATAAAATGAAAATATTTTATAATTTCGTGATAGCTTAAGAAGAACGAGAATTAAGATTTATTAGTTTCGTCTCCCTTATCATCTAATTTATTCAAGATAATATCCAACTTCTTGTCCATCTCTTTGGTTCTATTGAATTAATACTATTTGAGAACCTATGTTATACGGTGATGTTCCTGCTTCTATTCTATGAGGTTTATGATTATTGACTGCTTTATCTAAAATAAGTTTTACTGCACTTGTTGCATCCCCCTTCCCCTGATGTTCCTCACCAATTCTATAGCCGAGTTCACCCTTATTAAAACTTCCTCTTACTATTGATAATAAATTTATTCTGCCAAGAATCATTCCGGTATGATTCTTTATTAAATACATATATATTAATTATTTCTCTTGTTCCTCAACTGACTCCTTTATTATTGTATTGAAATTATTTAATTCATAATAGTTATCTCCTCTTGGGAAACCTACTCTCTCAAAAAAAGCCCTATTTTTAAGTTCGAATGTAAAAAGTTCCTGTGCATCTGACTTCTCAAGTAATTTGATTATAATATCTGACATAAAAGCCTCCTTAATATCGTAGTAAATTACAGTTATGTCACCTCAACTGAAGAATATTTCTAACTAAACTTTGTATATTTATAGCTAATAGGTGAAATATAAACGCCAAATGTAACTTAATACTATTTACTTTTTTCTGATACAAGCTCAACACTATACTGCGCTTTAAAATCTTCATCAAACTTATTTATTTCTGAAGATACCAATACCCACTTCTCTTTATTTATAAGTTCATGTTTATCCAACGAACCAGTATTACCAACATTCTCAAGGTTGCCATTGAGTATTTTTTGAATTCCTTGATAATACTTAAAAACTAAGTCGATCTTTTCATTTTCTTTATCATAATTTATATAATTTTTATCCTTATATGTTTGTTTCAGATATTCAAAATAAGAGTCTAAAATAATCCCGAAAGAGCCTTGCCCTTGATACGTTTTTTCTAGCTTTCCTATCTTCCACTGATAATCATGGGCTGCTAGACCTATATACCATTGTTCACTTCTTATTATTGAATTTAAATACACAAATTCTGCAACATCACTTTCAGAGACTTTTTTATAAGTCTTTGCAGAGTCTAGTTTCTTCACTGCCTCATTAGTTTGCGACTGAAGATTTTCTAACCTATAATAACAGTTTCTATTAAAAGCATATTTCGCATTCTCAAATTTATTATAAAATATAACTGCAGTTATCGTAGTCAATCCTATAAAAAACAAAGTTATGCATTTAACAATTGTTGTATTGTCCATCTTTCTTCCCAATCTATCCTTCTCCCTTCAGTAAATATATCTCAAATTATAGCATATCTGTAATATTGTTTTGGAATATCTTCTAATAATGTTATGAATTAGCATTAGAATGTAATTACAAAAAACACTGCAGAACATAGGTAATGCAGTGTTTTAGAAAATTATTTACCTTTTCATAAAGTAAGTATATTACATGCTCAGTTAATTTAAAATCTATAATTTAACTGCTTACTACTTCCATCCGTTTTCATTTTATAGGTAAATCCGTTATCAAGCATATTTTCAGCATAAATCCAACCGTTATCTACTCTTATAAAACTATAAGATTCACTTTCAGGAGTAATCGGGATATTAATTTTCCCGTCAATAGAAAGCTTCCATATTTGCTGACTTACCTCTGGACTTTGAATAGTACACCACGTTATTCGCTACGTAAATGTTTAATGCAATATCATCACTTAATTTATTTCTTTCAGTACCGTCAGTTTTCACCTTATAGAGCTTGTTTTCATCGTTATTATTGGAATAGTAAATCCAGTCACCTTCTATATTTATAAATAAAGGAGAATCATCTGATATCTTAGCCATTCCAGAATCATCAACATTAATCTTATATAATTTTTCATTATCAGATGAATTCAAGAAATAAATCCAACCATCATTCTCGCAGATAACACCAGCATTGGCAAGATTACCAGAAGTATTGCCTCCATCAGGAACAATAGTAAAATTTATTGGTTCTAGTTCACTAAAGGAGGAACTATCCTTAGCTGTAATCCCCTTGTTGATCTTTAGAGTATAGCTTTCACCAACGATATAACCACCTTGAGGCGGATTAACATTGGCTATATTCGAATAGTTTCCCTGTAACACAGTAACATTTATTGGTTCCCCTTTAGAGTCAGTAACTTGTACAGATTTTGCTACAGAATCAGTAACTTGTACTGATTTACCGAACTCTATATGCCAAACCTTATCTTTACTGACAGCTATTTTGCTTGGGGATTGTGCGTATACTTGAGAGCTACATATGAAAAGAGTTATAGCCAATATGAAAAACAAGAAATTTTTTATGACTCTAATGATAAATCACCTCTGAATTATAATAGTTTTTATTACATATCAATCACTAGAATCTTAGCACATGTATAAAATATTTTACATATGGGATAAAAGGCAAAACTAGAAAAATAGAGGTAAGTAGAAAAATCTAAAGCTTTATAACTAAATTCAGGTCTTTCCTCATTGATTTATAATATTTAATAGTAAATAAGAAGCGTTTAAAAATTCGATTTCGACTTATCAAGTTTAATTTGTTCTTCACCCCATATAGATAATTCCTTCAATGCAGGAAGTAGCGCTTTACCCCTTTCTGTTAGGGCATATTCAACTTTAGGAGGAATCGTTTCATATTGAATTCTAACAACAAGATTATGTTCTTCTAATTCTTTTAAAGATTTTGTAAGCATCATATTGGTAATACCTTTAACTTTTCGTTTTAATTCATTATATCTAGTAAAATCATTATCAAATAAGTACCACATAATAGGCAACTTCCACTTTTGTCCAATAATCTCTAATGCGTATATAAGGGAACATTTTCTATCGTATATATTATCACTAGGAAATTCTACATTGCAATTCGTATCATTATTCACAATTATACTCCTTTAAATTTAATAGTATACTTTTTATACCAACACAGAAAAAACTGCATACTTGTATATTTATACCTTTATGCTATATTAATTATAACAGAAAAATTAAAAATAAAACACTTTAAAAAGGAGTGCTACTATGAAAGTTTATGCTATTAACGGAAGTCCAAGAAAAAATAAAAATACAGCTACATTACTTCAAAAAGCTTTAGATGGAGTAAAAGAATCAGCAAAAGATAAAGAAATTGAAACTGAAATCATTAATTTATATGATTTAAACTATACTGGATGTAAAAGCTGCTTTGCCTGCAAAAGACTTGGCGGTACAAGTTATGGAAAATGCGCCATAAAAGACGATATTTATGAAGTTTTAGAAAAATTATCTCAAGCTGATGGGCTTATTTTTGGTTCTCCAATATATTTTGGCACTATAACAGGTCAATTACAATCTTTTTTAGAAAGACTATTATTCCCTTACTTGGTGTATGATGAGAACTATTCTTCAATTCCACCAAAGAAGATGCCAACAGCATTCATTTATACAATGAATGTTCCAGAAGAAGTAATGAATCAAATTGGTTATTTAAAGACCTTCCATCGCATTGAATCTGTTATTGAACGTATATTTACAAAACCATTAGCTATGTATTCAAATAATACTTACCAATTTGATGATTACTCAAAATATAAATCTAGCGCCTTTTCCGAAGAAGCAAAAGCAGCACATAGAAAAATACAATTTCCTTTAGATTGTCAAAAGGCATTTGAACTAGGTGTAAATTTAATAAAGTAATAAGTTTGTATACTGAAGAATCTACAAAGAGAAAAAATTATTAAATGATACCAGTTCTTTTATATATGGGGATTTTCTTTTATTAATTACAGGAAAAAAACACTACAATATCTTTGAACTGCTCCCTGTCAAGTAGACAGGGAGCAGTTCAATATCTTTCTACTGGACTTTATATTTGCCATTCCACTATTTTAAAAATTTATTAAATTGTTCTTTGTCTTCTTCAGATAACGTATCGGATAAAACATTACGTTCCATCTTATATTTTTCACTATATTCTTCCATCATTTTTTTATTAGCCCACTCTATTTCGTCCATTAACTCCATAGCAGAGAATAACGCTGCTCCGTTTCCTCTAATGATTATCTGTTCTAAGCTATCTGAAGTGGCAACTGTTATACTGTAATTTCCATGGTTCTGATGAACAAATTTTTCAATATATTGATCTGCAGTTTCAGCTTCTTTTGTATAAACAACATGAATGTTATTATAATCACATATTTCCACTCGGTGCCCTTGAACACGGTAAGCATCAAAGACTACGATAATTTTATTTTTTTTAATACCTTGGTAGTTACATAAAATATCTAGTAATTTTGTCCTGGCTGCATCAATATTATCCTTTGCAATTCCCCTTAGCTCTTCCCAAGCGAAAACAATATTATAACCATCCACCAATAGGTAGTTTTCCTTTGCTATATTATTTACACTGCTATAAGTATCAGTTTTATAATGGCTCTCCAGGGCAGTTCTTCTTTTTTTCCAAATAGATTTTTTACCTTGATTTGCATAAAAAGCTTTATTGATAATCTCGTCAATTTCATCTAAGCCTATAGATTGTTCCTGTGCTAGGGATGATTTTTTTGTTATTTGTGAACTAGTGCTTTTTTCTTTCTGCAAATAGCTTTCTAAATGCATATAATTTTTAACCTCATCCCAATTCACTAAGAAACCAGTACCATTAGCACAAAAAACTGACCCTGTAGGATTGGATGTATCTCTTTCTGGATCATATCCAATACTTTTTATAATCTCATCTGAATTATGGCAAGGTGCATATCCCTTTAAACTGTAAAATAATCTTCCCTTGCCTTTGGTATAGCTAATTACATCTCTTTGATAGTTTCTCATGGTAACCACAGGGGCGCTTCCTACAACTGTTGCTATATCTCCATTTACCCCAGTTATTTCGCAGGTCCCATGCATTTTTTCAATATCCGTCATGGCCCTTCCCACCATTTTTTCCGGCAGTTCTAATTGAAATTCATAATATGGTTCTAGCAATATAGAATTTGCTTGCATAAGCCCCTGTCTCACTGCACGATAAGTGGCTTCTCTAAAATCACCACCCTCAGTATGCTTTTTATGGACCCTTCCTGCAACTAATGTTATTTTCATATCTGTTATCATTGAGCCAGTTAAAACACCTTTATGAGCCTTTTCTTCTAAATGGGTTAGTATCAATCTCTGCCAGCTTTTTTCCAAACAATCTTCACTACAGTTTATAAAAAACTGTAACCCACTGCCAAGTTCCCCAGGCTCCATCAATAGATGTACCTCAGCATAATGTCTTAGAGGCTCAAAGTGACCAACACCCTCTACAGTATTGAAAATTGTCTCTTTATAAAGTATAGTTCCAGAACCGAAGGTTACATCAATATCAAAACGGTCTTTTATAATGCTTTGTAAAATTTCAATTTGTACTTCTCCCATTATTTGAACCTGAATTTCTTGCAAATTCTCTTCCCAAATAATATGAAGTTCAGGTTCCTCCTCCTCTATTTCACGCAGCTTTGGAAGCATGGTTCTTGGATCACAGTCCTCTGGTAATATAACCTGGTATGACAATACCGGCTCAAGCAGTGGTTTAGAAGATGCACTTTCGGTGCCAAGCCCTTCACCTGGATAAGTTTTTGTAAGTCCCGTAACCACACATATTGATCCAGCCTCTGCTTCACTTACAAGTTCAAATTTCTGACCCGAGTAAATTCGAATTTGATTTATTTTCTCTTCCCAAATATTATATATATTATTTTCTATGTATGTAGGTTTATTGGTTAAAGCTGTCTTAACCTTTAAGCTTCCCCCAGTTATCTTCATAAAGGTTAGACGGTTTCCTTGATCATCTCTAGAAATTTTAAATACTTTTGCACCAAACTCCTCTGAATAGAAAGGTCTTTCAGAATACTTTACTATTCCATTAATAAATTCTTCTACACCTTCTAATTTAAGTGCGGACCCAAAATAACATGGAAAAACCTTACGACTCTTTATTAGTTCAGAAATCAGAGCGCTTTTAATTTCACCTGTTTCTATAAAATTCTCCATAACCTTTTCGTCACACATTGCAACTTGGTCATAAAAAATCTCCATATCATTTTCTTGAAACTCTATACACCCATCATTTAATCGGGTTTTTAGCTCTTTCATAAGCTTTTCCTTATCAGTGCCTACTTGATCCATTTTATTAATGAATATAAACACTGGAATTTTATATATAGACAGTAAACGCCATAAGGTTTGGGTATGACCCTGTATTCCATCAGCACCACTTATGACTAATATTGCATAATCTAATACTTGAAGTGTTCTTTCCATCTCTGCTGAAAAGTCTACATGCCCTGGAGTGTCAAGCAAAGTAATTTGTGCTTCATCCACCTGAAATATAGCTTGCTTTGAGAATATGGTTATTCCTCTTTCTTTCTCGAGCTTATAGGTATCTAGATAAGCATCTTTATTGTCTACTCTTCCTAGCTTTCGAATTTTTCCACTTAAATACAGCATACTTTCTGATAATGTTGTTTTTCCCGCATCTACGTGTGCTAATATTCCTACTACTATTTTTTTCATAATCTATTTCAATTCCTTTACTTTCGTATCAACTTATATATATTATATCTTGTTTAACAGCAAATGTCTTGAGTAGACAAATAAGTTCATAATTTAATAAAAACTTTCAATGCTATATTTCCTTGACTTAATGGCGCCCATACCTCATGCAGAATCACATGTAAGAAAATGACCAAAAGAAGAGCCACCACCTATTGAGATGATGACTCATCCTGTGACTTAATTACTTAGGTCTTTTTGTCTGCATAGCTGCTGCTCTCCTTCAATTTGCACTCTAATCTTCCATTCACATCCGTAGCTACAGCCTCGACAACTCCAGATATGTCCGTCCCCGGAATGTAGGGTAAGGGTACAGTCGGCCTCACCTCTGGAGGAAGAATCTTCATCCCTTCACGCACGTATCACTCGGGGGGGATTGATGCCGATTGTGTGAACGCGAACGAGCACCTCGCCTGTCTTCAGTTCAGGACTTGGTGGGAAGTGGAGACTTCCTATCTTGTTCGTTATATACCGTGTAAAAGCATTAGATATAATGAACTTAAGCTAAATCTACCTGGAATAACTAATATTATGTTAACCCGTTCCTTGCAGTCTTTGGAAGAACATGGACTTGTAAAAAGAAAGGAATTTAATAGAATTCCACCTCATGTGGAATATTCTTTGACTGATATTTGTGAAGATTTAGCACCTGCCTATGAAACTCTAAATGAGCTGCGCAAAAAATTGTCCGAGCAACATCCCGATAATGTATAGTGAATAATTTCTCTCTTAATATTAACTTAGGGCGTTTTTCTAAACACCCTAATGTAATAAGCTTCCCCTTACTGTAAATAAAAAAGCATAGATTTCCCCATATATAATATAATTAATATTATTTCAACCTCAAGTTTTAATTATTTAATTAGATTATTATACCTTCAAAATGATCCATTTCATGTTGAATTATTTGTGCTATAAATCCAGTAAACACTTACTTTTGCTTGTTAAAATTTCTATCAAGATATTCCACCTCTATCATTTCATATCTCTTTGTTTTTCTAAATCCAATTAAAGATAAACAACTCTCTTCTGTTTCATAAAGCTTTTCTCTCTTTAATATAACTGGATTTATCATAGGCACAATAATGTTGCCTACAGTAAATACCAATATACGCTTTTTTACTCCAATCATATAACCTAACTCTATTAAATAAATTTGCTAGACAATATCTTTTCCTATAAAAGTTAATGTGCTAATACCTCATATCCGTAGCTTGTAACCAATACCATGATTTCCTCTTGAGCCGAAGGCTGTCCATCTGCCGTATAAAAAGTCCATCCATTCTTCTTATCTAAAAATATTTCGTCCGTTCCTACATTAATCATTGGTTCTATGGTAAATACCATGCCTGGCACCATCAGCATCTCTGTTTTTTTCTTAGAAGTATAGCCTACCCATGGTTCTTCATGAAATTCTAATCCAATTCCATGACCTCCGATTTCTTTTACTACAGAGTATCCATTTTTCACCGCATGCTCATGTATTGCTTGCCCCATATCCCCAAGAAATCCCCAAGGTTTTACTTTTCTCAATCCTAAATCAATACATTCTTGCACAATGCGAATCAGACTTCTCTTCTTCTCACATACATCTCCAATACAGAACATTCTAGATGAATCCGAAAAATATCCTTGATAGATGGTTGAAACATCAACATTAATAATATCCCCGCTTTTTAGTATTACATCTTTTGATGGTATTCCATGACATACCTGTTCGTTAATAGAGGTACATACACTTTTAGGAAATCCTTCGTACCCAAGTTGTGCTGGTGCAGCACCAAACTCTATTGTCTTTTCATAGACAAGTTGATTAATTTCTTCTGTAGTTATACCTGCGTGGATATTCTCAGCAATATAATCTAAAACTGCAATATTAATTTTTCCACTTTCACGTATTCCTGCTATCTGTTCAGTTGTTTTTATAATATTTATAGGTGGGACTATATGTCCATGTGTTTTATAAAACTCAATCCTACTATCGAACTCGGCATGACAATTTTTATATTTGTTTTGGCTGCCACACCAGCATAAATCATTTCCACCTAATTTCATCCTACTCTCCCTTTACTAACCTCTTTATTTAAGTTTTCACGAATTCATTATTTGCCACTGGAAGGATATTTGGCCTCACATATAACTGAATGGTAGCCAAAGTCTTTCTATATTGATTAGGGGTGTATCCATAAGCATCTACAAAGGCTCTTGTAAAGCTTTCTTGACAGGAAAATCCATATTTTAATGATATATCTAGAAGTCTATCCTGTGTATTTTTCACTTCTATTGCAGCAAGAGCTAATCTACGCTTTGACAAATACTGTTTAAAAGTAATCCCCACATATTCATGAAATTTATTTGAACAATAGAACTGAGAGTATCCAACATAACTTGACATTTCAGCCAGCGTTGGATTCCTTGTAATATTAACTTCTATCCAGTTAACCATATTTTCTACCGTTTTGATCGACAAGCACAATCCCCTCCCTATAAGAATATTGTACCAGATTCTTCAACTAAAAACTTAACATAACTTGCAATAATATCTACTTATTTGAATGCTTATCAAATATCATATACCTAAAATTACAGCACCTTCAGAAAATATTTTAATTGAAGAATATCCATAACAGCCTCCATAAAATCATAAGCATTTGATTATCAATTTAATAAATATTATATATTCTAATTTATGAAGATACATTGGATATAAAAAAAGTACATGTAAGAACTAAGGAATGAACCAAGTCCTACATGTACTTTTTTAAGCTTTTATTGAATTAGATAAATTATTTATACTGACTGTCAATACTTCAAGCTTTGCTTCTAGCCTAACCAATAGATATACAGATACAGCTATCGGAAAGTCCACATTACCAATCATGTTCAACAGATCATTATTCAAACAGCCTCACCTACTTTATTTTTTACCCAACTAAGGATTAGATAGGCTATTAATAAATTCCTACCTAATCCTATTTTAAAACTTCAAAGGGCTTATTTTACTGTTAATTCAGTGGAAGTTTTATCTACAATCTCTGCAGAGTCTTTAGTTCTTAAATCTCCCCCTGTGCTTGTAAATATGTTCTTAGCAATTATCACGTCCATAGCAGCACCTACCTCTGCTTCAGTTACACCATCTTTAACATTGTTAACCCTTATAGCAGTCTTACTGCCACTGTCATTTAAAAAGTTCATAACTAAAGTTTTACTCATGTACACATCCCCCATTTTTTTATTTTAGTTGAGCGTTGAGAACTAATTAAGCGCTTGTTATGCCGCTTTGATCTTCTCTTATAACCTCGTCTAAGGTTTTTCCAAGAAGCTTTTCAATTTCCAGTGACACATCTAAAATATTTTGCTCTGTTGCAGTGGTTTTTACCTTTGAAAACCTCTGATTTTTGATTATTTCTTTTCCTGTGCATCTACACCATCCACATATTTAACTATTAGTGTAGTCTGCAGCTTTGTTGCTATTGCAACCATACTTATCATCTCCTTTCACTTATTATATATACAGTTACAGGAGATATAGGCAGAAATGTTTTTAATAAAACAATTGACTCTATTTTAGCTATAGACTTTATAATTTATATTGTCAAACAACAATATTAGAAAGATTACTTCCCATTTCAAACTTTTGATTGTTATCAGATTTTTAAGTGCTTGTATTATAAGGCTTTTTTTAATTTAAAAATCCCACCATGAAGAATCAGTAATGTGCATGTCTGAGTCTAATATGACAGTTTCACCAATTTCAGGGTCGATTAGGTTTATATTATCTTTTTTTGCCTCTTTTAACGCTCGTTCTATAGGTTCCTTCCAGCCATGATTTGCCAATGTAAATGCCCCCCAATGCATTAACATCATATTCTTACCATTTACATCTATATTTGCTTGAACTGATTGTTCTGGTATCATATGAACATTCGCCCAACGTTTGTCATATTGAGCACCTTCAATTAAGGTGATATCAAAAGGCCCGTATTTCTTTCCTATCTCCTTAAAATGAGGGCCATATCCACCGTCTCCGCTTGTATATAAACGTGTATTTTTTCCAAGAATGACCCAAGCCGCCCCATAGGGTAGTACTAGAATTAAAAATTCCTCTTCCTGAGAAATGTCTAGATGGTGTAAATGCAACATTCAACCCTCGATAGGACCTTTCCTCCCACCAATTCAGCTCTGTAATTTTTTCTTTTGGAATCCCCCATCGAATCAAATGACCGCTTACTCCGAGAGGAACGAAAAAATGAGACACTTTGCCCTTTAGCTTTATAATAGATTGATAATCCAAGTGATCATAATGGTCATGCGAAATAAAAACTGCATCTATAGGTGGCATCTCATCAATAATATTCATCATCTCTTCGCTATATTTATATCTTTTAACTCCTGCAAATGAAACTGGTGAGGCAATAGGACCCAGCATAGGGTCTAATAGTATCTTTTTATTATCAATACTAATTAGAAATGCAGAATGTCCAAGCCATGTTAAACTATCTTTTTCACTTTTAATTTTGTTCCAATCAATTGTATCAACTGGAATTTGACCATCAGGATTTCGATCTTTAGTACTTGAATTATAACCCTCAGTAGCTGCTGATGAATCTGATGACTTTATAAATAAACTTGTGGGAACTGCATTAACAAATTTCCCGTCAACATAATTGTCAAAATGTTTATAAGTGTCCTTTTGCTCTTTAGTTGGGTTTCCACCAAAAGCTGGGTCTAAGTTTAAGAACAATGTAATTGCAACGGATAGTACAACTATAAAACTTAACAAATATAACATCACTTTTTCCCTCTTTCTCCCTTTTTCTCTCTTTTTCACCTTCATCCCCCTGATTGTATATATATGCTGCAGGCAGTTCTATTTATACTGCCTGCAGCACATTCATTTACAAAGTTCCCAGAATCATAAAAAATGTTTTTTTCCGTCCCCTCTCTTTACTTTAAAAAGGAGGTTATGCTTCAAAGGTTTCAGCTACATCCTTTAAATATTTTGTAATCTCAATATGTTGTGGACAATGTTTTTCACATTGTTTACACCCAATACAATCTGATGCCTTACCATGTACTTTTGTATAGAAAAAGCTGTTTTCAAGGATTGCTTTTCAGTATTGTATAGTGCAAAATATTTCGGAATAGATATGTTTTTTGGACAATCATCTACACAGTACTGACAGGCTGTACATGGAACAGCGATTGCTTCATTAATAATATCTACAGCCTTTTTTACAACATCATATTCTTCTTTTACAAAAGGCTTAAACTCCTGCATGTATCCTGTATTATCCAAAAGTTGATCCATATTTGACATTCCACTCAGTACCATCATCACCCCTTCAAGGCTTGCCATATATCGAATTGCCCATGATGGTATTGACAAATCCGGATGATATTTTTTTAATAGCTGCTCTGCTTTTTCAGGCACTTTTGCAAGGATTCCACCTTTGATTGGTTCCATAACAATAATTGGTTTATTATGTTTTCTTGCTACCTCATAGCATTTCCTTGACTGAATGCTTTCATTATCCCAATCCATATAATTAATTTGCAACTGAACAAAATCTACTTCTGGATGTGCTGTTAGAATTTTATCTAACAAATCAGCAGTATCATGGAAAGAGAATCCAATATTTTTTACTTTCCCTTCTTTTTTCTTTTCCTGAATAAATGCAAAGCTATCAAGCTTTTTTGCTGTCTCATAATTTACTACTCCTAAGTTATGAAGAAGGTAGTAATCAAAATAATCCACACCACATTTTTCTAATTGTTCATTAAAAATTCTTTCTTGGTCCTCTTTTGTTTTCAACATCATAGTTGGTAGTTTTGTTGCTACAGTGAAGCTGTCTCTTTTATGACGTTTTACTAAAGCTTCTCTTATAGCTACTTCACTATTACCCATATGATACATATAAGCTGTGTCAAAATAAGTAAAACCTCTTTCCAAAAAAGTATCTACCATTTTATTTAGCGCGTCCATATCAACATTTGCGTAGTCATTTTAATCCTTTAATGGTAAACGCATAAATCCAAATTTTTTCTTTTCCATATCTGTATTTCCTCCTTGATTCTAAATTATTTCTTTCTACTTTTTAAATTTTACCACTTGGAGTTAACTCTAAGTCAAGAGATAAGATAATTAGTATAAATAAAAAAGAATAGGATAATGAATAGCTTATTAAATTAGCCAGAAAACATATTGTTATAAATTGATGCATGCCATCAGATTTTATCAACCTGATGGCATGCATCAACATACAAGAACGCATTTATAAAAACTCTAGCTCACTAAAAGCTTTTATAAACCCCTTTACTCCATAATTTTCAAATTCCACTTCAATCATCATATCATCTTCTTTTAGAACCTTTCCTATTCCATATTTCTTATGTTTCACCTGTTTAATAGGTACTTGATTTACTGGTTCAACTGATACTTCTTCTTTATCTTTTTCAGCTTTTGCCTCCTGAATCTGTTTCTTAAGTTCCTGTAAGTTCACTGCTCCACTTTTAACCCCATCATTCTGAATTAGGTGTGTTGGAATCATATTAATATATCTGCTTTCCCCTGCCATTACTCGAGGATAGTCAGGGTTAGTGTAATAGGAAAGTTCTAGATAATCCTTAGCCCTCGTAATTCCTACGAAAAATAATCTTCGCTCTTCTTCCTCTTCCATATCTCTAGTATGTAATGGAATCAAACCATAATTGACACCTGTAATAAATACATGTGAAAACTCTAAGCCCTTAGAGGCATGTAGTGTCATCAGCTTAACAGAATCAGTATCACTTTTTATATCTTTCTGCAAAATATTCACACCATATAATGCAGAAGAATTTATAAAGTTCGGAAGACCCTTCAGAAATGGCATTTGCTTTTCCTGCACATATTTTATAATAATATCTAGCAAAGCACAGATGGATTCTTTATCTTCCATATAAGTAGATGCAGTTGGCCTGATATACTTGTCAAATTGAAAATAATTATAAAGCTCCTCCGATTTCGTAATCTCAGAACATTTAGAAGCAAACCCTTGCATTTTTATAAATAGCTCAGACTTATCCAAACCCTGACCTTTCACTATTTTTCCGGCTTCTTTTTCTGTTATTCTTTCTCCATAATCCTTATTACTTAGAACATATATTCCAGAGGACGAGTCATTTGTATTTACTGAAAAGCGGAATAATTTAATCACCCAGTTTAAAACTGGTATATCACGTATAGTTTTCTTCAGCGATACTTCATATGGAAGCTCATTTTTCAAAAATACATCCTCAAAAGCCTGGGACTGATTCTGTAACCGGTAAAAAACTGCTATCTCATTGTATGGTACACCTAATTTATGTAATTCCAGAATTTTATCTGCTAGGTAATAGGCTTCATTAAATGGATTATACTGATTTTTTACTACTATTTTACTTCCTGGTTCTCGTATTCCTGTTAAACTGCCTCCATCTTGCAAAAAACACTTTGCCGCTTCTAAAATTGAACTACTGGAGCGGTAATTAATTGGAAGGGACAGTTCTCTCGCCCCATATTTATGCTTTAATGTATATACCATATTTAAGGTACTTCCACGCCAACTATAAATAACCTGATTTGGGTCACCTACTGCAAATAATCTGGTATGGACACCTTTTAATTTATCAATAAAATGGAGCTGCAGTTTGTCACTGTCCTGAACCTCATCAATAATAATCCACTTCGGCTCTATCCTATAATCCTCTAATAAAACATTTGCGTTTTGCAATAAATCTGAAAAAGACATCTTGTTCTGTCTTATTTTTTCTTCTTTTAAAAGCTGAACAAGCTTAAATATATCATCGTTATATGGTGAAATCCTTTGTTCTTCTATCTGAATGGACATTGCCTGTTCCAGTCGTTTTTTTAACCGGTTCTTATATTTAATAAGTAGCTTCTGTTCCTGTATGATTCGCATGGCGATATCTAATTCTTCCTCTGGATCGATTACTAGAAAATCTTTTGCATATCCCATTTTTTCAACAGGCAGTATATCTTTCAACAAATGGAGCGCCACACTGTGAAATGTCCCAAATCCTTGTAACTCCTCCATCTGAATATTGTGGTCAGAATCCATTAATCTTTCTTTTATTTCATTTGCTGCCTTATTAGTAAAGGTCAGAACAATCATATCCTTATAGCTTATATTCTTTGCATAGTGAAGGTAAATAATCTTTGAAATTAAAACTGTTGTTTTTCCGCTTCCAACATTGGCATTTACTATACAGGCATCACTTTCATCTAGTACTGCTTCCTTTTGATATTCATTTAGTCTCTCTAATTCTTTCTCATAATTCATAGAGTTCTCCTATTTCACAAGATTATCATATCTTCTCTGTAATTTATTTTTCACATCTGTTCTGTTATTCTCTGTATTATCAAGTATAATTCTTAAATCAATACCTAGGGGAGCTTCTGTATGAAATGAAATAATATTGATTAAACTTCTTTTATTACTTTCTTCCATGATCCATTCTTTATAAAAAGCATTATTAGTTACTAACATTAAAACACTATTGTCTATCTCCACTCTTGGAATAGTACTTAAAAATGCTGCAAAGGTGTCTCCATTTCCCTTTAAATGCTCACAAAATTCATTCCACTTTTCTGGTAGTTCACTAAATTGAAATGGCTTTTTTATAAAGGTTGATGGTCCGTATTCCACTAACTTAATATCCTTCGGAGCCTCTATTTCTTCTAGTAAATTCTTTAGTCCCCACAAAACCACTGCTTTATCTAATTTATAATCCCCGATACATGCAGCACAACCATTTTCACATTTACATCCACCCACCATTTTAATAGCATTGTCAATAATCTGTGCAATAATATCAAATGCTTTTTCTGAATATCCAAGTCCTCCTATATATTTATCATAAATAAACATATAAACTTCTGCTGAAAAATCTCCACTTATTTGAACTGCGCTATTTGACATTGAAACTCCAATATCCTCCTGTTCTGTCATAGTGGCCATCATCGCTGCATTTTTCATTGCATAACACAATCCTTCAAAATGATTATTTCTTATGAGCTTACCATTTTCACTCTCCTGAAGCAGTCGTCTATATACCTTAACTACATTATCAGGAACCTTTACCCATGTACTTTCTGTATCAAAATCCTTTGACAATGGTTTTTCTAGCTGTTCAAATCCCAGGTTTTGATGATTGTGAAATTGTAGTTTCTTATACATATAAACTATTTCATCCACGTTTACATCTCCAAAAGTAACTTTAACACGCTTATAATATATTTCCTTACTACCTTGAATAATCCTAATATTAGTATTGCTTCCCGGCATTGTATAATAATTTCCATTAAAGGGTACGGCATATGCAGTTCTACTTTCTAAATCCAGTTTTATAACCTGATATTGCACCCCATCATGCATATATATTGCCCCGTTATGGATTTCACGGAATGCCTGCATTTCATCCATTTCTGTGATTTCTTTATTATTTTCCTTATTAATCAGTTTATATCTGTATTTATCAATATTTCTTAAACTAAAATCTCCTGCCGGATAGGAATTTCCAGACCATGCAAACTTGCCGCTTTGACTGATTAGTTCACTTGCCCGGATTAAAACAGGAATAGTTTCCCCTAAATCAGGGAAAAGAGAAATATCATCTAAAGTTAACGGTATTTCAGCTGCTGCAGCACGTATGTGAGCTAGCTGTATTAATAAATTATTCTTATCAATTACTGCATTTTCACTTCCCCTTTCAAAGAGCCAGTCCGGATTAACTCCAATATATTGGTCAAAAGGCAAACTATCTAAAATGAAATAATTTGTACATTCTCCTCCGCTTCTACCTGCTCTTCCTGTCTGCTGCCAGAAGGACGCTCTCGTTCCCGGATATCCAACAAGTACTGTTGTATCAATTTTTCCAATATCTATACCAAGTTCTAGAGCATTGGTGGATATGAGTCCTCGCAAAACTCCTGTAACCATCTTATTTTCAATTTCTTTACGTTCTAATGGCGTATAGCCTCCCCTATATCCGGATATTTTATCTTTTAATGATGCTCCAAAGAAACTCTCTGATTCCAACTTATCTCTTGATTCCTTTAATACTACCTCAACATTTCTTCTTGATTTAGCAAAGGCAATAAAGCTATTACCACTTTCCACTAAATCAGGAATCAGGTCTGCAGCAACTGTAGTTGTCTGTACCTGTCCATAGTATTTTTTATCCTTTCCCATAATTTTAGGCGGCTGAACTAACGCGTACTTTCTTTCCGCAGCCGGCGACCCATCCTTATAAATCCGGATAAATTTCTGTCCGCAGATTTCTTCTGCTAGTTCCACTGGATTTGCTATGGTTGCTGAACTACAAAGATATTGTGGGGATGAATTATAGTATCTGCATATTCTTCCAAGTCTCCTAAAAACATTTGCCAGGTGAGATCCAAAGGCACCTCTATATGTATGAAGTTCATCAATTACAACATATTTTAAATTAGAAAATATGAAATCAAAACCAAACTTACTGTGATTGGGCAAAAATGCGCCATTTAACATTTCCGGATTAGTTAAAATGATATTGGCGCTTTTTCTGATTCTGCTTCTTTCATTTACAGGTGTATCTCCATCGTATACGCCTGCTGAAATTCTATTTTCCCCGAAGAATTCCAGGTATGGTAAGATAGCACGATACTGGTCGCTTGCAAGGGCTTTTGTAGGATATATAAAAATCGCTCTCGCAAGAGGATTTGACAGTATGTCTTGTATCACTGGCAATAAGAAACTAAGTGTTTTTCCACTTGCTGTAGATGTAGTTATCACAATATTATTCTTCTCTATAGCCTTTTCAAACATTTCAGCTTGATGACAATATAGTTTTGTAATTCCTTTTTCAGAGAGGTAACCACATAATTCCTCTGACAAAGTACTTGGGAAGTTCTCATATATTGCCTCTCTTTTGGGTATTATTTTATTGTATATGATTAAATCACGTATATTCATTAATATTGCTCCCATTCTACTAAATTACTTCATAAGTATATACCAAAGTATAAATAATTACATCTAGTTTAATAAGTAAAAATGCACCCTTTTCAAGGTGCACTCTGGGATATTAACTAGACTATTAAATAAACACAATAATAACTTTAGTTCTTTTTATTTCTAGTTAAGTTCAGCTACACTATATTTTTCCTGTAGCTTTTGTTATCGCCCAACGTAATTCTACTCTGACTTTCCCTTTTTCCCCTATGAACTACCATGGGTATAACCCACCACTTCAAAATCTTTTGATAAAGCTTCTATAAATTCCTTATAATAAGAGCATCTAGATCTTACGCAGGAGGATAAGTGTATTGTATTCACTCCAGCTTCTTTCATCTTTTGTGCCCTTGTCACCACCTGATTTACCGAATCTTCACTGCAACCATTACAGTGCACAAAACTTACTAATTGTGAATCGGTGTCATAATTTTCGAAAGAAGCTCCCTTATTATTAAAAGCTTTAAAACAGCCTGACCCAGAGCATCTTTTAGATACTTCAAAACAATTTATAATTCCAACTTTCTTTTCCATAGTTTCCTCACATATTTCTTTTTCTTACGCTCATGATATCACAAAAGTATTGCTGCTACCATGACCCCTATCACGAAAAACAAATATGAATATAAGCATTTTTTCTCCTTCCATACCATGCAATATTAGTATCTACCTTATATCTTAAATTAGATAGAAGACTTTATAAACTTATCTCTTATATCAATTCTTGTATGCAACAGAGTAATTATAAAATTCCATATTGGTAAAGCATATAAATATACTGCGTATATTAAACATCCAGAGGTTGCTCCAATTGTAGTGATTGGTACAGCACCAGCAATACTCCAGGGAATCAAAGGTGCAATGACAATAGCAGTATTTTCTAATACCATAGCCAACTCCTTCTTATCAGTATATAAGTCACTGCTCATCTGCTCAGTAATAATAACAGCCAGAGTTTGGTTACAGCTGATTCCGCTGAAAAATATTGCTATAACAACAGCCCCACCAAAGGAAGTTATATAGCGAGAAATTTTTTGAATTAAACTCCTCACACCATTTAAAAGCTTAGTCTGTGAAAAAATACCGGAATAAGATGATGAAATGGTAACAATAGCCCCTACCCGAAACATAGATACTAAGCCTCCGCCATTTAGTAGTAATGCTAACCTTGGATTATCAGGAGCCTGATACCCAAAAATCAAACAAGAAATTAGTTTTGAAACTGTAAACCCCTGAATTGTAAGACAAATTATACAACCTGTCAGTATACTTATTCCCATGGCATATTTCACATCAATATGTAAAATAGCTAAAAGCAAAATTAGTATGGCAGGAATAACAGTGATCCACTCCAGATTAAAAGACTTGCTAAACAATTCTGCTGAAGAGGTATCTACAATATTTAAACCACCTGTTTTAGCTGCAAAAACATAAAAAATGCAGGTGAAAATTAGTGGCACAATAGATGTTTTCGTCATGCCTTTTATATTTTCATAAATATCTGTTTTTGTCAGCGCACATACAAGCTGGGCACTTGAGGACATAGGTGAACATCTATCCCCAAAGAAAATACCGGATAATACTGCACCACCTGTAAGCAGAGGGTTAAGTCCTGCAGAATTAGAAAGCATCATACAAATTACTCCCATAGTACTTGCTGTACCAAAGGATGTGCCTGTAAGAAATGACATTACACAACATAGTAAAAATGTACAAAGCACAAATATTCTTGGCTGAATTATGCTAATTGCATGGTAGAGAATAAAAGGTATGGTTCCTCCAGCCCTCCAAACAGCAGTAAGAAGTCCTATAAGTGCAAAGACAATTAGGATAGTTTTCACCTTTGCTACACCTTTCCAAAGCATGCCCATAGTTACTTTTATGGAATTGCCCTCATAAATACTATATCCAGTAAAACAAAATAATCCAAATATTAATGCATACAATATCTGTACTTTTCCAATAATACAAATGCATAATGCAGCTAGGAATATTCCTATGGTTATAATTTCTGCCATTTTATTTCCTCCATAATTAATATTACATTTTTGTTATGTTAGTCTGTATAGAAAGAAAACCCTGGACTAATTAATTAGCCAGGGTCTTCATCCTAAACTATATTTATTTTCTATAAGTTCTCAACGTTTCTTTCATGCTTTCGCTTAATTGTGTTGTAACCTCTACAGTATTTATTTTTCCTGTAAGTTTATGTCTAACAGTTGCTGTCAGGCGATAATTATTGCCTCCCAAATTTTTTGCACCTGTGCTAAGAAGTTCATACTCACTAGGATGTGCTTTCATATATTCAAGAGAAGATATTGATGAACTATCAGAAGTAGTTTCACTTTTAACTGGAGCCGCAGATGATGAACTTGGAGTGGGTACACTCTTCTCTACAGAAGATGGTGATGTTCCAGTGGATGCATTTCCACTTTTATTCCCTGTATCAGCTGATTTTTCTTTACCCTCTGAAGATGTACTTGCACCTTGATCAGTTATAATTATGGAGTCCATCATTTCTTTTACCTCTGTAGGATGTGTAACCATTTCTTTTATCATGGCATTTACAACTTCTGTGTTAGTGCTGTTCCCTGCTGCTTTTAATTTTGTCTGTAAATAAAAATAGGCTCCACCACCTGCAACTGCCAACACTAATACTGGTATAAGTATAAACAACCATATCTTTTTCCTTACTTTTCCCATTTTTCCCCCTTATTAATGCGCTTTATTTAAATAACCGGATTTTATTTATTAAATTATACAATTTAAAAATATCACTTTTTAGGACTTTTGTCCATCCGATAGTTATGAGTATTACCATTTTAGGATTGTTTCTGTAAGTCAATCCATATCTAAAAGCCAAATTAGCATTTATACTAATTTGGCTTTTAGATATACCGCATTTTTAAATTCACCAATTTTTTTTAAAATCATATTATATATATCAATATTAATTGTTTTTGGAGAATCCTATGCAAGTATTTTACACTGTCCGTTCAGGTGACACACTTAATAATATAGCTAGACGCTTTAATATTCCTCTCATCTCTCTTATAAATTCAAACAATCTTACAGCCCCCTATACAATCTATATAGGCCAGCAGTTATCAATGCCTCCTGGTGTAACTACTTATGTTGTAAAACCTGGTGAATCTATTTTCTCTATATCACAAATTTATGGTGTACCTACCAGTATAATCATAGAAGCAAATGGAATTGCCCCACCATATATCATAGTACCTGGACAAATTCTAATTATTCCTCAAGGAGTACCCTATTATATTGTTAGACCAGGTGACACTCTTTATAAAATTGCAGCAAAATATAATGTTATACTTAACGGACAACCAAGGCCTGAACTTATAATAAAAGCAAACCCTGGTCTTACTCCGTCTATAATACCAGGTATGACTATTGCAATTCCATATCCACCGCCTGGTGGTACAGGAAGATTGGCTGTAATATTGAATGACGGTATTGAATCTTACTTGGGACTGTATGAGCCAAATACGGGCAAATTGAGTACTATGTCTATAGATCAAGCAAGTGAAACATCACGGATATTTTGGTCCCCAAATCAGAACCGTATTGCATATGTGGGGAACTCTGGAATCATCTCTATCATAGACTTTACAACAATGAAAGTTTCGAAAATTGATCAGATTACTGTTCCAGGGTTTATTGATTGGGCTCCAGATAGCAAAAGAATCGTTTACTCTGATAATAAAATCATTAGAATCTATGACGTTTTAAATAATACATTCAAAACAATCAATTGCTCAGGAACTTCACACGTTCAATGGTTCCCAAATGGTACTGAACTGCTATATGAGGCAAAGGATAAATCAAATATCAGTCAGCTTTACAAAAACAACTTAGATGGAACCAACGAAACACAAATTACAAATAACACCAATTGGCCTTTGAACAATGTAAGGCTATCTCCAAATGGTAAATTTGTTTTATGGACTACACCTGGTGCCAGCATATCGGAAATTTATACAATGGAACTTGCTACAAGGAACATATATAAAATTCCTGGTGGCCCTGAAGCAAAAAATTACTATCCAACCTGGTCTCCAGATTCAACTAAAATAGCTTATAGTTCAACACAATTTATAAACGGGAAATATTACTCATTAATTAGATTAACTGGAGCAAAAGGGGAAGGTGATTCTACCGTGGCGATTTCCAGCTGTTATTCTACACCTGTAACTTGGTCTCCTGACAGTAGAAAGATTGCTTACTTATCAGGGTGCAGAGATGAATATCGTCCTGTTGAAGTTTGGAGTATAGATATAATAAAATTAGTTCCAATTAATATATTAAGTGGGTTCACCTTTTATAACCTTGATTGGTCTCCTACAAGATAGCGGTAAGTAATCTGATATAAGTTGCCATTAAAGGTTAAGGCTTATTAGATATATAATCATATTTGGTGCAGCCATTGACATTTTGACTGCACTTTTGTTATCCAATTAACAAAAAAATCAAATTATCAATATCAAACTGAATACTTTCGGAACCTCCAATTATTTTTATTTAGCTATAGTTCTATTCTTCATAAGAAATAATAGGAGTTCCATCTTCTATGTTATCAAAAATTATTTTAGCCAAATATAATGGGGCATTTACACATCCATGGCTTCCATTTCGCTTATATATCTCTCCTCCAAAAGAATATCTCCAGCTTGCATCATGTATTCCTATATTTCCGTAAAAAGGCATCCAATAAGTTACTTCAGCTTCATAATTTGGTCCACTTAAAGTTGCACCATTTTGTTTATAATTAAGCATATAAGTTCCAAGCACAGTAGAAGATCCTCTATTAGGGTTTCCTGTTACTACATCACCTTGAGTTATAAGCTTTCCTTCTTTATAAAACCATAAATGCTGTCTTGTTATATTAATTTCTACATAAGTATTGCCTATTTCATCTTCACCTCTAGATAAAGCCTTTTGAATATATATAGGTTCTTTTTTAAGTATTTCACCAAGTTTTATATTTTCTAATAATGCTTTTGTTTCAGCAGAACTATTAATTTTCCATCCATAAAGTCCACCCTTAACCTCTACTACTTTACCTGTAGATGTTTTAAAATTTCTTGCTATTCCAACTGTATCATATTTTTTGCTTAATCCTTGTACATATTCCTTAACTGCTTTTTCATTTATTACCGCTTCTAAATTTTCATCAACACTAAGCCATTCATTTATTATATTCCCGCCTAATATTTCATTTTCATTTCCAAATATATAAGTAATTTTTGTTGATACATACTTATTTAGCAAATTCTTAGTTTTAGAGGTTTTATCAGAACTTAGAGTGTACTTTGGATTTTCGTAACAGAATTTTTCATTTAAATCTAATTTTGTTTCTCCTTCTAATATGCTCATTTTTATGGCTTCATTTAACTTATCTTTATTTATCTTATTTCCATATACTTCTCCAATCACCTCATATGAGCCATTTGAATACTTAAAACTTACATTCTTGGATTCTGTAATAGCTTTATTCAAACAATTTAATTGATTTATTTTATTTTCCAAGTTATCTTTATTGTAAATAAATAAATCATTTACATAATATTTTTGATCCTTTAATAATGAAATAATCCATTTGAATGGATTTTTCCTATGATAAATTTTAGAAATACTATTTTTTTCATTGTATTCCATTCCTATATTTTGTCCTATTATTGCCTCTACTTCCCCGTTTCTCTCCACTAACTGTAGCTTATAATCCTTAATATAACTTCTAATTATATGCTCCGAATCATCATAGGATTTTAATGAGACATCTGCTCCGTTTATTACTGTATTAAAAAAGAAGTGCTTAGTAAAATATACTGAAATAAGTAAATATAGTAGTAAAATTGAAGCCATTAGAATAACAATATTTCCTGTATTCTTACTTTTAAAAAACCTTTCTATATTAATATTCTTCATACCGATTTATACCTTTCATCAAAAATACTTTAATTTGTACATAACAACTAATTTAGAATATGCTTGTATTTTTGATTTTAAAACCAACATTTTGCATATATTCCCAAAATATCTATTATAAGTTATCCCACTCTCATATATTCTTCTTTTATTAACTCCGCAAACTCTGGTTTTTGTTTCGATACATTCATTAAATACATAATTACATTCCCTGGATACTCAATCTTATCCTTTAATTGTGTATATTCTAAAGATCGTCTAATCAATGCTACAACACAATTTTCACTGTGATTTTCATTACAGTCTTTACATAGCCTACATATATTAGCTATTCCACGTGCAATAATTTTCTCATCATAATATTTTAAATCACTTTTAGGGATTAAACTTTCTCCATCATCTATGGAGTATGTCGAATTGCTCTTAATTTTTTTAGCTACATAATCAACAAATCCAATATTACAGATCCTATAATTGCACTGTTCTGTTCCCCTATGGCAACATTCATCACATATTTCTTTAACACTCTTTTCTATATTATTTAAGTATTCCATTTTGTTCGTCTCCTTTTAATACAATTGTTTCAGTTAATTATCACTATTTGGTTTTATAACAACTGTTACTTCTTTTGTGAACTTTTAACTGTTATCTTTAAAAAGACCATAATTCAGAAATATGAATCATGGTCTCTAACATCTCAATATTAAGTGTTTTATTTAAAGTATTATTTTTTCAACAAATAGCCAACCAATGTTTTATTACCTTCTATACATCCGCCGCATCCTGTACCAACTTTAGTAGCTGCTTGCACATCTTCAAAGGACTTAGCACCGTTTTTAACAGCAGCCACTATATCTCCTGCTGTAACCTTAAAACATCCACATACTATTTGATTTTCATCGATTTTTTTTCTAATTATTAATTCATTTACTAGTTCTCTGTTGCCTTCCACACAATGGCCACATCCAGCGCCCACTTTTGTAACAGCTTGTACATCTTCAAAGGATTTAGCACCATTTTTAACTGCATTTTTTAAATCCTGTACAGTGACCTTGTAGCATCCACATACTACTTTATCTTCTTCTTTAGATTTTATAAATTTTGAAATTATTGATTTAAACATCTTCTTTATCTCCTTTGTATATTAAAATAATTAACTGAATTTATCATTGGTTTGTTTGTGTTATATATATATTTACCTTATTTAACTTGGTTCAGTCTCTCAAGTAATTTTTCAACTTCAATTCCATGAACTGCAGCTGCCTGTTCAATACTTTCAGCTTGTGAAGCAGGACATCCAATGCACCCCATTCCAAAATCCATAAGTACCTGTACTGCTTCTGGTCCCATCTTTACTATATCTTTTATTAATGTTTCTTTTTCTACTTTCATTTATATATCTCCTCTCTTTTACTGATACTAATTAGTTAATTACTAATTAGTAATATTATTTCAAAATATAAGGTGTATATTTATACACCAGATAATTTCTTTAATAAACTTATTAAATTATTCTTTTCCTCTGTTGTTAAAACATTAAAAATTTCATTAATATTTTCTACGTGTTTAGGGAAAATATCGTCTATCAATTGCCTGCCTTTTTCTGTAATACTAATTAAGTTAACTCTTCTATCCTTAGGATCAACGCATCTTCTAACTAAGTCTTCCTTAGCTAGATTATCTATGACAACGGTCATATTCCCACCTGTGGCTAAAGCTTTCTCAAGTATTTCACAAATTTTTAAATCTCCTTTGTGATACAACATCTCAAGTACAGCAAACTGAGAAACTGTTAAACCTCCCTCTTTAATTGTCCTTTGTTCTTTTTTACGAACCTTCTGGCTAGCCCTACTTAATACTATTAATGTCTTTAAGTTTAAATCGCTTAATTCTCCATAAGATATTTTTTCCTTACTCATATAAACAATATATTACTAACTAGTAATATTGTCAAGTGTTTTAATTTAATATATTAGTCTTGTTTTTTCATTTCTAAAATTAAAATATGAGAAGTTTGTTCTGATCTTATTGATATATCTTCCTCAATTATTTCCATTCCATCCCTATCGGCTAACAGAATATGATTTATAATGGAACTTCCTTCTATCTGCACTAAATATGCCTGCCTGCCTTCCTTCACTGGAAAACTAATCTCTTTTCCTTTTTCAAGTTCTAGGGAATAAATATTCATATCCTGATTTATTTTTATTGGCGCATTTCCATCTTTACTTGAGACCATATGCAGCCATGTATTCTGCCTATCATTCCAATTAAATTTATAATCTCCGTAATTTGGTTTATAGTTTTTCTTATCTGGTAATATCCATATCTGCAAAAATCTTAATTCTTCTTTTCCTAAATTATGCTCACTATGGTAAACCCCTGTTCCTGCACTCATGTATTGAACATGGCCACGTGTTATAGTGTTTTTATTTCCCATACTATCTCCATGAGTAAGCTCACCGTTAACTACATAAGATATTATTTCCATGTTCCTATGAGGGTGAGTATCGAATCCAGTACCAGCTTCAACTAAATCATCATTTATTACTCTTAAAACTCCAAAGTTCATATTATCTGGATTATAATACTCAGCAAAGGAGAAGTGAAATTTACTTCTTAACCATCCAAGATTGCTACTGCCCATATTTCTACTTTCTATCTTTTTTAACATCCTGTCCCCCTCCTAACTAAATTATTGTTTGTAATTAAACTTAATTTATAAGCAAATATTTTAAGAAATTATTTTCACAACTTATTATTTAATATTTTATATAATTAAATAACTTCATTACTTTTTGTAAGTTACTACAGATTTATTATTACATTTCTATTTTAATTAGTCAAGTAATTTTTGTTGTAAATATTTAAGAATTTTTTCGACTCCTATTTTAAGATAATATAAATAACCTGATTACAAATCTCTTAACTATATTAGGAGATTTGTAATCAGGTTATTTGTGTTACCTCAATTATGTCCATTTTTCTGCCCACTTTTGAATTTCATTCATAGCAGCTTGCAGCTCAGTCCCTTTTTCCGTAAGTTCATACTCTATACGAACAGGGGTTTCTGGATAAACCGTTCTAATAACAATTCCTTCCTTCTCTAATTCCTTAAATCTCTCTGTAAGCATACGAGCGCTCATATTAGGAATTGCTTCTGCTATATCCGAAAAACGCTTATGTCCATTTAATAATGTTCTAATAATCAATCCAGTCCATCTCTTACCTAACAATTCAAAAGCGTTTTCAAATTTTGGGCACATGTGATACTTTTCCATTTTTATTCACCACCTATTCCTATTTTATCATACTAGCTTTATAAACGTAAGTAACTTATTTTATTATACCAAATTCTTCAATTGTGAGGAAGCAGTAAAAGTAAAGTCACAAAATGACACATGGATTACATCTTGTGACTTTTTTCATATTACAATCCATTTACAATATGATTAGGACGTTCACCTTTTAATGCAACAGCAATATTTGACCAGTTTTTCTTGTGCGCTCGGTAAAAATAGCTGGTAGTAATTCCACCGATATGTGGTGAAAAAATAATACGGTTTGCATATTCCTCCGGCAAATTCAAAAGGATGTTATCCCTTGTAGTAGGTTCTGGAGCGACAGTGTCTAAGGCAGCACCCTTAATCTGTCCCGATACAAGTGCATCATAAAGTGCCTGATTGTCAATGATTTCTCCCCGGGCTGTATTAACGATATAGGCAGTTGGTTTCATTTTATTTAGAAATTCACTGTTAATCATTCCTGTAGTTTCCGGGGTCACAGGACAGTGAATACTTATAATATCACAGCTATGTATCATTTCATTCAAATCCATGTAGGATACATTATAATCTTTTTCCACATCAGCTGGCTTTCGAATTTTGGTGTAATAGTATGTCTCACATTCAAATGGCTCAAGTCTTTTTGCAGTTGCCTTTGCAATATCACCGAATCCAATGAGTCCAATTTTACAATCAGCTAGTTCCGTGATGCCTTCCACCATCATTTGTTCCTTAATATATATCTGATTCCCTTCCCTCTCCGTACGATCACCAACGATGATGTTACGAAGCAATGCCAGCATTAAAAGCACTGTCTGCTCTGCTACGGCACCTGCATTTGCACCTTTGCAATTACAGACATATATGCCTCTTTCTTTTGCAGCTTTGCAATCAATGCCATTAAACCCCACACCTTCTGACTGTATTATTTTCAAGTTTGGCATCTGGCGGATAACATTTCCAGAAAGCTTTGCCACAGGATCAATAGCAATAGCATCTGCATCAGCTCCAGCCTGTAACAGCTCTTCGTCACCGGCACCGCGAGGGCAAAAAAACATAGTAGCCTCTCTCACAATATCTAGATTGGGCATATACTTTTTATACCTATCTTCATTTCCAATAATTAAAATTTTCATAATGTACCCCTTTCTATGTTAAGCATTCTATCTTTTATCACTAACTTAATATAGAAATTATACCATATTATTCATAACTATACCCCTGCACTTTATGATCTAATTAATATAATTCCCATGCTGCAGTTGAAAAAAATATAGATGTTATCAGACACATTGTATAATCCTCCAATTGTGGCAACCTTTTTTACTGTAGCATATTATGTACTGATTACTAATTTTAAAATTAGAGATTAGAATACTTTTTTCAAATGAAGGTGAAATAGATGAATCTCAAACCTTTCAAACCAATAATTGACCTACTATCATTTGCCTATTGCAATATTCTCTTTAAAATAACCTATAGAAATAATTCACCGCTCCCAAAATATCCTTTAAAGTTTGACACATCAAGAAACTTTAAAATTGTTCAGTTTGCTGATATTCAGGATGGCCCTAATACAGACCCACGTACTCTTGAACTTATGAACAGAATTTTAGACAAAGAAAAACCCAATCTAGTGGTTTTAACAGGAGATAACATCGATGGAAAGTGCAAAACAGCTGAAGATGTTAAAAAAGCAATAACTAACATTTCAAAGCCTATGGAATCCAGAAATATTCCTTGGGCTGTGGTCTTTGGTAATCATGATGATGAACATTTTATGATGAGCAAAGAACAGATGATGAATTTTTACATGACCTTTAATTATAACGTCAGTCAAATTGGCTTTAAAACAGAAAACAGAGTGGGAAACTATAATTTACTGATACACGGATCATCCTCACAAGCTCCAAAATTTAATGTTTATTTTATAGACTCAGGAAAATATTCCATTTTAGGCGTCTATGACTATATAACCAAGCCGCAAATCTGCTGGTATAAAACTATAGCAAATAATTTAAAAAAGCAGTATAAAAAAACAATACCAGCTATAATGTTTTTTCATATCCCTCTGCAGGAATTCTACACTGCATATAAAACCGGTTATATTGATGGACTGCGCCTGGAATCTGAAAGCACCTCTTCAATCAATACTGGATTATTTGATGCTATTGTGAACACTGGTGATGTTAAGGGTATTTTTGTTGGTCATGATCATAGCAACACCTACACAGCCGCCCTTAATAACATAACGCTTGGCTATGCAGGAAACGTAGGCTATGCAACCTATGGTAATCCTAAACTACAAAAAGGTGCTCGTATTTTCGAAATAAATGAAGCTAATCCCTCAACTATTAATACTCGCATGATATTTTCAGGTGATGTGGGTTTAAATTAAATTTTGAAAAGAGTCTTTCTACAATGACTTTTAAATCATTGAGAAGGACTCTTTTTTATTTTGACGTAACTTATCTAGTTGTTGTGTTATTAAAATTTCCGTTATTCCTTGTATTGCCATTCATCCCTGGAGCGACGTTCATTCTCGGACCACCATTTCCACCTGGACCTCCATTCATTCCAGCACCACCGTTCACCCTTGGCATTGAACCAGTATTTGTTATATTCTGAGCTTCAATTGCCTTGCAGGAAACTAACGACATAGAACAAATAACCAATGCAACAATTATAAATATATTACATACTCTTTTTTGCATACTTTTATAACCTCTTTCTAAGTGATAACTGTGAAAGGTTTCTTTTTGATATAAAGTCATATACATCTTTAAATCCCATGTATGATAAAACTATTAGTAAAGGATATACCGGGTAAATATACCTGGACTTAATTTCCCATAAAATATAGAATCCAATAAACCCTAAAATCACTAAAATTAAAAACACTTCCTCAAAGCTTTTATGTTTTATTCCACTTATCAATCTGATAAAAATAAAGCAGTACATTAGAAAATTCATTACATATAATATCCAAAGCAATCCGCTTCTATATTTTGAATCTCCTTTAAATAAATCCGTAGCAACAGTGGTATAGCTATATACACTCATTATCTTGCCCATTCTCTGACTTCTATTAACTGATCCTTCATCACCAATACCATATCTATCAACTTGATATGTTCCTTCCGTCCAAGTCCATATAATCTTTTTATAATACATTTTTACCAAGTCACCTGAGGTTGCGCTGGATAGCTTATTTTTAATTGATTCCTTAAATAACTCAGTACTTTTTTCTTTGTTATAGTTTCCTTGTCTCTGATATATATTATAGCTTTGCATATTATCCCAAAAACCAAACCTGTCCATATTTATCCCCATATGCAGCCACATATATATTGGTGCAGAATTCTTATTAGCAGATTCATTTACAATATTCTTTCCTTGCAAAAGAACATTTTGAGTCCAACCAGGAATATTAAATAAGGAAGCCATTATGCAAAATGATATTATTACCTTTTTAATTCCGATTTCCTTTATAGTTAGTAAAATGTAAATGCTGGCAGCTATCAGAACAAGAACTCCTATGCTCCTAAAATAGTTGCCGATTGATAAAAGGATTGAAGAAATAATAATATACTTAATAGATTTTTCTTTTACAAATTTTATTGTAAAATATATAGCGACTGTAAGAGTTGCTGTAGCTATAATATCGTTATATATGAAATTACTCATAAATAGTGATGGTATATATATTGCAGCAAATATTAAAACACCATAATCATTTTCCTTTGATTTATAATTTATCTCTTTATATATTAAATAAATCATTAAAGTTGTAACAAGAGAAAATAGTATATTAAAAACTTTTATAACTAGATAGTTATCAGGAAACATGAATAGCAAAGTTTTTAAATATAATACGGTAGAAAAATTAAAAGGAAACATATAAAGATATCCACCTGATTGAAAAGATGAATAATCTTTTCTATACAGCATGTCCAAAGCTAGTGAAAGTACCGTTTGAGAGTCAGCTGTAGGTAATACAGTAAATGCGAATATAATAACTATTTGAATGACAAAGGAAAATAGCAACGTTACAGGAATTACAATTTTTTTACTATACTTATTAAGTTTTAAGCACAATTTATATAAAGCTATGCTTAATAGAATTATTAACACTATAAGTAAAATAAAAATGCCAAGCTTTTGTTTTTCTAGTATAGGGTTATCACCATATAAAGAATAATTATACTGAGCCCTAATAAAAAATGACGATCCGATGAAAAGTGCTATAAAAAAAGTAAATATTAAATATATTGTTTTCTTAATTAATTCTAACATATGAAAACTCCTCTGTTGAAATTATTTGATATGTCTATTTTAAATTATGATTTTCACCGTTTTTTCACAACTTTATGAACAATTTATTAAGTTTTTTATAAAATTGCTTAATGATGGGATCATGAGATGAGGAAATGGACAAAACCAGTGTATTTATAAAAATCATTTAAAAAAGACGATATCTCAAAAAATTGAGCTATCGCCTTTTTCTATTTTTCAAAGCTTCAAATGTTATATTTTAGATATTATACAAATATCATTGTCTGCGATATCCACTCCTATGTTTTCGCATATCAAATAAATATTCGATAAACCAATAATCAATAAATTTCCTCTCTTTAACTAATTGCAAAATTTCATCCTTACTTGCCCATTTTACTGATTGAACTTCTTCATATTGTAATGTTAAATCTTTTATCTCTATTTCTCGTTCAACAAGATAATAATCATCAAAACCTACTTCAAAGTTTATAGTAAAAAATGGTCGTTCATCTGATAAATCAATTTCATAACCTATTTCTTCAAACATTTCTCTTTCAGCGGCTTCTATGCTTGTTTCACCAGACACAGCACATCCGCCAACAGTTACATCCCACATATTCGGCCATCCTTTTTTCCATGGTTGCCGTTGTTGAATAAGCATTTCATTTTTTGAATTAAAAATGCAAACATGAATTACAAGGTGAAAATCGCCTTTATAAAATTCACTGCCCCGTTCCATTGTTCTGCCAGTTAAGTTTCTGTTTTTATCATAAATATCCCACAGTTCCATCATAATTTACCTCACAAAATAATGCCATTTAATTTTTTTCTACCAAATATCATTTATAATTATATCATCTACATGAAATAATTTTCTTGCTATAGCCTATTTATTTTTAATAGATTCAATATACTTATCTCCCCAAATTCTAAACTCTTCTAATACTGGATTGAATGCCTTACCTAAGTCAGTTAGTGAATACTCAACCTTAGGTGGAATTTCCGAATAAACATGTCGGCTAACCAATCGGAAGTCTTCTAGCATTCTTAATTGTTTTGTTAATGTAGCCTGTGTTATATCATCCATTCTTCTTTGTAATTCTCCATAGCGCAGTGGTCCTTCATTCAGATGATACATAATTAAAATTGACCATTTTCCCGAAAACACCTTTTGTGCTGTGAAATATGGGCATTTGCCAAAAAGACTATCCTTGTTCTCCATCAAATCTCCTTTTTTAGTATCCATTTAGATACTTACCTCATACAAAAATCGTACTTGTTATTCTACTTGTACATGATATTATTATCATGTATTAAATTTTAACATACATATAGGGGAGGATCAATAATTATGAAAAAAGCATTAGAGTTTTTACAAGAAAGCGGCACTTTTTATTTAGCAACTAACGAAGGTGATCAACCAAGAGTTAGACCATTTGGTGCTGTCTTTGAATATGAAGGGAAGTTATACATTGTAACAAACAATACTAAAAGTTGTTTTAAACAAATGATGGAAAATCCTAAAGTTGAAATCTCTAGTATGAATAAAAACGGACAATGGATTCGTATAACTGGAGAAGTTGCAAATGATGATAGACGTGAAGTAAAGGAAGTTGCACTTGAGGCTGCTCCAATGCTAAAGTCTATGTACAACGTTGATGATGGAATTTTCGCGGTTTTATACTTTACTAAAGGAACAGCTACTATTTCTTCCTTTACTGCGGAACCAGAAACATTCTCACTATAGCATATGTAAATCATTACCACCATTAAATCAAGATATTTCTTCTACAAAAGCCATTTCAACTTATGAAAGATTGAAATGGCCTTTTATTGTTCAACAAAAAAGGTACAAATTTAAAATATATTTATTTTTCTTGTAGCTGCCACATAATACTTCTTTCCTTCATACCCCCAACTATCATGTGATAGTTCTATAACAGTATAATCATATTTACTTACTTGCAAAATTGTCGATAATTTTTATAAAACAGTGAATAATGTCGATTTCTATGTTACAATTTATATAGTATTGGTCATGGGAGGAGAATCATGGAACTAAAGAAAAGAAACTATATAGATGGTGAAACACAAGACCCAACTTATTTAGGCATACAACCAACTAAAAATATTTTGACTTGTGATGGTGAAAATAAAGTTTTATGCAATCGTGCTGAATTTTGTATTAGTTTAATTGATAATGGAGAATTACTCGTTAATATATGGAACTTAGATGGAATATTATTAAAGTTTAATAATTATGGTCAAAGAAAGACTGGATATGTGGAAGAAGAAGTTTTGGGCAAAGGATGGATAAATAAGATTCTCCCTGAAAATCATATACCAGGATTAAATGAAATGTTTAATGTTATGAAAGGTGGTAAAATCCCACCAGTAACTGAATGTAAACTATACTGTAAAGATGGAAGAGATTTAGATATAATGTGGTCAAACTATCTTATGCGTGATGCTAAGGGAAATCCATATCTTGCTGTATCAGTAGGGATGGACATAACAGAGTTAAAGAACACAACTAAAAGATTAACGGAAAGTTATAAGGAATTACAAACAATAAACAACAAACTAGAATCAGCTCAACAACAACTACAAGATCAATTAGAGCAGCAAAATAAAATAGCATATTATGATGAACTTACATCATTACCTAATAGATCACTTCTTTTGCAACAACTATCTTCTGCAATAACATCAGCTAAGTTAACTGATTCCAAAATTGCTTTACTTTTTATGGATTTAGATAATTTTAAAGATGTAAATGACACTTTAGGTCATAATAATGGAGATGAATTATTAAAGGTCATTGGAGGACTATTTTCTAAATTTGCTAGTTATAATGTAGCTGCTGCAAGATTTGGCGGCGATGAATTTGTATTACTGATTAAAAATATAGAAGATAAAAGTGTGGTTGTAAGTTTGTGTAATGAAGTTATTGAACAGTTCAAGAAGCCAGTATGTGTTAATAATAGAGAATTTTATATAAGTATAAGTATAGGTGCGGCAATCTATCCTAAAGATGGACAAGATGAATATACTTTATTAAAAAATGCTGATATTGCCATGTATAATGCTAAAGAACAAATTGGAAATAGATTCATTCTTTTCGATGATAAAATGAATCAACGGATACTTGAAAAGTTAGACATAGAAAATGGACTTAGACGTGCATTAAAGAATAATGAATTTATTATATTCTATCAGCCACAAGTAAATATTAATTATAATAAGATAGTAGGATTAGAAGCACTAATTAGGTGGAACCACCCAACTCAAGGTTTAATTCCTCCTTTTAAATTCATACCTGTGGCAGAAGAAACAGGATTAATTGTAGAAATTGGGGAATGGGTTTTAAGAAAAGTCTGTGAACAATTTGTTATATGGGAGAACAATAGAATTGCACCAAAACGTATGTCAGTTAATATATCAGCAAAACAGTTTGAGCAAAATGAATTTATTGACATCGTAGAAAAAATAATATCAGAAACGAAGATGAACCCTAAGTGTCTGGAACTAGAAATTACAGAAAGTATTGCAATGAAAAATCTTGATTATACAATAAAAGTAATAAATGACCTAAAAAGACTTAATATTAATACCTCATTGGACGATTTTGGCACAGGCTTTTCATCACTTAACTATTTAATGAGATTACCTATAAATACATTGAAGATAGATAAATCTTTTTTGGATAATATAGTATTAAATTCAAATGAGGAACTAATTGCAAAAACTATTATAAAGTTAGCAAAAAAAATGAAACTTGATGTAGTAGCTGAAGGTGTTGAGACACCAGATCAGCTTAATTTTCTAAAAAAACAAAAGTGTAACATAGCACAAGGGTATTTATTTAGCAAGCCTATACCTTCAAAGGAGGTTGAAGATATGCTGATAGCAAAGAGGATATTCATATGCAGGGATGACTTCACCTACATATAAAAATATAATTGGTAAAAAACTAACAGCTAATAACCTTAATTAACTGCTAGTTTTTTATTGTTACCCTCTATTTTTGCGCTTGGATGAAGTAAAACTCGAATCAGATGGGGTAAAAGAGTCCCCATCTGAATTAAGATTTTGCTTCAACTACACTGTTCTACATCCTTTAGGCCTTTAGCAAACCCCATTTGTGAAAAGGAATATACAGCTAGTGCCGCCCATATAAAACCAAAGCTTACCATATCCATAACTGTGAATCCTTCATGATACACAAAAATTCCAATAAGCAGACTTATGGTTGGTGAAATGTATTGAGTAAAGCCAAGCACTGACATAGGTAACCTTTTGGCTCCACTTGAAAAAAGTAGCAGCGGAATAGCTGTAACTACACCAGATCCCATAAGTAGAAAAATAACTACTGCACCTTCTGTCCCAAAAGCACCCACTCCGCTAAAATGCCTTAGTCCTATGTATCCTAGAGCAATAGGGGTAAGCATAGTTGTTTCAAGAGTTAGTCCAACTATAGAATTAGCCTTAACGGACTTCTTTATTGCACCATATAATCCAAAGGAAATAGCTAACCCTAAGGAAATCCACGGAATTCTACCATATTGTAAGGTTTTGATTATGACACCAATAGAAGCAATAGAAAGCGCAATTCCTTGCCAAAGACTGAGCTTTTCCTTGAAAATCAACACTCCCAAAGCCACTGCGAATAATGGATTAATATAATAACCTAGGCTTGCATCTACAATCTTATCTGAGTTAACAGCCCAAATATATAATCCCCAGTTAACGGCAATGAGAATTGATGCAATAAAGATATAAAGCATTTGTTTCCTATCCTTCGCTATACGTTTCAACTCTCCCCATTGTTTAGTTACTGCAACAACTGCAACCGTGAATACAAAGGCCCACACAATACGATTAGACAAAATCTCTATTGAAAATACACTATTTATCAACTTCCAGTATATAGGCAAGATTCCCCATAATACATATGCAGCAACAGCATATATTAAACCAGCGTTTTTTTCGTTACTCATTTAATCTCCCCCTTTTCTACACTTATTTTTCACTTTTAAAAATATATGCAATATCTATTGGTTATTTCTTGAACCTCCTGTTTCCCCTTTCCTTTATAAATCCCATTTTTTTATTATACAATAAATTTCTCATAATAGTTAGTGTTCTAAGACCATTTCTTTATTTTTAAGAAAAGATGCTAAATATTAATCAATGAAGCATATAAGATTTGACCTAACCAACTAGCCTAGCTATAATAGAAATATATTACAATTATGCAACTGCATCATGAAACTTAATTATTTATTATTATAATAAAGGGAGTGGAAAAGAATTTGGAAATAAAAACTGTATCAATTATTGGATTAGGAGCATTGGGAATATTATTTGGGCATCATTTATCTAAGAAACTGGCTAAGGAAGATTTAAGAATCATTGCAGATAAAAATAGAATAACAAAATATGAAAATAACTATTTATATTGCAACGATGAACGCTGCAATTTCAATTATGTTACACCAGAAGATATATGCACTCCGGCAGACCTGGTTATTTTTGCAGTAAAATTTAATAACTTAAAGGAATCTATTGAAGCTGTAAAGAATCATATAGGAGATAAAACTATTATTTTATCTTTACTTAATGGGATTACAAGTGAAGAATTAATCGGACAAACTTATGGTATGGAAAAAATGCTATATTCAGTGGCACAGGGCATGGATGCAGTTAAGGTTGGGAATAAATTAACTTATGATCACATGGGAATGATATGCTTTGGAGAACGTAAACCTGGCATTCTGACTGAAAAGGTAACGGTTGTTGCAGATTTTTTTAAGGGCACGGAAGTACCTTTTGAGGCTGAAACTGATATGTATAAAAGGCTGTGGGGTAAGTTCATGTTAAACGTTGGTGTAAATCAAACCGTTGCAATATATGAAAGCAACTATGGTGAAATTCAAATTGAAGGCGAAGCAAGAGATACTATGATTTCAGCCATGCGAGAGGTTATCTCTTTGTCTGAGGAGGAAGGAATTAATTTGACGGAGGAAGATCTGGATTATTGGCTGAAGGTATTAGACAAATTAAGTCCAAATGGAAAACCATCAATGCGACAAGACCTAGAAGCAAAACGCTATAGTGAGGTAGATCTATTTGCAGGGACGGTATTGGAATTAGGTAAAAAGTATGACGTTCCAACACCTGTAAATAAAAAACTCTACGAAAGAATTAAATATTTAGAAAGTATGTACTAAACTTTCCAAATTATTATTGTACCTTAGCAGCTGATAATATTATGCTTATTGCTCTATGAAGTAAAACTTAAATCAGATGGGGTTTTGTCTACGACCTAGGCCTTTCATCGTTAAATTCCATTTAGCCTTTTGACCCCACCTGATTTTACACCTATTAAAGCTATATCTCTAAAAGAGTTTTTGCTGAAGTCACCGTATCATTTTAACTATCATATAATATTTTTATTAGAATACTATACAGGAGTGGATTAAATGAGCAGACTTAACCCTGAAAAACTTTCAGTGGAATTTAGAGATGGTGTTACTACTACAGACCCTATTATTCCTAGGCGCTATACACTTACTCATTCTGATATAACTGCAGAACTTTTTTTAACTATAGGCTTAACATATGCTTATGATAAAACTAATGCCATGAGAGATGAAGTTCTTGGTGAATGGTTTAAGGCTATGAATCGATACTTCTATTATGTATATTTACATGTGGATGGTCCAGGAGCAATAGCTATACGAAATTACATTTTCAGACGTGAACTGCCCCTTGCCTTAGAAGCCATCAGATATGGTGATAGAGAATTTTTTAGTGCACACCCTGAATTAAATTATGCTCCTATAATAGTTTACTTTATATCAACAAATTCTGAATTTAATAGAGTAGAAAATTGGGGCACTTTTTCTGACTATGACATTGAAGGTCCTAATCTAAGCTAAACTGGAGTGTTTCCCCTAAAATAAATTTATAGATTTTACATTTTTACATTAACATTTCATTGTATAGCCTATATTTAGTTTCTATTAGCATTTTGTAAAATAATAACTAACTGGATATTAGTTGATTATTCTAATATTTTTGGTAATTAAGTTAAAAATTTAAATAAAATCACAATAGTTAACATCAACTTAACATTACTTTGCTATATTAGTTATATAAACGGTTTCAAATATTCATTGTTATTTTTACAACTAAAATGTTTATTAACAAAATCTAAGTTACTACAAGGGGAGATGTTATTATGATAATTAGTTCTGAAGAAAATTTTTTAAAGAAAATTAAGGTGTTTGATAAAATTATGATTGAAACTATCAAATCTAATAATAGCGTATTTGAATTTGAAGATAAGCAATATACAATTTCTTCAAATGGTGTATTTGTACAAACTTTAATTAATGATAGGATATTATATCGTATTTTTATTGATGAAGGGAAAAATGATACTTCTGCACATTATAACCTACTGAAATGTTTAAAGAACTAATATTTCTTTTAACTTTTTTCAGCAGCTATTGTTTAAATTTAATCAAAAATTAAGAAAGAGATGCCATTATATAGCCTTTCTGCATAATGGCATCTCTTTTATTATTTCATATATTTCATTCCAATTAAAAACTCTAATTATATTTTTATTTAAGGGTTTCCTATTATAATTAGTATCTATAAGCAATACCTTAAAGCCATTTTCTGATAACTGCAGGGCATTTGAATAACAATCTTCTATAAATATATCACATTTAAGCTCTTTAGCTGTATTTACCTTATAATGTGTTCCTAAAACAAAAACATCATCATAAGGAATATTATTGTTATTTAAGTACGAGTAAGTAAGTATTTTTAAATCTTTATCTCTAGCTGTAACAAAATATATATTGTTTGTCTTTATTAACTCTGCTATTATTTCTCTAGCATTTTCTCTCAACCTTACTTCGTCATTATGCATTTCAAATTTACTTTTATTATAAAAGTTATAATACTCTTCCCTAGTTATTCCCATAACTTTATCAATTTCATACTCTGTTACTTTATCAATGGTTACATTTTTATTAAAATATTTATTTGCAATATTTAACCAAAAATATGGATCTGTAATTGTTCCGTCAATATCAATACATATATTGAGATTTTTCATTTTTAACACCAACCTTTAATTTTATTTTTTACTAACTTTACTTTGTTCTATAATAGAATTAATTATAGCAGTTTCAGAGTTTCTTGCTATTTGGTCAGGAGTTTGTTCTAAATTAATAAAGGTAATAAATCTGCTATAAATATTATTTCGCTGTTCTAAGTTGTAATTAGAATTATAAGCTGCATTAGCAATTGTAGTTGTAAATAAAATTGTCATCAAAATCATATTAATAATTAAATATCTTTGTTTGCTATAATCAAACATTTCCATTCACCTTTCCTCTTCTAAAATTTTAAGAATAATACACTTTTAAACCAGTCTGAACTTTACTGTAATTTAGATTATATAAAAAACTAAGAAAGAAGATAGTGTTCCTAAAATTGCGCCTGCAAATACATCAGAAGGATAATGTACTCCTAAATAAATTCTGGATATACCAATAAGAGAAGCTAATGGCATTAATAGAAAGATTACATCGGGATAGAACAATGAAATCATAACGGCAATGCTGAAAGCTGCTGTTGTGTGCCCTGAAGGAAAGGAATATTTATCTATTCCAATCTTTTTTATATTGAGGTCATTTACTATTAAAAATGGTCTGATTCTGTTTACAGCCCTTTTAAATATTTGAGCAACAACGGTACTTAACATTAGTGAAACTGTGCACTTTACTCCAAGTAAACGAATAAAAGGATTTGGATTTAATTCAGTAAATAGACAAAATGTAATTAATGAGAAGTTAGATGCTAAATAAGTAGCTAGCGTCATAATAATATCTAAAGATTTACACTTTAGTGACGTGTTGATTCTCTTAAGTAGAAATGTATCGCCATGCCGTATATAATTTAATATATTCATACGTCATCCTCCCCCTTTAACTACATTTTATATGTTTATCTTTAAGAACATTTTAAAGTATTGTTAATTTAACTTTAATTAAAAAAGAAAATACGTTGGGTCAAAAATCTCTATCTTTCCTACCAACGTATCAAACATTTTGTTATCCTAAGAATTATGAAACACTTTCTTTTCCTACAAGCTTATTTACATATTCAGAATTAGTAAAAAACACTCCTGCTAATACCGCAGTAAGTGGAGCTACCAAAACAAGACCAAAGCTACCAACTATAGTGTGCAGTATTTCAGCGGAAACATATGACATGTTTAAAATATTCATTATTGGAGTACCTTGAGCCATAAATACCATAAGCATTGCAGTATATCCACCAGAATAGGCAAGTAGCAACGTAGTTGTCATAGTACCAACTACAGCCTTAGCAACTGAAAAACCACTTTTTATGGCTTCTTTTCTTGTTATATCTGGTTTATTTATCACAACCTCGTACACCGCTGTAGAAATATCCATTGTAACATCCATCAGTGCACCAGATGAAGCTATAAAAATTCCGGAAATAAATATTTTAGTTAGATCAAGATAGGCATAGCCTGAATAAAGTAAAGTTTCAGAAAAAGAAACTACTGCCCCATGAATTTTAAAAGCGTTTCCGAAGATTAAAGCAAATATGCAGGTAATTAGAATCCCTGAAATAGAACCCAAAAATGAAACTAAAGCCTTTTTATTAATGCCAGCAACCAAGAAAGTTGTAACACCTATTAATACAGAAACAACTATAAGTGAAACAAAAATAGGATTCCAACCTTTGAGGAAAAAAGGTATTAGTACCTTCCATATCATAAGTACTGTGAAAATAAAGGAAAAAACTGATTTTACACCTGTCCAGCCTGCAAAAACTACTAATAGTACTATAAATACAATAAATAAAATTAGTTCAATGTTAAGTCTATAGTGATCTATAATATTTACAGCAGTAACCCTATTACCTATATGGTCTATTACAACAAAAGCTTTATCTTTAGCACTAAACATTTTATCAAGTTCAAGCTGACCTCTTAGATTGTTTGGTGAAGTAAATTCCTTCCCCTTAAACTCTCCATTCAATATTCTCAATTTAACAGCTTGAACCCCAGTCTTTACGATACCTCTTTGTTCTAATTGAGAATTATCAACAGAGATTACCTCAGCTTTTGCCCTTAGACTATTATTATTTTTACGTTCAAAATCCGTTGGAATGAAAAAAAGTATGAGTATTATCATTAATAATATTATAATAAAAATATTCTCCCTTTTTCGTACGATTTTCAGCATATATAAACCTTCCTCAAACTTATTATATTATGTTTATAGGATTTCTGATTGGAAAGTTAGCTTATACGGAGAGATATACTACCAAATCTAAAAGCACATTTAAATATTTTTAATCAGTCTTAGTGAAGGATTTTTGAAAAATTTAGAACCTTAGATTGTTTGAGCATAGCGAGTTATCAAAGGTTCTTAATTTTTCACAAATCCTGAACTTTAGACTGATTAGAAATATTTAACGTGCTGAAGATTGGTAGTATGTCTCGCAGGATAAGTTAACTTTCAGTCTAGAAACCCTATTTATGATACTCCCATTATTGAAGTTAGCTTTTCAAATAAATCTGTGTTGTCATAATATCCTTCAAACATTTCTTCACCTATGCCTTTTGCAAATACTGGAACAGGTATACCAGTGTGAGAATAAGTAGTAAAACCTATACCAGCTTTGTGATCCATTATATGTGTTAAAGCCATAGTTAATGGGTCATAGCCTCCATATAATAATTTTGACTGTTCATCTGCTGCTCTATCTTTTTTATCAAGCATACTTTGTTTTAAGGCTGCCATCAAATCCTCTAAGTCTTTTGGACTAAGTGCCATGGCTATTTTTTCTTCCGCTTCCTTAGCACCAGCATTTTTCTCATCAGAAGCTATTTTGTATAATTCATTATACTTTGCTGTATCCATAGCCTCTAGTCCATACTGTTCTTTAATTAGAGGGAGCAAATCTTCAAGTTTAGCGTTATCAGGTGTATGTCCAGCTTTTTTATATTCTTCTACTTTCTTAGTAAACTCATCATAGGATATGTTTTGATTTGCTATCCTTTTAAAGAAGGTGCTATAACCTGTTCCTGCAAAACCTATTGTAAATCCACCAGTTTCATGGTCAGCAGTAGTAACTATTAGAGTGTCATCTGGATGTTTGTTGTAAAAATCTATTGCTTCCTTCACAGCTCCATCAAAATCTATAGTTTCATGAATGGATGAAGCGGCATCATTAGCGTGACCAGCCCAGTCAACCTTTCCGCCTTCCACCATCATAAAGAATCCTTTTTCATTCTCTAAAAGATCTATACCCTTTTTAGTAAAATCTGCAAGGGTAATAGTTTCCTTATCTTTATTTATAGCAAAAGGCAGTGCTTTATCAGCATCAAGTTTTGGACTTACAGCAAAAACCTTTCCTGATTTACTATCAAGTTTTTCAAAGGAAGCCTTGTCCTTTACTACTTTATATCCATTTTTCTCTGCTTCAGCATATGCATCAGGTTTATCTTTATCTTTTCCCGTTGGCTGTTTTAGACCGCCACCAGCAAAATAGTCAAAATTACTTTTGCTAAGCTCCAGTGATATATCATAATAATTGTTTCTTGATTCATTATGTGCATAAAATACCGCTGGTGTTGCATGATCAATAGAAACAGAAGAAACTACTCCAACCTTCATTCCTTTTTTCTTTGCCAATTCCGCCATAGAAGTATATTTCTCCTTTTTTGCTGGATCCATATTTATAACACCGTCATTAGTCTTATGTCCTGTAGCTATTGCCGTTCCTGCAGAGGCTGAATCTGTTATAAATGTATCTGCAGCATAAGTAGTAGCCATCCCCTGTGAAGGGAACTGTGTAAAATTAAGCTTTTGAATGCTAGGACTTTTGTTATCCTTTTGATTTGCTAAATAAATTTCCGCAGAGTTTATTTGCGGCAGCGCCATTCCATCCCCTATAAATAGGAAAACATATTTAGGATTCTTCTTTCCTTCGAAGGTATTTACTTGAATTGTTTTGCTTGCAACTTTATAAGTTTCACATCCTGTAAAAAATAAAGATGTTGACATAATTAATGCCAATGCTCCTAGTAACCATTTTCTTCTTTTTACCATTATATAACCCCCATAAAAATAAATATTGAAGTAAGTATTACATTATTTACTTTAACAGCTATTTTTTATCAGATAGTTACGGAAATGTTAAATAATGTTATACTAGTGTTAAATATAGGTATTCTAATACACAAAAAAACCCTCAGTGTAGTTAATTACATTGGGGGTCTTTTCAATATATTATTAATTTTAATACAATATTGGTAAACAGTGATAATTACTACTATTCAGCGTAGATATCTTCTCTAATCAATTATTTTATTAATAATTTTCTCTATTTCTTCTTCTGTTGCTATTCTTAAATCAATTGTTCTTTCAATACTATTCACTATATCTTGTTCTGGAACTCTAGTAGCACTAGATAACTTTCTAACGAGTTTAACCAGCTTTTCACTCATATTAACACCTCATATTTATTAGTGATTTTGTTTGTATTTGTCTTAAGTTTGTCTGAAATATCCACACCGTTTCTTTATACGCAGTGATCTGTCTGCAACATAGTTATCTAAATCTTTTTTCCCTTTTTTCTTAGCTTGTTGGTATCGAAGTGCAAGTAATTTGAATTGTTCTAAACTCAATGGAACTTCCAATATTATCACCTCAAATTTACTATAACATTTCAATTATCATTTTAGGTTATAACAATATTAACTCTTTGTAAAAAAATTCACAGATATCTCCATCGATGGTAGACTAAAGTATATAGTTCACTAAAAACTGCTTATAACATAATTACCCTTTTAAGTTTAAACTCATCAACCATATTTATACTTTAAACACAGAAACCATTTCCAACAGCTTTTCTGCACTAACTTTTGATTGTGATGCCTGTTTTATTACATTATCACTTAACTCAACTATACCTGTTGTTTTTTCAGCAATATTTGTTGTTCCCTGTGCACCTTCATTAGTTGACTGTGCCACTTCTTCCACTGATTTTACAATATTATATATAGATGCAAGCAATTCTCCTGAGGTTTCACTAAAATCATTAACTAATTCTTGAACTATAAAAGCATCTTTGCTATACTGTTCACCTGTATGTACTAGCTTTTCATAATCAGGAACAACTTGATTTTCAATAAATTCAAGAACATCTTTTGAACTATCCTTAAGACTATCAACGGATTCAATTACAATTTTTGTTATGTTTTGAATTTCAATAACTCTATTTTTAATTAATCATTTTTCCAATGTCATCCTCAGACTTAGAATATTTTTCATCAATCTCTTTACTAAGGTCTCCTTGCGCTAATAAATCCAACTGTGTTTCAGCATATTTGAGTCCTCTAGTCATATGGCTAACTATTAATACTATTGCGACAATCACAACAACTAATGCAATAATTGCAAGTAATATAATTTGTTTTAGTTGGGTATAAAAGTCCTTAAGAATATTTTCTACTGGAATATCACTACAAAAAGTCCAATTCATATCCGTTCCATTAATATTTACTGGATGTGCTGCTCTTAAAACACCTTTACCTGTTGAAAGGGATTTACCAAACATTTCAACTTCCTTGCCCATAGATGTTTGACTAATAATGTCAGCCCAATCTTGACTTTGCTTTTTGGCATCAGTCATAATCAATTTATCATTAGCTCCATTTGCAACGTATATTCCATTTTTTGATAGCAGTTGTACAAAACCACCCTTAGGTTTTATTTTCTCAACGATTTTCTGAAAGGTTTCAAGTTTATAATCTATAGAAATAACTCCCATAAAGTTTTTATTTTCATCCAAAATAGGTACAACCAATGATGCCATAGCAACATCCTTACCATTCACTTTATATACAGTTGGTTCTGTTATAAATGTATGTTTAGTTTTTTTCGGTTCATTATACCAAGTCATATCTGTTTGGGAATTATATGCCGGTTCTATATGAAAAGAGTTATCGTTTCTTATTACATAAGGAATAAATAGTCCATTCTCACCATATTCAGCTTCCCCAGTATAAAAAGAATCCTTACCATCAAAAGCATTTGGTTCAAAGGCTACTGTTATCCCATAAATGTTAGGATACATATTCAATACGTCTTTTTGCATTTCAATAATAATATTCCTATCTTTAACATCCGCACTGATTTGATTGCTTATTCCATTATTTAGTGTATTAGCTATAGTCTCAAGCGTTATAAAATGCCCATTAATCTCAGCTGCATATGATCTGGATACCTCCTTTGCGAGAGTCTCTGCTTGAAATATACTACTGTTATATAGCCTTACTAGCACTACAGAAAAGGTTCCTACAAATGTTAGTATCAATAATATTCCAGTTATTATACTAATTTTGGCCTTTACACTTAGTTTTCTTAGCATAAATGTCATCTCTCCTTAATTTTTCATCATTTTTATACATTCTAAAATCCTGAGTCATTATATTCACGCTTTTTAATATATACTTTAATAAAATAAAAGACTATAACTACTGTCACCTCCTTATTTTATACATTATATCTATTAATCCTTTATTTTTATTTAAGAATTAGTTATCTCCAAATAAAGCCTTAATTTTACTAATATACTTCTTTGATATCTTTCTTTCATTATATTTTAAAGGTTTAATCATATTTAAAAATATATCCACGTCTTTTTGCAATACTTTTATAAAGAATGAGCCGTCATCTTTTTCAGCTTCTAATAAGATAGGTTCTATATAGCTATTTTTAATTTTAGATTTTAATATTGATAAAGACCTCATACTTCCACCTGTAAAGTATGCATAATTTATGTAATAGGGATTATTGTCATTAGGGAATAATACATCATATAATTTCTTTTCTTCTTCGCTCATAACAACTCTTCCTCTCTTTTTTAATTACTTTAAATAGTTCAAGAAAATATCTTCATTATAAATATCTATATAATTGAGTATATTAACTGAGATATGTTTTCAAGGGATGCTTGCTTCTCAACTGCCCCTATATCAAATGCTACCTTCGGCATACCATATACCACACATGATTTTGCATCCTGACCTATTGTTTTTGCACCTTTTTTTCTCATGGAAAGAAGCCCTTTAGCACCGTCATAACCCATGCCTGTCAAAATGACGCCTATTGATTCACTGCCAACTTCCTTTGCTACAGATTCAAAGAGTAAATCTACTGAGGGACAGTGACCATTTACCCGTTCTCCAGAAAAACATTCAACTTTACATTTATCTCCTATTTTTTTAATCTTCATATGTCTATCTCCAGGTGCTATTAGTACACTTCCCATTTCAACTATGTCTCCGGTCTGCGCTTCCTTTACTTTCAGGGAAGTTGAATCATTTAGCCTTTCTGCAAACATACGTGAAAATACAGGAGGAATATGCTGAACTATAACAATGCCTGGAGTGCTTCTCGGAAGATATTTTAATACATTGTATATAGCCTCTGTTCCTCCTGTCGAGGCTCCAATTGCAATTATTTTATTGCTTACTTTACTATTTTTATGATCTATGATCCCTTTTGCTATATTATTTACTTCCGTATTGGACACTTTAGCCATTGAAGCTATTTTAATTTTGAGTATGAGCTCCTTTATAAATGTCTCTACACTTTTAACAGACTTAACATCAGGCTTTGTAACAAAATCAACTGCTCCTGCCTTCATAGCTTCAAACACCGATTCACTTATTGTACTAACAACAACTACAGGCAGTGGATATTGTGGTATAAGTCTTCGTATAAACTCTATACCGTTCATTTTAGGCATTTCCACATCACATGTCATAACGTCAGGCTGAAACTCCAGTATCTTATCTCTTGCGTCAAAGGGATCAACAGCTTTTGCTACCACTTCTATGTATGGATCAGAGGAAATCCCCATTGATAACACTTCTCTGAATACGATACTATCATCAACTACTAACACTCTTATCTTTTTCCCCATCTGCACAGTATCACCTCGATTATTCTTTCCTGTATACAGCAGGCATAATATATTTGTATCTTGTTTCTTCTCTATTTAAGGATTCCGAATGACCGATAAATAAATATCCTCCAGACTCGGTAATGTCATAGAACTTGTTAACCAATTCTGTCTTTGTTTTAGCGTCAAAATAAATCATTACGTTTCTGCAGAATATCACATGAAACTTCCGTTTAAATGGGAATACTTCATCCATAAGGTTAAATTTTCTATATATAATTTCATTCCTTATCTTATCCACCAGTACACTATTTTCATCATCATATTTCTTAAAATAATTAAGTTTCCAAGTGGATGGAAGTGCAGCTATCTCTTCATTGCTGTATATTCCTCTTACTGCAGTATCAAGCACTTTACTGGAAATATCGGTAGCTAAAACTTTAGCATCCCAATATATTTTCTCTTTACCGAAGAATTCATCTATAATCATGGCAAGAGTGTAGGGTTCTTCCCCTGTAGAACAACCTGCGCTCCATATTCTTAAATCTTTCATATTTTTCATATTTTTTATATATGGAAGCACTTTGTCCCGGAAATAATAAAAATGGTCAGCTTCCCTCATAAAGAAGGTATGGTTGGTAGTAATCTTATTAATCAGGGTAACTACCGAATTTCCGGTTTTATCTGATATAATATAATTATAATATTCGGAGAAACTATTGAAATTGTTCTGTATAAGTACATTATGAAGTCTCCCCTCTATAAGAGTCTGTTTTTCTTCTTTCAAATGAATGCCGTAATTAGTTTTTATGTAGTCTGAGAGTTTTTTGAATTCTTTTTTTGTAATTGTAACCATGTATCTTACCTGCCTTTTGAGAATGGGAGAGTTTTTCAGATCGTCCCCCTTTTTAAATTGTACTAATACTTTCCAAATTCTTTATCAGTCAATGCAATTTGTGACCTTGTAACTGCCACTTCTTCGTATGCATCATTGGTTGAACTTGATTTACTATTCTTCTTTTCAGCCATACTTTCCAACATTTTAAGTACCCCTGGATTTACCTCCTCAAAACTGTTTATAAAAGAAGTTCCTTTTTTAAGTTTAAACTTACCAACCATATTTCTCAATATTTCTGCCTGGCTAGATAGCTCTTCACTTGCTGCTGCACCTTCTTCAGAGGTTGTAGAGTTAGCTTGAACAACCTGCGATACTTGTGTAATACCCTGGTTAACCTGTGCAATTCCTGAGGCCTGTTCACTAGAAGCAACTGCAATTTCACCAACAAGTGTAGTGGCTTTTGAAATAGCTTCAACAATACCGTTTAAGGCCTCTGCTGTTTCATTAGCAATTTTTGTACCATCTTCTACCTTCTTAATTGATCCTTCTATAAGCACTGTTGTCTCTTTTGCAGCGTTGGCACTTCTTGCAGCAAGATTTCTCACTTCTTCTGCAACTACTGCAAAGCCCTTACCATGCTGCCCGGCTCTTGCAGCTTCAACAGCGGCATTTAATGCAAGTATATTGGTTTGGAATGCGATTTCATCAATAACTTTAATAATTTTTGATATATTACCTGAAGCCTCATTAATATCATCCATAGCCTCTAGCATCTCATTCATTTGTTCATCACCACGAACTGCGTCATCTTTAGCTGTCAATGCAAGTTTATTAGCTTCATTTGCATTTTCAGCATTTTGTGTTGTCTGCGCCGCAATTTCCTCTATAGAGGCAGTAAGTCTTCAATAGAACTTGCCTGCTCCGTAGATCCCCGTGATAACGCTTGGCTTGAATGTGAAACCTCACTTGCACCGGAAGCTACCTGCTGTGCTGCATTATTAATATCATTCAACACTTCATTAAATGACTTAAGTGTAGAGTTAATATCCTCTTTCATTCTAGCATATTCTCCCTTATATTCTCCCTCCATACTTACTGTAAGGTTGCCTTCAGCCATTTCCTTCAATACAGTTGAGGCTTCACTTATAGGCTTAACAACTGCATCAATGGTCTTATTGAAGCCTTCAATAATTTCTTTGTATCCACCTCGGAATTTGTTTGAATTACCTCTAACACTTAAATGTCCATTAATGGAGGCATTTGCTACAACACCAACTTCATTTATAAGTCTCCTAATTTCCTCCAACATATTAATCATAGAAGGCATTATTTCATCATTTTCAGATCTTTTTTCTATCTTTTTAAGTTCCTCCAATCTGCTTGTATCACCCTTACCAACACGAACCATAGCATCTTGTATACTTAATAACCTTGTATTTACCATGTTAATGGAATCAGCTAACTCCTTAAGCATTCCATTATATTGTCCTGTCATTGTCAAGGTAAGATCATTTACTGACATCTTACCTAATACTTCTTTAGCCTCATCCAATGGGGCAATGACGGTATCAAGAGTATTATTTATCCCCTGAACAATTTCTTTATAAATTCCCTTAAAATTTTGTACATTTCCACGGATATGAAGCTTTCCTTCAACTCCAGCTTTTGTAATCATATTTATTTCAAAAACTAAATCCTTTATAATACTAGTCACTGAAGTCAAATGTGTCATTAAATCACCGATTTCATCTTCTGTAAGTACCTTATTATCAATGTTAATACCACCTTCAGCAATTCTGTGTACTATTTCAACCACTTTATTAATTGGATTACTTATAATTTTAGATATAAAAATTCCAAGAGCGATGACTGTAACTATACCAACAAGTATTATAATAATCATGTTTGTTATAGCCATATTAGCTGCAGCATTATAGTTATCTGCACTTTGTTGTGCATGACTTAACTGGAATTGAAGGTTGCTTATGTTTATAACACCAATGAATCCTACTACACCTGCAATAAACGCTGCAAGAATAAATCCAGTTAATATTTTTGTAGAAATTTTCAAATTATAAAACCATTTCAAAATAGAACACCTCCACAATATTCAGTTTCATCTAAATTCAATTTACTTATAATACCTCATTTAAATTTTCAAGTTCATCTTCTTCAATCAATTCTTCACAATCCAGAATAAGTTTTACGTCACTTCCCACCTTACCTATTCCTTTTATATATCTATTTTGCAGACCTTTATTTACTACAGGTGGTGGAACAATATCCTGTTCTGGGATCGACATGACTTCTGAAATGCTGTCCACAATAAGACCAATTGATATATCCTTAATATCAACTACTATTACACAAGTCCTGTCATTGTATTTTTTTAATTCTTTTTTAAAACGCAGTCTCACATCCATTACTGGAACTATTTTACCTCTTAAATTGATAATTCCTCTTACATACTCTGGAAGCTCAGGAACCTGAGTTATAGGCTGTATGCCAATAATTTCTGTCACATATCTAATCTCTATACCGTAATCATCTTCTCCTAATGAGAATGTCAAGAACTTGCCTTTCTGTGTGTCCTCTTGGAACTCTAAAGTTTCCTCCATTATTTCATATCCTTTCTTTTCCTTAATAATTAATTAAATCTGAGATATCTAGTATCAAACTGATCCCTCCATCACCTAGTAAAGTACAACCGGCTAGCCCTCTTATTTTTTTAAAGTTTCTAAAATAGTTAGGCAATGCCTTTACAACTACTTGGTTTTCACCTAAAAGTTCATCAGCAAATATGCAAATACTTTTACCTTCGTTTTCAACCATTAATATTATTCCATCAGGAATATTGACTATTTCTGTTTCTACACTATGTAATTCATGCAGCCTTAAAATAGGGTGGCACTGCCCTCTAATTAAAATCATTTCGTTACCATCAGTATCTCTAATAATATCATTTGCTTTAGCTTTAAATGATTCTTTAATATTTATAATTGGCACCGTATATCTAGATTGACCAACTCTAATGGTCATGCCATTTATTATAGCTAGAGTAAGCGGAATTTTTAGAGTTATTACGGTTCCTTCACCAGGTGTGCTGTCCACTGAAATAACTCCTCCAATAGTGCCTATGTTTTTAGTAACAACATCCATGCCAACACCCCTGCCTGAAAATTCCGTTATTTTCTCCTTTGTTGAGAAGCCTGGCAAGAATATATACGAATATATTTCCTTATCCGTAAGTTTATTTTCCGGTCTGTTGACAAGTCCATTCTCTCCTGCTCTTTGAAGTATTTTTTCTTTATTCAGCCCCCTACCATTATCTTTAATAATTATTAATACATCTCCACCTGCATTTTTTCCCTCTAAAGTCACCGTTCCAACCTTAGACTTTCCTACTGATCTTCGCTCTTCAGCAGATTCTATTCCATGATCAATTGAGTTTCTAATAATATGCATTAGTGGGTCGGATATATGGTCTATAATATTTTTATCAACCTCGGTTTCTTCTCCCATTATCTTCAATTCAACTTCTTTATCTAGTTTTTTACACATATCACGGACTATTCTATTCATTTTTTGGAATGTGGTAGACAATGGAACCATCCTTATGGACATAACTATATCCTGAAGTTCACTTGTGATTTTCTGAAGCTGTCTAGAAGCCTTCTGGAAATTGTCCAAAGTTACTCCATCTAAATCTGGATTCTCAATTACCATTGCCTCTGAAATAACTAATTCACCAATGAGATCCATAAGCTTGTCTAATTTCCAAACGTTAACGCTAATAATATTCTGATGAGAAGAAATTTGATGTGTATCTTTTTCACTCCTATTTGATGTGGCTTGTTCAGTTTTTCCTGGGGAAGGTTCATCTAAAATTATTTGTTCTATTTGCTTAGATTGCTTAAACTCTTCATAAGCTTCTAATTGACTTAATTCCAAATCTCTTAGAAACACAGTCTGCATCAGAATTGAATGAATTTTATCAAAATTGTAATCTGATTTAAAGCATATTTTAAAACCTTCTTTTCTAATGATCTCAACATTATCACCACAATCAGAAATGTCATCTGGTAGATAATAAATTTCATTAGCTATGTCTTTTATAGTATTAATAACAGTAAATGCATGTATGTCCTCCATTTCACAGTCTTCCTCGAAATAAATCACTGCTTTATAGGCATTTTTTTTAGAGGAATCTAGCGTAGTCTTGCTTATATTATATTTGTGTTGGATATCTATTGCATCACATTGTAACTCATCCACTACAGTCTCTGGTAGCAGGTTATTTTGCTTTAATTCAGATAAAAAGCTTTTTATCTGGGTCATAAGCACAGAAGCATCACCCTCAGGCTTTTTCCCACTTATAATTTTATCTACTTCTATTTTGATAAAGTCAATTCCTTCTAAAACTATGTCTGTAAGTTTTAAGCAATCAATGTTTTTAGGTCTTTCTTCACGGATAAAATAAAACATGTCCTCCATAGCATGAGAAATTGATGATATGTTTTCAAAAAGCATCATTGCGGAAGACCCCTTTATAGTATGCATAATCCTAAAGATTTCATTGATTGCACTTTCAGTGTAGCAGCTTAATTTTTCGCTTTTTATTACAGTTTGTTCAAGCTGCTCAATAAGCTGCGTAGTTTCAAAGATGAACATATCAAGCATTGGTTCTTGGCTAAAAATTTCTGACAAATGGTCCACCTCTTTTTATGTATATTAATTCATTAAACAGCCAAAATTTTTGTTAATGTTTTTATTACATGTTCATTTTTAAAAGGCTTAACTATAAAGGATTTAGCACCTAGTACTATGGATTTTCGTACATTGGCTTCTTGACCTACTGCTGAAATCATAATTACCTTAGATTTTGGATCTATGTTCTTTATTTCTTTTAAAGCCTCTATCCCATCCATTTCAGGCATGGTAATATCCATAGTTACAAGATCTGGTTTTAACTCCTTATACTTTTCTATACCTACTGCCCCATTTTCAGCTTCTCCAATCACTTCAAATCCATTTTTCTCAAGAATTGTTTTTAAAGTTAATCTCATAAAAGCTGCATCATCAACTATAAGTACCTTTTTCATTAATATTCCACCTCTTCTAACTTAATTTAAATCAAAAATGGTAGGAAGTATAGACGCTGCCCACCATTAATAAACTTAGTTTAACAAATTAAATTATTAAACTAGAAAAATACTTGGCAACCTGACTATCATGACAAAAAAATTTGCTTTAGACTCATGGCTTTGCGTCTCCACCTTTCAGTGGATTTGCTATTTACAACTACTAACTATTAAGTTTTAATCATTTACCTAAACAACTAACTATTAATTTACGGATAGTCCATAAATTAATAAATGTGATGCTATAGAGTATAATCATGTTTATATTGTATAACACCACATTTATCAAACCAAGTTAATTAATGTTAAACTTATGTAATCTACGTTAACTTTATACTTAAGCGTGAAATAACTTATCACCTAGTGTAATTAGAAAAAAGATTGAAAATAAGCGGCTAATAACTGTCAATGTGATTAGTTATTAACCGCTTACCTCAATAAAATACTTTTCCTTACTTCTTTCAATATTTTTGAATATAGAAAGAATCATCCACCAGTAGGTGGTTTTCTCAGATAAAAAAGCTCAAAAAAACCGCCAAAAGGCAGATTTACTCAATTCAGTATAAAACTTCCTTGCAATAAGAAGCTTTATAGGAATTCTATATAATTTTTTTATTACTAATATAATAGAAATCATTGTTATGATCTATCCTAATATACTCAGGTATCCTATTATTAAATAATGTTAAATATTTAAATCCTGCTTGTTTTGCACTTTCTATAGCTATGTCTAAACCTTTAGATACATCCTGAGCATAATGTGCATCTGAGCCTATAGTTAACACATCTCCACCAAGTTCACGATAAAGCTTTAATACATCTATTCCTGGCATTGTTTCTTTTGGTGCTTGTCTTAATTCGGATGTATTAATTTCAATGCCCTTACCCTTTGAAATAAGAATTTTAAAAACTTCCTTCATCAATTCCTGCTGAGTCATCAAGGTTACTCTTGTTCTATACTGATCTATACTATATCTCTTAATTAAATCAATATAACCCACTCAATCAAAATCAGCCTGGCTTACAAGTTTCTTTACTTGATTAAGATAAATCTCACAAACCTCTTCTAAACATACTCTACTATAATTAATTTCACTAAAATCAGTACCTTCAGGAAGCTTGTGAGCAGAACCAATTACATAATCATAAGGTATTGATTTAACTACTGATTGGCTTTAGTCTAAAAACAAATGAGGTTGACTCAATTCCACTCCTATTTTTCGGTTCAAAATGATCTGTTATAGCAATTTCCTTTAATCCTTTTTCTACTGCACTTTTACACACTTCAAGAATAGTATTTTTGCCATCAATTGAATAGGTAGTATGAATGTGATAATCATATAAATAATTCATTTTTGACCTCCTTCATTTGGATATCCTACTCTTCATTTATATAATAACTGTAATATATTGAATTCCTGTTATATGATTGTAAATTACATATTAAAATTCACTATTGTTACGCCAACAGGTTATGAACTTTTAGCTTATATAGATATTTAGTATATCTCACTTCTTTCAAAAAATAAAATAAGCACTAGTATCTGTACTAATGCTTATTTTCTATATAATTAAAAGGGTAAACCATTATATATTCTTTTACTTTGAATATCTATTTGCTATACATGATGCAGCATATGAAGCCTTGATATCTAATCAAGAACATTTTACTGATACCGGCATTCCATATACTTTAGAAAACAAATCAGATTTTTTCTTCAACTTTTTCAATACATATTGGGAACCTTGGCCTGAAATTTTAATTTTAAAAGTTTCATTTTTCACTTTAATTCCTTCTAAAGAAACATTAAGATTATGTGTGTGATCTAAAGCATCTGCCATTCTTAATAAAGCTATTAATTTTAGTAATTTAACCTTTAATTCATTTGAGCAAAGTTCTATGGATTTATCAATAGACTTTCCATGACTACTTGCTGCTGCTGCAAGAAGAACGCGAGTTTCAGCAGGAAGCTTATTTAAGATAGGTTCTTTTAATATAATATACTTTGTATGCTTATGGTGCTTCTCCTTATGGATAAAATATCCTATATCGTGGAGCAGTGCACTATACTTTAAAAAATCTCTATCCTCCGTTGAAAATTTGTAATCTTGGTTTATAAAATCAAACAACTCAACAGCATAAGATGCTACCTTTTTTTCATGGAGTAAAATATTATGAACATTATATTTTTCTATAATTTTAAGCACTTCATTTTCACTTAAATAGCTGTGGACATTTAACATATCTTTCTCCTTTTATAATAAATTATTCATATTATATGAAACCATCAGGAGAAATATGTAAGACTCCATACAAGTTAATTCCATTTTAAGCTAGGAAGCACTTGATTGAATAATTAACTTTTTACCAAAGATTTTTTCAAAGGACGCAGCACAATCTAGAGCCTGACTTATTTCTAAAATAGGGTCTGTTTTAGATTTAACACTTATAATTACAGTATCTGATTCTATAACACAGGATATACTACTTATATTACTATTTACACCACTGTCTAAGTTCTCACAAATTCGTACTAGTATTGCCAGCTTTTCAATAACTTCTATATCCTTTTCATTTATTATTCTTTCGTATTTCTCTAAATCTACTTTAAAATCATTTTTTCTATGAAGAGCTGCTACGTATGCGGCCATTAGCTGTTCCTTATGTAATAAGCCATTAATTTTAGAATTTGCAATTATATAAAAAGAATGAGCATGATGATCATAATAGCTTACACGTATTCCACAATCATGAAGAAGAGTAGCTGTTTTTAAAATCTTATAGTAATCTTTATCTATATTTAATATTGACTTAAGATCATTGTATAAACACTCAGTAAGTTTCCATACTTGATGAGCATGATGTAGATTCATCTCATGGTTTAATATATGATTATTTATTGAAAAACCTAGAACATCCTCTAGTGGCAGATTGCTTTGCAAAATATATTCATAAATAATCCCTTCTCTAAGTCCACATCCACTTACATACAGTTCTTTTAAACCTAGAAACTCAAACAAAGTAACTACGGCACCAGCTGCACCTAAAAATATATCTGCCCTTTCCTTTGACAATCCTTTTATCTTTTTCCGTTCGCCCTGATCTTTTATCTTTGCCATATTATATATTTCTACTACTTCTTCTGCAGTAGTTTGATAATTATGGAGATTATGTATAGGATATCTATTCTTTTTTCGACTTATCTTTGCTATATTTCTGATTGTACCACCTATGCCAACTAAAGGAACATTTTTTACTTCTTTTAACCATGGTATCTCTTTATAAGAAGAAAGTATGTAGTCTTTTAAATCTTTCTCTGTTTCTTCATCCATAACTTTATGTAAGGAGAATTTTTCTGTCAAATTTATTGCACCAAAAGGTAGACTAATAGAAGCTTTCAAAGTCCTATCTTCAACCCAAATAAGTTCTGTACTACTACCACCAATGTCTATTAAAAGTGCGTTTAAAATATCCATACTATTTATATTGCCAAAGTAGTCGTAGTAAGCTTCTGATGTACCTGGCAATACTCGAATTTCTATATCTAATTCTGATTTAACCCTATTTATGAACTCTACTTGATTGGATGCCTTACGGACTGCTTCTGTTGCTACTGCTATAATTTCTGTTACACCTTGAGCTTCACATAAACATTTAAAAAATGATAATGTTTTTATAGCTTTTTCAATCCTTGAAGGATTTAATCCTCCATAAATAGTCATATCTTTTCCAAGACGTACAGTTTCCTTTACCTCATCTATTACACTAAAACTATCACTTTTATTAATCTGTACCAATACCAATCGTATTGAGTTTGACCCTATATCAATAATTGCTATTCGTTTCATTTTCTACTCCTTTCCTTTGTTATCCTAAAATACCTTAATTGCTTTTAAGTACATATCCACTTTCTATAATATTTCATAATAACAAACATAAAATATCAATAAACTTATCTTTAATTTTATTGAATGTTTAAGATATTTGCAACAATTTAGTTAAGCTAATACACCATAATACTATGTTAATATTAGGTTAACCCTCCGTTAACTATATTTTAAATATACAGAACCTACAACATAAAAATTTAAAATATACTATAATTAAATTAGTTATATATTAAAATTATCATAAGAAAGACATATGTGACATAATATGAAAAATCTACATTTGAAGGAAAGGGAAGTTTTATGACAAAAATTAAAATAGGAGAAACTATTGCTGCCATTGATGTAGGATCTAATTATTTAAGAATGAGTATAGCAGAGATTAGTACGGATAAAAACATAAGAATTCTTGAAAATGTAATAAAACCTACAAATATAGGCAAAGATACCTTTGCATCAAGGAAAATTTCTGTGAAAACTATGCATGAAACCTGTAATTATTTAAAAAACTTTACCCAATTGATAAAAGATTATAATGTAAAATTTTATAAAGCTATTTCTACTAGCGGAATTAGAGAAGCTGAAAATAAGCAATATATTTTAGAGCAGCTCAGACTTAGAACCGGATTAAATGTGGAATGTATTAATACTGCTGAGGAACGTTTTTTTATGTTAAAGACAATTAGCCACAGTTCTAATTTAAGTAGCTTAAACCGAGCATTGATTGTGAATATTACATCAGGAGCCGTTGAAGTATCAATCTTTGAGGAAGGACAGTTAAAATTTACTGAACAGGCTAAGATAGGATCTTTGCGCCTTAGAGAAACCCTAGGTGAATTGGAGTCAAAAACAATAGATTTCCCTGCAATAATGGAGCAGTTCATAGAAAGCAAACTTTATTCAATAAAATCTACCATAAAAAATCTTGATATTCAGTATTTTTTAGGTCTTGGAGGAGAACTAAGAACTATTTTTAACATTATAAGGACAAAGAATAATTTAAATAAACAAGAGGATTTTATGGAAAAGGAAAACTTTATAGAGAGAGAAGATTTCATAGAACTGTATAAAAACATTCAAAACATGACAAATGATCAAATAACATTTGCATATGGTGTTTCTTATAAAACTGCGGAGCTGATTTTACCTTCAATTCTAATTTTCTATTGTTTTCTTAAGATAACCAAAACTAAAAATATACAAGTTCCAATGGTATCTTTAAGAGAAGTTATCTTATATGACTTAGCGGAGGAGTTACTTGACATTGATAAGGGAAAAGAATCCATAAATCATATTATTAGTTCTATATGGCATATTGGCGAAAAGTATAGAATTGATAAAAAGCATGCAGCTTTTGTTGAAAACATTGCTCTATCTATATTTGACCAAACTAAAAAACTCCATAAACTTGGAGGAAAAGAAAGACTTTATTTACAGGTAGCCTCTATTCTTCATGACGTAGGAATTTTTGTAGATGCTTCTAACCACTGTGTTCAATCCCATAATATTATTCAAAGCCAGAATATTATAGGATTTTCTGATAGAGATCTACAGTTAACTGCCAGTGTGGCAAGATATCATTCAAAAGAAATCCCAAAGGAATCTCACAAAAATTATTATATATTATGTGACAAAGATAAAATGACCGTTTCTATTTTATCCGCTATTTTAAGATTGGCAGAAGCATTGGATATATCCCACCTGCAAAAAATAAAAGAATTAAAATTGTTAGAGGATAAAGATTTACTTTATTTCAATTTAAGCGCCGAGGAAGATATTATTTTAGAAGAATGGAACTTTATAAATAATTCAGATTTTTTCGAAGACGTATTAGGAGTAAAACCATTGATATAATCTTAGAAAGGAAGAAAAAAATGAGTATTTATCATTCACCTGAAAATTTTATAAATAGAGAATTAAGCTTAATAGAGTTCAACCAAAGAGTATTAGAAGAGGCTCAGGATACTAGTCATCCCCTTTTCGAAAGGTTAAAATTTGAATCCATTGTGAGTTCTAACTTAGATGAATTTTTTATGATTCGTGTAGGTTCCTTATCTGATCAGATTGCAGCGAAATTTAACAAACCAGATGCTGCTGGATTAACCCCAATAGAACAAATGGCCAAGATCTCTATGCGGGTTCATAAGCTAGTTTATGATCAATTAAATTGTTATAACCGTTCCTTGAAAATAGCTCTAAAGAAAGAAAATATTCTTTTCTTGAAATCTAAAGAGCTTAATGAAAAACAATGCCAATACATTAAAGAATATTATTTAAAGAATATTTATCCCGTACTTACACCTATGGTGGTTGATCAAAGCAGACCCTTCCCACTGATTTTAAACCGCAGCTTAAATATTGGCTTATTGCTGCAAGAAAGTAAAGATACTAATGAATATACTTTTGCTACTATCCAGGTTCCTTCAGTATTGGAAAGAATTATTGAAGTTCCTTATGATAACGGAAAAGCCTTTGTGTTTTTAGAAGACATCATTAAAATGAATTTAAATTCACTGTTTACTAGTCACAAAATCGTAGCTTCAAGCTGCTATCGTATTACACGCAATGCTGATTTAACTTTAGATGAAGAAGGAGCAGAAGATTTATTGGAAGCAATCGAAGAATCACTTAAACAGCGTAAATGGGGAAATGCAGTACGACTTGAATTTGAAAGTGGTATTGACGAAAGGTTACTTAATATCCTTGAAGAAGAACTAGAAATTTCAAAAGATCAAGAGTATGAAATTAATGGTCCTATTGATTTAACCTTTTTAATGAAACTTATAAAAAAAATAGGATATAAAAATCTAGAATATACTCCTATGAAGCCCCAGCTTCCATATGAATTTTTAAAAGCAAAGAATATATTTGAAGCAATTTCACAAAAGGATATTCTACTACACCATCCTTATGAATCCTTTGATCCAATTATTGATTTAGTAAAACAAGCAGCTGTAGATCCAAATGTTTTAGCAATAAAACAGACCTTATATCGTGTAAGTGGAAACTCTCCTATCATAAAAGCTTTAATTAAAGCGGCAGAGCAAGGTAAACAAGTTACAGTTTTAGTTGAATTAAAAGCAAGGTTTGATGAGGAAAATAATATTCTTTGGGCAAAGCGCTTAGAAGAGTCCGGATGTCATGTGATTTATGGCCTAATTGGCCTTAAAACCCACTGTAAGATATTACTTGTTGTTCGCAGGGAACAAACTGGAATTAAGCGCTATGTTCATTTAGGTACAGGTAATTATAATGATGTCACCGCTAAATTATATACAGACTTGGGCTTACTTACTACAAACCCCTATCTAGGATCAGATGCTTCTGCTATATTCAATATGTTATCAGGCCACTCTCATCCAACTGATTTGTATAAATTGAGCTTAGCACCTTTAAATTTGAGAGAGCGTTTTCTTTACATGATATCTCAAGAGACAAAAAATGCAAATATGGGAAAGGCTGCTAAAATTGTTGCTAAAATGAATTCTTTAGTAGATACAGAAATTATTGAGGCTTTATACAAAGCATCAAGTGCTGGAGTAAATATCGATTTGATTGTACGGGGAGTTTGTTGTCTAAGACCAGGTATTCCAGGAATAAGTGAAAATATATCTGTAAGAAGTATTGTAGGAAGACTTTTGGAGCACAGCCGTATTTATTATTTTTATAACGATGGAAATGAAACAATCTATTTGTCCAGTGCAGATTGGATGAATAGAAATTTAGATAGAAGAGTAGAGCTGTTGTTCCCAGTTGAAGACAAAGCTGCTCTGTTTAAGATAAAAGAGATTTTAGATATTTCTTTATCAGATACAGTAAAGACTAGGATATTAAACACTGATGGAACTTATACTAGAATTAATCGAAGAGGAAAAGAAAACATAGACAGTCAGAAAATTTTTTACAACATTGCAATGAAAAATAATTATGAGGAGCAAGCACAGTTACAATATAATAAAGAATATTGGATTGAAAATGGCTTTAAGCCCAGACTAGCCCATTCTATAGAATAATAGAATATTTTAAAAAATGTATTAAAGGGATTGTCTGATAACAGATTTTATATACAACGGTATAGTATTAAATATTTTGAAATAAATATTATATATTGTAAAATCTATAAAATTTTAGACATTCCCTTTAATATTGGATTTTAAATGAACTTATAATTTAAATTTTAACACCAAACTTTTAAGATTCTGAGAACACTCCTTTGATTTAGTTACCTGTGATAGAAGTTCCTGTAATTCTTCAGTTATAAATATCACTCTTTCTGCTGTATTAGTTGTACTTGATGCCCCTTCATTTGTAGCTAAGGTAATTTCATCTATTGCTTTCATCATATTATGTATAGAGCTTTGTAGTTCTTCTGCTGTAGTACTAAATTCGGAAACTAATGTATCTAGGTGTTTTGCATCATTATTATAATCGTCAGAAGCTTTTAACATAAGTTGATAATCATTTTTTATATTTGTATCTATAAAACTTAAAAGTTCAGTTGAACTTCCTGATAGGTTATCTACGGAACTTATAACTATTTTAATAATACTCTGAATCTTACTTGCAGTATTTTTTGAGTCCTCTGCTAGTTTTTTAATCTCCTCAGCAACAATAGCAAATCCTCTCCCTGCCTCTCCAGCTCGTGAAGCTTCAATTGCTGCATTCAAAGCTAGCAAATTAGTCTGCCTTGTAATTTGCAAAATTGCATCTGCTAACTCCTTGATTTGCATTACAGATTTAGCTTCCTCTAAAGCACAATTTACCTTTTCTTTTGTCCCATCTAACATTAGTGTGCCGCTTTCAAGGGTGGAATTAAGATTATATTTTATACTGCTTGCTCTACTACCTATTTCTTTAACATACGTTACTCCTTTTTGAGCTTTTGCTGAAATGGAGTCAACGGCTGCCATTATTTCTGATACAGAAGCATTCATCTCTTCAGTTGATGCTGCTGTTTCTTCCATATTAGCTGATACCTCCTGAGTTATCAAGGATACTTCATCTATTTGTTTATTTAATAAAGAGGTGTTAACTTCAACAGTATTGGCAGAATCAGCAACAGTATTGGCTTCTTTAACAACCCCATTTATGAAACTATTAACTTGTAACACCATTTCATTTAAGGTATTAGTAAGCAAGCCAATTTCATCCTTAGAATTTAATTTTATCTCCTTTATACTAATCTGGCCATTGTCATCCTTCTCAAAAGCTTTTGCCAACTTAACAATAGGCTCAGATATTTTTTTGCTTATAATTAAACTAACGATTACAATTACAAATAACGAAAGAACTACAAAAATTGTAGTAATCATAATATCTCTTTTCAGATTGTTGTTAAGCTCCAAACGCTTATTTTCAACTATTAAATTTATATTATCCACGTAATTTCCAGTACTTACTACCCAGTTCCATGGTTTAAACAGCTGAGAATAAGCTATTTTAGGACTTGATTTGTCACTACCAACATCCTGTGGTTTTTGCCACATAAAACTTGTGTATCCGGAGTTTTTATTATCTTTTGCAGCATTTATAATCTCTTTTATTAATTGAATTCCTTTTGCATCTTTAATATTATTTCTATTTGTTCCTTCCTGTTCAGGAACCATTGGATGTGCAATAAGTACTCCAGTTATGTCATCAATCCAAAAGTATCCATCCTTATCATATCTCAATTTTTTAATTTCCTTTTTTGCAGCCTCCTGTGCTTCTTTTTCAGTCATCTTACCCTCTTTATAGTTATCATAGTATGTATTTAATACACAGATAGCTGTTTCAACTTCACTTTTAATCATTTTATTATAATTATCAAATAATAATTTTTCTATGACCTTAGTTTCAGTTTTATTCAATTGTACAAGATTTGCTACACTATAACCTCCAGAAAGTATGATAAATATTGAAGATGTAACTAAAAATGATAATAAGATCTTAAACTTTATCTGTCTCATTATAATTCCCCCCAAATAAATATTTTGCCACATGTAACACCAACCTTTCATTGCTAGTGCCTATTTTATACTTATTTATTCATTATATCTACCAATCTTTTATTCTTCTTTAAGTTTATGTTAAATGTATCCATTATCCAATTTTTTAATAAACTTCGACAATACCTTATACATTTTTTGAATACAAGAATAAAATCCATTGTATTAAGTACCCCCTTTTCTATCGAGGAATCAAATATATTGTTCATATATATTTGATATTAAAAATAAATAGACTAACAAATTTAACACTAATTTAACAATTACATTATTATTGTTTTACTTTTATACTATAAAATGGAACAAGTTGATAACATACTTGTATTAGTAAAATTAAGTTGCCCCCATTGTACATAAGTCACAAGCCAAAGGAATATTGATATGCTAAATTCACGTGTTTATTCTATATATATTTGAATTACTTACACAATGATTTATTTAAAATTATACAAGGAGATTATAGTATGATAAATCCATTAGTTAAAATTTCAGATTATACCGAGGTGGAAGAATTGAAGAGTATAATTAGAACTAAAAACATTTCTACAGTCTATCAACCTATCGTTTCACTTTCTGATGGTAAAATTATAGGTTATGAAGCTTTGAGCAGAGGCCCTATAGATTCACCACTGCAAACGCCTGACAAATTATTTAAAGCTGCTCAGGTTCATAATAAAACTTGGGAACTAGAGCAATTATGCAGAATTAAAGCTATTGAAAAAGCAGCTAATATTGAAAAGAACAAGTATCTCTTTATAAACGTAGATCCCCATATATTTAAGGATGAAAAATTTAAGAAAGGATTTACAAAGGAATTTCTCGCTCAGCATAATATGTCACCTGAGTGTATAATATTCGAAATTACTGAAAAGACTTGTATAGAAGATTATAAAGGCTTTAAGCAAGCCTTGAGCAATTATGTAGATCAAGGCTATAAAATTGCCATTGATGATACTGGTTCTGGTTATTCGGGTCTTAAGATGCTTAATGAAACAAAGCCTCATTTTATAAAAATTGATATGGATTTAATTAGAAACATCAATGAGGATTCCTTTAAGCAATCTTTAATAGAATGTTTTGTTAAGCTTTCAGAATCAACCAATATGAAACTTATCGCTGAAGGCATAGAAACGGAAGAAGAGCTAGAAACATTAATAAATCTAGGTGTATATGCTGGACAAGGCTTCTTTATAGGACGACCCGCAGGGACATTTTTAGATATATCAAACTCCGTTAAGGATTTTATTATAAGGTGTAATAAACTAAAAAATAACATTTGTTATAGTTACCAATACAATACTATAGGCGAAATTGTAAGACGAGATAAGGCCTTTAGCCCCACAACCCAATGTAAAGAAATTAAAGAATATTTTGATGATAATGATATTACAGGAGCCTGTATTGTAAATAATAACAATATACCAGTAGGGCTTATCATGAGACACTCACTAGATTCTGCTCTTGCCACACAATATGGCGTAGCTGTTTTTACAAGACGTCCTATTTCATTAGTGATGGACAGTAATCCTTTAATAGTAGATTATTGTACACCAGTTAATGAAGTCTCGAAAATGTCTATGGCTAGAAAAACAGAAAATATATATGACTATGTTATTATAACTAATAATAGCAAGTACTATGGTATTGTTTCTATAAAATCCTTACTTAGCTATACTACTACATTGGAGTGTAATTACGCAAAACAACTTAATCCACTTACTGAATTACCAGGTAACACAGTTATACAAAACAACATAAATAATATAATTGAAGCTAAACGTACGTGCAGTGTTCTTTATTTTGATTTGGATAATTTTAAGATTTATAATGATACTTATGGATTTGAAAATGGTGACAGAGTTCTTAAATACACAGCTCAATTAATACACTCTGAAATAAAGTCACGTTTTCCTTACAATGGATTTATTGGACATATAGGTGGAGATGATTTTGTTGGTATAATAGAAAATCCAATTGAAGAATGTGAAAAATTATGCGAAAATATAATAAAAAAATTTGATATGGGGATTTTAAATTTTTTTAATGAGAAAGATAGGCATAACAAGTATGTTGAAGCAACAGATAGACGTGGAAATAAAGATGTATTTCCAATTACCTCTCTTTCAATTGCAGGTATATATGGTGCCTTAAATAGCTTCTCAGATCCAAAAGAAGTTGGATTATTTACAGCGGCGATAAAAAAAGAAGCAAAATTCATTAAGGGAAGCTGCTACTTAATAAAGACCGTTGACTAAACTTAACTAAATAAAAAAATGAACTGCTTTATATTATTTTTGTTTGTAAAGACAGTTCATTTTTTCCCTGGTTTTTATTATTAAAGCAAAAAAGCCTGCATTCTTTAAATCTAGAATGCAGGCTTTTTGTTAACTTCTTATTATTAGTCTGCTATAAATAGTGATAATTTAATCACCTCAGCTTACACTTACTTCAAAACTGCAGCTTAATTAAATCTAAATCTATGGAAAAATGTTTTTTAAGCAGTTCATTAAACTCAGCATTATTGGATATTTTTTTCTCAGAAACCCGTCCATTTTCAATAATCTTAAAATGCTCTCCGGTTAGTGCAACTCTTCCTTCCTTTGTTGGCATTGTGCAAAATTGGGTTTTGAGAAAGAGTGAATCAGGAAAGCTAGAGGTAAAATGGTTGGACATAAGATAATCTGTAGGGTAACACTGATCCAACGTGAAAGCATACATATAAATACTTTTATTGTCCACTTTTTCTTGTAATACATATCCGAATTTTGGATCTTTAATTAGTCGGTAAGTATGGTTAAACTGCTGTTGGTCTAATCCTTCCTCTAATAATAGAGGTGCAATAATACCATTCCTTCCAAAGCCAACATCCACTAACCATCTTTTCTCGCCGATTTCCACCATCAGTACCTGGTGTGTTTTAGGAGAAAAAAACTTTCCACCTACTTCCACTCTTGCCAATAGGTCTGTTACCTTAAATCCCAATTCTTTAAGAATAAAAGAGAATAATCCGTTCATTTCAAAGCAGTATCCCCCTCTTCTGTTCTCTACAATCTTCTTATATAAAGACTCTCTATCAAGCAATATTGGTCTTCTATAATATACGTCCAGATTTTCAAAAGGTATGTTTAATGTATGGGCTACGTGTAGATTATAAAGAGTTTCGTAGGAAATGTCTGTTTTCCCGTCATATTTTATTCTCTTAAGATAATCACTAATATTAAATAAATTATCTGCCACAATTCCACCTCCATTTAATTTATACTCATACTTATAAGTTATAGATATGATATTCTATACAAGATTCCTACTAATTCTCTTTATTCTACAAACTTGTGTAAACTCCTCTACTACTTCAAATGAAATTTTTTAGTGCTTCTTTCTCATAATTAATTTCTGAGCTAGTTCTTACTCTCATTCTTCTAAACAACTCAACCGGTGGGCACCAGCCTTGAAGTGCATGTTGAAGCAAAAAACCTCCAACTACCCCTGTTGCCAAAAACCACTTTTTATTTACTGTAAAACCCAATATTGTACTAATAACTACAGCGCTAGCTGCGTTGGCTTCCAAGACCCTTTCAATATCCCATTCTGCATCTAACTCTTTTATTCTATAAACAATTTCATCTTCACTCTTATCCTGATACATGCAAATATTTGCAAAAGTCTGTTCCTTGATTTTATTGTTTACTCGCTCATTAGTGTGCATCTGTACTCTTTTTGTTGTATCTGGAAAAATTGATTTCATAGATTGCCTCCTAAAAATAATATTCTACTGAAAATACATTAATTATATTATGCTCTTAAATAATATAATTTAATTTATAGTTTTAATCGAAAATTCAGAAAAAATGGTAAGCTATGGAATTTATTTGATTTCAAATAGAACTTTTTCAATATAAAAAGATGTGATGTAGTTTAAACTTACTACACCACATCCATGCCTTTTAAACAACAAATAACACTTTCGCAAAGGCAGGCTATTAACATAAAAACTTTCCAAGCCTTTAATTTTATTTTTCTTCAAGTAAATCTTTAATGGTTTCATCCAATTTTTCCGGCTCATATGTTGGTGCATACCTAGCAACAACTTTCCCATTTCTATCTACAAGAAATTTAGTAAAATTCCATTTAATGTCATCCCCTGTTGTGCTAAAGCCATATTCTTGTAATTTTTGATATAATCCTTCTGATGCAGCATCTTCCTCAGCCTTTGGTAATTCTGCCTTTAAGAACTTATATAATTCAGTTGCATTTTCGCCATTAACATCAATCTTACCAAAAGTTTTGAAAGTCGTTCCAAAGTTTATCTTACAGAACTGGGAAATTTCTTCGTTCTCTCCAGGGGCCTGCTCAAAAAATTGGTTACTTGGAAAATCCAGTACTTCAAAGCCGCTATCTTTATATTTATCGTATAGCTTTTGAAGCCCATCATATTGCGGTGTAAACCCACAGCCTGTAGCTGTATTAACTATTAAAAGCACTTTCCCCCTGTATTCACTCATGGAAATTTCATTACCTTTAATATCCTTTACTTTGTAATCATATATCATATTAATCTCTGCCTTTCTATTTTTTAAATTGATCTAAATAAGCTACTGCAGATAAGGCTGCTAAAGTATTAGTTTTTTTACAAAAGTTTCACCTGAGATTTTCGCTGGTATATCATTTATGATTTCTATAGACTTATCCACTTCTATTATGTCCTTATACATAGGTATATAATACACTTTTGATGCAATTGTAGAGATGAAGTTAGTTTCAGCTTCATCATGTTTGTTATAAGCAATTATTATACATTAACCAAATTTTTAATATCCTCTTTTATCTTTGAAAGCACTACTGTTGGTGCATATCTCTTGATTATATTTCCTTCAGAATCAATTAAAAATTTAGTAAAATTCCACTTTATCTTATTATTAAAAATCCCTTTTGCTTCGTTAGTTAAATATTTAAATAATGTATGAGCGTTATCTACATTTACATCTATTTTTTCAAACATAGTAAAAGTAACACCATAATTTAGTGTGCAAAATTTATTTACTTCTTCATTAGTTCCTGGATCCTGCTTGGCAAATTGATTACATTAAAAACCCAAAATCATCTAAACTTGAAAAGGACAAATTGTAAGCACAAAGTTAAATGTTAACTAAATAAATTTTATATTTTTTGCTTATACTAAATTATTATTAAAACTTAAATGAAAGGAATGTTCTGCTTGAGTATATTTAATAAATTTCGCAAGAATCCTAATATTGAAACAAAAATTAGCAGTGAAAACTATATATATGAGAAACTAAAAAGAATACAAGTATTCAATAATGTTGATAACAATGCCAAAGTTATAGAAACTGTGTTTGATAATAATAGTGGTATCATCCAAAGAAAGTTATCGCTTTCAAAACAAAATATTCCAATATTAATAGTATATGTAGATGGAATGATTGATAAACAGCTTGTGACCGAGAATATTATTAAACCAATATTAGCTTTTAAAGATTCAGATATTGAAAATAGTGATATTAGTATTAATTACGTTAAGGAAAAAGTTATAACTTCCAATGAGATTAAAGAAGGCTTCACCTTTGATGTTCTTGTATATGAAATTTTATGTGGAAACACTATTGTGTTCTTTGATGGGTGTAGTACCTCATTTATAATAAGTAATAACGATATGAAGGGACGTAATATTGAAAAACCTGATACTGAGCAATCAGTAAGAGGTGGAAAACAAGCATTTGTAGAAAGTTTAAATACTAATATCGTTTTGCTAAGAAAAATGATAAAAACTCCTGATTTAAATATTGAGATTTTAAATATTGGAAAACGAACTAAAACTTCTGTAGCCATAGTATACCTAAAAGGAGTAATAAATAAAGATTTACCTCAGGCAATAAGAAATAAGATTAATGAAATTGATATTGATGGTATAGTTGCAAGTAATCAGATTCAGGCTCTTATTCAAAAGCATAAATGGACTGTGTTTCCTCAGATGGCTGCTACTGAAAGAGTAGATAGAATAACAAGTGCAATACTTGAAGGTAGAGCAGCAATTCTTGTTGATCAAACACCTTATGTACTTATTGTACCTACAACATTTAATTTGTTCTTAAGCACTCCAGATGATTACTACGAGAAATCAATTATAACTTCCCTACTTAGAATTATAAGATACTTAGGTTTTTTTGAAGCTTGTTCTATTTCTGCATTGTATATAGCTCTAACAACATATCATCCTGGATTACTTCCTACCTCTCTGGCTTTATCGATTACCGGCACAAGAGTTAGTATGCCTTTTACTGTCACATTGGAAATTCTAATAATGGAAACAGCTTTGTATCTGATACAGGAAGCTGCTATACGTCTTCCCAAGGCAGTAGGTCAGACAGTAGGTATTGTTGGAGCATTAGTTATAGGTCAATCAGTTGTTCAGGCAGGTATTGTAAGTCCCATAATAGTTGTTATAGTTGCCTTATCTGCTATTTCATCATATACCTTGCCAAATTATACATTTTCCCTTTCCACTATTGCAATAAGATTATTTTTAATAATTTGTGCCACCTTTTTAGGATTATTTGGTTTTGTAATTGGGGCTTTTGCAGTATTAGTTCATGCAGCTTCTCTTGAGAATTTTGGAATAAAATATTTATCAGACTATTCTCCATATAATAAGGAAACCCTAAAGGACACCTTCATCATTGCTCCGCTGCATATTGTTCACAAAAGGCCAGAGTATCTCGAGACTGAAGATACCGTAAGAGCAAAGAATGATAAAAGGGATGATTTGAATGAATAAAAAACTGGAAAGTATTAGAATGTTAAGCATTGTTATCAATGCTATGATCGGAATTGAACTAATAACCATGCCCTCAAGTGCTGTTAAATATGCTAAAAATGATGCTTGGCTTTCTCCTTTAATAATAGGAGCAATTATTTTACTTAATACTCAACAAGGCTTTTGGGTTTGCAAACAATACCCCGAATTAAATTATGCTCAGATTATGGAAAAGCTTTATGGAAGGTTTTTAGGAAAAGTATTTATCCTAGTGAATATAATTTACAATATTTATATAAATGGGATATCTATTCGGCTTTTTTCTGAAAGTGTAAGTATGTTTCTACTTGATCAAACTCCTGTTATTATAATATTAATAGCTACTATGTCAATAGTAACCTACTGCATTCTAATGGATTTTGAAACAATAAGTATAGTATTTGATATTCTACTTCCAATAATATTGTTGTTTATACTTCTGTTAATAATAATAGCTCTTACAGCTATAACTCCATACAATTTATATCCACCTATGTATAAGGGGGTTCTGCCTGTTTTAAAGGGCTCAATTAGTTCACTGAATCCTGCAGCAGCTGCATTTGTATTTGCTTTTTTACTGCCCATGTTTAAAGCCCCCCAGGCTACAAAAAAATATGTTAATTTAGGAATTATAGTATCCACCATCATTTATTCAGTATTTGTCGCTCTTTGTATTATGGTTTTTGGAGCTGAAGAAATTAATTATCTGACTTTTCCAACACTTACCCTATCAAAGGCAATTCAGTTGAATAGCGAAGTGTTTGAAAGAGCTGAAAGTTTATTTATGGCAGCTTGGATTCCAAATTCAATCACTACATTTATAGTTTATTTTTTAATATCAACTATCAGTACTAAAGCATTTTTTAATACTAAAAAAGATGCTTTAGTAAAATTAGCACAATTACCCTTTATTTTTATTATAGCTTTATTGCCTCGAAATAATGTGGAAGTATTTAAAATGCTGGAATGGGCTAATAACGGAATAATTCTTTTGGCTTTTTTGTATGTTCCAATGGTTACTTTAACTGCATTTTTTAAGAAAGGACGTGCTAAATAATGAAAAATAATATCCTCCGAAGATTATTTTTATTATCACTTATTTCTATAACTGTTTTCATTCTTAGTGGTTGCTGGGGTAAAATTGAAATAGAAAGACGAGGATATATTCTTGGAGTCGCAATAGATAAAGCTGATACTAAAAACTTAAACACAGCATCCTTTGAATATATGCCCCTTGAAACTACTGGACCTCTATATGCCTTTACAATAGATGTCCCTATAATCTCCAGCTCCTTAAATAAGCCTTCTGGTCAGTCAGGAGGAAATGCAGATAAGGCACGGAATTGGACTTTAACTGTTATATCAAATACTTTTTTTGAAGCTAACAGACAATATTCTACCAGATTAAATTATCCACCTTACTATTCTCATCTTCAGTCTATTGTAATAAATTCAGATGTGGCAGAAGATGATATATCAAAACTTCTAGATATGTTTTTGAGAGACACGGAAATGAGAAGAAGAACAAAGGTTTTTATCACTCCAGGCCATGCAGCTGACCTTCTGCGAGTAATACCTAAAATAGACAATTCTCCTTCACAATATTTAAAATCACTGCCAAATAATAATTTCAAAACATCAAGACTGCTGCATAAGACAGATTTGGGGAAAGTATCTGAGGCAATACATGAACATAGAGACTTTGTACTTCCTAAAGTTGTTGCAAATAAATATGAAATCAAAGATGCGGGGTGTGCAGTTTTCAAAGACAATAAAATGGTAGGCTGGCTTGATGAAATTAGAACTAGCTACCTTAAATGGATAGTTAATTACGCCAATGGTGGCTTAGTTTCAGTTAACCTCCCAGAATGTAGTAACTCCCCCTTTACATTGGAAATAAAAAAAATAAAAACAAAACAAAAACCAATAGTAACTGAGGACTCTGTCGAAATGGAACTTGATATTAAAGCAAATTTAGATATTGGTGAAACAAGTTTACCAGGCCTTCGTAATGTATTTAATTCAGAATTTTGTTCTCAGCTTGAAAAGGCGGCTGAAAAAAAGATAAAAAAGCAAATAGAAGATACTATATCCTATGTTCAGAGGGAATACGGTGCAGATGTATTTTACTTTGGCACAAATATACAAAGATTTGCACCAAAGGCTTGGGATAAGCTAAAAGATAATTGGGATGAAGTATTTAAAACACTTAGAGTTACTGTGAATGTGGAAGTAAAAATTAATCAGCTTGGTCTTACAAGATAACTTACATATGTATCTATCAATTTATTATAAAAGACCGCTCACCAAAAAAATCACAGTCAGCGGTCTTTTTAAGTTAAGTAGATAATTTGCTTTTTCTCTTCTCAGATGGCTGTCTCTAGCATCTATCTAATATTTTTGAACCCAGGATATATTCTGCAATAAGTGTCATACGCTTTATTCAACACCTCAACTGATGAGGAGTTTGGCTCATAGGATATGCAGTTTTCTGATTGTTTCAGGAGATCTGTAAACCTATGGTAGTCGGTTATTAACCCCTGTGCAACCATTACAGATGCTGCAACTGCCATAGATGGCGAAAACTCTGAGTCATTGTACACCAACACTTCATGATCTAGTATGTCTGCAAAAATTTGACACCATACTTTAACCTTTGCTCCTCCGCCAATTAAAGAAATTTTATTTGGCTTACCACCAATACTTTCAATTCCCTGACGAATTGAAAAAGCCACACCTTCAAGGCAGGAACGTGCCATGTCCTGCTTGGTAGTCTCAGGGGTTATTCCCACAAAACCTCCTCTAATCTTTGTATCCATAACAGGGAAACGTTCCCCTACTAAATATGGCAAAAATATTAGTCCATGACTTCCTGGTGTACTTTCCTCCAAAAGCTTACCAACATAATCATACTTTTCATTCTCTTCCCTATCCTTAGCTAAGGTTTTGCTAATCCATTTGTGCACATTTCCAGCATTTAAAAAAGGTACTACATTGATATATAAGTTTTTAGGCATTGCTGCAAGATTAAATACTCCTTCTTTAAGAAGTACATCTGAAGATACACTTGCCACCCAACCTGTTGTACCAATATTTATATTGAACTCTCCATCAGAAGCTATTCCACTGGCTAGTGTAGTTGCACCTGCATCTCCAGTGCCTGCATAAACTGGTGTACCAACAGAATAACCAGTTTCTATAGATGCTTTTTCTGTAACTATTCCGGCCTGTTCCTCAGCATGCAGTAGAAGAGGTAGTTTATCCTTGACCATTCCTACAGCACTTACCCAATCAGTATTCCAACGCTTTTTATGGATATCCATAAGCCCTGTTGTAGCTCCTGTTGTCACATCAGTAACATATTCCCCTGTTAGCCTTAAAATAATATAATCTTTAGAGCTTATCACTACTTTATATGTATTTTGATAATCATTAAAACGATTCTGTTTGAGCCATAAAAGCTTTGCAAAGGGCATAGAGCCATCAAAATTGTTTCCTGTACTTTTTAGTATTTCTTGAATCCCTACTATTTCGGCAATCTCCCTAGCTTGCTTCTCAGCTCTTCCATCGGAATACAGAACAGCATTACCAACATTAATGCCGTTTTTGTCTACAGGTATCAGGTCCTGCATCTGTCCGCTCATTACTATTCCAATAATATCTTCTGGACTATATCCATGAGCAAAACACTCCTTTGAAATCTCACAAAAGGCTTTGTGCCAGTCTAATGGACTCTGTTCTTTAAAATCTCCTTCAAATATAGTTTCTATATTAATACTTTTCGTGAAAACTGCTGTACCTTCAACTGAAACCAAAACACCCTTTACAGCTGTTGTACCGATATCAAATGTTGCGATATACTTCATTGCTTCCACCTGCCTTTTATTCACTTTGAATCACCATTTCCTATTTTTTGAACTATAACTGCAAGAATAATTATGCAACCTGTCAACAGATCCTGCATAAAGGTTGGCACCTGCATAATAGTTAAACCATTGGCTAAAATCCCCAAAATCGCAGCACCAGCAAAGGTTCCCCAAATATTTGGAATTCCCTCTTTAAACACTGTCCTTCCAATAAATACAGCGGCATAGGATTGTAAGAACAATCCATCTCCACCAGTTGGATGGGCAGAACCAAGACGTGATGCCATAAGAACACCTGCTAATGCTGAAAGAGCAGCACATAATGCAAATGCAAGATTTTTGTATTTTTTTACATTGATACCAGAAACCTCTGAAGCTGCAACATTACCGCCTATAGCATATAGCTTTCTTCCAAAGGTTGTATGACGCATAATAAACCAGAAAAGTAATACTAAAAGTATCATTATTATTGAGAGTATTGGTATTCTGAGCACATTCTTAGAACCTACTATAGTAAAACTTCTAGGTATATTTTGAAATATAGTTGCTCCTCCAGTAAACCAGAAGGTAAATCCTGCAAGAATGGTGCTCATTGCTAGAGTTGTAATAAATGAAAGCACTTTGAATTTTGTTACAATCCACCCATTTATTAAACCTATTATAAAGCATATAAACACAGGTGTAATAAAGCATAGGATTATTGACATACCTGCCACTGCCATTTTTGCAGCAATAACCCCTCCTAAGCTTGCCAGTGCGCCTATGGATAAATCAAATTCATCAACAGACATAACCAAAGTTGCACCTAAAGCTATTATTACAAGCAGTGCAATCTGTCTAGTAATATTAATGAGATTACCATATGTAAAGAATGCATCTGGTCGAAAAAAACTGAAGGTTATTACAATTACTATTCCTGCAAATATAGTTCCATATGATTTTAGCAGTTCAGATAAATTATTATTTTTATTCATAATATAGTGTCTCCTTCCAATCAGTCTTCATAGCAACAGGAAAGCACCTGCTCAGCAGTCAAACTATTATTTTTAAGAAGCTCCTTGGTACGTCCATTAGCTATAACCTGTACACTATCTGATATTTCAAGAATTTCTTTTAAATCAGAAGATACAAATACCACTGCATTTCCTTCATCTGCCTTTTCACGAAGCAATTTATGAATTTCATGCCTTGTCATAACATCCACTGCCTGTGTTGGCTCATCACATAAAAAAACTTTTGGACTGGAAAGCAGCGCCTTTGCAAATACCACCTTCTGCTGGTTCCCACCAGAAAGCTGAAGTACAGTTTGATCTGGACCTTCAGTTTTAATATTAAGTGCGGAGATTTTCTCAAGGGTATCTTCTTTCTCCATAGTTTCATTAACTATACCAAATCTTGCATAACTATCTATCTTAGAAAGTACCGTGTTTTGCTTTACACTTAAGGAAGTGATCAATGCCATTCCTCTTCTATCTTCACAGATTAGAACCATGCCATTTTCAATAGAACTTGAAGGGGACCCTTTCTCAATTAATTTTCCTTCTAGAACAACACTTCCAGCTGTCATAGGACGATATCCATATACACATTCTAGTAGTTCTGTTCTCCCACTTCCACCTAATCCAAAAATGCCCAATATCTCCCCTGAGTGTACTTCAAAGCTGGCATCTTTTACAACCTTGTCCTTTGAAGCTATATTTTTTACAGATAATATTATCCTGCCAAAGTTAGCAGAACCTTCTATCTTTTCACTTACCCAGTTATCAGTCATCATGGAAATAATCTTGTCTTTGTTCACATCTGTGGTATTAACAGTTTTTATCATTTCCCCATTTTTAAACACAGTAATTCTGTTTGTAAGTCTAAAAATTTCATCCATTCTATGAGTAACATATAAAATAGCTGTACCTCTAGATTGCAATTTGCCTATTGTTTCAAACAGCATTTCTGCTTCTTTATCTGTAAGGGAAGCTGTGGGTTCATCCAGTATTAACAATTTACATTCTGTCATCATTGCACGTACAATTTCCAGAAGGGTACGCTGCGGAGGGGTAAGCTTTGAGGCAGGAAATGTCAGATCAATTTCAATTCCCAGATCTAAGATCACTTCCTCCACTCTCTTTTTCATTTTAGCCCAATCCACCATAAATCCTAATTTTTTCTCATACTTAAGACCTAAATAAATATTCTCAATACCATTAAATGCTGGAATAAGATGCCTATCTTGATGTATAACATTAATCCCAATGTTGCGACTTCTCTGGGGATCGTATATTTGAGCAGTATCCCCATTCCAATAAATTTCACCGCTATCCAAGCTATATACACCAGTCAGTATTTTTATTAATGTGGATTTACCTGCGCCATTCTCGCCTACAAGTCCATGTATTTCTCCTTCAGCTATCTCAAAATTGATATTCTTAAGAGCATACACGCCTCCAAATTGCTTGCACAATTGTTTTGTTTGTAATAGCATAAAATATCACTCCTCGGTGAAAATTCTTTTCTGATTCACTTTATTTACTAGCCTTTATTAGAGTTGCAGGTGCATATTTTTCTCCTTTTGTAATTTGCTCTCCTGCAAACATCTTTACCATATCGTCTACTACAATTTTAGTCATACCATTAAAATTCTGAGCAGCTGTAGCCTTTAAATTTGTACCTTGATTTATCATTTCAACTGCCTGACTATTACCATCAACACCTGTAACTATAACTTCTGTTCTTCCAGCATCCTTAAGTGCCTGTGCTGCTCCTATAGCAGGCTCATCCCATGCAGCCCATACTGCAGTGATTGACCCCTTTCCTGAGTTTGAAAGCATTAAATTTTCCATTACTTTTCTTGAATTTTCAATAGGTCCCGGAACTGCTATATGCTGCTCTGTAATAAGCTTAATATCAGGATAATTCTTTATAAGTTTATCAAATGCCTCACATCTTTTTGCTACACCAGGGTGTGGACGGTGAGTAAGTGCAATAACAGTACCTTTTTTACCCATCAAATCTTCAAAAAGATATTTTGCCATCATCTCACCCATAGCATAATTGTCACTAGTTGCATTAACCATCATTCCATCTATGTAGCCACTGTCACATCCAAATACAGGTATTTTTGCATCAAAGGCTCCTTGCAGCTGTGTCTTAACTTGATTTGGATCAGTACTTACAAGTATCATAGCATCAGCTTTTGAAGAAACAACATCTTCAATACGGCTTGCCAGTTGAGCAAAGTCACCTTTTGTATCAACAACAGTAACAGCAATTTTATTAGCTTCTAAACCTGCTTTTAGTGATTCAACCATTTGATTAGTTGTTACTGAGCTAAGATATGGAGTAAGAATTGATACCTTTTTTGTTGCATTTTTTGCTTTATCATCCCCACCATTGTTTGTCGCAGTTGAATTACCACATGCGGCAAAGGATAACATCAGCATTAGAGTTAAAACAAATGCCATAAACTTTTTCATTTTTAAGCCCCCTTTTAATTGTTTTCAAATTTAGTAAAAAAATATATAAAAAAAGCCCTTGCCCCTAATAAAAGGGACAAGAGCCTATAGTCCTGCGATACCACCCAAATTGGTAAAAAATTACCCACTCATTTCATATACATAATAATATACGCTCTATTTATAACGGGTCGAGTTCCCGTCAGTGCCTACTCAGAAAAAATCCTTTCAGACTGCCTTCATAAGTCCATTCAACTAGATAGATGTTATCGCATTCCACCAACCACGACTCTCTGAAAACATATTATTCTAGAATACTACTCTTATTCATCAGTTTAATTATTATTAAGTAAATAATAATTTAGAATTTTTGATTTGTCAAGAAAATTTTGGATAATATATTTTCGTGGATATTTTCATCTGATTAATAAAATTTTTTAACATCACCATCCAACCAATGTATTCATTGATAAAATAATTAAATTTTAATATAATAATATTAAATAAAAAATCTTAGTATTATATTAGGGGAACTTTTATGATAAATCGATTGATTCAGTCACTTTTTTTCAACAAAACAAGTGGTTTTCTTACAAAAAAACAGGAAGCTACTATTCTGTATGATATAGAAAATATTAATTTCAAAAGAATGAAACTATTTCTTATCATACTGCTGATAATTGAAATTTTATTTATAGTATGTGTTGACATCCCCAACTTAAGAAATAGTGGTATATATATAACTTGGACTGATAAAAGGTACTTCATTTTACATTTGCTTCTTTTGCTAGTATCTTCTGTAGGAATTATATTAATAAAGACTTTTGTTAAAAGCGACAACGGTGAACTAAAAAAAATCCATAAAATTATTATTCCTGCATTAACTATGATTATATTAATTTTGATAAGTATAATCAATGGATTGGATCAGATTAAAATAGGACATACCAGCAGTGTATTTATAGCCAACATGCTTATATTTGGTGCTGTTATACTAATAAGGTTTCCAGTGAATTTACTAGTATATCTTGTTCCATTCTCAACATTTATTGAAGGCTTAATAGTTTTTCAAAAAAAACCAGCACTATTGAATTGTAACATAATAAACGGCACTATTTTCTTTATTGCAACTATTGTTATATCAAAATTTATTTATAATAGTCAGTTTGATCAAATTTATAAGAATATTTTATTAAAGGAAGCTAACCAAAAGTTAAATTATATGTCAAATCACGACCCATTGACTGATCTTTTAAATAGAAGAAGTTTTGAAATTCTTGCAAAACAAAAAATGGAAACAGCAAATCAATTTAAAGTAGACGCTGTCCTTGTGATAATGGATATTGATCACTTTAAAAATATTAACGACAAATTCGGTCACCCCATAGGCGATATGGTTCTTAAAGAAGTTAGTAATATTTTGGTATAAAATATAAAAAATGTAAATTTTTCTTATTTACTAATATAGACCAAAAATAATAAAATTATGAGAGGTGGTATAGCCGTGGAAAGATGTCCTTGGTGTGGAACTGATCCTATCTATGTTAAATATCATGATGAAGAATGGGGTACTCCTATCCATAATGACCTTAAGCATTTTGAATTTCTTGTATTAGAATCCGCCCAAGCTGGACTAAGCTGGATAACAGTACTGAAAAAGCGAAGTAATTATAAAAGTGCTTATGATGATTTTGATCCTATAAAAGTTGCAGCATACTCAGAAGAAAAAATAAGCGAGTTACTTAGAAATGCTGGAATAATACGAAATAGAAGAAAAATAGAGGCCTCCATAAATAATGCTAAAATGTTTTTAAATATACAAAGGGAATTTGGAAGTTTCGACAATTACATATGGAAATTTGTAAATTATAAACCTTTAGTGAACAAATGGAAGGATATTTCCGAAGTTCCTGCTACCTCTAATTTATCTGATGAAATCAGCAAGGATTTGAAAAAGAGAGGCTTTAAATTTGTAGGTTCTACTATAATTTATTCTTACCTTCAGGCAACAGGTTTGATAAATGATCATATAGTTACCTGCTTTCGATATGATGATCTTTCAACCACTATTAAAGAGTTATCAGTTAACAAAGAGTTAGACTAAGTTTACAACTAAAAAAAGCTCGGCCTTATCCGAGCTTTAATATATTCTGTAATTAACTTAATTATTTATTTAAAGCATTTATATAGATTTTCACAATTTCTTTTACACAATTATCGATATCAAACATTTTTTCACACCAACTTCTTCCCCATTTACCTATTTTTTCGACTCTTCCCTTTTTTCTTAAAAGATACCTAATATCTTTTACTAAATTTGTAACATTTGGCTTTTCAACAGCGTCATGATCACCAAAATACATATCCAATTGAAGGTCTTTTGTGCTTTCAGTTACAATTCCAGTATATCCTTGATTACCTATAGCAATTACAGGTTTTCCACACATCATCCCTTCTAATGCAACTCTGGCTGTTCCAATTATAATACTGCTTTGGAGATAATATGGTATTACATCCACTTTTGCTCCTACCATATGGACAACATCTTTTTTCGACATTTCATTGATTACCTGTGCTTCTTTTTCTAAGCTTTCTCTTCCAGGACCGTCCCCTACAATAATGACGTGTAGGTTAGAATATTCTTCTAAAAGCTGTGAGAAACTAAACAATAATACACGGGCTACATTGGTCTTGTTCCAATCTAATCTGCTGCAATAGCATAATATCCCTGCACTTTTAGGTATATCAAGTTCCTTTCGTATATCTATATCTCTATGAGAATTATCAACTAAATCTCTACTAATTCCATTTGGAATTATAACAATTTTATCTCCAACTTTGTCTCCAAGTTTATTATACAGCATTTCTCCAACAGGCTTACTTACTGCAATTACCTTTGAGGCTTGAATACAGGTAGAATAAAAAATATTACCAGGATAAAATAATCCATGAATAGTAACTACATATGGTATCTTATACATTCTATAAAGTTCACTGGCAAGCTGCATACTTGCAAATAAATGGCAGTGAATAACATTTATTTTTTCCTTATCAATAATAGTTTTTAGTATTTTTACCCTTCCAAATTTTTTCTTGTTGGATATATAATCACCATCAATAGGAATTTTAATAACTTTTATTCCATAGGACTTCATTATTACTTCCATAGGACCACCAGAAGTTGCTACCACCACATAAATCCCCATATTCATCAATTTTTTAGTAATATTAAGAACATGAGTTTCTGTTCCTCCAACATTCAATGCATCTATAAGCATTAATACCCTTAGTTTACTGTTTTCATTCATTTGAATTTCTCTTCGTACATCAAAATTCAAATCCTTATAAAACTCCTTAAATTGAAAACAATTCCTAACAGAAGGATCTTTAAGTAGTTTACATGTATATTTAACATATTCCTTTTGATTCACAACATGATAAGCGTCTTTGTGCCTTCTATAGGAATAAAGAATAGTATTTACCTTTTCTACAGGACTTAATTTTATAAGCTCTAATAATAATTCTGTTTGATCATCAAAAAGAGGAGTTTTAGTATCATAAATCACCTTATCCATAAGTTCTTTACGAATCATTAAAGTTGGAAATATCACTGGTAAAAAACCTGCTATAATTGCTTTTTCAATTTCTCCATTACCTTTATAATGGTTTTGAATTCTCTCAATAAAAATACAATCTTTACGTAAGGATTGATCTCTGGTAAAACAAGATATAAGACATGAGACCATCCCAATCTTCGGATTATTTTGTAAATAACTCTGTTGAATTTCCAAACGAGTAGGTAAACTTATGTCATCTCCATCATGTCTTATGATAAAATCTCCTTTTGCAAATTTATAGCCTTCTGCAAAGGCTGACGTAATTCCTTGGTGCTCTCTTAAGTTAATTACATGAATCCTTTCATCTTGTATTTGAGATATTTTTTCTACTGTGCTATCCTCTGAAGCATCATTTACAATTATTAATTCCCAGTTTGTATATGTCTGTTCATAAATACTTCTAATGCTTTCTTCTATGAATTCTTCACAATTATACACAGGCATTATTATACTAATTAACGTTCTCATAAACTCAACCCCTTACTCAAAGTACAAAACATCTCTAAGATTTTGTACCTTGTATCCATTATTCAAGAGTCTATATATAAATTCAAAATCCCATGCACCCTGCATTAAGTTATTGAAACCAGCGGTTTTATGAATTTGTTCATATCTTACCATTAGAGTATTTATATTTACACAGTTAAGAGATTCAGTGATGTAAGAGTCTTCGATCTTATCGTCATATCGTATCATCGTTCCTCCTGGTTTACAATTTGTACCTACTGCACTATACATGAAATTATTCTTTAAAAAATCTACTTGTTTTTGTATTCTTTCTGGATGACTTAATCCTTTATCATGATGAAATGCTATATATTCTCCTCTGGATAGATACGCTCCCATATTATATATCCAAGGGTAACCAGCTTCTCTAGGCGGTTTAAAATATAATAAATCTTTAATGCAGTTATTATTTGAATGGTTTCTATACTTTTTATACCAATTATCAATTACTTCTTTTGAGTTGTCAGTGGACCAATCATCTATTATAATAATTTCAATATTGGGGTAGGTCTGTGCTCCTATACTCTTCAATGCGTTGTAAATAGTTAATTCACTGTTTTTAACTGGAAGTACTATACTAACAAGATCATCAACAACTTTTCTCTTCTTCAGTACATTTATATCTTGTTTATGACGTATTTGACTACTCATAGATCCTGTATGCTTTCTCACATAATGCAATTCCTCTTTTATATTTTCAATGATAAAATCATGATTTACTATATTATTTACAAAAAACATATCATTACCAACAGGAATGGCTTTAAAGCATCCAATAATCTCTTCTAAAATGGCAGCACGAAACATTAATGTACCATAAGCAACGCAATGTCTTAAATGCTTTTTATAATTTTTCTCTATATGAGCTGAATTAAAACTTAGCCATGCACTTCCAGCCTTACTTTCCAAAATATTATTTTTAAAAGTTCTAAATCCTGTGCCTACCATAGCAGTATCCGGATGTTCCTCTAATACTTTCACCTGCTTCTTAATTTTTTCCGGATAGCTAACATCATCTGCATCATGTATTACAGTATATTCTCCTGATGAAATCTGGAATCCAATATTGTAGGCCCAACCTGCTCCAATATTTCTTGGAAGTTTTAAATAAATAAAATTTGAAAATTTATATTTGCATTTTTTATACCATGAATTTACAAGTTCCTCTGTATCATCCTCTGAAGCATCATCCATAATAATAAGTTCTATGTTTGGATATGTTTGTTTTTCAATTCCATCAAGTGCATCTATTATAAAATGACCATAATTATAAGTAGCAATTACAATACTTACAAGTCCAGGCTTTCTATCGCACAATTGCGTCATCTGAACTTCCTCCTTATACAACTCTTTCTAATGATAATATATGGACGTACTTATGTAATGTGTACAATTATAAAATAATTTAAAACATTATCACTAATAGTTATAACTTCATATACTATATTACTAACTAATAAGTGAGGGATGTGAAATGTGGCTTAGCAATAAAAAAATTTTAATTACCGGTGGTACTGGTACCATTGGAAAAGCATTATTAAATAGACTATTAAAATATGATATAAATCATATTTATATATTTAGCCGAGATGAACAAAAACAAGAGGCAGAGCTTCATTATTTTAAACAAAATCCAAAGGTTAGTTTTATAATTGGTGATATAAGAAATTATGACAGCATAAACTCAGCTTTAAGAGGGATAGATATAGTTTTTCATACTGCTGCTATGAAAATTGTTGGCATTTGTGAAAGTAATCCATATGAGGCCTTTATTACAAATGTTATCGGTACTCAAAATATTATAAAGAGTGCCACCTTAAATAATGTGGAAAAAGTCATATTTACCAGCAGTGATAAAGCTGCCAACCCTACTACTGTAATGGGTGTTGGAAAACTCTACAGTGAGAGGCTTATATCTCATGGAAATTTTTTAATGGGAAATTCAACAATTTTTACAACGGTACGTTTCGGAAATGTTTTTGGCTCCAGAGGCTGTGTTCTTAATTTATTTAAAAATCAAATAAAAAAACAAAACTACGTAACAGTTACCCATCCAGATATGACCCGGTTTATATGCACAATTGATGATGCAGTTGACCTTTTAATAAGAAGTAGTGAAATAGCAACTGGAGGAGAGATCTTAATTAGCAAAATGCCAAGTATTCGTATAATTGATTTTGCTGAAGTATTAATCGAATATTTAGCTCCTATATATTCAAAAAATCCAAAAGACATTGAAATAAAGATAACAAAGAAACAAGATTCTGAAAAGCTCTTTGAGGAACTTATTACAGCTCATGAAGCAGAGAGGGCTTTTGAGTTTGATAACTATTACTCTATACTTCCTACCATTTTCAAAGAGGAACAAAATACCTTTTATTTGACAAAAGGTAAACCAGTATCCGGGGAAATATCTTCAAAGACTAGCCTTAATCTTACAAAAGAAAAAATTTTAGATTTTCTTATTAAGAATGAATTAATATAAGGGGGGTGATATTATGGATATACTTGTAACAGGTGGTGCAGGGTTTATTGGAAGATGGGTAGTAAAGCGACTTGCCGAAGATAATCATAGGATATGGATACTAGATAACCTGTCAAATAGTTCAATGGATAATTTAAAAGATTTGCAACTTATCTATCCTGATATTACCTTCATAAAAGGAAGCATTACAGACAACTATCTTCTCCAAACTCTTTTTATTAATAAATTTAATATATGTTATCATCTTGCCGCTTCGATTAATGTTCAGGATAGTATTGATGACCCAAAAAGTACCTTTGAAAATGATGTAATAGGAACCTTTAATGTTCTAGAGCAATGCAAACTAAATAAAACAAAATTTGTGTATATGAGCACTTGTATGGTATACAGTAAAGCTTCAAATAAAGAAGGTATTTCTGAAAGTCATCCTACATGTCCAGCTTCTCCTTATGCCGCTGCTAAATTGGCTGGAGAACAATTAGCCTTGTCCTATTACTATGCTTATGGCCTTCCTGTGACTATTCTTCGACCTTTTAACACCTATGGACCATATCAGAAACAAAATAGTGAAGGTGGGGTAATTTCAATCTTTATTAATAAAAAGCTTATAAAGGAACCACTATCTATATATGGTGATGGCAGTCAAACAAGAGACTTTTTATATGTTACAGATTGCGCTGATTTTGTAGTAAGGGCAGGTTACTCTGAAAAGACAACGGGTAAAGTGATAAACGCTGGTAGCGGTGCTGACATTTCAATTACGGAATTAGCAAAACTAATCGCTGGTGAAGCAGGAAATATTAAATATGTAACTCATATTCATCCTCAAAGTGAAATACAGAAACTATTGTGTGATGCACGATATAGCCAAAAACTTCTTGGGTGGAACCCTAAAATATCTCTGGCCCACGGTATAGCACAGACAGAAAAGTTTTTAAAAACACAATTATAATTGGAGGTGACATATATGGGGGCATCTTTTCGTATTGTAATACTAGCAGACAGCAGTAGACCTTCTGTAGGGGTAAATACTCAAATGCTCAGTACCCTACTCTCTCATATCAAGAAACTGTCACCGCAACCAAAGTTTATATTTTTTGCAGGAGATATGGTATATGGTGGAGCTAAAGTAAGTGAACAATTAGAAGACTGGAAGAAATTAATTAAGAACTATTATCCTGTCACTATGCTTTATCCAGCAATGGGAAGTCACGAAAATAATGAACCTGCTTTCAGTAATGCATTTTCTCACCTTCCTAATGAACAGTTACAAGGATATAAGCGAACTGTATATAGCTTTGATTATGAAGATGCTCGCTTTATCGTTTTAAACTCAAATCGAAGAGGTTCAAAATGCAGCTATGCCATTGACACAAAACAACGTGCCTGGTTAAAAAATACACTAGATAATAGTAATAAAAAATATAATTTTGTGTTTTTCCATGTTCCTGCTTTTCCTACTGGACATCACTACGGAGAAAGTCTAGATGGGAGTCCAGATGATCGTAATGCTTTATGGTCTATTGTTGATCATTATAATGTAACAGCAGTATTTGTAGGTCATGAACACAATTACTGCCGCCGTCTTATAGATAAATCTTTTACCACTAATGGCCTGCAAATACAAAATTCTATTTATCAAATAACTACCGGCGGTGCAGGCTCTTCATTAAATGCACACATTACTAATATAAAAAATGCTATTGTTGGTCCCCTTGGGGTAAATCATTATTGTATTTTAGACATAAATAATAAAGGGGTTTCTCTACAAGCATATGATAAAGAAAATACCCTTATTGATAGTTGTTCTATATACCCGTCTAAGGAAGCTCCTGCTTCTAATAATATAACAGATATATTAGTTCCTATGGGTGCATCATGGAAGTATTTTGATAAAGGCTCAAACCTTGGAACTTCCTGGAGAAAGGTTCATTTTGACGATTCTTCATGGCCTTCTGGGCTGGCTGAACTAGGTTATGGAGATGGAGGTGAGGCTACAGTTATAGGTTATGGACCTAATGTTTACAAAAAATATATAACAACCTATTTTAGAAAACATTTTACTGTTCGTGATACCTCAATATATAAAAGTTTAATACTTCGAATTCAAAGGGATGATGGAGCTGTTGTATATCTAAATGGTAAAGAGGTATATAGAACTAATATGCCTTCCGGTGTAATAAAATACGATACTTTAGCGGTGAAAGCTTTAGCTGGAATAGATGAGGCTTCTTTTGAAAAAACTATAATTGATACAAATCTTCTTAAAAATGGAGATAACGTAATCGCTGTAGAAATTCATCAAGTATGTCCTTCTAGTTCTGATATAAGTTTTAATTTTCAACTTATTGGGGATAAAAGTTAACAGATCATTCCTAAAATGCAATAGTGAATATGTAAAAAACACGGAAGAGGTCAATTAATAATTGTATTCTTCCGTGTTTAAAAATATCTTAAAACAGCAATTTTATTATACTGTAATTTGTTAGATAACTACCTTCCTTATTAATTCGAAAGCTTCTGCGTAACTGCATCCAATAACTGTACCCCATCTTTTAGCAGCCACCTCTAATCCTTCTAAGGAACGAGGATGGGGGTATTCTCTTAACTCTGATTCATAACATTTCATTGCTTGGAGTTTATCCTTTAGTGTATTTTCAATATTTACAAAATAATTAGGTGTAAATTTATCTTTACTTAGAAAATTCCATTCCGTAGCAGAGAAGGTTTCAAAACAGTATATTTCTTTTACTGGGCACTCCGCCATAGGTCTTGTAGCTGTTTGAACTGCGTTAAAGGTTATTCGATGGTCAATATTCAAATCTCCATAGTGATGTGTGAATATAATAGAGGGCTTAATTTGAGAAACATACTTTTCAACTAATTTTACAATATTCAAGAAACCTTCTTTGTCAAAGCTGTTATCAGTAAACTGACAAAAGAAGGTTTCTTTATACCCTATAAGTTTATTTGCTGATAAACTCTCTTGAAGTCTTGTATTAATTTCTTCCATTACTTCAGTATTTATATTGTTATGCCTTGAGGTAGTACCATCAGATAAAATTAATGAATACACTTCGTTTCCTTCTTTAATAAGTCTTCTGATTGTGCCGCCGCATCCCAAAATCTCATCATCTGGATGTGCTGCTATTACTAAAATTTTTTCCATTACAATTCCCCCTGTATTCTATATAATACAACAAAATATATAGTACAAAGTAATTTTCATAATTTTGGTAAGTTATAACATTAGTCTATGCATACTAAATTTATAAAGTTACATATACTATATTGTTATAAGTAATATAACTTCAGTTGTATTATTCTGTAACTAATTTTTGGTTGTAACTTACCTTTAGGTATTTTACACGTCATAAAGGAAGGATTTAGTATGACACAGTATAATGTTTTAGTTACCTCTATCGGAGGTGATTTAGGTCAAGCAGTTTGCAAAGCCTTACGTAATACAAACTATAGTATAAAAATTTGGGGAACAGATTGTAGGAACTATGGGCTGCACCATCTGTTTTGTGATAGTTTTCATATTATTCCTAAAGCTGAAGGCATATTATTTACAGAATTAATAAATAAGTTTTCTCTCCATAATTCAATTGACTTTATTTATGTTTGTAGTGAACAGGAGCTTTTATATATCTGTGATCATTTTAATGAACTAGATGATAAAATAGGTCGTCGTATTGCAATTCCTCCTCTGCAGGTAATCAACATTTGTCGCGATAAATATAAAACAATGGAACTTTTAAAAAATAACAACTTACCCTACCCATACTCAGTCTTATATAATGAATCAACGCCAAAAGAGGAGCTATTAAAAGATTTTAAATATCCCTTTGTATTAAAAAAAACTTCTGATTGCGGCTCAAAGCATCTTCACATAATTCAAAACCGTAAAGAATTTGAGAATATTGCTAATCTAGACAGCAGTTTCATGCTTCAAGAATATATTTCTGGTACTGAGTATACTAACGGAGTGTATAAAGATTCTTTTAGCAATGAAATATATGTGATTACCCTTGAAAGAACTATAAAAGATGGAATGAGCTATGAAGTAAAAGTAGTCTTTGATAAAGAAATAGAAGAACTATGCAAAAATGTTGCAGAAAAACTAAATATAACTGGCTCCATTAATATTCAAATGCGAAAAGAGAAAGATTCTAAACCCTTTATTTTTGAAATTAATCCCAGATACTCTAGTACTGCCTTTATGAGAGCAAAATTTGGCTTTAATGATGTTATATACGCCTTTGAAAATATTGTTCTTAAGAAAGCTATTACTCCACCTATCATAAATATAGGTGAAGCTTACCGATATATAACGGAATATTATAAGTTTTATTAAAGAAGGTGAAGATAATGAAGCATCCCTATATACCTTATGGACGTCAATATATCGATGAAGAAGATATTCAAGCAGTAGTAGACGTATTAAAAAGTGATTATCTAACTACTGGACCCAAAATTCATGAATTTGAAAAAAAAGTAGCAGATTATGTAGGATGTAAATATGCTGTTTGTGTAGCAACTGGAACTGCTGCTCTGCATGGAGCCTGTTATGCCGCTGATATTAGTGCTAATGACGAGGTCATTACTACACCTATGACCTTTGCTGCTACTTCCAATAGCATCCTTTATCTTGGAGGAAAGCCTGTATTTGCTGATATTGATCCACGGACCTATAATATAGACCCTTTAGAAATAGAAAAAAAAATTACAAAAAAGACTAAAGCCATTATTGCTGTGGATTTTACTGGCCAGCCTGCAGAGTTGTTTAAAATTAAGGATTTAGCCCAAAGACATAACTTAATATTTATTGAAGATGCAGCCCACAGCCTTGGTGCTAAAATAAAAGATTCTCAAGGCAACTGGCAAAAAATAGGAAGTATAGCTGATATAACTACTTTTTCCTTTCATCCTGTGAAACATATTACAACCGCTGAAGGAGGAATGATTTGCACAAATGATCCTAAGCTCTATGAAAAGCTCACATTATTTAGAAGTCACGGTATTACCCGTTCTCCAGGACTTCTTATAGATAAATCTCATGGCAAATGGTATTATGAGCAGCAGTTTTTAGGCTATAATTACCGTTTAAGTGACTTGCAAGCTGCCTTAGGAATTTCACAACTAAATAAGCTGGATAGTTTTATCAAAAGAAGACGTGAAATAGCTGCTCTATATGATAAAGCCTTCTCAGAAAGCATTTTTAAAAATAGAATTACTATCCCTTATCAAGCTCCACACACAAAATCTTCCTATCATATATATATTTTAAAATTTAATCTTTCAGCTATAGGAAAAAGTAGAGAAGAGATATTTAATAAACTTTCAGATTTAAACGTTGGAGTAAATGTTCATTATATTCCAGTTTACTATCATCCCTATTATCAGTATCTAGGATATTCAAAAGGACTTTGTCCAATTGCAGAAAAGTTATATGAGAATATTATCACAATTCCGCTTTATCCTGGCATGTCAAATGAAGATGTTAACTATGTTATAAAAAGTATAAAGGATGTGTAAGATATGGATTATCAAATAAACCGTTTTGTTATTGATGTTCCAGAGGGTGATGAAAAATCAAGTGTTGATCAATTAGACATGGATTTTTTCCTGCAGCGTGACTATAGAAAAGTAATACTTGGAACAGTCCGTTTTCCTGATGGAAAACCTGCCCCTTGTGCTGTAGTTAAGTTTTTCAAATTAAAACGGGCTACTGCTGACCCTGAAACAACCTCTGATTTAGAACCCATTGGTAACGCTATAACAGATGAAAATGGACAATTTCTTTTAGGACCTGTATATCCTGGAGATAAACTCATATTGAAGATATTATATCTGGATTGTTTTATAAATAAATCTTCAACAGAAACTGTCAAAAGTACCCGTGAACCTGAAGATTGTGATTTTGAAGAATAGGTTACTATGGATAATATAAAAAGACATGAAGCAACTATTATTATTCCATGTAAAAACGAAGGTATTTATATCAAGCAAACCTTAGAGTTTTTATTTAAAACTGAAGCGAAAAATATATCAAATATATTGATTATTGACGATGGCTCTAATGATAACTGCTGTGAGTTTTTGAAAAATCCTTTTAACAGATACCCAAATGTAACGTTAGTTGAAACAAAGGGCATAGGACCATCAGTAGCAAGAAATCTAGGTGCAAGTTTTGTACCACTTACAAAAATATTAGTCTTTTGTGATGCCCATATTACTATGGAACCAAAGTGGCTTAACACACTATTAAAGGCTTTTAATAATAAAAATGTAAGTGTAGTATGCCCAGGTATTGGCCATTTTTCTCCAGATAGCCCTGTAGGCTATGGTCAAACCTGGAATGAAAAGCTTGAAACATATTGGTTGAAAAAGCCGATGAATATTAAAGAAGTGCCACTAGCTCCAGGTGGATGTATGGCTATAAGAAAAGAGGTCTTTGACGCAGTAGGAGGATTTGATCATGGCTTCCATAGTTGGGGCTTTGAAGATGTAGAACTATCAGTAAAGCTTTGGCTTTTGGGATATAAAATTTTTGTACATCCTGATGTTAAAATTGGTCATAAATTTAGAAAAATACAACCATATGATGTTGACTTAACTGAATTTCATTATAATAAATTACGTATGGCCTTTAGCCATTTTAATGAAAATAGAATCCGTAAATTAATGAAATCCATGCATGATTATTCTAACTTTGAGACTATTTTAAATAAAATAACTGCAAGCGATACTTATGATCAACGTATAGATTATTTTAAGCGCCGTCTACATGATGACGATTGGTTCTTCAATAAATTTAATATACCGTTCTAATATATATTTGGGGGTGAAGTATTGAAAAAATTAATAAACCCACTTACCAATAATTTTAATTATAATGCTCCTATAGAGGTTGTCATAAAAAATATGTATAAATTAAAGGGAACAGAAATTGAAGAAATTAACAATAGTGAATTAATAATATCTGAGGAGGATAACAGTTTAATTGAAATAGATATCATTATAGATATACCAACTAATTTATAAAGTGGAAACTTGAATCAAATGGGGTTTTAAACCCCATTTATCCCTTCCATAGATTCCCTCTAATATAATATCTTATCAAATAATTCAATCTGCTGCTTTCTTACAGTTTAAAGTACTTTGCCAACGAATTGACTATTGTAGAGTTCATAATAAAATCCGCGATTTTCCAATAATTTATCATGATTTCCTTGTTCAATTATATGACCATCTTTCATAACAAGAATTATATCAGCATCTCTTATTGTTGATAATCGATGGGCAATGATAAAACTTGTTCTTCCTTTCATCATCGTCATAAACGCCTCCTGTATTTTAATTTCTGTTCTTGTATCTATAGAAGATGTAGCCTCATCTAATATGAGCATAGGAGGCAGGCACAGCATAACTCTGGCAATGCAGAGCAATTGTTTCTGACCTTGTGATAAGCCCTCTCCATTTTCTGTTATAACCGTATCATACCCTTTTGGCATACGCCTAATAAAATTATGAACACGAGCTGCCTTTGCAGCCGAAATAATTTCTTCCTCCGTGGCATTAGGCTTTCCCATGGATATATTTTCACGAACAGTTCCAGATTTTAACCAGGTTTCCTGCAGCACCATACCATAATTAGTACGAAGACTTTTTCTTGTTATCTCTTTAATATTATTGTTATCTATTTCTATGTCTCCATCATTTACATCATAGAAACGCATAAGTAAATTTATAATTGTTGTTTTTCCACAGCCAGTTGGCCCAACTAGTGCAATTTTTTGCCCTTGTTTTACTTGAAGGTTCAAATTCTCTATGAATTTTTTCTCCAGATTATAGGAGAACTCTACATCTTTTAGATCTATTTCGCCTTTTACATTTGTTAATTCCTTTGCATTTTCCAGATCAGGACTGTCAGGCGGCTCCTCTATCAGTTCAAAAACACGTTTAGCACAGGCTAAAGCATTCTGAAGCTCAGTAACTACTCCCGATATTTCATTAAAAGGCTTAGTGTACTGGTTTGCATAATTCAAGAAACAGGTTAGAGTTCCAACGGTAAGTGATCCATTTATAACTGACAGTGCACCTGCAATTCCCACACCGGCATAAACCAGTCCATTTACAAATCTTGTAGCAGGATTAGTTATTGAAGAAAAGAAGGTTGCGTTTAACGAGCTTTTTTCAAGCCTATTATTAATTTCATCAAATGTATCCACTGCTTCTTTTTCATGTCCAAATGCCTGCACCACCTTCTGGTTTCCAATCATTTCATCTATAAATGCGGTTTGCTCCCCTCTTGTTTCCGACTGAGATTTAAACATACTATATGTTCTTTTCGCAATAAAGCTTGCAACAAATAAAGAAATAGGTGTAAGGCACACTACTACCAGCGATATAGGCACACTCTCATAGAACATAAAAATAAGAGTTCCAAAAATAGTAATAATACTGGTGAATAGTTGAGTAAATCCCATCAACAATCCATCTGCAAACTGATCAACATCCGCTATTACTTTGCTTACAATTTCCCCATAAGAATTTTTATCAATGTACTTCAATGGGAGAGTTTGTATTTTCTCAAAAGCATCTTTCCTTATATCTCTTATTACGTTATAGACAATTTTATTGTTACATACATTCATAGCCCACTGCATAATTCCGATAAGAGCACCTAAAACTATCATTAACACTATAATGGATTTAAGCCCAATAAAATCCACTTTTCCGATGCCAATAATACAATCTACTGCACGGCCCATAAGAAACAAAACATATAATGACATGGGAACAGTTATCGCAGCAAATAATACAGAAAGTATTACATATATCCAATATGGCTTAATATATAGAAAAACCTTTCTTAATGTTTCTTTTTTATCATTAATCTTTTTATTGTTCTTCACTTTATCCACCTACAATGCCTCCTCGTTTTTAGGATACTGAGAATAATATATCTCCTGATAAATATCACATTTCTCTAATAATTCATCATGAGTTCCTATTGCTGATATTTTACCGTCATCGAGAACTATTATCTGATCAGCGTATCTGACTGCAGCACTTCTCTGAGATACAATAAATACTGTAGGTTTGTTTTTCATATTGGAAATGGCAATCCTCAGTTTTGCATCGGTGACATAATCAAGGGCTGATGCACTATCATCCAGTATAAGAACTTCTGGTTTTCGAATCAATGCCCTGGCTATAGTCAGACGCTGTTTCTGACCTCCGGATAAATTTTTGCCTCCCTGCTCAACAAAACTATCTAAGCCATTTTCTTTCTTATCAACAAATTCCTTGGATTGTGAAATTTGCAATGCTTCTTCCAACTCTTCAGCCGTTGCATCTTTTTTACCCCAGCATAAATTTTCACGTATTGTCCCTTTAAATAGCACAGCTCTTTGCATAACTATGCCCATTCTTTCCCTCAGTTTAGCTATATCATATTGTTTAATGTTTTTGTTGTTAATTAATATTTTGCCCTCTGTAACATCATAAAATCTTGATATGAGATGGACTAGTGTTGATTTACCAGCTCCTGTTCCTCCGATGATACCAATAGTTTCGCCTTTTTTTACTTTAAAGCTTATATTTGACAGTGCCTCTTCAGAAGCTCCGGAATATTTAAAAGACACCTGATTAAATTTAATAAAGGCATCATTATCAGAACTATTGGAATCAAGATAAGGTTTATTAATCTCTTCATGTTGAGCAATGCTTGGCTTCATATCGAATATACTTTGCACACGGTTCCCACAGGCTATTGATTTTGTAACATTTATTATTAGATTAGCTAGCTTGATAAGTTCTATCAGTATTTGTGACATATAGTTTACTAATGCTATTACTGCTCCTGTGGTCAATACTCCATTTGAAACCTTTATAGCACCTATCCATAATAAAATTATAATAGCCCCATTAACAATCATATAGGTTACCGGATTCATTACGCCTAGAATTCTTCCTACAAACAACTGCAGTTTTGTCAGGTTCATATTATTTTCGCTAAAGCTTTTTATTTCGTCTTCTTCTTTATGGAATGCACGTATTACTCGCACTCCTATAAGATTCTCCCTTGTTGATCTTAATATTATATCTAATTTTAACTGTACCTTCTTATATAAAGGGATACTAATAAGCATAACCCCAAAAACTATAACAGAAAGCAGTGGAATAGCCGCAACAAAAACTAAAGCTGATTCTACATCTATTGTAAAGGCCATAATCATTGCACCAAACACAATAAAAGGTGATCGCATAAACAATCTCAATACAAGATTTACTCCAGACTGAACTTGATTGATATCACTTGTCATTCTTGTAATCATTGTGGAGGTACCTACACTATCCATTTCGGTGAAGGAAAGCTTTTGAATATGTTTAAATAAGTTAGACCGTACCTTAGCAGCAAACCCCACAGCTGCTTTAGCAGAAAAATATTGAGCAGTAATAGAACATATAAGACCTATTATTCCGAGTAGTATCATAACTATGCTCATATTTAAAATATATCTTTTGTCACCATTCTTGATTCCAACATCAATAATCAGCTTCATCACTATGGGAATTAATAATTCAAAGGAAGCTTCCAACATTTTAAACAGCGGAGCAAGAATACTTTCTTTTTTATAGTCCTTTAAAAATATCAATAATTGTTTCATATTGTTATCCTTCCTTATGTTGCTTTTTTTTCTAAGTTATAATATCATATTTTTATCAATATTAATAATATTATAATTGTATGCTTTCTATATCTTTTACATATAGATTTAATTTTAACCTGACTAACTTGGCATAATTCTTCCACTTTATATGAAACTCCTCTGAATTAAGATTTTGCTTCAATGAAAGGATTGTCATTATGGATTTAAAACAACTTGAGTACTTTGTAACCATTGTTAATGAAGGAACTATATCTGCTGCTGCAAAAAGACTTAATATGTCCCAGCCACCATTAAGCACCCATATGAAATTGATGGAAAATCAGCTTGGTTGTATTTTATTTGAACGAGGCTCAAGACATATTAAACTTACGGAAGCTGGGAGAATTCTGTACAGTAAAGCAAATAGTTTGCTAGACCTGTCCAAGTTTACACTACAGGAATTGGAAGCTTACAAGAAAGGAATCTCTGGGACACTGAGGGTAGGTGTTGTATCTTCCGTAGAAATTATTTTTCTTAATAAATTAATACTTCCCTTTCACAAGGAAAATCCTGATATACACTATGAAATATTCGAAGGGAACACATATGAACTGTTAGAGAAACTAAAAGCAAATAACTTAGACGTAGCAATTGTGAGAACACCTTTTATACTATCCTCATTCAAATATATAAATATATTAAAGGAATCCATGGTTGCAATTGGGAATCATAATTTTTTTAGAAACTGCTTAAATCCTGACAGTGTTACTCTTTCTGAACTGTCAGCTGTGCCTATCCTTTTATACCGAAGATGGGAATCTATTATTACAGATATGTTGGAACAAAAAAAGATTAAGTGGGATATCTTCTGTAAAAGCGATGATGCCAGAACTACTCTTCATTGGGCAAATGAAGGCTTAGGTGTGGGAATTGTACCAGAATCTGCAATAGGTTTTGCTGATAAGTCAAAAATAGCAATAAAAAGCATATCGGACAGCGACCTTCAGTCAACTATAGCAGCTGTATATAATCCAGATACCTATATTTCATCCACTACTAAACAATTTTTAAAATCTATTGGCCGTATATAATAGGGCTACTTCTAGAGTAACCCTATTATATATTGTTAATACTTACCTACCATCTCCCAATCTCTTTCTATGCCTGGTTCTCCACTTTCCCAATTTGCTGGAACTGCAAGATTAGTCTTTTTGCTGTATTGCAATGCTTCAACAATTCTTATAATCTCATTAATATTTCTTCCAACAGAAGGTGGATTTATAAATATTGCTTGAATGACACCTTCCGGATCTATTATAAAAGTGGCTCTGTAAGTAAATCCTTCTTTCTCATTTAAAACACCATATTTTTTTGACACTTCCTGTGATCTATCCGATAAAAGAGGAAAATTGATTTTTCTACCTGATGGTGAAACCTGTGTAAATATTTTGTGCGAATATATGCTATCAGTGCTTATGCCAAGTACCGCTGTATTTAATCTTCTAAATTTATTCATTTTAGCAGCAACTGCTGCAAGTTCTGTAGGTCAAACAAATGTAAAGTCAGAGGCATAAAAAAATAGTACTGTCCATCTCCCTCTCTGGCCGCTAAGACTTATCTTGATTCTCTCGCCTCCAAGAACACCTTCTAAATTAAAGTCAGGAGCTAGGCTCCCAATTTTAAGACAGTTCAGTGGTGCATCTGTCAATCTTTCTGTTAAACTTTCTCTTTCACCTCCATCCTGATGAAAATGAGGTATAGAGTTATACCAACAATAATTTGGAAACTGTTGATGATGATATTTCATTGCTTCCTCCTGAAGAAATTCTTTCTGTATCATATTATGTATTCTAAAGCCGAAATGAACACCACCTTAACAGAAAGAGTTTATAAAATATCCTGTTCTCTGAATAGACTTAAAACCGCTGCATCGTAGTCGTATAATCTTTCTGATTTCCTAATTTTTTTTGCATACTTTGCATTATCAGAAAACATAGGAATGATATAAAACCATAATTCTTTCATTTTAAATAACACATTCCTATCTCCAAAAAGTATTCCTTTATAATCTTCATAAATTTTATCATGAAAGTCTTTTAATAATTCTTTTTCCAGTTTAGTATTATTTTTAATATCACTAATCATTCCTGGATTGGCTAGCAGCCCCCTGCCAATCATTAAAGTTTCTACACTATGGAAATCAGCAGAAAACTCCTTGTAATCTTTCACTGTAAAAATGTCGCCATTATAGCAAACAGGATTTCTACTTAAAATCAATGCATCTCTAAAAATCTTCAGATTAGGCTTATTTTTATAAAAATCTTTTTGAATTCTAGGATGAATTATAAGCTCTTCTATAGGATATTTGTTAAATATCTCAATTAAATTGTAAAATTCTTCCGGCTGGTCTTTTCCTATTCTAGTTTTTATTGAAATCTTTGTTATTGAATGAGAAAAAATTTCCTCCAAAAATTCATCAAGTTCTTTTGTTTTTGAAAGAAATCCAGATCCTCTATTTTTTGAAACTACAGTTCCAGAAGGACATCCCAAATTTAAATTGATCTCATTATACCCCAATTGCTTTATTTTCTTTGAAGTATGTACAAAATCTTTTGCATTATTTGTTAGTAATTGTGGAATCAAAGTTAACCCTTCATTATTTTCAGGTAAAATATCATTTAATTCCCGTGTCTTAAAGCTGTTACTTTGATTTGCAACAATAAAAGGTGAAAAGTATTTATCTATGTTATTAAAAAAAGCATTATGGGCATTTCTGTAAATGTACCCAGTCAAGCCTTCCATAGGTGCAAAATAAAAATTCATAATATCTAAAAGCTCCTTTATTTAAGTGGTATTATTACCACATTTATTTGTCAATCCTACTTCCACGGCAATACTACTGTCTTCACGTGGGATGTGTATTAGGAAACACTGCCTTATATATTATACATTATTTCATATTCATTATGGAGAATATATTTTAGATTATCCACCTATAATATCCAATATAAGAATAGTACGTAACATTACTACAAATAATATTAAAAGAAGCTTCAAAAAAATATAGGTGAGGTGTTAGCATGATTGATAAATCTAAAGTTATAAAGGTAAAGAAAAATCCTCAGGGAGATATAACTGATGTAATGCTTGAAAATGGAAATGTATATTCAATAGACGAGGCAATAATGATGGCAAAGGACCATTTAATTGAGGATGTAAATGTTGGGAAATCAAAAAATGGTAGAGAGTACTTGAGAAGCAATCCTAACGGAGATGAAGGTGATAACCTAGAAAACAAACCAATTTTTTAAGTTTTAAGTGGGGTATGTATTACAATGAAGTAGATGGTATTCATTGCAGTTTGTTGAAGAACAATGCCCATCACAAGCAATTGTTCTTCAACATTCTTGGAAAGGAGGTAGAGTCATAGTATAATCTTTAAAATCCACTAGTTATATTTTGTATAGTTGTCTCTGTAACATCTCTTATTCTATAGGTGCCATAAGTATTCTACCTGTTCCGCGGTACACATTAACTAATCCTTCACCTGAAACTGCAGAACCAATTAAACTTTTACTGGACTTTTCAACTCTAAAATCAAGTGAGTCAGACCATGCAATAGCATAGTTTCCATCAATTCTAACTTCATCATTTTCAAGTAAAAATTCTATAAGTTCATCTCTTGGTACAGGACTTTCTAATACAGCAATTCCTTCACCTTTAAGGCATAAGTTGAATAAGCCTTCTCTTCCCAGCACCGCTGAAGAAAGATTAGTTCTAGCTACTACCTTTTGTTGAACCTTCGATTCACAAGCAAGAAAAAGACCATCATCTAGTACTATTCCACCCCACTGTGAAACCTCTTCAAGTAAAATGTGTTTATATGTAGGTTCTAACATTAACAAACCATTTCCTTGATATTTAGGCTTAATTGCAGATTCTTTTGTTACCTTAGAAGATAAAGCTTTACCAAATAAGTCACCAAATCCTTTAACATCTGCAGCCATACTAACAGCTCCTGAAGTCCACTGCATTGCTCCCGCACTAATTGTATAAGCATTACCTTTTAATTCAATCAAAACCTGTCTCTTTCTAACATTCATTTCTGAAGCAAAATATGCAGCCACAGCATTTGTAGCATTCACACTTAAATCTTTCTTATACTCAAGTACCTTTACATCTCCTCTAGTTTCTACTACTTCTATATTTTTATTTTCATAGAGATTTTTACATGTTACCATTTCAATTTTCCTCCTCTTATAAGTTACTACTGATTATTATACATTTTAATACATTTATGGTAAAATAATTATATGGTATATATTCTGAAAATTCAACTTAATTAAACTTAAAGCTGATATTACCATTACTTAGATTTAACCAAAACCCTTAAGTTTATCCTATGACTACCCGCTCAATGCTGCTATCTGATTCACATTTCCACTTCATAATGGAAATGTAGGGCATACTTTAGATTACTTATAAACAAGAAAGGAGATTAAATGGAATTTATAGAATTGCATGTATCAGATTTTAACAATATAAAAAATATATTAGAAACTAATGATGATACAACTGTAACTATGGTTGGTTCTTCTAAAGTAGGAATAACAATAATGAATGAGGACGCCAGTACGGAATTATTTATAGCAAGTTATTACCCAAAGAATTTGGTTATTCGGAGAATTAGTGTACATAATAGGAGGAAGGGAATTTTTACCAAAGTGTTGGATGAATTAAAGAAAATTGCTAAAGAAAATGGATTTAAACGTATAACAGTACAATCGGTTATTGCACGTGAAATGGCTAAGTGCTGTATTAAAAATGGATTGAAGGTAGATAGCAACTATATGTATCCATTTAAACCGTTAGAAGGAATACAAATAGGTTGTGCTTATGTATTGGAGGTTCAATAATCATTGATGTTCTTGGATTTAAATGATCATCAAGGGGATCTAGTATTAAATTCTATTAGGAACCATGTTAGATAGAAAAAAGAGGTACACTATACCCTGTAGGACAGACGCGGTTTACCTCTTTTTATCTAATTATTTAATTTGCATTACCATATTATCTTCTTTATACTTAATGCTTCTTGGAGCCTATTAATTTCTTCACAAAACTCAGAGATTCCATTAATAATAGTAATTTTTCTAGGCTGTATTACATTTTTATGTTCAATATCATTTGCCATTGTTTGATAAATAAGTATCAGTTGTGCCAATTCTTCGTCAGACAAGTTTAAATGCCCCTCTTTTATACAGTATTGAGTAAGTAAGTAACTAATATGTTCTAATGAATAAAATGCTGGCCACATAGTTTCGAGTATTTCTTCATTATTAGGAATCTCTCCCAAGGCTGTATTATAAGCCATTTTAAAGTTCATAAAATCTATTTCCATCTTTTCTTTTATAATGCTTGTATCATTTTCATTTCTATTAAATGCTAAAAAAACTAATACTCTAGCATGACTGCGTAATAATTTAGCCATTAAATCTGGTAATCTGCTAGATGCTGATTTACGTCCAATAATATATGTTCCAATTAATCCAATTAGAGATCCAACAACTATATCTGTAATACGAGCTGTAGCAAAATAAGTTACATTATGAATTTGAGTGGAATTTTCTGCTATTAGTATAGAATTTGGTGTAATAAATATTGCTGCTAATGCATAATTCTTTGAAATAGCAAGTTCTATTAATGCTGTTAAACACATATTAACTACAACTACCATAAAGCCTTGTGGTTGAAAACTTAAAATAATTATAGCTAAAGCTATACCAATCATAGTCCCAACTGAACGTTGAATTGCTCTATGAAAAGTTGCCATAATAGTTGAACCACACATAACTGCAGCACATGATAAAGTAATCCAATATGGTCTTGTAAATGGCAAATTAAATGCTATTATTGCTGATATTGAAAGTACAATTCCATATCTAATTGAATTAACAAACACTATAGAATCTTTATTAAAAGCTTTGCTAAACTTTATGGCTGATGATGGTTTAGAAATTTCAATACTGTGCCCGATATATTTTATCGGTAAATTCATTATAGCTTCAATATCATATATTATCTCCAAAATCTTATGATACTTTTTATCTAACTGGACTTTTAGTTTTTCTAATTCAATTGTTTCTTCATTCTTCAAATTAATCCCTGTTGATAATTTTCTTATCATACCAATAAGTTCTTTAGGTAATTTATTTTTACTATTTGAATGGAGCTCAAGCATTTCTAAAAACATTTTATTAGCATAGTTATTTAAAAGAAATAATCGATTAAACAAAAATGAAATTTTCCACGGCATATATCCTATTGTAAGAATTTCTTCTGATTCCTTTAAAGCATTGACAGTTCTATTTCTCACATTACTGATATCTTCACTGCCAATATCTTCAGCGAATTCTGCCAAAGCCAAATACAATCCTTTGATTTTTCTTAATTCAGGACCATGAGGATTAAAAAAGTACCCTATCATACTAACTATCCATGAAAACATACTACTAACAAATACAACAGCAATAAAGATAGGTATTTCTGATTGATCAATTTTAATTCCTGTTGTCATCGTAAAGCTTAATACAAAAAACACTGCTGCAGGTCCAGGTATGTTAAATATACCAAAAATAAAAGTTGCAATTATTCCAATTAAACCTACTATTAATATTATAAGTGATGGATAAGGTGCAGTTAAAGTTCCCAGTGTAACTGAAAGTGTAATACCAATAGCAATAAAAAATATTTTTTTTACCCGTTGAGCATATGGCTCATTAAAAACATATAAATAAGTAAATCCACCTATTGCTCCTAATAATCCAAAACGCATTTGATTTAATAAAAGTCCAATAATTACTGGAAAGCCTCCACATAGAGCGGCACTTATTGCCTTTTCCCAAGGAAAAGGATTTTTATTTAGTCTAAATGCTTGTTTTATTATACCTTTATACATATTTACTCATCCTTTGTTTTTTATTCCTTTAATCTAAGTTCATCATCATTTTTTCTAATGTTTGATTAAAAATTTTAAGCTCCTCTTTACTAATATTATTTATAGCTTCCAATTCTATTCTCTTAGCAGCCTCATACCACTTAGGATACATTTCATAAGCTTTTTCAGTTAATTTTATATGCCTTTCACGTTTGTCATTTCCTTCTCTTCTGATTACAAGTCCCATTTCCTCCATTCTAGCTAAAGTCCTTGTAATAGTTGGAGCTTCTACTCCAAGATATTTACATAATTCAATTTGTGTACATTCCCCTTTTTTATGTAAGTATACTACAATTCCCCACTGTGACGAGTATAACCCAAGTGGGGAGATTTTTTCATTTAATCTCTTCGTAAAACTCCTTGCTAATTGATTTACATTATGACCATACAAAATCATTTTTCCACCTCCGATTACTTACCTAGGTAAGTATATCATTTTAAATAATAATAATCAAATTATAGTTTATTAGTCAGATATTCAAAAATTCCTCTTCGTTTAAAAATTTTATATTCTGTCCTTTTGCATTTAAATCTGTTGCCTTTTTGAGCTTATTACTCATTTCTTCTCTACGTAAATCTTTTATATCTTTCATATTAGTCACTAAAATTGTTGTCTTTTTTGTAACAGAGCTTCCAGTCGTCCCTCCAAGCCTTCTAACTAATCTCATAGCTTCATCTCTAGTCATAGAGTTTAATCTTCCGGTAAATACAACCACTTCATTTTTAAATCCATCATTTTCTGTCTTTTCAAATATAGTTTCTATTTTAGGATAATAAATTCTATTAGATGTTTTAAGGCACCTTCCTTTAGTTGATGATGGTTTATACCCACTGCTGTCTATTGTTCCAATAGTTACACCTATTAATTTAGATATTTCATTAATATCACTACACCTTAATTCTTCAGATATATTAAGCAATATATTACTACAGGCAAGGGCATCATATAGTGCATCGTGGTGCTTAAACTTATATCCTAAAAAATCATTCACTGCATTCAATTTTGCATTTTCAATTCCTTTATAAAAGTTTCTAGCAAGTTTCATTGTGCAAATATACTTAAACTCCGGCAGCTCTATATCATAAAGTTCTGCACTCTTTCTTAAAACCGATATATCAAAGGAAGCATTGTGTGCTATCACTAAGCTATTATTGAAATATTGCTTAATTCTCTCCCATACTTTATCAAACTCAGGTTCATTCTCGACCATACCTGGTCTTATTCCATGGATTCCAATATTAATTGGCATAAATCTCATTTCCTTAGGCCTTATCAAATGATGTATTTTTTCTACAACATGTCCATTTTTCACAACAGCAATACCAATTGAACATGCACTGTTTCTTTTTTCATTTGCAGTCTCAAAATCTATAGCTATAAAATTCATTTATCTTCTCCTCAATAGTAATAAATAATACTACTTTACATATTCGGTAACTAAATCAGTAAAAAGTATACCTTCTAAATGGTCTATTTCATGGCTGAAACATTTTGCCAAATCTCCTGTACCAGTCAACGTAATTTCCTCTCCATTTTCATTTAATGCTAATACTGTTACTTTCGCAGGTCTTATTAATTTTCCCCATTTATTTGGAATACTCAAACAACCTTCTATAACTTCTTGTGTTCCTTCTTGTCTAATTATCTTTGGATTTACTAATTTTATAAGTCCTTGTCCCATATCAATTACAACTAATCGCTTCAATATGCCTACTTGCGGCGCAGCTAATCCCGCACCATTCTTTGTATTATACATGGTATCAGCCATATCATTTAATATTTGCCTTATTCTATCATCTACAACTTCAACTGCCTTACTCTTTTTTCTTAATATTTCATCATCAAACATTCTAATTTGCCTTAATGCCATTTAAACCACACCTCTGCTTTGCTTCGCCCTAGATTTTCTTTCACTTTCTTCAAAAAGAAAAACTTCCTCTATTGTACTACGGAATACTTTAGCAATGTCGTAAGCCAACCATATAGATGGTTCAAACTTTTCTGTTTCAATAGCAATAATTGCTTGTCTTGATACACCTACAAGTTCACCTAATTGTTCTTGGGTTAGCCCTAACTCTTCACGAAATTGTTTCAATTTATTTTTCATTAAATATCACTCCTGTAATGTTTACCTTACATTAACAATATAATATTACTTTACTTTTATGTCAAGCTAACCTTATTATGTCAAGCTAACCTTACATAATAGGTTGAACCTATTTTACTCTATGAAACATCTGATGAGCTTTTTTACACCTTGTAGGCTAAATAACAAAAATATGATACAGCAAATTTAAATATCTCAACCGAAAAAATAAAATTTGTTGAATTTTATCACCAATGGTAATAAAATCAAATTGCACCCTTTTTATTGGTAACAGATCCCAACATCTTAGAAATATTTAATATACTTTGATGACTTCAGCATTATGACAACTCTATGAGACATGGAAGTGCCATATTTATAATATGTTATCCATTATGACAATTAATATATACAATAAAATTTTATTTAAAGAAATGAGGGTTTTTATGAGTTTTTTAGAAACAAAGAAGTTATATAGAATTGAAATTACAGAGAGATGTTATTACTACCCACCAATGTGCGGAACAGGTGCTGCAATGCCATCATTTGAATCAGTTAATAAAAATGGTAATTGGGATTCAATACCTAATGGAATTAAGGGCTGGGTCATTGAAAAGTTTAGGAAAAAATATTTTAGACCAGATGAAAATCAAGAAGGAATAGACTTATTTACACCTGCAAATCAGCCGATTGTTTTAATTCCTTATGATAAAATAGAAGGACATTATAAAAAGATATAGGAACTGAATAATTATTATCCGTATTCTGAAAATTTATCCTTTTTTAGTTTGCAATCTTCTCAAGTTGTGACGGAATTGTAAGAAAGGCGTACTAATAATAAAGTTATACGCCTTTTTTATTTTGATTTGCTCCTCTTTTCCCACAATTAAAAACGCTTGTTATATTTAAACAAAAGGTATGATATATACTAATTATATTTTGTTTAATTCCTGGATTCTCTAAGTGATAGTAACATAAAAGTTAAGCATACTATTATTGACCAAATAATAGCGAATATGTTTTCATTAATTGTTGCTTTCGTTAGGCCTCCTTCAGCCATATTATTAACTATATTATTCATTATAAGCAAACGTAATATATTAAATCCTATAGAATTCATAATAGTCAATATTACGAAGCTCAACACCAAAAATAATCTTTTATAATTAAATAAATAATTAAAATTAGATTGAATTTTTGATAACAACTTGTACTTTGGAATAATCAAGAAATATAAAAATATTGTTGAAATAATTATGCTTATAATAAAGCTTAAATAAGGAAGATTGTTTGCATGGAATGCATTTATAGCATATATATAGTTTGTTGAAAATAGAGAAAAAGTGGTTATTAGCTGCTGAATAAAAGAAATTAGTATATATCCACCGAGAAGCCACACTACTCCTTTAAGATATATTGGACTTTGTGTTTATTTTTGTAAACTCACTGCTAAGTAATTCTACTGATCCAAGTCTGCTAGAAGCAACATAAAAAGCTTCTTCTTCAGTTAATTCTTTTTCCTTTAAAATCTCTATTTCATCTAATAAATGACTTTCTAATTCCTCGATATCAGAATTTGTAAACGAATTACTATTAGATAATTTTTGTTTCCAGATTTCTATTGAATCTTTTAATCGGAACATAAAGAGCACCCCCAAATATTATTTAAAGTAGTATTGACTATTTTCCATTGAGATTTCTCAGTTCTTAAAGCTTCTAAACCTAACGCTGTTATTTTGTAGTATTTTCTTTTTCTTCCATCAATGGTTTTCCATTCACTTTCAACCAATCCATTCTCACATAATTTTTTTAATACAGGGTATAGCATCCCATCCTTCCATATGATATTACTGTCTGAAAGTTCTTGGATATTCTTTATAATCTCATAGCCATAACTTTCTTTTTTAGATAATAATGAAAGTATAAGTGGTCTTGATGATGCAGCTATTAAATCTTTAGAAATCAAAATCACACCCCCTTACATAGAAGATCTATGTAAGTATTATACATAGATCTTCTATGTATGTCAAATAAAGTATACAATCATATATGATCCACTCAGCTATACCCGATAAAATCAGTAGATTTATACAAATACATTGAAAAAGGATTTTCCGTTTATAATTTATTAAATGATATTGCGGAATATTCTTATGAAGTAACGAAACTGTAAGAAAATGCAAATAGAAAAATGGGAGGGGTTATTTATATGAAAAAATATCAGTATAAATGTGTATGCATTATTGGCAGTGGTGAAAGAACAACAAGAATACTTAATGAATATGGACAGCAGGGTTGGGAATTAGTAACTACATGTTATGTTTGACATTATTTTAAGAGAGAAATTCAAAGTTAGTTTACTTCGTAATATTCAAAAGGGAAAAAATCCACTACCTACACCGTTTTAAAAAAATTAAGCAGTCAAGAGGCTGATGAACTGAAAAATCTAATTGACAGCTATAAGGAGGATTAAAAATGGAGCTTTTCTCAAAGGATTTATTTGTTTATATTGTCAACATGAGCATTACCTCAAGTTATGTGATTTTGTTTATTCTTGCTATACGAATGTTTTTAAAAAAAGCTCCTAAAACTTTTTCCTACATAAAAAAGAATTACAGCACATCGCTACTATCTCTGGCGGCAAGTAAAAAAATGATAAAAATCAGACCTATTGCCTTTGGGGAAACCAACACTAAGACAAGGATTAAGAATGTACTTAATTACAAAAAGCCTGTTTTTTGGGTAGTTCTAGCATCAACAATTACTGTTGAAGGCGTCAGTATTGCACTTATGACAAATCCAATAAACATTTCAACAGATGAAAAGGATTTTGCAAATAAAATATATGAATACAGAACACCGTATGTGGAAAATAACAGCAAGGTAGTTAATATAGCAAAAGAACTGCCTGTACCAGAAGCCTTAAATTTTACAAAAGTGCAGCTTTTTACGGACAAAGAACCCTATAGTTTGCATATAACTTATCAAACAACAAAAAAAATTCAAAGATCTTTTTTAGAAACAGGCAATCAGAGTACTTTCGATCAAAATGCTGCTATAATGTTTGCTTTAATTGGTAATGTGGATCAGATAAACTTTATTTTAAGTGACGGCAATAATGAACAGCTACTCCAACGAACTAGAGCTTGGACAAATAATACTATGGCTAAAGATCTTTGGAAAAGCTCTGATACTGCTCAGGGATTTACCACTCTGTATAATGAAATCATGAGTAAATTTATAACCTATGATTCCCTTTATCCTTTATTGAACAGCGGCAAAAAAACAAATATTCAGAGTGTAAATGATGTTCCACCAGTATCCAGTTATGAAAAGGTAGATACTAATGATGAGGTTTACTATATCTATACTAAAGGTCGAAAATACTATGTAGAAAAACCTTATCAGTTCGTAAGCGAGATTACAGAAGAAATCTATGGAAAGATTCACTGGCTACTTGTCTCTCTAAACCGCTATGAAGATATTAAACAGGAATTATCTCTAGACGCAAAAAAATATTCCGTACAAAAGACTCTCGGGGACAGTTGCATTCTTGACAGTGATAGCGTAATCAATTCTAGGGCTGAAATAGCAGATAAATTTATTGCTGACACTAAAAAGGGAAACAAATCATCTCTTAAAATTGTTCATCCAAGAACAGATGGATATACAATTATCACCAAAGTAATTTATGATGGTAAAAACTATTATGGAGTGGCATATTATTCTAAGAATTCTCTTACAGGGAAAGACAACTATTATTATCAGTTTAAATATAAATATCTAAAAATATTTGATCTATCAGGCTACAAATTTGTTTATTTATTAGAAGATAATAACTTAACATTTGGGGATATTGACAAAAGCTTAATGTCCCAATACACCAAAAATGTCCAAAAGTCCAATGCTGGTATAGATTTCTATTCTCTTTGTACTTTTAATCGTTAGACATACAGTGATTTCAATTTATAGATGTACATTTTTTATGGTGAGCTTATTAATTGTAATTCTGTTTTTATTGATATATAATGTTATGAAGTGAACCTTGAATCAGGTTGGGTTTATCTACGCCCCTGAGGCTTTGCCCGTTAAATGCCATTTACGCATTTAACCCCCACCTGATTCTTAGTTGAACGAATCTAGGGAGGTAGCCGCTCTTTACTACCTTTTTCAGAAAAGAGAGTATTAGAGCGGCTAGTCATCGGATAAATACCAAAAGTCTTCTGCAAGAGAGCAGATTTCTACTGCTGGGTGTATTAAAATATGTGACTAAAGGAGTAAACTAATATGAAATTATTTGATAAGCTATTTTCTAAAAAACCTAAATCAATTTATAGATCTATTCAAGAAGGCAACATAAATGAAATAGAAAATCACTTAAAGGACACTAAAAATTTAGATGCTGACACTAACCTTGACAGTCTGCTTCATTATACTATTAACAACTGTGAAAGTAACTATTTTAAAACAATTGAATTTTTACTAGATAGGGGTGCTGATGTTAACAGCCATCATAGCAAACTCTTAGAAACTCCACTTCACAGACTCTGTGCAAGGGCAAAGCCTCAACTAGATGTGATAACCATGTTATTAGAAAGAGGAGCGGATGTTAATGGAACAAACTCATCCGGCAAAACTCCTGTATTTTATTGTAGTTTTAATTACTCAGTGGAACTTCTGAATCTTCTTGTAAAATATGGAGCGGACATAAATATAAAAGATAATCAGGGCAATACACTTCTCCATGATGACTATATTAACTGCTTTGATGAATATTTTGAAGAGTTTTTAAAATCTCTTATAAGTATGGGCCTTGATATAAATTCAAAAAACTCTTTGGGATTTACCCCTTTGGATCTTTGCGAAAATGAAGAAATTAATGAGATTTTAATAAAGTTCGGCGGAGAATATAAGTAGATTTCAATAACTTGATCTATATATCACTTATTTATATATACAACAAGAACTTAGATATATTTGAATTTATACAAATATATCTAAGTTCTTACTTTCTTTATTAATTTACACATTTCTCATATGTTTTCCTTTTTATAATCTAAATTTAATTATATACCTTATCTAATGAAAGTAACGTTATTTTAGCTAATTTCCTGTATGCTCCAAGTTGAGATAACTGTATTGTTTCCTAGAATAGCTATTCCATAAGCTGTACCTGTTACCGGATTATCTCTAAATAAACTTCCTCCTGCTACTATATTTACTTTTTCTTTGCATCCAATCATTGATCTTAATACCATTCTTATTTCAGCTTCACAGTCAGCCTCACAACCTCTTGGTAATGGTGCTGGCGGTGGAAGAAAGTTTATTTTAGAGCATCTACTAGATTCAAATAGTGGACCCTCACCAATAAGAGTTACTGCTATTATCTTATAAATACTAATTGCATAAGTTTTATTATCTTTCAAATTACTTAGTATCAAGACACCTTTAGAAAGTTTAGTTGGTATTCCTATTGCTGAGCCTTTATCCTCATAGTTAACTTCTATGGACGAATTGGGGAATAATTTCATAATTTGCATTATAACATTTTTCATTTGAGAAGTGCATGCCCATCGAACACCATCTCCTGATTGTCCTTGAGGTCCTGGACAACCTTGATCTCCTTTTGCTCCTCTTGGTCCTGGATCGCCTTTTTCTCCTTTTGCCCCTGGACATCCTGGATCGCCCTTTGCTCCCATTGGTCCTGGTGGCCCCATTACACCTGGATCTCCCTTATCTCCTTTTGGTCCTGGTGGCCCCATTACGCCTGGATCTCCCTTATCTCCTTTTGGTCCTGGTGGCCCCATTACGCCTGGATCTCCCTTATCTCCTTTTGGTCCTAGTGGCCCCATTACGCCTGGATCTCCCTTATCTCCTTTTGATCCTGGTGGCCCCATTACGCCTGGATCTCCCTTATCTCCTTTTGATCCTGGTGGCCCCATTACGCCTGGATTTCCCTTATCTCCTTTTGGTCCTGAGCAGCCTGGGTCTCCTTTTTCTCCCTTTGGTCCTTGGCAACCGGGATCTCCTTTTTCTCCCTTTGGTCCTGGACATCCTGGATCGCCTTGAGGACCTTTAGAACCAGTTTTTCCACAAATTGTTATAGATTTATAGCAACAATCATCCTTTGGTTTATCGTGACAATCGTCCTTTTCTTTTTCATAACAATCATCCTTTTCTTTTTCATGACAATCATCTTTTAGTTTATGATCCTGTTTAGAATTCTCTATACAACAAGTATCTGCCTCGATCTCAGCCATAGAATTATCACCAGTCTCATCTAATTCCGTTTCATAGACTTGAAATTCTTCTCTTTTATGTTTATCAAGGTCTCTATGGCTACTTCTTGAGTGATGAGATCTCTTACGCTTTGTCATATATCTTTCTCCTCCTTTTTACCGAACTTTATACAGTATACATAAAATGATATAAAATAAATATTAATAGAGTAGGATTTAGTTAGCTTAGGAAATTCCTACTTAATACATAGTATGGTGTTTTATCGAGATTGCTCCAAACTTAAAAAATGTTAACACAAATAATTTCTCTATTCACCAAAAATATAAAAAGTACCTACAGCAACTATTGAACTGCAAGTACTTTTTTCTTGAATAAGTGTAAATTCCTATACGAACTTCTTTTTTACCCATCTTGAACTACAAAGATATAACATTGGAGAATAGTACATATAAAATTGAATTACATCACCAATCTTAAATTCTTGCTCACTATCTTCTATATCAACTATCAAATGATCACTACTGCCCCCAACAATCTCTACCCCTTCATCACAAGGAATAAGTCTATCCTCCTGCATAAAATCCTGCTTACCAACTGCCAGTAATGCCTTTCTTCTTACACCTCTGTCTTCATAAATAGGTTTATTACCAAAGGCATCTAAATATAATTCTCCAATTGGGTATGTAGGCTTATCTTTTATTTCTATTATTTGTGCCTTAAGTATAAATGCATCCTGATGCATACCAGTCACTTTGGTACCCCATAGATCTGGTAAATCTCTATTTACAAGCATAGCTTCTCCTATTCTCAAGTGGTTAATGCCAGAGGGCATATCACCATTAAAGAGAAGTGGCAGAGAAGTAGTGCCGCCTCCTGACACTATTTCAAGTTTTCTTCCTATAAGCTCCCTTATAGTATCAGCTAATTCAGTAACCTTATTAAGATTTTCTGAAGTAGGTTTTACAGAACCATAACAGCTTAAGTTTGTACCTATCCCCATTAATTTTACATACTTAAGGTTATTTTCTATGTGCAGTGCCTGATCTATAAGTTCCTTTCTACTGACAAAACCCTCTCTAAGATCTCCAACATCATACATTAGTACAACGCCATGTTGCTTTTTTTCCTTTTCACAGGCCTTTTCAATAAGCTCAATGGTCTGCCATTCCGAATTCAAGCTTATGTCTGCAAACTTAACTAATTCCTCAATCTCGCTTTCCATTGGCAGCCTAATAAGCATAGTCCTTATTTTAAAATCTTTTTCTTTCAATTGTGTTAACTGTTCCAATCGGGAACTTGCTATATGAGCGCACCCGGCTCGTGCAAACTCTTTTGCTACAGAGTCCATTCCATTAACTCCTTTTATTATACCAGATACGCTAATTCCCTTTTCCCTACACTTATCTACGATTATCTTAGCATTTTCATATATTTTATTTAAATTTATTTCAAGCAAAGGGTATTTATCCTTTGTATTCATAACAATTACACCTCATTTTTCACTGTAACTAACGATTTTCTTCTAGCAAAGGAAATAAAGTGCTAGGTACACTTAATCCCTAACACTTTATGTAAAAAATATATTATTGTACTTCTACTGAATTTGTTGCATCTGTAACAAATTTATCTATGCTCTTGTCCTTTGTAAGTCTGTCTATTGTTTTATTTATTGATTCTAGTAAATCTGTGCTACCTTTTTTAACTGCAATAGCAGAACCATCAACTTCATTCTTTACTTTTATATCTGATATAAGTAAGTCTTTATTAGCATTTACATTAGAAGTTGCTACTGGTAATTCTACTATTACTGCATCAACTCTATTATTTTTTAATGATAGAACTAAGTCTGATATTTTTGGAAGTGCTACAGCTTTAGAAGCTGGTAATTGGTTTTTAGCTATATCTTCTTGTGTTGTTCCCTTTTGTACTCCAACATTTTTATCTTTTAAATCATCTATAGATTTAATCTTATCTTTGTCAGCAGCTCTAACTACTACGCTTTGAACAGCTTGATAATATACATTAGAAAAGTCTACATTTTTCTTTCTCTCTTCAGTTGGATTCATTCCTGCTACTATTATATCAATATTTCCTTGATCTAATGCAGCAAGTAATCCATCAAACTTCATATCTTTTATTTCAAGCTGAACACCAAGGTCCTTTGCAATTTCTTTTGCGATTTCAACATCAAAACCTACAATCTCATCCTTACCACTTGTTGATTTATGGAATTCATATGGCGGATAATCTGCACTAGTTCCGATTACAAGCTTACCGTTTTTCTTAATTTTCTCCATTGTCGCAGACTGAGCCTTCTCCTTTGCTCCATCCGTTGATGCATTTTGTTTATTTCCACAAGCAGTGAAAGCAGCCATTGTTGCTACTACTAAGGAAATGCTTACGATTTTCTTTAGCGTATTTTTTAACATTTTTAGTTTCCCCCTACCTCTTTTGGTAATTGTATTTATATAAGCTATTATACATTTTATAGCGTAATTATACAAGGCCCTTCATACCTTTAGAAAGTAAAATGCAAGAAATATGTTTCTTCCCCTTACATTATGCTTCATTTTTGCCATTACAGATTTATTTTATTAACCTTTTCATTTATACAACAACTGCTGCAGGACTTTGTTCTTCATATTTAAGAGTTAAGAATTGTTTTATACTTTTAGCTTTAAACACTGACGAAGGTAAGGAAAAAATTCCATGCTAAAAATATTAATCCTTAATGTACTAAAAAAAGTGCGGCACAAGGCCACACTTTCTTTAGTTAAATCTATTTTTTTAAACTTGCTCCATTCGTAGCTATAACTTCTTTATACCAATTAAAGCTTTTTTTCTTATATCTTTCTAAAGTACCACTTCCATCATCATTTCTATCTACATATATAAAGCCATATCTCTTTTTAAGTTCAGCAGTTGATGCACTAACTAAGTCTATACATCCCCAGGTAGTATATCCCATAAGGTCAACACCATCTTCAATTGCCTCAGCTACTTGAACTAAATGGTCGTTTAAGTAATTAATTCTGTAGTCATCATTTACAGTCTTATTTCCATTTTCATCAGTTATTAATTGATCCACAGCCCCTAACCCATTTTCAACTATAAATAATGGTTTTTGATATCTGTCATATAATAGATTAAGTATATATCTTAACCCTTCTGGATCTATCTGCCATCCCCACTCTGAAGCCTCTAAGTATGGGTTTGGTATCCCACCAATAAGATTACCTTCGCCTGCTTTATTCTTTTCTGGATCCGATGTTGTACAGGAACTCATGTAATAGCTAAAAGAAATGAAATCCACTGTATTTTTTAATATTTCTTTATCACCAGGTTCCATTTTAATTTCTATTTTATTTTCCCTGAAGAATCTATTCATATATTTTGGATATTCTCCTCTTGCATGAACATCCGCAAAGAAAAGATTTTGTCTGTCTTGTTCCATTGCCTTAAGTACATCACCTGGCTTAGGAGTTAATGGATAGTTTGGCACTCCAAGAATCATACATCCAATTTTAAACTGTGGGTTTATTTCATGACCAATTTTTACTGCCAATGCACTTGAAACTAATTCATGATGCATAGCTTGATACAAGTCTTGTTTACTCAATTTCTCCATTGGTGTCCATACACCAGCACTCATATAAGGGAAATGCAATGCTGAGTTTATTTCATTAAAAGTTAGCCAATACTTTACCTTATCCTTGTATCTAGTAAATATTGTTCTTACATAGTTCTCAAAAAAACCTATAAGCTTTCTGTTAACCCACCCATCATAATTCTTAGCAAGTGCCAATGGTGTCTCATAATGTGAAATTGTAACTAAAGGCTCAATTCCATACTTAGCTAATTCATCAAATACATTATCATAAAATTGTAGTCCTTTTTCATTCGGCTCTTTATCATCACCATTTGGGAATATTCTTGACCATGCAATTGATAATCTAAAGGTTTTAAAGCCCATTTCAGCAAATAACTTTATATCTTCCTTATATCTATGGTAAAAATCAATACCAATAAGCTTCATATTATTCTCTGTTGGTTCCTCAGTTATAGGTCCCTTTATACCTTTGGGCATTATATCCTGAATTGATAACCCTTTGCCATCTTCATTATATGCACCTTCAAATTGGTTAGCAGCTGTAGCTCCTCCCCATAAAAATCCTTCTGGAAACTTAATTGACATAATTATTCCTCCTGCTCCTATAATTAATAATAGATTGAATTTTAATCCTTAGTATTTACTAGAATTATTATTTTACAATAAATTCGCTTAATAATTTACAATAAACTGAACCCTAAGCATAAGGCAACAGCTGCATTATGCTTAGGGTTCAGTTTATTCTCATTAAATCATCACTGTTAACAAATCCTGCTTATAATCAATATTTTTTGTATCAGCTTCAATAACATCTAAATATTTATCAGAATTAGTAATTACTACAGGTGTTGTTAATTATAACTAGTAATTCCCAATATGCCCATACTACCAAACATATATAATTTACTTCCCATCAAACCTAGAACAGCACCACCTATTGCTCCTCCGATACAGCTTATAATGAACGGTTTCTTCCTTGGTAATGTGTACCATAGATTGCTGGTTCTGTAACACCAAAAATTCCTGAAACAAAGGCTGGTATACATAATGATTTTAACTTAGCATTCTTTGTTTTAATTAAAATAGCTAGAACTACACCTATTTGAGCAAAGGAAGCTCCAAACATAAGCGCTAAAACTGGATCATATTTAAATACTGCTAAATTATTTATTAATATAGGCACTAATCCCCAGATTAATACGATGTTTTTAATAGATCATATAATAATTAATCTTTTTTTATATTCTGTTTCTTGCAAAGAGTGTATATATTTCCCTGGTGTTGTGTTTGTAAACTCGTAGAAATCCTTGATCATGTGAGACTGATCGTAATACCCCAATTCTATAGCAAGTTCTGTGAGATTAGCATCGAATATCTCTTTATTAGAATCATTTAGGTTGCTCAGAAGATACTGAAACCTCATTAATTTGCAAAATACTTTTGGTGATAAGCCAAACTGCTCTGAAAACATCTTATTTATATATCGAACTGAATATCCTGCTTTATCTGCAAGTTCATTAACCTTAATCTGCCCTGCTGTTTCTATTATACTACTGATCATCAACTCCCTTAAATCTTTATGTTTATTTGTTGTTTCATAATATTTGTAAAGCTTCAAATATTTATTCATAAATACTTGTATTTGATAATTAAAGTCTCTACAAGAAGTAATTTGTTCGAACAAATCCTTATCATTGATAACCTCCAACAGTGGAATTTCCTGTTCCACAAGATCCGCCATAGTGATATGTTTAAACTTGAATGAATTTCCTGGTAAAAACCGTACTCCAAAATAATATTTATTTTTTTCATTATTCACTAACTTTGGATGAAGAACTGTTCCGCATACATGTGCGTATGGTTCTTTTTCATCACAACAAAACAAAATATCAATACATCCATCCGGTACTGCAATAATGGAATTTTCTATGGCATCATCTTTCTGAAAGCAATAAAAATGAGAGATTCCTTGATTCATCACAACAGCTTTATAATACCGTGATGTAGCCATCACAAAATATGGTTGTTTAGGACATATAATCATATCTTTGGGCTCCAAAATCATACTTTCACCTTCTCATCTTTATTATTCATAACGAAACTACTTTTATCAATTAATCAATTTTATTAGTTTTTTTTAACATATTGTTATTATATCATTGATATTTTTAATATACCATTAATAAATTTAACTATATTATAAAAATCCAAACTAGCTATAGCTAGATTGATAAATTTGATTAAGGCTACCAAGCATTGCCCTGATAGCCCTATAATTTTTGTTATTTATTAAGCACTGTGTCTACTATTACAAATTTACTGAAGGAATTTTAACTTACTCTACCCTTGATCCAATAACTGCATCCACCTCTAGCTCAACTAACTGAGTAGGACGGTTAAGCATATGAGTTCCAACAACTGTGAAAAGAGGCTTAATATCATGAAAAATTTCTGAATAGGCTTTAGCAATCTCCGGTGCATATTTCATATCTGTTGCATATCCCTTTATTTTTATAACCTCTTCTTTTTTAGAGCCTGCTTTTTCTAATAAATTCACCAACTTTTCAAGAATATATTTTGTTTGTTCGTAGGCACTTCCTTCTCCATAAACTGTACCATCTGGCTGCACAGCTGTAGTTCCTCCGATATAAATAAAAGGTCCAACTTTAACCATACGAGAATATCCTGTTTTTTCTTCTAATGGTGCTCCTGATGAATAGTTTGTTCTAGTTAATTCCATATAAATTCTCCTTCTTGAAAATATTAAATTTTTGCTTTGAATCTATCATAACGAAAAGCACTTAAATCAAGAGATGGCTTCCCTTCTACTACCATTTCAGATAAAAGCATACCTACCGTTGGAGATATTCCAAATCCATGGCCTGAAAATGCACTTGCAAGTATAAGTCCTGGAACTTCTTCTACAAAGCTTATAACTGGTACATGATCTACACAGTCATCTATCCAACCTGCCCAGGTACGTACAATTTTTGCATCCTGAAGTACCGGAAAATACTTCAGGATACCACGGCAGATAGCGGATGATGTAATACTGGATGTAGTTGGTGTTCCATTATCTTTATTAAAAGCTTCATACCCGGAGGAACCTCCAAAAACAAAGGACCCATGCTTACTTTGATGACCATAAAAGTCCGCTGCTGCAGTACCTAACATTTGATAAAACATAGGAGGCTGCGCTTCTGTAACTAGAACCTCCAATAAAACCTTATTCATAGGAATGTCAATTCCAAAGGTAGAAGCTATTTTACGGCTTTCATAGCCCGCAGCAAGAATAATATTTTCTCCTTCATATACATTATTTAGAGTTACTACCTGCCTCGCTTTTCCCTTTATTTTCTTTATCTCAATAACCTCTTCCCCAGTTATGAAACGTACTCCTAATTGTCTTCCTTTACGGTAATACGCTAGAGTTGTTAGCAATGGATTTGCATGTCCATCAGTAGGACACCAGCTTGCACCAATAACTTCTTCTGAAAGATATGGGCAAATCTTTCTGGCCTCATCACCGGAAATCATTCTTACATCTAGGCCGCAATCACTGGCATTCTTGCTAAGATTATTTAAAATATTAATATGCTCTTCTGTTTTACCAAGTCTTAAATTACCATCTTGATAATATTCCACATCCATCTCAAGTTCCTCTGACAATGTTGGCCATAGATTTTTTACTCCATACATGGCAAGGGGAAGCTCTCTTTTGTCACGTCCTGACTGACGGACTCCTCCACCATTTCTTGTGGAACCTCCATCACCAATACTGTCGCTTTTCTCGAGGACAATAACAGAACAGCCTTTTTTCGCTAAATAGTATGCTGCAGCATTGCCAATTACGCCACTTCCGATAATTATTACATCAGCACAATTTTTCATGCTATTTTCCTCTCCTTTCTTCCTTTGCAAAAACTTTCATTTCTATAGGTCTCATAGGTGCCCGTGACATTGCTGATTCCAGCTCTGAAGGTGAAACTCCTAATTCCCTTGCCACAATACCCTTTACTAATTTACCACAGGTCTGACCCTGACATAGTCCCATACCTGTTCTTAAATATCTTCTTATCTCTGTAATGGTAAACATCCCATCATGTACTGATTTTCTGATTTCTCCCTTTGTAATTTCCTCGCAGCGGCAGATTATCATATCATCATCAGACTGCACCACAAATTCACCTATGTCTCTTGATCTATCATTTACTTTACTCATAATCTTACCTCCTAGACCTGCTTGAAAAATCTGGCTTTCATTCCCATATCTTTAGGAACCTTTATCGTTAATAGATGTGTATGGTCAAAGGCAGAAAGTGATTTAATTTCCACAACCTCTGCTTCGCAAACCTCTTGTCCGCTTCTGCCTAGAGCAACACCTTTAACACCTTTTTCGGGTAATGGTAAAAATTCATAAGGAAGTGTTACAGAGGTATATCCTTCTTCATAATCTTCATTTACAAGGAATATTGATTGACCTGAACAGGATGCTACACATAATCCACATCCAATACATTTTGATTCTTCATCTACAATAGGAAGAGATGTGATTTTTTCTCCAATTTTAATGCAGTTCTTCGGACAGGCATCCTGACATGGATTACAAGGAATGTTTTGTGAGCATTCTATTACTGGATGAATTTCTTTAATAGATTTTACTCCTGGATATTTCACTACTTCTTCTTCTGTTAAGTACCCCTTCTTCAAAAGATTTATTGAAACATCATAGCCTTCCTCTGTTTTATCCATATCTTTTCCTTTATTTTCAGGACCGAACATTCCCTGTCTCAAACTAAGCAGTGCCTTTTCTAATTCTCCTACTTTTACTTCTAGTTCTTCTTTATCAATAAATCCTAATTTATAAGCGGCTGCTACACCAGAAATTCTTCCCTCAATCATAGCTGAACTTGCTTCTTCAATTCCAGATACATCTCCTGCTACGAATATGCCTGGAATGGAAGTTTCACCATATTCATCGCAAAGAGGAACAAATCCTCCCTTTTTAGGATTTTCCTCCATATTACATCCAGCCATTTTAAGAAGCTGTGACATAGGAGAAAGACCTACTGCAAGACATATGGTATCAACCTCAAAATATTTCTCTGTTCCTGGTATTACCTGCCACTTATTATCTACCTCACCAATAGTAACTCCTGTTACAAATTGGTCTCCTTCTGCCTTAATTATGGTATGAGACAAATAAAAGGGCACTCCACATCTTGCTACCTTTGCTGCATGAACGCCATAGCCACCAATTTTAGGCGCTGCATCTACAATGGCAACCACTTCACAGCCTGACTGTAGAAGCTGATAGCCAACAACCACACCAACATTTCCACTTCCAAGCATAAGTATTTTCTTTCCCGGCTTTACGCTATGAAGATTCATCATAGTCTGCGCTGCCCCTGCACCTATAACTCCTGGAAGAGTCCATCCATCAAAGGTAACCATATTTTCGGAGGCACCTGTTGCCACTATAATTGCATCTCCCTTATAATGGACAACTTCATCATTTATATTTACAGTTATTTCTTTATCTAAAAATAACCCCATTACTATGGCATTAAGTACAACCTCTACTCCTGCTTCCTCTGCTTCCTTCAAAAGCTCCTCACCTATTTTAAAGCCTCTAATTTTAGCTCTATGCTCTTTAGAACCAAAAAATTTATGAATTTGTTTAAATAATTGTCCGCCTGGTTTAGAATTTTCATCAAATACAACAACCTTTAGTCCTCTTTTTGCTGCTTCTATAGCCGCGGAAAGTCCTGCAGGTCCCGCACCAACTACTATTACATCATATCTTTTCATAGAACTACCTATCCTTTCCTAAAGTTTAATCCTGTTCTTTTGCAGAAACACCGTACTGAGTTTGAACCTTCATACCTTCCACAAGAGGAGTTACGCAAGTTCTTACATTAGGTTTGCCATCAACTACCATGACACAGTCTGTACATCTTCCAATAGCACAAAATATGCCTCTTGGAGAATCTCCTTTCTTTGTATGCCTATGAACCATTACACCTGCTGCCTTTAGCGCTGCAGCTATTGGTTCTCCTTCATATCCTTCTAATATTTTTCCATCAAAATCAAAAGTCACTAAATGCCCTTTATTAGCTTCACCTAAAATTGGATGTTCTGTGATCCTCATCTAAATCATCTCCTTCTAAACTTATACTGTAAAATTATGCAAGCTCCGGTACATCCCATAGGTTTAATTTAACGCCAATTCCCTTTTCAATTGCGTTTCTATATACAATTGTTCCCCATGCAACGTCTTCAATTGGCATACCACCAACAGAGTAGATCACAACTTCCTCTTCTTTACGTTTTGCTGGAATTTTTCCCATTAACACATCCCCTAAATCATCAATCTGATCTCTAGTCATCTTTCTTTCTTTTATGAGATCCATACAATGAACAGCTGGAATTGGAATTGTGTTGTATGCTGGATAAATCATTTCTTCAGCCCAAGCTTCATATAATTCGATATTATCTGTTACAGTTCTTGCTCTGTTTAAGATAAAGTCATCATCAAATCTTGCAGCAGCTGGGCAGCATAAAAGTGCACCTGGTTTAATCCATCCTTCATTAATATATGGATACTGACTTGGATCTCCTGTTGGACTTGAAGTTGCAACATGTACAATATCACTGTCTCTTACTGCCTCTTCAATTGTTTCAACTACCCTTATATCCTTTATCTGTGGATAATCCTCATTCAAATATTTAATGAAACCATCTATTGATTTCAGGCTTCTGCCTTTGATTTTAACAGTTTCAATTCCTGATCTTACTGCCATTGTAGCTGCAAATGCAGTTTTGCTCATAACACCAGGCCCAATTATACCAACAACTTTTGAGTCTTCTTTTGAGAAATATTTTACACCAACACCTGGAACAGCTCCTGTTCTGTAAGCACTTAAAATGTTAGCTGACATGTATGCAAGTGGTGCCCCTGTGTCTTTGTCATTTAATGTAAGCATAAGAATTGATCTTGGAAAACCTTTGCCCTTATTTTCAACATTAGAACCATACCATTTCATACCCATCATATCGAATTTTCCACCAAGATATGCTGGCATGGCCATAAATCTTCTGTCTGGACCATCCTTCGGCATATTGATAAACTCTGGACTTTCTGGAAAAGTAACCATTACACCATGTGAATTTCCGTTAGGGCCACCCATACGGTAATCGCCCATTTTTAATAATTTGAACATTTCCTCCATTGCCTCAACACAACCAGCCATATCTTTAACTCCTGCTTTAATCATGTCTTTTTCATTTAAATAAATAAAATCTATTTTTGTTTCTTTCATAATTTTCCCCCCAATAAAGTATAAATTTCATTAATGAAATACTAGGATGCTTGTTGAAAATTAATACTTGCAATATTTTTCTTAAAGTCTTCTGATAGGCTACATCTAATTAAAAGGTATACTACACCTAATCCCATCCACGTAAATCCTACAATTTTTGAAATAGTAGAAAGTCCTAGTAATATATACACACAAACACACATTCCAAGTAATGGTACAATTAAATGCCTTACTACTTTTCCACTCTTATTTTTAAAGTAGTAATAGACTATAACTGATAAATTTACACAGGTAAATCCGAATAACCCTCCGAAAGCAGTTAACTCCGATACTGTTGTTACATCTAAAAACAGTGCTCCAGCAGTACCTATTATTGAGATAAATAATATACTGTTGAAAGGTGTTTTAAATTTAGGATGAAGATAAGAAAATATTTTTTCAGGAATAACCTTATCCCTACCCATGCCATACAATAAACGACTGGCAGCTGACTGTCCTGCTAAGGATGTTCCTACCCCTGCAATCATAATTACAACAGTTACAAATATTTGCAGGAAGCTGCCTCCAACCTTTGAAGCTATATCAAAGAAAACTGTATCCGGACTAGCTATCTGATTATAATCTGGAATTACAAGTGTAGCCAAAAATGCAACTATAACATAAACAAGGGTTTGAATAAGGCAAGCTATCATAATTGCCAATCCTATTTTCTTACCTCCAACGTTAGTTTCCTCCGATAGTGTTGTTATAGCATCAAAACCTAAATATGAAACAACCGCTACTGCTGAACCACTTACTAGAGCTTTAAAGGCAAATGTATCTTTGTTGTATATTGCAGCCATAGAAACTCCGGCACCTACATTTCCAGTAATCATATACTTTAATGCTAAAACTACAAAGGCTATGACAGCAGCAAACATAATAATTGTCATTATAAGGTTTGCCTTAGCTGCAACTTCTACTCCTATTAAGTTTATTATTGTAACAGGTATAGCATAGATTAATACCCATCCCCATATAGGTATTTGTGGAATTATTGCGTTGGCAAAACTTGCACTAATTAAATATAGCAGCATAGGAATTAGAACATAGTCTAATATCATTACCCATCCGGATAAAAATCCAAGCTTAGGATTAACCGCTCTTTGAGTATAACTATAGGTAGATCCGGCTATAGGAAATGCTGTTACCATCTCACCATAACTATAGGCTGTAAACAGCATGGCTACAAAAGCAACTAAATAAGATAGAACTGCGTGACCTTGGGATGTGACATGCATTATACCAAATAGTGTCATAACAGACACTGGCCCCATAAAGACTATTCCGAAAATCACCAAGTCCTTTAACGATAATGCTTTTTTTAGTTCTTGGCTGTAGCCAAAAGATTCTAAATTTAAGTTATTATCCAATTTTTATTCCTCCTTTATTTGAATTTATGATTTTAATAATTTATACAACTTGTATTAATCATATTAATAATATATCATTAATTATTTTAACAATATTGTAAAAAACGGAACTATATAATATTAATTCATGAATTTTTATGTGCTTTTTATAAGATATTAGAAATTAAATAAGAAAGAAAAATACGAAATGGAAATTTGAATCAGATGAGAGTATCAGTGCGGGTAGTCATCAGATAAAATAATTAAGACAACTACAAAAAGGCATGTACTCTGGATAATTAACCACAGATACCATGCCTTACTAAAAAATCCACCTAAAAATTGAATTCTAGATGGATATCTTCCTTTATTTAGTTAAGTTCTGATTAGTATTTGTACAGCTGTCGTTGGAGGTTACATCTCTCATTGTTAAATATTTATATAAATCAATCATATTCATATGACTTGCATTCCTAGAATCATACTTTCCGATTTTAAATGCCCATTGCACCGAAAACCCTATTGTAAATGCAGTTATTAATGTGCCTACTCCAACAGGTCCTCCTAAAAAATAACCAACTATTAGTGCTGTCATTTCAATTGTACCTCTAATCATCCAAAGAGGCTTATTGATTTTTTTCACTAACCCCTCCATAAGTCCATCTCTAGGACCTGCTCCTAGTTCCACTCTTAAATAAAAGTAAGTTGCCCATCCCATAATGAGTACTCCCACTACAAGCATAACTATTCTTCCAAATAAGGTTTCAGGTGTTTTAAAAATATTAAAGTTATTTATTACATCAATAAATACACCTATAAAAATCATATTACATACACTGCCAAGTCCAGGTATCGTTCCTAAAAAGCATGCTAATAGCAAAATAAAAAAGCCCACTATTTCCGATACTTGCCCCAGTGTAAAATCACTGTGCTTTACAATCCCAATATGGAGGACGTCCCAAGGGCTCATACCTAAATTAGAATGGAGTGTTAAAAGTATTGCTATGGCAAACAAAAAGAAGCCCAAAAATAGCGAAGGCATCTTTTTGCCTATTAGAATCCATCTTTGTTTTAATTCTTCGTTCATAAAATCTCCCACCTTAGATCATAGTATTATTAAAATACCATTATACCACTATTTTTATATAAAGTTTCGCCATTCTTAATTTTTAGTAGCCTTTTTAAATTCAAACTAGTACTATATATATCAAATTACTTCATATATATAGTTTAATGAAAGCTTTTACTATATTGACATTATACAAAAATATGTAAGAAGGATGATTTCTAAGTATGATAAGTATAACTAAACTTCTATGTGATTCAAAAAACTATGGAGACAGTCTACGATATGTAAAAGGTGCTGCCTCTGAAAAGCATGGCGTAAGCAGCGGCAGAGGACCTGTAGTTGCTTGGAATTGCACAAAAACCTGTAATTTAAGCTGTAAACATTGCTATGCCAGTTCAGACAGTAAAAAGTGCGAAGGTGAACTAACTCTTAAAGAAGCCAAAGAGCTTATAGATGACCTGAAAGATTTCAATGTACCTGTAATATTGTTTTCTGGTGGCGAACCACTAATGCGTGAAAATTTTTTTGATATACTGAGTCATGCAAAAGAAAGAAAAATAAGAAGCACCATATCAACTAACGGAACTCTTTTAGATAAAGATACATGCAAAACCTTAAAGGAAATCAGTGTTAGCTATGTTGGAATAAGCCTTGATGGAATAGGTTCGAAGCACGACCAATTCAGAGGGGTTTCAGGCTCCTTTGATACTACATTAAGAGGCTTAAGAAATTGCATGGAAGTAGGCCAAAAAGTGGGCCTTAGATTTACTATAAACAAAAACAACTACAGCCAATTAGAAGATATTTTTAATTTGATTAAGGAAGAAAATATACCAAGAGTCTGCTTTTACCACTTAGTGTATTCCGGTAGAGGAAACAAAATAATAAAGGAAGATATTTCCAAAGAGGAAACAAGAGAAGCTATAGACTTAATTATAAGAAAATCAATAGAATTTGGTCCAAAAGTAGAAATACTTACTGTAGATAACCATGCAGATGGAATCTACACATATTTAAGATCCTTGGAGCTATTTAGAGATAAGTCAGAAAAAATATTAAATCTCCTAAAAACTAATGGTGGAAACAGGTCCGGTATGGCTTTTGCCAATGTGGACTTTTATGGAAACGTACATCCAGATCAGTTTACATGGCAGCACACCTTCGGAAATGTTAGAGATAAAAAATTCAGTAAAATTTGGAAAAACAGTAACCATGAAATTTTGACTGGACTAAGAAACAGAAAAGCTCTGCTTAAAGGCAGATGCAGTAAATGTAAATGGATTGATGTCTGTAATGGAAACTTTAGAACTCGAGCAGAATCAGTATTTGGAGACTTTTGGGCAGAGGACCCTGCTTGCTATCTCACAGATAAAGAAATTGGTCTATAGATAACAACACCAAGCATTAACTTATGTTAGGTATATAAATGTGGAGGTAAAAAATTGATTATTTCATGGAATACTACAAATAAATGCAATTTAAAATGCAATCACTGCTATAGGGACTCAGGTAAAGAATCTGAATGTGAACTGACTACAAAAGAAGCAAAACTGCTTATAGATCAGATAGCAGCAACTGGTTTTAAGATAATGATATTTTCCGGCGGAGAACCTCTGATGAGGGAGGACATCTTCGATTTAATAAATTATGCCGGGCTGGCTGGCCTTAGGCCAGTGCTTGGAAGCAACGGTACCTTAATCTCTAAGAAAACAGCAGAAGAACTAAAAAAAGCTGGTATTGCCGCTGTAGGTATAAGCCTGGATAGTCTTGATGCAAAAAAACATAATAACTTTAGAGGTTATAATGACGCCTTCAGACATACTATTTGTGCTATGAAAAATTGCCGGGAATCAGGAATTAGATTCCAAATCCATACTACTGTTATGGATTGGAATAAAAGTGAAATAATTAGTATAACTGATTTTGCGGTTGGTGTGGGTGCTTCAGCTCACCATATTTTCTTTCTTGTACCAACTGGAAGAGGTAAAAATATAAAAGATGAATTACTAAATTCAGAAGAGTATGAGGAACTGTTAACTTCTATAATGAAAAAACAACAGCAGGTAGAGATAGAGATAAAACCTACTTGTGCTCCCCAATTTATAAGAATTGCCCAGAGTTTAAACACAGATATTCGCTTTAAGCGAGGATGTCTTGCAGGTATAAGTTACTGCATTATAAATCCTCGTGGTGATGTGCAAGCTTGTGCTTATTTAGATGAAGTTGCTGGCAACGTGAGAGAAAAGTCCTTTGATGATATTTGGAAGAATAGTAGTTTATTCAATAATCTAAGATCTCAACAATATAGTGGAAGCTGCGGCAGCTGTAAATATAAAAAATCCTGTGGTGGCTGTAGAGCAAGAGCAGCCTACTATAATAATGGAGATTATATGGCATCAGAAAACTTATGCCTATACTCTAAAGCTTTATCCTATGACTAGCAGCTCTAATACCCCCATCTGATTTAAGTTTCTACCTCATATTTTTTTAAGGAGGTTTTTTATATGGATGAAACAGATAAAAATTTACTTACTTTAATACAGCGCGAACTTCCAATTGATAAAAGACCTTTTCAAATAATTGCAGAAAATTTGTTCATTACTGAGCAAGAAGTATTGAAAAGAATTGATAACTTAAAAAAAGAAGGACTAATAAGAAGAATAGGCGGTATCTTCAATTCTAAAAAATTAGGATATACAAGCACTCTTTGTGCTGCCAAGGTTCCCCCTTCCAAAGTAGACTGTGTAGCTAAAATTATAAATAGCTATGATGAAATAACACATAATTATATAAGAGAAGGTATTTATAATATGTGGTTTACAGTTATAACCTATTCTCAGGATAACTTATGCAGGATAATCGAAGAAATAAAAGTAACTACAGGTTTAGATGATATAATAAGTTTACCTGCAGTTAACTTGTTTAAAGTTAAAGTAGCTTTAGATTTAGGAGGAGATTAAGATGCTAAGTCCTCTTGATAAAAAGATACTAAAGAGACTCCAGGAAGATATTCCTCTAACAGCTTCCCCTTATAAAGATATGGCTGAAGAATTAGATATAGATGAGGATGAGCTTATAGATAAGATAAAAAAATATAATGAGACTGGTATACTAAAGAGAGTGTCTGCCATACTATACCATAGACAGGCAGGTTTCAATGCTAATGCCATGGTGGTCTGGAAAGTTAATAACAAAGATATCCTCTCCATTGGTGAGTACCTGGCATCTATTCCTGAGATTAGCCACTGCTATGAGAGAATAGCCTATCCTTTTTGGGATTATAATTTATATACGATGATACATGAGAAGGATATGGAAAGGTGTAGCAAAATTATTCAAGGTATATCTGATGCAATAGGAGTTACAGAGTATAGAGTTTTATATAGTACTCGTGAATTGAAAAAAACTAGTATGAAATACTTTAAATAGATATTTATAAGTTTTCATGAATATAAACCATGCATATAAGGAGGTTTGCTTTCCTATTTATGCATGGCTTTTGTTTTTGTATAGGAATTTCATGAATTTCAAAATAGTCCCTTTATTTTTCATTGGCGTAGATATGTCTTTTCAGCCACAGTCTGAAAAATTGTAATTGTTCTTTTGTGTGGAAATAATGTTCTCCATGCTCCATTACTTGCAAATTGCAATCAAAGCCTTTTGCGAAGTCAGATACCACATCAAACTCACATAAATTATCTTCTGCCCCATATAGGATTGAAGTTGGCTTATTCCAATTAACAATAGGATGTTCTTTCACATAGCAGTAGTAATCCCAATAGAGTATTTGTCCTATAGGTGTAGAAATTTCTTTTTCTTTTTCTAATCTATTCTCGCTCACGTTAAACCATGTCATCATATTATTTATGATACGTTCCATATTTACCACAGGAGACAGAAACAAACACTGTTGCAGCGGCTCATGACTATATGTCAGCAAGCTAAAATACGCTCCCATGCTGCATGCAAATACGCTTATACTATTTGCTAATGATTTTGCATAACCCATAATGGTATTAAGGTCCTGAACACAATTTTGAACTTTGCAAGCATAGGTTTCATCCTTACGGTCACCATGTTCAGGCAAATCAAAACTAAGCACTTGATAACCTACTGCTGTTGCTTCTTCTGCAAACACAACAATAGCATCATCCGCCTTATTTGACATATTACCATGTATCACTACGAATAACTTATCTGATTTATCCCCCCACAAAATTGCAGGGATATTTTCTATTTTCAAATTTTGTTTCATACTTCTCAACTCCTTTTACTATAGGGTTCACTACCAAAGCCCTATAGTAACATTATACCTTTGTTTTTCCTAATTTATCTCCCTATAGGATAACTTGACACTATTTTATTCTTTCAAACTAAATCTATAATTTTCCTTTGGCTTTTAATACTTGTTTAGATTTATATCTTATCATCCAATTCTTAATAAGATTTTTATTTAGTCCCGGTACCCTTGATGTAGTGTTATAGCTGTCATTAAACATCAAATTTAATATATGTAGGGATTTTTTCTCTGCAATAGTCATTGCCTCTCTGCAACTTGCACAATATGTTATTATATAATCTTTCTCTGATTTTTCACCACTGCTTTTCATTACCCTTTTAGAAAGTTCAGGATTTGCAGGTACAGCCATTCCACCAAAACCACAACATCTAGTATTTTCTCTGGAATACTCTGTTTCCTCAAGTCTATATCCTAATTCATTTATAATCCATCTTATACCTTCATGTATGTCAAAATTATTTCTTGTAGGACAGGCATCATGGATACCAAAGGTAATATTGCTAATTTTACCTTTGCCTTTCATTTCATCATAAAGCCCTAATTCAGGAATAACCGTCCATAAGGATCTTACCTTTTGATTTGGACTAAATTGAGACATAGTAATATAGCAATTTTGACAGGCAGTTATTACTTCTTCCACTCCAAGTTTGTCAAGTTCTGCTTGAAGTTCTGAGTATCTTTCATGAAACTTTTCTTCTTGTCCCAATGATAGTGTTGGTTTACCACAGCACTTTAATATTGCGCCGGTGCCAGGCAGTCTTTCCTGTAAATACTCTAAGGTTTTCCCCACAAGCTCCGGGCTATAGGAGGATAAACTGCATCCTGGAATAAATACTCTTTTTGTATATCCTGCCTTTGTATCTGGTATTGTAACATTAAAGATTTTTGAAAAACTAAAGGTTTGATGAAATTCTATGCTCTTATGTCCCTTTATTGGTGACTTACCTCTATTATTTTTTATATGTTCTTTTCTCATTTCAACAAATAAGTCTTCAATACTTAATCCCTTTGGACACATTTTTTTGCATGTTTCACAGGTATTACAGGAATAAGGAATACTTGGATCAGCATTTATTGGTTCTATATCTCCGTTAAAAAAATCCTTAGGGCTGATCTTAAAGTTATTTAGCATTTCACATTCTCTAACGCAGAGTTTACAGTTAATGCAGCTCTCTGAAAACTCTTTAGCTTTTTTATTAAATATATCCGAATAGACAAAGTTACCCATATATCCTCCTATTTAGTTATAACTTTATACAATCATTCTAGAAAAACTCTATCTGATTCAAGTTTCACTTCTTAATATTCAATTCCACTAAAAATACTCCCATAATAAACGTCTCATAAAATCTAAATCTAGATATTCTTTAATTTTATTATAGGTATCCATATTTTTAATTTCCTTTTCGTCCTTTTGATACTCTAAATATGCATAGGCACACCAGGACAAAGCTCTTAAATAAAGGAATGGAGTATATAACTCTACCCTCTCCCTTATATTCTTATCCTTAACCTTCAATCCACCCACATATGCTCTAAAAAATTCTTCTTTTTCTTCTTTACTTAATATGTAATCTGTTTTCCATAGTGTGGTAGTAGGTGCTAAAAATTGAGTCAAATCCTGGCAAGGATCACTTATCACCGGCTTCTCCCAGTCTATAAGGTAAGATTTTTCCCTTCCTATTATAAAATTACTAGAATTGACCTCTGTATTATTAACAACATGCCACTTGTTCTCCAAAAAATACTTTTCTCCATGCTTGTTTTTTTCAGCCCATTCAATAAATACATAAAAGAAGTCCTTGAGCTCTGACGGTATTTTAGGAGATTGAAAAAAATCCTTTAAAAGCCTTTGGGCTTCTTTTATTCTTTCAGTAAATATATTCTCTTCTATAATTAGATTTTTAAAATTGTTTCCCGTTATATCTATAGAATGTATTTTTGAAAATATTTCTGCTGCAGATTTTAAGTCCTTATGATATTCTAAGGGTTTTCCCTCTAAAAATTCCATTATTAAAACACCATAGTCTAGCTGTTTTTTACTATCATCTACATAATAAGCCCTTGGTGTTACTCCGCTTACCTCTAAGCTCTTTAACGCCTCATATTCATATCTTATTTGATTTTCTGAAGCAATTTGGCTGCCGGTATTTACTCTAAAGACATATTTTTTATTACAATCTTCAACTGTAAAGTTAATATTATATTCTCCCTGGGCTAGAAATTTTATCTTATAATCCTCCCCAAGCTTCAGTTCTGTATTTAACTGATTATATTTCATATACTCATAAATTTTATTACTTAATACATCCTTTAACACTTGTAACACCTCCCCATTTATTCTGTATAAAGTTTATTGTATTAATAGGTAAAGCCTTGCCACTAAATTTTCCTTTTCGTATTCTTTTCATAAAATCATCAATATCTTCTTTTTCATCTATATCACCAAGCTTCGTTGTAAGTCCTACCGTCAATCCTAAATTATTAGCTATTAAAACAGTAGCTTCAAATACAGACTTGTATCCCCATTTTAAATCATTACTAAAAATATCCTTACAGCTTTTCTTCATGCCAACTAAATAATAACCACCATCATTAGTAGGTCCAAGGCAAATGTCATTGCCCTCCAATTCATCATAGGCTTTTTTGATGTCTTCAGCTTGAAGAGATGGTATATCTGACCCAATTAATATTACCTTTGAATATCCTTTCTTTAAAAGCTTTTGAATGGCATTCTCCATTCTATCTCCTAGTTCATGTCCCTCCTGGGGGAAACTATCTATAAAACCTGGAACAATGTCTTCTACTAGATAAAGAGAATTTTCTGGAGTATAGGTAACATATATATCTGCTATTTCTCTAAGCTCATCAACCATTTTAAACAAATCCAAAAGAAAACATCTATGTAGTCTAGCACACTCTTCTCCTGTAAGTATTTTCATCAATCGTGTTTTTGTCATTCCCGCAATTGGGATTCTAGTCATAATTATAAGAGCATTCATTAATCTATCTCACATCCTTATAGATTTTAACTAACTTATTTGTAGGTGTTCCTAGCAAATAGAGAAATTTTATTTTGTGCATTAATAGATGAGTTCTCAATTGTCCACCCATCTTAAATCTTCTAGCTGAAGTACCTATAGGTGTACTAATCAATTTTAATTTACCTATCTTCTTCATGCCAAGAGAAAACTCCCAATCCTCCATTATTTCCTGTTTAGGATATCCTCCTAGATTTTCAAACACTGATTTTTTAACAAAAATTCCTTGATCCCCAAAGTATAGTCCTAAATATTTAGCCCTAAGATTGGAGGTTACTGATATATATTTCATAAATAATGTATTGTAATCGTAAAACTCCAGTGAAAAGCCTCCACCAACGGATCCTTCATCTATAGCTAAATGAATTTCTTCAATAGAATTCTCTTTAATAACTGAATCGGAATGAACAAACCACAATATATCTCCATTAGCTTTTTCCGCACCTTTATTCATCTGATTTGCTCTTCCTTTTTCACTACATACTACCTTAGCAAATCTCTCTGCAATTTCTTTTGTTTTATCCCTGCTTCCTCCATCTACTACAATGACCTCTTTATCACCCTTTAATCCATTAAATTGGGTTAATGTTTTTTCAATATTTTTTTCTTCATTTAATACAGGAATTATAATCGATACCATATTTACCACCATCATTAAAGAATTTTTTAAGCTTCATTATGAAGTGAAGCTTTAATCATATGTAATACAAATACTAAGATTTGTTATTCATGAGGATAGAAAATTCCTTTTGAAAAGTCTATTTTTAGCCTTACATTTTCTCCTACATTGATCCCCATGTACTCACTAGATATTACTTTTAATTCTTTTCCTTCTACTTCCACAGTGTAGTGCACCTTATCTCCTAAGTATCTTTTCTTTTTTACAACACCATTCATACTACAATCTTCAGTTTCACATAAAAGTTCTATCTTCTCTGGCTTTATCATCATTTTTCCACTTTTTATAAGAGGTAAGTCTACTTGAAAGCTTCCAAATTTACATTCAAATATTCCATTTTTGACAGAACCCTCTATATAATTCTTTTCTCCAAAGAAATCTGCAACTGATGAACTTACAGGTTTTTCATAAATATTTTCTGGAGTATCAAACTGAGGGATTTCCCCATCTATCATTACTGCAATTTTATCTGACATCATTAGTGCTTCTTCTTTATCATGGGTAACCAAAATAGTTGTTATTCCTAGCTTCCTTTGTATGCCTAACACTAGTTCTCTCATCTCTTCTCTCAGTCTTATATCTAGATTTGAAAAAGGTTCATCCAATAAAAGAACTTTAGGTTCAATAGCCAATGCTCTTCCCAGTGCAACTCGCTGTCTTTGACCTCCAGATAATTCCTTTGGGTATCTTTTCTCCAGTCCCTGAAGCTTTAACAAGCTTACTATTTCTGCAACCTTATTTTTTCTGATGCTTTTCTTTATTCCAGCCATCTTAAGTCCGAAACCAATGTTATCTTCTATATTTAGATGAGGAAATAGTAAATGATCCTGAAATACAATTACCGTCTTCCGTTTCTCTGCTTGCACATTTAAAATAGAGGCTTCATCTAAAATTATATCTCCGCTGTCAGGTTCAATAAGTCCAGCAATGATCTTTAACGTAGTACTTTTTCCACATCCAGATTCACCTAAAAGTGATACTATTTCACCATCAGCTATAAAAAAATTAATATCCTTTAATACTTTTATGTCATCAAAACTTTTATTCAAATTTTTCATCTGTAATTTAGTCATATATCTTTCTCCTAAATATGAAGTTAAATTGAACCCATTCCTTAACCTAATTATTATTTAAAAATAATATAATCTGCTATATATAAAAATGATTTTCTACTGTGTAGTAAGCCTTTACTCTTTTTTCTATTACAATTAAAAGTACCAAGGTAGCTACAATAAATACAATACTATAGCAGGATGCTATCATTCTATCTCCGCTTTGAATAAATGGAAACATAACCATTGGAAGTGTTACAATATTTCCTCCACCCACTATAAAAGTTAAAAAATACTGACTAAAGGATACTATAAATACTAAACCTGCCGCTGATATTAAACCTGGAGATATTAAGGGTAAGGTTACATAAAAAAAGGTTTGTATCTTGCTTGCACCTAGTGTTGTTGCCTGAAACTCCATAGACTCACCTAAAGCTTCAAATACATTAGTAAGTATTCTTATACCATAAGGCAAGCATGGTACTAAGTGGACTAACACTACTCCTAAAAAGGTATTGGCAAGTCCTATCTTTATAAAGAATACCTGAATACCAATCCCCACCGCTACCGGTGAAATAATAAGTGGCAGAAGCACAAGTAATTTAAAAAAGCCTTTTCCTTTAAATTCATATAAGCCTAAAGCTCTAGCCGCTGGCACACTTATCACTAAAGTAATTATAGTAACTACAAAGGATAACCCAATACTATATAAAAGTATTTTCATTGAATTACCATCACCGGTTAAAAAGTAAGCAGCTCCCCTTAGACTATACTCAGTAGGCAGAACATAAGGCCAAGGCCATCTTTTACTAAAGCCCCATAAAATTAAAACCGTTAGTGGAAGAAGAATTAAAAAAACAGCCAAATAGATAATAATATTAAAAATAACATTTTTCTTCATAAATCTCCCATACTCCTCTGTGAAATTAATACCTTGCCCAACTCAAAACTTTAACTCTATACATTTCTCCAAAACAAACTGAAGGCTTTATCCGATGACTACCCGCTCTAATACTTCTCTTCCTACCGTCAGAGAAGTAAAGCGCGTCTACGCCCCTGGATTCGTTCAACTAAGACTCAGGTGGGTCCCTGCCCACCTGAGTTAAGTTGTCACTTCATCATAAATCCATACTATTACTAAGGAAATAAAGGTTAAAACAACATTTAAAGCCATTGCATAAGGTCTATTTAAAATATCCGGATTTGTATACTCTATAAAAGCCCTTACTGGCAAAGTTTTTGGAGTAGTTGGTCCAAGCAAATATGGAACTTCAAATGCTCCAAAGGAAAATGCAAATATAATAATAAAGGAAGATATAATTGAAGGCCATGATAAAGGAAGCATCACATGCCAGAAAAACTGTCTTCTGCTAGCTCCTAAATTCACGGCCACTTCCTCAAGACTTTTATTTATATTACTTATAAATGTATATACTACCATAGCCACAAAGGGTATTTCCTTCCAAATATAACATATTACAATTCCAACTCCAAACTTATCAAAAATTAAGCTTGGAAAATCAGATTGTGCTTTTATTATGCCAAGATGATATAAAATTCTAGGCAGCAGGCCGCTTTGAGATAAAATATTAAACATCAAAAAGGCCGCAACCATATGAGGTACTATTATTGGAAGTATGTATAATATTTTTTCAATACTTTTCCTATGTTTGTTAACAATCATAGAATAAGCTAATGCTACCCCAACTATAACTGCAATTGTTGATGAAAATAAAGAAATATTTAAGCTGAATCTTAATGATTCTAAAAAACCTTTATCCGTAATTATAGAAATATAGTATTTAAGGGTTAGCTCTCTAAGCCCTATAATAGGCATATAACCTAAGCTTTGGGATAGAGCGATTACTATACCGGATGTTAATATTCCTAATAAAACAATTGCAGCGGGAAGGAGTAGTATATATGGCTTTATCTCTTTTTTCATTATCTCCCCTCCCCTTATATACTAATTCTTACTTAGGCATCTTCAAAAAAATAACTAGTCAGTATGCTAGTCTATTTTGTATTATACTGCGTTGGTAGAACCCTTAGATAGCCCAACTATCTGCGGAACCTGCCTCCTTGTCTAACACAAAATAACCATCGCATCTTTGACTTGTTATTTTCTTTCAGATGCCTTATCTCCTGGAATTTGCTCTAACCAAATTTTTTCTATAATAGGTACTAATTGTGCTGGAACTTCAGGTACTCTATGCTTTAATAATGTTTCCTGAGGCATTACCCCTTCTCCAAGCTTAATATCTTCAAACTTTTTCTTTTCCTCTGCTGAAAGCTTGCTGTTATCTAAAACGGGTAAATCTCCCCATCCTTCTGGATTATATTTTGATGCTTGTGCTTCAACAGTAATTATTTCATTTATAACCGCCATTGCTCCTGCTTTATTAGTAGAATTGAATGGTATTGCTAAGAAATGGGTATTTCCTACAGTTCCCTTATCAAAGATAAAGCTTTGTGTACCCTTAGGATATTCACCACTCTTTACTTTTGCAGGTATTGAGTAAGGATTATAAGACATACTCATTAATAATTGATTATCAGCATACATATTATCTATTTGAGCAATAGTTGCTGGATACGTCTTTCCGCCATTCCATAAATAAGGCTTTAACTGCTTTAAATAATCCATAGCCGGCTGAATTACATTCTCCACTGATTCCTTATCTGCCTTAGCATTGGCTATTTTGTCATATCCAACAGTCTCATATATGATGTTTCTTACAAAAGCACTTCCAGTAAAATCAGGCAGTGCAGGATATGTGAACTTTCCTGGATTTTCCTTTACAAACTTTAATAACTCTTCTGCACTGGAAGGTGTTTTTGACACCTTGTTGCCGTTATATACCATTACTAATTGTGCTTTTCCATAAGGCACTTCATATCCTTCTACAGAATATCCAAAATCAGATTTCACCTCTATTGAATCTTTATCTATGTACTTATTAAAATTCGGAAGCTTTTCTGCAAAAGGCCCAAAGAGTGTTCCTACTTGTTTTGCTGTATAAAAGTTTTCTCCATTAATCCAAACTACATCAATGGTTCCCTTTGAATTATTAGCTTGTTTATCTCCAAGTAACTTATTTAATATGTCCTCAATATTCATAGGAACTCTTTTTAGTGTTATATCATAACGGTCCTTTAAGGTCTTAGTTAAATAATCATCAATCCATTTATTGGTTGTCTCACTTCCACCCCAACCATAAAAATTAACAGTTTTTCCTTTAGCCTCTTTTAATATGGTATCCCATTCCTTATTCATTACATTGTCAGTTGTGTCCTTACTTTTAGTGCTACACCCAAAAGAACCTAAAGATAGCATAAAAACCATAAATAATGCCAATACTTTCTTCATAATTTTTTCCTCCATTATTAATATGTCTATTCTTGTAGAATTCTATATTATTATATCATGTATCCATTAAATAACGTCTAACTATAAACAATACTTATAGTTAGATCTTCTATTATAACGTTTTATTATAATCACTTGCATAAACTCTAAATTACACTCTAAAATGAATATGTAATTATAAAAAATAATCTTAGAAGGAGTGATATTATGAAAAAGAAATTACATACTATTTTTCTTTGTATTGCCATGGTTGCTATACTTGTAACTGGCTGTGCTTCTAAAAGTGAGCCAAAGACTCAGTCAAATAGTTCAGCAGATAATAAGTCTGCTCAGACTGTGGCAAAGACAAAGGTATTTGTATCTGCAGATTGGGTAAAAAGTGTAATCGATGGCAAACAGCCAGAGTCAAAAGATTACAAAATCATCCAAGTAGCCTGGGGTCCAGTTAGTGATGATAAGGACTATCAATCAGCCCATATACCAGGAGCAGTACATATGAACACAGATGAAATCGAAGAATCAACTTACTGGAACATAAGAACAGGTGACGAAATTAAAAAGGTTATGGCCAACTATGGAATAACAAAGGATACCACTGTTATTGTTTATGGTGCTGACTCAGGTGCTACCAGAGTTGCATTTGTATGTCTTTGGGCTGGAGTTGAAAACGTAAAAATAATTAATGGTGGTTTAAATGCCTGGACAAAAGCAGGATATGCAACTAATAAGGATATAGAAAATCCAAAAGCAACAACTAAAGACTTTGGTGTAGCAATACCAGCACACCCAGAGTACGTTTTGTCTATGCCTAAAGACGTAAAGGCTGAAATGGAAAAAAACAATAAATTTAGATTGGTTAGTATAAGAAGTTTAGATGAATTTGAAGGCAAAAAAAGTGGCTACAGCTATATAAAAAGAGCTGGTGAACCACAAGGAGCTCTATGGGGTCATGACGAAAAGGACTACTACAATTCTGATGGAACCTTTATTGATTTTGATAAAGCTGTGGCAATGTGGAAAGAACAGGGAGTTACAAAAGATAACGAAATCGCATTTTACTGCGGTACTGGCTGGAGAGCAACTATTCCTTGGTTAATGGCCTATGAAAATGGATGGAAGAATGTAAAATTGTATGATGGTGGATGGTTCGTATGGCAAATGGATACAAATAATCCTGTACAAGCTATTACACCAGAACAAGCAGCAGCTAAATACAAGTAAACTTAATAAACAGAATGTCTGATTGCTAGAAGGCTTTCAGACATTTTTATTTAGAAAAGAAAGATGAGTCTGCAGCTGCAAGCTCATCTTTTTAAATATACAAGAATTTTTATATTCTGTATCAGTGCAATAATCCCTAATATCAAACTAATAAAGTAATAGGATCGATAACTTTCAGTTGAATATACTAAAGTGAAAATTGCAAATACAAGAGTTATTATGACTTCCATTATTAACATTGATAAAGCTTTTTTATCAATATAGATATCTTTTTTTATCTTTACATATAAAAGTATAATAATACAAAATAGCACTAAAAATGCAATTGCAGCATATTGTAATGCAGGAACTGGATATTTAGCTTCCCACGTGCGGTTTATATATACTACATACCGCATCATTCCCATCTTTTTCATAGAGAAAAATTGTATACCACATGCTGTAATCAGAAAAATCACTTGAAATATTGTGAATATCCAATAAAAGATTTTCTTCATTATAAATATATCTCCTTCTTTCAATCCGGACCTTTGTATAAATTGTATTATATATCTAATTAAATGTAAATAAATTAGCATCAGTATCTCTACCAATGCTAATTTTTTATATATAATTAAGAGGGGAACTTAATATATATCTATTTATATTTTATTTACTTAGATTCTCTAACATTTTATCTGCTTCTCTACTAGCTAACGCTAATGTTATTAATGCTGTCATTATGTACAATAAACTAACTACTATTTGATTCATAATAGTACCTCCTTAAAGGAATTTTCTCTAAGATGTAATATCTTAGGACACTTATTATTATAAATAGTAATTGTTACAATATTATGTCATAGGTATTAAATTCATATTTCATTTTCGTGAACATTTTGTAAATAAAATAAGCACCTCGATTTCTCCAGGTGCTTTTATTTCAAATTTGTCTCATACTTTTAACATTATGAGCCTATAAATATTAACTCTATCTTCAAAAACTCTATATATTTTTAATTTTTAACATTTCCAAACAAAATCTTGATTGGAGTCCATTGAGACATTTCAATTTGTACTCTTCTCCCATCCATATATGTTACAAGATTCTCTCTATTTGATTCCTTGTTTAACACTACCTCAAATCCATATGACTTAAATAAATCATATTGTTCTTTCTGCCAATCTGCAGCTCCGTTTTCCCTAAATCTATTATTTGTATACAATCTAGGATCATCTAAAATTTTGTATAGATTACTACCCTCTGTAGGTAAAATCCAATTAAGTATTAACTTGATTTTTTCATCAAACTCAGCATCACTGCCATTCACAAAAAATCCCATTTCATTATCTGTTGGAGTACCATCGTAATATTTGCCGTTATAACTACATAAACTAGCATAATCGAAATTTATACTCCCATTAGGTCCGTATTTATTATACTTTACTGCGTTGTCAACATTTGGTGCTTTACAAAATCCTAACTCTAAAGATTTATTTAGTATTTCATCACCAGTCAATCTTTTTTCTGATGTAGCTGTAATTTGTTTATTTCCCTTAAGGTTATCCACTGAGACTGAAAAAATTTCATTACCTACAGCAGTAAGTTCTTTTTCTTTTAGAAAATTTGTTACATCTGTTCCACAACCATAATCATATAACATTATAGGTTTGTTTGTTTTATAACTATATACCGATGCACATAATGCATCTTTATAATCCTTACCTGTAGCCACTGTGACACCACTTGATGACGGTGCGAAATTCTGCACTATCTTTAATGCTGTTGCATATCTGTCTGCCCCACCTAGTCGAGAAACACTTATCCCCATATCACTTAGTTTTTTTGATATGCCCTCTGATATTACTCCTGTTCCACCTAGTATAGTTACATTTTTTATGTTCCAATCTCCTAAGGCTTTCTTCGTAGATTCATTTAATTCGTCTTTTCCTGTTAACAAGATAGGAGAACCAGTTTTACCAGCAAAGGTTGAACCTGCTAAAGCATCTGCAAAACCATAGGCATTACTTAAAAATACTGTATTTGATTTACTTTTACTAATTACCTCTTGTCCTACTGCTACCGCTGTATCAAATCTATCTTTACCGCATAGTCTTACCACATCAAAATTATTGTTTCTCAGATAATCTTCTGTTTTTTGACTTACAGACCCTATGCCTCCTAGTATATATACTTTCTTTGCTTTTAAGCGATCTATTTCTTTATAAGTTTTATCCCTTAGATCTGCTTGTACCTTTCTAACAGATTCAGTGTACTTAGGATCCAAACTTACCTCAGCATTAAATATTATTGGTGCATTTAATTGAATTCCTAGAGTAGTTCCAGATAGTGCATCTGGAAAATCATCTGAACTTGTCATTATAATGGAATCTGATTCATCCCATCCTGCTTGACTGACACTGGTTCCTACTTCGACACAATTCCATCCTGTTATCTTAGTAACATTAGAATTTTGTACTGCATCCGCAGCTTGTACTTCTTTTAAATTACCTAGAGATGTGATTATACCTGTTGCTAATGCTATAGCAAGTATGACTGTTCTTTTGTTCATTATAGTTTTTCTCCTTTGCAAAGTTAAGTTAAACCCAAATTCTATATATACGTATTTTAACAAAATAATGCATTATATTCCACTATTTTAACTATTCCTATAGATAAAAAATAAAGCATGTGGCTCTAATAAAATATTTGTAGAAACCACACGCTTCATTAATTATTTCTTATTCTTAGAACGTATATCTGCCCATACAGCTAGCAAAAGAATAAGTCCTTTTACTATGTACTGCCAGAATGGCTGAGTGTTTAACATGCTCATTCCGTTATCAATAGTAGCCATTACCAAAGCTCCAACTAAAGCTCCAGAAACAGTTCCTGTACCACCGGCTAAGCTTGCTCCACCTATTACGCAGGATGCTATTGCATCAAGTTCTGCGTTAGTTCCCGCTGAAACTGAACCTGCATTTAATCTTGAAGTAAGCAATATTCCAGCTATTGCTGCTAATAGACCATTAAATGCATATATCATTAATACTTGTTTATTTACATTTATACCAGAAAGCTTAGCTGCCTCCTTATTTCCACCAATTGCATATATTCTTCTTCCAAAAACCGTACTGCCTGCCATGTAAGAGAATATTATAGCAAATATAATCATTATGAAAACTGGTAATGGAAATCCTGAATAATCATTAAGTATCGCCACTACAGCAATTATGCCTATGGCTATTAAAACAATCTTTATTATATCATTTCTTTTTGGAGAAACTTCTAATCCGTATTGAAGCTTCTTTTTTCTATTGTTACTTATGATGTAAGCACTTATTGCAATAGTTGCTACAGCAATTCCATAACCTACTACACTAGGAAAATATGCTTGTCCAACTACTTTCATACCTTCCGATAAAGGAGCTATAGTATTACCTTTACTGATTCCAATTAAAATACCTCTAAAAACTAGTAGACCTGCTAATGTTACTATAAAAGATGGTACTTTTTTATAAGCTACCCACCAGCCATTCCAGAAACCAAGTACAAGTCCAAGGGCTAGTGTTATAATTATAGTTGTTACTGCTCCCATGTTAAACCATACGTTTAATATGGCAGCTATTCCTCCTAGTAAACCCAGCATAGAACCAACTGATAAATCAATTTCTCCTAAAATAATTATAAAAACCATACCTATTGCTAATATTCCAGTAATAGACATCTGTCTTAGCAGGTTAGATAAATTTCTTGTAGATAGAAAGTTTCCATCTGTAGTAATTGTAAATATCACCCATATAGCAACTAATGCTAATAACATTGTATACATTTTAGATTTTAATATTCCGCTCTTTTTAGCTTTGTTTTTTACCGCCATTGTTTCAACTTTACTTTCCATTACTATTACCTCCTATGGCACACTGCATAATCGTTTCCTGTGTTAAACCTATATTGTCAAAATCACCTTTGATTTCTCCTTCATGCATTACAAGTACTCTATCACTTATACCCAGAACCTCTGGTAATTCTGAAGATACCATAATAATTGAAATACCCATTTTTACCAGCTTAAACATAAGTTTATATATTTCATATTTTGCCCCTACATCAATTCCTCTGGTAGGCTCATCCAAAATTAAGATTTGAGGTCCTATTAGTAGGTTTTTTGCTAGTACCACCTTTTGTTGATTTCCTCCACTTAAACTTTTTACATCTAAATCTATACTTGATGTTTTTATCTTTAACTCATCTACAAGTCTCATAACATCAATGATTTCAGTATCTTTATTCAAATAATCCAGTTTTCCTTGATATTTTATTAAATTAGCAAGGGTGATATTGTTTCTAACAGACATAATACCAACTATACCATGCCTTTTTCTATCTTCAGGAACCATTGCAATTCCTTTTTTCAAAGCCTCATCAGGGTTACTTATGTTTATTTTCTTATCTAAATAATATACATCTCCATTACGCCTACCCTCGTAACTGCCGAATATACTTGATACTAATTCAGTTCTTCCAGAACCAACTAGTCCTGCTATACCCAGTATTTCACCGCGCTTTAAATGGAAATTTGCATTTTTAACTCTAAACTTCTCTTTGTTAGTTGTATCATATACATTAAAATTTTTAACCTCTAGTACTTTCTCACCAATTTCATGGTCTTCCCTTGGAAACAAATCTGTCATTTCTCTGCCGACCATCATATTAATTATTTTATCTTGATTTAAATTTTCAATAGGCTCTGTAGCTATACTTTTTCCGTCTCGTATAATTGTTACCGTATCTGATAATTCCATAACTTCATTTAATCTATGTGATATATATATACATGTAACTCCCTTTTTTCTGAGGTCCTTCATGATACCCATTAATGTTTCAACTTCACTATCAGTTAGTGGTGCTGTAGGCTCATCTAAGATAAGTACATTAGAATTTTTTGAAAGGGCTTTTGCTATTTCTACCAGCTGTTGTTGTCCAATACCTAATTCTTTAATTAGTGTAGTAGGATTTATGTTTAACTTAACTTCCTTTAATAATTCCGCTGTTTTATTATACATTGCATTAAAATCAACAATGTGATTACGGCTTATTTCATTTCCTATAAAAATATTTTCTGCCACTGACAACTCTTTTATAAGAGCCAGCTCCTGATGTATTATGGCAATACCTACCTTTTCTGAATCTTTAATTCCTTTCATATGTAGCTTTTGGCCATCATATACAATATCTCCTGTATAGGTTCCGGAAGGATATACTCCACTTAATACTTTCATTAGTGTAGATTTACCAGCACCATTTTCACCACAAAGGGCATGTATTTCTCCTTTTCTTACTTTTAAACAAACATTATCTAAAGCTTTGACTCCAGAGAATTCCTTAGTTATGTTATTCATCTCTAAAATGTATTCACCCATCTAGTATACCCACCTTTCATTGAAGCAAGATCTTAATTCAGATGAGGATTCTTTTACCCCAACTGTGAGCCTGGAAACTGTATATACAGTTTCCAGACTTTAAACCTATTTAGGCCATTTATCCTTTGGTACGTTTTTATAAACTTCTTCTAATTTATGAAAATCATCTTTAATTACTGTGTCTTTCATGTTTTCAGCTGTTACAGATATAGGAGTCAGAAGTAAAGACTTAACATCTTTCTTTCCATTATTAACAGTACCATTTGTAGCTAAATCTTCACCATTTGCCATTTTTACTGATAACTCAGCAGCTTTTGTTGCCAAATCTTTTATAGGCTTATAAACTGTCATTGATTGTTTACCTTCAACTACCCTTTGACACCCAGCTAAGTCGGCATCTTGTCCAGATATAGCAACTTTTCCATCAAGCTTCTGTGAAGCTAAAGCCTGTATTGCTCCTCCTGCAGTACTATCATTTGAAGCTACTACAGCATCAATTTTATTACTATTAGCTGTAAGTGCATTTTCCATGATTTTTAGTGCCTCTTCTGGTAACCAGTCCTTTGCCCATTGATCTCCAACTATTTTTATATCACCTTTATCAACAAGTGGTTTTATAACATTCATCTGTCCTTGTCTAAATAATTTAGCATTATTATCTGTTGGGGATCCACCCATCATAAAGTAGCTTCCTTTTGGAACTTTATCCACTATAGCCTTTCCTTGTAATTCTCCAACTTTAACGTTATCAAAAGATATGTAGTTATCTAAATCGCTGTTTGTTATCAATCTGTCATAAGCAAGCACTTTTATTTTGCTTTTATGTGCCTCTTCAACTATTGGTGCCATAGTTTGTCCATTGTGAGGAATAATAACAAGAACATCTACACCCTGAGAAATTAGGTTTTCTGCCTGAGAGTATTGAGTCGTATCATCACCATTTGCTGATTGAACTATAACTTCTGCGCCTAATTTTTCTGCGGCTGCAGTGAATAAATCTCTATCATGCTGCCATCTTTCTAATCTTAAGTCATCAATGCTTAGTCCTATTTTTACCTTTTTCTTTGTACTTGCAGTACCAGAAGTTCCTTTAGATGAACAACCAACAAAACTTGAAAAAGTAAAGATTGATATTGCTCCAATACATATTAGTTTTATTAACTTTTTTGATAACATATTTTTTCCCCCTTAATACATTTTCTTGATTACGTTTACATTATATTTTATTTCTCTATATACATCCATGTACTATGTTGCTTAGTGCATGTATTAGTTTGCCTTCTCGAGAGCAAAGTTTTGCTACAAAAAATTGCAATAGGACAAAGTTTTACTATAGAAAAGCAGCCTATAGCAAAAACTTGCTATAGGCTGCTTTTCTGTTTTTTATCTAATAACTACCGGGTCTAATACTTCCCAATAAGTTTGTAAATTATATTAAGAACTCTGTTTATATTCTGATGGACTCATCCCAACATATTTTTTAAAAGCTTTGCTAAAGTAGTTAGGATCATTATATCCAACTTCATAACATACTTCCTTTATATTTGAGTCTACCTTTGACAATAATTCTTTTGCCTTATCCATTCTTATAGAAGTTAACTTTTCTGAAAAAGTTACTCCAAATATCTCTTTAAATGTTCTGCTGAAATAATAAAAGCTTAAATTAAATTTCTTTGCTGTTTTTTCTAAGCTTATATCTTTACTATAATTTTCCGTGATATAATTTACTACCTTATAAAAAGTCTCTTTATGCTGAACTTTATTTTCACTGTCATTTGATATCCCCAAATCTATTTTGTCTAAATCATTATAATGTATTACCTTAAGATTACTTTGTTTAAACTCCATACATCTACAAGCTTCTGAGTATGATATGTTCATACTTTCTAAGGAATTATGTACACTACCAATACCAATTGTTGATGACAGATTAAACTTATTTCTTATTTCATATGCCATAGACCTACCAATACTAATTGAATTTTCAACAACTGGATAATCCGCTGCATCTTCATCACAGTCTACGAAAAAGGTTATATACTCCATAAACTTATGACTGTAAACAACTCTATGTGTCTTAGTTATAAATTCTTTTAGATATTCTCCAACCTTCATTCTTAATTTTTTTTCATTATATTTATCTAGGCGCACTAGGATGCAGTAACCTTTTTTAAAACTAACACCTAAATATTTCATATAATTATCATAATCTATACTATTTAAACTATCATCTACTATGCAGTAAGTTAATTCACTTTCCAACATTGGCATAACACTGCCCATTCTTTCTTCAACTTCCATTTGGCTTTTCAATTTTTCTCTTTCAGTGTTTATAAACTTTAGTGCATAATCTATTTTCTCCAAAAGTCCCTCTCTATCAAAGGGTTTTAAAATATATTCTTTCACACCACATTCAATTGCTTCTTTTGCAAAATCGAAATAATCGTATGCAGTTAAAATCAAAAAGTAGGTATTGGGCAAAAAGCTTTTTATCTTTTTTATAACTTGTATCCCATCTATTCCTGGCATTTTAATGTCTGTCATTATAATATCAGGCTTTTCCATATCACCTATTTGAATTGCTTCTCTTCCGTGCTTTGCTTCCAGTAATACTATTTCATCACTATATTTACTATTTATAATAGACTTTAAACTCTCTCTCTCAAGTTTTTCATCATCCACAATTAATATTTTTATCATAATTTACAGCACTCCCTTTAACTGGTATTTTCAAAAATACTTTTGTGCCTATATTTACTTTGCTTTCTATTTGAAGTATATCGTTACTGTGGTATAGCAGCTGCAGCCTTTTTACAACATTTCCAACGCCTATTCCAGTTGCATGGCCGCTATATTTTGTTTCATTACTAATTGAGTTGATTTTCCGTAATGTTTCCTCATCTATTCCACATCCATTATCCTCAATCAATATTATACAAATATCTTTAAGCCTTTCTATTTTTATAAAGATCTCGCCTCCATCTTCTTTAGGTTCGATTCCATGTATAAAGGCATTTTCCACAATAGGTTGAATAGTCATACTTGGAACTTTTATATCTTCAATATTTCCATTTACTTCAATTTTGAATTTTACCCTATCCTCGAATCTAGTTTCTTGGATAAAAACATAATTTTTAACCACATCTAATTCATCCTGTAATGATACATACCTGTCAATATTCCTGAGATTATACCTCAGAAGTTCCGATATTGATTTGATAAGCTTTTCCGTTTCATAGGCTCCTTCAATTATTGAAATTTGAACTATACTGTTTAGGGTGTTAAATAAAAAATGAGGATTTATTTGAGATTGGAGCATTTTAATTTGTGTATGCTTTAATAGGTTCTCTATTTGAAGATTTTTCATTTGTTGATCCTTTAGTTGTCTTTCTACCTCTGCCTTTCTTTTTATAGATTCAATAAGTTTGTTAATTGCGGATGTCATAGAATTAAAACCTTTTGCTAAGACATCTATTTCATATATTTCTGTTTCAATTATACTTGAGTCTTTAAAATTACCTTTAGATACCTGTTTAGACTTTTTAACTAAACTATCCAGTGATTTGGCCAGTTTCCTTGAAAAGGATACAGAATACAATATACAAAAACCGATTATTATTACTATAAATGTGATTAGAGAACCATATACAATACTATTGTTTTTTACAATGTTCTTATATAATTGACTATTATAATTTAAAAAACTACTATTTAGTTTTTCTATATAAGTTTTGCAGTAGGATCCAATATTTTTCGTTTCAATAAATTCCTTGTAAAACTCCTCGTCTTTATTTAGTCTTTTATACTTAGTTATAGAGCTATCTCCATGTTGTTTATAGTTATCTAGTGTATTTTCTAAATCCCTAAGTATATATATAATTTCTTCGCTAGTGTTATCTCTTAACAGCAAAATTTTACCCTTAGCATTTTTATAATTTATTTCATATTGATTAAAGTCACTTAGGGCCTTTGTGTCTATATACTTGTCAAAATAAAATAACGAACTATCTATATCATTACTTATCTCATTAACTAATAGCATTTTCTTAATCATTACACTATAGGTTATTTCTATTTTTTTACTGATTAACACTGTAAATGCTTCAATTAATATCATAGATAGGATAGTAAATATAACAAAGGACATAAGTCTATTTTTTAAACTTTTTGTTTTCACTTTAGTTATTAACCTCCAATGACTTATATGAATATAAATTATCCTTTTTAATTACAAGCACCTCTGTGTTAAAACTTCCTTCTACTTTTTTGCCTTCTAGGTTGTCCATTATTATATCTACAGCTTTGTATCCCATGTTATAAGGCTCCTGTACTATGGTGGCATATACTAATCCTTTCTGTATGTTATCCATAGTTTCTGGCAGGTCATCAAAACATATTATACATACCTTACCTTCTAGATTCATACTAGAAACAGCCTTAGCTGCACCAACTCCATCTAATGCAGACGTGCAATATAATGCTTTTATACTATTATTTTTTGTAAGTATTCTTCTAGCACTTAGTTCAGCTTCTAACAAATAGGATCCTGAAGATTCAACGCTGGCTATATTGAGATTAGAATTATTTTGTAAATAATCTCTAAATCCATTTACTCTTTCCTGCTGATTTTTCACTTCAGTTCCTCCCATAATTATGCCAATATTTCCTTCCACTCCAATATAGTTAACTAACTCTTTTGCAGCTACAGCCCCAGCATGGAAATTATCTGTACCAACATAAGCGCTTCTCTTACTGCTTTCCGCATCTGCATCAACAGTAACTACAGGTATAGAATTATCAACGGCCTCATCAATATAAGGGATGTACTGTTTTTCATCTTGAACATAGGTAATTATTCCAGCAGACTTGGCCATCACAGCCATATCTATATATTTAGTACCTTCTTTTACACTTGCAGCTTTAGGCCCCTCATATTCTATAATAGCTCCTCTCTTTTTCGCAGCATCTTCAGCTCCTTTTTTTATATACTGCCAGTAGGGATTAGTATATACATGAGAAATAAGAACTATTTTCGGTTTCAAAGCGAATTCTTTCTTTTCTGTATTAAGGGACTTTTTAAAATAGCTTAAACTGAAGGATAATAATAAACATATTAAAATTAAAAAACCATACCTAAATTTAAAACTTTTCATTCAGCACCACCATCAAAATTTCATCCGATGACTACCCACTCTAATATTCCTATTTTATTCAAAATAGGAATAAAGAGTGGATACGTCCCTGGATTCGTTAAACTAAGAATCAGGTGGGGTTTTAAACTCCATCTGATTCAAGTTTCCACTTCATAATTAAATTACTTTTTCAGTTAAATAAAATAATTTTCCCATAGGCAATAAAACTGCTCCAAATACAGAAGCATTTCCTTGTAAATTTGAAAATGAAATTTTACATTCTTCTTCGTCATAGAAACTATTTTCTTGAAATATTTTTTTCTTTAAGTCAGTTTCTATTAACGTTTTATAATTGCTAGGTAGCTCTCCACCTATAATTATATTTCTAGGGTCCAACATTAGTATTATATTTTTGATACCTTCAGCTACATAATCTATATAATTATTCAATATTTTCTTTGCTTCTAAATCCCTTTTAGTTAATTCTAAAAAATCATTTAAATTCATATCTAACTTATTAAATTTCTTAGTATATTCATTAATTAGTGCCTTTTTAGAGGCGTATAATTCCCAACATCCTCTTTTACCGCAGTTACATCTTTCCCCATCTTTAATAATAGTCATATGACCAAATTCTCCAGCACGTTTATTATGACCTTTATAAAGGTTATCACCAATAATTACTCCAGTACCAATACCTTCAGTAATAGAAATAAAAACTAAACTACTTATAATACCATTAAAATTAATAAAGGATTCTGCATAGGCTGAAGCATTAGCTTCATTTTCTATGAAAAGTGGAAATTGAAAATTACACTGAAAATCTTTGAAATTTATATTTTTCAACTTCAAGTTCGGAGCATTTTCTAAGAGTAAGTTTTTTTCATCTACTGTACCTGGTAATGAGAATCCTATACCTAGTAGTTTATCTATAGGTATATCATTAGTATTTAAAATACTATCTGTTTCTTCTTTAATCCTTGAAATCAAATTTTTTAAGTTATCTGATTGCTCAGTCATATAAAAAGAACTTTCATCTATTATGTCAAAATTAAGATTTGTCAAAATAATCCTAACCTGATCTTTTGTTATACATACTCCGAAGGAATATCTTGAGTCTGGAAGAAATCTTACTATTGTTGGTTTTCTTCCTCCAGAGGATTCTCCAACTCCTGCTTCATCCAAAAAACCTTGTTCTATAAGTTCCTTAACATTACTTATGACTGTTGGAATACTTATCTGAAGAGCTTTAGATATGTCTTGTTTAGTCATCTGTTTGTTTCTATAAAGCAGTTGAATTATCTTCTTTTGATTCAATACCTTTATAGTTTCTTGATCTATAGCCTTTAATTTATTCATATATTAATTCTCAATCCTTTTCTACCCGCTTTATAAAGTTAATAAACATCTGGAACTAACCCCTTAATTCCAGATGCCTACAACAATTAAAAACTTATTTTACAAACTGCTTATTTCATCAAATTTATCTTTTAAACATCCATAAAGTGATGAATACACATTATATACCCTATTGTATTTTTCAACATTTTCTTTAATTGGTTCAACAGTATCTGTTATATTTATAAGCTTATGACAAGCTTCATCTACGGAGTTATATACTCCACATCCTACCGCTGCTAGTATTGCTGCTCCATAGGCTGGGCCTTCCTTTGAATTTATCATACTTACCTTTAAATTGAAGATATCTGCAAGTATTTGTCTCCAAAGTCTGCTCTTAGAGCCTCCTCCACTAACTCTTACTTCTTTAACTTCAACATTTAGGCTTTTAAGTATTTCTAAAGAATCCCTAAGTCCAAAGCAAACACCTTCTAAAACAGCTCTTGTCATCTCTCCTCTTTTATGAGTTATGCTTAATCCTATAAAGCTTCCCTTTGCATTTGGATCACTATGAGGTGTTCTTTCTCCCATAAGATATGGTAAGAATAAGAGTCTATTGCTGCCTACAGGAGCAGCTTCTGCTTCAGAAAGCAATTTTTCAAAAGCATCTCCTTCGATATCTGAGTTAACATTTTCTACCCACCACTGAAGTGAAGCTGCTGCAGAAAGCATAACGCCCATCTGATGCCATTTTCCATTTGCATGACAGAAGGAATGAAGTCTGTTTTCTTTATCTACAGCAAACTTTTCATCACAAGCGAAGACTACACCAGAAGTTCCCAGTGCAACTGATAAAATTCCAGCATCTACTGTACCTGTTCCAACTGCACCTGCAGCCTGGTCTCCCGCTCCAGCAGTTACTAATGTTTTTATTGATAATCCTGTTTCTCTAGATGCTTCTTCTGAGACATTTCCTATAACTTGCCATGATTCATAAACCTTCGGTAAAACTGCTTCATCTATCTCTAATAAATCTAACATTTCCTTTGACCATTTTCTATTTTCTACATCAAGCATGACTGTTCCAGCTGCATCTGACATATCAGAAGCAAAGCTGCCTGTAAGTTTAAAGCTTATATAGTCCTTTGGCAGCATCATATGTGCTATTTTACTATATATCTCCGGTCTGTTCTCTTTAACCCATAATACTTTTGGGATTGTAAATCCAGTTAAAGCTTTATTTCCTGTATATTTTGAAAGCTTGTCTTGGCCAAATTCATTATTTAGATAATCACATTGTTTTTGTGTTCTTTGATCACACCATAGAATGGCTGGCATTAAAACATCATTCTTTTCATCAAGTAAAACTAACCCATGCATCTGTCCACTAAAGCTTATTCCATTAATTTCTTCTGGTTTTACAGTGCCTCTGCCTAATATTTCTTTTATACCTTCCTTAGTGCCATTCCACCAATCCTCTGGATTTTGCTCTGCCCATCCAGCCTCAGGATAACTTACATCATAGCTTTTTGAAACACTTTCAACAACTTTTCCGTCTTCATTCATTATTATAATCTTTACAGAAGAAGTTCCTAAATCTATTCCTAAAAAATTCATAAATTTTCCTCCTTTTCATATCAGTTTATATTTGTGTATATCTAACTGAATTTAATAACTAGGTTAACTAAATAATCTTATTTATCTACGTAGAGAACTATACCAGAAAGTTGACTTATTCGGAGGCATATGTTACCAGAACTGAAAGCACATATAAAAACTTTTTTATTAATCTTAGCGAAGTATTTTAGAAAATCTTAGAAGCTTTTATATGTTTGAGGTACGAGTTTGTAAAAGTTTCTTAGATTTTCAAAATACTGAGCTTTAGATTAATTAAAAGTTTTTATCGTGCCGAAGTCTGGTAATATAGCCCGCAGAACAAGTCAACTTTCGGCCGTATTTCTCTGCATTATTTAAAAGGATTTTCTGTTTTGTAAAGCATGCCTTTTGGTTGATTAAATCCTAATTCTTTAACACCTAAATATCTAAATAAATTGTAAATTGCTTTTCCATAGTGTCCAAAAGCAACTGCACCATGATGTGGATATCTCTTCTCTATTAATACATGGCGATAGAATCTTCCCATTTCAGGGATCGCAAAAATACCAATAGCTCCAAAGGAACGAGTTGCAACAGGTAAAACTTCACCTTCTGCCACATATGCTGTTAACTCTGCATCTGCATTGCTTTGTAAACGGAAGAAGGTAATTTCTCCAGAGATAATGTCTCCTTCAAGTGTTCCTCTAGTTATGTTTGGCTCTTGATTTGGTTCTAAAGCTCTTGCCATAATCATTTGGTTTTTCATAGTACCAGCTGTTAACTTACAAATTGCTGTGTTACCGCAGTGGAATCCCATAAATGTATCTTTTAATGTATAATCGAATTTTCCTTTAATTTCTGATTCGTATATGTCAGCAGGTACTGTATTATTAATATCAAGTAATGTTACAACATCCCCACTTATACAAGTTCCAATATATTCACTTAATGCACCATAAATATCAACTTCACATGCTACAGGAATTCCCATTGCTGCTAAACGGCTGTTTACGTAGCAAGGTACAAATCCAAATTGTGTTTGGAAGGATGGCCAGCACTTATTTGCAAAAACAACATATTCTCTTGAACCTTTATGTTCTTCCATCCAATCTAATAATGTAATTTCATATTGAGCAAGCTTTGGTAAAATACCAGGCATCTTGTTTCCTTCTCCTAGCTCTTTTTCCATGCTAGCAATTACTTCTGGAATTCTTGGATCATTAGCATGAGCATTAAATGCTGCATATAAATCAAGCTCTGAGTTTTCTTCTATTTCAACACCTAAATTATATAATTGTTTAATTGGTGCATTACAGGCTAAGAAGTCTTGTGGACGAGGTCCAAAGGATATAATCTTTAAATTCTTTAATCCAAGTAAGGCAGTAGCAACTGGTACAAATTCTCCAATCATATCTGCAACTTCAGATGCTGTGCCAACTGGATATTCAGGAATATATGCCTTTATATTACGAAGTGCTAAATTGTAACTCGCATTTAACATTCCACAATAAGCATCTCCACGACCATTAATTAGATTGTCCCCTCTTTCTTCAGCAGCAGCAACAAACATTACTGGTCCATCAAATTGCTTTGCAAGTAAAGTTTCTGAGGTTTCAGGACCAAAGTTTCCAAGGTATACTACAAGTGCATTTACCCCAGCTTCTTTAACTTCTGCTAATGCTTTTTCCATATGCTTTTCGTTTTCAACAGTTGTCAAGCATTCATAAATATCTCCCTTAGATGTTTTGTAAGCTTCTACTACAGCTTTTCTACGACTAACTGATAACTCCATTGGAAAGCAATCTCTACTTACTGCAACAATTCCTAATTTCACTTGTGGTACATTTTTCATAATATATTCCTCCAATTTATTTTAATTTTTTTCTTTTATAATACTTTTTTATTTTAATGAAATATTTTCTCCCACTAGACCTATAAATGCTCCTTGTTCACCTAAATCAGTATCTTTGTGACCAATTAACCATTTATTTTTAGCAAATAATAGTGCATCTTCACCAGATTTATTAATTTTATTTTCTAAAGGCAAATTGGTATCCTTTGGTAATACAACAACACATTTAAATCCATTTTCATTTGCATTACAAGGTGCATAATGAAGAGTAGTTGCATATACCTCTATCACTGTTCCTGCTGGAACAAAGAAAGCTTCTATCTTTGAAGTATCATATAAGTAATCGTCTTCAATATCCTGCTGACAACCTAATAGTAATATAAGATCAGTTACTGCAGCATTTATTTCAGATGAACGATGGTATTCCACTGCATTTAGTAAGTAATTATTACCATTACAGTATCCTATTTGAATTGGTAATTCGCCGAATTCTCTTATTCTTAACTCTTCAGCAATTTTTAAATCTTCCAGTTCTTTAACTGATGGTTCATATACAACATCACTTGGTAATGGTGTCTCTTTCATTTTTTCAATTAATTCAGAGAAGTCATAACCTTTCAAAACTTGTCCATATTTTTTAAACTCATTATCAGTAACTTTTTTAATGATCATATATATCCTACCTTTCATTCAATTAATATTTATTATAAGTTGTAGGCTTTATAAACCAACTTTATAAATATACTTTATAAAATGACTTTATTAACTATATTTTACTCTACTTTTTTCTTTTTATCAATATATTTTTGTAAATGTTTTTATTATTATTTTAATAAAACGTTTTTAGTGTTGTATTTTTCCAATATCAATATGTTTTTACCTTGAAAATGCAAAATTAAACTCTCTAAGCAAAATAATATTAATTAAGCCCATTGCAAAAAGAGAGTCGTGTCAACGACTCTCCCTATAAAAAATAGGCTGATACATCCACCAAATCAGCCTTGGTACGTACTTTTATAAGTTTGCAACCACTTATTATGTGGCTGCAAACTTATAAAAACTATTGAATAATATTTCTACGCTTTCTTGCTTTATAAAATACTACTATTATCACTACAGATATAACTGTTAACACAAAAATACTATAATGCTTCATAATCACACCAATATATTCCCAGTTGCTTCCTATAAAGTATCCTAAAGAAATAAGTAATGTATTCCAGACAGCTATGCCTATTAAGGAAAACACTATGAAAATTGTGAAATCTAATTTAGTACTACCTGCTATAATTGAAATATAGGTTCTTGTAAGGGGAACCAATCTTGTAAACAGCACTGTAGATTTACCATACTTTTTAAACCAAGTATCTATATACTCTATACTATGGTTACTTTTAGGAAACTTTTCTTTCATCTTTTCTAACAGTGAAGCCCCTCCATAATATCCTATAAAATAACAAATAATAGAACCAACTAATCCTCCAATTATACTTGAAACTAATGCCCCTAAAAATGTAATTTTTCCTTGTGCTGTAATAACTCCTATAAAAGGAAATATAATTTCACTAGGCATAAAAGGTAAACAGGCATATTCCATTGCAGCAATTACTGTCACCGCTCCATAACCTAGTTCTTCAAATAAATACATAAACTTATTTGTTAAAACACTTACTAATTCTATGACAATCATCTCCTTAGTTTAATCAAATTTGATTAAAATTACTTATTTTGAACAAAATAAAAAGACTTTATAGCTATAAAGATTTATATCTATAGAGTCTCACAAAACATATTATGTTATCAAAGCCGGGATTAATTTCCGTAATGACGACCTTGAATCCTGTTATAATACAGGCAGTTACTCCCTCTGCATATAGTTTTTTATATCATATGTTGTATATATATTAGCTATATTAACACGATTCAATTAACATGTCAATAATCATAAAATTGATGACATTTATATATCATTTCTATATTCTAAAATATCACCTGGTTGGCAGTCCAAAGCTTTGCATATTGCCTCTAAAGTTGATTTAATACAATAATTGGTGAAATGCTACAAAAGGTGTTATAATTGATATATTCATGTGAAAATAGTGTTATAAAGAATATATGCTGAACAAGATACTTGAATAAGGTCTAATGCTTTATCTAGTTTTGTTTTACTTGAAGTTACAATAAACACTATTGAACGAAACCAAGGCTTAATAGAAATTTAGGAATAAGGAGGAATTTAGAATGGTTGATATTATTAGAAGAAAGCTTTCCCCGCCAGTAATACCAAGACAGTAGAATTTATCGTTACTGTTAGGTATTTGTAAAAAGTTCTCTAATAAACAATAGATTCTACTGTATGAGAAAGTTTATATCTTATTTATGTAAAAATATCATATTAGTAGAAAGTGGGAACTTGAAATGAAATTTAAAATATATTTTATCTTATCAATGATGATCTTCGGTACAATTGGAGTTTTTGTTAGATATATTGACTTAGCCTCAAGCGAAATAGCTCTTCTGAGAGGTTTTATAGGTAGCTTGTTTTTGCTAGCCATTACTATAGTTAACAAGCAAAACATATCTTGGACAAACGTTAAGAAAAATATTCCTGTATTGTTATTATCCAGTTTTGCATTGGGATTTAATTGGATATTTCTTTTTCAGGCATATAAGTATACAACCATTGCAAATGCTTCTTTAAGTTATTACTTTGCTCCTGTTTTCGTCATTGTTATATCACCAATTGTATTGAAAGAAAAAATCTCACTGAAAAAGGCCGTATATATAAGTATTGCGGTATTTGGAATGTTTTTAATTGTACAGAATAGTGGAAATGGCAATGCAGAATATAATCATTTATTGGGTATTTGCTATGGGGCCACTGCAGCGATATTTTATGCAACCTTGATGTTGACTAATAAGTTCATTAAAAATATGAATGGTTTAGAAACCACATTGTTGCAGTTGTCATTAGCAACTATAATGCTTATACCTTATGTTTTTGTAACGGAGGGAGTTAACCTATTTCCAGTAACGGGTTTTTCAGTTGTATGCATTATCATATTGGGAGTAATTCATACTGGACTGGGATTTTATCTATTCTTTTACGGAATGAAGGGGTTAAAGGGTCAAAGTATTGCTGTATTGAGCTATATAGATCCAGCAACATCATTATTTGCTTCATTCATTGTTTTTGGCGAAAATATGACAGTGCTTCAGATTATAGGTGCTGTACTGTTGCTAGGCTCGACATTTATAAACGAAATAAACAAAAACTATGATCATTCTATTAAAGAAAATAAGCATTGTATTGAATAAGCTGAAAATAAATAAGTATAGAAATTGTCTTATTTAACGTAACAACTAGAAAAATGAACAAGAGCTGTTTTAAGCTTTATTGGCTAATGTAAAATACCGAACTTTAACAAAAATAAAGCATGTGGTATATAATAACTAATATTATTCACCACATGCTTTTTAAAATTATAGTTTTAGCAAGCAATAGCCTTTAGTTATTACTACAAATCTTTTGTAAGAACTTATTTACCTATTAAGCTTACTTATCTCTTTCCCGCTTCATAAGAATAAGAGTAGATTCAATTCCACTATTCAGTGCAGAAATACAACGAGCGTCTGGGAATACTTTCTTCGCCATATTAGTGAGTGTCTGACCTGGCCCAAGCTCTACAAATAATCTAACACCTCGTTCAAACATTGATGTAGTAGCTTCATGCCATCGGACGGGATTTGCAACTCCAATTGAAAGGTCTTGTCCAATTTCTTCAGCTTTTCGAAGCACTCTTGCTCTACAATTGCCTATAAATAATGCTGTTGGAGCTTTTAATGGGATAGCTGCCATTTTGCTTGCTATTTCATTAGAAACCTTTTCAAGGAGTTCACAATGAGATGGTACACTTACCTTTAGAAGCCTGGCCATATGGGCTCCCACAGAAAGTGCCAATGTAAATACTGCTTCGATTGCCGATATGCTGCCTGCAATTGTGATTTGATCCTGTGCATTTAAGTTTGCGATGAAGACTGGTGAATCTGTTGTATTTACTTTATCTACTAATGAACTTACACGTAGTTCATCAAGCCCAACAATAACTCCCATGCCGTAACCTTTAGGATAGCTGTTCTCCATAAGTTTTCCTCTTAGTTCAACTACTGACAATGCATCTCTAAAATCTAATGCACCAGATACAACAGCTGCTGCAAAGGATCCTACTGAATGCCCTGCAACTATATCAGGAACCGCTCCCTCAGATTTTAACACTCGAGCTATAGCTACACCGGAAATAAGTAAGGAGAGCTGAACTGAAACAGTAGATAAAAGCGATTCTTTAGTATCTAATAAAAGTACATCTCTTCCTAAAACCAAGCTTGCTTCTTCAATAGTTTTTGTAACCATAGGATGTTTAGGCAGTTCATGAAGCATATTTGGTTGTTGTGAACCTTGACCTGGAAATAAAAATGCTGTGCTCATACTATCCCTCCAAATTTTCATTTTCAGACCATAGATTTTTAACTAATTTGGGTCCGTTAACAGTTCTAACTAAAACAGGACTATCGCCTCTTGCATACTCAGCTAAAGCTACACTTCCTTTTGGCGTTTCAAGTTGTATATCTACCTTGGTTGGCACGGTTAATAAGTCCTTTGTAATGTCCTTACCAGTTTTAACAGATAAAATGCTTGGTACTCTAATAACAACATCTAAGTCACTAGTAGGAGTTACAGTCTCTACTCCACTAGCCAATTCAAATCCAACACTTCCCGTAGGTCCCCAAGTGATATCATGGCTTCCTAAGATGCTATCCACAGCCTCAAGTGTCTTAAATATATGGGTTTCCCTTATATGTTTACTGGTTCTCCACAGCTTTCCTTCTGCTAATTGTTCAGGCGTTATGATTTTAACTATACTACTGCACAATATAGTGGCAGCACAGCGCTGACTTCTATTAGTACCCCGTATCCCTACTGGAACCATATCATTTATTAATGGAGCACAGCGCACCACCACAAGTGGCGCCCCTTTCACTGCTTCATTAATCCATGTAGAATCCGTAAAATCTCCAATAAGATCACTTACATCCTTAATCTTTAATAAATCATTAACCTTTAATCCCATTCTTCTTTCAACCTACTACGAACATTAATTCCAGCTGCTCTTCCTATAAGAGCCTTCTCTGAAGTAAGACGGTTACTTAAATCTCTAATTCCAGAAGTACGAGTCACTTCTATAGCTTTACACAGCTTTTCTTTTATGATTTTAATGTGTTCTGCATTTGGTTCTGCAACATCAATTCCACTAACTAATTCTTCTAGAGTTCCTAAAGTTGAATATGATTGAATATCATAAGCTATAGAAGGAACTTTTTTAGCTGCTTCATCTAATTCTTCTATTGTACGCTTAGTAATTCTAGCAGCAGATTGCTTTGACATTGCATGTACTAGCACCCCTGGATCATCTAATGCAATAATTCTATTTGCTTGATATCCGTGTGTTAAAAACGCTCCTGATATAGCAGGTCCAACTAATAGAGAAACAATTGGATGACCAGCATATCTTGCTGAAGCATAGGCATCAACAGCACCTGCACAAGACTGGAATATACCAAGTAATTCTTCCTTATATCCATAAGCTTGGCTTGGTACATCTACTACTGCAATTATTGGACGCTTCTTTTCTTTATTAGCATCTTCCTCCATTGCTTCTTTTACATACTTAGCAATAGTCCACCCTTCTTCAAGACCAACTTCTCCTTTGCGAGCTCTTGGGAAACGACCGTTTGGATTAGGTACTACAGCAATATAACGAACTAGTTCATCCCCTAGCTTACCATCAGCACATAATACTGATGGTACAGCTCCTACCTTTAGATTGTCTACGCCTGTCAATTCTTCAAACCAGATTCTTCCTCTGCTCATCATCTTTTCATTTTGTTCAGCGTCTTCTACATCTTTACTTGTTTCTTTTTCTAAAGGTTCATCCTCTACCCACATTTTACGAACTTCCATTGGGCTTAAAGGTTTAGTTGGATCAACAGTATTAATACGTGAAAGATAAAGATCTATTTTTTTACTTCTTAGTTTAGAAGGCTTTCCCTCCTTTACTGCTGCTCTAACCGCTTCAGAAATATCATTAATATCGTCTTCAGTAAGGATATCAGCAAGTCCTATAGCCTGACGTTGAGCTCCACCAATAGTATTCCATATTAATCTCTTATCACTAGCATCAAATTCGGCTACTCCTGCTTCCTGTTCAATAACTTCAGGTCCATTTAGTGTCATTCTTCCTTCACGGGTAATAATAATTTTGCTGAATAGACCTGCTGTCATGGACATTCCACCAAAACATCCTATTTTTCCTGGTATAACACCGATTACTGGAACGTAATTACGTAATGCAACAATTGCAGATTGAATTTCAGAAATTGATAGAAGCCCATAATTAGCCTCTTGAAGTCTAACTCCACCGCTATCAAGCACTATTACTGCATTAGTTTTTACACCTTTTTCATTATCATGAACCGCTATTTCTAATGCACCAGCAATCTTTGCTCCTGAAACTTCACCAATACCGCCGCCCTGGAAGGCACCTTCTATAGCAATAACAACTGCTCTCTCTCCTAAAATTGTTCCGCGAGCCACTACAACTCCATCATCACATTGTGGTACAATACCCTGTGGTTCTAAGTGTGGCGATTCAAATTTTTCAAAGGGTCCAAGCAATTCTCTAAAAGTTCCTTCATCAAGCAATGCTTTTGCACGATCACGTGCTCTAAGTTCTACAAAACTATCCTTGAGCTTTATCACTACTACTCACCTCCAAAGCTTGTAATAATCTCATTGTAACCATACCTGGTGTTGCACCAAAGTCATTAATTTCAATCTTTGCAGCAATGTCATTTGCTTGAAAAAATTTATCTAGCAACCCTTTCCATACTTGCCCAAACCCATCAAATCTAGTTCTTACTACAACATAAGCCTTTTTTTCTTCTATTGGCTCTAATAAAATTTCTAAATCTCCAGAACCTACTACTCCAACATATGCACGTTGTGGTACAGACTTTGTTGCAGAATACTCAAATGTCAACTTTTCCATATTCAGCTACCTCCAAATCTTAATCATTCACTTCATAATTATAAAACCACTATTTTACCAGCTTTGGAACTTAGCTGGTGGTTCATACAATCCTGAAGACCAAGTTACAAGATCATCAATACTCTTTGCTGCCAGTAAAGAACGTTTAGCATCTGTACGTCTTATCTTAAGATCTTCTGGGAAAGCTATTACTCCTGCTTTTCTTAATTTTTCTGTAACCTCTGGATTGTTTCTCTGTCCAATTGGAGTTACTCCAGCAACAGCAGTCAATGCCTGACGACGCTCTTCTAGGTTTTGAGCTTTATATAAATAAGCAATTCCTTCTTCTGTTACTACGTGTGTTACATCATCGCCATACACCATAACTGGTGCAATTGGCAATTTAGCATCTTGTCCAACTTTGATTGCATCTAATGATTCCACAAATACAGGCTTATTTCCCTGCTGGAAAGTTTCAACCATTTGGATAACTAGTTTTCTTCCACGCTGAATTGAACTTTCCCCTGTTATCATATTTAACCAAGCATCTGAAGAGTGTCTTCTTCCATGTGGATCTGATCCCATGTTAGGAGCTCCCCCATAACCTGCAAGTCTTCCAAGAGTAACTGTTGATGAATGACCATCAGCATCCATTTGAAGTGTAGATCCAACAAAGGCATCTACTGCATATTGGCCAGCAACCTGACACATTGCACGATTTGAGCGAAGACTTCCATCTTTACCGGTAAAGAATATATCTGGCCTTGCCGCAACATACTTTTCCATCCCTAACTCTCCACCAAAGCAGTGAATACTTTCTACCCAACCACTCTCTATAGCTGGAATCAATGTTGGGTGTGGATTAAGGACCCAGTTCCTGCATATCTTACCCTTTAATCCGAGTGATTCACCATATGTAGGAAGAAGTAATTCAATTGCTGCTGTGTTAAAGCCTACTCCATGATTAAGGGACTTTATATTATGACGTTCATATATTCCTCTAATAGCCATCATACCCATAAGAACATGCATTTCGCTAATTTGTCTAGGGTCTCTTGTAAATAATGCTTCTAATTGATATGGTTTGTCAGATACAACAACAAAGTCTACCCATGAACTTGGAATATCTACTCTAGGTAGTTCATCTGTTAGTTCATTTACTTGGGCTATAACAATTCCATCACGGAACGCTGTAGCCTCAACAATTGTTGGTGTTTCTTCTGTATTTGGTCCTGTATAAAGATTCCCTTGTGCATCCGCTTTATCTGCGGCAATTAAAGCTATGTTTGGTGTAAAATCAATAAATAATCTTCCATATAACTCAAGATAGGTGTGGATTGAACCAACATTCACCGTTCCATCCTCAATCATTTGGGCCATACGAAGACTTTGCGGTCCTGCGAAAGAGAAATCTAACTTGCTTGCAATTCCCTTTTCAAAAATATCAAGATGTTCGGGTCTTGATATGCTGGACATAACCATGTGTAGATTATTAACTTTATTTGGATCAACCTGATTTAGAGCAGCTGAAAGGAAAGATGCCTGTTTTTGATTGTTCCCTTCTAAGGCTACACAATCACCTGTCGCTATAAGTGCCTCAAGAACTTCTACAATTTTATTCGTTGGTATAACTCGTCCATTTACTAACTTTTCTACTTTAGCCATTTGGCGTGCTTTCTTATCACGACGAGTTGTCCATGAACGTTGTGAGTCAGTAATTAAACTGGATTGATTCATGATATCATTCCCCTTTCCTTATTTTCATTATAAACTTGATATATATATAACGTCTAATATATAATTATGTATAATATATATACATTTAAATGTATGAAAGGATAAGTTATGGAACTATTGCAACTTAAATATTTTCAGACAGTGGCTCGTCTTGAACATATGACGCGAGCTGCTGAAGAACTTCGCATTCCTCAACCGGCACTAAGCAAAACTATTTCTCTTTTGGAAAAAGAACTTGGTGTTTTATTATTTGATCGTCGTGGAAAATACATACATCTCAATGACTATGGTAGGACTTTTTTGACAAGAGTAGATCAAGCATTAGGAGCATTAGAGGACGGTAAACAAGAACTTAATGATTTGGCTGGAAAAACATTTGGCGAGGTTAAACTTGCAGTTCTTGCAGCCTCAAACCTTCTGCCAGAGCTTCTAGCCTCTTTTAGAAAGGAGCACCCACACATAAATTTTAATCTTATTCAGCATTTTCCAAGTCCGGCAGCAAGACCTGATTTTGATTTGTGTATATCATCACCACTTATGAAACTGGAGGGCACTAATAATATTCCTTTAATATCTGAAGAAATTTTTTTAGCGGTGCCAACAGAACATCCTCTAGCTAAGCGTGGTAGTGTAAAACTTAACGAAGTTGCTGGTAGTGATTTTATCAGTTTGAAACAGGGAAAGGTTCTTAGAGAAATAACTGATACTTTTTGTAAATATGCTGGATTCACTCCTCATGTAGTCTTTGAAAGTGATGATCCTGCAACTGTACGTGGTTTAATAAGGGCAGGCCAGGGTATTGCATTTATTCCTGCCATCACCTGGGGAGGTTCTACAGGCTCTTCTATGGTTCTTTTACATATTGAAGAACCTATATGTAAGCGTACTATATCACTAACATGCAAAGAAGAGCGATATCTTCCGCAAGCAGCACGCTTATTTCGTCAGTTTTCTATTGATTATTTTGCTAAGCTTGCCTTGGGTGATAGCAAAAGCTCAGACTAAAGACATCCCCACCATCCATATAATGATAAAAGCCGTACAATATACGGCTTTTACTCATGTAGTTGATATGTACGGTACAGGCTAAATGCTTCTTACTGCCATAATATTACTATAGGATATTTGTTACGTATTTCAATCAAACTATAAAATTCTTAGGTCACTTATTAGCCTTCAAATCATTTATAGATAATTTTTCACCTTCACAACTTCTCCATTCTTTATATATACCCTTGGAACTCTCTTACTTATCATACAAAGTACTTCATTTTCTATTGAACCTAAAATTTTTGCTATATCCTCAGCATCAAACTTAACCTCTCCATCACTGCCCATAAGTATTACTTTGTCTCCAACCTTTACATCTTCAATCTCTGTAACATCAATCATGCATTGGTCCATGCAAATATTACCTACAACCGGTGCAAATTTACCATTTATTATTACTTTTGATTTTCCAGATAATATTCTAGTATATCCATCAGCATATCCAACTGGTAAAGTAGCTATAGTACTTCTTCTCTCAGTTTTAAATTTTCTTCCATATCCTATATATTGATCTTTCTCTAATGTTTTTAGGTGAACAATATTAGCTTTTAGTGTCATTACAGGCTTAACATCCAGATTCTTTTTATCTACTTTTTCTGAAGGATAATATCCATAAATTATTATTCCAGGCCTTACCCCATCACAGTAAGCTTCCGGTAATTCAATTATTGCCGCACTGTTGCAAATACTTCTAATTTTAATATTTACACCTTTTTCTTTTAACCGGTTATCAAACCATCTATATTTATCAAATTGGAGATGGGAATATTCTTTATCTTCCTCATCTGCTGTAGAGAAGTGTGAAAAAAGTCCCTCAACTTGAATATTAGGAATTCTGCTTATTTCTACCACTTCTTCTACACTTTCCTCTGTAGGAAGAAATCCTATTCTTCCCATTCCAGTATCTAAGGCAAAATGTATTTTTACTATTTTATTTTTACTTCTTGCACATTCAGATAACTTTTTGGCATATTCATATGAAAATACTACTGGTTCCAGATCGTATTCAATAAGATCCTCAAATAAAGTATCTGGAGTAACACCTAAAATATTAATTGGACAAGTGATTCCTCCCTTTCTAAGCTCTATACCTTCATTTAAAACTGCCACAGACAATCTTGTTGCTCCATTTTTAAGCAGTACTTTTGCAACTTCCAGAGCGCCATGACCATATGCATCTGCCTTAACTATTCCAAAAATTTCTGTAGTCATCGCTTTAGCTTTTATATTTCTCATGTTATATTCCAAATTATCTAAACTTACTTCTGCCCATACAGGTCTGTAGTTTCTAAACATATTTAATTTCTCCTCTTTAATTTCTTACACCACTAAAACACAATATCTATTAAGCCAGTTTAATTATTGATTTTTAGGCAACACTAATAATAGTATCAAATACCCCTTATCAATACTAGTTTGCTCAATACTAGTACTGATAATTATGGGATATTTAATACCTTATATTTTTTATAATCTAAGTTACTTATAAAACAGTGTAATTTTTCAGTCAATCCATATTTGTTAACTAAGGGACTTCATAATTTTTCAGTGATATTAGAAAAATGTTAACTTAATAACCCTGCTAGGTCTTCCTGTACTATATACCATCTTCTTTCCAACAGTCTCACAAAAATCATAAAGCTCTAATTTTTGAATAAATCTATCTACACTTCGCTTACTCATTTCGCACAAATTTGCAAGTTCCTTTGAGGAAAATGTATAATTATTACACTTTTCTGCAGCATTATAAATTTTATATATTGTGTTTATACTTATTCCCGTTTTTTCTGATATATTTGACAATCTCTTATCAATGAACAGCTGACGCTTTTCTGATTTATTGTTTAATGGTCCTCTAGTCTCACCATTTTCGTATACAACAAAGCCCTCATTCCCCCCTGTTCTAATAGCTTTATTTAATCCTGTGTAAGCATTAAATTTAGCCTCTTGTGCAGTGCTTCCGTATCCTATCCCTAGACTTATAGTTTTTAACACTTTTTCTTCAACTAATTCAAACAAATAAATTTTTTCATAATTGTTTGTTACTGTTTCAAGAATTTTTTTTGTTGTAAAAATCATATACTCTTTATGATTTACTTCAACTACAGCTGCTTTAATTTTGGATGCAAATAAATATACGCACTCGGATATCTTCATTCTACTAATAATATTCTGATATTCATCATCTCTAATTACTGAATATTCATTTGGGAAATCTATCTGCACTACCATAACTACGATTTGATTATCTGTATTGCTTTGAGCCAAATACTCTAACCTTAGTTTTTCAACAGTAGTAAGTATAACATTTTTTATGGGAGTTACTAAAACGCAAGGAATGTTCTTTGCATATAGCTTGTCATAAATTTCTGCTAAACCAGTGATGCAGCAGGATACTTTTTTAGTGTAATAATTGTTACAGTGGAAGCGATACACATAGTCTATATAGTTCTTTTGGGTTAGTTTTTGTTCAGCTATAAAAAAATTAAAGTCTTCTCTTTTAAATCCTATTTCATCATAAACCTCATATAAAAAATCCCTAGTAAAAGTATCAAAACTAACAGATAATATGTTATATTTTTTTAAAGCCGATGCTTCTAATAAGGTTCTTAATAATGTACTTCCATGCCTAGGGAGGTATTCCCATACAATATTCTGCTTAATGAATTTTTCCGTTAATTTAAATGGCGTTTTTCCTAAAAATATTACAGCATCCAAATCTACTTGGCAATTTTGAACCAAATCAGGTGCCTCTATAGCTTCTTTGTATATTAAATCTACCAGTTCTATTCTAGGATAGCTTTCCTTTATAGTTACATGGGTTTTATTTACAAATTCTACTGGACCAACAATCCCCATTTTCATGGCTTTTCTCTCCTCCCTCGAAATTGTCATTTTTTCATAAATACATGTACAAAATTAATTTTTTATCACAAAAACAAGACTATAATTATAAATGTTATAATTATAACACAAAAATATAATTATAGTGAATTTCTTTATGAATATTAGGTAAAATTATGTAACATTTTACCTAATATTCATCACTCTATTCCTAATTAATATCTGCTGTGTTTTTACTTTTACCCCAAAATTGAAGGAATTAAAAATTAAATTGTGGTCCAGTTTATATAATAATGCAGTAAAATTTAATAATAATTGTATGCTAGGACTATATCCATATATTTTAAAAAGCTGCTATACTGCAAGCAAGAAGTTTTGCCCGTTCATTTAGACTGTAAACTTGGATATATTCCTGCTCACCATGATTTAACTCACCCCGAGCTCCCATAGCACAAACTGTTGGAACTCCAGCCATAACAGTCCAACAAGCGTCAGAACCTCCACCAACAAATTTGGGTTTTATCTCTGGTTCTATTCCAAGTTTACGCCCTTGTTCTTGAACTATCTTAAATAGCTCCATTCCTTCTTCTGTCTTTTCCATAGGCATAAATGAAATTTTTTCATTAGAAAGAGTTGTATGAGTTCCCGGTACATATGTCTTTTCTGCAACTTTTTTCAAATCATCAAGTGCTTTTTCTCCTTGCTCACAGGTTACAAATCTTATGTCGATCTTAGCATGTGCCTCTCCAGCAACAGCATTAGCTACTGTGCCACCTTTGATAACACCTACATTATATGTTATACCTGATTCATAATCTGTTAAATTATGCAGATCTACAATTTTGTTAGCTAATTCTAAAACTGCAGAAGCTCCTTTTTCCGGGTCTTTACCAGCATGTACAGCTATTCCTTTTACAGTCATATCAGGATACATTACACCTTTTCTGGCTACAACTACAGCTCCATCATCGGATCCAGTTTCCATATTAAATACAGCATCTTTCCCTTTTGCCTCACGGATAAACAATTCTGGTGTGTTTATCACTGGATGGCCTGATTCTTCATCACCACAAAAGAACACAGTAATATTCTTTTCATTCCACTCTAAATCATGAAGTGCTTTAAGGGCTGAAAGTGCTATAACTACACCGCCTTTCATATCTAAAACACCAGGACCATAAGCTTTGCCATCTTTTATAGTAAAAGGTCTTTTTGCTGCTGTTCCCTTGGAAAAAACTGTATCCATATGACCTATTACCATTGCATTTTTCTTTCCCTTGCCTTCCTTACGAGCTATTACATGTGTACATATTCCTGGACTTTCTAAATATTCAACCTTAAATCCAATACTATTTAATATATCCCCAACAACATGTGCAACCTTATCTATTCCTTCTGGGTTGTCCCGGCCTGAATCAATGTTGACCAATTTTTCCAGTAATGAAATCATATCATCATTGTATTCATCAACCTTCTTGCTAATTTGTTCTATCATCGTCAATCCTCCTCATGTCTTTCCTTTATCCGATGACTACCCGCTCTAATACTCCCATCTTCTTCAAAGTGTACGTTGCGAGCGGCTACATCCCTGAATTCGTTCAACTAAGAATTAGGTGGGGTTTGAAACCCCATCTGATTCAAGTTTCCACTTCATTACCAAAACATGAACATAAAATTTAATATTTCTTGTTATAGACGTTCTTTCTTACTGTAAACTTGTCCATATAATAAGTATCAGCATCAAAGCCAATACCATTTCCTTTTGGAACATCAATAAATGTGCCATTAAGCTTAATCATTGGACTAATAATATCATGTGCATAGTAACGGTCTGATGCAGCAATATCATTTGGTAATGTATATCCCTCAAGTGTTGCTACTGCAATATTATGAGCTCTAGCAATTCCAGAGTCTAGCATACCACCACACCAAATACCAATGCCGTTATCATAACCTAACTTTTGAATCTTTTTAGCTTCAGTTAACCCTCCAACTCTAGCTACTTTAATATTAATTATTCCACAACTTTTAAGCTTAATAGCCTTTCTTGCATCTTCTAGTGTCACAATACTTTCATCTAAACAAATTTTTGTCTTTATTTGTGACTGTAATTCAGCATGATCCACTATATCATCATGTGCTAAAGGCTGTTCGATCATTATTAACCCAAGTTCATCTAATTTCTTAAAGGTATCAATGTCATCTAATGAATATGCTGAATTAGCATCAGCCATTAACATTATATCGCCAAATCTTTCTCTAACAGCTGTCATATAGTCTACATCTTTTCCAGGTTTAATTTTAATTTTAACTCTGCGGTAACCCTCATCAATATATCCTTGAACTGTATCCAGTAAACTTGGAATATCTTTCTGAATTCCAATACTAACCCCTGTTTCGACTTTGTCTTTAGTACCACCTAGAGCCTTAGCTAGTGGCATTTTTTTCTCTTTAGCATATAAATCCCAAAGTGCACAGTTAATTGCTGATTTTGCCATTTCATTACGGCGATAACTTGAAAATAACTCAGTTATTTCATCTGGATGTTCTATTGTAGCTGCAAGTGTTTCTGGAATCAGATAATTTTCTAATAGTGCCCAAGCACCACCCATAAATTCTTCATTGTAATATGGTTTTTCAAAAGTTGAACATTCTCCATATCCAATATTTCCATCCTCATCATGAATTTCAACAATCAAACAATTTTTAAATTTCATTGAATCAAAGCTTGTTTCAAATGCTTTTTTTAATGGCATTTGAATTTGTCTCATTACTACCTTATTAATTTTCATAACTTTCCCAACCTTTCTCCTATGCTGTTTTAATTTCAGACTTAGCAATAATATTAGATCTTTTCTCTATGTCCTTACTATTTAAAGTAAGTGAAACAATAAATGCAATTCCTACTGAAAATACTAAGAATAAGAAAGCTGCATTATAAGAACCATTAAACATATCAACTAAAAATCCCATGGCAAGCGGAGCAACAAAACCTGCTAATTGACCACCAAAGTTTAGCACTCCCATTGATGAACCATAGTTATCTTGTGTGATTATTTTACTAAACAATGAGTATGTTGATGCAAAGGTAATTGACTTAAAGAAATAAGTAATCACTTCAAAAATAATAACTGAAGTTAGTGATTCTGCATTGTACATTTCAAAAACAAAAATCGTAGTTAATAAACTTGAAAGGGCAATAATAAGTTTTTCTCTGTTCTTAAAATACTTGTCCATAATCCAACCACTGCTAAAAGCACCTAAACCTGCAGCAATAAACGGAAGTGGCACTAAATAAGAAATACTTTTTAAATTAATGTGTCTTACTTTTAATAGATAAGTTGGCATCCATGAATCTAGTCCTTTATTTACCATACTAATTCCAAAAGCAATGATAACAAATTGCCATACCATCTTGCTTGTAAGTATTTCTTTCCAATTACCCTTTTTACTTTCTTTTTTGCCCTCACCAACATCCTTACTTTTTCTAATTGGACGAACAGCAAGATAATAGATAGCTACAAAAATTATGCCTATAATTCCAACTACGTGGAAAGTTGCTCTCCATCCAAAAGCAATCATGATTGGTGCAATAATCATTGGTGCTATTGCACTACCAACATAGTTGGAAGATAACATACTTGAGGTTGACTTTGAACGATTCTTATATCCAAAAACTTCAGAGGTTTCCGATAAACACGCTGCTGCATAAGGTCCTTCCCCTATTCCAAACATGAAACGGATGACAAGTAATGATGTAAATGACCAAGAAAATCCAGTAAACATGGTAAATAAAGACCACATTATAACTGCAATAATAATTACTACTTTAGAACCTAGTTTATCTGACAGCCACCCTCCTGGAACCTGTATAAGAGCATAGCTAATATAAAAAACACTCAAAACTAGTCCGGATTGTGATGAAGTTAATCCAAAATCTTTTGACATAGATGTAAGTGCAATACTAATTGCAGCTCGATCAATAAAAAGTATACAAAACCCTATATAAAGAAGTGCAAATACTAAATACTTATGACTATCTTTTCTCATTGTTATTACCCCTTTCTAATCTCCAAATTCTTTTATTAAATAGTAGCTTGATTTAATCCCTCGAATAAATTTAAGTTTATCCATATTCTCATTTGGCGCATGATTATTTTGGTCTGCGTTTGCATAAGGTATAGTCAATGTTGGCTTTTTTAAAATATCTGTCCATACATAATTAGGCACTGTTCCAGCCATAACTGGCTCAACAATAATTTTTTCATCTGAAGCAGCCTCTAGAGCTTTAATAGCTGTTTCAATATAAGGTAAATCTGAATTTGTCATAGATGGCGGATATGATGAAAACTCTTTTATTGTGGCAAAGGGTGAAAATTCTTCTACCACCTTTTTTATATTGGACATAATTAGAGCAGAATCTTGTTTTCCAACTAAACGTATATCAAATTTTGCAATAGCTTCATTAGGTATGATATTCTTGATTCCTTCCCCAGAGTATCCTGAGTAAATTCCAGAAATATTAAAAGTTGGCTTAAACATCAGCAAATCATAATATTCTTCCTTATTAAGGTTAATATTTGAAACACCAAATCTCTTTTCCACACTTGATTGATTATATGGTATTGCCTCTATCCATTTTTTATGGAGTTCAGTTGGTTTAAGTACACCATCATAAAAATATGGAATATTAACACAATTCTTATCAGATGAATATAGCTTGTTAATAATTTTGTTCAATACCATAATAGGATTTTCAACAACATTTCCAGCGTTTCCAGAATGACTATCAAAATCAGCAGTCTTTACTTTGATTTCAAAGGAAACTAATCCTCTATTTCCTAACCTCAAAACTGGACGTCCTGATTCATGCATTGATCCATCAACAACAACTACAAGATCTGCTTGTAGAAGAGTATCACCATATTTTTTTACAACATCAGGCAAATGGACACTTCCTTGTTCTTCTTCCCCTTCAATGAGGAATTTCACATTAAAAGGTAGTTTTTCATTTAACTTCAAATAGCTGTATACACCTAAAATTTGTGCAATTAACTGTCCTTTATTATCACCAATACCTCGAGCATAAAACTTACCATCTTTTTCTGTAAGTTTGAATGGATCTGAGTTCCACTTATCAACTGGTTCTGGAGACATTACATCATAATGTCCATAAAATAATACGGTAAATGGACTTTCTCCAGGTATACTTGCATATATTGCTGGATTTCCATTTGTCTTTAAAATTTTAGTTTCTGCATTTAATAAACTACTAAAAAGTGATTGAACATAATCTATAGTATCTTTAATACCTTCACCAGTTGAACTAATTCCTTTACTAGCAATTAACTCTTCAAGACTTTTACGAAAAAAATGAAAGTTTTCCGAAATAAAGTCATCAATAATTGTCAACTTAAAACCACCTTTCTCTTATTTTTGAAGTACGTACTTCTTATTTCTCCAAATGGAAGATTGTTTAATTGTTATAAATAATAATATAAATCCGCTGTCTATAAAACACCTTAAATTTGTCTCAAACATAAAAATAAGCAAAAAATACTTGAAATTAATGATTTTTTAATGCTTGAATTTATAATTATCAAAAAATACATTGTATTTTTTAATAATTTATTAATAACTTTAAGACACTATTACAAAAACTAAATATGCAAGTGAATGTCATCAACGCTGAAAGCTTTAAGGATATTGTTTGATTAAAAAGGATACTTAAGGTATCTAGCAATAAGGGAGCGTATCTAGGTTTGTGTAAATCAAACCTAGATACGCTCCCCTCAAGCATTGGTTTTTCAATTGTTTCGCTAAATGATAATAGCTTTACATAAGTTTATTACGTAATAATAAAATAATATTGTTCAGTTATATTTAAATCAGTTTCTCAGGAGTAAACTTAGAGGAAATTCTCTTTATCAATATATAATCAAGTATCAAAAGAACAGTACCTGCTATAACCATGATAAGGCTATTGAGCATAAGTACACCCGTCATTTGTCCCACCAATAAAAGAACTATGGGAAGAACAAGAAGTCCGCTTACCTGCTGCGCTTCTTGAAAGGTTTTTGATTTTGCTGACACCATCACAGTAAAGATTAAGGATAGTAAGTTAACTGCAGGTGAAATCCAAAGTATGATAATGAGCCATTTTATATCTGGAAAAATAAGCCCTCTAAAATAGATGAATCCTCCTATATTTACTATGATACCAAAGGCAACAAATGAAAACATAGTTACTATATAAGAAGGTATAAAAACACCTAAAATTTTTGCTCTCAGCAGTTGTTCCATTGATATTGGCGTATAAAGCAGTGTCTCCAGTGTTTTATGTTCTTTTTCACCTACAAAACTGCTGGCTCCAATAATTCCTGAACACATTATGGGAATTATAAGGAAGTATACTGGAAACATATAATTTATAACAATTTTTATTACTAATTGGGCGGGATTATATGTTGTATACTCTGAAGGCAGTTTTTTCAGGAGAGGTCCGAAATCTCTTACTATATCTGAATCATTCCCGATATAGTTTATAGCAATAAGCATAGCTAAGGGTATCAATACAGTTAGAACGATCGTAACAATAGCCATTGGCATAATTACCTGCTTTGTGCTTATTATTTCATTTAAGTCTTTCCCTATTAATGCCTTTTCACTTCTATTCATATTAAAGTCCTCCGATCTTATAGCACTACATCATCAGATGAGCCTTTTATATACTTAAAGTACAGCTGTTCCAAAGACCACTTTTTTTGAACCACCTCGTAAATTTCTCCGCCCTTTGACAATATGCTTTGAATAACAGAGGTTACTTCTTTATCTCCTGTAATAGGCTTGCTGTATATGTTATTATCCTCAAGGACAAATCCAAGGTCCTCAGAAATATTTTTCCCTCTAATTTTTAATTGAAGGGTGGCTTTTTTCTTTGAAGCAAGTTCATCAAAGGTGCCGAAGCCAAGTATATTGCCATTATTTATAAAACCATACAGCGTGCAGATATCTTCAGCATATTTTAATTGATGAGTGCAAAGAAATATTGTAACCTCATTTTCTTCTGCAAGTTCTTTTATAAGTTTTGTAACATTAAGTGCATTTTCTGGGTCCAAGCCAGAAGTAGGCTCATCAAGGAATAAAATCTTAGGATTGTGAATGAGAGCTATAGCTAGTGAAACTCTCTTTCTCATTCCCGTGCTAAAAGCTTTTACTTTTTTGTCCTTTACATCTGATAATTCTAGTCTTTTTAAAATGGAATACGCACGTTCCTTCAGCAACTTTTCTTCAATACCATGCATCCTTCCAAAGAATATTAAATTTTGCTCAGCAGTAAGATTTTCATAACAGGAAGAACTCTCGGTCATAACCCCACAGAGTCTATGAATCTCAAGGATATTCTCATTCACGGGTTTTCTCAAGATTTCAGCATATCCTGAGGATACTGAAAGAATTCCGTTGAGTATTCTAACAGTGGTTGTTTTTCCTGAACCGTTGGGACCAAGAAAGCCAAATATCTCACCTTTAGGTATACTTAGACATATATTGTTCAGGGCATTAATCTGTCCATCATAAGATTTCGTAAGATTCTCTATTTTTATTGCGTTCATTTCTTTCACCTCAAATTCAAAGCTACAATCAGGTAAAGGGTTTAAAAAGTATATAGCCTATTTAAATCATTGCTTCTCTACTATTCTTCACTACTCTATATATTATATTCGTATGTTGAGCTTATGAGAATCCTATATCTAATTGGATTCGTTAAACTAAAAATCAGGTGGGGTTTTACCCCCCCACCTGATTCAAGCTTCCACTTCATTATTCTAAAGATATCTTTTGCAGCTTATTTGGTTTTTTTTCTTAAATAATCCTTTAAGATCATGTAAGTATATGTATACTACTGGCACAAATACCAGTGTCAACAACGTAGATGTAATCAATCCTCCAATAATTGCAAAGGCCATAGGAACACGTTGTTCTGAGCCAGAGCCGGATGCTATTGCTGTAGGAATCATACCAAAAATCATTGCCAAGGTAGTCATAATAATTGGCCTTAAACGGGTATGACCAGCATTAATTAAAGCTTCTTTTAAATCCATTCCTTTGCTGTAATTTTGTTTTGCAAAATCAACAAGCAAGATTGCATTTTTAGTAACTAGACCCATCAGCATAATAATACCTATAGCAGACATCATATCCATCTCTTTATTACCAATAAGCAATCCTAAAATTGCACCAATAATCGCTAGTGGTAAAGAAAGTAAAATAGCGAACGGATCTAAGAAGCTTTCAAACTGAGCTGCAATTACAAGGAATATAAATAAAACTCCCATAACAAGTGCTGTAGCTAAGCCTCCCATACTTTCTGCCATTTGGTCTTGACTTCCTCCAGCGGTTACCTTTATACCGTTTGGTGCAGGTGCTTCACTTTGTAGCTTATTATTAAATGCCTTAGTAAAATCACTCTGTGCTACTCCAACATAATTTGCTGTTAACTGAATTTCTCTTTCTTTATCATATCTATTGATAGTAGCTGAAGATGTAGTGAAAACTTTTTTGGTTACTTGATCAATAGGAATCATTTTCCCACTTGTACTAGATACATAGATTCCCTGTAAACTATCAAAGTCTTTCCTATCGTCTTCTTCAAGCTGCATGCGAACATCGTATCTATCCTTTTCCGTTTCATACTGGCTTACTACAGCTCCATTAAATAAAGTGTTTAATGTACTAGAAACTACACTTGGATTTACTCCTAAATCTTGAGCTTTGTCACGATCTACTTCAAGTTTTACTACTGGTTTTCCAGACTTATAAGTAAGACTTACATCTACTGCTCCAGGAGTATTCTTCATTACTTTCTCAGCCTTTAAAGCATATTCCTGCAGCTTTGTAAAATCTGAACCTTTAATGTGGTATTGAACTAATTTACCTGCCCCCATAGAACCACCAGCGGAAGTAACTGATAAATCAACTCCTGGAATGCTCTTCAAATCTTCACGAATTTTTGCTACAATCTCATCAACACTTTCTTTTCTATCTTTCTTCTCTGAAATTTTTACACTAAGATTAATTTTATCTAACTGAACTGTAGAATATATATATTTCACATTCTTATTTTTTTCAATAATACTTTCCATATCCTTATCAATTTTTGAAGCACTGCTTAAAGTAGAACCTGAATCTAAACTTGCTTCTATTGATATCTGCCCATTATCAGTTGCAGAAATAAAACCTGTTTTCAATTGTGTAGCCAAAAGTAAACTTACTATCAATAGCCCCATTGGTATCAATAAGGTTATAACTCTATGCTCTAGTGACAACTTTAACAATCTAGAATAAGTATTAGCTAACTTATCAAAAGATTCATTAAATCTTTCTAGAAACCTTCCTATTATAGGTATTTCCTTTTCCTTACTTCTTAAATGCTTTGCAGAAAGCATTGGTACTAAAGTAAAAGCTACAAATAGTGAAACCAAAACACTGGCAGCAACAGTCATTCCAAATTGTACAAGAAACTTTCCTATCATACCATTAATCATAGCGATAGGAACAAATACTGCTACTATAGCAAGAGTGGTAGCTATAACTGCAAGTCCTATTTCCTCAGTGCCTTCCTTTGCTGCTTGAATCGGGCTTTTTCCCATACGTAGATGACGAACGATATTTTCAATAACAACTATAGCATCGTCAATAAGTAATCCAACTGCAAGGGATAATGCCATTAAAGAAACTGTATTAAGTGTGAAATTCATAAATTTCATTACTGCAAAGGTAGTAATTATGGATACAGGAATAGCAATTGCACTAATTGCAGTACTGGCAATATCCTTAAGAAAAATGAAAACTACAATTACTGCAAGTATACATCCTGCTAGCATTGTCTTTTGAACATCTTTAACCGAATCAATTATAGATGTGGAGTTATCAGTTACAAGTTCAACCTTAACTCCTGATGGTAAGTTCTTTTTAATATTTTCAACTTCTTTTTTAACAGCCTCAGCTACTTGTACAGTATTTGAACCAGATTGTTTAACAATATCAATACCAATTGATTCCTTACCATTATAAAAAGATAAACTGCTTTTTTCTTTACTTCCATCTTCAACTTTTGCAATATCTCTAAGTCTTATTTCACTACCGTTACGTTTGACAACTAAAACATTAAGAAAATCATCTATCTTTTTTATAGAAGAATCAGTCTTTAAGCTTATTTGTGTATCTCCACTAGAGACTTTACCACTGGATACATTAATGTTATCGTTACTTAAACTATTAGTAAGTTCTGAAACTGTAATGTTAAATGAATTCATTTTTTCTTTATCTAGTTTTATATGAATCTCTCGTTCTTCCTTTCCATAAGTGTTAACGGCTCCAACACCACTTATGGTTTGCAGTTTTTTTGCAATATTATCCTCTACTATCTGGGATAACTCACTATTAGACATTGATCCAGTAACAGCAAAAGAAAAAATAGCTGATGCACTGGCATCAAATTTTGAAACTACAGGATCATCAATATCTCTTGGCAAGCTGCCTCTGATATTAGATAACTTATCTTTTATCTCCTGCACTGCCTCTGCTGATGGCTTCTCTAATTCAAAGGAAATTGTAGTACTTGAAACTCCTTCTGTTATGGTTGAGCTAACGTGCTTAACCCCAGATATTTGTCCTACTGCATCCTCTACTTTCTTTGTTATCTTTGACTCAATTTGGTCTGGAGCTGCTCCACTTTCAGTTATTCTAACAGATACAGTTGGCATATCAACATCTGGAAGCTGATCCATAGGCAAACTGGTATAACTAACTACTCCTAAAGCCAGTAAAGCAATAATTATTACGGTGATAAATACAGGTCTTTTTAAACTAACATCTGATAAAAACATAATTAAATCTCATCTCCTATTCAGTTACTACTTTTACTCCATCACCATCTTGAAGGTTTCCTACGTTAGTTGTGATAACACTTTCTCCATCTTTTACCCCAGATTTTATTTCCACTATATCTCCACTAATTTCACCTGTGGTTATAGTTTGTTTTTTTGCTACTCCATTATTATTTTTAAAAACATAATAGTTTCCTTCACTACCTCCTATTGCTTTTAATGGCAGCGTAATTGCTTTTTTTATTTTCATCGATAGCAATCTTTATATTTCCAAAAACGCCAGGTTTAAGCCTTCCATCCTTATTGTGAATTTGGATTCTACATTTTAAGGAATTCTATTTTTATAAGACTAAACATTTTGACTTTCTCCTATAAGTGAAACAAAATGTTCTTCCAATGTATCCCTTTTAATATTAACAGATTTAACTTCTACATTATTTTTACATAAGAATACATTTATTCTCCCACTATCATTTAATCTTTCATAAATTTTAATTTTATTCAATCCGAATACCAGAAAGTTATTTATATTCATCTTTTCTGAAAGTAAGAAAGAAGCCTTATTTACATCATCAACTATAAGTTCTATAGAATGTCTACTTTTTTCTCTAATACTTTCATAATCTATCTCTTCAAGTAGAGTGCCTTTGTGAATTATACCTATAGTATCTGCAATTTGTTCTATTTCACTTAATATATGACTTGCTATTAAAATTGTGGTTCCATATTTTTTAGAAATCATACCTAGTAAATTTCTAATGTCCCTTATACCTAATGGATCCAGACTATTGATTGGTTCATCTAATATTAACAAATCAGGTTTTGTTAATATTGCTCTTGCAATACCAAGCTTTTGTTTCGTACCAAGGGAAAGTTCACTAACTAACTTTCCTTCAAAATTCTTAAGTTTTACCATTCCTATTGCATCATCAATACAATTCTTTTCCTCATATCCCATAAGAGTTTTATGAATCTGTAAGTTTTCTCTCGCTGTAAGATTTTCATAAAAAGCAGGATATTCTATTACACTACCAATTTTCTTTAAAAATTCTTTATTCTTGTTTCTTATAGGCTCGTTAAAGAATTCTATAACTCCAGAAGTAGGTTTAAGTAAATTTACTATAAGCTTTAAAGTAGTGGTTTTCCCTGAACCATTTTGTCCAAGTAGTCCATAGATTTCTCCTTTTTTAACGTTTATATTTAAATCATTAATTATTACGTTACCCTTTATTTTCTTATATAAATTAAAAGTTCTTAATGCATATTCCACTTTTTCACCCACATCATATAATATTTTTAAATCAGCTATCAATTAATTTCATTATATAAAAAAATGCTTTAAAATTCATCCGATAACTACCCGCTCTAATACTCCCTACGCACGGTGTGAAAGCGATTCGCAACAAATCAGAGATTTGTGCTCTCTGCTTTTCTTAAAGAGTACGTTGCGAGCGGCTACGTTCCTGGATTCGTTCAACTAAGAATCAGGTGGGGTTTGAAACCCCATCTGATTCAAGCTTCCACTTCATAAAATAAGTATTACAAAATTCTTACATATGAAAACTTACATCATTGAAAATAATACAATTAATTTATAAAGTTCTACTGTTTTTTAGATAGAACTTGAATACAGTTTTCTCATAAGGAATACTTTTCAAATATATTTCTCCATTCATTTTATTTATTAGTGTTTGAACAATAGTAAGTCCTAATCCGCTTCCCTGATAATCTTTGTTTCTTGATTCATCTAGTGTATACAATCTCTCAAACACCTTATTCTTTTCTGATTCTGATATACCTTTACCCTTATCCCACTGCTCTATCCATACTAAATCATTTTCTTCATAAAGTTTTATTCCTATTACCTTGCCATCGGACCCATATTTTATTGAATTAGTTATAAGATTGTTTAACACTCTTGTAATAGCTTCTTCATTTCCTAAAGCCCTTATATCCTTTTCCGGAATATCAACTTCTACATCAATTTTATTGGCTTCAAGAGTTTCATAAAAACTCAATATACTTTTTTTCACAATCTCTGAAACATTTAATTCCTCTATATTAATAACTTCATCTCCTGATTCTAATTTAGAAAGAGAAAAAAATTCATTCATAAGGCTTATAGTTTCGTAAACCTTTTTTTCTAGTTTTATCAAATATTCTTTCTTTTCTTTTTCAGTTAGCGAAGAATTATAGTTAAGTTGATCAATATATCCAAGCATAACTGTCATAGGTGTTCTTAAATCGTGAGATATATTAGAAATCATCTTTTTCATGGCTTCTTTTGATTCAGTTTCACTGACCTTTAGCTTATAAAATTTTGAAATAAAACCATTAATTTCTATACATAAGTTCTTTATACTTTTATCACTTGTTACTAATCTAATCCTATCATTTACACTTTCAAAAGAAACTTTACTTAAAGAACTTATTATGAAAGATATGTCTTTGTTTTTCATATGTATTTTAGTTAATAAAAATATAAAAGTTAGAATAATTACAATAACCACCAGAAAATTAATCATACTATATATCTCCTAATCTATAACCAATTCCCCAAACAGTCTTTATATATGTTGGATTGGAAGGATCTTCTTCAATTTTTTCTCTCAATCTTCTTATCTGCACTGTAACGGTGTTATCATCATTAATAAAATCATCTTTCCAAACGCTGGCAAATATTTGTGCTTTAGTAAATACCTTTTTAGGATTTTGAAAAAATAACTTTAATATTTCAAATTCCTTTGCAGTCAAACCTATATTCTCTTCACCTTTTAGGATCTGATAGTTATCAAAGTTAAGTGTAAATGGACCTCTTGAGATTGATTTAATACTATTTTCTTCTTTAATATAATAACCTATCCTTCTAAAGATTGCAGATATTCTTGCTGTTAGCTCAAGTACAGAAAAGGGCTTGGCTATATAATCATCAGCACCCAACTCCAATCCTAAAATTTTATCAATTTCAGAATCCTTTGCAGAAACAATAAGTACAGGTACAGAACTAGATTCTCTTATTCTCTTTAGTATTTCCTTTCCACTGACCTTAGGTAGCATTAAATCTAGCAGAACTAAATCAAAAGTATTGTTGTAAAAAGCCTGTAAAGCCTTTTCACCATCATTTACTGTTAGTACATCAAATCCTTCGCCTGTGAGATGCTTATTCACAAGTTCTGAAATCTCTAAATCATCTTCTATTAATAATAATTTATAAATAATCCGTCACCCCTTTTTTCAAGCTCATTGCAGAAATAAAAACTTCCTAATAAATCCATTTCAGCTACCAACCGTTCAACAAAGTTATTTTAGTGCTAAACTTTAATATAGTCAACATATATCTCATCTTACACTGCTCTATTCATAACATCTACAGCGACAGTTATTTCTACCAATAATTGAAAAATAGATATATAAAAAACTGGCATCACTAAGTGACGCCAGTTTTTCATAACTAAATCATATATGCTTTTCTACAAACACTTATTAATCTAATAAGGAAAGATTTTTTCTTATTATTGCTTGTACGTTTTAAGTTTACAATCGTATGTGAGATATGTTTCACTTCCATCAGCATTAGCAATTATAATTTCATATTTCAAGAACTGTATATCATCTTTATTTAGTGTTTTAGGACCAAAAGTATCAAAGTTTGAAGATGTTTCTCCAGGAAGCACAGTATCATAATTTGATAGATAAGTTTTTTCATTGGTGTCCTTTAGCAAAACAGTTGCTGTGAATCCAATTATATTCTTTTCAGAGTTATTCTTGTACGTAGCATTCATATAGACATTCCCAATGCTGTCAGGATTTTTAATAATAACATCAATTGGTAACTGCTCAATCGTCAAAGGTAGTGTACTTATTGTGTCTGTTGTTTCATAAGTATCTATATCATATGATTTAAGCTTACAATCATAGCTAATGTATGTTTCACTTCCATCAGCATTAGCTATTGTGATTTCATACTCTAAAATTTCTATATCATCTTTATTTAGTGTTTTAGGACCAAAACCATCAAAATTTGGAGATGTTTCTCCAGGAAGTACAGTGTCATCACTTGTTAGATAAGTTTTTTCGTTGCTATCCTTTAACAGAACAGTTGCTGTGAATCCAACTATATTTTTTCCAGAATTATTCTTATACGTAGCATTCATATAGACATTCCCAATGCTGTCAGGGTTTCTAATAGTAATATCAATTGGCAGTTGATCAATTGTAACTGGAAACTGTTGATTAACAGTTTCAGTAGTTTCTTCATTATTATTTTCTACAGCAGCAACTCCACTGACAACATAATTTGCTAATGTATCTGTAACTACTGCAGTACCACCTAAAGCTATTATATTGTTATATTTATCATGTTGAGCTTTTATTGAAGACATTACTGAAGAATCAATAGTACTTCCTACTAAAATTAGAGGAGAGTTACTTGATGCTGCTAATACACTTCCTGATAAAGCATCTGGATAATTTTCACCTGATGCAACATAAACTTTATCATAACTAAACTTGTCAGCAAAGTGATTTAATACAGCTGAATTTGTGCCATATCTACTGCTTCCTCCAAGTCTTATATTATTCTTCAGCTGTGACGCAATTTTATCACTTACAACGCCACTTCCACCAACTATATAGCTTTCACTATAAGAACTGTTACCCAAGAACTCCTTAACTGCTGATGATAAATCATCCTTGTCTGTTAGTAGTATTGGCATCCCATTTTGTGCTGCAACTGGAGCTATTGATAATGCATCTGCAAATCCAAATCCATTTGTTACTACTACACCACTAGTAGCCCCTAAACTTTTAGCCACTTGCAGCGATGTTTCAAACCTATTCTGACCATATACTCTAGTAGTGGTAATGTTCATACTCTCAAGTTCATCCTTAATGTTATCAGATAAAACCCCAGTTCCACCTACTATAAATACATTTTTTACATTAAGTCTTATCAATTCACCCTTTGTATTTGAATCTAGAGTCTCTTTTCCTGTAAGCAAAATTGGAGCATTATATTTTTTAGCTAAAGGTGCTGCGCAAAGTGCGTCTGCAAAACCTTCCCCACTTGCTACTACAGCATAGTCACTACTTGTCCATCCTTCTTGTACAATTTTAGAGCCAGTTTCATATCTATTACTCCCAGATAATCTTTTGCTTAATGATGCAGCATCAACCTGAGTTGGTAGTAATAATACTGTACTTAATAGTAATGTACTAAAGGTACATAAAGTCCTTTTTTTATACATATAAATCCCCCTAAGGTATAATATTTTTCTCAGGTTAATTATATAGTGTTCATACTTCGCTTACAAGTCCAGTAATACATGTAACTTTTGGAAATGACCCAAGTCTAACTATTCATTGCTTCTTTTCTAGCTATGAAACATTCTAGCCTCTTCCCATAATTCTCTATTAAGCTGATTAAAATATTTTCCCTTTATTATCTCCCATTGTTGGATATTAATTTTACAATTACTAATGTATTCACGAGACTTTAATCTATTTAAAGCTTTTTGTGATGGATGCTCAAAGTCAGGTGAATTAAGTTCTTCCTCAATTAATTTCAGTTCCTCCGGATCTATCCTATCTTTAAGCTTTTGTAAATCCATATTCAACATACGTTCGTTTGTTAGTATAGCCTCCCCTAAATGATGAAGTTCATATTTTAGTTGGTTATCGAATAAGTTTACTAATCCCATAATTACAAAATCTTCATCAATTTTGCACTCATTAATTATATACTCTACTCTTTCTTTGAGGCTATTAATCGCTTCCTCCTTATTCCATTTTAATTGATAGTGTCCCCCAAGCTTATACAATAAGGAGAATACTCTTCTTTTAAGCTCGTCCTCTTCCTTTCCATGAGTAGATTGATCCCATTCATCTAAAGCTTTAAAAAAAATTTGAGTTTGCATTTTCATCTTTAATTACCACCTTTACTACTATTTCTACATAAAATTTATATTCTACATATTCCCATAAACACCTTCTTTTACACAATATTCAAACTTAATTTATCAGCAGGTATTTTTAGACAAAGATAACTAAGCGAATTTGCTACTACATTGGTCATTGAATTTGGGGTATAAAAAAAGAGCAGCTGTTACATTGCTCTAAATACTTCAATATAATACATTTGAATTTTTTCTCACTATATATCTTTATGCCTATTCTTCTATATAAGTAATATTACCATCAAAAATATAATTCAAAGAAGTTTTTGAACCTTCAAGTGCAAACATCATTTTTTCAATTACAGCCTGCTCTTCCTTGTTAGTTGTTATGGAAAGTTTATCCCCTTCATTCACTTCAGACTTTAATCCAAATTCATATATAAAGTCATTTATGACTCTTATCCACTCAGATATATCATTAGACTCTACCTTTTCTTTCTTTATGAAATCTTTTAGTGTTTTCTCCAATTGTTTTTTCGAATATTTCAATATTTTTGACATCCTTTACCTCTTTCATTCTGATTTTTGTTGTAAAGTTTTTTTACATCTCACTCTACACTATCTTCTAATCCTAATAAAGTATACCACAAAAACTTAAAAATTTGTTGTATAATAGAACTATTCTTAACTAATGCATTTATGAAAGGATAACATAAAAAAATGAGAATAAATAAACTTCTTAGTAATCTTAGTTTTTGTTCAAGAAGAGAAACCAATAGGCTTATTGAGCAAAATAGAATAACAGTAAATGGGCAACTTCCTCAGCCTGGTCAGTGGGTAGAAGAAACCGATATTATTCTTATTGATAATAAACCTATTCCAGTAAAAGACAAAAAATATATAGCCTTAAATAAACCTGTAGGTATTACCTGTACTGCTTCAAAAGAAGTTCAGACTAATATAATAGATTTTTTAGACTATCCAGAATATGTTTTTCCTGTTGGAAGGTTAGATAAGGCCTCCCAAGGATTAATATTTCTAACAAATGATGGAGAGTTTGCAAATAAGATTTTAGAATCTAAAAATGAACATGAAAAAGAATATTTAGTTACCGTCAATAAGCCTTTTGATGATTTTTTCATAGAAGGGATGTCTAGGGGTGTTGAAATTTGTGGAGTTAAAACGAAACCTTGTAAAGTAACTCGGGTTAATGAAGATACTTTTCGTATTGTTCTTACCCAGGGACTAAATAGACAAATTCGCAGAATGAGCAAAACCTTTGGATATACAGTTACACGCTTAGAACGTATCCGAATTATTAATATAAATATTCATGGAATAGATATTGGTAAGTGGCGTGAACTCACAGAGGAAGAAGTGCTCGAAATAAAGCACTTTTAGTTTATTAAAAATAGGTTTCATCTATATCAATTTTAGATAAAGCTCCATTGATACTATGAAATGATATGAATCTGATATTATAGCATCCTATAATATCAGCTAAGCAAACTGTTCCTAATTGAAAGCATTTAGAAATCCCACCATAAAGAATCAGTAAGGTGTAGGTCTGAATCTAATATGACAGTCTCACCAATCTGAGGGTCGATTAGAAGTATCTTTTTATTATCAATACTAATTAGAAATGCAGAGTGTCCAAGCCAAGTCAAACTATCTTTTTCACTTTTAATTTTGTTCCAATCAATAGTTGAAACTTGAATTTCAGCTGCGGGATTGCGGTCTTTAGCATTTGTACTGGAATTATTAAACACAGATGCAGAATCTGATGAACGCGTAAACATACTGGTGGTAATTGCATTAACAAATTTTCCATCAACATAATTATCCAAATGTCTATAGGTCTCTTTTTGTTCTTTGGTTTGCTTCCCCCCAAAAGCTGGGTGTAAGTTTATAAACAATATAGCACCAACACATAATATAAGTAGAATACTGAATAAATATAAAATCATCTTTTTCATCTTTTCTCCCAATGTTTTTTTTATATACTTTTATAACTTTTACAAAAACAATCCTTGAATTTGTTTTGTGATTTCCCTAAGTTTATCACTTGGAGTTAGGTCCAAGTGAAGCATTTTTCTGATTTTTTTATTGTACAAGTATTTAATGTTATACCCATAAGACATATCCTTACTACTCTAACACTCCAATGTATAGTTTACCACCTTGTGATATCTGCAAAATGTACTTATGACCTTACCGAGTTAATACACCAATGTATAACTCTGACTTATCTAGACAATTCACTAATTATGCAAATGATGAGGATTTAACTATCGCCATTCCTGATAATTACAATGCTATATTGCGGGCTGTTAATGTTTATGGATATTATTATGTATATAAAATGGCAAGAAAGACTGATGAAGACAATGTTGTTATCATACCTTACAGCACAGGGAATCCTTTAGGAAAAGCATACGGAGTAGATAATAATCTGGACGCTCGTATAGTCTTTAGAGTTTATTTGGATAAAATAGCTATGGTTGGCCCATACATTTATGATGCAATGTTCAAGTATTGCATCATAAAATTGTTCAGGAATTTACTTCATCTTGAGATTTAATTGTTCTCGGATCGTTTATATATTCCTCCATGATAACAAATAAAAGTTTCAGCATGGTAACTTAATACTTTGGATATAGATCTATTTGCATTATCTATATCCAAAGTAAATTGAGGATTTGCAATAACTAGCTGATTATTTTCTAATACAGCAGCATCACCTGCTATAATAGTTTTTTTATTCTTTAAATACAGAGATATATGTCCTGGAGTGTGTCCTGGAGTAGCAACTATTTCACAACCTCCACACCAGTCCATAACTTCACCATCATGTACTACTATATCAACTTTAACAGGTTTAACATTTCTTATAATCTCACAAAAAGCTTTTCCAAATGCTTTCTGGTCATCACTTAAAGTACTTTGAAGTGCCTCTGCTTGTTCTAATCGTAATGATTTCTTTTCTCCTGTAATATAAGGAGCTTCAATTTCACTTGCAACAATTTTTATATTAGAATATTTTGCTTTAAAATCTGCCAATGCACCCATATGGTCATGGTCATGATGTGTAATTAGAATTTTTGTAAGTTGATTACAATCCAAATTTTCTGCTTTAATGGCATCTTCAATAACAGACATAAACCCTGTATACCCGCAATCAACCAGTATCATTTCATTATCATCCTTTAAAATTACAGGATGAATAACATCTTCTGTATTACCAAACTTGAAACTTATATTTAAAATAATTATATTTCCCATAAAATTACCTCTTTCTATTTTTCAATAACAGCCTGTTCTTCCTTGTTAGTTGCTGTGAAAAGTTTTTTACATTTCACTCTACACTATCTTCTAATCGTAATAAAGTATACCACAAAAATATAAAAACTGATAAGATGAAAGGGATAGCGCAACCGCCAAGCATTAAATCTTATGACTTATCTGATAATATTATCAACCTTCCAAAAGTAAGTGAAGACGTTGTGAAAAAAAACAATATCTATTCATTACAAAGGTTAAAGGCATAAAGATGGGTATCAACAGATACCTTCCAGTAGAGCACAAACTCTTATTTATGTTTGAGTTAAATGAAATTACCCTGGAACAACCTTTTGTACCTAACTTTGCAAAAAAAGCTACAGTAAATCATCCACTTATAACTGCTGCATCTACTCCTTCAGCAGCATCATCACAGATTTGATATATCTATAATACTCTTAATTTTGGTGTAATTTACCAACTTTCTATATAGCCTCATTATAGTTTAATAGTTCTACACGTGTTGAAACTCCTTGGAGTGCAATTAAGTGTAAAGGCTCACTTACAGTTGTACAACAATCGGATAGTATCTTTACACTATACTTTTCTGCTTCTTTAGAAATAGCCGTGAAAACAACACAATTTTGTGTCATCATTCCACATACAAGAATTTCTTCTACTCCAAGCTCTAATAATACTTCCTCTAAATTTGTCTTATGAAAGCTATCTGCAAATGTCTTAATAACTTTCTTTGCATTTGGAGCAGCTTTTAATATTCTTGGATGAATTTCTACTCCTTCTGTGCCTTCATTAAAAAATGGTGAGCTACTACCTGCGATATGTTGAATTAAAATTACAGGGATATTATTGGCATCTGCTTTTTCAATAGCTTTTTCTACATTATTTAAAGTGTTTTCGGCATTCCATAGAGAGAATTTTCCATTTGCAAAGTAATCATTTTGTATATCAATAACTATAAGAGCTTTTTTCATTTTTATAACCTCCTGAATTTAACTTCATTTAATGTTTTGGAAAGTATACTATTCCATCTAAATCATTCAAATTTTATTATTATAACTAGTTCATGAACATTTGTTGTATTAATAATAGCATGGATTATTCTATTGTAAAATTACCCACTTTTTTGTGTGTATTATGTATAATACATATTGAAGTTAAATTACATAAAAAAACATTAATACTTTAGTTAGCATTAATGTTTATTAATTTGCTCATTTAAATACTCTCGACCTACTTCCTGCATAATTTCTAAAGCCTTTATTATTCTATGGCCCCTGCCTTCTGTCAAGAAATACTCTACCTTAAGAGGATAACCTTGATACTGTATTTTATCTACCAACCCAAATTCTCTTAACTCATTTAGTTGCTGCAATAACATCTTTTGGCTTATTCCCTTTATGTCCTTTTCCAACTGAGCTAAGGATGTTTTGCCATGATATTTTAATTGCCAAAGAATAACCGTTTTCCACTTGCCTTTTAATATATCGTGTGTAATTTCTAACGGACAAGTATATTCTTTACGAAGCTTCATATTAATTCTCCTTATAAAATTAATTCTGATTTTTAATTTTGTTTTCACAGAATAATTCTATAATATTCAAAATAACCTTTCAATTATTATGATAAATAATATTATTTTCTATGGTATTTTATTTCCATATAGTCCCTTGTGGAATTATTTTCATAAGACACTTCTCATCACCCATTTTTATACTTTTTAGCAACTCCACATCTACCTTACACTCGAAGGCTTTTTCAAAAAGGACTTTACTATACCCCGTTGTACACTGACACCAGGTATTTGTATCTAATCTATCCATGTCTGCAAGCATTGGGCATGGACAAAAATGAACTTGAAGATATAGTTCTCCTTTTTCTGAGTACAAACCTGCTGCTTTTGCCTTATCTGAATTTCCGAATTCCTCCATGTTAGAAGATGATTCTACCAGACCTTTCACAAGTTCTAATTTCTCATCCATTCCATATCCGCACTGGCAGTACATTCTTATTTGCTTAATAGTCAGATTATCAAAATGGTTTTCTAATCTCTTCATTGTTGACTTTACCCATGTAGGATTATCCTCTGTTCTTGCAGTTTCATCTTTTCCATATACTATTTCTAATGACAATAATCTGCAACATCTTCAATTGAAATCTCTTCGTCTAAATGTTGCATGATATAATCAATACTTTTGATTACCAATTCGTTTGTGATCATAATACATACCACCCATTGCTTTCTGCTGTTATCCCATATTTAATGTGAAATCTTTAATCCGTTATATATAAATAATTATATTGTTTTATTTTCTATTTTTCAATATATGTAATTATTTGAAATAGTTTAATTGTTTACTTTTATTCCACTTAACATAATATTGGGTTTGTTAACCACGATAAAAAAATCCTAATTACAGCACTATTTATAACAAAAAGCAGAATTTGTTCACTTCGTTACCAAGTTTTATAAGATGGTCCGAACCTCTTGGAAAAACTAGAAGTGTAACGGACAGTTTTTTCTTGCTATATAATTTGGTATAATGAAAATAAAGAAATGCTTAGTTTGGAGTACTTACCATCGATTGCATTTATCTTGAAATTATGTCAACCACCTCAAGGAAACCTTGCTCAGTATGGTGTCAACACAATTGAGCTTAATAAAAAAAGATTTTAAGGAGATAAAAAATGGAACTTAGTGCTTTTAAGTATGGAGCTAATGCCGTTAGCTTCATAAAAAACGAAAAAAAATACGGTATGATATGCGCATGGGCAATGCAGGCAGACTATGACAAGATTTTAATGTTATTAGGTGCCCAAAGTATAACTGGAAAAAATATTTGTAAGGGTGATATTATAGGAGTTAGTGCATTAAATGAAGATCAACAGGATATAGTAGATGCATTAGGTCTTAACCATTCTGATGATACTGATAAGTTTATAAATATCAAATATACAATAAATGATTCTGCCATATTAATAGATGGTGCAAGCAATTGTATGATTGTAGAAGTATTGGATGTATTGCATCTGGAGGGAATTGAAGAAGATAACTTAATCTACGGCCTTGTAAAATCATTCACAAGCAATGATTCTAAAAAATATGCGTTATAAGATTAGAACTTAACACATATACTATACATTTATTGGAATATAAATATCAATAAGAAAACCATGGTCTAGAGCACTAGATCATGGCTTTTTGCTTTATTTTAATTTTCTCCTTTGTAAGGGATGTTATCTTATCAGAAAAATTATGATCCGCATCCAAAACTACCTTCTGCTAATCTATCCTGCAATTCGCCCCACTCTTCTAAATAGCTCATATTCATCTCTTCCTGTGCCATAAGTTCCTCTTGAAGCTCCGTTAGTCTTACATAATCTGAAATAACCTCTTCTGATTGAATCTCTTCTTGAAGTTTTGCAATTTTTTCATCACATTCCTCAAGTAATACTTCAAGTTTTTTTATCCGTGCCTCTATTTTAGCCTTTTCCTTACCAGGTGTTGTAAATTTTTTCTTTTGACTCTTCTCTTTAACTACAATTGTTTCTTTATCAACAAATTTCTTTGCTGCCTTCTCCAAATAATCCTCATATCCAAAAGGGTAGTAGTCCACATTACCATTATCAAATACCAGAACTGATGAAGCAATCTGTTTCACAAAATATCTATCATGAGAAACGAAAAGCAGCGTACCGGTATAGTCTTTAAGCATTTTCTCCAATGTTTCCTTGCCTATTATATCCATATGATTTGTAGGTTCATCAAGGATCAGAAAGTTTGGTCTGCGTTTTAATATTTTGCACAATTCCAAACGTACCTTTTCCCCACCAGAAAGAGCATTAACCGGTTTAAATACATCCTCCTGTGTAAAAAGAAAAGCTCCAAGAGCGCTACGGACCTCTGTCTGAGTTAAATCAGGAAACTCATCCCAATATTCATCCAGTACAGTTTTATCACTTTTATACTGTGCCATATGCTGGTCAAAATATCCGATTTTAACCTTGTCCCCAAAGGAATACGTACCTCCAAGTTGAGGCATGGCACCAACAATGGTTTTTAAAAAAGTAGATTTACCTAATCCGTTGCCGCCGATAATCCCAATTTTTTCACCACGGGTTATATTCAGTGAAACTGTTGAAAGTATTTTACTATAGCCTATTTTCAAATCCTTTGCTGACAATACCAATTGAACACTTTGGTACTCGGGTTCGAAATCCGCATAAAAGCTCTTTGTATCAGCTAGCTCAGGGACTTCCACAATATCCATACGGTCAAGCTGCTTTATTTTAGATTGTGCCATAGCCGCTTTGGTAGCTTTATAACGAAAACGGTCAACAAGTCCGCTTAAATGAGCAATTTCTTTTTGCTGTTCAATATGCTTCTTTTGCTGTATTTCCCATTCAAGACGCTTCTTTTCAGCAAATGCAGAGTAATTCCCAGTATATTTTGCCATTTTTCCTCGTTCAATCTCATAAACTGAGCTCACAATTTTATCCAAAAATTCCCTGTCATGGGCAACTATAAGAACTGCCTTTTTATATTCCTTTAAATATTCTTCAAGCCATTCAATAGCATTAATATCAAGATGGTTAGTAGGTTCATCCAATACCAATAAATCCGGCTTACTGAGCAAAAGCTTGATAAAAGCAATTTTAGTGCGCTGTCCTCCAGAAAACTCTGAAAGAGCCTTTGCTTTATCTTCATCAGTAAATCCAAACTGCTTAATAGCAACCTCATATTCTTTCTTATAGGTATATCCTCCAAGCAGATTATATCTTTCCTGTAATTCTGAATATTTCTTAATTACAGAACTATTTGAGTCACTCTCCATCTCACTAAGAAGTTTTTCCATCCTAACTTCTATGTCAGATATTTCTTTGTAAGCTTTTTTCACTTCATCCTCAAGGGTAATAGTTTCATCCTCAAAGGTAATCTGCTTAAGGTAACCGATAGTTATATTTCTCGCTGTAATAATGGAGGATGTTTCACCATTATCAAGCTTTGAAAGCTCATATTCACCGGAAATCAACTTAAGAAGAGTTGTCTTTCCGCATCCGTTTCGTCCAACTAAAGCAACCTTTTCCCCTTCGTTTATTTGAAAATCAATATTAGACAATATTGTATTTGTGCCAAAAGCAACGCAACCATTTGTAATTTTAACTAGCATCTAATGCACTCCTTCTAAATATCCTTATTTCCCTTTTCAATTATATATCATTTATCCGGTGACTACCCGCTCTCGGATTCGTTCAACTAAGAATCAGATGGAGTTTGAAACTCCACCTGATTCAAGTTTTCACTTCATAGAAGACATAAAATAATTAATGTATAACTAAAGGATTTTACTGATTTGCTTAACATCATATTCCGACGGATTTTGAAATACCCTTAACTGGAATTCATTTACCACTGAAAATAAGTGGTCAAAAATGTCAGACTGAATTTCTTCATATTTTTTAAAATCTATATCAATTGTAAAGGCGTAAATCTCTATAGGTAACCCATTTTCATTTGGAGCTAATTGTCTTGCCAGAATTGTATGTTCTTTGCTGATCCTAGAATTATTTTTTAAATACTCTTCTATATAAGCCCGGAAACAGGCAATATTAGTAAGATGTTTTCCGTTGATCAAAAAATCCGTATCATGGTTGTTTTCGTTATTATGTTTCTTAAATTCTTCCTCTTTATCAGCAATATACTGTTTTAAATAATTAATCTTTTTAAAGTGTTCTATCATTTCCTCTGAACAAAATTTTATACTGCTGATATCAATTAGAATAGAACGCATAATTCTACGTCCACCTGCTTCTGATATCCCCCTCCAGTTTTTAAAGGAGTCAGACATGAAAGCATAAGCTGGAACTGATACAATGGTTTGATCAAAATTTTGAATTTTTATAGTACTTAGGTGTATTTCAATGACATGACCATTAGCACCATACTTTGTCATCTCAACCCAGTCTCCTATTCGGATCATATCATTAGTAGTCAATTGTATCCCAGCAACAAAACCTAGAATAGGGTCCTTAAATATAATAGAAATCAAAGCAGATAAAACTCCAATTCCGCTTAATATAGCTATTGGATTAGTACCAGACAAAGTTGCAGCTAAAGCAATTCCTATTAAAATACATGATAAAATTTTTACTATTTGCAGTGTTCCTGTAATAGGGCGAATTTTTGAAATAGGATAGGTTTTATAAACATCGTCAATGGCATTTAATATTGCACTAATCACCAAAATAGAAATTACTAATATAATAGCCTGAGCAGTTCTTTGAATCAATTCTTCAAAAGATCCAAATATAGGTGCTGAAATATAAATTATTACAAAAGGTACAATATTAGAAATTCTATGAAATACCTTTCGTTCAACCAAAAAATCGTCCCACTTAATATTATTTTTATATACTGTCTTGGATATAATATTTAAAACAACTCTTTTAGTAATAAAATTTGCTAATATACATATGATAATTAATAAAATTAATTCAATACTAAAAGATAAATATCCAGCAATTACTTCATTAATTCCTTTATCAATCAACATTTCTTTTACAAATCTCATACTTTACCGCCTTTCTAATTATGTCAAAATACATCATTTACATTATCAATTGACATAGCGACACTATTTCATTAACAACTAATGAATATAGTACAAGATTCTTGAATTCAAGTCAAACCCCACTAGTGTTTCTTTATCCGATGCTACCCTCTCTAATACTCCCTGCGCACGGTGTGGAATTAATTTTTCTTCTATGTTCGAAATGTATGCTTGTGGTGCGCATCGCTTTTCCAGTAGATAAAAAGAATAACTAGAAACGATACCGTCTGAGCAATGGAAATACGGATAACTTGTAATTCATCTACGCCAGAGGTTGTTACAACATGCAAGACATTAATGATGGTGTTATTAAAAAATGGTCAGCCATAGACATCCAAAGTGAGCCAGTAATTTTAGTCAGTAAACAAAATTTTGATCCTGCGATTCCCGATGTTAAAATAAGTGTAAGTCCATACAATACATTTTTCCCCGCTGATCTGCCTGCAAAGCCTATCTCTGACCACTTTAACGAGAGATGCCGTATTATCAATGTGAGAACAAGTATGCCAGCCAATTTATGTATGAATGCCTCACCGAAAATGGTTTGATCAGTACGGATGAATATGTATTCAATTGCTCTGAACACAAAACATATAAAGTAAATGAATATTGTCTTAAACAGAAGGCAGTTTTATACAATGAATTCTGTATAAAACCACCTTCTTAAATTCTAAATTCATAATATTTTGTTTACAGAGTTATGGTTACTTCATCGCCATCCGCTGATGTAACTTCCACCAATTTTAGACCTCTGTAGCCCCTTAGATATTTTATGCTCTTGGCAAGCTCATTAAAATCTATGCAGTCAATTATATCCCTTTGCTGCTGATTAAGATTCTTTCCAGATTTCTCTATAGCATAGGAAGCTATCCGACATCCTAAACTTGCAATACTTAAAGGTATGGGAATAAAAAAACTCTTACCATTTTTTTCTCTTATATAAATTCTCATTGCAATGATTCCCTTCCACATTCCTTTTTCTGCACAGAAGAATTATTACTAACTGTGCCTCTAATGCTGTTATTCAACAACAATCTCAACGTTGTCCCCTTTTTCACTTTTTACATCTACGATCTTACCGTCCAGTCCATCACTTACAGCCTGAAGAATAGCCTGAATGTCTATATCCTCCATACCTTCTACCCCTTCTACCTTAGGTATTCTCTTAATAGCGCCCCCTATGGTTCTTATGAACTTAACGGGTATATTTATATTTACGTTGTCTCCATTTTGTGAATTAACTCTAATCTTTAGCATTTTATCTGAGTTGATTACTGCAGGAACATTATTTTTAGAAGCATATAACACCTCTATAAGTTCTCCCGCTTTCTGCGCATCAATTTTTCCCTCTTCCAGCATCTTTAATACCTTCATAATCTCGTCATTCATTTAATCCAACTCCTTTTTAAAACTACTTTTTTAATAAATTTAATGCTTGTTCTGCTGTAATTTCTCCTTTTTCAAGCTTATCAATTACTTCGCAACTGTTATCTGCTTTCTCCCTAATAGGTACATACCCCAGTGAAACAATTAAATCTTCAATTTTGCTTCGAACTGTAGGATAAGATATTCCAAGTTCCTTTTCAACGTCTTTAATATTGCCTCTACATTTTATGAAAACTTCTGCAAAATTTAGTTGATCCATAGTGAGGTAAGAAAACTTAGAAAGTTCAAAGTCATTTTCAATAACAGTATTACATTTTTTGCATGTTAATTTTGTAACTGTAAGCTTGGAATTACATACAGGACATTGAGTTAATATTCTATAAGCCATACAAATCACTCTCCATAATTGTATTATACTACTAATATTTATAAATTCAATATTTTAATTAATTTATTTTATGTATTTTAATTTTTTTATTAATTATTTTAATTTACTTATTAATTTTTTCATTTATCCATTATTGATCATAATTAAAAATAAAAATACCCTCAAACGATTTCAGGGAACATAAAACACAAAAAAGGCTAGATTCCTCTAGCCCTTTGATTTCAGCCTATTTCTTCTCTATTAGCTTTAAAAACAAATCCACATCAAATTCTTTAATTGATTCTGCTTTTTCAATAATGGCATTGAAAGTATTTATAAAAGTCTGGTTTGTGACTACTATTTGAATCACACTCCATTCCACTCACCTCCACTTAGGTTTTTAACTTGTTTATTCATTCATAGAGATTTCTTGTAAGCTTTTCCGTCTAATCATAAGCCACATTGTAAGACCAACTATACAAGCCAATCCCTCTGAAATTGTATTAGCCCAAATAACACCATTAACAGTAAATAATAAATTTCCCAAAATCAGAATAGGAACAAAAAAGATTCCCCTCACAACTGACATAATTGTGGATTGTCCACCTGTTCCAAAGGCTTGAAAAATGCTTGTAAAAAGTGCAGAAAGACCAGCAAAGAGAGTAGAGCAAAGCTGAGCTAGGAGAATTGTTTGTCCAATGGCAATGACCTTAGGATCAATGCTAAAGATGCCAATTATCTGTGCTCTCAGTATAAATAAAATCACAGAAAGCGCTAATGTGATGCCCACCATATATAGTACGACTTTTTTTATAATTTCCATCAAGCGCTCCTGATTCTTTGCTGAATAGGCAAATGCAATCAAAGGTACTGCTCCCATGGAAAAGCTCATACCAATAAAATCCACAGCCTGAACAACTCTTTGCGCAATACCAAGCCCTGCAACAACACTGTCCCCATAGAGAGTAGAATAATTATTAAATAGTAAGCAAGTTACTGCCATAAAACAATCAAGCAAAAATGCTGACACACCAACTTTAAAAATATTTATATAAATCTCTCTACTCCATTTAAAATCTTTAATAGACACACTCTGAACAGAACTTTTCTTTTGAAGATAATAGATGAAATAAGCTACAGATAGTATGTTACCAATCACAGATGCCAAGGCTGATCCCGTAACCCCCAGGTGAAAACTAAAAATAAAAACCGGATTCAATATTATGTTGATTATAATGCCAAGTAGCATCCCAATCATTGAGTCAGTGGATGCCCCTTCTGCACGAACAATTTCCCCTAGTGAAAAACTGCCAATAACAAATGGAGCCCCAATAACAAACACCTTAATATAATCTCTTGTGTACAGCAGTGTATCACCTCTTGCTCCTAAAAGGTGTAAAAGAGGAGTTAGCAGCGGCACACATATGGCCATAAACATAATTCCAGCTATCATGGATGACCAGAAATTTACGGAAGAAACTTTTTTTATTTCATCTACATTGTCTTCACCTAAAAGTCTAGAAACATATGTCCCTGAACCTACTGCAAATAGCTGCCCAAGTGCCATGAGTATTACCGAAAAAGGTAATGCTAAGGTAACTGCTGCCATCATAGCTGTATTTTCAAGTTTACCAATAAAAAAGGCATCCGTGATATTATAAATAATGTTAGCAATTAGACTCAGCATCATTGGAATAACCATATGCATAATTGCTTTAGAAACAGGTGCTTTTTCAAGATAGTATAGAGATTTTTGATCCACATTTTCCATGTTTTCCATATAAAAAACTCCTTTCCCGTTGTGTGAATAATAAAATTGAAACTTAAAAATAATATTATTTCTAAACCCTGTTTGGTTTCTACAAGTACAGTATATGACTGCAATTTAAACCGAACTTAAATGGAGTTTAAACGCAATGTAAACGAAAAGAAAAACCACAGGCCGTTAATTCAGCTGTGGTAATCGACATATTAGTTTCTATTTAGATAACAAAACAGTAAATTCCGTACCTTTTCCAATTTCACTGGTAAGAGATATTTTCCCGCCATGTAAATCAATAATCTTTTTTACTATTGAAAGTCCAAGTCCGTTGCCGCTCAAAAATTCGCTGCTGATCTTGCGGTGAAATACCTATACCCGTATCGGAGATTTTACATTCAATTGCGTTTTCATTGCTTGATAAGCTAATGCCTATACTACCGTTTTTTGGTGTAAATTTAATAGCATTATGAATCAAATTTATAAATACCTGACTTAATAAGTCCTCATCACCACATATTATAGTCTCCTGAAGAGAGACATCAAGTGTGATACTTTTCGCCGACCACTGCGGTTCTAGCATGAGTAAAATACTTTCAATTTGCTTATGGATTTGATATTTCTTTAAGTTTAAATTATGGTCTTCCGATTCCAAATTAGATAATCTTAATAAATTTTCACTTAGTTTGGATAATCGTTTGCTTTCGGTTTCTATTATATTGGCATAGTGTGATATTTGGCTCTCGCTTAAATTCCCTTTTCTCAGCAGTGCGGCAAATCCTGAAATAGAGGTTAACGGTGACTGTATTTCGTGGGATACATCTGATATAAAATCTTGCCGCAGTTTTTCCAAAGAACCCAGCTCTTTTGCCATTCTGTTGACATTGTCTGCTACCTCATTAAAAGGGTGTAGCTTGTTTGTTTTAACAAGCACATTGAAATCACCTGAAGCTATCTTGTTCATGGCTTCAATAGCTCCGCTCAATGCTTTAAAACGTGAAAGGTCAAATTTTCTATTTTTATTAGGGAAGCGCCAGTGCAAATAGAAATATATTTTCAAGCTCAGAAAATATATAACAGTAGAAAGGAAACTTTGAACAATAAAGATTAGATATGAAGGGATAATTTCTGATTGACTGAAAACAAATATGCAAATATAATATCCACTGGTAAGACCAAGTAATGTTGTAAGAAAAATCAGTATTACTGAAACAAAAGACCAGTTTCCTCTCACTTCACTTCCTCCTTTTAGTCGGAAACACGGGGTAATTTAACCCGTTCGCTCCCGCTCACAAATTACCCGTCAAAGGTCATTTAGACCTTTGACCTCCAAAACATTTTTTCATCTTTATTTTCGAGCTGTTCAATCAACGTCAATTTATTAATTTTCATTTCTTATATCTTTTAACAGTCCTTCAAACCATTGAACATTTACTAAATGATGAGAACGTGAATTTTCCAACATTCTTCTAAAATAAGTGGGGATAGTTTCATTATGCTCAAGAGATTGTTCTAACAAAAAAATTTTCTGTTTAGTTTGTTCGATTTGTATTTCTATTAGCTTTTTTAGTTCCTAGCTTTTATATTCATTAGCAAATAGCATTGCTGCATAAAAAGATAAATTTACATACTCTGTCTTAGAGCCATACTTATACATCAATTTTTCAAATTCTTTATCCCCTAGTTCAGTGATGATATAATTACGTGTATCTCTAGTATTGTCTAATTGGTCAACTTTTTTAATATATTGTTTTTCTTCTAATTGTTGAAGATTATAATAGAATGACCCTTTAGTGAAATTCACTATATATTTATAGTGTCTCTCTTCCATTAATGCTAATAATTCATATCCGTAGGAACCTGGGTTTTGTCTTAATAAACCTAAAATTAGTAATGGTATCAAAAAAACTCCTCCTTTATATCCTTCATCAAAATTATGCTAATAGTTATTTCTTAATTATAAAGTTTAACCCTTGCTAATTTGCATGAATTGAGATTGGAATTCATCATAGGATATTTTTCCTAATGCAAAATCCAAACTTATCATGTATATATTTTCTGTTTTGGTATGTGGTCTAGCATAATTAACATTTAGTAACTCATTTTCATTAATTAATGGCTCCAATACATGTTGCTTGTTAGAAAAGGCTTCAAAATATCGTAAACCAAATTTTCTTTGAGAAATTGCATCAATATGAATACCATCAGGATTAGAAGTTAAACCTGAAGCAGTGACAAAGTAACAATTATCTTGTTCAAAAGCAAATTTTTCTAACTCTTGATTAATGAAATTATACTCAGTACATCTTTTTCCAAATCCTTCTTTGCCTAAAAAATCTCCTAAGCCCCCAATAATAATTGGAATATCTGGAGCATTCAACTCCTTTCTAAGAGCCTCAATAATTGAAAGTAACTTTTTATAATATACTTTGTAGTTACCATTAACACTATCACCTTCTACTGGAACAGATAAGGACAGGTGTGCAAAAGCTTCATCTGCTACAGCACCGTGATGGATATGCCAGTTATTACGACTTCCGTTTTTTACTCTTAAAACACAAGATCGTACATATAACAAAAGCACCTGATTTACAGATGCTTTAAGATATTTAATATATTTTTATTTACAATAACAGTTATAAATTCGAAGCTTGAAGTCTACGAACTCTGTCATTTATAGGCGGATGAGTACTAAAGAGATTCATTAATCTCTGAGCACTTAATGGATTTACGATAAAAAGATGGCTTGCTGCAGGGTTGACGTCCATCGGAACAATGCTTGAAGCCCTCTCTAACTTTAGTAGAGCATTTGCCAGACCTTCACTGTGTCCTGCAATATTCGCTCCTGTACTGTCAGCAAGATATTCCCTGGATCGTGATACTGCCATCTGTACCAACATAGCTGCAATAGGTCCTAAAATAATTAATGGTAAAGATGCTAATAACCCTGGACCTTCCTCTTCATCGCTGTTGCCTCCACCAAACATAAGCGCCCACTGCGCCCAATTAGCCATTGTTGTGATTACTCCTGCCATTACAGCAACAATGGTGCTTATAAGCACATCTCGATTCTTAATATGTGCCAATTCATGGGCTATAACACCTTCTAATTCATTACGATTCAGTATATTCAATATTCCCTGTGTAACGGCAACAGCTGAGTGTTCTGGATTTCGTCCTGTTGCAAAAGCATTCGGCTGCATAGAAGGTGTAATATAAAGTCTTGGCATTGGCATTCCAGCATTTGCTGTCAGTTTTTCCACCATAGCATAAAGTTCCATATTATCTTGTTTGGATAATGGCTGAGCTCCGGCCATAGAAAGTGCAATTTTATCACTAAACCAATAACTTCCTCCATTCATAATCAATGCAAATACAAACGCAGTTATCATTCCTAATTGACCGCCCAAGGACCCGCCTATCAATATTACTAATATTGTTAAACCACTCATTAGAAGCAAAGTTCTAATTTGATTTCCTAAACCACTCATCTTACTTTTCTCCTTTACTGAAATCTTATTTATCAATTTTATTTCTTACTACTATGCTAGTCACTCTACTTATGTCATATGTTCGCCTAGTAAAACCATAAGTATTTGCATAACATTAAGTCCCTTAGTTACAATCTCTCTCAATACAACCTTATTTTCCTCAGGTTGATCGATACTATTTTGACATAAATAAAACTCAACCACTTTCTTCTGTAGATTGTCGAGAAGCGCTTTTATACAAACGGTTTTTTCCATCAAATTATTATTATCATTGTTCTTAAACATAAGAGATATTTCATCCAGGGAAAAATGTTGCTCCTGAAGTTGTTTAACTACTTTGATAGATGTTAACGCATCTTCAGAGTATAGACGATGATTTCCATTTGTTCTTTCTTTTTCTTTTATTACGCCAATTTGTGTATAGTAATCTACAGTTCGAGTACTCACTCCAGCTAGATGAGCCAATTCCCCAATGCGATAATATTTTAAATCTGCCCCAAGTTACTCCCTCCTCAAATATTTAATAGCATAAATATACCAATATTTATATAAACAAATTATACAGTAGCACGTTATGTTAGTCAATATTACAATCAATGATATAAAAAATAACCCTTTTAGCTATTAATATCTAAATAGACTAAAAGGGTTGTCCTACATTTTACTGATATGATTTTTTAATTAGTACTTTGTTTATCCTTTTTGTGTCACATTTCAATATGATAAATTCATAATTCTCATAATTGATTTTTTCATTAACTTGTGGATATGACGTTAACTGTGAATAAATCCATCCTCCGATGGTATCAATGTTTTCTGATTCAATAGTAGTTTTTAGTAGTTCATTTATATCATCAAGAATAAGTTTTCCATCTACAATGTAATTACCATCTTCATTTTTAGTAATTTCATCACCTTCTTCATCAAACTCATCCTGAATTTCACCAACAATTTCTTCTAAAATATCCTCGATAGTTACGAGTCCCGCCGTTCCTCCATATTCATCAATAATTATAGCTATTTGTACTCTTTCTTTCTTAAATACCTTTAATAATTCACTTATTGACAGCGATTCTGGAACAAATTTAATTTCACGAATAATGTTTTCCATATTTTCGTTATTGCCCTCAATTTTCTGCTTATATAAATCCTTAATGTGTACAAAGCCAATAACATTATCTTTACTATCTCTGCATATTGGGTATCTAGTTAGCTGTTCATCTAGAGTAAATGCTATAATCTTATCAAAAGAATCTTCAAGAAAAATACAGTTCATATCAGTACGAGGTATCATTATTTCTTTTACTTTTTTCTCGGAAAAATCAAATATGTTATCTACAAAAGTTAACTCAGTTTTATCAATTAAACCATGCTTATAACTATCTTCAACTAATAGCTTTATTTCTTCATCAGTGTGAGCTGCTTCATGTTCATCAACTTGTGATATTCCAAATACTTTTAAAATCCCATTAGTACTATGATTAAAAGCCCACATTATTGGATAAGTTAGTTTATAAAACATTATAAGTGGTAAAGCTGTATTTATTGCTATCTTTTCTGCACTTATGATTGCTAAAGATTTAGGAGTTAACTCGCCAAGTACAATATGAAAGCCTGTTATAATTGAAAATGCTAGTATAAATGAAATTGAGTGTACAACGCTTTCCTGGATATGAAATAAATTAAATAGAGGCATCAACATATTCGAAACAGCAGGCTCTCCTACCCAACCTAATCCTAAAGATGCTAAAGTTATTCCTAGCTGACATGCAGATAAATATGAATTCAAATCATTTACAACCTTTAAAGTATGTTTTGCATTCCTGTTTCCTTGTACTAATGTTTCTATCCTAGATTTTCGTACTTTCACCATTGCAAATTCTGTGGCAACAAAGAAGCCATTCATAAACACCAGTAAAAATACAATAATAATATTTAATAAAATAATCATATAGTAATTGTTGTCCTCCTAAGTCATTATATATTTTACTAATTAACACCAATTTAGGTAGTTATAATTATTATACCATATATGACCATTTTATTATAATTAAATTAGCCTTCAAAATGTAGTATAAATGAATTTTCATTTTTTTTAGCTATTCTAACAATACTATGTGAAAGAGCATTAAAATTATTTAAGGCTGGTGCAGTGTTTAGTGGATTTGAATGGTCTATTTTAACTGACTATATCTTTAACTATTTTTTTAATTAATATCTTTCTTATCCTTTTTCTATCACATTTTAATATGATAAATTCATAATCCTCATAACTAACTTTCTCATTAACTTGTGGATGTGACTTTAATTGGGAATAAATCCACCCTCCAATAGTATCAATATTTTCAGAATGAATTTCAATATTTATCAACTCACTAATATCTTCAATAAGAATTTTTCCATCTACAATGTAACTACCATCTTCCGTTTTCTTAATTTCTTCTCCTTCTTCATCAAACTCATCTTGAATTTCACCGACTATCTCTTCTAAAATATCTTCAATTGTTACTAATCCAGCTGTTCCACCATATTCATCAATAATTATTGCCATCTGTACTCTTTCTTTCTTAAATATCTTTAATAATTCACTTATTGACAGCGATTCTGGAACAAATTTAATTTCCCTAATAATCCCTTCCATATTTTGGTTGTTTCCTTCAATTTTCTGCTTATACAAATCCTTAATGTGTATAAAACCAATAATATTATCTTTACTATCCCTGCATACTGGATATCTAGTTAGCTGTTCCTCTAAAGTAAATGCTATACTCTCCTCAAAAGAATCCTCTAGAAAAATACAAGCCATATCAGTACGAGGTATCATTATTTCTTTTACGGTTTTCTCAGAGAAATCAAATATATTATCTACAAAAGTCAATTCAGTTTTATCTATTAACCCATGCTTATAACTTTCTTCAACTAATATTTTTATTTCTTCATCAGTATGAGCTACCTCGTGATCATCTACAATATTATAGCCAAATAATTTTAAAATAGCATTAGTAGTGTGGTTAAACGCCCACATTACAGGATAAGTTAACTTGTAAAATAGTATTAGTGGTGAAGATGTGTACATAGCTATTTTTTCAGAACTAATAATAGCTAAAGACTTAGGTACTAATTCTCCAAGCACAATATGAAAAGCTGTTATTATTGTAAATGCTATTATAAAGGATATTGAATGTATAGTTACTTCCGATAAATCAAACAGCCTAAACAACGGTTCAAATATAGCAGCTATTGCAGGTTCTCCTACCCAACCTAATCCTAAAGATGCTAAAGTAATACCTAACTGACAAGCAGATAAGTATGAATTCAAATCACTAACAACCTTTAAAGTATGCTTTGCATTTCTATTTCCTTCTAGTACTAGTGTTTCTATCCTAGATTTTCGTACTTTTACTACTGCAAATTCTGCCGCAACGAAAAAACCATTCATAAATACAAGTAAAAATACAATAGTGATATTTATTAATATACTCATTTTTTTTTAAACCTCTCCTAATGCCATCAAAATTATTAGCTAGTATCATAATATATATATTTGCTAATTTATATCAAATCATACAGTTTTAATCCATACTCTATATAAATATCTAAGTAATAAATTTTTAGCAAGCAGAATTTGTTCGCTTCGTTACCAAATTCTACAAGAGGCTCAGAGCCTCTTGCAAAAATTGGAAGTGTAACGAATAGTTTTTGCTTGCTATGATTTTCCGTTTTTCAATTTTATCCCAATAATCTCAATTCTAGCAACAGGATTAAAATCAATTGACAAGACAGTCTAATAAATCAGCTCTCCTGGTTTATAGCCATCAGGCAATTCTTCTTCACTTAAAAATTTGAAATTGTCATCACGGAGTATTGGTAAAAATGCTTCGTATGGAATTCTGGAAAACTCACTGGCATAATTACTGGCTCCGAACCACTTACCCTCTTTACTGCTCAAATTTAAATCTCTAGCAAATTTTGTATTGTTTGAGCAATCATGAACTGCTAAATCCCACTTTTCTTCATCGGCTATTTTCATGAATTTCAGAGTTAATTCTCTACTCCAAATTGGAGATATATAGCCAAGCCTTGCAATATACATGTTTTCCCCATAATAATTATCTATGTTATTCTCATTTAAATGTAATTCTGCACAATTTATAAAATCCAGTTTTGTATCTAAGATCGATTGCTTTTTCTTAAAAAAGCAATCGAAAAACTCAGGAGTCATTGGAGTTTCAATACCTACATTTTTAATATATTTTTTCGCTATTTTAATATTTTCAATAACTTTATCTGAACACTTAGAAGCCCCCAGATTGAAACGTATCTCGTTAAGACCGGCTTCACCTAATGCTTTCAATGTATCTTCTGTAGCCAAAATGCCATTTGTATATAAATGTTGATAAATCCCTGCATCACTAAATTTCTTTATTACAGAATAGTATTTTTCAATTTCCATGAAGGGCTCTAAATAAACGTAGGCAACGCCAGTGGGTTTCTGATGTATGGAAAGAAGTAGATCAATATCCTTCTCATAAAATTTTGTGCCTCCAATTTCCCATATACCTTCGCCAACTGGAGGAATATCTTCTAGTTGGCCATAATTGTAACAGAACTTACACTCTATGTTACATTTGTTCGTTTTCCTAATTGCACCCAAACCTGTGCCAAGCAGACAAGAACGACATCCTTTTGAAAATTTATTTTCATTTCCCACAAAAAAAGTTCTATTCTCCAAAGTTTTCAAACTTCTAATTTCCGACATTAACGTGTCATTTCTATGATCGATCGCTGCCTCAATTTGTGCAAAGGTAGCGTAAATGATTTCTTTTTGTTTTGTCATTGGTTCCTCATCCTCTGGCAATATTGAAAAAAATTCAAACCATGTCAAGGCATCTTTCTTCGAAATTTTCATAATTTATCCTCCTCTAATTCATCCGTTAGTATAAATTTTTTTACGTTATCTTTTAGATTTTCTCTTTATCCGATGACTACCCGCTCTAATACTCCCATCTTCTTCAAAGTGTACGTTGCGAGCGGCTACCTCCCTGGATTCGTTCAACTAAGAATCAGGTGGAGGTTAAATGCCTAAATGGCATTTAACGGGCAAAGCCCCGTGGTCGTAGACAAACTCCATCTGATTCAAGTTTCACTTCATATATCAAGGGTTGCAGAGTTTTTTATACAAAAACAATGACCCCATTTTTGGGTATAATTGAGCTCACTTACAACACAAAACTCTCCAAAAGGAGAGTGTTATTGTTGAAACCCAATTATATCATTTTTATTCCTATATAATCAATATTTATTAGAACAGATAGATCAGCTACTTTTAGAACTCTTCATAAAATTCATTGCCGATGGCTATAGCGCATATCCTTTGGCTACTTAACTACATCTTCACAAACCTAAAGTTCCCCTTAGCCTCAATAGCCTTCCTAGATTCATCATAAAACCTATACTCACCAACGGTGATTGACAGGATCATTTTTTATTATATCTCTAGCAATGCACTTAGTAGAGATATGGTGCTAAACCCATGTTGTATAATGACATAAATTATGTTATTTTAAAACAAGTGAATAAACCACAACCTTTTCTTCACTAGTCTATTTCGAATTTGTTATTTTTAGAGGGAGCTGTTTAGTATGAATCCTTATTTGAAGATCCATCCAATAAATTTTATCAAAGGAATGTCTATGGCACTAGAGCTCACAAATATAGGCATATCCAATCATCATTGTAGAACAAGTATTATTGCAAAAGCCATAGCTGAAAGCATCCACTTACCTCAGCATGAGCTTGAAACTCTGATTTATGCATCTTTACTGCATGATATTGGTAAATTAGCCGTTTCAAATGAAATCATAAATAAGCCTGGTAAACTAACAGAAGAGGAATACACCCTCATAAAGCAGCACCCTTATTATAGTTATCGTATTCTTCAACAGATAGAAGGCTTCGAGCAGATTTCTAATTGGGTTGGCCAGCACCATGAATCCTTTAATGGTGAAGGTTATCCTTATAAGCTTTGTTCTGACAGAATAAGCTTAGATGCTCGTATTTTAACTGTTGATGATGTATTTTGTGCTCTTACAGAGGACAGGCCGTATAGGAAGATGTTAACCTTAGAGCAAACATTTGAAATCATTGATGAGATGACACAAAATCTTAAGATTGATCCCAACATATATAAATATATAAGGCTCTACCCTGATGAGGTAATCTCTCTTTTAGAGAATCAAAGAAACGCATAGAACAGAGATAAAGGACATGGCTGTTATTTCAGTTCTGTCCTCTCTTTATACATTTTTGTGCTGCTGACCTTAAGTTAGCTACAACAAGTTGATTGATCGTAAGAATATCCTGTGAAAGGCTTATCTGATTCACCAAATCCTCTCTGGTCTATACCAATACATTGATATCCCATTTTAGGAAGTTGATCAAACTGATATTCAAACGATTTATGACCTCCAGGCCACCCGTGTAGAAACAAGATTGTCTCCTTGCCTTCTGGGTTA
>NZ_LWAE01000004.1 GCF_001623875.1 Clostridium magnum DSM 2767 | reverse complement strand
AGTGACTTTTTTGAGGATGAATGGGTTTATTCAATGATCTTAAGTTATGGAGAATATGTTGAAGTTATTGAACCTTATAGAATAAGAAAAATTATAAAAGATAAATCGGAAAAATTTTATAACATTTATTCAAACATGACGTAATGGTGTCAAACCCCTAATATATAATACAAGTATAATATACGAAAAAGGGGAAATGAGTAATGGAAGAAAATTATTGTCAAAGCTGTGGAATGCCAATGAATGAGGAGTTTTATGGCACTGAAGCTAATAATGAAAAGAATCAAGAATATTGTATATACTGTTATGAAAATGGAGCTTTTAAAAGCCTGAATTAACAATGGAACAGATGATAGATGTATGTGTACCTTTTATGAAGAATAAAGGCATGAAGGAACAGGAAGCAAGAGCTTTAATGAGTAGCTGCCTTCCACAGTTGAAAAGGTGGAAAAAAGAAGATATGCCAGTAAGGATATTAGAAAAAAGCGAGATGTTGATAGTAGGAAAGAAATACGAACAACTAATGAAGACGGGAAATGTATGAAGGAAATTCTTGAACTATGGCAACAATTTAAATCCCAAAAGCTTGGTGATAAAATACCTAATAAAGTTGAAGCTAATTCAATATTAGGAATATATACTGATTATGAAAATAATGAAAAAGGATCATATTCCTTTATAGTTGGTTTTCAAGTTAGTAGTATTGAGTTATACCAGAGGGAATGGTTAGTAAAGTAATTCCAGCTTCAAAATATTATGTTGTAACAGCAAAAGGGAAAATGCCACAGAAAATTGGGGAAGCCTGGGCGCATATATGGAATTCAGGAATTAGTAGAACATATAAAGGTGACTTTGAACTATATGACGAAAGGTATAATGACACTGAGAATGCTGAAGTTGATATATATGTGTCCATTAAGTAGAAATTAATTTATTTAATAAGGATTGAGTTTAATGATAAGTGAAGTAAATGCAAAAAGTATTTTAATAACATGTAAAAATCCAAGTTCATGGTTTGGTGTAAAATATGGTATGAACATTTATAGAGGATGTCAGCATGGGTGCATATATTGTGATTCAAGGAGCGAATGCTATCAAATCGATAAATTTGAAGATATTATTGTAAAAGTAAATGCAGTTGAGTTGTTAAAAAAAAGAACTCTCGCGAAAGAGAGTAAGAGGGACAATTGGCACTGGTGCTATGAGCGATCCATATATACCTTTAGAAAAACAGTATAAATTGACTCAGAAGTCACTTCAAGTAATTGCTGACAATAGGTATCCTGTCCATATAACTACCAAAAGTAATCTTATTTTAAGAGATATAGATATACTTGAGGAAATAAATAATGTATATGCCTCTGTTGCAGTTACAATAACTACTGCAGATGATTTACTCGCAGAAAAAATAGAGCCAGCGGCTCCAATATCTTCAGATAGATTCAAGGCTATAGGAATTTTATCTGCTGTAGGAATAAATGTAGGAATAACTATGATGCCTATATTACCATTTATTGAAGATAGTGAAAAAAATATAATTGAAATTATAAAAAAAGCAAATGAGTATGGTGCAAAATTCATTTATCCTTACTTTGGAATGACATTAAGGGATAGGCAAAAGGCTTATTATTATTCAAAGTTAGATGAACTTTTTCCTGGAGTGAGAAATAAATATGAAAAAAAATTTGGAAGCTTTTATGGATGTAATGCTAATAATGTGAATAAACTCAAAAATATATTTAATGAGACTTGTGAGAAATATGGAATTTCTACAAAGATGCCTTCCTATGAAAAGAAAATATCTGACATACAGCTGAGTTTTTTGAAATAAATATAATAAGTAAGTAAAGAATAGTAACACTTCAATCGTAAAGTTAGGCTACTATTTTTTTATATAGGGTTTCTAGGTGGAACTTTAACTTATACTACGGAATATGCTACCAAACTTCAGCACGGTTAAAAACTTTTAATCAGTCTAAAGCTTGTATTTCATAAAATCTAAGAATATTCGATAAACTCGCTTTGCTCAGACAATCGAATATTCTAAGATTTTATAAAATACTTCGCTAAGACTGATAAAAAAGTTTTTAAATGTGCCTTTAGTTTTGATAACATATCTCTACGTATAAGTTAAAGTTCAAGTTACAAACCCTATAGATGCCCATAAGCAAATCTTATCTTAGCCCCGGTATCACTATAGTTATATCTAGTATAAGTCAGATCTATTTATGGGTATTAATGAAAATTATATAGATTTCTAACTTCAAGGTTTGACATATACCTTAACTATAATTTAGTAAACTCAATCATTCAGCTAAATTATGAAGTTGTTTATTTATATAAAAAGGTATTACCTAAAAAGATGATGAACAATTGGTAAATATAAGAAAACTGAATCTGGTGTGTCTATATGTTAAATACATAGATATTGAAGAAAAAACTAAGAATAAACTATATAATTTAATGTGTATGATGTGACTCTAAATTTAAATAGTACTAAAGGTGATAGAATAACATTCGTTGCTTGATGAGCAGCAAATAAATGAACAAAGAGTAGCAACCTAAAAAGTGTTGACATTCAGTAAATGTTCATGATATTATGTTAAAGTTGTTGAGAACGACAGAAAATAAAAATGTTTTAAATGTTCTTGACAAGATAAAATAAACATGATAAACTAAATAAGCTGTCGAGATGAGTCGACATGATCCTTGAAAATTAAACAGAGGTTGAAAGTCAAAATGACTTTTATTAAATAAACTAAACCAGCAATTCTTTAACTACTATAATATAGTAGTGAGTAAAAACAGTAATGAGCATTCAAACTTTTAAATTGAGAGTTTGATCCTGGCTCAGGACGAACGCTGGCGGCGTGCCTAACACATGCAAGTCGAGCGATGAAGCCCTTCGGGGTGGATTAGCGGCGGACGGGTGAGTAACACGTGGGTAACCTGCCTCAAAGAGGGGGATAGCCTCCCGAAAGGGAGATTAATACCGCATAACATTAGTTTTTCGCATGAGGACTAATTAAAGGAGTAATCCGCTTTGAGATGGACCCGCGGCGCATTAGCTAGTTGGTGAGGTAAAGGCTCACCAAGGCGACGATGCGTAGCCGACCTGAGAGGGTGATCGGCCACATTGGAACTGAGACACGGTCCAGACTCCTACGGGAGGCAGCAGTGGGGAATATTGCACAATGGGCGAAAGCCTGATGCAGCAACGCCGCGTGAGTGATGAAGGCCTTCGGGTTGTAAAGCTCTGTCTTTTGGGACGATAATGACGGTACCAAAGGAGGAAGCCACGGCTAACTACGTGCCAGCAGCCGCGGTAATACGTAGGTGGCGAGCGTTGTCCGGATTTACTGGGCGTAAAGGATGCGTAGGCGGATATTTAAGTGAGATGTGAAATACCCGAGCTTAACTTGGGTGCTGCATTTCAAACTGGATATCTAGAGTGCGGGAGAGGAGAATGGAATTCCTAGTGTAGCGGTGAAATGCGTAGAGATTAGGAAGAACACCAGTGGCGAAGGCGATTCTCTGGACCGTAACTGACGCTGAGGCATGAAAGCGTGGGTAGCAAACAGGATTAGATACCCTGGTAGTCCACGCCGTAAACGATGAGTACTAGGTGTAGGAGGGTCCAACCTTCTGTGCCGCAGTTAACACAATAAGTACTCCGCCTGGGAAGTACGATCGCAAGATTAAAACTCAAAGGAATTGACGGGGGCCCGCACAAGCAGCGGAGCATGTGGTTTAATTCGAAGCAACGCGAAGAACCTTACCTGGACTTGACATCCCCTGAATAGTGCAGAGATGCATGAAGCCCTTCGGGGCAGGGAGACAGGTGGTGCATGGTTGTCGTCAGCTCGTGTCGTGAGATGTTAGGTTAAGTCCTGCAACGAGCGCAACCCCTATTATTAGTTGCTACCATTAAGTTGAGCACTCTAGTGAGACTGCCCGGGTTAACCGGGAGGAAGGTGGGGATGACGTCAAATCATCATGCCCCTTATGTCCAGGGCTACACACGTGCTACAATGGTAGGTACAGAGAGATGCAAGACCGCGAGGTGGAGCCAAACTCAAAAACCTATCTCAGTTCGGATTGTAGGCTGCAACTCGCCTACATGAAGCCGGAGTTGCTAGTAATCGCGAATCAGAATGTCGCGGTGAATACGTTCCCGGGCCTTGTACACACCGCCCGTCACACCATGAGAGCTGGCAACACCCGAAGTCCGTGAGGTAACCTGTAAAGGAGCCAGCGGCCGAAGGTGGGGTTAGTGATTGGGGTGAAGTCGTAACAAGGTAGCCGTAGGAGAACCTGCGGCTGGATCACCTCCTTTCTAAGGATAATACAGACAGGTAATGCTGTCTGAAAGACTGGTTTAGCCTCTGTTTAATTTTGAAGGATTATTAAATTCTTCAAATTGTTCTTTGAAAATTGCACAGTGAATAGTTAAACAACGCAATTGTTTAACAAAAATAAAAGTAAAGCTAAAGGTAAATTACTTATACGAAAGTATATTTAAAACCTTTGTAGATTTTTATGAACTAAAACTAGAAAATTGATAGTAACGAGCAATTCGAGGAAAGGCTTGAATGAGGAGCGGAATTTACTGACTGGTAAATGAGCACCGCAACGAAAGACTTGACGAAGAAGTGCGAAGTTAATAGCAATTTTCGGTATAGGTCAAGCTACAAAGGGCGCATGGTGAATGCCTTGGCACCAGAAGCCGAAGAAGGACGCGATAAGCTGCGATAAGCTTTGGGTAGGCGCAAATAGCCAGTGATCCAGAGATTTCCGAATGGGGCAACCCACATTACTAACGTAATGTACTATAAACTGAATTCATAGGTTTATAGAGGTATACCCGGGGAACTGAAACATCTAAGTACCCGGAGGAAGAGAAAGAAAAATCGATTTTCTAAGTAGCGGCGAGCGAAAGGGAAAGAGCCCAAACCAGGAACTTGTTCCTGGGGTTGCGGATAGACCATAAATACTGCAATTTTTTAACTGAAGAGAGCTGGAAGGCTCCGCCGTAGAAGGTAAAAGCCCTGTAAGTGAAAAGAAAAAGCAGTCAGGTCTAATCCAGAGTACCACGAGACACGTGAAACCTTGTGGGAAGCAGGGAGGACCACCTCCCAAGGCTAAATACTAACTGGTGACCGATAGTGAAGCAGTACCGTGAGGGAAAGGTGAAAAGAACCCCGGAAGGGGAGTGAAATAGAACCTGAAACCGTGTGTCCACAATCAGTCGAAGCACTTTTATGTGCGACGGCGTGCTTTTTGTAGAACGAGCCAGCGAGTTACGATGTGTAGCAAGGTTAAATACTTAAGGTATGGAGCCGAAGGGAAACCGAGTCTGAATAGGGCGAGAAGTTGCATGTCGTAGACCCGAAACCGGGTGACCTATCCATGGACAGGTTGAAGCGGAAGTAAAATTCCGTGGAGGACCGAACCACGTTGGTGTTGAAAAACCATGGGATGAGCTGTGGATAGCGGAGAAATTCCAATCGAACCCGGAGATAGCTGGTTCTCCTCGAAATAGCTTTAGGGCTAGCGTTTTGAATGAGTAATGGAGGTAGAGCACTGAATGGGCTAGGGGCTGACAACAGTTACTGAACCCTATCAAACTCCGAATGCCATATACTTGAATCAAAGCAGTCAGACTACGAATGATAAGATCCGTGGTCAAAAGGGAAACAGCCCAGACCATCAGCTAAGGTCCCAAAGTGTAAGTTAAGTGGAAAAGGATGTGGGATTTCTAAGACAACTAGGATGTTGGCTTAGAAGCAGCCACTCATTTAAAGAGTGCGTAATAGCTCACTAGTCGAGAGATCCTGCGCCGAAGATGTTCGGGGCTAAAACTTACCACCGAAGCTATGGATTGATACGTAAGTATCAGTGGTAGAGGAGCTTCCTGTATGGATTGAAGTCGTACCGAAAGGAGCGGTGGACTGTACAGGAGTGAGTATGCTGGCATAAGTAGCGAGAAATAAGTGAGAATCTTATTGGTCGAAAACCTAAGGTTTCCTGAGGAAGGCTCGTCCGCTCAGGGTTAGTCGGGACCTAAGCCGAGGTCGAAAGGCGTAGGTGATGGACAATCGGTTGATATTCCGATACCGCCAACTGACGTTATTACAAATGGGATGACGCAGGAGGATAAGATGTGCGCACTATTGGATGTGCGTCTAAGCATCTAGGCAGACTAGACAGGCAAATCCGTTTAGTCAATGTTGAGGTGTGATGGGGAGCCCTTATGGGCGAAGTATCTGATTCCACGCTGCCAAGAAAAGTCTCTATGGAGGATGTTGGCGCCCGTACCGCAAACCGACACAGGTAGGTGAGGAGAGAATCCTAAGACCAGCGGAAGAATTGTTGTCAAGGAACTCGGCAAATTGACCCCGTAACTTCGGGAGAAGGGGTGCCTACGCAAGTAGGTCGCAGAGAATAGGCCCAAGCAACTGTTTAGCAAAAACACAGGTCTCTGCTAAAGCGAAAGCTGAAGTATAGGGGCTGACGCCTGCCCGGTGCTGGAAGGTTAAGGGGAATACTTAGCGCAAGCGAAGGTATGAACTTAAGCCCCAGTAAACGGCGGCCGTAACTATAACGGTCCTAAGGTAGCGAAATTCCTTGTCGGGTAAGTTCCGACCCGCACGAATGGCGTAATGATTTGGGCACTGTCTCGACAACAAATCCGGCGAAATTGTATTGCGAGTGAAGATGCTCGCTACCCGCGATTGGACGGAAAGACCCCGTAGAGCTTTACTGTAGCTTAGCATTGAATTTCGGTATTGTCTGTACAGGATAGGTGGGAGACTGAGAAGCAAGGGCGTTAGCCTTTGTGGAGTCAACCTTGGGATACCACCCTGACAGTACTGGGATTCTAACCGGTGGCCATGAAACTGGTCACGGGACATTGTTAGGTGGGCAGTTTGACTGGGGCGGTCGCCTCCAAAAAAGTAACGGAGGCGCCCAAAGGTTCCCTCAGAACGGTTGGAAATCGTTCGAAGAGTGCAAAGGCAGAAGGGAGCCTGACTGCGACACAAACAAGTGGAGCAGGGACGAAAGTCGGGCTTAGTGATCCGGTGGTTCCTCGTGGGAGGGCCATCGCTCAACGGATAAAAGCTACCTCGGGGATAACAGGCTGATCTCCCCCAAGAGTCCACATCGACGGGGAGGTTTGGCACCTCGATGTCGGCTCGTCGCATCCTGGGGCTGAAGTAGGTCCCAAGGGTTGGGCTGTTCGCCCATTAAAGCGGCACGCGAGCTGGGTTCAGAACGTCGTGAGACAGTTCGGTCCCTATCCGTCGCGGGCGTAGGAAATTTGAGAGGAGCTGTCCTTAGTACGAGAGGACCGGGATGGACTGACCTCTGGTGCACCAGTTGTTCCGCCAGGAGCACAGCTGGGTAGCTATGTCAGGACGGGATAAACGCTGAAAGCATCTAAGCGTGAAGCCCACCTCAAGATAAGATTTCCCATAGCATAAGCTAGTAAGACCCCTTGAAGAACACAAGGTTGATAGGTTAGAGGTGTAAGCATGGTAACATGTTCAGCTGACTAATACTAATAGGTCGAGGGCTTGACCAAAGAATAGTTAAGAGTGTAGAGTTGAGAATTAAGAGTTAATGATGATTTTCACTAGCGTGAAAATTTGAAATTTAATTAATTGAACTCTATAATAAAAGCGATACTTAGCACTGTGCAATTTTCAGAGAATAATATTCTCATAGAGTTAATAATTTATTGTGTATAAAGTTATTAGTTAATATAATTAACGTTTTTTCGACGCTAGGAGAAAAAACAACCATAACTCTTAACTATTAATTCTTAACTCTCAACTAAATAAATCTGGTGATTATGACGTAAAGGTAACACCCGTTTCCATTCCGAACACGAAGGTTAAGCTTTACAGTGCTGATGGTACTGCACGGGAGACTGTGTGGGAGAGTAAGTCGTCGCCAGGTAAATAACAAAAAACACTAAGTTTAAATACTTAGTGTTTTTTTATTTATGTAAGTAGTAAATAACATATATATTCCTAACAGAGCGGTTAAGCTTTACAGTGTTGATGGTACTACACGGAGGCTTTTATATATAAGATTAGATTGTTGTTTAGTGGATAGTAAAGAACACTGAGTTTGATGCTCAGTGTTCTTCTTAACTCATGTTGAAAATTATTTAACTTCTACAATCCATCCTTCTGGAGCTTCTACATCTCCACGTTGAATTCCATATAGAGTATTATAAAGCTCTTTAGTAACAGGACCAACTTCTGTTTCACTGTGGAATACATGCAATTTATCCTTATATTCAATACCACCAATTGGAGTTATTACTGCAGCAGTTCCACAAGCACCAGCTTCTTTAAATTCATCTAAATTGTCTATGAAAACATCTCTTTCTTCTACTTCCATTTTTAAGTACTCTTTTGCAATATGTAATAGTGAGTATTTAGTTACACTTGGAAGAATTGATGGAGATTTTGGAGTAACAAATTTGTTATCCTTTGTTATTCCAAAGAAGTTAGCTGCACCAACTTCTTCTATTTTAGTATGTGTAGCTGGGTCAAGATAAACACAATCTGCAAATCCCTTTTTTGCTGCTAATTCATGTGGATAAAGACTTCCAGCATAGTTACCTCCAACTTTTGCAGCACCTGTTCCATATGGAGCAGCTCTATCATATTCTGATATATTAAAGTTTACAGGAACCATACCACCCTTAAAGTAAGGGCCTACAGGTATGCAGAATACAGAGAAAATATATTCTGGAGCTGGTTTAACACCTATGTTACTACCAACACCTATTACAAAAGGTCTAAGATAAAGAGTAGCTCCAGTTTCATATGGTGGAACAAAATGCTCATTTGCTTTAACAACTTGAATACATGCATCTATAAATTTTTCTACTGAAACTTCTGGCATTAAGATACGTCTACAAGTATCAATCATACGGTTTGCATTTCTATCTGGTCTAAAGAGCTGAATTTTGCCTTCTTTTGTACGATATGCTTTTAAACCCTCAAAACATTGTTGTCCATAATGAAGAGCTGTTGAAGCTTCGCTGATAGTAAGCATATTATCTTCAACTAATTGTCCTTCATCCCATTTTCCGTCTTTCCATCTTGAGATATAACGTAAATCTGTTTTTATATAATCAAATCCCAAGTTTGCCCAATCAATATTTACATTTTTACTCATAAAAAATCCTCCATAAAATAATAGTTTTAAATTTCTTATCTTATTTTAACATCATATCAATGGTTCATGAATATTTTCCAAAAATTCATTGAAAAAATTTTTTTCGCATAATAATATGCAAAAAATATTCCAAAAATTAATTTTATTTTAAACCAAAAATAAAACAAAGTAACCAGCATACTTTTTAAAAAAAGTAATGTGTTTTGCTATAATCAAGAGCAAAATCACGGAATAAATGAACTACAGGGCTTAAGTATCTATTTTTTATAGAAGCGAGATAGATAAAGCGTTCATGAGCAGGTCTTTCTATTGGCAAAATTTTAATATCAAAATGTTGAAGTATCCATATACGAGGAACAACTGCAATACCATAATTAACAGATACTAATCCAGCAACTGCACTATCCTCCTCAACCTCACATATAATTTTTGGTGTGACTCCAACCTTTGTAAATAAACTATCAATAAGAGGTCGGATACCACTTTTTTTGTTAAAGAACACAAAAGGATAAGGTGCTGTGTCCTTTAAATCAATTTTATCGTATTTTGCAAGTGGATGGTTCAGCGGTACAATAAGCACTAGTTCTTGTTTCGCTAGCGGCACGAAATCAATATCTGGCTCATCTTCCGTCCAAGAGCAAAATGCTAAATCGTATTTTTCTTCTTTAAGTCCTTGAACAATATTTTTAGTATTTCCTTGGCTAAAGGAGAAAGATATGTTCTTGTTAGCTTCATTACTAAAAAAGCTTTGAATCATGGTTGGTACGAAATGGGGACCAAGTGTGTAAATGAATGCTAAGTCAATTTTTCCGTGAGATGGACTTACTAATTCACGTAATTTTTTTTCACCTTTTTGAAGTTCGTTTAAAGCATTATCTACATATGAAAGAAAAAACTGACCGTATTTTGTCAAGCGAATGTTACGTCCTTGTTTTTCGAATAAATATGTTTCTAATTCTTTTTCTAGTTCTGAAATAGCATATGTTAAGCTAGGTTGGGTAATAGATAGATATTCAGCAGCCTGTGTGTAATGTTCCATCTTGGCTAGTACTCGAAAATATTCAAGATGTTTTAAGTTCATTTTTACTCATCCCCTTCAGAAAATTAACTAATATTTGTATTTTGTCTATAGTATGTATCAATTATTATATCAAAACATATAAATGTTTTCTATTAATAAAGAATAAAATATTGATTTAATTAATGGATTTATTATATTGGTAATCTCTGTTATTATAAATATATTAATATTTCAATTAAGCGTAAATATATTTAGAAAGGATGGATATGAATGAAAAAAGTAGTTACAATTAAAAATGTTAAAATTGGTGAGGGACTACCTAAGATTTGTGTGCCAATGGTAGGTGAAACTATTGATCAACTTGTTGAGGAGGCTAATTTTTTAAAGAATCTTGATTTAGATGTTGTAGAATGGCGGGTAGATTTCTTTGAAGATGTTAAAGACATAGATAAAGTTAAGGAGGCTCTGAAAGCAATTAGAACAATTCTAGCAGATAAACCTATTATATTTACATTTCGTAGTGCTAAAGAAGGCGGACAAAAAGAAGTTAGCACAGAATTCTACTTTGAATTAAATAAAAGAATTGTAGAAACAAAACAGGTTGAAGTAATAGATATTGAGCTATTCAATGAGGAAGAAAATATTAAGGATTTAGTTGAGGCGGCACATATCAATGGATTAGCAGTTATTATTTCAAACCATGATTTTAAAAATACACCATCAAAAGAGGAGATAATATCACGTTTACGTAAGGCCGATGAATTAGGTGGAGATCTTCCTAAAATTGCTGTTATGCCAACTTGTGCTGCGGATGTAATTACACTATTAGATGCAACCCGTATTATGAATGAAGAATATGCGAAGGGTCCTATTATTACAATGTCTATGGCAGGAAAAGGTGTTATTAGCAGACTATCAGGTGAGATATTTGGCTCTGCATTAACTTTTGGTGCAGCTAAAAAAGTTTCTGCACCGGGACAAATTTCTGTAGTAGATTTACGTAAAACTATTCAATTACTTCATACTAACCTTTAAAAATAATTCAAATCTTAATTTATTAATAATTAATCGTAATATTTTAATAGTAGTACTATAGTTAGAAAATAATGATTTTTACGTAACTTATTAATATTAAAAAAGACTATAATGATATTAATGAAATGAAGCTTATGATATATAATGCATAGAATATACACTTCCATCAAAGTACTTAACTTGCAATTTTTCTATAATTATAAGTAACAGAATGAATATAAAGATTGATAATCTTTATGCGATTATAAGGAATACAGGAGACAGAATGATTAATAATCATTCTGGGCATATAAGGAATACAGGAGGGAAAAGGCTATGAAAAGTAATGTTGTAAAAGGCGGGGCTAAAGGAGCACCAGCAAGATCATTAATGTATGGTATGGGTCTTACAAAAGAAGAGATAGAAAGACCTTTAATTGGTATTGTAAATGCACAAAATGAAGTAATACCAGGACATCTTCATTTAGATGAAATTGCAGAAGCTGCAAAAGTAGGAGTAAGACTTGCAGGAGGAACTCCAATGGAATTCCCAGCTATAGGAGTATGTGATGGTATTGCTATGGGACACATTGGAATGAAATATTCCCTAGCAAGCAGAGAACTTATAGCAGATTCTATAGAGACTATGGCTATGGCACATGGATTTGATGCTTTAGTTTTAATTCCAAACTGTGATAAAATCGTTCCAGGAATGATGATGGCAGCAGCAAGACTTAACATACCAGCAGTAGTTGTTAGTGGTGGTCCAATGAAAGCTGGTAAATATAATGGTTGTGACGCAGATTTCACTACTGTTATAGAAAGTGTTGGAACTTACAATGACGGCAAAATTACAGCAGAAGAACTTGAAAAAATAGCTGAAAAAGCTTGTCCAGGATGTGGTTCCTGCTCAGGTTTATTTACTGCAAATAGTATGAATTGTTTAACTGAAGTTCTAGGTATGGGTCTTCCTTATAATGGAACAGCAGCAGCTCATTCAGGGGAAAGAAAACAATTAGGTAAATATGCTGGCATGAGAGTTATGGAATTATTAAAAAATGATATAAAACCATTAGATATACTAACTTTAGATGCATTTAAAAATGCTATAACTGTAGATATGGCTATGGCAGGATCAACAAATACTGTATTGCATTTACCAGCAATAGCACATGAAGCTGGAATAGAGCTTGACTTAAGCTTATTTGATGAAATAAGTTCAAAAACTCCTTGCTTAACTAAATTAAGTCCTAGCGGGAAATATCACATGGAAGATTTACACCTTGCAGGTGGAATTCCAGCAATGATGAATGAACTATCTAAAAAAGGACTTATTTATGAAAATGCTTTAACAGTAACAGGAAAAACTGTAGGAGAAAACATAAAAGAAAGATCTATACAGGATAACAATGTAATTCATTCTGTAGAAGCACCATACAGTGAAAAAGGTGGACTTGCTATATTAAGAGGAAACTTGGCTGTAGATGGAGCCGTTGTAAAGGAGTCTGCAGTAGCTAAGGAAATGCTTAAGCATGAAGGTCCAGCTAGAGTATTTAATTCAGAGGATGAAGCTGTAGAAGCAATATTCGGAGGAAAAATAAATAAGGGTGATGTAGTAGTTATAAGATATGAAGGACCAAAAGGCGGCCCCGGAATGAGAGAAATGTTATCACCTACTTCCGCTATAGCTGGTATGGGGTTAGATAAGGATGTAGCACTTTTAACAGATGGAAGATTCTCAGGAGCAACAAGAGGGGCAGCTATAGGGCATATTTCACCAGAAGCTATGGAAGGTGGACTTATAGGTCTTGTTGAAGAGGGAGATACAATTTCAGTAGACATAACAAATAAAAAGTTAGAATTAAAAGTTAGCGACGAAGAATTAGCTAGACGTAAAGAAAAGTATGTTAAACCAGAACCTAAAATAACAAAAGGTTATTTAGGAAGATATGCAAAACTAGTTACTTCAGCAAATACTGGGGCGGTATTGAAGTAATAGTGATGAAGTGAAAACTTGAATCAGGTGGGGTTTCAAACACCATCTGATTCTTAGTTGAACGAATCCAGGGACGTAGCCGCTCTTTACTCCCACTTTGAAGAAGATGGGAGTATTAGAGCGGGTAGTCATCGGATAGGTATTCAGACATTCTGAGAGTAGTCAGAAGGGGGCTTTATATTAGAAACCTTGTTATAGTCATTTTGATTATAACAAGGTTTTTCGTTTGAAATAAAATATCATTATTGTATAATAGGGTTATGTTTCTATGCATTTATATTATAGGATCGGTGATTATATGAGGAATGATTTAAATTATTATGATGGTAAATACGATGTTCAGAAATTTGAATGGGGAGAGGTAGTTTGGCTCCACGAGCCTACTAATTTATTAACAGAAAGACTTAGTGCAGGACTCGTAAAGTTCTTTCCAGGAAAAAGTCAATATAGCCATATTCATTTTGGAGAAGAGCAAATACTATATGTTCTTAGTGGTGAGGGTATACATATGGTAAATGGTGAGGAAAAACATATAAAAGAAGGTATGCTCATGCATTCACCTCCCTACTCAGAACATGAAGTAATAAACACTGGAAAGGATAACTTAGTTTTTTTAATAACATATACTCCTTCAAAGTTAATGGAAGTGCATCCAGATGTATCTATAGCAAATGATAAACATATATTAGAGGTATTAGAAAAAGAAGTATTGGAAAATATTCAAAGGGAAGTAGCAGAAATTTTGCAACTGTCAGTTATTATAGTGGATAATGATAATAACTATGTCACTGAGCCAATAAATACAAATAAGTTTTGTGATTTATGCAAGAGAATGAATGTTTGCCAAGAGAAAAATAGAAAGTATGAAGGTGGACTCAAGGAATTAGATAAGGCATTTGCATGTTGTAGCAATATAATAACTATAATGATTCCTATATTAGTGAATAATCGAATTTTTGGATATATAAAGTGTGGATATTTTCTTCTAAATAGATCTGAAGATATGGAAAGAATTATTTCAGAAAAATTCGGTGGTCAGAACTTAAATGTTGAAGAATTAATAGCTGCTTATAATGAGATACCGGTTATTCCCAAAAGCAGGCTTTATGCTGTGAGGGAATCCTTAGGTATAGTTTCTAAACTTATTTCACAGATAATTGAAAATAATTTAGTGGAAAAGGAACTAAGTAAAAAGAATAATGAAATATTGAAAAATGCACAAGAAAAAATTTACTTAGAAGATGCGCTAAAGCAAGCAAATATGAAACTATTAAAAGCTCAGGTATCTTCAAGTCTTAAAAGTTATAATTTTAAAGATAAAATTATTTCAAACAGAGAACATGTAGAATATCCTATTGAATATGAAAATAAGCTAAAGGATTCAATTAAAAAACTTGATGATGCCTTATGTATTAAGATTATTAAGGAAGTTATCAAGGTTTATAAAGAAAAAGGATTTTCTGTTCAAGAAGTAAAGGGAATTTTTGAAGAACTTATAGTAACCTTAAGTAGGTTAGTTTACGAAGAGACTAAGGACAGTAAAATGTTTTTGGATATGAGATATAGGTATAAAAATAGAATTAGTAATTGTACTGATTATACAATTTTACAGGAAACTATAATAGAGTTTTCGCAAGAGAGTATAAGTATCCTAAATTCTATGTTATTGAGTGGTAGATATGATCTTATAAACAAAATAAATTTATATATAGAAAATAACTTTCATCAGAATCTTACATTAAGTCACCTTGCTGAAATATTTTTCATAAGCCCTAATTATCTAAGTACCCTATTTAATGAAAAAAATGCTATGTCTTTAAAAGACTATATAAATAAATTAAGAATAAAAAAAGCTAAGCAGTATTTAGAAGAGACGGATATGAAGATATCGGAGATAAGTAAATTGGTTGGCTATAGTCAATTGAGTTATTTTGGAAGCATATTTAATAAACTAGAGGGATGTACTCCAAATGAATTCAGAAGAAAGTCAAAAAAGAGTAAAGGCTAAAGCCTTCAGTCACTAGATAATGGATCTACACTACATATAAATTATGTAGTGTAGGTCTTTTTTTGTCTATTTCATATAACTAATAGTGCAAAAAATTATAAGTAAATACAGCAAAAATATACAAACAGAAAAATTCAGAAAGTTTAAAATAGACAAGAATATACAAAAACATGCCAAGATTTTTTGATAATGTTTTCACAAATTTATTGTATGATTAAAACATAGATAAAAAAATAACAACTCAGAAAAAGTAGAAATCAAAAATAGAAAACAGCAAAAGTGTAATAAAGAGGAGGAATAATAATGAGATCAAAACGATTTCAAGTTTTAGCACAACGTCCTGTAAACCAAGATGGTCTTATAGGTGAATGGCCAGAAGAGGGTTTAATAGCAATGGGAAGCCCAAATGATCCTAAACCTTCTATAAAAATTGCGAATGGAATAGTAGTAGAACTTGATGGAAAAAAAAGAGAAGATTTTGACACAATAGATAGATTTATAGCTGACTATGCAATAAATCTAAAGGATGCTGAAGAATCTATGAGTTTAGATTCGTTGAAAATTTCACAAATGCTTGTAGATATAAATGTTGGAAGAGATGAAATTGTAAAGATAACAACAGCAATAACTCCAGCTAAGATAGTAGAAGTTGTATCACATATGAATGTAGTTGAAATGATGATGGCACTTCAAAAAATGAGAGCTAGAAAAACTCCATCAAATCAATGCCATGTTACAAACTTAAAGGACAACCCAGTGCAGATTGCAGCAGATGCAGCAGAAGCTGGTATTAGAGGATTTTCAGAGCAAGAAACTACAGTTGGTATAGTAAGATATGCACCATTTAATGCATTAGCAATACTTATAGGATCTCAAGTAGGACGTGGAGGAGTTTTAACTCAATGTTCAGTGGAAGAAGCTACAGAGCTTGATCTTGGTATGAGAGGACTTACAAGTTATGCAGAAACTGTTTCTGTATACGGAACGGAATCAGTATTTACTGATGGAGACGATACTCCATGGTCAAAAGCATTCTTAGCATCAGCATATGCTTCAAGAGGACTTAAAATGAGATTCACATCAGGTACAGGTTCAGAAGCCTTGATGGGATATTCAGAAGGAAAGTCCATGCTTTACTTAGAAGCAAGATGTATATATATAACAAAAGGTGCTGGAGTCCAAGGACTTCAAAATGGTGCAGTTAGTTGTATAGGTATGACCGGTGCAGTTCCATCAGGAATAAGAGCAGTACTTGCTGAAAACTTGATAACTACTATGCTTGACATAGAAGTAGCTTCAGCAAATGATCAAACGTTCTCACATTCAGATATAAGAAGAACTGCAAGAACACTTATGCAGATGCTTCCAGGAACAGATTTTATATTCTCAGGATATAGTGCAGTTCCAAACTATGACAATATGTTTGCTGGTTCAAACTTTGATGCAGAGGATTTTGATGACTACAATGTTCTTCAAAGAGACCTAATGGTAGATGGTGGTTTGAGACCAGTATCAGAAGAAGAGACTATTGCAATAAGAAATAAGGCAGCAAAAGCAATACAAGCTGTGTTTATGGAATTAGGTTTCCCAACTATAACGGATGAAGAAGTAGAGGCAGCAACTTATGCTCACGGCAGCAAAGATATGCCAGAAAGAAATGTAGTTGAAGATTTAAAAGCTGCAGAAGAGATGCTTAAGAAGAGAATTACTGGTCTAGATATAGTTAAAGCCTTAAGCAAAAATGGGTTTGATGATGTAGCGAACAATGTATTGAACATGCTTAAACAAAGGATAACTGGAGACTATTTACAAACATCAGCTATACTAGATAAGAATTTTGATGTTATAAGTGCAGTTAATGATATAAACGACTATAAAGGACCAGGAACTGGTTATAGAATCAGTGAAGAGAGATGGGAAGAAATCAAAAACATTCAAAATGTAATAAAGCCAGAAGATATTCAATAAGTGATAGAGGTGAAAATTATGGATAATGTAACAAATGGATATGTTATGCCCAAGCTTCAGCTTACAGAAGTAGGAGAAGCAAAAGTTGGAACAAAAGCAGATGAGGTTGTTATAGGAATTGCACCAGCTTTTCATAAGTTCCAAGATAAAACTATAGTTAATATTCCTCACAGTGATGTATTAAGAGAACTTATAGCAGGTATAGAAGAGGAAGGTTTAAAAGCTCGTGTAGTTAGAATAATTAGAACATCAGATGTTTCATTTATAGCAAATGATGCAGCTAAATTAAGTGGATCAGGAATAGGTATAGGAATTCAGTCAAAAGGAACAACAGTTATACATCAAAAAGACTTACTTCCTTTAAATAATCTAGAGTTATTCCCACAAGCACCACTAATAACACTTGAAACTTTCAGATTAATAGGAAAAAATGCAGCAAAATATGCCAAGGGAGAATCACCAACACCAGTGCCAACTAAGAATGACCAAATGGCAAGACCTAAATTTATGGCAAAAGCAGCTTTACTTCATATAAAAGAAACCAAGCATGTACAGGTAGGAGCAAAACCTATAGAAACAGAAGTTAAGTTTTAATTTAGAAGGGAGAAAAACTTTATGGAACAAAGAAAGATGAATCCGCAAGACTATCCTTTAGCTACTAAAAGACCAGAATTTATCAAAACTCCAACAGGAAAGAAATTAGAAGATGTAACTTTAGATAAGGTATTAAGCGGAGAAATTAAACCAGAAGACGTTAGAATATCACCAGAGACGTTAGAAATGCAGGCTCAGATAGCTGAAGGAATGAATAGAGATGCTATGGCTAGAAACTTTAGAAGGGCTTCAGAACTTATAGCAGTTCCAGATGACAGAATACTAGAAATATATAATGCTTTAAGACCTTATCGTTCTACAAAAGAAGAGCTTTTAGCTATCGCAGAAGAACTTGAAACTAAGTATAAGGCGAAAGTGAATGCTGATTTTGTAAGAGAAGCAGCAGAGATTTATGAGAAGAGAGAAAAGTTAGCACAAGAGTAGGCAAGCTTTAAATAAGCAATTTGGTAATATGTCAAGAACAAAATGAAAAGAAAATCAAATGATTTCTTTAAAAATGGGTAACCTTAATAAACATACAGTCCAATGAGAAAGTATGTTCGTATAATTTATATAGATTAATCTACTCTATTTGAAGAGTAGAGCTGATTTTTAGCCAGCAATCCAAAAATCATACGAATAAGTTTACGAGATGTTAGCGCGAGTGCTCGTTTGTGCTGATGTGTAGTTACTTCAGCAAATTTCTTCTGATAGAACTCTTGATATTCAGGAATATGGCAAACAACACTTCCTGCAGCTTCTATGAGATAATAGCGTAAATAACGGTTACCAGCTTTGTTCATAGGTGTATTTTCAGCTTTAAAACCTCCAGATTGATTTTCTTTCCACACGATGCCAGCGTATTTAGCAATAGCATCATTACTAGGAAATGCATGCACACTTCCTAATTCAGCAAGAATGCCACTGGAGTAAACAGGGCCAAAACCAGGAATAGACATTAATATTTTGTATTCCACAGGATTCATTCCCATAACAGCTTTTTCAATGGCTTTGTTAATACCTTTAAGTTCTTTATCAAAAGCCTGAATACAGTTGAAAGAACAAGCAATAGAGGTTGTTAATGGCTCATACAAACATTTATCAAGACGGTATGAATTACGTGCAGCTTGCTGCAAAATTTCAGCAGTCATCTGAGGATTAGAAATCCTTTTCCGACTTTTTCTATTGACGAAGTCAACAAGTTCTTCAATTGATGTATTTGCAATATCTTCGGAAGATAGAAATTCAGTAAGTATTGAAGATGCGGTAGCACCGTATTTATTAGAAAAAGGATGATCTTCTCCCTGTAATAATGCAAATTCGCTGAACTTAAGAAATACATTGGATAACATGTAAGTTTTTTCTCTAGTTAAGCATTCAACAATATGAAGTCTGTGCCTTGTAAGTCTTTGCAGAGCAAGATATTGAGAACCACGCCAAGGTTCAATATGAATTCTGCCAACTCTTGCAAAGTCAGCAATAACAAAAGAGTCAATGCCATCATTTTTATCAAGAGAATTAAAGGATTCTTTGTAGTTAGCAACTTCCTTAGGATTCAAGCAGTAAACATAAGGTTTGTAAGTCATAAGTTTTTCACTAGCAGATAAAAAATTGGCTATATGTACTCCATAAAAGGAAGTAGATTCTAAGCCGATTATAACAGCTTTAAAAGTATTGTTTTCTAAAACCTTAACAAGCATGGATTCAAGTTGCTCTGCACCAAATTGCGTATTAGGAACAGGTTTCATCTTAATCAAGAATTCCTGTTCAAAATTAATAGCAGAGACAACATTTTGTCTCGCACCAATATCGATACCAACAAATAGAGTTGATAAGTAATCTAATTTCTTCATGAAATCACCACCTTTCAAAAATAATGAGGAAATTAGAAAGGATTATCCTAATCCAAAGTACTAACTGCAACCTCGCGTAATTAGCATTCATCCAGACGCAAAACCTTGCTGGTGGCTGCGAAAGGAGATGCAACATTTGTGTAAGCAGAATATGATACTTTGGTCAGGCTGCAAGCTTTACAGGCAATAACACAATGTGTTTTGCAGGAGGAATACAGCAGTAACCTTCGCTAAAGTTCCGTTATGACTATTTTAGCATTAGAAAATCCTTTAATAAATAGTAGGTTAAAACAGTATAGATCGGAAAGTATAAGAATCAGCAATACTGAATTGGGAGAATCCCCACTAGAAAAATTGAGATGCTTTCTTAATCTATACAAAATATAAAAAATAAATAAGTTTATAGGCAGTAAATAACTGCTATAAACTTATTATACGAGGAGGAAAACATATGAGGATTATTGCAGGTGTTGATATAGGAAATGCTACAACGGAAGTTGCATTAGCTAGAGTAGATAATGACAAGATAGAATTTCTTTCTAGCGGAATAGTTCAAACAACAGGAATAAAGGGTACAGAAGAAAATATACAAGGAGTTTTTTCCTCCTTAAAGCGGGCTTTATACAAGGTTTCCATGGAACTTGAAGACCTACAATTGGTGCGAATAAATGAAGCTGCACCAGTTATAGGGGACGTAGCTATGGAAACTATAACTGAAACTATAATAACTGAGTCTACTATGATAGGGCATAACCCTACTACTCCTGGTGGAATAGGACTTGGAATAGGACAAACTATATATATAGAAGATTTAGATTCACTAGATATAAAAAGCTTAACTGAAGAGAATCAATTTATAGTTTTAATACTGAGCAAAGTGAGTTTTCTAGAGGCTGCTGCAAGAATAAATGCAGCAGTAAAAAGAGGAATAAATATAACAGCAGCTGTAGTTCAAAGAGATGATGGAGTTTTAATAAACAATAGATTGGACAAAAAGATACCTATTGTTGACGAAGTGATGCTTTTAGAAAAAGTTCCAATAGGAATGAAAGCAGCAGTAGAGGTGGCAGATCAAGGAGGAGTAGTGGAGACCTTGTGCAACCCCTATGGAATTGCTACAGTATTTGGATTAACTTCAGAAGAGACAAAGCTTATAGTTCCTATATCCAGAGCACTTATAGGAAATAGATCTGCAGTAGTTATAAAAACACCTAAAGGGGATGTACAGGAAAAAAGAATTCCAGCAGGTAAAATTCATATAGATGGATTGAAGCGTAAAGAAACAGCAGATGTGGAAGATGGTGCCGAAAAAATAATGGAAGCAGTTAAACTTTGCGTTCCTGTACAGGATATAAAAGGTGAAGCTGGTACCAATGCAGGTGGAATGCTTGAAAAAGTAAGGCAAGTAATGGCTAAGCTTACAAATCAGAAAATAACTGATATCAAGATTCAGGACCTCTTAGCGGTGGATACCTTTATACCTCAGAAAGTAAAGGGCGGCTTGGCAGAAGAATTCTCCATGGAAAACGCAGTAGGAATAGCTGCTATGGTTAAGGCTGATAAGCTTCAGATGCAAATGATTGCAGATAGGCTTCAAGAAAAGTTAAAGGTTGCAGTAGAAGTTGGTGGAGTAGAAGCGGACATGGCTATAAGAGGAGCTCTAACTACCCCTGGAAGCAGCACGCCTCTTGCAATACTTGATATGGGTGCAGGATCTACTGATGCATCTATAATAAATAGTCAAGGACAGATATGTTCTATACATTTAGCTGGTGCTGGAAATATGGTAACAATGCTTATTAAATCTGAATTAGGATTAGAAGATTTTAATTTAGCAGAAGACATTAAGAAATACCCTCTAGCGAAGGTGGAAAGTTTGTTTCATATAAGACATGAAGATGGTACTGTAGAGTTCTTTGAAAATCCACTGGAGCCTTCTGTATTTGCAAAGGTAGTTATATTAAAGGATGGAATGTTGATTCCAATAGATGGACAGAACTCTTTGGAAAAAATAAAAACCATAAGAAGATCAGCAAAAGAGAAAGTATTTGTTACCAATTGTCTAAGAGCTTTAAGTATAGTATCTCCCACTGGAAACATTAGAGATATAGAGTTCGTGGTATTAGTAGGAGGATCTTCCTTAGACTTTGAAGTACCTCAACTAGTTACAGATGCATTAGCTCAGTATGGAGTAGTAGCGGGAAGAGGTAATATAAGAGGAGTAGAGGGACCAAGAAACGCTGTAGCTACAGGACTTATATTAGCCTTTAATGGAAATGGGGAAGATAACTAATGAAATATCATAAGTACGAAAAGCCTAGTATATATATATATTACTCTTCTGAAATAAAGGATATATCAACTTTTAATCATGTGTTATTTGGCATAGAGGAAGAAGGGATTCCTTATGAGGTTAGAGAGCATAAAGAATCACATTCTTTTGAATTAAGTTATAAGGCTGCCCAAGATTCAAGATTAGCTGTAGGTATAGGAATTCATGGAAGTGGAAAAATAACACTGACCTTTAATAAGTTAAAAAAAGGAGAAAACTTATTTGTTACCACTTTGGATTCCGGAGAAGAGATCCTGAGAAATTTAGGTGCAAATGCAGGTAGATTAGTTAAGGGTATAGCTTTTAAATAAGTTTTAGGGAGTGGTTATATGAGTAGTATCTATACTAGGACAGGGGATAAAGGGACTACTGCTTTAGTTGGAGGCAGTAGAGCTGAAAAAGACAGTTTAAAGGTAGAAGCCTATGGAACTATAGACGAAGTAATCTCTAATATGGGAGTGGCTTATTCCTTTATGGAGAATGAAGAACTTAAGGCTGAAATAGTAGATATACAGAATAAGCTATTTGTACTAGGTGCAGAACTTGCCAGTGACGAAAATGGACTGAAATATCTAAAAGAGCTAGTTGACCAGAAGGATATAGATACTTTAGAAAAAATTATAGATAAGTATATGGAGAAAGTGGGTCCTTTTAAGGGTTTTGTGACTCCAGGAAAGAACAGGACTTCGGCTATGCTGCATGTAGCTAGAACTGTAACAAGAAGAGCAGAGAGAGTAATAATCACTTTAAGCAGGGAAGATAAAGTTAGAGAAGAGATTAGAAAATACGTAAATCGACTGTCAGATGTTTTATATGCTATGGCAAGATTTGAAGAAGAAAAATAAGGGGGATAAAAATCATGAAAAAGTTAAATGAAATAAAACAATTAAGTCTAGAAATAGTAAAAGAAATGGCTAAAGCAGTAGAAGAAAAAGCTACTAGCATGAATGTACCAGTGGTATTTGCAGCAGTAGATGCAGGCGCAAACCTAATGCTTATGCACAGGATGGAAGACGCTTTTATAACAAGTATAGATATAGCTGTGAATAAAGCATTTACTTCAGCAGCATTAAAAATAGGAACCCATGAAGTAACTCCAAACATTCAGCCAGGAGAAAGTCTTTATGGATTACAGTTAACTAATAACTGTAGAATAGTACCTTTTGGTGGTGGCTTCCCAATAATAGTAGATGGACAAGTGGTCGGAGCAGTTGGAGTTAGTGGTGGAACTGTAGAGGAAGACATGGCTATAGCACAGGCAGCTGTAGAAGTATTTCAAAAGTAGTATGGGGCTCAAGTAATGAATCCTATATAGAAATACTAGAGATAAGTGAAACCTTAGATTTAAGTATCTATACAATATAAAAAACTTTAGGAGGAAAATTTAAGATGAGAATGTATGATTATTTAGTGCCAAGTGTAAATTTTATGGGAGCAGGTTGTATAAGCCTAGTTGGTGAAAGATGTAAGATACTAGGAGGAAAAAAAGCTCTAATAGTTACTGATAAATTTTTAAGAAGTATGGAAGATGGAGCAGTTGCGCTAACTGCTAAGTATTTGATTGAAGCAGGAATAGAAGTGGCTTATTATGATGGAGTAGAAGCAAATCCAAAAGATACAAATGTAAGAGAAGGTTTAGAAATATTTAAGAGCGAAGATTGCGATATGATAGTTACAGTTGGAGGCGGAAGTTCTCACGACTGCGGTAAGGGGATAGGTATCGCTGCTACTCATGAAGGAGACCTTTATGACTATGCAGGAATTGAAACTTTAACAAAGGCACTTCCTCCAATAGTTGCAGTAAATACTACAGCTGGAACAGCAAGTGAAGTTACAAGACACTGCGTTATAACTAACACAGAAACAAAGGTTAAGTTTGTTATAGTAAGTTGGAGAAACCTACCTCAAGTGTCCTTTAATGATCCAACGTTAATGGTTAAGAAACCAGCAGGTTTAACTGCAGCTACAGGAATGGATGCCTTAACCCATGCTGTTGAAGCATACGTTTCAAAGGATGCTAATCCTGTAACAGACGCAGCTGCAATACAAGCAATTAAACTAGTAGCTCAAAATTTAAGACAAGCAGTTGCTTTAGGAGAAAATCTAGTAGCTAGAGAAAATATGGCATATGCTTCATTATTAGCAGGTATGGCATTTAATAATGCTAACCTAGGATATGTACATGCTATGGCTCATCAATTAGGTGGTTTATATGATATGCCACACGGAGTAGCTAATGCTATGCTTCTACCACATGTAGAAAGATATAATCTAATATCAAATCCACAAAAATTTGCTGATATAGCTGAATTCATGGGAGAAAATATAGCAGGATTATCAGTTATGGAAGCAGCCGAAAAGGCTATAGATGCTATGTTCAGACTTTCACAAGATGTTGGAATTCCAGCAAGCCTAAAGGAAATGGGAGTAAAAGAGGAAGATTTTGAATACATGGCTAAGATGGCATTGAAGGATGGTAATGCATTTAGTAATCCAAGAAAAGGAAATGAAAAAGATATAGTTTCAATATTTAAAGCTGCATTTTAGTTTTACCAAAATGTTATTATTAATACCCTTGGTGTGAAAATCAAGGGTATTATATTAATAACCTGTTCAAACGTTTACTTAGAGGTTGGAGGAGTAATAATTATGACAAACTTTTTAGCGGAAATGCTTGGAACAATGATTCTTATAATTTTAGGGGATGGAGTAGTTGCTAACGTAGTATTAAATAAAACAAAGGCTCAAAATTCTGGGTGGATTGTTATTACATCAGGATGGGCTTTAGGAGTTACTATACCGGTTTTTATATTTGGAACTACTAGTGGAGCTCATTTTAATCCAGCAGTAACACTTGGTCTTGCTGCAATAGGAAAATTCTCTTGGGCTAGTGTACCTAGTTACTTAACAGCTCAATTTATAGGTGGTTTTTTAGGTGCAGTAATAGTTTGGGTATTCTATAGACCACACTTTAAAGAGACTGAAGATCAAGGTGCAAAGCTTGGTGTATTTTGTACAGGACCAGCAATTAGAGATACCTTCTCAAATTTTATCTGTGAATTTATTGGTACGTTTATATTAGTTTTTGCAATATTAGGTATAGGTAATACACATATGGTTGATGGATTAGCTCCAATAGTTGTAGGTCTTATTGTTTGGGCAATTGGAATTACTTTAGGAGGAACAACTGGTTATGCAATTAATCCTGCTAGAGACCTTGGCCCCCGTGTAGCACACTATATTTTGCCTATACATGGAAAGGGACATTCTGACTGGGGATATGCATGGATTCCAGTGATAGCTCCTATAACCGGAGGAATAGTGGCAGCAGTATTCTATAATATAATTTTTTAATATTAATTATATCTAGCAATTATTAAATTTAGTTTTAAGGATTTTTCACGAATAGAACCTACTTGTATAGATTTTTCACAAATGATTAACTACAAGGAGGTTCTTTTTAGATTAGATAAAAGAGGAATAAAGTGTTAATTTATTAACATAGCAATTGTTGAGTTTTTCGTTTATTATTAATATTATAAAAATAATATTTTACCTTAAATAAAAAGTATTTGGAGGGAAATTCATTGGGTGATGTACTTCGTTTACAGGATATTATAAACATTGAAATGTTTCAAAAAATACAGGATGATATTGCAGATGCAACTGGATTAGCTATTATTACAACAGATTATAAAGGAAAACCTGTAACTGAGCACAGCAGGCGTACTGATTTTTGTAGTATTATACGGAGAGATAGTAAGCTTGCAGAACTATGTGAAAAATGTGATTCAAGAGGTGGATTAGAAGCAGTAAGGACAGGAAAACCATATATATATAGATGCCATACGGGGTTAATAGATTTTGCAGTTCCTATTATTGTACAGGGACAATATTTGGGAGCATTAATGGCAGGGCAAATTTTAACAGAGGAAAGCAATTTAATAGAGTTAGAAAGCATTATTCAAAGTAATAAGGATTATATAGAACAAAGTGAAGATCTTATGAAGGAGTATAAGAAGTTACCTATAATTCCTTTTAGTAAAATTCAAGCTATTGCTCAGATGATGTTTCATATTAGTAATTACATTGTAGATGAGGGTGTTTTAAAAATAGCACAACAGGAGCTTAATGAAAAAAATATTAAGTTTATGGAGGCAAAAAGAGCACAGGTAGAGATCGAAAAGGAATTAAAAGCTGCACAGTTAAAGGCTTTGCAATCTCAAATCAACCCTCATTTTTTATTTAATGTATTAAATAGTATATCTTCATTAGCTTTGATTGAAAAAGCATATAAGACACAGGAAGTTACATGTAATTTAGCAGAAATACTTAGATATACTCTAAAGAAAGCAGATCAAATGGTAGAGGTACAGGAAGCAATCAATTATGTAACTGCTTATCTACAGCTGCAGAAAGTAAGGTTTGGACCAAGGTTAGAATTTTATATTGATATAAAAGAAGAATATAGAAAAGTAAGAATTCCATTTATGATCATTCAACCCTTTGTAGAAAATTCTATAATACATGGATTGGAGTTAAAAGAAGAGGGAGGAATGATAAAAATAAGTATTTATGAATCAGGAAAATTCTTAGTAATAAGTATAACGGACAATGGAAGAGGAATTGAAAAGGATAAGCTTGAATTAATAAATGCTGGAAAAGAAGAAGAATATACTAGAAACACCTTAAGTGGAATAGGAATTAGTAATATTAAGCAAAGGCTGACACATTATTATGGTAATAACTATTCTATTAGCATAAACAGTAAGATAAATGAAGGTACAGAAGTTAAAATTAGTTTACCACAATAGTTATGGACGGGAGATCTGAGATGTATAAAATATTATTAGTTGATGATGAAAGTTTAGAAAGAGAAGCGCTGAAAATAATGTTAGAACAATTTAAAGATCAAGTAACAATTGTTGGAGAAGCTGAAAATGGTAGAGAGGCTATAGAACTGGATGGAAAATTAGATCCTGACATAATATTTATGGATATAAAAATGCCAGGGATAGATGGGATAAAGGCTTCAGAAATTATTAAGAATAGAAACGAAAATAAAGCAATTATTGTGCTCACTGCATATGATGATTTTGATCTAATTCATAAAGCTTTAACTTTAGGCGTAAATGATTATATTTTAAAACCGGTAAAAGCTGATAATTTATTAAAAGCTCTAAGTGTTCAAATTGATAGCCTAAAAATTAATAAGAGTAAAATCAAAGAAAAAGAATTATTGTTAATGGATAAAATCATATCTGAAGAAGAGAATGAGGCTGAAACTTTATTGAATAGTATTATAGAAAGTTATGTTATCTCAAGTAACGAAAATATAGATTACTTTAGGGAAAGAATTCAGTTACTTCTAGAAAGAATCATTAAGGTAGCCTTAAAATTTAAGTTGAGACAGGATAAATGGATAAATGAAGAAGAGTGTTTTTATAAACTTAAATCTCTTGAGAATATAGAATCTATTTCTACTTATATACATGAAATTTTAGTACTAGTATTTGACAAAACAATAGAAAAAGAAATAAAAATAGAAGAAAGTGATAATAAAAAGTTAAATCATCTAAATAGAGTTTTAGAACCAGCTCTGAAGTATATTGAAGAAAATTATAGAGAGGAAATGTTCTTAGAGAAGATGGCTAGTATTTCTAACGTGAGTCCTTATTACTTTAGCAAACTATTTAAAAAAGAAATGGGAATGAATTTTACAACTTATGTAACAAAATATAAAGTAGAGAAAGCTAAAGAAATGCTTAAAAATACAGATATACCAATAGTAAATATAGCAGCAGAACTTGGATATTATGAGTGTGGCTATTTTACTAAAATCTTTAAAAAGGTAGAAGGTGTGACACCTACAAAATATAGAAATAAGAATTACTAGTAAATATTTGAGAAAGTCCAGATTAATAAAATGTCTGGGCTTTTTTAGCGTCTTAAAATATGTTGTTTTAAGATTCTAAAATATAAAGTCTAGAATTATAAAAAGACAAAAAAATACTATCTAAAACAGAAAAGTACAAATTTTAAAAGTTCGTATTTTTTATATTGAACAATAATATACAGAAATACAACAAAATAGTTTGATAAGGTTTTCAGATTTATATTGTATCATTTATGTATAAAAACAAATAAGAAAATATTTATATTTTTCAAATAATAATTAAAATATTGCTAAGAGAATTATATCTGGAGGTGTGTAATGAGAAAAGAAGCATCTATTATAGTTGATGAGGTAAAGGATAAAGATTTGAATGATTTACAATTAGAAGATGTAATAGATTTAAATTTTCTACAAAGTTTTCAGGATAATTTTGCAAGAAGTGTAGGAATGACTAGTATTACTACAAATAATAAAGGAATACCTATAACTAAGCCAAGTTGTTTTACTAGCTTTTGTATAGATTTTACACGTAAAACTCATATTGGCAACAGTAGATGTATTGAATGTGATCGTAAGGGTGGAGAAATTGCAGTAAAAACTAAAAGACCATCTATTTATACTTGTCATGCAGGGTTAACTGATTATGCTGCGCCAATTTTATTATGCGAAAGACAAATTGGAACTATGTTAGGAGGGCAAATAATAACTTCACCACCGGATGAAAATAAGTTTAAGGAGATAGCTAAGGAAATAGGTGTAGATTCAAATGAGTATATAGAAGCCTTAAGAAAGATTAATGTTGTAGAAAAAGAAAGAGTGGAATCAGCAGCAGAAGTCTTATATATGGTTGCCAATACATTATCTAAACTTGGATATGAGCAGTATAAGTTAAAACATATGTCTAAAGTTATTAACAATGGTTTAAGTCAAATATCTAGTGCAGTAGAGGAGGTTTCAATGTCGTCGATTAATGTTTCAGAAAATCAACATTCCTTAAATAGTGAAATTGACGATATACAAAAAACATCTGTTGAAATCTATGAAATTTTAGGATTTATAAAGCAAATAGCTGATCAAACTAAAATGTTAGGTTTAAATGCTGCAATTGAGGCTGCTAGATCTGGTGAATCTGGTAGAGGATTTAGTGTTGTAGCAAAAGAAATACGAAAACTCTCAGATAATTCAAAACAAACGGCTATTAAGATTAGTGAACTTATGTCTAATATCCAAGATTCTATAAAAATAACTGTTGAGACATCGAATTATACATTGAATGCTACGGAAAATCAATCTTCGGCTATTCAAGAAATAAACGCTAGCGTAGAAGAAGTTTTATCAATAACACAACAAATGAATAATTTATAAAGTCTTTAAATTAACATATCAAGCAATTATTAAAGGTTATATAAAAAGGGGTGTAATAATGGGGAAATATATAATGGCTTTCGATCAGGGAACCACAGGATCAAAATGTATTATTTTTGATCAAGGCGGAAATATAATTAGTTCTGCTCAAAAAGAAAGCAGTCAAATATATCCAAAGTCAGGATGGGTAGAGCAGAATCCTATGGAAATATGGGCTACACAATTTGGCGTTGCCACAGAAGCAATGGCAAAAAGTAATATACAAGCAAAGGATATAGCTGGAATTGGGATTACAAATCAAAGAGAAACTACTATAGTTTGGGACAAAAGAACAGGAATTCCAGTGTACAATGCTATAGTTTGGCAGTGCAGAAGAACAGCTGAAATTTGTGATCAATTAAAAGAAAAGGGCATGGATAAAGTAATAAGGGAAAAAACAGGATTAATGTTAGATGCTTATTTTTCAGCAACAAAAATCAAATGGATTTTAGACAATGTACCAGGAGCCAGAATAGAAGCTGAAAAGGGAAACCTATTATTTGGAAATGTAGATACATGGCTAATTTGGAATCTGACAAAGGGAAAGGTTCATGTAACCGATTATACCAATGCTTCTAGGACTATGCTTTATAATATATATGATTTAACATGGGATGAAGAATTATTACAAGTATTAGACATTCCTAAGTCAATGCTTCCAGAAGTTAAGCCATCTAGTTGTATTTATGGAGAGACAGATGAAGTATTATTTGGTGGATCGATTCCAATATGCGGAGATGCAGGAGATCAACAGGCTGCATTATTTGGACAGGCCTGTTTTGATGAAGGAACTGCTAAAAATACCTATGGGACTGGTTGCTTTATATTAATCAATACAGGAGAAAAAGCAGTAAAATCTAAAAATGGGTTATTAACTACTATTGCAGTAGGGATGAATGATAAGGTGGAATATGCTCTTGAAGGAAGTGTATTTATGGCAGGAGCTTCTATTCAATGGTTAAGAGATGAAATGAGAATGATAAAAACAGCAGAAGATACAGAGGATTATGCTAAAGCAGTAGAAGATACTAATGGGGTTTATATGGTACCTGCTTTTGTAGGCCTTGGTGCACCTTATTGGGATCCTTATGCAAGAGGGACTATAGTTGGACTTACAAGGGGAAGCAGAAAAGAACACATAATTAGAGCTACTTTAGAAGCCTTGGCATATCAAACTTATGACGTACTAAGAGCAATGGAAGAGGATTCAGGTATTAAATTAAAAAATGTAAATGTAGATGGTGGGGCAAGTGCTAATAATTTTCTTATGCAATTTCATGCGGATATCCTGAATGTTACAATTCATAGACCTAAGGTTATACAAACTACAGCCTTAGGAGCAGCTTATCTTGCAGGCTTAGCTGTGGGATATTGGAAGGATAAAGAGGATATTGCAAGAAATAGAGAAATCTCAATAAGTTTTAAACCCAACATGGAAGAAGAAAAAAGAGAAGATTTACTATCGAATTGGCATGCAGCAGTAAAAAGATCAATGAATTGGTGTAATGCTTAAAATTTAAGGAGGTATAAAATGTTTGATGTAGTTATTGTTGGAGCAGGTGTAATAGGATGTAGTATAGCTAGAGAACTATCTAAATATAATCTAAAAACTTGTGTGGTTGAAAAGGATGTAGATGTAGCGAATGGAACAAGTAAGGCAAATAGCGGGATTGTACATGCTGGTTATGATGCAAAGTTTAATACTTTAAAGGGAAAGTTGAATGGAAGAGCTAATAGAATGTTCGATGATCTATCTAAAGAATTGGATTTCCCCTTTAAAAGAAATGGTTCATTGGTATTATGTTTTGATGAAGATGATAAGGATAAGTTGAAGGAATTAAAAAGTAATGGTGAAAAAAATGATGTTCCAGGTTTGACAATATTGGAAAGAGATGCAGTAAAAGTTCTAGAACCTAATATATCTGACAATGTAGTGGCTGCTCTATATGCGCCAACTGGAGGAATCGTCTGTCCTTATGAAATGACTATTGCTTATGCAGAAAATGCGTGTACAAATGGAGTAGAATTTAAATTTGAAACAGAAGTGAAAGATATAGAAAGAACAGATTTTGGATTTACAGTATATACAAATAAAGGTGATTTTAAAACAAAGTCAATTGTTAATGCAGCAGGTTTATTTGCAGACAGTATAAATAATATGGTTAGTGAAAATAAGTTCAACATTATACCGAGAAAGGGAGAATATTGTTTATTTGAAAAGGATGCAGGAAAGAATTTTGTAAGAACTTTATTTCAATTGCCTACTAAGATGGGAAAAGGAGTACTTGTTACACCAACTGTTGATGGCAATTTATTGATAGGACCTAATTCCATTGATATTGAGGATAAAGATAACATTTCAACAACTCAGGAGGGAATAGGTGATATATTAAGTAAAGCAAAGACTACAATTGAACAAATTCCTATGAGACAGATTATTACTTCTTTCGCAGGTCTTAGAGCTCACTCAGAAGTAAATGATTTTATAATAGGAGAAGCAGAGGATGTAGAAAACTTTATAAATGTTGCAGGAATTGAATCACCAGGACTTTCAAGTGCTCCTGCTATAGCTGAAATGGTAGAGCAAATTGTTGTAGAGAAATTCTCTCCAAACATGAATAAGAGTTTTAATCCTGTTAGAAAGGGTATACCAAAATTTAGAGAAATGAACAATAAAGAAAGAGAAGAGCTAATAGCTAAAGACAATGCTTATGGAAGAATTGTATGTAGATGTGAAACTGTAACTGAAGGAGAGATTGTAAATGCTATTAGAAGACCTTTAGGGGCAAGAAATTTAGACGGGATAAAGAGAAGAACTAGATCAGGTATGGGACAATGCCAAGCAGGATTTTGTTCAACTAAGATAGTGGATATATTGGCAAGAGAATTAACTATAGCACCTATTGATGTAACTAAATTCGGTAGTGACTCAAATATATTAGTAGGAAAAATAAAGGAATAATAATATATTAAGATCTTGCTTCAATCTATGAATAATTATTGGAGGTTAACATAATGAAACAATATGATATTGTAATTGTCGGTGGTGGTCCAGCTGGCCTTGCAGCTGCAATAAAAGCAAAAGAAGAGGGTATTGATAATATACTGATTTTAGAAAGAGATAATAAACTTGGAGGAATACTAAACCAGTGTATTCACAATGGATTTGGACTTCATACCTTTAAAGAAGAACTAACAGGACCTGAATATGCAGAAAGATTTATAAATAAAGCAAAGGAACTAAAGATTCCATATAAATTAAACACTATGGTAATTGATATGACGGAAGATAAAAAAATTACTGCAGTAAATGATGTAGATGGAATTCTTCAAATTGAAGCAAAGGCTATTATTTTAGCTATGGGGTGTAGAGAAAGACCAAGAGGAGCAATAAATATACCTGGCAGCAGATGTGCCGGAATATACTCTGCTGGTACTGCTCAGAAGTTTGTAAATATAGAAGGATATATGCCGGGAAAAGAAGTAGTCATTCTTGGTTCAGGAGATATTGGACTTATCATGGCGAGAAGAATGACCTTTGAGGGGGCAAAAGTAAAAGCAGTAGTTGAATTAATGCCTTATTCAGGAGGGTTAAAGAGAAATATTGTTCAGTGTTTAGATGATTATGGCATTCCACTTAAGCTCGCACACACTGTAACAGATATAAAAGGTAAAGATAGAGTTGAAGGTATCACAATATGTAAAGTTGATGAAAATAGAAGACCTATAGAGGGAACTGAAGAGTTTATTTCTTGTGATACATTACTTTTATCTGTAGGACTTGTACCGGAAAATGATCTTTCAAAAAAAGCAGGAGTAAAGTTATCTAATATTACTTCAGGAGCTTTTGTAAATGAAAGTCTACAGACAAATATTGAAGGAGTATTCTCCTGTGGTAATGTATTGCATGTACATGATTTAGTGGACAATGTTACTACAGAAAGTATGGCTGCAGGAATAAACTCTGCTAAATATGTAAAGGGTAAAAAGTTTGTAAATGAAGGGATAGAAATGATAGCAACTGGTGGAGTAAGGTATACTGTTCCAGCTTGTATTAATCCAGAAAATGTTGAAAAAGCTGTGGATGTAAGATTTAGAGTTGGGGATGTATTTGAAAATAGTTATGTATCTGTATATTTTGATGATATAAGAGAAATGCATATAAAGAAGAGAATTCTTACACCTGGAGAAATGGAAACAGTAAAAATTACAGAGGAAATGTTGGACAAATATACGGAGTGTAAGAAAATAACTATAAAGGTAGAAGGAGAATAGATATGAGTACTATGAGAGAGTTAACCTGTATAGGATGCCCAATAGGATGTTTTTTACAAGTACAACTAGAAGGAACAACGGTAAAAAGTGTAACAGGTAATACCTGTAAGAGAGGTGCAATCTATGGAGAAAAAGAATGCACTAATCCTACTAGAATCGTAACATCTTCTGTAAAAGTAAAGGGTGGAATAGAGAATGTAGTTTCTGTAAAAACTGAAGGCGATATTCCTAAAAATATGATTTTTGGATGTCTAGATTTACTTAAGGGTATAGAAGTGGAGGCGCCTGTTAAAATAAATGATGTAATATTAGCAAATGCAGCAGGTACTGGTGTGAATATTATAGCTACTAGAGATGTAGAGTCAAAGTAGTTTTCTATTTAAAGAACCGCTGTGTATCAGAGCAGTATGCACAGCGGTGTGAGTAGGAGAAAAATAATTTATACAACAAAATGTGAATTTTGTTGCGTAAATTATTTTATTACTTATTAAATATATGTTATGAAATTTTCTCATCTGTAGAAATTTCATTAATCTCATCCAGAGTTTGCCCCTTAGTTTCAACACCTGCTATAGCAACTACTATTGCTACCAATGCAAAAACCATAGTCAGCATAAGAAAGACATAAGTAAAACCAGCTTCTTTACCTTTAATCTGATATACTAAACCAACTATATAAGGAGCGGTGATTGCGCCAATACGGCCAATAGCAGCTGCCCAGCCTGTTCCACTGCCTCTAACCCTTGTAGGATAAACTTCTGGCGTATAAGCATATACTGCACCCCAAGCCCCTAGACTGAAAAAATAAAGCAGGCAGCCAGAAGTAAGAATGGCAGTAACGGAGGCACCTTGACCAAATAGATATGCAGATAATGCAGTGCCTATTAAGTATACTACTAAAACCAACTTACGACCAATTTTTTCTATTAGATAGGCTGCACTATAATATCCAGGTAGTTGAGCAATGCTCATAATTAATGTAAATTCAAAACCTTTTACTAAACTGAATCCTTTGCCTACAAGGAGAGTAGGAGTCCATAAAACAAACCCATAATAACCAAAATTAATACCTAACCATAGAACCCATAACACAAAGGTACGTCTAATATAGCTTGGAGCCAATAGATCCAAAATCGTGATAATGCTCTTCTTTTTTTCTTCAGGATGATTAATTAGGCGGGATTTTTTGCCCGCTATTCCTGCTTGCTGTTCCATTATGCTTACAATTTCATCTGCTTCTTGAAGACGTCCTTTTTGTTCCAAGTATCGAGGAGATTCAGGAATATTTTTTCTCATATAAGCTGCGTATAGTGCTGGTATTCCTCCCAAGAAAAATCCAATACGCCAGCCATAAATAGGAATTAAAAGATAAGCTATTAAAGCGGCAACTATCCATCCCCAGGCCCAAAAGCTCTCTAATAAAACAACCATTTTGCCACGGGCTTTAGCTGGTGAGAATTCACTAACCAAAGTAGATGCTGCGGGCAATTCTCCACCTAGACCTAATCCTGTTAAAAAACGAAAAAGCAATAATACTTCAAAATTAGGTGCAAGTCCAGAGAGAGCACTAGCTAATCCGTATAATATGAGAGTAAAGGTAATAACTGCTTTTCTGCCCCATTTGTCAGCTGCCATTCCAGCAATAGCGGCACCAATAGCCATTCCCACCGCTGAAGCGCTGCCTAATAAACCTAAGTCAGCAGGAGTTAAATTCCATGATTTACCAATTGCGGCCATAACACCAGAGACCATCCCTTGATCCATGGCATCAAATAGCCAACCGATACCAGTTAAAAATAAAACTTTTCGGAGCATGGGGTAACTGGCAATTTTTCAATTCTTTGCGAAATACTATTCATAGATGTTCACCTCTCGTATAATTTAATTATTCATGTTTATCAAACAGTTTGTACAACTAATTTTCGATAACTTTATAAATTTTATATTCATTTTACCTCCATAATATATTCCTAATAATTTTAAGCATCTTTAGGCCTTAAAGAAATTTGTTATTTTAACATTTTCTTAAAATAAATTTTAAATATTATTAATTTGTTAAAAAAACAATTAATTTATTAATAAATTGTTTTAATTATAACAAAAAAAAATCTATATGAAAAATATTTTTTACATATTAATCTATATATATAAAATATGACTATGTTTTCATTTTGGTAAAATTAGAGTTACTAGCTTTCTACTCTAAAACTTTCTATGAAGTTACGAGCAATATTTGATAGATATCGATTTTTTATCCATATTAAATAGCTCTTCGACTCCATGGCAGGTTCTGTAATTTCTTTAATTTCTAAATCTGAATTGTACATTAAGTCTGATGAGGTTTTTGGAACTATAGCTATACCAATTCCTGCATTAGCCCAAGTAAGAGAAGACACAATATCATCATTTTTACATACTATATTTGGAACAAAGCCTTTTTTTGTGCAAGCATCTATTATAATATTTTCATATCTTCTATGGATTATTAAAGGGCTGTTTTTTAGTTCTTCTAAAGATATTTTTTTTTCGGAAATTTCCTTATAGAATTCGTGTTTAGCAACAGCTACCATAGGGTCGTTTATATAATGTTTTGATATTTTGTCCTCGATCAATACAGAGTCATATAACTTTAAATTAAAGGGAGCTCGTACAAAACCTATATCTAATATTCCGTTATTTAACAAATCCATTATTCTAAAACTATCACTTCTCCAAACTTGAAAATCTATGTTTGGGTATTTTTGACGAAAATCATATACTTTTTTAGGTAAAATTTTAACATCACAAGAACCAACAGTACCTATATTTAAGGTACCTTTAAAGCCTTTATTTAAGTCGGTTAACTCTCTAATGGCGGATTTTGTTAATTCTATTATTTGTTCAGATTTATTTCTAAGTATAATACCCGCTTCTGTTAGCTCTACATTTCTGCTGTTTCTTATAAGTAATTGAACTCCTAATTCATTTTCTAATAATTTTAATTGTTGGCTAAGTGGGGGTTGGGATATATTTAACCGCTTAGCAGCAGATGTTATTTGACCTTCTTCAGCAACTGTCAGAAAATATTTAAGTTGTCTAATATCCATATATCTTCTCTCCTTTAAATTCATATGTTTTTTATATGAATGTATATATAATAAATATTTTTCATATACATATGTTTTTGTTATAATAATAAATAAAAAATGAAAATTTATCAATATGAAGTTAGTTTTGTTAATGATTTTCTAATTAAAGATAACTGTTATTGATGAAATGCTAAAATTGATGCTATTTTACAATTGGATAAAAATAGCGAAAATATAACTCGACCAATACTTTTAAGTATCAGTACTCACATTGGCTGAAAAATATAAAAATAAATAATAAGTCAATGTATTTTGAAAAAATATTGTGCTTATTATTTATTTGTAATAAGGATAGGTTGTTGTTAAATATAAAATTGGAGGGATAGCTATGAAAATAGGATTTATAGGACTTGGAGTCATGGGTAGAAACATGGCTAATAATATATTAAAAAGTGGACATGAACTTAAGGTTTATAATAGATCAACAAAAATTGTAAAAGAGTTTGAAAAAAAAGGGGCTTTAATTGGAAAAAATCCAGCGGAAGTTGCAGAAGAATGCAATATAATTATGACTTCACTTCCTAATTCAGAAATAGTTAAAAATGTAATTTTGGGGGAAAATGGAGTTTTACAAGGAGCTAAAGCAGGAACTGTAATAATTGATCTAAGTAGTATTACTCCAAAGGCTATTAAAGAAATTGCTGAGGAGAGTGAAAAAAAGGGGGTAGAAGTAGTGGATGCTCCTGTTAGTGGGGGATCAGTTGGTGCGGAAAAAGGAACATTGACTATTATGGCTGGATGTAAGAAAGAAGTGTTTGATAAAGTAATGTCAATTTTAAAGTGCATAGGTGAAAAGATTTACCATGTAGGTAATGTAGGTGCAGGCGATACTGTGAAACTAGTAAATAATCTTCTTTTAGGTGCAAATATGGTAGCTGTATGTGAGGCACTTACATTAGGAACTAAAGCAGGTTTAGATCCAGAAATACTTTATGAAGTTATGAGTAAAAGTTCGGGTAATTCTTATGCATTAACTTCAAAATACAAGAAATTTATACATGAAAGAAATTTTGATCCAGGATTTATGGTAGATCTGCAATATAAGGATTTACAATTAGCAGTTGATACTGCTAGAGATTTACAATTACCTTTATTTATGGGCAATTTAACTCAACAGATGTATGAAATGGCACGAAGTGAAGGTTTGGGAAAAGAGGATATTTCGTCAATAATAAAGATTTATGAAAAATGGTTAAATATTTAGATTAAACAAATTAACTTGATTGATAAAATATTAATTTTAAATAAAATTATTTTACAAATTAATAAAAATTATATAATCATAAACAATTATTTAAAAATAAGCAAAAATATTAAAAATTAATAGCAACCTAAATGAAAAATACAAATGACGATTAATGCAATAAAGGAGGTTATAAGATGGATTCATTTCAATACTACAGCCCAAGAAATATTAAAGAAGCTATTGATATGCTAAACTTGTGTGATGAAAATACTTATCTTTTGGCAGGTGGAACTGATCTAATTGTTAAATTAAGAAAAAAAATAATACAGCCAAACAATCTTATAAGTTTAAAAAAGATCAAAGAGCTTAGTTATATAGAAGAAAAGGATAATATTATTAAAATTGGTGCTATGGCAACTCACTCTAAAATAGAACAAAGTGAAATAATAAATGGCAAAGCTAAAATATTAGCTGAGGCTTGTAGAGATGTTGGTTCGACGCAAATAAGAAATTTAGGTACAATAGGTGGAAATATTATGAATTCATCAGCTGCTGCAGATTCAGTTGCTGCTTTATGTGCATTAGATGCTAATTGTGTTATAAAAGGTTCTAAAGAAGAAAGAATAGTAAATATCAATGACGTTTTTGGAAATAATGGGAATGCTGTTATATATAAGGATGAATTGCTAAAAGAAATATTTTTTAGAATACCCAATAGTAATACAGTATCAGGCTTTAAAAAATTAGGAAGAAGAAGTGCACTAGCAATAGTTGTAGTAAGTGTAGGAATAATCCTTGAAAGAATACCAGGTGAAAGTAAATGTAAAGATATTAAAATTTCTCTTGGTGGAATTTCAAGAAATCCATGTAGGGCAAAAGCAGCGGAAACCATTCTGATAGGTAAAGAAATAAATAATGAAAATATTGAAAAATGTTTAGATGAAATTTCTAAGTTTACAGTTAACAATCTTGAAAAATCACCTTTTACAAATTTAATTCCACATAAAAGATATGCTGTAAAGGGAATTGCATTAGATGTATTTGAAAGGATTTGTCCAGAACTAAAATAACGAGGAGTTATAATTATGGGAAAAGTAAAGATATTTTTTAATTTAAATGGAGAAGATGTTTCAGCAGAGATTAATCCTAATAAAAGATTATTAGATGTAATTAGAGAGGAGTTCGGACTTACAAGTGTAAAGGAAGGCTGTTCTGAAGGTGAATGTGGAGCCTGTACTGTTATCTTAGATGGAGAGGCAGTAACGTCCTGTTGTATATTAGGACCACAGGTGGATGGATGTTCAGTTATAACAATAGAAGGTCTTGAAAAAAATGGAAAATTAGATATACTTCAACAGGCATTTTTGGATGCAGGAGCTGTTCAATGTGGATTTTGTACTCCTGGAATGATACTTTCTGCAAAGGCATTGCTAACTAGAAAACCCAATCCAACTGTAGAGGAAATTAAAACAGCTATTTCAGGTAATTTATGTAGATGTACAGGCTATAAAAAAATTATAGATGCAGTTCAAATTGCAGCAGCACAGAAAAAGGGTGATATATGTGAGTGACTTTAATGTTATAGGGAAAAATGTTGAAAAAAAAGATGGTATCCCTAAAGTTACAGGAAAAGCTTTGTTTGCTAGAGACATTAGTTTTGAAGGTATGTTGTATGCTAAGATTTTAAGAAGTAAGGTGGCACATGCCATATTAAAAAACATTGATACTAGTAAGGCAGAAAAACTGCCAGGAGTTGTTTGCGTATTAACTAGTAAGGATATCCCAGGAAAAAATAGAGTAGGAATAATTATAAAAGATGAGCCTGTACTAGTAGAGGATAAAATCAGAAGATTTGGTGATGCTTTAGCCGTTGTTGCGGCAGAAACAGAAGAAATTGCAGAAGAAGCATTAGATCTAATAGAGGTTGACTATCAAGAATTACCTGTAATAACCACTATAGATGAGGCATTAAAAGAGGGTTCATTAAAAATTCATGGAGATACCAATATTTTAGAAAACAAAAGTCTGATAAAAGGTGATGTAGATGAAGCCTTTAAAAAATGTGATGTAATAGTAGAAAAAACATATAAAACAAATTATTTTGCACATATGTTTATAGAACCGGAAGCCGGTGTGGCAAAATATGAAAATGGAATACTGACAATCTGGGCATCTACGCAGAATCCTCATTTTGACAGAGGAGAGGTTGCAAGAATGTTAGGCCTTTCTCAGTCTAAGGTTAGAGTGGTACAAGCTGTGACAGGAGGAGGGTTTGGCGGTAAGCTAGATATTTCTACTCAATGCTTTGTTGGACTGGTGACTTATCATATCAAGAGACCTGTAAAGCTTGTTTACACAAGGGAAGAATCTATGGAAGTATCCTCTAAACGACACCCACATGTCATGAAATACAAAACTGGAGCAGATAAAAATGGAAAAATACTGGCTATGGAGGCAGAATTTTTACAGGATTCAGGTGCCTATGCATCCTATGGACCAGCAGTAGTTACAAGGGGCATGGTTCATGCTACAGGACCTTATGAAATACCTAATATTAGGATTAAGACTACTATGGTATATACTAATAATCCAATGGCTGGTGCTTTTAGAGGCTTTGGAGTCCCACAAGTATCAATTGCACATGAACAACAAATGGATTTATTAGCTGAAAAATTAAATATGAGTCCTTATGATATAAGAATAAAAAATGCGCTTAGAGTTGGTTCATATACAAGTACTATGCAAAAATTAGAAGGCAGTGTTGGAATTGTAGAGACTTTAGAAAAAGCTAAAGAGAAGGCTGAAGAAGTTATATTCAATAATAATAAAGATTTAGAATGTATAAAGAAAAGAGGAGTAGGAATAGGATGTATGTGGTATGGAATAGGAAATACGGGACTTCCAAATCCAGCCTCAGCATTTTTAGAGGTGCATAAAGATTGTTCGGTGACAGTTTTAGCTGGATGTGCAGATATAGGACAAGGATCCAATACAGTAATGTGCCAAATTGTATCAGAAACCTTAGGCCTTGACTATGAAGATGTAAACATCGTTTCAGCAGATACAGGTTCCACTCCTGACGGAGGAGCAACTTCTGCAAGCAGACAAACATATATATCTGGTAATGCCTGTAAGAAGGCTGCTGAGATGGCAAAAGAAACATTACTAAAGATCGCTGAAGAATTATTAAATGTGGATAAAAGCGAAATTATATTAAAAAATAAAAAAGCTTATTCAAATAAGGATGAAAATAATAGTATAACCATACAGAAAATATTAAATAATTGTGCAGCTAAGGGAATAATGGTATTAGGCTGTGGATATTTTAATCCAGATACAACTTCTCTTGATGCTGAAACAATGCAAGGGATACCATTTGCAACCTATGCTTTTGCAACACATTTCATAGAAGTTGAAGTTAATACGTACACAGGTGAGATTAAGGTGTTAAAAATTGTTGCAGCTCACGATGTAGGAAAGGCAATTAACAGACGTATGGTAGAAGGCCAAATAGAAGGTGGATGCTTAATGGGTATGGGACTTGGTATTCTTGAAGATTTAAAGGTGGAAAATGCAAAAATGAAAACCTTAAATTTTTCTAATTATTTAATTTATACTGCAAAAGATACACCTGAAATTTATCCAATAATAGTAGAAAGTGAAGAAAAGACAGGCCCCTTTGGAGCAAAAGGTGTAGGTGAACCTGCATTGATTCCAGTGGCTCCGGCAATTTTAAACGCTGTATATAATGCCACAGGTGTAAGGTTTACAGAAGTACCTTTAACACTTGAAAAAGTAGTAGAAAAATTAAATTATTAGTTTTATAGACAATCTATATATTTAGAAGACGTAGCATTTTAAATTTAGTATAGGAGGAGTTTTAATTGATTTCAATTGATATAGATAAATGCAAAGGATGTAAAGTTTGTGAAAATAATTGTCCTCTTGATGCAATTAAAGTTATAGATAAGAAAGCCCAATTATATGACAATTGTGTAAGTTGTGGAATATGTTTTAAAGTATGTCCATTTAAGGCTGTCAATAAGTCGGATGTAAAAAATGCTGAAAACATTACTTGTACTCATTGTCCTGTTAACTGCTCTGTTCCATTAAATAAAACTGGAGCCTGCAAAAGGTATACTAATATAAAGGGAGAATTAATTAGAAATAGAAAGCTTGTGGTAGAGTCAATTAGAAAGGATTTAGAATTAAATAATGCATATAAACCTCTTATTACGGCAGTAGGTAGTGGAACAAACTATCCATGCTTGCGACCTGCACCAAGAATAGTTCAGGATACCGTTAATGGAGTAGATGTTGTAACTGTAGTTACAGAAGCTCCTTTAAGTTATAGTGGAGTAAAAGTTAAAATTGATACTAATATGGATATAGGTGAAGAAGGTGCAAAGGTAAAAAGAGATGGTAAATGTGTGGGTAGGGTGACTACTGAAGAATATGGATCAAAAATGCTTACAATAGGTGGAGCAAATCTTTTAAGTGGAAGTAATGATGGATTTATAGTAGCAAAGACTATTGTAGATTTAGCCAATGGAAGAAGAGTTAAATTGAAAATAGATGATGGAAGTACTATAGAGATTCAACAGGATAGTCCACCTATTATCGATGATATAGAAGAAACATATATGAGAGTTGGTTGTGGTAGTGCAACTATAGGTATGTTCGCCGCTCAGTTAAGCAAAGCAGTAGATGAAGCAATTATATTAGATTTTCATGTAGTAGGCTTACTTTCAGAACATGCTGCTGGAAAGGAAGTAGGTATGAAGTATAGTGGAGTAACACCTTATGGAAGAAAAAGTACTATGGGTAGGTATTTTGGAAAACATGGTCATGGCTGGGGCGGTACAGAAATTACAAGTCCTTTGGATGCTGTAAAATCTGTAGATATGACTATAGCAAAAGAAGGATATAAAATATTAGTTACAGAGACTACAGGGCAGAAGGCTGCATTATTAGAAGTGAAAAAAGATGGAACAGTAGAAGAAATTGAAATGACAGAAGCAGCACTAAAATGTGTCAATTTGATTTCTGAAAATTGTGAACAGTCAAATGCTTCTATTATATATACGGGTGGCACTGGCGGAAGTGCAAGAGCTGGAGTTACGACTTTTCCTAAGAAGCTTACAAATGCAATTCATAATAATGAAGTTACAATGACTATAGCTGGAGCACCTACTTTTGTTCTTCCAGGAGGAGGAATAAACTTTATGGTGGATGTTTCTAAGATGGTACCAGATGCTACAACTTGGGTTCCAACACCGGCAACTGTAGCTCCTATAGAATACACAATGACTAGAGAGAAATATGAGGAAATTGGTGGTCATGTAAATAGCATAATAACAAAGGAACAGTTGCTAAAAGAACTTAATGAGGAAAAATTATGATTCAAGTACTGGAAAACAAGAAAGTATTTATTAATAATGGACCCATTCAGATGGTTGTTGATATATCAGTAAAAGGAAAAAAAATTCCCGAGATAGGCCTTGAAGTTTCAAAATATGTAATTTCAGAATTTGATAAATTAGCAAAACATGTTCCATATATAAAGGCTAATAAGCCATTAAAAGTTATGAAGGATATCCCTAGTATTATTCTTGAGAAGATGATAAATGCAGTTACAAGGTCAGGAGATGAAACTTTAACGCCCTTTGCTGCTGTGGCAGGTTCTTTTTCTGACTTTGCTTTAGAAAAAGCTCTGGAGCTTGGTGCCACTAGAGTAATTATAAATAACGGTGGAGATATAGCACTTAAGGATATAACTGGCGCACTTATAAAAGTAGGAATCCCCTTAAATAATACAGAGTTAGTTCTTAATATTACAGGTGAAAGTAATATTCAAGGTATTTGTACTAGTGGAATTGGAGGAAGAAGTTTTACAAAGGGTATTGCTACAGCAGCAGTGTCCCTAGGAGAAACTGCTGCTATAGCAGATGCATGTGCTACATATCTAGGAAATGAAACCAATGTAGAAGCAGATAGTATAATGAGGTGTTTTGCAGAAGAAATAGATTCAGAGACTGATATACCAGGCCATTTAGTGACTATAAAAGTAGGTAATCTCACCAAAAGGGATATATATAAATCATTGTTAAAAGGAATTGAGAAAGCAGAAAAATTATATAATGAGCATATAATTCAAGGTGCTATACTATGTGTAAAGGATAAGATTGTAATGCTACCAGATAATATTGAAGTGCTAAAGTAAAAATTATATAGAAAAACTATTGCTATAAAGCATCATAGTAACTAATGAGAAAAATTTAGGGTGAAAGAAGCTCAATTTATTCGAAAATGTATACTACTAAGACGGCATAAGGCAATGCTCAGCACAACTTGAGCGTTTATTGGTGTTCTATACAGTAACGGATGGTTGTTAACTATCCGTTTTATTCGTGTGCACCCAGCATGAGCGATAACCTCAAGGATTTGATGAAAGAATCTCCAAACTATGCTCCTTTATTTAGGGTTTCACTTTAAGCCATTCTATATATATGTCAATGAAATACTATATTGATTAGTCATAATATTTGCATATTTTTTTCGTATGAATCAATACAAATCAAATATTTTTAATATGAATAATTTCTTGCTATAATAAAATCAATTCATTAATAATTAAATGATATTTTTGTTAAATTGGTTTTAATGTGGTGTTCTTTTAAAACATAAGGGGGGATTTATGACAATCATAACAACAAAAATTTGTACATTTTTAGAGACTTAAAGATGATGTAGGAAAAGAAGTAAGTAATAAAATTTAGTTAAATATATAAACTATGGAAGTGATTATTATGGATTATAAAAAAGTATATAATAGGAGGATGGAAAAGAAAAAATATGAAGTGACTCAAGGAAAATTTACAAATTATAAGTTAATATTAGGATTGTCGGTTTCCATTATTTTATTAATTATAATTTTATTGATGCCAACTCCAGTGGGATTGACAATAGTTGGACAGCGATGCTTGGCAGTGTTTGCAGCTACTTTTGTATTATATTTATCAGAGGCAATTTCAGCTGCAATTGTAAGCTTAGCGATTGTACCAATACTAGTAATATTTAATATTGTGTCCATAAAAGATGCATTATCGGGGTTTTCATCTACATCAACATACCTAATAGTAGGCTCTTTTATTTTAGCAGTGGCAATGTTGAAATCTAAACTAGCCAATAGGATTACTTATTTGATAATGCTGAAAATTGGAGTATCCGCACGGAATATAACATTTGGAATTGTATTAGTGAATATTGTGCTTGCATTTATGGTACCATCATCTACCGCTCGTACTGCTATGTTATTGCCGATATGTATTAATATCATTAACCAGTTTAGGGGCGAAAGTAGAGAAAAAACAAAATTCGGTGCTAATATTTTATTAACACTATGTTGTACTAATTCAACTATTAGTGCCGGTATTCTAACAGCAACAGTAAGTAACCCAATGGCTATTCAATATATTAAAGATGCAACTGGTAAAGTTGTAACCTTTGGGCAATGGTTTGTTTGGGGATTTCCGCCTGCTCTTATAATGACATTTGTTGCATGGGCAATTATTCAAGTTATGTTTAAGCCAGAAGTAAAAGAACTAAATGGTGGAAGAGAATTCATACAAGAAAAAATGAATGAACTTGGAAAAATAAAATTAGATGAAGTAAAAGCACTTATTGTACTAGGGATAACAATTATACTTTGGGCCTTTGGAGATAAAATTGGGATTGATAGTACAACCGCTTGTTTGTTAGGTGCTTGTGCATTATGTATTCCCAAGATTGGTTTTTTGTCATGGGATGATTGTAAAAGTAGTATTTCTTTAAGTGTGGTTTTTATTACTAGTGGCGGAATAAGTCTAGGTACAGCTATGAGTAGTAGCGGAGCAGCTAAATGGATGGCAGAGAAAATTTTTAGTTTACTTAATTTGGGAAGTTATTCAGTAGTTGTGATGATTATTATTTTAATTATTGTGGTACAGTTTATGCATGTTGTTTTTGTAGGAACAGCAACTATGGCAAATGTTTTTTTTCCAATATTATCAGGTATTGCAATAGTTGCAAATATTAATCCGATTTTGACAATTATACCTTCTGCTATGATGTTAGGTGGGTATCCAATAATAATGTTCTTCAATACAACGCCTAACATTTTATGTTATGACACAGGAGAGATAAGTTCGGATATGTTTCCTAAATTTGGTGTAATATTATCTGTGATAGCTTGTGTATTATATGCAGTATGTGTCTTTGTATATTGGCCACTAGTAGGATTATTTTAAAATCAGTTATAATGAAAGTTGCTGCTTCAAAAAACGATAGATATAAAAGCGTGGCGCAAAAGTCACGCTTATTTTATGTAAAAAAATAAAGCGTGCTGTCTCACCTAGAAATTATTCTATTGTGAGACTGCACCTTTTTTATAAAAAACAAATTAACCTATTATAATGTTTACATATTTTTTTAATATGAATTAATATATATAAAATATTTTTAATATGAATATATTTCTGTTATAATAAAATGAATTTAATAATTAAGTGATAATATTTTTGATAAATTAATTTTATTAAAGCGATTTTTTAAAAGAATGTTAAATAAGCAATGCTGGGTTAGGAGCTTTAATAAAAATATATTTCAAACCTCTTTTTATTAATGGCTTGGAAATGTGTTGTAAAAATAATTTTAGAATTTAAACATTAAAACACTTAAAAATAAAGATGGAGGGATTAATTATGGAGATTAGAGTAAGAAAATTTTACACTTGTGTAGAAGAAATTAAATCAGATGGCGGTAAGGATATAACGGATAAGATTCATAAAAAGGTTACAGCTGCAGTTATAATTGAAAATCCTTTTGCAGGGAAATATGTTGAAGACTTATCACCACTTACAGAATGGAGTGTGGGAATAGCACCAACTCTTATTCAGAAGGCATTAGAAGCTGGTAGAATGGATATATCTGAGGTAGAGAGCTATGGAAAGGGAGCTATTGTGGGTGGAAATGGAGAGCTAGAACATGCAGCAGCAATTCTACATCCAAAGCTTGGGAAGCCATTTAGAGATGGAGTAGGTGGAGGAAAAGCTATAATTCCGTCATCAAAAAAAATGGGATTTCCAGGATGCACATTAGATATACCATTACATTATAAAGATGCAGCATTTGTAAGAACACATTTTGATGCTATGGAATTAAGAATACCAGATGCTCCAAGAGATAATGAGATAATTGTAGCACTTACTGTTACAAATTGTGGAAGACCACATCCTAGAGTAGGCGGACTTAAAATAGAAGAAGTTAAAGGCGAAGATGGTTTAAGATAACTAAAGGATTTAAGGGGGATTTATTATGTCAGTATTAGCTATAAAAAATATTGGTATATTAGTTTCAGGCGATATAAATAAACCTATATTAGAGTATAATACAATATTGATTGAAAATGGGACTATAAAGAAAATAGGAGATGAGTCAATTCTAGTTGGAGTTCAATGTGATAAAGTTTTAGACGCAAAAGGAACAACAGTTGCACCAGGCTTTATTGATTCACATACTCACCCAGTAATAGGAGATTTTACACCAAGACAAAGCACATTAGGATATATAGCAAGTTCGCTACATGGTGGAGTAACAACTATGATATCTGCTGGAGAATGTCATACTACAGGAAGACCAAAAGATCCGTCAGGTACAAAAGCATTAGCTATATTAGCTCATAAAAGTTCTGAAAATGCAAGACCAGGTGGAGTAAAACTTCATGGTGGAGCACTAATTCTAGAAAAAGGCTTACAAGAAAAAGACTTTGAAGAGTTATCAAAAGAAGGTGTATGGTTAGTGGGGGAAATAGGACTTGGGTCGGTAAATTCTCCAGAACTTGCAGCACCAATGGTAAAATGGGCTAGAAAAAATGGATTTAAGATTATGATGCATACAGGAGGTACATCTATTCCAGGAAGTAGCACCATCACTGCACAAAATGTAATAGATACAGATCCAGATGTAGTATCACATTTAAATGGAGGTCCAACAGCTATTCCTTTAAAAGAAGTTGATAAATTAGTAAATGATACAAAATATGCACTGGAAATAGTGCAATGTGGTAATTTTAAGGTGATGAAATATGCAGTAAATGCAGTTGCAGAAAAGGGTGAATTAGAAAGAATAATAATAGGAAACGATTCTCCATCAGGTACAGGAATTATTCCTTTGGGAGTAATGCGTACATTATCATACATTGCTTCAGAAACGGAAATTTCAGCGGCTCAAGCAATATGTTTTGCAACAGGAAATACTGCAAAAGTATTTGGATTAAATGTAGGAATAATAGAAGAAGAAAGAGAAGCTGATTTAGTAATAATGGATGCACCAATGGGTTCAGTAGGTAAAAATAGTTTAGAAGCATTGGAAGCTGGAGATCTACCAGGAATTTCAATGGTACTTGTGAATGGAGAAATATTGGTTACAAAAAGTAAGAATACACCGCCAGCTACAGTAAAGCCTGTAATCTGTTAATGTAATATTTTTGTAATATAACTTTTTAAGCAAACAAAAAAATTATAGATAATTATATCCCAGATGCAATGCTTTTAGAGATTAAAGATGGATATCGATAGTTATAAAAAATATTAAACATTAAACGAGGATTGATTAGATATGCTTGAAGAAATTATTATAATTAGAGGTGGGGGAGATATTGCATCAGGAACAATACAAAAGCTATATAGAAGTGGGCTTAAAGTTTTAATACTAGAAATAGAAAATCCCACTTCTATTAGGAGAAATGTATGTTTTAGTGAAGCTATATTTCAAAATTATGTAGAGATAGAAGGAATAAGAGCTGTAAAGGCTGGTAATATAGATGAAGTAAGAAAATCATGGAGAGAGGGAGTTATACCTGTTGTTATAGATCCAAAAGGTAAATATGTAGATTTAGTAAAGCCTCAGGTTCTGGTAGATGCTATACTGGCAAAGAGAAATTTAGGAACCAATAGAAGAATGGCGCCTATAACTATAGCATTGGGCCCAGGTTTTGAGGCAGGTAAAGATGTAGATGTAGTAGTGGAAACTAACAGAGGACATAATTTGGGGAAGCTAATCTTTCAGGGGTGTGCAGTGAAGAATACTGGTATACCTGGTGATATAAAGGGGTATTCAAGAGAGAGGGTCATATATAGTCCAGTAGAAGGCATTATTGATAATGTGAAAGAGATTGGCGATATAGTTAAGGCTGGAGAAAATATAGCTTGTGTGGATAATATTTCGATTAAAGCTACCATTGATGGGGTATTAAGAGGAATAATCAGAAATGGTAGTAATGTTTTTAAAGGACTTAAAATAGCAGACATAGATCCAAGACTTAATGAAGTAGAAAACTGTAATACAATTTCAGATAAAGCTAGAAACATAGGAGGAGCAGTGCTAGAGGCAATATTATATTTAAAGAATAGGCAGCAGTATTATAAAAAGCAGGCTATATAACTAGGCATTAGTGTATCTTTAGTAGAAAATTATGATATGCATAAAAATTGAAATATAAGGTGTTAGCAAAACTATTTATTGTTCTAAATCAAAGAAAGGGATATCTCAAAATGATTTTTTAATCATTTTGAGATATCCCTTTCTTTGAATAAATACTAAAAGACAGCTATAAGTGTAAATGATATTTAGGCAATTATTTATTTTAGGGCATAGCAAAAATGAGAATTTTTAAGTTTCTGCATTTAGTTGATATACATCAAAATAGTACATCATATTCAAATCTATATAATACAAAAATAAGTCGAAATAATCAAAAAAAGTTAAGGGGTTTAGGAATAAAATTTAATCATAAAAACAATCAATAAAAATTATATAAATTTAATTAAATCAAGGGGGTCATTTAAGTGAATGAAGTTTTAAACAAACTCTATAGTGTAAATCAAAGTAAAAGAATAGAAAAATTAATTAACGATTTATACTCAGTAACTCCTGAAATCGAGGCGCAAAGAGCAGTTTTAATAACTGAATCTTTTAAGGAAACGGAAGCTTATCCTATGGTTATTAGAAGAGCTAAAGCTTTAGAAAAAATACTAAATGAAATGGATATAGTTATTCGTGATGAGGAGCTTATTGTAGGAAACCTAACTAAAAAGCCTAGAGCAGCTTCTGTATTTCCTGAATTTTCTAACAAGTGGCTTTTGGATGAATTTGATACTTTAGCTAAAAGAACTGGAGATGTATTTCTTATTAGTGAAGATGTAAAATTACAACTTCGTGAAGTATTTAAATATTGGGATGGAAAAACTACAAATGAGCTTGCAACAGAGTATATGTTTGAAGAAACAAAGGAAGCAATGGCAGCAGGGGTATTTACTGTTGGAAATTACTATTTCAATGGTGTAGGTCATATTTCCGTAGATTATGCCAAAGTATTATCTAAAGGATTTAATGGAATAATTGAAGAAGCAGAAAATGAAAGGGCTAAATCAGACAAAGGAGATCCTAATTACATAAAGAAGGAGCAGTTTTTAACAGCTGTAATTATAACTTCAAAAGCTGTTATTAAATTTGCCAAGCGTTTTGCAGAATTAGCTAGAAATCTCGCAAGTCAAACATTGGATTCAAGAAGACGTGAAGAGTTAATACAAATAGCTGAAAACTGTGAATGGGTACCAGCAAAGCCAGCTAGAACATTTTATGAGGCCCTACAATCATTTTGGTTTGTACAAGCTATTATTCAAATAGAATCTAATGGACATTCAATATCACCTATGCGTTTTGATCAATATATATATCCTTATTTTAAGAAGGATATATCAAATGGTTTTGTTACACAAGAAAAAGCTCAAGAACTTCTTGACTGCTTATGGGTTAAATTCAATGATGTTAATAAGGTTCGTGATGAGGGATCAACAAAAGCCTTTGGTGGATATCCAATGTTCCAGAATTTAATTATAGGCGGACAAACTACTGATGGAAAAGATGCTACAAATGAGCTTTCATTTATGTGCCTTGAAGCTACTGCACATACTAAATTACCACAACCATCAATTTCAATAAGAGGTTGGAACAAAACTCCAGATGAGTTATTGTTAAAAGCTGGTGAAGTGACTCGTTTAGGATTAGGTATGCCAGCTTATTATAATGATGAAGTTATCATTGCTTCTCTAACAAGTCGTGGTCTTACACTAGAAGATGCTAGAGATTATGGTATTATTGGATGCGTAGAACCTCAAAAAGGTGGAAAGACTGAAGGATGGCATGACGCTGCATTCTTTAACATGGCAAAGGTATTAGAGGTAGCTATAAATAATGGTATGGATAATGGTAAACAACTAGGATTAAGAACTGGAGATTTTACTTCTTTTACATCCTTTGAGAGATTCATGGATGCATACAAAATGCAAATGGAGTATTTTGTTAAGCTTCTAATTAATGCAGACAATAGTGTAGACTTAGCACATGGAGAGAGAGCACCATTACCATTCTTATCTTCAATGGTAGATGATTGTATAGGTAGAGGAAAATCACTACAAGAAGGGGGAGCTCATTATAACTTTACAGGTCCACAAGGAGTGGGAGTTGCAAATGTAGCAGACTCATTAGTAGCTATTAAGAAACTTGTTTTTGAAGAAAATAAAGTAACTCTACAAGACTTAAAGGATGCGTTAGATACTAATTTTGGTGAATGTAAGAAAAATCCGATATCTGAAATTGCTAATAGCATAAATGGAGCAAGTGGTATAGAAGGCTTAACACGTGAAACCATAATGCAAGCTATTGAGAAGTTAATATTTGAAGAAAAGAAAATTTCATTAGAAGATTTAAAAGAGCCAGGTAAAGATATTAACTTAGGTAGCTATGGTCATAAAGAAAATCTTCGTCAGATGCTCTTAAATAGAGCACCTAAGTTTGGTAATGATATAGATGAAGTTGATGATTTAGCACGTGAAGCAGCATTAATTTACTGTAGTGAAGTTGAGAAATACACTAATCCACGTAACGGTCAATTCCAACCTGGTCTTTATCCTGTTTCTGCAAATGTTCCAATGGGATCACAAACAGGAGCAACACCAGATGGAAGAAAAGCTGGTGAAGCACTAGCAGATGGTGTATCACCAGTTTCAGGAAGAGATATAACAGGACCGACTGCAGCTGTTAACTCTGTTGCGAAAATAGATCATTATAAGGCTTCAAATGGTACATTATTTAATCAAAAATTCCATCCATCTGCTTTAGAAGGTCAGACTGGTTTACAGAATTTATCTTCTCTAGTAAGGAGTTTCTTTGATCAAAAGGGGTTACATGTGCAATTTAATGTAGTAAGTCGAGAAACACTTTTAGATGCCCAAAAGAATCCTGAAAATTATGGAAATCTAGTAGTGCGTGTAGCTGGGTATAGTGCTCACTTTACATCTTTAGATAAATCAATTCAGGATGATATTATAAAAAGAACAGAACATGCTTTTTAGTTAGATTAGTTCATTATACAGTGAGGAAGAGTTTTTCAACTACTTCCTCATTTTTTAAATAAGACTTATTTATTCAATTAGTAAAGGTAGAAATATTTGTAGAATTTTTTTGTAGAAGAACTTTTTATAGGAGGGAACGTTATGTTGAAACATCAAGTAAATTTAAATAAAAAAGGTGTTATTTTTGATATACAGAGATTTTCTGTTCATGATGGACCAGGAATTCGTACAATAGTTTTTTTTAAGGGATGTCCATTGTCTTGTCGTTGGTGTAGTAATCCAGAATCTCAGTGTATGGAACCACAAGTAATGTTTATTCCACATAATTGTATAGGATGTAAAAAATGCTATGAAATTTGTAGTAAGGGGGCAATAGATTTTAATCTTCCTTCTAGAGTTGATCAGAATAAATGTGTTAAGTGTGGCAAATGTGTTGAGAGTTGTTATGCTGGAGCTTTAAATTTAGCAGGAAGTATGAGAACCGTAAGGGAATTATTAATAGAATTGAAAAAGGACAACATATATTATAGACGTTCTGGTGGTGGTATTACCTTATCAGGAGGAGAAGTAACAGCTCAACCTGAGTTTGCTGAAGAATTACTAAAAGGCTGTAAAGAAAATAATTGGCACACAGCCATTGAAACGACAGCCTTTACAAATCCAAGTGTTTTAGAAAGAATACTACCCTGGCTTGATTTAGTTATGCTTGATATTAAGCATATGGATCCAAATAAACATTTAGAATATATAGGGCAGTCTAACGATTTAATATTACAAAACGCAAAATTAATAGCCCAGTTTGGAGCTCCGTTAATAATAAGAGTCCCAGTTATTCCGGGAGTTAATAGTGATGAGAAGAATATAAAAGCTACAGCTAATTTTGCAGCTAGTCTTAAAAGTGTTAAAGAATTGCATCTCTTGCCTTATCATCGTCTTGGTCAAAATAAGTATGAATACTTAGGGTATAATTATATAATGAAGGATTTACAGCCACCTACCAAAGAAGAAATAAATAATCTTAAAGACCTAGTAAAAAAATGTGGACTAATATGTAAAGTTGGCGGAATTGACTAAGTTTAAAGGTTATATAACTAAGAAGTGTATTAAAATGCAGCATTTTAATACACTTCTCCTATTAATTGAGCAGTAAAATTTAAGTATTACTGCAGTAACCCATTTTAAATTTATAAGGTGATTTATTTTCATTTTTAAAAAATACTTTGCTGAAATATGCAACATCAGTGTAGCCCACTTCCATGGCAATTTGTGTTATAGACTTATCTGTATTAACTAACAGCCTTTTAGCATTTTCAAGTCTTAAATTTGTAACATATTGAGTAAAGGTTACTCCTATTTTTTGTTTGAAATATCTACTTAGGTACTGAGGGTTTAAGTGCACAAAATTCGCTACAGTATTTAATTTTATATCTTGTGTATAGTTGTTATGAATATATTTTATTGCAGCTTTTATAGTATTTTCAGAAATTTCCTTAGACTTTAAATTAGCTATTTTTGTAGAGTCAATATTCTCTATAGATTTAAGAGCTTTATATACGGAAGCTTTTAAATCAGATGGTCGTACAGGTTTTAATAAATAATCTATTACCCCATATTTTATTGCAGTTTGTGCATAGTCAAATTCTCCATAGGCTGTCATTATAATTGTTTTAGTGTTTGGTAGAAAATTAATTATTTCTTTTTGAGCATCTAGACCAGTTTTTTCAGGCATTTTTATATCCATAAGAATTATATCAGGTTTATAAATCTTGGCATTTAATACTGCTTCTTCGCCGTTTTTAGAATCTTCTTTAATATCAATATTAAAGAATTCTCTTTGTAGTATTATTCTTAACGCTCTTCTCTCAAGAGGTTCATCCTCTACTATCATAAGTTTATACACCTTAATCATCACCTTCTTAGTTAAAATATTATAAAATTTATTGGAACAATATAGCGAAAATTTAATTAATATCTTTATCTTAAATAATAAGAGTTATTATTTAAGCTTTGGGATACATACACATACTTTTGTTCCAACACCAGGTTCACTTTCTATTTTAAGACCATAATCCTTACCAAAATAATGTTTAAGTCTACTATCAGTATTTTGAAGTCCTATACCTAAACCACTATCAGATAGATCTTTTACGTTATTCAATAAATTTAGTATACTACTATGAATTCCTTTGCCGTTATCACTTATTTCAATTAACATATCTTTTTTTGAATTAGAGCTGCCCTTTATAGTTATTTTTCCACCCTCTTTTTTTGTTTCAAGACCATGAACAAGGGAATTTTCAACAAGTGGCTGAAGAATCATAGTTGGAATTCTACATTCATTAAGAGATTCTTCTATGTTAATTTCATAAGTTATTCTATCGCTATACCTTAAAGTTTGGATAAAAAGATATCTTTTTATATTAGCAATTTCAGCTTCAAGTTTAGGAAATTCTTCTGAGTTTCTTAAGTTATATCTTAATAAATCAGAGAGGTTATATATTAGCTCTTCTGTTGTAGGAGCATCTTCAACTAGAGCCATTCTTGCTATTGTATTTAAAGTGTTAAATAGAAAGTGAGGATTGATTTGAGCTTGTATAGTTTTTAATTGCATCTTCTTGGCATGTTGTTCAAGCTTGATTTTCTCTTCACTTTCTTTTAATAATTTTTCTTGAGTAAGAGTATGAAGCCCCATTTGAGCAATATAGTTTGCAAGAAAGTTATAAAATTCAACATAATTCTGTAGATAATCACTTTCAACAATTTCTATGAGCTCAGCAGCTTCTTTTAATTTTTCTAGGGGAATTTCATATTCTTCAGAAATTCTTTTTAAGTCTAGGGTGTCTCTTGTTTGTTGTCCCTTTAATAGAACTTGACCACCTAATACAGAACCTAGATAAACATCGTTTACTATTATAGGTGCAGCACAATCTATAAGTCCTGTATGACAGGTATAAACTCTAGGTTTTTTAGCTTGCATAGCTAAAAAACCTGCTTGTGAATCACAGGAGATACAGTTTTTACATCCTTTTGGTGAGGAACGAATAAGCTTACAAAATGGAGTGAAATTATTTTCATTACATACTGGAATGCCATGAATATCTACTGTAATTGCAGAAAATACAACTATTTTAGCTAATTTATCTTGAATATCCTTTAGAGTGTTTATATCAATAATGTCACTAAACTTAAGATCTTTTAATGAATTCATTTGTATATCCTCCGTAAAAAGAAATCTTGTAAATAGGTAAATTGCTTAGAAGTCTAATTTATATATGTATTTGTAAAATCTAAGAATGTTTTAAAAATCATATGATTTGAAAGTTAGAGAAAATAAAATTTATTAAAGGTATTTTCAAAACAACCAAACAAGTTAAAAAATTAACATTTAATCAATCGTACTACTAAAGTAAAGTTTTTTAGTATTTAATAAAATTATAATATTTAATGTATTGCTTTACAAGAAAATTAACTAATTAATATAAAAATATAACAAATTCCTAACACATCAAAATAATACAACATATATAAATATATATTGTACAAAATGGAGTCGAATTTATTAAAAAATTTCAATCAGTTTGGTAATAAAATTAAATTGCAAACTTGATTATAAAAAATATTAAAACTTATGGAGGTGCGATTTTATGGGACAAGAAGCATTGGGAATGATAGAAACTAAGGGATTAGTAGCTGCTGTAGAGGCTGCAGATTCAATGGTTAAGGCAGCAAATGTTGCTTTAATAGGATATGACAAAATAGGATCAGGACTTGTAACTGTTATGGTAAGAGGGGATGTTGGAGCTGTTAAAGCTGCTACTGATGCTGGTGTTGCTTCAGCTAAGAGAGTAGGGGAAGTTATTTCAGTACATGTAATTCCAAGACCACATACAGATGTAGAAAAAATATTACCTTCATTGTCAAAATAATTAGAGGTTTTGAGGTGAAAAAATGGATCAAGAGATAATTAATAAGGTTTTGGAAGAGCTTAGAAAGAAAATAAATATAGAAAGCTCAAATAGTGATTTGATAAAGAGTACCGCAACTGAAATAAATAGCATAGAAAATCTTAAATCTGAGTTACAAGAAGAAAAATTAATAGAAAAAGAGGAAAAGAGGGGAGTTCATATGGTAAATGATATACCTACGATAACAGAATATGTAGGATGTGCTATTGGAGATACAGTTGGTTTAGTTATAGCTAATATTGATGGATATCTTCATGAGAAAATGAAATTAGATCCTAAGTATCGTTCATTAGGAATTGTAAGCGCAAGAACAGGTGCTGGTCCTCATATTATGGCCGCAGATGAGGCTGTAAAGGCAACAAATACTGAAATTGTGGCAATAGAGCTTGCAAGGGATACAAAAGGTGGAGCAGGACATGGATCACTTATAATTTTTGCTTCTGAAGATGTATCGGATGCAAGAAGAGCTGTTGAAGTTACATTAAAAGATGTAGAAAGAACTTTTGGTGATGTATATGGTTGTGATGCAGGACATGTAGAGCTTCATTATACTGCTAGAGCAAGTCTTGCACTTGAAAAGGCCTTTGGAGCTCCACTTGGAAAATCTTTCGGAATAATTGTAGGAGCACCAGCAGCAGTAGGTTTGGTTATGGCAGATACTGCAATGAAAACTGCTAATGTAGAATTAGTTACTTATGCAAGCCCGAATGATGGTACAGCACACTCAAACGAAATTATTATAACAATAACAGGAGATTCAGGGGCTGTTAGGCAGTCAGTAATAGCAGCTAGAGAAGTAGGAATAGGAATATTAAAATCTATGGGACAAAATCCTGTTTCAACCACAAAGCCTTATATTTAAAATACATATAACATATGGGCAATGTGAGAACGTTTAATTAAAATCATAAATGGAAATCTAATTTTAAAATAAAACATCCTTTTCAACTAAATTTATGTAAATTGCGTAAAAAGGATGTTTTAAAAATATATAATACTAAAATAGTTGTAATCATTAGGTTTAGTTATTCATGTAAAAAAGTTTTAAGTTGAAGTAAACAAAGGTGGTGTCAACAAAGATGCAGGCACTTGGATTTATAGAAGTTGTGGGAAAGGTTGCAGCTATTGAAGCAGCCGATACATGTCTTAAGTCAGCAAATGTTAATCTAATAGGTTATGAACTTACAAATGGAGCACTGATAACCGTAAAGGTAGAAGGCGACGTAGGTGCAGTCAAGTCTGCAATCGATGCTGCTAAGGCAAGGGATATAGTTCAAGATCAATTAGTAGCTGCTTTAGTTATTCCAAGACCAGCTAAAGGAATTAGTGCAATGGTTGAATCGGAGCCAACTAAACAAGTAGTATCTAAGACTAAAGTAGAGGACAGTGAGAATAGTTATAAAAATGAAGGAGAAATGGAGTTTTCTAATAAAGTAGAAAATAACGAGGAAGTTTTAGATCCGGATGAAGTAAATAATAATGAGACTTCAACCTGTAGTGAGAGGGTAAATGAGGATATTTTTATATCTGAGAAAAAGGACAATAAAGATAATAATAAAGATGTTGAAGATGTACAGGAAATAAGTACAGTCATAGATATAGGCATGATTAAAAGTGGTAAGGTTAAAGCTGAGATTGAAAATAGCAATGATACCGATAATACAGATAATGAATTAGTTGAAGAAAATCAACAATTAGAAGATAAAAAAGAGATTAGTTGTAATTTGTGCCATGATCCAATGTGTTTAAGAAAAAGAGGACAACCTAAAAATTTATGTATGCATTACAAAGATAAAATGGATAATATTGGAGGTGATACAAGTTATGAAGCTAAATGATATGCTTGTAAAAGACATAGTTTGGGAAATAATTAAAAAATCAAAAATCAAGGATAGGAGCTTATGTATACCTGTTGGAGTGTCTAATAGACATATTCATCTAACTCAGGAGGATTTAGATACTTTGTTTGGCAATGGGTATAAACTTACTATAAAAAAAGAATTAAGCCAACCAGGACAATTTGCAGCTGAAGAGACTGTATGTATTGCGGGACCGAGGGGTTGCTTTACTAACGTAAGAATTCTTGGTCCCGTAAGGAAATATAGCCAAATTGAAATATCTAAAACGGATGCCTTTAGCTTAGGGATAAAGGCACCAGTAAGAAATTCAGGAAACATATCTGGATCAGCTTCTTTATGTGTAATCGGACCTAAGGGAATGAAAGTATTCAATGAAAATGTAATATGTGCAAAAAGGCACATACATATGACTGAGAAACAATCACAGTTATTTGGAGTTAAAGATAATGATTTGGTAGATGTAGAAACCTTAGGGGAAAGAAAAGTGGTATTTAATAATGTACTTATAAGAGTAACTGAGGATTCTGACCTGGAAATGCATGTAGATACAGATGAGGCAAATGCTACAGAAATAAAAAACAAAGATTTAGTAAGGATTACAGGTAAAAATAGGTGATAGCTATGTTGGAAAGTGCAAATAAAGTTATAAAAGATATGGAAGATAAAATTTTAGATGAAAATTTAAATTTTAAAAATAGTGAAAATATCATTAAAAAGTTAACTAAAAGTGATATAAAAGTGGGAGTGGACTTAGGGACATCCAATATTGTTATAACGGTTTTAGATAAAGAGAATAGACCTATAGCTTGTGCTTTAAAATCAGCTAGAGTAGTAAAGGATGGTATAGTAGTAGATTACATTGGAGCAGTAAATATTGTGAAAGAACTTAAAGAAAGAGTAGAAAAAAAGCTCAATCTAGAACTTAATTATGCAGCAACTGCTATACCTCCAGGAATAATTAAAGGAAATGTCAAGGTTATTAAAAATGTTGTTGAAGCATCTGGCTTTCAGGTTACTAATGTTATAGACGAACCTGAGGCAGCAGCAAAAGTTCTTAATACTAAAAATGGAGCTGTTGTTGACATTGGTGGTGGTACCACAGGTATATCAGTATTAGAAGATGGAAAAGTTGTCTTTTCAGCAGATGAACCAACTGGAGGAACTCATCTTACTCTTGTTACTGCAGGAAACTTCAATATATCCTTTGAAAATGCAGAGAAATACAAATTAGATCCTAATAACTATAATATGGTTTTTCCACTTGTTACACCAGTAATTGAAAAAATGGCAGATATAGTTTTAAGAAGCATAAATGGATTTTATGTGGAGTGTATTTACCTGGTTGGAGGAACCTGCTGTCTTAAAGGGCTAGAAAGTGTTTTCCAAAAATATACTTCAATAAAATCAATAAAGCCATATAATCCCTTACTTGTAACACCAATTGGAATTGCTATAAGCAATATCTAGAATGGGGCGCTATTATGAATATGGAAGAAATAATAAAAAGTATAGTTAGACAAATATTGCCATTAATTAATAAAAAGATATTAATTTTTATAAGTGGAGGCAAGGTTAATGCAGAAAGTCTGATAAGCACGTTATCAGATTTTGAATTAATAGATTATAACATAGTCATGTCGGAGGCAGCAGCATCAGTTATAGATAAAAGATTAATAGAAAAATTAAAAGGTAGAATTATAGACTCGCAAGATAAGTTAAATGAGACTATAAGGAGCTCGGAGTTTATCCTGATTCCTATACTTACAAGGAATACCTTAAGTAAAGTGGCTCTAGGAATAGAAGATAACCTTATCACAATTGGTATAGCACGAGCAATAATGCTTAGTAAAGAAATTATTGCTGTGAGAGATAGCTATGATTCCCAAAATTCCATTAACATTTCTGAAGGATTTTCAAGTAATTTAGCTTACAATTCAATGCTTTCAAATCATGAGAAAATATTAGATAGTTTTGGGGTTAAATTTATTGACTCAAGTGAATTTAGAGAAACTATTCAGGATAAATTTTACAAATCATCACTTCAACCTTTTGATAAGAAAAAAGTTGATATTCCGGAGAGATATACTGAAAGCAATAAAAAGGAAAATATAGCCAGACAAAACAAGCTTATTGAAAACAAAAAAGAAGAAAGAATTATATTTAATTCTTCTATTTTGACAGTAAAAGATATTAACCACACTTTAGAGGATGGTGTGATTAGGTTAAATAAGGGGACAATAATTACTCCTCTAGCTAAAGATTATATTTACAATAATAATCTTAGAGTTGAATTCTGTTAAGCTATTAAAAATTAAAAAATGGAGGTAGAAAATAATGGAAATATTAGATAGAGATTTACAATCAGTACAAGAAACAAGAAATCTTATTTTAAGAGCAAAAAAAGCTCAAGAGCAATTTAAAAATTTTTCTCAAGAACAGATAGATAAAATTGTTAAAGCAATAGCTGAGGCTGCTGAGGCAGAAGCTGTGAGACTTGCAAAGTTAGCTAATGAAGAGACTGGTTTTGGAAAATGGGAAGATAAAGTATTGAAAAATAAGTTTGCAAGTAATATCGTGTATAACCATATAAAAGATATGAAAACTGTTGGAATCATTAATGAAGACATAGAAAAAAGAATAGTAGAAGTGGCTGTACCCATGGGCGTTGTAGCTGGTCTTATTCCTTCAACAAATCCTACTTCAACTACAATCTACAAGGCGTTAGTGGCATTAAAAGCAGGAAATGCTATAGTATTCTCACCACATCCAACTGCTAAAAAATGTATTATAGAAACTGTAGAGGTATTAAGCAAAGCAGCAGTAGAAGCTGGTGCACCAGAAGGCATAATTGGATGTATGACTATCCTTTCAATGCAAGGAACAAATGAACTAATGAAACACAATGATGTTGCATTAATACTAGCTACTGGCGGAGAAGCAATGGTTAAGGCTGCTTATAGTTCAGGAACACCGGCAATAGGAGTTGGACCTGGAAATGGACCAGCATTTATTGAAAAATCTGCAGATCCTGAACTTGCTGTTAAAAGAATAATTGATAGCAAAACCTTTGACAATGGTGTAATCTGTGCATCAGAGCAATCAATCGTTATAGAGGCCTGCAGTAGGGAAGAGATTGTGGCAGAGTTAAAGAAACAGGGAGCATATTTTTTAGATAAAGCTGAGTCTGATAGATTAGGTAAGTTTATATTAAGAGCCAATGGAACAATGAATCCACAAATAGTAGGAAAGAGTGTACAAACATTAGCTGAACTAGCAGGTTTAGACATACCAGAGTGCACAAAAGTGTTAATCTCTGAACAAGATACAGTAGGAAAAAATAATCCTTACTCAAGAGAAAAACTTGCTCCAATATTGGCATTTTATTGTGAAGAAAATTGGGAAAAGGCTTGTGACAGATGTATTGAAATATTGATGAATGAGGGAAAGGGGCATACTTTAGTAATCCACTCAAATAACGATGACGTGATAAGGGAGTTTTTACTTAAGAAACCTGTGTCAAGATTACTTGTAAATACTCCTGGAGCACTTGGTGGAATTGGTGGAACAACAAATCTTGTGCCTGCTTTAACATTAGGATGCGGTGCAGTAGGTGGAAGTGCAACCTCAGATAATGTTGGTCCAATGAATCTATTAAATATTAGGAGACTGGCTTATGGAGTTAAGGAACTGGAAGAATTAAAAGGCGAAGAGCCTGAAAAAGCATTAGAGAGTATATCAGAAGATGCCCTTGAAAACATTGTTAGAAGTCTTTTGTTAAAGTTAAACTCTTAAAATTGAACAATCAAGTAAAAATTCTAGTTAAAGAGGTATTTAGTTATGTATTTGGCAAAAGTAGTTGGTAATGTTGTATCAACTCAAAAAAGTGAAAAACTTATTGGTGCAAAGCTTCTATTAGTTAGACTAATTGATGATAATAAAAACGTTATTGAAAGTAACTCTATAGTTGCTGTAGACACAGCCGGTGCAGGTATAGGGGATAATGTTCTTTTAGTTAAGGGTAGTTCAACAGGAGCCATATATGAAGATAAAAGAATTCCAGCTGATGCAGCTATTGTGGGTATTATTGATTCTGTTGAAGTAGATGAAAGATATAAGTAGTAGAAAGCTGTTAACCTAGTAAAAAAGGAGGTGTAAGCGTGGATTTACTTGAGAAGATTCGACAGGCTGGAATTATAGGAGCCGGTGGAGCTGGTTTCCCTACTCATGTTAAGCTAAACTGCAAGGTTGAGTATTTTATAGTGAATGGATTGGAATGCGAACCATTACTTCAATCGGATAAATATATGATGCGAAACAAGAATGATGAAATAGTACAGGCAGTAGAAGAAATCGGCAAGGCAATTGGAGCAGAACACTTGGTAATAGGATTAAAAGAAGAGTATAAAGATGAGATACAGGCATTAAGGGCATCTATAGGAAAGTTTAATTCTAGGGTAAAGCTCCATTTAAGCAGAGCCTTTTATCCAGCTGGAGATGAGCAGGTTTTAGTTTATGAAGTAACAGGAAGAACAATACCACCAGCAGGAATTCCTTTGAATGTTGGTGCTGTGGTTTCAAATTCTGGTACTGTATTTAATATATATGAAGCTATGCAGGATAAACCTGTGACATATAAATTTGTTACGGTTATAGGTGAAGTATCTAAACCTTCCATTGTCAAAGTGCCTATAGGTACAACAGTTAAAGAAATTTTAGAAAAGTGCGGCGGAGTAATTACTAGAGATTATGCCATAATAATGGGGGGGCCTATGATGGGAAAAAGAATGTCAAAGGATCAGATCGAGAGTAGAGTTATTACAAAGACTGATGGTGCCATTATAGTACTACCTGCAGATCACTATTTAGCTGAAAGGGAAAAAATGACTATTGACCATATGAAGAACCAAGCTAAGTCTGCTTGCATACAATGTCATTTCTGTACAGACATGTGTCCTAGAAACCTAATTGGACATCCAATAAATCCTCATAAAATCATGAGAAGTGTTGCATTAAATGAAGATAATAAGGATGTTTTAAAGCAGGCAATAATATGTTGTGAGTGTGGAGTATGTGAAATGTACGCGTGTCCTATGAGATTATCGCCTAAGCGTATCAATGTCTATGTAAAAGGTAAATTAAGAGAAAGTGGAGTAAAGTGGGAAAACACTACAAACACATTTACAGGCAATATATTAAGAGACTATAGAAAAGTACCTACAGAAAGATTGGTAGCTAGATTGCAGCTTAGTGGATATAAAAGACAAAGACTGCAGGAAGGTGAAGAAATAAATCCTATTGAAGTAAAGATTCCTTTAAGACAGGGAATAGGAACAGCAACAGCTGCTGTTGTTAATGTTGGAGATACTGTGGAAAAAGGACAGCTTATAGGCAGAGTTGAAGAGGGTAAAATGGGAGCAAATGTTCATGCAAGTATTGCTGGAGTAGTCTCTGAAATAAGCGATAGTATAGCTATAAAAGCTATCCAAGCCGAGGTGATAAAATGATAAGAACTATAGGATTGATAGAATTAAATAGTATTGCTAGGGGAATTCAAGTTGCAGATGAAATGATTAAGTCTGCAGAAGTAGAGTTACTTTTAGCTAAAACTGTTTGTCCAGGCAAATACATTATTTTAGTTACAGGTAATGTAGGTGCTGTACAGGCGGCAATTAGCCATGGTGAAGCTGCTGGACGAGAAGCTGTAGTTAATAAGTTATTAGTGCCTAACGTTCATCCACAGGTAATACCTGCGATTAATGCAGCTAGTAATGTTGAAAAGTTAAGAGATTTAGGGGTATTGGAATTCTTTAGTATTGCATCTGCTATTATTGCTGCTGATGCAGCGGCTAAATCAGCAAATGTAGAATTAATAGAAGTTAGATTGGGAGTTGGAATTGGAGGAAAAGCCTTCATAACTCTTACTGGTGACATAAGTTCAGTTAATAATGCTGTAACAGTAGGAGCAAATACAGCTCTTGAAAGTGGAATGTTAGTAAACAAGGCTATAATAGCTGCTCCAAGTAAGGAATTACTTCAGAGCTTGCTTTAGCCTTTTAACATACTTAAAAGTACTAGTAATTTTGGTATTGCAGCGGCTATTGTTTGTATTGATACCGCTGCTACTAAGTAATAGATATTATAAACGTAAAAGAAGGGATAATATGAATACATTTAGCATTAAACCTACAATTTGTTTTGATACAGGATCGATAGAATATTTGAAAAATATAAAGAATAAAAGAGTGTGTATAGTTACAGACCCATTTATGATTAAGTCAGGTGCTGCAGATAAAATAACTAATATCTTCAAAGCTAATAAGGTGGAATATGAGATTTTTTCAGAGATAAAACCTGATCCAACAGTCCAAACTGTTGCTGCAGGAGTAAATAAAATGAGAACCTTTAAACCGGATGTAATAATTGCATTAGGTGGTGGTTCATCAATTGATGCTACAAAAAGCATTATACTCTTTACTGTTAAAATTTTAAATGCTAGTGGAGATGAATACAAAAAACCATTATTTATAGCGATTCCAACTACTAGTGGTACTGGATCTGAGGTTACTTCATTTTCAGTAATTACAATGGGAACAACAAAGTTTCCATTGGTTGATGATAAGATAATTCCAGATATAGCTATAATAGATGCGGATTTTGTTAAAACAGTACCTCCACAAATAACAGCAGATACTGCAATGGATGTTTTAACTCATGCTATTGAGGCTTATGTTTCTACAAATAACTCAGATTATACAGATGCTCTTGCTGAAAAAGCAATTAAAATAGTATTTGAATATCTGATAAAAGCCTATGAAAATGGAGAAGACTTAGAAGCTAGGGAAAAACTACATAATGCTTCTTGTATGGCTGGTATGGCATTTACAAATGCGTCTCTAGGAATTAATCATAGCATTGCACATACGTTAGGAGGTAATTTTCATATACCTCATGGCAGAGCAAATTCGATTTTGTTACCTTATGTTATTAAGTATAATGCTAACTTAGAATCAGGAGAAGAAACAGAAGCAGGAAAAAGATATGCCAAGTTGTCTAAGATTTTAGGTTTGCCTTGTTCTTCGATAAGTGAGGGAGTAAAAAGCATTATTGTTGCAATAAAAATATTAATGAAGACAACTAATATTCCTATGAACTTAAAAGAAGTAAATATAGATAAAAATGATTTTCTAAATAAGCTAGAAAGTATGGTAAATGATGCTTTAAATGACAAGTGTACAGCTACTAATCCAATAAAGCCTAGTAAAGAAGAGTTAACGCAATTATTTCAAGAGATTTATGGTGAATGAGATTGTTTTCATAAGGTAATAAAATTGTTAATGATCAGGAGGAGAATAATAATATGAAAAATAACTTATTTGGTGAGTGTTTGGCTGAATTCATGGGTACATTTATTTTATTATTTATTGGAATTGGAGTAGTAGCATCTCTAGTTGCAGTAGGGGCAGATGTTACATTTTGGGGATTATCTATATGTTGGGGATTAGCTATAACAATAGCTATATTTGTTGTTGGAGCTACTTCTGGAGCTCATATAAATCCGGCGGTTACAATAGCTCTAGCAGTATGGAAGGGTTTTGATAAGAAGAAAGTAATTCCTTATATTGTTTCACAATTTTTAGGAGCTTTTGCAGCAGCGGCAATAGTTTATGGATTATATGGTAGTGCTATAAAACAATTTGAAAGTAGCAAAAATATTATTAGAGCATCACAAGCTGGCTGGAGCTCAGCAGGAATATTCAGCACATTTCCTAGAGCAGGATTATCAATGACTAATGCTTTTATGGTAGAAGTATTTATAACAGCTATTTTAGTATTAGTTATTTTTGCAGTGACTGATGGAAATAATAGCAGTTGTCCTAAGGCGGGCATGCCAGCTTTAGCTATAGGGTTAGTGGTAGCATTATTAGGGGTTTCCTTTGGGCCTTTAACTGGTTTTGCCATGAATCCAGCTCGTGATTTTGGACCAAGATTATTATGTGTGTTAGCAGGATGGGGAACAAGTGCTTTTGGACCTGATAACTATGGACTTATTGTACCAATATTTGCACCTATTGTAGGAGCTATTTTAGGTGGAGGTATCTATGAAAAATTAATTTCACTTTATTTACCTACTAGAATAGAACTGGAGATTGAAAAGAGCTAAGAAGCATAATAGCGGGTATATAAGATGAAAATATAAAAGGTGTAATCTGAATAAATTGGTGATATGCTCCCCCTTGCGGTAGACAGTTAAAATAAAAAACTGTTTATTTCAAGGGAGGCATATTTTTTTATGAGTCGAAAAGCTAAAGCTACATTTGAAAACAAAGAATAGCTTTCATCTGGTTATAATAACTGAAGGTTTTAAATTTTAACTAAAATCATATTGATTAATTGTTGTTTTAATAGTAAAATGATAATGTAAATTGTACGTACAAATTTTTAGTTTGTATGAATGTTATTTTATTATAAAGAGATAATATTTGAAGTACTTGTTTAACTATGAAAGGACAAGCAATAAATTCATATAAATATAACAATAGTAACAGAAATATTGGAAAAAGCTCCATAACACATTGTACGTACATTATATGTTGGGGGCTAAACACATATCTGCTAAGAAAACGTTTGTAAGTGTTTTAAAAAAGTTATCAATTCACATAATATAAATATAAATATTAATATTGTGGATATTTTATGGAGGATTAAAAATGAGTGTTGCAATGAATGATATGAAAAATTCCATTATCAACGGAAAAACAGTGCTTGGTATTGAACTTGGTTCAACCCGAATTAAAGCAGTTCTAATTGGTGAAGACAATACACCTATCGCTTCCGGCAGCCATGAATGGGAAAATAGCTATATTAACAATATCTGGACCTACAGCTTAGAGGATGTTTGGAAGGGTATACAGGATAGTTATCAGAAGATGGCCAGTGACGTAAAAGAAAAATATGGAGTAGCCCTTACAACTATTGGTGCAATCGGTTTTAGTGCTATGATGCATGGTTATATGGTTTTCAACAAAGAGGGAGAACTTCTAGTACCATTCCGTACATGGCGTAACACTATTACTGAAAAGGCTTCAGAAGAATTGACTAAGCTATTTAACTACCATATTCCTCAAAGATGGAGTATAGCTCATCTTTATCAGGCTATTTTAAATGGCGAAGAACATGTATCAGATATCGCATTCCAAACAACATTAGAAGGATATGTACATTGGAAATTAACAGGTGAAAAAGTTTTAGGTGTTGGTGAAGCATCAGGAATGTTTCCTATTGATATAGACACAAAAGACTATAATAAAACTATGATTAATCAGTTCAATGAATTAATTGCTCCTAAAAACCTTCCATGGAAGCTTGAAGATATCATGCCAAAGTCTTTAGTAGCTGGTGAAAGTGCTGGAGTTCTTACTGAAGAAGGAGCAAAGCTTCTAGATGTTACAGGACAATTGAAACCGGGTATTCCACTTTGTCCTCCAGAAGGTGACGCAGGAACAGGTATGGTTGCAACAAATAGTATTGCTAAGCGTACTGGTAATGTGTCAGCTGGAACATCTGTTTTTGCAATGGTTGTGCTTGAAAAGGATTTGGCAAAAGCATATGAGGAAATCGACTTAGTTACAACACCTACCGGTAACTTAGTAGCTATGGTTCACTGTAATAACTGTACATCGGACCTTAATGCATGGGTTGGCGTATTTAGAGAATTTGCCGAGTCAATGGGAATGGAAGTTGACATGGATAAGTTATTTGCAACTTTATATAACAAGGCTCTTGAAGGAGATGCAGACTGCGGCGGATTACTAGCCTATAACTATTTTTCAGGTGAACATATAACTGGTTTTGAAGAAGGACGTCCATTATTTGTGCGTACACCGGAAAGTAAATTTAATTTAGCTAACTTTATGCGTGTACATTTATTTACATCCTTAGGTGCACTAAAAACTGGTTTAGATATTCTTCTTAAAGAAGAAGGCGTTAAGGTTGATGAAATGTTAGGTCATGGTGGACTATTTAAGACTAAAGGTGTAGGACAAAAGATTATGGCTGCAGCTATAGATGCTCCTGTTTCTGTTATGGAAACTGCCGGAGAAGGTGGAGCATGGGGAATGGCATTACTTGCCTCATATATGCTTAACAAAGCTGAAAATGAGACATTAGATGATTATTTAACACATAAAATATTTGCAGGTCAAGTTGGTACAAAAGTTGAACCAGACTCTAAGGACGTGGCAGGCTTTGATGAATTTATGAACCGTTATACTAAGGGACTTGCGATTGAAAGAGCAGCTGTATATAATCTTAAATAGTTAATGAGGGCACACTATACAGAAAGCTTTTGTAAAAGAAAATAAATTAAAGAATAGAAGAATTAAATTAAGCCTATATCTTAAATTACTATGTAAAATAAGATATAGGCTTTGTTTCATATTATTTAATTTTGGCTTTGAGTCTGAGCCTGAGATTGTTGTGCTGCTCTAACACTAACTTTAGATATAGTAGTTTTATTACTATCTGAATAGGAAATATCTAATCTATCTCCTACTTTTATGTCTTTTACAGTTATAGTTTTTTCAGTTCCACCATTTTCACCTTTGTTAAATGTAGTGATAGAAACCCCATCAGAAATTTTTATAGTTTTAGTTTCTCCAGTGTATTTGACTTCCATTTTAGGTCTTTCACCAGGTTGTCCGCTAGGTTTTTGTCCACTTTGATCACTAGGGGCATTTCCAGTAGTTTTTTGATCAGCTTGCTGTGTACTTTGAGTTGAAGTACTTGCGCTTGAGTTGGTGCTTTGTCCATCCTGTGATTTACTATTTTTGTCTGAATTCATAGCTGGAAGTTCAATAAGTTTTAATGTAACCTCACTACCGCTAATCGCTGTAACTTCCCCAGCAAGATCAGGCATTTTTTTATTTTGATTGCTTGTAGTAGAACTGCTGCTTTGAGTAGTAGTAGTAGTACTAGCTTGGGTGCTTGTACTATTATTTTGACTGCCACAACCTGTGAAAAGAGACATTAAAATTACTGAAGTAGTTACGAGAGTTAGTATTTTTTTCATATTTCTATTCCTCCTTGATATTTAAATATCATGTTTTCGTATGTTTATTATTATAAAAACCCAGTATTACATTTATATTACAGAACTAAGGCAAAAGTGTGGCAGAAGCACTTTATCCGATGACTACCTGTTCTAATACTCCAATCTGATTCAAGTCTACACCTCATCAATTGAAGATTGAATTAGATGAAAGCTAAGACAAGATCAAAGAGATATTACATCTAAGTACTTATCAGATAAAGTTATAAAACTGTAATTAAGCTGTAACTAAACTGTAACAATCTAAGATTAAAATATATATATGTTTAACCTGACTAACTTGGCGTAAGTCTCCCACTTTATATTAAACTCCTCTTCCTAACGTCAGAGGAGTAAGTGATTCACACAAAATCATAGATTTTGGTTCTCTGCTTAAGTGGGAGTTCAACGCCAAGTAAGCCATGCATTCGCAGCTCTAAAATTCAGATGGGGTAAAAGAATCCCCATCTGAATTAAGATCTTGCTTCAATTGTGAAAAATTCAATGAAGGAGTTTCAAAGGTACATGAAAATGACATTTTTCAAAAAAAACCTGCTTAAAATAGGTCTAATTCTTGCACTAGTAGTATCAGTATTTTTATACATTTATACAACAGTGAGTTATAAAACTAATACCAATGTAATAAAGTGTAAAATTTTTCCTATTCCTTTAGATATATAAAAATTATTAAATAAATGATGAAATATTTTGTTTATTTGTATTGATTAATTTAATCTAAGATGATATTATAAACATATGAAATGTACGTACAAATTTTGATTAAGTGCATACATTTATTTGCAGAAATTATATTGTGGAAGTAAAATTTTTTATTAATGATGAAAACGATTATAAAAATAAGTCTAAGAGGGGTTAATATTTTTGTTATAGAACTCTAGGGCTAAGCAGGCAAAAGTAAGGAGGTTAAAAAGTGTTAGAAGATTTAAAACAAAAGGTGCTTGAGGCAAATTTAGAATTAGTTGAAAAAAACCTTGTTATATACACTTGGGGAAATGTAAGTGGTATTGATAGAGAAAAAGGTCTTATAGTTATAAAACCAAGTGGTGTAGATTATGATAAGCTCAAGGCAGAAGATATGGTTGTTGTAGATCTTAAAGGAAATGTAGTAGAAGGAAAATTAAAACCTTCATCAGATACACCTACTCATGTTGTACTTTATAATGCCTTCAAAGAAATAGGGGGAGTTGTTCATACTCATTCAGAATGGGCTACTAGTTTCGCACAGGCAGGCTTAAGTATTCCGGCCTTTGGAACAACTCATGCAGACTATTTCTACGGTGAAATACCTTGTACAAGACCTATGACTGCTGAAGAAATAAATGGTCAATATGAAAAGGAAACTGGCAACGTAATAGTTGAAACCTTCAAAGATGTTGATCCATTATTTGTTTCAGGTGTAGTAGTAAACGAACATGGACCATTTAGCTGGGGGACAAGTCCGGAGGATGCTGTTTATCATGCGGTAGTAATGGAGCAGGTTGCTAAGATGGCGTTTAATACTATTAATTTAAAAGGGAATAGAGAACCGATGGATAAAGTACTTCTAGATAAGCATTTCCTAAGAAAGCATGGAAAAAATGCTTACTACGGACAATAATATCACTAAAATAAGATAACTGAAAGGTTGTTTGCAGAACACTGTAAACCATCATTATAAAATATCATTAGGGGGTTAACAAAGATGAAAATATTTATTGATACAGCTAATGTAGAGGATATAAAAAAGGCCAATGACATGGGAGTTATATGTGGTGTTACGACTAACCCATCTTTAATTGCAAAAGAAGGTAGAGATTTTGTTGAAGTTGTTAAAGAAATTACTACTATAGTAGATGGACCTATAAGTGCAGAAGTAATAAGCTTAGAGAAAGATGGAATGGTTGCTGAAGCAAGAGAATTAGTAAAGATACACAAAAACATTGTTATAAAAATTCCTATGACAATAGAGGGATTAAAGGCTGTAAAAGTTCTTACTGCTGAAGGAATAAAAACAAATGTTACACTAATATTCTCTTCAACACAAGCTTTACTTGCAGCAAGAGCAGGAGCAACTTATGTAAGTCCATTTTTAGGAAGATTAGATGATATTGGATCAGTAGGAATGACATTAATAAAAGAAATATCAACTATATTTAAGGCTTATAATATACCAACAGAAATTATTTGTGCTAGCGTAAGAAATCCTCTACATGTAATCGAAGCTGCTCAATTAGGAGCCGATATTTCAACAATTCCTTATAATGTAATTGTTCAAATGGCAAAACATCCTTTAACAGATATAGGCATAGAGAAGTTTTTAAAGGATTGGGAAAGTGTGCCTAAAAAGTAATAACTAAAAGAGTATAACTGTTAGGAGGATACAAATGGATAAAAGTAAAGAAAAAGAATTGGCTATAATAGCTATTAAGGTAAGAAAAGATATAGTAGAGCAGGTATACAGGGCTAAATCTGGACATCCAGGAGGTTCGCTTTCTATAGCAGATGTGCTGACAGTATTGTATTTTAACAACATGAATATAGATATAAATAATAGTAAATGGGAAGATAGAGATAGATTTGTATTATCTAAAGGGCATTGTTCTCCAGCCCTATATGCAGTTTTAGCAGAAAGAGGTTTTTTCCCAGTTGAGGATTTAAAAGGCTTTAGAAGTATTGATAGTGTTTTACAGGGACATCCAGATATGAAGTATATTAAGGGAGTAGATATGTCCTCAGGATCATTAGGGCAAGGTTTATCTGCTGCTAGCGGCATGGCACTTTCAGGAAAAGTACACAATAAGAACTATACAGTTTATGCTGCTTTAGGAGATGGTGAAATAGCAGAGGGGCAAATTTGGGAAGCTGCTATGTTTTCTGCGCATTACAAATTAGACAATCTTATTGCATTTGTTGATGTTAACGGACTCCAGATTGATGGACCTACCTGTGAAGTTATGAATTCAGAACCGATTGATAAAAAATTTGAAGCCTTTGGGTGGAATGTTATAAAGATAGATGGACATAACTATGATGAAATAGATTCAGCTATAAAAAACGCAAAAGAAATAAAAGAAAAGCCTACCGCTATAATATGTAAGACAACGAAGGGGAAAAATGTATCCTTCATGGAAAATCAAGCTAAGTGGCATGGTTCAGCACCTAATGAAGAACAGTATAATCAAGCTATTAGAGAATTAGATGAGTTGATTTCTAAATTGGAGGTGCTTTAAATGTCAGAGATAATAGCAACAAGAGAGGCTTACGGTAAGGCTTTAGCAGAACTAGGGAATAAATATGAATTCTTTGTTTTTGATGCTGATTTAGCAGAAGCAACAAAAACTGGAATCTTTAAAAAAGCGTTTCCGGAAAGGTTTTTTGATGCAGGAATTGCGGAGTCAAACATGATATCTACTGCAGCTGGAATGGCTGCCTGCGGAGATGTAGTTTTCGCTAGTTCCTTTGCTATGTTTGCAGCAGGAAGAGCTTTTGAACAAGTAAGAAATTCAGTATGTTACCCTAATTTAAATGTAAAAATATGTGCTACTCATGCAGGATTATCTGTTGGTGAAGATGGGGCAACGCATCAGTGTTTAGAAGATATAGGAATTATGAGAACTATACCTAATATTACTATATTGAGCCCTGTTGACGCAGTAGAAACTAAGGCGGCAATAGAAGTGGCTATACAGACAGATGGACCATTCTATGTAAGATTAGGTAGAATGGGTGTACCAGTAATAAATGATGAAAGCACATACAAGTTCGAGCTTGGAAAAGGAGTAACCTTGAGAGAGGGTAAGGACGTAACTATAATTTCTACAGGAATAATGGTATTCGAAGCGCTTAAAGCTGCTGAAACTTTAGAAAAAGAGAATATAAGCGCTAGAGTAATAAACCTTCACACATTAAAACCTGTAGATAAGGATATAATAATTAAAGCAGCTCAAGAAACCGGAGCTATAGTAACTGTAGATGAACACAACGTTATGGGTGGGCTTGGAAGTATAGTTGCTGAAGTAGTTGTAGAAAAATATCCGGTACCAATGAGAATAGTTGGAGTTAATGATACTTTTGGACAATCAGGAAAACCTGCACAGTTGTTTGAAAAATATAACTTGACTAGTAATGATGTTGTAAATAGTGTAAAGCAAGTATTAGAAATTAAGAAATAAAAGTTCGAATAACACTTATCAAATATTTAAGGTTACAGGAGGATTAATTATGTTACAAGTTAAAAAATCAGTATTTTGGTTTATTACTGGAAGTCAGCATTTATATGGTGAAGAGGTATTGAGACAAGTAGATAGAGATTCACAAGATATGGTAGATGGATTAAACAAAACTGGAAAGCTTCCATATGAGATAGTTTTCAAACCAGTTGTAACGACTCCAGAGTCTATCCGTAAAATATGTGTAGATGCTAGTTCAGACGATTCTTGTGCTGGTATAATCACTTGGATGCATACTTTCTCACCTTCAAAAATGTGGATTGCGGGATTATCAGCATTAACTAAACCATACCTTCACTTACACACTCAATATAACAGAGAAATTCCATGGAATAGCATAGATATGGATTTCATGAACCTTAACCAATCAGCTCATGGTGACCGTGAACATGGATTTATTGGTGCTAGAATGGGCCTAAATCGTAAGATAGTTGTAGGATACTGGCAGAACCCTGAAGTGGTAGAAAACATTGGGTCATGGATGCGTGTTGCAGTAGGATACCAGGAAGGACGTCAGCTTAAAGTTGCAAGAATAGGGGACAACATGCGTGACGTTGCTGTAACTGAAGGCGATAAAGTTGAAGCTCAAATTAAATTAGGTTGGTATGTTGATGCTTATGGAATAGGCGATCTTGTAGAATACGTAGATGCTGTATCTGAATCAGATCTAAATGCTCTTATGGATGAATATGATCAATTATACGAAATTCCAGAAGAAGGACGTAAAGCTGGTGCTTTCCGTAATTCAATCCGTGAACAAGGAAGAATTGAGCTTGGAATGAAAGCGTTATTTGAAAAAGGTGGATACACTGCGTTTACTACAAACTTCCAACACTTGAATGGAATAAAACAACTTCCAGGACTTGCAGCTCAACGTTTAATGGCTCAAGGATACGGTTTTGGAGCTGAGGGAGATTGGAAAACTGCTGCACTAGTACGTGTAATGAAGATTATGGGAGATGGGCTTACTGGTGGTACATCCCTTATGGAAGACTATACTTACCACTTAGAAGCTGGAAAAGAACTGATATTAGGTGCACATATGCTTGAGATATGTCCTTCAATTGCATCTAGCCGTCCTAAAATTGATGTAAAACCACTTGGTATTGGAGGAAAAGAGGCGCCAGCACGTTTACTATTTGAAGCTAAAGAGGGTCCAGCAGTTTGTGCTTCCTTAATAGATATGGGAAATCGTTTCCGTCTAATAGTTAACGAAGTTGATGCTGTAAAGGTTGAAAATAAGATGCCAAATCTGCCAGTTGCAAGTGTACTTTGGAGACCACAACCTTCACTTGCTGTAGCTGCAGAAGCTTGGATTATGGCTGGTGGTGCTCATCATACTTCTTACTCATATGATGTAACTGCTCAGCAGTTAGTTGATTATGCAGAAGCTGCAGGCATTGAATGTGTAGTTATAAATAAAGATACTGACCCACTTAAGTTCCGTAATGAACTTAGATGGAATGAAGTTGCATGGGGCTATCGCTTTCGTTAACTTTCAGTATATGTAGTTTTAAAGAAGGTTGTTCTAAAAATGCTTTTAGAACAACCTTCTTCAAAATATTTACAGTACAGTCAATATTAAAAATATATAAATATGTACTATGTTTATATATTTTATTGATTAAAGTTGTTGCAGATAGTAAAATAAAACTATTGATTGTACGTACAATTGAAGGGAGAACCAAAAAAATTATGGAAAATAGTTCGACTACAAAATATTCAATGATAGAACAGCATTTTATTAAGAAAATATACTCAGGTGCTATAAAATACATGGAACAGATTCCTACTGAAAATGAAATAGTACAAGCATTTAATGTAAGTAGACACACGGTAAGAAAGGCATTAGATAATTTAGAAAATAATGGTTTTATAAAAAGAGAACAAGGCAAGGGGACGTTCTGCTGCTATAGTATAGAAAAGAAAACAAGTCGGAAAATAGCTATAGTTACAACTTATATATCTGACTATATTTTTCCAGGAATTATAAGCGGTGTAGAAGATGTCTTAAGTTCATTCGGACATACTTTATCTCTTTTTAATACTAATAATGATAAGAATAAAGAAGCAGAATGTCTTAGAAAAATCGTTGATGGAGACTTTGATGGTGTTATAATAGAACCTACCTTGAGTGCCTTAGAAAATGTAAATATTAATTATTTTAGAGAATTGGATAAAAATAATATTCCTTACGTTATGTTTCATGCTAAGTATGATGAATTGGATTGTTCATACCTAACAATGGATGATTTAGAGGGAGGATATATTGCTACTAAGTATTTACTGCAATTAGGTCATAGAAAAATATGTGGCATTTTCAAGAGTGATGATATGCAAGGAGTAAATAGACGCCTTGGATATATTAAAGCATTAAATGAATTTAATGTTGATATTAATTATGATTTTATTGGTAATTATACAACTAAAGAGTTAAATTCTTATGCCTATGAATTTACAAGTAATGTTCTGGCTAGAAATGATAAACCTACTGCATTCTTTTGCTATAATGATAAAATAGCATTTCAGGTAATTCAAGCAGTGAGAGATTGCAATCTTAGAGTGCCTGAAGATATATCAATTATAGGCTATGACGATTCAAGTCTTGCTATTGCAACGGAGACTAAGTTAACTACTATAAAACATCCTAAGATAGATATGGGAAGAAAAGCAGTAAGGATGTTACTGGATGTAATTGAGAGAAAAGTTGATAAAAACAACTATGTATATAAACCTGAGCTAATAGTTAGAAACTCCTGTAGGAGCATTTGATAGATGATTGGAGAAAATATAAACCTAAAATAGCTTTACATATAAATTTATCAGTTTGAAAATTTATATGTAAAGCCTAGTTTTGTTCATTATGTAAATTTTACTTTTTATCCGATGACTACCCGCTCTAATACTCCCATCTTCTTCAAAGTGTACGTTGCGAGCGGCTACGTCCCTGGATTCGCTCAACTAAGAATCAGGTGGAGTTTTAAACTCTATCTGATTCAAGTTTCCACTTCATAGATACTATTGAGTTTCAAGCTCAAGTATTTTTTCTGTAGAAAAGTTCTGTTTTGATAAGATATCTATAATTCTTCCTTTAGATAGCACCGCTATTCTATCACACATGCCCATAAGCTCATGTAGGTCCGAGGATATTAGTATTATGGCTGCTCCCTTTTGCAAAAGTTCATTCATTAGATTATAGACGTCAACTTTTGATGCTATATCTATACCTTTGGTAGGTTCGTCAAAAATAAATATTTTTGACTTTGACATAATCCACTTTGCAAGTACCACTTTTTGTTGACTACCTCCACTTAGATGAGAAATTTCAGAATTTACGTTATGTGACTTAATTCCAAGCTTATGCATGTAAGATCTAGCTATCTCTTTTTCGTACTTTTCATTTATCATAAATCCATGTTTTATTCTATACATGCTTGCAGCGGAAATATTTTCATACACTTTAAGATGTGGAAATAGGCCTTTTATAATTCTATCTTCTGTTACATATGCAATACCGGCCTTAATAGCGTCAGAAGGTGAATTAATTTGGTTATAAATACCATTAATCACAATTTTGCCAGAATCGATCTTGTTAATTCCGAATATTGATTCCGCTATTTTTGTACCGCCGGAACCGATCAGTCCTGTTATTCCTAAGATTTCTTTTTTTCTAAGTGAAAGATTTATCTGCTTTAAAAAATCTCCAGAATTTAGGTCGGATATCCTTAGAACCTCGTTTCCTAATTTAAAATTTATTTTAGGATATCTCTCATTTGAATCAAAACCAATTATCATATTGAATATATCATTTATACTTATATTTTCTATAGATTGAGTTCCTGTTATTTTTCCTTCTCTCATAGTAGAAACTCTATCACATATTTTATTTATTTCTTCTAGTTTGTGAGTTATATAGAATATTGAAATGTAGTGCTTTTTTAACTCTTTTATAATATCCAATAGTATTGAGGTTTCGTTTTCACCTAAAGAGGAAGTTGGTTCATCCATAATAATTATTCTGGCATGGGAAACGTAAGCCTTTGCAATTTCAACTATTTGTTTTTGCGCGGGGCTAAGATGCTTTACGATAGTCTTACTGCTTACATTAAGACCAAACTTATTAAGTAACGTATCACAATCACTATATATTTTTCTAAAATCTATTAGTTTAAGTTTCTTACTTAAGTAAGGGTTATTATCTATAAATATATTTTCAGCAATGCTGATATGTTCGAAAAGTGAAGATTCTTGATGAATCATTGTAATACCAAGCTTTTTAGCATCTAAAGGAGAATTTATGTTAACCAGTTCATCATCTATATAAATGTTTCCGCTATCTTTTATATGAAGTCCAGATAGAATATTCATTATACTGGACTTGCCTGAACCGTTTTCACCAACGATTGCATGAACTTCACCTTCATTTAAATCTAAATCTATATTTTTAAGGGAAAAGTTTTCGGAAAGTTTTTTGCTTACACCTTTAATTTTTAATAGAGCATTACTCATCTATATACCACCCTCATAAGTATTAAAAGCAGTAAAAAGCTGGATGTTATTTTCAAAAAAATAATTTTTATAGTTATCAGATATTTGTGGATTTGTTATTACTTTATTAGCGATAGAAATTGGGGCTAATTGAGAAAAAGCTATAAAATCAAAAGCTTTATATGGACATACAATAATCTTCTGATGAGAAATATTAAGCATCTCTTTTACAACAGAAGTCTTGTTGATATCTTGCAGGGTGTATCCCCTAGCTAAGCTAACTCCATCCACTTCGATAAAAGCTTGATTAACATAGAAGTTTCTTATATTTTCTTCTGTTAGTTTACCAGACAAATTTAGAGTAACAGGATCTAAGTCTCCACCAGGTAGAATTACTTTGTTGCCAGCATTGCTTGAAAGTTCTCCTGCAATGTTAAGATCGTTAGTAAGAATTGTTACATTCCTTTTAGACGAAAGTTTTTTGGCAATTTGCAAATTTGTAGGTCCTGGACTTAGTAGTATTACATCATTATCCTCGATTAATTGTACAGCAATATCACTTATTTCACTTCTATATTGAAGTAAAGGATCTTCTTCTGCATTACTATCATAAGGTATATCTTCATAAACTGACGTATCATTAATAACAGCACCACCATGGGTCCTTGTAAGAAAGCCCTGATTCTCTAGTTTTTCAAGATCTCTTCTAATAGTAACCTCGGAAACATTGAGAAGGGAACTGAGGGTTGAAACATCAATATGTTTTTTGTCTGTTAAAAGTTCTTTAATTAATCTAATTCGCTCTACAGCAAACATAAAATCCACCTATGCCTTTAAAAAAATTAATTGATCGTTTGTAAACTCAATTATACATTAATAAAAATAATATTACAACTATATGGATAACAGAGAAAAGAATAAAATACTTCAAAAAAACATTCAATTAAATAACTATGATATGGTTTACATGTTGAATTTTTGTTTCGAATATAATAATATATGATTATATTCGAAACAAAATGAAAGCATTAGAATGTGGTAAATGATCAAGTTTTCTATTAAAAAAGAGGAGGGATTAGATTATGTCTAAAAGGTATAGTATTCGAAATATATGGGATAAAGTATTTAAGCGGAAAAAAGATAACTTAGGTAAAACTAGCATAAATACTAAGTTGAAAAGTATAGGATTTAAATTGACAATGTCATTTCTTGTAATGACAATTCCTATAATTCTGTTAGGAAGTATATCCTACTACAAATCAAGAAATATTGTAAAAAACAATACCATTAGTGCCTCTATACAAACAATAGGACAAACCAATAAATATTTAGATATGATGTTCTTAAGAACAATCAGTACTGCAAAACAAATGTATTCAAACACACAAGTAATGGATTTATACTCAAGTAACAATCCAGCATCTATGGATCCAGATGTTGTTACCAAGCGTACACAGGTTGTTAAAATGATGAATACCTATTTGTCTACTGATAATAATATTGGTGCAATTCTCATTGCAGCTCAGCCAGGTGCTTCAATCAGCACACCATCATCCTATAGTGGAAGTGAGTCAGATTTATCATTAGATAATATTAAGAATGGACAATGGTATAAAAAATTTGAGGAATCAAAGAAAAAATCAGCATGGATCGGCCGTCATTCTGAGCTTGATGCTTTAGGTGATCCAGTTCTTAAATACTCTGATACACTTAAAAGTGGTTCTTATATTTCCTTTGTGACCAATATAGACAATATAAACTTGGATAGAACAAATCAACTTATGATAATAGATTTAAAACTAGAGCCTATAATTGAAACATTAAAAAGCATAAATTTTGGTGCTAATTCACAAGTTCACATGATTATGCCCGATGGAAGAGATATAGGATTGAAAATAGATAGTAAGACAAATAAATCTGAAAATACATCGGATACTATAAATAATTTACCATTTTATTCAGAAGCCTTAAGAAGTAAAGAGAAACAAGGAACTCAAACTGTGTCTTTTAATGGTAAGAATAATCTTATGATATACAGTAAAGTAGGACAAACTGGCATAATGTTAGTAAGTCTTATTCCAGAGACCAATCTATTGATGACTGCAAATGAAATAGCAGTATTAACTTTAATATTGATATTTTTAGGTGTTATTATTTCTATAGGAATAGGATTATTTGTAGCCACAGATATAGGAAGAGTTATAAATAGATTGGTAACTGCAACTAATTATGCTGCACAGGGAGATCTTACCGTATCTTTTAAATCTAAAAGGAAAGATGAATTTGCAGTGCTTACGAATAGTATTGCAGACATGATTAGTAATATGAAGAATCTTATAGGAAATACAACTAATATCTCTAAAAAGGTTGAAGAATCCACTGAAACCATGGCTGCGATTACATTAGAGGCTTCTAGTGCAATACAAGATATAGCTGAGGCAGTTCAGGGGATTTCCCTAGGAGCATACGCACAGGCTCGAGATGTAGAAGAAGGCGTAAAAAAGATGGATGAATTAGCTATAAAAGTAGCTGAGGCAGACAAAACAACAAAAAGTATAGAAAAATTATCATCTGATACTATGGAGCTTGCAAAATTAGGATTGAAAACAGTGAATGATCTTGATAAAAAATCTAATGAAACATCACATATAACTAAAATTATATTACAAGATGTGAGCAATCTTGAAAAAAGTTCACAGTCTATAGGGAATATTGTAAAGATAATCCATGGTATATCAGATCAAACTAATCTTCTTGCACTTAATGCAGCAATTGAAGCTGCAAGGGCTGGAGGAGCTGGAGTGGGATTTGCTGTTGTTGCTAATGAGATAAAGAAGCTTGCAGAAGAAACAATGAAGGAAACTAGAGAAATAGATAAAATTATTAAAGAGATCCAAGAAAATACATCTATGACCGTTGAAAAAGTAAGAATCACAGATAATATAGTATTGTCTCAAAATCAAGCAGTAGCTTCAACCTTGAGTTTGTTTGAAAATATAGCAAATTCAATGAATACCTTAGTGAATTTTGTTTCAAGTATTATGTCAAATATAAGTGATATAGAGGCTGCAAAGAGTGATACGTCTAATACAATTAAAAATATATACAATATATCTGAGCAGACCGCCGCTTCAGTTCAAGAAGTAACTGTATCAACAGAAGAACAGCTAGCAAGCATCGAAAGGATATCTGCTTTTGCAGAAGAATTGAATTGTAATGTAAAGGTTCTCTTGGAAGCAATAAACAAGTTTAAGGTTAAGTAGAAATAGTATGAAATTCTAGTTATATGTTCTATTAAAAAAACTAAAAAAGTTTTATGAAAACAATTGCAAAGATATTACGGCTGTGATAGAATATGATTGTAAACGAAAGCAGTCAAAAATAATCGAACAAAAACAAAACTGTAAGCTTTCATAAAACGTTTACTGTCTTCACTAGAGTTTTCAATAAAGACGCAATTATAGTAAGTAAAAGTTTAGTGAATACAAATATAAAAAATTAAAATTATTAAGGGGGAACAGATATGAAAATGAAGAAAATCTTATCGCTTTTAATTGCAGGTACTATGGCATTTGGTTTAACAGCATGTGGATCATCAGCAAGTAAGTCAGAAGAAAGCAAAGCAACAAGTGGTGGTTCTGGCAAAACAATAGGTATTTCAATGCCTACAAAATCATCACAAAGATGGATCGATGATGGTAACAATGTTGTTAAAGGCTTTGAGAAATTAGGCTATAAGACTGATTTACAATATGGTGAGGACGTAGTAGAAAATCAGGTAGCTCAGATTGAAAACATGATTACAAAAGGGGTTAACCTACTAGTTATAGCTTCAATCGATGGTGAAGCATTAACAGACGTTTTACAAAAAGCTCATGATGCTAAAATTCCAGTAATATCATATGACCGTTTAATAAAGAAAAGTGCATATGTAGATTATTATATAACATTTGATAATTTCAAAGTAGGGGTTCTAGAAGGACAGTATATTGAAAAAGCACTAGGCTTAAAGGAAGGAAAGGGTCCATTCAATATTGAGTTATTTGGAGGATCACCAGACGATAACAATGCTAACTACTTCTTCGATGGAGCTATGTCAATATTAAAACCTTATATAGATTCTGGTAAATTAGTTGTAAAAAGTGGACAAACTGATTTCAAACAAGTTGCTACTTTAAGATGGGATGGTGCTACTGCACAGGCTAGAATGGATAACCTATTAAGCAAGAACTATTCAGGAGATAGAGTACATGCTGTGTTATCACCTTATGATGGTATCAGTATAGGTGTTATATCTTCATTAAAAGGTGTTGGATATGGAACTGCAAGCTTACCAATGCCAATTGTTACAGGACAAGATGCTGAGTTACCTTCGGTAAAATCAATTATAAAAGGTGAACAAACTCAAACTGTATTCAAAGATACAAGAGAATTAGCTAATAAGGTTGTAGCGGCAGGAGATGCAGTATTAACAGGTAAAAAAGTAGAAGTTAATGATGAAAAGACATATAACAATGGTGCTAAGGTAGTTCCTTCATACCTATGCCAACCGGTTTCAGTTGATAAGACAAATTATGAAAAAGAATTAATAGAAAGTGGATACTATACAAAGGATAAGCTTGGAAACTAGCATTTAAATTAATCATTAAAGTAATTTAGTGATGATAGTTTATCATCACTAAATTACTTAATATGTTAAAGGAGTTGAAGAACAGATGTCTGATATCATTCTAGAAATGAAAGGTATTACAAAAACATTTCCAGGTGTAAAAGCTCTTGATAATGTAAATTTAAAGGTTAAAGAGGGCGAAATTCATGCCTTGTGTGGAGAAAATGGAGCAGGAAAATCAACTCTTATGAAAGTTTTAAGTGGCGTATACCCTCATGGAACTTATACTGGAGACATTTTATTTAAAGGCAATGTGTGTGAATTTAAAAATATAAAACAAAGTGAAGAATTAGGTATAGTAATTGTTCATCAGGAGTTAGCTCTTATACCGTATTTATCTATAGCTGAAAATATTTTCTTGGGAAATGAACAAGCAAAAAAAGGTGTTATAGATTGGAATTTTACAACTATGAGTACTAGAGAGTTACTTAAAACTGTTGGTTTAAGTGAATCTCCGAGTATAGCCGTTAATACTCTAGGTGTTGGAAAACAGCAGCTAGTAGAAATTGCAAAAGCCTTATCAAAAAAAGTTAAACTATTAATTTTAGACGAACCTACTGCAGCATTAAATGAAGATGATAGTGAAAATTTATTAAACTTGATGCTGGAATTCAAACAAAGAGGAATCACTTCGATAATCATATCACACAAACTAAACGAAATTGCAAAGGTTGCAGATTCAATAACAATTCTACGTGATGGAGCTACCATAGAAACTTTAGATATGAAAAAAGATAATGTGACAGAAGATAGAATTATTAAAGGCATGGTAGGAAGAGATTTAGTAAATCGTTATCCTTCAAGAGATGTAAAAATTGGAGAAGTTTTATTTGATGTGAAAAATTGGACTGTTTATCATCCTACAAATGAAGATCGTAAAGTCGTTAATGATGTTAGCTTCAATGTACGTAAGGGTGAAGTTGTTGGTATAGCTGGTCTAATGGGAGCAGGAAGAACAGAACTGGCAATGAGTATTTTTGGAAAGTCCTATGGAAAAAGAATAAGTGGAAAAGTATATAAAAATGGTAAAGAAATCAACGTAAGTAATGTGAATAAAGCGATTGAAAACGGTATAGCTTATGTTACAGAAGATAGAAAAGAATACGGGTTAGTTTTAATCGATGATATAAAAAGAAATACAACTTTAGCTAATTTAAAAGGTATATCTAAAAACTTTGTGGTTGATGATAACAAAGAAATTGCTGAAACAGAAAATTTCCGCAAAAAAATGAATATTAAATGCTCAAGCATACAGCAGAAAACAGGAAATTTAAGTGGAGGAAATCAACAAAAAGTTGTATTAAGTAAATGGATTTTTACAGGGCCAGATCTATTAATATTAGATGAGCCTACTCGTGGAATTGACGTAGGTGCAAAGTATGAAATTTACACTATTATTAATCAATTGGCTGCAGAAGGTAAGGGAGTAGTTGTTATTTCCTCAGAGCTTCCTGAAATATTAGGGATGTGCGATAGAGTTTATGTTATGAACGAAGGCAAAATTATGGGACAGCTAAATGGCGCAGAAGCATCTCAAGAAAAAATTATGAAATTGGTTCTTAACAAAAAGAAGGAGGGACAATAATGGATAACTTCAAAAATTTAGTTAAACACAATGTTAAAGAATATAGTATGGTAATAGCATTAGTAGTTATTGCAGCATTTTTTCAAATTATAACAGATGGTACTTTGCTTAAACCATTGAATATTACAAACTTAATATTACAAAACAGTTATATTCTAATTTTAGCAATAGGTATGTTATTAGTTATAGTTGCATTCCATATTGACTTATCGGTAGGTTCAACAGCAGCACTTATAGGAGCTATATCTGCTATGTTGATGGTAAAGATGCATACTTCTGTATTTGTTGGTGTAGGAGTTTCCTTGCTAGTAGGAGCTTTAATAGGAGCCTTCCAAGGATTTTGGATTGCATATGTTAAAATTCCAGCATTCATTGTTACACTTGCAGGTATGTTGATATTCAGAGGGTTGACAATGGTTGGCTTAGGTGGAACATCACTTGCACCTTATCCAGTAGCTTTCCAAAAAATAAGTTCGGGTTTTATACCAGATTTCTTCCATGGAAAAGACATGCATATCACTACTCTTTTAATAGGAATAATTTTTTCAGTAATATATGTATTATTCGAACTACGTAAGAGAAACAATCAGAAAAAGCTTGGTCTTGAAGTTAGTTCTCAATACACATTTATAGCAAAAACAGCAGCTATTGTAATTGTAGCAAATTTGTTTACTTATAATCTTGCTAGCTATAAGGGTCTTCCAAATGTTTTAGTGTTACTAGCAGTTCTAATTGCTTTCTATACTTTTATAACTACAAAGACAGTTATAGGTAGACATATCTATGCATTAGGTGGAAATGAAAAAGCAGCAAAATTATCAGGGGTAAAAACACAGTCTTTAGTATTCTGGGTATTTGTAAATATGGGTGTAATGGCTGCTCTTTCAGGAATTGTTTTTGCAGCTAGATTAAATGCAGCAACACCAAAAGCTGGTACAGGATTTGAACTTGATGCTATAGCAGCTTGTTTCATAGGTGGAGCGTCAGCAAGTGGTGGAGTAGGTAAAGTTATGGGTGCAATCATCGGTGGTCTAGTAATGGGTATCATGAACAACGGTATGTCATTGATTGGACTAGGAATTGACTGGCAGCAAGCAATTAAAGGTGTGGTATTGTTATTAGCAGTAGCTTTTGATGTATATACAAAATCTAAGAGTTCATAAATCGTATTTACTTATAAGATGATGATTAAATGTAGATACATTATAAATAGGGCTTATCTAATTTGTTAGATGAGTCCTATTTATTTTATTTAATGGTTTACATAGAGAGAAATTAGCTGATATAATATAAGGTAATTTAGAGAAAAAATCGTCTAAATAAGTAACGAATTCAGGGAAGGAATTTTAAAAATGGATTCTAAATTGTCAGTAAATGGAGAAAATTCAAACATTGGTATAACTAGACTATGGAAAGTAATTACTTCATTCAGAGAAGCTACTATCGTTTTTATAATAATTATAATTAGTTTAATGCTGACCATACTCTCAACTCACTTTCTTACAAGGGATAACTTAATGTCTATAGCTTCCGGACTTGCTGGCGATGGTATTATTGCAGTTGGAATGACAATTGCCTTGGTTTCTGGGGGATTTGATTTCTCGGTAGGTTCAGTTGTAGCCCTTAGTGGTGTAATAGTTGGAGGTTTGTATTTTGTTGGAATAAACATATGGATAGCGTGTATAATTGCAATTTTAGTAGGGATGCTATGCGGATTTATAAATGGTTTTTTTATTGGAAAGGTGGGTATTAATCCTTTTGTGGCTACTTTAGCTGTTATGGGAATAGCGCGAGGTGTAGCGTATGTAGTAACTGAAGGAAATTCCATTTCTCTTTTTTCAGTTCCAGATTCTTTTGGTTTTATAGGACACGGAAAGCTATTTGGTATACCCTTTATAGTTATTGTATTTATATTAGTTGCTTTAGTTGGAGATTTTATGATGCGAAAATCTGAATTACTAAGGAAAGTTCTATATACAGGAAGTAACGAGAAGGCAGCTATTATGTCTGGAATAAACACTATAAAAGTTAAAATCTGGGTTTATATCTTGGTAGGTACTCTGGCAAGCATAACAGGCATACTAGTAGCAGCTAGATTTAATGTTGCTACACCTAATTTAGCATTAGGTGTTGATGTTAGTATAATTAGTATTTCAGCAGCCGTTATAGGCGGTGCAAGTCTTAGCGGAGGACAAGGAACAATTTTTGGAACAGTTCTTGGGCTGATTCTTTTAAATTTAATTAACAATGCAATAATTATTTTAAATATACCTGTATATTGGCAAGATTTTGTAAATGGTACTATTTTAATTGCTGCTGTTACTCTGGATTGTTTAAGTCGCAAGAATGTAATTAGGAGTTGAACAATCGGAGCAAGTTGTAAACTGTATATTTCATGAAAAATATGCAAGGAGGAGTTGAAAATGCCTAGAGTGAGAAAAACCTTTTTAATTATTTTTGTAGGCGTATTGATGCTATGTTCTGCTTTAATAGGGTGTTCTAATGCAAATAAAAATTTAGAAGATAAAAGCGTAAAAAGCCCTTTGATTGGTGAGGAAAATGAAGAGTACTATATGATAACTTTTCGTTCTGGTTTAGAGTATTGGAAAGGTTGTTATAAAGGCTTTGAGGATGCAGGAAAGATGTATGGAGTAAAAACAATTTATACAGGTGGACTCCAATATGATATTAATGAAGAAGTTGCTGCATTAGAACAAGTAATAGCTAAAAAGCCTGCTGGAATTGCGATAACTTGTATAAATCCAAATGCACTTGCAATTCCCATTAAAAAGGCAATAGAGTCAGGCATTCCTGTTGTTACTTTTGATGCTGATTCACCAGAAAGCGGCAGATATTCATTTCTTGGTACAGACAATGAATCCGCTGGAATTATTGCGGCGAAAGCGTTAAATGATCAAATAGATACCGAAGGCGGTGAAGTTGCAATAATTACTCTTCCTGGTCAAAAAAATCATGAAGAAAGAGCCGAGGGTTTTAGAAAGGCTTTAGAGGAAAAATACAAAAAATTAAAACTTGTTCAAGTAGCAAATGGGAAAAGTGATCAAGTGGAAAGTGCGAAGGTTATTGCAGAGGTTATACAGTCACATCCTAACATTAAAGGTATATTTTGTACTGATGCTACAGGTGGTGTTGGTGCAGCAGTTGCCGTTAAAGAAGCTGGTAAAGTAGGACAGGTAAAGATAGTAAGCTTTGATACGGATAAAGGCACTCTGGATGCAATTAAAGCAGAAGTTATATCAGCTTCAATATCTCAGGGAACATACAGTATGGGATATCAATCTATGAATTTTCTTTATCAAGTTAAACACGGATTAGTGAAACAAACAGGAGACTGGGAAAATAGGGACAAGAATCCTTTACCCTATTTAGTTAACACTGGTGTTAGCATAGTTACAAAGGAAAATGTTGATTCATTTTATATAAAATGAAGTGAAACTTGAATCAGATGGAGTTTGTCTACGACCACGGGGCTTTGCCCGTTAAATGCCATTTAGGCATTTAACCTCCACCTGATTCTTAGTTGAACGAATCCAGAGACGTACCCGCTCGCAACGTACATTTTGAAGAAGATGGGAGTATTAGAGCGGGTAGTCATCGGGAAGCTTTTTAGGGTTCTAGTATGAAGTGAAACTAGAACCCTATTTAACCTATTGAAAATCTTTCTTTATATTATTGATGATGTTATTGATCAGTTGTTCATTTTCAATTTTTGAAGATATGGCCATGTTTTTTATAGAAGTACAATCAAAAATGCTATGTTTAAATTTTAATTGTAGTTCATCTTCATCATAATAATATGTTTCAACTTCCTCAAGCAGATTATCCTTGTTTAACCCAATAGGATCTATATAGTAATGTACATTATAGCACTTCAGTATAGATTCTAAATTCTCAAGTTCTTTTTCAGAAACAACAAGACCTACTATGTAATCTTTATTCTTTTTATTGTTATTAAGTTTAATCATAGCAGCCAGACCTGATTTATTTTCAGTAGGTTTAATTATCATTTTTCTATATTTAATATCTAGGCTATCAAGCAAGTTAGTTAACTGGGCTACAGAATTTTCCTTATCTATTTGTGTTTGGTTATAGGATAAAGTTGTATCTACTATCATTAAGGACATATCATTACTCAGTTTAAGCATTTCTTTAAGTAACTGGATTTTAAAGTTACTATATTCTTTTAAGTTATAATACTCGATGCAAAACTTAGTGCATTTTTTTGTAGATTCATTTCTTACTTTCAATTTATTTTTACTAAAAAAAATCATGTTTTTCACCTTCTTATAAAATAATTATCATACATAAGCTAAGTTACATATTAAAAGCATATATGTTTATTGTAGTTTACATGTATTCATCTTACAAGTATAAAATATAGTTTTACATATTTTTTGTTTGTAAGATAAATATATGTAAGTACTGTTTATAATGGATGAGGGGATGAAGTGGAAACTTGAATCAGATGGGGTTTCGTCTACGACCCGGGGCTTTGCCCGTTAAATGCCATTTAGGCATTTACCCCCCATCTGATTCTTAGTTGAACGAATCCAGGGACGTAGCCGCTCTTTATTCCCTCTTTGAGAAGAGGGAGTATTAGAGCGGGTAGTCATCGGATAAAAATTTACTAAAAAAATTCTTTATATTTTATTGATTTTTAACTAATATTTTAGTAAAATAAATATAGAAAACGGTTTAGATAAATTCCTTTGCTAAAAGATATAATATAAAGATTTAAATTTTAATATGTAAGGAGTAGATATTGTGATTAATGAGTTAATACTTGATTTTGAAAAAATATTTGGTGATAAAATGGGAGTTGAGGCTTACTTTGCACCAGGTAGAGTAAACTTGATAGGAGAATATACAGATTTTAATGGAGGACACGTATTTCCTTGTGCTTTAACTTTTGGAACTTATGCTGTTGCAAGAAAAAGAGAAGATAAGCTAGTAAGACTATATTCAAAAAATTTTGACCAATTAGGGATAATAGAATTTAATGTAGATGAACTGATGAATAAAAAAGAACATGGTTGGGCTAATTATCCAAAGGGTGTAATTTGGGCATTCAATCAAGAAGGCTTTTCTATAGAGAAGGGTTTTGAAGTTTTATTCTATGGTGATATTCCAAATGGAGCAGGACTTTCTTCTTCAGCATCTATAGAAGTAGCTACATCAGTAGTAATAAAGGATTTATTTAACTTAGACTTAGATATGATTAAGATGGTTCAGATAAGTAAATTAGCAGAGAATAAGTTTATTGGAGTAAACTGCGGTATCATGGATCAATTTGCTATAGGTATGGGAAAAGAAAATTGTGCAGTATTACTAGATACAAATACTTTGAAATATATTTATTCAGAAATAGATTTAGTTGATGCCTCTATTGTTATAGCAAATACTAATAAGCGCCGTGGACTTGCTGATTCAAAATATAATGAAAGAAGGGCTGAATGTGAGTCAGCATTAAAGGATTTACAGAGTGAATTAAATATTAAATCTTTAGGAGAATTAACTGAAGAAGAATTTGAAAAGAATAAACATTTAATCAAAAATAACATAGATGCGAAACGTGCAAAGCATGCAGTATACGAAAATCAAAGAACTATAAAAGCTGTTGAGGCTTTGAAACAGAATGATTTTGAAACTTTTGGTTTATTAATGAATGCTTCCCATGTTTCATTAAGAGATGATTTTGAAGTTACAGGAGAGGAACTTGATACATTAGTAGAACTTTCTTGGAAACAAAAAGGAGTAATAGGATCACGTATGACTGGTGCAGGCTTTGGTGGGTGCACAGTTAGTATAGTTAAAAATGATTGTATAGATGATTTTATAAAAAATGTAGGAGAAGCTTACGCTGAGAAGATAGGATACGGGGCAAGTTTTTATGTTGCTAAAATTGGAGATGGAGCAAGAAAATTAAGTTAAAAAGAAAGGAAGAATAAAGATGAGCGTTTTAGTTTGCGGAGGAGCAGGTTATATAGGATCACATTGTGTATACGAGTTAATCGAAAAAGGGGAGAGTGTTGTTGTAGTTGATAATCTACAAACTGGTTATAAACAGGCAATTCATCCAAATGCAAAGTTTTATCAAGGAGATATTAGAGATTTTCAATTTTTAGATAAGGTTTTTAAGGAAAATCAAATAGACGCGGTAATACATTTTGCAGCTAATTCACTAGTTGGAGAGAGTATGCAGCTTCCACTTAAGTATTATAATAATAATGTTTATGGTACACAGATACTTCTAGAGGCTATGGTAGCCAATAATGTTAAAAGAATAGTATTTTCATCAACTGCAGCTGTGTATGGTGAACCTGAATGTGTTCCAATATTAGAAAACGATAGAACTAAGCCTACTAATGCTTATGGAGAAACAAAGCTAGCTATGGAGAAAATGATGAAATGGGCAGATGTAGCTTATGGTGTTAAATATATAGCTCTTCGCTATTTTAATGTAGCTGGTGCCAATGAAAATGGATTAATTGGAGAGGCCCATAATCCGGAAACACATTTAGTACCATTAATATTACAAGTTCCTTTAGGAAAACGGGAAAAAATAATGATTTATGGTGATGACTATCAAACAAAAGATGGTACATGCGTAAGGGATTATATACACGTTATCGATTTGATCGATGCACATATATTAGCGATGAATAAGCTTAGAGACGGATATGACAGTGATGTATTTAATTTAGGAAATGGTAGTGGTTTTACAGTTAAAGAAATGATTGAAGCAGCTAAAAAAGTAACAGGCTATGAAATTCCTGTAGAAATTGCAGCAAGACGTTCAGGAGACCCAGCAGTTTTAGTAGCATCTAGTAAAAAGGCAAGGAAAGTTCTTGGTTGGTCACCTAAGTTTACAAATGTTGAGGAAGTAATCAGATCAGCTTGGAATTTTCATAGTACTCATAAAAACGGGTTTGAGCAATAGAATCACAATATGAAGTGGAAACTTGAATCAGATGGGGTTTCAAACCCCACCTGATTCTTAGTTGAACGAATCCAGGGACGTAGCCGCTCTTTACTTCCTCTTTGAGAAAAGCAGAGAGCCCAAATCTTCGATTTGGTGTGAATCGCTTTCACACCGTGCGTAGGGAGTATTAGAGCGGGTAGTCATCGGATAAAAACGAGAGAGCGGGGATTATTATGACTATAAATATTTTTTATGAAATAGAAAGATTACTTCAATACAGTTTAAGCAAAAACTTAATTAGTGATGAAGACATTGTCTATACAAGAAACAGAATATTAGAGACATTAAATATAAGTGAAATAGAAGAGACACATATTGAGCAGGAATATTTAGAGTCCCCTGACTCAATACTTGAAAATATATTGAGCTGGTGTTTAAAAAAAGGTATTCTTGAAAATGATGGATTAGTATATAAGGATTTATTAGACACAAAAATTATGGGATGCTTAATGCCAAGGCCATCTGAAGTTATTTTTAAATTTAATGAACTCTATTTAGGGGATAAGAAAAAAGCTACGGATTATTATTATTCTTTAAGCAAGTATTCTAATTATATTAGAACAGATAGAGTAAAGAGAGACTTGAAGTGGAAAACTGCTACAGAATATGGAGATATAGATATAACAATCAATTTATCAAAGCCAGAAAAGGACCCTAAGGCTATTGCAGCGGCAAAAAAATTACCTTCTAGTGCTTATCCAAAGTGCTTATTGTGTAAAGAAAATGAGGGCTACGCAGGAAGAATAAATCACCCTGCAAGGCAAAATCATAGAATAGTTCCTATAACATTAAATGATGAAAAGTGGTTTTTTCAATATTCACCATATGTTTATTATAATGAACATTGCATAGTATTTAAAAGTGAACATGAACCTATGAAGATTTGTAAGGAAACACTTATCAGGTTGTTGGATTTTACAGAAAAGTTCCCACACTATTTTATAGGTTCTAATGCAGATCTGCCTATAGTAGGAGGTTCTATCCTCTCCCATGACCACTTTCAGGGAGGAAATTATGAGTTTGCTATGGCAAAGGCCGAAGTTGAAAAGGAATATAACATAGAAAAATTTAAAAACGTAAAGGTGGGTAAAATTAAGTGGCCTATGTCTGTTATTAGATTAGAAGGATCAGATAAACAATCTGTAATGGAAGCTGCCTATTATATATACACAGAATGGAAAGATTACTCCGATGAAACAGTTGATATTTTATCATATACTAATGGAATGCCACACAATACTGTAACACCTATAGCTAGAATGAAATCAGGAAAATTTCAGCTAGATCTAGTTCTTAGAAATAATAGAACTACAGAGAAGTATCCAGACGGTATATTCCATCCACATAAGGAATTGCATCATATAAAGAAGGAAAATATAGGTCTTATAGAAGTTATGGGATTAGCAGTTTTACCAGCAAGATTAAAAACTGAGCTTAAAGCTTTAGAGAATCACTTAGTTAATAAGGAAGATATAGAGAAAATAAGTGAGGAAGAGTTAGTAAAACATAAAGAATGGTGTAGGGAAATTGTAAGTAAATATGATAAAATAGATAGTAGCAATGTTAAAGAAATATTGCAAAAGGAAGTTGGAGTTAAATTTTCAAAAGTACTTGAGCATGCTGGAGTATTTAAGAGAGACACAATAGGGCAGGAGGCTTTTGATAAGTTCATTAAGAAAGTAGGACAATAATAATGGCAACTATAAAAGATATTGCTGAAAAAGCGGAGGTTTCTATAGCTACTGTATCAAGAATATTAAATTTTGATGAAACCATTAGCGTATCAGAAAATACAAAAAAGAAGATTTTTGAAATAGCAGACGAGTTAAATTATATAACTCCCCGTAAAAGGAAAAATAAAAAACAGGAATATAAGAACATAGGAATTGTTCATTGGTATTCTGATAAGGAAGAATTAGAAGATCCTTATTATTTATCGATTAGAATAGGAGTAGAAAGAAAGTGTGAGGAAGAGCACATTAATTTTACCAGAATCAATAAGGGGGATAACTATGATAAGTTTGAAAAATTTGATGGCATCGTAGCAATAGGAAAATTTGGAGATATAGATATAGCAAAGTTCGATAGACTCACAAGTAATATAGTCTTTGTAGATTCTTCTCCACATGAGAACAAGTATGATTCTGTAGTTATAGACTTTAGAAAAGCTGTGAATAGTGCTCTTGATTATTTAGTTTCTCTCGGACATAAGGATATTATATATATAGGTGGAGAAGAGTATATAAATGACAATAAGGATAAAATAGTAGATTATAGGACAGAAACCTATAGAGACTACATGAAGAGTATTGGAAGCTATGATAGCAATAATATGCTTCTAGGAAGGTTTAGTCATGCAGATGGTTATAGATTAGTGAAAGAATTTTTGCTGAAAAAAAATAGGCAGATAGCTTTTTTAATAGCTAGTGATTCAATGGCTATAGGTGCATATAAAGCAGTTATGGAAGCTGGACTTAATATTCCTAAGGATATAAGTATTGTGGGATTTAATGACATATCAACAGCTAAATATATGACACCTGCTCTAAGTACGGTAAAAGTATATACGGATTTTATGGGCGAAACTGCAGTAGAATTAATACTGGAACGTCTAAAGAATGGCAGATCAATTTGTAAAAAAGTAATAATACCGACAAAACTAATGGTACGGGAAAGCTGTAGCAAATTAATTTAAAGTTTTAGAAAATAAAAATTAAAGATAAAGGGGCTGGCTCAGAAAAAAATAAGAGGCAGCTCTTTCTGTTTTGTTTTGTCATTAGATAATCAACATTTTAAGATTCTTCTGTTAGGACCCATTGGAAATATGTTCATGGTTAACCTTTGAAGTCCACGTGACAATTCTCTTGACAGATAACGAGTGTGTTATTTAAAATAAGATGTAATTGTGTTTTAAAAGTTTATGTAAAGTATTAAGGTGTGATTTCTTTGAAAACTATTTACTATAAGGAGGCTTTATTATGAGCGGAAGAGATGAAAAAGAATTAAAAGGCGTTACTCTATTAGGAAATCAAGATGTTAAATATAACTATGATTATGATCCATCAGTGTTAGAAGCTTTTGTAAATAAACATCAAGAAAATGATTATTTTGTAAAGTTTAATTGTCCTGAATTTACAAGCCTTTGCCCTAAAACAGGTCAACCAGATTTTGCAACTATCTATATATCTTATGTACCAGAAAAAATGATGGTTGAGAGTAAATCATTAAAATTATATCTATTAAGTTTTAGAAATCATGGTGATTTTCATGAAGACTGTGTGAATATTATTATGAAGGACTTAATAAAGTTATTAGATCCTAAATATATAGAAGTATGGGGAAAGTTTACTCCAAGAGGAGGGATATCTATAGATCCATACTGTAATTATGGTAAGGAAGGAACTAGGTGGAAGGAAGTTGCAGATAAAAGAATGTTTTATCATGACATGTATCCAGAAAAAATTGATAATAGGTAAATTGAAATGTTGATAAGGATGTTAATTAGAGTATTAATAAGATGGAAGCATTAGATCAGGTAGTCATTATATATACCTAACAAAGAGATTTAACAGGAGCATTAGTAGATTTATATAAATTAAATCTATTAATGCTCCTGTTAAGTTTTAGTAGAGGTTTATGTTCTTTTAATCTTGTAAATTATAATAAAAATTATTAAGTGTTACTTTGGTGTTTTTTAATAAAAATTTATAAATTAGAAAATTTTAAAGTGAATTATTTCTTAAAATTAAGTATTAATGATTTAAATTAATAAATTGTTAACTAAATAAAATATTTAGATTATATTGACAAGTCAAAAAAAACAAGTATAATAAAATATAAGAATTATGGTATATACCATATACCATCTTGAAATTATAAATTACTGAACGAAACTTTGGATTATGATGTATATAAATGATTTGTTTAATATTCTTATATAAATTATTTTATACATTTTTATTATTATATTTAAAGCAATTTGGTAATATGTCAAGAACAAAATGAAAAGAAAATCAAATGATTTCTTTAAAAATGGGTAACCTTAATAAACATACAGTCCAATGAGAAAGTATGTTCGTATAATTTATATAGATTAATCTACTCTATTTGAAGAGTAGAGCTGATTTTTAGCCAGCAATCCAAAAATCATACGAATAAGTTTACGAGATGTTAGCGCGAGTGCTCGTTTGTGCTGATGTGTAGTTACTTCAGCAAATTTCTTCTGATAGAACTCTTGATATTCAGGAATATGGCAAACAACACTTCCTGCAGCTTCTATGAGATAATAGCGTAAATAACGGTTACCAGCTTTGTTCATAGGTGTATTTTCAGCTTTAAAACCTCCAGATTGATTTTCTTTCCACACGATGCCAGCGTATTTAGCAATAGCATCATTACTAGGAAATGCATGCACACTTCCTAATTCAGCAAGAATGCCACTGGAGTAAACAGGGCCAAAACCAGGAATAGACATTAATATTTTGTATTCCACAGGATTCATTCCCATAACAGCTTTTTCAATGGCTTTGTTAATACCTTTAAGTTCTTTATCAAAAGCCTGAATACAGTTGAAAGAACAAGCAATAGAGGTTGTTAATGGCTCATACAAACATTTATCAAGACGGTATGAATTACGTGCAGCTTGCTGCAAAATTTCAGCAGTCATCTGAGGATTAGAAATCCTTTTCCGACTTTTTCTATTGACGAAGTCAACAAGTTCTTCAATTGATGTATTTGCAATATCTTCGGAAGATAGAAATTCAGTAAGTATTGAAGATGCGGTAGCACCGTATTTATTAGAAAAAGGATGATCTTCTCCCTGTAATAATGCAAATTCGCTGAACTTAAGAAATACATTGGATAACATGTAAGTTTTTTCTCTAGTTAAGCATTCAACAATATGAAGTCTGTGCCTTGTAAGTCTTTGCAGAGCAAGATATTGAGAACCACGCCAAGGTTCAATATGAATTCTGCCAACTCTTGCAAAGTCAGCAATAACAAAAGAGTCAATGCCATCATTTTTATCAAGAGAATTAAAGGATTCTTTGTAGTTAGCAACTTCCTTAGGATTCAAGCAGTAAACATAAGGTTTGTAAGTCATAAGTTTTTCACTAGCAGATAAAAAATTGGCTATATGTACTCCATAAAAGGAAGTAGATTCTAAGCCGATTATAACAGCTTTAAAAGTATTGTTTTCTAAAACCTTAACAAGCATGGATTCAAGTTGCTCTGCACCAAATTGCGTATTAGGAACAGGTTTCATCTTAATCAAGAATTCCTGTTCAAAATTAATAGCAGAGACAACATTTTGTCTCGCACCAATATCGATACCAACAAATAGAGTTGATAAGTAATCTAATTTCTTCATGAAATCACCACCTTTCAAAAATAATGAGGAAATTAGAAAGGATTATCCTAATCCAAAGTACTAACTGCAACCTCGCGTAATTAGCATTCATCCAGACGCAAAACCTTGCTGGTGGCTGCGAAAGGAGATGCAACATTTGTGTAAGCAGAATATGATACTTTGGTCAGGCTGCAAGCTTTACAGGCAATAACACAATGTGTTTTGCAGGAGGAATACAGCAGTAACCTTCGCTAAAGTTCCGTTATGACTATTTTAGCATTAGAAAATCCTTTAATAAATAGTAGGTTAAAACAGTATAGATCGGAAAGTATAAGAATCAGCAATACTGAATTGGGAGAATCCCCACTAGAAAAATTGAGATGCTTTCTTAATCTATACAAAATATAAAAAATAAATAAGTTTATAGGCAGTAAATAACTGCTATAAACTTATTATACGAGGGGGAATAAAAATGAAAAAAGGCTTTTTAAAGAAATTATTAACAATTACAGTGGCTGGTTTAATGACTTTATCCATGGTAGGCTGTGGATCCACTCAAACAAACACTCAAAAGGAAGAAACAAAAAAGACATCTGGAACTACTTTAGAACAATTACAGAAAAAAGGTAAAATTGTAGTGGGTATGATGGCAGCAACACCACCATATGAATTCCATGCAGTACAAAATGGAAAAGATGAAATTATTGGATGTGACATTAAACTTATTGATGCAGTAGCAAAGGATCTAGGAGTTAAGTATGAAATTAAAGATATGGACTTCGATGGATTGTTAGTTGCACTACAAGCTGGAAAAATTGACATGATTGTATCTGCAATGAGTCCAACACCAGAAAGAGCTAAAAATGCAGACTTTTCTAATGTTTACTATAAGGACAAGCATGTAATAGTGGTTAACAAAGAGAATTCGGGAAAAATTAAATCAGCAAATGATTTAGAAGGCAAGACTATTGGCGTTATAAAATCCTCTGTTCAAGAACAAATTGTAACTCAAAAGATTACAAAGGCTAGTACAAAATCCTTAGGAAAATCAACAGATTTGTCACTTGACTTAGGAAACAAAAAAGTTGATGCAATTTTAGTGGACATGCCAACAGCAAAACTTCTTAGCAAAGCAAATAATAAAATTGAACTAACAGAAATTTATTATGATGATGATACAGCAGGTGCAGCTATAGCAATGCCAAAGGGAACAGATCCAAAGGTTATGGAGATTGTTAACAAATCAATTGAAAAATCAAAACCACAATTTACAGATTGGTTAGCAGAAGCAATGGAACAAGTACAACAAAAATAGTTTATGTAATTAATATTTAAATTTATCCTTCCTAGCACTGAAGTAGAAGTACATACTTTCTTCTTTGTAGATGAAGGATTATAAAGAAGAAAATACTTTCACAATGGGGGGGAAGGAATTGAATTATTCATTTGTTAGTCAATATTATGATTTTTTTATCATAGGAACTAAATATACTATTGTACTTGCTTTTCTAGCAGTTGTGTTTGGTACTATATTGGGAGTAGCCCTGACACTTTTACGAAGATCTAAATTAATTGTTATAAGAATTATTGGAGATGCTTACGTTGAATTTATTCGCGGTACTCCCCTTTTAGCACAGATATATATTATTTACATAGGAGTTCCAGTTATATTATCAGGACATGATATTCCAGATTTAGCAGTTGGTGCAATTGCACTATCCTTTAATTCTGCAGCGTATATATCTGAAACTATTCGTTCTGGCATAGATGCGGTTAATAGAGGGCAAATGGAAGCAGCAAGAAGCTTAGGTATGAGTGAAAGAACGGCTATGTTTGATATAATTTTACCACAGGCATTTAAAAATATCTTGCCTGCTCTTGGAAACCAGTTTATCGGAAGCATAAAAGATTCTTCAATAGTATCAGTAATCGGTGTAGCCGAGCTTATGTATAAAACAACAATTGTAAGAGGTAATACAGCTCTAGGGTTAGAGCCAATTTTAGTAGCATCCTTTATTTATTTAATAATTACCTTTACATTATCAAGAATGTTAGGTGTTTTAGAAAGGAAGATGAAAGCCAGTGATAGACATTAAAGAATTGAAAAAAAGTTTTGGAAAAAATGATGTCCTAAGAGGAATTAATGAACATATTTCAAAAGGTGAAGTTGTAGTTGTAATAGGACCCTCTGGTTCTGGTAAAAGTACTTTTTTAAGATGCTTAAATCTTCTTGAAATCCCAACTGGTGGATCTATTTTCTTTGAAGGTCAAGACATTACAGAAAAGGGTGCAAATATTGATAAAATAAGAGAAAAGATGGGTATGGTATTCCAGCAATTTAATCTATTCCCACATAAAACTGTATGTCAAAATATTTGTCATGCACCAATCAAAGTGAAGGGCATGAAAGCTGAAGAGGCAAAAGAACTAGCAGTTGAATTGCTGAAAAAAGTAGGCTTATTAGATAAAATAGATGCTTATCCATCTTCCTTATCAGGAGGACAGCAGCAGAGAATTGCAATTGCAAGAGCGCTAGCTATGCAGCCGGATGTTATGTTATTTGATGAACCAACATCGGCACTGGACCCAGAAATGGTAGGAGAAGTTTTGAATGTAATGAAACAACTTGCAAAAGAAGGAATGACTATGGTTATCGTTACTCATGAGATGGGATTTGCAAGAGAAGTAGGAGACCGCATTTTGTTTATTGATCAGGGTATAGTATTGGAACAAAATAAACCAGAGGAATTTTTCTCTCATCCACAAAAAGCACGTACCATTGATTTCTTATCAAAAGTTTTATAAGGAGAGGATTAAAAAGCATGATTAAAGTACTTGGATTAGGCGATAACGTTGTTGATAAATACGAACATATTAAAACTATGTATCCTGGTGGAAATGCATTAAACTTTGCTGTATTTGCAAAAAAGATAGGTATTGAATCAGCTTTTTTAGGAGCTTTTGGTTCTGATTCTGCCGGAAAACATGTAGTTAATAGTATTAAAGAGTTAGAAGTTGATATAAGTCATTGTAAGTTTTATGAAGGAGAAAATGGTTGTGCTAGGGTTACTTTAAAAGATGGTGATAGAGTGTTTCTTGGAAGTAACCGTTGCGGAGTTCTTAGAACCTGTGGCCTTAATTTAACAGAAGAAGATTACGAATATATGAAAGATTTTGATTTGATTCATTCAGGTTTATATGGATTCTCAGAAATGGAATTAAAAAAAATTAAAGAGCTTGGAGCTTTGGTTTCCTATGACTTTTCTGAAGACTATACTGAAGAAAAGTTAAATGAACTGCTTCCTATTCTAGATTATGCATTCTTTTCCTGCAGCAATCTTAAAATAGATGACATGCTGAATCTAATGTTGAGAGCTGTAAATTCTGGTTGTAAAATGGCTTTATGCACAAGAGGCTCGGAAGGAGCATATCTTTTTGACGGTATCAGATTCTACAGGCAGGAACCTAATCTTGTTAAGGCAGTTGACACAATGGCTGCAGGGGATTCCTTTATAACATGTTTTATAGTTAACTATCTTAATAAAACTAAAGAAGAGAATCCTGATGAAGAAACAGCTATTAATGAGAGTTTAGAAGCGGCTGCAGAATTTTCATCAAAGCAGTGCTTAATTGACGGATCTTTCGGTTTTGGGAAAAAATATGAATAGTAGAAAGAATGGAGATATATGGGGTTAGTAAAAAGAGAACAGATAGCAGGAATGAATATTCACTACATGAGGTACTCATTAGAATATTTCCTAGATGCTCAGGTTAGGGCAGGTATAAAAACAATAGAATTTTGGACTGGAGTACCTCATTACTATTTAGACCCTATGGTTTATGGTGATTGTAAAGAATTAAAGAAGAAAATAAATGATAGGGGCTTAGAGGTTAAGGTATTTACTCCGGAAAACTGCATGTATCAGTTCCAGTTTGCAGCAAACAAGCCTTTGATTTTTGAAAAAAGTTTTCAATACTTTTCAAATGGAATTAAGGCAGCGGCAGAATTAGGATGTAAAATTATGCAGTGCAACTCTGGATGGGGTTATCTTGATGAAACAAGAGAAGAGGCATGGAAACGATCAGTGGAAATGTTATCAAGATTGGCTGAAGTAGCTAAAAAAGAGGGTATTACTTTAGCTCTTGAAAGTCTTCGTCCAGAGGAATCTAATTTGGTAATTCGATTAGAAGATGTAAAGAGAATGATAAGGGAAGTAAATCACCCAAATATGAAAGTATTAATCGATACAACTGCCATGGCAGTTGCAGGTGAAACACTGCAGCAATGGTTTGAGGTATTTGGAAAAGATATTATTCACATGCATTTTGTTGATGGAAATCCTTATGGACATTTAATTTGGGGAGATGGATATCATAATCTAAAAGAATTTTTAACTGTTCTAAAAGATAACCATTATGAAGGATATTTGGGTCAGGAAATAACTGATTCAAAATATTTTAAAGATCCAATGAGCCACGATATAAGAAACATGGAACAATTTTCTAGATACATATAAAGCTTACTTGTTCTTTAATATGCATGGCAAGATATGCTATAATTGTATTACATATAATAAACCAGTAGGGAGAATATGGTATGAATCAAAATGTTTTGCCACCAATGTACTTACAAGTAAAAAGTTTTTTTATTGAAAAAATTGAAAATAATGTATACAAAGAACAAGAGAAGCTTCCATCTGAAAGAGAACTTAGTGAAAAATTCCAAATCAGCCGTATGACAGCTAGAAATGCCATTACAGAGCTAGTAAATGAAGGCTATGCTTATAGAGATGGTGTAAGAGGAACTTTTGTTGCTAACAAAAAAGTAAAAAGAAATTTTATTACATTAGATGGATTTTCAGGCTATTTAAAGCAAAGTGGAGTTGTTGATGTAAAAACTAAAGTACTGGAGTTTTCATATATTGAGGCAGATAGTTGGTTATCATCAAAGTTAAATGTACCAATAGGGTCAGGATGTTATAAGTTAGTACGTGTTAGAATAGGAAATGATCAACCAATGGCAGTAGAGCATACTTTTATCAATGGAGCTTTTACAGAAGGGCTTCTAAAGTATGATTTTAGCAAAGAATCTCTATATAATATTTTAGATACGAAATATTCGTGTATGCCTAAAAAATCTGTAAATACACTAGAAATGTGCTATTTTAACAGCTATAATGCTAATCTATTAGAAGTGAAAAAAGGAACACCAGGATTTATTACAAAAGGAAAAGGCTATGATGAATTTAACAATGTAATTGAATATGTGGAGATTTATAATAGAGGAGATCTATTTAAATTTACATATGAGTTAAGAAGGTAGGTATTGAAAAATATACTGATTCTATTAAAGAAAAAAATAAGTAGGTAGGTATATACCATGTACCATACTCTATTTACAAATAATTAGGTATATACCATATACCACTAATGAAGAATATGGAGGAAAAGAAAATGGAATTAAGACAAATCATTACAGAGATTAAAACAAAACAACCAGAAATTAAGAGTGTGTTTTTCGTAGGATGTGGTGCATCTAAAGCGGAATTATATCCAGCAAAATATTTTTTAGAAGGAAATGCAAAAGAACTTCGCACTAGTTTATATACTGCAAATGAGTTTAATTATGCTACTCCTGTATCAGTAGATAGTTCAGCAATTGTAATTACTTGTTCACTAGGTGGCAATACACCAGAAACTGTAAAAGCAACTTCTTTAGCGAAATCTTTAGGTGCACATGTAATTGCAGTTACTCATACAGAAGGTGCTCCAATTACAAAAGATGCTGACTATGTTGTACTTCATGGATTTGAATTAAACTATGCTGCTAAAATGGAAAAAATGACAAAAGTATTAGCTCTTGCCGTAGAGATTTTAAATCAATACGAAGGTTATGCTTACTATGATAAAATGGTAGATGGTTTTGGGAAAATCTATGATTTGATTGAAAAAGCAGTGTCTTCTGTTGTTCCACAGGCAAAAGAATTTGCCAATGCATATAAAGATGCTCCAGTAATTTATGTTATGAGTAGTGGAGCTACACATGAAGTGGCTTATTCATTTTCAATATGCCTAATGATGGAAATGCAGTGGATTAACTCAGGAAGTTTCCATGATGGTGAATTCTTCCATGGACCATTTGAAATTGTAGAAAAAGATGTACCATTCTTATTACTGATGAATGATGGAAGAACAAGAGCAATGGATTCAAGAGCACTTGATTTCTTACATAGATTCGATGCAAAGACAACAGTAGTAGACGCAAAAGATTTTGGTTTAGGATCAGAGATTGCAAAGGAAGTAGTAGACTACTTTAACCCAATGTTAATTTCAGGTGTATTAAGAGTATATGCTGAACAATTGTCAATTGTTAGAAATCACCCTCTTACTAAAAGAAGATATATGTGGAAATTAGAATACTAAAATTGATTTTTTCTTAATTAACTGGTATCATTTCGGTGATACCAGCTTTTATTTATATATAGCAATATAAAAGTTTGATTTATACTATAGGAAGGATGAAACTAATGAAAAGTATAAAAGCAGATTGTCATATTCATACATGTGTTTCACCAGACTCCAAAACTTCTTTGAAGGAAATATGTGAAAGTGCTTGTAGACATGGTTTAGACTCTATTGTAATTACCAATCACTTTGAATACTACACAGGAAAAGAAAACAAAAAAATAAATATGGGTATATGTTTCATTGAGAATAGTTTAAAAGAAATAAATGAATGCAAAGTTGAATTTGGAGCAAAGTTAGAAATCCTGTTTGGAATGGAAATGGGTCAGGTACATTATTGGCCAGAAGACGTTAAAAACATTATAAAATCTTATGCTTTTGACTATTTGATTGGATCCATTCATAAAATAGAGGATATTGATTTAAAATATGGAGATTATTCGAATGAGAATATAGAAAAACAAAACTTAGACTATTTAAGTTTGCTATATGATATGGCTACTAAGGGTGAATATGATTGTATTGGCCATTTTGATTTAGTAAAAAGATATGCAGCAAGCCGTAATGTAAAAATTAATCTTATGGAACGATACAAGAAAGAAATAGAGGACATTCTTAAGGCAGTTATAGAACGAGGAAAAGGTATTGAAATTAATACTTCGGGTCTTAGACAGTTAAGTGGAGAATTTATGCCATCTATTGAAATTATAAAGCTGTATAAAGAATTAGGTGGTCGTATTATTACAGTAGGTTCAGATGCTCATACAAAGGAAGATGTTGGCGCTGGTATTGATGAAAGTATTGGTTTATTAAGGAAAATAGGATTTAAACAGATTGCTATTTATAGAGGAAGAAAGCCGTATTTTTATGATATATAGAAGTGAAATATTGTAAATAGGATGTGGTAGTAAAGTATTTTATTAATTAAGAACCATTTCATGTGAAAGTTTCAGAAAATTATCATTTAGGAAAGATATGATTCAACAAATTAAAAAAAATTTGCTTTGTATAATAAAGTATGTTATTATTAATGAGAACTTAAATTAATAGTAAATAATTTAACACAAATATATTTCAATTAGTACTTAATAAATATAGTATGGTGATATCGAGATTTTATTAGTGAGTTATTACAATGAGTTTAAGAATAATAAAATTTCGGAGGTACACATTATATGAATGGTACAGTAAAATGGTTTAATGCAGAAAAAGGATTTGGATTTATTACAGGAGATGATGGAAATGATGTTTTTGCACATTTTTCTCAGATAAATTCAGAGGGTTATAAATCACTTCAAGAAGGTCAAAAAGTTTCTTATGACGTAGTTAACGGACCAAAAGGACCTCAAGCAGAAAATATTACTATTATTTAATTAATGAGTATTTTACCCCTTGAATAGTTATTCTATTTAAGGGGTTTTTAGTTTACTTATAATTAGATTTTGAGACAATACAAAAAGTACTGATGAAGATAAAAGTGGATAAAAACAACAAACGGGCAGCCAGTTTGTTTAATAGCAACAAACTGAAAAATTGATAGCCATTTATAAAGGAGAAAGATGTTATTTGAAAATTTAAATATTATTGACCCTATTTTGAAAGCTTTAAAAAACGAAGGTTATACTAAGCCTACTCCTATACAGGAACAATCTATTCCAGCTATACTTGAAGGAAAGGATTTGCTGGGGTGTGCTCAAACCGGTACTGGAAAGACAGCAGCCTTTGCGATACCTATATTGCAGCTTCTTTATAGTAAACAAAAATCTCTAAAGGGACCCAGAAGTATTAAGGCATTAGTATTAGCTCCGACTAGAGAGTTGGCCATCCAAATTGGAGAAAGCTTTAATTCCTATGGAAAATATACAGGGCTAAAGAATACTGTTATTTTTGGTGGAGTATCACAAAAATCTCAGACAGATGCATTAATGGCAGGAGTAGATATTTTAATTGCAACACCGGGAAGATTGATTGATTTGATGCAGCAAAAATATATAAGCCTAAACAATATTAAGTTTTTTGTCCTTGATGAAGCAGACCGAATGCTTGATATGGGGCTTGGACATGATGTAAAAAGAATTATAGCAAAGCTTCCCAAGACTAGGCAGACAATGTTGTTTTCTGCTACTATGCCTCAAGAAATTTCCAAGTTAATAGAATCAATTCTTGTGAAACCTGTAAAGGTAGAAGTTACTCCTGTTTCATCTACTATTGATACTATTAAGCAAGCAGTGTATTTAGTTGAAAAAAGAAACAAGAAATCTTTGCTTATTCATCTTCTAAAGGATAAATCTATTGAATCTGTTCTTGTATTTTCTAGAACGAAACATGGTGCAAATAAAATAACTGGAGATCTTATTAAAGTAGGAATAGAGGCTCAAGCTATTCATGGGAATAAGTCACAAAATGCAAGACAACTTGCTTTAAGTAACTTTAAAGAAAAGAAAATAAGAGTTTTAGTAGCAACGGATATAGCTGCAAGGGGGATTGACGTAGAAGAATTGTCCCACGTAATAAACTTCGACTTACCAGATGTACCAGAAACCTATGTTCATAGAATCGGACGTACTGGAAGGGCAGGCTTAGAGGGGATTGCAGTTTCCTTTTGTGATGAAGAAGATAGAGATTCTCTTAAAAATATTGAAAAAACTATATCAAAATCAATACCTGTGATTGAAGATCATCCTTATCTTATGAGCAATTCAAGTGTATTTGTAAGTAATTCAGGTGTAGTAAAGAATAGGGATGTTAGAAAGAAAGCATCTGGTGAGAAAACCAAAAAGAGCAGTTATTTTAGAAAAAATAAAAAGAAGAGTTAATGTATCAAAAACCATAGTGTTGTTTTGGATAAGGTTTCCAAACAACAACTATGGTTTTTTCTTTCACTTTATTATAACTTGAACCCTACCTATTTTACCATCACTCAATCTTACTTTTATTCCTCTAGAGTGATAGGTAGAATTTGTAAGTATATCTTTTACAGTTCCACGTGTCAATTTTCCGGTGCGTTGATCTTCCTTCAATACAATATCTACAAGCCTTCCTGCATAAACATCTTCTCTTCTTTTGTTATCCATATATTGGTGATCCTTTCTGTTTAATACTATAATCATACCACAAGAAATTACTGTAAACAAATATGGGTTTATCTATAGTGGGTTTTAAATTATTTAGATAATCTAATTGATTATGCTAAATATTTTAAAAATATAAATAAATATTTAGTGAAACCATTCATAATAGTTTATTACTCTTATTGTTTATATTTAGATAATAAGAGAATATATAATATTAAAAATCCAGAGGGGGATAACTATGAAAAGAAGAATGAAAACATTAATGAGCTGCTTAGCAACCTTGTGTATGGTAGGTGCTTTATTTACAGGTTGCCAGACAAAGACACAGGAGGCTGTAAAACCAGCAGAAAGTTCCAGTGCTAAGAAATTGATAGTTATAATTACACCGTCACATAGTAATCCATTTTTTAAATCTGAAGCACAGGGTGCTGAGGCTAAGGCTAAGGAACTTGGTTATGAAACATTGACACTTGTACATGATGATGATGGAAATAAACAAAATGAATTATTTGATACTGCCATTTCTAGAAAGGCAGCTGCAATTATATGTGATAATGCTGGTGCAGATATTACAGTGGCCGCAGTAAAAAAAGCTAAGGCTGCTAAAATACCTACATTTCTTATAGACCGTGAAATAAATGTTACTGGTGAAGCAGTTTCACAAATAGTAGCAAATAACTTCCAAGGTGCAAAACTAGGAGCAGAAGAATTTGTTAAGCAAGTGGGCGAAAAAGGTAATTATGTAGAGTTAGTAGGTAAAGAGTCAGATACAAATGCTGGAATAAGATCAAAAGGCTATCACGATGTTATTGATCAGTATACTGAAATGAAGATGGTTGCTAGACAAAGTGCAAACTGGAGTCAAACTGAAGCTTACTCCAAGATGGAATCAATAATACAAGCTAATAAGGATATAAAAGGTGTAATCTGTGGAAATGATACTATGGCAATGGGAGCAATGGCAGCAATAAAAGCTGCAGGGCTAAAAGATATTGTTGTAGTAGGTTTGGATGGTAGTAATGAAGTTAGAGATTCTATAATAGCTGGTGATATAAAAGCTACAGTACTTCAACCTGCATTTATGATATCTCAATTAGCAGTGGAACAAGCTGATAAATATATTAAAACAGGTTCAACAGGAGAGCAAGAAAAACAACTTAAGGATTGTGTATTAATTACTAAGGAAAATGCAAAACAATTTGATACCTTTAGTATGAAGAAATAATAAAAATTTTTTATGGAATATAGGATTAGAAGCAGAACTTTAAATTATACTCCGAGATATGTTACCAAACTTCAGCACTGTTAAAAACTTTTAATCAGTCTAAAGTTTGTGTTTTATAAAATCCAAGAATATTCGATAAACTCGCTTTGCTGAGACAATCGAATATTCTAAGATTTTATAAAACACTTCACTAAGACTGATAAAAAAGTTTTTAAATGTGCTTCAGTTTTGGCAACACATCCCTACGTATAACTTAAAGTTCAAGTTAGAAAACCTACATTAAAATATTATTTTAAGATGAGGAGAGTATCATGAGAAAGAGATGTGAATCTACTGATAAAGTTAATAGTATGAGGAAAGTAAAGATACTATCATTAATTGCACTGTTGGTACTTTCATCTTTCATGCTTTCTGCTTGTAAGTTGTTTACGGTAGTTAAGGATAGTAAGGATAAGGATTCTAAACAAGGTGTTGCGTTTTATTTTGATGATAAAAGCTTTGATGCCAATAAGTTTATTGATTCTGAATGGGATAGTAAAGTAATGCCAACTATGGATAAGCGTTCGGTAGAGGTTTCAGAGGTAACTAAAGAACTTAAAAGTAATGTAGAGAATGCTGGGAAAAAGTATGGGATAAGAAGTGGACAGGAAGGAAACGCATGGAATTTTATTGTAAAAGGTAAGGGTAAGATACTTGCAGTAAATAAACAATCGAAAAACGGGACTATAGATATAGATCTTGAACCTTATGATGGAAAGGCTGACTTAAAGATTCAAATCGGTACTGTAATAAAAGGTACAGCGATAAGAGACTCTTTGGACTTCATAAAATTCGATGATTATAAAAATCAAATGGTATTCGCTGAAATATCTAATGCTATTCATAAAAGGATTAATGAGCAAATATTAAGTAAAGTAAATTTTGATAATTCTAAGGATAAAAAAGTAGATTTTGTTGGTGCATTTACTTTTGAATCTTTAGATAAAATTGTTGTTACTCCTGTAAAAATAGAGATAGCAGGAGGTGCAAAATAGTGGAAGTAAACAATGATGCTATTGATACTAAAAAAGAAGACGAAGTGTGTCTTGTGGCTAATGAGGTGACGAAAATTTATCCGGGAACTGTAGCTTTAAATAAGGTTAATTTTAATGTATATCGGGGTAAAGTGAACGTACTAATTGGGGAAAATGGAGCTGGAAAATCCACTTTAATGAAAATAGTTGCAGGGATAGAGCAGCCCAGTGAAGGTACAATTACCTTGAATGGAGAGGAACTACATCTAAAAAATACGAGAGAAGCATCAGAAAAGGGAATAGGTATTATACATCAAGAATTAAATCTATTTCCAAACTTAACTGTTGCACAGAATATTTTTATGGGGAGAGAAAAAACAAAACATGGTTTTGTATTAGATCATAAAACTCATATAGAGAAAGCTAAAAAATTGCTTAAAAAGCTTGAGCATCCAATTGATCCTAATACATTAGTTAGTGAGCTTAGGGTAGGACAACAGCAAATTGTAGAAATAGCAAAAACTATGGCACAGCAGGATTTGAAGGTTCTTATAATGGATGAACCTACCTCATCTTTGAGTAATGCTGAAGTAAAGGTGTTATTTCATATTATTAATGAACTAAAGGAACAAGGAATATCTATTGTGTATATTTCTCACAGAATGGAAGAGATAATGGCTATAGGTGACTATGTTACTATACTCCGTGACGGCAAGTTTATTGTTGAAGAGAGAGTAAAAAAATATAGATATCCAATGGATAGTAAGAAAAATGGTTGGAAATAGTGGTACAAAGATTATATCTAAAGAGGAAAAAAATATAGGTGAGGAGCTGCTAAAAGTAGATGCCTTAACACTTCCTAGAAAAGGTGAAGGGTACACTTTAGAAAATATATCATTCTCATTGAAATCTGGAGAAATATTGGGGATATATGGACTTCTTGGTGCAGGTCGTACTGAGCTTCTTGAGTGTTTGATGGGAATGCATCCTGAATCAACAGGTGAAATATATCTTAAGGGTAAGAAAATTATACCTAAATCTATTTGGGGACAAATAAAAAAAGGATTTGCTCTTATACCAGAAGATCGTCAAAGAGAGGGACTTGTACAAGTCTTATCTATTGCTAAGAATATGACATTAGCAAGTCTTTGGAATTATACAAAGGGGTTTCATCTTATAGATAAAAAAGAAAATGAATGTATAACGGATAAGATAAAAGATTTAGAAATAAAGGTAGCAGATAGAAAGCTTCCGATTCTTTCCTTGAGCGGTGGCAATCAGCAAAAAATAGTTATAAGTAAGGGAATTATGACATCACCAAAGATCTTACTCTTAGATGAGCCTAGCAGAGGAATCGATATTGGAGCAAAGGCTGATGTTTTTAGGATAATAAATAAGTATGCTGATCAGGGCTTAGGGATAATTGTGATATCCTCTGAACTAAAAGAAATAATAGGGATTTCTGATCGTGTCATAGTATTGTCTAATGGAAAACTTACAGGTGAATTTAAAGGAGAAGAAATTACTGAAGAAGCTCTTATAAAAGCTTCGGCAGCAGGGCAAGTTAGCAAAAATAGTGAGAAGGTTATTAAGGCATCTTCAAAAAATAGCTAGTCAATCTACTAGTCTATTTTACGTCATACTGCGTCGGCAGAATCCTTAGATAGGGTCGGATATCTGCGGAACCTGTCTCCTTGTCTGACGCAAAATATCCGTCGCATCTTTGTCTTGTTATTTTATTTCAGATGCCTAAATTTAAGGAGGAAATCTAATATGAGTGAATTAGCAACATCGGAAAAGGATAAGAATCTGTCTTTAGGAATGCTACTTCTAAAAGCTAGAACTTTTATAGCTTTAATAATTCTATTTATAGTATTTAGTTTCCTAGCCCCTAACTTTCTATCTACAAATAGTTTGATACTTATAGCTAAACATGTGGCTTTATATGCACTTTTGGGTATAGGTATGACTTTGGTTATTATAAGCGGAGGAATTGATTTGTCCGTTGGTTCTATAGTAGGATTTGCGGGAATGATAGCTGGAGGATTTATAAATCAAGGTTTGAGATTAAGTATGTTTGGTGTAACAATATATTTCAGTGTACCTGTTATTATTGTCATTACTCTTATACTTGGTGTACTTTTAGGTGCAATAAATGGTTTTGTTATTACTCGCTTTAATGTAGCTCCTTTTATAGCTACTCTTGGTAGTATGTATGTTGCTCGTGGTTTTGCCTTAATTAGATCTAATGGAGAAACCTTTGCTAATATAACGGGAAATCCTAAATTGGGGAATATAGGATTCGAGATATTAGGGGCTGGAAGAATACTTGGTTTACCAATTTCCATATGGATAATGATAATTGTGGGATTTGCTACTGCTTATATCTTAAAGAAAACACCATTAGGATGGCATATATTTGCTGTTGGAGGTAATGAAAAGGCTGCAGAATACTCAGGTATCAGAGTTAAAAAGGTAAAAATGATAGTATACATGATTTCAGGTCTGTGTGCTGCCATGGTTGGACTTATTGTCTCATCAGAATTAGTTGCTGCTCACCCTCAAACCGGTAACACATGGGAAATGAATGCTATTGCAGCTGCGGTTTTAGGGGGAACTTCTATGGTTGGTGGTATTGGTACTATAGGAGGTACACTGATAGGAGCTTTTGTTATTGGAGTACTTAATGATGGCATGGTTATGATGGGAGTATCTGAATTTTGGCAAATGGTTATAAAGGGATTTGTAATTGTAATTGCAGTTATTGTTGACCAATTTCAGAGAAATTTACAGAATAAGTTTGCTCTTCAGAGAAAGAATGGTTAGATATTCACTTCATTATATAAAGTCTTATATTAAATTTGGAGGGATGCTCGGTGGTTGATGTAAGTTATCTAAAAACAAAAGCTAATCAGATCAGAAGAGATTTAGTGACTATGATATATGAAGGTAAGGCAGGTCATATAGGAGGTGCTCTTTCTAGCACAGATATAATGACTGTCCTTTACTACAGTATTATGAAAGTTAACCCGCAAAATCCAAGATGGGAAGATAGAGATAGATTTATATTGAGCAAGGGCCATAGTGTAGAGCCGTTATATTGTATTCTTGCAGATAAAGGATTCTTCCCTAAGGATAATCTCAAAACTTATAGTAAGTTTGGGTCTACCCTTATTGTACATCCAAATAATAAAAATGCAGGAGTTGAAATGAATACTGGAGCATTAGGTCATGGGTTACCTGTGGGGGTTGGAATGTGATACCTGTAGATGGGAATGATGTTGCTGAACTTCAAGAAGTGTTGTTAAGCTTGCCGAGGGTAAAAGATAAGCCTACACTTATCATGGCTTATACAACAAAAGGTAAGGGAATATCCTATATGGAAAACCAAGCTAAGTGGCATCACGGTGTACCTAGTGAAGAACAGCTTAAATTGGCATTAAAAGAGCTCAGTGATTAGGGTTTGCAGTCTTTTAACCTGACTAACTTGGCGTAAGTCTCCCACTTCATATGAAACTCCTGTTCCTAGCGTCAGAGGAGTACTCAAAGAGTAAGCGACCATCACCAAATCATAGATTTGGGATGTCTGCTTGACCGATTCACACAAAATCGTAGATTTTGGTTCTCTGCTTAACTGGGAGTTCAACGCCAAGTAAGCCATGCATTCGCAGCTCTAAAATTCAGATGGGGTAAAAGAATCCCCCATCTCAATTAAGATCTTGCTTCAAGAGCTTATAATTAATAAAGTTCTAAAATTCAATTGCAATAATTTTTATGTGCTGTAAAGGGAGGTAGCTTATGAACAAAGTACCAAATAGACAAGTAATTTGTGACACACTGATAGAGCATGGAAAAGAGGATAGAAATATAATTGTTGTGACTAGTGATTCTAGAGGATCTGCTTCAATGGTTAGTTTTGCAAATACACTTCCAGAGCAGTTTGTGGAAGTTGGAATTGCAGAACAGGATCTTGTAGGAATCTCTGCAGGTCTTGCAGCCTGTGGTAAAAAGCCTTTTGCAGCTTCTCCGGCAAGTTTTTTAACAATGAGAAGTATTGAACAGATAAAGGTAGATGTAGCCTATTCAAAAACAAATGTGAAGCTCATCGGTATAAGCGGAGGAGTGAGTTATGGTGCTCTTGGAATGTCACATCATTCACTACAAGATATAGCATCAGTAAGATCAATACCTGGTATTGCAATAATACTACCAGCGGACAGATTTGAAACTAAAAAGATGACTGAAGCCCTTCTAAAGTACAATGGTCCTGTCTATGTGAGAATCGGAAGGAATCCAGTAGAAGACGTATATGAAGATGAAAATTATGAATACCAAATCGGTAAATCAGTTACTATGAGGGAGGGAAAGGATTTAACAATAATAGCAACTGGTGAAACTGTTAAACCACTTGATGAAGAGGCGATAGTGAAAGCGGCAGAGGATACAGGGCGTATTATAACTATTGAGGAACACAGCATATTTGGTGGACTTGGTGCGGCAGTTTCTGAAGTAGTGGTTCAGAAAAAGCCTGTTTCAGTGAGAATATTAGGGATACCGGATGAGGCTGCTATTGCAGGATCTAGTTCTGAAATTTTTCAGTATTATGGACTAACTGCAGCTAATTTATGTAAAGTTTCAAAGGAGATGCTTTCAAAGTAAAAATAATAATATTTATGGCTATATAGGAGATGCTAGGGGGGATATTTTGGGAAAAGGTTATATTCTTGCAGTAGATCAAAGTACCTCAGGAACTAAGACAATGGTTGTAGATAGTAAAGGTGAAATACTTGCAAGGAGCTCAAGGGAGCATAAACAGTACTATCCTCAGCCTGGTTGGGTTGAACATGATCCTTTAGAAATATATGAAAATGTTAAGTTTGTTTTAAGAGATGTAATGGAAAAAAACGGTCTAGCTCCAGATTATATGGATGCCTTAGCTATTACAAATCAGAGGGAGACTGCGGTAGTATGGGATAAAAACACTGGATTACCAATATATAATGCTATAGTGTGGCAGTGTAGAAGAACTTCAAAGTTCTGTGATGAACTAAAGAGTAAAGGACTTGAAAATACTATAAAAGATAAGACTGGTCTTATGTTAGATCCTTATTTTTCAGCAACTAAAGTGAAATGGATACTTGATAATGTAAAAGGTGCAAGAGAGAAAGCTAATAGAGGAGAACTTCTATTTGGAAATATAGATGGATGGCTGATTTGGAAGTTAACAGGTGGTAAAATTCATGCTACAGATTATACAAATGCCAGTAGAACTCTACTGTTTAATATAAAAACTCTTCAGTGGGATAAAGACCTTCTCCACATATTTGACATACCTGAAAGCATGCTTCCTAAGATTAAATTCTCAGATGATATATTTGGAAGTACAAAAATAGGTGAACTATTCAATATAAGCTTACCCATATCGGGCATTATTGGTGATTCACAGGGAGCTCTTTTTGGACAGCAGTGTTTTGAAGTTGGAATGGCAAAGGCTACCTATGGCACAGGATCTTCCGTTTTGATGAATATCGGTAAAAGCTATATAGAGCCTAAAAGCGGATTGGTAACAGCGGTTGCCTGGGGGGTAGGTGGAAAAGTAGAATATGCCTTAGAGGGGATTATTCACTGTACTGGGGATGCTATAAAATGGGTTAAGGAAAATCTAGGATTGTTCCAAGATTTTTCACAAATGAATCAGATGATAAGTTCTGTAAAAGATAACGAGGGGGTATATGTAATACCTGCTTTTACAGGACTAGGAATACCTTACTGGGATACCTATGCAAGAGCAGCTATAAGTGGAATGTCTAGAGGCAGTAATAAAAATCATGTTGTTAGAGCTGCTGTAGAAAGTATAGCCTATCAGATAAGAGATGCTGTAGAAGTAATCCAGGACGAGAGTTCCATACCATTGAGAGAACTTAGAGTAGATGGTGGTCCAACAGGTAATAAATTTTTGATGCAGTTTCAGGCAGATATTTTAAAGGTAAATGTAGCAAAGGCAGCAATAGCAGAACTGTCAAGTATGGGTTCTGTGTATATTGCAGGGCTTGCAGTAGGGGTGTGGAAATCTAAGGAGGAAATAAAAGCATTAAGAAAGGCTTCAGAGGTTTATGTACCTATGATGGAAGAAAAGTTAAGGAAACAGTATTATTCAGGCTGGAAAACAGCTGTTAAAAGAATATTAACTAAATGAATTCTGTTTGACAAATAAATATGGGGGGCTGAAAATTATGGATTTCAAAATTAAATTAGGTGTAGCACCTACAAGAAGGTCAATATTTAGCAAGGAAGACGCACTTAAATTTAAAGGACTAACAGCAAAAAAACTTCAGAAACTTGGTATTGATTATGTTGATATTGAGGGGATAAATGAAGAGGGGCTATTACACTCAGAAAGTGACGTAGATAAGATCGTTGAAAAGTTTAAGGAGGAAAAGGTAAATGCATTATTTTTTCCACACTGCAACTTTGGTTCAGAAGATCTTGTATGTAAAGTGGCTTCTGAACTAAAACTTCCAATATTACTTTGGGGACCTAGAGATGAGGCGCCGCTAGCAGATGGATCGAGGCTTAGAGATTCTCAGTGTGGATTATTTGCAACAGGAAAGATATTAAGAAGATTCAATCTTCCTTTCACATATATACCAAATTGTACTTTAGAGGATGAGACTTTCGAAAGAGGGTTAAAGAATTTTATAGCAGCAACAAATGTTGTTAAAGAGTTTAAAAAGATCAGAATACTTCAAATTTCCACAAGACCTGCAGATTTCTGGACAATGATGTGCAATGAAGGGGAACTTCTTGAGAAATTTGGAATACAAATAAGACCTTTAGCAATGTCTGAATTCGCAAATAGAATTTTAAAGCTTGAGAAGGAAAATGATTCTGAGGTTAGGGATACTATAAGATACCTTAAGAGTAATATGGAAATTTGCGTTCCGGATAATGCTGTCACTCGACTTGCTGCTATGAAGGTTGCTATGAAAAGATACACCGCTGAATTTGGATGTAATGCAGTAGCGATACAGTGTTGGAATGCTATGCAAGAAGTATTAAGTGTAATGCCATGTGTAGCTAATGCACTTATGACTGATGAGGGTATACCAGTAGTGTGTGAAACAGATATACATGGAGCAATAACAGCAGTTATGGCTCAGGCAGCGGCTATGGGCAAGACTGTTCCTTTCTTTGCAGATTGGACTGTTGTACATCCTACAAATAAAAATGGTGAACTTCTTCAGCACTGTGGTCCATGGCCATTATCACTAGTAAAGAAAGGAATAAAAGCTAAGTTTGGAGGGCCTTTTGCATTCCCAGAGCATCTCCCAGGATCTGTTCATGCTGAAATTGAAGGGGGAGAAATGTCTATTTTAAGATTTGACGGAGATCATGGAAAGTACTCAGTTCTCTTAGGAAATGCAAAAGGAATAGATGGACCTTTCACCCAAGGTACTTATGTTTGGATAGAAGTTAAAAACTGGACAAAGCTTGAGGATAAACTTGTTACAGGACCATATGTGCATCACTGTGTAGGCATACATTCTGACATAGTTCCAGTAATATATGAAGCTTGTAAATACATCCCTGAGCTTTCTCCAGATTTATATGATGATAACGGAGAAGAAATTAAAAAATGGCTTAGAGGATAATAGGGTTAATAAACCAAGTTTTCATATGTGATCCAAGATAAGTAATATTTGTATAGAGGCAGTAGTTTTAAGCTGTCTCTATATTAATATGGACAAAGTAAAGTAACTTGTAGAGATAACTGGGGATGCTAGGTTTATATAAGAAAATATTGAAAAGTATAATAACTTTATAAAGTCAGTTGAAAAAGAGTAATAATTAATGATATACTAAAGGATAAGAAAACGTATTACTAATAAAAGCAGCATTTTTAGTGTATGAATAAGTATAGATAGAGGTAATATGAAAATGAATAAATTAAATGCTATAGATCAAGAAACAATAAAGGTGTTGAATCAAAAAAAAATAATTCAGCTGCTTTATAGAAACAAACAGATGACTAAGCAAGATATCTCTAAGGAGCTTAAGATAAGCATTCCAACAGTTATAAGTAATGTTAAGGAGCTTATAGAGCAAGGTTTTTTAGATGAGGCGGGGGTTGGAGAGTCCTCAGGAGGAAGAAAACCAACAATAGTAAGATTTCTTCCAGATTCCAGGTATTCTTTTGGAGTATGTATTACAAAGGATCAAGTCAGGATTATTTTAACAAATCTTAATCTTGAGATTATAGCCGATAAGTCTTTGGATATGCCTGAGGAATTAGACAATTTTAATAGCTTGGTTTTACAAATTAAAAAAGAAATAGATCATATTATAGATATCAATAGTATACCTATAGATAAGATATTGGGAATAGGTTTTTCTTTGCCGGGGACTGTTGATGAAAAAAAGTTGTTGTTAGAAAATGCCCCAAATCTAAAATTAAAAAACATAAGTTTTGAGAATTTTCAACACAATTTTCAATTTCCACTTTTTACGGAGAATGAGGCAAATGCTTCAGCCTATGCAGAATCCTTTATAAATTTTAATGGTATTATAAGTAGTTTAGTTTTTATATCTATTACAGAAGGTATTGGAACTGGTATAATTATTGGTGATAATCTTTACAAGGGGTATAATAAACGAGCTGGGGAATTTGGCCACATGACTATTGTAAAAGATGGAAAACAGTGTAACTGTGGTAAGAGAGGCTGTTGGGAATTATATGCTTCCAAAAAGGCATTAGTCAATGAATATAGAAAAAAATTCGATGATTGTGATAAAAAGTTAAACGATTTCCTAGAGTTATCAAAAAGTAATTTACTGGCTAAGGATATATTGGATAACTATCTAGGTTACCTAGCTGAAGGCATTAAAAATATAATATTAATGCTAGACCCTAGAGATGTGATTATAGGTGGAGAATTATCTAACTATAAAACTTTAATAGAAGCAGATTTAAAGAAAAAAGTATTTCAAGAGAATAGTTTCTATAATCAGGAGGAGTGCAAAATATCCTTCTCAGATTTAGAAGAGAATGCATCTATACTTGGAGCAGCTCTATTACCTATGGAAAAGTTATTTTATTTAAATGAGAAGATAATTTAGACTGACTAACTTGGCGTAAGTCTCCACTTCTTCAAGTGATAGTTCAACGCCAAGTAAGCCATGCATTCGCAGCTCTAAAATTCAGATGGGGTAAAAGAATCCCCATCTGAATTAAGATCTTGCTTCAATTATTATACTAAACTATGGAAGGAGAAATATACAATGGGGATTACAAGAAGCTTTTATGGAAAAACATTAGAGGGAAAAGATGTCGATATTTTTAAGTTGAGCAACAATAATGGTATGGTGGCTGAAATATCAAACTATGGTGGTGTAGTAGTATCACTTATGGCGCCAGATAAAAATGGTAAAATTGATGATGTTGTATTAGGATATGATAAGCTAGAGGGATATATAAAAGGAAAATGCTTTTTTGGTGCAATCATAGGAAGACATGCCAATAGAATTCAGGATGCAAGTTTTGAGATTAATGGTAAAGTGTATAATGTAACAAAGAATGAAGGAGAAAATCAACTTCATGGTGGACTTATAGGTTTTGATAAGGTTGTATGGGATGCAGAGATAGTAAAAAAAGGCGAAGATGAATGTCTTCAACTTTCTTATACAAGTAAGGATGGGGAAGAAGGATATCCAGGAAATCTTGATGTCAAAGTGATATATGCACTAACTAATGACAATGCGCTTAGTATTGAGTATTTTGCAGTTTCAGATAAGGATACTGTGGTAAACCTAACTAATCATTCATATTTTAATTTATCTGGTCATGGATCTGGAGATATTCTAAAGCATCAGCTTATAATTGATGCTGATAAGTTTACAGTAAATGATAAAGAAAGCTTACCTACAGGAAAAGTAAGAGATGTAAAAGGAAGTCCGATGGATTTCACAACATTAAAATCTGTAGAATCAGGAATCTTTAGTGAATGTGAACAAATTACTTTCGGCCATGGCTATGATCATAACTGGGTATTAAAAGTAAGTGGTCAAAAGCCTGAAAAAGCAGCAGAAGTCTTTGATCCATCTAGTGGAAGAGTCATGGAGGTGTACACTACAAAACCAGGAGTACAGTTTTACAGTGGTAATTATGTTGATGAATCTGAGTCCTGTAAAGATGGTGCTACATATGGAAAGAACAGTGGTCTGTGTCTTGAAACTCAATATTTCCCAAATGCATTAAAACATAAACACTTTCCTTCACCAATATTAAAGGCAGGAGAGGAATATAAACATACTACTATATATAAGTTTTTGAATAGATAGCAGATATATTTAACTTAAGACATATAAAATATAAGCTATAAGCCTGTGTTTTGTATGTCTTATATTATAAAGAAATTGGAGATGCAAAGATAAAGTAAAATATTTATGTATAGTACTATCTATAGCATAATATAATTATTAAAGCCTTAAAAATGATGAAAAAGGCTTAGGTAATATCAAGCAAATAAAAGGAAAATGAAGCAAAGTATATTAAAACAAAGAAAGGAATATAAAAACTTATAAAAAGGTATAAAAAACCACATTGCTATATATTACCTAACAAGTTATAATTATCATATAATTCTTGTGGGGGTGTAATAATGAGAAACTTAAAAAAATTAGCAGCTATTGGTATGGCTATGGCAATGACTATGTCTTTCTTTACAGGATGTAGTTATGAGGGAAAGACACTTGCGGATGCACTTAGTAAGAAGGTTACGAGCTCAGAGTTTAAAACAGAAATTGGGTTAAGATTCACTGCAGATAACCTTTCAGCTGAAGAAAAAGAGGGCGTTACGCAAATTATTCCTATGATTAATGGCTCAAAACTAACTATGACTGGAAAAGTTAATGAAAGTTCAGATGGTAAAACAGGAAAGCTTCAATCAGATGTAACAGTGAAATCTGGAAGTATGCCTATGGATATGAATATGAGTATATGGGCAGATACAAATCTAGAAAATGATAAGACTGTAGTCAAAGAAATTATTAAAGTGCCATCTATGCTAGAGCAACAGATGAATGGAAAACAATATTTAGTGCTAGATAGTAAAACGATGCAAGGAGATAGTACAAGCGTAGATTTTGATAAAATATCAACAGTTAGTGAAGACATGCAGAAAAAATTATCTGCAGTAGTTACTAATAGTATAATGAATTTTAATCCAGGATTTAAGTTTGTTACAGACAGAGGATATAAAAATATTAAAGTGCCAGAAGGTACAAAGCAGGTACATGTTTTCCAAGTTAAATTAGATGATAAAGGTTTCAAACAGCTGGTAAAATATGCTTCAAGTAATTTAGTTAATAATAAAGACGCAAGAGACTTCTTAAAAGATTATATAATTACAGTAATGCAATTTTCTAATTTAAATCCAGAAGAATTAAAAACTTCTCTAGCAGAAGTGGAAAAATCTTTTGCAGATTTTGAAAAAGGTTTACCAGAGTTTAATAAACAAATGAACAAGACATTAAGTGCCTTTGATGCAGTTCCATTAGTTGGAGCTAAGGGAATAGTAATTGAATATGCAATAGACCGCGCTGGTTATATCGTTAATGAAAAAGGAAACATAGACTTAGTATTTGATTCAGCAAAATTTATACCTGTAGTTCAAAATTTAAATGGTACAAGCACTACAGCTGAACCAAATAAGATTACAGGTGTATATAACTTAGGAATTGACTTCGATACAACTAATTTTAATATCAATAAAAATGTTGAAATAAAATTACCAGAAGTAAATGAACAAAATTCTATTAAATTTGAAGATTTAATGAAGGAACCTGAAGCTAAAAAGACTGCTATAATTAATACAATAGCTGCACGCTAAGAAAAAGGAGTGGGATCAGAAATCCCATTCCTTTTTCTATATGAAGTAGAAACTTGAATCAGGTTACTTAATGAGAAAATAAACACAAATTGAAATATATAAATTGATTTAATATTTTCCATAATCAAGGCCATACACTAAGCGCAATAGCTGTAGATATAGAAGTTGCTGATTTAATTATTACTGGTGATCATGTCTTTTGTAATGTTGCTTATTTGTGCTATTCTACGCCAGAGATGATAAGAGAAGCATTAAATAAAAAAAGTACATGGTGTATTTACTACGCACTTTCCACATACGTCACTACCTACACTATTTGGATGATCACCAGATTCATCGGTGTAAGAGCTTCCGAATTCTGTATATAATTGTGCATTTTTTCTTAGTACCTCATAACACTTATGTCTATCATATCCATCTAAAGTTAATGCCCCTGATGGACAATGTTTTACACATATACCACAGCTTTTATTCTTTTTATATAAGCAAAATTCATCTTCTAAAGGTGAATCCGGGCTAACATCTAGATTGGTCACAATGGTGCTATATCTTCCACAGCATCCGACCTTATTTATAAGCATATTATTGATACCAAAGGTCCCAAGACCAGCAGTTTTTGCAAAATGTCGATGAGACCAATTGCTTTTTAATATCTTTTGGTCAAAGGTAGAAGCTTCTGGTGAAACACCTGCATGATATCCTATTTTTCGTAGTTTTGATATTATATAGTCATTCAGCTTAACAAACATTGCATTGGTTTCTTCATAAGCCAGTGCCCATTCAGGGGAGGAAATATCTCCAGCAATTCGATTTGTATTAGCTAATTCTTTAGTAAATGGAATAAAATATGCTATTACAATAGAGGCATCGGGAAGTACATCAATGGGTAATTTATGAGTTGCTGTAACAAGTTTTTTCAAATTTAAAATGTAAGGATGATTAGCATCAGCAAATCCTACTAAAGGCTCACCCCATTTGGTTGCAATATCATTCTTTTGCTCGTATTCCTTAACAAAGTTTCGTATCATTTCAGTGATTTTTTCTTTCATTCTAAAGCATGTCCTTTCTTTTTATAAGTTTATTGAATTAAAAAGTTATTATGTTTTTTCAATAGCTATTTTTTAATAATGCATTACTAATTTTAAGAGGTTAACTGTTTAAAGAAAAAAGACTATTTTAAACAGTCTTTTAAAATATTATTTATATATAATTATATCTTTTTAATTATATAAGTCTTTGCTGAAATATAGTTAGTTTTTAGTCTATTTTTTGATTTTTCTTCTAAACTCAACAGGTGATATTTTTTCTAAGTGTTTAAATACTTTAGTAAATGATGAATTGTATTCATAACCTACCATCTGAGAAATTTGTAAAATTGTTAAGTTTGTATTTAAAAGGAGTTCTTTTGCTTTTTTCACTCTTAAATCTTGTATATATTCAACCGGTGTGACTTTCATTTTATTTTTAAACCATTCGGTATAATAACTGATATTGTAATGCTCAATAGTTGCTAATTTTTTTAAATCTATATCTTCAGCAAAATGTTCATTTATGTATTTTATAGAATCAGCAATATTTTCATGTGCGATAAAATCATAACAATATAGGAATAGGTTAGTAATGGAACTAGAACTTTTTTTATTATTAGCTTCATTTAGAAATAAATATCTTATAGCTTTCCACTTATCATCAAATTGGAGTTCCTTTCCACCTATAAGCTTTTCCATATCAGATTTGCTAATTATATTATTAGAAATATCTAAAACTAAAAATTCGTTACTATTATCAGCTCTAAAAGTGTGTTTACAATCTGGAGGAAGAAAGAACAAGTGATCGTCTTTTAATGTTAGCTTTTTATAATTGGTTTCTATATAAAGTTTACCATGCATGGGTAAAATTAATTGTGCATGTGAATGAGCATGTGTATTAAATTTATAATCATATGTTCTGCGTTCACAATTTACACTATTCAATAGTATTCACCTCTTCTTTTTATATACAATAACTCTAAATTTACATATTAATTTTATTATAGCATTAACCTTAATTATATACCCATTCAAAATAATGTTTACCATACGTACTATATAGTATGAAACCACATATAAGGGGGAAACAAAATGAAAAAACATATTATTGGAATTTTTGCGGGAATATTTCTATTTTCATCAACTGGATTGGTATATGCCGCACCAGACTCTAACACAAGTACTGAATCATCAACTACAACTTCTGTAACGGAACAAACCGGTACAACAAGTGTGACTGAGCAGCAGACGACTAATGCAGCTATACAAAACGATACAACTACTAAAACAACAGAAGTATCTGAAGATGAACTTAAAGATATAGCAGGAGTAGTTCCTGGATCTCCTTTTTACAGATTTGAAAGGGCTATTGAAGATCTGAAACTTAAAATGGCAAGCAGCCAGGAAAAACTTTCAGCTCTTAATGCCCAATATGGAGTGGAGAGGGCTGCTGAGGCTGCAGTATTGACTGAAAATGGAGAAAATGAATTAGCAGATAAGGCTGTTGAGGAATATATCGAAAATTTAGCAGCTGCCACTGAACACCTGAATACTGCTATTGAGGCAAAAGATGAGGCGGTAGAGATAATGAAAGAGCTTAATGAGGCATTTTCCAAAAGTCACTCTATTTTACAGGTAGTATTGGAAAAGGCACCTGAGAATGCAAAGGCAGCTGTAGAAGAGGCTATGAAAAATCAAGATGGAGCAATTGCAGCGGTTCAAGGTTTTTATGCAGCAAAAAATGCATTCTTTTCAGCAAAGCAGAAACTTCAAGCAGCAAAGAAGGAACTAGAAATAGCACGTAAAGGCGGAGATCAAGCTGCAATAGCAGCAGCGGAAGCAAAAGTAGCAGCGGCTGAAGCTAATAAGAATGAAATGGAAACACTTAAGGACGCTGCTGAAAAGGCCAAAGAGGAAGTTAAGGCTTTGTCTAAAAGGACTGAAAAACTCATCGAAAAAGGAACTGATCAAGTAGAAAAGGCTAACAAGCAGATGGACAAGATATCAGAGAAGAAGGATAAAGATGAGAGTAGAGCTAAAGAGCAGTTAAAGAAGGCTGAGGAAAAATCTGAGCAAGAAGTTAAGAAGCAAGAGGAAAAATCCAAAGAACAGTTAAAAAATCAGGAGGAAAAGTCCAGAGAAGAACTTAAGAAGCAGGAAGAAAAGCAAAGAGAAGAATTGAAGAAACAGGAAGAAAAGCAAAAAGAGGAACTGAAGAAAGCGGAAGAGAAAAAGAAAGAAGAAGCAAAGAAGGCTGAAGAAAAGGCTAAAGGGGCCGAAAATAATGACAAAGATAAAAACTAAAATTGTATAAATTCTAAAAGAGAGAATCTAGATATAAAGGGTTCTCTCTTTTATGTCATTCTAAGTAAATTACTTATACATGATTCTTCTGTAGGAAAAATAATATTAATAATACGCTTTTGTGGACGAGTTTTTTTATTGGAGGTGAGGATGTGCTAGATCCAGGGCAAATACTAGATAAAAAATACGAAGTAATAAAGGTCTTAGGACGAGGCGGTATGGGGACAGTGTTCCTCTGCAAGAATAACAGGTTAGGAAATCTTTGGGCAGTTAAGGAGGTAAATAGTCAGTGGAAGGATCAAGTGGACTTTCTTACTGAGCCTAATATATTAAAGAATTTAAGCCATACAGGAATTGTGCGAATTACTGATATATTTTATGAGTACGACAATTTATACATTGTTGAGGATTATATTGAAGGGAAGACATTAAAGGAGTATGTAGATACCAATGGTCCGTTATCTTCTGAACTGGTAGAGGATATTTCACTGCAGCTGTGCAGTATACTAGATTACCTTCATAGCTTTAATCCACCTATTATATATAGGGATTTAAAACCCTCAAATATAATGATAACATCTAATAATAAGGCAGTGCTTATAGACTTTGGAATAGCACGGATCTATAAAGAAAGCCAAGAAGGTGACACTATGATCTTAGGTTCTAAGGGATACATAGCACCAGAGCAGCTTGAGAATATTCAATCTAACATCCAAACAGATATTTATTCTCTTGGTGTCACTATGTTTTTTATGCTTACAGGAAAATCTGCAAGCCAGGCTACAGAACTCATGTTTGATAAGAATTACCCTGAGCATGCACCTAAGGATTTAGTTAAGGTTATTCAAAAGGCTTCAGCTATAGAAGCTGAAAACCGCTATAGTAATGTAAAGCTGATAATGTCTGAGCTTAATGAGATTATGTCTGATGAGGAATACAATAAAACAATGCTAATAAATTCCGATGAATCTATTGCTGAGGCTACTAAAACAGTTCTAGTAAAGAATAAAAAGCTTAGCAAGAGAATTAAATTAATTATAATAGCAGTACTTGCTTGTATAATAGCTTTGGTTATTTTTTTAGCATTGCTCATGGAGAATAAAGCATCAGTTAAAAAAACTTCTGAATATCCTGCTGTTCCTAAAGCATCTGAGAAAACTGAAACGAAACAGGAGTTGAAGATGGACGATGAAAAAAACGAGGGTGAGCTTAAAAAGCAGGGTGAAAAGTCCAAGGAAGAACTGAAGAAGCAGGAAGAAAAGGAAAGAGAAGCACTGAAGAAACTAGAAGAAAAGAAAAGAGAGCAATTGAAGAAAGCTGAGGAGAAAAAGAGAGAAGAAGCAAAGAAGGCTCAGGAAAAGGCTAAAGAGGCCGAACATGATGACAAAGATAGAGATTAAATTAATTCAGGTAATACTTTACTATTTGTCCCAATAAAAAATATACTCCTCCTTGAAGTAAACAGTTTTTATTATTTAAACCGTCTACTACAAGGGGAGTATACCAATCAATTGGCGACCCTTTCTTACATGCTTTTCTTAAGTAGAAGCCAATTGTTACACAAATCACATCTGTAGCAATTCTGGCCAACTTAAAGTTGCTTCCCAGTTATTGATTAGTACAGGACGTTCCCTGGCCCATGCACCGGATAGATGCATGAACTCATAATCATAATCAGGCAAATCTAATGATAGACTCATTATACGTGTCAGGTCTAAATTCTGATTTCCCTTATTTTCTATTTTTACACTACGGGCTATTGCATCATAATCATTAAAAATAGTATATAAAAGTGTGATTTCTGAATTAATCAAATTATCTCTTAGAAGGATTTCTAAAGTAGAAGCTTCATTATCCTTTTCTGTATAAGTAGCAGGAAGTCCTGAAAGTTTAGGTTTACCATTGTAAATCTTATGGGATACATACTCAAAATTTGTAATTCTACTGCCGTTTTCTTGAAGTATTTCTATGGCAGGATATTTAAAATCTGTTGCTCCGTATACTGGATATTCCTGCTTTATATGATCCATGGAAAAGTATAGATCACCTTCATACACATAAGATATCATAGGACGATGTTTCATTTCTAGAAGATAATCATAACTTTTTTTATCTGGTATACGTTTTCTGAAATATAAATAGAAGTCCCATATATGCTACTAATGGTTTGTTCTTAAGTAAAATCTTAGTGATTTGATTAAAGCTTATCCGTTCACCACGTGTTTCTGAAACATTCTCTTTTACATTTATTACAGTAATTCCAATGGTAACATAGGAGATACTAAATATCACCTAAAAAAAGGACAAGGCTTTCTCATTGAGCCTGACGTATTGACATTCTATCAATCTCATTCCACAAATCCTTGGGAATATGTATGGGTGGGCTTTAGCGGTTCTGATGCTAAGCAGATTCTAAAAAAATCGGTCTTAACATTAATAACCCTATCTTTACCTTCGAAGATACTGAGGCTGTCTATGAGATTGTTAAAGATATAATGAGGCATTCCGGCTTAGGCACAGCCAATGAGCTTCGAATAGCAGGACTTCTTTATATGTTTCTATCTTTCATTGCAAGAAGTAATATTGAGCTATCAACAGTTGAAGATAAAAAAATATTTATCTAGAAAAAGCTGTAGAATATATTAAAAATAATTACTCCTGGAGCATTAAAGTAACGGATATAGCTAACTACATTGGTGTTAATAGAAGTTATCTTTACACTTTATTTATGAAATCCACTGGCATCAGTCCACAGCAGTATCTAAATACTTTTAGAATCTCTAGAGCAAAAGAACTTTTAACCCTTACTGATTTATCGATTGAAGCTATTTCTCTTTCTTGTGGATATCGGGATCCATTGGGTTTTGCAAAGGCTTTTCGTCAATCTATAGGTGTATCTCCTAGCAATTTTCGAAGATTTTTATAATTCTAGACATAAAGCAATATATGCAAAGCTAAGAGAAATGTACGAAGAGAGTATGCCAATGGATATTGTAACTCTATCTGAGAAGCTTGGTGAAAAGCTTAAGGAAGTTGTTGGGGTCAGCTACTTAGGAGAACTTATAAATTGCAGTCTTAACGCAGTTAATATTAAAAATTACGGCAGTATTGTTAAGGAGAAATCAAACTACAGACATCTAAAAGGTATTCTCACTAATTACTGAAACATTAATTTATGGGAATAATGTCAGTAGTAAATGGCAAGTTGTTTAAAGTACATAGCTTGGGTATAATATTAATAATTATAGATAATAAATTGAAAAAATAGAGAACAAGTAGTAGATTAATAAATTAAGGCGGTGTGCATATGGCAGATATAAAATATGAAATAAAAGAAACTATGGGAATTCTTTCAGAATCACCAAAGGGCTGGAAGAAGGAAGTAAATCTAATAAGCTGGAATGATAATGCTCCTAAATTTGATATTAGAGATTGGGATCCTGAGCATAAAAAGATGGGTAAGGGAGTAACTTTAACAAATGAGGAACTAAAGAAACTTAGGGATGTGCTGAATGAAATGGAGTTATAACAATAAAATATAAAAATTTTGATGAATCACCTACTCAGGTAATTGCTATTTTAGAGTGAAGTTTGTTATAATATGTAAGGTATCTTATATTACTAAGGAATTAGCAAATATAAGAGTATAAGTAGTACTATTATAATATCGTAAGGTTTTTGCCATTTTACATAAACATGGACTAATAGGTAAGCAGATATAAGAAGGTATTTAATTTCTAGGAGGTAAAATAATGTTAGATTTAAGATTCGTAAGGGAAAATCCTGAAGCTGTTAAGGAAAATATTAAGAAAAAGTTTCAAGATAATAAGTTAAAATTAGTAGATGAAGTAATTGAGCTAGATGCTGAACTTAGAAATATAAAACCAGCAGCAGATGCTTTGAGAGCTGATAGGAACAAAATTTCAAAACAGATCGGTGGACTAATGGCTCAGGGAAAAAAAGATGAAGCAGAAGAAATGAAGAAACAGGTTACGGAAGCTTCAGAGCGTTTAGCTGCGCTAGAAAAAAGAGAGGACGAACTGGAAGAAAAAATAAAAGTCATTATGATGGCTATTCCAAATATGATTGACCCAAGTGTTCCAATTGGTAAGGATGATAGTGAGAATGTGGAAATTCAACGTTATGGTGAACCAATTGTGCCTGATTTTGAGGTTCCATATCATACTGAAATCATGGAGAAGTTTAGCGGAATTGATTTAGATAGTGCTAGAAAAGTTGCTGGTAATGGTTTTTACTACTTAATGGGGGATATTGCCAGACTTCATTCTGCAGTAATTTCTTATGCTAGAGACTTTATGATTAACCGTGGTTTTACATATTGCATTCCACCTTTTATGATTCGTAGTGAAGTTGTAACTGGTGTTATGAGTTTTGCTGAAATGGATGCTATGATGTACAAAATTGAAGGTGAAGATTTATACTTAATCGGAACTAGCGAACACTCAATGATTGGTAAATACATTGATACTATATTACCAGAAGCTTCTTTACCACAAACTTTAACTAGTTATTCACCTTGCTTTAGAAAAGAAAAGGGAGCTCACGGTATTGAAGAGAGAGGAGTATACAGAATTCATCAATTTGAAAAGCAAGAGATGATAGTTGTATGTAAGCCAGAAGAGAGTATGATGTGGTACGATAAATTATGGCAAAACACAGTAGATTTCTTCCGTTCTTTAGATATCCCAGTAAGAACTTTAGAGTGCTGTTCTGGTGACTTGGCAGACTTGAAAGTAAAATCTGTTGATGTAGAGGCATGGTCTCCTAGACAGAAAAAATATTTCGAGGTAGGAAGCTGTTCTAACTTAGGTGATGCACAGGCAAGACGTCTTAAAATTCGTGTAAATGGTGAGAAGGGCAAATATTTTGCACATACATTAAATAACACTGTAGTTGCACCACCAAGAATGCTAATTGCTTTCTTAGAGAATAACTTAAATGCAGATGGTTCTGTAAATATTCCAGCTGCATTACAACCATACATGGGTGGAATGGCTGTAATTAAATAATTAACAGCTTTGTCTAAGCCTTGTAGGGCTTAGACAAAGCTGTTAATTATTCAAGAATATATTCCAGGTATCCATACTCAAAACACCACTTGTAGATATATTCCAGTTCTTTTGCATATCAGTTACTGCCTGAAAGGTTGCCTCATCATAAACCATATCAGTATAAGAATCTTTCTTAAGATATCCATATTGTACTAGTTTTTGTTGAATCCATAATACTACATGGGATTTATGACCTTTAACAATTATAGAACTAATGCCTTTAAGAGCGTCTAATAATTCCTGATAGATATTACCATCCTTATGAACTAATTTTGCGTTATAATCTAAATTTAAATTATAAACCAAAGCTTGAATTTGAGTCTTTAATGTGGCATTGGTTACGGTAGTTATTGGTTTTTGGTTAGAAATTAGAGTGTTGTAGAAACTATCCGTCATATAGTTTAAATCTAGGTATCCACTAATTCCAGGTAAAGTACCACTTTCACTGTACTGCCATATTGCATGGCTGCCAAATAAAGGAATAATTGGAGTAGAAACTCCATAGTTTGCTATCCAAAGAGGATACTTAGTTATGCTAGAATTTAAATACTCAGTTATATAGCTAGGATTACAGTAGATGAGAGGTTGTCCAACACTTGATATGGCATTCAAAAAAGCTAGACAGGCATCTGTCATATCTCCGGAGATTCCAGATTGTTCAAAGTCTAATACAACAAAGTCTGGGTTAGCACCTTTGCAGTTAGCTATGAAGAAATTTGCTTCGTTAACAGCGCCTGAAACATCTTTAAATCTAGCAAAATGATATGACCCAGCAAGCATTCCTAAAGCTTTTGAATTTGCTATATTTTCAGCATAATATTTATCAATAAATGAACTTCCCTCTGTACATTTTGCTACAATAAATGAATTGCCTGCATTTTTAATTATACTCATGTCCACGGTTCCATTAAGATTACTAATATCAACACCTTTTAACATATTAACATCTCCTTTTGTTTCTATATTACTTAGGCTTATCTAATTTGTGATTATCAAAGAATTATCTTGTTTTAAATATATATAAAAAGTTTCTATACAAAGTATATATATGCAGTGTTATGTAATATTGATTATTCATATATAAAACTTGCTCAAAATTATGAAAAAAAGACTTGATAATTAATAATAATTATTATATAATAGTAGATGTAAAGAAGATAACATGAAAATGATATAAATAATTAAATTTTATTGGAGGAATGTAAAATGAAAAAATTTGTTTGTTCAGTATGTGGATATATACATGAAGGAGAGACTGCACCAGAGAAATGCCCTACATGTGGAGTTGGAAGCGATAAATTCATAGAAAAAGTAGAGGGTCAATTTGTTTGGGCTGATGAGCATAAAATAGGAATAGCAAAAGGTGTTGATCTTGAAGTAATAGAAGGCTTAAGAGCAAACTTTACAGGTGAATGTACAGAAGTTGGTATGTATTTAGCTATGAGCAGACAGGCTGATAGAGAAGGATATCCAGAAGTAGCAGAAGCTTATAAGAGAATAGCTTTTGAAGAAGCAGAGCATGCTGCAAAGTTTGCTGAATTACTAGGAGAAGTAGTTGTAGCAGATACTAAGAAAAATCTTGAAATGAGAGTAGAAGCAGAACATGGAGCAACTCAAGGAAAGAAGGATTTAGCTACTTTAGCTAAAAAATTAAACTTAGATGCTATACATGACACGGTGCATGAAATGTGTAAAGATGAAGCAAGACATGGTTCTGCATTCTTAGGGTTACTAAACAGATACTTTAAATAATTATTAGACTCACCCTATCCCAATAAATAAAAAGTTCCTTATACTATTGATTACGTAGTATAAGGGACTTTTTATTTGCAAAACTTTTATTATAACGTTGTAATAATATTGCTTTCTAATTTATAATTCAGTATATTATTCAAGCTCAAAATTTAATAAATAAAGGGGTAAGCGCTATAATTGGTAGAGGAGGAACTTACATTGATCTTAAGAATAATCTAAATATCCCTGTAGTTGACCTAGGGATAACTACAAGTGATATACTTTATGCTTTAAGTAAGGCAAAAAAGTTATCTAAAAAAATCTATTTAATTCTGCAGGAAAGTATTTTTTTGAGTGCGAAAAGTGGAAGGAACTATTAGACATAAACATAGAGGTATTTACATTCAGCAGCATAGATCAAGTTGAAGAGATTGAAGAAATTATATTAAAAATAAAAGCCCTAGAAGAGGATGCAGTAGCTGTTGGTGGAGTTATTGTAACTGGTAAAGCTGAGGAATATGGATTAAAGACTATATTTATCACAAATACAATTGTAATTCCTGCAACTAACAGAGTATTTAAAGAAGCTATTAAACTTGGATATATCAAGACTTTTATTGAAGCTGGTGGTGTAGTTTCTCATCCGGGTTGTGCTTTATGCTGTGGAATGCCTTACGGATTGCTTACTGATGACGAGGTTATCTTAAGTACCGCAAATAGAAACTTCATCGGAAGAATGGGAACAAAGAAATCATTAATATATCTTGGATCTCCTGCAGTAGCTGCAGCCACTGCAATCGCTGGAGAGATAACAGACCCAAGATATGTATAGTCGGATGGGAGAAATAGAGTCGATATCAGCGGGATAACAAGTAGTTAGAATAAATAAAATTAGAGGAGATGGATAAAATGGATTTTAAAATCCCAATTATACCTGGAGATGGAATTGGCGTAGACGTAGTAAGAGAAGGCGTTAGAGCCTTAGATCGTATTGGCGAAGTATTTGGACATACTTTTACTTATGAACACATTTTATGTGGAGGGGCTTGTATAGATGCACACGGTGTACCATTACAAGATGAATCCATAGAAAAAATAAAGGAATGTGATGCTATACTTTTCGGAGCAGTAGGCGGACCTAAGTTGGATGCTCTTCCAAAAGAGCAAAGACCAGAAAGAGGTCTTGCTAGATTAAGACGTGAGTTTAATCTTTTTGCAAATTTAAGACCATCAAAAATATATCCAGATCTTAAAGATAAATCACCTTTAAAGGATCGTATAATCGAAAAAGGCGTTGACATAATGCTTATTAGAGACTTAACTGGTGGAATATATTTTGGTAACAAAGGCCGTAGAGAAGGAAAGAATGGTTTAGAAGCATATGACGAAGAATGCTACAGCGTTATGGAAATAACAAGAGTTGCAAAAAAAGCTTTTGAAATTGCAATGCAAAGAAGAAAAAGTGTTACAAGCGTAGATAAAGCAAATGCTTTAGAAGCTTCAAGACTTTGGAGAGATACTGTTACAGAAGTAGCTAAAGACTATCCAGAAGTAGAGCTTAAGCATATGTTAGTTGATAAAGCTGCTATGGAATTAGCATGTAATCCAAGCGTATTCGATGTTCTTTTAACAACTAGTATATTTGGAGATATTCTATCTGATGAAGCAGGAGTAACTACAGGTTCAGTAGGAATGTTAGCTTCTGCAGCTTTAAATGAAAGCGGCTTTGGTCTTTATGAGCCAATTCATGGTACAGCACCTGATATAGCAGGAATGGGAATAGCAAACCCTTTAGCAACTATAGCTTCAGTAGGAATGCTTTTAGAGATAGCTTTAAATCTTCCTGAAGAAGCAAAAGCTATAGATAGAGCTATAAACAAAGTTCTTCATGATGGATACAGAACTGGTGATATATACATGGAAGGAACAACAAAAGTAACAACTGAAGAAATGGGTACTTATACAATTGAGAGAATTACAAAATAGAGATGGGGGAAAGTAACAATGGGATTAAATGTTACGAAGAAAATTCTTAAAAGTTACTTATTAGAGGGAAGCATGCTTCCAAATGAACAAATTACTATTAAAGTAGATCAGACTTTAGGTCATGACTTAACAGGTATTATGGCAGCTCAAATATTAGAAAGTGTCCAAGCTGAAAAAGTTAGCACAGAAACATCAGTATTTTACTGTGACCATAATGTAATAGCGGCTTCGTCTGAAAATACAGATGACCATATGTATCTTAAAACATCTGCACAAAGATATGGAGTATATTTTTCAAAACCAGGAAACGGCATATGTCACTTCTTACATGTTCAGAGATTTGGTAAACCAGGAAAAGTAATGCTTGGAGCAGACAGTCACACACCAACTTCAGGGGCATTGGGTATGATTGCAATCGGCAGCGGCGGACTTAGTGTTGCAAAGTGTATGGTTGGAGAAGGCTTTAAGCTAACAACACCAAAGGTGCTAAATATAAAATTAACTGGTGAGCTTCAACCAGGAGTATCAGCAAAAGATATAACTTTAGAAGCATTAAGAATATTATGAGTAAAAGGTGGTATTGGACATATCATTGAATTTACTGGTGATGGAGTTAAAACGCTATCTATTCCTCAAAGAGCTACAATTGCAAATATGATTATTGAAATGGGAGCTACAACAGGTATTTTCCCAAGTGATGAAGTTACTCGTGAGTTCTTAAAGGCGCAAGGAAGAGAAGAAGATTGGATACAATTATTACCAGATTCAGATGCTGAGTATGAAAAAACAATTGAGATAAACCTTAATACTCTTGAACCATTAGTAGCAAAACCACATATGCCTGATTTAGTTGTAACTGCTAGAGAAGCATCAGACGTAAAAGCTGATTCAGTTTTTATAGGAAGTTGTACAAATGCTTCTTATTCAGACATAGTAAAAGCTGCAAAAATATTAAAAGGTAAGAAGGTTTATAAAAACATTGATTTGACTGTTGGACCAGGTTCAAGATAGGTTTTTGAACAGCTTCTTAAAGATGGTATAATAGCAGATTTAGTAGAAGCTGGTGCAAGAATACTTGAATGTGCTTGTGGACCATGTATAGGTGTAGGACAAGTACCTCATAAGAACGGCGTAGCTGTTAGAACTTCAAACCGTAACTTTATGGGAAGAAGTGGAACAAACGATGCTTTTGTTTATTTAGCAAGTCCAGAAACAGCAGCAGCTACAGCAATAACTGGAAAAATTACAGATCCAAGAGATATTTTTGATGTAAATAACTTAAAGGATTGTGTTGAGCCAGCAACTTATAAAATTGATGATTGCTTAATTATTGGTGGATCAGCAATTCTAAAATATATTGCAAATATCCCTAAGTTTGCTGAATATACTTTCTGTTATACAGATCCAACCTTTGTTGAAAGAGCGAAGGAATTAAAACATACAGTAATTATTGGTGGAGAAAACTATGGACAAGGCTCAAGCAGGGAGCATGCTGCAATACTTCCAATGTACTTAGGAATTGAAGTAGTATTTGCAAAATCCTATGCAAGAATTCACAAAGAAAATCTAATCAACTATGGTATACTTCCGCTTACATTTAAGAATAAAGATGACTATGACAAGATTGATATGAACGGTGTATTTGTAATAGAGGATGTATATGCTCAAGCTGACAATAGGGACTAAATGTTAAAGTTGTAAATAAAAACATTGAGTTCACAGCTATTTTAGATGTTTCTGATTTTGATAAGAGGGTATTAAAAGAAGGCGGAGCATTAAACTATTTAAGAAATAAATTAAAGTAGAATATAGAATTAAAAGGGAAACTTACAATAAAGAGAATTTTACGTAAGTTTCAGACTGTAGACAAAGTAGGTGACATTCTCCGATTTTGGGAGAATGTCACCTACTTTTTTCTTCTTAACAATAAATAATTATTTTAATATTGTTGAAATAGAAACAAAAGTTTAATATAATGTTGTTAATTCACCAACAGGTGGGAGGATAGGCCATGAAGAAAGAAGAACAGGTCATAATGGGTTTCAGGGACTTATTAAACAAGATGGTTTGGCTTAATAAGTTTAAGATGGAAGATAGTCTTAAGGATTATAAGCCTTCTGAAGTACATTGTATCGAATACATTGGAAGAAATGTAGACTCCAACGTGACAAAACTTGCGGAGTCCTTTTATATGACTAGAAGTGCCATAAGTAAAATAACTAAGAAGCTCATGGAAAAAGGCTTTATCGAAAGCTACCAGAAGCCGGATAACAAGAAAGAAATCTATTTTAGGCTTACTGAGCAAGGGAAAGCAATTTATAAAACTCATGAGGAACTGCACAAAGAGTTTCAACAGCGGGATAAAGCCGTATTTGAGCAGGTAACTGAGGAACAATTTGACAGTATGATTAGTTTTGTAGAAAAGTATAGTAGGCATTTGGATGCAGAAATAAAGAAACTGGGTATAGATATTAAGTTGGATAAATTTGAATAATGAAAATGAAACCACAGGCAGTCTAACTCTATTGAGAATGGGCTGCATTTTTTATTGTTATGATTTTGTTGACAAGGAAACAAAATCATGATAGGATAAATATGTTTCCGGGGAAACAAAATATAACTTTTGAGGGGGAATTTAATCTTGAAATTTAGATCACACAATGAACATAGCACAGAACAAACCGTAGATAAACATGCTTTAATATTTGGTCTTATCTCTGTGTTTCTTTGCGGAATAGGCTTCAGTATTATAGCACCTGTCGTCCCATTCTTAGTGCAGCCATATACAAGCAGTCCGAGAGAACAAGCTATAGTTGTTACGCTGCTGACTTCTGTTTATGCAGTCTGCGTGTTTTTTGCGGCCCCCGTACTTGGAGCTTTCAGCGACAAATATGGCCGTCGTCCATTGCTCTTAGTATGCCTTTTGGGTTCTGCAATGGGGTACTTAGTTTTTGGCATAGGAGGGGCTCTATGGGTACTATTTGCTGGGCGGATAATAGAAGGTATAACAGGCGGGAGCATAAGCACTATCTTTGCATATTTTGCAGACATCATTCCTAGGGAACAGAGAACCAAATACTTTGGATGGGTCAGTGCGGTTGTAGGGGTAGGCACCGTTATTGGGCCAACTCTAGGCGGATTACTTGCCAGGTTTGGTTACTCTGTACCCATGTATTTTGGCGCAATAATAACTTTATTGAATGTTGTTTATGGATTATTTTTTATGCCTGAGAGCCTTCACAAGAATAATAGATTGAAAGAGATTACTTTTGTAAGGCTGAATCCATTCACACAGCTCGCAAACGTACTTTCTATGAAAAACTTAAAAAGGCTACTGGTCTCAGCGTTCTTACTTTGGATACCTAACGGATCTTTACAGGCAGTTTTTTCACAATTTACAATGGATACTTTCAGTTGGAAGCCTGCACTTATCGGACTTATGTTTTCAATTATGGGCTTCCAAGACATCATTTCACAAGGTTTCATAATGCCAAAGCTTTTAATAAAACTTAGTGATGCACAGATAGCAATTCTTGGAATGTTTTCGGAGATTATAGGCTACAGTCTTATTGCGCTATCTGCATTGTTCTTATTCTATCCTCTTTTAATCGCTGGAATGTTTATATTTGGTTTTGGTGATTCGATCTTTGGGCCTTCATTCAATGGGATGCTATCCAAGTCTGTGGATTCTAGTGAACAAGGAAGGATTCAAGGAGGTAGCCAATCTATTCAGGCTTTAGCAAGAATGATTGGGCCTATCATTGGAGGTCAAATCTATGTATCACTTGGTCATGCCGCACCTGCTTTTATGGGTATGATCCTTATAGCGGCGGCAATACCAGTTTTGTATAAGGGCGCCAATGGGTAATCTTCTACGTATTAACATTTTTCAAATAGTATCCCAAATGATATGGTTATTAAAGCTAATAAGTGATGGAAATACTGGTGTTACTACGTAGAAGCCATCTTTTCTATTATTTATTTTATTGACAACTCTTTTGCTAATATTCAGAAAATTAATTTTCTTGAAACCCTTTACAAGAATGACAAATCATGAGATAATTAGGTTAATTACTTAATTATTAGCATTTCAAGTAGGGGGAGATAAAACATGAGGATAAAATTTAAGGGGAAGTTTGTAGACATTAAAAATTCAGGAGATGTTAGAGCTATTATAAAGCATTGCACCGGTTGTAGAGCTCATGTACTTTGCGATACTGAACTTATAAATTATGATGTTGAATGCCATAAACTATATTACACATATTCTAAAGGTCAAAAAATATAGGCTGTGAACTTACGAGATATTAATAAAAAATAATTATTAGTTATATAAAAAACAAAAGAAGGTTTTTAATAATATCAACCTTCTTTTTATTTTATTCATAATACTCCTTTATATATAGGTATTCACTAAAAACGTAAACTTATGTTAATCTAAATTTACGTTTTTATTATGAACTAGATGAATAGTACTCTAAATATTTATTGTGAAAAGCAAGTTTTTCAATATGTTTAAATTATAATTTGAAGGTATATAATTTTCATATTGTAGTTTGTTAATAATAATATATATATTTTCTAATAGGAAATATTATAGAAAATAAGTTATTTATAAAATATATATGTGTGTAATACTATTATTGCTTATAGAATATTAATGTAAATGTTTAATATTTTGTACTTTAGTTACTGATCACTTTCAGATCATGTTGTTTGTATAAATAGCATTATGATTTCCAAGGCGAAAAACATTTTGGTCAAAGATTGGCATGATATTTGCTGATTATATAATCAACAAGAGTTTATTTAATAATTAAAATTAAAATATTTAATGAGGTCACCAAAATGAGTAAACAATTATTAGAAGGTATTAGAGTATTAGATTTTACAGATTTCCTTGCAGGTCCATACTGCGGTATATATTTAGCAGATTTAGGGGCAGAAGTAATTAAAATTGAAAATCTTAAAGGCGGCGGTTGTTTTACAAGAGGTGCAAGTCCAAGAGAGGAGAAAACTGGATTTAGCATGTACTTTGGTAATCTAAATCGTAACAAAAAAAGTGTTTGTCTTGATTTAAAAACAGAAGAAGGAAAAGAATTGTTCACAGAATTAGTAAAATCAGCAGATGTTCTTTTGGAAAATATGCGTCCTGGTGTTATGGCTAAATTAGGTTTTAGTTATGATAACTGTAGAGAATTAAATCCTAGATTAGTATTTGCTTCAATTTCTGAATTTGGACAAACTGGTCCATATTCTAAGAGACCGGGTTATGACTTAATTGCTCAAGCTATGGGCGGTTCTATGAGTATCACAGGATGGCCAGGATCAGAACCAACTCGTGCAGGTATGGCAATCGGTGATATTATGGCAGGTATGAATGCTTGTATTGGTATTTTAGGTTCACTTTTCAAAAGAAATGAAACAGGACTTGGACAACAAATTGATGTTGCATTAGTGGATAGTATTGTATCAGGTTTAGAGGCAAAAGCTATGCAATATATTTATGAAGGAAAGGTTCCAGAAAAAACAGGAAACAAGTATATTGCTTCAGCTCCTTATGATTCCTTTACTGCGAAAGATGCCCATTTTGTTATTGCTAGTGGAACAGATGCACACTTTAAAGTATTATCAGAGTCAATTGGAAAGCCAGAATTAGCAGATAATCCATTATATAATAATACACCAAATCGTAGAACTAACGCTGATTCATTAAAAGCTATCATCAATGAATGGGCAAGCGATAAAACAGTTGCTCAGTGTGTAGAGATTATTGATGGAGTTGGAATTCCTGTAGCTCCAATATACGATGTTAAAGACTTATATGAAGACAAAAATATTAGTGAGGTTAGGGAAATGTTCGTTAAGGTTCCTCATCCTGAATTAGGTGAAGTAACTGTTCTAGGTAATCCGATTAAAATGAGTGAATATTCATGCCAATATAAAAAGTTTGCTGCAGAGTTAGGCGAGGATGATAATGAAGTCTTTGAACAATTAGGATTCTCTAAAGAGAAGGTTGATGATTATATAGCTAAGGGAATAATTATTTAATATAGTTAGTTGAGTGGAAAATTTAACCAGGGGAGCTAAAACCCTGGTTTTTTATATATTCAGAAAAACAGGTGATGATGGGGCGTTAATTCATAACATTGTACTATTGTATAATAGCAAACCTTAATTTGAGGAACTATCACTTATCTTCTTCAAAAAGTTAGCTACTAATTTTTCTGCTTTTTCAAATGACTGTACACAATAGTTTTCAGAAAAAGGGTTACTAAATCCATGTTTTCCGTTTAACATATAAATGTTAATATTGAATTTTTCTAAGGAATTAACTAATTCCTGCACATTAAATGAGTTCTCTTCGGTAGGAAAAATCAACAGTACCGGACATTTGGGTGTGATACTCGTATAATCTCTAATCCGCGAGCCATAATATCCTATTATGCCATCACACATATTCCCTTCATCGCTGCATAACCATGCAATTGTTGCACCTACACTATACCCTAATAAATAGATGTGTCTATATTGTTTTTTTGCCTGTATAATTACCTGTTTTACTTGCTGAACTGCTGAATCAAAGCCGATGTTATTTATAAAATGTTGATAGGCTTCTTCTTGTAAATCGTAATTAAAAGGTTGCGTCAGTCCTATTAGGTTTGGACAAATAATATTATATTTATTTATAGAAAATTTATCGCAAACCATCTGTATGTGTTCATTAATTCCGTATATTTCATGTAATACTATTATTACAGAATCAGAATTATCTATAATTTTCATACGATCCCCCCTAAATTGAGAAATTAACATTTTCATTACTTCATCATAAGTTACAATAGTTTACTATATAAGAATATTCCGACTTAAATTTTCTTTTTCACATAATATCACTTATGTCCTTGAAGTCGATCACCTAATCTCTTAGACAAATTGGAAGTGTAGCTTATCCTTATACCACTAAAGGAAACTCACTGTATAATAGAATGGCTGTGAATATAAATTCCAAAAAGCTTTCCTTGTGATTTCTTCTACTCTCTCATAATCTGTTTCTTCTTCATTACTAATCTTAATCATTTTGTTCATTTATAAACCTCCGATAATTTACCTAAGATCAATTTTTTGTGCTTTTTATTATGGCTATGTGCTCAATGAATTCTGATTTGTCGTTATTCCAATTATTCCTTTCAAATTACTATTTGTTGAGTTGTTTTACATCTTTCATATGTCACATTGAATTACAACTACGTCGTAACTCTCTATATAATATTATCATCAATTACCATGTTCTGGGGTAAATTCTCCATAAATATAGATCATACATTGTTTATATATAAACAGCATTTAAACCAATTGTCTAAGCCATTTCTATGGATGCTAGTATAGTTAACGTACGAATCGTTGCCATACCTTAGGAAGAGATAAATAAGAAACTGGCTTATACTGGCGGTAAATGCTAAGGAGGAATTATATAAGTCCATTAAAGATTTTTACTTTTTAATATAACTTGCATATTTGGCTATTCTTTGAATTTATTCTCTATACTTCTTCTCTAGTGTACTTTTTAGGTTCTGTTTTACGCTCTTGTTTATTAGTTAATTTATTAACCTATGCCTTAGATAGTCCTACTTCTTTTGCTATAGCTCCATATGATAAACATTGTTGATTAAGATTTGTCACCTTTTTTAATTGATCATCTGTAAGAGTGCTTTTCCTTCCTCCCCCACGCTCATCACGTTTTTTTTTAACTGTTCCTGTAGCTATTTTGTAGTAACTCTAGCCACTTTCTTCACTCCGTTCACTGATTAATTTACTTAGCGAATAACTGTGCATAGGCAAATGACAGATAGGAATTTTCATGACCTATAGCGAAGTCTTTATCAGCTATAGCCATAATCAAACAAGGGGCAGAACGCAAGACAACATCTTCACCGGTCTCATGATATATATCAATCGTCATTGCTATATTATCAAAATATTTTGATCCAATAATTGCAGGGGACTTAATTAATACTCTTTCTGTCCAATCAATTATAACTTCTGAAATTTTATGCAATAAATCAGGATCATCAACCACATGATACGAGATTTCTTGTGTATTACAGCCTGATGGAGCCATTCTAGCAATATCAAGAATCTTATGCACTTCATTTCGAGGAACAGCTTTTTCCTGATAGCTGCGGATAGATCGGCGTGAACGTAGAAACTGAGCTGCTGTATTTTCATCAAAGTTTTTTATATCTTTCACCACTTGATTGGCTAGTGGTGTTTTCGCATTATATAGTGCTTCTTTTGGACAAACAGCCACACATTGGCCACAACTCATACAAAGATTTTTATCTCTCCTTATGTTTTTTCTTTATTATACACAGTGAAATAGAACAACAGCGTGTCATATTTGAATTACAATTTATAAAGTTTTGATACCTGTTTTATTTCATATGAAATAGCCTTACGTATATGTTCTGGTTCTATCACCTCTACAGAGCTTCCAAAAGATAAAATATAACTATAGAGCCACTCTCCTTCAGGAAGCAGTGCTTCTAGAGTAAAGCTACCGTCATCATTTAAGGTAATAAATGAATCATCAAAATAATGGTATAGTCGATTTAAGACATGTGCCTTAAAGCAAAGCTTCAAGGGAATTAGCGACTGAGAAGCAGTATTCCACTCTTTTAACGGATCTTCTGTTAGAACTTTTTTATCAAATGTTTCATCTAAAATTTCTAGTTTTTTTAATCGGGATATTTTAAAGATTCTATGTTCTTGACGCTGTCTGCAGAAAGCAACCATATACCAAGCATTGTTTTTAAAAATAAGTTTTTCTGGCTCAGCCAACCATTTGCTCTTTTGCCCGTATGCGTTAACATAATCAAACTTAATAATATTTTGATGTAAAGTAGCCAGCTTTAAATGGTTAAACTTGTTTTGATTATTAGGGCAGCTTCCCCAATGGGAAAAATCAACTTCTACAAAGTTGTAATCGGAAGTATTATTGAATATTGCTCCTAGCTTTTCAAGAATGCTATCTAATTCAAGATATTGAGTTGCTTGAATAGCTTTGATTGTCAACATTAAGTTTTTGCTTTCTAAATCAGAGATAAGTGCCCTGGTTAATGTATAGTTTTTCATAAGATGTATGCCGCCTCCATGGCCCTTGTTCATGTATATAGATATGCCAGCAGAAGAAAGTACATCAATATCTCGATAAATGGTTCTTGTGGAGACTCCAAAATGTTCAGCTAATTCTTTAGCTGTTGTGGATTTTTTTCCGAGAAGTATATATATAATTTGAAATAATCTGTTGATTTGTATAATATTACCTATCTTTATAAAGTATAAATCATATAATATGACATTATAATGTCATATTATATGATTTATTTAAGTAATTATTTATCAACTTTTAGAAAAGAAATTTTCTTATGCCTAAATGAGCCACATTATGGGGATGTTATACATAACATTGTTTTTAAGTGTTTTCTTGAAGTTGTTTTAAGTTAATAAACACACTACCCTAAGGCAAAAATAAAAAACAAAGCAAAATCGAGGGAGATAACTTTTTCAAAATAGACCGAATCTCAAGAAACTTTTTTTATGAGTGTAGATAATTGATTAGAAAACATACATAAAAAATTAAATTAATCACTTGACTTTAAATGATAAAGTAACTATAAGATTTGTTTTTTAATATGACAGACTGTCGTCAAGTTAAGTATGTTAGAATGACAAAGTATTAAACAAAATTTTTTACAGAAAGAAGAGAAAGAAAATGAAAGGTATGAACTTTAGTGAAGTAGTTGAACGTTCTGTTCAAATACTTTTACGTCTTAAAAGCTATAGGGTACTAGTACCTTATAGTATTTGATTATACCAATTAATTCCATTTGTTTTTCGGTACATCTTTCATTATCTATACCTATACACATAAAATTAAGCTATATCAATACTTAAACGTTGTATATATATATCCAACGTATCTCTACTATTTGCCTTTAGTGTAGTCTATTTGATATGCCTTCATAAATATCAAGGATATACAAAGCACATAGCAGTGTCCTTGACATTTATGAGCATATCAAATTCTAAGTTTTTAAGGGCAAATAGCCTATTTCTACCAATACTTTGTAAACTATAAATACTAAATATAGTTATCCTGTCTACAACACATCATTTATGCCTATTTTGGTATCGTTAAATACTATAAATACTACTGTTTTTAGAGGTATAGTTAGTGACACGGATGCTGGTATTACCCCATATATTCTGTTTTGATTTAAAATATTGCAAGCAATAACAGTGAATAATAGGTTTTCTTTGATGAATACATCTGAATTATCTTACGCATCCTTTTCAAATTTCGTAACATACGGATGCTTGAGTGTCTAGAACATTCCCTATAAATTTTGCAACTTCCAGGTGTGCAGGATGAGCAAGATATGCATTCATATCCTCCATTGATGCAAATCTTGTAATCAGAATTATGTCACAAGCTGTTTGGCTGGGACGAATATTTAATTCAGCTTGTATATCTAAAAGAACTTCTATTTTTCCTTTCATACCTAAAAGAGCTTCCTGTGTCTTTTTAATATTTTCAGTATCTCTATTTTTTAATTTTAAAAGTAAATTGTTTACAATCATTTTTTACCTCCTGTAATGTTTAGTATAGTTTGAGCAGCTTCTTTTCCATTTACAAGTAGTGTAATCCGGTGAATGCCTGGGTAATGTTTACGTGTAGTAAGGTGCGCAAAGCTGTGAGTATGTGTTCCAGATAAATATTTACCACTGGATACATTTTTGTCTGATAAGAGAAACAGCTTGCGGGAGGAGCTGCCATTGGATTTTATAAAGTCAATGCCATATTCTAAACGGATATGTGCAGGGGTATTCCATATTATATCCAATGAATAATTCAGTTCACAGCGGTCTCCAATCTGAAGTTCGTCCGGATTAACCGTGAGCGTTGCATTCTTAAATAAGGGGTTTTCATCAGAAAAATCTGTATAACCAAAGAGAGCCAGTGCTGTAGGATTTGCTTTTCTTATGAGAGTGCGGCAGCCTTGTCGAAGAATCCAGTCTGTTTCAGAACTGTAACCTATCCATTTCTGTGCTAATTCTAGAACTGCTTTCGGATTATCTTTCGTAATGTCATTCAGGTTGTTGGCTACACTTTTACGTACATAAAGCGAGGGGTCTGCCCTCAGGTTTTCCAAGACTTTAAAAATTGGTGACGGATCACTTTTAAACATAGGAAGTGATATTCCCCATGGAAGACGCGGACGGCAGCCTTCACTGGAGAAGCGACGAACATGCTCATTTTCATGCAATGACCATTTAAGCATATATCCCATTACACGCTTAGGCTCAATAAGCAGAAATGGACGAATGGCAAACTCTGAGGATGACTGCTGCGTAAAACGTTCTAAAGCATTCATTGAAAGTTCAAAGTGTTTTTCCTGACGCCCGTAAGTAGCTACAAAATCAGGCAGGAACAGGTATGGGAAACCAACGCAGCTCTCATTTATAGAAAACAGAATCTGCAAGGAGTCTTCAAAAGGCTTGGGAAGATATTCACCCAATTTCTCTGCAATCCTGTGAATTCTGGCCTTTAGCTGTAATTCATCCCATGGAGGTGACAAAATGCAAGCTGTAAACTGTTCCGGGTCAAATTCCTTATATACTTTATGAACTTTATCTCCAAAGTCCTTTAAAAACTCAATTGAATAAATATCCTTCAATGCATTGGCCATAAATCTTCTTCATTCTCCTTTGAATCGTTTTTAGATGGTACGGATTATACCACTATCAATAGTATGCTCACCTCCGGTAATGTAGGAAGCTCTGTCTGAAGCAAGAAAAGCAACAAGTTCAGCTATTTCCTCAGGTTTTGCCGGACGACCAAGCGGTATACCTCCGAGTGCATTCATTAATTCTTGACGTGTACCGTTATAATCCTTTCCGGAATTCTGTGCCATCCTTTCAATAAGACGCTCGGCAGCCTTTGTTTCCGTAAAACCTGGGGCAACTGTATTTATTCGTATTCCTTCAGGACCGAACTTAGTGGCCAGATTTTTACTGTAATTGGTTAGAGCTGCCTTCGCCGCAGAGTATGCCATTGTCATATTTCCGGGAAGCCTGCGCTGAATAGATGATATATGAATTATAACACCTTTATGGTGTTTAAGCATAGCCGGCAAAAATCCACGATCCAAGCGTACAGAAGCAAAAAGATTAGCATTAAATGTCTTCAGCCAATCCTCATCACTCAAGGTTAATGCTCCGGCAGTGGAGGATGAGGAGCCACCTACATTATTGACTAATACATCCAATCCTCCAAGTTTTTCAAGGGTATCCTTAATGATTTTCTCAGTGCCTTCCGATGTACTGACATCTGCTTGAATAAATCCAACAGATTCCGGTAAATCTTCTGAAACAGTTCGAGCAGTAGTCATTATTGTCGCTCCCGCATTAAGCAAACGCAGGACAATAGCATTTCCAATACCTTTGGTTCCGCCAGTTACAAGTCCGTTTACCCTCAAATTCTTTGCTTATATCAAATAATGGTGAATTATTTCCCATAATAAAATGCCTCCTTGTTTTTTAAGTTGTTTTGCTTAGTATAACTAATATAACTTGACGACAGTACGTCAGGTTTTGGAATGATATTTATTCACCATATTATCCAAACGAATTGAAATCTCATTCCTTACACTTTGAGGCTCTATCACCTCCAGCATTGTACCGAAAGAAAAGAGATAATTGTAAATCCATTCACCACCGGGCATGGAGATAATCACAGTATAGGAGTTATCCTTGTTTTTTATTATATTTTCTTCCCCAAAATCGTCATATACACGGTAAGCTCCTTCAGGTGATATTTTGAGAGTCAGCTTAACCTGTTTGTTACATGCTTCGTCTGGAGATTTAGTCATAAGCTCCTGTGAGCTTTGATGCATACAAGACTCCTCAGTAATATGAATATCAGACATACGGCTTATCTTAAATGTTCTGCAGGCCATTTTCTGCAGGCAATATCCTTGCAGATACCAAGCCTTGTCTTTAAAGAGCAGTTTGAAAGGTTCAACCTTGCGGCGGCTTTTTTCTCCACATACATTGAAGTAGGAAAAAGTAATAACCACTTGTTCAAGTACAGCATCTTTAAGAAGGCTGAAAACTTCTTTTTGTTTTTTATCGCTTCCCCAATTAGAAAAATCAACTTCAATCCAGCTCATATTGCTTTTTTTGAAAAGACTGTTTAATTTTGAGAGCACATCATCAAGTTCAGGATATTGAACTGCCGACAAGCTTTGAAGAGCCAGCAGAATTTTATTCTGTTCTTTTTCCGAAAGCAATGACTTATCAAGTACAAAATTATCAAGCAAAGAGATCCCTCCACCTTTACCTTGGCTCGCATATATAGGAATACCTGCTTGGCTCAGTGCATCAATATCCCTATATATAGTCCTCACAGATACTTCAAAATGTTCAGCCAGTTTGCCTGCTGTTACAGACTTCTTATCAAGCAGAATATATATGATTCGAAATAATCTACTTATCTGCATAACATCACCTCATTTAAAAATATAAACCACATAATTTGATTACCCTACCTCTGTCCAGGAACACAAAGGGTTTACCAAGTTCCACTAATAGTAGATTCAAATGGGTAAGTATCCTTCTATACTCCGATGGGTATATGGGTTACTGCACGATTGGAAAACGATTCAATCTTTCCTATCCATATTAAGCTTGTTACTCCGCAGTACGCTTATCGTAAGTGACGAAGATTACAAAGGTTCAACTTTCGTTTGTACTTTCCATTTTCTCCCAACCAAGCATTGCTCCTGCGTAAAGCAATGACATTAGGTAATTACTCCACTTGTCATGAGAAACTTCGCTTTACATGCAATTGAACAAAACTTCCCAATTATTAATTTATCACTGTTTACAGGATACTGGTATAGTACATTATTTTTTTCAAAATCCTTTGTATCATTATAAATATCATTATATATTGTATAATCTCCAACTTTTATATTATCTCTTGTAATTACATTTTTAAGATATATTGTTTGGTTATCATTACTTCTTGGATATACTTTATTAAATTTCAATTATTCACATTTTAATATTTAATTGATAGTTCTTAGTATAAGAATATTGTGCAAGAAACTTACTGTAGATTATGCTTAATTTCTACGTTCCTTTTGTGTAGGGTATCTTCTTGAATATACAATAAAGATATTCAGAATCTCATTCTCACCATGAATAAATAATATAATATACAAGGTAATCCGATAGCAGATAGTATTGTGATTGCAATATGTAAGAATGGAATATAATTAGATTATGTATTAAAAAATATGTTGATTATTTAGTAAAAGAAGTTAAGGTACGGTAAGGAAGAAGATAAAGATGAAGTGTAATGTAAGAGATATATCTATAAACTATAAAATAATTGGTGAAGGAAAGCCAATTGTTATGATACATGGTTATGCTGCAGATCATAGATTAATGAGTGCATGCATGGAGACGGTCTTTAATATTAACAGCAATTACAAAAGAATATATATTGATTTACCTGGCATGGGAAATTCAAAGGGTGCTGAGTGGCTGAATTGTGCAGATATAATGCTTGATGTTATAATTGAGTTTATTAATAAGATACTTCCAAATGAAAATTTCTTGCTTGTTGGTCAGTCTTATGGTGGCTATATATCAAGGGGAATAGTTTATAAAATGGCTCATAGAGTAGATGGTCTTTTATTAATATGTCCATGTATAATAGCTGATAGAAAAAAACGTAATATTCCTGAAAAAATTATTTTAGTGAAAAATGAGGAGCTGCTATCTAAAGTAGAGGAAAGTGATGTGGAGCGTTTTAATTCAGCTTTAGTGATACAAGATGAAAATACCTTTGAAAGATATAGAGATGAAGTGTTATCAGGAATAAAAAAAGAAGACATTAGTTTTCTAAGAAATTATAGAAAGAATGGTTATAGTTTTTCCTTTGATGTAGATAAGTTGGAGAAAAAATTCAACAAACCCATGCTTATGACCTTGGAAAAACAAGACTCAGGAGTAGGGTATAAGGATGCTTGGGACATATTGGGAAACTTCCCAAGGGCAACTTTTGCTGTACTAGATAGGGCAGGCCACAATCTGCAGATAGAGCAGAATGAAGTGTTTAACTGTCTAGTTAACGAATGGTTGAGAAGAGTTGAAGATGATATTAAGAGAAAAGTAGACTAAACACACATAATAGGGGGAGAAAACAGAGTGGCTAACTATGCTATTATGCTTATGATGATGAGTTGTAGACGGATAACCCATATTTTAAAACGAGCAGAGATACAAGAATATTTATTAAAAGGAAAGATGGGTCGTGAAATTTCTCAATGTACAATAGGTGTTATCGGAACAGGTAGAATAGGTCGTTCCGTATTACAGCATTTAAGTGGTTTTGGATGCTGTTTACTAGGATTTAGTGTACATCAGAATAGTGAAGTTAGCCAATTGGCTGAATATGTAAACTTAGAAACATTATATAAAGAGTCAGATATTATCAGTATACACGTGCCTTCAGTTCCTCAAAACTATCATATGATTAATGGCATGATAGTTGTTTTATATTTTAATAATAATTTAATATATTATGTATTGCATATGGAGCTAATTTATTATATAGTATATGCTATATAATAAATTGTATAATACATATTGAGAATATGAAAGTGTTAAATAAGGGGGCGTAATATCTATATGGAAACTAAAAAATACGTATATCTTTTCAACGAAGGAAATGCAAATATGAAAAATCTACTTGGTGGGAAAGGGGCAAATCTTGCTGAGATGATGAATTTGGGGATACCTGTCCCAGAAGGGTTTACATTGTCTACAGAAGCTTGCACAAAATACTACGAAGATGATAAAAAGTTATCTGAAGAAGCAATAACTCAGACTTATGAAGCGCTGGCTAAGGTTGAAAAAGTGACAGGCAAAAAGTTTGGTAGTGTGGACAACCCTTTACTTGTTTCAGTAAGATCTGGAGCTAGAGTTTCAATGCCAGGAATGATGGATACTATATTAAACTTAGGACTAAATGATGAAACTGTAGAAGGGCTAAACAAGTTAACTAACAATGAGAGATTTGCGTATGACTCATATAGAAGATTTATTCAAATGTTCTCTGATGTTGTTATGGGAATTGAAAAGAGAAAGTTTGAGGATATTCTTGATGAAGTTAAAGCTCTTAAAGGAGCTAAATTTGATAATGAATTGACTTCATCAGATTTAAAAGAGGTTGTTAATAAATATAAGGCTTTATATAAGATGGAAATGGAAAAGGATTTTCCACAAGATCCAAAAGAGCAGTTATTAGAGGCAGTAACAGCTGTATTTAGATCTTGGGATAATCCAAGAGCTATAGTTTATAGAAGATTAAATGACATTCCAAGAGAGTGGGGAACAGCAGTTAACGTTCAATCAATGGTATTTGGTAATATGGGAGAAACTTCAGGAACTGGAGTTGCATTTACAAGAAATCCTGCTACTGGAGAAAACCTTATATTTGGTGAATATTTAATAAATGCACAGGGAGAAGATGTTGTTGCTGGTATAAGAACACCTCATCCAATATCAAGATTAGAGCAGGACTTACCACAGTGCTATAAACAGTTTATGGAAATATCAGAAAAATTAGAAAAGCACTATAAAGATATGCAGGATATGGAGTTTACTATTGAGCAGGGAAAACTATATTTCTTGCAAACAAGAAATGGCAAAAGAACAGCTCAGGCTGCACTAAAGATTGCTGTTGACTTAGTGGAAGAAGGTCTTATTACAAAGGAAGAAGCAATATTAAAAGTTGATCCTAAGCAGTTAGACTCGTTATTACACCCAAGCTTTGATCAAAAAGAATTAGAAAATACTGAGGTTATCGCAAAGGGCCTTCCGGCTTCACCAGGTGCTGCTTGCGGAAAAGTTTATTTTACTGCAGAGACGGCAAAGGATCACCACGAGCAAGGTGAAAAGGTAATATTAGTAAGACTTGAAACATCACCAGAGGATATAGAGGGTATGGTAGCTGCTGAAGGTATACTTACAGCAAGAGGAGGAATGACTTCCCATGCTGCAGTTGTTGCTAGAGGAATGGGAACTTGTTGTATAGCTGGATGTGCTGATTTGAAAATAGATGAGGAAGCTAAGACTTTTAAGTTAAGTGGAAAGTTATATAAAGAGGGAGATTATATATCCTTAGATGGTAGTACAGGAAATGTTTATGGGCAAGCTATTAAAACTACTGAGAATGAAATAGGCGGACATTTTAAAGCATTTATGGTCTGGGCGGATGAAATAAGAAAGTTAAAGGTTAGAACTAATGCTGATACACCAAGAGATGCTGAGCATGCTGTTAAGTTTGGTGCAGAAGGTATAGGACTTTGCAGAACTGAGCATATGTTCTTTGATGAAGAGAGAATACCAGCAGTTAGAGAGATGATAGTTTCAAAGACAGAATTGCAGAGAAGAAAGGCATTAGATAAATTACTCCCAATGCAGAGAGAAGACTTTATCGGAATTTATGAGGCTATGGAGGATAGACCGGTAACTATAAGACTGCTAGACCCACCACTACATGAATTTTTACCACAAGTGGATGAAGATATAAGAGATTTAGCTGAAGAAATGGAATTAAATTTTGAAGAGTTAAAGGCAACTGTTGAATCTTTACATGAATTTAATCCAATGATGGGACATAGAGGATGCCGTCTTCCTGTGTCATATCCAGAGATAGCAGAGATGCAGACTAGAGCTGTAATAGAAGCGGCTATAGATGTTAAAAAGAGAAAAGGTTACAATATAGTGCCAGAGATAATGATCCCTCTTGTTGGAGAAGTAAAGGAATTAAAGTTTGTAAAAAATATAGTTGTGACAATTGCTGAAGAAGTAATTGCTAAAGAGGGGATAGACTTAAAATATTTAGTAGGTACTATGATAGAAATACCAAGAGCAGCTCTTACAGCAGATGAAATAGCTAAGGAAGCTGAATTCTTTTCCTTTGGAACAAATGATTTAACTCAAATGACCTTTGGCTTCTCAAGAGATGATGCTGGTAAGTTCCTAGAAGATTACTATGATAATAAGATATATGAGTTTGACCCATTCCAAAAGTTAGACCAAACAGGAGTAGGTAAACTTGTTAAGATGGCAGCAGAACTAGGAAAACAAACACGACCAGATATTCATCTTGGAATATGTGGAGAACATGGTGGAGATCCATCCTCTATAGAATTTTGTCATAATGTTGGGCTAGATTATGTATCTTGTTCACCATATAGAGTTCCAGTAGCAAGACTTGCTGCTGCTCAAGCTCAGGTTAAAAATTATAGAAAATAAATGAAAGCTAGAGAGCTGTTATAATTTTACAGAAAAAATTCAGAAGTTGTTTTCATACAGTTTAATATGGTAATTGGAAAAACAATAAAAAGTGCTAGGATTTATTAATTAATAAATCCTAGCGCTTTTTAATTATATTGTTATAAATTGAATTAAAAATTTTATATATCATCCATGTATTTGTTGGTATAATATATGATTATAAGTATGATTTATATTTATTATTTTATCAATTTATATAAACTTAATATTAAATCTTCAAATTTATTAGTTTTGCAATATAATTTGCTGTATATTTTAATATCTTAAGCATAAGAAATTTAAGTAGTAGAAAAGGAGCTATGTATATGATAGAAGAATTTAAAAAGTATTTATTATATAAGGAGCATAAAAGTTCTAGTACAATTAAGACATATTCAAGATGTATTGAACAATTCATTGATTGGTACCATAGTAGTAAAAATAAAGATATTTTCAAATTAGACAGAGAAACCATTAATGGTTATAAGGAATATTTAATGCTTGTAGAGAAGATGAACGCACAGACTATAAGTGTTAGACTTTGTGCACTGGCTATGTTTAATAAGTTTTTTTATAATAAAAATGCACCTAAGAACTATATTCTAAGAAAGAAGTATGAAAGTATTAATTAGAGTAAGGATATTAGAAAATCTGATCTACGTAACTATAGTGCAAAGAAGAAAAATAAGCAGAGACCCTCATATTTCATGGGAGTCTCTGTTTATTTAATATTAATAAATTTATACTAACTTCTTAGCTGTTAGCCGAATCAATTATATGTTGTTTATTAGTTACTCATTTTGTTTCTGTTAAAGTTAATTAAGCAGCCAGACAATAGTATTTCTATTTCGTTGTCTGTAAGTTGTCCAACGCTTAGAGATATTTCTTTTATTTCATCTCCTACAATATAACCCTTGATTTCTGGTTTTCTTTCTCTAATTGAGTTTACTACATCTGTAAGATAAATGAAATCTCCCACTTTATATTCTGGATCCTCATTGGTAATAAGTGGTAATATTCCCCAGTTGATAAGGTTTGAGCGATATCTCTTAGTAGCGTATTCTTTTGCTATATTTGCAAATCCACCTAGAACCTTTTGGCAGCTTGCTGCTTGCTCTCTAGCTGAACCATCTCCTGGCTTATTAGCATAAATCATACTTCCAATTAGTGTGTTCTTTTTATCAAAACCGCTGAATTTAGCTGTAAGTTTTTCATAAGCTGCTTTTAAAGCTGAGTTACCTTCTTCTGTAGTTGCTCCTTCTAGCCTTCTACTCTCAGCAGCTTGTATTTCCTTTGAACGATCTACATAAGCTGGGTCTTTTCTAGAAAGTGTAAAGCTTGCTAACTTATGAGGGTTTGAACGATAGCTTGATGTATCTCCTGATGGAATAAGCTCATCTGTTGTTGTTACTGGATCTAACAGTACTGATGCTACTTGAAGAAGCATGTTATCTGTTAATGGCTCCATTTTTGGCCAATCTGCTATGTTTGGTCCGAATCTTAATTCTGAATTGCCATCGCCTTCATTGTAAGATTGGAATACTCTATTATCGTATATAGTTTTATTGAAATAATACTTTGGAATATCAAAGTTTATTCCTTCTAATTCAGTAGCCGCTGTAATGAATCCTTTGTTAACTGCTGATGCTGCAATTGAACGTGCATCCATTAATGCAACAGAAGCAATTTGTCCATCTCCTGGTTTTGAACCTTCTCTGTTAGGGAAGTTTCTTGTAGTATGTCTAATTGATAAAGAATTATTTGCTGGTGTATCTCCACCACCGAAGCATGGTCCGCAGAATGCTGTCTTTAATACTGTTCCAGCAGTCATAAGCTTTGAAGCTACTCCGTTATCCATTAAGCTTTGATATACTGGCATACTTGATGGATAAACGCTTAAAGCAAACTCACCAGTTCCAACAGATTTTCCTGTTAAGATACTTGCTGCATCACAAATATTTTCATAGTTTCCACCTGCGCAACCTGCAATTGATCCTTGTTCAGAGAATAATCTTCCATTTTTAACTTTGTCCTTTAATGTAAACTTTAAATTCGTTCCTTCGAATAATTTTTGTCCTTCTTTTTCTACCTTATCTAAAATGTCCATCATATTTGCATTAAGTTCATTTATTGTATAGACATTACTTGGATGGAATGGAAGTGCTATCATTGATTGTATTTCAGATAAATCAACAGTGATCATCTTGTCATAATAAGCAACTTCTCCTGGGTTAAGCTCTGCGTAAGCATCTCCTCTTTGATGTACTTCAAGGTACTCTTTTACTTTATCATCTGTTTTCCAAATTGATGAAAGACATGTAGTTTCAGTAGTCATTACATCTATACCACTTCTATATTCAACGCTTAAGTTTTTAACTCCAGGTCCAACGAATTCCATAACTCTGTTTTTAACGAAGCCATTTTTAAACACAGCACCGATTATGCTAAGAGCAACGTCTTGTGGTCCAATACCTGGCTTTGGTGATCCAGTAAGGTAAACCCCAACAACTTCTGGATAATCTACATCATATGTGTTAGATAATAGCTGTTTAACTAACTCTCCGCCACCTTCGCCTATTGCCATAGTTCCAAAGGCTCCGTAACGAGTATGGCTGTCTGAACCTAGTATCATTTTTCCGCATCCAGCCATCATTTCTCTCATATACTGATGTATAACTGCAACATGAGGTGGAACAAATATACCACCATATTTCTTAGCTGCTGATAATCCAAATAGATGGTCGTCTGAGTTAATAGTTCCACCTACTGCACAAAGACTGTTATGACAGTTTGTCAATACATAAGGAACTGGGAATTTTTCAAGGCCTGAAGCTCTAGCTGTTTGTACAATACCTACAAAAGTAATATCATGAGATGTTAAAGCATCAAATTTCAATTGTAGTTTTTCAGGATTTCCTGACTTATTGTGGTTTTGTAAAATACCATATGCTATTGTATTTTGTTTTGCTTCTTCTTTAGTAAGATATTTTTGACCTAATTTAGCTTTAACTTGTTCATCACATTCTTTACCACTAACAATTAAGTCATTACCATTTAATAGATATGCACCTTCGCTGTGTAAATTAATCATGAGTACCTCCTAAACTGTAAACAGAATTTTTATAAAATAAAAAAATTTTTCTATACTGTGAATTATAACATATAAAAAAATAATGTTCAACATTTGTTTTAAAAAAATACAAATGTTGAACATATGAAAAATAAAAAAACAAATGTTGAAGTAAATCCTATAGAGTGATATAATGAGTTACAAATATATCCATTAGCTTTTCTGTAATTTATACTAGCGATAAAATTTGCAGCTAATCTAGTTATGTGGGTTTTGAGTTGCAATTTTAGTTAATAACATAAATACTTTTAAGATTATCTTAAAAATGTTAAAATATATACGAATTATTTCAAAGAAGAGGGGTAAGAATGCTTAACGATTACGATAAAATGAATGAAGAAGAAAAAAAAGAACTTTTATCTAAAGTTGCTCATATGTACTATAATGAAAACAAAACCCAATCTGAAATTGCAGAGTATTTTTCAACAACAAGGTTTAAGGTTTCAAAATGGATACAGGATGCAAGAAATAAAGGCATAGTAGAAATAACTATACATACATCTAATAACAGAAATACGAAACTTGAAAATATATTTAAAGAAAATTTTGCGTTGAATAATGTCATTGTTCTTAATAATCAATTTATACCCTATGAAGATACATTGCGCCAATTAGGTAAGCTTGGTGCAGAGTATTTAAATAGAATAATTACACCGGATTCGATAATAGGCGTTTTGTGGGGAAAAACCGTTTATAATATAATAAACCAAATCAGTATTAATGACAACCAGTTTGTAGAAATTACAGCTGTGCAAATAGTTGGTAATGTAGCTAAAGATAACCCTATTTTAGATTCACCAGAGCTTATTAAAAATCTAGCAGCAGCATATAATGGCAAATATAAATTTTTACTTGCACCCTTATATATTCAGGATGATTATATAAGAAAAGGAATCATTGAGGAGCCTGTTATTAAAGACGCTATTGAATATGGCAAAAAAGCAAATATTATTCTTACTGGTATAGGTGGTCAGACAGGGACATCTTTATATAGTAATATATGGGAAAAGTATAGAGGTAACTGTGACTTGGAAAATACAGATGCAGTAGGAAGCATATATGGGCGTTTGTTTGATAAAAGTGGGAATATATGTGATATAAGTGCTAATAAAAAGGTTGTAGGAGTTAATATGGAATCTATATTAAATACTAAGTATCGTATAGGAATAGTAGTAGGAAAACATAAAACCGATGCTACAATTGGTGCGTTAAAAGGTAATCTTATTAATGTTCTTATTACGGATAGAGACGTGGCAATTAGTATTTTGAAAAAATTGAAAATTAATTTTGAGTAGAAACATATATGTCGATAATGTAAAAAGCTAATTTTATAGGAATGCTATAAAATTTAGCTTTTTATCTATTTAAAAAAATTTTAGGAGTTTCCTTTACATATCTTAAAGCTTTGAGAAAATAGCCTTTATGTTAGCGATAAACTCTCTAGCAGCTACTGAAAGATACCTACCTTTCTTGTAAGCGATGACTAGATCTCTGGTAGGTCTTGATTTATCCACTGAGCAATAAAGTGGATAAGGTGATGTTTGATGGGAGGGAATTAAAGTATCAGGAACAAAAGTGATACCCATACCTGCCGTAACTAGGGCGTGAGCAGCCTCGATGCTTTCACTCTCAAGTATAACTCGTGGAGAAAAGCCAGCCTGTTCGCAGAGCGTGGTCGCAATTTTATGCAGCTGTTGGTCTTTTTTCAGCATAATAAAGGGTTCATCACGAAGGTCTTTAAGTTGAATTACAGGACGGATAGAGTCATTGACCGTTGTGTGATTAACTGTTTTTTGTATAGGATGATTTGGAGGAATTACAACTAGTATTTCTTCTGACATTATAGGTTCAAAGTTAAATATGTTCTGTTGTATTGGGGATGTCATTAAGGTGACATCCGTTGTACCGTTCATAGCTAACTTCTCTAGGTTGATGGAGATATCTTCAACAAGAACTACTTCAATACCAGGGAATTTATCGTGAAAAAAAGGAAGAACTTTTGGCATAATATAAGCACTTCTAAATGGTGAAAGTCCTATAGTAACACGACCTTTTTTTAAATTGGTAATGTCATCAATTTGTTGGGATAGTTGGTCTTTTAAATCTAAGATACGCTTAGCTGTTTCTATATATAGTTCTCCTGCAAAGGTAAGTTTTAATGGAGCAGACGAGCGATCAAAAAGTTGTGCGCCTAATTCAAGTTCTGCTTTTCGGATATATTGACTCAAGGAGGGTTGAGCGATAAATAATTTTTGCGCAGCCTTAGAAAAGCTTCTTTCTTCTGCGACTTTTAATATATAGTGCATTTGTTTAAAATCCATTAAAATATCCTCCTAGTTCAAACATTATAGGCTAGTGACTATAATGTTTATAATAATTATAGTATTAGATATATTATATATTACATGATAAAATCTGACTATGTAAATAATTTGTTGAAAAATCTATAAGCAAAATAATAGTAGAAAGGTAGTTACTATGGTTGAATTAATTTTAACTTTGATTATTGGAATTATTGGAGGGACTATTGCGCTACGTTTCAAAATGCCAGCTGGTGCTATGGTGGGATCTATGATGGCCGTAACGGTGTTTAGTGTTGTAACAGGACACGCATATATTCCTCAAAATATAAAAATTATCACTCAAATATCTGCCGGAGCATTTATTGGGGCCAGCATAAAACGTAAAGATGTATTAGATATGAAATTAATAATAAAGCCTGCCATTTTAATGGTAGCAAGTATGATAACTTTAGATCTTTTTATGGGCTATATAATGTTTAAAGTTACAGGTATTGATTTGATAACGGCATTATTTGCAACGGCGCCTGCAGGTATTGTGGATATGTCTCTGATAAGTGATGATTTCGGAGCAGATACTTCAAAGGTAGTGGTTTTGCACCTTGTTAGACTTGTTAGTGTTTTAATTATATTTCCTCCAATGATGAAATATATAGCTAACAGCTTTAAAAATCAAGATAAAAATGTGTTAGAGAACACAGCTAGTAGTACTGATGAAACAAATATAGCTCAAAAATCACATAAGGCATTAAAAAATAAAAGCACATTAAAAGAAAAATCAATAAATTTACTAAGTACCACAGTTTTAGCTTTAGCCGCGGGCTTGATTGGGTATATAATTAAGGTTCCTGCTGGCACAATGACCTTTTCAATGGCAGCAGTAGGTGCTTTCAATGTAATTTTTGATAAAGGATTTATGCCTTTAAATCTTAGAAGATTGACTCAAATGTTTGCAGGTGCTCTCATCGGATCGAGAGTTACATACGCAAATATAGTAGAACTAAAAGGTATCTTAATACCTGCTTGTATTCTTTTGATAGGTATTATTGCTGTTAATCTATTTATTGGATTTTTAATAAATAAAACTAGCAGTCTTGAGCTTATAACTTCACTTTTAGCTAGTGCTCCTGGTGGATTATCGGATATGGCTCTCATAGCAAAGGAACTAGGAGGGGATGCCCCTAAAATTGCTATATTGCATACAGTAAGAGTTATAACTGTAATTGGTATTTTTCCAATATTAATTAAAATTGTTACCTCGTAAAAACAAGTACAAATTGCATATTGATAGACAACTTTATAGCCTATGTGTTTTAAAGTTGTCTATTAATATGTTATCGGATAAAAAATATTATCTATACGGAGAATTCGTAGCCTATCCCCCATACGGTCTTTATATATTTCGGTTTACTTGGTATATCTTCAATCTTGTTTCTAAGGTATTTTACATAAACCATGATACTATTGTCATCGCTGTCATTATCCTTCCAAACGCTTTGGTAAAGTTGTTCTTTAGAAAAGACTTGCTTTGGATGCTCCATAAAGAATTTCATTAGTTTTGTTTCCTTTGAAGATAGTTTAAGTTCAACATCATTTTTATAGAACTTATACGTTTTCAAGTCAAACTTGAAAGGAGAGTGAAATATGATGTTTGAGTCAGTATTCTCTTGCAACATTTCTTTACGTCTTTTTATTCTCGATTTTACCTGTGCAGAAAGAACTGAAGGACTAAAAGGTTTTGTAATATAGCTATCTGCTCCTATATCTAGACCTTTTATAATATCTTCATCATCTTTCTTACCACTAAGAAAGATGATTGGGAGTTGCAAGTTATGTTTTCTAATTTCTCTTGCCACATCATATCCAGATATATCGCCCATTAATATATCTAATAGTACTAAGTCAAAGCTATATTTATTTATCATTTCAAGACCCTGGCTACCATTTTCGGCTTGATATACTAGCATACCTTGAGTTGAAAGTATCTTATAAATTAATTTTCTTATAGGTTCTTCATCTTCAACAATAAGTATTTTAATTTCTTCCATATTTAACCTCACAGTACAAAAATTTAATTAAATCAATAATAGTAATAATGAAAATAAAATAGTGAAAAATATAAGTATATGATATTAAATATTAAGGGAAAATGTGCTAAGGACTGAAGTAGCGTATCTATAATATAATTAAAGATACTAATAAAAAAGATTAAAGTTTGATTATAATTGTAATATAATTATAATCGAACTGCAATAGCAGAGTGACCATGTAGGATGGAGGTAATAGGGTTATTATGACATTAATTAGTAGATTAAAAAGAAAACTGATGGTAAAAAATAAAATTAGAAGAACAGTTGTATATATGCTTTTAGTTGTAATTTTAAGTGGATTTATATACCTCGCCTATGATGAGTATAAAAAGGCAATTATAGTTCAGCAGCAACAACAAATGCTTGCAATGTCAAAGTCTATATCTAGAAGCATACAACTATTCACTGATGATGTTGCAGATAGTATAAAAGTTGTTACTTTAGATAAAGATTTTATTAAAAGTATATCTTATATTGAAGATGGAAAAATGCTTGATGTGTATAATAAGAAAATCAAATCCTATTATGAAGCAAATGATGGAGAGGTAGATTCAATCTTTTTTTATAATAAGAATGGAGAGCTTGTAACACAGTATCCAAAAGCTTTGGAAAATATTGATGATATTCTTCAAAAGGATGCTGATATTGCTATATCTAAGAAGAGAACTCATATTGGAAAGGTACACTTAGATAAAACTAAGAATATTTTTATCTACAATATATACCAGCCAGTTTTTGATGGAGATAACTTTAAAGGTGTAATTTCAGCAGGAATAAAAATTGATGCCATTTATAGTAAACTAATTGCTCCTGTAAAGGTAGGAGAAAAGGGATATGCACTTGTTAAAGATCAAGAGGGCATAATAATTATGCATCAGTTAAAAGATCAGATTGGTATAGATGTTATCGAGACAAGAAAACAAATGTATCCTGGACTAGATTTTCGGGAACTTGAACAGTTAATAGATCATCAGCTTAAAGGCGAAGAAGGTGTTGCAATTTATCATTCTTACTGGTGGGCAGAGGAAGCTTTAAAGAAGGTTAAAAAACTTAATGCATATACACCTGTTGAACTTGGCGATTACTTTTGGGTTGTTGCAGTAACGATGTCTTATGATGAGATACAAGGGCCCATTAGTAAATTTTTAGGTATAGTTACTGGAATAGTTATTATTATTATGGTAATTGCATACTTTTTTACTTCAGAATTATTTAAGATGAAGAAGAATAAGGCGGAACTTGAAAAAGAGACAGAATATCTAAGGATGTTAAATGAATCATCCGAGCAACTTAGAAAAAAAGAGGCTGAACTTTATCATTCCCACAAGTTAAAAATGATTGGTACGCTGGCAGGTGGAATTGCCCATGATATTAATAATCTGCTTACCCCTATATTAGGTTACTCAGAGTTATTACTTATGAGAACAACAGAAGATAAAGAGTATTATGAAGATGTTGAAGAAATACTAAAGGCTTCAAAAAAAGGAAAAGATTTAATTGAACAAATCTTGTTCTTTAGTAGAAATGATAAAGAGTCTGTTAAAATAGAATCAGTTAATATTAATGAGGTCGCTAGAGAAACAATAAAGCTCTTAAAAGCAGTTATACCTAAGGATGTAATTATTAAAGAAAACATAAAGGAAGATTGTGGATATATTAAGGCTAATTCTACCCAAATTCACCAAGTTATATTTAATTTATGTACAAATGCTTACCAGTCCATAAAAAATAATCGAGGCACAGTTGAAATATCTTTAAATACCATTGATGGCATAGAGGCTAATAACATTAATAATACGCTTTCGAAAAAGGGTGATTATGTTGAAATTATGATTAAAGATAATGGTTGTGGAATGGACGAAGAAACGAAAAAAAGGATTTTTGACCCTTTCTTTACTACGAAAGATATTGGAAAAGGATCCGGGTTAGGATTATTTGTAGTTCAAAATATAGTAGATAAATATGGGGGAATAATAACTGTAGATAGTGAACTAGGTGTAGGAAGTTATTTTAAAGTTTACCTACCTCTAGTCGATAAAGAAGTAAATGTAGAGGTAGATGAGAATTCCAAATACAGGTCCCTTAAAGATACTTCAAGTAAGAGAATATTAGTAGTAGATGATAGTGAAGAAAATATCAAAGTAATAAAAAAATCTTTAGAGCATCTTGGTTTTAAGGTTGTAGTGGAAACAGATGGAAAAAAAGCAATAAGAGTATTTAAGAAGGATAATAAAAAATTTGACATTGTTATTACTGACTACATGATGCCAAATATTAAAGGATTTGAGTTAGCTAAAGAAATTAAAAAAATAAAGGATATACCTATTATACTAATGTCTGGATATATTGATAAAAATGATATAAACTATAATTCTATTGTTGATGTATTCATTAAAAAGCCGTTAGAATTATCTGAACTCTTAGAGGCAATAAGTAAAGTTTCATAATTTCTATTAATAAAAATTATAAATGTTAATAATTTTAATTCTTGATTTGTTAAGATTATTAACAAATTAATAATCTTTAATATTATTTTAAGAAAATATTAATGCCATTTTAAGAATTGCAAGAAAGTTACAACGAAATTCATAAAGTGTCGAAAAGTGTATTGTAGAAAACGATTTTCACCTATATAATGATAATCAGCTGGCCAGGCTTGTTAAAAAAATATTATTGATATCGTTTCCGAAAATATGGAGGTGTACAAAATTATGTCGTTATTAACTATTTTAGGTTACAGTATTGTTGTAGTTTTTATGCTTTTAATTATGACTAAGCGTATGACAGCATTTTCTTCTCTTATAGTAGTACCAATTGTATTTGCATATATTGGAGGATTTGGTCTTAACATTGGAAAGTATGCACTTACAGGTATTAAAGGTGTTGCCACAACCTCAACTATGTTATTGTTTGCAATTCTTTTCTTTGGAATTATGATAAATGTTGGATTATTTGATCCGCTTGTTAAAGCGATTGTAAAGTTTGTAAAAGGCGATCCAGTAAAAGTACTTGTTGGAACAGCAATCTTAGCTGCAGTTGTATCTGTTGATGGTGATGGATCAACAACTACTATGATAGTATGTTCTGCTTTACTACCAGTATACAAGAAACTTAAGATCAAGCCACTTTACTTGGCTACTATAATAATAATGCAAAATTCTATAATGAACCTTTTACCTTGGGGTGGCCCAACTGCTCGTATAATGTCAGCTTTAAAGCTTGAAGGTTCAACTATATTAAATCCACTGCTTCCTGGAATGGGATTAGCTATTATTTATGTTATCGGTGTTGCTTATTACCTTGGATTAAAAGAGCGTAAGAGATTAGGTGTTGTAGAAATTAACGATGAATTTTTATCAGAAATAGCTGCTACAACAGATGAAGAAGAAGCTCTTAAGAGACCAAAGCTTATATGGATTAACTTTATACTAACTATGACAGTTATGGTTGTATTAATTAGTGGAAAAGTTCCATCTTCTGTAATATTTGAAGTAGCAGCGGCATTAGCTCTTATTATAAACTATCCTAAGTTAAAAGATCAAAGAGATGTTATCGAAAGAAACGCTGGAAATGCTGTACAAGTTATAGTTATGGTACTTGCAGCAGGAATATTCATGGGTGTATTAACAGAAACTGGAATGGCAAAAGCTATTGCTCAAAACTTAGGTTCAATAGTTCCAAAATCTTTAGGATCACATTGGGCTGCAGTTACAGCAGTTTTAAGTATACCAGGTACATTCTTACTATCAAATGATGCATTCTACTTAGGTGTGCTTCCTGTACTTGCAGAAACTGGTGCTGCTTATGGATTTACTCCATTACAGATTGGTATTGCGTCTACAATGGGACAGGCATTCCACTTATTAAGTCCACTTGTTGGATTTATATATCTACTATTACAACTAACAGAAGTAGATATGGGAGAATGGCAAAGACATGCTGCTAAATGGTCAATAGGTACATTCTTAATATTTGTACTAGCAGCAGTAATTACAGGGGTTATGCCTCTATAGAAATAGCATGATGTTTCAATATATTTAACTGGTATAAGAAAAAGTTCCTAAGGGAACTTTTTCTTGTTATAATAAATAGTTTAAATTTGTGATTTTATTGAAATGATATATGTAGAAACAATATTTTTAAGTTTTTCGTTGTTGTTTAAAACTCATTATATAGTATAATATAATATATAAACAATATATTTACATATAGAAAGAAGGTTTTTTATGACAGATTATATGGATGAGTTTGTAAGAAACACGAATTTTAATCAGAATAAACCGATAAGGGAAATAGTATATGAAGGTTTAAGGAAGACAGTTATAAGTGGTATTATTCCAGTGGGAGAAAGAATTGTAGAGAAAGAATATGCTGAGAGACTAAATATTAGTAGAACACCTGTAAGAGAAGCAATAAGAAGATTAGAAGAAGAAGAGTTGGTTGAAAATATACCACGGGTAGGGGTAGTGGTAAAAAGAATTTCAGAAGAAGATATTATTGAAGTTTATAAAATCAGACAGTCCTTGGAAGTATTAGCAACTATAACTGCCATGGAGCATATAACTAAAGAAGAAATGGACGAATTGGAACAATTACTGGACCTTACAGAACAGAAAAACAAACAAGGTGATGTTAAGGAAGTAATAAGACTGTTTGGAGAATTTAACTCTTTAATATATAAAGCTAGCAGAATGAAAAGATTAGCCAGTATGATTGGTAAATTAAATGATTATATTAAAAAGTTCAGAGATATTTCTATAACTGATGATAAAAGAAGAGAAAAAGCTCTAGGTGAGCATAGGGCTATTTTAAAAGCAATAGAAGAAAAGAATACCAAAGATATTGATAAGCTTATAAAAGAACATCTAGATATTTCACTAGATATTGTTTATTCAACAATGAAAGATGAGGAAGAAAACTTTGATACAAGATAATGAATTTGCCCACTATGTGGCATCGATGGCGCAAAAGGCAATACTTTATGAAGTGAGTGCTACTCCAAAGCCTGGATTAGTTGATCGGTATAACTCAGGATCACATAGGGATATGGACTTTTTTACTTTTATGGCAAGTAGTTCGGCGTTATATAGTGGTTTATATGAATGTGTTCTTGAAGGTATTTACTTTGATGATTCAGATAGTACAAATCTTATGGATAGACTTAGAATTCCAGGGATTAAGTGTGAGAAGTCTATGTTTAAGGCTACAAACGGCATTAATACTCATAAAGGAATAGTGTTTTCATTAGGAGTTCTTTGTGGAGCAGTAGGTAATTTATATAGAAAGCATGGAAAAGAAAAATTTTTTATAGAAGAAGTTTGCAATGAGGTAAAAAGTATTACTAAGGACTTAACAGTTAAGGATTTTAATGGAATTGACAATAAGAGTAATTTGACTCATGGTGAACGTTTATTTAAAGAATATGGATACAAAGGTATACGTGGGGAAGTAGAAAGTGGTTTTGAAACTGTTCAGAAGCAGGCGGTACCAATTATTAGGGAATGGTCTAAAAAAAGACAACTTTCTATTAATGATTTACTCTTACAGGTGCTAATGAGCATTATGACAGAAAGTGAAGATACTAATGTAGTCATTAGAGGCGGAATTGAAAGTCTTATTTATGCTAAAAGTATATCAAAGGACTTTTTAAAGTTTGGTGGAATGTACCAGGCGGATGCAAGAAAAAAATTAGAGATTATGAATACAAGATTTGTTGAAAGGAATATAAGTCCAGGAGGCTCTGCAGATCTTCTTGCAGTAAGTATTTTTCTTGGGTTAATTGAGGGAATCGTAAACTAGATAACATAGAGGTTGGGGATACTTAGGTATCCCTATTTTTACGTCAATAAAAGAACAGGTAAAATATGAGAAAAACATCAAAAGTGCAGGAAAGAACATCAAAAAAACTTGGTCATGTAGGAAGTCTGTCTTATAATTAAATTAAGATAAAAACTCTTAATTTAAATTAGAGGAAAGGAAGTAAGAACTATGATGGATTACGGCCTTAAAGATAGAAGAATATTTTTACAGGACTCAAGTGAGAGAAAGGAAATTGAACTATTTTTAAACAATGAAGGTATAAAGCTAGATAAGAATCTCGACTATACTGTTGGTGTTTATGATTCAAAAGAGTTAGTGGCAACGGGATCATTTTTTAAAAATACTTTAAGATGCTTAGCCGTAAATTCGGAGTACCAAGGATTAGGAGTAACAAACAAGGTAGTTTCACACCTTATGACTGAGCAATATTCTAGAGGTTATACAGATATATTTTTATATACTAAATGCAGTACAGCAAAATTTTTTAACAATACAGGTTTTTATGAAGTTGCTAGAGTAGAAGATGCAGTTGTACTAATGGAAAATAAGTTCAAAGGAATACAAGAATATGCTATGAATTTATCTAAAAAGAGAGTTGATGGTGCTAGGGTAGCTAGTATTGTAATTAATGCAAATCCTTTTACTTTCGGACATCAGTATTTGGTGGAAAAGGTATCAAGTGAAAACGATGTTGTACATGTGTTTGTAGTTTCAGAAGATGCATCTATTGTACCATTTTCAGTTAGATATGAACTTGTTAAAAGAGGTACAAGCCACTTGAAGAATGTTGTTCTTCATAAAGCAGGAAACTATATTATATCTGGTGCCACATTTCCATCATATTTTATCAAAGATGGAAAGGCTGTAGTTAGCACACATGCCAAATTAGATTTACAAATATTTAGAAAGTATATTGGACCTGCTTTAGGGATAAATAGAAGATATGTAGGTGAAGAACCTTATTGTGAAGTTACAAGAAAATATAATGAAATAATGAAATCAACTCTCGAAGAGGAAGGTATAGAATGTAGAGTAGTTCCAAGGCTAGAACTGGAAGGAAAAGCAGTAAGTGCTTCAAGAGTGAGAGCTTATATAAAAGAGGGACAAATAGATAAAATTAAAGAACTAGTTCCAAGCAGCACCTATGAATATTTTAAATCTAGAGCTGCAGCTGGATTAATAGAAAAAATAAAAAATAACACAGGAAGACACTAATAGGAGGTATATTAAATGGAAATTAAAAAAGTCTCAATAGCGGGAACTTTGGAATCAAGCGACATACAGGTAAGAATTGAACCTAGAGAAGAAGCTGGAATAGAGATTGAGTTAAACAGTAGTGTTGAAAAACAATTTGGAAGACAAATAAGAAAGGTTATAAATACTACACTTGAGACTATGGGAGTTGAGAGTGCTAAGGTAATAGCTACAGATAAAGGCGCATTAGATTGCGTAATAAAGGCAAGAGTTGAATGTGCTGCTTTCAGAGCTGCAGGAGTAACTCAGAATTTTGATTGGGAGGTAGTTGGCTAATGGGACGTTTAAGAAGAACTATGATGTTTTTACCAGGTAGCAATGCTAGTATGGTTAAGGAAGCTTATATTTACGGAGCTGACTCATTAATGTTTGATTTAGAGGATGCAGTTGCATTAACTGAAAAGGATTCAGCTAGACTTTTAGTATACAATGCAATAAAAACTGTAGATTATGGAAATACAGAATTAGTTGTAAGAATAAATGGATTAGACTCACCTTATGGAAGGGATGACATAGAAGCAGTTGTAAGAGCTGGTGTTCATGTAATAAGATTGCCAAAAACTGAAACAGCACAAGATGTTCTTGATGTTGAAGCTGTAATTGAAGAAGTAGAAAGAAAAATCGGAAGAGAAGTAGGTTCTACTAAAATGATGGCTGCTGTTGAAAGTGCATTAGGAATTATAAATGCATATGAAATCTGTAAGGCAAGTAAACGTCTTATTGGTGTAGCTATAGGTGCAGAAGATTATGTTACTAACATGAAGACAAAGAGATTTCCTGATGGAATGGAACTTTTAGGTGCAAGAACTCAGCTTATAATAGCAGCAAGAGCAGCAGGCATAGCTTGCTTCGACACTGTATATACTGATGTTGACAATGAAGAAGGCTTTAAAAATGAAGTTAAGTTAATACATCAATTAGGTTTCGATGGTAAATCAGTAATAAATCCAAGACAAATAGCTCCAGTAAATGAAATTTATACACCGACAGAGGCTGAAATAAAGAAATCTATAAATGTTGTAAGAGCAGCTACAGAAGCAGCAGAAAGAGGATTAGGGGTTATCTCTCTTAACGGAAAAATGATCGATAAACCAATTATTGAAAGAGCTGAAAGAGTACTTGAGTTAGCAAAAGCTGCAGGCGTGTATAAGGAGGAAATCTAATATGAAAAACGTTATAGGTAGAGAGATTCCAGATGAAGTTTTACAAGGAAGAAGAATATTCAAAGGTCAATTTGCTCATACTGAAGAAATAGTTAAAGTTGCTCCAAAGATTAAACATGTTAATCCTGGCGAAACTAAACTACTAACTAGTTTAGAAGAAGCAATCCAAAAGACAGGATTAAAAGACGGAATGACAATATCCTTCCATCATCACTTTAGAGAAGGTGACTTCATACTAAATATGGTAATGAATATTATTGCTAAAATGGGAATAAAGAACTTAACAATAGCTGCTAGTTCTTTAGGTAGTGTTCATAAGCCATTAATCGAGCATATTAAAAGTGGTATAGTTACAAACATTACTACAAGTGGTTTAAGAGGTGAATTAGCAGAAGCTATTTCTAACGGTTTAATGGATAACCCGGTAGTTGTTAGATCTCACGGTGGAAGAGCAAGAGCTATAGAAGCAGGAGATATAAAAATAGATGTAGCATTCTTAGGTGCTCCAGCTTCAGATGAATATGGTAATGCAAGTGGAACAAGAGGAAAAGCTAATTGTGGATCTCTAGGTTACGCAAAAATAGATGCTGAGTATGCTGATAAAGTAGTTATAATAACAGATACTTTAGTAGATTTCCCTAATGCTCCAGCAAGTATCGATCAAACTTTTGTTGATTATGTAGTTACAGTTGATGCTATCGGTGATCCAGCTGGTATAGCTTCAGGTGCTACAAGATTTACAAAAAATCCTAAGGAATTATTAATTGCTCAAAATGCAGCTAATTTAATAATAAATTCTCCTTACTTTAAGGACGGCTTCTCATTCCAAACAGGTACAGGTGGATCTACATTAGCTGTTACTAGATTTTTAAGAAATGCTATGATCGAAAATAACTATAAAGCAAGCTTTGCTTTAGGTGGAATTACAAAACCAATGACTGAAATGCATGAAGAAGGACTTATAAAACATATATTTGACGTTCAAGACTTTGACTTAGGTGGAGTAGCTTCAATTGCTAAAAATCCAATGCATCATGAAGTAAGTTCATCTTTCTATGCAAATCCTCATAACAGAGGAGCAATTGTTAACAAGCTTGACGTAGTTGTGCTTTCAGCATTAGAAATAGATGTTGATTTTAACGTTAACGTTATAACTGGTTCTGATGGAGTTGCTAGAGGTGCTTCAGGTGGACACTGTGATACAGCGGCATCTGCTAAATTAGCTATTATAGTTACACCATTAGTTCGTGGAAGAATACCAACTATAGTTGATTCTGTTAACACAGTAATTACACCTGGCGAAAGCATAGACGCTATAGTTACTGAAGCAGGAATCGCTATCAATCCTAAGAGAACTGACTTGATAGAAATATTAAAAGATAGTGGTCTTCCAATAGTTACAGTTGAAGAATTAAGAGATAAGGCTGAGAAGATAGTTGGGGAAGCTGATCCAATCGAATACGATGACAAGGTAGTAGCTCTTGTTGAGTATAGAGATGGAAGTATTATTGATGTGATAAGAAAAGTAAAATAATAGGTTAAAAGTAATAAAAAGGGGTGTTTCAGATGGGTGTATCCTTCAAAGGCGAAGAACAAAATCTGCAAGATATACTGGCCTCAAGAGACCAAAGAGTACAGATTCAACAGTATTTTTTAGAAAGATATAAAAGTTCGCTTATTTCTTATAAGCTTAATATTCCTGGACCTATAAAATATAGTTCTCTCATTAAACATATATTTGATGATGGATTATTAACTGCTAAAAATAAGCTGACAGAAGCTTCTGTTGAAATTATTGATGAAAAGGTGCTTTATAAAAACAGTGGACCAGAATATTTTGCAGCCTTTAAGGGTACAACATCTTTAATTAAAGAAATAACCACAGTAATTGAAGAAACACATCCACTAGGTAGATTGTTTGACTTTGACATTTTAGACTTAGAGGGTAACCAGCTAAGTAGACAACAAATTGGAAGAGAGCCTAGAAAGTGCCTGATGTGTGAAAAGAACGCTTTTGAGTGTGGTAGATCAAGGAATCATAGTGTTGATGAATTGATAGATTATATTGAAAAAATTGCTTTAACTTATTTTAATGGAAAAAGTATATAAAATGCAATAAAAGTTTTGCATTCTGCTGTCACATCTCTCCAAAGCCCAAGTTGAGAGATGTGACAGCAGAATGTAAAAAACTTTCTGAATTCTTTAATAGGATAAAGAAAATAATATTAATGAGCATACAGGTATTAAAATATTTAAGGGAGGTTAAAGTCCTAAATGGACTTTAACGGGTAATTTGTGAGGACAAAGTTCTAAATGAACTTTGTCGGGTAAATTGTGAGCGGAAGCGAACGTGTTAATTTACCCCGTGCCCGAAGGGGAGCGAACGGATTAAATTACCCAGTGCTTCCGACTAAAAGGAGGAATATAGTAGTGAATCCAGTAAAAATTACAGAAACAGCATTAAGAGATGGTCATCAGTCTTTAATTGCTACCAGACTTACAACTGAAGAAATATTGCCTATTCTAGAAAAAATGGACAAGGTTGGATATCATTCAATGGAAGTTTGGGGAGGAGCAACTTTTGATTCATGTCTCCGTTTTTTAAATGAAGATCCATGGGAAAGACTAAGAGAAATACGTAAGGCTGTTAAAAATACTAAGCTTCAAATGCTTTTAAGAGGTCAAAACCTTCTAGGCTATAAGCATTATGCTGATGATGTTGTTGAAGCTTTTATTAAGAAGTCTGTTGAAAATGGAATAGATATAATTAGAGTTTTTGATGCATTAAATGATACTAGAAATATGAAGACTTCTATTAAAGCTATCAAAGAAGCTGGTGCTCACTGTCAGTGCGCAATAAGTTACACAACTAGTAAAGTTCATACAGTAGAATACTTCGTAAAGCTATCAAGGACTATGGAAGAAATGGGAGCAGATTCTATCTGTGTTAAGGATATGGCAGGTATACTAACACCATATTCAGCCTATGAACTTATAAAAAAATTAAAACAAACAGTTAAAATTCCAATACAGCTTCATACTCACTGTACTAGTGGTATTGCTTCAATGACATATTTGAAGGCAGTGGAAGCTGGAGTAGATATAATTGACACAGCTATATCACCTTTCTCAGAGGGAACTTCACAGCCAGCTACAGAATCTACTGTAGTGACACTTGCTGAAGGTAAGCGTGATCCTAAACTAGACATAAATTTACTAAATCAAATAGCAGAATATTTTAAGCCTATAAGAGAAAAATATAGAGAGAATGGAGTACTAAATCCTAAGGTAATGGATGTTGAGCCAAACACTTTAACTTACCAGGTTCCAGGAGGTATGTTATCTAACCTAATGTCTCAACTTAAAGGTCAAGGTGCTTTCGATAAGTATGAAGATGTGCTTAAGGAAATACCAAGAGTAAGAGAAGATTTAGGGTTTCCACCACTTGTTACTCCACTTAGCCAGATGGTAGGTACTCAAGCAGTATTTAACGTTTTAGCTGGCGATAGATATAAGATGGTTCCAAAGGAAATTAAAGAGTATGTGAGAGGTCTTTATGGAGCGCCTCCAGCGCCAATCAACGATGAAGTTAAGAAAAAGATCATTGGCGATGAGGAAGTTGTAACTGTTAGACCAGCAGATTTATTAGAGCCAGAAATAGAAAAATACAAGGCTGAAATTGGTGAATTAGCTACTTCAATGGAAGATGTTTTATCTTACGTTTTATTCCCTCAAGTTGCAAAGAAATTCTTTGAAGATAGATTGAATCCTAAATCACAAGACACCAGTGAAGTAAAAGACAGTAGTGAAAAAGTAAACTATATTACAGTAACTATGTAGTCATTATTAAAGACATAATAGTAAACAATTGTTATAGACTTACGAGAGGAATACCAAGGGGGTGAAACAGAATGGGAAATAGCATAAATCTTTCAGAAACGCTTATTATTGCACTAGGAGCTTTAACTGCAATTTTTGCTGTATTGGTACTATATGCAATATCAATGGTTTCTAAGCTATCTCAGGCAATAACAGAAGGTAAATCAGGAAATAATGTAGAGCAAAATACTGTACAAAACTTTACTAATAGCAACAATATTGTATCTCACAATCCTGTACAGAATTTTAATGATAGTGATGATGAAGAAGATAGATTGGTAGTAGCTTTAGCTGCCTCAATTATGGCTTCTAATGAAAAACCAGACGCTTATTTTCATATATCAAAATTAACTAGAATCAGATAGTTAAAATAATTAATAATTGGAAGGTGTTTAATTACTATGAAAAAATACATGATAAAGTTAAATGGTAAAGTTTATGAAGTAGAAATGGAAGAAGTAACTGGAGAAGCTTCTGCTGCAATTTCAGCAAATCAAGCTGCAGCACCAGCTGCTAGAGAAGCTGCTCCTACAGCAGTAGAAAAAGAAACTCCAGTTGCACCAACTGCACCGGTTGCAGGAGCAGAAACTGTAGAAGCCCCAATGCCAGGAACTATAGTTAGTATAGCTGTAAAAGTTGGAGATCAAGTTAAAAAAGGACAGGTTTTACTTGTATTAGAAGCAATGAAAATGGAAAATGAAATAGTTGCTTCAAGAGATGCTAAAGTTGTTTCAGTAAATGTATCAAAAGGTGATATGGTAAACCCAGGAGATGCTTTAGTTCAAATATCTTAAGATAAAAACAGGGAGGATAACAATAATGGAATTTTTAATTCAAGGTGTTGCTGCGATTACTATAAAGCAGATTGTAATGTGGGCTATTGGAGGATTGCTTATATATTTAGCTATTGTTAAAGACTTTGAACCAGCATTACTACTACCAATGGGATTTGGAGCAATACTTGTTAATATACCTGCATCTGGAGCTGTAACTCAGGTGTTAAACGGAACTCCAGTTGAAGGAATCTTGGATTTCCTATTCGAAAGTGGAATTTCCACAGAAGCATTTCCTTTACTATTATTTATAGGTATAGGAGCGATGATAGATTTCGGACCACTTCTATCAAATCCGTTCATGCTTCTATTCGGAGCAGCAGCTCAGTTCGGAATATTTTTTACTATCTGTGCGGCAGCACTTTTAGGCTTCGAATTAAAGGATGCAGCTTCAATAGGTATCATAGGAGCAGCAGATGGTCCAACTTCAATATTCGTAGCAAACTACTTCCACAGTAATCTTATAGCACCAATTACTGTTGCAGCATACTCATATATGTCACTTGTGCCAGTAATTCAGCCTTTTGCAATAAAATTAGTAACTACTAAGAAGGAAAGAGCAATCAGAATGCCTTACAAGGCAGAGTCTATATCTAAGAAAACAAGAATATTGTTCCCTATCATGGTTACAGTAATCGCAGGACTAATTGCACCAACTTCCGTAGCACTAGTAGGATTCTTAATGTTCGGAAACCTTATTAGAGAATCTGGTGTATTAGAAAGACTATCAAAAACAGCACAAAACGAACTTGTAAATATCATAACTTTATTACTAGGAATTACAATAGCTGCTTCTATGAAAGCAGAACAATTTGTAACAGCAACAACTGCAGTTGTAATTGCACTTGGATTGGTAGCATTTATATTCGATACAATTGGTGGAGTACTATTTGCAAAGTTCTTAAATCTTTTCTTAAAGAAGAAAGTAAACCCAATGGTTGGTGCAGCAGGTATATCTGCATTCCCAATGTCATCTAGAGTAATACAAAAGATGGCAACTGAGGCAGATCCTCAGAACTTTATACTAATGCATGCAGTAGGAGCTAACGTTGCAGGACAGGTAGCTTCAGTTATAGCCGGTGGATTAATAATGAACTTAATTAAGTTCTAAAAAGATAGGGTAGGTGTTATAAATGGATCCTTTAATGACTTTTAAAGAATCACTAAGTGTAATGGCTTCAGGTATGGGCGGAATATTTGTAGTATTGTCAATAATATATGCTTTGATAAAAACTTTAATAAAAGTGTTCCCAGAGAAATAATAAACTAATATGTAGGCTGTAGATAAGTTTTAGATATAAATCTTATCTACAGCTTTTTTATTAATGTAACCTAAAGGTTAATAGGAAATCATATTTATTCAAAATTAAATTTACAAATTTGCTATACTTATAATAGTTGTAAATTGAGTTAATTTAATATATTATTAATAAATATACATTATTGTTTACGGCATGAAGTGAAAACTTGAATCAGATGGAGTTTCAAACTCCACCTGATTCTTAGTTGAACGAATCCAGGGACGTAGCCGCTCTTTACTCCAACTTTGAAGAAGATGGAGTATTAGAGCAGGTAGTCATCGGATAAAAGGAGTGAGAATCATGGAGGGTAAAAATTTAAAAATCGTTGTATCAGGAGATATATGTATAAATTATTTACAATGGATAACAGAACCACAAAATAATAAAGGCCTAAGCTGGCAAACTCATCAAAATGTACATAGTGTTTTAAAATCAGGCGAGTCATTACTTTTGGCAAAGCTTGTAGCATTAGCTACAGACGCAGCTGTATACTCCCCTAAAACAGATGATATAGAAACGAATTTATCAAAAGAATTTCTTTGTTCTATGGCAGAGTTAGATCTTTTTCCTGTATGTGCAGAGGAAAAAAGCAAAGGCAAGGTATATAGGGTAAAACGCTTTTTAGGATTTGCGGGACCATCATTAGGTATTCCTAAATTGCTACCTATAGCAGATGATGTTATTGATGCAAATATAGTTATAATAGATGATGAAAATAATGGCTTTAATTCTAATGAAGAGTTTTGGCCTATGGCTTTAAGATCAACTGAAAAATCTCCAATAGTTTTATATAAAATGAATAATCCAATTGGTTCAAGTGCTCTTTGGAGACAATTAGAGAAATTTCATATTGAAAAAACTATAGTTGTAATAAATGCTGATGACTTACGTTCCAAGGGAGTTAATATAAGTAAAAGTCTCTCATGGGAAAAAACAGCACAGGAGTTCTTATGGCAAATTCATAACAATCCTAATCTTGCATTTCTTGCAAACTGTCATCACCTTATAGTGCCTTTTGGTCTTGAAGGTGCCATCTATTACAAGGATGGAGGTACTAATGAAGCTTATCTATACTTTATACCTTATGAATGTGAGGGTGGTTCCTTTAAAGATACTCTAGGTAAAATGTATGGGCTTACATCTTGTTTTGTTGCCGGTCTTGCACGCAGCATTGCTTGGGAGAGTCATAATGAGGAAGATTTATTTTTGTCAATAGGTGAAGGAATACGTGAGGGAATTGTGGCGGCTCAAAAATATTTCATCAATGGTTTTGGAAAAAGTGTAGAGGAAGTTCAATTTCCTAATCCAGAAATGTTTATTGAAGGAGAAAATGATTTTATACATAAGGAATTAATTCAAGATGTAAAAATACCTAATGTAATTAATGAAGAAAATAATTCTTACTGGTATATTCTTAAGGATAAAAGCTCTACCAACTTAGCGGAAATAGCCTACGATATAGTGAAAAATGGAGTGAAAAATGTACTTAAATCTATACCTATAGCACAGTTTGGAAATTTACAAACTGTAGATAGAACAGAGATTGAAAGCTATAGAAGTATTAAAAATCTTATGTGGGAATATATATCATCTAAAAATACAGTTCGTCCACTTTCCATAGCTGTATTTGGAACCCCAGGGTCAGGAAAGTCTTTTGGGGTATCAGAAATAGCAGATAGTATTGCTCCAGAATTAATTGAAAAGCTAAATTTTAATTTATCCCAGTTTCGAAATCCCTTAGATTTAATTAATGCTTTTCATAAGGTAAGAGATTATTCACTAAAAGGTAAAATTCCACTAATATTTTTTGATGAGTTCGACTCTGCTTTTGAAGGAAAATTGGGATGGCTAAAATACTTCTTAGCACCTATGCAGGATGGCATATTTAGAGAAGGAGATTCTATTCACCCTATAGGAAAAGCTATCTTTGTGTTTGCAGGTGGAACAAATAGTACTTTTAGAGAATTCCTTGGAGAAGATATAAAAGAAGAAAATGAAAAAAAAGAATTTTTAACAGAATTTAAAGGAGCTAAGGGCCCAGATTTTACAAGTAGATTAAGAGGTTATGTAAATATATTAGGCCCAAATCAAACAGATGAGAAGGATCAATTATTTATAATTAGAAGAGCTATGTTGTTACGCTCACTATTGGAGCGTAAAGTGCCTCATCTCATAAATGATAATGGAGAGGCTCAAATCGATAATGGTGTACTAAGAGCACTACTTAAAATCAGAAGATATAAACATGAATCAAGATCAATGGAGGCAATACTGGAAATGAGCATGTTAACTAATGCTAAGATTTGGGAACAATCTGATTTGCCTTCAAAGGAACAGTTGAAATTACACGTAGATGAAGAACAATTCTTACGTCATCTAATGCTTGATGCATTTTATAGTGAAAAAATTGAAAGTCTTGCAATGGCTATTCATGAAAAATATAGAATGCTCAATGAAAATAATAAAAATATGGATATTATAGATTTTATAGTACCGTGGGAAAACCTTAGTGAAGAACTTAAAAACTCTAGTCGAGATCAAGCTAGACATATACCTAATTCTTTACTTAAAATTAATTATGATATTATTTCTGTTAAGGAAAATCCTAAGTTTGTGGAATTTACAGACAAAGAAGTGGAAATCTTAGCAGAAGACGAGCATATACGCTGGTATCGCCATAGGAAAAAGACTGGATGGAAGTATGGAGAGCTTAAAGATAATAAGAAAAAAACTGATCCTGGTCTTATTTACTGGGAAAACCTGCCACAAGAAAAGAAAAATAAAGTATATCAGATGGTTAAGATTTGGCCAGAAATATTAGCAAAGTCTAATTTTAAGCTAGAACGATTAAAGTCCTAGGTGAGTTTGAAGTATTATAAAATTTATATTTTAGAAAAGCATGTAACATGTAAGTAAAATATTGCAAGGTTACATGCTTTATTTTTAGTGCAGTTTTATAATAATACGATATTTATTCAAACGAATTAGAAATATATGCGAAAGATAAAAGTTTAGAATGCAACTATCAATTTTTATTGTGACTCCTACAACAAATAAGCGTTTTATAAATATTATAACAAGCGTTAAAATATTAACATGAAGTGAAAGAAATCAGAATATTTTAATTTATACGAGTAGGAGGAATTTATATGTTTAATAATTTGTTCTCAAAAGGCAAGATAGGATCTATGGAAATGCAAAACAGAATTGTAATGACACCTATGGGCATTCACTTAGGAAATCCGGATGGTTCAATGTCCGATGAAACCGTTGCCTTTTACGCTGCAAGAGCAAAAGGTGGAGTAGGAGTTATATTTACAGAGGTTACAATGATTGAAGAGTCAAGAGGTAGAGGAAATTGTAGGCAAATGTCTGCAGCACATGATAAACATATACCTGGTTTAAAAAAATTAGCAGATGAGATTCACAAATATGATAGTAAAATAGTAGTTCAAATATATCATCCAGGCAGACAAGGTATAAGCGCTATTAATGGAAATTTACCAATGTTAGCACCTAGTGCTATTGAATGTCAATGTGTACATCAACCAACAGTGGCTATGACAACAGAAGAAGTTGAAGAGATGGTAGAAAACTTTATAGCTGCTGCAGTAAGAGTTAAAAAAGCAGGTATAGATGGTGTTGAAGTACATGGAGCACACGGATACCTAGTAAATCAATTTTTAAGTCCTCATACAAATCACAGGACTGATAAATATGGTGGAAGTTTTGAAAATAGAATTAGATTTTTAGAAGAAATAGTAATTGGTATTAGAGAAAGATGTGGAAAGGACTTTCCGTTAATTGTAAGATTATCCGTTGATGAATTTTATGAAAAAATAGGTTTTCCAGAGGAAGGGCTACATCTTGAAGATGGTGTTGAGATATCTAAGCGATTAGAAGAATTAGGCGTAGATGCAATAGATGTTAGTTCAGGTACTTATGAAACTATGAACACTGCTTGGGAACCAACTTCCTTTGATCAAGGCTGGAAAATAAATTTACCAGAAACTATAAAAAGATCAGTAAATATTCCTGTTATTGGGGTTGCAGTTATTAGAGAACCTGAATACGCAGATAGTATTATAGCAGAAGGAAAAGTAGATTTTGTTGGTTCTGCAAGACAACATTTTGGAGACCCAGAGTGGTCAAATAAGGCTAAGGAAGGCAGAGCTGATGAGTGCAGAAAATGTATATCCTGCCTTCACTGTATGGAAACACTTATGTTTGCAGATATGACAAACTCACCTTGCCAGTGTGCTATAAATATTCAAAGTGGTAGAGAATTAGATTATAGCAATTTTAGAGAAGACGGCGATGGAAGAACTGTAGCCATAATAGGTGCAGGTCCAGCAGGTTTAGAAGCAGCAAGAGTTCTTGCAATGAGAAAATTCAAGCCTGTAGTATTTGAAAAATCAGATAAAATAGGTGGACAGCTAGAATTTGCAAATAAGCCTCCAAAGAAAGAAAAAATAACTTGGCTTATAGATTATTTAAGAGTACAGGCTGAAAAATTGGGAGTAGAAATAAGATTAAATACTGCACCTACTATAGATGATTTAAAAGAACTAAATCCTTATGCAGTATTTGTTGCACAAGGTTCAAATCCAATAATGCCAAAGTCTATATCTGGTATTGATGGTAAAGAAGTTTTATCAACTGTAGATATATTAAGTGGAAAAGTTAAATTAGAAGGAAAAAAAGTTGGTGTAGTAGGTTCTGGTATGACTGGATTAGAAACATCAGAATTATTAGCTGAGATGGGTAATGAAGTTACTGTATTTGAAATGGCTGACAATATAGGACCAGGACTATTTTTCCAAAATCTTATAGATATAATGGGCAGAGTTTCTCAGTATGGTGTAAAACTTTATCCAAAGCACAAATTAATTAAAATTGAAAATGGAAAAGCAACTTTTGAACTTATGGAAAGTAATGAAATTAAGGATTATTCCTTTGATAATATAATTATTTCATTGGGAACTAGATCTAATACTGAATTATTAGATCAGATTAATACTAATTTTCACATAGTTAAAATATTAGGTGATGCATCCAAGCCAGGTAAAATTAGAAATGCAATGGAAACTGGTTTTGCGAATGCATATAATTTATAAAAATAAATAGCAGGAGGAGTAGTATTATGGGAAGATATGCACAAACTTGTCCAATTATTTGTGGAGCAGGAACAATTAGTTTATTAGGTGAAGAGGCAAAAAAATTAGGTTGTACAAAAGTTATGATAGTATCAGATGAAAATGTTGCAAAATTAAATGGATATGCTAAAGCAAAAGAAAGCTTAATAAATTCAGGTTTAGAAATAGTAGAATTTAAGAAAATAATTGCTGATCCACCGGATTATATTATAAATGAAGGCGGAGAGCTTGCTAAAACAGAAAAGATAGATGGTATAGTTGCAATTGGTGGGGGAAGTCCTATGGATGCAGCTAAGGGTATAAATGTATTAGTTAATAATCCAGCTCCTGTAAATCAATACTTTGGAAATCCTTTTTATACTCCGGGAGTTCCTGTAATAATGGTAGTTACAACTGCAGGAACAGGAAGTGAGAGTACCTCTATTGGAGTAATAACAGATACAATCAACAATGTTAAAAATTCTGTTATTTGTAATTCAACTTTAGGTATATTAGATCCAGAAATAACTACATCTGTTCCGGTAGATGTAACCGCTAATACAGGTATGGATACAATTTCTCATGCAGCAGAAGCAATTACAGCAAAATTTCCCAATCCTAAGTCAGAACTTTTAGCATCGGATGCTATAAAAAAAGTATTTGTTTCTCTTGAAATAGCTATGAAGGATGGTAAAAACATTGAAGCAAGGGAAAGTCTTTTACTAGCAAGTAATTTTGCTGGACTAGCTTTTAATGATTCTTTGGTGCATTTAGGACATGCTATTGCCCATTCAGTTGGTGCTAAGTTCCACATTGCACATGGTGCTGTATGTGCAATTGGATTACCAGAAGTTATGAAGTATGCTTCTAACATTAAAGCTGATAAAGTTAAAGTTGTTGGAGAAGCTATGGATATTAGCTTTAATGGAAAAGAAACAGATATAGAAATTGGAGAAAAGGTAGCGGCAGAAATACGTAAATTCGCTAAAAAAGTAGGTATTAAATCTTTAGAAGAATTAGGGATAGTAAGAGAAGAATTAATAGGTATAGCAGACATGGTATTAGCTGATGCATGTTATAATTTCGTACCCAAACAACTAACTAAGAAAGAAGTTCAAGTAATTCTTGGAGCTATGTACGATAATTATAAGTAAGTTATATACTCTATAAAACCTTTATTTATATAGGGTAGAACTGTATAATAAAACTGCTATCCTATATAAATAATATTTAGTTATTAAGGAGGTATTATGGATATAACTTCTTTAAAATATTTCATAAAAGTATGTCAAGATAAAAACTTTACTAAGTCAGCTAAAGAGCTTTTTATAACGCAGCAGGCACTTAGCAGGATAATTAGCAATCTGGAGAAGGAACTGGGCACTCCACTTTTTAAAAGAACATCTCGCGGCGTTGAATTAACTGAACTAGGTGAATATGTTTATCCCAAAGCTGACAAACTTATAAAAGAGTTTGATGTTTTTCAAGATGATATTTACAATAAAGTGAAAATGAAAAAAAGAAAGTTAAAGGTAGGTTTTGCACCAGGAACTCTACGTACTTTAGGAACCAAAGAAATAGTTGAGTTTAGTAAGGACTTTTTAGGAATAGATATTGTTATACATGAATATAGGGATATTGAATGTGAAGCTAATGTACTAAATGGAAGCCTTGATATCGCATGCACTATAAATCCAAGAAACAAAATTGATTTTTCATATTATCATTTAAAGAAGGATTACTTTGTAGCTGTAGTAAATAAAAATAATCCTATTGCTAAAAAAGAGAGTATAAGTTTTACAGATTTACGAAATGAAAAACTTATTTTATTAGATGAAACCTTTCGAATACAATCCTTAATAATGGATCATTTTATAGAGGCGGGATTTGAACCTAATATTTATACAAAATGTACTTTTGATTTATTAATAGCATACGATTTTGTAGCCTTAAATAAAGGAGTATTTGTTTTTGTGAATTCTTTGGCTAATATAGCTAATTATGATGAACTGAGCTGTATTCCAATCAATAGTCCAACTGCTATTTGGGATATAGGATTTATTGTGAAAAAAGATACAAAAATAAATCAAACTATGAAAATATTTATGAATTACTTTTTGAGTAAAAATAATCAAAATATAATTGAATGACATCTATGAAAATACTCTGCACTTTTACTCTAATATTAAGGTGTTTTAGTAGTAAAGAATAAAGCATATGTCTTATAATAAGATTATTATAAGTGTCATATGCTTTTTATTTTTACCCATAAAAGTCTCAAGGGGCTATAAAATTTCACTAATAATTAAGGAGAATTTATATGAATAGAAAAATAGGAGTAATTGCCTCTGATGCAGAGCTTAAAAATAGCATTATAGAATTATTTCCAGAGGATGTAGAACAAGGGAAAGTTATTATAGATATATTGGATTCCAATAAAATGGAAGAGCAGGGGAGAATATTAGAGAGTAAAGGTGCTAAGGCGATTGTAGCAAGAAGTGGGGGATATATTTATACAGTTAGCAAGGTTAATGTTCCTGTAGTGCATTTGAAGATTACTACACTAGATATTTTACGTGCAGTAAAAATAGCAAGTATATATAAGAAACAGATAGTTTTGTTTATTTCTATTTATGAATACTTCGATTATGACGAATTAAAAGATTTAATTAAAACTAATATCACAATTGAAAGATATCGTATTAAAGAAGAGATAGAGGACAGAGTACGTAAGTATATTGATAGAAGTAAAGAATTTGTAATTGTTGGGGGAGGAATCCCATGTAGCTGTGCTCGAAAACAGGGAATAGACAATGTTCATATAGGTGCCAGCAGAGAATCTATTCATGAAGCAATCACATATGCAAAAGAGTTAGTAGATGGTTTATATGAACAAAGATATAAAAATGAGGTCCTTAAAACCATATTGGATGGAGTGCATGATGCTGTCATAGCAATAGACGCAGAGGGTAAAATCATACTATATAATGAAAGAGCAGAGGAATTATTAAAGAAAGATAGCAAAGATGTGATGGATAAAAAACTTTTAGAGGTTTATCCAGAACTAGGATTCATGATAGAAGTTTTGAAGGATAAAATTAATCAATATAATAAAATTAAAAAATTAAGGAAGATTATAATTACTTCCAATACATCTGTTTTGGAGGTGGATGGAAATATTAATGGTGTTTTATGTTCCTTTCAGGATATTACTAAGCTTCAAAATTTAGAAAAGAAAATAAGATATGAAATGAACAAAAAAGGACTTGTTGCTAAGCATACTTTCAAGGATATTATTGCATATGATTCTATTATGCAAGATACTGTCGCTAAGGCAATAAAAATTGGTTTGACAGATAGCACTGTTATGATTTGTGGAGAAAGTGGTACCGGTAAGGAAATTGTTGCTCAAAGCATACATAATATAAGTAGTAGAAAGGAAGAACCCTTTGTAGTTGTTAACTGTGCAGCTATATCAGAAAGTCTTTTGGAAAGTGAACTTTTTGGATACGAGGAAGGAGCATTTACAGGAGCAAGAAAGGGTGGAAAGCCAGGATTATTTGAACTGGCTCATGGGGGAACTATATTTTTAGATGAAATAAACAGTATGTCCCTTAGTCTTCAAGCGAAGCTGCTCCGTGTTTTAGAGGAAAAAGAAGTAATGAGAATAGGTTCAGATTATGTTATCCCTTTAGATGTAAGAGTTATCGCTGCTGCTAATGAGGATTTAAAGAAAAAAGTTAGAGATGGAAACTTTAGAAGTGATTTATTCTATAGATTAAATATTTTAAAGCTAAGTATCCCACCTCTTAGACAAAGAACGGATGACATAATTCCACTATTTAAATATTACTTGAAAGGACTATCGGAAGAAAATGATGAACTAGAATTAAGTTGTGAGGATAAGAACAGAATAGTAAATCATACATGGCCTGGAAACGTAAGAGAGTTGAAAAATGTTGCTCAAAGATATGTGCTATTCCATGAACTTGATTTGGATGAATATGAAGATGAAGGTGAAGGGATACAATATGAAAAAATGCAGTATATAGATAGTAATGTTAGTTTAAGGGATATGTATCAATCTATAGAGGAAAAGATGATAGAAATATTATCAAATCAAGGTATGACAAAGACAGAAATAGCTAAACAGTTAGGAATAAGCAGAACTGCTTTATGGAAGAAGAAAAGAGTACAGGACTAAAAAGGCGTAAACTAAGTTAACGTTATATTAACTTAGTTTACACCTTTTTTATGTGAGAAAAATAATATATACATTGAAATGCCACTTTAAGCACTGCTTTAGCATTGGCATGACAGTTGCTTATAAATATTGTATTGATACTTTTTTATCCGATGGCTACCCGCTCTAATACTCCCTGCGCACGGTGTGAAAGCGATTCGCACCAAATCAGAGTTTGGGCTCTCTGCTTTTCTCAAAGAGGGAGTAAAGAGCGGCTACGCCACTGGATTCGTTCAACTAAGAATCAGATGGGGATTAAAACATAATCTGATTCAAGTTTCACTTCATTTACTAGGAGGTAGACATGGAATTTAAAAATTTTAATCAGTTAATTGAAAAAGTTCAAAACGATAAATCACAGAAAAGAGTAGCAGTAGTAGCAGCACAGGATGAGCATACCTTAGAAGCTGTACTCAAAGCTAAGAAAGATAACATTGTAAAACCTATATTGATAGGGGACAAGATAAAGATACAAAAAATATTAGCAGAATTAAAGGTAAATTTGGAAGATAGCTCAATTATTAATGTGGAAGATGATTCTGAAGCAGCAATGAAAGCAGTAGAGCTTATACGTGAAAATAAGGCAGATTTCATAATGAAAGGAAAAATCCAAACAGCAGACCTTTTAAAGGCAGTAGTTAATAAGGAAAAAGGCCTTAGAACAGGAAATGTTATATCTCATATTGCAATGTATGAAGTCCCTACTTATCATAAGCTGCTAGCAATTACAGATGGTGGAATGATGATGTATCCAAATGTGGAAGAAAAAAAGCAAATTGTTGAAAATGCTGTTAACACTTTTGTTGCTATGGGTTATGAAACTCCTAATGTTGCAGTTTTATCAGCAGTGGAAACGATTAATCCTAAGATGCCCGAAACGGTAGATGCAGACATGCTAAAACAGATGAATCAAAGAGGAGAAATAAAAGACTGCATTGTTGAAGGCCCTATATCCTATGATCTAACAATGTGCAAAGAATCAGCAGATATAAAAGGCTATAGCAGTCCAGTAACCGGGGATGTAGATATATTAATTGTTCCTAATATTACAACAGGAAATATATTGGGAAAATCCCTAAGCTATTCTGCAAATGCAAAAATGGCAGGATTTATAGTTGGAGCTAAGGTGCCAATTGTTTTAACTTCAAGGGGATCTACAGCAGAAGAAAAATATTTGTCGCTAGTGTTATCTGCATCAGCAGTTCAGCAGTAAACCAAAAGAGATAGGAGTAAAATTATGAAAAAGTTATTAACAGGAAATGAAGCTATTGCTCGCGGAGCATGGGAAGCAGGGGTAAGGTTTGCTTCTGCATATCCAGGAACACCATCAACAGAAATACTTGAAAATATGTCGCAATATAAAGAGGTTTATTCAGAATGGGCTCCTAATGAAAAGGTCGCTGTAGAAGCAGCAATAGGTGCATCTATTGCAGGAGCAAGATCTCTAGCGGCAATGAAGCACGTAGGACTTAATGTTGCAGCAGATCCACTATTTACTTTTGCTTATACAGGTGTTAATGGAGGAATGGTATTAATATCAGCAGATGAGCCAGGGCAACATTCATCACAAACAGAACAGGATAACCGTAATTATGCAAAGTCTGCTAAAGTTGCAATGTTTGAACCTACAAACAGTCAAGAAGCAAAAGACATGGTAAAAGCAGCTTATGAAGTTAGTGAAAAATTTGATATTCCTGTTATGATAAGGATGACTACGAGATCCTGTCATTCTAAAGGAATAGTAGAATGTAAGGATAGAGAAGAAATTGAAATTAAAGAATATGTTAAGAATGCAGCAAAATATTTAACAGTTCCAGCCCATGCGAGAAAGCTTAGAGCATCACTAGAGGAAAGAATGAGCAAGCTTCTGGAATTCTCAAACAGCATCGACTTAAACTTCATTGAATGGAATGATACTAAAATAGGAGTAGTTGCTTCAGGTGCTGCTTTCAGCTTTGCGAAAGAAGTCTTTGGGGATACAGCTTCATATTTAAAATTAGGATTTACTAATCCACTTCCTACTGAAAAGATTAAGGAATTTGCTAGCAAGATTGAAAAACTCTATATTATAGAAGAAAATGATCCATACATTGAAGATAAAGTTAGAATGTTAGGATTTGATTGCTATGGAAAAAATCTTTTCCCGGCTTTCGGAGAAATGACGCCAGATGTTATTAGAAAGGCTGTATATGGACAATCCAATGAAACTATAGAATATGATAAAAATGAAGTGGTTTCGAGACCGCCATCATTCTGTGCTGGATGCCCTCACAGAGGTTTCTTCTATGAACTTGGAAAGAGAAAGAATGTAATGGTGTCTGGAGATATCGGCTGCTATACTTTAGCTTTTGATGAACCATATGCTGCAATGGATACAGCAGTATGTATGGGGGGAAGCTTAAGTATTGGACATGGAGCACAAAAAGTTTTCAATATGAAGGAAAATAATAGAATGAGGGTTGTATCAGTATTGGGTGACTCGACATTCCTGCATACAGGTATAAATTCACTTTTAGAAGTTGCATATAATAAAGGAAATACAGTTAACGTAATACTTGACAATAGAATAACAGGTATGACAGGACATCAACAAAATCCAGGAACAGGTTATACACTACAGGGGGAAGAGACAGTTGAAGCAGATATAGACAAACTTGTTAGAGCATGTGGCATTAAAAATGTAGCAATAATAAATCCAAATGATCTTAAATTAGTAAAGGATACGTTAGATTGGGCATTAAGTCTTGATGAACCTTCAGTAATCATTACAAGGTGGCCATGTGTTCTTAAGAAATTTACAGAGCAGGACAAAAAGGAATTTGCTACTGCGTTCCAAAGTAAATGTAGAGTTGATGATGAGAAATGTGTTGGATGTAAGATGTGCGTAAAAACAGGATGTCCAGCTATATCTGTTGAAAAAGCAAATAAAAAAGCGAAAATTGATTTAGATACATGTGTAGGCTGCGAAGTTTGTCTTCAAGTTTGCCCAGTTAAAGCTATAGGAAAGGTGGAATCTTAATATGGTAAAGAGTATTCTTTTAGTAGGAGTAGGCGGACAAGGTACAATACTTGCTAGCAAACTGCTAACAACAGGTCTTATGGAAGCTGGATATGACGTAAAGATGAGTGAGATTCATGGAATGTCACAAAGAGGTGGCTCTGTATCATCTCAAGTTAGATACGGAGAAAATGTTGAATCTCCAGTTATTGAAGTTGGTGGAGCAGATATACTAGTTTCTTTTGAAAAGATGGAGGCATTAAGATGGCTCGAATATTTGAAGAAAGATGGGAAAGTTGTAGTTAATGACTTTCAGATAAATTCTATGCCTATTCTTTCTGGAAAAGTAGAATATCCTACAGGTATTATAGAAAAACTCAGCGAAAAGGTTAAAACAATAGCTGTTGATGCACATAAGTATGCTGCAGAGATTGGAAACTCAAAAGTTACTAATGTTATTTTACTGGGAACCATTATTAAGGCAATGAAACTTGAAAAAATAAACTGGGAAAAGATTATAAGGGATAACGTTAAGCCAAAATTTGTTGATCTTAACCTAAAGGCTATTGAAGTAGGAATGAATTTAGTATAAAAATATTCATTAAATCTAGAATGTATGTTGCAAAATAGGAGGAATTAAAGTGAGTTATAAAATATTGTCCATTAATCCAGGCTCTACGTCAACTAAAATAGCTATCTATGAAAACGAGCTAGAAGTATTTTGTAAAACTCTAAGCCACCCTGCTGAAGAGCTTGAAAAATATAATAACGTTGCAGAACAATTTAATATGAGAAAAGAAGTAATACTTTCATTTTTAGAAGAAAATGGTTATAATGTTAATGAACTAGCAGCTGTTGTAGGAAGGGGTGGAATGGTTCCAAAAGTCAAATCAGGAGCTTATATAGTTAATGATAAAATGATAAATAGGTTAAAAAATAACCCTATTATGGAGCATGCTTCAAATCTAGGAGCACTAATAGCCCATGAAATAGCAGCTGAGTTTAACATACCAGCATATATCTATGATTCTGTAAGAGTAGATGAGTTATCAGATATAGCTCGTATATCAGGTATGCCGGATATACCAAGGACAAGTAGTAGTCATGTTTTAAATTCCAGAGCAACAGCAATGAAAGTTGCTAAAAAGTATAATAAAAAATATACAGATATGAATTTTATTGTTGCCCATTTAGGTGGAGGAATATCGCTAAGCATTCATGAAAAAGGACAAATAGTAGATATAATATCAGATGATGAGGGACCTTTCTCACCAGAAAGGGCAGGTCGTGTTCCTTGCAGAGATCTTATAGATGCTTGCTATTCAGGAAAATTTAATAGGGATACTATGAAGAAAAAGTTAAGAGGAAATGGTGGATTAAAAGCATACCTTAATACAGTTGATGCTAGAGAAGTTGAAAAGATGATTGAAAGCGGAGATGAAAAAGCAAAGCTAGTTTATGAGGCTATGGCCTATCAGATTGCCAAGGGAATAGGTGAGCTTGCAACAGTAGTAAAGGGAAAGGTAGATGCCATTATTATCACTGGTGGTATAGCATATTCTAAAATGATGACAACTTTGATAAAGGATCGTGTCGAATTTATATCACCTGTTGAAATTATGCCTGGAGAGAATGAAATGGAAGCTTTAGCATTAGGTACACTTAGGGTGCTAAAGGGGGAAGAAAATGCTAGGGAATATGAAGGTGACTAAAGTTTGTGTAGTACGTTAAATTTATCCGATGACTACCCGCTCTAATACTCCCATCTTTATATGAAACTCCTCTTCCTAACGTCGGAGGAGTAAGCGATTCACACAAAATCATAGATTTTGGTTCTCTGCTTAACTGTACGTTGCGAGCGGCTACATCCCTGGATTCGTTCAACTAAGAATCAGGTGGAGTTGAAACTCCATCTGGGTGATAGCATTTACTGTTTTGTATAGTAATGAAATATATAAGGCCTAGCGGCTAAAAAGCTAGGCCAAACAACCCATGCGCACCCCGCAAGAGGCTAGTTATAATATCGTTTAAAAGGAGTGAAAAGGCAATGATATCAAAAGAAATGTACGAATTAGGATCAAAACGCTCCGTAATTAGAGAGTTATTTGAGTATGGAAAGCAGCAGGCTGCAATTGTTGGAAAAGAAAATGTATTTGATTTCAGTATTGGAAATCCAACGGTTCCAGCACCAGAGTGTGTAAAAGAAGCCATGATAGAATTGCTGGAAACATCAAAATCAGATGAAATTCACGGTTATACTTCTGCACAGGGAGATTTTGAAGTAAGAAAAGGACTTGCTGATTATATGAACAATACATATGATTGTCAGCTTAAAGCAGATAATTTTTACATGACATGTGGTGCGGCAGCCTCATTATGTATTACACTTAAGGCTCTTACTGCAAGCCCTCAAGATGAATTTATTATTATTGCGCCTTATTTTCCCGAATACCAAGTTTTTATAAAAAATGCAGGTGCAAAGGTTGTAGTAGTGCCAGCAGATACAAAAGATTTTCAAATTCAGATGGATTTACTAGAAAAATCTATTACTTTTCACACAAAAGGGATCATAGTAAATTCTCCTAATAATCCATCTGGCGTTGTTTATTCAGAGGCAACATTAAAATCTTTAGGAGAGTTATTAAAAAGAAAATCTAAAGAATATAATAAGCCTTTATATCTTATATCAGATGAACCTTACAGAGAGATAGTTTATGATAATATACAGATACCATATGTTCCAGCTTATTATGAGAATACAATTATATGTTACTCATATAGTAAATCACTTTCACTTCCGGGAGAAAGAATAGGTTATATCCTGGTTCCTGATTGTGTGGAAAATGCTAAGAATATCTATACAGCAATATGCGGAGCAGGACGTTCTCTTGGATATGTATGTGCACCAAGTATGTTTCAAAAGATAGTTTTGAAGTGTATGGGAAAAACATCAGATGTAGCATTATACGATACAAATAGAAAAATGTTATACGATGGACTTAGTAAAATGGGTTATCAGTGTGTCAGACCAGATGGAGCATTTTACTTGTTTGTAAAATCCCTAGAAGAAAGTGCTGTTAACTTTTCTGAAAATGCAAAGAAATTTAATCTTTTAGTTGTACCAGCAGATGATTTTGGATGTCCAGGATATGTGAGAATTTCCTATTGTGTGGATCCAGAAATGATAAAAAGATCCTTTGATGCATTTCAAAAATTAAGAGATTTATATCGCTAAAAGTATCTGTTTATATTTCATAGTATAAGGAAAGCATGTAGTTCATAATTATACATTATAGAACCACATGCTTTATTTTTATTATAATTCTATACTAACCTTATACCTCTTCAGCCGTTCGCTAACTAAATTTTTAATTATTTATCCTATTGAAAAGGATTGTATTATTAATTTAATATTGATATAATACATTAAGTAAAGTTTATAATAAACTTGCTTTGATTGTTATAATTTTGGGATAATTTGATTTTTGAGTTAAAGAGCAACTAATTCATTCATATCTTAAATATTTTTTTAAATAGGAGATTATGTATATGAAAGAATTTAGTATTAACACAAAAATTTATTTTGGAGAAGGATCTTTAGACAGACTAAGTGAAATTAAAAATAAAAGGGTGCTAATTGTATGCGATAAATTTATGGAAACCTCAGGTATGGCTGCAAAAGTGAAAGAAAAGCTTGTTGATTGTGAAGTAGCTATATATAGTGATATTGTACCTGATCCATCTGTAGAAGTTATTGCCAGTGGTATTCAAAAGTTACAAGGTTGTAATGCTGAAATTATGATAGCTCTTGGTGGAGGTTCATCAATTGATGGAGCCAAGGCAATAAAAGAATATTCGAAAAAAGTTACTGGAGGAGTTTCTTCTATAGAAGAGTTCTATGCTATACCTACTACAAGTGGTACAGGCTCAGAAGTGACAGAATATGCGGTAATTACAAATAAACAAGAAGAATTAAAATATGCTCTTGCAGATAAATCTCTTCTTCCGACAGTTGCTATTCTTGACCCAGAATTGGTGAAATCTGTTCCTAAAGCTATAACTGCTGATACAGGAATGGATGTAATAACACATGCTATGGAGGCTTATGTTTCAAAGAATGCTACTGATTTTTCAGATGCTCTTGCAGAAAAAGCTTTTACTTTAGCTTTTAGATTTTTACCACAGGCTTATGCTGATGGAAATGATTTAGTAGCAAGAGAAAAACTTCACAATGCATCCTGTCTTGCTGGTATAGCCTTTAACGCAGCCGGACTTGGAATTACTCATAGCTTAGCCCACGCTGTAGGTGGCAAATTACACATTTCTCATGGTAGAAGTAATGCGATTATACTTCCTTATGTAATTGAATATAATGCTAATTTAAATAAAGGCGCTTTTAATGTTGAATATGGAGTAGCGGCTAAGAAATATCAAAGACTTGCCAAACTACTAAAGTTACATGCACCAAATGTAAATATTGGCGTTAACAATCTAATTAGAAGTGTTATAGACCTTCAAAAGACATTGACGATTCCAACAACATTAAAGGAACAAGGTGCTGATATGGAGTTAGCTAAGGCATATAGAGAAGAAATTGTTAGTGCAGCTTATAAGGATATATGTACAATGGCGAACCCTAGAGAAGCAACAAGTGAAGACTTATTGAATATTTTAGATAGAGTTTTGGGATAAAATATTGTGTTTTAAACCACTCATTAGTGAGTGGTTTTTTGTGATATAAAAAGAGCTGAGAAAACGTTTAAAATATAATATAATTAAAAATATAACTAAAAAAGGAGAGTAGTCATGACTGGTGACTTATATTCAATAGGGAAAGTTGAAGAAATATGCAAAATAACAAAGAAAGCACTAAGATATTATGACAGAATGAACATACTATCCCCTGATAAAGTATGTAATGAAAATGGCTATAGATATTACAGTAAGAAAAATTTATTGTCTGTGCCTGTTATAAGGTATTATAAACAGAGTGGGTTCAAATTAGAGGAAATGAAGGCTTTTTTAGAAGGGACGACCTATGATTTCGTTGATAAAAGCTTTAGAAAAAAGATTGATGAATTAGAAGAACTTGATAGAGAGATAAATTTAAAAATAAGATCAGTGAAGGATTGGCGCGATCTCATAGTTGAGGCACAGATGGTGCTTGAAAATAATGTTTGTGATGTGGCTATAAAATATATAGATAACAGAAGATTGATATTTTTAAATCAAGATTTCCAATATGATTACATGGATTCTATAATTAACATAGAGTTTAATAATTATATAGATAATATAAATAATGCAATAACTGGTCCTGTAATTATAAATTTCCCATCTTATAAGGACAAAATGAATGGAAAATGCAATAAGATGAAAATAATGCAGCAGACTGTTTTAAAGTGTAAAGAAGAAGAAACCATTGAATATGGTGGTTGGATGGCAGCTTCTTGTTATCATATAGGGGCTCATGACAGCGTTGATAAAACATATAAAAAGATAGAAGATTGGACTAGACAACATGGTTATATATGCTCGGAAGAATGCTATGAAAGATATGTGACAGATTATTGGACTACTAAAAATACTGATAGATTTGTAACAGAAGTTATGATTAAAATTAAAAGATAAGAGACATAAGCGGTAAATAATTATCTTAAATGATGATTATTTACCGCTTATGTTTTTTTATGGAGCTTATTCCTGCATATAAGTCAACTTTCTAGCTTTGAATCCTATGCGATTCCTAATATCATAAATATTTTTTAACGAGTCTTGGGTGTGAAATATATCTTATTATACTGAAAACATTAACCCTAGGGGAAAGTATTCTAAAAAAATATAATGCTCATTGTGAAAAAAATACTAATATTGTTGCTTAAAAAATTCACATAAATACCTTATAAAGGAACTGAAATCGATTAATCAACTTGCGAAATAGCGCTAAATACAGTAGTAAATGTAGAAATTTAGATTTTATTCGAATGTTCTTGTGAAATATATATTGACCTTACCCCATAGGGAAAGGGATATAATCTAGTTGAAAGAAAAATAACTAAAAGATATAAATGAAAAGTTGTTTAATAATTTAATAATTAAATACCCCAAATTATAACAATCTCAAAACAATCCTATTATGAAGTTACATTTAAGAACACATTAAAAAAAAGCCATTAATGTATAAGTGAAAGGGGTTCTATTTTATGGAGGAAGTTTCAAGGACTATAACCTCAGAAACGATTGGTGCAAAAAATAAGTTAAAAGGTAATTTTTTAAAAAAAGGTATTTCAATCGCTCTTTTTTCAGGTCTTATGTACGGGTTCTACTCAGCGTTTTTAACATTGGGAATGACGAAAGGAGTATGGGGCGATTGGTATGGTGTTAATGCAGCAGGTTTATCAGCAATTGTTATAACATACGTACTAGGTGCTCTTGGTAGTGCCGTAAACGACACCTGTAGTGCAGTTTGGGCAATTATTTATGCAACTTTCAAAGGCAAACTTGGAGATTTTCTTAGATGTCTTAAAACTAAGCCAGGCACTGTAATGATATTTGCGGCTCTTATAGGCGGACCTATTTCAAGTACAGCCTATGTGGTAGCCTTACAAATGGCAGGTTCAATAGTTATTCCAATTACGGCTCTTTGCCCTGCTATTGGTGCTATTTTAGGAAGAATATTATTTAAGCAAAAATTAAACAAACGTATGATGCTTGGTATTAGTATTTGTGTTTTATCTAGCTTTATGATCGGTAGTACTAGTATTGGTGGCGATGCTCCAAAGGGAATGTTCCTTGGAATTTGTATTGCTTTTATAGCAGCTCTTGGATGGGGATTTGAAGGTTGTGTAGCTGGATATGGTACATCTATGATTGACTCGGAAATTGGGATCACAATCCGCCAAGCCACATCTGGACTTTCAAATTTATTAATATTAGTACCTTTATTTGGTTTGCTGCTTGGTGATGGAATTAAATTCTCAACTGACCTAACTATTCAAGCATTTACAAGTGGGGCTGCAATGATATGGTTTGCATTAAGTGGTCTGTGTGCTTTCGTCTCTTACATGAGCTGGTACAACGGCAACAGTATGTGTGGTGCTGCTCTTGGTATGGCATGTAATGGTACATATTCCTTCTGGGGACCATTTTGCTGCTGGATAGTTCTTGGAGTAATAGGTGGTATGGAAGGTTGGACTTTACCGACAATAGTTTGGATTGCTGCTTTATTAATGATGTTTGGTATCCTCATAATAGCTATGAATCCAATAGACTTATTTAGAAAAAAGGAGATAGCAGAAAATGATGTCGCTTAATTTTGCTATATTAAAATATTTTACACAAGTTAATGAGGCTTGTGCTGATGATGTTACAAATGCTTTAAAAGAGGAATATGGCAGTTTTAAGGATTTAAAAAAGAAAGTTGTAATAACGGCTTTAGCGACAGCAGAGGCAATTGGCATTATTGAAGAAACAAGATTCCAATTAGATAAAAGTGGTGAGGTAAAGGTTTACTATCGTTCACAGGAAGAAGATGCTGCAAATTTAATATATAAAAGTAATTAATATATAAAAGAAGAGGTTGATTGAAAGGAGTTTTATTTTATGAAGGAAATTTCAAAAGCAGTAAGTGCAAAAGCAATAGCTGCAAAGAAGAAATTATCAAGTGATTTCTTCAAAAAAGGTATATCACTAGCTTTATTTTCAGGACTTACCTATGGAATGTATACAGCATTTTTAACTATGGGTATGACTAAGGGGGTTTGGGGTGACTGGTATGGCGCTAATACAGCAGGGTTATCAGCATTTGTAGTAGCATACTTACTTGCAGCGCTTGGTAATGCAATAAACGACACATGCAGTGCTGTTTGGGCGATTTTATATTCATTAGTTAAAGGCAAATTTGGAGATTTCGTAAGATGTATCAACACGGCTCCAGGGCGGATTATGATATTAGCAGCTCTTATTGGAGGACCTGTAGCTGGTACAGCTTATGTTATAGCTCTTCAAATGGCTGGCTCAATAGTTGTTCCAATATCAGCTCTTTGTCCTGCTATTGCTGCCATATTAGGTAAAATTTTATTTAAGCAGAAATTAGATAAACGTATGGCTTTTGGTATTGCGGTGTGCGTATTTGCTAGCTTCTTAATTGGTAGTACAAGCTTTACCGGTACTGCTTCAGCAAAAACTTTGATTGGCTTTTCAATAGCTATTATTGCAGCCCTTGCATGGGGATTTGAAGGTTGTGTAGCTGGATATGGTACTGCAATGATTGATTATGAAATTGGTATTTGTATTCGTCAAGTAACATCAGGTATAGCAAATCTATTCATTTTAGTCCCAGTTTTCTCAATTATGGCTGGTAAAGTTGGTCTTTCTGTTAATCTTGCAATGCAAGCATTTACAAGTGGTCCTGCAATGATTTGGTTTGCATTAAGTGGTCTTTTATCAGTTATTACATTTATGACATGGTATGCTGGAAACAGCATGTGTGGAGCAGGACTTGGTACTGCATGTAATGGTACATATTCATTCTTTGGACCATTATTCTGTCTATTACTTTTAGGAGTGTATGGAGGCATGGATGGATGGTCACTACCTTCAGTTGCTTGGATTGGAGCTGTAATAATGATGTTTGGTATTCTTACAATATCTATGAATCCACTTGATTTATTTAAGAGAAAAGATGATATGGGAGGTGCAATGGATGAAGCCGCTTAATTATGCTATTTTAAAATATTTTACTACAGTTAAGGAAGCTTCTGCTGATAATGTTATAGAAGCATTAAAGGGAGAATATGGAAGCTTTAAAGCTTTACAAAAGAAGGCTGTAATCAACGCTTTAATGACAGCAGAAGCAAATGGGCTTATTGAAGAAACAAGATTTGAGATGGATAAAAATGGTGAACTAGTTGTTTACTATCACGCTCATGAAGAGGGTGCCGCTACAATTAACAAATATATTAAAGATTAATTTGTAAGAATATATTGACTTTCCCCTAAAGGGTAAGAGCTATAATTAGCATACAGTAAGAAACAAAGTTACACGAAACAAACGCATATAGTATAGTTGTTTAATTAATTTAAACATATTTATTGCAAAACAGGAAGGAGGAAATATAAATGAGATACTATGGAAATGAGGCTTTAGGCCTTGTAGAAACAATAGGATTAATTCCTGCACTTGAGGCTGCAGATAAAATGCTTAAAGCAGCTAACGTTGAGCTGATTTCATATGAAAATGTTGGTTCAACTCTTGTAACTATAATGGTAAAAGGTGATGTAGGTGCAGTGAAATCTGCTGTAGAAGCAGGTGCAGAGGCAGCGGCGGCTGTAGGAACATTAACAGCACACAATGTTATGCCACGTCCTATTAGAGAAGTTGGAGATATTGTTTCAGTACACGATATTGATGCATAAATATAGAAAGGAAATGATACACGTATGGCAAAATATGAAGCTTTAGGATTAATTGAAACTTTTGGTCTAGTTTTTGTTTTAGAAGCAGCAGATGCTATGTGTAAAGCAGCGGATGTTGAACTTATAGGATATGCAAACGTTGCTTCAGGATATATATCTGTATTAGTTCAAGGTGATGTTGGGGCTTGCAAAACAGCGGTAGAAGCTGGTGTTGCAGCAGTTAAAGCAATGGAGGGTGGAAACCTTTATAGTTCGATAGTTATCCCAAGACCACACCAGGATCTTGGAAAAATAATAAAACGTTATTCCATTACAAACCTTGTAACAGAATAGAAATGTGAAATTTTTTCTAAAAAGGGAGAGAGAAAAATGAATATTATTGATAATGATTTACTCTCCATGCAAGAAGCGAGAATTCTTGTTGAAAATGCTCGTGAGGCACAAAAGAAATTAGCGACCTTCCCACAAGAAAAGCTTGATGAGATAGTGGAACGTATGGCTGAAGAGGTTGAAAAACATTCAAAGGAACTTGCCAAGATATCTAATGAAGAAACTGAATATGGAAAGTGGGAAGATAAATACATCAAAAACCGCTTTGTATGCAGATATCTGAAAAGTAGACTTAAGGGCATGAAATGTGTAGGTATCATTGATGAAGATAAGGTGGGAAACACAATGGATGTTGGAGTACCAATGGGTGTTGTTATAGCCTTTTGTCCATCCACAAGTCCTGTTTCTACAACTATATATAAGTCATTAATTGCAATTAAATCAGGAAACGCAATTATATTTTCACCTCATCAAAGAGCTAAAAATACAATTGGTAAAACAATTGATATTTTGATTAGAGCTGCGGAGGGAGTAGGACTTCCAGAAGGTGCTCTTGCATATTTACATACAGTAACTCCAAGCGGCTCATTAGAGCTTATGAATCATAGAGATGCTTCACTTATAATGAATACGGGAGTTCCAGAAATGCTTGATGCAGCTTATAAATCTGGCAAACCAGTAATTTATGGTGGTAATGGAAACGGTCCAGCCTTTATAGAGCGTACAGCAGATATAAAGAAAGCCGTTAAAGATATTATTGATAGCAAGAATTTTGATTATGGAGTTGTATCCAGCGCTGAACAATCAATTGTTGTTGATAGTTGTATTGCAGCTGAAGTAAAAGAAGAACTTCAAAAAAACGGTGCATACTTTATGACAGAAGAGGAAGCTGAAAAGTTGGCATCCATATTCTTAAATAAGGAAGGAAGTACAAACTTAGATATAATCGGCAAATCACCACAGTTCCTAGCTAAGAATGCTGGTTTTAGTGTCCCTGAAGATGCAAAGGTTCTCATCTCTAAACAAAAATTTGTTTCTCCAAAAAATCCTTATTCAAGGGAAAAGCTTTGTCCTGTATTGGCTTTTTATATAGAAGACGACTGGATGCATGCTTGTGAAAAATGTATAGAATTACTGCTTAGTGAGAGACAAGGGCATACACTTGTTATACATTCAAAGGATGAGGAAGTTATTCGTCAATTTGCACTAAAAAAACCTGTTGGAAGAGTGCTTGTTAATACTCCAGGAACTTTTGGAAGCATGGGAGCAACTACAAACTTATTTCCATCAATGACACTAGGAAGCGGTTCTGCAGGCGATGGAATGACTTCAGATAACGTTTCCCCTATGAACTTAATATACATACGTAAGATTGGATATGGAGTTCGTAGAGTAGATGAACTTATTAAAACAGTAGATATTGAGGAAGGAAAATTAAATTCAAAAGAAATGGATAACATTAAATTGTTAGAAAGTATTTTGAAGAAAGTTTTAAATGACTTGAAATAAAAATCATATTTAAAATATGAAATATCTTAAAGAATGTGAGGTAATAAATTGGATATTCGTGAATTTTCAAATAAATTTATGGAAGCTACTAAAAATATGTCTGATGAAGAACGTGCTGGTTTAATGAAGATGTTTTCGAGTGTTTCTAAAGAGATAACAAAAGAAGAACCAGCTTGCACAGCTGTTGCAGGTGACAGCAATGGTCAAATTCCAGAAGGAATAACAGAGCGTTTAGTTAAGTTAAAGGAAACTTACTTAAAGCATGTTCCAACTATAACAACTCATCGTGCAAGAGCTATTACTAAAATAGCTAAGGAAAACCCTGGTATTCCTAAATCTGTTTTACGTGGTAAGTGTTTTAAACACTGCTGTGAAACTGCACCATTAGTAATTCAAGACAATGAGCTTATTGTTGGAGCACCAAATGGACAACCTCGTGCAGGAGCGTTTTCTCCTGATATAGCTTGGAGATGGATGGAAGCTGAAATTGACACAATAGGAAACCGTCCACAAGACCCATTCTATATCTCAGAAGAAGATAAGAAAATTATGCGTGAGGAGCTATTCCCATATTGGCATGGTAAATCCGTTGATGAATACTGCGAGGATCAGTATCGTGAAGCTGGAGTATGGGAACTTTCAGGAGAGTCCTTTGTTTCAGATTGTTCATATCATGCAGTAAATGGTGGAGGAGACTCTAACCCAGGATATGACGTTATATTAATGAAAAAAGGTATGCTTGATATAAAGAGAGAAGCAGAAGAAAAATTAGCTAAGCTTAATTATGAAAACCCAGGAGATATAGATAAAATCTATTTTTATAAATCATTAATCGATACTGCTGAAGGCGTTATGATATATGCTAAACGTATGTCAAACTATGCAGCAGAACTTGCTGCAAAGGAAACTAACCCTAAACGTAAAGCAGAGTTACAAAAGATTTCTGAAGTAAATGCTAGAGTTCCAGCTCATAAGCCAAGTACTTATTGGGAAGCAATTCAAGCAGTTTGGACTATAGAATCCTTACTTGTAGTTGAAGAAAATCAAACAGGTATGTCTATAGGACGTGTTGACCAATACATGTATCCATTCTATAAAGCTGATATTGAAGCTGGACGTATGACTGATTTTGAAGCATTTGAACTATCAGGTTGTATGCTTATAAAAATGTCTGAAATGATGTGGATAACAAGTGAAGGTGGTTCTAAGTTCTTTGCAGGTTATCAGCCATTCGTTAATATGTGTTTAGGTGGTGTTACTAGAGAAGGACGTGATGCTACAAACGAATTAACTTATCTGTTAATGGATGCAGTTCGTCATGTTAAAATATATCAACCATCTTTAGCATGTCGTATACACAAAGGTTCACCACAGAAGTACCTTAAGAAAATAGTTGAAGTTATTCGTGCAGGTATGGGATTCCCAGCATGTCACTTTGACGATGTTCATATAAAAATGATGTTAGCTAAAGGTACTTCTATAGAAGATGCAAGGGATTACTGTTTAATGGGATGCGTTGAACCACAGAAGTCAGGAAGATTATATCAATGGACTTCTACAGGATATACTCAATGGCCTATATGTATAGAACTTGTTCTTAACCATGGTGTACCACTATGGTATGGTAAGCAAGTATGCCCAGACATGGGGGACTTAAGTAAATTTAAAACTTACGAACAGTTTGAAGCAGCTGTTAAAGAACAAATTAAATACATCACTAAATGGACAAGTGTTGCTACAGTAATTTCTCAACGTGTTCACAGAGATCTTGCACCAAAACCACTTATGTCTATGATGTATGAAGGCTGTATGGAGAATGCTAGAGGAGTAGAAGCTGGCGGAGCTATGTATAACTTCGGACCTGGAGTAGTATGGAGTGGTCTTGCTACTTATACAGATTCTATGGCAGCTATAAAGAAATTAGTATTTGAAGAGAAAAAATATACATTAGAAGAAATGAACGAAGCTTTAAAAGCTGATTTCGTTGGATATGAAAAACTGAGAAAAGATTGTTTAGAAGCACCTAAGTATGGTAATGATGATGATTACGCAGATTTAATTGCTGCTGATTTAATCAACTTTACTGAACAAGAGCACCGTAAATATAAGACATTATATTCAGTGCTTAGCCATGGTACTTTATCAATCTCAAATAATACTCCATTTGGACAGTTAACTGGAGCTGCAGCAAATGGACGTAAAGCATGGACTCCTTTATCAGATGGTATAAGTCCAACTCAAGGAGCAGATTATAAAGGACCTACTGCTATAATTAAATCTGTTTCTAAGATGAGCTGTGAAGATATGAATATAGGTATGGTTCATAACTTTAAGTTAATAGCTGGTCTTCTTGATACACCAGAAGGAGAACAAGGAATCATTACATTATTACGTAGTGCATGTGCACTTCAGCTCGGAGAAATGCAGTTTAACTATTTAGATAACAATACTTTACTTGAGGCACAAAAGCATCCAGAACAATATCGTGATTTAATAGTTCGTGTTGCTGGATATAGTGCATTCTTTGTTGAGTTATGTAAAGATGTTCAGGATGAAATCATCAGTAGAACTGTGCTTACGCACTTCTAAGCAGAGAACTCAAATCTTTGATTTGCAGTGAATCGCTTACTCATTCGACTAAAAGGAGAAGGAGTTTCATTTAAATATGTATTAAAAATCAAGATAAATAAAATTGGAGAATGAAGAGTATGAGTAATGGAACTTTAGGTATAATCGAACGAAAAGCGACGATTTTTAATATACAAAAATACAATATGTATGATGGAGATGGAGTAAGAACTCTAGTATTTTTTCAGGGCTGTCCTCTTAGATGTAAATGGTGTGCAAACCCTGAAGGAATGATTAAAAAGAATAGAGTTATGTTTAAAAGTGATTTATGTGTTGATTGCGGGGCGTGCGTTTCTGTCTGCCCTGCTTCCATACACACTATAGCTAATGGGACTTCAAAGCATGAGGTCAACCATGATATTGATTGTATTGGATGTGGTAAGTGTAAGAGTGCCTGCCTTAAATCTGCTATATCAATAGTTGGAGAAGTAAAAACCATCTCTGAACTTTTAGAAATCGTAGAAGAAGATAGAACTTTTTATGAAGTTTCTGGTGGTGGAGTTACATTAGGTGGCGGAGAAGTTTTAATGCAGCCTGAAGCTGCAAGCAGTCTATTAATGGTATGTAAGCAGGCAGGTATAAACACTGCAATTGAAACTTGTGGTTACGCAAAACTGGAATCAGTACTTAAGGTCGCAGAGTTCACAGATTTATTCCTATTTGACATTAAGCATATTGATTCTGATAAACATTTTCAGTTTACAGGCGTTAGAAACGAACAGATTTTGGAAAACCTTAAAGAATTACTTCGCCGTAAATATAATGTGAAAATTCGTATGCCATTACTTAAAGGCGTAAATGATCAAAAAGAGGATATTGAAAAAGCAATGGAACTTTTGAAGCCTTATAAAGATTACAGAAACTTTAAGGGAATTGATTTACTTCCATATCATAAAATGGGTGTAAATAAATATAAGCAATTGGGAATGGAATATCCTATAAAAGACGATCCAAGTTTGAGTGATGAGGATTTAAACAGAATAGAAAAATGGATTAAACAGTACGATTTATCTGCAAAAGTAATTCGTCACTAAATAATTTTCAAATAGATAATTAAGATGGAAGGTAAGATTTATGGGAGATTTTTCTGATAGGAATATACAGCGTATTATACAAGAATCAGTTCCAGGAAAGCAAATTACTATAGCTCATGTTATTGCATCGCCAATGCATGATATATATGAACGTCTTGGAATTGATGAAAGAGGGGCAATAGGTATTTTAACTCTTTCACCCTATGAAACTGCTATTATTGCAGCAGATATTGCCACAAAGGCTTCTAATGTTGAAATTGGATTCCTTGATCGTTTCACAGGCTCTGTTGTAATAAACGGTGATGTTCAAAGTGTGGAAACAGCACTTTGTGCAGTAAATGATACGCTTAAAAGTATGCTTGGATTTACTCCTGCTCCCATTACAAGAACATGAGAAGGAAGCGCATAATGGTAATTGGGCCTTCAAGGTGCGGTAAAACTACAGTAGTTAACGCATTAAATGATTATGATGGTCCATTAAGGCGAACACCAGATTTGATCTATGGTAAGAATACCATTGATGTTCCAGGCTCCTATATAGAAAATTCATGGATGTATAAACATATAATTGCAGCAGCTCAGGATGCATGTTATGTGCTTATATTGGTTGATCAATCTAATTGTACTGAAATATACTCCCATGGATTTGCAAAATCTTTTAGATGTCCGGTAATTGGAGTCATAACAAAATGTGATCTGATGCCTGAAAATGAAGAAAAGTGTTTGAGGCAGCTAAAGAATATAGGAGTAATTGAGCCATATTTTCATATTAGTTTCAAGGTGGGAACAGGAATTGATGCCTTAAAGAAGTATTTATTTGAAAAAGGTAAGGAGTAAAGGTCGATGATCAGATTTATTACTGAAGAGTATTTAAGAGATTTATACAGAAAAGAACCTTTTAATACCTACAAGTTACAACAGGGGCAGCGTGTTACACCTGGGGCAGCTCAATATTTATCTGATAAAAGAATAAAGATGATTACTGATAATTCGAAGGTGAAGGAAAGTAATAAGATAAAAGCTGTAAAACAGGTAGAAACCGTGAAGGAAGAGGAAAACAGTAATTCCAATGTGAATTTAAATCTCAATTTGAAAAAGAAGCTTTGTTGTAAATTGAAATTTACAGAGGCAACATTTCTTGTTACTAGCAGTGAAATATTAAGAGAAGATATTATTTTAGCACAAAATGTTATAAGTTTGGGTAGAAAAATATCAAATATAAGAAATGTTGTGGAAGGAAAAGGTACACTTGAACCTATTTACTGCAAAGAGTGTACAGGCATCAATTCATTAAATTTCACAACTGAGCTTGAGGATTGTTTTGAAATAACAGAATTCCATATGCAGCTTAATAAAAGCAGTGCAATATTAAAAATCCATGTACTTCGTTGTGCTTTAAGGGAATTACACTTTCAAATAATTGATACTTACAAAAATGATGATGACGATTTAAAAAATAGGATTATAAATACTATTAATTCAATAATTAATTCGCTGTCTCAATTGATTTGTTCAGCAGTAGGAGGGAAACAATGTCAGAGAAAAATCTAACTTTTGAATATTGTGATGAGATGGTTCAGAAGTTTGAAGAAGTTATAGAAAAACCAATTGTTAGCAACTCTTCTGTTTATTATACAGGTGTAGATCTAGGGACTGCATGCGTAGTGGTAGCAGTTTTAGATGAAAACTATGAACCTGTTGCAGGTGGATATAGATATGCAGATGTAGTTCGTGATGGCATGGTTGTTGACTATATTGGAGCAATAAAGATTGTTAGGGAACTTAAACAGGAAATTGAGGAAAAACTTAATACTGAGCTTCTTTATGCGGCTGCTGCAATTCCACCTGGAACTGACGCTTTAGACTCTGGAGCAATTAAAAATGTAGTCCAAGCTGCAGGATTTGAACTTACATCTCTTTTAGATGAGCCTACTGCTGCTAATGCTGTACTTAAAATTGAAAATGGTGCGGTTGTAGATGTTGGCGGAGGAACAACAGGAATATCAATTCTAAAGGATGGAAAGGTTGTTCATGTTGTTGATGAACCTACAGGTGGTACTCATTTTTCACTAGTTATTTCTGGTGCCTATGGAATGTCTTTTAAGGAGGCAGATAAGTTTAAAAGAGATAACAAGAATCATAAAGAAATTTTACCAGTGCTAAAGCCAGTAGTTGAAAAGGTAGCATCAATTATTAATTATAATATTCAAAATTATGATGTGAAGGAAATTTCTTTAGTAGGTGGTACTTGTTGCTTGACAGGAATCGAAGAAATTATTGAAAAACAAACAGGAGTTTATACTCATAAACCTAAGAATCCTATGTTTGTAACACCAATTGGTATAGCATTAAGCTGCACTCAAGATATTATTGAGTAATGAGGAGAGTGTTTAAAAGTGGATTTTAGAATCATAAAATCACCCTCCCAAAGCACTAAAGATATTTTAAGAAGACGAATGGGTGGAAACTGTAAAACAGACTTAGACAGTAGTGATGCAATAGGACTTATTCAAGGTAAACTTATTGATATGATTTATGCTGCAGATATTGCTGAGAAAGCTGTTGGGGTTACCGTTGAAGACATTAGAGGCACATGCCCTCAACATATGGTTTTACTTGGGATTTTTGGTGACACAGCATCAGTTGAATCTGCATTAGATGAGATTAAATTAAAAATGAAAGAGGTAAAAGCAATATGATAGCAGCAAGACTTATTGATAATGTATGGGCAACTAGAAAAGCAGAATCACTTAACGGACTTAAGTTTATGCTTGCAGAGGAAATTGGTGGAATAGATGAAGGAAGAAGATTTATTGTTGCAGATAACATCAGTGCAGGTATTGGTGACAGGGTTATAGTTAGTACCGGATCCTCTGCTCGCAGAATGTTAGGGAATGAAAATATTCCTGTAGATGCAGTTGTTATCGGAATAATTGATGAAGATTGCAATTTTGGATAAGTTCAGGATTCATAAGAACTAGCAATTCCTATGGATCACAGAGAACTGCAAGGGAGGTAAAAATGAATCTTCTTGAAATGGTAAGAGAAGCCGGCGTTATTGGTGCAGGCGGTGCGGGGTTCCCTACACATGCAAAGCTAACATCAAAGTCGGAATATATACTTCTTAATGGAGCTGAGTGTGAACCTTTGCTGCGGGTGGATCAGCAGTTGATGGAGTTATTTCCAGATGAAATAATTAAAGGATTTGAAGCAGCGGGAAGGTTAGTTGGAGCTAGGAAAGCTCTTATAGGTATTAAAGGGAAACACAAGAAAGTGATTTCAATTCTAAAAGAAAGGATTGAGGCACTGCAAGTAGGGGATTTTGTTGAAGTAAAAGAGCTTCCAGATATTTATCCGGCAGGTGATGAACAGGTTCTGGTTTATGAGCTTACAGGCAGAGTTGTTCCTGAAGCAGGTATTCCAATTCAGGTTGGATGTGTAGTAGTGAATTCAGAAACGGCATTAAACATTTACCATGGGTCCATGGGGAAGCCGGTTACAGAAAAATATATTACAATTGCAGGAGATATTCCTAGACCATTGACTGTAAAGGTACCAATAGGAACACCTATTGTAGATGTGCTAAAGCTTAGCAGTATAGAAAATTTTGATAACTATGCAGTTATTGATGGTGGTCCTATGATGGGACCTGTGATGAGTAGTACAGATGGGTATATTACAAAGAAAAACAAGGGATTTGTAATATTAAAGAAAAATCATTTTCTTATTCGTAAAAAATCTATGAATATAGAACGGGCAAGAAGAATAAATAAATCTTCCTGTGAGCAGTGTCGTATGTGTACAGATATGTGTCCTCGTTATCTCATTGGGCATAATATACAGCCTCACAAAATGATGAGAGCTTTAAATTATAAATTAGAAGATATTGAAGGACAGAAGAGTGCACAGCTATGTTGTCAATGTAATTTATGTGAATTATTTTCATGCCCAGCAGGACTTTATCCTAAATCTGCAAATCTTTATTTTAAAGGTAAATTGGCAGAAAAAAATATAAGGTATAAGTCAGTGAAGTCGGAGTTTACTGCTAGCAAAAATCGTGAATATCGGTTGGTTCCAAGTAAGCGCCTTATGGCTAGACTAGGGTTGCATGATTTTGACAAGCCCGCTCCTATGACAGAAGTTGAAATAAAACCTGAATTGGTGCACATTGCAACAAGACAGCATGTAGGAGCACCAGCAGTGACTGTTGTTTCTGTTGGAGATCATGTGGAGCTAGGCCAACTTATTGGCAGAATTCCTGAAGATAGTTTGGGGGCTACCATTCATGCAAGTATTTCAGGAACAGTGGTGGAAAGTGGAAATGATTTCATTGCGATAAGGAGGGACTGATATGTCAAAAGCAATAGGAATGATTGAATTTACAAGTATTGCACGTGGTATATATGCAGCAGATCAAATGGTAAAAACTGCTGATGTGGAAATAGTAACAGCTAGTTCTGTTTGTCCGGGCAAATATATTGCTATCGTTCAAGGTGATATTGCAGCAGTTCAGGATTCAGTCAGTGTTGGTGAAAGGTTGGCAGAAGAATTTTTGGTTGATTCTATTATTATACCAAATGTCAGCCCTGAAGTATTCCCAGCAATAACAGGTGCAACAATGCCAGATAAAATTCAGGCTTTAGGAATTATAGAGTTTTTCTCCTTAGCAACGATGGTTATTGCTGCTGATGCAATTCTGAAAGCTGCTGAATTACAGCCTTTAGAACTTCGCTTAGGAACAGGACTGGGCGGTAAGTCATTCTTCACTTTTACTGGAGATGTGGCTGCAGTTCAAACTGGTGTTGAAGCAGGAAAGGCTATTGCGGAACAAAAAGGTCTACTGGTAAATGCTGAAGTTATACCTTCGGTGTCCGACAGACTTCTGGCATCTTTGTTCTAATGTATTAAGAACTCTTATATATGAAAGTATATTTGAAAGGAAGTGATAAAGTGAAAAAATTAATATGTGCAAAAGATGTTGAAGCATTAATACTAAATGGGGAAAAGGTATTTTATATAGATGGTAGTGAAATAATTACACCATCAGCTCAAGATCTTGCTAAAAACAATGGAATAGTATTTACTACAAAAGCTCCTGAAGTTAAAGTACAGCAGCCAGAAGCTAAAAAATCACTACCAGAAGCCAAAAGGCCACTAAATGTAGAGGACATGGATTGCGATCAGCTGCTTAACCTCTTTAGAGCAATGATGGACAAAGGTCTTTTACAGCAAATGATTGAATGCTTAAATGCAAAAAAGCTTCCGTACGAAGCTGACACTGATGCTAGTGGACTTAAGGTTGTTAGAGGAAGTTCAGTAAAGATGGATGTATTTGATACTGGTAATCCAGATAACAAAGTTTATTACCAAGAGCTGGTAAGTAAAGAAGAATCAAAGATGAGTGCTGGATTTTTAGTTATCGAAAATTCAAAATTTGATTGGGAGTTAACTTACGAAGAGATTGATTATGTTATTGAGGGAACTTTAACAGTTGAGATCAATGGAAAGACATATACAGCTCATGCTGGCGATGTGCTGTTTGTACCATCAGGTACTAAGGTTGTTTGGGGTTCACCAGACAAGGCTAGGGTATTCTATACAACATATCCAGCAAATTGGGCGGATCTTTTATCCGATGACTAACCGCTCTAATACTCACACTTTTTCAAGAGGGAGCAAAGAGCGGCTACGTCCCTGGATTCGTCCGACTAAGAATCAGATGAGGGTTAAATGCCTAAATGGCATTTAACGGGCAATGCCCCGGAGTCGAAGACAAACCTCACCTGATTCAAGTCTTAACTTCATAGAAGACTAGGAGGATAAACCTATGCAAGCGCTTGGTCTAATAGAAACAAAGGGATTACTTGCAGCTATTGAGGCAGCTGATGCAATGGTGAAATCAGCAAATGTAAGGATTGTTGAAAAAACTTATGTAGGTGGTGGCCTTGTTACAATTTTAATTACAGGTGATGTTGGTGCAGTAAAAGCATCTATAGAAGCTGGAGCAGCAGCTGTTGAAAAACTTGATGAAGAATTTTTGGTTTCACAGCATTTAATTCCACGTCCTCATGAGGAATTGAAAAGCATAATTGGGCCTAATAATCCTAAAGAGAATTTAGGGCCTAATGAAGAGGCAGAGAATGAAGACAACTTTGATGATGTAGATGATATAGAAAAAACACAAATTGTAGAAGCAGAAGTTGTGGAAGAAATTGCAGAAGAAGCAAAAGCTGTAGAAAAAGCTGAAGAGAAGGTTGAAAAAAATCAAGATGCTTTAGATTCAGGTAAAATACACAAGGTGAACTTAGAAAATCTGTGCAAAGATGATGTAGATAAGTTAGTAAGTCAAAATGGTATAGAGAAAGCTATTTCTATGTTATCTAAGTTAAAGGTTATTAAACTTAGAAATCTAGCTCGTGAGTATAAAGATTTTGTAATCAAAGGTAGAGCAATTTCAAAGGCAGATAAAAATTTATTAATTACTAAATTTAAGCTATATTATGAGAAAAAATAGCTATTGTTAAGGCTAAGAAGGGAAGTATGAAACAATGGAAAATTTTGATAAAGATTTACGCTCAATACAAGAAGCTAGAAATCTTGCCAGACTTGGAAAAGTGGCAGCGGATAAAATTGCTGATTACACTGAAGAGCAAATCGATAAAATTTTACGCAATATGGTTAAGGTTGCAGAAGAACATGCTGTTTGTTTAGCAGAAATGGCAGTTGAAGAAACTGGTTTTGGGAAAGCTGAAGATAAAGCCTTTAAAAACCATTTAGCAGCTACTATACTATATAATTCAATAAAAGATATGAAGACTATAGGTGTAATTAAAGAAGATCCTATCAATAAGCTTATAGAGATTGCTGAGCCAGTTGGTTTAGTTATGGGGATAGTACCTTCAACAAATCCAACATCTACAGCTATTTTCAAAGCTATGATCTCAATTAAATCCCGTAATGCCATAGTGTTCGCACCACATCCATCTGCTGCAAAATGTACAACTAAGGCAGTTCAATTAATGCATGATGCTGCTGTTGCAGCTGGTGCTCCAGAGAACATTATAAGTGCAGTAAGTATTCCAACAATTGGAGCTACAAATGAATTAATGAAGTGCAGGGAAGTTGCTATAATAATAGCTACAGGTGGTCCAGGAATGGTTAAAGCTGCTTATAGCTCAGGAAAACCAGCTCTTGGTGTTGGTGCAGGAAACTCTCCAGCATACATCGAAAGAACTGCTGATATAGAAAAAGCTGTTAGAAACATTATGGCAAGTAAGACTTTCGACAACGGTACAATCTGTGCTTCAGAGCAATCAATAATCTGTGAAGAATGCAATCATGATAGAGTTGTTGAAGAGTTCAAAAAACAAGGTGGATATTTTATGACAGCAGAAGAAACTGATAAAGTTTGTAGGCTGTTATTCAAGAATGGACATGCTATGAATGCTAAGTTTGTCGGAAGAAGTCCACAAATTATTGCTAGTGCTGCAGGAATTACAATTCCAGAAGGAACAAAAGTACTTATAGGAAGACAAGATGGAGTAGGAGAAGGTAACCCATTATCCTTTGAAAAACTTACAACAGTTCTTGGATTCTATACAGTAAAAGACTGGCATGAAGCATGTGAATTAAGTATTGAATTACTTCAAAATGGAATTGGTCATACAATGAGCATTCATACTGAAGATAGAGATATAGTTATGAAGTTTGCTAAAAAGCCAGCTTCACGTATTCTTGTTAATACTGGTGGAACTCAAGGTGGAACAGGTGCGAGCACAGGACTTAATCCTTCATTTACTTTAGGATGCGGTACATGGGGAGGAAGTTCAGTATCTGAGAATGTTACTCCAGAGCATCTTGTAAACATTAAGAGAGTTGCTTATGGTATAAAAGATTGTTCGACATTAGCAGATGCTGATCCAACTTTCAACTGTGTAAAAACTACTGAAAGCTGTAATCAAATTGAAAACACATTTATGAACATGAGTCCAGCTCAAATTGCAGCAGCTGCAGCAGCTTTAAACAAAGTAAGTGAATCCGCTGCAACTGATAACACTTGTACTAGCAATGAAGCTACAAAAAATGAAGGCACAAAAAACGAAGGACTTTTAGACTTAGTTAACCAAATAGTTGCTGCTATTAAGGGGGCAAACTAATGGATAACTTCGAATCAGTATTAAAACTTTTGATGGAAACAGTTAAAGCTAATGAAAAAAAAACTGTAGGTGAAGGAAGTTTATCTGAGATTCCAGTAGGTATTTCTAATAGACATGTGCATCTTTCACAAAAGGATTTAGAATGTTTATTTGGTAAAGAGTATCAACTTGTGAAACTTAAAGATTTATCTCAACCTGGACAATATGCCTGTAAGGAAGTTGTAACAGTTTGTGGATCCAAGGGTGCCATTGAGAAAGTTAGAATTCTTGGACCTGTAAGAAGTAAGACTCAAGTTGAAGTATTAGCCGGAGACTGCGTCAAACTTGGAGCAGCGCCACATGTAAGACTATCAGGCGATTTAAGCAGAACACCTGGAATTACATTAGTTGGACCAAAGGGTTCTGTTCAAATTGAAGAAGGATTAGTAGTTGCTAAAAGACACATTCATATGACACCTGAAGATGCTAAAAATTTAGGAGTTTGTGATGGAGATGTAGTATCTATAAAATTTGATGACTTAAGAGGTGGAGTATACAGCAATGTAGCTATTAGAGCTAACGATGCTTCAAGTCTTGAATGTCATCTTGATATTGAAGAAGCCAATGCAATGGGAATTAGCGGAAGCTCAAAAATAACAATAGCAAAATAAAGAAACTAATAAAAATAAAAGTTTATAATTAAAAATTAAAATATAAAAATAAAAAATATTTAGGAGGATTTTAAAATGAAATATGATGCATTAGGAATGATAGAAACTAAAGGATTAGTAGGAGCAATAGAAGCAGCAGATGCTATGGTTAAGGCTGCAAATGTATATTTAATAGGTAAAGAATATGTTGGAGGCGGAATTGTAACTGTTATGGTTAGAGGTGATGTTGGAGCTGTTAAAGCTGCTACAGATGCTGGTGCTGCTGCTGCACAACGTGTTGGAGAATTAATGTCAGTTCACGTTATCCCACGTCCACATTCTGAAGTTGAAGTAATTCTTCCAACAACTAATAAAGAAGCTGCAAAATAAGATTTTAACCTGACTAACTTGGCGTAAGTCTCCAACTTTATATGAAACTCATCTTCCTAACGTCAGAGGAGTACTCACAGAGTAAGCGACCATCACCAAATCATAGATTTGGGATGTCTGCTTGACCCATTCACACAAAATCATAGATTTTGGTTCTCTGCTTAAGTGGGAGTTCAACGCCAAGTAAGCCATGCATTCGCAGCTCTAAAATTCAGATGGAGTAAAAGAATCCCCATCTGAATTAAGATCTTGCTTCAATTAAAGTGTACAATATTAAAAGAGGCTGTCTCATAATAGCAAGGGACAGCTTCTTCCTATTTGAAACAAAAAAGCTTTTTATAAAAAGGTAGGAAACTTAAGTAATAACAAAGGAGAGGTGTGTATATATGATAGAAGAATTTGAAAAGTATTTGTTATACAAGGAGCGTAAAAGTTTGAGTACAATTAAGACATATTCAAGATGTATTGAACAATTTATAAATTGGTACTATAGCAGTAAAAATGAAAATATTTACCAATTGGATAAGGAGACTAGTAAAGAGTACAAAGACTATTTATTGTTGGTAGAGAAGAAAAACACGCAGACTATAAACGTTAAACTTTGTGCACTGGCTATGCTTAGTAGGTTTTTCTATTACAAAAATCCTCCTAAGAACTATATTGTAAGAAAAAAATATAAAAGGGTTAATTAAAAAGGCCAGGGATTAATCACCTTGCTTTTTATGTAGATATAGCTAAGTTTTTTCTTTTTTGTGGTATTTATTATTTATGGTTATAGCATAGTAACTAAAGTTAATATATTCGATGGGTATTGTGCTACTGTTGTTCATTTAGGTTATTCATTACATTATTCATGTCAAAGCTCAAAACGTTATTAATTCGATTTTATTTTTTCGTTAATATACTCATTAATAATATTTTCATGATTAACGTCAATATCAACAAACTTTAGCGCAGTTTTAAAGTTTCTGTTCCCTTCATTGGCTTCCGATCTAACAACAGAGCATACAGAAACGATATTTTCTTTGATTTTAAAAGAAAGAAAAAGTAACTTTCCTTTTTGAATTTTTTCATAGGTTATAAGGGCTATGCCCCCTCTACTAATATCAATGGTAAACGTCTTTTTTTTCATTCGTTGATATCCTTGAGTAACTTTCGTTAGCTCACCTATATTATCTGGTAAGAAGCAGTATTCAATATCTAATATTGCTGGTATCCTTGGCGATTTCCTTCTATCTATCCTATTAATAACTTTTGGTTGTTCTAAAATTAGCAACTGAGAATAATCATCTGTCCTATACCCAATAACTGTGGAGTTGCACCAATAGGCTTCTTCTTCAAAAACGATAAAAAAGTTTGCAATTTCATTTGCATTAAAAATTTTAACGTAGTCTTGTGCACTAGAAATCATTACTCCGAGGAACTTATCCTCTATTTTTATAATTTTGCCTACAAAAAACATTTTATCATTCATAAATTGAATTTGTTTATTTACTTTTAAATCGATAATCTTAAAGTTTTCCATATTACCCTTACACCTCAATATTAGTAGATGACCTTATTTTTTACATTACCTACCAGATATATAGAAAATAAATCATTATTACTAACAATATCATAGAAGTGTTAAAAAAGTATTAAAAAAGTGTTATCTCAAAAGGAAAAGATTATTTCTGTTCTGCTGATATATCTAAGTTTTTTCTGTTTTAAAGTCTTCTTTATTTTATAATAATCAGTGGAAACTGTAAGTAACAGTTTCCCTTCGTCCCATATTACCTTCGCGTTAACTCTTCCAAATTCCACTATAGGAATATAAATGAAAATTTTAATAAAATTTGTAGAAAATAGTACCTAGGAAGCCTTAATTTGAAAATTTAAACGTTATGATACCATATAATTCTAGAATCAACAAATTGAATGTATAAATAATTATGATAAAATAATCGTAAATATCTAAATATTTTGTAATTAATCAGGTACTAGGGAGGGCGCATAATGAAAAACCTTAATGTGAGAAAAAAAATATTTATATCTTTTGCTGTTATGATTACCTTTATGGCTATATTTTCTATAATCATGATATTGAAAATAAATATTCTAAAGGTTACATGGAATACTAATATAAAATTAACTACAGTTCAAGAGTTAAGAAATTCTATAAATGCTTGTGGTATAAATGTCAGAGATATAAGGGTAATGGAAGATGCACAAGCAGTTAGCACTAGAAAGACCTGGATACGTGATTCGATGGAAAATTACAAAAAATTAAGTAAGCAATTAGAAACTATAACTACCTCAGAAAATGATAAGAATCTGTTAAATGAGACAAATGCAAAGGCAGACAAATATTTTACACATATAAATAATATTTTAAATGCTAAAAATATATCTCAAATATCCAACAAAGAAATGACTGATTTTAGTTTACAGGAAAAGGATTTATTTAATAATTTGGATAAAATTGTAGATAATGAAAATAGCAAAAATCATTCCGCAATTTTAGACGGAGAAAATATTATTAAATACATAATGATTTCTGCAATTATACTTATAGTTGGGGGACTAATTATTGCTATAGTTTTTAGTTATATTTTACAAGCAAACATATCTAAACCAATTCAAATTATAGCTTCAGATTTAAAAACTCTTTCAAAAGGAGATTTTACAATAGTTCTTCCAGAAGCATTTTTGAAACGTGGAGATGAAATAGGGCAATTGTCAAATTCAGTTAACCTAATGCAGAAAGATTTAGTACAATTACTTAAAGAAATATTAAGTTGTTCACAAAGTTTGAATATTTCAGGTGAAGAACTTTCAGCAACAGTTGAGGAAATGACCGCTAAATTTAAAACTATAAATAGATCTACTGAAGAAATAGTAAATGGATCACAGGAAACAAGTGCTTCAGCGGAAGAAATTACAGCATCTGTAGAAGAAGTAGATTCCAGTATAAATGAGTTATCATCAAAGGCAATGGAGGGCAGTAATAATGCTAATCAGTTTAAAGAAAGAGCTGTTGAGATGCAAAACGATGGCAAAGTTGCAGTAGAAAATATATCAAATCTATATAGGGCAAATGAACAAAGAACATTAAAAGCTATCGAAGATGGAAAAGTAGTAGAGAATATAAAAATAATGGCAGACACTATTGCAAGTATAGCAGAACAGACTAATTTATTGGCATTAAATGCGGCTATAGAAGCAGCTAGAGTAGGGGAAGAAGGAAGAGGTTTTGCAGTGGTAGCAGAAGAGATAAGAAAACTTGCAGAACAATCATCCCAAGCGGTAACAGGTATTCAGGATACTGTATTAAAAGTGCAAGAAGCCTTTAGAAACCTATCTAATAATAGTAATGAAGTGTTAAGGTTTATTAATAGTGATATAAATCCACAGTTTAATTCTTTTTCTAATATGGGAAATGAATATTATAATGATGCTGATTTCGTAAGTAAGATGTCTGATGATATATCATCTATGTCAGAAGAAATTAATGCGACAATTAATCAGGTTAGTGAAGCAGTACAGAATATGGCTGGTATAGCACAAAAATCATCAGAAGATTCTAATAAGATATTAACTAACATAAATGAAGCAGCACAGGGGATTGAGTATGTATCTAATTCAGCACATAGTCAAGCAGAGTTGTCACGAAGACTTAACGAACTTGTTTGTAAATTTAAAATATAAGCCTTTTAAATGGTCTGTTCATAGTGAAATGGTCTGTTCATAGTGATTTGAAAAATCGCTAATGTAACAGACCATTTATTTTTCTATAATTCTATACTAACCTTATACTCCTTCAACCACTCATTAACCTGTATCAAATAAGCTAGTAACTGAGGTCCTCTCATAAGTTGGCCAAACCAAGGAGTTTTAAAGGAAGATCCACCGGTTTCTATCAATGTTTGTATAGCTTTTTTATCTACTAAACCTAAAATAGGTGAGGATTTATCATCCATAATACGCTGCATCCACTGCTGAACTATTTGTGTGTATTTAGGATTATGAGTTTTAGGATAAGGACTCTTTTTTCTATCTATAATATCATTAGGAAGTATTCCTCTTAAAGCTTCCCTAAGAATACCTTTTTCTCTGTTATTATAGAATTTTATTGCAGATGGGATGTTAAAGGCATATTCTACAAGCCTGTAATCTGCAAAAGGAACTCTTACTTCCAGGCTATTTCCCATACTCATTCTATCTTTTCTATTTAGTAGTGTTATCATAAACCACTTAATATTAAGATAGAATAACTCACGCATACGTCTTTCATGTTTAGATTCTCCATCTAGGTAAGGAACTTTCTTTATAGTTTGTTGATACTCTTCTCTTAAATAACCTTCTAAATCTAAAGACTTAAGGTCATTAGAGAGGAGTTGTTTTCTTGCACCAACGGATTTGGACCATGGGAATGTATCTGCATTAATATCTTCTGGTCTTGTGTACCAAGGGTATCCGCCAAAAATTTCATCTGCGCATTCACCGGATAGTGCAACAGTAGCATTTTTTCTAATGTCTTTACAGAAAAGAAAAAGTGAAGAGTCTATATCAGCCATGCCAGGCAAATCATTAGCTTTAAAGGAATCTACAAGAGCTTGAGCTAAATCTTCACTGCTGTTAACCACAATATTATGATTACTATTAATAAACTTAGACATCTCTAATGCCCAGAATTTATCAGATGTAGGTTCGAATTCATTAGACTCAAAATATTTATCATTGTCTTCATAGTCAATTGCATAAGTATCTAATATTCCTCCTTGTTTTTGGAAGTAAGTGGATGCAACAGCAGAAATAGCACTGGAATCTAAACCGCCTGAAAGAAAGGTGCAGACAGGAACATCAGCAACAAGTTGCCTTTCTATTGCATCTACCAATAGACTTTTTACATGTTCAGCAGTAGTTTTTGCATCTTCATAATGAGGTTCGCATTTTAATTTCCAGTATTCTTTTAAATTTACTCCATCACGATTATAAAATAAATAGTGTGCAGGTGGAACTTCGTTTATACCTTTAAAAACTCCACTTCCTAAGGATCGAGCAGGGCCTAGTGCAAAAATTTCAGTTAAACCTTGTTTATCAATACTAGGTCTAACAAAAGGATGGGCAAGTATAGTTTTTATTTCTGATCCAAATATAAGTGAGTCTCCTTTAATAGTATAAAATAAAGGTTTAACACCTAATGGATCTCTTGCCATAAATAAGTTTTTCTTAGTTTCATCCCATACTGCAAAGGCATATATACCATTTATATATTTTACGCAGTCTGCTCCCCAGTGAATATAAGATGTCAGAAGAACCTCAGTATCGGAGTAAGATCCGAAAGAATAACCATTTTCTATAAGTATTTTTCTCAAATCTTCTGTATTGTATAGTTCACCATTATAAACAATAACATATTTATCTTTTCTAATTGTTTTACACATTGGTTGAGCACCACCAGTGGGGTCCACAACTATAAGTCGTCTATGACCTAATACTGCATTTCTTGAGATGTAGTAATTTTCATCGTCAGGTCCTCTTTTACTTAAGGTCTTGGTCATTTTTGCAATAATTAGATCTGATTTAGAAATATCTGATTTTAGGTTAAGCCATCCTGCAATTCCACACATAGAAGTCGCCTCCGATTTATTTTTAGTAAAATATAATTTATACTTCAAATATATTTTATGGAAAAAGGCAACTATGTGTTACAGGTTAATATAAACAATTAGGGTAAATACGAATATTTGATGTGATATTAGAATAGACACACATCAGATGGATTTAATGCCATCTGATGTGTGTCTATTTTTAAAGATTATATATTAGAACGTAACATCTTCACCAGTATATATACATTGGAATAATTTCTTCATTTGATCAAAATCTATTGGTCTTGGGTTTGAACCGGTACATGCATCTAAAAGAGCATTTTCTGATATAAAGTCTAAGTTTGCATTGAAATCTTCTTCAGTTATACCATAATCCTTTAATGTTAAAGGAATATCAAGTTTCTTGTTCATATCTTTAATCATAGCTACTAATGAATTTGTTAAATCAACATCGCTATTTCCGCGTAATCCTAAATTTCTAGCTATAGTAGCAAATCTGCCTTGTGAAGTTTTTCTATTGAATTGAATTACATATGGAAGATATATAGCATTAGCACATCCATGTGGGATATGGAATACAGCACCAGTCTTATGTGCCATACTATGTACTATTCCAAGTAAAGCATTTGAGAATGCCATTCCAGCTAAACATTGAGCTATATGCATCTCATCTCTTGCTATTTTATCTCCTTCATAGGATTTTATTAAGAAATCTCTTACCATAACTATTGCTTGCATTGCAAGTGGATCAGAGAAATGTGATCTTGCAGTTGCTACATAGGCTTCAATAGCATGAGTTAAAGCATCCATTCCTGTGTGAGCAGTTAACTTAGGAGGCATTGTTTGAGCTAATGCTGGGTCTATAATAGCTATATCAGGAGTTAAATTAAAGTCAGCTAAAGGATATTTTATTTTAGCTTTGTAATCAGTAATTACTGAGAAAGCTGTAACTTCAGTAGCAGTTCCACTTGTGGATGGTATAGCTACGAATCTAGCTTTTTGTCTTAATTCTGGTAGTCCGAAAGGAACTACAGCTTGTTCAAAAGTAAATTCTGGGTATTCATAGAATATCCACATAGCTTTAGCAGCATCTATTGGTGAGCCTCCGCCTATTGAAACTATCCAATCAGGTTCAAAATCTCTCATCAATTGAGCTCCATTCATAACGGTTTCAACAGATGGATCTGGTTCAACACCTTCTAATAATTTAACTTCCATCCCTGCTTCTTTTAAGTAGTTTTCTACTTGCGCAAGAAAACCAAACTTTTTCATTGAGCCGCCACCAACAACAACTACAGCTTTCTTACCTTTTAAATTTTTCAATTCAGCTAAAGAATTCTCTCCAAAATAAAGATCTCTTGGTAATGTAAATCTTGACATTTTTTTTGACCCCCTTGTTTCTTTGAAAAATTTGCAATTTAATGTTAAAAAAATAACCTAATATTATTATATCATCATTTTCGGAATATTCTATACTATAATCAAAAAAATATTAAAAAAATATGAAAAAGATATAATTAATGGATATGGGATGTAAGAAAAAGTCAAATATTAGTGACTTAATTTAACATTATCAACTATAGGTTTGCGATTTACTGATATGTACAAAGGTAAAAAATATAAAATTTAAAAAAAATCATGAATTTATTTTTTAAAACTTGAGAAGATTATGATATGTTTTTTTATAAAATTTAGTATGATAATAAGTAAAAAGAAAAAAATACTAGAATGTAGAGGAGCTCATTGTGATAACATTATTTTAGTAAAAATAAACATACATTAGGTGGGTTATCCACCTAATGTATGTTTTATTTTCTAGCTTATAATTTAGAAAAGAACGTCTTCACCTGTAAATGTACATTGGAATATTTTCTTCATTTGATCAAAATCTACTGATCTTGGATTTGATCCGGTACATGCATCTGTAAGAGCATTTTTGGATATAAAGTCTAAGTTTGCATTAAAGTCTTCTTCGCTTATACCATAGTCTTTTAATGTTAGAGGAATATTCATAGCATTATTGAAATCTCTAATTAGATTTACTAATGAATCTGTTAATTGGGCATTAGTAGATCCAGTTAATCCTAACTCTCTAGCGATCTCAGCGAATCTAGCTTCAGAAGTTTTTCTGTTAAATTGAATTACATATGGAAGATATATAGCATTAGCACATCCGTGAGGAATATGGAATACAGCACCAGTTTTATGAGCCATACTATGAACTATTCCAAGTAAAGCATTTGAGAATGCCATTCCAGCTAAACATTGAGCTTCATGCATTAGGCCTCTTGCTTCTACATCTCCTTTATAGGATCTTACTAAGTAATCTTTTATCATAAGTATTGCTTTCATTGCAAGTGGGTCAGAGAAATTTGATCTTGCAGTTGCTACATAAGCTTCAATACTATGAGTTAAAGCATCCATTCCAGTATAAGCAACTAATTTAGGAGGCATTGTTTGAGCTAGTGCTGGATCTATTATAGCTACATCAGGGGTTATGTTAAAGTCAGCTAAAGGATATTTTATTCTAGCTTGGTAATTAGTGATTACTGAGAAAGCAGTAACTTCAGTACCAGTTCCGCTTGTAGAAGATATAGCACAGAATTTAGCTTTTTGTCTTAATTCTGGTAACCCAAAAGGAACTACAGCTTGATCAAAAGTAAAGTCTGGGTATTCATAGAATATCCACATAGCTTTAGCTGCATCTATTGGTGAACCTCCACCCATTGCAACTATCCAATCTGGCCCGAAATCTCTCATTATTTGAGCGCCTTTCATAACGGTTTCAACAGATGGATCTGGTTCAACACCATCAATTAATTTAACTTCCATACCTGCTTCTTTTAAATATTCTTCTACTTTATCAAGGAAACCGGCTCTTTTCATTGATCCGCCACCAACAACTACTACGGCTTTCTTACCTTTTAAAGTTTTTAATGACTCTAAAGCATTTTCTCCGAAATAAAGATCTCTTGGTAATGTAAATCTTGACATTTTTTCTACCCCCTAAAAATTTGATTTTATGCAAAGTATTGGAACGATTTGTTCTTCTACTATACATGACATATTGTTGAGATTTTGTAATTTATATACTTTATATCCATAATTATTTAATAGCAATAACTATACCAATAGTAAGAATATGGTATTATGCCCGTTTGTAATATGAGATAGTATGGTTTTGTGCCATTTTTATACATATATTCAAAAAACACTGTTCTTTTTTTGAACTATTGTTCCACTTTAGAACGTGATATTTAATGTGGTTTTAAATTTCACATTAAAAAATATTAAAAATTTCCATATAGTATATTGCTTAATTAAATTTCCACATACAGATAACTATAGGAAGCTTGGTACACTTTTCCGTAAACTTTAGTATAGTAATAAGTAAGGAAAGAAAATCTGATTTTAATGCTCCTGCTTAATAAAGATATTACATAATAATAAAGGAGGATTTAGATGATGATTTTCGAAGAACAATATGAATTAGATAAATTTAAATATTTAGGCCATGGTAAGAACGGAAAGGTATACTTAATGCCTGATGGAAAAGTTATAAAGATTTGTAAAACGGAACGTGCATGTAGAGAGGAATATGAAACACTAAAAGCTGCACAGGGGAGTAAATATTTCCCTAGAGTTTATACAAAAATTGATAAAGTCATTATTAGAGACTATGTTGAGGGTGAGGTTCTTTCTTCTTATATAAGAAAAAATGGATTAAGCAAGACTTTAGCTAGAAACCTAATTAATCTCATAGAAGAATTCAGAAAATTCGATTTTAAAAGATTAGATATTAGAGGTGCACATATATATGTAAAAGAAGATGAGTCAATAATGGTTATTGATCCTGCATCGCAGACTACATGGAAAGAACGTTATCCTAGACTTTTACTACGAGAACTTAGAAGACAGAATGTTTCAAAAAAGTTTTATAGGATATTGAGAGAGGAAAGGCCAGATTTATATAAACTGTGGAAGAGGTAAAGAGGTCAAAGACACTATGCAAGGAATAGTGTTCTTGAATAATCTGAGTATTATAAAGCTATATTTTACAGCTTTATAATACTCAAACCTTTAGTTTTGCTGGACTAAATATATTTTTCAATAATATCATAAAAGGTTTGGAAGTCAATTGGTTTTGATATATAGTCATCCATACCCGAATCTAAAAAATTCTCTTTGTCACCCATCATTGCATAGGCCGTCATAGCTATAATAGGGATATGTATTCCTATTACATTTTCTGAATCTCTGATAGCCATTGTTGTCTTTAATCCATTTAATTCCGGCATTTGAATATCCATAAGTATTAAATCTACAATTTGACATTCTAGTATCTTTAAAGCTTCATTTCCATTAAAGGCTGAGATATAATTGTAACCTTTTTTAGCTAATAAAGATGAAATAAGCCGTTGATTTATTTCATTATCATCTACAATTAATATGGTTTTACTATAGGGATATACAACTTCATCTTGTGATATGTCATAATATTTATTTGGACTACTGCTGTACTGGAAATCTTCATTAAATAATTCTGATTCATTGCTATCAGTTGTAGTGTGATTATTATTTTTAGAAGGCGCAAATTCGGCGGTAAAATAGAAGCAGCTACCTTGACCTTTTGTACTGTTTACCCATATGCTGCCATTCATCATATTGACAATTTGTTTTGATATAGCGAGTCCAAGCCCTGTTCCACCATATTTTTTTGTATAGGAATCATCTACTTGGCTGAAATTTTTAAAAAGTTTGTCCATCTTATCTTCGGGTATACCTATACCAGTGTCAGATACAGAAAACTGAGCTCTAATTATTCCATCAGGAGCTTGTATTCTTTTAGCGCAAAGAATTATTGTACCTTTCTCAGTAAACTTTAAGGCATTGCTTAATAGATTCATTAAAATTTGATTTAATCTCAGTGGGTCACTAATTATATCAATATCGCTTAGCCTTGGGTCTATAAAATACATAACTTCTATAAATTTTTCCTCAGCAAGAATAGAGAAGTTTTTTATTAGTTTTTTAATTTTTTCTTCAAGATTAAAAGACTCTAAATCTAATTTAAATTTGCCTGCCTCTATTTTTGAAATGTCTAAAATATCGTTAACTATATCAAGTAGGTGTCTAGAAGAGGTTTTAACCATATTTAAATATTCCTTTTGTTCATCGGTAAGATCAGTCATCAATGCTAAGTCTGTCATACCCATTATTCCATTTATAGGGGTTCTTATTTCATGACTCATATTCGCCAAAAATTTACTTTTTGAACTATTAGCTTCTTCAGCAGAAATTTTAGCCTTTTTTAATTCTTTTTCCGATTCTATTTTTTTAGTTATATCCTGTACTTGGCATAATATGGAAGAAAGCTCTCCTTGTTCATTTAAAATTGGTGTTGTTATCATATCAAAGTAACAGATTCCTTCTTTATTAATATTAGAGTTAGGTCGTTTTACTAAAACATATTTGCAGGTTATTCTAGAAGTCTGCTTTTTAATAATTTTTTCTTTTACCTCTTTTGCCATATAAGGACTTTCAAAGAAATTATCGTGTTTAAAGTCAGTAACATCATTTATTTTAAACATCTTACAAAAAGATTTGTTTGCAGATATTGCTACACCGTTGGCGTCGAATAGCTCTATGCCGATAGGAGATTGTTCATAGATGCTTCTAAATCTTTTTTCGCTATTATATAATTCCTGATGAAGTTTTTTATTTTCAGTTATATCTCTAGCTATGGCACAAGCGCCTACTATATCACCGTAATGATTTCTTATTGGTGATATATTTACAGATAGATAGATTTCTTCGCCCTGAACAGTTAAAACCTTAAGTTCAAAGTTTTTAATTTCTTGGCCTTTCTTTATTTTGTTTAGTAGTTTTGAGGCTTCTTCTATTTTTTTATCTGGAGCCAAGATTATAAAGTTTTTTCCTACTATTTCTTTTTTGCTATATCCATAAATTCTTTCGGATGCCTTATTCCAGCTTATTATTTCTCCATCTAAATCTGTTGCTATAATAGCATCCTCTGATGAATCTACAATAGATGCTAGCTGAAGAGCATTCTTTATCGATTCACCTTTATGTAACCGATAATTTAAAATTAAGACAATTTGATCTTCTAATTTTAAAAATTGTCCGTTAAAAGTCCAGTGAATATTTCTTATTTTTACCTCTTTATAAAAATGATCAGAAGCATTAGTGCTATTTCTAAAAGATATAAATTCATCTCTAATAAACCAAAGTGTATTTTTTGATTTCTCTTTTGAGATATCTATATTTCTATTGATGAATATATTATGAAACATTTCATATGCTGCATCATTTAATTCTTTTATACAGCCATTAGTATCCATAAGAATTAATGGTACAGAAATATTTGATAAGAAACTTAAATTTTCATAGAAATTTTTATTACTTATAAACATGTCATCCATAATAATCACTAAAAAAATGGTAAGTTAAACCAAATTTTTTATTTACTCCTTTCAAAAATAAAATAAATGTCTAACTTTATTATAAAATAAAAAAACAGTTTTGTAAGCATATTACAAAGCTGTTTTTTTATTATTTTAACTCTTCTAGTAATTGTTCAATTTTAGGAGTGCAGCGTTTACCAACACAAGAACCGGATCCAGCCCCTGTGGATTTTTTAACTTCTTCTATTGTTGTAGCCCCATTCAATATAGCGTTTTTTATAGTAGCTCTAGATATTCCTTTACAAATACACACTTTTGTAAGCTTATCTAGAATCTCTGGTTTTATATTTTGTTCCATGTTATCACTCCAATTATTAAGAAATTTCAATTTGTAAATGATATTCTAATTTTTATTATGGGTTTCAAGTGCTATTTATATGCAAAACGTTAACTGGAGATTTAGCTATGAAATGAAGCTAAATCTCCGATTCTAAGTTTAAGGAGGATCAATAGGGGGAGTATAAAAATTTAATAATTACAAGATAATTATTATTAGGGGATAATTATTATCTTGTAATTATTATAAAGGTTATTGGTGAAAATGTAAATATAAATTTTATTATTAATATAAAAAATCTACTTAGGCTATAGATATGTTTTAGGTGGGATATTTCTGTGAACATAAGTCTATTATTTAGATGTTAGACTACGAAGAATAATGAGCTTATGAAGCAAAAATTGAATGAAATTATATTTTCTTACAAGTATTGATTTTTGTTAGAGTTTATGGTGAAATATAATCATGCAAAAATGTTATTATTTAGATTTATTTCATATGTAAATGAATTAATGGAAAGGATGGTAAAGGTGGTAAATAGAATATTAAAGGACATAAAACCTCTTGAAGTATTTAAGTATTTCGAAGAACTTTCTCGAATTCCAAGAGGATCAGGGAATGAAAGAGGGGTTAGCAATTATCTAGTATCATTTGCAGAACAACACAACTTAGAAGTTATTCAGGACCCAGCATTAAATGTAATCATTAAAAAGAAGGCAACTTCTGGGTATGAAAATAGACCATCAGTAATTATACAAGGGCATATGGATATGGTTTGTGAAAAGAATGTAGATACACAACATGATTTTACGAAAGATCCGCTGCAGTTAAAAATTATTGATGACATGATTTATGCAACAGGAACAACTCTTGGAGCAGATAATGGAATTGCAGTTGCAATGGGAATGGCAATTTTAGCTTCTAAAGAAATCCAGCATCCGGCTTTAGAATTGTTAGTTACAACAGAAGAGGAAACAGGTATGGCTGGAGCAGAGGCATTAAATCCTAACAATATAGATGGTAGAATTCTTATTAATATAGATTCAGAAGAAGAAGGAACTCTTCTTGTAAGCTGTGCTGGAGGAATAACTGCTAAAACTACAATCCCTGCTGTTTGGGAGGAACCAGATAAAGATTTAGTAACGTGCGTAATAAGAATCAGAGGACTAAAGGGTGGACACTCTGGAATGGAGATTAATAAGGGAAGAGGAAACTCAAATAAGCTAATGGGACGTATACTTGCTATATTATCTGATTCTGTAGATTTTACATTAGGTGAAATTACTGGAGGATCAAAGCACAATGCAATTCCACGTGAAGCAGATGCAGTTATATTAGTTAAATCTGAAGATAAGGTTAAGGTAAGTGAAAAAATAACTGAATTAGAGCAGATATTAAAGGACGAGCTTAGAACACCAGATCCAGATTTAAGAGTGAATTTTGAGGTTTTATCCGAAGGAACTTCTAGAGTGTTATCACGCAAAAGTACAGAGAGTGTAATTAACTATTTATACTTAGTTCAAGATGGAATTAGTTCCATGAGCATGGATATTCCGGGGTTAGTAGAGAGCTCAATAAATCTTGGAGTAGTGACAACAGAAGAAGATAGAATAGAATTTATAAGTGCTATTAGAAGCTCGGTAAACAGCTTGAAGAGGGATATATTTACAAGAGTAGAAACTATTGCAAAGCTTGTTGGTGCAACAGTTTCTAAGGAATCTGATTATCCAGAATGGGCATATAATCCTGATTCAAAGATTAGAAATACTTTCGTGGAAGTATTTGAGAAAATCAATGGGCATAAGCCAGAAATAACTGCAATTCATGCAGGGCTTGAATGCGGTCTATTAGGAGAGAAGTTTGATGGCAAAATGGATATGATTTCATTTGGACCAAATCTTTATGATGTACACACTCCTGATGAGCATATGAGTATTTCTTCTGTTCAAAGAATGTGGGATTACCTAGTGGAAGTTTTGAAGAATATAAAATAATAATAATATATATTAGACCAAAGATGTTAAGTTTTTGGTCTAATTTTCTATTGTGAATATATCCTGAAATAGAATTTTATATCCTATTATCGAGAATAATAGAGTATGAATTATGAACTATTTTAGGAGGGCTAAGAAATGAAAAATATAGAAGAAGTATTAGAAGATATAAAAAATATAGACTGTCAGGCAGACCAACTACAGGATAAAATAAAATCTGCTTATGAAGGATATGAATATGAAGGACAATCGGAGGTAGTTATTAAAAGAACTGAAGAGTCAGATGATACGGGGCTTCAGACATATGATACTCATGTTGGCAGTAGAAAAGCTCCAAAGGTTGTTACTGTTGTAAAAGAAGGGCAAGACCATTATGTATCTACAGTAGTAGACGCATATATTCAGTAGATTTATCCGATGACTACCTGCTCTAATACTCCCATTTTCTTCAAAGTGTACGTCCCGAGCGGCTACGTCCCTGGATTCGCTCAACTAAGAATCAGGTGGAGTTTGAAACTCCATCTGATTCAAGTTTCCACTTCATGTAAGTTCAACTATGACGCTTGGCTTATTATCGATACTGTATGAGTAGATTTTGCTCATACAGATTTCATACAGTGAATTTGAAAAATTCCGAATTATGTTATATTATAGATTTATAGGTCTAATTACCACTTAAATAATAGATTAAAGATAGAAGTAGTAGACTTAATTATTTTTCACTTCTAATAAGCTGGAGATAGGTAAAAATTTAATTAATAGGGGGAGCAATATGATTTTTATTAAGCACGATAATACCAATCCTTGTATTAATCACGCTATTGAGGAATATGCTTTGAATAAGTTTGATGATGATTGTTTTATACTTTGGAGAAATGAACCTTGTATATTAATAGGAAAGAATCAAAATACTCTTTCAGAGATTAATATTGAGTATGTAAAAGAACATAGCATTCCAGTAGTTAGAAGAATGTCTGGTGGAGGAGCTATTTTCTGTGATTTAGGAAATATACTTTTTACTTTTATATCTAAGTTGGATGAGAATAACTTCGCCGATTTTAGTAAATTTACCAATCCAATAATTAATGCATTGGAAAAGCTATCAATAAAAGCGGAGTTATCTGGAAGAAATGATTTAACTATTGATGGTAGAAAATTTTCTGGAAATGCCCAGTATAATTCTAAAAATAAGATATTGCATCATGGTAGTATTTTATTTTCCTCTGCTATGTCAGATTTAGTTAAAGCTTTAAAGGTAAAAGAAATAAAGTTTCAAGATAAAGCAATTAAGTCCGTAGCTAGTAGAGTTACAAATATAAGTGAACGTCTTAAGGAGCCTATGAGCGTAATAGAGTTTAAGGATTTTTTAAACAATTATATTATTAGTGAGTATGGTGATGAAAAATTTTATGAGTTTTCTGATGAGGAATGGGCAGAAATAAGAAAAATATCTGATGAAAAATATGAAACCTGGGAGTGGAATTATGGTCATTCTCCTAAGTTTAGCTATTCTAATGAGAAAAAGTTTTTAGGTGGAATAGTACAAGCTAATATAAATGTACATAAAGGACTAATTAAAGAAATAAGATTTTACGGAGACTTTTTTAGTAAAGGCGAAGTAAAGGAAATTGAAGAACTATTAACTGGAGTTAGATATTTGCAAGAAGATGTTGATAATGTTTTCAGTAGTATCGATATTGAAAAATATATGAGTAACATTACAAAAGAAAATTTATTGGAGATAATGTTTGAATAATTCAGTTTGTCTATACTGAGATTAATATAATAACTTGCAGAAAAAATTACTTAAGAAAATAGGGGTGTTTTTACTATGTATAAAAGAAAACCGGAATGGTTAAGAGTTAAGATAAAAGGGGGACAAAGTTCTGATATAGTGCACAAAGTATTAAAAGAACATTCGCTTAATACTGTTTGTAGAGAGGCAAACTGTCCTAATAGATGTGAATGCTTCAGTAAAAGAACTGCTACTTTTATGGTACTTGGCAGAAACTGTACACGTAATTGTACTTTCTGTAATGTGACAAAAGAAAAGCCTGAGATTGTAGATGAAAAAGAGCCTTTTAATATAGCACAAGCTGTTAGTAAATTGAATTTGAAACATGCAGTAATAACATCAGTAACGAGAGATGATATTCCAGATGGGGGAGCTGGTCATTTTGCTAAGATTGTAGAAGAAATAAGAAAATTGAATAAAAAAATAACTATAGAGGTTTTAATTCCAGATTTTAGAGGTGATGAGGAAGCATTGAAAAAGGTAGTTGATTCAAAGCCGGATGTAATAAATCATAATGTAGAAACGGCTCCTTCCTTATATAAGGAAGTTAGACCTATGGCAGTTTATGAACGTTCCTTAGAACTTTTGTCTAGAGTAAAAAAAATGGACAACACAATTTTAACTAAGTCAGGTTTTATGCTTGGTCTTGGTGAAACAGAAGAAGATGTAATATCAATATTAAAAGACTTAAAAGAAATAGATTGTGATATAATTACTATAGGACAGTATTTAGCACCTTCATCAAAGCATCATCCTGTTATTGAGTATATTCATCCAGATGTATTTAAAAAGTATGAAAATATAGCTTTAGATATGGGGTTTAAGTATATTTCTTCAGGCCCATTAGTTAGAAGTTCTTATTATGCAGAGAAAGTATTTGAATAGCTATACATATTTCAATGTTTCATAATGAAAATAAAAAATGGATATTTCTCAAAATGAAACTGATTTTGTATCGTTTTGAGAAATATTTTTTATATTTTAGGGGAAAACGGTGACTTTCGCTTTGGCATGGAATTTGCTAATATAATAGGTATATAAAAGTAACATAAAAAAATAAATTACATATAAACTTAGGGGGTTTATTTATGCATATTCCAGATAACTATTTAAGTCCATCAACTTGTGCAGTAATGGGAGCTGTAATGTTGCCAGTGTGGGCAAGAGCCGTTAAAAAAGTGAAGGAAGAAGTAAGTAAAAGAAAAATGCCTATACTTGGCGTTTGTGCCGCTTTTTCTTTTCTAATTATGATGTTTAATGTACCAGTTCCAGGTGGAACTACAGCTCACGCAGTTGGAGCGGTGTTAACTGCCATACTTATTGGACCTTATGCAGCAACCATTTCTGTTACTATAGCTTTGTTAATTCAAGCATTATTCTTCGGGGATGGAGGAATACTTGCTCTCGCAGCCAACTGTTTTAATATGGCTTTCGTAATGCCTTTTTTAGGTTATTTTGTTTATGAGTTTATAAAGAGCAAAGTTAGAAGTGATAGAGGAGAATATATAGCAGTTTTTATAGGTGGTTATGTAGGAATACTTGCAGCAGCCTTTTGTACAGCTGTTGAATTTGGAATACAGCCATTGCTTTTTAAAGATGGAGCAGGAGCAGCGATTTACTGTCCATATGATCTAAGTGTTTCTATACCAGCTATGATTTTACCTCATCTTCTTATAGGTTTATTAGAGGGAGCGGTAACTGCTGGAGTATATGGGTACATTAGAAAAATGGTTCCAGGAGTTATATATGAAGGTAAACCTGCTAGTAAAAAACCTTTATATGGATTACTTATTGGTATGATACTACTTTCTCCTATAGGACTTTTAGCTACTGGAACAGCTTGGGGAGAATGGGGCGCTGACGAAATAAAAGATATTGTAGGATATGTGCCTAATGCATTTGAACATGGTTTTAATTTTAATGCAATGATGCCTGATTATTCTGTAGGTGGAATAAATGAAGTAATAGGATATATTATTTCTGCAGTAGCAGGGGTTGCACTTATTATGATACTGTTTAAGATAGTAGGTTCGGCAAAGAAAGCTGAACTATCTGAGAATAACGCAAAAAAAGTTGTATAGCCAGTAACAATATAGACCCTTTAGTAAAAAACTAAGGGGTCTATATTGTTTTGGAATTTTATCCGATGACTATCCGCTCTAATACTCCCATCTTTTTCAAAGTGGGAGTAAAGAGCGGCTACGTCACTGGATTCGTTTAATTAAGAATCAGATGGGGTTGAAACCCCATCTGATTCGAATTTCCACTTCATTGGAAATAAATAATTGAACATTAGCATAGTATAGATTAGAATATAATTATAATGAAAATTTTGAAAGTTAGATAACAGATTAGCTAAATACAATTAATGGATTAGATGTGTTTTTTATTATAATTATATGGAAAATATCCATCAGATTGTGGTATCCTGTTTATGGTAAAGGTTTTATCCGATGACTAGCCGCTCTAATACTCCCATCTTCTGCAAAGTGGGAGTAAAGAGCGGCTACGTCACTGGATTCGTTCAACTAAGAATCAGCTGGGGTTAAATGCCTAAATGGCATTTAACGGGCAAAGCCCCGGGTCGTAGACTTAAACCCCATCTGATTCAAGTTTACACTTCATTATTCTTAGAAGAAATAGCTGAGAAAGATAAGGGAGAGGATTATAAGGTGTCTTTAGAAGAGAGGTACAATCAACTGAAAAAGGAATATGAGACATACCAGAAGTTAGCAGAAGATACGATACAGAAGCAGAGTATGAAGATTATTGAACTAGATAAAAAGCTTGATATGGTATCTCTTATTGTAGAGATTAGTGAATATATAAATAGATGTCTAGGAAGTAGTGAAATAGACTATTTAATCAATGATATAATGATAGGAATATTAGGAGTAACATATTCTAGTGTATATTTAATGGAAAATAGAAAATTAAAGTTGAAGGCTTCAAATTTAAATAATGCAGATCATCATTACATTGTAGATGAGTTTAATAAAGGAAGAATATATAAGCTAAATAATTCTATATTAAATTCATATTCTAATATGTGTAAAGATGACAGAATACAAATTCATTCATCTGTATATATGCCTATATATATGAAAGACAGAGTTTTAGGGTTAATTGTAGTGGAACATAATATTTATGAGTATTTGAGTGATTCTCATGTAAAACTTTTAACTGCACTGACTAATCAAATAGCTATATGTTTAGAGAATAATAGGCTGTATAATCAAATAAAAGAAAGCTCTCAGAAAGATGGACTTACTGGTTTATTTAATAGAACTTACTTTTTTTATACTGTAAATAAAATAATCGAAGATGAAGATAGTTCATTTGGAATAGTTATGATAGATATTGATGATTTTAAAATATGCAATGATACAAAAGGACATCAATGTGGAGATGCAGTTATAAGGAAAATTAGTAAAGTAATAAAAGCTAATCTTCGAGAAGAAGATATCTGTGGTAGATATGGTGGAGAAGAAATAATAGTTTATATGTATGGAGTTAAAAATATAATTGATATTTATAATAGGATGGAAAGCATAAGAAAAATCATAGCTGAAACAGTAACTTGTCATAAGAATATTGAATTTAAAGCAACAGTTTCTATGGGGATTGCTATTAAGGAGGAAGGAGAATCCTTAGAACAAATAATAAGAAGAGCTGATATCAATTTGTATAAAGCAAAGGCATTAGGAAAAAATAGAGTAATTTACTAAAAACTATATAAGTGTGACTTATATAGTTTTTAGTTTATAATAGATATAGGTAGTAATGATTAGAAAAAAGTGCAAAATAATGTAAGATACCATATGAACAATAAAATAAAGTTAGGTGATAAAAGATATGAGTACAAAATGGACAGAAGAACAAAATGAGGCTATCTTTACTAAAAATTGTAATCTCTTAGTAGCAGCAGGAGCAGGTGCAGGGAAAACTGCGGTACTTGTTGAGAGAATAATACAGAGAATAATAGACGATAAAGAAAATGTTGATATAGATAAATTGTTAGTGGTTACCTTTACTAATGCAGCAGCCTCTGAGATGAGAGAGAGAATAGGAGACGCCATATCAAAACAATTAGAGGCAAGGCCAGAATCTAAAAAGCTTCAGAGGCAGCTTACGCTGCTTAATCAATCTAATATAATGACTATACATTCCTTTTGTCTTCAAGTTATAAAAAATAATTTTCACATTATAGATTTGGATCCAAGTTTTAGAGTTTCTGATAATACAGAAGCCATACTTTTGAAACAGGAAACAATAGATGAGCTTTTTGAAGAAAAATATGAAGAAAGTGATAATGAGATATTTTTAAAGCTAATAGATTCATATGGAGGAAAGAATGATTTTAAGGTTCAAAGCATGGTTCTTAACTTATATGAGTTTGCCAAAAGCACACCCTGGCCAAATGTTTGGCTTGAAAAAATGGCAGAAAGATTTAATGTAGGAGATGATTTTAATTTTGGAAAGTCAGAATGGGCAGAGATACTGTTAAATTACTTAAGTATTGAACTTGAAGCCTGTAAAAGTAAGATGGAAAAGGCAGTGGAAATAGTTGAAAATGCATCAGGTATAGAGTATTATCTAGAACCTTTTAAGCTAGAATTACAAAATATTTACTCGATTCTTAGTTGTAATTCTTGGGATGATTTAAAAAGAAGTCTTTTTGGGGTAGATTTTGAAAAGATTCCTGCTAAAAGAAATAAAGATGCAGATAAGGAAGCAAAGGAAAAATCAAAAAAGATAAGAGATGAAGTGAAAAAGAAACTTACTGAGATAAAAGAAAATATATTTGTAGGAACGGATAGTATAGGCAATAACTTAAAAGAACTGTACCCTATGATGAAGTGTTTAGCAGAGTTAGTAATATCCTTTGATGAGAAGTACAGCATTAAAAAGAGAGAGAGAGGACTAGTAGATTTTAGTGATATTGAACATTTTTGTTTAAATATACTCACTACAAGAGATGAAGAAGGAAATATTCAGAACTCCCCAGTGGCATTAGAATATAAACAACAATTTGAAGAGATACTTATAGATGAATATCAAGATAGCAACGAGGTTCAGGAAGTAATAATGAATGCTATATCTAGAAAAAATCATATTCCTAATATGTTTATGGTTGGAGATGTTAAGCAAAGCATATATAGATTTAGGCAAGCTAAGCCAGAGCTGTTTTTAAGTAAATATAACAGTTATTCGGAAGAAAAAGGAACACAACAGAGAAAGATTAAGCTTTTTAAGAATTTTAGAAGTAGACCAGAAATAATAAATGGAGTTAACTATTTGTTTGAACAGATAATGTCTAAGGAAATTGGTGAACTTGAGTATGATGAAGGGGAAGCTCTTAAAAGTGGAGCGGAATTTCCAGACCTAGAATGTGATAGAGAAATATCATTGGAAGAGTATAGCAAAAAAGTATCAGGCAGCGATGATATAAGTGAAGATTGTGAATATAGTATAAAGAATATTTGCGGCGGAAACATTGAACTTCACTTAATAGATAAGCAAATTAATGATGTTTTTGAAAATGAGGATTTAGATATCAATGAAACTATTTTTGGAGATTCAGAGGATGAAACAGCAGATAATATACAGATAGAAGCAAGACTTATAGTTAAGAGAATAAAAGAACTCATTGATTCAGAGAATAAAGAAAAATTCAACGTATATGATAAAAATATTAAAGGATACAGACCTGTAACCTATAAGGATATAGTCATACTTATGCGTGCTACTTCTAACTGGGCACCTACTTTTGTAGAAGAACTTACAAATGCTTCTATACCTGTATTTGCAGATACAGCAACAGGATACTTCGAAACTGTAGAAATCAGAACTATAATGTCTTTGCTCCAAATTATTGATAACCCTGTGCAGGATATACCATTAATTGCAGTACTACGCTCTCCTATAGAAGCTTTTCAGCCTGAAGAGTTAATGGATATTAGGATGATAAATAGGGATGTATCTTTCTATGAAGCTATGAGAGCAGTAAGGAGTAACAAAGTAAGTACTGAAGATGAAGAGATAATGAGGTATACTACAGAGCATATTAGCAAGGAGCTTAAAGATAAGATATTAAACTTTTTAAGTAAGCTTAATAAATGGAGAAAAAAGGCCTTGCATATGCCAATTGATGAATTTATATGGTACTTGTATATAGAAACTGGATACTACGGCTTTACTGGAGCTATGCCAGGCGGTGCTCAAAGACAGGCAAATTTAAGAGTACTTTTTCAAAGGGCAAAGCAGTATGAGAAAACTAGTTATAAAGGACTATTTAACTTTATAAATTTTGTAAATAAACTCAAAAATAGCAGCGGAGATATGGGAAGTGCAAAAATTCTAGGGGAAAATGAAGATGTGGTTAGAATTATGAGCATACACAAGAGCAAAGGCTTGGAGTTCCCAATAGTTATACTTGCAGGCTCAGGAAAGCAATTTAATTTGATGGATATGAATAGAAGTATATTATTTCACGGAGAATTAGGTCTTGGACCAGATTATGTAGATTCCAATAGAAGAATATCCTATCCTACATTAGTAAAACAGGTATTAAAGAGAAAAATAAAAGTAGAGACTCTTTCTGAGGAAATGAGAATATTGTATGTAGCTTTTACAAGAGCAAAGGAAAAACTAATAATAACTGGAGGTATTAATAATATAGTAAATACTGCAGAGAAGTGGTATGAGGCTGCAGCTAATAAAGGTCATAAAATTTCTCAATATGCTATAGGAAATGCTAAGAGCTACCTGGACTGGATAGGACCTGCGATAGTTAGACATATGTGCGGTAAAAATTTAAGAGAAATTATAGGAAGGGAAAATGCTTCAGAATTTGTAATAGATGATAAGTCAAGATGGAGTATAAAAACCTGGAATAAAGAAAGCTTTATGAAAAGAGATAATCTAGAGGATGAGGAGGATCAGGATTTAATAAAGGAAATAGAGAGTCTTAATTTAATCAATGAGAATAGTAAATATAATGAAGAAATAGGTAGAAGACTTAATTGGAAATATAGGTATATAGAAGCTAGTAATATACCTGTTAAGTTTTCTGTATCTGAGTTAAAAAGAAAATTCGCTTTAATAGATGTAAATGAAAGTAGAGAGATGATTAGTTCTGTAGTATTGAAAAAACCTTTATTTATTCAAAAAACTAGAACTTTATCTGCAGCAGAAAAAGGAAGTCTAATGCATTTGGTAATGCAGCATTTAGAATTAAATAAAGTTTCATCAAAGGAAGAAATACTAGAACAAGTAAAGAGATTAGTACAGAGAGAGTTTATAACAGAAAATGAAAGCAAAGTAGTACAAATAGATAAAATATTAGAGTTTTTTAAAACTGACTTGGGGCAGAGAATGAAAAATGCTAAAAATATTTATAGAGAAATACCTTTCTTTATTGAGATATCTGCTATAGAGCTTTATAAAGATTTACCAGAAGAACTTTATAAAAATGAAAAAGTATTAATTCAGGGTATAATAGATTGCTATTTTGAGGAAGATGATAAATTAGTGCTTCTAGATTATAAAACGGATTTTGTAGAGGATATTAATGAATTTAAAGAAAAGTATAATTTACAAGTTTATTATTATAAAAGGGCTTTAGAGAAAATGACAGGAAAATCTATTAAAAACATCTATTTATATTCATTTTTTAAAGATGAGATAATAGAAATATAGGAGGCTGAAAAATGTCGAGAGTAATTGAAAAGTTTTTGAAATATGTAAAATTTGATACTATGTCAGATGAAGAATCAACTACAGTTCCCAGTACTTCAAAGCAGCTAATTTTAGCTGAAGAACTTGCAAGGGAATTAAAAGAAATGGGACTTCAGGATGTATCGGTTGATAAAAATGGGTATGTCATGGCAACGCTACCAGCAAACATTGATAAGAAGGTTGCTGTAATTGGTTTCATAGCTCATATGGACACAAGTTCAGAACTTTCAGGAGAGCATGTAAATCCTAAAATTATTAAAAGCTATGATGGTTCTGATATTGTTTTAAATGAGGAACAGAATATAGTTCTTCGTATATCAGAATCTCCAGAATTGAAAGACTACATAGGCCAAGATATCATAACTACAGATGGAATAACATTACTTGGAGCTGATGATAAAGCTGGTATAGCGGAAATAATGTCTGCTGTTGAATACTTGACTATGCATCCAGAAATTAAACATGGAGATATACGAGTTGGCTTTACTCCAGATGAAGAAATAGGTCGCGGAGCGGATCATTTTGATGTTAAAAAATTTAATGCAGATTTAGCTTATACTGTTGATGGTGGAGTAATTGGAGAATTAGAGTATGAAAATTTTAATGCTGCAGGTGCTAAAGTAGCTATAAAGGGAAAAAGCTTCCACCCTGGATACTCTAAAAATAAGATGATAAATTCAGCTCTTGTAGCAAATGAGTTTATGAGCATGCTTCCATCAAATGAAACACCAGCTACTACGGAAGGTTATGAGGGATTCTATCACCTATTAAGTATAAATGGTGGAGTTGAAGAAACTAATCTTAGCTACATAATAAGAGATTTTGATGCTGAAAAATTTGAGGGAAGAAAGGTATTTCTTCAGAATGTAGTTAACAAATTAAATGAAAAGTATGGTAATGGTACTGTAAATATAGAAATAAAAGATCAATATAGGAACATGAAAGAAAAAGTAGAGCCTGAAAAATATGTCGTAGATATTGCATTCAAAGCTATGGAGGCAGTAGGTGTAAAACCGTTAGTTAGACCTATAAGAGGTGGAACAGATGGATCAAGACTTTCTTTTATGGGACTTCCAACACCGAATTTATTTACCGGTGGGCACAATTTTCATGGAAGGTTTGAATATATTTCAATCCAGTCTATGGAGAAGGCAGTTGAAGTTATTGTTAAAATAGCAGAGTTATATTCAGAAAGAGAAAAATAGATAATAGTTAATAAGGACGGCAAAATTGCCGTCTTTTTAAATAGAGCTTTGATCTAGTGAAGCAGAGGATCTATATCTTCTTGTGTATTCTTCAAAGTCCCAGTCTTTATGAAACTTAGAGGCACTTTTGTAGCCGGCTTTAAAAAGGCTTACGGTCTTTCGGTTTGATATATTAAAATCAGTAGGTCGAACTTCCTCCGTAGGAATAAGTATAGTTCTAACTAAATTTTCATCCTTTAACCATTCTCTATTTTTTTCAGCAGAAAGTGTGTTTGCAATATCAAATAAAAAAGATATAGGATCTGTTTTTCCTTGTTTTGTATTACTTATTTCTGGGCCATCAAATTTAAATCCTATAGTTGGCCATCTAGGGAGGCCTGCAACATCAAATATGTTTATTGGGAAGTTGCAGCAGACAGCACCATCTACTATATAACTTATACCGTCTCTATGTGCAAATTGAACAGGTTTAAAGTAAAAAGGTATACTTATGCTCATTCTAACAGCTTTAGATATTGAGAATTTCGCCGGGTTTATCCCATATTCAGGGAGGTGATCCGGGAGTATTAAAATTCTTCGTTTGGTTATGTCTGAAGCTATTATTTTTAGTCTGCATTCACCATTAACAGTTACATCCCTAAATTTACGAACACCTTTTGCCTTTAAAAGTTTATTTATCCAATGTTCCACATATTCTCCTGAATAAATACCCTTTTCGATAAAAAAGCCAAGTGCTTTTCCAAGTACAGGTAGTCGCTGCAGCCTACTTTTGTCTAGAAAATCTCTAAAATCCAGTTCTGATAGTATATCTTTAAGTTCTTTAGAAGTATAGCCGGCTGCTATGAGAGCAGCTATTACTGCACCAACTGAAGTTCCAGCAACCCGTTGCCACTGATAATTCCTAGCTTCAAGATAGGTTAAGGCACCAATTATGCCTATTCCTCTCATACCACCGCCTTCAAAAACAGCGTCAGCTTTCATTAATAAACACCTCTTCTTACTTAAATATTTTGTTGATTATAAATAATGACAAAATATACATTATTTTCATGATATAATTTATTAAAGAATTATATAAAATAAATGAATGTATTTCTATATATTCATAATTCACCGTAAGATATATGTTGAATTTAATTTTAAATATAAAATAGATTTAATGTATTTGTTTGGTACTATTTTTAGAAATTATGAATATATATATATACTATTGTTGAGAGTTTAGAAAGGTTATATAAAATTTTAAAAAATATATATAATTAATAATTTAAAGTAACATTTTTTCATAACTGACATATAAATATATATTAAAAATATATTTATTTACTAATCATAAAAAATAGGAGGTAGTACAATGAAAGAGAAAAAGGGTTTTCAAATATCAAGGGATGTAATTGAGGAGTGCTTAAAGGAGTGTCTTGATAGTTGTAAAAAGGATAGTAAAAAGGAAAAAACAAGTTCTGCTAGCTGTAGATAACCAGAACTTGTTTTATATAATTTATAGACCAATTTGTATCGTGTTATATTAATAAACAGAATATTTCTTTTCAAGCTTTCTAAACATTAGCACCAACAATGATGAAATAACAAGGTATATGGCAGCAGCTATTATAAATGGTGTAATGGTGAACTCTCTAGTTACAACTTCCTTTGCAGCTCTAAGTAGGTCACCAATACCAATAGCTGCAACTAATGCCGTATCTTTTATAAGATTAATTGCTTCGCTGCAAACAGGTGGAAGCACATTTCTTATAGCTTGTGGAAGAATTATTTGTACCATAGTTTGACGATAATTCATTCCTAAGGCCTTAGCTGCTTCGAACTGTCCCTTATCAACAGACTCTATCCCAGCTCTAAAGGTTTCAGCAAGGTATGCTGCATAGTTTATAGTAAAAGCTAAGCTAGCAGCAGTTAATGGTTCCAATCTTATACCTATTACAGGAAGTCCAAAATATACGAAGAATAATTGTAGTAATAAAGGAGTACCTCTAAAAACCCAAGTGTATATACTTAATGCCGACCTCAAAGGTCTAATTCCTGATATTTTTCCGAGGGCAACAAGAATACCTAAAGGTACTGAAAGAATAGCAACTATTATAAATAATTTTAAGGATATTAATCCTCCTTTTAATATATATCCTGTAACGTCTATAAGATTAGACATTCAAATCACATCCTAACTGTCCTATTTTGAAATTATATCTTTGCCGAACCACTTTTGAGATATTTTATCTGCAGTTCCATCAGCTTTCATAGCATCTAAAGTTTTATCAAGTTCTTCTTTAAATGTTTTGTCAGTTTTTCTTATACCTACACCATAATCTTCTTTTCCAAAGTCTTCATTTAGAGTTTTATATACTCCAGGTTTTTTTGATATATAGTATCTACCAACTACTTCATCAACTACTACAGCATCTATACGACCTTGGCTTAGATCCATTAAAGCTTCTGTGTTATCTGAATACTTCTTAACTTCTTTTACTGTACCTGAAGTGTCCTTATCATCAGTTAAAGCTTTTTCGCTGCTGCTACCAAGTTGAAGTCCAACTTTTTTACCAGATAAGTCTTTTTTAGTTGCTATAGTTGAATCATTTTTAACAACTATAATTTGTTTATTTTGAAGATACACTTTTGAAAAATCTATTTGTTTTTTTCTTTCATCTGTAATAGTCAAGCCATTCCATATTACATCTATGTCCTTATTATTTAAGCTAAGTAATACTCCATCCCATTGAACTGGCTTAAATACAGCTTTAACGCCCATTCTTTTTGCTGCTTCGTTTGCCATGTCAATATCAAAACCAACAATTTCACCTTTATCATTTTTAAATCCCATTGGAGGGAAACTATCGTCTAGTCCAACTATAAATTGTCCCTTTTGTTTAATTTCGTTTAAAGAGTTATCTGCAGTTTGTTTGCTTTGGTCATTTTTTGTGCTTTGTCCACAACCTGAGAATAATAATCCAAGGGTAAGTAACATTGCAGTTAATGTTGTTAATTTTTTCTTCATTTTATTAACCTCCAGTTAATTAATTTACAGTCTAATTATAATTTAGCCTACTAAATTTGTAAAGTGGTGAAAACATGTAAATATAACTTTGTGAGAGTTTATAGGGTTTCTAGGTGGAACTTTAACTTATACTACGGAATATGCTACCAAACTTCAGCATTGTTAAAAACTTTTAATCAGTCTAAAGCTTGTATTTCATAAAATCTAAGAATATTCAATAAACTCGCTTTGCTCAGACAATCGAATATTCTAAGATTTTATAAAATACTTCGCTAAGACTGATAAAAAAGTTTTTAAATGTGCCTTTAGTTTTGGTAACATATCCCTACGTATAAGTTAAAGTTCAAGTTACAAACCCTATATAAATAATTGAATTCTACATAAAAAGGACAGTTTATGATTCTCTAAAAAATCACAAACTGTCTATATGTTTAAGATAAAAATAAATAATCTAGTTATAGTTTTAGCATTTTTGCAGCATATTTTATGTCCTCTTTGCCTAGTATTGCTGAAATAACAGAAATTCCATCTACTCCAGTTGAGAGCACTTCCTTAAAGTTTGTTTCGTTAATTCCACCTATAGCTACAGCTGGGATGTTTATACTGTCGTATATGTGTTTTAGGTATTCAGTACCTATAGGTGTGTCTATATCTTTTTTAGTGCCAGTGTAGAATATAGCACCTATACCTAAATAGTCTGCACCGTCTCTTTGAGCTTCTAAGGCTTCATCTAGAGTTCCTGCAGAAATACCGATGATTTTATCTTTGCCTAGTATCTTTCTTGCGATAGTTAAAGGCATATCATCTTGGCCTAAATGAACTCCATCTGCATTGATAGCCTGAGCTATATCCATTCTATCATTTATTATGAGAGGAACCTTGTAATGATCTGTTACTTCCTTTACTTCCATTGCTACCTTATAGAACTCTCTAGTGGATATATTTTTTTCTCTTACCTGAATAATAGTTGTTCCCCCAATAATTGCTTCTTCTACAACAGATTTTAAGCTTCTTCCCTTTAAGAAACTTCTGTCTGTTATAAGATATAAGCTGTAATCTACTGCCATATTATTTTTCCTTCCTTCTTTAATTTTTCTTCTGTCAAAGTATAGATACAATCAATTAATTTAACTTTAAAGCTCCCAGGGACTTTAACTGTTTCGTAGGCTTCTTCTCCTGCTAGATTCATTGAAAGTATAGCTGTAACAGCAGCTATAAATTTATCTTCTGAGTAAGCAGCAGTTGCCCCACAAAGTGCACCAAGCATACATCCAGCACCTGTTATCTTAGTTAACATCTCTGTGCCGTTTTGAATAATAGCACTGCGAGTACCGTCAGTTACAAAGTCCTCTTTACCAGTAGATGCAACTATGCAGTTATATTTTTTAGCTAGTCTAATACATGCATCTAAAGCACCTTCTCCGCTATCTAAGGAATCTACACCGCGAACTGCAGAGGCCTCACCAGCTAAGAATTTTATTTCTCCTATGTTACCTTTAATAATATCTACTCTTCCAAGTTCTAAAATTCTATTAATTACAGCAGCTTTTCTTGGAATAGCTCCACAAGCTACAGGATCTAAAACAACGGTTGTATTGTTAACCTTTGCAGATATACTAGCAAGAACAGCAGCCTCTTCTTGTTCTTTAGTTAATGTTCCTACATTTATGTAAAGGGCAGATGATATTTTTGTAAAATCAAATACTTCATCATAAGCCTCACACATAGCAGGAGAAGCGCCATAGGCTAGAAGTATATTAGCACAATCATTAATAGTTACATAATTGGTTATGCATTGAATAAGTGGAATGTTGTTTCTAACAGTTGATAAATTAATGCAAACTTTTTCTATATTATTTAAATTCATTAATACGCCTCCTAATGGAAAAGATTTTATTGTTCGTAACATTAGTTTATTTCATGACTAGCAGCTCTCCATCTGATTTAAGTTTAATCTTATTCAAAAGAGATACCTGCTTTTTTATAAACCTCTACAAAGTGACCTACAGGACCAACACCGTGTCCAATAGAGAAGGAATTTTCTATAGCTTTAGTTATATATTCTTTTGATAGAGAAACTGCCTCTTGCACACTATATCCTTTAGCTAGGTGTGAAGCTATAGCAGAAGATAAAGTACAGCCTGTGCCATGAGTATTTTTAGTTTCGATTCTTGAGCCTTTAAGAGTCATAAAGTCTTCTTCTGAGAGAAGTATGTCATTAGCGTCATTACATCTGTGGCCGCCTTTTATAAGCACGTTTTTAGAACCTAATTCTGTTATCCTTAAAGCAGCTTCTTTCATTTGATCTGCATTTTCTATTTTCATTCCAGTTAAAACTTCTGCTTCTGGAATATTTGGAGTTACCACATCAGCAATAGCAATAAGTGCTTTTATAGCTTCTTGTGCTTCAGGTTTTAGTAGATAATATCCGCTTTTTGACACCATAACTGGATCTAAAACTATGTTTTTGGCACTGTATTCTTCAAGAAGGTTCTTTATTGTTTCTATAGTTTTACTATTTGAAACCATTCCTATTTTTACAGCATCTACAGTTATGTCTTCAAATATAGATCTGATTTGAGCTTCGATAATTTCGTCTGTTACCTCCATTACCTTTTGAACGCCTACTGTATTTTGAGCCGTTATTGCTGTAATAACACTCATACCATATACTCCAAGTGAACTCATAGCTTTTAGGTCAGCTTGTATACCTGCACCACCACAGCTATCGGAACCTGCAATTGTTAATACTTTTTTCAAGTAAATCACCTCTGTTTTTAATATGTGGAAAAATTTGTGGATATAATCCAGTTAGTATAAATCAAAAAGGCATATTGCGGAAAAGCAATATGCCAAAAATAAGGCAGTGTTATACTATAACTTGCTTCCCTACGCCAGAGTTAACTGGATCAGGTTCAAAGGGTTAGAATAATATCTTCTCAGCCTATAGGCACCCCCACAAAATTTATTTAATTTCCTAACTATTATTTTACTATACTTTTTTCAATTTGCAATATTAGAAATATTTTTCATTTAGTAAACCACAGTTACTATAAAAAATCATATAAGTGGTACTTTCTTTATTTCTTTAAATGTATACAATATAAGTAGAAGGAATAATAAGTTGTATGGAGGAGTAGACATGAAAATAGGAGTTATTATGGGAGGCGTATCCTCAGAGAGAGAAGTATCATTAAATTCTGGAAAAGAAATAGCAAGTTATTTTGATAAAAACAAATATGAAGTTATTCCAATTATTATAGATAAAAAAGATGACGTAATAGAAAAGGCTAAAGACATAAATTTTGCATTTATTGCATTACATGGTAAGTTCGGTGAAGATGGTATAATACAAGCGGTTTTTGAAACAATGAATATTCCATATTCAGGCTGCGGACCTTTAACTAGTGCCATGTGTATGGATAAAGACATATCTAAAAAAATATTAAGATTAACAGGAGTTAACACTGCAGATTGGTTAAGTGTAAGAAGTGTAGAAGAAATTGATTATGATTTTATAGACAAAATGGAGTATCCTGTATTCGTAAAACCTAATAGTGGTGGTTCCAGTGTGGCTACAAATTTAATTAAGAAAAGGGAAGATATAGAAAGTGCGGTAAGACTTGCATTAGAGTATGATAACGAAGTTATGATAGAGAAATATATAAAAGGTGATGAAATAACTTGTTGCATACTAGAAGGTAAAATGCTTCCTATAATTGCAATAAAACCTAAATCGGAATTTTTTGACTATACAGCAAAATATGCTGATGGAGGGTCTGATGAAATAATAGTAGAATTTGAACAAGGGCTTCAAAAGAAAATTGAAGAAATGGCTTTAGAGTGTTGGAAGGCTCTAAAATGTAGTGTTTATGTAAGGGTAGACATGATTATAAAAGATGGTGTACCTTATGTACTGGAGCTTAATACATTACCTGGTATGACTAAAAATAGCTTATTTCCTAAAAGTGCAAAAGCTGTAGATATGTCTTTCCCTGAGTTATTAGATAAAATAACGGAAGTATCTTTAAGAGAACAAAGATAGAAGCTAAATTCCATATATAGTTTTAATTTATATCAAGTCATATGTTAAACTTGAAGCTAGAAACATTAGACATTTTCCATTTTCGTGAAAATACGACAGTCAAAAACAATTTTTGCAATACTATTGACAATGCAGGATTTCTTTGATATTATTAACTAGTAAACTGAATAAGAAATTGGAACTTATCAAGAGAGGTGGAGGGACTGGCCCTATGAAGCCCAGCAACCAGTATTATTTCATTTAATAATACAGTGGTGCTAATTCCAACGGCGTATGCTGAAAGATGAGGAGATCATTGAGATTTTTAAGCTCGAGGTTTTCCTCGAGCTTTGATTATTTTTAAAGGAGAAAAGAAATGATTGAAATTAAAAATGTAAATAAGAGTTTTTCAGGCAATCAGGTGCTGAAGGATATAAATCTAAATATAGAAAAAGGTGAAATTATAGGAATAGTTGGACATAGTGGTGCTGGAAAGTCTACACTACTAAGATGTTTAAATGGTCTTGAAACCTATGATAGTGGAAGTATAAAGATTGCAGTAGAAAAAGAGGAAAACAGGGATGAGTTACAAACTGAAAGCTGCGATAACGGAAGCATAGAGAACATTGGACATGAAATAAAGGATTTAAGTGAAAAAGAATTGAGAAGTTTTAGAAGACGTCTTGGTATGATATTTCAGAACTTTAATCTTTTAAATAGAAAAAACGTCTTTGATAATGTAGCCCTTCCACTTGAAGTTTGGAAGTTAGACAAAAAAGAAATAAATGAAAGAGTAACAAATTTATTAGAGTTAGTAGGTCTTCAGGATAAGATGTATAGCATGCCTAAAGATCTAAGTGGAGGTCAAAAACAAAGAGTAGCCATAGCAAGAGCATTAGCTCTTGAGCCGGATGTACTGTTGTGTGATGAAGCAACATCTGCTCTAGATCCAAATACAACTAAGTCAATACTTAATTTAATAAAAGAAATAAATGAAAAGTTGAATATAACAGTAGTTATAGTTACCCACCAGATGGAGGTTATAAAACAAATATGCTCAAGAGTTGCAATTATGGAAGGTGGAGAAATAAAAAGCTTAGGAGTTGTAGACGAGTTGTTTTTAAAACCGGATGCCTCTCTTGAAAAACTTTTAGGAGAAGAAGAAGTCTTACCAGAGGATGGTGTAAACATAAGAATATTCTTCCCAAAGGAACGCAGTCAGCAATCAATAATAACTTCTATGGCCAGAGAGCTTGATATAGACTTTTCTATAGTTTGGGGAAAGCTTGAAAAGTTCAGGGAAAATGTATTAGGAAGTTTAGTTATAAATACTTCAGAGGAAAATAGAAAAAACATATGTAATTTTTTAGATAAGAAAGGTATATCATGGGAGGTGGTTAGAAATGCTAATTAATGATGTTTTACTTCCTGCATTGGGACAGACTGTATATATGGTTTTAGCATCAACTATTATGGCAGTTATTATAGGATTTTTACCTGCAATTATACTTGTCATAACGGATGAAAAGGGATTAAAGCCAAATAAAGCAATATATAAATCTTTAGATTTTATAATAAATATATTAAGGTCATTCCCATTTATAATACTTATGATTGCCATTTTTCCTTTTACAAAGCTTCTTGTTGGAAAAACAATAGGAACTACAGCAGCAATAGTACCTTTAACTATAGCGGCAGCTCCTTTTGCAGCAAGAGTAATAGAATCCGCTATGAAGGAAGTTGATTCAGGAATAATAGAAGCAGCGAGATCCTTTGGTGCAAGCAACTGGCAGATAATACATAAGGTTATACTTAAAGAAGCGTTTCCTTCTATAATATTAGGAATTACACTAACAGTTATTAGTGTAGTAGGATACTCAGCTATGGCAGGAGCTATCGGTGGAGGTGGTCTAGGTGACGTAGCAATTAAATACGGATACTATAGATTCAAAACTGATATTATGGTTTATACAGTTATTATACTTATAGTGCTTGTTCAGATTTTCCAAAGCATAGGCGATATTATATATAAAAAATTAAGTAAATAATGCAATAAATCTAAGTGAATACTAAATAAAAATATAAATATAATTAAGGGGGAACTTTAAATGAAAAAGGGAAGAATTTTATCAATAGCAATATCAGCATTACTTGTTTTAGGATTAGCAGGTTGTGGACAAAAACAGGATACTGCTAAGCAAAATGATGCTAGCAAGGAAACTAAAAAGGTTATAAAAATCGGTGCATCACCAGTACCACATAAGGAAATACTTGAAGTAGTAAAGCCAATACTTCAAAAAGAAGGTTATGATCTTCAAATTGTTGAGTTTACAGATTACGTAACACCAAATACAGCATTAAATGATGGAGAGCTTGATGCAAACTTTTTCCAACATGTGCCTTATTTAACTACATTTAATCAGGAAAAACATACTGATTTATCTTATACTGCTAAAGTTCATATTGAACCAATGGGAGTATATTCAAACAAAGTTAAGAAGATAGAAGAAATTAAAGATGGTGCAGAAATTGCGATACCAAATGATCCAACGAATGGAGCTAGAGCTTTAAAAGTATTACAGACAGCTGGACTTATAAAATTAAAAGATGGTGATCTTGTATCAAAATTAGATATCACTGAAAATAAGAAAAATATTAAAATCAAAGAATTAGAAGCACCACAGCTTCCAAGAGTTTTAAATGATGTAGATGCTGCTGTTATAAATACTAACTATGCTATTGAAGCAAAATTAAATCCAACAAAGGATGCCATAGCTATAGAAGCAAAAGATTCACCATATGCAAATATAATTGTTGTTAGAACAAAAGATAAAGATCAAGCATTTGTTCAAGCACTTAATAAAGCTGTAAACTCAGCGGAAGTTAAGAAATTTATAGAAGATAAATATCAAGGAAGTATAATACCTGCATTCTAATCAATAATTTAGCATTAAGTATAGAATGTACAAATAAGAGTTAAAAAGCAGTAGGGAACTCATTTTCCCTGTTGCTTTTTTTATTTATACAATAACTACCTGCTCTTATACTCCCATCTTGTTCAAGTTTTCACTTCGTATTCATATATATTTAGTAATTGTTTTAATCTTTCCTTTATTTATTTCATCATTTGTGTAAAAATGTATTTGAGGTGAATTCAATTGTTTTCTGATATAAAATTAGATAAAAATATGCCGGTATATATACAAATAAAAGACTATATTAAGGGTATGATTTTAAGAGGAATGCTTAGACAAAATCAAAAGCTTCCTTCTACAAGAGAACTGTCATCAATTTTGAAAATAAGTAGAAATACTGTTATTTGTGCCTATGAGTTCCTTGAAGAGGAAGGATTTATATATATACAGAAGGGCAAGGGGGCATTTGTGGCTGATGTACAGATAAATCAGCAAGAGGGATGGAGTATAGAATGGAATAGTCAAGTAAATGACTATGCTAAAGCTTCAGAAGAACTAGATATAGTAAAACATGAGGCTAAGTGGAAAAAAGGAATGATATCCTTTAAAAGCATTGCACCAGATGAAAGCCTTTTTGATGTTGAGGAATTTAAAAAATCTTTTTTAAATAGAATTTCTATTGAAGGTGAGAAAATATTAAACTATGGATATGCAAAGGGATATAAGCCTTTAATAGAGTATTTGTTGAACTATATGAAAAACAAGGGCGTAGACATAAATGGAAAAGACTTACTTATAACTAACGGATTTACAGAGGGCTTTGATCTAATTCTAGCTAGTGTTACTGAAAAAGGGGATAAGATCTTGTGTGAAAACCCTACACATAATACAGCTATAAAGATAATGAGATTGCATGGCTTAGATATAAAAGGCATAGATGTTGATAAAGATGGTGTAAATTTACAAAATCTAGAGGCCCAGTTGGCAGAAAATAAGTTTAAGCTTTCTTATTTTATACCATCTTATCATAATCCTACAGGAATTATAATGTCTGCAGAAAAAAGACTTAAGCTGTATAGAATCTTAAAGCAATACAATATACCTATAATTGAGGATGGGTTTAATGAGGAGTTAAGGTATTCTGGTACTCATGTGTCTCCTATAGCAGCTTTAAGTGGGGAAGGAAACAGTGTAATATATATAGGAAGTTTTTCTAAGATATTGTTTCCAGGTATAAGAGTAGGTTGGATACTAGCGGATAAAAAGCTTATAGGATATTTAGAAAGTATAAAAAGAAGCAGAAATATTCATACTTCATTTTTAGATCAGGCTGTGTTTTATGATTATCTATATGGTGGGAATTTTGAAAGATATATAAAAAAAGCTAGAAAGGTTTATAAGGATAAATACGAATTTGCAGTTGAATGTGCTAAAAAGTATATTCCTTGTAAAGAAGTAATAGGTGAAGGCGGACTTCATATTTTTATAAAATTAGATAATATAAATTCAAGAGAAGTTTTAGAAAAGTGTTGTTCAAGAGGAGTTATTTTTACTCCAGGAGATATTTTTTATACGGACGATAGTGGCTTTAATACTTTGAGGCTTGGTTTTTCAAGGGTTAGTAAAGATGAGATAGAAAAGGGATTTAAAATAATTGGAGAAGTGGTTAAAAAGAGCATTCAATATTAATTTTGAGTGCCTTTTTGTATGCAAAAAAATTTTGATTTTATATAAAATACATATTATTTGGAATAAATTTTTCAGTGCAGCCATATGTAAAGATTAGAGAACTTAAATGTAGAGGTGAATGGTGAAAGCATTATAGTATATTTATTTTAAAAATCCTAAAACTAAATAGTAATATTTTAAATGGTGGTGAGAAAGTTGAGTAAAGGCTTAAAAACGACTTTAATTATAATAGCAGTAATTGCAGTTATATTTTTACCGTTAATAGGAAGTTATAACTCTATGATAGGACAGGAACAAAAAGTTAATGCAGCATCTTCTAATATAGACACACAACTTCAAAGAAGATCAGACTTAATTCCTAATTTGGTTCAGACTGTTAAAGGGTATGCAGCACAGGAAAGAACAATATTCACAGATATTGCAAATGCAAGAGCAAGATTATCAGGAGCACAAAATGTTACGGATAAAGCTAATGCAGATGCTGAGTTATCGGGAGCACTAAGTAGACTATTAGTTGTGGTAGAAAGATATCCAGATTTAAAATCAAATCAAAATTTTAGAGACCTACAAGTGGCTTTAGAGGGAACAGAAAATAGAATAGCCATTGCAAGACAGGATTACAATAATGTTGTAACAAGCTATAATACTACAATAAGACGGTTTCCTAATTCAATAATTTCAGGTATTTTTAGATTTGAACAAAAACCTTATTACAAAGCAAGTGAGGGTGCAAAAGAAGTTCCAAAGGTGGATTTTACCCAATAATAAATTATGAATAAAGCAAAAGTGTATAAAAAACTTACAGATAGCAGTTTGAAGTATAAATTATTAAAAAATAAGCTCTTTGTAAGTATAATAATATTCTTTTTAATATTATTAGTATCAATACCTTGCTTCGTTAAAGGTCAGACAAATATACCTGAGCCCACTAGCTTGAAATATGTAAATGACTATGTAGGTGTTATTGATAACGAGAGTAAAAATTATATTGCAGCTCTTGGAAAAGAATTAGAACAGAAGACTACAGCGCAAATGACTGTGGTAACAATAAATTCACTTGAAGGAAAAAATATAGAAGCTTACGCTAATGAACTCTTTAGAACATGGGGGATAGGTCAGAAAAGCAAGGACAATGGAATATTAATATTACTTTCAATGCAGGATAAAAAGTGGAGAGTTGAGGTTGGGAGAGGGCTTGAAGGTGTAATAACAGATATATATTCTGCAAGAATTATGGATAACATTGCAAGACCTCTTTTTCAAAGGGGACAGTATGGTGAAGGTTTAAAAAATGCTTATACTATATTTGCTGGAGAGGTAGCTAAAGAGTACAATGTAACTTTAGAAAATAAAATAAATTTTACTGAAACGAGATCAATAGAAAATGAAAGAGTTATAAGAATAAACCCTATTGTTATTTATCTTATTATTGGAATATTTATGCTTGATATTATATTTAATAGAGCTAGAATAACAAGCTTTTTATTCTCATGGATATTTTGGAGCTCATTTTGGGGCGGAGGACCTAAAGGAGGAAGCGGCGGCGGTGGTTTTGGCGGCTTTGGTGGAGGTAGTTCTGGAGGAGGCGGTTTTGGTGGCGGAAGCTCAGGAGGCGGTGGTTCTTCAGGAGACTGGTGATGAAGTACAGAACAGGATAAGAAGTTATTCCCGAGGAAAGTCTAAAGTTTCCTCGGGAATAACTAGTTTGAAGATATTTCAGGGAAAGATGCATTAAAGGTATTTGTCCAATCCGCAATGCTATTTTCGCTAGCCCACTGAGCCATAATCATAGTTTCATGTTCATCTAAGTCTATATCTAAAACGGATTTACCTATCTTGTTATCTAAATAAGGATACAGTGTGAATTTATTTGGAGTAAAGACACCTAGAATTTCTTTGCCTGGGGAAGATATTGCATCTTCTGCGTCAGGTATCAAATCTTTTATAGAGGAAAAGCTAGTACATAATTCATTATAAGAGACTATGCTTTGAGGTAAATCTAAATCTGTATTATATAATATATACTTACTGCTATCTCCTGAATACTTAAAGGTTTTACCTATCTGAGCAACCCATTTTCCCTCATTTCTAGCTACGTTCCAGGTGTCACCGGAAGTTGTATTTATACTGTTTTTATAAGAGCTTTCACCTAAGGTGATTTTTTCGTTTTTGAATTTTTTTATTATAGGAATAGCCTTATCTTTAAAAACGTCATGCATAGTTAGTCTATCTTCAGTATTTTTAAACTCTGTTAACTTTTCTAATTCAACTATTGAACAACTCTCATTTATAGAGCTATTTTCATTATTAGGATGATTGGTTATATATGTAGATAAAGAAACATGATTTCTATCCACGAACTCTAACCTGCTTTTATAAGTGTTATATTTATATTCAAAGGTACCAGGAACATAACTATCGGAAATGGCATGGGCTACTGGATACTCAATAGAATCCGCTGTATTTGTAAAGCTATAGTAAATAGGTTCTACTTGCCAAAAGGTATCTTTGTGTGGAACAAGTATAAAGTTCATTTCCTTAACAATTTTGAGATTATTATTCTTATCTGGGGTAATCCAAAGAGTTCTATAAGTTGAAACATCCTTGTCTACATCATTTCTAAAACCTACAAGCAATCCAGAATTGAAGTGAACAGATAGATTTTGTTTTACAGTGCAAGCATTAGTAAAGTCACTTATATCTAGTGTTATTTTAGAAAAAATAATGGAAACAAAGACTAAAAATATTAATAGTACATAGTTTAAATTTAGTTTTTTTATAAGTTTCATAAGTTCCTCCTAGAATTTTTACTCATAACAGATATGAAGTTTTTACTTAATATAAGGATATGCATAAAATAGTAACTTTAATATAAAAATATTGAAGTTGCACTTTAGGATAATTTTCAGAATAGGTCTATGGACTAATATATTATGGTATATTAGTATTAAAAGAATAAATATGTAAAGACTCTATAAGCTGGAAAGATTTAATAAAGACAAGAAATAATATATAAGTACTTAATAATTGGAGGTAAAATAGGTGAAGAAAGTTGAAGAAAAAGTAATGTATAAAGGCAAGTGGATATCCTTAAAGGAAACAACATATAAAACTGAAAATGGAGATGAAGTAAAATGGGAGAGTATAGAAAGAACTAATACTAATAAGTCTGTGGTGATTGTTAGCAAACTTGTTCCGTCTAATAGATATTTATTTATAAAGCAGTATAGGCCTGCTATAGACAATTATATAATAGGTTTTCCCGCTGGTTTAGTAGAAGGAGAAAACCTGGAAGAGGAAGCTTTAAGAGAGCTAAGAGAAGAAACGGGCTACAAAGGTAAGATAAAGGGTATAAGTCCAGTTATAAATTCTAATGCTGCATTGCTTACAGATACAGTTAGGGTTGTAAGTGCAGAAATTGATGAAAATGATGAAGAAAATTTGAATCCAAAACAGCAACTTGAAGCAGAAGAGGAAATAGAGGTTATTTTGGTTAAAAGAGATGACGTGAAGGCTTTTCTTTTAGAAGAACAAAAAAAGGGAACTGCAATGGGAATAGGACCTTGGTATATCTTTTGTGGATTAGATAATTTTTAGGGGATGATTGAATGATAAAAAGTATGATCATAATGTGCAGTGTAGTATCTGTAGTTGTAACATTAGTAGTAATAGCTGTATTTGTCATATTAATTTCTGGCAAAAAGTAAACATGCACAGTTTTTTGTGCATGTTTATTTATCCGATCACTACCCGCTCTAATACTCCCTCTTCTCAAAGAGGGAGTAAAGAGCGGCTACGTCCCTGGATTCGTTCAACTAAGAATCAGGTGGGGTTAAATGCCTAAATGGCATTTAACGGGCAAAGCCCCGGGTCGTAGACTGAAACCCCATCTGATTCAAGTTTCTACTTCATATTTTACGGATATATATCGGAAAACTCAATATTTATTCTTTCTGCGTAATCTTCCATCATAGGATTGTTAGGAAAAGAACTGATGCTTTCGCTAGCAGTAACTGAAGGTAGGGATATTATAAATTCGCTGCCCTTACCCCAGGAACTTTTTACAGAAATTTTTCCACCATGCATTTCTACAAGAGATTTAACAAGTGAAAGTCCAATGCCACTTCCTTCCCGATTTCTTGCAAGAGATTTATTTGCTTGGCGGAATCTTTCGAAAATAATAGAAAGATTATCTTCGGGAATACCAATGCCAGTATCCTTAACAGAAATAATTACGTGATCTCCTTTATCATATATATTTATGAATATTTTTCCATTAGGGTTGGTAAATTTTATGGAATTTGAAATCAGATTTAACATGATTCTTTCTATTTTGTCAGGATCACAAGATATAAATTTTTCCTCTACATCGGTATCGAAGATTAAATTTATAGACTTATTTTCAGCATATTCAGCAACTGATAAAGTTATATTTTCTACTATGTTTACTATATTGTAGTTAGAGGGTGTTATTTCAAAATAGCCTGAGTCCATTTTGGTTATATCTATTAAGTTATTTATAAGTCTAAGTATTCTAAAACAGTTTTGTTTTATACTATTTAAATATTGATCTGATTTTTCTTCATTTATGCCTATTTTGTGGTAATAGTTTAAAAGTTGAATAGCACCTAAAATTACATTTAAAGGAGTTCTTAATTCATGGGAAATGTTTGTAAAAAACTCAGTTTTTAAAATATCAAATTTCTTTGCTTCAGAAAGCAATCTATAATTCTCTTTGATCTTTTTTTGGAGTTCTTCAGCTTTTTTATGTTCACTAATATCCAGAGCTACAGAAAGTGACGCCATGATTCCTTTGTAGGGAAAACGTCCGCTGGTTGCTTGAATATATATATTAGTTCCATCTGCTTTAATAAATTTTTCTTCAATTAAAGGAGCAGATTTACCGTATTTTTGTACTAGTTCAATTCTTTTAATAACTATTTCACGACATTCAGGTGATATAAAGCTACAGATTTCTCTACCAATAAGCTCCTCCGGCGAATCGAATCCTAGTAATTTAGCTGTAGCACTGTTGCAGAAGATTATTTTTCCTTCTATATGCAAAAAGATAGCAGCTGGCAAAAATTCTATAAGATTACGATAATAAATGTCGTCTTGTTCTGGTAAATCGACTTTTTCTTTTACTTTGATTGATTCAATTTCTTTAAGTTTTTCCATGGTAAATAGTATGATCTGGTGTCCCTCTTTTTCAGTCTTTAAAACATTAATATTTATGTTAATATATATATAATTTTTATTGTCCTTTGAGTTATAAAAAGGAAATTCAGTTATACTTATGGATTCTCCTGTATCAAAAATATTTTTTAATCTTGTATTAAGTTCAATACTAAATAAGTAGGGGAAAATATCGAAAAAATTTTTATTTATAACGCTTTCGTAATTCATTTTTGTTATTGATTCCTGAATAGAATTGAAAATAGTTATATTAAATTGATTATCTAAAACCATTACTCCTATAGGCAATTTCTCAATTATAGAGCTAAGCATAAAATTAGAGTAAATATTTTTGCTAATATTGGTAGAATAATCATTTATAGTAGACAAGGCTCTTTCCCTCCCGATCCATATATTGAAGTTTTAATATCAAGCTTCTACATTTTGGTAAAAATAAACATAATATTTTTAAATTTATATAAATTAATATTAATTTAATATAAATCCATTTAATTTAATAGTATAATTTATAATAATAGTTTGAAAAAGTATAGTAAAATTTTATATTCTATAAAATTACTGTAAATTCCTTTTAAATATACAAAATAATTTTATACAATTTAAAGAAAAGTATATGATAGGTAATTGAAAGAATAAATAAATTGCTTTAATTGGCTATATATGATATATTTTTAACATAAAGTAAAATTTGAATCAGATTGGATTTATTTGATGCCTAGGGGCCAAATTACCTTTAATAGATTTTAAAAGTAGAATGTGCAGGTGTATATTTATGGAAGAATGGCTTTTTAAAAAAGATGATTACATACCTAAAGCTGATAAAGACAGATTTATAGATAAAAGCATAGTTGGAATTCTTCATACATTATCTTTAATAAAGAGGAATAACCATATTAGTAGTAATTTTATGTACAAACTAAATCCAACACTAAAACTTATATTTACCATATTAAATATAGTGCTTATATCTATGTCTCAGAACTTTACATATGTACTAGCTCTAGATGTGTACATGCTTCTTCTTGTGGCTCTACTAGAAGTTCAAGCCATAAAGAAAGTTTTGGCTTTAAGTGTGATTGTGCCTTTATTTACTTTGGTAATGCTTATACCATCTATACTAATGGGCAATATTAACAATAGTATATTGCTGTTATTAAAAGTTATAAGTACTGTTATAGCCGTAAATGTTTTATCTTATACAACGAAATGGCATGATATAACTAAGGCATTAAAATTTTTCTTTATTCCCGATGTGTTTATACTTGTATTTGATATTACCATAAAGTATATTTACATTCTTGGTGAGTTTTCATTAGAAATGTTTTATGCTTTAAGGTTAAGATCTATTGGAAGAAATAATAGTAAGTATTCTTCTCTTTCAAAAATAATGGGAAATCTTTTTTTAAAGTCAAAGGAAATGGGTGATGAAATGTATTCAGCTATGGAGTGCAGAGGTTTTACTGGTGAATATGTATCTCATGCTAAGTTTGGATTTAATTCAAAGGATTTTATATATTGTATTATAAATATGATGATTATAATGATGTATTTTTATTTTGCTAGGATGTGATTTTGATGATTGAAGTAAAAGATGTTTATTTTAAGTATAAGGATACACAGGTTTTAAGAGAGATAAATGTAAATATTGAAGAAGGTGAGTCCATAGCATTAATTGGACCTAATGGTAGTGGAAAGTCAACTTTTTTAAAGTTAATAAATGGAGTAATCTTTCCTACCAGAGGAACGTATTCCTTCAATGGTGAGGAGATAAATAGTAAAAAGTTGGATGATAGTAATTTCTCCAAAGCCTTTCATAAAAAGGTAGGATTTATATTTCAAAATTCTGATGCACAGCTTTTCTGTTCAAATGTTTATGAAGAAATAGCTTTTGGTCCAAGACAGATGGGATTGGATGAAGAGGAAGTAGATAGAAGAGTATGCGATTGTTTAAGACTTTTAGATATTGAGGATCTTAAATATAGAGAGCCATATAATCTAAGTGGCGGTGAGAAGAAAAGGACAGCCATAGCTTGCGTGTTATCAATGAATCCTGAAGTTTTAGTTTTGGACGAGCCTATGAATGGTATAGATCCAAAGGGAAAGAATTTTTTAAGGGAACTTCTGATTAAGCTTAATTTAAGCGGTAAGACAATAATTTGTTCTACTCATGATTTTCAATATGTAGAAGGTGTTTTTAAAAGAGCTCTAGTATTTTCAGAAGAACACAGTATAGTAAGAGATGATAGTTATGATGCTGTTATTAATGATAACGATTTTTTAGTAAAATATAATATAAAATAACAACAGACAAGAAAGTTCAAATTTTCAATTTTATGTACTCTCTACAGCTTTTAAACAAAGCAGCTTTATTTGACAGAGAGAAATAATTGTAATAAACTAGAATTGAAAAAGAAAATAAAATGTCTAGGTGCCTTTTAAAAAGAAGGTGAAAAGGGAATGCGGTTAAATTCCGCAGCAGCCCCCGCTACTGTATTTGATGACAAACCTTTGTTAAACCACTCTAATCAAGGGGAAGGTAAAGGTGAGGATGATTCATAAGCCAGGAGACCTGCCTAGTGAGTGTTATGAAGTGAAACTTGAATCAGAGGGGATTTCAATGCCATCTGATTCTTAGTTGAACGAATCCAAAGACGTAGCCGCTCTTTATTCAATATTTGAAAAAGGCTGAATATTAGAGCGGGTAGTCATCGGATAAACTTTCGGAGGGAGAGTACTTTTAATTTGAGTGCTTCCGGCTTTGGCCGGTTTTTTAGTTAAAAGCAGTAAACCTTCAAGGTTTACTGCTTTTTTATTACATAGTTGGGAAAATGAGCTTTAATTATAAAAAACTAGGGGGAGTTTATTATGGCTAAAATAATGATTCAAGGAACAGGTTCTTCAGTGGGAAAAAGTGCTTTAGTTGCAGCACTTTGTAGAATTTTTAAGCAAGATGGATATTCAGTGTGTCCTTTCAAATCACAAAACATGTCTTTAAATTCATATATAACTTTGGATGGTAAAGAAATGGGTCGAGCTCAAGTGCTTCAAGCTTATGCAGCTGGACTTCAACCAGAAGCTTATATGAATCCAATACTTTTAAAGCCTACATCAGATAAAAAGTGTCAGGTTATAGTCAATGGTAAGGTATATAGTAACAGCACTGCAATGGAATACCACAACATGAAGATTCAATTTAAAGATATGCTTAAAGAGCACTTTCAAAATATGGAGAAACAGTTTGATATAATAGTTATGGAAGGTGCAGGAAGCCCAGCTGAAATAAACCTAAGAGATAGAGATGTTGTAAATATGGGAATGGCTGAACTTGTTGATGCTCCTGTGCTTTTAGTTGGAGACATAGATAAAGGTGGGGTTTTTGCATCACTTGTTGGTACAATGGTACTTTTTACAGAAGAAGAAAAAAGTAGGGTTAAAGGAACTATAATAAATAAATTTAGAGGAGATGTTGAAATACTAAAACCAGGCCTTAATATGCTTGAGGATATAGTTAATATACCATGTGTTGGTGTAGTTCCTTATTTTTATTTAGCACTTGAGGATGAAGATGGTGCAGTAGAATTTAATACAAAGGTAACGGCGCCTATAGACATAGCTGTAATTAAACTTCCTCATATATCAAACTTTACAGACTTAGATGCGTTAAAGATAGAAGAGGATGTTTCAGTAAGATTTATCACTTCAGTAGAAGAGTTTGGAACTCCAGACTTGCTTATAATTCCAGGAAGTAAAAATACTATTGAAGATTTATTGAAATTGAGAGAGTGTGGACTTGAGAGACGTATTAAAGAATATAGTGAAACAGGACTTACAATCGGGGTATGTGGAGGTTATCAGATGCTTGGAAAGCTGATAAAAGATCCATATGGTGTAGAGACTGATGTAAAAGAAGTAGAAGCAATGGGGATTTTAGATATAGAAACCGTTTTCGAAGAAGAAAAGGTAACTACAAGGGTTAATGCGGAGAGCATAGAAGAGTTTAACACCTATAAAGATGATAACTCTACAGAAAATAGAAAACTTAATGTGTACGGTTATGAAATTCACATGGGAGTATGTAATTACGGGAAAAGTGCACAACCTTTATTTAAAATTGTGGATAAAAATGGAGAAAAGGTTAATATAGAAGATGGTGCGATAAATACAAAAGGAAATATTATGGGAACTTACATACATGGGGTATTTGATGGAGTGGATTTTAGAGAATATATTATAAACAAAATCAGATTACAAAAGGAAATGAAGTGTAAGGCTTCTTTAACTTATGAGAATCTCAGAGAAAAAGAATTGGATACACTTGCAGATATCGTTAGAGAAAACATGGATATAGATAAAATTTATGATATCATGGGTATAAGAAGATAGGAGGATTTATTTTGATAACATCTTTCTTTGCTATTAATGCTATATCAATACTTTTAGCAGTAATAATAGATTGGATAATTGGAGATCCAATTTGGTTTCCACATCCAATCATATATATAGGAAAGCTTATAGCTTTCTTAGATAAAAAGGGAAGAAAGCTCTGTAAAACTGATAAAGGTATAAAAGCCTTTGGAGGATTTATCGTAATTACAGTGGCAGCCATAACTTTTATAATACCTTTTGCCATTCTTATGTTAGTAAAGCAAATTACGTGGTTATATATTGTTCTAAATGTTCTAATAATATGGACGACTTTAGCAGCAAAGTGTTTAAGTGAGGAAGCAAAAAAAGTATATTATGCATTGAGAAATAAGGACCTAGATGATGCTAGAATAAAGCTTTCATATATAGTTGGAAGAGATACAAAGGAGCTTACTGATAAGGAGATAATAAGGGCGGATGTTGAAACTGTAGCAGAAAATACAGCGGATGGAATAATAGCACCTCTGTTTTATGCAATTATTGGAGGAGCACCTCTTGCTATGATGTATAAGGGCATAAATACAATGGATTCAATGCTTGGATACATGAATGAAAAGTATAGACATATAGGATTTTTTCCAGCCAAAGTAGATGATGTATTTAATTTTATACCTGCAAGAGTTACAGGTCTTCTCATATGTATGGTTTCTTTTGTAGTAAAGGGTAACATATTTACAAGCTTTAAAATAATGATCAGAGATAGAAAGAATCACAAAAGTCCTAACTGTGCATATCCTGAAGGAGCAGCAGCAGGTGCTATGGGAGTACAATTAGGAGGTACCAATGTTTATTTTGGTGAGGTTGTGTATAAGCCTACAATTGGAGATAAAGTAAAGGAGTTAAGCTTTGAACATATAAATGATTCCATAAAGCTTATGTATGCGGCAGAGGCGCTAATGATGGTTTTGTATCTGATTGTATTTTGGGTGATTAATGTTCTACCATATAGCTGTTTTTAGAAGCCTAACAAATGTAGAAAATGAAAATAATAGTATAGGAAGTGATAACATTGGAGCATGGTGGAGATGTATATACTGAGGGAATTTTAAAGGGAAAGGAACTTATAGATTTTAGTTCAAATATTAACCCACTGGGAGTACCAAGTAGCTTTAAAGAAAACATAAATGAGGCCTTGGAAAGTATGGAAAGGTATCCAGATGTTAAATATAGAAATGTAAAAAAGCATCTAAAGAATTATATGAAATTCAGTAGCAGCTATTTTGATTCTGAGAATCAATCTTTGCAAAAGTATATAATAGATGAAGAAGATATAGTTATTGGAAATGGTGCGGCTGAAATTATAGACTTGGCTATTAGTTGCTTTAAAAACATATGTATAGTGGTACCATCCTTTATTGAATATGAAAAAAATGCTGTAAAATGGGAATGTGAAATAGAATATTCTTATCTAAAAAAGAATATGGACTTTGATTACAAAGATATACTTTCTAAAATGAAAAATTCAGAAGCTTTAATTATAGGAAATCCTAATAATCCTAATGGAAATGTAATAGATAAGGATAAATTTAAGGCCATTATAGATTATTGTCAGAAAAATAATAAAGTTATTTTAGTAGATGAAGCTTTCAGCGAGTTCACAGGAAAAAGAGGATTTAGCCTTTTGAAGGATATGGAAAATAACCATTGTATTTTCATAATAAAGGCTTTGACAAAATTTTATGCAATGCCAGGAATAAGAATGGGATATGGTGTAAGTAAAAATAGAGAATTAATAAAAAAAATACAGGAAAAACAGAATCCCTGGAATATAAACTGTTTTGCAGAAGTAGCAGTAAAATATGTTCTAAAGGATCAGCAGTATATAGAAGAGTCGTTAAAATGGATTGAAGAGGAGAGAAGTTTTATAACACATAAGTTAAAAAATATAGGTTTCATAGAAAAAGTTTATACAACTTATAGTAATTTTGTACTATGCAGGCTTAAAAATATGGACTGTAATAAGTTATACGATCTATGCTTAGAACAAGGAATTGCAATAAGAAAATGTGATAATTTTAAGGGGTTAAATGAAGAGTATGTAAGGTTTGCAATTAAGGATAGACAAAGCAATGAAAAAATTATTGAAGTATTAAATTCTATAAATCATTTTTAGGGGGAGAAAGATATGAAAAAAAGAAATACTCTATTCATGTGTCTAGCCTTGATTATGGCTTTAAGCACTAATGTATATGCAATGCACATATCAGAAGGATTTCTACCACCAATGTGGTGCGGGGTATACTTTGTTCTTTCAGCACCTTTTATAATTATAGGTATAAAGCAAATAAAGAAGAAGACAGTAAAAAGCAGGGATTTAAAAATGCTTTTAGGTTTAGTAGCAGCATACTGTTTTATATTATCTGCTATGAAATTACCATCTGTTACAGGAAGCAGCTCTCATCCTACGGGAACAGGACTTAGTGCTATGTTGTTTGGTCCTTTTGTTACAGCCGTGATAGCAGTATTAGTGTTAACATTTCAAGCTATATTACTTGCACACGGTGGAATAACTACGCTAGGAGCTAATGTCTTCTCTATGGGAATCGTAGGACCTATAGTGTCTTTCCTAGTATTCAAAGTAGTGAAGAGTAAAAATAAAAAGTTAGCAATATTTTTAGGAGCTATGCTTGGAGATTTAACTACTTATTTAACTACATCAGTACAGCTAGCGTTAGCCTTTCCAGCTCATACTGGTGGAGTTCTAGCTTCATTTATAAAGTTTGTTTCAATATTTGCCATAACACAGATACCTTTGGCTATAGTAGAAGGTATAGTAACTGTTATGATATTTGGATTTATAGAAAGCTACTCATCAAAAGAACTAAAAGATTTAAGAGAGGTGTAAGCTTTGAAAAAGAAAAACTTGATTTTAAGTGTTATATGTGTGTTCTTAATAGTAGGGTCTTACTGTATAGGATCAATTAGAGGTGGAGAATTCGGAGGCGCAGATGATCAAATACAAGAGACTGTTAAGGAAGTAAATGGTAATTATAAGCCTTGGTTTAATCATGTATGGGAACCGCCATCAGGAGAAATAGAAAGTCTATTATTTGCATTACAAGCTTCTATAGGTGCTGTATTTATAGGATATTATATAGGAAAGAAGAAAAATGCTAAGACTAATAATGGCGCTGTCAAGAACCAGTAGGATAGCTTTCATACATCCTGTAGAAAAAGTATTTTTAAGTATATTGCCTATTATAATTATAGGATTTACTAATAGAAGCATTCCTATAATTATAAATATAATTATATTTATTCTTTTGCATATGCTTTGTAAAAATAATAAAAATGTAGTTATTAAATTCGCTTTTGAGATTGCTGTTTTTGCAGCTATTTCATCCATAACTTTTGTGCTAGATTATGGTTTAAGTTATTGTGGAGTAGTTATACTTAAGAGTTTATCTGCAGGATTATGTTTATCTTTCTTTGCATTGACTACCCCTATAGATGACGTTTTAAATATTATGGCTAAAAATAAATGGCTAAAGGACATATGTGATATAGCTAAGACTATGGAAAGATTTTTAGTAGTTATAAATGATGAGTATTCAATTTTGTACAATTCCATTAAAAGTAGAGGTGGATTTGATAATTTTAAATTAAAAATAACAAACACAGGAAAAATGGCAGGGCTTTTATTTGTAAATACCATGCATAGATGGAGAAATATAAAGGATGGTATTGATAGTAGAGGTTATAGAGGATATATGCCTTATCTAGTAAAGGATTTTAATTTTTCATACTTAAGGATGGGAAGTATATGTATATATATATTTAGCTTAGCTATGATTATATATATAAAAGTATGATAAATAATAAAAAGCTTTAATTCTAAGTATAATTAGGGGTTGATGTTATGATACAGCTTATAGCACTTAAAGACGACGTAAAGCTTGAAATAAGGGAAAAGTTTTCTGTAATACAGAAGCGTTGTGAAAATTCCCTAAAAAACTTATCAAAAATATGTGATGAGGTACTTATAATAAGTACTTGTAATAGAACGGAGATATATTTTAGCTCCAAGTGTGAAGATTCAAGTATAGTTGAAGAAATATTTGAGGTTTTAAACTGGGATAAAGAATTAGTGGAATATATTTTCCATTACAAAGAAAAACAAGTTACAAAACATCTTATGAAAGTAGTTTGTGGCTTTGAATCTTTGATACTAGGTGAAGATCAAATATTAGCACAGGTAAAAGAGGCTTATGAAACTGCAATGAAGGCAAAAACAATACACAAGGAATTGCAAAAGCTTTTTCATCTTGCAGTAACCTGTGGAAAAGAGTTTAGGACTGAATCCAACTTATATAAAATACCAGTGTCATCTTCTTCTATAGCAGTTAGTGAAAGTAGAAAAAAAGGCATGAACAGATTTATGATATTAGGTTTTGGGGAAGTTGGTCAGTTAACTGCTAAATATATAATGTCAGGAGCCTTTGAGGTTCTGTATATAGCAGTAAGAGATCCTAAAGTAGTGAATATTGAGGATGGTAGAGTAAGAGTAATACCTTTTGAAGAAAAGATAAAATATTATGAAGAAGTAAATTGTATAATATCATGTACTTCAGCACCTCATATTGTAATAAAAAAAGATGATTTGCCTAATAATAGAAGGATGATTTTATTTGATTTAGCAGTTCCAAGAGATTTAGACAAGGATGTAAGTACTTTAGGAAATGTTCAGGTATATGATATTGACACTGTCAGTCGTATGGATGATAACAATAGAAAATTGAGAAAAAACATAATGAAGGAAAATAAGTTTATATTAGATAAATACATAAAAGAGTTTGAGGAATGGCAAAGTTTGCAAAGTATTTCTCAGGAAATAATAAAGTTAAAGCAATCTGGAGAAAGAGTATATAAAGATAGATATAAAACCTTTAAAAATAAAAGAGGAACAAAAGACACTGATAAACTAGCAGAAATGTTATTAAAAAGTACATCAGATGCTTTTATAAATAGAGCTATAGATGTATTAAAAGAGGAGCAGTTGAAGGGAAGTGTCAATGAGTGTATGAGGATAATACAAAAGATATTTTATGTAGCGGAATAGAATATACAATGCTTTCCCTTATATCCGAAAAGATAAATGTACTTATTGTAGGCGGTGGAAAGGCTGCATTAACTAAAACACGGACTTTTGCAAAGAGAGGGTGCAAATTATCCATTGTATCGAAGGAATTCTTAGAAGAATTCGAAGGATTAGAAAACTGTAACAATATTAATTTTATAGTTGATGAGTATAATAAAAAATATATACAGGATAAACATCTTATTATTATTGCTACTAATTCTGAGAAAGTAAATGAACAGATAAGAATTGACTGTCAGCAACTATATAAGTTATTTATAGATTGCAGTGATCCAAAAGAGGGAACATGTATTACACCTTGTCAAAGGAATACTGAAAACATCTTCTTTGGGTTACATACAAAAAGCGTTAGCCCTAAAACTTCAGTCTATTTATCAAATAAAATAAAAAATGAACTGAAAAAATATGATGAATTTATAAGCTTTTCATCTTCTGTTAGAAATAGAATTAAAGAATGGCATAAAAAACAAGAAATAATGAATTTTATATGCTCAGATGATTTTTATTTCTTTTATGAAAAGGAAAGAGAAAAAGTTATATTAAAAATGTTTTATGAAGAACTTAAAGATTAGGATGGTGATATATTTTGACTCTAAAGATAGCAACTCGTAGAAGTAAGTTGGCTCAGGTTCAAGCAGATACTGTAATAGGGATGCTGAAAGAACAGCATAATGCAGAAGCGGAAAAACTCCTTATTGAAACTACAGGAGATTTAAGGTTAGATGTAACTTTAGATAAAATAGGTGGAAAAGGACTTTTTGTTAAAGAAATCGAGATGGCGTTATTTGAGGAAGAAGCTGACGCAGCTGTACATAGTATGAAGGATGTACCCTTCGAAATTCCAGAGGTATTTGAGATGATAGCGATTCCACAAAGAGAAGATGTAAGAGATGCCTTTGTATCTATAAGTGGTGTACATTTTCAGGAATTAAAAAAAGGAGCCAGGATAGGTACAAGTAGCAACAGAAGAGCTGACCAGTTAAAATTATTAAGACCTGATTTAGAAATAGTACCTATAAGAGGTAATGTTCAGACTAGAATTGATAAAATTGAAAGAGAAAATTTAGACGGTATAATACTTGCAGCAGCTGGACTTAAGAGACTTGGAATGGAAAACATTATTACTGATTATTTTGCTGTAGAAGATATGATACCGGCAGTGGGACAAGGAGCTTTAGGAATAGAGGTTAAAAAGAATAGTTTAAATGGAGAATTATTTAAAATACTTGATTGCCCAGAAGCGAGAATATGTGTAGAGGCAGAAAGAAGCTTTATGAGGGAATTAAAGGGTGATTGTCATTCAACTATAGGAGCCTATGCGGAATTAGAAGGAAATATGATTAATATTGTAGGAATATTCCAGATAGGAACTAAATTAATAAAGAAAGATATAAGAGGAAGAAAAGAAGATTATTTAGAATTAGGTAAAAATTTAGCTAAAAAAATATTAGGTGCATAGGGGTGACTTAAAATGGGAAAAGTTTATCTTATTGGGGCAGGTCCTGGAGATGAGGAACTTATAACACTAAAGGCTGTAAGAAAGTTAAAAGAATGTACAGCAGTAATGTATGACAGATTATCAGGCACAGGGGTTTTAAAGTATTTAAATGAAAACTGCAAGCTATACTATTGTGGAAAAGAACCAGGCTGTCACTATAAAACTCAAGATGAAATAAATGATATGCTTGTACAATTAGCTAAAGAAGGGCACATAGTTGGAAGAGTTAAAGGTGGAGATCCTTACATATTTGGAAGAGGTGGGGAAGAAGCTTTAAGACTTATAGATGAAGGAATAGAGTTCGAAGTTGTTCCTGGTATCACCTCACCAATTTCAGTATTAAATTATGGCGGAATACCTGTTACTCATAGAAAAATTGCTCAGAGCTTTCATGTGTTTACTGGAATGAGTGCTGAAAAGTTAAATATGAACTGGAAGGCAACAGCTACAATTGGTGGAACACTTATATTTTTAATGGGCTTTGAAAACTTAGGTTTTATATCTGGAAAACTAGTTGAAAATGGAATGAGTGAAAGCACACCTTGTGCTGTGGTAATGAGAGGAACTACTGCTAAACAAAGAAAAGTAGTAGGTACACTAGCAGATATAAAGGAAAAAGCTACAGAAGCGGGGCTGCATTCACCTTGTATAATAGTAGTTGGTGAAGTTGTTAAGTTCAATGATAAGTTAAATTGGTTTGAGAAGAAGCAATTATTTGGAAAAAATGTGTGCATCACACGTACGAAAGAACAGTCAAAAGAAATAAGAGAAAAATTAATAGATTTAGGAGCTCAGGTTACAGAAATAAACTCTATAGAAATAAAACGCACTACTGAGAATCTAGATGAGTTTGTAAATAAATTAAGTGATTATGATTACATCGTTTGTACTAGTGTAAATGGGGTAAATAGCCTATTTGATTATTTAAGTGATAAAAACTATGATGTAAGAAAAATAAAAGGAACCTTTGCAGCTATAGGTCCTGCTACAGAAGAAGCAATTAAACAAAGGGGTATTATCCCAGAAGTTGTTGCAGAAAAATTTGTGGCTGAAAGCTTATTCGACGCTATGAAGAATGTTGTAAAACCAGGAGATAAGGTGTTTATACCAAGAGCTAAAAATGCAAGACCTTATTTAGTGGCTGTATTGAAGGAAGCGGGATGCGTAGTTGATGAGTGCCATGCTTATGAAACTGTAACTGGCAGCTCACAAAATAAAGATTCTTTCGAAGAAGTAGATACAGTAATATTTACAAGTCCTAGTACAGTAGAAAATATGATAAAAATAGTAGGTTTAGAATCAATAAAGCAAAAGCGGGTTATATCTATTGGACCTATAACAGGTAAAGCTTTAGAAAAACATGAAATAAGCTTCGAAATCTGTGATGAATACACTACAAAGGGTGTTATAGATAAGTTGCTTGAAAGCTAACATATAGCAAAGAAAATAGTGAATTGTAATAAAAGTAAATTATAAAAGGAGTAATGAGAGATGTTTAGAAGACATAGAAGACTTAGACAAAATGAAGTTATAAGATCTATGGTTAGGGAAACTTTCCTTCACCCAAGTGATTTTATATATCCTATATTTGTTGTAGAGGGAACAAATATTAAGAAAGAAATTTCATCATTACCGGGAAACTATCATTTTTCTATAGATAGATTGCACGAAATAGTAAAAGAAATGACAGAGGTAAGAGTTAAAAGTGTAATATTATTTGGAATTCCAGATCATAAGGATGAATGTGGCAGCGGAGCTTATGATGAAAATGGAATAATACAAAAAGCTATAAGAAAAATAAAGGAATTAAATAAGGACATCTACATTATTACAGACGTTTGTATGTGTGAATATACAAGTCATGGACATTGTGGAATAATTCACGGTGAGGATGTAGATAACGATGAAACTTTAGAATACATAGCTAAAATATCTTTATCCCATGCTAAAGCAGGTGCAGATATGATAGCTCCTTCTGATATGATGGATGGAAGAATAGATGCTATAAGAGATATTCTAGATGAGAATGGTTATAAAAACATTCCTATTATGGCATATAGCGCTAAATATTGCTCAGCTTTTTATGGTCCTTTTAGAGAAGCAGCAGACTCAACTCCTGAATTTGGAGATAGAAAAACCTATCAAATGGATCCTGCAAATGTAAGAGAAGCTATGCTTGAGATTGAAGATGATATAGATGAGGGAGCAGACATTATAATGGTTAAACCAGCACTGTCTTATCTAGATGTAATAAGAGTGGCTAGAGACAGATATGATGTACCAGTAGCAGCCTATAACGTAAGTGGTGAATATGCCATGATTAAAGTTGCAGCTAAGGCAGGACTTATAGATGAAAAAAGAATTGCTTTGGAGATGCTAACATCAATAAAAAGAGCAGGAGCAAAGATGATTATAACTTATTATGCTTTAGAAGCAGCTAGATGGCTAAAAGAAGAATAATGAAGTGAAACTTGAATCAGATGGGGTTTCGTCTACGACCCGGGGCTTTGCCCGTTAAATGCCATTTAGGCATTTAACCCCCAACTGATTCTTAGTTGAACGAATCCAGGGACGTAGCCGCTCGTAACATACACTTTGAAGAAGATGGGAGTATTAGAGCGGGTAGTCATCGGGTAAGATTGGACTATAAAAAGATAAGTAATTGGGAGATGAAGATAGTGAGAAATTCAGATATATTTAATGAATCAAAGATATACATGCCAGGTGGAGTAAACAGTCCTGTTAGAGCCTATGTAGGATTAGATGTAGACCCTCCTGTAATAAAAAAGGGAATAGGAGCACATGTATTTGATGAAGACGGAAAAGAGTACGTAGATTTTATTAGTGCATGGGGACCTATGATATTAGGGCATTGTGATGAAGATGTAGTAAAAGCAATAAAGGATACAGTAGAAGATGCAATATCCTTTGGTGCACCTACAGATCTTGAATTAAAATTGGCAAAGCATATATGCACTACAATAGACAACGTGGATATGATCAGAATGGTAAACTCTGGGACAGAGGCTACTATGAGTGCCGTGAAGGTTGCAAGAGGATGTACTAAAAGAGATAAAATTATAAAATTTGCAGGCTGTTACCATGGACATTTTGATGGATTTTTAGTAGAAGCAGGTTCAGGAGTACTTACATCAAATATACCGGGCTCACCAGGAGTACCAAAGGGTAGCATAGAAAATACTTTAATTGCTCAGTACAATGATATAGGAAGTGTTAAGGAACTTTTTGAAAAGTATCCTGAAGATATAGCAGCAGTTATCATAGAACCTATAGCAGGAAATATGGGAGTTATACCTGCAAAGCAGAAGTTCCTAGAGGACTTAAGAGAACTTTGTACAAAACATGGAACTATACTAATATTTGATGAAGTTATGACTGGATTTAGGGTAGCTTATAAAGGAGCTCAAAGTCTTTATGGAATAAAGCCAGATTTATCAACTTTTGCTAAGATTATGGGTGGTGGGCTTCCATCTGGTGCGTATGGTGGAAGAAGAGATTTAATGGAACAGTTAACACCTATGGGGCCAGTTTATCAGGCAGGAACTATGTCTGGAAGTCCTATAGTTATGGCGGCTGGATATGCAACAGTTACAAAGCTTTATAATAATCCACATTACTATGATTATATGGATAAAATAGCAGAAAAACTTCAAAAAGAAGCAGAAGAAGTAGCTAAGGAAAAAGGTCTTCCTCTAGTTATAAATAGACGTGTAAATATGATGACTATGTTCTTTAATGAAGGCGGAGAAGTTACTAATTACAAGCAAGCAAAAGCTTGTGATACTAAATTATATGGAAGATTCTTTGAACATATGCTAAAGGGTGGAATGTTTATGTCACCATCACAGTTTGAAGCTATGTTCATAGGCGTAAAGCACACAGAAGAAGATATAGAAAAATTTATAGATTTAGCGAGAAAGTTCTAAATTTAATACTTTGCTTAGCACTGGTAGTGTAATACCAGTGTTAAGCAAAAAGGTGGTGAGGTAGTTGAAGGGATTGGTTATATCTTCCAATAGCAGTGGCGGAGGAAAGACTACTGTAACTTTGGGAATTATGAAGGCTTTGATGAAAAAGGGATTCGATGTACAGGGATATAAGGTTGGGCCAGATTACATAGATCCTGCCTTTCACAGTTATATAACTGGTAAAGCTTCAAGAAATTTAGATTTGTTTCTTATGGGTGAAGAAGGAGTTAAAGCATCTTTTTCAAGAGGTATAGGTGACTTAGGTATAGTAGAAGGTGTAATGGGACTTTATGATGGTAAAGGTATAGACTCGGAATACTCTACTGCTCATGTAGCTAGAGTTTTAAACCTTCCAATACTATTAGTTATAACACCTAAGGCTCAAAGTGCTACATTATGTGCTGAACTTAATGGGTTATTAAATTTTGAAAAAGTTAATATATCTGGAGTTATATTTAATAATATAAGTGAAAAGTATTATAAATTACTAAAAGCTGCAGTTGAGAAAAATTGTAATATTAAGGTCTTCGGATATGTACCTAAGAATGAAAAGCTCTCTCTGAAGAGTAGACATTTAGGTTTAGTGCAAAGTAGCGAAGTTGATGATTTAAAGGAAAAAATAGATTTATGTAGTGATTTAATACTGGAGCATGTAGATGTGGAAACTCTTTTAGGTTATTTCAAAAAGACTGAAAATTATGATGATAAGTATCATTTGGAGAGTAGGGCAATAAGAATAGCAGTAGCGTACGATAAGGCTTTCAGTTTTTATTATAAAGAAAATCTAGAACTTTTAGAAGAGGCAGGCGAAGTTGTATATTTCAGCCCCTTAAAGGACAAAAAACTACCGGATAATATAGATTTTCTCTATATCGGCGGTGGATATCCTGAGGTTTTTATAGAAGAGCTTAGCAAAAATAAATCAATGCTTAATAGCATAAAAGAGAGCTTGGAAAAAGGCTTAAAATGCTACTCCGAATGTGGCGGTCTAATGTATCTTACTGAAGCTATAGAAAGTATAGATGGAGAAAAAAATTTTAGCACTGTAGGTTTTTTTAAAGGAACTACTCATATGACAAAGACTCTTCAAAACTTTGGGTATGCTAGGATTAAGGTAGAAAAGAAGAATAATGTTTTGTCAACGGGTATGGAAATAAACTGTCATGAGTTTCATAAATCTTACGTTAGTTTAGAGGATGAAAAAGTTTATCTTCTTACAAAAGAAATGTATGATGGGGAATTAAAAAAATGGAATTGTGGGTATGTAAAAAATAATGTATTAGGAGCTTATGGACATGTTCATTTCTTCGGCAATATAGATATATTAAAGAACTTGTTGAATTTAGATGTTTAAACTAAGGTCCTGAGCTGTTACATGTATTGATATGAGCATCACTTCGACACTATTAACAACTTTAAATTTTCTTAAGTACCTTGCCAAGAGCTAATTTAAAATTGTTAAATGTGCTATCTGGGATACTTATATCAATACATGTAACTACTAAGATATTAGATTACAAACACCTATCTAAATAATACTATGAGATTATATAATATATTGGATGTAAGAAAAAAGGGGGAAAAACATGGGATTATTAGAAGAAACACTGATTAGCATAAAGCCAGCTAATAAAGAAGTAGTAGAAAAAGCATGGAATATAATAGATGGTCTTACAAAACCAATAGGAAGCTTGGGAGAATTAGAAGAAATAGCTGCAAAAATATCAGGAGTTACAGGAAAAACATATAACAAAATAAATAAAAAAAGTGTAGTTATTATGTGCTCAGATAACGGAGTTTGTGAAGAAGGAGTAAGTAATAACCCTCAGGAAACTACAGCTATAGTTACTAATAATTTTACAAAAGGTATAACTGGTGTATGTGTTTTATCTCAGTTCGCCAATTCAGATGTTACTGTAGTAGACGTAGGCATAAAAAGTGATATTAATAATCCTAAAGTAATCAATAAGAAAGTTGAATATGGAACAAAAAATATTGCTAAGGAAGCAGCAATGACTAGGATACAGGCTATACAAGCTATTGAAGCAGGTATAGAAGTTGTGGACAACTTGGTTAAAGATGGATATGACTTGCTAGGTACAGGTGAGATGGGAGTTGGTAATACAACTACTAGTGCAGCAGTACTAAGTGCTTTATCAGATTTTCCAGTTGATGTTGTAGTAGGAAAAGGTTCAGGCCTTACAGAAGAACAATATGTAAATAAAAAAATGGTGGTACAGAGAGCCATTGATATAAATAAACCAGACAAAAATGATCCTATAGATGTTTTATCTAAAGTTGGAGGATTTGATATAGCTGGAATCTGTGGTTGCTTTTTAGGAGCTGCAAAGAATAGAACTCCTATAGTAATAGATGGGTTCATATCTTCAGCAGCAGCAGTATGTGCTTGTAGATTAAACCCTAAGGTTAAAGATTTTTTATTTCCCTCACATCTTTCAGCAGAGCCAGGCGCTGAGTATATGATGAAGGAGTTAGGTTTAAGCCCAATGCTTAATCTAAGAATGAGATTAGGGGAAGGTTCAGGATGCCCTTTAGCATTCAATATTATTGAAGCAGCACTGCATGCTATGAATAATATGGCCACCTATGAAGAGGCAGCACTAAATAGAAGCGCTTATGTAGATATTAGAGAGAAAAAAAATTAAGTTCATCCGATAACTAACTGCCACTAATCCCCCTGCTTTTTCAAGCGGAGACATAAGTGGCACTAAGTTCCTGGATTCGTTCAACTAAGAATCATATGGAGTTGAAACACCATATGATTCAAGTTTCACTTCATATAGATAATAAGCTAAAGTTAAGGAATGGAGAAGGATATATTATGGATTATATAAAAGTTCCTATGGACATAGAAAAAAGAAGTTTTGAAATAATCGGAGAAGAAATGGGCGACCATAATTTTTCTGATAGGGAACTTCAAATAATAAAGAGAGTAATACATACTACAGCGGATTTTCAATTAAAGGATTTGACATATATTAGAGAGGGATCAATAGACAGTGCCCTTGAATTATTCAAAAAAGGTGTAACTATATATACAGATACTAATATGGCTGCATCAGGCATCAGCAAAGCCACACTAAAAAAATTAAATTGTAAAGTAGAGTGCTATGTGGGAAGGGAAGATATTGCGGAGATTGCTAAGGAAAGAGGAATCACTCGTTCCATGGCTGCGGTAGAAAAGGCAGTAGAAGAAGGCGTAGAATTTTTTGTGTTTGGTAATGCGCCAACAGCCTTATTTAAGCTTAAGGAGTTTACAATAGCAGGAAAAGCAAATCCTAAGTTTATAATAGGTGCACCTGTAGGATTTGTAGGGGCAGCTGAATCAAAAGAAGAAATAGAAAAGTTAGATATTCCTATGATAACTATAAGAGGAAGAAAAGGTGGAAGTAATATAGCAGCAGCTATAGTTAATGCACTTATGTACATGATAATTAGATAAGTGTCCTCGAAAGTTAATTTCGCGCCAGGTATATATAATCAACTCTTTCATACATTTAACTGCCATCAAGTACTCTAAAGATTATAAATTCAGAAAGCCTAAGAACTTATGTTAACTCGCTTGATGCTCAAACAAACAAAAGTTCTAAGTCTTTCTTAATTTATAATCTAAGAGTACTAAGAAGTCAGTTAAATGTATTTTCAGAGTTGATTATATATACCTTCACAAAAATAACTTTCAAACTTATTTGTCTAAATAAATGTAAGAAAAATGAAGCTAGCTGAAGATTTTGTTGAAAGAAGCAAAAATTACGAACCACTCATGAGAAGGTGATATTATGTTAGATATGTACGTGAATTGTGATGGAAAAAGGCTAAGGTGTGGTTATACCACTGGTTCTTGTGCAACTGGAGCGGCGAAGGCGGCGACTCGGATGCTTTACTTTGGAGAGGAACTGAAAGAGATAAAAATAGACACTCCGAAGGGAATAGAGCTTTTACTCCCTATAGAAAAGATAAACCGGGGAGAAAACTATGTTGAGTGTTGTGTGGTGAAGGATGGTGGAGACGATCCTGATGCTACTCATGGTTTGGAAATATGGGCAAGAGCAGAAAAAAGAAATGATGGGTATACTTTAAAAGGTGGAAAAGGTGTTGGTGTAGTTCATAGTGATGGTCTTTATGTAAAAAAGGGTGAACCAGCTATAAATCCAGTTCCACGAAAGATGATAGAAAAAGAAGTAAAAGAAGTACTTCCTAAGGATAAAGGAATAGAAATAACTATATTTGTACCTAGAGGGGAAGAAATAGCAAAGAAAACCTTCAATCCAAGACTTAATATACTAGGTGGAATATCCATACTTGGAACTACAGGTATAGTAATGCCTATGTCTGAAGAAGCTCTTATGCAATCTGTGGAACTTGAAATGAATCAAAAGGTTGCACAGGGACAAAAGAATTTAATACTTTTGTTTGGTAATATGGGAGAAGATATGGCAAATAAGCTTGGGCTTGACAAAGATAAGATGGTTATAATGTCTAACTATGTTGGGTTTGCTTTGAACTGCTGTATGGGTAGAGACATAAAGAAGATTGTTATGGTTGGTCACATAGGTAAGCTATGCAAGATTGCTTCAGGATGCTTTAATACTCACAGTAGAGTTTGTGATGTGAGATTAGAAACTCTAGCATTAGAACTTGCTCTAATGGGAAAAGATAAAGAGTTAGTTGAAAAAGTTTATAATGAAGAAACTACTGAGGGGGCTGTAAGACTTCTTGGAGATGGATATGAGGAACTGTATAAGAATATAGGGATTAAGGTTAAAAAGAAACTAGAACAGTATACATATGATACCATTGAAGCGGATGTCATTATGTATTCTATGGATAGAGGAATATTGTATAACAGTGTAGAATAAAAGGAATAGAGGTTTTATTATGAGTAGCAAGGTATATGTGGTAGGCATAGGTCCTGGGAATAGGGATTATATAATACCTAAGGCTGTAGATATCATGAAAAAATCTGATTTAATTGTTGGGTTTGAAAGAGCTATTGAAAGCTTGGATTTCATTGAAGGAAATAAAATTGTTGTGAAAAAGCTTTCAGAAATAATAAGTTTGGTTAATTCAGATAAATATGAAAATATATCAATAGCAGCTTCAGGAGATCCTCTTTTTTATGGTGTGACTGATTATTTAAAAAAGAATTACTCCGAAAATATTGAAGTAATACCTGGGCTTAGTTCTTTTCAATATATGATGGGAAGGTTAGGCAAGAGCTGGCAGGGCAGTTTCCTAGGAAGTCTTCATGGAAGAGAGGAAAGTTTCCACCAAATAGTAGAAACAAGTCCTCTTTCAATATGGCTTACAGATACTAAGCATTCCCCTTCCTACATGTGTAATGTATTAGAACAAAAGGGTATTAAAGCAAAGATTTATGTAGGGGAGAATCTTTCTTATGATGATGAAAAAATCACTATAGGAACTATAGAAGAAATGAAGAATATGGAATTTGGTAATTTATGTGTAGTGGTAGTAGAAAACTTAAGTAAGATTACTATGTAATTATATTTCATCTCAGGAGGAGAATCTATTTATGATTTATATAAAAGACGAAGAATTTATTCGGGGCGATTGTCCTATGACTAAAGAAGAAGTAAGAATTCTAAGTACTGCAAAGATGCAGTTAAAAGAGGACTATAAAGTTTTGGATATTGGAGCGGGCACAGGATCCGTAAGTATACAAGTAGCTAAAATCTGTACTAAGGGTGAGGTAGTGGCTGTAGAAAAGGATGAGGAAGCATTAAAAGCTATAAAAAATAACATCGAAAAATTTGATGTTTCCAATCTAACCGTCATATCCGGTGAAGCTTTAGAGGTGGAAGAAAAAATAGATATGCTATTCGATTCCATATTCATTGGAGGAAGCGGTGGAAATATAGAAGACATAATTAAACGTTGTCATTTAAAACTAAAGAGTGGATGTAATATGGTTTTGAATTTTATTACACTAGATAATCTATATAAATCTATGAGTACTTTAAAAGCTTTAAATTACGACATTGAGTGTATACAGGTTTCTATAAATAAAACTAGAGGAAAAAGCTATATGATGTCTGCAAATAATAGTATATTTATTTTAACAGGAACAAAGCCAGAAAATTAATAACATAAAGGTAGAAGGGCGGGAACAGATATGGAAAGTAACACTAAAAAACTAGGAACTTTATACGGCATAGGTGTTGGACCAGGAGATGAGGAACTACTAACCCTTAAGGCTGTAAATACTATTAAAAAATGTCCAGTTATAATAGCACCATCTGCAAAGGATGGAGGAAGCAGTATAGCTTTAGATACAGCTAGAAACTTTATAAGTGAAGAACAAGAAGTTATAATAAAACATTTTCCTATGGGTGGAGAAGAGCAGGAAGAAAAAATATATCAAGCCTTTAAATTTATAGAGGAAAAGCTTCATGAAGGGAAAGATATAGCATTCTTAACAATAGGTGATCCTTTTGTTTACAGTACTTATATATATCTATTAAGGTATATAAAAGAACAAGGATACAATACTGAAACAGTACCTGGGATTACTTCTTTCTGTGCAGCAGCTAGTCTTGCAGGAGAGATGATAGTTATAGGAGATGAAAGGGTTACAATTTTTCCAGCAAATCAAGTAGATAAAATAACAGATGAGAAATTTGTAGTAATAATGAAAGTATATAGATTGGAAGAGCAGGTTCTAAATACTCTTGAGGAAAAAGGATTTAGATATGTATTTGTAAAGAGAGCCTATAGAGAAGGACAGCAGGTACTTAGAGATAGAGAAGAAATATTACAGAATAGAGACTATATGTCACTTATTTTAGCGCAAAGAGATTAAGGTGTTTTCAAAAACAACTAGTCGCTAGTATATTTCAGATGACTAAACTGATTAAGAAGGAGAGACTTAAGATGGAGAATAAATTGTATTTTATAGGAGCAGGTCCAGGAGACCCAGATTTAATAACAGTAAAGGGAAGAAGAATTTTATCAGAGGCAGATGTAATAATATATGCTGGTTCATTAGTTAGCAATGAACATTTTAAGTATTGTAAGGAGAATGTAGAAGTATATAATTCTGCTTCAATGACTTTAGAAGAAGTTATTGATGTTATAGCAAAGTCTCATAAAGAAAATAAGAAGACAGTAAGACTTCATACTGGAGACCCGGCTATATATGGAGCTATAAAGGAGCAGATGGATGAACTTGAAAAATTAGATATACCTTATGAAGTTATACCTGGTGTAAGTTCATTTACAGCAGCGGCGGCTGCTATACAGAAGGAATTTACTCTTCCTAATGTAAGCCAAACAATCATACTTACAAGAGTAGAAGGTAGAACTCCTGTACCAGAAAAAGAAAATTTAGAAAGACTGGCTAGCATAGGGGCTTCTATGGCTTTATTCCTATCTGTAAACATGATAGATAAAGTTGTTGAAAAATTGAAAAAGGGATATGGAAGAAATGTGCCAGTAGCAGTAATTCAAAGGGCAACCTGGGGAGATCAAAAATGTGTTATTGGAACACTAGATGATATTGCAGAAAAAGTAAAAGAGGAAAATATAACAAAGACAGCTCAGATACTTGTAGGAGATTTTATAAACTGTGAGTATGATAAGAGTCTTTTATACGATGGAAGCTTCACTCATATGTTTAGACAAGGTAAAGATGAAAATAGCAGTAATTAGTGTTACAAAATCTGGAGATGTTATTTCTGGAAAACTAAAACATAAATTAGATATAAATTTGTACTCTAAAACAACTATAAAAGATTTTAGTATTAAACAAATTGCTAAAAAGGTAATGGAAGAGTATGAAGCAGTAATATTTATAAGTTCTACAGGAATAGCAGTTCGTGCTATAGCAGAGCATATAAAATCGAAAGACAAAGATCCAGCAGTATTAGTTATAGATAGCTGTGGGAATTTTGTAATAAGTCTTTTGAGTGGACATTTAGGTGGTGCTAATGAGCTTGCACTAACAATTGCTCAAATGATAAATAGTACACCTGTAATTACTACAGCTACTGATAATATGGGAATAACAGCTCCAGACATGATTGCAAAAAATAACGGGTTATTAATAGATAATCTTAAGGATGCTAAAAATATAGCTGCTTTATTAGTAGATGGGAAAAAAGTGGGTTTTATTGATGATAAATCTAATATATCTATTCCTAAGGGATATACTAATAATTTAGAAGAGTCAGAGGGAATAGTTTATGTTACTAATAAATTATATAACCATATAAGTAACTGCAATCAGAATAATTTATATAATAAAAATAAAGAAATATTTACTCTAAAGTTAGTAAGAAAGGATATAGTATTGGGCATTGGGTGTAGAAAAGACTTTAATTCTGATGACATGAGGCAAACTGTACAAAGTTTATTAAAGGATAGAAATATAGATAAGAGATCTGTAAAATTCATTGGTACAGTGGAAGTAAAAAAAGATGAGCAGGCCATATTAAAACTTGCAGAATATTTGGGCTGTGAGCTTAAAATATTTTCTATTGAGGAGATAAATAAGGTACATAACAAATACGAAGGAAGTAATTTTGTTGAAAAAACTATAGGTGTGAGGGCAGTCTGTGAGCCATGTGTAGAGTTAACAGGAGCAAAACTAATTACTGAAAAAATTAAGGCTAATGGTATGACTGTATGTATAGGAGAGTTGGATATATAGTAAAACAAAAATATAAAATTGCAGAAAAGGAAGTGTTAAAGTGGGTAAATTATACGTTGTTGGAATCGGTCCAGGAGGACTTGATTATATGACTTTAAAAGCAGTAAAAGCCATTGAAGAAAGTGAAGTTATAGTAGGATATACTAAATACATAGAATTCATTAATCCATTAATTAAGGATAAAGCTGTAGTTTCTACAGGTATGCGTGGAGAGGTAGAAAGATGTAAACAGGCATTAGAGCTTGCTAAAGATAAAGTAGTTTCAATAGTAAGTACTGGAGATGCTGGAATCTACGGTATGGCAGGACTTATTTTAGAAATGAGAGAAGATGAGGAGGTAGAAGTAATTCCGGGAGTAACAGCATCCTCAGCGGCAGCTTCAATAGTAGGAGCACCTCTAATGCATGATAATTGTAATATAAGTTTAAGTGACCTTATGACACCATATGATTTAATAAAGAAGAGAGTAAGCTTAGCCGCAGAAGGAGACTTTATTATTTCTCTTTATAATCCTAAAAGCCATGGAAGACCTCTTTACCTTAAAGAGTGTATGGATATAATAAGAAATCATAGACAGGGAAACACTCCTGTAGCTGTAGTTAAAAATGCTCTAAGAGATGGTGAGAAAAGTACAATATTTACACTAGAAACATTTGATGATAGTGAAGTTGATATGTTTTCTATAGTAATAATAGGAAATAGTAAAAGTTATATAAAGGATGGACAATTTATAACTCCTAGAGGATATCAAGTATAATACAAGATCAGAGGTGAAATAAATGAGTGAAGTAAAAAAAGGTATATTAGTAGTAAGTTTTGGAACAAGTTTTTTTGACACATTTAAGGCTTGTATTGAAAGCACAGAGAACAGAATAAAGGAGTGTTTTCCAGAATATGAAGTAAGAAGAGCATTTACTTCGTACATGATACTTAATAAATTAAAGAAAGAACATAACATTCATATAGACAGAACTGAAGAAGCTTTAGAGAAAATGAAACAGGATGGTTTTACTGAGGTTTATGTTCAGCCGCTTCATATCATGCCTGGAGATGAATATGATAAGATAATAAATGGAGTGAACCAATATAAAGAATGCTTTGATAAATTAGTCTTGGGAAGACCTATATTATACAGAGAGAAAGATTATACAATAGCAGTAGAAGCGTTAAAAACTCAGCTTCCACAAATGGATGAAAGGCAAGCAGTAGTGCTAATGGGACATGGATCAACTCATCCAGCTAATGCTTGTTATGCACTACTTCAGTCTATACTAAATGATAATGGGCTGGATAACGTTTATGTGGCAACTGTAGAAGGTTATCCAATGTTAGAAAATATAATTCCTAAATTAAAAGAAAAAAATATAAGAGAAGTTACTTTAATGCCATATATGTTAGTAGCAGGGGATCATGCAACAAATGATATGGCTAGTGATGAAGAAGATTCATGGAAAAGTCAGCTTGAAAATGAAGATATTAAGACCAACATCTATCTTCATGGATTAGGTGAAAATAAAGCTTATCAAGATATATATGTACAGCATTTGAGAGATTGTATTGACGGAAATCCTTTAATGATAGACTAAGATTGGAGATTTCTAATTATGATAGGATTAATTCTTGGAACTTCTGAGGGGAGAAAAATTCTCTCCCTTTTAAACAATCATACAGAAGATATATTTGTTTCTACTGCTACAGAATATGGTGGTGAAATTTTAAAGGATTATAAGTATGCAAATCTAAATACAAAACCACTTGCTTTTGATCAACTAGTAGATACTCTTAGAGAACAGGGAGTAAATAAGCTAGTAGATGCATCTCATCCATATGCAATAGAAATTTCAAAGAATGCTATGAAAGCCTGTGAAATTCTTAGCATAGAGTATATTAGATATGAAAGACCTTCTACTGTAGATAAATTTAGGAATGAAAAATATATCATAGAGGTAAAGGATTATGATGAACTTTATAATAAACTGAAAGATATAGATGGAAATATACTAAATACTACTGGCAGTAGAAATTTGGACAAAATACTAGGGATGAAGCTGAAGAATAGAATAATTCACAGAGTTTTGCCCTCTGTGAAGGTTATGCAGGAATGTATTGATAAAGGTGTTGATATTGAGGACATAATTGCAATAAAAGGCCCTATAAGTTATGAATTTAATTGTGCTTTCATTAAAGAGTATAAAGCTAAAGCTATCATTCTTAAAGACAGTGGAACTGCAGGGGGGACAGAAGAAAAACTTAAGGTCTGTGTAGATAACTGCATATATGCAATTGTAGTTGGAAGAAAATCAGTGGAATATAAAAAAGTCTTTTATAATATAGAAAATTTAGTTGAGTACCTGGTACAAAGCTAAAAGTGTAAAAATTTAGTGCCACTAGTACTTTTGCTAAAGAAGGACTGGTGGCAATTAACTAAGGGCATCTTTGACTTGTTATTTCTTTTCAGATGCCTAAGATAAGAGAATCAGTATGTAGAGGGTGTAGCTTATGGAGTTTACAGTAAATTACCCTGGAAGCTTCGGAGAAGTGCTGCAGGGTAGAATAAATAGCAAAGATCTTTTACTATCTTGTCCAGTAAATGTTTATACTACCGTTAAGGTCTTTGAAAGTAATAATGCTGAGAAAAAATTTAATAATCAAAAATCAGCTGCTTTCCTAAAGAATGTTTTAAAGCTTTGGGACTATGAAGCACACTATAAAGATTTTGATATTGAAATAAATTCTCAAATACCTTATGGCAAAGGCTTAGCAAGTAGTACAGCAGATTTATGTGGAGTATATTATTGTTTACTGAAACTTTTTAACAAAGTATTTAATGAAGAAGAATTAGTAGAACAGTGTATAAAAATAGAGCCCACAGATAGTATTATTTTTAAAAAAATGACGCTGTTTGATTATAAGAAGGGTTTATATAAGAAAACTATGGGGGATTACCTGAATTATAACATACTTGCATTTGAGGGAAATAGGGTTGTAGACACAGTGGAATTTAATAATAAAAATTTACCCTCTCTAAGTGATGTTGATGATTTACTTCCAATCTTAGAAGAAGCTATAAAAGAGAAAAATTTAGAAAAGCTTGCTTATGTATCTACTGAAAGTATTGTAAGAAATCAAAAGAGACTTCAGTATGAATTTTTACAAGAAGTAATAAATATAAAAAATAAGACAGCTGGATTAGGAATAATAGGTGCTCACAGTGGGAACGTTTTGGGAATTATATATGAAGACTCAGCTTCCCTTGATTATGCATTAAAGCTGGGAGAAAAGCTGGATATGTGTAAGATGTATCCTGTGAAAACTTTAAGTAAAATGGACATATAGCTTATTATATTGAAGCAAGATCTTAATTCAGATGGGGATTCTTTTACCCCATCTGAATTTTAGAACTGCGAATGCATGGCTTACTTGGCGTTGAACTCCCAGTTAAGCAGAGAACCAAAATCTACGATTTTGTGTGAATCGGTCAAGCAGACATCCCAAATCTATGATTTGGTGATGGTCGCTTACTCTGTGAGTACTCCTCTGACGCTAGGAAGAGGAGTTTCATATGAAGTGGGAGACTTACGCCAAGTTAGTCAGGTAAAAATCTTTTAGAAAGAAGGAATTATCATGGAAAAAGGGTATATTCAGATTTATACTGGTAATGGAAAAGGGAAAACTACTTGTGCTTTAGGGTTATCACTTAGGGCGGTTTGTGCAGGAAAAAAAGTTTTTTTTGGACAATTTACTAAAGGGATGGAGTATAGTGAATTAAATGCACCTAAGTATTTGACTACCTTTACATTAGAGCAGTTTGGAAGAAATGCTTTCATATTTGGAAATCCAATTAAGGAAGATATAGAATTGGCTAAAAAGGGATTGAAAAGAGCAGAAGAAGTTTTAACCTCTGGAGAATATGATGTTGTAGTTCTAGATGAAATAAATATTGCTATACATTATAAGCTTTTTTCTGTTGAAGAGGTTATTAAAATGTTAGATAAAAAAGCAGAGCATGTAGAAGTAATTCTTACTGGAAGATATGCAGATGAAAAACTTGTACAAAAAGCAGATTTAGTTACAGAAATGAAAGAGATTAAACATTACTATACTCAAGGTGTTCCAGCAAGAAAGGGTATAGAAGATTAAATCAATGGGAGATTCTGCTGAAAGATTAGGTCAGTTAATTTATGGTGTTCCAACAATTTATATATTCTTAAAAACATAATTAAAAAATACACAAAAAATTATAGTTAATATAGCTTAGAACATCCTTTCTTGATTAAGAAAGGGTGTTTTATATTATGGCTAAAATATAACTTATCAATATGTGATAAAATAGAGAGAGGTTTATAATCAAACGTTAGATAAATAAACAAAACGTGACTATATCGTGTTGGAAAAAATAATTTTCAATATTATAATTTATTTATGAAGTGTTATGGGATTTTTGGTTCAGAAATAACGATTGCTTTTATAAAAAATAAGCTGAATTCTATGATTCAGCTTATATGAAAGATGCTAAATTTATAATAAGTTATTCAGTTGCTAACATAACAGAAGTTGATTTAATAATAGCAGTAACTTCTGAACCAACTGCAATTTCTAGCTCTTTAACAGCACTTACAGAGATAGTAGCAGAAACTTTATTACCACCAGCGATTTCTACTATAACTATATTATTAACAGCACCTTCTTTAATTTCAATAACTTTTCCAGTTAGTTGATTTCTTGCGCTAATTTTTAGATTGGAGCTAGCTAACATAACAGAAGTTGACTTAATAACAGCAGTGGCTGTTCTACCAACTACAATTTCAAGGTCTTTAACAGCGTTTAAAGAGATAGTAGATGAAACTTTATTACCACCAGCAATTTCTAATATAACTATAGCATTAACTGCACCCTCTTTAACTTCGATAATTTTTCCGATAAATTGATTTCTTGCACTAATTTTCATAATAATACTCCTTAAATAATATTTTTTTACAATTAATTCATAAATAGTATATCACATGGTGTGATTTTTGACAATGTGTTAATAAAAGCACTTATTTATTGACAAAATGACATTTTTGATAATTAGTGTGTAATTTTATATATAGAAGCTAGTGTGATAATTTATATTTTATTTTTATAGCCTAATATTTATAATTAAATTTTGAAAAATCAAAATTTCATGTCGTATTCCAGCTATTTGTCCTATCTATTGTAAATTTACAATAGATAGGATTTCTCTTAATGGAGACTTTATTTTTTATGTTATCAATAATTGTTAAAATATAAAAAGTAATGATATAATATAATAAGTATAATTTAGTGTTGTTGCTACATTTTTATAGCAAAAGGAGGAAAAATGATCGAAGAAAATTCAGTATTAACACCAGAAGAAGTTGCAGATATATTAAAAATTGCTAAAAATACGGTTTATGAACTCATTAAAAGAGGAGAATTAAACGCATATAAAGTTGGTAAAAAATTTAGGATAGATTTAAAAGATATAGAAGAATATAAAAACAGTAGTAAAAGGAAGAAATCTTCAACATCAGAAAGTCGTCTAAATCAAAATCTTAGTAGTGCTATTTCTAATGCTAATATATTAAAAAGCGAAACAATTTCAGGTAGTGGATTGGTTATTTGTGGTCAAGATTCAGTATTGGATATATTATCCCGTTACCTTGAAGTGCATCCGAAAGGCGTGAGAGCCCTTCGTTCTTACGTAGGAAGCTATAATGGACTGTATGAATTATATAATGGAACAGCTCAAATAGCCACAGCTCATTTATGGGATGGAGATTCTGGAGAATATAATATCCCATATGTTAGGAGAATGGTGCCTGGAGTTCCAACAATAATTGTTCATATAGCATGCAGAATGTTGGGATTCTATGTAGCAAAGGGAAATCCCAAGAAAATTTTATCCTGGGAAGATCTAAAGCGAGATGATATAACAATTGTAAATAGAGAAAAGGGAAGCGGCACAAGAATACTGCTTGATGAACATTTAAGAAAAATTGGAGTCTTAGGAACGCAGATAAATGGATATGAAAGAGAATGCATTTCACATCTAGCTGCAGCTAGTACTGTAGCTAGAGGGGGAGCTGATTTAGGAATTGGTAATGAGATGGCAAGTCTATCTGTAAAAGATGTGGATTTTATTCCTATTCAAAAGGAACGATTTGAGCTTGTAATGAAAAAAGAGGATATGCTCAAAGGTCCATTTCAAGCTATACTTGAAATATTACAATCAGATGGATTTAAATCAGAGCTTAAGGGGATAGGAGGCTATGACCTTGAGGAAACTGGAAAAATAGTAGCGGAGATTTAGAAAAATAACATAATTAAAAATTAGGTAGGGGATAAGGTGCACTCATTTCCTACCTGATTTAAGTTTAATTGTATTTATTAGATTTACTTTTTTAATAATATAATTTTTACTCAGCTAAAAATAGTTGCTCTGGAGAAAGGTGTATATTTAAAGGTTCCTTTAAATCTTTTACTTCTAGCCATTGTTCCCTTGAAATTTCCCAGTGCAAGTTAACAGATTGAAAATATTTTTCTCCTTCAAGTCCTTTTAAGTAAACTGTAACTCCGAAAGGTCCTTCAATTACATAACTAACAACACATTTAAAGGTATTAATGAAATCTTCATTAGGTACAATGGAAATATAATGAGCACGAATCCCTATATAGGAAGTTTCGTTATTTATTTTTTTGCTTACATTAAGAGTACATCCCCAGTCTAATGCCTCGACTATATCTGGTCCTATTAACCTAGTTTTAGATATATTTTTACAGCCTGTAAGTTGAGCAGATGTAAGGTTTGGTGGATTGTCAAATATATCCTTCTTAAAGCCGTAAGCAGTTACCGTCCCTTTTGATATCACGGCTAAGTTATCACATATTCGATATACTTCATCCATATTATGAGATACAAATATTGTAGCGCCCTTATAATCTACAAGAGTGTCTATTAGCTGTCTTTGTACTTGAGATCTAAGATAATTGTCTAAGGCCGAAAAAGGTTCATCTAGCAATAGTATTTCTGGTTTTACAGCTAATGCTCTAGCAAAAGCTGCTCTCTGCTGCTGTCCTCCTGAAAGCTGGTGAGGAAATCTATCCTCAAGTCCATTTAGCTGCATCATATTTATTTTTTCTTCTACTACTCTTTTTTTTTCCTCTTTGCTTAAAGAAGTTAAAGCAAAACTAATATTTTCTGCTATTGTCATATGAGGAAAAAGAGCATAGTTTTGAAATAAAAATCCTACTTTTCTCTTATGAATTGGAAGATTTATACCATTTTCTGAATCATAAAAAATCCTATCGTTTAAAATGATTTTTCCCCGTGTAGGAGTATCTATACCAGCAATGCATCTAAGAGTCATGCTTTTTCCAGAACCTGAGGCACCTAATAATCCCAAAGTACCTTGGTCAATACTAAATTTAACTTTTAAATTAAAATCCGGTAAAGTTTTTTCAATATCAACGTAAAGTCTCATCTGATGTCCTCCTAGTTCCTGACAAAAGTTTTCCCTGATGATCAGTCCAATAATTCATTAAGAACATTACTGTTGCGGAAATGATTACAATTAAAATTACCCATATAAGTGCTTTATCCATTTCTCCACCTTCTGCGGTAAAATAAATGGCTACAGGAATTGTTTGGGTCTTACCAGGTATATTTCCAGCTACCATAAGGGTTGCACCAAACTCTCCAAGGGCTCTAGCAAAAGAAAGTACTGTAGCAGCAGCTATACCGGGCCAAGCTAAAGGCAAAGTAATCTTCCAAAACACTCGCCATTCCGATACTCCAAGAGTTCTTGCTGCATTTACAATATTTCTATCTATCTGTTCAAGGGCAGCACGAGAAGTTTTATACATAAGAGGGAATGAAACCACAACAGCGGCAATAACAGTAGCAGACCAAGAAAATATTATACTAGTATCAAGTTTTAAAAGAATTTTACCCAAAGGTCCATTCATTCCAAATATCAAAAGTAAAAAGAATCCTACCACTGTAGGTGGAAGTACAAGAGGCAAAGTAAATATAGTATCAAGTATGCCTTTTAGCTTACCCTTATAATTTGACATCCATTGTGCTACTGCAAGACCAATAAAAAATGTTATAGCTGTAGCAGTAAGTGATGTTTTTAAAGAAATCCACATAGGAGATAAATCTAGTACCATATTATTTGCCTCCTTCATCATTAGTTTAAATATATTATTTTCTATTTAGTAACTTTAAATCCGTATTTTTCAAATACAGCTTTTCCTTTATCACTAGCTATAAAGTTAAGAAAATCTTTTGCTGCATCTACATTCTTACTATTTTTAATAACAGCTACTGGATATAGAACAGGCTTATGAGTATTTGCTGGTGCAGTAGCTACTATTTTAACTTTATCTGATACTTTTGCATCTGTTTCATAAACAATACCTGCATCTACATTTTTTGTTTCTACCCAAGTTAACACTTCTTTTACATCCTTTGCTAAAACAGCTTTAGGCTGAACTTTGTCCATTATTTTCAAAGAGTTTAAAACATCTTGAGAGTATTGTCCAACTGGTACGCTTTTAGGTTCTCCTAATGCTACCTTTTTAACTTTATCACCTGCTAAATCTGCAAAATCTTTAATTTCTGAAGAATCTTTAGGTGCTATTAATACAACATTATTTTCTAAAAGATTTTTTACTGTATCATCTACTAGGAGATTTTTCTGCTTCAACGCATCCATTTGTTTTGTTGCAGCTGACATAAATATATCTGCTGGAGCCCCTTGTTCTATTTGTTGTTGCAATGTTCCTGAAGCTCCAAAATTGTATGTAATTTTGACATTAGGTTTTTCTGTAGCATAAAGTTTTTGAAGTTCCTGCATAGAATCTTTTAAACTGGCTGCTGCGGATATAGTTAATGTTATATTTTTATCATCTTTAGTTTGAGTTGTAGAATTACTTCCTTGCTGATTTTGAGATTGATTAGTGTTTCCACAGGCAACTGACATAATTATAATAGATAAAATAAAAGGAATAAATAATAGTTTTTTAACAATTTTCATTTTACTACCCCCATCAATAAAGTTTATCATTTTACATGATTTTATATAGTGATACATAATATTAGTGATATAACAGTAATAATTATATTTAATATTATTATTACTAATATGATCAATACCGTTATATTTAGTATTATTATGTTTTATTACGTTTAATTATAGTTAAATATTAGTGTTAATTCAAGTGGTTTTATTTAATATTATGAAAGTTTATACATGGTTAAAATAGGTGTTTGGGTTTTTGGTAATATACCAGTTGGTTTTGGACGAAAAGGCCTGATGGAATTATTTTAATTTTCTGTTATTTGATAAATTAGAATTCATGAGTTTTTATATATTAAATAAAGAAAAGCTATGATTTGTTAATGAATATAAGCTAATGGACTTGCAATTGGATTAATATTTGGATTAATCCAATCACAAGTCCTTTGACACATATTCAAAGCTGTAATAAAATTTATATAGTACATAATAGTTCTAATAAGCAGAGCTAATCAGATGTTGTTGTATATAAGATATTTTGTTGATAAGAAGGATTTTGAGGAGGCATATGAATATATGTTTATTAAAAAAGAAAAAGTATTAAGATTATTAACAGTTATAATAGGTAGTTTGATATATTCTATTGGAGTTAACTTATTTATTGTACCTCATAAGCTTCTTAGTGGCGGAGTAGCTGGTGTAGCAATAATTTTTCAATATCTAACAGGAATACAGTCTGGTTACTTTGTAATTCTTATTAATATTCCTATATTTTTAATAGGGATTAAAGCCATTGATAAAGAATTTGGAGTTTTCAGTTTTATAGGAATGACAGCTATGTCACTATCATTGATATTTACAAGAAATCTTTATAATCTATACTATATACCAGATTCATTAATTGCTTCATTATGTGGAGGATTACTAACAGGTTTAGGTGCAGGAATAATATTTAAAAGTAGAGCATCACAGGGTGGCACAGATATTATAGCTGTAGTAGTTAAAAAGAAGTATGGTATATCTATAGGAAGAATAGCCTTTATGATCAATGTAGTAATAGTTGCAATGGGAATGTTTATGGGAAGTTTAGAAGTAGCTGTTTATACTTTAATTGCAATGTATATGAATGCTACGATAGTTGATAAGTTTATACAAGGGTTTGACAAGGAAAAAGTAGTCTTTATAGTAACTGGAGAATGTGATAAAGTAAAACAAGCTATACTAGAAAGCTTAGGCAGAGGAGTAACCTATCTTTATGGTGAGGGTGCTTATACAGGAGATAGAAAGAAAGTTATTTATTGTATATTAAGTCCTAGAGAGCTGGAAAGAGCGAAAAACTTAATAGAGAATATAGATTGTACAGCAGTAGTGTCAGTTATGGATACAACTGAAGTGCGAGGAAAAGGATTTAGGGCAGCAGCATTTTAAAAAATTCCTTAGTTATATTAATTGTATAGCTAAGGTTTTTTTTATTTACTCAAATATATAAAATCTAATCCAATGTATAACTCCTAAATAGTTTTATCTAATTCAGGTTTTAATTCATAAAACTTACTAATATAGGAACAAACCTTACATTGAATTAGGTATATACATAGGTTAAACTGTCACTATCGTAGGGATTATTTGAAGCAAGATCTTAATTCAGATGGGTATTCTTTTACCCCATCTGAATTTTAGAGCTGCGAATGCATGGCTTACTTGGCGTTGAACTCCCACTTAAGCAGAGAACCAAAATCTATGATTTTATGTGAATCGCTTACTCCTCTGATGGTAGGAAGAGGAGTTTCATATAAAGTGGGAGACTTACGCCAAGTTAGTCAGGTTAAATATTTATAGGAGGGCAATGAGGTGAATAGACGAAAAAGTATTACCTTATTCTTGTCAACTCTTGCAATAAGTATGTGCTGTTTAACTAGCAAAGCTTATGCAGCTTCGCCTATGTTATCATATATTTCGAGACAAGAAGCACAGGATAGAGCATATAAAATGACAGATGCTCTATGGCGCTATGTAAAAAGCTTAAATGGAAATGTTCAAAGTGATATAAAACTACCAGATCAGTTAAAAAATGAGACGAATTCACAGCAAATTGGAATTCCCTATGCATGGGGTGGGTCAGATGGAATTGACACCAGATCAACAAGTCAATGGAGTAACTTTTTTGATGCTATAAATAAAGGTGCCATGGCGGGTAATATTAATTATACTGGCGGATACAAGGCAGGAACAGCAGGAATAGATTGTTCGGGCTTTGTCCAAAGTGTTTTGAAAATTCCTGGAGAAAAACAATCTACTGGAACTCTAGGTAAATATTTAACACCTATATCTATTTATGATTTAAAAAATATGGACGTGCTTCTATATAGTTCATCACATGTAGCGTTCTTCCAATCCTGGGTTTACGATGATTATGGTAATATAATAGGAGCTAATACTATAGAAGCTACTGCCGGAAATTATGATGGAACTGGGCAAAAGGTTAAGGAGTACTATAGATCAAAAGAAGAGATAATGAGCGACTATATCCCTGGAAGGTTTAATGGCATAGGCAGTGACTTTATAGAGAATAATTCGGCTCAACCAACTATAGAAAGTCCATTATATAGACAATCTATAAATAAGAATGATGGTAAGTTATATATTAAGTGGGGGTTTAACGATACTATAAGTGGGGGATATCAAACAGCCTATAGAATCAGGGTTTATAGTGGAGATATAAATCAAAGTAATAATGTATCAGGAAAACTTATTACTCAAATTTCTGAAAATACATCAGCTAATGAAAAAATAATAGCTTTTAATAATATGTCTGGAGGAAATTATTATTTTATTTTAGAAACTAGAAACAGTAGAGGCTACTGGAGTAGTCCTATAGCAACTCCATTTAAAGTGGTAGCGGATATAAACAGTGTACCATCAAAGATTGAAGAAGTTGTAAGATTTGGTGGACAAGATAGATATGAAACTTCTAAATTAATAGCAGAAAATAATTTTGGGAGCAATTTGGATAATGTAATCATAGCTAGCGGTAGTGATTTCCCAGATGGGTTAGTGGGAGTTACCTTAGCCAAGAAGCTTAATGCTCCACTATTACTTTTGGATAAGAGTGTGGAAAGCGAAGGAAGTACAGTTGTATTACAATATATCTTAAATAAGCTTAATAAGAATGGAAATATATATATTCTTGGCGGAGAAGGAGCAGTTAGCCAGTTTTATGTAGACTATTTTATAAAGAGTGGATATTTAAAAAATAATATCATAAGAATTGGTGGAACAAATAGAAATGAAACTAGTGTTAAAATTGCAGAAAATCTAAATTTGTCACAAGGAACTCCTATCGTAATATCTAATGATTCAGCTTTTGCTGATGCTTTAAGTATTTCACCTAAAGCTGGATATAGCCAATGGCCGGTTTTATTGACGTCTTCAAGTAAATTAAGCGAGGATGTAGAAAGTTATATTATAAATATGAAACCATCTGTAGTATATATTGTAGGTGGTAGTGCTGCAGTATCTGAAAGTGTTAAAAATAGAATTAAAGAAATCACAGGATATGATGATAAGAGTATTATAAGATTGGGTGGAAAAGATAGATACGAAACAGTAGAAAAGATCAATAGCCATTTTTATGAAAATAATTTGGACAAGGTATATGTTGCTTCTGGCGAGAATTTTCCAGATTCATTAAGTGGAAGCGTTGTGGCAGCAATACGAGGTAAGCCGTTAGTTCTAGTATCTGAATCTTCTTATATAAGTGGAGCTAGATCAATAAATGATGTTACAGGAAGCAATAAAGTTACCATTAATGTATTTGGTGGAGATAAAATAATAACTAATTATCTCATATCAAAAATCAACAATATATCTTTAAAATTGCAATAAATATAAAAAAATGTTGAAAAAATTTTTTTTAATATTTACCCTAAATTTAGGGATAGTTTCTAATTGAGAGTATCCCTAAATTGGTTTAAGTTTATTTAGGCTTTCGATTAAATAAATTGAAGATATAACTTTAAAATAGTTTTAATGGAATCATGTCTAATACAATCATAAAGTATTATTTATATTATTACATAAACTATAAATGGATAATGAACTTTAAAATTAAATAAAAAAGGAGGAAAATTATGAAAAAAATTTTAGCCTCTCTTTTATTAATTAGTTCTATAATGTGTTGCAATAACTTTGAGTCTGATAACCACCAGAAAGCAAAGCATAGATATGGAGAAAAAATTTTAGTATTTATCCGGTAACTATTTTCTGATTATATAGTGTAAAGATGATTTGTAATTAATTGTTTATAATAAAAATGACCCTTTGGTTAGTAAATTATATATTATTATCAACTAAAGGGTTATTTTTATACCATCTTTCTCGTTCATTTAAAGATTTTTTTGCTTAATAATACTATAAGTAACACTGCAACTGAGGTTAGTGCAATTGTTCCTCCTGGAGCGCTGTTTATAAAGTAGGATAGAAATAAACCAACAATTATATCAATAAATCCAAATATAATAGAAAGTATTAGAGTTGCTTTAAAGCTTCTTCTTAATTGAAGCGCTGCTGCTACTGGCATTGCTATCATTGATGATATAACTAGGATGCCCATAATTCTTATGGAAACGGAGATAGTAGCACCTACAAGCAGAGCAAAAAGGTAATTTATAAGTCTAACTTTTATGCCTGCGATTTTAGCACCATTTTCATCAAAGGTAATATAAAGCAGCTGATTATAAAGTAGAGAAAGTGTTATAACTGATATAATGCTCAATACAAATACGGTATAAAGTTCATTTTTAGATACTGTTAATATACTGCCAAATAAATAAGAATTTACATTGGCATTAGTTCTGCCAGTACTTATCAATGTAATAGCTATACCTATAGCAAGAGTCATAACAATTACAAGAATAAGTTCTGCATATTTTTTATAGTAATCCCTTAAGAGTTCAATTAAAAGTCCACAAACTGATGTAAATAGAAAGGCACATATTATTGGGTTATAACCAAGAATCAGTCCAAGAGAAACTCCAGCAAGAGATGCGTGAGACAAAGCATCTCCCATCATAGAATATCTTTTAAGTACAAGAAACACTCCTACAGCAGGGCACAAAATTGAAATAAATATTCCTGCGATAATTGCATTTTGAATAAAACTATATTGTAACATTAAGTATCCTCCAAAATAAGTTTTTAATTATTATAACATTTCTTTGTATTCATCTATTGGATACAAAGTTGCAGACCCATTCTCCATTAGGCAGATATGGGTTGAATTATCCAATGCCGCTTTTAAATTATGCTCTACAGCTAAAACAGTAATCCCTAGATGTAGATTTAGATGTTTAATTATACTATATATTTCTTGTTGACTTTGTATATCTATGCCTGTAGAAGGCTCATCTAATATGAGTAGTTTTGGATTTCCCATCAAGGCACGAGCAATAAATATCTTTTGCTGTTGTCCTCCAGACATATCGCCTATAAGAGTATTTTTAAAATTTTCCATACCCACAGCTTCAAGGCTATTGAGAATAGATCTTGAGTTTTTTAGCTTTAGTACTTTCATATGACATTTTAACATTTCTGAAACTGTTATTGGAAATTGTGAGTTGAAATTCTCAACTCTTTGAGGTACATAGCCAATTTTTTCAGTATCTAGAGTTATTATTCCACTTAAAGGTTTAAGTAAATTTAATATAAGCTTGACAAGAGTAGTTTTAGCACTTCCGTTTTCGCCAAGGATAGATACGTAACTTCTTTCCATAATGTTTAAGTTTATCTTATCTAGTATATAAGGTGTATTGCCAGTATATGAGAAAATTAAATTTCTAATTTGAATCATAAAAAAATTTTCCTCCAAATATATATAATTTTAGAAAAATTGTAAATAATAACAGATAAATTATATTATTAACATTTATTTAAAGCAATAGTCACTGCTAATTATGATTGACAAAAAAGGATTATAGTACTATTATATATCTAAATGCGAATGATTTGCAATAACCTATTGGTGATAATTTTAAGGAGGATTAAAATATTATGTTTAGAAAAGTAATTTTATCATTAATATCTATAATTTTATTAATGACTTTAGTAGCTTGTGGAGATAAAAATGTTGGTGTTTCTGTAAATGAAAATAATAGTTCGGATAATAACGGAAAAATAAAAGTGGTGGCAAGTTTTAATGCTATGACTCAATTTATAAAAGCAGTTGGTAAAGATAAGGTTGATGTTCAAACAATGATACCAAGTGGAACAGAACCTCATGATTTTGAGCCAAAGCCTAAAGATTTAGAAAATATAAGCAAGGCACAAATTTTTGTATATAATGGTCTTGGCATGGAGAATTGGGTAGATAAAACTATAAAAGCTGCAGATAATAAGAATTTGATAGTAGTTGAAGCTTCTAGAGGAGGTAATCCTATAAAGAACAGCGATGAGGATGCTGTGAAGGAGCATGGTCAGTATGACCCTCACATGTGGATAAGTTTAAGTGGTGCAAAAATAGAAGCTAAAAATATAAAGGATGCTTTAGTTAAAGTAGACCCTTCTAATAAAGATTATTATGAAAAAAACTATAATGAATTTGCATCTAAATTAGACGTAATTTTAAATGATTATAAAACAAAGTTTGATCAAACTTCCAGCAAAAATTTTATAACTGGCCATGCTGCTTTTGCATACTTCTGTAGAGATTTTGGCTTACAACAAAACAGTGTTGAAAATGTATTTGCAGAGGGTGAACCAACTGCTAAAAGATTGGAAGAGCTTGTAGACTACTGTAAAAAAAATGATGTGAAAACTGTTTTTATGGAAGAAATGGCAAGTCCTAAAGTTTCTGAAACTTTAGCTAAAGAGGTGGATGCAAAGGTTGAAAAAATATATACTGCAGAAAGTGAAGAAGACGGAAAAGATTACATAGAAAGTATGAAAGAAAATTTAGATAAGGTGTACGAAAGTTTGAAATAGAACATGTCAAAAGGTTGAATCTAAACTCAATGAGTAGGATTCAGCCTTTTTATTTTATTTGATGACTATCTGCTCTAACACTTTCATATAGCTTAAGTTGTACTTTATAATTTAAAAAAGCATATACAATTTTTAAAAATTAATACATTTATAAAATTTCGTGAATATAATAATAGTAATGGAAGAGGGGAGGAATGGTTTTGAAGAGGACCTATGTTTTAGATACCAATGTTATTCTATACTCACCAGGAGCGATTTTTACCTTTGGAGACAATGATGTAGTCATACCTGAAGTTGTACTTGAGGAACTAGATACTTTCAAAAAAGATAAAAATGATCTTGGAGCTAATGCTAGGCATGCAGCAAGAGTAATTGATAAGCTCAGAAGTGAGGGTAAACTGAGCAAAGGGGTAAAGCTTCCTGGGGGGGAAACCTAAGAGTTGAGATGAATCATTATGATACTAAAATCCCTCCATCCTGGGATAAAGGTAAGCCTGATAATAGAATAATACAGGTATGTAAAGGTCTCAAAGAACAGGGAGAAGATGTTTGTCTTATTACTAAGGACACTTTTGAAAGGATAAAAGCGGATACAGTCAATGTAGATGTAGAGGATTTTCATGAAAAATTCGTACCTGAACATGAAAGTCAATATACAGGGAGAATGGATGTTTACGCTACTTCAGAAAAAATATCAGAATTTTATCGAAATAAATCCATAGAGTCAAAGGATATATCATATTATTCAGAAGAAAGAAATGAATATTTAACTCCAGAACTTTATAAAAATCAATTCGTTATAATTCATGGACTTAATAATCCTAAGCAAACTGCCCTAGGCAGATTTGATGGTGAAAAAATTGTACAATTATATTATAAAGATAGTACACCTTTAGGTATAAGCGCAAGAAATGTAGGACAAAAATTTATGTTAGAGTCTTTAGCTATAGGTGCAGATAAAGCACCACTGGTAATAATAAAAGGACCGGCAGGAACAGCGAAAACTTTATTTTCTTTAGCTGTTGGACTGCATAAAATTATAGAAGAAGGAACAGATCAGTATAGGAGAGTACTTGTATGTAGGCCAAATGTAACTATGGATGAAGAGATAGGATTCTTGCCAGGAACTGAGCAGGAAAAAATATCGCCATTTATGAGACCTGTACTAGACAATCTAGAAATATTAATAGATTCAGACGAAAAAGAGCGATATAAAAATGAAAAAGAGTTATCTGATAAAATTAGAGAGTTATTTGACAGAAGAATTATAACTACAGAAGCTGTAGCCTATTTAAGAGGAAGATCTATAGTCAAGAACTGGGTGGTTATTGATGAGGCACAAAATTTAACACCAAAACAGGTTAAAGCTATTATTACTAGAGTAGGATTTGGTACAAAACTTATATTAATTGGAGATCCAGAGCAAATAGATCAACCATTTCTTGATTCTAGATCTAACGGTCTTTGTTATGCTTCCGAAAAAATGAAAGGGAGCCAATTATGTTATCAAGTTACCTTAAAATACGATGAATGTGAAAGATCTCCACTTGCATATGAAGCCTCCAAGAGATTATAATTGCATTATGCAAATAAACTTATTCGATATGTTTTTAATAAAAAACACTAGAGACGTAACGCCTTTGGTGTTTTTATTTGGATAAAAGTTTAATAAAGATTAAATTGTGGAGTAATTATATTAAGCCCATAAGGCTTATTGATGAACTTTTTATGTATTTATAATTATTTCTATTTAAAAAATATAGCATTTATTGTACAATATTGAGGGATGAGTTTGTAGAAAGGAAAGGTTTAACATATGAATAAAAGAAAAACCGAAGGCAAGAAAATAAGATCCTTTTGGAAAATAGTTTTAGGTTTTTTAATATTTGAGATTATATTTACTGGGGTAACTGCTCCACTTATAATATTTCATGGACCCTTTGACAATGTAAAAAGAACAATAGTAGGTGCTGCTATGACTACTCTGAGTCATCAGTATATTGCTAAAACTTTTTTATCTGATGAAGAAATAAATAATATTTTGAGTGAAAATACTGTAGAAGTAATTGAGCAGGACAGCAACCAACAAATAAAATTTAACAATAATCATGATAGTAGTATTGAAAGAGAAGAAATTAGTGATGGAAGAAAGTTCAAAGGATATATGTTGATTATACATGATCCTAGCAGAGTAAAAGTTGGATTAACCAAAAAGCTTGGTGTACAAGGAGAATTAACTAGCCAGATAGCTAAGGATAAAGGTGCAGTAGCAGCTATTAATGGTGGTGGTTTTACAGATAGTTCTTCAGGAGACAGTAAGTGGACGGGTACTGGAGGAAAGCCAGTTGGAATACTAATGACTGACGGAAAAGTAGTATATAATGATGTAACTGATGAAACTGCTAAGATTGAAGTAATGGCTATGACTAAAGAAGGAGTTCTTTTAGTTGGACAACATAGTTTAGAGGAGATGCAGGAACAAGGCGTCACGGAAGCTATTTCCTTTGGACCAGCATTAGTTGTAAATGGTAGAGGAACTATAAAATCAGGTGATGGCGGATGGGGAATAGCTCCTAGAACTGCTATAGGACAAAGAAAAGATGGAGCTATTCTGTTTTTAGTCATAGATGGAAGGCAAACAAGCAGTGTAGGTGCTACTTTAAAGGATGTTCAGACTATAATGCTTCAGTATGGAGCTATTAATGCTACAAATTTAGATGGTGGTTCATCTTCTACTATGTATTATGAAGGAGAAGTAATAAATAATCCTTGTGATCCCCTAGGAGAACGATCAGTACCATCTATTGTTTATGTAAAGCCTTAGACATCTTCAAAAAACAACTAGTCAATCTGCTAGTCTATTTTGCGTCATACTGCGTCGGCAGAACCCTTAGATAGAATCGGCTATTTGCTGAACCTGTCTCCTTGTCCGACACAAAATATCCGTCGCATCTTTGACTTGTTATTTTCTTTCAGATGTCTTAAAAGCACAGAAGATAATTATTTAGAGGATTTAAAGGGGAATGAGAAATGAAACTTTTTATGAGAATTTTTTTATGGATAATGATATCCCTTGCCGTACAGTTTGCTGGGCTTTTCTATGCGAATAATTATTTATTCACTTCTAATACATCTATACAAACTAAAAAAATAGTAAAAAGTGATGTAAAGAAACCGGATGCTGAAATAAAGGTTCCGGAAAATGCAAAGCATGTTAGCGTTTCTTATGATGCTAGGTATTTGGCTTATTATGATGAAGATATACTAAAAGTTGTTAATGTAAAAACTGGTGAAGAGAAAAATGTAGAGTTTGATGAAGGAGTAAAGGTATCCTTATATAAATGGCTTCCTGATAGAAATAGAATGCTTATAGCTGAAAAAGAAACTTCAAATCGCAGCTCCAACTTTAAATTAGCTTATTATGATGTGGATAAGTCTGTGAAGGAAGATATAAAAGAGTTAGACTGGGCAGACAAAAAGGCAGAGGTTGAAGACATACAGGCATCTCCTTTAACTAATATAATATACGTTAAAGTTGCTAATAGTGGGAAAAGAAGTAGTATTTATTGGATTAACATAATGAAAGAAATGAAAAAAGTTGATACTAAGGGTTCTTACATGATAGGTAAAATAAAGGTTGTCCCTCATGAGGATAATCTTTTATATGAAGATTTGACTTATCACAAAATATATGCAACAGGAAGTGATGAACCTATAACCATAGAGAGTATCAAGACTCCATCTTTATTAGGCGTAGATGATAACGATGTTGCATATATCGGAGATACAGAAAATGACTTAGTTTCTAAAATTTATTATGGAAATGTAAAAGATGAAGGAAGTAAGTTTCAAGTTGTGGATTTAAGGGGTTCTGTAAATAAAAGCGATATATTTATAAATGAACAAGGCAAGATTTATGTGAATGATAATCTTAAAGGAATTGTAAGAGAGTTTGGCAGCGGAAAAGAGTACACTTATCAAGGAACTTTTGTACAGATATATAGTGGTGGTATTATATCTATAAGTGATGGAAAAATGGTGAAAACTCAACTAAATTAATTGAAAGGATTGGTGATAAAGTCTATCACCAATCCTTTCTAAGTATTCTAATCTTAAAGTAAAGTTAATACAGATCTAGTCTAAGTATATTGATTGAGAATTAAAGTAACTTCTGTTATAATTGAGATACTTTTAATTTGAAAATGTTAGCAAAGAGAAGGGATGATTTTATTTGAATAATTGGTTATTGGGAAAAATTCTTGTAATACCGGCTATACTAATAGGGCTTACTTTTCATGAATATGCCCATGCAATAGTAGCTGATAAACTTGGTGATAAAACACCAAAGTTTCAAGGAAGGCTTACGTTAAATCCATTTGTCCATATAGATCTTTTAGGTTTTATAATGATAATGATAATAGGATTTGGGTGGGCAAAGCCAGTAGAAACTAATCCTAGTGCTTTCAAAAATAGATACAAGGATGATTTAAAGGTATCAATTGCAGGACCAATTGCGAATCTAATAGTAGCCTTTTTAGGTGCTATACTTATGGCACTTTTGGCTAGGTTTGGATTGACAGCCTTAAGTGGAATGCCTACGCTTTATGCCATACTTGCAAGTATATTGTCAGCTATAATCAGTATAAATTGTATGCTTTTTATATTTAACTTGCTTCCGATGCCAGGACTTGATGGATTTCACGTTCTAAGAGATTTATTTCCATCAGCATATTATAAAATATCGGAGGCTGTATACAGATACCAACTTATTATACTTCTTCTTTTTATAGCAACTCCATTAGCAAGTTATATAGTGGGAATTCCATCTAGCTTTTTATATAGTATGTTTATGGGGATGGCCAATTTTATAATTTAGTCAAAAGAGGGTAGTTAGCTTGTGAGTTAACTACCATTTTAATTTGCACCTGACTAACTTGGCGTAAGTCTCCCACTTCTTAAAGTGGGAGACTTACGCCAAGTAAGCCATGCATTCGCAGCTCTAAAATTCAGATGGGGTAAAAGAATCCCCATCTGAATTAAGATCTTGCTTCAATAGTTTTTCTTTAATTAAACAATTCCATGCTTATACAATTGACAATATTAATAGAAGAATGCATAATTATTTTGTAGAAAATATGCTAATGATTTAAATTTAACTTAGTAAATTAGGAGGAAACTGATGAGATTAAGAAAAAAGTGGTGGGCTAGACCTGAAATGGAAGCGAGTTCTTTAACAATAGTAAAACCACAGGAACATAAAGGAAAGTGGCATGAGGAATTTAAAAATGACAATGATATATATTTGGAATTAGGTTGTGGAAGAGGTAAATTTATATCTACCCATGCACAGCAAAATCCAGGCATAAATTATATAGGTGTAGATCTTAAGGATGAAGTAATAATATATGCATTGAAAAAGTTGATTGAAGCTGAATTGGAAAATGCAAGAGTTATTCCTATGAATATAGCTGGTATTAGTGAAGTATTTGATAAGGATGAGATTAGTAGAATATACATAAACTTTTGTAATCCATGGCCTAAAGAGAGACATAATAAAAGAAGACTTACTCATACAAAATTTTTGACAGAGTACAAAAAATTTATAAAACCTGGCTGTGAAATATGGTTTAAGACAGATAACGTGGAGTTGTTTGAAGATTCACAGACTTATTTTAAAGAGAACGGTTTTAGTATAGAGTACTTAAGTTATGATTTACATAATAGCGATTTCCAAGGAAATGTTGTCACAGAATACGAAGAGAAGTTCACTTCACTTGGTATGAAGACAATGTTTTTATTAGCAAAGTTGTTGTAGACCACAAATAAGGTTATGAAATATATGAATTTTTTTATTGAGTTATTTATTAGAAGTTTTATTGAAACATTTTATTTACTAGGTGTTATTATATTAATAGGACTGCTTCTTGGTATGCTAAGATCATATTCAATAAGAAATTTACAAAGAAGTTTTGGCAGTAAAGCAGTAATGGTTACCGGAACTATAGGTGTTCCTATCCATGAATTGAGTCATGCCATCTTTGCTTTATTATTCGGTCATAGGATTGCCAAAATAAAATTACTTCAAAAACCAGATGGAAATGGAGTAATGGGATATGTACAACATAGCTATAATCAGCATAGTATTTATCAACAGATAGGAAATTTCTTTATAGGCGTGGCACCAATATTTGGAGGAGTTATTTCTATAATTACGTTAATGCGTTTTATAATACCTCAAGCTTATGATAGATTTATTAGTATACTAACAAGAAGTTTGCAGATTACGGAGTTGAATAAGGCTACAATTCAAGGAATAATTAATTCTTATGAGGGGTTAATAAAAAGTATATTTTCATTCAGTAATTTTGGAAATCCATACTTTTACTTATTTTTATTTATGGCAATATGTATATCTTCTCATATATCTTTAAGTTCTGCAGATATAAAAGGAGCATCTAGAGGGTTAGGGATAATATTTTTAATAATATTATTGTTAAATATATCCGGTTTATCAAAATATGTATTAGCTTTTAACATAATGACATATAACATTTTAATTACAGGTTTTTTAATTGTAGCAGTAATTCTTTCAGTAATAACTTTTTTGGTAAGCTTAATTTTATTAACTATAAGCAAGTTTAGTTCTTAAGATTATTAATATAGGAAAACAATCCCTATCTCGAGAATAAATCGAGATGGGGATTGTTTTATTATAAAATAAGTTGAATATGTGGAATAATTTGTAAAGGTATCATAATTGTGTTAAAATGTTATTGTATAAAAATTGGGAATTGAAGAGTTGGGGGTTATATTATGTTTAGAGAAAAAATCAATGAATTTATCAAAGTTATTTCTGAAACTGAGGATTCCAAATGTTTAGATATGATGGAGGAATTGATAGAGTCTGCTTCTGATTATATGAGAAGGGTAAATGTATTAGAGATTGGAGTTATGGTTGGAAAGTATAGTAAAGAAGGTGATGAATATAGAGAATATATTCAAAAACTTGATAAACAGAGAAGCAGTGCACATAATTCTTTAATATTAAATGTTAAAGTTATAAATAGACTTTGTAGAAATCATGATCTTCCATTAATATACGAGGGAAATGAAGACGATAGAGTAGAAGTAAGTGAATTTGCTCAAAAAGTTGTAGATGAATTATTTAGTACAAGAAGGTTGTAGAAAGTAATGTAATATGGTTGAAATAACGGCATAGATTTGATTTTAGTAAATCTATGCCGTTATTTCGGTATACTCCACTTAATGTAATTATCCGCATGTTTAAATTTTTTAGATGGTGATTTTTCGGTGATTATTTTCAATCAATAAAGTTCGAATTCTATCCTTTATGTATTGATTTTGATAAACAGCATCTGAGTTAAATTTACATTTATTTATTATTGATATAAAAGTTATACTTTTGTTAGCTTTTAATAAGCTGTTAACTGCTCTGTCTATTTTTTTATTTATAATATTTATTTCTTTATAGTATACCATTCTTTGCAGTATGTAATTTCTGAGTTCAGGATACTGCCTTACAACAAAGCGAGTTACTCCTGCCTTTTCAGCAACAATGGCAAATACTAATCTTTCATTTTTAGAAATTATATGTTCAATAGTATTATTAATATCAATTTTATATTCCTCTATATCCTTATAGTATGTATCTATATTATTTAAACAGTTTTCCACTTCTAATCCCCTCATTCGACAGCATTTATCCGATGACTACCCGCTCTAATACTCCCTCTTATCAAAGAGGGAGTAAAGGACGGCTACGTCCCTGGATTCGTTCAACTAAGAATCAGATGGGGGTTAAATGCCTAAATGGCATTTAACGGGCAAAGCCCCGGGTCGTAGACGAAACCCCACCTGATTCAAGTTTCCACTTCATAATTTAATCATATAGCATTATCGATATATTGTAAATCCATTTATTTTCAATTTTAGACAATTTTTGTCTAAGAATACTATACTAATGAATTGTAAAATAAAACTTAATATGATATATTAAGTTAAAATTGATGATGCTAATTTTATGTGAATTTAAAAGGAGTGACACTATGAATAATTTTACATTTAGAAATGCAACTAAAATTATATTTGGTAAAGATACTGAGAACCTTGTTGGCAATGAGGTTAAGCAGTATGCTGATAAAATTCTTCTTTGTTATGGTGGAGGAAGTATAAAAAAAAGTGGTCTTTATGATAGAGTTGTAAAGTCGTTAACTGAAAATGGTATTGGTTTTGTAGAGCTTTCGGGAGTTAGACCTAATCCAAGATTAAGTCTCGTTCGAGAAGGTATAAAGCTATGCTGTGATAATGGTATAAAGTTTATTTTAGCTGTTGGTGGCGGTAGCGCTGCTGATACAGCCAAAGCAATTGCTGTAGGAGTGCCTTATGATGGAGATGTATGGGATTTTAACGAAGGAAAGGCCGTTGTTAAAGAGGCATTGCCTATTGGAGTTGTCTTAACTATACCTGCAACGGGTACAGAAGCTAGTGATAGTGCTGTTATAACAAATGAGGATGGATGGTATAAGAAGGGATTACATTCAGAATTTATTAGACCTCAATTTTCTATTTTAAATCCAGTATTAACATATACGTTACCACATTACCAAACTGCTAGCGGCGCAGCAGATATTATGGCACATATAATGGAGAGATATTTCACTAATGTTGATCATGTAGATCTTACAGATAGATTATGTGAAGCAGCATTAAAGACAATAATAAATAACCTTCCAGTAGTTTTAGAACAACCGGAAAACTATGATGCAAGGGCAGAAATCATGTGGACAGGAACTATAGCTCACAATGATTTACTAAGCACAGGGAGAATAGGAGATTGGGCATCACATAAAATAGAACATGAGTTAAGTGCTATATATGATATAGCTCATGGTGCAGGATTATCCATTGTTTTTCCAGCATGGATGAAATATGTATATAAACATAATATTAATAAATTTGTACAATTTGCAGTAAGAGTGTGGGATGTTGATTTATCTTTTGAATCATCTGAAGTAATAGCCTTAGAAGGAATTAACAGAATGATAGAATTCTTTAGAAAGGCAGGCCTTCCTGTAACTTTAGAAGAAGCAAATATTTCTAGAGATAGATTTGAAGAGATGGCAGATAAATGTACAGCTTCAGATACTAAAACTATTGGAGGTCTTGTAAAACTAGATAAGAAAGATATTATAAACATATATGAATTAGCAAAATAGATTGAATTTTAGCTATGATACTATAGGGTTTTTCGCTAAAAAACTATAGTACCATAGCTTTATTTATCCGATGGCTACCTGCTCTAATACTTCCTCTTCTCAAAGAGTGAGTAAAGAGCGGCTACGCCCCTGGATTCGTTCAACTAAGAATCAGATGGGGATTGAAACCTCATCTGATTCAAGTTTCACTTCATCTTCACTGAAATTTCTTTAATCTATACTCATGCAAATTTATAATTAGAACTTTAATAATCGCATAAATAGGAACTATACAAAAGGCACTGATAGGTCCTCCTAAGGCGATTGCGCCAATAACTAAGAATATATCTGTTAAAGGGTGAATTTTCATTGAGCTTGCCATAATTGCAGGGACGACAACTCTACCTTTTAGAGTTTGAACTATAGCAAATGTAATTGCTAATTTTATTATCATAGAAACCCCCATGCTTAGAGCTATAGCAGTAGGAAAAATCATTGATATAAAAAAGCCTATAAAAGGTATAAAAGCCAAAACAAAAGTAATTGATGATAATAATAAGGCATTAGGAATTCCTATTATTTTGTATCCTATAAATATCATAACTGATAAGGCAAGGGCTACTTTAGCTTGACCGTTAACATATGAACTTAAAGCAGTATTGCTTTCAGAAAGTATTTTGGATAAGATTTCCTTATACTTATATGAAAGCAGGGATAAAACACTAATCTTAAATTTGTGACCATCTTTAAATAAGTAGAATAATATTACAAGTATTAAAAAAACTTTAGAGAATGTATCCATTATATAATTAATAAAAGATAAAAAATCACTTTCAATATTTTGTATGTAGTTCTGAGCAATATTAGTTAATCTCTTATATAAGCTGTTATATAGAAGACTAATATTTATGTATTTATCTATTTTTGAGGCAATTCCATTCAGTGAATTGTTGTTTATCATAATATTACTAAATTGTTTTGTTAACTCATTAAATTGTTGTATCATGTAACTCCAAAAATATGACAATACACCTGAAATAATAAAAGTAGTTATGGTTAAGGTTAGTAATGCAGAAATTCCAGGTTTTAAACCTTTTTTTATAAAAATATCATTTAAAGGCTTTCCTATATAATATAAAAATAATGATATTAGAAAAGGAATTAAAAAAGATTTAGACAATATTTTTATCAATTTATGAATGTAAAACATTTTACCAAAAAGTATTATAGCAAGGAAGCTTAAATTAATAATTACTAGATTTTTTATTGATTTACTAACAAGTATAAAAATCATCTCCTTAAACTTTTAATTAAGTGTTTACAATAAACTTTTTTGCAAACCTTACAGGCATATAAGATGACTTTGCGTGTCTTAAACCTTCAAGGCCAAGGTCTTGTTCTCGATTTATATAAGGAACATCTTTATAGCAGGTTTCCACGAAGGTTTTATTTATAAAGTTAGATAGCCCTCTAATATCAGTATCAGCCTTTTCTATATGGATTATAGCCATGCTCTCATTTACCTTCTCTCCTATGGTAAAAGCTGAAATTTTATCATTTACATATACCACCATGCCTGTGAAATCTAGGTTTGAGCTATTTTTAAGCATTTCTTCTATGGATTTTAGCTCATAAAGCAAGTAGCCCTTACATATATTTTTATGGCACCATTCTCGAGCTGCCCTTATACAAGGCTGGATTAGCTCAGAGGTTATTGGAGCAGTTTCATATTGATAGTTTTTTATAAAATAATTATAATGATTTTTCTTTTTATGAAGTTTTTTACCAGATAAAGTTGCAAGTGCATTGCTTTCATATATATAATCAAAGTTATCTCTATCTTCTTCTATAGTAAAATTAGTATCGCTATAAGTATCTAATATATCTTTAATAAACATCTCTTCTGCATCCTTAAAAAGATATTTTATCTCTAATTGTTTTTTCTGTGCAATTAAAAAATCTGTGAGTTCTTTTAAGTTTTCTTTTTTATAACCAATAGGCTGCATAAAATGAAAATTTCCGTTAAAGTCCATTTTCATAACAATCATTACATCATTATAAAGAGCATATTGTATATCTAAGGCTTTTCTCCATATAAAAAGGTTTGTAAAGGAATACTCACAAGTTTCATAAACATATGGCTTTAAATATTTATCAAACATATCTTTATCTTTAATAGTTAAAGGTTTAAACTCAAGCATATTGGGAACATCCTTTCTCCGAATAATATATACTAAATAGTATTTATAAAAAAACATAATAAATACATTTTAATATAACTTGGCTAATGTTAAATGTTGGTTAAGCATTGGTTAAAACATACAATATTTAATATCAAATAGGGAATATGATGTTACAATGTTTATTGAAACTAGAAGTAATATCCTATCTTAGGGGGAGCAGATATGAAGAAAATTTTAAACACTTTTTTAGTAAAAGATTATTTCAAAAGGATTACAAATTGTATAAAAAAAGAAAATAGATTAAGCTTTCTAAAAAGTATAAATTTGAATTTTATAAATAGTGTAGGAATAAAAATAATGCTTCAGATAACATTACTATTAATAGTTGTATGTGGGGTTTTGGGGGCTGTCTCTTACATTAATTCTTATAAAGCTTTAGAAGATACCATTAGTTCATCTCTTCAATCTAGAGCAATGGAGGCATCTAAGCTTATAAACTCAACCTTAGAACAAGACATAAAAGCAATGAATGAAATAGCTGCAAGACCTGAAATTCAGTCTATGGAAACTCAAACCCAAATGCCAGTACTTATATCACAGGGTAAAAGTTTAGGATATGAAAGCTTAAATATTGTAGAATTAAATGGAATAATACATTTGCCTAGCGGTGCAAAGTCACAAATAGACCTTTCAAGCGAAACTGAGGATGTTAAATATTTAAGAAAAGCTTTATTGGGAATACCATCTATATCTGATCCTATAACTAACGTAGATGGACAGCAAATTATAGCTATTGCAGTGCCTATAAAGGATAAGGATGATGAAGTTATAGGGGTCCTGCTTTCTAATATGTCTATGGCAAAGCTCAATGAGATAGTTCAGAGAACAAAGGTAGGTAATGACGGGTTTTGCTTTATAATAAGAAAGGATGGGACAAAGGTTGCCCATAAGGATTTGAAATTAGTTTTAAATAAAGATAATACTTTTAAAAATGTGGAGAAAGATTCATCTATTAAACCATTAGCAGATTTGGAGAGTAAAATGGTTAAAGGAGAAGTTGGATCAGGATACTATACACAAAGCAACATAGAAATGTTTATGTCCTATGCACCTGTGCCAAATATGAATTGGTATTTAGCTTTAACTATACCTAAAAGTGAGATATTTAGTGCAGCAAATAGTCTTAAATATGAAGCAGCAGTTATTACTATAATATTTATTTTAGTAGGCATGGTTGTAGCATTTGCAATATCTAAATCCATAAAAAATCCATTACTTGAAATTAAGAAATATGCACAAAGGCTTTCAGAATGTAACTTATCTCACAGAATTGAAATTAAAAGAAAAGATGAGTTTGGGCAAACTGCTGCTGCTTTAAATTCTGCAATTGATAGTGTGGAAAAAATAATTTATTATGTAAAAGAAGAAAGTAAAAATACACTTAGTTCGACAAATGATATAAATAATATGCTAATAGATGTACATAAAAGAGTTCAAAGCGTTTCTGAAACATCAGAAGAAATTTCTTCAAGTATGCAGGAATCTTCGGCGACTATACAAGAAGTAACTTCGCAATCTATGATTGTTAGAGAGGAAATAAACAATACAGTTGAAGAAGCAAACCAAGGACTTGAACTTGCAAATAAGATAAAAGATAAAGCTGCTTTAATAAAAGAAGAAACGGAAGAATCTAGATTGAGAATAAAAGAGGCTTATTCAATGTCTAGAAGTAAGGTTAATAAGGCGTTACAAGATGCTAAAGTAGTTAAAAAGATTTCTATTATTGCAGAAAATATAAGGGATATAGCAAAGAAAACAAAGATTTTATCTTTGAATGCTACTATAGAAGCGGCTAAAGCAGGAGAGCAGGGAAGAGGCTTCTCAGTAGTGGCTAAGGAAGTTAGGAATTTGGCAGAACAGTCAGCTTTGGCTGTTACAGATATACAAAATAATATTAAAGGTGTTTTTGCAGCGGTGGGAGAACTTGCAGATTCAGCAGAATTTATACTGAAGGTTATGGAGAATGAAGTTATTAAGGATTATGAAAAAGTTATAAAAATAAGCGAAGATTACAAAGGCGATGGGGAAATTTTTCAACAAGTTATTCAAAGATTTTCAGAGCTATCTACAAAAATATATATGTCCGTAGAAGATATATCAGAGAATATGAGGACTCTGAGTTCATCTGTAAGTAGTTGCACTGAGGCTTCCATAGATATTTCAGGTAACATAGGTGAGATAAGTGAAGAAAATGAACGTATAACAGGTAAGTCTGCTGAGAATGCAGAAGGTGCGGATACTTTGATAATGCTTGTAAGTGAATTTAAAATAAGAGAACAGGATACAGAATATTTAGAGGGAAATTGTGCAACTGAGCAATTAGCCACCGAATAAATTAATATAATAGTTTAAAAGTAAAACTCTACTTAAGTTAAGCAAATTCGTACAAATAACTTGGGTAGAGTTTCTATGTTTTGTAAAGATATGTTGTGGTTTAGCATAAAAAGTAATAAAATATTAAGTGAAACTTAAATTGGGTTGATAAGGAGTGATTACATTTAGATGAAAAGTTTAAGTGGAAAGGTAGCAGTGATTACGGGAGCCTCAAGAGGAATAGGAAGAAGTATTGCAATAGAATTAGCTAAGGCTGGTGCTAGCATAATTGTAAATTATAAAAACAATGAAGAAGCGGCAAAAAATACTTTGGAAATTATAAAGTCATTAGATAGCTTTGGAATCTTAGTTAAAGGTGACGTTAGTATTTATGATGAGGCAAAGTTTCTTATAGACAAGGCTATAGAAAAATTTGGTAAAATTGATATATTAGTTAATAATGCTGGAATATCTAAAATAGGACTATTTATTGATATGAATGAGAAGGAATGGGATAACATAATTGATATAAATCTAAAAGGAGTGATAAATGGTTCTCATAATGCTCTTAAATATATGGTTTCACAAAAAAGTGGAACTATAATCAATATATCTTCTATGTGGGGAAATGTAGGTGCATCCTGTGAGGCTGTATATTCAGCTACAAAAGGTGCAGTGAACTTGTTTACAAAAGCATTAGCAAAAGAAATGGCACCTGCAAACATAAGAATTAATGCTGTGGCACCAGGGGTTATAGATACAGAAATGAATAATTGTTTGAGTGTTGATGAGAAGAAGGAACTGGAAGAGGAAATACCTATAGGCAGATTTGGAGAGGGAGAAGATATAGGTAAAACAGTTGTTTTCTTAGCTAGTGAAGCTTCAAAATACATAACAGGCCAAGTAATCACAGTAGACGGTGGTATGATTTAATTGAATATATGTTTATAAGCTGTTAATGTAAGTATTAGTAAGTTTTATAGGAAAAAATTATATAAATGTGATATAATGATAATTTATAACAAATATGAAGGGGGTAAACTATGGTTTTTAATACGGTAAGAAAAAGAATCAATGTTGGATTTATTTCAATAACTCTTTTGTGTATTTTATCGATAACGGCATTATCAATATATCAGATGATACAAGTAGGTCGAAATCAAATGGCAGGTGATGGTGCAACCATTATATCAGCAATAAGTCTAGATTTAAGTGATTTTACTATAGAGAAGGATTTAGATAAAATAACTAAAGAACTTAAAGATATAAAGAAAAATGGCAAAGGAATATCATATGCTTCCGTAATAGACAATAGTTGCAAGATAATAGCTCATGATGATGACAGTATGTTAGGTAAAAGTTCAGACAGAAGCAAGTTTGCTAAAGTTCTTGATGAAGGTCAAATAGATGGATTTATGTTTGTAAGACCTACAGGTGAGAATGTTTATAATGTATCTGCTCCTATTAAGGAAAATGGCAGAATAGTAGGAGCTGTTTCTGTTGGATTGTCATTAGATACTATGAAAGAAATTACCGAAAAAGGCTATAAATTATTAATTATTATATCATTATTAATCCTCGTGCTATCTATAACTATAGGATCAATAATATCAGTTAATATTTCAAAACCGTTAAAAGCTATACAACATAAAATGGAGAATCTTGCTAGTGGAGATTTTACTGTAAACTTTCATGCTAAATCCACTGACGAGATAGGACAACTTATGACTACATTGGGTTTTGTAGTAGAACAAGTGCGAGAAATTATGGCAAAGATAAGGGGGTCAGTAGAAAATTTAGATAGAATGTCTTCAAATCTTTCAGCTTCTAGCGAGGAAGTATCAGCATCAAGTGAAGAAGTTACAAGTTCGATAGCAGAAGTAAGTAATTCTACCACAAATCAGAGTGAACATATAGAAAATATGACGGATTCACTAGAACATTTTGCAAAATCTCTAGACATAATAGATGATAAGCTCAGAAATGTATCTAAAAGAACTGAAAAAATCAAGGACTCTGCAGATAATGGATCCTTAGAATTAGAGCAGCTTACAAAATCAATAGATGAAATAAGAAGAGAATTTGTAGATACAGAAAAAAGAATCACTTCTCTAAATGAAAATGTAAGTAAGATATCAGAAATAACAGATGTAATTAATGCTGTAGCGGAGCAAACAAATCTTCTTGCCTTGAATGCAGCTATTGAAGCAGCACGAGCAGGTGAATCAGGAAGAGGTTTTTCAGTTGTAGCAGAAGAAATAAGAAAGCTTGCGGAACAAGTTCTGGAATCTTCAAAAAGTATAAATAATATTATTGATACTGTTACCAGTAATACAGAAGATGTTTCTAAGATGACAAAAGAAGTATCAAATAAGATGCAAAACCAGATAAAATCTGTTAATGGTACAGTGGAATCCTTTAGAGATATATTAGCTCAAATAGAGGCTATATTGCCACAGGTTGATAATGTTTATGAAGCACTTGGTAACTCTGTAGAAGAAAAAAATAGAATTTTAGAGAAATCAAGATTAATAGCACAATCATCAGAAACTATAGCAACTTCTTCACAAGAAATAGCTGCAGCTATTGAAGAGCAAAGTTCAGCTACCCAGGAGCTATCTGCTTCTGCTGAAGAACTTAAAAATACAGCAGATATTTTAGCAGAGGGCCTACATAAATTTAAACTGTGAAGTAAAAGTACATTAGGGTGTATTTTATCTATAGCCTAATGTGCTTTTTTATGCATAAAATGGGAAAAACAATTATGACAAATAGGCTAGTTTTTTTTTCAAATTTGTTTTATTATAATGACATGATTATTTGATAAGTAATGTGTTTTAGGAAAGGATGTTAGCGTTATGTTAAATTCGTTGATTTTTGGTCTAGTAACATTAGGTTTTGGGTTAATACCAAAAATAGTAAGACCAAAGAAGATTAATTCTTGGTATGGTTATCGCACAGATATGTCAATGAAAAATGAAGATACATGGTATGAGGGAAATAGACATTCTACAAATCAGTATATAATCGCTGGAATCATATTATTAATATTAGGTAAAATAGGATATACTTTTTTAACTTTTAAAGGTTATTTAGTCCCATTAATAGGTTTTATTCCAGTATTATATTTTACTGTATTTCAAACAGAAAATCATTTAAAAAAGGTTTTTGACAGTAATGGAATGAGAAGAATTGGATAAATATTTTAGTTTCTTATTGGTTAAACTTCTTAATAGATATATTAAGGAGGAGATATAATGGCAAGAATTAATTGTTCCGTTACAAATTGTTCACATAATAACGAAAGAATATGTTACGCTAATGTTATAAATGTTGGGGGAAAAAGTGCAAGAAAAGATAGTCAGACTTCTTGTGGTTCTTTTTTAGATTCTACACTCTATAGTGATCTCACAAATAATGTTAATCAACAGGGTAGTGATTGTAGAGCGATTACATGTAATGTAGGTACTTGTACTTATAACGCGGATAATATTTGTCATGCTGACTCTATACAGGTTAGTGGTGAAAATGTAAATATCTATACAGAAGCTAATTGTATAACTTTTAGAAATGAATAATTTAATTATAAAAAGGGTTCCTTAAAGATTAATATAAGGAACCCTTAATAATTTACATATGAAAGTATCTGTCTAAAAGACCTTTGAAGGCTCTTCCGTGTCTTGCCTCATCTTTACACATTTCATGTACTGTATCGTGAACAGCATCAAGATTTTTTTGTTTCGCAAGGGTTGCAAGTTTTTTCTTTCCTTCGCAAGCCCCATACTCTGCCTCAACTCGTGCCTTTAAGTTTTCTTTAGTATTAGGTTTTACCAATTCTCCTAAGAGTTCTGCAAACTTAGCTGCATGTTCAGCTTCCTCAAAAGCTATTCTCTTATAAGCTTCAGCAACCTCAGGAAAACCTTCCCTATCTGCCTGTCTTGACATGGCAAGGTACATGCCAACTTCTGTACATTCACCCATAAAGTTTGCTCTTAAATCTGCTACCACTTCAGCATCAACATCGTTTGCGACACCGATTCTATGTTCATCTGCCCATGCAAGACCATCCTCTAATTCTTTAAATTTACTTGCGTCAGCTTTACAAATAGGACATTGTTCTGGCGGTTGTTCTCCTTCGTGAATATAACCGCATACTGTACAAACAAATTTTTTCATACTATAATCCTCCTACAAAATATACTTTTCTTCTGTAGTATTTTTCTCTTTTGTAGTTTTTAATCAAAAATTATAATAATTTTATAAAATAAAATTATTATAATTTTCTACTTCATAACTATAGTTTTACATAGTCTGAATGAACATATCCGATTTCAGAACCAAATTTAACCTTATACCAACGGCCGTTATTTCCTAAAATTTCAACTTTGCTTCCATAGGAAAGGGTTGAAAGTACTCGGCCAGTCCAGGGTGAATTTCTTAAATTTAATGTAGAAGATGTATCGCTAAGAACTACAGTACCAACTTTACCTTCAGATACAGAGGTGTTTTGAGGGGGAGTAATATTCTCAGTGCTGGTCTTTGTAGCTTCATAGTTATTTATATATGCAGAAAGAACGTAGCCTACGATACCGTTTGTGTTTATTTTATACCAGCTTCCATCAGAACCTAAAATTTCTATCTTAGTACCATTACTTAAAGTTGTTAGCACTTGGCCACCAGGATTACTCCTTAAGTTTAAATAAGAAGATTTATCATGTAAACTTATAATCCCAGATTTCGAAGCAGATGTGGTAGCTGTACTTAGTGTTTGTGCAGGAGGAGTACTTACACTTGCACTTTTCACACTTATGTATTTTGAACTTACATATCCATAGGAGGAATTGTACTGAATTTTATACCAATCACCAAATTTACCAACTATATTGACAGATGCACCTTTTTTCAGAGAACCTATAACACTGGAAGAGGTATTTCCAGATCTTCTAACATTAAGTGAAGAACTAGAGGTTGAAATATTCACATATCCAGTATCGATTATCTTTTCAGCAACAGAAGATGTTTGTCCACTATTATTTGGTGATTTTGAATTATCGGTCTCAGAATTTTTATCAGTAATATAAATATATCCTTTTAAATATAGATTTCCTCTATTCTTTATTTCTTCAGTGGAAACTGCTTTAATTTTACCATCATAAGCTCCCCTGACACTAAAATTTCCCTCATTAAAATAAATAGTATTTCCTTCTACATTCTCAACAAAACCTACATGGCCATAACCGTAATTTCCACCACCCCATACAACTATAGAATTAGGTTTTGGGTCTGAACCATAGTCGTATGTTTTATCTTTTGCATTAGCATACCACCAATCTACTGCATTTCCATAAAACTCTGTAGGAAGTGAAATCCCCATTTTCTCAAGCACTCTTCCATATGTGAACCAAGTACACTGACCTTTGTATCCATATTTAGTGAAGATATTTTCATCGCTGTTATAAGCGCTGCTTTGCGGATTTGGTGATAATCCAGAGGCATGTACATTATTATGCAATAAGCATTTACTATTCATGATAGCTGCAGATATAAAGAAAGCAAAAACTAATTTTTTAGATTTATTCATGCGAGTAACCTCCTAGGATATATGTGTAAATTAAATTAAAATTTATATTAAAGTTTATATTATTCCAAACTCATTATCGTAATTATTTTTAAAAAGTTAATAGATACTTTAGAATATTTTACTTAAATATATAATATACTTATATATTACCACAAATTTCAGAAGATTTGGAAGTAAACTGGCAAAATTCTTTTTAAATTAAAACTTCTATTAACATTTTATATTGAAAAATAAAATAAGCTTATATAAAATGTTAATTAAAACATCTAGTTATGGTTAACTTGATGTAGATGGTTAATATTAAGTTTAAGTTCACCTGATTTCTTATTTTAGAAAAGAGCTGATTTTGTGGAAAATAATAAAATTAAGATATCCGTAAGAAATTTAGTAGAGTTTGTTTTAAAAAGTGGAGATCTGGATAGCAGATTTACAGGAACCAGTAGAGCGATGGAAGGTACAAAGGCTCATCAAAAGATTCAAAAGGAGTATAAAAATAAATTTTCTAAGGAAAAGCAAATTCCCTTAGAAGAATTTGAAGCAAATAAGAAGATTGAGTATATGGCGGAGGTAATCTTAAAATATGATATAGAATATAAGAATTTTCATTTTATAATAGAAGGTCGTGCAGATGGAATTATAGTAGAAGGCTTGGATATTACTATAGATGAGATAAAGAGTTTAACAAAGCCTTTAGAACTTGTAGATGAAGAGTATAATTATCTGCACTGGGCACAGGCCAAATGTTATGGATATATTTATGCAATTCAAAATAATTTAGAGGATATAAACGTCCAAATAACATATTATAATATAAATAGTGAAGAAACTAAAAGCTTAAGAAAAAACTTTAATGTGAAGGAATTAGAGATATTTTTCTTTAGTTTATTAGATGGATATTACTTTTGGGCAAGCTTTATGAAGGATTGGAAAATCAAAAGAAATTTTTCGATAAAAAAGATGTCATTTCCATTTAAGTGTTATAGAAAAGGCCAAAGAGAGTTAGCTGTAGCAGTTTATGGAACAATAAAAGAGGGAAGAAAAATTTTTGCTCAAGCTTCTACTGGTATAGGTAAAACTATGTCAACATTATTCCCATCCATTAAGGCTATGGGAGAAGGGTTTGTTTCTAAAATATTTTATCTAACTGCTAAAACAATAACTAGAAATGTAGCAGAGGATGCAATAATCAAAATGGCTTCCGGTGGTTTGAGTTTAAAAGTAGTAATTTTGACAGCTAAAGATAAGATATGTTTCAAGGAAAAAACATCCTGTAATCCTGAAGATTGTGAATTTGCTAAAGGTCATTTTGACAGAGTAAATAATGCTATAAGCGAAATTTTAAACAAAGAGAATATTATAAACAGAGAAGTTGTAGTAAAATATTCAAAGCAATTTAGTATATGCCCTTTTGAATTTTCGCTAGATCTAGCTTTATGGGCTGATTGTATTATATGTGATTATAATTATGTATTTGATCCACGAGTATATTTAAGAAGGTTTTTTGATAACGAAGAAGAATACACTTTTCTTATTGATGAAGCACACAACTTAGTAGATAGAGCTAGGGAAATGTTTTCTGCAGAACTTGATAAACAGCCCTTCTTAGAGGTGAAGAAGATAATGAAGAGCAAGGAGCCTAAAATTGCTAAGGCTCTCGATAAAATAAACTCCTGTATGATAAAGTTTAGAAAGCTATGTGAAGAGCAAGAACATAATGTATATATTCAAAAAAGTCAGATGGAAGAGGTATATCCCCTTTTAAGAAGGCTTATATCTGAATCGGAAGAATGGCTTACTAAAAATAATAAGTTAGAGGGGTATGAACAGCTGTTGGAAATCTATTTTAATTCCTTAGCTTTTATTAGAATATCTGAACTGTACGATGACAGATTTATAACTTATGTAGAGAAACAGGGTAGTAATGTAAGAATAAAGATATTCTGCTTAGATCCATCCTATCTCTTAAATGAAAGTATGAAAAGAGGTAAATCTGTAGTTTTATTTTCTGCTACATTATCTCCTATAGGTTATTTTAAAGAAATATTAGGTGGATCAGATAGTGATTATATAATAAGGTTGCCTTCTCCTTTTTCATTAGAAAAAAGAAAGCTTTTAATTGCAGATAGAGTTTCTACAAAATACAAAGATAGAGAAAGTAGTTTAACATCTATTATAGAATACATAGCGGCTATGATTAGTGCTAAGAAAGGAAATTATATAGTATTTTTACCTTCTTATAGTTATATGACGAAAATTTATGAAAAATTTTGTGAAGAATATCCGTTAATTAATACTATGATACAAGAAAGTAATATGATAGAAGAAAATAGAGAAAAATACTTATTTAATTTTAAAGAAGATAATAAAGAAACTTTAGTAGCCTTTGCTGTACTTGGTGGTATGTTTTCAGAAGGTATAGATTTAAAAGGTGATAGATTAATTGGTGCGATAATCGTAGGTGTAGGTCTTCCACAGCTTTGTTTAGAAAGAGATATAATTAAGGATTACTTTAAAGAGAAGAATAATTTTGGGTATGAATATGCTTATATGTATCCAGGTATGAATAAGGTGTTGCAAGCAGCAGGAAGAGTTATTAGAACGGAAGATGATAGAGGTAGTATTCTTTTAATTGATGAAAGATTTGGGAATTCAGCCTATAAAATGATTTTTCCAAAAGAGTGGTATTCAAATATAACTGTTAGAAGTGTTAAAGATATACAAAATAATCTCGCTGAGTTTTGGAGAAAATAAGTTTACTATAGGTATTTTCTAAAAGTACAGATAAGTAAAAAATTATAAAAGAAGGTGAAAGCTTTAATGGAAAATTTAAAAGAATTATTTAAAGAATTTGATAGACATTTAATGTCGGACAAAGAGCCTTCAGAGTATTTTAATAGCTTAATAGAAACTGGAATATTTGAAAATACCTATCCTTTAACAATGTTAGGGGATTTAATAAAAACACCTCAATCCCCAGTGTATCATCCAGAAGGAAGTGTTTGGAATCATACAATGATGGTGGTTGATGAGGCAGCTAAAAGAAAAGATAACAGTGAAAATCCAAAAGCATTTATGTGGGCAGCACTTTTGCATGATATAGGAAAAGGACCAACAACTAAATTAAAGAAAGGCAGAATAACTTCCTATGACCATGATAAAGTAGGGAAAAATCTTTCAGTACAGTTTTTAAATGAATTTGATTGTGATGAAGAATTTATAAAAAAGGTATCAATTATAGTAAGATGGCATATGCATACTTTATTTGTAGCAAAAAAATTACCTTTTGCAGATATACCAGGGATGTTAAAAGAAATAAATGCTCAAGAAATAGCCCTATTTTCATTATGTGATAGACTGGGGAGAGGAAACATTACTCCACAGAAAATTAAAGATGTGGAAGACAATATAGAGGCTTTTATCCGCAAGTGTGAAGAATATGAAACAATTGTAGTGTGAAGTGAAACTTGAATCAGATGAGGTTTCAAACCCATATGATTCTTAGTTGAACGAATCCAGGGACGTAGCCGCTCTTTACTGCAAGTTAAGCAGAGAGCCCAAATCTATGATTTGGTGCGAATAGCTTACTCCTCTGACGTAGGAAGAGGAGTTGTATATAAAGCATAGGAGTATTAGAGCGGCTAGTCATCGGGTGAAGTGAAACTAAAGAGATATTGCAAAATATTAAGCAATATCTCTTTTTTGCATATCTATAATGATTTAATAAAAAATATTGAATTTTAGTAATAATGTAATCTGAATAATCATATGGTAAAATATGTATAATAACCAACAAAATGGTAAGTGTTTCAAATATACTAAATTGTTTAGGAGATGTTATTATGGAAAGGTTAAAATCATTTATAGAAGATATTTTTATGGTATTAATAATACTTTTTATAGTCTGCTTAGCAGGGCTTGTAGATATGAAGGCGGGAGAATCTCCGAAGGCTTCGCCAATCATTAAGGAAATGAGTCAATCGTTGGAGAAGGATCAAAAGTATATTGAAGATATGGGTAATAAAGTGGCTAAAGAAAGTAAAGAGATTGATAGTTGCAAAAAACAAATGGAAGTGATAAAAGCTAGTGGTAATTCTGAGGAATGGAATTACAGTGTAATAAATTATAATAATAAATTAGTCAAGTATAGAAAAGATATGGATGAATATAATGCAAAGCTAGAGGAATATAATAAAAAGTATAATCAATATAAATTACTTGGACAGAAAAATGAAAATATAATAGAATGGGTTAAATCAGTGTTCGGTGTTTAAGAATATTACTATAGAATAAAATTTATCTTAGACAACTGCATATTAACGTAATTAAGTGACATAGATAAAATATTTAATGAGCTATTAAAAACAATTAAAGTTTTAATGGCTCATTTTTGTAATTTATGTTAAAATTTTTGTATAGATGATATTTTGATCTGTGAAATTATAGAGTGGAGTGATCAGTATGAGTAAAAAGTATAAATCTTTTCCTATTATATTTCTAATATTTGGGCTGGTTTTAATTGCACTTATTTCTGGTTATTCAATAAGAAAGCACATAAAAACTATGGATAAGTTAGATCAACAATCAGGTATGGTATCTGCTGAAGCATCAAAGGAAGATAGAAGCGAAGATTCAAAAATATTTTTCAATAAACCTGACGTTATGCCATCTGATTCAATAATAAAAATATATAAGGATAAAAGGATACTAGAACTGTATGGTGATAAAAAACTTATAGGTAGATTTAAGATAGGACTTGGAAGAGACCCATGGTTAGATAAAGAAAAAGAGGGAGATAATAGAACCCCCGAAGGTACATATTATATTTGCACTAAAACTAGCGAGACAAAATACACTTATTTTATGGGGTTAAGTTATCCAAGTACTAAGGATGCACAAAAAGGCCTGGAAAAGGGAATTATAAATCAGGATACATATAATAGAATAAAAAAAGCTATAGACTCAAAACAACAGCCCCCATGGAACACCCCATTAGGTGGAGCTGTAGGTATTCATGGCGGAGGAAATAAGGATAATTGGACTTATGGATGCATTGCTGTGTCAAATGAAGACATTAATATACTTAAACTGTATACTCCTTTTAAGACCCCTGTTGAGATTTATAAATGAAGTGGAAACTTGAATCAGATGGGGGTAGTCATCGGATAAGCTAAGAATTCCTCTAAGAAATTCTATAATGAAATTAAAATTTAAAAACTACTATAATAATTTACATTTAATTAACACAAAATAAAAATAGTAGAAAATAGGAAAGAGGAATTGGAGGCAAAAATGTGAAACGTATATTAATAAAATTTATTTTAGTTTTTATGTGTATAACAAGTATATCTAACATAACTGGATATAGTGTATGTGCAGCTAATCTAAAGGAAGCAAACAGTTTTAGTTTTACGGAGGACAAAGAAGAACTATACGAAGATTTTCTAACTATACTGTTATCTCCATATTTAGATAATGCAATTGAGAGTTACTATGGAAAAACTAAAAAATATAGTGAGGCCAAAATTATAAATATAAAACGTGTTGAGGAGCAATCTTATTATTTTACTGTAACATTTCAAGTAAAGACTTTTGACGATAATAACCTTATTGGGGTAGAGAATATTACTATGAGAAATGATGATGGAGAAATCGAAGTAATCAATTTTATACATCAAGACGTACCTGTTAAAGCTAGTAGATAACTTTTGTCTGTTATATTTTGGATAAAAAGATCAATTGCTAAAATAAAGTATAGTGATTGATCTTTTCTATTTGTAATTTTGTAATGCTATAAGTTAAAATGTATCAAGCACTTTTGATTTAAAGTTTCCTCCTAAAGCACTGTTCATTTATATCTTGAGCATAAAAGTGAAGAAACAAACAGCAGCATGATCATCAAAAGACTTCCTATATCTGAACTTCAATTTGAAACATTTACAGTTGGAAAACTTTCCCGTACAAGTTCAAAGCTTATATGGATCGAAGGTATCTCAAATTGTAAGTTGCTAGATGAGATAAGAAATAGAATCAACAATATAGATATTGATATGGTGGATGGGGTAGGGGTTTTAGCAGAGCTTATTAAGGATAAAGGAACAGGAATATTTCTGTTGGAAGGGAAGGTGTACCATTTCCTTCGATTATTGAGTTAATAGGAATGACTATTATTATTGATATAATCCGGGAAGCGGGAATACGTATGCCAGGAATGATAGGATAGTTTATAGGAACATTAGGAGCTGTTATTATAGGTCAGGCGGCTGTAACTGCAGGTTATGTAAGTGCATCTCTTATTATAGTGGTTGCTTTTTCTGCAATAGCTTCCTTTGCTATTTCATCAACAACAATAGTAAATCCCTCAAGATTGCTTAACTATTTTTTAATACTATTATCTGGCATATTTGGTATGTTTGGTTTTCTGAATGGGATTTTTATTTTTATGTAGTGGATAGCAACATTGGAGTCCTTTGGGATTCCTTATTTATATCCAGTAATTCCAATTGAGTTTGGAGGCTGGAAAGATGTATTTATACGAGCTCCTTTTAGAAAACTACAAGAAAGGTTAAATCTTATGGCACCTAAAAATGACAATAAAACTGGGAATAAAACCAATAAGTAAAATATTATGTAGCACTAGGTAGGGGGGATTGTGGATTATAATAAATTTACAAGAGAGCAAGTACTTTTTCTTATATTTGATGCTGGTTGTGCTAATATGGCATATACTCTTAGTTGGACTGCTTACCTAGCAGAAAGGAGCAGTTGGGTTGTATCAGCTATTGGAATCTTAATGATGATTCCCTTTGCTATAGGAATACTATATATTTGTAAGGATTATAAAGATCATACAATCTTTGATGTTATAGAGGATGGTTTTGGTAAGTTTATATATATATTATAGTAGTTTTAGTCTATTCAGTAATAACAATTGCATTAGGAACTTTTATGACGAATATGTTTATTGGAGCAGTAAAAATATACTTTTTACAATTTACACCTTCATGGATTTTAATGTTATTTATTATATTTATGTCAGCTCTGTTTGTGAATAATCGCACTTTGTTGTTTGGAAGGGTGGCTGAATTATTTACAGCATGGTATATACTTAACTATTTTATTGGATTTTCTCTTTCATTTGTAAAAGAGTTTAAAATTGAGAATATGATTCCTATGTTTGATGTTACCTTGTTAAAATTCTCAGAAGGTGTACTTTTTTCAATGGGAGCCGCATCGGAAATTTTGATGGCTGTAATGGTTATGGCTAAGCATATTCCAGAACCTTATGCCCATCGTAGATGGGTGGTAAGAGGAATGGTATTTTGGGCATCCATATTGTCATTAGCGATGATTATGATGCAGGGAACATCCGGCTATGAATTGTTACAACGTACTGCTGAAGCAGGGGTAGGTATATCAAGGTCAATATATATTGGAGATTTTGTAAGAGGGTTAGAAGTGTTTATTTTAGCGACATATCAGCTTATTACTATATTAAAAATTTCAATATACATATATGGAATATGGATACCAGTAAAAAAATATTTAATGAAAAGTATTCCACTATTATATTATTCTTAATAGCAGTATTAATATTTTTACCATCAGTATGGTTAAATTCATCTAATGATGCATATTTTCTTTCAATATTTACAACTTCATTTATAGTTTTACCCTTTGCAATAATTGTCATGATGCTAGCTTGTTTAGGTATTCGCATAATAAAAAAAAGGTCTGGTGGTGACTAAAATTGAAAAAAATAAGAATTTTGTCAATCATATTAAGTTTAATGTTTTTGTTTACCGGATGTTGGGACTATGCTGAGTATCAGCAAATAGCTCAAATATATTCTTTAGGTATAGATTTTGAAAAAGAAACTAACGACATAACAGCAACCCTCCAATATATTTCAACAGGTAAAGCACAAGGAGGAAAAATAAGTGAGTCAATTACAGGAGCTGCTTATTCCGCTAAGGGCAAGACCATTATGGATGTTTTAAACAAGCTACAGGAGGTGACCTCAGGTAAATTATTTTTTGCTTATCTTCAAGTCTTAGTGATTGGTGAAGATGCTGCAAAATACATATTGAAAGATACAATCAGTCATACAGAGCGTACTCCCAGCATTCGTAATTCAGTTTATGTAATCATTGCACCTGGCAAAGCTGAATCATTAATAAGTACAGTTGATCCTTTTAATCCGGTAGCGTCAGGTAAGAAGATGCGCAATCTATTAAATACATATGAGAATGGGGGGCCTACAATTCCGGTTACTTTCCACCAGTTTATTCAAATGATGGTTAAACCGGGAATAGAGCCTATTGCTTCAAGAGTAATATCTACCGGAGCGAAAAATCCAACATTACAGGATAGTTCTAAAGTCTTAGGTGGAACACATGAAGATATAAAACTTCATTTAGAAAATGAGGGTAATTTTAGAGCTTGGGGACTGGCTGCTTTTAAAAAAGACAAATTTATTGGGTGGTTGAATGATGATGAAAGCTTAGGTTTATCTTGGATAAAAGGGAAAAAGATAACTACCTACAAGAGTACAAAGTCAGCTGAAGAAATTAATTTTAATAGTTCTTATTCAAATAATGTAAATTTTAATCCTGATGTAACAAATATATTATACTTTTATATAACAAGCTCAAAAAGCAAAATAAAAGCTCAAATTAATGATAAGAAACCAGAGATACAGGTTAATCTCAAAGTATAAGCTAATTTGAGAAAGTATTATACAGGTGAAGGTTCAACCTATTTAACTCCTGATATAATTAGGTCAATGGAAAAAAAGTTAGAAAATAGTATAAAATCAGATGTTATGGCTGCAATTGAAAAGGGGCAAAAGGAATTTAAATCAGATATATTTGGTTTTGGTTTTAATTTATATAGACAGCACCCTAGAGAGTGGCATAAAGATTATGAGAAAATATGGGATGATATATTTCCTGATATCCCTATTAAAGTTAATATAGATGCCAAGATTAATAATACTGGGACAAATATCAGAAAGTTTTTTTTAGATAATTATCTTTTTATTTTATCATCCAATAATGATAAAAATTGTGATTTTAACCTATAATTCTATAGACTAATAAATCTATAAATGCACAAACTTTAAATGCAAAGGATAAATATTATAAAATTACAAGGAGGAATAAAACCATGGCAAATAGAAGTAATAGAACATTAGTACCAGAAGCTAAGGCAGGATTAAATCAATTTAAAATGGAATCAGCTAGAGAAGTTGGTGTAAATTTAAAAGAAGGCTACAATGGAGATCTTACTTCTAGGGAAGCTGGATCAGTAGGTGGAAATATGGTTAAAAAGATGGTAGAAGCTTACGAACAAGGTTTAAAATAACAACATAGTAAAAGGCCTGTATCCTGCTATTAAAGGATGCAGGTCTTTTTATAAAAACTTTTTCTATTGTATTCTATGTGGTTCTATTTCTTAAGTGTATATATATAACTTCTAATTTTATATTTTTTCGTTAAATTTATATTTATGTTGGGGTCTTCCAACTTTTCCATATTCAATAATTTTAGATAAATATCCTTGCTTATCCATATATTCAAGATATCTTCTCACAGTAACCCTAGCTATTCTTAACTGTTCGGATAAATCTTCTGCTGTAAAATACACATCTTTATCTTTTTCTAGAGCATTCCATATCCTATTATAGGTATATTTATTAAAGCCTTTTTCAAGTGGATTTGAAGTACTATTATCAATGCTGTTAGCTATATTCCTGCTATTTATAATTAATTTATCTAATTCATTTTGTTCAATAGTTTTTTGATTGCTAAAACTATAATACCTCTCTTTAAATAAATTAAGAGCTTCTTTTAATCGTTCAAAAGTAAATGGCTTTATGAGATAGTCTATAGCACCAAATCTAAAAGCCTCCTGAACTCTTTCGATGGTTTTATCAGCGGTAATAAGAATGATATCTACAAAAATTTCTTCTTTTCTGAGCCATTTTAAAAAATTAAGGCCATTCTCTCCAGGTAAATAAACATCAAGAAGAATTAAATTTATTTTGTGTTTAGATATAAAATCTCTAGCTTCAGTAAGATTACTAGCTGATTTAACTAGATTAAATCCTTCAACTTTTGATAAAAATCTTGAATTTATTTCTCTCACCATAGGATCATCTTCAACAATCATTACTTCAATCATTTTATTTACCATAAAATAATAAACCTCTCTTAAATTAATTTTTGAGAACATTTGCATCTTTAATAATATCAGTAATCACGAAAAAATAAAATATTGTATAAATTAAATCCGTTTGTTAAGAAACTTTGCAGATACTTTAAAAAAAGGAGATTTTGTAAATATCTTATTAATATTCATTACGAAATTTTAAAAATAGACACTTTTAGTGTATAATTAAATTAAGATATGTGTACCAATAGGTATACAGAAAATAACAGATAAATAAAAGGAGGTAATACATGAAAAAAAAGTATAATAAGTATTTTAAGATCATTAGCAGAATTTTCTTTATGACATTCGGTGCAGCTTTAGCATCTATAGCTCTAGAGATATTTCTAATACCAAATAATGTAATTGATGGAGGAATAACTGGTATATCTATTATATTAAACCATCTAACAAAAGCTCAACTTGGATTATTCATATTTATTTTAAATATACCTTTCCTTATAATAGGGTACAAGCAGATAGGAAAAACTTTTACTCTATCAACTTTATATTCCGTAATAATACTATCTGTAGGAGTAACTATTCTTCATCCTGTTGAAAGTATAACTAAAGATATTCTTTTGGCATCGGTATTCGGCGGTATCTTACTGGGAATAGGAGTTGGATTGGTAATTAGAAATGGTGGTTCTTTAGATGGAACAGAAATAGTAGCTGTTATATTAGACAGAAGAACAGGTTTTTCAATAGGCGAAATAGTTATGTTCTTAAATCTATTTATATTAAGCAGTGCAGGCATTGTTTTTGGATGGGATAGAGCAATGTACTCATTAATAGCATATTTTATTGCATTTAAAGTAATAGATATTGTTGTTGAAGGTTTGGACGAAGCAAAATCAGTATATATTGTCTCTGAAAAACATCAGGATATTACAGATGCTTTATTGGCTAGACTTGGAAGAGGTGTAACCTTAATTCAAGGAGAAGGTGGATACAAAGGTGATCCAACAAAAGTAATATATGTTGTTGTAACACGTTTAGAAGTTGCTAAGTTGAAATCTATTGTGCAAGGGCTCGATGAAGATGCTCTTATGACTGTTGGAAGTGTAGAGGCAACTGGTAAGAGATATAAAAAGAAAGCAATCCATTAATTTATGATAAAAAGGCTGAAGTATGTTCATTTTCCATAAACATCTCTCAGCTCTTTTTGCATTTTGCTACATATATATCTTTAAATTTTACTGAACCTTTTTACCTAGGTATAGGGGGAACCTCTTCTATTATAAAGGCTTCTAAAGGTGGAGAACCACCAGCAACACCAACAGTATATATGGCATAATATTTATTTGGCATTAGTTGAACATCTGGTATAGTAAATAATACATTATTAGTACCTGTAGCAATAACCCGAAATGTATAAGTTCCAGGAGGAATACAGGCATATGTTGTATAATCTTCATATTTAACACTACTAAATATTTTGGTACCATCTTGTACTCTAATATCAAGGGGTGGCGAGTTTGGAGATAAATTTATAAGTCTTACACAGGCCCTGTTAAAATTTTGCGGTGTAGTAGGTTCTGGAATAGGATATAGAATTATATTAGGAAAGTATCCTATAGCTGCAATATTATAAACAAATCCAGGAGGAAGAGCTATGGGGGAATCTATTATCGGATTTACATTCTGGCCAGTGGGGTAAACCTTAATATTATTATTTCCTTTAGGAAATATCAGGTATTTGGAGAATTCTTTATAAGCAATATTTTTGGCAATAAGTTTATCATCTAAATAAACATCTATAGGTGGTGAATTAGGTGAAGCGTTAAGTATTCTGGCATACGAATTCATTTGATCAACTCTATAAAAATCATTGCACACATATTGAGAAGGATTATAAAACATAACTATTTATCCTTTCAAATTTCTAAATAATATATTATATGAAAATAAGTGTAACTGTGTGAGTATGATTTTTTATTTAACATATTTAAATGTAGAGACGCACAAAAATATCCATATAATAAAAAATCAGATACCTAGGATTAGGTATCTGACTAAAATAGGTTTCTAGTAAGTTTTCATTAATAGCATGTAAAACTATCTATTTGTCTTAAGTCCATTCCGAAGTACACCCATCTACGTCCATTCCAACGATAACCAGAAACTGACCTTCTTCCTACAAAAGTTAGCCAAGCCCAGAATCCTCTTCCTCTTCGAGGCCAAATATAAACAAATCTGAACACACATCGTCTTATAGTTTGAGGTTCAACTGCCATTACTCCAGGACCGGATTGAAACGTAGCGCTCTGTTTAGATGGTGTGATAGATGGTGGTGGTCCAGAAGGTGCACCGCTGCCTTGAGGTCCGCCTGGTTGGGCAAATGGTGGTCTGCCAGGTTGCCCAAAAGGAGGAGGTGGTGGTGAAAATTGACGATAATAAGGACAATAGTATGGAATATCTGTTGATTCTTCTTCAACCATATCATCTAAAGCATCAAATTCTTCAGGATCTTCGGATCTAAAGTAGTTACAATAATACATGTGTACACTCCTATTTTTTTGATTGCATTATATACTATGCTCTAAATGTTAAGAGTGTTACTATAAAAACTTAAATAAGATTATTCTATTACTACTTGCTCAATACTATTACTTTATTAAAGTCTTATATTAAGCAGAAGGATCGCTATTTCTAAAATACTTTTATAGTTGTTTTGACAGGTATTTCACTTAATAATTCAGCGCCTTCATCGCAAATTCTTAAACCACATCCTGAGTCCTGTTCAGCACAATAGAACACATTAAGACCATCAATTTGGGTGAAATTTTTCATTTCTACCTTATTGAGATTCAGGCTTTTACCTTGAAGTCCGGTTGTATAAAGTCCTTCGTCAATTTCTCCAGAAAGAATATTAAAACATTTAATTTCTCTCCATGTATTATTTTCTTTATAATAAATCCTGCATATGTGGTCAGAGGAGTTCACAGTTATATAGTAGTTAGTGTTTGACTTGAATTTTGCAGTTTCATCAGTTTCACCTTTGACTTTTCCATTAAGTATAGATAACATTTTGCTATCTATTTTACCAGTTATATTTAGACCATTCTTACTTTGAAAGCTTTTTATAGCTAATATGGTATCATAACTAGACAAATTACCATTTATGCTTATATTATAACCTAAAGATACAAGGGTTTTCTGAATTTGAATAGGTACTGGACTAAGGCCGTCTTTATCATCTATAGATCTATTGTTGATATAATTTAATAAAGCACTAGCTGTTCTGGGACCAAAGATACCATCAATACTTATACCTAGCTTTTTTTGTGCATCCTTAACGGCCTCTTCTGTAGCCTTTCCGTATATTCCATCTTCAGCAAGGCCGGCACCGAAGTGTAGATTTAAAGTGGATTGTATATATTTAACAATATCACCCTTGTGATTTAGTTTAATAATTGTTGAAGAATTTTTACTAATATTATATGTAGTAGGATTAGAAGCTTGATTGGTTACTGCCTGCTGAGCATGAACGGATTTTCCGCTTAAAGTTATTCCTGTTGCTATGGATGCTATTACTATTAATTGTTTTGAATTTTTCATTAAAGATATCCTCCTTAAAAAACATAAATACTAAATATATCTGATAGCTCATTGTATCGCTTAGCTTGTTGTATAAAAGATAAAAACTGTATATAATTGTGATTTTATTTCACTTTTGTGGAAATAAGTAAAAATCAAGTAGAATTTTGGTTATCCAGGTAATATATACGTAAGTGGTTAGGGATTTTAAGGGGTAGGTTTAAAAGTTGTATGAGGACTGCCTGTTCTAATTCAGATTTCACTTCATATATCCTCAATTATTAGAGAATAGTCAAGTAAACTGACCTAGGTGTATCTATGGGTCTAATAGAGAGAAAATGTGCGAAATATAGATTATTAATTAACTAGTTTCAAATAAAAGAATATGGCTCTAGAATATAATATTGTAAAAGGTGTTAGAATAACATTCGTTGCTTAATGAGCAGCAAATAAATGGACAAAGAGTAACAGCTAAAAAGTTGTTGACACTAATAAATGTTCATGATATCATGTAAAAGCTGTTAAGAACGTCAGAAAATAAAAAATATTTTAAATGTTCTTGACAAGATAAAATAAACATGATAAACTAAATAAGCTGTCGAGATGAGTCGACATGATCCTTGAAAATTAAACAGAGGTTGAAAGTCAAAATGACTTTTATTAAATAAACTAAACCAGCAATTCTTTAACTACTATATATTAGTAGTGAGTAAAACAGTAATGAGCATTCAAACTTTTAAATTGAGAGTTTGATCCTGGCTCAGGACGAACGCTGGCGGCGTGCCTAACACATGCAAGTCGAGCGATGAAGCCCTTCGGGGTAGATTAGCGGCGGACGGGTGAGTAACACGTGGGTAACCTGCCTCAAAGAGGGGGATAGCCTCCCGAAAGGGAGATTAATACCGCATAACATTAGTTTTTCGCATGAAGAACTAATTAAAGGAGTAATCCGCTTTGAGATGGACCCGCGGCGCATTAGCTAGTTGGTGAGGTAAAGGCTCACCAAGGCGACGATGCGTAGCCGACCTGAGAGGGTGATCGGCCACATTGGAACTGAGACACGGTCCAGACTCCTACGGGAGGCAGCAGTGGGGAATATTGCACAATGGGCGAAAGCCTGATGCAGCAACGCCGCGTGAGTGATGAAGGCCTTCGGGTTGTAAAGCTCTGTCTTTTGGGACGATAATGACGGTACCAAAGGAGGAAGCCACGGCTAACTACGTGCCAGCAGCCGCGGTAATACGTAGGTGGCGAGCGTTGTCCGGATTTACTGGGCGTAAAGGATGCGTAGGCGGATATTTAAGTGAGATGTGAAATACCCGAGCTTAACTTGGGTGCTGCATTTCAAACTGGATATCTAGAGTGCGGGAGAGGAGAATGGAATTCCTAGTGTAGCGGTGAAATGCGTAGAGATTAGGAAGAACACCAGTGGCGAAGGCGATTCTCTGGACCGTAACTGACGCTGAGGCATGAAAGCGTGGGTAGCAAACAGGATTAGATACCCTGGTAGTCCACGCCGTAAACGATGAGTACTAGGTGTAGGAGGGTCGAACCTTCTGTGCCGCAGTTAACACAATAAGTACTCCGCCTGGGAAGTACGATCGCAAGATTAAAACTCAAAGGAATTGACGGGGGCCCGCACAAGCAGCGGAGCATGTGGTTTAATTCGAAGCAACGCGAAGAACCTTACCTGGACTTGACATCCCCTGAATAGTGCAGAGATGCATGAAGCCCTTCGGGGCAGGGAGACAGGTGGTGCATGGTTGTCGTCAGCTCGTGTCGTGAGATGTTAGGTTAAGTCCTGCAACGAGCGCAACCCCTATCATTAGTTGCTACCATTAAGTTGAGCACTCTAGTGAGACTGCCCGGGTTAACCGGGAGGAAGGTGGGGATGACGTCAAATCATCATGCCCCTTATGTCCAGGGCTACACACGTGCTACAATGGTAGGTACAGAGAGATGCAAGACCGCGAGGTGGAGCAAAACTCAAAAACCTATCCCAGTTCGGATTGTAGGCTGCAACTCGCCTACATGAAGCCGGAGTTGCTAGTAATCGCGAATCAGAATGTCGCGGTGAATACGTTCCCGGGCCTTGTACACACCGCCCGTCACACCATGAGAGCTGGCAACACCCGAAGTCCGTGAGGTAACCTGTAAAGGGGCCAGCGGCCGAAGGTGGGGTTAGTGATTGGGGTGAAGTCGTAACAAGGTAGCCGTAGGAGAACCTGCGGCTGGATCACCTCCTTTCTAAGGATAATACAGACAGGTAATGCTGTCTGAAAGACTGGTTTAGCCTCTGTTTAATTTTGAAGGATTAAAACCTTCAAATTGTTCTTTGAAAATTGCACAGTGAATTAGTTAAACAACGCAATTGTTTAACATAAAAAAGTAAAGCTAAAGGTAAAACTACTTATGTAATAATAAGTAATAAACTTTTGTAACTTTAATCAAACTCATAGAAATATGAGCAATAAATTGGTCAAGCTACAAAGGGCGCATGGTGAATGCCTTGGCACCAGAAGCCGAAGAAGGACGCGATAAGCTGCGATAAGCTTTGGGTAGGCGCAAATAGCCAGTGATCCAGAGATTTCCGAATGGGGCAACCCACATTACTAACGTAATGTACTATAAACTGAATTCATAGGTTTATAGAGGTATACCCGGGGAACTGAAACATCTAAGTACCCGGAGGAAGAGAAAGAAAAATCGATTTTCTAAGTAGCGGCGAGCGAAAGGGAAAGAGCCCAAACCAGGAACTTGTTCCTGGGGTTGCGGATAGACCATAAATACTGCAATTTTTTAACTGAAGAGAGCTGGAAGGCTCCGCCGTAGAAGGTAAAAGCCCTGTAAGTGAAAGAAAAGAGCAGTCAGGTCTAATCCAGAGTACCACGAGACACGTGAAACCTTGTGGGAAGCAGGGAGGACCACCTCCCAAGGCTAAATACTAACTGGTGACCGATAGTGAAGCAGTACCGTGAGGGAAAGGTGAAAAGAACCCCGGAAGGGGAGTGAAATAGAACCTGAAACCGTGTGTCCACAATCAGTCGAAGCACTTTTATGTGCGACGGCGTGCTTTTTGTAGAACGAGCCAGCGAGTTACGATGTGTAGCAAGGTTAAATACTTAAGGTATGGAGCCGAAGGGAAACCGAGTCTGAATAGGGCAAAGAGTTGCATGTCGTAGACCCGAAACCGGGTGACCTATCCATGGACAGGTTGAAGCGGAAGTAAAATTCCGTGGAGGACCGAACCACGTTGGTGTTGAAAAACCATGGGATGAGCTGTGGATAGCGGAGAAATTCCAATCGAACTCGGAGATAGCTGGTTCTCCTCGAAATAGCTTTAGGGCTAGCGTTTTGAATGAGTAATGGAGGTAGAGCACTGAATGGGCTAGGGGCTGACAACAGTTACTGAACCCTATCAAACTCCGAATGCCATATACTTGAATCAAAGCAGTCAGACTACGAATGATAAGATCCGTGGTCAAAAGGGAAACAGCCCAGACCATCAGCTAAGGTCCCAAAGTGTAAGTTAAGTGGAAAAGGATGTGGGATTTCTAAGACAACTAGGATGTTGGCTTAGAAGCAGCCACTCATTTAAAGAGTGCGTAATAGCTCACTAGTCGAGAGATCCTGCGCCGAAGATGTCCGGGGCTAAAACTTACCACCGAAGCTATGGATTGATACGTAAGTATCAGTGGTAGAGGAGCTTCCTGTATGGGTTGAAGTCGTACCGTAAGGAGCGGTGGACTGTACAGGAGTGAGTATGCTGGCATAAGTAGCGAGAAATAAGTGAGAATCTTATTGGTCGAAAACCTAAGGTTTCCTGAGGAAGGCTCGTCCGCTCAGGGTTAGTCGGGGCCTAAGCCGAGGCCGAAAGGCGTAGGTGATGGACAATCGGTTGATATTCCGATACCGCCAACTGACGTTATTACAAATGGGATGACGCAGGAGGATAAGATGTGCGCACTATTGGATGTGCGTCTAAGCATCTAGACAGACTAGGCAGGCAAATCCGTTTAGTCAATGTTGAGGTGTGATGGGGAGCCCTTATGGGCGAAGTATCTGATTCCACGCTGCCAAGAAAAGTCTCTATGGAGGATGTTGGCGCCCGTACCGCAAACCGACACAGGTAGGTGAGGAGAGAATCCTAAGACCAGCGGAAGAATTGTTGTCAAGGAACTCGGCAAATTGACCCCGTAACTTCGGGAGAAGGGGTGCCTACGCAAGTAGGTCGCAGAGAATAGGCCCAAGCAACTGTTTAGCAAAAACACAGGTCTCTGCTAAAGCGAAAGCTGAAGTATAGGGGCTGACGCCTGCCCGGTGCTGGAAGGTTAAGGGGAATACTTAGCGCAAGCGAAGGTATGAACTTAAGCCCCAGTAAACGGCGGCCGTAACTATAACGGTCCTAAGGTAGCGAAATTCCTTGTCGGGTAAGTTCCGACCCGCACGAATGGCGTAATGATTTGGGCACTGTCTCGACAACAAATCCGGCGAAATTGTATTGCGAGTGAAGATGCTCGCTACCCGCGATTGGACGGAAAGACCCCGTAGAGCTTTACTGTAGCTTAGCATTGAATTTCGGTATTGTCTGTACAGGATAGGTGGGAGACTTGGAAGCAAGGGCGTCAGCCTTTGTGGAGTCAACCTTGGGATACCACCCTGACAGTACTGGGATTCTAACCGGCGGCCATGAAACTGGTCACGGGACATTGTTAGGTGGGCAGTTTGACTGGGGCGGTCGCCTCCAAAAAAGTAACGGAGGCGCCCAAAGGTTCCCTCAGAACGGTTGGAAATCGTTCGAAGAGTGCAAAGGCAGAAGGGAGCCTGACTGCGACACAAACAAGTGGAGCAGGGACGAAAGTCGGGCTTAGTGATCCGGTGGTTCCTCGTGGGAGGGCCATCGCTCAACGGATAAAAGCTACCTCGGGGATAACAGGCTGATCTCCCCCAAGAGTCCACATCGACGGGGAGGTTTGGCACCTCGATGTCGGCTCGTCGCATCCTGGGGCTGAAGTAGGTCCCAAGGGTTGGGCTGTTCGCCCATTAAAGCGGCACGCGAGCTGGGTTCAGAACGTCGTGAGACAGTTCGGTCCCTATCCGTCGCGGGCGTAGGAAATTTGAGAGGAGCTGTCCTTAGTACGAGAGGACCGGGATGGACTGACCTCTGGTGCACCAGTTGTTCCGCCAGGAGCACAGCTGGGTAGCTATGTCAGGACGGGATAAACGCTGAAAGCATCTAAGCGTGAAGCCCACCTCAAGATAAGATTTCCCATAGCATAAGCTAGTAAGACCCCTTGAAGAACACAAGGTTGATAGGTTAGAGGTGTAAGCATGGTAACATGTTCAGCTGACTAATACTAATAGGTCGAGGGCTTGACCAAAAAATAGTTAAGAGTGTAGAGTTGAGAATTAAGAGTTAATGATGATTTTCACTAGCGTGAAAATCTAAAATTTAAATTAATTAAGCTCTACATAAAAAAGCTATACTTATCACTGTGCAATTTTCAGAGAATAATATTCTCATAAGAGTTAATAATTTATTGTGTATAAAGTTATTAGTTAGTATAATTATCGTTTTTTCGACGTTAGGAGAAAAAACAACCATAACTCTTAACTATTAATTCTTAACTCTCAACTAAATAAATCTGGTGATTATGACGTAAAGGTAACACCCGTTCCCATTCCGAACACGAAGGTTAAGCTTTACAGTGCTGATGGTACTGCACGGGAGACTGTGTGGAAGAGTAGGTCGTCGCCAGGTAAGTAACAGGAAGACACTAAGTTTTGATACTTAGTGTCTTTTACTTTATATAAATAAATATTTGTTTACATAAAGTAAAAGTATAAACTAACATTGATGGGACACACTATGAGATGTATTTAAATTGCAAAGAAGAGGTGTGTTTGAGGTGGACAGAACAATAATATATAATCTTGTGAACTCTGTTGCTATTGGCGAAAAGGAGACTTTAAAATATCCTATACCAGAGGTAAATGAAATAGATATTAATTTGAGTCAATTTAGACGTAATTTTAATATAATTCGAAATCTAGTAAAGCCTAATGTAAAGTTTATGGCAGTTTTAAAAGGGGATGCCTATGGCCATGGCTTGATACCTATCGCATATGAGCTAGAAAAGTGTAAGTGTGATATTTTGGGTGTTGTTAGATTAGTTGAAGCCTTTACGTTAAGAGAGGCTGGAATTAAAATGCCTATCAATCTGCTTGCGCCGATTGTTCCATCACAAGCTCCATGGGTTGTTAAATATAACATTACTCCAATGATAGATAAAGAAGAAATTATAGATGCATTAGAAAAAGCCTCTACTGAAGCTGATAAAATAATCAATATACATATTAAAATAAATACTGGATTAAATAGATATGGAATCCAACCTGAAGAGGCTGTTGATTTTATTAGGAGAGTTCATGAGTTATATTCCCATATAAATATAGAAGCAATATATACACATTTTCAGGATCCTGATTTTAATCCAAAGTTTACTAAAATGCAAATAAAATGTTTTGATGAAGTTATTAATAAGTTAAAGAAAGAGAATTTAATGCCTAAGATAGCTCATGCAGCAGGTTCGACGGGCATACTTATGTATCCTGAGTCACACTATGATATGGTTCGCTGCGGAATTATTCTATTTGGTTTAGAGCATAAGTCTGGAGAAAAAAATTTACCTGAGGGTGTAAAACCATTAATAACTCTAAAAGGGCGTATTATGAAGCTTGGTTTAATAAAAGCAGGTGAAGCCGGAGGGTATGGAGATAAATTCATAGCCAAAAAAGATACACCAGTTGCAATTATTGGCCTTGGATATGCTGATGGGGTTACTAGAGAATGGAAAGAGGTTCTTATAGCTGGAAAGCGAGTTTCAGTGATTAATTATTTTATGGATAGCATGATAGTAGATATTTCAGATTTGAAAGAGGCTGTTATGGAATTTGATGAAGTAGTAATCATAGGAAGTCAAGGAGCAGAAAGCATAAGCTGGCAAGAGGCCTGTAAACATATTGGATCATACGTAGATGAGCAGATACAGCGTATCACTGAAAGGGTTCCAAGACATTATTTTTACGAATAGAAAGGTCGTGACATTATTAAGATTTTTTATTATTCTCACGACCTTTATTACGGCTAATAGTATAGATTAAAGAGATCTCTTTATTTTTCATTTTCAACTTTAGGGAACCAAAGCTTAATTTCTCTCTCTGCATTATCAATGTTATCAGATGCATGCACCAAGTTCCTTTGCTTTTCAATTCCAAACATTCCTCTAATACTACCCATATCTGCAGTTAGGGGATCTGTAGCCCCATTTATCTTTCTAACTAGATTGATAGCGTTTTCGCCTTCTATAACCATAGCTACAATATTACCTTCTGTAAGGTAATTTATTAAATCACTAAAAAATGGTTTATCTTTATGTTCCACATAATGTTGTTCAACAATCTTGTCATTTGCTCTAATCATTTTTAACGAAGATATAATTAAATTTTTATCTTCATAGAAAGTGATTATTTTTCCGATAAGCTTTCTTTTAACTCCATCTGGTTTAATTAATACAAGGGTTTTTTCAAACATAATATCATTCCTTTTTAATGTATTTTGTGGAAATTATATCATTATATTGGATGATTTCAATAGGGGGTAAACTTAAGGCGTGAGATTAAAAGTAAAATTATAGTGTAAGTGGTAAACTCACGGCATAAGTAGTATACTTATATGACTAAGTAGTGCTATGAAGTAGGTGAACATTCAATAAGAGTAGAAAATTAAAAGTTTTAAGGGGGGGTTCCATGAGGAATTTTAAGAAATTGGTTATAGGCGCTGTCAGCGTCATAATGTTATTTGGAGGAGCATATATCACTAATTATTTTTTTAATATGATGAAATATAGAACTATAATTAAAGAGTTATCAATAAGCAAAGTTGATTTATCGAAAATACCTGATGGAAATTTTACAGGCTCCTTTGACGCTATTTTTGTAGAGGCTAAAGTAAATGTAATAGTTAAAAATCATAAGATCGTTGATGTTAAGCTGATTAATCATAAGAATGAAAGAGGCCAAAAAGCTGAAGTTATTCCCCAAAAAGTAGTACATGCTCAATCTCTTCAAGTTGATGCTGTTTCAGGTGCTACTAATAGTAGTAAGGTTATTTTAAAAGCTATAGAAAATGCATTAATAAGTGGTGAAAATAAATAAAAAAATATTAAATAATCAATAATTTAATATTGACAATTATCTGAATAAAGTATATTATATAAATCAAAGTCAATGAAGAGAAGTAGTAAATACAGGAACTTAGTTAAAGCGAGTTTGGAATGGTGAAAGCCGAACACTGTAGCCTATATTGAATGGATCTCTGAGACGTGATGCGAAATAGTAGTAGCAATAACCGGTAGTCTACCGTTAAAAAGACAGGGTATCGAGTAAAATCTGTACCTGGAAGAGAGAGTTTTGTACTAAGGTGGTATAACGAGATTTAACATTTCGTCCTTTGAAGGATGAAGTGTTTTTTTATTTTAATGGAAATGAGCATATTGATTAATGACTAAGCTTTAATATGATAAAGCTGTTAAATAATTAATATAATCGTTAGTGACATTAAAACTAGTTATATGTTTCATCATAGATAATAAAACTAATATGGGTGGCACCACGGCTACTTCGTCCCATTATATGGACGAAGTGGCCTTTTTTGTTATTAAGGTTACGCAAATATTCTTATATATCTTTATTCTTAATTTTACTTAGAGGTGATAGTAATGATAAGTTTATCAGAAAAAGAATTTAAGCAACATAAAAAGTTCCAAAAAGTATTTCCACTATATTTAAAGGTTAATGCTGATCAGCTTACTCCAATAGGAATTTATTATAGCTTAAGGGGTGAAAATAAATTTTTATTTGAAAGTGTTTATTCGGAGACGGAGATAAGCAGATACTCTTTTATTGGAGTAGATCCGTACATGAATATAAAAAGCTATGGTGAAGAAGTAATTATAGAGAACAGTGGAAATGTTAAAAGCTACAAAGGCAAGGTTTTAGATTATGTTAAAAAGTATGTAAATTTCGAATATGAGTCATCTGAGCTGCCTATCCCTTTTGTAGGTGGTGCTATAGGTTATGTTGGTTATGATGTAATAAGACAATATGAAAAGTTGCCACATAACAATGAGGATGAACTAAAGGTACCAGAGGCTTATTTGATGTTTTATAAAATATTTATTTGTTATGATCATTTTGAACACAAAATGAGTATAGTTTACAATGTGCTTCCTGAGGATAATGAGGATTATAACTCCATAGTATCAAAGCTTAATATCATAGATCGTATGATCAAGGATAATAATGCAGTACATGAATTTAAGGAAGTAGATTTGGATAAAGAATTACAATCTAACGTTACTGAAGAAAAGTTTTGTAGCCTAGTAGAAAAGGCTAAGGAGTATATCAAAGCAGGGGATATATTTCAAGTAGTTTTATCCCAAAGATTAAGGTTTAAAACCAAAGTGCATCCTTTTGATGTTTATAGAAGATTAAGATCCAAAAATCCATCGCCCTATCTTTTTTATATAGATTTTGCTGATTTTCAGATAGCTGGTTCATCACCTGAAAGTCTTGTTGCTGTACAAGACAATAGAGTTATAACTAATCCTATTGCAGGAACAAGAGTCAGAGGAAAAAATTTGGAAGAAGATATGAGACTAAAAGAAGAGCTTTTAGAAGATGAGAAAGAGAAAGCAGAGCATGTCATGTTAGTAGATTTAGGTAGAAATGATATAGGAAGAATAAGTGAATTTGGCACAGTAAAATTAGATAGATTTATGGATGTGGATTTTTACTCCCATGTAATGCATATAGTTTCAAAGGTTTCTGGTGAATTAAAGAAAGGTTTAACTTGTTTTGAGGCATTAAGTTCTTGCCTGCCTGTTGGAACAGTATCAGGTGCACCTAAAATCAGAGCTATGGAGATAATTGATGAACTTGAAGAAACTAAAAGAGGAATCTATGCAGGAGCAGTAGGGTACTTCTCCTATAATGGCAATATGGATACCTGTATTGCAATTAGAACAATATTATTTAAAGATGAGTATGCATATGTTCAAGCTGGTGCGGGAATTGTATACGACTCTGTACCTAAGTCTGAATATATAGAAACACTAAATAAGGCTATGGCTATGAAAGAGGTGATTTAATTGATACTAATAATAGATAATTATGATTCATTTACCTATAACCTTTATCAATACATTGGAGAGATATATGAAAATATTAAGGTTGTAAGAAATGATGAGATAACAGTTAGTGATATAAATCAAATGAATCTAGAAGGCATTATTTTATCACCAGGGCCTGGGGTACCAGAAAAGGCTGGGATATGTATAGAGGTTATAAAAGAGTTTGCTGGGAAAGTGCCAATTCTAGGCATTTGTCTTGGACACCAAGCAATTGGATATGCCTATGGTGGAAAAATAATTAGAGCAGAGTTTGTAAAGCATGGAAAGACTTCTAAAGTCGAACATCAAGGTGATAATTTATTTAAATCAATAAATAAGGTGTTTAATGTTATGAGATATCATTCTTTAGTAGTAGATAAAAATACATTTCCAGAGGAACTTTTAGTGACATCTAGAAGCTTAGATGATGATGTGATAATGTCAATGAAACACAAGCAGCATAAGGTTTATGGGGTACAATTTCATCCTGAATCCATATTTACTGAGCAGGGTAAGGAGATTATAAAAAACTTTTTGGAGGGGATATGCTGTGTTACAAGAAGCAATTAAAAAGATTGTAGATAAAAAAGATTTAAGTGAAAGTGAAGCATATAGTGCTATGAATGAAATAATGAAAGGAGAAGGTGCTGAATCACAAATAGGAGCATTTCTTGTAGGGCTTAGAATGAAAGGCGAAAAAATAGATGAAATAACTGGATGCGCTAGAGCGATGAGGGATAATGCTTTACAAGTTAAACTTCAATCAGAGTTTGTTATTGATACCTGCGGAACAGGGGGAGATGGAGGTAAAACCTTTAATATATCTACCGCTGTTGCTATAGTTGCTGCTGCAGGAGGCGTTAAGGTTGCAAAGCATGGTAATAGAGCTGTTTCAAGTAAAAGTGGAAGTGCCGATGTACTAACTGAGCTAGGTTTTAATATAGAATTAGAATCAGAAAAAGCAGCAAAATGTATTGATGAAAAAGGAATGGCATTTTTATTTGCTCAAAAATATCATCATGCTATGAAGAATGTTGCTCCTACGAGAAAAATATTGGCTACAAGAACTATATTTAATATATTAGGACCACTTACCAACCCTGGATTCGTAAAAGGTCAGGTCTTAGGAGTATACGATAAGGATTTAACTAATACTTTAGCACAGGTACTTTTAAATTTAGGCTGCGAAAAAGCATTAGTAGTATGTGGAGGAGATGGCTTAGATGAAATTACTACAACCACATTTACTTATGTAAGTGAAATAAAGGATGGCAAGGTAAAGGATTATATAATAAATCCAGAAAAGCTCGGAATAAATTTAGCAACACATGAAGATATAAAAGGTGGTAGTGCGAAAGAGAATGCTGAAGTGATAATAAATGTGTTAAAAGGTCATAAGGGACACAAAAGGAATATTGTGGTGTTAAATAGTGCCGCAGCATTATATGTAGGAAATGCATGTGAAAGTATAGAGGCTGGAATAAAGTTAGCAGAAGAGCTTATAGATTCAGGAAAGGCCTATAAAAAAATGAATGAGCTTATTGAATATAGTAGGGCGATGTAGGTGTGGAGTCAAAATTGAGGAAAGCAGTATTAGGAAAAGAAAATTTTTCAATATAAAGGAGATGTAATTATGATACTAGATGATATAGTTGCATATAAAAGAAGGCAAATAGAGAAGGAAAAAGAAATAAAATCTATTGAAGCGTACTCTATTAATTTACAACACATGCCTATAAGAGATTTCAAAAGGGCATTAAGCAAAGAAAGTATATCCATTATTTCAGAGATAAAAAAAGCATCTCCTTCTAAAGGAATAATTAAAGAGGACTTTGATCCTGTTAAAATAGCAAAAGTTTATGAAGAAATAGACATTGATGCTGTGTCTGTACTCACTGAAAAGCAGTTTTTCAAAGGTAAGGATGAGTATATCGAGATAGTTAAGAAGGTTAACTCAAAACCTATACTTAGAAAGGATTTTATCATAGATGAGTATCAAATATTTCAAGCAAAGGCTATAGGAGCTGATGCAGTTTTGTTGATAGCATCAATTTTAGAGAATAATATAAAAAAGTTCTATAATCTAGCAAAAGAACTTGGCCTATACTGCCTTACAGAGGTACACAATGAAAAGGAGTTAGACTCGGCTTTAAGTGCAGGATGTGATATTGTTGGAATAAATAATAGGGATCTTAGAGATTTTACAGTAGACTTAAAAACTACAGAAAAGTTAATAAAACATATACCCAAGGATACTATAGTGGTATCTGAAAGTGGCATAAAAACTTCCGAGGATATTAAGTATCTAAGATCTCTAGGAGTGAATGCAGTATTAATAGGGGAAACATTTATGAGAAATATAGAGGATATTCAAGAAGTTAGGGATTTTATTCTAAAAGCAAAGGGTATTTAATTTATGACAAAAGTAAAAATATGTGGGTTAACCAGAAAAGAAGATATAGGGTATGTAAATGAGCTCCTTCCAGATTACGTAGGGTTTGTGTTTGCCAAAAGTAAGAGGCAGGTTTCCTTAGATAAAGCAAAGGAATTGATAAATTTGCTAGATAAGAATATACAAACTGTTGGGGTATTTGTAGATGAAGATGCAGACAAAGTAAAAAATACAGCGGAATACTTAAAGCTTGATATAATTCAGCTTCATGGAAGAGAAGATGGAAATTATGTAAAAAAGTTATATCCCTTTAAAACATGGAAGTGTATGAGTATTGATGTGGCAGATTCTTTAAGCTGTAAGGATTTATCAAAACAAGTTAAGTTCCATCAAGAAAATTTAGATAATTTATCTAAGTATGAGGTAGAAGCCTTACTTGTGGACAGCAGTGTGAAAGGTACCAAAGGTGGTACTGGTATGAGTTTTAACTGGGATGTACTAAATGATTTAGTATTAAGTAAAAAATTTATTCTTGCAGGTGGACTTAACTGTGAGAATATAGAAAAAGCCATAGAAAAAGTAAAACCCTATGCTGTGGATATATCCAGCGGTGTAGAGGAAAATGGAATAAAAAATTATAACAAAATGAGAAGTCTTATAGAGAAAGTGAGGAAAATAATATGAATGGAAGATTTGGAAAATTTGGAGGACAATACGTACCTGAAACTATAATGAATGTATTAATAGAGTTAGAAACAGAATATGAGAAGGCAATCAAAGATGAAAAATTTATGGAGGAGTATAGATATTACTTGAAGGAGTATGTTGGAAGAGAGACGCCTCTTTATTATGCTGAAAATTTAACTAAAAAACTTGGTGGAGCTAAGATATATTTAAAAAGAGAAGATTTGAATCATACTGGTGCGCATAAGGTAAATAATGCAATAGGTCAGGCGCTATTGGCTAGAAGAATGGGTAAAAAGAGAGTTATAGCAGAAACAGGTGCAGGGCAGCATGGTGTTGCAACAGCAACAGCCGCTGCAATGTTTGGTTTAGAATGTGAAATATTCATGGGAGAAGAGGATATCGAAAGACAAGCCCTTAACGTTGTAAGAATGAGAATGCTTGGAGCAAAGGTTACAGCTGTTACATCCGGTACTGGAACTTTAAAGGATGCAGTAAATGAAGCAATGAGAAACTGGGTTGAAAAAATAGAGAATACTTTTTATGTTTTTGGAACGGCAGCAGGTCCACATCCATACCCAACTATAGTAAGGGACTTCCAGAGAGTTATAGGTGATGAGGTTAAAAAGCAAATTTTAGAAAAGGAAGGCAGGCTTCCAGATTATATTATTGCATGTGTTGGTGGTGGTAGTAATTCTATAGGCATATTCTATCCTTTTCTAGAAGATAAAGAGGTAGCTTTAATTGGAGCAGAGGCGGCAGGACTTGGAGCTGATACAGATCAGCATGCTGCTACTATAACAAAAGGCTCAGTTGGAGTCCTTCATGGAATGATGACTTATGTACTGCAGGATGAGGATGGACAGATAATGCCGGTTTACTCTATATCAGCAGGTTTGGATTATCCTGGAGTGGGACCTGAACATGCTTATTTAAGTGAGATAGGAAGAGCGAAATATGTACCAATCACAGATAAGGAAGCAGTAGATGCCTTTATGATTTTATGTAAAACAGAGGGGATAATACCAGCAATAGAAAGTTCCCATGCATTAGCAGAGGCTATAAAAATTGTACCTACACTAGATAAAGATAAGATAGTGGTAGTTAATCTTTCTGGTAGAGGAGACAAAGACGTAGATACCATAGCTAAACTTCTTTCTATCTAGGTTTGGGGAAGGCCGAAACTTAACTTAGTACTATGAGATGTGCTGCTAAACTTCAGCAGGATTAAAGTTGGAATGTTGTTGAAAATTAATAAAAGCGAGGTTGAATTATGAATAGAATAGATGAAAAGTTTCAATTATTAAAAGAAAAAAATGAAAAAGCTATGATATCATTTGTAACAGCAGGGGATCCAGACTTAGATACAACAGTGGATTTAGTAATTGCAATGGAGAAATCTGGTGCAGATATTATAGAGCTTGGAATCCCTTATTCAGATCCATTGGCGGATGGTGTCACTATTCAGCAATCATCTACTAGAGCCTTGAAGAATGGAGCAAAGATTGCAAAAATAATGGATAGTGTGGAAGAGATAAGAAAAAAGAGTCAAGTTCCTTTGGTATATTTGGTATATTATAATTCCATATTCAAATACGGTATGGAGAAATTTATTGGAGAGTGCAGTGATGTAGGCATTGATGCTGTTATTATACCTGATCTACCTATTGAGGAGAGAAAAGATATAATAGATGTGGCTGATAAATATGGAGTATATCTAATACCGTTAGTAGCGCCAACCTCAAAGGATCGTATTAAAGCAATAACGGAAGATGGGAAAGGCTTTGTATATTGTGTGTCAACTACTGGTGTTACCGGCGTAAGACAGGCTATAAGCACAAATATCGAGGAATATATGAATATAGTATCTCAATATACTAAGATGCCTAAGGCATTAGGTTTCGGTATATCAAGTGCAGAAATGGCAAAAGAATTTAAGCCATATTGTGATGCAATTATTGTGGGAAGTGCTATTGTAAAAAAGGTAGCAGAAGGAAAAAATAAAGAAGAAATTATAGAGAAGGTATCAAATTTTGTATCAGGAATCAAAGATGTTTTAAAAAGTTGATAAATGGGAGCTCAAATAGGTTTGTGTAAATTCAAATCTATTTGAGCTCTCTATTTTTTCAATAAGCTCATAATTCACTAGAAAATTTAATGTTATTGTATATTTATAATATTAATGAAATGTTTTTTTTGATAAAATATGTTATAATGCTCATATATCATATAAAAAACTCGTATATCGTCGGTAATATGGTTCGAAAGTTTCTACCTGCTAGCCGTAAATTAGCAGACTACGAGGTTTTGTGTATTTAGATTAGATATATTATAAATATGTCTAGCTAAATTTTAACAATGCCTCAATTTATTTTGAGGTTTTTTTATTTGGCAATTTTAATATCAAAAGAAGAGAAAGGTCTTATAGAGTAGGTGATATAAATGGAAATGTTACATAAACGTATTTTAGAAGATGGAAATGCATTATCTGAGAATGTATTAAAGGTTGATTCTTTCTTAAACCATCAAGTAGATCCAGAGTTAATGTATGAAATGGGTACTCAGTTCAAAAATTATTTTAAAGAGCATGGAATTACAAAAATATTTACTATTGAAAGTTCAGGAATTGCTCCAGCTGTTATGACTGCAATGCAGATGAATTTACCAATGGTAACCTTAAAAAAAGAGGCATCTAAGATTTTAAATGGCGATGTGTATCAGACAACAGTACATTCATTTACAAAGGGAAAAGATTATGAGTTAACTTTATCAAAAAAATATGTTACAGCAGAAGATTGTGTTTTAGTTATTGATGATTTTTTAGCAAATGGTGAGGCTGCATTAGGTGCTGCTCGTTTAGCTGAAGAATCAGGAGCTAAAGTTGCTGGAATTGGAATTGTTATAGAAAAATCCTTTCAGCCTGGACGCAAAATGTTGGAGGATAAGGGGTATGAAGTATATTCTTTAGCACGTATAGCTAAGTTAGGAAAAGATTTAATTGAATTTGTAAAATAAAACTGATTATTTTTTATTGAAAAAAAGCAAGGAAAATCTTGCTTTTTTTTCATAATATTATTTAATTATATTTCCTAAGAAATTTTCGTGAAATATCCCTATTATGTTATAATGTTATTAATATAATGTTGATAATTTAATACTTGTTGTGTGTAGAGATGCAGGAGGCTTAGTGTTATGAAGCAATACGGATTTGTATATAGTAATTTCTGTGAATTGCAAACTTTTATTTATAGTAGGAATATTAATATGAAAGATAATATTTTTGTTCAAATTTTTACTGGAATAATTGAGATTAAATTTATTAGTAAGATTATGGATGAAATAACATCTATACTACCGCAAGCAGAAATTATAGGCACAACAACTGCTGGTGAAATATATAAAGAAAATGTGTTAACTAATACTACTACGATATCTTTTACTATTTTTGAAACAGTAAAAATTAAAACAAAACTTTTAAGTCATGATAATGAGTATAAATTAGGAATAAATATTGTTGAAGAATTAGTTGAAGAGGATACGAAAGTTGTTATTTTATTTGCAGATGGGTTAGTAACAAGTGGTAGAGATATTCTTAAAGGAATAGAATTAGCAAATAGTAATGTTATCGTTTGTGGTGGTAAAGCCGGAGATAATGGCTATTTAGAAGAAACACTTGTATTTACTAAGGAGGGGATTACCAAAAATGGTGTTGCTGTTGCCTCCCTTACTGGAAAGCAATTAAATGTTATAACTGACCGCAGCTTTGGATGGTCAACTATTGGAAAACCAATGACTATTACCCAAGCATACGGTAGTAGGATTTTTACAATAGATAATGTTAAAGCAGTTGATATTTATAAAAAGTATCTTGGAGAAGACATTGCAAAAGGACTGCCAATGTCTGCAACGGAATTTCCATTGATAATTACAAAGAGAGGTATTCATTTAGCAAGAGTGGCTTTTGGATGCTATGGTGATGGGTCGTTAAGTTTTTCAGGAAATGTTGAAATTGGGGACAAGGTTCAGTTTGGTTATGGCAATGTAAATATGCTAACGGAGCAGTCATTAGAAATAGCTAATAAATTAAAAAACAAAAATATTGAAGCAATTTTTATTTATTCATGTTCGGTAAGAAGAGCCTTTATGCAAGATAAAATTAATCTTGAGATATGTCCACTAAATAGTATTGCTCCAACTTTTGGTTTCTTTACTTATGGTGAATTTTTTACATTTAAAAATTCAAATGAACTCTTAAGTGTAACAATGACAATGCTAGCAATTTCTGAAGGTGAAGAAACTTTTGAGAAAGATGAACTTGTATTAACTAAAACTGAAAATCCATCGAGAAACTTTTTCGATGGAAAAGATTTGGGTGTAATTAAAGTGTTTACCAATCTTGTGAATCAAGTTACGAAAGAATTGCAACAAGCAAATGAAACATTAGAGGAACAAAAATGTAAAATAGAGCAGATAAATAGTTTTACAAAGTCTGTAATGGAAATAAATAATGAAATGTTATCTTCTGGAGAAATTGATAACTTACTTCAGGTAATACTCGATAAGGCACTAGATATTATTCCAAATGGCAAATTTGGAAGTGTTTTATTGGTGGAGAGTGGTAAATTGCGCTATAAAGCGATAAATGGATATCTTTCAGATAAAATAAAAGAGATAGAATATGAAATGGAAGATATAAACTATAGTAATGATGAATTATTTAATCCCATAATTGTAGATGATGTAAGACAATATCTATCATGTAAAGTATATAACAATGAACTTTGGAGGAAAACGATAAATAAAACACCAAAGCAGCTGTTAACTTGTGGAATTGGTGTTGGTGGCAAATTTATGGGAATTATCAATGTGTTTAATACAGATGATGAAGGAAATTTTAATGAGGCAGATAAAAATTTGCTTAAATACTTATGTTATGATATTGAAATAGCATTAAAGAATGTTCAGTTGTTAGAAAACATATTATATATGTCCAGATATGATAGTTTAACCGGATTATATAACAGATACTATTTTAAAGAAATATTAAATAAAACTTTGAACAAAGCAAAGTATACAAATGAAACCTTTGTTATATGTATGATAGATCTAAATAACTTGAAAACCATTAATGATACCTATGGGCATGATGCAGGTGATAGTATTTTGGTAAAATTTGTAAATGCGTTTAAAGCAGGGATTGATGGAAATGATGTTTTTGGAAGAACTGGGGGAGACGAATTTGCAGTAATATTCATTAATAAAAATAGGGATCAAGCAGAAGAGGTTATTGGTAGAATATCTAATATGTTAAGAGAATATTCCTTTCATTTTGATGGGGATAAGAAAAAGATTAGTTTTGCATACGGATTCTCCGAATTCACAGCTGATTCCCATGACATTAATGAACTATTAAAAATAGCAGATAAGAGAATGTATGAAAAAAAGAAAATAATGAAGGAAAAGCAGAGATGATATAAAATTTAAAACCGTACTGAATTCAGTACGGTTTTTACTAAATAAAAGTAATTATTATTCTAATGAGCTTTTAATGATAGGTATATATTTCTAAAATAAACAAGTCTATGTAGAAATTACATAAAGGAAAATAGTATAATGTAGTAAAGATCGTGTATATGACTGGTTTAATCGATTTTTTATTTTAAAGGAGGTATGTAACTTGTATTTAAAATCATTTTTTGAGCTAAAAGAATATATTGAGAATGTCAAGGTGGAATCCACAGAAAATTTAATGATAATGGTAGCTGAAAAGTCAGCAGAAAACGTAAATGAGTTAATAGGATATGCAAATGATAAAAATATTAAAATCTTCGGTGGAATATACTCTAGGTTGCTTGTTGGGAATAAAAGCCATTCAGAAGGCTTTATAATTCAGAAATATGAGCCTCTATATACGGCTATGGTTCTTCCATACTTAATGAGGTTTAAGTTAAGCTTAGAAAACTTCAGTAATTGTACAGCTATTGTTTTAGTAGATGGATTATCAAGCAAAATGAAAGATTTAACAGATACTGTTTATAATAAGTTAGGGAAAAATGTTAAGTATATTGGTGGTGGAGCTGGTTTTTATGACTTAAAACACAGACCATGTATTTTTGATAACAAGGGCTTATTTTCAGATGTACTATATATATGTATTGTAAAATCAGACGCTAAAATAGCAGTAAAACATGGGTGGAACAAATTGGAAGGGCCTTTTTTAGCAAAAGTATCCGAAGAAAATACTTTAGCACAATTGGATGAATATAGTGCTTTTGAGGTATATAAAGATGTAATAGAAGAACATGAAAATATAAGATTGCTTAAGCAGGATTTTTTTGTATATGCAAAAGATCATCCTTTTGGAATAGCTAAGGAAAATCAGGTGGAATTAATAGTGAGAGATCCAATTAGAGTTAACGACAATAATGAGATAGTTTGTGTTGCAGATATACCTCAAGGAAGTGAAATATATGTTCTAAAGGGGGATGCAAATACATTACTAAGTTCATCTCTGCAAATAGCAGAACAGTGTGCAGCAATAGCACCTAAAAACTATATACCATTACTTTTTGACTGTATTTCTCGTGCAATGTTTTTAGAAGAACTTTTTGAGGAGGAATTAAAAATATTCAGGACAATCTAAGCTTTACTGTTGAAGGAGCATTATCTATAGGAGAAATTGCATCTCAAGATAATGGACAACTAGTAATCCATAATAAATCTACTATTTTAGGATTGTTGCAAATAGACTAGAATTTAAGGTTTAAGAGTTGTTAGTATGTATTTTTGGGATAACGAAGATTATCTATGTAAAAACTAAAAATAAAGCATTATTTACGTTTTAATTATACAAGGTATATAAGTTTTACTTCTGTTTAAGATATGTGTAAGGAGGCGATAATAGTGGCTATTCCTATATATGTTGTTTGCAAAGCAAGAGGTAGTACAATTACTGGTATTGGTTGTGAAGTTCCTAAAAAAGAGGGTAGGCTAATTTTGGACGAAAATATTTGCTGTCGATATGAAAAAATAGGAGGAGTATTTCATTATTATTTCAAAGTACGAGCGGAGACACTATATCTTGGAGATGAAAAACTTAATTTTGATAATAGCGATATTGAAGTTCAAATTAATGTTAGATCACATGAAGGAAGAAAAACTCCAAAACTGGAATATCTCTTCAAAGAAAATTTGCAGACCCTAGATGATGAGAGGTTTTCTCTAAGTGAACTTATAAGTCTAGATTATGGGATTAAAGTATTCAATTATGAAGATCATAATAAAGAAAGTAAAATAGTTTTAGATTATATAAGAAGCGGTTTATTTAATATGAATGAATTTATACAGGCAACCACAACTACTGATTTGAATGAAGAAATACATAAATACATTAATAAAGCAAAACAGCAGAATTTAGATATATATATCTTGGGAGACTTATATCCAGTTGGATGTAAGGGGGCAGAGTTAAGGGATGAAAGACTATGGCTTTTAAGGAATAATGGAGCAAAAGGGATACATGATGTCCATATGAATCAAGGAAATTCACACAAAAAGGAATGGATACAAGATAGTGATATGTATCAAGATGGAGGAATATTAATTCATTTTAATTCAAAAGATGAAGATAGATGGAATGGTATTTTTTTAAGATTTGAAGGTCAGTATACAGAAATATCATATGATTAAACTTGTCATTATAAATAATATTAAAATAATATAGTTGTATTCTAATATGTAAAATTAGGCCACATTAAGAATTGGCTTAATGTGGTAGTATATCTTTGAAGATATATACTTATAATATATAATGAAGTAAACTGAATCTAGTGTGTCAATAGGATAAATACGGAGGCATCATGAGAAAGGATTAGGAAAATCCATATAACTTACTTTTAGAACGATGTTTCTTAGTATTTATTAATATTAAACGTGCTAGAATAACATTCGTTGCTTGATGAGCGACAAACAGATGAACAAAGAGTAACAGCTAAAAAGTTGTTGACATTAATAAATGTTCATGATATCATATGAAAGCTGTTAAGAACGTCAGAAAATAAAAAATGTTTTAAATGTTCTTGACAAGATAAAATAAACATGATAAACTAAATAAGCTGTCGAGATGAGTCGACATGATCCTTGAAAATTAAACAGAGGTTGAAAGTCAAAATGACTTTTATTAAATAAACTAAACCAGCAATTCTTTAACTACTATATATTAGTAGTGAGTAAAACAGTAATGAGCATTCAAACTTTTAAATTGAGAGTTTGATCCTGGCTCAGGACGAACGCTGGCGGCGTGCCTAACACATGCAAGTCGAGCGATGAAGCCCTTCGGGGTGGATTAGCGGCGGACGGGTGAGTAACACGTGGGTAACCTGCCTCAAAGAGGGGGATAGCCTCCCGAAAGGGAGATTAATACCGCATAACATTGGTTTTTCGCATGAAGAACTAATTAAAGGAGTAATCCGCTTTGAGATGGACCCGCGGCGCATTAGCTAGTTGGTGAGGTAAAGGCTCACCAAGGCGACGATGCGTAGCCGACCTGAGAGGGTGATCGGCCACATTGGAACTGAGACACGGTCCAGACTCCTACGGGAGGCAGCAGTGGGGAATATTGCACAATGGGCGAAAGCCTGATGCAGCAACGCCGCGTGAGTGATGAAGGCCTTCGGGTTGTAAAGCTCTGTCTTTTGGGACGATAATGACGGTACCAAAGGAGGAAGCCACGGCTAACTACGTGCCAGCAGCCGCGGTAATACGTAGGTGGCGAGCGTTGTCCGGATTTACTGGGCGTAAAGGATGCGTAGGCGGATATTTAAGTGAGATGTGAAATACCCGAGCTTAACTTGGGTGCTGCATTTCAAACTGGATATCTAGAGTGCGGGAGAGGAGAATGGAATTCCTAGTGTAGCGGTGAAATGCGTAGAGATTAGGAAGAACACCAGTGGCGAAGGCGATTCTCTGGACCGTAACTGACGCTGAGGCATGAAAGCGTGGGTAGCAAACAGGATTAGATACCCTGGTAGTCCACGCCGTAAACGATGAGTACTAGGTGTAGGAGGGTCGAACCTTCTGTGCCGCAGTTAACACAATAAGTACTCCGCCTGGGAAGTACGATCGCAAGATTAAAACTCAAAGGAATTGACGGGGGCCCGCACAAGCAGCGGAGCATGTGGTTTAATTCGAAGCAACGCGAAGAACCTTACCTGGACTTGACATCCCCTGAATAGTGCAGAGATGCATGAAGCCCTTCGGGGCAGGGAGACAGGTGGTGCATGGTTGTCGTCAGCTCGTGTCGTGAGATGTTAGGTTAAGTCCTGCAACGAGCGCAACCCCTATCATTAGTTGCTACCATTAAGTTGAGCACTCTAGTGAGACTGCCCGGGTTAACCGGGAGGAAGGTGGGGATGACGTCAAATCATCATGCCCCTTATGTCCAGGGCTACACACGTGCTACAATGGTAGGTACAGAGAGATGCAAGACCGCGAGGTGGAGCAAAACTCAAAAACCTATCCCAGTTCGGATTGTAGGCTGCAACTCGCCTACATGAAGCCGGAGTTGCTAGTAATCGCGAATCAGAATGTCGCGGTGAATACGTTCCCGGGCCTTGTACACACCGCCCGTCACACCATGAGAGCTGGCAACACCCGAAGTCCGTGAGGTAACCTGTAAAGGGGCCAGCGGCCGAAGGTGGGGTTAGTGATTGGGGTGAAGTCGTAACAAGGTAGCCGTAGGAGAACCTGCGGCTGGATCACCTCCTTTCTAAGGATAATACAGACAGGTAATGCTGTCTGAAAGACTGGTTTAGCCTCTGTTTAATTTTGAGGGATTATTTATCCATTGACACGGTAGTGTTAAGGTGATAAAATAAATTCTCAAATTGTTCTTTGAAAATTGCACAGTGAAGAAACGTTAAACAACGCAATTGTTTAACAAAAATAGAAGTAAAGCTAAAGGTAGAACTACTTATATAATATAAGTAATAACCTTTGTAACTTTAATCAAACTCATAGAAATATGAGTGATAAATTGGTCAAGCTACAAAGGGCGCATGGTGAATGCCTTGGCACCAGAAGCCGAAGAAGGACGCGATAAGCTGCGATAAGCTTTGGGTAGGCGCAAATAGCCAGTGATCCAGAGATTTCCGAATGGGGCAACCCACATTGCTAACGCAATGTACTGTAAACTGAATTCATAGGTTTATAGAGGTATACCCGGGGAACTGAAACATCTAAGTACCCGGAGGAAGAGAAAGAAAAATCGATTTTCTAAGTAGCGGCGAGCGAAAGGGAAAGAGCCCAAACCAGGAACTTGTTCCTGGGGTTGCGGATAGACCATAAATACTGCAATTTTTTAACTGAAGAGAGCTGGAAGGCTCCGCCGTAGAAGGTAAAAGCCCTGTAAGTGAAAAGAAAAAGCAGTCAGGTCTAATCCAGAGTACCACGAGACACGTGAAACCTTGTGGGAAGCAGGGAGGACCACCTCCCAAGGCTAAATACTAACTGGTGACCGATAGTGAAGCAGTACCGTGAGGGAAAGGTGAAAAGAACCCCGGAAGGGGAGTGAAATAGAACCTGAAACCGTGTGTCCACAATCAGTCGAAGCACTTTTATGTGCGACGGCGTGCTTTTTGTAGAACGAGCCAGCGAGTTACGATGTGTAGCAAGGTTAAATACTTAAGGTATGGAGCCGAAGGGAAACCGAGTCTGAATAGGGCAAAGAGTTGCATGTCGTAGACCCGAAACCGGGTGACCTATCCATGGACAGGTTGAAGCGGAAGTAAAATTCCGTGGAGGACCGAACCACGTTGGTGTTGAAAAACCATGGGATGAGCTGTGGATAGCGGAGAAATTCCAATCGAACTCGGAGATAGCTGGTTCTCCTCGAAATAGCTTTAGGGCTAGCGTTTTGAATGAGTAATGGAGGTAGAGCACTGAATGGGCTAGGGGCTGACAACAGTTACTGAACCCTATCAAACTCCGAATGCCATATACTTGAATCAAAGCAGTCAGACTACGAATGATAAGATCCGTGGTCAAAAGGGAAACAGCCCAGACCATCAGCTAAGGTCCCAAAGTGTAAGTTAAGTGGAAAAGGATGTGGGATTTCTAAGACAACTAGGATGTTGGCTTAGAAGCAGCCACTCATTTAAAGAGTGCGTAATAGCTCACTAGTCGAGAGATCCTGCGCCGAAGATGTCCGGGGCTAAAACTTACCACCGAAGCTATGGATTGATACGTAAGTATCAGTGGTAGAGGAGCTTCCTGTATGGGTTGAAGTCGTACCGTAAGGAGCGGTGGACTGTACAGGAGTGAGTATGCTGGCATAAGTAGCGAGAAATAAGTGAGAATCTTATTGGTCGAAAACCTAAGGTTTCCTGAGGAAGGCTCGTCCGCTCAGGGTTAGTCGGGGCCTAAGCCGAGGCCGAAAGGCGTAGGTGATGGACAATCGGTTGATATTCCGATACCGCCAACTGACGTTATTACAAATGGGATGACGCAGGAGGATAAGATGTGCGCACTATTGGATGTGCGTCTAAGCATCTAGACAGACTAGGCAGGCAAATCCGTTTAGTCAATGTTGAGGTGTGATGGGGAGCCCTTATGGGCGAAGTATCTGATTCCACGCTGCCAAGAAAAGTCTCTATGGAGGATGTTGGCGCCCGTACCGCAAACCGACACAGGTAGGTGAGGAGAGAATCCTAAGACCAGCGGAAGAATTGTTGTCAAGGAACTCGGCAAATTGACCCCGTAACTTCGGGAGAAGGGGTGCCTACGCAAGTAGGTCGCAGAGAATAGGCCCAAGCAACTGTTTAGCAAAAACACAGGTCTCTGCTAAAGCGAAAGCTGAAGTATAGGGGCTGACGCCTGCCCGGTGCTGGAAGGTTAAGGGGAATACTTAGCGCAAGCGAAGGTATGAACTTAAGCCCCAGTAAACGGCGGCCGTAACTATAACGGTCCTAAGGTAGCGAAATTCCTTGTCGGGTAAGTTCCGACCCGCACGAATGGCGTAATGATTTGGGCACTGTCTCGACAACAAATCCGGCGAAATTGTATTGCGAGTGAAGATGCTCGCTACCCGCGATTGGACGGAAAGACCCCGTAGAGCTTTACTGTAGCTTAGCATTGAATTTCGGTATTGTCTGTACAGGATAGGTGGGAGACTGAGAAACAAGGGCGTCAGCCTTTGTGGAGTCAACCTTGGGATACCACCCTGACAGTACTGGGATTCTAACCGGCGGCCATGAAACTGGTCACGGGACATTGTTAGGTGGGCAGTTTGACTGGGGCGGTCGCCTCCAAAAAAGTAACGGAGGCGCCCAAAGGTTCCCTCAGAACGGTTGGAAATCGTTCGAAGAGTGCAAAGGCAGAAGGGAGCCTGACTGCGACACAAACAAGTGGAGCAGGGACGAAAGTCGGGCTTAGTGATCCGGTGGTTCCTCGTGGGAGGGCCATCGCTCAACGGATAAAAGCTACCTCGGGGATAACAGGCTGATCTCCCCCAAGAGTCCACATCGACGGGGAGGTTTGGCACCTCGATGTCGGCTCGTCGCATCCTGGGGCTGAAGTAGGTCCCAAGGGTTGGGCTGTTCGCCCATTAAAGCGGCACGCGAGCTGGGTTCAGAACGTCGTGAGACAGTTCGGTCCCTATCCGTCGCGGGCGTAGGAAATTTGAGAGGAGCTGTCCTTAGTACGAGAGGACCGGGATGGACTGACCTCTGGTGCACCAGTTGTTCCGCCAGGAGCACAGCTGGGTAGCTATGTCAGGACGGGATAAACGCTGAAAGCATCTAAGCGTGAAGCCCACCTCAAGATAAGATTTCCCATAGCATAAGCTAGTAAGACCCCTTGAAGAACACAAGGTTGATAGGTTAGAGGTGTAAGCATGGTAACATGTTCAGCTGACTAATACTAATAGGTCGAGGGCTTGACCAAAAAATAGTTAACAGTGTAGAGTTGAGAATTAAGAGTTAATGATGATTTTCACTAATGTGAAAATCTAAAATTTAAATTAATTAAGCTCTATATAAAAAAGCTATACTTATCACTGTGCAATTTTCAGAGAATAATATTCTCATAAGAGTTAATAATTTATTGTGTATAAAGTTATTAGTTAGTATAATTATCGTTTTTTCGACGCTACGAGAAAAAATAACCATAACTCTTAACTATTAATTCTTAACTCTCAACTAAATAAATCTGGTGATTATGACGTAAAGGTAACACCCGTTCCCATTCCGAACACGAAGGTTAAGCTTTACAGTGCTGATGGTACTGCACGGGAGACTGTGTGGAAGAGTAAGTCGTCGCCAGGTAAGTAACAGAAAAACACTAAGTTCTCATACTTAGTGTTTTTTTACTTTATTAGAGTGACTACGTCATCGGATTCGTTCAACTAAGAATCAGGTGATATTTGAAACCCTATCTGATTCAAGTTTCCACTTCATGTAAATAAAATAAATATTAAATGAAAAACTTACCAGTAATGTCTTGAAAAATTAATGATTTACCACTTAAAATCAAAAAAATATTAATTTCATAATATTGAGGGGTTTATTTTAAAAAAGTGTTGAAAAAGTTATTAAGATGGATTATAATTGATTTAATGAGTTAAATACAAATAAATATTTTCGGATGATTATAGCGCGAGATAACATTTTTGTTAACCGAAGAAGCAATGATATAGTTCCACGACTATATCAAAAACTTTCAGGTAAAAATAACGTTATAGGACGAAACTCTGAAGAGCCTGTTTTAGAAACAGCACCAAAGGTGAAAGATATATTATCGAAACTCTCGGGTAAATGAACAGAGGATGTGTGGGCTAAGTAGTTTTTTAGTTAGCCTTCATGTCCTCTTTTTGCTATATAAAAAATTATGGGGAGGTTATAGAATATGGAAAAACTGAAAAAAACACCATTATATGATTCTTATGAGAAATATGGTGGAAAGATAATTGATTTTGCTGGATGGGCACTTCCAGTGCAATTTGAAGGAATAATACCGGAACATGAAGCAGTACGTACAAAGGCAGGATTGTTTGATGTTTCTCACATGGGGGAAGTAGATGTAATTGGAGAAGATGCTTTTAAATTTGTTCAAAATTTAATAACAAATGATATATCTATATTAGAGGATAATCAAGTGCTATATAGTCCTATGTGCTATCCAGATGGAGGAATTGTTGATGATTTAATAGTATATAGATTTACTAAAAATCACTTCTTTCTAGTAATAAATGCTGGAAATATTGAAAAAGATTTTGAATGGATGCTAAAAAATAAAGGCAGTCTTAATGTAGATATAACGAATATATCATCCTCAGTCACTCAGCTTGCAATTCAGGGACCTAAAGCTGAAGAAATACTTCAAAAACTGACAGATACAAATTTGAGTGATATTAAATTTTTCTTTTGCAAGAGAGATGTTTTGGTGGCAGGAGCAAAATGCTTAGTATCAAGAACTGGTTACACTGGTGAGGATGGATTTGAAATTTATAGTGATAGAGAAAGTGCAACAGGGTTATGGGATAAAATACTCCAAGCTGGTAAAGAAGATGGTCTAAAGCCGATAGGATTAGGAGCTAGAGATACTTTAAGATTTGAAGTTAACCTACCTCTTTATGGTAATGAGTTATCAGAATCAATTACACCGCTTGAAGCAGGACTAGGATTCTTTGTTAAGTTAGATAAGGAGTATTTCATTGGCAAGGATGTTCTTGTTAAACAAAAGGAAGAGGGATTAAATAAAAAAATAATTGGATTTGAAATGAAGGATAGGGCTATTCCTAGACATGGATATGAGGTTTTCGTAGGAAATGAAAAAATAGGTGAGGTAACAACTGGATACCTTTCACCTTCTATTAAAAAGAATATAGGTCTAGCTTTAATAGATGCTAAATATTCTGAATTAGGCACTACTATTTTTGTTAAGATCAGAAACAAGCTTAATGAAGCCGTAGTAGTTAGTAAAAAATTTTATAAGAAAAATTATAATAAATAACTGTGATAAAGGTATTTTTCACAGAAAATTAAATTTAATTTAGGGAGGAATTTATAAATGAAAGTTTTAAATGAATTGCTTTATACTAAGGAGCATGAATGGGTAAAGGTTGATGGAGACAAAGCATATGTAGGAATTACTGATTTTGCACAGGATTCCCTAGGAGATATTGTATTTGTTGAATTACCAGAAGTAGACACAGAATTTTCAAAGGAGGATGCTTTTGGCGTTGTTGAATCAGTAAAGGCAGCTTCAGATTTATATATTCCAGTTAGCGGAAAGATAGTAGGGATAAATGAAGATCTTATAGATAATCCAGAGAAAGTTAATGAAGATGCTTATAAAAACTGGATGCTTATTGTTGAACTATCAGACAAATTAGAACTTGATGAATTATTAAAGCCTGAAGAGTATAAAAATTTATGCGGCTAGGAGGAATAGTATGAATAACTATTTGCCGATAACGGCAGAAGACAAAGATATAATGCTAAAAGCAATAGGAGTAAATTCTGTAGATGATCTATTTGAAGACATACCCAAAGAGGTTCGCCTAGAAAGATCCTTAAATATAAACAAGGGTATGTCTGAACTTGAAGTTGAAGCTTATATAAAGCAAATTACAGATTTAAATAGAGGATGTGATGACTTAGTTTGCTTTCTAGGAGCCGGAGCATATGATCACTATATACCTTCAGTAATTAAGCATTTAATATCAAGATCAGAATTCTATACTGCATATACTCCTTATCAAGCTGAAATAAGCCAAGGAACACTTCAGGCAATATTTGAATATCAAACGATGATAGCGAATCTAACCGGCATGGATGCTGCTAATGCTTCAATGTACGATGGAGCTACTGCTTGTGCAGAGGCGGCACAAATGGCTGTTGATGCAACAAGAAGAAAAAGTGTAATTATTTCTAAAACTGTTCATCCAGAAACGAGAAAAGTACTAAAGACTTATTCAAAATTTAAAAAATTAAATCTGATAGAAATAGATGAAGCAGATGGAGTTACCTGCATAGATAAACTTAAATCAGAATTAAATAAGGATATAGCTGCTGTTATTATCCAAACTCCAAATTTCTTTGGAATAATTGAAGAATTATCAGAAATAGAAAAGCTTGTTCACCAAAACAAATCTTTATTAATTGTAAGTTGTGATCCGATATCACTAGGAATCTTAAAAAATCCAGGAGAATATGGTGCAGACATAGTGGTAGGTGAGGGGCAATCCCTTGGAAATAACTTAAATTATGGAGGTCCATATTTAGGATTTTTAGCTACAACAAATAAAAATTTAAGAAAAATGCCTGGTAGAATTGTAGGTGAAACTGTAGACAAAGAAGGAAAGAGAGGCTTTGTTTTAACACTACAAGCAAGAGAACAGCATATAAGAAGAGACAAGGCTTCCTCTAATATTTGTTCCAATCAAGGCCTTAATGCTTTAATATCTTTAATATATCTAACAACTCTTGGTAAAAAAGGAATAAAAGAAGTTGCAGAGCAAAGTCTGCAAAAATCTCATTATACATTTAATGAGTTAACAAAGAGTGGTAAATACAAAGGAGCATTTAATAAGCCTTTCTTTAAGGAATTTGTGCTAACTTCTTCTAATTCAGTGGAGGAAGTAAATAAAGTTCTCTTACAAAATAGAATAATTGGTGGATATGACATAGGTAAAGAATACCCTCTTTACAAAAATTCAATGCTTATCTGTGTTACAGAAAAAAGAACGAAAGGCGAGATTGATAAATTAGCAGATGTACTGGAGGGGATTAAATAATGAAAGAATATAGTAAGCTTATCTTTGAAATATCCAAAGAAGGGAGAAAGGCCTATAGTCTCCCAAGTTGCGATGTGCCAAAACTAAGTATTGAAGAATTAATTCCTGAAGAATTATTGAGTAAAAAGGAACCTGAACTTCCTGAGGTTAGTGAAGTAGATGTGGTAAGACATTTTACTCTGCTTTCAAATAAGAACTATGGTGTTGATTCAGGATTCTATCCTCTTGGTTCTTGTACTATGAAGTATAATCCTAAAATTAATGAAGATATAGCATCTAAAGCTGAGTTCTTAAATCTACACCCATATCAAGCTGAAGAAACGGTTCAGGGAGCATTAAGATTAATGTATGAACTTAGTGAAAAACTTGCGGAGATAACTGGTCTTACAACTGTGTCATTGCAGCCAGCAGCAGGAGCTCATGGAGAGTTGTCTGGACTTATGGTTATTAAAGCTTACCATGAGAAAAGAGGAGATTTAAAAAGAACTAAGATAATAGTACCTGATTCAGCTCATGGAACAAATCCAGCTTCAGCATCTGTTGCAGGATTTGAAGTAATAGAAATTAAGTCAGATGAAAAAGGCGCTGTAGATATTGAAAACTTGAAAGCAGTTTTAAATGATGAAGTAGCAGGACTTATGCTTACTAATCCAAGTACTCTTGGATTGTTCGAAAAAGATATTGTGGAGATATCAAAACTTGTCCATGAATCTGGTGGACTTGTATACTATGATGGAGCTAATATGAATGCCATAATGGGTAGAACAAGACCAGGGGATATGGGCTTTGATGTATGTCATATTAACTTACACAAAACATTTTCTACACCACATGGGGGTGGAGGCCCAGGAAGTGGCCCTATAGGAGTAAGAGAAGACTTAGTCGAATTTTTACCAAAACCAATAGTAGCTAAAAGTGATGAAAAATATTATTTAGACTATGATAGACCTTATTCAATAGGAAAGATAAAGAGTTTTTATGGAAATTTTGGAGTTTTAGTTAGAGCTTTTGCATATTTATTAACTATGGGAGCTGAAGGATTAAAAGAGGCAAGTGAAATGGCAGTTTTAAATGCAAATTATTTAAAAGTTAAACTGAAAGAGCATTATAAACTACCTATAGACGATATCTGCAAGCATGAGTTTGTATTAGGTGGTTTAAAAGATGATGAAAATCACATAACAACTTTAGATGTAGCAAAGAGACTTTTGGATTATGGATATCATCCTCCAACTATCTATTTTCCATTAATTGTTGATCAAGCTTTAATGATAGAACCAACTGAAACAGAAAAGCTTGAAACTCTTGATGAATTTATTGATGCTATGATTAAAATTGCAGAAGAAGCAAAGGAAAATCCTGAACTTGTTAAATCTGCTCCTCACAGCACCTATATTAAGAGATTGGATGAAGTTAAGGCAGCACGAACTCCTGTGGTTAAGTGGAGTAACCAAAGTTAAACGTGAATGGGCTAGATCGTATTGGACAAATCCAGTACGGTCTTTTATTTATGCTATTGATAGAAAGAGTAATTAAACTTATAATTAATATATGGAATTATGTGGATTAGGGTCTTTTTCTCTGGGGTTAGATTTTGTGTGTATGCTTAAAGACACATATTATAAAATTTAGTATAACTATTAAAAGACTAATGGAGGATAATATGTTTAATAATTTACCATATGCAGAAAAAATACTAGAGTGTTTGTTAGAAAACTTAGATGAAGGCATCCAAATAGTAGATTATAATGGAAAAACCATATATTACAATAAGTCTATGGGGAAAATAGAAGGAATAGATCCAGAAGAGGTTCTAGGAAAGAAAGTTAGTGAATACTTAGAGGATGTAAAAGAAGACTCATCTACTCTTATGAATGCTTTAAAGAATGGTAAAAAAATTGTAGATTTAATTCAAAATTACAATAATGAGTATAAGAAGAAGGTAACCTCGATTAATACTACTGTACCTGTAAAGTTAAATGGAAAAAATATAGCAGCTATTGAAATAGCTAAGGATATGACTAGCTTAAAAGAGCTAACCGAGTGTATATGCAAATTGCAGGGAACAGATACAAAAGTGAAAAGGAACTATAACTTTAGTGACATATATGGTAGTAATCCAGCTATTAGAAGTTCTATAGAAAAAGCAAAAAAGGCAAGTATGTCTAATTCATCTGTTTTAATCTATGCTGAAACAGGTTGTGGCAAAGAAGTTTTTGCACAAAGTATTCATTATAATGGTTTAAGAAAGGACAAACCTTTCATACCAATAAATTGTGCAGCTATTCCAGCTGCCTTGCTTGAAGGTATGCTTTTTGGAACGGAAAAGGGCAGTTTTACAGGTGCAGAAAATAAGAAAGGATTGTTTGAGGAAGCAAATCATGGCACTATTTTATTAGATGAAGTTAATTCCATGGAACCTTATTTGCAATCTAAACTTTTAAGAGTCCTTCAGGATGGATATATAAGACCTGTTGGAGGCAGCAAAAGTATTGAAATAGATGTTAGGATAATAGCTACATTAAATGAAGATCCAGAGAAGTTAATAGAAAGTGGTAAACTAAGAAAAGATTTTTATTATAGACTAAGTGTAATAAGATTAAATATACCTCCTTTAAGAGAAAGAAAAGAAGATATCCCAAAACTTATACAGGGATTTATTAAAAATTATAATAATATTTTGGGTAAAAATATACAAGGCATAGGTGAGGAGGTTATGGAACAACTATTAGAATACAATTGGCCAGGAAATATTAGAGAATTAAAAAATGTAATTGAATCAGCTATGAATATGGCTGACAGAGATTCAGTTTTAAATTATAAACACTTTGAAACAGGAATATTTAAGAGATACTCTAATGGAACTTGTAGAGAAATTGGTGAGTTACAAATTAATGAAAATGGAAACTTTGATTTAGAAAAGTATATGGATAACATTGAAAAAGAAATAATAAAAAAAACGTTGGAGAAAAACAGTTTTAATATTAGTAAAACATCAAGACAATTAAATGTGTCAAGACAAAGCCTGCAATATAAGATAAGAAAACATAATATTAAATAAAGTTAGGATTTGGATAAAAAATACAAAAAAATAAAAAAAGACATATATAGGGAAAAGGTAAGTATATTGTCACATTGATGATATAATACTAAATCTATATAGGTGCTATCACAATAGAAATATTTCTATTGTGATAGCACCTTTTATTTTTTGATAATTGAAAAAAGATTGTAATCTCTAGCTAATATAACAAGCCAATAAGTAGCATAAAAAAGCTATACTCTAATACCATAATATTAGATGTGTTTAATCCCTATTTTTGTCGTACACAAAAATAAGAAACACCTGAAAGATCAATCTAGATATAGCTGGTTTTCTAGGTATTTCCTTAAGTCTAATATAGAAAAGGAGTTGTATTTTGAAATGATCTTTTTAATAATTTGGTAAAAATATTGTGTGTTTTTTGATTTATTGTTAAAAAAAACTTGAATTAGTAATAATGTCATTATATAATACAACGTATAATATTTACATGCAAAAAACATGGCATTTAAGTTTTCAGAAGACATTTTTGGATAAAACTTGTGAATATAATTAAAATAGGAATACCGCCAAAATGTTGCTTTGTTTTTACATTGTACAAGAGGGGATAGGGGGATAACATGAGTACTGATTTAGTAAATGTAGAGAAAATACTAGGATGTCTATTAGATAATTTAGATGAAGGAATCCAAATAGTAGATTCTACTGGGAAAACTATTTATTATAATGAAGCTATGGGGAAGATAGAAGGAATAAATCCTAAAGTAGTTCTGGGGAAAAAAGTTAGTGATTACTTAGAGGATATAAATGAAGATTCATCTACTCTTATGAATGTTTTGAAGACAGGTAAAAAAATTGTAGATTTAATCCAATACTATAGTAATGAATATAAGAAAAAAGTGACTACTATAAACACTACTGTTCCTGTAATATTAGATGGTAAAAAAATAGCAGCAATTGAAATAGCTAAAGATATGACAAGACTAAAGGAGTTAACTGAGAGTATATGTAAGCTCCAAGGAACAGATAGAAATGTTAGGACAAATTTTACTTTTAATGATATATGCGGAAATAATTACGCTGTGAAGAGCGCCATTGAAAAGGCGAAAAAGGCAAGTTTATCAAATTCATCTGTGTTGATTTACGGTGAGACTGGATCAGGAAAAGAACTTTTTGCTCAAAGTATTCATTATAATGGCTTAAGAAAGGACAAACCATTTATACCTATAAATTGTGCAGCTATTCCAGCTGCCTTACTTGAAGGAATGCTTTTTGGAACTGAAAAAGGAAGTTTTACAGGTGCAGAAAATAAAAAGGGATTATTTGAAGCAGCAAATCATGGGACTATTTTATTAGATGAAGTTAATTCCATGGAACCTTATCTTCAATCTAAACTTCTTAGAGTGCTTCAAGATGGTTGCATAAGGCCTATTGGAAGTAATAAAACTATGGACATAGATGTAAGAATAATAGCTACGTTAAATGAAGAAACGGAAAAACTTATAGAAAGCGGAAAACTGCGAAAAGATTTTTATTATAGACTAAGTGTAATAAGAATTAATATACCTCCATTAAGAGAGAGAAAAGAAGACATACCTATGTTGGTAAAAAAGATTATTGACAAATATAATAATATATTAGGAAAAAACATAAAGGGAATAGATGACGAAATAATGAAAAAATTTTTAGATTATAATTGGCCAGGAAACATAAGAGAGTTAAATAATGTAATTGAATCATCTATAAATATGAGTGACGATAACTCAACGTTAACGTATCAACATTTTGATGGAAGAATAATTAACAAAACTTCAGGTGGAATCTATAAAAGTATTAATAATATGATAATAGATGAAGACTTTAATTTAGAAAGATATATTATTGGTATAGAAAAATCAATAATAGATAAAGCTTTGAAAAAGAATGATTATAATATTAGTAAAACTTCAAGGCAATTAAATATTTCAAGACAAAACTTACAACATAAGATAAAAAAATATAATTTAAAATGAATAATTTGATTTTTGTTGCATAATTTTTAAAATTTAAAATATTAAATTATATGCAAAAATATTTGCGTTATATGCAAATATAATTCCATATAATATATATGGCTCAATGTCTCATTTATTCTAAGCTTTATTAAGATAAGTAATAGAAATTCATGCAAAAAAATTTTCATATAAAAAAGAAATTCATATAGAAGATGCAGATATGGAGTGAATATTAATTTTATTTATTTGGCATAAAAATTGCTCTATAAATATCAAAAATTAAAATTTGGGAGGATATTTTTATGAATGTATTTAGAAAAAGAGGATTAAGCGACTTTAAAGAATCAGAGGAAGGCAATGGTCTGCGAAAACAATTAACTGCTTTTGATATTGCGTTACTGGGGATAGGATCAGTTATAGGAACAGGTATATTTGTTGCAACAGGTCAGGGATCTCAATTGGCAGGTCCGGCTGTTACAATATCTTATATAATTGCTGCAATAACAAGTGTACTATGTGCTTTAACCTATGCAGAACTTGCTACTATGTTTCCTGTTGCTGGAAGTACATATTCTTATACTTATGTTGCATTTGGAGAGATTATAGCATGGCTTATTGGTTGGAACTTAATACTTGAATATACTGTTGTTTCTGCAGCTATTGCATCAGGATGGTCTTCAACTTTAGTAGGAATTTTTGATGCCTATAATATACATTTACCTGAAATGTTGGTAAAATCCCCACTAAGTGGTGGAATTATAGATTTGCCAGCAGTTTTAGTTGTAGCTTTTTTAACTTGGTTGCTTTATATTGGAGTGTCAGAAAGTGCAAAGGTAAACAATATTATAGTTATTATAAAGGTATCAGTGATACTTGTATTCATATTTATTGGAGCGACTCATATAAATCCTGTTAATTATCATCCATTTGCACCTTATGGCACTAAAGGAATAATGTCAGCTGCTGCAATTATATTTTTTGCATACATAGGGTTTGATGCAGTTTCTACTGCAGCTGAAGAGACAAAAAATCCTAAAAGGGATATTCCTATTGGATTAGGTATTTGCATGGTTGTTATTGCAATATTGTATGTGGCGGTTTCATTAACACTTACAGGAATGGTTCCATTTAAGGATATAGATGTAAATAATGCTCTTCCAGCTTCATTGGCACGAATAGGAATTAATTGGGGATCTACACTAGTTGGAGTTGGAGCCGTTGTAGGAATGATCTCTAGTCTTCTTGTTACAATATATGGACAAGTTAGAATATTTATGGTTATGGCAAGAGATGGACTAATACCAAAATCCTTTGCTGATATATCAAAAAAACGCGGTACACCTGCAAAATGTACTATAGCTACAGGAGCTCTAACAGCTGTTATTGGTGGATTTTTACCACTAACTGTACTAATGGATTTGTGTAATATAGGTACATTATCTGCCTTTATAGTTGTATCAATAGGAGTTATTGTTTTGAGAAAAACTATGCCTGATGTTGAAAGAAAATTTAAATGTCCAGGTGTTCCTTTTACACCGATTCTAACAATATTTTTCTGTTTCTATCTTATGTATAGTTTACCAGGAGTTACTTGGATTAGATTTGCAATATGGACTATAGTTGGTATTCTAATCTACTTCTTATATGGTATGTCACATAGTGCATTAAATAAAGAAAATAATTTAAAATTGGATGAAAAATTACAAAATAAAGCTTAATAGAATAATAGATGAAGAAGCACTAATCTAAACGGTTAGTGTTTTTTTTATTAAAAAATATGTGCAACCCCCTTTGCATGTACTGCAAACAATTTTGCATGTATTTTAAACATTTAAATATATACTTTCTTCTAACATATGTTTAGATAAACAATATAAGCGCGTGCAAAAAGTTTTCATATAAAGAGAATATGTACTGCACCTAAACCTCTATGTATGAGGTAAATATATGTTTTTAGGTTTAGCATGATATTTGCTAAGTGTATATGTAATTACTAAAAGTTAGCATAAGGTAGGTGGAATATAGTGCTTCTTTATATTTATCATTAACAAGATAGAGTATGAAAGACCAGGTATTTACAAAAGTAAAATAAATTTTTGGAGGAACTTGTATATGAAAAGAAAAGTAAAAGTTGTAATTTGGGGATTAGGATCAATGGGAAGCGGTATTGCTAAAATGATACTTAGTAAAAAAGGTTTTACAATTATAGGTGCTATTGATTTAGATCCTAATAAAGTTGGTAAAAAACTTTATGAAGTTTTAGGAGTAGTGGAAAATGAGGATAGCTCTTGTATAGTTACATATAATTTTAAAGAGTTTATAAAAACTGATTTTGCAGATGTATGTATGATTGCGACAGCTTCATTTACAAAGGTTGTATTTCCACAGATAAAAGTGGCTGCAGAAGCTGGAATGAATGTAGTAACAACAGCTGAAGAAATGTCATATCCAAGAGCTTTAGATTCAGAACTATCAGATGAAATGGATAGAATAGCTAAAGAAAATAATGTATCAATATTAGGGACAGGTGTAAACCCTGGATTCATAATGGATTTGATGGTTATTGCACTAACAGGAGTTTGTGATACAGTTGAAGGTATTAATGTTGCTAGGATTAATGATTTAGCTTGTTTTGGTAAAGCAGTTATGACTGAACAAGGTATAGGATTAAAACCTAAAGAATTTATAGAAGGTGTTAAGAACAATACGATAGCTGGACATGTTGGATTTATACAATCTTTTGGAATGTTTGAAGAAGCATTCAAAATTAAATTTAATGGTGTAATACAGGAAAAGGAACCAATTCTTACAAGTGTTCCACGTTCAACTGATATTGTTTCAATTGAGCCAGGAGAAGTTGCAGGATGTAGGCAATTAGGATATGCAAAGCTAGATGGTAAAGAGTTTATAACAATGGAACATCCTCAACAAATAAGACCAGAGGCAGAAACCGTAAAGACTGGTGATTATATAACAATTAATGGAACACCTAATATTAACCTTAGTATACAACCAGAAATTCCAGGAGGAATTGCTACAATAGCAATATGTGTTAACATGATTCCACATGTAATTAATGCTACATCTGGGTTAAAAACTATGTTAGATTTACCAATTCCAAGGGCTATTATTGGTGATGTTAGAGATTTAGTAGAAGATAATAACTATTAAAGAAATTTAGTCTGTTAATTAAAAAGTTTAGGTGGAGTCTAGACTCTATCTAGATTTTTTTGCAACTAATATAACCTTACTTTGATAAGATATATTTTTACAATCTTAATTTGTATTAAAAAGCCAACAGTATTTTAATACTATTTATTCTATTATAATTAAAGCCGTTTAAGTGCTATAAAGTTTTTATCATCTACACCTCAAGTAGATACTATGAATAAATATTCGGGGAATACAATGAGTTGAAATTTACCGCAAAAATTCTTGCGGTAATAGCAAATATTTTTGCAGTTAAAGGGGTTAACTGTAATGGTTGGTATTATATATTTGTGGTAAGGTTGGATAATAGATGCAAATTTTTTTGACTAAATGTATATATGTATATATACATTTATTCATAAAAAAACCTAAAATACAGGCTTTTAATGGTTGGCATAGCAATTGCTATATTAATAGATATAGAAATAAGCTTATAAAAACTTAAAGTATATTAAATTGAAATGGGCTATTTCACTGTAAAAGTAAAAATTCAATATATGGTAGGTGAATTATTATGATAAAAAAAGGTACATGGGTTGAAATTGAAGAAGTTGTTCTTACACCAGAGGATAGGGCACAAAATATACCAGAGGAGACTAGGAAAACACCACTTAAGTGTTGGATAAGAGGAAATTGTTTAAGTGACTGTGAAATTGGCGATGAAGTAGAAGTTGAAACAAATGTAGGAAGAATATCTAAAGGAAAAGTGGTAGATATAGAACCAGGATACTATCATTCCTTTGGGAAATATGTAGGAGAAATAGGGTATATAGGAAAACAGGCAAGAGAGATTATTAGTTTAAATTAAGGGAGGTCTAGAAAGTATGAATAAATACGAGGAGCTTATCTCAAGAAAAAATGAAATAATGCTCAAATCCGTTGGCATTGACTTTGAAAAGTATGAAAGGGGTAAACTCTCCTTTGACTATGAAGCACTAATGAGAGATATAGGGTATTCTTTTCAAGAGGTTACGGAGATCCAAAGAGAAGTTGGTGTAGGGAACACTCCATTATTGGAACTTAAAAACATTACTGCATTAGCCAGAAAAGTTTCTAAAACAGGAAAGGCAGCTAGAATATTTATAAAGGATGAGAGCTGCAATCCGTCAGGTAGTTTTAAGGATAGAAGAGCATCTGTATCTGTATATGATGCAATGAAAAGAGGTTATAAAGGAGTAGCAGCGGCTACATCAGGAAACTATGGTGCTGCAGTTGCATCACAGGCTAACATAAGAGGTCTTAAATGTATAATAGCTAATGAGTGCTATGATTCAAAAAAAGTTGGACAGCCAGAAATAATAGAAAAAGGAAGAAAGTGTGAAGGTTATGGATCAGAAGTCGTTAGACTAACTGTGGGGCCAGAATTATTTTATACTTACTTAAAAATATTAGAAGATACAGGTTATTATAATGCTTCATTGTATTCATCCTATGGAGTAGCTGGAGTAGAAACTTTAGGCTATGAAATAGCTGAACAGTGCAGAGAAAAATTAGGAAAAGATCCAACAGCTGTTGTTATAACTCATGCAGGGGGAGGAAATGTTACAGGAACTGCAAGAGGTTTTATAAAAGCAGGGGCTATAGAAACAAAGATAATAGGAGCATCTGTAGACCTTTCAGGATTGCATATGGCATCAGATATTGCTTTCAATAAAAAATCATTTACTACAGGTCATACTGGTTTTGGAATTCCATTTATGACTAATCCAGATAGATCGGACGTACCAAGAAGTGCAGCAAGACCATTAAGGTATATGGATAGATATGTAACGATAAGCCAGGGTGAGGTATTCTGGATGACAGAAATACTAGCTCAACTAGAAGGTTTAGAAAGAGGACCTGCTGGTAATACATCACTAGCATCTGCCTTTGCAATTGCACAGGAATATGATGACGAGGACATAATAGTTGTTCAAGAAACTGAATATACAGGAGCAGGAAAACATTTGTTGCCACAACTTAATTTTGCTAAAGAAAATGGAATCAAAATATACGTAGGAGATCCAAAAGATCAGATACCAGGAGAGAATATAGTATTACCTTCCCATCCATCATTAGTTTCTGTTAATGATATAAGTATGGAGGATTTAAGAAATTCCTATCTAAAAAATGCTTTCAAGAAATTGAAAGAAAACAAGGTTGAAGAAGTTGATGTTAATTTCTTAGCTGAAGAAATTAAGATGGGTAAAGAGGAAATAGTGGAAATATTAAAACTTAATAATATTGAAATAGATTAGGAGGAAGCAACATGAAAAGGACAAGCGATTTTGAAGCAAGAAGACAACACTTAAAGGATTTGACAGATCAACAGTTGTATGAAAGATTTTGGAGTTTAACAGAAGAGATTGTAAAACCATTGGTAGATTTATCATATAACCACACATCACCAGGTATAGAACGTTCAGTACTTTTAAGAATGGGATTTTCAAGCTTAGAAGCACAACCAATAGTTGATTATGGCACAAAGTGGAACTTGCTTGGCAAGGGTATGGGAAATGTAGTTCTAACTTATGCCAAATTAAAAGATATAGACTATATAAAGGCTGGAGAAGAGTTGAGCAAAGGAATTGGTTGGGATTTAGTTGTTGAAAAAATGAAGGCAGGTGACAAATAATGATAGAAAGATTAGATGAAAATAAAAAGCTTAATGTGGAAGAAATACTAAAGGATTTAGATAAATATGAACCAAAGTGGAGAGGCTGGCACTGGAGAGAGGCTGATTTAGAAGGAAAAGTTGGAGAATTCACATACAGAGAGATATCACAGTCTCTAAAAAATAGTCAACCGCTTCCAGCAGCAAGAAGTTTTGCAGGCATAGACCCTCAACCAAAGGCCGTTATTACAACAGAAATAGCATCAGGCAGATTTGAAGATGACTTAAGAAGAATGAGAATGGCTGCTTGGCATGGATCAGACCACCTAATGGTTATAAGAACAGCTGGACAAAGTCATTTTGATGGATTAATCGAGGGAACACCAGAAGGTATAGGCGGAGTTCCTATAACAAGAAAGCAGGTTAGAGCAACAAGAAAGGCTATAGATCTAATAGAGGAAGAAGTAGGAAGAAAAATTAATTTTCATTCTTATGTATCCGGTGTGGCAGGTCCTGATATAGCAGTTATGTTTGCTGAAGAGGGAGTAAATGGAGCACATCAAGATCCTCAATATAATGTACTTTATAGAAATGTAAATATGTTTAGATCCTTTGTAGATGCTGCTGTAGCTAAGAGAATAATGAGCTGGGCAGATATGCTACAAATAGATGGTGCTCATAATGCTAATGCTACTGCAATGAAGGGTTATAATGTAATGCCAGAACTTATGGTACAGCATGCTATAAATGCTAAATTCTCAGAGATGGTTGGGATGAAACCAGAAAATATAGCTCTTTCAACAGTACCTCCAACATCAGCTCCAGCTCCTTGTATGAGATATGATTTGCCTTATGCAGTAGCTTTAAGAGAATTATTTGATGAATATAAAATGAGAGCTCAAATGAACACTAAATATATAGAGTCATGTGAAAGGGAAGCTACAGTTGGACATACACTAAATCTACTAATATCAGAGTTAACTTCAGCGGATATTCAAAGTACTATAACTCCTGATGAAGGGAGAAACGTACCATGGCATTACAATAATATTCATGCTGTAAACACAGCAAAACAAGCATTCATAGGAATGGATGGATTAATGGATATGGTAGAGCTAAGGAAGGATGGCTACCTGCCAGAGAAAGTAAGAGAATTAAAGGAAAGGGCTGTTTTGTTCCTAGAGGAAATGATTGAAGCTGGTGGATATTTTAAAGCAGTTGATTCTGGATTCTTTGTGGATTCGGGAGAATATCCAGAAAGAAATGGAGACGGTATTGCAAGAAAAATGGACGGAGGAGATGCAGTAGGCACAATAGTAAAGAGGGAAGAAGACTACTTTGCTCCAGTTTGTGCTCACTTTGGATATAATAATGTTCTCAAAGAATACAAAAAAGCTTGTGATGATATACATGAATGTACATTATGCAACCATTCAAAAATTAAATATATAGATGAATTAGATGATAATGACAATGTATTTAAGAGAATGGAAAGAGTTAAGGAAGACGGCACAGTAATTCCTGAAGTTCAATGGGCTAAGGACGGATATGTAAAAGTTACTTTATGCTTACCAGAAAATGAACAGATTAGTGAAGCAGCGGCTCTTGAAATAGGAAAAAGAATGAATTTAAAAGATGTAGAGATTCTCCATAAGCAAGTGCTTCAGAAAGCTGAAGGAACCCTTGTAGAAATTAAAGGAGTTTGTGATTTTACTCCAGTTAAGCGTGATGAGCTAGTTCTCCCAAAGAGAAGAAAGGTACTTGGACAGCAGCAAATGAAAGATTATGTAAAGGATCATCCAATAAAAGTTGTTGCTGCAACAGTAGGAGAGGATGAACACTCAGTGGGTTTAAGAGAGGTTATTGATATTAAACACGGTGGAGTTGAGAGATTTGGTATAGAGGCAATTTACCTTGGAACTTCATGTCCTGTAGAGAAGCTCGTAGATGCGGCTATAGAATCGAAGGCTCAAGCTATATTATGCAGTACAATAATTACTCATAATGATGTCCATACGAAGAACATGCAGAAGCTTCATGATTTATGTGTGGAAAAAGGTGTGAGAGATAAACTTATACTGGTATCTGGTGGAACTCAGGTAACTGATGAGATTGCAAAAGCACATGGTATGGATGTTGGATTTGGAAGAGGATCTAATGGAACTGATGTGGCTTCCTTTATAATTAAAAAGCTAATGGGACTTGATACAGAGGCAGAGGAATAGCATAAAAGCAATTTTTAGGGATAGTATTAATAATCAATTTCTCAATACTGTAACTAACTTTAAAAATAGTTTTGTAGTGAAAAGTTTGTAAGTTCATCTAAAGGGAGGTGACTACGATGAAGGTAGATTATTTAGTCGCTGAGATAGGCAGTACTACTACATTAGTGACAGCTTTTAATGTGAAGCATGATGAAGATGAGAAAATTTTAGTAGATAGGCCTTTTCAAGGGAAGGCCTGTACTACAGTATTAGATGGTGATGTAACTATAGGACTTAAAGCCGCAATAAAAGACATTGAAGAGCAAATAGGCGAATCACTTTTATGGGGAAAAATGCTTGCTACTAGCAGTGCTGCTGGTGGTCTTAAGATAACAGTTCATGGATTAATGGAGCAGATGACTGTTAAAGCTGCAAAGGAAGCTGCATTAGGTGCTGGTGGAATAATAAAAATGGTTACGGCAGGAAAGATGAGAAAAAGTGACATAAAAAAAATACACAATATCAACCCTAACATGATAATGATTGCTGGGGGAACAGATTATGGAGAGAGAGAAACAGCTATTTATAATGCGGAACTCATTAGTGCAGAAAATTTCAACAAGCCTATAGTTTACTGTGGGAATATTGAAAATAGGGAAGAGATAAGCGAAATATTTGAAGGACAAGAATTGTATATCATAGACAATGTTTATCCAAGAGTAGATGAATTAAACGTAGAGCCGGCTAGAAAGATAATACAACAGGCCTTTGAAAAGAATATCGTCAAGGCACCGGGAATGAGTAAAATAAAGGAAATGGTGGATGGTAGTATAATGCCTACTCCAGGTGCGGTTATGGAAAGTGCAAAGATTCTTTATGACATAATAGGAGATTTAATGGTTTTGGATGTTGGAGGTGCTACAACGGATGTTCACTCTGTGACGGAGGGAAGTGCAGTAGTTTTAGATATGTTGGTAAATCCAGAGCCAAAGGCTAAAAGGACTGTAGAGGGAGATATTGGAGTCTTTGTAAATAGTGCAAATGTAATAGACTTACTTGATATTAGAGATCTGGGAGAAGTCAAAAAAGAATATATAGCGGAGCATATAAAGCCTATACCTATAGAAAAAGAGGAGGTAAGAGCTAGTTCGCTACTTACTAAAAAAGCTGTGGAAGTTGCAGTAAATAGACATGTGGGAGCAATAAAAAGAAAATTTGGAGGAGAAAGTGGTTTTATAGCTTACGGTAAGGATCTGTCACAAGTTAAATATATAATAGGCACTGGAGGGGCGTTAACAAGGCTGGCAGGAGGAGAAAAGATTCTTCTAGGTATAAGGTATTTAAAGGATGATGTTACTATGCTGCCAAGAAAAGGTGCTAAAGCATTGCTTGATAGGGATTATATAATGGCCTGCGCTGGAGTTTTAAGTAGAGATGATAAAGAAGCAGCAGAGGCTCTTTTAAGACAAAGTTTAAATATAACCGATGACATAGAAATTATAAAAGAATAGATAGAATAAAATTTAGAACAGATGAAATATTAAAGTGGACAGTCATAGGATAAAAATCTATGAGTGTGTGGATAGTAAATTAGTATTATTAGAAAAAGGAGAGCCTTATTATGAGAAAAGAATACCCATGTGTAGAAGTTAAGCTGTCAAAGATAACACATAATGCAAAACAAGTTCTATCCATGTGTAATGCAAAGGGCATAGAGGTTATTGGAGTAACTAAGGTTTTCTGTGCTGAATCACCAATTATACAAGCTATGCTCCGAGGAGGTATTACACAAGTTGGAGACTCTAGAATACAGAACTTAAAGAAGATTAAGGATATGAAATGCAGAAAAATGTTACTAAGAATTTCTATGGAAAGTGAAGTGGAAGACGTTGTTAAGTATAGCGATGTAAGTCTAAATTCAGAATTGGACACGATAAAAGCGTTATCCAGAGCAGCTAGAAGACTAAATAAATTTCACAATATTATCCTGATGGTAGATGTTGGAGATTTAAGGGAGGGGGTTCTAGTTGAAGATGTTATTCCCACAGTCCAAGAAATATTTAAACTAGATAATATAAATTTAGTGGGTTTAGGAACTAATGTCACATGCTATGGTGGTGTGCTTCCTGATAGAGATAACTTAGGAAAGCTTGTTAAATTAAAGAGGGAGATTAAAGAAACTTTTAATATAGAATTACCTTTAATTTCAGGAGGTAATTCCAGCAGTCTTTATATGGTTATGGAAAATACTATGCCAAGAGAAATTAATCAATTAAGGATTGGAGAAGCAATAGTACTTGGAAGGGAAACTTCTTTTGGAAAGAGCATATCTAACTGTTATGATGATGCTTTTATACTAAAAGGTGAAATAGTAGAAATAAAAAACAAACCAACTGTTCCTACCGGAAAAATAGGAATGGATGCATTTGGACAGACACCTCATTTTGAAGACAAAGGAATAAGAAGAAGAGCAATTATAGCTCTAGGCAGACAGGATGCAAAGGTAGATGGACTTATTCCTTTAGACAAGAGTATTAGTATTTTTGGTGCAAGCAGTGATCATTTAATAATAGATGTTACAGATAGTAAGAAGTCATTTAAAATTGGTGATATTGTAGAATTCAAGATGGATTATGGGTGCCTGCTTGCTGCAATGACATCACTCTATGTAAATAAATATTATGAAAAAGAATTGGCAATTGCCAGTATTTAAAAAAATTATAAGGAGGATTTACTATGAAAAGAAATGTAAAGGTTGTAATTTGGGGATTTGGTGCAATGGGCAGTGGTATGGCAAAAATGCTCTTAAAGAAAAAAGGTGTAGACATTGTAGGTGTATGTGCTAGAGGTGAAAAAATAGGCAAGAGTATGTATGAGTTATTAGGTGTAGAGAGGGGAGATAGACCAGAAGTTATAATAAACCCTAATATTGAAGAAATATTAACTAGTACAAGACCTGATGTATGTCTTTGTGCAACAGATTCATATACAAAGGAAGCTTTCCCAAGATTAAAGACTGTACTTGAAAATAAAGTAAATGTAATTTCAACAGCAGAGGAAATGTCTTATCCACAAGCCCAAGATCCAGAACTTGCTGCAGAACTTGATGAAATAGCTAAGAGAAATGGAGTTAGTATACTTGGAACAGGTATAAATCCAGGACTTATGATGGATCTGCTTGTACTTTGCTTAACCGGATGTATGATGGATGTTGAGCATATTGAAGCAAAGAGAGTAAATAGCTTATCACCATTTGGACCATTTGTTATGCAGGAACAGGGAGTTGGTACTACTGTTCAAGAATTTGAAGAAGGAGTTAAAAGTGGTAAACTCGCAGGACATGTAGGATTTGCTGAATCAGTAAGAATGATTGCAGATGGTCTTGGTTGGAAGATTGATAAATTTGAACAACAAATGAAACCGATTGTTACAGAGGTTGATAGAAAATCTCCATACGGATTTGCAAAAGCAGGAGATGTAGCAGGTGTTAACATGACAGGACAAGGATGGGTAGACGGAGAAGTTAAAATAGATATGATCCATCCACAACAGATTGAGCCAGAAATGGTAGGAACACAAACAGGAGACTATATAACCATTAAAGGAACTCCAGCTATTCATATGGCAAATAATCCAGAAGTTGATGGTGGAATTGGAACAATTGCTATGTGTGTAAATATGATCCCTCATATAATTAATGCAGATCCAGGTCTTAAAACAATGATAGATCTTCCAGTGCCAAGAGCCATAATGGGAGATTTTAGAGGTCAAATAAAAAATAGAGAATAATCTTGGGTAGTTATAATGGACAACCGTATATAGTTTTTAATGTGCAGAAGCGCTAATTGCTTCAATGATTATGACTATAATGTTCAGGTTTATATTTAATGTAGTATTTACCGTTGATTTCTTAAGTTGTATTCTTAATATGTATTACAGTAGAGGGGGAAAATAAAATTGAGTTTACAGAATAACATTTATAGTACGTTAAAGCAATTAGTGGCTGTACCCAGTGTCACAGGTACGGAGGGTGAAAATATCATATGTGAGAAAATATATGATGTGTTATCAGGGATTCCCTATTTCAAAAAAAATCAAAAAAATTATGGACTATCCACAATAGATCAAGATCCTTTGGAAAGAAAATTTATATGGGCTATTGTAAATGGAAAAGAAGAATCAAAAGATACTCTAATTTTAACTGGTCATATAGATGTAGTTGAGGCAGATGGGTTTGGACATTTAGAACCTATTGCGTTCGATTTAGAAGAGTGCACAAAAAGAATTACTGAATTAAATTTAGATGAAGAAGCTTTGAGAGATTTCCTATCTGGTGAATGGATTTTTGGCAGAGGAACCGCAGATATGAAAGCAGGTATTGCAACAAATATTGAGATAATTAGGGAGTTAAGTGAAAACAGAAATTTTAAAGGAAATTTGTTGTTTTTAGGAGTTCCGGGAGAAGAAAGTAACTCCGAGGGAATGATTGCTTCTGTTCCCTTTCTTTTAGATCTTCAAGAGAAAGAAGGCTATAACTATGTCGGAGCAATTGTATCTGAGTGCAGTATACCTAAGAGTGAAGGTGAAAAATTTAAGAGAATATATATAGGTACCGTAGGAAAAATTATGCCTTTATTTTTCTGTGTAGGCAAAGAAACTCATGTAGGAGAATCTCTCAAAGGGTTAAATCCTAATCTTTTAGTTTCAGAAATAAATAGGATTCTAGAGGCTAATCCAGATTTCTGTGATAAAGTTAACGATAAAATTACTCCGCCACCTATGGTTTTAAAGCAAACAGATTTAAAAGAAATATATTCTGTACAAAGTCCTTTATTTGCAATATCATACTATAATTTGTTGACGCTTAACAAATCTGAGGAAGAGCTTATAAGTGAATTAAAAGACTTGGCATTTAAGGCCTTTAGTAATATCTTAAGTGATATTAAGGAAAAAAGGGAAAGATTTCTGGAGAGTTGCTGCGAAGAAGCTCAATATATTGAAGTAGAACCTTATGTTATGACTTATAAAGATCTGATTTCAAAAGTTAAGGAGAAGGAAAAGAATTTTGAAGATTATATAAGAGAAAAAGTTAAGAATTGGGAAAAAGAAAAACTGGATAGCCAAACTATATCTATAAATATAGTAAAAGAAACTTATGAAAAGTATGAAAATAAAAGGCCTATGATAATAGTTTCTTTTATACCTCCATATTATCCTCATAAACATTTAGATGGTGAAGATGAGAAGAGCAGAAGATTTATGGATGTAATAGAGAAAACAATACAATATGCAAAGGAAAATTTTGATGAAACAATTATTAAGGATGACTTTTTTATGGGTATATCTGATCTAAGCTATACTGGTATCAATGGTAAGCAAGATTTAGATAACTGGGCTTCTAATATTGTTGGTTATGGAATAAATTATGATTTGAATTTGGAAGCTTTAAGTAAGCTCAATATTCCAGGTATAGTATTTGGAGGGGAAGGTAAGGACTTTCACAAAAGTACTGAAAGGTTAAACGTTCCTTACTCTTTAAAGGTAGTACCGGAGTTATATAAATATATAATTCACTATATTCTTAGATAATATATGAAATATAAGCTTTTATATTAAAAGATGGTTTAACGAGAAAATGATTATTTGTACTAGGATTCCTAAAGTTAAAATTATAATTGATGATATTGTAAGGGTACACCTGGAGATAAAATTAAAGATTCTAAGAGTTATAGCTTAGTAAATTCGATTGGTTGTAAAGGTTTTAAGAGAAGACCACACTGAAAAATTACTTCTTGCCTCCATATAAATTATAGATCATAGATCTCTGTAGATTTATGTACTGAAAATTTAAATGATAAGTTAGGTTCATAAGTCTAAACTATATATTTTATCCATAAAGCTATAAAGTTTGCTAGATAAAATTAAAAAATTTAAGGGGGACTTTTTTATGAATGTATTTAGAAAAAGGAGTGTAGCGGATTTTAAAGAGGCAACTGAGCATAGTGGTTTAAGAAAGCAGTTAACTGCTTTCGATATAGCGGCTCTTGGAATTGGATCAGTAATAGGGACAGGTATATTTGTGGCTACAGGCCAAGGTGCTCAATTGGCAGGTCCTGCAGTTACAATATCCTATATAGTAGCAGCGATAACAAGTGCACTCTGTGCTTTGACTTATGCAGAGCTTGCAACTATGTTTCCTGTTGCTGGAAGTACTTATTCTTATACCTATGTTGCGTTTGGCGAGATTATAGCATGGCTTATTGGTTGGAATTTAATACTTGAATACACCGTTGTGGCGGCGGCTATTGCATCAGGATGGTCTTCAACTTTGGTAGGTATTTTTGAAGCTTATAACATACACTTACCTGCAATGCTAATAAAGTCTCCGTTAGCCGGTGGGATTGTGGATTTACCCGCAGTTTTAGTTGTAGCTTTTTTGACGTGGCTACTTTATATTGGGGTATCTGAAAGTGCAAAGGTAAACAATATTATAGTTATTATAAAGGTAGCAGTAATACTTGTGTTCATATTTATTGGAGCAACCCATATCAATCCTGTTAATTATCATCCCTTTGCACCTTATGGCACTAAGGGAATAATGTCAGCTGCTGCAATTATATTTTTCGCATATATAGGATTTGATGCAGTTTCTACTGCAGCAGAGGAAACAAAAGATCCCAAAAGAGACATTCCTCTTGGATTGACTATTTGTATGATAGTAATCATTATATTATACATATCAGTTTCCTTAGTACTTACAGGAATGGTTCCATTTAAGGATATAGATGTAAGTAACGCTCTTCCAGCTTCATTGGCACGAATAGGAGTTAATTGGGGATCTGCATTAGTAGGGGTTGGAGCTATTGTGGGAATGATTTCTAGTCTTCTTGTAACAATATATGGACAAGTTAGAATATTTATGGTTATGGCAAGAGATGGGCTAATACCAAAGTCTTTTGCTGCTGTATCACAAAAGCATGGTACACCTGCAAAATGTACTATAATTACCGGAGCTTTAACAGCTGCTATTGGAGGATTGTTACCACTGACTGTACTAATGGATTTGTGTAATATAGGGACTTTGTCTGCATTTATAGTTGTATCAATAGGAGTTATTGTTTTAAGAAGAACTATGCCTGAGATTGAAAGAAAGTTTAGATGTCCAGGTGTACCTTTTACACCGATTTTAACAGTATTTTTCTGTTTCTATCTTATGTATAGTCTACCAGGAGTTACTTGGATCAGATTTGCAGTATGGACTATAGTAGGTATTTCAATTTACTTTTTATATGGAATGAGACATAGTACATTGAATAAGGAAAGTATACAAGAATCTAAAATTAAATTTTAATAAAGATATAAGAGAAAGCACTAAGTTAGCTTAGTGTTTTTTCTTGTATTATTGGAATTGAAGTTAAACGGCCTCAGGCGTGTCCCTATAGAAGATATGAAGGTATTAGGAGTAAAGCGGAGTGTGAACTGTGTAGCTTAATGTGCATGCACCTAAGCAGAATATTAGTAAAATTTAATAATGATAAGATTACACATGTTGCTGAAAGAACAGTAAATATAGAGGCAAAAGTTATTCAATATAATATCGCGGGGTGGAGCAGTTGGTAGCTCGTCGGGCTCATAACCCGAAGGTCGTAGGTTCAAGTCCTGCCTCCGCAACCAAAAAATATTGAACATAATATTTATAGTATCTATTAATCAGTTAAGAGCGACAGAAAATAAAGAAAGTTTTTTAAATTCTTGACAGGCCATATAGATATGTGATAAAATGAACAAGCAGTCGAGGTGAGTCGACATGATCCTTGAAAATTAAACAGAGGTTAAAAGTCAAATGATTTTTATTAAATAAACTAAACCAGCAATTCTTTAACTACTATAATATAGTAGTGAGTAAAAAATGTAATGAGCATTCAAACTTTTAAATTGAGAGTTTGATCCTGGCTCAGGACGAACGCTGGCGGCGTGCCTAACACATGCAAGTCGAGCGATGAAGCCCTTCGGGGTGGATTAGCGGCGGACGGGTGAGTAACACGTGGGTAACCTGCCTCAAAGAGGGGGATAGCCTCCCGAAAGGGAGATTAATACCGCATAACATTAGTTTTTCGCATGAAGAACTAATTAAAGGAGTAATCCGCTTTGAGATGGACCCGCGGCGCATTAGCTAGTTGGTGAGGTAAAGGCTCACCAAGGCGACGATGCGTAGCCGACCTGAGAGGGTGATCGGCCACATTGGAACTGAGACACGGTCCAGACTCCTACGGGAGGCAGCAGTGGGGAATATTGCACAATGGGCGAAAGCCTGATGCAGCAACGCCGCGTGAGTGATGAAGGCCTTCGGGTTGTAAAGCTCTGTCTTTTGGGACGATAATGACGGTACCAAAGGAGGAAGCCACGGCTAACTACGTGCCAGCAGCCGCGGTAATACGTAGGTGGCGAGCGTTGTCCGGATTTACTGGGCGTAAAGGATGCGTAGGCGGATATTTAAGTGAGATGTGAAATACCCGAGCTTAACTTGGGTGCTGCATTTCAAACTGGATATCTAGAGTGCGGGAGAGGAGAATGGAATTCCTAGTGTAGCGGTGAAATGCGTAGAGATTAGGAAGAACACCAGTGGCGAAGGCGATTCTCTGGACCGTAACTGACGCTGAGGCATGAAAGCGTGGGTAGCAAACAGGATTAGATACCCTGGTAGTCCACGCCGTAAACGATGAGTACTAGGTGTAGGAGGGTCCAACCTTCTGTGCCGCAGTTAACACAATAAGTACTCCGCCTGGGAAGTACGATCGCAAGATTAAAACTCAAAGGAATTGACGGGGGCCCGCACAAGCAGCGGAGCATGTGGTTTAATTCGAAGCAACGCGAAGAACCTTACCTGGACTTGACATCCCCTGAATAGTGCAGAGATGCATGAAGCCCTTCGGGGCAGGGAGACAGGTGGTGCATGGTTGTCGTCAGCTCGTGTCGTGAGATGTTAGGTTAAGTCCTGCAACGAGCGCAACCCCTATCATTAGTTGCTACCATTAAGTTGAGCACTCTAGTGAGACTGCCCGGGTTAACCGGGAGGAAGGTGGGGATGACGTCAAATCATCATGCCCCTTATGTCCAGGGCTACACACGTGCTACAATGGTAGGTACAGAGAGATGCAAGACCGCGAGGTGGAGCAAAACTCAAAAACCTATCCCAGTTCGGATTGTAGGCTGCAACTCGCCTACATGAAGCCGGAGTTGCTAGTAATCGCGAATCAGAATGTCGCGGTGAATACGTTCCCGGGCCTTGTACACACCGCCCGTCACACCATGAGAGCTGGCAACACCCGAAGTCCGTGAGGTAACCTGTAAAGGGGCCAGCGGCCGAAGGTGGGGTTAGTGATTGGGGTGAAGTCGTAACAAGGTAGCCGTAGGAGAACCTGCGGCTGGATCACCTCCTTTCTAAGGATAATACAGACAGGTAATGCTGTCTGAAAGACTGGTTGTTTAGCCTCTGTTTAATTTTGAAGGATTAAATTAGGCGGAATTAATAGGAAGACACTAAGTTTTAAACTTAGTGTCTTTTGTGATTTCTAATTGACATAATTTAAATTATCAGTTATTATATATAATATAGTTAAAAAGTAAGAATTATTTTAATATTTAAATAATAATTTTTGTTAGTTTAGCTAGAGAGTCGCATTACTGGCGGAAGTGGAGTTTACCACAGGGAGTGCGATTTATAAAGTAAAATGTCGACCGCCTGGGCAAATGTCCAGGCGGTTTTATGTTTTTTTGTTAACTCCTAAACAAATTTAATTAAATTTTAAATATAAAAAGGGTGATTTTTACATTAGTTTGGGAGGAATCTGTAAATAAATGGCGAATAGTATAAAATGAGAGGCAATTAATAATATTTTTTTAGTAATTTCAATTAACAAATTCTATGATGTTAGAAAATTTCTAAAAAACTCTATAAATTATAATAAATTTTAAATAATATTGAAATTATAAAAAAAAATTACAATTTGACTATATTATTCCGTAGGTTTAAAATAATTATGTATAGGTATTAGCAAAAAAGATAAGATATCTATATAGCACAGATTTAAAGCTATTATATTTATTACGTAATTATAGGATTTAATGTAAGTTACTCGGTACTTAGATTTGTTAGCAACTTTATGTAGAATAAAATTCTATGTAAAACAAATAATGCTTTATAAAAAAAGAAGGGGTGAAGGTTAATAATGGAAGAAAAGGTGTTAACTGTCTGTCCTTATTGCGGCGCTGGATGTCAATTATATCTAGTTGTTGAAGATGGACAAATAGTAAGAGCTGAAGCAGCTGATGGAAGAACTAACGAAGGCAACTTATGCCTTAAAGGACACTATGGATGGGACTATTTAAATGATCCACAACTTCTAACAGCTAGATTAAAAAAACCTATGATCAGAAAAAATGGACAACTAGAAGAAGTTTCTTGGAATGAAGCTATTGGATTTGTTGCTGAAAAACTAACAGCTATAAAAGAGAAATACGGTCCAGATGCTATTATGGGAACAGGTTCTGCTAGAGGACCAGGAAATGAAGCTAATTATATAATGCAAAAATTTATGAGGGCAGTAATTGGAACTAATAATGTAGATCATTGTGCCAGAGTTTGACATGCTCCTTCAGTAGCCGGTCTGGCTTACTCATTAGGAAATGGTGCGATGTCTAATTCTATTCCAGAAATAGAGAATGCAGATTTATTATTCGTATTTGGATACAATGGTGCGGATTCGCATCCGATTGTTGCAAGGAGAATAGTGAGAGCAAAAGAAAAAGGTGCTAAAATTATTACAACTGACCCAAGAATAACAGAAACAGTAAGAATTTCTGATTTGTGGTTACAATTAAAAGGCGGTACAAATATGGCATTAGTCAATGCCTTTGGAAACGTTTTGATAAATGAAGGTCTTTATAATAAAGAATATGTTGAAAAATACACGGAAGGCTTTGAAGAATATAAGAACTCTGTAGAAAAGTATACTCCTGAGTATGCAGAAAAAATAACTGGAGTTAGCGCAGCTAATATTAGAAAAGCTATGAGAGAATATGCTGCAGCAAAAAATGCATTTATTCTTTACGGAATGGGTGTATGTCAATTTGCACAAGCTGTTGATGTAGTAAAAGGATTAGCTTCTTTGGCATTGTTAACAGGCAATTTTGGGAGACCTAGTGTAGGTATTGGTCCTGTACGTGGTCAAAATAATGTACAAGGTGCTTGTGATATGGGTGCACTTCCAAACGTATTCCCAGGGTATCAAGATGTTACTAAAACTGAAATAAGAGCAAAATTTGAAAAGGCATGGGGAGTTAAAAAGCTTCCTGACAAACCAGGATATAAGTTAACAGAAGTTCCTCATGCGGTATTACATGAAAATAAAATTAAAGCTTATTACATCTTTGGAGAGGACCCGGTTCAAAGTGATCCATATGCTGGTGAAGTAAGAGAAACTTTAGATAAATTAGAATTTGTAGTAGTTCAGGATATTTTTATGAATAAAACTGCTCTTCATGCGGATGTAGTTCTACCTGCTACTGCATGGGGAGAACATGAAGGTGTTTATTCATGTGCTGACCGTGGATTCCAAAGATTTAGAAAAGCAGTAGAACCAAAGGGAGATGTAAAGCCTGATTGGCAGATTATATGTGAGATAGCTACTGCTATGGGTTACCCAATGAGCTACAAGAACACAGAAGAAATTTGGGATGAGATGAGAAGTCTTTCTCCGAATTTTGCTGGGGCAAGTTATGAAATGCTTGAGAAGTATGGAAGCATTCAATGGCCTTGTCCTACAGAAGGACATAAAGGAACACCTTACTTATATGAAGGAAATGTTTTCAGTACACCAAGTAAAAAAGGTATTTTATTTGCTGCAGAGTGGAGAGCTCCTAAGGAATTAGAAGATGAAGAATATCCACTTAGCTTATCAACTGTAAGAGAAGTTGGACATTATTCTGTAAGAACAATGACAGGAAATTGTCGTGCTCTTCAACAGTTGGCAGATGAACCAGGATATATACAAATGAGTATAGAAGATGGTGAAGAACTTGGAATAGAAGATGAGGAACTGGTAAGAATAAGTTCACGTAGAGGAAGTGTAATAGCAAGAGCTTTAATTACAGATAGAGTTAAAAAGGGTGCTACTTATATGACTTATCAGTGGTGGGTAGGTGCATGTAATGAACTTACTATTGACAGCTTTGATCCTATTTCAAAAACCCCTGAATATAAATATTGTGCTGTAAAGGTTGAAAAAATCCAAGATCAGGAATGGGCAGAACAATATGTAAGAGATGAATATGATAAAATAAAAAGAAAGATGAATGTAAAGATGAATAAATAAGCTTTAAATATTAATTTTATTGGTTTCATATATTAACATCCTTTCTGTATTGTTATCTATTCATGAATCTTTATTAAAGATTTGTATATAGTTATTTATATAAAAAGTTAGACAAAACTTGAATCAGCTATAGGTATAGGAAACTCAGCAGGTTCAAGTTTTGCTTATACAATAATGTAAAAATAGAATTCATAGGATAGGGAAGGAAGCAAAAATGATTGACGTAGATAAGGCGCTAAGTATAATTGATGAAAATACAAAAGAGCTGGCTTTAGAAAAAAGGGATATAGTATCCTGTCTTAATAAGGTTTTAGCAGAGGATATATATTCTAAAGATAATCTGCCTCCTTTTGATAAGTCTGCAATGGACGGATATGCTATCAAAAGTGAAGACACTAGAAACTATAATACAGAAAAGGTTGTAGAATTTGAAATCAAAGGATTAATAAAAGCAGGAGACTATTGTGAAGAGGAGCTAAAAGCTGGTCAGGCTTTTAAAATTATGACTGGTGCACCTTTACCTAAAGGGGCAGATGCTGTTATAGAGATTGAAAAGGTAGAAGTCGAAGGTAATATATTAAAAGTATCTCAAGAGGTAACCAAAGATAATAATGTTATTAAGCTTGGAGAAGAAATTAAAGTTGATGAATTGGCACTGAATAGCGGAAGTAACGTCAGACCAGTAGAAATAGGTCTGTTAGCTTCACTTGGATATAGCTCAGTAAAGGTATATAAAAGTCCTACTATTGCTTTAATTATTACTGGAGATGAGTTAGTTGATGTAGATAGCAAGCTGGAAAAAGGTAAAATCAGAAATAGTAATGAATATTCATTAAAGGCTCTAATTAAAAATTTAGGTGCAAAAGCCTTGTCCTTAGGAGTAGTTGCTGATGATAAGGATACTTTAACAGAAAAAGTGAAGTATGCCTTAGAAAATGCAGATATAGTAGTTAGTTCAGGAGGAGCATCTGTTGGAGACTATGATTTTGTAGACGTTGTTTTAAAAGAAATAGGAGCAGATGTGAAATTTAACTCGGTAGCAATTAAGCCTGGAAAACCAGTAACCTTTGCTACTTATAAAGAAAAGTTATTTTTCTCCCTACCAGGTAATCCATTATCATTAATAACAACCTTTGAAGAGTTTGTTAAGCCTGCAATCGAAAAGATGATGGGTAAGCAGATTGAGAATAAAGGAGAGTTTTCTGTTATTTTAGCAGATGATTTTAAAGCTAAAAGAGGAAGAAAAAAATATGTGTATGTGGAAATTAAAGAGTATAATGGAAAATATTATGCATATAAAGTAGGGTCTCAGTGTTCTAATCATCTAATGACTATGAGTGAAGCTAATGGAATTATTATCATACCTGAGGAAAGCGGAAATGTTAAAACAGGAGAGGTTTTAAATGGAAAATTTATATTTAAATAAAAAACGAAAACCAGTTATAGTTTCCATAATTGCAACTAAATCAGGTATGGGAAAGACTACTTTAGTTGAGTCATTAATTAAAATTTTAAAAAATAGAAATTATACTGTAGGAATATTAAAGTATGACGTAAAAAAGTTTGAAATAGATAGAGAAGGAAAGGACAGCTATAGGTTTAGTCAAGCTGGAGCTGATAATGTAATTATTGCATCCTCTAGAAAATTAGCTATGATTCAATCATTAAAAGAGGAAAAAACTATAGAAGAGATTGTTACTCTTTTTGGTGATTTAGATTTAGTATTAATTGAGGGATTTAAAAATAATATTTATCCTAAGATAGAAGTTCATAGAAAAGAGGTAGACAATAATTTGCTTTATAAAAATCCCAGTTATGATATTTCAAATATTGTAGCTATAGCAAGTGACGAGAAGTTAGATGTAAATATTCCTGTTTTAAATTTGAATCATACAGTTTCTATAGCAGATTTTATAGAAGATAGCGTAATTAAGGAAGAGTAAGATATATATTGAGAAAATTTTAATGATTATTTGTTACTTTAGTTAGATTTGTTAGAGGCAGAAAAATGAATATATACTGAAATGAGCAGAGAATAAAATTTTCATATAAAAGTTTAGAAAGGTGGGGGATAAAATGGAAAAAAATTCAAACTTCTTTGTTATTGCTGACTCCAGTAAATGCATAGGTTGTAAAGTTTGTGAAGTAGCGTGCTTTACAGTTCATAATGAAAATAATAATGTTGCTGCTACAGTTGGTACTGTTACAATTCCGATTATACCAAGATTAAATGTTATCAAAGGTGAAGGTTTTGCTGTTCCTGTTCAATGTAGACACTGTGAGGATGCGCCTTGTGCTAATGTATGCCCTGTAAGAGCAATTAAGCAAGAAAATAATACTATAGTGGTTGATGAAAAATCTTGCATAGGTTGTAAAACCTGTTTAATGGCTTGTCCGGTTGGAGCCATAGACTTATTGCCTCAATATGATAATGGAAAAGAAATGCTTCAGCTTAATTTAAAACAAGAAGGAGAAAATGGTTTAGAAGAAATAGCAAAAAGCATTGCATATAAATGTGATTTATGTAAAGAAAGTGACAAACCAGCCTGTGTAAATGCTTGTCCGCAAAAAGCTTTGAGCCTGGTAACTGTAGCAGAAGAAAAGAAAGCTCGAAATAAGGCTGCTGCACTAAGTTTATTGCAAACATCAAAATATTATAAATAAGTAGCCTAAAATGTAAGATTTAGTAATCTATAAAATATTACTTCACATTTTGAGAAGAGAGGGAAGATGATTATGTCAATAAATATAATTAATATTGATAAAGAGTTGTGCACAGGTTGTAGACGTTGTGCGGAAGTTTGTCCTGTTAATGCTATAGAAGGTGAAGAAGGAAAACCTCAAACTATTAACTCAGATCGTTGTGTTATTTGTGGACAATGTGTACAAAAGTGTAGTGTTTACGCTTCTAATTTTGAAGAAGATATAACTGCTATAGATGTAAAAAAAGATGAAAGAGGAATGTTAGAGAGTGTTAAAGAGCCAATTTTTGCAGCATATAATATAGGACATGCTAAATTAGTTAAAAAAGCATTATCAAACCCTAATCTTTATAAAGTTGTGCAGTCTGCTCCTGCGGTAAGAGTTGCACTAGCAGAAGAATTTGGACTACCATTAGGAACGCTCACTCCAGGAAAAATGGCAGCAGCTCTTCGACGTTTGAATTTTGATAGAGTTTATGACACAAATTTTGCTGCTGATTTAACTATTATGGAAGAAGGCAGTGAGTTAATAAAAAGAGTAACTGAAGGTGGAACTTTACCGATGTTTACTTCCTGTTGTCCTGCATGGGTAAAGTTTGCTGAACAAGAGTACCCAGAACTTTTAAATCATCTATCAAGTTGTAAATCACCACAACAAATGGGAGGGGCAATGATTAAAACCTATGGGGCTAAAATTGATGATATAGATCCAGCTAAGATTTTTAGTGTATCTATTATGCCTTGCACATGTAAAAAGTTTGAATGCGATAGACCAGAAATGACTGACAGCGGATATAAGGATGTAGATATAGTTTTAACTACAAGAGAATTAGCACAATTAATAAAAGACATAGGAATTGATTTTAAAAATCTACCGGATGAAGAATTTGATCCAGCTTTAGGAAATTATACTGGTGCTGCTACTATTTTTGGTGTTACAGGCGGAGTTATGGAGGCAGCACTAAGAACAGGTTATGAGCTAATTACTAAAGAACCTATTCCAAATATAGATTTAGAGTTTATTAGAGGAAATGAGGGGGTAAGAACAGCTGTTGTTAAGGTTGGTAATTTGGAATTAAAAGTTGCTGCAGTTTCAGGTTTAAAGAACGTAGTTCCGCTACTAGAGGATGTGAAAAAAGGAAAATCTGATTTTCACTTTATAGAAGTAATGACTTGCCCAGAAGGTTGTGTTAGTGGTGGTGGGCAGCCAAAACTTCTTTTAGAAGAATGTAGACCAATAGCTTATGAGGCTAGAAAGGCTGCTACTTATGACCATGACTCTAAACTAAACTTGAGAAAATCTCATGAAAATCCTGATATTATAAAATTGTATAATGAATTTTTAGAAGAACCACTAGGCCATCAATCTCACCATTTATTACACACAAAATATATATCAAGAAAGGAATAAAAAAAATGAATACTTTTATTGTTGCGGATCCTAATAAATGTATAGGTTGTAGAACTTGTGAAATAGCCTGTGTAGTAGCTCACTCTGATAAGAATATATTTACGTCAGAAAGTTCTGAAATTGAATTTTATCCACGTTTAAGCGTTGTAAAAACAGCTCAGGTTAGTGCACCAATTCAATGTAGACAATGTGAAGACGCACCGTGTGCTAATGTGTGTCCAAATAAATCTATTACTAACAAGAACGGAGTTGTTTATATAGATAGAAGCACTTGTGTAGGTTGCAAGACTTGTCTTATGGCATGTCCTTTAGGTGCTATTGAATTAGTCCCAGAATTTAATGAGGGAGAAAAGGTAGTACAACAAGGTTTAAAGGTCGTTGAGGACGGCAAATTATGTTTTAAAGATAGAATGGTAGGTAATAAGTGTGATTTGTGTATAAGTAGAGAAAAGGGCCCAGCTTGCGTAGAAATTTGCCCAACTAAAGCACTTAATATAGTTCAATCTGATGATCTTGACATATCTGTTAGAGAAAAAAGAAAAAAGAGAGCATCAGAATTATCTAGCATGAAAGTTAAATAAAAGTTTAATCAGAGTTAAGTAGTATATAAAGACTCCAGCTAGTTTGCTGGAGTTTTATCATATGTTGTTACACAAGTTCTTATATCTTTCAAATATAAAGAGGTACTTATAAGGTGTTGGAAACGGTTAACATAGACAAAATAGTATGAATGTAATATATTAATTAATATAGATATTTTGAATTTTAAATTATATAATTAAAGGAATTTATGAAATTGTGTAGAATAAATATTATAGATAAATAATTGTGAGAAAATTTTGTAAAATCATTCTGGAAAGAGAGGGCTATGGAAAAGTTTAAGACAGCAGTAATACTAGCAGGTGGAAAAAGTTCACGAATGGGATTTGATAAACAATTTATAAAGATAAATGAAAAAATGTTGTTAGAGACTATGATTAGCAAATTAAAGAAGGAATTTGATGATATAATTATAGTTACAAATAAACCAGAGCAGTATGTAGGCAGTTCATATAAGATAGTTTCCGATGAAATAAAGGGAAAAGGACCGATGAGCGGCATTCATATCGGGCTTAAGGAAAGTAGCAGCAAGTATGTATATTTTGTAGCTTGTGATATGCCTAACATAAACATAGACTATATAAGATACATGAAGAATACAATAAAGGATTTAGATGTAGATGCGTGTATAACTAAAGTAGGCAATAAATCAGGAGCAGAACACCTTAATGCCTTTTATTCTAGAGATTTAGTAAGTGAAATAGAAAAGCTCTTTTTAAAAGATTGTAGGGCTATAGTTTATTTAACTAATAAAGTGAATACTCTCTATATAGAAGAGCAAGATGCAAGAAAGTATAGTCCAAACTGGGACATGTTTATAAATATAAATACTAAAGAAGATTTAACTAGCTATATTAATTCGTTAGATGGTTAGAAAATGCAGTATGGATTAAAAATTTTACAATGCATTTATGGAGGAGTAATATGATAGATTCATATGGAAGAAACATAAACTATTTAAGAATATCTGTTACAGATTTATGTAATCTAAGATGTAGGTATTGTATGCCTGAAGAGGGAATAACAAAAATACAATATAATGAAATATTAAGGCTAGAGGAAATATATGAATTAGCAAAAACTTTTGTGTCACTAGGAGTAAATAAAATAAGGATAACAGGAGGAGAGCCACTAATCAGAAAAGGCATCCTAAATCTAATTGAAAATATAGGTAAACTAGAGGGCATTAAGGATTTTGCTATGACTACAAATGGAATATTACTTAAAAAATATGCCAAAGACTTAAAGAGTGCAGGGCTTAATAGAGTAAATGTAAGTTTAGATACTTTAGATGCAAAAAAGTACTATGATATAACTAAGGTGGGATCTCATAAAGATGTTCTTGAAGGGATTGAAGAGGCTAAAAGAGTAGGGCTTACTCCTATAAAATTGAACACAGTTTTAGTTGGGGGATTTAATGATACTGAAATAGAAGACTTTGTTAACCTAACAAAGAATGAAGAAATAGATGTTAGATTCATTGAACTTATGCCTATCGGACAAGCAAAGGATTGGTCACTAGATAAATTTATATCAAACAAAACTGTTTTGGAAAAAGTTAAAGAACTAAAGGAGATTACAAAGGAAGATGTGTCATCGCCAGCTAACTACTATAAATTACCTAATGGAAAAGGAAGAGTAGGACTTATAAATCCTATTTCTTGCAAGTTCTGTACAAACTGTAATAGAGTTAGATTAACAGCAGACGGAAAGGTTAAACCTTGTCTTCATTCAAATGATGAAATAGATTTGAGATCCGCACTAAGAAATGGAGAAGATGTAAAGAAAATAATTCTTAACTTAATTAAGAACAAGCCTAAAGAGCATAATCTAGAGGATGGAGAATATATAAAGAGAAATATGATAGCTATAGGAGGATAACAATGGAGTTTACACATTTTAATGAAAGTGGAAGAGCACATATGGTAAATGTTGGTGAAAAAGATGATACTAAAAGAGTTGCAGTAGCAAGAGGATCCATAAAGATGAAAAAAGAAACTGTCTCCTTAATAAAGGATGGCCTTATAAAGAAAGGAGATGTTTTATCTGTAGCTCAAGTTGGGGGAATTATGGGAGCTAAGAAAACTTCTGATTTAATTCCTATGTGTCATAATATATTTATATCCGGTGCTGATATAAGTTTTAATGTATTAGAAGATGAAATAGAAATAGAAGCAACAGTATCTACCATTGGGAAAACAGGCATTGAAATGGAAGCATTAAGTGCAGTATCTATGGCAGCACTTACAATATATGATATGTGTAAAGCTGCAGACAAGTCTATGGTAATAGACAATATAAGGCTTATGAAAAAAACTGGTGGAAAAAGTGGAGAGTATATTAGAGAGTAGGTTTTCTCGCTTTAAAATTCAAAACTGCTAATTTGGACACATCGTCACTGAAAAATAAAGATAGGGAGATGAAATAAAATGAATAAGATTGGTAAAGTTGTAGCTATAAATATTAGTGAAAAAAAAGGTGTTGTAAAAAAGCCTATAGAACAAGGATTATTTATAGAAGAACATGGACTTGAAGGGGATGCACATGCAGGAAAGTGGCATAGACAGGTAAGTCTTTTAGCTCAAGAAAGTATAGATAAGATGAAAAAATCAGGAGTTGAGGGCCTTTCTGTTGGTAAGTTTGCGGAAAACATTACAACAGAGGGAATAGTGCTTTATGAACTTCCAGTAGGGACAAGACTTAAGATAGGTATAACTATTCAGGAAGTGACTCAAATAGGAAAAGAGTGTCATGGAGGATGTGAAATAAGAAGACTAGTTGGAGATTGTGTGATGCCTAGAGAAGGTATTTTTACAAGAGTTATCCAAGGAGGAGTAATAAAACCTGGAGATATTATAGAGGTTTTAGGTGACAACTAACTGTCCTGGGTCTAAAGTTTCTGGACTACTAAAAAAGCTACAAGGTATTTAATTCTTGTAGCTTTACTGTTATTCTATTAATTATATTTTGTTCCTGATATTTAAAATATACTGTTGTATATTTTAAATTATTTTTATTAAAAAATTTGATTCGGTTTTTTTAATCTCTATTTTTTCAGATATACTCTTAATGCTATTTTTAAAATTATTTTCTATAATAGCATCAGCCTTATTCATCACTTCACTGGCAGATTGTTTAATTGCATCGCTTTCTATGCTTTTAAGCATAATAAAACTTCCAGGAATAACAACATTTCGAAGACTATTAGACTCGCAAATTATTAATGTGTTTTTAGGGATTTGATTCATAAAGTACTTTATTCCATCATAAATGTGGGTGTTCAAACACTTAAGCCAATATACTCGTTCTGCTCCTGATGCAAGTAATAATGAAGTATCTTTATTTTTAGTCTTATCAAGTTCTTCTGATAACTCAAAATTATCTTTTATATTAGTGCAAACCCCACAGCCATGTCCACCTCTTGGGCATTTCCCGTGTTTATCTTTAATTGTAGTTATTTTTAATGCAATAACAGGGAACTTGTCTTTCCACTCCTTGATTAGTTCTACAGCCAGTGTGGTCTTGCCACTATTACGGCCTGTTGATCCAATTAAAATCATTTGTTCTATATTTAACAATTCCATTTACTTTTGACTCACATCCTTTTAAATTATGTACTTAATTTACTATAACGTACAGGACAATCTAATATAATTATACCACATAACACAAAATAAGAAACAATATAGCAATTTTTTGATATGTTATGCATAAATAGGTCTAAATAACTTAATATCTTTAAATAAGTATCCTAATTAAAATATTTGTATATGTAAAAAAACTAATTTATAATAAAGTCATTTCCATTTTGGTTATTTTGTGGTATATTGTAGATATAAGTAATTATTACTAAATGTAATAGTCATATGTTTTAGTATACATATTTGTATAATTTAAAGAGAAATTTACCATGTTAAAATGCTGAAGAAGCCTTGTTTTTGAAGGCTTTAAGCTTCACTTTTGTGAAAAATTTGACTAAAGATTAAGAGTTTTATGGTTTGATTGGAAAGAAAGAAGTATCTTAGCTTTTAAATAAACCAGTACTTTGCTTATTTAAAAGCTAAGTGCTGGTTTTTTGCATGATTAAAGTAAATATATTTTTAGAAAAGATAATATTAATAGTGATACTAGATAAATAATTTTAAGAGTTTAAAGATTATTTTTTAAATATCTTAGAGAAGTCAACCATAGATATCTAACAGGTTATCAACAAGTAACTTAATTTAAAATGTGCACAAGCATATTAAAATTTAAAGTACTTGTTTATAAACAATTTGATTCTATGAAAATGGAATTAAATAAAATATAATATTAAATTATTGAGGCAGGAGGATTAACTATGAATTATTTTTCAACCTCTGAACCTGTACAAAATTGTGTGAAAGCACAAGTGAAAAGGGCAACAATGCCCAAAGGTAAAGAAAGGAGTATAATACTATGAATAGTGTACTAACTACTTGTCCTTATTGTGGTACAGGATGTACCTTTTTCTTGAATGTAGAAGATGGAGAAATTGTTAGTGTAACACCTAATAAAGTAAATGCAGTAAATAAGGGAAAACTTTGTTCAAAGGGACATTTTGGTTTTGATTTTGTACATCATAAAGACCGCTTGACTAGTCCTTTGATCAGAAAAGAAGGTAATCTCGTTGAGGCTACATGGGAAGAAACAATTAATTTTATTGTCTCTAAAATTAAGAATACTGTAAAAGAATATGGTGCTGACAGCGTGGCGGCTTTTAGTTCTGCACGATGCACAAATGAAGAAAATTATCTTATGCAAAAATTAATGCGCGCAGTGATTGGTACTAATAACGTTGATCATTGCGCTCGTCTCTGACATGCTCCTACCGTGTCTGGTCTAGGCACAGCATTTGGAAGTGGGGCAATGACAAACTCAATATATGAACTTGATGATATGGGACCTAAAGACGCTATTTTTGCAATTGGGACAAACACCACAGAATGTCATCCGAAAATTGGTGTTAAAATGTTAAAGGCTAAAGCTCGTGGTACTAAATTGGTGGTGGCTGATCCACGTAAAACTGATGTGGCACGACATGCTGATGTTTGGCTGCGACATAAACCAGGTACGGATGTAGTTCTTTTGAATGGGTTGTCACATGTCATATTAACTGAAGGATTAGCTGACGAAGCATTTATTGCTGAAAGAACAGAAAACTTTGAGGCATTCAAAGAAGTTGCAATGAAGTTTACACCAGAGTATGCAGCTAGCATAACTAAGGTTCCTGCGGAAAAGATAATAGAGGCGGCAAGAATTATTGCTAAGGCTGATAATACTGCTTCTTACTATACAATGGGCATTACCCAGCATACTACAGGTGTTGATAATGTACTATCTGTAGCAAATCTTGCAATGCTTACTGGTAATATGGGTAAGCCTAAAGGTGGAGTTAACCCTCTACGTGGTCAAAATAATGTACAAGGATCATGCGATATGGGGGCTTTACCTAATGTATACACTGGTTATCAACCAGTAACTGATCCTGCTGTGAAAATGAAGTTTGAAAAAGCATGGAATGCGAAGTTAAGTGATAAAGTTGGACTTACTATTCCATCTACCTTGAATGCTATTGCAAAAGATAAGGTTAAAATATTGTATGTATTTGGTGAAAATCCAATGCGCAGTGACCCTGATATAAATCACGTAGAACATTGCTTAAAGCATTTGGATTGTTTGATTGTTCAAGATATTTTCTTGACTGAAACAGCTGAAATTGCTGATGTTGTTCTTCCTGGTGTGTCTTTTGCTGAAAAAGATGGAACTTTTAGCAGCACTGATCGTACAGTACAGCGTATTCGTAAGGCTATAGAACCAAGAGGTAATAGTCTTCCAGATTGGCAAATATTATCTAATATTATGAAGGCAATGGGCTATCCAGCGGACTATAGTTCTCCTAAAGAAATATTTGATGAAATGAGATCCTTGACACCAAGCTATGCTGGTATTACCTATAAACGATTAGAGAATGGTGGAATTCCATGGCCATGTCCGAATGAGGATCATCCTGGAACACCTATTTTGCATATTGGTAAGTTTTCTCGTGGTTTGGGTAAGTTTGCTGCAGTTGAATATAGAGAACCTGCAGAACTTCCTGATGAAGAATATCCATTGATGTTGACTACCGGACGTGTAGTTGCTCACTATCATACAGGGACTATGACGAGACGTAGTTGGGGATTAAATGGTGCTCATCCAGAAGAATCCTTGGAAATTAACCCTCAAGATGCAGAAAAACTTAATATTGAAGATGGTGATGAAATTAGTGTAACAACACGACGTGGTTCATTAATTACAAAAGCACAAGTAACAACTAGGGTACCACAAGGATTAACATTTATTACTTTTCATTTCACTGAGAGTCCAGGTAATATATTGACTAATAGTGCAGCTGATCCTGTTACTCAAACACCTGAGTTTAAAGTTTGTTCGGTAAAAGTAAAAAAATTAGACTTCTCAGATTTCGGATGTCAAAAACGTAAGATTTTCCGTAAGAAAAGTAAACATGAAGCAGTTTAAAAATAAGTTAGAAGGAGGACATTAAATTGAATACAAAACTTAACTCTTTTGTAGTAGCTGACCCTAACAAATGTATAGGTTGTAAAGCATGTGAACTTGCCTGTGCTGTTGTTCATGCTGATAATGATGGAAGGACAGTAGGAACAGTAGAGACACCGATTATGCCCCGTCTTTTTCTTGTTAAAACAGCGGAAGTAACTATGCCTATTCAATGTCGTCATTGTGAGGATGCTCCTTGTGCCAATGCATGTCCAGTATATGCTATTAATCAGGTTGATAATAAAATTTTGGTTAATGATGAAGCTTGTGTGGGTTGCAAAACCTGTATGATGGCTTGCCCATTTGGCGCAATGGATCTTGTTCCTAAGTATAGAGATGGCCAAGTAGTTACTCAGAATGTGCTTATGTCTGAGACTGATGATGGGCTAGTAGAAAAGGAAGTAATGCTGGCACATAAATGTGATTTATGTGTGACACAGCCTAACGGTCCGGCTTGTATTAGAGTATGTCCAGAGAAAGCATTGGAACTTATTGTACCAAAGCAAGTGAAAAGAAAAAGGAACGCAGAAGCAGCAATCAATTTCATTGATTCAGTGAAAAATTTTTTTGACTAAGTCTTTAAGTTAAAATAAGATAGGAGGCACTTGAGTTGACAGTAAAAACTGAAGGTATTATAAAAATTGATAAAGAGTTGTGTACAGGATGTAGGCGATGTGCGGGTATTTGTCCTGTAGATGCCATAGAAGGTGAGAAAGGCCAACCACAAATAATTAATGTTGACCGTTGTGTTTTGTGTGGTCAGTGTGTACAAATTTGCAGTGCTTATGCATCTGCATTTGATGAAGATATTGCTCCTCGTGAGCAAAAGATGAAAGAGCGTAAAATGCTTTCTTCTGTTAAGGAGCCATTATTTGCATCTTACTATACAGGACATGCCTTAGAAGTAAAAGAGGCTTTGGGGAATCTTAGCCTATTTACCATGGTACAATGTGCACCAGCAGTTCGTGTGGCTATTGGTGAAGAATTCGGCATGCCTTTTGGAAGTTTGACACCGGGTAAAATGGCAGCTGCATTAAAAAAGTTAGGGTTTAACAGAGTTTATGATACAAATTTTGCTGCTGACCTAACTATTATGGAAGAAGGTAATGAACTTATTAAAAGAGTTACAGAAGGTGGAGTATTACCGATGTTCACTTCCTGTTGTCCTGCTTGGGTAAAATTTGTTGAGCAGGATTATCCAGAGCTTATTCCTCATTTGTCTTCTTGTAAGTCTCCAATGCAAATGGCCGGTGCACTATTTAAAACATATGGTGCGAAGGTTGATAATGTGGAGGCTTCCAAGGTTTATAGTGTTTCAGTTATGCCATGTGTCTGCAAAAAATTCGAATGTGAACGTCCTGAAATGAATGGCAGTGGTTATCGTGATGTAGATGTTGTAATTACTACGAGAGAGCTTGCACAATTAATTAAGGATGCAGATATTGACTTTAATAGCTTGCCTGAAGAAGAATTTGATAAGCCATTAGGAACTTATTCTGGAGCAGGTACTATTTTTGGTGCTACTGGTGGTGTTATGGAAGCAGCTTTACGTACCGCATATGAACTGATTACTAAAGAACAAATTCCCAGTGTTGATCTTCAGTTCGTCAGAGGTGGCGAGGGTGTGAGAAAGGCAGAGGTTAAGGTTGGAGATTTAACACTAAAAGTGGCAATAGTTTCTGGTTTGAAAAATGTTGTACCGGTTTTAGAGGCGATTAGAGCAGGAAAAGCTGATTTCCATTTCATGGAGGTAATGACATGCCCAGTTGGCTGTGTTAGTGGTGGTGGACAGCCAAAGGTGTTGATGCCTGGTGAGCAAGCTAACGCGTACACCAACCGTACATGCAATACCTATGTACATGATGAAAATATGGAACATAGAAAGTCACATAATAACCCTGAAATTCAAAAAATTTATAAAGATTTCTTGGTAGAAGATAATATTCATCATCTACTTCATACCAAGTATACATCAAGGAGGTAATTGTATTGAATACCTTTGTTGTTGCAAATCCTAATAAATGTATTGGTTGTAAGGCCTGTGAAATTGCCTGTGCAGTTGCACATCTAGATACTAGCGTAGCTACTGCTGGATACATGGAAACTCCCTTTTCTCCTCGTATCAGTTTGGTAAGGGAAGAAAAGGTAACTATGCCGATACAATGTCGACAATGTGATGATGCTCCTTGTGCAAATGTTTGTCCAGTGTCAGCAATTGTTCATAAAGATGATAAAATTGTTGTAAAAACAGAGTTATGTATTGGATGTAAAACCTGTATGGTTGCTTGTCCGTTAGGTGCTATGGATATGGTTCCTCAATACCCAATCAGTGAGGAACAAATACAGGCAAATCTGAGTGTAGTTACTGAGGAAGGCGAGGAGAATAAAGAGGTTATGGTGGCACATAAATGTGATTTATGTGCGGGAAGACCTGGAGGTCCAGCCTGTGTAGAAGTTTGTCCAGGTGAAGCCTTCGTAGTAGTTAAGCAAAAAGTTATAAGTGATAGTATTAAAAATAAGCGTCTATCCAGTGCCTTAGATATTATGAGAAAATAAAAAAGTTGCAAGATATACCTTGTAATTAATCTTTGAGAGAACACAATCGAATATATTACAGGACTTCAAGTTTTTAATTCTAAGGGATAAGCCTATGGATACAAAACCAATGAGTATGTCATGAAAATGATGTGCTTTCCGTGCTTGAGAAGAAGGCCATTGCAAATGTTTATCGTAAGGATAGGTATGTGCTTTTGGCGTATACCTATCCTTTTTGTGTTCCCAGAATGGACTCATATTTAAAAGGTAAGGTATATTAAATTACGTGAAAACAAAAGTAGAAAGGAGATAGTATTTAGTGAAGTTGATCATTTGTTATATTCTTTTTCACTAAATAGCATATTATGGACAGAATTTTAGGATATGAGGTTATTAGGATAGAAGAAGATATAAAAAGTCACTTCAATGAATTATTAGTTTGTGAGTATCCTCTAACTATTTTTCTAAATAAAAGGAAGATAGCAACTCTTTTATGTAGTCCAGAAAATCTTAAGGAGTTGGCTTTAGGTTTTTTAAGAACACAGCAGCTTATAGAAAAGGTAGAAGATATAAAGTACTTCAAACTAGATGAAGTAGAGGGAGTTGCAGAAGTAGAAACTGTGAATAGAGATATTTCAGCAAGAAAGTTTTACTCGAAAATGGTTTGCTTAGAAAATATCGAGGACTGTAGCGATATTTATTCAAGTTTTCTTGACTCATTAGAATGTGAGCCTGTAGAAAGTAATATAGTATTACCTTTTGAGAAAGTTTATGAGTTTATGGAGAAGAATCTTAATTATTCGGAGGTGTACAGAAAAACTAGAGGAGTGCATTCTGTGGCTTTATGCGATACAGAAAACATAATAGCTATTTGTGAAGATGTAGCCCGTCATAATGCTTTGGACAAGATTATAGGACAATCTATTATGAAAAATACCTTCTTAAAAGATAAAATTATTATAATTAGTGGAAGATTGTCTTTGGAAATAGTTTTAAAGGCTGCTAAAATGCAGATACCTATTGTAATAGCAAAATCATCGCCTACTAGCCTGTCGGTAGAATTGGCTAAAAAGCTGAATATTACTTTAGTTGGTTTTGTTAGAGGGAAAAAAATGATTATATATGCAAATGGACATAGAATAAAGTATTAAGTTTTTAAAGTCAGAATTTAAATCGATAATTATGCTCATGATTTGTACTTTTGTGTTACATAAAATATTAAGCGTGAGGGAGAGGAAATATGAAATATACTCCAAAATCAGAAATTTACACAAGAATTGATTGTTTTAAGAAAAAATTAACGGAAGCAGATATGGATGGATCAATTATTTTGCTGAATAGTGATATATTTTATTTTACCGGTACGGTTCAGAATTCATTTCTCTATATACCTACTATTGGAGAACCAGTACTGATGGTTAAGAGAGGGCTACAACGAGCTTTGGAGGAATCACCTCTGAAAAATATTGTATCTATTAAAAATATTAAACAAATACCTGAAATACTACATGAGTTTGGATATACAGTCACAAATAAAATAGGAATGGAATTAGATGTAGTCCCATTTAATACTTATAAAACATATAAGAAGATTTTTTTACAAACTGAATTTTATGATATTTCTAATCTAATAAAAGAGATTCGAGCTGTAAAGTCACCTTATGAGATAGAACTTTTACATAATGCAATCCATGTAATTGATGAGGCCTTTTTATCAGTACCTTCATTTTTAAAGGAAGGTATGAGTGAAGTTGAACTGGCATCACTATTTGAGGCTGAAATGCGTAAGGGAGGTTATTCCGGCAGCTGCAGAATGAGAGCTTTTAATCAAGAATTTTTTTATGGAAATGTATGTACTGGGGAAAGCGGTTTTTATCCAAGTTTTTTTGATGGTCCTGTTGGAGGGGCTGGAGTTTCACTATCACATCCTCAAGGGGCAGGTTGGAAAAAGATAAAAAGAGATGAAGTAATTTATATAGATTATACCTGCATTGTTGAAGGCTATTCAGGTGATCAGACTCGAATATTTTGTATGGGTGAGCTTACTCCTAAAATGGTAAAAGCATTTGAGGATGCGGTACTTATTCAGTCAGAAATAGTAAAGGCTATGAAGCCGGGAATATCCGCTGAGGAGCCTTATTTTATGGCTCTTAAGCTAGCAGAAAAGATGGGATATAAGGATAACTTCATGGGATATAAGGAAAATCAAGTAAAGTTTTTAGGACATGGAATTGGATTAGAGTTGGATGAGTGGCCAGTATTGACAAAAGGATTTAAAATGCCTATTGTATCCGGGATGACTTTCGCAATGGAGCCTAAGTTTGTATTTCCAGAAGGGGCAATTGGTATAGAAAATAGCTTTGTTATGACAGAAAATGGTCCACAAAGAATGAGCACGAATTCCGATGTCATAACTTATGTAAAATAAGTGATAGAAAACTACTGTTAGCTATAGAAATCTAACATCAACCTTGGCTTAGGTGAGTGATTTGTGTAAGGAATTATTAGTAATATTAGTGACTTAAAGATATCTCTAAGACTGGCACTAGGAGAATTAATGAAATTAAATAGACTGGCTAAGGCGCAGACAATATTTAATTTCATTAATTCTCTAGGGTGCTTTGCCAAGAGATATCTTTAAATTGTTAAACATGTTTACATAAATATTCATAACTAAACCCAACATAAGCAAGACTTTTAAATCAAATGTTTTCCGGTAACACTTCTATTAACGGAAGCAGGATCTATTTCTAACAATTGTTTTTAATGTTTCAACTAATACATCTACTTCTGAATAAGTATTATATAAGCTAAAGCTAAGTCTAACCATTCCAGGTCGTTTAACATCTCGATTTTGTTGATAGTATTTCATCTCTTCTTCCGAAATTCCCAGTAACCTTTTTACGTATGGTTGAGCACAAAAACAACCGCTTCTTACTGCAATTCCCGACATTTGAGATAATAGTTTTGCTGTTACTTCATGATGGATACCTTTTATATTAAAAGGTAGTATAGCAACCTTGTCACATTTATAATCAGTATCACAATAAATTTTAATGTGGGGTATTTTCTTTAACCTACTAAGAGCATAATAATAGATATTCATTTCATGATCATCTATATTTTTCATACCTAAGTGTCTAAGAGTTCTAATTGCAGCAGTTAGTGCTATAACTCCCATTATGTTAGGGGTACCAGCTTCATTCCTATCTGGTGGTTCTGCCCAGGTTACAGAGTCATCTGTTACGATATCTATAGTACCGCCTCCAACATGGTCTGGTTCAGTACATAAAAAGGTTTCTTTAGGACCTATAAGAACTCCAATACCGAAAGGTGCATACATTTTATGTGCTGAAAATACAAGAAAATCAATATTTTTGTCCTTATTTGAGGATTTCATATAAATAGGGAAATGGGGAACAAGCTGAGCACCATCTACTAGTATCTTAGCACCATATCTGTGGCAAATCTTTGCTATTCTATATATTGGATTTTTATATCCAGTAACATTAGAAGCTCCTGTAACACATACAAGTTTCACCTTTCCATTATATTTTTCTAACTTGTTTTTTAAGTCATCAATTTTTAATTTTCCCAGTTCATCTACATCAATATAATCAACTATAAATTTAGTTCTCCAGGGTAAATCATTAGAATGGTGTTCCATTCTTGTAGATAAAATTATACAATCTTTATTTATACATGAAATAGCATAGGATAACTTATTTATAGCTTCTGTAGCATTTTTTACATAAATAACAGTATTTTTACGATAATCACAATGAACAAAATCGCATATGGTTTTTCGAGAATTTTCATAAACTTTAGATGAAAGAATAGATTTATAACCTGTTCCTCTATGAATCGAAGAGTAGCAATTTGAAAAATCTACTATATCAGCTAAAACAGATTTGAATGCCGGAGTAGTAGCGGCATTATCAAAATTTATAGGAACTATTGGATTGTCATTCTCATCTGGTATTCTTTCATTTACACCTGCAACCATATCCCTATAATAATATCCCTTATCATGATACATGGTAAATCACCTCTTATAATAATGATATGCACTAGTAATATAGTGGGTGATTTATTTATTTTAAACTTCAATTTAATTCTAATAACCTTCCTAAGGTTTCTATTTACGCTATGTCTAGAAAAAATAAATTTTTAATATTTGTTTACAACCTTCTTTATACCTTTTGCTTTTATGTATATAATAAAATATGGTATATTAATTCAGCAACCATAATAGTTCATCTTTGATTACATATGAAGTGTAAACTTAAAATCAGATGGGTGTATTAGAGCGGGTAGTCATCGGATAAAGAAAAAATAGAGGAGAGTGAGAATATGAAATTTAAAATTATTATAAGCAGATTGCTGGTTATGTTACTTACCATTTCTATAATAGCAGCTATACCTATAAACAAAGTTCATGCTGATGCTTATAAAGTAGTTACTTTAGGGGCAGATTTAACTGACCAACAAAAGGAAGAAATGCTCAAATATTTTAATGTTAACAGGAATGAAGTTAACTTGTTAGAAGTTAATAGAGATGAAGAAGTTAAATACTTGGGAGGTGTAGCATCTGAAAAAGAAATAGGTACAAAATCTATATCCTGTTCTTATGTAGAACCTACTAACAAAGGTGGCTTAAATATATCAACAAATAATATATACTGGGTTAGTGAAAGTATGATAAGAAATGCTTTAATTACTGCAGGTATACAGAATGCAAATGTTAAAGCGGCAGCGCCTTTTAAGGTATCAGGTACAGCAGCGCTTACAGGAATATTAAAAGGTTTTGAAAACAGCAGTGGCGGAAAAAAAATTGATGAAAATAAAAAGAAAACTGCTAATGAAGAATTGGTAGTGACAGGTAAATTAGGAGAAAAAATCGGACAAGATCAAGCAGCTAATTTAATAAATGATGCTAAAAAAGAAGTTGTAAAAGAAAAACCAAAAACTGATGAAGAAATAGAAAAGATAGTGAGTGGTGTAACACAAAATTATAGTAATAAGTTAACTGATGAAGATATTAAAAACATAACAGAGTTAATGAAAAAGATAAATAGTTTAAATTTAGATTTTCAGCAAATAAAAGATCAATTGAATGATGTTACAAAACAATTAAAAGGAACTTTAACAAGTAGTGAAGCTCAAGGGTTCTTTAATAGCATATTGAATGCAATTAAGAGTTTTTTCGCTAAAATTTTTGGTTAAAATAAACTCTGTAAAAAATATAATAGATTTATTTTAATATTAAGGATATAATTTTACTATTCGTGAAAAATTAAATTATGAAAAAGAAAATAAAATAAAGGCGGTCTAATATGAGAAATTTAAAGATGTCAATACAGTATGATGGAAGTAAATATAAGGGATGGCAAAAACAAAAAAGTGATGCCTTAACAATACAAGATAAAATAGAAAGTGTTTTATCAAAGATGACTGGAGAAGATATTCAGGTAATAGGATGCGGAAGAACTGACGCAGGTGTGCATGCTGAAAATTATGTAGCAAACTTCCATACTGATTGTCAGTTTAAAATAGAGACTATGATGGACTATTTATATCAATTTTTACCTGAAGATATTGTAGTAAAATCTATGAAGGATACAAGCGAAAGATTTCACGCAAGATATAATGTGAAATCAAAGACTTATGTATATAGAATAAATAACAATAAATTTAGAAATGTATTTAATAGAAAATATGTTTATCACACTGATGAGAAGCTTGATTTAAATGAAATGAGAAATGCAACAGAGGTTTTAATTGGAACTCATGATTTCCAAAGTTTTACTAGTTTAAAACCGAATACTAAATCTACAGTTAGGACTATAAATCATATAAAGATAACAGAAGATAATGGTATAATAGAAATAGAAGTTAATGGAAACGGATTTTTGTTAAATATGGTAAGAATAATTACAGGAACTCTTTTAGAAGTAGGTAAAGGTGAGCTTAAACCAAAAGATGTAGAAAGAATATTAGGCGAAAAGAAAAGATCAGAAGCTGGTCCAATAGCTCAGGCTAAAGGGTTAACACTAAAGGATGTTCAATATTAGAGTCCTAAGTATCTTTCCATAGTATTTAATATCAAACTTAATATTTAGAATAAAAAGAGAGTAGAAATGCTCTCTTTTTTATAGAATCTGTAGAATTAGCTTGTATAATATACATAGAGTAAGCTTAATTTGCCTTTTTTATCCTTTTCACTACTGTCCATCTATTGAAAAAATAATTTTAATGTACTATAATAAATATATTGTACCATAATTTAACATAACTTATAGTTATACTATATTATATTTAAAAAGATATAATGGGGTTTATACAATAATTGTAAAGTTGAAAAATTCTTTTAAACAATATTTAGATAAAATTATATTCAATATAAGGACAAGCATTTAAGGACATTATCAATTGTTATTTTATGAATATTTATATTATAATTTAATGTGTTTACAAAAAAATAATTATATATAATTAAGATTTCACTATTTCGCAAAAATTAAGTTTGCAGTGATTTGCACATTGACAAAAATAGACAAAATAGTGTATTATAATTTTAATATTAAGAGTATTATAAAATATGTAGGTCTCTGAGTCTTAAATGTTAAGAAAAAGTTGACAGGCCTAAGAAGAATATGGTTGAAAACGATTGCGGAGACTATCCGAAAATAATTAAGAACAGGAGAAAGTTTTGAAATGCTAATGCTTATAAAAGAGATACTTCCTGTTATAAGTATGTCTCTAATAGTATCTATGTCATCTACAGTGATAGCAGCAGTATCAGGAATAACTATAGGTGTTCTAGTAGGACTAAGAGATTTTAAAATGAAAAGACTTATAGTAAGATTATTAGAAACCCTTATGAGTACTCCACCAGTACTTATGGGGCTTTTGGTATATTTGTTAATCTCAAGAAAGGGTGTTTTAGGAAGTTTAGAACTTTTATTTTCTCCAACTGCTATGATTATAGCACAGGTACTGTTGGTGTTTCCTATAATAACTGGTCTGACCATTAGTTCTGTAGAAAAACAAGGTAGAGAAATTAAAAAAAACTGTGAAGTACTAGGTGCTTCAAAAACTAAAACGGTGTTAACCATAATAAGTGAAATGAAAGGACAATTACTTACTATTATTGCCACTGGTTTCGGAAGAGCTATTTCAGAGGTAGGAGCAGTAATGATGGTAGGTGGAAATATTAAAGATCATACAAGAGTAATGACCACCTACATAGCCCTAGAAACAGGAAAAGGAAATTTCGAAGGGGCTATTATTATAGGGGGAATATTACTTGTTATTTCGCTAATTATAAATACTATTCTGCATAAATTCAAGGGAAGTGAAATTAATGAATATTGAGGTTTCAAATGTTACAAAACAATATGGAGATAGAGTAGTATTAAATATTGATAAATTTAATTTTAATAAACCGGGATTATACTTGATTTTGGGATTGAATGGAAGTGGGAAAAGTACATTTCTTGAGTGTATATCAGGAATAAATAAAGTCAGTTCAGGAAGTATAAAATATGACGATAAGAGCTTTAATGATGTAAAAGGGCAAGTTTCAATGCTGCTTCAAAAGTCTTATATTTTCAATACATCTGTAAAGAAAAATATAATAAAAGGACTTCTATTTAAAGAAAAAAAGTGGGAAGAGCGTCTAGAAAAGTACAATTCTTATATTAAAGATTTTGATCTGGAAAAGTTAATAGATAAAAATGCAAGAACCTTATCTGGTGGAGAAAAAGCAAAAACAGCCCTTCTTAGAGTAGCTATGCTAGAGACAAAGCTAACTTTACTAGATGAACCAACTGCTAGTATGGATTTAGAAAGCACATTAGTTGCTGAGAAATTAATAAAGCAAATGGCTTTAGAAGGTAGGACTGTAATAATGATTACTCATGACTTATACCAGGCTAAGAGAATAGCTGATTATGTTCTATACATGGATAAAGGCAAAATTATTGAATATGGAGGTAAGGATAAGTTTTTCAGTAATCCTTCAAATGAAAAAGTAAAAATCTTGCTAAATATAGGCAACATAAATTCGAATCAATTGTTAAAGGCATCATTGTGATGATGTAAGATAGGAGGCGCTAAAGTATGGACTTTTATAAAGTGTTATCAATTGAAGAAGTAAAAGACATAATTAACTCTAATTTTTTTCTAAATTTAGAAAAAGAATTAATAAATCTAAAGGAATGTAATGACAGAATACTATACGAGGATATTGTTTCGTCATTAAATATTCCTGGCTTTAAAAGATCTGTTGTGGATGGGTACGCAGTAAAGTGTAAGGATGTACAAGGAGCTAGTGAAAGCATACCTTCTATGATGGAGCTAAAGGGAGAGGTTACAATGGGCAAAATGCCCTCTAAAGCATTGAAATTTCCAGGAGAATGCATGTATATACCAACTGGAGGAATGCTGCCTGAGGGAGCTGACAGTGTAGTGATGATAGAATACACTGATAAAATGGATGATTCTACTATACTTGTTAATAAACCAGTTTCTTCTGGAGAAAATGTATTGGATGAAGATGAGGATGTGGAATTAGGAGAAGCTGTGCTTAAAGCAGGAACACTGCTTAAACCTTATAGTATAAGTATGCTGTCAAGTTTAGGAATTATCAAAGTGCCAGTGGTTTGCAAACCAAAGGTAGGAATAATCTCTACTGGAGATGAAATTGTATCACCAGAAGAATATCCGCAGCCAGGACAAATTAGAGACATAAACTCATATCTTCTTTATTCTTCTGTAATTGAAGACGGTGGAGAGCCAATATTCTATGGGGTTATAAAGGATGACTATGAAAATCTACTAGAAACTGCAAGAAAGGCTATTGAAGAATGTGATGTAGTTCTTATATCTGGGGGGAGTTCAGTAGGAAAGAAGGATCAAACTGCAAAAATTATTGATGTACTTGGCGACCCAGGTATACTTCTTCACGGAATATCTATAAAACCAGGAAAGCCTACTATAGTGGGAAAAGTGAAAGACAAACCTATATTTGGATTACCAGGGCATCCTTTGTCCTGTGCGGTAGTATATAGAGTACTAGTTAGGTATCTTTTACAGAGAATGCTGAAGGTTGAAGAAGTGGAATATCCTATTCCCTGCAAATTCAGCACTAACTATCATAAAGCTAAAGGAAGAGAAGAGTATCTTCCAGTTACTATCGAAAATATAGAGGGAGAATATATAGCTATACCTGTTTTAACTAAGTCTGCTGCTATTAGTGGATTTACTAAGGCTTGGGGTTATGTGAAGATTGATAAGAACGTAGAAGGAGTTCTTAAAGATCAAAAGGTATATGTTTATAAATTTCAGAGGTGATATTATGGCACAGAAAGTATATTTATCAAATTATGAATTTAAAGAAGCATTGAATAAATACTTAGAGAAAATAGGTTCTGTATTTCTTAATAAAGAAATAATAAATACAGAAGAAAGCTTAGGCAGGGTTACTGCAGAGGCAGTTTATTCAAAAATTTCTTCGCCTTTTTACAACTGTTCTGCTATGGATGGAATTGCTCTTCATAGTTCAAAAACTATAGGAGCATCTGAAAAGCGTCCTGTTATATTAGAAGAAGGAAAAGATTATATAGTAGTAGACACAGGTGATCCAGTTCTAAGAGAATACGATTGCGTAATAATGGTGGAAGATATAGTTAACATAGACCAAAATAAAATTCAAATATATAAAAGTGCAGCTCCTTGGCAAAACATACGTCCCTTAGGTGAAGATATTGTGGAAAATCAACTTATTATTCCATCAGGTCATGCTGTAAGACCTGTAGATATAGGTGCTATGCTAGCAGGAGGAGTAAATACTATTGAAGTCTATAAAAAACCTTTAGTAGGTATTATACCAACAGGTACTGAACTAGTGGAGCCAGGAAGCGATCTTAAAGTTGGAGACATAATTGATTTTAATTCAAGAGTGTTTAGTGGGCAGGTTATTGAATATGGAGGAATACCAAAAAGATACGGTATAGTGAAAGATGACTATGAAGTTTTAAAGGAAACTTTAAAAAGAGCTGTTTCAGAGTGCGATATTGTTATAATCAATGCTGGTTCTTCCGCTGGAAGAGAAGACTTTACAAGTGATTTAATTGCTGATTTGGGGACAGTTTACATACATGGTATTGCTATAAAGCCAGGAAAACCTACTATTATGGGACAGATTGATAACAAGCCTGTTCTTGGTATACCTGGATATCCTGTTTCTGCTTATTTTATAATGGAGAAAGTTCTTAAAAAAGTGATAGAAGGTTACCAAGGATTAAAATTGAAAGAGCCGCAGAGGGTAGAGGCAATTTTATCAAGAAGAATTATGTCTTCCTTAAAGTATTTAGAATTTGTAAGGATGAAGCTTGGATATGTAGGAAATAAGGTTATTGCTACACCATTGTCAAGAGGTGCAGGTGCTACGATGTCACTAGTTAGAGCGGATGGAACATTAGAAGTTCCTCAAAATGTAGAAGGCATTGAAGCAGGAACTAAAGTGGAAATAAACCTTATGAGAGACATGGAGGAAATAAAAAATACTATTGTGTGCATAGGCAGCCATGATCCAGTATTGGATATATTAGCAGATATGCTTCATGTAAAAAGTAATCATTATTATTTATCTTCAGCTCACACAGGAAGTATGGGAGGGATAATGGCCCTTAAGAATGAGGAAACCCATATAGCACCAATTCACTTATTAGATATGGAAAGTGGAGAATATAACATTTCCTATATTAACAGATATTTGAAGGATAAGAAGATTGCGTTGGTAAAGGGAGTAAAGAGAATTCAAGGTCTTATAGTACAGAAAGGAAATCCTTTATCACTTAAAAGCATTTCGGATATTCCTGCAAAAAATGCACGCTTTGTAAATAGACAAAGGGGAGCTGGTACAAGATTACTTTTAGACTATTACTTGAGAAAGCTTGATATTTCACCAGAACGAATTAATGGATATGAGAGGGAAGAAATTACCCATCTTTCAGTGGCAGCAGCAGTAGCTAGCGGTGATGTAGATTGTGGACTTGGCGTATATTCTGCAGCAGATATGATGGGACTTGATTTTATTCCAGTATGTAATGAAGAATATGATTTTGCAGTACCTGTAGAGTATTTAGAACTTGATATGATCAAAGAATTATTCCAGGTTATGAAAAGCAGTGAATTTTTAAAAGAACTTGATAAACTTGGAGGCTATGATTATTCAGATATATGTGAAATAGTATATATTTAGAGAATGAATTTTTATACTTGGTAAGTCTTTCGCATATAATTTAGAGAAAGCAAAAAAATTTTAAAAGAAAAAATTATATAAAGTATAGAGGGATGCCTAAAGATATTTAACAGGTAAACTTTATCTGGTTCGTAGACAAAGATCATCTGATTCAAGTTTCAGCTCACTTGAAAGGGGAGGTTATAATGGCTAGTGTTTTAGCAGTAAATATAAGTGAGAAAAAAGGCGTTGCAAAGAAGCCTATTGAAAGGGGATATTTTGAAGTAAATCATGGTCTGTTAGGAGATGTCCATGCAGGAAACGGCCACAGACAGGTAAGTTTGCTTGCACAGGAAAGTATCGATAAGATGAAACAATCAGGAATAAAGGGATTATGTACAGATAAATTTACTGGAAATCTTACTACTGAAGGTATAGTTCTCTATGAGTTGTGTATTGGTGCAAAAATTAAAATTGGAGAAGTTGTTCTAGCGGTTACCCAAGTTGGAAAGCAATGTCATAAAGGCTGTGAAATAAGAAACTCAGTAGGTGATTGTATACTTCCAAGACAAAGTATATTTGTTGAAGTACTAAAGGCTGGATGGATTAAAGAAGGAGACGAAGTTGAAGTAATATGAAAAATCCTGAAGAGAAAATGTATAGAAAATTAGCAGAAAAGATATCCAGCGGCCGCGCTATATACACCTTTGAGAAGATAATAGGAAAAAATGAAGGTTTTGTAAACATAATAGAATATGCTAAAAAAATATCTGATAGTACATCTACTGTGTTAATAACCGGTGAAAGTGGTACAGGTAAAGAAGTTTTTGCACAGGCTATACACAATTGGAGTAGTAGAAGAAATGAGGCTTTTATTGCAGTAAATTGTGGTGCTATACCATCAAATCTTATTGAAGCAGAGTTACTCGGGTACGAGGAAGGTGCTTTTACAGGAGCAAAAAAAGGTGGAAATGCTGGTAAATTTGAAATGGCTGATGGTGGAACTATTTTTTTAGATGAAATAGGAGAAATGTCTTTAGAGACTCAGGTAAGACTTTTGAGAGTTATAGAAGAAGGTGTTATAAGTAGAGTTGGAGGTTCTAAACAGATTCCTGTAAATGTTAGAATTATAGCGGCTACAAATAAAGACTTAAAAGAGGAGGTAAAAGATGGGAACTTCAGAAAAGACTTGTTTTATAGACTTAATGTGCTTCCTATTTGTCTCCCACCGCTAAGAGATAGAAAAGAAGATATTCCTATTTTAGTGGATTATTATATGACTAGAATAAGTAAAAAACTAAATAAGAAGAAGTTTCAAATTGATAAGATTGTCATGAATAATTTTTTAGAATACGAATGGCCAGGGAATATAAGGGAATTGGAAAATGTTATTGAGCTTATAGTAAATACGGAAAGAATTCCAGAGGATATATTTAACACATATAAAACACCGCAAACCAGTAAAAATAAAACTTTTGAAAGCCCTGTAAGATTTGAAAGTATGAAACTTGACGATGTAGAAAAAAATCATATTATAAAGGTCCTTAAAAGCTTTAGTGGAAATATAAGCTTGTCAGCTAAAGCAATGGGAATTGGGAGAAACACTTTATATAGGAAGATGGATAAATATCATATAGAGTGTTCCGAGTTGGAACATTGCGCTAAAATGGAACAAAAAATTCATTGAAAAGTGTGTTGAAACCGAACAATTTTTATATTTTTTTTAATTACCCTCAAAAACACTAGGTTATAGTCATTGGCATGATTCATGCTATATATAATATAAAAAGTATTTAAAATATTAAAAAAATTAATGATTTATAGGGGGTTTCAATTATGTATGGATACAATGGTAAAGTATTAAGACTTAACTTAACTAACAAAACTTATGCAATAGAACAGTTAAAAATTGATGAGGCTAAAAAGTTTATAGGGGCAAGAGGATTAGGTGTAAAAACTTTACTTAATGAAGTAGATCCAAAAGTAGATCCATTATCACCTGATAACAAATTTATTGTAGCAGCAGGACCACTTACAGGAGCACCTGTTCCAACGAGTGGAAGATTTATGGTAGTTACTAAATCACCATTAACAGGAGCTATTGCTATTGCAAACTCAGGTGGAAAATGGGGTGCAGAATTAAAAATGGCTGGATACGATATGATAATCGTTGAAGGTAAATCAGATAAGGAAGTTTATGTGAACATAGTAGATGATAAAGTAGAATTTAGAGATGCTTCAAAGGTTTGGGGAAAGCTAGTAGAAGAAACTACAAAAACTCTTCAAGGTGAAACTGACGCAAAAGCTAAAGTTTTATGTATAGGACCAGCTGGAGAAAATTTATCATTTATGGCAGCTGTTATGAATGAGGTTGACAGAACAGCAGGTCGTGGCGGTGTTGGAGCTGTTATGGGTTCCAAAAATTTAAAGGCTATAGTTGTAAAGGGTAGTGGAAAAGTACAATTATTTGATGAAGATAAAGTAAAAGCTGTATCACTTGAAAAGACAAATATCTTAAGAAAAGACCCTGTAGCAGGAGGCGGACTTCCAACATATGGAACAGCTGTATTGGTTAATATCATAAACGAAAATGGTATACATCCAGTAAAGAACTTCCAGGAATCTTATACACCTGAAGCAGATAAGATTAGTGGAGAAACTATGACTAAGGATTGCCTAGTTAGAAAAAATCCTTGTTATAGATGTCCAATTGCTTGTGGAAGATGGGTAAAACTTGATGATGGAACTGAATGTGGAGGACCAGAATACGAAACATTATGGTCATTTGGATCTGATTGTGGTGTATATGATTTAAATGCTGTAAATACAGCTAATATGTTATGTAATGAATATGGATTAGATACAATCTCTGCAGGATGTACAATTGCAGCTGCTATGGAGCTTTATCAAAGAGGATACATTAAGGATGACGAAATAGCTGGAGATGGATTATCACTTAATTGGGGAGACGCTAAGTCCATGGTTGAATGGGTAAAGAAAATGGGACTTAAAGAAGGATTCGGAGCTAAGATGTCAGATGGTTCATATAGACTTTGTGACTCCTATGGCGTACCTGAGTATTCAATGACTGTTAAAAAGCAAGAGCTTCCAGCATACGATCCAAGAGGAGCACAAGGACATGGTATAACTTATGCTGTTAACAATAGAGGAGGCTGCCATATTAAAGGATATATGATAAGCCCTGAAATACTTGGATATCCAGAAAAACTTGATAGATTTGCATTAGAAGGAAAAGCAGCATATGCTAGAGTATTCCATGACTTAACAGCAGTTATAGATTCTCTTGGATTATGTATTTTCACAACATTTGGTCTTGGTGCACAGGATTATGTTGATATGTACAACGCAGTAGTTGGTGGAGACTTACATGATGTAAACTCTATAATGGAAGCTGGAGACAGAGTATGGACTTTAGAAAAAATATTTAACTTAAAGGCAGGCATAGATAGTTCACAAGATACTCTTCCAAAGAGATTACTTGAGGACCCAGTTGTAGATGGACCATCAAAAGGAAATGTTCATAAATTAGATGTACTTTTACCTCAATATTACTCAGTAAGAGGATGGGACGCTAAGGGTATTCCTACAGAAGAAACTTTAAAGAAGCTTGGATTGGACGAGTATATTGGAACAATCTAAACACGGGAGGACAGTATGAAGCTTGAAGTAAGGCTGTTTGCAACATTTAGAGATGGAAGAGAGAAAAAGTATTTTTTAGATTTAAATGAAGATACAACTCCAAGAGATATTGTTAATATGCTTAAAATAGATGAAGAAGAAGTGGCTATACTTCTTATTAATGGAAGAGATGGCAAACTGGACACTATTTTAAAGGATAATGATGTGTTGTCATTGTTTCCCCCAGTAGGAGGCGGCTAAAGATGGAACGCTATAGCAGGAATATGAAAACATTGTCAAAAGAAGAAAATGACAAGTTAAAGGAGTTTAAAGTTTGCGTTGTAGGCTGCGGAGGACTTGGTGGCTATATTATTGAAATGTTGGGGAGAATTGGAGTAGGAAGTATTACTGCAGTAGATGGAGATGTGTTTGTGGAATCTAATCTAAATCGGCAGATACTTTCTAGCAATGAGTCACTAGGGCGAGGAAAAGCTCTAGAGGCACAGCTCAGAATGGAAAAGGTAAATCCTTTAATCAAAGTAGAGGTAGTACCGGAAATGCTTACTGAAGAAAATTCTCTAGATATTTTAAAAGATCACCATGTGGTAGTAGATGCATTAGATAGTATATCAGCGAGATTAATGCTTCAAGAGAGCTGTAAGAAACTAAATATACCAATGGTTCATGGGGCTATAGCAGGTTGGTATGGTCAGGTTACTACCATATTCCCGGAAGATGATACTCTAAATAAGATTTATAATAAAGATAAAAAGGAATCAAAAGGAATTGAACAAGAGATGGGAAATCCATCCTTCACGCCAGCCTTGACAGCATCAATTGAAGTTAGTGAGGTAATAAAGATTTTAATAGGCAGAGGAGAGCTTTTGAGAAAAAAAATACTTTTTATAGACCTTCTTTCTAGTGAATACGATATAATTCCAATTGTATAGACTTAAAGAAAGTTTTAAGAGGATGTTTCAAGATTAAATGAAACATCCTCTTTATGCAATGTAGCCCCATCGACGCTTACTTGTCGGTGAAAGTCTGAATATCTATTAGATTATTCTTAGAAAATGGATGGTTAATTGAACTGAACCATACTTCTTACGTTGGAAAAGAACTTATTAAAGGCTGAAATGTCAATAAAACTAGGAGTTAAGCATGTTTAAGATAAAGGTTGACATAGTTAATGCACAATATATAATTAATTAAGAATAAATACGGGAGGACATTTCTATTATGAAGTTTAACAAGTTAGATTTGCAGAATCTTGGTTTGGGTATCATAAAATTTGATGATTTTTATATTAGTTTAATTATAGATTATGACTTACACAATCTAGGTTTAGGTATGATAAAACATGATGAAGATTACATTAATCGAATTATTGATAGTAATTTACAGAATTTTGGTTTAGGTATCATAAAATCTGATGAATCTTATATTAATCGAATCGATGATAGGAATTTACATTGCCTTGGTTTAGGTATGTTAAGATGTGATGACTTTTATATTAATCTAATTACAGATGGTGATTTACAATCACTTGGTTTGGGGATTTTAAAATCTAATGAATTTTATATTAGTTTAATCTAAAACATTTGCATATTTTTTAGTTATGCATAACATTAGACAAAAATATAAGATAGGCTTATTATTTGTACATTGGTTATACTCATAGCTTCTTCTAAGATTTTACCACTAGCAAGTACTGTTAACATACTATTGGCAGCTATAGCAGTAGCACATTCGAAGGTTTTAAATCGAACGTCACTAAGCGTTTTATTAGTAACTTTAATGTAAGTCCTAATCTTATCTCCGTTAACTGGATTTCCAGATTGTCCAGTACCATCAGCATCTGGTATTTAACTAACATTTCCCGGATTAGCAAAGTGATCAAGTACGGTATCATTATATAGTTCAGCACCTCCATATAATTAATATTTTGTAAAATTACAGTATTAGCAGTAATAAGGACATTAAGACATGGCTTTAGTAACATTTATACTTTTCAAGCGAGTCCACTTTGTTCAAGCCCTTAACAGGGCATGAACAAAGCTGCTAAGTTTTTAGTATAAATAATCTTACATATTGTTGCAAAATATAACAAATTAATAATATGTTTTGTAATAGTTTACATTGTATATATGACTATAATTTGCTATAATGTAATTAAGATAGTCAATTTCTAAAATATTTTATATTATATTAAAGATTAGCACAAATTTTTTCTCTATAAAAAACTCATCCCGAATAAAAGTCCTTTAGGGGGCTTTTATTTTTATGAAGTGACGATAGAAATGTAGAAAATTATTTATGTAGGAATAGGTGGGTTTATTGGAGCTTCCTTAAGATATATAATATCTATAAACTCAGTAAAATGGTTTGGTGCTCAACTTCCTTATGGTGCATTAATAGTCAATGTACTAGGAGGTTTTATAATGGGGGTTATAATGGAATTAATTTAAATACTTGCTTGAATCTATTTTTAAGTCTTGGAGGCGTAGTGGCCGGTAAGTTTATTGTTTCTAATTATAATTAAAAGGAATTTATTGACGAAACTACATGTGCATTATATACTGATATTGGGAATAAATTTAATAATTAGGTGATGAAGTTCGCCTTTAAATATCCTTTGGGATTGATGGCTTCTACTATATGATATAGTAGAAGTTTTTGTTTTAAAAATATTCTTAATATAATTTTTAAAGATAGAATAGTTTTTATAATTAAATAATCAATATTATATAGAATAAATAATATGCAGAAATTGAGTTAATTAGTTTTTATAGTGAATTAAGCAGATTTTGGAGGTACTGGTATGTCTATAAGTAACAGTGAATTAAATTATGAAAAGAGAAAGTTAAGTGAAACAGATTCGTGGTTAAAAAAACAGATAGAGGAAATGGATAATAGTGGTAATAACTTACAGGAAAAGGTTTCAGCATTAAAGAAACAAACCGGCGGTAAGTACAGCTATGAACTAGATGCTACAATAAAATTATATGAAATGACTAAGGAAACAGTAAAAAGCTATAAAGAAGTTAAAGAGCAGCCTTATTTTGCAAGAATAGATTTCAGAGAATACAGAAGGGACAAGGAAAGTTTCTATATAGGCAAAATTGGTCTTATAGATGAAAAAACAGGAGATGAAGTAGTAGTAGACTGGAGATCACCTGTTGCAGATCTATATTATAGCGGAACGCAGGGTGACACTTATTACGAAGCACCTTCAGGAATAATTAATGGAGAGCTTACTTTAAAACGTAAATTTGTAATAAAAGAAGATGCTTTAATTGATGCTTTTGATGAGGGAATAAATAAAATCATATTAAAATCAGGTACTGATGAATCTGAAGAAAGCTCCTTGATGGATGAATTCCTTAGAATAAATTTAGAAGCTAGTGTTAACCACAAACTTAAAGACATTGTTGCAACAATACAAAAAGAGCAAAATGATATTATAAGAGCTGAAAAAAATAAGCCACTTGTAGTTCAAGGTTCAGCGGGATCAGGAAAGACAACAGTTGCACTGCATAGACTAGCATATCTACTTTATAAATATCAAAACAGGTTGTCAGGAGAAGATATATTGGTCATAGCGCCAAATAAGTTGTTCCTTGATTATATATCTGAAGTACTTCCTAATTTGGGAGTTGATAGAGTAAGACAAAAGACCTTTTATGAAATGGCTTTAGAGTTTCTAAACTTAGAGGATAGGGTAATTACTAAAGATAGAAAATTAGCAGCTGTTATAGAAGAAAAAGATATTAATAAAGTTAAATTTATTACAAACAGTAGCAAAATAAAAAACTCTGTAATATTTAAAACAATGATGGATAGGTATGTTAGGTATTTAGAAATATCAGGTTTAAATGATGAAGATATTAAGGTGTTTGACTACATATTATTCGATAAAAAGGAAATAAAAAAATTGTTCATTAAAAATCTTTCACATCTTCCTATTAGCAAAAGAAAAGATGAGATAAGAAGATATTTTAATGCAAAATTAGAGGACAGAATATCTAAAAACCATGAAATCATAGACGAACAATATGGTTTTATTATATCTGACATTAAAGCTTCAACAAAAGATGAAGCAGAGAAAAGAGCTAAAATAATAGAAATATATGATCAAAGAGATAAAAAGAAAGAGGAATTGAAAGCAGAATCTAAAAAAGTCCTTAAGGAATACTTTGATAACTGGAAATATGACAATGTTAAAGAGTTATATAAACATTTATTTAACGATAAAGAAGCATTTGAAAAAGTTACCTCTAATAAGATACCAGGAGTATTATCTGAATATATGAAAGAAGAAATTAATACTAACTTTAGCAATGGTGATATTGATAGTGATGATTTAGCACCTATGCTTTATTTAAAGTTTAAAATGGAAGGTATTGAAGAACAAAGCAAGTTTCAGCACATAGTTATAGATGAAGCTCAGGATTACAGCATGTTCCAAATTTCTCTTCTTAAAAGTATATCTATTAATAACTCGGTTACTATAGTTGGTGATGTAGGCCAGAGTATATATTTTTATAAGGGTATTAGTGATTGGAGAAGTTTAAAGGAAGAAGTGTATAAAGGTGACATGGAGTATGTTCAGTTAACTCAAAGTTATCGTTCTACTGTTGAGATAGTTGAATTTGGTAATAAAGTACTTGAAAAACAGAAGAACAGCCTTAAGGCTGCTAAGCCAGTATTAAGACATGGGAAAGTACCTGAGATTATCAAATATGATAATGACTTAGAATTCTGTAGAAAAATTGATGACATAGTGCAAGAGGTAGAACAAGCTAACAGAAAGAGTATTGCTGTTATAGTAAAAACCGTTGAAGAATGTGAACAGATTGAAGAATTACTTAAAAATAATAGTTCATACGACTGGAAGATGATAATGGATACAGATCAAAATATAGGATTTGATAGAATCATCATACCTTCTTATATGACTAAAGGATTGGAATTTGACTGTAGTGTAATTTACAATTGTAGTGCTGATAATTATGGGAATTCAGAATTAGATAAAAGATTACTATATGTAATACTAACTAGAGCTCTTCATATGGAGTATGTATTTTATAGAGATAGAATTTCTGAATTAATTTTATAGCTTTTACAGCTATAACTGAGATTATAGCATTCATAATTTTTGTTTTATTAAATAATAAAAGAACTGAAATTAGTGAATATACTAAAGATTAGAAGGTAAAAATGATTTTAGATACTGGCTAATTGAGTTATAATATGGACATTATTTGCAACCCCCAATAAACTGCTTATAAATCCTATACCAAGGCCTGGAGTTATGGCAAGAATTAAAAATAAAATTGAAAGATTATATTGTCTATCACTAGAGGTTATAGGATGAAGCCCTTCAATAATTAATAATAACCCAATAGCTACAAGAAGAGTCAGTATTACTTTTTTTAAAGAGTTTTCTGTTATTCGTTTTGAAAAGTGTGCTCCTATATATGAACCCGATATGGAGCCTAATGTCATAGTAAGTATTAATGTCCATAAGGGTAATATACTGTTTGCGTTGGTTTTAGGTAATCTAAAGCATAGTGAAGATAGTATTGTTACAAGACTGACAGCTAAATTGAGAGCAACAGATCTATGGGCAGAATACTTAAAAATACCTACTAATATAGGTAATCTGAATTCTGCTCCCCCTAAACCAATAAGACCTCCTAAACACCCTTTGAAGCGCTAATAGAAATTATTCGATCAGAAGAATTTAAAATGGAACTTGAGGGTATCGGAGGATATGATTTGACTGAAACTGGTAAAGTTATTGCTGAAACTTAAAAAATAATATTAAAGGATTTTACTTAATGTTTTTTCTAAGGGTAATGGATCCGCTAGTAAGCTTGAATTTATTAAAAGCATAGGTGGAATTGTATATCTATAAGTGATGTTTTAGAGGAAAACTTATTTTTCACCTTATTAAGAATACCTATGTTTTTCACAATTAAAGCTAAATTTATTCCTCTTATTTTTTCGTACTTATCAAATAATCCATCAATGGAGATAGTTACAACATCAACGTATTTTACGAAATACTCCGATAATTCCTCTTTCACTTAAGGACAAATAAAAACGTATAAAATATATTATATAGCTATTTATATAACTATATAATCATCTATAATAATACAGCTAGATATCAATGTCAATGTCAATGTCAATAAATTTTATAAAATATCTTATTTTTAATTTGGGGGTGGTGTGATACCGCATATTCATTATAGTCTAACAGCACTTGTTCAAAAAATACTGTTTTTTTAATTTTTTTATTCAATTTTTAAGTGATTTCTTTATTTATGTAAACAATTTAAAGATAGTGCTTAACGAATATTGACAAAGACAGTCGAAGAATATAATATTGTAGATACAGTGATTAATGTACAAATATTAAGAATTTTGATTTTTAGGGGGGTTTTACACTATGTATGGATATAATGGGAAAGTATTAAGACTTAATTTAACTAACCTAACTTCTTCTGTAGAAGAATTAAACATTGATCAGGCTAAAAAATTTATAGGATCAAGAGGATTAGGTGTAAAAACTTTACTTGATGAAGTAGATCCACAGGTAGATCCGTTATCACCTGATAACAAATTTATTATAGCAGCAGGACCGCTTACAGGAGCACCTGTTCCAACAAGCGGAAGATTTATGGTAGTTACTAAATCACCTTTAACAGGAGCTATTGCCATTTCAAACTCAGGTGGAAAATGGGGAGCAGAATTAAAGATGGCTGGATACGATATGATCATTGTTGAAGGTAAATCAGATAATAAAGTTTATGTAAATATAGTAGATGATAAAGTAGAATTTAGAGATGCTTCTCATGTTTGGGGAAAGCTAACAGAAGAAACTACAGAAACCCTTCAGCATGAAAATGACTCAAAGGCTAAGGTTTTATGTATAGGACCAGCTGGAGAAAATTTATCACTTATGTCAGCGGTTATGAATGAGGTTGATAGAACAGCAGGTCGTGGTGGTGTTGGAGCTGTTATGGGTTCAAAAAATTTAAAAGCTATAGTTGTAAAAGGCAGTGGAAAAGTGCAATTATTTGATGCAGATAAAGTAAAAGCTGTAGCACTTGAGAAGACAAATATCCTAAGAAAAGATCCAGTAGCTGGTGGAGGGTTACCAACCTATGGTACAGCTGTTCTTGTTAATATAATCAATGAAAATGGTATGAATCCTGTAAGAAACTTTCAGAAATCCTATACAGATGAGGCAGATAAGGTTAGTGGAGAAACTATGACTAAGGATTGTCTGGTTAGAAAAAATGCTTGTTATAGATGTCCAATTGCCTGTGGAAGATGGGTAAAACTTGAAGATGGAACTGAATGTGGAGGACCAGAATACGAAACACTATGGTCATTCGGAGCTGATTGCGATGTATATGATTTAAATGCTATAAATGTAGCAAATATGTTATGTAATGAATATGGATTAGATACAATTTCAGCAGGGGCAACTATTGCAGCAGCTATGGAACTCTATCAAAGAGGTTACATTAAGGATGAAGAAATAGCTGCAGATGGGTTATCACTTAATTGGGGAGATGCTAAGTCCATGGTTGAATGGGTAAAGAAAATGGGACTTAGAGAAGGATTTGGAGCTAAGATGACAGATGGATCATATAGACTATGTGAATCCTATGGTGTGCCTGAGTATTCAATGACTGTTAAAAAACAAGAACTTCCAGCGTACGATCCAAGAGGGGCACAGGGTCATGGTATAACTTATGCTGTTAATAATAGAGGAGGCTGTCATATTAAAGGATATATGATAAGTCCTGAAATACTTGGATACCCAGAAAAGCTTGATAGATTTTCACTAGAGGGAAAAGCAGCATATGCTAAAGTATTCCATGACTTAACAGCAGTTATAGATTCCCTTGGATTATGTGTTTTCACAACATTCGGTTTTGGTGTACAAGATTATGTTGATTTGTATAATGCAGTAGTTGGTGGAGAATTACATGATATGGAATCTTTAATGGCAGCTGGAGATAGAATATGGACTTTAGAAAAAATATTTAACTTAAAGGCAGGTATAGATAGTTCACAGGATACTCTTCCAAAAAGATTGCTTGAGGAACCAGTTGAAGAAGGGCCATCCAAAGGATATGTTCATAAATTAGGCGTGCTACTACCTGAATATTATTCAGTAAGAGGATGGGATGCTAATGGTATTCCTACAGAAGAAACTTTAAAGAAGCTTGGATTAGAAGATTATATTGGAAAAATCTAAATCAGGGAGGACAGTATGAAGCTTGAAGTAAGGCTGTTTGCAACATTTAGAGATAGAAGAGAAAAAAAGTATTTTTTAGATTTTAATGAGGATACAACTCCAAGGGATGTTGTTAAAATGCTTAAAATAGATGAAGAAGAGGTGGCTATACTTCTTATAAACGGAAGAGATGGAAAATTAAATACTGTTTTAAAAGATAATGATGTGTTATCATTATTTCCTCCAGTAGGAGGCGGCTAAAGATAGAACGATACATCAGAAATATGAAATGATATAAAGTATAATATAGTTTCTGTTGCATAAAATTAAAGAATTTTTTAGGGAGTGTTTCAAAGGCAAATGAAACACTCTCTTTATTATATGGAATTAAATGTTGAAGGTTGAGATTACTTGCTAGCTTCTTTAAATACTTTACGTACAATATCCCTAGAAGGAACTCCTTCATGTACTTTTACTCCATCAACATAGTATGTAGGAACATAATAGTAATCGTATTGTTTAGCTATTTCAGGTTGACGTTCTTCATCGATTATTTTAACTTCTAGATTCCCATACTCAGGATGTTCTTTTTTTAAATCTTCCATAAAAGAAAGTGCCTGTTTGCAGTAAGGGCACCAGTCTGTTATAAACATAAATACAGTCTTCATTTATTATCACCACCTAACTTTCTCCGATGACTACCCGCTTTAATACGCCTATCTGATTGAAGTTTCTACTTCATCATCAATATATATGGTTTTGAATTATAAAAATATTATACAGTATTTTTGAAATATATATGTTGTGTATTATAAATTTAATATTTTTAAAATTTAGAAGAGAGCAAAAATCTAATGTGATGAATGTTTAATTGACTATAGACGCCAATTAAGGACTTTATAAGTCTAGGATGATTGTCAGTGACATTTTTCAAATTTACAAATATATGTTATAATTTATTCTACTTATATTTCTTATTTTTGTAAGGGGGAATTGTTAATGGACAGTGGTCCGAGTAGCATTTTACTAGAGTTATTATTGATTTTAGTTTTAGTTTTAGTGAATGCTTTCTTTGCAGCCTCAGAAATGGCTATAGTATCTATAAATAAAAACAAAGTTAGTCTTCTTGCTGAAGAAGGCAGCTCAAAGGCAAAATATTTACTAAAACTACTAAATGAACCTAGTAGATTCTTAGCTACCATTCAAGTAGGCATTACTTTGGCAGGATTTTTGGCCAGCGCTTCTGCAGCAACAAATATATCCAAGCACCTTTCTTATATATTTGAAGGATTTAACATACCAGGAAGTGATGAGATAGCAGTTGTTGTTATAACAATATTGTTAGCATATATTACATTGGTATTTGGAGAGTTATTTCCAAAAAGAATAGCACTACAAAAATCTGAACAAATAGCTATGTTTGCAGTTACACCAATAATATTTGTTTCTAAGATTGCCTCTCCTTTTGTAAAAATGCTTACTGCATCAACAAACTTACTTGTTAAAATCTTTGGTCTAAATTTAGACAACCTTGAAGAAAAGGTATCAGAGGAAGAAATAAGATCAATGATTAAGGTTGGAGAGGAAAATGGAGTTATTAACGAGATTGAAAAAGACATGATAGATGGTATATTTAAGTTTGATGATACATTGGCTAAAGAAATAATGACACCTAGAAGAAATGTATTTGCTTTAGAATTAAATACACCAATTGAAGAACAGATAAATAGAATATCGGAAGAACAGTATTCAAGAATACCTGTTTATGAAAATGATATAGATAATATTGTTGGTGTTTTATATATGAAAGACTTGTTTTTCAAACTAAAAGATGGCGATATTAGAAGTATAAATATAAAGGAAATGCTGAGACCAGCGTATTTTGTTCCGGAAACTAAAAATATAGATGCCTTGTTTAGAGAGTTACAGAATACTAAGAACCATATGGCTATATTGATTGATGAGTATGGTGGTTTTTCTGGTATTGTGACAATCGAAGATTTAATAGAAGAGATCATGGGAAATATATTTGATGAGTACGATGAGTGTACAGACTATATAAAAAAGGTTGACTCAAACAGCTATCTAATTAATGGGTTGATACCAATAGATGAAGTTAATGAGAATTTAAACATCAAGCTGCCTTCGGACGATATAGATACAATAGGAGGATTTGTAGTTAATCTTCTTGGAACCATACCTAAGGAAAATGATGATAGTGTCATCGAGTACGATAATCTGATATTTAAAATTGAAAAAGTAAATGAAAAAAGAATAGAGGAATTGATAATTTCCTTGAAGTAAAATTTGAGTTATGTATCAGTAATTGCTATGAAGTATGATTTAGTAATGAAGATGTAAGTAATTAATTTTAACTCTCATCCATATGTTGATATGGTTGAGAGTTTTTTTATAAAAGTAACTTCAATACATATAAAAGTATTGGAAAGAGTAGTCATTGGATAATTTTTTGGGGAGGCGATTAGATGGAAAAAAATAAAATATCGGCAAAGAGTACATGGATTATATTCACTTTTACACTTATAGCAATTGGAAGTTGTATAATTTTTAAGTTATCCCTGTTTTATAGTTTTTTTGCTAGTATAGTTATATCTTCAGCTTTATTTTTAAGAGAGGGATTTTCTATAACTGAACTAGTAATTATGATTAGAAATGGGCTTATTGAGTGTAAAGAATTATTTGTTTTAATATTACTGATTGGAGGAGCAATTCCTGTATGGTTATCATCTGGAGTTATACCATCTATGTTATACTATGGATTTAAGTATATGCAGGGAATGAATTTCTTATTTGCAACCTTTGTAATTACTACAGTTTTTGCGATTTTTATGGGATCAGCTCTTGGAGCAATTAGTACTATTGGTATAGCATTGTTAGGTGTTGGAAGGATATTTGGAATTCCTGATTATATTCTTTTAGGTGCTATTGTATCAGGCGCATTTATGTCAGATAAGATGTCACCAATCTCAGGATTACTAAATCTTACATTGTTAACTACAAGAACATCCTATAAAAATTTGTTAATTTCTATGTGTACAACCTTACTTCCAACCTATTTGATATCTGGAATAATATATTTTTATATTGGGAAAAAATATAGTTTAGCTTCTCATGGTTCAAGCTTAGATTACTTTGGAATAGCAATAAAAGAAAGCTTCTTTATTTCTCCACTATTATTATTATTTCCTGTAGGTATTTTTATATTAACCTTTTTAGGTGTAAAAATAATTAAAGCGATATCCTTAAGCTTAATAGGAGGAATAGTTATAGCCCTTAGTTTCCAGAAACTAAGTTTTATAAATATTATTTTGGCAATACTTACTGGATATAAGGGAAATACAAATTCAAGTGAATTGAATAAAATATTAGTTGGTGGTGGAGTTGTTTCTATGACTGAAGTTCTATTAATAATAATGGGAGCCATTGCTTTAAGCAGTATTTTTCAAGGTACTGGATTTATAAAGCCTATAATAGACAAAATAATATCAAAAGCAAGGTCAAAGGGAGATGTGATTTTAAAAACCGGTGTTGTAAGTAGTATATTAACCATAGCCTGTGATCAAACTGTTGGAGTAATACTTCCAGGAGGGCTTCTAAAGAATAAGTATAAGGAGTTAGATATTAAAAATAATATTCTGGCTAGGACTATATCAGATACAGGAATTATCATTGCTCCTCTAATACCTTGGAATGTAAATTCATTATTTATTTTAATAATTACTGGTATATCTACAGCTGCATATGCACCCTATGCAATATTGTGTTATATGTTTCCGATAATTACTATTTTTATAGCTTATATGTACAAATTTCAGTATAAAGACATAACAAGGTAGTTATGAAGTGGAAACTTAAATCAGATGGGGTAGTCATCGGATAAAGTTATTTAGTTTCAATGGGATGACAAAAAGTAAAATATAAATTTTTTGAAGAATTATGTCGTGAAAGATGTTATAATTGTAATTTGAGTAACAATTCGATACTTTATTTATAAGTAGATACAGAAGAAGGTGGATAACATGAAAGATAATAAATTTTTGCCAATTAGTAAGCAAGATATGATAGATAGAGGTTGGGAACAGCTAGATTTTATTATAGTTACGGGAGATGCATATGTGGATCACCACAGTTTTGGAACAGCTATTATTTCAAGAGTTCTAGAAAATTCAGGATATAAAGTAGGGATAATACCTCAGCCTAATTGGAAGGATGCAGAAGATTTTAAAAGATTAGGTGAGCCTAGACTGGGGTTCTTGGTGAATGCAGGAAACATGGATTCCATGGTTAATCATTATACGGTGAGTAAAAAGAGAAGGGATAAGGATTTTTATTCGCCAGGGGGAGAAATGGGATTAAGACCTGATAGGGCTACAATTGTTTATTGTAATAGGATAAGAGAAGCTTTTAAGCATATTCCTATTATGATTGGAGGAATAGAAGCAAGTTTAAGAAGATTTGCTCATTATGATTATTGGAGTGACAAAGTAAGAAAATCCATATTAATTGATAGCGGAGCAGATTTATTGGTTTATGGAATGAGTGAAAGACAAGTAGTTGAGATTGCAGACAACTTGAATAACGGTCTAGACATAAAATATATCAGGCATGTACCAGGAACCTGTTATATTGTAGATAATATAGAAGAGGTATATGACTATATTGAAATACCATCTTATAAAGATGTTTGTGCAGATAAAAAGGTATATGCAGAGGCTTTTAGAATACAATATGAAGAACAGGACCCTGTTAGAGGGAATACTATAATCCAGAAGCATACAGATAAGTATGTTGTTCAGAATAGACCGGAAATGCCTCTTACAAGAGAGGAATTGGATAAAGTTTATGCTTTGCCTTACCAAAAAAACTATCATCCTATTTATGAAAAGCTAGGTGGAATACCTGCTATAGAAGAGGTTAAATTTAGTATAGTAAGTTCAAGGGGATGCTTTGGAAGTTGTGCTTTTTGTGCTATAACCTTTCACCAAGGAAGAATTGTGCAAAGTAGAAGTGAGGAGTCCATAGTAGAAGAAGCAAAGGAAATGACTGAGTTTGAAGACTTTAAAGGATATATACATGATGTTGGAGGTCCTACCGCTAACTTTAGATATCCTGCTTGTAAAAAGCAACTTAAAGTTGGGGCTTGTAAAAATAAACAGTGCCTACATCCAAGTCCTTGCAAAAACTTAGATGTTGATCATATGGAGTACCTAAGGGTGCTTGAGAAATTGAGAGAATTACCTAAGGTTAAAAAGGTCTTTGTACGTTCAGGATTAAGATATGATTATATTATGGCAGATAAAAATGATATATTTTTAAAGGAACTTATCAAGCATCATGTAAGTGGGCAGCTAAAAGTAGCACCGGAGCATGTTTCTCATAGGGTTTTAAAGTTTATGGGAAAACCAGCAGGAAAAACCTATGATAAGTTCATGGAGAAATTTTATAAAACTACTGAGAAGGTAGGAAAAAAACAATACATTATACCGTACCTAATGTCCAGTCATCCAGGAAGTACATTAAAAGATGCAATAGAATTAGCAGAATACTTAAGAGATATTCACTATCAACCAGAGCAAGTTCAAGATTTTTATCCAACACCAGGAACATTATCCACAACCATGTTTTATACTGGTTTAGATCCTCTTACTATGAAGGAAGTATATATACCTAAGAGTAAACACGAAAAAGCAATGCAAAGAGCTTTACTTCAATATAGAGATCCTAAGAAATATGATTTAGTATATGAAGCTTTAGTACAGTCAGGCAGAGAAGATCTTATCGGATATGGTCCAAAATGCTTAATAAGACCAAGGGGAAGTAGAAATAATGCAGAGTATAGTAGTGGAAAAGGCAAAGCAAGAGTAGCAAGAGGCAAAGATAATTCTGTGGGGAGAAGAGGTAATGTTAAAGATAAGTCTGTGGCAAAACAAAGTAAAGGCAAGGAAAAAACTGTGGGTATAGGAAAGAGTGTTAGCAGAAGAGATAGTAAGAGTAAAGGAAAGAGAAGATAAATAATTTACAATGTGTTAATAAATTAAACAATAATGTAATACTTATGTAACAATACCGTAACAATAGATGTTTATAATAATAAGTGTCCTAAGTTATTAAAACTTAGAGAAAAATAGAATGAAAATATATAATAAGTTCCCCTCTTGTTATATAGAAAATAAGCATTAGTAGAGATACTAGTGCTTATTTTATTTTTGTTGTTTAAGAATATATGATAATATTAAAGGAGTAGTAGAGAAAATAATGTTAGATATAGGAAAGAGGTGAGTAATTAGTGAGTTTGGCAGATAGGTCATTTCTCACTAAATATAAATATGAATTTGACAAAGGAAGATTTTTTAAATAAATGTCATATCACTGAAGAGAATATTGAAGAAAATCAGATTGATTGGAATGTGTTGAATGACATATACATTGATTTCAATAGATATAAAAATAGTTATGAAAGTCAGGCAGATTTTATAGCAAACACTCTTAGAACCCATAAAAAAATACACTCGGTGAAATCTAGGGTAAAGGACTCTGAGCGATTAATTGAAAAAATTATTAGAAAAACAGCTAGCAGGAAAGAGAAATATGGAAAGGATTTTCAATTTTCTGTTGAAAACTACAAAGAGGAAATAACGGATTTAATTGGAGTTAGGGCAATACATATCTTTAAAGAAGATTGGGAGGACATACATAACTTTATTTTAAATACTTGGAAGGTTATAGAGATAACAGCTAATGTTAGAGAAGGTGATGATACACAAGGATTTGAGGAATTAGGAATTGAAATTTACTCTAGAAAATCCGGATATCGTTCCGTGCACTACTTGATTGAGTTTTTTCCAACAAGTCAAAAGGTTATAGCAGAAATTCAGGTAAGAACAATATTTGAGGAAGGCTACGGTGAAATTGATCACCAGTTGAGATATTCTAATAGTCAAATTCCTGAAATATTAGCATCGAATCTTCTATTATTTAATCGTATAGCTGGCAGCTCTGATGAGATGGCTTCCTTTATAAACCAGCTCAATAGAAACTTGCATGAAATAGAGGAAAAGTACGAGCAGGTAATAAATTTAAAAAATAAACAAATAAAAGAACTAAAAGATATAATTGAACAGAAAACAGATATAGAGGAAAAAGGTAAATGATAAGATAAAAAGCAGAACATTATTTTATTATTTATAGATTTACTGCTCAATAATCAATAGAAAAATAATTGTTATTTGAATTTGTAATAGATGGAAAAAGTGTTATTTAATTAAATTATTTGATATTATAACAAACTAGCGTTATTATATAAAAGGAGTCAGCACCAAAGAGTTTTAAGTGAAAGCTGAATTTAAAAGACTAAAATAATATGGCTCCTTGGTCAAGCGGTCAAGACGTTACCCTCTCACGGTAGAATCAGGGGTTCGATTCCCCTAGGGGTCACCATCTATTGAAATATAAGAGTTTCAAAGGTTTTGAAGCTCTTATATTTTTTCAACTTTGCACCATTTTACCTTTAGATAGGCATACAGAGTTAGGTGATTTGCAAAGAATTTGCCGCAAAGTTAATAGATAAAATAAGCATTAGGAGAAATACTAGTACTATTTTATTTGAAAATAACTACTATAAAGAATAAAGTCGTTAATAATACATAAACTCTTAAAAGATTATTTAAGGAAGGAGTTTATGTATTATGAGTGATTTTAGTACAGATGATTTTGAAGAAATATTAGATTCTATAAAACATAAAATAAGTGATTTTGTTTTATGTGATGATATAAGATCCATTGAAAGTAATTTTAATACTAAAGGTATGGTGTTTAAGGTTAAAAATAATCCTAGAAAAGATGGAACTGTTATAGTTGGAGAAGATAACGGTGTAATTGCAGTAGATATAAGCTTAGCTGATAATGCTGTGAGAAATTTTATTCTTGACGATAAGAATGATATAGATGGAATTAAAAATATAGTAGGTTGGTTTGAGGAAAACTATAGATTAGAAGAGAGTCTTAGATAAGGCTCTTTTTACTAGTTACTCAAATAAAAATAAGTGTATCTTAAAATAATTGAAAAATCATTTTAAGATACACTTATGGTCGAAATATATTAATTGAAAATGAATATAGGTGTTAGTTCACCTTGATACTCATAATACAATAAAAAACTAGACTTTATCAATTCCTGTCTTAAACTTAGCTGATGAATTGTTGTCTTAAAAAATATATTTACTATTATAAGTATATCCAGAAATATTAACTTTATTCACTAATGTTAAAAAAATAAAAATTTTACGAAATTTATCCGACGACGGCTAGATTGTTAATAGAATCTAGTCGTCAGCTGACTTATTTATCCTTTTACCTTTACTATTTCAAAGTTTTCAGAGTTATCTCTAGATAGACCATATATTTTAATCTCCTCACCGTTGATGTGCTGTGTGTTTATGAGTTTAACATTTACAGATTTATCTTCAGATATAGTTTTCAAGTCACTATCACTAATGAGTCCGTTGGATCTATCCATTTTATTTAACACATTAAAAACTTGATCAGATACTGAAACTTTGGCATCTCCTATTCCAATGTAGTCATTCACAATAATTACCCCTTTCGTTATTATAATATATATTTTTTCCTGTTATGCAAAGTTGATACTGAGTTTTTACAGTATTTTATCACCAAAGGGGTTAATATATGGAGTTGGATCACTTTATTGACTATATAAAATATTATATAGTCAAGCACTATTCCTTTGCTCTGCTTAGTAAAAAACCTACAGATGCGAACAAAAGATTACGAATTTCAACTGCAGATGCTCCAGTTTGATTTACATTGAGCCAATGAACTGCAACAGATGTTAAAAGACAAATAATTGCTACAGTACATGATATAAAGGTTTGAAGCTTTTTACTGGTAATATTGGAGTTTTCTGTAGTTTGAGCACCAAAAATAAAGCCGAATATGCTAGACATAACTGAGCGTATACTTACATCTGTGGGACTGGTTTGATTATAAGGATCAAAGAAGATAGTTAAAATTGTTTCAGCAAGAGCTATAAAACCGATAATAATTAGTGATTTAACTGCCATGTTAACTGAGCCAATATATTCTTTAATGCAACGATAATACTCCTTCATAGATATCACACCTCAATTTATAATATGAAGGTAGAATAATCTATGTTAAAAGTAAAAATTAAAAATGAGAGATAAAAGTTGAATAAACAAATATTATAATAATGGGGCGAGGTGCTCAGAGTAATAGTTAAATATCAAATACTATTTTTTACGTTTGGTTTCATCATTATTACTAAGTAAATTGCTAAGTGGTGCTGAGTGGAAGTCAGTATAATCTCCATAGTCAGCTTGATTAACAACTTCTGGATTAGAAGTAAATAAACTAGTAAATTCAGTGACAGGGTCTTTATTTGTATTATTTATTTTATCAGTCATAGTATCACCTCCAGTAATTATTATGAGAAAGAATATTTTAAATATGTGCAAAAGATAGAGAAGTAAGATAAGAAACTGGGATTATAGAAAAGTGAGTTGTGTAGCTAAATTAAACTTATTGATTTTTATTATCCTTATTTGATTTAAATAAAACTCTCATTATAAAAATAAGTGTAAGGATAAAAAAGGTTAATAGAATTGCTAAAATTATAGAATTTCTATGACTACTAGATTCAATTGAGTTCCAAAGCTTATTTAACATCACATTCACCTCATAGTTAGATTACCCTGGAAATATGCTTAATAAACTGGAATATAAAGTAATGTGGGAAAAAATTTGCCACAATTTTGTCACAATACTGTAACAATAGTCATTTATAATAAAAAGAAAGGTCTTAATAACTTTAAGATCGACCCACACACAAGTATTTACTTTACACCACACAAGTATTTACTTTTTACAGCACTTGGTTAGTCCCAGGTGCTTGTTTTTTTATTGGATAAAATACATAAATTCTTAATAATTCTGTAATAATATTGTGACAATATATATTTATAATAGTAAGTGTCCTAGGATATTAGGTCTTAGAGAAAAGTTCTTTAGGAGGCATTAGTATGAAAGAAATACTAATTATATTGGATATAATGACTATAATAATAACTTTAGCATTATGTAAAGCTAGTAGTAGGGCAGATAAAATGATAGAAAATATCAATGAATTTAACATAAGTGTAAAATAGATATATATTAAGTCCCCTCTTAATTATATATACAAAATAGGCATTAGTAGAAATACTAGTGCTTATTTGCATTTCTAAAATACTGAAGGTTTTGTGTTTTATATAGTAGTGATATGCTTAAAACTGTTAAGTATATTCCTTTAGAATGGAGATTAAGTTAAGAGATAAAAGATTTTAGAGTGAAAAATGAATTTGAATATTAACAATATTAAGAAAATATAATATACTATTAGTAGATAATAAATTTCAATAGAGTTTCATACTGGTCCATTTTAATTAAGTTACTAAACACATCGCATACTTATTATACACAAATTGACTAAAATAAAGGTTTCAGTTCCAGTGTAAAATTAATTATGGAGGTGTAAATAGATGGTAGACTTAACATCTCAAAAAGAACAGGACAAAGATGAAAAGGTAGATCAGTTAAGTGAAGTAGTAGATGAAGATAATGATAATTCAACAGAAGATACTTTAGAGACAGTATTATTAACAGGATTTGCGGCTATTATTATGGGTATATTAATATTTTTATTTAGATAGAGCCTTTGGGCTCTTTTTTTACTATCAAATAAATGTTCATATTATAAATAGAATAAATAATACACAAATTGAGAGAGTTTCTAATAAAATGTATCAACAGATGATGAAAATTGATAAAGGAGATGTTTTGATGAATGCACCAATAAATGGTAAGTCCACTGTTACAGTAGAACAATGTGAAGCTTTCTTAAGGAAGCAAAATTCTAATGCTCCACTCTTAGCAAGTATTTATAAAAAGTATTGTGATATTTATGGCATAAGGCTTGAATGTATTTGGGTTCAGATGTGCTTAGAAACAAATTTTTTAAGATATTCAGATACTTCGATAACTACCTTAGATATGCATAACTATGCTGGATTAGGTGCAGTGGATGGGAATGGAAGAAGGCAGGCGTTAAGCTTTGATACAGAAGATGAAGGTATTAGATGCCATGTACAACATTTATATGCCTATTGTAGTAGTAAGCCCCTGCCTAAAAATGAAATATTAATTGATCCAAGATTTAAATATGTGACAAGAGGCACAGCACCTAATATTGAAAATCTAGGTAATGGTAATTGGGCTAGCGATAAAGCTTATGCTAGTAAGTTATTAAATTTATTAAATCAATTACTAATGGACGATAATATAGTAACTCAGAGAAATTCAGGAGGTAATATTATGAGTAAGTTTGCAATAGATCCAGGTCATGGCTTTTATCCAGATACAGGGGCAGAAGGATACCTTAATGAACAAAATTGTGCTCTAGATATAGCAAATAAAGTTATATCTAAGCTTCAAGCTTTAGGGCATACTGCTTTTAATGTAAGGCCTTCCAGTGCTTCAAGTGTTACAGAATCACTTCAAAAAAGATGTGATGCTTCTGCTAATGCGGATTATTTAGTTTCTATTCATCTCAATGCAGGTGGAGGAAAAGGTTCAGAAGTATTTGCTATGAGTACTGCAGGTAAGACTTTAGCTTCTAAGGTCTTGACTTCTCTTGTAGCACTAGGATTTGTTAATCGTGGAGTAAAAGATGGCAGTAATTTGTATGTTATAAGACACAGCAATCCTGTGTCTATATTAATAGAGGTTTGTTTCGTAGATACCCAATCAGATGCAAATCTGTATAACTCACTAGGGAGTGATAAAATTGCATCTGCAATAGTACAAGGCTTAACAGGACAAACCGTAACTAGTAAAACCACTTCAACAACAACTACTTCCACAGTAAAAATAAGCGATGCTATAAAAGCTTTGCAATATGATTTGAATATAGATTATAATGCAAAGCTGACATTAACAGGAGTTGCAGATGCTGCTACTATTTCTGCTTTAAAGGGAATTGAAAGTATAATAGTTAAAGGGCATAAAAGCAGTGTAGTTAAATGGATTCAGCAGAAGCTTATAGGATATGGTTATTTAGCTAAGGGAAAAGACACCGGAATCTATGATGAAGCAACTTTTCAAGCGGTAACAAATATGCAGAAAAATTGGGGAAGAGCTACAAGTGGTATTTTAAATCAAGAAACCTGGAGCATATTCTTAAATAACTAAGCAAACTAAAAATAGTATAAGTATTAAAGTAAAGGTTAGATGGCTGTAAAAGGCTCTTTAACCTTTACATACTAATTCGTTTACAAAATGTTCAAAGAAAGTAAATGGAAAATTAATACTTATGACATAATGACGTAACAATTACTGTTTATAATAAGAAGTGTCCTAAGTTATTAAAACTTAGAGGAATTAGAAAAAGTATGTAATAGCCCCCTATTATATAGAAAATAAGCATTAGTTCAATAACTAATGCTTATTTTATTTTCATAAGGTTATATGGATAAATTAAAAAGCACATAGATTAAATTATGTGCAATGATTATTTCTTATTTTCTTTGTTGTCTTTTTCATCATCTTTTTCATCATAATATGGGAAAAGGCAATCTGTGCCCTTTAAACCATCAGAACCACCAGTGCCGGATATGCCCAAAGAACCAGTAGTTGAAGGACCAGCAGCTAGTTTATCATTTTTGTTATTTTTCACCATAAAAACACCTCCCTAAGTTTTATTGTATTCTAAATCTAATAAATTATAATTGGTATATGGTGGGACAGAATTTGTAATTCAATAAAGAGTTAGTAAGAAAAACAATAAATTTGGGAATAATAGCATTAATATAGTAAAAGAGGGGGTATCATTGTGAAAGTTAAAGATAAATTTGGATTATTTATTTTTGGTACCTGAGTTTTATTTATACTAGTGGAGCTAGTAAATATAGCTTTAGGATTTTTGCATTAGTTCATCAACCTATAGAAGTAATTTCGCTAATGCTTAAAAAGATTCAAGCCAATGATATTATTTATAAAATAAAAAATTGCCACACTTTTGTAACAATATTGTAACAAAAGTAGTTTAAAATGATAAGTGTGATCTTAACAACATTAAGATATACCATAAACCAACCATTTACTTGTCAGAGCACTTGGGTAACCGCCAAGTGCTCATTTTTTTATTTTGAATACCACCTGCTCAATGTCATCAACTTAAGGATTCTTTACCTGGATATTGGGAACTATTTTATAAGGCGTTAAAAATATCGAAATTTATCAGTTACAGAAGGTGTAGCAGGAAAGCTTACAGTTTGGAGAAAAGTTACGCATATACACTATGAAGCATTAAGGAAAAGATGGCAGAAATTATTACTAGATGCTTTAGAATTGAATCTTATAAATGTTAAAAAGGAGTTTAGAAAGTTAAAAAGTGAGCTATATAAAAAATTGAAAAATGGTTTATATATATATATGGTAAGGGTGAAGTGAAAACAGCAAAACAAGCAGCTAAATACGTAGGTAGATATACCTCTAGACCTGCGATAGCAGAGTCAAGAATATTAAAGTATGACGGAAAAAAGGTAGTGTTTTATTATGAAAGACATGAAGATAGAGTAAGAGTTGAAGAAGAATTAGATGTACTTAATTTTATAGGGAAAATTATAAGACATATACCGGAAAAGAATTTTAAAATGATAAGATATTATGGTATATATGCTAAAAATACTAAGCACAAGAATAAGTTTTTTAAACTGATAGATGAAAAAGTTGCTGAATTTAAAAAGAAGATGAAAATTTGGCAAACAAGAATATTATTAACCTTTGGAGTAAATCCATTAAATTGTCCAAGTTGCGGAAGAAAGATGAGGTTTAATGATATAGTCTATTATGGAGTAAGTGTTAAAGAGAAATTAAAAGAACAAATTTTCATAAGCAATGAAAAGAAGATTGAACAGTTAATACATGACTATGGAGTGATAAAATAGAGCCAGTATTTACATAAGGAAAGGTACGTTGTAAAATGGCTAATAAGAAAAAGAAAGTAAAAGACAAGCAAAGAGAAAAAAATAAAATAAAGAAGGCAAAAGCTTTAGTAAAGGCATTTTTTGAAGAAAAAAAGAATGATACGATAACTTATCAGTGTTTAAACTGTGGTGCAGAAACGGAGGTTTCAAGGTTATCTATAGAAATGCATATAACTAGAGATGAATTTGGAGATGTTGATATACCAGGATATGCATGCGAAGCATGTGACTCTACAATGATAGTTAAAAATCCTGAAAAGTTAAATCTTAAAGAAGCAGACTTTGATGAAGTATTTGAGGAATTTAAAAATAAAAATTTCTAGATTTATAATGCTACCGCATAAATGTAACTGTAAAAAAATTAAAGGAAATCAATAAAAAGGATAAAACCAAAGGCTGCCGCCTTATTTTTAGAAAGCGACAGCAATAACGAGGCCCCAAGGACTCTTTTTTATTTTCCGTGTCACAAAGTAAGACCTCCATATACATACAGTTTGAGAAAGAAATTTTAATATATGTTTTAGGAGGAAAAGAAAATAATGAATAATTTAAAAGTTAAAAACATTAATGGAGTATTAGTTGTAGAAATTAGAGAAGTTGCTTTAATGGTAGCAAAAAGACATGACCACTTATTAAGAGACATTCAAGGGTATATATCTATTTTATCTGACAACCCAACTTTGGGGAGCGAAAATTTTTTCGTGGAAAGCACTTTTGAAAACAAAGGGAAACATTATACTTGCTATCTGCTAACACGTAAGGGTTGTGACATAGTTGCTAATAAAATGACAGGAGAAAAATGCGTTCTATTTTCAGCTACTTATATAAACCGATTCTATGAAATGGAACAACAACTACGATAATTAATAATGTATTGAATAGTTAATGGATTTAGTAGAGTAGAAATATATATCTTTTTACTTTACTGCATATTGAATGAACTATTAGCATATTGACGCTGACCATTAGCTGTGTTAAAATTCTTGTAGACTAATATGCAGATTGAACGGAAAATACTGTTCAGATGTTGATATATAAGGGAGTAGATAGGTGCTGGTGTGCCTGCCGGTCTTCAAAACCGTTCTGCCGTGCTAAGACCACGACGGGTGGGTTCGATTCCCACATATTCCCGCCAATAATAGAATGTCAAGATGTTTAGTGAATTTATAAAGTTTGCTGGACGTCTTTTTATTTAGATAAAAAATTTTATTTGTTGATGTTTATACCTTCCTATGATTAAATAGTTTTATAGTAGTATAAAAGGGTGGGAAACAGATGAATATTCAAATTTTTGGAGTAAAAAAGTGTTTTGATACAAAGAAAGCTGAACGATATTTTAAGGAGAGAAAAATTAAATATCAGCTTATTGATTTAAATAGTAAAGGTCTCAGCAAAGGGGAACTAGAAAGTGTTAAAGCATCAGTAGGTTTAATGAATTTAATTAATAAAGAATGTAAGGAGTATGAAAAGTTAAATATTCAACATATTATTAATAGTAGTGTTAAAGAAGAGATACTTTTGAATAATCCCAAGCTTTATAAAACTCCTATAGTGCGTAATGGAAAAAAAGCAACAGTTGGATATGAACCAGAGGTTTGGAATACCTGGGAATAGATATCATGAAATCAAGGTTGAACCCCGTAAGGATATTATAGTTAGTAGTTATAGGACTAATCTTTATAGAAAAATAACTTGAATTTTGTCGATTTTGTATGTATCATAATTTCGAATGAAGAACATAGCAATGTATATAGAATTGGAGAAAAACTAATGAAAAAATTTAAAAAATTTTATATTGAAATTACTAATGTATGTAATCTTGCTTGTAGCTTTTGTCCTCAAACAAAGAGACAACCTGAATTTATGAAGCTAGAAACCTTTAATAAGATATTAGAACAGATAAAACCCCATACTGATTATATATATTTTCATGTAAAAGGAGAACCGCTATTACATCCGCATATAGATGAATTTTTGAATTTAAGCTATGAAAAAGGCTTTAAGGTAAACATAACGACAAATGGCACTCTTATAAATAAAGTGAAAAATAAATTACTTATGAAGCCTGCATTAAGACAGGTTAACTTTTCACTGCACAGCTTTGATGGAAATGAAGGAAGCGCTAATAAAGAGGAATACATTAATGATATTATCTCTTTTGTTAAGGAAGATACCGATAATACTAACATTCTCGTATCATTTAGATTATGGAATCTGGATAAAGATAATATAACAAATATTGAAAGACAAAAAAATAGCGATATGATTCGAGTAATAGAACAAGAATTTAATTTGCCTTATAAAATTGAAGAAAAGATCGACCCAAGCAGAGGGATTAAAATTTCTGATAGAGTATATCTAAATCAGGATTTCGAATTTGAATGGCCAGATTTAAAAAAAGATGAAGATAAGGGCACCGGTTTTTGTTATAGTCTTAGAAACCAAGTTGCTATACTAGTAGATGGAACAGTAGTACCTTGTTGTCTTGATGGAGAAGGAGTAATTAACCTTGGTAATATTCATAAAACTCATTTTACTGAAATAGTTAATGGGGAAAGAGCGAGCAATATTGTTAATGGCTTTTCAAGAAGAGAAGTTGTAGAGGAACTTTGCAGAAAATGTGGATATAGAAAAAGGTTTAATTGATATATAGATAAGTTTATCCGATGACTATCCGCTCTAATAATCCCTCTTCTCCAAGAGGGATTAAAGAGCGGCTACGTCCCTGGATTCGTAAGACTAAGAATCAGATGGGGTTGAAACCCCACCTGATTCAAGTCTTAACTTCATTCTAAATAGGAGGGGGGATAAAAATGATAAACAGATTAAGTAAAGCTAAAGAACAAGTAGAAAAGGCCTTTAATGAAGATAAGGCTGAAGATATGGGCAAAATGGCAAAGAGATTTAAAAATCTGTACTTTGAATGTTTGCAGGAAGGTGAAGATGCAAAAGAGTATCATTATGCTGAATATATTAAAAAAGTTATTATGTTATACTTTGAAAATATACTGAATGGATATGGTGATGCGGAAGCTCTATATGAGGAATGTGAATATGAAGCTCAGCTAGCAGGAATAAGTCCTAATATAACAGTTACATACTGATTATGAGACAATTTTTTTAGTTATTCATTTTTTAGTATAACCAAATATGAAATATTATGATATAATAGTATAATGTCGTATGGAATTATTACAATATCATGTAATAGTCTTGTAAAGTTCGTGCTTTAGTGGGAAAATACAGTAGAGTATATTTAAATTAGGCTATTAAATCTATACTATATTGACATTTCTAGTTTGCTAAGAGAATAGAAACATTAGAAGATGTTAAATAATAAGATATATTTAATATAAAATTAAACAGTTAAAAAATTTGGAGGTGTTGTATTATTAATAAAAATTTTAATCTAAACGAAGGAATTAGAGAAAAGGAAATCAGGTTGGTTGGAGAGGAAGAGAGTAAGATCATGAGCACTAGAGATGCTTTGAATATTGCAATAGAGCAAGATTTAGATCTAGTAATGATCTCTCCAGGAGCTAAACCACCGGTGTGTAAAATAATGGACTATAATAAGTTTCTTTATGAACAGTCTAAGAAGGAAAAAGAAGCTAAAAAAAATCAAAAGACTGTTGAACTTAAAGAAGTAAGATTGAGTCCTACTATAGAGGAACACGATGTACAGATTAAAGCTAATAATGCTATAAAATTCTTATCTAATGATAATAAAGTTAAAGTATCTATAAGATTTAGAGGAAGACAAAATAACTTTACTAGTTTAGGATATAAGGTGTTAGAAGCTTTTGCTGCAAAAGTTGGCGACGTAGGAGTTATTGAGAAACCAGCTAAATTAGAAGGCAATAATATGATTATGATTTTAGCTCCTAAAAAATAATAAAGTTTATTTGAGAGATAGGTATCTTATATCTATCTCTTTACTTATGGACAACATGTAAGAAAATCACTCTGAAAATAGGGTGATTTTTTTATATTCTATTGTTATAATTATATAGTGAATAGTCCAGTATTATAAGATATTCAGAGAACGTTGGAGGTACATGCTTTATGAAGATAATTCATACAGGGGATTGGCATATAGGGAAAATTGTAAATGAATTTAGTATGATAGAGGATCAAGAGTTTATTTTAGAACAGTTAATAAAGGTTATGGAGGAGGAAAAACCTGACGCTTTAGTTATAGCGGGAGATTTGTATGATAGAAGTATACCGCCTGTAGAAGCTGTGGAGCTTTTGGATAAGGTATTTAGCAGGATTTTGTTAGAACTGAAAATACCTATACTAGCTATAGCGGGAAATCATGATAGTGCTGAGAGATTATCCTTTGGAAGCAAAATCCTAACGAAAAATGGATTGCATATAGCAGGAGTTTTTGATAAGGACATAAAGAAAGTGGTTTTTGAAAAGGAAAAGAACCCTGTAAACTTTTACTTGGTTCCTTACGGAGATCCAAGGGAAGTCAGGCATATACTTAGGGACGATGAAATATCAACCCATGATTGTGCTATGAGAAAAATTATTGAAAATATAAAAGGAAATATGAATGATACTGAGAGAAATGTAATGGTTGCTCATGGATATGTGACCTTTATGAAGGAAAAAGCACAAAAGAAAAATGAGGAAGAAGAGTTTAGTAGTTCAAAAGTGCAAAATAGTATAGGAGAAGAGGTTGCTTTAGGAGATAGTACAGAAGATCACAAGAGAGCAGGATTACAAATTTCTGATTCTGAAAGACTTTTGAGTATTGGTGGAACAGATTTGGTTAGTGGTGAATATTTCAGTTGTTTTAGTTATACTGCCTTGGGACATCTTCATGGGCCTCAGAAGGTTGGAAGTGATAGGATAAGATATTCTGGTTCCTTATTAAAATATTCTTTTTCAGAAACTAACCACAAGAAAGGGGTAGCCATTGTAGATATCGATGAAGATGGGAAAGTATCTATACAGTTGAAGGAATTAATTCCTAAACGAGATATGAGAATTATAAAAGGACCCTTAAAGGAGCTGATTGATCCTAAGGTTTATGGTAGTACTAATGTTGAGGATTATATATATGCAATACTTACGGATGAAGGAGAATTAATGGATCCTATATCCAAGCTAAGAGCCGTTTATCCTAATATTATGGGGTTACATAGAGAAGATAACAGTGAAAGAGAAGAGAGCAGAACTGCTGCAGCATTAGGATACCAAAATAAATCAAGGCTTCAGCTTTTTGAAGAATTTTATCAATCTATAGCCGGTAAGGAGTTAACTGAGGAAAAATTTGACCTAGTGAAGGAAATTATAGAGGAAGTAGAGAAAGGGGTGAAGTAAGTTGAGACCGCTAAAGTTAACAATGAGTGCCTTTGGACCCTATGCAGGAGTTGAGATTATCGATTTTGAAAAGCTAAAGGATAAAAATATATTTCTAATTACGGGACCTACAGGAGCGGGAAAAACTACTATATTTGATGCTTTAAGCTATGCGCTCTTTGGAGAGGCATCTGGAAGCAGCAGAGATAAGGATAGCTTAAGAAGTGACTTCGCATTGCCAGAAACAGTAACATATATAGAACTAGAATTTGGACTTAGAGGAAAAGTATATAAAATAACAAGGTTTCCACAGCAAGAGAGAAAAAAGGCAAGGGGAGAAGGTTTTGTATCTAAAAATTCAGAGGCTCACTTAATTCTTCCTGATGGAGATATTATAACAAAAGTAAACAATGTAGATGAGAAGATAAGTGGTATTTTGGGAATAAATAAAAATCAATTTAGACAGATAGTAATGCTTCCACAAGGAGAATTTAGAAAATTGCTGGAAGCTGATAGTGCAGAGAGAGAAGGCATATTTAGAAAAATTTTTGGTACAGAAACCTTTGAAACAATTCAGAGAAAGCTTGATGAACAGAAAAAGTCCATTTACAAAAAAATTGAAGAAACTAAGACTAAAAGGGATACCCATGTAAAACATATAGAGACTGGGGAAGACGAGCTTTTAATAAAGCTAGTAAATGCAAAGGATCTAAATATAACTGAGATAATAAATGAAACTATAGAACTCATTAAAAAGGATGAGAGAGACAGTAAGGAAATTGATGAAGAAGTTAAAGAACTTAGAACTTCACAGGAAAAAGTTCAAAAGAGTATTGTTGAAGGAGAAGAAATAAATAGAAAGCTTAAGGAAAAATATGACCTTGAAAAACAATATGAATTAGATTTATTAAGGGATGAAGAGTATAAACAAAAACAAATTCAGTTAGAAAAAGGAAGAAGAGCAAGGGAAGTTAAGTTAGTGGAGGATTCCTTAAGAGAGAGGGAAAATAATCTTAAGCTTAAGGAAATTCAATATAAGGGGGCGGAAAAAAAGCTCAAGGAAGCTGAAAGCAACCTTCTTTTATGGGAAAAACAACTAAAGGAACAGGAAGGTAAGGAAGGGGACAGAAAGAAGCTAGCTGACAGCATAAATACTCTTAAAAACCAACAGGAAAAAGTTAAGGATTACGAACTAAAGAGTTCTAAAATAATTGAATTAAGAGAAGAACTTAAGAATAAAGACAACTATTTAAAGAAGGTTAAGTTAACTATAGCAGATGAAAAAAATAAGCTTGAAAAGACTAATAAGGATCTGCTTGAGTCACAAAAGGCAGAAACTGAAAAAGAGAAACTTGATAAAACAGTATATGAAAAGGAACTAGTTCTTAAGGATATGAGACTTCTATATAAAAAGACTGGGGAATATATAGATACTGTTGATAAGCATAAAGAAATTAGTAAAAGCTTTGAAGAGTTTGAAAAGAAATATATTGGATATAAAAATAGCTATGAGCTATTAGAGGATAACTTTAGAAGAGGCCAGGCAGGGCTTTTGGCAAAGGATTTAGAGGAAGGAATACCTTGTCCAGTTTGCGGGGCTACAAATCATCCTAAGCTTGCACAATTAATTGATGGGGTGCCTACAGAGGAGAAACTTAAGGAAGTTAAAGTTGAATTTGAAAAACTTAGGGAAGAGAGAGAAAAAAAGCTGCAGGTGCTTTCAGACTTAAATGGAATAATTAAAAGTAGTAAAGAACTTTTACTGGAATTAAAAGATAAACAAAAAGAACTTTTAGGTGAGTTAAGCTCAATTGCTGAAAAAGATATGCTTAATTACCTTGTAAATAAAGGAACGAAGACCAGCGAAGAGTTAAATGTTCTAAAGGAAGATCAGGTAAAGCTTGTAAAACTTATAGAAAAGAAAGGTATGCTAGAAGATACTATAATAAAATTAGGGAATAGCATAAAAGAGAAAGAAGATCTACTACAAGTTTTAGAAAAAGAATATACGGAGTTTTATGGTAAGGTAGAGAGTGAGGAAAAACTTCTCATAAGTATCGAGAAGGAAATTCCTCAGGAAATACGTTCTTCTAACAAGCTTTTATTAAAAATAAAGGAATTAGAAAATGCCCTTATAGGGTTAGAGAATGCTTATAAAAAAGCTCAGGAAAACTATAATAAAGCTAAAACGGATCATGCATCTTCTCTATCAGATAAAAGTGGAAAGGCTAAGAATGTACAGGAAGCTATCAAAGAGGTTGAGGCATGTCAATATGGATTAGATAACAAAATTAAAGATACTGGCTTTGAAGATTGTAACCAATATGCTTTATTTAGGATGGCAGAAGAAGAAATTACATTATTAGAAAAAGATATAGTAGAATACTATCAAAACTTAAAATCTTTAAAGGATAGATTTGAGAAAGCTAGAAAGGATGTAGAGGGATTAAGTGAAATATCTCTTGAAAAGTTGAAGGAATCCTTAAATGACCTTAAACTTCAGCAGCAGAAGCTAGAAGAAAGAGAAAAGACCATATACTCAAGAGTAAATAATAATAGAAAGGCCCTTAAGGAAATACAAAATATAGGTCAGCTTATAAAGGATGATGAGGAAAAATATAGTGTAGTAGGCGAACTAGCTAGAGTAGCAAATGGTGATAACAGAGAGAGAATAACCTTTGAAAGATACGTACTAGCGGCTTACTTCGATGAAATAATTAAGGCCGCTAATATAAGGCTTAATAAGATGGCAGTAGGAAGGTTTGTGTTAAAAAGAAAAGAAGAAAAGGGTAAGGGAAGAAAGCAAGAAGGTCTTGAACTTGAGGTGTTTGACAACTACACTGGAAAGTCTCGTCATGTTAAGACTTTATCTGGTGGAGAAAGCTTTAAAGCATCCTTAGCTTTAGCTCTTGGTCTCGCAGATGTAGTTCAATCCTATGCAGGGGGAATAAGCTTGGATACTATGTTTGTAGATGAAGGCTTTGGAACCTTGGACCCTGAATCCTTAGATAATGCTATTCAGTGTTTGATAAATCTGCAAAAAGGTGGAAGACTGGTTGGAATAATATCACATGTACCAGAACTTAAGGAAAGAATAGATGCAAGATTAGAAATAACACCAGCAAAAGAGGGCAGTAAAGCTAAATTTATAGTGTAGTGGAAATTAGGACTTACCTTAAATATATTTTTGTTACAGGGAAATCATATACTTAAGCTCATACATAGGCCATAGTATAGTAATTGGAAAACTAGAAAAGAGCAGGTTTGAAGGTAATTCAAATCGGCTCTTTTCTAATTCTAAAGTTTAGGATGACTTGTTTGTTAGTCAAGTCTTGAAGACAAGTTGCTTTCAAGCACATCAAGGATAGTAAATCCTTTTTTAGCACATTCATTGATTTGGTCAATCAATTGCTTTTTGTTAAAAAATTCATTTTTAACTGTTGTTTGTTTTTCTGTATCCTCATACTTAAGCACATAAATTTTCATTATTTCTCCCCCTTTAATATTGCTAGGCAAAATATTAAAAAATAAGTAAATATTTATGTAGAAGTATTTCCAAGGATATTAGGAATTGATTTGCTTCTAGTGTTTTTATATCTATATGTGAAGTTTAAGGATATGATGTCTATATGTCTAATTCTATCGAATTTTTTCTCTTCATAAGTCTGTATTTATGAGGAGATATTCCTTCATATTTTATAAAAACCTTAGTGAAGTAAGCAGAATCTATATAACCAATATCCATGGATATTCTACTTATACTTTTGTTTGTAGATACTAATAATTTTTTTCCTTCTTTTACTCGTAACTTGGATACATATTCTATAAAATTTACCCCTGTATTATTTTTGAAATATCTACTAAAATACTGAGGATTTAAATGAATATGCTCTGATACTGATTCAAGGCTTATGTTTTTATTAAAGTTCTTATTTATATATTCCATAGCCTTATGAATAGGATCTTTACCAGAAGCAGAAGATAAATCCTGTGTATTTCGAGAATTTATCTCTTCTTTCTGCAATAATGAAATAATTTTAGTAATGCTCTCATTTAGTTCATCTGGTCTTATTGGCTTTAAGATATAATCAACTACACCAAGCTTAATAGCATTTTGTGCAAAGTTAAAATTGTCGAAGGCTGTTAAAATAATAGTCTTTACGTTTGGGTTAAATTGCATAATTGCTTGCTGGGCTTCTAAGCCATTTTTTTCTGGCATTTTAATATCCATAATGATTATATTAGGTTTATGTTTTTTTGCTAATAGTATAGCATCTTCTCCGTTGGTTGCATCATCTACTATTTCAATATTGGTAAAACTCTTTTTTAACATAAACCTAATAACTTTACGTTCAAAAGCCTCATCATCTACAATTAACAGTTTGTACATAATTTACATACCTCCTAAAAGTTTAGTAAACCAAAGGGAATTTAACGTTTACAGTTGTGCCTATATCAGGAACACTTTCAATTTTAACACCAGATTCAGGTCCTAAATAATATATTAACCTATCATGGACCAGTTTAATTCCAATACCTCCATTAATAGAGGTGGAACTTAATTTATTATTTATACTGTTTAATTTTTCATTACTCATACCTATTCCGTTATCAGTTATCTTAATTTGTATAAATTTATCAGGTAATACTTCTCCATGTATTTTAATTATTCCAGGATCTTTTTTTGGTTCTAAACCATGCATTATAGCATTTTCAATAATAGGCTGTAAAGTCATAGCTGGAATTTTATATCTGAATATTTCATCTGGAATTTTTATATCATAATTAAGTTTATCACTATATCTAATTGTTTGAATAAATAAGTATTTTTTTACGTTTTCAAGTTCAGTGCCTATTTCAACCATATCTTTTGAGTTTTTAATACTATACCTCAATATATCTGAAAGAGAGTAAATGAGATCAGCAGTTTGATTGCAGTTTTCCATAAGGGCCATTCCAGCAATTGTGTTTAAAGTATTAAACAGAAAGTGTGGATCAAGTTGAGATTGAATAGACTTAATTTGAGCATCCTTAGCTAGTTGTTGGAATTTCATTTTTTCTTTAGTTTCTTCAAGTAATTCAGAGTGTGTTATAGTTGCAACTCCCATTTTTGCAATGGAGTTTGTACATAAAGAAAGAAAATCTGCAGATGCCGTTATTTTGTTGTATTTTAGAGATTTTACATGTAATAGTGTGGCTTCAAGTTCATCAACAGGGAGGCTTAACTCATTAGAAAGTTTTTCTAAATCAATAAGTTTCTTATTGCCATTGCCTTTGATAACTACTTGACCACAAAGCATTGAACCAAAATGAATGTCATTTACAATGATTGGAGCAGATAAATCAGTAAGCCCAGCGTGGCAGGTATAAATTACTGGTTTTTTTAGTTGAGTAGACTTTAAGCCGCCCTGTGCATCACAGTTAATACATCGCCTGTAACCTTCTTTAGAGGTTCTTATAAGGTTGCAAAATCTAGTGAAGTTGCTAGGTTTTGTTATAGGAGTACCGATTTTATCAACTGTTATAGCAGACATATTAGTCATTTTTGAGAACTTATCCTGAATATTTTGTAGAGATGGTATATCGATAATCTCGTCTAGTGTATACTGATTTAATTTATTCATAAAAACACCCCATAGATTAACAATTATATTTTAGTAAAAAGCAATTGGAATCAATTGTAAAAAACCTTTGCTGTACAATAATTATACTAATTAAAATCAAAAAAGTACATAAATAAATCTAAAAAGTACAATTTCAAGAAGTTAATATAAGCAATAAAATACGCAAAATATTCTAAAAATTATTTAGCATATTGATATAAAATAAGGGTGTAAAAGGAATTAAAATTTATTTTTATATTTTTAGGAGGTATATTTATGGGACAAGAAGCATTGGGAATGATAGAAACAAAAGGCTTGGTTGCAGCAATAGAAGCTGCAGATTCAATGGTTAAAGCTGCAAATGTTGCATTAGTAGGATATGAAAAAATAGGATCAGGATTAGTAACTGTTATGGTTAGAGGAGATGTGGGAGCAGTAAAAGCAGCTACAGACGCAGGTGCTGCATCCGCTAAGAGAATTGGAGAAGTTGTATCTATACATGTTATTCCAAGACCACATACAGATGTGGAAAAAATATTACCTAAATTATCTGAATAGAAAAGATGAGAGGTAGGAATTTATGGATAACGGATTGATTGAAAAGGTTTTATCTGAACTGGGAAGTAAAATAAATTTACAGAGCTTAGATAAAGACCAAATAAGCAAAATAATTCAAACAGCAGCACAGCAAATACTTGCGAAGGAAGCTGCTCAAGTAATTGAAAATAAAAATGTAGTAGAAGAAAAAAGGGAGGTATTAACTATGAGTGCACCATCAGCAATAACAGAATTTGTAGGAACAGCTATTGGAGACACTATTGGTTTAGTTATAGCTAATGTAGACTACTATTTACATGAAAAAATGGGATTAGATAAAAAGTACCGTTCTATAGGAATAATTAGCTCAAGAACAGGGGCAGGTCCTCATATTATGGCAGCAGACGAAGCTGTAAAAGCTACTAATACAGAAGTAGTAACTATCGAAATGGCAAGAGATACAAAAGGTGGAGCTGGTCATGGTTCATTAATCATCCTAGCTGCAGAAGATGTATCCGATGCAAGAAGAGCTGTAGAAGTTGCTCTTAAAGAGTTAGATAGAACTTTCGGAGATGTTTACGGATGTGATGCAGGACACCTAGAACTTCAATATACTGCAAGAGCAAGCTTGGCATTAGAAAAAGCATTTGGTGCTCCACTTGGAAAAGCTTTTGGAATAATTGTTGGTGCTCCAGCTGGTATCGGTGTAGTAATGGCAGATACAGCAATGAAAACTGCAAATGTTGAAATGGTAACATATGCAAGCCCAGGTGCAGGAACAGCACACTCAAACGAAGTTATTATAACAATAACTGGAGATTCAGGTGCTGTTAGACAATCAGTAATAGCTGCTAGAGAAGTTGGTTTGTCTTTATTGAAAGCAATGGGACAAGAAACTCAATCTAGTACTCAACCATATATTTAACAGAGGGTGGTGTTACAGTGAAAAAGTCTAAAAGATTTGAAGTATTAGAAAATAGACCAGTTCATAATGATGGATTCGTTAAAGAATGGCCAGAAGTAGGTTTGATAGCTATAGGAAGTCCAAATGATCCAATTCCAAGTGTTAAAGTGGAAAATGGAAAAATAGTTGAAATGGATGGAAAGAAGAGAGCTGAATTCGACTTTATCGATAGTTTCTTAGCTGACCATGCTATTAATATAGAATGCACTGAAAAGGCTATGGCAATAGATTCATTAGACATAGCTAGAATGTTAACAGATATAAATGTTTCAAGAGATGAAATTGTAAAAATAACTACTGCCTTAACACCTGCAAAGCTAGTTGAAGTAGTTGACAAACTAAATGTAGTTGAAATGATGATGGCTCTTCAAAAAATGAGATCAAGAAGAACTCCATCAAATCAATGCCACGTTACTAATCTACGTGATAATCCAGTTCAGATTGCAGCAGATGCAGCAGAAGCAGCTATAAGAGGCTTTGATGAAATGGAAACAACTGTAGGTATAGTAAGATATGCACCTTTCAATGCTTTATCAATATTAATAGGATCACAAACAGGAAGAGGAGGAGTACTTACTCAATGTGCCTTGGAAGAAGCTACAGAGCTTAAACTAGGTATGCTTGGATACACAGCTTATGCAGAAACAATATCCGTTTATGGAACAGAAGATGTATTTGTTGATGGTGATGATACTCCTTACTCAAAATCCTTCTTAGCGTCAGCTTATGCATCCCGTGGTCTTAAGATGAGATTTACTTCTGGTACTGGTTCAGAAGTTCAGATGGGATATGCAGAAGGTAAATCAATGCTTTATCTTGAAGCAAGATGTATTATGGTAACAAAAGGTGCAGGAGTTCAAGGACTTCAAAATGGTTCTATTAGCTGTATAGGTGTTCCTGGTGCAGTACCAGGAGGTATAAGAGCAATTTTAGCAGAGAATCTTATTACTACTATGTTAGATATGGAAGTTGCATCTGGTAACGACCAAACATTTACTCACTCTGATATAAGAAGAACTGCAAGAACTATGATGCAGTTCTTACCAGGAACTGATTTTATATTCTCTGGATATAGTTCTACACCAAATTATGACAATATGTTTGCAGGAGCTAATTTTGATGCTGATGATTATGATGATTATTTAGTTCTTCAAAGAGATTTAAAGGTTGATGGAGGTCTTATTCCAGTTAAGGAAGAAGATGTAATATATATTAGAAATAAGGCGGCAAAAGCAATTCAAGCAGCATTTAGAGAGTTAGGCTTACCTACTATTACAGATGAAGAAGTTGAAGCAGCAACTTATGCTCATGGTAGTAAGGACATGCCAGCTAGAAATGTTGTAGAAGATTTAAAAGCTGCTCAAGAATTGTTAACACATGGTGTAACAGGACTTGATATAGTTAAAGCACTTCACAAGGGCGGATTCCCTGAAATTGCTGAGAGAGTTCTTAACTTGTTAAAACAAAGAATAGTAGGAGATTACCTTCACACATCAGCTATATTTGATGGAAAGTACAATGTTATAAGTGCTGTTAACGATCTTAATGATTATATGGGACCTGGAACAGGATACAGACTTGAGGGTGAGAAATGGGAGAAAATTAAGAACATAACTCACGCTTTAGATCCTGATAAAATGTAGGGGAGTGATTGATATATGGTAAATTCAGTGTCTAACGAAGAACTAATAGAATTAATAACCAAGCAGGTATTAAGTCAATTAACTACTAATGTAAATTTAAGTTGTGTTAAAACTAATGCTTCATCTGCAAGAGTTGGCAAGATGAGATTAGAAGAAGTTGGTACTGCTGAAATTGGAAAAAGAAATGATGAGGTTGTTATAGCTGTAGCACCAGCATTTGGTGTATATCAAACTGAAACAATAGTTGGAATACCTCATGATGAAGTGTTGAGAGAAATTTTAGCAGGTATAGAAGAAGAAGGAATTAATCCGAGAGTAGTAAGGTCCTTACGTACATCAGACGTATCTTTTATGGCTAATGATGCTGCTAAGATAAGTGGATCAGGTATAGGTATAGGTATACAGTCAAAAGGTACTACAGTTATACATCAAAAAGACCTAGAACCATTAAATAACTTAGAATTATTTCCGCAAGCTCCATTAATAGATAGAGAAACCTTTAGAGCTATAGGGAAAAATGCAGCAAAATATGCTAAGGGAGAATCACCAGACCCAGTTCCAGTTAGAAGCGATCAAATGGCAAGACCAAAATACCAAGCTAAATCAGCAGTACTTCATATAAAGGAAACAGAACATGTAGTACCAAATGCTAAGTCTATAGAATTAAAAGTAGTTTTCGAATAGGGGTGAAGATATGGATAACAATGCTTTAATAGAACAAATAATTAATCAAGTTTTACAAACTATGTCAGTTGGTGGAGAAAAGCCAACAGAAAAATGTGAACCAAAATGCTCTGAAACTTTAACTAAAAATGATTATCCTTTAGGCCAAAAGAGAAGCGACTTAATAAAAACTAAAGGCGGCAAGGGCTTAAATGATATAAATATAGAAAATGTATTAAATGGAAGTATAACTTCAGATGATATAAAAATAACTCCAGAAGTTCTTTTATATCAAGCTCAAATAGCAGAATCAGTAGGAAGAGATGCATTTGCAAGAAATCTTAAAAGAGCTGCAGAGTTAACTGTAGTTCCAGATGCTAGAGTTCTAGAAATATACAATGCATTAAGACCTTACAGATCAACAAAACAAGAATTACTTGATATAGCAAGTGAATTAGAAAATAAATATAATGCAAAAACAAGTGCTGCACTTGTTAGAGAAGCTTGCGAAGTATACGAAAAGAGAAACAGACTAAAAGTTTAGGTAGGTGGTACAAGTGAAACTTGTGGCAGGAGTAGACATAGGAAATTCTACCACTGAGGTTGCCATTGCTGATTTTGATGCAAATTTGAAGTTTGTTAGCAGCAGTATGGTTAAGACTACAGGAATTAAAGGGACAACTGACAATGTAGCAGGAGTACTTCTTGCTTTAAAAGAGGCTTGCGATAATATAAACATTACAGTGGATCAATTGGATACCATATGTATAAATGAAGCAACCCCAGTTATTGGTGATGTAGCTATGGAAACTATAACAGAAACCATAATTACAGAATCTACTATGATAGGCCATAATCCAGAGACACCTGGAGGACTAGGAGTAGGCACTGGAAAAACAGTTTTCCTTGAGGAATTGGAATATCTTCATGCAAATGAGGAAGTAATATGTATAATTCCTAGATCAGTAGACTTTGAAACTGCAGCTAAGAAATTAAATGAAGCATTCAAGAGGAATATAGAAATCACTGGTGCAGTGGTACAAGCGGATGATGGAGTAATAATATCAAATAGGATAGACAAGAAAATACCTATTGTTGATGAGGTAGCCTATATTGATAAAGTGCCTATGGGAATGCTTGCAGCAGTAGAGGTAGCAGCGCCAGGAAAAACCATAAAGGTGTTATCAAATCCTTATGGACTTGCCACTGTATTTAAACTTTTACCTGAAGAAACAAAACATATAATTCCAATCGCTAGGGCTCTTATTGGCAACAGGTCAGCTGTTGTCATAAGAACCCCTGAAGGGGATGTAAAGGAGAGAGTTATACCTGCTGGAAAGTTAATTCTTATGGGAACAAAGCAGAATAAGATTGGAATAGAGCAAGGTTCCAGTGCAATAATGGATAGCTTAAGTGAAGTGTGGCCTTTACAGGATGTAACTGGAGAACCAGGTACAAATGTAGGCGGTATGATTGAACGAGTAAGACAGGTAATGGGAGAACTTACAGGACAAAATATAGAAGAGATAAAGATTCAAGATATTTTAGCTGTAGATACCTTTATACCTCAAAAAGTTCAAGGTGGATTAGCTGGAGAATTTGCACTAGAAAATGCTGTAGCTCTTGCAGCTATGGTAAAAACAAGTAAACTACCAATGGAAACTATCGCTAAAAAGCTTCAAGGCGAAACTGGTGTAAAAGTTTTGATTGGTGGCGTAGAAGCAAATATGGCGGTACTGGGAGCTCTTACTACCCCTGGAACAGATAAGCCTCTTGTTATATTAGATATTGGAGGCGGTTCAACAGACTCTGCCTATATAAATAAAGATGAATCTGTTAAATCTATTCACCATGCTGGTGCTGGGGAAATGGTTACAATGCTGATAAAATCTGAATTAGGATTGGAAGACTACAATTTAGCAGAGGATATAAAGAAACATCCTTTAGCTAAAGTGGAAAGTCTTTTCAATATAAGATATGAAGATGGAAGTGTGTGTTTCTTTCAGCAGCCATTAGATGCATCTCTATTTGCAAGGAACATAATAGTGAAAAGTGATGAGATGATTCCTATTCCAACTAGACATGCAATAGAGAAGATAAAAATGGTTAGAAGAGAAGCAAAGAGAAAGGTATTTGTAACTAATGTTATTAGGGCCTTAAAAGATGTTGCACCTAATAAAGATCTAAGAAGTATCGATTTTGTGGTACTAGTAGGTGGATCTGCACTGGATTTTGAAATTCCTGAAATAATATCAGATGAGTTATCTCACTATGGAGTTGTCTGCGGAAGCGGCAATATAAGAGGAAATCAAGGACCTAGAAATGCGGTTGCAACTGGACTTGTAATATCTTATTACAATAGCTTGAGAGGTATATAATATGATAGCTAACAATTTAGAAATACCTTGTATTTTTGTATGTATAAATAATCTTAAAGAACCTTTTCTAAAAGAAATTCTTGCAGGAATAGAAGAAGAAGGCATTCCTTACAATGTGAAAAATATAAATTTTAATGAAAGTACTATTTTGAGGGAAGTTTATACCGCAGCACAGGAGTCTAGAATGGGCATAGCTATTGGCGTTATAGAAGGCAGATTAGTACTTCATTTTAACAAACTTAAGGAAGAAAAGCCACTTGTAGATATAAAATTAGATTTATATGAGAAAGAAAAAGCAAGAATAGTTGGATGTAATGCAGCAAGACTCTATAAGATAATGCCTTTCAAGGATATTGAATCCGTTAATATGGAATTGCTAGAAAAAGTTAGAGCATCGGTTATTGCCGTTATAAATAAACTAAATATCAAAATTACTTAAGAGAAACTAAACACATAATTTTATGCAAATTATAATAAGTTGAATTTTTAGGGAGGGGTTTTAATGAATAAGGAAGCCCTCGGTGTTATTGAAACCGTTGGAATGGCTGCAGCAATACAGGCAGCAGATACCTGTGTTAAATCAGCTAATGTAGAACTAATAGGGTATGAACTAAGTAAAGGCTCTGGACTAGTAGCTATTAAGATAAGAGGAAATGTTGGAGCGGTTAAAGCGGCTATTGAAGCGGCAAAAGTTAGTGCAGCTGCAATTAATAAAGTGTATGCAACACTTATAATACCAAGACCAGCTGAAAAGTTAGAAGGGCTTATCGAATCAGAGGATACTGTAGGCATTAAAGTTGATCAAAAGGAACCATGCAAAGACAAAGAGGTCGATGCTAATATCGAGGAAGAGAATAAAGATAAAGCAGAAGAAGGTAAGGACAAAGAAGTCAGTGCCAATATCGAGGAAGAGAATAAGGATAAAATAGAAGAAAGCAAAGACAAAGAAGTCGGTGCTAATGTTAAGGAAGATATTAAGGATAAAGAAGTTAGTGATTTAGACAATCCCAGCTCAACTGAAAATCTCGAGGAAGAAAAGGCTATTAGTGAGAAGGATGAAGCTGAAGAGTTCATACATGATGATAGTTCTTTAAGTGAACAGGAAGGCGACGAGGTATGTAATATATGCCATGATCCTGCTTGTACAAGAAAAAAAGGACAGCCAAAAACTTTATGTATAAACTATAAAGGTTCTAGAAGGTGATATAAATGGTAGAGGTAAATGAAACTCTAATAAGAGATATAGTAGTAGACATTGTAACAAAGGCTCAAATAAAGAATAGAGAATTTTCAATACCTATAGGTATATCTAATAGACATATTCATGTTACTCAGGAAGATTTGGAATGCCTATTTGGTGAAGGATATGAGCTTACAATAAAAAATAACGTAAAGCAGCCAGGACAATTTGCTGCTAATGAGACAGTAACTATTGCAGGACCTAAAGGTTCTTTCCAAAAGGTAAGAATTTTAGGTCCTGTAAGAAAATACAGCCAAATTGAAATATCAAGAACAGATGCTTTTGCCTTAGGAATAAAACCACCAGTTAGAAATTCTGGAGAGCTCGAGAACTCAGAAAGTCTTTCTGTTATTGGTCCAAAGGGTATGATAGTTTTTAGCAATAAAGTTATTTGTGCTAAAAGACATATTCATATGGGAGCAGAACAAGCAAAGACTTATGGGGTAAAGGATGGAGATCTTGTAAATGTGGAGACAGCTGGGGATAAAGGCGTGATATTTAAAAATGTACTTATTAGAGTTAACAATGAAGCAGCTCTTGAGATGCATGTAGATACAGATGAAGCTAACTCATCAGAGTTAAAGAATAATGAGCTTGTAAGGATAATGAGTAAGAGCAGGTGATAGATATGTTAGAAAATACCAGTACAGAGGATATATTAAACAAAGCCAATATGTTCATTAAGCAAATGGAGGATACTATTTTAAATCCTAATCAAATAGGCGAGAATGAAGAACTTAAAGTAGGAGTAGATTTAGGTACCTCCAACATTGTTATAACCGTATTAGATAAAAATAATGTGCCAGTAGCCGGAGAGGTATATCCTGCAAGTGTAGTTAAAGATGGTATAGTGGTTGAATATCTAAAGGCTGTTACAATAGTTAGAGAGTTAAAAGGAAAGCTAGAAAAAACTCTAAATAGAACTCTGGAAAATGCTGCTACAGCAATACCACCAGGAATAAGTAAAGGCAATGTAAAAGTTATCCAAAATGTGGTGGAAGCAGCTGATTTTAGTGTAACTAATGTAATTGATGAGCCTACTGCAGCATCTGAGGTTTTACAAATACAAGATGGTGCAGTGGTAGATGTAGGTGGAGGAACTACCGGAATATCTATATTAAAAAATGGTAAAGTAGTTTACTCAGCAGATGAACCTACAGGAGGACATCATTTAAGTTTAGTAGTATCAGGAAGCCTAGGAATAGAATATGAGGAGGCTGAAAAATTTAAAGTTGATCCTGATAATTATAATACTGTATTTCCTTTAGTTAGACCGGTAATAGAAAAGATGGCGGATATAGTTCTAAGGCATGTACAAGGTTACGATGTAGAAACTATTTACCTTGTAGGTGGAACCTGCTGCCTTAAAGATATAGAACAGGTATTTCAAAAATATACAGGTATTAAGACTATAAAGCCATATAATCCTTTATTAGTAACACCTATAGGAATAGCTATGAATAGTGTCAGGTAAGAGAGGTGAGTAAATGGACATTGAAGATTTACTAAGACCTATAATTGCTCAGATAATAAGTATGATGAATAAGCGACTTCTTCTATTTATATCCGGTGGTGCAGTAAATTTAAAGAATGTATTTGAAACATTAGCTTCTATGAAAATGCTTAAGTATGACATAGTAATGACAGAAGCTTCTAAGAAAGTTATACCAGAAGAGTATATTGCTAATTTAAATGGCAGGATAATAGATTGCAAAGTGGAGTTAACTAAAGCTGTAAGAGAAAATGACATAATACTAGTGCCAATGATGTCAAGAAACACTTTAGCTAAATGTGCTACAGGTATTCAAGATAACTTGGTTACTACGGGAATAGCTGAAGCTCTTATGATGAATAGAGAGGTGATTGCTGTTAAAGACAGTTTTGACCCTCAAAATCCTAAAAATATATCCTTAGACTTCAGTAAAAATCCAGCATACAATAAATTTGTTCTAGGTTATCAAGATACATTGACTAATTTTGGAGTGAAATTTATCGATGCTGATAATCTAAAGAGTACTATAAATGATAAATTCAGTATTACTAATAGTGTTACTCAGAACATAGCATCAATAGATAAAACTGTAGTAAAAGAACAGAAAGTTACTGCAGAATTAACGGTGGAAAACAAAAATGTTAACCCTATAGTTAACAAAGTTCCTGTAGCTGAAAAGATATTATCAGGAGTTTTGACAACAGAGGATATTATAGTAGCTGTTAATAGCGCTAAAGAAATTTGTGTTAAAGAGGGTGCTTTAATAACTCCTCTGGCAAAAGACTATATATACAACAATAAGATCAATGTTAAATATTATTAATTAAGGAGCGTAATTATGTTTTTAGCAAAGGTTGTTGGGAAAGTTGTCTCTACACAAAAAGATCCAAAGTTTATTGGAAGTAAGCTTTTAATAGTTAAAAAGATAGACGAGAATGAACAAATATTAGGAGAACCTATAGTTGCAATTGACACAGTTGGTGCAGGAATTAGTGAAACTGTGATTGTTGTTACAGGAAGTGGTGCAAGGTATATAGACACCGGTGATAAAGTTGTACCTGCTGATGCTTCAATTATGGGGATTGTTGATTCTATTGAATGGAATACAGGTTATTAGGTGGTGATTAAATGAAGATATACACCAAAACTGGAGATAAAGGAACTACTAGTCTTGTTGGCGGAGATAGAGCAGAAAAGCATGACTTAAGGGTTTGGGCCTATGGAACTATAGATGAAGTAACCTCATCAATTGGATTAGCAAGAGCTTATGTTAAAGAAAAAGAAATATCAGAAAAGCTTCTAAAGATTCAAAAGACTCTTTTTGAAGTTGGGGCGGAACTTGCCTCTGCAGGAACAGATTATTATAAACGAAGAATAGAAGATCAAGATATAACATTTCTTGAAGAAACTATAGATAAATTAGATGGACTTAAGCCTTCATACAATGGATTTATAGTCCCTGGAGGAACTATAGAATCAGCTCATCTTGATGTTGCAAGAACAATTGTTAGACGAGCTGAAAGGTATATATCCGAACTAAAAAATTATTATGAAATCAGTGACAATTTAATGAAGTACACCAATAGATTATCAGATGGTCTCTACGCCATGGCTAGATATTTTGATTATAAAGACATAATGGAAAAGGTAGAGGAGAATGCAAGAAAATTTAATCAAAATAGATCAGTGGTAAATAATTCTCAAAGTGAGGAGATTGATGAAATAATGATAAATAGAATGGTAATTGATAGAGAAACTGCTAAACATATAGCTGAGAAGTGTGTACAAAAATCCTATGAGATTGGAGTACCTATGGTTATCTGTGTAACAGACTATAGTGGCAATATTACATTACTTGAGCGTATGGATGATTCTCTTTTAGCAAGTATAGAAATTGCAATGAAGAAAGCATATACTGCTGCAGCACTTAAGGCTCCAACTCATGAACTAAGAGATGCATCATTACCAGCTGGGGAACTTTATGGAATTAACACTGTGGACAAAATAATTACCTTTGGTGGCGGATTCCCGCTAAAAGTAAATGGAACAATAGTAGGTGCAATAGGAGTAAGCGGTGGTACTGTTGAAGAAGATATGAAGGTTGCACAATTTGGTGTAAAGGCTTTTGAGGAGGGTTTGACGAATGGAGTTACAAAGTAGTGAGTTATCACTAATAATAGAAAAAGTTTTAAAGGAAATGAGTAAAAAAGAACTAAAAGAAGAAGTGAGCGATGGAGTATTTGATACTATGGAAGAAGCTATAGAGGCAGCTTACGAAGCTCAGAAAAAATACTCAAAGTATTCAATTGAACAACGTGAAAAATTTATAGCTGCTATGAGAAAAGCAATACTTGATAATGCTATGTCAATAGCAACTCTTTGTGTTAACGAATCAGGTATGGGTAGAATTGACCATAAATACTTAAAGTTAAAGTTAACAGCAGAAAAGACACCAGGAACTGAAGTGTTACAGACTACTGCTTACACAGGTGATAAAGGACTTACACTTGTAGAGAATGGTGCTTTTGGCGTTATAGGATCAATTACACCTTCTACAAATCCAGCAGCTACAGTTGCTTGTAATGGAATAGGAATGCTTGCAGCAGGAAATACTGTTGTATTTTCACCTCATCCAGGAGCTTTTAATTCATCCTTAGCTATGCTTAGAGCATTAAACAAAGCAATAAGAGAAGCTGGTGGACCAGACAATTTACTTACATCAGTTAAGAAACCATACTTAGAAGGTACAAATATAATGTTAAAGCATGACAAAATAAGAATGGTAGTTGCCACCGGTGGACCTGGAATTGTTAAAATGGTTCTTTCTTCAGGAAAGAAAGCTATAGGTGCAGGGGCAGGAAATCCTCCAGTAGTGGTTGATGAAACAGCAGATATTAAAAAAGCTGCAAGAGATATAATTGCAGGTTGTACTTTTGATAACAATCTACCTTGTATAGCAGAAAAAGAAGCTATAGTGGTAGAAGCAGTTTATGAAGAGCTTATAAAAGAAATGAAAAATAACAGAGCAGTATATGAATTAAATGATGAAGAAGCTGAAAAAGTTGCTAAATTAGTTTTACTTTATAGCAACGAAAATAATCCACATTGTGCTTCTGCAAATAAAAAATTTGTAGGAAAAGACGCTAAATATATACTACAAAGTATAGGAAAGACCAATGTGGATGGAATCGAATGCTTGATATACAGAGCAGAGAATGATCACCCATTCGTTCAAGAGGAACTTATGATGCCTATTCTTCCTATAGTTAAAGCAAAGAATTTTGAAGAAGCATTAAAGCTTGCTATTCAAGATGAACATGGAAATAGACATACAGCTATTATGCACTCTAAGAATGTGGACAATTTAACTAGAATGGCTAGAGAAATAGACACTACAATATTTGTTAAGAATGCACCATCCTATGCTGGAATTGGCTTTGGTGGCGAAGGACATACAACCTTTACTATAGCTGGACCTACTGGAGAAGGATTAACTAATGCAGCTTCCTTCACAAGACAAAGAAGATGTACTATGGTGGAGTCCTTCAGAATAGTTTAAAAACTGTAGATTAACTATGCAAGATTTTAAGTTAAGAATTAAGAGTTGATAGTTAAGAGTTAATGAAGATTTTTCTCCACTATGTTACGAAAAATCTTAAATTAAGGTATTATATAAAACTATATTTATTTTAAGATTTTCTGAAGCACAGCAGAAGAAAATCATCCATAACTCTTAACTATTAATTCATAACTCTCAACTAGAAAAGGAGGAGGTGTAATCGTGAATTTACTTGAGAAGATTCGAGAGGCTGGAATTATAGGAGCTGGCGGAGCTGGATTCCCTACTCATGTTAAGCTAAATTGCAAGGTTGAGTATTTTATAGTAAATGGGTTGGAGTGCGAACCATTACTTCAATCGGATAAATATATGATGCGGAACAACAGTGACGAAATAATACAGGCAGTAGAAGAAATCGGCAAGGCAATTGGAGCAGAACATTTGGTAATAGGATTAAAAGAAGAATATAAAGATGAGATACAAGCATTAAAGACATCTATAGGAAAGTTTAATTCTAGAGTAAAGCTCCATTTAAGTAGGGCCTTTTATCCAGCTGGAGATGAGCAAGTTTTAGTTTATGAAGTAACAGGAAGAACAATACCACCAGCAGGAATTCCTTTGAATGTTGGTACTGTGGTTTCAAATTCTGGTACTGTATTCAATATATATGAAGCTATGCAAGATAAGCCAGTTACCTATAAATTTGTTACGGTTATAGGTGAAGTAGCTAAACCTTCCATTGTTAAAGTACCTATAGGTACAACAGTTAAAGAAGTTTTAGAAAAGTGCGGCGGAGCAATTACTAGAGATTATGCCATAATAATGGGTGGTCCTATGATGGGAAAAAGAATGTCAAAGGACCACATAGAGAGCAGAGTCATTACGAAGACTGATGGTGCAATTATAGTAATACCTGAAGATCACTATTTAGCTCAGAGGGAAAAGATGACTATCGAGCATATGAAGAATCAAGCTAAGTCCGCTTGTATACAATGTCATTTTTGTACAGATATGTGCCCTAGAAATCTAATTGGACATCCAATAAATCCTCATAAAATCATGAGAAGTATTGCATTAAATGAAGATAACAAGGATGTGTTAAAGCAGGCAATGATATGTTGTGAGTGCGGAGTATGTGAAATGTACGCATGTCCTATGAGATTATCACCTAAGCGTATCAATGTTTATGTAAAAGGCAAGTTAAGAGAAAGTGGAGTAAAGTGGGAGAACACTACAAACACATTTACAGGGAATATATTAAGAGATTATAGAAAAGTACCTACAGAAAGATTGGTAGCTAGATTGCAGCTTAGCGGATATAAGAGACAAAGGCTGCAAGAAGGTGAGGAAATAAATCCTATTGAAGTAAAGATTCCTTTAAGGCAGGGAATAGGAGCAGGAACAACTGCTATTGTTAATGTTGGTGATACTGTTGAAAAAGGACAGTTTATAGGCAGAGTTGAAGAAGGCAAAATGGGAGCAAACGTTCATGCCAGTATTGGTGGAGTAGTTTCTGAAATAAGCGATAGTATAGCTATAAAAGCTATTCAAGCCGAGGTGATAAAATGATAAGAACTATAGGATTGATAGAATTAAATAGTATTGCCAGGGGAATTCAAGTTGCAGATGAAATGATTAAATCTGCAGAAGTAGAGTTACTTTTAGCTAAAACTGTTTGTCCAGGTAAATATATTATTTTAGTTACAGGTAATGTAGGTGCTGTACAAGCGGCAATTAGCCATGGTGAAGCTGCTGGACGAGAAGCTGTAGTTAATAAATTATTAGTGCCTAATGTTCATCCACAGGTAATACCTGCAATTAATGCAGCTAGTAATGTTGAAAAGTTGAGAGATTTAGGAGTATTAGAATTTTTTAGTATTGCATCTGCTATCGTTGCTGCTGATGCAGCGGCTAAATCAGCAAATGTAGAATTAATAGAAGTTAGATTGGGAGTTGGAATTGGAGGAAAAGCCTTCATAACTCTTACTGGTGACATAAGTTCAGTTAATAATGCTGTAACAGTAGGAGCCAATACAGCTCTTGAAAGTGGACTGTTGGTAAATAAAGCTGTAATATCCGCTCCAAGCAAGGAATTACTTCAGAGTTTGTTATAAGTTAATTATTTATGAAATGTAAAATATAGTTTGTATTTCATAAAATTATAAATAAAATTGTATATTTTTTAACAAAAAAAGGAGGAATAAAAAATGTCAAAAATTATAATCGCACCTAGTAAATATGTACAAGGAAGAGGGGAATTAGGAAAAATAAAAGAGCACACTAAAGATTTAGGGAAATCATTTTTTATCATTGCTAGTCCAAATGGGGTAAAAAGAGTTAAATCTGTTATAGAGGAAAGTTTCAAAGGTGAAAATGTCACTTTAGTATTCGAAGGCTTTAATGGAGAATGCTCAAAGAATGAAATAGACAGATTAGGTAATATAGTTAGATCAAAAGGCTGTGATGTAGTTGTAGGACTAGGTGGAGGAAAGATATTTGATACAGCTAAGGCTGTAGCTCATTATGAAAAATTACCAGTAGCAATAATACCAACTATAGCAGCTACAGATGCTCCATGTAGTGCACTTTCAGTAATTTATACAGATGAAGGAGTGTTTAGTGAATACTTAGTTTTACCTAAGAATCCAGAGTTAGTATTAGTTGATACTGATATTATTGCTAAAGCACCAGCAAGATTATTAGTCGCAGGTGTAGGTGATGCGTTAGCAACATATTTTGAAGCAAGAGCTTGTGTTAGATCAAATGCAAAAAATATGTCTGGTGGAAATGCTACAAAGTCTGCTTTTGCACTTGCAAAGCTTTGCTATGATACTTTACAATCAGATGGATTAAAGGCAAAATTAGCAGTGGAAAATAATGTGTGTACTGAAGCGGTAGAAAATATTGTTGAAGCAAATACTTTCTTAAGCGGTGTAGGATTTGAAAGTGCTGGTTTAGCTGCTGCCCACGCAATACACAATGGATTTACAGTGTTAGAACAGTGCCATCATTTATATCATGGAGAAAAGGTAGCATTTGGTACAATCGTTCAGCTAGTACTAGAAAATAGTTCTCTAGAAGAAATAAAAGAGGTTATAGATTTATGTATTAGTTTAGGCTTGCCAGTTACTTTAGAAGAAATGGGAGTAACTGAAATAAAGGAAGAAGAATTAAGAAATGTAGCAGAAGCTTCTTGTGCAGCAGGTGAAACTATCCATAACATGCCTTTCGAGGTTACTAGTGATGATGTATATGCTGCTATACTAGCTGCAGATGCTTTAGGAAAAACTTATAAAGCATAGATAGAAGAAAAACTTATAGGGAATTCACCTTGATTTAGTAGTAAACTGTAAGCATTTAAACAAACATTACGTAAATAAAGGGAAATCCCTATAACATAGTCTATCACAAAAACGGAAAGCTATTAATAAAAATATGACTTAAGTTTGACAATAAAAAAGTATTATGAATACTTTTATACCGAATATGTGTAATACTGATAAATTTTACAATTAGAATTATGAAGTAGAAGAGGACATTATATGAATATATTTGGCATTAAATCTAAAATTTGTTTTGATAAGGGTTCAATAGAATACTTAAACACTATAAAAAATAAAAGAGTGTGTATAGTTACGGACCCATTTATGCTTAAATCAGGTGCTGCAGATAAAATAACTAATATCTTCAAAGCTAATAAGGTAGAATATGAAATTTTTTCAGAAATAAGACCTGATCCACCAGTTGAAACTGTTTCAGCAGGAGTAAATAAAATGAGAACTTTTAAACCAGATGTAATAGTTGCATTAGGCGGTGGTTCTTCAATTGATGCTACAAAAAGCATTATACTATTTACTGTTAAAATATTAAATGCTAGTGGAGACAACTATAATAAACCATTATTTATAGCGATTCCCACTACTAGTGGTACTGGATCTGAGGTTACTTCTTTTTCAGTAATTACCATGGGAACTACAAAATTTCCTTTAAGTGATGATGAAATAGTTCCGGATATAGCTATAGTAGATGCAGATTTTGTTAAAACAGTACCGCCACAAATAACAGCTGATACTGCAATGGATGTTTTAACTCATGCTATAGAGGCTTACGTTTCTACAAATAACTCTGATTATACAGATGCTCTTTGTGAAAAAGTGGTAAAATTAGTATTTGAATATTTGTTAAAAGCTTATAAAGATGGAAATGATATGGTAGCAAGGGAAAAGCTGCACAATGCATCCTGTATGGCTGGTATGGCATTTACAAATGCAAATTTAGGAATCAATCATAGTATAGCTCATACTATAGGAGCAAATTTCCATATTCCACATGGTAGATCAAATGCAATCATTTTACCTTATATAATTAAGTATAATGCAAATCTTGAATCTATAAAAGAATCTGAAACTGCTAAAAAATATGCTGAGTTATCTAAAATTTTGGGACTACCTTCTTCTTCATCAAAAGAAGGAGTTAATAGCCTTATTTATGCAATAAAGATACTTATGAAAGAAACAAATATTCCAATGAGTTTAAAAGAAGCAAATGTAGATAAAAATGAGTTGTTTAATAAGATACAAAGTATGGCGAATACTGCATTAAAAGATAATTGTACAGTTACTAATCCAAGAATGCCTAATGAGGAAGAATTGATTAGATTGTTTAAAGAGCTATATGGTGAGTAAAACAACTCAAAACCAATAGTTGTAAAAATCAGTGAACCCATATCCAACGTAAAAGGTTTGGTTATAAAAACTATTGAAATATCAAATTCTACTGTTGCTACTAAAGAAGATCAATCCCCGACATAGAAGAAATAGATGCTAGTAAGGAAGATCTTCTATCAGTGACTCAGAAAATGAATAACAAGAAGTTGAGTGATTTCTAAAAAAGTGATTAAAAATATAAATAATAAAAATAAGGAGAGATATTATGGATTTTATAATAGCAATTGGAATAAGTATTGGTGTATTAGCAGGAGTATGGACTTTTGCAAGTGCTGTATTGGCATTATGTACTTTTGCAGGATTCTTATCTTGGGCAACCTTCTTCGCATGTGGAGGAAAACTAAACGGTTTAAAAACTACTTTAACATCGAATCTTAGTGGAGTTTTTTGGGGATTTATTATAGTAAAAATTGCTGGAGTTTTGACGCCAATGGTTGGTGGAAATGTTGGATTAGCAATTGGAGTAGCTATTGGTGCTGCAGCAATGTGCTGGCAGGCAAAAATATCTTGGTTAGGGTTTATTCCGGGAGCATTTGTAGGATGTGCTACTTATTTTGCTACTAGTGCTAATATCAAAACGGCAGTAATTGGTTTAATATGTGGAGCAGTATTTGGATATTTATCAGAACTAGGGGGGTTAGGACTTCAAAAGAAAGAAATATTAAATGATACTGCAAGTGCTAGTTAACAACTGTTATATAAAATTAAATACATTAATCAAATAAACGTGTATGTTCTATATTAAGTATGCTGATGCTTACTGCTATGGGATTATGGATTGTTCTGTAATCATGTGTTTTAATTGAGATTCCTGTTTAAAAATATTAATTTGTTTAATTTTATTAAGACAAAACATGTTTGTTCTCCTCCCTATGATTTATTATTTTGTGTGGTTACATTTATTATTTCATAGTGGAGGAAAATATAAAAGCCTAACGGCTAAAAAGTTAGGCGAATCAACGCTTGCGGAATTCCGCAAGCGACTACTTTCTATAAATAATATAGGCGGAAGTTTTAGTTCGGGAATAATTGGATCAAACTCATATTTTGTGGGAGTATTTTCTGCTGTAGTAAGTTTTGTTGCTCTTTGGTCTGGAAATTACTTAACTGTATTTTTAAATAGATACAATATTGAGAATAAAGCAATCATATTATATGGAACTATTTTAATCATAATAGGTGCAAAACAGATTTTGTAAAAAAATAAATAGTTAGTAGGCTAATAATGAACTTGGAGGCTTGATAATATGACAAAAGAAACCAATAAGGAAGCTGATAAAAATTCAAGTAACTTACAATTAGAAGATATTATAGATGTAGAGTTTCTACAAAGTTTTCAGGATAACTTTGCAAGAAGTGTAGGAATGGCTAGTATTACTGCTAATGATAAGGGAGAGCCTATAACTAGACCAAGTTGTTTTACTGACTTTTGTATGGAGCTTACACGAAAAACTGATATTGGTTACAGCAAGTGTGTTGGATGTGATAGAAAAGGTGGAGAGGAATCCACTAAAACTAAAAGACCAGCTATTTACACCTGTCATGCAGGGTTAACTGATTTTGCTGCTCCAATTGTATTGGAGGGAAAACAAATAGGAGTTATATTAGGAGGACAGGTAATTACTTCACCACCGGATGAAAATAAATTCAGGAAAATAGCGGAAGAGATAGGTGTAGATCCAGAAAAATATATACAAGCATTGAGAAAGGTTAAGATTGTAGAAAGAGAAAGGGTTGAATCAGCAGCTGAAGTTCTATATATGGTTGCGAATACATTGTCTAAACTTGGATATGAGCAATATAAGTTAAAATACATGTCTAAATCCATCAACGATAGCTTGGAACAGATATCTAGTGCTATGGACCAGCTTTCTGCATCATCAATTACCGTTTCACAAAACCAACATTCCTTAAATGATGAAATTCAAAACATACAAAAAGTATCAACTGAAATTAATGAAATTTTAGGTTTTATAAAGGGAATAGCCGATCAAACTAAAATGTTAGGTTTGAATGCTGCAATTGAGGCAGCGAGAGCTGGTGAATTAGGTAAGAGTTTTGGTGTTGTAGCAAAAGAAATACGAAAACTTTCGGATAACTCAAAACAAACTATAGTTAAAATTCGTGAATTGACATCTGATATTCAAGAATCAGTTAAAAAAACCATTAACGTGTCTAATTATACTTTTGCAAATACAGAAAATCAGACTTCAACTATTCAAGAAATAAATGCAAGTGTACAGGAAGTATTATCAATGACTGAAGAAATGAATAAGCTTGCAAGTAATGATTAAATTTGAGAGTTAAGATATTTTAAATTATATAGATGAAAAATAGATTTTTCCATAGATAAAAGCAAATGACATAAAAGAGATTCAATTAATAAAAAGGGGAGAGATTAATGAAAAATGTTGAGGTAAAGGAAGGAAATTTAGAAGAAGTATTTAGTATTGAAGTTAAAGTGGATAAGCCTATTGTAGTAGGTCAGGATGAATTAGTGGGCAGACGCCAGCTAATTCCAATACTATCTGGAGAAGTAAAAGGGGATAAATTCAAAGGGATAGTGTTACCTGGTGGTGTTGATAGTCAAGTTATTCGTCCAGATGGAAAATGTGAACTATCAGCAAGATATGCAATTAAGTTAGAGGATGGTGCAACAATTTACATTGAAAACAATGGGATTCGAACTGTTCCCAATGAATATATAGAAGCTGTAAAAGCAGGTGAATTTGTAGATCCTAATATTTATTATTTTCGTACAGTTCCTACTTTTGAAGTCTATGAAGAAAAATACAGATGGATGACGAAACAGCTTTTTATATGTTCTGCTACTAGGCTTGTAGATAAGGTTTTGTTGAAATTTTATAAGGTTATCTAGTAATTAGATTTTTGTTACATATAGTAATGTATTGTTACCATATGTAACATTTTTTATGTAAAGACATTTTTGCTGTTGTCTGGGCTAAAAGCAAATAGAAATATATAAATTAAGGGGAAGTTTTCGTGAAAGTTGGATTTGCTAAAAGAAACAACTTGAAGTATCTAATGCTCAAAAAGAACGTAGTTGCTTGCTAAATATGAAGCCCTCTACTACCTGTAGGCTAAGTTTATTAGCACCATTTATAACTTTTATATTTAGCGATTAGGTGTAGATTTTGCTTTTGCTTAGCTAGAGAGCAAATATTGTTACACAATGCATTTTAGTGATACATTATGTAATACAAATTTTAATTCATATATTAGTATAACTCATTTATAAAGAGAAAAAATAGCTGAAATACTAGTGCTAAATGAGTTGGCATAATTATTGCTATAATTATGTTTGTAGCTGTAAACATGAAAGTTGTTCCATCAGGAATAGTAGGCATATTGCCACTGATGCTAGTTATTGGTACTGTTTTATCACTTGTTGGAGATAAAACGCCTATTATAAAAGATTATTCTGGTGGTGGACCTATTGTGGTTATTTTTGGATCTTCTGCTTTAGTAATGTTTAACATTTTACTGAAAGAAGCTGTAGCTAAAATTACCACCTTTATGGGAAGCGGTGGTTTCTTAGATCTTATTATATGTGCTCTTATTGCAGGAAGTCTCTTAGGTATGAATAGAAAATTGCTTCTTCAAGCTGTTGTTAGATATCTTCCATGTCTTATAGGTGGAGTTATAGCAGCGCTTGCATTAGTAGGAGTAGTTGGAGCTCTTTTAGGTTATGGTGCAAAAGAAGCTGTTCTATATATAGGTGTTCCTATTATGGGAGGCGGAATGGATGCTGGTGCTGTTCCTCTAGCTAAAATATTTGGTGGAAGACTTAATCAAGATCCTAAAACTATTATGTCTATTATGACGCCAGCAGTAGTTTTAGGTAATGCAGTTGCTATTATAGCTTCAGGTGCTTTAGATAAAATAGGTAAAATTAAACTAAGCTTATCTGAAAATGGAAAATTAATAGTAGCTAGATCAAAAACTCAACTTTATGCAGAAGAAGAGAAAGAAGAAAAATCTAATGATTTAGGGTTATACGGAATTGGTATATTATTTTCGGGTGCATTTATGACTGCTGGTTTATGTATGGCTAATATGGGAGGATCAGGGTTGCTGTACTAACTGCAGCTAAAAGAATGCAATTAATGCCATTTGCAGCGATTTCATCTCGTCTAGGAGGAGCCCTTATTCTTATAATTGCTAGTGTATTACTTAGATTGTTTTAAGTAATTTAAGAATGAAAGTCTATTTGCTATTTCGGCGTAAATGGATTTTTAAATGTTAATACATTAAATAAAAAATAATTTTTATCATATAAAACACAAGGTTTTTAATATAGATGCTATTACGTTATGGATTTAATATTACATAATGTAATAGCTCTTTTTAGTATATAGGAATTTGTAAAATTTTTAACTTGTAGATAAATCTAAAACATAACTTATGAAATGAAATTTTTTACGCTATAATAGCAAAATATTTATAAATTAAAGAAGTATATTACTTAAGGAAAGTTTGGATGTTTCATTTGAAAATTTAAAAAAAGTTATTTTTAAAAAATTGTATGACAAAAAGGTATTGATCAAAAGGCGAACAATACAAAAATTGGTAAAAATTCTTGCAGCCGATTAGGCTGCTGGTTTATTGGAGTTTTCAAGATACATCTTGTGATGAATCTTTGGCAAACGTTGCTCGTATTCTTTTTGGTTACGTAGAATAGCAAAAATATAGTTTAAAAGCTTATGCATAATAGCTACTAAGGCTACTTTCTTCTTTTTAGCCTTTAGGTTGTTTTTATAGTAGTCTAGTAAGATTTTATTATTGGCTTCGCCAGTACGCTTAGTTCTTATAGAAGCTAAAGCTACTGCATACAAAGCTCTCCGACCAAAGCGTGTACCTCTTTTGGATATTTTATCTTTATCGCTTTTAAATTTGCCTGATTCATTAACAGAAGGATCAATGCCAAAGTAAGCAACTAGCTGTTTAGGTTTTAAGAAACCTTGAAAATCTCCGATTTCAGTTAGTATAGTTACAGCAGAAATAAACCCAACCCCAGGTATGGACATCAATAACAAGATATTTTGTTTAAACTCTGAAGAAATACTATTGCTACATGATACATTTTCTATCTCCTTTAATATTAGTTCTATCTGTTTATTTAAGTTTTCAATAGTTCCAATATTAATAGTTATTTTTATTGACAATCCAAAGGATGATATAGCAATGTGTGTGGCATTAGAAGCAGCTTTAATTAATTTATCATAAGTGTTATTGCACCAAATCAAATTCTTTTTAGACGATTCTCTAAGAATTTTTAGAACATCTTCTTTGGAAGCATCGAGAATAGATTGAGGAGTCTGATAACATTTAAGAATAGCAAGTGAAGTTGCTCCCGTTACATCAGAAAATACACTATTGTATCCTGGAAATACTATACGTAAGTCAGCAGATAACTTTTTCTTGAATGTTGATCTTGTATCAACAAGTTTATAGTAATCTCGGCATAAAGATTTTAAGGTAAAAACAGAAACATCAAAATAGCTATAAGCTTTAATATTTTCAAATTTACCTATTTTAGCGATAGCTAAGGCGTCTTTTTTATCATTTTTCACTTTTCTTATTTCTTTATTTTTGTTAGAATTAGTAACTAGAGGATTAATAACATAAGCCTCTAAGTTGTTGGTTTTAAGAAAGTGGAAAAGAGATAAGTGGTACACGCCAGTGGACTCCATGAAAATGCCAGTTTTCATGTTAAACTCTTTTTCCACTTTCTTTATTTCTTTAACTAAGTGGTTAAATCCGTCCACATCATGTTTAATCTTAAATGTCTTTCTATAAATATCACCGTTAGGTGCAAGAATAGCAACCATAGAAAAATCTGCTGAAACATCAATACCTACTGTTGGACTGTAAAAAAATTTAGACATAATTAATATCTCCTTTACTTTAGTTAGTTTGAGATAGAATAGAGTATCCACTTCTATCAGTAAGTCTATAACCTCATTTGTGACACGGGTAATTCCCAATGGTAACACCCTACGGGAAACCCAACCAGCTAAACCATAGAATTCTCACTGATGGAATGATACGCTTTTTTACGGGTATAGCTTCTATGCGAAGCTCCCTGGAGGAATCCATCTAACCTCTATTCAGGAGATATTATACAATGATTTAAGTATTAAGTTAAGTTTCCTTATAGGATATTATGATAGAAAATAATGATGTGTCTAAATATCCGATAGGATGAATCTATAAGAACAATATTAAGAAATGAATTAAGTAATGTTCGGTAGAATATAGAGATATTTTCTATCAAATGTTACAACTATATTATATGAGGAGGAGTAAAAAATGTCTCAAAACACCATTGCAATTATTATACTGGTGATTACTATGATTATGGTGATGATAGACCGGATCCCTCTGGCTGCAACAGCTATGTTTGCTGCCTTGGCTATGTCCGTTATGGGGATCCAATCACTGGGTAAGGCATATTCGTATTTTGGTAGCTCTACGGTTGTGTTCTGTGGCGCAACAATGATTATTTGTAACGGTTTGTTTCAGACCGGCGCAATCCAGAAAATTACAAATGTTTTGTTCAGCGGGCTGGCGCAGAAAAATGAGAGGTGGCTTGTTGCTGCATTTTCGCTTTTTACTGGATTGGTTACAGGATTTACATCAAACACTGCTATTGCGGCAACCTTGGTTCCTGTAGCTTGTTCTATTTCACAGAGTTCCAATGGCAAAGTGAAAGCAAAACATTTGCTGATGCCGGTAGGTACTATGAGCACCATCGGTTCCCCACTTTCTTTGTCTGGTGCAGCGGCAGTTGCAGCCGGCGGCGCCATGGTAATCGAAGCGGGTACAAAGATGTCTTATTTTGAAATGGCACCTATAGCACTTGTGCTGATTGTTATAAGTACTTTGTATTTTGCAACGATTGGCTATGATATTATGAAAAAGAGTTTTGATTTTGAGGATCCTGAGATAGAAGTTTCTACCACAAAAGAAGACAGTGAAATTCCGAAATGGAAGCCACTTTTCACGGTTGTAGTATTTGTTGCTGTCGTTATTGGATTTATTGCTAATGTATGGGATGTTGCAGTTTGCTCTCTCATGGGTGTGCTAGTACTATGGATTAGTGGTGCGGTAAGTGTAAAGGAATCTCTGAAAGCATGTGACTGGAACGTTTTGATTGTTATGGCAGGTGTTACTTCCATGGCAAACGGTCTGGATAAAAGTGGTGCAGGAGTTGTGATTGCTAATAGTATAATTGGTCTATTTGGCGGTGACGCAGCAAGTCCATTTGTTATTATGATTGCCCTTGGCCTGATTGGCTGGCTGTTGTCTCAGTTCATGAGCAATACTGCTGCTAATGCTATTGTTGTACCAGTGGCCATTTCTATGGGGCTAGCATTAAATGTTAATTTACTTTATTTCTGTGTTCCGGTTATTGTCGGTACATCCATTGCTATCACCACACCGCTTGCTTCTCCAACTACCGTTATTGTTATGCAGGGAGGCTTCAGGTTTAAGGATTTTGTTAAAGTTGGCGTACCGTTAAGCATTCTTTTGCTGATTGCAATGTTTGTTATGATACCATTTGGTTTTGCAGCGTAAATAAATAAGAAAGAAGGAAATACATATGGCTCATTTGAATTATTTTCAAGGATTTAAACATTTAGAAGTTGACACTGGGGAAGTAACGATACAGACTTGGGTAGGAGGTCATGGGAAAGAAGTAATCTTGTTGCTACATGGACATCCTGAAAGTCATCTGATGTGGCATGGCGTTGCCCCAAAACTGGCTGAAAATTATACTGTAGTCGTAACGGATATGCGTGGTTATGGTGATAGCTCCAAGCCTGAAGGACTGCCTGACCATTCTACCTATTCAAAAAGAACAATGGCAAAGGACCAAGTAATTGTTATGGAAAAATTGGGCTACACCCGATTCCATATTGCTGGTCATGATAGAGGTGGACGTGTCTGCCATCGTATGATTCTGGATTATTCGGAAAAAATTAAATCCTGTACCTTGCTGGACATTATCCCTACGATTGATGTCTATTCCCGCACAGATCAGATGATTGCTACTAAATATTGGCATTGGTTTTTCTATATCCAGCCCTCACCATTCCCAGAAAATTTTCTAGGTTCCCAGCCGGAATATTTTATTCGTAGTAATATTCTGAAAAAGACTATCCCGGGGTCATTAAAAGAAGATACTTTCCCGGAAGACGTTGTGCAGGAATATATCCGCCATTATTCCGACCCTGCTACTGTTCATGCTATCGCAGAGGATTATCGTGCTAGTGTTACCATTGATTGGGAACATGATCTTCCTGACAGAAAACACAAAATGGAAACTCCATTGCTATGTATCTGGGGTTCGGATGGGAATATATGTAAAATATGGGATGTGGTAGATATCTGGAGCAATCTTGCTACAAATGTGAAGGGATGCGGTGTACCGGGATGTGGACATTTTGTGCCAGAGGAAAAGCCTGAGATTGTGGTTGAAGAGATTTCTAAGCATATAGAACGTAATAAATAAGTATTTAAGGCACGTTGTTCTCAGAGAAAGCTGCAATTTTTAAGAATACAGGTTTTATCGGTAATTCCAATATAGCATTAGCTATTAGCTTGGTGTTCGCAATCGTTTACGAAAACGTTTGGCCTGAAAGGCAATTATTGATTTCTTTAGAGGGATATTCAATGTGAAAAAACCAAACTTTATAATTGAGTTTAGAATAAAGTAATATCAATAAAAAAGTGATAGGTGCAGTATAATTTTTAAAAAAATTTAAATTTCGCTAAATTAAAGGGGCTTTCGAGCCTCTTTTTAATTTAGTAGGAATTAAAAAAATCAGTTTCTGTGTATTGAGTAAAGGATAGTTGGTTTTTATCTAGTATGTTAAATTTCCTACATGAGAATGGGTTCACGGGGTGGAACGACAATTGCAGCTGCAACTGCACTTGGTGTTGAAGTAAGTCAATTATTCCGTGCGTTACTTCCAGGACTTCTTGCAGCTCAGGTTACAGTTATTCTAGTGGCAGCTTATCTTGGTAAAAAAGAAAGAAAACGTCTTAATTTCAATCCCAATAGTGGTCAAAGCATTTCTCAGGAGCACATTGATCAAATGCTCTCTGCAATCCGTGATAACGAACCTGAACTCAAAAGGCCAAAACTTTATTGGTTCAATCTAATATTAACCTTAGTTTCTCTAACATTGCTTATTAAAGGCGATATACATGGCTCTATAATATTCATGCTTGGATCTGCAATTGCACTTGTTGTTAATTACAGAAGTGTTGAGGAGTGTAATGATAGATTGGAAGCACTTGCAGCAGACGTTTTACCTACCGCTATAGTAACTTTGGGAGCGGGTGTGTTTTCAGGTGTGTTAACAGGTAGTGGAATGGCAAATGCACTTGCCAATAGTATTGCAAGCATTATTCCAACATCTCTTGGATCACACATGGCACCAATATATGCTATTATTGCTGCACCTGCAATATGTTTTCTTCCTCAAGATGCTTTCTACTTTGGAATTGCATCTGTTATAAAAGGTGTTATGGGTCAATTTGGAATTACACCAATACAGGCAGCAGTGGCATCTATGGTTGGTCAGGCATTTAGACTAGCAAGCCCAGTTATTCCTGTTTTGTATATGTTATGTGGTGAAACTAAACAGAATTTTGTTGACTTCCAAAAAGAGTATACTAAGTATTTTTGGATTGTAATGGTAGTATATCTAGTTGTTTATGGTCTTACTGGAGCACTACCATACTAATAAGAAAGCACAGAAGTTAGTACCTATAATAATTAAAGATTTAATTATTTAATCTCTGGACTGGCTAAGTATATAAATGCTGAGCCAGCCCAGAGATTAAAGGAGATTGACATAGTTATGACCATCAAATAAAATCACAAATATTTTCTTCTATAGCTTTAATAAGAAGCGTTGAAGGCACATTAAATTTTTTATCACTGTAGTTAACAAGATAAAAAGGATAGTTCCAAACTTTACCCTCTATTGAAATTTTTTTTACCATACCGTTCTCTAAATCACGCTTTATAGAGGATAAAGGAACAATTGATATGCCTAAGTTTGCGGCAACGGCATGTTTTATTGCACTAATGTTACCAAGTACCATGGAAATATTAGATGGCACGCCTAAATCACTCTTTAAAATGAATTCAGTATAATCAAAAAGATTTGATTCAGGTTCATGGGCGATAAAAGGCTGAGTTTTTAGATCTTCAGCTAGAACATACTCCTTCTGTGTTAAAGGATTTTTTGGAGATCCAATCATTATAACAGTATCATCTAATAATTTTTTTGTCACAAAGGTTTTTTTATAGTTATAATCTCCGCCAATAACTGCAAAATCTACTTGGTTTGTTATTATCATATTTAATATTTCATGAGTATTTCCTATGTGGAGATGAACGTTAATATCCGGGTATTCTTGCTTAAAGGCTCCAATTAGATGTGGGAGAATATAAGCCCCAGGTGTATTACTGGCACCAATATGAATATTTCCGGCTATCTTTCCCTTTCGAATCGCTAATTGATCCTCCAGTTCTTTAACTGTTTCAAAAATTTTCGCTGCATAGCTGAAAACAAACTCGCCCTCACGGCTTAGATAAATGTTCTTTCCAAATCTATCGAATAGACTTATTCCCAGTTGTGACTCAAGCTTTTTTACCTGCATTGAAATAGTAGGTTGACTTAATAGTAATTCCTCTGCAGCCTTTGAAAAACTATGATGTTGTGCAACCTTATAAAATAACCATAGATAATGTAAATCCATTAGTACCTCCAATATAAGATATTTGATTTTTTTAATATAGATATTATCTATATGCGTTATATAAATAATATATTTTGATTATACTACTAAATGCAATATAATAAAAGTGTAGATATAATAAAAATATATGCATAATATCGTAAATTTAACCGCATAATTGTTGGAAATTTTTCTTTTAAGTATTTTATACGATAATAGGAAAAATATGAAAATATCTATTTATACTAGATAAATAGCAGCTTAAGGAGTTGAAATAATATGAAAGTAAAAATTACAGAAACGGCGCTAAGAGATGGTCATCAATCTTTAATTGCTACCAGACTTACAACTGAAGAGATATTGCCTATTCTAGAAAAGATGGACAAGGTTGGATATCACTCAATGGAAGTTTGGGGGGGAGCAACCTTTGATGCATGTCTTCGTTTCCTAAATGAAGATCCATGGGAGAGATTAAGAGAAATACGTAAGGCTGTTAAAAACACTAAGCTTCAAATGCTTCTAAGAGGTCAAAACCTTCTAGGCTATAAGCATTATGCTGATGATGTTGTTGAAGCATTTATTAAGAAGTCTGTTGAAAATGGAATAGACATAATTAGAGTTTTTGATGCATTAAATGATACTAGAAATATGGAGACTTCCATTAAAGCTATCAAAGAAGCTGGTGCTCACTGTCAGTGTGCTATAAGTTACACAACTAGCAAAGTTCATACAGTAGAATACTTCGTAAATCTATCAAAGAAGATGGAGGAAATGGGAGCAGATTCTATCTGTGTTAAGGATATGGCAGGTATACTAACACCATATTCAGCCTATGAACTTATAAAGAAACTAAAGGAAACAGTTAAAATTCCAATACAGCTTCACACTCACTGTACTAGTGGTATTGCTACTATGACATACATGAAGGCAGTAGAAGCAGGGGTAGATATAATAGACACAGCTATATCACCTTTCTCAGAGGGAACTTCACAGCCAGCAACAGAATCAACTGTGGTAGCACTTACAGAAGGTAAGCGTAATCCGAAACTAGATATCAAGCTTTTAAGTGAAATAGCAGACTACTTTAAACCAATAAGAGAGAAATACAGAGAAAACGGAATATTAAATCCAAAGGTAATGGATGTTGAGCCGAACACTTTAACTTATCAGGTTCCGGGAGGTATGTTATCTAACCTAATGTCTCAGCTAAAAGGACAAGGTGCTTTCGATAAGTATGAAGATGTACTTAAAGAAATACCAAAGGTAAGAGAGGATTTAGGATTTCCGCCGCTAGTTACTCCACTTAGCCAGATGGTAGGTACTCAGGCTGTATTTAATGTTTTAGCAGGCGATAGATATAAGATGGTTCCAAAGGAAATTAAAGAGTATGTTAGAGGTCTTTATGGAACTCCTCCAGCACCAATTAATGATGAAGTTAAGAAAAAGATTATTGGTGATGAGGAAGTTGTAACTGTTAGACCAGCAGATTTATTAGAGCCAGAAATAGAAAAATATAAGGCTGAAATTGGTGAATTAGCTACTTCAATGGAAGATGTTTTATCTTACGTTTTGTTTCCTCAGGTTGCAAAGAAATTCTTTGAAGATAGATTGAATCCTAAACCAGTGGAAAGCAATAAAGTAAAAGAGAGCAGTAAAGAAAAAGACAATAGTGAAAAAGTTAATTATATTACAGTCACTATGTAATAATCTGTAGGGATATAATACTAAACAATTGTTATAGACTTATGAGGAATACCAAGGGGGTGAAACAGTATGAATCTTTCAGAAACACTTATTATTGCACTAGGAGCATTAACTGCAATTTTTGCTGTATTGGTACTATATGCAATATCAATGGTTTCTAAGCTATCTCAGGCAATAACAGAAGGTAAATCATTAAATAATACAGCTCAAAATACTGTACAAAACTCTATTAACAGTAATGCTGCAGTTCAAAATACTGTACAGACTTTTAATGATAGTGATGACGAAGAAGATAGATTAGTAGTAGCTTTAGCTGCATCAATTATGGCTTCTAATGAAAAGCCGGATTCTTATTTTCATATATCAAAATTAACTAGGATCAGATAGTTAAAATAATTAATATTGGAAGGTGTTTAATTACTATGAAAAAATACATGATAAAGTTAAATGGTAAAGTTTATGAAGTAGAAATGGAAGAAATAACTGGAGAAGCTTCTGCTGCAATTTCAGCAAACCAAGCTGCAGCACCAGCTGCTAGAGAAGCTGCTCCTACAGCAGTAGAAAAAGAAACTCCAGCTGCACCAACTGCACCAGTTGCAGGCGCAGAAACTGTAGAAGCCCCAATGCCAGGAACTATAGTTAGCATAGCTGTAAAAGCTGGAGACCAAGTTAAAAAAGGACAGGTTTTACTTGTATTAGAAGCAATGAAAATGGAAAATGAAATAGTTGCTTCAAGAGATGCGAAAGTTGTTTCAATAAATGTATCAAAGGGTGATATGGTGAACCCAGGAGATGCTTTAGTTCAAATATCTTAAGATAAAACAAGGAGGACAATAATAATGGAATTTTTAATTCAAGGTGTTGCTGCGATTACCATAAAGCAGATTGTAATGTGGGCTATTGGAGGATTGCTTATATATTTAGCTATTGTTAAAGACTTTGAACCAGCATTACTACTACCAATGGGATTTGGAGCAATACTTGTTAATATACCTGCATCTGGAGCTGTAACTCAGGTGTTAAACGGAACTCCAGTTGAAGGAATCTTGGATTTCCTATTCGAAAGTGGAATTTCCACAGAAGCATTTCCTTTACTATTATTTATAGGTATAGGAGCGATGATAGATTTCGGACCACTTCTATCAAATCCGTTCATGCTTCTATTCGGAGCAGCAGCTCAGTTCGGAATATTTTTTACTATCTGTGCGGCAGCACTTTTAGGCTTCGAATTAAAGGATGCAGCTTCAATAGGTATCATAGGAGCAGCAGATGGTCCAACTTCAATATTCGTAGCAAACTACTTCCACAGTAATCTTATAGCACCAATTACTGTTGCAGCATACTCATATATGTCACTTGTGCCAGTAATTCAGCCTTTTGCAATAAAATTAGTAACTACTAAGAAGGAAAGAGCAATCAGAATGCCTTACAAGGCAGAGTCTATATCTAAGAAAACAAGAATATTGTTCCCTATCATGGTTACAGTAATCGCAGGACTAATTGCACCAACTTCCGTAGCACTAGTAGGATTCTTAATGTTCGGAAACCTTATTAGAGAATCTGGTGTATTAGAAAGACTATCAAAAACAGCACAAAACGAACTTGTAAATATCATAACTTTATTACTAGGAATTACAATAGCTGCTTCTATGAAAGCAGAACAATTTGTAACAGCAACAACTGCAGTTGTAATTGCACTTGGATTGGTAGCATTTATATTCGATACAATTGGTGGAGTACTATTTGCAAAGTTCTTAAATCTTTTCTTAAAGAAGAAAGTAAACCCAATGGTTGGTGCAGCAGGTATATCTGCATTCCCAATGTCATCTAGAGTAATACAAAAGATGGCAACTGAGGCAGATCCTCAGAACTTTATACTAATGCATGCAGTAGGAGCTAACGTTGCAGGACAGGTAGCTTCAGTTATAGCCGGTGGATTAATAATGAACTTAATTAAGTTCTAAAAAGATAGGGTAGGTGTTATAAATGGATCCTTTAATGACTTTTAAAGAATCACTAAGTGTAATGGCTTCAGGGATGGGCGGAATATTTGTAGTATTGTCAATAATATATGCTTTGATAAAAACTTTGATAAAAGTGTTCCCAGAAAAGTAATAGGCTAATATATAGGCTGCAGATAAGTTTTAAATATAAATCTTATCTGCAGCTTTTTTATTAATATAACTTAAATGTATATAATTTGGAATGACTATAAGATTGCATCTAATCTATAATTAATGTAATCTATTGTCATGGGAAGTCTATTTAAGAGGCGAATTAGAATATGACTAAGATGATAAATCGTGCAAAGCAGGCAGAAGCTATAAAAAACAAGATCTATGAATGCTGAGTTTAACTATATAGATGGAGCTGATATAGTAAAAAAACTGTATACTTCAGATAACAAAATGTTTATTACTAAAGGTCGTGAAATTCAAATTATGGTGGATGGATTAATACAGATGAAATAGTCTGATAAACAGAATGGTAGTAGTTGGTAACAAAATAATTTTAAATAATAAGAAATGGACTGATTAAAATATGAGAATTAGGATTAAATACTTTGAAGATGCAACTAAGTTAAAAAAAATAGAAAAGGGTAATTGGATTGATGTGTATGCAAACCGGGATGTATTTGTTAGGGTAGGAGAACGTGCAATGATTCCATTAGGATTTGCATTAGAATTACCTCAAGGTTGGGAGGCACACTTAGCACCTAGAAGTTCAACATTTAAAACATGGGGGATTATTCAAACTAACTCAGTAGGTGTAGTGGATGATACATTCATAGGTGATAATGACCAGTGGCATATGCCAGTTTATTGCTTGCAGGGAAAACATAATGAAGAAAGTATCAAAGCTATAGATGGAATGGAAGCTGAAGGTACATGGATAAAAAAAGGGGATAAGATAGGACAGTTTAGGATAATGGAAGTTATGCCAGAAATAGAATTCGAGGAAGTGGATTTTTTCGGTAATGCTGAACGTGGTGGATTTGGTAGTACTGGGGTAAGATAAGGGATATTTAATCTTGATAAAATTATGTCTTTTAACAGCTGATATATCCTTAAGCGGAGTTCCTGATGGTTTTAAGTTTCACAAATGTATCATTTAAGTAGTGTTATTGACATGATAATTTAATTCATATAAAATTATTATGTGCGAAAACGGTTGTACACTATTATATTATGGGATAGGATGTGAAATGAATGGGTGTTACAATAAAAGATGTGGCTAGAGAAGCAAATGTTTCGCCGTCTACCGTATCCAGGGCCATGGCTGGAAGTTCTAGGATTAGTGAAGAAACTAAAAAAAGAATTGAGGAAGCAATAAAAAAGTTGAATTATCATCCTAATGTAATTGCTAGGAGTTTAGCTAATAAGAGTACTAAGGTTATAGGGGTAGTTTTGCCTAAGGGAGCGGAGGATTTATTTAAAAATCCTTTTTTTATACAAGCGATGACGGGGATAAGTACATATGTTCAAGAATGTGGATATTATATAATGTACACCTTCTGTAAAACGGAAGAAGATGAATTAAAGCATATAAAGGATTATATTAACAGTAATTTAGTAGATGGAATAATTCTCACAGTAGCAAGGCTTAGAGATAGAAGTATTAAGTATCTTCAAGAGATAGATTTTCCCTTTGTAGTAATAGGAAGACCTGAAGATACTAAGAATGTACTTTGGGTAGATAATGATAATTTTAATGCTATGTATAATGTAGTTAGTAAATTGTTACTTAAAGGACATAAAGAAATTGCTTTTTTAGGAGCTAATAGTGAGCTGACGGTATCAAAGGATAGATTAAGCGGATATATGCAGGCGCATAAGATTCATGGTATTGATATTAATGAAAATATCATTTTACAAGTTGAAGACTTTAGAGAAGATTTAGCATATAAAGCTATTGAAGAATTATTAAATACAGAAAAACCTACTGCTATAGTAGCTACAGATGATTTCTTAGCCTTTGGAGCAAATTCTTATTTTACAGAAAAAAATATTAAGGGTATGGCTATGATAGGATTTAACAATACTCTTTTGGCAGAGTATCAGAAACCGTCATTAACATCTGTAGATATTAATGCAGAAAAAATAGGATACTGCGCTGTTAAACTGCTAATAGACAAATTAGAAAATAATATAGAGCAAAGGCATTACATTATAGAAACTAATTTAGTAGAAAGAGATTCAACCAAACAGCTTTAATAACGCACCTAAAAAGAACTAACAAGTCGAATATAGACTAGTTGGTTCTTTTTAGATGCCTTGGGTATGAAGTGAAACTTGAATAATATAGGGTTTCAACTAAAGTATACATAGGGGCATCTATTGTAATAATAAATAGATGCTCTCATAATATTTCTGAAAAGGTTTAAAAAGGTCGTTGACAACCTTTTCAATCTCTAATATAATTTAATTGTGAGCAAACGGTTGCACAGTTAAATTATAAAATGTGAAATGTTTGCACTTAAAAAGAAAGTTTACTATAAAACATGAACAAAGGAGGAAATATGTAATGGATGTAAAAAAGTCAAAATTAACTTCATTTGATTTCTGGCAAAAGTTCGGGAAAGCTTTATTGGTGGTGGTTGCAGTTATGCCAGCTGCAGGTCTTATGATATCTCTTGGTAAAGTAATAGGGATGACGACACATGATATGGTTTTTGTACAAACGATTGCACGTGTTATGGAGGATATAGGCTGGGCTATTATTTCAAATTTACACATACTGTTTGCAGTAGCTATAGGTGGTTCTTGGGCTAAAGAACGTGCCGGTGGAGCCTTTGCAGCTCTTATTGCCTTTGTATTAATCAATCGTATTACGGGAGCTATATTCGGTGTAAATGCGGGGATGCTTGCGGATTCAAATGCAACAATATCTTCATTTTTAGGTGGGCAGCTTGTGGTTAAAGATTACTTCACATCAATACTTGGTGCGCCAGCTTTAAACATGGGAGTGTTTGTTGGTATAATATCAGGTTTTTTAGGAGCTAATTTATATAACAAATACTACAATTTTAGCAAATTACCTAATGCTTTGGCATTTTTTAATGGAAAACGTTTTGTTCCTTTTGTAGTTATAGCAGGATCAGTGATATCAGCAATTATTCTTTCTATAGTATGGCCTTTTGCGCAAAGCGCTTTAAATGGATTTGGTAAATGGATAGCAACTTCAAAAGATAGTGCTCCCATTATATCTACTTTTGTATATGGAACATTAGAACGTTTATTGCTACCTTTTGGCTTACATCATATGATTACAGTTCCGATGAATTATACAGAACTTGGTGGAACATATAAAATGTTAACTGGAAGCAAAATAGGTCAGATAGTTTCAGGACAAGATCCACTTTGGCTTGCATGGATAACAGATTTAAATAACTTAAGAGCATCTGGGGATATGGCAGGATATGAAAATTTACTAAATGCAGTGCATCCAGCTCGTTTTAAGGTTGGACAGGTTATAACTTCTACAGCTTCTTTAATAGGTGCTGCCCTTGCTATGTATATAAGTGTAGGCAAAGAAAAACGTGCTAAATATAAATCAATGTATTTATCAGCAGCTTTAGCAGTATTTTTAACTGGTGTTACTGAACCGATTGAATTTATGTTTATGTTTGTTTCACCAATACTTTATACAGTATATGCTGTGTTAACTGGTTTTGCTTTTGCAGTGGCGGATCTAATTAATCTACGTATTCATGCCTTTGGTTTAATAGAACTTTTAACTCGTACTCCTATGATTATAAAGGGAGGATTAGGAAGAGATTTATTTAATCTTGTAGTTATATTAGTGGCGTTCTTTGCACTTTACTTTGCGGTATTTAAGTTCTTCATAGCTAAATTTAATATAGCTACACCAGGACGTGCAGGAAATGATATAGAAATGGGAGATGAAAATGAGGCAAAACAAGAAGCAGCAGTAGCAGGAAAAAGTGAGTTGGCTTATAAAGCTATAGAATTATTAGGGGGAAAAGAAAACATAGTAGATGTAGATGCTTGTATGACCCGTCTTCCTGTAACAGTTAAGGATACAAGTCTAGTGGGAAATGAAAAGGATTGGAAGAGTAATAAAGCGGTAGGACTAATAGTTAAGGATAAAGGAGTTCAAGCTATATATGGTCCAAAGGCAGATGTAATAAAATCAGAAATTATTGATATTCTAGGAGCTTAAAGATGAAACTTTTAACTTTAAATTGTCATTCTTGGATGGAAGAGAATACAGAGGAAAAGATAAAAATTATTGCAAATACAATAAAGGAAAAAGACTATGATGTGATTGCTTTACAGGAGGTAAATCAATCTATAGAAGGAAAATTAGCTTTTAATAGCATAAAAGAAGATAACTTTGCTTTAGTTTTATTAAAAGTACTTGATAGCTTAGGTTGTAGAGCATACAAAATGGTGTGGGATTTTTCCCACATAGGCTATGATAGGTATGAAGAAGGAGTGTGCATTATAACTAAGCACAAAATCGAAGAGGATTACTCTTTCTTCGTAAGTAAAGCTAAAGACAAAAACTTTTGGAAAACAAGAAAAGTTGTAGGGGCTTCCCTAAAAATAAAAGAAGAAATTGTAGACTTCTATTCTTGTCATTTAGGGTGGTGGCAGGATGAAGAAGAACCCTTTAAAGCACAAGTTGATCAATTGCTTAAAAATATCAGAAAAGATAGATTAACATTTTTAATGGGATATTTTAACAACAGCGGGTTTATAAGAAATGAAGGATATGATTACCTTATAGAAAAGGACAGGAAGGATACTTTTTCTATGGCTGAAGATAGTGATGATGGAATTACAGTAAAGGGTAAAATAGATGGTTGGGATTTAAATAAGAGCAATTTAAGGCTGGATTTAATTTTAACTAATAAAAAAGTAGATGTTAAACATTCAAAAGTAATATTTAACGGCACAAATAAACCGATAGTATCAGATCATTACGGCGTAGAAATAGAAGTACTTATGGGGAAAAATGAAAGGAAAGATATTACATGAAAAAGGTATGGTGGAAAGAAGCAATAGCATATCAAATATATCCCAGGAGTTTCATGGATTCAAATGGTGATGGAATAGGTGATTTGAGAGGTATAATCTCTAAACTAGATTATTTAAAAGATTTGGGCATTGATGTAATCTGGATTTGTCCAATGTATAAGTCGCCAAATGATGATAATGGCTATGATATCAGTGATTATCAAGATATTATGGATGAGTTTGGTACAATGGATGATTTTGATAATCTTATACAAGAAGTTCACAGTAGAGGTATGAAACTTATTATTGACTTAGTTATAAACCATACAAGCGATGAACACCCATGGTTTATAGAATCTCGTTCCTCAAAAGATAATCCAAAACGTTATTGGTATATATGGCGTGACGGAAAAAATGGGGATGTGCCAAACAATTGGGAAAGCATATTTGGTGATTCTGCATGGGAATACGATGAAGGTACTAGTCAATATTTTTTACACTTATTTTCAAAAAAACAGCCAGACTTAAACTGGGAAAACCGCGAAATGCGCAAAACTATTTATAACACTATTAATTGGTGGCTTGATAAAGGCGTTGATGGGTTTAGGGTTGATGCAATCAGTCATATTAAAAAAGAAGATGGATTAAAAGATATGCCGAACTCCAAGGGATTAAGATATGTGTCATCCTTTGATAAGCACATGAATGTGGAAGGAATACATGAGTATCTTAAGGAACTAAAAGAGAATACCTTTGATAAGTATAATATTATGACTGTTGGTGAAGCGAATGGTGTTAAAATCGAAGATGCAGAGCTATGGGTAGGGGAAAAAGAAGGCAAATTTAACATGGTATTTCAGTTTGAACACTTGGAACTGTGGAATGCTGAAATAGATAATAAATTAGATATAGTACAGTTGAAGAAAGTATTATCAAAGTGGCAAAAGGGACTTGAAGGCAAGGGATGGAATGCATTATATATTGAAAATCACGATATACCTCGTGTGGTTTCCACTTGGGGAAATGATAGGGAATACTGGCGAGAGAGTGCAACAGCATTAGCTGTTATGTACTTTATGATGCAAGGAACTCCGTTTATATATCAAGGACAGGAAATTGGGATGACTAATGTTAAGTTTGAAACTATTGATCAGTATAATGATGTAAAAACAAAAAATATGTATGCAATAAAAAGAGAACAGGGTGTGACTCATAAGGAGGTAATGGAGATTATATGGGCAGCATCTAGAGATAACTCCCGTACTCCTATGCAATGGGACGAAACCGCAAATTCAGGTTTTACATCTGGAAAACCATGGATTGGTGTTAACCCAAACTATAGAGAAATTAACGTAGCAAAACAAGAAAAAGATCCAAATTCTATACTTAATTTTTATAAAAAGATGATTTCTATTAAGAAAGAAAATGATATATTCACATATGGACAATATAATTTGATTTTAGAGAGCGACGAGCAAATTTATGTATATACACGTACTTTAAATAAAGAAAAAGTTGTTGTTATTTGCAATTTATCATCTTCCCAAGCTGTATATAAATATGATGGTATAAAGTTAAATTACGATGGATTGATGTTATCCAATTATTTTGTTGAAGCTCATGATGATATGACGAGTTTTACATTAAGACCTTATGAGGCAAGAATTTATAGGGTATAATGAAATATAAGTACGCATAGTTCATATAAGTGAGGGGGATTTTGTCTTGAAAAATAAATATGTTATAGGAATTGATCTAGGTGGAACGAAGATATGTGGAGCTGTTGCAAGCTTTGAAGGAGATATAATTTCAAAGTATACAATACCTACAGAAGCAGAAGAAGGCGAAGAGGCAGTATTAGCGAGAATAATAACTGTCATAGAGAAGGTAATTGAAGAATCTAAGGTGGTTGAGGATGAAATTGTATCTATAGGAATTGGTTCGCCAGGTCCACTGGATGCAAAAGAAGGGAAAATTATAACTACGCCAAATCTTCCTTTTAAAAATTTTAACATAGTAAAGCCTATAAAAGACAAGTTTAACATACCTGTATATTTAGACAATGATGCCAATGCAGCGGCTATAGGAGAAAATGTATTTGGTGCAGGAAAAGGAACTGATAACATGATTTTTATAACAGTTTCTACCGGTATAGGTGGTGGTGCTGTTTTAAATGGAAAGATATATAGAGGAAACACCTGCAATGCTTTAGAAGTAGGGCATATGACAGTAGAAAGAAATGGTCCACGTTGTAATTGTGGCAATTATGGATGTGCAGAAGCTTTAGCTTCAGGTACTGCTATAGGAAGAATTGCAAGGGAAGCAGTAGAGAGGGGTGAAAGTACATCTCTATCAAGGTTTGAAAAAATAACATCCTATGAAGTGTTTAAAGAAGCAGAGAAAGGTGATGCTGTAGCTCAAAATATATTGAATGAAGCATTAAATTATTTAGGAATATGTGTTGCTAACATAATAACTTCCTTTGATCCAGAGATGGTTATAATTGGAGGAGGAGTTTCAAAGGGAGGCACTGTAGTATTTAATAAAGTACAAGAAGTAGTTGAGCAGAGATGTTTTAGAGCTATGTGGGAAAACACTAAAATAGTACCGGCTGCTTTAGGAACAGATGCAGGGGTTATAGGAGCAGTTGCTCTTGCTATAATGGAGAGTAATTAAAAGAGGGTAGTTATCGGATTCGTTCAACTAAGAATCAGGCGGAGCTTGAAACTCCATCTGATTCAAGTTTTCACTTCATAATTAAAATGAAACCTGTAGGATAGACGATATAAAAATTAGTCTATGCTACAGGTTCTTTATTTATTATAGAAACTTGACGTTCCTAATATTGGATATTATTCATATAATAAGATAACAATGAATGAAAAGTAAAATAAAAATCAATTGCCCTATAAATTGTTTGAAAATTTAGACGATAAGTAATTAATAATACTTTTTTTGATTACAATAAGAGTTACAAGAAGAGTTACAAGAAAAGGTACAGATATATATGAAGGAAAAGGAAGGAGTATTGAATATGGCAAATGTAAGTGTTTGTAGATTAGCTGAAGATCCAAGATTTAAGATTAAAGTAAGTTTTGATAGGAAAACAAATAAAATTAAATATTTAAATATTATGACCGGTGAAGAGTGTGAAAATCCAGATTTAGTTTTACTTAGCATCAAAATGAATAATGAAATAAATACTAAGTGGAAGTGTTTAGTTGAATCTATAAAGCAGGATAAGAGATTGCAGCAAAAGCTATTAGGAGGAATGGATGTTATCGAATATTGAATAAAGTATCGAAAAAGAATTCAGGTTGTTAATTCAAAGGGCAGTAAGATAAATACTGTCCTTAAAATTAAATTAAAAAAATAGAAAGGAGCCTAGAGTATTTATGAATAATAAAGTTAGGTATTGTCACGGGACTTTATTAATAATATTTTTTGCAGTATTTATCTGGTCGATGCTTAATCCAAAAGATCTTTTCACGTGGTTTTTAGAAGTTTTACCTGCAATTATAGGATTTGTAATAATAGTATCAACCTACGGCAGATTTAAATTCACAACATTTGTTTATGTTTTTATTTTAATTCATACTATTATATTAATGATTGGAGGACATTACACATATGCGGAAATGCCTCTTTTTAATTGGATAAGAGATAGCTTTGGTTTAAGCAGAAATTATTATGATCGTTTGGGACATTTGGCACAGGGATTTATACCAGCTCTTGTTTGTAGAGAGATATTAATAAGAAAATCAATAGTGAAGAAAGGAAAAATGCTATCTTTTGTAGTTGTATGTATTTGCCTAGCAATTAGTGCTTCGTACGAATTAATAGAGTGGGGTGTAGCGGAAGCTACAGGGGAAGCGGCAGATGCATTTTTAGGTACTCAGGGAGATGTATGGGATACACAGTGGGATATGTTTATGGCTTTGATAGGCTCTATAACTGCTTTATCTTTATTTAGTAGTGTTCATGATAAATATATAAATTTATTATATGAGAAAAAAGAAATTGATTAGTTTTTAGTTTTTTAGAATAATAATAACAATAAACTAACTCGGGTGTATCAGTAGGATTAATATGGAGAATATTAAAGAAAAAAATAGTATATTCATTATAATTTAAAATATAACTAATAGACTCAATTTTTTAGTATTTATAAACATGATAGAATAACATTCGTTGCTTGATGAGCAGCAAATAAATGGACAAAGAGTGGTAACTAAAAAGTTGTTGACACTAAGTAAATGTTCATGATATCATGTATAAGCTGTTGAGAACGTCAGAAAATAAAAAATATTTTAAATGTTCTTGACAAGATAAAATAAACATGATAAACTAAATAAGCTGTCGAGATAAATCGACATGATCCTTGAAAATTAAACAGAGGTTGAAAGTCAAAATGACTTTTATTAAATAAACTAAACCAGCAATTCTTTAACTACTATATTAATAGTAGTGAGTAAAACAGTAATGAGCATTCAAACTTTTAAATTGAGAGTTTGATCCTGGCTCAGGACGAACGCTGGCGGCGTGCCTAACACATGCAAGTCGAGCGATGAAGCCCTTCGGGGTGGATTAGCGGCGGACGGGTGAGTAACACGTGGGTAACCTGCCTCAAAGAGGGGGATAGCCTCCCGAAAGGGAGATTAATACCGCATAACATTGGTTTTTCGCATGAAGAACTAATTAAAGGAGTAATCCGCTTTGAGATGGACCCGCGGCGCATTAGCTAGTTGGTGAGGTAAAGGCTCACCAAGGCGACGATGCGTAGCCGACCTGAGAGGGTGATCGGCCACATTGGAACTGAGACACGGTCCAGACTCCTACGGGAGGCAGCAGTGGGGAATATTGCACAATGGGCGAAAGCCTGATGCAGCAACGCCGCGTGAGTGATGAAGGCCTTCGGGTTGTAAAGCTCTGTCTTTTGGGACGATAATGACGGTACCAAAGGAGGAAGCCACGGCTAACTACGTGCCAGCAGCCGCGGTAATACGTAGGTGGCGAGCGTTGTCCGGATTTACTGGGCGTAAAGGATGCGTAGGCGGATATTTAAGTGAGATGTGAAATACCCGAGCTTAACTTGGGTGCTGCATTTCAAACTGGATATCTAGAGTGCGGGAGAGGAGAATGGAATTCCTAGTGTAGCGGTGAAATGCGTAGAGATTAGGAAGAACACCAGTGGCGAAGGCGATTCTCTGGACCGTAACTGACGCTGAGGCATGAAAGCGTGGGTAGCAAACAGGATTAGATACCCTGGTAGTCCACGCCGTAAACGATGAGTACTAGGTGTAGGAGGGTCGAACCTTCTGTGCCGCAGTTAACACAATAAGTACTCCGCCTGGGAAGTACGATCGCAAGATTAAAACTCAAAGGAATTGACGGGGGCCCGCACAAGCAGCGGAGCATGTGGTTTAATTCGAAGCAACGCGAAGAACCTTACCTGGACTTGACATCCCCTGAATAGTGCAGAGATGCATGAAGCCCTTCGGGGCAGGGAGACAGGTGGTGCATGGTTGTCGTCAGCTCGTGTCGTGAGATGTTAGGTTAAGTCCTGCAACGAGCGCAACCCCTATCATTAGTTGCTACCATTAAGTTGAGCACTCTAGTGAGACTGCCCGGGTTAACCGGGAGGAAGGTGGGGATGACGTCAAATCATCATGCCCCTTATGTCCAGGGCTACACACGTGCTACAATGGTAGGTACAGAGAGATGCAAGACCGCGAGGTGGAGCAAAACTCAAAAACCTATCCCAGTTCGGATTGTAGGCTGCAACTCGCCTACATGAAGCCGGAGTTGCTAGTAATCGCGAATCAGAATGTCGCGGTGAATACGTTCCCGGGCCTTGTACACACCGCCCGTCACACCATGAGAGCTGGCAACACCCGAAGTCCGTGAGGTAACCTGTAAAGGGGCTAGCGGCCGAAGGTGGGGTTAGTGATTGGGGTGAAGTCGTAACAAGGTAGCCGTAGGAGAACCTGCGGCTGGATCACCTCCTTTCTAAGGATAATACAGGCAGGTAATGCTGTCTGAAAGACTGGTTTAGCCTCTGTTTAATTTTGAAGGATTATATATTCTTCAAAGGATTATATATTCTTCAAATGAAGTTAAATACTAACGTATTTAACTAAGCGATCATCACAAAATCAAAGATTTTGGATGCCTGCTTATGTTCTTTGAAAATTGCACAGTGAATAGTTAAACAACGCAATTGTTTAACATATAGAAAGTAAAGCTAAAGGTAAATTACTTATACGAAAGTATATTTAACACCTTTGTAGATTTTATTGAACTAAAACCAGAAAATTGATAGAAACGAGCAGATCGAGGAAAAGCTTGAGCGAGGAGCAGAGTTTACTGATTGGTAAATGAGCACCGCAGCGAGGAATTTGACGAAGAGATGCGAAGTTTATAG
>NZ_LWAE01000003.1 GCF_001623875.1 Clostridium magnum DSM 2767 | reverse complement strand
AACTGGGAGAAAGACAGAAGGTTTGTTGTGTCTCGCGTACTGAAACCAGAAAAAGAAAGAGCACAAATATCACTTTTAGAAGGCTCTGAGTACGAATACTTTTTCTTTGTGACAAACACTACATTGCTTTCTGAAAAAGTAGTTATATCCTATGAAAAACGTGGCAATGCTGAGAACTATATTAAAGAAGCCAAATACGACATGGCGGTGGGTCATCTTTTACTTAAATCATTTTGGGCAAATGAAGCGGTGTTTCAAATGATGATGCTTTCATATAACCTGTTTTTGTTGTTCAAGATTGATTCCTTAGAGCCTTCAGAATACAGACAGCAAATAAAGACCTTTCGTTTGAAGTATGTATTTCTTGCAGCCAAAATCATTAAAACCGCAAGAACTGTAATTATGAATTTGTCAGAAAACTATCCGTACAAGGAAGTGTATGAAAAATGTCTGGTATAATAAAGATATCATCTTGAAAATCGAGTGTTGCTCTGTGGATAACTTGCAGGGTTTAATAAGTATCTTTACTCCAAAGTTGCAATCAATAATTTATTGAAAAAGATTGAAAGGTGGTGGTAAATAATGTTACAATGTGGGAGTATCAGTTTAAATTTTTCTTGAAATAGTGTTCTTTTAAGCTAATAAAAAATGCACGTGGAATTTAGGTACAAGATTCAAATATGTACGATTTTAAAAAATATCTAGATGACTATTTAAATGATATGATATTAAAAGATGGTAAATTAAGGTTCAACCACGACTTTTGTGAAACCACCTAATAACTGTAAAAACATATCAGGAAATAGTACGACTATTTTCCAGTAATATGGAGTCCAAATATTTGTAACATATCATATGTTTTGTTAATAATGAAAAGTAAACATATATAGCATTTTACTGCCAAATGTAATATTTATAGTATCCTTGAGTTAAGATGTATACACTGCTATATGTCCAAATTCAGGCACATTCGGAACATATTCTTAATCTAAAGTTATCAATGTTACGGTAGCCATAACCCCTACGCTTAATATTTTTAAGTTTATGATTTCTACCTTCAGTTGGACCATTGCTTATAAAAAAATAATAATAGTTGAGTATATATTCTCTCCAGTTATTTAGAGTTTTACAAAATGATTGTAATTCTGGTATTTCACTTTCAGCTACAAGAGCTGTGAAATAGTCGATATAAACACTTGCTTCATCTATGTTTGTTATATGAAAAAATGTTCTAAACTCTTCTTTTAACTCATAACAAGTGCGAAGCATTGGGTATTCACTGCAAACTTGCTCCAAGAGTTTTTCTTCTTCTGCTTTTAAATCCTCATGATTTTTTAAAAAGGCCCAGCGTATACCAAATACTTTCTTTTTATCGCCATCTTCCTTACGGATTTTATTTTGGATGTGTTTCCTTGCCTTATCTACTGCTACATGGAAGGCCTGAGATATATGAAATCTATCAGTAAACCAGAGCAGCATTAGGAAAGCACTCTAATACTGCTGCCGCATAAGTTTTACTCATATCCAAGGATACAGCTAAAACACTTTCACGTTGTTCCTTAGTAAAATTCTTTGTAATGTATTTAACAACACTTTCTTTTGTTCTGCCGTCAATTAGTGCTGCTACATCACCAGTTTCATGATTGTATATCACTGGTATAATATACGTGTCCTTTAGATTTTGCAATATCATCAATGCCGAGGAAAATAAAAGGTCCCATTTCCTTTGTATCTATCTTAATTTTTGCATAATGATTGAATATGCGCTGTACCTTATTATCGCTAAATCCAAGTAATTCAGCCACATTCTTTATAGTGTTTTTGCACGTAAGTTTAAAGATAAACTCTTCAAATGTATAGTATGAGGCTGGTATTTTCTTATGAACGAAAATGCTTCATCAAATGGATGATTAAAATCACATTCACATATATATCTACGAATCTTTAGATGTAGTATAGTTGTTTTATCACATATGGGCAAATGCTCATATAATTGAATTCTATAATCATGAACTTTATATGTTGTTTTATTGCATTTAGGACAACTAACTGAATGAGTCTTTGATTCTGCATGAATTTCAACTATCCATTATTTACATTTACAAATATTACCTTAATATCTTGCAATCCTATTAGATTTTCTATAAAATTAAAGTCTAAAGGCATTCGATACTCACTCCTTATTTGATTTTTCGTGCAAGATAATCATAAAGGAAGTATCGGATGCTTTTCAACTTTTTTGACAATACATTGGTAATACAATTAATGGTTATCCTTATTAATCACAAAGGTCGTGGTTGAACCTAAATTAATTGATGATTCCTCAATGATTGCTATAGAAATAAATTAGACTTAGGGTGATAATTATGTTGAATTTAATAAAAAATACTCTAACCTTATACGGTATTAATGGTTACAATAATATAATCGAAAGTGTAATAAAAGCTTTAAATGCTTATGATTATTATTTGACATAAAATTAATTCTAACAGAAGCTTTATTAAATGCTTTTGAGCATGGGAATAATAGCGATAAAAATAAACCTATAAGTTTATTTTACAACTTTGATGGCAAATACTTAAATTTTAAAATAACTAGTTCTGAAAAAACTTTGCCAAAGATTAATATACCTGAATCTGTAAGCAATGAAGATTTACTAAAAGAACATGGCAGAGGACTTTTTCTTATAAAATCTTTATCTGATAAAGTAGAATTCAAAGGTAACTCATTGCTTATCCAAAAAAGCATTTTAGATAATACAAATACGGAGGTCTCTATATGAAAAAAAGTTTAGAAAAAAAATTGATTTCACTAATTCTTATTGCATTTTTAATCCTATAATACCACTTGAAATTCATATTCTTATGTTTACTTCAGACTCATATAAAAGCTATAATTTATCGATATTAATTATACTAATTGTATTAGCAGCAATATATATTACTTTTCCTGTATATTTGTTAAACATAAAATTATTAATCCGATAAAGCAACTTGAAACATCAATGACAAAAGCAGGCAATGGAGATTTACTGTAAAAACAAATATTAAAACTGGTGACGAACTTGAAACTTTAAGTAAATACTTTAATAATATGATAAAAGATCAAGATCATATAGTTAAAAACATAAGAAACTTTTCTGAAACTTTAACTGCAGAATCTGAGGAAATATCTGCATCTAGTGAAGAAATTAGTTCTGCAACTGAAGAAGTAGCTGCACATATTGAAGAGGTTGCCCAAAGCTGTGAAAAACAAATGGCTTAATTGTACAAACTTCAGAAGTTCTAGTTCAGCTTTCTAGTTTAGTTCAAATTGCTCAAAATAAAGCTTCAACTGCTAAAAACAATTCAAATACCACTATGAATGCTGCTAATAACGGAAGAACTCAGATTGAAAAAACATTGAATGCTATAAACAATATAAGCCAAACCTCTGCTGAAGCTGAAAATATTATGCATACTCTAGACGATCTTTCAAATAAAGTAAGTGGAATAATAACAACAATAAATGATATATCAGAGCAAACAAATTTACTTGCTTTAAATGCCGCAATAGAAGCCGCAAGAGCTGGTGAACATGGCAAAGGCTTTTCCGTAGTTGCTGATGAAGTTAGAAACCTTTCGGAACAAACAAGCAATGGTGCTAATGAAATATCTAAATTAATAACTGAAATGACTACTTTAACAAGAAAAGCTGTTGAATCCATGACTTCTAATAAAAAAGCAGTCGAAAATGGTGTATCTGTAGCTACAGATACCGATAAATCTTTTGTGAATATAATTTCTTCAGTAAATCAAATTGTAAGTGATGTTAATGAAATAGTTGATGTAACTAAAGATGAAGTTGCAAGTTCAGAACAGATAGTAAAGTTAATAGATTCAGTTGCAAGCATTACAGAAAAGAATACTGCAAGCAGTGAACAAGTTGCTGCTGCATCAGAAGAACAAGCATCTGCTATTCAAAATGTTGCCGCTAGTTCAGAACATACAAGTGAAACTGCAATCGACATGAATAAATTAATTGAAAAATACAATGTTTAGAAGGTGATAATAATGAAAAACATTACAATACCAGAGAATTTTTCTGTTGAGGAAGCTTCTGAATATAGAAAAAAACTTAATGAATTAATTGAAAATGGTGAAAAAGACTTTACATTAGATTTTAGTAATTGTACTTTTATCGATAGTACTGGATTGGGTGTCCTAGTTGGCGTTTATAAAAAGTGCAATGAACTTAATGGAAATTTTGTGGTTCAATCAATAACAAACCCTCAAGTTTTAAAGATATTTAAACTCACAAGACTAGATAAAGTCTTCAATATTGCGAAGTAGCAATGCTTCGTCACATAAACCAATAGGGGTTTGGGCTTTTAGCCCATGTGATTCTTGAACTAGATAAAAGTATTATCTTAAATAGTCCTATAAATCTAAGGTTCAAAAATTGTAAAATACTAAGAAATTTCAATAACTCGCTGAAAAAATTCTCAGACAATTGAAATATCTAAGTATTTTACAATTTTTGAGCCAAGATTTATTAGGGTATATATGTTAATGGAATTCCTATAGGCAGTAAAAAACTAGATAAGGATAAATGTAATGGAGATCAGTTAGAATTACCCATACCTAAGGATATGCAGATATCCAATTATATGGATATACAAATTGCATTTGATCTTGAACAGCCAAATTTAAATTGTCAGTTTAGGCAGGAGGAAATGCCCTGGGCTATTGTGACAGGGGATTCATATATCTATATACCTAATAATAAAGTGGATTTTTACAAATTCGATAACTATCCTCAACCGTTTATTTCAGACAAACAAGTTAATAACATAGGAATTGTAGTACCAGAAAATCTATCAGAAAAAGAGCTGGAAGGAATAAGCAGAATCTTTTCATATATGGGCAATGATATGGAATACAATAACGGAGAGTTAACGGTTATAGAAGAGAAAAATTTCTCAAGTAAGTATCATAATATGAATCTTATAGTATATGGTACTCCTCAGAGAAATAAGGTTATAAAGGAATTAAACTCTAAGTTGTGGTTTAAATATAATAAGAATTATAGCTCCTTTGAAGGAAGTGAAAAATTATATTTAACAGAACCCTATGCTTCAAATATAGCATCTTTTCAGTTTGATGTATCGCCATATAATAAAGGCAGGGCTATTTTAGTTTTAACGTCACCAAAGGATGACATACTTTTAAAATCATTGATGTTTTTATCCACAACAAAATATAGTTCAAAACTTTCAGGAGACTCTGTTTTAATAGATACCTATGGTAATATAAAGAACTTTAAGTTTAAAAAGGAAGATAATAAATCTTTAAAGGATAAGTTTAATATTATAGAGACAAATACTAAAGTTTTTCTTGGCTTCATAGGGCTGTTCTTAATATTTAGTGCCACTGCGGTAGTTTTATATTACTTTAAAAATAAGAGATTTAAATAAATATAGATAAACAAATTCATAAATTGACATATTCACTTAGCTAAGGTATTGAGTTTACTGAACAATAGTTAATGAATATGTAAAGCTTTGAAGTTGGATATCTATATATAGGGTTACACACCTACAACTTAACTTATACACATGTTAAAACCTTGTGGTTTCAATGCTTTGATTATATGAATAAATTAAGTTTAGACTAAGTAACCCTATATAGGGTTCAACGATTTAAATTTAACTTATACTAGGAAACTTCTAGCATATGCTAACGAACGAATCTTATCAAAGTCATTGTTGAGTTCGTCAAATAGCAACTTAATATCAGATATTAACTCAAAAATAGAACTTCTAGAAGAAGGTCTAAATAATTTAGCCTTTAGATAGTTCCAGATATTCTCCTGAGGATTCATGTTGGGGGAATACCTAGGTAGTAATATGACTGTTAGTTTTCCTTTGTTATCAAAGAAAAAACTTTGCATTTCATAGCTTGTGTGAAATTTAGCATTATCCATGAATAGTACTACTTTTTTACCTTCATTAATTTCTATTAGATTTTCTATGTGAGCTTTTACTTCTTTTGAAGTTATAGAGTGTTCGGAAGAATATAAGTCATTGACAGTATGGAAATTATTTAAAATTGAAGTAGAGCCTATGATATTAACACCATCATGCGAAGCATTTTTTTCAAGAACAGGGGGATTTCCTACAGGACTCCAAAAGAGACGGTTGTCCGATTCAACACAAACTTTAGTTTCATCTAAAGCATAGACAACTACCTCAGATGAAGACTCTAAAGTGTCTAGTGTTTCTAAAGTTTTTTTTAAAAGCTTCCTGTTCATCTTTGTCAGCTTTCGTAGGCTTTGGTTGAGCTCTTTTGTAAGATAGTCTATTAGCAATAAGAGTTACCCTTATTGTTTCACCTGATACTTTTATTCCATATGTTTTTTCAATATATAGAGATAAAAGTTGGCAAGACCAATTATGGCATGTGAATTCAAAATCGGCAGGTGACTTATTTGTAGCCACATAAATAAGATCATCAACCATCTCTGGTTCTAATTTACTTTCAGAACCGCCACGGTTATCTTTTATGGATTCTATGCCATGAGCATTCCATTCTTTAATATGCTTAACAATGGAAGTCTTGCTTAACCTGGTAGCCTCAATAATGTCAGTATTCGACTGTCCGAAGTATCGCATTGTTACTACAGCCAGTGCTAATCTTGAATATTTGCTATCTGTGTTATTCTTTAGATCAACTAAATCTTCAATTTTATATCCATGTAATGTTTCTATGCTGAATGACTTTCTTCCCATAATCAAAACTCCTTTCTCCGTACATTTAGTTTTTGGAGAAGAATTTTAATTATTCGGTATAAGTTAAGTTATGACCCTTGAACCCTATATACACACCCACACCAGAAAGTAGACTTCCACGCAGGTATATGTTTCCAAAGCTGAAGGCACATATAAAAACTTTTTAATCAATCTTAGCTTAGTATTTTAGAAAATCTTAGGACTTCTGATATGTTTGAGGTACGAGTTTATCAGATGTTCTTAGATTTTCAAAATACTAAGCTTTAGAGTGATAAAAAGTTTTTATAGTGCTGAAGCTTGGAAACATATACCGGAGTGTAAGTCTACTTTCGGTCGTGGTTATCTATGTAGGTAATTGATGAGATTTGTGTTATTATGGTATGATAGTGGTTGACTAGGAAAAGGAGTGGATGTAGATGTATTCGTGGCTTTGGATGGTGATTATATCGGGAATTTTATTGGGTTTTTGGGATATAACTAAAAAGCAAGCATTTAAAAAAAATTCTGTAGTAAGTGTACTAGCCTTTTATTCTATATTTTGTTTTATTTTTGTATCCTTTGAATTTAGTAATGCTGTTAATTTAAGTGGGGATAAGATTCTCGTAATTTTTGTTAAGACCTTTATTATATTTTTGAGCTGGGTTCTTGGTTTCACTGCAATAAAACAGCTGCCTATAAGTATTGTAACTCCCTTTGATACTGTAAATCCATTATTCTCTATAATTTTAGGTATCCTAATATTAGGTGAGAGCCTTGGATTATTACAAGGGATAGGTATTGTAATTATGTTAGTGGCTTATTACTTTATAGGAAAGGTTGGTTCAAAGGAAATAACAAATGTATTCAGAAATAAATATTTTTACTTTATGGTAGTCAGTGCTTTGCTAAGTGCTGTAAGTGCAACTATTGATAAAATAGCCCTAAGGTCAATTAATCCTGGACAAATGCAGTTTTGGTTTTGTTTATTTATATCAATATTTAATGTGGCATCATTGCTATATACTAAATGGAAATCAGAAGAGAAAATTCCTATAAGGTTTGATTATAACATACCTCTTATGAGTTTGCTTTTAACTATTTCAGATAGAATATATTTTACTGCAGTAAATATTCCTTCAAGCCAAATATCAGTAATTATGCCTCTTAGAAAAATATCTATCTTTATTTCTGTAATAATAGGTGGATTAATTTTTAAAGAGCAAAATCTTAGACAAAAATTCTGGTGTATCTGTCTATTGATTGTAGGTATTGGGTTAGTTTTTATTGCAAAATAAGATATACATACTTAATTAGGACAAATTACTATTGAAATAAATTAAAGGGTAATTTATAATCAAGATGCACCCACATAGGGAGGGGGCATAGGAGGCATAGAGTATGAATGATGAAAAGAAAAAGGCAATACAAGCTTTAAAAACTTCCAAAGGACAAATAGAGGGAATAATAAAAATGATTGAAGAAGGCAGATATTGTATGGACGTATCTAATCAAATGGTTGCCGCTCAGTCATTATTAAAAAAATCTAATTTATTAATACTAAAACAGCATTTAAATCACTGCGTTAAGGATGCTTTTATAAATAATAGCGGAGACGAAAAAGTAGACGAAATAATGGATTTACTTTCAAAGTTATTAAAAGATTAAAAATAGGGCTTCAGATCAGAAAGTTGACTTATACCTACGTATGAGTCAACTTTTTGCTCTGAAGCCCTATATAGACAAATGAATTATGAGGTTGGGTATCTATATTTTAAAATTCATCGTTATCATCTAATGGTATTATAGCTTCTGGATTTACTGATGATTTCATGTTTTTTGTTTTATTTTTAGCTGTAGCATATTTTGGAGTATTAAAGGCAATTTGCTTATTTTTATTTGTATTTTTCATCCTTGGCATAAATTGGTCTTCATTAAATTCTTCTAGGCCTTTAACCATTGCTGTTAAATTTCTTACTACATTTTCAAGTATATAGACTATTATTGAAGATTAATCAAATAAATGTTATAATAACAATATAATTATTTAAAAAATATAACAATATAATTAAATATTAAATTACAGAGGTGAATTAATTGTTAAATATAATAGATTTTAATAGAAAAAGGAGTGAGAAAAGCATGGTACTTGGAGAGATTATTTTTAATTTAGGCAGCATTCAATCAGGTGAAGAAATCCAAGTCTATTCAAAAGGAGAGGATCTATTTAGAAATGAAAAAATAGATATTTATACTATTGGAAGGGGAAGGGATGGAGGCATCTATATAAAGTTTGATAAAAAGACTAGTTTGGATGGAGTAAACGGATACTCAAGTAAAGAAAATGTAGCTAAGATAGGAGTAGCTGCTTATACAGAGGATAAGTGGCAAGAAATGAATTTAAGTAACTCTGAAATAGAATCACTGAAGCACAATTCTTTTGAGAATGGAATTATTAGAAGGGGATATGCCTTAGAGGGCCAATTTGAAAGCGGTCTGCACTTTAAATATCCAAATATAATCATGGTTACTTTGAAAGATGGGGTCAACTACTCACCACTTAAACTGCATTAGCATTTTTGAAGTGGGAGCTTGTGTAAACAAGCTTGGTTGAATAGCTTAAGTCTTAACTGACTACGTTATACAAAAATAGATAGTTACCTTGGGATGCTCCACAAGTTCCAAGCTCTAAGGTTTAATTTTAAACATCTCTAAAGAGTAGGAGAAGTGAGTTAAATTTAAAACTTTGTATAACATTAGCTATGTGGACTTACCTAAAGGGAAGGTTACTTCTCTTTAGAGATTTATAGTTTTAAACTATTATTTTAGAAAGGATGTGTACCTTATGGTATATGTTATTAGTAATTTAGATAAGCCACTTATGCCTACCAAAAGGTATGCAAAAGTTAGGATTCTACTTAAAAACAAACAGGCTAAAGTGGTAAATACTAAACCATTTACAATTAAACTACTTTACGACACAAGTAATTACACACAACCAGTAACCCTTGGAATTGATAGTGGTTACACTTACATTGGATTTTCTGCTGTTACAGATACTAAAGAACTAATTTGTGGTGAGGTAACACTACTAAAAGGTATGTCAGAACGCCTTAAAGAACGTTCTATGTATCGTAAACAGAGAAGAAGTAGGCTTCGATATAGAAAACCACGCTTTGATAATAGAAAGCGTTCTGATGGATGGTTTGCACCATCAATACAGTATAAATTAGATAGTCATTTAAGATTTATAGATAATTTAAAGAAAATACTGCCTATAACTAAAATAGTTGTAGAAGTTGCTAATTTTGATATTCAAAAAATTAAAAATCCTAATATTGAAGGGGAGGAATATCAAAATGGTGAACAAAAAGGGTTCTATAATTTAAGGGAATACATTTTTCATAGAGATGACCACACCTGTAAGCTTTGTGGTAGAGATGATTTGCCACTTCAAGTGCATCATATAGGTTTTTATAAAGGTGATAGGTCTAATAGACCTGGCAACTTAATTAGTCTATGCATTAAGTGTCATACACCTAAGAACCATAAAGAGGGACAAGTTCTTTATGGTTGGAAACCTAACTTGAAAAGTTTAAAAGAAGCAACATTTATGTCTTCAGTTAGATGGAAACTTAAAAATATATTAGGCTGTGAACACACTTATGGTTATGATACAAAATCTAAGAGAATAGTTCTAAATCTAGAAAAAACACATTATAATGATGCCTTTTGTATAGCAGAAGGCAATACTCATGATAGAGTAACGCCTATATATTTTGAGCAAATAAGACGCAATAATCGTTCTCTCGAAAAGTTTTATGATGCAAAATATATAGACTTACGTACTAATAATAAAGCAAGTGGTCAAGACCTCTTTAGTGGTCGCAGAACACGTAACAAAAACTTAAACTCTGAAAACTTACACAAGTATCGTGGAGAAAAATTATCTAAGGGTAAAAGAACTATAAGAAAAGAGAGATACTTTTATCAACCAAATGATTTAGTAAAATATCAGAATAGAATTTATGCAGTTAAAGGTACTCATAATAAGGGTGCAAGAGTTATGTTAAAAGAAAACAATAAGTCAATTAAAATTGGAGATTTAGTTCCCTATAAGTTTAGGAAAGGAATAGTAGCTGTTTAGCTTACGCTAAAAGAGCAATTCCTCTCCTCCTGTAGAGGAAGGAGGAGAGGAATTGCTCTATTCAGATGAAACTGAAAAATATGAATGAGGAGGACAAGTCTTGATAAAATCTCTGTTTGCAGTAGATATAATAAGTTTTAGCAGCAATAATACAAGTATCTTACAAAGGAAGAGAGGTTGCAATTTATGAATCATATTATGAAAGCCTCTAAGGATATGTTTCAGAAGGTTGTTGACAAGAATCATGGAAAGAGAGTAGATATTGCAGGGGCTATATGTTATTCACTTAGTTTATTGGTGGCTATGTACTGTATTTATGGGGTTGTACAAATTTTATGGTATCCTATTCTAAAAACAAAACATAGTTCATTTTTTTATACAATTTTTATCTTACTTCCAACTTTTACTTTCTATACTACAATGGCTGGTGAATACTTTAAGAAACCTTCACGAAGAGTTCAGCAGTTTTTCTTAGTTATAGTTACTACATCTTGTGTAACTTTAGCTTATATAGTTCAAATTGCAAATACAAGCTTTGTAGGTATGCTAAGAAGCATTAAGAACATAGAAGTTATTCCAAGTTCCTTATTAGAAGGTAATATTAGAATGGTTTCATTGTTTATACCATGTGCTATAGTATTACCAATAATAACTCTAACATTTAAAGTAATCATGGATAGGCAGATTAAGAAGGATCTAATAGAATATGAAGCAGAATTTTTAATTCCTAATGTTCACAAGATGGATGATACTACAATAGATATTAAAATCTGTGAGGACCTTCAAACAGGGGAGGATTGTATTGTACCTGAAAAAACTGCCTATGAGCACTTTTTCTTACAAGGTGGTACAGGTTCTGGTAAAACTGCTACTTACATTCGTCCATACTTAGGACAACTGTTCCATATGAAGGGTTATTTAAGGGAGATGGAAAAGAAATTAGCATTTGAAGCCCTTAAGGAAGGCATAGCATACTTGGGAGCACCAATTACAAACACATATTTCGCTAAGAATTTTACTATGGATTTAATAAAGCCAGTACAAGGAAAAGAGAATGAGTTTAAAGAGAAATTTAAGAGGTTTATAATAGGCACTAGAGATAAGGAGTTATTGCTAGTAGATAAAGTAGTTACAGAAGGAACTGTAGCTTTTAAAAAGCCTAAAAATGATTCAAACTCCGTAATAAAAGTTACAATCTTTGAACATGGTATGGAATTTGCAGAGAAAGAAATTAAATTCAAGGGAAGTGAAGTTCCTACAGAGATTGTAATAAAAGAAGGCTTAAAGCCTATTAGCATCAACCCAAATATCCAAGGAGGCCTTGGATTAGAAGTTAGAAATGAACTTGATGAGGTAGTAACATCTGCTCCTGACATAGAAGAAGGTGACGAATTAATTCTATCTTTCCCTCCGTTACAAGATGGTTTTACTTATCAAGTAACCGCTCATGAAAAGGGGGCAGGGGAGATAATTTACAAAGGATTAGGTGTAACCGTTGTAGCTCCAGATGGAGGTTTACCAAAGGATACGCTAAAGATAGCAAAAGAATATTGTGTTAAGGTATACAAAATTGATCCTGTAATGGAGGAAATCAGAAAAGGTGGGATTGCAAGATTCAATCCACTTTTGGGAGATTCACCTGAGAAAACAGGGGATATTATATCAAGTATATTGGTATCTATGGAACAAACTAATGGACAAGACAGTAATCCTTATTTCACTAATGCTTCCGTAAGAGCTGTAAGAAATATTACTATTTTAATAAAAGTTATGTATCCAAGGCTAAAGGGCATTAATCCAACGCTGCAGGATATATTAGATATACTAAATAATTTTAACTTAGTAGTACCTATAGTAAATGAAATGAAAAAGGATGAGACACTTAAGAAAAGATGGAGTTCTGTTATAAGCTACTTTGAATCAAGTTTCTTCCCTCCAGAGATGGATGATAAGGGAAGACCTATAGCTGGAGCTACAATAGGTTCTCAGCGTAAGAAAACAGAGGAAGCAATCGGTGGTATAATTAATCAATTAGACAACTTCCTTGGTAGAGAGGAAATTAAGTATATTCTTTGCGACAGAAAAGATAGCTTAGACTTAGCAGAAGTCCTTGAAAAAGGTGAGTGTATAGCAATAGCTACAAGACAGAATGATTTAGGGGAAAGACTAGGTAAAGCGTTTGCCCTCATGTTCATTTTAAGTATGCAGAACGTAGTATTATCAAGGTATTCAGAGGATGAGAATCCAGAAGTTCCGCATTATTTAATCATTGATGAATTCCCCTTCTATGTCAACGACTCAACGAAAGTTTTCTTTACTTTTGCACGTAAATACCGTACATCAGTCTGTGTGGCTATACAGAACATGGCTCAGCTTAAAGAAGTATCAGATGTATTTAGGGAAACAATATTTACGAATACTGCAACTAAGATACTTCTACCTAAGAGCAACGTTGAGGATAGAGAATATTGGTCAAAGTTCTTTGGAATAGAAGAAGCATTTGAAATGAAAACAGGTGTCAGCCAAAGTGCTTTAATGACTTCAAAACCAAGCTATAGTGAAAGTAAACAGGGTACTTTAGCAGAGAAGTCAAGAGTTACGGAACAGGATATAAATGATATGAACTTTAAGCAAGCTTTCTACTGTTATACTGACAGCAAAGGCAGACAACAGGTAGGGAAGGGCTTAACGGACTTCTTGAAAATTGATGAAAATAGCAAAATTGAAATAGGAGAATTTGATTTTCAGCAGTTTAATAGGGAAAGTATAGCTGAATATGCTGCTAGAGAGAAAGTTAAAAAAGAAGTTGCTCAGAAAAGGGTTGAAACAACTGCCGACTTTCCAATTAAAGAGGGCTCAGTATCAACAACTACTGTAAGTGGATTTGAGCCAATAGAAGAAAAAGTTGATATCGATACTATTCCAAGTGAACTAGAGATACCAGAGGTTGAAATCAAGATTGGAGCTAGTTCAGAGGACAGGGAAAAAATAGACTTAGACTTAGATTTTGCACCTACCTTTGATGATATTGATAAAATTAAAGCTGAAACAATGGTAAATATAGATGGGCCGGATATAGGTTTTGCTACTTCGGAACCAATAGAGGCAGGAACAAATATAAATATTCAAGTACAGGGGGCTTCAGATATTGATACCTTTGATATAGATAGTATGGAGCTTGAAGGTGCAGAGGAAAATATCAGTATCCCTGTGGCGGCAGAGAAGCTTACTGTTAAGGAAAAGGAGGATAATGAGAAGTCTGAGAAGGTAGAATTGAATGATGAAAAAATAAACCTTGATGAAAGCATAGAGGACATACTTTCTGTTTCTGAAAAAACAATCATAGAAGAAATTAATAATAATATAGAAGTGATTAATAAAAATGATGAAATTGCGAAATCTAATACTGAATCAAAAGAAATATACTTTGACTTAGATTTAGATTTCGAAGTTAAAGGGGTAGACAAATGGGTAAAAAAATAAACCTTGGGGATGTAATCTACATTCCTTCAGAAAGAAAAGACTTCACGATTACCTGCATTGAAGGGTCTACAGTAAAGCTAACAAACTTTAAATCAAAATCACGTATAACTATGGATTATGATACTGCTCTTGAAATTAAAAATATGGAAGAGTTAGATTTAAGCGGGCACAACTTAGAATCTCCAATATTATAATGAGTGAATAAATAAATACATTTAATATTTTTAACTATGTAGTATTTTTATAAATTGCATAGGAAGAAAAAAACATAATTATTGTTTAAAACCACAATAGATGTTATAATATTATTATAACATCTATTGTGGTCTATATTATTATTATTATTATAAAAATTAAAGATTAATATAAATAAACATCAGATATAAAGAAATAGGAAGGGATATAGGGTATGGAAGAGAGAAAGTGCAAGAAATGTGGAGAGTATATGTCTTATGGTCTATACGATTATTATAATGAAGATTGGAATGGTGTTTCTGATATAGAGAAGATGGCAGGATATAAATGCTTTAATTGCAACATAGTTGAGTTTGACGAGGACATCATTGAGAATCTTGATCCTGATTTCAAAATCATGAAGATGCTGTATGCAAAGAAAAGGGGTGCTGAAAGCCCAATACAGCCAATTATGATAAGTAAGGTTAAAAATGCAAGAATGGCCAAAGATATTGAGCCAAAAGTTATGGCAGATGTGCTTGACTTCACAGAACAGAGATACGGAAGCTTAGAGAGAAACAATAATACGCCAAACGTGTTTTTAGCTTTACAACTTGAGAAAATCATAGGAGTAGACATTCATGACCTTTATGAAATAGTATATATACCAACTACATTATATAATAAACTTAAAATATTAAATGATAAATTTGAGGTTATTGAAGGTATACCAGAGCTTTTAGATAGAAATACAGAAATTGACCAAGAGATTAAAGAGTTAAAGAAAGACTTAACTCAGCGTAGAGCAGCTATTAAAAGATTAGTAAATGAAGAAATATCAGAAGAAAAGAAGAAGAATCCAAAGCTTTCATATACTCCAAAAGAGGTAAGAGATAGGCAATCAGATAGAATTAAAGATGATGAAGTAAATATTAGAATAATGGACACTATGGTAAGTTTAAGAGCTGAAAAGATAGATATTAACGAACAAATTCAAAATCTAACAGGTAATAGCAAAGATCCAGATAAGCGAGGTAAGAAAAGGCCTAAAGAGGGCGAAATTGAAAGACAGGATTTCTTATTAAGATTGGGATATTGTATTGATCTAGAAAACTGGGAAAGAGCAAAAGAGATATATGCAGATGAACTCGATATAGAGAATGCTAAAGCATCTGATAATGATGCTACAGCAATCGATGATGAAAATTTAGATAATTAATAAAAAAATAGAATATAGAAATAGAGCGGATATAAGGGCTTTGATTCCACTTGAATCAGAGCCTTTTTATTGTTTTTTGATAAACTAATAGAAGCTGAAATTACTTTAACTAGGTTTACTTTAAAAACATAATATCTACAATGGGTTTACCATGTTTACTAAAATTCAATTAATATCAATAAGTGTTCGGTGGCATTTTGATGAGGTCTATTAATTTTCTGTTACTTATGGAAATTAGTGATTAAAATATCCTTAAAAACCGCTATTTTAATAGAAATTATATTTAAATTACATGCTTATAAAATAACACAGTTTGACAAAAACAATAAATTTATTGTATAATATAAATATAATTAATGATAGAGAAAATTAAAAAGAGGGAAAATGAAGTTAAGGAATGACACCATTTAGAAATTTCTCTATATATAAAGATTTCGGAAGCTACATATCAAAAGTGAACAGGATATTAAAGTAAAGATAGGAGAGATTGTTATGTTTAGAAGAAAAATGGTATTATCCCTCATGACTTCAATATTGGCTTTAGGAATGTATGCAACTAAGGCTCATGCTTCTACAATAGATATGAAGAGAATTTGGGGAGGGGATAGATACGACACCGCCCGAAAAATATTAAATACTGGCTGGACTAATACAGACTGTCTTGTTGTTGCTAGTGGAGAGAATTTCCCTGATGCCTTATGTGCAGTTCCTTTAGCTAGAAAATACAATGCACCAATAATGTTAGTTGGCAAAAATGGAATATCAGGTAATAATGAGCTAGAGCTTGCAAAGCTTGGTTTAAAGCATGTTTTTATAGTAGGTGGAAAAGGCTCAGTTAGTGAAGATTGTGAAAATGTTTTTAGAGCGTATTGTGATGAACCTCTTACTGCAATAACTAGGTTTGGTGGAAACAATAGATATGAAACATCTAAACAGGTAGCAGAATACTTAGGAGCTAACAATGGAGTAGTTATTGCAAACGGAGAGAACTTTCCAGATGCACTTTCTATAGCACCAATTGCGGGAATTAAAGGAATGCCTATATTATTATCACTACCAAATACTTTGCCTGATAGCACAAGTTCTTATATAAAGGATAAAAACGTTACCAAGTCTTATGTAGTAGGTGGCAGTGCAGTTGTTTCTGATGATATATTAAGTCAACTTCCCAATGCTAAAAGATTAGCAGGGAATAGTAGATATAGCACCAATGCTGCTGTAATAAATGAATTTAAAGATTCTTTGAACTTTGCAAACACATATATGGCTTCAGGACAAAACTTCCCGGATGCATTGTCAGGCTCAGCATTAGCAGCTTTAAATAATGCACCTATGTTCTTAGTAAATGATAGTAATTCACAAGAGCAAAAGGATATAATACAAGGGAAATTAGCATCAATAAATAAGATTACAATGCTTGGTGGTTATTCAGTTGTTAAGTATAATCCTATTAATAACTTGATAGACGGTATAAATGAAGCGGTAATACCTTATCAAAGTGGATGGAATAACGAGTTAAAATACAGATTAAACCGCTATGCAGATTCACCAGAGGCAGCTTGTCAATGGTATCAACCAATATATGACCAATTAAACTATATACTTTTTCAATACGCTACAGGTAAGTTGTCTACAGAAGAAGCAATTAGTAAAGTTAATTCTACTAAGTATTTAGAACTAGGAACAGAAAGCCAAAATACAATAGTTAGAAAATACACTTATGCTACAAATAGTACCGCCGACATTTACAGAACTTATGGGATTTTTTCTGGCATGTGTTACAACTATTCTAATTGTTTTATATATTATGATGCTAAAACAAATACCAATACTATATATGCGATAGGGACTCGTATTTTACCAGAAAACTAGATGTTACGTTTTTTTAAGGAGGTGATAGCGTTGTGATAAGGAAAAAACGGATAAAAATGTTCTGCTATATTATAGTTTTAATCTTATTTAGTATTAATGCTATAAGAGGTTCACCAGTTGAGGCTGCAGCGACAGTTGTAGCCCAAAAGTCAAAGGATGTTACCCAAACTAAAACATATAGTGTTCATGTAAATGATAATTTAATTGATCCGACCAATAGTATATTTACTGGCAGTAACTATACTTACCTAAATGGCTTGGTTGGAAAGTTTGGGTTTGATGGAATTGATAATACTAAAATTATTAATTATATAAATGACCAGAGTTATTCTCTTAATGGAACACTAGTAGATAATAACAATGCACAGATTAAAGTAGCCGAGAATGCAGGTCAGCTTAATTTTAATAATGGAAGTATACCTATACCATTAAGCAGTATGGGATTTGATGGCTCACAGGATACAATGACAATAGGATTTTACTTGAAAACTGATAACCCTAGTGCTAACCAAATGCCGATTACTATTAATGGTGGTCCAAGGATCAATTTATATCAATATGGAAATAAGTTTGGGTTGAATACTGGAAATGCAGAGGTATATGGGACTAACGTACCTTTATCTACATCATATTATACCCATATTCTTATGACTTTGCACAAGAATAACTCCGCTGCTACTGAGCTTTATGTAAATGGAACGAAGCAAACAAATAGCTATGTTCTTGGAAGTAGTAGTTTAGATTCACTAATTTACTTTAGTGGTAATTTAAATATTAATTCTACTGATACGTCATATAGATACAAGGGTGGTTTTATTGATGAGTTATGTGTTTGGAACAGGGCACTTAATCAAGACGAAATAAACACAATAACAAATTTTTACGGTGCAGATTACCAATTTAATGATTTCTATAGAGGTGGTTATGCTACGAGATTAGCTTCTTATACCAGCGGGGGATACAATGACAATGGTTATTTATCTATGAGTGGTAATGTTGGGGCTTCCAATAACTCTGGAACAGGTTTAGTAATGAAAGGATTAAAAGCTAATACAAATTATACACTATCTTTCTATTACCAAGTTCCAAGTGGCTCAAGCAGTAATCCTCTAAATGTTTTTATTAATGATGGATACAATGCAGCCAATCTGCATGCTCCTGTAAGTTATGGTATGGCTTCAGCGTGGACAAGACAAAGTTTAACATTTACAACAGGTGCTGACGGAGGATTATGTGCAGGTTTTGTAAGGAAAGATGTTCCTACTGTAAATCTGAATTGTCTGAAGTTAGAAGAGGGAAGTAGTCCAACTTTATTCATATCATATGGACAAGAAGTAACCTATGATTTTGCTGAATTACCCGAAATCAGTTCATATGGAATAAGTAACTCAATGGCATATAGTGAAACGGGCTATTTGAGTACCACACTAACTGCACCAAAAATGAAGTTTACCCCAAGCGGTGGAATGATAACTCACAATGGGAAACCTATTATGATGCAGCAGAGCTTCACTAAACAGTCAACAGGAACATTTGCTACGAATAATGATTCTAACTTTGCAAGTAGCTATAATGTAAATGAACTTGGATATACAGGAACAATACCTAGAGTATCAACCACTTGGACACCTAATTGGGTGACAGGAAGAAGCATTTACTTATCTGGTAATGCACAAAGTGATCCGAATGTTTATTATGCACAGTTATCTGATTGGAGTTATCCGAGTAGTGTTGTTAAAAATTACTTTGATACTGCTTCTGGAAAAAATGTAGTTGCTACTCTACCATTATTAAGTACACCATATGCAATTAATTCAAGGGTAGAGACTGATCAGAATACAAGCTTAGGAAGATATAGTATGTATGACCCATACAATCACTCTACTTTAGGATGGATGTCCAACAACTCCAGCACTTACTATGGAGGGGCAGAATCATATTCTGATGCTTCACCAAGAAGACCAGTTGATTACTACGGACCGAGTGGAAGTGGCTGGACTTTGATAGATATAGGTTGGGATGATCCTTATGTTATATATGCACCAGACGTAAACCGTACAACATGGACTTCTGATGCAGGATCAGGTGGTAATACTAATCTTTATAGAAGAGGTGTGTGGCTAACCTATGAAAGATCAGTTACTAAATATCAATATCAAGCTGATTATGGGGCTACTGTTAGTTTACCAGACTACATCAAGGATTATAGCGGAATAGCAAAATATCAAGGTGTTGTAAGTAAAACTACTGGAACTACTACAAGTTATAACAACTATACAGATTGGACAGTTACAGTAGATTACTCAGGGACAGAACAAGCTATAGATAATCCACCTGTTGCACAATTTACATGTAAGAGTCAAGTATTTGTGGGCACAGGTGCAGCGGAGCCTTCCTTACAATCATTAGTTGATAGCTATGGAAGAAATGTAATGATAAAAGATACAAGTTATGATCCAGATCCTTGGGATAGTATAACTGAAACTTGGGCGTACAGCACTGATGGAGGAGCTACTTATACAAATGCTTCCTCGATAACATCATTTAATACCCCAGGAACTTATAAAATAAGGCTAACAGTAAAGGATACTGGAAATCCACCTTATTCGGGGCCTTTTACATCTACTGCTTATCAAACAGTTAAGGTTTATCCATTAAACCATATGCCTGTAGCATATTTTGAAATAGGAAATGCACAACCTATGAAAACAGGGGATGCAATATCTTATCTAAATACAAATATGTCAGAGGCGGGAGATAGTTGGGATAGCATAACAACTTATACATGGGAGTGGAAAAACCACACAAGCAGTACATGGACTTCTGGAAAACCTGCAAGTTTTGCTACAGAAGGCGCTTATGATATAAGATTAAAGGTAACTGATAAAGGTAACAATCCTGATATTAATGATAGCTTAACATCAGATTGGCTTCAGAGAACAGTTATAGTTCAAAACAACCCACAGCCAATGAATATTAAAATGGATTCGATAGAAGTTGTAGGAGCTTCCGACAATTTACCAGTAACTAAAATGGCTTACGGAGATTCTTATAAAATAAAAATAGTTCTAAGAAACACTGAACTACCTGATATTAAATTACCTTTTGATATTCTTTATGACTTTGGCTCAATGGGATATGAAATTATAACTTACTCAGGTAATATAATTGGTCAAAATAATCCGATAACATTGTATTCTTCAGCATTTGTGGCAAATACCACAAAAACATCAGAATCACCACTTGCATATGCGGATTATGCTAATTTTATTCCAGAGACAAATGAAAATGATAATGCTAAAAAAATAACTCTACCTCTAGTGAATAACCGACCACCGATAGCTAGTTTTACTTTAACACCAAATCCTCAACTAAGTACACAACCTATAACTTATAATAATACATCTTCTGATCCAGATGGGGATGCATTAACAAACTTTTGGTGGTATCAACAAGCAGATAGCTCAGGAAACTTTGATACAAATGATGCTAGCGTAAAGTGGGTAAGTACAGGAAGTTCACCACAGAGTTCATTTACAGTAACAGTTTTAACTAAATATAGAATAAGACTAAGAGTTAGAGATGTTAATGGTGCTTATTCTGGTTACGCTTATCAAGACATAACTGTATTACCATATAGCGTAAAGCCGACTGCCGATTTTACAGTTGCTCCAAATCCTCAGTTAACAGGACAAGCCTTAACTTATACTGATAATTCCCACGTAAATGATACTTGGGAAACTATAGTGCAAAGAGAATGGTCTTGGTCTAAGGATGGAGTTACATGGAATACAGCTGCAACCCCACCGAGTAGCTTAACTACAGGTGATTGGACAATAAGAGAAAGAGTACTCGGAAGTGGTAATTCTCTAAGTCCGGGGCTATGGAGTGATATGTGCATTAAGACAATAACAATATTGCCTTACAACACAAAACCAACTGCAAACTTTACAGTTACTCCAAATCCTCAATTATTTGCACAAACTTTAACTTATACAGATTCCTCAACTCCTAACGATTCATGGGATGCACTTACTACATGGGAGTGGAGTTACAGTTCAGATGGAGGCACAACATGGTCAACTGCAGCTAGCACACCACCTTCATCATTTAATACTCCAGGTGCTTACAAGGTGAGATTGAGGGTTAAGGATACAGGAAATGCTCTAAGTCCAGCTTTATGGTCAGATTACTGCATTAAAGATGTAAGTATTTTAGATCAGAATATAAAAGCAACATCAATTGATATAGTAAATGTAGCTGATACTAATCCAGTTGCAACACTACAAATGAATAAACAGTATAGAGCAAAAGTTGTTCTAAACAATACTGGAAATACTACTATATCAAGCTTTAAAGTTGATTTAAAAGAAAATGGAACTTTATTAAGTAATACAACTACCGTTACAAATTTAGCAGCAGGAACTTCAACCACAGTATATATAACATTCACAGAAACAAGTAACGGAAGCAGAACTTTCACATCAATGGCCGACTTTGATAACGCTGTATCTGAAACAAATGAGAGTGATAACACTGTTTCAGTAACAGAAACCTCAGTTAAAGTAAATCTTAAGGCAGTTTCAATAGATGTAGTAGGAACTGCTGATGATATATCAAAAACTGAATTGCAACAAGGAAAGCAATACAGGGCAAAAGTATCTATCTTAAATGATGGAGATACTGATTTAACAAACTTTGTTGTAGGTTTATATGAAAATGGAACTAAGTTATCGACATCAACTGTAGCAAGTTTAGTCCATACGGCTGGCTCAAATTCTAAAACTGTATATATAACATTTACTGCAAGCAATAGGGGAACCAGAACATTTATGGGAAAGGTTGATGATTCTAACATCATTGATGAAAGTGATGAAACTGATAATACAGTGAGTAAAGATTTAATCAGTAATAGACTTAATGTAAAAGCAGTTTCAATCCAGCTGCTAGATACAAATAATGTAGCAGTAACTTCAATGACACAAGGATTACAATATAAAGCAGCAATAAATGTTACAAATGATGGAGACAAAGATCTAAGCGCATTTAACGTTGGATTATATGATAATAGTTCAAATACTCTAACAGGAGCGGTTAAGGTTGGAACAACAAGTTTAACTCTTGCAAAAGGAGCTTCAACCACAGTTAATATAACATTCACTGCTCAGAATAGGGGAGTTAGAACATTCATTGGTTTTGCTGATGACACTAATGTATTAGATGAAACTGATGAAACAGATAATCAGGTTAATGCCTCAACTACTGTAAATAAAGTGAATGTAAAAGCAGTTTCAATAAGCGTTCAAGACAGTAATGGAGTTGCTCAAACTGTCTTATCAAAGGGAGTAGCTTATAACGTAAAAATAAGTCTTACCAATGATGGAGATGTAAACTTAGGAGCATTTAACTTAGGTTTATATGAAAATGGTGTAAGAAAGTCATCTGTAGCTATAACAAGCTTAAATATAGGGATAACAACAACTTACACAATAGCATATACTCCACAAATTACTGGAGGAGTAACACTTAGGGCTTTTGCTGATGATAACTTACAGATAGTTGAAAGTATTGAAACTGATAACCAAGTATCTACAGTACTTACAGTTAATGACCTGATGCTAACTAACTACAGAATATCATCTATGGTAAATCCACCAAGCACGTACACTTATCCAATGGATATTACTAAGATGCCAGTAGGGGTTAAAGCAGGTTACAATGTAACATTCCTCGTTGATGTAGTTGGAGTAGCAGATACAGTAACTGCAGATTTCTCTGATAGCTCAACACTAAATAACAAAACTGTAAGCTTCACTAAGATACAGGATATTGATGCAAGTCACTCAACATGGCAAGCAGTTGTAAACACTGATATGAATACTCCTATAAATACTATAGTGTATTCAACAGTCAAAGGAACTAAAGGTGCTTTAGTTTATAACTATAATACTGCCAACAGTTGGGGTGGACAAACATTGAATATCGTAGGATCAGCTCTTGAAGATTTTATGATTAATAGAACGTATTAAAATTTACAAGTGTCACTAGTTTTTTAGTAAAGTACCCTTGAGGATGAAACTTCAAGGGTACTTTTTATTGCTAATATATTTATTACGTTATTATCCTGTTGTAACAATGGCAATACCATGGTAATAACAGGGTAACAATAGGGTGTGGCTTATCAAAATAATTATATGCATAGCACCTATATGGGTGCTATGCAAAATTGACAAGAGCACCTATACGGGTGTATGATTTACATATATTGGAAATAGAGAAAAGGGGGAGGCGGTTAATGGAGTTAGAGAAGGTCGTAGATTATAATGATTCAAAAATAGCAGAAGAACATTGTGCAATATGCGATTGTACTTTGTCCGAGTTTAACCGAACTTTCAGCATTAACGACTTTAACAAGATTATATGTGTAAAATGCCAGATGAAAGAATCCTATGAATTACTTACTAAAAGTAAAAAAGTAAAAATAAAAATATTCAATACTCATTTTGCATGGATACATGAATACTTATTAAATACTTTCGATAGAAAAACTGGCATAAAGAATAGAACAGAATGGATTTTTATGTGTGCTAGAGCGGATTTTGATTTTTGCTTTAAAAGTAAGGAGGATATCGAAAGATTTGATATAGTGGTGAGATTAAATAATTACTTAGATAAAACGGATTGGCTTAGGGAAAAAATGAGACTTGCTATAAAGAATGTTGAAGGTAATCAACCCTAGATTTTAAGCTCTAGGGCTTTATTTCTATATAAATTTAGCGGTTTTTATAAATTATCTAAGCATGGATTTTGCATAAAAATAGAATAACACCCCTGCAAAGGTGTTATCCTAGATGCAAACGTTAAACCGTATTTTAAACTAATCTGAGTTTAACAGCTCTTTATCTTTATTATAGCATAATTTTTATGCCTTTAGCTTATTGCTAGATACTACATTACAAACTGCCTGTACTTTTCTTACATAAGAATCAAAGGCCTTCGGCAGCTTCCTATTAAGAATATCTACAGCTATATTAAGTGCATTATTGTCACACTCTAATATTATTTTATTTTCTTGAATTCCTACAATATGAATTTTATATTTATTACTGCTATTGAAGGCAGTTACCGCCCCATTTACATCTATTACTGCAGTTTTAAATATATCAGCCTCTGTCATTTTAATATATTGATGTAGGGAACTTTCTTCAGTAAAACAGAATCTTTTATCTCTGCTCTGATCCCTATAAAATTTCTTTATAAACTTAATAATTTTATTGGTACTTGAATCAAATATGGATTGAAGATTAGCAAGGCCTTCCTCTTCAAATTTAGTATCTAATTTTTCAAAGAAGTATTCCTTTAATTCAAGAGTTTCAAAACAACCTTCTATATAAGCCCTCAAGAAGTTTTTCGCATTGAAACATGAGGCAGGGGAGATAAACTTAAATGCTCCATTCGCCAATTCTTCAGTAAATTTATTTTCATTCATTGAGGTTACTACATATTCTAAGTTAGTAAGGCTTACAAAAATCCTAAGGTACAAATCAACGAAGGTTCCTGCAACAATACTTTTGCCTTCCTTACAGGTTATATAAAATCCATCTGCTTCAAAGTTGCTTTTTACATTTCCATAATCATCATAGAAATCATATTTTAAAAACAATCTATCATCTGGTGCATCAAGAGTGATATCCTTATATTTTTCAACTAAGGCTTTTGACACTAAAAAGCCATGTAGATTTTCATTTTCTTCTGGAATCCAAAAATCTTTATTAGCAGAATATATCTTTTTCTCAATAAGAAGATCAAGAAACTCATCCTTATTATCTAACTTTCCTCTAAAGTCTGCATCATAAGTCTTTTTAAGTTCTAGTGCAGTGCTTTCGTAACCTTCCAGCATTCCTTTTTGAAATTCCTCATAAGCTTCTTTAGAGAAGGGGAGTCCCACTGATTCTATTTTGCACATAACAGATATAAATTCCATCTCTTTATTTATTAATGTCATTAAGCTGTAGTTAGAGAGAATATCGTTTAAGCTAGTTTTAATTTGAAATAAATTATATAAAAGCAGATTTTTATCATCAACTATTTCCTTGGTGAATAGCTTTATAAGTTCTTTTAAATCAGAGAATTTATCCTTATAAAACATTTTTACAATATGACTAATATCATAAGGGGAGTTGATACTTAGCCCCTCTAAATATTTGCTTGTAAAAATAGATCTATTATCAACCAATATCTTTCTTGGAGAGTGAGCTTCTATAATTACAGAATAGATATGCTTACTTATTTTATCCATATCTATTATGAATACTTGCTTCTCATAGTTAACAACTTTTAATATGTTATCTTCTATATCAATGACTATATATCCATTGCTTAAGAATAGGTGCTGCTGCAAAACAAAGTCAGTATCATCTGCTATTATATGTTTCTGCATAGTTTCTTTTATGAAATCAAAACTATTGAGCAAACTGTTTAAGCTATCAAGAATTTCTTTTTTTGTAGTCTTCTTTACTTCTTTAGTTAGATTACTTTCTTTATTTTTTATATTCTTTTTTACTATTTCATTTTCAATGAATCCCAAACCCTCAATATCGTTGAAGATAGTGGCGTGTTCTTTTAGCCCTAAGTAATCCATAGAGAAGAAACCTCCTTGTATATTATAGTTTAATTATATCATTAAAGTTGAAATAAATAAATAAAATTATTTAGTTGAAAACATAAGTATAATTAAAAACAAATGATAATTTTTATAATATGGAATGAAGCTATTACCTTTATTGGTAAAATAAGTAGAAAGATTATTAACACCTAAATCAATAGTAAGTGCATGAGTTTGGTCTAAATCTATTTGGGTTTCAGTACATTCATAAATGTATTGAATCTCAAAGAACCTTGCAGAATGTTTAGGTAATATTCTCACTTCTTTAATTTTCTTACCTTCAAGGTTGTCAGGATCCTTAATCATAATTTTCCCATACTCCTTTTTTATAAGCAGGAGACATAGGTACAGTAAAGTAGCTATTTTTAATATTGAACTCACTAAAAATTAAAGAAAAATAACTATCTTTCTTTAAGTAGCGAGGTAGTGTGCCTATAACCTTTTATAATAAGCCCAAAGAAACTATAATTCCAACAAAAGTTCAAGATGAAAAGGCACTTGTTGAATCTAAGGATTTATCTTATAACCGGATAACCGTTAGGGATGGTGGAATACCTTCTGATGATATGGGTGATTACTTTGTAGAATCAGTAAAATCCCAGCCTAAAAATTCTTGGTTACATTTTCATTGTAAACATGGTATAGGAAGAACTAATACTTTTATGATCATGTATGATATGATCAAAAACTATAGGGAAATTGGTGACGATGATATTATAAAAAGGCAAGTAGCATTAGCAGACTTTGATGAGAGTACTGCGAAATCTTTTTATAATAACGAAAGAATAAGCTTTTTAAAAAAAATTTATCAATATTGAAAAGAGAATGGAGAATCTTTTAATGTAAAATGGAGTGATTGGAAAAAAGCTGCTGATGACAAAAGTTCAGCGGCTTTTCATGTTAGTTTTATTGCTTTTTTAAATAAAGCCATAGTTGTTGATGAAGCTATAGAATCAAAGGTAAGACATAACGGAATAGCAAAAATTAAAGGGGATTGTCGAAATATAGATGAAAGCTGGGACTGTGACAATTTGTGGAATAAGGGCTTAAATAACTCAACAGCAATTCAGCTTTCTCAAAGCAAAGCTGTTACACTAAGAGATTATGCAATAGTGACAAAGACTCTCATATTTTATGGATATAGTATAGATAAAACAACTTTCAGAGATAAGATATTTTTGTCTATGAAAGATAACCCTATTTATATAGGTTGGGGTTAGATCAGTTTAATAATGTAAGTATAGCTTGAAAGTATGGTGTAAGCATAGTTGCGGTAGATTGGTCATATAATTTAACAACTTTAAGTTCTTTTGCGTCAACACCTAGAATTAAAAAATTATCGTCATCAATTAGTCTAATAATAAACCTATAGCGTCTTGCGTAGAGTTAATTTGGAGCAAATGTGTTGGAAATCTTGAGGCAGTTGTAACTAAATTAAAGCAAAATCCTGATGTAAGAATAGTTAATCTTGAAATATTTATGGAATTTATAAGGAAAAATATTAAACACTAGGTAATGGTAAATCCTTAAGAATATATTGTTTATTATAAAAGAGGTTATCATTTATATTTTATTATCAATTGATAATAAAATTCGATTGTTATTTTATTTTGTAAACTGTTGACAAATATGAATTTATGACATATTATTGGTATATAAATTGCATTTTCAATTGACAATTTATTAAGTTTATATTGGTAAAAAACAACTTAAAATGAGGTGTATTAAATGGGGTTATTTTCAAGATCATCAGAAAAAAGACATTATGGAGATAAACATATGGGGAGTGATTATTATAAGAGAAAAGGACTCTTGGGGCGCATATTAAGGATGCTTGGTTCCTTTTCTAGTTCAAGAAAGAGACATGATAACCATCACTCCAATAATAACCATAATTCGCATGATAACCATTGTTCTCATCAACATCATTATTCAAATGAAAAACATTATAAAAAAAGGTATAAGAGCTCATGGTCATAATACCATTCTGGAGAAGAAAGATATATCCACCAGGTCATTTACTTGGTGGATATAAGGTCATAAGGTTAATGGGGGAAGGTAGGTTTGGGATATGTTATTTAGTTGATTTAGATGGAAAACAATATATCATAAAAGAGATTAAGCCTAAAACCATTAAGAAAAGTGGCGAGAAAATCATATTTGAGGAAAAAATACTTTCCAATATTGATCATCCATCAATTCCTAAGCTGGTTAACACAATAAAAGATGATAATATGTATGCTTATATTTTGGAATATAAGAGTGGAAAGACAATAGAAGATATGATTTTTGGAGATAATCATATTTTTACCTCAGATGAAATTTATAAAATAGGAATAAAGCTTATAGATATAATAAAGTATTTGCATGAGAGGAATATTGTACACAGAGATATAAGGGTGCCAAATGTTATTATCAATGAAGATGCTGTTTGTCTTATTGATTTTGGACTTGCAAGATTAGCAAATAATGAACGATATAGGATGTCTGAGGACTTTTTATACTTTGGTCATTTACTTCTTCATTTATATTATACTTCCTTCAAAAAAACTAATAGAAAATCACAACCGTGGTATTATGAATTAGAGTTAACAGAAAAGGAAATGATGTTTTTGAAAAGACTTATAGGTATTGAAGAAAGGTATAACAGTATTATTGATATCGAATGTGACTTTTTCGAGATATTTAAGGCGAATTGTGAATAATAGTAAAAATGCAGAACTAAAAAAGTTTATAAAGATTTTCGATTTTATATTTAGGCATTCGCCGGTTAATGTTATTATGGGCTTTCTTAAATAGATTGACGATATTTTTATAAAGAATCTATTTAATGAAAACTAATAATGTACAAAAGCAAGGAGAATATAATTATGCAAATCAAATTTGATGGAAAGTATCTTAAGTATGTACTGTATGTTGCTCTTGCAGCAACTCTAATTTTTATTAGCTATAATATAGTCTTTAATTTTGGAGAATTTTTGAGCAATATAACTAGTATAATTAAGGTTTTATTCTCAATAGTTTCTCCTCTCATTATTGGTTTGATAATTGCTTATTTATTATATCCATTATCAAGGCTAATAAATGTTTTTTTAGTTAAACATCTAAAACTTAAATATAACACCCATTTGTTCAGCGTTATACTAACATACTTAGTGATAATTTTCTTGTTTATTATACTTGTCTATAGTATCTATGCAATGATTGGTGGACAAATTAGTCGTAATGAAACCTTAGCAGGTATGTTCACTACTATTGGTGCTTATATAAAGCGTTATAATGAGTTCTTTGAATATATTAATACAAGGATTGCTCAAAGTGGTCTTTCACTGAATATAAAGGAGTATTTGTCCCAAACTATACAGCAAGTATATCACTATTTATTAGTTTCTATAAACAGTATCATTAAATTATCAGCAGGTATAAGTAAAAGTGTTATAAATAGTTTTATTGGTTTGTTTATTTCCTTCTACTTACTAAAAGATTATGAGTTTTTTAGTAAGCTCTATTGGGATTCCATGAGTCTTATAATGAACGAAAGTAAAATTAAGAGTCTTAATCAAACTGCCTCTGAAATTAATGATATTATGGCTAAGTTTATAAGAGGCCAACTGCTTGATGGTTTAATAGTTGGTTTAATTAGTAGCATAGGACTATCTATTATAGGCATTGATTTTGCCTTTCTTATTGGCTTTACTGCTGGTATAGCCAATGTTATACCGTATGTAGGGCCGCTAATTGGTTGTATTCCAGCAGCTATTGTCGGTCTTCTTAGCCCTAACCCTATTATGGCGTTATGGGCAGTGCTTGTGCTTATTGCTGTTCAACAGATAGATAGTGCTGTTATATCCCCTAAAATTGTAGGAGATAGCATGGGTTTACATCCAATCTTTGTAATTATGGCAATAACTATTGGTGGTACTTTAGCGGGTGTAATTGGGATGCTTTTATCAGTACCTGTTGCCGGTATAATAAAACTCTTCTTAACAAAGCTTATAAAAAAACGTCAGGAACAAGCTAATATTGAGGCTTAAGTATGAATTAAATTAATATAGTTTTACAGAATCCCAGCTTTTTATGGGGCGAGCTTATGATAAATAAGATAAGTAGTTATGAACTAATAAAAAGGTCTGTAGATGCTACAGTTGAAAGGTCTAGAGTAATTTCAAATAATATTGCAAATATTAATACTAAAAGCTTAAAAGATGCTATGGAAAATGAAAAGCTGGAGCTTAAAAAATATGTAGGGCTATAATTATATTATACAATTTTTATTTTAAAGGAGAATTTAAACCTATGGTATCATCAAACAGAAAAGTTAAGGTTGCTGCATTATCAATTGTCTCAAATACAACTCTTATTATTTTAAAAGTGGTTGCAGGACTACTTAGTGGTTCAGTCAGTATTGTTTCAGAGGCAATTCATTCGGGTATGGATTTAGTCGCATCTATTATTGCTTTTTTATCTGTCCGTGTTTCTTCAAGACCGGCAGATGAAGAACATCCTTACGGTCATGGCAAAATTGAAAACATATCTGGTCTGGCAGAAGGGTTGTTAATATTTATAGCGGCTTTTTTAATCATAAAGGAATCTGTTATAAAATTGTCACATCCTGCAGAGATAGAGGAAACTGGCATGGCTATAGTAGCAATGTTCATATCTGCTGTAGTAAATATAATTGTTTCAAGAATCCTTTATAAAGTAGCGAAAGAAGAAGACTCTCTTGCTCTTGAGGCAGATGCACTCCATTTAAAAACCGACGTGTACACTTCTTTGGGAGTTGGTATAGGGTTGGTTCTTATAAAATTTACAGGAATCAGTATCCTTGACCCAATTGTTGCTATTGCTGTTGCATGTCTTATTGTAAAAGAGGCATGGCACTTATGCAAAAGTGCCCTAAATCCATTGCTGGATACAAGACTTTCTAATGAGGAAGAACAAGAAATAAAAGAAGTGATAGAAATATATAAAACAGAAGTGATTAATTTTCATAAATTGAAGACACGAAAATCTGGAAATATACGTCATATTGATTTTCACATGACTGTAAATGAAGCACTTACGGCAAAAGACAGCCACAAACTAATTAAAAAGATAGAAAAGGATCTGGAAGAGAAAATAAAAAATATACATGTAACTGTACATATAGATCATAATTAAGAATATATTTTCAATGTGAATTAACTGCTAAAGTGCCAGAGAATAATTGGCATAATTGTATTAATGCTATAATATTATCTTTTAGAGTAGGTAATGCATTTTTAATATCAAATGTGAGGGACTGTGCTAATATGATCAGCAGATAGGAACTTAAACCTGTGGTATTATGACTTCTAATTAAAGCCATAGTTTCGCAGGTTTTTATTTTTAAAATCAAAGAGGGGGTAGGTAAGAGGAATGTAAGAGTATTATTGATGTTTAAGACGGTTTTTACCAAATATTTGAGAGTAGTTATGAAGGTAGGTGATAATATGGATTTTCAGGAAATATTATATCAATTAAAGAAGAATAGATTAGGGAAAAAGGCTGTAAAGCTGATATTCACCGGATGCTTGTTTATGATGATTATTTTCATAATTTTAATAATAATTGCAATGATACTTGCGGTTAAGTATCATACCCAGATTTTTGACGGGCTTATGAGGATTTTCAATTATGTATTTGGAGATTCCCCAAATAACGTTATTAGTGGTTATGTTAAACAGATTATTGATAATTTTATAAAGGATTTGTTCAATAAAAACTGATAATGTACAAAGGCTTATGGGGAATTAACAGAAGTACAAAAGTTAACTTCCTTGGCGCATTTTCTTATAGAGTAGCCATTAATCATGCATTTCGAATATTGTATCCATTTTTTATATCTTTCTTATTATTATGAGATGATTTTATTTGTAGTTATAAGAAAATTCGACATTATTAATAAATTTTAATGACAATAAGTATAAGTATCAACTGCATAGTGTTATCAATTGATAATGTAAGTCATTGTATATTTTTTTTGAAAAATCATTGACATTATTTCATCTTGTGCATATTATAATAATGTAAAGTCAATATTAATTGATAATGAACTTGTTGTTTATTAATTTACTTAGTTGTATAAAACTAAATAATCTTGTTAGGTGAGGTTACTGTATAGATATACGCTACTGCCCAGAAATGTCGAGAGACGCCAATGGGTCAGCAGGTACTACCGGATTAAGGTTTTACTTAATGTAGCTGACAACATTCATAGAAATATGAATGCTTATGCTCTAAGCTTTACAGAGTCAAAACTCAACGAGTGAAGATGTACTAGTTTTTGATTTGGGATTTTTTGGGAATCTAATCTCTTCATTTTGTTGTGAAGAGATTTTTTTATTGCCCAAATTATGCTTATGTATTTATGTAATAAAATGTATAAGAATTATTTTAGGTTGGAAATCTAAGGAGAGTGATAAGTTTAATGGACGGTGCCCCGAATTATAAAAATGTTCATATTAAAATTAGAAATTTATTATTTAAAAATGTAGTAAGGGTGTACTTGCATTAAACTTTGTATTGTGCACCCTAAAAGAAAAGGAGAGTGTACAATGCAACTTAGAAGTGTTTATTTAAGCAGAATACTAAGTAACAAAATCTATAATGATAATAAAGAAGTAGTAGGAACTTTGAAAGATTTAGCTGTTGATATAAACTTTAAAAACCCTAAAATTACTATTGCTGTTGTTAAAACAAAAGAAGGAGTAAAATTTATTGATTTTGATAATATTAATGTTTCCAAAGAAAAAGGCCAGTATGTATTAGTATGTAATAAAGTTGAAGAAAAAGATTTAGGTGATTACATGCTATTGAAGAAGTATGTTTTGGATAAACAAATTATTGATGTTAACGGCAGAAAGGTAGTTAGAGCTAACGATGTTAGGTTAGTTATTTTATCTTCAGGTATGTTCATTGCTGCAGTAGATATTGGTATGGACGGAGTTTTAAGAAGGATTGGAATTGCTAAACCGTTAAAAAAATTAGGACTTAAAGTATCAAGTAAACTAATGTTATGGGATGATGTTCAAACAGCTTTTGCTTCAAAAGATATTTTTCTTTCAAAGACTTATAATAAATTACACACACTTCATCCTTCAGACCTTGCAGATATAATTGAAGATTTTGATGTAAATACAGGTGCAATTATTTTTTCAACATTAGATACCGCAAAAGCTGCAGATGTATTAGAAGAGCTAGAAGAAGATGTACAGATAAACTTGCTTAGAACATTATCTACGGACAAGGCAGCTGATATTTTAGAAGAAATGCCTGCAGACGAGGCGGCCGACGTCTTAGATGGATTAAATGAAAATAAAGCAGAAGAATTGCTTAATAATATGGAAAAAGAAGCTTCAGACGAAATAAGAGAGCTTATGGATTATGAAGAATATTTAGTTGGAAGTATTATGAATACTGATTTTATATCATGTCCAGCGGATAGCACAGTAGCTGATGCAATAAATGATATTCGTCAATCAACAGAGGAAGTTGATCAAGTTTATTATGTTTATGTTGTAAGTGATACTCATAAACTTAAGGGTGCAGTATCTTTAAGAGATTTAATTATTGCTGAGGATGATAAAAAGTTAGAAGATGTTATGACTAAGGAAGTTATATATATGAAGGATACAGATGAAATAAGCGAATTGGTTAGAGATGTATCAAAATATAACTTATTTGCCATGCCTGTAGTTGACGAACAAATGCATCTAATTGGAATTGTAAGTGTAAATGATATTGTTCATGAACTTACTAAGTACAATAAGAGGTACAGATAATGGGAGGTGGAAGAATGAATGCAAAAAGAAAAACATGGGTGGCAAATTTATTAATATTTTTAAGCGTTTTAGGTCCTGGAATTATAACCGGTAGTGTAGATAACGATGCAGGTGGTATTACAACATATTCTGTAGCTGGTGCCACCTATGGATATAAATTGCTTTGGTCATTAATTCCGTGCTTTATAGTACTTCTTGTAGTACAGGAAATGAATGCTAGAATGGGTATAGTTACAGGAAAAGGATTGGCAGACTTAATTAGGGAAAATTTTGGTGTTAGGATAACATTCTTTATATTCATTGGATTAATTATTGCAGATATAGGAAATACGGCTACTGAATTTGCAGGTGTTGCTGGTAGTATGCAAGTTTTTGGAATAAGCAAATATGTATCAGTGCCGCTGGCAGCTATTGCGGTATGGATTCTAGTTGTAAAGGGTACCTACAGAACTACAGAAAAAATATTTTTGGTTTTTAGTATATTCCTGTTATCCTATGTTGCTTCTGCGTTTCTTGCTAAACCAGATTGGCATGAAATAGGTAGTGCTATAATTCATCCTACTATTGAAACTAATCTTGACTATATAGGTATGGTTATTGGTATGGTGGGAACGACTATTGCTCCTTGGATGCAGTTTTATATGCAGTCTGCAGTTATTGAAAAAGGTCTTAAGGTTGAAGATTTTAAATATGAAATTTGGGATGTAGTTGTTGGTAGTATTATTACAGTAGTAGTTGCTTTCTTTATAATTGTAGCTTGTGGAGCAACACTTCATAAAAGTGGAATTCAAATAGAAGAGGCTAAAGATGCTGCATTAGCATTAAAACCACTTGCTGGTGCTTTTGCTTCTCAAATTTTTGCTTTTGGACTATTTATAGCTTCTATTTTCTCAGCTACAATACTTCCGCTAGCTACAGCATTTTATATTTGTGAAGCTTTTGGTTTTGAAGCTGGTATAGATAAAACATTAAAAGAAGCACCAGAGTTTTTTACGCTATTTACTATAATAGTTATTGTTGGAATTGCTATCATATTAATTCCTGGAGCACCCTTAATCCAGATAACATTATGGTCACAGGTTATAAATGGTGTGTTACTGCCAGTAGTTTTAATCTGTATGATGCTTATGGTAAACAATAAGGAGATTATGGGTGAGTATGTGAACAGTAGAATTAAAAATATAATTGGATGGATAACTATCGTAGTTTTAATTATATTAACAGCAATTTTAACTTTTGAGCCTATTATAACTGCTTTAAAAAAATAAAAACTAATAATACAAAAAAGACAAGAGCAGCAAATGAAATAGGTAGTGTAAAAAAATACATGATTTATCCATAAAACTGGTGTCTATATAATGATGCCAGTTTTTTATAACAAAGTATACTTTTTATAGCTAATAATTGATCAAATATAATTGTAAGAATACTAAATATAAATGTAAACATGACTGTAAATTGAATACTAACTCCTGTTATACTGGTTGCTACGCCAGTGCCTAAGTTGTTGAAAGTTAATCCGAATGTGACAAGGAAAGCTTCTTTTATATTTATATCACTAGAGTTGTTCAAATCTGATTTTTTAACATATTCAATGTAATTTAGTGTAAAATCTTAGTCGAATTTTACCACACCAATTATTAATAATCAAGACTTTGTATCGTATTATTGAAATACATATTATAATTGCAATTGATAATTGATTTGATACGTATTAATAAAAATCAATTTAAAAAGGGGTGTATTGAATGAGTTTCTTTTCAAGATCATCAGGAAAAAGACATTATGGTGATAATCACAGAGGTAGTAATTATTATAAGCGAGAAGGACTTTTGGGCGTATATTGGGAATGCTTAGTTCCTTTTCTAGATCAAGTAAGAGACATAGTAAACACTATTCACATCACTCCCACACAGCCATCATTCAGACCAAGGGTATGGTAAAAGAAGGTATAAAAGTTCATAGTCATGATACCTTTTGGAGAAGAAAGACGTATCCACCAGGTTATTTGCTTGGTGGATATAAGGTCATAAGGTTAATAGGTGAAGGTCGGTTTGGGATATATTATTTGGTCGATTTAGATGATAAAGAATACATTTTAAAAGATATTAAGCCTAAAGCACTTAAGAAAAGTGGTAATAAAGTCATCTTTGAGGAAAAAATACTTTTAGATATTGATTATCCATCAATTCCTAAAATAATTGATACAATAAAAAATAATGATGAAGAAGTCTATCTTATTAATTTTGGACTTGCTAGATTAGTAAATAATGAGAGATATATTCATTCTGTAGATTTCTATTATTTTGGACACTTACTTCTTCATTTCTATTATTCTTCTTTTAAAAAAACTAATACAAAATCACAACCTTGGTATAATGAACTTGAATTATCCTTAAAGGAAGTAGGATTTTTGAAAAGATTGCTGGGTTTAGATGATGAATATAAAAGTATTTATGATGTTGAAAAGGACTTTTGGGAATTAGAAAGTAATTATATAAAAAATAATAAATGCTTCTACAATGGAAATATTCCTTAAAGTTAAAAAGGAATGAGTTTAGATTGTAGAAGCATTTATTATTGGTATGATTGTGTTTAATTTATTTTTAGTAATATTAAGTTTTTGTTGTATATAAATTAAAAATGTTTTTTCTTTCTTATGATAACATAAGTATAAATAATATTTGCTTATACATTTCCTGTAAAAGTTAGATACAGTAAAACAGCATTCATACCGATAATTAATGTTGCAATTATCCAACCTAGTGATTTAACAAAAGGTTTGTTAACAAAGTCTCCCATTAAGTCTTTCCTGCTGGTGATTTTTAGCATGGAAATAATTGCGACAGGAAGTACAAAACTCAAACATACTTGACTCATTAAGAGTGCTTTCATTGGATTTACACCAACTACAATAACAATCACTCCAGGAAGCATGGTTATTAGCCTCCTAATAGTTATAGGAATTTTCAGATCTACAAAACCATCCATAATCGTTTCTCCTGCCATTGCACCTACAGAAGAGGATGAAAAACCTGAGGCAAGCAAGGCTGCTCCAAATGCTCCACTTGATAGTCCGCCTAAAAGTGGTTCCAATGATCTATGAGCCTGTTCTATTGAATCAACAGATATTCCTCGACTGTAGAATACTGAAGCAGATACTACAACCATGGCAGCATTTACAATAAATGCAATATTCATTGCTATAAAAATATCAACCTTTTCCATACGTAAGTGTTTTTTCTTTTCGTCTAATGTCAATCCGGTATTACGGCACTGAACCAGTTGAGAATGAAGATATATAACATGTGGCATTACTGTAGCTCCCAACATACCGACTGCAATTAAAACTGCTTGACCATTTGGGAGAGAGGGGATTAAAGTATGAAGTGCTACCTGTGGCCATTCAGGTTTTGCAAGAAACAATTCTATAGTATAGGAAACACAGATAACAGCAACAAGTAAAGTTATAATAATTTCAACGACTCTTTGACCATATTTCTGTAAATATATAATTATGAAGGTTACTATTGCAGTTAATATAGCAGAATAGGATAGAGGAATACCAAATAATAAGTAAAAACCTAATACGCCTCCTAAGAATTCAGCCATTGTTGTAGCCATTGCAGCAAGCGTTGCGACAACATAAAAGAACCAATTCATTCTTTTTGAAAAGACTTCCCTGCACATCTGAGTGAGATTTTTTCCTGTTGCAATACCTAATTTTGCAGACATTATTTGAAGGAATATAGCCATTAAGTTACTCCATAGAATAACCCATACAAGACTATAATTAAATATTGACCCGCCACTAATATTAGTGGCAAAGTTACCAGGATCAATATATGCAACACTGACAACAAACGCAGGGCCTAAATATTTCAATAGATTTTTAAACTTATTTAAAATACTAAGGTTATGATTTACTCTATTTTCTACGGATTCTAAGTCATAATGATTTTTTAAAATACTCTCCTTATTCATGTTAAACCCACCTTTTTCATTGAATATAATACCTAGATATAGATAGTTAACTTAGTCTAATATATTTAGGTTAAGCTAAATTTTTTAATCTAATATAAATTATGTATAGCATTATAAAAATGTTACACGAACAGTACTTTTTTCTCTCGCGTATGCATATAATTTATTAAGGGGCTATGCACCCTAAAAGTAGGTGAAAAATTATTAGCAATAATGATTTTCGTACTTTTAGTGAATATATGAAAAAAGAAGATAACTTACTTACAGAATCAATGAAGGATTACCTTGAAATGATATATAGGTTATCAACAAATACAGGCTTTACAAGAGCCCCTGAATTATCTGAAGTCCTCAATATCCATCCTCCATGGACTATTAGAATGGTATAGAAACTGGGTGAACTGAATCTCCTACATATGAAAGGTATGGAGTAATCATTTTTGAACTTAGGCAATATTAATGCAGATGAAGCAACAGGACAACCTTCTGTTATTCAAGCAGAAGTAAATACTCTTATGAATCTTATAGTGCAAAAGAAAATCTTTGCAACTAGCTATGGTGTAATATTTGGTAAAAAAGATGCTAAAGTTGTCAGCACAACATCACAAGAATTTACTATTTCCTAGACTTTATAGCCCTGCAGATTCTGCAGGGTTATTATAATTTGAAGGTGTTATTTTTGGATATTATAGTGAAATTCTTAGCGAAATAAATATTGAAATTTGAAGTACGGAGAATATTGATAACTAAACAATGTGGTGTTAAAACATAAATCATCTATTTTTAAAGTTTTTAAAAATAATGCTAATAAAAACGTTTATTTTGAAAACAAGGTCTAAATAAATTAGAACTTTTTAATTTTTATCTAATCACATTTTAATGTTGACTTGGTAAGATATGTTTAGATTAGAATAGTTCATTAATAACAGGAGGCAATTAAAAATATAATTTAATAACAAAAAGTTAGGTTTGTTTGCAACCTAACTTTTCTTTTACCGTGTAATTAACAGAAACAAAGGTCAAAATATCATATAAGCAACTAGCTTAATTTTACATAATTGATTAAAAGGATAGGTGAGTAATATGTACTGGGATATATTTCCTATAATTTTAGGTTATGCTGTATTACCAAGTTTGTATTATAGGAGTTTTTCAAATAAGGTAATCAAAACAGCTCCAACAAAAGACAAAGTTATTGCTTTAACTTTTGATGATGGGCCTGATCCTCGGTATACACCAAAACTTCTAGATGTGCTTAGAACAAATGGTGTGAAATGCACGTTTTTTGTTCTTGCAGAAAATGCACAAAGGTATCCAGATATAATTAATCGTATTAGAAGCGAAGGGCATTATATTGGACTTCATTCTTTAAGACATAAGAATGCAATTTTTTCATTACCAGATCAAACTCGAAAAGATTTTTTTAAATCTGTAAATATTATGAACAAGTTAGGGGTGAAGATTAAATTTTTTAGGCCCCCATGGGGAATATTTAATCCACTAACATATCATTATGCTAAAGTGTATAATTTAAAAATTGTTCTTTGGTCAATCCATGCTATGGATTGGAGTAGGTGGGTAACTGAAGATTATATAAGAAAAAGGCTTATAAATAATATAAAATCTGGGGATATTATATTGCTGCATGATAGTAGAGGTTCAAAAAATTCACCTAACAGAACAATAACAGCTCTTAAAACTGTTTTGCCTCTTCTTAAAAGAAAAGGCTATCATTTTATTCTTGTTAGTGATTTGTAAATTTAGAAAGATTTAAATAATGAAGGGAGAAAAATATGAGTATTGTAGGAACTTTAATTAATGTAATACTACATCTTGATAAATATTTAAATGTAATATTACAAAACTACGGAATATGGACATACGCTATTATATTTTTAATTATATTTTGTGAAACTGGACTGGTAATCACCCCATTCTTACCTGGAGATTCAATTCTCTTTGCTGCAGGAGCACTTGCGGCTATGGGATCAATTGATATTTTCATTTTATTTATTGTTTTTTATATTGCCGCAGTAGTTGGTGATACTGTAAATTATTTCATAGGGAAAAAGATTGGAAATAAGATTTTAGAAAAAGAAGATATAAAGTATATAAATAAAGAGTACTTAAATAAAGCGCATAGATTTTATGAGAAAAATGGATCAATGACTATTGTATTAGGAAGATTTATTCCCATAATAAGAACTTTCGTACCATTCGTAGCTGGAATTGGAGAAATGAACTACTTTCAGTTTATAGTTTATAATGTGATGGGAGGGTTTGTATGGGTATCAATATTTTTATGGGGAGGGTTTTTCTTTGGAGATTTACCTTTTATAAAACATAATTTTTCTTATGTATTGACAGCTATAATAATAATTTCACTTATTCCAGCGGTTGTTACATTTATTAAAGAAAAAAGAAATGGAGGTAACAATGAGGATGGTATCCCTAATACAGAAACTTGATAATTATATTCTATGTGCTATTAAGAAGTATGTACAAAATAAGTATTTAGATATATTAATGCCTATAATAACAGCCATGGGAAACTTGGGATTTATTTGGATTATGATGGCTGTTGCTTTATTATTAGACAAACCATATAGATTAATTGGAGATATAGTAATACTTACATTAATTATAAGTACAATTATTGGAGAAGGGATAGTCAAGCATATAGTAAGACGAGTTAGGCCTTGTAATCTTCAAAGTAGTGTTAGTCTTTTGATTACAAAGCCAATATCTTATTCTTTTCCTTCAGGACATACCTTATCTTCTTTTGCTGTTGCAGAAGTGTTATCCATGTATTTTACTGAGTATAAATTGATATTTATGACAATAGCATTTTTAATAGCTTTATCAAGGTTATATTTGTATGTACATTATCCAACTGATGTTATAGCAGGTATTATAGTTGGCATATTATGTTCAAAATTAATCTTCATCATTTTACCAGACGGTTGTGTAGGAAATTTTGACACATTTTATCAAATCCTAGTATGGAAAGGATAATTAAAATTATTTCTAATGGGGTTAAGCTAACTTTCCACGCTTACGAAGAGTTGACTTAACATCACTAATATCTTTAATATTACTTTTGGCCATTTTTATATAGTAATATGCTGCTGGAATAAGAAACAATTGAAATATTATTAATGTAATCATATAGTTTTGAGGTTCTCCTCTATATATAGAAATAATAGCAAGTACATAACCAATTCCTACATTTCCTAATGTCCTACCTAAACTGTTAGCAAGATTAGATACACTAAAGGCTGTTCCCCTGTGTTCTGGAAGATTTACATCTGTTATTAGTGCAAGCCAGTTTGGTGTATTGGCAGATTGTGAGGCAGAAGCTAAAAATGATAAAATAAACATTCCAGCAATCCAAGGGTTCATAACTATTTGCTTTAATAAGCTTATAAGAATTAAAGAAGGATTGTTATTATTAGGTAATGCTAAATTATTCATAGGTATTATAAACATTGCTATATAAAAAGGCATTGTAATAAAAACAAAAAATGAAGTTAATAATGCTCTTCCTTTGTAACTTTTTCTTTGAAATACATCTCCAAGATAACCAAAAAACGATGATGTCAAACCACCTATTTGAAATAGAGCAAAAAGATATCCTGCTGCAATAGTTGCTGTACCGGAACTATAACCTTGATGCTGAATTTTTGAAATATATAATGTTGGCAGCCATATTAAGCTTCCAGTTGTAATATTCATAAAAAAGCCTTGAAAAAACAATAAAATATTGCTTTTCTTTGAGGCTATTTCATATAAATGATTGAATTCGATACTATAATTATATTCATAGCCTTCTTTAATAAGTTCTTGTAGTTCAGGTTCCGATTCACCTAGTGTAGGTTCTTTTATAAAGAAATATAAAATAATTAGGAAAAAACCAATTATACTTACAATTTCAAAGGGTTTCCTCCAATTCGCAGCAGTAGCAATAAGTGAAGCCATTAGCGCTCCTGCTATTCCACCGAAACCTTGTGACATTCCCCAAAGACTAAGGAGCATTCCTCTAAATTTATGTGGAATATAATCAGTTAAAACGCTAAATCCAATCGATGCTATGCAGCCTAGTCCTATACCAGTAAAAATTTGAAAAACTAAAAGCTGAATATAATTACTGCAACGAGAAGTTAAAAACACTGATATTGACCAGAAAATAGTCCCTATAATAATAAGTCTTTTTCTATTAAACTTTCCCGCAAGATAGCCCCAGTAAATTGAGGACAGGGATGTAACTAAAATATTAACTGCTGAAACAACTCCTAGTGCGGATAAATTTACATTTAAGTCCTTTGCAATAGAAGAAAAAAGTGGTGGAAATAACCCTATTATTATGTTGTCAAAAGCAGCCAAGGCTACAAAAACAAATATGGTATAAATCATTTTTATATTGGTGATGTTCATGAAAAAACTTCAGCTCCTTTTAACGATAACTTAAAAATAGTATATATAATAAGTATTTTGCTTTATTTATTATAGCCTATTTCTTACTGACATATAAAGTTACACTTTATTAAATTGTAATGATAGACTTATAGAGTCTATGTTAATCTACATAATAAGGTAATTTTCAGGATAAAATAATCACTAAGATATCTTGAAGTGGACTCAACACTTATTAATGAAAGGAATGCTATTATGATAAAAAATATACTTATTATTTCTTCTGATTATACAGGACACGGGCATAAAAGCATAACAGAGTCTTTATTAGAAAGATTTAATGAAAATAAAGAGGTTAAAGTTCATGTTGTAGATGGTTTTTCATTAGGTGGGAAAACTCTGCTTAAAATAGGCAAGACCTATGGTCCAATAACTAGAACTTCAAAAAATTTATGGGAACTAATATGGGATGTATCAGCAATTAAACCATCATTGGTTAACGAATTTATTGAATTAATAGTAAAGGAAACTTTTATAAAGCTATTGGAAGAAGTAAAGCCTGATCTGATTTTAACTGTACACCCAAATTTTAATGGATCAATTATAAATATTTTGAAAGAACAAAAAATTAATATACCATTTGTTACCTTGATAGCGGATTTAGTAAGCATATATCCACTTTGGGCAGACTCTAGGGCAAGTTATATTATAAGTCCAACTGAGGAAGCGAAGAATAAGTGTATTGAATACGGTGTTTCAGAGGATAAAGTAAAAGTTTTAGGATTTCCTGTGCGTTCGAGGTTTTATAAGCATATAGAGGAAGATCAAGAGAATAATACCTATAATACAGATATCCCACTAAAATGCTTGATAATGAGTGGGGGTGAAGGAGTAGGGAATATGAGGAAAATAGCTCAAATTCTTTTAGATAACTTTAACTGTATTGTAAAGATTGTTGCGGGCAGAAATACAAGGTTAAAAAAATCATTAGAAGAATCATTGGTTGAAAAATATGGTGATAAGGTTGAAATTTATGGATTTATGGATAACATACAGGATTTAATGCAATCTTGTGATATTGCATTCACGAGAGGCAGCCCGAATGTTATGATGGAAAGCATAGCTTGTAATATACCTTTGGTGATAACCGGTGCTTTGCCCGGACAGGAAGAAGGAAATCCTAAATTTGCTGAGAAATATAATCTTGCGGTAGTATGTGAAAATGTTAAAAACATAAAGAATACCATAAGCAATTTACTGGAAAATGATGCACAAAAATTAAACGAAATAAGGAGATCCCAAAGGAATTACAGTAATCCTAATATTGCAAAAGATATTGTGAGTTTTATTTTAAATATAGAAAACACTTAAACCCATCATAAACAGATGGGTTTTACTCATTCGCCGCTATTTTACAAGCTATTTTCCAATATGCCTGTAATAGATCAGTATTGCCTGTCTTTATATTATTAATTATGTATCCCTCATCTAAATAATAATATGGGATTACTGGGCTGTTTGTTTTATCTTCTATAAACTTTCTTAATTGTCCTTCGGTAAATAGAGGCTCTATATCTTTTATTTTTACATAGGATATTTCTAAAGAACCTTCTACATAATCACAATATCCAATTGTGTTATCACTATTGGTTTCAATTATTGAATGATTAGGATTGTATTCTTTATAGTTATCGATAAAAAACAAATCTCCCCTTTGTGGGTTCCACCAATCCTTGAAAGTTTTTTGAACTTCTTCTGTCTGATTTAGGAATTTATCTATATCTATGTAATCCATAATAACCACCTCTTCATGTGATATAGTATTCCCGTTGTAGATTTAAAGTATAAACAAATTTTTTTGAATTTAAAACATCATTTATAATAACAACTGTATGCAAAGTTTATATATGGTAAAATTAATCTATAGGCATAATAATATATATTTAATTACATTAAATTCACTTTAGGAGGAATGAAAATGTCAATAATACAAGCAATTATCTATGGTGTTGTTCAAGGTATAGGAGAATTTCTACCTATATCCAGTTCAGCCCACCTAATAGCTATTCCCCAAATATTTGGATGGGAAGATCCTGGTCTTGCATTTGACGTAGCACTACATCTTGGAACTCTTGTTGCGGTAATCGCATTTTTTTGGAAGGATTGGATTAACCTAATTTATTCTGGTATTACTAAGCCAAAATCTAAAGATGGTAAATTATTTTGGTTTATAGTAATTGCCTGCATACCTGGAGCAATAATAGGAAAGCTACTTGAAAAACAAGCTGAAGCTGCCTTTAGAAATCTTGGCCTTATAGGTACTATGCTTATTATAATGGGTATAATTTTATACATTGCAAACAAAAAATACGACGGTGAGGTAGAGGTTGAAGATATAGGCCTTAAAAGAAGTTTTTTGATTGGTTTATCACAAGCTTTAGCGATTATTCCTGGAGTATCTCGATCAGGAATCACTATGACAACTGGATTGTTTTCTGGTCTTTCAAAAGAAGGAACAGCTAGATTTTCATTTCTACTTTCTACTCCAATTATTTTAGGAGCTGGATTACTTAAAGTAAAAGATTTAGTACATACTCCAATTAGCAGTATGTCATCCTTTGCTATAGCTATCTTAACATCAGCTGTAGTTGGATTTTTGAGTATCAAATTTTTATTAAACTATTTAAAAGACAAGGGATTTGGTATATTTGTAATTTATAGAATTATAGCAGGATGCACTTTTATAGCTATTTATTTTCTAAGAAAATAGAAAAAAACAAGTACAATATTTTTGATAAAATTAGGTTGTGGAATTGCAACCTAATTTTATTTATTACGTGTAATATATAAAATAGATACAATTCAGTATGACAAAGAAGTTAAGATTAAAAAACATTATAATAAATCATAATATGGATATATCTTTATATTTTTCTAAAATTTGGTGTTTTTGTTTTTCAAAAGGTGGTGACATATGGAAGACGACAAATTAGTTAAAAGGTGTCAGGTAGGAGATAAGGAAGCTTTTCAAGAACTCATAAGTAAATATCACCCTTTTGTATATAAGTTTCTTATTAAAATTACGGCCAATGAAGATGTTGCAGAAGATATAACCCAAGAAACCTTTCTTAAGCTTATAAGAAATATCGAAAAATTTGATGTGCATGGAAAAGCAAAGTTTTCGACTTACATAATTACCATATCGAAAAATTGCTATATTGATTACTTAAGAAAGGAAAAGAAGTTTTCACAAGACTTGGCTATAGATGAGAATATAAATGCTGAGGATATTAATACAAATACAGAAAGTATAGTTTTAGAAAAGATATACAGTAAAGAAGTTAAAAAGGAATTAGAAAACTTATCAGAAGAACAAAAGCTAGCAATAAAAATGAAGTATATTGAGGGGTTAACGCTTAAAGAGATTGGAGAAAAGTTAGAGCTTGAACCTAAAACTGTAAAGAGCAGAATTCATAATGGTATTGTAAAACTTAGAAAAATATTTGAAGGGGGGGATAAATTATGAAGGAGATAAATGAAAGAGATACCGCAGTACTTTTAGCAGCATTAGACATAGATATTGATATAAAATGTATGGAACTAAAAGAAAAACAAAGACAAATGAGAGTAAAGAATATATTCTTTTCAAGTTGCATATTTATATTCTTTTCATTTTTAATACAAGTATTTTTCAAAATATTTAATGTGAACTTAATAGCAGCAATTATACTTTATCAGACATTAATTTTAATTCTGTTTATACCATTTATACCTAATTTAAGTAAGGGGGGAATATTAAGATGAAAAAACTAGAGGAATTTATAAATCGTTTAAATTTTAAAGCTGCAACAAAAATTTATTTAATTGTTTCAGCTGTGCTTTTAATTTTATGTATAGCTGCTATCACCTACGTAACAAGGGATAAAATTAATATGGCAATTGATTATGAGAAGCTTTCTCATACTTTTGAAAAACAAGGTTTAAGTGATAATGTGAATTTGCAGCTAAAGAAACTAAACTCTGACTCTAAGGATGTAATAAATACTATTGCTTTAGATAAAGAAAATAATATTGTTTTTAAAGTTAACAATAATCTTGTAGGAAGCAATACTAAATTATTACTAACATCCTATGAATCTAATAGGAGTTATCTTCAAGACAATATAAATAAAAGTGTACTTTATAGAATAGTTAAAGACGAAAATATTCTTTTAAACAAGGATTATATTCAAAATAATGAAAAATTAAAAAATGATATTGATGAGGAATTTTATTATGAAAGTGGCTTAAGTTCTAAAAATATTTACCTGATCAATTATATTGCTAATAGAAATACACAAAATAAAATATTTATAATAAGAACAGTAACCCCAATACCATATGCTGAAAGATTATTAGAGCTTACAGGAACATTACTTAGTCTTATATTTATGATTTATTGGATTGGGTTAGCATTATGGGTATACAAGGACGCTAATTCAAAAACAACTAATCCTGCTCTTTGGGGTGGCTTAGTGTTATTGACTAACTTAGCAGGACTGATTATTTACTTTATGTATAAACAGAGCAATATAATATGTTATAAATGTGGAGTCATACAAAATAGGGAAAATGTATTTTGCAGTCATTGTGGCACAAAAATAAATGAACAGTGTAGCCATTGTGATAATATTGTAAATAAAGGTGAAAATTACTGCAGTAAATGCGGCGAAAAATTATAAAAAAAATAATCAGGCTTTGCAACCTGATTATTTTTTTTACGTGTAATATACGAAAGTAATAAAAACAAAAGATATATTGAGGAGGTACTTTTTTGAACAACTACCGTTTGTGAAATAGCATTTTTCCTATATATTAATTGCTATTATAATAATATCTATATTACAGGAACAGTTACATTTATTAAAGAAAAGGAAAATGGAGGTAATAAGGTCGATGATGTCATTAATACAGAATGTTGATAATTCTATTCTTTTATATATAAAAAATAATATGCATGAACCTAATATGGACAAGGCAATGGTTGCTTTTACCACACTAGGTAACGCAGGAACTATATGGATTGTAATTGCGGTATTACTAATTGTAAATAAGAAATACCGAAAGATAGGATTTATGGCTTTGGGAGCTTTGGTATTATGTACAATATTAGGTGAAGGAATATTAAAACATGTGGTTCAGCGTATAAGACCATCTGCAGATATATCAGCAGTTAATCTTTTGATTCCAAAACCGTTATCTTATTCATTCCCATCAGGGCATACTGCTTCTTCTTTTGCAGTAGCAGGAGTATTGGCAAAGTATTTTAAAAAATATGCACCTGGATTTTGGATTTTAGCATCTTTAATAGCTTTTTCAAGATTGTATTTGTATGTTCATTATCCTACAGATATTTTAGGTGGTATTATTTTGGGGGTAATATCTAGTAACGTAGTAATCTATATGTTTAGTAAATTTAGTGGAGTGCAGGAGAATGATACAATTTCAATGTAGTGCGAAATATAAAGGATAATTTCAGAAGTTTATAATTTTAGGTAAAAGTATAAAATAGAAAGGATATTTTAGATATGAATATGGAACTTTTTAGATTAATAAATAATTTAGCAAATAAAAATACAGTTTTGGATAAGATAATGATTTTCTTTTCAAAAGATGTACCCTATATATTTATGGCAGTTATTGCATTAGTATTTATTTTAGGAGTTATTAAAAAGAAGGAAGAGTATAGAAAAGTGTCTGTAAATACTTTTGTTATTACAGTAATCAATTTAATTCTAAGTTTTATAATTGGAAGTATATACTATGTGGACAGACCTTTCGTTCATAATAAGGTAAATTTATTAATAGCTCACTCAGCAGATGCATCCTTTCCAAGTGATCATGCTACAGGAACAATGAGCATAGCTTTAGGACTGGGAAAAAGCAATAGAATACTAGGTGTGATAATGACAATACTATCATTAATTGTAGGATTTTCAAGGGTGTACGTTGGAAATCATTATCCTTTAGATGTTATTAGTGCATATATTATAGTGTTTATTACAAACTATTTATATAATTTAGTATTAAAAAATAAAATTGAAGAGCTTTATACAAAAATTGAAAGGTTGTTAATTAGTAAATTAGAGTTTGATAAAAATATATTAAATAACTAATAGGATAATTTCTTTTCATATGCTGATGAGTTTATGAAAGGAAGATATTGGAGGGAGTTGCGAATTGCAGTCTATAACAGGGCTTCTTAATCATTACGGATATATAGTTTTATTAGTAGCATTAATGTTGGAATTGATTGCATTTCCACTTCCAGGTGAAGTTCTTATGACCTATTGTGGATTTCTTATAAATCAACAGAAATTAAACTGGTTACTAAGTATTATAGTTGCATCATTTGGAACAATTATAGGAATAACAATATCGTACTTCGTAGGAAGTAAATTAGGTGTTACGTTTTTTAAACGGTATGGTCATTATATTCATTTAGGTCCAGAGAAGTTAGATAAGACCTCAGTATGGTTTAACAAGTATGGTAATAGGTTATTAGTAATTTCATATTTCATACCTGGTGTTAGACATATTACAGGATACTTTTCAGGAATAACGGAAATTTCCTATAGAAAGTTTGCATTAAATTCATATATAGGAGCTATTTTATGGACTGCAACATTTATTTCTTTAGGGAAGGTTCTCGGTAACAATTGGGAAAGATACCACAGCATGATTAAAAAATATTTAATTATAGGCAGTTTGATAATATCTCTAATTATAATTGTTGCTTACCTGTATAAGAATTATAATCAAAAGATTATTGAGTTTACTATAAGAATACTTAGAAATGCTGTAAAAACATTTCATTCTTTTGGGAGGCTAAAAATTGGAATAGCAGGAGTCTCTGCATCTTTTTTAGGATTTTTTGTTCTTGTAATTGGTGTTACTCAGGATTTTTTAGCCCATGAATTTAACCAATTTGATATTATCGTAACCTATTTAGTAAAAACAATTTTTACTGAAAATTGGCGATATATGATGGACTTATTTGATAGTGTAACATCCTTAAAGATATTAATACCATTAACTGTTTTTATAATTATATTAATTATGGTTAGAGGTATAGATAAGTTTCTTGAAATTAGATTTATGTTTTTAGTGATTTGGGGTGGAGAAGTTTTAGAGGTCATATTAAGACTTATTTTTAGACACTTAGGACCAACAGGGTTATCACTAATAGAAACTATTAAATACACTTTTCCAAGTAAACAATCTTTTATGACTATTGTCGCATATGGGTTCTTATGCTTTCTCATATTACGTCATACAAAGAAGAATTGGATTGGAACTGCTTCTGTGGTGATAACTATAATCATTTGTTTTCTTGGAGGTTTGAGTCCTTTATTTTATCAAATTCAATATCCAAGTGATGTTTATGCTGGATATGTTTTTGGTGGAGTATGGTTAACTTTAAATATTATTTTATTAGAGGTTTATCGCATATTACCTAGAATACAGCAGTAATTTATAAATTATAAATATTAGATTTAGTGAAAGGGAATAAGGACTGCTCCAAGAGATAGTCTTGTAGCTGGTTCATCAAGTGATAGTGAGAAAGGAAAAAGTTTTGGGTTTCATAAAGCTATGGACAATAGTGGAGCAGTATTAGGTCCACTGATTGCTTTTGAAATTTTATCAATTTTTCCTGGTGAGTATCGTAATGAAAAGAGGGAATTCTATGGAAGATTTTTTAGATGTTGGATTAGCATGGATTTCCGTTGCTATAGCGAGCCTTTTATGTATTATTTATATATTAAGAAAGCTAATTCTAAAAACAAAAGGTAAAAATAAGTTTATAATAAGCTTAAATAAAATACTTAGAAAAGTACATAAACCATTGGGAGTATTACTAATAATTACAGGGCTTACACACGGAATATTTTCTTCTGTAAGTGTTCTTAGTTTAAACTTAGGAACAATAACATGGGTTATAGCTATATTATTAACTTTGACTTGGATGTTTAGAAAGTCATTAAAAGGATGGATTTATTATCATAGAATTTTAAGTGTTATATTTGCATTAGTCTTAATTGCGCATATAATACAAGTTACTGGTGTATTTAATAATAAGAACAATCAACCTTTAGGAGATACAAATAAAGCTCCTCAACAAGAAAGTAATAATACTCCAAGTGCCAATGTCCCCAATACCAATATTCCAAACAGTCGTAATCCTTCTCCAAATACAAACACTAAACAACAAAAATATAGGGATGGAACTTACACAGGAGTTGCTACAGGATACAATCCAAATCTTACAGTGGCAGTTACCATAAAAAACGATATAATAACTAATATTCAAATAGTTTCAAGCAATGAAACTCGTCCTCGTAATGCATTTAGTGTCATACCAAGTGAAATCATTCAAGCTCAATCTACTAATGTAGCTGCAGTTTCTAGAGCTACGAGGAGTAGTAATGGAATAAAAGACGCAGTAAGCAATGCATTAAGTAAAGCGGCTATTTAAAATTTAAAAATTATATTGAATATCTAGGGTAGGTTATTTATTTAAAAGCAGCTTTTGCAGAAAATGCGAGAGTTGCTTTTGTGATTAGGTTAACAAAACTTTTTAGTTTATAAATAGTTTAACTTTGGTTTCTTTGTATTTTACTTCTCTGTCTTATACTGTATTTATTATTAAAACAAAAAGTAAGGGGTGGAGAAAATGAGGATAGGGCTTTTTACGGACACCTATTATCCGCAGGTTAATGGAGTAGCAACTTCTGTGCTAATGCTTAAAGAAAATCTTGAAACACTGGGACACCAGGTGTATGTTTTTACAACAACGGATCCTAAAGTGGCAGGAGAGGAAACAAATGTTTACCGAGTACCTAGTATTCCTTTTATTAGTGAAAGGCGAGTTGCAATGCTCTATAATCATAGATTAGCAAAATTAATAAAGGGGTTAGGTCTTGATTTAATTCATACTCATACAGAATTTTCAATTGGTATTTTTGGAAGAGAGATGGCTAAGGAATTGAATATTCCTTTTCTTCACACTTATCATACTATATATGAGGATTATACACACTATATCGTAAAGCTTACGGCTTTGGAATCTATTGCAAAAACGGCAGCTAGAAAACTAAGTAGCAATTTCTGCAATTCTGCAGATGAAGTTATTGTTCCTACTGGCAAGGTAGAGGATTTGCTTTTATCCTATGGGGTAAAGCAGAATATTTCTGTAATGCCAACTGGCATTAAACTAGATAAATTCTCGAAGTACAGTTACGATTCTAATATCGTACAAAATTTACGTACAGCCTTAGGAATCGAAGCAGAGGACAAGTGTTTGCTTTACGTTGGTAGAATATCTAAAGAAAAAAATATCGAAGAAATACTAATAGACATGAAATCTTATTTAAAAGACAAAGAGAATGTGAAATTTATTCTTATTGGTGATGGACCGGAAAAAAGCAATCTGGAGGAACTGGCAAAAAAACTAGGTATACAAAGGCAGACAATCTTTGTAGGAGAAATATCTTGGGATGAGATTGGTATGTATTATCAGATAGGCGATGTTTTCGTCAGTGCATCTCAAAGTGAAACACAAGGGCTTACCTACATTGAAGCACTAGCATCAGGATTACCTGTTGTAGCAAAAGCAGATAGATGCTTGGAGGGCGTGGTACAAAATAATGTGAACGGCTACACTTTTCATGACGGAGAGGAGTTTTTACAGTCTTTGGATTCCATCTTGAATAATGACTTGTTAAAGGAGCAGTTGTCTCTTGGAGCAATTAAATCAGCTAGAAGGTTTTCTGCACAGAATTTTGCACATACAGTAGAAACATTGTATAAAAATGTGCTTTTGGATAAGAAAGAAGATGAAAACTTATTGTATAGAAATATGGCTGCTCTAAAGTTCCGTTAAGAAAAGATAAAGTTTTTCATTCATATACAGATAATTTTTAGAATTAATTAGATGCCAGATAGGAGAATTTAATTATGAAAATAAAAACCCATGTTAAACTAGCAGAATTAGCACTTAGCAATAACATAAATGTTTTTCCTGAAGGATTTTCAAAATTTACGTTTAATTTTGGACTTGTAATGGTTGATCAAAGTTGGCATGTTAAAACTCATCCACATTACATGCAAAAATCTCTGGGATATGTTATTGATAAGATAGAAAAGCTTCTTTTAGTTAAAAAATTTAATGCTTATTTTTCAATGCAACTAGGAGTTGTTGTTCATTATCTCTGCGATTTTTGTTGTCATTCTCACATATCTGGATCAGTTGGTAATATTCCTTACCATTTAAAATATGAGCGTGACTTGCAAAGATATCTATTTAAAAACTATGATATTCTAAATGATGATTTTAATAATAGTCAAACTAATAATATAAAATCTACCATAGAAAGTATATCTTCATTTAAAGCTTTAATTAAAGATATACTTTGTAGTTATGTTAAAGGTGAACCATCTTACTTATGGGATATTACACAGTGTGTTAAAATTATTACTGTTGTTTGCTCTGCTGTTTTTAATTTAAGCCTAGATTCATCATATAACATTGAATACTCCTCGAAAAAAACTACAAATACAATACCGGTACTATTCAGAGATTACAAAGCACTCTAGAAACAGAGTAAAGGATAAGTATAAGAAAGTGTTTGATATACAGAATAAATATCAGAGAAACTCTTATCAGAGAATGTTAACACTTTATAGTATAATGAACAAAGTGAGGTGAATTACTTGAACATTAAGCGACGTTTGTTTATTTCTAATTTCCTAATGCTTGTTATACCAGTTATACTCAGTTTGATAATAACAAGTGGCATTATGTTTGGAGCTATAGAAATAATGGACTTTTATAATGGAAAATATTTTGGTGAGAAGAATGATAAATTGTTTTATGATTCGATAAAAAAGACTAATGGGCTTGTAGACAGATGGTCCCAAAGTATTGATATTGAACTGATGAAGGCTGATGTAAATAGCTTTAATGAAAAGCACAAAAGTACCAAAATATCCTTGTCCATTTATCAAGAAAAGAAACTAGTATATCCATCATCACCTATTACGAGTAACTCCGTTGTAGATACTGCTTTATCACAGGGTGGAAGTCATACGTTTATTATGGATAATATGGCTGTGTATAGAGAAAGTATTGATAAATACAGTATACTTTTAACTGACACTGATTTTCAGGCACATAATAATGAAGAACATGAGGCTTATCACAGTTATTTAATTAACTTAGGTATAATAGTGACTCTTTTTATTATTATAATTATAATTTTAACAAACCGATTTTTAACAAGGTTTGTATTTAAAAGTATAATAACTCCTTTGGATACACTGGTATATGGAGTACATCAAATTCGTGATGGCAATCTAAATTATCATATTGAGTATGAAGGAAAAGATGAATTTGCCGGTGTTTGCTCGGATTTTAATGAAATGGCACAGCGGCTTTTAGATTCTGTAAATGCAAGACAAAAGGATGAAGCTAATCGTAAAGAATTGATTGCTGGAATTTCTCATGATTTGCGTACTCCTCTTACTTCTATAAAGGCCTACGTAGAGGGTATAGAAAAAGGGGTGGCCTCAACGCCGGAAACACAAAAACGCTATTTGGATACCATAAAAAATAAGACAAATGATTTAGAGCATATTGTAAATCAGTTATTTTTATTTTCTAAGCTAGATATTGGAGAATTTCCACTTTATCTTGAGCAAATAAATATTGGTAAAGAAGTGTCTAATATGGTAGCCAGCCTTTCAGAAGAATATCAGAAAAAAGGTCTTAGTATTGAGTTAACACAAAACGTGGAAAATGTCTATGCTCAGATAGATATTGTACAGTTCCGTAATGCGGTCATTAATATCTTAGAAAACAGCGTAAAATATAAAACGGAGGAAAGGGGTCAAATGAAAATTAGCTGCCAGGAGGAAGGTCCTAATGTGGCAATTACACTGGCGGATAACGGACCTGGTGTTTCAAGTGAAGCAATTGAAAAGCTGTTTGATATCTTTTATAGGGGTGATCGGGCTAGAACCAACCCAAGTAAAGGCAGTGGTTTAGGTCTTTCTATAACAGCTAAAATCTTAGAAAAATTGGGTGGATCAATACGGGCAGAGAATGTCCCTGAAGGTGGGCTTGCTATTATAATGATTCTCCCTAAATATACAGGAGGTAAGGGTGTTGAAGAAAATTTTGATTATTGAAGATGACAAAGCTATTGCTGAAATTGAGCGAGATTTTTTAGAGATAAATGGCTTTGAAACTTCTATTGTAGAAGATGGGGTAGAAGGGCTGAAACAGGCAACTTCCGGGAATTATAACTTGATTTTGCTTGACTTAATGCTGCCAGGTATAGATGGATATGAAATTTGTAAGAAGATAAGGGGAATAATTGATATTCCAATAATCATGGTAACAGCAAAGATAGAAGATGTAGATAAAATAAGGGGATTAGGTTTAGGAGCTGATGACTATGTTGGAAAACCGTTTTCTCCTACAGAGCTTGTTGCAAGGGTAAAAGCAAATTTAGCACAATATGAACGACTAACATCTGGTCAAACAACTAAAAATGAGGAAATACAAGTTGGTAATATAAGAGTTAATCCCAAAACTCACCGTGTTTATGTAGATGGCAAAGAGATTGAGTTTAAGAATAAAGAGTATGAATTGCTATTGTTCCTAGTAACAAACCCGGACATTGTTTTTAGTAAAGAAATGTTATATGAGCGAATTTGGGGAATGGATGTTTATGGCGATATTAAAACTGTTGCAGTTCATGTTAACCGACTAAGGGAAAAAATCGAAAAAAATCCATCCAATCCCGCACATATTGAGACAGTATGGGGTGCTGGGTATCGTTTTAAAGTTTAAAACAAATATGGTAGAAAAACCACTTTTGCAAAATTGCAAGAGTGGTTTTTTATAGATAGTTTAACTTTTGTTTAACTTTTTAGGGCTGTGAGTTTAACATTGCCTGATATGATATATTTCATAAAGCAATCTAATGAAGAGACGCTTATAGGGAGTATTAGAGCGGGTAGTAATTGGATAGAAGGAGATGCATAAATGGAAAATGTACAACGTATGAAGTGGAATGTTTTAGTTAATGGTTCCGCATTTATTGGATTAGTGCTGACGGTGTTAGCCGTTATTTATGGTATTCAAGCACACATATTTACATCTCAGGCAGCATTAGAAACATTTTTGAAGCAGTTTGGATGGTTTGCACCACTTATTTTTATGGTATTTCAGGCAATACAGGTAGTGCTGCCTATTTCACCTGGCGGACTTGGCTGTATTGGAGGTATTCTTGCTTTTGGTTCCATACAAGGATTTATATATAACTATATTGGTATATGCATTGGCTCAATCGCAGCATTTTTGCTAGCTAGGAGATATGGTATCGCTTTTGTTCAGAATGTGTCAAAAAAAGAGACTTTTAACAGGTATGCAGGGTGGTTGCAAAAGCCTGGCTTTGAAAAAGCATTTGCTATAGCCATCTTCATGCCAGTAGCGCCAGACGATTTTCTTTGTTATCTGGCAGGAGTAAGTAAGATAACATTTAAAAAATTTGTTACGATTATACTCCTAGGTAAACCGCTTGCTATTGCTGCATATAGCTTAGGGCTTAATCTGATAATACAACATTTATTGGTATTATTTAATGGATAGGAGGAACTATTATATGAAAATATTATTATATACTGGACTCTTAAAACTTGTGGAGAAGAGTGGAATAGGTAGGGCCATTCATCATCAGCAAAAGGCTTTGGTGGAAAGTGGCATTCCATACACTACAAATATAAAGAATTCTTATGATGTAGTTCAGCTCAATACCATCTTTCTGGATTCTGTATTTGTTGCCATATTGGCAAAGCTCAGAGGAAAAAAGGTCGTCTATTATGCACATTCTACCATGGAGGATTTTAAAAATTCCTTTAAAGGATCTAATCTTCTTGCTCCCCTTTTTAAGAGGTGGATTATGTTTTGTTATAAGCTAGGAGATGTTATCATTACTCCTACAGAATACTCTAAAAAATTGCTAGAAGGTTACGGCATTAAAAAGCCTATTTTTGCCTTGTCTAATGGAGTTGATCTTTCGTATTTCTCTCCAAGTACAGAAGGTGCGCAACGATTTCGAGAAAAATACAGTTTGTCAGAGGACCAAAAAGTAGTTATTTCGGTGGGACATTATATAGAGCGAAAAGGTATAAGTGACTTTATAAAATTAGCAAAAAGGATGCCAGAGGTAACATTCCTTTGGTTTGGTTACACCAACCCTAATATAATACCTGGCGTTATACGTGAAGCCATTAATACAGCTCCTAAAAATGTAATATTTCCAGGATATATTTGTCGTGATGAACTGCGTGATGCCTATAGTGGAAGTGATTTGTTTTTGTTTCTTACCCATGAGGAAACGGAAGGCATTGTTCTACTAGAAGCACTTGCAATGAGGATTCCTATTTTGATTAGGGATATTCCTATCTATAAAGAGAATTTTTCTGATGGAAAGGAGCTTTATAAAGGAAGCACACTAGATGAGTTTCAAGATAAAATAAAAAAAATACTTATTGGTGAATTACCATCTTTACAGAATTCAGGCTATAAAGTAGTGGAACAAAAAGATATTAGGCTTATTGGAAAACAGCTACAGGCCATATATGAGGGATTGGAGAAAGAAGACGAAAGTTTTGCGGTAGAATTCCCACAGCAATGTAAAGGTAAGACGGGTGTTTAGTTCGTAAAATTTTATTATTTAATAGATATTTTAACTTCTGTTTACCTTTTTAAGCTTATGAGTTTAACATTGCTTGATATGATATGTATGACCCAAAAGAAAAGGGTACAAAATTTATTGGAGGTAATTAGTGTGAAGAAAAAAGGATTAAAAACAATGGCGGTTTCAGCAGCAGCGGGGTGTTGCCTTTTATCCTTAAGTATAACCGCATTTGCAGCAACCGGTTCTGGGTATGAGAGTTATAAGGGTGGAGTTAAATCTATAGTGCTTGCTGAGAATGAAACAGTTAGTACTCAGTTTGAGGTGAAGGACAATGGTTCCGTTATTTTCTCAGGGGATAGTACAGAAAAAGTTAATCAGGAAAATAGGTCTTCTAAAAGTAATATTACCGTTGATGGTGTAAAGAAAACTTATGAGAGCAGTGCAGACAACGGAAATTATGTTATAAATGCGGATGGAAAGTACTACACCATAAACAGGGGAGATAAAAAAAGCGACAGCGATAAAAGAGAAAAGCTATCTGAATCCAGCAGTACGGTAAAATTGGCTGAAATGATTACAGATACATTAGTTGGCGATGTTAAAAATCAGTTTGTTATGGACGGTCAAACTATCAGTGTAAAGCTTGAAGGGGCACAAATTCCAGAACTTGCAAAGCTAGCAATCTCAGCAGCTGCAGAAAACAACTCTATGGGAAAACATAAAAATAGTGATAAGATAGGCGATGATGGAATGAAAGCCGCAATGGATAAAGTGCCAAAGCTCAGCAATATCGATGTTAAATCCATTGCAATGACTGCCACTGTAGATGGCAATACGCTAAAGGATAACAAGCTTTCAGTTACTATAACAGGAAAAGATGCAAATGGTGTATCACATGATATATCAGTAATGTTAAATGCAAAAATAACGGATTTAGGAAACACTAAAATTGATTCAATTGATACAACCGGTAAAGAAGTTAACACTATTGATTGGACACAAAATCATCATCAAAAATAGCAATTGGAGAAATTAAAGGGGTGGTTTGGCCACCCTTCTCATAAGGAGGGAAGAAAAGTGGCACTAATAATAGATAATCTTACCAAGACATATAAAAACGGACGGGGCATTAAGTCGGTTTCATTTCAGGTTAACGAGGGCGACATTTATGGTTTATTAGGACCAAACGGTTCAGGAAAAACAACTACTATGAAAATTATCACAGGATTATCAAGAGCTGATGAGGGAGATGTACAAATATTTGGGAGAAGTGTTGAAAATGACGGTGAAAAATCCCTTGAGCATATCGGCTGCCTAATTGAAGCTCCTGCGGTTTATGAATATATGAGCGCTAAAAAAAATCTTGAAAATGCAGCAGCATACTATAAGGACATTAAAGCACCACGAATTGAAGATATATTGAGGCAAACAGGGCTTTTACAGTATCAAAATGATAAAGTGAAAGAGTTTTCTTTAGGAATGAAACAACGGCTGGGTTTAGCTCTAGCATTACTATCAAATCCCAAACTTGTTATTTTAGATGAGCCTGCCAATGGTTTAGATATTGAGGGCATGGTTGCTATTCGAGAAATCATAATGACACAGGCTAAGTCAAAGGGTATTACCTTCTTGATTTCCAGTCATCTTGCTCACGAACTAGAAGTTATGTGTAATAAAATCGCAATTATGAAAGAAGGACGCCTACTAAAAACCGCCACAATAAAGGAAGTATTAGAGAAAAGCGGAAGCCTTGAGAAATACTTTCTTGAAACCGTCGAAAGTAGAAAGCAATTTGGTAATATGTCAAGAACAAAATGAAAAGAAAATCAAATGATTTCTTTAAAAATGGGTAACCTTAATAAACATACAGTCCAATGAGAAAGTATGTTCGTATAATTTATATAGATTAATCTACTCTATTTGAAGAGTAGAGCTGATTTTTAGCCAGCAATCCAAAAATCATACGAATAAGTTTACGAGATGTTAGCGCGAGTGCTCGTTTGTGCTGATGTGTAGTTACTTCAGCAAATTTCTTCTGATAGAACTCTTGATATTCAGGAATATGGCAAACAACACTTCCTGCAGCTTCTATGAGATAATAGCGTAAATAACGGTTACCAGCTTTGTTCATAGGTGTATTTTCAGCTTTAAAACCTCCAGATTGATTTTCTTTCCACACGATGCCAGCGTATTTAGCAATAGCATCATTACTAGGAAATGCATGCACACTTCCTAATTCAGCAAGAATGCCACTGGAGTAAACAGGGCCAAAACCAGGAATAGACATTAATATTTTGTATTCCACAGGATTCATTCCCATAACAGCTTTTTCAATGGCTTTGTTAATACCTTTAAGTTCTTTATCAAAAGCCTGAATACAGTTGAAAGAACAAGCAATAGAGGTTGTTAATGGCTCATACAAACATTTATCAAGACGGTATGAATTACGTGCAGCTTGCTGCAAAATTTCAGCAGTCATCTGAGGATTAGAAATCCTTTTCCGACTTTTTCTATTGACGAAGTCAACAAGTTCTTCAATTGATGTATTTGCAATATCTTCGGAAGATAGAAATTCAGTAAGTATTGAAGATGCGGTAGCACCGTATTTATTAGAAAAAGGATGATCTTCTCCCTGTAATAATGCAAATTCGCTGAACTTAAGAAATACATTGGATAACATGTAAGTTTTTTCTCTAGTTAAGCATTCAACAATATGAAGTCTGTGCCTTGTAAGTCTTTGCAGAGCAAGATATTGAGAACCACGCCAAGGTTCAATATGAATTCTGCCAACTCTTGCAAAGTCAGCAATAACAAAAGAGTCAATGCCATCATTTTTATCAAGAGAATTAAAGGATTCTTTGTAGTTAGCAACTTCCTTAGGATTCAAGCAGTAAACATAAGGTTTGTAAGTCATAAGTTTTTCACTAGCAGATAAAAAATTGGCTATATGTACTCCATAAAAGGAAGTAGATTCTAAGCCGATTATAACAGCTTTAAAAGTATTGTTTTCTAAAACCTTAACAAGCATGGATTCAAGTTGCTCTGCACCAAATTGCGTATTAGGAACAGGTTTCATCTTAATCAAGAATTCCTGTTCAAAATTAATAGCAGAGACAACATTTTGTCTCGCACCAATATCGATACCAACAAATAGAGTTGATAAGTAATCTAATTTCTTCATGAAATCACCACCTTTCAAAAATAATGAGGAAATTAGAAAGGATTATCCTAATCCAAAGTACTAACTGCAACCTCGCGTAATTAGCATTCATCCAGACGCAAAACCTTGCTGGTGGCTGCGAAAGGAGATGCAACATTTGTGTAAGCAGAATATGATACTTTGGTCAGGCTGCAAGCTTTACAGGCAATAACACAATGTGTTTTGCAGGAGGAATACAGCAGTAACCTTCGCTAAAGTTCCGTTATGACTATTTTAGCATTAGAAAATCCTTTAATAAATAGTAGGTTAAAACAGTATAGATCGGAAAGTATAAGAATCAGCAATACTGAATTGGGAGAATCCCCACTAGAAAAATTGAGATGCTTTCTTAATCTATACAAAATATAAAAAATAAATAAGTTTATAGGCAGTAAATAACTGCTATAAACTTATTATACGAGGGAGGATAAGGTTATGAAAGTAGATTTTAATTATGAAATAAATTTTGAGGTTTTAAAGAGGATACAAAACACTACATTTGAAATAGGGGATAAAAAAGACACTGTTCTTTTTATAGTAGATATGAATAATGGTTTTGCTAAACAAGGAGCATTATATAGCGACAGAGTTGAAAATATTATTCCTAATGTGAAAGATATTGCACAAATGTTTATAGATAGAAAGTGTCCTATAGTTGCTTTTTCAGATAGCCATACAGAGGACTCAATAGAATTTAAGACTTATCCCAAACATTGTATGGAAAACTCTATAGAGACTGAATTAGTGGATGAATTATTAGAGATGAAGGATAAAATTAAGATTATTAGTAAGAATTCAACAAACGGCTTTTTAGAGGAAGAAACACAAGCAGCCATTAAAAAGTTTATTAAAGAAGGTTATAAAAATTGGGTTATTATAGGATGTTGTACAGATATATGTGTTAAGTTTTTTGCTTTGACTTTACAAAACTACTTTACTAAAGAGAATTTAGATTTTAATATAGTTATCCCTACTAGTGCAGTTGAAACTTATGATGCTCCAGGGCATAATGCAAATGCTATGAATTTATTTTCTCTATTGGAGATGTATATGAATGGTATTACTGTAGTAGAAAATATAATATAAAAGGAATATGGTTGCTATGTCGAATACAATTAATCTTAATAAGTCTAAATATCTAAGAGATTTAGACTTAAAGTTTGCATACACTGTAAAGCCTATAGATGTAATAAATGCAAAAAACAAGGAAGTTATTAAGACTAATTATAGACCAATAATTTATATCAGAAATCAAACAGAGGGATTAGAAATAATACATCGTCCGTTCACTTACTTTTGCTATTCAGAGTATAGAGATAAAGCACCTACGACACAGAGAAGAATGCTAGGGTACATTAAAAATTTTTTAAACTTTATCTATTTTGAAAGTGAAGCAAGGATAAGTAATTTAACAGAACTGAAACTAGATCATGCTAGGGATTTTTTAAACAAATATGCATTAAATCATTTAAAAAGTGAAGTACATGTTTGTACTAATTGTTTAAAAAAATTTTATATACATTTTTGTAAATATAATATATTTAAATTTGTTGATGAAACTAGATTGTTTTCTGTCAATCCTTTTGAAAATAACATAGGAAAAGGAAATAATGAATCTGATGGCCCACTTCACTACATGGATATGTCTCTTGTTTTACTATTTTTTGATATTGCTAAAATATATGCTCCTGATATAGTATTTGGTTTATATTTACAATGTTTAGGAGGACTGAGGATGTCAGAAGTTCTGCATCTAGAATGGCATGATATACAACCAGTGGGGATGAAAGGGGAAAGTGGATTTATTGTATCATTAAAGAATAAAAGAATGAGGCCAGATCTACCTAAATATGATATGAGAACAGGTGTAAAGCGACCAAGAAAGCAAGTTGTATTTCCATTTGGCTCTATTCAGGAAGAGTTTTATGAAAAACATAAGAATATATACAAATCTATTAGTGAGGTTGATGCAGTTTTTGTAAATGAAAATAATATGCCAATGACAATCAACAATTATAGAGATAGATTTAATAAAGTTAAAAAGAATTTCTTGAAGGTATTGACTAAGAAAAGTGAAAAAGATTGCAATAGCACATTACTAAGTCTTACTGAACAATTTACAGTTGAAGATTGGAGTACTCACATTTTTAGAGGTATATTTTCTCATATTGTTGCTAACCATGCTAAGACTCTTATTGAAATTATGATATTACGTGGTGATAAGAATTATAAGTCATCTTTACCCTATTTGCAAAGGTCAGAGCAAACTAAACATAAGATAACCTTAAATCTTCAGAATATGTATTACGAATTGTGCAATAGTAATCAATATAAAGAATTATATACATTGGCTGAAAAATATTATAGAGACGAGGAATGAATATGGAATACTATACACTTAGACAAGTGAAAGAAATTTTAAGCATAAATAATGATAGCACTATAACAAATGGATTAATAAATAGCGATATTCATTATAAAATAGAATATATAGAAAATAAGCCAAAGTATTTCATTTCAAAAGATCAATTGGATAACTATATTGATATGCTAAAGAAAGATTATGTTAGTATACAAGATATCACTAAAGAATATAGTATACAGCACTCGAAAATTTATAGATTTATGGTAAATGGATTAGTGCGATACATAAAACATTTTTTTACGCATCAAGTTTTTATTTTGAAGGAAGATATGCATATAATCTTAGAAAATAAAAAAGTTCCTAGTTTTACACGTTATAAAAAGTTTGAGGGAGATATAAAAGATTTACAAGAGAATTATTATTCTTTAACTCAAATAAAAGACAAATATGGTTTGGGGAAAATAACCATACGCAGAGCCGTTATAGAAGGTAAAATTATATGTTTTGATTTACCGAAAAGAGGATATTTTTTTGAAAAAGAACCAATTGATAATTTTTTTCAAGACATTAGAGATAACTATATAATCTTAAAAGAAGCAAGTGTCAAATATGGGGTTTCAAAAAATTGGCTATTGCAGAGAGTTGTTAGAAGAAAAAAAGCAAAAAAATTAGAAAATCCACTTTTTGATTTGAAAGATACTTATATATATGAAAAAGATCTTATACCGATAACTAATCAATATAAAAAGAAAAAAGAACGTTCAAATTTAATGATAAATGCTAATTCGATAGAAGAAAAAATTGATATCGCATTTATTGAATTCAATGATTGTAATTTTCCAATAACATTGGAAATGTATGTTCAATATTCAAAATATGCTGTTGGCCAATCAAATAGACAAAATAAGGACAATTACATAAATTTACTTTATAGAACATATGAAAGATTAAATATGTTATTAAAAAAAGAAGTATATTCGTATTTCAATGAAGAGATAAAGAATTTATTTATGAGTACAAATTTATTCATAGAAAATAAAAGGGAACTCGGATACTTTTTTAAATATATTGTAAATAAGTATCCAAATAAATGTAGATTTAATGACTATCCAAAGGCTTACGGAAAGCAAATAAGTGCTAAAGGAGAAAAAGACATATATAGTAAAGTCACATGGAAAAAGTATTTTGATTATATCAATAATATTGATGCTCATATATATTTGGCATTTGAGGATAGTTGCTACGCTAATACATGGTTATTTATATTATTAAACTTATTTTTATTATGGAGAAAATCAGATATCGTAAAATTACGTGTCTTTAACTTGCCGATATGCGGAATAGATAACATCGAATGGTTTAAAAACAATGAATTCAATTTAGGTCATGCTGAGTTAATAATTAAGGAGGTTGAACTACACGCTAGATATATCATAAACGATAAAAGAAATGCAAAAGCAAATTTCGTAATCCCAATAAATTTGAAATTATCTACTACTATTGCCATTATATGTTGTTATAAACATGCGATATCAGAGAATAGAAAAACACTATTGCGTGATAAGGGCTACTTTAATACAACTTTATTTAGAAAATTCTTTAAGGATACTGATTTAGATGGTTTCTCAAACAGAAAAGCAAATTCAACACTCGCTACATTAGGGTATGAAATGGCGATAAATACCAAGGGAATGTCTAACATTGCATTCTCTCTAGGTGGAGATCAAAGAAGTCATAAATATAATGAAAAAACAATGACAGGGGAAAGTTTGGCGTATTACTTGGTAACAGCAGATGGAAACTATGATAGTTCACATGAGGTTTCTCATAACTTGTTTTTAAGGGGACATTTTGGGGAACTATATCACTTACTTGTAGAAGTTGCTTATGGTAGCGATATTAATAATTTTAGCATAAATGAAATTACAAAACTAATACAAGGGGTTAAACGTAAATATGAACCTAAGTCATTAGAAAAGTTGAGTAGTTTTTTTATATCTCCGCAGATATGTGATTTGGATGTTGAAGAAGTTGTACTTGAATTGATAAAAACTGATAAAAAGTATTTATTGGAGAAAATTAAAAATCTTTTAGATTTTAAATTACCATCAAAGTTAGATAAGGTACAATGCTATTTAAGTCCTGCTTGTATAAAGCCAGTTCAATCAGATGAATTCACATGTATAGGATGTAAATATTCACTACCTACAATCTATGTCTTAAAGACAGTGGAAGAGTATATTGATGTTTTAGTTAGCAAATATAATAAATTAAAACACCCTTATACAGTTGAAAGGTCTAAAATTAAGTATATGCTAAGCCAATGTATTAGAACTATAATGATTGCACAAAGAGAATACGAATTACAAGGAAATGGTGACTTTATTAAATCATTCTTTGATGTAAATGGAGCAAAAGACAAAATAGCAAAAATTCTTATTAATGAATAAGATCAATATTGTAAAAAAGAAAGGCAGGAAATTATAGGTAGATATGCAAAATAGGTAGGCAATTATCCTATAATAAAAAACTATGAGTTTAAGTATTAAGAGAAAGATTGAAATGAAAGATCATATAATGTTTTGTGATGAAATATTAAAGTATGATCCTAATGATTTAATCATATATAAAGAGAGTTTTGAGTCTGCATTAAGAAATAAAAAAGTTTTAAATAAAAGTTTTGATGAAAATATATGGATTATAAATGGCTTTAATGCACGAAATGAATGCCATTTTAAATATGAAACAAATCCTAAGTTAAATAATGCTATAAAGGCATATGTAATTATAATGTTAGATCTAAAGGATGAAAGTGTTAAAGGAATATCAACAAAATTGAAATACTTAGAAGATGTAGTAGATAGTACAAATGGATTTCAGACTGAATATACAGGTGATTTTGAGTGTAGGTTAATGGAAATGTCTGATAATGTTGCAGTGCGTTATGCATTGGCTATAAGACAGTTTCTGTCTTTCTATGATATACCAACGAGTAGACTATATACTAAAAGTGTGGAAAATATTAGTTTAGAACACAATGTTAGAACTCTCTCTCATTATAGTAGCATAATAGAGTTTGATAAAATACTTAATGACTATATGGTAAGTGCAACATATGAGGAAAAAAAGAAATATTATCCCATCTTTATATGGTGGAAATTAACAAAAATAATTCCAATGAGACCAGGTGATTTTGTAAAAAATGAGAGGAATTGTGCGTACGAAGAAAATGGTGAATATTATATTGAACCATATAGAGGGAAGATTAAAGATAGAGAATCACAATTCATACGTAGAAGAATACCCTTACTAAGAGCAGTTAGAATTGATAAACAAATGTATGATATTTTAATGGATTATAAAACAAATTATGCAGAATATGACGAAGGGGATAGGTTCTTTTTATCCTACAAATCTTTCTACAACACTTCTGAATTGAATACAGGTAGTATGGAAAATAATTTTAAAAATAAAATAGAAAAGGATTTTTTTTCAACAAAAACTTTATATAGACTACTGAAAAGGTTTTATTCAGAAGTGATTATAAAACTTTATGGATATAAAGTTATTGAGAAAGGCAAACTTCAACCTAATAATTATATAGAGTCAAATATAATTGAAAATATTGACTTAGGCGATACAAGGCATTTTGCTTTTTGTTCAATGATGTTGCAGGGATTTAATCCATTCGTGATTGCACAAATAGGAGGACACACATCTTTATATTCACAAGCACACTATCAAAATCATTTAGAGACGTTAATTAAGGGTCATGTATATGCATTAAGTAAGAAAATTTTAAATGAGCGTGATAGACAAGAAGAGATTATAAGTAAGTATTTTAATTTAAGAGAGTTGTCTTTGAAACAACTTGTCACTAAAGAAAAACAACAAAGTAAAGGAATAGAACCGAGAGATACAGATTTTGGTTTATGTTGGAATGATTGGAATGAAGTAAACCCTTACAGAAACTGTAATAATATAAATTGTTATTTTTGTGATTTTCATACTAATGATTATAATAGTGGGAAGAATGAGTTTGAAGTTTCTCTATTGAACTCACATAAAGAAGAAGTAGAGCATGGCTTAAATAAGAAAATTAAGTTGTTAAAAGCACTCTTATCTAATAATACAATGTATGGTAACAATAATGATTTACTTCAAAAAGAAGCGGAATTAATGACAGTTTCAAAATCCATCCAAGCATTAATAGTAAAAGAGGCTATAGTTATTTCTAATGAGAGGAAGTTGAAGGTGATTAAGAGTGATGGCAAGTAATATGAGGGGGAGGCCAAAAGTTTTTACTGAAGAGTATATAAGAGATGTATTCAATGATTATGTATTAAACAACTTAGATAGTCTTATAAACCCAACTAAATTAAGTAAGTGGTCTGAACACCCTAAATGGAAAGAACGGTGGGCAGATGGCGAGATTAAGGCTATTCCTCGTACCGTATGGTATCAAGAAGGTTGGAGAGAAAAGATAGAAGAGTATAATAGTATTCCGTTTATATTAAGGGCTGAAAGTATAGAAAAAGCAGTACCATTTAATATAAAAAAAATTGTGGATAAATATTATGGAAATAAAAAAGAATTGGTAAAAGCACTTATGGGATTTCAAGAAAGAGCGAATATCGCCTTAAAAATCGCTGTTGAAAATGAAAGTTTTAGGAGTCAAAATGAAACTCTAAAAGAAGAGAACATATTGCTAAAAGAAAAAATTAATGAGTTAGAAAATAAGGTTGCTTTTTATAAAAATGAATGTGAAGAGTTAGTTTTTGAAAGTCATTCTATTGAGAAAAGGACTAAAAAGGGTATAAAGGAAAATGTACTTTCATCTTTTGAAAAGAGTAAAGAAAAATTAATCCAGGAGTTAAGTGAAAATGGTATCAGGGAGGAAATTTCACTTACTAATACAAAACGTGATGAAAAATATTTTCTAGATGATGATCTGATTAGTTATTTAAAAAATCATAATTAAGGTAAGAAAAAGAAGAGTTATCAGTTTTATGATAGAACTAATCGACTATTTCTTCTGAAACTATAAGCATAAAGATAAATTAACAGTAGGATTTTTTATAAATATGACATATAGTTGTCAAGTTAAACAAAGTATAATGATATCTGTCTTAAAAAGACTGAATTTTATTAGAAAGAAATGGAAAGTATGAAAGATGTGAACTTTAGTGAAGCAGTTGAACGTTCTATTGAAATAAGAAAGTTATACCATAGTTTGGAATTGCTGTATCATAAAAAGGAATGGACAGTGGAAGAGGATGCATTAGCATTTCTGACGGATGCTGGATTAGTTGGTCGTTTAACAATGTCCCAACAGGGACGTTGGCCAATGAATGGTGAAACTGAGTCTGAACTGGAACATAAACTTGCTGAATGTATATGGTGGCTGATTATTTTGGCTGAACGCATGAATATTGACATAAGTGAAGCATTAGAAAAGTTCCTATCCAAAACAGAAAAACTTTTAAAAGAATAGATGCTGTAGAGTTTAAGAGGTGGAATAATGGATATAACAGAAGATCAAAAAATAATGTTGCAAAAAATTTGGAATATCTTAAAGGATAGATTTATTAGGTTTGCTGGGAAAACAAGAAGTAAAGATATATCAGTAGTTGAAGCAATACAAATCGTAGGTAATGATACTTTTAAGTTATTTTACTATAGTACAGAAGAAGAAGAAACTATTGCAAATGAATTTATACAATTTGCTGCGGATACTATAATTGCTACTAAATCTTTAGGCCGAACGTTAATTGAGGTTGAAAAGAAATATAAACTTTCATAAAGTGAATATAACAGTCATAAATAATCAATTGAAACGAATAGTGAGTGCAGTTGTCCCTGATAAATAATGCAGAGGTATAAGAGTAAGTCCGATAGTTTAAAGTTCTTCTAATATTCATTAGCAGATGATATAATTTTATATTATATTTATTATTAAGTATGTTTAAGGAATAGTGATGATAAGAATGAATGGCATTTTAAGTGAACGAAGAGTATATAAGGATATAGTAATTACCCACTCACACGATTATGGTCAACTCATACTACCAATTAGGGGGAGTATGGATATTAAAACTGAACATAAAAATCTTGAACTTGACGATCAGCACTTGTTTTTTTTGCCTCCGAGTAATACTCATACATTTAAATCAGACAGGCCAAATGAATTTTTAGTTTTAGATATACCAGATTATAAGCTTAATGGGAATGATATGACTACACTTCAAGATGGGATTGAACTTTTTTTAGATGAAAAATGGAATGCAATTAGATTTTTAATATTAAATGAACTCAAGGACAACTGCGATAACAGTGAAAATTTATCGAAACTATACCATTACTTTAGTTCTTTTATATTTGAAAAAAGCATGTCAAGTTCCATTAAGTACATTCATGAACACTACAACGAAAATATTAACTTGCAAACTTTGGCAGGTATTGAGCATTATAATTTAACTTATTATAGTGAATGGTTTAAAAAGAATATGAATATTTCACCTACTGAATATATACAAAAATTGAGAGTACAAAGAGCAAAGGAACTTTTACGAGATACTGACTTAAACCTAATTCAAATTGCAAATGAAGTTGGTTATAATTATAATTCCTCGCTTACAAGAGTATTTAAGTTACATGAGAAAACTACACCATTAGATTATAGAATGAAAATCCGAAGAATGAATAAGAAACAACTTGGTTTAGGATAAGAAGTATGTTTATTTTAATATATAATATAAGTAGTGAGATAAAATTTGAGAACTATTTGAATTAAATAGTTCTTTATTTTTTTATTCTCTGATTAAAGGGGGATAGCAATGGACAGTATTGATTTAAATGATAAATTAATGGATTATGATGCGAGAAGTATAAAGTCAAAAAGAATGGCATATTTCTTTGTCATTATAGCAGCAATACTATGGGGGACTCTTGGAATATTTGGTAAAAGCCTGAACAAATTTGGCTTTAGTCCCACACAAATAGTATTTATAAGGGCTGTTGGAGCATCTATAACACTTATATTGTTTGCATTAATCAAAGATACAAAACTTGTAAGAATTAAACTTCGTGATTCAGTGTATTTTGTTGGTACAGGAATATTAAGTTTTGCTTTTTTTAATTGGTGTTATTTTATAGCCATAAACAGGACATCTTTATCTGTTGCAGCAATACTTTTGTATACTGCACCAACTATAGTGATGATGTCATCTGCAATACTATTCAAGGAAAAGATGACTAAGAAAAAGATTATTGCACTGGTATTAACTTTTGGTGGATGTATTTTTGTTACAGCCTTTGTGGATGGAACAGGTAGGAATATAGCGTTTGACGGTATAATGGCAGGATTAGGATCAGGGTTTGGGTATGCACTTTATAGTATATTTGGAAGGTATGCACTTGAAAAATACGACTCTATTACTGTTACTCTATATACTTTTATATTTGCAAGTATCGGTTTAATCACAATAACAGATATTAAGGAGATAATTCGCTTGTTTTCAAATGTAACTGCTTTATATTACGCTGTAGCGTTAGGTTTAGTTGCTACTGTACTACCTTTTATATTATACACTAAAGGTCTATCATACCTTGAAACAAGTCAGGCTTCAATAATTGCGACATTAGAGCCTATAGTTGCAACAATTATAGGTGTTACTTTATATAGTGAGCCTCTTACATTATTTAAAATATTAGGTATTTTACTTGTTGTGTTAGCAGTATTTATCATTAGGGAAAAAGGCAAAAGCACGTAAAATTAATTTTATGAAATTTTTTTGTATGCATGTCATTAATGTTATTACTATATATACTATTTTAAAATTAGAAACTTATTAGGAGAGTGTTGATATGGTAACTTTTGAGGATTTTAATAAACTGGACATTAGAGTTGGGGAAATTGTTAATGTAGAATTTTTTGAAAAAGCAAGAAAATCTGCTTATAAATTATGGATTGATTTTGGTAATGAAATTGGCATAAAGAAATCGAGTGCCCAAATTACTAAATGTTATAAAAAAGAAGAACTTTTAAATAAACAAATCTTAGGAGTAGTAAATTTTCCACCAAGGCAGATTGCTGATTTTATGTCAGAAGTATTGGTACTTGGAGTTTATGCAGAACAGGGAGTAGTATTAATTCAACCTGAACAGCCTGTTAAAAAAGGTGATAAGTTAGGTTAATGGATAATATTCTTTATTGTACGTTATAACTAATACAAATATATAAGAAAAGCATGTTTGTTTGATACATGTTTTTCTTATATATTAATGGCTAACATATATTTTTACTTGTATAAACAGAGATGGTTTTTGCACTATCATTGCGAAAAAACTCAACAACATTCAAATAGTCATGTCCAAAAAATTCAACTAATTGCAATGCATTGTCATATTTTAGTTTACCGTCAATATATATTTTGAGATGGTAGTTGTCATAATTAGCATAGTAGTATTTAATTAACTGACCTAAGTTTTGTTTATATTTAGGTTTCATAATATATCATCCTTTTTACGCTTTAGTTATTTCTGATTTTCAGTCCTGCAATTAATGCAGCATTTATACTCAAAACTATGATAACGCTTACCGCACATACTACAAAGTCTCAATTTGTTTTTATCCCACATATAGGAGCATTTTTTGCAGAATGTAACTGTATCTACACAGGACATATATCGCTTATGTTCTTCGATACCCTTTAAGACAGCATATTTTCTAATTTCTTCAGCATTATTTTTCCGAATATTAATTCTTAATTCCTTATTTTTGCGGATTAGTATTCTAAATTTTATATCATTATCTGTTCTACAGCCTTTAACGTATAGTTTAGTAGCAGGATTACTAAAAGTATTCTTACACCTATTACAAGTAAAAGACTTGTCCTTTGAGGACTTGAGTTTAATATTTACAGAACTACATTTAGGACATGAAGCCCTTGGCTCACCATACTTTTCTATAAACTGCTCAAGTTCTTCTTGTGATACTGTGTTGATAGATGGATTATTTTCTGTTTCTTTTTTTAATAGAACTGATATGTAATGATCTATATGTGATTGATACTCCGCAGGATGCCACGTATGTTGAAGGACAAATGGCCCTTCAGTAGTACCACATTGTCCACAGTAATCTTTTATTAATTTATCACGTAAATTTTTCCATTCTTTAGTCATCCAAGGTTTTTGACCATTAGTAGTATAAATAAGTTTAGCAGCCTCGTCTGATGTAATTTTACCACTTGCTAAGTTCTGTTCAATTTGCTCAAGTTCTAAAATATTCAACTAACCGCCTCCATTTTTAAAATATTATTACTGTCTATCATATTGATTTCCATGTTTGTTAATTCATAAGTCTTAAAGATCATTTTGTCTAGTTGTTCTTCAAGTCTTTTGATATCATATTTTATTGCTTTGATATATTGGACTTCGCTATTAAAAAGTTCCATCAAGTCAAACTTATTCTTCTCACTTAATTTTACTTTTTGTTTCTTGAGTTCATCAGCAAAGTCCTTGTATTCAAGTGCGAAAAATTGTTCAAGTTTGCTAGATATCTTTTTAGGTTTATACATTTCTTGGATATATTTTATAAACTTCTGTTCTCTTTCATAAGATGATTTATTAAACAAAATTAGTTTATCAGCAATTTCTATGAATTGGTTTTGATTTTTATCAATTATTATAGGCAGCCTTTCAACATATATTACTTTTGTTTCAGCAAGTGGTTTACCTACAATATGGAAATTTTGTTGTTGAAATATCCATTTCATAAGTTTTGAATTAATTAACGCTAAGAAGTATTTTAAATTTAAATGAGAATATTCAGGCTTTAAATATATGCAATGTATTGTATTATTACAAACATATCCATTATCATCATATACTGCTACTGGATAATCACTAGTCTGTCTAATAAAAATTTTAGAATTTGAAAACATCTTGGGATCTCTAGGTGCTGCTAGACACTCTCCATACTTTATATATTCACCATTTAACTTTACTAAATATCTATTGATATAAGCCCCTCTTACTAATGGTTTCCATGTATCATCTTCCTTTACAAATGATGTGTAAGGTTTTTCCTTAACTACTTCAGCAGTTTGTGGGGGAGTTCCTTTTCCCTTTTCATAAGGTTTTACACCAGCAGATATAGTTGCATATTCTGATAAAGGTTTTGAATTCTTAAATAACTTATCACTTAGTTCACGTTCTTCTTTAGTTTCATGGTAATTAAAGATGTAACCTTCTTTTCTGTATAAATCTGTATGCTTAAATTCATTAATAGTACCTTTAGAAACAAAATTATCTGATGCATCAATATTCCTTGGAATTAATATAGCCTGAAATTTATCAAATATTGAGGGCTTCCTATGTTTAAATATAGAAATAATTGGCTCTACTACTGCATCAGGAAATACATTAAATATTTCAACTAAATTTACTATGCAATAATTATCGAATAAAAATTTCCTTAATATATCACTTTTTTCAAGTACCATATATGTATTAGGTGTAATAACTCCAACGTAAGAATTATATTTTGTAATTTTAAATGCTAATTCCAAAAAGAATTTATAACTATCATAATTGTACTGTGTAGTCTTATAGTTGTTGTCCAAATATTTTTTATCTAAGTCACTAAATGCTGCCCCATATGGGGGGGTTCCAATTACAATATCAAATCCACCATTATGAAAAATTTCTTTAAATCTTTCTTTCCATTTAAACGCCTTATCACCTGCTACGTTTTCATCTTCTATAAGTGAATTACCACATAATATATTTTCATCTAATGATGTCAAAGGGTCTTTTTTATTTGCAGTTTTAAGCCACAGTGATAACTTAGTAATTTCAACACTCTCAGCATTTAAATCAATGCCATATAGGTTGTTTTTAAGAATATGTTTATCTAAAGGAAATAAATTAAGTTGACCTTCTTTCAATTCGTTTAATCTATTATTTACATATTGTCCTTCCATATAGAGATAATCAAACGCTGCGTTGAGAAAAGCACCACTTCCACAAGCATAGTCGATAACCTTAATATTTGATAACCTATCTCTGTATTTATTCCAAAATGATATATTTCGTTCTAGTGCAATTTTCCAAGTTCTCTTTTCTGAAGCATTCATTTTAGGGTCAAATGCTGGTACTTTAGGAAGTTTTGCTTCACCAAGTTCTATTTTTCTATCTTCAAGCCATCTACCAATGGTCTGCTCTACTATATAGTGTGTGATATATTCTGGAGTATAAAAAATACCATCATGCTTACGTTTACCTTGCTTTTTATTAATGACTTGTCCTTTTATTTCAGACCTTATTTCCTCAATATCACTTATACTTTGTTCAAATATGTGACCGAGAATGTCCACATTTAGATCAGTATCAAAGTTGTATTCTGCTAGTTCTTCAAGTCCTTTGAACATATCATCAGGGATATTCAAATTGTCTAAATCCTTATCTGGTGCAAATAGTCCACCATTAAATCTATTAATATTCATAGGTGGATTCCCTTTATCTATCGCATGAAACAGTCCTTTTAATTGAGTCCATATTTTATTAGTTGATATTTCATAAGACATACCTGCAATCTTAATTACATTACGGAAAGTGTTTTCAGGGAGCAGTGTTTTATCTTCACAAAAGCAAACAAATATAAATCTATCCATAAGTTTTTGAGATTTTTCAAAAAGAAGTATTTCATCCACGCCAGGATTATTTTCTTTTAGACCTTCAAACATATTTAGTCTAGTAGATTTATAATACTTATAGAAATTGTTAGTAATCTCTTTTTGTGCTTCTTCGTTCTTTTCATATAAGTCATCTATAACTGAAGGAGTATCTCGGTTAATTAAGTTATCGTAGCACAATAAATAATAAAATTCCTTGAATTTTTCATCATCTACTAGATCCGTAACTATAAATTTTTCATACTCTAGTGCTGTTGAATGATGATAAAGTCGTATTTCTAAAAAGTTTGAAACTATTACCCATCTGCATTTTTTACCCGACTTATGTACATAAGAAAAAGCCTGGTCTACAGGAGATACTTTATTATCTCTACCTTTTTGTTTTTTATCTAAATTTGTATTAGCATCTTTCAGTTCTATCACTGTTCTAATATCAGTAATATCTGAAGTAAAGAAGCCTAATGCCCCGTCAGGTGTTGTTGCATCTAAAGTTGTTTTTTGTTCTTGAACTATATTCCATACACCATTTCCATATCGTTTCTTATATCCAAGTATATTTGTAAAAAAAGCAGTGAGGAAATCTCCTTGAATTGATTTTTCTTTTGTTTTATTAAGATCACCTGTTTTAATACTGTAAATCCAATTAGAAATTATCTTTCTTTTTTTTGTTATATCAGGAATTGTATTTATATGAAAATTAGTTAATTTTTCTTTTAATAATTTTCTATTAAAAATATAAGAATTATCCTCCATTTATAATCTCCCCTTCATATGGCTATTGAATCAATTTTCCTTTAATGTTATTATAATGTAAAATTATAAATTTTAATATATAAATGAGGTATTTTCAATAATTGCAACATATAGGGTTTACAGGGAAATATAGGTCAATAAGCGAATATATCTATCAGAGAATAGTGAAACAGTTATAATCTTGTATTTAATAATTTTTCTGGATTGTATTTTTTGAAAGAGTGTTGGATTTACATGTAAGAGTTGTTAAAAGAGAAAATATGGATTATTAATATAATGATTGATTATACATATCACTTATATATATATAAGGAAGTCGTTTTAAATGGGAGGGCATTTAAATGGAATCTAGCAAAATAAGATGGATTCACCTATCCGATATACACTATAGTTATCAGAGTTATGATACATTGGCAATGAAAAATAAGTTGTATGAGTATTTAGATGAAATTACAAGCAATGAAAAGTATGATTTTTTGATAATAACAGGAGATATTTGCTATAGATTTGGAAAAATGGATGAACAAATGATAGAAAAACTATCAAGTATTTGTAAGATTGATTGTAAAAATATATATATGGTTCCTGGAAATCATGATATAAAAAGAGGTTCGCTAAGAGGTGCGATTTTAGATTTAATAAAAAAGCAAAATAATGTGAGAGATATTTATGTTTCAAGTTTAGATAAGGAATTTTATTCAGAACTGGTAAAAGGTCAAAATAAGTTTTGGAAATATCATGAAAAGCATTTATGCTCAGGAAAATATGATTTTAAAAAAGTACATAGCATAATTGAAAAAGAAAATTATAATATAATATGTATGAATACGTGCTTTTTTAGTGGACAAGATGGTGAAGAAGGGAATTTGGTATTAGGATTAAGAAATCACTTAGAGGTTCTTGGTGAATTAGATAAGAATACTAACAAGGTAAATATTGCTATTGGGCACCATGGTATTGATTGTTTTCATGAAGAGGAAAGAGACAGTATTATATATAATTTTATAGATAGTGGTGTAGATATGTACTTGTGTGGTCATGTACATAATGGAAACTATAAATTTTACAATAATGATTTAACTGAATTACCTGTTTTAACAAGTGGTTCTTTGATGTTAGATGGATATGCTAAAGCCACCTTTATAACAGGTGAAATTGAGTTGAAAACTAAGGAATGTGTTGTGAAATATCATTCATGGATTAATGATATACAAAAATGGGACATAGATAATACGATAGGTAGGAGATTAAAAAATCAAAGATTAACATTTGATTTATCAAGATTTAAAAAAAAAGATGAATTTGCTATTGAGGTAAGTGAGGATGAATTTCAGGAATTTATCATAGAATTCATTGAAAAGTCGACATTCTACAAGGCTAATGAGTATACCAATATAGCCAAAGATGTTTATGATAAGTTTAGTAATATGTTATGCCTACCTACAACAGTTTCAAAATTTGATGAATTATCGAAGTATTTTTATATTATAGATGGTATACTGCTAACGAATGAGTTGTTTAATGAGAAAAGGCTTATTATAGATAATTTAATAACAGATGAATATAGGAACTGTTTTTACACATATAATGATGGTGATAAGATAATTGATTTTATAGTCAATAGTATCTACAACCAGTATAAAGATATATTAAATTACTCTAAGATGAAGTTTAAGTTTTTTATAAAAATATTGGTATATTGGATGATAAACTTTTGTTCCATATTTAATGAAAAGAAGGTAATATAATATGGATTACTTTAAAATGAATAAATATCAATCAATTCATGAAAATGTTCCATATATTGCTTGTGAAATTTATAAGATTTTATTTAAGCCTAAAGTATTAGATGAACTTATAGACGAATATTATAAATTAAATAAATTAAAGAAAAATTCTAATATAGAAAACAACATTAAATTGGCTATTATATTTTTATATTCAGTTGGAAAGGTAGACTATAATGGCAACATTATAAGAAGGGTAGAATAATGTTATTTGAAGAATTAATTGTATACTCACTTAATGAAAATAAAATTCTAAAAGAATACGAATTTAATACTACTGGAATTAGTATTGTGCTTGGAGAAAAAGACAGAGATAGAATTGAAGGAGATTCAAATGGTGTAGGAAAGACTACATTTGTTGAATTAATAAGATGTTTATTAGGTCAAAGGATAAAGAAGACAATACTGAACAGCAAAGAAATTGTAGAAAATAAGGTGTTTGTATATATCAAATGTAGAGTTAATAACAAAATATTGTATCTGGGAAAAAAGTTATATGAACAAAATGGATACATACTTAATGAAGAAAAAATTCATTACGATATTGGTAACTGGGAGAAGAAAAGCGAAAGCGAGTATCGAGAAAAAATAGAGAATATATTAGTAAAAAACAAAGAAGAAACTTATAATGTAAAGTTGTCCTCGTTAATGGAATATGTTGCAAGGGACTCGGTTGAAGGATTTATAGACATATGTAGGAGTAATAGACATGCAGATCTTGCTGCTGCATGTTTAGCATATCTATGTGGTTTACCATACTGGTTTGAAATGGAGATAAATAAAATTAAAACCCAAATAAATAAATTAAGAGTTAAGAAGGAATTTATAAATTCATTAAAAGATGAAATTGCAGATCTCAGAGTTGAGAAGAAGAAGTTACAGATAGAAGTAGATGAACTAAATGAATCAATTTCTAATTTAAATATTACAAATAGTATTAATTTGTATGAAGAAAAGTATAAACAGGCTAGAGAGGAATATTCAGATTTAAAAAAGGTTATCATTAGAAATGAAAGACAAGCAGATCAGTATAAAAGGAACATTTTATCACTAAAGCAAAATAAGGAGAATAGTGAGAAGTTAATAAATTTAAAGGATTTCTATGAGCAATTGTTAAATTACTTTCCTGGAAATTTAAAGAAATCATATGAAGAAATCGTAGAGTTCTATGCGTTTATGGAGGGAAACAGGGAAATAATATATACTAAGAATATTGAGAATTTAGAAAAGAGCATTGAATTACTAAAGGAAAAGTTGGATAAGGTGAAAAATACAATGGAATCTTATTCTGCTATAATAAACAATAAGGAATTTACTGAGGACTATAATTCACTGATTAATAAATTAAATGAAAAACATAAAGTTTTATCAGAAATTGAATATAAGATAGATGTTTATGATAGCCAGAAAAAGATTAATAAAGAGATAAATGAATATAAGAGTAAAATATTAACTAATAACACCAAATTTCAAAATTTATTTGAAAAGTATGAGATGAATACACAATGTATTGTTAATGATTTTTCTGAGATGGTATTAAAGACTTATAACGAGCAAGGAGACCTATCATTGGAGTATAATAATAGTGTTGATGGGAAAAGTACAACAGGAAGAATAAAAATCTCTAGTAAGATCCCAGACGAAGAATCCCATGGAATTAAGACGATGAAGATTATTATGTTTGATTTAGCATTATTATTTTCTAGAATAAGAAATGAAGATGGAATTAAATTTCTTATTCATGATGGTGCAATGACGCTACCAGATAACAAATTGGCTAAGTTCAATTTAATAGAGTTTGCAGATAAAAAATTGAAAGAATTAAAAAAAGGACAATATATCATAACAGCCAATATCAGTGATTTCACAAAAGATCAGATAACCGAATTTTATAAAAAAGAGTATGTAATAAAAGCAATAGATAAAAGCGAAGATGGAAATAGATGCTTAGGTATAAGATTCGTAACATAACTTGTTAGTTAATCTATAGTTACAGGATATTCAATATTAAAATACTATTTATATTAAAATTAGGTCAGAGGGAATAGGTTGGATAGAAATTTTCAATATATTATATATAACACTAGGTAGAAAGCCTAGTGTTTTTATTGGCATTAAATTCATAAATTAGTTTCATCTAAATCATTATAGAAATAATCAACATTTACGTTAAATATCTTTGCAAGATAAAAAATTTCATAATCATTAACTTCTCTTTGTCTATTTTCAATCCTTGATAACGCTGAACGGTCAATATCTAATCCTAAAATATTAAGTTTAGCAGCAAGATCTTCCTGAGAGAGATTGTGAGAAATTCTCATTTTTCTTATATTTGTTCCTATTAGATTGCTATAATTTGAATTCAAAAAATCTCCCCCTTTCTTTTTGTATATATTTTACTAAAGTTATTTATAATATATTGTGTGATTTTCACACAGTTAGTTAATAAATGTTATTTTGGAGGTGGAAATTTATGTGTGAAAAAATTTTTATACCTAAAATTAAGGAGGCTACAGTATTTAAGGAAATAGCCATGAATGTAATTAATCCTTTGGAAATAATAAGAGAAGGTTTAAGTAATTCATATGATGCAGATTCAAAAAATATTTCTATTACTGTTGATCGTTCTGAATTAGGTGAATTTACAATAGGTATAAAAGATGATGGAAAAGGCATGGACATTAATACAATTCATAAATTTTTTAACTTAGGTGACTCAAATAAAGAAAAGTTGGGGATAGGAGAAAAGGGATTAGGTACTAAAACATATTTCAAAAGCAATAGAATAATAGTAAGAACACGAATGCTTGATAAAGAGGCATTTGAAGTTGTTATGGATACGCCATGGATGAAACTTATGCAAAGCAAAGTGCCTGAGTATACAGTTAATAAATTAGACGATTGGGGTTTTAGGCAAGGAACAGAGATTGTGATAGTGAATTATCAAATAGATATTCCAGAAAGGTATTTTAACTATGAAACATTGAGGGATTATATATTGTGGTTCACAGCAGGTGGTAACTTTAAAAACTTATTTGCAAATAATATTAATCTTCAAAAGAGAATCAAAAATATGTTTACTTCCCCATCCATTACAATTTATGATAATGTATATGAAACTTCAGGAAAAATACCTGGTGTACATCAATTTTTTCCTCCACAGGAAATGCCAGAATTAGTGGATAGTGAAGTAAAATATAAGCGTTCTATCAATTATTGTAGACATTTTGGCCCATTTCACAGAGAGACTAATATTAATGGGAAACACGTCTCTGTACAACTATATGGAACAGTTTCAGGATTTAATTGCAGAAAATCTATATGTAAATTGAGACAAGGTGAAACACATAAGTCTAGATTTGGGTTATATCTATCCAAAGATTTTATACCATTTATTAAGAAATCAGAATTATTAGGTGATGAACAATATTATCATTATCATTTACTTGCTAACTCTCAAAATTTTGAATTAACCGCTGATAGAAATAATTTATCCAACGAAGAGCATATGGAAATTAAGTGGATCTATGAGCAGATCAAAGATATATTTAATAAGTATATTAAACCACTAGCAGAAAGAGAATACTTTACAATAAGGAAGAAGGAAGAGGAAGAGCATGAAATTAGGTGCAAATTTGAATCAATAAGAAAAAATTTCGCTAACTTAGAAAGATTAGATGATTTGCTAATAGACAGTATACCTATACAAAAAAGACCACGTTGTGAATATGAGGTAGCCTTATTGTTTATATCACTAATAACTAATCTAGATACAAGAATATTTTTTGATAGTATTACAAAAGTCGTATCTTATTCAACTAAATCATCAACTGATATGATATGTTTAGATAAAAACAATGGTAAGGTTTTGGTAGAAGTTGAATATAGATTGAGTAAGATTTTTGAGCATAAGCATCCCATAGGTACATATGATTACGTGATATGTTGGGATATAGACATAGAAGAAAATAAAATGAATGAGTTATATGGAGTTAAGGCAGTATTAGTAAGTAGAGAGAGCAAAACAGTAATTGTTTCTGAAGATAACATAGAGATTGAAGTTATTGAATTAAAAGGAATTGTTAATAAGATTATTTCTTGCAATTTAAATAGAATAGCAAAATGAAACAAAGTTTAAGTAAGAATGAGAGAAGATGATGTGATATGTTTACATATTAAAAGGGATTATAATTAAGAGAGGTAAATTATAGTGAAGAGATGGGGATTTTATGATACTCTCATTAAAAGATTCTGAAACGTGGGGATACCTGGCAAGGGATAGAAGCATTCAAATTACTAAAAATATGTTTGAGGCTGGTATGAATATAGAGGAAATCTTGTATTATAATACTGAGTTATTAGAAGAATTTATACAAGAAGTTTTAAATAAAGTGAAAAAAGAAATTTAGAATTTATGCTCTAATAATATATGCTTATAAAAAGAGTTTGCCAATTATGGTATACATAGATTGGTGGACTCTTTAGTTTTCCAAAAAAGCCTACAATTATATAATATAAATCAATGTGATAACTAGAATATTCAGGGACACTTTTTATTTTACCATGGTAATACCATGAAAGTTAAACAAAAAAGGAAGAAAAATATTTTTTTACACTAAATAATATTTTACAGAGGCATTATGGTGCTGTATATATTGATATTACAAGACTTTATGTTTTTTATACATTTTTATTGACATTATATAACAGATATATGTATCTATCAGGCAGCGGTGTCTATGCAGACATACTTTAACCACCATGGATATGATGGACAGGTTATAGTTCCTATATATGCTGTAGATACTTATGATCTCGATGTAACTAACCATAATGGAGATTTAATGAATGTAGTATTTTTATATAGCATGATAGGGAATGGAGTTAAGGTTGTTAGAGATTAAATAGACTTACATAAATAACAAATGAATTGGTTGTATTGCTTAGTTTAAAATGGCCAGTTTTATTACATTGAAAGCTGGCCATTAACTAATTTAGAGTAACTAAGCTTTACTTGATCTTGTACTGCGCTGAGTTATATGTTCACTTGTAAATACACTAACTATTACAACTGTTAAAGTATTTACAATTAATGCTACAAAACCAGCATTCAATCCAAAGAATGGATCGAGTTTATTTAACATTAAATAAAAAACTACACCACTTTACAAGTAATTTAAGTTACCAAAAAATACAACGTACCAAATACCTCTTAATTATCAATACTAATATTGAGCAAACCAGCACTGATTAGGAGGTATCTAGTACTATGATTAGTATTGACGAAAAATCAACAATTAAAACAATAGAAAATTATTTAAGTAAATATCGCTCCATCTTCAATAAGCGGAGCTTTCATATATTTATTTTACTTGTTACTGCTATGCTTTCAACTCAAGAAGTTCGTTCTATAAAATTTTTATATGACAATTTTATCAAAAAGTATTGGAATAAAGTTCTTAATAGCTTTTATTATTTTTTATCCTATACAAACTTCTCGATAGAGAGCTTAATGTTTGCAACAGTAAAAATAGCAATCTCACTTATTCCCGAAGAGCTTAAGTCTACTATAACTATATTCTTAATTATAGATGACACACTTCAAGCTAAATTTGGAGATAAGTTTGATTGTTACGGTAAGCTTTTTGACCATACAAAGCATGATGGCACCTCTTTCTTAAATGGACATTGCTTTGTATCATTGGTTATAAGCATCCCTATACTCTTTTGTGGTAAAATCAAATACCTTACATTGCCAGTTGGATATAAACTCTATGATAAGAGTGAAACCAAACTTGAAATAGCTGGTAAGATGATACAAAACATTATGCTGTTACTATTAGATTACCAAGTTATAGTGTTATGCGATAGTTGGTACACTAAAAGACCTTTTCTAAATATGTTCAGAAATTATACCAATCTTTCTATCATAGGGGCAGTCCGTTCTGATACCAGCATATATGATTTATGTCCAGAACCTACTGGAAAAAGAGGACGCCCAAGAAAGAAAGGTTTAAAACTTAATATTAGAGATTTTGACTACACTAAAGAGGATGACTACTATATTGCAACTAAAAAGGTTTTAACAAATTTGTTTAATGAACCTGTTATAGTAACAGTAACAACTACAGATGTAGATAAATTCTCATCTGTAAGAGTTTATATTTGCTCCATAGAGCCATCAGATATACAAATTTTTAAAAACTATACTGTAGATGAATGTAAAGCTGATAAAGAAAGACCAACTCTTATTCCATTTTTTGCATATAAATTCAGATGGAATATAGAAGTGTTTTTCTATCAACATAAATTCTTTTGGTCTTTTGGTAACTACATGGTACGAAATAAAAAGGCAATAGAAAATTATACTAATTTACTGGCTATCGCCTATAGCTTTGTAGTAATATTGCCTTTTATTCATAAGTCTTTTTCTAAATATAAATTTCAAAGTCCTCAAGAAATTAAAAATGCTATCTCTTACCAAATATCAAAAGAATTAATATTAAGCACTTTCGTGCAAAAGATACAAAAGAGCAATATTAATCAAGAAGCTTTAGAGGCAATTAATTCCTTAATATATTTAGATGAGGTTAGTTAATTTTCTTGTAAAGTGGTGTAAAAAACTAAAAATTCTCCTATTAAAAGACCTGCAAAAGCACCTGGCTTAGTTACCTTTTTCCAGAAGAGTGACAGCACAACCATTGGGAAAAATTGTGTAACCCCGGAATAACCAGTAAGAAGTAAATTAACAAGCATATTAGGCATATATATTGCTAAAATTAATGAAATAAATGTAAGTACTAAAACCATAATTTTTGACAAACGATTAATGAAAGCATCGTTAGCTTCTTTACCTATGGTTTGTCTATAAATATTATGAGAAACCATTACTGAAGAGGACAGTAACAAATCGCCAGCAGGTACCATTGAAGCTAAAGCACCAGCTCCACCAATAATTCCAACTGCCCAACCTGGAAATGTTTTTAATGCCAGTGACATAAAAGCCATGTCTCCATTTTTTAATACCGGAATTACCATAAGAGCAGTAAATCCTACAAGCATTGGGAATATCAAACATATAGAGTAAAGAGGTAGAAAAATTGCATTATGTTTTAATACTTTAGGATCTTTAGCACTAAAGCTGTCAGCAAAAATGTGTGGCCACATATAAAAACCTAAGGATGTAAGTAGAATTGTTGACATAAACCAAGGAACTCCCATAGTACTTGTTCCACCTGGCAGACTTAAATAATTAGGTTTTGCAGTAGCTACAGCAGTAAACATACCAGAAATGCTTCCAAAATAATGTGCTGGTAAATAAATACCAAATAACATTACAGCTACAGCCATAACTATATCTTTTATAATTGCAGTAGATGCGATACCTTTTAAACCGCTTACATATACAAATAAGGCTACTAAAACAAATGCAATAACCATAGCGTTGACCCTGCTTATTATGCCAGATGAAGCAGTCTGTATAATAATTCCTAAAGCAGTAATTTGTAGTTGTAAATAGGGAAGTACAAAAAGTACACCAATTACTGCAACTAGTATTCCTAAGGTTTTACTGTTGTATTTATAGGCAAGAAAGTCTGCTTGAGATAAGAATTTATGATTTTGTCCTTCTTTAGAAATGGCAGGTAGAATATAATATGACACAAGAAATGCTAGTCCACTATAGGCAAGTATATAAAAAGTAGGGCAACCTTTTGTATAAGCCCATCCACTTGCTCCTAAAAATGCAAAGGAAGTATATATTTCTCCTGCTAATACAAACCAGTTCAAAAATTTTCCAAAACTACGTCCGCCTACTGCCCATCCCTCTAAGTCTAGTTTTTCCTTAGTTCCAGGGATAAGTCCAATCACTACTGTACCTATGATAAAAATAAATATTACTGATAATACCTGTATACTATTTGTCATTTTAAATCATCCTTTCATAAATAATATTATTTATGTTTTTCATTTAATTCTTCATTCTTAAGGTCTATATGGTAGGTTAGCCCAATGCATATTGATGCGATAAGTATTCCCATTGTCTCCCAGAATGCTAAAAACGGTAAGCCAAATATAAAAGGTTCAATTTTGTTTACAAATGGTACTAATAATACTGACCAAATAAATGGTATTATAAATAGAATTATTTTAATAAACTTCATAATTTTTCCTCACCATTTTGTATAGTATTTTATATAGTTTCAGATATCTGAATTAGCTAACATTACTTTTAGATAATATATAGATCTATATTTTGAAATATTTTTTGTATAAAAAGGTAATATATTGAAGAAAGAGCTATCAAAATAACAGTCCTCATCCATTTATTTCAATTTATGTTAATTGTACTCTTATGATTCGATAAGTCAATATCAATAATATAGGTTTATAAAGTTATGTATTATTTTGTGATTTTTCCAATTTTCATAAATAAGATAAAAATATTTCATTGATTTAGAAATAATTTATGAATTATTATTAAAACCGTTGCATTAAGTACTTTTTCAATAATTTGAAAAGTTAAGATAAATAAATATGTTCAAAATGTAATAAATTGTAAATTATTAATATTAAAAATAAATCTATTTTTAATATTATAATATCAGTCTGAAAAGATTAATAAATAATATATAATCTAAGTAAGGTTAAAAAATTTTTACTGAACAATTTAATTTCAACATAGGAGGCATACAAAATGAACGTAGACTTATTAAAGAAAGCTATTGAAATAGAAAATTGGGTATTAGAACTTAGAAGGGAGTTTCATAGATATCCTGAAGAATCTTTTAAAGAATTTAAAACTTCTAAAATGATAAGTGAAAAACTCCTTGAAATGGGATTAGAAGTACAGCATATTATTGAAACAGGGGTAGTAGCTATACTTAGAGGGGGGACCGAAGGAAAGGTAGTTGCTTTACGTGCAGATATAGATGCTCTTTCAGTAACAGAGGAGACAGGTCTTCCATTTTCTTCGGAAAATTCAGGTTTTATGCATGGTTGTGGGCACGATTGCCATATATCCATGTTGCTTAGTGCAGCCAAGATGTTGTCAGAAATAAGAGATTCCATTAAGGGAACGGTTAAATTCATATTTCAACCTGCAGAAGAAACTGCTACCGGTGCAAAAAAAATGATAGAAGCAGGAGTTTTAAAAAACCCTAGTGTAGACTTCATTTTTGGAATGCATATTTGGTCAGATATTCCTGTTGGAAAGGCAGTTGTACAGCCAGGACCTTTAATGGCTTGTGGTGATATGTGGAAACTTTCTATAAAAGGAAAATCATGTCATGGATCCTCTCCTTGGCAGGGCGTCGACGCTATTACCTGTGCTGCAGCTGTGATACAAGGTGTGCAAACTTTAGTTAGCAGGGTAAATGATGCAAGATCTCCTATTGTAATAAATATAGGTACAATAAAAGGTGGTGAACGGTTTAATGTAACTCCTGGAAGTGTAGAAATGACTGGAATGAATAGAGCATTTAATCCACATTCTAGAGATAAAATGCCAGAATGGTTGAAAAATATGATAGAAAGTATTTGCAAGGGTTATAATTGTGATTACGATTTTAATTATGGGTTTATTTGTGCACCTACAATCAATGATGAAAAAGCAACTAAATTAGTCAAAGCTTCTGTGGGTAAATTAATTGGTGAAGAAAATATACCTGAATTTGAAAAAATAATGGGGTCAGAGGATTTTTCAGCCTATCTTGAACAAATACCAGGTACCTTAATGCTATTAGGTTGCCGTAACGAAGAAAAAGACTGTTGCTATTCTCACCATTCAAATCATTTTAAAATCGATGAAGATTCATTACCTATAGGAGTTGCTAGTTATGCTCAAGTAGCAATAGATTATCTAAATAGTTAATTTTAGTTTATACTATCTTACAACAAATTTTCCTTAAATAATTTTGTGAATATGTTTAATTTGTCCATATTTAGATTCATTTTACTAACTTAATATTATTTATTGATTTGTTAATACATATATAATAGAAGAGCAGTTCATATTATATATTTAAAAACATATTTTAACATCTTTACAAAGGAGAATCAAAATGCACTATGAGATAAATAAAGACAGTTTAATTAATTTTTTAAGGGAAGTATATATTGAGATTGATGATCAGGAATCAATAACTTTTATTAGTAAGAATTGTTCTAATCTATTAGGACATACTCAAGTAGAATTAGTTGGTAAAAATATCAGAGATATTCTATCTGTGATTCCAGAAAAATATACCACTGTTGCAAACTTAAAGGTATCTGTTATAACAAAAAATGGTACGGTTATTCCAGTTGATTTAGCAGGTTCTCCAATAGTTAATGACAACAATGAGGTAGTTGGATATAGATTTTCTTTGATTGACATTTCATCATATTTTAAATTTGATAGTCATGAGAAAACAATAAATCAAATGTTTGAGAGGTCTAAGGACATTATTTACAGGTCAGAATTGATTCCTACATTTAAATTTACATATCTAAGTCCTTCTATAGAAGAGATTTTAGGGTATAGTGTTGAAGAACACTTGATCAATCAAATGCTTCCGTTTCAAATAGCGCACCCTGATGACTGTGATATTCTTATAAGAAAGATTACTAATAATATAGATTTTTCTAAACCTCTGCCTGTCAGGTATAGGCATAAGGATGGTTACTATGTCTGGCTTGATGATTTCTGTATTCCTATATATGATGATAATAGTGTATTGGTTGCATTAGAAGGATTTAGTAGGGATATTACTGATAAAAAACAATTAGAAGAAAAACTAGAAAGGCTAAGCTATTACGATGGACTAACTGGTGCTTATAATAAATACTATCTTGAAAAAGAAATACATGTTTTAGATACTGAAAAAGATCTTCCAGTAGGGATTATATTTTGCGATCTAGATAACTTAAAGCTAACTAACGATGTTATGGGGCACGAGTTTGGAGATAGGCTAATAGTTAACACTATTAATATATTGAAAGATACATTTACTGAAAACTCTGTTATCGCTAGGACAGGCGGCGATGAATTTATAATAATTATCAAAGACACATCTCTTAGCAAAGTAAAGGGATTATATAATTTATTATGCTCATCAGTAGAACAGCAAAATAAATATAATAAAGAATTAAAAGTAGGAGTTTCTATTGGATACTAATTTTCTGAAACCTCTATAGGAGTTATTAGGCATCTTATTACTATTGCTGATAAGAATATGTACAAGGATAAACAAAGAAAGAAGAATAGTAGTTCTATATAAAAGACCTAATTATACACAATTATAAAATTATACAGGTACTTTAAACAGTTTAATTTAAATTTCTTAAAGAGGTTCAGATAAAGCTTAGAACTTTCTCTGAACTTCTTTCTTGAATTACTATTATTATTGAGGTAGATTATTGATATAAACAATGTCCTAATAGAAGTAAGAGCTAGCTGCTGCTTGATATTTTACGGTAAAGTGTTAAAATATAATAATGTAGTGGAGGTGACAAAATGAAAAATAGAGAATTATTCGGTCATATAATTTCAATCTTTACAATACTCGTATGGGGCACTACCTTTATATCTACAAAAATCATTTTAAAAGATTTTATGCCAGTGGAAATATTGTTTATAAGATTTCTAATGGCATACATTGCGCTTATATTAATTTATCCAAAATTTCATAAGATAAAGTCCTTTAAAGATGAGCTGTTATTTTTAGGCTTAGGATTATCGGGGGTGTCTTTATATTTTATAACGGAGAATATGGCATTAAAATTTACAATTGCTTCAAATGTGGGTCTAATAATATCTACGGCACCAATTATAACAGCAATATTAGCAAATTATTTTACTAAAGACGAAAAAATGAATAGGAAGCTTTTTTGGGGGTTTATGATAGCCATTCTAGGTATATTTCTAGTAATGTTTAATGGTAGGTTTATATTAAAGTTAAATCCTAAGGGAGACCTGCTGACTTTAGCAGCGGCCTTAACTTGGGCTATATACTCAGTTCTAGTTAGACTAGTGGACAAAGGATATAACTCAATACTAGCAACTAGAAAGATTTTCTTCTATGGAATACTCACCAGTATACCATTGTTAATTTTATTTAGAGCAGATCTAAAGCCAGAAAACCCTTTAAATGCAACTCTAATTGTTAACATTATATTTTTAGGATTAATAGCTTCAGCATTGTGTTATGTTACCTGGAATAAAGCAGTGTCAATTTTAGGAAGCGTAAGAACCAGTAATTATATATATTTAATACCCTTTGTCACCATGGTGACTTCGGTAATAGTTCTAAATGAGAAAATAAATGTCCTGACAATTATAGGCGCTATTTTAATACTCACAGGTGTATATGTATCTGAAAATGGGTTTACCAAATTACCACTAAGTATTTGCAAAAAAACTCCATAATAATTAACTGATTGCCATGAGGGGTGTCCTCATGGCAATCAGTTAACTATAGTTCCTCATTTAGATGATTGTATTCATCACTAGTTCTAACACAGTTTCTTCCAGAGTCTTTAGCTTTATATAAAGCATCGTCTGCTTTTTTTAGAAGTTCCATTGCATTAGAAGCGTTTTGAGGAAAGCTTGCTATTCCAAAACTGGCTGTTACAGATACACACACTGAACCATCTGTAATATTAGTACTTGCAATCTTTTCCCTTAATCTTTCAACAATTTTATATGCTTTAGCTAAAGATGTATAGGGAAATAATATAATGAATTCCTCCCCTCCAAATCTAGCTATAACATCCTTGCTTCGAATAGATTGATCCATAACTTCTGTAACAGTTTTTAAAACCTTATCTCCAAACAAGTGACCATAGGTATCATTGAATTTTTTAAAATGATCAATATCAAACATAGCTACAGATAACTCATAGCACTCATTTTTAGCATTTACTAATTCCTCTTGAAGTCTCTCATGAAAATACAATCTATTGTATGCACCTGTCAAGTTATCTCTTACTGCTAATTCATGCATTTTGTGATATAAATCTACATTTTCCATTGCAATTCCAACCTGTTGTGCTATGACTGTAAGTAGCTTAAGATTATCAATATCAAAGGCATTTTCAAAATTTTGTTCAATTAGTATTAAGCCAAACTTTTTGGACTTAGAAACTATGGGAACACATATAAGAGACTTTATATCTCTTCCCACAGTAAAACAAAACCTATTTGAATCTATATTGTTATCCAAAATAGCGGTTTCACCTTCTAGAATACTTAGTAATTCTGGGCAATTAATATTATTGCACAATGTTGCATAAGCTTCTTTATCAGTTATATTGGTAGTATGCACTTCCAATTCAGAGGTTTTTTCATTAAATAAAATAATGGTTGAGTCTTTTACTCCCATAACACCTAGAGTAATATCATTGACATAGTTCATAAGTTCGTGAATATTTAATAATGAACCTATGGCTTTACTAACTTGCTGGAGAGTAAAAAGTTCAGCAATTCTATGAACTAGTTTGCTGTTTAAAGCTTCTAAATTACTATTAGCATCCTTTAATTTATTATTTTTGCCTTCAATCTCATCATGTGCAGCATTTAACTCTTTGTATTGATATTCTATTTCATCTAATAAACGTTTATTTTCTTTTTCTTTATCTGAAATTTGTCTATATATTACTTCTGTTATAAATACAAGTATTACTAACATAATTTGAAAATATAGTGCATCTATTATATTTTCAGATATCATTATTTTAGGGAAATCCGGTCTTCCTAGATCTCTTAGTAAACGCATAAATATAAAATCAGAAGCCATTTTCATTGGAAACCAAAGTAATGTCAAAGTAAGACCGATTTTTCTTCCTCTATAAATACTTGCTATTATTAGTAGGAAGAGAATAACAATTTTTCCTCCTTGGTCCAGCGTAGGGATACCAAAATAAAAGCTAACAGTAAATAAATCAATACATCCATATATTAAGAATACCCAGTTATTTTTATATTTTACTGTGTTAAAGTGATAATATCTTATTAGATTCCAAGTGGAGAAAAATACAAAATTTTTAAAGACAAAGGGAAATTGACTATATTCATAATTATGTATAGGAATATAGAAAAAAGATATACCACTATATATTAGAGACATAAATATAAAAGATAATATGGCATACAATCTTATTTCTTCAAATTGATATCTTTTTACCAAAAAAAATCCTCCTATCATCTTAAAGGTTCAAATCTTAAACTATATGTTAGTATTATTGGATTTTAGAAAAACAATTACTCCTTTGCTTATAGAAATTGTACTATTTTTATATTTTATAAATTATAGATATCATTCCACGTTAAATAATATAATACTATATATATGAAAACTAGAAAAGAGATATAGTATAATAAAGTTATAGATATTATATAATAAATTTCAAATAGTTACAGAGCAGGCTTTAAAATCTATATATTTATCGTATAATAGTAGTATAAATTTAGAATATTATGATGAAATAACATTAAATATAAAAAATTATTTAGGAGGATAATTTATGGAGCTAAAGTGGAGTTTAAAGGAATTATACGAATCCTTTGAAAGTGAAGCTTTTAAAAATGATTTAAAAGCTTGTGATACATATATTGAAGATTTTAATATATGGATAGATAAGGTCACTAAGGATTATAATAATCTTTTAGGAAAATTAGAAGAATACATAGAAAATATAAGGTATAGAGAGAATTTGTTCAGTAAGCTTTTTGCATTTTCTCAATTAACCTTAAGCGTTGAAACAAATAACAAAAAAGCACTAAATAGCGTAGAACTTCTAGAAGAAAAAGATTCAAGAATTGCAGAAGGAGATGCAAAAATAAAAAACTGGATTGGTAAAATTTCTAACTTAAGTTCTATAATAGAGAATTCAGAAATAGAGAGTTCAGAATTACTTAAAGAACACAGTTTTTTTCTAAATGAAATAAAAGAAAGTAGTAAGTATTATTTAAGTGATAAAGAAGAGGCTGTTATAGCTAAAATGAAAAATACTGGTTCCAATGCATGGTCTAAACTAAGAGATTTGCTTACCTCTAATCTAAGAGTAGATATAGAATTAGATGGAAAACTTGAAAAGCTGCCACTTACAGTTATAAGAAATATGGCTTATGACAAGAAAGAAGTTTTAAGGAAAAAGGCTTATGAGGCAGAGCTTAAGGCTTATGAAAAGATAGAAGATTCCGTAGCTGCATGTCTAAATGGCATTAAAGGTGAGGTTATAACAATAGCAAAGATGAGAGGATACAAATCACCTCTAGAAGAAACCCTATTAAACTCAAGAATGGATGAGGAAACTTTAAATGCCATGATTGGTGCTATGCAAGAAAGCTTTCCTAGTTTCAGAAGATATTTTAGAAAAAAAGGAGAACTTCTGGGAAAGAAAAATGGTCTTCCTTTTTATGATATGTTTGCACCTGTAGGTAGTGCAAATATGGAGTTTTCATACGAACAAGGGAAAAAGTTTGTTTATGAAAATTTTAAGACCTTTAGCCCTAAACTAGCAGAATATGCAAAGAAGGCCTTTGATAATCATTGGATTGATGTAGAGCCTAGAGAAGGAAAGGTTGGAGGAGCTTTTTGTGAAAATATTCATGCTTTAGGGGAAAGTAGATTTATGCTCAATTATGGTGGAAAATTTAGTGATGTGGTAACCTTAGCTCATGAACTGGGGCATGGATATCACGGAGAATGCTTAAAAGACGAAAGCATATTAAATAGTGACTATCCAATGCCTATTGCAGAAACTGCTTCTACCTTTTGTGAAACTATAGTAAAAAAAGCAGCAGTAAAAAATGCATCAAAAGAAGAAGCTTTTACGATTTTAGAGGCTGAATTAAGTGACTGCGCTCAAGTGATAGTTGATATATACAGTAGGTTTTTATTTGAAAGTGAGGTTTTTCAAAAGAGAGAAAATAGTTCCTTATCAGCTCAAGAACTTAAGGATATAATGATTGGTGCTCAAATAGAATCCTATGGAGATGGCCTTGATAAAGAGTATTTACATCCCTATATGTGGTTATGCAAACCTCATTATTATGATGCTTCATATAACTTTTATAATTTTCCGTATGCTTTTGGATTACTATTTGCCAAGGGATTATATTCTGAGTACTTAAAAAGAGGTAGCAGCTTTTCAGCAGATTATGATAAACTTTTAAGCGTAACAGGTAAGATGAAGATTGCTGAGGTAGCTAAACTTATGGGGATTAATATTCATAATATTGAGTTTTGGAAGAATTCATTAAAAACTATAGAGGAGGATATAGAGGAATTTATTAAGTTATAAAATAGCATTTTTTAATAAAAAGGGGGTTTTTTGATGACTATTTTAAATAATGTAGGATTAAGTGCCTTATTTGGAATACTTGGTATTTTTATTATGATTATAGGTTATGTTATATTTGATAAAATAATACCTTTAGATTTCAATAAAGAGCTAGAGAAAAATAATACAGCAGTTGCCATAGTTATTGCAGGTTTACTTATTGGAATAGCTATTATAGTGTCAAGTGTTGTAGGAGCATAGAATAGAGATTAAGAAAGGAAGTATATTATGCCATATATAAATTCAAGATTAACAGTAAAGCTTTCAGAACAAGAAGAAGAAAATTTAAAGAGTCAAATGGGAGAAATTATTGAGGTAATTCCAGGAAAATCTGAACAGTGGCTCATGGTAAGCTTTGATGATAATAAAACAATCTATTTTAGAGGAAAGAAAATGGAAAAGGCTGCTTTCATTGAAGTAAAGATATTTGGAAGTACTGAAAAACAGTATAAGAATAAGGTGACTGATTTAATATCTTCCCTTTATGAAAAAGAACTTAATATACCAAAAGACAGTATATATATAACTTTCAGTGAAGTTGACGACTGGGGCTTTAATGGAGTAATGTTTTAACTCATGAAAAAAAATTAAAAAGACGTATACTAGATTGATTTTTATTTAGTATACGTCTTTTGATTATAGTATTTTCTATTATGTCTTTACTTACTAAGAGTATCTAGAATTAAATTTCAATTGATTTTAATCAACTAAAATAACTAAATTCTTCATTTTAAACATCTATTATTTTTGGGACTCTACAAAAGTTAGTGTACAGTTTTTTCTGAGGTTATACCAATCAGTAATTTATTAAGTGCCTTATCTATATTCATATTATTTGAAGCTTTAAGCCATTTTTCTGAAATTAAAATATGTTTGCAGTTGTTGGATTTATTTTTCAGATAAGCATAAATTATTTGAGTTTCATCTATTTCATCTTTCCTAATCTCTATTATATTTTCTAAAGCAGTATCATTAAGATAAGATAAAATATTATCCTTCAAAAGGGATTTTAATTTCTCCAAATTAAGATTTTCTAGTTTATATTTTTTAGAAAAAAGCACTTTGTTTCCTTTAATAAGAAAAAATTTAAAGATATCATCGTTTAGATTCTCAAGTAAAGCAATATTTTTATTTTCTTTTGTAAATTCTACAACTTTAGTCGTATTTACTAAATAATTCACTGCAGTTAAATAATCTCTATATTTTGCAGCGGTTTTAAAATCAAACTCTTCTGAGGTGCTAATCATCTTGGTTTCCATTTCTGCAATAATGCTTTTATCAGTGCCATTTAGCAGTTTTAATATCTTGTCCAATATAATTAAGTACTGTTCCCTTGTAGTATCGTATAAACACATGCCAATACATAGATTTAAAGAATAGGTTAAACAGGATGAGGCTTTTCCACCATTGTTGTAGCATAATATCTTATAGAATTCTTTTATGCCCTGAAGAGCACGAGCCACATTGTTCGTACTTGTGTATGGTCCAAAATAAAGGTTTCCATCCCCAGCATTAGCTTCGCTAGAGATTGCAATATCAGGATTTTTTTCATCGATTTTTACCTTGATATAGGAGTAAAGTTTTGGACTTTTCATTAACCTATTGTATATAGGTTTCAGTTCCTTTATCAATTTACATTCCAGCATAAAGGCTTCAAACTCTGTATCAGTAAGTATATATTCAAAGTTCTTTAAGTTTTTTACTAGCTTCACAACCTTTGGGGAGTGTGATTTTGAATTTTGAAAATATGATCCAACTCTATTTTTTAGATTTTTTGATTTCCCTACATAAATAATTGTATTAAGAGAATCCTTCATTAAATATACACCTGGAGATGAAGGAAGTTTTTTTACTTTTTCTTTTAAATCCACACTATTACCTCCAAAAAATATATTGTATTTAGATTTTATCATTATAATAGTTAAAAGCGCAATTATATCAATTTGAAAAGTCTTAACATAAATATTTAGCTTGAAATTTCAATGAATAATATAGAAATAAATGATATAATACTTGTATAAATTGGAATAATAATCATGAAATGATTTTAGAGAGTAGGTGTTATCTATGAGAGATATGAGTTTATTAAATAAAGACGGATTAAATGAGCAGGAGTTTTTAAGTTTATACAAGCCAAGGAATTATGAAAGACCTTCCAATACCGTTGATATGTTACTATTTACAGTAGATGATGAATCAGTACAAGCCAATAATGATAGTAAAGTTCTTAAAGTTCTTTTGGTAAAAAGAGGAAACCATCCGTATATGGGCTGTTTTGCAATACCAGGAGGATTTGTAAATATTGATGAAGGGCTTAGTTCTGCGTGTTATAGGGAGTTAAAAGAAGAAACCAATGTTGAAAATGTGTACTTTGAACAGCTTAAAACCTTTGGAGATAACGTTAAAAGAGATCCAAGGATGAGAGTTATATCAACGGTTTATATGGCATTAGCTGATAAAACTGATATAAAGCCTGTAGCAGGAGATGATGCAGACGAAGCAAAATGGTTCACAGTAAAAAAGAATTTTGTTTCATCAGATCAAACAGGAAAAGATAAAATTAGCACATATAATATAATTCTTACTTCTGATGATGGTAAGATTAAAATAGGGTATACTGTGATAGAAAAAACTATCAAGAAAGGTGTAGTTCCAATCAGTGAATCTTCCTATGAGCCTCTGGATTGGAGTAAAAATGAACTTGCCTTTGATCATATTGAGATCATAGACTATGCCCTCGAGACACTTAAAAATAAGATTGAATACACCCCGATAGCATTTAATTTGATGCCTAAGTACTTTACCCTTGCAGAACTTCAAAGGGTATATGAGGCGATACTTAATCTACCTAAAGGATTACTAACATCGAGTTTTCAAAGAAAGATAGAGAAAATGATCGTTAAGATTAATGGAGAAAAGAATGCAAAAAGTGAGGCCGAATGTTACATGTTTAATGAAAATTGGCAACGCAGCTTTTTAGAGAAAGAATAATATAGATTATGTATGGAGGAGTGTAGTATGATATTTTATTTTTCAGGCACAGGCAACTCATTACAAGTAGCCAAAAATATTGCAAAATATAATAATGAAGAGTTAATTTCTATAGCATCTGAAATGAATAATAAGAATGATAACTTTAAGTATAATCTAAAGGATAATGAGGTTATAGGTTTTGTATATCCCGTGTATGCCTGGGCACCTCCGAAGATGGTTATTGATTTTGTTGAAAAACTAAAGCTTGATAACTATAAAGATAACTATATTTTTTCTGTAGCAACCTGTGGCGAAAACATTGGAAACACAATGAAAGTTATGAGAGATTGTCTAAGGAAAAAGAATCTTAATTTAAACAGTGGATTTTCTATATCAATGCCTAATAATTATATTATTATGGGAGATGTTGATTCAAAAGAGAAGGAAGAGAAAAAGCTTTCAGCAGCGGAAGAAGCTTTAAAAAATATAGATTGTGTTATAAATGAAAGAAAAAAGGATGTTTTTCAAGTTGTAAGGGGGCCTATTCCAGGTATTTTAACTACTATTGTAAACCCTTTATTTAATAAAGGTGCTATGAACACGAAAAAATTTTATGCTAATGACAAATGTATAAGTTGTGGTATTTGTGAAAGCGTATGTAATTGTAAAACAATAAAAGTTAAAGGAAAGCCTAAATGGGGGAAGGAGTGCACTCAATGTTTGGCTTGTATACATCTTTGTCCAGTAAGTGCGATTCAGTACGGCAAGGGTACGAAAAGTAAAGGAAGGTATAAAAATCCTAATGTAACTGTAGACGAGATGAGAGTAAATAGATAGTGTATATGTATTAAAAGATACAAAGACTTAGTATAAGGCTATCTTGTACTAAGTCTTTTTTAGATCGTATATTTATAATGTTTTCATTCAATTGTTGTTAAGCCTCTTTTACATCTTCATAACTTTCTTCTAGTAGTTTTTCTAATTCATGATGTTCATTAATGCCTGCTTTAGTATTAGATATTTTAGCCCATCCGTAGAATATTGCACCTAATACGGACCAAAATATAACTATTCCCCATTCATAAGGCCATATTAATGCTGCTGGAGCTCCAGGTAAATATAATAAGGTAATAACTCCGCTTAAGATACAAGCCATAACTCCAACAAATTTACCATGTTTAACTTTATATGGTCTTGCCATATTAGGCTCTTTCTTTCTTAATACTAAGAAAGATATTGATACAATTAAGTAAGCAATAACTATTGTAAGTCCACCAGCATCAACAAGCCAGCCAAGCATTTTTTTACCAAAGAGAGGTGCTATAGCGGATACTGCACCTACTAATAAAACTGCATTACATGGAGTCTTATATTTAGGATGCATCTTTGCTAAAAAGGCTGGTAACATATTTGACTCTGCCATAGAATATAGAGCTCTACTTCCACCTATATAGAAGGAGTTCCAGCTTGTTATTATTCCTCCGATTCCTCCAATTATAAGAACTTTTGAAGCTAAAGAACTATTCATAAATACTTTTGCCATGGCATCTGCTGTTACAAGTGTAGAGGCTTTCATTTCTGAGTGCGTAAGTGCTAGTGATACTCCAAGTATTATCATAACATACCAAACAACAGCCATAACAACTGATAAAATTAAAATTTGTCCGATTTTTTTAAGAGGAAGATTAATCTCCTCTGCTGCTTGAGGTATAACATCAAATCCTACATACATAAATGGAGTCATAACAGCAACTGCTAGTATACCTTTACTGCCATCCATAAAAAGAGGTTTTAAGTTTTGAGGAGTCCCATTCACTACTGAACCGCAAACTAATGTTAAACCTATAATTGCTATAAGTATAGTTAAAACTCCTTGTAAAAATGCTGCTGTCTTTACTCCTAAGTAATTAATTATTGTTATTACAATAGAACTTATGACTCCAACAATAACCCAAGTAAAGTAAACATCAAATCCGGCTATATTATACATAAGAATTTGCGGATATGATGGAAATAGATATTCTAGTACTGTAGGAAATGCAACTGCTTCAAAGGCTACAACAGATATATAGCCTAAAACTATAGCCCAAGTACATATAAAGGAAGCATTTCTGCCCAGTGCTCTATAACTAAAAACATGTTCTCCACCGCATTTAGGCATTGCTGAAGTTAATTCAGCATAAGTAAGACCAACGAACAGCACCATGACACCACCAATCAAAAATGCTAAGATTGCTCCAAGAGTACCAGCCTTTAGTATCCAATCTCCAGCTAGAACTACCCAGCCCCATCCAATCATAGCCCCGAAAGCAAGAGCAAAAATGTCTCTCTTGTCTAGGACTTTTTCAAAGTTTTTACTACTTTCTCCCATATAAATCCCTCCATTTTTATATTTTGTTCTAGAATCAATTATCATGCATAAATTTCTGGTCATAATAAGAATTTGATAATATTCGTAAAAAAAATTATTAATTTGATTGATATATGTTGTTTAAGTTATTGAATTAATAATTATATTATACATAATTTATCACATTATCAATAATATTCATATGTGCAAAATAAACAATTATCCGGCGTGTAGTTTGTTGTTTTAATACAAATAGTAGTAAATTAGGAATGCTTTAAAATAAGCAAACTTTTTATCAGGCTATTGAAAATGCAGTAAAAAGCATAAATGCAGCTATCGAAAAATATAATACATATAAAAAATAATTAGGTTTATTATAAAAAAACAAAGATAGAGAGGAAATTTCGGTGATGAAAAGAAGTTTGAATATTGCACATAGGGGGTTTAGTGGAGAGTATCCAGAGAATACTATGGTTGCCTTTAGAAAAGCTATAGAAGCTGGCTGTGATGGTATCGAAACAGATCTACACATGACAAAGGATGGGGTTATAGTTATTTGTCATGATGAAACTATAGATAGAACCACAAATGGTACTGGTTTTATTTGTGATTATACTTATAGTGAGTTGTGTGAATTTGATGCAGGAATCAAATTTAATAGACAGTTTGAAGGAGAGAGAATTCCAAATATTGATGAATTTTTAGATTATGTAATGGATAAAAACTTACTAATAAATCTGGAGCTTAAAAATGACATGATACCTTACAGTGAATTAGAGAAAAAGGTGATAGATAAAGTTTATGAGTTTGGGGTGGAAAAGAATGTAATAATATCATCCTTCAATCATTACTCCATGATTCGAGTAAAGGAGTATGATAAAAATATTAAAACAGGATTACTATACACAGCAGTCCTTTATAAGGCTCATGAGTATATAAAAACAGTAGGAGCAGATGCAATGCATCCATTTTTTTCATCAGTTATGAATAAAAAAATAGTTACTGATATTAAGAAAAATGGAATAATAATTAATGCATATACAGTAAATGAAAAAAAATATATGGAAAGATTAATTGAATTGGGGATAGATGGGATTATAACAAATTATCCAGATAAGCTAAAGAAGATTTTAGAAAACTCATGATTTCTAACAGTTCAGAGTCCTAATAGTACCAGAGGGAAAACGAAAGACACCTTTAGTATTAAAGATGTCCTTTGTTATCTACATTAATTTTGTACATGCATTGTATTATAAACTTATAGGAATACTAATATAATTTTTTCTTATAGATGCACTAATGAGTATTTGAAAATCTGATTGTACAAGGTATGTATACTCCTGTAAAATATTGTTGAATGTACAACTGATAACGATTGACTTATTAAGAGGAGGACTAATTATGAGAAAAATTATAGTCGCTTTGTTGGCGGGGCTTATGATGATTTCATTAACAGCTTGTGGACAGAATCAAGCAAGTAATAGCTCTAAAAAGGAAACTACGAAAGAACAGAAAGAGTTTAAAATAGGAGCAATTCCAGATCAAAGTGCAGCGGAATTAAATCCTAATATGGAAGCAACAGCAAGATATCTTAGTGAAAAGACGGGCTTAAAGGTTAAGTTTGTTCCAGCTAATGATTATGCAGCTTTAGTTACTGCTTTTGAAAGAGGAGAAATTCAGTTAGTTTGGTTCGGTGGCCTTACAGGAGTTCAAGCAAGAGCAGTTGCACCAGGTGCTGAAGCTATTGCACAAAGACCAAGGGATGCAAAATTTCAATCAGTTTTTATAGCTCAAAAAAATTTGAATGTTTCTAAAATAGAAGATTTAAAAGGAAAAATATTTACTTTTGGAAGTGAAAGTTCAACTTCGGGAAGCTTAATGCCTCGCTATTTCTTGACAAAGGCAGGCATTGATCCAGAAAAAGATTTCAACGGAAAGCCAAACTATTCAGGTTCACATGACAAAACTATTAAGCTTGTAGAATCAGGGGCTTTTGAGACAGGAGCTTTAAACATATCAGTGTGGGAAAAAACTGTTAAAGAAAATAAAGTTGATTTAAATAAAGTTAAAGTCTTTTATACAACACCGGAGTATTTTGATTATCACTGGACAATAAATAATTTAGATAACATAGATAAAGTATATGGAGATGGAACAAAGCAAAAGGTTAAGGATGCGTTACTTTCTATGAGTATTGACAAGGGAGGAGACCAAGCACAAGCTTTAAAATTCTTCCAAACAGAGAAATTTGTTGAAACTAATAATGATAACTATAAGGCAATTGAAGAAGTTGCAAAAAAATTAGGTATGGTTAAATAGTAAGTAATTTAATATACTAGACATAGAATAGATACTTAATAATAGATTAAGTATCTATTTTATATATGAGCATAGTAGGTGGATTATATGAAAAATATATTTGAGTTAAAAGAAATATCAAAAGTTTATGGCAGGAAGGTAGCTTTAAGCACCCTTTCTATTACTATTAAAAAAGGTGAAATGGTTGCTTTAATTGGCCCAAGTGGGGCAGGCAAAACAACATTACTAAATACTTTAGCCAATATTCTCAAAACTGATAGTGGTGAACTATATATTGACGGAGTTATATCCACTGAGTATAAAACTAGTAAACAGCTAGCTAAAAAGGTAGGTGTTATTCGTCAACAATTTGATTTAGTAGATCAGTTACCAGTGGTGCAAAACGTTTTAGCGGGACGACTTGCTCACTGGGGATTTTTTAAATCTTTAATATCCTTACTTTTTCCTCAAGAGAAGGAGATAGCAGCTCGAGCCTTAGAAAGAGTAGGATTACTAGAAAAAATCTATGAAAAAACTTCTACTTTATCCGGTGGAGAGCAGCAAAGAGTGGCAATGGCACGTTTATTAGTGCAAAAACCTGAAATTATATTAGCAGATGAGCCAGTAGCATCATTAGATCCAGCCCGTGCTGAGGATATTTTATCTATGTTAACAAAGCTTGTTCAGGAGGAAAATCAGACACTTGTGGCAAGTATGCATAGTGTAGAATATGCTAAAAAATACTTTAATCGTATTATAGCTCTTAGAGAGGGTAAGGTTTATTTTGATCTCCCAACAGAGAGAGTAACAGAGAAACACTTGTTTGAGCTTTATGATTTAAAGGAGCTGAAAAAAGATGCATAGCATTAAATCCTATATAGAGTTTCATAAAAAGAATTTACTTACACTGATGCTTATTTTAGTATTCATTTGGAGCTTATTTTCAGTACATTGGGGGCCAGAACTTTTACATCCAGGTGGTAGAGTTACTATAACTCAAGTTGCGAAATCTCTATTTAGGCCTGACTTGTCTCCTCAAATATTAGAACTAGGCTTAATATCAACATGGAGGACCCTTGCCTATGCTGTGGCAGGTATGACACTAGCATTTGTAATCGCAATAGTATTTGGAATACTTGCATCAGGAGTTTTGGCTCATAGTGAGAGAAATCGACGCTTTTTAAAAACAATATTCAGAGGAGTACTTGGCTTTATGAGAGCAATTCATGAATTAGTTTGGGCATGGCTCTTTGTAGCTGCCATAGGGTTAACTCCTTATGCTGCAATTTTTGCATTAGCTATTCCTTATGGTGGAACTCTCGGCCGTATATATGCAGATATACTTAATGATGTTCCCAAAGAACCAATAAAATCTTTAAAGGCAGCTGGGGCTTCTAGATTACAGACCTTAATTTATGGTTATTTTCCAATAGCAAAAGTAGATATGATTAGCTATACTATGTATAGACTTGAGTGTGCTGTTCGGTCTTCAACAATTATGAGCTTTATTGGACTAGGGGGGTTAGGCTATCAGATTCAATTAGCGTTACAGGATTTAAACTATAATGTTATGTGGACCTATATGTTATTTTTAACCATACTGGTAGTATTAATTGACCTTTGGAGTAATCAAGTTCGAAGGGAGTTGGCAGCTTGAAGTATGAAATAATTATACCAAAGAAACAAGTTAAGTTTACTTTTATTAAGTTTTCTATTTTAGTACTCTTAGCATTGATAATTGGATCGTGGGTATTTATATATAGGGTAGATAATGCAGATTTTTGGGGTTTGTTTTCTGAAAAAAATAGGAACTATGCAAAAAAGTTTCTTAAAGGATTAATGGGGGTAGGAGAGAAAGAGCCAGCATTTTTGGATGTTGAAAGCTGGAAAAATGCATTAAAGCTTACTTATGAAACTTTGCAGATGAGCGTAATGGCCATTGGCTTTGCAACTATAGGAATGCTATTTACTGTGATACCAGCGGCAAGAAATGCTGCTGATGGAACTTTGACATTATCAAAGAAGTGGTATGGATTTCTATTATTTGGGTTTATGAGAGTTTTATATATTTTCTCGAGAGCAGTTCCTGAATTAGTCTGGGCGATGATTATAGTATTTATTTTTAAACCAGGTATTTTACCAGGAGCAATAGCGTTAGCATTGCATAATTTCGGAATACTAGGTAAGCTATGTGCGGAAGTAGTAGAGGATCTAGATTTGAGATCTATTAGAAATCTAGCCTCTTGTGGGGCAAGTTCTGGCCAGATACTCATATATGGTGTAATACCAACAGTAATGCCAAAGTTTTTTACATATATTCTCTATCGTGGTGAGGTAATACTTCGTACAACCATCGTGGTAGGATTTGTAGGGGCTGGAGGATTAGGTCAGCAGTTTAAACTCAGTATGAGTTATTTTAAATATACAGAAATAACGTTGATTTTAATTTGCTATTTACTACTTGTGGTATTGGCAGACTTAGCATCTGAGGGGGCACGCTGGATAAGTGAATAATGTTATATGAATTTTAAAGCTTCATAGAAAATGGAGTTGTTGAGTTAAACAATTAAATTATATATAATAGTATTAGAGCTTAAAGCTATAAGTTGGTAGAAAAAGTAATAAGCAAAATTGTTAATACTCTATTTTTATTGAGGGGGAACTTGGAAGTGAAAAAGATTGGCGAGGGAGTTACAGCTGAAATCTTTGAAATCGATTCAGATACAATTATAAAATTATATAAACCTCTTTTTTCTTATATTGCTGAGAAGGAAGAATTTGTAGAAACTGAATATGAAATAATGAAAACATGAAAATAGATTATGACTTATTGCTGAAATGGCAAATAATTAGAGCTGCAGAAATGATTATTTTAGGTGCACCTTTTAAGGAAGAAATGTGGGGATTTATTGAAGAAAATATAACTTAGACTTATCACAAGGATTTATATTTTATATTCTCCAAGTGCGTGTATAAGCACTTGGAGAATATAAAAACAATACCATAAATTAATTGATGCTGTTCATGAAGTGGAAACTTGAATCAGATGGGAGTATTAGAGAGGGTAGTCATTGGATAAGAGTAGCTAATATATAAAATAATATGAGCTTAGAAGATACTCGCATTTATACTTTTTAGAAAGTTTCTCAATAAACTTTTTAGCCTTTTCAAAATTAGCATAATGTAGATTTTCTATAGAATTTATATCTTCAATATCTTTTAAAAGTGATTCAAAATCAGTTTTTTCTTTTTGGTTAGCTATATCTTTAAAATATCCCCAAGTGTGATGTATAGTGTTTTTAAAGTTTTTAGGACTAAACGGGCTTAAAAGAGCAAAATCTAAATATTTATAGAATGTTACTATATTATTGTCTGAATTTACAATTTTGCTGCATTCTTTGTAATAAGAATAATTTTTTTCCATAACGGAATATTTATATTTGGCCCATTGATTATATATTGCAGATTTTTTTAATGGTTTTATAGATGCTTTTTCTATTTGAATATTATTACTGTGATTTATTGAATTATTTTCTTCATTGTTATTTATATACATAGATTCGATGCTGTCCAGACAGTGTACACACTTTATGGCAGATAAATTCTTGTCTTTAACCTCCAGCATAACATCAGCATTAAAGGCTTTTACTACAGAATAATAATCTAGGAAGTTCTCAGTAACTATAAACTTTGAATGAGCTCCTATGTTTTTATTAGTGTCATTATCTGAGTAATGAAGCTTAATATTACCATCTTCGGTTTTCCAAGTCTTTCGTACTTCTTTTAGTATGAACTCTAAGTCTTCTTTTATAAGGATGCTGTAGGGGCTGATAGTATCACTTTCAAAGAAGTGTTTTTTAGAGTCATCATAGTTTGTTTTTAGTAGATTATCCTTCTTAACAGGCTTATATAATTCTTTTTCTAGGGAAGGATTATATCTGTGGTGAAGGTTATCAAATACAGCAGGAATATCAATACTATTACATATGTTAAGCACATCCTCTATAGTAAAGGACTTTTCATCATTCTCCAATATAAGCCTTTTCTTAGCGGAACTTGAAAGTCTTTTGAAGTTCATCTTAAATCTTGCTATAGCAGATACTTTATCTCCATAGACTCCACCTACATGAAGAACTATTTTGTTTTTATAATCGACGCCTAAGCTGTCTAAAAAAGCACAATGATACTCTAAATCCTTCAGCGCTTTTGCAACAATGTCTTCTGAAGGGGAGTTTAAAACTGTATATTGACCTGGATGCATGGAAACTCTTATATTATTATTTTTAATGAAATTACCTATATTTTGTAATTCATCCTTAAAAATACTCCACCAATGAATATTATTTACCTCATGGCTTCCGAAGGGAACAATGCCAGAACTAATTCTAAACATATATATATTGTTTTTTAAGTTATATTCAAATATGCTTTTTAGGTCTTTCAGGTTTAGCGAAAGGCTTTCAATAAGCTTCTCTTTACTAAAGTTTTTTAGAATAAAACTTCTAGTGGTCTTTTCAGGTATTCCTATAGGAATACAGGCATAGCCTATTTTCATATTTATCAGTCCTTATCCATGTCTTGTTTTATAATTATTATATCCATACCATTTAAAATTATTTTAATGTTTTTAAAAGCTTTAGTTTGATAGAATTAAATGTTAAGTTTTAAAGTGTAAATGAAGAATCTATATTTTCGCCACTCCTTAGTAAATTTCTCAAGGAAGATAATCTATTGTCAATTTCTTTTAAGTTTTCAAGAGCAAGTTTTTCTTCGTCGCTGGTAAAAACTACTTTATTTATTCCTCCATTTTTTATAACTACACGTTTATCTGACAAAAGTATAAGGATAGGATCATGAGTTGCCATAAGCACTATTTTTTCTTTTCTAACAAGAACATCTAATGCTTTTTTTCTATCTATACCTGCATTTTCTATTTCATCAATTAAAACAATAGGAGATGTACTTAGATACGCTGTATCTGCAATCATAAGAGCACGAGACTGACCTCCGCTTAAAGCGGTAAGCGGTGTATCATAGGAAAAATCCTCACCTGCAAGTTCATTAGCTTTTTGAATTATATTAGTTACTGTTTTTTCAATGTCACTGACGTTTCTACATTCACAGTGCATAGCAATAAACTCACCAACGGTGACATCCATTACAAAGTTCATATTTTGAGAAAGTTGTGCTACCAACTTTTTGTCTGCTGAAAAGCGATTTGATATATCCGGTATTCCATCATTTATAAGTATCTTTCTTCCTGTAGGTGTATCCTTTTGAGCCATGTATTCTATATCTGCTAATAACCGGCTTTTACCAGAACCAGTAGGACCAACTATGGATATAATCTCTCCGACATTTAAATCTAAGACTATATTTTCGAGATTTCCTTCTTTGTCATGACCTCCAATAATGGTAACCTTTTTAATGATATCTAACATGCTAGATCCCTCCTAAAAGTCCATTTTCTTAACATTGCCAAGTTGAAAATCACTACCAATTTGAGTTTCACCAAGGCAATAGGAGCATAATGCAGAAGGCATAGTAAATCTTAATCTTTTACATTCAAGATTTTCAATGTCAGAAGCTTTGATAAAAAGCTCTCCAAGTTCATTACTTCCTTGACCTGTTATACCGTTCACATGAAGTATAATAGCCTTAGAATTTGCTTGTCTTATGCGAAAGGTGAAGACCTCCCGTTCAGCTTGAGATACAATTTCTCCTTTAGTGATTACAATGATATCTGCGTATTTAAGCATGGGGCCTATTTTTTGTGGTGTGTTTAGACCTGACAAGTTATCAATAACACATACTGCAAGAACTTCCTTTATATGAGGAGAGCATCTATTGCATAAACCAGCACTTTCACTTATCAAAATATCAAAGCCTTTATTTAGTCCCCAATTTACACATTCATCAATATTGGATACAAAATAATGATCAGGACATAGATTACCTGAAACACCTACTTTTATATCAATTCCTTTATCACTGTATAATACATTATCGTAAGTGGAGAGACAATCAAATTTAATTACTCCAACCTTAAGATGTTTGCTCTTAATATAATTAATAGTTTTAAGTATAACTGAGGTCTTTCCTGTTGATGGTGGTCCTGAAACTGTTACTAATTTCATCTTACTATACCTCTATAGGATGCAATAAAAATAGTATTTAACTTTTTAACAAGTGCATCTATATCCCTTTCTTTTATAAAATCCCAGCCTATCCAATTGAAGGTTGCGTATTCAGGTATTTTATTAGATACTTTAGAATGCAGGGAAGGTAAAAATGCTCCTGCACATATTTCGCCTATCTTAGTACTGGTAAAAAAGTCTATGATTTTTTGCTGCTTTTCTTTACAGGACTTTTTAACCATCATTGTAACAGGACTTATAATTGCTCCATCCTCCGGCCATAATATCTTTACATTCTGCTTATTTGGAATTGTTTTGGTAAAAAAATAAGGCATAACACTAACGGCAGGAGCTTCTGCTCTTCCACTACCAGCCATTTTTACCATTTGTGATGGATGCCATCCCCATTTAACAGATTTTCCAAGCTTTCTTATTCCTTCATAGCCATGTTCTTTGAATATAGTAAGTAATGTTGTTTCACAAAATGAGGTATTAGTACCTCTTATAGCAACTTTTTTTTGAAACTCAGGCTTTAGCAAATCTCCCCATTTGGTAGGAGGTTCAATATCTCCTAATGCGTTAATATCAGCAACCATAACCAGAATATTTGATGCTATTATTGTATAATTACCTTCTGGATCCTTTAAATCAATATTAGAAAAAATAGAATTGGCTTTATAATTTGCAGCATCATAAAAGTAGCCTTTCTCAATAAATTTTTTTTGAAAATTCCTTGAGTAAAAATTATTTATTCCAGAGGTTATAGTGATTTCAGGTATAGATTCTATATCTGTATAGCTTTCTATCTGTGTATTATATGAGAGTTGATTATTTGCATTCCCCTCAATAAGATAATTTAATGTTGCATTTTCATTTTCAAAATGATTTTTAAACTCCATTTCTATAGGAACTTTCAAAGGACAGGGAAGTAGTGCTAATAAGTCTAAATCTTTTAAGCTAATATCTTTCATAGTTATCTTTAGTGAGAGATTGTATAATAAGCACCAAACCCTCACTAAAACTCACCTCTTTTCTAAATGTTATATAGTTCATTATTTAATAAGCATCTATTATTGTATTGTTTTTTATGTATATTATAGTGATGTTTTGCTAATATATCAACTAATTTTATGATAAATTAATAAAAAAGACACATGAAAATTAAAAATATATTAATTTAAAAAATATGACATTATGATGGTGGGGAAAAACAGTTGCTAAGAAAGTATAAAAAAAGTATATTTATATTAAGAAAAATATGAATTATATTATGATAGAGTAAGTATTGATAATTCGTAGAATAATTTAATCAAAGGAGTAGTTATAGTAATATGCAGGAATTAAATATAAAAAAAGCTCCGGTTTTATCAATTAAAAACATTATTATTTGCTTTCTAGGACTTGTATTTTTATCTTTTGTGACAACCGTTGGAATCTCTATATATGTTGGATGGAGTTTGACACATCCCGAACACAATAAAATAGTAGAAACTCCAGTTAAATATGATTTAAAATATGAAGATATCTCCTTTAATAGCAAGTTAGATGCTGTTGATTTAAAAGGTTGGTGGATACCGTCACAAAAGAACAGTATTCTTACTAATTCAAATAAGACAGTAATATTTGCACATGGTTATAAGGATACCCGTGATTTAAGTAAGATACATGCCTTGGCATTAGCAAAAAGTATTGCGCAGGAAGGCTATAATGTGATGTTGTTTGATTTTCGTAATTCAGGGGAATCAGGAGGTAAAGTCACTAGTGTAGGTCTCTTTGAAACTTACGATATGCTATCTGCAATAGAATATGCAAAGGTTAATAAAAAGTCAGAGAAAATATCACTTTTGGGATGGTCAATGGGAGCAGCTATATCAATAATGGCTGGAGCAGAGTCTCCATATGTAGATACAATTATAGCAGATAGTTCATTCTCAGATCTTAACACTTATTTACAGACAAATCTGCCAGTTTGGAGTAATTTGCCTGGGTTTCCATTTACAGTTGAAATAATGGCCTTATTTCCTATTATAGAAAGAATGGATCCGAAAAAAGTTAGTCCATATAAAGTAGTTAACAGTATTGGTAATAAAAAATTATTTCTGATTCACAGCAAAGATGATAAATCTATTCCTTATGAGAATAGTCTACAGATTTATAATTCGATAGGGGATAAGTCTAATGTTCAATTGTGGCTTACAGATAAAGCAGATCATATTAGATCCTACTTATTATATAAGAATGAATATGAAAATAGAGTTATTACTTTCTTAAATAAAAGTTAACAGGAATCTAGCGCCTTAGTGCGAAAGGATTATTGGAACTATTCAAATTTTTAATTTTAATGTCTATAAGAATGGCTTAGAAGCAACAGGCTTCTAAGCCTTAATGATATTTCAGCTTAAATGATATTAAAAAATTTTTAGTGTACCCTCATAAAATTATTTATCATATCGTAAAAAACAATGTAATGCGCTGTTACATAAAATCAGTTAATCTCTAAAAAACTCCCTGAAAAGCGAGACGTATTATGAATTTGAAAGGAGAAATTTCGATGAGATTTTTTATAATGTCTAAGGATATAGGCATAGATTTAGGAACATCTAATACTTTATTATATGTAAAAGGACAAGGAATTGTATTAAGAGAACCTTCAGTGGTAGCTGTAAGTACCACAAGTAGACAAGTTTTAGCCGTTGGCCTAGATGCTAAGAATATGGTAGGCAGAACACCAGAAGGGATAGAAACTATCCGGCCCTTAAAAGATGGGGTAATTGCGAATTTTGATTTGACTGAACAAATGCTGAAAAAGTTTATTGAAAAGGTTAATGGCAAAGGTGCTTTTAAAAGTTGTAGAATCGCAATTTCCCATCCTTCAGGAATTACTGAGGTTGAAAAGAGGGCAATTAATGAAGCAATAAAACAAGTTGGAGCACGTAAGGTTATGCTAATTGAGGAACCTGTAGCTGCGGCTATAGGTTCAGGATTACCTGTGGACGAGCCGGTTGGTAGTATGATTGTTGATATAGGTGGAGGAACTACTGAAGTGGCAGTTATTTCTCTTCAGGGAATTGTTACAAGTAAGACTTTAAGAGTTGCAGGAGATGAGTTAGACGAGACAATTGTTGATTATTTAAAAAGAGAGTCTAATCTCCTCATAGGCGAAAGAACAGCAGAGAAGATTAAAATTGAACTTGGTTCTGTCTATGAAGATGAGAATGAACAAGAAAGAAGTATGGAAATAAGAGGTAGAGATTTGATAACTGGACTTCCAAGGGCTGTTACTATTGCAGAGAGTCAAATACGAGAAGCTCTGAAAGAACCAGTAGCTTTAGTAATTGAAGCGATTAAAACTGCCATTGAACAAACTCCACCAGAACTTGCAGCGGACATAATGGACAAGGGTATAATGCTTTCAGGTGGCGGAGCACTATTAAAAGGTTTAGATAAGCTTATATATAGTAAAATACATATACCTGCCTATATTGCAGAAGATTCCCTTGAGTGTGTCGCTCTTGGTGCAGGAAAGTGTTTGAACATGATAGACAAAATTTAAGTTGAGTTGCAAGTTATTTTTGGAGGGGCTATGAGGGGAATAGTGATTGGTTTATTAGGTGTAGTGACCATATTAATAACATTAGCATTGTGTAAAGCCAGTAGTAAATCAGATAAAATGTTAGAGCATATAAATAAATTAAACGTAGATGAAAAATAAAATACAGCAAGTTCCATCTTGTTATATAAAATAAGCACTGGTAGAGATACTGGTGCTTGTTTACTTTTATAATAGCAAGAGATTAGAAAAAAAGGCCAAAGATCAATGGATATCGAGCTTTGGCCGCTTAGATTATTTACCTGATTAATTATTTTATTTATTGCCCTTGGTTTCATTATCTTTATTGTCCTTATTAGCCTTAGTCTCTTTGGTTTCTTTTGAATTATTTGACTTATCAGCTTTAGTTTCTTGCTCTTTATTTTCTTCTACTTTTACATCAGTTTTAGGGCTATTTGTAGCAGTAGCATCTGTTTTGACAGTACTTTGGTTAGTATCAGCAGTGCTAGTAGTGTTAGCAGTATCAGTAATATCAGTAGTATTTGCATTAGTATTTGTGTTACTTGAAGTGCTTTCATTATTTTGCGTTGCGGTAGTTTCAGTTGTTGTAGTAGCATCTTCTGAAGTAGTATTATTTGTGGAAGTTGGCTCGTCCGTAGTTTTCGCTTTTCTAGCTTCTTTCTTTAGTTGGCCTACGCCACCTTTCATTGCTTCTTTCTTTGATGCAACTGCTTGAGCTAATTTCTCATTTTGGGTATTTAAAGTTAGCTGGGCTTCAGATAAAGTAGTTTCTGCAGCTTTTATTGCTTCTTCATCACCAGCTTTTTTTGCTTCCTGCAGCTTCTTTTCAGCTTCTTTTACTGCTTTTTTACTTTCAAGGAATGCTTGTCTTTCTTTAGCAACGGCTATTATTGCTTCTTTCTTTCTTGTTTGCATTTCTATAACTTGAGCTATAGTCTCTTTAGCATTTTCAGAAACTTTGCCTTCTATGTTTTTTAGGACCTCTATAGATTTCATTTGTCTGCTTGCTATTGCTGATGCTAATTTTTCTAATTCTTCTAATTTCACAGCGCTGTCAGTAGTACTACTAGATGCTTCATCTATTGCAGCATCTAATTTATCTTGAGCCTCTGCCATTTTATCAGTATATTCGTTTAATGTTTGAGTTGAAAGTTCAGTCTCTTCTTTATCAGCAAGGACTTCACTTTCTCCAAGTCTTTCTTCTGCTACATCCACTAGGGCTTCAGCTTCTTTCTCTTCTCCAGAAGCTATGCTAACTTTTACATCATCTAAAGCTTTGTCTATAGGATATATAATAGTGTTATCAGGTGTAATGCCAGCTTTGTCTGCAAGTGTTGCAGTATTAGTATCTGCAAATGCTCTTCCCCCTATACTTAAAGATACAGCTATAGCTGCAACAAATAATACTATTTTTTTCATATCTTTTCCTCCTCAAAATTGTTTATTATGTTTTTCTATATATATTTACGCTAGCCATTTTATTTTTTAAGGGGGTAGATAAATTTGATTATAATGGAATATGAGTAATTATTTACACGTTGAAAGTTAAGTAAGTGAAAGTATATACTGTAAAAAAGCAAATTTAAGAGAGACTTTATGAAAAATAGAAGTCTACTTTTCCGTACATTATCCTCAATATAATCTAAAAAGATATGTATTGTAAATTTGAAAGGAGAAATTTTGATGAAATTTTTTATAACGTCTAAGGATATAGGAATAGATTTAGGAACCTCAAATACTTTATTATATGTAAAGGGACAAGGAGTTTTATTAAGGGAGCCTTCAGTAGTAACAATAAATAGCAAAAATAGACAAGTTTTAGCTGCTGGTTTAGAGGCTAGGAATATGATAGGTAGAACACCAGAAGGTATTGAAACTGTTCGACCATTAAAGGATGGAGTAATTGCAAATTTTGACTTAACTGAACAAATGCTGAAAAAGTTTATTGAGAAAGTTAATATCAAAGGTACTTTTAAGAGACCTAGAATTACTGTTTCTCATCCTTCAGGCATTACTGAGGTTGAAAAGAGGGCAATTAATGATGCGATAAGTCAATTAGGAGTAAGTAAGGTTGTATTAATTGAAGAACCTGTAGCGGCAGCGATAGGATCAGGGCTACCTGTAGACGAGCCAGTTGGTAGTATGATTGTTGATATAGGTGGAGGTACTACTGAGATAGCGGTTATTTCTCTTCAGGGAATTGTTACAAGCAAAACTTTAAGAATTGCGGGAGATGAATTAGATGAGACAATAATTGACTATGTAAAGAGAGAGTTTAATCTTATGATAGGAGAAAGAACAGCTGAAAAGGTCAAAATTGACATTGGTTCTGTTTATGAAGATAAAGAGGAAGAGGAAAAGGATATGGAAATAAGAGGAAGGGATTTAATGACGGGACTTCCAAAAGCTGTTACTATCACGGAAAGTCAAGTACGAGAAGCTTTGGTAGAGCCAATAGCTTTAGTAATTGAGGCCATTAAAGCTACTATCGAACAAACTCCGCCAGAACTTGCAGCGGATATAATGGATAAAGGTATAATGCTTTCAGGTGGTGGTGCGCTTATAAAAGGGTTAGATAAACTTATATATAATCAAATACATATACCTGCTTATGTTTCAGAAAATCCTTTAGAATGTGTTGTTCTTGGTGCAGGGAAGTGTTTGGAAGTAATAGATAAGATATAGATGAAGTGGAAACTTGAATCAGATGGGGTTTCAAACCCCGCTTGATTCTTATTTATCTTCACGAAGTAAATATTCATTTCCATCTTGATCTTTAAATGAGAACATTTTTCCATAGGGCATATTCATAAGTTCGCCTACATCAACACTATTTATTTTCATTTTGTTATAAGCAGTTTCAATATCAGTAGTGCTCAATATTACAGAAGGATGTGAAACATTAGTAGGTGGATTTTGAGACATCATTGAGTTTTTATCATATAAAACAAAGGTTGTAGATCCGTTTTCATTTGGACCAACTTCTAACCAGTTTATATTTGGTCCCATTGGCTGCTCAAGTTTAACTACAAAGTTTAGTTTTTCAGTCCAAAACTTCTTAGCTTGTTCTTGATTGTTCACGTATAGTGTTATTTTTCCTATTTTGTTAATCATGTATATTGCCTCCTGAGAATACTAAAATATATGAAGCCTGTTATGTGATTTAACAAGCTTTAAATTAGTTATTTATATAATAGTATAACCTTAATGTTAAAATTTCAGTATAAAAGAGAATTGCTTATATATTTAATATTTTCTATAATGTAGATATTGATGTGATAAGACATATAGCGTAAGGAGGTAACGTATGAAAAGAAGTTTACAATTAGGAGAGTATTATAGACATTTTAAAAATCATTGGTATAAGGTTATTTATGCAGCGGAACATACTGAAACTGGTGAAAAGCTAGTGATATATTCACCTCTATATGGACAAAAAGGAATCTTTGCAAGACCAATAAACATGTTTTTAGAAGAAGTCCCAGAAGAAAAAGAAAATCCAACAGGACAAAAATATAGATTTATGAGTTTACAGGAATTGAATCTAAAAGTTGATGATGTTCATTATCGATAAGATATCTAATTTTCAATATTTGTATTTAATACAGTAAAAGCACTATGCCGTTCATAGCGCTTTTGCTATATTAAGAAATTGATCTTAAAATCTTTAGGCAAAATTTCTTTCGCTAATGTTGATGGCTATTTTTATCTAAATAAATAGCTGCATATCTGATTCTAGGGCATCTTTTAAGTAATCCTTTGCCTCTATTATTTCAACCTCTGGAAGAAGGTCATCCTTTTTAAAGCCCATAACTTCAACTGAAAGTTTACATCCATAAAATTTAACACCTTTTTTTATTGCACCCTTTAAAAAAGCGGTGATATCAGGAGTAGCCTCCTCCTTCATCATGGCCTTAAGCATTTCTTTTCCAAGACCGCTAAAGTTCATTTTAGAGAGAGGCAAGTCTTCAATGCTCTTAGGAGTGATAAGAGCAAACATTTTTTCATAAAGACTTTTATCATCTAAGTTAGAAGTTTCTGGATTTCTAACAAGAAGAAGCCCCCAAAAGGCAAAAAATATTGTTACATCTACATCTAACTCCTTCGCAGAATTAGCTATAATTAAAGCTGCAAGGGCTTTGTCATAGTCTCCACTAAATACAAGCAAATTCAATTTTTTGTTCAAATAAAACATCCTTTCCTATTTCAAATTAATAAAATTAGTTTAAACATTGTGAGAAATTTTATTCAAAGTAAAAGCAGATGTCCTAATAAAACTCAAGAGGAAACAAGCTTTTAGGGTTAATATTAATAACTATTTTTAATATAAAGTTCTTCATCTTCAGCATGGTATAAGCTGTTATTGTAATTCTAATATTGATATATATTAATATTAGAAAATAAATGCATAAAGTAATTCGTGAAAAATAAAGAAAAAATCATTATTGTTATTTTAAAAAATAAGGAGAATTATTTGAAAATACAATAATATTGACACTTTAGGTATTAGTTGTTATAATTTACAAAACAATGAAAAAAGATATCAAACAGGAAGAATGGTGTGATAATCAATAAAATATTGACATATATTGTAAAAAAATGTATTTATAAAATTATGATAGGTATGAGTTTTTATAATAAAACATTTATATTGAGTAATATTTTTGTATAAAAAATATACACTGAAAAATATTAAAGGGGGCTTTATTTATGGCTTTAAGTGTTATTGCAGCATTTACGATTATATTAATCGTATTAGCCGCAGGTGAATTTGTTTCTACGAAAACTAAGGCTTTCGTACCTTCTGTTTTCGTATCAGCAGTTTTATTTTTAATAGGATTCTGGACTTTTATGCCTAAGGATCTAATTGCTAAAGGTTCTTTTGCGGCACCATTAGTGCCTATCTCCATGTATTTATTGTTAGTTCATATGGGAACGTTAATGAATCTTAAAGAGTTATTAGGGCAGTGGAAATCTGTTGTGATTTCCTTTGGTGGAGTTATAGGCATATGTCTTATGACAATGACTATTGGTAAGGTATTGTTTGGCTGGCAGACTGTTGTTGTTGCTACGCCGCCGCTTACAGGAGGAGTTGTAGCATCTATATTAATGGCTAAAGGTGCTGCAGACAAAGGATTACCAACCCTTGCTGTTCTTGCTACATGCATGTACGTAATGCAAGGATTTATTGGATATCCAATTTCAGCACTTTGTCTAAAAAAAGAGGCAAAACGCGTACTGGGATTATATAAGAATGGTGGAAAAGATGCTAAATTAGCAGAGAGTGAAACTGCATCAACAAATGTAACACCAAGAAAAAAACTTATACCACCTCTTCCAGAACAATATCAAACTCCTTATATAATACTGATGAAGTTAGGGTTTGTTGGGTTTCTTGCTTCAAAAATTGGGCCAATTATACATGTAAATGAATTTGTTATATGCTTAATTTTAGGTGTTATTTTCTGTGAAATTGGATTTTTAGAAGAAAAAGCATTAAACAAAGCTAATGCTTTTGGATTCCTTATGACAGTGCTTATGGGATATATTTTTGCTAATCTTTCACAAGCTACTCCAGCGATGTTAAAACAAATATTGGTACCATTGTTTGGAATTATAATTTTAGGTGTAATAGGTATGTATATTATAGCTCTAATTTTAGGAAAGCTATTAGGATTCTCAAAAGAAATGGCCTTTGCATCAACATTAACTGCGCTATATGGTTTCCCAGCAGATTATATTCTAACACATGAAGCAATTAAATCAGTATGCGAAACCGAAGATGAAAAGGAGTATGTAATTGGGGACATGCTTCCTAAGATGCTTGTATCTGGATTTACTACAGTTACAATAGCATCAGTTATTATAGCTGGTTTCTTTATAAAATTACTATAATCTTTTCTAAATTCATATATTAAAGCATATTTGATAAATCTATTTGGACTGTATTATAGTAGTACATAGTTTTAGTATTACTATAATACAGTCCTAAATTATTTTGTTTATTGGAGGACAGAAATATGAAAACAAATCTTCAAAGAATTAAAAAGGATATTGAACAATTAGCAAAGTTCAATTCATCACCGAATAAAGGACTTACTAGGTTTTCATTTACTAAGGAAGATAGAGAGGCTAGGAATTACATAAAGAATGAGATGAGAGAAGCGGGACTAAAGGTCTATGAGGATGCAGCAGGAACAATTTTTGGAAGACTACAGGGAGAGATTGAAAATGGACCGGTAGTTATGCTTGGATCTCATTTTGATTCTGTAAAAAATGGTGGTAATTTTGATGGACCTGCAGGAGTTGTTATGGCTCTTGAAGTTGCTCGAGCTTTTAAAGAAAATAATGTTAAACCTAAGTATCCTATAGAATTCATTGCAATGATTGAGGAAGAAGGTGGTAGATTTGGCGGTGGCTTATTTGGAAGTAGATCTATGGCTGGAAAAGTCAGTCGTGAATCTTTGGACAAATATAAAGATAAGGACGGTGTATCCATAGCAGAAGCAATGAAGGAGTTTGGATTTGATCCAGATAAAATATATGAAGCAGAAAGAAAAAGTGAAGCTATAAGGGCTTTTATAGAACTTCATATTGAACAAGGACCTGTGTTAGAAAAGAAGAATATAGATATTGGAATAGTTGATTATATTGTTGGTATAGAAGAGATAGAAGTAACAATAAAAGGAAGACCAGATCACGCAGGTACAACACCTATGAATATGAGAGCTAATGCTCTTGATGCTGCAGCACCAGCTATTGCAAAGGTAAGTGAATTTGCAATCGAAGCAGGGGAAGGCACAGTCGCTACCATTGGCACTTTGAATTTAAAACCAGGGGCTGCAAATATTGTACCTAGTGATGTTATCTTTACTGTGGATATAAGATCTAAAAAAGAAGAATGTAAAAAGCAAGTACGCAATAAAATTATTAATTTACTAAAAGAAAGCACTGCTAGAACAAATTGTAATTTAGAAATTGTACAAAAACTTGATGTAGCACCAGTTAAACTAGATGAACAAATAGTTGCAGATTTTTCAAAAGGTTGTGATGAATTGGGTTTTAAGAAAAAAGTTATGCTTAGTGGAGCAGGACATGATGCTATGATTATTGCATCTATTGCAAAAGTCGGATTAATTTTTGTACCTAGTAAAGAGGGGAGAAGTCATTGTCCTGAAGAATGGACAGACTATGAAGATCTTCAAAAAGGCATTGAATTAGCTTATTATGAGGTTTTAAAACTTTGTAAATAGATTTAAGAAGATTTAATTAAAAAGTATATGATGTTTCATCTTTTACAATATCTAGGATGGATAAAGATTTTATAAATATTTTTAGGAGGCGTAAAGATATGACTGTAAAAGAATTAGCTAAAAAATACAAACAAGATGTTATTAATTTAAGAAGGGAGTTTCATAAATATCCAGAAGCTAGCTTAAAGGAATTTAAAACAAGTAAAAAGATTAAAGAAGAATTGGATAAGCTTAGCATACCTTGTGAAATTGTTGCAGATACAGGTGTTGTTGCAGACATTAAAGGCGAAAAACCAGGTAAGACAGTGCTTTTAAGAGCGGACATAGATGGACTATCTGTTACAGAGTTGAATGAATGCGAATTTAAGTCTCAACATGAAGGTTTTATGCATGCTTGTGGACATGACTGCCATATATCAATGCTTTTAGGTGCTGCGATGATATTAAATGATATTAAAGGAGAGCTTAAAGGTACTGCAAGATTAGTATTCCAACCCGCTGAAGAAGTTGCTCAGGGAGCTAAAAAAATGATAAAGGCTGGTGTACTTGAAGGGGTAGATGGAGTATTTGGAATGCATATATGGAGTAATCTTGAAGCAGGTTCTGTATGTATACAAGAAGGGCCATTAATGGCTTCAGCGGATTTCTTTACAATTAGAGTTAAAGGAAAAGGCGGACATGGATCTGCTCCTCATCAAGGTGTTGACGCGGTTATAGCTTCTTCTGCAATTGTTATGAATTTACAGTCTGTAGTAAGCAGAGAGATAAACCCACTTGAATCTGCGGTTGTAAGTGTAGGATCTATCAAATCAGGTACGAGATTTAATGTTATTGCTAGTGAAGGGATATTGGAAGGAACAACTAGATGTTTCAATCCTGAAATAAGAGATGATTTTCCTAGAATGATTGAAAGAATTGCAAAGGACACTGCATCAACTTTTAGGGCAGAAGCCGAATTAGAGTATGGTTTAGGAACAGCAGTTGTAATTAATGACGGAAAAAGTTCAAAGAGAGCAGAAAAATCTGTAGAAAAGATTGGCGCAAAAGCTGTGGTAATTGAAAAAATTACAGGAGCAGAAGACTTTTCAGAATACATGAATAGAGTGCCAGGAGTATTAGCATTAGTAGGTACTGGAAATGAAGATAAAGGTGCATGCTATCCTCAACATCATCCTAAATATACTGTTGATGAGGACTCACTTGAAATTGGTTCTGCACTATATGCACAATATACACAGGATTTTTTAAATGAATAATGAATTGAAATTTTATTAAAATAAAATAAGATTAAAGATATAATCCCTTGTTGTAGATAAATAGCAGGGGATTTTTAGGTTTTTATACTAATTGTAGTTTTATTATAAATTTGATATATAGTTATGTGAAAAAAGTTAGATATCCATAAGGCTAGATATGGAATCATTTGCAGTCTTATGTTCGAAAAAGTAAAAAGATATAGAATATTACGAATAATATTAAGCAATCGTTTACCTGAAAAGTGGCTGTTGACATTAGTTTCTAAAGGCATTAAAATAATAAAAAAAGACCAGTAAAAAGAATTAATTGAAATAAATGCTATGATAGGAAAGAGTATACAAAATATGTTTTACAGAGAGTGGGATTAGCTGAAAACCCATAAACTAAACTTGTAGAAAATCATCCTAGAGCTGCAGGCTGAAGAATTAGTAGTAAGCTGAGCCGGTTTAATGCCGTTAAATTATTGAGTTAAAAACTTGGGTGGTACCGCGGACCTATTTTCGCCCCATATATGGGATGATAATAGGTTTTTTATATTTATTTTGATAGTATATTCCGGAATTATATTATATATAAAAGACTGAAAATTTTAACAATTAAATCGATACATAATTCATTAAAGGGGGCAATTTCGTGTATACATTTTTATTAGGGCTATTAGTACTTATACTAGGTTATTTATTTTATTCAAAGTACGTTGAAAAACAATTTGGGGCAGATTCATCAAAAGAAACGCCAGCATATAAAATGCAGGATGGTGTAGACTATATGCCAATGGCTACATGGAAGGTATTTTTAATTCAGCTTTTAAATATTGCAGGATTAGGACCAATATTTGGGGCATTACAGGGTGCATTATATGGACCAGTAGCTTTTGTTTGGGTAATTGTAGGATGTGTTTTAGGAGGAGCTGTTCATGATTATCTATCAGGAATGATTTCTTTGAAACATGATGGCGCCAGTCTTTCAGAAATACATGGTAAGTATTTGGGAAAAAAGGTTCAAAGCGTTATGAGGTTTATTACAGTATTCTTCTGTATAATCGTTGGAGTGGTATTTGTATCAGGACCAGCAGCTCTTCTAGCTCAGTTAACTCCTGGATATCTAAACACTGGATTTTGGATTGCAGTAATATTTGTATATTACTTTTTAGCAACTATACTTCCTATTGATGTTGTAATAGGAAAGATTTATCCTATATTTGGTATATGTTTATTTATTATGGCTGTAGGTGTAGGGGGGGGATATTAGTAAATGGATATCACATTCCAGAGGTTTCCTTTCAAAACTTACATCCAGCAAAACTATCATTATGGCCTATGATGTTTGTTACTATTGCTTGTGGTGCAATTTCAGGATTCCATGCAACTCAATCACCTATGATGGCAAGATGTATTAAGTCCGAAAAATTAGGTAGACAAGCTTTTTATGGAGCAATGATAGCGGAAGGGGTTATTGCACTTGTATGGGTAGCAGCTGGTCTTGCTTTCTACAATGGTGTTCCTGGATTAGGAAAAGTAATATTAAGTAAAGCTGGTGCTGCAGGGGCGGTATTTGAGATATCAAAAAGCTTGTTAGGGCCTGTTGGTAGTGTGTTAGCTATTTTAGGAGTTATAGTGTGTCCAATAACTACAGGAGACACAGCTTTTAGAAGTGCAAGACTAGCTTTAGCTGATATAATTAAATATCCACAGGACAAAATCAAGAATAGATTGATATTAGCAGCTCCAATGTTTGCAGTGTCTATATTCCTAACCTTTGTTCAGTTCCCTATACTTTGGAGATATATGGGATGGCTTACACAGGCTTTTGCAATGGTAACATTATGGGCTTGTTCGGTATATTTAGTTAAAGCCAAGAAAAACCACTGGATTTCAACTTTACCAGCAGTATTTATGTCTGCTGTGTGTGTAAGCTACATATTACAAGCTCCAGAGGGATTTAGAGTTAATGCAGTATTTTCCAATACTGTAGGAATAGCTGCCGCTGCAGCATTTTTCCTGATATTCTTAAATAAAATAAAAAATCAAGATAAATCGATGAAGTCAGCAGCATAATATAGGGGTTCAAGTATATTAATGAAGTGAAACTTGAATTAGATGGAGTTTCATATGAGATGGGAGTATTAGAGCGGTTATAAGTAAATGACGAATACTAGATAAATAACAATCTAGTATTCGTCATTTATTGGTTTGTCTATATCTATACATTAATATTAACTTTTAAGTCAGCACCAATAACTCCAATTATTTCATTATTTTCAGTCAATATAGGTAAAGAGACGGTAACGCAAGGATTAGAGGTTATAGCGGAAATATATACAGAAGAAACAAAATTCTTTCCATTGATGCTTTCTTGAAACCACTGTCTTACATTTGCATTAGCTATTCCAGCACTAGGATTAGAATATATGAATTTACCTTTTGTATTGTTTGTCCAAATGGCTTCAATATATGAGTAATTAGACAAAAACTTATCAAGTATGCTTTTATGTACTTCTTTATTTAAATCCACTAATTTATAGCTGGCAAGAAGTTCATTTTCTATAAGCTTAATTGTTTCAGCACAATGACTATTGATACTTTCCATGTTTGAGGCAAGTGCATCACTATCTGTTTTATTTGAAATTACAGCCATAATTTTAGATGCGTTTGTAAGAAAATCTTTCATATTATCTAGATCTTTGATGCTATCAGTTTGATCTGTTACAGCGGCATAAACGTTATTTACACTATTATTTACTTCGTCAAGATTTTTTTCAAGTCTGCAAAATTCATCGTTTATGTATTCTATTGATTGATGTTCCTCATCCACTATACTTGTCATTTCTTCTGTTAAAGAAAATACATTATTAAAGGATTGTTTAATTTTGTTCAGAACTTCTTCTATGTTTTGAGTATACTGAACGCTCTTCTCAACATTTTTCTGATTTGGCTCTATGGTATTTACTACAATTTCCATCTGATTTTCTATTCTGTTAACAAGTTTGGATATTTGAGAAACTGAATTTTGGCTACTTTCAGCCAGGGTTCTAATTTCATTAGCAACTACACTAAAACCTCTTCCATGTTCACCTGCACGAGCAGCTTCAATGGAGGCATTAAGAGAGAGCAGATTAGTTTGTTTTGCAATATTATTTACAGTATCTAGTATGATACTAATCTCATTTGATATTTGTTTGAGCTCCTCAATACTAGTTACAGTTTTATCTGTTGAAGATTTTATCTCTTTAATAGCTACCACAATTTCTAATATTTCTTTAAGACCCTTTGAAATTATATGTTTTGATTCATCAGAAGTATAGAAAATTTTACCTGAAGCATTTTTTATATTTTCAAATGAACTTAAAATATTTTTCATTTCAACCGCTGTACTTTTTACCTTTTCATAGGTAGCACTATTTAATCTAGATAAGTCACTTGTTTCATTTGTAAGTTGTTCAGCGCAGGCAGAAGTTTCCTCCATGGTTAGAGAAAGCTGTTGTGATACAGAGGTAATTTGACTTGAAACTACTTGAGTTTCAAAAGTATTTTTCATTAGGTTGTTTTTTAGAACTTTTAATAAGTACGTTAATTTTTTTATATCACCAGTACAGTTTATTTCTTTAATATTGTAGGAAAAGTTACCCTTTGTAAGTTCTAATATCATTTTGTTTATAGGTTTAATTCTCTTATTAAAATAGTATTTAGATAGTATGAATCCTAATATTGAACCTATTAACAAGCAAAAACAGATAATTAATATAATGTTCATAAATCATCACCTTCTTTTAAGTTATCAATAAAATCATCTTGTAATTTACATATTATTAAAAAATATTTATAATTATAGCATATTTATTAATTGTCTACAAGCGGATGGTTAATTAACTGCTCTTTTGTCTTGTTTTACTCGCGCAGTCTAGTATAATATACTAGTTAAGGACTAAGCGTTTTTCGATATATGGAGGAATATTAAGTGGATAAAGTAGTAATGCATGTTGACATGGATGCTTTTTTTGCAGCAGTTGAAATGGCAGATAACAAAAGTTTAAGAGGAAAGCCTGTTATAATTGGAGGTAATTCTGAGAGAGGGGTAGTTGCAACTTGCTCTTATGAGGCTCGAGCTTATGGGGTAAGGAGTGCTATGCCTACATATATGGCTAAGGCGAAGTGCCCCAGTGGTATTTTTCTTCCTGTTAGATATGAAAGATACAGAGAGATCTCAAATAAAATATTTAATATTTTTTACGAAATAACATCTTATGTTGAACCTCTAAGTATAGATGAAGCTTACTTAGATATAACACATGTAGATAGGAGCCCACTGGATATAGCAAGCTTTATTAAAAACAGGGTAAAAGAAGAAACAGGTCTTACTATTTCAGTAGGGATATCCTATAATAAGTTTTTAGCAAAACTAGCCTCTGATTGGAATAAGCCCAACGGTCTAAAGATAATAAAACCGGAGGAAATACCTAAAATTTTGTTTCCTTTGACTATAGGTAAGGTTTATGGGTTAGGCAACAAATCAGTGAAAAGGCTTAATAATATTGGTATTTTTACAATAGAAGAGTTGTATAAACTACCTCAAGATTTATTAACTGAGTTCTTTGGGAAATTTGGAGTAGCTATCTATGAAAGAATCAGGGGTATAGATAATAGAGAGGTTCAGATATCGAGAGAGAGAAAATCTATTGGCCGAGAAACAACATTAGCAAGTGATACGGATGACAAAAACAAACTTAAACTGTATATAGAAGCTTTTGCAAAATCCATATCAAACACAATGGAAAGCAAAAGTATAAGAGGAAAGAATATTACGATAAAAATAAAAACTGTATCTTTTATTAATCATACAAAGAGTAAAACCTTATCACATTATATATTTAGCCAAGAAGACATATATAAGGAAGCCTGTAGTATTTTAGAAGAATTAGAGCTTGAAGAAAAGATAAGGTTGATAGGGGTATCGGTTTCATCTTTTAAGGAGGATAGAGTTGAACAGCTATCCTTCTTTTAAAGATGTGTTGAACAAGCATTGTATTCAAATATTTGAATGAAGGAATAAAAAATCTTATAGGCAGTTAAAATATTGAAAAGAAGATAATTATAGTAGAAAAGGAAAATATAATAAGGAAACTTATTTATATTTTCCTTTTCTACATTTTTGAACACATATAATCATTATAGTCAGCAAAGACTATATTAGGAAAAAACCAGATAAAAGCTAATACTTTAATCTTATTTTTGCAGGCAAAGTGCAGGAAACACATATAAATCCATCTTATTCAAGTACATTTTATGGGAGGTTAATATTATGATTAAATTAATTGAGCAATTTATAAAAGAAACTATCCAAGGCGGTATAGGCCAAACGATAATAGCCTTTGGTTCTTGGGGATATGTAATAATAGTATTTTTAATTACAATATATTATGCTTTTTCTAGCATCATAAAATCTTCAAATAAGTAACCTGAAATATATTTCAAAAGTTATATTAATTAGATTTATCATATAGTCTTAGTTAATAATTGGAATAATTTTATTATTTTTCTATAACATGAGCAGGCTTTAAGATTAAGCCTGTACGATTTAAATGAGTTTCTACCTTTACAGTATAGGGTACATTAACGAAATCTTTATCCCATTGTTCTTTAACTTTTTTCCACTCTTTCGGGTAACTTGTATATAGAGAGCTACCAAAACCTAAAATATCCGACTTTAATTCCTTTTGAATTTTAACTAAAGTTTTATTTACATCATGTTCTGTAGCTTTCTTAAACTTATCATTGACTTTATAAAATTCTTCTAATTCGGAAACGTTAGTATTATCTGGTACCTCAAATATATTCCCTTGAACTTTAACAGTAACAATAAAAGAAATCTTTTCATCTAGCACCTGTGGTTTTATATGACTTTTTACTTTTCTTACATCAATAGAGATATATTCATTTTCATTTTTATTGGAAGGGACACGGATAGCAGTACTTTTCGTATTTCCCATTATCATATTAAATCCTCTAGTTTCCACATTATTTAAGTATCCAACTAATTTATCCTTGTTAAATACAGCAGTATCTGATAGCCTAACACACTTTTTTACAGCAGCATTACCCTGCCATTCAGGTTCGCTTTTTTCATCAACTACCTTAAAGGCTTCTGTTGTTGGATTTATACCATTTCCTTGTATCTTTTTTACAATATCAAGTAATATTGAAGAAGATATCTCTGTATTCAGTTTTTTGCCTTTAATAATCCCTTCTAGGTGATAGGCTTGAATGTCCTCAATACCGCAATTAATTGCTAAAACCTCTCGGGCTTCTTTATTTTGTGAAACCATAAACCATATATTATTTCTTAGTTGGTGTGCTCTTATTAGAAAATCAATGACATCCTTTATTCCTTCCTGGGCTACTTTATCGCTAACAACAAGTATTCTAACATGGGCAAAGTAACTTAGTCTATCGAATTTTTTTGCATTATTTCTTACTGCTTCAAACAAGGAATCTCCTGAGGCGGTTACCAGCTCAGTAGGAGAATTTTTACTTTGTGTATTTGCTGGAGGAGACGGATTAATTACTTGACTAGTTACAACATATTTACCATTTTCATTTTCTTTATCAATACCCATTGCAATTACTATGCCTATTTCATTTAATTCCTTTCTATCCCAACAGCCCGTTAAAGGTAAAAAAGTAAATGTCAAAGCTATAAAAATTAAAAGAATTTTTTTAATCAATTACTTTTTCCTCCTTTTTTCATATCAGGCTTTTTAGGCATTTGAGATTGACCTTGTCGTACAGAATCTCTCCAAGTAATAGCTGTAGGTCGGTTATTCATTAACCATAAGGGAACTCTAATTAGGCTATCCTTTAAGCCATTAGTATTTTGAGGAGCTAGTGGAGACATGTATGGAGCACCAAAGGATCTAAGAGTGCACATATAAGTAGTCATATATAATAACCCTACAAATATACCAAACATTCCAAAAGCTCCAGCTAAAAAAATAAGAATAAAACGAAATATTATTATAGCATCATAAATAGAAGGTATTATAAAACTTGCAATTGCAGTTAAGGAAGTTACTATAACCATAGGTGCACCTATAATTCCTGCTTCTACTGCTGACTGGCCAATAACCAAGGTTCCAACAATACTTACTGCAGAACCGACAGCACGAGGCATTCTTATACCCGATTTTCTAAGCAGCATAAATATGATTTCACTAATCATCACTTCAATAAATACAGGAAAAGGCACTCCTTCACGAGAGGATGCAAAGGTTATAATAAGCACTGTAGGTATCATTTCCTGATGAAAAGTAGTTATAGCTATATAAAAAGCTGGTAAAAGCAATGTAATTAAATATGCCAATATTCTAAGTAGCCTCATAATACTGCTTAAAAATGCTCTAGAGTAATAATCTTCTGAGGATTGAAATGCTTCTATAAATAAATAGGGTACTGTAAGAACGGTAGGGGAGCCATCACATAAGATCGCTACTCTACCTTCTAGTAGTTTTGCGGCTACTTTATCTGGTTTTTCACTGTTGCCGGTGGTAGAAAAAGGTGATAGGGGATTATCTTCAATCAATTCTTCTATATATCCAGATTCTAAAATTGAATCAATATAAATATGATTTAATCTGTTTTTTACTTCCTCTATTATTTGTGGATTTGCTATTCCATCGATATAAGCTATATATACTTTAGTATGAGTTTGTTTTCCTATATTAAATGCTTCAAATATTAAATTTCTATTTTTTATTATTCTTCTTAATAATGATATATTTATAGTGACTAATTCAACAAAACCTTCATGAGATCCTCTAATATTTATCTCCGTTTCAGGCTGCTCAACGCTTCTCTTATTCCACTCCTTAACATTAACTGAAATTGCTCTATCATAACCATCAATAAATAAAACAGCATCACCAGATAGAACAGCCTCAACAGATTCATCAAAAGTTTTTACTTCACTTATATCTACAGAAGCTAGTATATTGTTTTTTATATAATAGAAAGTAGTATTGTCTTTTATTGAATTTCTGATATTATTTGTAATAAGGCTGTTTGTCATTAAAGGCTTTATAATATATTCATTAATCATTTTTTTATTTCCTGCACCATTTATAAAACATATACAAGCTCTGATTTTAAGTTCTTCAATATTAAAATCAAACTCTCGTATCACAACATCACTGCTTTTTCCTAGCATGTCCTTTAAGTTAGATACATTTATATCTATATTTTTGTCGATTAAACAGGAATTATTTATATTATTAAGATTTATTAATTCATTTTTTTCTTTTTCTTTTAAATATCTTGAAAATTTTATGTATTTTAATATTTTTTTTAACATATGACTTATACACCTTCTAAATACTATTTTAACAATAGTATTTGTATTTAGCTTTTTTATATTCCAGCCATCTTGTTCCCAAAGGCACATTTCTACTTGATTGTATATAATTAGAGAAATAACACAAACTAAATGTAAGATTGTGGATTTGTAAAATGAGTTTATAAGAAGTGAGTGGCAGATATATGGAAACTATAAGTAGACGACAACTTTTTAGTTTAACTATTATAGAACAGATTGGAAGTACTACCATTTGGGCTCTAGGTATTGAAGCAAAACAAGATGCATGGATAGCAATTTTATTTTCTATGTTAATGGGCTTTATTCTTTTGTGGCTTTATACAGAAATTCACAACAGTTTTCCTAATGAAAACATTGCAGGGATTATAACTTCGCTGCTTGGAAAGGTAATAGGATTTCCTTTATTTTTACTTTTAATTATTAAAATTAAAAATATTGATAGCAATGAGAAAATAAAAATCAGTAAGAATTAATTACATTAGGATTTTATAACAAATTTAACTTATAATAACCCAAATAGAGGAAAGTGGAACTATTTGTAGAATATATTAATAAAAACCAAACAGAAAATTCAAAATTATAATATATACTTTGGAAGGATGAGGAAAGTATATGCTAGTAGAGAAATTAATTGTTTCCTTGGAAGATAGATGTGAAGGGTGTAATAAATGCATTCGTTCATGTCCTCAGTTTCTTGCAAATACAGTTATAAGGCAAGGAGACAAGTTGAAAATTAATGTGAATGAAGAAAACTGTGTTTCTTGTGGTGAGTGCATAAAAAATTGCCCACATGATGCTAGAGTTTATTTAGATAATGCCGATGATTTTATAAATGCATTAAATAAGGGAGAGGAAGTCTCAGTAATTGTCGCACCTGCATTCTTGTTAAATTATCCAAATGAATATAAAAAAGTATTTGGATGGTTAAAAAGAAAAGGTGTGAAACTTATATATGATGTAAGTTTTGGAGCAGATATTACTACTGTATTATATGTGAAAGCCATTAAGGAGAAAGGATTGAGGTCAATTATATCCCAACCCTGTCCAGTAATAGTAAATAGTATAGAGAGATATTATCCTAATTTATTACCTTACTTAAGTCCTATAGGATCTCCAATGCATTGTGCGGCTGTTTACCTAAAGAAATATGATGGTTTCAAGGGTAAGATTGCAGCTATTTCACCTTGCATAGCAAAAAGTGATGAATTTGCCAGATGGCATATTATCGATTACAATGTAACCTTTAAGAGTTTAATGGACATGTATAATAAAGAAGGTTCCTTGGAAGAAGCTGGTTTTGATTCGCCAGAAAGCTTAGTGGGATTTTGGTACCCAACTCCAGGAGGTTTGAAGGAATGTGTTGAACAAGTCTTTGGGAAGATATATCACATAAAGAAGATAGAAGGTCCCAATTTAGTTCAACAGTATTTGAGTGAATTAGATAAGAGGCCTAATAATTTGCCTTTAATAATAGATATACTTAATTGCTCAGAAGGGTGTGCAATAGGCACTGCAACAGAAAAAACTTTTACCATAGATGAAATGGATGCATTGTTGTTGAAAAAAACACAGTCAATAACTTCTAGAAAAAAAGGTTTTTTTAAGAAAGTTTCACCTGAAGATATAATAAACAGTCTTAACAAAACTTTAAGGATGTCTGATTTTGAAGTTTCTTATATTGATAGATCATCAAAAACTAGGTTATCTGAATCTGAAATAGCTGATAGTTTTAGGAAATTACTTAAATCTACTGGGGAAGAAAAGATAGTTGATTGTTCTGCTTGCGGATATAAAAATTGTAGATCTATGGCTATTGCTATTGCAGATGGTAATAATGTAGTTGACAATTGTCTTGAATACAATAGAAAGAAAATTCTTGAGGAACATGAGAAAAGTGTAACGGAACATAGAACTGTTGAAACCTTGTTTGCCAGAACTCAAGACATATCAGTACTTCAGCAGGAGTTTTTGGATAAGCTAAATAATGATATAGCATCTATCCATACTGCTTTAACTGGATTAAGTACAGTTACTGATAGTACAGCACAAGGTATGTCCAGTATAACTGAAAAAATGAAGTTCATAGACAAATCTTCAAATGATGCAATAACAGGAGTAGATGATTTAAGAACTAGCTTTGCAGGTTATTTAAAGATGTCAGATGCTATAATGGACATTGCTTCACAAACGAATTTATTAGCACTTAATGCTAGTATTGAAGCCGCAAGGGCCGGGGAATTTGGTAAAAGCTTTGCTGTAGTAGCTGCAGAAGTAAAAAAGTTAGCGGAAGAGTCACAAAATACTGTGTCAATGGCCACACAAAATAATGAAAAAGTGCAGTTAGCTCTAGATAGTATTGTGTCACTTGTATCTACATTAGGCGATGCCATACATACGGTAACAGCTAATATTAAGAATATGTTTGCAGATTTAGAAGAAACTGGTGCCTCGGTAGAGGAGTTAACTTCTACTACAGAAGATATCGTAGTTCAAGCGGAAAGATTAAATGATGAGTTAGAAAGAAATAAAGTTGATCAGGAATGTTAAATTTTAAACCCAACTAAGTTAATGCTGATTTCAAAAGGTTTGTTTAAAGAATTAATTTAAAGTATATTATAAATTCAAAAGCTATTGTTAAGTTATATTATATTTATTATAACTTAGTAATAGCTTTTATTGGAATAATTGTAATTTCCATTTGGAAAGAAGGATTATTCTCTATTATAACCATATCATATCGGTTGGCTAGTTCTACTAATTTTTTTCTTCTGTCTAAACTCATCGTTCTTCCTGTTGGATTGTGGTAGTCTGGTATAGTATAAATAAACTTTGCGTTAGGATTATCTTTAAGTGTCTTTTCAAGTTCTTCCATTATCCATTTCACGTATTTCATTTTTTATTTGGATATAAATTGGAGTAGGTATATTTTTATCTATAGATATGCGCATTCTAATCACTCTCTCTAAAACTTTTTAAAGTATTGGTACCATTAGATATATAATATTACTTTATTTTTATATTGAAACTACCAATTGGAATATTCCTTTATAGTCCAATGCATTTTTTTATGCATCCTTTCAACAATTCCTTCATATTTTTTATGTTGTAAAGTATTAACAAATATTCGAACAAATCTTTAGAAAGTTTTTACAAAGTTATTTGAAAATAAGTATGTTAATATTATATTGTAGATTTAACAATATTTAACATATAATTTGGGTTAAAAATATCGCCGTATATTGTAATAAAATATAGAGGAAGGATCTGATTATAGGTGAGAGCAACTACTATTTGTGATATGTTATCAGCAAGAATTGATAATGATTTAGTTTTAAAGGCTAAGGTCCATTCTGTATTTAAAAATACATGTAATCTTGTAACAGTTAAAGATGAATTTATTACTATTTTAAATTCCGACAGAAAGATTTATCCAATGTCCGTTGCTATTGATGGTGAAGGAAATTTAGATTTTACAGCATTAAATATTTATCAAGATATGGAGTTTATTTTACATAAAAGAAGAATTTATAGTAATGCTGCTGGAATTTATATTGATGTCAGTGAAGCTAAAAAGTGGAACTCAGAACCTGAGTTGAATTTTAAACCTGTTTCTTATAGCAGTATTGAAAAAAATCTTCAAAGTTTAGAAAGAGGAATAAATTTATATGGCAAATTTAGTTTTATTGCTCCTCTTGTTATGTACCTAGAAGAAAATTATAGATGTTTTAATATTAATATACAGGTTGAAGAGGGATTAGAAGAAAAATATACATTTATTATTGAAAGATTTTATGAATTTATTGATTTGGTCATAGAAAATAATTTAGATAAAATCTCATATTCTTCAAGAAAACTTATTGGATCCGGTGTAGGACTTACTCCTTCTATGGATGACTTTATATCTGGGTTTATGATATCTCTTATTTATTTAACTAAGTATTATGGCATTAAGGTATCAGAAGCTTATAACTTAAATTCAGCAATAATAAGACAAGGGCTAGAGGGAACTACAAGAGCTAGTTCTGAAATGTTAATGTTATCATCAGTGGGCAAGAGTTCACAATTGGTTAAAAGTCTTATTTTAGCTCTTTTATGTGAAACAGAAGAGCAGATAATCTTGCAAAAAGTAAAAGATGCCACTGAGGTGGGGGAAACATCTGGGACAGATACGATTCTAGGAATTTACGTGGGGTTTAAGATTGTAAATAACATAAAGTTTAATGGAGAGAAATATTTTTAAGCAAAGACACATATCTTGATAATTCACAAAAATAATTTGAAAAATGTTATAGATATAGGAGGATTTGTTAAATGAATCTTTGTGTAGATATTAGAAAAAACACATATTATGATTCTGTTGCTTTAATGGTTATTACCAAGGAAATAAAAAAGCTGCCTTATGTTAAAGAAATTATAGTGGGCATGGGGACTGATTTAAATAAGGAATTAGCAGGTAATTTAAAACTAAGTAATGCTGAAGTAGAAGGTTTAACACCTAATGATTTTTTTATAGCTGCCTATGTATCGGAAGAGGAAGATGCAGCAGGAGAAAAAATTATAAATAGGGTTAATGAGCTTTTAAATTCAAAGGATGAAAAAAGTGAAGCAGAACAGGAATACAAACCTAATACATTTAATGCAGCACTTAAACATATGAAAGATGCAAATATGGCAATCATCTCTCTTCCAGGAAAGTATGCTGCAGATGAGGTAAGAAAAGCTCTTAAAAATGGCCTCAATGTTATGCTTTTTAGTGACAATGTTACTTTAGAAGAGGAAATTGAGTTAAAGAAGATGGGCAGGGATAAGGGGTTACTAGTAATGGGTCCTGACTGCGGAACTGCCATAATAAATCATGTTCCACTTTGCTTTGCAAATGTAGTTAGAAAAGGAGATATAGGAGTTGTTGGAGCATCAGGTACGGGAACGCAAGAGGTTACAGTGCTTATTGATAAACTAGGTGGCGGAATATCTCAAGCTATAGGTACTGGTGGAAGAGATTTAAAGAGTGATGTTGGCGGAATAATGATGATAGAAGGCTTTAAAGCATTGATAGAAGATTCTGAAACAAAGGTAATCGTATTAATATCCAAACCACCAGCTCCTGAAGTTGCTAAAAAAATATTAGAGATGGTAAAGAGTACTGATAAACCTGTAGTTGTAGATTTTATCGGTGGAGATAGAAAGGCAATTGAAGCAACTGGAGCTTATGCATGTATAAGCTTGGAAGATGCTGCTTTTAAGGCGGTAGCATTGTCAAAGGGAACTCCTGTTTATGACTATTCTGGATTTACTCAACCAGAGGAAGAATTAGACTCATTAGTAGAAAAAGAGGCTGTAAGATTTCACAAAGATCAAAAGTATATAAGAGCCTTATACACTGGTGGAACTTTGGCTGACGAAGCAATGAAGCTTTTAGATAAAGAAGGCTTTGATGTATATTCTAATATTCCTCTTAAGTCTAAACTTAGACTAAAAAATATTCAAAAAAGCGAAATGAATACCTGTATTGATTTAGGAGATGATGACTTTACCATTGGAAAACCACATCCTATGATTGATCCTATGGGTAGGGTAGATAGACTACCTAAGGAAGCAGAGGATGAAGAGGTTGCTATAATACTTATGGATTTTGTAATTGGCTATGGTTCTAATATTGACCCAGCAGGAGAAATGGTACCAGGAATAATAGCTGCAAAGAAAAATATGGAGAGCAAGGGCAAGTATCTTAGCGTAGTTGGTTACATTTGTGGCACAGAGGCTGATCCGCAAAATTATAGAGAGCAAAAGGAAAAGTTAGAAGCGGCAGGAGTAATCCTTATGCCATCAAATGCACAAGCGGTTAGATATTGTGCAAAATTGATGAAGAGGCTAAACAAGTAGGTTGTGAAAGGAAGTGATTAGTTTGAGTGCAATAAATGAATTGTTTGGTAAAGATATAAAAGTAATAAATTTGGGATTAGAATCCTTTTGCAAGGATTTAAAAGAGCAGCAAGTACCATGTATTCACGTCAACTGGAGACCACCAAGTGAGGAAAGTAAAGGACTTTCTCTTTTAGAAGAAAAAGACATAGCTGATAAAATAGAAAAGGCTAATAAAGAAGCAATTAGCAGGTTACTGTCTGCTCAACCAATCCTTATTGGTGTAGGTAAAGCTGGAGAGGTAATACCTGGGATGACAAAGAAAACAATCCTCCATGCAGGCCCTCCTATAAACTGGGACAGAATGAGTGAACCACTTAAAGGAGCTATAATTGGTGGCCTAATTTATGAAAATCTAGCAAAGGGTGAAGAAGATGCTTTGAAATTGGCAGCATCAGGGGAAATAACCTTTGATCCTTGTCATCATCATTCAGCGGTGGGACCAATGGCAGGAGTAGTTACTTATTCAATGCCTGTATGGATTTTGCAAAACAAAACCTTTGGAAATTATGCTTATTGCACATTTAATGAAGGCTTGGGAAAGGTTTTAAGATTTGGAGCATATAGTAGTGAAGTACTTAATAGACTATATTGGATGGAACAATCACTTGCCCCAGTACTTAAAGAAGCCCTGGAAATAAAAGGTGATATAGATTTAAAAACAATAATTACTCAATTTCTTCAAATGGGTGATGAAGGCCACAATAGGAATAAGGCTGCAACATCACTTCTCTTCAGAGAACTTGCACCAGCTATAGTTAAAACTAATTTTTCTAATGAACAAAAGGCAGAAGTTTTAACCTTTATAGATAAAAATGATCACTTTTTCTTAAACGTTTCCATGCCTGCTTGCAAATGCAGTTTAGACCCACTACAGGATATTGAATACAGCACAGTAATATATACCATGTCGAGGAATGGTACTGATTTTGGTATTAGAATGGCTGGAACAGGAAAAGAGTGGTTTACAGCTCCTTGTGAAATGGTCAACGGTTTATATTTTCCGGGTTTTGATGAAAGTGATGCAAATCCAGATCTTGGAGACAGTTGTATAACAGAAACAGCAGGAATCGGTGGCTTTGCTATGGCAACAGCGCCAGCTATTGTTCAATTTGTAGGAGGCACTCCTAAGGATGCAGTCAATTATACAAATACTATGTATGAGATTACATGCGCAGAGAACAATGCCTACAAAATACCTAATATCAATTTTAGAGGAGTACCTACTGGAATAGATATGAGGAAAGTTATAGAAACAAGAATATTGCCTGTGATTAATACTGGAATAGCTTCTAATAAGGCAGGAGTTGGACAGATTGGAGCGGGAGTAGTTAATCCACCAATGAAGTGTTTTGAGGATGCTTTGACATCTTTTATTGAAAAAAATAATTTATCATAAATTGGGGGAATATTATGAACATTATTGATTATTTTAAAAATGTTAAAATGTATGATTTAACTCAAAAAATAAGTCATTTAACACCACCGTGGCCAACTTATGAGCCACTGGAGATAAAATTCTTTAAGAGACTTTCATCAAATGGTGCAAATGGGCAAGTATTAACCCATTCAAATCACGTAGGTACTCACCTTGATGGTTCCTTACACTTCTGTACCCATGGAAGAGATATTGCATCCATTCCTTTAGAAGAATTGGTGGGACCAGGAGTTGTTGTTGATATTTCTGATATAGCTGAAGACTATGGAATTTATACTTCTAAGGATATTATGGCAAGAGCAGATGTTAGAAAGGGTGATATATTAATTATTCATACAGGATATCACAAATACGGATGGGATGAACCTGAAGCTGATGAAGAAAGAGTTATGATCAGACATCCGGGTCCAACAAAGGAATTTTCAAAATGGTGTAAGGAAATGGAGTTTAAGTGGATAGGAGTGGATTGTGGTTCGGCAGACCATCCAATGAATACGAAGATTCGTGAATGGGCTCCAAGAGAAGCTAAAAAGGCGGATAAGTACTTAAAAGCTAAATATGGAAAAGGTATTACAGATTTTTGGCCAGATGAAGATTATCAGTTAATGCATTATGATTTATTCCCAGATAATATTGTTCATGCTGAAAATGTAGGTGGAGATATAGATAAGGTACTAGGCAAGAGATTAATAATAGGATGTTTTCCTTGGAGATTTGAAGGTGGAGAATCCTGTATAAGCCGTATAGTTGCATTTGATACAGATTAGGTAAGCAGAGAAGCGAAATTTTTAATTTTGTGTAAATGGACGGCTCCTCTGATGTAAGGAAGGGGAGTTTCAAAAAATAAATTTTGAAAGGAAGTATAAATATGATAGTTGATAAAATGGAACAAAGCTTAAGACCAGTTGAAACTCCAATGGCACCATACCCTCCAAAGGTAATAACTATGGCTAATGGGCAAAAGTTAGTAATTCGCCAAATAGCAAGAGAGGAAGTTCCCCATATATTAGAGGCTGTAAAACCTCTTATGACAGTTGAAAAGGATTTTTATGATATAGTTGCATCTAGAATATACTCAGAATTATTAGGATACTATCGTTATAGGGTAAAAGATGAATATTGCTTAATTGGAACAATAGATGGAGTTATAGTAGGAATTGTTAATGGTCGCTTAGTTGATGATAAGGTTGGAATGTCTTATCATACTATGACTTTAAGGCAAGGACTTAGAATCGGAGCACAGCTATTTGCAGCAAAGATGGAATACCATTTAGATATATTGAAACAAGAAGAAGTTTGGATAGTTGCAGAAAGTCCAAATGGATTTAAGAGATGGATGATAGAGTATGAATTAGAATCTAGACCAGAAACCTGGCATGAGCTTGGTGGAGTGCCAACCTATGTTTTAACTAAAGCATTATGGGAAAAGCATAAGGGAGAGAAGTTAGCTGGACGCCGTCCTGTTAAAGAAGAGTTACTAAAAACTGCAGATAATCCAATCCTCCCTGAAACTTATGCTCAAATTCCAGGGTATAAAAGATGCGCGAAGTAGGTATTGTAGGTGTAGGCCATACTAAGTTTGGTAAAATGACAGGGGGGACTTTTACCGACATGCTTTGTATGGCAGCTACTGAAGCCCTTGATGATGCAGGGGTAAAAACTCTTCTAGGTGAGCATGGAATTGATCAGGTTTTTGTAGCTACAATGGGAGCTAGTTTTCTTAATAGACAAAGTGGTGTTGCCTCAGCTCTTGTGGATACTTTAAATTTAAGACCAGCAATGGCAGAAACTATAGAAAATGGGCCAGCCTCAGGATCTTCAGCAATAAAATTAGGATATATGGCAATTGCAAGTGGTATGTGTGATGTGGTCTTGGTTGTTGGCGGAGAGATGATGAGAGTTGTAAGTGGATGGGAAGGTACAGACTTTGTTGCTACAATGCTTCATCCAGAGGCTGAATATGATTATGGTATAACATTGCCTACCTTTGCAGGAATGTTTACAAGATTATGTATGGAAAAGTACGGAATAACCGAAAAGGATTTAGCAATAGTCTCAGTTAAAAATCATGAAAATGCAGTTCACAATCCAGTAGCACATATTCAAACTGTTCCAGATTTATATGCAATTACTGAGGATGAGGATGCAGGTATAATAAATCCTTATGTGGCATCTCCACTAAGACTGTATTCAGTTTGTCCGGTATCCGATGGAGCAGCAGCAGTTTTGTTGTGTGCAATGGATAAGACTAGTAGATTTGCTAAGAAACCAGTTAAAATTGCAGGAATCGGTCAGGCTACAGACACTCATGCTGTGGCAGAAAGAGAAGTTCCTACAGATCTACTGGCAGTAAGATTAGCAGCACAGAGAGCATATGAAATGGCTGGGTTAAAACCTGAAGATATGGATGTAGCAGAGCTCCATGATGCTTTTCAGATATTAGAAATTGTAGAATCTGAAGAGGTTGGTTTCTTTAAGAGAGGTGAGGGCCATATAGCAGCTAGGAATGGCGACACAAAGATTGGTGGTAAAATTCCAATTAACACATCAGGAGGCTTAAAGGCTAAGGGTCATCCACTGGGAGCAACGGGAGTTTCACAGGTTGTAGAAATTGTTAGACAGCTAAGAGGGGAAGCAGCAGGTCGTCAAGTAGAAGGTGCTAAAGCTGGTCTTGCAGTAAACTTTGGTGGCTTTGGTAATAATGTTGTGGCAACTATACTTACGAAGGAGGAGGATTAATTATGGGTGAAACAATGTACGCTTATAAATGTACAATTTGCGGAGAATTTCATCATCCAAAGCATTGTGTATGTAGAAAGTGTGGTAATAGAACCTTTGAACAAGTGACCTTAGAAGGTGAAGTGACACTTTTAACTTATACAAAGGTATATAATCTTCCAGAGGGGTATATGAAACCATATTTATATTTTGGAATTGTAAAATTTGAAAATGGTCTTACCGTCAGTGGTCAACTTGAAGTAAATAATCCAGCTATAGGTATGAAGCTCACATCAAAGGTAGGAATAATTAAAGAAGGAACTAACAGTGATTATTATGGTTTTATATTTGAAGAAAAGAAATAGTTTGTATTATATGGAATAAAAGAGCGAAACTAAAATATTGTTATATAAGGCTATAAAACACCCCAATAATACAGCATAGTATTGCAAAAATGCACAGTATTTAGGGGTGTTTTTTAAAACTTAAATCTAGGCAACTTCAAGAAAATAACAAGTCAGTCTGCTAGTCTATTTTCCGTCATACTGCGTCGGCAGAACCCTTAGATAGGGTAGGCTATCTGCGGAACCTGTCTCCTTGTCTGACATAAAATAGCCGTCACATCGTTGACTTATTATTTTCTTTCAGATGCCTTATGGGAGGGATTTAATTGCAACAATTCCAATATCTAAAGCCTAAGACATTAAAAGAAGCATTAAACTTAATTGATAAATACAGAAAAGATGCAAGGATTTTAGCTGGAGGAACAGATGTAATAGTTGCATTAAAGGGTAATGTTATACATTGTAAATATCTTATAGATGTTAAAGGAATAAAAGAACTGAAGGGTATTTCATATAGCAACAAAACAGGTTTATCCATAGGAGCAGCAGTTATTTTAAATGATATTATTGAATCGGATAAGATAAAACCTAGTCATAAAATATTAGTTGATGCTTCCAAAACTCTTGCAAACGTTTTAATAAGAAACAAAGCTACTTTGGTTGGTAATATATGCAATTCATCTCCAGGAGGAGATATGCTGCCTGCTTCTCTTGTGCTTGAGGGAAAAGTTTGTGTATTTTCTATTGAGGGGAGTAGAGAGATAGAGCTTAAAGACTTTTTTATCGGAGTAAAAAAGAACATACTTAAAGAAAACGAGATTGTTACAAAGGTTATTTATCCGCCAATTCAAGGAAAGGGAATCTTTATAAAAAAATCAAGAATAAAAGGACATGACCTTTCTCAGATAAGTGTTGCTGGATATTTAAAGAGCGATGGAGGTTTAAAGTTTTCATTAGGGGCAGTGGCACCTACGCCAGTATTGATTGATGATTTTGAAAACTATAAAAATAAACAGCTTGCAGATTATAGTGAAATTGTAGCAGATAAGGTTATCAGTAAAATTAATCCTATTTCTGATGTAAGGGCTACCAGAGAGTATAGGCTGGCAATCGCTAGATATTTTACCTGCCAGATTGCTAAGAAACTTGGGGAGGTGAAATAAGTATGATGGAAAAGCTACACTTGTTTGTAAATGGAGAAGAGGTTTTTGAAGAAATACCTTCGAATAGTACTTTGCTATGGTTTCTTAGAGAAAAGTTAGGATTAACTGGGACTAAGGAAGGCTGTGGAGTAGGAGAGTGTGGTGCTTGTACCGTAATTCTAAATGGAAAAGCAGTAAATTCTTGTTGTGTGATGGCTTTGGAGGCTGCAGAGGGGCATGTTCAGACAATTGAAGGTGAAGCGAAAAATGGAAAGCTATCAAAACTTCAAAGAGAATTCATAAAGCATAATGGATTGCAATGTGGATTCTGCACTCCAGGTATGATAATGTCTGCTAAAGCTCTTTTAATTAAGAACCCTCATCCAAATAGGGAAGAAATAAAAGAAGCAATGCAAGGCAATCTATGCAGATGTACCGGCTATGAAGCAATTGTTGATTCTGTTGAAGCAGCTTCAAGGGAAGGTGAAGAATAATGGATTATAACTATGTAGGAAAGGGTATTCCTAGACTAGACGGAGTTGAAAAAGTTACTGGAGAAGCGGAGTATGTTCAGGATATGTTTTTCAAGGGAATGTTATATGCAAGAATTAAGACCAGTCCCTATGCACATGCACTTATTAAAAAAATTGATATAAGTAAAGCAAAAGAATTACCAGGAGTTAAAGCTATATTAACAGGAGAGCAGGCCTATCAGAAGCTTGGAATATATATCGTTGATAAACCTATCCTGGCTGTAGATAAAGTAAGATATTTTGGTGAGGCAGTAGCTGCAGTAGCTGCAGTTGATATAGACACTGCTGAAAGGGCAATAGAACTTATTGAAATTGAATATGAGCCTTTAAAAGTACTGCTAGATGTTGAGGAAGCTGTAAAACCTAATGCAATACTAGTTCATGAGGATTTAGGTAATTATAAAACTATTCCTGATGTATTTTTCCCAGAGGCAGGAACCAACGTAGCAAATCATTTTAAATTAAGAAAAGGTAATATAGATAAGGGGTTTCAAGAGTCAGATTTTGTAATTGAAAATAAGTTTTATGTACCCCAAATACTCCATGTACCAATGGAAACTCATGCTGTAATCGCTAAATGGGGGACAGGGGATAAAATAAAAATTTGGAGCAGTGCACAATCTCCTTATACTTTGCGTAATTTGTTTAGTATTGCCTTAGATGTTCCAATTGAAAAAATTGATGTTACAGTGCCATATATAGGTGGAGGATTTGGTGGAAAAGCCGGAATCCATCTAGAACCATTAGTTGCACTTCTTTCAAAAGCGGCAAATGGAAAACCAGTAAAGCTTGTAGCAACCAGAGAAGAAGAAATATCAACATTACCTTGTAGACAGGGCTTAGTGGCAAGGGTAAAGACAGGTGTTAAAAAATCAGGAAAAATCATAGCTGAAGAAGTTGAATATCTATGGGATGCTGGAGCTTATGCGGATTATGGTGTTAATATTACAAGGGCAACAGGTTATTCTGCTGTAGGTCCTTATGAAATAGATAATGTTAAAGTGGATTCTAAAACAGTTTATACAAATCGTTTATTTGGTACAGCATATAGAGGTTTTGGACACGCTGAAATTTTCTGGGCTATTGAGAGACAGATGGAGTTTGTAGCAAAGAAATTAGGGATGGATTCACTAGAGTTCAGACTTAAAAACCTATTAAAACCAGGTTCTATTACCATAACTGGTGAGCCAATTTATGAGCAATCAGGAAATGTTATTAAATGTCTCAAAACTGTTGCGGATAGAATTGGATGGGGAGAACCTAAGAGTGAAGAACAAAAGGAACAGGAAAAGAAAAGTGGAAAATATAGAGGAAAAGGGATTGCTGTCTTACATAAGGCACCTGCAATGCCAAGTAATGCAGCTACATCAGCTATTATTCAGATGAATGAGGACGGATCAGTAAGATTTAATGTTTCAGGTATAGATATGGGGCAAGGGGCATATACAGCTATGGCTCAGATTATTGGCGAAAGACTGCATATACCTATAGAAAAAGTTCATGTAGTATTTGAAACTAATACTGATTCAGCACCTTATGATTGGCAAACTGTTGCAAGTCGTATGACAATTCTTGCTGGTAATGCAGTAATTGAAGCCTGTAATGACTTAGAAGACCAAATTTTTCAGATGGCAGGGATTGTACTTCGTGCAGCTAGACGTGAGCTAGCAATTGGTGATCAGTGTGTTTATGTAAAACAATTTCCAGAAGAAAAAATCTACTATAGTGAAATGGCAGTAGGGTATACCTATCCAAATGGAAATGCAATTGGTGGTCCTTTAATTGGAAGGGGTAAGAGTATTGCCCAAGGGTTAACAATCTTAGATAAAGAAACAGGACAGGGGAGGCCGGCTTTAGACTGGACCTTTGGTGCTCATGCTATGGAGATTGAAGTAGATACAAATACAGGTGACACTAAGATTCTAAAGATTGTAACCGCTATAGATCTAGGTAAAGTTATAAATGAAATGATTGTCAAAGGACAAATTGTTGGTGGCGTTGTTCAAGGAGTAGGTACTGCTATTTCTGAAGAACTTAAATATAATGAGGAAGGTAAGTTATTAACAAAAAGCTTTGTAGATTATAAAATTCCTACAATGCAAGATTTACCAGATATAATAGAAGTTCACTGTGTAGAAACACCTCAGCTTGATGGACCATATGGGGCGAGAGGTTGTGCTGAACATCCTATGATTTCAATTACGTCTGCTATGGGTAATGCAATTGCTGATGCTACAGGAGTTGAATTATTTGAAACACCTTTTACAGCAGATAAAGTGTATACAGCCTTAAATAAGAAGACGTCAGTTTAACATTCGATTATTTCTAGTTTAGTAAGATATATTTCTACCTTAATAAACTGGATTTAAATAAATAATATTAAGGGAGTGAAACAATGAGACGTGTCGTAGGAATCCGTGAAAAATTACCAATTGCTGAAACAATTCCACTTAGTTTTCAACATTTGACGGCTATGTTTGGCGCAACTATTCTTGTTCCACTAATTTTGGGTATAAACCCTGCAATTTGTTTGCTGATGAATGGTATTGGAACTTTGATTTATTCCTATGTAACTAAAAGTGGAATTCCAGCTTATTTAGGATCCAGTTTCGCGTTTATTTCTCCTACATTGTTAATCATTGCGTCTTTTGGTGGAGTCAGTCATGCTCAGTCAGGATTTATCTTTTTTGGTTTATTCTTTATTGTGATGGCCTTTGTTGTAAAGAAGTTTGGTGTTAAGTGGATTGATATTGTAATGCCTCCGGCTGTTATGGGTGCAGTTGTTGCTATTATAGGACTTGAACTTGCTCCAGTTGCAGCAACACAATCAGGACTTGCACCTGCAGCAACTGCAGTAGGTAAAGTGGTTGAACCCTATATTGCAAATCCGCAAGTTATTACAGTAGCTTTATTTACATTGGCTATTGGGGTATTTGGTTCTGTAGTATTTAGAGGGTTTGCTCAAGTAATTCCAATTCTTATTGCTGTAATTTGTGGATATCTTCTTGCCTTTGCTATGGGAATGGTTGATACTACTGTAATTGCAAATGCTAAGTGGTTTTCTATACCAACATTTACTGCACCAGTATTTGATTGGAGTGCAATTGTTATAATCGCACCGGCCTGTATAGTTGTGCTTGCTGAACACATAAGTCACCTAATTGTTACTGGTAAAATAACTGAATCAAACCTATTAGAAGATCCAGGTCTTTACCGTTCACTTCTTGGAGATGGTATTAGTAATGTGCTCTCTGGCTTTACCGGTTCTACACCAAATACTACTTACGGTGAAAATATAGGTGTAATGGCTATTACAAGAGTTTATTCTGTATGGGTAATAAGAGGAGCAGCAATAATCGCTATAATTTTATCCTGCGTGGGTAAAATTGCGGCTGCAATACAATCAATTCCTGGTCCAGTTATGGGCGGTATTACAATGCTTCTTTATGGAATTATAGCTGTTCAAGGTATTAGAATGTTTGTTGAACAAAAGGTAGACTTTAGTGTTAATTATAATATGGTTTTAGGAGCAGTTACATTTGTAGTTGGAGTAAGTGGAGCTTCAATTAGCTTGGGTACAGTACAGTTAAAAGGAATGGCGTTTGCTGCTATAGTTGGAGTTGTATTATCAATTATTTTCTATATTCTAGGTAAGCTTGGAATAATGAATGAAGAATATAAAATAAGATTTGACGAAGATAGCTCAGATAATAATATCAAATAGTATGTATTTAAGGGATAATACCATTTTGTGGTGTTATCCCAAGGTATTGCTAATTAATTACTGATTTCAGGGAGGTATTTATGTCAAGGATAGTAGTGGCACTAGGTGGAAATGCTCTTCAAACAAATCCTAAGGATGACTCAGCAATGGCACAACTTATAACTTGCTATGAAACAGCAAAGTCTATTGTGGATCTTGTAGAGGAAGGTAATGAGATTATTGTTACACATGGTAATGGACCCCAGGTAGGTCAAATTATTTCAACCTATGAAACAGCAGCATTAAGTGATAAATCTAAAAGGGTAATGCCCCTGCCAGAATGTGGAGCTATGAGTCAGGGATATATTGGATATCATTTGCAACAAGCTATAAAAAAAGAGTTAATAAAAAGAGAAATTGATAAGCAAGTAGCTACAATAATAACACAGGTAGTGGTCGATAAAAATGATTCTGGATTTAAAAATCCTACTAAACCAATTGGTTCGTTTTTTACTAAAGAGCAGGCAGAAAAAATTATGTCTGAAACTGGATATTTAATGAAAGAGGATGCAGGAAGAGGGTGGAGAAGAGTTATAGCATCACCCATTCCTAAAGCTATTGTGGAGGAGAAGGTAATTACAACTCTTGTAAAAGAAGGCCATATTGTAATTGCAGTTGGTGGTGGAGGGATTCCAGAGGTTGAAAATAGTGATGGAACATTACAAGGAATATCTGCAGTAATCGATAAAGATTTTGCATCGGAAAAGCTTGCTGAAATCATTGATGCAGATATTTTATTAATGCTTACTGGAGTCGAAAAAGTTGCAATAAATTTTAATAAGAAAAATCAAGAAGATATATGTAAAATGAATATTGATCAGGCTAATGAATATATAAAAGAGGATCAATTTGCCGCTGGCTCCATGCTTCCAAAGGTGAAAGCTGCAGTAATGTTTGCAGAATCAAAAAAAGGCAGAAAATCCATAATAACATCCTTAGAAAAAGTTAAAGAAGCACTTCAGGGTAGGACAGGAACACTTATAAGCTAGAACAATTGGTAGTATGTTCAATTTAGGGACATTTTATATAAGAGAGCAATTGTTAAGTAAGAAATCCTGAAAATAATAAATTGGTAGAACTAATATAGGAGATGGTAACATTGAATATTAGAACTGTATCGGTAATTGGTATAGGAACAATAGGACATGGAATAGCATTACTTTGTGCACAGGCTGGATTAAATGTAATTGTTTATGATAAGTCTGATATAATGTTAAATAAAGGATTTAAAAATATAAAATCAACTCTCTATTCATTAAAGCATAGAGGTAATTTAGAGGAAAAACAGTGTGAAGAAATTTTAAATAGGATAAAAGGAGTAGAAACAATTGCATATGCAGCTAAAGATGTGGACTTAGTTATTGAGTGCATAGATGAAAATATAGAATTAAAACAGAAAATCTTTAAGCAATTAGATGAACTTTGTCTTGAGAATGTAATCTTATCTACCTGCACTTCTGGACTTTCGCCAACAGCTATAGCAAAAAATACAAAACATCCTGAAAGAGTAGTGGTAGCACATTTCTGGAATCCACCTCAATTAATGCCTCTCGTAGAAGTAGTACCCGGTGAAAAAACATCCCAGGAAACAGTTAATAAAACCATAGAATGGGTTGAATCTATAGGTAAAAAGGCTATTATTATGAAAAAAGAATGTATAGGATTTATTGGCAATCGGCTTCAACATGCCTTGCTTAGGGAAGCTTTATATATAGTAGAACAAGGTTTTGCAGAACCAGAAGAAGTTGATAAGGCCATTCAATTGGGACTAGGAAGAAGGCTCCCAGTTACTGGTCCAATCTGTACCGCTGATTTAGCAGGACTTGACGTAGTGTACTCCATATCTAAATATTTGCTTAAAGATCTTTGTAATTCATTGGAACCCTCTGAGTTAATAAAAAGTAAGGTTGAGAAAGGTAAATTAGGAAGCAAGACTGGGCAGGGATTTTACGATTGGGCACCTCAGACTTTGCAAACTAAGCAAAAAGAGCGAGCAGAACTGCTTTCATATTTTTTAGAAAAAGATAGAGAGAAAGGTAGTTAGGGGGCTAGAAGCTATTATTAATGAAATATTTTAGACAAATCCAAGCTAGAGGATTTAGCATTGAAAATAAAATTAGTTTCAATGCTAAATCCTATTTTTATTGCATTGAAATTTGGAATAAATTGAGCTTAGCAAACATATAACTAAGCAGAAATAATTTTGTGAAGTATTGAAGCAAGATCTTAATTCAGATGGGGATTCTTTTACCCCATCTGAATTTTAGAGCTGCGAATGCATGGCTTACTTGGCGTTGAACTCCCACTTGAAGAAGTGGGAGACTTACGCCAAGTTAGTCATGTTAAATTTCTAAAGGGTGTGGTATTCTGTATAATTATTTGGGAATTTCTTTAGGACAGCTTTTAGAAAATGATGTACTTAAGGGTGTTAAAATTTTAGGCGGTGCATCAGGGATATCAAGGAGAGTTACAAATGTTAATGTTATGGAGGTTCCAGATATTATAGACTGGGTTAGTTCAGGAGAATTTTTGATTACAGCAGCCTATGCAATAAAAGATAACATAAATATACTTCTTGAACTTATTCCAAAACTAAATGAAAAAGGTGTAGCAGGACTAGGGATTAAAGTAGGCAGATATGTAAAGGAGTTGCCTCAAAATATTATTGATTTAGCTGACCAATTAAGTTTTCCTATTGTCCAAGTTCCTTTTAATGTTTCACATACGGATGTAATCTCAATTATTCTAGACTTAGTAATCGAAGAACAAATGGATATACATTCAAAAATTGAAAAATTTATTACTGAAGTAATGGACATAATGATGAAAGGTGGAACCTTAAAAGAAATTGCTGAAAAATTATATGAAAATATTGAACATCCACTGGCTATATATGAAAATGTCAGTGGTAGCTATGAATTTATTTGGGATAGGAGTACAGAGAGTAATATTTATGCTCAAGCTATAAATAGAGGACTAATAGATAAATTTATTAATGAGGAAGCAAGTTTGAGTTGTAAAGGTGTAGGTAATGAAATTGACGGGATTTATAATGAAAGTGTAGATGTTATTATGGGAAAAGCCATAAGGAGGATAACTATTCCCATAGTTATTGAAAAGACTAAATATGGATATATCTTTATATGGACAGATAAAAAGGATTTAGGATTGTATGATAAATTACTTATTGAGTCCTATGTTCATATTATTGCATTGAATTTTGTAAAAAAACTTTCCTTAGCAAATATGGAGAGCAAGTATAAATTGGAGTTTTTTAATAATTTGTTAAGCAATGATGAAAATAGGCAAAATGAGGCTATTGAAAGTGCAAAAACCTTTAATTTCAAATTAGGATTAAAATACACTGTATTAATTATATATTTTTATGACTATCATAAAAATAAGGATATAGTTTCTACTAAATCAAACTTTAACAAAAACATTGTTACTAACTTTTTATTTATTATTGATAGAATTGCTAAATTACAGAAAGAAACAATATTGTACGTGGATAAAAATAATAGCATCGTTATATTATATGGAAGTGAACCAGCGGAGAAATCTGATTTAATAAAGAAAAAAGTGATGAACTTCTGTGAAAACATAGAAACAGAGGCTCTAAAAAAGTTTAAAGAACAAAAATTCAGAATTGGAATCGGGCGATCATATATAGACCTGTGCAAGCTTAATAAAAGTTATGAACAAGCTAAGATTGTTGTGGAAAAATTTAACAAATCAAATACGGCAAATATTTTGCATTATGATGACTTAGGATTATATAGAATATTATGTTTTGATGGCATTCAAACGGAGCTTATTAAATTTTGCAGCGATACAATAAATCCAATTGTAGAATATGACAAAATAAATAATACTGAGTTAATTAAAACTCTAAAAGTTTATTTTCAGTGTAATGGCAATATGAAAAAGATGTCTAAAGAAATGTTTATGCATTATAATACTATAGTATATAGAATTCAGAAAATAAAGGATATTATAGGTGTTGACTTCGAAAATGGTGATAGTAGACTAAAGTTTGAAATTGCTTTGAAAGCTTTAGAATTAATTTAAATAATAATATTTAAATAAAAATAAAATAAACCATGACATATCTAGGAAACTCTGATGGTTATATAGATATAGCATGGTTTATTTATGTACTAAACATCTTTATGATGTTCATTATAAAAGTTTTTACTTTAAGAACTATTAATATAATTTTATTCTGCTAAATACCTTTTTCCTTTCACGTATCTTCTTAGGGATTCTCCTGCTTGAGCAAGTTGGAAAGCATTTACTAATATTCCTTCTTTATTTTTTACCTTTAGTCTTTCGATGTCGAAAAAAGGAAAGGAATCTTTAACTAATCCATCTTCAACAGAATCTAAAGAGCAGTATACTACCTTTGTACATTCTTCATTAAGCTGAACAGTATACCTATTATAACCAATCCAATCATGAAAATAAGGTATAAAATATTCAAAATTAAAACTGTCCAAGAACTTTTTACAATCTTCTCTGTTATCAAAATAATTTAGACTGTTCATTTTTTACCATTCCCCTTTATGTAAATTTAGAATTTTCTGACTCGATGATTATATTATACTGAGTATTTGCTATGTTGCCAATATATATTTAAAATGAAAACGCGTTAGATAAAAAAAGAGAACAAAAATCATATGATATCGTTTTCGTTACCTGCTTTATTAATTATTTTTTAGAATTTTCTTTAGTTTCAGTAAGCTATGCTAGTAACCAGCCGCATATGTCTTCAATAATTTTCTCTTCCTCTAAATTGTTACTCAAAGTTCTAAGTTTTTCGCATATTTTTACCATATCAAATGCAGTTTCTGGTAATGAGTTGCCTATTCTTACAATCAAATCATTATTCATAGCATCCGAATATACAACAGCTTTTTTTATAATAGATTTTTTAAGACTTAATGAAATATCTATGTTTCCCCAAGGAAATCTTTTTTCAAGTGTGATATCAAAGGCTGGAGATTCTCCATAAATCCAGTTCCAGGAAGAATACTTTTTATATAAAGTATCTATACTAAAGCTGTCCTTATCAAAGGTGAATTCCTCACAACTTCCACCATATAAAGTTTTAAAACTTTCCTTTAAGTTATTTTTCATAGAATCAATTGTTATAGCGTCATTTAAATTTTTAAGATTTACAACCCTAGCTTGTACAGAATCTATTCCTTTAGCTTTAATTTTTTCCTTTGAAACTTGTAGATAAAGTCCTAATTTACTCATATCTACATCTATAAGTATAGTGCCGTGGTGATATGTTAAGTTTCTACTAGAATAAAATGCATTACCAGAAAACTTTTTACCATCTATTTCAAGATCATTTCTTCCACTAGGATGTGCATTTATTCCTTCTTTTTGTACTGCATTTAAAATAACCTGTAATTGTTTTTCTAAATTATACAGAGGCTTAGTGGTTATAAAAGTAAAGTTCAGGTTGCCTAAGTCATGGAAAACTGCACCTCCCCCTGAAAGTCTTCTTGCTAGTTTTCCGTTATCTTTTTCTAAATCTTTACACTTACATTCTTTCCATGGATTTTGATTACTTCCAATAACTACAGTGTTTTGATTTTGCCATAGATAAAGAATTACTTCATTTTCTTTTACCGTATGTAATAGGTGTTCCTCTAAAGCTAAATTATACCAAGGATCAAATTCTAAAGATGAGATGATTTTTGTTTCAATATTATTAGTTAACAAAATATATTCCCCCTATTTTTAAAATTACTATCAGATCATTATTGTTTGAATTCTAAAATTTATCAGTGTTAGAACAAGCCCACCTGAATGTAGTTTCAACTAATATTATACAATACTAATCCAGTATCAACCAAGATAAAAAGTTCCTTAATAATGTTTTTTATACAAATAAAATGGACTGTGAATCTAATTGACGATTTATAAAAATATCCTGTGAAAAAATATGATTATGAGAAAAATTAATATATTTTTTAATAAGTTATTGAGTTTTTTACAATAAACCAGTATAATATTCTATAAAATGGAACATACGTGCCGAAAATTGGAACTATAGTTTTTGGATGAAGTGAAATTCGTGGAGAGGAAGGATTAGTATGTATAAAGTTGACTTGAATTGTGATTTAGGAGAGAGTTTTGGTAATTATAAAATAGGTGCGGATGAAGAAATATTAACCTTTGTTACATCTGCAAATATTGCTTGTGGATTTCATGCAGGGGATCCAGCGGTTATGCATAAAACTGTAAGACTTGCCATTGAGAATGAAGTTTCAATAGGAGCACATCCAGGGCTTCCTGATTTAGTGGGATTCGGAAGAAGAAATATGAATATTTCTCCGGAAGATGCTTATGATATGGTAGTTTATCAGGTTGGTGCTTTAAATGCATTTGTAAAAGCTGAAGGTGGAAAATTACAGCATGTTAAGCCTCACGGAGCGCTTTATAATATGGCTGCTAAAAACCATATTCTAGCTAAGGCAATAGCTGAGGCTATTTATAAAGTAGACTCCCAACTAATATTATTTGGTCTTTCAGGAAGTGAACTTATAAAAGCAGGAGAAAAGGTAGGACTTCGTACTGCTAGTGAAGTCTTTGCAGATAGAACCTATCAGGAAGATGGTTCACTTACACCTAGAACTGAGAGGAATGCTGTTATTACCGATGAAGGGGATGCTATTAAACAGGTTATAAAGATGGTTAGAGAAGGAACCGTACTATGTCAGCAGGGTTTTGATATTCCAATAAAAGCAGAGACAATTTGCCTACATGGCGATGGTGTACATGCATTAGCTTTTGCACAAGAAATCAATAAGCAGTTAGAGGCTTTTGAAATTAATATTAAGAGTTTTATGAAGTGAAACTTTAATCAGATGGGGTTTCAACCCCACTTGATTATTAGTTGAACGAATCCAGTGACGTATCTGCTCTTTATTCCCACTTTGAAAAAGATGGGAGTATTAGAGCGGGTAGTCATCGGATAAATAATTAAGGTTATATTTTATTGTTTGAAAGGGGAAAATTTATGTTTACATTGATTGGTGTTGTTATTGTTGTTGTTGGTTTTGCAATGCGTTTTAATCCTCTGCTAGTGGTAACTATTGCAGGTATTGCTACTGGATTTGCTGGTGATCTTTCTATTTTTAAAATTCTCACAATCTTCGGAGAATCCTTTGTGAAAAATCGATATTTGTCATTATTCATACTTACTTTGCCTGTTATTGGGTTATTAGAAAGAAGTGGATTAAAAGAACAATCACAAATATTAATTGGTAAAATAAAGGCTGCAACCTGTGGACGTATTTTACTATTATATCTTTTTATACGTGAGATAACAGCTGCTTTAGGTTTAACAAGTTTTGGTGGACATGCACAAATGGTACGTCCTCTTGTTTCACCTATGGCAGAGGCAGCAGCTGAAAATAAATATGGTAATTTACCAGAGAAAACCCGTAACAAAATTAAGGCTTTTGCTGCATCCGCAGATAACGTTGGGGTATTCTTTGGAGAAGATATATTTATAGCCTTTGGTGCAATTTTACTTATAAAAGGCTTCTATGATCAAAATGGAATTCATTTAGATCCTATACATATAGCCCTTTGGGGAATACCAACTGCTATATCAGCATTTTTAATCCACGGTATAAGACTTATTTTACTTGATAGAAAAATAAAAAAAGAGGTAGAAGATTCAAATACAGAAGATGAGAATATCAATATAGGGGGAGTGAGATAACATGATTATTAGCCTTGAGTTTATTTATTATATAGCAGGTATCTTTTTAACTTTAATTACTGTTTTAACTTTGAAAGATAAAAAAAATCCTAAACGTGTCACTACTGCTTTGTTTTGGGGACTTTACGCACTTACATTCCTATTTGGAAAAGTTATTCCACCAATGTATATGGGAATTATGGTGATTTTAATTGCTGTTACAGCAGGCTTTGGTGGCGTAGGATTAGGTTCATATAGTGAGTCTACTGAAACTGAGCGTAAAGCTTCTGCTAAAAAGCTAGGAAACTTATTATTTTTGCCAGCACTTTTAATTCCTATTGTTACGATAATTGGAGCCTTGTGGCTTAAAGATGTAAAAATAGGAGGATTACTATTACTAGATAAAAGTAATGTTACTATTGTCAGTCTAGGAATAGCTTGTTTAATTGCTTTAGTTGTATCCTTATTAATAACAAAACAAAAGGCAATGCAATCTATTAAAGAGAGTAGAAGGTTAATTGATACTATTGGATGGGCATCTATTCTTCCTCAAATGTTAGCAGCTCTAGGAGGACTTTTTACTGTAGCTGGTGTTGGTACCGCTGTTACAAAACTGGTTAGTGGGGCGATTCCTGTCGACAATAAGTTTTTAGTTGTTGTTGCCTATGTTCTAGCTATGGCTTTGTTTACAATGGTTATGGGGAACGCCTTTGCAGCATTTCCTGTTATTACGGGAGGAATAGGACTACCTTTAGTTGTACAAATGCATGGAGGAAATCCAGCAGTACTAGCGGCAATTGGAATGTTCTCAGGTTATTGCGGAACACTTATGACCCCTATGGCAGCCAATTATAATATTGTTCCTGCAGCATTATTAGATTTGCCAGATAAAAATGGCGTTATTAAAGCACAAGTACCAACGGCATTGATGTTATTAACAGTAAATATATTCTTAATGTATTTTCTTGTTTATTAATTTTACTTTAGACTGGAGTGAATGTTACAATGAAAAAAGTAAAGGTATCAGTTGAGATGTTTCCTATAGGTGAATCTGGAATCTTAGTTGAATTTGGAAATAATATTCATCCAGATATACACAGAAAGACTAAGGCGTTAACGGATTATCTTGATACACATCCATTTCAAGGAATGATTGAATGTGTATCTGCCTTTTCAAGTGTTGCTGTGTTTTATGATCCTATAAAAGTTAAAAATCTACAAACTAATTATGCAGAAAAAGGCCAACTTTCTTATAACATTGTTAAATCTGTACTTCAAGAAATTTTATTATCATTAAATGAGTTTGCTAATAGTAAACCAAGAATTGTTGAGATTCCTGTATGCTATGGTGGAGAGTTTGGTCCAGACTTAGAATATGTAGCAGAATATAATAAAATTACTGTGGATGAAGTAGTTAAAATTCATTCCAGTGGTGAATACCTTGTTTATATGATTGGCTTTGCTCCAGGTTTTCCGTACTTAGGTGGAATGTCTGAAAAAATCTCTGTTCCCAGGCGTCAAAGTCCTCGTATGCTAATTCCCCAAGGTTCAGTAGGAATTGCAGGAATGCAAACAGGTGTTTATCCTATAGGTACCCCAGGGGGCTGGCAGTTAATTGGACGTACTCCATTAGAACTGTTTCGTCCCAAGGAATCCTCCCCAAGCCTTCTCAAATCCGGTGACATAGTAAAATTTTATCCAATTTCCTATGAGGAATATAAAAAACATAAGGAGGAAAGATAGTGGGTATAACAGTTATTAATCCTGGTCTTTTGACAACAATTCAAGACTTGGGTAGATATGGATATCAAAAGTATGGAATAATAGTTAGTGGTGCTATGGATACTTATTCGTTAAGGCTTGCAAATCTTCTAGTAGGGAATAAAGAAGGTGAAGCGGCGCTTGAGATTACCTTAATGGGACCCTCACTAGAAATAGAAAAAGGTACTCTTCTGGCTATTACTGGTGGTGATTTGTCACCTACAATTAATGGAGAATCTATTCCTATGTGGAGACCTGTTTATTTGCATGAAAAAAGTATTTTGAAATTTGGAGCTTGTAAGTCTGGTTGCCGTTCCTATCTAGCTGTTGCAGGTGGATATGATGTTGCAGAAGTTATGGAAAGTAAAAGCACATATCTTAGAGCTGGAATAGGTGGGTTTCAAGGACGAGGATTACAAAAAGACGATGTGTTGGAATTTAAATCGCCTAGAGAAGAGTCACTAAATATTATAGAAAATTTATCTAAAAAACATTCAGCAAATTTTTTTAGCTCAACACTTTGGTATTTAAGAAAAAAATCGGTTATAAAGGATTCTCAAAATATTAAGATTCGAGTTATAAGGAATAGACAATTTGATCAGTTTTCTTTAGATAGTAAAAAACAATTTCTTACTTGTTCTTTTAAGATTAGCCACCAATCGGATAGAATGGGATACCGTTTGCAGGGACCAGCTATAAATTTAGAGAAGCCTTTGGAAATGATTTCTGAAGCAGTAGCTCTTGGAACCATCCAGGTACCACCTGACGGAAACCCGATTATATTATTAGCTGACAGGCAAACTGTAGGTGGATACCCTAAAATTGCACAGATAGCTACAGTAGATATTTCTAAAGTTGTTCAAAGCAAGCCAGGAGACAGGATTTCTTTTGAGGAGATTTCTCTTGAAGAAGCTGAAAGGCTGTACATTGAAAGAGAAAAATATATTCAAAATCTCAAAATAGCAATTACTTTGCGAAAATGCTAATTGGCAAATATCTGTGAAGATTGTAGAATTAAATATTGCTTTTTGTTATACAACAGGATAAAATTTAAAGCATATAAAATTTACTATTAAAGGTATGAATAAGTTATGCAAAACAAAAATAAAACAGTTGTAAAATCAATGGATTTATTGAATCTCTTTCGCAGTTATCCAAAGCTTAGTTTAAGTGAAATGGTACAATTATCAGGCATACCCAAAACTTCTGTTCATCGTATGGTTAGTTCACTAGAAGATATGGGGTTTCTAAAGAAAGAGGAGAATAATAAATATTCTCTTGGGTTTTTATTTTTAGAATTTGGTCAATTGGTTAAAGAGAGAATAGATATACGCAAAATTGCTTTGCCTATCATGTATTCTCTTCGTGAGGAAGCAGGAGAGGCGGTTAACCTAGTTATTAAGGAAGGAAATGAAGCTATATATATTGAAAAATTAGAAACACTGCAGCCTGTCAGAGTATATACCAAAATTGGACGTAGAGCACCATTATATGGAGGGGCATGCCCCCGTATACTTCTTGCTTTTTTACCAGAAATAGAAATTGAACAATATTTAAAGCAAACTGAATTAAAGCAAGTCGCAATGCAGACAATAACGGACAAGAATTATTTATTGCAGGTTTTAGCAGAATCTGAAAAGAATGGATATGCTGTAAGCCATTCCGAACTACAAGATTACTCTTCAGCTGTGGCAGCACCTATTTTTGATTCTTTAAATCAAGTTGTGGCAGGAATCAGTCTTGTAGGTCCAAGTATGCGATTTCAAGAGGAGCATCTGTCAAAATTGGTTGAATTGGTCAAAAAGGGCGGAAATGAGATTTCATATAAATTAGGCTGGAAAGGATTAAAAGAAAAAATCAACTTATGATTATTCTATAAGTTGATTTTTTCTGTTTGATTATACTTATAAAAGTCTTCATTATAACTAAACTGCTTTTTTAAACAGAACCCAAGGTCCACAATCATCTTGCGTTACTGCAAAATATTTTATATTTGCACTAATTAATATATTTACAAGTTTTTCAACAACATTTTCATTCTTGTTCTTTTTTCTTTTCTTAGAAAAACCTCTTTCTTTTCTATTATAATCAAATTCCGTAGTATACAAATCTCCTTCAACATAAGCAATCCCCTCAGGAGATAACACTCTATATATCTCTTTAAAGGCTTTTATAGGATCTTTCCAGAACCATATAGAATCCTTACTTACAACTAGATCAACGGATTGATCCTCCAATGGTATATTATGTACATCTCCAGGTAATGGTTTAACCCTATTTTTTAAACCAGTATTTTCAGCTTTTTTCACTTTAATATCTAATGAGTCTGCTGATTTATCAAGTAGATAAACAGACATATCTGTTACTTTAGCCATTTCAATACCTAAAGTAGCATCACAACTACCTACATCAATACAAACCCCAGAATTGCGGCTGATGTTTTCTTTTATGTGATAAACTGCAGGTGAATAATTAGATGGACATACATCAATTTCAGCTTTATTAAATTTTAAATTTTTTTCTCCGCATTTCATTTATATATACCTCCATCACTTTAAAATGTAAAAATTATCTACAATATATATTATTAAACTTATCCTCTTATAATATATATTATAAAGATTTAAATGTATATTTCAATATGTTTTGATGATATTTTTGATGAATTAATAAAAAGCATTTAAATATTTTAACAAATTAATATCAAGTCTATGGTTAATATTAATTTGTTTATAATGTTTTAAAAGATTTACAAATATAAAAGGAGTAAGAATTGTAAAGTAAATTTATTAGGGTTAACTTGTATAAAGGTGTTACATTATTTGTTAAAATTGTATTACAATTCTTTATATTATAGCAATTTAATAAAAAAATATATATTTTTTTATTAAATTGTTATCTTGTTTTAAAAAAAATGATATAATGTAAAAAATGAAAACTGCATGGATATGGTGTTGAAAGGGGGAGCTTCTATGAATTTATTTGAAAAACTAAAATTTGTAAGAAAAACAACAAAATTAAATGAAATGAATATTAAAAATGAAAAAGATAACAAAAAAAATCTAGTATTATTAAAGAAAAAAGATTGGTTTAAAGATGTGAAAATAGTAAATAGTTTAATATTTATTGTGATTTTATCCTTAATATCGATTATTTCTATAGGATATTTAGGGTACTATGGAATGAAAAAAATAAATCTTAATTCAATTCATATATATGAAAGTAAGCTAATACCAATAACTGAATTAAATTCTATTAAAGAAGGACTATTGACTATAAGACTTTATGCTAATTTATCAACCACAAAACATAATTCGTTAAATGACGCAGAAATAAAGAAAATAGATGAAAATATTCAAGTTCTTTTTTCAAGTTATAAATCAAAAAAGCTAACTACAGATCAAAAATCTAGAATAAATAACATTAGTGCACAATATGAAACTTATATGAAAAAGTGGAAAGGAATATCAGAATTATTGAAGAGCGGCACACAGATAGATAAAAATGTATTTAATGATTTTGAAGCAGAGGGGACAAACTTATATACTAATTTAACTATATTAGCAGATAACGATAAGATGTCCGCTCTTGAGATAAATAAAGATAATGAGAATGTTTATAAAAGGATATTATTATATTTCACAGTGCTATTTTTAGGATTTGCAGCATTGATAGTTATTATATCCTCATTTATCGTAAATATGATTAAAAATTCGCTTAATGATATGAGTAAGGATTTGGATGCTGTTGCTAATAAGGATCTTACTATACAAATTGATGTTAATCAAAAGAATGAATTTGGAGCTATGAAAAAACATTTAGCTAAGACTGTAAATGAAATTAGAGAAGTGATTATGGTCATTCAATCTAATTCTTCTACAATTGATGAACAATCTCAAGTATTATCAAATATATCAAATAAGATGTTACATTCCTCAGGGGAAGTGGCTGCTGCAGTTAATAATGTTTCTATGAGTGCATCCAAGCAGTCAGAAGACTTGATGAGTATAACTTATTCATTAGATGGTTTTGGAACTCAAATTGAGAGTATAACTGTTTCAATTAAAGATGTAGAAGGAAATACAATTTTTATAAATAAAATGGCTGAAGATAGCAATGAGTCCTTACAGGTATTAGTGGACTCAATTGGAAACATAAATAATATGTTTAGTGATGTGAGTAATAAAATATTGTCTCTAAATAGCAATATAGGAAAAATATATGAAATCACTGATGTTATAAAGAGTATCGCTGAGCAAACAAATTTACTAGCACTTAATGCAGCTATTGAGGCGGCTAGAGCTGGTGATAAAGGTAGAGGTTTTTCTGTAGTTGCAGAGGAAATTCGTAAATTGGCAGAACAGTCTAAAGTGTCATCAACTAGTATAAATAACTTAATATGTGATATATCGAAAGAAACGAGCAATGTAGTATATACTACAAATGAAGTTAGTAAAGAACTTAGTGGACAAGTTATTTCTATTGAAAACTCTATAGTGTCTTTTCAAAAAATTATTAGTTCTCTGGGTAATATAATGCCAAAAGTTAATGCAGTTTACTCTCAAGCAGCTAGTATAAATGAAATAAAAAATGGCATTATCGAAAATGTAGAAAATACAACATCCATAGCACAAGAGTTTTCTTCTTCAGCAGAAGAAATTGCTGCAACTTCTCAAGAGTTAAATGCTTTTTCCACAGAGGTAGCTGAAACTTCAAATACTCTTGCTAGACTTACTAAAAATGCTATTGAAAATGTTAATACATTTAAAATTTAATTAGTAAATTAAGTGAAACTTCACTCAGATGGGGTGTCAAACTCAACTTAATTCTTTAAGATATGAAAAAATTAATGACGGATGTAAATAAAAATATAGCAGTATATTCCAGTATATACTGCTATATTTTTAAATTTCTAATAAGAATAATGAACTGTACCACTTATATAGATAAGTTATTTTCTGCCCACTTGACTACATATTCTATAGCATGTTCATCATTGGAACTGCATTTATATTTTACTTCATCTAGTAGCTTTTTGTTTCCATTAGCCACACAAAAACCATAGCCAGTTCTCTTAAGCATTTCATAATCATTCATGTTATCACCTACTGAAATTGCCTTAGAGATATCTATATTTAGAATATTACATAATCTTTCTAAGGCATGTCCTTTAGAAGTGCACTGTGGTAATAATTCTAAATAATTTTCACCGCTTCTAACTAAATTTACTTGACCAAAAGTAGAGATAAAGACGTCCTCTAACATATCTATCTGATCTTCTTCACCTAGTATTAAAATTTTTGTCCAATTTTTGTTCCATAAGCTTTCTGGTATGTTGTAATGTACATCAGATCTTGCTTTAGCAAAGCGTTTTGTAAATCTACAGTGATTGAAAATATAAACATTTTCTTCACAGTATATTTCTATTCCTAAAGAAGCATCAGTTTTCTTTACTTTCTTAATTAGGTTTTTTATTTCATCCTCTAAAAATAATTCGTATATAGTTTCTTCTTTAGTATAATCATAAATCTTTGTACCATTGTACAATATCACAGGTATATTTATATCAATAAGGTGTAGATATCTTTTGGCTGATTCTAGCATTCTACCTGTAGCAATTGTAAATATGCCTCCCTGCGCTACAAAGCGATTTATAGCGTTAATATTTTCCTCAGAGATTCTTCCGTCATTATCAATCAAGGTTCCATCCATATCTGAAACTAATAAATAACCTTCAAATTTCTTGCCCATACTTTTCTCCATATTTCTATTTAAATATTTAATATATATATTAAATTGTATACTAAAAATTAAAATTCACCAATAGAGAATAGTACTTTTATTTGAAAAAAAGTAGTTTTTGCTCATGGAGGGATTAGTTTGATATTAGAAATTTGGCGAATTTAGCAGAATTGTGGATTAATAATATCTATGGTATTATAAATATGATAAAAAAGTATAGACATCATGAAAATATTAGAGTAAGAAAAATTAAAGGCGATAGAGAGGAGATTAAATATGCTGAAAGATTTTAAAGAATTTGCAGTAAAGGGAAATGTATTAGATTTAGCGGTTGGTGTAGTTATAGGTGGTGCCTTTGGAAAAATAGTTACTTCTTTGGTTAATGATATTATTATGCCAATAGCGGGTGCTTTAACTGGAGGAATTAATTTTACATATTTGAAATTTGTAATTAAACCAGCTTATGGTAGTGTGCCAGCAGTTACTCTTAATTACGGAGCTTTCATCCAAAATGTTATTGATTTTCTAATTGTTTCATTTTCTATCTTCTTATTTATTAAATTAATAAATAAATTTAAAATAGAAAAAGAGGGTATAGTTATTAAAGAAGAAGAAAAACCATCAAAGGAAGCATTGTTGCTTGAAGAAATTAGAGATTTATTAAAAAAATAAAGGAATATTTATGGAGCTGGAATTGTCACGTTTTTATGATAATTTTCAGCTCAAGTGAATTGCTTTGTGTAAATTTTGCAATTTTTCACAGCACCATATTTAATATCTATAAATTTGTTGGTGATATAGAAGTTAAGTTGATAATAAAAAGTTGTCAATACTTGAAGAATACTAGGATTTAATGTAAAATTAGTCTAATATATAAATATATTTAAATTAATTATATACTACATGTCAAAAAATCTATTATGGTAGGTGGTCTTGTTGAAAAATGCAATGTTCCGAAATCGTTCTCTAAAACTAAAAATAACCCTCAGTGCTCTTTTAGTACTTATGATATCTACACTTCTACTAGCCATTATATCTCTTACAATTATTAACAAAAAGTTTGAAAACCAAGTAAAAGAAGATGGCATGAGTTTAGTAGAAGAAATATCAACGGAAGTCGAAAATAATAATTTAATAGTGAAACAACTAGATAGCTTACTAGGAGAAAAAATTTTAACTGTGGCTTATCTAGTTGGTGAAAATGCAAATATTTCTAATGAATATTTATTACAGGTTGCAAAAGATATAAATGTTCAGGAAATAAATGTAGTTAACCCCTCTGGGGAAATAATCTATTCCAATCTGCCAGAGAATATTGGGTATAAGTATCTTGAGGATCATCCAGTGCAGCCAGTTCTTCAAGGGAAAGAATCAAAAGTAGTAGAACAAGTAAGACAAAGCAGTAATAGTGCTGACAAAAATTATTACAAGTATGGTGCAAGTTCTTTAAAAAATGGAGGGCTAATACAAGTTGGAATACTTGCTAATGAGGTTCAAAAAGTGGGCCAAGCAGTAAATAATCAAACACTGGTAGATAGACTAGGTAAAAAGCAAAATATAGTATATGCGTTGACTATAGATACTAATTTAAAAGCCGCCACTCACAGTGATAAAAGCAGGATAGGGATTTCTTTGACGGATGAAGGGAGTAAGACAGCGGTAAAGGACGGAAAAATGTATTCGTCATTATATAAATATAAGGGAGAAGAATATGTTTATGATGTTATTATGCCTATAAGGGAAAATGATACTGTTATAGGGGCAGCAAATATAGGACTTTCATTGAAAAATGAAAAGGCGGCCATTAGAAGTATTATTATAAGCTTTGTTGTAGTTACACTATTATTATTAATTATTGGTGGTTTTATATTAAGATTTATTGTAGGATCAACTTTAAATCCACTAGATAAATTAGCCTTAGCGGCGGAAAATGTGGCAGAAGGTGACTTAACTAAGAATATAGAAATTGAAACCAATGATGAAGTAGGAAAACTTGGATTAAGTTTTAATAATATGATCTCAAATTTGAAAAACATAGTAGTTAAGATAAATGAAATGTCTGGAGGGCTTGCAACATCCTCTAAAGCCCTGCTATCTTCAGCGGAACAAGCTTCAGCATCTTCAGAAGAGATTTCTATTTCTACTCAGGAAGTGGCTAATGGAGCAGAAAAACAGGTTAATGCTACTGAAGAAATTTCATCAAGTATAAAAGTTTTTGTAGGCAACGTATTAATTATTAAAGATCAGATTAATGAAATTGTAAAATTCTCAGATGATACCAATATACTTGCTTCTAGTGGTAAAGAGAAAATGAATGACATGATTAAACAAATCGAAACTATTAAAAGCAGTGTAAATTATTCATCCGAGGTGATATCAGAGCTTCAAAGAACCTCTAAAGAGATAGGAAATATAGTTGAAATAATAGATGGAATAGCGGATCAAACAAATTTATTAGCATTGAATGCATCTATTGAGGCTGCTAGAGCTGGAGAAGCAGGAAGAGGATTTGCAGTGGTGGCTGATGAAGTTAGAAAGCTTGCAGAAGAATCCATGAGATCTTCGAGCGATATCAAACAGTTAATTGTTGCTACACAGAGTAGAACTGATGTGGCCTTAGAATCAATAGAAAGAGGAAATAAAGAAGCAGAAAAAGGTCAAGAAATAGTTGAGATAGTAGGGAAAAATCTAAATGAAATAATAAAGTCCTTTGACTATACTAAGGAAAATCTAGAAAAAGTAAATGAGAGGATTATTAACTCTAAAGACGAAATGGATAAAATAGATGGAAATTTACAAGATATTCAAGGAATTTCTACTAATACAGCGGCAAATACTGAACAGGTAGCTGCTTCAAGTCAAGAGCAGGCTGCTATACTTCAAGAGATCTCATATAATGTTCAGAAGCTTACAAATATGGCTGAGGAACTTGAAAATAGCATAAATACTTTTAAAATATAAAGGATAATTTGAATAACATAGGGGGACTTGGCTAGCCAGTCTTGGATGAAGTGTAAACTTGAATCAGATGGGGTTTCAAACCCCACCTGATTCTTAGTTGAACGAATCCAGGGGCGTAGCCGCTCGCAACGTACACTTTGGAGAAGATGGGAGTATTAGAGCGGGTAGTCATCGGATAAAAAGCTTCTACAGCATAAAACTAATTATAATGCTGTGGAGGCTTTTTACTCTGTAAAAATTTATATAATAATTTTTTAGTAAATTTGTTTATTTTACATAATTAATATTTTAAGTTAAATTTAACTTTTAAAGTGAATAGGGGTTGACAATCAATCCAAAAAGTAGTAAAGTTTAATTGCTAATGAGAATCAATATCAATTATGAGGAGTGAAATTATGTCAAATTTAATAAAATTAGATCAAGTAGAAATAAATCAAAAAGTAAAGGTAGTTCAGGTAGAACCTGAAAGTAGAATAAGAAGACGAATAATGGATATGGGCATAGTTAAAGGTATAGAAATTGTGATTGAAGGAAAAGCACCTATGGGAGATCCTATAGAGATAAGGGTAAGAGGCTATAATTTAAGTCTTAGAAAAAATGAGGCTAAGGATATTATTGTTGAACTAATCTAAGAAACTGCATGTATAGAAATTTAGGTTATTTAAGAAGGGGGAATTTTAATTGGGTATTATGAGTATTCCTTTAAATTCTATAGGAGTTGGCAAATATGCTGAGGTAAATAACGTAATGGGCGGAGAACTGATGTGTAAAAAACTTATGGAAATGGGAGTAAACAAGGGGAATGTAATTGAAATAGTTAGAAATGATGCAGGACCTTTAATAATAAAAGTAGGGGAAATGAGATTGGTACTGGGCCGAGGAATGGCCCAAAAGGTTATGGTAAGAGAGGTTTAGTAATAAATCATAATATAATATTTATTTTGTTAAAGGAGAAGGATGAATAATATGAGTAAAGAATTAGTAGTAGCGTTAGCTGGTAATCCTAATTGTGGAAAAACTAGTTTGTTTAATACACTAACCGGCTCAAAACAGCATGTAGGAAATTGGCCAGGAGTTACTGTTGAAAAAAAGGAAGGTAAGCTTAAAGTTGGTAATAGAAATATAAGAATAATAGATTTACCAGGAACTTATAGTCTTGGAGCCTATTCAGAAGATGAAGTAGTAGCTCGTGACTTTATATTAAAGGACAAGCCGGATGTGGTAATTAACGTACTTGATGCTAGTAATATTGAAAGAAATCTGTATTTAACAATGCAGCTTTTAGAAACTGGCGCAAAAGTAGTTTTAGCATTGAATATGATGGATGAAGCTAAAAATAAAAATATAGAAATAAATATGAATAAAATGTCCAGAGCTCTAAATGTACCTGTTGTTGCCACAGTAGCCACTAAAGGAGAAGGAGTAAATGAACTTGTAAAGGAAGCAATAAAAGTAGGTGATGCTAAAGAAATTAGTCCATTCAAAATAGATTATGGAAATGACATAGAAAAGGAGATTGACCTATTACAGAAGGCTATTTCTGAATCCGTTGCATCTTTAGAATATCCAGAATCTTGGACAGCGCTAAAACTTTTAGAAAACGATGAATACATGAAAAAATACATAGAAAAGAAAGAAAACTGTGAGAACATAAATGATAAATTAGAAAAAAGTATAGAGAATTTAACTGTAGCAATAGGATATGAGCCAGATGCCTTTATAATAGATAAAAGATATGAGGTAATAAGTGAAGTAATACAAAGCAGTATTAAAAAAGAAATAATTAGAAAAGAAAGTACCTCTGATAAGATTGATAAGTGGGTTACACATAAGTGGTTTGGAATACCAATATTTGCGATAATAATGTTTACTATGTATCAAGTAAGTATGACCTTTGGAAATGGATTTTTAGGTGGAAAAGTAGATGAAGTTTGTATCGCACTTGGTGAATGGGTAGGAAATGCTTTAACTAATGTGGGGACTCCAGAGTTATTAAAATCCTTTATAACAGATGGTATTATAGGAGGTCTGGGATCAGTCGTTGTATTTATACCTATGATCTTCACTATGTATTTCTTTATAGCTATGCTTGAAGATAGTGGTTATATGGCTAGAGCTGCTTATGTAATGGATAGATTTATGAATTCCATAGGTCTTCATGGAAAAACAGCTGTATCTCTTATTATATCTGGTGGTTGTAATGTAGCTGGAATAATGTCTACAAGAACCTTAGACAGTAAGAAGGATAGAATGGTAGCTATACTTATAAATCCATTTGTATCCTGTTCAGCAAGATTACCAGTTTATGCATTATTTGCAGGAGCTTTTTTCTCGGGAAAAAAAATAGGTATTTTTGATCAGGGGGGAATTGTAATATTTTCTCTTTATGCACTTGGAATTATAGTTGCAATATTAGTAGGTAAATTTTTCAGTGAAAAAGTATTTAAAGGAGAAGAGTCTTATTTCATATTGGAACTTCCTCCTTACCGTATACCAACAGCTAAAAGTATATTTATTCATATGTGGGAAAAATCACAGCATTTTATAAAAAAGATGACTACAATAATATTGGGATTAGTTATAATCGTTTGGGCACTTTCAAACTTGCCATCAGGAGTAGAGCCAGGTAGCAAAGATAGTTTAATTGGAATAGTAGGTTCAGTTATAGCACCAATATTTAAACCAGCAGGTTTTGGAACATGGCAAGCTGCAGTATCACTTATAACAGGTATTGGAGCTAAGGAAGCAGTGGTAAGTACTTTAGGAACAGTATATGGAGTAGGAGAGGATAATCTTACTACAATTATTCAACAGGTATTTACACCTCTTTCAGCACTATCCTTCATGGTAATGTCTCTTTTATATTGTCCTTGTGCAGCTACAATAGGAGCAATAAAAAGAGAAACAAATTCAAGCAAATGGGCTTTTGCAGCAGTAATATATACTTGTGTAATTGGATGGATAGCAGGAGTATTAGTGTATCAAATAGGAAAGCTTTTAGGTTTTAGTTAAAAAAATAGGGAAGTCCACGCTTTTGTTGAGAATGATTATTAATATTAATTGCAATGTGGACTTCCTTTATATTAGGAAAAATGATTAAAAAGGGGGATCTTCCATGAGTGTTTTGGTAATAGGAGGAGATAGAATCTGTAACATAAAAGAAAAGTTAAGGCAGAGTGGTTTTGACAGAATAGAACATGTAACTGGAAGAAAAAAAATGGATAGAAAAATAAAGATACCAGAAAGAACAGATTTAGTATTGGTATTGATAGACTATGTAGGACATAACGTAACGGAGATTGTAAAGGATGAGTCTAAAAGATGTGATGTGAAAGTTATGTTTTCCAAGCGATCATGGGCACATATGGAAGGAGTAATACGAACTTTTCTTAAGGAGACACCAAATGATAGGTAAGATACTTTTTAGATCTCGAGAAAAGAAAATTTATCATGATATAATTGAAAGCTTGGTAACAGCTCTTGAGGCTAAGGATTTATATACTAAAGGTCATTCGGAAAGAGTAGCTTTTATGACCTCTGAATTATCTAAAAAACTTGGTATAAAAGGATATGAATTAGAAAATATTCATATGGCAGCACATCTACATGACATAGGAAAAATAGGAGTACCGGATGATGTTTTAAATAAAAAAGGTAAGCTTGCACTGCATGAATGGGAATATATAAAAGTACATCCTAAAATAGGATTTGATATTCTAAGTAAGTCAAATAGGTTAAAGCATATTAGTAGGATGGTGCTATACCATCATGAAAGATGGGATGGTAAAGGTTATCCCGAAGGATTATCTAAAATGGATATACCTTTAGGGGCTAGAATAATAGCTGTCTGTGATTCTATTGATGCAATGACTTCAACTAGGCCTTATAGAGAAGCTATGAAATTTGAAGAGTGCATAAAGGAACTAGTATTGAATAAAGGATTAATGTTTGATCCATGGATTATTGACTATATTGAGGACAACTTAGGATTTATGAAAGATATTATGAATTTTAAACAAGCGTAGATGTAAAAGGGTGTTGGTAAAATTATGGGACAAATCAATTGTAAAAATTATATTGAAGATAAGTTAAAGTGTGGAGGATATAAAGTTACTTCACAAAGGCTTAACATAATAAAAGCCATTCATAAAAATAATAAACATATGAGTGCAGATGAAATATATAAAGAAGTGAAAGCTAAGAATATAGGTCTTACCACTGTGTATAGAAATCTTATGATTTTTGAGAAAATGGGATTAGTGAGAAAAATAAGCATAACTAACATTAATTATTATGAGTTAGAATTAATGAATGAATATAAAGTACATATACATGCTAGATGCAGTAAGTGTAATAAAATAATGGATATAGACGAAGTGGAAGCAACAGAAGAATATATGAGTTTAATTAAAAAACTAAAGAAAAAATTTAGAATTGCAGTTGAAAGTATCAGTGTTGTGGCTTCAGAATGCTGTGAAAGCTGCAATCCAAAATTTAAGGGAAGGTAATTTTCTAAATCTAAAATGAGGTGATTTTGATGAGTGTGGTGGAAAGTTCTATTAATAAAAAAATAAGCAATATTATATATAAATTTAAAAATAAATTTTCATTGGGAAGACAAGAAGGAGCTAACATTGATGATAAAATCGAAGTTAACGATAGTTCAATAGTGTATATCGAAAGTGAACTTAGGAAGGTTTCAAATAAAATATCTGATAATACTTCGGAGATAAAAAAATTAACTGATGAAATACAAAAATCAGCAAACAATAATTTAAGTGTATCAGAAAAGCTTATGGAAGAAATCTCTGATATATCTGCTAAATCTGAAGAAATGTATTCTTCTATAAAAGAAATTGAAAGTTCAACAGCCTTAATATCAAAAAAAGTTTTAGAAACTTCTCAAAACACTGAAATAATAAGTCATAAATCAAATAATCTAAAAGAAGGTGTGCTAGAGGCTATACAAAACTCTAAATCTATATTGGACAAGGTTAAAGTAGAGCTAAATAAAGCTATAGAAGACTCTAATGAGGTAGAAAAGATATATGGATTTTCAGAGGATATTATGAAAATAGCGAAACAGACTAACCTTTTGGCTCTTAATGCATCTATAGAGGCTGCAAGGGCAGGTGAGGCAGGTAGAGGTTTTACTGTGGTAGCAGGAGAGGTTAGAAAACTAGCTGAAGAATCTGAGAAAATTGTAAAGAGCATCAATAATATAATAAGTAATGTCAGTTCTTCCGTTAAGAAATTAAGTCAGTGTTCCACTGAAGTAGTTAATTATCTAGATGAAACTGTAACTAAAGACTATGATAAATTTATAAATGTATGTGAAGAATATGATAAGAATACGGTAAAATTTAGTGATATTATGAGTGATGTAAGTACATCTACAGAGGAGATAAGCGCTTCCGTAGAAGAAATAACTAAAGTAGTAAATGAGGTTACAAGCACTATAAATAACTCTTCTAATAATATTACAGAAATGTCTTTTGACATTTTAAATACAGTGGAAAAAGTATATGAAGTTGAAGAAAAGATTGAAGAAAATATAGAGAGTGTTGAAAAATTAGAGACATTAATCAAAGAATTTTAGTTTGGAGGGTTAGAGATGTTAATGAAGATTTTAAAAAGACTGTCTGAAGGTGGAATGTATTCAAATAAGTCGGTAGCAAGAGAATTAGGAATAGATGAGAGTTTAGTAGAACAAATGATATCCCAATTAGAAAACATGGGATACATTGAAAAAGATAATATGAGTAGCTGTAATGATAGTTGTGGATGCAGTTGCTCTCAAAAGTCAAACTGTTGTGGTAGCTCTGGTATTGATATTAATATATGGAAAGTAACCGATAAGGGAAGAAAGTATTCAAAAATTGCATAGGATATGAAAAAGCACTAAGAATTTTAATGATATTCTTAGTGCTTTTGTTAAGTTGCTCATATTTCGCTGAATGTAATATACTTTTATAATAATATTCTGATTTGTTATAGCATTTATTTGAAAAAAAGGGTTATTAAACACAATATAATATCCAAAATGCTACAAAATTTCCTTTTATAATCTTATAAAATATATTATACTATAAAAGAATTCATTTTTATTATAGGGGGGGAGTCTTATGAAAAAAGGATCTAAATTAAAACTTATCTTAACAACGCTAGTTTTATCCACTAGTATAGTATTCGGTTCTGGTTGTACTGATGCATCTAAGACATCAAAGGAAACTGAAAAAAGTACACAGGCAGAAGATACTAGGTACACAAGACCCGAAACTATTACATCAGCTGAAGAGGCTAAAAAGTTATTAGTTGATGGAAACAACAGATTTGTCTCTGGAAAAATTTTGAGTAAAGATTTGAGTGACACAAGACGAAAGGATTTATCAGTAAAGGGACAAAAGCCTTTTGCTGTAGTAATCACTTGCTCTGATTCTCGTGTACCACCTGAATTAATATTTGATCAAGCTCTTGGGGATATATTTGTAATAAGAGATGCAGGAAATGTTGTTGATCCAATAACATTGGGTAGTATCGAATATGGAGCAGAACACCTTGGTGGGCCTCTCATTGTTGTGTTGGGACACGAAAAATGTGGTGCGGTAAAAGCTACAGTTGATGGTGGAGAAGTACCTGAAAATATAGCAGCTATAGTTAATAAAATAAAACCTTCTGTTGAAAAAGCCAAAAGTTCTGCAAAAAACAAAGAAGACATCCCTGAGTTAGCTACTGATGAGAACATAAATAATACTATTGCAGAAATAAAGAAAAGCTCAGTTATTAAACATCTAGAGGAATCAAAAAAGGTGACAGTTGTAGGTGCTAAATATCATTTAGAATCTGGACAAGTTACTTTTACTCAATAATGAAGTGAAAACTTGAATCAGATGGGGTTTCGTCTACGACCCGGGGCTTTGCCCGTTAAATGCCATTTAGGCATTTACCCCCAACCTGATTCTTAGTTGAACGAATCCAGGGACGTAGCCGCTCGCAACGTACGCTTTGAGAAGCGGGAGTATTAGAGTGGGTAGTCATCGGATAAAATAATTTTTTATACAGGAATAAGGAGTTTTATTCCTGTATAAAAATTACACTTGAACTACTAGATTTCTTCCATTATTTTTAGCTTTGTAAAGTGCTTTGTCAGCGGCTTGTATCCATTCCTCCAATATTTGATATTTATTTTCTTCTCTTATGAGGGTTGCACTACCAATACTAATAGTAATGTGGATTTCTTGTCCATTTAGGTTGAAAATTTTCTGTTCAATATTTATTCTGATTCGTTCTGCTATAGAAAAAGCTGCCTTTTTAGAAGCAGAAGGTAATATTGCAATAAATTCTTCACCACCATAGCGTGCTACAGTATCTGAGTTTCTTATAGAATTTTTTAGTATTTTAGCAACTCCCTTTAATACAATATCACCCTGATCATGACCGTAAGTATCATTTATCTTTTTGAAGTAATCAAGATCCATAAGTAATAGAGAGGATGTATCTTGATTACAATCGTTGAATAGATTTTTCAACACTTGATCTATATGCCTGCGATTGAGTAAACCTGTCAAGAAATCAGTACAAGCTGCTTCTTTAAGTTCTTTACTCTCTTCTAATAATTTATTTTTTGTTTCATTTTTTTTAAGTATAATTTTGATCCTAACTTGTAATTCACGAAAATCAAAGGGTTTAGTAATATAGTCTACTGCACCTAAGGTTAAGCCCTCTAGTTTATCTTCTATGGAAGTTTTAGCAGTGAGAAATATTATGGGAATTTCTTTTTGATCTGGGTTTCCTAGAATTTTTTTAGCTACCTCAAATCCGTCCATATCTGGCATCATAATATCAAGAAGTATCAAATCACACAGATGCTCGTCAAGTAACTTTAAAGCATCATGACCATTTTTAGCCTGTAAGACTTCATACCCCAATTTTGAAAGCCGTTTAGTTAATAAAATAACATTAAACTGTTCATCGTCTACTACCAAAATTTTAGCCATAACTCCGTCACTCTCCCCTTTTATATATTATATGTATAACTTTTAAAATAGTTATATATGAAGTTACAGCTTTTTATTCAATACCATAATATAAAGTGAGGAGGATGAGGCTAATGAGAAATTGGAAATATTTATTTTTTATATTTATTACACTGTATACCTTAGTTTTTTCTATCGCAATTAATTTATTCGATAAAGAATCATGGGTTGGATTGTTTTTTATTGACACTATTTCTTTAACAGGTATTATAATTGGTATTATATTCTCATTCATTACAGTTATTAAATGTAATGAAAAAGCTAAATATTTTTGGTTGTTAATGCTCATTGGAAACACTAGTTATGCAATATCTGAACTGATATGTGACTACTATGATTTGATCTTGAAGATAAAAATTTCTTTTCCTAGTTTGTCAGATCTGTTTTGCTATTTGCAGATTTTCTTTTATATGATTGCTATTGCTTATAAGCTTTATGAAGTAAAAAATACCTATAAATCAGCAAAATTTTTTTTCGATGCAATTATTGTTATAATAGCACTTTCAACCATTAGTTGGGAATATCTTATGAATCCACTATTTATTCAAAGTAATCTGTCAAATTTGCATATAGTAACTTCAATAGGTTATCCAATAGGCGACCTAGTTCTACTCTTTGGAACTATTAGTCTATATCAAAGCTGTAATTATGTATTTCCTAAGACGGTAATACAAACTATTACTTTTGCATTTTTAATACTTATTTTAGCAGATTCATTTTATACATTTTTTTCATTATCTAATTCCTATAGTTCTGGAAGTTATTTTGATCCTCTCTGGCCAATAGCTATCATGCTAATAGGGTTTGCTGGACTTATTTATAGTGTCCAGTATAAATTTGAGACTAACCTATGCCATAATTCTTCGTTAAATTACTTTCAAGTTGATAAGCTTAGACTTTCTATTCCGTATGCCACTGTTATTTTTCTATTGATAGTTATTCTATTTAAACGAGAGAAATTAGATATCTTGTTTATAGGATTTTCAATTACTATTATTCTACTAGTTATACGTCAAATAATTACCTTACTAGAGAATCAAAATTTGCTGAAGCAGCTTAACATTTTGAATATGGATTTAGAAAATCAAATAACTGAAAGGACCCAAAAACTTAATGATATTAATACAAAGCTTATAAAGTCAAATGAATTTAAAGATGATATTATAGCATCTATGAGCCATGAACTTAGAACTCCTATACATGCTATTCTAAGTTATATTCAGCTAATTGAAGATGGTGATGATGGTCCCGTTGGAGATGAGATTTTATCGGATTTGCAGATAATTAAAAGAAGCTCAAAGAGGCTACTATTCCTTATTGCCAATCTTCTAGATTTAGCAAAAATACAAAGTAATAAAAACAGTGTAAAATTAGATAAAATAAAGCTATCAGATCTTATTCAACATACTTATGAAGAACTCTACTACCTAGCAGCGGAAAAAGAATTAGAACTATTGTTAAATATTGAAGACTCAGACAAGTTAGTACTATCTGACCAAATGAAACTTCAACAGATTTTGACTAATTTAGTAACGAATGCTATTAAATTCACATCAAAGGGATATATAAAGATATCTGCCAGTGTCAGTGATGATGCATTTCAAATCTGTGTGGAGGATACAGGGATTGGAATTCCCAAAGAATACCATAGCTATATTTTTCAAAAATTCACACAGATAGATCATGGCACTAGAAGACAATATGGAGGAACAGGAATCGGTCTAGCTATCGTCAAGAGTTTAGTAGATTCTTTACAAGGGAAAATAACCTTGGATTCTGAACCTAATTGTGGAAGTAAGTTTGTGGTGAACTTTCCTCTTTAGATGTTAAGGAGCAAATATTGACTTTTCATTTACTTCGTTATATGATTCAAAGTAAGTAATAATTTGTACCCAGAAGGGGGAAATACCTAGGATGAATAAAGATGATTATGTTGTACGTGCACAAACTGCATTATGGAATACTAGTATGAAAATTGGTGAGAAGGTTAAAAGTGAACTACAGGAATTTGGTGTGACTGAAACTCAGTTTAGTATGTTAGATTTACTATCAAAAAAGGAATCACACAAAGTTACTGATTTAGCTGAAAAAATGGGAGTGAAGCCAAGTGCAGTCACAACAATGATTGATAGATTGGCAAATAATGGGTTGGTTTCCCGACGCCACAGTGAAAATGATAGAAGAGCTGTATTAGTATCTATAACTGAGGAAGGCCGAGAAGTGATAAGTAAATTCGAAGGAAAATGCCGTAGTGTAATAAAAAGCTATCTTTCACATTTGGAACCCAATGAACTGGAAGCTTTAGCCACAATTTATGAGAAACTGGGGAACATTGATGAATAAACAGCAGTAATATAACTAGTATATGTTAACTTGTTATATTACTGTTGTTTATTATAATTTAGTCTAATCGCTTAAGTATACTTTCTGCAATTTCTACTGAACTTAATAATGTTGTTAAATCCTCTTTAGATAAGGTTATAAGTTTACGTGTTAGGTTTTCTTTAAGTGTTTCTAATAAGTTTTTGCAATACTCATTTCCTTTTTCAGTTAAACTAATATTTATAGTCCTTCTGTCCGTAGTATTATAAATTCTATAAACAAGGTTGCTTTTTACTAATTTATCTAAAATAATTGTCATTTGAGGTTTAGATATGAGAAGTTTTTTGCATATTTCGGAAATAGATAAGCTTCCCTGTTCATGAAGTGATCCTAATACCATTAGTTGATTTATAGACACTATGTCATTAGACTGCATATCAAGTCGAATAATTTTTTTAGTCATAATTGGACCAATAGTAAGTAATTTTTCAGCTAAAATATCTACTGTTTTTTTACACATATAGCATCCTCCTCGTAAAGATTAAAATAAAAATGCGTTGATTCTATGGTAATAAGACCAACGCATTTTGTTAAGAAATTTCCATTTTGGTATTTAATAGCTGAAAAGTTTATTTAACTACATTAATCTTGTCTCCATTACTTAATAAATTCTGACCTTCGATAATTACGTCGGCCCCTTCTTTTATATTTCCATTTATTTCTGTAACCTTATCATTTGAAATGCCAGTATCAACAGAGACTTTTTTAACTTTTCCATTCTCGGCTAGATAAAGATAGTTTACGTTATTCTCCATCTTAATTGCTTCGTTTGGTACGGTTAAGATATTATTCTTATTTTCAGAGGGCAAAGAAACTTTAGCAAACATACCTGCTGTTAGCTCGCCATTTGAATTATCTACTTTAACTTTTATTGTATAGGAGTTATCTTTTGAATTAGAGTTGGGACTAATTTTATCTATTACACCGGAGACTTTTTTATTCTCTAATGCGCTTATACTAACTTGTACAGACTGTCCAACTTGAACTTTTCCAATTATTTTATCTGGAACGCTTATTTCAGCTATAAAGCTACTTGAATCGATTATAGTAACTGAACCAGATTGGCTGCTAGCAAGCTGACCGACTTTAACATCCTTAGCCGATACCACTCCGGAAATAGGTGCAGTGATAGTAGCATTATTTAACTGAATTTGTGCAGAGTTAACTCCTGCCTGTGATTGAGCTACTTGAGCTGTTGCTACTTGTGTGGATTGAGGACCTGATTTTTCTATTAACAGATTTAAATTATCTTGAGCAGCTTTTAAATCCACGGAGTAGTTATCGTATTTTAGCTTTGCATTATCTAACTCTTGCTTTGATACAGCTCCTGCATCATATAATTTTTCCATCTTATTATAGTTGTCCTTAGCATTGTTATAAGCTATCTGTGCTTTGGCAACATTTTGTTCTGAAGATGTTATCTGCTGCTGAAGCCCAGAATCACTTGTTTTGGCTAAATTAGCGTTTGAGGCTGCTAATGCTGCCTGCTGAGCTTGAAGCTGTGCTTGAAGTTCAGCGGTATCTAGTGCAAATAACACCTGTCCTGCTGTAACCTTATCGCCTATATCTACATTTAAACTAGCAACCTTTCCACCGCTTTTAGGAAAGATTGTTACTTCTTGTACAGGATTTAATTTACTTGCATATTCTACTTCAGTAGATATTGAACCGACGGATACCTTTTCCACTTTTACGCTTTTTACATCTTGTTTTTCTTCTACTTTTTTGTTTTTGCCTAAAATAGAAGCGGAGCCAGCAATAATAAGTATTAATATTACACCGATTATTAAGTTCTTTTTATTTAAAATTCTAAACTTCATACTGTGTAACCCCCTTAGAATTTCTTTTTTTCTTAAATACAAACTTAGTTAAGTCATCCATTAAGGTATAAACTACTGGTATTACTATTGGAGAAAGGATAGTTGATGCTACCATACCACCAATTATTACTATAGCCATACTCTGTTTCATTTCACTTCCTTCACCCATAGACAAAGCAACAGGAAGCATTGAAACTATCATTGTTGCACTTGTCATTATAATTGGTCTTAATCTGGTAATACCAGATTCAATAAGGGCATCCTTTAAATTCATTCCTTTTTTCATTAATGTATTTGTGTAGTCTATCAACAAAGTACCATTTTTAGATGATAAACCCTCAAGCATTATTAAACCAATCATTGACATCAAGTTTAAAGTTTGGCCTGTTAATGCTAATAGACCAAATGCACCTATTATAGCACAAGGCAATGATACCATTCTTATAGCTGGAGTTAGGAAGGACTCATAAAGCACTACTAATATCATATAAACAAGGCATAATGAAGCTCCTAGGGCTAATCCAAGAGAACTGAAAGATTCTGCCATGTTTTTTTGAGTTCCGCCATAATTTATACTATAACCTGTAGGTATAGATAGAGATTTTAATTTAGATTTTATATCATTAGTTACTTCTCCGAGAACTCTACCTTGAAGATTTGCCCCTATGGTAATAACATCTTGTTTATCTTCTCTAGATAGTGATGGCTGACTAGCTGATTTTACAACTGAAGCAATCTGACTTAATGGTATTTGCTCACCAGATCCATTTGTAATTTTTATAGCTTTAATATCTTCAGCATTTCTTATTTGTCCATCCATAAACTTAAGTGTTATATCATTTTCTTCACTATTTGCCCTATATACTCCTGCTTTAGTACCTGCTAAAGCAGTTCTTACTGAGCTTCCTATATCGGAGGTAGCAATGCCGTATTGAGCAGCTGCTAGGCTATCTATATTTACTCTTAGTTCACTGCTTTTTATATTGGAAGAATTGCTTACATCGATAACTCCAGGTACTGTTCTTACTATCTTCTCAACTTCTTTTGATAAAGTTTCCAAAGTTTCCTGGTTATCACCTTTTATACTAATAGAAACAGGCTTACTGCTTCCACCGCCAGACTGGGATTCTGTTACGGTAAAATCTACTCCAGTCATCTTTTTACCAAAGTCACGAACTTGTGCTGCAAGCTCTGACTGGCTTTTTTTACGCTCACTCTTAGGGATTAGGTTAACCATAATTTCACCAGTGGCCTTATCTGAACTTCCTTGACTATTTGATCCAACCATTGAAAAGTAGCTCTTTACTTCCTTCATATCTTTTAAATATTTTTCAACTTGAGCAATTTTTTCATCTGTTTGTTTTAAGGTTGAACCTGGAGTAACAGACAAGTCAATAGTAAAAGAACTTTGGTCAGCTGTAGGTATAAACTCAGATTTTAATATTCCCATTGGAATAAGAGCTACACTGAGTACAATACAGATAATAACAGAAGATAAAACCTTTCCTCTATGTTCTAAGGACCATATGAGGGTGCTTTTGTATTTTTCTAGAACTTTACTAAAAAAGCCGTCTTTTTTAGTTTCTTCTTCTTTGTTTTCTCTCTTTAGTATACGGGATGAAAGCATTGGTGTAATTGTAAAGGATACTAAGAGCGAGAATATTGTAGCTACAACTATTGTAAGCCCAAACTCCCTAAATAGTTGTCCTATCATACCGGACATAAGAGCAATAGGAGCAAATACAACTATGTCACAAAGACTTATAGCTACTGCAGCCATTCCAACTTCATTACGACCGTCAATAGCAGCTCTTATAGGATTTTTTCCTAAGCCTAAGTGTCTTTGTATACTTTCTATTACAACTATGGAATCATCCACCAGTGTACCTACAACTAAGGACAGTCCCATAAGAGAGAGCATATTAAGTGTAAAATTAAGCTTATACATCATAAAGAAAGTAGCTATAAGTGATGTAGGTATAGCAACTAAAACAACTAGAGAAGAGCGGAAGCTGCGGAAAAATAAGTAAAGTACAACTGCAGTAGTTATAATTCCTTCTATGAGATTATGTTGTACTTGCTTTAGTGAAGAAGTAATAAAGGTGGTAGTATCAAAAGCGATATCAACTTTAATTTCGCTTGGAATAGTCTTTTTAATTGATTCTAATTCCTTTTTTACACTATTTGCTACTTCTACTACATTGGCATCACTCTGTTTCCCAACAACAACTGCCATAGTTTTATTACCGTTAAATCTTATTTGTGTAGTTGCATCTGGAGCATCCAAAGCTATTTTTGAAATTTCTCCTAGGCGTACAGTACCACCACTTGAAGTAGGCACTAGCATGTTTTTAGCATCATCTATACTGTGAAATTGGCCAATGACTCTAACGGATTGATCTAGCTTGTCTTGCTTAATTTCGCCAGCAGGCACATTTAGATTAACTGAGTTTAATTTACCTATTATAGTATTAATACTTATGCCATAATACTCCATAGCGGTTTTATCAAGCTTTATCATTAACTGCTTTTTATCGGCACCCATTAAATCTATTTTTCCAACACCAGGTATCTTTTCTAGTTTTTGCTTTAAAATATCAGATTCATTGTAAAGTTCATCATAACTGACAGTTCCATTTAGAGAAACTGCCAAAACTGGTATAGCATTAGTGTCCATCTTAAATATAGTAGGCTTGCCAGCATCTTCAGGAAGTTTTGATGAGGCATTTTCAACTGCTTTTTGAACATCAAGATATGCAGTGTCCAAATTAGCAGTGGATTTAAAGGTTACTGTAACAGTACCATAACCTTCCTTTGCAGAAGAATTAATAGTATCAAGACCACTTATTCCTGATACTGCATCTTCAATAGGTTTCACAACATCCTTCTTAATGTCTTCGGCACTAGCACCACTATAGATTGTGCTGACTGTTATAACAGGATTATTCATAGAAGGTAGTAAATTTGCTCCCATTTTTGTATAGCCAAAAACACCAAGTGCAATTAGCAAAATTACTACCATCCACATTGCAGCTGGCCTTTTTACTGATATTTCAGTTATTTTCATTTTTACCCTCCTAGCATAATATTTGGTTATTATTAAATATTAATACGATATTAATTTTAATATATATCAATATTTGATGTGAATTAATATTTAATATATGTTAAATATTAATATATATTAAATTATAGTATTATTTTACATGGAAATCAATAGCTTTTTATTAATTTTCATTACTGTTACTATTAAATTAAGGAATTTATTTAAAATATATATTGACATAGAAGTAGAAAGCTAATATAATATTAGTTAAATCAAATAAGTTTGCTAGGAATTTAATATAGTATAAATTTCTTATCCAGAGAGGTGGAGGGACTGGCCCTATGAAGCCCGACAACCGGCATTTTAATATGTAGCGGTGTCAATTCCTACAAAGTAATTTAAATTACTTTGATAGATAAGAAAAGTAGCTTGTTACATAATTAAAATTTTGTAATCAAAGGCTGTTTTTCTTATTTAAAGAAAAACAGCCTTTTAATCTTACCTAAATTCTTTACTCTCGTTTTTAAGAGGAGAGTATTAGATTGAGCAGTTATCAGACAAAGATAAAACCTAGTAAAAATATATGAATAATATGTACAAGAAGTGGGTTTGCAATTAATTATTAATTATTTACGTCAACTATAAAGGAGGATATGTAAAGTGCAAAAATTAAGTAACAGATTAGACTATTTTACTGAATCAGTAATAAGGAAGATGACTAGGATAGCTAATGATTGTGGAGCAGTAAATCTTTCACAGGGTTTTCCAGACTTTGACCCACCTAGAGAACTTATTGGTAGCTTAAAGGAAGCCGCAGAGAAAGGCCCTCATCAATATGAAGTGACTTGGGGATCAAAAGAGTTTAGAGAAAAATTAGCAAAAAAACAGGAAAGATTTATGGGAATACCCATTAACCCTGATGAAAACATAGTAGTAACTTGTGGTAGTACTGAAGCTATGATGGTAGCTATGATGTCTGTATGCAATCCAGGGGATAAGGTAGTAGTATTTTCACCATTTTATGAAAATTATACAGCAGATGCCATTTTAGCAGGAGCAGAACCTATGTATGTACCTTTAGTACCTCCAGAATTCAACTTTGATAAGGAAGTATTAAGACAGGCTTTTGAACAAAGGCCTAAGGCATTAATCTTATGTAACCCATCAAATCCTGTAGGTAAGGTATTTACTAGAGAAGAACTTATATATATAAGCGAGCTTGCAAAAGAGTATGATACTTATGTGATCACAGATGAGGTTTATGAACACATAATATTTAAACCTAATAAACACACTTATTTATCTTCTCTTCCTGGGATGTTTGAGAGAACAATATGCTGTAGTTCCTTGTCCAAGACATATTCTATAACAGGTTGGAGACTTGGATACGTTATTGCAAGTAAAGAGGTTATAGATAACTGCAAGAAGGTACATGATTTCTTAACGGTAGGAGCAGCTGCACCTCTACAGAAGGCAGCTTGTGCAGGCCTAGATTTTGAACAGGAGTATTATGATGAACTTAATAATACTTATGAGAGAAAAAAGAAACTGTTCCTAGATGGATTAGATGAAATTGGACTAAAATACTTCGATCCAGAAGGTGCCTATTATGTCTTAGTTGATATATCAGAATTCGGATGGGACAATGACTATGAATTCTGTAAGTGGATGGCAAAAGAAATTGGTGTGGCTGCTGTTCCGGGATCAAGTTTCTTTAGAGAAGATGTAAATAATTATATAAGATTTCATTTTGCAAAAAAAGATGAAACATTAATCGAAGCGATTAATAGACTGAAAAAATTAAAAAATAGTTAAATATTAGGAGGAATAAATAATGAATAAATTAAAAAAAATTATAGGAATAACACTAGCGTTAACATTAACTTTAGGATTTTCAGCTTGCTCAGGTAGTAAAACAACTACAGCTACACCTGAAAAAAATAGCAAAAATATAGTAATTGGAGTATGTCCTGGACCTTATGGCGACATGGTTAGAAAGGCAATAGCACCAGTTCTAGAGAAAAAAGGCTATAAAGTAGAAACAAAAGAATTTAGTGATTACGTACAACCCAATAAGGCTCTAGCTAATAAAGAAATTGATGCGAATTTATTTCAACACACAGCTTATTTACAAAAATTCTCAAAGGATAATAAACTAGATTTGTCACCAGTAATAGTTGTACCAACAGCTGGTATGGGTATATTCTCAAATAAAATAAAGTCTTTAGATGATTTAAAGACTGGAGCACAGGTTGCTATACCAAATGACCCATCAAACTTAGCAAGAGCTTTGATTTTATTAGAAAAACAAGGATTAATAAAAATTAAGGATAACATAGATGAGACCAAAGCTACTGAAAGTGATATTGTTGAGAATAAAAAAGATTTAAAAATTGTTATTACTGAGGCAGCTCAACTTCCAAGAACTTTAGATAGTGTAGATATTGCTGCTATTACTGGAAATTATGCAATTGCATCTGGGTTAGATTTTTCTAAAGCATTAAAGGTAGAAAAGCTAAGTGAAAATTATAAAAATGTAGTTGCTGTAAGAACTGAAGATTTAAGCAAAGACTTAGGAAAAGATATAAAAGAAGCTGTTGAATCTGCAGATTTTAGAACTGTTATTGAAGATCAAAATGGAATTTTCAAAGCTTTTGACAAGCCAGAATGGTATGTTAATAAGAAGTAAAAAAATGTCTAACGGAACTGCATTATACAAGGGTTTCTAGGTGGAAAGTTAACCTATACTTTGGAGTATAAGTCAACTTTCCACCTAGAAACCCCATAGATACTAAAATTATGATTAATAGTTTTAATGGAGGTGAGTTTATTGATAGAGTTAAAGGATGTTAGCGTGTTTTTTAATATAAAAGGAAACAATGTGGAGGCTGTTAAGGATATAAATGTTAAAATAAATAAAGGTGATATCTTCGGTATTGTAGGTTTAAGTGGCGCAGGAAAAAGTACTTTGGTTAGAACTATAAATCTGCTTCAAAAACCTACTAAAGGAAAGATATTTATTAATGACGAAGATATTACAGAATTAAAAGGGGAAGCTCTTAGGCAAATAAGATTAAAGATTGGAATGATATTTCAGCACTTTAACCTAATTAGTGGTAAGACTGTTTACCAAAATATAGAGTTTGCTTTGAAGGCTAATAATTATCCTAAAGATAAAATAGAAAATAGAGTAGAGGAATTATTAAAGTTAGTTTATCTACAGGATAAAGCAAAGGCATATCCTGCTAATCTAAGTGGTGGGCAAAAACAGAGAGTAGGAATTGCAAGAGCTTTAGCCAATAATCCAGAAATATTATTATGTGATGAGGCAACCTCAGCGTTAGACCTTGAAAACACACAAGAAATTTTAAAGTTACTAAAGGAGATAAATAAAAAGTACGGAATAACTATTGTTTTTATTACTCATGAGATGGAAGTGGCAAAATCATTATTTAATAGAGTTGCGGTAATGAATAGAGGAGAGATAGTAGAGGTTAATGATGTGTATTCTATTTTTGCAAATCCTAAGGATGAAGTTACAAAATCATTAATTCATAAAAATCTGAATATTGAATTGCCTCGAGGAGTAGAAGGTTTAATAGAAGAAGGAAAATTACTTAAAATATACTATAAAGGCGAAAAAAGTGTTAATCCTTTAATATCAGAGGTATCGAAAAAGTTTGAAGTTTATATAAGTATAATTCATGGAAAAATTGATTATATAAATGATAAGCCGTTAGGTATACTACTTATTAATATTACAGGAGACACAGAAGAAATAAGAAAAGCAGAAAATTATATAAGATGCAATGTGTCGCAGGTTGATAAAATTTATTCCTTTGAAAAAGAGGTGAAAAAGATTGGATAGTACTTTAGATATATTAGGAAGAGAGCTAGGAAAATCTTTCATAGATTCTATCCAAATGATAGGAATAGCTATGATCTTATCAATTGTAATTGGAGGAATTATAGGTTTAGTATTATATTTGACTTCTAATGAGTTGTTTTATAAAAATAAAATAATAAATAATATTGCAGGAATAGTTATAAACATTATTCGTTCGCTGCCTTTTGTAATACTTTTAGTACTTTTAATACCAATAACAAAAATTATTGTAGGTACAAGTATAGGTCCTAAAGCAGCGGCAGTTCCACTTTCTATTGCTTCGATAGCTTTTTTCGCAAGACTTGCAGAAGGTTCTTTTAGTGAAGTAGATAAAGGTGTTTTAGAAGCAGCTATTGCATCTGGGGCAAAAATGAGTTTAATCTTAAAGGACGTACTTATCGTAGAAGCACTCCCGGGTCTTATAAGATCTGTTACTGTTTCATTAGTAAGTTTAGTTGGATACTCTGCTATGGCTGGAATTGTAGGTGGTGGTGGTATTGGTGACTTAGCTATAAGATATGGATACTATAGATATGAAACAGGAGTAATGATATCTACAGTAGTTATATTGATAGTACTAGTTCAAGTTATACAATTTGTAGGAGATAGACTGTCATTAGTGTTTTATAAAAAATAATAAAGTAGACTTGGGTTAATATTTATGCAAAAACTTATGTATATCATTGTATAAAATTTATATTGTCAATCAAATATTCAAAAAGTGCTTGACTACGGTAATTTAATTTGATATACTTTAAAACATAGTAAATGCAAATTAAAAAACGAATATATACAATGTGATACAGAGGCCGCGGTTGTCATTAGTATTGTGTGTTTTCTTAAATGAACATTCAAGAAAGGGTCACTCGCCGAAATGCATGAAATAGATCATGTGTTGGGATTATACTGAATAAGTATAGTACTGTCTTCAGAAAGTTGCCCGATTTTCTAAAGAAGTGCTTATCATGTTGGGGCAAAAGGCGATGTTATTGTATATAACAGTCATGAGTACCTTTTGCTCGTGACTGTTTTTTATTACTTAGAAAAGAACAAACTTAATATATGCGATATGATATAGAGGTTGCAGTTGTCATTAGTACTCTTTAGGAAAGGGTCAACTGCCGAAATGCATGAGATAGATCATGTGTTGGGATTATACTGAATAAGTATGGTACTGTCTTCAGAAAATTGCCCAATTTTCTAAAGGAGTGCTTATCATATTAGGGCAAAAGGTGATGTTATATATAACAATCATGAGTACCTTTTGCTCGTGATTGTTTTTTTACTTTAAAAAATATAAAAAAGATTCAGAAAATGAAATTTAAATGGAAAGAGGATGGCAAGATGAAATTATTTGGAACAATGAATATAAATAATGAAGGTCATTTAGAAATAGGAAACTGTAATACCAATGATTTAGTAAAAGAATTTGGAACTCCTCTATATGTAATAGATGAACAATTAGTTAGAGATACTTGCAGAACTTTTAAAGGAAATTTCGTAGCGGATGGTGTTGATACTGAAGTTATATATGCATCTAAAGCATTTTCAAATATAGCAATTTATAAGCTTATTAAAGAAGAAGGATTATCTTTAGATGTTGTATCTGGAGGAGAGCTGTATACAGCTTTAAAGGCAGAGTTTCCTGCAAATAGAATCTATATGCACGGTAATAATAAAACAAAGCAGGAGCTTACTATGGCAATTGAAGCTGGGGTAGGAAGAATAATAGTAGATAACAGACAAGAATTAGAATTAATTGAATACCTATGTGAGGGATTAGATAAAAAAATTGATGTACTACTAAGAGTAAATCCAGGTATAGATGCACATACCCATGAATATATTCAAACATCAAAGGATGATTCTAAATTTGGAGAATCTATATTTAGTGAAGATATGATAGAAGTAATAAATAAATTTCAAAACAGTGAAAAAGTTAACTTAAAGGGTTTTCATTGCCATATTGGCTCTCAGATTTTTGAAGCAACATCCTTTTATGCAGCTGTTTCAGAAATGCTTAGGTTTTTAGACAAAGTGAAAAAACAATGTGGATTTATTACAGAAGAATTAAACTTAGGTGGAGGCTTTGGAGTATATTATTTTGAAGGAGATAAGCCAGTTGATCTAAGTAATTGTCTTAAAAATATGCTTTCAATACTTAAAGAGGAAAGCGAAAAATTAAGTTTAAATATACCAAAGGTAATGATAGAACCAGGAAGATCAATAATTGCAAATGCAGGTACTACTCTTTATGAGGTAGGAGGAACTAAAAAAACTTATGGAGGTAGAGAGTACATCTTTATAGACGGAGGAATGACAGATAATCCAAGAACAGCTTTGTACGATGCAAAATATGAGGCACTAGTTGCAAATAAATTTTATTCAGAAAATAAAAGAACCTATACTGTTGCAGGAAAATGCTGTGAATCTGGAGATGTTATAATAAAAGATATTGAGCTTCCAGAGGTTGAAAGAGGAGATATATTAGCAGTATTAACTACTGGTGCTTATAACTACAGCATGGCTAGTAACTACAATAGAATTCCTAGACCAGCAGCAGTTTTTGTCAAAGAAGGGCAAGCAAAGCTAGCGGTTAGAAGAGAAACTTATGAAGATATTATTAAGAATGATATAATATATACTTTTTAATTGAGGAGGAAGCTTATATGGATACAATAGTACAAAAATATGGAGGAACCTCTGTAGGAACTATAGATAAAATAAAAGCTGTTGCTAAAAAGGTAATAGATAGAAAGCAAAAGGGGGATAATGTTGTAGTTGTAGTTTCTGCAATGGGTAAATCAACAGATCACCTTATAGATATGGCGAAGCAGATTTCAGAAAATCCAAATAAAAGAGAAATGGATATGCTAGTATCTACTGGTGAACAGGTATCAATTTCTTTGTTGTCAATGGCATTTCATGAATTTGGGTTTGACTCTGTTTCATTGACAGGGTTTCAAGCAGGAATAAGGACAGAAGGTGCTCATACAAAAAATCGTATTTCTGATATAGATATCGAAAATGTTAAAAAACACTTAAATGATGGCAAAATAGTTGTTGTTGCTGGCTTTCAAGGTATAAACGAAAATGGAGATATAACAACATTAGGAAGAGGCGGGTCTGATACTACAGCTGTTGCCTTAGCTGCAAAGCTTAAATGTACTTGCGAAATATATACAGATGTTGAAGGAATATATAGTGTTGATCCAAGAGTTTGGCCTGATGCTAAAAAGCTAGATAATATAAGCTATGAAGAAATGATGGAAATGGCAAGCCTTGGGGCTGGTGTTATGGAAACAAGAGCCGTTGAAATAGGATGTAAATATAAAATACCTATTTATGTAGCATCAAGTCACGGAAATACTAAGGGAACTTATATAAAGGAGTATGATGAAACAATGGAAGGAAAAGCAATAACAGGTCTTTCAATTAGCGATGATGTTTTAATGGTTACGGTTAATAACGTACTACAAAACTCTAAAAATATAGCATTGGTATTTGAAAGATTAGCAAAATATAATGTAAATGTTGATATGATAAGTCAAACAGCTCCATTCAATGGATATGTAAATGTTTCTTTTACTACATCTAAAGAAGATGAAAAGACAATTGATCAAATAACTAAAGAGCTTAAAGAAGTAATAGAAGGAATTAAAGTATCTAAGGATTCAAATATAACTAAGGTATCTGTTGTTGGAATAGGTATGATGAAGCAAGCTGGAGTTGCAGCTGAGATATTCAGCATATTCTCAGATAACGATATTGAATTTAAGCAGGTAACTACTTCTGAAATAAGTATATCCTACACAATAGATGCTCAGGATAAGCAAAAAGCAGTAACAGTTTTAGCTAAAGCATTGAATTTATAAGATATAACTTAATCACAGGGGCTATTAATAGTTAATTATACTATAAAAAGTATTATGATAAAAAAATATTATATATGAGGTGATTGGAATGAAAAAAGCAAATGTTGGTATAGTTGGGGCAACTGGAATGGTAGGAAGAACATTTTTAAAGGTATTAGAGGAAAGAAATTTTCCTATTGATAACTTATATCTTTTCTCATCAAAGAAATCTGCAGGAAGTAAAGTAGAATTTATGGGTAAAGAGTATGTTGTAGAAGAGCTAACAGAAGATAATATTAAGAATAAAAAGATAGATTTTGCTTTATTCTCTGCTGGTGGAGATGTAAGCAAAGAGTATGCGCCTGTTTTTGCTAGATATGGTGCAGTTGTTATAGACAACAGTAGTGCTTGGAGAATGGATCCTGAAATACCACTAGTTGTACCAGAAGTAAATCCTGAAGACATCAAATGGAATAAAGGGATAATTGCAAATCCAAATTGTTCTACAATTCAAGCTATGGTTGCATTAAAGCCTTTACAAGATAAATATGGAATAAAAAGAATTATATATTCAACATACCAAGCTGTATCCGGTGCAGGGGTAGGTGGATACAATGATTTATATGAAGGTTATAAAGGAAACGCACCTAAGAAATTCCCATATCCTATAGCAGGTAACCTATTACCACACATTGATGTTTTCTTAGAAAACGGATATACAAAAGAAGAAATGAAAATGGTAGATGAAACTAAGAAAATACTTCACGATGATAATTTAAAAATTACAGCTACTACAGTTAGAGTTCCAGTAGCTTATGGACATAGTGAAAGCATTAATGTAGAACTAGAGAAAGAATTTGAACTAGCAGATATCTTTGAACTATATAAAAACGCTGATGGAGTAGTTTTAAAGGATGACGTAAAAAATCTAGTTTATCCAATGCCTATAGATGCAGCTGGTCATGATGAAGTTTTTGTTGGAAGAATTAGAAGAGACTTCAGCTCAGATAACGCTTTAAATTTATGGGTTGTTGCAGACAACATCAGAAAAGGTGCTGCTTCAAATGCAGTTCAGATTGCAGAGGTATTACTTAAAGATCTATAAAAAATAATAAAGAAATGTAAAGAATTAGGAGGAAATTATTATGTGTTTATTTGAAGGGTCAGGAGTGGCTATAGTCACCCCATATACAGAGAACGGAATCGATTATGAAAAATTGGGTGAAATAATAGATTGGCAAATAGAGAATAGTACAGACGCAATAATAATATGCGGAACTACAGGTGAATCTTCAACTATGACAGATGCAGAAAGAAGAAAGACTATAGAATTTGCAGTTAAAAGAGTAAACAAGAGAGTCCCAGTTATAGCTGGAACAGGAAGCAACAATACTGCTTATTCAATAGAATTAAGTAAATATGCAGAAGAAGTAGGAGCTGATGGATTATTAATAGTTACTCCTTATTACAACAAATGTACACAAAAGGGAGCTGTAGCACATTATAAGGCTATAGCTGATGCTGTAAAATTACCTATCATTCTTTACAATGTTCCAGGAAGAACTGGCTTTGGATTTAAAGCTACAACAGTATTAGAACTATCAAAAATAGAAAATATAAAAGCTATAAAAGAAGCCAGTGGAGATATAAGCTTAGTGGGTGAAATTGCTAGACTATGTGGAGAAGATTTTTATATCTACAGTGGTAATGACGATATGACACTTCCGGTTTTATCACTTGGAGGAAAAGGTGTAATATCTGTAGTTGCAAATATATTACCTAAAGATACTCATGATATGGTTATGGCATTCTTAAATGGTAATGTTAAAGAAGCAACAAGAGCACAGCTTAGAATGAACGGACTAGTAGGTGCCTTATTTATAGAAACTAATCCTATTCCTGTTAAGACAGCAATGAATCTTATGGGAATGAATGTTGGACAGTTTAGATTACCATTAACTGACATGGAGGAGGCTAACGTTAAGATATTAGCTAACTTTATGAAAGAATATGGTATTGACTTAAGGGGGTAAATTTATGTTAAAGCTAATAATTAATGGATGTAATGGAGCAATGGGACAAACGCTAACTAAAATAATAGGCGAAATGGAAGATGCAGAAATAGTTGCAGGTATAGATCAAAATCCAGAGAGATGTAAAAATAGCTACCCTGTTTATACTAATATACTGGATTCTAAAGAAGAAGCTGATGCTGTAATTGATTTTTCTAATCCAGGAAGTTTACCAGGCCTATTACAATATGGAACTAAAACATCAACAGCGCTTGTAATAGCAACAACAGGTTTATCTGCTGAAGATTTAGGGAAAATAAAAGAAGCTTCTGAAAAGATAGCTATATTCCAATCAGGAAACACATCCTTAGGAATCAACTTATTAACAAATTTAGTTAGAAAAGCAGCAGCTGTTTTAAATGAAACTTTTGATATAGAGATTATAGAGAAGCATCATAATAAAAAGATCGATGCGCCAAGTGGAACTGCATACATGCTAGCAAATGAAATAAATGATGAGTTAAACAATTCCAAAGAGTTTGTATATGGAAGAGAAGGACAAGTTGGAAAGAGAACTAAAAAGGAAATAGGTATCCATGCAGTTCGTGGAGGTACTATAGTAGGTGAACATACTGCTATATTTGCAGGATTGGATGAGGTAATAGAAATTAAACATACTGCAACATCAAAGGCTGTATTTGCTCAAGGTGCAATAAAGGCTGCTAAATTTATTGCTAAGCAAGATAAAGGCTTATACAATATGAAGGATGTACTTAAACTTGATTAAAAATAATTAAAAAAGACTAGTGAATTGCTTATTGTGCAGTTTACTAGTCTTTTTTAATGTTAAAAGTTAGTACGAGTAATGTCTGTTTATTGGTTAAAACATAGGTTAAAGAGATTAATATTTAAATAAAACTTTATTTTTTTATCACAGGAAAAAAAGAACAAGTACAATTTAGCTCTGTTATTAGTGGAAAATGGTTTTCTATTTTGAAATATATTTTTATGAAGGGTATTTCGGTGATATCTTTATTTAGAACTGAAAAGAATTTCAATAAATTCTTAGTGTTTTTTCCACCCTTAAACATTAACCCTTTATTAGGAACTTTTCCGCTTATCCAATTAAATACAATAGGAGTTATATCTATTTCTTCGCATATGCTTTTTTCATTTGTATAAAAACTTTTGTGTAGTGAAGAGACATATTCAGGTCTATTACTATAAGTTGTATATTTACTAAAGTATTCTGATAAAGGATATATTATATACTCACCCACATACGTGTTATTCATATTATGATTGTCATAATTACTGGAATTATAGTTATAATTGTTATCTTTACCATGTGATATAGGTTTTTTGAATAGAACCAAAGTTGCGCGCATATCTTTTATGTTTCCTGGGATTGAAGATATATCAAAATATAAGTAACTTATATATTTAATGGAGGATTCAGTTCCAATATATATATCGCTAATATTATCATTTGGAGATTTATTTGATATTGTTAAGCTTTTGATTGCAGGAATATCTAAACAAGGCATACATAACACCTCTAGAAATATTTATCTTTAGGGGGTTGAAACATAAAATTTCAAACCCTTCTAAATTGACTAGCTTATTTTAGAATATGAACCATATGCTTTTGCAGTTACGGTATCTGCGTCTGATGTAGCGGGAGTAATTGCAAGGTGGAAAGTATCTGTTCCTACCCAACTTCCTGCAGTATATTTGTTAGCCACAAAATAGTGTTCGGTTACTGCTGGCGCACTTTGTCTAACAAGAGAGACATCTACTAATACTGTAAAATCATAATCAGCAGATACTCCTTCTGCAGTTACTATTGTGGTAACTAGAGTACCGTCACTAGTTTGATTCAAAGTTAAATCTAGTTCTTTATTTAAAACTGTTGCCATAAAAATCATTCCCCTTTATGTTTTTTTTGAATTTCTCTATAATAGCATATGATATTCGTTCTTATTTGTTACTAATTTAGTATGCAAAATTGATTAAAAGAATATATATAATGATATTTAGTTTTTATTCTACATTAATGATTGTATATATAGAAAAACTAAATAAAAATAATGATATAGAAAATTCAATTATATCAAGTGTAGAAATGCCTGAAATTATATCGAAGCCTATAATTCGTTAAAATTTATCAATTAAGGATTGACTAAGGTGAAAAGAAAAATATCAGAAGTTCAGCTAATGACTGGAGTATCTTATATGATACCGATTATTGTAATAGGGGGAGTACTGATAGTTTTATCTATTGCCCTAAGTGGAGTAAAAGCAGGAACAGGTGCAAACGTTACTAATCCTATTTTGATAAAAATGATGAATATTGGAGCCAAAGCTTTTGGATTAATGGTTCCTGTTTTAGCTGGTTATATTGCTTTTGGTATAGCAGATAGACCAGGGCTTGCGCCAGGTCTTGTAGGCGGAGCATTAGCTAGTGAAATCGGAGCAGGATTCTTAGGTGGTATTGTAGCAGGTTTTATAGCGGGTTATACAGCAAAGTGGATAAAATCATGGAAAGTTCCAGCACAAATAAGAGCAATAATGCCTATATTTGTAATTCCTCTTCTAAGCGCTTTAGCAGTAGGTATAGTTATGTATATAGTCGGAGCACCTACAAGTAACCTTATGAAAGCATTGAAGATCACTTAAAGAAAAACAAATAGAATATTATTCTAGCTTTCCAATCACAATCATACAACATTGGGAAGCTAGTTCCATTTTTAGGATAACTGAATTATATTAAATATTAATCAGTTATTACAGTAGTAGCTTTATTATAATAGAGAGGAAGGTAAATTATGAACAGAATTATTAGATTAGAACTTGTTTTTAAGTATAGAGTCTGGGGTGGTACAAGATTAAAGCAATACTTTAATTGTGATATACCAACAGATAAGGCAGGAGAAGCTTGGGCTATCTCTGCACATAAAAATGGAGATTGTCAAAGTATTACTAAAAAGTGAAGAAAGTATAACCATTGATAAAATAGCTGAAAAAGTTAATGTATCAAATAAAACTGTTAGAAATGACCTGGAAAAAGTACAGGAAATCATAGAGGAAAATGGGTTAATTCTTTTAAAAAAAGCAGGGGTAGGAATAAGTGTTAATGGACCTGAAGAGAATAAAATTAATCTGTTACAAGCAATTACAAATAGAAATAATTATATAGAACCATATTCTTCTGAAGAAAGTTTACTATATTAAGAAAGCTATTCATGAGTAAAAAGAGGGTATTTGTTAATGAAATAGCAGAGGAATTATTTGTATCAAATACTACTATTCATAAAGATCTGGAAGAAGTTCAAAGATGGCTTGCAGATTTTAATTTGATTTTAATAAAAAAAGGAATCAAGGTATTGAGATTGAAGGGGAAGAAAATGATTATAGAAGAGCCATTTCAGAGTTAGTTTTTCAAATTAATAATTTAGAAAAGCAACAGCAATCATCTTATGTGGATTATGAAGGAAGACTAGATTATAAAACGAAAGAGCAGCTTAAATCAATAATTAATATAGATTATAAAAAATTAGAAGAATTAATAGCTAAAGTAGAAATAAGTATGGATTTTTCATTTTCTCAAGAAGCATATATAAGCTTATTGATGCACATTGCAATATGTATAAAAAGAATTAAAGAAGGAAATGATATTACTCTTTCACAAAAAGTTTTTAATAATATATATACTACTAAAGCATTTGAATGTGCAAAAGAGCTTAGCAAGGAGCTAGAATCTCATTTTAATATAAAGATTCCTGAACCTGAAACAGGATATATAACCCTTCATATATTAGGAAGTAAAATGCAGGAAAAAGACTTAGAGTATTTTCCGTTAAATAAAGTTGAGGAATTAAAATTAGAGGAACAAATAGCTAGAGACATGATAGAATTAGCAAGCAATTCTTTAAATATTGAGCTTGCAGAAGATAAAGCTTTTTTAAATGGATTAATATTGCATCTAAGGCCAACTATTAACCGATTAAGATATGGATTGAATTTAAAAAATCCTATGTTAGAGGAAATAAAAAGTAATTACCCAGAAGTATTTGGAATGGCTTGGATGTGTAATAGTATATTTGAGAAATATTTAGATTTAAAAATTCCAGAGTTGGAGATTGGATATATTGCTATTCATATCGGTGCAGCTGCTGAAAGAAATAGGAAAACAATAAAAACTTTAGTTATTTGCCATAGTGGCATTGGAACTTCACAATTGGTTTCCGCTAGATTAGAGAGGTCTTTTAAAGAGATAGAAACCATAGGTATTGTATCTTATGTAGATATAAAAGAGGAACTAATAGATAAGACGGAAATGATAATATCAACAGTACCTATAGATATAAATAAACCTGTTTTACTTATAAGCCCACTTATGACAAAAGAAGATACTAAAAAAATAGAAAAATATATTGAAAATAACTTAAATAAAACAAATGAAAAGGAAAAAAAGCCTATAAAAAAAGAGATTTTTTATAGAAGTAAAAAGTTTAATAAAAGAGAAGAAATTATTTATGATATGTGCAAAATTCTAATAGAAAAACAATATATAAATAGTCAATTTGAAAAGGATGTAATATCAAGAGAAAATATGATGTCAACAGAAGTTGGAAAAGGAATAGCAATTCCACATGGAAATCTAGAAAACGTTAAGGAGTCCTGTATTGCTCTAACGGTATTATAGCATCCTGTAAAATGGCACAGAATATGTTCAATTCGTATTTATGCTTTGCATAAGTGAAAAAGATAAAGGAAAAATGAAGAGTATAGTAAAGAAGCTATATGAAAAAATAGATGATTATAGCTATTTTGATGCATTAAAAAGCAATAAACATACTGGCATAAATATTTTAAATGAATTAGAATTTTAAGAAAAACCAAAAGAATCGTATAATCTTATACCCCTATTTACTACAGCTAAAGTAAGTAGGGGTATGTACTATATACTCTGTAAAAAAGTTTGAAGTTCTATGACTTCTTTTATAGTACCTTCCAACATTTGAGGTTTATTTTCAATTTCATCAGTATTTATGATTTCTATTTCTACTTCGTCAATAGACTTAAATAATTTATCATATAAATTTTTTATCATACTAATCACCTAAATACATAATATTTTAAAAATAAATTTTATCTATTATAATATATCGTACCAAATAATAGAAACTTTAGTGACTATTTTTTAATTATTTTAATAATGGAATTAAATTTGATTGAACATTGATATTGCATTATTAAATAATTTATGAAGCTTTGAAAAATGCCCCACATATTGCTTGGGCTACAGGAGGAAGTATGGCTCCCAAGGATACAATGGAACATTACTATAAGAAGAGAAAAGATATATTCGCTCGTAAAATATAATAAAATAGAACTTCTTATTATAAATTTTATACGAAAAAAAATTTTAATAGGACCATATTGCTATAAGCATATGGTCCTATTTTAAGTTTATTTGATAACTACTAGCTCTAATACTTTTAACTTTATAGTGAAATCATCTTCATAACGTCGAGAAGTGATTATTAATCTTCATCAGTGATAGTTTCTTCATCGTTAACTAATTCCACATTATTTAAATTTGACTTTCTATTATCTAAAGTATTGTGATTTACGTGTTCTGTAATCATGTTCTCAGGAGTGTTCATTATAAAGTTATGTAGATAAACTCTTCCTTGAGGAGAATTTGATATAGCATAGTTTTTACCATGCTTTTCATAGTAAACCCATGTATATCCGCTATTTAATACCTTATCTAAATCTTCTTTGTCTATCTTAGTTCTTGCCTTTTCTCTACCGTATTTATCTCTTAGTATTATAGAGATAGTTTTTTCGTCTTGTTTTTCATAATCATTAATACCTGCGTTTTGATTATATATTTCTATATTGCATCTTCTGTTATCAAGCGTATCTCCATTAATATGTCTAATAGGAGACTTAGGGTGTGCACCTAGAATAAATGAATGTAGAGTCTGTTTTTCTTTAGAAGGATAACTTACATTCTGAACTAAATAGCTGTTAAAGGTTTTATTCCATTCCGCGAACCAAGTACCCTTATCTAGCACCATCTTTAAATCTGCAGCGTCTATTTTAGTATCAATGATTGTTTCATCTTTTTTCTGCAATTTTATGTATGCAATGTTTCCTTTTATTTCATATTCATTAGCTTTGGCTTCATATTTACTTTTTATAATGATCAACCTCTTTCTTTTATTCCTTTATGGCATTATTCATATTAAATTTTACCAACATTGTTTATTATACCACATATTTGAAAGATGAATACTACAACATGGCGGTAATTTTCAGGCTATTCTCTTTGGAAAGGTCAATATATTTAGAGTCAACACTAATAATAGGTTCAGTAATAGCATGTGGCGGTATATACACAATCTCTCCAGACTGGCCGTTACTTAGCAGAACCTTTGATCCTACATAGCAAGCAGCTAAATTTTTTAAAAAAACATTCATTATATGTATGTCGAAACAGTGGATATTGCTATTCTGAAAGATTTGAAAAGCTTCAAAGGGAGTTTCTCTTTTTTTATATACTCGTTCCGAAGTAATTGCATCATACACATCCACAATAGCAATAATTTTAGAGTATAAACTCAACTCATTTTCGTTTATTCCCATAGGATATCCTGAACTGTCTGTTCTTTCATGATGCATTAAAATAGCTTTTTTTACTTCATCTGAAATACTATTTACTTTTTTCACGATATTATATCCGTAGAAAGGATGCTTTTTTATCTCCTCAAACTCATATGAATTTAATTTCCCTTTTTTATTTAAAATTTCAATTGGTACTTTTGTTTTCCCTATGTCATGAAGCATGCCAGCTTTAGCTACATCTTTAATTTCCCTTTCAGATAAGAATAACCATTTTGATAATAACATGCCGTATAGAGAGACATTTATACTATGATTATATGAATATTCATCTGCAGATCTTAATTCGTTAATCCATTTAACAGTGTAGTATTCATCATTTATAGAGCTATAAATAGAATTTGATATTTCATCTATTCTTTGAAAATTTATATTTTTTCCTTTAGATAAATCATTTATTAGTTCATTAATTTTTATGGCATTTTCTTTATAGTTTTTCTTTGACTTTAATAAAGTAGCATCAATAACTTTAGGTGATTCGTCCTTAGATGTCCCATATATCCAAATATACTTTATTTCAAATGTAACAAGTTTATTCTTTATATAATTATTTACAACTGTATTCTCTACAGCAATAATTGCACCATATTTACTTACTATTTTTTGTGCAATTACGTCTCCAGAAGTGCATTCTGAAACTAATATACATTTTTTCCCCATAATTATCTCCTTAAAAACATAAAACTTAATTTTTTAATTAATTTCATAATAATTATATCATTAAAATGAATTTTTTAGAATAATTTGGCATATAAAAGAGTTTTTATAAGCCGACACTGTTTTTTACAATGATGAAATTAATTAAGTTTTAATGATTATAATTCATTCAAATAAAAATAATTGCATTAAAATGAAAATGATAGTAGACTTTATAATAAAGGTTACATAGGGAGGAATAATTATGGATAAAACAATAGGTTTTATAGGATGCGGTAATATGTGTAAATCAATTATAGGTGGAATTGTTAAATCAAATATAGTTTTGCCAAGTAATATAATAGCATCTGGTTTAAATGAAAAAAACTTAAATGAAACTGCTGAAAAATATGGGATAAGAACAACTACTGATAATAATGAAGTGGCTAAAAATAGTGATATATTAGTTCTATCAGTAAAACCAAATATTTACCCAACTATTATTAAAGAAATAAAGAATCAGGTTAAGGATAATGTAATAATAGTAACAATTGCAGCGGGGAAATCTATTGAGAGCACTGAAGAGGCATTTGAGAGAAAACTAAAGGTAGTCAGAGTAATGCCTAATACACCAGCTTTAGTAGGAGAAGGTATGGCAGCTTTATGCACTAATGAAGAAGTAACAAAAGAAGAAACAGAGTTTATATTAAATATTTTTAATAGCTTTGGTAAGTCAGAAATAGTAAGCGAAAAATTAATGGATGTTGTAACTTCTGTTAGTGGTTCATCACCAGCTTATGTATATATGTTTATTGAAGCTATGGCAGATGCTGCTGTTTTAGATGGCATGCCAAGAAGTCAGGCATACAAGTTTGCAGCACAAGCAGTTCTTGGGTCAGCAAAGATGGTTCTTGAAACAGGAACACATCCAGGAGAACTTAAAGATATGGTTTGCTCTCCAGGGGGAACAACTATAGAAGCGGTAGCAACTCTTGAAGAAAAAGGATTAAGAGATGCAGTTATTTCAGCGATGAGAGTTTGTACTAAAAAGTCTAAGGAAATGTCTAAGTAGCGCTCAAATTTAATATATACAGATATTTATAATACTATATTTCAAGTATTGTTAATATAATATAATATAATATAATATAATATAATATAATATAATTTTAATATTTTACTAAGGGGGCAAATTGAATGTTCAAAACAAATGAGTATTTCGAAGGAAAAGTAAAATCAATTAGTTTCACTACAGCGGAAGGTCCTGCAACAATTGGAGTTATGGCTGTGGGAGAGTATGAATTCGGAACATCAAGTAAAGAAATTATGACAGTAACAAGTGGAATGCTAATAATAAAACTTCCAGGAACCGATGAATGGAAGGAATTCAAGCAAAATGAAACATTTGTTATAGAGGCAAATAATAAATTTAGGTTAAAAGTTAAAGAAGAGACTTCATATCTTTGTTTATATAGATAAACACGGCTGAAAATTGACTTATCCTGCGGGATATAAAACCAATCTTTAGCATGTTAAATGTTTTTTAGTAGTCTAAAAATCAGGATTCGTGAAAAACTTATAAAATCGTTATATTGACGATATTATTATATTGTAGTAATATGTCTTTGTAGGAAGAAATTAAATATTGAAAAATTAACAAGTAAACCCGGGGGGGCTGGTGTTACCAGCTGAGATTAAGAATAAAATTCTTAGACCCTATAACCTGATCTGGGTAATGCCAGCGTAGGAAGAGGATTTATATATTTTAAAAATGATTTATAATTTTAAAAATATAGGTACAAACCTCTTTGAGGTTTGTACCTTTTTTGTAACTCGTTATAATAAAATTGGGGGAATTAAAATGAAATTTTCAGAAAGTCTATATGAAAGTGTGGAAGATATTTGGCAATCTTATTATGAACATCCTTTTGTAAAGGGTATAGGTAATGGTACTTTAGAGATAGATAAATTTAAATTTTACATGATTCAAGATTATCTCTATTTATTAGATTATGCTAAGGTTTATGCATTAGGAATAGTTAAAGCTGACACAGAAGAGGTTATGCAGGGTTTTTCAACCATGGTTAATAGCATACTAAATGGTGAGATGAGTATTCATCGTTCTTATATGAAGAGACTAGGAATAACTTCTGAGGAGCTGAAAAATGCCAAAGCTTCCCTTGATAATATTTCATATACTCATTATATGCTGGCTGTTTCACAAATGGGTACTTTAGCAGATCTTTCAGTATCATTACTATCTTGTATGTGGAGTTATTTGGAGATTGGGAAAAACCTAAGTGCAATTCCAGGTTCCACAGAACATGAGTTTTATGGAGAATGGGTAAAGGGATATATATCAAAAGAATATGAAGAATGTACTCAATGGCTTATTGATTTAGTAGATAATCTTGCAGAGAATATGTCGGAGAAAGAGCTTCAAAAATTAAAAGAGATATTTATAAATACTAGTAAATATGAATATATGTTTTGGAAAATGTCATATAACAAGGGGATGTAACTTTTTATGTTGAAATTCTGTAATGTAAATTTTAAATATGAAAATGACTCAAAGCTTCTTATGAAGGATTTAAGCTTTGATGTAGATAAGGAAGAATTCATAAGTATAATAGGGCCAAGTGGTTGTGGTAAGAGCAGCATATTTAGGTTAATCTCAGGACTTGAAAGGAATTATGATGGAGACATTTTCATTAATAACAATAATATTAAAACTTTAAAGGGATACATAGGATATATGCCTCAGAGAGATTTATTAATATCCTGGAGAACTATTTTAGAAAATACTTCACTACCGCTAGAGATTGCTGGGAAAAAGTCAAAGGAAGCTGAGGAAGAAGCAAAAAAACTTTTAGAAAAGTTTGGTCTTGATAAATACAAAAATAAATATCCAAAAGATTTATCTGGTGGAATGAGACAAAGAGTTTCTTTTATTAGAACTTTACTTACTGGCTCAGAGATTATGCTCCTAGATGAACCTTTTAGTGCTTTAGATGCTATAACTAAAATTTCTATGCAGGAATGGCTTCTAACTCAATGGTCTACACTTAAAAAAACTATATTGTTTATAACACATGATGTAGAAGAAGCTTTATTTTTATCCAGTAAAATATTTGTCATTTCTGAAAAGCCTATTACAAAATTAAAGGAAGTAAAAGTTCCAATTGGATATCCTAGAGATAGACATATGTTAAATAGGCCAGAGGTAATAAGTATAAAAGAAGAACTAGTAAATGAATTGAAGCAGAGGATTGAACTATGAAGAAGTATAAATCATCAATAATTGTAGGTATTATATTTTTTATAATTTGGGAAGTTATTGCAAGAATTATAGATGCAGCTTATATACTTCCTTCTCCAAGCAAGATCTTAGAGAAAGCTTGGCAGTTAAAGGAGATTCTTTTTCTGGTGCATCTTCCAGCTACATTATTAGTTATGTCTATAGGTCTTTTTATATCAATAGTTCTAGGAGTAGCATTGGCTGTAGCTATGAGTTTAAGTGAAAAAGTAGAGAAGGCGATATATCCTATTGTAGTGGTGACCCAAACGGTGCCAATCACAGCGTTAGCACCAATATTTGTGCTTTGGTTTGGATATAGTATTTGGAGCAAAGTCATAGTAACTATATTGATAACTTTCTTCCCAATTACAGTGAATGTATATGACGGTCTTCGCTCAACTAAAAGGGAAATGGAAGAATTGTTAATTACTTATGGAGCAACTAAGAAACAAGTGTTTCTTAAATTAAAGCTTCCTTCATCAATGCCTTACTTTTTTTCAGCACTGAAGGTAGCGGTTCCACTAAGTGTAATCGGTGCAGCAATTAGTGAATGGCTTGGTGCTCAGTCTGGATTAGGTTATTTCAGTAAAAGGATGATGACACAACTAGATGGGGCGGCAGTTTTTGCTCCTATAGTAATATTATCCTTTGTAGCAATAATTTTGGTTTCTATAATTAATATATTAGAAAATAAAATAGTAAAATGGAGGAATGAAGTGTGAAAAAATTAAGAGCTGTATTATTTTTATTAATTTCCCTATGTCTAATATTTTCAGGCTGCGGAAACAAAAAAACTGCTGAAGATACTTCTAGTAAGCTAGAAGAAGTGGACTTAGTATTAGATTGGTATCCCAATGCAATACATACTTTTATATATGCTGCTATAGAAAATGGATATTTTAAGGAAGAGGGATTGAAGGTTAATATTAAATATCCATCTAATGCAACAGATCCTTTAACTCTACCAGCAGCAGGAAAGGCAACAATAGGAATCTATTACCAACCAGATATAGTAATGGCAAGAAGTAATGAAAAGGTTCCGATAAAATCTATTGGAGCAATAGTGCATACACCACTAAATGTTATTATTTCTTTAAAAGAGAAAAATATAAATACTCCAAAGGATTTGAGTGGCAAAACTATTGGATATTCAGGAAATCCTCTAAATACAGAGTATGTTAAGACTATGGTAAAAGCAGATGGTGGAGATCCCAATTCAATAAAAATAGTGGATGTGGGATTTGAACTCCTCTCTTCAATGATAACAAAGAAAGTTGATGCTACTACTGGTGGGCTAGTAAATCATGAAGTGCCAGTGCTAGAACATGAAGGTCATCCAGTAAATTACTTTGACCCAGCTAAATATGGAGTTCCTAATTATTATGAGGAAGTTTTTGTTGCAAGCGATAAAACTTTAAAAGAAAAACCTGAAACATTAAAGAAATTTTTAAAAGCTGCACAAAAAGGATATGAATTTACAAAAAATGATCCGGATAAATCCCTAAAGATATTATTGAATAATCAACAAAAGGATAATTTTCCCCTTATAGAAGAAGTAGAAAAGAAAAGTATTAATATACTCCTTCCAAAGATGGCGTCAGAAAAAGAACCATTTTTGTATCAGGATAAACAAGTTTGGGAGAATAACATAGATTGGTTATACAAACAGGGCTTGATAAAAGAAAAGGTTAAAGCAGAAGATTGCTTTGTAAATCTAAATGATGTTAAATAGATCTCTAGTTTAATATTGTTGAGTTAACTGATAAATGAGCCTGTATCTTTAGTAAAAAGATACAGGCTTCAACTTTAAAATACATTAAAGATTATGTTTAGGATTTTTAGATACCACTTCGATTGCTTGAGTCAGTTTACTTATAATATCTGTCTTGAATTGTTGATTTAATTCATTTAACCTTGAATATATAGTTCCCTTCTCAGTAACAACATATAAGGGTTTTAAGTTATTTAAAGCTATAGCTTTAATATCGTCAGTGCACTTTTCGCACTTACATATACCTGGATACTTATCCAGAACAAGCGGAAGATTTTCCTCAACGATATACTCCATATAATTTCTAATCATCTTTACCCCCAGCATTATAAATACTATCATTTCTAGGATAGGTTTATGTATAAATTATACAATATTAATACAAGTAAAGCAAAGAGGATTTACATTTCATTGCCAGCAGTAGAATTAAATTTTATTTACAATATTTTGACCGAACTGGCTACATCTTATTAAGCCTTCTTCATCAGGATTCCATAACTCTCTTATCCCATCATTTATCAGTTCAAAACCTGCCTTGTTTAATTCCTCAGAAATTATTTTTATGGATTCACCACCCCAGCCGTAGCTGCCAAAGGCTGCTGCTTTTTTCTCCTTAAAGCCAAGACCTTTTATCATTTCTAATATTGATGCGGTTGAGGATAAGATTCCTTTATTTATAGTAGAAGAGCCTACAAGTATTGCTTTGGATTTGAACACTTCAGATATAATATCATTTTTATCAGCTTTTGATGAATTAAATATTTTAATTGTAAGATCTTTATCTTTGGATTTAATACCATCAGCAATGGCTTCGGCAATTCTTCTTGTGCTATTCCACATGGTGTCATATATTAAAGTTATTTGATTTTCTTTATAATTTTTTGCCCATTCCATATACTTACTTATTATCTGAATCGGATTATCTCTCCATATTACACCATGGCTAGGGCATATCATGTCAACAGGTAAATTAAAACTTAGCACTTCTTCAATCTTTTTTACTACTAATGAACTATAAGGGGTTAGTATATTAGCATAGTATTTTAGTGCCTCCTGCATTAGTTCTGCATTATCTACCTTATCATTATACATTGATTCTGACGCATAGTGCTGTCCAAATGCATCATTACTAAATAATATATTTTCACCAGTTAGGTAAGTAAACATACTATCTGGCCAATGAAGCATTCTTGCTTCTACAAATATTAATTTACTACTTCCTAAATCTAGGGTGTCTCCAGTTTTAACCTCAACAAAATTCCAGTCCTGATGGTAATGACCCTTTATTATTTTAGCACCAGCTTTAGTGCAGTAAATAGGAGTATTGGGTATTTCTTTCATTAGCTCAGATAGCGCTCCGCTGTGATCTGGTTCCGCGTGATTTGCAATTATATAATCTATTTTGTTTAAATCTATTTGGTTTCTTAAGTTTGCCAAAAATTCTTTTGAAAATGGCTGCCAGACGGTATCTATTAAAACTGTTTTTTCATCTTTGATTAAGTAAGAATTATAGGAAGATCCTCTATGGGTAGAGTATTCTTCTCCATGAAACGTCCTTAGTTCCCAGTCTGTTTTGCCAACCCATTTAACTTTATCGTTAATTTTAAAACTCATATAACTTCCTCCAAATTGTACTATAATCTTAATACAACAGCTTAAAATATTTTATTAATATTATGAGCTAAAATATGCTGAATTATTAATAGAGTATTAATGATTAGCCTATATTTAATTGAGTGTTAATTGCTTAAACTAACTTAAATATAGAGCAAGCAAAATGAAAACCACCAACTAGCTAAAATGGCTAGTTGGTGGTTAAAACCTTAAAACACCAAAATAATTGCAATATATGCTTCTATACTGTATGCTTTAGCCTGTATCCCAGCTTTTGAGCTTTATAGTAGCAAGATACCAGTCCTGCAACATCATATCTAGCATCATGGAATCCAACATCATCACAAGCAAAAAGTTTTTTAGCACCTTTTAGCACTGTATCCTTATCTACATTAAGAAAATCCATTGTCTCTTCTAATCTAGGTTTTTTTAATCTTCCAGTTTTTGTTTTTGCTTGCACTATGTCTTTAAAGTATTCCATAGTACAAAAAAATTCAGATGGAGTCCAATTTATATTAAATATTCTATTAAATTCTGCAGAAACAAATTTTTTATCAAAATTAACATTATGAGCAACAAATATACCACCTTTTAAATCTTGTGCTACTTCCTCAGCAACAGATTTGAAAGTTTGACCATTGGATAAACGTCCTAAGGTTTTTACATCAAATCCATGTATTGCTTGAGCAGAAGGCTCAACATAGTTTACTGCAAAAAAGAAGTTTTTGGCACAACAAACCTTTTCTGATCCTTCTGCATTGGTATCACAAATGCAATATGTGAGTTGTAAGATTTCACCAGGCTCTAAGCCAGTAGTTTCTGTATCTAAAAAAACTTTTTTCATAAGTATAATAATCTCCTTCATAGACATAAAATATTATGTATACATTATAATATGTGTGTTTGCATAAAGTCTACTTTTCTTTAAGTGTAAGATTAACCTAATATAATAAAAAGCTCTTATGGTAATTAAATAAACCATAGAGCTTATGTTTGCTGAAATTAGTAATTTATGAAACTGTATGTAAGTTAATTATGAATGTTATTATAAAGTCCTTAAATTTCAATTTATATGCTTTCTTCAGAAGTATTAACAAGTAACTTCTCAATGCATGATTTGCCACCAGGGCAATTTTCAATATGGTCCTTAATTTTTTCAGCAATTTCTACAGTATTAATGCCTATGCTTTCAAATATAGACCCAATTTGAATTAAGCGCTGAGTTCTTTCGCTCTCAATTTTATTATCCATGACTAATCTCCCCCTAAAAAATTCTATATTATAAATATAGCATTAAGTAAGGCTTAAATCAAATAGAGAAAAGGACTATAGACGAAGGTATTTATCTCTGGATAAGCAAGTTACAGGAGATAAAAGTATTAGTTTTTCAATTTAAGTTATTTAAATACTAGCGTCATGACATTATCCTCATGGTGATGTTAAATATACTATCCACAGCATATTTAACATCTTTCAAGCTATTAGCATGTCCAAAACTAAATCTAACAGTACCTGCAGGGAAGGTTCCTAAGGTTTGATGGGCAGACGGGGCACAGTGAAGACCACATCTAGTCAAAATATTAAAGTCCTTACATAAAGTAAAAGCTACAGCTGCATTATCAAAATCAAAAGGAGTAAAATCAAGGGACACCACAGCAGTTCTATTTTTTATGCCATCTAAGCCTATTAATTTTACTTTAGGCATATTTTTAATTTCTGATATAAACTTTTCTGTTAAATATAATTCTTTTTCTCTTATATAGGATAGGCCTATTTCTTCAATATATTTTAGGGAAGCATTTAGTCCAAATACCCCAGGAATGTTCATAGTTCCACTTTCAAACTTGTCCGGCATATACTCTGGTTGATATTCACTATCTGAAGCACTTCCAGTACCACCTTCAATTAAAGGTGATATCATTGAAGCTAGTTTGTCATTAATTATAAAACCACCAATTCCCTGAGGACCTAGTAATCCTTTATGTCCAGTAAAAGCTATAGCATCTGCATTAAGTTTTTTCATATCTATATCCAAAAATCCAGCACTTTGGGCAGTATCTACTATAAAATATAGATTCTTTAATTTACAGAATTCACCTACTTCTTTTAAAGGTAAAATAGTACCACATACATTAGAGGCTTCAGTCATGATTACTGCTTTTGTGTTTGGTTGTATGTATTTTTCTAGTTGTTCAATATAAAGTTCTCCCTTGTTAGAACAAGGAATTTTAGAAAAGTTAATATCTCTTTTACACAATGAGTTTAAAGGACGCATAACAGCATTATGTTCTATGGAAGACACTATTACATGATCATTAGGTTTTAGAAGACCTTTTATTAGTACATTCAAGCTTTCAGTTATGTTTTTTGTAAAGATGACATTTTCAGCGGTTTCAAAGTTAAATATTGAACAAATTAATTCACGAGTTTCATAAACTATTCTTTCAGTCTGAAAAGCATCTTCATAAGTACCTCTGTTTATGTTGCAGCCTATATTTGTTATATAATTAGTGATAACCTCTGCTACATTAGGTGCCTTGGGATAACTAGTTGCACCGTTATCTAAATAAACTTTAGTCATACAAAATCTCCTCCTCTTACTTAAATATTATACAATGATTTTAAAGTATATAGTATAAATGAAAAAAATAGATAAATAGTTAACTATTAGTAAAACTTATTTAACAATTTAATGAAAATCTAGTAAAATAAAGAGGAAATAATAAAATTTATTAGGAGGTATAGTCTAATGAAGGGGAAATTGGGTATAGTCACTGCGGGCGCTTTAGTTGGTATTTTATCAGCATTGCTAGTGAAACTAGGAAATCCCGGAAATATGGGGGTATGTATTGCATGTTTCATAAGAGATACAGCAGGAGCTCTTGGATTACATAGAGCTGAAATAGTGCAGTATATTAGACCAGAAGTTATAGGTATTGTTCTAGGAGCCTTTATTATTTCTTTAAGCCAGAAGGAATTTAACGTAAGGGGAGGGTCATCTCCTTTTGTAAGGTTTGTACTAGGCTTTATTTTAATGATAGGTGCACTAATGTTTTTAGGATGTCCACTAAGAATGATACTAAGATTAGGTGGAGGAGATTTAAATGCGGTAGTAGGTTTAGTAGGTTTTACTGCTGGGATAGGTATAGGAATTATATTTTTAAATAAAGGTTTTAGTTTAAAGAGAAATTATAAACTTTCTAAATTTGAAGGTTATATTTTTCCAGTATTAAATGCAGCCTTACTAGTACTATTAGTTTCTGCACCAGCATTTATATTCTTTAGTAAAAAGGCACCAGGAGCAGAACATGCACCTATAATTATATCTTTAATTGTAGGATTAGTAGTAGGTATTATTGCTCAAAGAACAAGATTATGTATGGTAGGTGGCATTAGAGACTTAATAATGTTTAAAGATAGCTACTTAATTTCAGGATTTATTTCTATTTTTTTATTTGCTACCATAGGAAATTTAATATTCGGTTTTTATAAATTAGGATTTGCTGGACAACCTGTAGCCCATGTAGATGGAGTGTGGAATTTTTTAGGAATGCTTTTAGCTGGTTGGTGTTCAGTATTATTAGGAGGATGTCCATTAAGGCAGCTTATTTTATCAGCAGAAGGAAATATAGATTCTGTTATGACTGTTTTAGGAATGCTCTTAGGAGCTGCTTTCTGTCATAATTTCAGCTTAGCTTCAAGTGCAAAGGGACCTACAGTAAATGGTATGACAGCAGTTATTATTGGTTTTGTAGTAGTAGCCTTGATTTCCTATTTCAATATAGAAAGGACGGAAACTATAAAGATGAGAGGAGAGCTTAAAAATGAAACAGTTTGATGCTAGAGGGCTATCTTGTCCACAGCCTGTATTAGAAACAAAAAAGGCACTTGCAGAAAATCCTAGTGGAGTACAGATATTTGTAGATAATACTACTGCAAAAAATAATGTAGAAAGATTTATGAAGAATTCAGGCTATAAAGTTGAAGTTGAAGAAAGAAATGGAGATTTTCTGTTAACTGCGAGGCAATAAATATGACTGAGTATATAGCGTTGTTTTTTACTCACTCAGGAGCAATTAAGTTTGAAAGGTTTGTTAAGGGCAAGAATATAAAATCAGTATTGATGCCTGTACCAAGAAAACTTAGTTCATCCTGTGGAGTTGGAGTCAGATTTGAATTTAATAGTAGCATAAATGAAATACTTATAGATGAAATTGAAAGTTTATATGAGATTAAAGAAAGTAATTATAAAAAAATATATGTTTCAGACTAATTTTAGCTTTATAAAGTTTATCCTCAAATATAAAGTAGTATATGTGTATAGTGTATTAGTTTGTATGTCTGTACTTGATGCAGAGCCTTAGATATTAGTTATCTAGGGCTTTAAAATTTATAAAAATCCAATAAAAGTATAAGTCTAATTTATTTGATAACTAATATTGTTACATGATGGGATTTATAGATAAAATATTGAATTAATTGGAAAAATAAAAATCCATTATAAATATAAATTATTTGTCTATATATGACGATATATATCATAAATAATTAGAGATGCAAAAGCACAATTAACCTATGGGGAGGACTCTTATGAAGAAAATTAAAATTATGCATGGAATATTTATTTTGTGGATAATATCGTTGATAGCAACACTATCAATTGGTATAGTTGGAATTGTTGATATGTCCAATATGAACAAAAATGTTAACAAGATATATAGTGAAGAACTTGTTGGAACAAGGGTACTAGGTGAAATAAATGGTCAGATGGGAATTATAAGGAATGCATTGACTAAGTTAATTGATAGACAGTATGAAAGCTCTTATATTGATATAGTCAGCAGCAGTGATAAAATTATTAAGGCTAATATTGCTAAAGAGTTTGATTTAGTGACTGATCCTAAAGGAAAAGAGGCAGTTAACAATTTACAAAAAAAGTACAGTGAATATATGAGCAAAGTACCTGAATTGCAGCAAAAAAGAATGAATGGAATAGCAATTACAAAAGAATTCATGGATGAGTATGGAAAGATGGGTGATGAAGTATCTGCTGCTATACAAGCATTATCAGACTACCATAAGGAATCTGCAGAAAAAGTTATTAGCACAGCAACTTCTGAGTATAATTCAAGTAAAATAGTATTTATTATAATATTAACCTTTATGATTATATTTACAGCTGGTATTTTTACAGTAATTACATTATTTATTAGATTGTCAATTAAAGAGTTTACAGGAATATTAAGAGAAGTTTCAGAAGGTAAGCTTGATGTAAATATTGATACAAGATATAATAATGAATTCGGAATTATGAAAAAGGAGCTTGCATCTACAGTTAACGTGGTATCTGGTATATTACAAACCATTAAAATGGATGCTGAAGAAATGAGTAAAAATTCAATATCTCTATCTGCTGTATCAGAAGAAATGACAGCTTCTTCACTTGAGGCTAGTACTGCAATACAGGGAGTAGCTCAAGGTTCTACTTCACAGGCACAAGATCTTATTAGTATATCAGAGGTTGTAAATGATTTTGGCAGCGCTATGGATAATATAGTTCTTTCTGTAGACAATGTTAATAGTACAACTAAAAATATTAATGAAATGGCTGAAAACAGTAATTCAGAGCTAGGATACCTTTCTTCATCTATTAATAGTATTAAGGATTCTTTTAATAGTGTAACAATAAAAATGCAGGAATTAGGTAGTGATATTCAACAAATAAATTCCATTACCTCTCTTATTAATAGCATTGCTGAACAGACTAACTTACTGGCCCTTAATGCGGCTATTGAAGCTGCTAGGGCGGGTGAAGCAGGTAAGGGATTTGCTGTAGTAGCTGATGAAATAAGAAAATTGGCAGAACAGAGCCAAGCATCCTCTGCTAAAATTAATGATTTACTTAGTATAATTGCATCTAGAACTACAGAGGCAGTACAAACAACTAATAATGCAAGCAGCGAGTTGTCAGGTCAAGTATCCGTAATAGATAGTTCTGTATCTTCCTTTAAAAATATAATTGATGCTATTGAAAATGTGTTACCGCTAATCAATGCTGTTAATGTAGAAATTAATAGCATAAATAATAAAAAGAATGAAATAGTAAGTAAAATTGAAACTGCTTCTGCAGTAGCAGAAGAAAACTCTGCATCCTCAGAAGAAATAGCAGCATCGGTAGAACAGATAAATGCTTCAGCAGAAGGAGTAGTAAGATCTGCGGAAGATTTATCCAGTATGGCAGATGAAATGCTCACAATAATTCAACACTTCAAATTTAAATAGTAGATGAAATTTTAAAGGCTATCTAATGGATACCCTACGTAGATAGCTTTTATTTTTCTTCAAGATGCTCAAGATATTGACCACTAAGGAAATTCTAATAAAGGGTATAGGCTTAATGTAATATAATATATCAGAACAAATCTTTTCTTTTATAATATTCTAGTTATTAAGAATACTATAAGGAGATTTTGTATTATGGATGATAGATCTCTTTTTCAGAAAATATATTCATTAAGTGATAGGCAAATTGCTAAAAAGTATAAATACTTAGGAGAAGGTATAAGTAGAAAGGTTTATGCCATTGATGAAAACTATGTAGTGAAAGTATCAAAAAATAGTGATGGAATATATCAAAACAGAATAGAAAACTATGTCTATACAACTGTCGATAAAGATTTAAAAAAATATCTATGTCCAATAATATGTTTTAAGCCTGAAAGGATAATAATGAGGAGAGCAATACCAATATATGAACGTGGAAAAGATAAATGGATAGATCTTCATAAAATACGCTCAGAAGAAAGCTCATTTGGTGATTTAAATAGATTAGCAGCTAAATTTATGCTTGAATATGAAGATGTAATATCTGCAACTTCTTGGGGGTTTACGACAATGAAAATGTATTGATTGATTATGGCTGTACCAGTTATTTTGGTGATTTTGTTTACAGCGCTTTGTTCAAATGGTAATAAAATATTATTTTAAATATAGTTGTGGGTATTAAGTTAAATTGATATCATGCAAAGTGGTTATAAAATATTGTATCACTTTGCATTTTTGTTATTTTAATTATTCATGTGAGGTTTTATTTGTATAATCGAAAAAGTTTCCACATTTTTTTAATATAATTTTATTTGTAATAAAATAAGCTAAAGAAAATGCTAAACTATACGTTAATAGTATTACTATATTTTCAGGAGGAATTTATATGAATCTTAATAAATTAAAGCTATCTACTAAGTTAATTGTTGGTTTTGGATTAATACTTTTAGTATCCCTTTCGGTATCACTGCTATCAATTTACAGATTGAATCAAATACAGAAAATTGTCGGTGAGCTAGTTGATATGGATAATAAAAAGATTACATTTATGTATGATATGAGAGGATCTATAAATCAGATAGCAATCAGTGCTAGAAATTTAGCAATCAGTAATGATGTAAAGTACATGGAAGAACAGAAAAAAGCAATTGACGAAAATATTAAGAAATATAGAGAGTTAGAAAAAGATCTGGAGAAATTACTATATACAGAAAAGGGTAAGGAAATATTTAAAGAAGTTAAGACAAATGATCAAGCGGCGTTTACTGCCTTTGATAACGCAGTGAAAATAGGAACTAAAGTGGGAGTAACTAATGAGGAACTTCAAGTAGTACTTAATGGATTGGAAAAGCCTCAAAAAGATTTACTTAGTAGTTTAGGAAAACTGATAGAGCTTCAGGCGGAAGTATCAAAAAATAGAGCAGATCAATCAAAAGCAATAACAGAAAGTACATCTAGACAAACGATGATTTTTACTATAGTAAGTATTATCTTAGGAATATTAACAACATATTTAATTAGAAAAAGTATTATAAATCAAGTTAAAGAAGTGGCAAATGGTGCAAAAATGTTGTCAGAAGGTAATTTAAACTTTACTATGAAAGTTTCTTCAGAGGATGAAATTGGACAAGCAATAAAGGCACTAAATTCTAGTGTGGAAAATTTGAGAGGTAGCATAATAAGTGTAAAGGAAGAAAGTGACAGTATATTTGAAGGCAGCAAAAAAGCAAATGAAATGTTCTCCGAAGTAAGTGATAGAATACAACAAGTTTCTGCTGCTACGGAGGAAATTTCAGCTGGAATGGAAGAGTCTTCTGCAGTTGTTGAAGAAGTTACTTCTATGGCGGCAACAGTTCAGGAGGAAACAAATAATACTGCAATGAAAGCTCAAGAGGGCGTAAAGGTTGCCTTAAGTATACAGAGGAAGGCAGATGAAATTAATAAAGACTCTAAAGAGTCAAAAGAAAATGCTGAAAAAATGTATAGGGAATCAAAAATTAATCTGGAAAAAGCAATAGAAGAAGCTAAAATTGCTAAGGAAATATATGAAATGGCTTCAAGTATAGATAGTATAGCGCAACAAACTAATTTGCTTGCCTTAAATGCAGCTATTGAGGCTGCAAGAGCGGGGGAACATGGAAAAGGTTTTGCAGTAGTTGCAGAAGAAGTTCGTAAACTTGCTGAAGAATCATCCTCAGCAGTTTTAGAAATCCAAAATAAAGTTGGAACTGTTATAAGTGCAGTTGATGAACTTTCAAATTCTTCTAAGAACACCCTATTATTTATCGAACAAAATGTATTAAAGGATTATGAAAAACTTATTAAGATAAGTACTGACTACAAACAAGATGGAGATACGGTGAAAAATATTATAGAAGGTTTTGCAGAGATTTCTGAGAATATATCTGAGTCTGTTAATCAAATAACGAGAAGCATGGAAGATGTAACAGTGTCCGTTACAGAAGTAGCTAAATCTTCTGGTGATATCGCTGCTAATATAAGTGACATTAATAATAGAAATGATTTGGTTTCTAAAGAGACAAATAAAAATTCAGATAGTGCGAAGAAACTAGAGGAAATGATGAAAGGTTTTGTAGTTGGTTAATAACTAAAAATATTCCTATTGAAAAAGTTAGCTTATGTGTAGATGTAAGCTAACTTTTTTACCTGTAAAGACTATACTAACTATTGAAATTTACATTTTATGATACTATAATGGTTTAAACAGAAGAAATTGTCAAACAAGGGGGCTTTTAAATGAGTTTGGAAAGTGTAAAGCAGCAATTTGAACAAGAAAACCTGGGGTTAGAAGTTATGGAGCTTGGAGAGAGCACTGCAACTGTAGATTTAGCAGCTAAGGCTATTGGGGTAGAGCCTGGACAAATTGCTAAAACCATGGCTTTTGGACTAAAGGATAAAAATATAATTATAGTGTCTAAAGGAGATGCAAAAATAGACAACAGAAAATATAAGGATTATTTTAAGACAAAAGCTAAAATGCTAAGCAGTGATGAAGTATTAGAAATAACAGGGCATCCAGTAGGAGGAGTTTGTCCCTTTGGATTAAAAAATCCTTTAGAAATATATTTAGATGCATCATTAAAACAGTATGACTATGTTTATCCTGCAGCAGGAGCTCCAAATGCAGCAGTAAAAGTAACTTTAGAGGAACTTCCTCGAATTACTAATGGGCATTGGGTAGATGTGTGTAAATAGCTGAAGTTGAAATAGCAATTGAAGAAGAATAGAAATATTTAAAGAAGGTAGGGTTAAATTAATAACTCTACCTTCTTTAATCTATGTTCAGATAGGTAACAAATTGAAGATACAACTCTGCTGGATAGAATAAGTATTAAGTTCCTATTTATTTTAATTAAAAAAACATAAAAATACATATAAATAAATATGAATTTTTTACGATAAAGTAAGTAACTTTATTTAATTTTGTAAAAGTTTAGAGGGAGGTGACGGAAATGTGAATAAGGAGGAAAATACCCATTCTTATAGGAGCATTAATACTTATTAATATGTTGATTTCATGTACTCTGGTATATTATAAGGTGTCATCAAAGCTTTATAATTCTAGTGAAATTGAGATGAAATCTTTAAGCAATAGCTATACTCAAAATGTATTAGTTATGCTTAGTGAAGAGAAGGTAAAAGTACAAGGATTAGCAAATAAAAAATCTGTTGTTGAATTGTTACAACTTCATGATAATGCAGATGGTTCTGAGGCTTATAAAAGTGCTGTAGAATCTGTGAGTAAAGAGCTAGATGAATATGTAAAACAACAGGGGAATTTAGAACATACTTTTATAGTGGATAATAAGGGTACTATAATAGCAGACAGTGATAGGAAGCTTATAAATCAAAATTTAGCTGATAGAAACTATAATAAAGAGGCTCTAAGCGGTAAAGATGTAGTTAGTGAAACATTAACTTCAAAGTCTACTAAAGCTCAGATAATAGTAATAACTAGTACTATTAATTCTAATGGAGTTGTTTATGGATATGCTGCATCAGCAGTTAGAGCGGAGAATTTCTCAAAATATTTTAAGAATGTCACAGTTGCTGGAACAACTAACAGCTATGCTTATTTAGTAGATGAAAAAGATAATATGATTTATCATCCAACTAAAGAAAAGATAGGTAAACCAGTGGAAAATGATGTAATAAAGGCAATTACTAAAAAAGTACAAAGTGGTGAAAAGATAGAGAATTCTTCAGCTAAGTATATGTTTAATGGAAAAGAAAAAATTTGCTTTTATAGTATAATACCTGATGTTAATTGGATATTTGTTATAACTTCAGATAAAGCAGAAATAATTAATGATGCTAGAAAAGTTACACTTATGATTAGTATTATAATTCTTATTGTAGGTTTATTAGCAATGTTTGTTGGAAGTATTGTGTCAAAAAGGATAACAGATCCTATAGAAAAGGTTAAAGAACTTATGGACAAGACTTCTAACCTTGATCTAAAATATTCCCAGCAGTATGAGTATTTATTTAAATATAAAGATGAAACAGGAGATATGTTTAGGTCTATAGTTAATATGAGAAGCGTGTTAAGAAAATTAATAGAAGACTTGTTGGCAGTTTCAAAAAGTGTTAGTGACAATGCAGCTTTTGTACAGAAGCTTACAGAAGAGTTAAAATTATATGCAGAAGAAACTTCAAGTGAGACTGAAAATATATCTTCTGGTATGGAAGAAACAGCAGCTACTGCACAGGAAATTTCAGCAACCTCCAATGAAATGGAAAGAGCTGTAGCAAGTATGGCAGAAAAAGCAGAAAAAGGGTCGGAAAATTCTAATGATGTTTCTGTAAGAGCAGCTAAGCTAAGAGATTCTGCTGGAAAATCTATAAGAGAAGTAGAAAATATTTATAGAAGTGTAAAGTCTGAGCTTGAAAATGCCATTGAAGGTACAAAATCTGTAAATAAGATAAATGAACTTACAGAAGGTATACTTCAGATTACAAGTCAAACAAACCTTTTAGCATTAAATGCAGCTATTGAAGCAGCTAGAGCAGGAGAAGCAGGAAAAGGATTTGCTGTAGTTGCAGATGAAGTAAGAAAGCTTGCAGAAGAATCAGCAAGTACTGCAGGAAATATACAAAATGTAGTAAGTATAGTAGAGAATTCGGTACTTAAGTTAATAAATAGTTCTGAGAGTCTATTAAGTTTTGTTGAAGATACTGTAACAAAAGAGTATAAAAATATGGAAGATGTATCTAATCAGTATAATGATGATGCAAAGGGAATAAATGAATTTATGATAGACTTTAGTGCTGTTGCGGAGGAATTAAATGCCTCTATAGAAGGTATAGTAAAAGCTATAAATGAAGTAGCAGAAACTGTGACCAATGGGGCATCCGGAGCACAAAATATATCAGAAAAAGCTGCAAGTATATTTGAAAAAATACAGTATGTAAATTCAAGCGCTTTAGAAAACAAAAAAAGTGTGGATATGCTTGAGGAGATTATAAAGAAGTTTAATATTTAAGGAGAGAGCTGCATCTAGGCTTGTATAAGTTTACATGCAGCTCTCTCTTATAAGTTTTTTATTAAGATTAAAAAACTATCTCTTTACAAAATTACCCTTATAATGTAATATTACACTATAAGGGTAATTTTAGTTGTGAAACAATCTGATTAAAATATATAAGGTAGGAGAAGGGTATGGTTAAAAAATTTTTCGTTATTCTAAGTTCAATTTTAGTTCTATTGTTTATTATTGCGGGTGTGCATATGCTAGAGTTCCATAATAAATTTAAAAATTACCTAAAAACTACATATCCGAATGAAAAGTTCAGTGTAGGTATGGTTAAATATGATTTGATTATTAACAATATTTACTATTCGTCAGTATATTGTCTAGAAGATGGAACAAAATTTTATATACGTAGTACTAAAAGTGGGGAAATTTCTGAAGAATACTTACAAACTCTTAATATGAGTAGATTGAATAAATTACTAGAGGAATGTTTAAAAAAAGAAAAAATAAAAGATTCAATAAATAACATAAGGGCTGGGGTAGACAAAACCAGTGAATCTAATACTGACAAAAATATTGATTATAAAAACATTGATAAAACAGTATTTGTTGTATTTAATGAGAATAGATTTGAGAATAACCAAAAGTTTGCAGAAGCTATATATGAATTAATTAAAGTCTTAAAAAATAATGAAATAAAAATAAATTCAATAGTTTTTTGGTATAATGATGAAGAAAAGGCTTATGAAGTTAGATTAGAAAACGAAGATATTAATCGGGATGTTAATAAGATATACGAAAAAATTGAAGTTATTAAACAAATAAATAACTAAGATTTTTTTTGTTTAATTAGTTGGTGATGGTATTAATAGCATATTATATATGAAGAAAAGGAGATGAATATTTAGTGGGTTTATATAATTAATGTATATTTTCTTACTAAAGATAAGTAATGATTAGAGAAGAATTTATTAGTAAAGTGGATGAAAAGTTAAAGATTATTAGAACTGAAAAAGATTTAACTCAAGATAAAATGGCTAGCATACTTGGGATATCAAAAAAAACCTTAGTTCAGATAGAAAAAGGCAGAGGAAGTCTAGGTTGGAGTGGAGCAGTTACTTTATGTACCATATTTAAGGATAGTGAAATACTTCAAGTTACCTTTGGAGGAGACACTGAAGATATAATACTATCATTAGCCTTTCAGGGTTATGAAAATAATTATGAAAAGACTATGGGAGGAAAGGTGTGGTGGAATGAAATATGTAATCAGGGGAGGTATAGAGTACAACAAAATATTATATCAAAGCATTATAGAATTTTAGATGACATGGATAGACGCATATGTTCCTCCTTTGATATTGAATATATAAAAGAAAGAATGAATGAGCTCTGCAGTAAATGACTATGAGAGTAATAAAAAGTTATAGATGTAGGGGGTAAGGGGATGTGAAAAAAACTGAAAGCAGAGGAACTTTAAAGCTAGTACTTACAGCGATGCTAACTATTGTTTTTATATTTGGAACATTTATTTATCTTTCCTTTAATGGAAGTCCTGTTGAACGATATAAAACCAGGGGAAGAACCTTAAATTACTTGTTGGAAAAATATCCAAATACAAAATTTAAAGTTGAAAGAACTTTTTTCAACTTTAAGGATAATAGTTACAATGCTAAAGTTAAAGCAGAAAATAAGCTGCAAACTGAGTTTAATGTTACTTTCTATATAACAAATTATATAAGAGATACTTATATAGAAAAGAAATTTTCTCAAGAAGCAAAGATAATAATAGAGCCTAAAATTAGAAAAACACTCCCTAATGCTAATGTGTCAATTGATGTGTTTTTAAAAGAAGGAAGTAATTATGGTGAAAATAGTAAGTTCTCAATGGAAATAAAAGATATAGATATATTTTTAATGACAAAGTGGCAGGATGAGAAAATCAATAGAGAGATTTTTGCAAAAGAATGTGTAGACATTGTTAGATTATTGAATTCTGAAGGCATGTATTTAAGTGATTACTTTTTTTCCTGTAATGATGTTAAGAATGGTGATTATGTAGTTGATATAGGTAAAGATAGTGGCAGGAGCGAGGTGGAAATAAGTCTAGAGGAATTATTAAAGGGAGAAGAAATAAGCTATTTTAAACACCAGAACTAATGATAAAATAAGAGACTGGTTCATTTGCAGTTTTTCCAACTCCAACGATGGTACTATTCAACTTTCTTTCTCTCATAAGAATCACCTCAAATTTATTTTTTACATATTATTAAAATTTATGTTAATATAGTTAAGGAACATTTTTATTTATTCGATGACTACCCGCTCTAATACTCCCTACGCACGGTGTGAAAGCGACTCACACCGTGCGTAGGGAGTAAAGAGCGGCTACGTCACTGGATTCGTTCAACTAAGAATCAGATGGGATTCGAAACCCCATCTGATTCAAGTTTCCACTTCATCATTAATTAAAGGAGAAAATTAAAATGATTAAATTATTATGGTACACTTATTTTGGAATTTATCTTTTATTAAATACTATAGTTGGTAGAATAAAGTTATATTTTTTAAAAAGGAAGTCTACTGAACTTGCTGATAAATATGTGTATGATAAAGTGAAAAGTATATCAGATCATGTTTTAAAGAGATCTAAGACAACAACTATAGTAAAAGGACAAGAAAATATCCCTCAGGGGCCTTGTGTCTTTATAAGTAATCATCAGGCAATGTTTGATGGATTTCTTTTAATTTCATATTTAAATAAGCCTACTGGATATATTGCGAAAAAGCAGATTAAAAGCTATCCTTTAATCGGATGGTGGCTAAGTCAGCTGCATACAGTGTATATTGATAGAGACAATGTAAGAGAAGGAATGAAGGCTATAAATGAAGGTGTAGAAAACTTAAAAAAGGGGTATTCAATGCTTATTTTTCCCGAGGGAACAAGAAGCTTAAAATCAGAAATGGGAGAATTTAAAAAAGGAAGTATGAAATTAGCTCTTAAGGCAAAGGTACCGATAGTCCCAATTACTCTGGATGGAACTTATAAAGTCCTTGAAGTTGGAAATCAGGTAAGAGGACATTCACTTAAGATGACTATACATAAGCCTATATATTTGGATACTTTACCTGAAGAAGATAAAAAGAATTTATCAGAGATTCTATATGATACGATTGAATCTGCTTTATAGTAAAAGTAATATTATATGAGGATTTAGGGTATAGCTTCAGAAACTTATATATTAATTAAATGAAGAAATTACTTATAATTATAATTAAAAATTATAGGTAATTTTTTTTTGTTTTTGTAATAAAAAACAAAAATGTAGAAGTGATTGAATAAGACTTCCTTTTAAGTGAAATTTAGCAATACATACAATGCGAGTAATTGGCAAATATATAATTGTGAGAGTTTTAATCTGAAGGGAAAATAAGTTTGTTGAAAAAGGTGAACTAATTATGAAAAAAATATTTACTTGGTTTTTAATAACATTTTTATGTGTCAATTTAGGGTATACAGCAAGAGCTTTAGATAATAGTACTTCTGCATATGAAAGTTCTGATACCTATGAGACGACGATGAAACAGGATTTCTTATGCTTGATTATGGCTTATCCTGAGTATATTACTGGTATAGAACATAAAGGAGATGGAACTGTATATTTAGTAATGAGATCAGGTAAAAAGATTCTTTATGATGATAAAAAAGCCAAAAGTTTTGAACAAAAATTAGAAAATCCAGATTTACAAGATATGATGGAGCAAAAATATCCCCTAGAACCTATCTCTAAATTGATGGATAAAAATTGTGACCCTGGACGTTTTAGAGTATACGGTATATTGAAAGAAGTATATGGTGAATCTCAGAAACAAATAGAATCTAAACTTAAAAATGTTAATTTGGTGTACAGAAGTTTTCAATTTAATGGCAGCAATAAAGCAGCAGAGTGTTTGGATAGTGCAATTAAAGAGATTATACTAGTTGCACAGAAAAAACAGAATGTTAGCTCATGCCTGTTTCCTTGCAGCGGAACTTTTAATTATCGTTTGATATCAGGCACAAATCGTCTTAGTCCCCATTCTTTTGGTATAGCTATTGATTTAGCAAGGGATAAAAGAGATTATTGGAAATGGGCATCTCAGGAAGAAGGACAAAAAAGGTTAGCCTCTTACCCAAAGGAAATCGTAGAAGCATTTGAGAAAAATAATTTTGTTTGGGGGGGAAAATGGAGCCATTTTGATATTTTACACTTTGAATATAGACCTGAAATCATTTTGAAAGCTAGATACTTTGGAAATAAAAAAAGTAACTTAAGTACGTGGTATGATGGGGTACCTTCAGAAGAGATTGAAGGGAAAGATTATATAAAAAAAATTGATGATGCATTGAGATAAATAAACAAAATAAATAATTGTGATTATATTAAAGCAATTTGGTAATATGTCAAGAACAAAATGAAAAGAAAATCAAATGATTTCTTTAAAAATGGGTAACCTTAATAAACATACAGTCCAATGAGAAAGTATGTTCGTATAATTTATATAGATTAATCTACTCTATTTGAAGAGTAGAGCTGATTTTTAGCCAGCAATCCAAAAATCATACGAATAAGTTTACGAGATGTTAGCGCGAGTGCTCGTTTGTGCTGATGTGTAGTTACTTCAGCAAATTTCTTCTGATAGAACTCTTGATATTCAGGAATATGGCAAACAACACTTCCTGCAGCTTCTATGAGATAATAGCGTAAATAACGGTTACCAGCTTTGTTCATAGGTGTATTTTCAGCTTTAAAACCTCCAGATTGATTTTCTTTCCACACGATGCCAGCGTATTTAGCAATAGCATCATTACTAGGAAATGCATGCACACTTCCTAATTCAGCAAGAATGCCACTGGAGTAAACAGGGCCAAAACCAGGAATAGACATTAATATTTTGTATTCCACAGGATTCATTCCCATAACAGCTTTTTCAATGGCTTTGTTAATACCTTTAAGTTCTTTATCAAAAGCCTGAATACAGTTGAAAGAACAAGCAATAGAGGTTGTTAATGGCTCATACAAACATTTATCAAGACGGTATGAATTACGTGCAGCTTGCTGCAAAATTTCAGCAGTCATCTGAGGATTAGAAATCCTTTTCCGACTTTTTCTATTGACGAAGTCAACAAGTTCTTCAATTGATGTATTTGCAATATCTTCGGAAGATAGAAATTCAGTAAGTATTGAAGATGCGGTAGCACCGTATTTATTAGAAAAAGGATGATCTTCTCCCTGTAATAATGCAAATTCGCTGAACTTAAGAAATACATTGGATAACATGTAAGTTTTTTCTCTAGTTAAGCATTCAACAATATGAAGTCTGTGCCTTGTAAGTCTTTGCAGAGCAAGATATTGAGAACCACGCCAAGGTTCAATATGAATTCTGCCAACTCTTGCAAAGTCAGCAATAACAAAAGAGTCAATGCCATCATTTTTATCAAGAGAATTAAAGGATTCTTTGTAGTTAGCAACTTCCTTAGGATTCAAGCAGTAAACATAAGGTTTGTAAGTCATAAGTTTTTCACTAGCAGATAAAAAATTGGCTATATGTACTCCATAAAAGGAAGTAGATTCTAAGCCGATTATAACAGCTTTAAAAGTATTGTTTTCTAAAACCTTAACAAGCATGGATTCAAGTTGCTCTGCACCAAATTGCGTATTAGGAACAGGTTTCATCTTAATCAAGAATTCCTGTTCAAAATTAATAGCAGAGACAACATTTTGTCTCGCACCAATATCGATACCAACAAATAGAGTTGATAAGTAATCTAATTTCTTCATGAAATCACCACCTTTCAAAAATAATGAGGAAATTAGAAAGGATTATCCTAATCCAAAGTACTAACTGCAACCTCGCGTAATTAGCATTCATCCAGACGCAAAACCTTGCTGGTGGCTGCGAAAGGAGATGCAACATTTGTGTAAGCAGAATATGATACTTTGGTCAGGCTGCAAGCTTTACAGGCAATAACACAATGTGTTTTGCAGGAGGAATACAGCAGTAACCTTCGCTAAAGTTCCGTTATGACTATTTTAGCATTAGAAAATCCTTTAATAAATAGTAGGTTAAAACAGTATAGATCGGAAAGTATAAGAATCAGCAATACTGAATTGGGAGAATCCCCACTAGAAAAATTGAGATGCTTTCTTAATCTATACAAAATATAAAAAATAAATAAGTTTATAGGCAGTAAATAACTGCTATAAACTTATTATACGAGGAGTAATGCACTATGAATTTTTCTCCAAGAGAAGAAATTTTTAAAATTAAAATAAGGCCCATAATAATAGTAGTTTTAATTTTATTTATGAATGGATATCAACCTAACAGAGTATTAAGTAGTACTTTAGATTCTAAGGAGGAAGTTTCTAATTCGATAAAACAAATATTCGAGAATAGAAATAAAGCATTAGTAAATGGAGATTTAGAATTTATAGAATCCATTTATGATAAAAATACTAAATATGGAACATGGGCTTTTCAATATGAAGAAAGAAAAATGAAATATATTCAGAACTGGGGTGAAAAGCAAGGAGTAAAATTTATTGATATTACCCCTCAGGTGGTAATTAGAAGTATTAGAGGAAGTGATGATAAATACTCAGTTAACCTAATCTGTTCAACAGAGTATAAATATGCGTATGAAGATACTCCAGACATAATAAATATATCTAGAATTGGAACATCTCATATAGTGAGAATTGTAAACAAAGATGGTATGTGGATAATCAATAAGGAATGGTATAAAGATCCTTTTGCAGATTCTTTAAACTTAGATAACTTAAAAGTAGATTCTATGAAACAATACATGTTAGCCCAGACTCCTAGAGACTTTTCAGGTATAAACCAAAGAAGATTAAACGCAGCAGAATATGCTGAACAATATTGTGGAACTGCAAGTGAAGAAAAATATGGATTTAAGTATAATAAAAAATATAGAGATTATAATCCACAGGGTGGAGATTGCGCAAATTTTGCATCTCAGATTTTGTTTGAAGGAGCTAAGTTTAAAAAGAATTCTGCTTGGAATTATGATAGAAATGGTGCAACAAGATCTTGGTTAAATGCAGATGGATTCAAGGATTATATGATTAATAGTGGTAGAGCATCAGTTATTGCAGCTGGAAGCTATGAGAAAGTATATAAAGCATCTTACAAGCTATTGCCAGGAGATTTTGTAGCTTACGAGAAGAAAGGCGATATTACCCATATTTCAGTTGTAACCGGCGCCGATTCCAAAGGTTATTCTTTAGTAAGTTGTCATAATACAGACAGAAATAAGGTTCCATGGGATCTTGGATGGAGTGACAAAAACATAAAATTTTGGTTAGTTAGAGTACATTATTAGTTTTTTACAAGGTAGTTCTTAATATAAATTGATTTTTAGCTAAAAGAATTTAAAAAAGTAACACTACTAATCCTTCACACCTATGAAACATTGAAAGGATTAGTAGTGAATTAGGGAAAAAGCTTCGAATAAAAATATGTATAGCTTGATATTATATTTAACTTGACAAGTTTTTATGAAACTGTTAACATAGGACTATAGAAACAATAATTTTATATAACAGGATTGTTACTGATAATGCAGGCAAAACCTAAATTAAGATAAACTTTTTATGGTTTTATTTTAATTTGGGTTTTTTTGGTTAATTGTTACTTTTATAAGCTAGTACATTAAAATTTTTTACTAACAAAGTAAAAATATAAATTTAGAAAGTTGAATATTAATTAAAAAAGTTTATAATAACCTTGGAGTGATACAAATGAAAATTGAAAAAATACTAAATAATAATGTAGTAACCACTATAGACGAAGAAACAGGGCTTGAAAAGGTTATAATGGGACGAGGTATTGCATTTAAGAAAAAGATTGGAGAAGAAATTGATGAAGCACAAATACAGAAGGTGTTTTTAATTCAAAATAAGAATGAAAATTTAAAGTTTCAAAGATTAATAAATGAAATACCTTTGGAGTATGTGCAAGTCTCTGAAAAGATAATAAGTTATGCAAAGCAAATGCTGGATGTTGAGTTTGATGATCATATATATGTTGCATTAACGGACCATTTAGCTTTTGCAATAAAGAGAGCTCTTGCAGGTATACGAATTGAAAATAATCTTCTTTGGGAAATACAAAGAATACACAAAAAAGAATATGAGGTAGGACTTTGGGCTATTGAATTTATAGAAAAAGAACTAGGTGTAAAGCTTAAAGAGGATGAGGCTGGTTTTATAGCACTTCATTTAATCAATGGATCTATTGGAGAGATTATGCCCAATACAATGAACATAACTACAATAATCCAAGATGTGTTAAATATAATAAAGTACTACTTTATTATAGAATTTGATGAGGATGATTTGTCCTATGACAGACTTATAACTCACCTAAAGTATTTTGCACAAAGGATAATATCTCAAAAACAATTGACAGAAGATGAGGCACCTTTTCTTAAATTAATTAAAGAAGATTATAAAGATGTTTACAAATGTGCATTAAAGATTAAAACTTATATTCAAGACAACTATGATTATACAATAAGAGATGGAGAAATAGTATATTTAAGTCTTCACTTGCAAAGAGTTATGTCTAGTTTGAAGAAATAACTGATAATAAAACTTATTGAAATTAAACTTTTATTATATATATTTAGAACTTAATACAGGATTGTTACTGCTTTTGCAGGCAAAACCTAAATTGAGAGAATTATATGTTTAAGTTAATAGAGTTATGTGGTTAAATATTCGTTGCTTTATGGAATATTTAACTAAGGATAAATAGACTCTATTAACAAAATGTATACTCATCAGTTTGGGTTTTTTTATATAACTTTAAAACTTATTTTTAAGGAGGAGAAATTTATGGACTATAACAAAGTAGCCCAAAAAATATTACAATTAGTTGGTGGAGAAGAAAATGTTGAAAGTGCTACACATTGTGCCACAAGATTACGTTTTGTAGTTAGAGATGAAAAGAGAGTAAATCAAAAAGAATTAGATAGAATGAACGAAGTAAAAGGAGTTTTTTCAACAGCAGGTCAGCTTCAAATTATTATTGGGCAAGGTGCAGTTAATAAGGTGTTTAAGGCACTTACTCAGAATACAAAAATCGCACAAACAGATTTAAATGAGGCTAAAAAAGCAGCAATGAAGAATATGAATCCTTTTCAAAGATTTGCAAGAATGTTATCTAATATATTTGTACCAATCATTCCTGCAATAGTTGCCAGCGGTCTTCTAATGGGACTATTGGGAATGTGCAGCACCTTTGGTTGGGTAAATAATAAAAGTGGAATATATACCCTTTTGGATATGTTTTCTAATGCAGCCTTTGTATTTTTGCCAATACTAATCGCATTTAGTGCAGCCAAAGAATTTGGAGTAAATCCATTTCTGGCAGCAGCCTTAGGTGGTATATTAATTCATCCAGCACTACAAAATGCATGGACATTAGGTGAAGGTGTTAAAAATACAATAACTGTTTTGGGACTAAATGTAAGTATGGTTGGTTATCAAGGAACAGTTCTTCCTATTTTAATTGCTGTTTGGGTAATGGGATATATAGAAAGAGGATTAAGAAGAATTGTTCCGAATGTCATTGATATAATTGTTACCCCATTTTTAACATTAATGAGTACTGCGTTTATTTCGTTATTAGTAATAGGTCCTGTAGGGAGAATTATAGGGGATGGAATCTCTTTTGGATTACAAGCTTTATATAATGGTGCTGGAGTTTTTGCTGGAATTATATTTGGTGGATTATATTCAACAATCGTTATCACTGGAATGCATCACAGCTTCCATGCAATAGAAGCTGGACTTCTTTCAAACCCAGCTATAGGTAAAAACTTCTTATTACCAATTTGGTCTATGGCAAATGTGGCACAAGGTGGTGCAGCTTTGGCCGTATACTTAAAGACAAAAAACAAAAAATTAAAATCAATAGCTGCTCCTGCTGCTTTATCATGTCTACTTGGAATAACTGAAGCGGCTATCTTCGGTGTAAACTTAAGATTAATGAAACCATTTATCGCAGCTGCAATTGGTGGTGCGTTAGGTGGAGGTTATATAGTTTTAACTAAAGTTGCAATGACAGCTGTTGGAGTTACAGGTATCCCTGGTATAGCTATTGTTAAGCAAGGATCAATGGTTAACTATATAGTAGGTTTTGCTATAGCGTTTGGGGGTGCATTTATAGCAACATTTTTACTAGGATTTAAAGATGAAATTGAAGAAGTAGAGGCTGATAATGATACAGACACTAATAAAGAAGTTTCTTCAGATTCGCTAAAATGTGATATAATGGAAAATGATATAGTGTTAGCTCCTATGAAGGGAAAGGCAATGCTGCTAAAAGAAGTACCAGATAAAACTTTTGCTAATAAATTACTTGGGGATGGTATTGCAATAGATCCAGAAGATGGAGTAGTTGTGGCACCAGCTGACGGAAAAATATCCTTAGTATTTGAAACAAAGCATGCAGTTGCTATTCAAACAGATTCAGGAGCTGAGATTCTAATTCACGTTGGCATAGACTCAGTAAAAATGAATGGAGAAGGCTTTAAAGCCTTTGTAAAGAGTGGGGATATAGTAAAGGCTGGAGATAAATTGCTAGAAGTAGATTTGGAAATTTTAAGAGAAAAGGCTTCTTCAACTATAACTCCTATAGTTATAACTAACTCTGATAGGTTTAAAGCTGTAAAAGAATTAAGGGTTGGGCAGGTTAGTTTAAAAGATAAATTACTATTATTAGAAGTGTAAAAGTAAAATTGAATCAGATGGGAGTGTTTAGAGAAGAAATTCAGGTGTGATTTAGTAAATTAAGAATAACATTAAAAAAAGATAACTAGTGGCTTCAGATAGACTTTTGTTCAACTGAAGCCTTAGTTACATTAAATAGTAAAACTTTAAGTATAACTTAGGAAGGAGAATATAATGTCTAATAACATATTATGCGTAGGTGAATTATTAATTGATTTTATCTGTTCAGATGTAAATTCTAGTTTAACTGAGGGAACAAACTTTATAAAAAAGGCGGGAGGTGCACCGGCTAATGTTACAGCAGCAATATCTAAGTTGGGTGGACATGCTTCCTTTGCCGGAAAGGTTGGTAATGATCACTTTGGAGTATTTCTAAAAAACACTTTAGACTCTGTAGGAGTGGACACAAGCATGCTTGTATTAGATAATAACTCAAATACAACTCTTGCCTTTGTTTCATTAAAGTCAGATGGAGAAAGGGATTTTATATTTAATAGAGGAGCGGATGAATTATTAACTTATAAGGAGTTAGACAAAGAAAAAGTGTACTCCTCTAAGATAATTCATTTTGGGTCTGCTACCGCACTTCTTGGAGGTCCATCAAAAGTTACTTATTTAGAAGTAATGGAAAAAACAAAAGAAAAGGGGACTTTTATTTCCTTTGACCCTAATTATAGAGTGGATTTATGGAAAAATAGATTAGAGGAATTTGTATCTATATCTAAGAAGTGTTTAAAATACGCAGATTTTGTAAAAGTTAGTGATGAAGAAATAAAAATAATATCAGGAAAAGAAAGCTTGGAAGAAGGAATAAAAATATTTCATAAGCTCGGGGCAAAGGTTATAGCTGTAACCTTGGGGAAAGATGGAACTTTAATTTCTAATGGAACTAATATAGATACTATTGGTAGTATAAAGATAAAATCAATAGATTCTACAGGGGCAGGAGATGCTTTTGTAGGTGCTGTGCTTTATAAAATAGCACAGCAAGAAGAAGCTAAGAATATATTAGGTGATTTTCAAAAACTTAAAGAAATTGTTGCCTTTGGTAATAAAGTAGGTGCAATTGTATGTACTAAACTTGGGGCCATAGCTGCACTTCCTACCTTAGATGAAGTAGAAAAATGCTAATATACGTATAGTACAAAAGAGATGGTGATATTATGAACAAGAATGAAGAATTATTAAAAAAAGCTTATGATAGAATAGAGGAAACAAAAGAATTAGTAGAAAGTGATTATTATAGGTTAAAATATCACATTATGCCTCCTGTAGGGCTTTTAAATGATCCAAATGGCTTTGTGCAAATAAATGATGAATATCATTTATTTTACCAGTTTCACCCTTTTGGTACTAAACATGGTTTAAAATACTGGGCCCATGTTAAAAGTAAGGACTTAGTTAACTGGGTGGAGTGCCCTATAGCACTTGCGCCTAGTGAATGGTATGAGACACATGGATGCTATTCTGGAAGCGGAATTAATGATAATGGTGTATTAACTTTAATTTACACGGGAAATGTCAAAGATGAAAATGGAAATAGGGAAACCTATCAATGTCTTGTAACAAGTGAAGATGGTGTTAACTTTAAAAAGTATGAAAATAATCCTGTAATCTATAATCAACCAGAAGGATATACAAGACACTTCAGAGATCCTAAGGTTTGGAAAAAGGATGAAATATGGTATATGGTTATAGGTGCTCAAACTATAAATAATGAGGGAAAAGTTCTCTTGTTTAAATCCGTAGATTTAAAAGACTGGTCATTAGTAGGGGACACTGCTGGATCCAGTTTAAATGACTTAGGCTACTTTGGATACATGTGGGAGTGTCCTGATTTGTTCAGTTTGAAGGGTAAAGATATACTTATAGCATCTCCTCAGGGTTTAGAGTCAAAAGGAGATTTATATAATAATATATATCAATCAGGTTACTTTGTGGGAAAACTAAATTATGATTCAGGAAGGCTAATACATGGTGAATTTACTGAACTAGATAGAGGGTTTGAGTTCTATGCACCACAAACAACCCTTGACAATAAGGGTAGAAGAATACTAATAGCATGGATGGGACTTCCAGAAGAAGAAAATCACCCGACTACGGAGCATGGGTGGATCCATACAATGACTATATCTAGAGTATTAGAGTTAGTAGGCGATAAAATATACCAAAAGCCAGTAGAAGAGTTTAAGAGTCTACGTAAGAATGAAATGTTCTATCAGGATATTACAATAGATAACGACGTTATAGAATTAGAGAATATAAATGGTGATGTCTTAGAGCTATTGATAGAGTTTCAGGTAGAAGATGCAGCTGAGTATGGTGTAAAATTGAGGACCTCAGAAGATGGCAGTGAAGAAACAGTTCTTTTTTATAATAGAGAAAGTAAAAAGTTTGAGTTCAATAGAGAAAAAAGTGGAAGAGCACTTAGCGGTGTAAGACGATGCCAGCTTGAAGATAGAAAAATACTGAAATTAAATATCTTTATGGATAGGTCTTCTATAGAAGTCTTTATAAATGATGGGGAAGAGGTGTTTTCTGCTAGAGTTTTTCCTGATGAGAATAGTAAAGGAATTAAACTATTTGCTAGGGGTGGAAGAGTAAAAGTGAAAAATCTTATTATGTGGGATTTGCGGTAAGGATTAAAAATTATTATTGAGTTAGGGCACCCTTATAGTACTAATTGTATTATAGGGGTGTTTTGTTGTATGAAACTTTTTTTATATATAGGAAATAAACATCAACTATAAATCAACTACCATAATAATATACAAGTGAATTGTAATACAAGCCAGGAAGAGTGTATAAGAAAATTTGCAGTAGTAAACTTCAATGGAAATTAGCTTTATATGGCTTAAATAGATGGTTGGAACATTTTGAAATATAAAATTTATTCTTCGGCACCAAAAAAGTATTGACTATGAATCGGTTTCATAGTAGTCTATAAGTGTAGTTGTAATACAACTAAAATGGTGAGAAAAAGTATAGTGTAATCTAAATTAATATGTATAGGTTCTATTTGAAAAGTAATCATATACTAGGAGGGGCGATTATGATTGAAAAGTTAGAAACATTAAGAAGAATTGAAGAAGTTGGGGTAGTCGCTGTGGTTAGAGCTGAAAATGCGGAAAAGGCAGAGAAGATCTCTAAGGCTTGTATAGAAGGTGGAATACCAGCTATAGAAGTTACTTTTACGGTACCTGGTGCAGACAAGGTAATAAGTTCTTTAAAAGAAAAGTTTGCTAAAGAAGAGTTAATAGTTGGAGCGGGGACTGTGCTTGATAGTGAGACTGCAAGAATAGCAATACTTGCGGGGGCTCAATATATTGTAAGCCCGGGATTTGATTTGGAAACAGCTAAACTTTGTAATAGATATCAAATTCCATATATGCCTGGATGTATGACAATAACAGAAATGATAAGAGCTATGGAAGCTGGTGCAGATATTATAAAAGTTTTTCCGGGAAGTGCCTTTGGTCCAAGTTTCGTAAAAGATGTAAAAGCACCTCTTCCGCAGGCTCCTATTATGCCAACTGGCGGAGTTAGTCTAGAAAATGTGGATCAATGGATTAAGAATGGATGTATTGCAGTTGGAGTTGGTGGAAAGCTTACTGCAGGAGCTGCAACTGGAGACTATGAGTCCATAAGTGAAATTGCAAATCAATTTGTTGCAAAAGTAAAAGAAGCTAGAAGTAAATAACTTTAGGAGGAGACTTTGATGGCGAAGAAAGTAGTAACTATGGGTGAATTATTGCTTAGGCTGTCTACGCCAGGATACAAAAGATTCACCCAAGCGGAATCTTTTGATATAGTATATGGTGGGGCAGAGGCAAATGTTGCTGTATCCTTAGGAAACTGGGGAGTGAAATCTTATTTTGTGTCTCAAGTGCCTGATAATTTAATTGGGAAGAGCGCTCTTAATTATCTAAATAGATATGGAGTAAATACAGATTATGTAGTTAGGGATGGAGACAGACTAGGAATATACTACTTTGAGAAGGGTAATTCTGTAAGATCATCCAAAGTTATTTATGATAGAGCAAATTCGGCAATAACTCAAGTTGATGTAGATAAAATAGACTTTGATGAAATATTCAAGGATGCTGACTGGTTTCACTTTTCGGGAATCACACCGGCTTTGGGAGAGAGTTGTATAAAGCTTGTGGAAAAAGCTGCTGAAGCAGCTAAAAAGTATGATGTGCCTATAAGCTTAGATTTAAACTATAGAAAACAACTTTGGAGCTACGAAAAATTTGAAAAAGTAATGCCTAATTTACTGCAAAATGTGGATGTTTGCTTTGGATGGCTAAGCGGTGTAGAAGGAGAAACGGGAGAATACAAGGTGGCTGATTTTACAAAAGAAGAAGTGGATCTTGAGAGATTTGCGAATGTATTTAGTAAAATGAGAGATAAATTTAATATTAAATATATGGTATCAACTTTAAGAGAGAATTATTCTGCTAGCCACAATGCTTTATCGGCTTTTATTTATGATGGAAATGAAATATATCAGTCGAAGAAGTATGATTTTACTATTCAGGATAGAGTTGGGGCTGGAGATGCCTTTGCGGCAGGATTAATATATAAATTAGTACAGGGAGAAAATCATAAAGATGCTTTAGAATTTGGCGTAGCTGCTGGAGTTTTGAAACATACTGTGGATGGAGATGCTAATTTAGTTATGGAAAGTGAAGTAAATGAAATTGTAAAGGGTAACGTTTCTGGAAGTGTGCAAAGATAGAGGTATACAAATGGAAATATACATGTAAAAAGACATATAGTGTGATTAATACTTGCAACTCAGCTTGTATTAAATCGCTATATGTCTTTTTAATTTTTGTTATTTTAGGTATAATGTATTAGAACATCTTAAGTAATTAAGAATCAATATAGATTGATCGGGAGAATGATGTATGAAAGAGTTTAAAACAAGTGATATAGTTTTTAAAACAATACAGGAGAAAATATTTAATGGCGAATGGAAACCTGGTGAAAAGATTATGTCAGAGCCGCAACTATCTAAAGAATTAAATGTTAGTAGAGTGTCTGTAAGAGAGGCTATAGAGAAATTAGCTACTTTAAATATCATAAGTAAACGACAGGGAGAAGGTACCTTTGTTAATGATTTAAAACCATCTATCTATCTAAATAGCTTAATACCCATGATAACGCTAGATAAAGATAATTATTTAGATATTCTTGAATTTAGACTTATCACAGAGCCGAAAACTGCTAGAATGTGTGCTGAAAAGTGTAATGGTGATACGCTAAAGGAAATTGAAGAAAGCTACGAAAGAATGCTTGATTGGAGACAGGATATTAAAAAGTTTACGGAAGAAGATTTAAATTTCCACATGAAAATTGCAGAGGGAAGTGGTAATTCTTTAATTATAAAGGTGAATGAAATATTGAGAAATTTACTAGAATATCACCAAAGGGAGTTATATAAAACACTAGGACCTTCTGGTGGGCTTAGTGAACATAAGCTTATTTTAGATGCTATAAAAAATAGGGACTCCGAACTAGCAGATATTTATATGGTAAGACATTTAGAAAGAACTATAAAAGATATAAAAGAGATGAGATATAAATAAAGACTATAATAAATCAGTAAATGAAACACCCTTGTGATACAGTTGTATTACAAGGGTGTTTTGGTATGCTGAAATTTTTTTGCATATTGAAAAAATAAATATTAGTCATAAATCATCTGTTTTTCTAATACGAGCGAATTGTAATACAAGTTCCGGAGGCGTATAAGAAATTAGAAGTGTATAATGGTGTACAATAAAAACTAGATAAACTAGCTAATTTATGTGACTTAACACATTTTGCATATTAAAATTATAGTGATTTATCAAAAAAAGGTGTTGACCACGAATCGTTTTCATAGTACTATATATATAAGGTTGTAATACAACTTTGGCAACGATGAAACACATACTGAAATGAAATTCAATAAAAAATATTCGGCAGATGTAATACAAGTAAAATGATGAGGTGATTATTAAATGTTAAGAAGTCAAGAATTAAGAGAAAAGGCTCCGGAGCTTGATTCTCTAAGACTAGGATCAGGATGGAAGATAGAGGATTTGGAAAAACCACAAATAATAGTAGAAAGCAGTTTTGGACACAGCCATCCAGGTAGTGCTCATCTGGATGTTTTAGTAGAGGAAGCCTTTCAAGGGGTAACTGAAAAGGGTGGTAAAGCTGCTAAATATTTTGTTACTGATATATGTGATGGTGAATCACAAGGACATGATGGAATGAATTATTCACTTCTTTCTAGAGAAATGATGGCAAATATGATCGAAATACATGTACAAGCTACTCCTTTTGATGCAGGAGTGTTTATGGCAAGTTGCGATAAGTCTATGCCAGCCCATCTGATGGCTATTGCTAGACTGGATATGCCAGCAGTACTAGTACCAGGTGGAATTATGAATGCTGGTCCTGATATGCTTACGCTAGAGCAAATTGGAAAATATTATGCTCAACATGAGAAAGGGGAAATAACAAAAGAGGAGTTAACTTATTACAAACATAATGCATGTCCAAGTTGTGGAGCTTGCTCATTTATGGGAACTGCTTCAACAATGCAGGTAATGGCTGAAGCTTTAGGTATTGCACTTCCAGGAACAGCGTTGATTCCAGCTACTTTGGATGAGCTTAGAATAGCAGCAAGACGTGCCGGAGAGTATGCGCTTAAGCTTGTAGAGAAAAATATTAAACCATCAGAAATAATGACTAAAAAGGCCTTTGAAAATGCAATAATGGTACATGCAGCTATTGCTGGTTCAAGTAACAGTTTACTCCATATACCAGCTATTGCTCATGAGTTAGGAATAGAAATAGAACCGAAACTATTTGATGAGATACATAGAGAAATTCCATACATTTTAAATATAAGACCAAGTGGATTTTATCCTGGAGCATATTTTTGGTATGCCGGTGGAGTTCCTGCAATAATGGAGGAAATTAAAGAGTTTTTACATTTAGATGTTCTTACTGTTACAGGTAAAACCTTAGGTGAAAATTTACAGGAATTAAAGCAAAGCGATTATTATGAAAGAAGTAGTAAATTCCTAGAAGCTCTTGGAGTTAAAAAGGAAGATGTAATAAAGACTAAAGAAAATCCTATACAAGCACAGGGTGCTATAGCAATTCTTAAGGGAAATTTAGCCCCAGAGGGTGCAGTGGTAAAACATTCAGCTGTATCTAAAAAATTAAGACAGGTTGTATTAAAAGCCAAAGTTTTTGACTGTGAAGAGGATGCTCTAAATGCAGTACTAAAAAGGGTGGTGAATCCTGGAGATGCAGTATTTATTAGATATGAAGGACCTAAGGGGTCAGGTATGCCAGAAATGTTCTATACTACTGAAGCAATAGCATCAGATTCAGAACTAATAGAGTCAGTAGCACTAATTACAGATGGAAGATTCTCGGGAGCAACTAGAGGACCTGCAATAGGACACGTTTCACCAGAAGCAAGTGAAGGTGGTCCGATAGCTTTAGTTGAAGAAGGCGATCTTATAAAAATAGACATACCGGCTAGAAAGCTTGATGTTATAGGAGTAAATGGTGAAGAAAGAAGTGTAGAAGAAATAGAAGAAGCGTTAAAAGTTAGAAAAGAAAAGTGGGTAAAACCACAACCCAAATATACCAAAGGTGTTTTGAGTATTTATACTAAAAGAGCAACATCACCTATGAAGGGTGGATATATGGAGTAAAAATCTATATAGCAATATAAATTATAATCTGGATATATCACTACGCTATTATTTAGTGTTGATATATCCAGAGGGATAAAATAATGCTGAAGTTATATAATGTATTATAGTTTAAAAAGTCAGAATTCATCTATATATGTGAAATTTAAACGATTTAGTTTGTTAAAGTATTAACTAGAATTATAGTATGCAAATAATATTTACTACAAAAAATAAAATGTTTTAGGAGGAAAAAAATATGCCGTTATTGATTGTTGCAATTGGTGTTGCGTTATTATTATTGTTAATGTTAGGTTTTAAAGTTAATGGTTTTATATCCTTAATACTGGTTTCACTAGTTGTTGGTGTTGCAGAAGGAATGCCAGCTTTAAATGTAGTTAAGTCTATACAAAACGGTATGGGAGGAACCTTAGGTTATCTTTCTCTAGTTCTGGGTTTTGGAGCTATGCTTGGTAAGCTTATTGCGGACACTGGTGCCGCTCAAAGAATTGCCACAACTTTAATAGATAAGTTTGGAAAGAAAAATATTCAATGGGCAGTTGTTATTACTGGATTTGTAGTGGGAATTGCTATGTTCTATGAAGTAGGCTTCGTTCTTTTAATTCCGTTAGTGTTTACTATTGCAGCCTCAACAGAACTTCCGCTTTTATATGTAGGAGTACCTATGGCAGCGGCACTTTCTGTTACTCATGCATTTTTACCACCACACCCTGGTCCGACAGCGATAGCAGTTGTATATGGTGCAAACATAAGTATGACTTTAATTTATGGAATTATTATAGGAATACCTACAGCAATAGTAGCTGGACCTATATTTTCAAAATTTTTAAAGAGATTTGAACATGAACCACCAAAAGGTTTATTTAATCCTAAGATATTTAAAAATGAAGAAATGCCGAGTTTTGGAACAAGTGTATTCACTGCTTTAGTTCCAGTGATTTTGATGGCGCTTGCAGCAGTGTGTGAAATGACACTTCCTAAGACATCAGGAATTAGACACACTTTTGAGTTTATCGGAGACCCAGTTATGGCAATGTTTATCTCAGTTATAATTGCAGTATTCACTCTAGGAGTAAATAGAGGACATAAGATGACTGATGTTATGAATATAATTGCTGAATCAATAAGTGGTATTGCTATGATACTTCTAATTATTGGTGGAGGTGGAGCCTTCAAACAGGTCTTAATCGACAGTGGAGTAGGTAAATATATAGCAGCTATAATGGCTGGATCTACTATGTCGCCATTACTTTTAGCATGGCTTGTCGCGGCTATTCTTCGTTTATCTTTAGGGTCAGCAACTGTTGCAGCAATGACTACATCCGGAATCGTTCTTCCTATAATTGCTACTACTCATGCTAACCCAGCACTAATGGTACTCGCTACAGGTGCAGGAAGTGTTATATTCTCACATGTTAATGATCCAGGATTTTGGATATTTAAAGAATACTTTAATCTAAGTCTTGGAGAAACATTAGCATCCTGGTCAGTTCTTGAAACTATAATCTCTGTTATGGGATTGGCGGGAGTATTACTTATAAATATGTTTGTTTAGAGTATAATAAGTATCTTAAAACTATATAAATTGCTTTGATGTTTAAAAGATGTTGCTATGTAGATGGTAACATCTTTTTAATACAAGTGTAGATATTGCATGTAGTCTCCGAATGTGTATATAAACTACGAGATTAAATGTTCGTTATTGTGAGAAATATGGAAGTAATTTTTGTTTGAGTTTGTCATTTTGTATCAATTTAAGTTACAACATTCGTTATGTTACAAGAAAAATGTAAAAATAACAAGAAAATGTTCGACTTTTTATAGTGTTATGTTGTATAATATACATATATTAGTTAAAAACACGAATAATATCATATTTTCGGGTAAAAGGAGAGTATATAATGAATGGAGACAAGAAATCACTAATTTATCAACTTGATGGAAGACCATCCCTCGGAACAGCAATTCCGTTAGGACTACAACACGTTCTTGCGATGTTTGTTGGAAATGTAACACCTCTAATAATTATTTCTAATGCATTAAAATTGCCTGTTGAACAAAAAACCTTTTTAATTCAATGTGCAATGCTTATAGCTGGTGTAAACTCTTTAATTCAGTGTTATCCAATAGGACCAATTGGAGCTAGACTTCCTATTGTTATGGGTACAAGCTTTGGATTTTTAGCGGTATGTTTATCTATTGGAGGTAAATATGGACTTCCAGGTATTTTTGGAGCAGCGATAGTAGGTGGATTATTTCAAATAGTATTAGGACTTATAGTAAAACATATAAGAAAGTTTTTTCCGCCACTTGTTACAGGAACAGTGCTTTTATCAATAGGTTTAGGATTAATTCCAACAGGGATGAAATACTTTGCTGGTGGTGCTGGTGCTAAAGATTTTGGATCATTTCAGAATTTAGCTTTAGGATTTATTGTTTTAATTACTATTTTATTTTTTAAACATTTTACAAAAGGTATAACTAGTATGTCAGCTATACTTATAGGACTTATAGTAGGATATATTGTAGCAATTCCAATGGGAAAAATAAGCTTTGCAGCAGTAGCAAATGCTTCTTGGGTTTCATTTCCTATGCCACTTAAATACGGTATAGAATTTCATGCAGATGCTATATTTGCAATAATGCTTATGTATATAGTTTCTTCTGTTGAAACAGTAGGTAATGTATCTGGAATTACTCTTACAACTAAACGTCAAGCAACTGATAGAGAATTTTCAGGGGCCATAATACAGGACGGTTTTGGAAGTATTCTTGCGGCATTATTTAATGTATTACCAAATACATCCTATGGTCAAAATGTAGGTATTATTTCTATGACTGGTGTTGTAAATAGATTTTGTATTGCAACAGGAACAGCATTTTTAATACTTGCAGGTTTATTCCCTAAGTTTGGAGCAGTTATAGCTTTAATGCCTCAAAGTGTTCTTGGAGGAGCTGCTGTAGTAATGTTTGCTATGATGGTTGTAGGTGGTATAAACCAAATAACTTCGGAACCACTTCAAGGAAGAAATGGGACAATCATAGCAGTTGCACTAGGCTTAGGATTTGGAATTAGTGCAGTACCAGATGTATTAGCTCACTTCCCTCAAGGTTTAAAAATGGTTTTAGGGGGATCAGGGGTAGTTGTATCTGGAGGCTTAGCTATTCTATTAAATGTAATTTTACCTAAGGATAAGGTAGAAGTACCAGAAAAATCAGGAGAAAGCGTAGCCTAAACTAGAGAATAGAGTGTATAATATAGAATAGGGTTTCAGGGCAAAAATTTAACTTATACTGTGTAATATGTTGAATTTTAACTCGGAAACCCTATAGGTTTGTAGAAATTTTGATAGCTTGTAAGGAGGAATAATAGTGTTTACATTACTTAATTTAATACAACCAGAAACACTTGAGGAAGCATATAGCCTATTAATGGAAAGAAAAAATAATACTGTGCTTGGTGGCTGTGCTTTTTTAAGAATGGGTTCTAAAAGAATCGGTACGGCAGTGGAGCTCTCAAAGCTTAATTTAAATTACATAAAGGAAGAAGACGAATATATCGAGATAGGTGCAATGACAACCTTTAGAGATATTGAAATTAACCTTGTTTTAAATGAATATTTTAATGGACTATTACCTAAATCCATAAGCAATATAATAGGAGTACAATTTAGAAACATAGTTACAGTTGGTGCTACCGTTTATTCTAAGTATGGATTTTCCGATTTTATAACAGCATTATTAGCTCTAGATACTGAAGTTGAATTGTATAAGGCTGGAAGAATGCCTCTGGAAAAGTTTTTGGACAAGCCTTACGAAAAGGATATTTTAACAAGAATATTTATAAAGAAAAACGGAAGAAAGGCTTCCTATGGAAATTTAAGAAACGCTATAAGTGACTATCCTATATTAAATGTAGCGGTTTCAAGTATCGATAATCAGTGGAAGATTATTGTGGGGGCTAGACCAGCAAGAGCTAAAATTGCTAAAAATGCCTCAGAAGAATTATCAAAAGGAAGTTACAGTGACCAAGATATAGAAGCTGTAGCTAACATGGCAGCAGAAGAGATGTCCTTTGGGACTAATATGAGAGGTTCAGCGGAATATAGAAAGGCTATGTGTAAAGTACTGGTTAAAAGAGCAGTAATGGAGGTATTAGAATGCAGATAGAAGTTATTTTAAATAATAAAAAAGTTGCTTTTGAAGTAGCAGGAGATGAATTCCTAGCAGATACTTTAAGAGCCAATGGAATGCTAAGTATAAGAAAAGGCTGTGATACAAGCTGTTGTGGTCTTTGTACTGTATGGGTAGATGGAAAACCAACCTTATCTTGTTCGCTTTTAGCAATAAAAGCAAATGGGAAAAATATTACAACTATAGAGGGCGTTCAGAAGGAAGCAGAAGAGTTTGCAAGGGTACTTGTAGCAGATGGTGCTGAACAGTGTGGTTTCTGTAGTCCGGGCTTTATAATGACAGTACTCGCTATGAAAAATGAACTGGTAAATCCTACAGAAGAAGAAATAATTCATTATTTGACTGGCAACCTATGCAGATGTACAGGATATATGGGGCAGTTAAGAGCAGTTAAAAAGTATCTGGGGGTAGTTTAAATATGAAGATAGTTGGTAAAGGTATTGCAAAAATAGATGGAATGCCTATTGCTACAGGTAAACCTGTTTATACAGAAGATTTAGCAATGGCAAATGCTTTAGTGGTAAAAATACTTAGAAGTCCGCATGCTTTTGCAAGGATAAAAAATATTGACACATCAAAAGCAGAAAAAATAGAGGGAGTTGAATGTGTTCTTACTTATAAAGATGTTCCTAATGTAAGATTTACGTTGGCAGGGCAATCCTATGCAGAACCATCACCTTATGATAGATTAATTTTAGATCCTATAGTTAGATATGTAGGAGATGAAGTGGCAATTGTAGCTGCTGTAGATGAGAAAACAGCTGTGAAAGCTATGAAGCTTATTAAGGTTGAATATGAAGTATTTGAGCCTGTTTTAGATTTTGAAGAGGCAGAAGGCCATGAATCAGTAGTTCACCCAGAGGATGATGTTCATTGTAACTTTGATATAGGTATGGATAAAGAAAAGAACATAGTTTCCAAGCAAAAGGTAGAATATGGCGATGTGGAAAAAGAATTTAATGAATGCGATGTGGTAGTGGAAGATACTTATTACAATCAGGCACAAGCCCATTGCATGATGGAAACTTATCGTTCCTTTAATTATCTTGATCATACAGGCAGACTTGTGGTTGTAAGTTCAACACAAATTCCATTTCATGCTAGAAGAAAGCTAGCAAGAGCACTAGAAATATCACCAAGTAAAATAAGAATAATTAAACCAAGAATAGGCGGAGGCTTTGGTGGAAAGCAAACTATTGCAGTAGAAATATTTAGTGCTATTGTAACGATAAAAACAGGTAAGCCAGCTATGATTATATATGATAGAAAAGAAACATTTGAGTGCACAACAACTCGTCATGCTATGAGAACAAAGGTTAGATTAGGTGCGGATAAAGAAGGATATATAAGATCTATAGATATACAATGCTTATCAGATACAGGAGCTTATGGTGAGCATGCTTCTACAGTATTTGGAGTTGTTGGACAAAAGACTCTTCCTTTATATAATAAAACAAAGGCTGTTAGATTTATGGGGAATGTAGTTTATACCAATAAGACACCGGCAGGAGCTTTCAGAGGATATGGAGCAACTCAAGGTGCTTTCGCCCTTGAAGGTGCAGTTAATAAGCTTGCAGAAAAGCTAAACATGGATCCAACAGAAATTAGATTAATGAATTTAATAAAAGAAGGCGAAACTTCTTTACCATATGAAGGTAAGCTTTTAGGAAGTTCTGCGCTGCATAGATGTATAGATAAGGGTAAGGAAATAATAGGCTGGAATGAAAAATATCCAAGAAGAGAAGTAAGTGAAACCAAAGTAAGAGCTCTTGGTATGGCTGTTACAATGCAAGGTTCAGGAATTGCAGGTATAGATACAGCTTCAGCTCAAGTAAGATTAAATGATGACGGTAATTATACTCTTCTAATAGGTTCCACAGATATGGGAACAGGAAGTGATACAATACTGGCTCAAATGACTGCAGAAGTTTTGGAAACTTCCATGGATAAAATTATAGTAAATTCAGCAGATACAGATGTTTCTCCTTATGATCCAGGCTCCTATGCTTCAAGTACAACCTATGTTACAGGAATGGCTGTAGTAAAAGCAGCGGAAGCTTTGAAAAATCAAATTATTGAAAATGGTGCTAAGCTTCTTCAAGTATCTCCAGAAGAAGTAGAATTTGATGGGGAAAATATAAAAACTATTAATGGTGATAAAACCATGAGTCTAGAAAAAATGGCTGAACTTATGGTTTTAGGGGTAGGAAATCTTCAATTAGTAGGAAATGCTACTTATGGAAGTCAGGTGTCTCCGCCACCATTTATGGCAGGTTTTGCAGAGATAGAAGTAGATAAAGAAACAGGAAAGATAGATGTAATAAACTATGTAGCAGTAGGGGATAGTGGAACTATTATAAATCCAAACCTAGCTAGAATACAGGTAGAAGGTGGAATTGCTCAGGGAATAGGATTAGCATTGTATGAAGATGTTAAATTTAGTGAAAAAGGTAGATTACAAACAAATACCTTTATGCAGTATAAGATTCCATCTAGAAAAGATGTAGGGAATATAATAGTAGACTTTGAAGAAAGTTATGAGCCAACAGGTCCTTTTGGGGCAAAATCTATTGGAGAGGTTGTTGTAAATACACCAGCACCAGCAATAGCTCATGCTGTTTACAACGCTGTAGGAGTAAGAATAAACGCTCTTCCAATAACTCCAGAAAAAGTATTCATGGGAATGCAACAGAAACAGTAAAGGGTTCCCTTAAGGGAACTCTTTTAAATCTAAGAGGTGTTATATGGGACTAAAAAATTTGTTGGGTTTAAGAAAAGGTGATGTTATATCTATTGTAGGGGCTGGAGGAAAGACTACTTTAATGTATTCTTTAGCAGAGGAGCTTAGGGATGAGAATAAAGTTCTTGTGACTACTACTACAAAGATTTATATGCCAGAAGAAGAATATTATGATTTTTTAATTATGGGTAAAGATGGTTATAATGAATTTAATAAAGGTAATGGAGTGTATGCCCATGGTAAATCTGTAACAAACGAAAATAAAGTTAATGGATTAGATGAAAATGTTATAGATGGTGAAATATCATTCTTTGATTATGTATTAATAGAGGCAGATGGTTCTAAGAGAAAGCCTATTAAGGGATGGAATGAGACAGAGCCTGTTTTAATTGGTAAAACAACAAAAACTATAGGTGTTATAAGCATAGAGGTAATAGGAAGAGAAATAAATGAGTATAATGTTCATAGAGTAGAAAAATTTATGGAGATTACAAATTCAAAGAAAAATGAATCAATAACTATAGAGCATTTGACTTCACTAATATTTCATGATAAGGGGTTGTTTAAAGGTTCAAAGGGAGAAAAAATTCTATTTATAAATAAGATTGAAGGGTATAATGAAGCTACCTTAGCTTATAAGCTTTTAAATTGTATTAGAGAAAAAAATAAAAATTGTATAGATAAGATTATAATTGGAAGTTTGAAAAGAAAAGAATATGAATTGAAACTTGAATCTGATGGGGTTATTTAGAGTTTAAATTTGCTGGATAAGTTATAATTCCAAGGTTTAAAGGTGGAGGTTAAAATGATTAACGCCATAATTATGGCATCAGGGTATGGTAGAAGAATGGGTAAAGATAAGCTTTTGTTGCCTTTTAGAGGTAAGTTATTAGTTGAACATATTATGGAAAAGGTTATGGAATGTGATTTTTATAATAGAATAATTGTAGCAAGAGATAAAAGAATATTGAGTTTAGCCGCAAAAAAAGGTATTAAAGCTATAGAAAATAATAGTGCTCACAATGGTCAAAGTCAATCTATAAAATTAGGAATAAAAAATACTTTAAATGGCAATGGATATATGTTTTTCACAGGAGATCAACCTTTAATACAGATTGGTACTATAAGACTTTTAATGGATGCCTTCAATAAAAATAGTAATTCTATAATTGTTCCTAGGTTTGGGGACAAAAGAGGGAACCCTGTAATATTTCCAGTGAGGTTTGTAGAGGAACTTATGCTTATTGAGGGGGATAAAGGTGGAAAAGCCGTTATTAATAATCATATTAAAGATATAATATTTGTGGATATAGAGAATGAATATGAACTTATGGATATAGACACTTTCGAAGATTACGAGAAAATATTAAATATTAAGGAATGATAAATTATGTTTGAAGATATAGCTATAGTTAGAGGTGGGGGAGATATTGCTTCGGGAGCAATACAGAAGTTGTATAGAAGTGGATTTAAAGTCCTAGTTTTGGAAACGAAAAAGCCTACCTCAATCAGAAGAAATGTATGTTTCAGTGAAGCAATATTTGAACAATATGTGACTATAGAAGAAATAAAAGCTGTACATGTAAATAGTATAGATGAAGTGGAAAAAAACTGGGAAGAAGGAAGTGTTCCCGTTATTATAGATAAAGAAGGAAAATACATAGATATAATAAAACCAGAGATTGTGTTAGATGCTATATTAGCTAAGAAAAATTTAGGTACAAACAAAAATATGGCACCTATAACTATAGCACTGGGGCCAGGCTTTGAAGCAGGAAAAGATGTAGATGTAGTAATAGAGACAATGAGAGGACATAATTTAGGTAGATTAATATTTAGTGGTAGCGCTATGGAGAATACAGGTCTGCCTGGAAAGATAAATGGGTACTCAAAGGAAAGGGTAATATATAGTCCTGCAGAGGGTATTATTTCAAATGTAAAGGAAATTGGTGATTTAGTTAAAGCTGGAGAAACAATAGCTGTTGTAAGTAATATTGAAATTAAAACTTTGATTGATGGTATACTAAGGGGAATAATAAAAGAGGGCACTAATGTATTTAGAGGGCTTAAAATAGCTGATGTAGATCCAAGACTTACGGAAAAGGAAAATTGTTATACAATTTCAGATAAAGCCAGGTGTATTGGTGGAGCAGTTTTGGAAGCTATATTATATTTGAAAAATATTAGAACCGATATTCATCGAAAAAAATAAAAAAACTGATAGAGTGTGCAAAGCACAACCTATCAGTTTCTTACTGTTATAAAATTTTTACCTTCTTCTATGCTTAGGAAAATAAAAGATTGCTATAATTATTATTAAGACAAGTAAAGGTGCTCCTAAAAATAATAATTTGAATATTATAGCAATGACTGCAATAGTTATACCTATAGGTATAAGAACTGCTAGTATAGGAAGTGCTAATAAACTAACAGCCAGTCCAGTAATAATGAACAATCCTATAAATATAAGAGTTATTAAAGTTATCATAAAAATTTCCCTCCAAAATTCAACAAACAAAGTTTTTTGAAATGTTTTATATAGTATATTATACTATATAAAAATGTAATTACAAACTCTATTTTTACTAATATATAGCTTTATTTGGGCTAAAGAAATAGTTGGTAGTAAACTGCTTTTAATTGCTTTTAAAAGCTAATAATTGCTTTAATATATGAAAAAGACAAATGAAGTGAAAAAATATATTCCTTACTAATTTTAAAAATAGTACTTTCATAAGGATAATAATACCTATTATATGCTTTAGAAAGATATAATAGATCTTGAAAAAGTTAGTTCGCTCTTGTTAACATTAAATCATATGTATAAATTTTATTACTAGGAAACTATAGCAAGTGATAGATAAAAGGTAGAAAAATGAGTATTCTTTATACAAAATGAAAATTTGATAATATAGGAAGAAATTTAAAGAAATTTAGAAAAATGCGCCGAAAAAGCATATCAAACTGACTGTTAGAGTTGTTGTGTAATTACTTAATATTTTTTATACTATAGAAGTTTGTTTATAACAAGTGTATATAAGAAAATATTGGTAGTATATGACAGGAGGAACTCGGATGAACCTATTTAGAAAAAGATCTATAGAAGACTTTAAAGAATCATCTCAAAGAAGTGGACTTAAAAAGAAATTAAGTTCTTTTGATTTAGCAGCTCTCGGTATTGGGTCAATCGTAGGCACTGGTATATTTGTTGCAACAGGCCAGGGGGCAAAATTAGCAGGCCCCGGTGTTACGATATCATTTATAGTTGCAGCAATCACAAGTGCACTTTGTGCTTTGACATATTCAGAACTTGCAACTATGTTCCCAGTTGCAGGAAGTACATATTCTTATTCCTATGTAGCCTTTGGAGAACTTATAGCATGGATTATAGGTTGGGATTTGATTCTTGAATATCTTGTTTCTGCAGCAGCTGTAGCTTCTGGTTGGTCTGGAGCATTTATAGGAATTTTGCAGGGATATGGTATACATTTACCCGAAATGCTTATAAAAACTCCACTGGCAGGTGGAATTATGGATTTGCCAGCTATCTTAATAACAGCGGTAATAACCTGGTTACTTTTTATTGGTATATCAGAAAGTGCAAAGGTAAATAATATTATAGTTGGAGTAAAGATATTTGTAATACTTGTATTTATAGTTCTTGGAGTAACCCATGTACAACCTGTAAACTATCACCCCTTTGCACCTTATGGATTTAAGGGAATAATGTCCGGAGCAGCAATTATATTTTTCGCTTTTATAGGTTTTGATACTGTATCTACTGCAGCAGAGGAAGCTGAAAATCCCAAGAGAGATATACCAATGGGATTAGCACTTTGTGTTATAGTTGTTATCATACTTTATTTATCAGTTTCATTTGTACTTACAGGAATGGTTCCCTATAAATTAATAGATGTGGATAATGCTCTTCCAGGTGCTCTGTCACGAATAGGAATTACATGGGGATCAACACTAGTTGCTGTTGGTGCAGTACTCGGGATGATTTCCACTCTTCTTGTCACTCTTTATGGACAAGTTAGAATATTTATGGTTATGTCAAGAGACGGATTACTTCCGAAATCATTTTCTAATGTAAATAAGAAATATGGTACTCCTGGAACTTGTACAATAATAACTGGAGTTGTAACAGCTATTATGGCAGGATTGTTACCACTAGAAATAATAATAGATTTATGTAATATTGGAACTTTATCTGCATTTATACTTGTATCCGTTGGAGTTATTGTTTTAAGAAAAACTATGCCGGATGTTGAGAGAAAGTTTAAATGTCCTGGTGTTCCTTATACACCAATCTTAACAATAATTTTCTGCTTCTATTTAATCTCAAGCTTAAGTATATTTACATGGATTAGATTTGCAGCATGGCTTGGTATTGGAGTTGCAATATACTTTTTGTATGGTATAAAACACAGTACATTGAATTTTAGCTCAGATACAAGAAAAAAAGAAGCTTAAAGTTAAAGGTAATGAATATAGCTTGTAAATTAGGTTATGTTTATTACCTTTAATATTTATGCAAAATATAATTTTAAAATAAATAGGAATTAAGATTTAAACTAATGGGAAAGCTATTATAAAAATATAATTTGCAAATATTATATTATAAAGTTAGGTGAGGCTATGTGAGATGAAAATTCAATCAAATATTTTTTGTTGTGACATAAAAATAGTCAATTGTGTAATAAATTAAATAGAAGAGAATTACCTTGCAAGAATCACATAAAGATACAAGTAAATGTATAAAAAGTATTGAATAATTATATGGATAGCTATATAATTATTCAGAGAAAGATTATTAAAGGAAACAGGCAGGGGGAAATTAGAATGATAAAAAAGAGTTTAAAGAAATTTATTGCAGTAGCATTAATAGTAGGATCAATATTCCCGTTTTCAGCTTGTGGGAATAAAGATAATACTGTAAAGAATACAGATCAAAGTTCACAATCACAAGTTATGCAGAAAATAAAGAAGAATGGAAAACTTGTACTTGGAACTAGTGCAGATTATCCACCATATGAGTTCCATAGATCAGTAAATGGGAAAGATGAAATTGTAGGATTTGATATTGAAATAGCAAAACAAATAGCAAAGGATCTTGGAGTACAATTAGAAATAAAAGACATGAAATTTGATGGATTATTAGCCGCTCTAGATCAAGGAAATATTGATTTAATTGTATCTGGAATGACTCCAACTGAAGAGAGAAAGAAGAATGTAGATTTTTCAGATGTTTACTATACTGCAGTTCAAACTATAATTGTAAGATCTGGAGATAAAGATAAAATTAAGACAGTTGATGATTTAAAAGGAAAGAAAATAGGGGTTCAAAAGGGAGCGATTCAGGAAGAAATAGCTAAAAATCAAGTTTCTGGTGCTGAAGCTGTGGCTCTTCCAAAAATATCAGACTTAGTTTTATCATTAAAAAATAACAGAGTTGACGCAGTAATCTTAGAATCACCAGTAGCTACTTCAAATTTAAGTGCTAATAAAGATTTAGTTTTCTCTGATATAAAGCTAAATACAGAAGATGCAGGTTCTGCTATAGCTGTTAAAAAAGGAAGTTCAGACTTAGTAAACGAAATTAACAAGACTCTATCTAAACTTAAGGCTGATAAGAGTATAGATAAATTTGTTACAGATGCTAATAATTTAGTAGAGACTAAATAGAATATTCTAGTTTAGGCTGAACATAAATGTTAGGCAATTGTTATTGCCTAACATTTACTTTGAAATTAATAATAACTTAAATATAAAAATACAGGGAGGAACAAAGTATTGGATTTCAGTTTTTTATCAAAATATTATTTATTCTTTATAGATGGAGTTAGGTTTACAATATTACTTGCATTCTTTACAGTGTTAATTGGATCTGTGCTTGGAATATTACTAGCCTTAATGAGATTATCTAATAAGAAAATTTTAAATGTAATATCAGCAGCATACATAGAATTTATTAGAGGAACACCAATCCTTGTACAATTATATATAGTATTCTATGGTCTTCCGAATATTGGTGTTACCCTACCAGATACTGTAGCAGGTATCATAGCATTATCAGTAAATAGTGCAGCTTACATAGCAGAAATAGTGCGTGCAGGTATACAAGCGGTGGACAAGGGTCAAATGGAAGCAGCAAGATCTATAGGGATGTCGCATACTATGGGAATGAGATTTATAATTATACCTCAAGCAATTAAAAATATATTACCAGCATTAGGTAATGAGTTTATAACAGTAATTAAAGAATCTTCTATAGCTTCTATAATAGGTATACATGAACTTATGTACAATGCAGATACAGTTAGAGGTAATATATTCAGACCTTTTGAACCTCTAATAGTTGCAGCATTTATGTATTTTATACTTACATTTTCATTATCAAAACTTGTAGGTGCCTTTGAAAGGAGAATGAAAACTAGTGATTAAGGTAAAGGATTTAAATAAAAAATTTGATAAATTGCACGTTTTAAAAGGAATAGATATACACATACAAAAAGGTGAAGTAGTTGTAGTAATAGGACCTAGTGGTTCAGGTAAAAGTACATTTTTAAGATGTTTAAACTTACTTGAAGAACCAACAGGTGGAGAAATTGTTTTTGAAGGAATTCCTATAACTGATAAGAAAACTGATATTAATAAGTTAAGACAAAAAATGGGAATGGTATTTCAGCAATTTAATTTATTTCCACATTTATCAGTGTTAGAGAACATTACTATAGGTCCTAAAAAGCTTAAGGGTATGTCTGTGGAAGAGGCTAATAAAATAGCTTTTGATTTATTAAAGAGAATAGGTCTTAATGATAAGGCTGATTATTATCCATCACAACTATCAGGAGGACAAAAGCAAAGAATAGCTATAGCAAGAGCACTTGCTATGTCACCTGACGTAATGCTATTTGACGAACCAACCTCAGCTCTTGATCCTGAAATGGTAGGAGAAGTTCTAGACGTTATGAAGGAACTAGCAGCAGAAGGTATGACTATGGTAGTAGTTACTCATGAGATGGGCTTTGCTAGAGAAGTAGGAGATAGGGTTATATTTATGGATGGAGGAGTAATTGTTGAAGAAAATACTCCAGAAAACATATTCCCAAATCCACAACATCCAAGAACTAAAGACTTTTTAGCTAAAGTTCTATAATAATCAAAGCACAGCTTCAAATAGGGCTGTGCTTTGCGTTATAGGTAAATACTTTATTTGGAGGAAATTATGAAGGGTTTGATATTAAAAGAAGTAGAAAAGATAAAATATAAACTTTGGGAGATAAACGATTATATCTATAACAATCCTGAGATAGGGAATGAGGAATTTAAGGCGGTAAAGGAGTTAGCTGATTTTCTAAGAGAAAACAACTTTGTAGTAGAGTTGGGAATTTTAGATAAACCTACATCCTTTAAGGCAACATATAAGAGTGATAGAAAGGGTCCTAATATAGCTTATTTGTGTGAATATGATGCTCTTCCTGAGATTGGTCATGGCTGTGGACATAATATGATAGGTACCATGGGTGTAGGCGCTGCAGTTGCGTTAAGTAAGGTATTGGATTCAATAGGTGGGCAAATTACAGTTCTAGGTACACCTGCAGAAGAATGTGATGGGGCAAAGGTTGAAATGACTGAAAAGGGAGTATTTGACGATGTAGATGTGGCTATGATTTTACACCCTTCTGATGTTACTTATGAAAGTGGCAAATCTCTAGCTATGGATGCTATTCAATTTTATTTTAAAGGAAAGGCCAGTCACGCTGCTGCTGAACCAGAGGCTGCAATCAATGCTCTTGATGCTATAATTCTCACCTTTAATGGAATTAATGCTTTAAGACAGCATATTCCTTCAGATACAAGGATTCACGGCATTATAAAAGAAGGGGGAGTAGCAGCAAATATTGTTCCAGATAAATCTATAGCACAATTTTATGTTAGAGCGAGTACAAGAGAAGCTTTAAACAAAGTAGTTGAAAAGGTGAAAAATATAGCTAAGGGAGCTTCACTGATGACAGGAGCAGAACTTGAAATTAGTAATTATGAAATTTCTTATGATAATATGAAAACCAATATAACCTTATCTAAGGTATTTAACAATAACTTAAAATATGTAGGAGTAAAAGACATACTTCCTGCTAAGGAAAGTTATGGATCTGTTGATATGGGGAATGTTAGCAATGTAGTACCGGCAATACATCCTTATATAGGAATAGGTTGTTTTAATACTGCAGCACATACTAAAGGATTTGCGGAGGCCACTGTAACTGATGCTGCACATGAGGCACTTGTTCAAGGAGCTTCAGCCCTTGCACTTACAGGATACGAGGTAATTAAGGATAGCGAGCTTTTAATAAATATAAAAGAGGAATTTAATACTAGATAATATAGTTAAGAATCAATATTTCCAACTAAAGAAGAAGTAGGGAAAATTAATTTGACACTAATTTACTATAATGGTATAATGTTAAACAGAGTGTGAAGGTCACACGAAGGGGTACACCACCACGGGTGTAGTTTTTCGTGTGGCCTTTTTTGCATATACGGAAAGAGGTGAGAAAATGATAAAAGTAAATGGAAAAGAAGTAAATAATGCAAGTGGAATTGCTTTAGATAAGCTTCTTATTGATGAAGGATATTCCCTTCAGAGAATTGCCGTAGAATTAAATGGTGAGATAATACCAAAGGCTCAATACGGTCAGACAAATATTAAAGATGGTGATTCTCTGGAGGTAATTAGTTTTGTAGGAGGCGGCTAATATGAACTTATATATAAACGGGAAAGGAAGGGCAACGGATTGCTGTACTCTGCATTCGTTAAGGAAAGAGATATGTTCAGAAGATTCCTCAATCGTTATGATTTATAACGGATTTCAAACAGAAAATGATGTTCAATTATGTGAGGATGATAACATATCTTTTATAGAAAAGGGGGTAATGCCTTCAGAGGATGAATTGGAAGCATTAATGGTGTCAAGACATACACCCTATGTTCACGAAAAAGTAAAGAAAGCAAGGGTTGCAATTGCAGGTCTTGGTGGTCTGGGTTCTAACATAGCAGTGGCTTTGGCAAGAACCGGTGTAGGACATCTTCACCTGGTAGATTTTGATATAGTGGAGCCAAGTAATTTGAATAGACAAGCATATAAAATAAGTCATCTTGGGATGAAAAAAACAGAGGCGTTAAAATTGGAGCTTAAAGATATCAATCCTTATATTAAAATTACTACTGATGATATCAAAGTGACAGAAGAAAATGCTGTTTCTTTGTTTGGAAATTATCCAATTGTTTGTGAGGCCTTTGATAGACCTGAATACAAAGCAATACTGGTAAATACCTTACTAGAGCAGAAACCAGAGATCAAATTAGTAGCAGCTTCTGGATTGGCAGGCTATGAAAGCAGCAATATTATTACAACCAGAAAAGTCTTTAAGAATTTTTATTTATGTGGAGATAGAGAAACAGGTGCTGAGCCAGGAAGAGGGCTGATGGCACCTAGAGTCAGCATCTGTGCTGGTCATCAGGCAAATATGATTTTAAGATTAATTTTAGGTATAGAAGACGTTTAAAGGAGAAGATGAAAAATGAAAAAAGATACATTAATAATTGGAGGACATGAGTTCTCATCAAGATTTATACTAGGTTCAGGAAAGTACAATTTAGATTTAATTAAGGCTGCAGTAGAATATGCCGGTGCACAAATGATTACTTTGGCAGTAAGACGTGCAAATACCAATGGAACTGAAAATATTTTAGACTATATTCCAGAGGGTGTGACTTTACTTCCAAATACATCTGGGGCGAGAAATGCAGAAGAAGCGGTACGAATTGCAAGACTAGCAAGAGAAGTTGGCTGCGGAAACTTTGTAAAGATTGAAGTTATTCGTGATTCAAAATACCTGCTTCCAGATAACTATGAGACTATTAAAGCTACAGAAATTCTTGCAAAGGAAGGATTTATAGTAATGCCATATATGCACGCAGATTTAAATGTGGCTCGTGATTTAGTTAACGCAGGAGCAGCTTGTATCATGCCCCTTGCATCACCAATTGGTTCAAACAGAGGACTATCTTCAAAAGATTTTATAAAAATATTGGTAGATGAAATTGATCTTCCTATTATTGTGGATGCAGGAATCGGGCGTCCATCTCAAGCATGTGAAGCTATGGAAATGGGTGTTGCTGCAGTTATGGCTAATACTGCAATTGCAACTGCTGGTGACATTCCAATTATGGCAGGTGCTTTTAGACAAGCTATTGAAGCAGGACGAGCTGCATATCTTTCTGGATTAGGTCGAGTACTAGATAGAGGTGCGGCTGCATCTTCACCATTGACTGGATTTTTGGAAGAATAGGAGGTGCAATTATGAGCGAGGAACGTATAAATCATATGGAGTATATGCCAGGAATGGAAGTGCTCCAATCAGATGTAATGGATCAGGTTATTAGTCGTATGGAGGCCTATGATTATAACCAATATACAGCAGCAGATGTACAAAGAGCTTTGAATAATCATTCTCGTACAGTAGAAGATTTTGCAGCTTTACTATCCCCTGCAGCTGGTCCGTTTTTAGAGCAAATGGCTCAGCATGCACAGGAAGAGACAAGAAAGCATTTTGGTAATTCTATTTACATTTTTACACCTTTATATATTGCTAACTACTGCGAAAATTACTGTATCTACTGTGGTTTTAACTGTCACAATAAAATACGTCGTGCAAGATTAAATGCAGAGGAAATTGAGAAAGAATTGCAAGCAATAGCTAAAACTGGTTTGGAAGAAGTATTGATTCTTACTGGTGAAAGCCCCAAAATGTCCGATGTAAAATATATTGGAGAGGCATGTAAAATAGCGAGAAAATACTTTAAGTTGGTAGGTTTAGAAGTATATCCGATGAATTCTGACGAATATGAATATCTTCATCAGTGTGGTGCAGATTTCGTCACTGTATTCCAGGAAACATATAATTCAGATAAATATGAGACTCTTCATTTAGCTGGAAATAAGCGTATATTTCCATATAGAGTTAATGCTCAAGAGAGGGCATTAAAAGGTGGAATGAGGGGAGTTGGCTTTGCAGCGTTACTTGGACTGGATGATTTCCGTAAAGATGCCTTTGCTACAGGATTACATGCTTATCTTCTTCAAAGAAAATATCCACATGCAGAAATAGCATTTTCCTGTCCAAGACTTAGACCGATTATTAATAACGATAAAATTAACCCTAAGGATGTTCATGAACCTCAACTTTTGCAGGTGATTACAGCATACCGCCTATTTATGCCTTTTGCCAATATTACTATTTCAACTAGAGAGTGCCAGAGATTCCGTGATAATGTAATTGGGTTAGCAGCCACTAAGATTTCAGCAGGTGTCAGCACTGGAATTGGAAGTCATGTTGAAGAGGTTAATGATAAGGGCGATGACCAATTTGAAATTGCAGATAGCCGATCTGTAGAGGAAGTATATCAGGCGATTAAAGACCGTGGCTTGCAGCCAGTAATGAATGATTATGTTTATGTATAAATCATCTAAAAAAACCCCTTAATTAAAGGGGTTTTTTTATTTTATAAGTTACTATTTTTAATTCTATTATTAGTTAATTCTTAAAAATTATTTTTTGTTAAAACAAAATCGCATAGCATTAAATTTTAAGTGATGCTATTTAATGAATAACTTATTGCCAAAATGGTTAAAAGGTATATAATGATATTATAAATTAAAATATTTAGAAAGGAGTTTTGCATGAGAGAAACCTTAAGACAATTATCCAATAGACAGTTAGAAACATTAAATGTAATTCATAAGAAAGGGCTAATTACAAAGAAAAATTTGCAAGCAATAACGGGTATGACATTAACTACTTTAAATAGGGTAATGAAAAGTCTTGAAGATAAGAAATTAATAATAGAAGTGGGTACATCGGAATCAACTGGGGGTAGAAAAGCGGTAGAATACGGTGTGGCAAAAACAGGAGTATATGTTATAGGAATTGATATATCAAGAACATACGTAAAGCTGATTATATCAAATCTGAAAATGACTATAATAAAAAGAGAAGAGTTTTCTATGAATGATAGCTTTTCACCAGAAATAACCGTTGAAAAAATTATAGGTTTAATAGATCAGAAACTATTAGAGTTATCAATAGATAAAAGTGAAGTGTTAGGCATAGGGGTAGGTACTGTAGGACCATTGGATAGAGAAAAAGGTATTATGATAAACCCTAAAAATTTCTTTAATGAGAACTGGAGCAACGTTTCCTTAAAGGAGATGATTGAGCAAAAAACTTCGATTCCATGTTTTATAGATAATGGAGCTAATGCTGCTATTTTAGCTGAATACCTATTTGGTAATGGTAAAGATTTGAAGAGTATTGTATATATACATTGCGGAATTGGAATAAGATCAGCAGTTATAACCGACAGAATTATTATTAGAACAATGAATGATTCTGAAGATGCCTTTGCCCATATGATTGTAGAGTCAAATGGCGAAAGGTGTATTTGTGGCAACAAAGGATGCATAGAAAGTTATTCATCTATAGAAGCAATGATAAAAAGGTTTAATTTAAGAGTAAAAGGATCTAATAATGACGAAGAAATAAGAGAGGAAGATTATAAGAAAATATTTGATTTAGCACTTCGAAATAATGAGTTTGCTGCAGAAATTATTAATAAGGGTGCTGAAATTTTAGGCATTGGAATTGCTAATCTTGTGAGGATATTAAATCCTCAATTAGTAATTTTGTGCGGACCATTAATTAAAAATTATAAGTTGTACTATGATATGTGTATTAATACATTCCATAAGATTAATTATTTAAATAATGAGGTTATATTTAGTAAAGGTGGGAGGTTTAAAGAAGATGCCATTGCAATAGGTGCAGCCGCAATGGTAATAGAGCATTATATAGCAAAATGAGGAGGTAAAATTCAATGAGTAGTATTATTTTATTTATTGTTATAGGTTGTATCGCAGGTATTTTGAGTGGATTATTTGGTATAGGTGGCGGAATTATAATAGTACCTGCACTAATTTATCTATGTGGATTTAGTCAGTTAAAAGCCCAAGGTACATCACTTGCTATTTTGTTACCACCAGTAGGTATACTTGCTTTTATAGATTACTATAAAAAAGGTTATGTTAACGTTCAAGCAGGAATATTAATATGTATTTTTTTAGTGATAGGATCAGTTTTTGGGGCTAAGTTGTCTCATGTTATACCAGTAGATATGATGAGAAAATTATTTGGAATCTTAACGATGTTAATATCTATTAAATTAATTTTTGGTAAATAAAGATTATTGGAGGTGTTATAACTGGTTATGGTTATTGCAAAACAAAGGGGTTAGATTTTTTAGCATATTTAGATTTAATAGTACCAGTAATTGCACTTGCTCAAGGTTTTGGAAGAATTGGCTGCTTTGGAAGAGAAACCGATAGTGTTTTAGAGTGAGGCTAAAACTAATAACACATATTATAATGTTCAAAGGAGCTGTTCATAGCGATTTGAAAAATCGCTATGAACAGCTCCTTTATTTACGTATTTTAATATTCAATAGATTTCTTAGGACATTTATAAACACATCTGCTGCACTGGATACAGTCGTGGTGATTTATTGAGTCGTCTTTGTATTCATAAGGAGCAATGCCCATTGGACAACTTTTTTCACAGAGTTTACAGGATACACAACTTGTATTAACCTTCAATAATGCAGCACCATTTTTCTTATTGTTAAATCGGGAAACTAAAGCTGCTATACTTCCCATAGGACAGAAATTACACCAGGTTCTTTCATTGTAAAATAAGGATAGTACTATTCCAATTATAGTAGTGACAACTATTAGTCTATAGATTACAAAGCCCATGCCATAAAGGTTACCCCAGTTTTTCACCATACCAGTTGTAAACATAGTAAGCATTAGAATAGTAACAAATGCTCTGAAAAAAGATGATTTAATAAATTTAGGTACTTTTTTCTTATTGCTGAATTTTGATACTACATTATCATAGAAACTTCCTCGTGGACATAGATTTCCACACCAGAATCTTCCCTTAAAGAATGAAACAACAATTGGCGCAAACATACATAGTGTTGCAATTAGTCCAATTCTAAAATCAAACAAACCTATGATTATAAAAGCAATTAACAGTATATAAGAATATTTCTTCCAATAATTTAAAATAGGTTTCATAAAAATAACCTCCATAATATAATAATGTTATACCCCTATAGGGTATATTGGTATTATATTATAGGAATTTTTATGTGTCAATCTGTCAGGGTTCATTTATTGTTATTCATAAGGGGTTTTCTTAATATAGATTCCGATATCTCCCTATATCTTTATATTGCGATATAAGGATGTATAGTGACTTCCAGTAGTGAGTACTCCCTAAGTTCATCTATGTTTGAAATTTATTTATTAAAAGTAATGGATTTTGTAGGACAGGTATTAATGCAGGTTCCACAAGAGAAACAATCTGGTTTAATTTTATCTTTACTTAATATACTTTTCATAGCATTGGAAGGGCAGGCTGCTGCACATTCCTTGCAATTTATACATGTGGTAGGGTTCACTTTAATTCTAAACCTGCTGAATTTTTCAACAGTCCATCCTAAAAGACCAAAAGGACAGAACAGGTGACACCAAGGTCTGTAAATAAAAAGGCTGCTTATTAGAATTAGGGATATAAAAACAATACCTATTGATGTTAGAGCTGTTGGTTTAAATATAGTAAAAGGATTGATTGCTTCAATAATATCAAAGAACCACACAAAAGCAATTAAAGTAAATAGAATGAAAAATACAATTCGTAGTGTGTTAGAAACATAAAATGGAATTTTATATTGTTTAAAAATTCCCTCTCTATCTTTAGAATCTCTATTTAGGCGAAAAATGAAATCCTGAAGAGTACCAAGCTGGCATGCCCATCCGCAAATAAATTTGTTTGCAGCAACTACAATTCCTAAAAAAACTAGAAGAGCAATGACTCTAGGCGGAAATAAAATCCCCTTTATTGCAAAATTACTTACCATATCTTTAACTGTTGACATTGAATTTGGCTCAGGTCCGAGTATTACTCCAAAAATTAGAGTAGAAGATAGAAGTATGTATTTACTTAAAGCAGGTGACATTTTGTTTTTTCTCAATAAAAGAAAAACAACGATCATAAATACTGTCCATAGGATAAACTTTGCTACAATTAATACTACATTTTTGGAAGCTTCTTCTGCCTTAAAGTTTAAAGTCTTTTGTATCTTTGAACTTGCATCCTCTTCACTTATACCAAGTTCTCTCAATGTTTTTTCTTTACTACTGCTGTCCTTTATTTTTAAAGCATTTTGAATTAGTTCCTCTTGCTGATTGTTTTTACTAGCGATAGTGGCTATTGTCATATCTTCACTTACTATAATTTGTTTAGGGACATACAGTTTTTCTATATGTCCTCCAAAACGTTGTGAAATAAAGAAGGAAAGAGCAAAAATTATTGTAACAGTACTAAAAAATGATAGAATGACGCTTAATTTTGAATTCTTCATAGCACATAGTTCCTTTCAAAAATCTTTTATTTTAAGCTTTCTCTAGCTGTTTCAACTTCAAAATCTGGTACAAAGCTTTTAACATCCTTTAATTTAGTTTCCTTTGGCACTGTAGTAGGTATATTTAACTTTTTATATAATTCACCTATATCCATTTTTAAAGCAGTGGCAACTTCTTGGATAGTCATATAACCTTTAATTTCTTCCGGATTAAGAGTTTTAGAAGAAGTTACTGGTGCTGGAGTTGTTTGGTACACATTAGTCAGCTTAGTAATTCCAATACCACCGAAGAATATTGAAACTACAATAACTAGTACTGTTAAAGGAGCTATTCCTTTACCTAAGAATTTAAATTTAAGAGTATTCTTCTTTGGACAAGAGAATATACAGCTTTGGCAATTTAGGCATTCAGCAGATTTAATTGTTTTCATTTCAGAAACCTTAATGTTTGCAGGGCAATTTTTATTACATAATCCACAATTTACACAGGTATTTTCATCTCTAGTAATTTTGCTAGGGCTTACTTTTGATAATATTCCATAAAAGGCACCCATAGGGCAAAGATATTTACAGAAGAATCTATCGTATAACAGTGAACCAATAATTGTAACTAGCAATAATATAGATCCAACTGGGAACTCTTCTATAAGAGCAACAGGGCCTTCAATTACATGTCCATAGGCAGCCCATGGATCATAAGGTGACATCCATAATCCTGCAGTTTTCCATCCATAGTACAGGGTTACAAAGAGAACAACATATTTTAAATATCTTAGAGGATTGTCTATTTTTTTAGGTAACTCAAATCTTTTCTTAAAAAGCTTTTTGCCAAGCTTGCCGAAAAGTTCTTGAATAGTTCCAAAGGGACAAATCAGACCGCAGAAGCTTCTTCTAAAGATAAGTGCAAGGATCAATGTTAACCCCAGCAGGATGAAGGTACTAGAGAAAATCTTTTGTATAAAGGTACCGTTAAAGATTAAACTATACAAAGATTCTAGTGCACCATATGGACATAATGCATGGATTGAGGCGTAGTCTTTACCGCCAATAGCAGCATGTAAGTAGGATTGTATAGTAACAAAAATAAGAACAGCAGCTAATATTACATAACGAAGACTTTTAACTAATTTATTTTTCATAATTACTTATTCACTCCTTTTGATAAATTTTCACGAGTTTGAGCATCAGTATTTTCATCTTCAATAATTTCTTTAATATTGAATAATTCTGCAGTATCTATTTCACATTTTGTGTATCTTTCAAGAAGTATCAAGGAATATGGGCTTAGAAACTCATATTTTTCAATGATAACTTTACGTTTAACATAGTCATCGTAAGTAATAAGTCCTTCAGCATATTTTCCATTCAAAATATCTAAAAGTTTTATAAAATACCTGGTAGGGGGAACTGGTTTGTGTTTTGAGACTAAATATATAATTAATGCCATTAGAAGTACTATTATAGTCATAATATAGGGACTATATAAACCTAATCCTGAATAGTAACCGTGTCTCATAGCTTCACTCCTTTATATTTTTGTAATTTGAATCATACTGCATATTAGCTTCTTCCTTGTTTGCAATTTCATTATAGCAACCTTATTATCTGAAGTTGTGAAATAATTATGGACTTTATATATTTTTAAATACAATGGAATAAAAACTTGAATTATATAGGAATATTAGAGTGATTAGTTATGGGATAAAGCAAAAATAAATAAAGGTGAATGGGATTTGTAGTCCATTCACCTTTATTCATATAGATTATATTTTATTTAAGGCTTCTTCACATAATTTTTAGGATTAGGAGATTTTACAACAAAGAATTCAAGCAAATCTTCATCAAAATTATTTACATTCATTTTAATATTGTAGGGTATGTTAACAATCTGTCCACTATCATATTTATGTGGTTCCTGATCACCAAGTTTTAAGGTTAAAGTCCCTCTTATAATAATCATATACACATTTGAATTTGAATTGTGTTCAGGAAGGCCTGACCCCTTTGGAAGAACCATATGATTAATTGCTGAATAATCATCATCAATAACCTTTTCTATATTTTTTGTCTCTGTAGTTGAAAAATTATAAACTTTCTCTAGCATAAAAAAGCTCCTTTCATTTTAATATTTTTTATAGTATACTTCTTTTTAGAATTATAAAAAGTAACCATGGTAACTAATTTGAGGTGATTTAAAATAAACTTATATAGATATATAGATGTGATTTCTAATATTAGCCTTTTTAAAAGCTTTGCAAAGGAAGAGCTGATTAAAGTATTTGATACATGCAAACATAATATAAAAAAGTATGAAAAAGACCATGTTATTCATCTTGAAAATTATATATGTGATAATATAGACATTATTCTAGAGGGGAAAGTATCAGTTCAGAAAATAGATGAAAATGGCAGTGTATTGACAATCAATGTTTTCTCTGATAGAGATATTCTTGGAGAAAATCTTATATTTTCAAGTAGAAGTTATTATCCTATGACCATAACTTCTATGTCCGATGTCACTATACTTCATATACAAAAAGAATCAATACTTGATTTATGTGAAAAGAATCCAGTATTTATGCTTAATTTAATAACTGCAATTTCAGATAAAACCATTATTTTAACAGATAAAATAAATTCCATAACCTTAAAAACTATAAGGCAATGTATAATAGATTTTTTAAAATATGAATACCAAATACAAAAAAGTGATGTGATTAAACTTGGTATCTCTAAAAAAGATTTGGCTGAAAGACTAGGTATACAAAGAACATCATTAAGCAGAGAATTAAATAAAATGAGGGAAGATGGATTATTAGAATATGATGCAAAGACTATCACACTTAAAAAATTGATATTCTAAATTAGTGAGTATAATCTAAAAACCTAGAAGTACAAATATAATCATAATGCAAGCGAAGTAGAAACCTATGAACCTACATTATGACTATATCCTATAGCCTAAATTTTTTAATTTTTCATAATTGGTAAATAGATTTTTATAGTTGTGCCTTTGTTTAATTCACTATGGATAGAAAAATCACCCTGTAATAGTTCAATTATCTTTTTAGCGATGGAAATTCCAAGGCCAGTACCACTGTTTGAGGAACTTCTTGAGCTATCTGCCTTATAAAATCTTTCGCCTAAATGCTCAATATTACAGAAATCTATACCCACTCCTTTATCTCTAATAAGAACGAGGATGGAGTAATTATCCAATATAGATTTGATTAGGATTTCACTATTAAAAGGGGAAAATTTAATGGCGTTATCTAAAAAGATTAAAAATAGTTGCTTTAATTTATCGTAGTCGCTAAGTAGTGGCGGAAGACTACTATCTAAATCCAGAACTAACTTTATATTTTTATTCATAACTAGAGGTCTTATAGTTCTAGACATGTCATTAATAAGTGAGTTTGTATCGATTTTACTAAAACTCACCTGAACTCTACCAGACTCTAATTTACTAAGTTCTAGTAAATCTCTTACCATTCTTTCAAGTCTATTGGTTTCTTTCAAGAGCGTTATACAGCTTTCAGGAACTTGCGATGGAGAAATCATACCATCAACTATAGACTCTAGGTTTCCTTTCATTATAGTGAGCGGTGTTCTAAATTCATGAGATACGTTTGAAACAAAATCTTTTCGCATCTGTTCCAGAGCCTCTTTTTCACTTATATCCTGTATTAGAATTACCATACCAATGACTTTATCTGAGTCTATGCTAATTGGTGATAGGGAGAAATTAAGGGTTTTATTATGAAGCTTTTTTGATATAGCTTCCTTCTTATTATTGGTTATAGAATTTTTAATAAAGCTTTCCAAATCTAAAGCTTTTAGAACTGTTTTAATCTCAGGATTTAATTCACTTACGTTATAGGATAAAAGCCTTGCAGCAGAAGAATTAATATTTATTACCTCAAGCTCAGTGTCTAAGGCAATAATACCATCGCTCATACTAGTTATAATGTTACTAAGCTTTGTTTTCTCTTCAGTAAGTCTACTAATTGTATGTTTAAGCTTTAGTGACATCAAGTCAAAGGTGGAGGCTAGTTCACCAACTTCATCCTGAGAATAGATATCTGTCTTAATTCCATAGTTGCCTCTTGCCATTTCAAGTGCTGTAGAATTTATTTTTTTTATTGGTTTTGATATACCTTTAGAGAAATAATACCCCATAAAACCAGCAATAAATACTTCACCGATAAGAGCTAAGATTAAATATAAAAAGAAGTTATCCATAGAACTTGAAAGATCAGCAACAGAGGAATGTAGAAGTACAACTCCAATTACTTTACCAGTGCTGTCCTTAACAGGGGTTGAGATTGTCATCATTTTTTCTTCATAATATGGATTTAACAATTCATCGGAGCTTTCTATACTTTTTAGTCCATTTATTATAAGTAAATTATAGGCTTCTTTTATAGTGGCATTATCAATAGAAACTGATACATCATTTTCATTTTTAGAGATAGATGATAGTCTTTTTTCAGTGTCAACTATCCAGGTCTTTGAATTTGGAAGGGAACCTACAATGTTAAAAATATTTTTCTCATCCAGCAGAGTAGTCTTTTTCTGAAGCAGGGGAGATACAATATCAGAAATCTCATGGGCATGTTTTTTCATATTGGTTCTTTTAACCTCATATATATTATTTTTAAATATACTCAAGGCAATGATACCAATTAAAAGTGTTGAAATTACAACTATAGTTAAGAAACCAAAAGTGAGCTTTAAAGTAATACTTTTCTTAAACATCCTTCACCTCAAATTTATAGCCTAATCCCCAAATGGTTTTAATATCCCAATAGTATTGCCCATCCAATTTAAGTTTTGCCCTTATTCTTTTAATATGGGTATCAACAGTTCTAGGATCTCCAAAATAGTCTACTCCCCAAATGCTATCTAATAAGGAATCTCTTGAAAAAACAGTATTAGGAGAGCTTGCAAGGAGCCATAACACCTCAATTTCTTTTTTAGTTAAGTTAATGAATTGGTTTTCTAGCTTAACAGAGTAATTATTTATGTCTATTTCAAGAGGGGGATATTTTATTATAGTAGGCAAAGCTTTTTCTGAAGGCTGTATTCTTCGAAGAACTGCTTTTATTCTTGCCACTACTTCACCAGGACTAAAAGGCTTTACAATATAGTCATCTGCACCGTTATCCAGAGATAATATTTTATCAGCATCTTCACTTTTGGCAGTAATCATTATTATTGGAGTATTGGATTCTTGTCTGATTAGCTTACAGACTTCAGTTCCATCTAGTACTGGCATCATAATATCCAGTAAAATAAGATGAGGACTATAGGTCTTAAATTTTTCTAATGCATCTTTTCCGTTTAAAGCAGTAACAATAGTAAAACCTTCTTTTTCAATATAAGGCTTAAGAATTTTTATGATTTCAATATTGTCATCTGCTATCAAAATATTTTTATTCATATATAAGTATCACCTTCCTTTGACAATCTCTCCGATAACTATAGGCTCATTGGATTCCTTCAAGTTTTACTTCATTATATCATTCTTATTGTCTTTAAATGTGAAATAATTGAGGAATTTATATAGTTTTTAATAAAATAAATTGTGATAAAAATGTGATTAAATTATAGACATCATTTTTACAAAAATGACACAATCAGGACACTTTTTTATTCAAAATATATTTTATTATTGTATTGTACCCAGGAGGTATTAATTAAATATATTGGAGGAATTAAAATGAAAAACAAAAATTTAATCATAGCTTTAACAATGACTATTGCGGTAGGTATAGGAGCAACAGCATATGCAAGTACAGGATCAACTAATAGTACTAATGTAACTAATAGTACTTATCAAAGGGTTGGACTTGTAAGGGTTACCGGCATGAGAGGATATGATTACGTACAGTCAATTTTAAAGAATAATCTTGGAATGACAGATAAAGAGATAACAGATGGACTTAACTCAGGAAAGTCCATGTATGATTTAGCAAAGGAAAAAGGCATGACAGAAGAACAGTTTAAAGCAGCATTACTTGAGGAAAGAAATAAAGCTGTAGACAAGGCTATTGCAGATGGAAAGATAACAAAAGAGGAAGGCGTGGCAATGAAAGAAACATTGAAGAATAATCTGGAGAACTGCACTGGAATTCCAGGTGAAAGAATGGGTAATAGGGGAAGAGGAAAAGGCCAAATGGGTCATGGAGTTAGAGGAACAGGAAATTGTTATATAAATAATGTAGAGTAATAATAAAGGAGAATGGGATTTAGTGATCCATTCTCCTTTGCCTAGCATAGTAATAGGGATTTAAAGTGCTTGACATTTGTAATTGGATTGATATAATTATATTAAAGATATACCCTTACGGGGTAAGGGTAAAGTGTAAAAATGGAGGAAATATTATGAGTAAAATGATTAATATTACTAATAAAGCAGCTGAAAAATTAAATGAAGTTATACAAAAAGCTGATAGTCCTGAAAAAATAATGTTAAGGGTAACCTTTGCTGGTTATGGCTGAGGAGGCCCTAAGTTAGGAGTAGCTCTGGATGAGTTAAAGAATGATAACGATGTAGTTGAGGAAGTAGGAGATATAAAAGTTGTTTATGACTCCATGCTTGAACCATATGTAAATGGCATAGTTATTGATTATTCAAATAGCTTCTTTAACCGAGGATTTTCTATAAGAGGAGGAAGTTCTTCATCTTGTTAATAGATGAAAAAGTGGGTAGTCATCGGATAAATAGTGAAGGATGTGAATTGATTAAGATGCACAAATTTGATATTAAAAATTTAGAAAAACTAGACAATTCCAAAAGAAGAGAAAGTATGCCACCTGAAGAAACCTTAAAAAAGTTTAAAATAGGGGATAGGGGTACAATGCTTGATATAGGTTGCGGTATAGGTTATTTTACTATACCAGCGGCAAAAATCCTCACTAAGGGAAATGTGATTGGCGTAGATATAATGCCAGAGATTCTTGATATCGCAAGAGAAAAAGCAGGAGAAATATCAAATATAGAGTTCAAAAAAAGTGAGGAATATTCTTTTCCTGAAGAAGATAGTTCTATTGATTATGTTTTTGTATGTAATGTTGTTCATGAAATAGAGAATAAGGTAAGATTTTTCACTGAGGTAAAAAGAGTGTTAAAAAATGAAGGATACATTTATATAATTGACTGGGAAAAAAGAGATATGAAAGCCGGTCCACCTGTAAATGAAAGATTCTCAAAGGAAGAAGTAAGAGCCTTAGTTGAGCCTTTAGGTTTTACATTTTTAGAGGAAGTAAATATTAATACTGAGCATTATGGGTTAATATTTAAAGTATGATGAAAAGCTCTATAGATAGCTAAATTTAAAACTAAATTACCTATTTGTTTTGGTAATAGTGCTAAATATAGAGCTTTTGATATTTTAATGGTAAATACAAAAAACTATTGACTTAAATATGTGTATATCGTAATATATAAATATAATGATGAAAGGTTGATATTGTAACTAATCCTAAAGATTATAAATAAAAAGGATGATGATTTGTATGTTTTCATTTTTCAATAGAAATAGAGTAAATTCAATAAATGTTAATGAGTTAAAGGATTTATTAGGGAGAATAAATTTAATAGATATAAGGGAAACTTATGAATATAGGAGTGGACATTTACCAAAAGCTAAAAATATTCCTATGAGTAAAATATTATCAGAACCAGATAAGTATTTAAATAAGGATAAGGAGTATTATATAATTTGTCAGTCTGGTGGAAGAAGCATAAGCACCTATAGAAAGTTAAAGGCGATGGGTTTTAATATAGTAAATGTATCTGGAGGAACTAGCAGTTATAAAGGAGCATTAGCAAGATAACAATATAAAAATGTTTAATAAAACTAAGGAGTTGTTAATATGACAAAAGCATCAGAATATCATAAACAAGGTTATACATGTGGTGAAGCTATAATAAAAAGTTACAATGAAGAGCATAATACTAATATACCAATAAGTCTTGGCAGCAGTATGGGGACTGGGTATACTGTAGGAAGTTTATGTGGAGCGGTAGGAGGAGCAGCAGTAATAGTAAGCTCATTAAAGGGAAGAGAAAGCAACGATGAAACCAATGAAGCTAGAAAGTATACAAAAGAATTAATGATGAACATAAAAGAAAAATATGGAACAGAACTTTGCAGGGATTTAAAGAAAAATGGTGTTAGTTGTGCTGAAATTATAGATTACACATATGAAACTTTAAATAAAATACTTTAAAAAATAGTTTTTTTTAATTATTATATCGCTATATATAGATGTTACGATTATATAAAACTTCGAGAGGAGGAAAAACTATGGATAAGGATATTAGTAAATATATTGAAACGGCGGAAATACTTAAAGTACTAGCACATCCGGTAAGAATCTGTATAGTAAAAGGTTTACTAGATAACGGAGAATGTAACGTTAGTCATATGCAAAACTGTTTAAATGTTCCTCAGTCAACTATTTCTCAGAATCTACAAAAGCTTAGAGTTGCGGGAATAATTGAAGGTAGAAGAAGTGGTCTTGAAATATATTATAGGGTTTGTAATGAAAAAGTGGCTAATTTGATCAATATGCTTTTAAGCGGAGAGAAATAAATTATTATAATATTTATATTTGGAGGGAATGTATATGAAAAAAGTATTAATTGTAGGTGGAGTAGCAGGAGGGGCATCTGCGGCAGCAAGACTTAGAAGACTTGATGAAAATGCAGAAATAGTATTGTTTGAAAAAGGGGAGTATATATCCTTTGCAAACTGTGGATTACCTTATTATATAGGTGAAACTATAAAGGAAAGAGAAAAACTATTAGTACAAACTCCTGAGGCAATGAATGCAAGCTTTAATATTGATGTTAGAGTAAATAGTGAAGTAGTGGCGATAGATACTAAAAGTAAAAAAGTAAAGGTTAATAGCAAAGATAAGGGCGAATATGAAGAGAACTATGACTATTTAATTTTATCACCAGGAGCATCTCCTGTTAAGCCTCCTATACCAGGAATACAAAGTGACAAGATATTTACCCTAAGAAATGTACCTGATACTGATAGAATAAAAGCTTATGTAGATAAGGAAAATATAAAAAATGCAGTTGTTATTGGTGGAGGATTCATCGGAGTTGAAATGGCAGAAAACCTTAAGGAAAGAGGTTTAAATGTGGCCTTAGTAGAGGGAGCACCACATATATTAGCACCTTTTGATTCAGAGATGGTAGCTTTTGCTGAGAAGGAATTAGAAGACAACGGTGTTGGAATTGTACTAAATGATGGAGTTAAGGAATTTAAGGAGGAAGGAACTGGCTTAAGTGTAGTTCTAAATAGCGGAAAAACTTTATATGCAGATATAGTTATACTTGCTATAGGAGTAAAACCAGATACAGCATTTTTAAAAGAGACAGGCATAGAATTTGGTCCTAGAGGTCATATAATAGTAAACAATAAAATGGAAACTAATGTTGAAAGTGTATATGCAGTAGGAGATGCTATAGAAGTAGTGGATTTTATAAATGGAAGCAAAACTGCCATTGCACTTGCTGGACCAGCAAATAAACAGGGAAGAATTGCAGCAGACAATGTATCTGGTCTAAATTCAGTTTATAAGGGAACTATGGGAACATCTATAATAAAGGTATTTGGGTTAACTGGTTCAAGTACAGGAAACAACGAGAGAACATTAAAATCAAAGAATATACCTTATAAGGCAATATATCTTCACCCTAATTCGAGTGCTGGTTACTATCCAGGTGCAGCTCCAATGACAATAAAGCTTATTTTTAATAATGAAGGAAAAATATTAGGAGCACAAGCCTTTGGATATGTTGGAGTAGATAAGAGAATAGATGATATAGCAGTAACTATGAGGCTTGGCGGTACAATTTATGATTTAGCAGAGCTGGAGCTTGCATATGCCCCACCTTATTCTTCAGCTAAAGACCCTGTAAATATGGCTGGATTCATCGCTGAAAATATCCTAACAGGTAAAGAGGAAGTAATACTTACAGAAGATATAGATAATAGAGATAAAAATAATACTCAGCTTGTAGATGTGAGAACCGAATTAGAAGCTAGTAACGGTACTATTGAAGGCTCTATAAATATACCTTCAACTAATATAAGAGCTAGAATGAATGAGTTAGATAAAACTAAAGAAATATTAGTTTACTGTCAGGTAGGACTTAGAGGATATATAGCCGGAAGAATTTTAAGGGCAAATGGATTTAAAGTAAAGAACTTAACTGGTGGGTATAAGACTTATACTATGAGTAAGTTTAAACCAAAGGATGTTGTAATGAATAAGAATGATGAGGGCGGTTCTATGAATTTAAAAGGAAAGTCTTGTGATGTAAGTTTAGAAAGTAATTTAAATGAATATAAAGAAGCTGCTGAAGCATATAAAAAAGGAGACTTTGACAAAAATCTTGATGCTTGTGGACTATGTTGTCCAGGACCTTTAATGCGTGTTAACACAACTGTTCAGGATATGAAAGAAGGGGAAGTATTAAAGGCTACAGCATCGGATCAAGGCTTCTATGAGGATATAAAATCTTGGTGTGAAAAAACTAATAATGAGTTACTAAGCAGAGAAAAGGATAAAGGTAATATAATTGCTTATATAAGAAAAGGCAATAAAAAACAAGTAGCTGAAAATAATATGTCAGTTAATGCTGGTACTATTACACAGAAAGACAATAAGACCTTAGTTGTATTCAGTGGAGATTTGGATAAAGCTTTAGCATCTTTTATAATAGCCAATGGAGCAGCTGCTATGGGCAAAAAGGTTACAATGTTCTTTACCTTCTGGGGACTTAATATTCTAAGAAAGCATGAAAAAGTTAGTGTTACAAAAGGTTTTATGGATAACATGTTTGGATTTATGATGCCTAGAGGAGCTAAAAGATTAAAGCTTTCTAAAATGAATATGCTTGGAATGGGAACAAAAATGATGCAAATGGTAATGAAGAACAAAAACGTTTCTTCACTAGATGAACTAATCCAATCAGCTATTGACAGTGGAATAGAAATAGTTGCATGTCAGATGAGTATGGACGTAATGGGACTTAAACAGGAAGAGCTAATAGATGGAGTTAAGGTAGGAGGAGTAGGATACTACCTAGGAGAAGCTGAAGATTCTAATGTTAACTTATTTATATAATATAAATGCGTTGGTTTTGTTAACCAACGCATTTATTATAGGCTTTCATTTAAATCATATGGAGTTTCTTGATATACAAAATAATTGAGCCAATTTGAAAATAATAAATTTGCATGTGCTCTCCATTTTATTTCAGGGATTTTTGAAGTATCATCATTAGGAAAGTAATTTTTAGGTGGATCTATATTTAAGCCTTTTGCTATATCTCTATCATATTCTGCCTTTAATGTTAGGGCATCATATTCAGAGTGTCCCGTAATAAAAAATTGTCGGGCACCTTTATCTGCAACTAAATGAACTCCTGATTCATCAGACTCTGTTAGTATTTTTAAACTATCTACTTTCTCAATATCTTCACGTCTAACTTCTGTGTGTCTTGAATGAGGGACATAGAAAATATCATCAAAGCCTAACAATAATCTTGTGTTTTTTTCCACAATTTTATGAGCAAAAACACCAAACATTTTTTCCTTTAAAGGATATTTGGGGATTCCATAATGATAATATAATCCGGCCTGAGCACCCCAACAAATGTGAAGTGTAGAGTATACATGAGATAAACTCCAATCCATTATTTGTGTAAGCTCATTCCAATAATCAACCTCTTCAAAGGGAATTTGTTCTACAGGAGCACCTGTAATAATCAATCCATCAAACTTACTATTCTTTATATCCTCAAAAGTCTTATAAAAGGTCTCCAAATATTCTTCGGAAGTATTTTTAGGTATATGGGATTTTGGGTGCAGCAATACTACTTCTGTTTGCAAGGGACTATTTGCAAGTAGTCTAAGTAGCTGAACTTCAGTTGTTGTTTTAGTAGGCATAAGATTTAGAATAGCAATTTTTAATGGACGTATGTCTTGGCTAGAAGCCCTGCTTTCAGACATTAAAAATATATTTTCATCACTTAAAATTTTACTAGCTGGCAAATTATCAGGTATTTTTACAGGCATTACGCTAACCTCCAATGTAATTTTTAGAAATATTAATAAAATAAAAAGCCGTTTTTCTAAAAGAAGAAAAACAGCCTTGAAATATCATAGATTATTTATAATATTTGCTATTCTTCTTATCTTTCAGAATAAACACATTCTGCAGGAATTAACACCGCTACATTTAAATATAAATGCTGGTTGTTGGGTTTCATAGGGCCTGTCCCTCCACCTCTCTTGATAAGAACATAATATGTTAACTTTTAAAATGAACAAATTGAACAACTAATTAATAAATATGCTAAAGCATTTTTCATAAAATGTCAAGATGTTTTTCATAGCAGTTCATAGTGGTGTGGTGATTTTACTGAAATTAAAGGAAATTTCATTTAGAATTTGATTTTTTTATATAATATTTATATAATGTTATTGAAACTATAAGATTGATAGAAAAGGTGATTTTGTGAAGATTTCAACTAAAGGTAGATATGGATTAAAAGCACTGGTTGATATTGCTATGTATTCTAATTCTGAAGTAGTTACATTAAAAAGTATTTCTGCAAGACAGAATATTTCAGAAGGATATTTAGAGCAGATTTTTTCAACCTTAAGAAAAAGTGGTTTAGTAATAGGAAGAAAAGGGGCTCAAGGTGGTTATTCATTATCAAAACCTACCAACGAAATAACTATTGGAGAAATACTAAGAGTTTTAGAAGGTGACCTAGTCTTAGTAGATGTTAAGAATCTTAGTGTTGTTGACAATTTAGAAAAGTGCATAAACGAAAATCTATGGGATGTAATAAATAAAAATATAAATGATTATTTTGATTCTATAAATTTAGAAGATTTAGTTAACAAGTATAAGAGTGAATCAAATAATTTTATATATTTCATTTAATCAATTACATTCAGTGGAGAGTAAGTTTTCTCATTATTTTAGTGGGATTCACTTATTCTTTTGTTTTATATAATAGTAAAAACATCTATTAGAAGCTTTAGTTTAATATTAAAACCGGAAAGAATATAGGGACTATGAAAGGTTCGTGTGTATATTCTTTTTTTTATTCTTAAATATTACTTTTGTTCTAATATTTTACTTATATGGATTAATATAATCATAAATTTATAGTCTGCTAGTACGATAATTATCATATATAATACGTATAACTAGGAGATGAAATATGTTAAATAAACGAAAGTTAATGATATTGCTAAACTGCTTTTTATTTGTATTTTTTGTAATGTTTCCTGTTCAAGCTGCTTTACCATCTCCGCCAAATATAAGACTAGGAGGAGCTGACAGGTATGAAACGGCAGTAAAGGTTTCTCAAGATGGTTGGGCACAATCACATTATGTTATTTTAGTTTCAGGAGAAAACTTTCCAGATGCTATTTCTGCGGCACCACTGGCAAAAAAATATAATGGACCTATTTTAATAACAGAGGGTAATAAGTTAAATTCCTCAGTTTACGAAGAGATTAAGAGACTAAAGGCAAAAAATGTTATGATAGTAGGTGGGACAGGGGTAATATTACCAGCAGTTGAAGAAGAGTTAAAAGGTATTAATGTACAGGTTACTCGTATAAGTGGTCAAAACAGATATGAGACAAGTGTAAAAGTTGCAGAACTTATAGGTACAAGTAATGGTATAATACTAGCTTCTGGAGGAAACTTTCCAGATGCTTTATCCATAGCCTCCATTGCAGCTGCTAAGCAAATGCCTATATTACTTACAACAGATAAAGTATTACCTGATAGTGTTAAAAACTTCATAGATAATAATAGTACGAATAGTTATTATGTAGTAGGAGGAACCGCTGTAGTAAGTGATAGTATTATGAATACTTTGTCTAATGCCAAAAGATTGAGCGGTTTGGATAGATATGAAACAAATGTGAATATTATAAATGAGTTTTTAGGTAGTCTAAATTTTAGCACAGTGTATTTAACCTATGGTCAAAATTTCCCGGATGCACTAAGCGGTTCTGCTGCTGCTGCCAAGGATTCAGCACCAGTTATACTGACCAATTCTAGTGATTTTAAATCTCGGTCATTAATCCGATCAAAAATTGACTCAATATCCTTATTTAAAATATTAGGTGGAACAGGAGTTATATCAGATAGTTTAGTTAAAGAAATTATAAATCCTTCAAAAACTGTATTAGGATATACTACTTATTATTTTATTGGAGACAATTCATCCTATAATTCTTTATCTAATTACTCAAATTATATAGATGAAATTGCTACAGACACCTATTCAACAGATAGCCTAGGCAATATAAAAGGGTATATTCCTAGCAAGCAATTAAGCTATGCAAATAGTAATAATATTGTAACTTATGCAATGGTAGCAAATTATTTTGATGGCAACATTACTAAGACCTTGCTGGAAAGTTCTCAAAATAGACAAAGATTAATAAACAACCTTCTTCAGGCTGTAAAACAAAATAATTATAAAGGTGTAAATATAGATTTAGAAGGAATATACTCTTATAATAGAAATCATTTTACAACTTTTATGAGTGAACTTTATAGTGCTTTCCATTCCCAAGGACTTTTAGTAACAGTAGCTATTCCAGCTAAGACTTGGGACAATCCAGCAGATAGTTGGAGCGGAGCATTTGATTACGCACAGATCGGCAAGTATTCAGATAAAGTAATTATAATGGCTTATGATTTCCATTGGGCTGGTGGTGATCCGGGATCAATAGCACCTATAAGTTGGGTACAAAAAGTAGTTGAGTATACAGTGAAAGTAATTCCAAAAGAAAAAGTAGTTCTGGGACTAGCTGCCTATGCTTATGATTGGCCATCAAATGGAACAAAAGCAAAATCCTATAGTTTAAGCGAAGCCTATAGTGTGGCTTCTAAATACGGTGCTGAGATTAAATGGGATCCAGTTTCAAAGAGTTCCTACTATAAATATACTGATAGTTCTGGTATATATCATACTGTGTGGTTTGAAGATAGTACAAGCATTGGATACAAATTGGATATTGTCAACGATTATAATCTATCAGGAATTTCCATATGGAGATTAGGATTGGAAACCTCTGATTATTGGAAGGTAATTGGAACGAAGCTTAATAGGTAGATAGTAGTAATAATAAGGCAATGATATTTAAAGGTATCATTGCCTTATTTTTCTGTGGTGATATTTCAGGAAAAGCTATCCTTAAAAGTTTTGCTAGAGAAGTTGTAGAAACATATGGTAAAATAGATTATCTTATTAATTTATGACGGAAGGTGATATAATGCTAAAAACTAAGACTCTTGAAATGGGTGGAATTTACCGAGAAGATTTTGTAAAATACTTTCTCAAGATCGGAGGTAAGACGGAAGATCAAGAAACATTTAAAGGATTTTACTGGGAGGTACTGGTAGGTTCAGAAACTTGGAGAATGCTTGGTTCATTAAGAATACATCATGTTTTAATTACTTTTAATGTTGAGGAAGATAAATTTGATGAGTTCATTGCTGAATTTCGTTTAAACTTTCTCAGAGCCGGTGGGTAGACTATATCATATTCTTCTGAAAACTTAAAGTAGTAACGTTATAAGATATTAGTAATATGATGATATAATAAATGAGTTGTACTAGCACTCTGTTAGATAAGCATCAGTAGATATACTGATGCTTATTTTTTAAACTCTTTTTGAAGATATAGACAAATTTGAGTTAAGGCTTTATCTGCTTTATTTGTAATTTTACCCATTCCGATGAATCCGTGAATAACACCGTTATATCGAGTAACCTCCGCTTGAATTCCTGCTTTCTTTAACTTTTCTCCATAAGTCTCTCCTTCATCCCGAAGGGGATCAATTTCTGCTGTTATTATGAGTGTATCAGGTAGTTTACTAAAGTCTTCAGCTAGTAGAGGTGATGCGTAAGGATCTTTTCTATCTTCTTTTTTGGGTACATATACTGATATGTATTTTTCCATGTCTTCCTTTGAAATATTAAATCTACTAGCAAAATAAGACCAGGATTTGCTGTTAAGTTCAAATATGTTTGTAGAAGGATATATTAATACCTGGCAATCGATTGAAGGACCATTGTTATCTCGTGACATTGATGAAACTGCAGCAGACAGATTTCCGCCTGCACTATCTCCTACAATAGCTATATGGTTTCTATCTCCATCTAAAGTTTCTGAATTTTCATAAGCCCATTTAAGTACATTATATACATCAGTGAGAGCAGCTGGAAAAGGATTTTCTGGAGCAAGGCGGTAGTCTACAGATATTACAATTGCATTTGTATTTTGTGAAAGCTTTCTGCAAATACTATCATGAGTATCAAGGTTTCCTGCTATCCAGAAACCACCATGTGAATAGATAACTATAGGAAGAGAGCTCTCAGACTTAGGCGTATATATACGCACCGGTATTTTTTCAGAGTTTATCTCGATAGTAATGTTTTTAATATTAAAGAATGGTATAGGCTTATTAGACCATCTAGTTGACTGAGTATTTAAATATTCTCTAATTTCCTTTATTGATTTACCATTAAGTGATTTGGGATTAAGAATTTTGTCCAATTTTAGATTTGCGGAAATATACAGATTAAGCTTACCATCACTAGCTTTGTTTAAATTCTTAACAATGAAAAAACCAGATATAATAAGTATAAATATAATAACTGATATTATCTTTATAGTTTTTTTCATTTTATTTACCTCCACACATTATGAAAATTCTATAATAAAAAAGCTAGACTTATGTATGTATTTTTCACTGATTTTATTTTTATATACCTAAAATTATGAGAGCATTTTTATTAATTGCTTTAAAGGTAAGTTTTAATCACCCTTTTATATAAAATACATATAATATATTGTGTGTATTTTATCAGGAGGTAAACTATGTACTGTTATACCTATATAAATCAATTTGCTTGTATCTTTAATGAACTTCAATTGTGGACCCACATTTCTAGCGACCATCCAACTTTTCTTAAGACTGTAGCTGCTCTCTCTAAAATAAATTTACCAAAGGATACAGTGGATAAGCTTGAGGAGATTCATAAAGAATTTATGGGACTATATAATAATGTAGTATACTTAAAAAGAGTTGTAAATGCTAATCCTGCCCTATATGGACGACATATTGCAAATATAAAAAGACTAATCAATGAGTTTTTAATTCATGATACTAATGCTTTATCCTTTTATCCTCAATTGCTGAGATTTGGGAAAGAAAATGAAGCTTGGCAGGAGTTGGTTAAGCATATTATTGATGAACAAACTTTTATGCTTGAATTGTTTAAAGATTTAAGGCAACAAATAAGATAGTTTTTTAAACATTATATATAGAAAAGCTAAGTCTACAGAGCCTAGCTTTACAAATCCTAGAAGGGAACCTGAATTATCAGGAAAACATTAATGGAAAAAGTAAAATAAGCCCCAAATGTGGGGCTTATTTTAAAATATATTTGGGTCTTTTTTGTTATGTCCTTCACCTTGGTGCTTTAAATGATTAAACGCAGGTCCTTCAACATTATCACCATTATAGTTGAATCTAGAGCCGTGACAAGGACAATCCCAAGTTTTTTCGGCTTCATTCCATACTAATTCACAACCTAAATGTGTGCAAGTAATATCAACTATGTGCAGTTTTCCATCTTCATCGCGGTAAGCCCCTACTCTTTCACCATCTACGCTAATAACCTTGGCTTCTCCATTATTAATTTCTAGATCATCCGGTACAGGGGTAATTTTACCTCCTATAAGGGTAGATGCCACATTTAAATTAAAGGATGCTAACTTAGGTACTGAACTTATATTAAACCTTGATGGATTATATACTCCTTCCCATGGACTCTCACCTTTAGTAATCAGGCCTGTTAAAATTATTGCTGATGCCGTACTATTTGTCATACCCCATTTAGCAAAACCTGTTGCCACGAAGACATTAGAAGTTTTTGAAGTGATATATCCAACATAAGGAATACTATCTACAGGCATACAATCTTGTGTTGACCATCTAAATAGTATACTTTCTAAATCAAAGGTTTCTTTCGCAAAATTACCTAAGTTTTCATAGTGAACATTAGTATTTTTCTCACTACCTGTTTTATGATGCTCCCCACCTACTAGTATAATTTCACTATCATTAAGTTTTTGAGAACGGAGAGAACGTCCTGGATCCTCAGCAGTTATAAACATACCTTCAGGAAATGGCCCTCTAACTTTAACTCCTAATACATAGGATTTTTCTGCATACATCCTTGCAAAGTACATTCCAAGTCCGTCATAACAAGGATAATGAGATGCTACAATAACTTTAGATGCGGATATTTTTTTGTCTTGGTTTGTTAATACTATACAATTTTTGTTATCGTTATCATCAACATCAACAACTTTTGTATGTTCAAAAATATAACTTCCATCACCAGGTATTTCTTTGGCAAGTTCAAATAAATACTTCAATGGATGAAATTGTGCTTGGTCATCAAAGCGGACAGCAGCTTTGATATCAAAGGGGAGAGGGATTTTATCTAAGTATGAAGCTTTTATTCCTAGACTAGAAGCAGCTTTTACCTCTTTTTCAATTTTTTCTATGTACTCATCGGATTGAGTATATACATAAGCAGGACGCCAACAAAAGTCACAATCGATGTTTTTTTCCTTAATTAAATCTGCAATAAAGTGAATTGCAGATTCATTTGCCTCTGCATATTGCCTTGCTTTTTCATCACCCATTTTTCTTTTTGTTTTATCATAAATTAAATTATGCTGAGAAGTTATCTTTGCAGTTGTATGTCCTGTAGTACCGTGGGCAATTTTATTTGCTTCGACTATAGCAACCTTTAAACCTTTTCTTTTTAAAAGAAAAGCGGAGGTGATTCCAACCATACCTCCTCCGATTATAGCTACATCCACATTAATATCCTCGCTTAGTGTAGGATAATCCATTTTAGAAGTAGAAGTAATCCAATATGGCTCGTGAGTACTAGAAAAAACATCAAAGTTGGATAAATTTCCTTTATTCATTTATAAGATCTCCTTTAAAAATTATCAGTAATAATTTTAATAACTTATGTTTATCATGTGCTACAGATAAATATTTATGTATATATTCAATAACATAATTACTAATGATAGCTAAATGAGTAAAGGAGATTGATTCAAATAGGAATCATTAATTTAAGAAAGCCTTTGGGAACGTCACCCAAGACTTTCTTGTTTTAAATTCTGTGATTCAATACTAACTTAATCCTAATGCTTTTCTCTTTTGAACTATATGAGCCTCGATGTTCTTTGCAACTTGAACAGGATCATCACCAAGCGCTACCTTTCCGCCAGTTACATCTTCAGCCTTTTCGGTTAGAAGTTCTACTAATTGGGAAGCTCCTGTCATGAAAGGAACAGGTGACAAGTGAGTATAAGTACCATAAGCTACTGCGAAAATACCGTCAATTGTAGCCTTTTGTTCCATCCATTCTGGTGCAGTTACAGCTATAGGAAGATCAGAAACATCTACATCTAAATGATCTGCTAAAGCAGTAACAAGCATGGAGATTCTACCTGTATCTGTGCAGGTTCCAAAGCTTAGTACTGGAGGGATTTTTAATAGATTGCAAACTTCTCTTAGGCCTTCTCCTGCTATTTCATTAGCAGCTTCAAGGGTACATAGACCTGCAACTTCTAAAGCATGGTTTCCGCATCCACCAGCAACAACTAATATATCTCTTTTTATAAGTTCTTTTGTGAGATTTATAGTAACCCAGTCCTGAGGACCATTTCTTAAGGTTGAACAGTTTGCTAGAGCTACAACACCTTTGATTTTCCCAGCAGATATTACATCAACCAATGGATCTAGTTTATTGCCAAGAGCACCTAAAACTGCCTCAGTAGAGAAGCCAGTTATTGCTTTTTGTATTTTTTTAGGCACTTTAGCTTCAATCTTTCTTTCTTTTCTCTTTTTAAAGTTTTCTATGGCAAGCTCAATTAATCTATCTGCCATTTTATCAACTTCTGATGGGTCATAAGGAATTTTGTATTTAACTCCTGGTAAGTCAATTATTGTACTTACAGCAACTAAAGTAATTTGATATTTTTCAGCATACATATCTATAGCAGGAGGTGAGCAATTTTCTTCCATTGCGAATACATCTACAGTACCAGTAGCTAACAATGGCTCGATTGTTAACCAGTTTCCCATATGACCTACAAAAACATCATCTATTTCAAATCTTTGAAGCAATTCCTGACCAGTTTCTATAGAACCAACAATTCTAAGGCCTTTAGCTCCAGCAGCCCTTGCCATGTCTTGAACTTCTTTTGTTCTTGCTTTTAATATTGTTGCAACTCCAGGCCAAGGTTGGTGTCCATTGAATACCACATTAACATAGTCTGGATCCATTATTCCTAAATCCATATTTACTTCATGTGGTTTTGGTGTTCCAAAAAGAATATCTTGAACCATCTCTAGTCCTATTTGAGTATTGTATATGGTAGCTATTCCCAATTTTAAAGCTTTCATTGCTAAGGACACATGGCTACCATCTACGTTAGTTAAACAACTTGCTACACAGTTTTGTTCTTCGTGGATAGTTCCCGAAGGATAGATATCAAGTTTCTTCCAAACATCTTTTCTTTTTCTTGGAGCAAAAGCTTCAACCATTATATTGTGGTCATCTACTCCAATATGTTGTTGATCTTCAAGTAAAGTAGCAAGTTCAATTGCCATATCATTAATTTCTTGATTGGTATCTATACCGACCTTTTCACACATCCATTTAAGTTTATTTACATCTGTAATTGTAAATGGAGTCTTTCCCTCAGCTGTAGCCTTCAATGTACGGAAAGCTTCATAAGCATGATGGCTATATGTACCTGCTCCCATTATATTCTTAAGTAAGAAGTTTCTCATTGCCATTGCATCTGGTCCTATTCCGCAAACACCTTTGTCTTGACCACTTTTTTCACTTATCCTACAAGGGCCGTTGGAACATAGCTGACAGCTTAAACCCTGAAGACAGAAGTTACAACGGATTTTTTCTTGAGAAGCATATCTGTCAAAAACATTTGACATTCCGTCCTCCCTAATTCTTACAAGCATTTCTTCAACAGAGTCATGATAACTAACTCTGCCTTCTGATTTTTCTAATATAGTTTCACTCATAACAGGTTCACTCCTTTAAATTTTATCAGTAGTAAGTTTTCCCACATAATAGTTTTATTATGTAAATTTTTATGTAGAAAGATTTAATATTTACTATGAAAGATTTGTAACACATCTAAGATTCTTCTTTCAGCGATTAAATAAAAGAGAAAAAACTGAACCAGAAGATGATTTTTTATTAAGGAAAGTTAAAGAAAAATATAAAAAAGCTTATAATTGTATGCTTAAGGTTGAAAAATACCTAGAAACAGAGTTGTCCGATGAGGAAAAGTTGTATTTGACTATCCATATTCAGCATATGACTCAAAGATAAAATTAAATAATTTATGGATTGTTACTGGTAAAGCAGGTGAGACCAAAATATACATAGAGAAGCTGTATTTTATACACTTTTCTATATGTATTTGGTCTCGTCTTTTTTATATATAAAAACAATAATATAAAAATATGAAAGGAGATAACAAATGATAAATATTCTATGATAACGTCTTTGCTGAATTAAAGAAGTACAATATTGAACCATTGGTTACAATATCACATTACGAGGCACCTTTTAATCTTACTAGAGAATACAATGGTTGGGCAGATAGAAGAGTAATTGATTTTTATGTAAGGTATTGCGATGTTATCTTGAATAGATACAAAGATGTTGTAAAGTATTGGTTGACATTTAATGAAATTAATTGCTTAACAATGCCTTTTGGAACATTTTTGGCTGGTGTAATTATGCCTCAGGGCAATGGAGAGTTTACTAGTACTACTGGAGATAACGAGTAGATTAGATTCCAGGCATTACATCATCAGTTCATAGCAAGTGCAAAGGCAGTAAAACTGGGACATGAAATTAATAAGGAATTTAAAATAGGCTATATGATTGCTTATATGTGTTCTTATCCACTTACATGCAATCCAGAGGATTTACTACTAGCTCAGCAAAAGGATAACTTAAGCAACTTCTTATGTTCAGATGTTCAAGTGAGAGGGGCTTATCCAAGTTTTGCAGAAAGATACTTTAGAGAAAACAAAGCTTATCTGTAGTTAACAAGCTAAGAAGCTAATTATGTTAATATATTTAAAAAAAATAATTTATACTTGATAAAATACTATAATAACATTACTATTTAAAATATAGGAATCAAATTTTAAGTAAAATTGATTTAAAAAAGGGAGGAGATAGGATGGGATTATTTAGAAAAATATTATCAAGTGTAGGTGTTGGTGGCGCTGAAGTAAATACTGTGCTTTCACAGTCCACTGTAAGGATTGGAGAAGACATACAAGGTGTTGTTAATATTATAGGAGGCTCCGTAGAGCAAAATATCAACAGGGTAGAAGTAGAACTTAAGACAGAGTATACTAAAGAAGTAGATGATCGTAAAGAAAGACATACAGCAACTTTAGAAAAATTAATAGTAGGTAGAGATATACTAGTTAATCCTAATGAGAAGAAACAAATTCCTTTTACCTTTAGAGTACCTGACCATACACCAATTAGTATGAATCAAAGAAATGTGTGGGTAGAGACAGAGTTAGAAATTCCACTAGCAATAGATCCTGAAGATAGAGATTATGTAAATATTAAACCAAGTCATACAATGGAAGTTATCTTAGACGCAATGATAAATGTGCTAGGCTTTAGATTGAGAGAAGTAGAGTGTAAATCAGGGTATATTATTGGAGGTCAAGGCGGTTTTTTGCAAGAGTTTGAATTTGTACCTCAATCAGCATTTAGGGGAGCGTTAGATGAAGTAGAGATTACTTTTTTACCAGATGTTGAGGGAATTAACCTTTTTATTCAGGTTGATAGAAGGGTGAGAGGTTTTAGCTCTTTTATACAAGAAGCAGTAGGGTTAGATGAATCATATATAAGACTTACAATTACTAACTATGATGCATCACAAGGAAGTAGTTATGTAGCACAAATCTTAGAAAATACAATTAATAGCTATTGCTAAGTTTACACTTCATTAAGAGTTTAAAAAACCTCACTTTAAAATGGTGAAGTGAGGTTTTTAAGACAAATATTGGACTATTAAATAGGCATGAGATTATAGAAATCTATTTACAGTCCTAAATTATATACTGTTGATGCAACTATTTTATTTTTACCACTGTGCTTGGCTTTATAAAGTGCTTCATCTGCCTTATTAAAGAGTTCTTCTTTTGGTTCACCCTTATAGTATTCATGTACACCAACACTTACGGTGACATTGCTGTTTAACTCTATATGGCTCTCATCTTGTATTGCTTTTCTTATTGATTCTAGTAATGCTAGGGATTGTTCCAGTGTTTTGTTTGTTAATATTAATGCAAATTCTTCCCCACCATATCTAGCGGAAATGTCATCTACTGTAACCATTGTTTTTATTATACTTGAGATACGTTTAAGGATAATATCACCAACACTATGACCGAAAGTATCATTTATTTTCTTGAAATTATCAATATCTAATAAGGCTAACTGAAATCTGTTGTCAGCCCTTGAAGCTTGGTCTATTATAGTGTCGAAATATTCTTGAAATGTCCTATGGTTGTACATATCTGTCAAAGCATCGGTTTTAGACATTTTCTCCATAATGGCACTTCTAATTAATAGTTCCTGTTTATCCCTTGTCACTTTTTCTAAGTTATTTTCGAGCAAAAGCTGATACTCCTTGATCATCTGTAAATTTTCTATATATTTTGTTGTATTCCTGTATAGTATTATTGTTCCTATATATTTATTTTTACTAAACATAGGAGTTACTTCAATATTAAAGTAACAGATTCCATTTTCGAACTTGATTAATGTATCAAAACTTATTGAATCTTTTTTCTCAAAAGACATTTTTATATAATCTAGTAATTTGCTAGTATCTAGATTTTCTATTTTTAATGAATCCATAAATTCTTTAAAATCTTGATTTCTTCTTATTTCGTGCTTATCACTAAGCCAAAGCTGAGCTGCTTTATTAGAATCTATTATTTTTCTATTTTCGTCTATTACTATAAATCCATCCGATATATGGTCTACTATCTTCTGTAATGCAATGGGTACAATGTTAAACATATCTAACTTTAACGTTGCAATCCCAATTAGAAGTATCATTATAACTATACCGGGTATTGTTGAGTAACAACCTCCGCTTATTATGCCAAATGATGTTAAAACATTGATTGCTAATGGTGTACACATTCCTGCCACAAGTGTCATTGCTTGCTTTGAAAAAAGCCCTGAATTATTTACTGCGTACTTTATTAAATAACTCATTCCTATTGCTATGAATATGTAACAATAAATATAATGAGCCCACATTAAAGGACCTAGTACTGCATCTTTAATTATTATGCAAAATACTTTCATGAATAAATGATGTCTTTCGTTTGTTGCAACTGCTATTGCTGACCCTATAGGCAATATAAATAGTAATGCAAACCTCGATGTGATTACTATTCTTGTATGTGTAAAAACTACTCCTAGCAATAGTATGAATACTGATACTAGTGCTATACCAAAATAATTGCATGTTTGTATAAATGGATCAAAGTGGTATACATCTTCAGTAGCTACTTCTCCTAATGCTCCTATACACCAAATTAGTACACTTGACACTAGCATCATATATACATAATGAAATTGCTTTTTACTTTTTCTTGTACCAACATATATTATAGATGTTAAAATTATAATTGTAGATATTAGTACTAATATTACACTGATGCCCATACATTACCTCCTACTAAATACAGCTATCTTTAAACTAAATAATTTACTTCATATATAGTGGGCTGGAATTTCCTATTTAATCATTAATAACTTTTGTTTCTTTGAGTTTTTTAAAACAAAAGACCTTTATATTTTTTCCTTACATTTTATATTGACTTTTATGTCTTTAGTATAGCACGTTTATAGTATAATTTGTACTTCCTCATAAATTGGTATTTTATCTAAAGGCACATCTTGCTGTTCAAAGGGTATAATAAATTATCAGAAGTAGACACTAAAAAGGGCGAGTTGTGTTTATTATAGAGAGTAGATAATTAAAAAAATCATAGAATAATTAGCATTCTTACTTCATGCAAAAGAGAAAATTTGAATACAAAAATATAAAAAAGGAAGGGAGATACCATGACAGAGACAAAAGAATTAATAAGAACCGGGTGGAATTTAGATAACAGTTATGCTCAACTGCCAAAATCACTTTTTACCAGGACTAACCCAACTCCTGTACACTCACCAAAATTAGTTGTTTTGAACCATACTTTGGCCACATGCTTGGGATTAAATGTTCGGGCCCTACAAAATGATGATAGTTTAGAGGAGTTTGCTGGCAATCAGATTCCAGTTGGTTCTTCACCTATTGCACAAGCTTACGCTGGACATCAATTTGGTCATTTTACTATGTTGGGTGACGGTCGAGCTGTGTTGCTTGGGGAGCAGATTACTCCCTCAGGTGAGAGGTTTGATATTCAACTTAAGGGTTCAGGTAGAACGAGATATTCCCGTGGAGGCGATGGTCGTGCAGCACTTGGGCCTATGCTTCGCGAATACATTATCAGTGAAGCAATGCATGGGCTTAATATTCCCACAACTCGCAGCCTAGCAGTGGTAACAACTGGTGAATCAGTAATTCGTGAAACCGAGCAGCCTGGTGCAATTCTTACCCGTGTGGCTGCCAGCCATCTGAGAGTGGGAACATTTCAATACGTGGCAGAGTGGGGAAACATTGAAGAACTTCGCACCTTAGCAGAGTACACATTACAAAGACATTTTCCAGAGGTTGCCGATGACAAACCTTATCTTTCATTGCTTAAAGAAGTAATTAAGCGCCAGGCTACGCTGATTGCAAAATGGCAGCTGGTTGGGTTTATTCACGGAGTCATGAACACCGACAACATGACCCTTAGTGGAGAAACTATTGATTATGGTCCTTGTGCTTTTATGGATACCTATGACCCGGCAACGGTATTCAGTTCCATTGACGTCCGAGGTCGGTATGCCTACGGTAAACAGCCACAAATTGCCGCATGGAATTTAGCGAGGTTTGCTGAAACTTTATTGCCATTACTTCATGATAATCAGGATGAGGCTATCAAACTGGCTCAGGATGCTATTTCAGATTTTACTGAGTTGTATCACAGTAATTGGTTAGCGGGAATGAGGGCAAAACTAGGAATCTTTAACGAAGAGCCGGAAGATGAATCCCTTATTGAAGGTCTCCTCACCATTATGCACAAGTATCACGGGGACTATACAAATACCTTCCGTGGATTAACATTTGATAAGTTCTCAGACATGGAACTGTTTGATACTTCGGAATTTGCTCAGTGGAGAGAGCAGTGGCAATCAAGAGTAGGCAGACAACAAGAATCAAAAGCCTCCTCACAACAGCTGATGCAAAGAAGTAATCCGGCAGTAATCCCTCGTAACCATCGAGTAGAAGAGGCACTAGAAGCAGCAGTGAAACATGGAGACTACAGCGTAATGGATAGACTTCTTAATGTTCTTTCCTGTCCTTACGCCCATTCACCAGAACAGGGTGAGTATTCCATACTGCCTGGGAAATCAGAGCGTCCTTACCGAACCTTTTGCGGTACTTAATCAAAAGATGGAGCCCTATGGAATGCAACCAAAACTGAATTTGATGCTAAGATAGAATTATAAGGATCAAGAATAAAAACCAAAATGAACCGTACTGTACAAAAATTCAGTACGGTTGTTACATTTATCCGGAAATCTTTATTCCTGCTCCGGTCTGCCTGTCTTATCATAGGCAATTAGGTAAAGATTACTGTCATGCTGCTGATTTATTTGTTTTTCAGCTTCTCTAATGGATTTTAGCTCTTCTGTTGTTAAATTGCTAAAGGTATATCCTTCGGGCATAGTTTCCTTGCTCATAGATCCACTTCCTTTCTCTATAATATTATTTACAACTTATAGAAAAAATATTGATTGATTAAAACGTAAACATTAATGTAAGGCTTTTGCTTCATTTTTAATAAAAATGAATATAATGAAAATAAACAATTATGGATAAAGGTTTTATTATACGAGGAGTGTTGAATATGAAATCTGAAAGAGATAGATATGTTAAGTCACTTATGGAAAAGTATAATATATATAATGAAAGAGAATTAAATAGTGTAGCAACACATGAAGAATATAATAAAATGATAGAGTTAGAATTAAGTGTATTTAGAGGAGCCTAGAAGTAGGCTTCTTTTCATTAAAAAAATGTTTACTTATTATAACTAAAACATTTAATAAAGAATAAAGGACTAAGCAATAATAGATATAGGAGTTGATAGGAGAGATGATTAAAAGAACATACTTATTAGACACTAACATAGTAATAAAAATTTGGAGAGAATATCCTACTCTATTAGATGATATAGAAAAATCAGAGGAAATGGATTTTAAAATTCATCAAGATATAGCAGGTGAGTTATCTAGAAAAGAGTTTAAAGAAATAGGGGGAGTTCCTATACTTTCAAATAGGTTTATAAAGTTACTCAACCATATTATAAATAATGATAACAGTAAATCTACAGAAATTAATACATATAGTGACTTTATTAAGCATACTTCTAATAGTAACATGTATTTAGTTAATGGAAATAAAATTTCTGTAAATGACTTTAGCCTTATTCGTATTTGTAAAGAACATAAAGACTATATTTTAGTTACTGATGATAAAAAAATGATAAACAGTGCAAAGCATGTTTTGGATTCCTATAGGGTTTTAAATTTTAGAGAATTTATTGAAGACTTATTATAGTCAAACAGATAACTAATTAAAGATTGATATAAGGAATAAATTTTTGTCTTGAATTTATATATTACTTTTGATAGAATATAAATATTATATATTGATAATGAATATTAATTAATTATTATTTTATTTTAGGAGGACTGGAAATGTCATTTAAGTGGAAAGAAGATTATTGTTTAAATATTGATGAAATTGATGCTCAACATAAAAGACTTTTAGAAATAGGAGACGAGGTTTATGATATCGCTATATTGGATGATGGATATGATCATTATGATGAAATAATGACCGTAATTGATAAGCTGTTAGAATATACAGAATATCATTTCAGTTATGAGGAAAAAATGTTAAAAGAACTTAATTACAAAGAACTTCATGATCAAGAAGAAGAGCATTATTATTATATATATAAAATAAAATCAATAGCCTCAAGGGAGGATATTGATGATAATCAAAGAAAAACTATATTAGAACTTCTTGATTTCTTATCACAGTGGATTACTAACCACATTATGGTATCAGATAGAAAGTACGCTGATTATTTAAAGCAAAAATAGCTTAACAGTATATAACAAAGTCCCTATCTAAAATAATAGGTGGGGACTTTATTACATATAAAGTTGAATAAACTATTATTCTAATTCATAGAGAGTTTACTTATTTTTAATTGCAAAGATCTTTTTAGCTTCCCATAATCCTAATATGAGCTGCTTCCAAATACCTTCACTTTTTCTTGCTTTAATCATTACATAAGCAACTTTAATTGGAGAAAGTCTAGAGTCGTGTGCTATATATCTTGGTTCCCAGCGAGTGGGTGCAAATTTCTTCTTATAATCATGAAGTGCCTTAAAGTTATAACCTTGACTAATGTTTTTATAAACAAAGTCCATTCCTCTTTCAAGGAAGGTAGAACTTTCTTTTTCAGATAACATTCCAGCAAGAGGTGCTAGTCCAAGACTAACTATCTTAACTCCTTCGTTCTTCATCCTCATAGCGGCATCAACAATGGATTTTTCCATTACACCTGGAACTGAGTTTGAGCTCCTTCTCATAACATCTAGAAAATATCCTTGTCCATTATCAAAAGGGGAAAACATCAAAATTGCATGCAAATCATCATTTTCATCAACTGCAACAAAGTATCTTCTAGCTAGAGGAGTGTCCAAGTTTAATTCTCCCAAAGTAAATCCTAGCTTTCCATTTTTATTTGTAAGCCATTCTTCTGATATCTGTACTATTTTCTGCTCTAGATTATAGTCTCTCAGCTTCTGAGGGAAGTACTCTAATATTGTAATCCCAGCTTTTTCAGCTCTCTTTAGTTTCTGCCTTAATTTTAACTTACTACTGCCTTTTAGGTCATAAATATCTAAATCTAACAGGGCCTCTTCACCATATTTTGATATTAGAAATCCATGCTTTTTTAAAAACACTGAAAATTCCTTACTGATTGAGCAAAAACATACTCTACATCTTTTCATTCTACAAAAGGCTAAGAACTCTTCGAATAATCCTTCCATATTAGATTCTGAACAAACTGGGTTTCCCATACAAATTATTATCTTATCTATAACTACATAAGCAATGAAACCTTCTGTGTTTAACCCAAAGAAATGATTCTTATCTTTCTCTAAAGTAAGATAAGTTAGTGAATCTACTCCATACTGTTGCACTAATTTAGCTGCATAACTCCATTTATGACATGTTTCTCCTGCGCTGGAGGAGCCTTGTCTAGTTATTAGTTCTTTCGCAAATTGTTCCATTTAAGTTCCTCCTATAAATATCTAATTGGTACGCACAAGTAAATATACTTCGATATTGTAACATAAAAAGGTATTAGTGAGAAGCTGTAATTCATTACTTATTTGTTAGTGAGATTACAAAATCCCTAAACTTAGCTGCAATAGGGGACATGTAAGAATCTTTAATCCAACCCATATAAATAGTTCTATAGCCAATATCCTCTTTTATCTTTATTATAGAAATTGTATTTGTATTAAGAAGAGGATTATTGGGAACAATGGTAATACCAGCACCGGCAGCAACTAAGCCTCCAAGCATGCTAACTTCATTAGGTTCTATGGATATCTTAGGGGTATAACCAATAAACTCAGAATAAGAAACCATAGTGTCCTTGTCTCCTTGGTTAAAGACAATAAAAGACTCCTCTTTCAAGTCTTTTAAAGAAACTTCTGTATGATTTGAAAGAGGGTGGTTTTTTGGAACAATCAAAACATACTATTCTCTTTTTACTGGTATTGACTTAATTTCGGCATTTGCACTAATACTAGTGATTTTATCATAAAATCCTAAATCTATTTTACCATCCTTTAAATCTGTTAATACTTCTGGTGTAGATTCGTGATTAAATTGAAATTTAGTGTTAGGAAAGCAGCCTAAAAAATCACTAATGATAAAAGGCATGAAGTAAGTACCAATACAGTGAGTAGACGCAATAGAAATAATTCCTCTATCGGGGTTTGCCATATCTTCTAATTCACGAATTCCTTTTTCGATCTCTGACAAAGCTACATTAGCATGCTTTTGAAATGCTTCTCCAAAAGAGGTAAGCTTAATATTACGGCCATTTCTTTCAAATAAAGGTACATTTAACTCAGCTTCTAATTTGGAAATAGCTTTACTTAAAGCGGGCTGGGTTACCGATGCTAAGGCGGCAGCAGTAGTGAAGTTTTCAGTATCGGCTATTTTTTGGAAATATTGTAGTTGTTGTAAATTCATATATGCACTCCTTAATTATATGATTCCAACTATGAGTAATTAGGCTTTAACAATTGGAATTCTATATTTTATTAAAAATGAAATACTGTTTTCTATAACTTTAGGTTATAGTTAGGTGAATATTATTAATTAGACATAACTAATTGTTTGGTGATATAATCCTAATGTACTGATAAAAAGTTGTACACTTACATAAATTTATTATAAATTTTATTTATATATAAGTCAAAGAACTATTAAAATAAGAACTTTAGGGAGTGGATTATTATATGATGAATGTAAATAACGAAAAGTGTATTGGTTGTGGACAATGTGTTAAGGATTGTTTTCTAAGAGACATAGAAATAGTTGATGGTAAAGCTAAGATTAATAATGTAAGTTGTATGAAATGTGGACATTGTATTGCTGTTTGTCCTAAAGATGCAGTATGGACAGAAGAATATAATATGGAAGAAGTGAAGAATTATAATAAGGAAGATTTTTTAGTTGATGCAGACAATTTGCTAAATTTTATTAAATTCAGAAGAACTGTAAGACAATTTAAGGATAAAGAGGTAGAAGAAGAAAAGCTTTCTAAGATTATAGAAGCAGGTAGATATACTCAAACTGGAAGTAACATGCAGGATGTGTCCTTTATAGTAGTAAGGGATGGAATACAAGAGTTAAAAGAGCTAACTTTAGAAAGTCTAAAGAAAATAGGAGAAGAGTTATTAGCTAATTTGACTCCACAGACTACAGTATTTAAAAGATATGCAGAAATGTGGATAAAAATGTACGAGGATTTTAAAGCAAATCCTAAGGAAAATGATAAATTGTTTTTTAATGCTCCTGCAGTAATAATAGTTACAGCTAACTCAGATGTAAATGGTGCATTAGCTTCTTCAAATATGGAACTTATGACTAATGCTTTAGACCTTGGAACATTATTCAGTGGATTTTTAGTAAGAGCTTCACAAGGTAACGAGAAAATGATGAATTTTCTTGGTGTAAAGGAAGGTAAAAAAATAGTGACTTGTATGGTAATAGGATATCCTGATGTAAAATATTTTAGAACTGTACCAAGAAAAGAAGCGGATATAATTTGGAAATAAGTTGTTGATGGAGAGTTAATATAAAGGGTGAGGTGAAGAAAATTAACTCACCTTTATTTAGTTAAGCACATAAATAAAAATTATACTATTTCTGTAAGATTAACTGGAAATATGTTATAATTTATGTTATGTGATATAGTGCTGTCGTATTGTATTGATGTGCATTAATATGAAAGAATAAAATTGTATGGAAGGTATATCAACTTATGGAACAAAAATTAAAAAAACATATATACATAATATAGTAAAGAATTTTTAGAGAACTTTGAGAAAAGTATATTCTACAAATTAGGGGGGATAAAAATGAATATAACAGAGTGCAAAAGCACCGAATCAGGAAACAATCAGAAGTATTTAGGTAATAAAGGTCTTATAGCTTTCATAGCATTAATGAATGCCTTTATACCACTTTCTACTGATTTATATTTACCGGCTTTGCCTACCATGAGTTCATACTTTGCAAGTAATTCTGCTATAACCAATTTAACATTAAGCTCTTTTTTCGTTTGTTATGCGGTAGGGATTTTACTTTGGGGACCTTTAAGTGATAAATATGGTCGGAAACCTATTCTTACTGTGGGGGCAATAATTTATATAATTAGTAGTGTTTCCTGTGCACTTTCTACTGATGTTTATTTTCTTATTTTATCAAGGGCAATGCAGGGAATCGGTGCAGGTGGTATTACATCTGTTTCTGTAGCTATAATAAAAGATTGTTTTTCGGGTAAAAAAAGAGAAAGCATCTTGGCAATCACTCAATCAATTTCTGGTCTTGCACCTATGATTGCTCCAATTATCGGTGCTTTGATTTTGAAGTTTTCTGATTGGAGAGGTGCTTTTTGGGCCCTGACAGTAGTAAGCGTTATAAACCTGTTATTAACCATTTTGTATAGAGAAACACTAAAAGAGGAAGAAAGGTATACAGGAACTATCATAGGTTCTATAGGGCGTTTATTTACAGTATCAAAAAATAAAAGCTTCTTTATTCCAACAGTTATATTTTCACTAAATGCATTGCCATTTATGGGGTATATAGCTATCTCATCATATATTTATGTTGATTATTTTAGACTTAGTGAACAATCTTATAGCTATTTTTTTGCAGCAAATGCTTTGATATCTATTTTGGGGCCAGTTATATATGTTAAATTTTTAAGTAATATTAATAAAAAGGCTTTTCCAATAGGATGTTTTGCTTTATCTGTTTTCAGTGGATTATTGGTAATGTCAGTTGGTACATTGTCCCCAGTAATATTTTTGATGTCCTTTATTATTATGTCAGTAACTGGTAGTGCTATTAGACCTTTTAGTACTAACGTGCTCTTCGAACAACAAAAAGGGGATACAGGTTCAGCATCTTCACTAATTAATACTTTATTTACAATCTTAGGCAGCATAGGTATGTCAATAGCTTCCATGCCATGGGGGAATATGGTTGAGGGACTTGGAATTATAATAACTATTTTTTCATGTTTATCGCTCATAGGCTGGTATTTGTTTATGAAATCTAGTATTCCTTGTATAGGAGTAAAGAGAGTAGAGTATCCTTTAACTGAAAAATAAACAATATAGAATAAAGTTTATTATAATAATGCACTAGAAACATAATTTAACATAAGTTGCTAAATTTAGTTTTCATAGGTTGTTTCTAAAAAAATTAAAGGAGAGAAACATGATTAAGAGACTAGAAAGCTTTGAAATAGAAGAAGTTATGGATATATGGTTAGAGACTAACATTAGCGCACATAGTTTTATACCAAAGAATTATTGGATTAAAAATTATAATATTGTTAAAGAGCAGTACTTACCTGTGTCTACTACTTTTGTTTATAAAGAAAATGATATAATCAAAGGATTTATAAGTATTGTGGACGATTCATTTATTGGCGCATTGTTTGTTTTAGAAGAGTATCATAGACAAGGTATTGGCAAAAAACTAGTGAATTATTGCAAATCTCAATATTCCACATTAGAATTAGGGGTTTATACTGAAAATATATCAGCAGTGAATTTTTATAAAGATTGTGATTTTTTAATAAAGAAAGAGCAAATCAATGAAGACTCTAGTTATAAAGAATATATTATGTCATGGATAAAATAAAGACAAATCTAGATAAATCCCGGGAAACACTAGTTTATTAGGTGTAATAAACTAGTGTTTTTTTCTAAACTAAACATTATTGGTTAATTGAGATGAAAATTTATATAATGTTCTATTGAAATAAATAATATAAAGTTGTATAATGAATTATATAAAGAGTTAATTAATATCATATTAAAAGTTAGGAGAAAAGTGTATGGTTATTTTATGGTATTTCTTGTTTCCAATATTGTTTTTGAACTTTAACTTTAAAAAGAGTTCTAAGCTTGAACAAATTATAAGATATTTAATAGGTTTTGTTTATTCCTTTACAGTATTCTATGCTGGTAATGAAGATAGAAGTATATCATTTGTAATAGCAAACTTAAAGTGGGTTGCCTTGTTTCAGCTAATATTTGGTTCTGCTAGTGTTCTAAACAAAAGAAATCTAAAAGAGGGCAAAGATATAGTGGTAAATAAATTTAATGCTATGTTTTTAGTTCTTTTAGCAGCTAGTATAGTGTATTCTTCAGCTCCATACGTATATGGAGGAACAAAAAACCTATACACAATGACTAATGTAAAAGAAAGTGATAAGCAGTCACCTAAAATTGATACAGAAAATATTATAATTATTCCTCCAGAGACAGCTTATTATCAGATGCAGACACTAATAGGTTCACTACCTAATCCAAGTCTTTATAAAGTAGGACAGGTTACTCTTACTAAAACAGAAAAAGGCGCATATTATGTAGCACCTATAGATATAGAGGGTGATTTAAAGGCTTTTTTAAATAAGGAATTGCCTGGTATAATATATGTCTCAGCAGAAAGATTAGAGGATGCAAAGCTAGTATCTGTTTCTTATAAGTATGGTGAATCTCTTGTACTAAATCATAATATATATAGAAAACTAAGAGCTTATGCATCAGATAAAATACTATTAAATGCTAATGTGGAATTAGATGACAATTTAAATCCATACTACGTAGGCTCCTATGGACATTATAAGTATGGAAGAACTGGAATAATTGTAGAGGGAGTTCTTCTTTATAATACAAAAACTGGAGAGGTGCAGAATTTCTCAAAGGATAAGGTTCCAGCTTGGGTTGATCAGGTTTATACATCTCAAGTTGCAGAAACTTATAATAGATATTTCGGAAGATATCAAAGGGGATTGATTAACTCAGTAATTGGTCAAAAGGGTGTTCATATTCCAACTCAATGGGCTTCTAGTGTTAACTTAAAGGGGTTAGAAGTGGAGTCTAATCAGGTAGTTGGAGTTATAGGAAGCAATGGTGGTTTCTATTTCTTTACAGATCACACCAATACCTCTAGTACATCTACTACTATGACAGGATACACCCTAATGAATACAAGAAGTGGTGATATGACCTACTATAAAACACCAGGCTTCCTAAATGGAGAAGGATCTATGAACTCTATTGATAAGCTTTTAGGAGCTAATAAATCAAACTGGGCTACAGCTCAACCAATATTATATAATCTTTATGGAGTGGATACTTGGATTGTACCTGTAGTTAACAAGACTGATGGTTCCTTTGTAAAACTTGGACTTGTCACTGCTCAAAGTAAGTACTCAGTGCTTGCAGATAATAAGGCGGATCTATTAGAAGCATTTAAAAAAGCTATTGTTGATGGTTCAATAAATCAAAATTCTGATGTAAAAGTTAATAATAACTTGCAGCTAAAGAAAGTACAAAAGGAAGGCAAGATTGTAAGAATTAATGAGGTTGTGGAAAGTGGTAAGACTGTATTTTATTTGAAAATTGATACTGAATCTAATAGTATATTTATGGTGGATAAAGGTGTTAATGCAGATATAGTACTTGCAAGAGATGGGGACAATATAAAGCTAGAATATGTAAGTATAGAGAATCAAAAGGTTATTCCAGTTACAGAATTTATACTAAAACTTCAATAAAAATTCTAAAAGTCATTAATTAATATAAATAGAATCTATTAGGTTTTAGTGAATAATATACACTTGTTAATAAGGTTACCTATAAAAAACATCACCGTTTGTAAGTAGATATTTAAGCGACCTACAAGCGGTGATAAATATCTACTTCTGAGTTTTTCGCTGTATCAGAAATGAATTGAATAAATAGTAATAACTAAATATATAAAAACAATATATGGTATGGGATATATGTGGTCTGGTGGTGGAATAAATGAATAAGGTTACAGAAGCTTCATTTTATAGGACTTATTTTGCTTTTGGAGGACTGTTTTTATCAATTACTTTAGCTGTTGCTGCATTTATCTTATTTAATAGTGACATTCAAAGGGAGCAACTTATTCTTGCCATATTTATATACGTTTTTTTTATTTTATCACTGACAATTTCATTTATACTTTTATTAAAGAAAAAGATAACTTCAGTTATTAAAGCAATTGATGGCATCATAGATAATGCAATAAATAGGGAAAATTCTAAATGTATAAGCTATGAGGAAACATCCCTTTCAGCTCTAGAAAATAAAATGTACCGTTTTGTTTCCATGTCAAAAGCTACTACAGCAGCAATTGATGAAGAGCGAAATAAAATAAAAAGTCTTATTTCAGATATTTCACATCAGACAAAGACACCAATAGCTAATATATTACTTTATTCAGAATTATTGCTTGATAGGTCTACAATAAATCAGGAAGAACGAGAATTGGCAGAGGGCATAAGGGTTCAGTCTGAAAAATTTAAGTGGTTGATAGAATCCTTGGTTAAAATGTCAAGACTTGAAGTTGGAATTATATCTGCCAATAAAGCTCTTTTGCCAGTATTTCAAACTATTAGCAGGTCTATTGGCGCTGTGTTTTCTGAGGCTGAAAAAAAGAATATTCAAATTCACGTATCCTGCAGGGAAGACATTAAAGCATGTCATGATAGCAAATGGTCCAGTGAAGCTATCACCAACATACTAGAAAATGGTATAAAGTATACTGCTGCAGCAGGAAGGATTGATGTAACAGTTAAACAATATGAGATTTTTACGGAGATAGCCATTTCAGATACTGGAATAGGAATTAGAGAAGATGAAATTACCTCCATATTCAAGCGTTTTTATAGAAGTAAAGATGTATCTCAATATGAGGGGGTTGGCATAGGGCTTTACCTTTCAAGAGAAATTATAGCCTCACAGGGGGGATATATTAAGGTTAAATCTCAAATTAGCAAGGGCTCTGTATTTTCAGTATTCCTCCCTAATACTTAAATAAATATAAATATTACAAAACTGTTATATTTGAGAAAGCAGTTTGTTAGATTTATGGAGTATATTATGTTGATGTGAAGGATATATTTTGGGAGGAAACTGATATGCTAATTTTAAAGACTAGGGATTTAAAGAAAATCTACGGAGAGGGAGAGAATACAGTAAGAGCTTTAGATGAAGTAGATTTAAGTATTAATCAAGGGGAGTTTGTTGCTATTGTAGGCACTTCCGGAAGTGGCAAAAGTACACTTTTACATATGCTTGGAGGACTTGACAGGCCAACTTCTGGTTCAGTAGAAGTTGAAGGGAAAGAAATATTTAAATTGAGTGATGAAGAACTGACTATATTTAGAAGGAGAAAAATAGGTTTTATATTTCAAAATTATAACCTTATACCTATATTGAATGTCTATGAAAATATAGTTCTTCCTATTGAGCTTGATGGAAATAAAATTGATGAGGAATATTTAGAAAATATAGTATCTGTACTTGGATTGAAGGACAAGATAAACAACTATCCGAATAACCTGTCAGGAGGACAACAACAAAGGGTAGCAATTGCAAGAGCTTTAGCAACTAAGCCTGCCATTATTTTAGCTGATGAGCCTACAGGAAATCTTGATAGTAAGACAAGCCTTGATGTGATGGGATTATTAAAAACTACAGGTCAGAGGTTTAACCAAACCATAGTTATGATAACTCATAATGAAGAAATAGCTCAAATGGCGGATAGAATCATAAGAATCGAAGATGGAAGAATTGTAAATAAGGCGGTGAATACTGATGATAGAAACTGCTAATAAGAGGTCAATTTACAAGCTCTCCATCAGGAGTTTAAAAGCAAATAAACTTAGAAATATATTTATAATAATTTCAATAGCACTTACAACGATCTTGTTTACCTGCGTATTCACTATTGGAATGAGTATGTTAAAATCCATAGAAGAAAGCACTATGCGTCAGGTTGGAGGCAGTGCTCATGGTAGTTTTAAGTATGTAACTAACGAAGAATTTAACAAAATAAAAGACCATAAACTTATAAAAGAACTTGGTTACTCAATAATGGTAGGTTCCGCTGATAACAAAGAGCTCATAACAAGATCTACTGAAATACGATATGGAACGGATAAAGAAGCGGAATTAATGTTTTCTAAACCAACTAAAGGAAAAATGCCTGAAAAGGCAAATGAATTAGCTACAGATACGATAGTGTTGGATAACCTTGGAATACCACATGAAATAGGGAAAGAGATAACCCTTTCTTATAAAATAAACGGCAAGCAGGTTACGGACACTTTTATGCTTTCTGGATACTGGGAGGGAGATAAAGTTACCCCAGCTAGTTTAGCCTGGGTGTCAGATAAATTTATCAAAACGAGGCTTGCAGGTATAGATACAAAGCATGTTAAGAAAAGTATTAAAGAAGCCAATAGTATATCTGGTCTTATGTTTGTTGATGTAGTTTTTTCTAATAGTTTTAATGTAAAAGGTAAGCTTTTACAAATATTAAAAGATAGCGGATATACAGAAAAGGATATAGAAACAGGGGTAAACTGGGCCTATTCTATAGCAAACTTTCAGCTAGATTTCGGAACAGCACTTGGCTTGCTAGGTGCGATGCTGCTTATTTTATTAAGTGGTTATCTTATTATATATAATATATTCTATATTTCAGTGGCAAAGGATACTAAATTTTACGGTATGTTGAAAACCATAGGAACTACTGAAAAGCAAATAAAAATCATTGTTAAAAATCAAGCTAGAATACTCTCTGCGATAGGGATACCAGCAGGGCTCTTTATAGGATATATTCTAGGTTTGATACTACTTCCCTTTGCAATGCAAGTTTTAAGTATTACACAAAAATCCTTGTCCTTTAATCCTCTGATATTTATAGGTTCAGCCTTATTTTCAATTATAACTATATCAATAAGCTGCAAAAAACCAGCCAAGATAGCTTCGAAAATATCACCGATAGAGGCAGTAAGATATACAGGTCTTTCAAAGACGGAAAGGAAAAAAATTAAAAACTCAACTAATGGAGCAAAGGCTTCCAAGATGGCTTTAGCAAATATCTTCAGAAATTTTAAAAAGGCCTTTATTGTAATGCTTTCACTTTCTTTAAGTATAATACTTCTTAATAGTGTCTATACCATAGTTACTGGTTTTGATATGGAAAAATATATTAGCTATAATATGATTAGTGATTTCGCTATAGCTGACGCAGCATATTTTAATCCTGCTATGGGATATAATGGGCAAAATACATTATCAGAAAATACAATTAATGAAATAAACTCATTGCAAGGTTTAGAGCATATAGAAAGGGTATACTTTAGAGCACAATATCACAATCTTGATACTAAGGCCTTAAAATGGTTTGATACTTCAATTAAAAAAGAAGAAAAATTACGAGGAGGTGATGATTTATATATAAAGGAATCAAAACAAACATTAAGTAAAGGCGAAATACCTCTGAATATATACGGACTGGATAAGTTGATAGGACATAAACTAGAAATTGTCAAAGGGAATTTTGATGCAGGGAAATTTGCTTCGGGAAATTATGTAGTTATTGGAAGGCCATTCTTTTTAGGTCCAGATATGAAAGAAAGCTATTACGAAGTTGGAGATACTATAAAAATAAAATATGATAATGAAAAGGAAAAGAGCTATAAGGTTTTAGCAATAGGAGAAATTCCATATAATATTTCTTTGAAAATTTACAATACCTGTGGAATAGATATTTACATGACCTCTAATGAGTTCAAAGCTTTTGCAGACAATCCAATAATAATGACAGCAATATTTGATATGGAAGATAAGTATATAGATGGTACAGAAAAGTATCTTACAGACTATATTAAAACAAAAAATCCTATGCTTGAATATAAATCTAGAAAGACCTTTGAGAAGGAATTTGCAAAGACCCAATCTACTTATAGAATGATTGGCTATTCTCTCAGCTTTATAATTGCCCTTATAGGAATACTAAACTTTGTTAATTCTATGATAACAAATATAATATCCAGAAGACAAGAACATGCAATGCTTCAAAGTATAGGAATGACTAGAAAGCAGCTCTATAAACTACTAATTTTTGAGGGATTATACTACGCTTTATTTACTATATTAATAGTTTGTACTCTTGGAGTAGCTATCAATTACTTTATAGTTAAGACTGTAGCCGGTGGTATATGGTTTTTCACTTATCGCTTTACGTTAACACCTGTATTAATTTGTATACCTTTCCTTATAGTATTTTCTATAATAGCACCAGCTTTATGTTATAAATTTGGAAACAAGATGAGTATAGTGGAGAGGTTGAGAGAAATAGACTAATAGCCAAGAAAGTTAGTTTTAAATTATTAAATGTGCTATTAGAGATATTCATAGGAATATCTACACTAAGTCAATTAAGAATGGAGATAAATAGAGTGGGTTATAAACGTAATAGATTATTATATGGATTAATGATAACAATTGTAATTGCTTTAGGATTAACCTCAAGAAAGATGCATAATGTTATACCAGACTTTTTGAATACATATTTAGGTGACGCTCTTTGGGCATTAATGAGTTTTATTGCCTTTGGTTTTATTTTTAGAACTATGAAGACAAAGGGAGTTGCATTAATAGGAATAATATTTTGCTATCTTATTGAATTAAGTCAGTTATATCACGCAAATTGGATAGATAGTATTAGGAGAACAACCCTAGGAGGATTGGTATTAGGATATGGATTTTTATGGAGTGATTTAATAGCTTATGCTATAGGAATAGGAGTAGGTGTAGCTATGGAACTTCTATTTAATAAAATAAACCTATATATTATACTATCAAGAAAATAAGGCATGAAAAGTATAATATAGTTGAAGAATGGAGAGTCTATCATTAGTTATTGCAAACTATTAAAATAGTCTTTATTATTACTTATAAAATCAGTTCCTTTAAAAATGGAAAGAGATATACTTGGCCTCTTATTCCCTTTGAGTGGAAACCACTATCACATATTCTATTTAGAAAGCCAATACCACAAATTAAATGTAGTAAAAAATGGTGATTTGTATGTCTTTATATTATCTTCATATAAATCTGATATAATACTTAGGGAAAAAATTTATTGTATGAAGAGGAGAAAGTGATATGAGACGCAGCACAGCTTTACTAGTAGCCATAGCAATCAGCAGCTCCATATTTTCTTATGCTCATGGAGCTGGAATTGAAGACAGTCAGAACAAGTTAAACGAAATAAACAAATCTATTGAGCTAAAAAAGGATAAATTGAAAAATACTGCTGAAGACAAGAAGAATGTAGAAAAAGAATTAGAAGTCTTAGACAAAGATATGAATCAAGCAGCTTTAAGTTTACAGGAGTTAAAAAATAAAATTGTATATTTAAACGCCCAAATAAGTGAAAAGGAAAAAGAAATTGAAGTAAAAAAACAGGAGTTTTCTGAAAAGGATCAATTATTTAGAAAAAGAGTTAGAGCTATGTATATATCAGGAAACAGTGGATATCTGGATATAATTTTTAGTTCGAAAGATTTTCCGGATTTTATAAGCAGAATAGATATTATAAAAAAAGTTATGGAGTATGATAAGACTCTTATGAATGATATTAGAGAAAGTCAGGAAAATTTAGAAAAAAGTAAGACGGAATTAGAAAGTAATAAGAAAAATATTGATGTATTGAGGGCTGAGGCAGATAGAAAATATAAATCTCTGCAGTCTGTATCTAATGAAAAAAGAGAATTGGTTGCAAAACTTGAAAAAGATAAGAAGTTTTATGAAAGCAATATTTCCAGGGAACAATCAGAATCACAAGAACTTGCAAAAACTATTCAACAAATGAAAAAAGCCAGCAGTAAGGTTGCAGCTGCAAGGGGAAATAGTATCAGCTCATCTTCTTCACAAACAAGCTCTAAAGGAAAGTTGTTCTCTGTAACAGGAGGAGCATATCCAATCACATCTTCCTTTGGTATGCGGTTTCACCCTGTTTTAAATTACAGCAGGCTTCACGCAGGTATAGATATAGGGGTTCCAATGGGGACACCTATCTATGCATTAAAGGACGGTACAGTCACAGCAGCTCAGTCTATGTCCGGGTATGGAAATGTAGTTATGATTGATCACGGAGAAATAACCTCCGTTTATGCCCATAATTCCTCGTTAACTGTGTCTGTAGGACAAACTATCAAGGGAGGGCAGTTAATTTCTTATTCAGGTAATTCAGGTGTTTCCTCAGGGCCTCACCTTCATTTTGAAATAAGAAATTCAGATGGACAACCTATAGAGCCTAATGCTTATTACGTGCATTAAAAGTAGTGAAAATTGTAAATAAATGTTGTATACTCTTAATAAGGATAAATAGTAGCGAATAGTTACTAAAAGTTGGGGTTGTGATAATATGAAACAAAAAAAAGTAATTACTTTAGCAATAATTTTAGCTGTATTTATATCTTCAATAGGCTATCTTTTTTTTCAGTACAGTAAAATAAGTAATTTAAAGGATATATATTTTACTATCGACAAGGATTCAACTATAGAACAAATTGCTTTAGAATTAGAAAAAAAATCGGTTGTAAAATCTGAAAGTTATCTAAGATATTATGCAAAGGCTGCTGGTTTTAAGAATAATGTAAAAAGTGGTAATTACATTTTAAAACCTGAAATGAAATTTAATGATGTTTTAACTAAGTTTCAAAGCGGCAAGTCTGACTTTTATATTATAACAGTTCCAGAAGGCTATACATTAAATCAGATTGCTAGTAAATTAGAGAAAAACGGTTTGGTTAAGAAGAACAGCTTCATCCGTTCTAATTTGGAAGATATAGATACTGAGGCTTTTATTTCACACAAAAAAGACGTGTTTTATGATCTGGAAGGATATTTACTACCAGACACGTATTATATTCCGATGAATTCAACTGAGGAGAGTATAATAAAATTGATGTTTAACAATTTCAAGTCCGTATTTTCAGAGAAGGATATTTTGAGAGCAAGAGAATTAGGTCTGAGTATTAATGAAATTACAACTATAGCATCTCTAATTGAAAAAGAGGCTGCAAATGATAAGGAACGAAGTAGAATAGCTGGAGTAATATATAATCGTATTAAAAAAGGTATGGTTTTACAAATCGATGCTGCAGTTATATACGCAAATACAAAGGGTGAAAAAAATTTAGATAAAGTATATTATAATCATCTTAAGGTAGAATCAAAATATAATACCTATTTAAACAAAGGACTACCACCAGGACCTATTGCGTCTCCAGGTAAGGCATCTATAGAAGCTGCTTTATATCCTGAAGTTAACGATTATTTATATTATGTAGCAGCTAAAAATGGCCATGTATTTAGTAAAACCTATGAGGAGCATGTAGTAAATGTAAAGAAATATATAAAGTAGCTAAGAGTGCAAACTATTTAATTCATTTAAAGAATCAGTACGAAAAAAAAATTAAATTTTTATATAAAAGAATGAAGAGTTCATTTAGAATATTCTTTCGTTGATGCTTTAGCTGCTCTTGATATAAAGCCAGTAGGTATTGCCGATAATAATAAAAAAGATATTCTCATAAAAGCCATATCGGAAAAAGTAGGCAGTTATACTTCTGTAGGTACAAGAAGTCAACCAAATTTAGAAGTTATAAGTTCTCTAAAGCCAGATTTAATTATTGCAGATTTAAAAAGACACAAGGCAATTTATGAAGAACTAAATAAAATAGCTCCTACAATTGTATTGAAAAGCTTAGAGTCAAGCTATGATGAAAATATTACTGCTTTTAAAACCATTGCAAAAGCTGTTGGCCAAGAAGAAAAGTCAGAAAAACGCTTGACAGAACATACTGATTTGATAAATAAGTTAAAGACAGAGATAGCTTTTGATGGATCTAAAACTGTTTTACCAGCAGCAGTTAGAGAAGATTCTTTTAATACACATACATCTAGTTCATTTACTGGACAGTTATTAGAAAAGATAGGCATGAAAAATGCTATTCAGCAAACTAATGGTGCTTATGCTGAAATGAACTTAGAGCAGTTAGTGCAATTAAATCCAGACGTAATACTTGTAATGAAATCCTCAGAGAAAACAGTGATTGATCAGTGGCAAACTAATCCTCTATGGAAGGACTTAAAAGCAGTTAGAAATAATCAAGTGATTATAGTTTATGGAAATTTAAAGCATAAATTTTTACTTCCAACTTCAGCTATGTTAGGAACACTATTAATATTAGTATCTGATAGTATAGGAAAAGGACTTTTTGTGCCTGTTGAGATTCCAACAGGAATTGTAACCTCTGTTATCGGAGCTCCATATTTCTTGTATTTGCTTATAAAAAAATAGATAGTATCAGTGTTTGAAGAGGAGGAATAATAATGGCAATTTTGTCTGGAGAAAATTTATATATTTCTTATGAAGCTGTTTCAGTAATTGAAGATATCAGTCTTTCTATTCCAGAGGGGAAAGTAACTATCTTAATTGGAGCTAACGGTTGTGGGAAGTCTACTCTTTTAAAGTCTTTATCAAGACTAATTAAGCCCACTAAGGGAATGGCATATTTAGATGGAAAAGAGATACATAAGCAGTCTTCCAAGGATGTAGCAAAAAAATTAGGGATTTTGCCTCAAGGGCCTCAGGCTCCGGAGGGGTTAACTGTTAAAGAACTATGCCACTATGGCCGACATCCTCACAAAACCTTTTTATCCAAGCCTTCTAGGGAAGATGATGAAACTGTTAGATGGTCGCTAGAAGCTACAGGAATGCTAGAGTTTAAAGATCGTCCATTAGAAGCTCTGTCTGGCGGGCAGAGACAGAGAGCTTGGATATCTATGGCTTTAGCACAAGGTACCGATTTGTTATTGCTAGATGAACCAACAACCTATTTGGATCTAGCCCATCAAATTGAGGTATTAGAACTATTAAAAGAGTTAAACGAGAACTTTGGTCGTACAATTGTAATGGTACTCCATGACTTGAATGAGGCTGCTCGTTATGCAGATCACCTTATCAGTATAGCAAAAGGTAAGATTTATAAAGAAGGAAAGGCTGAAGATATATTTACAGAAAAAATGATATTAGATGTGTTTGGATTAGAGTGCTGCATCATAAAAGATCCAGTAGTAGGAAAACCTATGTGTGTGCCTACAGGCAGAAGAAATTCTAAAAAGAAAGTAAAATCTGTCTCCTAGGTGATATTGTATTCTAATTGTATGTAATAATGCAGTTAATAAAGAGTACACTCATAAAATAATATAGAATATGGTTATTTTATCAGGTAATACTACATCATAAGAGGTGGTATTTGTGAGGCATAAAAAGAACAAGATAGTTCACTTTCTTATATTTGGTAGTATATATTTGAACATAGAAGTATTTTTAAGAGCTATTGCTGGTGTATTAATAGGGGTCCAAGGAATATCTAAATGGAGTTTATGTGGATGGACTTCTTTATGGATGTTTCCTATAGGTGGTTTTTGTGCTGTAATAATAGGATCTTTTAATGATAAACCAGCGTACTACAATTTAAAGATGTGGCAGCAGGTAATTATGGGAGGATCCTTCATTATTGCAGTAGAACTGTTAACAGGACTATTTTTAAATGCATACCTAAATTTAAATGTATGGGATTATTCCCAAGATAAATTTAATTTTATGGGGCAGATATGCTTACAGAACTCTATTTTATGGTACTTTTTAAGTATAATAGTAATATGGCTTGATGACGTATTATCTCATTACTATTACGGAGATGAAAAGCCAGGCAATTTGTTCTGTTACTTAAAAAAGCTAGTTATGTTGCAATAGAAAACTATGGGTCAACGATATTGTTAATACCTTAGAAAACCCTTAATGTTTTTTAGTAATAATAAATAATGTACTTACAAGAGTTTGGTGATTCCTAGCTCTTTTTATTTTATACTGAAGTTATAAAGTAAATGGTGAACAGTAACTCATAAATAATGAAAGTTAGTGGTTCGCTAGTTTCTCTGGATGCATCTTCATAAAATCTTCACAGTTATGTTATAGTATAAATATACTTAATAAATTGGGGTGAGTTTTATGAAGAATATATTAATTATAGAAGATGAAGAAAAAGTATCGGGAGTAATAAAAGCATATTTAGAAAAAGATGCATATAAGGTTTATTCTGCGGCCAACGGAGCTGATGGATTAAAACTTTTCCATTCACATAATTTTAATTTAGTTATATTAGATTTAATGCTCCCTGATATGCAGGGTGAAGAAATATGCAGGATTATAAGAACTAAGTCAGATGTATATATCTATATGCTGACAGCTAAGTCTGCTCTTGAAGACAAAATAGAGGGTCTAAATATTGGAGCAGATGATTATTTGGTGAAGCCTTTTAGTCCTAGAGAACTGACTGCTAGAGTTAATGCTTTGTTCAGAAGAATAGATGCAGAGAGTAGTAACAACAATACAATTATTAGCGGTGATTTGAAGATTTTTAAGGATAGCAGAACAGTAACAGTAAAGGATGAGGAAGTTTCTCTAACCCCTAATGAATTTGATATTCTTTATTTGCTTGCAGTAAATAAGGGAAGAGCATTTAGTAGGGAACAGTTAATTGAAAAAGTCTTTGGAATAGATTTTGAAGGTTTTGACAGGACAATAGACGTTCATATAAAAAATATAAGAAAAAAGATAGAAGAAGATAGCAAAAATCCTAAGTATATTTTAACAGTTACAAGGTTAGGATATAAGTTTGGTGGTGAAAGCTGATGTACAGTATCAGGAGAAAACTAAGTATAATAATATTAGTTTGCTCAATATTAGCCACTATACTTACTGCACTCTTTGTAAATTTTACAATAAATAATAAGTTTAATGAATATATGCTTAACAATCAAGAGAAAAGAAACCAGAGAATAGTACAGTACTTTCAAGAAATATATAAGAGAGATAAGCAGTGGACAAAAGAATCAGGGATGGAGATGGAACATGAAGCTTTTATGAGCAATTATTGTTTAACACTATTGGATGCAAATAAAAAACTTATTTGGACAATGGACCCTAATGATATTAAAGAAAAAGAGCACTTAAAAGCTATTGATAATGCCAATGAAGGAGTTTATAATACTACCAATTTCCCTATAAATTACAACGGTAGTGTTGTAGGTTATATTGGAATAGGGCAATACTCTTCGGTACTATTATCCGCCGATGATATAAATTTTAAACTGTCAATAAATAAAGGAATTGGAGCAAGTATAATTCTTACACTTATTATTGTGATAGTTGTAAGCTTATACTTTTCAAAGCAATTCTCTGTGCCCATCAGGGAAGTATCAGATATTTCGGTAAAGCTTTCTAAAGGGGATTATAATTCAAGAACAAATGTAGATACAGATATACTAGAACTTAACAATCTTAAAAGCAGCATAAATACACTAGGAGATAGGCTTAATCAACAGGATATACTAAGAAGAAGGCTTATTTCTGACATATCACATGAAATAAGAACGCCTTTAAATGTACTTCAAAACAATTTAGAAGCGATGATAGATGGTATTTTTCCAGTGAATACGGAACAATTAACAGCTTTAAATGATGAGGTTATTAGATTTGGCAAACTCTTAAACAATTTAAATGTTTTGAAAAGGTTTGAATCAGAAGGTATTGTTTTAGATGAAGAAAAACTTCAATTAAATGAACTGATAACTTCTGTATGTGACGATTTCTTAATTGTCTCAAAAGAAAAGAATATCGAGTTAACTTATAATACTAAGCCTAATGAAAGCTATGTAATTTTAGGAGATAAGTATAAATTAAGGCAGGTATTTGTAAATATTCTATCTAATGCGGTAAAGTTTACAAATGAAGGTGGCAGCATATGGGTTAACTTAGCTAAGAAGAAAAATGAAATTATTGTTAGCATAAGAGATAATGGTATGGGTATTAGCAAGGAAGATTTACCGTTTATATTTGAAAGATTATATAGAGGAGATAAAAGTAGGAATAAGATTGAAGGAAGTGGGATAGGACTAACTATAGTGAAAAATATATTAACACTTCATTCAGCTTCTATAGATGTAGAAAGTGAAGTCAATAAAGGATCTAAATTTACTATACGCTTTAAATCTTTAAAATAATTGGTTCAAACATATTGTGTTTTTTTATAAAAAGTAGTAATATGAAGATATGATACCCCCACCTAGGGGGAGTCGATGAGATTGGCTAAATGGAAGGAGAAAGAAAAATGAAAAAGAGTATCATAGTTGAAGGAATGAGTTGTGGACACTGCGTTAACCATGTTAAGAATGCTTTAGAGGATATCAACGGAGTAACAGATGTAAATGTTGATTTAAATTCAAAAACTGCAGTAATTTATGCAAGTAGCGAAGTTAAAGATGGCGATATAAAATTTGCTATCGAAGATGCAGGATATGAAGTAGTTAGTATAGAAGAAGTATAATGATTAATAAGAAAACTCTGGAGCATGTAGCTGCCAGAGTTTTTATTATAATTTTATTCTCTATATTGTGGTTCCTCTGATTTTACAAACTCAAGTCTATTTTTTAGTGTCTGTGCTACATTTTCAGTTGTATGCGCCAGTTGTTTAAAAGTTTCCTTTGCCTGTTGATCGTTTGTATCTAGGGAAAATGTTTTTAATTGAGCTGCTAATCCTTGAGCACCTGTTAAAGCTTTTTCAAGGTCATTTACTGTAGCCATATTAAGTTCCTCCTTTAAAATATAAAATTTTATAACGTTATTATGTGTAGATTATAAAAACTTAGGTTACATACATAATGTAAGTATTTTTGCCTAAAATATACTTTGAGGTGATACTATGAATTTATATACTATCTTCTTTCAAGGTGAAAAGCTAAATATACTTGAATTATTTATTAGAGCATCTATTTTGTATTTTATGTTGTTTGGTTCAGCTAAGATAATGGGATTTCGTCAACCTGGTATACTAACATCATATAACTTTTTAATGGCTGCAGGTATTAGTCATATTGCAGCGTCTCGTATGGTCAATCCTAAATCAAGATTAATAGACGCAATAGTTATAATCACTATATACACTTTAATTAATTTATTTATTTCATACTTATATTTTAAAGCTCTATCTGTAGTTTCTCAAAAGCCTATAATACTGGTTAAAAACGGCAAGGTGATAAAGAATAATATTTCAAAAGCAAAGCTAACAATTGATAATTTATTTTCTATATTAAGGCAAAAAGATGCACATAATCTTGAAAAAGTGGAATATTTAATCGCTGAAGCTACAGGGGATTTTAGTGTTGCTGTAAATAACAATAATCTTCCTATAGCTAAATTAGATATGGCAATGGAATCATCACAAGACACTTTATCTCAAATTCTTATTTATAAAGGGAAAATAGATGAAAAAATTCTTAAAAAGAATAACTTAGATTATGATTGGATTGAGAAGGAAATTAAATCTAATAACATAGATAATGCAAATAATATTTATTTAGGAATTTTAGCTCCTGATAAAAAATTATATGTAAGTTCATAGGAGGGAGTTTATAGTGAGTTTTTTCGGTGTTATTAAAGATATTTCACTATTTGGGTATATAATAAGAACCTTTATAGTAGGTATAACAGCTTTTTTAGTAGGAAGATATATATTAAAAAGAACATTAAATCAGCTAACTGCTTATGACTTTGTATTGGTATGGATACTTGGAGCACTTACAGTTGCACCATTACTAGATGGAGAGATTTCTTTTACATATATAATGGCTCCGTTAATAACTTTATTTTTCTGGCATTATATAATTAGTTTAATATCTCTGAAAAATAGAGATTTATCTTTGTTTTTTAATGGTAAACCTATAATTTTAATAGATGATGGGAAAATAATAAGAAAAAATTTGAAAAAACATTTTATAAATGTTGATTTGCTTATGAGTGAATTAAGGCTTAAGAATATTTTTGATGTTTCGGAAGTCAAATATGTAATTCTTGAACCTAATGGACATTTTAGTACTATAAAAAAAGAAAACCTCAGATCAGTTACTCCAACAGATTTAAAGCTTACTGCGAAACCAGTAGATTTACCTTTGGTTATTATTAATGATGGAAAATTATTTGAAGAAAATCTAATTAAATCAGGAGCAAATAAAGAATGGATTATGAATAATCTTGCCATGTATAATGAAGATGATATGAAAAATATTTATCTTGCTACCATAGACAGTTCTAAAAAATTATATGTTTCTAAAAAAGATTAATAGTTCTGAAAGACTTAATATATTAAAGCCTAGTTGAAAACTGATTTTATCTTATCAAAATTTAGCTAAGCTTTTTTAAAAATTTAGTTCTTACTTATTTAGATTTTAAATTATATTTTAACCTAAGACACTATCGAAAGTATTAATGTATCTATATAATATTTTCTTAAGATCTAATATATCTTTCATTTCGTAGTATCCGGATTTTTTATAAATATAGTTTACTGGATTAATATCACGTAGTGCAAAAGCTTTCCTTGAAAAAGACTCATGGCTTATCTCTATTTTATCATCTTCACCAATTATTAAAACTTCATGCTTTCCTACTACGCCACTAGCACGTACTGCTTGGATAGGCATCTCTTTATCATAGGTTCACTATGCTTCCAGTCCATTTTCTATTTCATTTGATAGTTTTAGCGCAGTGCCTGGAGGTAATACTTTTTATTTTTGTGGTGAATCTCTGTAATATAATGGAATGCTTAAAAGAACAATAGTGGTAGGTTTGAAAAGCTTTAATGAATAATTAATTGAGGCTATACTATAGAAGTATTTGAGAAAGAACTTACTACCCCAATCAATATGATTTTTACACCAACTGAAGAAATATTTTTAGCTTCGGGCAAATCTAGAGGGTTTAAATAATGAAGCAGCTGATAAGAACTGATTACAAATGCCTATACTTTTAAGAATATAGGCATTCTTACCTAATTGTGGCTGGGGTATTTCCTACTGCTGTAGTAGCACAATATAATCTCTATATGGAATCTCCTGACTTACTATGTAATTTTCCTTTGGGAGTAATATAAAAGCACCTATAAGATCTTGTGCTGATTGTTGCTCCATTGTAGAAAGATTTTTAAGTATATTATGGTTAATTGGTTCTGCAACTAGGTGAAAATATCTAGTATTTCTACTGTAATGATATCTCGCAAATGGCACGTCTGGTGAAAAAAGTTTGTTTTCCCAAGTTCCCATTTATAATCCGCCTGAAGACTGATATATATAATATGAATATAGATGAAATTTTAGGACTGACTACTTATCAAGCCCTTTAATATATTCTTTCATCTGATCAGTATTCATTGGGCCTGTATGCTTTGATATAATATTTCCTTCTTTATCAATAAAAAAGGAAGTAGGAATTGCAGAAATTCCATATTGTGCTGCAACTTTTTGATTAGAATCCAAAAGTACCTTAAAGTTATAATTATTCTGATCTATGAATGTTTTAACATCACTTAAAGGTTCACCAATATCAACTGCAAGAATAACTAAATCGCTATTTTTTGTCTCCTGATAAAGCTTTTCAATTTCAGGCATTTCAGCTTTGCAAGGAGGGCACCAAGTTGCCCAGAAATTTAAAAATACTTTTTTTCCTCTAAGATCGTTTAGAGAAAGTTCATTACCATTTAAATCCTTTAATTTGAAGTCTGTAGCTTTCATTATAATAGAATCTTGATTTATTCCAACTAGCTCTGCAGTAGGTTTATTGCTGCTAGAATTAGTGTTACTCTTATTTGAACTGCTCTGAGTATCTTTAGTATCGTAGTTACTTGGCGATTTTGTTTTGTTATAGTTATTTACAGTATAAATAGCACCACCTACCATTAAGACAATGGTTAATGAAAATAGTATTTTCTTCATAATCATATCTCTCCTTCTTCTAAAAGTTAAAAAAGTTAAAGTAACGGCTTAAAGCATTCATTTTATTAGTAAAAATCATGATACCCATTATTATCATTAAAATACCACTTAATATAGAAACTGTAGGAAGATATTTAGAAAACTTTTTAAATTGTTTTGAGAAGCTTCCTATAGCAAGAGCTGTTAGTATAAATGGAACCGCAAGTCCAAGAGAATATATAACAAGAAGTAAAATACCTTTACTTAGAGTTTCCATACTGGTTGCATATATGAGAATAGAGGACAATATAGGTCCAATACATGGTGTCCAGCCTGCTGCAAAAGCCATACCCATAAGGACAGAACTAAACTTACCATGAATGCTATCAAAGGATATAAATCTTTTTTCATGATAAAAAAGTCTAATCTTAAATATCCCTGTAGTATGTAATCCAAATATAACTATTAGTATTCCTCCAAGTTTTTTAAAAATTATTTGGTGAGAGATAAGTAATTTACCTATAGAAGTTATAGATGCTCCCATAAAGACGAAGATAATAGAAAATCCTAGTACGAATCCAAAAGATCTGTACAAAGTAATAACCTTTGACCTACGGTCATTTAAGTTCTCAATGGAAGAACCTGTTAGATAACTTACATAAGCTGGAATCAGCGGCAGAACGCAAGGTGATAAAAATGAAAGAAGTCCAGCTGAAAAAGCTAAGAATACAGATATATTGGTCAAGGATAAATCCACCTCCGATAGAAATAGTTACAATAAGCAGAGTTGTTTTCTGAAAAAATTAATAATTAAATTTTCTCAGTATATGCTAAATAATATTATACAAGAAAAATGTGAAGAATTTATGTATAATATTAGATTATTAGAAAAAAATACTGTAAGAAAGGAGCAGAATCAAATGGATAAGGATATAAAGGATTTATTATTAAACATTCAGTCAGAAGTAAGACAAATCAATAATAGACTTGATCAAGTAGAAAGAATTGCATCTAATGGAGATTATGCTTATAGGGATAAAGATATAAATTCTAAGGAGTATAAAAATATGCATTAGGGTAAAATATCTAGCTTTACGTTAAATAATAGCTTACAGATTTATAGAACTTTATGTGGTTAAAACTTAATAAAGAAACAAGAAGCCTCTTCGTGTTTGATAAATTTTATGGAAAAGTATAACACAAGAAGGCTTTTTCAATTTCAAATTATTTCATAAGTTGTTATTGAAATAATTTAAATTATAACTTATAATTAAGACACACCCCTAGGGGGAGGGTGATGCGAATAAATAAATGTATACAGCATTTAAAAAATCTAAAAGGATAAATAGGTGACAATTATTATTTTAAGTTAGATATCATTTATTTAGATACAGAATCAATATTCATAATATCTTCATATCTTTCTGATAAAATATATATGAATAGTAAATAATAGATTTACTTTGTAAAATTATCAAGGATTAAAAAGTTTATAAAAAAATCCTATTAAATATAGCCATACAGTACGTATAAGAAATGAGGGGAAGAAAATGTCGAGCAGAACACTAAAAATAGAAGGAATGACCTGTGCCGCTTGTGCAAAGGCAGTTGAAAGAGCATCAAAAAAACTAGATGGTGTGACGGAAGCAAATGTAAATCTTGCTACTGAAAAACTAACTGTAAACTTTGATGAGTCAAAGCTGAAACTTTCAGATATACAACTTGCTGTTGAAAAGGCAGGCTATAAAGCTTTAGTTGAAGCTACAACCAAGACTTTAAAGATAGAAGGGATGACCTGTGCCGCTTGTGCTAAAGCAGTTGAAAGAGTATCAAAAAAACTAGACGGGGTACTGGAGGCAAATGTAAACCTTGCTACAGAAAAGCTAAGTATAAGTTTTGATGCTTCAAAGGTTGGTATTCCGGATATAAGGAAAGCAATAGAGAAGGCTGGTTATAAAGCTTTAGCTGAAGCTTCTACTAAAACACTGAAAATAGAAGGAATGACCTGCGCAGCTTGTGCAAAGGCTGTTGAAAGAGTATCTAAAAAGTTAGAGGGAGTATTAGAGGCTAATGTAAATTTAGCTACAGAAATACTAAGCGTAAGATTTGAGCCTTCTAAGGTTAAAGTACTGGATATAAAAAAAGCAATAGAAAAGGCAGGATATAAAGCTATAGAAGAAGATACTTCTGTAGATGTAGATAAGGAAAAAAAAGAAAAGGAAATAAAAGCACTATGGAATAGATTTTTAATATCTGCTATATTTGCAGTTCCACTACTTATAATAGCTATGGCACCTATGGTTGGTGAGAAATTTGGTTACATGCCTCCAGCTGCTATAGATCCAATGGTGCACCCGGAAGTATTTTCTGTAATACAGCTAGTGCTTGTATTACCTATAATGATAGCAGGAAAAAAATATTTCTCTGTAGGCTTTAAGTCATTGTTCAGAAGAAGTCCTAATATGGATTCACTTATAGCTATAGGTTCTTCTGCTGCATTTATATACAGTGTTTTTGCAGTTTATCAAATTCTCTTAGGAAATACGGATTATCATTTGTATTTTGAATCTGCAGGAACAATACTTGCCCTTATTACACTAGGTAAGTATCTGGAATCTGTTGCTAAGGGAAAAACCTCAGAAGCAATAAAGAAGCTAATGGGGCTTTCACCTAAAACTGCAGTGGTAATTAGAGAAGATGGAGAAGTAGAAATACCTATAGATGAAGTTGAGGTCGGAGACATAATTTTGGTGAAGCCCGGTGAAAAAATTCCTGTAGATGGTCAGGTTACAGAAGGAATGTCTTCTGTAGATGAATCCATGCTTACAGGAGAAAGTATACCTGTAGAAAAAAATGCTGGAGACTCTGTTATTGGTGCAAGCATAAACAAAAATGGTTCCTTTAAATACAGAGCTACTAGGGTGGGAAAGGATACGGCTTTATCTCAAATCATAAGGCTAGTGGAAGAAGCACAAGGATCTAAGGCACCAATTGCAAAATTAGCGGATGTTATATCTGGATACTTTGTACCTGTGGTAATAACTTTAGCTACAATAGGAGCTTTAGCTTGGTATATATATGGGGAAACTGGAGTGTTCTCACTTACAATATTTATTTCCGTATTAGTAATTGCTTGCCCTTGTGCCCTAGGATTGGCAACACCAACAGCCATTATGGTGGGAACAGGTAAAGGTGCTGAATATGGAGTACTTATAAAAAGCGGAAGTGCACTAGAAACATCTCATAAAATTCAAACTGTAGTTTTTGACAAAACCGGAACTATAACTGAGGGTAAACCTAAGGTTACGGATATAGTTACTATTAGTGGTATAGATGAAAAGTATTTGTTGCAATTAGCTGCTACTGCTGAAAAGGGATCAGAACATCCCCTTGGAGAAGCAATAGTTAAAGAGGCTGAAAATAGACAAATTGAATTTAAAAAATCAGATTTATTTAAAGCTATACCAGGACATGGTATAGAGGTGACCATAGACAAAAATAGAATTTTATTAGGAAATAGAAAGCTTATGGTTGATAGTAATGTTTCCTTAGAAGATTTAGAAGAAAGAGCACAGACTCTGGCAGCAGAAGGAAAAACTCCTATGTATATAGCTATTGAGGGAACACTTGCAGGTATAATTGCAGTGGCAGATACTGTTAAAGAACACAGCAAAAGAGCTATTGAAAAGCTTCATGAATTAGGAATTGAAGTGGCCATGATAACAGGAGATAACAAGAAAACCGCAGAGGCTATAGCTAAACAGGTAGGTATAGATAGAATACTGGCAGAAGTGTTACCTCAGGACAAGGCAAATGAGGTTAAAAAACTTCAGAGTGAGAATAAAAAGGTTGCTATGGTTGGAGATGGTATAAATGATGCTCCAGCACTAGCACAAGCGGATATAGGTATAGCGATAGGCTCTGGTACAGATGTAGCTATGGAATCTGCAGATATAGTTCTGATGAGAAGTGATTTAATGGATGTAGTTACAGCTATAGATTTAAGTAAGAAGACAATAAGGAATATAAAACAAAATCTATTCTGGGCCTTTGGATACAACATATTAGGTATTCCAGTAGCTATGGGAATACTGCACATATTCGGAGGACCACTTTTGAATCCTATGATAGCAGCACTTGCTATGAGTTTAAGTTCTGTATCAGTTTTAACTAATGCCTTAAGATTAAAAGGATATAAGCCTTTCATATAAGTTTATCCGATGACTACCCGCTCTAATACTCCCATCTTCTCCAAAGTGTATGTTGCGAGCGGCTACGTCCCTGGATTCGTTCAACTAAGAATCAGGTGGAGTTGAAACTCCATCTGATTCAAGTTTCACTTCATAAAATTAATCTATGAAGATTGTGTAAAAAAGAACGTGAAACTTTGACTTTGGTAAGGTATTCCTTCCATGCCTGACATAAGTCAAAGTTTCACGTCTTTATATAAAATTTTACTTTATATCACATATTATTGTTATCTTCATAAAATCTACATATAATTTTTGTATAATGTACTACATATATTTAAATTTTCAATAATTGCTAGAGTTAAGGAGAGATAACATTGAATAGAAGATTAAAAGAGCTATTAATGGTATTAGCACTTACGGTAACAGTTAATAGTGTAGTTTTTGCACAGCCGGCATCAAATACCAACAGTTCATATTCAAAGGTTCAGGAACTAGAAAGAAACATAGAAAACTTGGACAACCAGATAGAAGGAGTAATGACTAAAATTGCTGATAACAAAAATCAAATATTAGTGAAAGAAAAAAGTATTAAAAGTTCAGAAACTGAACTAAAAACTGCTGAAGGTGATATGAAAAAACAAAAGGAACTATTTAACAGCAGGATGAGAGCACTTTACATAAATGGTTCAAGTGGATATTTAGATATGCTGCTAAGTTCTAAGGGACTTGGAGACTTTATGTCAAGAGTTGATATGGTTAGCAGAATCATAAGCTTTGATAATAAAATCATTTCAGATTACAAGATAAAACAAAGGGATATTGCAGATAAATTAGACAAGTTAAAAGCAGAAAATCAAAAACTATTAGCATTAAAAACTGAAAATGAGAATAAACTAAGTGAACTTAATAAAAGTAAAAATGACCAAAAAAAATTAATAGATCAAGCTAAGCAGCAGCAAAGACAATATGCAGCAGCTGAACAATCAGCAGTAAGTGCAGCTGTAAATCAAGTTGCCAGTATAAGGAGTGAGGCACCTAAGATAACGTTATCTAGAGGAAGCTCACCTGTGACCAGTAATAATGTTGTTGCATATGCTTCGAATTTTTTAGGAACACCTTATTTATGGGGGGAACTTCGCCGAGCACAGGATTTGATTGCTCAGGTTTTACTCAGTACATATATAAACACTTTGGGATTTCTATAGGAAGAACTACTTATGACCAAATAAACGATGGTGTAGCTGTATCAAGAGATCAATTAGAACCAGGAGATTTAGTTTTCTACGGAAAAGGTGGTAATCCAACTCATATGGGGATATATATAGGAAATGGTGCCTATATACACTCTCCTCGTACAGGAGATGTAATTAAGATTTCACCTGCTGATAGAGGTGATTATATAACAGCCCGAAGAGTTAAATAGCATTTAGCTTAAACACAAACATATAGATTGTATAATAACAGACATTTTAAAAATCAAGTTTTTCTCCATATTTTCACCACATTTATAACTTATAATTAACTCAAAGAACAGATTAAATTTGTTAAAAAAATTAAATATGCTAGGAGGAAATTGATATGTTTTGTGGATTTGGAGGTCCAGGTATTGCAGCAGGTACTGGTTTTGGATTTAGTCCGTGGATGTATATGATGATGGGCATTAGAATGTTAATATTCATAGGTTTAATAATACTGGGAGTTAGGTTTTTAAAAAATTATACTATGAATTCGAACAGTGCTTTAAAAATACTTGATGAGAAATTTGCTAAAGGAGAAATTAGTGAAGAAGAATATATTAATAGAAGAACTGTTATTGTGCAAAAGAGATAATATAAGACATACTGATAGATGAAAAAATTGATTACAGACCCTCTAGCTTTAATTGCTAGAGGGTTGATTTATATTCAAATCTATAATACAAAGTCTTCTTTATATATTGGGTAGAATATTTATATAGAGTATAATTACATAAAGGAAGATATTGTGAGAAAAGAGGTAGCAATTATGAATGATGCAAAGACAATATTGGTAGTTGACGATGAATCTAAGATTGTCGAGGTAGTAGAAGCTTATTTAAAAAAGGAAGGATTTAAAGTGCTAACAGCGGCAGATGGTGAAAAGGCATTAGCAGTATTTAAGGATCAAATAGTTCATTTAATAATTTTGGACTTAATGCTGCCAAGAATATCAGGAGAAGAGGTTTGTAATAAAATAAGGGCAACATCAGATATTCCTATAATTATGTTAACAGCAAAGTCTGAAGAAGATCAAAAAATTGAAGGCTTAGCAATTGGAGCAGATGATTATTTAACTAAGCCTTTTAGTGCCCGTGAACTAGTAGGAAGAGTTAGGGCTTTAATTCGAAGGGCGTATAAAGATTCCAGTCCGCTTGCTGATTATTTGATTTTTAATGATGGAGATTTAGAAGTAGATATAAAAAAGATGAAGGTTAAAAAACGTGGTCAATATATAAATTTAACTGCTAATGAATTTAAGATATTGTTAGCACTTTTAGTAAACCCAGGTCAAGTGTTTTCAAGGGAGCAACTAGTTGAAAAGGCTTTTGGAATAGGTTATGAAGGCTTTGACAGAACTGTTGATAGTCATATAAAAAATATAAGACAAAAGATAGAAAATAACCATAAAGAACCTAGATATATTATTACTGTTTACGGTATGGGGTATAAGTTTGTAGATTAAAAGTAGGAATAATGATTTGAAATATTATAGGTTTATTAATGAATGAGGTGGACTAAATGAAAATGTCCTTAATGAAAAAGTTATCTATAAGCTTTCTTCTCACCGTAATAGGAGCGATATTAATAGCAAGTTTTGTTTCAAATTACATGGTGATAAGAAAGTTTAATAATTATTTAGTAGATGAGCATAAAGAGAAAGTAAATAAAATTATAGTTACTGCTCAAGATTTATATAATGATACAACAGGATTTTCGAATTTTAATAAAGACGAACTATTACGATATGCTGTATTAGAAGAACTTTATATACAAGTGAAAGATGCGAATGGAAATGTTGTGTTTGATTCAGGTAATTCTCATCTTCAGCATAAAAATATGATGGAAACAATGATGGGAAATATGATGAAAAATGGCATGGGTAAACATTTTAATATGAGCCTAGAAGAATATATGGAAGAGACACATTCTTTGGTAAAAGATAAAAAAAATATTGGGACAATAGTGGTTGGATATTTTGGAACTTCATATTTAAACCAAGGTGCACTGACTTTTAAAATGACATTAAATCATTCCTTTATACTTTCAGGTTTTATAGCATTAGTATTTGGACTAGGAGTAAGCTTTATTTTAGCTAAACAGCTTATGAATCCATTAGTTAAAATAACTAAAACAGCTAATGAAATGAGGGAAGGGAATTTAGCCGTTCGGTCAGAGGTTAAAAGCAAAACTAAAGAAATAGAAGAGTTATCTGCTTCAATAAATTATTTAGCAGAAACTCTGGAAAATCAAGAAATGCTCAGAAAAAGATTGACTTCTGATATGGCACACGAAATTAGAACACCGCTTACAACACTGAAAACTCATGTAGAAGCATTATTAGATGGGATATGGGAACCAACAGAAGAAAGATTTCAGAGTTTTTATGATGAGATAGAAAGACTAACAGACTTAGTGGATAACCTTCGTAATTTAGCAAAGTTAGAGCAGGCAGACTTAAAATTAAATAAGACAAAGTTTAACTTATCAGGTGAATTAGAAAAAATTATATTAAGTTTTGAGCCCCTTTATTCAAAAAATAATCATATTATTACCTCTAATATTGATGAAAATGTATGGGTACAGATGGATAAAGATAAGCTGAAACAGATAATGCATAATTTATTATCAAATGGTTATAAATACTTAAAATCACAGGGAAAAGTATTAGTAGAACTTAAAAAAGAAAAAGAAGGTATTTGTATTAAAGTCAAAGACAATGGAATAGGAATTCCGGAGAAAGATTTACCTTATATCTTTGAAAGATTTTATAGAACGGATTTGTCTAGGGATAAAAGTACTGGGGGTTCAGGGATAGGGCTAACTATCACTAAAAGCTTAGTGGAATCTCATGGGGGAAAAATAAGCGTAGAAAGTAAGGAAGGAGAAGGGAGCACATTTATCTTAGAATTTCCTAAAGGTATAATTTGTGAAAATGAGTAATTGTAATATTAGGATAATATGATATTTATCAATATACTGTAATAGCAAAAATTAAACGTACTTAACAATAGATTAAAAAAATTTGTTAAATAAGTTAAAACCCATATTTAGATTTTATAACTAAATACGGGTTTTAGCTTAAAAGATTCACAATAGCATCTATTTTTTAACTCCATAATGGATAGAAGCTATTCCACCAGTTAAGGATAAATACTCAGTTCTTATAAAACCAGTATCATCAAATAAAAACTTCAACTTTTCTTTCGGCATAAAGTTTTTTACAGAATCCCTAAGATATGCATAAGCACTTTTGTCTTTAGTGCCTATATAACCGATAGTGGGTAGAATAAAAGTTAAATATGCTGAATGAAGCTCTTTAAGAATAGGAAGTTCTGGATTAGATAGCTCAAGACAAACTAATTTTCCTTCAGGTTTTAAAACTCTATAAATTTCTGATAGTGCCCTATTTTTATCCTTAATATTTCTAAGACCAAAGGCGATTGTTACACAGTGAAAACTGTTATCTTCGAAGGGCAGCTGTATAATATCGCCTTTAATTAGTTTGTATTTATAATCTCCTATACTATGGTTAAGTCGTTTATAGCCAACATTAATCATTTCCTGATTGAAATCTAGTCCTATAACTTCAGCATTTTTACCTACTTTCCTGCAGGCATAGTCGATCATCTGACCTGTGCCGCAGCATAAATCTAAGACTTTATCGTTGACTTTCAAATCACACACCCGTATAGCTTTTTTTCTCCAGAGCTTATCTATATTAAAAGTTAAAATTGAATTCAACTTATCATACTTTTCTGCGATAGAGGAGAAAATATTTTGAACATCTATGGTATTATTCGCCATGCGTAGTATACCCCCTTTTTATAACTAAATGTATTTAATAACTACCGATGCATAACTAAAGAAGTTACATTAGTGGAAATAAGACAAATATTGTTAAATCCCAAATGGCATGAGAGATAATCACGGGAATGAGGCTCTTCTCTTTTTTATAAAGCCATCCCCAAAATAATCCACATACAAAAGCAGCTATAATTAGCATAAAGTTGGCTGTAACAATATGGACAGCTGTATATAACAATACGGAAAATAAATATCCTTTGTTCTCTCCAAATTTCTTATTTAAAGTATTTTGTATATATCCTCTCCAATATATTTCTTCACCTGGGCCAATTACAAAAAATAGTAACAATCCTATTAGTGTTAGATTAGCATTTGATTTATTACTATAAACTGATGCAATTTGAGCATCTTTAAAGGGAAACAGATATCCCGATATAATGTTTCCTACGAAAAATACTCCATATAAAGCTACAGCTGAGGTTATTCCAATAAAAATATGCCTCGGTTTTATTTTTCCAAATAGAAAGATATCTCTGTCAGCAAGGAATGCCATTAATATTAATAATAATATTGATTGACTCATTTGTATCCAAAAGTTAAAAGGCTTTACAACAAACATTAAGTACCATAAGATTGCTGCTGCAAATAGAGTAAAGGTTAAATATTTATAGTTTTTATTATTCAAGATAAAACCTCCTTTAATTTTATTTCATAGAAGAAAATAATATTGAAATAATAAGGATAACTCCAAATTGTCCTTGTAGTTTCGCTGTTTCTTGATCAAGTGTTGCCAGTTCAGAATTAGATCCATTAGATATATGCAATTTGTTTATGTTTTTCAACGCTGTTGGCAATGTAATTAAACAAAGTAGGCTCCACATAGGGGTAACTCTGAAATAAGTCATAGCTAAAACAGAAATATAGGATAAAGAAATTAAACCATAATAGATATAGTAGGAGCTCGTTTTTCCAACCATTATAGATAAGGTTTTTATTCCAGCTTTTTTATCATGATATATATCCCTAATATCATTTGCATGCAAAATTGCTGTAGTTAAAAGTCCAACTGGAATAGATAACAGAAGCACATTTGTACTAACTCTCTGAAGTTGAACAAAATATCCACCGAGCATCATTAAGGGCCCAAAGATTATAAATATTAAAGGAGCACCTAGACCTCTATACTTTAGCATAAGTGGCTTTCCAGTATAGAAATAACCGCTTAAAGCCCCGATAGTCCCTAGAATTAAAACAAAAGGTCCTTTTTTAAAAGCCAAAAATAATCCCAGCATACACCCTAAAGTTAAAACTAAGCGTCCTCCTTTAGATAGCTCTTCAGGAGTTAATAAATTTTCAAAAATAATACCACTAGAAGATCCAGATTCCTTTGTATCAACTTTATTTATAAAATCATCATAGTCATTAAGCATATTTGATGAAGCTTGCAAAAGTACAGCAGCTAATAAGGAAAGTAGATAGTACATTAATTGAAATTCTGATTCTTTTGTAGCAAATATAGCACCTATTGTAACTGGAATTATGGAAGCAGTTAAAGAAAAAGGTCTTGTAGCTCTCAACCATATTTTAAATTTATCTTTCATTTTTATCCTCCTAAATATATTTGTTATTATTAATCATGTAGTGATTTTAAAAAGCAGCAGATTTAAATTTTTGCTTTATATATACTATAAATTAAGAATGTGAAGATTTTATAAAGATTCTTAGAGGCAAGCTTTAGGTTTTGTTTAAATTAGGAGGTTGCTATAAGTTTTGTATGATTCAATCTATATATAATCTTTAAGTACCTGAACTTCACTAAATTTTAAAATTACTTAATCTTCATCTTTTCTTCACATGAAGTTTATATAATAGAGCGCAAGTAATGGAAATTGATTCTAGATAATAATTTATATAAAAATTGAAGGAGTTGTTGTTTAGTTGCATACTTTAGTTTGTGTGAAGCAAGTACCGGATACTACAGAAATTAAAATAGATCCGAAAACAAATACCCTAGACAGATCAAGTGCACCTACAATTATTAATCCTTACGATGCACATGCTGTAGAGGAAGCTGTAAAAATTAAAAATAAGTTTGGAGGTAAGGTTTCTATTATTTCAATGGGACCGTCACAAGCAGAAGAAGTTATAAAAAAGTGTATTGAAATGGGAGCTGATGAAGGTTATCTTCTTTCAGATAAAGCCTTTGCAGGTTCTGATACTCTAGCAACAAGTTATATACTTGCAATGGGAATAAAAAAAATTATGGAAAAGGAGCCTATCGACTTAGTGTTTTGTGGAAAGCAGGCTATAGATGGAGATACAGCTCAGGTTGGGCCGGGTATCGCTTCTAGGCTTGGAATACCGCAATTAACCTATGTGGAAAAAATAAAAGATTTAAATTTAAAAAGTAATACTGTAGTAATACACAGAAAAATTGATAATGGCTATGAAGTAGTTGAGTCAAAGCTTCCATGTTTAATTACAGTAGAAAAGGATATAAATGATTTAAGTTATTCTCCGCTGCCAAATATGATTAGGGCAGCACGTTATAAATCAACAGTTTGGGAAATTAGTGATTTTCAAGCAGATATGAGTCAGTTAGGACTTAAAGGTTCTCCAACTTCAGTTCGACGTATATTTCCGCCACCTCAAAGGCCTGGCGGGGAGTTGTTAGAGGGTGATGTTGATCATATGGTGAAGTTACTTACTTATAAGTTGAAAGGAGATATAGTTAGATGGCAGTTATAATTGCAGATTCCTGTAATGGATGTGAATTGTGTATTCCCAGTTGTCCCTTTGATGCTTTAGAGATTAGTGGGGAAGGTAAACTAGTAGCTAGTAAAGAAAAATGTATTGAATGCGGTAAATGTGTATCTGTGTGCCCGATTTCTTCATTGAATATTTTAGGTGATAAAAAGAAAGCTAAAGGTAACTTAGGGAAAGAAACTAATAAAAACCATATGGATTTAAAGATAGAAAAGCCTACTGGAGATGTATGGGTTTTTGCGGAACAATTTGAGGGGAAACTTGCATCTGTTACTCTTGAACTTATTGGTGAAGCAAAAAAAGTGTCTTTAAAGTTAGATGTAAAAGTATGTGCAGTTTTATTAGGTGATAAAGTCGAATCTATAATACTGGAACTTTTTGCACATGGTGCAGATACTGTATATGTTATAGATGATGAAGTATTTCACTTTTATAGATCAGAAACTTATAATAGGGCTTTCTGTTATTTAATAGATAAGTATAAACCAGAAATATTATTAATGGGAGCAACAACCACTGGAAGGGACTTAGCTGGAGCCGTTGCAACTGCAATGAAAACTGGACTTACAGCGGACTGTACACAGCTAGATATTGATTTAGATAAGGGAGTGTTACTTGCCAGTCGTCCAGCCTTTGGGGGAAACATAATGGCCACTATAGTATGTGAAAAACATCGTCCTCAAATGGCTACTGTTCGTCCACGAGTTATGCAGATGCCAGAACCTGAGGTGAATAAAACAGGCTCTATAATTAGAGAGTCTTTTAAAATTGAAGAAAAATCTCTTAGAACTTGGGTGCTAGAGATTATTAAGGAACAATCAGAAAATGCTAAACTTGAGGATGCTAAAATCATAGTTTGTGGTGGAAGAGGAGTGCAGAATCAGGAAGGATTTAAACTACTGGAAGAGTTAGCAAAGGTTATTGGTGGGGTAGTCGCAGGAAGTCGTGGTGCTGTGGAGAAAGGTCTAGTAGATTATAAACGTCAAGTTGGACAGACCGGTCAAACTGTATCCCCAAAGCTATACTTTGCTATAGGAATTTCTGGTGAAATACAACATACCGTTGGAGTACAGGGAGCGGAAACCATAGTTTCTATAAATACAGATCCAGAATGTGAAATGATGAAGTTGGCTACTTATGGAATCCAGGGAGATGTTTTTGAAGTATTACCTAAATTAATTATTAGTTTTAAGGAAGCTCTTGGAGATATTTCAAGTGCAAAACCTGAAGATTTGTGTGCAATTACGAAGGAGGTTTAAGAATTGGGTGAAAAATTTGATGTTATTGTTGTAGGCGCTGGAGTTTCGGGGCTTGCAGCAGCGTATGTAATGGCAAAAGAAGGTCTTAATGTTATTGTTATTGAAAAAGGTAAATATCCTGGCTCAAAAAATGTTATGGGTGGGGTATTATACCGTCACATGATGGATGAGATTATTCCAGATTTTTGGAAGGAAGCACCTCTTGAACGTCCTATTATTGAGCAAAACTTTTGGTTATTAGGCAAAGAATCTGTAGCAAAGACAGGTTATAGAGGAATGGAATGGTCAAAACCTCCTTATAATAACTTTACAGTCTTTAGAGGCAAGTTTGATCAGTGGTTTTCAAAAAAGTGTATAGAGGCTGGGGCATTGATTGTCAATGAGACTGTTGTAAAGGAGTGTATTGTAGAAAGCAATAAAGTTGTTGGAGTTAGAACAGATAGACCAGATGGAGACCTTTATGCTGATGTGGTTGTTCTTGCAGATGGTGTTAACTCATTATTAGCCAAAAGTCTTGGTTTTCATAAAGAATGGCGTAAGGATCAGGTAGCCCTTGCAGTTATGGAGGAATTAAAGCTGCCTTCAGATAAAATTGAAGATAGATTCAATTTGGACAAAGGTATGGGAGCAACTATAGAAATGTTCGGTGATGGGACCTTAGGAATGGTAGGTACAGCCTTTATCTATACAAATAAAGAACATATATCTATTGGATGTGGAGCTTTGCTTTCACAAATGATCGAGAGAAATGTTAAGCCCTATGAATTATTAGAGTATATCAAGCAGAATCCTGTTATTAAGCCTTTAATTGCAGGAAGTGAGGCAAGTGAGTATTATGCACACTTAATTCCGGAAGGAGGGTATAACAGTATACCTAAATTAGTAGGAGATGGAGTACTGGTAATTGGTGATGCAGCACAGCTTGTTAATGGTATTCATAGAGAAGGATCAAATTTAGGAATGACCTCTGGACGTTTTGCTGCTGAGACTATTATACAGGCTAAGAAACTAGGTAAATTCAATGAGCAAACACTTTCACATTATCAGGAACTGCTTAAAGAAAGTTATGTTATTGATGATCTAAAAAAATATAAGAATGCATCTAAAACTATGGAAGAAAATCCACAGTTCTTTAATCATTATATACCAGCAGTAAACAAGGTAATGAGTGAAATGTTTACTGTAGATGGAGTATCGAAAGGAGAAAAGCAAAAGTTAGCTATTAAACACATGGCTGGTGGAAAATCTTTATTAAGTATGGGTATGGATGGATTTAAAATATGGAGGGCGATGAAATAATGGAAGATACAAAAGTAAAAGTTAATATTGACGATAAGCTGTATTTAAATACTTACAATGTAGACACGCTTCCTCACCTAGCTATAAAGGATCAGAAGATATGTGAGACATGTAAGGAAAAGACCTGTACTTTCATTTGCCCAGCCCGTGTTTATGAATGGAAGGATGGACATGTTACTGTTGGCTATGAAGGTTGTCTTGAGTGTGGGGCATGCAGAATAGCTTGTTCTCACGATAACATTGACTGGAACTTCACAAGGGGAGGTTTTGGCATACAGTTCAGGTTGGCATAAGAGAATTATGAGTTACATAAAAATAAAAAATCTGAGATGTGATAAATGCATTTCAGATTTTTTAAAGTTATAGTTTACTAATAGCTAGTAAAGTCCGCTGCACTTAGTACATATAATAATAAAAGATACACATTAATATTCATTAAAGTGCAATATTAAGTATAAAGGTGGATGTTTATGGATTTAAGTAACTCATATTTAAATAAGCCAAATCTAAAAACTCTTAGTCTTGATACTGAAAACCAGGAAACACCAATTCACTTTATAACAGATGGAATAACTCCTACAAAATACTTTTATAGAAGAAATCATTTCTCCTACCCAAACCTAAACCAGCAATCTTTACTATTGCCAGTATACGGTGAAGTAAATACACCTCTCACATTTCCCTATTGCTATTTAAGGTCTATGCCAGGCAGGTCCATTGTCTCAGTTCTTGAGTGCTCTGGAAATAAAAGAGCCTATTTTAATCCTAAAACCTATGGAGACCAATGGCAAGATGGAGCAATAAGTCAAGGGATATGGAAAGGAGTCTCTTTAAGTAACCTATTAAATTTAACTGGTATAAAGAATACTGCTAAGGAGGTTTTATTTATTGGTCAGGACCAAGGAACTAGAACTGATTTGGATGGTATCTTTAACTATGCGAAGAGTCTTCCAATAGAAAAAGCACTTCATGAAGATACAATTATTGCGTATGAATTAAATAAAAGTATAATCCCTTACGAACATGGGTTTCCCCTAAGACTTGTTGTTCCTGAATGGTATGGAATGGCTTCAGTTAAATGGCTGAAGGAAATACAGGTAATTGATTATAAGTTTGAAGGACCTTTCCAAACTATTGATTACGTGTATTACCCTAATAAATATAATGATAAAGGTGCTGTACCAGTAACTACTATTAAAATTAATTCAATCATTAAACAGCCACTAAATTATTCCCTATTAGATACAAAAACTCACGAAATATTTGGTATTGCCTGGACAGGATCTGGTACTATTACTGATGTAGAACTCAGTTTTGATAATGGATCAACCTGGAAGAAAACAAATTTATATGGAAAGAGCAGTCAATCTTATGGATGGTCTAATTGGAGATACTTATGGGAGGTCAAAGATAAAGGAGAATATACTATTATGTGCAGAGCTAAAGGTTCAGCTGGAAACATACAATCATTAGAAGCTATATGGAATAGAAAAGGGTATGGATATAATGCTGTATATACTATTCACGTAAAAGTAGAATAGTGTGATAGAGGCATAGGAATGAGACTGGGACTATACTTTGCGATATTTAAAACCCCAGAGATATCCGGGGTTAAATTATTACTGGAAGATTTTAATGTAAAATCATATAAATGATTAAGGTATCTTATTTTTATATCTCCCTAATCCATGCTCATCATTTCATGATCAATAGACAGTATTTTGTTAATCATTACTTGCGCAGGATAGGTAATATATGATATATCGCCGAGAATAAAGCCATGCATAAATGGAGGACGAGGCATATCTTTCGGAGGTATAGGTTTTACTGATTTAATATATTCTTCAACTACAGATGGCACCATGTTATTTCCAGTTAAAAGAAGAGGGGTATGCTTGCCTATATGAGCAAAGGATACTCCAGCTATAGTATCCACCGGATGATCTAGCTCTCCGAAGGTAAAGTAATTAGGACTAATGTTCAGAATAAAACCTCTCCATAGTAAGATAGGTTTTGTTCTGCATAATATATTTATTTAGGATTTTAATAATGTATCAATGTTAATTTTTAAAAAGGTATCAACTAAGTTACTACCTATAGCTTATGCCATTAGGTGTTTTGTGTACTGAAACTGTTGATATCACTTTGTTGCTGGTATTATCAATTACACTGACAGTATCCTCACCCATATTAGCCACGTAAGCGTACTTACTATCTTTAGATATACGGAAACCGTGAGGGACATTACCAGTAGAAATTTTACCAGCTAAAGCATAACTTTTTGTGTCAATTACAGATACATTGTTGTCTTCGCTGTTTGTTACCAAAACATATTTACCATCAGATGTAAATACTATATGAGCAGGGTGATTGCCCACACCTACACTTTTAATAAGTTTATTGGTTTCAACATCGTAAAATAGTGCAGATCCATTCATACTCATAGAACCATGCTCAGTTTTGCCTTCTTCCATCATAGCGGCTGAGGTTGAAGCTACTATTTTACCATCCGGTGAAACTTGAACATTATGCGGAGCACCATCTACTTTAATGGTTTCTAATACTTTGTTTGTTGCCACATCTATTTTGGATATGCTTCCACCTTCATTCGCAGTATAGTAATAGGAAGATTTTTGCTCTATCTTAGTTGCATTAGGAGATTGTTCATTTTGTTTAGTGGTTTCATTTTTAGCTGTATACCACAACCAGCTAAAACTAAAGTAAAAGCCGTTAGAACCCCTATGACTTTGAAATATTTAGATTTAAACATTAGAATCATCCTTTCCTTAAGTTAATAAATCTCTCCATAAATTATTGTAATTAATTCATATTAAGGAATTCTGAATAATTTACATTATTTACCGAAAAATATACTAAGGTTGCATTTATAATTCAACACTTAGTATAAATAAAGTTAATTGTTTTTATTCTATGTTGCATAGTAACTTTATATATCAACAGAGAAAATGCTGCTAGAAAAATATTTTCTGGCAGCATCTAGACTACATACGCATTGACATTGGAAGCATGAATAGTACTATGTTTATAATACCTAATATTAGTATTAAAGCTCCATAAACTATTGAAGTTCCTAGGGACTTACTGTTCTTACCACCGTAATTACTCTTAGCAAGTCTATATGCAGTGTATATTGAACCTAAAGTTCCAAGGACAATTAAAAGGTACTGAAGAGCTTGTATTGTTGGGGTATCTAAAATAGCTGTTGAACCATGCATCTCCATACCGAATAATTCCACGAAAGTAAATAATATTGATTTACCTTCTGCTAGTAAGTGGAATAAGTTGTGGGCTATATGAGCAGCCATATCTAGTGGAATGATTGCGTATCCAAACTTGGCGAAGTTTTGTTTAACAGAATCCCCATTAAACTTCTTAGCAATCAATCCTGTTGCCGATAACATTAATATAGGAATTAGCATTGCAATAATAAATGTTATAGTGAAGGTTACATAGTAGCTATCTGTACCAGTAGCCTTTTCAAGCCAATTCAATATTGGTTCCCATATGTTAAGCATGGTGATATTCTGTACAAATACTATACCCATAATTACAACAGCAAGGAAAGATTCCTCCAGCTTAGGTTTACGGATAAACCATAATTCTCTAGTAGGTACACGTCTTGATATCTTAATAGAATTATTTGGACAACTCTTTACACAGTTTCCACAGAAGTTACACTCGGCATTGGTATCCATTGTTCTTGGAAACTCGAACATAGGACATCCTTCTACTTTACCATTTCCCTTATAACAGGCAGCAACATTACATTTATCACATTTTTCAGGAGTGGCTCTAAGTTCCATCATACCTGATCTAGTATAGTTACCAGATACTCCGCCTAAGAAACAGAGATATCTACACCAAGTTCTGCGTTCAAACACGGCTCCAGAAAATATTACTGCAAGAGTCATCATTAATAATAATGTTCCTGAACCTCTAGGTGACTCAACGACACCCCAAATATGATCACTCCAAGTTATTGCAATAAACATTGCATCTATAATCCAGATTCCATATTTTCTTAATAACTTAGGTACAGGACGATTATTACCAACAAATTTCTGAACTACGTCGTTAAGAAGTCCAAAAGGACATATTGCACACCAAAATCTGCCTAAAAGGAAGAATATAATTGGCAGCAAAGGCCACCATAATACCCAAGTAGCTGCTGTACCAAAGTTATCATGGGCACTAGTAGAACCAAATAAAAGTTCATAAACTATAAAAGCAAATACTACTGCCACTGGCCACTGAAAAATACCAGGATACCATTTACTTTTTATAAAGCCTGCAAATTTTTTGTTATCTAAAAGATTTTTATCCTCTGATGAATATGTTTTTTCCTCATCAACTGAAGTTTTCTTTTTTTCTGCCATAAACATTACCTCACTTTCTAGGATTTTACGGCTTTTTTATTCTTTTTTGATATTGCTGCAGTTACTATAATTAAGGCAGTTGCTCCTAAAAAACCACCAATAACAAGCCAGTTTGGACCACCACTTATTACGTCAACATCAAAGTCAGCCATTTTTTCCGTATTGTTTACTGCAAAGCTTGTTTTAACTTTCCAATGACCTTTATCACTAAACTTTACTGTTCCAACATATTCTCCATCTTCATGACCTTTTTTTAAGTCAATTACTTCAGGCTTGGCTTCTTTCATATTGTGGCTACTCATATCGCCATCGGATTCCATTTCAGCAACAACTTTAACGTTAGCATCAGTTACAGGTTTATCCTTATCATCGTATAGTTTTACTGTTAATTCATTTTCACCGGTTTTAGCGGTATCTCCTGGGAGAATAAGTGTCGCAGTAACTCCATCAACTTTTTGCTCTATCTTTTTTCCACTGCCGTCAGCTAATACCGATGTAGATAAAGTTAGAACCAGAGCTGAAATAATTGATAATTTTTTGATTGATTTGTTTTTCATTTTGAATACCTTCTTTCACTAAAGTTTTAAGTTTTTGTCATTTAGAATTAGTAGCAACAAACTTATGTCGCTGTTTTTATACTAGAATTTTTATTGAAAAGCTTACTTAACTTAGGCAGGATAAATCTATCAAGACCAAATAAATAAGCATTTGCTCCAGCAGCCATTAGTAGAATTGCTACAGTATATAAATTTGGATTTGTACTAGTTGTGCCAGCGAACATATAATTTAAGTTCATAAAGGCGCCACCAAGTAAACCAACAATTGTTAGAGCACCAAGAATTAAGGAAATTCCTACTAATACTTCACCATAAGCTACTAAATAGCTAAAAACTGTTGCATTAGGTAAGGCAACGCTCTCAACGAAGTTAGCATACCAACCCTGAACCAAAGGGTGATCTCCAGTTGCCTTAGCTAGTGCCCCCTTTAAGAAGCCTGTAACAGCTACACCAGCTTTATCACCTACCCAAACTGGGCTCGATATTTTTTCCATGCCCGCTGACAGCCATTGGTAACCAAGCCAAATTCTAAGGACTATCCATAAAGCAGCAAATCTTTTATCGCGGAAAATTTTCATCTTTATACTCACTCCTATCTTCTAACTAGAAATTTTATTTATTTAGGACTATAGTTAATTTACATTCTATTATTCATATATTAGAATAATGTGATATTTATTAATATACTGTAATAGAAAAAATTAAACATACTTAACATATAGACTAACAAAATATTATTTGTAAACGGAAGTTAAACACATGCTTACTATAATGCATTTACTGTCTTAGGGTTATAAAAATCTAAAACATAGTCTACTAGAATAATTAAGTTTTTCTTATATACTGTATCTTTTAAATTGTCAATAGAGGATTTAGCAGCAGATGCAAACTGAAAACCTTCTTCAATAGTTACAGTTTTCATTGCAGTAGAATCTTCATCTATATAATCATCTAATATTTGATATGCCATTCCTAGGTTTTCACCGTATTTAGAAAGCATGTTAGATTCCTCTTCACTGGCACCAACTATTAGGCTTCCAAGTCTACAACAAGCACTCATAAAAGCTGCTGTCTTTCCCTCAATTATTTTAAAGTATGTTTCTCGATCCGGAGAAGCATTGTTAGCATTTAATATTTCTGCTATACACATTGATTCGGTAACTCTGCCTATTGCTTGAGAGAACTCTCTAGGCAAAACATCTGAGAAAATAGTGAAAGCTCTTGAATACAAAGCGTCACCGGCTAGAACTGCTATCTTATTTCCAAAGGCTTTATTTAAGGTCTTTTGCCCGCGCCTCATTAGGTCGCCATCTATGATATCATCATGAATTAAACTGGCACTATGAATAAGTTCTAAACCTGCTGCTAGCTTAACTAACTTATCTTTTATAGATGGAGTAAGTTCATTATTTATAGCTCCTGCAGATAAAAAGGTTAAGGTAGGTCTTAACTTTTTCCCTGGAATTGAAAAAAAGTAAGTAAAAATATTTTCAGTAGTAGTATAATCTAATTTTGCTGCAATGACTTTTAATTCTAAATCAAGTTCAGTAAGTTCTTTTTTTATTGGAATTGAAATTTCATCAAATCTCATTTTTTCACCACCTATAGATTATAATAAAGACGTTTATATAATTGATTTCTTATACCTTAACTACAATTGTTATTATAAAGACTTGCTGTGAAGAAAATATGAAGAAATAAATCCTACGAGGAAAATAATTTTTACAATGTTAATCATTACCTGAAATATATCTCTTTTACTAACTGATTTAATAATATTAGACAGGCTATTTTTAAGGAGAGAACTCTTTATTATTTTGAGTCTCTCCTTAAAAACAGTTTTATTATTTCAAGCTTAAATTATTTCCTTGTCACTAACCTTTGATTCTTTACTATCGCAGCAACTTCCCTTTTTAGCACTCATCATCATTACTACCATAAAGACCATCATTATTGGACATAAAAATGGTGCTATTTTCCCAACTGCATTAGCAGCATTAGGACTTAGCTTTGCTATTAATGGCAATAATCCCATAATAACAATTGGTAATCCACAGCAGATAATCATATGCAGCATATGCTTTAATGGACTATGACCATGCTTTTTTTGTTTTTCTTTGTTATCTCCATGACAATTCATACTTATCCCTCCAAAATTAGTTCTTAGGTTTATAAAATAATTGTATTTTATTTGATTTAAGTTTTACTTTACTTGAATTATACATTGCACATATAAAGAAGTTATGAAGAAATAGAAAATCTAAAAATTTTTATAATTATATAAACAATATTAAGGGTATAAAGTTAAGTATTTAGAGCAAAATAAAATTTGTAAATATAGATATAAAAGATTTTAAGGAGGATTTAATTATGAATGCAACTTTAATGGCTCCTAATATGCAGTATCAATCTTGTATTGATGCTTGTAATAAATGTGCGCAGCTATGTAACGAATGTTTTAGAATGTGTCTAGTAGAACCAGATGTGAAGGCAAGAGAACATTGTATAGTTGATTTAGTTGAATGTGCAGAAATTTGCATGACAGCTGCATCATCAATGACTAAAAGAAGCTATCACGTAGACCGTATTTGCAATTTATGTGCAACAATTTGTGAAGAATGTGCAAGCGAATGTGGTAAGTTTAACGATGATCATACTAGAGCATGTGCAGATGCATGCCATCAATGTGCTGATGAATGTAGAAAAATGGATAATATGGTGTAAAAATAGTGAATTATAAAAAGGAGTAAATTCTTCAGAATTTACTCCTTTTCTGGTTCTGGTGATTTTTTCTTTCTTGAAGTTAAACTGAATCTTTGTATATTAGGATAGTCACAACTTCCAGATTCGTTTGGGCCTAATTCTAATCTTCTTAATGTTGAGTTATCTTCAAGTACTAAATCTTCTTTATTTTTTTTTGTCATCTATGTGTTCCTCCTAAATTATTTTTACATGTGATTTACTATGTCATAATCAAACCTATATCAATTACACAATATGTAAGCAAACACAGTTAGTAATAGAATAATATTACTAGCTGCGTTTATTAATTTACATACCAGTCATTTTTCTACATTCATTTGCACACATGCGGCACACATCTGCACATTTTTGACAGTGTTCATCTTTAAACATACTGCACTCTTTTGCACAAGCATCACAAATAGTTGCACAAGATTTACAATGTTCTTTTGCAAATTGTCCATTCATAGACATAAATGCTGCAGACATTTCACACATTTTTGCACATTCAACAAGAATTTTTACACAACTTCTTCTTGCATTTAAATCAGGTTCATTGATACATGCATCAAAACACTCATAACATGCCTGTGAACATTTGCTGCATGCGTCAATACATGATTGATAATTATTTGTTTTACATGATTCATTGTATGTAAAAGAGTGATGTTTATGTATGGAGTATTATGGTAAAACAGCATGTAATACAATAATAAAAGGTGTTGGGGTGTATATTCTATCAATAATTCTAGCCAGATTAATAGGGAGAAAACTTATATTTCAAATGACATTTTTTGACTTTGTCATAGTAGCAAATGCAATTGTTGGTCAGCAATTTACCTCAATGTCTGTTACAACTGCCGTTATAGTATTAGCAATATTAACAATTCTAATAGGGTATTTACATATTAAAAGTTTTACAGCAAGGAAGTTAATAAATTTAGAACCAGTAACTTTAGTTCAAAACGGAACTATTTTGGAAGAAAATATGAAGACTATTAGGCTAACAATTAATTTATGGGTATTTTAACGGTATAAGACCATCGCGTAAACTTGGAAAGTAAACTATAATAAACAGAGAAGTAGTATGGCTAATAAATGGGATATATCCTAAATATAGAGTTATAGCTGAGTTTAGAAAAGATAATATAGATGCACTAAATAGGGTATTTGAATATTTTGTTGATTTTTGCATAAAGCTTGGCTTATATGTCAAAGAACTTATAGCTGTTGACGGAACAGAAATTGAAGCATCAGCATCTAAGAGGAAGGATGCTACGTCGGCGTTATCAAGTTCTATGCATGTAAAAGATCTTTAGAACAATGTGAAGAAAATTGTGCCCCAACCTTAGGAGATAATAAGCAATGAAAATTTTACCATATGTTATTCGATGGGTTTTTATATTGTTAGTAACTTGGGCTGGTGTGCGCTTACTTAATCGGGAACAAATCTATTGCAAATATGACAACCTAGGACTTGTAGCTGTTATGCCAATTACTTTTTAATATTGATAGTCGTTAATTTTTGAAATTTATTTTCGACAAAATCTATAATACTATCGTTTAAAGAGAAAGTCAAAAAAGATGATTTCTTGTCAATGAAGAAATCATCTTTTAAAACTAAAATGTTAAACTTTTCCAGCAGGTTCTCTAGTTTCTCTTGGATTTGTAAAGCTAGGTGCTGTAGGTGAAGGATCAGCAAAATATCTTCCTGGAGTAGATAAGTCAAAATAAAGTTTTGAATCTGGTGTGACACCAAAATCTTTATTTGATCCTCTATCTTGCACTCTATTTAAAGCTTCTCTGAAAAGAGCATTATGTGCTTCTTCTCGATTTAGAAGAAAATCTATTGTTTCTTTAACATATTTATCATTAATTTGGCGATATAAGTACTCATACACAACCTTTGCTCTTTGTTCCGCAGCTATATTTGAAAGTAAATCTGCAGCAATGTCACCGGTGACATTGACGTAATCAGCTGTCCATGGATGACCTGATGAATTCACTAGACCTGGTGCTAATCCAGTTAATGTATGAGTTTCGATTTCACCGGCTACAGTCTTATTAAAGTCTACTTGGTGACCATTTAGGAGATTTATTGTTTGTGCAACCATTTCCATGTGGCTTAATTCTTCTGCTCCAATATCAAGAAATAAGTCATGTATTTCAGGATCCTTTATCCTAAAACTTTGAGAAATATATTGAAGTGCTGCTTTTAGCTCACCGTTTGGTCCGCCAAGTTGTTCCTGCATAAGTATAGCATACTGAGGATTTGGTTTTTCTACCTTTACCTCTCTTAATAGTTGTTTTTCATGTTTGAACATTATATTTACCTCCGTAGTACAGTTATTTAATTGAAATATATAGTTTAGTATTAGTAAACGTATATATTATTATTCAATGTTTAATCTCCTGTAATTATGGATAGATAATATAACTAGATTGTTAAATCACTTATCTTAAATTTTTCCAATTGTATATATGTACTGTAAGTCTATTTACTATACTTTTTAAATAAGTCATCAAGTGCTTCTCTTAGAAGGAATGCTTCCGTTCTATCGGTTGCCTTGGAAAGCCTAGAAAGTCTATCTAGTTGGGTTTTGGTAAAATAATTAGATTTTAAAACCATGCTTTCTGCTTCAGAAAGGCATATTCTATTTTTTCCCAATTCTTTTGCTCTAAACAGGGCACTATCTGCTACTCTAAAAAGTTCAACTACGTTTTTAGCGTCTCTTGGATAGCTTGCTACTCCAAAGCTTAAAGTGAAATAAATACTTTCTGCTTTACTTTCATCACCTAGAATAAAAGTGTTATCAGACAAATACCTTCTTATTTCCTCTAATTCCATGAAACTTCTTTCAGCACCCTTTTTAACAAGCAATATATTAAATTCATCGCCATTTCTACATACAATGTCCGTTGAAGATAAGTTGTTTTTTAATATTGAAACAAGCTTTTTTATAACTTCATCGCCAATAGAATCACCATGTAAATTATTCAAGATGTTAAAATCATCAATATCGGCAACTACTATGCTAAAGGGTCCTTCATTATTTGATATTAACTCTTCCATTTTTAATACTAACTCTTTTTTTGAAGCAAGTTTCTCATCCATAGGTAACCTCCATAAAATAAAATTATTAAGTTTTTATTCTCCTGAACCTATAATTTATAATGTTAACATCAAAATATATATACGTCAATATATGTATGTATGTATGTTAACTCTCATATATATATATTGACATATATATGTTAAAGTGATATGTTTATATATACAAGCAATATACATTAAAAAATAATAAAGTTTAAAGACGCTGAATCAATTTGAGCGGGAGAACCAATTTTTGGGGTGAATCTTGTTTTTATAAACAAGTAGGGTTAATTTCTTCGACCCGAATCCGTCAGCTAATCTCGTAAGCGTTGAAGGGAGGTTTCTTGGTATGCTTAACAATACTTTTTTTGGTATGCCTATAAATATTTAGAGCTTTGAATAAGCTGTAGAGACTTCTCTACAGCTTAATATTTTTAGCAAAATATTAAGGAGGTTAACTATGAAAAGAAATTATAGAAATATACCGATATGGATAAATGTTACAGAGGACCAGTGGAATAGCTGGGAATGGCAGATTGCTAATAGAATAACTTCAATTGAAGAATTAGAACGAGTAGTAAATCTTACTGAAGAAGAAAAAAAAGGTGTAAAAGCCAGTCTTAAAAAACTTAAAATGGCAATAACTCCTTATTATGCAACACTAATTGATGCTGATGACTATAATTGTCCAATTAGAAGACAAGCAATTCCTACTATTCATGAAACAAAGATATCTAAATATGACAGTAATGACCCATTACATGAAACTATTGATTCTCCGGTCCCCGGACTTACTCATAGGTATCCAGATAGAGTACTAATTCTTGTTACTGAACAGTGTTCTATGTACTGCAGGCATTGTACAAGAAGACGATTTGCAGGACATGAAGACAGTTCATTATCAAATGATGATATTTTAAAAGCTGTTGAATATATTAAAGTGCATAAGGAAGTACGTGATGTATTGATATCAGGCGGAGATTCATTGTGCATTTCCGATGAAAAACTTGAGTTCATATTAAAGAAACTCAGAGAAATAAGTCATGTAGAAGTTATAAGAATTGGAACAAGGGTACCTGTCGTTATGCCTCAAAGAATAACCAATAAACTTTGCAATATTATTAAAAAATATCATCCGGTTTGGATAAATACTCATTTTAATCATCCAAAGGAAATAACTAAGGAATCAATGTTAGCCTGTAAAATGCTTGTTGACTCCGGAATTCCATTAGGAAATCAATCTGTATTATTAAAAAATATTAACGATTGTCCCTATATTATGAAAAGTCTCATGCATGAGCTAGTAAAGAATAGAATAAGACCGTATTATATATATCAATGTGACTTATCTGAGGGAATTGAGCATTTTAGAACAACAGTTCTACTGGAATTGAAATTATAGAACTTTTACGGGGGCATACTTCTGGTTTGGCAGTGCCTACCTTTGTAGTTGATGCACCAGGAGGTGGGGGGAAAATACCTATAAATCCGCAATATTTAATTTCTCAGTCTTCTGAAAAGTTAGTATTAAGGAACTATGAAGGTGTACTATGCACTTATACTGAACCAGAGGACAAAACCCATCAGTGTAAAAATTGTGGACTGTGTGCAAAATTTAAAAAAGACGATTATAAAGGTCTAGAAAAACTCTTTAGAGATGAAAGAGTTTGCCTAACTCCAAGAAGTAATGTAAGAATGAAAAGGAGGGAACAGAATAATGAATATAGAATGTTGTAAATTGAATGATAAGAATTACTATACTAAAATAGATCAAGCTAAAATATATGTTGACTATATCAATAGCCGTATTAAAATAGTAAAATTCCACAATATTTCAGTCCAAAATATAAGAAGGATAGTATATTTTGCATCAAGACAGCATATAGGAAAAATTATTTGTAACTGTGATATAGAGTCTTTTGCAAACTTTGTTGAAGCAGAATTTCATCTAGAAGGAAAAATAGATGGTTACTTTAATGGAAAAGATGCATTTTGTATGTCCTATTTTATTAAAAGTAGTAGAAAACTTTATAGAAACAAAGATAAAGAAAATATAATTTTAATGAAGAGCTTAAATTTAAGAAATTCTTTTATATATAATGCTAATAATTTCAAATATCATATAAGGGATGCAAACGAAAATGATATAAAAAGTATGATTGAGTTATTTTCCAACGTTTTTTTCACATATCCTTCCCCTGTTCATGATGAAGAGTATTTAAAGAAGACCATGAATAAAAAAGTTTTATATAAGGTTGCTATTGATAACGGGAAAATAATCAGTATAGCTTCAGCGGACTTAGACAAGGAAAATTTAAATGCAGAAATAACGGACTGTGTAACTTCTCCACAGTATAGGGGGCAAGGTATACTATCTAATATTATTTATTCTTTAGAACAAGATCTTAAGCATAGGGGATTTATCGGTTTATATAGTTTATCTAGAGCGGTAAACCCTGGTATTAATTTTGTATTAAGCAAACATGATTATAGATTCAGAGGAAGACTAATAAATAATTGCAATATATGTGGTGGCTTTGAGAATATGAACATTTGGGTAAAAAATATAAATTAATGTAAAGTTATAATCTTTTAATTTTAACTCTATATAGTGTACTGTTTTAGATCACTATATAGAGTTAAAAATCTTAAAAAATAGTTTTTGTGAGCATGGATAAAATATATAATTATAAGATTTAGCCAAGTTGTTAGATAAATGGTAAGTATAATACATATATATTGAAAGCAAAACAAAAGAAACTTACTTAGGTTCTTTATAACTTATTCCAATTTTAATATATGAGGTTTGTTCACTTGAATCTTAATTAAAATTAAGATTTGTATTGGTTATTGGTTCAATTTGATATATAATAAATTACATTATTAATATTGAGCATGGGATTTATGAAGTAGCAAGGTAGTTCTAAATAAAATCACAGAATTAGAAAATTTATAATAAGATGGAGTATTAAGATGTTAACACATATGCTAGAATTTATAATAAGTTATGGGGTTATAGGCATTTTAATAGCAGCTTTAGTGGAACCAATTTTTATGCCAGTTCCTATGGAGCTGGTATTTATTCCTGTAGCTATGTCAAATCCTAAAAAGGCATTCTTTTATTCAATAATTTTAATAGCTTTTTCTGCAATTGGATCATTATTAGGGTATATAGTAGGTAAAAGTACAGGCAGGCATCTCTTATGTAAATTAGTTTCTGAGAAGACTTTAACTAAGATTGAGGATATGTATAATAAAAATGCATTTCTTACAATTTTAACATCTGCATTTACTCCAATTCCCTATGAGGCTTATGTACTTTCGGCAGGAATATTCAAAATAAATTTTAAGAAATTCATTACCTCAGCGGTGCTTAGTAGGGTAATAAGGTACATTCCTCAAGGAATTATTATAAGTCTATATGGAGATGCTTTAATAAATATAATAAAAAATTACACTATAGCATTAGGGTTAATTGTGTTCATAATGATATTATTAATAAAAAAAGCAAAGACCAGTGTTTCTTAAAGAAGTACTGGTTTTTGCTCATAATAATTATTGAGTATATGTTTGTCTAATCTTTTCTAAATCAGCATTTTTGATGTCATCAACAACTTCTATAATGCCTAGAATTCTACCATCCTTTACGATTCCATAGCCGCCAAGTTCGCTAAAGGTAATATCTAAATCAACAACTCCTTTTTTCCCATCAAAAGATTTAAAGGTGTCAGCAGTTTTGGCTGATACTAATTCGAATTTTCCATCTGGGTTATCAAAGGAAGTTAGGTCAAAGGTTAGTTTAGTTTTAATATCTTTATTTACTACAACTATAAGAGGTTTGAACTCATAACCAATACCCTTGATTGTGGCACTTTGATTTTTGCCAATTACCATTGCAGTGTTAACTATTGTTTCAGTTGATACTGTGCTTAAATCGCTTCCATATATGCTTGGAGTTTGTGGAGTAGTTGATGAATTACTGCTAGGTGGCACTGGACCGCCGCAGCAACCGCCACCGCCCGCAGGAGGAGCTGATGGATCTACCTTGGATGTGTCAACAGAATCTAGGTCATCTACTACTCGAATTACACCTCTTATCATACCCATCCAGCAGCTGAAGTTTAGGTCCTTATCTTCTGGTGTGAATTCTATTACATTTTCACCGTTATCCAATTGTTTCTTTATATTTAATGAAGGTACTACAATTGCATTGTTGCATGAGGTTATTTGTTTTCCATCTATTATCCACTTAACAGGAATACCTTTCTTTACATATAGTACATTAGGACTATATCCATTTCCATCTGCAGTCATATTTATTACTTGAACTCCGTCTTTTAAAACAGCTTTTGTACTGTTAGATCCAGAAGCAGCAAGAGATTGACTGTTACCTGATAACAGTGAGGCCATTGGAGGTACAAAATTTATACCAGCTAAAGATAAACCTCTATTACCCATTATAAATCCTAGAACAATTACAAGAACTCCACTAAACTTTAGAATTTTTTTAGTATATCCTTTGCTGAGTAGTCCTGAAACTGCACCAAAAGTTAACATTAAAGGTACTGTTCCTAGTGCAAATATAAACATAGAAAGAGCACCTTTAGCAGCGCTGCCTGTACCAAGAGCATATAGCTGCATAGTTTGAAGAGGTCCACAAGGCATTAAACCATTTAAAATTCCAACCATAAATGGAGTTTTAGGTTTATTCTTTATAGAGCAAAAGGACCAAGGGAGTTTAATTTGCAGCTTTCTAAATAGAGAAAAACCAGCCATATTAAAGCCCATAATAATCATAAATAAACCAGCAAATATTTGAAGAGCAGCTTGAGTTTTTATAGATAGTGATAGTACAGACCCTAAAGCCCCAACAATAGCACCTAGAACTGTATATGATATTACTCTTCCTACATTATAAAGAAGTGCAGGTTTTATTGCTGCAAATTTATTAGTATTTTCATTTGACAAACTTTGGGAGAGCATTATCCCACCGCACATTCCTACGCAATGTATAGAAGTAAGAACTCCAACTACAAAGAGCACAAAGTAAGTTGCTCCTTTAAGCATATTGTTCATATCAAATCCACCAGTTGAATTACCTATAAGGATAATTGCAACTGCTATCATTAATATGCCGGCAAGTCCAAAATTAGAGGAGTTCTGAGTGCTATATCCAGCATTATTTATAACACTTTTTATCTCTGCCAAACTGCAAAGATCAGAATCATATTCTATTTCTACAAATTGACCACTATAGTTAGCTTTCACATTAAAAACACCAACTAACTTTTTTAATGTTCTTTCTATGGTTTTCTCACAAGATGTACAAGTCATATTGTATACTTTTAGTCTTATATTTTTTATACTCATATATTCACCCCATTATATATTATCCTTCAATTTAATAATTCTAAAGATATGACCACTTTTAAGGTATATCTAAGGCCGTAGCTATCGAATAAGAATATTTGATAATAACAATATACATAATAGTTATGTAGAATTTATGAAGATGTGGAGAAAAAATATTAAAATATTCCATGACTGCCCGCTTTAACAATTCTATCTTCTCAAAGATATACATTACCAGTGGGGGGTCCACCATTTAATTAAGAGCCACGTGGAAAATGAAATCCCAACTGGTTCTTAGTGGAAACTCATAATGTTACCTAAAATTTATATAGTATCTACATAAAATCTTCATAACTAGTTGGTATAATAAGGGAAAATAATTTTTTGGGAGGAGATTAATATGAACATGACACATTATATGTCATTATTAGCTGAAAATCAGCCTTGGAATCTAATTATATTTATGGTAATTCCTGTAGTGTGCGCGGAATTTCTTACTATTACAGAATTTTTTATTATCTTTAATAAAATTAAGTCTGGTGGGTTAAGAACTCTAAATAAGATTGTTGGTATATTTGCTGGTTTTTATTTTACAGGAATTTTTGTATATCTATTCAATAATGCTGTTATTCCATTGACTCAAAGTGGTGGATGGCATACATGGGTAGATCAGGTGGCAGTTGGCTTCTATTTAAGTGGAGTTATTGCATTACTTCCAATTGCACTAATGGAACTTGGCATTATATTCAAGAATAAGTCTGATGATGAGAAAATGAAGATTCACTTTATTCTTATCAGTATTTTTTTAATTGTAGCACATATCGCTATGATATTCGGTATGGTTGACCCTTCAATAATAAATGATATGTCAGATATGGATCACATGAAAATGTAATGAAGTGGAAACTTGAATCAGATCGGGTAGTCATCGGATAGATAAACTGTGATAGATTTTGAGTTGCAATGCTTAAATCTATTACAGTTTTTTTATTTGTGTAAGGTTTATACATTTAATAGGTTTTGTTTAGAAACAGCAACTATAGAGTATAATACCAATTAAGTTGACAGAAATAAATAAGTATATTACTATTTGCTTATATTGTAATTTTTGCAATCAGGAGGCTTTATGGAAAAACAAGCTAAAATATTTAAAGCGTTAGCTCATCCTTTAAGACTGAAGATAATTAAGAAGCTAGCTAAAGGAGAACTTTGCGTATGTAAATTAAATGAAGATGTTGACTTTAGTCAATCTAATCTATCTCAGCATCTTAGGATACTAAAAGAAGCTGGTATACTAAACTCAAGAAAAGAAGGAATGTGGATGTATTACAGTATTGCTAATAATAAGGTTTTGGATATCATTTCGATGATTGAAGAAATAGATTAAGGGGTGAAAAATTTGAGAGATCTAAGGAAAATAGACATTCGAAATGTTGTTCGTGACAGCTACAAAAAAATCGCAGTTGGAAAAAACAATAGCTGTTGTGGCACAGAAGGTATATTAAAAAATTCTGCTGAAGAGATATCAAGAAAAATAGGATACTCAGATGAGGAACTATCAACGGTACCAAAAGAGGCTAATATGGGACTTGGTTGTGGAAATCCCCAATTGATAGCAGCTATTGAAGAAGGAGAAACGGTTATAGATCTTGGAAGTGGTGGAGGTTTTGACTGTTTTTTAGCCTCAAAAAAAGTTGGAGATAGGGGATATGTTATTGGAGTTGATATGACTCCAGAAATGATTAGCAAGTCAAGAGTACTAGCTGGAAAAAATAGGTATAATAATGTTGAGTTTAGACTAGGTGAAATAGAAAATCTCCCAGTGGCAGATAGTACTGCAAATGTAGTTATATCTAATTGTGTTATTAATTTATCCCCTAATAAACAAAGGGTATATAATGAAATATACAGAGTGTTAAAAAAAGGTGGTAGGATTGCTATCTCTGATATAGTTCTTATGAAAGCGTTAACGGAGGAGATGAAGCAGGATGAAAAGCTCTATTGTGGATGAGTAACTGGAGCATCTTCAGTTGAAGAACTAAGAGACTATTTAGAAAAAGCAGGTTTTAGTAAAATAAGCATTGAAACCCATGAAGTTTCAAAGGAGTATGCTGAAAAGTGGGGACATAACTTAAAAGTTGGAGAATATATTATGTCAGCCTCTATAAAAGGAAGAAAAGAATAAAGACGGCAGTCTTCAATGACAAAATATTCTTAAGTTGTTGCAATAATGTTGGGTGAAAAATTTTAACTGGGGGGAAATATCATGAATAAAGAATTATGGGAAAAGTGTGTAGAGTTTCACAGACATGAATGTCCAGGATTAGCAATAGGCTATAAAGCTAGCGAGGCTGCTAAAGAAAAAATGGAATTATCCTTTTCAAAGGATGAAGAAATTGTTTGTGTAACTGAAAATGATGCCTGTTGTGTTGATGCAATACAGGTTATAACGGGCTGTTCTACGGGAAAAGGCAATTTGATATGTAAAGATGCTGGAAAGATGGCTTTTTCATTTTTTAATAGAAAAAATGGTGAAGCTTTAAGGGTGGTTTTAAAGTCACTGAACAGGACTGGTGATAGAGAAAAGTTTAAGGAATATATTCTTAATGCATCCTGTGATGAGTTATTTGACTTTAAAAAACCAAATTTCAATGTTCCTGAAAAAGCTAGACTATTTAAAAAAATAGTCTGTGAAGTCTGTGGAGAAAGCACTGCTGAAAATAAGATTAGAATAATGGATAGTAAAAAGGTATGTGGAGATTGTTTTAAGGAACATTCTAGAGGTATCTAATTATGGATGTGGAATATTGCAGTAATTCAAAAAAAAATTACGCCTTAGAAGAAAGGTTTTGGGATGAGAGAGCTGAAGAGTACAATAAAAAAGATATACAGAAGAAAGAAAAAAGTGATTTTTCCGATATATTAGATTTTATTGAGCTAGGGCAAGATAGGAAACTTAAAAATGTATTAGATATAGGTTGCGGCACAGGATTTTATTCAATACAGTTTTCAGAGATATCTGAACATGTTACTGGTACAGATATCTCTGAAAATATGTTAGATTATGCTGAGAAAAATTCAAAGGAGAAGAATAGGAGGAATATAACTTTTGTAAAAAAAATTTGGTCAGAACTAAATTTGGAAGAGTTTAAGTGGAAGGAAAACTTTGATTTGGTTTTTGCCTCTATGACTCCCGCAATAGATAGTCACGAAGATCTTATGAAAATGATTAACTGTGGTAGAAATCTATTTTTTTTAAGCGGTTTTGCAGAAAGAAAGGATAGTATAAAGGATGAAATTTCTAAAGTGATTCTAGGCTATGATAATAGAAATCTTCGTAGAAACAAAGTATATCGTATTTTTAATCTCCTATGGGATATGGGGTACTATCCAAAGATAAACTACAAGGATTCTAATTGGATAAGATCCAAATCAGTAGATAAATTTTATGAAGAGTTTTTGATTTATTTTGGAGGTAAAAAAAGTTTAACAGAAGAAGATAAGGTTGTTATTAAGAATTACTTAGAAAGGGAAGCCGTAGGAGGTATAGTACAGGAAAAAACAACCTCTAAAGTGGCATGGCTTTACTGGAAAAAATATCAGTAATAGATCAAATTATATATTCATTATTGGCATTTGACCATAACTTTAAGTTGGTGTAATATGTAATTAGTTAGTGACAATTATTATAAAGGAGTGAAAATTATGTCAAGTTGCAATTCATGTCCATCAAATGATTCATGCGGTAAAGATAAAGAAAAATGCATGATAGAAAATAATCCAATGAATAACATTAAAAATGTTATAGGGGTTATGAGTGGTAAAGGTGGAGTTGGAAAATCCACAGTATCAGTTATGCTTGCAAAACAATTGAGAAAGCTAGGGTATAAGGTAGGGGTCTTAGATGCTGATATAACAGGACCTAGTGTACCAAGATTGCTTGGAATAAAAGATAAAAAAGCAGGAGCTACCGAACAGTGTATAATTCCAATAGAGACAGAAGATCAAATAAGAGTTATATCATTGAATTTATTAATTGAAGATGAGAATCAACCTGTAATATGGAGAGGCCCGGCTATCTCTGGAATTGTTAAACAATTTTGGACTGATGTATTATGGGGGAATTTGGATTACCTAGTAATCGATATGCCTCCAGGAACAGGAGATGTAGCTTTAACTGTAATGCAGTCCATTCCTATCAATGGGATTGTTATGGTATCCATACCACAGGATTTAGTTTCAATGATTGTTTCAAAGGCTATAAATATGGCAAAAAAAATGGATATAAGAGTTTTAGGTGTTGTAGAAAATATGAGTTACATAGTTTGTCCAGATTGTGATAAAAAGATAAGATTATTTAATGGAGAAAATGTAGGTCAATTCTTAAGAGAAAGTGATTTGCAACTTCTTGGCGAATTACCAATGGTAAGCACAATATGTAATATAGCAAGCCAGGGTTATGAAAATTCAGGTGAAAGTATAGATGAATTATTTAATCCGATTGTAAAAAATATTTTGGAAAGACTATAGAGAACTAAATTGTAATTACACATATCCATAACCAACTTGTAGGTCTATTAAATAGTGGATTACAGTTGGCTATGGATATTTTATATTAATCAGTATTATTAATATAAACATATTTAGAAGCAGGAGGATTTACCTTTTTAATACTTTGTACTTTTATTAATGGAATTAAAAAATTTTCTTTTGAACTACTATCAGTATAGTTTGTAGTATCAAGTACTCCTGTTATTTGTACCCAAGTATCTTTATCTAGGTTTTGCCCGTCGTAATTACATAAAAATCCAATTATTTGTGTATCTGCTGCACAATATACCATAAGCATTCTGGCAATAACAAATTGATTATGTTTTATACTATCATCTTTATAAACAAAACCTGTTAACGTTATCCTATAATCTTTAAATTTGTTTGGATCATCATTGATTCCATTAACATAAGTAAAAAAGTTTTTTTCATTTAAAATAATTTCATTATTTTTAGTAATAGTAGAGTTTTCTTTAATTGCTTTCGCATTTGTTTGAGAAGTATTTTGTACTACATTAACGCCTTTTGCGTCTGCTATTTGTTGATTTAATCCAACTGGATCAACCAAAATGCCAATGATTATTGGAATGGCAAATATTAAGTAACCAAACTTTGCCTTACCGTTTGGGGTATTTATTATTTTAGGTAATTGAAAAATTCCAAGAATTAAGAGAGCTATAGAAGCGAACAGAACATATTTACTCATACTAGGAGATATAAACATAGTTACATTTCCTGAAGAAACTAATTTATAGAAATAGAATGAAATTGCAAGAAGCAGTATAAACCAGGTAAATTCACCTATGTTAAAATTAATTTTTTTATTAGTAGTCAATTTAAATACCTCCCCAAATTTTTAAGCTAAGAGGAATTATGTAATTTGCAAATACAGCCATAACAAAGCATATGGAGACTATGAGAAAAATAAGCTTTATTGTAAATCTTCTGTTAAATGTTCCGGTTAGCATCAATGTATTTTTTATATCAAGCATTGGGCCAAGGATTAAAAATCCAATTATAGAGCCTACAGTAAATTGCCCAAGGAAAGTTCTGGCAATGAAGGCGTCTGTTTGAGAACAAATACATAATAAGTAAGCTAAAACAAACATAGTTAATATAGAGTAGACTTCACCCTGTCCGATAGAAAGTATATATTTTTTTGGTATATAGGTTTGAACAAAGGCTGATATAAGAGCACCTATAATAAAAAGCTTACCTGTATCATATGTCTCAGAACTTGTATGATAGATTGTATCAGATAAAAAATGAAGTTTATGCTTCACTTTATTATGATTATAATCATGATGTCCAGTGCAACTACAAACACAACTATTTACTTGAATGCTATACTTTAATACCTTTCCTGTATGTAGCAAATCTATTAGGTATCCTATAAGGACTGCACCTATAACTCCGCATATTAATCTTGAAATCAGTATGTATAGTTTTCCTGCAAATGCATAGTAAGTTGAAATTAGCACTATTGGATTTACTATAGGTACAGAAAGCATAAAGGCAATAGCTATGCCTGTAGGAACTCCTTTTTTTATAAGTCTTCTAGTTACAGGGATTATTGCACAATCACATACTGGAAAAACTAGGCCAGCAAGTGCTGCAAAAAATAAACCTATAATTTTATTTTTAGGCATTATTTTTAATATAGTTTCTTCTGAAATAAATATTTGAATAAATGATGAAATAAGTGAACTGAAGGTGAACCAACAACTAAAAAGATGGAGGAATTAATCAAATACTGTAAGGAAAATAAAATAAAAACCATATTTGTAGAGGACATGGTAAGTCCAAAGGTTTCAGAGACCGTTGCTAAAGAGGTTGGGGCAAAAGTAGAAAAGATATATACTGTTGAAAGTAAGGAAGATAATAAAGATTATATTCAAAGTATGAAGGATAATTTAGAATTAATATATAATAGTTTAAGGTAGAAACTAAATTTAGATATCTTTATGAAAAGTACTCTGGTAAGAAAAGACATATACCAAAGTACTTTTTATATTTGAGAGTAGAAGTAACTTTACAGTGTTTCCTAAGCTAGGAACAGCATATATTTTACGTTAATTTAACAATTTATATTATTTAAACTTGTTCTACTCTGTATTTAATATAAATATCAATAATTAAATACACATAATGATAAGAGGTGAAGAACAATTGATAGTTGAAAAGAATGGGGTAGCTAAAAAGTTTTTAATAGCAACTATATTTCTGCCATTTTTAGCTATTCTATATTTAAGTATTCCGTTACTAGTAGCTCCATTACATTTTTCCTATTCTAATATTAAACTCAGTTTCTTAGCCCCAAATAAAGTATTGCAAGGTTTTTCTACAATTTTTTTAAGCATAGTCTTAGAAGCAATTCCATTTATAATGATTGGAACAATATTGTCATCTATAATTCAGATATTTGTAACAGAAGAAACCTTGGGGAGAATAATTCCTAAAAATAGGTTATTAGGATTAATATGCGCTGCCTTAATAGGATTAGTATTTCCTATATGTGATTGTGCAATTGTACCTGTTGCAAGAAGATTAATTAAGAAGGGACTACCGTTACATATAGGTATTACATTTATGCTTTCAGTACCTATAATAAATCCTGTAGTACTTGTTTCCACTTACTACGCTTTTTCAAACAGCATTTACATGGTTATTGTACGTGCAGGTTTAGGTATTATCGGAGCTATGATAATTGGTAATATAATTGGCAATTTGGAAGAAAAAAATTCTATATTTAAAGCTGAAAAGAGAGTGAATTTCCATTTCAAGCCTCATCATGAACATCATGAGGACCACCATAAAAATTGTGGATGTGGACATTTACATCATAATATAGGAAAAAAGCATAATATTAAGTCAACAATCATAGAAGTACTTGATCATACTACTATAGAGTTACATGACGTTGGGAAATTTTTAATTGTTGGCTCTTTTTTATCTGCAATTATGCAAACCTTTATATCAGAGAAATATATTGCATTAGTTGGACACCATAAGACATATTCAGTACTTGTCATGATATGCTTAGCATTTTTATTGGCAGTGTGTTCTGAAACAGATGCATTTATAGCAAGAACATTTGTGGGTCAGTTTACAACAGGATCTATAATAGCATTTCTTATATTTGGACCAATGATAGACATAAAGAATACACTTATGCTAAGTGGAACTTTTAAAACTAAATTTGTAATAAGACTTGTTTTTGTGATTTTTCTAGTTTGCTTTATTATAGGAGAACTAGCAAATTTACTAGCTTTTAAAGGAGGATTAGTATTATGAAGCTTAATAAAAGTGAATTTAAATGGTTTCTGATACTTATAGGTTTTACCTGTTATGTTTTTAATCTGCTATCTACTGGTAAAATCTATCTTTTTCTTAATCCAAGAATGGTAAAGTGTGTCTACTTATCTTTTACTATTTTTCTTCTGCTGTCTATTTTTCAATTTAGAAGACTCTCTCTATCTACAGAAAATAGTAAAAGGAAGATTTCCTTTTGTATATTTTTAGTTCCACTGTTTCTTGGTGTTTATATAAACCCACAGGGATTGAATAGTGAAGTTGCCACAAAACGAGGGATAACAGTAATATCAAATGTTTCAACAAAACAACCTAAGAACGATACTTCTAAAATCCAAAAGAAAAGTTCAGCAAATGATTCATTAAAGGATAGTACTTTATTTATTGATGGAAAGAATTTTACCCATATAACAGATGATATTTGTTATAATGATCCAAATAAATACGAAGGTAGAAGAGTAACTATTATAGGTTTTATATATAGAGATGACCCAAATTTAAAAAATGAGTTTTTAGTTGCAAGATTGATGATGGTTTGCTGTGCTGCTGATACAGAAGTTGTAGGACTATCCTGTGATTGGTTGAAGGCTTCCATACTGAAAAATAATGAATGGGTTAAGATTACAGGAATAATTAAGTTAGAAACTTGTAATATTGATGGTGAAAAAAATATTAAACCGATTATAAGCGTTGAAAAAGTAGAACCTGCTGAGCAACCTAAAAATCAATATGTATATCCAGAATAGGATATGTTTTATAACTATTATTTAATTTAAGAAGAGTTATAAGATAAAAAGGTATGCTTATTTAATGTTTAGCATACCTCTTAACATTAAAATGGTTCAATTTTACAGCCTACATCTATAGGCTTAGCATAATATACTGAAGTTGTTACAATAGCATCAATTCCTGTTTTTGCATAATCCTCAATATTATTTTCATTAATGCCTCCAGCAGCTAAAATAGCTATGGAAGGATTAATATCTCTAATAATATCTACATTTCTCTTTAATGTATTAAAGGGAATTTTATCGAATTGAAGACCATCTACACCTTTTTTAGAAAGATCTATTGCTGTTTCTAAATCTTCCACTTCAACTATTACTTTTTTTTCGCAGGTTTTAGATTTAACTTTATTTAGTATTTCTGTCAACCCATCAATGCCGCCTAAAAAGTTTAAATGCTGTTTAAAAATTAATATAGTTTCTGATAACCCTAATCTATGAGGAAATCCACCGCCAGCTATCACTGCTTTTATTGCTAATTCCTTTGTTCCAGGTATGTTTTTTCTTGTAGTAATAACAGAAATATTTGGATTTATAGCAGCTATCTTATCTACTAAGTTCTTTGTTTTTGTAGCAATACCTGAACTATAATCTAAAATATTCTGGCAGGTCTTCCATGCTATATGTAAGCTTTCGGCACTTCCTTCACCTTCAAGAAAAATTTCGTTTTTCTTTATTAGGCTGCCAGAAGCACAGCTTTTAGTTACGTTTATATTTAATTTATTAAATATCCGTGCAACCTCTTCTGTACCACATAAAACAGCATTCTCTCTTGAAAAAAACTGTATTTTACCCTTTTGTCCACCAATTTCTAGAACTAAAGTAGTTAAATCTATGTATGGAACATCTTCTTTGATAAATCTATCAATGGTTTCATTGGAAATATACATTTGTAAAACCTCCTAGTGATATCTATTTTGATGAAGTAAAACTTGAATCAGATGGAGTTTCAACTCCACCTGATTCTTAGTTGAACGAATCCAGACGTAGCCGCTCGCAACGTAATTTTTTGGAAGAGGGAGTATTAGAGCGTGTAGTCATCGGATAAAATTACGAAAAGTATCAAAACGTATTATAAAATCTATAATTTATATGGATCATTCGTTTTTGTGCTGTTAAATACATTATAAAAAGTAATAACGTAAATTGCAACATAATTTTGTGTGTTTATTGGCATTTGACAACAATATTTAATTCGTATAATATGTAATCAGTAAATTCTAATAATTTGGTAAAAATAGGAATAGGGGTGAAATATATGTTTGCAGAAAATTATACAGATACAGTTATGGATCATTTTGTGTGCCCAAGAAATTCAGGGGTAATAAATAATGCAAATGGACAAGGAGTTATTGGAGAGGGGGGCTGTGGAGATTATTTAAGTAGATTTAGAGAATATGTGGTGGTGGTTAAGTGAGCCTAAAAATAACAACACTTATAGAGAATAGTCAAGGAGATAATAAAGAATTAATTAATGAACATGGACTATCTTTATATATAGAAGTTGATGAAGTTAAAATTTTATTTGATACAGGTAAAAGTGGAGATTTTATTAAAAATGCAGAAAGATTAAAGGTTGATTTAAGTAGATTAGATTATGTTATATTAAGTCATGGCCATTATGACCATAGTGGTGGTTTTGAAAAGCTTGTGGGAAAGATAGGAAGCTCTTTTAAGTTAATTGTGGGAGAAAAATTCTTTAATGCTAAACATAAATTGTTAGGAAAAGATAGATATAAGTATAATGGTAATCCTTTTGAAGAAGAATTTATTAAGCTTAATAGTATTCCTATAAAATATATTAATGAAGACATATTTAGTATTAATGAAGATATAATGATATTTTCTAATATTGAAAGAAAAAATAGTTTTGAAAAACTTAATGAAAACTTTTTTGTAAAACAAGTTGATGAATATAATATTGATACTTTTTTAGATGAAATTGTATTGGCAATAAAATTAAACGGTTACTTATTTGTTGTACTAGGCTGTTCTCATGTAGGATTAGTAAATATATTAGAAACAATATTAAAAAGAACAAATATGCCAATCTACGGAATTTTTGGAGGAACTCATTTGATTGAAGCCGATGAGTTAAGATTAAATAGTACAATTAACTTTTTAACAGATAAGCAGATCAGGATTTTAGGAATGTCTCACTGTACAGGAGAAAATGCGGTAAAAGAGTTTAAAGAGAAATTTAAGGGTAGCTTTATTCATAATAATACTGGAAATATAATAAATGTAAAATAAAATTATGATTATTTGGAGAGAAACGCTTTTAGGAAATTTACAAAAATATAAATTTTCTAAAGGCGTTCTATTTTTATGTAATTGGCATTTGACAATAATAAAAAGTTGGTGTAATATGTAATTAGCAAATGCCAATTATAATTAAGGGGAGTGAAAATCATGTCAAGTTGTAATTCATGTCCAACAAATGATTCATGCAGCAAAGATAAAGAGAAATGCATGATAGAAAATAATCCAATGAATTGTATTAAAAATGTTATAGGAGTTATGAGTGGTAAAGGTGGAGTTGGAAAATCCACAATATCAGTTATGATTGCTAAACAATTAAGACAGTTAGGATATAAAGTTGGAGTTCTAGATGCAGATATAACAGGACCTAGTGTACCGAGACTACTTGGAGTAAAGGATAAAAAGGTAGAGGTTAGTGATACGTATATGTTTCCGGTAGAAACAGAAGATGGAATAAAGGTTATGTCATTAAACTTGTTAATTGAAAATGAAAACGAACCAGTAATATGGAGAGGGCCGATGATTGCAGGAGTGGTTAAGCAATTTTGGACTGATGTATTATGGCAAACTTTAGATTATTTGATAATTGATATGCCACCTGGAACAGGGGATGTAGCTTTAACTGCAATGCAGTCTATTCCTATTAATGGTCTTGTTATGGTATCTGTGCCGCAGGATTTAGTTTCAATGATAGTTTCAAAGGCTATAAATATGGCAAAAAAAATGGATATCAAAATTTTAGGTGTTGTAGAAAATATGAGTTACATAGTCTGTCCTGACTGTAGTAAGAAAATAAGGCTATTTAATGGGGAAAATGTAGATGAGTTCTTGAAAGAAAGTAATTTACAACTCCTTGGTGAATTGCCAATGATAAGTACAATCGGTAACTTAGCAAGTCATGGTTATCAAGATTCAAGCGAAATTTTAGATGAATTATCTAATTCAATAGTAAAAAATATTTTAAAAGAGATAAAGGAGGAAAAGTAAATGAAAATTGCAATATCTGCAACTGGAAAGGATATTTACAGCTTACTGGATATGAGATTTGGAAGATGTGATTATTTTCAAATTCATGATAGTGAAAGTGGAGAAGTTAAAGTCGTTGAGAATAAAGGTCAATCCTCGGATGGTGGAGCAGGAATAGCAGCCTCACAGCAATTAGTAGATGAAAATGTAAACGTAATAATTACAGGAAGTCTTGGACCAAATGCTTTTAAAATTATTGAAAAATCAGATATTAGAGCATATAAATGTGGGAATATCTCTATAAATAATGCTTTAGAAAAATTTAAAAATAGTGAATTGCAAGAAATAACAATTGCAGGTCCAGCACATAATGCAATGGGCCATTAGTAAATGAGGAGGAATAGAGCTTGAATATTGCAGTACTAAGTGGAAAAGGGGGAACAGGAAAAACTACAGTTTCTACCAATCTTGCACTAGTTTTAAATGCAAATTATATTGACTGTGATGTAGAGGAACCAAATGGATTTATATTTTTAAAGCCCTCAGATATTAATAAAAAAGAAGTGGAAGTTGAGAATCCTTTTATTGATTATGCTAAATGTACTCATTGTGGGACTGTGCTGGTGTTTGCCAATTCAATGCTTTAGCAAGGGTAAAGGAATGTATAATTCTTTTTGAAAAATTATGTCACAGCTGTGGTCTTTGCAAAATTGTATGTAAGCATGAAGCAATAGAATATGAAAAAAGAGCTATTGGAGTTATTGAGGAAGGAAATAAAGATGATGTTCAGTGCAGGAGAGGGGTATTAAATATAGGAGAGCCAATGGCAGTACCTATTATTAAAGAGCTTTTAAAGGATATGAATAGTGGTACTAATATATTGGATTGTTCACCAGGAACCTCTTGTAATGTGGTTAACACACTTCAGAATGTAGATTTAGCTATACTTGTAACGGAACCTTCAGAATTTGGACTCCATGATTTAAAAATGGCAGTGGAGCTTGTTAGAAAGTTCAATATACCTATGGGTATAGTAATTAACAAAAATACAAGTGATGAAAATATAATAACTAAATATTGTAGAGAAGAAAATATTCCTCTACTAGGTTATTTACCTTATAGAAGAGACATTGCAAAACAGTATTCAACAGGAGAAATGCTTATAGAAAATAAGGAATATAGAAGCTTTTTTGAGAATATTGCTAAAAGCGTAAAGGAGGCATCACTGTGGAATTAGTAGTATTAAGTGGAAAAGGAGGAACAGGAAAAACTACAGTTGCTGTTGCTTTATCAGAACTTGCCAAAGAAGCTATAATGGTAGATTGTGATGTGGATGCTCCTAATTTTTATCTGTTTTATAAAGGAGAAGACTTAAAGCAGGATGACTTCTATGGAGGTAAAAAAGCTGTAATAGACAAAACTCTTTGTACGCAGTGTGGAATATGCGAAAAATACTGCAATTTTAATGCTATAAAGGATAACGAAATAAATGTTTATAAATGTGAAGGCTGTGGAGCCTGTGTTTATGTTTGTACTGAAAAGGCTGTTAAATTACTAGAGGAAAAAAGTGCAGATGTATTTATAACAAAAACTTCAAAGGGAATATTGTCTAGAGCAAAAATGGAGATTGGCAGTGAAGGATCAGGAAAACTCATTAGTGCTCTTAGAAAAAATAGTAAGGAATTTAAGAAAAAAGAAACTGAGGATATTAACCCGCCATTGTTAAAACAGATTAAAGGCATGTTTAAAAAAGAAACTGAACTAACTGTAATTGATGGATCACCAGGCATAGGATGTTCTGTAATTTCTTCTGTAACAGGTTGTGATTTAGTACTTATAGTTACAGAACCTACAAAATCAGGTATGGAAGATTTTATGAGAGTAATGGCTCTTTGTCAGCATTTTGGAGTTCTTACGCTAGTATGTATTAACAAGTATGACATTAATGAAGAAGTGGCAAAGGAAATTGAAAATTTCTGTAATGAAGAAGACTTTAAAGTAGTAGGAAAAATACCTTATGATGACACCGTTATGGAGTCAATTAATCAATTAAAGCCAATAACTAATTATGCTGATAGTCCTGCAAAAAAAGCTATAGAAAATATGTGGAATAATATAAAAACTGTTATCTACTAAAAATTAGTATGGATGGGGGAAGTTTAATGAGTAAAGTATTAGAAATTTATAAAGAAGGTTACAATTGTGCAGAGTCAATAGTAAAGACTATAAATGAAGAGAAAAAATTAAATATACCTGTTTCAGTAGCAAGTCCCTTTGGAGCAGGCATGACCGTTGGAAGCACATGTGGTGCAATTTCAGGAGCACTTGTGGTTTTAGGGGCAGTAAAGGGAAGAGAAACAAGCAAAGAGCAAAATAATTCCAAGAGTTTAGCCAAAGAAGTTATGAGTAAAATTGCTGAAAAATATGGAACCTTTGAGTGCAAAGAGTTAAAGAAACAAGGAGTATCCTGCAATGAAATTATAGAGTATGCTTACAAAGTTGTGGAAGAGTATGTAAAATAAAAAAATATAAAAACACTAATATATTGGAGGAATGTAAAATGATAATATCAATTGCAAGTGATGGAAAATTAGTAAGTGGGCATTTTGGTCACTGTGAAGGTTTTGCTACTTATGAAGTTGAGGAAGGAAAAGTTTTAAATAAAGATTTTGTGCAAAACCCAGGACATAGACCAGGATTTTTACCAGTATTTTTAAAGGAGTTAGGAGCTAATGTAATTATTGCAGGTGGCATGGGAGAAGCAGCACAACAGCTATTTAACGAAAATGGAATAGAAGTAGTTGTTGGAGCAAGTGGTGTTTGTGATGATTTGTTACAGCGATATATAAAAGGTGAATTAAGATCAACAGGCAGTATTTGCAGAGAACATCAACATGAAGGTCATTGTGAAGATTAATATTAAGGAGAATTAGATGGATAGGGATTTGATTTATTTTAAGAAAATAATTGAGAGTAAGGGTTACAAGTTTACAATCCAAAAACAATGGGTATTAAAAGCTATAATTGAATCCAGTATCCATCTAAATGCTGAAGAAATATATAAAAAGGTTAAAAATTATTCAGTTGGTCTTGCTACAGTTTATCGAAGTTTGAAAATGTTTAATGAGCTAAATATAATAAAAGAAATAAGTATAAATAGTGTAAACTATTATGAAATGAAGATTTTTAGTGGAAAACCCTTGCATATACATTTTAAATGTATAAAATGTAATAGTATAATAGATATAGATAATAATTCTTTAGCGTTAGATTATTTAAGGTTAAATAATAAAATTGAGAAGGAAAATAATTTAATTGTATCTGATGCCAACATAATGTTAATTGGCTTATGTACTAAATGCAGGGAGGATGAAAATGCCAAGACCAACTAAGTTTAGAAGAGTTGAGTTTTTCCCAGAGGATAACTATTTTGTACCATGGGGAAAACCTAAATGTGAAATTGAAGAAATAGTTTTAAAGGTGGAAGAACTTGAGGCAATGAGGCTTAAGGATATAGAAGAATTAAATCAAGAAGAGTGTGCTGAAAAAATGCAAGTATCCCGCCAAACCTTTCAAAATATAATTGATGTTGCCAGAAAAAAGGTTGCCATAGCACTAACAGAAGGAAAGGCTATAAGAATTAGCGGAGGATATTATACTACAAATCACTGTAAGTTTAAGTGCATAGATTGTGGAGAAGTTTATGAAATAAATTATGAGCAGGATAAATTAACTTGTCCTAATTGTGGTTCTCAAAGAGTGATGTGTAGTAAAAAAGCTGGATTTTGTGGACGCTGGTGTAATGGAGAAAACTTAACATAGTATATAATTGAGAACAAAAATACTTCTAAATTAAAACGGGAGATTCTATAGTGTTTTCTACAGCTATTATTGTTGTTGTTAGAAAAAAGTAAAAGATCAAGTATTTTTATTGCTTAAAAGGAACTTACATAGATTGTGTTTCCACAAATCTATGTAAGTTCCCTATAAAAAATAAAAGGGGTCATATTTAATTTTAATTCATCTCATAGATCTTTAAATTTAAGATTTATCAGATAAATAATGATTAATATCAAAATCAATCTTTTTACCAGTCCTTAACATGTTTCTCAAGTTAAGAATTTTATTGTCAAATTTGCTTAATACTTCTAAGTTTATTTTTTCAACATTATCTGTTTGAATTATTTTATCAATTCCACCATTCTTTATTACAATTCTTTTATCTCCCATAAGAGCTAAAATAGGATCATGGGTAGACATTAGAACTATCTTCTCTTTTTTTACTAGTAATTCCAGTGCTTTTTTTCTGTCTACTCCTGCGTTTTCAATTTCATCTATTAAGACAATTGGAGACTTACTAAGCAATGCTGTGTCAGCAATCATAAGAGCTCTTGACTGTCCACCGCTAAGTTGTGTAATGGGGACGGTATTTGAAAATACTTCACCAGCAAGTTCATTTGCACACTGAAGTATTAACTTTACAGTTTTCTCAATGTTATTAATCATTCTACTTTCTGCATGCATGGTAATAAACTCCGAGACAGTTACATCCATGACAAAATTCATATTTTGAGATAACTGTGCAATGAGATTGTTTTCTACAGAAAATCTCTGGTCTTCATCTGGGGTTTTTCCATTAATAAGTATTTGTCTTTTAGAAGGAGTGTCTTTTTGCGCCAAACATTCTATATCTCCTAAAAGTCTGCTTTTACCAGAACCTGTAGGTCCCACAATAGAAACTATTTCTCCTGGCTTTAGTATAAGCTTTGTATTTTCCTTCTCTCCAAGTTTATTATAACCTCCCACTATAGTTACGGATGCAATCTTATTTTCATTTTCCTTAGTGAGTTTGTTGAAATTTTCTATAAATAGTATAAAGTTATTTAAAATTTTTTCTCTACTAATACCCAAGTCTTGTAGATTGGTATCTGTAAAATTGCTAATTAATTGATTTATTGAACTATTTATATTTAAATTTTTAATTCCTAAAGTAAGAAAGAACTCTTGTATATAAGGATATTTTTCAATTACTTTGTATAGGGGCATTGTTTCTATACAATTATCTAAATTATTATGCATTGATATTCCACCTTAAAGCGCTATTTTTTTACATATCCGCTCTGATAATTATTTCCTATTCTTGTTTCTCCAAGACAATATGAGCAGACAGCAGAGGGCATTGTAAATCTTAAACGGCTGTTAGTTATTTCTTTTATTGAAAGTCCACTATTGAGATTTCTACATAAGCTAAATATACCCTGACCTGTAATACCGTTCACAAAGATTATTTTAACCTTTGGATTTGCTTGACGTATTTTGAAAGAAAAAACCTCCCTTTCTGCTTGTGATACTATATCACCTTTAGTTACCACAACTATATCAGCAAACTTAAGCATTGGCCCTATTTTTTTAGGAGTATCAACACCAGATAAGTTGTCGATAACACAAAGAGCTAAAACACCCTTTATATGAGGTGAACATCTGTTGCAAAGACCTGCACTCTCACTTATTAGTATATCTAAGCCAGTTTCAATTCCCCAATTTACACATTCTTCAATATTAGTTACAAAGAAATGATCAGGACAAAGGTTTCCGGATAATCCCATTTTTACAGGTATTTTTATTTTTTCATATAGTACATCATCATAGGTGTATAAACAGTCAAATTTAAGAACACCTATATTTAAACCAGTAGCTTTTAAGTTTTCAATCATCTTTAAAATTACAGAGGTTTTACCTGATGAAGGGGGGCCAGATACAGTAATTAATTTCATATAAATCACACTCGCTATAATTTATTTTGTATGTCCCTTCCATGCCTTAAAAAATATTTTATTTGCCTTTAACCTGAGTTCTTCGATATTATTTGTTCTTATATAATCCCAGCCCAACCACTTAAATTTTGCGTTTTTAGGAAGATGGTTGTCCACATTAGGATTAAGTGCAGGATAATAATTACTAGCACAGTTTGTTCCGAATTCAGAACTGGTTAAAAATTTATCAATACATCTGTTTCTTTCAATTTTGATTCTTTTGAAATAATACAAACAGGGCATATAAGTGCACCATCTTCAGGCCAAACAATTGAAACATTCTCTTGTTTTGGGCATGATTTTGCAAAGAATAATGGCATAACATAAATTGCAGCGCCTTCTGAATTTGACGTACCAGCAGTTTTTGACATTTTAACTGGATGCCAAGCATCTTTAATATTTTTGCCAAGGGTTTCTATACCCTCATCCCCAAATTCTTTATAGAAGTAATGTATTTGATCACCATATATTTCATCCTCTGATCCTCCTACTATTATGTTGTTTTTGTAAATAGGATTTAATAGATCAGTCCAAGCTTTAGGTAAAGGAAGATCTCCTAATTTTTTATTGTCAATAACCATTAAAACTGGCGATACAGAATACATAGTATAGATACCTTCTGGATCTAAACAGCCTGCCTCTAAAAATTCTTTATTTATGTTTTTATCCTGTGTTGATTTAAAGAAACCTTTATTTACAAGATTTTTTACAAAGTTATTATTAAACATATCTTTAAAGCCTAAAGCTGAAAAAATGTCTGGAAACTCATCGATGGTTTTACTATTTAATAGCTGTTCAACATCGTCATTACCATGACAGCCAGAAGGAATATAACATTTTAAATTTATATTTGTTTCCTCTTTACATTTTTGTAAGGTGTTTTCAATACTTTCTCTAAAAAGTTGTCTCATAGGACAGCTTGTCAAACCTAAAAAATTTAAATTCTTTAAATCATTTTCCTCAGTCATAAGTAAATTTTCTAAAGTTTCATACATAAATAATAACCTCCCTTTGTTTAATCTATTTTATTTTTTAAAAAATGATAATTGGTATATAACGTAATGAAACGTGATAAAAATTATTTTTCGATATGGTGTTTAGTTGTTTTGAGTTTTGTTAGAAAAGTAGTGAATTGTTAATATTAAGTATATTATAATGCTAAAATTATAAATTTCAATATATTTTTTTTAAAAATTAACATTGGTTTTCGAGAAATATCGATAAAAACTAATAAACAGAAGATGAATGGTTGAATTTTCAGTATATTCTTGTTAAAATGAGTATAACATAACATGGTGAAACATGACAATATGTAATCGAATGTAATTTTTAGTTAAAGGATGTGTAATTATGAAAAGAAGATTAAGATGTATAGCTATTGCTATTTCTGCAATTATTTTTTTATTAGCTGGATGCAGTAACAATACAAACTCACAAAAAACAGAAGAAAAAAAGCCGCAGACAAAAACAATTACTGATGCAGCAGGAAAAAAAGTAGAAGTACCTTTAAATATTAATAGAATAGGAGATGCTTGGCAGGCTCATAATGAGGTACTAGCTATGTTAGGAGCGGGAGATAAGGTAGTTGCCACCATTCTCACAGAAAAAGCAAGACCTTGGTTATATAAGGTAAATCCTCAAATGAACAAGGCAGTTACAGTATTTAGTACAGATACTGTGAATACAGAGGAACTTGTAAAAGTAAAACCAGACATTGTATTTACGCCTTTAAATGATAAAAGTGCAAATAAAATATCAGATTTAGGTATTTCGACTGTCCAATTAAATTTTACTGATTTTAAAGGTTTAAAAGAATGTTTTAAACTTACAGGGGATATTCTTGGAGATGAGGGAAAGAAAAGGGCAGAAGAATACATATCTTATTTAGACAACAAACTCAATATGATAACTGATGTAACCTCTAAAATACCAAAGGAGCAAAGACCTAAGGTGCTTCATGTAACATCACTTTCACCACTTACAGTAGATGGAAGCAATACAATAATTAATGCATGGATAGAAACAGCCGGTGGGGTAAATGCTGCTGGTGAAGTAAAAGGAAACAATAAACAAATATCTATGGAGCAGATGTTAAAGTGGAATCCAGACGTTGTAATATTGAGCAGCAATACTTTAATGAAGATAAACAATGGGAAAAAAATTATGGACACATTGTTAAAAGATCCAAACTGGCAGCAAGTAAGCGCTGTTAAAGCAGGAAAAGTATATTTTAATCCAGATGGAGCTTTTTATTGGGATAGATACAGTGCAGAAGAAGCTTTGCAAATACAGTGGTCTGCAAAAACTTTATATCCAGATAAATTTCGTAATATAGATATAGTTAAAGAAACAAGACATTTTTATAAAACCTTTCTAAACTATGACCTTTCGGAGGAAGAGGCTAATAAAATTATAAATGATGATCCGCCTATAAAATAGCTATATAGGGTTATAGACCCTGTAGTTTAAAATTTCTCAAACACTATCTGTTGAAAATTTATAATGAAAGGATGTAAATATGGAAATACAAGGAAAAATTAATAATTACTGGTCGAAACGAGCTAATGAATTCAGTGAATGCCGCCTTAAGGATTTGGAGGGGTTTCAACGAAAAATTTGGATAGATATTATTAGTGAAGCAGTCCCTGAAGGAAAAGGGCTTCGGGCCTTGGATTTAGGTACAGGGGCAGGGTTTTATGCCTTTTTGCTGGCTGATTTAGGTTTTGAAGTAACCGCTGTAGATTATTCGCAAAATATGATAGATAATGCAGTAAAAAACTCAGAAAAGCTTGGATACACAGATATTAAATTTATTAAAATGGATGCTCAAAATCTAGAATTTCAGAACGAAAGTTTTAATTTCATAATCTCAAGAAATGTTACATGGACATTGCTAGATCCTAAAAGGGCTTATGAAGAATGGTGCAGAGTACTTGTGCCTGGTGGTAAAATCATGAACTTTGATGCCAATTATGGACAAGGGTTTAAATTGGCAGAAGAAGCTGGTCAAAATTATAAGGAAATGCAAAATTGGTCACGCAGTACATATAGCCGTGCGGTTCAAAGTGAAGAACTTATTCGCCAGCGTAACGATTTTGCAAAACAGCTTTATATATGTGATATTGTGAGACCACAATGGGATGTAGATATACTGCTTCAAAATGGTATTAGTAAAATAACTATTGATACAGAAATTAGCAGTAGGGTATATGTAGATATACAAGGTAATGAAGAAGGAAATAGTGATAAAAAAAGTAGTAAAAGAAAATTTGGATCTGATTCAAATTTGTTTATGGTTTATGGTATTAAGGAAAGTTAAAGGAAAGGAAACTATCACATTATGAAAAATATTTTTATAACTGGTGAAAGAGGAATAGGAAAATCTACATTATTAGAAAAAATTATTAAAAACGTAGATTGTTCTATAGGTGGATTTATTCAAGAAAAAATATTTACTGATAAAACAACATGCTTTAATGTAGTTTCACTCTACAATTTGGAAGATAGTTATACCATTGGAATTTATCATAGAGAAAAAGATGTATTATATTCGGATATGAATGTTTTTAATAGTATTTCTAAAAATATTTTATTAAAAAGCTTAGGAGATAGGGAATTAATAATACTTGATGAATTAGGATTCATGGAGGAAAACTCCCCATTATTCAAAGATACTATTATTAAAATTCTCAATTGTGATACACCGGTTTTAGGAGTGTTAAAAGAATGTGATACAAACTTTATTCAACAAATAAAAATGAGAGAAGATGTAAATGTAATTAGAATTAATGAAAATAATAGAAATTCAATGGAAGATAAAATTCTTAATATGTTAAAAATTAACAATGTAAACTTAGTTCCAATAACTAATAAAAAAGATTGAGAGGAAACAAAAGGTGAATAAAAACCTAAAATTATTATGACTGTAGCAAATTCAGATAAAATACAGACAGACATAGGTATACCAGTAATATATGTAACAGGTATGACGGATTGTCTATACAAATATGGAATTAACATGCTTGCAAGTACTGTAGTTACAGATCGTAATAGAGTGTGGAATTGAATTAAGCAGGGAGGTGGAAGTGAGTTTTTTAACAATAGAGCATTAATGGTTAAAATGGATGGGAAAGGTGAAATTAGAGGAGGAGAGTTTTAATGGATGAGGAAAAAAAGGCTTTAGAATTTGATGAAATAGCAAGTAATGTATTTGCGCCTATTTATTCAGTTATTGCTTCTCAAATAAAAGAAAAAACAAATATAAATAAAGGAACATGTCTTGATATAGGTTGCGGCGGTGGGCATCTTGGTGCTGAGGTAACTAAGATAACCAATATGTTTACATTTTTGTTAGATATATCTCCTTATGCTTTAAAGATTGCTGACAATAGAATCAAAAATAATGATTTAGATTATAGAATGGAGACACTCTGTGGGGATGTTCATAATATTCCCTTTGAAGATGAAACAATAGAACTTGCAATTAGCAGAGGATCTATATGGTTTTGGGAAGATCAGGTGAAAGCTTTTAAAGAGATTTACAGAGTGCTTTCAAAGGGAGGCTGTGCATATATTGGAGGGGGCTATGGTAATGCAAAGCTTAAAAAAGAGGTGTTCGAAAAAATGGAAGCAAGGGAAGGAGATTGGGAAGAGCGCAGAAAAGGCTTTGTAAAAGACAACAATGCAGAAAAATTCAATAGGATATTAACCGAAGCAAATATACCTTCCTATGAAATAATTGATGATGATTCAGGCCTCTGAGCTTTTATCAAAAAATAATCTGCAATATCTAATGTCTGATGTTGTTACCCTACATTTTAAGGATATTAAAATAAGGAGGAGAAATAAATGTTAAAACCATTAGAGATAACGGATTCGTTAGAAAGTTCAAAATTAAAAAATCAAAAGGAAAAGCTAGTACAAAGAAAAACAACTTATTTTATGGTTATTATTGCAGCCTTGCCTGTATTGGCTATTTTAATTTCCTTAGTTGTAGGAAGATACTCAATAACTTTACCAGAATTTTTTAACGCTATGATATCAAAAGTTTTTGGATTGAGTACAGGAGAGCCTAGTACTATTGAAACAGTGCTCTTCAATGTTAGAATTCCTAGAATTTTGTCAGCGTTAATGGTTGGAGCAGCTTTATCTGTGGCTGGGGCTACCTATCAGGGCTTATTTAAAAATCCAATGGTATCCCCAGACATACTTGGGGCTTCTGCTGGTGCCGGATTTGGTGCAGCCTTTGGGATTCTTTTATCTTTTAGTGCTTTTGGTGTACAGATTTCAGCATTTCTATTTGGACTTACAGCTGTCACTATAACTTATTTAATAAGTGTGATTATAGGAAGAGGAAACAATGCCACGTTAGTACTTGTATTGACAGGTATGGTTGTTCATGCTTTATTTTTATCTTTTATTTCAATAACAAAGTATGTGGCTGACCCCTATGAAAAGCTGCCAGCAATAACTTTTTACCTTATGGGAGGACTGGCTTCTGCCACCATGAAAGATATAAAAATAATGCTGCTACCATTGATTGTAGGAGTTATACCACTTGTTTTATTACGATGGAAACTTAATGTACTTTCCTTTGGAGATGAAGAATCAAAGTCTCTCGGTATTGATACTTCAAAGTTAAGAATAATTATTATACTTTGTTCAACTCTAATTACAGCTGCAGCTGTATCAATTAGTGGCATGATTGGATGGATAGGACTTATAATACCCCACATATCTAGAATGGTTGTAGGGCCTAATTTTAAAGTGCTATTACCTGCTTCATTATTCATCGGCAGTACCTTTCTAATATTAGTTGATGATATAGCTCGCTGTGCCTTTGCTATGGAAATCCCTCTAGGAATTCTAACATCACTAATTGGAGCACCTTTTTTTATTTATCTTTTAATTAAAGGAAGGAGAGGATGGATATGAAATTAGAGGTTAAAAATGCTATTTGCGGTTATGGTACAAGAATTGTGGTAAAGGATATTTCCATGAATGTAAATTCTGGAGAAATATTATGCTTGCTAGGACCTAATGGTGTAGGAAAAACAACTCTTTTTAAGACTATATTAGGTTTTTTAAAGTTAAGAGGTGGAGAAATACTTTTAGACGGAGAAAATATACATAATTGGTCAAGAAAGCAATTAGCTAAAACTATTGGTTATGTACCTCAGGCACATACTCCTCCTTTTCCCTTTAAAGTATTTGACGTAGTATTGATGGGAAGAACTGCTCATCTTTCAATGTTTTCTTCTCCTATGAAAGAGGATGTAAGGATTGCAGAGGAGGCCATAAATACTTTAAAGATATCCTATTTAAAGGATAAGATATATACAGAAATAAGTGGTGGGGAAAGGCAAATGGTTTTAATTGCTAGAGCTCTTGCTCAACAGCCCAAAATACTGATAATGGACGAACCAACCTCTAATTTGGATTTTGGAAATCAGATAAGAGTATTAGAACAGATAAATAAGCTTTCTGAAAAAGGACTAGCAGTTGTTATGACCTCACATTTTCCTAATCATGCATTTCTATGCTCTACAAAAGTAGCACTTATGCGAAAAAATAATGTATTTACAGTGGGGAATGTGGATGAAGTTGTGACAGAGGATATGCTTAAGGAGGCCTATGGTATTAATGTGAAAATTATTACTACCATTAATTCTAATGGGAATAAGGTAAAAGCATGTATACCTATGATTAACTAATAAGAAAACAGGGGGAGATAAAAGTGAAAAAAGTATCCAGATTATTAATTCTATTATTGATGATTATGTTTTCTTTTGCGGGATGTGGGAAAAGTACAGTTTCAACAAATTCTGTAAAAGAAAATAAGAAAATCGTTGTGACAGATGGATTGGGAAGAAAAATAGAACTATCCAAGCCGGCAGAACGAGTTTTAACTAATTATACTGTACCAGTTCAAATGATTTGTACGTTAGGTGCACAAAAAACTCTAGTTGGTGCAGATGGAAATACCTTAAAAAATCCAATAGTAACTACTTTGTTACCTAACTCTAAGGAATTACCAGATTTCAAAAACAAAAATACTTTTAACATGGAGCAAGGAATTGCTTTAAAACCAGACCTTGTTTTAATAACTGCGGCAAATAAAAAGCTTATAGATGATATCGAAAGCCGTGGATTAAAGGTCTTTGCTATAAAAGCAGAAAGTCTTGATGAGTTAAAATCCACCATGACAAATCTGGGAATGGCCTTAGGAAAAGAAGAAGAAGCAGCAGCTTTTAATGATTACTATATGCAAAAGATAGATTTTGTAAAAAATAAGCTTAAAAATGTAGAACAGAAGGATAAACAAAAAGTATATATTGCAGGTTCTGACATGTACTCAACAGCTGGCAATGATATGTTTCAGAATTCTCTGATTGACTTATGTGGAGGAATAAATGTCTCTTCTGATTTAAAAGGAGGATGGGTTAAGGTTTCAGCAGAACATCTAATACAATGGAATCCAGATGTAATAATACTTACACAATACTGTGGAGTAAAACCGGCAGATGTACTCAATAACGGAAGTCTGAAAACTGTAAACGCCATAAAGAATAAAAAGATTTATCTAATTCCTTCAAAAATATCCCAATGGGACATGCCTTGTCCACAAACAGTTTTAGGGATATTGTGGTTAAGTGAGAGATTAAATCCTAAAGTATTTAATGATACTGATGTTATCAAAGAGGCAGATTCATTCTATGAAAAATTCTATGGTACTACTTTTACAAAGCTTGGTGGAAAAGTAGATTAACATATAAAAGGAGATGTATTTTATGAAAATAAAAGAAATATTAAGTTCAGTTCTAGGTTTTTTACTGGTTTCTACTATGTTTATAGGATGTGGACAAAAGGCACAAACTACCACTAATCAAAGTAATGAGGAGAAAGAATCTCTACTTGTCTATTGTGCTGCAGGAGTAAACAAGCCAATGGAGGAAATAGCACAAAGTTTCGAAAAAAAATATGGAACTAAAATTGAATACACTTATGCTAATTCTTCAGATCTTATAGCTCAAATGGAGGTTTCACATAAAGGTGATCTTTGTGTACTAGCTTCAGATGAAGATTATCAAACAGCAAATAAAAAAAGCTTAACTTCAGAAAAAAAGGATTTGGTTTATCATGTACCTGTAATTGCTGTACCTAAAGGAAATCCTGCAGGAATTACTAGCATAAAGGATTTTTCTAAATCAGGAGTAAAAGTTATATTAGGAGATCCTAAAACATCTCCACTAGGCAAGCTAGCATCCAAATTATTTGAAAAGGCTAGTATAGTGGAACAAGTTAATAAGAATGTAGTATCTACAGTTACTACAGTAAATGAAATAGTAACATTTCTTTCTATGAAAAAAGCAGATGCATCGATTATATGGGAAGATAATGCTTTGAATGCAGCGAAAGATATAGATTTAGTACAAATTCCTAAAGAAGAAAATACAATTAAAGTGGTACCTATAAGCACTTTAAAAAGTTCTAAAGATGCGGAATTAGCTAAAAGATTCATGGACTTTACTGCTTCTGATGAGGCTAAACCGATATTTGTTAAATATAATCTAAAGCCTGTGAAATAAAAGGTATTTAGGTTGAGTCAAATAATAACTTGAGAGGCTAATTAATGATGTTTAACAGGAATTACAAAGATATTCTTTTTAAAGTATTTATATCTATATTTGCAATAATATTTATAGCTCTTATAGTTTTTACTATGTGTGCAGTTATGCAAAGGGGTTTTGCTACACTAATAGAAAGTTTAAGTGATAAGGAAGTTCAATTTGCAATTAGGTTGACTCTATACACAGCAACTGTGTCTACTATAATTTGTTTAATATTTTCTGTACCAATATCTTATGGACTAGCTAGGTACAATTTTGGGGGAAAGAAAGTTATTAATTCTATAATACAAATTCCTAATTCCATACCACCTATTGCATCAGGAATTGCTTTGTTATTATTATTCAGTACAAAACAAATGGAGAGTATTGTAAGCAAATTAGGGATAGATCCAGTTTTTTCTGTAAAAGGGATTATATTAGCACACTTTTTTATTAATACTCCCTACATGATAAGGATTTTGAGAACAACCTTTGAAAATATTAATCCAAAGCTTGAATTTGTAGCTAGAACACTAGGGTATAGCAGTTGGGGTTCCTTCTTTAAAGTAACTCTACCTATAGCTAGAAATGGTCTAATTTCAGGAATTGTAATAACATGGACAAATGCATTAGGGGAATTTGGTACTGCACTTATGCTTGCAGGAGCTATTCGAATGAAAACAGAAACTTTACCAGCGGCTATATTTTTGAATTTATCTGGTGGAAATTTAGATAAAGCCTTATCAGCTGCTATTATACTAATAATTATGTCTATAGTTTGTTTGTTTATATTTGAACATCTAGGAAAAGGAAATATAAAAAATACTAAATAATATAGTGAAAAAGGGGTCGACACTATGCTTAAAGTAGAGCGCATTAATAAAAAAATTGGTGATTTTAAACTTAAGGATATAAGTTTTGAAGTAAAAGAAGGAGAATATTTTGTAATACTAGGACCTACAGGAACAGGGAAAACTATAGTTTTAGAAACTATAGCTGGTATATATAATCCTGATAGCGGCAGTATATACATAAACAATATAAACATAAGTAATGTGCCGCCGGAACATAGAAATATAGGATTTGTATACCAAGACTATTTATTGTTTCCGCATTTATCTGTTAGTGAAAATATCATTTTTGGGTTGAAGGCAAAAAAGATATCTAGATGCAGTAGGGAAAAGGCTCTAGATGAAATAAGTACAATGCTGAATATAAAACACTTATTAAAAAGAAATCCTTTGACCTTAAGTGGAGGAGAACAGCAGAGAGTTGCCTTTGCAAGAGCTATTATAACTTCACCAAAAATATTATTGTTAGATGAAGTAAGTAGTGCATTAGATCCAAATACTAAAGAAGTATTTCAGCGTAATTTAAAAAGTCTTCATAAAAAGCTTAGGACTACAACTATTCATATAACCCATGATTTTAATGAGGCAATATATTTAGCAGACAGAATAGCAGTCATGAAAAATGGTGAGATACATCAAATAGGAACTGTTGATGAAATATTTAACTATCCTAAATCAGAGTTTGTAGCTGATTTTATAGGATATAATAAAGTTAAAATGAGAAAACGAAGTTTGTATTAGGTTAAAATGTGACATTGAATTAGAACATAAAAAAGTATAAATTTAGCTGGTTGAAGTGGTTATAAGCCACCTTCACCAGCTTTGTAGATTACTGAAATGGAATTCATTACACTAAACCAATTAATCTTACAGTGCTTGCAACTATAAAGCAAATAGCAATGCCAGTAACAGTTGGCACAAGGAAAGAAATAATGGTCCATTTAAGGCTTTGAGTTTCTTTTTTTATAGTTAAGCAGGTGGTAGCGCAAGGCCAATGCATTAAAGAAAACAGCATAGTACATACAGCTGTTAACCAGGTCCAACCGTGAGAAACAAGAAGTGTTCTTAATTGTTCTAAGCTATCAAACTCAACTATGCTTCCTGTAGACATATAGCTCATAATTATTATAGGGACAACTATTTCATTTGCAGGGAAACCTAAAATAAAGGCCATTAAAATATAACCATCTAATCCAATAAGTTTTGCAAAGGGATCAAAAAAATTAGCACAATGGGTTAAAAGACTTATATTACTTATATGAATATTAGCCATTGACCATATAACTAATCCTGCTGGTGCTGCTACTACCACTGCACGAGCAAGTACGAAGAGCGTTCTATCAAATATAGATCTTATGATAATTTTACTTACTTGTGGTTTTCTATAGGGTGGTAATTCCAAAGTAAAAGTAGAAGGAATACCCTTTAATATTGTCTTTGATAGAATTTTAGATATTGTTAATGTTATTATAACACCTAGTATAATAACACTAGTTAGAATTAGCGTTGATACTACAGATTGAAAAGGTCTTGCTATAATTCCAGCAAAGAACATGGTTATAATTGCTATTAGAGTAGGAAATCTTCCGTTACAAGGTACAAAGTTATTGGTTATAACTGCGATTAATCTTTCTCGTGGTGAATCAATTATTCTACAGCCTACTATACCAGCAGCATTACAACCAAAGCCCATGCACATTGTTAATGCCTGTTTTCCACAGGCGCAGGCTTTTTTAAAAAAGTTGTCAAGATTAAAAGCTACTCTAGGTAAGTATCCTAAGTCCTCTAGTAATGTAAAGAGAGGAAAGAATATAGCCATTGGAGGTAGCATAACGGATACTACCCAAGCAAGAGTTCGGTACATACCCATAACTAATAATCCATGTACCCAAGGTGGTGTGCCTAACCAGGTGAAAAAGTCGGTAAGCCTGTCCTGAAACCAAAACAGTCCAGTAGCAATTATTTCTGAAGGTATGTTGGCACCAGTAATAGTAAGCCAGAAAACTACGCCTAAAAGAAGAATCATAATAGGGATTCCAAATTTCTTCGAGGTAAGATATTTATCTATCTTTCTATCAGTGCTATTGTAATGTTCATTTTTAACAGAGACTACGGTTTTATTTATTTTTTCTGCAGTGCTTACTAGTTTACAAACAATTTTATCACGAAATGTATCTGAATCGATTTTCTGTTCATTTAGAAAAGCTCTAACTTCATTGACTTCTTTTATTAGGTTATCTTCTTCAGTTAAATTGAAGTTAAGATAGTTATTAATAGAAGCTAACAGCTTTTTATCTCCTTCTATAAGCTTTAATGCTAACCATCTAGGATTAAGTTTATCTTGAAGCAGTGATTTGACTGCCTCTTCAACTTTAGATAAGGCTTTTTCAATTAATTCATCATATACAATATTAATAGTATTAGGAGTAGTTTTATTAGAAGCTACTTCAAAAACTGCATCCATTAATTTATCTAAGCTTTTTTTGTTAACAGCACTTGTGCCCACTACAGGAACTCCAAGTTGCTTTGATAGTTCTTCTAAATCTATGGATATTCCTTTTCGTTTTGCTTCATCCATCAGATTGACACATATAACAACCTTAGAAGTAATCTCCAGTGTTTGTAAAACAAGATTTAGATTTCTTTCTAAGCAGGTGGCATCTACTACAATTACAGTTGTATCTGGATTTCCAAAGCATATAAAGTCTCTAGCAACCTCTTCTTCAACGGAGCTTGCCATTAAGGAATAGGTGCCTGGAATATCAACTAAAATAAAATTGAGATCTTTATAATAATACTTTCCTTGAGCATTGGTAACAGTTTTACCAGGCCAGTTACCTGTGTGTTGGTTTAAACCAGTTAAGTTATTAAAAACGGTGCTTTTTCCAACGTTAGGATTGCCAGCTAGGGCTATTATTTTATCCTTTGATGTAGTTTTATCAATTCTAAGTTCTTTTTCTAATACTCCTGCTCCTGTTGATGTATTGGTTAGACCCATTAATATTCCTCCCTAAAAATACTACACTTATATATAACTTAAAAATAGATTTATGGATATAAATTTAAAGTTTTTCTACTAAAATCATGGATGCTACTTCAGTACGAAGAGCAATTACAGCACCCCTAATGAGATAAGCAACAGGGTCACCAGAGGGACTTTTCTGTAAAGATTCAACCACTGTATTATCAATTAATCCTAAGTCTAACATTCTTCTTCTTACTAAACCGTCAGAAAGTAGTTTTTTGACTTTACATTTTTTACCTAGCGGTAAATCGCTAAGTGGAATATCATAATTATTCATGTATAAAGGGACCTCCTAACAAAATGATTTTCTGTAGAGAAAAAAACTTTCCCTACACTAAAATATGATAAATACTTTTTAAGTGTTACTAGTATAAATAAAATATAGAAGATAATTTTATGATTAAAATAATGGTGGTGATTAAATGGACGATACATTTCATACTGTCCGTGGATATGAATTACAAAGGAATAATAAAAATATACTCACTTCTGCATTAGAGGATTATCTTGAGATGATTTATAGGAATAGTCTAAGTGAAGCTTATATTAGAATAAATATACTTGCACAGTTATTAAATGTTAAAGCTTCCTCAGCTTCGAAGATGGTAAAGAAGCTAGGACAGTTAGGCATGGTAAACTATGAGAAATATGGAATTGTAACTTTAACAGATGAAGGTAAGAAATTAGGGGAATTCCTGTTAAATAGACATAATACAATTGAAAACTTTTTATCTTTTATAGGATGTAAGGAGAATGCGCTAATTCAGACTGAATTGATGGAACATATTATTACTACTGATACAGTGAAAAATATGCAAATTTTATATGAATTTTTTGAAAATAACAAAGACATATTAGAAAAATATAAAGATTATAAAAAACAGGCTTATTATTAGATTTTTTCCGGAAGTTACTTTTAAACGTCCTGTTAACGGCAATGAAACTTTGATGTCAATAGACAAGGCAAGAAAAATGTTTGTGTTCTAAAGGATTTAGAATTCAATGATAATTACAGAGTATCTAGAGATTAAAATAGATTTTCTAGAAACTTTATTTCCAGGTAAAGTTGTTATAGTTATTCAAAATGGGGCACCTAATATAAATAATTTGGGGAAATTAAGATTATCTATTGATAGGCTGGAAACCCGTTTGAGGCAAGCTGGAATATCCTCAATAGAAGATGTCAAATATGCAACAATTGAAGTAAGTGGTCAGCTAGGATATGAATTGAAGGATAACAAGAAACCTTTAACAAAGGAGGATTTTATGACTCTAATGGCGGAAATATCACAAATGAAAGAAATGATAGGAGACAATATAAAACCTCAAGGCAATAAGAATGAACAAAATAATATTTTTCAAGAGATTAGTAGTAGGAAGTTTGAAGGAAATAAAAAAGAACCGTATAAATATTTATAAATTAGCTGGTTGAAGTGTTATAGAATGCTTTTACCAGTTTTTTTAAATTTCTTTTGTCAGCACTATTTATGCTTAAAATATTTAAATTGGCATTTGACAGTAACCTAAAAATGGAGTAATATTAAATTGGCAAATGCCATTATTGTTGGGAACGATTAAAGATTTGAAGGAATATTAATGAAGATAGCAATTTCATCAACAGGAAAAAATGTTGAAAATTTACTTGGTATGAGATTTGGAAGATGTGAATATTTTTAAATTCATGACATAGAGAGTGGAGAGGTTAAAGTTTTGGAAAATGAAGGTCTAAATTCCAGTGCTGGAGCAGGAATTGCTGCATCAAATCAATTAGTTGATGAGAAAGTAGACGTTATTGTTACAGGAAGTCTTGGACCTAATGCTATTGAAATTATTGAAAAAGCAGGAGTTAAAGCATATAAATGTGGAAATATAGCTATAAGTTCAGTACTTGAAAAATATAATAAGGGTGAACTAGAAGAAATAAAAATGCCTGGTCCTGCACATCATGGAGGAAGCCATTAGATTGGAGATGAGTATATAGTGAATATAGCGGTGCTTAGTGGAAAAGGAGGAACAGGAAAAACTACAGTTTCTACAAATCTTGCCCTTGCACTAAAGGCAAGTTACATAGATTGTGATGTAGAAGAACCAAATGGTTTCTTATTTTTAAAGCCTACAATAGATAAAACAGAAAAGTTTTGGTAGAGTACCCCTTTATAGATGATGACAAGTGTACATCATGTGGAGCTTGTATGGATTCATGTCAATTCAATGCTCTTGCAAAAGTAAAGGATGATATTATGCTTTTTCAAAAATTATGTCATGGATGTGGGGCTTGTGAAATTGCATGTAGATATGATGCCATAGCTTATAAGAAAAGAGAAATAGGCAAAATTTAAATTGGAAAAATAAGAGATATAAATTGCAGTAGAGGAATTTTAAATTTAATAAGAGTAGTAGCCTTATGTGAACACTTTGGTATTTTTACTATGGTATGTGTTAACAAATATGATATAAACAAAGAAGTAACTAAGGATATAGAAAACTTTGTTAATGAAAAAGGTTTAAAATTAGTGGGTAAAATTCCATATGATGATACTGTTATGAAGTCTATAAGTGAGTTAAAACCTATAACTTTTTACAAAGATAGTATAGCAAAACAAGCTATTGAAGATATGTGGAGTAATATAAAAAAATATATAAAATGATTAAAAATAAATTAAATTTATTAAATGTAAATATGAGGAGGAATATTAAATGAAAATAGCAGTTGCAAGTGAAGGAACTTATGTAAGTGGAGATTTTGGACATTGTGAAGGTTTTACAATATATGAAGTAGAAGAAGGAAAATCATTAAATAAGAGTTTTACTCAAAATCCAGGACATAGACCTGGCTTTTTACCAGTATTTTTAAAGGGATTAGATGTAAATGTTATTATTGCTGGCGGAATGGGAGAAACAGCAAAACAGTTATTTAATGAAAATGGAATTGAGGTAGTAGTTGGAGCACAAGGTCTATGTGATGATGTTTCAGGAAAGTATATCAAAGGTGAATTAAAATCAACAGGAAGTGTGTGCACAGAACATCAACATGAAGGACATTGTAATGAATAATTAAAAAAGATAATTATAAAAATAGGGGGAATTGTTATGGGAAAAGTTCAAGGAAATATGAAATCATGTCTTCAACCAGTGCCTAAAGTACTAGTTTCTTGTAGGGGTATTGATGGTAAAAATAATGCATTAGCGGTAGCTTACTGCTGTAATTGTAGTTTTGATCCACCAATGGTTATGGTAGGTATTGTTCCTTCAAGACATTCTTATAAAATGGTAAAAGAGACAGGAGTTTTTGTAGTGAATCTTGTTACAGAAGAACAAAAAGAAATGTTTGATTATCTAGGCAGTCACAGCGGCAAGGATGAGGATAAATTTGTAAAGCTTAATATTAAGGTTGAGGAAGGAATAAAGGTAAATGCTCCTTTATTAGCAGATTGTCCTGTAAATATTGAGTGCAAGGTAGTAGACTCTATAGTAACTGGTTCTCATGAGATGTTTGTTGGAAAAATCGAATACGTACACGCTGATAAATCATTAGTAGATGAAGAAGGTAATATAAAGTATTCTGATGTAGCTCTTTTATAAGCCTTCTAAAACTAAATGAGTGGTGTTTCATCACCACCCATTATTGGTATATAAACTATTTTAATGGTATACTGAATTTATAACTTATTATTGGGGGGATTTTCATGAGTCAAAATCAATTTTATACTAATTTATTTGATAGGTTCAAAAAACTAGTAGAAGATAATGGCTTATTAAATGAGGAAGTGAAAATAACAGGAAGAACTTTAACCACAGAAGAGGCAATAGGAAATACCGAAAGAAAGGACTTTCCTATTATAAAAGGAAAGGAAAAATTACTTGAAGCGGATTTTAGAGGTGTAAAAGGTCAGGCTTTTACAGATATGCCTAATAATTTTCAAGGAAATTTAAAACAAATAGTTGAAATGTCCTTAGAAACAAATTTTGATACTGCTGTATATATTGCTACTTTAAATGCTGTATGTAGATATTTAAAAATAACAGATAAAACAGTGCATTGTAAAGATGGAGAACCTGAAAACTGTGCTTCAGAATTAGTAGAATACATAAAAAATAAATATGGAAATCCTAAAATAGCATTAATAGGATTTCAACCAGCAATGTTAGAGAATCTAGGCAAAAACTTTAAAGTTAGAATTGTGGATTTGGACACTAGTAATATAGGAAAAGTTAAATATAGTGTAATGGTTGAGGATGGAAGTAAACCAATTGATGATTTATTAAATTGGTGTGATATTGTGGTTGCTACTGGTAGTACTATAGCTAATAAAACAATAACTAACCTTTTGTTAGATAAACCAACTATATTTTTTGGAACTACTCTTGCTGGAGCAGCAGCATTGATGAAACTCGAAAGATTTTGTCCCTGTTCAAAATAATGAAGAAGAATAAGGAAAATGTCAATGGATAAGGAGTGATTTTAATGGGAAAAGTAGTTTCTTTGAATATTAGTGAGAAAAGAGGAGTTGAAAAGACACAAGTTCCTTTGGTTAATGCAATTGAAGGATTTGGTATTGAAGGCGATGGACATGCAGGAGCTTGGGATAGACAGGTAAGTGTTTTTCCTGTAGAAGCTTTGGAAAAGGTTCCTTCTGATAAAATGGAAGAAGTTAAAAGTGGAGGATTTACTGAAAACATTACCATATCAGGTATTTCTCTTGATGACCTTAATGTTGGAACTGTAATCCAAATTGGTGAGGCTATAATTAAAATACTACATATAGGGAAAGAAGAATACAAGGAACATAGTAGACCTTATATAGTAAGTAGAGAAGGTAGATTTGGCACAGTAGTTAAAAGTGGGAAAATAAATATAGGTGATTCCGTAGAAATAATAGAAATGTAGATAAAGTGAGGGTAAAGTATGAAAATTGCGGTAGTAGCAGAAGGTAAAAGCCTGGATAGTCAGGTGTCAGAAAAATTTGAGAAATGCTTATACTTATTAATTGTTAATATGAATGATTTAAGTATTACAGCTATCAATAATGAAGAATTATCTGGAGAAAATCTCGCTAACGAGATATTAAAGTATGACTGCGAAGCAGTAATTACAGGTGATATAGAAAAAAGAGCATTTGATATTTTGGCAGATGCTTGTGTAACAAGATATTATGGTGTTGGATATTCAGTTGAAAAAGCACTTGAATTAATGGATAACAGATCCTTAAAATTAATTAGAAGCTATGATGGAACAGACAATTGTGGCGGTAATCATCATTAATTCAAAAAGAGTGAAGAATAATACTTTCCAGTAGAGAACAATTCTATTGACTATGTTTTTATATGTAATGTTCTTCATGAGATAGAAGATGAAGTAATCGTTAATACTGAACATTATAGGTTAAAATTTGAAGTATAGTGAAAAAGCTCCTTGATTAGCAGAAATGTTACTCAAGGGTCTTTTTTATATTATTAGGTTATAACACTAATCAAAAACCAGTGGTATTTTAGATAAAATATATCTTATAAAAGTTTGATTTTCCATTGAATATGAAATGCTAAAAGGCCAGCTGGAATGGCTTTGAAAACTATTCCAGCTGACTCTTTAATATTTTTGTGATAAATAAAAGTTAATTGTGGCATTCGTGTTCATGGCAACAGTCACCAGAATCTACAAGAGAGCCGTCAAGCCAACTTTGAGCTACTGCATTTATATCACCTGAACATCCACGTACTACATCAATGCCAGAGTTATTAAGTACTCTTACTGCACCTTCACCCATATTACCTGCAAGCATAAGCTTAACACCCATTTCTGAAAGAATACTTGCAATATTTGATTTACAGCCACAGCCTACTGGTGATGGAACAACTTGTGAATCAAGTATTTGTTTAGTAGATGAATCAACTGTAAAAACAGTGAAGTATTCACAGTGACCAAAATGGTCGTCAATTTGATTTCCACGAGATGGTAGTGCAATTTTCATATTAATACCTTCCTTCTAAATTATTTAATAGAGTAACATTTTTAATGCATATAAGTTACTGACATATGTCCTTTATATATTTATAATAAACTTATAAGTGGCATATGTCAATAACTATTATGTGATACTGACAGTAATATTGTAGAAGTAAGCCTTGCTAAATAAAGTGGATGGTGCTATAAAAGATTAAATTGGAGGTTTATTAGTTTGATTAAATTGATATAATAGATTCAAGACAAACTTAGCTAAGTGAGTGATTATATGAGGATTAATATTAAAAGAGATAGCAAAATTGCTTTATATATTCAAATAAAAAATCAAATAAGAGATATGATTTATTCTAAAAGACTTCCTCTAAATTATGTACTGCCATCTGAAAGAGAACTTGCTAAGATATTAGATGTTAATAGAAGTACAGTTAAGAAGGCTTATGAAGAACTTAAATCAGAAGGTCTTATTAATTCAGAGGTTGGACGGGGAACTTATGTTGTTTTTTGTGATGAAGATGAATTAATTACTAAATCAAATAATTGTAAAAAGCACTTGTTTTGGGATGAAATATATAATGAGAGTTCTAAAAATAATTATGCTGATGTTATGAGTAGAATAATGAAAATTAGTGATAATGATAAAACAATTTCTTTCGCTGGTGGTATTCCGTCACCTGATTTGTTTCCAAAAGATGAATTTGGAAAAGTTCAGATGGATTTATGTAAAAGCAAATTGGAAATTATGTTTTTACATAGTCCAGTATCTGGAAATAACGAACTAAAAAAAGAGATTAAAAAGTTAATGTTGAATAGAGAAGTTAGGGTATCAACTAATAATATCATGATTACTTCAGGTTCCCAACAGGGTTTAGACTTGATTGCGAGAACCTTTGTAAATTGTAATGATGTAATTTTAGTCGAAGAGCCTACATTTTTTGGAGCTATCCAATTATTTCAGACCTTAGGTGCCAAGGTTGTGGGTGTACCAATTGATGAAGATGGAATTCGAGTTGATGTACTGGAATACTTAGTAAATAGACTTAAACCTAAGTTTATTTATAGCATTCCAAATTTTCAAAATCCAACTGGAATTACAATGAGCTTGAAAAGAAGATATGAACTTATGAAAGTTGTTGAAAAATATGGCATACCAATAATTGAGGATGATCCTTATGGTGAAATAAGATATGAAGGAGAAGAATTGCCATCTCTAAAAGCGTTAGATAAAAATGGTTATGTTATTTATTTAAGTACATTTTCAAAGGTTATTTCATTTGGCTTAAGAGTAGGATGGATAGTTGCACCAGAAAGAGTAATCAATAAATTAAGTTTGGTTAAGCAATTAACTGATTTGCATGTAAATACTTTAGGTCAGCACATGATATGTGAATTCCTAAGGCAAGGTTATTATGAAAATCATATAAAAAAAATTAGAAAAGAATATCATTTGAAAAGAAATTTAATGATTAAAAAATTAGAAGAAAACTTTAAAGAGTTAGAGTTTTATAGGCCGCAAGGAGGATTTTATTTGTGGTGCAAATTTCCGGATAACATTGATTTCAATTTATTATTGGAAAAGTCAATGAAAAACGGAGTAAACTATATCCCGGCAAATTTCTTTTATGCTAATAATGAGGTAGAAAGCAAATTTATTAGATTAAATTTTACTTATCCCGCAAATGAAGAAATAATTACAGGTTTAAAAAGGCTAAGGAATAGTTTAGATGAAACAATTAAGGAAACAAATTGAACTAATAATATTCAAGGATTAGATTTATTTAGAAGTCACAATAATGAATATATTATATTAGGAGGAATAATTTATGGAGCAAAATGATGTGCGTTATCATGCATATTTACAAATATTAAAAGAAGAGCTGGTTCCAGCTATGGGATGCACTGAGCCTATTGCTATAGCATATGGTGCTGCTAAAGCAAAGGAACTATTGGGCACAATTCCAGATAAAGTAGTAGTTGAAGCTAGTGCAAATATTATCAAAAATGTAAAAAGTGTAGTTGTTCCTAATACGAATGGATTAAAGGGTATTGAAGCAGCAGCTGCTGCTGGTATTATAGCAGGTAAATCAGAAAAAGTATTAGAGGTTATTTCAGAGGTAAGGGAAGAAGAGAAGAAGCTTACAAGAGAATACCTTGACAGAAAATGTATAGAAGTAAAATTAGTAGATTCAAACATAACCTTTGATATTATAATCACTATGTATGATAAAGAATCCTATGTAAAATTACGTATAGCAGAATACCATGTAAATATCGTATATGTGGAGAGAAATGGAAAAGTTATACTTGATGTGGGAAACATAGAAGGAAAAGAAAAAGGGCTCACTGACAGAAGTTTATTAAATGTAAAAGATATTATTGATTTTGCTGACAGCGTGCTTATAGAAGATGTTAAAGAAACTTTAGGAAGGCAAATAGAATATAATTCAGCTATAGCAAAAGCAGGTCTTGAAGGAAACTACGGTGCCAATGTAGGAAGTGTCCTCTTGAAAGCCTATGGAAATGATATAAAAATTCGTGCAAAGGCTATGGCAGCGGCAGGTTCTGATGCAAGAATGAGTGGCTGTGAATTACCAGTTATCATTAACTCAGGAAGCGGTAATCAGGGGATGACAACATCCTTGCCTGTTATAGAATATGCAAAAGAATTAAAGGTTAGCGAGGATAAGTTATATAGAGCATTAGTAGTATCTAACCTTATAACACTTCATCTAAAAACAGGTATTGGACGTTTATCTGCATTTTGTGGCGTAATATGTGCAGGCTGCGGTAGTGGTTCAGGTATTGCTTATTTACATGGTGGTGATTACAAGGAAATCGCACATACAATAGTAAATGCAGCTGCAATTGTTTCAGGAATTGTTTGTGATGGAGCCAAGCCATCCTGCGCGGGTAAAATAGCAGCGGCTGTTGATGCAGGGATTTTGGGGTATTACATGTATAAGGAAGGACAGCAATTCAGAGGTGGAGATGGCATTGTTGCAAAAGGAGTGGAAAATACAATCACCAATGTAAGTCATCTAGGGAAAATTGGTATGAAAGAAACAGATAAAGAAATTATTAATATAATGCTGAATAAATGTTGCTCTTAAGAGAGTATATAAGGCACAAAATAAAAGATTGTATTGGAAATCTAATACAATCTTTTATTTTGCCTGTAGAAAGAATTTGAGAAGATACATACTTCAAATTTAGACGTAAGAAATAATTTTAGTATAAAAATTTATTGACATATATCGGATATAGAGTACAATGAAACTAAAATAGCATATGTCAATAACTAAGAGGAACTGTTAACTTTGTTGTAAATGAGGTGAATGATTTATGCCTAGACCAAGAAAATGCAGAAAAGTATGTTGTTTGCCCGAAAGAGATATATATGGGCCCCTTAACGTTCCAGTTAATGAAGATCATCTTATAACTATGACTGTTGATGAATATGAGACAATACGACTAATTGATTTGGAAGGATTTACGCAGGAAGAGTGTGCTAATAAAATGAATATTGCGCGGACAACGGTTCAGGGGATATATAATGATGCTAGAAGAAAGCTTGCGGAGTCATTAGTGAATGGAAAGGTGCTAAGAATTGAGGGAGGAGACTACATACTTTGTAATGGCTTTGAAAAATCTTGCGGTGGTGACAGATGTTGTAGACATAGATATGATAAAAACTTTGTAGGAAATGAGGATAAAGATGTATAAAAGAATTTTAACTGGCACTCAAATCATAATGTAATTAAAGGAGGTAGAAAAATGAGTGAAAATTGTAATAACACTTCCAACACATGGTGCAGTGAATACAGTGAGATGAATAGTTTAAGAAATCGTGCGGTGGAACTGTTTAAGCAGGGGTATAATTGCTCTCAGTCGGTATTTGCAGCTTTTTGTGAAGAATGTGGAATGGATTTTCAAACAGCACTTAAAGTATCATCTTCCTTTGGTGGAGGTATGGGTAGGCTGCGGGAGGTTTGTGGAGCAGTAAGCGGCATGTTTATGGTAGCTGGTATGAAATATGGTTATATTGATCCGAATGATAGATTGTCTAAGGCAGAACATTATAAGCGCATTCAACAGCTTGCTAAGCAATTTAAAGAAAAAAATGGCTCTTTAATTTGTAGAGAGCTTTTAGGATTATCTACTCAAAATGAAAGCTACATACCTGAGGCAAGAACAGATGAATATTACAAAAAGCGTCCATGTGCAGAGCTTGTTGGTGATGCGGCAGAAATCATGTATAAATTTATGAAGTAAAAATTTGAATAAGAAAAGGAAGGGGGGAAATCAAATATTGAATTCCCCCTAATTATATTTACTAGGCAGTCAAATTTTCTTCCATAACTTTGAACTCATCTATTACTGATGCATCAGGTTGTTCTGTTAAAAGACTTACAACCACAACAGATATAAGTGATAGAGCAAAACCTGGAATCATTTCATATAAATAGGATGATAATCCAGAAACAATCCATATAATAACTGTTAAACCACCTACAATCATACCGGATAATGCACCCCATTTAGTCATTCGCTTCCAGTAAAGACTTATTAGAATAAGAGGTCCAAAAGCAGAACCGAATCCAGCCCACGCTTGTCCAACTATATTGAGAATAGTTTTATTTGGAACATATGCAAATATTACTGCAAATGCAGCAATTATAAGCACAGATATTCTTCCTATAAACATTTGAGTTTTTTCTGATGCTTCTCTATTTAAAAATGTAAGATAAAAATCCTTTGTTATAGAACTTGAACAAACTAAAAGTTGAGAAGAAAGAGTACTCATAATGGCAGCAAGTACTGCTGAAAGTATTATACCAGTGATAAAAGGATGGAATAGTATATCTCCTAGACGAAGAAAAACTAGTTCTGGATCTTTTAGAGGCTGATTAGTAGATGTAAAATATACAAGACCTATAAGTCCACTTGCCATAGCTCCTAAAAGTCCAATAGCCATCCAGCCTATCCCTATTCTTCTTGCTGATTTTAGTTCCTTAGCAGATTTAATGGCCATAAAACGAACTATAATATGAGGTTGTCCAAAATAACCAAGTCCCCATGCTAAAAATCCAAGAATTGTAGGTAAGCTTGTTCCTCTAAGGATATCAAATAATGCAGGATCAATATCTTTTACTTTAGTTACGAAGGTACCAGGATCTACGCCTACATTCATATAAGCTACAACAGGAACCATAACTAGTACTACAAACATAAGGCTGCCTTGGAAAAAGTCTGTTAAAGTTACAGCTAAGAATCCTCCAAAATAGGTATATATTACAACTATGGCTAATGTAACTACTACACCAGAGTTGTAAGTAAGTCCTAATAAGTCCCTAAATAATTTTCCGCCAGCCACAATACCAGAGGAAACATATAGAGTAAAAAAAACAAGTATTATTATACCGGATACAAGTCTTAGCATTTTAGATTTATCTTTAAATCTATTCTCAAGATAGTCTGGAACAGTTAAAGAATCACTAGCAACTTCCGTATAGATTCTAAATCTTGGAGCTAAAAGACGATAGTTAAAATAAGCTCCTATAGTTAATCCCACGCCAATCCACATACTAGAAATACCTGTAGCGTACACAGCTCCAGGAAGTCCCATAAGCATCCAGCCACTCATATCACTGGCACCTGCAGATAGGGCAGTAACCATAGGGCCTAAACTTCTGCCTCCAATCATGTAATCTGAAATATCTTTGGTTTTTCTATAGGAATGATATCCTATTGCAAGTAAAATCACTAAGTATAAGCCAATTGCTAAAAGTGAGTAGTATTTCATATGAATTCTCCTTTATTGTATTATAAATTTTATAAAATGTATAAAAATACATAATTATATTATCATATTTATAAACATTTTGGAATAAAAAAGGATAAATTAAGCAAACCTTTATATCATTGAAGGATTCTTTTTATTTTAATTTATCATCAGCAAAATTATTGCTAAGTACAGAGCCCTTCTATTTTCGAGGGAGCATCTAATTTAGTTAGGGTATTAGCCTCTTTCATAAAAAACTTGTCATAGATAAAGAGTTTTTGACCTTTTAAAGAAAAAATTATATTATAAATATTAAAGGTTAAATTAAAAGAGGGAGGCGAATAAAATGAAGTCACCAATATCTATTGGAGCAATACTATTAATTTTATTTTTCATATTTTTATATATGATGTCTTGTTATTATATTGGTTTAAAGGGTAAGAATATATTTTCATATAGAAATAAAAAAATGACAACAAGGGTCTATTGGATTATATTCTGGCTTTTAGCACTTTCCTATATTATAAGTGCTTTGTTTAGAAGTTTTTTATCTGTTAATAACTTATTAACTTCAATATCTACATCAATTGGAACAATTTGTCTTGCTGTTATATTTTATTTAATTGCAGTTTTCCCTATTGTGGATATTATGAGATTTATATTTAGAAAAGCAGGATATAGAGGTACTACTAGAAATTATTTAAGTAGATTCTATGGAAATGGGATAACAGTTTTTTTATCAGTGTTTATACTCATAGGTTTTGGAGCATGGAATGCCGCTCATCCTATACTTACAGAGTATAACTTAAATATTAATAAAACCGCTGGCAAAATTAAATTTCTAAATATTGTAATGATCTCTGACGTACACCTTGGAACAGGTGTTAAAGAAAAAGGTCTTGATAACATGGTAGCTTCCATAAATAAATTGAATCCAGATATTGTTTTATTTGGCGGTGATATAGTGGATGAGAGTACCACTACAAAATTAAAAGCCTATTCTGCTAAAGCCTTTAAGAATATAAAATCAAAATACGGTGTATACGATATTACTGGAAATCATGAATATATTGAGGCAAGTCTACAGGAAACCCTCTATTATTTAGAAGAAGGAGATGTGAAACTTCTCCAGGATGAGGCAGTAAAAATTGATAATAGTTTCTACATAGTAGGAAGAAATGACCCTGCAGTCACTCGTATATCAAAAGAAACTGTAAAACCATTGAGTGAAATATTGAAAAATATTGATAAGACACTGCCTGTTATAGTACTAAATCATAGACCATCAAACTTGCAGGAAGCTGAGAATGAAAAAGTAGACTTACAGCTTTCTGGGCACACGCATAGAGGTCAATTTTTCCCTAACAACTTAATTACAAGAATGGTCTACGAAGATGATTATGGGTATCTTAAGAAAGGTGATTTTAATTTAATAGTTTCATCAGGTTATGGTACTTGGGGGCCTCCAATACGAATTGGAACCAATGGAGAGATAGTTAATGTTAAGCTTAAGTTCAAACAATAAACGAAATAAAACTAAATATAATAACTTTAATTTAAAATGCTTGACATTTGGAATTAAAGTTATTATATTATAATTATAGATACCCTATCAGGGTATAAAAATATTGACTTAATAATCACTATATCGTAATATATAAATATAGTGATTATACATAGACTTTTAAGAAGTATGGGGAGGAAATGAAAATGATAAAGGCATCAGAATATCACAAACAAGGATTTACATGTGGGGAGGCTATTATAAAAACCTATAATGAAGAACATAATACTAATATACCCATAGGTCTTGGTAGTAGTATGGGGGCTGGATATACTGTAGGAAGTTTATGTGGAGCTGTAGGAGCAGCAGCAGTGATAATAGGCTCATTAAAGGGAAGAGAAAGTAGCGAAGAAACAAATGAAGCTAGAAAGTATGCAAAAGAATTAATGATAAACATAAAAGAAAAATATGGAACAGAAGTTTGTAGGGATTTAAAGAAAAATGGTGTTAGCTGTGCTGAAATTATAGATTATACTTATGATATTTTAAATAAGATACTTTAGTTTTAAGTAATGAAGTGGAAACTCGAATCAGATGGGGTTTCAAACCCCACCTGATTCTTAGTTGAACGAATCCAGGGACGTAGCCACTCTTTACTCCCCTTTAAGAAGAGGGAGTATTAGAGTGGGTAGTCATCGGATAAAAAGTATATAGCGGAGGATAGGTTATTACAAGTTATCCTCTTTCAATATTAATGTATATTTAAATACAGGAATTGCTTTGAAGAAAAACATATAAAAAATTTTGAAGTTTAAATCATTATATCGTAATATATAAATATAATGATTATACATAAACTTCAAAAGAGGAGGGGAAAATCATAGATAAGAATGTTAATAAATATAATGAGATTGCTGAAATGCTTAAAGTATTAGCACACCCAGTAAGAATTTGCATAGTAAAGGGGCTCTTAGACAAAGGAGAATGTAATGTCAGTCACATGCAAAACTGTTTGGACGCTCCTCAGTCTACCATATCTCAGCATCTTCAAAAACTCAGAACGGCAGGAATAATTGAGGGTAGAAGAAATGGCCTTGAAATATATTATAGTGTTTGTAATGAAAAAGTAGCTGAATTAATTAATGTGATTTTAAGTGAAGATAAATAAATTAATATAATATTTATGTTGGGAGTGGTTGTTTATGAAAAAAATATTAATAGTTGGTGGGGTAGCAGGTGGAGCATCCGCCGCTGCAAGACTTAGAAGGCTTGATGAAAATGCTGAAATAATAATGTTTGAAAAAGGAGAGTATATATCCTTTGCAAATTGTGGATTACCGTACTACATCGGAGAAACTATAAAAGAAAGAGAAAAATTATTAGTACAAACTCCTGAGGCTATGAATGAAAGATTTAAAATTGATGTTAGGGTAAATAGCCAAGTAGTGGCAGTAGACACTAAAAATAAAAAAGTTAAAGTTAATAGTAAAACTAAAGGTGAGTATGAGGAAAACTATGACTATTTAATTTTATCGCCTGGAGCAGCTCCAATTAGGCCTTCTATAGAGGGAATACAAAGTGATAAAATATTTACACTAAGAAATGTACCGGATACTGATAAAATAAAAGATTATGTGGATAAAGGAAATATAAAAAATGCAGTTGTTATTGGCGGAGGATATATTGGAGTTGAAATGGCAGAAAACCTTAAAGAAAGGGGTTTAAACGTAGCCTTAGTTGAAGCAGCGCCACATATATTAGCACCTTTTGATTCAGATATGGTGACTTTTGCAGAAAAGGAATTAGAGGATAACGGAGTAGGGATTGTATTAAATGATGGAGTTAAGGAATTTAAAGAAGATGGAAATGGACTAAATGTAGTTTTAAACAGCGGAAAAGCTTTATATGCAGATATAGTTATACTTGCTATAGGGGTAAAGCCAGACACAGCATTTTTAAAAGAGTCTGGAATAGAGTTTGGACCTAGAGGTCATATAATAGTAAATAACAAAATGCAGACTAACGTAGAAGGAGTATATGCTGTAGGAGATGCTATTGAAGTAGTTGATTTTGTAAACGGAAGTAAAACAGCTATTGCCCTTGCTGGACCAGCAAATAAGCAGGGAAGAATTGCAGCGGATAATGTATGTGGATTGAATTCAAATTATAAAGGAACTATGGGTACAGCAATTATTAAGGTATTTGGTTTGACTGGTGCCAGTACAGGTAATAACGAAAGAACTCTAAAAGCCAAGAATATACCATACAGGGTTATATATGTGCATCCTAATTCAAGTGCAGGATATTACCCAGGTGGAGCACCAATGTCAATAAAACTTATTTTCAGTGATGAAGGAAAGATACTTGGAGCTCAAGCCTTTGGTTACGTTGGAGTAGATAAGAGGATGGATGACATAGCAGTTACTATGAGACTTGGTGGAACAATTTATGATTTAGCAGAGTTAGAATTAGCATATGCGCCACCTTATTCATCAGCAAAGGACCCTGTAAATATGGCTGGATTCGTTGCTGAAAATGTTCTAGCAGGAAGGCATGAAGTAATATTACCAGAAGATATAGATAATAGGTACAAAGAAAAAACTCAGCTTGTAGATGTAAGAACAGAATTAGAATATAGTAATGGCAGTATAGAAGGTGCTATAAATATACCTGTAGACAATTTAAGAGATAGAATAAATGAGTTAGATAAAAATAAAGAAATCTTAGTTCATTGTCAGGTAGGTCTTAGAGGATATATTGCTGCAAGAATTCTAATGGCAAATGGATTTAAAGTGAAAAATTTGACCGGTGGATATAAAACTTATACTATGAGTAAGTTTAAACCTAAGAATGTTGTAATGAACAAAAGTGACGAGGGTGATTCTATGGATTTAAGAGGAGATAAAAGTAACGTTAGCTTAGAAAGTAATTCTAATGAATATAAGGAAACTGTCGAAGAATATAAAAAGGGAAGTTTCGATAAAAATTTAGATGCTTGTGGATTATGCTGCCCGGGACCGTTAATGCAGGTTAATGCTTATATTAAGGATATGAAGGAAGGGGAGGTCTTAAAAGCTGCAGCATCAGATCAAGGTTTTTATGAGGATATAAAATCTTGGTGTGAAAGAACTAATAATGAATTACTAAGCAGAGAAAAAGATAATGGAAATATAGTAGCCTTTATAAGAAAGGGTGGAAAGAAGCATGTGGCTTCCAATAGTGACTTAGGTGAAGGTGGAGCAACAGCACAAAAAGACAATAAGACATTAGTTGTATTTAGTGGAGATCTGGATAAAGCACTAGCATCCTTTATAATAGCAAATGGAGCAGCTGCTATGGGTAAAAAGGTTACAATGTTCTTTACTTTCTGGGGACTTAATATTTTAAGAAAGCATAAAAAAGTTAGTGTTTCAAAGGGGTTTATGGATAAGATGTTTGGATTTATGATGCCTAGAGGAGCCAAAAGATTAAAGCTTTCTAAAATGCATATGCTTGGCATGGGTACAAAAATGATGCAAATGGTAATGAAAAACAAAAATGTTTCCTCATTAGATGAGCTAATTAAAGCAGCTATTGACAGTGGAATAGAAATAGTTGCATGTCAAATGAGTATGGATGTAATGGGACTTAAAACAGAAGAACTAATAGATGGAGTTAAAGTAGGTGGAGTAGGTTACTATCTAGGAGAAGCAGAAGATTCTAATGTTAATCTATTTATATAATATTAAAACCGGGCGAAGATTTGCCCGGTTTTAATATTAGGTAATTTAATTCAAGTTTCACTTAATGGAGAATACTGTAAAGGTGCTGATTTTTCATATATTGAGGTTATTGAGAATATATGCTAATATTAAAATACTTTTAATGTAAAGTTAATAATAAGTAAAAAGGGGAGAGGAATATTGAAGAAGATAATCACTTTAGTTGCTTCCTTTGCTATAATTTTTGGAGCATCAAATCTTGTTATGGCAAGAACTAACTATAATGTAAATAGAATATATGGGGAAAACAGATACAAAACCTCAATAAATATCTCTAAAAACTTTAGTAATGATAAAGTGGACAATGTAATCATAGCAAGTGGCAATAATTTTCCAGATGCTTTAGCTGGAAGTGTTTTGTCGAAAAAATTAAATGCACCGATATTGCTAGTGGATAAAGATATTGAAGGTAGCAGAGATTCTATAGAATATATACAGGATCATTTAAGTACAAATGGAACAATATATATTTTAGGTGGGAATGCTTCTGTAAGTGAAAGCTATGTAAATTATATTAAGTCTCTAGGATACAATAATGTAGTGAGATTAGGTGGAAAGAATAGATTTGATACAAATAATTCTATAGTTAACTTTATGAACATAGAAAAGGGAACACCTATAGTTATTGCTAATGCTTATGGATTTGCAGATGCATTAAGTGTTTCTAGTGTAGCTGGTTCAAAAGGATATCCTATTCTAATGAGTGATTCTAAAAAATTATCTGAACAAATAAAAGAGCAAATCAGAAATATTCAGCCTTCACAAGTTTATTTAATAGGTGGACAAGGATCTTTAAGTGATAATATAATATCTGAGGTCAAAGATCTAGTTCCATCCTTAGATAATAACATAGTGAGAATAGGTGGAAACAGTAGATATGATACATCGTTAGAAATATGCAAATATTTTAACTTAAATTCAGAAACAGCTGTAATTGCTAATGGACAGAACTTTCCAGATGCTTTATCTGGCAGTACTTTAGCTTCAAAAGAAAATGCTCCAATAATACTTACTGATGGAAAAGATATATCAAAACAAAAAAAATACATAGACGGCACAGATTATAAAAATCTGATTATCCTTGGGGGGACAGGAGCTGTAAGTCAACTATCAGAAGATTTGCTAAGTGGAGCAATAAGTGAATTAGATATAATAAAAAGCAAAAGTCTTTATAGCTTTGATATGAATGATGATAATGGACAAAATTATACAATAAATATTTTTAGCGATGATAATCAAATAAAAGAAGCTTCATATTTTTCAGATGAAGATTGGGCATATGTTTGGGCTGGTGCATCAGAAGGGGATAAATTAAGTAGAGGTCACTATAAAATAGCTTTGTCAAAGGGTGGAGAAGGTAATCCAGAAATATATGATGTTGACAACAATAAAGAGTTAACATTAAATCTAAGCAGAGAATTAATTAGGATTCATAAAAATACACAGGAGGGTCAGCCGGACTTTTTACTGATGGGTGCACCTCAGTCTAGTAATGCTTCAGCTATTGAAGTGTACTATATAAAAAATGGACAGCTTCAATTAGCAAATTTTGTAGCTGGAGGAGAAAGTTCTGATTATGCTTATACCTTTAACTCTGCAAGTCTTTTCTTTAAGCAAAAAGAGAATAATTTTTTTGAAACATCTAGCTATGATAATGTTGAAAGCTTTGGTTTTTATATTGAGTCCTGGAAGTTTAGTCTAGATAGTGGAGATTTTTCTCTTTTAGGTGATAGATTTATGAGTATGGATGATTATGTTAATTATTCTCAAGACTAATAAATCACAAATTTTTATAAAAATATATTGACAAAGAAGAAATAATTGTTAAAATAAAATTAGCACTCAGTTGAAGAGAGTGCTAACAAAAAAATAATTTAAAAAGGCGTTTTTAATTTTCATATTAGTAAGATTTAGTTGAAACAACAGAGTAGTAAGAACGGCTTGATTAATTTTAAAAATAACCATGCCAGCTTACTGTGAGTGGCATGGTTTTTATTTTTATTTGGATTATAGACTGTGCAAACTATGTACAGTTTATTTATGAATATAGCTTAGACAAGGAGCTTTATACCTTGCACATAAAAAGATTAATGAAAGGAAATGATAAAATGGCTGTAAAAGAATTTAAAGCAGAATCAAAAAGACTGCTAGATTTAATGATTAACTCAATTTACACAAATAAAGAAATATTTTTGAGAGAACTTATATCAAATGCAAGTGATGCAATAGATAAAAGTTACTATCGTTCGCTTGTAGATGAAAATGTTACTTTTAATAAAGAAGATTTCTATATTAGAATTGTTGCAGATAAAGAAAACAGAACACTTACAATTTTTGATACAGGTATAGGAATGACAAAGGATGAGCTTGAGAATAATCTTGGTACTATTGCTAAAAGTGGTTCCTTTGCTTTCAAAAATGAAAATGAACTAAAGGATGGAGTGGATATCATAGGTCAATTTGGTGTTGGTTTCTACTCTGCCTTTATGGTATCAGATGTGGTTACTGTAAAGAGCCGTGCTATCGACTCAAATGAAGCATATAAGTGGGAATCAAAGGGTGCCGAAGGATATGATATCGAACTATGTGATAAAGAAACAGTAGGAACTGAAATTATATTAAAAATCAAAGAAAATACTGAAGATGAAAAATATGATGAGTTTTTAGATGAATATAAACTAAGATCCTTAGTTAAAAAATACTCTGACTTTATAAAATATCCAATAAAAATGCTTGTAAAGAAAAGTAAGTTAAAAGAAGGCAGTGAAAATGAATATGAAGACTATTTTGAAGATGAAACTCTAAATAGCATGGTTCCAATATGGAGAAAAAATAAAAACGAGTTAAAGCCTGAGGATTATGATCAATTCTACATGGATAAGCACTTTGGCTTTGAAAAACCACTAAAGGTAATTCATGCAAATGTTGAGGGTATGGTAAGCTATAATACTATACTTTTCGTTCCTGCAAGAGCACCTTATGATTTTTATACAAAGCAGTTTGAAAAAGGGTTAGAGCTTTATTCAAATGGCGTATTAATAATGGAAAAATGTGCTGACTTATTACCAGACTATTTTAGTTTTGTTCAAGGTTTAGTTGATTCGGCAGATCTTTCTCTTAACATTTCAAGGGAGCTTTTACAGAATGATAGACAGCTTAAGCTTATTGCAAAGAAAATAAAGGATAAAATTAAGAGTGAGCTTTTATTAATGCTTAAGAATGATAGTGAAAAATACAATGAATTTTACAAGAACTTCGGAAGACAGCTTAAATATGGTGTCTACTCTGATTATGGAATGAATAAAGGTGAGCTTGAGGACTTAATAATGTTCTACTCTTCTACAGAGAAAAAGCTTGTAAGTCTTGATGAATATGTTTCACGTATGAAAGAAGATCAAAAGTTTATATATTACGCAACCGGTGACAGTATAGAAAAAATTGAAAAATTACCACAAACTGAACTAATTAAAGACAAAGGTTTCGAAATACTATACTTTACAGATGACATTGATGAGTTTGCTATTAAAATGCTTATGAAGTACAAAGAAAAAGAATTTAAGTCTGTTTCTAGCAAAGATTTAGGCTTTGAAGCTGATGAGAAAGAAAGTCAAAAAGAAACAGAAGAGAATAAGTATCTATTTGATTTTATGAAAGAAGCTTTAACTGGTAAAGTTAAAGAAGTTAGAGCATCAAAACGCCTTAAGACTCACCCTGTTTGTCTTGCTAATGATGGTGAAGTATCTATTGAAATGGAAAAGGTACTTAATATGATGCCAGATAATCAAAATATAAAGGCCGATAAAATTTTAGAAATAAACACAAATCATCAAATGTTCAATGCTATTAAAAAGGCATTTGAAGAAGATAAAGATAAGATAAAGATGTATTCAAATCTATTATACAATCAAGCATTACTAATTGAAGGACTTCCAATAGAAGACCCTGTACAGTTTGCAAATGATGTGTGTTATTTAATTAAATAAGAATTTACTAGAGAATGATAAAGAAGAAGAAGCTCTAAAACAACGAGATTCTTCTTCTTTGTTTATAATTTTCGAATTAATTGGTATACTTATGAAAGTGAGTATTAAAAACTTATGTTAAGGAGTTGTTAGCATTGACAAATTTAGTAAGCCAAATTTTAAGTAAGATGATAGCATATTTTGATGGTGACGTTAAGAGAATAAATCATGCAATGAAAGTTCATGGTTTTGCTAAAAGCATTGGAGAACTTGAAGGAATTTTAGAAGAAAAACTTAAAATCCTCGAAGTAGCCGCTGTTTTACATGACATTGGAATTAAGGAGAGTGAACGAAAATATTCATCATCTGCTGCAAAGTATCAGGAACTAGAAGGACCGCCTGTAGCTCGTGATATTTTACAGGGATTTAATTTAAGTAAGGATTTCGTAGATAGAGTTAGTTATTTAATAGGGAATCATCACACACATAGTAAAATAGATGATACTGACTTTCAAATTCTTGTAGAAGCAGATTTCATTGTAAATATTTTTGAGGATTCTCTAGGAAAAGAGCAGGCTCGTTTAATTAAAGATAAATATTTCAAAACTAATAGTGGTATTTCTTTTATAGAAAGTATGTACATTAATAATTAAAACTACATAAATTGAATCCTTAAAATTTTATAGGGGGAACAGAATGAATAAAAATTTTAAAAACATGATAATAGTTTTTGCAGGCTTTTTTTTCTTGTCTTTATTTTCTAACACAGTATCACCTTTTATAACAACTATAAAAAATACCTACAATGTGTCAGCTGATGTTATAGCAATACTCCCACCTGTAATTTACTTTGCTTCATTTATGATGAGTATAATTGGAGCAAAACTTATGTCTGTATTAGGCTTAAAGAAAGGATTATATCTAGGGCTTTTATTTGCAATTTTTGCAAGCATTATAATTATATTTTCAAGATCATTCTATATTCTTTTATTTGGATATTTTATATCCGGTCTATCGGTAGGTATGTCAGGATTATTCTTAGGAACAATCCTTTCAGTACTTCCAGCGGAATACCAAAAATTTAGTCTTGCAAATGCATGTTATGGATTAGGTGGAATTCTAATTTTACCAATAGATAGATTTATATTGAAAAGTGGAATAAGCTTCAATTATACTTATACCATTCATGTAGTAGTTATAGCCTTATTTATTATTTTTGCAACAAAAATTGATCTTACATCATCATTTAAGAATAATTATCAAAGTAAGGTTTCTTTTGATATATTAAAAAATCCTTTAGTGTTATTGCTTTCTATTGCAATATTCTTTTATGTTGGAGCAGAAATATCAACAACTAACTGGACTGGAAGTTTTTTAGAAAAATACTATGGGGTTAGTAAGGAAGAAGTTCCTAATATCCTTTCAAGCTTTTGGATTTTATTTACCATTGGAAGAGCAGTAGGGGATAAGCTCCTAGAAAAAGTAGGTAGATTACAATTTCTTTTAGTTGCTCCTATACTATCTGTTATAGGTATATTTATTATTTTATTCGGTACAGATAAAGTTCACGCCTTAGTAGGTCTTTCGGTTATAGGTATATCTATATCCGTAATATATCCTGCACTTCAAGGCTTTATTGTACAAAATGTGGATAAGAGGAGTGTACCCTCTGCGTCTGCTGTTATAATAATTTTTAATAATCTTGGGGCTACCTTTTTAACTTATATTATAGGTTTTGCAGGAGGAATAAAAATTACTTACGTTTTTATAATACAAATATTATTTTACCTATATATAGTGCTGGTTTCTGCACGTTATTTAACATTTAAAACTAAAAAGCAATTAAGTTAAAATAAAAAAATAATTTTAGGTAGCAAAAATAGGCCTTTTCTGTCCTCAAAATCACGACAGGAGAAGCCTTTCTATATTTTAAGGGTTAAAATTTTCTAAGAGAAATTTTAATTATTAAAATATAGTGAAAAGCTGTAGTTGAATAAAAAGTATTATTTTGTTATAATAAGTATGTTTTTTTAATGTTCGAATCCTAAGTATTATATTAATATTCGAATACTAATTATTTTGATAATGGAGATGAATTAGTTTATGTTTTCTGAATTACTTAATTATGTTATGAAAGATTTTTTATCAGTTTTTTTTACCTTTTTAATAGTTTTAATAGTTATTCCAGTATCCATTTATTCCTTGGGATATCTAAAGGAATATAAAAAGAATTATTCTATAAAGTATTTTTGGATTGTGTACCTTATATTTATTTTTTCAATGATAGCAGTGGTACTAGCTGGGGATGGCATAGTTTTTATGGTGTTTTGGGAAGTTATGTCCATATCTTCTTTTTTTCTTGTGATATATGAACATAAAAATAAAGAGACTTTAAAATCAGGAATAAACTACTTTGTAATGACACATATAAGCGGATTGTTTCTAATGCTTATGTTTGGATTTATATATAAATTTACAGGGACTATATATTTTACGGAAATTGTTAAAATGCAAAACTCAATACAGGATAAAGAGCTTATATTCACGATTGCACTTATAGGTTTTGGTGCAAAGGCAGGGTTGTTGCCTCTTCATGCATGGCTTCCTAAGGCTCATCCATCAGCACCATCGAATGTTTCTGCGCTAATGTCTGGAGTAATGCTTAAGGTTGCAGTATATGGCTTTATACGAGTTGTTTTTATTCTTTTAGGAGAAGTTTCCTATAAATGTGGCTTCGTAGTGTTACTTTTAGGAACCATTACAGCAATATACACAATAATAAATTCACTTCTACAATGTGATAATAAAAAACTTCTTGCGTATTCAAGTAGTGAAAATATAGGAATAATATTTGCTGTAATTGGACTAGCAATAATTTTAAATAATTTAAAATTATATGAAGGATCTGTACTAGCATTAACTGCAGGACTTTTTCATGTATTAAATCACGGTGTATTCAAAAGCTTGCTATTTGCTGGAGCAGGAAGTACTTTATATGCTACAGGAACAAAAAATATGAATGAATTGGGTGGGCTTTACAAAAAAATGAAATTCACAGCAGTATGTATATTTATTGGAACTGCAGCAATATCCGCTGTGCCACCACTAAATGGTTTTGCTAGTGAAAGCTTAATATTAATATCATTTATTAAATCAGCATATCTGTTAAATAGCAAAAAATTATTATTAGCTATTATTTTATGTGGCAGTATACTTGCTTTAGTTGCAGGAGGGGCAATATTTTCTTCTGTTAAGGCCTTTGGAATAACTTACCTAGGTGAGCCAAGAAGTGAAAAAGCAGTGCATATTCATGAAATACCTCTTTCAATGAAAATAGGGATGGGAATTTTAGCCTTATACTCAATTGTTTTTGGTGTTTTTTCACCCTTTATTATAAGTAGGATATCTAGAGGGTTATCAAACATTTTATTAAAAAAGCAATATACAGTAGATGCTTTTGGATATGAAGTTACTATTATTGCAGCATTATTTACTTTAATAATAGTATTCATATTATTGATTTCAAAAATATTAGATAAAGGTAAGAATCTAGAATTTAATGCAACCTGGGCATGTGGTTTCAATACCTTTAAAGGTAATATGCAGTATTCTGGAGATGGCTATAGTCAACCAGCAGCAAGATACTTTGGAACCTTTGCAGGTTACAAAAAAGAAGCTAGTGTTAGAAACGTAATTCTACTAAAGCAGAAAACTCAAGATAGTATAGAGAGAATACTATATAGACCAATAATTAGTTTTTTTAATCTTCTTTCTGATAGGATTGTGAAAATACATTACGGAAAAATACAGATTTATATAACTTACATATTAATAGCATTACTTCTTTCTATAACGGTTGTAATTAAATTTGCCTAGGGAGGTGAACATAAATGTTAATAAATTTTATTCAGAGCTTAATTTTACTAGTGGCTGCTCCATTTTTTATTGGAATTCTTAAAAGAATGAAGGCAATAATAAGGGGATATGAAGGAGCACCAATTTTTCAACCTTATTATGATATAAAAAAGCTTTTATCTAAGGGGCGGGTAATATCAAAAAGCAGTTCTTTTATAACTTCAGTAGGACCAACAATTATATTAGGGGCAGCAGTACTTTTGGCTTTTCTTGTTCCTGTAATATGGACAACTTCCAAAGCTTTAACAGGTAATATATTTATTATAATTTTTGTAATGACTATAATTAAGTTTATCACCACATTAATAGGTCTTGACTCAGCAAGTACCTTTGGAGGAATGGGAAGTAGTAGAGAGCTCTTTATATCCATGTTTGCTGAACCAGTTGGATTTTTAATAGTTGCTTTTTTGTATTTTGAAACAAAGAGTTTTAATATATATGATATTGCATTAATTAACAGTTTAATCAAGGGCTTATCTACTGCCCATATTGTTGCAGCAGTTGCATTTTTAATATGGATTACTGCTGAGAATGCCAGAATGCCTGTAGACAACCCAGAAACTCATTTAGAATTAACAATGATACATGAAGCTATGATACTTGACATAAGTGGACGGGACCTTGCTTATATTGAGCTGTCATCTTACATAAAGCTTATTGCGTCTCTAACTATATTTGCAAATGCTTTTATACCTTTTGGTATTGCAACTTCAGTAACCTTAGTAGCACTGATACAGGCATTAGTTCTATATGTAATAAAAATAATAGTGATTTTATTTGTTATTGCTCTAATAGAAACTACGATGGCAAAGTTTAGATTGTTTAGAGTACCAGAACTACTTGCAGTTTCCTTTTGTTTTGCTTTAACTGCAATATCAATTATTTACTTGAATTAATAGTACCACTAAAATTGAATAGGAGGCATGAAGATGCTTGAGATACTAGCTGCGGTTATATTAATTTCTGCCATTATAATGGCAGGTTTAAGAAGAATAAGTCTTTTAGTTAAAGGATTTTCAGTTCAATCCTTGGCAATAGCACTTATATGTTTTACGCTTGGATATTTAACTCGTGAAAGTCATTATTACTTAATAGGAGTTTTAACTCTAATTGCTAAGGTTATTATGATACCTTATATTGTCAATAAGTCAGCTAAGGATTTAACTATAAATAGAGAACTGAACCCAATTATAAATGGATGTTGGTCAAGCATTTTAATTGGAATATCTATTGCAATAACCTATGTTGTTTTAGAAAATTTTCATAGTGATTTTGTAAATGCTGGATTTGTCCTAATGGTTGTTGGAGTACTTATACTTGTTGCGAGAAAAAAGGCAATTACTCAGATGATGGGCTTCTTAACTCTGGAGAATGGTCTGGTGCTTCTGGAAATATCTATGATTAGAATGACTTTGATAATTGAGATACTTATTATATTGGAAGTATTAATTCTTTCTGTTATTATGGCAATTATGATTTTTTACATAAACAAAACCTTTAATACAGTTAATACTGATTATCTTTCAAATTTAAAGGAATAGGTGGTGAAGTAATGGAATTTATACTTATGCTATTTATTTTTATAATGACTATGGCTTTATCATTAGTTATAAAAAATATTAGGATAACTTCAAATATAAATATTATTGGGTCAATTATAAACTTTATAATTTCTCTTTATCTTGTAAGTTTATTTGATCATAAAGATTCAATTTTGTATTTTAATAATTTAGTACATTTAGATTCATTAAGTGTCATTCAATTATTTATTATAACAGCTGTTACTTTGATTTCATCAATATATTCATATAGATATATATTAAATGAACTTAATGAAGGAGAGATATCTGAGAGAAGAGCAAGAATATTCTATTTCTTATTTAATGGCTTTGTAATGTCTATGGTGCTGGTAGGCATAAGCAATAATGTTATGGGAATGTGGATAGGACTTGAGGGAACAACTCTTGCAACTGCTTTTTTAATAGGTTTTAATAAAAACAAACTATCATTAGAAGCTGCATGGAAATATATTGTTATATGTTCAATAGGATTGGGTATAGGGCTTATTGGAATAATACTTTTTATATATGCAGCAGGACTTGGCACTTCGGAAATAAATTTAAACTGGACAAGTCTTCTTGATTCATATAAGTCTTCAAATATTTTATATACCAAGATAGCTTTTGCATTAATATTTGTAGGTATTGGAACTAAGGTGGGCTTTGCACCAATGCATACATGGCTTTCAGATGGTCACAGTGAAGCACCCTCGCCTATAAGTGCAATGATGTCTGGTATACTTTTAAACCTAGCGCTTTATGTTATTATTAGGTTCTATATAATATTGAAGCATATATGTGGATTTGAAAATTTAAAAGCTTTTTTTGTAGCCTTTGCCCTTATTTCTTTAATTGTGTCATCCTTTAGTATCCTTAGACAGACAAACTATAAAAGACTTCTTGCTTTTTCATCTATAGAAAATATGGGGATTATATCTTTAGGCATAGGTTTCGGAGGATATTTAGGTGTATTCGGAGCAGTATTACATTCAGTAATACATGCCTTTGGAAAGACGCTCTTATTTTTAACTGCAGGGAATATTCTTGCAGCGCGAAAAACTAAAAGAATAAATAAGGTACATAAATTAATTAAAACAATGCCTAAAAATGCTGTGTTGCTAGTTACAGGAATGCTTATAATAGTTGGAAGTCCACCTTTTGGATCTTTTTTCAGTGAATTTAATATTTTAATTTCAGGTATACAAAAGGGGAGATATATTTCCGTTGGAATTTATTCACTATGTTTAATTCTGGTTTTTGTAGGATTTTTGAATATTTTTATAAAAATGGTTTTTAATAATTCTGAGGAGAACCAAGCTGAAAAAATAGAAAAAGATGATGATAACATATTACCACTTATTTTATCATTGATATTTGTAATTTTAATTACAGTAACATTTAATAACTATTTTTGCACAATATTAAATAAAGCAGTATCAATTATAGGTGTTTAAGCAGAGAGCCAAAATCTGTGATTTTGTGCGAATCGCTTACTCCTCTGACGTAAGGAAGAGGAGTTTCATAATGACTATTGAAAGTATGAAAGAAACACTTTCATGATGTTTTGTGACTCAAGAAAGGGATGAATATAATAATGAGGATACATGAGGTTAATGAAGATATATTAAACTTAGAATTCAATGTGAATACTGAAATAAAGAATGGAAATGAACTATATGTTTATATAAAGAAAGAAGATATAAAAGATATCGTAGATATAATGTTTACAAAATATAGGCTATACTTTGCAGGAGAATTCTGTATGCAGAGGGATAATTTTTTAATAAGTATTATACTTACAAATAGAAAAAAGGGATACTTTGTTATATTAAGATATGAGACGGAAAAAGAAATAATTTCTCTTCAAGGCTTTGCAAATCAAAGTCATTTATTTGAAAGAGAAATAAAAGATCTATTTGGTCTCCAAATAGTTGATGGTGAAGACAAAAGAACTATAGTAAAACATGAACTTTGGGAAAAGGATGTATATCCATTAAGAAAAGAATTTGAATACGGAAGAAAAATTAGAGATTTAAATCAAACTGAAGACTATGCCTTTAGAGAAGTGGTTACAGAAGGAGGGTATCAAATACCAGTTGGTCCTGTCCATGCAGGAATTATTGAACCTGGCCATTTTAGATTTAGCGTTATAGGTGAGCCAATAGAAAACCTACAAATAAGACTTATGTACAAGCACAGGGGTATTGAGAAAATATGTGAAAACACAGATATAAATAAATTAAACTTAATATTTGAAAGAGTTGCAGGAGAGTCATCGGTAGCCTATGGTGAAGCTTATGCGCAGCTTATTGAAAAAATGATAAAATATGGAGTTTCAAAGGAAATAAGGGCACTAAGAGTTGTACTTTTAGAACTTGAGAGAATTTATAATTTTCTTGATGATGTAGCTGGTATATGTGTTGATATTGGCTTTAGTTATCCAGCAAAAAAGTTTGGTTATTTGTCAGAGATTATACATCAGCTCTGTGAGAGAATTACAGGAAGTAGATTTTTAAGAAATTCAATAATTCCCTGTGGAACTAATATCAATTTTACTAAGGGCAATAAAATTGATATTCTTGAAACAGTTAAAACTGTTGAAAAGAGATTTAATGAGATAGTAGACATAACTTTAGGTTCAGTATCCTTCTTAGATAGAGTTGAGCATACAGGCATTGTAGAAAATAAAATAGCAAAGCATCTTAATATGACTGGTGTTGTGGGAAGAGCATCTGAAATTCATTATGATGTTAGAAGAAGTTTTCCTTATGAAATATATAAAGAAATAAAAAAGAGTACAAATTTTAAAAAGCTAGGGGGAGTATTTGAAAGATACAGCCTAAAGCTTGAAGAAATAAGGGATGCCTTTAAATTTATAAGGGAATCTTTAGATAGTATAAATGATGACATAAAGAAAAGTAGAGAAAAAATTCGTATTGAAGAAGGAAAAGAAGGTTTTGCAGTGGTTGAAACAGTAAAGGGAGAGTTAATTGTATATGGAAAGGTAGGGGAGAATAACGAATTTGATAGAGTTTATCTTAAAACCCCTTCTTTTACAAATTGGAAAGGGCTAACTTATGCAGTTTTAGGTGAGATCGTTCCTGATTTTCCTCTATGTAATAAGAGTTTTAATATGTCATATTCTGAAAATGATAGGTAGGTATGGATATGAAAATTTTAATAGATAGATTTAAATATAGAAGTGAAACTATTAAAAACCCTCTCAATAATAACAGTAATTCCTATGGAAAAATTATTGTTGATGAAAATAAGTGCACAGGCTGTAGAGACTGTGTAAAAGAGTGTATAACAGATGCTATTAAATTTACGGATAAGATAAGTATAGATAATAAAAAATGTATATATTGTAGAGAATGCATAGATAACTGTACTTCTAAGGCACTAACTATGAGCAGTGATTACAAACTTGCAGAAATGGCGGCTGAAGGGGATGAGCTTAAAAAAAAGATTTATAAAAGATTTAGCAGATCACTTATGTTAAGGTCTGTTGATACAGGCTCCTGTAATGCTTGTATGCTTGAACTTTCAGCATCGCAAAATAACTATTATTCATTATCAAGATATGGTATTAACTTTGCAGCATCTCCAAGACATTGTGATGGAATTGTGGTTACGGGGCCTGTTTCAATTAATATGAAAGAGGCATTACTTAAAACCTATTATGCTATGCCAGAGCCAAGAATTGTTATTGCTGTAGGAAGCTGTGCTCATAACGGAGGAGTATTTAAAGAGGGATACGGAAATTATGAGAGCTTAAATAAAATAATTCCTGTAGATCTTGTAATACCAGGATGTCCACCGTCGCCACAAAGCATTATCTATGGAATGTTGAAGTTAATGAACAGAATATAATACAGTAAAAGCACAATGAATATAATTGAAATTCATTGTGCTTCTTTTAATTATGAAAATTAAAGTTCAAATCTTTCATTAGAATTCATTTTAGACATCCATTTTGCGTGATTAAAATAAATAATTAATTTTAATCGCGCAAAATGGATTGTAGTTATTGGAAATTTAGTGTAAAATAATTACATATAATTTGGTGATTTTAGGATAAATAACAATTATTTTGGAGAACCTTGTGAAAGTATAATAAAAGCATGGAGGAGCTAAAACTATGACTATAAATTCTAATAGCTACATCGATGTAGATTCACTTGAAATAAAGGATGTTATCGATATCAATGTACTGCAAAACTTTCAGGATAACTTTGCAGAGAGCATGAATATTGCTAGTGTAACTGTAGATATTAATGGAAATCCAGTAACTAGACCTAGCGCTTATACAGATTTTTGTATGAATTTTATGCATGCTACCCTCGTAGGCGAGAATAGATGCGCTGAATCTCATAGAAAAGGTGGGGAAGAAGCTGCAAAACGTGGAAAACCGTACATATATAAATGTCATGCAGGATTAATTGATTTTGCAGCACCTATATTAGTGGATGGAAAACAAATAGGAACAATTTTAGGTGGACAAATATTAACATTACCTCCTATAGACTCAGAGTTCAAGAAAATTGCAGAAGAAATAGGGGTCAATGAAGGTGAATGCATAGAAGCATTAAAAAAAGTGAAAATTGTTGCAGAAAAAAATGTAAAAGCTGCAGCAGAGGTGTTATTTATAATTGCAAATGCTCTGTCAAAAATAGGCTATGAGGAATTAAAACTGAAGAAAATATCTAAAAATTTAGAGATTGAGGTAATAAAGAAAAATTTATTATTAGAAGAATCTAATAAATATAATAATTTAAAAACCCAGCTTTTTTCAATTATATCTCATGAATTAAAGACACCAATTAATATTATATATAGTTCTTTGCAGCTATTAGAAAGTTCTCATATGGATAGTTCAACTATGCCTATGGCTGGAGCATTTTTTAAATATTCAAATATAATGAAGCAAAATTGCTTTAGATTGATTAGGCTGATTAATAATGTAATAGATATGAATAAAATAGAATTAGGTTTTTTTTGTTTAAATTTAAAAAATGATAATATTATAAAAGTCATTGAAGATATTACTTTATCTGTAGTTGAATATGCAAGCCTAAAAAATATTGATATTGTTTTTGACACGGAGATAGAGGAAAAAATAGCTGCATTTGATTCAGAAAAACTTGAAAGAATCATGTTAAATCTATTGTCAAACTCACTTAAATTTACGAAGGCTGGAGGAAGAATAAATGTAAATATATACGAGAAAGAGGAACATTTACTAATTTCAGTAAAAGATACAGGAGTAGGTATTCCAGAGGATATGCTTGAAAAAATCTTTGATACATTTACACAAGTAGATGCTTCATTTAGAAGACATGCAGAGGGCAGTGGAATTGGTTTATCTCTTGTAAAATCCCTGGTGAAAATGCATGAAGGCGAAATTAGTGTAATAAGTGAACTGGGTATTGGAAGTGAATTCATAATTAGGCTACCTATTAGGCTTATAGAAAACGACTCTAATACATACAATCATGAAAATAGTGGAATAAATGGTAATGTAGAAAAAACTAAAATCGAATTCTCTGATATTTATTTTGTATAGTTATGATCCTTAACTTAATTTTCTTATAATATTAAAATATTCATAAGTACCGAATGTTGAAGAGAAATGATTTTAGTTAGTCACTTGTCCAGAAGATGTTGTGTTTTATAGAAAAATTCTACAAAATAAGTTATAATATGATTATAATATGATAAATTTAAACAATTTATATGGAGACGGGTGGTTAATGGTGTTAAAAAAAATGAAAATATCTCAAAAATTATTTGCAACAATTACAATTAGTGTATTATTTTTAATCCTTGTAGGTATTGTTAGCTTGTTAAATATGAATACCATGAATAATAATGCGGAAAAAATTTACAATGTTAATTTGCTAGCCTTAGAAAAATTATATCCTTTTCAAAGCAATGTTAACAAAACACTAAGGAATATGGAACACATTATTAATAGTAATTTTAAATATGATGTTATCAGTACGGAAGAAGAATTAAAAAAGATTACTGATACTAATAATCAGCTTCTTAGTGAATATGAGAAAATACCACATTCAAGTCAAAAGGAAGAGGAATATTATGGTAAAGCAAAAATAATACTAACTAAATACAGAGATGTAAGAGAAAAAATAGTAAGCAGTGCCAAAGAGGGGAATTATGAAGAAGCTATTAAGTTATATAATGGAGAATATTTTCCATTAAAAGAAGAGTTAGATGATAGCATAAATATGTTAATAGAAGACAATGTTAAATCTGCTGAGAATAGTTTTAATTCAAGCGGTGAAGTTTTCGAAAGTACTACTAAATTATATACTGCAATTATTGTAATTGTAGCTTTAATTATGACTATACTAGGTTTTGTATTTACAAAATGGCTTAAAAGGAGAATATCTGATATAACAAGTTATGCTGAGAACTTGGCTCAAGGAGATTTAACACAAGAAGTAAAGATAACAACCGAAGATGAAATTGGACAAATGGGAAGATCTTTAAATGTTGCTACAAGCAATATGAGAGAGCTTGTTTCAGAACTTATAAATGGAATGCAGGACATGAGTGCGGCAAGTGAAGAGCTTACGGCTACTATGGAAGAAGTTTCTGCAACAATGGAAAATATAAAGCAATCTACTCAGGGAATTGTTCAAGGGAATACAGAGTTAAGTTCTTCAACAGAAGGGTTAAGTGAAACATCAGAAGAAATAGGGGAGCTTACAAATAAGTTGGCGGACAGAGCTGTAAATGGGGACAAGGCTTCTACAAAAATTATGGAACGAGCAATAAACGTAAAGAATAAAGCAGAGGAATCATCAATTACTGCGACAAAGCTTTATGAGGAAAAGGAAGCCAAGATTAAGAAGGCAATATATGATACAAAAATAGTAGTAGAAATAGGTAAAATGGCTGAAGTTATAGGCGAAATAGCGGAACAGACTAATTTATTAGCACTTAATGCTTCAATAGAGGCTGCTAGAGCAGGTGAAGCAGGCAAGGGATTTGCCGTAGTAGCTGAAGAAGTAAGAAAATTAGCAGAACAATCTGCAGATGCAGTAACAAAAATAAGAAAAACAATAGTAGATGTGAGAGATGCTATTAAAAACTTGGTGGTTAATAGCAATGATGTATTAAAATTTGTAGATATTCAGGTTAAACCAGACTATGAAATGTTAAAGTCAGTAGGACAGCAATATCAGCAAGATGCAGAATTTCTAAGTCAAATGTCAAAAGAGATGTCACTATCATCAAATACAATTTCAAATAGTGTATCAGAGATGAATGCTTCAATAATGAGTGTATCTGCAACAACACAGCAGTCAGTGGGAAATTCAGAAGAAATATTGGGAAGTATATCTCAAGCAACTGCAGCAGCAGAAGAGGTTGCAAAACAAGCCCAAAGTACTTCAGAATTATCAGAGAAGCTTACTCAAATGGCTCATAGATTTAAAGTTTAGAATATAGTAATCTTCCATAATAATTAATACTTTGTAAAACTTGTTATACAAATAAAAAGCCTGTATTCTTTTAATTAGAATACAGGCTTTTGTAATGTGTAGTATACAATTAACTGATATGTCTAAATATCAATTATTTCAGCATTTTCAACAGAATCATTAATAAGTTTTTCTACATCTAATTTGGATTCAGAATTCTTTATAAGTCCTAATATAGGTTTTGTCTTAGGATGTTTTGGCACAAATATAGTGCAGCAATCCTCATAAGGAAGGATGGAAGTCTCATAAGTACCAATTTGTCTTGCTATATCCATAATATCAACTTTATCCATTGCTATAAGAGGTCTGAAAATAGGAATACTCGCTGCATCTGAACTTACAACAAGACCTTCCATAGTTTGGCTAGCAACCTGACCAATGCTTTCACCGGTAGTTAGAGATTGAATTTTATGTTTTTCTGCAAGGTTGTTGGCTATAGCCGCCATGAATCTTCTCATAATAATAGTAAGCTCATCATCAGGACATTTCTCAATTATCTCCATCTGAATGTCAGTAAAAGGAACGATAAATAATCTCAAGGAACCAGTATATTCTTTCAATAATCTTGCTAGTTCTTTAACTTTATCTTTTGCTCTTTCAGAGGTATATGGATGACTATGGAAGTAGACTGCATTTATTTTTACGCCTCTTCTAGCCATTAAGTAACCTGCTACAGGAGAGTCGATACCACCAGACAACAGTAGAAGGGTACTTCCGTTAGTCTCGTAAGGCATTCCGCCTACTGCTTTATTTCTTTTTGAATATACATATGCATCTTCCCTTATTTCTACGTTTAATATACATTCAGGATTATGTACATCCACTTGTATATTCTCAATGTTACTAAGAATATAGGCTCCAAGCTTTGAGCTTATTTCTTGTGATGTACCAGGAAAGCTTTTGTTAGCTCTGTTAGTTTCTACTTTGAAAGTTTTGTATCCACTGTCAGAAATCTGTCTAAGGGCCTCTTCACAAATTAAATTGAAATCTCTTTCAATTTGCGATACAACACATACCTCTGCAATACCAAATACTTTTTTTACCTTTTCAACTACCTTTTCTAAGTTCTCAGAATATATGAACCATCGTCCAGAATCTGTTATTAATTCATACTTCACATCTGCTAAAACTTTTTCTATATTCTTTTTTAATTTTCTTTCAAAACTGCCTTTATTTAATCCCTTTAAAAAAATTTCAGGTGCATATTTAACCATTAGAAGCTCTTTCATTTACTCAATCTCCTTAAAAATGTTAATGATTTATTTAGGTTCTCAATAACATAGTTTACTTCTTCTTCAGTATTTAATTCATTAAAACTAAATCTTATAGTACCCTCAGCCTCTTTTTTACTTAGACCTATCAGTGGAAGTAGGGAACTATGACTAAGTTTTTTTGAAGAACAGGCAGAACCTGTAGAAGCAAATATACCTTTATCCTCCAAAGCATGAATTAAAACTTCTCCTTTTACTCCCGGAAAAGATACATTTAATATGTTTGGTATAAACTCAGGCTGAGAAGGACTATTAATCAATACATTATCTATTGATGATAATCTTTGGATAAAATATTCTTTAAGATTATGTATCTTTTTATAGTTTTCTTCAAGATTTTTATATATTTTATTAGCTGCAAAAGCAAATCCACAAATAGCAGCTAAATTTTCTGTACCAGATCTGAAGTTACTTTCCTGGCCACCTCCATGTATCAGAGGCTCAGGCCTTAAGTCCTTTCTAACATAAGCAAATCCAATACCTCTTGGTCCATGAATTTTATGTCCACTGGCTGAAAGCAAGTCTATTTTATATTTCTGTACATCTATTTTTAGTTTGCCAAAGCTTTGCACTGCGTCAACATGGAATTTTGCTCTGCTGCTATTTTCTTTTATTAATATTCCTATCGCCTCTAGATTTTGAATAGCACCAAATTCATTGTTCACATGCATAATGCTTACAAGTGCAGTTTCTTTTTTTATGGATTGCTTTAGTTGTTCTAAGTTGATTTGACCGTACTTATTGACATCTAGATAGGTAACTTCTATGCCTTGCTTCTCCAAGTAGCTATATACGCCTGCTACACTTGGATGTTCAATTCTAGTAGTAATCATATGAAGTCCTGGTCTTATAAATCCCTTTATTAAAAAGTTATTACTTTCGCTACCCCCTGAGGTAAAAATTATTTCTCCTTCGCTGCAATTTAATATATCTGCAAAAATTTTTCTGCTCTCTTTTAATTTTCCTTCTGCCTTCACCCCAAGTGAGTGAGCAGAAGAGGGATTACCATAATAATTTTTCATTATATCACTCATGATATCTATAACTTCATCGTAAACCCTTGTAGTGGCACTATTATCAAAATAAACATCCATAATTTAACACTTCCTTAATAAAGTTAATGAAACAATTAAATTCCTATGTTTCAGATAAGTTTTATGATGTGAAACTTGAATTAGATGAGAGTTTCACATCTAATTCTTAGTTAAACGAATCCAGGAACTTAGTGCCACTTAGATATGTACAACAACTCTATTTACTAAAGTAAATTAGAGTTTTAATTCCCCAGTTCTTATAGAAATGGCAAATTAGTGGCAGTTAGTTATCGGATAAATTATCAGAAGAATTATAAACTAGTATGCGAATATTGTCAAGAAATTTCATTAAACTATAAATGTTTTAAAAAGTCTATTGACAAATCAATGGCAGACAATTATAATTCATATATATCCAATATATCATATATAACATATTAAAATACTAGGATTTGATTATCAAGAGTGGTGGAGGGACTGGCCCTATGAAGCCCGACAACCGGCATTCTCATTCGAATGTAGCGGTGTCAATTCCTGCAGAATATTATTTATTCTGGAAGATAAGAAAAAGGTTGAATTTAAGATAAATTAATTTGAACTTAAATTTTAGGCTGTTTTTCTTATACAAGGAAAACAGCTTTTTATTATAGGTTCTTCAGCAAAATATTAATAATATATTTAGTTTAGATTTTGAAAGGGGAAAAATAATGATAGAGATTACAGAACAAATACAACAAAGTATAGAGAACTTTAGAGAAAACTTACAACTGTATAAAGAAGGAAAGTTAGAGGCCTTTAAACCTTTTGGTGCATCTATGGGAATTTATGAGGAGAGATTGACTGGTACATATATGGTGAGACCAAGAAACCCAGGAGGAACTGTAACATTAGATCAATTTAAGGCTATAAGTGAAATTGCTAAAAAATACGCTAAAAATAGAATACACTTTACAACAAGGCAAGATGTTCAGTTTCATTCAGTGGAAATTGATGATCTAAATAATGTATTAGAAGATTTAATAAAAGTTGGATTAACTACAAAAGGAGCAGGTGGAAATACTGTAAGAAATGTAGCTTGTTCTCCACTTTCAGGAGTATCTGAAGATGATATCTTTGATGTAACACCATATGTTAAGGAAGTTACAAATCATCTTATGAGTGATCCGGCTAATATGAGTCTTCCAAGAAAATTTAAAGTGGCTTTTTCTAATAGTCCTGAAGATACTGCTAATGCTACTATATCTGATATAGGCTTTATTGCTAAAATAGTTGATGGTAAAAAAGGATTTGAAGTATATGGCGGCGGTGGTTTAGGTGGAAGAGCCAGAGCAGCTCTAACTTTATCAGACTTCATCGAAGCTAGTGAGGTAGTATACTATGTACAGGCAATGAAGGAAGTATTTGAAAAAGAAGGAGATAGAATTAACAGACACAAGGCTAGACTAAGATTTGTAGTACACAGATTAGGTGAAGAAGCCTTTATTGAATTATTTAAAAATCAACTTGCAAAAGTGAAAAGTGAACAAAAACTAGATGTTAAGATAGAGTTAAAGGAAGAACAAGAAAAGGGGATTGAAGATAAAAAAGTTACAGTTGATGAGAAATATAAAAATATAGTGGTACCACAAAAACAAGAGGGATACTACTCTTTATATATTCACCCGCAAAACGGTAATATCAGTACTAATAATTTAGATGAGATTTTGAATTTCCTAACTGATTTAGATTATGAAGTATCTATAAGATTAACACTTACTCAAGGAGTATTTGTGAGAGACTTAAAAGAAAAAGACTTACAGACCTTAGCGGATATAGTTTCTAAGTTTTCCTCAAACAATAATTTTGATAACTCAATTACTTGTGCAGGACCAAGAATTTGCAATTTAGGTATTTGTAACTCACAGGGACTTCTAATTGATATAAATGAAAACTTTAAGAAGCATGAAGAAAGACTAGAAGGTGAATTACCAAGAGTGTTTATATCAGGATGTCCGAACTCTTGTGGACAACATCAAAAAGGCTTAATTGGATTCAGTGGAAAAGCAAAACGTACTGAAGATGGCCTTATCCCAACTTATGCTGTGTCCTTTGGAGGAAAAGTAGGAGCTGGTGTAGCAAAGCTTGGAGAAGTATATGGAGACATTCCAGCTAAGAAAATTTCTAAATTTTTATTAGAATTAGCCCTTTTAAAAAGAGAGTCAGGATATGTGGACTTTGAAGAATTTATAAAAAATAAATCCTCGGAAGTAAAAGCTTTAATAAGTAAGTATGCTACTTTAGAAAGCTTCAGCGAGAATCCTGGCTTATATTATGATTTCGATTCGGAGGACAAGTTCTCAGTAGGTAAATAAATTTAAGGGGATTATCCAAGAACCAGAAAACATATCAAAGACAAATAAATTTATTTCTAGAGTACTTTTATAGATACTATGTAAAGTGGAATTAAACAAATATTGAAGAGGGGGATGGGCCTTGAGTTTAGTAATCGAAGGCATAAGTAAAAAATATAAAAAAGATAATACAGAGCTAGAAATACTTAGAAGCATAGATTTAACCGTAAATGACGGAGAATTTGTATGTGTTTTAGGTCCTTCAGGCTGTGGTAAATCTACTCTTTTGAATATTATAGCTGGGTTTGAAAAACCTAGCAGTGGAAGAGTTGTTTTGGATGGAAAAGAAGTAAGTTCACCAGGACCAGATAGAGCTGTGGTATTCCAAGAAAACGCACTTTTTCCATGGTTAAAAGTTATAGATAATGTGGAATTCGGAATGAAGGTAGCTGGAGTTCCTAAAAATGAAAGAAGAGAAAAGGCTCTTAAATACTTAAAAATGATGAATCTTACTAAGTTTAAGGACGCTTTTATTAGTGAACTTTCCGGAGGAATGAAGCAAAGGGTATCTATTGCTAGAGCACTTTGCTTAGATTCGAACATACTTCTTATGGACGAACCTTTTTCAGCTCTTGATAGTCAAACAAGGGATATCCTTCGAACAGAAACTCAGAAAATATGGTGGAATACTAAAAAGACTATAGTATTTATAACTCATAGTATTGAAGAAGCAGTACTTTTGGCTGATAGAGTTATTTTAATGCCAGCAAGTCCAGATTCTGAAAAGAAAGAATTTAGAATACAGTTAGCGAGACCTAGAAGGATAGACAACGTTGATGTAACCTATATGGTTTCATCAATTATGAAAGAATTTAAAAAGGAGGTGGAAGAAGTTGCAAGAGCAGAGTTCGATGAAGGATGGGATCTGGAACAAGATTCTATTCTATACGATAATGATAGTAATATGGGTATTGGCCTCTAAGCTAGGTAGCTTTCCATCGCCGGTCAATGTCTATAAAAGCCTTCTTAAACTTACAGCAAATAATACCTTAATAGTTGCAGTACTTATAAGCTTAAGGAGACTTGTAGCAGGTTTTATAATATCTCTTATTCTGGGATCACTTATAGGACTTCTTATGGTAAAGCTGAAAAACACCAGAGACAGTTTAGGTAAGTTTATTGGAGGCCTACAAAGTATGCCTAATGTGTGCTGGGTACCTTTTGCAGTTTTATGGTTTGGGCTAAATGAAAAAGCTATATTATTTGTAATAATTATAGGGTCAGTTTTTGCAGTGTCAATGGCAATAGAAAGTGGCATCAAAAATTTTACACCTTTATATATTAGAGTTGCAGAAATGGCAGGAGCTAGAGGGTTTGCTCTATATAAGGAAGTGATTTTTCCAGAGTCTATTCCCGTGATCTTGGCAGGAGTAAGACAAGGTTGGGCATTTGCATGGAGAGGCCTAATAGCAGGGGAAATGATAGCTTCTTCAATGAATGGTCTAGGACAAATATTAACTGAAGGTAAGAAATACAACGATATAAATCAAATTGTTGCAATAATGGTAGTGATTCTTTTACTAGGATTTTTAATTGATAAGTTAGTATTTGAAAAAATAGAATCTGCGATAAATCGTAAATATGGATTTGGAAAGGCGTAATAAGAGTTATTTTAAATCTAATCGATATTTAGTAATATTTATCTGAAAAGGAGTGCCATATGAAAAAGAAAATACAAGTAAAACAGTTAGAAACAGATATATTAATTATTGGCGGAGGCACAGCAGGATGTTATGCTGCCCTAACCATAAGGGAACATTCAGATGCTTCTGTATTAATTGTTGAAAAAGCAAACATCAAGAGAAGCGGCTGTCTGGCAGCTGGAGTTAACGCAATTAATGCTTACATTGTAAAAGGCAGAACACCTCAAGATTATGTAGATTATGCCAAAAAGGATGCCGATAACATTGTAAGAGAAGATTTGCTTCTTACTATGTCTGAAGGACTAAACAGAGTAACAAAAAAGATGGAAGACTTAGGCCTTGTTATTTTAAAGGATGAAAATGGCGATTACGTAGCTAGAGGAAACAGAAATATTAAAATAAACGGAGAAAATATAAAACCTATTTTAGCAGATGCAGTGAAAGCTCTTTCTGATGTAACAGTTATGAATCAAGTGAATGTAATTGATTATATTGTAAAAGACAACCAGATACTAGGAGCCTTTGCAGTTGGCGTAGAAGAGGAAACTCTTTATGAAATCAGAGCAAAAAAAGTGATATGTGCCACTGGTGGTGCAGCAGGGTTGTACAGACCTAATAACCCGGGGGTTTCTAGACACAAGATGTGGTATCCTCCTTTTAATACTGGGGCAGGTTATGCTATGGGAATCCGTGCTGGTGCGGAGATGACTACTTTTGAAATGCGATTTATTGCATTAAGATGTAAGGACACAATAGCACCTACTGGAACTATCGCACAGGGAGTAGGGGCAAAGCAGATAAACTCAAAAGGAGAGGTTTATGAGACAAAATATGGTCTTACTACTTCTGAAAGAGTTTATGGAACAGTAAAGGAAAATCAAGATGGAAGAGGACCTTGTTACTTAAGAACAGAGGGAATTAGTGCTGCACAGGATGAAGAACTTAAAAAAGCATACTTGAATATGGCGCCGAGTCAAACTCTTAAGTGGGTAGAGGCAGGCAAAAATCCAAGTGAACAAAATGTAGAGATCGAAGGAACAGAGCCATATATAGTAGGTGGTCACACTGCAAGTGGATATTGGGTTGATACGAAAAGAGAAACCACAATTAAAGGCCTTTTCGCTGCAGGCGATGTGGCTGGTGGCTGTCCACAAAAATATGTAACAGGTGCATTAGTAGAGGGTGAAATTGCTGCAAAGGCTGCAGTAGAAGGGATAGAAAAGAATAAACATAATACTGTTATTTTATCACAGACAGAGCAAGACTTATTAATTAAGTCAAAGAGAGAAGAAGTGGAAAAGGTATTAAATTTGGAAAACACTATGTTTTCTGCTGAAGAACTAGAGGAAGCTATGCAGAAGGTAATGGATGCCTATGCAGGAGGAATTGGAACTAATTATCAATTTAACGAAAAACAGCTTGCACTAGCAGATGAAAAAATTGAACAGATTATAGAGCTAAGCAATAATCTTCATGCAGGAGATATGCATGAATTGATGTTTGTATATGAACTAAAAGAAAGATTAACTCTTTGTAAGTCGGTAATTGCTCATTTAAGGGCAAGAAAAGAAACTAGGTGGCATAGTTTTGCAGAGAATTTGGATTATCCAAAGAAGAGTGATGAATGGCTCAAGTATGTTAATTCAAAGATTGTGGATGGAAAACTTACTATCTTATTCAGAGATTTAGTAGGAAGAGGTGAAACATATGAGCATATCAATTAATAAAGATAAATGTGTGGGCTGTAAAAAATGTTTGTCAGTCTGCCCAGGAAGTCTTATAAAGTTAGATAAGGATGGAAAAGCCTATATAAAATATCCAAAAGACTGCTGGGGTTGCAGTTCTTGTATAAAAGAGTGTAAAAAGTGTGCAATTTCATTCTTCTTAGGAGCAGATATTGGAGGAAGAGGAAGCCGCCTGACTGTTGATACGGAAGGGGATATTGTCCATTGGAATATTGAAAAAAGTAATGGATCTGTACAGACCATTGATGTAAACCGCAAGGATTCCAATAAATATTAAAAAAGGCTTTAGCCATGTGGAATTGTAAAAAATCATAGGCAAATAAAACTTTAAAAATGTTAGACAGTATATTTATAAGTTATATAATAAGCAAAGTCTGCAAAAATAGGAGGAATTAATAATGAGTGAATTATCACATCTTGATAAATTAGAAGCAGAAGCAATATATATTATTCGCGAAGTAGCTGCTGAATGTGAAAAACCAGTAATGTTATATTCAATAGGAAAAGACAGTTCTGTTATGTTACACCTTGCTATGAAAGCATTTTATCCGGAGAAACCACCATTTCCTTTCATGCACATAGACACTACATGGAAGTTTAAAGAAATGACAGAGTTTCGTGACAGAAGAGCAAAAGAATTGGGAATAGAAATGATCGTTCATAGTAATGAAGAGGCTTTAAAACAAGGAATTAATCCCTTTGATCATGGGTCAGCTTATACAGATATTCTGAAGACACAGGCTTTAAAACAAGGGCTAAAAAAATATGGATTTACTGCAGCCTTCGGCGGAGGACGTCGTGATGAAGAAAAGTCACGTGCAAAGGAAAGAATTTTTTCTTTCCGTAATGAGGCGCAAGCATGGGATCCTAAAAATCAGAGACCAGAAATGTGGAAACTGTATAACACTAGAATTCATAAAGGCGAGAGCATGAGAGTGTTCCCTATTTCAAACTGGACTGAAAGAGATATTTGGCAATATATTAAAAGGGAAAATATTGATATTGTATCATTATATTCTGCAAAAGTACGTCCAGTAGTGTATAGAGATGGCAATATTATTATGGTAGACGATGATAGAATGAAGTTATTACCAGGAGAGAAGGTTGAACACAAAAAAGTTCGTTTTAGAACTTTAGGATGTTATCCTCTTACAGGAGGTATGGAGTCAGATGCTGTAACTTTAGATGAGATAATTGAAGAAACATTGAGTGCAGTATCATCTGAGAGAACCACCCGTGTTATTGATACTGAAGAAGTGGGCAGCATGGAGAGAAGAAAGAGAGAGGGGTATTTCTAATATGAAGAGCTTATTAAAGTTTATAACATGTGGTAGTGTGGATGACGGAAAATCCACTCTTATAGGACATATTTTATATGATGCAAAGCTTCTATTTGCAGATCAGGAAAAGGCTTTGGAGTTAGATAGCAAGGTTGGTAGCCGTGAGGGAGCCATTGATTATTCTTTATTATTGGATGGTCTTATGGCAGAGCGTGAACAGGGTATTACCATCGATGTTGCATATCGTTATTTTACAACAGATAGACGAAGCTTTATCGTAGCTGATACACCAGGTCACGAAGAGTATACTAGAAATATGGCAGTTGGTGCATCCTTTGCAGATCTTGCCATTATACTTATTGATGCAAAACAAGGGGTGCTTGTTCAAACAAGAAGACATGCAAGAATTTGTTCTTTAATGGGTATCAAACATCTTGTATTTGCTGTGAATAAGATGGATTTAATAGGATTTGATCAGGAAAGATTCCTAAAAATTGAAGAACAAATTAAGGAATTAGAGAAAGAACTCTCATTAGAAAATATTGCAATTATTCCTGTATCTGCTACAGAAGGAGATAATGTTACGAAGAAGTCAGAAAATATACCATGGTATACAGGAGAACCTATTTTAACTTATCTTGAAAATGTAGATGTTGAAAGTACTTCTGAGGAAGAAGGTTTCTATATGCCAGTGCAGAGAGTATGTAGACCAAATCATACCTTCAGAGGTTTTCAAGGACAGATTGAAGCTGGTAGTATTGCAGTAGGAGATGAAATAACAACACTTCCAAGCAATGAAAAAGCATTAGTTAAAAGCATTCATTTAACAGATAAGAATGTAGAAAGTGCAGGAAAAGATCAACCTGTCACAATACAGCTTAATAAGGAAGTGGATGTATCTAGAGGATGTGTACTTACAAAGGATACAAAGCTTGTAGCTAGCAATTTAATTACTGCAACAATTCTTTGGATGGATGATTCTGAGTTAACTCCAGGTAAGGATTACTTTGTAAAGATTGGAACAAAGATGCTGCCAGGTGTTGTTACAGAAGTAAAATATAAAATTGATGTAAATACTGGAGAGCATTTAGCAACCGGATTTTTAAAGAAAAATGAAATAGCAGTTTGTGATATTTCACTTTCTCAAAAGATTGTAGTTGATAAGTTTAATGTTCATAAAACTCTTGGAGAACTTATATTAATCGATCGTATTACTAATATGACATCAGCCTGCGGTGTTGTAGAAGATATATTCAATAGCGAAAACAAGAAGGATAACGTTGCTTTTGAGTATAATGATCTACAAGCAAGAGGAGATATTTTTGAAGAGTTTTATTATAACACAGAAAGTTTATCTCTATCAAAGTATAAGTCAATAGGACATACCTATACAGTGGGAGATGAAATTCCAGTTAAAGGTGAGAGCTATAAGTATCCAGAAAATATTGATATTTTAGTTCTTCGTGACTGGGTAGCTATCAAAGTTCGTGATAAGAAAATTATTGATATTCAATCAATTGACGGATATGAATATGCAGGAGTGCCAGTTGTTAACGGCAGAGGTTTTGCTGTAAAGGTGAACTCAGCTGAGGAAATTTCAGAGTTCTTAAATGAATATAAGAAAATGAATGAAGAAAATGAAATAGAGTTCTTGAATAAATGGCTTAGCTTAGAAACTTATAGAAGAGTAATATTTCATAGCAATTACTGGGTAATATAATTACTGAAAGTATAAGATTAGCATTATCATAATTATAGATAAACAGAACAGAAAGTTGACCTATCTTTTTAGTAGGTCAACTTTCTGATATAAAAGAAAAAGAACAGACTCAAATTCAATAATATTAATATCTAAAGGCCGATTATACAAATTAGTAAAATCAGTCTTTGATTTTTTTAGCTAATCTATTAGAAAAACTCAATCTCAAGTTCAGACAATAAGATACCTCTATTATCAATTTAGAAAAAGTATGTTATAATTTTAAAAATATACACACAAATTGATATATTTAACTAAAAGAAAAATTGGGGTGGTTTTTATGACTAAAAACAAAATAATTAATGCAAAAATTGCATTAGATTCTTTAAGCACTTATAGGGGGCTATTACAAGATAAGGTGTTAAATGAGCTTAATGGTTTACTTACATATCTATTAAGTCAGGAAAAAGAGATTAGTACTATTATCAATAAATATAATGATTTTTATTATTGCTTAATAAATAGCAATTCTACAAATACATTTAAAAGCTACATAATAAACTGTATTCTCTTTGATACTAACGTATTTTCAAAAGCAGCTGAGATAAAAGAATTTAGTAGTATAAATAATTGTATAAAAAATGCTGTGGTTAACGATTTATTATGCCTTCAAAGGATTGCATCACTTTCAGCGGAGGATATAAAAAGCTATTTAAAAGAGACCAATCTACATTGGGATTATGAGATTAATGTAGTAATGGCTCTTCCAGTATGGGATTTTAAAGATTATATAAGCAGTAATTCTAAAATTAATAGTATATTTGAAGAATTTAACACATCGGAAGACTGGAATTTATGTATCGAAAAATTAGCAGATTTCTATAAAGAAAATGGAACTGGAATCTTTGCAAAATATAAGGGATTTGTATGGGAAAAACAAAATAGCATTGGAAGATTAAAAGGTATTGATGCTCCAGATCCTATAAGAATCAGTGATTTAATAGAGTATAATTTTGAACGTAAAATTATTGTAGAAAATACCCTTAGCTTTTTAAAAGGCAATTCAGCAAATAATATACTCCTATATGGTGATAGAGGGACTGGTAAATCCTCAACGGTAAAGGCCTTGCTAAATGAATATTGCGATCAAGGTTTAAGAATTATTGAATTACAAAAAGCTTTTGTTTCTGATTTTTCTGAGGTAATAAGAGCTATTAAGAACAGTTCTCTAAAGTTTATTGTATTCATTGATGATTTAGCCTTTGAAGACAACGAAGAGAATTATACGGCCCTTAAGGCTGTTTTAGAAGGTGGATTAGAAAGTACACCTAAGAATTTAATCATATATGCAACATCAAATAGAAGACATCTTATAAAAGAAACCCATAGTGGCAGAGAAGATGAAATACATAGTTCTGATGCAATGCAGGAAAAATTATCACTTGCAGATAGATTTGGAATTACAGTGACATTCTTGTCTCCAGATCAAAATAAATACTTAGAAATCGTAGAAGGTATGGTTAGAAATAGGGGCTTAATAATAGAAAAAGAGCAGCTTAAGAAGCAGGCACTAGTATGGGAAATGAGATATAATGGACGTTCTCCTAGAACTGCAAAACAGTTTGTGGATTGGTTAGAAGGTCAATTAAATTAAGAATATGTAACAATAGAGTTTGTACTCAAATAATGAAAAGGAGGTAAGTTTTATCAGTTTAGTAATATATTCTGATAAATAAAATAGTGCTATGAATAATGAAACTATACTTAAGCCTATTAAAAATGGAGATGATGGGAGTTATTATATTGATTTAAGAATCATTACTGAGAATAATGAGAAAATCACATCCAAGCAAGTACTATTGCCATTTTTTCATAATACTGTTTTTAAAGAATTAGAGATAACTTGTGATCATATTCCACCATGGTTTGGTATGGAACTTAAACAGTTAAATTTGCAATTTTACAGCGAGCCTATAGAGGAAACAGGATTTAAGGTAAAAGTATATCCCATAGATTATCAAATCTAATACAAACAGTATCTTTTATTTGGAATTTGTATGAAAAGGAATACTTAATATCAAGCTCTATTTATTGTTTATTTACATCAACAGAAATAAACAATAAGTAGAGCTGCTTTTATATATTCGGTCATTATTTATAAAAATTTTGAATTTTTAGGATATATTAAACGATTTAGTGAATAAAAAGGAATTATAATAAAACTATAGCAAAAAACATTGTTAAAATACAGATTATCTTTAAAAAAATTGACTAAATACAGTTTTTATGATATTTTTTTTGTATATAGGAATAATATTTTAGGAGGACTTTTATGAACAATGAAAAACAAACTATAAAAATTGCAAGTGCAGATCCTTCTGCGTTAGGATTATTTGGACTAGCCATGGTTACCTTAGTAGCATCATCACAAAAATTAGGGATTACTACTGGCTTATCTTTTGTAATTCCATGGGCAGTTTTCTTAGGTGCATTTGCTCAGTTATTTGCATGCATTAATGATTCAAAGCATGAAAATACATTTGGAACAACTGCATTTGGTGGATATGCATTCTTCTGGATGGCTGTTGCGACTTCATGGTTATTTAAGATGGGCGTATTTGGAAAACAATTAGCTGTTGTTGATGACAAACAGCTTGCATTTGCTTTTCTTGGGTATTTAATTTTTAGTGTTTTTATGACAATTGGAGCAATGGAAACACATAAGGTATTATTTGTTATTTTTGTACTAATAGACTTTTTATTTATAGGTTTAACATTAAGCACTTTTGGGATAGCTGAACATGCTACACATCAACTTGCAGCATATTCAGAACTAGGTATAGCGATATTTTCATTTTATGGGTCAGCAGCTTCAGTTTTAAATAAACATTTCGGAAGAGTTTTCTTACCAGTTGGGAAACCATTTGGAATTTTCAAGAAGTAAATTGAATATTACGCAAGAGTGAATATACTGCAACTTTAAACGGAACTTTAAAATATAAGTTCCGTTTTTTACTTACTTTGATAGTAATTTTTCAAATTCTTCAATGATTTCTTTTTCTACAAGATTCATATTTGTTTTTCCAATATAACTGAATTGAATTTGATTTGTCCTAACAAAACTCATAGCTCGATTATAAGTTGCATGATTCATAAAACCAGTATAGAAAAATATAAAATCAGTATTGTTTAAAATATCAATTTCAAAATTTTCGTTAAATCCATTTAGGGGTCTTATTTGAGGATATTTTTCTCTAAATTTTCTTCGCCACTTTTTAGAGCCACCTATAATTAACACCTTTTTATTAGTAACATAATATTCTAATGTTTTATCAGAAACTTTTGGAATATAGTCATTTTGTACTTGAAAAATATATTCTCTTAAAGCATTTAATTCACATCTATACTTTCGTTCTTCTGATAATTGAATTTCCAACGACTTGATTTTATTTTGTGTGATATTTAATTCGGATTTATGGTTTTTGCTTATTTTATTTATTTGATTATTTAAACTTTCATTAAATAAAATTTTTTCTTGCTCAAGTGAGTTTAATTTGGCTTTAAGTTCTGTATTTTCTTCTATAACATCATGAAGCTTTTCCTCAAGAGAGTTTATTTTAAAGAGTAAAGTGTCTTCGTTATTTTCAAAGTATAAGACTCTTGCTTTTTTATATTGATCAATTAAGGACTTTGTAAAAATACCATTTACAAGGGTTTGAAGTATGGCTTTGGAATCCAGCTTATTATTGGATTTCTTTATGTAGGAAAGGATTATTTCATCGATATTTAGAAAATTGTAATTATAAAAAATATAATTTGGATCTAGTTTATTAGCAAAGAATAAGTTTTTTAATATATCCCTGAAGTTCTCTACATCCTTATTATTGCTATCTTGAAGATCCTTATAACTATATATCTTGCCATACTCTTTATGCAATAGTGTCTTAATTTCCTGTATTTTATCCTTATAGCCCTTTAATTCTTCGTCGATGTTTCTTGTTATAAAACTACTAAATTCAAAGTGCTTTAAATCCTCAATAATTGATATGAGAAAGCCTTGATCTACTAACTCAGCAGAGCGATACATTCCTAAATAGAAATATATTGCACCGTATAATCTTGAAAATATTATTCTATTTGTCTTATCCATTTGAGAATATTTTTTAGCAAGCTCCCTTTTATCATGCTTTTTAACAGAATTATAAACTGCAGGATAATACTTTCTAAGGAGCTTAATCATATTGTTTCTTAAATTAGCATCTATCTCTGAAACTAAAAGGATGCCTAATACTTTTCTCGCGTGAATCTCCTGCTCTAATGTGCCTTGTTTCATGATAACATGATTTATACATGTAGAGTTTTTAGCAGCATTATAGTATTTTAAACTATCTGAGGTATATAGATTATTTACGTCCCTTATCATTTGGTTGTTAACAACTAGTGCAATGCTTATATTAGCAAAAATATAGTTTATTAAAATATCAGAAGGTATGTTCCACTTTAAACCTATTACTTTTGAAAAGTTTTCAATATTCATGTACATTGTATCTAGAGTTTCTTCAGTATATTCCATTTGAAAAACACATCCTTTAATCTAAAAGTAAGTTTGGAGATACATGTCAAATCTTCATTTGTTTTAAGAATCTTAAGTTTATATTATTAAAATTATATACTCATTATTAATAACAAAGCAATATTGAACTGAAACAAATATCAATAAGCAAGCTAATAATAATAATAATTAAATCTATGAACATAATTTTAAAAAAGTTTTTCAAAGTTTTTTATTTAAATTTTGTAAACACTCAAGTTTTGTGGTAAAATAGAAAGAAATTTGTTACACACATATTAAATTAGGGGGCAATTAAATGTATAAAATTCAAAAGTACAACAATGTTTCACAGGAAAAACTTGATGTAATGTCAAAGGATTTGTATGAAATTGGGGAACATTTCGACAATCCTGATGGAATCATACTAAGAAGCTATAACTTACTTAATAGTGAGCTTCCTCAAAGCATTAAAGCAATTGCAAGGGCTGGTGCTGGGGTTAACAATATACCAGTAGACAGATGTTCTGAACAGGGAATTGTTGTTTTTAATACTCCTGGTGCTAATGCAAATGGTGTTAAAGAACTTGTTTTAACCTCTCTTTTTCTTTCTTCAAGAAAGATTAATAAAGGAATAAGTTGGGCCAAGTCTCTTAAAGGAAAAGGTGAAGAGGTTCCAAAATTAATAGAAAAAGGTAAGTCTAACTTTGAAGGTCCAGAAATCAAGGGGAAAAAACTTGGAATTATAGGTCTTGGAGCTATAGGTGCAATGGTTGCTAATGATGCTATAGCACTTGGTATGGAAGTAATAGGATATGATCCTTTCATATCTGTAGATCAAGCTTGGAGACTTTCACGAAACGTAGAAAAGGAGACAAATCTTGATAACTTGCTTGCAGTATCAGATTATATTACTATTCATGTTCCGCTAAATGCTAATACAAAAGGTATGCTTAACAAAGAAAAGTTTGCGCTTATGAAAAAGGGAATAAAGATAATAAACATGGCAAGAGGTGGACTAGTTGTAAACAATGATTTGCTTGAAGCAATAGAAGATGGTACAGTAAGTTGCTATGTTACAGATTTTCCGGATGATGAATTATTAGATAATGAGAATGTTATTACAATTCCTCATTTGGGCGCGTCAACTCCGGAATCAGAAGAAAACTGTGCAACTATGGCAGTAGAGGAGCTTAAAAACTTCCTTGAGAGAGGGAATATAAAGAATTCAGTGAATTTTCCAGATTGTGAACTTAGTCACTCGGGTAATCCAAGACTTCTAGTTGCTAATCTTAATGTTCCTAACATGGTTGGACAGATAACCACCATATTAGCTGGAAATAAAATCAATATTTCTGATATGATAAATAGACATAAGGGCAACATTGGATACAATATAATTGATGTTGAAGGAGAAGTAACAGAAGGAGTACTGGAAAAAATTAAGGCAATTGAGGGAGTAAGGATGGTAAGATTTATTCCATAACTACTGGCTTTAATCTGATTGATTATATATATGAACAATAAACATATATAAACCATTGTCTGCAGGTGGCTTAAGTGACCATTGCAGGCAGTGGTGTTTTTTTATATAGGTCTAATTTTATCCGATGACTACCCGCTCTAATACTCCCATCTTCTTCAAAGTGTACGTTGCGAGCGGCTATGTCCCTGGATTCGTTCAACTAAGAATCAGGTAGGGTCTCAAACCCCATCTGATTCAAGTTTACACTTCATATTCTTAAGGGGCATTAAGATAAAATGTGGTTATTAATGGTGCTATTTATAATGATTTGATTGTCGCATTGTTATCTTTACATTAATTTAAAATTAGATAAAATGAATGAGTGAGAAATTATCGTTTCAAATAAGAAATAAGGTTTTATCAGTAAATGATTATGAAAAAATCAAATTAAATAAAAATTAATAAGAATGCAATTGCAAAATAGAGCATGTATTGAATAATTAGTAATTATGATGCAATTTTATTGATAAATTAATATTTTGTTTGCATAATGTGAAAAATCATATTGCAAAAATGAATGATAATGCAGTATAATATAATCAGATAAAGAAGGAAAATTGCAGGATTTTTTATAAATATGGCATTTAACTTAAAATTACTTTATTTGCAAAATTGTTATATAGAAAGGTGATTAGAATTGATTAGATTAGAAGGTGTTCATAAATACTATGGAAACATGCATGTGTTAAAGGGAATTGACTTGAACATAGCAAGCGGTGAAAAATTAGTTATAATAGGACCTAGTGGTTCGGGAAAAAGTACGCTTATTAGGAGTATGAATCTATTAGAAAAACCCTCTGAAGGTAAGGTTATAGTAGATGGTATTGATATTACAGATCCTAAGGCACCAATTACAAAAGTGAGACAATCTGTTGCTATGGTTTTTCAACAATTTAATTTATATCCACATAAAACAGTTCTTGAAAATGTAACCTTAGCACCGATTTTAGTAAAAAAGGTCCCTAAAAAGGAAGCAGAAGAATCTGGAATGGCATATTTAGAACGGGTTGGTTTAAAAGACAAAGCCAATGCATACCCTGCACAGCTTTCAGGTGGACAACAACAGCGTGTGGCTATTGCTAGGGCTCTTAATATGAAGCCGCAAATTATTCTCTTTGATGAACCTACATCCGCATTAGACCCTGAGATGATTCAAGAAGTGCTCGATGTTATGGTGAATCTTGCTAGTGAAGGAATTACAATGGTGGCAGTAACTCACGAGATGGGTTTTGCACGTAGAGTAGCAGATAGAGTAATCTTTGTTGATGGGGGAGAAATTTTGGAGGAAGGACCACCAGAACATTTCTTTACTAACCCAACTCATGAAAGAACTAAGTTATTTTTAAGTCGTATAGTTCATTAAAAATATAAATATAAATATAAAATTTATTGATAACATAAGAGGGGGAAAAAATATGAAAAAGTTAAAAGTACTTATAGGAAGTTTAGTTCTTGTTACAGGATTAATGTTAACAGGATGTGGATCAACTGCTCAAAAAACAGATGCTGCTAAATCCTCAGGAGCTGACATTAAAGCTATAAAGGATAGAGGAACACTTAAAGTTGGAGTTAAGGTGGATGTTCCAAAGTTTGGATATAAAGATCCTAAAACTTCAAAAATAGAAGGTTTTGAAATTGATATCGCTAAGGCAGTGGCTAAAAAGATTTTAGGTGATGAAAATAAGGTTGATTTACAAGCAGTGACTGCAAAAACAAGAGGACCACTTTTAGATAGTGGACAAGTTGATATGATTGCAGCTACATTTACTGTAACAGATGAACGTAAAAAGAGTTATAATTTCTCAGATGCATACTTTACAGACGGTGTAGGGATAATGGTTAAAAAAGCAGCTGGGATACAGGATTTAAAAGGATTAAATGGTAAAAAGATAGGTGTAGCTCAAAGTGCTACAAGTAAGCAAGCTATCCAAAAAGAAGCAGATAAAATTGGAAGTAAAGTTACTTTCTTAGAATTTGCAACTTATCCAGAAATTAAAGCAGCTTTAGACGCTGGTCGTGTAGATGCTTTCTCAGTTGATGGAGCTATTCTTAATGGATATTTAGATGACTCTACTGTAATCATAGATCAACGTTTCAGTCCACAAGATTACGGAATAGCATCTAAAAAAGGTAATGATGAATTAGCAAAAGCTATAAATGATACTGTTAATGAAATGAAAAAATCAGGTGAACTTGATAAGTTAATACAGAAATGGGGGATTAAATAGTGCCAGGTCCTTTTGCAGCATTTAAGTGGCAAGCACTTTTTAGTGATTGGTCTATTTTTGCACAAGGATTTATTACAACAGTTTTAGCCTCTGTTATTGCTTTGACATTAGCAATGGTATTAGGTGTTGTTTTTGGAGTTTTGGGAGCATCAAATTATAAAGTTCCTAAAAGGATAAATAAAATTTATGTTGCTATTATACAAAATACTCCATTGGTAATCCAAGTGTACTTTTTATACCATGTATTGCCTCACTTTGGAATAATGCTATCAGTCTTTGTAGTTGGTGTTATTGGAGTAGGAATATATCATGGAGCATATATTGCAGAAGTAGTTAGAGGTGGTATTGAAGCAGTTCCAAGAGGTCAAATGGAATCAGCCGTTTCTCAGGGATTTACTTATATTGAAGCTATGAGGCATGTTATATTGCCTCAAGCAACAAAACTTATATTTCCACCGCTTACTAACCAAGCTGTTAGCTTAATAAAAAATACTTCAGTAATGGCTATGGTTGCTGGAGGAGACTTAATGTATCAAGCTGATTCATGGTCAAGTAATAATCTTTATTATGGACCAGCCTATATTATAACAGCATTGCTTTATTTACTATTATGTTTACCTCTTGCTAGGTTTGCTACAAGATTAGAACGTAGAACTGGGGTGGGAGTATGATAAGTGAAGTTTTTAAGCCAGAAGTATTTATATTTTTATTAAAGGGATTAGGGACTACATTATATTTAGCAGCAATGACTATTATATTTAGCTCAATCTTCGGAATAATTTTAGGAATAGGCCGTTTTGTAAATCATAAAATTATTAGTCCTATAGCAACTACGTATATTGAATTTGTACGTAATACTCCGCTTCTTTTGTTTATACTGGCAATACGTTTTATGGCCAATTTAGAGCCACTAAATGCAGGTATTACAGCAATGACAATATTTACAAGTGCTATTATTGCTGAAATTGTTAGAGCAGGATTAAATTCAATTAATAAAGGACAATGGGAAGCGGCAACATCACAAGGTTTTAATTATGTGAAAACATTAATTCATATTATACTGCCACAAGCTTTGCGTAATATGATACCACCTTTAGTTTCAACATTTATTACTGTAATCAAAGATACATCCTTTGTATGGGTAGTGGGAATTGAAGAACTGACAGGTAAAGGAATGATTATCATGGGACAGTATGCACAAACTTCTCAGGTTATTGCAATATTCTTCCTGATAGGATCAATGTATTTTATAATTAATTATGTGTTATCAATTGTTGCTCATAGACAGCAATTAAAAATAGTACGTTAATAATAGGGTTTTAGAGCTGAAGTTTAAATTATATTGCTGATAATTTAAATTTCAACTATAAATCCTCGTATGAAATAAAAGCTGGAGAGATTTTGTTTAGTAATCTCTCCAGCTTTTATTTTTGTTATTTCAATTCGTAATTGAGGACTCGTATAGTTAACTTACAAAGAAGGCAATTCTGATTGAAAGTATATTTGTACTATAATCTTAAGCAGGATTAGTCTATTTAGCAGTTGTGAAAAGTGAAATGATGGCCCATATCATAATAAAGCTTACAATAATAGTAATATTGCATAAAGTTCCCACCAGTTTTTCATCATAATTAAATTGTATGGCATAAGGAATAACTGCTGAACCAATAGGCAATATAAGACCTATAAGTAGTGTATAACGAAAAAGGGAATCAAAAGGTAGCAATACGAAAAGAACAGTCCCAATAGCTAGTCCAATAATATATCTTAAGGATAATATCTTAAATATGTTTTTCCAATAGCTTTTATCAAAGGAAAAGTTTAAATATATACCTAAAAGAAGAAGAGATAGTGGAGCATTTGCTTTTGATATTATTTTAGTGATATCTATAATTGCTGAAGGATAGTGAAAGCCAAATAGATTTAGTGTAAGCGTAACAATATAAGTCATTAGGGGTATAGAGGTAAGTAGTTTTCTTATAATGATTTTAAAGTTAATATGCTCTTGGTCAGGAGCGAAATAGCTAGCGATTATATAACATGCTCCAAAAACTATTAGTGCGTTGCCCATATCAAACATACCAAAATATTTTACACCGTTAGCTCCCCAGATTGATTCAACAAGAGGATAGGCAAATAATCCTATATTAAAACCTGGTGTTAACATGGCCAAGGTTCCTCTTATAGTTTTGGCTTCTTTTTTAAAAACATAAATACCAATTAAAGACATTAATAATCCGAAAAGGAAACCTCCTATGGTTAAAAAAATCAATGATAAATCAAGAATTATAGAGTTAAAGGTATTTATAATTAATGATGGTAGTGTAATATTGAATATAACTCTTGCCATGCCTTCTCCATCTTTTTCATGGATGATATTAAGTTTTTTAACTATATATCCTAAAGCGATAATTGATAAAGATAAAATAAATTGAGTATTTACATTTTCCATTATAGAGACATCTCCTTTGTATATTCGCTATAAAGCATCTTTAAAAATAACTAGTAAATATGCTAGTCTACTTTTGAAGATGAAGAATACTTTTCGAGCAAGTTTTACAAATTTTATTAGGAAAATTATAAACTAGCAAACAAATATTGTCAAGCAATGACGACAAAGCATTATTCTAATTATAGAAGTGAATATAATAAAAAGTTACAGAAAACTAATATCTTAAAATATAGATTATTATTTTTAAAATAATCTATATATTATCTTATAATTTAGTGATATAATTTTTATAAAATTTAGTTTTTTAAATATGGAATAAATAATTATTATATGAAGGGGAGGGGAATGCTTACAGAATTTAATAATATATGTAAGCATGATAAGTTTATGATTGATAATAAAGCATTTTATAAGTTAAGTTATGGGTTGTATGTTGTAAGTTCTGTTTCTGAAGGCAAAAAAAATGCTCAGATTGCCAACACGGTTTTTCAGATAACGTCAGATCCACTTATGGTTGCGGTAAGCATTAATAAGCAAAATCTTACTAATGAATACATACACAAAAGCAAGGTTATAGGCATCTCAGTTCTATCTGTGGAAACTCCTATGGAATTTATAGGACAATTTGGATTTAGATCTGGGAGGGATACTGATAAATTTGTAGGCATATCATATAAGATAGGGGAAAGTGGAGTTCCTATAGTTTTGGACAATGCAGCAGTATATTTTGAATTAGAAGTTGAGAAAGAGTTAGATGTTTCAACTCACACAGTATTTGTTGGTAGGGTATTAAATGCAGAAGTCCTTAAAGATATGGATCAAATGTCATATCAGTACTATCAGGATATAAAAAGTGGCAAAATACAAATGAATTTGCATGATAGTATGGATAAAACAGAAAAACCTATAAAGGTAACAGGTGATATGCCTAAATATCAATGTTCAATATGTGGATATATTTATGATTCATCTGTCGGAGATCTAGGCTCAGGTATTTCAGCAGGAACTTTATTTGAAAATATATCAGATAACTGGAGTTGTCCGGTTTGTGGAATGCCTAAAGACAAATTTGTACAAGTTTCTTAAATAAAAAGTAGGTTCTTTAGATTAAGTATCAAAGAACCTACTTTATTATTTAAGAAATTTTTAGGTTTAAAAATATACCATAAGATTAATATGAAGGCTATTGTTTTAGTTTACTCTTTATACTATTACCTGCATAGAGTATAAAGGTGGCAACACCAACAATCCAGTGTAATCCAAAAATTGCTCCGCCAAGACCGTATAGTTTTAATTTATTAAAGTACTTCTTTGCAAAGGAATTAAATAAATCTTCAATTTCTTTAGGGCTCATAGCCTTAATTTGATTTTCTGTAATTCCTCTAAAATCGACAGAGCTAATTATATTAGAAAAGTTTCTTGATGCTGAGTCTAAAACAGAAGTAAGAATTATTTTTACAACAGCTTCCTTTGAGGCATCATCAATAATATCTAATTTCTTACCAATAATATCTGTTAATATAGACTCTAGTACACTTTTTGTATCCTTATTCCAATCTACATTTTCTAGGATTTTTTCTATTGAATAGGATAGACAATTATTAAGCTCATCTAGATCCAGTAAATACTCTAATGTTTTTTCTTTCAAGTCTTTGTCTAAAAGGTTTATAAATTCACTAGTGCCATTTTTGATTGAAATACTACCATAAATTAATTCGCTTAATCTATCTGATAAACTCTCCACATAAGCTTTATCTATTCCATTTGTAAATGTACTAATCTTATTAGATAAAATTATACTTTCGAAAACACTGAAAATAAGGGTTGTATATTTAAGTGATAGGGTTTCCCTTTTTTCAATAATGTTGGTTATAAATTCTTTAGCTGTAAAGTCTATTTCATCTTCAAATATATTTACTAGATCCTCAGGTTTATTTATCGACAAAATATCAAAGAACTCTTTTAAATTAACATCTGTTATCCAATTAAATAAGCTATCAGTAATTTTAACAGTCATATGATCTAATCTTTGTACATTTTTTTCGTCATTAACAAATTTATTGATAACTTCTAAAACCTGACCCTGTTGAAGGGATAAATTCAAATTGCCTATAGTACTATTACAAATTTTATTGTTTATGAAATTTTCTAATACTGTGTTGAGTTCATCTTTTTTACTTTCAATAAATGCAGGAAATTTATCATTTATTAAATTATTTATAACAGAAGATACAATGTCATCTCCACCCAGCATATTATATCCCATCAATTCAATAAAGTTTAAGCTTTCCTTTGTAGTAGTAATGGCAACTTCTGATATAACTTTCTGGTTAGCAGTTAAGCCTGTTAAAATAGCCTTAATGGTATTGTCCATTATATAACTAAAATTATTCTCGATTATTTTCACAAAGAATCCACCAAACAATTGGCCTAGTTTCTTATCATTAGAAGTTTCTTTAGAAGCTATACCCTCTATCCAATTTAAAAGCTTTAGTCTTGTGTCTTCAGAAGTAATTTTACTGCTTATAATATTTTTTATATATTCTTGATATTTTATAATGTTATCTTGGTCAAGTAGTTCTTTAACTGACTTATTCTCTATATCTTCATATTTAGTTGATAACATTAATAATAATTCATTTCGTTTATCCTTATTATTAATGCCTGTTACTACATTATTAATTTCTTTCTCAATTTTATCAGTGATTTGCTTTTTTATTAATGTTTTAAAGTTCTCTGGTATTATCTTGAAAACTTCAATGTCTTCTTTTAGCAGATTGTCTAATGCTGCATATACTGACTGATTGGAATTTTTAATTCTTAGTAGAATATCTTCTTCTAATCTATTTTTAACTTTTGAGAAATCAACTTTACTAAGAGCTAAAGTTTTTGTTTGCTTAGATAAAGAAGTAGCAATTTGATATTTATTAGTGTAGATTGAGTTCTTAATATATTTGAAACTCTTATCAGCAATTGCTTCCGAATGGTTATTAAAAAAATCCACTACTAATTTATAATTATCCTTTGAAATTGTATTTTTAATTGAGTTAAGGATAATATCTGCATTCTTATTAAATAATTCTTCCATGCTGTTTTTCTTTAATAGTTCTTCATCTACAAAAGTACTCATAGATTTTGCAAACCTAGGTTTTCTACTGACTATAACTCCTGGTGTAAAAGGAATCTTAACTCCAAGTATTCTTTTTTCATAATAAGGCTTAAAAAGCATTTCTAAAGCTTGAACGTTAGTAAGCCAACCAACAAAGGCATAAACTGCCACACTAATAAGTGTAGCTGTAAGGTAATTATACTGAGTAACAGAGTTATCGAAGAAGTACATACCAATTCCAACTATGGCTCCAAGTAGTGCACCGATTACGGTAATTGGCTTCATTTCCTTTCCCATAAACTCTTCAATCATTGTTTGGAGTTCTTCATCTTTTAATTCACGCAAATTACTTGAAACAGCCTTTTTTATGGTCCCATTTAATATGTAAGGTAAGTTTTTCTTCAGTGTCGAAAGTGTAAAATTTGTTGCTTCACTTTTTATATTATCTAGACTATTTATTGTGTCTAAGAACAGTTTCAAATCTATATTTCTACTATTTTTTAAAAGTAGCTCTATCTTATTTGATATCTCTTCTATGAAGTCCTTAAGCAAGTTGTCTCTTAGATTACCCTTTAGGCTATCATACAAGCTAAGTGAACCTATAGATTTCTCTAGCTCTGTAGAAATGGATTTTATAATATTGCTTTCATTGCTATGTAAATTTTTTATAACTAATTTTTTAATAGCATCATAATTTGAAGACAATAAATTATCGCTTACAAGTTCACCTAAATTTAGGGTGTCTATATTTTTAACATTTTTTATAAGCTCTTCAGTAATTGTTTTAGTAGCTTTTTCTGTGTATATGTATTTATGTTTTAATAAATCAAGTACTGGATATTTAATATGATTTTCAAAAAACTTTACTAAACTGATACTAAATATATCTCCAACCTTTTTATTTAAAAGACTAGAAAAATAATCCTCTGGTAGATAATCTATATAATTAGCAATGTTATAATTTATAGCATTACTAAGACTCTCAGCTGTAAATACTTTGTTTTTTTCTAATTTATAGATAATATCAGATATTTTCTCCTCTCTTAGATACTTAATTATTATAAGAGTTATGTCTTTACTTATAGAATCTATATCGGCATTTTGTTCTAGGTAATCAGTGATTTTAGATACTATATCAAATTTTTTAGCTACGTCATTTAAGAACTTGTCTCTAACTAAACCTAAAACGTTCTTTTTCATTCCATCATCAATAGAACTTATAGTATCATCTATTGCTTTTTCTATTAAACCCTCTATATCCTCCTTATTTTTTTCTATCCATAGTATTATCTCTTTTATAGCATATTGCAATTTATCTTTGAAAAAGCTTTCTACATTACTCTTTAAGTCGTCAGAAAGCAACTCTAAAACAGGTTTGTCAATGCTTTTTAGAAGATTGTGTAGTTCTTTACTGAAGTTGTTTATTAGCCTTTTCCCATTATCAGATACAGTAAAATCTTTTATTTTATCTATTAAACCCTTAGAGAATTTAATATTATCTGCATTAGCTACTAAATCTATAATACTTTTTTCTAAAAGTTTTTCTTCCAATGAACTTAATATTTTATTTATTTCTAAAGTTTTGAGGGTATTCTCAAAGACAGCATCCATGTCTTTGTCGAAATTATTTTTTAAGTCAATATGTAAGTTTTTAAGTATATCTTCAAGATTTTTGATTACAACATCCGAGAGTTTATTTCCAAAGAATTCACCAAAGTTTATGTTTTTATTCTCATTATAAAAATCCTTAACATTTTCTTCAATGAAATCACTGTTGTTTAATATATGCAAAATAGATTTAAACAATTGATCACTTATGTATTCACCCTGTTTTTTATTTAGGATATCTTTTAAATATATATTCTTACAAATATCATCAAAAATATTAGGTAAGTGTTGATTAAGATAAATTTTCATGTAATTCTCAGTCTTATCTATTGTGGAATTAAAACCATTAAGTTCTCTTAGCTTTAAATTAGAAGTATTTTCGTAAATAGATTGATTTAAAAAATCATCTACAAAATCAACAATGCTATTTTTAAAGGATTCCTTTGATAGTTCCTCTTTTAAAGTCTCTGGATTAATTATGTCTCTTTCAACTAAAGTACTTATATTATCAATAAATTCCTCTCTAGTTTTTATTATTACTCCTCCGAGTTTTAAGCTACCAACTCCGTATTCTCTAAATATCATTTTAATTGCTATAGAATTTGTTATATATCCTGTTATTGAACCAGTTAAAACTTCTTTTATCAAATCAAATTGCATATGGTCCTCCTTTAAGTAATTTTTTTATGCTGTAGTTCAGTAAAAATCTCCACCTATAACCCCTTTAAAGAATTGGAAGAAGTTTTACTTTATTCAACGTTATAATATTATATTTGCTCAATATTGTCAACGAATAAGGGGGTCAAGCTCAGTTACTTGGTTTATTAAAAAAGCACCAGTTATACTTCAACTGGTGCTGGAGACTTTTAATTAATCTTCATCACATTCACATTCATATATAGATCTATGATATGGTGGATGATATGGTCTTGGATAGTGTGGTCTTGGATAATAAGGACGAGGATAATATGGTCTTGGATAATAATAAGGATGAGGATAATATGGACGTCTACGTCTGCGTCTTCTAGGACGTCTCTGTCTATAGCCTGGGTCCCAATCATCTTCTTCGTCATATTCATACTCATATGGATCGTCATATTCAGCATATTCATCTGCCATAGGCATTGAATATCTGCATAGAGGACAGTAAGACATAGGATAAGTAGGGTTGCTTATATCATCAGTCTCGGAGTAATTTTCTATTATATCTTCAGTATTGTTGTCTTTGTAGTTAATGTCGCTCATGAAATACCTCCATAAAATTTACTACACTACTATAATATGAATAAGTATCTGAATTGTTACTGAAAATTAAAAAATAATTTTTTAGGAAAAAAAGGGATATTACTAAAATATTTATTTAGAACGCTATTTATTTGAGAAATTACTTAAAAAATAAAGGTAAATTGTAAGAAAAATTAGATTTGAAGAAAAAATAAGTTGAAAATGTATTCAGTATTGTTAAATAGTAAAAATCAACAGAAATAAATTGATAGATTATTAAAAATATAGTGAAAAAATTAATAATTTAATAAAAAGTTATTGATTATCTAGGAAAAACATGTTATATTTTAAAAAAGGTCAAATAAAACAAATAATTCAGAAAATAAAAGGAGGAATTCAAAATGAGACAGGTAGCAATTTATGGAAAAGGTGGAATTGGAAAATCAACTACAACTCAAAATCTTACAGCAGGACTTGCAACTATGGGCAAAAATATAATGGTAGTAGGTTGTGACCCAAAAGCAGATTCAACAAGATTATTATTAAATGGACTAGCTCAAAAATCAGTATTGGATACTTTAAGAGAAGAAGGAGAGGATGTAGATTTAGATTTAATATTAAAATCAGGTTTTGGTGGAATTAGATGTGTTGAATCCGGTGGTCCAGAACCAGGTGTTGGATGTGCTGGTAGAGGTATAATAACTTCAATAAATATGCTTGAACAATTAGGCGCTTACACTGAGGATTTAGATTATGTATTTTATGATGTATTAGGAGACGTTGTTTGTGGTGGTTTTGCTATGCCAATCCGTGAAGGAAAAGCACAAGAAATATATATAGTTGCAAGTGGTGAAATGATGGCATTGTATGCAGCAAACAATATATCAAAGGGTATTCAAAAGTATGCAAATAGTGGTGGAGTTAGATTAGGTGGCATAATTTGCAACAGTAGAAAAGTAGATAATGAATATGAATTACTTGATGCTTTTGCTAAAGAATTAGGAAGTCAATTAATTCACTTTGTACCAAGAAGTCCAATGGTTACAAAAGCAGAAATAAACAAGAAAACTGTTATAGATTATGATACAACTACTGAACAAGCTGATGAATACAGAGAATTGGCAAGAAAGATAGATGAAAATAAGATGTTTGTTATACCAAAACCAATGACACAGGAGAGATTAGAAGAAATATTAATGCAATATGGTCTTACTGACTAATATATAGGAATAGGAAGTGTTACTTTGATAAAGTCAAAAAAACAAAATATCCCCCATTTTGCGAGAATGAGAGATATGCCTTCACAAAAGTAATACTTATGTAAAGTTTTACAATAACATTATAACACAAAGAATAAAGGAGGTCAATTTATGTTAATGATAAAAGCTATATTGAGACCAGAAAAAGTAGGATTTGTACTATCTGAATTATGTGATGCAGGTTTTCCTGCAGTCACAAAATATGATGTAGTAGGTAGAGGAAAACAAAGAGGGGTAAAAGTAGGCGAAGTTTACTACGATGAAATACCAAAAGAAATGATTATGCTAGTAGTAAAAGATGAAGATAAAGATGATGCAATTAAAATAATTATTAAAAATGCTAAAACTGGTGAAAAAGGAGCATTTGGAGACGGAAAAATATTCGTAGTACCTGTAGAAGAGGCTTACACTATAAGTTCTAACTCAAAAGAGCTATAAAAGGAGGCCATAGAGATGAAAGAAATTACTGCTATTATTAGAATGAATATGGTTACAAAAACAAAAGAAGCTCTTTTAAAGAGTGGATTTCCAGCATTTACTTGTAGAAAAGTAATGGGACGTGGAAAAAGAAAAGTGGATTTTTCCTTTTTCACTACAGAATTTCAGGAAAAATTACAGGATAAAAATATTGCAGAACAAGTTACAGAAATGCATAGATTAGTTGCTAAGAGAATGATAACAATTTTGGTAGACGATGCAGATGTTCAAAATGTAGTAAACACCATTGTTGAAGTAAACCGTACTGGTAATCCAGGAGATGGAAAAATATTCGTTACCAATGTAGTAGATGTTGCAAGAGTAAGAACTGGCGAAACAGGAACAGCTGCAATATAAAATGGGAAGAGGTGAATGTTAATGAGTGATATGAAACAAGTAATGGAACAAATTCTGGAAAAATATCCAGCTAAAACTTATAAAGTTAGAAAAAAACATATGGTTGTAAAGACAGAAGAAGATCCAAATCCAATTATTGAAGCCAATACTAGAACAGTACCAGGAATAATAACAGCAAGAGGATGCTGTTATGCAGGTTGTAAAGGTGTTGTTATGGGACCAATTAAAGATATGGTGCATATAACTCACGGACCAATAGGTTGTGCTTTCTATACTTGGGGCGGAAGAAGATTTAAATCAAAAGCAGAAGAAGGCGGTAAAAATTTTAATGAATATGTATTTTGTACCGATATGCAGGAAAGCGATATAGTTTTTGGTGGAGTTCCCAAGTTAAAAGAAGCTATAAAAGAAGCGGTAGAACTTTTCCATCCTACAGGAATAGGTATATACGCTACATGTCCAGTTGGTCTTATAGGTGACGATATAAACGCTGTAGCAGCAGAAGCAAGAAAAACTTATGGTATACCAGTACTTGCATTTAGCTGTGAAGGTTACAAAGGTGTATCACAATCTGCAGGCCACCATATAGCAAATAATACTGTAATGAATGATATTATCGGAACTGGAACTCGTGAACACAAAAAGTATTCTATAAATATATTAGGAGAGTACAACATCGGTGGAGATGCTTGGGAAATGGATAGATTCCTAAAGAAAATAGGCTATAACATAGTGGCAACTCTTACTGGTGATGCCAGCTTTGAGAATATTCAAAATGCTCATCTAGCAGATCTTAACTTAGTACAATGTCACAGATCTATAAACTACATTGCAGAAATGATGGAAACTAAATACGGAATTCCATGGATTAAGTGTAATTTCATAGGTGTAAATGCAGTTATTGAAACTCTAAGAGACATGGCTAAATTCTTCGATGATCCAGAACTTACTAAGAGAACTGAAGAAGTTATTGCTGAAGAAGTTGCTGCAATTCAGCCAGAATTGGATTTTTACAGACAAAAACTTACAGGAAAAACAGCTTGTCTTTATGTTGGTGGTTCCAGAGCACATACTTATCAATTTTTATTAAATGATCTTGGGGTTAAGACAATTGTGGCAGGTTTTGAGTTTGCTCATCGTGATGACTATGAAGGAAGACAAGTTATACCAACAATTAAGATTGATGCTGATAGCAAAAATATTCCTGAATTAACAATCACTAAGGATGAGGAAAAATACCGTGTTGTAATTCCAGAAGAAAGAGCTGAAGAACTCAGAAAGCAAGGAATTCCATTTAATTTCTATCAAGGTATGGAAACAGATATGAGTCAAAATACATTAATAGTAGACGACTTAAATCATCATGAAACAGAAGAGATTATAAAGAAATTAAAACCTGATATGTTCTTCTCAGGAATAAAAGAAAAATATGCAATTCAAAAGATGGGAGTTTTATCAAAACAGCTACACTCTTATGATTATACAGGACCATATGCAGGTTTTAAAGGAGCAGTAATATTTGCAAGAGAAGTAGCAGCAGGTGTTTATACTCCAGCGTGGAGTTATGTTACTCCACCATGGAAAAAAGAGCCTATGTTAGAAGGAAAAGTTGTAGGAGGTGACGTGTAATGTTAGATGCTACACCAAAGGAAGTATATAAAAGAAAAGCTTTGGCAATAAACCCAGCTAAGACTTGTCAACCAGTTGGAGCTATGTATGCAGCTCTAGGTATACACAATTGTCTTCCACACAGTCATGGTTCTCAAGGATGTTGTTCTTATCATAGAACTGTACTTTCAAGAACCTATAAAGAACCAGCTATGGCATCCACTAGTTCTTTTACAGAAGGTGCCAGCGTATTTGGTGGAGGAGCTAATTTAAAGACAGCTGTTAAAAACATTTGGGCACTATATAACCCAGATATAATAGCAGTTCATACTACTTGTTTATCAGAAACTATAGGTGATGATTTACCTACTTATATAAATGATATGGAAATACCTGAAGGTAAAACCGTTATACATGCAAACACACCAAGTTATCAAGGTTCACATGTTACTGGTTATTCTAGCATGATAAAGGGTATGGTAGATTATCTTTCAAAGAATAGTGGCAAGAAAAATAGTAAGATAAATATAATACCAACTTTTGTTGCTCCAGCTGATATGAAAGAAGTAAAAAGAATATTTAAATTAATGGGTATTCCTTTCATCATTATGCCAGATACCAGTGGAGTATTAGATGCTCCAACTACAGGGAAATTTGAAATGTACCCTAAGGGCGGAACAAAGATAGAAGATATAGTTGATGCAGGAAATTCCGAATTAACTTTAGCTCTTGGAAAATTTGGTGCAGAGGCAGGTGCTAAAGCTCTTGAGAAAAAATGCAAAGTTCCATATAAAACATTAAAAGCACCTATAGGTATAGATGCTACAGATGAATTCTTAATGGCAATATCTGCAGCAACAGGAAAAGAAGTTCCAGAAGTGCTTGAAGAAGAAAGAGGGCAATTGGTTGATTTAATGTTAGATAGTTATCAATATTTCAATGGTAAAAAAGTGGCTTTATGTGGAGATCCAGATACGATTATACCTCTTACTCAGTTCTGTATTGCTTTAGGAATGATTCCAAAGTATGTAATTTCAGGGACTCCTGGAGAAGAATTTGAAAAAACAATTAATGCAATGCTAGCTGAAGCTGGTATAGAAGGAAGCACAGTTAAAGCTATGGGAGACTTCTTTGATCTACAACAATGGATTAAAAATGAAGGTGTTGATTTATTAATTGCAAACAGCTATGGAAAATTTATAGCTAGAGCAGAAAATATACCTCATGTAAGATTTGGATTCCCTATTTTAGATAGATATGGACATTATTATACTCCTGATTTTGGGTATAAGGGTGCAATAGCATTAGTAGAAAAAATATGTAATGCTATGCTTGAAAAAATTGAAAGAGAATGTCCAGAAGAAGATTTTGAAGTAGTAAGATAGTATAACCTTAAACCCCTAATTATATTATATATAATGCGGGATATGTTACAGGTTACAAAAATATTGAATACAGTTGGTACCGGCAATATATCCCGCTGAATTAAAATTATAAGAACAAAATTTTATATAGAATAATCTAACACTGATGAAAGAACTAATATTACAAATAAGTTGCATACAAGTATAGAGAATTATAATTATAAGATTTATTAGGAGGTGAGTTCATGGAGAATGTAAAAAAAGATTACTATAACAAGATAACTATTGACGAATGTTTGGAGACTGTAGACGAAATAAAATATGAAAAGAAAAGAATAGATCTTATTAAGGAAAGAGAAGCATCTGTTTGTTATAATTCAAAAAATAAAGGTGAAAATTTTAAATGTGATGCAGAAAGTGTATCCGGTTCTGTTAGCCAAAGGGCTTGTGTATACTGTGGTGCAAGGGTAGTATTGAACCCTATTACAGATGCATATCATATAGTTCATGGACCTATTGGGTGTGCAAGTTACACTTGGGATATAAGAGGAAGTTTGAGTAGTGGAGAAGAGGTATATAGAAACAGTTTTTCAACAGATTTAAGAGAAACTGATGTTATATTTGGTGGTGAAAAAAAGCTATCTGGCGCCATCGATGAGATAGTTGAAAAATATAAACCTAAAGTAATTTTTATTTATTCAACTTGCATTGTTGGTGTTATAGGTGATGATATAGATGCAGTTTGTAGAGAGGCTGAAAAAAAATATTCAATAAGAGTAATACCAGTAAAATCTCCTGGCTTTGCAGGGAATAAGTCTACAGGTTATAAGGCTGCCTGCAATGCCATAATTAATTTAATGAGTACTAAAAAAGTAATCGATAAAAGAAATGCTATTAACTATCTTGGCGATTTTAATTTAGCAGGAGAAGCCTGGATAATTAGTGACTATTTAAAGAGAATGGAAATTGATATAATAGCTAAAATTACAGGAGATAGTACATGCAGTGACTTAATGAATGCTCCAATGGCGAGATTAAACATTGTTCAATGTGCAGGCTCTATGACTTATCTAGCTAAGCAGATGGAAGAAATTTATGACATACCTTTCTTAAAAGTAAGCTTTTATGGAATTCAGGATATTAAAAATTCCTTGTTTCAAATTGCAGATGCTATAGGTAATGAAAAAGTTAAAGAAAAGGTAAGAAAATTCGTGGAAGAAGAAGAAAGGAAAATAGAAAAGGAACTTGAATATTATCGCAGTAGATTAACTGGGAAAAAAGCAGCTATTTTTGTAGGTGGAGGATTTAAAGCAATTTCTTTAATAAAACAATTCAATGATCTAGGTATGGAAACTGTCATGGTAGGAACACAAACTGGCAAGCCAGAGGATTATGAAATCATAAGAAGCATATCAAATGAAGGTACAGTAATATTAGATGATGCAAATCCAGCAGAATTAGAAAAATTTATGTTAGAAAAAGGTGCAGATATATTGGTTGGAGGAGTAAAGGAAAGACCACTAGCCTATAAATTAGGAGTTGCATTTTGTGACCATAATCATGAAAGAAAACATGCCTTATGCGGCTTTGAAGGTGCAGTGAATTTTGCAATGGAAATAGATTTAACTGTTAATAGCCCTGTATGGAATTATGTATAAATAATAGGCTTAAATTTTAGAAAGGAATGTGAGGTGGCTAGCGTGAGCAGTAGAAATTTTGTTAATTTAAATGCAAATCCATGTAAGATGTGTATGCCTTTAGGAGGGGTTTTAGCTTTTAAGGGTATTGAAAATAGCATGGTTATCTTACATGGATCTCAAGGGTGCAGCACTTATATAAGAAGACATATGGCTACTCATTACAATGAACCCATAGACATAGCATCCTCCTCATTAACGGAAAATGGTACTATATACGGAGGTACTAAAAATCTAAAGACAGGATTAAAAAACTTAATTAAACTGTATAACCCATCTACTATTGGTGTTTTAACTACTTGCCTTGCTGAAACTATCGGTGAAGACATTGACAGAATTGTTAAAGAGTTTTCAGAGGAAGAAAAAGAACTTGATATGACAGCTTTAAAAATAATAACAGTGCCAACACCAGGCTACAGCGGCAGTCAGGCGGAAGGGTATTATAGAGCTTTAAGAAGGATAGTAGAACAGACTTCCGAACAGGGAGAAAAAAATAAAAAAATCAACATCATAGCTGGAAATTTAAACCCAGGGGATATTAGAAATATAAAACAGATCCTAGAATCCATTGGTGTAGAGTGTATTTTATTGCCAGATGTATCAGAAACCTTAGATGGGCCTCATAATAAAGAGTATAAAAGAATACCAGATGGAGGAACTAAGCTTTCAGATATTAAGGATATGGCAAATTCAATAGCCACAATTGAAATGGGTATGGTTGTTGATGAGGAAGATTCACCAGGATTATATTTGAAAGAAACCTTCGGAGTACCTCTTTATAAATGTGGAATTCCAATAGGACTTAAAAATACAGATGAATTTTTAGCTTTAATTCAAATAATAAGTGGAAAACAACTTCCTGAAAGTTTTAAAAATGAAAGAGGAAGATATATAGATGCTATGATTGATAATCATAAGTATAATGGAGAAGCTAGAGCCTTAGTGTATGGGGAGCCAGAATTAGTTTTAGCTATCGTTAAAACTTGCGGGGAAAATGGTATTCTACCTAAAATTATTGCTACAGGATCAAAAAATAATAAGCTCAAAAGTTTACTAGAGAATGAAATAAAAGATTTTATTGAGAAGTCTATCATTTTGGATGATACAGATTTTGAAACTATAGAAAAATATGCAAAGGAAGAAAAGATAAACATAATGATTGGAAATTCAGATGGTAGAAGAATGGCCAGCAGACTTAACTTAAGTATTGTAAGAATAGGATTTCCAGTTCATGATAGAGTTGGAGCACAGAGACAATTTTTTACTGGATACAATGGATCCTCATTTTTTATTGATAACACAGCAAATATAATTTTAGAACATAAAGAAGAGAGTTTTAGAGATGAGGCTTTCCAAAAGTATTACAAGGAAGGGGTCGAAAAAGTTATGGATAGAAAAACAATTAACATGGAAAAAACATTTACCCATCCATGTTACAATAAAGGAGCTCATGATTATGCAAGAATGCACATACCTGTAGCCCCTAAATGTAATATAAGCTGTAATTATTGCAGCAGAAAATATGATTGTGCAAATGAAAGTAGACCCGGTGTAACCAGCGAAGTACTTACACCAGAAGAAGCTTTAAATAAATATAGAGAAGTTAAAGAAAAAATTCCAAACCTTAAAGTCTTAGGCATAGCAGGTCCAGGAGATGCCCTTGCGAATTTTGAGCAAACTAAGAAGTCTATAGAGCTTATCAAAAAAGAAGATCCAGAAGTCACTTTCTGCCTATCTACAAATGGATTAATGCTTCCTTTTTATGCAAATGAATTAGTTGAGCTAGGAATTTCTCATATCACTATAACTATTAATGCAGTGGACGTAAGTATAGGAGCAAAAATTTATAAAGAAGTTAATTTTTTAGGTTCTAAATATACAGGAGAAGAGGCAGCTGAAATACTTATGAATAACCAATTAGCAGGTCTTAAATTTTTAGCTTCAAAAGGAGTAGTATGTAAGGTTAATACTGTAATGATAAAAGGAGTTAATGATGAGCATATAGTTGAAGTTATTAAAAAGGTAAAAGAATGCGGTGCTTACATTACAAACATTATGCAGATGATTCCAGTGCAAGGCAGTGTTTTTGAGAGCCAGCCTATGGTTAGTAATGTAGAATTAAATGCAATGAGAACTGAGTGCGAAAAGTATGTTAAACAAATGTATCACTGCAAGCAGTGCAGAGCAGATGCTATAGGAACTTTAGCACAGGATAGATCCATAGATTTTAGAAATATAACAAAGTGTTCTGGAGACTGCAGCAGCAAAAAAGATATCATAGACTTGAAGGGAAGCTTGGAAAACAAAAAAGTTTATAAATTTGCTGTGGCTACGAAAACTGGTATAAATATAGATTTGCATTTTGGACATGCTAGTGAGTTTTATATATACTCATATTCTGCAGGTGACATAAACCTTTTAGAAAAGAGAAATGTTGATAAATATTGTAATGGTATAGAGGAATGTGATGAACATGAGGATAAAATTAAGAAAATAGTTAGAGCTATAGGTGACTGTGATGCAGTACTTGCTTTACGTGCAGGAGAACAGCCTATCCAAAAACTAGCTCTTAAAGGAATAAAATTTGTTCAGACTTATGATGGCATAAAAGATGGCATATTAAAGGCAGTGGCACAAATAGAAGATGGATGTAGCAAAGAAGGGATAGTGTAGATAACTTATAAATAAAACTAAAAAAATATATAAATAAGAAGGAGGTAAAACTGGTTTTTGTGGTAAATTATGAATAAAAAATAATGTAAGGATAATACTATATGTGAAAAGTAAATATGTCGCAAAGACACATAGTGAAAGTCGGGCATGTATTGAATTGCTTTTTACAGGGAGAGCTAACAGCTTTAACTCTGTTGAACTTGAATAACAAAGGTATTCAAGGCTAACGAAAGTTTGCAGAGTTTTAATACAAGAGTATTAACCTAAGTGGTTGAATCCTGTGATGCCACCACATTAATAATGTGAAAAATCGATTTGTGACGATTTTAGAAACTAGGGATTAGCATGTCTGTTAATTGTGAAGAGAAAAAAAAGATTATTCTAGATAAGAGTTTAATTGAGATATTTAAAGTCCATAGACACATTAACGGTGCTTATGTAATTGAATTCTTAGACTTAATGAAAGTAATAGGAGTGGATTATTTTCAGGTAAACAGCAGCACTCTGGATAAAATGATGATTTATCCAGAGTTTTCTGGTTATTGTGTATATAACATAGAAAACACGGAAGACTTGAGATATTTATATATTTATGACTTTAAATATTTGTCCATAGATTTTGAAAAATTTTCGACTATACCTTTAATGGAATGTAAAAATAAAATAGATAAAAGTAAGATAATAATGAATATAGCATTAAAAGATTTAAAGGCTTCCAATATAGAAACTATAAAATATATTCTATCCTGTTATGATATAGAGTTTTTGATGGTAACAAATTTATCCAAGTGCAATAACTCCTCATGGGAAGATTTTATAATAAAATTGAAGAAAACTTTTAATTTAAAAATCGGTTTTTGTGCTGAAAATTCATTATGTATGGGAACTGCAGTGAGTATAGAGTTATGTTTAGACGGAGCGGATATGATTGCTGGAGCATTTAATGGATCAGAGTATGGTTTTGCGCCTATAGAAGAAGTGCTAACTGCACTAAAAGTAATAGGAGACTGTAATATAAATGGAGATCTATCACTCTTATATAAACTAACAGAATTATATAAAAAGCTAACTTATAAAGTTATACCAGGAGATAAGGCTGTTATAGGCCAAGATATATTTAAATATGAATCTGGAATACATGCAGATGGAATAGAAAAGAATCCTTTAACCTATGAACCCTATAGCCCAAGTGAGGTAGGTCAAAAAAGAGAATTATTAATAGGAAAACATTCAGGTGGTAAAGCAGTATGCAAAAAATTAAAAGAGCTGAATATAGATTATGGAACAGTTGATGTGAATTTGTTACTGAGTAAAATAAGAAATAAAAGTATTTATTTAAAAAGAAATATTAGAGACGAAGAGCTTTTCGCTTTGTGTGAAGAATTAAGGGGAGTAGTCATCGGATGAAGTGGAAACTTGAATCAGATTGGATTTCAAACCAATCTGATTCTTAGTTGAACGAATCCAGGGGCGTAGCCGGTCTTTACTTTGCTGACGATAGGAAGAGAAGTATTAGAGCGGGTAGCCATCGGATAAATACTTAAGGTGGTGAGTTTGGGATGAAGGTCAAAATAGTAGATACTACTCTAAGGGATGGCGAACAGAAGCCTGGTATCGCATTTAGTATTAATGATAAGATTCAAATAGCGAAGGATGTTGATGAAATGGGAGCATACCAAATTGAAGCAGGTGTGCCAGCTATGGGTGGGGAAGAGAAGAAGAGTGTAGAAAAAATAGTTTCACTTGGACTGAAAAGTAAAGTATCCTCATGGAATAGAATGAATGAAAAAGATATACAAAACTCTATTGATTGTGGTGTTGATATAATTCATATATCCATTCCTACTTCTGATATACAGCTAAGCTCAAAGTTAGCTAAAGACAAAAACTGGATTATATATAATATGAAGAAAAATATAACCTTTGCAAAGGAAAAAGGCTTTGAAGTAACAATAGGCTTTGAAGATGCTTCAAGGGCAGAGGAGTCTTTCCTAATCGAATTATGCAAGATAGCCTTGAGACTAGAAGTAAAAAGAATAAGGTATGCAGATACAGTTGGAATTTTATATCCAAGGAAGACTTATAACATTATAAAGAAGATAAAAGAAAGTGTTCCTGTGGAAATAGAGTTTCATGGTCATAACGACTTTGGTATGGCAATAGCGAATTCTATTACAGCGGTACAGGCTGCTGCTGAGTATGTTGATTGTACAGTTTCAGGAATAGGAGAAAGGGCAGGGAACTGTGACTATTTAAAATTTTTAACGGTTTGTAACAAATTAGGAATTAGGTATCTGTAAATAAAAGCCTATTTATTTTAATGGAGGAGATTACAATGTGTAAAAAAATAGCAGTTGTTTTAAATGATAGTGGACAAACAGAAACAATACATGAATCAAGTGTTATTAAAGTATATTCAAAAGAAAAAGATCAATGGGAGGAAATAAATCAATTTCCGTTCACTCTTAAAGGATTAATGGTAGTAAAAGCAATTAGAGAGAATATGCTTTATCTAGTAGAAACATTAGGTGAATGCAAAATTATAGTGGCAAAGAAATTAAGTGGTGTTCCTAATAGTATGCTGGATATGTCAGGATTTACAATAGTTGAAGTAGAAGGTGAACCTGAAGAGTTCTTAGATGATGTACTAGAACGTATAGAAGAATATGAGATATCTTTGGTTGAAGCAGCTAAGGAAAAAGAAATTAATACAAGACCAGTATCACCAAAGGATGATGGACATTACTATATAAATCTTAAAGAACTTCAAAATAAAAATTCGGGAGTCACTTCTAAACAAGCATTATTACCTTTTCTAAATAATACTATTTTTCATCAATTGAAAATTATTTGTAGCCATGCACCAAAATGGCTCGAAGAGGAATTAAAAAGAACTAATATGAAGTCTACTATTGAAATGGTTAACCCTAATGAATATAAGATAGTAGTCTGCAAAAAGACCTGTGATGAAGTATAAAAATATTTTAGTAAAAGAGATCTTTAAAAGCATGGTGATTATATTGAACTGTAGCCTTAGTTTAATATAATTACCATGCTTTTCTCAAAGAGTATAGTGTGACAAGTTGTGCATCTAGCTTCTTTTAATTAAGAATCAGGTGGAGGTTAAATGCCATTTAGACAGTCAACTTCCACCTGATTTAAATATTACTTCATATTTGCAGTCTTGTAACAATTTCTCCGCCTTCAATATGTTTGTCCATTATTTCCTCAACATCATCTGGAGTTACAGCACCATACCAAACTCCCTCAGGATAAACCACCACTATAGGTCCTTGACTACATATCCCAAAACATCCGGTGTTAGTCATCATAACTTCTCCGGTTAAATCTCTGCTATCTATTTCCTCCATAAATGTATTTACAATATCTACAGATTTTTTTGAATAGCAAAATCCTTGCTGTTTTCCATTGGTTCTACAACTAGTACATACAAAAATATGATACTTTGGATTGACCATAATAATTACCTCCTAAAATATTATTAATTATAATTTTTAAAGTACTCTTTAAGGAGTACTTATATTAACAACCTGGGCAAACCGTACAGTTACTTTTTGGAACTCTAATAGGTTTAAATTCAAGTCCTTGTCCATTATTTTCTGTACTAGATAAAATTATAAAACCTTCGTATTCATCTATCAGTTCCTGTGGAATAAAAAAATTAATATCTTTGATCTTTTCTACGATGTCACCAGGTTGCTGCTCTTCACAATTAATATTAAAGGTTACTCCTTGGCAGTTTTTACCCATATAGGTTACTCGCAAATCGTAGTTTTCCAAACAATGACTATCTAGAAAACCTTTGAATTCTTCGTAAGCTTCATCACTAATTCTAACATTACTCATAAAATTACCCCCTAGCATAAAAGTATGAATTTACTAATTTTGCAATACAACTATTATAAAATAACATTTTATCAAATTAAAATAATATATTTTAATAATATTATAATTATTATACTATTATTTTAACGAATTATCAATAAGCTTTAGAGAGATTCTTAAATTTGATATCGATTTCTTAATAATTAGATTTCTGTGTCTTTACGTAAAGAAATTATATAAATGTAAATAAACTTCATATTTTGTTGTACAAATTATTAGAAAAATAATCTTTAACAACAAAACATGAAGTTTATATTTTAAAAGTACTATAATATAAAATTCATCAGCATTACTTCATATTTATATATATACTAAACTAAAATGTTTAATAGTTAACATTAAACGTAATATACTAAATAGAACTCTTATGCTTAGCATAAAATTCTTCGTAATTTTTCAACTCTTTTTTTAAAAGAGATGGAGTATCAAGCTTATATGGACAGTGATTTTTACAGTTTCCACAGTCTATACAATTGTTAATAAGCTCCATTTTTTCTTTGAAGTTATCCTTTAAGAAGTCTTGGTAAGGAGCTCTTCCAAGCAGCAAAGTTATTCTTGCAGAAGTAGGAATTTCAATTCCAGCAGGACAAGGCATACAGTATCCGCAGCCACGGCAGAAATCTCCTGCTAATTCAGCACGATCCTTATTAATAATAGCCCACATAGATTCATCTAATGCTGGCGGATTTTTTTCAAAAGAAATAAATTCATCCAATTCAGCTTCTCTCTGTATACCCCATATTGGCACTACATTATTAAATTGTCGCAAGAATGCAAAAGTAGAGGCTGCGTTAGTTATAAGTCCACCAGATAATGCTTTCATGGCAATAACTCCTATATCTTTCTTTTTACACTCTTCAATAAGCTTTAAGTCAGCATCAGCAGATAAAGAGCTTAAAGGAAATTGTATGGTATCATATAGGCCAGAATCTGCAGCATTTAAGGCATTTTTTATTCTATGATTTGTAATTCCTATGAAACGAACTAGACCTCTCTTTTTCCCCTCTAAAAGTCCTGCATAAATGCTGTCAGAGTCATCGGGATTCGGAAGTTCGTCTGGATTATGTAACTGAAGAATATCTACGTAATCTGTTTTTAAATTATTTAAGCTTGTTTCAAGATGCGTTAAAAGGGTTTTTTTATCTTTTGCATGACTTTTAGTAGCAATTATAATATCTTTTCTCACATCTGAAAGGGAGTAGCCAATCTTTTCTTCGCTGTCAGTATACATTCTTGCAGTATCAAAAAAATTTATTCCGTTATCATAAGCTTTTCTTAAAATTTTCTTGGCCTCTTCAAAGGAAACCCTTTGTATAGGTAATGCTCCAAAGCCGCTTCTTGTTACCATTAAATTAGTTTTTCCTAGTCTTATTTTATCCACTTAAATCACTCCTCCGTATATAAATAATAATGAAAAATTTAACAGCTATTATTAAATTATATACTAAAATTAAACTATAGTACAAGAATATACCTCTTATGATATTTTCACAATACAGCTTAATTTACAAGTAAATCCATAAGAAATTATTGATTCTTTTACCTTTATATAGTAATATGTTAGTAAAATAATACCTATTACTATTTAAAAATAAGTTTCACTTCTTTTTTTCTAATAGTAAAGTTGGAGGCAATGAAAAATTCCTTTTATGTGGGCACTTTAGGAATTTGGAGCTAGTGGTGCAACCTGCCAACAATTAATTAATATTAATTGTTGTTTTTTGTGCAAAAAAAAATTATATGTTTAAAATTTCAAAATAAAAGAGGAGAATTAATCATGATAAAAATTTTAATTGTTGATGATTCTAGCTTTTCTCAGAGAATAACAGCTAATCTAATAAGAAAATTTTTAAGTGATGTAGATTTGTATTTTGCAAATGATGGACAAGAAGGGCTTGAAGCATATAAAAGTATAAATCCAGATTATACATTCGTAGATTTACTAATGCCAAAGATAAGTGGAAAAGAAATGATAGAATTTATAAAGAAATTCGAGAATGATGCAAAAATAATTGTAGTTTCTGCTGACGTACAAAAAAGTGTAAGAGAAGATATGGAAGTATTAGGCATAATGTCATTTATAAACAAACCTTTCAATGAAGACAAGGCAAAAATTATATGTGATATGATAAGGAATGATTTAAAATGAATGAAAATGAAATAAGAAAAGATGTATTAAAAGAATTGTTTAACATAAGTGTTGGTAAATCTGCCAGCATCCTTTCAGAAATAATTAATAAAAAAATATTATTAAATGTGCCTGATATAGAGATATTAGATTTAAAAGCCAACAGAGATCAATTAGATGAATATTTTAATGATATCATAGAAGGGGCGCTAATGGTATCGTCTATTTCTTTTAACGAAAAATCAGCTGGAAAGGCTAGTTTAATTTTCCCAGCTGATAAAATGAGAAATTTTATAAATCTTTGTTTACATGAGGACAGTGATGATGAATATAGTGATTTAAATTTTACAGATATAGATTTCGATATTATTAAAGAAGTAGGTAACATAGTTTTAAATTCTATTATTGGAGAAATTGGAAATTATGTAAATATAAAATTTAATTATATGCTACCTGAGGTAAAAGTATTTAATAGTATGAATATTGAGGAATTTATTGAAAACAAAGATTACTCATATATTTTAATGTTATATGTAACTTTTAATATAGAAAATTCAAAGATTGAAGGAGCAATTGTAATTAACCTAACATTAAAGTTTTTAGATGAGATATTAAAAAAAATATATATGATGGAAGTCGATTTTAATGGATAAAATATTATTAAATGCGTTAAATTGTATAAGTGAAGGAACTATAATATTAAATGATAAGTGTCAAATACTGTACTGGAATAACTATATGGAATATTTAACTGGAATGAAATTAGAGAATGTATTACAAAGTAATATATATGATATTCTGCCAACCATGAATAAAAAGTATTTTAGAGACTTAGTAAAAAATGTAGTTAACCATGAATGTAAGATGTTTTTCTCAGCAGCGATGCATAAAGATTTAATAAGCAGCAATAAAAAATTAAACTTAAAAATAAGCAAAATGAAAAGCGAAAATAATGATTATGTAATTCTTGAGTTTATTGATGTAACTAATCAATTTCTTCATATTGAACAATTAAGAAAATATGTCCATGATCTATATTTATTAAATAAAGAATTAAAAGAAAAAGAGAAGATCATAGAGGAGTTAGCTTATTATGACAAATTAACTAAAGTTGCAAATAGGACATTATTTTATAAATATGCGGAAAAGTTTTTATATAATGCTAAAAGAAATAATAGTTTGTTAGGACTAATGTTTATAGATGTCAATAAATTCAAGAGTATAAACGATACTTATGGTCATGAAATAGGGGATAAGGTTCTAATAAAAGTTGCTAGTATACTTACGGAGGCTACAAGAAAAAATGACGTAGTTGCTAGGTATGGTGGAGATGAATTCTTAATATTGTTACCTAATGTTAAGATGATAGATAACTATAAAGTAATAGCTTCGAGGATTACTAATAATAAAAATAAAATTATAAATATTGATGAAAAACAAATAAAAATATCATTAAGCATAGGAGTTAGTTTTTTTCCTAAGGATGGAGATAATATTGACAAATTGATAGTAGAAGCAGATAAGGCAATGTACATTGCTAAAAAAAGGGCTGGAGAAGATAATTGCTTTTGCAGCTTATAATTAAATTATTCGAAAATATAACTAGGATACAAAATAAGCCGTATAGCAATTGTTGTATGGCTTTAATTTGTATTATTCATAATGTAAAGTTTCCACCTTTTTATAGATTATTATTTGATAAGTAGATAATATGATAGTATAATAATTATAAAATTAATAAGAATAAATACCCAAAATTATAATGTTTATTGTTTGTAATTATTCTACATTAAAATTATATTCAGTGATAGAGAATTTTAAGGTATAGATAGAAGGTGGAGAAATGAGTAACGTAATACTATATATAATAGGTGGTTTTTTTGTTGTCAGTGGAATTGATTATGTTTTAGGTAATAAATTTAACCTTGGAGAAAAGTTTGAAGAAGGGGTAAAATCAATGGGAGTTCTAGCTCTCAGTATGGTAGGTATCTATTCATTAGCCCCTATGATTTCAAATTCCTTAGGTACTGTTATTATTCCTATATTCAATACATTGAACTTAGATCCATCCATATTTGCAGGTTCTTTATTAACTACAGAAATGGGAGGCTACCAAGTAGCAAAAGATTTAGCTCTAAATAGTAATATAGGATTGTTTTCAGGGGTTATTTTAGCATCAAGCTTAGGTACTACTATAAGTTTTACAATACCTCTTGGAATGGGGATGATTTCTAGAGAAGATGAAAAGTATTTTTCTATGGGAATTATGGCAGGCATGGTTACTATTCCTGTAACATGTATAGTTGGGGGAATATGTCAGGGATTAAATTATAAGGATTTAATGTTAAGTATACTACCAGTTGCAGTATTTTCACTACTTATTGGTATAGGGCTTTTAAAAATTCCTAATGCTTTAATGAAGGTATTTGGTTTTTTTGGAAGAGCGATAATATCCCTTAGTGTTATAGGATTAATTTTACAAGGAATACAGATTATATTTCATGTACAACCCCTTTCAGGATTACTTCCCTATTCAGAAGGGCTTAATCTTGTAGGCAAAATGGCTATAGTTTTAGGTGGATCATATCCTATGCTTGCAGTTATAAATTATTCTTTAAAAAAATACTTTGATAAATTTGGTGAAAAGATAGGTATCAATGGCGCAGCTGTAACAGGATTGATTGGAAACTTAGCCAGTAATTTGCTAGCTTTTTGCATCTTCAAAGATATGGATGCGAAAGGAAAAGTTCTCTGTACAGCTTATGGTGTAAGTGGTGCATTTATGTTTGGAGGACAATTTGGATTTGTATCAGGCGTAGCTCCAGAAATGGTGAAGGGATTTATTTTTTCTAAGCTTATAGGAGGGATGTGCAGTATACCTGTAGCATTATGGATATATAACCGTCAAACAAACCGCAAAGTTGAAGCTTCGATGGGCGCAGCATAAGGTTTGGTATAAGGATCAACTTTGGGTATGAGAAGTCAAGAAGTATTTATTAGCCTAATATTAGAAAAATGGGGGTGCTTAGTTTGTCAAAGATTAATATTAGTCTTCAAATAATTCCGAGTGTAGAGGAAGAAAGAATATATCCAGTAGTGGACAAAGTTATAGAGTATATAGCTGAAAGTGGTGTTAAGTATGAAGTTGGGCCAATGGAAACTACAATGGAAGGTGAGTTTGATGAACTGATGGAAATTGTAAAAAAAGCTCAAGAAATATGTGTTAAAGAAGGTGCCAAAAGAGTTATATCAATGGTAAAGATAGATTATAAGCCTGAGGGCGTTACTATTGACGAAAAAGTGGCCAAGTATAGGAAATAACTATAGTTAGAAGTTGTAGTTGAACTACAACTTTTTCTATTTGGAATAAAGATTGTTTTAATAAATATTTAATGACTTTGAAGGATATTTATTTTAAATGTAGAATATAAAACATAATTTATATGTCGTATATATTCTATTTATGTTAAATTTAAATAGAATATGAGGAGGAAATAAGATGAGAAGAAAAAGAAAAACATTAGCATCAATAATAGTGACGACTATAATTGTAGGATTATTAGCCGGTAGCGTAAATGCAGAGGTTGCAACAAAAAGATTAGCTGGACAGACACGTTATGATACCTGTCAAGAAGTTGCAAAGAATGGGTGGACAACCTCAGAAAATGTTATTATAGCCAATGGTGAAAATTATCCTGATGCACTAGGAGCGGCAGCTTTGTCTCATAAATACAATGCGCCAATATTACTAGTACATGGCAAGTCGTTAAAAGACAACCCTATTTTAGTAAGTGAGTTAAAAAGACTAAACGCTAAAGTAATTACAATACTAGGTGGAGTTGGTGTGGTTTCACAAAGTATTGAAGATTCACTTAAAAAAAGCGGATACACATTACAAAGGTTATCTGGAGAAGACAGATATACAACAGCTGTTAATATAGCAGAAAAGCTAGAAAATGTAAGTGAAATTATTATATCTAATGGTGAAGATTTTGCAGGTGCTTTATCAGTAGCTCCAATATCCGGTACAAAAAACATTCCAGTGATATTAGTTTGTAAGGATAGTGTACCAGGAGCAGTAGAGTATTACCTTAAAAATCATAATATTAAAGCTACATATGTACTGGGAGATAAAACTGTAATATCGGAATCAGTTGCTAGTAAATTCCCTAATGTACAAAGAATAAATGGTAACACCCGTTATGACTTAAATAAAAACATTATAGAAAATTTTAAAGCAAGTATGAATTTCAATACCACTTATATAACCTCAGGAGAAGGTTTTGCAGATGCATTAAGTGCTATAGGTTTGGCGGTTAAAAGTGGCAACCCAATAATATTTGCGAGCAATACTAGTAACAGCGATATGAGACAGTTATTAATAGGAGAGTCTATTAAAAGTAATATTATATTAGGTGGAGAAGGGATATTACCTGCACAAGTAGTAAGTAGTTTATTTCAGCAAACCTCATCAGTAAGTGAAGTTAACTATAAAACTGTTCCTTTAGCTGATAGAAGACAGTCTCTTCTTGGTGATGATGAAAAAAGTGGGGATTTTGCCAAGGTAGATGGAAAATGGCAGTACACCAGTAAGGAAGCAAAAACAAAAAACATAGAGGTTGTTACTGTTAAAGTATGGGACTATATAGATAACAACGATAGAAGTAAAGGAAAGCACACTGTATCAAAAGATATTCAAGTAAATAAAAAAATATCAGTAGAGGTAAAACAAATATTTGATGAAATATATAATCTTCCAGAGCAATTTACAATTAAGGATGTTGGTGGATTTAGAGACAAGGACCCATGTATCAATCATCCAGCTGGTGCAGCTATCGATATAAATCCAGATGAAAATTACTTCATTCAATTAGCAAAAGATGGAACAGTGAAACAACAAGTTGGGAAGTATTATAATCCTTATAAGGATCCATATTCTATTACACCGGAAGTTGTTAAAGTGTTTCAAAAATACGGTTGGGACTGGGGTGGCAATTTTCCGAACTCAAAGGATTATATGCACTTCAGCTATTTAGGTGGTTAATAAGAAAGGATTTTGATTATTTTGAAGGACAAAAAGATTTTTACAGACAAAAAATTTATTACTATTATTGCAACATTATGTTGTTTATTATGGGGAAGTGCTTATCCCGCTGTAAAAAGCGGATATGAGTTATTTAACATATCAACCGGCGATATTCCCTCTAAGCTTGTATTTGCTGGCTATAGATTTAGTATAGCAGGCTTAATTCTACTTGTTATTGCACAAAGGTATGGAAAGAAGATATTTAATATTTCCAAGAAAAACACTCTAGATTTATTTTACTTAGGTATTATTCAAACAACATTACAGTATTTATTCTTTTATATTGGACTTGCTAATACTACTGGCGTTAAAAGTTCTATAATGAATTCTACTGCTACATTCTCTAGTGTTATTTTGGCTCATTACATATATAAAAATGATAAGTTAAATGTGCAAAAGACTGTTGGCTGTGTTGTAGGATTTATAGGAGTTATGATAGTGAATTTTAGTAGTGATTTATTAAATTTTTCATTTAATTTTTCGGGGGAAGGTTTTATAATAATTGCAGCATTCGTTTTTTCAGTAGGTGCAATTTATGGAAAGAAACTTACTAAAAGTATGGATGTAATGGTAGTAACGGGATACAGTCTTTTTTTAGGAGGCGTAATATTAGTGTTTATTGGAGTTGTTTTTGGTGGGAGAGTTTATCATTTTACAACTACGTCCTCAATATTATTGATCTATTTAGCATTGTTATCTTCTGTGGCTTTTTCATTATGGAACCTACTTCTAAAATATAATAAGGTGGGTCCAGTATCTGTTTTCAATTTTTTAACGCCTATTTTTGGCGTAATACTTTCAGCAATTTTTTTAGGAGAAAATATTTTTGAATACAAAAACATTATTGCACTTGTGCTAGTAAGTTCAGGTATATGGATGGCTAATAAAGAAAAGGTTAGCAATCATCAAAATATAGTTAAAGTGAAAAAGACAGTTTAGAAAAATAGCACAGATACTTTATTAATAATTTAGTTACGAATTTTTAATCATTTGTTTATTGTTGATAATTATAATATAATTAGTATGGATTTATTATTATTTATAGGGTGGTTTAACAATGGATATTGTAGAAATACTTGATGAAATTAATAAAACAAGTGAGAAAGTAAAGGATAAGATTGCTCCTGTTGAGATGTTAAAAAAGTTCAATGGCGGAAGATCTGGAGCAGGAGTGTACATGGTAGAATATGGATCAGACAATAGAGTAGGGATTTTAAAAGTAACTAGTAGCAATGAAGCTGAGGTTTTTTACAAAGCCTATGAGTTAGCTGCAAAAAATAATATGCATAAGTTTATTGCCAAGTCTATAGCTAATTATGAACTGAAAAAAGAAGCAGGGGTTATTTTATATGCTAATTTATATGATTTAGCAGGAGATGATATCTATAAAAGTGAAACCTTTTTAGATAAGGTAGTCAATGAAGATGAGCTTAAGGATAGTATAATATCAAAGATGACAAAGTTTTTATTTAGCTGGAATAAAGAACATATTAAAAAACATTTATCTCCTGTGGATATAGTTAAAAATGAACTTTCTTATAGATATATGGACAATAAATATGTACAAGCATTTGAGGATATAGGAGTAGATAAGTTTACTAAGTGGATATCCTTAGATGGAACGGATTTAATGCTGCCTAATCCATATTACTATTTTAATAGTGAAGATGTTTGGGATAACTTGAAGGTTATATGTCTTACTGCACATGCTCATGGAGACTTTCAGGGAGATAACATTATCATAACTGAAAATAAGCCTGTTATAATTGATTTTTGTGACCTAATTGATGATTGTAATGTTTTTCATGATTTAAGATATCTTGAATCAATTACATTAGGAGATTACTTACAAATTGACAATGAATGTAATAGAGAATTATGGAGTAGAGTCTGTGAAAGTTTAAGTGAAGGCATAACAGAAGTTGATATACCCCAAGGTAAGGGGATGAGTCTCTTAAGACAACTTATGCCTAAGCTTAGAGAAAACGTTAAGTTAGTTGTTTCTGATAGCAGAAATAGTTTGTATAACCCTTCCTTTTACTTGGCGGGTGTGGCTTCTGGATTAATTAATATGAGAAAATACAGTGATAGTAATAAGAAGAAGGCTGCTTTTATATATGCCGCTTATAATTTAAAGATGTTTCTTAAAGATGAGGCAGTTAATATGTACAATCCAAGATTAGATTCATGTATGATTCTTAACTGGAAAGCAGAGAAGATAGAAAATGCCTTTGTTGTTTTACAGCCAATCAGTTTAAGAGCATAGGCATAGCGTTAATATAAGATTCTAGGTTTTGTAAAGAAAATTTGGCATTAGTTCTAAGCGTTAGAGGCTTACTTATTAAATCACAGGAGGATTTGGACAAAGGAAGTTATAAAATATTATCAGAAATTATAAAAGAGGAACAAAAACATGTTGATGATATAGATAGCTTACTAAGATAAGTTTTTAATTATAAAATAAAGATTTGTAAAAGATAAGCACCAGTTGCATATAAATGCAATTGGTGTGTTTTAATGGAGCTAATTTTATATTTTATACGGTTATAATAGGAATTCGTAGGCTAGATTATATAATTTAAGAAGGTTTTTCAATTTCTTTATTTATAATTACGGGATTGCCTTTGGTTTTCAAATGAAGCTTTTCCTTTTTTAGGGTTTCTTCTATATGCTCATTTTCCTCAAACCGATTTTTATAAACATGGACATCTTCTAAAACTACCCAATGTTTACTAATATCAATTTGTTCTTCTCTAACAGGTATTCTTATAACTTCAATATTTTCATCGGAGTCCTTATTTAAACATTTCTTTTCAATAACAAGTACCTCTTTACTTATAGGTACAGTTAAGTTTTTTTCTTCTGTCAATATCTCTTTATGAATATCTACATCCCCTGTTTTTATCCACTTTTTTGCAATATCTAATTGTTCTTCGCGGAGTTGTAGAGTTACATTAATATCGTCGGCAACTTTTTCGGAATCTTTGTTATTATCTATTCGGGATTCCTTTTGGCTAATACTGTCTTGATCAATCTCCTTTTTTTCTCTGCTAAATTCTGATGCTTTAAACATAATTAATCCTCCAAAGTCTAGAAAACATAAATATAAAGTTTTTTTCGTAAATTAGTGTAGTACAAGAAGTTGAGGTGTTTTGTAAAAAACACCCCGTAAATCCAATTTATGATTTGAGAGGTGTTTTATATTTTCTATTTATCCGATGACTACCCGCTCTAATACTCCCATCACACGGTGTGAAAGCGATTCGCACCAAATCAAAGATTTGGGCTCTCTGATTTTCTTCAAAGTAGGAGTAAAGAGCGGCTATGTCCCTGGATTCGTTCAACTAAGAATCAGATGGAGTTTGAAACTCCATCTGATTCAAGTTTTCACTTCATTCTATTTTAATGAAAGCCAGGGTCTGTTTTTTCGTCAACTATATCTGTATCACCGCTAGAATTCACATGAGCTTCTTCTCTTTTTAGAGTTTCTGTTACTTGTTCAGTTTCTTTTACTTCTCGTTTGTGAGCTGAGATCTCACCAGTTACTACAGTATGCTTACCAACCTCAACCTTTTCCTCACTAACAGGAATACGAATTGTTTCTCCAGAAGTAATAGGTGAGTCACTTGGTTCACTGCTTATTTCTCTTCTTTCAATAACAACTTCTTCATGAGTAACAGGTACATCAACTGTCTTTTGGTCCTCAACAATTTCTTTACTAAGAGTTACTTCTCCAGTATTTACTTTGTTTTTAGTAATATCTAATTCCTCTTGACGAAGTTGAAGAGTTCCATCATCTGAAGTCTCTTTTCTATCTTTATCCTTATCATAATCATCATCGCTTCCAAATAGTCCAAAAAAATCTTTCATAATTACCCTCCATATAATAGTGTGACTTAATATTTGTATTTATTTTGTCCCTGTGAGACGTAGGTTATCCGAAAAAATTTTGGAAAAGTAATCAATAAATACCATAATTTTTTTGGTTTTGTGCTATAACAGTTGAGTCCATTTTTTCCCCAATATGAAGGTGTAGATACATCAAATTATGTACTTGAAAATGATGAAGTTAGAATTACTTAATATTAACACTTTATGGATTTATTTGTACAATTATAAATAATATGGAATATAATGGCGAACTATGATATCATTTATTATGTAAGGATGCTATTTAGATTTAGCCAATTATAATGTTTTATATTCTAAAATAGATGTTGCGTATTTTTCTTATAAGGTAAACAATCATTAATTATGGTGAATTATTAACGGAGGTATTTGCATGAAATTTGAATTAGCATTATTAGCAGTAAAAGATGTTAATGTTTCAAAGCAGTTCTATAAGGAACTTTTTAATCAAGAAGTTGTTCTTGACCTAGGACGAAATGTAACATTTAGTGGTGGATTTGCAATACAAGAGGATTTTGCATGGCTTACAGATGTGCCTGTTAATTCTGTTATAGAGAAATCTAATAATATGGAACTGTATTTTGAAGTGGATGATTTTGATAAAATTATACAACAAATAAAGAACTATAAAAATATAGAATATGTACATCAGCCAAAGAAACATGAATGGCAACAACGAGTTGTTCGTATTTATGACCCAGACCATCACATTATAGAGATAGGAGAGTCTATGGCAGTTATAGCAAAACGTTATCTTGCTGAGGGCTATTCTATAGAGGAAACTTCAAAGATTATTCAGCATCCAATTGAATTTGTTGAAATGATAAACAATGAACATCATACTAAGTGAAACATATGATGTTCTACTTAGGTGAAGAGTTTATAATGACAAAGGTACCTGGCATCTGTGAAATTTAGGTAAAAGAACTTGAAGTATTATGACAAAATCTGAGGGGGAACAGGTACCTTTGTGTAATTCATAGACTGAACAGGTTATGTCTATAATCGGAAGTGTGCGCCTTGTTTCCGAACAATCTATATAGAAATATATAATAAAATCGGACTACTAGTAAAAGTTAAAAAGCAAGTAGAACTCGCCATTTGAATTGGTAGGGAAAGTACCTACATGACTCTGTGTGAGGGGTGACAAAATTTCTAATACTCCGACGTGCCCAAACAGTACCATGTTTGATGTGCGAAGCTCGGTGAAGGTGCGGAAAATGTTATCTGTGATGATAGTAAGTACGCTGGAAGCTAAAAAATAGTCATGCTCAGAATGTCTTGCAGACTGACAAATTACCCGAAAGTACGGCTCGTAAATTATAGGGTTTCAAATAAGAAGAAACTCGCCCCATGTGGGGTATTGTCGTTGAATTACATATACTTCGGTGGAATTCAACTGAAAACCGTAAAGGTTGAAGGCTTTTAATATTAAAATCACACTGATTAAAAGTGGCAGTCGGGTTAAAGGGTGGAGCTAAAACTGTTATGTAAAGCTAAAGTGACGGGAACAAGGGAACTGCAATAGGATGCGTTAAAAAAAAAAACGTAATGGGTGGTATACTAGTCCTAACCAATAGGAAATGATTGGTTAAATTGCAGGGCAGCAGCCTGTAGTAGTGATGAAGCTTCTGTAATGGTAGCAGAGCGAAGGGGCATAGTTTGTACAGTAAAACATGTGACCAGTCTGTCAAGGAAGCCGTAGGCAAAACTGACTAAAACCATAAATACCAAATCCAAAGGAGGCGGTGAATGTGGCACAAAAATTTGACTACCTAAAATCTGAAGCAGAACTCCGAAAAATACTAGATGAGCTATATAATATTTCAAAATTAGCAACATTAGAAGGTAAAAGACCCTCGGTTAGAGGGCTAGTGGAAATCATGACATCAGAAATAACAATAGTTACTGCGATACACAATATTAAGTCTAATAAAGGCAGTAAAACACCTGGGATTGACTCAAAGACAATGCAAAAGGATTATTTAGAAAAACCCTATAAATGGGTTATAGGAGATATTCAAAGTGCATTTGTAAAATTCACTCCACAAAAAATTAAGCGCGAGTACATTGACAAACCAGGTAAACTTGAAAAGCGACCATTGGGTATTCCTTCTATAAGAGATAGGATTGTACAAGAGTGCATTAGGATAGTGCTTGAGCCAATTCTTGAGGCGCAATTCTTTAATCATTCATATGGATTTAGACCTATGAGAGATGCACAAATGGCAACTCAACGATTGACTGATTTAGTTCATAAAACAGGATATTATTGGGTTGTCGAAGGAGATATAAGCAAATGCTTTGATAAAATTAATCATGGTATATTACTCAAGCGATTATATCACATGGGGGTTAAAGATAGACGAATACTCCAAATCATTAAAGCTATGCTTAAAGCAGGTATTGTTGGTGAATGTGAGATTAATGAAGATGGAACCCAACAAGGCTCAATAATTTCGCCATTACTATCCAATGCATATATGGATATGTTTGACGAATGGCTGGCTAAGCAATGGGAGAATAAATCTACTAAATTTAAGTACTCTATTCAATGGGGAAAGATGGCTGCATTACGAGAAAGAACAAACTTAATACCTGCATATCTGGTAAGATATGCGGATGACTTTTGTGTAATAACAAATAGCAGAGAACATGCAGAATTCTTGAAAAATAAAATACAAGAATTTTTATATAATGACATGAAACTAAACCTATCAAATGAAAAAACGTTAATAACTGATATACGTAAGGATTATATACATTTTCTAGGATATGAATACAAAGTGGTTAAAGGCAAAGCAAAGAAAGGCTATAGCACAAGAACAATGCCCGACAGGGATCGTTTAAAATCTAAGGTAGACTCTATATGCGAAGATATTAAGAATATCCATATTCATTCTAGCAGGGAGCAGGTTATACATAATATAAATCTGACTAATAGTAAAATTCGGGGACTAATAAACTATTATAGTAATTGTTCATGGGTAAATGTAACTATGCAAAAATTTGCTCATAGAATATCAACAGTTGCCAGTGGACGATTAAGAGAATATAAAGGCAGGTGGATACCTGCTGATGAAACCCAAAATCTCAGTAATATCCATAAGGACTATAAGCAGAAAATCCCTGCAATAAGATATGGAGATATTTATATAGGTGTAACAAACTTAGCATTTTGCAAATGGGAAAGGATTTTTCAGAAAAATCAAAAGGAGAATCCTTTTACAGAAGAAGGGCGCCAAATATATTTCAAACGAACAAAGAAAAAATGGCAGAATGCAAGATTAGAGGAAATACTAACTGAAAAGACATCAATGTTAATAGGCAATGGTATGACCGATAAGGACTACAACTTTGAATACTATATGAACCGAGCTTACGCATTAAATCGGGACAAAGTAAAATGCAGGTGTTGTGGGAAATGGCTATATACAGGCACTGTATATATACATAGAATAAATCCAAATCTACCAATAAATAAAATAAACAAAGTATCTAATCTTGCATCAATGGACAAGGATTGTTTTGAATTAGTCAAAAATGCAACAGCTAATATTAATCACTTAGAAATAAAAACAAGAAAGAAAATAGAGAGTTTTAGGAAAAGACTTGGAAATTCACATGGAAAAAATAGCTGTATAGATGGAACGCCGTATGATGGGAAACTATCACGTACGGTGTGAACCGGGGGAAAGGCTACTCTGACTGCCACTGTCGTGGTAAAAGCAGTAACCTACCTATCGGTATTCAATTAGCTTATAATTTTAGAAACTTATTAAAGTTTAGGACAAGATACGGTTATGCTTACCACACCAAATTCTAAAACTGATATTCTAGATTTCATGAAAAGGATAGAGTTTGTATCGCATATGAAAAATAAAGGTTTGGTTAATATAGTAATGGGATTTTAAGAAATTGGACAAAAGAATAATTGCTTTATCGAATAAGATATAATATTAAATAACAATAATTTATATAAGATATTAGACCTACAGTTGTGAGCTAATATCTATTTTTGTTTGTAATAAATGTGTGAAAAAGTAAATTATATGATATAATTGTAAATAAAAAAGCTAAATTTAGCATATATTCAAAATATCGTCATATAAAATAGTATTATAAATATAAGTAGAGTTAATTTTATAATTATAGGAGGTATTTCTTTGAATATTTCAAGCGATATTAGAAAACTGAGAAGAATTCACGCGGAAAAAAGAATGATTCCATTTATAGGAGCGGGATTATCTACTCCATTTAACATCCCTAACTGGGACAAATTGATTTCAATGCTAAGTGAAGATTTAATAGATGATACAGACATAAAAGATATGATTCAGCAAGAGGTAAGTAATAAAAGATATTGGGATGCAATGGAATCAATTAAAAAGTTTAGTTTTAAAAATGACTTTTATATTCAGAAAACTGTTGTAGATATAATTAAGAAACAAGAGAAGGAAGCTATTGATCATAATTATTCAGACTTAGCTAATTTGAATGCCCCTCATTATCTAACAACTAATTATGATAATTACTTAGCAAACAATATGAAAAGTGGATTTCAACCTGTAGTATTAAGTGATTCAGACAATAGTACACAAGATTTGGCTATGGAGAAGGATGGAAAAAGAATTGTTCATTTACACGGAATTTTGTCCAAGCCAGGATCGATTGTGTTAGGAAAAACAAAATATGATGAGGTATATTCGGACGAAAAGTATGTGGCGCTTTTTAACTTTTTTAGGAGTGGGTATACTTTTCTATTTTTAGGGTTTTCTTATTCTGATATATACATTGAATATTTAATGAAAAAGTATAACTACATATTTAATGACTATCATTACATATTGCTAGCAAATCCGACAGATGAAATAAGACGTAAGTTTATGGATGAATATAATTTAACAGTAATTGGATATACTGTGGTGGATATAAATAATTCACAAGAGCACATTGTAGCAATCAGAGAAATTTTGAATGCTATCAATTCTAATGAGGTGAGCGGAAATTTTTAGAAGCTCCTCCGACTAAAGATGAACTTAAAAAGTTGGAAGGAGCGCTTTTTGTAAAAAAACTAAAAAAAGAAGAAATAGACAATGAGACAATCGGATATAGTAAAAAGACTTTTTTTTATGCTGATGGTTATATAAGAAAGTTAGAAAAATACAATTTACCTATTGAAGTAGTAGAGGATACATTTAGCAACTGTTACAATGTATATTCAGATATCAGATATAGAATGTATAGAAAAAATAAGAACAGCCAAAAGCTCGTTGAGGAAGTAATGGATAACCTATCAGACTATAACTTCAGTAGTTTAAACCTTTATGCACAGCCTAAATCTGTTCAAAAAACTGGAATAATTCATATATTAGCTAATGATGGAAAAAGAGATGTGTTCTGGGGAGAGGTAGATATAAATGAGTAGCGTAGATTTGCCAGCTTCCATAAAATTAGTTTTTGAAAATAAAAAATTGTTAACTATGAACTTACTCGTAACTGCATATGTTCTTACACTTAGGAAAAAGAAGATAAATATTTATGAATGCTTATTTTACTATATATTATCTCTAATAAGTTTTAGTGAAAAGGCTGAACCTAAGTATGATAAAAAGGAGTTTCAATATAATTATTTTAAAATAGATAAGACATTGAAAGAACTATTGATTTATCTCGCTAACAGTGACCTTATTAGTTTAGACAGTAATAGTAGTAAGAATTTCTCTGAAATATCAATAATAGTAACTGATAGGGGAAAAAAGATGGTAAGTGACTTACAAGGACCATATTTTGTTGATTTGAAGGAAAAGATAAAAGTCAGTTCTACTACGCTTAAGTATAAAAAGCAATATTATAAACAGTTTGTAGGTGAGGTTTTATGAAAGGAATTTATGTAAGTAAATTAAGAGTAGAGGGTGAGCATTATAGAAGAACTCTCCAATTTGATAGAGGGCTTAATATTATAGCTGGAGATATTTATTCAGGAAAATCATTAGTATTAAGATTAATTGATTATATTTTTGGTAAAGGGGAAATTAATTTAAAGGTTCAAAAAGCTCTAGACTTATATTGCGATAAAGTCTTTCTAGAGATTGAAATAAGCGGGAAAATATATACATTTAGGAGAAATTTGAAAAAGGCTAGCTCTAAGTTTTATATATACTTTTGTGAATTAAGTCGAATTGCAGATTTTACCCCTAAGGTTATAGATAAAGGCGCATTTAGTAATTTTATATTAGATTTATTAGGTATGCCTTCATGCAAAATATTAAGACATAAAAGAAACAGCCCTGATAGACAATTAGAGACAATCAGCATTAGGGATGTTTTTAGGTTTGTTTATATAGATCAACACGATTTAGGTACAAACAATTTTTTGAAGAATAACGTAGAAAATAAAGCTAGAAAGAATAGGCCTACCTTTGAGTTAATAACAAATTTTATTGTTGAAGATAAGGAAGGCATTAAAGAAAAAATTGTAGAAGAAACCAGTGAAATAAATAACATAGATAAAATTGTCTCAGGGTTAAAAACGTATTTAAGCGAATCGGATTTTATGACTTTAGAAGATACTAAAATTAAAAGGACATTTGAGAAGGAAAAGTTAGATAACCTAATTATTAAAAAAGAGAATTTTATTAATGATATAAAGAAAAAGAAAAGTGAAGTTAGTCCAATATATAAACAAATAATAGGGGATATAAGAGATATTATAGATAAGGTAGGAAGTATAAATAAGAATATAAATGATTTAGAATTTGATTTAAGCGCAAAGAAGCAATTATTAAATACATATATTAAAGAAAAAAAAGAAATTGAAGCCACGAAAGAGGCTAACTTTTATTTAGAGGAAATAAAGCATGAACTACAGTGTCCGTTATGTAATTCAAAAGTAGTAAGCATAAAAGATTCTGATATAAATGAAACTATATTATCTAATGTGGATCATGAGCTAGATGAAAAAATACTAATGTTAACAAATTTAATTGATGGTATAGAGAAAAATAAGGAAGAACTTATATGTGAAAAAAAGTATTTGCAGTCAAAGGAGCAATTTCTTCAGAAGGCAGCTGAAAAATATAAGAAAAATGATGAAGTTGAGTTACCATATATAGCTGAAATTGAAAATATTAATATACTTATTGAAGAGGCTAGAAAGAATATTTCAGCATTTTCAGAAGTAGTGAAAATTTATAATAAGGTTGATGAGAAAGAAAAAGAGCGAGAGCGTAGACAAAGCCTACTAGATAATCTTAATGAGAGTCTAAATTCTCTGTTAAAAGATATAAAATTTAAAGATAACATATTAGAAAAAATAAATGATTCTTATATAACCTTATTTGATGCACTAGGGTACTCGATAGAAAAAGATAAAACATACATATCTAAAGAGGATTATGTAGCATATTATGATGAGGCTAGTGTTTTTGAACATGATAGTGGTGGAGTTTTGGTTTGCATTCAAATTGCATTTTTAGGTGCTATACTTATAACGCAAAACTCGTTTGAGGAATTTGGCTTAAACCATCCTAACTTACTAATGCTCGATACAATTGGAAAATATCTTGGAGCATATAAATCTATCTATACTGATAAAGATGAAAAATTTGAGGTTATGGATGAAGAATTATATAAAAACTTATATGAATTACTAAAGATTATATCAAAACAGAGTCAAATTATTATAGTAGACAATACACCACCAGTAGAGGAAAAAAAATATATCAGATATATTTTTAAAAATGAAGATACCAAGAAAAAGACTATTAGTAAAAGTGGGCTTATAGATTTAAGTAAAAATGAAATTTAAATATCTAAACGTGGTACTAATTGTCCAGAATATCTAAGCTTAGTATTAGGAATTTTAAAAAGGTGAGCTAGCTGTTAAGTCACCTTTTATTTATAGTATGCTTGATTGTTTATAATAGGGTATGAGCGATAAATTTGGTCAAATATAATAGTAGTTTGTAAACATACGTCCGTATCCATAGTACTTATAGCTAATGTTCCATCAACGGCATAAATGACAACCTCGTTATGGCATTTATAAAATGATTGATAATAATTCTGGTTTGGCTTCAGCGTATTTCTTTTCAAATTTATTGGAGGACATTTATAGACAACAATAATTTTAAGTATGGACTACCTGAAGAACTCAGTAAATTGCTTTATCTTATAGATGAAGGCAAGGAAGCTATTAAAATTAAAGATATTGTTATTAATCAATAGATTAGAAATTTATAATGGCATTAATCATATAATTGGACTTGCAGTAGTTATTCTTATAAGGCTAATAATGGGTAGCTATACACTATTAAAATTCTGTACAGTAAGTGTCGGTAATGAATAAGTAGCTGGAGTACTCTTTATCTATGTTCAAAATGTAAACAATGTAGTATAAAACCACATAAAGGACTGCATATGAGCAGTCCTTTTCAAATATTAGTATGCCAACTTTTGATTTTTCAATGATATATTGTGTTTTGATTTAACATAAAGCAATCAATAACAGTGGATAATAGGTTTTCTTTGATGAACAACATCTGAATTATATTACGTCTTCTTTTAAAATTTCGTAACATACGGATGCTTGAGTGTCTAGAACATTCCCTATAAACTTTGCAACTTCCAGGTGTGCAGGATGAGCAAGATATGCATTCATATCCTCTATTGATGCAAATTTCGTAATCAGAATTATGTCACAAGCTGTTTGGCTGGGACGAATATTTATTTCAGCTTGTATATCTAAAAGAACCTCTATTTTTCCTTTCATACTCAAAAGAACTTCCTGTGTCTTTTTAATATTTTCAATATTTCTATTTTTTAATTTTAAAAGTAAATTGTTTACTATCATTTTTTACCTCCTTTAATGTATCGCCCATAAATCTTTTTCATTCTCCTTTGAATCGTTTTTAGATGGTGCGTATTGTACCGCCATCAATAGTATGCTCACTTCCAGTAATGTAGGAAGCTCTGTCTGAAGCAAGAAAAGCAATAAGTTCAGCTATTTCCTCAGGTTTCCCCGGACGACCAAGCGGTATACCGCCGAGGGCATTCATTAATTCTTGACGTGCACCGTTATAATCATTCCCGGAATTCTGTGTCATTCTTTCAATAAGACGCTCGGCAGCCTTTGTTTCCGTAAAACCTGGGGCAACTGTATTTATTCGTATTCCTTCAGGACCGAACTGAGTAGCCAAGTTCTTACTGTAATTTGTTAGTGCTGCCTTCGCCGCAGAATATGCCATAGTCATATTTCCTGGGAGTCTTCGCTGTATGGAAGATATATGAACTATCACACCTTTATGTTGTTTAAGCATAAACGGCAAAAATCCGCGATCCAAGCGTACAGAAGCAAAAAGATTAGCATTAAATGTATTCATCCAATCCTCGTCACTCAAGGCTAATGCTCCGGCAGTGGAGGATGAGGAACCACCTACATTATTAACTAATACATCCAATCCACCAAATTTTTCAAGGGTATCCTTGATGATCTTCTCAGTACCTTCCGGTGTACTGACATCTGCCTGAATAAATCCAACAGAATCAGGTAAACCTTCTGAAACAGTTCGAGCTGTTGTTATTATTCTTGCTCCTGAATTGAGCAAACGCAGGACAATAGCATTTCCAATGCCTTTGGTTCCGCCGGTTACAAGTACGCGTTTACCCTCAAATTCTTTGCTTATATCAAATAACAATAAATTATTTCCCATAATAGAAATACCTCCTTGTTTTTAAGTTGTTTTACTTAATTAATATAACTAATATAACTTGACGACAGTACGTCATGTTTGGGAATGATATTTATTTACCATTGTATCCAACCGTATTGAGATCTCCTTACGCACACTTTGAGGTTCTATCACCTCCAGCATTGTACCGAAAGAAAAAAGATAATTGTAAATCCATTCACCATCGGGCATGGAAACAATCACAGTATAGGAGTCATCCTTGTTCCTTATTATATTTTCTTCTTCAAAATCGTCATATACACGATAAGCTCCTTCAGGTGATATTTTAAGAGTCAGCTTAACCTGCCTGTTACATGCTTTGTCAGGAGATTTAGTCATAAGCTCCTGTGAGCTTTGATGCATACAAGACTCTTCTGTAATATGAATATCAGACATACGACTTATCTTAAATGTTCTTAATGCCATTTTCTGCAGGCAATATCCTTGTAGATACCAGGCTTTGTCTCTAAAGAGCAGTTTAAGAGGTTCAACTTTACGGTGGCTTTTTTCTCCACTTATATTGAAATAGAAAAAAATAATTACCAAATGTTCAAGTATGGCATCTTTAAGAAGGCTGAAAACTTCTTTTTGGTTTTTATCGTTACCCCAATTAGAAAAATCGACTTCAATCCAGTTCATATTACTTTTTTTGAAAAGACTGTTCAATTTTGATAGCACATCATCAAGTTCAGGATATTGAACAGCCGACAAGCTTTGAAGAGCCAGCAGAATTTTATCCTGTTCTTTTTCCGAAAGCAGTGATTTATCAAGTACAAAATTATCAAGCAGAGAGATTCCTCCACCTTTACCCTGACTTGCATATATAGGAATACCTGCTTGGCTCAATGCATCAATATCCCTATATATAGTCCTCGCAGATACTTCAAAATGTTCAGCCAGTTCGCCTGCTGTTATAGACTTCTTCTCAAGCAGAATATATATGATTTGAAATAATCTACTTATCTGCATAACATCACCTCATTTAAAGTATAAATCACTTAACTTGACAACACTATGTCATATTATGTGATTTTTTAATGAAAGTATGTGTTATTCTTATCACCATTTCCTCTAAACAATATTTTCATTTTTGAATATAGGAGAATAAAACATGACGTGGTGTGGTCAAGTTATACTTGTTACTATTAAAAGTATTCCCCATACACAATATGGGAGAAATAAAATAAAAAAATTATATAAAGGAGAAAAACTATGATTAAAAAGATTGAACAATCTATTGAAACATATTTTACCTCAACTAGTGATTTAGATAAAAGGTCTTTTCTTTCAATTTTTGCTGAAGATGCTGTTGTAATTGATGAAGGTCAAGAGTATAAAGGGTTAATAAAAATTACGGAGTGGAGTGAACAGTATCATTTTGCTTTCAAGCTTAAACTAGAAATTATAAACATTATGGAGGAAAGTCCTCAAACTATCGTTACGGTTAAAGTGGATGGTGATTTCGATAAAGTCGGATTGCCGGATCCATTGCTTTTAGACTTCTATTTTACAGTAGTAAATAGAAAGGTAACAAGACTGGAAATTTTATTTCCTTCTAGCAAACAGTAAAAGAATATTAGGCGAGGAGAGATATATGAATAATACTGATTTTATTAAAGTTAATTCTGAGGCATGTACTAAATGTGGATTGTGTGTAAAAGTATGCAGAGGAACTCTAGTCATGAGTAACATCTGACCAAAAGTTGCTAAAGATCTTTGTATTGAATGTGGACATTGCGTCGCGGTTTGTCCAAATGCAGCTTTGAACAGTATCAGGACTCCCTTACAGAAGCAAATAGCAATAAAAAAAGAGTATATTATAGATTCGGATCCTGCTGCAGGCTTTCTTCGTTCTAGAAGATCTGTGCGCAGCTTTCAGAAGAAGGGGGTATCTCGGGATACTGTTAGTGAGCTTCTTGATATAGCCGGATTTGCACCTACAGCCTGTAATTCCCAAGGAATTTCGTACCAGGTGATAGACAATCCTGATACTTTGCATCAAATTACTTCTGTTATAGCAGATTGGGCTGAGCATTCTATAGAGACAGGTTCTTTAAAGAATTCACTATGGGTTCAAAATACCGCTTCTACTATAGCTCAATATCGTAAAGATGGTAAAGACACTATTTTAAGAGATGCACCATATTTAATAGTAGCAACAGCTAAGAAAGAACAAAAAACACTTGGCCGTGATAACACACATTTTTCATTAGTATACGCTCAATTATATGCTCAAACATTAGGACTAGGTAGCTGCTGGTCATGATTGCTTGAGTATTGTGTTACAGATGAATATAAGCCACTACTGAAAATACTCAATATTTCCCAAAATAGAGTAGTAACCTCCGGGCTATTAATAGGATATCCGTTATATAGTTTTAAACGATTAGTGGATAGGGCTCCTTTGCAGGTTACTTGGAAATAAGGAACGTGGGAAGTTATTAATAGATAAAGAAGAGAAAGATATTATTCTGCATTTAAGATTGTTTATTATTAGGCTAAGGTAGACAATATATTAGCACTTTTTAATAAAATGCAGCATAGAATGCCATCAATTTTATAATTGTTGGCATTTTCTATGTTCAGTAAAGATAAGATAGCCTAATTTATCAACTTCCCATTATCCATATAATTGGACGTGCTGTTGCTATTCTCATAAGGCTAATAATGCGAAGAATAATAGCATTCAACATTAGTCTTGAAAAGAATTGTGACGTTATAAGAGGCGAAATGTTTCAGGAGCTCTTACATCATGGTTTGAAGCTGGTTGGGAAGAACTAACCTACGATGGTGAATTATTTTAAGGAAGGTGTAATTTTTATGTATATGCAACACGGGCGTATGGATATATGGGATTTAGATATAGATTCATACGATGATGTATTTTTAACAGATTTATATGATGACACAATAATTGACTTTGTTGGAATGTATCTTGAAGAGCCTTTTGAGATTTATTCATGTTTAAAAAGGTACAATGAAAACGAATGGACAGTGAATGTTCTTTTTAAAGATTTTATTAAAGCAGATGCCATAAAGTATGTGTATGAAGATAGAGTACTTCATTTTGCTGATGTTCTAGATTTTGGACTAGCCAAATACGAATATGATTCACATAGAATAACTTTTCTGATTAAGGATAATATGTCACTAAAAGGAGCTTATGAACACATAAGTCTTTTTCATAAAGAAATAATTGAGGATTGCAATTGCTTCGAGGCGAAGAAGCTAAATCAAAAGGTAAAAGGGGACATCACTACTCAATTACCAATTTACTATAGAGCTATGACTAAGATAAAAATGGAAATTGAGAATTTTAAAATGGAAAGCAAAGATAATGGATACAAAGTCATCGATGTAAGTGGTAGGGTAAAAGATATAAATAGTATTGAAGAAAAAGTATACAGGAAACAAGTATCTCAGTATTCTATTTGTAATACATTTGATGATATTGCTGGAGTTCGATGTACCTGCGAATTTTTGGATAATGTATATGAGGTTATGGAGTATTTACAAACACATCCACTAATGAAAATTATTCAGAGTGAAGATAAAATACAGTCACCCTCTATTGAAGGATATCGTGGAATACATATTATTGCAGTAACAGACATATATTACAGAAATACCTTATATAAAGATATTAAAGTTGAAATTCAAATTAGAACTTCTTTTCAAAATACATGGTCAATGAAAACTCATCAACTTACATATAAAAGAAACAAAGATTTACAACCTGAAATAATTGAGATAATGTGTGAGTTAAGTAATACACTTAATAATGCGGATATTATCTCGCAAGAAATGAAAAATAAAATAAGATGTCTGTAAATATTCTGAACAGTTGTGATATTTGAAGAATTTATCTGTGTTATTGATTAGTCGGAACGTTGGGGGTAAGATTATTGTTATACAAACCGAATGGTTTTAAAATAAGAATTAACGAAATCAACTTCCTATTATTCATATAATTGAACATACTGTGGTAATTCTAGTTAGGCTAATAATTGTAAGATGAGTACCCCTAAAAATTCCTTTTTATATCAATTGGAAAGTGCCGGGAAAGTAAAATATTATATAATAAATATGTTTGAATTACGATAGGCTATGGCATTGAAACATATTTTAAGTACCTTAGATTCTAAATATAATTTTGAACTGCTTATCAAGAGGGAACATAGCTAGTTTTCTGTAAATCAGGTACACTATGCTCCCTACAATTATTTTTTTCGTGATTTTAGACTATTATTTAGAGAAGAATCTACGATATAAACCTCATCTAGGTTTAGTTCATACAAATTATAAATTAACCTATCAATTTTTCTTAGCGCTAACTTAAAATCATTTGTATCAAATCCGAAGTTTTTAAGCCCCATTACTTCGTTAACTATTAACGTAGCAACAGATTTATTAAAAGCTATTGGTATCTCCTTTAGTTGATTTGTGCCAACATTAAAGTACCCTCCATTTAAAGCTGAAGATTTAAAGTAATATTTGTAGAAGAATGAGATTAATCTACTATTCAATAATGCTAGTATAAATTTTAAATTTATATCACTTTCATAGATAATACTAGTTGATTTTCCTGCAAGATATTTACCAGAATCATAATAGCATTCCAGCCTTTTACTCATTCCAGCTACAATAATTTTTTCGGAATTAGCTTGTTCACTTCTTAAACTACTAAACTGCTTGAGATCATTATCTAGTACTATTGGATATGCATAAGATGTCTTTATATATTGTGTGGGTTTAATGCCCCATAAGCTTATATATGGATCTACAGTGCCAGTATTAACGAATTTTTTATGATTACTATTTATCAGTGAAGGATCTTGTAAATCAGATAAATACTTTTTAAGTTCATACGCTTCTGAGACTGTTGCAGCCTCAGCAACAGTAGCAATTTTTCCTAATTGGTGATGTACTAACATTTTGTCGATGATTTTAATTATTTTAGGTTCTTCAACGAAGTATCTGTCCCAATTAATATCCCTATAAAATAATTTGCTGTTTACAGTTACATCGGACCACTTGTTGGTATGCTTGTTAAATAATTGAATACTAACTGGAATTTTTGCTTTGTTTTTTTGAGCGAGAATACCACTGGATATACATTAGCATCATCAAATACCTTAATTTCAGAGTAATCTCTAAAACTAAGAATTGAATACTGAGAGAGCATACTTCGTATTTGTTTCGAATAGTTTGCCCCAGTAAGCTTATTAGGAACAATGTAACACATAATACCATTTGTTTTTAATATTTTCAAACCTTTCTCAATAAATGGAATATACATATCCCAATTACCTTTTGCTTATTAGCTGTTGATAGCCATAAAGATAGTCTTGTAATTTCAATGCTTTCATTATTTAAATCTACACCAAAAATATTGTTCTGTAATATGTTTTTATCTAGCTCCTGGTAAATGTCGCTACCTATATTAAAGTATTTTTCTTGGCCATTATTAAGGTTATTTATTTCTGCATTAACTTTCAATGCCTCATTAAGAAGATAAGTGAACGCTTGGTTTAGGAAGGCGCCGCTCCCACAGCTTATATCTATTACTCTGATATTCAATAATGTACATCTGTACTTTTCCCAAAAGTTTAAGTGCTTCTTGTATTTTTTCACTATAATATCATTTTCGGTTTCAGTTTTATGAAACTTATAATTTCCATTAAGTAAACTAAAAGCTTTTGTTTTATCTGCCTCCGATAAGTCAGGAAGGTCATAATATCCAAGTTCAACTTTCTTATCATCAAGCCACTTACCAATAGCCTGGTGTACCATATATCTTGTAACATATTCAGGTGTATAGTAAATGCCCTCCCTTTTACGCATATTTATTGTTGATTTATCTACATTGTTATTATAGAGCGCTTTCAAATTCTCAATATCAGATATGCTTTGCTCAAAGATTCGACCAAGAATATCAATATTAAGCTCATTTGAGTAGTTATAATTGATTATTTGTGAGAGCATGTTTAAAGCAGAATCCGAAATATCGAGGTTATCAAGTTCAGGATCTTCCTTAAAAAGCCCACCATTAAACTTATGTATATCTGAACTAGAGTTTCCCAAATCTATTGCATTAAATAATAACTTTAGATTTCCCCAAAGAGAGTTTAAAAATGGATTAAAAACTTTCTGCAAAATATTATGTGGTAATAATTTATCAGGGGAATCTTTACAAAAACAAATAAATATTATTCTATCTAATAGTTTCTGAACTTTTTCTATTGCAATAGTAGTATCAATATTAGAATTTCTTTGAAGTATGTCCCTAATTAAACTTATTCTAATATTTTTAAAAGTTCTATAAAAGTCCTTCGTTATATTTTTTTCTTCTTCAATACTCATTGAATATAATCGATCTACTATTGAGTCTGATGTCTTACTAATAAGATTATCTTTGCTTAAAATATAGTAAAATTTAAGGAATTCCTTTGGAGTAACTAGTGATTTAATATCAAATTTCTCGTAAGATAACATGTTTGAAGCAAGATACAGACGAATTTCTATAAAATTAGATACGATAACCCATTTGCAGCTGCTACCATACTTAGGTGCATACCCAAAAGCTTGTTCAATAGGAGTTCTGTTATCGTTTAATCTCCTTTGTTTTACATCTAGATTACAACTAGCATCTTTAAGTTCTACAACAACTCTAACATCCCTTTCACTGGTGCTAAAATATCCAAGGTTTGCATCTGGTTTGCTAGCATCGAATTTTGTTGATTGTTCAGCGATTAAGTTAAATTCACCATTAAAAGGGAGACTGGTATATTCTAATATTTTATCAAAGAAATGATTTAAAAATGTACTCTGAAGCTCCTTCTCTGTAAAAGAGAAGATGCTTTTATCTTCAATTCCTGCATTCCATTGTTTTATTAATAGGAGCTTTTCATCGATTTTGGGTATTAAGTTCATAACATATTTTTCTAAACATTTGTTTAAAGAAACAGAATTAAAAATAGTATTATGATTCATTTTATAACTCTATTTATTGCTCTCATGAAATCTTATGAAGTTGAGATGTAAATCATAACCATGATAATGACAAATAGAAGTAATAATCATTGAAATGCACTCTAACACAGGTCATTTCTGGATTCATAAAATTAGAAACGTAGAATGTATAAAAGATTGAAGGGATTAAGAAAGATTTGTGCTAGTACAATTTCCAAATATTCATATAGTTGAATTAAGCGTGACCGTACCAATTAGGCTAATAATATAAAGTTAAAGTATTCATGGATAAAGAAGAGATAAAAAATCAAATTGAAGAATTGATTGATGATTATGAATTATTGAAAGATATTGCAATTACAATGAATGCTAAGAATAATATTCAGAAATATTTTATTGAAAAAATTACTGACATGGAATTTTCGTCAGTAATTTTTTTGTTTGCAATTTATAGAGTTTAAGGGAATAAAGGCTAGGGCTAATTCAGTGTAAAAGTAATTTAGAGTTAGATAAGCTAATTACGATAAATTATGCTTACTATTATATTAGTAATTTCTGAAGTATTGTTAGAGAGCATAAATTCATGAGTATACCTTGAATTTATACAGTTAACTAAAATTAAATCATTTTTAACAGTTTCAAAAACCTTATCATTAATATTAGCGTTAAATCCACCATTTACAGTGTAAAAACAAATTGCTGCTAAATCTTTATTTAATGGAGTTTTATATTCGAATTTAAGTTGTCCGCGAGGGCTGATATTAAGATGAAGTAATTCACCATTATAATTTTCCCTTGTCATTAAATTAAAAACAGAAGCTTTACCATAAGTTTTAGTTTTCCAATCGCCCATAAAGTGGTCTTGTTCAAAGGCGTTAAGTAGTTTCTTGTACTTATTTTCATGGTCGAGAGTTATTTTTCCTTCTATAACCATGAATTTACGCGAAACTTTTGGTAGACTACTAAAAGTAGATTCTGATATATCGATTTTTGCAACCCCCAACCTCCATAAAAAGTTTTTACTGGCATAATCAGAATTTAACGGATATGTTGTCAATTCTGTAGCCATGCCTCCAGACCAAAATGTTGGCTTATAATTTTCTTGCCTTAGTAATTGTACATTATATTCCATATATTAATTGCACCTCTTCTTACTTCTTATATATTTTTTATATTTATTATATTAAAAGATATATGCATAATCAATTAAGTTAACTTTATATAGGGTCCTTCTTATCATGAATAGCAAGCTCAAGACAAGTCTCTCACAATGAGGTCTGACCCCATTGCAGGAACTGAAAGTTCCTGCTTGCTACAAAAGAAGTAGGAATTTCTACTTCTTCTGAAAAATTTTATAACCAATCTTTAAATTTATCTAATTTATCTTTGAGTAATTTCTTTTCATTTTTCTTTTGCCATTCATTAAAACTTGCTAATCCTATTAATATAAAACCAGATATTATTAAATAAGCCCACCAAGGTAAACTTCCCCAAAATGGTTTAGTTTGAATCAGTATATTAAATGCTAAGGTTGCTATTCCTACAAAGAAGTAGCATCTTATTCTATATTGCATACCAACAATAATAGATAGTACAGAAAGTATTCCAAGTATAATAGCAGTGTAGGTTGAATTCACAGCGATTAATAATCTCAATGAAACAAATCCTAATATAAGCCATTGAACCTTGTAGGCTATTTTTTTATCATTCTTCCATGCATTATTTATAATAAATTCTGCTAGAAGCACCCATGGCAAGTAAGAGGCTATACAATAATAAAAAGAACTATGGGTCATATATTCTCCTATTAGTAGATAGTATGGTATTAGTGAAGATACTATAGATAATGAGAGAATAATATTTTTAATTAAATTATCAGATACTCTTTTTACTTGTGAACTTAATAAGTATACAAGTAGTAATCCAGGAATAAGTCTATATATTAAACTCATGTTATAAGAGTTTTCCCACATAATAGGATACATAAACAATGCAGCAGAGAAGTAGAAATCAATAAACGTAACCTTTTGATTTTTTATAATATATAAATCCTTGGATAGCATTTCACCAACGAACTTAAATATAATTAATACTGCTGCTAGGATCAGCATTGTAATAATCTTATAATTTGGAATTGTTAATCCATCAGTAAATTTATTAATAGCATATATTAAGGATGCTAGCGGGATAAGATTAAACATAGACAAACTTCTTTTGTGAATAACATATAATACTGTTACCGCAAGAATTACTAGTTTTAATAATTCAGTAGTTCCAAAAGGGTAAATAAAGCTGAATTGATATTGACTGCAAACTCCAAAAATTACGAAGTAATAAGAAATTCTATCTTTCCAGATTCCTTTTGATAAAAACCATATAATAAAGATAATATATGAAGTTAAAACTATAATATTTTTTGAACCAATTATAATATGGGTATTGAAAGAAACTAAGGAACTCACAATAAGGGTAATATTAAATAAAATTAAATATAAGAAGGTTTTTATCTCAAATTCCTCTTTCATCCTTTTCAGTGATAGGAATAATAACAAGCTTAAAATAATTGCTTCTAATCCTAATTTTATAGGCCTATTGCCAATCCCTGCTGATGCCATACATATATACATCATTACCAATGAAGTTGCCATACTGCTTGTTTTTAAGTGTAGAGTATATTTGTAATTATTTTTGTAATATAAGAAAAAGAATATTATTGCTGATAGTATAAACATATAGATTCCAAACATATTTGAATGATCTCTAAGGATCTTATATATCGGATATAACGTATTAATAAGTAAATATGAATAATATCCTGCCACCATTAAGAATAGTGATGCGGCATAACTTAAAATTTTACTCTTTATTGAATAAGATACATAAGACATATTTATAAATAGTAGCATATATGATATTAAAAGTATAAGATATTCATGTTCATAAGAATTCATAGCTGCAAATATTGTTATTATAAAAAAAGTAGCCAATGCAACTATTCCGCTTATAACTCCAAATAATTTGCCTAAGAATTCATCTTTTCTATAAATCCTTTCCATAGCAAGAAAGAATAACCCCATTAATGAAAATAGTAAAAGTTCTATTGATTTAAAATCAAAGTGTATGAATTTAAACATTCCATAAGCCATCAATGCACTAAATATATAACTATAATTCCTTTGCTTAGTTACTAACATTAAAGATAAAAACGCTATTGCAGAGAGCATAATATTTATACCATTCAAGGTACAGTTAAGACTTAATTTTAATAGTAATACAGTGAAAAAAGAAGTGATAATTGGAATATATTTTATTAATTCTTTTGATAAGAGGTTTAATTTAGAATTATCCTTAATTTTATGATATAAAAGTATTAATAAACTACAATATAAGATCATTCCTAAAAAGAATATTTCCCTAGTATTCTTAATTTGCAATACTATAAACATCATGGTTACTGTATCTGCCACCATAGTAAACCACATAAATAATTTAGAATTTAGTTTGAAAGCATTAGCTGCATATAGGGCAGTACAAATAATGCTACCTAGTATACCTAGGACATATCTACCGCCGCCATAAAAGGATAGCCATGATCCAAACAGTTCAAAATAACCAGCGGATAATATAGAAATAGGTAAAAACAATGCTGATAAACTTAAAAATGCATATGCAGTTTTATGAATTTTAAGCACTTTCTCTGAAACAATACTTATTCCATAGAATAAGAAGCAAACCATAAATATGAGTATTGTTTTCATTAAGCTGCTCATAATATCCCAGGTGCTTGTTGCTAAGATTACCCCTCCCAATAAAAGAAGGATAACACCTACAATCATAATTATTGATATATTTCTTTCTCTTATTTGTTCTGGTGAAACTACAGGTTTAGGTTTTTGTGGTGATATATTATTTGATAATTGATGAGAGGCCTCCTGTATCAATTGCTGAGAATAATCATAGTCATATTCATCATATGCCTGCTTAATAGTATTAAAGGTGTCATCATTGATATAATTTAATTGCTTTAATTTAAGGGCTTCAGACTTAAAAGTTGCAGCTCTTCTTTTATGATCATTCAAATTATCCATAGAATCATCTCCTTTTTAAGATTATATATTGTACTCAATACTTTTATGCCGTACTTTTAAAGTCGTTATGACTTTATTGGGTAAAATTGCTCCTATAGTGTAATTTTACACTACAAGAGTAATTTTGTAAATAGGTATGCTGCTTGGAATATTTTCGATAAAGGTTGGATTAATGGATATACTTTCAGAAGAGATGATATCAAAGAAAACAGGACTAGCAGCATTATAACTATAATAGAAAATCACCACTTTTGTAAAAATTGCAAAAGTGGTTTAAAAAAATTTTTTCTATGGGTATACTAGTTTTAGAAAATATAATATTTGGTTCTTAATGTTAGTTTATAAAAGTGGGTGATTAAATGCTAAGTGATAAATCAATCAATTCTTTCCTAGAGAATATAGCTTCTAAACCATTAACTCCAGCAGCAGGAAGTATAGCCGCCTTGAGCGCAGCTTCTGCAGCAGCATTAACTGAAATGGCTGCTAACCTTACCTTAAAAAAACCTAAATATCAGGATATTTCAGATAAAATGAAAGAAATAGCTGAGGAATGTTCTTCCTATAGAGAGATTTTTCTTAATGATATTGATAATGATACAAAAGCCTTTAAGAAAGTAATAGATTCCTATTTAATGAAGGCAGACACAGAGATTGAAAAAGAAATTAAACAAGAGGAATTACAAAAAAATTTTAAAACAGCTATAGAGATACCTCTAAGTATGGCTAATAATATTGTAGAGTTAATTAATATTATAAGGTTTGTCGATAAACATGGATGTGAAACATCAGCATCAGATGTAAAGCAAGCTTATATTTTGGCAGAATCTGCAGTCCGTTCATCAATTTTTCTTATAAAATCAAACCTTGTCTTTGTCCATGATCAGGATTTTCAAACTAATATTTCAAAGAAAATTGATGAATTAGAGGCAGAATTGGAAATGTGATAAATAACATACTTATTATGTATTAATTTTAGGTAATATTTTGATGTAGGGTTGAATTTTTTTATCACAGTATTCTTATCTTTTATTGAATTAAAAATTTTTGTTAGACCATAATTTAAGAATATTGGTAAAGTAATCTCCCGAGATGTTATTATGGTAAGATTGTGGGAAAGTGATAGCTATATAGATGATAATACTTTAACTGTTAATGTTACTAGTCTCAGAAAAAAGCTTTCAAAAATTGGCATTAGCCTTTCTTCTATAAAAACTATGATTGAGTGAGTCTAATATTACAGAGTTGTAAGGTTAAAAGAGGAAATGTAAGCCAAAGCTATGGCTAGGCATTTCTTTTTTTCTTATAATCATAGTATAGTCAAAGTGAGACGAGGAGGAAAAAACATGAAATTACTAGAAGTGAATAATTTGAAAAAAATATATGCAACAAGATTTGGTGGAAATCAAGTTCAAGCATTAAGTAATGTAACATTTTCAGTGGAAAAAGGTGAGTATGTAGCCATTATGGGAGAATCGGGTTCAGGGAAAACCACACTACTTAATATCCTGGCATCTTTAGATAAACCCACCAGTGGTGAGGTTTTACTGCAAGGTGAGAATATTGTAGCAATGAAAGAAAGTGAAATTACTGCATTTCGCAGAGACAATTTGGGTTTTGTATTTCAAGATTTCAATTTGCTTGATACGTTCTCTCTAAAGGATAATATATTTTTACCTCTTGTTTTATCTAGAAAGTCCTATGAGGAGATGGAAAAGAGATTAATACCTATTACCGGGAAGTTAGGTATACAAGATATATTGACAAAGTTTCCTTATGAGGTATCCGGTGGGCAAAAGCAAAGGGCGGCTGTTGCCAGAGCATTGATTACGGCACCGCAGCTTATTTTAGCTGATGAGCCAACAGGAGCACTTGATTCCAAAGCCACAGATCAACTTTTAAAACTGTTTTCGGAAATTAATAAGGATGGGCAAACGATTCTTATGGTTACCCATAGTACTAAGGCAGCAAGCCGCGCAGGAAGAGTGCTTTTTATTAAGGATGGAGAGATATTCCACCAGCTTTATAGAGGTTCAATGTCCAATGAGGAGATGTTTGAAAAAATCTCAAACACACTTACGGTTATTGCCACTGGAGGTGGAGTAAATGAGTAAACTATTTTACCCAAGGTTAGCAGTAATAAATATTGAGAAGAATAGTAAGACCTATTTTCCATTTATAGTTACCTGTATATGTACCATTATGATGTTTTATATGATGCATGCTATTTCAATAAATAAGGGGTTGGATGGTGCAAGTGGATCTGAAAGTCTAAAAATCATTCTCCGTTTGGGAACAATCGTAATAGGAATTTTTTCAGCCATATTTCTTTTTTACACAAATAGCTTTTTAATGAAAAGGCGTAAAAAAGAAATTGGACTGTATAATGTGTTAGGTCTTGAAAAAAAGCATATTGCTAAGGTGATGTTTTTTGAAAGTATTTTTACTTCCTTTGTCAGCCTAACAGCGGGACTCATTGGCGGGATTATTCTTAATAAACTTATGTTTCTTTTGCTTTTAAAGATACTTAGCTTTAAAGTGGCCTTTGGTTTTTCTATTTCAGTGCCATCTATAATAATAACTTTAATTGTTTTTATAGGTATTTTTTTTGTAACATTGTTATCAAACTTAGTTCAAATTAGAATACTAAAGCCTATTGAACTTTTAAAAGGGACGGAGCAAGGAGAAAAAGAGCCAAAAACTAAATGGATTATGACTATTATAGGAGTTATAACTCTTGGTGCTGGATATGGAATAGCATTGAAGGTACAATCACCACTTTCTGCTCTAAATTTGTTTTTCGTTGCAGTTATTTTAGTTATGATAGGAACCTATACCATTTTTACAGCAGGAAGTATTGCTGTGTTGAAGCTTCTTAGAAAGCATAAAAGGTTTTACTACAAAACAAACCATTTTATTGCCATCTCCGGTATGTTGTATAGAATGAAGCAGAATGCAGTGGGACTTGCGAATATCTGTATCTTAAGTACCGCAGTACTTGTGATGCTTTCCACTACAGTTTCTTTATATGTAGGAATGGAAGATGTTCTGAGAACTCGATTTCCAAGAAATTTAATAATAAGTGCTTCACAAATTAGTAAAAGCCAGGCACAAAAGCTAGATGAGATTTTAGAGGTTGAAACAAAAAATAGTAAAATAGGTATAAAGGACAAACTTAACTATTGGAATAATAGTTTTGCAACTACAAAAAAAGATGGTAGATTTTTATTGGCCAATGAATCTGGTTATAGTTCAAATATCTCAATGATAGTGCTTATGCCTATTTCGGATTATAACAGATTAGAAGGAAAGAATATTACCCTTGCTGATGACGAAGCAATCATTTTTTCAAAAGTAAAGAATTATGATAGGAATAACATTACCATTGATAACAAAACCTTTAAGATTAAAGAAGTATTAGATAAACCTGTAGCAGGAATGGAAGATCAGATGCAGGATATAGTAGATTCCTATGTACTGTTTGTAAATAATATAGATGCTATAGGAAAAAAAGGACATAAAGAATATACAATTGGATTTGATGTTCAAGGAACAGACAAGGACATTTTAGCACTATCTAAGGATTTGAATGAAAAATTTATGGAAAATAAGATAGAAGTCCATATGGATAGTGCTGCAGGTAGTAAAGAAGATTTCTTTATGGCATATGGTGGATTGTTCTTTTTAGGTATATTTTTAGGTACATTATTTTTAATGGCAACAATGCTGATTATTTACTATAAGCAGATCTCAGAAGGGTATGATGATAAGGAACGTTTTGAGATCATGCAAAAGGTAGGAATGAGCAAAAAAGAAATAAAGAAAACGATCAGAAGCCAAGTATTAATGGTGTTTTTTCTACCTCTTGTTTTTACAGTAATCCATATTGCTTTTGCATTTCCAATGATTACAAAGCTACTTGCCGTTCTAAATTTGAAAAATGTATCTTTATTTATGCTTTGTACTTTAATAACAATCCTTGTTTTCGCAGTAATTTATGCAGTTGTATTTTCTCTAACTGCAAGAGTATATTATAAAATTGTTGAATAAATTTTCAGCAATTTTAAGAATGATTAAGGCCATATCAAAAAGTAAGAAAATTGATATTAGATGGCTTATAAATTTAATAATTAACTGTAGGTAGCTTAAATAGCTACCTACAGTTAGTTATTTTTTATAGTCTAGTCTGTATATTAAAAAACTATTATGAGGAGTTTTATCATACAAATAAGGTACTTTTATTTCCTTTACAAGTATAAAGGGTGTATTGTTATCTAGAAAGTATATATAATCTTCGAATGAATAGTATAATATAATATCTACAGTTCTTTCATGTTCTTCCACAGAATTTAAAATGTTTCTTACAACCTTCATAAATATTTCTACAGAAAAAGGGTTAAAGAAGTAGAATTTATTATCTAATGGATTTATCTTATATTCTTCTGCAAAACAATTTAAGAAATTAATTTTGTCATTTTTTCTTTTATGTTTTTTAAAATAATCTTTTTTATTATCCATAGCTTCTTTGTAGAAAAAGGCACTCATTTCTATACCTGTAACAGTGGAGTCAAAAAAGTGATTTATATAAAAGTTAAATCTTCCTTTACCACATCCAAAATCAATTACACTATCTTTAGAAGTAAAATTATATTGCTTAGATAATAATTCTAATGCAGAATAGGATGTTGGTTCATATATGTTGTAGTGCCACAATTCATTAGTGGATTTTTGTTTCCCTGAGGTTTTGATACTCAATAATTTTTCGTAATATTTTTCGTCCATTGAAGTTCTCCTCTAGCTTTAAATTTTAGTAAGTTCAAATAACTAATTTAAAGTATATAATTTTGAAATGCATAGAGCAAGTAAGAATTCAAGTTTAATATACATTTACTTCATGCTATTATGTAGATTATAATATTACGTATACAAGGAGGTAATGATATGGATAACTTGATTGAAAATATAGAATTCTCAAAAGTACTCAATTTAAAAGATTTAATATCATATCAAAGAGGTCAGATTATAATCAAGACTATCGTCCAAACAGCTGCTACTAATATTACTATTTTTGCATTGGATAAAGGAGAAGGTATGACTACCAATGTGACTTCTGGACATGCTATAGTTCAAATATTAGATGGTACAGCTGAAGTTATGATAGGTAGCGATGTTTTTACTATTAAAGAAGGTGAAACAATAGTATTGCCTTACGATAAGCCTCATGGACTTGAAGCTATTGAAAGATTTAAAATGCTTTTAACGGTCATAAAACACTAAACAATCTGGGTACACAGATATACTAGTCTACTAATTTGTGCCATATTTTTCTTAATGTAGTTCAGTGCTGAAAACTGAACTACTCTTTTAGTTGAATATAAAAAATAAAATAACAAGAAAAGACTTCATATTATATTAACGGGTTTACTTTAGGCGTGCAAACAGGAAAAATACAATAACTTTTGAGTGCAAAATTGTAGTGATTTTAGCACTCTATTTATTTGTTCTAAGTCAAAGGGTTAAGGTTGTTTTACTTATAGCAAGGCGTACCTGAGGTCCGCCAAGGACCCCAGGGGCTGTTAACAAATTGTTAATAATTTGTTTTGCTATCAAAGTATACCCAACCAGGTACGGTCCATAAATATCTAGCAACATGATCGGTAAGTCCTGTATTCTCAGAGCCATCGAGCTTTACTTTGAATAAACCTGTTTGTTCAGGTATTCCACCAAACTCAGTAACAGTATAATAGATATAATCATTATATATGTTTATACTGCTAATAGTTCTTATAGTAAAAGTTATATAGTTGGTGGAAGTGGGGTTGTAAGCGATAAAATAGCATCACAGCTAAAAGGTAATACAAGACTTGGAGGGGCTAGCAGGTATAGCACAAATGCTGCTGTATTAAACCAGTTTGCTAACGAATTTAGTTACGACAAAGTTTATGTAGCTTCTGGCGAGAACTATCCAGATGCCTTAAGTGGAAGCGCTTTAGCAGCTTTAAGTAATTCTCCTTTGATTTTAGCAGGAACTTGGGTAAATCCTTCAGTAATGTCCTCAATAAAAGCTCAACATGAAAATTATAATAATGTGATAATTTTAGGTGGAACTGCAGTGGTTTCTGATGCAGTAGCAAGTAATATTGTAAGCGGAGTGGATACGATCGCTTCAGCGGCTATTAGAAATGAGTTTGAAAAAATAGGGTTTGTATTTAGTTCAGAAACAACTGCTTTATATGACAAAGATGGAATTACTATTGGGCTAGTAAATCAAGGTGAATATTGGCAGCTTGCTGTAAAGACTTGGGGAGAAGAGGAAGAGAGTTTATTTTATAGAGGAATGAGCATAATTCTAGGGCAAGATGCAGCTTGGAGCAGTTTAATCTATATTGACTACGCGCTAGATATGCCTGATTCCGTTCATACAACTGAATATGTTCGTACATTTGTCAGTGGTGATAAATTGGTTGTGCATATTTTTAATCCAAAGGAATAATAGAGTATAAATAAATACTAGATTAGCGTGTCCATTAAACCTGGGGCTGTTGCAAAATGAAATTTTGCAGTAGCTCCTTTACTTGCTCAAAGAAAGAAAAACTCTTTACTTTTATTCTACTAACACTACAAATAAAATTTTTAAATAAGTGGGGTTTAATCTATTCATATAAGTTATTAGACAAAAATATTAAATATTATTATGATATTAGTATAAAAGTTACATTAAGGCTCCTTGGTAAAGAGGTTAAGACGCCACCTCTCACGGTGGAACCAGGGGTTCGATTCCCCTAGGAGTCACCATTATGATTAGATATATTAACTTAGTGCAATGTGTAAGGAGCTGATATTTTGAATTATGATATATTGAAAGCTTTACCTCAAGAAGATAGGGAAAGATATTTAAGGGAGAAATTAGGTTCGGAAAAATGTGAGATTCTGGATAAGTATAACTTGCGTTCTAATTCTCGATTTTATTGGGAAAGGCATCAGGATAAATATCCAGTTCAAGAGTATTTTAGTAATAGATTTGCAATGAAATCCTCATCGTTAGGAATGATTTTTCATATAAATCATTTATGTTTTGCGAAAGTTAAGTATTTTGAAGATCACTGGGATGAATACATTCCCTGTAGATACGATTGTAAGAAGGGAATTATAGAAACCGAGCTTTATGATATGGAATTCATAAAACAAAAAAGTACGGGTATTGTAATAGATTTAAGAGAACTAGCAAGAATTCATTGGTTAAAGGATTTTAAAGATTTTTGTGCGTATTTAGAGAAGATGCAAGAAAATCAATTGAAAGCCATTTAAAGTTTTAATATGAAAGACAATTAGCAAGTGGGGCATTTAGCCCCACAAAGGTACCTGGCTCCTGTCAGATTTTGATAGAATACGTTAGATTATTATGACAAAATCTGAGGGGAACCAGGTACTTTTGTGTGAGGGAAACGAACACTTGCTTATGCCCTCAAGCTGCATTAGAGGGTATTACAATAAATCAAAAAAATGCAGACAAGTATGTGCGACTTCGACACCCGGTGGAGGATTTATACTACACATTTGTCAAACGTCATAGTTTTTATAGTAGAGTAAACATATCTATATAGAGTATAAATATATTAATGGGAGATAAACAGTGAATATAGGGATTATTGTTCTTTTGATAATTTTTGCCACAAGTCTAACATTCCAATGCCTCATTAAAAATACTATTACTATGACTATTATGATGGGGATAGTTGGGGGGAATTACTATATTGTACAAACCACAAAATTTAACACTCTTTGAGTATTTGTCAATGGGTGTTATCTTAGGGTTAGTTAATTCCATATTTTGGGGCGAAAACTAGAATAGGTATAACCAATTAAAGGAGAAAAGAATGATTCATTTAAATTATTTTACATTCCCCAATGAGAATATGGAATTAGATTTTATCATGGATGAAAAAAGAACATGCTATGATTCCTTTTATCCATTTAAGATACTATCAAAACATGGACTTGAAAGAATTGATTTTGAACCAGCCACCATTTTATATGGAGGAAATGGTTCAAAATCAACAGCATTAAATGTTATAGCAGAAAAAAAATGAAACCCTCGGCTAATTAATTAGTCGAGGGTTTTCCTTATATTTGCACTAACATAACAAAAATGTAACACTAATGAAATACACTTCAATTGATGATACCAATAAAATCCTATAAAATAAATTACATGAAGTAAATTTAACAAAAAAAGGGAGAGCTATAAATGAAAAACATATTGAGTGTAGAAAAAATTGAAAAATATTACGGTAGTAAAGATAATGTTACAAAGGCTATAGACAATATCAGTTTTAAAGTAGATGAGGGAGAGTTCGTCGGAATAATGGGACCCTCAGGAAGTGGTAAAACTACACTACTTAACTGCATATCAACTATTGATAATGTTACTACCGGGAAGATAATGATAAATAATAGTGATATTACCAGGTTAAAATCAAAAGAGTTAGATAAGTTTAGGCAAAATGAGTTAGGTTTTATATTTCAAGACTTTAACTTATTAGACACCCTTACAGCTTATGAGAATATTGCTTTAGCATTAACAATAAAAGGAGAGAAAAGTTCAGAAATAGATGAAAAAATAAAATCAGTAGCTGAATATTTAGAAATAGGACAAGTGTTGAATAAATATCCTTATCAGATGTCTGGTGGACAAAAGCAAAGAGTTGCTTCAGCAAGAGCAATAGTAACTAATCCATCCTTAGTGCTTGCGGATGAACCAACAGGGGCGCTGGATTCAAAATCTGCTAGAATATTGCTTGAAAGACTTGAAAGTCTAAACAAAGATCTGAATACCACTATACTTATGGTTACTCACGATTCTTTTACAGCAAGCTATGCTCATAGAATACTTTTTATTAAAGATGGAAGAATCTTTAGCGAGCTCATAAGAGGTAATGACACCAGAAAAGAATTCTTTAATAAAATTATAGAAGTTATAACTCTCCTTGGAGGTGATGATAACAATGTATTCTAAGATAGCTTTGAGCAATATAAAGAAAAGTTATAAGGATTATACTATATACTTCTTAACACTAATACTGGCTGTTTGTATATTTTATAGCTTCAACTCTATAGATTCACAAAAGGCACTTATTGATATGAAATCTTCAAATGCAAAGTACATATCTAAGATAACTGAACTTATGTCTGGTGTGTCAATATTTGTATCAATAATATTAGGTAGTTTAATATTATACGCAAATAACTTTTTAATAAAGAAACGTAAAAAAGAATTAGGAATATATATGACTTTAGGTATGGGGAAAAGAAAAATATCTAGAATTTTAGTAGCAGAGACCTCTATAGTGGGAGGTATATCTTTAATTGCTGGTCTTATATTAGGAATGGCAGCATCACAGGTTTTATCTGCTTTTACCTTAAAGTTATTTGATGTTTCCATGAATGAATATAGGTTCACTGTTTCAATAAGTGCTATAGGTAAGACTATATTATACTTTGGAATTATGTTTTTGCTTGTAATGATATTTAATGCATTTGTTATTTCTAAATACAAGATAATTGATTTACTGGCTGCAGATAGAAAAAATGAAAATATGAAATTTAAAAGTCCAGTTATATATTTATCATCCTTTCTGTTAAGTGCAGCATCACTAGTGCTTGCATATGGAACTATACTAAAGATAGGTATAGATACAAGAAATCCTATGTTTATGCCATCACTAATCCTTTCCATAGTGGGTACAGTATTATTCTTCTTTAGTTTATCTGGAGTTATATTATATATAGTAAATAATAATAAAAATGTATATTTAAAAGGATTAAATATATTTGTAGTAAAACAAATAAATAGCAAGGTTAATACAAATTTCCTATCAATGTCATTAATATGTTTAATGTTGTTTATTACAATACTTGTATTAGCTACAGGAATAAGTCTTAAGAAAAATTATGAAGTAGGGCTCGAAAAAATAACGCCCTTTGATGCCAGTTTGATAGTATATGGTGATGACAAAAATAGAGAAGATGCACTTAATAAAATTAATTTTAAAATAGGTAAAAATGAAAAATATGTAACTTATAATGAATATGAGTCAGTGGTAGAACTAAAGGATTTATTTAGAACCGGAGATAACATATTAAAACATTATGGGGCAAGCTTTGTAAAAATATCCGATTATAATAAAATGTTAAAGTTAAAGGGTGAAAAAGAAATAAATCTAAACAAGGATGAGGTTTTAATCTTATCGAATTATAATAAATTAGTTAAGCCAATTAATGAAGAGTTAAAAAATAGCAGTAAAGTTAATATTAAAGGAAAAGAATACATTGTTAAAAATAATAAGGCCATAGAGGGAAATCTGGATACTTTTATAGGATCAGATAATTATTGCACAATAGTTATAAATGATGAGTTTTTGCATGGTTGTAAAGTTTTTAAATCAGTAGTTAACATAATGTATTCAGATAAAAATAGAGAGGAAAACAATAAAAAGTATGAGGAAATTACCAAGAATTCTATTAACGGTAAGTATAAAAGCTTAAATATTCCACATATATATGCTTGTTCAAAGGATGATATTTATTCTCATGAAAAGGGGTCAACAACATCAATATTGTTTGTTGGAATATATTTAGGTATAGTATTTTTAATAACCAGCATGGCAGTACTGGCTCTTCAACAATTATCAGAAGCTAGTGATAGTATAGAAAGATATAAATCCTTAAAGAGAATTGGTGCAAACAAAAAAATGATAAACAAAACAATCTTTCTTCAAACCTTGATATATTTTAGTCTTCCAGTGATGCTTGCATTAATTCATTCAGTTATCGGTGTTGCAGTAGTTAATAAAGAGATAAGTAATTATAGCCAAATAGATATTAGATTTTCAGCTTTAATAACAGCTTTAATATTTGCTGTAGTCTATGCTGGGTATTTCTATACAACCTATACAGGATATAAAAATATAGTAAAAAATAGTATTTAGTTTTATAATTATTAAGGTTGTTAAATTTTGTTTTTCAAAGTTTAATGGCCTTATATTTATGGCAGGGGGAACATAATGAGGAAAATTATTATTATTGAAGATGATGAGGTTATAAGAGAAGAATTACAAAATTTTTTAACAAAGTATGGATATGAAGTAAAAGCTCCTATAGATCTTAGTAACGTAATAAAATATGTTGCAAATGAGAATGCAAGTCTTATATTACTGGACATTAATCTTCCGCTGTATGATGGTTATTATATATGCAGGGAAATACGCAAAACATCAGAGGTTCCAATTATAATAGTTACAAGCAGAGACAGCGAAGTAGATGAATTAATGAGTATGAATTTAGGTGCAGATGATTTTATAACCAAGCCTTATAATACAGAAATACTATTAGCCAGGATAACAAATATTTTAAAAAGAACCTATGGAAGCTTAAAAGCTACTACTATATTAAATTACAGAGATTTTAATTTAAATCTTTCAAATGCAACGGTTATTTATAAAGACAAGTCCTTAGAGTTAACTAAAAATGAGGTTAAGATACTTTCATGTTTAATAAATAATAAGGGGGATATAGTAAAAAGAGATTCACTTATGGAATACTTGTGGAAAGCAGATTATTTTGTAGATGACAGCACTTTAACTGTTAATATTAATAGATTAAGAAAAAAGCTTGAAGAGATAGGGATAGAAAACCCAATAGAAACACGAAGAGGGCTAGGGTATATTATGCCATGAGTATAGGGGAATTTATTAAAGATAAAACTGCCATAATACTATGCAATATGTTAATGTTTATTATACTGGCAGCTATAATGCTTGCTATTAATGTTAGCTTCATTATAATTGTATTTGTCTTTTGTATCTGGCTTTTTCCATTGGTTTCATATATGGCTTTAGAATTTATAAAATATAAAAATTATTATGATGAGATTAATAGCATATTAGACAAATTGGACAAGAAATATCTACTTCCAGAGATGATAAAGGAAGGAAACTTTATACAGGGAGAAAAACTAAACTGTATTCTTAAAGAAACAAGCAGAGATATGCATGAGCATGTGAAATATTATAAAGATATGCAGTCAGATTATAGAGAATACATAGAGACTTGGGTCCATGAAATTAAAACACCAATAGCTTCTGCAAAGCTAGTAATTGCAAATAATCAAAATGAAGTAACTAATAAAATAGATTTCCAGATAGATAGAATTGAGGGATTTGTAGAACAGGTGCTTTATTATTCTCGAAGTAATAATGCTTATAAAGACTATATTATAAAACAAATTAATCTTGATAATGTAGTAAGAAATGTTGTGAAAAGAAGTTATAGAGATTTTATTCATAAGAAAATAAAATTAGATATAAAAGATATTAACGAAATTGTATATAGTGATGGAAAATGGACTGAATTTATTATAAATCAGATAATCGGAAACTCTATAAAATATTCAAGTAATAAAGAGCCAATGATAAATATATGTTCAGTTAAGAAAGCTAATTCAGTAATGTTAATTATAGAGGATAATGGAGTAGGTATAATAGAGAAAGATATAAATAGAGTCTTTGAAAAAGGCTTCACTGGTGAGAATGGAAGGAGATTTAGCAAAAGTACAGGAATGGGTTTGTATCTATGTAAAAAGCTTTGTTCAAAATTGGGATTGAAAATTAGTATTGATTCTGAGGGTAATAAAGGAACTAAAGTTACATTAATATTTCCTTTGTCATGTATGGCAACTTTTACAGATGATTAAGGATATATTAATTATTTATAGGAGATGAGTTTCTAATGTCATTAAAGATTAAAGTATATTCAGATTGTGTTTGCCCATTTTGTTTTCTAGCTAAGTTTCCTTGATATAAATAAAAGATTTACTATAGTATTAGAAGACTAATCGTCAAAAGAGAACTAGAAATTTTAATCAATTTCTACGTTCTCTTTTAAATTTGTACTAGCACAGAACTTAATTTTATTTCTTGAAATTTAAACTGAACCATAATATTATAACTTACTATAAAAGAATATATCTGCATAAGTATTTTAAGCTAATATATTCATTTGTTTCTTTATGCAAAGAAGCTTATAGGTAGAGAAAATGTAAAATAAAGCAATTTGGTAATATGTCAAGAACAAAATGAAAAGAAAATCAAATGATTTCTTTAAAAATGGGTAACCTTAATAAACATACAGTCCAATGAGAAAGTATGTTCGTATAATTTATATAGATTAATCTACTCTATTTGAAGAGTAGAGCTGATTTTTAGCCAGCAATCCAAAAATCATACGAATAAGTTTACGAGATGTTAGCGCGAGTGCTCGTTTGTGCTGATGTGTAGTTACTTCAGCAAATTTCTTCTGATAGAACTCTTGATATTCAGGAATATGGCAAACAACACTTCCTGCAGCTTCTATGAGATAATAGCGTAAATAACGGTTACCAGCTTTGTTCATAGGTGTATTTTCAGCTTTAAAACCTCCAGATTGATTTTCTTTCCACACGATGCCAGCGTATTTAGCAATAGCATCATTACTAGGAAATGCATGCACACTTCCTAATTCAGCAAGAATGCCACTGGAGTAAACAGGGCCAAAACCAGGAATAGACATTAATATTTTGTATTCCACAGGATTCATTCCCATAACAGCTTTTTCAATGGCTTTGTTAATACCTTTAAGTTCTTTATCAAAAGCCTGAATACAGTTGAAAGAACAAGCAATAGAGGTTGTTAATGGCTCATACAAACATTTATCAAGACGGTATGAATTACGTGCAGCTTGCTGCAAAATTTCAGCAGTCATCTGAGGATTAGAAATCCTTTTCCGACTTTTTCTATTGACGAAGTCAACAAGTTCTTCAATTGATGTATTTGCAATATCTTCGGAAGATAGAAATTCAGTAAGTATTGAAGATGCGGTAGCACCGTATTTATTAGAAAAAGGATGATCTTCTCCCTGTAATAATGCAAATTCGCTGAACTTAAGAAATACATTGGATAACATGTAAGTTTTTTCTCTAGTTAAGCATTCAACAATATGAAGTCTGTGCCTTGTAAGTCTTTGCAGAGCAAGATATTGAGAACCACGCCAAGGTTCAATATGAATTCTGCCAACTCTTGCAAAGTCAGCAATAACAAAAGAGTCAATGCCATCATTTTTATCAAGAGAATTAAAGGATTCTTTGTAGTTAGCAACTTCCTTAGGATTCAAGCAGTAAACATAAGGTTTGTAAGTCATAAGTTTTTCACTAGCAGATAAAAAATTGGCTATATGTACTCCATAAAAGGAAGTAGATTCTAAGCCGATTATAACAGCTTTAAAAGTATTGTTTTCTAAAACCTTAACAAGCATGGATTCAAGTTGCTCTGCACCAAATTGCGTATTAGGAACAGGTTTCATCTTAATCAAGAATTCCTGTTCAAAATTAATAGCAGAGACAACATTTTGTCTCGCACCAATATCGATACCAACAAATAGAGTTGATAAGTAATCTAATTTCTTCATGAAATCACCACCTTTCAAAAATAATGAGGAAATTAGAAAGGATTATCCTAATCCAAAGTACTAACTGCAACCTCGCGTAATTAGCATTCATCCAGACGCAAAACCTTGCTGGTGGCTGCGAAAGGAGATGCAACATTTGTGTAAGCAGAATATGATACTTTGGTCAGGCTGCAAGCTTTACAGGCAATAACACAATGTGTTTTGCAGGAGGAATACAGCAGTAACCTTCGCTAAAGTTCCGTTATGACTATTTTAGCATTAGAAAATCCTTTAATAAATAGTAGGTTAAAACAGTATAGATCGGAAAGTATAAGAATCAGCAATACTGAATTGGGAGAATCCCCACTAGAAAAATTGAGATGCTTTCTTAATCTATACAAAATATAAAAAATAAATAAGTTTATAGGCAGTAAATAACTGCTATAAACTTATTATACGAGGAGGATATTTTATGTCAAAAGAAAATATAATGCATACATATGGAAGATTTGACGTGACATTTGAAAATGGGATGGGCTCAAGACTATTTGATACAAAGGGTAAAGAATATATAGACTTCGTATCAGGGGTTGCTGTAAATTGTCTAGGTCACAGCCACCCTGCAATCATAAATGCTATTAATGAGCAAAGCAAAAAACTTATCCATATATCAAATTATTATTGGAACACACAGCATTCCGTTTTAGCTGAAAAACTATGTAATTATAGTGATCACAACAGTGTTTTTTTCTGTAACAGCGGAACGGAAGCAATAGAAGGCGCTATAAAGATAGCTAGAAAATATGGAAAAATAAAAGGCAGTGCTGACAAAAATATAATAATATATATGAAAAATTCATTCCATGGTAGAACTATGGGGGCGTTAGCAGTAACTGGGCAGGGAAAGTATCAGAAAGACTTTGTACCATTAATGGGTGGGGCAAGGAATGTAAATATTAATGATATTGAAGAGCTGAGAAGTATTTTCAATGAAAATGTATGTGCAGTAATTATTGAGCCAATACAAGGAGAAGGTGGAATAAATAGTGCCTCAATAGAATATCTAAGAGAATGTCGTGCACTATGTGATAAACATAATGCTTTATTGATATTTGATGAAGTTCAATGCGGTATAGGTAGATTAGGAACTTTATTTGCTTATAAGAAATTTGAAGTAATACCTGACCTCATTTGTCTTGCAAAAGCATTAGCTGGAGGATTACCTATAGGTGCCATAGTGGCAAATGAAAGAGCTTCAATACTTCAGCCCGGTGATCATGGCAGTACCTTTGGAGGAAATCCTTTGGTTTGCGCTGTTGCTAATGCAGTAATTGATGAACTTACAGTTGGAGGCGTTATATCATCTATAGAAGAAAAAAGTAAGTATTTTGTAAATAGGCTTAATGAGATAAATGGCAAGTTAAAGTTTATAAATGAAATAAGGGGATCAGGTTTATTATTAGGACTTAAGATTAACATTGATGTCAAAACCTTCATTAACAAATGTTTTGAAAAAGGACTTCTTGTAGTAAGTGCAGGGCCAGAAGTAGTAAGACTTCTACCACCACTTAATGTTACTGTTGAAGAAATAGATAATGTAGTCAATATTTTTGAAGCAGTTGCTTCAGAATTGTGCTAGTATGTAAGACTAAGGAGGAGAATATGAATAAGCTATACTTTATATACAACAATAACAAGGAACTATTAATTAAGGTGGAAGATGGAGATATATTGATTCCCAATGAAGATAATATAAAAAGCTTAAATATGAGTTTAAGTAGCTTAGACCTTTTGATTTCAAAGGATAATCAGGAATTTCTATTTGCAGAAACACATGATGTTACAAATGTATCTTCGCCTTTCCAATTTCTCAAGCTACAATCACTGTTGGGATTGCTTGATGAAGTTACTTTTAATTTGGCTGCAAAAGCCTATCACCTTATTGGTTGGAATAATACATATAAGTACTGTAGTAAATGCAGTACTTTGCTTAAAGATAAGGAGGATGAAAGAGTAAAAATTTGTCCTAGCTGTGGTTTTCTTAACTTTCCTAAGATATCTCCTGCTATAATAACAGCTGTTATTAAAGATAAAAAACTATTACTGGCGAAGCATGCTGTTTTTCCAAAAGAAAGATATAGTGTAATTGCAGGATTTGTGGAACCAGGTGAAACTTTCGAAGACTGTATCTCTAGAGAGGTTTTTGAGGAAACTGGTATAAGGATAAAAAACATAAAATATTTTGGAAGTCAACCTTGGCCTTTTCCTGATTCTCTAATGATAGCATTTATATGCCAGTATGAAAGTGGAGAAATAAAAGTTGACGGCAATGAAATTATTGATGCTTCATGGTACAGCGTGGATAAGTTGCCTGAAAACATTGCCTTAAAAGGTACTATAGCAAGAAAACTTATAGATTTGTGTATTAATGAATATGAAGTGAAACTTGAATCAGATGGGGTAGTCATCGGTTAAATGATTGTTACTTAGTATATAGCAAGGTGCTGTCCTCAAAATAGAGTTGAATGTACGAACAATGTTCGATGATAGCTGAATAATACGATGTTTTAAAAAACAATATGTTTACTATATTATACAAAAATGGTAGTATACTTATATAAAAGATATGTCATATAGCCATAAAGGTTAAATCATGATTGTAGAAAGCTTAAAATTATGATAGAAAATATAGGAGGGTCCGAGATGAGGAAACAATTTATACCTTTAGCTATAGTGCTAGTGATTGCTATGTGTATAATTTCGGCATATACCGGAGAAAAAGAAATTATTTTCCCGGAAATTTCGGCTCTTGCTATTGGTGCTTGGGTTATGGAAAAGTCAGCTTGGGGAAACAAAAATCTACATTTTTGGCTATCTCCAACTATTGCGGCTGTGACCGGATTGGTCATAACTAGATTTTTGCCATACTCGCCCTTTCTCATGATTGCCGGAGCCTTTGTCCTTGTTGTTCTGCAGTTGAAGATTATAGGCTCAGAAGTGACTCCGTCCTTTTCAGCGGCAATTCTTCCAATTCTAACTCATACTCAAAGCTGGTATTACCCTTTGTCTGTATGCATACTTACAGGAATAATTGTCTGTGGCAAAAAATTAATAGATAATTCTTACAAAGAAAAGGGGACAAGTATTGGAATCCTGAAGAGTTTTAAAGAAAGAGAAAAAATTAACCTCACCCAGGAGGAATTGATAGTCTGGGTTAAGTTATTAACGAGTATCATGCTTGTTTCAGCAGTTGCTTTATATTTCCATTGGGACTACATTATTGCTCCACCTTTGATAGTTGCTTTTGTAGAACTTGCGAAACCAAAGGGGAAACTACATTCTAAGACTGGGCTAGTTTTTATATCACTGGTGCTTGCGGCTTTTTCGGGAGTTTTATGGTTATACCTCATATATTACTTATTACATTGGCCAGTTTGGATTTCAGCTGGTTTGTCTATGTTCTGTATTTTTCTTATTTTCCATTTTCTACGATTTGTATTGCCGCCTGCAGCAGCTATTACTTTGTTGCCAATAATTATACCATTTAAGAATTTATGTATGTATCCATGGCAGGTTTTAGTTGGTAGTGCTATATTTTTACTGATTAATTTATCTTGGTTTAAAAAACTACCAGTATCTAAATTTTTATTTATCCGATGACTACCCGCTCTAATACTCCTATCTTCTGCAAAGTGGGAGTAAAGAGCAGTTACGTCCCTGGATTCGTTCAACTAAGAATCAGGTGGGGTTTGAAACCCCATCTGATTCAAGTTTCCACTTCATTAAACATTTGAATAGAAAATCGAGTAGGAGCTAATAATTATTCTATTAACCGTTAGAACTGCAGTAAAATTGTAGTATGAATGCTTGATTAAAGCTGTAGGCGAACTTAATGCTAAGTTCACCTACAGCTTTAAATATTTTTCAATAGTATTAAGAACTATAGGTATACCTCTTTTAATTTTATCCTCATTTACTTTACTAATGCTTATTCTGAAGTAATGATCGTTTTTATATTCTTTTAGGAAGCACATGTTGGTATTTAACAATTCTATATTGTCATTTTGCAGCGAACTTATCACTTTATCATATTGAAGATTGCCATCTACATATATACAGGAAAAATATCCGGATTTAGGAACGTTCCATTTTATATTAGGATGAGTGAAGGAGGATATGGTATCTTTTAAATAAAGCATTCTATCACAATACAATTTACTCATTTTTTTTCTATGAATGTCAAACATACCACTTTTTAAATAAATCTCTAGAGCACCTTGAGATAGTGTTGGGCTATTCATATCTGTCCATTTTTTATAATCTAAGAAAGTATTCATTAGCAATTTAGGCAATATAAGTGCTGCAACTCTTAAACCAGGCATAAGAATTTTAGAATAACTTTTTAAATAGATAACTTTTTGTGAAGTATCATAACTGAATAATGGATCATTTTTTTTATTTATTTCTAGGTCTGCGACAATATCATCTTCTACTATATAAACATTATACTTTTCTGCCATTTTGGCTATTGATTCCTTTTCTTGCCTATTATAAGAATTCCCCGTTGGATTATGAAATCTAGGAATAGTATAAAAAAATTTAATATTTCCGTATTTAAACATATTTTCTAATGCATCTAGGTTTATTCCGTCAAGGCCTCTTTCAATTCCTAATGCAGATATATTGTTTAATTCTAAAGATTTTATCATTCCATAATAAGTAGGCTGCTCAACAAGTATATTAGACTTATTATTTGGAAAGGGCATAGTTGATAAAATGTTTAATGCTTGCTGAGAACTTGAAGTTATAACGATGTTATCTGGTTTTGTAAATATTTGATATTGCTGCAGATGCTTTGCTAATGCCCTTATTAAAGAGTTTAATCCACGGGGATCTGAATAATTAAATAGAGTTTCTTTATATAATTCTATAGACTTATTTAAACAATGCTGAAAATCTTTATAGGGAAAAGTTTCAACATCTGGAACTCCTGATGAAAAATCAATAATGGAATTTTCAGAGGAAGTATTTTCGCGAAAATCTTCTAATAGGTAATAGCCGCTTTTAGGGGATGAATAAATAATATGCTCCTTTTCAAGTTTATCATAAGCTTTTAATACTGTACCAATGCTGCAATTGAATAATTGGGACATATCTCTAATAGAAGGTAATCTTTTTTTATAGGTAAAATTTCCTTTTGAAATTTCATTTTTAATGTATTCAATAATTTCTTCATATCTTAACAATTTACGTAGCTCCTTTAGTTCTGTAATAGCACAGATGGTGATTTTATTTCTTGATATCTAAATTATACTATAATAACATTAAAGTGTAATCAAACTTTTTCTATAGGAAAGTTCTATTATTATTTAGTATTGGATGGTGTTAACTATGAATACAAAATTAATTGAAAAAGCTGAAAAAGAGCACACTTTGAGTAAATTGCAATTAGTGACTCTTCTTAAAGATAGCAGCATAGATAATGAACTTTTTGCAGCAGCTGATAGAGTTAGAAAGAGGTATGTAGGAGAAGAAGTTCACTTAAGGGGAATTATTGAATTCTCAAATGTATGTAAACGAGACTGTTTATACTGTGGATTAAGAGCATCTAATAAAAACCTAAAAAGATATAGATTAATGCCAGATGAAATAATATATTTAGCCAACAAAGCAGTAGAATACGGATATAAAAGTATTGTTTTACAGTCTGGAGAAGATGAATATTATACTGTTCCTATTCTTAGACATATGATATCCAGTATAAAGAAGCTTGGAGTAGCTGTTAGCTTAAGTTTAGGTGAAAAAACTTTTAAGGAGTACAAGGCTTATAGGGAAGCGGGAGCAGATAGGTATTTAATGAGAATAGAAACTACAGATAAAAAACTGTATGAAGCTTTAGATCCTGGTATGAGTTATGAAAATAGAAAAAGATGTCTTAGAAATCTTAAATCACTAGGGTATGAGGTTGGTACAGGTAACTTAGTAGGATTGCCTAACCAAACCATAGAATCCTTGGCAGATGACATATTATTTTTTAAGGATATAGATGCAGATATGATAGGTTTGGGACCATTTATTCCGAATAGGGATACGCCCTTAAAGGAGTTCAAAGCAGATAACTTTACAATGAGCATAAAGACTATGGCTTTAGTAAGACTTCTACTACCAGATGCTAACATACCTGCTACAACAGCTATGGAGTCCTTAAATAGAAATGGAAGAATAATTGCACTTACAAGCGGTGCAAATGTGGTTATGCCAAATATAACTGAAGGAGAGTATAGAAAGCTGTATGCACTTTATCCAGGAAAAATATGTGTTAATGACACTCCTGGCCATTGCTGGAATTGTATTTCAGGCAAAATAAGGTCTATAGGAAGAATGGTTTCAGGAACTAGAGGCGGAAGAATAAAAAGACTAGAACATAATTTTTAATTATTTATCCCCCCTCATATGGGGAGATGATAATTCAGGCTTATAATATAAAAAATCAAATATATAAATTATATTAAATGAGAGGAATTAAATGATGATAGAAATTACAGAAGAAATTTTAAAAAGTGTTGAAGAATTTAAAAATAACTTACAACAGTATAATGAAGGTAAGATTGATAATTTAAAATCCTTCAGTTCAATTATGGGAATCTACAAAGAAAGGCTGAATGATACATATATGGTAAGACCAAGAATTCCTGGTGGAGTTATAACAATAGATCAATTGAAGGCAATAAGTGAAATTGCTAAAAAGTATGCTGAAGGTAAGATAAGATTTACTACAAGACAAGATATCCAATTTCATTCAGTAAAAATCCAGTATTTAAGCAATGTGTTGGACTCTTTGATAAAGTGTGGATTAACTACAAAAGCAGCTGGTGGAGATGGTGTAAGAAATGTTGCATGCTCACCGCTTTCTGGAGTAGCACGTGATGAAGTTTTCGATGTTACTCCGTATATGAAGGAAGTCGCAAATCATATGATGAAAGATCCTGCTAATCTTAAACTTCCAAGAAAATATAAAATAGCTTTTTCAAATAGTACAGAGGATACAGTAAATGCTACAGTAACCGATATAGGTTTTATAGCAAAAATAGTTGATGGAAAAAGAGGATTTGAAGTATATGGAGCCGGTGGATTAGGCGGCGGCTCTAGAGTAGGCTTAAAGCTTGAGGACTTTATAGAGGATACAGAAGCATTATATTATGTACAAGCTATGAAACAAGTTTTCGAAAGAGAAGGGGACAGAACTAATAGGCATAAGGCTAGACTAAGATTTGTTGTTCAAAGATTGGGTGAAGAAAAGTTTACTGAGATGTTCAAAAATGAACTAGAGAAAGTAAAAGTTGAGCAGGATTTGAAGATTAAAATAGATTTAGAAGAAGAAAATATACAGAATACAATGGAAAGTAATAAACCACTTTGGGAAAAGAAGTACGAAAATATAATATATGAACAAAAGCAGTCAGGGTATTATTCTTTGTATATTCATCCTCAAAATGGAAATATGCACACTAATGATTTAGATAAAGTATTAGATTTTATAGCAAGTTTAAATTATAAAATATCCATAAGATTAACTATGACTCAAGGTTTTTATGTTAGGGACTTAAAAGCAAAAGATGTACAGGCTTTAATTGATATAACATCTAAATTTTCATCTATATTTAATATAGATAACTCTGTAACCTGTGCAGGTCCTAAAATTTGTAACTTTGGTATTAATAATTCTCAAGAATTACTAAACAATATAATTGAGGCTTTTAAAGATAAAAATGATGATGTAAGAAGTGCATTACCAAGAATACTTATATCAGGATGTCCTAACTCCTGTGCACAACCTCAAAAGGGACTTATCGGACTTATAGGGAAGAAAAGACGCACGGATAGTGGACTAGTTCCTGTATATTCAGTGTCTTTCAATGGAAGAGTAGGTGCTGGTGGTGCGAAGTTTGGAGAAGTTTACGGAGAGATTCCTGCTAAGAAGATGACTAAATTCTTTTTGAAGTTAGCAGAGATAAAAGTAAATTCAGGTTATATAGATTTTGTTGAATTCATAGAAAAGAAGGAAGCAGAAGTAAGAGAATTAGTTGACCAGTATTCTTTAATAGAGAGCTTTACCGAAAATTCAGATCTATATTCTGATTTTTAATAAATTTGTTATTGTGAAAATTAAATTAAGAGCAAGGGGATAAAATTATAATATCAAGCTACAATAAATTGAAAGAGTATCATTGATTGAATTGATACTCTTTTTACCTATTTAGAAATCAAAGCCCTGTTTTTTATCAGTTAAATATTTTTGTATAGTATCTAACACTATAGGAATACCTTTCTTAATTTTTTCTTCATTTGTTTTGCTTATACTAATTCTAAAATAATTATTAGTTCTATATTCTCTCAAAAAACAGGTGCTTGTATCTAATAATTTTATGTTTTTATTTGATAATGCACTCATTATTTTGTCATACCGCAATTTATTATCTACATATATACAGGCGAAATATCCAGACTTAGGTATATTCCATCTTATCTTAGGGTGTTTAAGTGATGAAACAGTATTTTTTAAACAAATCATTCTATCAGAATATAATTTGCTTATTTTTTTTCTATGTTTTTCAAGCATACCACTTTTTAAGTAGATTTCTAGAGCACCCTGAGATAATATTGGACTGCTCATATCTATCCATTTTTTATATTCTAAAAAAGTATTTATGAGTAGCTTAGGTAATATAACTGCCGCAATTCTTAAACCAGGTACAAGAATTTTAGAGTAGCTTTTTAAGTAAATAACTCTTGAAGCGGTATCATAAGAGAACATTGGATCAGATTTTTTATCAAGTTCTAAATCTGCCATAATATCATCTTCTACAATATATACATTGTATTTTTCTGCCAATTTTACAATTGCTTCTTTTTCTTGTCTAGTATAGGAGTTACCTGTTGGGTTGTGAAATCTGGGAATAGTATAAAAAAATTTAATATTTCCATATTTGAATAATTTTTCTAATTCATGAAGATTTATTCCATTAAAGTTTCTTTCAATTCCTAATGTAGAAACGCTATTTAATTCTAAAGATTTAATTATTCCATAGTAGGTTGGTTGCTCGACCAGGACCTTAGAGTTTCCATTTGGGAATGGCATAGTTGATAAAATACTTAGAGCTTGTTGAGATCCTGTGGTTACAACAATGTTATCTGGATTAGTAAATATCTGATATTCGTTTAGATGTCTAGCTAAGACCTGTATCAATGAATCTAATCCACGTGGGTCACAATAAGTAAAAAGATTTTCTTTATACAGTTCGATAGCATTGTTTAAGCAATGTTGAAATTTTTTATAAGGTAAAGTGTTAACATCAGGAGCTGCTGAAGAAAAATCAATTAAGGTATCTTCACAAAAAGTGGTATTAGAAAAATCACTTTCTAACACATAATATCCGCTTGTTGACAGTGAATAAATAATATGCTCCTTTTCAAGTTCATTATAGGCTTTTAAAACTGTACCAACGCTGCAATTAAATAATTCGGATATTATTCTAAGTGAAGGCAACTTTTTATTTGCAGCAAGGTTTCCATTTGAAATCTCATTTTTAATATATTGAATAATTAATTGATATTTTAGCAATTTAAACATCTCCCGTATTTTTGTACTATAACAATTTAAGATTTTGTTCGTTGATACTTCGATTATACTATAATAATATGAAATTATAACAAAAGTATATTATATTTTAGGAGGATGTTATTATGAAAAATTCAATTAAAAGTGTAAGGGTTGCAGCAGTCCAATCATCACCAGTTATTATGGATCTTGATGCTACCGTTGAGAAAACTCTTGCATTAATTAAAGAAGCAGGGAAAAAGGGGGCAAATATAGTAGTTTTTCCTGAGGCGTTTATTTCTGCCTATCCAAGAGGTCTTTCTTTTGGGTTTGTTGTGGGAAGCAGAACTATGGAAGGACGTAAAGATTGGCAGCGTTACTATGAAAATTCTGTAGCAGTACCAAGCGATATTACAAATATTCTTGGAAAAGCAGCTCAAGAAGCTGGAGTATACTTATCCATAGGAGTCACAGAAAAAGATGGATCAGGAATAAATAACACACTTTATTGTACAAACTTATTCTTTGGACCTGATGGGGAACTTTTAGGGAAGCATAGAAAGCTCAAGCCTACAGGTACAGAACGTTGTATTTGGGGAGAAGGTGATGGAAGTACCCTTACTGTGCTAGATACGCCTTATGGTAAAGTGGGCTCACTAATATGCTGGGAAAACTACATGCCATTAGCTCGTATGGCTCTATACTCTAAGGGTGTAACCATTTATATTGCTCCTACAGCAGACTCAAGAGAAGAATGGCAGTGTACTATGAGACATATAGCATTAGAAGGAAGATGCTTTGTAATTGGTTGTAATCAGTACGTAGAAAAAAACATGTACCCAACAGACCTAAATTACTATCATGAATTAGAGTCCCAATCAGAGGTTATGTGTCCAGGAGGAAGCTGTATAGTTGACCCTTTTGGTAAGTATATAGTTGAGCCTGTTTATAACAGAGAAGAAATATTAATTGCGGATTTAGAATTAGATCAAATTGTTCAAAGTAGAATAGATTTTGATGTAGTGGGTCACTATTCAAGACCAGATGTATTTAAATTTTCTATAGTAGAATAGATGTAATTTGTATTAACTAAATCACAAGACAGGTCAGACTTTATTTGGTTCCTTAAAATAAAGTCTGACCTATTAATTTTGTACACTAAAAGGTATACCAAAAAATGTACTTTTATGATAGTATTATTAAGAAAAAATCAAAAACAAATAATAGGAGATAGAAAAATGTATGTAGCGTTTGGTAATCAGATTGTAGATAGTAAAGACATAAAAGAAATAATTGAAACAAATTCAGAATTTAAAGTAGTAAAAGATATGAGTAAAGGCTCAAAAAGAGAAGATATATTAGCTTTTAACTTAAGCGTAGATGTAAATACTTTAAAAAGTATTATGGAAGAGGAATATAATGAAACTGAATTAACTGAAGATGATTTATTTGAGGAATATCTTACCTTAGCAGAAGATGCTGCAACTGATATCGAAGAATATATACCATCAGGAGCTATTTTAGATATTCGGGCATATAAGTGGGATCAATCGGATAATGATATAAAATTAGTTATAGCTATAGCTCATGAAGATGTTGGAGAAGCAAAGCTAAGGGATATTATGAGAAGGCTTATAACACAGGTGGAGTAGTGCAGGATTAAAAATAAGTGAGCTTTTCTAAGCTTGTCTGTTTTTGCGAGAACGTACATAGATTTGCTTTATACAAATCTATGTACGTTCTCTTTCAGTCTTTGCTTATACAGATGTATATGATTTATACAAGATTTATTTTGGAGTTTCCTTCTTATTCTCATTAACCATAGCTTTATTGAAAAAGTCCAGCATTTTTACACCAGTCAATGCCTCTACAGTTTCAGGAAGCTGAGACATAATGTCGTTAACATACCCAGTAATTTTAGCAGCACCTTTTCCGTCGTTAAGACCATTATCAACAATAACAATTTTTTCGGTTTTAGATAATGGCTCAGAAATAGCTCTTGCAATTTCAGGTAATTTTTCTATAATCATTTGAGTCATAGCGGCATCATTATATTGTTTAAAGGCTTCTGCTTTTTTCATCATAGCCTCTGCCTCTGCTTTACCCTTTTCTCTAATTATATCTACCTCTGCCATACCTTGAAGTTTTAAAGCCTCTGCTCTTGCCTTACCTTCTAATTCAATTGATTTAGCTCTTGCTTCTGCATCTGCAATTTCCTTGTATCTAACTGCATCTGCTGTTTGTACTTGCTTATATTTATCTGCTTCCGCCTGCTTCTTAACTGTAGCTTCAAGTTCCCTTTCTTTTCTAATAGATTCTTTTTCGGCAAGTTCTATTTCTTTTTCTTTTCTAGTTATTTCTACTTGAACTTCAGCATCAGCAAGTTCTTTCTCCTTTAGTTTTTTGGTGATTTGAACCTGCATCTGCGTCTCAGTAACCTCTTTTTTTACCTTATTAGATTCAATTTCATAGGCAAGGTCCGATATGGCCTTTGCCTGTTCCTGTTCTTTTCTATATTCTTGTATCTTTAATTCCTTTTGTTTTGTTGATTCAGCGATTTGAGTTTCTGATAGAATTCTTCCTGCTTCTCCTTCTCTAGATGCCTCCGAAGTTTTAATTTTTGTTTCCTTTGCTGCTTCTGCTTCTGCGATTAAAGCATCTCTTTTAACTACCGCAATTCTTGGTTTGCCAAGAGCTTCTAAATAACCGTTTTTATCTGAAATATCCTTTATAGTTAAAACCTTTAATTCAAGTCCCATCTGTGCAAGGTCTATTGCAGCAACTTGTTGAACATGAGAGGCGAAGGTCTCTCTGTCTTTATATATTTCTTCTACAGTCATTTTAGATACAATTTCTCTAAGCTTACCTTCCAGAACATTCTTTGTTGTGTGAACAATAACTTTAAGAGTATACTCCATTCCATGTGAGGTATTGAATTGTTCAGCTGCGGATAAGATCGAATCAGTATCAGATTTTACCTTTACAACGGCAACTCCATCTGCAGATATACCTACTCCTTGTCCTGTTAAGGCACCATCAATTTTTATTTCTATCTCCATATTCTCCAGTGAAATTTTATCTGTTCTTTCTAAAAGTGGTATTACAAAACCACCGCCACCAGTAATAACTCTCTTTTTAAGACCTGTTACCACCAATGCTTTGTCTTGGGGCACTCTTTTCCACATAGAAAATAGCCCGAGTACTAGAAGTAGAATAACTGCAACAATGATCCCAGGAATAATAAGATTTGATAAACTAAACATATTTTTTCCCCCTTTAATTATATACTTATATTTGGTAAATTTTATCTATTCATTTAAAGGCTGAACATAAAATATAGTATCTTTAATCTCATATATAATTACATTCTCACCTTGTAGAACTGATTTTTTATTAATATGTTGTGCGGGAGCATTATACTTACTTCCATTAACAACATATGATATAACTCCAAAACCGTTTTCTAGTATTGGTGATATAACTACAGCCTTTATTCCTATTAGAGTATTTTGAGGAACAGCACTTGTATTTTGTGCTTTATATAAGGGGAGAACTATACATCTATATAGGGCAAATGAAACTATGCCACCTAACACAATCGCCAGTACAAATGTATATAATTCATTTAACTTATAATAATTCCCCATAATTCCCACTCCACCAAATACAGTAATAAATGAAACTATAGTTATAGGTTTTAGTGGTAAAACCGTAAATGTAGGTTCTGATCCATGAGTATCAATATGCCCATCAAGATGAATAGCTTCAAACAATCCACCTATTAAAAATGTTACTACGGTATATATTACTCCTACTAAAAAAATAACAGTATATATATGTTCCATAAAATCCCCCCTTAGATTCTATAAATAAGATTTTTCAGTGAAAAGATTATGTCAGTTCTTATATAATGTATATGATTATTAGATTATATAATTGTCATAATAACAATAAGTATAATAAGTTATTTGATAACTTATTATGCGATATAGTACATTATACCATATAATGCATTTTAATCAAATTATTACCGCCTCATATTAGCTAATTTACTAATGAAAATAAGCAAATATTAGAATTAAATTTCAGTTCCTTACTAAAGCTTAACTATGCTAATTATTCAAAGAAAATTTTAAAGATATAACCATATTATAGAAAATTTTTTTTGAGCATTATTGACAATATAACTAACATATACTATAGTTACTATTGTAGTAGTAACTATAAAATAATCTTAATGAGCATTTAAAGAAAGGAAAATAAAGTTGATAGATGAATCGCTATTTATTAAGTTACAAAATTTTGGATTAAATCAGTATGAAGCTAAGGCTTACGTAGCTTTGCTAAGTACTGGAACATCCAATGCTTATAATGTTAGTAAAGCATCAGGAATACCCCGTGCTCGTATTTATGATACTTTAGAAGCACTTACTACTCGTGGAGTAGTTATGTTTGAAGAAAGTACTGATGGTAGTAAGAATTACACTGCTTTGCCAGCAAGTGTATTTTTAGAGCAGGCACGTGAAAAATGGACCAATACTTATAATCATGTTGAAAAGGAACTTAAGGCTATAGAATCTCAAGATAAAAAAGATAATACCTATGTTTCAACGGTAAGGGGTGAGAAAAATATTTTAGCCTTTTGCAGAAATTTGATACGTGATGCAAAACAGAGAGTGATTATCTCCATTTGGGACACCATGTATTCAGAATTGGCTGATGACTTAAAGGCCTGTGCAGAGCGTGGCTGTAGTGTTAGCGGCATAACTTTTGAAGTGGAAAATCCAATAAATACTTTAGATAAGCACCGAAAAAATAAATCCCATAATAGTATTGATAAGAAAAAGTGGTTTATTCTTTCAGTTGATAGTAAGGAATTGTTATATGGTCATTCCTCAGAACTTGATAGTAATGCTTTTTATACTGATGATCCAACTCATATATATTTACTTGAGGATTACATATTTCATGATGTTCTGGTTAACCGTATTTTAGAAAAAGAAAATAAGGAACAGGTAACAGAACTTGTATTAGAAATATTGTCTAAAATGAAAATTACTTTTTAGTCTTAAAAATTGTTATATTTTTTTATATAAAAATTATTCAAAGGGAGATGGAAATTGATATGAAGCTAGTTAACTTTAAGGTAGGAGAGCAAATTAAGTTAGGTATTAAGAGTGAAAAAGGTATCATTGATGTAGCAAAAGCTGCTGAAGACTATTCTCTTGGGATACCAACCACTATAGAGGAAGTTATTGAAAAAGGAGAAAAATCTTTATCTCAATTAGCTGAATTGACTAAAAAAGAAATTGAAACAATTGCAGAAGAAACAATTATGTATGCACCATCTGTAACAAAACCAGAAAAGATTCTCTGTGTTGGTTTAAATTATATAAGTCATTCAGAAGAGTCTAAGATGGATATACCTACTTCACCAGTTCTATTTAGTAAATTTAATAATGCACTGGCTGCCCACAATCAAATTATTTCATTGCCAAAGTCTGCCGAAAAATTCGATTATGAAGCAGAATTAGTTATTGTCATTGGAAAAGAAGCTAAAAATGTTTCCAGGGAAGAGGCTCTTTCCTATGTATTTGGATATACTGCTGGAAATGACTTATCTGTTCGAGATCTCCAATTTAGAACATCACAATGGCTACTAGGTAAAACCTGTGATCACTTTGCTCCTATTGGGCCTTATTTAGTAACAGCTGATGAAGTGGATGCTACAAACCTAGAAATCAAATGCAAAGTAAATGGTGGTCTTCGTCAAAGCGGAAATACTAAGGATATGATTTTTGATTGTGCTACTATAGTAAGTTACATATCTGATTATATGACATTAAAACCTGGAGATATTATCTTTACTGGGACACCAAGTGGAGTTATCTTAGGTTATCCGGAAGATAAACAGCAGTGGTTAAAGTCTGGAGATGAGATAGTTGTTTCTATTGAAAAGATTGGAGATTTAGTGAATATATTAGAGTAAATTTAATTTAATTTAAGGTAGCTTTAATAAAAAACTTCTAATAATTTATGCAGTAATATGATTGAAAATATATGAGAATATTAAAATGAATTCTTCTAAATGTATAGAGAAGAATACCAGAAAGTAGACTTATTCCGGAGTGCAAGTCTACTTTCTGCTGTGTTTATCTACATTTTAAAATTTAGAAGGATTTAAAACTTTATATATCTTTATAGTTAGTTGTTATCAAAGTCATTTCCTTTAAAAACAATATTTTTAAAGGTGATGTTATTCTTCTCATTGGTCAAATTCTTTACTGAATTATTCTCAATAGTTGAATCACTAACGGATAGCTTTGAATAAATATCAAGGTTAAATAAATCGCCGGAATCCTCTGAAAGTATTTTGTTATTAACTATATTACATTTTACGAAACTGGCATCGCTGTGAATAGCATTAATTGAATAGAATTCCATATTGTCCTTGAAGGTTGAGTTATAAAAGCTAATATTTGTTGAATTGTTTATGGTCATGATTCCATAAGAGCAATCTCTAATAGTAGAATTTATAAATTGGAGATTATCAACATTGTCTAGAGTCAATCCTTCTGTTCCGCAACCAAATAAATCAGAATTATTTACTTTGATGTCTTTGCAATCTTCAAATCTAAAAACGCCACCTACACAGGATCCTTTATCAGGATAATGACCAGCTACTATGCCTGAAATATTTATATTGTTAGAATTTTTAAAGTGCATGACATAAGCATATCTTGGATCAATTAAAAGATTTACCTTTGAATCTTTGTCACCTTCTATAGTAAAGTTGTCTATATCCTTTATTTCAAGCTCATAACCATCAAAAACTTGATTATATACAACATATTTGTTATCCAATATTTTAGGTTCTAATAAGTTATAATCACCTGATTTTAATAGAATTTTAGTATTTGGAGCTATGTTTTGTATAAGTTCTTTTGAATTACTTACAGTAACTACCTTCTGAGTAAGGATACCTGAAGGGTTTACAGCGTTAACTAACTCTTCTTTTACATTGTTAGGAACGGCACCTTCTCCACCTAAAATCATAACATTTTTAATATCTCTATCTTTAATAAGATTTTCTATTTTATCAAAATTGTTATTGTTAACTAAAATTACAGGTGAGTTAGTTTTTGCGGCTAAAGCGCAGCCGCTTAGACTATCAGGGAAATCATTCCCAGAGGCTATAAAAATAGTGCTAAAGTCTATCTGATCCTTAAATTTAGTAATTACATTAATATTTCTATCATATTTGTCATTACCATCTATTCTTTCTGGATTAAGCTTAGTCACTGAATTAAAAATATCCTCAGATAAAGAGGCTGCGTCTCCAACAACATAGGATTTATATATGTTTTTACTATTGATAAAAGCAGCAGAAGTCTTATTTAAGCTATCGCTAGGACTTAACAATATAGGTATATTTTTAATGGAAGCTATAGGTGCTGCTGATAGAGCATCGGCAAAATTTTCACCATTAGCAATAAAAATCTCATCACATGTACCTAAATTTTCAGCAATCTTAGAAGAGGTTTCATATCTATCTGCTCCAGCTATTCTGCTGATATTAATGTTAATAGAATGTAGTTGAATATCTATGTTATCAGATATTACCCCTGATCCACCTAATATAAATACTTCTTTGACAGCAAGTCTCTTAAGTTCGGATATTATATTATCGCTTAAAGAATACTTTGAAGTAAGAATAATAGGACAATTATATTTTTTCGCTAGAGGTGCAGCGGATAAAGCATCTGGGTAATTTTCACCACTAGTTAAAATAGCATAGTCAGAACTTTTCCAACCTTCTTTTGAAATGGCAAGAGATGTAGAATATCTATCATTTCCAGAAACTCTTTTAACAGTTATGTTGGATACTGCAGTGTCATTAGATGCTTGTACAGTAGTTGTGGAGATTGTTAACAGGGATATAAATAAAATACTGATTGATATTAGAATTTGAACATAAAGTTTTTTTAATTTAGTACTCTTTCTAAAGTAAAATATTAAGTTATTCACGTAATCACTCCTTTATGGTTATTTGTTCATATTTTAACATATATTTCATTTGGTGTGAAGAAAATTCATTTTCCAACCACGATAGAAGAGGTTTCAATATACTAATAAAAATTGTGGATTATATATCTATTTAGTAGTAAAATATTTTAGTAATGATAATAAGTACAAACTTTAAAAATAGCTTATATATGAGAATAACAAGGAGGAAGACATAGTGGAGAAAATTGCAAGCTTTACAATTGATCATTTAAAACTTTATCCAGGAGTATATGTTTCAAGAAAAGATAATGTAGGAGACAATGTTGTTACAACTTTTGATATTAGAATGACTAGGCCTAATTTTGAACCTGTTATGAATACTGCCGAGATGCATACTATTGAGCATTTAGCTGCAACTTATTTAAGAAATCATAGTGTTTTTGGATCAAAAACTGTTTACTTTGGACCTATGGGATGTAGAACAGGGTTTTATCTTTTATTAAATGGTGACTATAAGTCTAGTGATATTATTGATTTGTTAGTTGATATGTTTAAGTTTATTTCAGAATTTGAAGGGGATGTCCCAGGAGCATCAGCTAAAGATTGCGGAAACTATCTTGATATGAATTTACCAATGGCAAAATATTTATCTAATAAGTTTATTGAAAATGTACTTACAAATATTGGTGAAGGCAATCTAAATTATCCAGTATAAGGATTATAAAAATTAACAATAAGCCCTTATGATATAAAAAGTTATCATAAGGGCTTATATGCTGATTATCTATTAAGTTTTGTTTTGATGCTTATACAGTAGTCTAATCATATAAAAAGAATTGTAGGATAAAATTCAAATAAAAGCATAATTATCATTTAATATGGTATAATTATTTTGGTATAATAAGGGTGAGTATTAAATGTTGGATGAAAAATATCCAGTTAATTTAATTAATAACTAAATTGTTGAAAGGTTGAGATATAATGAGTAAAGTTCTTATTGTTGATGATGCAGCATTTATGAGAATGATGTTAAAAGATATACTAGAGAAAAATGGATTTGAGGTTATAGGTGAGGCATCGAATGGAGTAAAGGCAGTTGAACTGTATCAAAATGTAAGGCCAGATATAGTTACAATGGACATTACAATGCCAGATATGGATGGTATAGAAGCGGTGAAGAAAATCAAAGCCATTGACTCTACAGCTAAAATAATAATGTGTAGTGCTATGGGGCAACAAAATATGGTTATGGAAGCTATAAAAGCAGGTGCTAGAGATTTTATTGTTAAGCCATTTCAGGGAGATAGAGTAGTAGAAGCTATTAAAAAAGTATTATAGACTTATAGGTATCAGATTAGAAGTCTATTTTAAAATTATTGAAATGAGGGTTTAATATGTCAGAAGTTTTATCTCAAAGTGAAATAGATGCCCTATTAGCAGCTATGGCAGCAGGTGATATAATTGACGATGGTGGCAGTAATAATTCTGGTAATGAAAATGATGTTACTGAGACTGTACTTGAGGATAGCTTAAAGTTCTCTGATGAAGATATACATATATTAGAGTATATTCATAAGGAATATGCTCAGATTATATCCAGCAATATGTCTAAAAATTTAAATGTGAGGGTATCTTTAGCATCTATACAGGAAATACGTTATAAAGAATTTAGTAACTCTATTCCGTATCCTGCTGTTATAAATTTATTTAAATTGAATCCATTAGAGGGATACTTATTATTTGAAACAAGTCCTGAGCTTGTAGTTCAAATTGCTAATGTCTTTTTTGGTGAAGATGTAAGTGGAGATGTGAGTAAAGCAGAATTTTCTGAAAGGGATAAAGACATCTCTATGAAAATAGTTAAGGAGTTCATAGAGGATTTAGAGAAGGCATGGGATAAGGTTTTAAAAGTAAACTCTACAATAGAGCATGTTCAAACTAATCCAGCTAAAATTACAATGTTTACTGAAAATGAGTCAGTTGTTTTAGCGTCATTTTCCATAAGTATTTGTGAGGTAAATACTTTATTTAATATATGTATTCCTTATTCAAGTATAGAAAATTATTTAGGAAAACTAAAAGTAAAAGGTTCACCTTGTGAGTTTAAATTGAGTAATAATTTTGGTGATGCAAACTTAAATATAAAAGTGGTACTAGATAATATAGAGCTATCCTTAGGAGAACTTATGAATTTACAAAAAGGAACGATTTTAAGTACTCATAAAAGATATCAAAATAAAGTAAGTATATTAGTTGAAGAAAAACATTGTTTTAATGGTGAAGTTGGCTTAATGGAGAACCGAAAAGCAGTTAAAATAGTAGATTGTTTAGAGAGGAATGATTAAATATGAGTAATGGACTTTCTCAAGAGGAAATTAATGCTTTACTAGAAGGTAATGCTAGTGATAAAGTTGAAGATATAACCCCATCAGATAACAGTATATTAACTGATATTGAAAAAGATGTATTAGGTGAAGTTGGCAATATATCTATGGGTTCTGCAGCAACGGCATTGTCGGATATGATAGGTAAAAAAGTAAATATAACAACTCCAGTTATTTCAGTAACAACACTAAAAAGAATGAGAGAAAGTTTTGAAATACCTAATATTGCTTTAGAGATAAAATATACAACTGGTATATCAGGAAAAAATATTTTGCTTATGAAAGTTTCAGATGCTGCTGTAGTAGCTAATTTAATGATGGGTGGAACAGGGGAAGTTGAGTCTCAAACATTATCAGAAATAGAGGAAAGTGCTGTTTCAGAAGCTATGAATTTGATGATGGGTTCAGCAGCAACAGCTATGGCAACTATGTTTTCTAGAAAAGTAGATATATCTCCTCCAAAGTCAAAGATTTGGGATTCTATGACTTCTAATATGGCAGAGGATATTGATGATGAAGATGAGGTTATTCAAGTAGCATTCAAACTAAATATACAAAATTTATTAGACAGTATAATCATGCAGGTGCTATCAGTGGAAACAGCAAAGAAAATAGCATCAATAATGATGGGCACAGAAGTTATTGATGAAGTTCCAAATGTAGTAATTCAAAGTAAGCAAGATGCTGTGGAAAAGATAAAAGATCAAGTTATGGTTATGAATGAATCAGAAGCAAAGGAAAAAGCAGCAATAAGTACAAATAGTTCTTCTTTAGATAATGATTTTTCTGATAATAAAATACAGAAAGTTGGATATAAACAATTTGATTATTCAGATAATTTATCTAAAAATACTAGTTCAGTAATGGATGTACCTTTAAATATACAAGTTGTCTTGGGAAATGCTCAGCGTAGTGTAAAAGAGATCTTAAATTTTAGTAATGGTACTTTGCTTGAACTAAATCAATTAGCTGACCAACCGGTGGAATTACATGTTAATGGAAAAGTTATTGCATATGGTGAAGTAGTATTAGTAAACAATTGTTTGGCTATAAACATAATAGATATTAATAAAGACAATGTTTAAGCTTAATTTGTAAAAATGGACTTTATTTAGAAAGTCAAAATTAAAATCTTACATAAATGAACTGTTGAAAAAAGAAAGTATATTGAAAAAATGGATAATTTTATGGAAATGTTCGTGAAAAAGGTTTATAATATAATTGCATTAGTTAAGTCTGATGCAGTTATTTTTTTGGGTAAATTTAGCTTTTATGTAATCACGTAAATTTAACTATGATTATACTATACTTGAGTTAATAACAACATTAATTACAAATGTGAACAGTCATATTAGCAACGAACTTAAAATATCCTTTAGATTGGGTGAAAGAGTATGAAAAATAATTTAGGGATAGTCATCTGTAAGAATTTTATTGAAGAACTTGAATTAGTATTAAAAAATATTAATATAAAAAATGTTATAGTTTCAACTTTTTCCTCTGAATGTAGATGCGTTAAAAAGGAGAAAAATGCTTCAATTATGGAAGCAATTAGAAGATGTGAGGAAACGTGTAGCAAAATTATTATAATATGTGGGACATGCTGTAAAAATTTAAACAAGCTTACTGTTAATAAATATAAGCTTGAAATATATAGAACAAAATATTGTTTTGAATTATTTACTAATAAGGATATAATTTTGGATTTTATTAGCAAAAAATTATACCTTCTTACACCTGGGAAGCTTAAAAAATGGGAAAAAGATATTAATGCGTGGGAAATTAATAGGGAAAATATAGCAAAGATTAGACTTTTAGATACAGGTATACATGAAGATAGTCTTAAAAAGCTTGAAGAAATATCAGAGTATTTAGATATTCCCTGTGACTCATTTTTTATTGGAATAGATGTTTTTACTATGTTTATAGAAAAATGTATACTTCAATGGAAATTGGAGTGTGAAAGAGAGGATATCTCAGAACATAAAAGAACTGAAAATCTTAGATTGAAAATTCAAGAACAAAGTAAATTATTAGGTGAGGCAATGGAGTATGATAAATTAAAAAAAGAATTTTTTGCTAATTTATCACATGAATTTAAAACTCCCCTAAATGTAATGACTAGTACATTGCAACTACTTAAGTTAATAGGATTGAATGGCAATGATAGTGAAAATGAAGAAAAAATAAAACAATATTATGATATTATGAATCAGAATTGCTATAGATTATTGCGACTTGTGAATAATTTAATTGATATTACAAAAATTGATACAGGATACTTTAAGATAAATTTAAGAAATGAAAATGTAATAACGGTCATAGAAGATATAACCTTAGCAGTAACAAGTTATGCAAAAAATAAAGGTTTAGAAGTAACTTTTGATACAGATATTGAGGAAAAAGTAATGGCTTGTGATGCAGAAAAAATTGAAAGAATTATACTTAACCTTCTTTCAAATGCGATAAAATTCACTCCTGCAGGAGGAAAAATATTGGTGAGCATTGTAGATAAAAATTCAAGCATAATAGTATCTGTAAAAGACAATGGTGTTGGAATTCCATATGCTATGCAGAAGTCTATTTTTGAAAGATTTATACAGGTAGATAAGTCTTTCTCAAGAAATAGGGAAGGTAGTGGTATAGGTCTTTCTCTTGTAAAATCTCTTGTTGAAATGCATGGTGGGGTCATAGGAATTCTTAGTGAATATGGTAAAGGTAGTGAATTTGTAATAAAGCTGCCTGTGAGAGTTTTAAGTGAGGAACAAACCACAATTTTAGAAGCTAATATAGCTAGAGCAAATAGTGCGCAGAGGATAAGCATAGAGTTTTCAGATATATATGATTAAAACCTATGGACGATACAAAAACATAAATATGAGTATTAGGCTTAGTTGAGTTGCTTAATCTCATGTTTATGTTTTTTATAATTCCTTAAGAAATTGATGATAAGAAGTTTTTCAGGATATGCTCATACTCTTTGTCATACATAGAGTATGAGCCTACGTGTACTGAGTCATCAAATAAAACTAGCCTGCTTTTTTTATTTTTAAGTTTTTTTTCCATAGCAATACTTTCAGTATGTGGAATAGTTATATCTCTTTTTCCATGTATTAATAATATCGGTATATTAGATTTATTAAGGATCTTTAAGGGGCTGACAGCATTATAGTCAACTCCATAAATAAGCTTAAAATTTAAAAGTATCAGAGGTACAAAAGGAAAATCAGGAAGTCCAGTCCATACTTTCATGTTACTCTTTAAGTAATCCTTTAAATCACTAAAAGGTGAATCAGCAATAACAAAGCTCACAGTAGTTGTTTTATTTAACACACTTAAAGCTGTAGCTGCTCCCATGGAGAAACCTATAAGACCTATTGTATCTCCTAAGCCTTTTGATTTTACAAAATCTATAGCACCTAAAAGATCCTGCTGTTCATTAAAGCCTATAGTAACTCCGTTCTTACCAGCATATCCACCATGACCTCTAAAATCAAATAAGAAAGTATTATATCCTTGATCTAAAAAAAGCTTGGCTAGTTTAAGATGGTCTACCTTTACATCGTAAGGAGTTCTTCCGCCAACCATAAATTTAGAATCTCCATAACCATGACATACTATTATAGTTTTATTGCTGTTGCTGTTTGTTATAAGATATCCAGCTAAGATTAAATTACCTTTCAAACTATGAAAGGCTATCTTTTCATAATTTTCTATACCATATTCTTTTATATTTGGCTTCGGATTAAGTGAAATAGGATGGCTGAATTTAATTACGATATAAATAGAAAAGGCTTCAAGTAATAAAATCGCGAGCAGGATAAGAAATAGTACAATTTTTATCGTCTCATTAATATTAAACCCTCCTTGTTAATTTGTAATTTTAATATGACTCTACATAAATATTATAGTTTATATAGTAATTACATTATACAATTAAAATAAATATTTTAATAACCTTACATCTTAACCTATGGATGTAAGGCTATATTTACATATAAATAGTAAATTATATATATATATTTATGATAAAATGAATATAGTGTCAAAAGGTCATAAGATTAATTAACTATAATGTGGAATATGATGATCAGAATAAGAGGGGATGGCTTCTATGAAACTTAGCATAAATATGATACATGATAAATTAGAGGAGTATGATAAGGATTTATATGTTGGAGATACTGTAGTTCCATGTCTTGATACTGTAAGGATGTTTGATAGCTCTATGAAGGATTTTTCTGAAAATGTTTTATATATAGGATTTAAAGATGACTTTCCAGAAACATCGTATATAAATAGAGTTATAAATTTTATATGTATCGGTAATCCCCAGGTCACAGATAACATGAATTGTAAAATAAAATTTAATGTCCTAAGTATTAAAGAGAACATAAAGTTGAGCTGGCTTTTTAATAGTATTCAGGAGATTTTTAAATTCTATGATCAGTGGGAAATGGAACTTGAGGATGCTGTAAAAGAAGATAAAGGAATACAAGAGCTAATTGATTTAAGTGATAAAGTATTTAGTGGATCTATTATTATATATGATTTAACATATAAGGTCTATGGAATAACAAAAAAAGAACTTAAAAAAATTAGCTACCTTTGGGAAAGTTATTTAGTTGGTTATTTATCCTATGAAACTATTAAATTTATTTTAAGGGAAAAAGTAATTCAAAAAATTATAGATTCTGAAATGCCTGTTTTGTTTAAGTTTCAGGATTTAGATAGATATATATTAGCTAATAATATTACTTGGGAAAAAAAGATTATTGGTTTTATTCATATACTTCAAGAAGAGCAATATAGTGAAGATTCAAGAAAAAGTGAGCATGAGCTTCTTAGCTATTTTTCCTCTGTTGTAGCACCTCTTCTACCAGGTGCTAAATCTAATAAGAGTTCACTAGATATAATGTACGAAAATGTAATTATTGATCTTATAAAAGGCAATATCAGTAGTGAAGAACTAGTGTACGACAGGCTTTGTTTGCTTGGCTGGAAAGTAAAAAAAATATTTCGTATATTAAAAATTGTAATAGATAAGGAGCATTGCAACAGCTATACTTTAACTTATCTTTGTAATCATTTAAATTACATTAGTTCTGGAAGTAAAGGAGTTATATATGACAACGGTATTGTCATGATAATGAACAAAAATGTTAAAGAACCAATGTCAGATAAAGAGTATGATGAATTTATGGTCGTACTCCGTGCTAAAAATGCATATGCAGGCATAAGTGACTATTTTTACAATCTTAAAGATACAAGGGAATACTATGTCCAAGCTGATATGGCTGCTAAGTACTGCAAATTTGTAGATTCTTCAAAAATACTGATTGATTATAACTTAGCAAGTAAATATCATGCAATGGAATTGATTTCTTCAAAATACAATTTGAAAGTATTTTGTCACCCATTAATATTGGAAATTATAGAATATGATAAAAAAAATAATACAAATCTTTATACAACACTTAAAGAATATCTGATTAATGAAAGAAATGCAAATGAAACTGCTAGAAAATTGCATCTGCACAGAAATTCCTTGAATTATAGAATTGCTAGGTTAGAAGAGCTATTTAGCTGCAATTTAGAAGATATAAATGTAAGGCAAAGATTAATTTTATCATTTATTGCTTATGAATATTTAAGTATGAGCCCTACTGTTTAGTAGGGTTTTTAGTTTTTGATTAGTGCAAAGTGGACTAAGGATTACAGGTTTTTTAAAAATTATTTTGTCATTATGCATAAAGCTATTTTCAAACATTTCCTTTAATATTAAATAAAAAGTAAATTGCATATATTTTACAACAACAGACAAAATATTTTATACTAGGGGGAATTAGAATTATGAAAAAGTTTACTTCAGAAGAAATTATAAAATTTGCATTGGAAAGTGGATCTACTTTAGCAGGAGTTGCCAATGTAGAAGACTTAAAAAAGGCACCTGCTTTTACTGTTATACCTAAGATGCCTGAATATAACGGTGTTGGAACTTATATGCGTGGTGAAAATGATGAATTTTTGACAGGAGTTGTATGGCCAGAAGGAATAAAAAGTGTAGTTGTTCTGGCTTATCATCATCCATTAGATGATCCTAAGTTAGATTATTGGTTTGAAGGTCACAACACAATTGGTAATAGAAAACTTATTGGAATTGGTAAAAAGCTCCAAAGTATTATGTCAGAACAGGGAATAGATACATACGCCTTCAATTATCATATAGAAAAAGGAGGAGTATTTTTAAAGGATACAGCAGTAATAGCTGGTCTAGGTTGTATTGGAAGAAATAATCTGCTTGTTACTCCAGAGTACGGCTCACACATAAGATTAAGGGCAATTGGATTAAACTTGGATTTACCATCTACTGGGCCATCAGGTTATGACCCATGTTCTACATGCACAATAAAATGTTGGGAAAAGTGTAGACAAAGTGCCTTTGCAAAAAAAATATACTTAGAAACGAATTTGGGCAGAAATGAACTTCCGGGAAGGGTAGGGAATTTTGATAGAACTTTATGTAATGTTCAAATGCAAGAAGATGAAGAAAATATGCAACTAATGGAGATACCTGCAATTTCCGTTGAAGGGCCTATCAATGCAATAAAGTATTGTAGGACTTGTGAATATTCATGTCCCATAGGCAAATAGTAATCCGTACATAAGTTATGCTAATGAAAAAAATCAGCAAGTATAAGATAAATAGATGAGAGGAAAGAGCATTTTACAATGCTACAAAATAAAAGGGGGGATTTTTGTGAATACGAATTTGGAAACAAAGCCTGTGGACGCAAAAGAAGATAACAAACTTCAAAGAGGTCTAAAAGCTAGACACATGAATATGATTGCTATTGGAGGTTCCATAGGAACCGGTTTATTCTTTGCAAGTGGTAGTGCAGTAAGCACAGCTGGACCTGGAGGTGCTGTACTCGCCTATATAGTTATGGGGATTTTGGTTTACTTTTTAATGACATCTCTTGGTGAAATGGCAACAATGTTACCTATTTCTGGATCATTCGAAACCTATGCAACAAGATTTGTTGATCCAGCTTTAGGATTTACTCTTGGGTGGAACTATTGGTTTTGTTGGGCAATATGTGTTGCAGCTGAGTTGGTTGCAGGTTCCCTTATCGTTAAATTTTGGTTTCCAAATACAAATACTACTTTATGGAGCGTACTATTTTTAATAGTTATTTTCGCTCTGAATATTTTATCTGCGAGAGCTTATGGTGAAGGTGAATATTGGTTTGCAAGTATTAAAGTTATAACTATAATTATATTCCTAATAGTAGGTGTACTTATGATATTTGGCATTTTAGATGGACAATCAATTGGATTCAATAATTGGGTGTTATCAGATGGTGCTGGTAAGAAAGGTCCTTTTGTTGGTGGTATGCTTTCTATGATTAATGTTTTCTTAGTTGCGGGATTTTCTTTTTCAGGTACAGAAATAGTTGGACTTGCAGCAGGGGAATCAGAAAATCCGGAGGAGAATGTTCCAAGAGCAATAAAAACTGTTTTCTGGCGCATTTTATTATTTTATATGGGAGCAATTATAGTAATTGGATTTTTAATTCCATTTACTGATCCAAACCTTTTAAAAAGTGGTGCGGATAATATTGCATACAGTCCATTTACCATTGTATTTCAAAAGTCTGGTTTAGCTATTGCAGCTAGTCTTATGAATGCAGTAATACTAACATCAGTACTTTCCTGTGGCAATTCAGGTCTTTACGTCGCATCACGTATGTTATATGCTTTGGCAAAGGAAGGAAAAGCTCCTAAGGTCTTATCAAAGGTTAATAAACGGGGAGTTCCTACTAATGCTCTATATGCTACAACTATCGTAGCTTGTTCTGCATTTGCTGCATCCTTGGTTGGAGATGGAAAAATATATTACATACTATACAATGCATCCGGTATCACAGCCTTCTTTGCTTGGCTAGGAATAGGGATTTGTCACTATAGGTTTAGAAAAGCATATCTTGTTCAAGGCAGAAGATTAGAAGATTTAAAGTATAAAGCTAAATGGTATCCCTTTGGTCCTATTTTGGCTATAATACTTTGTACAATTGTTATATTTGGTGCTAACATATGGATATTCCAAGCAGAAACCTTTAGTTGGTTTGATTTTATAACAAATTATTTATGTATTCCTATATTCATATTCTTGATAATTGGTTATAAGATGTTTAAGAAGACAAAGATAGTTCCACTGACAGAATGTGATTTTGAACATAGAGAATAATAATATTATTTAGTTTAAAATAATTTATTCATTAATTGCAATATAAGATTAAAAAAAATCATGTGACAAAATATATAAAATATTATAAAATTTTATCCAGCTGTTGACACATAGTGCTTAAGATGTTAAGATAATAAAAACGAAAATTCAGAAAAGCAATTTTCATAAAAAAATAAATTCAAAAAAGATATTGACAGCATATAAAAAATATAGTATGATTATAAACAATATATGAAAAAGCAATGACAGGATTAAGTAGATGTGTTAAATATTTCTTAGAGAGTGGGGTATGGTGGAAACCCATAAATATACATTTCGAAACTCACCCTGTAGCTGCAGGCTGAACTAATAGTAAGCTATGCCGGTGAAAGCCGTTATTTTAATGAAGTAAGAAATTTGGGTGGTACCGCGACAGACCTTTCGCCCCATGAAAAGCATGGGGAGGGCCTGTTTTTTTATACCTTCCGATATTGAAAATTGTGTAAAATAAGGTTATTTAATACATAAAATAGAATATATATAAAAGTTATGATAGGGCAAAGTAGATATGTTAAGTGTTTTACAGAGAATGGGGCACGGTGGAAACCCATAAATACACATTTCGAAACTCACCCTTGAACTGTAGGCTGAAGTAATAGTAAGCTGATCCGGTGAAAGCCGTTATTTTAATGAAGTAAGAAATTTGGGTGGTACCGCGACAGACCTTTCGCCCCATGAAAAGCATGGGAAGGGGTCTGTCTTTTTATTATAATAATTTAAATATTTTTATAGATACTAAATAAAGCTAAACAGTTTTTCATCTGGCCAGTGAAAAATTCAAATATATTTTTATACACATTCAATGTAAAAAACTTAAAAACTTGTAATTATGAGGGTGAGTATAAATATCAATGTCAATAAACAAAATAATTATAGAAATACTAGGAGGAAACAAAAATGGCAAAGATGTATTATGATAAGGATGCAAACTTAGGTTTATTAGAAGGAAAAAAGGTAGCAATTATAGGTTATGGAAGTCAAGGGCATGCACATGCTTTAAATTTGAAAGAAAGTGGAGTAGATGTTTGTGTAGCACTTTATAAAGGAAGTAAATCATGGGAAATCGCTCAAGAAGCAGGACTTAAAGTTTTAGAAACTAGTGAAGCTGCAAAAGAAGCTGATTTTATAATGATATTAACACCAGATGAGAAGCAAGCAAAGATTTACAAGGAAAATGTTGAGCCAAACCTTACAGAAGGAAAATCTTTAATATTTGCTCATGGATTCAACATACATTATGGACAAATTGTTCCACCTGCAAATGTAGATGTATTTATGGTTGCACCAAAAGGACCTGGTCATACTGTAAGAAGTCAGTACTTAGAAGGAAAAGGAGTACCATGTCTTATAGCTATACACCAAGATTACAGTGGAAAAGCTAAAGATTATGCATTAGCTTATGCTAAAGGAATTGGTGGTTCAAGAGCAGGAGTACTTGAGACTACATTCCAAGAAGAAACTGAAACAGACCTTTTCGGAGAACAAGCTGTACTTTGTGGAGGAGTTACAGAGCTTATAAAGGCAGGATTTGAAACTCTAGTAAAAGCAGGATATCAGCCAGAAAGCGCATATTTTGAATGTTTACATGAGATGAAATTAATAGTTGACCTTATAAATGAAGGTGGACTTAGCTATATGAGATATTCAATAAGTGACACAGCAGAGTATGGTGACTATTGTACTGGAAAGAGAGTAATTACTAAGGAGAGTCGTCAAGCAATGGAAGACACATTAAAGGAAATCCAAGACGGAACTTTCGCTAGAAATTGGATACTTGAAAACCAAACTAATAGACCATCTTTCAATGCAATAAGAAGACAGGAAAAAGAGCATCAAATAGAAAAAGTAGGAAAAGAATTAAGAAAGATGATGCCTTGGGTTAAAAATAAAGAGTAAAATTAAATTTTAAGTTTAGCATTAAGAGATTCTTTATCTCTTAATGCTAAAACAAAATGTAGTGCAGGAAGGGATGATTTGTAATGGGAAAGAAAATATATATATTTGATACTACCTTAAGAGATGGAGAGCAAACTCCAGGAGTAAGCTTGAATATAGATGAAAAATTAGAGATTGCAAGACAACTTCAAGTACTTGGAGCAGATGTAATTGAAGCAGGATTTCCCTTTGCATCCAAAGGAGATTTTGAAGCTGTAAAGGCTGTTGCACAAAATATAAGAGGGCCAATTATTGCTGGACTTGCAAGAACGTCCAAAGATGATATAGATACTGCCTGGGAAGCATTAAAATATGCTGAAAAACCTAGAATCCATACCTTTATCGCCACTTCAGATATTCATATGGAGCATAAGCTAAAGATGAAACCAGAGGAAGTTCTAGAAAGAGCACGCACTATGGTAAAGTATGCAAAAAGTCTTTGTCCAAATGTTGAATTTTCAGCGGAAGACGCAACAAGAACCCGTCCAGAATTTTTATATAAAGTAATAGAAGCTGTTATAGAAGCTGGTGCAGATGTAGTAAACATACCGGATACTGTAGGATATACAACTCCAGGAGAATATGGAGCTTTTATTAAAGGAATTAAAGAAAGTGTACCTAACATTGATAAAGCAATTATAAGTGTTCACTGTCATAATGATTTAGGATTAGCGGTAGCAAATTCTCTTGCAGCTATTGAAAATGGAGCTCAGCAGATAGAATGTGCAATAAATGGATTAGGAGAGAGGGCTGGAAATGCTGCTTTAGAAGAAGTAGTAATGACAATTAAAACTCGTTCTGATCGTTTTGAAAGCTATACAGATGTAGTAACTGAGCAGATAACAAGAACAAGCAATTTAGTAAGCCATTTAACAGGAGTACTAATTCAAAATAATAAAGCTATTGTAGGTGCTAATGCTTTTGCTCATGAATCAGGAATACATCAACATGGAGTTTTAAATTGCAGAGAAACTTACGAAATTATGACTCCAGAGTCTGTAGGTTTGAAGAAAAATTTAATAGTTCTAGGAAAACATTCAGGAAGACATGCCTTTGAGCAGCGCTTAAAGGAATTAGGCTATGATCACTTAGAAGGTGATAAGATAAATGAAGCTTTCCACAAATTTAAAGACTTGGCAGATAAAAAGAAGGATATCTCTGATGAAGATATTGAAGCATTAGTTAAACAACAAGTGTTTCAGGTTCCAGAAGCCTTTAATCTTGAATATTTCCAATTTTCTAGTGGAAATAGTATAGTTTCTACATCTACTGTTAAGATAAATTATAATGGTAATGCTGTTGAAGAAGCTGCCTGTGGAGATGGTCCAGTAGATGCTACCTTTAAGGCTATTGAGAAAGCAACAGGAATAAATGTTAAGTTAAAGGATTATTTCTTAAAAGCTGTAGGAAGTGGTAAGGATGCTTTAGGAGAAGTTACTGTAAAAGTTGAAAAGGATGGAAAAATCTATTCTGCTAAGGGCGTAAGCACAGACGTTGTAGAGTCTAGCGCAAAAGCTTTCATAAATGCTATCAATAAAATACATTATTATGCTAATCATATGGAATAATATTTATTTATGCAGTTTATAAGAAAAATAATCATTATGATATCAGAAAATTAGGTATTTGCAACTGTAAATAAGTTATTTAATACCATTAAATAAAGTAGGAGGAAACGTATATGGCAATGACAATGACACAAAAAATATTGGCTGCTCATGCAGGATTAGATAGTATAAAGGCAGGACAGTTAATTGAGGTGAATTTAGATTTAGTACTTGGTAATGATATAACTACTCCTGTAGCTATTAATGAATTTAATAGAATTGGTGTTGATAAAGTTTTTCATAAGGAAAAGGTAGCTATCGTGCCAGATCACTTTACCCCAAACAAAGATATAAAATCAGCAGAACAATGTAAATGCACAAGAGAATTTGCTTATAAGATGGGCATAAAAAATTATTTTGAAATTGGTCAAATGGGTATTGAGCATGCACTAATTCCTGAAAAAGGACTTGCGGTGGCTGGAGATGTAATAATTGGCGCAGACTCACATACATGTACTTACGGAGCTTTAGGAGCTTTTTCTACAGGAATTGGAAGTACAGATATGGGAGCAGGCATGGCTACTGGAAAGGCATGGTTTAAGGTTCCAGAAGCTATAAAATTTGTAGTTACAGGAAAAATGCAGCCTTGGGTAAGCGGAAAAGACATAATTCTGCATATCATTGGAATGATAGGAGTAGATGGTGCACGTTATCAATCCATGGAGTTTGTAGGGGAAGGCATTAAAAATCTATCTATGGACGATCGTTTTACTATAGCAAATATGGCTATTGAAGCTGGAGCGAAAAATGGAATATTCCAGGTAGATGAAAAAACTGTTGAATATATAAAAGAACATTCGGATAGAGAATATACTGTTTATGAAGCAGACGCAGATGCTGAATATACAAGAGTTATAGAAATAGATTTAAGTACAATTCGTCCAACAGTAGCATTTCCTCACCTTCCTGAGAACACAAGAACAATTGATGAGGTAGGAGAAGTAATTATAGATCAGGTAGTTATAGGATCCTGTACTAATGGAAGAATAGATGACTTAAGAGCAGCAGCTAAAGTCTTAAAGGGCAAAAAAGTAAATCCAAGGATAAGAGCAATTATTTTCCCAGCAACTCAAAAAATTTATCTTCAAGCAATAAGAGAAGGACTTATTGAAATCTTCATAGAAGCTGGAGCAGTGGTTAGTACACCAACTTGTGGACCTTGTCTTGGAGGACATATGGGAATACTAGCTAAAGGTGAAAGAGCAGTAGCCACTACAAATAGAAACTTTGTAGGAAGAATGGGACATACAGAAAGCGAAGTATATTTAGCAAGCCCAGCAGTGGCAGCAGCTTCTGCAATCACAGGAAAGATTTCATCACCAGAGGAGGTTTAAACAATGATAAGTGCAAAAGTTATTAAATACGGAGACAATGTAGATACAGATGTTATTATTCCAGCAAGACATTTAAATACAAGCGATCATAAAGAGTTAGCATTACATTGTATGGAGGATTTGGATAAGGATTTTCCAGCTAAAATAGAATGGGCAAAAGTTATGATAGCAGGAAAGAATTTTGGCTGTGGTTCTTCTAGAGAGCATGCACCTATAGCTATAAAAGCTTCAGGTATAGAATGTGTTATAGCTGAAACCTTTGCAAGAATATTCTATAGAAATTCAATAAACATAGGTCTACCTATAATAGAATGCGCTGAAGCAGCTAATGATATTGAAGAGGGAAATGAAGTTGCTATAGATTTTAAAACAGGAATCATTACTAATGTTACTAAAGGAAAAACTTATACTGCAGAAGCTTTCCCAGAGTTTATGGAGAAAATTATAAGAGCAGAGGGATTAATAAATTACTTAAAACAGGAACAGAAAAATCAGTAATAATTAGGTAGAGGTGAAGTTCATATGAAAATAGCAGTTATGCCAGGAGATGGAATAGGAAAAGAGGTAATTAAGCAAGCTATAAAAGTGCTTAAGGCTGTAGAAAATAAATATAAATGTAAATTTGAATTTAATGAAGTATTACTTGGAGGGGCAGCTATAGATGCTACAGGAAGTCCTATTCCTCAGGAAACAATAGATGTAGCTAAAAGCAGTCAAGCGGTACTTTTAGGAGCAGTAGGAGGTCCTAAATGGGATCACTTCCCAGGTGATAAAAGACCTGAAAAAGGGCTTTTGACTATAAGAAAGGAAATGGGAGTATTTGCAAACTTAAGGCCGGCAATATTATTTCCTCAATTAAAAGCTGCTTCAAACTTAAAGGATGAAGTATTAGGTGATGGTTTAGATATAATGATAGTTAGGGAATTAATAGGTGGAGCATATTTTGGAGAGAAAAAAAGAGTGGCTGTTGATGGTGGCTACAAAGCATGGGATACAATAGAATACTCCACTAATGAAATAGAGAGAATTGCAAAGAATTCCTTTGAAGTTGCAAGAAGAAGAAATAGCAAAGTTACTTTAGTAGATAAGGCAAATGTATTAGAAAGCTCTAGACTTTGGAGAGAAGTTGTTGCAAAAGTAGCAGAAGATTATAGCGATGTAGAGTTAAACTATATGTATGTAGATAACGCAGCTATGCAGCTGATTAGAAATCCTAAACAATTTGATGTAATACTTACTGAAAATATGTTTGGAGATATTTTAAGTGATGAAGCTTCAATGTTAACTGGATCTTTAGGAATGCTTCCTTCAGCAAGTCTTGGTGAAGGTAACGTAGGAATTTATGAGCCTATCCACGGTTCGGCTCCAGATATTGCAGGACAGGATAAGGCAAATCCTATTGGAACTATAATGAGTGTTGCTATGATGCTTAGATATAGCTTTGATATGGAAGATGCTGCAAAGGATATAGAAGCTGCAGTTCTAAAGTTTTTAGATAAAGGTTACCGTGGCCTGGACATTATGCAACCAGGAATGAAGGTTGTAGGAACAGAAGAAATGGGTGACCTAATAGCAAGCGAAATCTAAAAAATAGCTTTGAAAAATGATTTTGAAAGGGGGACGTCTCATGAAGGTTGCTGACGCAATTGTTCAATGTTTAAAGGAAGAAAAGGTAAATACTATATTTGGATATCCAGGAGCTGCTGTAATTCCTTTATACGAAGCTTTAAGGAAATCTGATATTAAACATGTATTAGTTAGGCAAGAACAAGCTGCTGGTCACAGTGCCAGTGGATTTGCAAGAACTAATAAAACAGTGGGAGTATGTATAGTTACATCAGGTCCCGGAGCAACAAATCTAATTACTGGAATAGCTACTGCTTATATGGATTCTATCCCTTTGGTTATAATTACAGGTCAAGTTAATTCTACTCTTATTGGTAAGGACGTCTTTCAAGAGGCTGATGTTGTAGGATCTACAGAATCTTTCACAAAACATAATTATTTAGTCAAATGTGGAAAGGACATTCCTAGAATTATTAAAGAAGCTTTCTATATAGCTTCTACAGGAAGACCAGGACCGGTATTAATAGATATACCAGTTGATGTTATGTTAGAAGATATAGAGTTTTCATATCCAAAAGAAGTAAATATTAGAGGATATAAACCTAAGTTTGAAGGGCATAAGGGACAGATAAAAAAAGCATTACAAAGGATTAAGGAGAGTAAACAACCACTTATTTGTATAGGGGGAGGTATTATTTCCGGCGGTGCAAAGAAAGAGTTGCAGGAATTTGTAGAAAAATCCAAAATTCCTGTGGTGCATACATTAATGGGAAAAGATGCTATTGATGCCGACAGTCCTTATTATGTAGGATTAATAGGTTCCCATGGATTTTCCTATGCTAATAAAGCTGTGACAAATTCAGATCTTTTAATACTTATAGGAACTAGAGCGGCAGATAGAGCTATAGCAGGCTCAAAATTCGGAAAGGATGCTTATGTCATCCATATTGATATAGACCCAGCGGAAATAGGAAAAATTCTAGGGCCTAATATTCCTGTAGTAGGACATTCAAAGAAAGTTCTAGAAGAATTAATAAAGGATGTAGAGCCGGTGCAAGCAGACCAGTGGCGTGAGCAAATTACAACATGGAAAAGAGAAGTGCAAAGGGCACCTAAGTTGAATGACATGGTAAGTCCTAAATATGTATTGAAGAAGCTTTCTGAACTTGTAGAAGAAGATACAGTGATGACCGCAGATGTTGGTCAAAATCAAATTTGGTGTGCAAGAAATTTTGATATAAAAGGAGAAAGAAGTTTCTTTACTTCTGGTGGTCTTGGAACTATGGGTTATTCTTTGCCTGCAGCTGTTGGAGCCAAGATAGCAGATCCTAGCAGGAGAGTCATAGCTGTTATGGGTGATGGCAGCTTTCAAATGAGTATGTTTGAATTTGGTACCATAGTTGACAATAATGTAAATGTAATAATATTGTTATTCAATAATTCTGGTCTTGGAATGGTTAGAGAACTTCAGAAGAATACTAATATTGGTAATTTTGGGGTACAATTTAACCATAATCCTGACTTTGTTAAAATAGCAGAGGCTTATGGATTACGTGGCAAGAGAGTTACTTGCAATGAAGAATTTGAAGCTGTTTATAGGGAAGCAGCGGACAGTAAAAGTGCCTTTTTAATAGAATGTATAGTTGATCCTCAGGAAAGTACGCTATAAAAGAAGGGAGTGTTAACTATTAATAAATATATTTTATCTGTATTAGTGGAGAATCATTCAGGTGTATTAAGTAAAATTTCTGGTTTATTTAGTAGAAGAGGTTATAATATTCATAGCTTAACTGTGGGGATTACAGAAGATCCAACCATATCACGTATGACTATTGTTATATCTGGCGATGAGCAAATGCTCGAACAAATTAGCAAGCAGCTAAATAAACTTATTGATGTTATAAAAATAATAGAATTAGATCCTTTAAAGTCCGTATGTAGAGAACTTGCCCTTATAAGGGTTTCCATGAATCAAAATAATCAACCTATAATTACAGAAACCGTTAACATTTTTAGAGGTAAGATTGTAGATTTAGATACTAAAAGTGCTATTATAGAAATAACTGGTGATGAAGAAAAGGTATCTTCATTTATTGATTTAATGAAGCCTCATGGTATTAAAGAAATAGTTAGAACTGGACTTACAGCTCTAGAAAGATAACAGGGAAAAGGAATATATTTTATTCACGAATATATTCCACTTTTTTATTTTTTGCAACGTTTTCAGTGGTGTTTTTATTGATTTATTAAAAAAATACACATATTTTTAATAAATTATTATTTTTATTATAAAAAAGTATTGAATTTTGCTTATAAAAGTGCTATCATAAATAATCATAACAAATAAATTAATAGTTTTGAAAAGGCAACGGCGTCTTTAAATATTGAGATTTCTAGAGTCTCCTATTTACAGGCGCCTTTTTGTTATTCTTGATTCTATTAATTGAAATAATAATTTTATATTTACACAAGGGGGCTTGAAAATGAATAATATTAACGGAGCAGATACTACCTTTATAATTTTTTCAACTGTATTAGTATTTCTAATGACTCCAGGATTAGCTTTATTTTATGCAGGAATGGTTAGAAGAAAAAATGTACTAAGTACTACGGCAAAAAGTTATGCGGCTATGGTACTAATATCAATTCAATGGTTGTTAATAGGATATACCCTATGTTTTGGAACAGACATTGGGGGACTAGTAGGTAATTTTCAATGGTTTGGGTTAAATGGTGTTGGATTTGAACCAAATGCAGATTATGCGGCAACAATTCCACAACAGGCATTTGTAATATTTCAGCTCATGTTTGCGATAATAACTCCAGCTTTAATATCTGGAGCAGTAGTAGAAAGAATGAATTTCTTAGCATTTTCAATATTTATTGTACTTTGGTCAACTTTAGTATATGATCCAATTGCACATTGGATGTGGGGTGTTGGAGGTTGGATAAGAAACCTAGGAGCACTAGACTTTGCTGGTGGTAATGTAGTTCATATTAGTTCCGGTGTTTCTGCATTAGTTGCAGCGATAATGCTTGGAAAGAGAAAGAAGTTAGAAACAATTACTCCTCATAATCTACCTATGACCTTTTTAGGAGCAGGACTTCTTTGGTTTGGATGGTTTGGTTTTAATGCAGGAAGTGCATTAGCGATAAATGATATAGCTTTCAATGCGTTTATAACTACTAATACTGCTACGGCAGCTGCTGCTATAGGTTGGAGTGCTTGTGAGTACTTCCATAGAGGTAAAGTAACATGTTTAGGTATTGCCAGTGGAATAGTGGCAGGCCTTGTAGCTATAACTCCTGGTGCAGGCTTTGTTACTCCACTATCATCTCTAGTAATAGGACTTGGTGGAGGAGCTATATGCTTCTGTGGTGTTACCTTTATTAAACACAAATTTGGATATGATGATGCGTTAGATGCCTTTGGATGTCATGGTATTGGCGGAATGTGGGGCGGTATAGCAACAGGAATATTCGCTTCAACAACTGTAAATGCAGCAGCTGGACAAAGTGGATTATATTATGGCAATATAAAACTTTTAGGTGTTCAATTGATTGCTATGTTAGCTACAATTGTATATTCTGCATTAATGACTTTCCTAATATTAAAAGTAGTAGATAAGTTCATTAAGATTAGAGTAAGTGATGAAGAAGAGAATAGTGGATTGGATGTTTCACTACACGGAGAAGAAGGCTATGGTCCTTTAGGTGTTTAGTTCTAATTGTGAAGAATGTATGTTATAATTATAATAAAAAAGTAAGGGAGGCCTATGTATGGATGGAAAATTAACTAAAATTGATATTATTACGGCTCCAAGTAAATTCGAAGAGTTAAAGGATGAATTAAACAAGATAGGAATTGCAGGAATGACTGTTTCAAATGTTCTAGGTTGTGGAATGCAAAAGGGCCATAAAGAATTTTATCGTGGTAAAGCGGTGGATATCAATCTATTACAAAAGATAAAAGTAGAAATTGTTGTTTGTGAAGTTCCTGTGGAAACTGTTATAGAAACTGCAAAAAGAGTATTGCATACGGGTAACATGGGCGATGGAAAGATATTCGTTTATGATGTTGCTAATGTTATACGCATAAGTAATGGTTCAGAAGGAAGAGATGCTTTACAATATGATAAATAATGGGAAGGGGAAAAATTTTGAGTTACCAATCTGATAAAGAAGAATTATTGAGAAAAGTTGAAGAAATGGATATAGAATTTATACATCTACAATTTACAGATATAATGGGCATTATGAAAAATGTTTCTATTACAGCTGAGCAATTGGAAAAAGCTTTAGATGGCAAAATAATGTTCGATGGTTCCTCAATAGATGGTTTTGTTAGGATTGAAGAATCTGATATGTATCTGAAACCAGATTTGTCAACATTCACTGTTTTCCCATGGACCAATTTTCATAAAGAGGCACGATTAATATGTGATATTTATAAAATGGATGGCACTCCTTTTGAGGGGTGCCCTCGAAATACACTGAAAAAGGTGTTAAAAGAAGCGGAAGAAATGGGATATGTAATGAAGGTAGGACCAGAGTGTGAATTCTTTATGTTTCATACCGATGAAAAAGGGAATCCATCTCTAGAAACCCATGATGACGCAGGATATTTTGATCTTGCACCTATAGATTTAGGTGGAAATGCAAGAAATGAAATGACTATAACTTTAAAACAAATGGGATTTAAAATTGAAACATCTCATCATGAGGCAGCCCCAGGACAGCATGAAATAGATTTTGAGTATGATGATGCTTTATTAACAGCAGACAACATTATGACTTTTAAAATGGTTGTAAGAATTATTGCTCAAAGAAACGGCTTACATGCAACATTTATGCCAAAACCTAAGTTTGGTATTAATGGTTCAGGTATGCATCTTAATTTGTCATTATCAACATTAGATTGCAAAAATGCCTTCTATGATGAAAATAATGATTTAAAACTTTCAGAAATTGCCTATCACTTTTTAGGCGGTTTAATGAAACATGCTAGAGGATATACTGCGTTAACTAATCCAATAATTAATTCATATAAGAGATTAGTTCCAGGATATGAGGCACCAGTGCTAATAGCTTGGTCTGCAAGTAATAGAAGTCCATTGATTAGAATACCAGCGGAAAGAGGTATGGGTACAAGAATCGAACTTAGGAGTCCGGATCCTTCAGCTAATCCATATTTGGCTTTAGCTGTTACCTTAAAAGCTGGTTTAGATGGTATAAAAAACAAAATACAACCTCCAGAACAGGTTACTAGCAATGTTTATGAAATGGAAACTGATGAAATTAAGGAGAGAGGTATAGAAAGACTACCTATAAATTTATATGAAGCTATAAAAGAGCTGTCTAAAGATGAAGTAATAAAATCATCACTTGGAGAGCACATATATAAGAGATTCATAGAATCGGCATTATATGAATGGAAAGATTACTCTAGATATATATCGCCATGGGAGCTTGATAGATATTTGAGAAAATTTTAAGACTATAAGTTTTGTCATATGAAGTGTTTCTTTTCGGAGTGATATTATGGAAAAGTATAAAATACTAGTTGCTGGTAGCGATGACAGATGTAGAGAGATGGTTAGTGAACTTCTTAAGAAAAGAGGACACAAGGTTCATCAGGCAGCCGACAGTGGTACAGTTTTAAGAATAAGCAGAAGTATAGTTCCAGATTTAGTAATAATGGATGTTAATTTATCTGGTATCAATGCTTATAAAACTGCTAGAATAATAGAAGAAGATAAAGTTTCAAGTGTAATATTTATTACTAATAATCTTGATTCAGGATTTTATGAAAAAATAAAAACTATGAATATATTTGCTTATATAATTAAGCCTATAAATTCTGAGCAGTTATATCAAACTGTAGAATTCAGCATATATAACATTGAGAAGGTTAAGAATCTTCAAGAGAAAATTTTGAGTCTAGAAACTGCTTTAGAGAGCAGAAAAAAAATAGATAGAGCAAAGGGAATTGTTATGAAAAGGCTTAAGATTTCGGAAGATGAGGCTTATAAATATTTGCGAAAAAAAAGCATGGATTTGTGTATATCAATGGATAAATTATCAGAAAAGATTATAAATAAGTATGGATAGTAATAAAAACCGTGTAAAAGCACGGTTTTTATTATGGAAAGAATCTTAAAATATGGAAAGAAACTTGACGTATTGATATTTATCGAAATATAGTATAATATTACTATATTAGCATTACTTTGGTTAAAATCAAATTAAAATGACTATAATGACACCTAAACTGCAAATTATATTTTATTAAGTTGAGTCTTTGTAAGAATTGTCGAATGAAAGGCTTAAATCTAATACTGGGGCATTATTAGGTTAAAAAACTAATGCAGAGAAGGTGAAAAACAGAAAAAGGGGGAATTATAATGGATTTTATAGAAACGTTAGGAAAACTAGTGGGCAAATACTTTGCAATAATTGTTATAGTTGTAGCAGCGGATGCACTTTTACAGCCTACGAATTTCTTGTGGGTTGTACCAAAAGTCTCTTTACTACTAGGAATTATAATGTTTGGTATGGGTATGACTTTGAGAAAGGATGATTTTAAAGAAGTATTTACAAGACCTAAGGATGTCTTTATAGGGGTTGTCTGCCACTATGTAATAATGCCGGCTATAGCATATACATTATGCTTAGTTTTTAATCTTCCAAAAGAATTAGCTATAGGTGTAATACTTGTAGGATGCTGTCCAAGCGGTACATCCTCTAATGTAATGTGCTATTTGGCAAAGGGAGATTTAGCACTTGCCGTTTCTATAGGTGCAGTATCTACACTGCTTGCTCCAATTCTTATGCCAGGTTTAATATTGCTTTTAGCAGGTAAGTGGATATCAATACCAGCACTTAAGTTATTTATGGAAATTGTAAAAATAATCGTAGTTCCAATACTTTTAGGTGTGATTATCAATAGCTTATTAGGTGAAAAAGTTCAAAAGGCTACAAAAGCACTTCCTCTTGTATCAACTATAGCTGTAGCTTTGATAGTTGGAGGAGTAGTAGGTGCAAATTCAAAGAGACTAATGGCTACATCATTACTTATAATTGTAGTAGTATTAATTCATAATTTAGCTGGTTACATACTAGGATATTTGTCAAGTAAAGCACTTGGTATGGGAGAGGCAAAAAGAAGGGCTGTAACTCTTGAAGTGGGTATGCAAAATTCAGCTTTAGGAGTATCGCTAGCTATGAGTTTCTTTACACCTGCAGTTGCAATACCTGCGGTAATATTCAGTGTATGGCTTACTATGACAGGATCAACTCTTGCAAGTTTCTGGTCTGCTAGAGAACCAAAGGAAAATGAGAAAATATCGAAAAAATTAGTAACAGAAATTTAAATTTTAAAAATTAAAATATTATAAAAAGGTAAAGGTGCATTTTTTATAGGCACCTTTAGCTTAGATTATCGAAAAAAATATAATTACTAGGATATTTACTTTAGAAATGGTTAAGATAATATTGACAAATAATCATATTGGAGGGCAAAATAATGGAAACAAAGAGTCATGTAGATCCTGAAAAATTAGCAAGATTAAATATAAACCAATCATTTGAGTATAGGGATGTTGTTAGTGATGATTTCCCATTTAGTCAGCATGCAGAAGATGGAGCATTGTTTAAAAGAGAAGTTGAAGCTGGAGCATATGATAATGTAGTGGTTAGCGACCCAGGTGCTGCACATATAAAATATAAAAGAATATAGTACTATGAGATAAATTAATTAAAGAATCTTATATTATTATAGGAGTTGAGATGAAAAAATTAATTATAGCATTTTATATATTTAATTTTGAATCAAAAGGCCTATAAGAAAAAATGCAGAAGATTGAAGTCCTTCTGCATTTTTATTTGTATTAAAACCAAGTGTATCGATACATTTTGTAATTTTGCAAATTTGTTCTATTATAGTCACATACTACTAAAAAAGTAGCAAATTCTAAAGTTTTTATTGGGGGTTATTTTATGGAAAAATATGAATTAAACAAAAATCTAGCTCAAATGCTAAAGGGCGGAGTAATTATGGATGTTGTAAATCCAAAGGAAGCGGAGATAGCAGAAAAATCAGGTGCTTGTGCAGTAATGGCATTAGAAAGAGTTCCTTCAGATATAAGAAAGCAGGGTGGGGTTGCTAGAATGTCTGACCCTAAAATGATTAAAGAAATACAAGCAGCAGTTTCAATTCCGGTAATGGCTAAGGTAAGAATAGGTCATTTTGTGGAAGCACAAATACTTGAAAGCTTAGGAATAGATTATATAGATGAGAGTGAAGTTTTGACACCTGCTGATGAAGCTTATCATATAAACAAAAGAGATTTTAAAGTACCTTTCGTTTGTGGAGCGAAAAATCTTGGAGAAGCTTTAAGAAGAATTGGTGAAGGTGCGGCTATGATTAGAACAAAGGGAGAAGCAGGAACAGGGAATGTCGTTGAAGCAGTTTGTCACATGAGATCCATGATGGAAGAGATGAAGAAGGTTAAAAATGCTTCAGAACAAGAATTAATGACAATTGCTAAGGAATTAAATGCGCCATATGATCTTATTAAATATGTTTGGAAAGAAGGAAAGCTTCCTGTTGTTAATTTTGCCGCTGGCGGAATTGCTACTCCGGCAGATGCAGCCCTTATGATGCAGCTTGGTTCTGAAGGCGTATTTGTTGGATCAGGAATATTCAAATCCTCTGACCCTGAAAAGAGAGCAAAAGCGATTGTACTTGCAACTACTTATTATAATGACCCTAAGGTACTTGCTGAAGTTTCAGAGAACTTGGGTGAACCAATGAGTGGACTTGATCTAAGGGACATAGATAATAGGTATGCTGAAAGAGGTTGGTAAAATGAGAATTGGAGTACTATCACTTCAGGGTGGCGTAGTTGAACATATGAATCATATAAGAGAATTAGGTTCTGAAGCAGTAGAAGTAAAAAAAATTGAAGACATAAAGGATATAAATGGGTTAATCTTTCCAGGAGGAGAAAGTACTACAATTGGTAAAATTCTAAGGGAGCGAGATATGCTTATTCCTCTAAGAGAGAGGATAATATCAGGACTTCCTGTATGGGGGACTTGTGCTGGAATGATTCTCCTTGCGAAAGAAATTGAAAATGATGAACATACGCATCTTTCTGTTATGGATATAAGGGTTAGAAGAAATGCCTATGGGAGGCAAATTAATAGTTTTGAAATTACAGAAAGAATTAAAGGAGTTTCTGAAAATCCAATACCACTTGTTTTTATAAGGGCGCCCTATATTATTAGTTATGGTGATGATGTAAAAATTATTCATATGGTTAATGGAAACATTGTGGCCGCTAGACAAAACAACATTCTTGTAACTTCATTTCACCCAGAGTTGACTGAAAATATAGAATTTCATAAGTATTTTTTATCAATGTGTATAATTTAAAATATTAAAAGAGCTGTGCAATTGAAAGAATTGAACAGCTCTTTTACATATACAAAATTATTTATTGAGTTAAATGAATTTGTATTTAATTAGTAAATAATTACAAAATGGTATGATAATCAAAAAAAGTGACATAATAGTAGAAGAATGGCCAGACATTAAATATTTATTACTCATATCATTTTAATATAAATCAGAATAGAATTTTTTAAGATAATTAATAGCGAGATAAAAGTGGTTATTAAAAACTTATAAAGTTGTAATTAATAATTGAAAAGTAATTGCTAATATGATATGATTAAATACAAATAATGTTAAACATCACTAGGAGGGGAAATTTTGTTTTTTAACAAGGAGAAAATTAAGTATTTTGATTTAATTGTTGCAGTAATATTATCTTTTATAATAATCCAAGCACTATTAAATTATAAAAGTATATTTTTGTTAGTAGGAAAGGCTGTGAATATTTTATATCCTTTTATTTTGGCTTTTATAATAGCATATGTTTTAAATCCTGTAATGAATTTTTTGGAGAATAAATTAAAATTAAAAAGAGGACAAAGCATATTAATAACATATGCCTGTATAGTAACCATTATAGTAGCTTTCTCAATGTTGTTGCTTCCTAAAATATTTAATAATGTAATAGAGATTGCCCAAAGTATACCATTGTTTACAACAGAGATGTACAAATGGATGAATAGTCATAATGTAGGAATGTTACTAAATTCAGAAGAATTTATAAGAAATAATGTAGGTGGATTAGTACAAAAGTTTAGTGTATTGACTTCAAATTGGTTAAATATAATTTTATCGACAACTATATCTTTTACTAGTTCACTAATAAACATACTATTCGGATTGATAATATCCATATATATTCTTTTTGATAAGGAAAAATTTAAGGATTTTTCAATAAAACTTACATATATAACCTTTCAAGAAAAATGGGCAAATAGAATAATAGAGCTTATAAGAAATATTGATAAAATGATAAGTTTGTACATAGGAACAAAAGCTGTGGATTCACTGATAATAGGAGCGATAGCGCTAGTAGCTCTTATTTTATTTAAATCTCCATATGCAATGCTCATAGCGATAATAGTAACTATTACAAATATGATACCTTATTTTGGTCCTTTTTTAGGTATGATACCACCTTTTTTAATAAATTTTTTCTATGATCCTAAAAGAGCTTTATGGATTTTATTATTTTTAATATTACTTCAGCAGTTTGATGCATGGTTTCTAGAGCCAAAGCTTGTAGGCGATAAGGTAGGATTAAGTCCATTTTTGCTAATTTTAGGGATAACTATTGGTGGTACCTTATTTGGCATATGGGGAATGCTTTTGGCATCTCCAATTACGGCAGTAATTAAAATATATATGGAGCGATGGTTTGAATATAAAATAAGAAAATGTTAACTTTTTCTATCAAATTACGATAATAAATGTGAGATTAAAATAGGGGGATTAAGGATGGTCAAAGTTAAGTACAAGGATAAATTGCAGGTAAAGTTAACTATTGCATTTGTATTGATAATCACCATAGCTGTTTCTGTGCTATCTACGATGATTTATAGGAATAGCTACAACTTGTTGGTAAACAATTTAGGCAGCAGAAGCACTAAAGTGGCAGAAGCTGTTGCTAAAAAGATTAATGTTGAAGAACATAATAAGCTGAAAACCGCTGCAGATGAAGAAACAGAAGTCTACAAAAAAATCACTGAACAACTTGTAAAAATGAAAGAGGCAAGTGGTGCAGAATCTGTATATACAATGAGAAAAAGTGAAAATGGACAGTATACGTATGTTGCAGACGGAGAAAGTTTGGATAGTGAGAATAAGTCACATATAGGTGATGTGGAGAAGGAAGTAGATATAGGATTTCAAGATGCATATAAAGGAAATGTATACTATTCAAAAGTAATAGATATTTCATCCTGGGGAATTCTTGTATCAGCATACTATCCTTTAAAAGATACAAATAATGAAGTGGTTGGTTTTGCTGGTGTTGACTATGATGTTGAGAAAGAATATAATCAGTTTCAAAAATTTAAAATTCAATTGTTTATAATTGCAATAGTCATATTAGTAATTACTAGTATAGCAGGAGTAGTTATTTCGAAAAATATGTCAAAACCAATTATAAAAGTAACGGAACTACTTAATAAAACTGCAAGTTTGGACTTGGCTTATGATTCAAGTTATGATGAATTGAAAAAATATAAGGATGAGATAGGGGTTATGGTTAATTCCTTATTTGTTACAAGAGAAGTATTAAGGGAGCTTGCAATATCAATATCAGGTAATTCAAAAAATATTAATACACATGCGGAAACATTATCATTAGTATCTCATGAAATGACTTCTTCTGTTGAAAATGTTTCGGCATCCATAGAAAATGTTGCAAAAGGCACAGGTGCTCAAACAGAAGATTTACTTAATGTTACTAGCAAATTAGATGATTTTAGTGATCATTTAAGTAATATTGTAAAAAGAATAAAAGATATACATTGTGATACCACAAAAATAAAATCAATGGCAGATAGAAGCGGCAATGATATGGAAAATCTTATGAGAAAATTGGATAATATTATAGTTTCTTTTAATGATCTTGTTGCTAAAATTTCAGGTGTTGGTGAGGATATTAATAAAATAAATGATATAACTAACATTATTAAGGGTATTGCAGCTCAAACAAATCTGCTGGCATTGAATGCATCCATTGAGGCAGCAAGAGCGGGAGAAGCTGGACGAGGTTTTGATGTGGTTGCTGGAGAAATAAGAAAACTTGCAGAACAGGCTGAAAACTCATCAGAAAGTATAAATGGACTAATTAACAATATATCAAATAATACAAATATAATGCTTAAAGCAACTGATACAATGGAAGATGAACTAAATAATGAGGTTGCTATAATAAATAATTCAGTGGATTCGTTTAAAAAAATAATCGATTCAATAGATACCGTAATACCTAAAATTGATGAAATAAGCAAGTCAGCAATAAATATAGATAAAGAAAAAGATACTATTATAGAAAGAGTAGAGATTATATCTATTGAAGCGGAAGAAATTTCTTCATCCACGGAAGAAATAACTGCTTCCTCAGAGGAAATGAATTCTGCAGCAGAAGAGGTTACTATTTCAGCTAAAACGTTAAGTAATATGACAAAAGGCATGATGGAACAGGTATATAAATTTAAGCTATAAAACAAGAAAATGTTCAATTGCTAATATTAAATTTTGCTATGCTGAAACCTATGGTGTTAAATACCTTAAACAACTATAACATGTGTATTGACATTATAGTAAAGTAATGGTATTCTTGAAGCATAAAGAAAATAAATCTTCAGGGCGGGGTTTGATTCCCCACCGGCGGTATAGCCCGCGAGCCGTAAGGTATGATTCGGTGAAACTCCGAAGCCGACAGTAAAGTCTGGATGAAAGAAGATAGATATGAGATGACTTTATCTATACTGAATGTTATATTCATGTATTTGCTATAAAAGTTATTCTATATTTGTGAAAGTTAACGCTCTGAAATTTTTTCAGGGCGTTTTTATTTTTTATCGAATCTGTATTCTTTTAAAATAATTGGGGATTTATTTAATTATATAAGTATTTTAACTAAACAAGACTGGAGGAATTGTATGGAAATCAAATATATGCAAAGGGCATTAGAATTAGCAGCCAAGGGAATTGGGTATACTAATCCTAATCCTCTAGTTGGAGCTGTAATTGTAAAACATGGAAAGATCATTGGAGAAGGTTATCATGAGGTTTGTGGAAGTAATCATGCAGAAGTAAATGCATTTAAAAATGCCACTGAAGATGTCAGTGATGCTACAATGTATGTGACCTTAGAACCCTGCTCACATTATGGGAAAACACCACCCTGCGCAAATGCAATTGTTGAAAAGGGAATTAAGAAGGTTGTTGTAGGGTTAAAAGATCCCAATCCTCTAGTGGCTGGAAAAGGAATTCAAATACTAAAGGATAACAATATTGGAGTTATCACTGGAGTTCTGGAGGAAGAGGGGAGAAAGCTTAATGAAATATTTTTAAAATACATAACAACAAAGAAACCCTTCTGTATCCTAAAGACCGCTATGACCTTAGATGGAAAAATTGCAGCTTATACTGGTGATTCAAAATGGATTACAAATGAATTATCTAGAAAACATGTTCATCAGTTAAGACATAGAGTATCAGGTATTATGGTCGGAATAGGTACAATATTAGCAGATGATCCGCTTCTAACAACAAGATTGGATACCGGTAATGGAAGTGATCCAACAAGAATTATAGTAGACAGCAGTTTGAGAATTCCATTAGAAGCAAAAGTTCTTCATGTGGAATCGAAGGCAAAAACAATCGTTGCTACTACAGAACTAGCAGATAAGGATAAGATAAAAGCTTTAGAGGATATGAGGGTAGAAGTTATTATTACTCCATTAAAAAATAATAGAGTGGATTTATCATACCTTATGAAAGCTCTTGGAGAAAGAGGAATAGATAGTGTACTTTTAGAAGGTGGAAGCGAATTAAACTACTCAGCTATTGAAGAAGAAATTGTTGATAAAGTTAATGCTTTTATTGCTCCCAAGATCATAGGAGGCAGGGAGGCAAAGACACCTATTGGAGGAACAGGGAAAGCAGTTATGAGCGAAGCAGTTTCTATTGAGAAGCTTCAAATACATAGCTTTGGTGATGATGTTATGTTGGAAGGATATATAAAGAGAAAATAAATAATAGCAAGTATGAGATTTTATTCAGTAAATATATAAAAGTTATGCAAAGAAAGGAGAATTCCTTCATGTTTACAGGGTTAGTAGAAGAACTAGGGAGTATTAAAGCCATTACTAAATCCGCAAAATCAGCTAAGATTACTATTAAAGCTACAAAAGTATTAGAAGGAGTAAAGCTGGGGGATAGTATTAGCACAAATGGTGTATGTCTTACGGTAACGGATTTTAGTACAAATTATTTTACTGTGGATGTAATGGCAGAAACTATGAGAAGAAGCAACTTAAAGAATTTATCTTCAGGAGATGAGATTAATTTGGAAAGAGCCTTAAGGTTGGGTGATAGGCTGGGAGGTCATATGGTTAGTGGTCATATCGATGGAGTAGGCTCTATATCTAAATATGAAAATGAGGATAATTCAGTTTGGATCACAATCAAAACTCCACCGGAGCTATTAAAATATATTATAGAAAAAGGATCTATTGCTATTGATGGAGTAAGCCTAACAGTAGCCTATGTAGATGATATATGTTTTAAAGTATCAATAATACCACATACAAAGGACGTTACTACATTACTTACAAAAAAGATAGGTGACGAGGTTAATTTAGAGTGCGATATGGTTGGCAAATATATTGAAAAGCTAGTGTCTGTTAAGGAAGAAAAAAATACGAAAAAAGATATTGATCTTAAATTTCTAAGTGAAAATGGATTTATGTAATAAAAAGGGGGAATAAGAAATGCATAAGTTTAATACTATAGAAGAAGCTATTGAAGATATAAAAGAAGGAAAGATGATAGTTGTAGTTGATGATGAAGATAGAGAAAATGAGGGAGATTTGTTAATGGCAGCGGAGAAGGTAACTCCGGAAGCTATAAACTTTATGGCTACATATGGTCGTGGTTTAATCTGCACCCCGATTACAAGAAAAAGACTAGAGGAATTAGAAATGCCTCAAATGGTAAGTAAAAATACAGATAATCATCAAACTGCTTTTACAGTATCTATAGATGCTATTGAAACTACAACAGGAATATCTGCATATGAGAGAGCTGCTACAATAAAGAAAATGTTAGATCCAAATGCTTCTGGCAAAGATTTTAGAAGACCGGGACATGTATTTCCGCTGGAGGCTAAAGAAGGCGGAGTATTAGTAAGAACAGGACATACAGAGGCCGCTGTAGATCTACCAAGACTTGCAGGTCTATATCCGGCAGGAGTGATTTGTGAAATTATGAGTTCAGATGGAACAATGGCAAGAACTCCTGAACTTTTGGACTATGTAAAAGAACATAATTTAAAAATAATTACTATAGCAGATTTAATTGCTTACCGTAGAAAAAGTGAGGTCTTTGTAAAAAGGGTAACTGAAGCTAAAATGCCTACAAAATATGGTGAATTTAAAATAGTTGGATATGAGAATGCTCTAAATGGTGAGAATCATGTAGCTTTAGTTAAAGGAGATATTTCTGGTGAAGAGCCTGTTTTAGTAAGAGTTCATTCTGAATGCCTTACAGGAGATGCTTTTGGCTCATTGAGATGTGATTGTGGAGAACAATTTGCAGCTGCAATGGAAAGAATTAATGAAGCAGGAAGAGGTATTCTTCTATATATGCGTCAAGAGGGAAGAGGAATTGGACTTATTAATAAATTAAAGGCTTATGCTCTTCAAGATCAAGGAATGGATACCGTTGAGGCTAACTTGGCTTTAGGTTTTAAAGCTGATCTTAGAGATTATGGTATAGGTGCTCAAATGTTAGTTAATCTTGGGGTGAAAAAAGTAAATTTAATGACAAACAATCCTAAAAAGATATCTGGTCTTTCAGGATATGGAATAGAAATTACTAATAGAGTACCAATTCAAATGAACCATAACGAAAGAAATGAATACTATTTAAAAACCAAAAAAGAAAAATTAGGTCATATATTAAATTTTAGGGAGGAAAAATAAATGAAAATTTACGAAGGAAAATTAGTAGCGCAAGGATTAAAATTTGGAGTTGTTGTAGGAAGATTTAATGAATTTATAGGAGGAAAGCTTTTATCTGGTGCAATTGATGGATTTAAACGTCATGGTGTAGAAGAGGAAGATATCGAAATTGCATGGGTACCAGGAGCTTTTGAAATACCTCTTGCAGCAAAAAAAATGGTAAACACTAAAAAATATGATGCGGTTATATGCCTAGGAGCTGTAATAAAAGGATCAACACCGCACTTTGATTATGTATCATCTGAGGTTTCAAAGGGAGTTGCAAGTGTATCCCTTGAAACAGGAGTTCCAGTTATTTTTGGCGTGCTAACTACAGATACTATTGAGCAAGCTATAGAAAGAGCAGGAACAAAGGCAGGTAATAAAGGTTTTGATGCAGCAGTTACTGCAATTGAAATGGCTAATTTACTAAAAGAAATATAACTTTTGGAATAAATTCAGGTAGAAAAATTCTATCTGAATTTATTTCTTATGGGAAGAAGGTTAAGATAATGATTAATTTTAAAGATGTAAAAACTATTTTCTTTGATTATGATGGAACCCTACATGACAGTATGAAAATTTATGGTCCTGCTTTTAAAAAGGCTTATTCTTATCTTGTGGAGAACAAATTTGCAGAATTAAAAGAATGGTCAGATGAAGAAATTGGCTATTGGTTAGGCTATAACAGTCAGGAAATGTGGCAGACCTTTATGCCTAATTTGCCCAAGGAAACCCGTGATAAATGTAGAGAAATAGTTGGTGATGAAATGAAGTTTCTTATAGAAGAGGGAAGAGCAGTTTTATATGAAGGTGCAATAGAGACTTTGGAGTATCTAAAAAATAAAGGCTATAATCTAGTTTTTATTAGTAATTGTAGAAGATACTATAGAGATTCACATGATAAGCTATTTGGACTGGGAAACTATTTTGAGGATATGATATGTTCAGAAGAATATGATTTTATTCCAAAATATGAAATTTTGGCTAGAATAAAAGATCGTTACCCTAAAGAGATGGCGATTGTGGGAGATAGAAAGCATGATATAGAAGCTGGAATAAAAAATCAAATATACACTATTGGGTGCAAGTATGGTTTTGCATCAAAGGGTGAATTAGACAATGTGGATGTTGTTATTAATAATATTACTGAGTTAAGAGAGTATTTTTAGATGTCAGAAATATTTAGTATAGTTTATAAATAATTGAGATAAGAATAGAAAAATATTTGACTTTAGTAAGAAAAGATATATGGATAAAGTAAAGGTTAAGGAGTAAAATATATATTATAATGAATTCTATAACTTGAAGTTACAGCTTTATTTAACTATTATTGGAGGATTTCATTGTGTATTTGAAAGGAGTGAATAAGATGGAAATACAAAGCTACATAGATCATACACTACTAAAGCCAGAAGCAACTGAGGAACAGATAGTAAAAATATGTGAGGAAGCAAAACAAAATAAATTTGCATCCGTATGTGTAAACCCTTTTTATGCATCTTTAGTAAGAACAAACCTTGAAGGCAGTAGTGTTAAAACTTGTGTTGTAGTAGGGTTTCCTTTAGGTGCCAATACTAAGGAAGTGAAGGCTTTTGAAACAGAAAATGCCATTGAAAATGGTGCACAGGAAGTTGATATGGTAATAAATATAGCTGCATTAAAGGATAAGAAATATGATGTTGTAGAAGAAGATATAAAGGCTGTTGCCCAAAAAGCGAAGGGAAGAGCATTAGTTAAGGTTATAATTGAATGTTGCTTGCTAAATGAAGAAGAAATAGTAAAGGCTTGTGAGTTATCTGTTAAAGCTGGTGCTGATTTCGTAAAAACTTCTACTGGTTTTAGTACTGGAGGAGCTAAAGAAGAGGATGTAGCTTTAATGAGGAAAACTGTAGGAAATGAAGTTGGAGTGAAGGCTTCCGGAGGAATCAGAGATTTTAAAACAACAAAGGCTATGCTAGAAGCAGGTGCTAATAGAATTGGAGCAAGTGCTGGAATAAAAATTGTAGAAGAGTCGTTAACTTAACGATGAAGTAGAAATTCATAATACTGTGAAATAAACAAAAACTGCATCAGGTTGAAGTAACCTAATGCAGTTCTTTTATTAAGTTTAAAATACCTCGGTGTGAGATTATTCCTTTGTTGTTAGTTTAAACCTAGGACCCATTATACCATCCTTATGTGTAATAAGTGCACTAGTAAAAAAGAAAGAAAAACTTTTATCAGCTACAATTTTAATACCCTGATCTATTACCACATCATCGTTTCCTTTTTGTTCATCCAGAACAATTTCAAGTTGAAGACCGCCTCAGCCGACACCACATTTAGATATTCTGACAGCTTCTTTATTTTGTTCCTCTAGCATTCTTTTTAATAAAGGGACAGATTTTTCGTCAATAGATACTACCATAAACAAACACCATCCTATAAATAAATTGTTTTATCCTATAATAATATTTTGATTATGTGATCTTATATAAATAGAGACTAGGAGTTTTTGTAACTATACAATAGCCTCTAAAGTATTTGAAGGGAGATCCAAAAACTTTTAATTGTATGCTTTTTAGTTTATTTCGAATTATCTAATAATAGTATTTACAGATATTCTTATAATTAGCCAAAGTATATAACACCAAATTATCTCTATTTATATAAAACCACAATATTAAATAAATATTTATTTTTTAAGGCTGAGAAATTTCCTCAGCCTTAAATTTATATTATTACTTTTTCTTTGTCTCTTTAGTTGCTGCAACTTCTTTAAGTGCTGCAGGTTTATCGAAAACATTTATATACATTTGCTTAAGTTCGCTTATTAATGGATATCTTGGATTAGCTCCTGTACATTGATCATCAAAAGCTTGTTCTGACATATCATCAAGAGTTGCATAGAATTTTTCTTCAGTAACTCCAGCTTCTTTTATAGTCATTGGAATGTTAACTTTTGCTTTTAATTCATCTATAGCTTTGATTAATGCTTCAACTTTTTCGTCATCTGTTCTTCCACCTAATCCTAGGAAGTCAGCGATTTCAGCATATCTAGCTTTAGCATTTGGATATTTGTATTGAGCGAATGCAGCTTGTTTTCTTGGATTTTCTACTGCATTGAATCTTATAACTTCATTTATTAATAATCCATTAGCAATTCCGTGTGGTATGTGGTGAGCAGCTCCTAGTTTGTGTGCCATTGAGTGACATACTCCTAAGAATGCATTAGCAAATGCCATACCAGCTATTGTTGAAGCATGTGCCATATTTTCTCTCGCTTCAACGTTAGTAGTACCTTCATTGTATGCTAGTGGTAAGTTTTTGAATATTAATTTTATTGCTTGTAACGCTAATCCGTTAGTGAACTCAGAAGCCATTATTGATACATAAGCTTCAAGAGCATGAGTTAAAGCATCTATACCTGATGCAGATGTTAATCCTCTTGGCATTCCCATCATTAACTCAGCATCAACTATAGCCATATTTGGAGTTAATGCATAGTCAGCTAGTGGATATTTAGCACCTGTTTGCTCATCTGTAATAACTGCGAAAGGAGTAACTTCTGAACCAGTACCAGCTGATGTTGCTACTGATATCATCATAGCTTTTTGACCCATAGTAGGGAATGAGTAAACTCTCTTTCTTATATCCATAAATCTCATAGCAAGATCTTCGAACCTTACTTCTGGGTGTTCGTACAATACCCACATAATCTTAGCAGCGTCCATTGCTGATCCACCACCAACAGCTATGATTGTATCTGGCTCAAAGCTTATCATATCTGCAGCGCCTTTTTTAGCTGTAGCTAAAGTTGGATCTGGTTCTACGTCTGTGAATATTTTATAAGCAACGCCTATTTCATCAAGAACTTTTGTAACTTTGTCAACGTATCCTAATTGGTAAAGAACCTTATCAGTTACTATATAAGCTTTCTTTTTATTTAAGTCTTTTAGTTCTTTTAATGAAACTCCAAGACTACCGTATTTAAAGTAAACTTTTTCTGGAATTCTAAACCAAAGCATGTTTTCTCTCCTCTCAGCTACACTCTTAATATTTAATAGGTGTTTTGGTCCAACGTTCTCTGATACAGAGTTTCCACCCCATGAACCGCAACCTAATGTTAATGATGGAGCTAGCTTAAAGTTGAATAGGTCACCGATTGCACCTTGTGCAGCAGGCATGTTTATAATAGTTCTACCAGTTTTCATAGCTGCGCCGAATTTTTCAACTTTATCTTGTGCAGTCATTGTGTTTATATATAATGATGAAGTATGTCCGTATCCGCCGTGTTCAACAAGTGTTACTGCCTTTGCAAGAGCATCGTCAAAGTTTTTAGCTCTGTACATAGCTAGAACAGGGGATAGCTTTTCGTGAGCGAATGGTTCAGAAAGCTCAACTGATTCTACTTCTCCAATAAGAACTTTAGCAGTTTCAGGAACTGTTATTCCAGCAAGTTCAGCTATTTTATAAGCAGATTGTCCAACTATATTAGCATTTAGAGCACCGTTTATTAATATTACGTTTCTAACTTTATCTATTTCGTCCTTCTTTAAAAGGTAAGCGCCTCTTTCTTCAAATTCTCTCTTAACTTCATTATAAATTGAATCAGCTACTATCACTGATTGCTCAGAAGCGCAGATAACACCGTTATCAAAGGATTTTGAAAGTAGTATTGAACTTACAGCCATTTTAACATCAGCTGTTTCATCTAGTATAGCTGGTGTATTACCTGCACCAACACCGATTGCTGGTTTACCTGATGAATAAGCAGCTTTAACCATTCCAGGACCACCTGTTGCAAGTGTAAGATCAGCTTCTCTCATTACAATCTGAGAAAGTTCAACGGAAGGTTGATCTATCCATCCAATTATTCCTTCTGGAGCACCAGCTTTAACTGCTGCATCAAGCACTATTTTAGCTGCAGCTATAGTTGAGTTCTTTGCTCTTGGGTGAGGGGAGAAGATGATACCATTTCTAGTTTTTAATGCTATTAAAGCTTTGAAAATTGCAGTTGATGTTGGATTAGTTGTTGGAACAACAGCAGCTATAACACCAATTGGTTCTGCAACTTTAGTAATACCGAAAGCAGTATCTTTTTCAATAACACCACAAGTCTTTTCATCTTTGTATTTATTATATATATATTCAGAAGCGAAGTGGTTTTTTATAACCTTATCTTCAACTATTCCCATTCCTGATTCTTCTACAGCCATTTTAGCAAGTTTAATTCTTGCGTTGTTTGCTGCCATAGCTGCTTGTCTAAAAATTTCATCAACTTGTTCTTGACTGAAAGTAGAGAACTCCTTTTGAGCAGCCTTTACTTCCGCTAGTTTTTGCATTAATTCATCAACGTTTGTTACTTTCATTAATTGGCACCTCTTTCATATTTCTTTAAATTAATATATTTAAGGGGTTATGTAATCTGCGAAGCTAGAAAATTATCTGAACACTTTGTTTAATCAGTATTTTCTGCACTCACTTTATGATATTATTATGCAATATAGTTTGTTAAATGTCAATCAATATTTAGATAATTTTTCATGTTTTTTTTCTAAAAAACGGTGTAAACGGTGTCATTAAAGGGTTATTTGGAAATAAATTAAATAAAAACAAGAAATGTAACGTTAAATATTTAACAATATCTATAAATTGAGATCTACAGGATAGCAATATTTGAAAAAAATATTGTTAATTGTTAAATAATACATTAAATCCATTTAGAAACAAAATTTTAAAGACGAGTAGGGGATATTTTTAGAAGCTGGTAGAATAATAACTTTGTAGTTTGAAAAAATATAATTACTAATCTAAAGAGGTAGTATCGTATATCTGAAAGGATGGTGTAGATATTGTCGCATAAAAGAAACAAAATATCAGAGGAAAAAGTTAAATATAAGAAAAATAAATTTAAAGTAGAATCAGCCAAAGAACTAGGAATAGATTTAGGAGACGTTGATAGTATAAAACCGGCTTCGGATAAGACCAAATCAGTAGATGATGGCATGTATGTAAGCATAGTCAGATCCTTTAAAAAACTATAAAATTTAAGGCTGAGATAATTTCTCAGCCCTAAGTTTCATTTTATTATTTCTTTTTAGTTTCCTTAGTTGAAGCAACTTCTTTAAGAGCTGCAGCTTTATCAAAAACATTTACATATATTTGTTTAAGTTCGCTTATTAATGGATATCTTGGGTTAGCTCCTGTACATTGATCGTCATAAGCTTTTTCTGTCATAGCATCAAGAGTTGCATAGAATTTTTCTTCTGAAATACCCCATTCTTTTATAGTCATTGGCATACCAACTTTTGCTTTTAATTCATCTATAGCTTTGATTAATAATTGAACTTTTTCGTCATCTGTTCTTCCACCTAATCCTAAGTAGTCAGCAATTTTAGCATATCTAGCTTTAGCATTTGGATATTTGTATTGAGCAAATGCAGCTTGTTTTCTTGGATTATCTACTGCATTGAATCGTATAACTTCATTTATTAATAATCCGTTAGCAACTCCGTGTGGTACGTGGTGTTCAGCTCCTAGTTTATGTGCTAATGAGTGGCAGATTCCTAAGAATGCATTAGCAAATGCCATACCAGCGATACATGAAGCATGACCCATTTTTTCTCTTGCTTCTTTATTAGTTGCACCTTCGTTGTATGCAAGTGGCAAGTATTTAAATATTGTGTCTATAGCTTCTAAACACAATCCATTAGTGAACTCAGAAGCCATTATTGATACGTAAGCTTCAAGAGCATGAGTTAAAGCATCTATACCTGATGCAGCTGTTAATCCTCTTGGCATTCCCATCATTAATTCAGCATCAACTATAGCCATATTTGGAGTTAATGCGTAGTCAGCTAATGGATACTTAGATCCTGTCTTTTCATCAGTAATAACTGCAAAAGGAGTAACTTCTGAACCAGTACCAGCAGATGTAGCTACTGATATCATCATCGCTTTTTCGCCCATCTTAGGGAATGTGAATACTCTCTTTCTTATATCCATAAATCTCATAGCAAGATCTTCGAAGGCTACTTCTGGATGCTCGTACATTACCCACATAATCTTAGCAGCGTCCATTGCTGATCCACCACCAACAGCTATGATTGTATCTGGTTCAAAACTTCTTAATTGTTCAGCACCTTTGTTAGCTGCTGCTAAAGTTGGATCCGGTTCTACATCACAGTAAATTTTGTAAGCAACGCCTATATCATCAAGAATTTTTGTAACTTTATCAACGTATCCTAATTGATAAAGAACCTTATCAGTTACTATGAAAGCTTTCTTTTTATTTAAGTCTTTAAGTTCTTTTAGTGCAACTCCAAGACAACCATATTTGAAGTAAACCTTTTCGGGAACTCTAAACCAAAGCATATTTTCTCTCCTCTCAGCTACACTTTTAACATTTATTAGATGTTGTGGTCCAACGTTTTCTGATACAGAGTTTCCACCCCATGAACCGCAACCTAATGTTAGAGAAGGATTTAACTTAAAGTTAAATAGATCCCCGATAGCACCATGTGATGAAGGAGTATTTATTAATGTTCTACAAGTCTTCATAACAGCACAGAATTTTTCTATTTTATCCTTTGCCTTCATTTCATCTACATATAATACTGAAGTATGTCCAATTCCACCATGTTCAACAAGTGTTTTAGCTTTTGCAAGTGCATCATCAAAGTTTCTACCTCTGTATAAAGCTAAAACAGGAGATAACTTTTCATGTGCAAATGGTTCTTCTAGTCCAACAGACTCTACTTCACCGATAAGAACTTTAGCTGTTTCAGGAACTGTTACACCAGCAAGTTCAGCTATTTTATAAGCAGGTTGTCCAACAATTTTAGCATTTAAAGCGCCGTTTATTAATATTACGCTTCCAACCTTAGCTACTTCATCTTTCTTTAAGATATAAGCTCCTCTGTCTTCAAACTCTTTTCTAACTTGATTATATACTGAATCAACTGCTACAACTGCTTGCTCAGAAGCACAGATCATACCATTATCGAAAGTCTTTGAAAGAAGTATTGAGTTTACAGCCATCTTAATATCAGCTGAATCATCGATTAAAGCTGGTGTATTACCAGGACCAACACCTAGAGCTGGTTTACCTGATGAATAAGCAGCTTTAACCATTCCTGGACCACCTGTTGCAAGGATTATATCGGCTTCTTTCATTACTATACCTGAAAGTTCAACTGTAGGTTCATCTACCCATCCAATTATTCCTTGTGGAGCACCAGCCTTAACTGCTGCATCAAGTACTATTTTAGCTGCTTCTATAGTTGATTTCTTTGCTCTTGGGTGAGGTGAGAAGACTATACCATTTCTAGTTTTTAAAGCTATTAAAGCTTTGAAAATTGCAGTTGATGTTGGATTAGTTGTTGGAACAACAGCAGCAACAACTCCTATTGGTTCTGCAATTTTAGTAAGACCAAATGCTTCATCTTTTTCAATAACATCACAAGTCTTTAAGCTTTTGAATTTATTGTATATGTATTCTGAAGCAAAGTGATTTTTAATAATCTTATCTTCTGCTATTCCCATTCCAGTTTCTTCTGCTGCCATTTTTGCAAGTGGTATTCTAGCAGCGTTTGCTGCCATGGCTGCTTGTCTAAAAATTTCATCAACTTGTTCTTGAGTGTAAGTAGCGAACTTCTTTTGAGCAGCTCTTACCTCCGCTAATTTTCCCATTAACTCATCAACATTTGTCACTTTCATTACATAGCACCTCTTTCGCATTTTTTTATTTTAATACAGGAAGGGGTATTTTAAAAATTCGAAATTATAGAATACATTTTGACAAATTAAACGTTTTTGAAATGTATTTTCGAAATATTCCGAATTTCCTTATGATGATATTATGCAATATAACCCTCAGAATGTCAACCATATTTAGTAAAAAATATTGATATTTAGGTAAAAGTGCTAAAAAATACATAAAAAACGCTGATTACAGCTAGTTTTTTTATGTTTCAATTTAATATCTCTGTTTTGGTTAGGTTAAGAGGGATACTTTTGTCAGTTTGTGAAATAATAACTTTTCAAGCTTGCAAAAAATAATTATTAATCTACTAAACATTTAACGATAACTATTAATAATAACGTATAACCTAACAATAATTAGGGGGAATATTATTAATTATTAAAAGATACATAATCTCAATCTAGAAACAAAAATTTTTAGGGAAGGGTAGGGGATATTTTTAGTACTCGTTAGAAAGATCATTTTGGAAAAGTCATATCTCCGGAAAAATCATTCTTTTGTTGTAAGCTTAAATCTAGGTCCAAGCATTCCGTTTTTATGTGTGATAAGTGCACTTGTGAAGAAGAAGGAAAAGCTTTTATCTGCCACAATTTTAATATCTTGATTTATTACCACATCATCATTTTCCTTTTGTTCATCCAGAACAATTTCAAGTTGAAGGCCACCTCAACCAACACCACACTGTTTGATTCTAACAGCTTCCTTATTTTGTTCCTTTAACATTTCATTTAATAGAGGGACAGATTTTTTATCAATAGATACTACCATAAATAACCTCAATCCTTTCAAAGTTGGTATAAAAATAGATAAAATTTAAGGCTGAGATAATTTCTCAGCCCTAAGTTTTATTATTTCTTTTTAATTTCCTTAGTTGCAGCAACTTCTTTAAGAGCTACAGCTTTATCAAAAACATTTACATATATTTGTTTAAGTTCACTTATTAATGGATATCTTGGGTTAGCTCCTGTACATTGGTCATCATAAGCTTTTTCTGTCATAGTATCAAGAGTTGCATAGAATTTCTCTTCTGAAATTCCCCATTCTTTTATAGTCATTGGCATACCAACTTTTGCTTTTAATTCATCAATAGCTTTGATTAATAATTGAACTTTTTCGTCATCTGTTCTTCCGCCTAATCCTAAGTAGTCAGCAATCTTAGCATATCTAGCTTTAGCATTTGGATATTTGTATTGAGCAAATGCAGCTTGTTTTGTTGGGTTATCCACTGCATTGAATTTTATAACTTCATTTATTAATAATCCGTTAGCAACTCCGTGTGGTACGTGGTGTTCAGCTCCTAATTTATGTGCTAATGAGTGGCAGATTCCTAGGAATGCATTAGCAAATGCCATACCAGCGATACATGAAGCATGACCCATTTTTTCTCTTGCTTCTTTATTAGTTGAACCTTCATTGTATGCAAGTGGCAAGTATTTAAATATTGTGTCTATAGCTTCTAAACATAATCCATTTGTGAACTCGGAAGCCATTATTGATACGTAAGCTTCAAGAGCATGAGTTAAAGCATCTATACCTGATGCAGCTGTTAATCCTCTTGGCATTCCCATCATTAATTCAGCATCAACTATAGCCATATTTGGGGTTAATGCGTAGTCAGCTAATGGATACTTAGATCCTGTTCTTTCATCAGTAATAACTGCGAAAGGAGTAACTTCTGAACCAGTACCAGCTGATGTTGCTACTGATATCATCATAGCTTTTTCACCCATTTTAGGGAATGTGAATACTCTCTTTCTTATATCCATAAATCTCATAGCAAGATCTTCGAAGGCTACTTCTGGATGCTCGTACATTACCCACATAATCTTAGCAGCGTCCATTGCTGATCCACCACCAACAGCTATAATTGTGTCTGGTTCGAAACTCGCCAATTGTGCAGTACCTGCTTTAGCTGTAGCTAAAGTTGGATCTGGTTCAACGTCTGTGAATATTTTGTAAGCAACACCTATTTCATCAAGAACTTTTGTAACTTTATCAACATATCCTAATTGATAAAGAACTTTATCAGTTACTATGAATGCTTTCTTCTTGTTTAAGTCTTTAAGTTCTTTTAGTGCAACTCCAAGACAACCATACTTGAAATAAACCTTTTCAGGAACTCTAAACCAAAGCATATTTTCTCTCCTCTCAGCTACACTCTTAACGTTTATTAAATGTTGTGGTCCAACGTTTTCTGATACAGAGTTTCCGCCCCATGTACCGCAACCTAATGTTAGGGAAGGATTCAACTTAAAGTTAAATAAATCACCTATACCACCGTGTGATGAAGGAGTATTTATTAATGTTCTACAAGTCTTCATAGTAGCAGAGAATTTTTCTAGCTTATCTTTTTCCTTCATTTCATCTACATATAATACTGAAGTATGTCCAATTCCACCATGTTCAACAAGTGTTTTAGCTTTCGCAAGTGCATCTTCAAAGCTTTTACCTCTGTATAAACCTAAAACAGGAGATAATTTTTCATGTGCAAATGGTTCTTCTAGTCCAACAGACTCTACTTCACCGATAAGAACTTTAGCTGTTTCAGGAACTGTTACACCAGCAAGTTCAGCTATTTTATAAGCAGGTTGTCCAACGATTTTAGCATTTAAAGCACCATTTATTAATATTACGCTTCCAACCTTAGCTACTTCATCTTTCTTTAAGATATAAGCTCCTCTATCTTCAAACTCTTTTCTAACTTGATTATATACTGAGTCAACTGCTATAACTGTTTGCTCAGAAGCACAGATCATACCATTATCAAAAGTCTTTGAAAGAAGTATTGAGTTTACAGCCATCTTTATATCAGCTGAGTCATCAATTATAGCTGGTGTATTACCAGGACCAACACCTAGAGCTGGTTTACCTGATGAATAAGCAGCTTTAACCATTCCTGGACCACCTGTAGCAAGGATTATATCAGCTTCTTTCATTACTATTCCTGAAAGCTCAACTGTAGGTTCATCTACCCATCCGATTATTCCTTCTGGAGCACCAGCCTTAACTGCTGCATCAAGTACTAATTTAGCTGCAGCTATAGTACATTTTTTTGCTCTTGGGTGAGGGGAGAAAACTATACCATTTCTAGTTTTTAAAGCTATTAAAGCCTTGAAAATTGCTGTTGATGTTGGGTTAGTTGTTGGAACAACAGCAGCAATAACTCCTATTGGTTCAGCAATTTTAGTAAGACCAAATGCTTCATCTTTTTCTATAACACCACAAGTCTTTAAATTCTTGAATTTGTTGTATATGTATTCTGAAGCATAATGGTTTTTAATAATTTTATCTTCTACTATTCCCATTCCAGTTTCTTCTGCTGCCATTTTTGCAAGTGGGATTCTTGCGCTGTTTGCCGCCATAGCTGCTTGTCTAAAAATTTCATCAACTTGCTCTTGAGTGTAAGTAGCAAACTTCTTCTGAGCAGCTCTTACCTCCGCTAATTTTTGCATTAGTTCATCAACATTTGTAACTTTCATTAATAATAGCACCTCTTTCGCATTGTTTTTGATTCGTATACAATATTAGTTATTCTTATATTGGAATATAGAAAATAATCTGAAAAATATAGTTATTCGATATTTTCTGCACTCCCTTTATGATGTTATTATGCAATATGGTCCATTAAATGTCAATCTATATTCATAAAAAAACATTGACATTTGTATAAATATGTCTAAAAATACATTGTAAACGTTGTAGTGGCGTGGGTTCTTAGAAAAAAATATATAAAATTGTTAGACGAAAGATGTGAAAATGTTAAGAAATTAACTTTATTTTGACAAAGATAACATAGCTATTACTGATATTTACAATATGTAATTATATTCTGTCAAAAAAAATTAATATATTTCAATTCAATATCATGATTTTTGTGAGGTAAGAATGGATGTTTTTACAACATTGTGAAAGAATATTGAAATATTCGTTTTAAAAACTTGCAAAAATAAAATATTTTAATAGTATAGTAATTAGAGGTGAATGTAAAAGAAAGTTATGGTTGTGCATTTGTAGAATAAAAATGAAGTAAAACATAAATGAAATGTTTTTTATGACTTAGAGATGTTGCTTGTTAAGTGTTATTCAAACATTAAACAAGCAACTGATACTAGTGAAGTAAGCCTAGGAATCATCTGACCTTGGTGTGTAATTATCGAACAAAAAGCTAAATATAATACAAGAAAAGCTGAAAATGATAATCGCCAAATATAAAAATATCTTCGCACAAAATTGTAAAATGTTAGATTTATGAACATAAGAATCATTATCCATATGAAGTTTGTTTATTAATTAACTTAGTTTAACCTCTAAGCCTAGAGTTTTTATCATTTCGATATCGTCTGAAATTTTATTTCCAGAAGTAGTTAAATAATTCCCTGTAATAGGACATTAGCACCTGCTTTAAAACAGTTCTTATAGGCATGGGTTGAACATATCTTTCCGTAGTATTTTCTGCTTGTGGCAAGGTTATAATGTTGTCAACTAAAAAGGCCTAATCCAGATATTGGATTAGACCTTTTTCTAAAAATTAATGTTATATGATGAATTGAGGTTAAATAGTAGCTTGAAGTTCTCTTTCTTTTCCTAAAAAAAATACAGCCAAAGCACCAGGACCGCCATAAGAGCCTATAACAGGCCCTATATAACTCATAACAACATCTTTAACCTTAAGTTTGCTCAAGATAAGATCTCGTAACGCTAAGGCATCATTTAAACAATCTCCATGAGAGATTGCTATGGTTTGATTTTCAGGATTTTCTATTTTTTGTGCAACCTTTTCATAAAGAGCATTAATGGCTCTTTTTCGCCCTCTAATTTTATCTAAAGGTAACACGTTGCCTAAATTACTAATTGTTAAAAATGGCTTTATATTTAAAAGTGTACCAACAAAAGCAGAAGCAGCAGATATTCTTCCACCTCTCTTTAAATGGTTTATATCATCTACTAACATGTAAGTGTTTAAATTTTCCTTAATGCTCTCAAGATGGTTTACAACAAATTCAGCTGTTGAACCTTGTGTCTGCAGTTCTAATGCATTTAAGACCATTATACCTTGACCTAAGGATGCTGTTAAAGTATCAACTATATAAATATTGGAATTTGGATACTTATCCTGAAGCATATGTTTTGCTATGTGAGCACCGTTTACAGTACCACTTAATCCACTAGAAGCTCCAATATAGAGGACATCATTTCCAATCTTTAATATCTTCTCAAAAGCATCATAAAATGAATGACTGCTAGGTTGGGAAGTCTTTGGAGTTTGGCCTGATCTCATATCATTATAAAAGCTTTGTAAAGGGTAGCTTGTACCAAAATCATCTAAACGTTCAACCTGATCATAGTGATAAGTTAAGCTTACATAAGGTATTTTTAATTTTTCTACAAAAGTAATCGGTAAGTCACAACAGGTATCAGTAATAATCGTAAAATTTTTCATCTTTTATCCTCTTAATATAAAATAAATTTTGACAAAATGGCTTACTTTTTATTATTTTATACTTTTATTCTACAAAAAACAATGATTTTATTAAAGTTATGAAATGCTATTAACTGCAAACTTTTCATACTTAGGCAAGATAAGAATAAATAGTGTCATAATGTATAGAAATAAACACATCCCTTTGATATAATTATTCTAGTTAAATTTATTAGATAAGTATTAATATTTATAATAGATTAAATACTTAATATATAATGAATTTACTAAAAGGAGGTGTAGGCAGTGGATGAAGAGGGAAGCAATCAATTTTTTCAAGAAGACGATTTACTAATATTTGCAGAAGTAGATGACGAATTTGAGGAAAAAAAGGAAAAATGGAATGTATTAATTGTAGATGATGAAGACCAAGTTCATTCCTTAACTAAATTAGTTTTATGTGATTTAGAATTTGATAATAAAAGAATTAATTTTATAAGTGCCTACTCTGCAGAAGAAGCAAAAGAAATATTAAGAAACAGCATTGATGTTGCAGTCATATTACTAGATGTTGTGATGGAGACAAAAAATGCTGGATTAAAGTTAATAGAATATATTAGACAGGATTTAAAGAATAATATAGTTAGAATTATTTTAAGAACAGGCCATCCAGGACAAGCTCCAGAGAAAACGACTATAATGAACTATGATATAAATGATTATAAAGAAAAAAAAGAACTTACTCCTCAAAAACTATGCACTACAGTAATTTCATCTTTAAGAGCTTATAGAGATTTAACTGCCATTTATTCTAATGAAGTATCATTGAAAAGGCTTATTAGGGCATCTTCCAATATTTTTAAATTACAATCTGTAGATAAATTTGCAGATAGAATTCTAAAGTATATTCAACATATTATTGGTGAAAATGAAGAGTATGGTTCAATATCTGGTTTCGCTGCTACGAAAAGAGAACAAGAATTTGTTATTATTGCAGCTACTGAAGAGTATGATGAATATATAAATAAGAATATTAGTGAAGTGATGCCGCAAAAAAATATAAATGTAATATTTAATAATTATTATAAAAATAGAGTTTTTTACCTAATGGATGGAGTTGTTATATGCTTTAAAAATGAAAATACATATGAAAATATAATATATGTTGAAGGAATAGATGTATTGAATGATTTCAATAGAAATCTAATTGAAACTTTTTCAAGAAATGTTGAAGTTGCTTTTGATAATATATATCTAAAGCAGGAAATGGAGAATACCGAAAGAGAAATTATATTTACATTGGGGGAAGTTGCGGAAGCTCGATCCAAAGAAACAAATAATCATGTCAAAAGAGTTGCAGAATATTCTTATCTTCTTGCGTTAAAATGTGGATTATCTAAGGAGGAAGCAGAAATACTAAGAAAAGCCTCTGCTATGCACGATATAGGAAAATTAGCAATTCCGGACAATATATTGAATAAACCTGGAAAGTTAACGGATAAAGAATTTGAGATAATGAAAAGCCATTCCACTGCAGGAAAAGAGATACTAAAAAACTCAGGAAGAGAAGTTATAAGCACTGGTGCTATAATAGCTTATCAACATCATGAAAAGTATAATGGTAAAGGATATCCGCTGGGACTGAGAGGAGAAGAAATTCATATATATGCTCGTATAACAGCAATTGCAGATGTGTTTGATGCCCTCGGAAGTGAAAGAGTTTACAAAAAAGCTTGGGATTTAGACAAAATTCTTGTTTTGTTTAAAGAAGAGAGAGGTAAGCAATTTGATCCTAATCTTGTAGATATTTTTTTAGAAAATATGAATGAAATACTTAAAATTAGAGAAAGGTTTAAAGATTAAGATTAGTACGAAAAATATTTAAAAAATGAAACATAAAAAAGTTTAATATGAAAAAAATAGTTATAAGTGTATTTTAGTTTTACAATATAGAAATTGGAGGCTTTTTTATGAATCATTTAATTGTATATGCACATCCTAGTTCAGATAGTTTTTCAAATAAGATACTAACTATATCGAAGGAATTTTCTGTTGAGAAAGAATATAAAACTGAAGTGAGGGATCTTTACTCTATAGGATTTAATCCTGTATTAAAGAATTCAGATTTAAAGGGAATGCATGGTGGTGAAACACCAGAAGAGATTAAAAGAGAGCAAAACTATATACAGTGGGCAGATTTAATTACTTTCATATATCCAGTTTGGTGGACTGGAATGCCTGCTATTCTTAAGGGATATATCGATAGGGTATTCTCATATGGCATAGCTTATAAACATGCCGATGGAGGTGTAGAGGGGCTATTAAAAGGAAAAATGGTGCTTTTGTTTAGTCCTATGGGAACTTCAAATGAGGAATATGGCAAAATTGGAATGCTTGATTCTATGAAGCAGACTTGTGATGAGGGCATATTTAAGTTTTGTGGTATGAAGGTAATGAAGCATGTGTTTTTTGGATCAGCATCAAATTTAGAAAAAGAAATGATAAACGAATACTTAAAGGCAGTTCCATTAGTTATGTCTAAATGTCTTTCAACAAATAAATCTGGTGAAGAAGGCGAACAGAACAAAGATATAAAGGAAAATGGAGAGAATAAGGACAATAAAGAAGATAGTAAAGAAAGTAGTAAAAATAGTAAAGATAGTAGTAAAAATAGTGATAAAGATAAGGCAAATAATAGCAAATCAGAAAACAAAGATATCAGTAGTAATAAGTCTAGTATGGAAAATTCTAAAAGTAAGTAGCTGAAATAAAGTTGAAGGTAAAACCATTTTGAAGAAACTTCAAAGTGGTTTTACCTTTAATTAAATACATAAAGGAGTAACATTAATGAATACACTTGAAGTTATAATTAGATTATTTTTAGCAATAGGGGTTGGCGGCCTAATAGGATATGAACGAGAATACCAAAATAGGCCAGCAGGTTTTAGAACTCATATTCTTGTATGCGTTGGTGCAGCTGTAATTTCAATGATACAGCTATATGACGTGGATCAGACTGTTAATATGATATTAGCTCATCCAGAATTAGCAAGTGCACTTAAGGCGGATATAGGAAGAATAGGAGCACAGGTTGTAAGTGGCATCGGTTTTTTAGGTGCAGGAACAATAATACATCAAAAGGGTTCAGTAAAAGGACTTACAACCGCAGCTAGTTTGTGGGTAGTTGCTTGTATTGGTCTTGCTGTAGGGTTGGGATATTATACTTTGAGTATTTTAGCTACCATTACTGTGGCTGTAGTACTTGTAAGTTTGAAAAAATTTGAGTCTAAATTTCTATATAAATTAAATCTTATAAAAATTGAAATCTTATATTTAGACAAGCAGCTTATGGTTCAAAAAATTCAAGATTATTTCCAAAGTAAAAATATAAAGGTTAAAAATATAGAGTTTATATTAGAAGATGAGATGGAAGACTGTGAGTCTAAGTATAGAAGAAGCTTATATTCTATTTTAGTGCCAAGGTATATAAGTACTGGAGAAATTATTGAAGCTTTAGCATCAAATAGTGAGGTTATAAAGGTTACAATTATTTAAAGTATGATTATACAGTAAAGTGATTTTAAAAGTAATATGTAGAATTAAATAGATAAAATACTAATTCTAGATAATAAACTTAAACAAAACATAAATTTGAACAAGACATATTAAGGGTATAAGAAAAACAAACTTTTTATGTTTTGTTTTATGTCTAAATATATGCATTCCTAAGAATATGCCCAAAGATCCAAATATTGAAGCTACAAAAAAGAGATTTGACTCAGGCACCCTCCATTTGCTTTTTATAGATTTTTTTTTATCAGAATACATCAATAACACTCCATATAAATTTATAATCAGTACATAATATAAAAATATTTTCATAAGTTAAACTCCTTTTAAATAATATAGTTATAATTATATTATAAAAACATATTTTATAATAGTACTGTAATTCCTTCATTCATTAGCAATTACAGGAATCTTAACACTAGTAAAAAATGAAGAATTAATAGTTGGAGAAATACAGTTAGATGTAATATAATAAAAAGATAGCTTAAGTTTTATATGGAGGTAAAGACTGTTGTTGAAGACTAGTGAAAGAGATAAATCAAATTTCCAAGCTTATAAGGTGCATATAACCACCATTATTATTTTAATTTTTATTGCTCTTTTAGCAATCCTAATGTTGGTATTTATTAATTTACATATAGAAAGAGAATATAGAAATTTATTTTATATTGAAATAGGGTTAGTTATTTTAATACTTGTATCTTTAATTATATTACTTGTAAATGTATATAAAAAATTATTTTTACCACTAATTGAACTTTACAAAGGAATGAAAGGAATAGGGTTAATAGATGACATTTCGCCTAATTTAAATAGTGATAAGCTAATGCCAGCATTTTTTGAAGTAGAAAGGATTTTTAATAAGTTAAACTCTTTAATTTTACTGATAGAAAACCTAAGTAGAAATGTACCTTTTAAATATATATTGAATTATATATTTGATTCATTTATTGAATATATTCCATACACATATATTGGAATTGCACTGATTGATGACAATGGAAAATCAATTAAAGCTTCTTATGGAATTTCAGGAAAATATCATAAAAATTTGTCTGAAAGATTACTAGGGTTTAAAGTGCATATTAATGGGACTAGCTTAGGAAAAATTATAGAAGCTGGTGAAGAAAGAATAATAAATGATCTTGAGGAATATGTCAAGGGAAAGCCTTTAAAAGAATATAATCGTATTTTATTAGAAGAGGGGATAAAATCATCTATTACATTTCCATTAAAGAATGATAAAGAGGTAGTAGGAATAATATTTTTCTCCAGTAATGCGAAGAATGTGTATAAAAAGGAGCATATTAGTTTTTTAAAAACTCTTGCAAATAGCATAATGCTTAGTTTAGAAGAGGATATACTAATTGATGATCTTATAATAAGTTCTACTTTAGCTCTTGCTATGCTAACGGAAGAAAGAGACCTTGAAACTGGCGATCATTTAAATAGGATGAAGACTTATTCAAAAGTAATAGCTGAACTGTTATCCCGAGAAAATGAATTCAAAGATATAATTGATATAGAATATATTAATAATATTGAAAAATTTAGTCCCCTTCATGACATAGGAAAAGTAGCAATTAGGGATGATATATTATTAAAGCCAGGAAAGTTATCCCAGGAAGAATTTGAAATCATGAAGACTCATGCAGTGTATGGGGCTAAAGTGCTAAAAATGGCAGATGAAAATTTAAAAAAGAAGGGGAGAAGTGTTTTTAATTTAGGAATTGAAATAGCTGAAGGACATCATGAAAAATGGGATGGATCAGGATACCCCTATGGTAAAAAAGGTGAAGAGATACCTCTAAGTGCTAGAATTGTGGCAGTAGCGGATGTATTTGATGCACTAACAAGCAAAAGACCTTATAAAAGAGCATTTACATTTGAGGAATCTATTGAAATAATCATTGATGGGTCAGGAAAACAATTTGATCCTAATATAGTTAATGTGTTTGTTGAAAATATACAAATGATAAAGGACATCTATGAGCAATTTCAGATGAAAGACTAATAAAATATGACTAATAATATAGACAAAAATATGATATACTGTAAATGCGATAATTTAAATTGACTTTATAAAAGTATGGAGATGATTTGTATGCAATTGTGTTCTGTGTGTAATAAAAATATAGCTACTGTATATACAGCTAAAGTTGAAAATGGAAAAACTGAAATGGTTGGTTTATGCATAGATTGTGCAAAAAAAATGGGAGTGCCTATAATAGAACAATTAATGAAGCAAGCTGGAATGACACCTGAAGATATGGAAAATTTATCTGAACAAATGAATAATATGCTTCAGGATATAAATATAGAAGATACGAATAACAATTCTCTTTCAGACTTTCTAAAAGGTACATTTCCAGTATCGAAGGATATGGACAACAGCCATCAGAAAACTGAAAATAAAGAAAAAGCTCCAATTGGAGAAGAAAAATCAAACTCGAAAACTAAAGGTGGATTTTTTAAGAAGAAAAGAAAGAATTTAGATACTTATGGAATAAATTTAACTGATAAAGCTAAGGGGAACAAAGTAGATAAAGTTATAGGAAGGCATAGAGAAATAGATAGGGTTATTCAAATTCTCAATAGACGAACAAAAAACAATCCTATTTTAATTGGTGAACCTGGAGTTGGGAAAACGGCAATTGCAGAGGGGTTAGCTGTCAGAATTGCTGAAAGGCAGGTTCCTTCAAAGTTATTTGATACTGAAGTATATCTTTTAGATTTGACTGCAGTTGTGGCAGGAACACAGTTTAGAGGTCAGTTTGAAGGAAGAATGAAGTCTATTATAGAAGAGGCTAAGGATTGTGGGAATATTATTTTAGTTATCGATGAGGTTCATAACATAATAGGCGCAGGAGAAGCACAGGGAGGAGCGATGAATGCAGCTAATATTTTAAAACCTGCTCTTGCTCGTGGTGAAATTCAGGTAATTGGTGCAACAACTTTAGAGGAATATAGAAATCACATTGAAAAAGACTCTGCGCTAGAAAGAAGATTTCAGCCAGTTATAGTTGAAGAACCTAATGTAGACGAAGCAATAGAGATTCTAAAGGGTATAAAAAAATACTACGAATTATATCATCAGGTTTCAATATCAGATGAGGTAATTGAAGCTGCTGTAAAATTATCAGAAAGATATATAACGGATAGATTTTTACCAGATAAGGCGATAGATGTGATAGATGAAGCTAGTTCAAGAGCAAATTTAAAGAATCAAGGACTTGTCGAATTGAGGGCCTTAAAGGAAGAATTAAAGGAAATACAAGAAAAAATAGAAGAGTATGCTGCAAGTGATGAGTACGAAAAGGCTGCACAACATAAAGTAGAAGAGTGCAGAATTGAAGATAAAATTAGAAAAATAGAAGAAAAATGTTTAGATGAGCAATTGACAATAGAGGATGTTGCCTTCGTAATTGAAGCATGGACAAAAATTCCAGTGCAAAGAATTACAGAAGAGGAAACGGAAAAGCTTCTAAACCTTGAAGATAGATTGCATAAAAGAGTTATTGGTCAACACGAAGCAATAGCAGCTCTGTCAAGAGCAATAAGACGAAATCGTCTAGGATTTAGAAAAAAGAAAAAGCCTTCCTCCTTTATTTTTGTAGGACCAACTGGTGTCGGTAAGACGGAACTTGCAAGAGCTCTTTCAAATGAACTTTTTGGAAGTGAAGAAGCATTAATTAGGCTTGATATGTCTGAGTATATGGAAAAACACACTGTTTCAAAATTAATAGGTGCACCTCCAGGATATGTAGGATATGATCAGGGGGGTCAGCTAACTGAAAAAATAAGAAGAAAACCGTACTCTGTTATACTGTTAGATGAAATTGAAAAAGCACATCCAGATGTGTTTAATATGTTATTACAAATACTGGAGGATGGAAGACTTACCGATAGTCAAGGAAGAACAGTGCATTTTGATAATGCTGTAATTATTATGACATCTAATGCTGGAAATAACTTTAAATCTAATGGAATTGGATTTGCTCATGAGGGATACAATGCATTAGAAAGTCGTGTTAAGGAAGCATTAAAGGAAACCTTTAGACCAGAGTTTCTTAATAGGGTTGATGAAATTATTGTGTTCGCATCCCTTTCTAAAGAAGAACTTCATAAGATTATTGAATTAATGCTTAATGAAGTAATGGATGAAGTAAAAGAAAAAGGCATGAGCATAGAAGTATCCGAAGAAGTAAAAGACTTTGTCTTAAAGGTTGGATACGACGAAAAATACGGTGCAAGACCTTTAAGAAGGGCTATTCAGAGATATATTGAAGATGAAATTGCTGAACAATACCTACACAAGAAGTTTAGGGATGGTTATCACATTAAAATAAATTTAAAAGAGGGTAAAGTTATTTTAGAGTAAAATAGAATATAGTTTAAGCCGCATTCTTCATTTAGGATGCGGCTTTTAGCTGTCCAATTATTAAAATAAATAGTATAAACATAAATATGAAAACATAAATAATAACTATATAATATTTATCAAGATGAATATAACCACGAATTGGCAGTAATTAAGAAGGAGGTAAAAAATGAATTTGTTGCAGTATGTTGTTGCTGCTTCAGTAGTAGAGGCTTTATGGGAAACCACAAAGATGTTTTGGCAAAATGGGAAGCTTAGCTATGATAGAGTAGGAGCTGTATTTTTTGCAGAGCTGATTGCTATTGGAGCTAATATAGACTTTTTAGCTGCAGTAGGATTACCGATATATATACCTTATGCAGGAAGAATACTTACAGGACTGCTTATATCAAGAGGAGCTAATTTTGTACATGACCTTTTAGGAAATTTGAATAATATTCAACAAAAAACAAAAACTAAATAGATTATAAAAGTTTAATAACCAGTAAGATAACACCTTTGTAGGCGATAACCTTACTGATTATAATGGTCAATATAGATCGGTTTCAATGCTCTGCACCATGGCGTCCGTATTGTCTTCAATAAAATTAATTACATTTTGAATTTGACTATCTGCATGTCGTTTATTAGTACTTACACAGGCTATTCCAATAACAATAGATTGATGTAAGTCTTGATCTTCAATTTCCGCAATTGATACGTTGAATTTGTGTTTTGTCTTATCAACGATGCTCTTAACTATCATTCTTTTTTCTTTTAATGAATGAACCCAGTTTGCAAACAAATATATTTTAGCTGTTCCGATAATCAAAACTATCACTTCCTTTATAAATAGTATATACAAATTCATATAAGTATAAAATAATTTTCTACTGGAAAATATAATATTTGAAACTAGTACAATAGAACTAAAGTTGTAAAATTTAGTTAAATTTACTTTGGATATCTATTTAGAAGTCGAGGTGTTCAAATGATTAAAATATTCACGGATTTGCCAGAAACATTAATTTCTTCAGTATCTATAATGATTGGAGCTATAATTGGAGGTGTATTTAGCTGGATTGTGGCTAAGAAATCTACAGACAAAACTATAGAAGTTCAGAACAAGATAGTAGAAGATAACAGAAGATATGCTGAAAATATAAGATTAAAAAGGAGCCGTGAATATGCCAATATTATAAGATTGGATATATGCACTGCCTTATTTAACAGTATAAGAATTTTAAAGAATTGTAATGATAAAAAAAATACAGAGATATACCCTATACCTATGGATAGAGAGTATTCAGGAGGAGTTGCATACCTAAAAAATGATTTTGGTTTGAAAGAGATGAGCTATATATATCAACTTTATGGAATTATTGAAAAGCTTAATAGGGATACAAATAACTTTAATTATTATGATGATAAGAGTTATGAGATAGTTAATCGAGATTGTACAATTTTTATACGGAAGCTTTTTGGAGAAAATATTACAAAGATATTGGAAGTAGATATAGATAAAATAAGCTATAAGGATTTATATTATAATAACTTTATTAAGGAAGGGTATAAGGAAACACTAAGAAAACTAGATGATATTTGTGATGAGGAATAATATATTTAGACGAGGCTTTATGGAGTATAGATTTTTACCAAGAAATAGTGGAACATAAGAAATCCTATGTTCCACTATTTATCTTTTTTATTCTTGTTTTCCAGAGTATGACCATTATTAGAGTTTTTATCAGAATTTTTTTTGGAATTATCACTGGATTTATTATTTTTTGATTTTGTAGGATTTTTATAGTCCTTATTGTGCTTTTTATAGATTGTAGTATCATCGGATTTTATATTTGTGTCATAATTGTCAGCATCGGAATTTTTATAATCAACTTTACTATCTTTATTAGTGTTTTGATTCTTTTGTTTGTCTTCATTTTTTGCTGGTAAGTTATCATCAATTATATTGTCAATGTTACTATTTTTGTCTATGTTGTTGTTATACTCGTTAGTGGTATTCGTAATCTCTTTTTTGTTATCTGAAGAAACACTATTTTCGTTTTTAAGGTTTTTATTATAGATTATAGTACCATTATTGTCTATCTGCACACTTAAAGAATCTTCACTAATTTTCTTTTCAAATGAGGATAAGCTTAGTTCTTTTCCTTTGACACTAATTTGAACGGTTTTGTTGTTCTTAACATAGTTATCATCTATGAACTTATCTTTTTTTGATTGATCCAAGACTAAAAGTAAAGCATCATCTACAGTTTTATTTTTCAAGGATACTTCCTCTAAAATTTTTTTGCCATCTTCATTAATTGGATTAGTAGAGATAACTTTTCCCCACATATTCGACTTAAGCTCTATAGAAGGGTTTATAGTAATGGTAATTGTAGAGACAGGCTTATAGTAGGCATAAGCACCTCCACCGCCAAAGAGTGTAAAAAGTACTAAGGAAGCAACTGAGGCGTATTTAAAAATACTACTTCTGATAAAAGATGGTTTAATAATTTCGCCGCAGTATTCGGAACCGATCATAGGTAAAGACTCTTTTTTGTTTAATCTAACTTTCACAAACTCTCCATCACTAGTCATAAGATATAGGGTACTATTTTCAATTTTCATAACAATACCACTTCTACTATTCATTAATATCACCTACCTTTATATTTAAGTATGATCGTAAATATATATACTCCTCATTTGAAAAAATTAAGATTAAAGTTAGAATGTATCTTCTCCATTTTTCTATCAATTTTCTATTTTCGCCAGTAAGGAGACAAATTTGTTTTATTGGAAGCATTTTGTTACTATAGATATAGTCAACTATAAATGATTCCTTGGAGCAAACAAATGCTAAATTCAACAGCTTATCTTTGGTATCTCTATGGCTTGGGGAAGATTCTACTAACACTTCAAAAGAAAGCTTGTATTCATTTAACTCTTTTGAAAAAGCCATGATCTCCTCATTTCTTCTTAGGTTTTCCTGTTGAATTTCATAACTAGTTAAGGAATTCTTAGAATCTATGAATTCTAGTTCCTTATCATCTGAATTAAAAATTAAATATGGGTTGTTTGAAGTCTTTCTAAAATAATCTATGAGAGCATTTTTAATCAATACTTTTGCATAGCTAAAGAAATTACCTTTACTTTCTATGTAAGTCTTACAGGCATTGTCAAAGGCTATTAGTGCAATGCTTAGCTCGTCATCATTTTCCCACTGAAGATTTCTTTTGCAAATGTTAGAAGTGATACTATATATAAAGTTTTTATTTTTTTCTATAAAATCATCTCTGCTGCCAATAAGTTCTTCCTTTAGAACCATTTAACCACCTCATTATTTAATACGATATTATAGTCGGATTTAAAGGGGTACATCTTAATATAAATTCTAAATTAATATATGTAATTTTAAGTAGATATATTAATTCGACAATATTAGTAACAAGTTTATTTAAATTTGGGAGTGTTTTAAAGAAGATTATAGAAAAATTTGAAGTTGGCAAGTTATATTTCTAATTTATAATTCATATATTTAAAAAATAATATAAAATAAGTGTCATATAGGTTATATGTTAGTAATATATAAATTAAGAATAAATCGGTGCAGTATTTACTGCACTAGATATTATAAGTAGGTGAAAAAATGGCTACTGAAGATTTTTTCACGTTTAGTGAATACATGAAAAAGGAATATGATACATTAACTGCATCTATGGAGGATTACTTAGAAATGATATATCGCTTATCTCAGCAGATAGGCTTTACTCGTATCCATGAACTAGCTAAGGCTTTAAATGTTCAGCCTCCCTCTGCAACAAAAATGGTACAAAAGTTGTCAGAATTGAAGTTTGTAAATTATGAAAAATATGGAATAATAATACTTACAGATAGCGGCAAAACTATGGGGAAATACTTACTTAAAAGACACAATATAATTGAGGGTTTCTTTAAAGTTTTAGGAATCTCAGACAGCGTATTAGAGCAAACTGAAAAAGTAGAGCATACTATAAGTAATGAAACAGTAGAATATATGGAAGATTTTATAAGCTTTATACAGGAGAGACCTGATATAATAAGTGATTTTGATTTGTTTAGGAAAAATAGAAAAAATAAATAAAATGCAACTAGTCTTATAATAATATTAATGGTTCAAAATACTGACCTAACTGACAGTGCAAAACATATCAAAAATCATAATAATAAAATAATCTAAAAATTAACACAATATTAATACTTTTTTAAGTGATATCTAATACTATTTAACTCTTAAGTATGTTATAATTATTTATATATATAACACAAATTAATGAAGAGAAAAGGAGTTAAATTATGGATTTCGTAAATAAAAACTTTTCAGGAACATTTAAGATAATAATAGCAATAGCGGCTATGTTTGTATTTATTAAAATTCTCCCGCTGCTTTTAATTGTAGGGCTTATAGCATGGACAGGATTTAAGGGGGTTAGATATTTTAAAGCTAGAGCACATAAAAAAGTTAATAAACATGAGAAAATGGATGTTAGTACAAATATAGATGGTAATGGTGATCCTTTTGATTTTACTGGTAAAAATGTTGTTGATGTTGAATATGAAGAAATTCGAAAATAAGTTTAAATTAGAGTAGCTGTTATTAAATGATGAATAGGCATATTGAAAAATATAAGAAATAAGAGTATGATGAAATAAGAGCTTGTTAATTTACTGAATGGAGGATTAAGATGATTAAGACAGCTATTTTAACTATAAGTGATAAGGGATCAAGAGGTGAAAGAGAAGACGGTACAGGCCCTGCTTTAAAAGAAAAGCTAGACTCCAGTATATACAGCATTGAATATTATAAAATAATACCAGATGATTTAAATGAAATAGCGGAAGAGTTGAAGTATCTTTCTGATAAACTAAAAGTAAATTTAGTATTGACTAATGGAGGAACAGGTTTTTCTAAGAGAGATGTAACTCCAGAAGCTACTATGAAAGTTATAGAGAAGTATGTACCTGGGATAGGTGAAGTGATGAGGAATTCTTCTCTAAAGATAACTCCAAAAGCTATGCTTTCAAGGGCCATTGCAGGGATAAGAAACGAAACCTTAATTGTCAATCTGCCAGGAAGTCCCAAAGGAGCAGTGGAAAACTTAGAAGTTATACTACCAGCTTTGCCTCATGGTATAGAAATACTTACAGGAGAAGCATCAGAGTGTGCAAGATAGGGTCAAATATTATTTAAGGACAGAGATTTCTGTCCTTAAATTTTTGTCTAATATTGGGCTGTTTTAATAATTCTATGTGATTTATGATTTACTTTTGCAAATATAGTGTTAATAAAAAAATTAATTGTATTTAAAAATAAAGTTAACTATACTTATAACGATAATATAAAAGTGAGTACAAATATATGACATTACAGGGAAGGAAGTGGATTTATGCGATATATTCCTACCTTTTGCTTGCGCGAAGGAATGAAAATCGGCAAAAATATTTACTCAACTGATGGGGTTGTTTTATTAGCAAATGATGTAATATTAAATGATGAATATATAAAAAGCCTTGTAAAAATTGGGGTTAATGGGATTTATATTGAAGACGATCTATCTCATGATATACATATAAAAAATGTAATATCTGATGAACTAAGAGTTAAGGCTGTAAAGTCTATGAAGGTAATATATAATAGTCCAGCGGATCTTTCGAGAACACTAAATACAGTAGAATATCTAGCTAAAAGCATCATGTTAGAAATTTTGAATAGTAAAGGCGTAATGGTAAATATGATAGATATAAAAACCTTTGATGATTATATGTACAGTCATTCAGTAAATGTAGCTGTGTTATCATCGGTTATAGGTATGGCACTACATTTAGATTTAAAAAAAATAGAAAGACTTACAACAGCGGCACTTTTACATGATATTGGGAAGGTTTTTATACCAAAAGATATATTAGATAAAGAAAAAGTATCGGAAGCTGAATCAAATTTAATTAAGAGTCATTCTGAAAAAGGGTATAGGTATATAAAGGAGCACTATAATATACCTGTTACCACATATGTGGGTATTTTGCAGCACCATGAACGTTTTGATGGTAAGGGCTATCCGGATGGAAAAAAAGGAGGGGATATTTCTAAGTTTGCTAGAATAATAGCTATTTGTGATGCTTATGATAACTTAGTTGCAGAAAGACCCAATAAAAAAGCCTATATACCATCCGATGCAATTGAATATATAATGGCTAATAACGGACAAATTTTTGATCCGAAATTAGTAAAGATATTCTTAAGAAAAGTTGCTCCATATCCTTTAGGAACGGTGTTGAAATTGAGTAATGGGGAATCAGTTATTGTAATAGAAAATAATGAAGACTGCTCTATACGTCCGAAGGTTAGAAATATAGATAATAATAATGTCTATGATTTGACTAATGATTGGAACCTAAGAAATGTCACTATCATAGGGGTTGAAAATGATTAAGGCTTTAAGACGCAATTTTTAGCGTCCTAAAGCCTTTTTTATAGCTGTGTACATGCTTCAGGCAAAAGCTCAATTAAAGTGATTTCTAAGAAATCAACTAATGCTTAAAATAGCATTAAAAATAATAAAATTCTATTGAAACTCTAATCATGAAACTTTACGTTAAGTAAATCTAGAACAAACATGAACAAAGGTATTCCAATCAATAGTCCCCATGTTCCCATGAAATGTTCAGAAACTATAAGAATTACAAAGGTAAAGAATATAGGAAGTTCAGTTTTTGATGACATAAGTTTTGGATTTAAAAAATAACTCTCAAAAGCATGTATCAATGCAATCATTACTAAAACATAAACGACTTTAGTAAGACCACCTATTTTAAATGCAATCAGTGAAAGCGGAATTAGTGAAATTACAACTCCTGCCACAGGTACTAAGCTTAATATAAATATCATAAAACCAAGAGTAATTAGCTGAGGGAACTTAAGTATATAAAGCATTATCATAGAAAGTATTGTGTTAGCTAAAGCTATAAGGATTTGTGCTTGAATAACCTTACCAAATGAATTTAAAAAGTTATTAACAAAATAGTGTAAATACGTATATATGCCTGATGCCTTACTTTCTTTGAATTTATCTAAAAAACAACATATTTTTTTCTTCTCCAGTATGAAGAAAAGACTCAACATTATTGCAATAAAAATATTAACACTCCATTTTCCTACATTTGCAGCCAATTGAAAAGTAACATTAAATCCGGATTTTATATAACTTTTTATATCTATTTGCTGAAGTACATTAAGTAGATAGCTCTGAATTATATCAGAATCTGAGTTGGGTGATAAATCCAAATCAGTTGCTTGAGTTATTATATATTTACTTTGAGCTACAAGCAGTGGTATATATCTGACCATTATTAAAACTATAGATACAAATAATAAAGTATATAAAGTAATAGTAATAAGATTTTCCTTTGCTGGGGTCATTCTTTTAAATTTACCTACTATTAAGCCTTGTAGACTGTTCATAAGATAGGTAAATAAAAAAGTAAGTAAAAACAAGTTAATTAGAGACCTTGCTACATAGAAGCACAGAATTATTAAAGTAAAGAATAGAAGTTTTTTTGTAGATTCCTTAAAAAAAAATTCAGTAATAAAGTTCATAAAATTTCTCCTTATAGTATTACATTTAAGTTTTCACTTCATATAATAATGTATTGTATAACTTATTATAAGGATTATACATATAAACTTTCAAGTATTATTTAATAAAAAAAATTATATAATTTTAAATTTATTTTATTAAAAACTATATAGTTGCTTTTTAAATTTATATTTCTTTCATTGTAACGACACCAATAAGTCCTGGTCCTGTATGTACACCAGCCACAGGACTTATGTCTCCGAAACCAAGGTAAGTTATGTTTTCAACATTTCTAAAGAGTTCATAAAATTTCATACCTTCCTCTTCTGCTCCACCATGCATAACCCAAATTCTACCCTTAGTAGATTTTAAAATATCTGTGGATAATTCAAATAAGATACTAAGGGCCTTTTTCTTGCCGCGAACCTTTGCATAAGTATAATATATACCTTCAGAATCAATAGATATAATAGGTTTAATATTTAAAAGTTCTCCAACAGTACCAGATACTTTTCCTATTCTACCGCCTTTTATCAAATACTTTAAAGTATCTACAATATAGAATACGGATATACTATCTCTTATTTTAGGAAGCATTTCAATTATTTCTTCATAGGTCTTTCCTGATTCTATAAGTTCTGCACACTTTATTATAATAGCACCAGCACCTAAAGTCAGAGACTTAGAGTCAAAAACAGTAGTTATTATTTCAGGATGACTATCACTTACTAGTTTTAAAGTATTATAAGTTCCCGATAAGCCAGATGAAATAGGAACAACAATAGCATGTGTATATTTCTCTATTTCTAATTCTAGGAAAAGGTTTTCTATATCTTGTATAGAAGGCAGTGAAGTATGAGGTGTTTCTATGTGTAAATTATCATACACTTCTTTTGGTGTTATATTAACCCTATCTATAAATTCTTTATCTTTATATACAATCCTAAGAGGAAGTACTTTTATATCAAACTTATCTATTGTTTCTTTGTCTAAATCTGATGTACTATCAGTAACCAACGCAATTTTAACCATAATATACCTCCTTACCATTAAATATATTATATCATACAGTATACCGCTATCACTAGTGATATATAGCACTAGTGATAATAAAAAAATTTTATTTTTATGTATATAAAAGTATAAAATGGATAATATAAGACCTGTAGAAGAATTAAAATTGTTAAGTCAATATTGATTTAAGATCTTAGTAGGATTTTAAGTTAGTAAAATAAAGGCATTTGTGGTGTTAAAAAGTTACACTGATGCTGTTGTGAAGATTATTCATGTTATTAAAGGTTTTCAAATATTATAAGGGTTGTAGTGTTTGAAGCTGGAGTTTTTATATAGAGGAAGGATTAAAACTTCGTAAATATGTTGTATAGTCTAGCAAAGATTTGAATGAGTTGAGAAATGCTTATTTGCTTCGGGAATCCCAAATAGATATACACTGATTTGTTCAAGTCGTATTGACGATAAATTTTGATTCTTCTATATTTTCCTGCAGGGGGGATAGGTGCTGGCCACACCTATCCTTATTTAGATATTAAATTTTTTTCAAATATCTAAAATTATTTCATTGTAATTATATTCAATATAAACTGGTAAACTATAGGTATAACAATTGCGGGAAGCAAATTGGCTACTTTAATTTTCGTAATATTAAGCATATTAAGTCCAAGTCCAATAATCAATAGACTCCCCACTGCTGTCATATCTGTAATAACAGATTGGATTAAGATTACCTTAAGTGAAGCTGCTCCTAAAGTTATAGCTCCTTGATATATTAATACTGAGAATGAGGACAGCATTACACCGATACCTAAGGAAGAAGCAAAAATGATTGAAGCAATTCCATCAATTATAGATTTTGCAAAAAGTATTTTATGATCTCCTTCCAGTCCACTTTGGAGAGATCCTACTATAGCCATTGAACCTACACAAAACATCAGACTTGTGGTTACAAACCCTTCAGAAATTTTTATTCCCTTTCCCTTAAATTTATCTTCGATTTTATCACCTAGTTTTTGAAGAAGGTTGTCCAAGTCAATTAACTCACCTATGAGCCCACCAATAACCATAGAGATTATAATTAAAAGGGTATTAGAGCCTTTAATAGCACCTGAAATCCCTATAAACACTATACAAAGTGATAATCCTTGCATAATAGTATTACTTATCTTTTCTGGTACACCATTTTTTAGTAAGATTCCAACTATACTTCCAGCTATAATGGCAGAGAAGTTAACTAAAGTTCCTAGCATAATAACAACTCCCTATAAAATATTAACATATTTGCATACACAACTTACATTTTAGCAAAAAAAGAATAAAATTACATAAAAAATATATAATTATTTTTAAAAATTATATATTTTTTACATGTTCTCATACTTAAAAGAATATTAATAAAGTAAGAGGGTAAGAAAGAAAAAGTTGACTAAAGAACAAATGTTCTATATAATGTAAATATGAACTTACCCAAACAAATGATTGGGGGCGAAGATAAATGGATGAATATAATCTTTATGTAAAAATCAATTATAAGACTCTAGACAATAGAGAAAAAGTAGCAGTTGGTGGAACTAAGGTGAATAATGGAAAAATCAGCTCCAGTAGATATTTAATTGGTGGAGGAGTTTATAATAGAAACGGTGGATCAGTAATATTTACAGCAAAAAACTTAGAGGAAATAAAGCAAATAACAGTGAATAAACGGGATATGTCAATGAATTATAATGTAGCTGTCATTCCAAAAGGAATATAAATTAATCTTATAAATTTAATGTTATTTTTTAAAACCAGCAGAAACCTGTTAGTTTTAAAAAATAACACTAAATTATACTAATAAAAGGTGCAAGTTTATAGTCTTGCACCTTTCGATTTAGTAAAGAGGTTTTATAAACATCTGTGTCCAGTAGCATCTTCCGGAAGAATCTTTAGCAAGCCCTACACCTATTTCAGTATAAGTTGGATTTAAAATGTTACTTCTGTGACCAGGTGAGTTCATCCAACCAGTCATAACTGCTTCTGGTGTTGTCTGACCCATTGCTATATTTTCACCAGCAGCAGAAAACTTGACTCCAAAGGATTCCATCATAGTGAATGGAGAACCGTAGGTTGGAGATGTATGAGAAAAATAACCTTTATTTATCATATCTTGAGATTTATATCTAGCAACCCTTGAAACCTGCCAATTAGCTTTTAGTGGCTGTAATCCTACCTTTGATCTTTGAACGTTTACTAATGCTATAACTCTATTTTCAGTTGTTTTAACATCTAAGTTAGGAATTTTCAATACTTGACCAGGGTAAATCATAGCTGCATTAGTTATTTGAGGATTTGCTGATATAATTTCGCTTAATCCTACTTCGTATTTCACTGCTATTTTCCACATGCTATCACCAGGTACAACTGTATGGGTTGTAGGTTGAGCATGAACCTTAGTACCAGCTAACATTAAAAATAAAAAAGTACTTGCAATGATATTTTTTCTTTTCAATTATAATCACCTCAGTGAATATTGTGTGGAAGTAAAGCTGCTTTTATGTCATGTATATTGTGTTAGGATTGCAATTATATTACTACATTAATTTTATAACCACATTTTGGACAGGTTTCTTCCTTTAAAATAACTTTTGTAGAAAAATTAGATCTATCGATAACAATTTCATTACATTTTGGGCAATGGGTATTGTTAGTTATGTTAGGTACATTACCTACATAAACATAATTTAAATATTCTCTAGCTATATTGCTGGAATTCTCCATTGTATTTAGGGAAGTGGCTGGAGCATCAAATTTATAAGAAGGAAAATATCTAGATAAATGTAGAGGTATGTTAGGATTTAAGCTAGATATCCACTTGCATAAGTTTTTTATTTCGTCATCTGAGTCATTATATCCTTCAACTAATAGCGTAGTTATTTCTAAATGTAATTTGTCATGCATCTTTTCAATATTATTCATAACTATCTTTATATCTCCACAACAAATATCTTTATAGAATTTATTATTAAAGGCTTTAAGATCTATATTTGCAGCATTAATAAAGGGTAATATACTTTGGATAGGTTCTTCACTTATGTATCCGTTACTTACTAGAACTAAATCTAAATCTTCATTTTGAGATTTTTCACATACATCACGAATATATTCATACCAAATAGATGGTTCATTATAAGTAAAGGCCAAACCTATATTATCTTCTTGTTTTAAGGCGAAATTTATAAGCTCTTCAGACTGAAGGAACTGAGTTTGGGGCTTAGTTTGAGAGATTGTGTGATTTTGGCAAAAACCGCACCTAAAGTTACATCCAAAACTACCTACTGAAAGTATGAAGCTTCCAGGTTTATAGTGATAAAGAGGCTTCTTTTCTATAGGATCTAAGGATGCAGAACTAATATTTCCATAATTTAAAGTATATAGTATACCGTCTTCAACTTTTCTGGCACCGCAAAATCCTATACCGCCTTCCTTGATGTGACAGTTTTGGGGACAGAGCTTACATAAAATTTTACCATTTTCATCTTTAGTATAAAAAAGTGCTTCTTTCTTCATGAATTTTTTATCTCCTAACAACAAAAATATAAATAAATCAATAACAGTAAGTTTAATACAACCTGAGGCTATTTATGTCTAATAACCTCAAACCTTTCAATGCTGTAGTTTTCATTTTCTTCTATTCCTGCTTTATTTAAAGCAATGCTTATCTGCTCCTTAACTGTATCCACACCACTTAAATCAGGTAAAAGCAAACCTGTTCGGTGACCACTTCTTACTATAACACCAAACTTTTTTGGATCTAGCATTTCTTTTGAAGCTTTTTCTGCAGGCATTAGAACATCTACAGAATAAACTATATTGTTAAGTTCTTCTTCTTCAACAGGATTAAATCTAGGATCCCTCTCACCAGCTTCTATAGCGTTTTTCATAATCTCCTCAGCAATATTGTCATAAGAAGGAAAAACTGTACCTATACAGCCTCTGAGTTCACCGTCCATTTTAAGTGAAACAAATACGCCTCTTTTTTCATTTAACATTTCTTTGGTAACATATGATGGAGTTGCTATAAATTTTCCTGTTTTTACATGATATTCTAAGGTCTCTCGAGCTAATCTAACGTACTCATCCTCAGAGTCTCTAATTACCTTCATAGCTTCATCCTTTAGATTGGAAATTTTTTCAACAATGTCCACAGCGCCACCTTCGCTGGTACTAAGTTTTACAACACCGTAGCCTATTCCGAAAGGAGCCTCATAGGATAAAACTTCTCCTTTAAAGTTTTCTTGATCCATAGTGCCTAATAATATATATACAGACCTTAAACCACACTCTCCTGCAGATTCGATTATATTTTTATCCATTTTAAATATATTTAATGCATTACCATTTTTAAGCATATCTAACAGTTCGGTGTCGAAAGTTTTACCATGAGGACTGTAACCATAAGGAGCATCTTCAGTAACTCTATGAGATAAGTCTCCAGATGCTATTATTACTGCTTTTGTATTAGAACGTTCTACCGCTTGCTTTATAACTACTCCGAATTTGTAAAGTTCTACTTCTGAAAGAAAACCATAAGTTATATGGACTAATTTATAATTATTGAGTTTTTGGTTTATAAAATATAGTGGTACCATAGTACCATGATCTAGTTCATATTCTATATTAAATCTTCCAGCAGAGTCTTCACTAATAGCAACCATAGGTATTCCCATACCAAAGGCGTATTTTACAATTTCCTCTGTTAATGAAGAGTTTAGAACAGAATTAAATTGTACATCTGGAGCATTAAAATTGCTAAAGTCTCCTGATAAGTAGTCACTGTCTGAAACTGAAATGGCATCTCTGAAGACAGGGCCATGAGGAGTGATAATTATTATAGTATCAGGATTTAGTTTGTTAATTTCATCTGCCACTTTTATACATGCTTCCATAGTTGCTGAAGCCTTTCTTTCCTCACCTTTTCCGATTTCAGGTATTATAATTGGTGGATGGGGCATTAAATAGTATCCAAGTATATTGCTCATAATTAAAACCTCCGATGATTAAAATTTTATATTTAAAGTTTATCACTTAATATAAATTTAATACAAAAAAGATTGACCTTTATTCTGCATAGGTGTATGATAAATATAGTACACTAATATAATATGGAGGTGTTATTGTGGGAATAAGCTTTGATCCTAAAATTCCTATATATATACAGATAATGCATTTAGTAAAAAGAGATATAGTTATTAAAAAGTTAAAACCAGGGGATAAGCTGCCTTCAGTGAGAGATATGGCATCAGAACTTCAGGTAAACCCGAATACTTTACAGAGAGCGTATCAGGAACTTGAACGAGAGGGTATAACTTATACACAAAGAGGAATGGGAACATTTGTAAGGGAAGATACTGATATGATTGGGGAATTAAAAAAAGAAATGGCAAAGGAAATCATAGATAACTTTATGAAAGGTATGAAGAATCTAGGGTTCACGGGAAAGGAAATTTTAACGGTAATTGAAGATAAAGTTAAGGAGGAATTTTAATATGGATGTTATACTAAAAGCTTCAAATTTGGAAAAAAGCTATTTTAACAAAAAGGCTTTAAATGGATTAGATTTAGAGGTTAAGAAGGGAAGAATAGTAGGGATTTTAGGACCGAATGGAAGTGGCAAAACAACTTTTTTAAAGATAGCTGCTGGGATTTTGTCAAAAACTAATGGTGAACTATTGATAGATGGTCACAAGCCAGGAGTCTACACAAAATCTATAGTATCATATTTGCCAGATAGAGAGTACTTGTTTAAGTGGATGAAAATTAAGGATGCAGTTAATTTTTTTAAGGATTTTTATAAGGATTTTGACGTAGAAAAATGTAAAAAGTTATTAGAATTTATGAATTTAGATATAAATAGTAAAGTTAAGACACTTTCAAAAGGGATGACTGAGAAATTATATTTAACTTTAGTTCTTTCAAGAAAGGCAAAACTTTATATTTTAGATGAGCCTCTAGGAGGCGTAGATCCTACTACTAGAGAAAAAATACTAGATGCTATACTAGACAATTACAGTGAAGATAGCTCAATTATAATTACAACACATCTTGTAAATGATATTGAAAGATTATTTGATGATGTGGCTTTTATATCAGGGGGAAAAGTAGTGCTAAGTGGTAATGCAGAAGAATTAAGAAATGAAAAGGGATTATCTATAGATCAGTTATATAGGGAGGTATTTAAATAATGCTTAATTTAATAAAGTATGAACTAAAGGGATACTATAAAGATTTTATTATAGTTATAGGCATAATAGCTCTGATAAGTTTATTTTTAATTTCAAGAATAAATGTATGGGAAATACAAGCGATAATTGTAGCTTCTTTTATGGTAAGCTTTGCTGCTGCAATTGTGGTGTTCATATGGAATATAAAAATATTTAGTAGAGATATGTATGAGGATACGGGGTACTTGTTATGTACACTGCCACAGCATGGATATTCAATTTTAGCTTCAAAGCTTGTAAGTGCACTTATTCAGGCTTTAATAGTTGGAGCAATAACGATGTTATTCAACTATATAATCTTAATGAATACACATAAGATGGATATAAATTTATCAATTATGGTAACAGATATTATGAGAAATGTAAATCCAAGCTTTGTTGTTTTTATGGTACTTGCAAGCTTCCTTGAGTATTTTTACTTTTTATTAGTAATATATTTTTCTATAGCTTTAAGCAAGGTAGCAATCAAAAAGAAAAAGATGGGTAAGATGAGTAGTTTTATTATATTTATAATTATATCTACAGTGTCTGGAAAAATTACACAGTTCTTAGTGGAAACTTTTCCTAAAGACATAAATTTAAATATGCTTTCTAACGAATCTCGCTTATTTGTAGAGGGAGCTCAATTAATGCCAATTAACATAGCAGTTACGATATTTAATATTGTTGCATTTACATTAATGTTTTTAGTAACTTCTCATATTATAGAAAATAAATTAGATTTTTAAAATAATTAAGGATCCTAGGCATCATATTTAAGATGCTTAGGGTCTTTTAAGTTAACAGTTATTAATATTGATAATATTGTACAAAATGATATAATTAACATGTTAACGATTAACAAGTTGAGGAAGAATAAAACTTATGAAAAAAATTAGTACATTAAAAGACACTTTAGAAGAGGAAAGACAACTATATGAGGAATATAAAAGAAAACTTTCAGAACTGAAGAAGGTGCAAAATGAGAAAGATGCTGTAGGACAGGTATTTACGAAAGGACTTTTGCCTATTTATGTTTTATATGTTTTAAGCACAGGAGCCACTAATGGTAATGATATAGCTAATAGGATAGGAGATAGAACAAAAGGAAGATGGATTCCTAGTACCGGTGGAATATATCCTATTTTAAAAAAAATGGAAAAGGAAAAAATGATTATTGGTAAATGGGATGATTCAAAAAGCAAAATACAGAAGATATATACTATAACTGAGGTTGGAATTGAAGAGTTAGAAAAACGAAAAGATCTTTTAAAAGGAAAAATACACGAGGCCTTGGAAGTTTTTAAAATAGTATATAAAGATTTATATGAATAAGGAAACTATAGCTGAATGTATAGTTTCCTTTTTTTTGATTACACTATATAGTAACTACCTAAGATTTTGCTTTTTATAATCCCTAAGACTATAGTTTTTTGGTCTGTTTATGATATAAAGTCCATAAATAATTGTAAGTAATGCAGCAGCATAAGGCACTGTAACTTCTATAATACTTGGAATATAGGGGGACAATAACTTGTCTTCTAATAACATCTTAAAAGAAGTATGAGCAAGTACAGCTCCGCCTATATAGGTTACTATAGGATGCTTGTTCATCAATTTAGCCACATATTGACTGCCAAAAAATATAATAGGGATATTGAGGACAAGACCGAAAACTATAAGAACTAAGCTTCCTTCTGCAGCACCAGCAATTGCAAGTACATTATCCAAGCTCATTGTTATATCTGCTATAATAATGCTGCAAATGGCTCCCATAAACTTACTAGAAACATGTATATTTGCATTTTCTTCTTTACTATCACTTCTAACAAAGTTCCAAGTGATTTTAACAAGGAGAAGTCCACCTATTAACTTAATAGGAAGCCAGTCAATCATTAGAATATATGTAATAAGACAAGCAAAAATAATTCTTAATGAAACCGCGGCAAAGACTCCAATAGCAGATGCTTTTTTTGCATATTTTTCTGGAAGATCCTTTGTAGCTAATGCGATTACGCCAATGTTATCACCACTTAGAACTATATCTAAAAGAGTTATCTGCATTGCGCCTAATAAAAATGTACCTAAATCACTCATATTTAATCTCCTTCTTTTTTTATACTGTAATCATTAAATACTATTTTACCACAGTTAAAGAATAAGTCAAAATTCATATATATTATCATTTATACTTATTAAATTATATTAGAATACTAAAGTTTATATAACTATTATATATTAATATCTTACTGATTTATATTAATTGAAAAGTTTAGAAAACTTAATAATAAAAGTATGTACATATGCCTAATATATGTAATATAATATACTAGGACCAAGAGAGAAAATGCATAATTGCTTATGTTCTTATTTTTTACAACATAATTTGCAATGAAAATGAAAGAAAAAAAGCATAAATTTATTATTTGGAATTAAAAAGCTCAAAAAAGGAGAAGTAGTTTTATCATGGGAGTTTTAGTAGTAGATGATTCAAAATTTATGAGAAATATTATAATAGAGATATTAAAAAGAAATAATATTGAAATCGCAGGAGAGGCTTCAAATGGAAAAGAAGGTATATTAAGATATAAAGAACTAAAGCCGGATGTGGTTACAATGGATTTAACAATGAGAGAACTTGGTGGATTGGAAGCAGTTAAAGAAATTATAGAAATAGATCCTAAGGCACAAATCATTGTATGCTCGGCTATGGGGCAACAGGAAATAATAAAAGAAGCAGTAAAGGCTGGTGCTAAGGGATTTATTATTAAACCTTTTGATGAAGAGGACTTGGTTAAGGAAATCAATAAAGCGTTAAAGCATAGAGCTTAATATTAAAAAAAGATAAGAAAAAGAATTTATCCAATGACTACCCGCTCTAATACTCCCATACGCACTCTGTGAAAGCGATTCACACAAAATCATAGATTTTGGTTTTCTGCTTTTCTCCAAAGTGGGAGTAAAGATCGGCTACGTCTCTGGATTCGTTCAACTAAGAATCAGGTGGGGTTTAAAACCCCATCTGATTCAAGTTTACGCTTCATACGAGAAAATAAAACAGTAGGCTGCAATTTACGCGCAGCCCATTGTTTTAGGTATAAGAGTAGATTCTATGTTATCTTTAGAATTTTTCATTTTACAAAAGATATTAGAACATGTAATGCAACTGTGATCTTTATATTGATTAGAAGCTATACTCTCATCAGCTCCATAGATATAGGACATGGACTTCGATGGATAAAGCATGCAGTTATTAACAATAGATATAGTATTACTTTGTAATCTAGATATTATTTCCCTTTGATATTCCAAATCTATATCACCATCTCCAGGTACAATTTTATTGGTAAGACCTAAATTTATGTCATTGTATTTTTCACATATTGTAGTAAATAGTTGATCACTTATATCGAATAAGAAGTAACTAGCTATTGCATCAAACAGAATTGCTTCGTAAAATTTTCCATCCTTAAATAGACTATTCACTTTATCTACAGAATTTTGACCAATAGTTACAGCACAATAGATTACAAATTTACAATCTTTTAATGAAATTAACTTTAATTCGTCTAATTTTCTTTCGATTTTAAATAGACCTAAAGGCTTAGAATATTTTTTCACTAAAGGAAGCATATTATCATATATTTTGCTCAGTACCTCATAGGGAGGTGATTGGCAATAAGATTGAACTGAACTAATAATATTATTTTTATTTAATTGAAATTTAAAATCAGATATTGTATTCATGAGTTTCACCTCTTATTTAATAACATTCCTTATATATAGTATACCCATATTGAATAAAAAGTGCAAGTTGATACAAATAAAAATTCATAAATGTATAAAAAATAGATAGATAAAGGCCAATTTGAGTGCCAATTAGGTGGGTGGTGGACTGAATCTTGCAAAATGGAAGAATGGACGTCAATGGGGTTATGGTGACGAGGATGATTTAAAATTAACTTGTAAAAAATGAAATTTTATATTTAAAATATTTCAAAATTGCAATTATAAAATCATTTAAAAGAAATGTTTAGCATAAGCGCCTAATAGAAAAATAAATAATTATTAAGGTAATATTTTGATAAATGGCTTAATATCATATATCAGAGCAATAAAAATGAAAAAATTTAAAGTGAAATAAATTATAGGAAAATAAAATATAAAATAAAAAATCTATTGACAAATGAATTTTTAGGTATTATTATCGTCACATACGTAAATTTATTTTGAATGAAATTGTTATTTTTGGAAATAATAAAAAATTTAACTTGGTTATTGACATCATCAATAATGTATAGTAAAGTAATAATAACATTTTGTGAATATACCAAAAATTCATACATAAAAACAATGATAGGGAAGAGTAAATGGAGAAAGGTTTTAAAGAGAGTGAGATTAGGTGAAAGCTCACAAACTGGAATCTATTGAAAATCACCCTTAAGTTGCAGGCTGAATTAATTAAGCTGTGCCGGCGTAAGTCGTTATTTGATTGAGTAAAATATTTGGGTGGTACCGCGACTAAACTTCTCGCCCCAGTGAGAAGTTTGGTCTTTTTTTATATAATTTTATAAATAAATATGATTTTATAATAAATATGATTAGGAGGAGTCAAAATGGAGAAATTAAGGGTTTATTATGATAAAGACGCTGAAATGGGTCTGTTAAGGGGAAAAAAGGTGGCAGTTGTAGGCTATGGAAGTCAAGGACACGCACATGCCCTAAATTTAAAAGATAGCGATGTAGAAGTTATGGTTGGATTATATAAGGGAAGCAAGTCATGGAAAATTGCTGAAGAAGCAGGTCTTAGAGTATTAGAGGTTGCGGATGCAGTTAAAGAAGCTGATTTTATAATGATATTGTTACCTGATGAAAAGCAGGCGAAAATATATAAGGAAAGTATTGAACCGAATCTAAAAGAGGGAAAGGTTTTAATGTTTGCTCATGGCTTTAATATTCACTATAGCCAAATAGTACCTCCTTCAAATGTAGATGTAATTATGGTAGCACCAAAGGGACCTGGTCATACTGTAAGAAGTCAATATCAAGAAGGAAAAGGAGTACCATGTCTTATAGCTGTATATCAAGATTATAGCGGAAGAGCTAAAGATTATGCATTGGCTTATGCTAAAGGAATTGGTGGAGCAAGAGCAGGAGTACTTGAAACTACATTTAAAGATGAAACTGAAACAGATTTATTTGGTGAGCAAGCTGTACTTTGTGGAGGAGTTACAGAACTTATAAAGGCAGGATTTGATACTTTAGTTGAAGCTGGATATGCTCCAGAAAATGCTTATTTTGAATGTTTACATGAAATGAAGCTTATCGTAGACCTTATGAATCAAGGCGGTCTTAGCTATATGAGATATTCAATAAGTGATACTGCTGAATATGGAGATTATTCTGTAGGTAAGAGAATTATAAATGAAGATACAAGAGCAGAAATGAAAAAAGTACTTCATGAAATACAAGACGGTACTTTCGCAAGAAATTGGATCCTTGAAAACCAGGCCAATAGACCATCCTTTAATGCTAAGAGAAGAGCAGAACAAAATCACACTATAGAAACTGTAGGGAAAAATTTAAGAGCTATGATGTCTTGGACTAATAATAAGTAGTAAAAATATAAATAGATATCACACTCCAATATTCAATTCTAAATACAGAAATTCTAAGTATAATCTCTAATCTGATTTAAACATTTTGGTCTAACTTTTACACATTAAAGATTGCAAAAAATGAAAAAAGTTGAATGTTCGTATAATATTGATTATTAATAAGGGTTTAGTATCACTAATGTGTATTAGTGTACTAATTCAATATTGTTATAAATTTTTATTGAAATTCCAAGAATAAGGGGGCTATCATTATGAAATTACAAGGTGCACAAGTACTTCTAGAATGTTTAAAAGAGCAGGGTGTTGATACAATATTTGGCTATCCAGGTGGAGCAGTATTACCTATTTATGATGCCCTATATAATACAAGGGAAATAACACATATATTAACAGCGCATGAACAGGGAGCTACTCATGCTGCAGATGGGTACGCTAGATCGACAGGGAAAGTAGGGGTTGTTATTGCAACTTCTGGCCCTGGTGCTACAAATACAGTTACGGGTATAGCTACAGCTTATGGAGATTCTGTTCCACTATTGGTTTTTACAGGTCAAGTTTCTCAAAGCTTAATCGGAAGAGATTCTTTTCAGGAAGTAAATATTGTAGAAATTACTAAATCTATTACAAAAAAGAATTACATTGTAACAGACCCAAATGAACTAGTATCTACTATAAGAGAGGCTTTTAAAACAGCTATATCAGGAAGACCAGGACCAGTACTTGTAGATTTGCCTAAAGATATACAGGTTGCAGAAATTGATTATAATTTTGAAGAATCAAAAGTAGCAATGGAAAATCTAGAATATACAAATGAGTATGCGGAAAATATAAATGATGCCGCTAAATATATAAATGAAAGCTGCAAGCCTGTAATTTATGTAGGTGGAGGAGTAGTAAAATCCAATGCAAGTGAACTTCTTAGAAAATTTGTAGAAAAAATTAATGCTCCTGTTTCTTGTTCACTTATGGGTATGGGTGCTTTTTCAGGAGATCATGAAAATTATATGGGCATGATAGGTATGCATGGAAGTAAGTGTTCAAATCTTGCAGTATCAAAATGTGATGTGCTTATTGCAGTTGGGGCGAGATTCAGTGATCGTGTAATAAGCAAAGTTGAAGCCTTTGCACCTAATGCAAAAATAATTCATATTGATATAGATTCAAAGGAATTAGGAAAAAATATAGATATTGATGTACCTCTAAAAGGTGATATAAAAGATGTTCTTAGTTCACTGATCGAGAGAGTTGATAAAAAAGAAAATATAAGTTGGATGGATCAGATTAAAGAGTGGCAAAAAATTAAGCCTGCTGAGCAAAAAAATGAGTATTCTGTAAGTCCTAAACATGTTATAGAAAAATTACAAGAATTAATTAAAGATAATTTCATTATAACTACTGAAGTTGGTCAAAATCAAATCTGGACTGCTCAATACTTTAAATTTACAGAACCAAGAACTTTAGTTACATCAGGGGGGCTTGGAACTATGGGATTTGGTCTTCCAGCCGCAATTGGGGCAGCGGTTGGAAATCCAAATACTAAGGTAATAAATGTAGCAGGTGATGGAAGCTTTAAAATGAATGCTCATGAACTTGTTACTGTTGCAAAATATCAAATTCCTATTGTACAACTTGTACTTAATAACCATGTTCTTGGTATGGTATACCAATGGCAGGAACTGTTCTTTCAAGGTCATTTTAGTCATACCAAATTTGGAGATGAGGTTGACTTGATGAAGCTTGGTAATGCTTATGGAATAAAAACTATGAAAATAAGAAATAACGAAGAAGTTGAAGAAGTATTAAAAGAAGCTTTAGCACTAAATAAACCAGTTATAGTTGAGTGTGATATAAATAAGAACGAAAAGGTATTGCCTATAGTACCTCCAGGGGCACCAATAACTGAAAGTATTGGATAACTAAAATGCAAAAGAGGCTGTTTGGCACTAATAACAAATAATACAATATATTGCGTTTGTTATTAATTCACAAAACAATATATTGTATATAAGTTGCCTAATGCAACAGCCCCTTTTAGCTTAAGGAATTTTTAATTGTTGATTTTGTAATATCTTTATTGTTAAATTCATTACAATTTTTTCCTTAATGTCTTTCAACATATAATTAATAGGTGTTTGGTATTTTGACTTAGTAGGATTTTCAAAAATATCACACTGGATAATTTCAGATTTCACTAATTTGCAAAAGATTTCTTCGTTGAAAAGTTCTGTGAATTTTAAGTTCTGTTCACAAAGAGTATCTCCTAGTATAGTATTTTCACCAGGGTCACAAGTCTTAATGAAATTTTTAGACATCTCCACTTCATTTTGAGTGAAATTTTCTATGAATATAGGTCTATTTAGAAATATAATTCTTGTGGTACAGTTAAAAGGCACTTTAACTGTTGTATGTTTTATATTTCCACACAATGCATTTTTGTTAGTGCAGTTTTTAGTAGCATATTCTATATTCTTTCTAATAAAACCACTTATAAATATTATTCCCACATCAGGATCACCATCTCCAGAGTTAGGAATAAGTTTGCATTGGGTTAAATATACATTTTTTCTAATTCGTTTAATTTCCAAAGCAGGGTATTGTAACTTTATAGATGAGACAATAGAAATAGTTACTTTGGGTTCAGATAATACTACCGGAACATTTATCACAGCAGGTTTACAAATAGTTGATGGAGTTTGGGGAGTATTTGGGCAAAGAGGTAAGGTCTCTGATTTGACACTTACTTCACAACATTTAACTATAGTTTCTTTGCTTGTGTATTTTTTATCCTTGCACTTATAAAGTTTATAGTGTTTTTGTGATTTATAATATTTATTAAATTTATCTCTGTAGATTTCTATGCAGTTAGCTTCATTATAATCATCATCAACAGATTTGTCATAGAAATTATCAGAAGGATCATTATCTTCACATCTATTACGACTATCATCAGGATAGTCATTGTCTACAGATTTGACATAGAGATTGAGAGAAGGATCATCATCTTCACATTTATTACACTCATCATTAGGATAATCGGTATCAACAGATTTGACATAGAGATTGAGAGAAGGATCATCATCTTCACATTTATTACACTCATCATTAGGATAATCATTATCAACAGATTTGACATAGAGATTGAGAGAAGAATCATTATCTTCACATTTATTACACTCATCATCAGGATAATCATTATCAACAGATTTGACATAGAGATTGAGAGAAGGATCATCATCTTCACATTTATTACACTCATCATTAGGATAATCATTATCAACAGATTTGACATAGAGATTGAGAGAAGAATCATTATCTTCACATTTATTACACTCATCATTAGGATAATCATTATCAACAGATTTGACATAGAGATTGAGAGAAGAATCATTATCTTCACATTTATTACACTCATCATCAGGATAATCATTATCAACAGATTTGTCATAGTAATCCTCAGGGAATTCATTCTTTAAACATTCAATATAATTATATCCAGAATTATAGTTTTCTGTGAATTTTTCTTTTTTTTCATGTTTTTTATGTTTTCTATGTTTTTATGTTTTCTATGTTTTTTTGTTGAATCATTAAAATCTTCACTATTCGCAGAGTTAGAATCGGTATTTTTCATGATTATATCAGATATATCACTAACATCATTACTATTAAGAAGTTGATTACTTGTTTTTTCCTTATGTTTCCTTCTACGATGTTTTTTGCTATGATCTTTATGATTTTCTGTAGAGTGATGTTTTTTTGAATGATGTTTTTTACTCATAATTGTATTCTCCTTTTTTATAGAGATAATGATATAAATAAACTTTTAACTACTGCTAGTACAATAAATAATAAAATTGAAGGGGAGAGCTCTAGTTAGAGCTTCCCCTATTTTATTAAGATTTATCTAGCAACTTGACTTAGCAAATGCTTGAAGATTTGGGTTGAATACATCAAGGATGTTATTAACACCTACATTTGTAGCTGCAATTATTTTAACGGTGTAAGTGCAACATCCTGGACAGCTGTTACATTCACAATGGCTGAAACTAAAGGAAGTAGTAATCTGTTCAAGGTTAGCATCAAAATCAACTGCAAAGTCCCAAGTTCCACAGCAAATCTCATCTCCGTTATCACATTGTTTACATAATGCGAAAGTTAGTCTTGCTGGAAAATTATCTGCAACAGCTATATATTTTACAATAGCTGAAAAATCAAATTTTACTACTGGCATTTTTAAACAACTTGTATCTATAGTGAGGCATCCTAAAGGTCTAGGGGTAAATGGTGTTGTATCTGCTAGAGCAGCAACCCCTGGTATTGATACTGATGTTCCCTGAGCACATTCAAAAAGTATTGGATATGGGCATGGGCTCTTAGGGTAGCATTTAGCAAATTTGTGATCATCACAGCATTTCTCATATTCATGATAAACAGGTTTTTTTGGTTCACGATATTCACATTTATCATAATCAGGTCTTTTTGGTCCATAGCATTCACATTGATCATAATCAGGTCTTTCGTAATCATAGTTTAATTTCATAAAAAAGTCCTCCTCTTTCTTATCATAAGGTGTTCCAATCTTTATTCTTTGAAAAAATTAAATTCTTTCTACTATAATGTATGAGCTACTTAGTATATTTGTTACTATTCGTATGAATATTCTTTTTCTAATGTATAGTCTATATCTATGCACTGATTTTTACATAGATAGTTATATTGTTCATGAAACCCTTAAGATTTTAGAAAATCTAGCATAAATCTTCTGCGTTAAGAGCTACCTGCTGTTTTTGTAATACTTTTATTTTTAGAGTTAAAAGTACTTTTTCTGTAATTTTACGGAAACTTTGTTCTGTAGGATCAGTACAACTTGTTTGTGGGCAATTATGAATATCTGCTTCATTAAAGATTGCTTTTACTAATTCACAGAAAATTGGTTCATTAAAGAACTCAGTGGTTTTAAAGTTTTGCTGACAAGGATCCTTTCCAATTACAGGCTCTCTACAAACATCACAGCTTTTTAGAGTATCTTGAAATATTTCTGCTTCGGTTGTAGGTGGATTTTGAAGAAAAATAGGCCCTCTAAGAACAGGTTTTCTGAAGAAACAAACTGTAGTTGTGCATTTAAAAGGTACCTTAAAGGTACAGTGTTTAATTCTACCGCATATAACTTCATCATTTGAGCACTCTTCAGTAGCATATTCAATATTCTTTCTAATAAATCCTTCAATGAATAAAGTTCCTGTAGTATCACAAGGATCTGTAGGAAGAAGGTGACATTGAGTTACATATACATTCTTTTTAATACGTTTTATTTCTATGGCATTGTCTTCTAATTTGAGTTCAGCCATAATTGGGATTGATACATTTGCTTCAGCTAACACTATAGGAATTTTTGTAACAAAAAGGCCTTTATCTATAGTTTTAGGAACTACAGGTGTATTTTCACAACCAGGTTCTGTCTTTGCATCAACAACTTTTCCACACCAACGTTGTGGAGCACATTCAGATTCACTTTGTGAACATGAACATGTGCTATCAGCAGTTTCCTCAACGTATCCAAGAATGTTGTCATTAGCTTCGTTCTCTTTATTCATATTTGTATCCTCCTCGTATAATAAGTTTATAGCAGTTATTTACTGCCTATAAACTTATTTATTTTTTATATTTTGTATAGATTAAGAAAGCATCTCAATTTTTCTAGTGGGGATTCTCCCAATTCAGTATTGCTGATTCTTATACTTTCCGATCTATACTGTTTTAACCTACTATTTATTAAAGGATTTTCTAATGCTAAAATAGTCATAACGGAACTTTAGCGAAGGTTACTGCTGTATTCCTCCTGCAAAACACATTGTGTTATTGCCTGTAAAGCTTGCAGCCTGACCAAAGTATCATATTCTGCTTACACAAATGTTGCATCTCCTTTCGCAGCCACCAGCAAGGTTTTGCGTCTGGATGAATGCTAATTACGCGAGGTTGCAGTTAGTACTTTGGATTAGGATAATCCTTTCTAATTTCCTCATTATTTTTGAAAGGTGGTGATTTCATGAAGAAATTAGATTACTTATCAACTCTATTTGTTGGTATCGATATTGGTGCGAGACAAAATGTTGTCTCTGCTATTAATTTTGAACAGGAATTCTTGATTAAGATGAAACCTGTTCCTAATACGCAATTTGGTGCAGAGCAACTTGAATCCATGCTTGTTAAGGTTTTAGAAAACAATACTTTTAAAGCTGTTATAATCGGCTTAGAATCTACTTCCTTTTATGGAGTACATATAGCCAATTTTTTATCTGCTAGTGAAAAACTTATGACTTACAAACCTTATGTTTACTGCTTGAATCCTAAGGAAGTTGCTAACTACAAAGAATCCTTTAATTCTCTTGATAAAAATGATGGCATTGACTCTTTTGTTATTGCTGACTTTGCAAGAGTTGGCAGAATTCATATTGAACCTTGGCGTGGTTCTCAATATCTTGCTCTGCAAAGACTTACAAGGCACAGACTTCATATTGTTGAATGCTTAACTAGAGAAAAAACTTACATGTTATCCAATGTATTTCTTAAGTTCAGCGAATTTGCATTATTACAGGGAGAAGATCATCCTTTTTCTAATAAATACGGTGCTACCGCATCTTCAATACTTACTGAATTTCTATCTTCCGAAGATATTGCAAATACATCAATTGAAGAACTTGTTGACTTCGTCAATAGAAAAAGTCGGAAAAGGATTTCTAATCCTCAGATGACTGCTGAAATTTTGCAGCAAGCTGCACGTAATTCATACCGTCTTGATAAATGTTTGTATGAGCCATTAACAACCTCTATTGCTTGTTCTTTCAACTGTATTCAGGCTTTTGATAAAGAACTTAAAGGTATTAACAAAGCCATTGAAAAAGCTGTTATGGGAATGAATCCTGTGGAATACAAAATATTAATGTCTATTCCTGGTTTTGGCCCTGTTTACTCCAGTGGCATTCTTGCTGAATTAGGAAGTGTGCATGCATTTCCTAGTAATGATGCTATTGCTAAATACGCTGGCATCGTGTGGAAAGAAAATCAATCTGGAGGTTTTAAAGCTGAAAATACACCTATGAACAAAGCTGGTAACCGTTATTTACGCTATTATCTCATAGAAGCTGCAGGAAGTGTTGTTTGCCATATTCCTGAATATCAAGAGTTCTATCAGAAGAAATTTGCTGAAGTAACTACACATCAGCACAAACGAGCACTCGCGCTAACATCTCGTAAACTTATTCGTATGATTTTTGGATTGCTGGCTAAAAATCAGCTCTACTCTTCAAATAGAGTAGATTAATCTATATAAATTATACGAACATACTTTCTCATTGGACTGTATGTTTATTAAGGTTACCCATTTTTAAAGAAATCATTTGATTTTCTTTTCATTTTGTTCTTGACATATTACCAAATTGCTTTTAATCCATAAGTGAATATGAAAGAATTCTAATATTTCATATTCTAGTTTATAATATGCAGTGTATTGAAATATGTCACTTAGTTTCTTATATTAGACTACTTATAATTGCATAAATTAAAACTTCAATGGTATAATAATTTTTATCCGTTGGAATGTTTGCACGATAACTAATTATCAATAATCTTCAAGCTATTATAAGTTTCAGTACAAGTATACTAACATTATAGAGCTCTGATCGCTCTATAGTACTATTACCAAAAGAGTGTTAAAGAAAGGAAATTTTTGTATATGAATAAAACAATTAAAGTTAAAATATATGGAGTAAAAAAACAGCTAATAAGTTCAGGTTGTGGTTGTGGTAGTGGTAATAAAAAAAATAGTTGCTGTAATTCTTCAAAGGGAGAGAAAAAAGGTTGCTGCAGCGGTGAAGTCGGGTGTAATAACAAAGGAAATAAATGTTGTGCAAATAATGAAATAAATATGTCGAAAACTATTGGAGATGCATATAAAGAATTAAGGGAATATATCAAAAGTAGTGATGTGAAAAATAATACAGAGCTCAAATTTATAGATATAGATACAATTAATTCACAGGACGATGAATTTCTAAGGATAAAAGAACTGATATCTTCAGGCTTTGAAGCTCCAATAACTGTTGTAGATGATATAATAAGATACTATGGTGGTATATCAAATATTTATATTTATAAGGATATAAAGGAACTCATAGAATAAGTTTTGCTGGTTATGTATAATTAAGCTAAGAATATTTCTCTTATCTAAGATAGGCGAACAAGAAGTAATATATGGAGGTAAGATTTCATGAGGGCTTTTATAATAGACTTTGATGGCACTGTAACAAGAGAAGATGTAGGTTTTTCTATAATAAAAAACTTTGCATCAGAAGGTTGGAAGGAAATAGGACAGCTTTGGATTGATAAGAAAATAGGTACTATAGAATGTGGTGAAAGACTATGGAACTTAGTTAAAAGTACCGACAAAGAAATAAAAGAGTATGCTAATAACTTTGAAATTAATCCGGGTTTTAAAGAGTTAGTTGACAAAATAAATGATAATTCTTATAAGTTGATAATTGCTTCTGATGGATATAGTGTATATATAAATGAGATATTAAAGAAAAATGGGATTGAAAATTTAGATATATTCTGTAATGATGCAGATTATAATAATGGATGGAAACTTTCTTTTTCAAATAAAAATGAAGAGTGTAGTATATGCGGAAACTGTAAAAGAAAACTAGTTGAAGATTTGAAACGTAAAGATTATAAAGTTTATTATATTGGAGATGGATATTCAGATATATGTGCCTGTATTCATGCAGATGTTATATTTGCAAAATCTCATCTGAAAAGATATTGCGAAAAACATGAGATACCGTATTTTGGTTTTGATACTTTTTATGACGTATTAGATCATATTTAAAGTTAATATAAATCTAGGGGTTTAAGACGGAAACTTAAATTTAAAGTTAAAACTAACATTAAGGCTTGCTTTGATAATTTTAAAAAATCTATTATCAAAATAAGTCTTGTTTTTATGTATGTAGTTAAATATATTGACAAAAATTACTTTTAAAAATAGAATAGTTATATCATATTAAAATACTCAGAATTTATTAGGAGCGATAACAATGGAAAGAGAAATTTATATGGATTATGCAGCTACGACTTATATAAAACCAGAGGTCTTAGAGGAAATGAATCCATATCTTACACAATACTTTGGAAACCCATCATCAATCTATCGAATATCTAGAAATACTAAAATGGCAATAGACATTGCTAGAGAAAAAATAGCAGGTGGTATTAATGGAAGACGTGATGAGATATTTTTCACTGGCGGCGGTTCAGAAGCAGATAACTGGGCAATAAAGGGAATAGCCTTTGCAAACAAGGATAAAGGAAACCACATAATTACAACAGGTATTGAACATCATGCAGTTATGCATACTTGTGAATATTTAGAAGAGCTAGGTTTTGAAATCACTTATTTACCAGTTGATGAGTTTGGTTTTATAAACATAGAAGACTTAAAGAATTCAATTAATGATAAAACTATACTTGTATCTGTGATGTTTGCTAATAATGAAATAGGTACGATAGAACCTATTAATGATATAGGAAAAATTTGCAGAGAAAAGGGTATTGTATTTCATACGGATGCTGTGCAGGCTGTAGGGAATATTCCTATAGATGTTAAAGCTATGAATATAGATTTGCTCTCGATAGCTTCTCACAAATTTTATGGTCCTAAAGGTATAGGTGCTCTTTACATCAGAAAAGGTATTAAAATACATAACCTTATTCATGGAGGAGCCCAAGAGAGAGCAAAAAGAGCTGGTACAGAAAATGTAGCAGGTATTGTTGGAATGGGTAAAGCTATAGAACTAGCAGTTCAAAATATGGAAAATGAAGCGAATAGATTAAGCTGTTTAAGGGATAAGCTTATAGAAAGACTTCTACAAATACCGGGCTCTAAACTAAATGGGGCAATTGGAGAAGATAGGCTTCCAGGTAATGTGAACATGAGTTTTGAGGGCATAGATGGAGAGATATTGGTTATGAAGCTTGATAACTTGGGTATCTTTGCTTCCAGCGGCAGTGCTTGTTCTGCAGGAGCAATTGAGCCTTCACATGTATTGCTTGCTCTAGGAATCCCTGCTGAATTAGCAAAAAATTCTTTAAGGCTTTCTATGGGTTCAGGAACTACAGAAGAGGAAGTAGAGTATTTAATGAAGGTAATTCCAGAAACCATAAAAGAATTTAGAAAAAGTAATGAAAAATGGAATAATAGATGAAGTTGAAACTTGAATCAGATGGATTTCGTCTGCGACCTGAGGCTTTGGCCGTTGAAGCAAGATTACGTCAAGTTAGTCAGGTTAAATAAAATTTAGTTATTTAACATCTAACTGATTCTTAGTTGAACGAATTCAGGGCGTAACCATTGAATAAATTTATATTAGAAAAGGTGATAAACGTGAAGAAAAAAGTTGTAATTGGTATGAGTGGAGGCGTAGATAGTTCTGTTGCTGCATACCTGTTAAAGGAACAAGGATATGATGTTATAGGTGTAACTATGCAGGTATGGCAGGAAGATGAGGAATATGAAGCAAATGAAGGTGGCTGTTGCTCTTTAAGTGCTGTAGATGATGCTAGAATGGTAGCTTATATGTTGGATATTCCTTTTTATGTTATGAATTTTAAAGACATATTTAAAAAGAATGTTATAGACTATTTTATTGATGAGTACATGGAAGGCAGAACGCCAAATCCTTGTGTGGCATGTAATAAATTCATTAAATTCGATGCTTTGTTAAAGAAAGCAATGGAGTTAGGAGCTGACTATGTTGCTACTGGACACTATGCAACTATAGAAAAGCATAATGACAGATATTTAGTTAAAAGATCTGAGGATGATAAAAAAGATCAAACATATGCTCTTTATAATATTACACAATTTCAGCTTTCTCATACTCTCATGCCTTGTGGTGAGTATAAGAAGGAAAGAATTAGAGAGATTGCTAAAGAAATAGGCCTTATTGTTCATAATAAAAAAGACAGTGAAGAAATTTGTTTTATTCCAGATAATGACCATGGATCATATATAAAAAAGCAGGTCCCAGATAAAGTTAAAGAAGGTTATTTTGTTGATAAGCATGGTAATATATTAGGTAAGCATAAAGGAATAGTTTATTATACTATAGGTCAGAGAAAGGGATTAGGGATAGCCCTTGGAAAGCCGGTTTTTGTTACAGATATAAACCCTTTAACTAATGTAGTAGTACTTGGAAGTGAAGAAGATATATTTAAAACTGAATTAGTTGCAAAGGATATAAACTTTATTCCTTTCGATAAATTAGAGGACACTATGGAAGTAGAAGCTAAAATAAGATATTCAGCTAAGCCTGGAAAGGCATGGATAACTCCTCTTAAAGATGGAAAAGTAAAAGTTAAGTTTGATGAAAAACAGCGTGCCATAACAAAAGGTCAATCAGTAGTATTTTATAGTAAGGATCTTCTAGTTGGTGGCGGAATTATAGACGAAATTTTATAGGCAGATGAAATAGGGAAAGATACCTAGGCTTTGATAAGTAAGTCCTGGTATCTTTCTTTTTTATTTGTTTCGCTTTGAAATAGCATTAAAATAATGCAAGATAGTGTACCCTATAGATTTGAATTTTCGGTATAAGTTTTTATTATAAAACAAGAGAAGGATATAAAGAATACAAATAAAGGATTGTGAGGAATGTATGATAAAATGTAATAGTAGTAATTGTATTTAGTTTTGAAATAATATCTGGGAAATTTAAATATAGATAGGAGATGTGTTTTTATGAATAATTTGCCTGAGATATTTGATGATTTTAGCGAATCAAGAAAAAATGGATTTATAACTATTAAAAACTTAAAAGATGAGGGTAGTAAGGTTGTAGGTACATTTTGTACTTTTACCCCTTGGGAAGTTATACATGCAGCAGGTGCAATCGGGGTTTCACTGTGTGCAAAGAGTGATGAAACAATACCGGATGCAGAAAAGCATCTTCCAAGAAATTTATGCCCTCTTATAAAATCCAGTTATGGGTTCGCTATTACAGACAAATGTCCATATTTTTATTTCTCTGACTTAATAGTAGGCGAAACAACTTGTGATGGTAAGAAAAAGATGTATGAATATTTAGGAGAAATAAAAAATGTACATGTTATGCAGCTTCCTCAAACCTCTAAAGGTGAAGATGCATACACGGTGTGGAAGAATGAAATTGTTAAACTTAAAGAAAAATTAGAAAAAGAATTTAATGTAGAAATAACAGAGCAGGATTTAAAAGATTCTATTAAATTGCGTAATAGAGAAAGAAAAGCCTTAGTAGATTTTTATGAACTTGGAAAAATGTGTCCACCTCCTATAACTGGTCTTGAGTTGTTAAGGGTATTAAGTGGTGCGTCCTTTAAATGGGACAAGGAACAGGAAATAAAGGAATTGGAAACCTTAGTGAGAGAAACTAAAGAACAGTATGAACAAGGAGAAAGAAAAGTTTTGCCAAATGCTAAAAGAATACTTATAACAGGATGTCCTATGGGCGATGCTACAGAAAAAATCATAAGAGCTGTAGAAGAAAATGGTGGAGTAGTTGTTTGTTATGAAAATTGCACAGGAGTGAAAGAAACTTGCAGACTGGTGGATGAAACTGTTGATCCTATAGATGCTCTTGTTGATAAATACTTGAACATTGGATGCTCTTGCATGAGTCCAAATGATAATAGAATAAATCTTATGTCAGAACTAATTGATGATTATAAGGTTGATGGTGTTATAGATGTAATTCTTCAAGCCTGCCATACTTACAGCGTTGAGACTTATAGTATAAAGAAATTTGTGAATGAAGAAAAGAATGTTCCTTTTATGAGTATAGAAACAGATTATTCACAGACAGATGTAGGTCAAATAAATACTAGGATATCTGCGTTTATAGAGATGCTATAAAAAGATTCAAGTAAGACCTAATCTATTTATTTACAAACTGTTCTTATATAGCTGAAGCTATGGGTGCACCACTTGAATATTCTAATGATGAGCCTGCAAACTGTGCCGACCATATTATAAAAAGCGAAGAAGACCTAGAAAAAATACATGTTGCAGATGCACAGGATGGAAAGTTTCCTGTTTATTATAAAGCATTAGACTCCGGTGATTTGTCCTAGGGGGATGATGAGTGCTTGTGTAACAGAGTTATTAGATGATATAGAGGAGAACCACAATACTAACTACAAGGCTATGGCTCAAGTTGTTAGAAGAATATATGATAACATTGGCTTTGAAAATTATGGAGTACCTTTTGCTATGATAGTTGAAGCGGAACCCCTAGGAGCTAAAGTGCAAATTGGAGATAAAATAGTTGAAGAGAGGGTTATAGAATATAATAACGCACCTCTTGAAGAAATTATGAAAAATCACAAAGTAGTTCCTAGAAATGAAAGCAGAATGAGCACAGTATTAAGGGCTATTGAAGAGCTTAAAAATGATGAAATTCCTGTAATAGGCAATGTAACCGGGCATATGAGTACAGCAACTTCTGCTATAGATCCATTGATGTTTTTAAAGATGCTTAGAAAAGAGCCAGAGAAGGCTTATGAATTTTTAAGATATATAAATGAATATTTAATTAAATCAATTACAAAGAATTGTATTGACTATAGGTAAAATAGATTTAACCTGTGGAAGGATAAAAGAAGTACTTAATTCAGTAGAAATGCTTAAGAATCAAGGAGAAACAGCAGTGCTTAGCGTAGAAGGACCTTTTACAATAATATCATCCCTTATAGATCCTATGGTATTTTATAAGGGAATAAGAAATAACAAGGAAGCTATAGAAAGGATTTTAAAAGCTATAGAAGACAATATTGTTGACTATATATTAGAAGGCATTAAAAGGGGTGCTAAAATAATATCCTATGGAGACCCAGTAGGAGCATTAGATATTGTAGGGCCTAAAGTATATAAGGATTACAGCGGAAAAACTACATATAATATACTAAAAAGAGTAGGGCCTTATCTACAGGATGTAATAATTCATCTTTGTGGGAAAACATCTACAGCTTTTGAATCTATAGGCTTTAGCTAGTCTCAAGCTTTAATTTTTGATGATGATATAACTTACGGTGAGGCAATAAATAAAATCTTAAAAGAAAGAAAAGATGTAAAATTTATAGGAAATTCCTTTATAAAAAGAACTCCATTAAAGATAACCAATTCTGTAGTGTGGGAGATCCTTATACAATAAGAAGAAGCTGTCTCAAAATAGAAGGTTATTTTGAGACAGCACTTTTTTATAATGTATCTAAAGGCTATGATAATACAAATAAAGTATTATAAGGAATATATGATAAAATAAAATAGTAGTGCATGAGCGGTATAAAAAATGTTTGTTTTTTTATACAATAACATTAATTGAACAAAAGAAAGAAGAGGTTAGTGGAATGCCAAAAGTTAACTTTATAAAAGAAAATATTGTAATAGAAGTAGAAGAAGGCACAAAATTGATTGATTGTATTAGAAAAGCAGGACTTAAAATAGAAACACCCTGCAACTGTATTGGAGTTTGTGGTAAGTGCAAGGTTAAGGCATTTGGAGAATTATATTCCAAGACAGATGAGGAACAAAAGTACACTGAAAATCATGATATAAGACTTGCATGCTTGGCTAGGGTAAAGGGGAATGCTACCGTAGAATTATTAAAGGAAGAGAAAAGCCTAAAAACAATCAATAGGGGATTTTCAATACAAATAGAAGTAAACAACAGTATCAAAAGAGTAAGACTGCCATTATTTGATGAGAAAAGTTTTGTTCCCTACAAAGATACCTTGGATTTTAAAGTAAGCGACATTAATGTAATAAAAGAGCTGGGATTAGTAGAAAGAAAAAAGAATAAAGAACTATATGGCATAACCTTTAACAATGAACTTTTAGAGGCTAAGGAATTTATAGATATACCATTAGGGGTAGCTGTAGACATTGGTACTACCGGAATTTCTGCATACCTAGTAGACATGGAGAGTGGAGAGGTTCTGAACAAAGTTTCTGCATTAAATCCCCAAACAGAATTTGGAGGAGATGTAATTTCTAGAATAACCTACTGTATTGAAGAAGATGGAGTAGACCTTCTAAGCAAGTCTATAAGAAAAAAGATTAACCTTATGATCAACAAATTGGTAAGTGAAGGATATAGTATTGAGAGTGTATATAGTGTAATAATAGCAGCTAATACAACAATGCTTCATCTTTTTTTAGGAGTAATACCAGATGCTATTGCTCAAGCTCCATATAGACCGGTTTTCTTAGATAAGTTAGATTTTAAAGCAATAGAATTAGGTATAGAGATAAATGAAAAAGGTATTTTAACATTACTTCCTTCTGCTTCCGCCTATGTAGGTGCAGATATTTTATCAGGAATTGTTGCAGTAGATTTTCAAAACAGAAAGCATTCATCTATTTTTATTGATATTGGTACTAATGGGGAAATAGTTGCTATTTCAGAGGGTAAAATGGCAGCAGCTTCTACTGCAGCAGGACCAGCATTAGAGGGAATGAATATTTCCTGTGGTTCAAGGGCAGAGGAAGGTGCTATAGATAGCTTTAGTATAGATGAAAATTATAATATAACATATACAACTATAGGAGGAGAAAAAGCCAAGGGAGTCTGTGGCAGCGGCCTTTTGGATATTGCAGCAAGTTTAATCAAGTCAAATGTAGTTCATTTTACCGGGAGATTTAATAAAGAACTACCGGAAAGTCTAAAAGACAGACTTAAAGACAAAAAGTTTTATATAACAGAGGACATTTATATATCACAAAAAGATATAAGACAAATACAATTAGCAAAAGGTGCTATAGCCTCAGGAATATCTATGCTTTTAAAGGAAATAAATATTGGAATTGAGGATATTGAAGAGGCTGTTATAGCAGGAGCCTTTGGATATCACTTAAACCCAGAAAGTATAAGTATCGTTGGGATTATCCCAAAGGGTTTTAGAGGAAAAATAAATTTTGTTGGAAATTCTTCTATTGAAGGTGCAAGAATTGCACTTATTAATAAAGAAAAATTTAAAGAAATGAGTGAAATGAAAAAGAGAATAAGAGTAATTGAACTTTCTACAAGAGAGGATTTTCAAGACTATTTTATTAATGCTTTAAATTTTTAACATGTATATATAGTGGAAAGAGATGGCTTTGATGTTTTTGAAATAACCAGTGGATGCATTTGCTGTATTATGAAAAAGGACTTTGTAAAAATATTTAGCAAAATTCTTCAAGAATACAGCCCAGAAAGAGTGGTCATTGAACCTACTGGTATTAGTATTCTAAGTGAAATAATTGATATTTTGAAAAGTCCTGAGTTTGTAGATAGGTGTACTATAAATTCAAAATCACCAATTATCACTGCAAATTGGAGTGAAATGAATCATGAAGAAATACAAAAGCTGCTTAGATTAGACCTAAGTATAGATTTTAGTAATTTGTTTTACACAGAATATAAACCATGCAGTGATAATCAATTTGATACCTTGGGTATAAAAACATCAAAGAAATTTACAGAAGATAGTCTTAAAGAGGTTCTAGAAAAATTAAAAGAATCTGAATTTGGAATAGTTATAAGAGGAAAAGGGTTCTTAAAAGGTGCTGATAAAGACTTAGAGTTTAGTTATGCAAATGGACAATATGAAATATATGAAAGTAAGCTGGAATCTACTGGCAAGCTTTGTATAATAGGAAAAAATATAAATCAAAAGAAAATAAAGGCTCTCTTTAATACTAAAATTGGAGGATTATTTAAGTGGTAGATATATTAATAGATAGCATTAATGATACAGCAAAACCATACCCATATTATTTATAGTTTTTTTCCTTGTAGATTATTTAATGAATGCCATAAATAAAGATAATCATTTAATAGACAAGCTTTCAAAATATGATTGTTTTGGAGGAGCCATTCTTGGCGTAATACCACAATGTGGAATTCCTGTTGCAATGGCTAACTTATACAGTGGTGGACTTATATCCATTGGTATGCTAGTAGCAGTGTTTATATCTAGTTCAGATGAAGCTCTTATTATAATAGGTGCTCATCCAGAAAAGCTATTACTTATGTTTGAAATTATGATTTCCAAAGTTATATTAGGAATACTTTGTGGATATGCGGTGAACTATTTTATTAAGGAAAAAAGGAACAGATTTAAAATATACGATATAGCTTGTGGTTGTGTTAGGTGTAAAAGTGATAGAAATATATTTGTTAGAAATCTAATGTATACTCTTAAAGTTTTTATATTTCTTGTAGTTACAGTTTTTCTTATAAATTTAGGTATGGAGAAGATTGGAGAAGAGGGGCTTAATACTATCATTGGAAAAAGTTCTTCTGAGCTTTTAATGTGTTCTGAGCTGTATATGCTGGTATTGACGTTGTAAAGCCCCATCTGAAGGCAAAAGAAAATGAAGATAAACATAAGATTGTTATTGGAGTTGTACAAGGGGATACTCATGATATAGGCAAAAATTTAGTTAAAATTATGATGGAAACAGAGGGATTTGAAGTTATTGATCTTGGAAGGGATGTCCCAGTAAGAGATTTTATTGATAAGGCAAAGGAAGTTGGAGCAAGCATAATAGTACTATCTACTCTTATGACTAATACTATGAATGGCATGGCTGAAGTTATAAAAATATTGGAAGAAGAAAACTTAAGGGAAAAGATTAAAGTTATGATAGGAGGGTGGCCTATTTCTCAAGGGTTTGCAGATAAGATAGGAGCAGATGGCTATACTACGGACGTTTCAAAAGCAGCTAAGTTTGCAAAAACTTTAGTAAGTAAAATGCATAGTAAAAACATATAAATAAAAAAAATTATAGGGGGAGCAGTATTATGAAGGATCAAATGACACCAATGGAAAGGTCTATTGCCTTAAGTAAGGGACGAGTGGTAGATAGACTACCTTGTAATCTTAACATAGCTAATGGAGTAGCAAGAATACATAGATGTAAGATTTCCGACTTTAATGTTAGCGGTAAAACTATTGCTGAGGCGCAAATATCGGCTTATAGAAGATATGGAATGGATGGAGTAAGAGTTTTTACAGATTTATATGTTTGGGCAGAAGCTATGGGATAGAAACTTATTTTACCAGAAGATAACACTGCAGACCTACTTAAGCCTGTAGTAGAAAATATTGAAGATATAGATAAAATTAAAATAGCAGATCCATATAAAGATGGAAGATTACCTGTATTCATAGAGGCTATGAAATATCTAAAAGATGCTATCTGTGACGAAGTACCTTGTTCAGCGGGGATTGTAGGGCCTTTTTCAAATGCTTTCTTTCTTATTGGAACCCAAGAAATGACAAGGTTATTCTTTAAAAATCCAGAAGCAGTTCACAAGCTTTGTGAAATTTCCCTTCAAACGTGTATTGAATATGCCAAGGTAATAATAAACTTAGGTTTAACACCTACTATATCAGAACCCTTAGGGTCCTGTACAATAATAAGTCCAAAGCATTTTGGAAAATTTTGCCTTCAATACTTAAGAAGATTAGTAGAGTTTATAAATTCAAAAGGAAAGGCAACAGTGATTCATATATGTGGAAAGACAGAAAAAATTTGGAATGATATAGGCGAGATGGCTTCTATTGGAGTAGTTGGTTTTAGTATGGATAACATTGTTAGCTTAGCTGAATGTAAAAAAACAATAGGGGATAAAATGAGGATGCTGGGAAATGTAGATCCATCTAATGTAATGTATGCTGGAACTTCTAAAGAAATTAGAGGATGCTGTTATTAATTGTGTACTTGAGGGATATGATAGTCCTAAAGGGTATACAATAATGTCCGGATGCAGTCTTCCAGTAGAGACACCTCTTGAAAATATACAGACTAAGATGGAGACTGCAAGGGAAATAGGATATCCGATAGATCCTGAGAAACTTCAAAGAATGCTTGGGAAGCAGCATTAAATAATAAAAAAGTTGTAGTGCAATTACAATTATGGTATTACCTGGGAAATGATTTTCGGGAATTTATGAAAAGACTAAAAAAAGGATCTTTGTTATCTATAGCAAAGACCCTTTTTTTATGCCAAAATTATATTCCAATATAGCTAATATTATGAAAATTAGTATATAAATAGAACTCATCTTTCGACGTTAAATTAAATGCCTTAGCAAGTAGGGGGAAATATAATGGGATGATTTAGTCAAAAGGTTGTCATTTTTGAATAATATGTCAAAAAAATATTTTATCATACGTTAATAAATAATTCAATAACTATTTAAAAATGTGATAATGCAGAATGAATGTATATAATCGATATTTGATGTTTACTATAGACAATTGTATAATTTAAGTATATTTATGGTAAACGTATACGGTAGTGTAAAAGTAAAAAAATTTTTAATATCATTAAGTTTTTATCTGTATGTATAGACATAATACTTGTAAATGTTGTAAGTTGGATAATCTTACTATAAATTATGCTGAAACTAATTACATAAAACTTTGATAAATATAGTATTTTTGTTTTATGTAATGCTGATTTAAGTTATACATGAAAAAAGTTGTATAAATTATCATTGAGTAAGTGACAGCAGAAAAAGGAGGAAATATATGCTGGATGTATCTGTAAAAAAATTGAGTTTTTCTTATGATAGCGAACTGATATTAGGTGATATAAATATTGAGGTTAAAGCTGGAGCCTTTGTTTGCTTACTTGGTCAATCCGGTTGCGGAAAAAGCACATTTCTTCGTTGTTATACTTCCTGCAGCTTCTCCTGCAATACTCTCAGGCTGCGCTATTGCACTTAAATTTTCATTTGTAATGCTTACAGTGGCGGAAATGTTTGGGGCGACCTCAGGCATGGGCTATTTTGTTCAATATTACTCTGATTTTGCACGCTTTGATCTTGTAGGTGTTGGATTCATCTTTATCGCAATTGTATTGGTTGGAATTATGTGCTTGTTGATGTAATGAAGTGTAGAATTTTACGTTGGACTATAAACGACTAATACTTCTGTAAAGACTGCTGGGAAATTCAAAGAACTCCAATTATTACGTACTCATAGTATTTATGATAAAATTGTTTATCCGATGACTACCCGCTCTAATACTCCCTATTTTCAAAGAGGGAGCATTAGAGTGGCTACGTCCCTGGACTCGCTCAACTAAGAATTAGGTGGGGGTGAAACCCCATCTGATTCAGGTTTCCACTTCATAAAATTAATAAAAATAGGGTCTTTGTCATCTATAGCAAAGACCCTATTTTTGTGCCAATATTATATCCTAGTAAACCTAATATTATAGACATAAGTATATAAGTAAAGCCATTTAGCTTATCCCTTCCCTGAAATAGATTAAATCCTTCATACATAAATGTTGAAAAGGTAGTATAGGCTCCAAGAAATCCATCACCGAAAAGTAAATATAGATTTCTACTAGCATTAGCGCTGCTTATAATTCCAAGCAGAATAGCTCCAGTTATATTTATTAATGCAGTTCCTACTGGGAAATGTGATTTGCAATGATCAGAAATATATTTTCCAAAAGAAAACCTTGTTAGGCTGCCGAAAATTCCTCCGATACCTACTAATAAAAATTCCATAATAACACCTCTTAATAGTTTAATTCGAAAGTAGCATGTCCTAGTTACCTTTAAGTATATAGACTTAGGTCAAGAGTCAGATTAATTTAAAATCTTGTTTAAGTTACTTCTTCACTATTAATATGCTTACTTGAATATTTCTTAAGGACTTCTCTAGCTAAAACAACGCCAAAAAAGGCAGCTACAAGACCTAAAATCACTGAGTTTACAATATAGGAAAGAGAAGAAAAATAATAGCCTTTGTTTATAAGTTCAGAGCCTTCCTTGCAGAGAGTAGAGAAGGTAGTATAGGCTCCTAAAAAACCAGTACATATGCCAAGTCTTATGTCTACATCCATTTTGAATATTTCAAGTGCTGCTGTGGTTATTAGTGCAAGAATAAAGCTTCCTGTTACATTGATAAATAGAGTATTTATAGGTATTAATTCTTTATAATTATGGAGAGGAATAGTTTTTATCCAAAATCTTAAAATTGCACCTAAGAATCCACCGGCACCAATAAAGATATATTTCTTCATTTAATCACCCCTTTTTCTTATATTAATATACTATATTTTATTTATGATGTACAAGCAATTTAATAATTAACTGAATAATGGATTAAAACTGTTAAGATTTGTCCATAAATAAGGTATTAAATTGTGACATAGCCTTTAATTAAATGATATAATATTTATTGCGTGTACACAGGAGGTTTGATAAATGATTGAGGAAGCAAAAAAACTATTAAAAAGATATTATGGATATGATACCTTCAGAGAAGGTCAGGAAAAAGTCATAAATAGTATATTAACAAGTAAGGATACCTTTGGAATAATGCCGACTGGAGCTGGTAAATCTATATGTTACCAGATACCAGCTCTTATGCTGTCCGGAATAACTATTGTTGTTTCACCTTTAATTTCACTTATGAAGGATCAAGTAGATTCTCTTAATAATATAGGTATAAAGGCATCTTTTATAAATAGTACCCTTGACCAACATGAAGTTCAGGAAAGAATACTTATGGCAGTAAGTGGATATACTAAGTTGCTATATGTGGCACCAGAAAGATTGGAGTCAGAAAGTTTTTGTCAGTTACTTAAAACAATGCCGGTTTCTATGGTGGCTATTGATGAATCTCACTGTGTATCTCAATGGGGACATGATTTTAGACCAAGCTATAGGAGTATTGCCCCGTTAATAAGGAATATATCTCCTAGACCTATTATTTCTGCATTTACAGCCACAGCTACTGAGGATGTAAAGAATGATGTTGTAAGATTATTAGGACTTAAAGACCCAGATATATACACTACAGGTTTTGATAGAGAAAATCTTTTCTTTTCTGTGATTAGAGGAGAAAATAAGAAGGATTATATATTAAAATATGTTGAGGATAATAGGGAAAGCGTAGGGGTAATTTATGCCGCCACCAGAAAAGAGGTAGACAGTATCTATGAACTTCTTAAGATTAAAGGTTATTCCGTTGGCAAATACCATGCTGGCTTAAACGATTCTGAGAGAACAAAGGCGCAGGAGGATTTTTTATATGATAACATTAATATTATAGTTGCTACCAACGCTTTTGGGATGGGAATAGATAAATCTAATGTAAGATACGTAATTCATTATAATATACCTAGAAATATGGAAGCTTATTATCAAGAAGCTGGTCGTGCAGGAAGAGATGGTGAGCCTAGTGAATGTATCTTGTTATTTGCTGCACAGGACATAGTGCTTCAAAAGTTTTTAATAGAGCAAAGTATATTCTCTGAAGAAAGAAGAGTTAATGAATATAGAAGACTTCAAGATATGGTGGATTATTGCCATACCACAAAGTGTTTAAGAAAATATATTCTTGAATATTTTGGAGATGAAAGTGGTAAAGAAAAGTGTGATAACTGCAGCAATTGTAAGGATGAAACTGAGCTAACAGATATAACTATTGAGGCGCAAAAGATATTCTCCTGTATTGCTAGAGTGAAACAGAGATTTGGTACTGTGCTTGTTGCTCAGGTACTTAAGGGATCCAAGGATAAAAAAGTAATAGAACTCCAGTTTGATAAACTTTCGACTTATGGGATTATGAAGGGTTATACCATAAAGGAAGTTAAGGATCTTATAAATATTTTGATTGCAGACAACTACTTAGCTCTTTCAGAGGGGCAGTTTCCTGTAGTTAGGCTTAAAGAAAGAGCCGTGGAAGTACTTAAGGGAGAACAAAAGGTATTCCAAAAGATACAGAAGAGAAAAGTAAAAGCTGCAGAAGATAATTCTCTATTTGCAATCTTAAAAGCTTTAAGAAAAAGTATTTCTGAAAGAGAAATGGTTCCGCCATACATAATTTTTGCAGATAGTACTCTACGTGAAATGAGTGAAAAATATCCTATTGATGAAGAGGCTATCCTTAGTATTAAGGGTGTGGGAGAGTCAAAGTTAAAAAAATATGGAGAAGAATTTTTAAAGGTTATTGTAAACTATGTTAAAGATAATAATTTACAAGGGATGAGCGGAACGTTAAATTATAACGAGCATAACGAAAACCATAAGGAAGTTGCTATAGAAAAGGAAGAAATACCAAGTCATGTTATAACATTGAATATGTTTAATGAAGGAAAATCATTAAAAGAAATAACAGAACTTCGAAATTTGAAATTTACCACGATTGAAGATCACATAATGAGATGTGTATTAGAGGGTATGGATGTTGATTTAGATTCGATAATACCTAAGCAATATGAGGAGGCTATTATTGAAGCTATAAAAAAGGCAGGAGCAGAAAAGTTAAAGCCTATAAAAGAAATACTTCCAGAGGAAGTTAGTTACACTGCAATAAAGGCTGTATTATGCAAAATTAAAATTAAGATATAATTTTAATTTAAAAAAGGATGTATAGATGTGATTTACACAAAGCTATACATCCTTTTATCTATGTCATATAAAAGTTATGTAAATGGATAATTATTTACACTTTAATTATAGTCAACGAACGAAGAAGCCTCCTTTTATATTCTACTAAATATGCTATAGCGAAAATTGTTAAAAGGGTAACGATTGTTACAGACTTTTATATTGATTTTTATTATAGTGGAATAAATAACAAAATAGTTTTTATTTGGGAGGGAAATAAAATGAAATTATTGATTATATGTTCAGAAAAAAGTGACAGATTGCCAGAAAACGAATTTTATATAAAAACGGACACTAGATTTGCTAATACGAAATTTACACCTCACTTAAAAAATACAAAAGAAGTATGTACAGTCTGCGGAAAAGAATGTACGTGGTGCAGAGGAAAATATAATTTGAATTTTAAAGATAGTATCACTCAAATAGTTAAGCTTCCTGATTTCTATCAACTATTTGAGGATGAACCTTTAAAGTATCTTCCAAGTAAATTTGAAGAACACGATTTAGCAGTAGTTATAGGAATTCATCAAGATATACTTGTTGAACTGCCTAGGATTATAAAGGAAAGCGGTGGAAAGGGATTATTAGTTCCTTGTGAAGGTAAAGAATGGCTTTCAAAATGGACTAGAGAACTAGTTATAGAAGAGTGTAAAAAGTATAATTTACAATATTCATTTCCTAAACCTTTTTGCACCTTAAGATATGATAAGTTTCCTATAATTAATCAATTTATTGACGAATTTAAGTTAGGAAAACCAAAGTTTAAAATATATGTAAATAATGATGATGTTATAGTTGATGTAAAGGTTATTATTTCCGCCCCATGTGGTAATGGTTACAATATTGCAAAACATCTTATAGGTAATAAACTTGGAGAAGAAGCAAAAAAATCTGTAGCTAAATTCTGGCACAGCTATCCTTGCCTTGGTGGTATGCACGTGGATAACGAACTAGGAGACACTCCCCTTCATATAGGTGGATATACTCATTACAGTGCACTAGAATATGCTGAAATTGTTAGAGTTGAAAAATAGGTTATTATACTATTTTTCAATTAAAAACTAGGAACAAGCCTCGCAAAATACTTGCATAGTACTAATAAAAGTTCTTTTGAGTATATGCAAGTATTTTTTTGAGGTGTTTTTTGTAATATAATATATGTATACATAGGTTCTGTTTTATAAAAAAATATAATTTAGGAGGTGAAACAGGGAAATGGAAAACGTTATATTTGCTTTTAGTTTAACCCTTTTCGCAGGTCTATGCACAGGAATAGGCAGTGCTCTTGCTTTTTTTGCCAAGAAGACTAATACTAAATTTTTATCTATAAGCCTTGGTTTTTCAGCAGGAGTAATGATTTATGTTTCCATGATTGAAATATTTTTCAAAGCGAAAACTTCCCTTACAGCTGAACTTGGAATAAAAGCAGGGTCATGGCTTACAGTTGGGGCTTTTTTCGGAGGAATGCTTATTATTGCACTTATTGACAAAGTCATTCCAAGTGGGGAAAATCCCCATGATATGTATAAAGTTGAAGATATTAAAGATAGAGATAGTCACTCCAATTCTAAACTACTAAGAATGGGAATATTCACTGCACTGGCTGTTGGAATACATAACTTTCCGGAAGGTCTTGCAACATTTATCTCTGCACTTCAGGAACCATCAATAGCTATACCAATTGCAGTAGCTATAGCTATACACAATATACCAGAAGGAATAGCGGTATCGGTACCTGTTTACTACGCTACAGGGAATAGAAAGAAAGCTTTCTTATATTCTTTTCTATCTGGTATTTCTGAGCCTGTTGGGGCACTTGTTGGTTATCTAATATTGATGCCTTTTATGAACAATCTGGTGTTTGGTATAATTTTTGCAGCAGTAGCAGGAATAATGGTATTTATATCTCTTGATGAGTTACTGCCTTCTGCTGAGGAATACGGTGAACATCATCTTTCCATATATGGACTTGTAACCGGTATGGCAGTAATGGCCATCAGCTTGTTATTGTTTATATAAAAATAAATTAATAAATCAGTAGTGAAAAAACCGGACAAAAGTCATTTTTTATCCGGTTTTTTAGGCTTACTTAAATTATAAATTCGCAAAAAATTTGGCAATGATTAATATAATATTAACATATAAAATATTATGTAAAGAAACCAAATGTAAACTAAATATAAAAAATAATAATCTAAATAGATAACATATTAAATATTATGTTAATTAGAATAAAAGTTAACCAAAATAAGCATTATAAATATAAAACTTTTGTTCATACTATAAATAAGAAATATTTGGTATAATTAAATAAAAGTCATAAAAGGTGGTTTTGAAATGGGATATGGAATTAAAGAAGTAAAAGGTAATGCGGAAGGAATGGTTCTAAAAAAACTTAGTATTAACGGTAATGTATGTGGTAGTTATGCTGAAATATCCATACATCAAGATTATGAGAACAAAGGGGAAAAAGACATCGAAGGAATATATATGTTTCCGATTCCCCAAACAGCGTTGATTTCAAATTTTGAAGTTGAAATTGGAGGAAGAACTTTAAAGACTATAGTTGAAGAAAAAGAGAAAGCTATAAAAATTTATGAAAATGCAAAAACAAGAGGTGATAATGCTTTTTTATTAGAAGAATTTAAACCTAGACTATTTAAAATAAGTATAGGTAGAATTATTTCTGGTGAAACAGTAAAAATAAAATTATCCTACATAGATGATCTTCAGTATAAAGACAATACATATAAACTTGTAATCCCTTCTATATTTGAACCAAGACAACCAGAGGAAGGAACAACTATCAATAACTTGAAGCAAAGTATATTAAAAAAGTTTATTAATGATGATAGTGAACAAAGAGATTTTGAGTTTAAAACTAATATTTTAGTTGAATCACTTTGTCCTTTAGAATTTGAATCTCCTTATAACAAATTAAAAGTAGAAAGAGAAGGTGACACTGTAGCTAGAATTAATGTATTAGACGAGTATGAATCTATTGATAAAGATTTTGTACTTATAATGAAAGAGCAAAACCCTTTAGAAGCTGATGGAATGATATATGAATACAAAGAAGGAGAGCAAGAAAGAGGATTAGTTTATATTAGAATGGTACCAGAACTAGAGGATTTCGAAGAAGAAAAAAATGAAAGCTATGTTTTTCTTATAGATATTTCAGAAACAATGAAGGGAAATAAAATAGAGCAAGCTAAAAATGCATTACAGCTTTGTATTAGAAATCTTTCAGAAGAAGATACCTTTGATATTGTTGCTATGGGCGACAGTCTAAAGTATTTTTGGGATGAAGGCATGGCACAATTTAATGCAGATACTTTAAGAAAAGCATCAAGATGGATAGATAGCTTAGAAACAGAAAGTGATGCGGATATTTTTAGTGGTATAAAGCATAGCATCGAAAATGAAGGCGGGCATAATACAATACTAATCTTTACTGATGATCAAGTAGAAGAAGAAGAGGAAATACTAAATTATGTAAGAGTCAATATAGGTGATAATAGAATTTTCACCTTTGGTATAGATTCTGCAACTAATAATTATTTTCTTAATAAGCTAGCACATGAGAGTTATGGAAAAGCGGAATTTACTAATAAGGGAGAAAGAATAGAAGATGTCGTATTAAGACAGTTTAATAGAATTCAAAACCCAGAGGTGGAAGATATGAAAATTGATTGGGGCACCTTGAAGGTTGAGTCAACATATCCAAGAACTATTGATTATATGTATGATAGAGAGCCATTTTCTATTTTCGCAGATGTACTAGGTGATGTTAGTGGTGAAATCACAATAAGAGGTATGATTGGAAATAAGGAATATGTGAAAAAGGTAAATTTAGATAACTTTAATACTGAGGAAAATACAAGTCTTCTTAAAAAAGTATGGGTTAGAAAGAGAATAAAGTCTATAGAACAAAGTATGCGGACACAACGTGGAGAAGTTAAGGAATCAATGAGAAGAAAGGTCATAGAATTGTCTAAAGATACAGGACTTATAAGTCCAGAAACCACATTTATTTTCTTAGAATTAAGAAATGAGCCTGTACTTGGTATTGAACTTAGAAATATAATTCCAATTAAAGTTGAGGAAAGTACATTAGCTGATAAGGCTGATTTAGAAGAATTTCAGGAAAATGATCAGGTAGGCTTTCAGTTTAAATCTAACAATGAATATATAAAGGAAAGTGATAGGAAACATCTTGATGATAACATATATCTTGATAGGATATATCCAAGAGAAAAACTTCTAAGAATAATTGCAAAAAACCAGTTAGCAGATGGAGCCTTTGTAGACTATGAAGATTATAGTATAGAAGATAAGATAGAAACTACTGCTATGGTATTATTAGCTTTTAGTATTGGAAATGATGATATAGATATTTATTTTAATCAATTAAATAAATCTATGGAATTCATTTATACTAACTGTATAGAGCCAAACTCTAAATTAGAAAGTAGAATTGCAAAAATGACAATTCTTGCTTTAAATGGTGCTATAGAAAAGAGAATACTTAAAGTTAAAAATTTAGAGAAGGCACACAAAACTGTTAGTAATTTATATAAGATTCTAACAGAAAGAGAAGATACTGAAGAAATTTTAAATAATCTAACAGACTATTCGTTTAAGAAAAGTGTAATTTCACTATTTAAAGTAAGTGAAGATGGAAAAAGTATTACAGAAAAAATAGTAATAAGTGTTGAAAATAATTCTATATTTAGTATGGCTAAATTAGCTGTATTAAAAGGATTAAAAACTTTGTAAATGAGAAAATTCAGGATTTATTTATAATCCTGAATTTTCATTTCATAATCACCTTAAACTAAAAAATATGAAGTGAAGCTGGAAACGTGCACATATTATTGCTTTGATAGAGATGTAAGTATAAAAGTTATTGTTTTGCATGAGGAAATTTAAGGGAGATAAAAAATGATAGAATTAATAAATGTAACTAAGAGTTACAATGGCAAAATAAAAGCAGTTGATAGTCTTAACCTAATTGTTCCTAATGGTGAAATATTCGGTTTTTTGGGACCAAATGGTGCAGGAAAGACTACTACTATAAAGATGATTACAGGAATCATAAATCCCATTAGTGGAAATATATTAATAAATGGAATAGATATAAGAAAAGAATCTATAAAAGCAAAAAAACAATTTGGATTTGTTCCGGATAATCCAGATATGTTTTTAAGGCTTACAGGTATTGAGTATCTAAACTTTATGGCAGATATTTATGATGTAGGAATTGAAGAAAGAATAACTATTATAAAAAAATTATCACAGAGATTTGAAATGAGTAATGCACTTAAAGATCAGATTCAAAGCTATTCTCATGGTATGAGACAGAAAACAGTTATTATGGGTGTGCTAATACATAATCCATCTGTATGGATATTAGATGAACCTATGACAGGTTTAGATCCAAAATCTTCTTATATTCTAAAGGAAATGATGAGAGAACATGCAGATAAAGGAAATACAGTATTTTTTTCTACACACATATTAGAAGTAGCTGAGAAAATATGTGATAGATTTGCTATTATAAATAAGGGCAAAATATTGTTTTTGGGAACTTTTAAAGAATTGAAAGAACAGTTTAAAGAAGATAAGTCTTTGGAAAATATATTTTTGGAGATGACTGGAGATGAATAAATATATAAGTTTAACAAAAGTACTTTTCAAGAATGGAAGTAATTCTCTTACTATAGATAAGAAAAGAAGAACAAAAACTGTAGTTCTTTGGACTATTCTTGCAGCTGCCTTTCTACCAACAATAGCACTTATGTTTAGTTTTGTTTCCAAGGCATATGATGTGTTATTTGAAGTAAATCAGCAAGGATTAATTTTAGCTTTAGGAATCTCATTTGTATGTATGTTTATATTTTTCTTCGGTATTTTCTATTCACAAAATGTGCTCTATTTTGCTAATGATATAGAAATTTTACTGCCATTACCTTTTAAGCAGTCTCATATACTAGGAGCTAAATTTACAGTAGCATTATTTTATGAGTATTTGACTGAAGGGATTATACTTCTTCCACTGCTTATTGTGTATGGAACAAAAAGTAATGGATCATTTTTATACTATTTGTATGGAATAATTTTATTTTTGATTTTACCTATAATACCATTAAGTATAGCCTCATTTTTAATTATGTTAATAATGAGCTTTACAAATGTAGGAAGACATAAAGATAAATTAAAAGTTATAGGTGGAGTGTCAGCAATGTTTATAGCTGTTGGTATTAATAGTTGGATGCAAAAAATTGGTATGTCAACTACTAATCCTGATGAAATGCTTAAAATATTAAGGTCTGGAAACAATTCATTAATATCAATTTCTAACAAAATATTTCCAGGATCATCTATTGCTACAAAAGCGCTAATTTTAAATAGTAGTTTTCAGGGATTTATCAATATGCTTATGTTTTTAGGGGTCACAGCAGCCATTGTAGTAGTATTCTTAGCGTTGGGAGAAAAGCTATATTTTAAAGGGATAGTTGGGATTTCAGAAATATCATCAAAAAGAGAGGAAATAACTTCTAAGGAATTAGTAAAATCAGTATCACAAAACTCATCAATTAAAACACTAGTGATTAAAGAACTAAAAATCCTTTTTAGAACACCTGCTTACTTTATGAACTGCATATTAATGAATTTTTTATGGCCAGTATTTATTTTAATTCCGATTTTTACACAACCAGAAATAATGAATAATATAAGGGTAACATCTATTCTTGTAAGAGACTCGAAATTTATGGGATTAATTGCAGGGCTTTCTATATCAGCTAGTTTATTATTAAGTTCTAGTAACGGTATAACTGCGACAGCTATATCAAGAGAAGGCAAAAATCTATTTATAAGCAAATATATCCCTGTAAGATATACTATCCAGCTTACTGCAAAGTTATTATCAGGAATAATAATGAGCATAGTAGCTATTTTAATAATGTTGTTAGTTGGTATTATATTAATTAAACCACCAGTATTCTTGCTATTAGTAATACTATTTTTATCACTACCAGCAATTACTTTTATCTCAATAATTGGAATATTAATTGACTTGAACTTTCCAAAACTAAACTGGGATAACGAAGTTAAAGCTGTAAAACAAAATTTTAATGTAGTTATAACTTTGTTAATTGGTATGATTACAGCTGCAGCAATAGGATTTTTAATAGTAAAATTCGAAAATTACTCTTTTGTTGTTAGTATAACATTGTCTTTAATTTTGTTGATAATAGATTTTATTCTATATAAATTTACTATGGCTAAAAGCATAAATATAATACAGGAAATTGAAAGTTGAATAATGTCTATTATTTACTTGAAAACGTTGAAATTTCAAGTAAATTGGTATAAAATTAGCTTATATTGTCGTATTTAATCGTTAAAATATAAAGGATTTGGTGGTGTAAGTTAATGAATATAGTTATTGTTGGAGCAGGCCAAGGTGGATGTAATATTATACGTTCTTTTACCAATATCGAAGACATTAAAATTGATATGGTTATAGATAGAGATATGGATGCTTTAGGTATTAAATTGGCAAAGGATCAAGGAATTCGATGCAGTAAATCTATTGATGATATAAATCCAGATAATACTGATTTAATTTTAGAAGTAACAGGTAATAAAAATGTTTCTAGTATTCTATTAGATAAGTTTAAAGATAAGTGTACAATACTTGATTCTAAAGCAGCTCTATTAATTATATCTTTAGTAAAGAAGGATATGGAGACTCTAAATAAATTAAATAACAGTATGGAAACAATTGCAGACACTTCTTATACAATAGAACAACAACTAAGGCATATAACAGGTAGTGTCGATAGTATTCATAAAGTTAGTGAAAATTTGGTTTTTTGTACCGAAAATTCAAATGAATATATAATTAAAACTGATGAGATAGTTAAATATGTAGATAAAATGGCTAAGCATACTAAGATATTAGGGCTAAATGCTGCGATTCAAGCCGCTAGAGCAGGAGAACAAGGTAAAGGATTTTCAGTAGTAGCAACAGAAATACAAAAATTAGCTGAAAGTAACAAAAACTTTAGTGTGGAAATTGGAAGGATATTAAATCAATTATCTGATGAAATAAAAAAAATTAAAGATGAAACTGCTAAATTAAATCATTTATCTGAAGCGCAGGTGGATGCCTCAGATAAAGTTAATTTAGCAGTTGATAGACTTGTAAAAGAGACAAGTTAATACATAACTATGAATGGTTTGTTTCAAAATTACTTTTGTCAAATAATTTTGAACTTGCTTAAAAAATATGGGACTTAGTATTGAAATAAATTTAATTTCAACATTAAGTCTTTATTTTATTTCAACTACTGTAAATTTATTTAAAATAATCCACAAAATTTAATTTTTCCATGAAATTTTGTGTCGAAAAAGATTATGTAGGTTGACTACATTAAACGTCAAGTAATATTAGTTTAAATAATATTTAATCAATCCTTTAATAATAATAAATTTAAGGTGAAATTAATGTAATTGTGTGCTAAAATATAGAAGTAATTGGATGATAAAGAAAAATATGATATGTTTTCCTAAAAAGGTATTTATTTTTTTTCTAATGCAGTCGATAATTAATTAAATCTCATATATAATGTTATAACATAAAAATTAAAAAATGTTTTCGAAAGGAATAATTATAAAAATATTAATAAAATTTTATACATATATTATTAGTAACAAGGAGAGTATTTTTATGAGTAGTATAAGTCCTATTAGAACAAAAAAAGAAAAATGTACAGGCTGTAACAAATGTATAAGAGAATGCCCAATACTTGGTGCGAATATTTCTTTTATAGATGAAAATAATGAAAGCAAAGTAGTTGTAGATGAAGTAAAATGTATAAGTTGTGGAAAATGCATTGAAGTATGTCAACATAAGGCTAGGTATTTTGAAGACGATACCGAAAGATTTTTTGCTGATCTAAATAATGGAAAACCAATAAGCGTAATTGTAGCACCAGCAATAAGAGCTAACTTTTGGGATTATAAAAGAATACTAGGATATTTAAAAAACTTAAAAGTAAACGGTATATACGATGTATCTTTTGGTGCAGACATAACTACATGGGCGTATCTAAAATATATTAAAGAAAATAACATTAAATCCTTAATAGCACAACCTTGTTCTGTAGTCGTTAACTATATTGAGAAATATAAGCATGATTTAATTGAATATCTAGCACCTATTCATAGTCCTATTATGTGTACTGCTATATATCTTAAAAATTATACCAATATGATAGATTCTATAGCTTTTTTATCGCCATGTATAGGCAAAATAGTTGAAATTAATGATAAGAATACTAAAAGTCTAATAACATATAACGTTACTTTTAAGAAATTAATGAATTATATCAAAGAACACAATATAGATATTAGCAAATATAATGAAGTGGATTTTGATAATATTCCTTCCAGTCTAGGATGCGTATACAGTATCCCTGGTGGATTAAAGTCAAATATTGAAGCTAGAAGAAAGAACTTGCGAGTAAAACAAGTTGAAGGTCCTAATGAATTTAAAAACTACTTAGATATATATAATGATTATGCAAAAAAAGGTAAACAAATACCTAATGTTGTAGATATACTAAATTGTTCTAAAGGGTGTAACCAAGGAACTGCATGTGTAGATGGACTAAATGATTATGATATAGAACACAAATTTTTGAAATTTAAAGAAGAAAAGCTTCAGGAAAAAGAAAATATGTTTAAAAACAGAATACGAGCTATAGATGGGTATTTTGATAAAAAGTTAAGATTAGATGATTTTATAAGGGCGTATTCAAAAGAAGAAATCCATCAGATTAAAGAACCTTCTGCTTCAGATTATAATAATATTTTTAATGATATGTTAAAATATACAGATGAAGATAGGGAATTAAATTGTTCTGCTTGTGGTTATGATACATGTAATAATATGGCTAAAACAATTTTCAATGATATAAATATGAAGGAAAATTGTATGTACTATATAAAAAAGGCTATTGAAGTTGAAAATAGGAAGCTTGAAGAAAAGAACTATCAAATACAGAAAGCACTAGATGATATTGAAATAATGAATAAAGAAAGGGAAGAGAAGGCTAGAAATTTAAATAATTATGTTAAAGAAATTGCACTATCTATAGATGAGGTAGCTAAAGGAAGTGAGGAAAGCTCTATCGCTATTCAAAATATATCTAAAGAATTGGAAGAAATAATTAATACTTCAAATTTACTTAAAAATGGAGTAGATGAAATGAAAAATAGCGTTGAACATTTTTCTAACGCTTCTAGAGAAATTGTAAATATAGCAGGACAAACAAGTCTTCTTTCGTTAAATGCTTCTATCGAAGCTGCTCGAGCAGGAGAAGAAGGTAAAGGATTTGCAGTTGTTGCTGAAGAGGTTAAAAAGTTAGCGGAACAATCTAAAAATGTTGCCACATCAACTAAAAAAGATGAGGATGTAATGATTAATTTAGTTGGTAAGATATTGGATGTTTCGGATAATTTAGCTAGTAAGATAGATAGTATTACTAGTTCTATTCAAACTATTTCAGCTACAATAGAGGAAACTACTGCAAAGGGAGAAGAGATTGTTTTATCAACAAAAAAACTTGTATAACCAAATATATAAACAAAAAACTCTCTACGATAACAGAAGCAAAAAGTTTCTGTAATATCGTGGAGGGTTTTGAATATATTAATATTTTTTCTTTTCCCAATTTTTTTCTTTATATGCAAGTACACCATTTACAATTAAGGACTTATAACCTAAAATATTGCGAAGCTTAATTGTAATATCTTTAATTTCTTCGTTATTCATTTTTTTAGGAACGTAAACTGTAATTTCATCTTTTATGAAAAAGTCATACATATTGATATAAGATGGTTTTCCAACCTTGACCACAGGAACGTAAACTGGTCCTGAGCAGCAGCCTCCTCTATTGTCCATTTTTATATAAATATCTTGAACATTTCTTTTATTTAGATACTCTTTAACTCCTTGTTTAATTTCGATATTCATAATAACACCCCGTTTTTATTAAGTTTTTACAATTAAGTATACTATAATATATTGTACATCTTATATCATTTTCTTGGCAACGTTTAAAATTACTTTATTAATTAAAACTTTAAAAATAGCACTAGTCTAAGATAAAAATATGATAATGATTTGATTTTAATCAATCTACATAGTCAACTACAACCAACACTGAAACAAAAAAGAAATTCCTTGGGTTATTTGGTTAATATTATTAGCTGCGAAAATTAAATTTCGTGGTTATTTTTTTTTTAATGTGGAAAAAGAATATTAGGAGGACTGTGTTATGAGTAAAATTAAGAAAGTGGCAATATGGATTTTATCAATAATTTTATTAATAGGTATGATATTTACAGGTTCATATTCATTTGCTAAATATAAATATAATAGTGATCTTGTTAAAAATGAAACTTCTAAAGAAGATACCAGTGAAGCACCAGAAGTTGAAGAAAAAAATTATGAAACAGAAACAAATATTAAAAATATCCTTCTTGTTGGAGTAGACACTAGAGGGGATTATGAAGATAGTAAGACAGATACTATAATAATTGCAACTATTGATCCTAATACAAAAAAAGTTAAACTAACTTCATTAATGAGAGATATGTATGTTGAGATACCAGGAAAAGGTTACAATAAAATTAATTCTGCTTTTCAAATTGGTGGTATAGAATTATTGAAAAAGACTATAAGATATAATTTTGATCTAAATATAGATTATTATGCGTCTATTGATTTTCAAGGTTTTCAGTCATTGATTGATAAGGTGGGAGGAATAGAATTAGATGTTAAAAAACATGAGGTTAATGAGATTAATAAGTATATAGAAGAAGTTAATGGAAGTAAGTCTACTGTTATAAACAAAGAAGGTATGCAGTTTCTAAATGGACAACAAGCACTATCATATTGCAGAATAAGAAAAGTCGGAAATAGTGATTATGAAAGAACTGAAAGACAAAGAAGGGTGTTATCACTTCTACTATCAAAATTAAAAGAAGTGAATACTACAAAACTTCCTTCCATATATTCTACTATTTCACCTTATGTGAAAACAGATATTTCATTTGGTTCAGTATTAAAACTTGGATATACTGTCTACAATTTTGATAGTTATACGCCTGATACATTAAGGCTTCCAGTTGATAATTGTTATAAAGACACTTATATTAAAGGAATGTCTGTTTTAATTCCAAACTTAAAAGAAACTGCAATAGAATTGCATAAATTTATATATCCTAGCACAGAATCATATAATGTAAAAGTTCCTGATAATTCATCAATATATAATGGTCGTAAAGCTGAAATAACTACTATAAATGAGAATGTAGTTTCTATGTGATCTACTCAAAGAATAACAAGGTAGTATGATAGTATATTGAACTTGTTATTCTTTGAAAATATTTAGCAAAAGTATTGACAAAAAATAAAAACAAGTAATATAATGAATTGTAAATCATAAAGTAAATTCATTGAAAAGAAGAGTACTTTTTAACAAACCTCAACAATAACACATAAGCGAGCAGGGATGGTGGAAGCCTGTGAGGAAGCTAAAAAGGAAGAGAGCCTTGGAGAAGCTTGCGAAAAAGGTATAATGATGCATTCATTAAATCACAAGCAAGCCGTTAACTGCGTTAAAGTTTTGAGTGGACTTGGTATAATGGCCTTGTCAACAAGAGTGGTACCACGGATATATTCCCGTCTCTATATATTAGAGACGGGTTTTTATAATTATAATAATTAATTTGGGATATAAAAAGAGTAATTGTTTACTTACCTTTTAAAAATATCAATTCCCGAGAATTAACTGGAGGTTTGAATATGGATTACAAAAAATTAGTTGCTGAAAGAATAAAAGAAAATGTAGATTTGGAATTAGAAACTATCGAGAAGCTTATAGAAATACCACCACAGTCCCGTATGGGTGATTATGCTTTCCCTTGTTTTCAACTATCAAAGACTTTAAGAAAAGCACCAAACATGATTGCTCAAGACATAAAAGAAAAAGTAAATCAGGATGGTTTTGAAAAGGTAGAAAACTTAGGACCATATTTAAACTTTTTCGTAGATAAGTTAGCATTTACAAAAAACACTATCGAAAAAGTTATTTCCAAGGGAGATAAATACGGTTCCTCAGAAATAGGAAAAGGAAAAAACATAACAATAGACTATTCATCACCTAATATTGCAAAACCTTTCCATGTAGGTCATTTATTTAGTACTGCTATAGGAAATTCACTATATCAAATATTATCCTCCCAAGGATATAACTGTATAGGTATTAATCATTTAGGAGACTGGGGTACTCAGTTTGGAAAGCTTATATCTGCCTATAAAAAATGGTGTGATGATGAAGCTTTAGAAAAGGACCCTATAAAAGAATTACTAAGAATATATGTTAAATTCCATGATGAAGCAGAAAAAGATCCATCCTTGGAAGATGAAGGCAGAATGTACTTTAAAAAGCTAGAAGATGGATGTGAAGAAGAAGTTAAGCTTTGGCAGAGATTTAAAGATCTAAGTTTAAAGGAATTTAAAAATGTTTATGAAATGCTTGGAGTAGAATTCGATTCCTATGCTGGTGAAAGCTTCTATAATGATAAAATGGATGATGTAATTCAGGAAATAGATGATAAGGGTATACTTGTAGAAAGTAATGGCGCAAAGGTTGTAATGCTTGATGAATACAATATGCCACCATGTATTATAAAAAAAGCTGACGGAGCAACTATTTATGCAACACGTGATTTGGCTGCAGCAACTTATAGAAAGAAAAACTATGATTTTGCAAAGAGCATATATGTAGTTGGAATGGACCAAAGTCTTCATTTTAAACAATTGTTTACTACATTAAAGCTTATGGGACATGATTGGGCAGATTCATGCAAGCATGTAGCCTTCGGACTTGTAAGATTTGCTGATAAGAAGTTATCAACAAGAAAAGGGGATGTTATATTCCTTGAAGACTTGTTGAATGAATCAATAGAAAAAATATTAGAAGTAATAAATGAAAAGAATCCAGATCTTGAGAATAAAGAAGAAACTGCTAAAAAGATAGGCATAGGAGCTGTAGTATTTACTTACTTGAAAAATAATAGAGAAAAAGATATAGTATTTGATTGGAAAGAAATGCTAAGTTTTGATGGTGAAACAGGTCCATATGTACAATACAGTTATGCAAGAGGTAAGAGTATACTAAGAAAAGCAGGAGAAATAACTGGCGACGTAGATTATAGTAAATTAAATTCTATAGAAGAATTTGAACTTATAAAATCACTTGAGGGCTTTAATAAGGCTATATTAGACGCTATAGATAGACTAGAACCTTTTATGGTGACAAGATATATAATAGAAGTAGCTAAAGGTTTTAATAAATTCTATAATGCTCATAATATAATAAATTCACAGGACGAAGAAACAAAGAAAGCTAGATTGAAACTTGTAGAAGCTACTTGTCAGGTAATAAAGAATGGATTAAAGTTAATTGGCCTTGAAGTAGTTGAAAAGATGTAGATTTGATTATTAAAAGTGGCAATGAATTTGTATTCATTGCCACTTTATGGTATTTTCCGTTTTCAAACTAATTCCTTTGTTATATAATATTATTATACTCCTATTTTTATATAGATGGCTAAGGAGTAAAATCAAAATTTGATTTTACAAAAAAGAACTTTTATTAACAATTGTTTGGGGGACTTTGAATGTTTATAAAAGAATATAATGACCTACTAGACATACAGGATGATGTATTTGATTGCTATAGTATGATGGATATAGCATATTTTGATATAGAAACAACTGGTTTTGATAGGGAAGAAGATAGTTTAATATTAATATCTCTAGGTAGATTTATAGATTATAATAATTTTTATATTAAACAATACTTTGCCGAATCTTTAGAAGATGAGAAGGATATTTTAAGTGAATTTGAAGCAGATTTAAAAAAGTATAGTATGTGGTGTTCATATAATGGTATAGCCTTTGATGAACCCTTTATAAAGAAAAGGATGGAGAAACATAATATATTCTTTGAAGCTCCAAAGCATCATATTGACTTATACAGGCGTATTAGACCGTACTATAAACAACTTGGTATGGAAAGGTGTAATCTTAAAAGTGTTGAAAAACATATTGGAATCCAAAGGGAAGATAAAATTGATGGAGGAATAAGTGTAGATTTGTATGAAGAATTCTTAGTTACTTATGAACAAGCATTAAAGGAAACAATAATGCTTCATAATTACGAAGATGTTTTAAATCTTCCAAAGATACATGAATTTATTTATAAAGTTGAAAATAACCACAACCTAATTAGGGAAGATGGTATAACGGATAAACAACTAAAATATTTAAAAAGTCTATTAAAGAAAAACGAATTACAATTAAATGCTGATTTGGAGCGAATATCTAAGAAAGCAGCAGCTAGAATAATAGATCAAATTTTAAAAGGATATAGAGACTGTGAAGAAATGACAAATATAATAAACAATAGTTATTAGCAGAGTTTAGTGTTAATAACTATTGTTTATTATAGCATGATTTTCATAGATAAGTAAAAAAATAAGTCTTATGTATACTTAAAGACATAATTATTAAATATTTTGCTAATTAAAAACATTTAGACTTTAAGTTGAATTTAAAGTATAATAGAATTAAAAAAGGGAGGATAGTTATGATTAGTAAAATTATGCATTCAAATATAATAAAATTAAAAATAGAAGATACATTAAGTAAAGCCATTGATATAATGAATGACAATAAAATAAACGGGGCCCCAGTAGTAGATGATGACGGAAAGCTTGTAGGTATGATAGTTAAAGCTGATATATATAGGTTTCTAATGGAGGAAGGTCATTATGAAACTTGCCCTGTAGATTGGGTTATGACAAAAGAAGTTATCACAGCGTCTATAAGCGAAGATATCTTAGATATTGCAAAAAGACTAAGACAAAATGATATAATAGCAGTTCCTATTATTGATGAAGGTGTTATTGTCGGAATAGTTACTATTGAAGATATAATGGATTATATTATAGAAAAGTACAACAAATGAATAGAATAATTTAGATAAAAATTAGTTTTAAACATAGAAAAACTCAAGTATTATTAAGTACTTGAGTTTTAGTTAAAATCTTATTCTATTTAAGGTGTTTTCTTGTAACTAGAACAGTGACTAGAACAAGAACCGCAATCACATTTACCAGCTGACTTTTTCTTTATGTTCTTATAAAATATATAAACTGCAGACATAACTATAATTGAAGTTACTATAATTTCAAAAGACATTTTAAAACCTCCCAACCTTAAAATAAAGATCCAATTCTAAATACTATAAAGGATACAATCCATGCAAGACCAAACTGATATAGTACAGAAAATATAGCCATATTATTTCCGTACTCTTTTTTCATTGCAGCTACAGCAGATATACACGGAGTATATAATAATACAAAAACTAAGAAAGCATAAGCTGAAATTGGTGTGAAGTGATTTAATAGTGTTACATTTAAATCTCCTCCATAAATAACGCCCATAGTACCAAGAACTACTTCCTTAGCCATAAGTCCAGTTAGCAAGGAAACAGAGTTTTCCCAAGAACCAAAACCAAGAGGTTGAAAAATTGGACTTATTAATTTTCCAATAGAAGCAAGTATACTGTTGTTCATTTCAGTCATTCCTGAAAAATTAAAATTAGATAAAAACCAAACAATAACTGATACTGAAAAAATTATTGTTCCAGCCTTCTTTAAGAAGCCCTTTCCTTTATCCCATGTATGAATCATAAGATTTTTAAACTCAGGTAGTTTATATTCTGGAAGTTCTATTATAAAAGGTTCTTCGTCCTTTTTAAACAATGTATTTTTAAACAAAAGTCCTATTATAAAAGCAGTCAATATTCCAATAGAGTACAGTGAAATAATTACACCAACTGCATGTTCAGGGAAAAAAGCAGATATAAAAGCTGCATATACAGGAAGTCTAGCATTGCAGGACATAAGCGGAGATAAAAGAGCTGTAAGTTTTCTATCCCTTTCGCTTTCTAATGTCCTTGCAGACATGATTCCTGGAACTGAGCATCCAAAGCTTATTATAAGTGGAATAAATGCCTTTCCGGATAAACCAATTCTTCTCATTACCTTGTCCATCATTAGAGCCGCTCTTGCCATATAACCACTATCTTCAAGTATAGAAATTCCTAAAAATAGTGCTAGTATAACTGGCAAAAACACGATAACAGAACCTACTCCAGCAACTATTCCATCAACTAATAATGAGCTAAACCAAGGAGCAGTGTTCGCTAGAAGCTCCTTCAAGTAAGGTATAAAGCTAGAATCCATAAAATCGCTAAAAATATCTGCTAAAGGTTGTCCTACCCAACTGAAAGTAAACTTAAAAATCAAAAATAAAATTGCCAAAAACATTGGGTAAGCTAAATATTTATTAAGTACAATTTTATCTATTTTTTCTGAGATTGAAATAGAATCCTTTTTTGTATACTTTAAGCATTTACTTAAAATACTACTTATATAATTATAAGTCTCTTTTTCGTTCTGAAAATGACATCCATTCTCAATTGAAGAACTTAAAAAATCACCTCCCTGAAGTATTCTTTTAAGTTCATCGATACCTCTGTTTTTGGAAGCTACTATTGGAACAACCATAACATTTAATTCCTTAGATAATCGTGAATAATCTATTTGCATACCTTTTGATTCTGCTACATCAACCATATTCAAAACTAAAATTATCGGTTTATTAAACTCTTTCAATTGAGTTGAAAGATAAAGATTTCTATCCAGATTAGATGCATCGACTATATTTATTACTACGTCTGCATTACCATTGAGTAAAAATTCCTTTGCTACTTTTTCCTCATTAGAATATGTATCCATTGCATAAATTCCTGGTAGGTCTACAATTCTTATAGAACTGTCTAAAAAACCTTCTTTTTTATCAACAGTAACACCAGGCCAGTTGCCCACGTATTGGTTAGAGCCAGTTAAAATATTAAAAAGAGAAGTTTTTCCTACATTTGGATTACCTAACAAAGCTGCTGTAATCATAAAAGTCCTCCTGTGTAAATAAAATTTTGAAATTAATCATTTTTAACAAAAATATTTTTTGCATCTTTTTTTCTAATAGCTAAATTGAAGCCTCGTAGATTTATAATAATAGGATCACCAAAGGGAGCAGATGCTTTATAAGCAACTTCAGTTCCTTCTATACAACCGAGAGCAAGAAGTCGTTTTGCTAACTTTTCATCTCCGCAAATATAATCTATTAAAGCTTTTTCACCTGGTTTTAAATCACAAATACACATATTACCACCTCGTAATGAAAATCATTATCATTTATTTAATTTAATAATATCATCTTTGCTAGGGCTTGTCAAGAATGATGTGTTAAAATAAGCCAATATGTGTTATTATTTAAAAAAGAGGGTTAGTATAAGAATTAATATAATTTATGATTGCAATCTTTATATCATAATTGCATATATTATAGTTAACACAATAAAATCCCAAATATGTTTTGAATTAATGAATATAAGTTTTTATTTTAAAGGAGGAGTAAGATGAACATAGCAGCTTTTTTTGATATAGATGGAACCTTATATAGAGAAGGATTAATAGCAGAAGTATTTAAAAAATTAGTAAAGTATGAGATAATTCCCTCTGATAGATGGTATAAGGAAGTTAAACCAGAGTATGACAGGTGGGATAAAAGACAGGGAAATTATGATAACTACCTATTAAAGATGGCTGACATATACATTGAAGCTATCAAAGGACTTCATAAGTCACAAATTGAATTTATAGCTAAAAATGTAATATCTCAAAAGGGAGATAGAGTTTATACTTATACAAGAGACAGAATAAAATGGCACAAAGAAAAAGGCCATAAAGTAATAACAATTTCAGGAAGTCCTATCGAATTAGTAAGGGAAATGTCTATCAAGTACGGGTTTGACGACTATAGAGGTGCGGCATATGTTTTAGACGAGAATGATATATATACCGGTGATGTAACACCTATGTGGGATAGTGAGAGTAAAAAGAAGGCTATTAATGAGGTAGTAGATAAGTACCAAATTGATATTAATGAAAGTTATGCCTATGGAGACACTGCAGGAGATTTTTCTATGTTTAGTATGGTTAAATATCCTATATGCGTAAATCCAACAAATGAAATTCTAAAAAAGGTATTGAATGATGAAGAGCTTAATAAAAGGATACAAATAGTAGTTGAAAGAAAGGATGTAGTATACAATCTTAAGCCAGAATGTATTAATAGTTTCTAGATTTAAGTTACACTTTAATTTATATATGTATGTGAATATATAATAAAAAATGATATAATATTACAGCAGAGAATTTTGCATAATTAATTGGAAAAGAGTGGTATAGTGATAGAAAGACATGAAACTGTAAACGTGAGCACTGTAGAAGAACAGAATTTGCTTACAATAGAAGGAAACAGTCATTTGTTTAAGGATGCCTTGTTTTTTGACTTAGAGCATTATATATACAAAAAACCTATATGTATAGGGGTTTTTGGATGTTGTTATTTTGACATGAAAGAAAATAAGCTAGAAGTTACTCAGTATATGATTGAAAATAAAAATGATATAAAAAGTATATTAAAACTTGCTAGAGACTATTTTAAACTTATGTACGAAAAATATAATAAAAGGTATATAATAACTTTTTCAGGCAATAATGATTTTACAGTAATTAACTATTTATTTGAGAAGTATAAAATAGACTTTGATATAAATGAACATTTTTTTCATCTTGATTTACAAAAACAATATGAAAAGGAAAAACGGGAACCTATTGGCCTAAAGGCACTTGAAAGAAAATTTAGTATTTTTAGAGATAGTGAGCTTATTAGCGGATCTAACCTTGCAAAGACTTTTAGCAAGATTATTAAAGATAGTGATTATATATCAAGAATGCCAGAAGATAAAAAAGAAAAAATACTTTTATATAATCAGCAAGATGTAGTAAGTTTATTTCACATATATGTTAATTGGAATAGTGTAGTTAATAGTAATATATTAGATGAAACCACAGAATAATTAAATTATGGATTAATAAGGAGTTTGATTAATGTTTAGTCCAATAAAAAATACAAAGGTTTATGAACAAGTAATAGATCAAATCAAAGATATGATTTCAAATGGTACTCTAAAAAAAGGAGATAAGCTTCCTTCAGAAAGAGAACTGGTAGAACATCTACAAGTAAGTAGAACATCAATAAGAGAAGCATTAAGAGCACTTCAAATTATAGGACTAATTGAATGTAAACAAGGTGAAGGGAATTATATAAAGGAAAATCCGGAGAATAGTTTATTTGAACCTTTATCAATAATGTTTATGCTTCAAGAGGGTAGTCCTGAGGAAATTATAGAAGTAAGAAAGATTATAGAGGTAGAGACAGCTGCTATGGCTGCACAGAAAATAACAAAAGAAGAGCTAGAGAATTTAGATATATTGATAAAAGCACTTAGAAGTACAACGGATGAAAATGATAACGTAAAAATAGACAAAAAATTTCATTATGAAATTGCAAGAGCTTCAAAAAACTTTATAATAGTTAATATATTAAATGCGATCTCTTCATTAATAGATTCATTTATAGAGGACGCACGAAAAAAAATACTTACAGCTGAACAAAATAAGGAACTTCTACTTAAGCAACATGAAGATATTTATGAAGCTCTTAAAATTCGCAACTCAAAAAAAGCAGCAGAAGCTATGAGAAAGCATCTTGACTTTGCAAATGAATACATGATGAAGTAAATTAATTATAGCAAAAAGGCCTATCTTCACACTGTGGTAGGCCTTTTCTGCATTTTTGTAATGTTAAAACAATATCAAGAAAAATAACGATTTACCAAAAAATAAGGTTATAAAATTCATATCTAATAAAAACCCCAGATTTAAATATGTAAACACAGGAAGTGAAACCTAAATAGATTTGATAAGAAATAAACGCTATATATGAAAAATTTAGAGAATATATGAGGTGTTATTCATAATTTATATTGGATTCATATGCTATTCTTACGACAATTGTAGATATATTTTAAATTGTGTGACAACATAATGTATAACTGGTAAGACCACAATATCACTTGAATATCTAAAGTTAAAAGTATAGATATATAGGACAAATTAATCATAATTCCTCGAAGTACATTTTAGATTCAACCCCTAAATAAGCATGTAATAATTTCAATTATTTGGATAGTTGAATAATTATTAAAGTTTAAGGAATGTATCTTAAATAAATACACTAGAAAATTCAAGGATAGTACAGCTCAAATCACGAGATTAACTTATAACTTGTTAATAAAATAACCTCAATTGACAAAATAAAAAATACTAAACAAAAAATTAAAAAAATTTCAATTTACGGAAAATTGTATAAGCATTGAAATACCAATGTAAACGTTATAGGTGAAAATTTTAACTGTAATGTTAAGGAAATAACTATAGTAGAAACATTCCAAATTGTGTGATACTATGAATTTGATGATTGATGGTCATACCATATTACCAAAAAATAAATCAATTTATTTGGACAGCTTCAAGTAGAGGAAGCTAAATCCTTAGGATTAGATTCATTCTGGCTTGCAGCAGCAAATACAGGTGGAGCTACAGCTGGTAGGATGATATCACCTCAAAGTATAGCAGTAGCTACAGGACTTGCAGGTGCAGAAAGTAAGATACTAAATGTAACATTATAATTCTGTATAGTATATGTAATAGTTTTAGGAGTTGTAGCATACTTTATGAGACCAAAAATTATAAAATGGTAATTTACAAAAATTAAATACATAATGATTCTATCAAAAAATAGTCTAATAATGTAAAAATGTAAAGGAGAGTGAAAATATGAAATTCTGTTATGTGTAAAACAGGTTCCAGATGATTCTGTTGAAATCCATTTGGACAAAGATATGAAAAATTTTATTTAATTCTTTGTAGTAAGGAATCTACAGATGAAATTACTGGTCATGTACGAGCAGTGCTTGGTGAAAAATTGGGAACAGGCTTTGTAGTACGATTGAAATCGTTTTTAAAGATAATGTCATGGAATTTCATCAGCAAAAATTGGAGAGGTAAAACAAGTAAAAGTATGTTGCATTGAATATGTTGAACCTCCTAATAAAGAGGCTGGTATCAAAATTCAAGAGAAAGATGCTACACTAGCAGTAAGTGCTGTTATGGAGCAAATGAAAAAAGTAAAGTCAAAGTAAGGGTTTTCATTCCTTAGATTAGGAATAGAAACAAAATTATAAAAAATAGTATTAAATTAACAAAGAGAAATTTATATAATCACAATACAAATGGTAGTAGTAATTGATAAAAAGGTAGTTCCATGAAAAGATTAAAATAAGGGGGAAAAGGAATGTTATTTGTAAAATTTTTAGTAGCAGTATTACCAATTATTTGGCTGATAGTTGCATTGAGTAGGTTAAAAATGCCAGCTCACAAAGCTACTTCTATTGCGCTTGTTCTTACTTTAGTTTTAGCTATTGGTTTCTGGAAACTAAATGCAGTTTATGCTGCATCAGCGGTATTAGAGGGTATACTCAACGCCTTGTGGCCAATTTGTTTAGTTATTGTTGCAGCTTTGTTTGCGTATAATTTGACTTTACGTACAGGTGCAATGGAATCCATAAAAAAAATGTTGGCCGGAGTCTCTATTGATAAAAGAGTTTTAGTATTACTTATTGGATGGGGATTCGGTAACTTTATGGAAGGAATGGCTGGATTCGGTACAGCAGTTGCTATTCCAGCATCTATGCTCTTTGGTGTTGGAGTAAATCCATTTTCGGCAGTTCTAGCATGTTTGGTTGCTAATAGTACACCAACTGCATTTGGATCAGTTGGAATACCTTTGGTGACACTTTCATCAATAACAGGAGTTCCATCTGCAGTATTGGCAGCAAATACAGTAATTATTGAAGTAATTCTTTGCTTTATTAGTCCGTTTATTATGGTATGCATTGTAGGTGGTGGAATAAAGGCATTAAAGGGAGCTTTCGCTGTTACATTAGTTTCTTCAGCATCATTTGTACTACCTTGGTATATTGCAGGAACAGTAATTGGAGCAGAATTGCCAGATATAGTAGGTTCTATTTGTTGTATGATATGTACAGTTATCGCATCAAAAGTATTTAATAAAAAACCTCAAGCTGAGTATTCCATTGAAGCTCAGGTTACAAATGAAGAGATAGCTGCATCAGTAACTCAGAATAAAGAAGAAGCTATATCATTTGGTAAAGCATTACAAGCATGGTGCCCATTTATTTTAATATTCATAATGTTACTGTTTACATCAACTTTATTTCCATCAGTTAACAAGTTGATTGCACCAATCAAAAGCGTTGTTGTTGTATATGCTGGTAAAGGCGGAAGTAAACTGACTTTTAGTTGGATTAATACACCAGGTGTTATAATTTTTGTTGCTGCAATTATTGGGGGCCTTGTTCAGGGTGCCAAAGTATCAACGATGTTTGATGTATTGGTTGCTACATTAAAAGCAAACTGGAAAACAATCGTTACAATCTGTTGCGTTATGTCAGTAGCGAAGACAATGGGCTATAGTGGAATGATTTCAGACACTGCAAAATTCCTAGTTGCAGTTACTGGATCAGCATATCCGTTATTCGCCCCATTAATCGGAGCTATTGGAGGATTTGTTACTGGTTCAGGTACATCAACAAGTGTTTTATTTGGAGGATTACAAGCAGAAACAGCGAAAAATCTTGGACTTTCTCCAGCATGGATGGCATCAGCAAACGTTCTAGGAGCAGGTATCGGAAAGATGATTTGTCCTCAAAGTATTGCCATTGGTGCAAGTGCAATTAAACAATCTGGTTCAGAAAGTAAAATTTTAGGAAGTGTGTTTAAATATTTTATATGTTATGTAGTTATTGCTGGTATCATATGTTTTTTAGGAACATTATAGAATAATAAAAAATGAAAAAGTTAGAAAAGAATGATTATTATGACTAAGTCAGAGCTGAAGTATGAAAATAGGTTCGACCACCACTTTTGTGAAACCGACTAATAACTGTAAAAATATATTGAAATATAGTACAATGATATTTCATTTATGATACTATAAACACATAACTGGTAATACCATAATACCAGTAGTGTGTTTATAGTTGCAACTAGAGGCATATAGTATAAATAATAATTCCTTAAAGTATATTTTAACTTAACCCTTAAATAATTGCTTTAAATATCTGAGTAATCAAATAATTGTCTAAGGTAAAAATATGTTTATTAAATAAGTTTATTCAAAAACTCAAGAATAATACAATTAAAAAAATTAAAGTAACTTATAATTTGTTAATAAAATAACCATAATTGGTAACTTTGAAATTTTAAAATAGAAATTATAAAAAAATTTAATTTATCAAGAATTCGACAAGTTGTGTAAAACCAGTGTAAACGTTACAAGTGAAAAATTTAACTGCACTGTTAACGAAATAACTATTATAGAAATGTTCTAAAATTTATGATATTATAAATTCAACAAAAGTGGTCAGACCATACTACCAAAAAATAAATAAATTTATTTGGACCACTTCAAGTAGAGACATCTAAATTTTTAGGATTAAATTCATTCTCGCTTTCATGTGCAGAAGATAATATACTAAACTAAACATTAAAATTCTGTATAGTATATATGTAATAGTTTTAGGAGTTATAGCTTACTTTACGGAACTAATATTTAGATTTTAATACTTAATGACAGGGAGGTAATTCCAGATGACAAAAATAAAAATACCATATCATAAGAAAATGCTTGAAATAGAAATTGCAGATAAAAATCTAGTTGGCATATTAGAGTCAAAAGCTGAGGAATTTAAGCCAATATTATCTCAAGAAGAAATTGTTGAAAAAGCTTTGGACAATCCAATTGAAAGTGAAAGTTTGGAAACTTTAGTAGAAGGCAAAAAGAATATGGTGATTATAACTAGCGATCATACAAGACCAGTTCCAAGTAAAATCACAATGCCTATACTTTTAAGAAGAATAAGATCAGTTAATCCTGATATAGATATAAAAATTCTTATTGCAACAGGCTTTCACAGAGCAACTACTCATGAAGAACTTGTAAATAAGTTTGGTGAAGAAATAGTTAAAAATGAAAATATAATAGTTCATGATGCCTTTGATGACAGTTCTTTAGTTAAAGTGGGAATTCTTCCTTCCGGTGGAGAACTTATAATAAATAAATTAGCTGTTGAAACAGAATTATTAATAGCTGAAGGATTTATAGAAGCTCACTTCTTTGCTGGATTCTCCGGTGGAAGAAAGAGTGTACTTCCAGGAATTGCATCAGCAACTACAGTTATGGCAAATCACTGTGGTGAGTTTATAGCAAGTCCATATGCTAGAACAGGAATACTTGAAAATAACCCAATACACAGAGATATGCTTTATGCAGCTGAAAAATCAAAACTTGCTTTTATTCTTAATGTAGTAATTAATAGTGAAAAGAAAATTATTAATGCGGTAGCAGGTCACAGTCAGTTTGCTCATCAGAAAGGTTGCCAATTTGTATTAGAACTTTCAAAGGTTGATAAAGTAGATGCTGATATTGCAATCTCAACTAATGGAGGATATCCTCTAGACCAAAATATGTATCAGTCTGTTAAAGGTATGACTGCTGCAGAAGCAACTTGTAATGAAGGTGGAGTAATAATTATGGTATCCGCTTGTAATGATGGACATGGTGGACAGTCTTTCCATGATAACTTAGCTAATGCAGAATCACCTAGAGCGCTTTTAGATAGAATAGCTAAAGTGCCAAGAAATGAAACTGTTCCAGATCAATGGGAATTCCAGATACTAGCTAGAATGCTTGATAAATATACAATTATATTAGTAACTGATATGTGTGACCCTCAAATGATAAAAAATATGCACATGGAACATGCTTATACTTTTGAAGAAGCACTAAAAAGAGCTTACGAATTAAAAGGCATGGATGCTAAAGTGGCAGTTATTCCTGATGGAGTGTCAGTTATAGTTAGATAAACTATTTAAAAGTTAATTAATAGATAATAAAAATTTGGAGGTATAAATATGGATATATTAGTATGTATTAAACAAGTGCCAGGAACTACAAAAGTAGAAGTAGATCCAGTTACAGGTGTGTTAAAAAGAGATGGAGTAGATTCAAAGATGAATCCATATGACCTATATGCTTTAGAAACAGCGCTAAAAATAAAAGAACAAAAGGGTGGTACTATTAAAGTAATAACTATGGGACCACCACAAGCAACTGAGGTAATAAAAGAAGCATACATGATGGGGGCAGATGAAGGAGTACTTCTTTCAGATAGAAAGTTTGCAGGAGCAGACGTCCTTGCAACATCTTATACAATATCCCAAGGTGTTAAGCAAATGGGAAATATAGATCTAATATTATGTGGAAAACAAACAACTGATGGAGATACAGCACAAGTAGGACCAGAAATGGCAGAGTATTTAGGAATTCCACATATAGCAAATGTTATAAAGATAGAAGATATAAAAAATGATGCTATGGTTGTTGAAATGGATATGCCAAATACTATAGAGGTAGCAGAAATAAAATTCCCATGTCTACTAACAGTAGAAAAGGATATTTTCCAACCAAGACTTCCATCCTATAGAAAGAAATTAGAAACTAAGGATAGAGAAATTAAAATGTTAAGCCTAAAAGACTTTGAAGATCAAGATGAAAAGAGATATGGATTAAATGGATCACCAACACAGGTTGAAAGAATATTTCCACCAGCTGTTAACACCGATAAAGAAATGTGGAATGGAACAGGGGAAGAACTTTCAGAAAAATTAAGTCTAAAACTTAAAGAATTAAAATTCATCTAAGTAGATTTTAAAATTAGAGTATCAATTAATGTAGTAAAAAGCTAGGAGGAATGGAAAAGTGGGTAAATTAGTTGTAAATCAGGAGAAGTTAACTCCTTCAATTATAGAAGAATTAGTAAGTATATGTCCTTTTGGAGCAATAGAAGATAAGGGTGGAAAAATAGAAGTTAATGCAGGCTGTAAAATGTGTAAGCTTTGTGTTAAAAATGGACCAGCTGGAGTAATGGAGTTTGTTGAAGAAGAAACAGAAGCTATAGACAAAAGCTTATGGAGAGGCGTAGCTGTATATGTAGATCATGTAGAAGGTGATATTCACCCTGTAACATATGAATTAATAGGAAAAGCTAAAGAACTGGCAGCTAAGATAAGCCATCCAGTGTATGCTGTATTTGTAGGACATGATGTAAAGGATAGAGCTGAAGAACTTTTACACTATGGAGTAGATGAAGTATATGTATATGACTATGAAGAGTTAAAAGACTTCACAATAGAACCATATACTGCTGCAATGGAAGAGTTCATAAACAAAGTAAAACCATCAACACTATTAGTAGGAGCAACAACCGTGGGAAGATCCCTTGCTCCAAGAGTAGCGGCAAGATTTAAAACTGGACTTACAGCAGACTGTACAATTCTAGATATGAAGGAAAACACAGACTTAGTTCAAATAAGACCTGCCTTTGGTGGTAACATAATGGCTCAAATTATAAATCCAAACAATAGACCACAGCTTGCCACAGTAAGATATAAGGTTATGAATGCACCAGAGAGATCCTCTGAGGCCTCAGGAAAAATTACAGTTGCAGATATGGACAAATCAAAACTTGGTTCAAATATAAATGTATTAAAAGTAACTAAGAAAGTAGTAGAAGCAAGCATATCTGACGCAGAAGTAATAGTTGCAGTAGGTAGAGGGTTAAAGGCTGAAAAAGATTTAGCTATGATAAAGGAATTAGCAGATTTACTTGGAGCACAAATAGCTACGACAAGACCACTAATTGAGGCAGGATGGTCAGATGCAAAGAAGCAAATAGGATTAAGCGGTAGAACAGTAAAACCAAAATTAATCATAACTTGTGGAATATCTGGAGCAGTTCAATTTGCAGCAGGTATGAATAACTCAGAATGTATTATATCTATAAATAAGGACCCTAAAGCATCAATATTTAATGTAGCTCACTATGGAATAGTAGGAGATATATATGAAATAATTCCAAAACTTATTAGCGATATAAAAGAAGGAAAAGGAATAGCTTAATTAGATTAAATGAAAAATCTTAAAAGTTATTTAGTTAAAGTTGAAAACAGGATTAAAAAGTTTGGAGGTAAGAAAAATGACATGTAATTGTAAAAATGAATATAAAAAACTTGATGAAAAAGATGTTAAATTTTTAGTGGAATTACTAGGTGAGGATAGAGTATTTACTGGAGAAGATATAAATGAAGATTTTAGTCATGATGAATTAGGTGGAATAAGTAGAATGCCAGAAGTTTTGGTAGAGGCTTTAAGTACAGAAGAAGTATCAAAAATAATGACATATGCTTATGAAAACAATATACCAGTAGTAGCTAGAGGATCAGGAACTGGATTAGTTGGAGCTTCTGTTGCAATACATGGTGGAATTATGATTAGTTTAGCTAAAATGAATAGAATACTAGAAATAGATGAAGAGAATTTAACATTAACATTAGAACCAGGGGTTCTTTTAATGGAAATAGGTAAATATGTTGAGGAACATGATTTGTTCTATCCACCAGATCCAGGTGAAAAATCAGCAACTATAGGAGGAAATATCAATACTAATGCAGGCGGAATGAGAGCTGTTAAGTATGGTGTTACAAGAGACTATGTTAGAGGGTTAACAGTAGTACTTCCGACAGGAAAAGTAATAGAAGTTGGTGGAAAAGTAGTAAAAAATAGTTCGGGCTACAGCATAAAAGATTTAATCTGTGGATCAGAAGGAACTTTGGGAATAATTACAAAAGCTGTACTTAAGTTATTACCATTACCAAAGAAAGCTATAAGCTTACTTATACCATTCCCAAATCTTGAAACTGCGATAAATACAGTTCCAAAGATTATAAAATCAAAATCAATACCAACAGCCATAGAATTCATGCAAAGAGAAGTTATACTTGCTGCTGAAGAGTTTTTAGGAAAGAAGTTCCCAGATAACTCATCAGATGCATACTTGCTTTTAACTTTCGATGGTAACAGCAAAGAAGACATAGAAAAAGATTATGACAAAGTAGCTCAAATCTGCTTAGCAGAAGGTGCTTTAGATGTATATATTACAGATACAGATGAAAGAAAAGAAGTTGTATGGTCAGCAAGAGGAGCATTCCTTGAAGCTGTTAAGGCTACAACAACAGAAATGGATGAATGTGACGTTGTTGTTCCAAGAAATAAAGTAGCAGATTTTATAAAATATACAGATGACCTTCAAGCACAATTCGATATAAGAATTAGAAGCTTTGGACATGCTGGAGATGGTAATTTACACGTATATGCATTAAGAGATGATATGACACAAGAACAATGGGAAAAGAAATTAAGTGAAGTATTTGAATGTATGTATAAAAAGTCTGTTGAATTAAACGGATTAGTATCAGGAGAACATGGAATAGGATACGCTAAAAAACCATATTTATTCGAACAATATGGTGATGACTATATAGAATTAATGAAGAATATTAAATTAGCATTTGATCCTAAAAATATATTAAACCCAGGCAAGGTTTGCCAATAGAAAATACCGGAGCGTTTAAAGCGCTCTGGTATTTTTTTAGTTAATTTGCGAATAAAAACAAAAATAAGCGTAAAACTAGAAACAGTAGTAATTTTTAAGTAGAGGAGGTTGAGTGCATTGACAGTTGGTTCTAAAGTTAAACAGACATTGGTTAGTTTAAAGAGTACTCAAAGTACCTTAAGAATGTATTCCATACAAACTCAAGATAGAAAGGCTAAACTTGCATACAAGGAAGCTTTAAAAGCAACCGATGAAGTTGTTCAAGATTTAGAAAGAAGATTAAGGGTTGTGGAATTTCAGGAACCCCAATATAAAGGAAATTAATTGGAGGCAAATATGAAAACTTGGTTAATAGTATTATTTAAATCTATAGGTCTATTTTTTTTGACTTTGATTTTAATAAAAATTATGGGCAAAAAATATACCAGTAAAATGACACCATTTAATTTTATAAATTATGCAGTAATTGCAATTCTAGTCTCTCTAGTATCTGTAAATATAATTTCAAACTGGGCTTTTGGAATTGTAGCTTTAGCTGTATGGATTGTCCTTCCTGTGTTACTAGATTATTTATCAATGAAAAGTAAAGTTGTTTATGATTTGATAAATGGTAAGGAAACAATCCTAGTAAAAGAAGGCAAAGTAATGGAAGATAATTTAAGTCAAGTAAGATTTTCAGGGGAAGATCTTTTGAGGGAAATGAGATCTAAAAATGCTTTTAATTTGGCAGATGTAGAATTTGCAGTAATGGAATCAACAGGAGATATAAATGTAGTTTTAAAATCAGATAAAAAACCGGTAACTCCACATGATCTTGGAATAAAGGTTTCACCCCAAGGTGCGCCTCAAACAGTAATTTTAGATGGAAATGTAATTAATGAATCCTTAAGCAACATGGGATTTAACCAAGGATGGCTTAATGCACAATTAGAAAATATTGGAGTGACTCTAGATAATGTGTTTATAGGGCAAGTAGATTCTAGCGGAGAACTTTATGTAGATCTTTTTGATGACATAATAGAAATTCCGCAATCTAATGTAAGAGAACTTCTTTACGCCAACATAGAAAAGGCTCAGGCTGATCTTATGTCCTATGCATTGGAGACTGAAAATCAAAAGGCAAAGGCTATGTATACAAATAATGCTAACAAATTAAAAAATGTGATGGAAAAACTTAAGCCATATTTATTACGATAGAGGGTGATATTAAATGTCGAGTAAAAAGAAGAAAAAACTGACGCCTACTCAACAACAGTATCAAAGTTTTGCTCAAGAAAGGGAGCCTAAAAGACCAGCTTTGATAAATTGTATAAAAGCTTTTATTGTTGGAGGGAGTATATGTGCATTTGGTCAGGGATTACAATTTATGTTTATAAAATATTTTAACTTTACTGAAACAACAGCGGGAAATCCTACTTCAGCAGTGCTTATAATGATTTCAGTTCTCTTAACTGGATTAGGTGTATATGATCATATAGCTCAATTTGCAGGAGCAGGAACCGCTATTCCTGTTACTGGTTTTGCCAACTCTATTGCATCTGCTGCTATCGAACACCAAAGTGAAGGATATGTGTTAGGTGTAGGTGGCAATATGTTTAAGATAGCGGGACCGGTAATTACTTTTGGAGTTTTTTCAGCTTTTGTAGTCTCTATTATTTCAGTAATTATTAAATGGTTAGGCGGGATGTAAATGATAAAAGGTCATCAATCTTGGATTTTTAACTCTAAACCTAGTATTTTAGCTTCTGCTGCTGTTGGAGGTCCTTTTGAATCAAAAAGTAATTTTGCTGCAGATTTTGATATTCTTCATGAGGACATATGGTTAGGCCAAGATAGCTATGAAAAGGCTGAAAAAAAATTATTAGAAGAGGCCTGCGATTTAGCAATAAAAAAGGCAAATGTAAAAAAAGAAGATATTCACTTTTTTATAAGTGGAGATTTAATGAACCAAATAATAACTAGCAGCTTTGCAGCTAGAACCCTAGCTATACCCTATCTTGGAATTTTTGGTGCTTGCTCCAGTTCTATGGAAGGGCTAGCGGTAGCAGCTCAATTGATAGATAGTAATGCTGCTGAATACGTGGTATGTGGAACTGCCAGCCATAATGCAGCAGCTGAAAAACAATTTAGATATCCAACGGAATATGGAGGACAAAAACCTCCTACAGCACAATGGACGGTAACAGGTGCGGGTGCTGCCGTAATAGGTAGACATACAAGTGGTCCTAAAGTTACATCCGCTACTATAGGAAGAGTTATAGATATGGGTATCTCTGATCCATTTAATATGGGAGCGGCTATGGCCCCCGCTGCAGTTGATACTATCGAAGCGCATTTTAGAGACTTAAATATCGATCCATCCTACTATGATGTTATTGCCACTGGGGATTTAGGTTCAGTAGGCCATTCAATTGCTGGTGATCTATTAATCAAACATGGTATAAAAATACCGGAAAATGTACTAACTGATTGTGGAGCTATTATATATAAGGATGACCAGCCGGTTTTTGCTGGAGGTAGTGGGTGTGCGTGTGCTGCTACTAGTACTTATGGACATTTCTTAAATGAAATGCGTAAGGGAAATTTAAAGAAAATACTAATAGTAGCAACTGGAGCATTGATGTCTCCAATGTCATATCAACAAAAAGAAAGTATACCTGGTGTTGCCCATGCAGTATCCATAGAAATGTAAAGGTGAGGTGTTTATAGCATTATGGAAAAATTTATTTGGGCTTTTATAGTAGGTGGAGGAATATGTGTTATTGGACAGATTATGATGGATGTATTTAAGCTTACACCAGCACATACAACCTGTACTCTTGTTGTTGCAGGAGCTATACTAGGCGGTTTGGGACTATATGATCCATTAGTGAAACTTGCAGGAGCAGGAGCTTCCGTACCTATTAGCAGCTTTGGTAATGCTTTATTAAAAGGAGCATTGATGGAAGCAGAAGAATATGGAATAATCGGAGTGCTCACTGGGATATTTGAAGTTACTAGTGCTGGTATCTCATCTGCATTAATTTTTGGATTTATAGCAGCATTAGTATTTAAACCAAAGGGGTAACTACTAATAAAATTAAGTATAAATTTTGTGAAATTACTAAGAATATATAAATATATGCAGTAATTTTTATTTATTCTCTTGAAGGGGGGTGTGTATCATGACAGTAGGAACTCAGATGCAGCAAGCAATTGCTGGAATTCAAAGTGCAGCAGCTACTATGAAGACATTTGCATTACAAACTGAAGATAAGACAGCAAAACAAGAATTTCAAGAAATTGGTCAAAACTTAGATTCTGCACTTGAAGTTTTAAAAGGCAGACAGCAATATATTGAAGAGCAAGAACCTCAATATAAGCAACAGTAATTATTATATAACTGCAATTTTGTAATAAATGATTTATACAAAAATATACATAGGTTTTTGTATAAAATTTTGTTCTTAATAATGTGGAAAAAAGCAATTGGTATGCAAAAAGTTTCCGTATGAGTTTTAAATTATAAGTTGCAGTTATATAAGAACTAAAGTTTAAGACTTTTCATTTTGTCAATTTGTACATTTATAATATTTTTGGTATAATTAAGTTATGAGATATTGGCATGTCTATCAAAACCAATATCTCTATTTGTTTTTTTATTTATACTATATTAATACATATTGAATTTTAAATTTGAATTCTTATTTAAAATCATTTAAAATAGTTAGATTAAAGGACGGATTTTAACTACTGAAATAAAGAGGTTGATGAATATGAGGAAAGTAATAATTGCTGAAAAACCATCTGTTGCAAAAAATATTGCTGATGCATTTAAAATAAAGAAAAGAAATGATGGGTATTTTGAAGGTGAAGAGTATTTAGTTACATGGGCTTTTGGACATCTATTACAACTTTTAGATGCAAAAGATTATGATGAAAGTATGAAGGGGTGGAGAATGGATAAATTCCCTTTTATACCAGAACAATTTAAATATAAAGTAAAGTGCGATAGTTATAACAGAAATGCTGAAGATAAAGGTGCTGCTAAACAGTTGGGAATAATAAAAAATCTAATAACTAGAGAGGATGTTAATGCAGTTATATCCGCAACGGATTATGATAGAGAAGGTCAAGTTATAGCCGATGAACTTTTTTTATATTTAGATGTGAAAAAGCCCATTTACAGATTGCTGCTAAATGAATGGACAGAAGATGAAGTGAAAAAAGGCATGAGTAATTTAAAGTTAAATTTAGAGATGCAACCTTTGCAAGATGCGGGTATAGGCAGACAATTGGCTGATTGGATTATTGGTATTAATCTTACATCAGTTGCTACCCTAAGGTATGGCTTTGAAGATAATAAAATTATTAATATAGGAAGAGTTTTACTTCCAACACTTAAAATTATTTATGATAGAGATAAAGAAATAGAGAACTTTCAAGCATCAACATATTATAAATTGATAGCAAACTTTAAAACAAAAGCCAACGTAGAATTTGAAGGACTTTATTATGAGAATAGTAGTGAAAAATTTGATGTTAAAGAATACTTAGATGAAGTCTCTAAAGTATTAAAAGATAAAAGTGCAATTGTAGTTGATAAAGAAATAGAAAAAAAGAGAGAGTACCCTTCACCGTTATTTAACCTTTCAAACTTACAAGGATATGTTACAAGTAAATACAAAGGTTGGACATCAGATAAGGTTTTAAAGGTAGCTCAAGGTTTATACGAAAAGAAGTTTATTACTTATCCAAGAACAGCTAGTGTTGTATTAGAAGAAAGTTTAAAAGATAAGGCAAAGAAGGTATTGGAAACTTTAAAAAAAGGACTACCATATGAGAAAGATATAAAGTTTAATAGTTCTAAAAGAGTTTTTGATAATTCAAAGGTTGAGAGTCATAGTGCGATCACTCCTACATATGTTATACCTAAAAATCTTAGTAAAGATGAAGAAATAGTCTATACTGCAGTTAAAAATAGATTTATAATGCAATTTATGCCAGTAGCAGAGTTTGAAGAAACTAAAATCACTATCAAAGTATATGATGAAAAGATTCCAGGAGAATTTGTTGCTAAAGGTAGGGTTCAAATCGTAGAGGGGTGGAGAGTAGTAGAAAAAATTGAATCAAAAGATACTATACTTCCTCTCGTAATTAAAGATGAAATTCTTAGTGTAGTAGATAACAAAGTGAGTGCAGTTACTAAAAAACCACCAAAATATCATACAGAAAAAACTCTACTTAGAGTAATGGAGACTTGCGGTAAAAGTTATAAAGAAGATAGCGAAGAAGAGTCAGAGGAAATGATGAATGCCATTTTAAGCGGTTTTAGTATAGGAACACCAGCAACTAGAGCAGAAACTATAAAAAAGCTCAAAGATATTGGCTACATTACAACAAAAGGGAAGAGTTTAAAGTGTACGGAATTAGGGGAGACTATTGTAGAAATTTTTCCTGCTAAGGAGTTATTGGATCTTGAATATACAGGTAGATTAGAGAAAACTTTATCTGATATAGAAAAACAAAAGTTTAATAAATCTGATTTTCTAAAACTAATTTGTGAATTTACAATTAAGTCAGTGAATGAAATTAAAAAAGATACTTCATTACTTCATAAGTTTAAAGTTGAACTTCCAGAAGGTTCTGTTGAAATCGGAAAATGCCCTGAATGTGGTAATCCAATAATCGAAGGTAACAAAGGGTTTGGTTGTTCTAATTGGAAAAATGGATGCAAATATACTATTTGGAAAGATGATAAGTATATTCAGTCATTTAATAAGAAGGTAACGAAAGAGATGGTAGAACTACTACTGAAAAACGGAAAAGTTGGATTTAGAAATTTAGTAAGTAAAAAAGGGAATATTTTCACTGCTTACTTAAGATATGAAAAAAATAAGGAGACCGGATATTATAATTGGAAACTTGAATTTATTGATTAAAACTAACTGTTTATTTGCTAAATTATAATTCATAATAAACTACATATTTTATTGTAAAAATTAGACATGGTAGGTGATACTTATGAAGGAACATATAATAGGTGTAATATCTGATACTCATGGCCTACTAAGAGTGGAAGCAATTGAAGCTCTTAAGGGGTGTGAGCTTATAATTCATTCGGGTGACATTGGGGATTTGAATGTATTGAAGAAATTAAGAGAAATTGCACCAGTTGTGGCTGTAAGAGGGAACTGTGATAAAGGAACATGGTCAGATGAACTTAAAGAGAGTGAAGTTGTAGAGGTAGGAGATGTTACTATCTATATTATTCACAATATAGACGATCTAAGCTTAGATCCTGTTGCAACTGGATTAAGAGTAGTTATTAGCGGTCATTCACATAAACCTCATAACTATACTCGGGATCAGGTTTTATATTTAAATCCCGGAAGTGCAGGTCCTAGGCGTTTTAAATTGCCAGTTAGCGCAGCGGTATTGAAAATCAGCAGTAACTCTATGGCTGCAGAATTGATTCATCTATCCGATGACTACCCGTTTAAATAATAATAGAATATTCTTAGTATATATAATAAATATTATGTAAATAATTCCAATGTTAAGTAAATTTAAGCTTAACCAATAAAAAATACCACACAACAACCTAACATAAAAATTATTAGATTATTGTGTGGTATTAAAACATGTTATCCTTAGTTGGTAATGAATATGAAATTTTATATTGTTAAAAAATCATATTTCAGTCAATTCAAAAGTGTTTTCCCGTATATTTTTATACTTTCTCTTTTAAAAAATAAAAAAATAAAACTTTTATATGTTAATTATGCATATTCTCTATCTTCTTTGTTTTTATCTATTAGAATTTACTTGTTTTTTAATATTTTTGATTATCTAATTTACTGATATGTTGTACCGACATAAACTCTAGAGTAATTTATCCGAAGAATTCGGGTTCGCTCTGATGGTCAGCTCTAATAGCTTTTCGTAAAATAGTAAGATCAATTTTTTGCTTATCAGTAAAGAAAGGGCAGGGGTAGTGTGCGCCACAAGAATCGCATTCTAAATATTCCAGCGACTCTGTTTGTTCTCTATTATCAAACAGAAAGGGGAGAGAATCCTCTTTATTACTGTTTATATTTGATTCAGGTGTATTAAGTTCATAGGTATAAACGTAGGTTGCTTGTCGTTTCATTTTAAAATGCTTACTATTACATTTAGGACATATTAAAGTATCTTCAATATTCAATTTAAAACATCCTTTCTAAGATTAGTCTATTTCTTTAGTTTTTCTTTATTCATAATTTATATTCCAAAAATCAGTAGAGTTTAGTGAAGGTTTCAATTTATGTAATTGAATAGAAGTAAGAGTATTAGTATAATTTTCAAAACAAAGGGATACCTCAAGATTTATAGATTTAACAACATATAGTATTTGTTTGAAGATATTTAATACTATATGTTGCATGTAAAATCTACTTTGAGACATCCCTTATAAATTATTTTTTCTTAGTATTCTTAGATCCCTTAGATTTCTTATCACCATTTTTAGTCGAACCACTTTTGCTTTTACCTTTATCCGGCACTATAATTACCCCTTAATAATAGAATTAGTTAATCCTATGAAATAATAGGTAAAAATATAACTATCATAAGGTGAGTATACTACCATACTTAAAACAAAATTATAAATATTATGGTTGCTATTTGAAGCAAGATCTTAATTCAGATGAGGATTCTTTTATCCGATCTGAATTTTAGAGCTGCGAATGCATGGCTTACTTGACGTTGGACTCCCACTTGAAGAAGTAGGAGTCTTACGTCAAGTTAGTCATGCTAAACAGCAACACTACCGCTCCATTTACCACATCTATCACCAAAAAATCCTACAGTTGATTTGCTGCCAAGTATTTTTACTACTTCACATCTATTAGAGCATCCTTCACATTCAAAGCTTTTTGAAACGAATTTGGTATCAGCTAAGTCAAAGCCCTTGAAAGCTGTTGCTTTATTAGTTTTTTCTAAATACTCTTTAGCTAAGATTGCAGAACCTATTGCACCCATTACTTTATAGTTTTGAGGAACCGTTACATCTGATCCTAGAGCGTTTTCAAATGCAGTTTTGATTCCTATATTTGCTGCAACTCCACCTTGAAAGAAAATTTTGGATTTTATATTTTTTCCTTTAGCTACATTGTTAAGATAATTTCTAACTAAGGCTTCGCAAAGACCACGGATGATGTCATTTTCGCTATATCCCAACTGTTGTTTGTGTATCATGTCAGATTCGGCAAAAACAGCACATCTTCCAGCTATTCTAACTGGATAAGTAGACTTTAAAGCGTAGTCTCCAAATTCTTCGATGGGTATTTCAAGCCTCTCTGCTTGTCGATCTAGAAAAGAACCAGTTCCAGCTGCGCATACTGTATTCATTGCAAAATCAGTAACTATGCCATTGTCTAGTAAGATTATTTTAGAGTCCTGTCCGCCAATTTCAATAATAGTTTTAACTGAGTTATCTGTGTTTAGAGAAGCAACTGCATGAGCTGTAATCTCATTTTTTACTACGTCTGCACCTATTATTGAAGAAGAAATTTGCCTTCCGCTGCCAGTAGTCCCAACCCCTATAATTTCCTTATTAGAAAACTTTTCTTTTAATATTTTAAAACCTTCTTGAATGGCGTTTATTGGTCTTCCTTTTGTTCTTAGATATAATGATTCTACTACATTGATATTCTTATCTACAATTACAATATCTGTGCTGACAGAACCAACATCAATTCCCATATAATACATTTTCTTTTCTCCTTTCAAGCAAATCTAAAAATGCTTCAATCCTAGTTATATAACCTGCTTCTCCAGTCATTTCATCAACGACTAGAGTTAAAATAGGAAAATCTTTATCCTTCGATATTGAGGGGAGGATGGCTTTGGAAACAATTTCAGGCATGCATCCCATAGGAAATATCTGAATTGCACCATCAAAACCTTTTTCTTTTGCAAGTACTGTTTCACCAATGCATTCTCTTGCATGCCCTCCGATATAGAGTGGTAAATATTCTCTAGATGCTCTTCTGATATCCAGTGAGTTTAATTTTAAAGGCAATAGAGTAAGATTTTTTAGCCACCAACTAGGAGAAAGGTGTCTCTTAGTCGAAACTCCGTAGTCCATAAGTTTATCTTCTATGTAAAGGTTGGAAAAAGGTTCTATAATCGTATAGATTTCGCCGATTATAGCAATTTTTATTGGATCCTTTCTTTTATCAATATGTATATTGCTAATTTTTTTTTCATACTTTTTAAAATGAACTAACATTTCTTCAGGACTATTGCATTTAAAGGCTTCAGTTTTGCATTGATTTAGAAGATTTTTGCATTCGCCTTTATTTATTTCGTATCCTGAAAGAAATCTAGCTTTCTCTTCAATTCTATCTATTAAGTGAATAATGCTATTTGCGTAATTCAATATCTTAAGTTTTTCAACAGTGCTTTTACTACTATTTGTTGTTATTTTGCCAATCCTATTAAATAACTCTTTTATACCTATATCCTTTGGAGCATCTAAAACTATAAACTCTAGATTATAGCCTAATTTTCTTAATAGGTTCATTTGAAGCTCGCAATATTCTCCAAATCTACAGGGGCCACAACTACCAACAAATAAAATTGTATCAGCTCCTTGTTTGATACTTTGTATGTAATTACCAATCATAATCTTGAAAGGCAGACATATTTCTTCTGGAGAGTGTAGCGATCCTATTTCTAATGCATCTCTATTACTTAGCGGAGGTATTATATAATCAACTTCTAATCCATCTAATAAAGCTTTTATAGCAAAGCATGCATTACCAAGATGGGGAAACGTTATTTTCATATTAACCACATCTCCTTTCTAGCATATCAGCAAAGGCTTCTAGCCTTGTATCAAAACCAGCTTCGCCAGTATGTTCATCTATTTTTAATATCAAAAGAGGAAAATCACCTAATCTATCTTTAATTAGTTCTATTACAACGGAATCTATACCACAGGCAAAGGATGAAATGTATACTATTCCATCTATTTTATTATTTTCCGCTAGATAGGTTGAGAAGCCATAAGAATTTTTAGCAAAAGACCAGAAGGGCTTTTTGAAAAGATCTTTTACTTGATTATTTATAATATCAGTTTCGATATTCTCTTCGGATATTATACCTATATCGAGTCTATTTAGTTTTTTTACTACATCCATATTTGTAAAATTATCATAAATATTATAGGGATGACCTACTAGTGCTACATTTAAGTTAAAGTTTTCATTTTTTATACTGCATTTATATTCCTTTTGTTTATTTAGAGATATTTTGTAGGCTTTATCAATTTTTAAATAATTTTTAGTAAATAATAAGCCTACATTTCTTGCCCAGCTCTTTAGTTGTTTTTCTGATGAAGCGTAAATAGGAGAAATAATGGTCTTAGGCATCCCTGGTATAGTGTTTAGAACCATTTCAGGCAGCCCGCAAAACTTTGGGCAAATGAATTCCTTTTTATCAATCTGCATAATGCGAGGAATAAACATAATATCGCACTTATCTTTCAGATAAGCAACGTGTCCGTGAAAAACTTTAACTGGTAAACACGCTTCGTCTACACAATACTTAACTCCTGAATCTAATATTTCCTTATTAGTATCAGGGGAGGTTATAATTTCTGCACCAAGCTCTGTAAAGTAACTTTCTATAAAAGGATAGTATTTGTAATATAATAATCCTTTAGGTATACCAACTCTCATTAATAATTCTCCTTCAACAAATAATAAAATTATGTAACTCACATTTGTATATTTTGCCTTATTATATAAATTTTATTCATTTTAATTTACTATGGATTTGTACGATAAAATTCATTATAGAATTTTTAGATTGTACATAAATAGGATAAAAGTTTTTTTAATTTAATTTTTTTTAAATAAAAGACATACTAGTTATGTTTATGCAAAACCAAATAATTCAAAAAAATACATTTTATTTATTGTTGCCTTCCGTATAGGGAAGAGTAGGGGATAAAAGAGAAAATTGCTTCCACAAACTTATCACCAAATTGTGGAAATATGATAAATTAAAAAATATCCACATTTTACCTAAAGTTAATTTGGTTTAAGAAAAAAATATTTGCAGAAAAAAATTCATTTGTACTGCAAGGTTATTTTGAGAAACTAATTGAGAATATTATCAATTGAAATTCTTATGTAGAAATATAAGAAAGATTAAATTACAATTTTATACATTAAATATCAAAAATATTAACGGATTTTCAAAAATGAATTTTAAGTTAAATAATGACGAATTTGTATTTTGTATACTTTTAAGATATAGATATTTCAATAAATATAAGCTGAAAAAACAAGGATATATAATAATTACTGAATTTATCTAACAAATTATTATATATAAGCAGGAATTTTCATTCTTTATGTAGAATATTATATTCGCTAAATACACATTTAGCGAAGTTGATGATATTTTTAGAGAAGGGAATGGCTTAAACATGCAATACAATTTAAATCATATCTATGACCCTGACATACCTGAGTGTATGAATGATTTTTTAAACTACTTAGGCACTATCCGTGGAAAGTCAAAAAATACTATGGATGGCTACAAATTCGATCTTATTATGTTTTTCAAATTTTTAAAACTTTACAAAGGAAAAGTTCCAAATGATAGTGAATTTGATCAAATTAAAATCAATGACATTGAAGATGATTTTATAAGAAAGATAAAATTAAGTGATCTATTTGCGTTTATATCCTTTGCGGAGAACTACAGAAATAACGGAAGCTATGCTAGAGCTAGAAAGGTTGCAACACTAAAGTCTTTCTTTAAATACCTTCATGGTAAAGCTAAAATTATTGATGAAAATCCAGCATCAGAATTGGAGTCTCCTAAAATCAATAAAAGAAATCCTATATATCTAACATTAGATGAAAGTAAGGATTTATTAAATTCTATTGATGGCAAATATAAAGAAAGAGACTATTGCATAATTACTTTATTCTTGAACTGCGGCCTAAGACTTTCTGAATTATGCGGAATAGATATATCAAGAATCAAAGGCGATACACTAACTGTAGTAGGAAAAGGTAATAAAGAACGTACGGTATACCTTAATAGAGCTTGCTTAAAAGCTATAGATAACTACTTACAGGTACGAAATGAAGACTTTGATAAGATAAAGGATAGAGATGCTCTATTCATAAGTAAAAATCACACTAGGATTAACAAGAGGTCTGTAGAACTTTTAGTAAAGAAATATATAGAAAAGGCAAAATTAGATACTGAAAAGTATACACCTCATAAATTAAGACATACCGCTGCTACATTAATGTATAAGTACGGTAATGTGGATATTAGAAGCCTTCAGAAAATTTTAGGCCATGAGAATGTATCTACCACTCAAATATATACCCATGTTGACGACGAAAAGCTGAGAGAAGCAGTTAAATCTAATCCTTTAAGTGATGAATACGATGATTAAGGTTTTTGCTATATCACCTTGCTTTCTTAGAAAATTTTTGTTCCTTTAGATAGAACTCAGTCTCTGTTAATAAAATTTAAAAATTGATATCTTTTTGAAATACGAAAATGATCAACTATTTATATATTTGAATAGTTGATCATTTTCAAAATTAGTTATGAGTAATTCTTTTTGTATGAATTTTTATTCTTTTAAGAACTTTATAATTATGTAAATTTACTTAAAGGCTCTATGATGCTATTTAGCTAGTTGTTTTAATAGTCTTTTTTAATTCTATAAAATCCCGGGAATTCTTCATTGGCAATTTCACTTAATCTGTCGTCATCCTCAAGAAGTTCGCTTAAACCTTCTACATCGTCGATATATTCTATATTCTCATCTTCAAAATCATTTTGTGCATATATATCCTCTAATGTTTCTTTAGTATTTTCTTCTTTATCATCATGATCATCTAGATAATCTTCAAGAATATTATTATATCCATCCTCTTCGTTATTATCTTCGGATAAATGATAATGAATATCATCTGAATTTGAAACCTTTGAGCTTTCCTCTAGTTCGTTATTATACTCTTTAGCCTCTCCTTCACTTTCAATAATTTCATCTATTTTTATCCCTTTCATATCAAAACCATCTTTTTCTAAACATTTACCACAGTTATTGCACTTTTTATTTGAATTTAAATCACATCTCTCGCATTCACCACAGTTATCACACGGCTTTTTTTCTTTAAATATACAGTATTCTCTATTCATAGTTACTTCCTTTCTCTTTTCATATATACTATCCTAAAAAAAGGTCCAAATATCATTATACATAAAATATTAAGAAATCCCAAGGTATTTCAATAAAAATATTTTTTAAGTCTAAATTTATAATCTGTATAACAATAGAACATAAGTTTGATATTTGTTTCCTTATATGATATAATTCAATATAAGTAAATTAGAGGGGTGTTTTTATGGCCGAACACAAAAGTACTAAACAAGTTGAAGTTTATGAATTCATAAAAAATCAAATTAAAGAAAAAGGGTATCCCCCTTCAGTAAGGGAAATTTGTGCAGCTGTTGGATTAAAATCCACATCTACAGTTCATGGTCATCTTGAAAGACTAGAAAAGAAAGGTCTTATAAGACGAGATCCTACGAAACCTAGAACTATTGAAGTTGTAGAAAACTCTCTTAATAGAAAAGAAATGATTAATGTTCCTATTTTAGGTACAATAACTGCAGGGCTGCCTATACTAGCTGTGGAAAATATAGAAGATACCTTCCCCTTACCAGTTAACTACATAAAAAGCAATAAGGATTTGTTTATTTTAAAAGTAAGTGGTGAAAGTATGGTTGAAGCTGGCATATTAGATGGTGATTTTTCAATAATAGAAAAATCTAATTCAGCTAATAACGGAGAGATAGTTGTTGCACTAATTGATAACGAAGCAACTCTTAAAAGATTTTTTAAGGAAAAGGATCACATAAGATTGCAACCTGAGAATAAAAATATGTCCCCTATTATTGTGCCTGAATGCCAAGTAATAGGAAGACTAGTTGGAATTTATAGACAATATTAAAGATAAGAGTCAAGTTTTATAGCTTGACTCTTATCTTATTATTATATGACTTTTGATAGTGCTATAAGTATTCCTATCTTAGCATGATCAAAAGTTAATCCACCTTGTAGATATGCAATATAAGGTTCTCTAATAGGTGCATCTGCAGATAATTCAATTGAAGCTCCTTGTACAAAGGCTCCCGCTGCCATAATAACTTGATCTGAATACCCAGGCATTTCCCATGGTTCGCATTGCACAAAAGAATCAATAGGAGATCCTAGTTGAATTCCTTTGCAGAAATTTATAAGCTTTTCTTTATCATTAAATTTTATAGCTTGAATTATATCGCTTCTCTTATCTGTATATTTAGGCAGTACTTCAAAGCCAGCAAGTTCCATTATTCTAGCACAGAAAAGAGCGCCTTTTACAGCTTCTATAGCTACATGTGGAGCAAAGAATAGTCCTTGGTATAAAAGTCTCATTACACCAAAAGTAGAACCACACTCCCCTCCTATTCCAGGTACAGTTAATCTGTAAGCTGCTTGAGTAACACATTCCTCTTTACCTGCTAAATATCCTCCGGTAGGTGCTATTCCACCACCGATATTTTTGATAAGAGAGCCAGCTACTAAATCCGCTCCTACATCAGTAGGCTCTTTAGTATCTAAGAATTCTCCGTAACAATTATCTACAAAACATATTACTTCAGGTTTTATACCTTTTACAAAATCTATGATTTCTTTAATTTGAGATACTAGCAAAGACTTTCTCCATCCATATCCAGTAGACCTTTGGATATGAATTAACTTAATACTCTTATCATCTTCTAATTCAGTTTTTATCTTATCGTAATTTATTTTTCCTTCAGAAGTTAAATCTACCTGTTTGTAGTTTACTCCATATTCCTTTAATGATCCTATGTTTTTCTTGTCACTTATTCCTATAACATTATGTAGTGTGTCATAAGGAGTTCCGCATACTGACATCATCGTATCTCCAGGTCTTAGATTCCCAAACAATCCAGCGCCTAGTGCATGTGTCCCATTAACAAAGTGAGGTCTAACTAGAGCGCTTTCACAATTAAAAATCCTAGCATAGACTTTATCTAGTGAATCTCTGCCTATGTCACCATATCCATATCCTGAAGAATTGGTGAAATGAGCATCACTTATTCTCTCTTCTTGAAGTGCATTCAAAACTTTCAATTGATTATACTCTCTTATTTCATCATATTTTGAAAACTCTTCATTTACATCATCAATAGCTTGTTCATAAAGATCAATTACATTATCACTTATCCCATAGCTATTCTTAAGATATTCTTTTGTTAAATTAATCATTTTTATAAAAAACCTCCTGTAAAACAAAGCAATTACCCTGGTATAATGGATTCCAGTTCAGTGATTATAATACCATATAAAAAAAGAATAGGCAATTATTAGCCTATTCTTATACTTCTCCTTCAGGAGCATTATTAAATAAAACTGGTTTTAAAGGTGTAATAGTAGAAATGGCATGCTTATATACCATCATTTGTCTTCCTTCACAATCTAAAACAACTGTAAAACTATCAAACCCTTTTACATTACCTCTTATCTGGAATCCGTTAGTTAAATGTATAGTAACTGGTGTTCTACCCTTTCTTGCTCCGTTTAAAAATATATCCTGCAAGTTATTAACTGTTTTACTCATTATCCTCACCCTCCGTATTTTTAATTATAATATATTCTATAAATATAGCAAAATTCCTTTTACTTTTATAAAGAATTTGCTTCTTTAATAGCGTTACATTTTAATAGGCTTAACTGATCAATTATATTTTGTACTATTTCATCATCACAATTAAACTTATCTTTATCTATCCAGATTACTCTTTTATCTTTTCTAAACCAAGTTAACTGCCTTTTAGCATAATTCCTGCTTCCCTTTTTAATTAGATAGATAGCTTCCTCTAAGGATATGTTTCCATCTAGATAGTACAATATTTCTTTATAACCAATTCCTTTCATAGACTGCATATCTGCAGTGTATCCCATAGATTTAAGCCTCTTAACCTCATCTATGAGACCTTTCTCCATCATAATATCTACTCTTCTATTTATTCTATCATAAAGCTTATCCCTATCCATATTCAAAACAAAATAAAATACGTTATAGGGTATGTCGTAAATGTCATTTTCTTCATTAAACTGACTTATAGTTTTATCGGTAAGCTTATATACTTCTAGAGCCCTTATAACTCTTTTTAAATCGTTAGGATATAATCTGTTATAGGATTCTATATCTACATCTCTTAATAGATTATGTACATATTCCTTACCCTTTGTTTGCGCTAAGTGTTGAAGATAAGTTCTGTATTCTTCATCATTACCAGCTTCAGTAAAATCATAATTATAGATTAATGAATTTATATATAAACCAGTACCACCTACTAGCATTGGAAGTTTTCCTTTACCACTTATTATATCAATGTTTTCCTCAGCTATTTTTTTATATTCAGAAACGTTAAAGTTTTCATGTGGTTCAACTATATCTATAAGATAATGAGGTACATCTTGCATTTCATCTTTAGTAACTTTTGCAGAACCTATATCCATGTATTTATATATTTGCATAGAGTCCGCTGATAGTATTTCACCATTTAGCCTCTTAGCTAACTTTATAGAGATATCAGTTTTTCCTACTGCAGTAGGTCCTGCTAGTATAAATAAATCTTTCATAAAATCCCCCTAAACTACTGAATTCTCTTAAACTTTTTCTCTAATTCAGTTAAAGTAAATTTAATTATTGTTGGTCTCCCGTGAGGACAAGTAAAGGGATCATCTATAAATCTCAAATCTTCAATTAATGACTTCATTTCTACATTTGATAAGTTGTCATTAGCCTTTATAGCTGCTTTGCATGCAAGTTTAGCTATAGTATTATACTTTACTTCCCATGTTTCACCAGACCCCATATTCTTTAAGTTATTTAGTATATCAATAAATAAATCCCTAACATTTGGCTTTCCTAATATAAAAGGAACTTCCCTTATACTTATTGTATTATCGCCAAAAATCTCTATATTAAATCCTGTATTTATAAAAGTTTCACTATTTTCAATATAGATACCATATTCATCCCTTGTTAGTTCAATAACTATTGGTGTTATAAGCACCTGAGACATAATATTATGTTCTATGATGCTTTTTTTATATTTTTCAAATAATATTTTTTCATGGGCAGCATGTTGATCTATGAGGTATAGTGTATCCAGCCATTGCGCTAAAATATACGTGCTATGAAATTGCCCTATAACATTAAAAGGTGGAAACTTAGCGATGTTTGCTTCTCTTATCTGAGTATTTGGAACTTCTTTTTGCTGCTCTCTTAAAATATCTTCAACTTTCACTTCCGAAGTTCCAGCAATTTCTATACTATTAGGTAAACTCTTTTTACTATCATTATTTAAATTGTATTGTATTTGATCATCTCTTTTTTCATAAAAAATAGAATCATAGCCTATATTATTACCAATCTTTTCACTTCTATAAGTATTTTCACTAAAAGTATTTAAGTCTATTGGAAGTTGAATATTTTCAGTTTTGATTGGCTCCTTCTCTATTTCGGTTTTTGATAATTCATTATCACTTTTTTCTATATCAATATTAGGCAGTTCACCGTAAGGTATATTAAAAGTATCTTTTAAGCTATTTCTTAAGGCTTCATGGACTGCATCAAAAGTTAGTTTGAAAATCTGTCTATCATCACTAAATTTTATTTCTGACTTAGTAGGATGCACATTTACATCAATAAACTCTGGAAATATGTCTAAAAAAACTATAAAAAAAGGAAACTTGTTTATTGTTAAAAATGATTTAAATGCATTTTCCACAGCGGCAGTAATAAGTTTATTTTTTATATACCTCTTATTTACAAATATACTTTGGTTATTTCTGCTCCCTCTACTTATTTCCGAGTTGCCTACATACCCATGTATAGATGCTATATCAGTATGTTTTTCAAAACTAGTTATATTTTCACTGATGGATTTTCCATATACGGAGCGTATAACATCTATTAATTTTCCTGTTCCATAAGTATTAAGTCCTTTTTTGTTATTGTTTGAGAATTTAAATGCTATGTCCGGGTTCGCTAGAGCAAGCCTATCTACAATATCAGATATATATGAGCCTTCTCTACTTGTGGTTTTTAAAAATTTCTGTCTTGCCGGAACATTAAAAAATAAATCATTAACTTCTATAATAGTACCAACATTACAACCAGCATCTTGTATACTATTCACTACTCCTCCACTAATAGAAATCTCTCTACCAAAATCTATATCTTCTACTCTACTTCTTAATACTGTATTAGAAACAGAGGCTATACTTGGTAAAGCTTCTCCTCTAAAACCCATAGTATCTATGCTATATATATCATCTATACTACTTATCTTACTGGTGGCATGTGGCATAAAAGCTTTTTCTATGTCATCAGGATGAATACCATGACCATCATCGATAATTTTTATGCTTTTTTGTCCACCTTCTAATATTTCTATAGCAATATTTTTAGCCTTTGAATCTATACTATTCTCTAGCAGTTCTTTAACTACAGAAGCGGGTCTTTCAACAACCTCCCCTGCAGCTATCTTATTAGAAGTTTCTGTATCTAATAAATTTATTCTTCTCACAGTATCACCACCTTTATAAGTTAAGTTTAAATTCTATGAATAAACTATAAGGATTTTGCTTTCTTTATTATATCATAAAGTTTATTAAATCCATCCATAGGTGTCATATTTAAAACATCTATTGAAGCGATTTCTTTAACTAGATTCTGTTTTTCAATATCAGCAAAATTCATTTGCATAGATACATCTACCTCTAAAGTGTTTTTACTAACATTAGAAGATTTAACTGAAGTATTTATTGCAGATTCTTTTATCGATTCCTCTACTACAACCTCAGTACTATTTTCTTTCTCATTAGATTCTACTTTGTCTACTGCAACTTCCCTTAAATTAGATATATCTTCTATATTTATATCGCTGCCATTTTCTTTTTCTATTCTTTCTAGTATATGTTTTGCTCTATTTATAACCTCTTCAGGTAGCCCCGCTAGTTTAGCTACCTCAATACCGTAAGATTGATCCGCTCCTCCCCTTACGATTTTACGCAAAAATACAATATCACTGCCAATTTCTTTAACAGATACAGAGTAATTTTTTACTCCTTCTAGAATTCCCTCTAGTTTTGTTAGTTCATGATAGTGAGTAGCAAATAATGTCTTACATTTCAATTTACTGTTTCCGGAGATATATTCAATAACAGACCAAGCAATACTTAGCCCATCATAGGTACTAGTTCCTCTACCTACCTCATCAAGTAAGATAAGACTCTTATTAGTTGCATTTTTTAAAATATTTGATACTTCCCACATTTCTACCATAAATGTACTTTTACCAGCGGCTAAATCATCTGAAGCGCCTATTCTTGTAAATATCTTATCACAAACAGCAATCACAGCTTTCTTAGCGGGTACAAAGCTTCCAATTTGAGCCATAAGTACAATTAAAGCCACCTGTCTCATAAAGGTAGACTTACCAGCCATATTAGGTCCCGTTATAAGCAATAGTTGTTCATTGGAAGTATTTATATGAGTATCATTGGCTACAAAATTTCCAGATGGTATCATTTTTTCAACTACAGGATGTCTTCCTTCTTCGATAAATAGTTCTTCTGAATTAGTTATTTCAGGCTTAATATAGTTATTTTCTAAAGCGATAGTACTTAGTGAACTCAAACAATCTAATTCTGCTATTATTTTTGCAGTTACCTGCATTCTATCAACTTGCGCTTCTATTTTTTCCCTAACTTGAATAAAAATTTCATACTCCAAATTAACTAACTTTTCTTCAGCGCCTAAAATCTTATCTTCCATTTCCTTTAATTCAGGAGTTATAAATCTTTCTGCATTAGCTAATGTTTGCTTTCTTATATATCTACCTTCAGGTATTAAATTTAAATTGGTTTTTGTTACCTCAATATAGTATCCAAACACTTTATTATAGCCAACTTTTAATGACTTAATGCCTGTTACATCCTTTTCATTGCTTTCGAGAGAAGCAATCCACTCTTTCCCATGGGCTTTAGCAGTTTTTAACTCATCTATCTCTTTATTATATCCTTCTTTTATTAGGTTTCCTTCTTTAACTGATATAGAAGGATTATCTAATATAGCTTCATCTAGTATTTCATAAATATCCTTTAATTCATCTAAGTTACTATACATATTATTTAGCAAATTGCTTTTGAAGCTGGATAGTATGTTCTTTACTGCTGGTATTTTTTCTATAGAATTTTTAAGTGATATAAGCTCTTTGGCATTAACGCTTTTTGAAGATATCTTACCAACTAGTCGCTCTATATCATATATTTCTTTAAGTGCATCCTTTAAATCTTCATGAGCAGATATATTATTTAAAAGCTCTTCTACAGAATTAAGTCTTTTTTGTATTGCTTTCTTATCTATTAAAGGCTGCTCTATCCATTTTCTAAGTTGCCTTCCTCCCATAGCAGTATTAGTTTTATCCATTACCCAAAGCAAAGAACCTTTTTTACTCTTTTCTCTTAGACTTTCAGTAAGTTCTAAATTTCTTCTTGAATTGCTATCTATAGTTAGGTAATCAACTATATTATAGTACTCCATTTCATTTATATGAGGTAAAGGTATCTTTTGCGTGTCTATTACATAGCTCAAAAGGCCATTACAAGCTTTTATTAATGTATCCGTATATTCGCCTTTATCAAAATTTGAGAACTGACTAACCAATGTTTCTTCTGCGTCTGTTGTAAACATCTGATCTGGTAGTCTTGTAAAGGATACATTAAATCTTTCTTTTATTTGTTCACATATTTTATCATCAAGATTATCTTGAATTAGAATCTCCTTGGGATTATATTTAGATATTTCATCTAATATAATAGATAAATCATACTGAGTATCAGTACAGCTAAATTCTCCTGTTGAAATATCTGCAAAACTTAAAGCAACTAAATTTTTGTTACTATCTACATATAAGCTCATGATATAGTTATTTTTGTTATCTTCTAAAAAAGATGAATCCGTATATGTTCCCGGTGTAACTACTTTTATAATACCTCTTTTAACAATCCCTTTTGACGCAGAGGCATCTTCAAGTTGCTCACATATAGCGATTTTATAGCCTTTATTAACTAATCTACTTATATAAGAATTAGCGGCATGGTAAGGTATTCCGCACATTGGTGCTCTATTTTCTAAACCACAATCTTTTCCTGTTAAAACTAGCTCCAGCTCTTTGGAGACTTTTTCAGCGTCTTCGAAAAACATTTCATAAAAATCACCTAATCTAAAAAATAAAATACAATCCTTACAGCTTTCTTTAATTTCAAGATATTGCTGCATCATTGGAGTTAAACCCATATTAATACCTCCTCTAAATAAATTAAGAACTGGAAGTTGAAAATTAGAAATAAAACACCCTTATCCCCAATTTCTACTCCCAATTCTCAATTAAACTAAATCTGTTCTCCAACCAGTGAGAATGAATTTGCTTTAGTTATTTTAACATTAACTAGTTTTCCTATACTTCCCTTATCACCAGTAAAGTTTACTAATTTACCTGTTCTTGATCTTCCCATTAGTTTAGCTTCATCATTTTTACTTAGACCTTCCACTAATACATCAATAATTTTGCCTTCATATTCCTTATTTTTCTGAGCGGAAGAAGCATTTATAACTTCTACTAATCTATTAAATCTATCGTGTTTTACAGTATCATCTATTTGATCTTCCATTTCATCAGCTGGAGTTCCTTTTCTTCGTGAATATATAAAGGTAAATGCTGAATCATACTGAACTTCTTTAGCAAGACTTAAAGTTTCTTCAAAATCTTCTTCTGTTTCCCCTGGAAAACCTACTATTATATCAGTAGATATAGCCACATCAGGTATAGCTTTTTTAATTTTATATATTAAATCTAAATATTGTTCCTTAGTATAGTTTCTATTCATTTTCTTTAGTAGGTTTGTTGATCCAGATTGTACTGGAAGGTGTATATACTCACATAATTTATCACATTCAGAGATGGCTTCTATTACATCATCCGTTAGGTCCTTAGGATGAGAGGTCATAAATCTAACTCTTTCTAGATTTTCTATTTTGTTAATTCTTCTTAGTAGTTCTGCAAAGGTAACCTTTGGTTCTAAATCTTTACCGTAAGAATTAACATTTTGTCCAAGCAGTGTGATTTCCTTGTATCCCTTTGATACTAAATCCTCTATTTCTTTTTCAATATCCTCTGGCTTTCTGCTTCTTTCTCTACCTCTTACATATGGAACTATGCAGTAAGTACAAAAGTTATTGCAGCCATACATTATAGTTACAAAGGCTTTAACATCACTTTCTCTATCTATTGGAACTCCCTCAACAATTCCGTCCTCTTTATCCTGTACTTCTATAACTGATTTAGCTTCTTGCTTAACCCTATTTAGATATTCAGGGAACTTGTAAGCATTGTGGGTACCAAAAAGAATGTCTACAAAAGGAAATCTTTTAATTATTGCCTCTGCCATATCCTTTTGCTGCATCATGCATCCACATACAGCTATAATAAGTTCTGGATTTTTTTCTTTTAGTTTTTTTAGTGCACCTAAGTTACCATATACCTTAAGCTCAGCATTTTCTCTAACACAGCATGTATTAAAGATAATTAAATCTGCATATTCTCTAACTAGTGCTTTAGTATAACCTTGTTTTTTCAGCATACCAGATAACTTCTCTGAGTCTTCTTCGTTCATCTGGCAACCCCAAGTTTCTATAAAAAATTGTTTGTTTTTTTTCTTAATTTGTAACTCCTTCATTAGTTGATTCACCTCATAAATAATTGGACTTATTTTTGCCCTGTATTTGACCTTTTACATTATACTATATTTTTTTACTAATATCTATTTTTTGTTGATTTAATATATCAGTTTTTGTAATAATTATTAAACTTCTTTAATCTTATAAGAACTCTAACCTATTGTTTTAGGAATGTATTAATATCCAGAAAATTCACATATATGATTAAAATATTTACTTTGTTATAATAATTGAAATTATCAACATTTTCTATAATTTTTAATAAAATGTCAAAAAAATTTATGAATTTTTATAAAACTACTATAAATATATTGAATTAGAAGGAGTTTCCGAAGATTTAAAGAATAAAAATATATTGAATTTTATTTTATTTTGAAATTTTTATAGAATTTTGTTATTTTATGTTTATTAAATTTAATGCATAACTATAATGATTTATAAAGTAAATACATATCATATATTTAAATATTAAAAGAAAATTCATTAAAATTTAATTTAACAATACAATGACAGCCTAAAAAAATTAAGCTAATAATGATTTGACTTAAATTTTATAAGATTAGTAAGTTCTGTCATTGTATTCATAAGAAATTTTTAGGTTAAAATTAAGTAATTTATTAATTATTATTGAGTTTTATTGTAAATATTTAAAATTGTTAGCAAATGTAGTATTATAAGATTAAAGAATAATATCATTGAATAGTATGAAAATTAAAGCGATAAATGATATGTACATACTGTAAATTACATTTTTGGGGGGATTTTAAATGAATAAACCAATATTATCAAATCATTTCAAAAAAAGGATGCCATCAGACGTAAGACTTGGTCAGATGAAATTTGCGGAACGTAAAGAGAAACCCGCATTAATCAATGTAGCAATCGGAAATGTATCACTTCCAACAAATCCTGCTATGCAGAAAAGAATGTTTGAATTGAATGCGCCTGAAAGCCCATTTGCAAAAGGTGTTATACGATATTCAGGAACTGTTGGTATAGATGAAGCTCAGGCGGCATTTAAGAACATTCTTAAATGCGAAGGGTTTGATACTAGTAAATTATTTGTTCAAGTAACTGATGGCGGATCTAGTGGTATGGAACTGTTGTTACTTGGAGTTTGTGGAGATGCAGGCACTGGGGACAGACCTCTTATGATGATTGATCCAGCCTACACAAATTATATCTCTTTTGCAGAAAGAATTGGACGTAAAACTGTTACAGTAAAACGTCATTTAAACGAAGAAGGAAAGTTCAGCCTTCCTGAATTAGACAAAATCGAAGAAACTATTAAAGAGCACAATCCAGGAGCGCTTCTTGTAATACCTTACGATAATCCTACAGGCCAGTACTTCGATTATCCAGCTCTTAAAGAACTTGCTAAACTATGTGTAAAATATAATATGTGGATGGTGAGCGATGAAGCTTATCGTGAATTGTATTATGATGAGAATACTGATTTAGTAAGCATCTGGGGACTCACTGATGCAGATGTGCCTGGCATAGAAGGTAGAAGAATAAGCATCGAGACTGCTTCAAAGGTGTGGAATGCCTGCGGTTTAAGAATCGGAGCTATCATCACTGATAATGCAGAGTACCATACTCAATCAGTAGCTGAATACACTGCAAATCTTTGTGCTAATGTAATCGGTCAGTATATATTTGGAGCACTAGCTCATGAAAGTAAAGAAAGCATTGCTGGATGGTGCAAAGGTCTTCGCGACTACTACAAGAAAATTATGTTTAAATTATATAATGGCATGAAGGAACTAGAACCTGGTCTTATTGTTTCTAGCCCTGATGCATCTATATATTCAGTAGTTGATGTTAGAAATGTTGTAAAACCAGGATTTGATTCAATAGACTTTGTTATGTATTGTGCACAGAAAGGTTCAGTAGATTATAACGGAGTAGAAACAACTCTTCTAGTAGCGCCTTTGAAAGGCTTCTATGACCTTAAACCAGGTGAACCTAATCCAGGAAGCACTCAGATGCGTATAGCTTTCATAGAATCTCCAGAAAACATGGAAAAGGTTCCAGAGTTATTCATTAAACTTTTAAGACAGTATGAAGCTCAACGATAAAATTTGCAATTAGATCACGTGTACCCCCTATATTTTCAAATATAGGGGGTACACAAATTGTTAACTATTTTATAAATATAACTTTACATAAAACAAGTTTTTGAAATAAACTGTTTAAAATATACGTATAAAATCTTTCTTTTAGGTGACACTATACCTAAAAGGAGGGGTATGTTATGTACGATGCTAAAAATTTTGAAGAAGTAAAAAAAGAAAAAGATAGTCTAAGATGCGAATGTATTGGAGATAGAGCATATTTTAGACAAATTCAATACGAATCTATGTTTGAATTTAAAACTGCTCATATTCCAGTGGAAAACGTAATAAAATAATTAAAAAGTTTTTTAAGATATAAATAATTTAAAAAATGAGATTACTTGCTATAGCAATTGAAGAATATAAAAAAGCCACAAATAATTAATAGCCTCACGATATAAATCGTGAGGCTATGTTTTTAATTTCCAGTTATATATTTCATTTATAATTTTAAATCCAGTTGATTCATATAAATTTAATGCTATTTTATTTGAAGTTTTTACTTTTATCATTACATCACTAAATCCGTTGTACTTTATAATTTTAATAAGGTAGACTAAAAGAGCTTTGCTATAACCCTTTCCTCTAGACTCTTTTAAAATACCGAAATTAACTATTACAGGAACGCTATCTTCTATTATTACTTGACCATATCCTATGTAGTTACCATCCTTTTTAATGAATACTGATCCTTTATCAAAGTAATATGTTTGTACCTCATCAAGATAGATATCCTCTATAGATAATGGTATTCTATCTTCATTTTTAAATATATCGTTCTGCAGCTCACATCTTTTCTGCTCATCTCTACCCTTCTTTAATATTTCAAACTCTAAATTTTCCATTATTAATAAAGGCATATTTTCTTCTATACTTAAATGGAGAACAAAAGTACCTTCTTTTTGGATAAAACCCATATGTTTTAAAATATCAAAATTATAACTATTCTTCTCACAATTATAATTTATATTGCAATTTTTTTTCAGAGTATCTAATAAGTACTTAAATAATAAATATTTATTGGAATTCTTTTCAGTATTTAAAATATTTAAAGCATTTATTGTATACACATTAATATCATCCAATTCAGTCCAAATATAACCTATATATCTAGAGTCGTTTTTTAGTAGTTTCACCCTATGTCTTAAAAATATTTGTTGTGCAAAATTACAACTGTCGTATACTTCAAAGAAGTCTCTATTTAGCGTGTTAAAATCATTCTTGGCTTTATTTAGTTTTCTGAACTGGTCTAAGTTTCTCATATTCAATCCTACACACTTATACATATAATCTATCCTCGTAGTAATAATTATTTTTTAACTATTCAATAAAAGTATAAATTTATAGTATTTTTTCTGATTATTAATAGAACTGGCTTGTATAGTATAAATAATCTTCTAAAAATTTATTTTGCAGTTCATCATATTTAATTAGTTTTGTGAGCTTATACATATATTTTGATTCGTCCCAAGCTTTATGTTTTGTATACCTTTTTTTGCCTAATTTCCAGAACTTATCAGGGAATACAATCAATGCAAGCATCACCTCTAATTCCTTTTTATCTAATTTATTAATAGAGGTATAGGCTTCTATAAGCATTTTTACTTTATTAAAATCCCAATTAAAAGCTTTTTTATATAATAACTTACTTATTAGTCTACTTAAATCAATAAGCGGAAGATCAATAACTATATTACCTAAATCTATTATATAATATCCATCATCCTTTTTAATTATGTTCTGACTATAAAGGTTTTTCTGACATAAAATTTTAGCTTTGCCCGCATGTTTCGATAGCTTATAATAGCGAGCTGTGTTCAATAGATTTAGTGCTACCATCCCTTTATGATACATACTTTGTATATAATCATAATAGGATAGGTCAAATTCGCTCTTTAATTTTTTATTATTAATTGTTCTCTCATATTTTTCTAATTGTCGTAGATATTCAGTAAAAATTTTAGGCCAATTTTTTAAATTGCTTTTTAATTTTAAATTACTTGTATCTATATTATTAAGAGCTAAATGAAATTTTGCTAAGGACTCTACAATTAATATCACTTCTTCAATATTATTTAAGTCTCCTTCTTCACCGTCTATCCAATCTGTCAAATAAAATAATAGTTTTTTACTTCTTACATAGCTTTTTTCTTCTTTTGTTTTATAGTGTTTTGTTATATTATAAAAACCTCTATCTATTAGTTGCTGTATAATAATAGCATTATTGTTAGGTTTATACTTACCATGTCTTATTCTTTTTAAACAAAGGTTACCTTCTGTGGTTTCTACTTTATATACATTTTTAAATTTAGTACAATTAGTAATTTTAAAATTATATTGTGCCAATACGTTATATATAATTTTTTTTTCCTTATCGAAAATCACATCTGTATAACTACTATTACTACTTTCCACATTTCTACCTCCTATACATTCTTTAGTAAAGTATATTAGAGTAAGTAGAAATTATTACTGTGAAAGGCAGCTAATAATCATTAAACTGATTATTAGCTAAGTTTTTTAGAAGTAGAAAAAATATAAAGATCATCGAATTCGATGATCTTTATATATTTGACGCTTTAACTGATACAGGTTGCTCGAAGATTCCTCTTTTTACCTCAGTAGCAGTCATATTTTTAGCGTTAAATTTTTCAGTCATATAATTGCATGCGTCCCATGGATTTACTTTATCACCACAAGTAAATACGTCAACAGCTGCGTATCCAAGTTCAGGCCAAGTATGAATAGTTAAGTGAGATTCTGATATAATAACAACTCCGCTTACACCTTGTGGACTAAATTTGTGAAAAGCAACTTCTCTAACTTCTGCACCTGACTTTAATGCAGAGTCAACCATTATTTTTTCTATTAATTCCTTATTGTTCAATATCTCAGAACTACACCCGTAAATTTCTGCTAAAATGTGACGTCCTAATTCATTCATTCTGCGTATTTACCCCCTTACAAAATTCATAACAATTAAATTTTATCAAAAATATTAAAAAAGTCAATATATAAAGCGGTTATTTTAGAAAAACATGTATAAAACTCTAATTTTTTAGATATTTCTCTGTATTGCTATATACATTACCTATTAAAAACATAAAAAATGCGTGCCTATTAGTTATACTACACGCATTTTTAAAAAAATATTCTCTTTTTTACTCTAAATGAAAAATAGAATATTTTATTTAAATTTCATCAACTTCCTTTATGCTTAAGCCAATCTTCATATTTTCTTTATCTACATCCAATATTTTTGCTTTTACTTCATCACCTATTTTAAGAGCATCCTCTGGCTTATTTATTCGTTTATTACTTATTTGTGATATATGAACTAGAGCATCTACGCCTGGTTCTAATTCAACAAATGCACCAAAATTAGCAAAGCGAGCCACTTTTCCTAGAACTATGCTACCAACAGGGTATTTAACATCAGCGTTACTCCATGGATCTTCAACTAATTTTTTCATGGATAAGGATAATTTTTTCTTTTCTTTGTCTACATCTAATATGTAAACTTTAACTTTATCTCCTACACTAAGTACATTACTAGATTTTTCGATTCTTCCCCAGGAAATCTGAGATACATGAAGTAATCCATCGACCCCTTGTACATCGATAAAAGCACCGAAATCAGTAAGTCTCTTAACTTCTCCATCTACAACTGTATCTTTAGCTAACGAATTCCAAACTTCTACATCTTTCTTTTCTTTATCATCTTTTAATAAATCTCTTCTAGAAGATACTATTCTTGTGTGATTTTTTTCTTCTTTAAATTCGATTATTTTAACTAGAAGCTCTTTGTTAACATACGCAGAAAGATCTTGTACATGATGCAACTCTATATGTGAAGCTGGTATAAAAACTCTAACGCCTTTGTAACTTGAAACTAGTCCTCCCTTTACAACCTCTTTCACTAATACATTTATTGGTTCATCTTTATCATAAGCAGCTCTTAGTTCCTTATAAGCATTTTCTCTTTCGATTTCTATATGTGATAGCACCACATATCCGTCTTCACTTTTTCTTTTTATAATTTTAACTTGGATTTCATCATCAACATGAACTAAGTCTGTTAACTTTGAATTTTCATCTTTTGTTACTTCAGCCTTTGGTAGTATACCATCAGCTTTATATCCAATATTCAAAAAAGCTTCTTTTTCATTTACTGAAATAACCCTGGCGTTTATTAATTGTCCTACCGCTATCTGTTTATCATTCTGTTCCATATAAGCTAATTGCTCATTCATCTCTAGTTCTTTGTTATCGCTCATTTTTGAAATTGCCTCCTTTATTATCCAATCTGGTGTTGAAGCACCTGCTGTAACACCTATAGTTTTAATTTTGTTTGAATTAATTATATTATCAGGTATTTCTCCTGAATTTTCAACATGAATGGTATTTAGACAGTTAGACTTGCAAATTTCATAAAGTTTTGTTGTATTAGAACTATTACGGCCACCTAACACAACCATCATATCTACTTTTTTTGAAATTTCTTCAGCTGACTTTTGTCTAGATTCTGTGGCACTACATATAGTATTAAAAGCAATAAATTCTTTACAGCATTTTAATACTATACTTAAAACTCTTTCCCAATTTGACTGTTTTTCAGTAGTTTGAGAAACAACACACAATTTATTCGGAAGTTTATCTAAGTTGGCACCATTCTTAGATATGATGGCCTTGTTACCACACCAACCGTTTATTCCAATTACCTCAGGATGATCTTTGTCACCTACAATAAGTACAGTATATCCTTGTTCAAAATATTTTCTCACCTTTTTCTGTATATTGGAAACATATGGACATGTAGCATCAATAACCGTTATTCCCTTATTTTGTAACAAACTAAAGACTTCTTCTGGCACCCCATGAGAACGTATAATAACTACATCTCCCTGTTTAAGATTATTTATATCATCTAATTCTACAGGATATATATTATTTGTTTTTAAATAAGCCACCACATCACTATTATGAATTAATGGTCCTAAAGTATATATTCTTTTATTATATTTAATTTGTGTGGCTATAGCCTCATCAACAGCTCTCTTGACTCCAAAGCAAAAGCCTGCTTTATCTGCCAATATAATTTCCATCTATATTTCACCTTCAGTTGTTTTCTTTATATATTTTTTTATATGGTTAGAAATAATTTCTACTACTTCATTTATAGAAAGTTTAGACGAATCTATTTCAATTGCATCTTTAGCTTTCCTTAAAGGATTTATTTCTCTATTAGAATCCACATAATCTCTTTTTATTATATCATTTAATATATTATTGTATTCTACAGCAATGCCTTTAGTGTTTAGTTCGTCAAATCTTCTTTTGGCTCTTTCTTCAGCACTGGCAGTTAAATAAAATTTAAAAGGAGCATTTTTTAGAACTACAGTCCCTATGTCTCTGCCATCCATAATTACATCATATTTATTTGCCATAGCTTGCTGAATGGTGACTAAGATTTCTCTTACTTGTGGTATAGCTGCATAATTAGATACGTTATTACTTACATCTGGTAGCCTAATTTCTTCACTTATATCTTCTCCATTCACTATTAAACTATCTCCATCAAAATGCATATCAAGTGAATTTGTTAAATTGCATACGTCTGCCACCATTATATGAGATATATTATTTCTCATACACATTAGAGTAACAGCTCTATACATAGAACCTGTATTTATATACATTAGATTAAATCTATCAGCTACAATGCTTGCTATTGTACTCTTTCCTGCGCCGGCAGGACCATCAATTGCCACAGATATATTCAAAGATTTCACTCCGCCTTTCTAAAAAGTAACAAAATTCATTTTTTCACTTTTTAATATATTCTATAAAAAAAGATAAAATCCTCTATTTTTTGATACCATTTTCACACTGATGATTTTTTCTTTAGTATTATTATTTTTCTTCACCAATCTTGGTACCAGCTAAGTATCCAGTAGATAAAGCTATTTGTATATTAAAACCTCCTGTATATGCATCAACATCTATGATTTCTCCTGCAAAGTACAGGTTTTTACAAATTTTAGATTGCATTGTAGAAGGATCAATTTCTTTTACATTTATTCCGCCAGCAGTTACAATAGCTTCTGCTATAGGTCTTAAGCCTTTTATTTTCAAAGTGAAGCTATGTAATAAGTTAACTAGATTTTGCCTTTCTTCTCTTGTAATCAAATTGACTTTTTTGTCAGGGTCTATTCCTGATAATCTAATTACAACATCAATCATTTTTTTAGGTAATAAGTCGTCTAAAGAGTTTTTAAAGTCTTTATTAGTATATTTTATAAAGTCCTTTTGTATTCTCTTATCCAATTCTTCAAAGCTTAATGCGGGTTTTAGATTTATTACAGCCTTCAGATTAGGCTCCTTACTCACAAATCTACTACCACTTAAAGAGATTGGACCTGAAATTCCAAAATGGGTAAATAGCATTTCCCCGAATTCTTTAAATAATACTTTATTCTTATTATTTACAATGGATAACTCAACATTTTTTAGTGATAAACCTTGAAGTTCTTTTATCCATTCTTCCTCAACAGTAATAGGAACAAGTGATGGTTTAATCTCTGCAATATTATGCCCTAATTCCTCAGCAAAGTTGTACCCCTCGCCACTAGATCCTGTTTGTGGATAAGACATACCTCCAGTGCATAGTATAAAATAATCACCTTTTATAATAGAATTATCATCTAGCTGAACAGCCTTTATATTTATAGTATTATTCTCATAAATAAAGTTTTTAACTTTAGAATTCAATCTTATATTAACGCCCTTTTTTCGCATCTCTTTTTCCATAGCACTAATTATATCTGATGATTTATCTGATTCTGGAAATACTCTATCTCCTCTTTCTATTTTCAATTTTACACCTAGTTTATTGAAGAAATTCATAGTATCCTCATTTGTGAATGAGTATAATGAACTATATAAAAAATGAGGATTGCCCGGTATAAAATCAAAAAATTCACCTATATCCTTCGCATTAGTTATATTACATCTTCCTTTTCCGCTAATGAACATTTTTCGTCCTAGCTTATCATTTTTTTCAATCAATACTGTATTAAATTTATCAGCAGCGGTTATTGCAGCCATCATGCCTGCTGGACCACCACCGACTATTACTACTGTAGACATTAGTTCACCGCCTTATTTATAGATAATTATTCTTTGTCATCTATATTATAGTAATATAACAACTAAATTTAATCAATATTAATCTGATTCAAGTTTCAATTTCATAAAAAAAAAGGCCAAGGCATAAGCCTTAACCTTTGAACTAATCAGATTCCTTAAAAGAGTAAACCTGATATTCTTCCCAAATACTTTCTAAATTTGCAAATGTAGTTGATATCTTTTCTTTTTCTCTTAATCCTACAGCTATTATAAGAGCATTTATCACACTTAAAGGAGCAACTAAAGAATCCACAAAGGATGCCATGTTACTTTGTGCAATTAAGGTATAGTCAGCTCTAGCTGCAAGTGGGGATAATAGGCTATCAGTAAGAGCTACTACCTTAGCTCCTCTGCTTTGCGCAAAATCTAAAGACTCAATAGTTCTGGCTGCATAACGGGGAAAACCTATTCCTATAACCAAGTCATCCTCATGAATATTAATAATTTGTTCAAATATATCACTTACACCATACCCTACAACCTTAACATTTTCTAATATAAGGCTTAGGTAAAAACCTAAAAATTCTGCTAGTGCAGTAGAGCTTCTTAAACCAATTATGTATATTTTTTTTGCAGAAAATATGCCGTTTATAACATCTTCAAATGTCTTATGATTTATTTTTTCAAGAGTCGCTCTGATGTTTTCCATATCTGATTTTAAGACACCCTTTAAGGCACTTTCTTCACTTACAAAATCATTTGATAATTCAATTCTTTGTACAGTGGTAAGCTTGTTCTTTATTAACTCTTGTAGAGCTTTTTGTAACTTAGGATATCCTGAAAAACCTAGTTCATTTGCAAATCTAACTACAGTTGATTCACTTACTCCTACGCTTATGCCTAATTTAGCAGCAGTCATAAAAGCAGCTTTGTCATAATGTTTTAAAATATATTCGGCAATAAGCTTTTGTCCTTTACTTAATCTTGGAAACTTAACTTGAATAGTTCTCATTAAATCTTGTTTATTATTAATATCTTCCATTCCATTTCAATCCTTTCTCTCATCCCCATCTTGTTGCAATATTTATTTCATTTTAACATCTATTGACCAAATTTACAATAGAACATTCAATTGTAAATTATTTTTCTTTATAAATATTAATAATATGTGTATCTTTTTTCTCTTGAATACCAAATACAAGGTCGTAACTACCTAGATTTTTGTTTAAAAAATCAATAACTTTATACATTTCTTCATAATATTTTATTTCCTTTGTTGCTATTAATTCTAACTTATCTTTCATAATTTATTTTTATCAAATTCTATAATTTGATAAAAGTCACCTCCAAACTATTTTTTTTCTATAACTATTAAAAATGGGGCTAAATTATTTCTATTGACGAAGGAATGAAGCATTACTCCATATTTTTCTTTAGGGAGATTCTGAACAAAATTTATAACTGCATTTTCTTCTTTTTTTCCCTCTTCATGACCTCTGTATAATGCTATAGTTATTAATCCCCCTTTATCTATTATATTCAAACTGCTCTCTAAACTCATTAGAGTTGATTCACATTTTGTAGTTATGTTTTTATCACCTCCAGGAAGAAAACCAAGATTATACATTATGCAATTAACTTTTTCATTTATATATTTAATAAAGTTTTCATGGGAATCATTAATTAGTATAACATTATTTATATTTTTATTCTCATATGTTTTAATTGCACATTGTTGAATATCAAAGGAATAGACTTTTAAAAAATTATTACTTAAGAAATCTGTATCATATCCATTACCCAAAGTAGCATCTACAGCAATATTAAAATTACAACTAAAATTTTTAATTATATAGTGAGAAAGTTCACTAACATTTGAAACATATCTAAACATTAATTTACTCCTTTTATATTTTTTTCTTTGTTGTATTTTTTATTTATTTTAGTTAACATTTTGTTATTTAACATAATATTTTATATGTAACTCTATCTGAATAATTGATATTAAAAACTTGAAAACATAAATTTTACATATTTCTAATATCAATTATTTCTTTTTCATTGAGAAATCTCCATTTACCTTTAGATAATTTATTAAGTTTGATATTTCCAATTTGAACTCTCTGCAAACTTAGTACTGGGTGACCTATCGCATCACACATCCTTCTAATTTGTCTATTTTTACCTTCATGTATGATGATTTCTACTTTAGATGCGTCAGTAAATGTATTAATAACTTTTATTTTAGATGGCGCTGTAATATATCCACCTATATCTATACCCTTTTCAAATTGTTCTATACTTTTCTTTGAAGGAATGCCTTTGATTAGAGCAATATACACTTTATTCTTTTCTTCTCTCGGATGAATTATCTTATTATATACATCTCCATCATTAGTTAAAAGTATTAAACCTGATGTATCATAATCTAATCTTCCGATAGGATAAATTCTTTCATCAACATCTACTAAATCTAAAATTGTTTGTCTTCCCTTTTCGTCTTTAACAGTACAAACATAGCCTTCTGGCTTATTCAGTGCTATATATACCTTTCTCTCTTCCTTTTTGATTTTATTATTATCAACGAAAACCTCATCCTTTTCTATATCAACCTTATAACCCAATTCTTTAATAACTACTCCATTAACTTTAACTCTACCTTGTTGAATGATTTCTTCAGATTTTCTTCTTGAAGCCACTCCACAGGTTGCCATATATTTTTGTAATCTTTCTTCCAAATTTCTCACCTACCTGTAAAATCTTTATACTATAATAAAACTTATATATCTGAGTGATTCTTCACTTCATTATATATTAATTTATAATTAATTTTAAATCTATGCAATGCAATATTTTCCATATTATCTTTTCACTTATATTTATTTAGTAAAAAGATTAAAGGATAGTGATAAGTTTTACAAGCTTATCACTATCCTTTAATTCAGGCAAAGTAAAGTACACTACTTTGTCATTTTGCTATCTATTTGACGTCCTATTTCTTGGGCAGTTAGACCTTCTGCAACAATTTGGGGTATCTTAGTCTTTGTATCTTCGTAACCCATAACATTTATACTTTGACCTGTTACCACTACTGCATCAAATCCATTATAAAAAGATGCATTTTCTATGCTATTTCTTTCAAATTCTTGAACACTGTATCCTTGCTCAGATAAGTATTGCTCAACGTCCTTTAAACCTTTTTCAACTGCTACCTTTTTCAATATAAACACCTCCGAGATTATTTTTTCAAAAAACATAAAATTAATTCATTAGAATTATAATTTATATGGATAAGTGCCATTTTTACGGTTCTTAAACATACGTTCTTATTGTTTATTATCAAGTTCTTCTCTATATTTAGCTATTTCATCTTCTGTCATATTAGTTTTTTGCATAATTTCACCCATACACATGCCCTTACTAAAAAGCTCAACAGCATATTCATGGGTTTTGTCATATTGATTATTTATATTCGTGGACAATCCATTTGTGCTATTATCAACAGTTTCTAAAGTTTTCTTATGCTGCTGATTTTCACTTGGCCTACTCATATTAAAATACACTCCTTTCCCTACTATTTTTTCTTATTAATCACTTTTATATTCTTTTTCTAGTAATTTCTTTTAAAAATTTATTTAAAGGTGTATAATTGTTTTTTAAGTATTAAAATTTACTACAGATGAAGTGAAACTTGAATCAGATGGGGTTTCAACCCCACCTGATTCTTAGTTGAACGAATCCAGGGACGTAGCCGCTCTTTACTCCGACTTTGAAGAAGATTGGAATATTAGAGCGGGTAGTCATTGGATAAAAAATAATAAGGTGGAGGTGTCAAATTGTCTTTACTGGAATTTTACAATGTATCTTTTAAAAATTGTGATGAGTTAATTATTAATAACTTATCTATTAATATCAAATCAGGAGACTTTATATCAATTGTTGGTCCATCAGGCAGTGGTAAAAGCACATTTTTAAAACTATGTAATCATCTTTATAGTCCCTCTAAGGGTAAAATACTTTTTAAAGGTATAAATTTAGCTGATCTAGATCCTACCGATCTACGAAAATCTATTTGCTATTGCTTTCAAACACCATATTTATTTGGTAGAAGCGTACTGGATAATGTTACTTTTCCCTTCAAAGTTAGAAATATGTCAGCAGATACTAATAAAATTAATAATTTGTTTGATTTATTTAATATGAATAAAGATTTTTTATATAAAGATATCTCTAATTTATCCGGCGGTGAAAAACAACGAATTGCTCTTATTAGATCTTTGATTTTTAAACCTGAAATTTTACTTTTAGATGAAGTGACTTCTGCTCTAGATGTAGATAATACTAAAATCGTTGAAGATGTAATAAGTAAGCTCAATAAAGAAGGAATGACTATCCTTTGGATTACGCATAACCCTGTTCAAAGCAGAAAATATGCTAATAAAATAGCAACTATAGAAAAGGGTTCATTAAAGTCATTGGAGGTACTAAAATGAATTCAGGAAATTCTATGAATATATCATCATTAATCATAGCATCATCTTTAATATTTATCTCTGTATTTTTTTCCTACTTTCAAAAGTTGAAACTAGAGAAAGAAATCTTAATAGGGGTTGTACGAGCAGTAATTCAATTAGTAATCATAGGGTATATTTTAAGTTATATCTTTGGTCTTAAAAATCCAATTTTTACAACTCTCCTTTTGTTATTTATGATTTACAATGCATCAGGAAATGCGGCTAAAAGAGGAAAAGGAATACATAAAGGTTTAACCATATCCTTTATTGCAATATCTTGTGGGACTACAATAACGTTAGCTGTACTAGTTATATCTGGAGCTATTAAATACCAACCTTATGAGATTATTCCTGTAGGAGGAATGATAATAAGTAATTCAATGATAGCCATAGGGCTCTGTTATAAACAATTATTATCTAACTTCAAAAACAGAAGAGATGAAGTTCAAACTAAACTTGCTTTAGGTGCAGATATTCTACCTTCTTCTATAGAAATAGTACGTGACTCTATAAAAACAGGAATGATTCCAACAATAGATTCTATGAGAACTTTAGGTACTGTATCTTTACCAGGAATGATGACGGGCCTAATATTAGCTGGTACCTCCCCGCTGCAGGCTATAAGATTTCAAATTATGGTCACTTTTATGCTTTTATCAACTACATCAATTGCTACCTTTATTGCCTGCTATCTTTCTTATAAATATTTTTTTAATGATAGAAAACAATTAATATAAAAATAAAAAGGCCTTAAGTAACAATTGATATGTTATTTAAGGCCTTTTTATTTATTCAACCTCTTGAATACTAATTTGTCTTATATGCTTTGTATGACTCCACTCTTTCTTATCTTTATCTATTATACCTTGTATTGTAATTGGTATCCAAGTTATTGTATAAATTGCATACAATAGGTACCAGACAAATGTTTTTAATGAGCGTTTTCTATCGATAATAGATAAAATTAATATAAAAATAGCTATATAAATAGCAGTAGCCAAAATTGTATAAAGAACTGTTGGTTCGTATAGTTCGGTATTGAGATTATATACTGTAAGATCGTATGCCTTTAAAAAATTAAGATAGTAATTATCAGAACTTAATATGGAGAAAATTTTAAAAGATACTAATGTATTTAAAGAATATAAACAAAATACCATGAACATCTTTTTAGACAACTTTATTTCTAACAACATAACCAGTGGTGTAAATAAAAATTGACTCATACTAACCAATGGATAAATATCTTTGCTTAAAAGCTGACTTAGGGGATTAGCACCTTGAACAAACGCCAGTAGAACTGAAATTCCTAGTGCTACTGTTAAATAAGGTTGCATAGTATAAAGAGCACAATCTAAAGCAACAAAGTTTCTTTCTTTTATTGCCTTCTTCATAAGCTTCACGAAAAATCTTGAAGCTACATCTGCAAATCCCTGCATCCATCTTTTTCTTTGATTCCAAGACTGTTTTAGAGTTAAAGGTTTTTCATCATATACAATGGCATTATGAGCCCAACCTACCTTGTGTCCATTTAGAACAAGTTTACATGTAAACTCCAAGTCTTCTGTAAGACATGTAGCACCCCAGCCAAGTTTTTTAAGTATATCTACATCCATACAAAAACCTGTGCCACCTATTTGATTAGACAATCCTAGATTTGTTCTTGCAAGCTGGAATAATCTATTTGCTGACCAGAATGATATGGAATAAGACTGAGTTATCCATGAATCATCAGGGTTTTTACTATCTATGTAACCTTGGACAACTTTATAACCTTGTTCTAATTTATAATTCATTTCTTTTAAGAAATTCTTTGAAATAAGGTTATCAGCATCAAAAATAGCTATAGCATCATATTTTTTATCCATTCTAAATATCCTGTCAAACATCCATTCTAGTGCGTATCCCTTACCTCTTTTATCAGAAACGTTTCGTTCATATACATTTGCACCATAGTTTCTAGCAATACTAGCAGTGTTATCATCACAATTATCTGCAATAACAAAAATATCATACATATTTTTGGGATAATCTAATTCATTTAGACTCTCTATAATTTTGGCAATAACCATCTCTTCATTATGTGCTGCTACAAGAAGTGCAAATTTCTTTGAGGGTTTACACTGCTCTGCACCTTTATCTTCTTTTTTGTAAAGACCAAACAGAGAAAGTAGTAAGTAATACATCGTAATTACAAAAACTGATTTCTGAAAAATAATTGTACAATTAAAAATAAAATCTTTCATTACAAAAACCCTTTCCTTTATGTTATTATATCATTTTATTGTCTTAAGGACATAAAACACCGTATATCATAATACCATATTTTTTTAATTTTACGCTATATGTTTTAATATTCTGATAATTAATGCTAGATTTTCTATTTATTATTATAATTACTTATAGTTAACTGAAGTATTATAATTAAAAGTTATTATTCATACTAAATAGATATGATATAATTTATTCTAGGTATAATAGCTTATTATGTCTAATTTCCTTTTATTAATTTAACCAAATCTCTATAAATATATAATAACATATGAAATTTATTTCGGAAGGTGGATTAACAATGAAAAATATAATTGATTGTAAAGGGCTAAAATGCCCTCAACCTGTAATTAATACAAAAAAGTATTTCGACTCAATTGAAGAAGGTCAAGCTACTATAGTAGTTGATAACGAAGTTTCTAAAAATAATGTATCAAAGTTTTCAGAAAACAATGGATTTAAAAGCGTAGTTGAAGAAAAAGATGGACTATACTATATATCTATTAGTAAAGAATCCTGTTCCTGTAAACTAATTAATTTTAATGAAAAGAAGCTAACTATAGTTGTCACTAATGATAAATTAGGTCTTGGTGATGATAAATTAGGAATAACTCTAATGAAAAGTTATTTTTATGCATTATCAGAAAGTGATACTTTACCTTCTGATTTGCTATTTTTAAATGCTGGAGTTAAGCTTACAACTGAAGACTCTGATTGTCTTGATAGCATAAAAAAGCTTCAGGAAAGAGGCGTGAATGTCCTAAATTGTGGAACATGTTTAGATTTTTATAATTTGAAAGAAAAACTTGTTATTGGAGAAATTACCAATATGTATACTATAATTGAAAAAATGAATTCTTCCGATAAAACTATAAAACTTTAATGGAACTATAGATAAATATGACAAAAAGTTGACTTGTTCTGCGGTACATAAGTCAACTTTTTATCATGTTTATCTATTGATGAACTACTTCAATTCTATCGTTATTCAAAACTCTTATCACTAAAAGTTATAAAAGTTCTGAAAATGTAGATTTAGTTTGTGAATTAGTACGTATACATTACAATGTATCTAATTTATATATATCCACTCTTCTATGCTTTAATAGAGGAAGAGATTCTCTAATTTCATCTATATGTTCTAAGTCTATATCCTGAATCAGTATCCCCTCTTTTTCATCCAATCTACTAATTATACTTCCCCACGGATCAGCAATCAATGAATTACCATAAGCAACATATGAATAGTTGTCATTTCTGGCCGGTGATATTCCAGCAACAAATATTTGGTTATCTAATGCTCTGCTTTTAAATAATAATTCCCAGTGTGCTGGTCCTGTAGTCATATTGAATGCTGCAGGCATAAGCACTATTTTGGCTCCTTTTAAGGCCATAATTCTTGTTAACTCTGGAAACCTTATATCATAGCAAATTGCTACACCAACCTTTCCCCATGGTGTATCTATCATAGTGATTTCACCACCACTGGTTAAAACTTCTGATTCTTTAAATCTTACTCCATTTTTTATATCTATATCAAAAAGATGTATTTTTCTATGCTTTCCTATTAGAATTCCTTTATTGTCAAAAATAAAAGACGTATTGAAAACTCTTCCCTGTTCATCTAACTCTGGAATAGATCCTCCTATAATAAATACCTTTTTTTCCTTAGCAGCACAGGAGAGCATATTTATAGTTTCGCCCTTAGGGTAAGTTTCTGCATATTCCCTAAAATACTTATTGTTATATGGACAATTAAACATTTCTGGCAAAGCTATAATATCTGCTCCTTTATTTGCAGCTTCATATATCATGGTTTTAGCCTTAAATATATTTGTTTTCTTACTTTCTTGATTAACCATCATCTGACACAATGCAATTCTTAATGTATTCATATTATCACAGTACCTTTCTATTATATTTTATTTCACAGTAGGTGATTTCATATGCTTTCTTTGTAATATTATACCATTCTATGCACTTCAATGATAATACTTATTTGAATTCCTATTATTCAAATTTATTTAGGTTGACTTTTATGGACTTTGTTATATACTATATATGGTAGTAAATTGTCGTATTTTGTTTACTACATAATTTAGATATTTTTAATTTAAATGAACTATTAAGCAACCATTTTTACTAATGGTTTTTTACTATAAATTTTTATAGATAAAAGGAGATTAAATATGAAACAACATTCACTTTCAAGAACTGAGTTATTAATAGGCAGTGAAGGCTTAGAAAAATTGAAAAATAGCACAGTAGTTGTATTTGGTTTAGGCGGTGTAGGAAGCTTTACTTGCGAAGCTTTAGTAAGGGCAGGTGTAGGACACCTTATATTAATTGATGATGATACAGTTTGTTTGACAAACTTAAATAGACAAATACATGCCACTTTTGATACTATTGGTAAAACAAAGGTTGAGCTTTTAAAGGAAAGAGCTTTAAAAATCAATCCTCAATGTAACGTTGAAATTCATCAAACCTTTGTTAAAGAAGATAATATATCTGATATAATACCTTTAACTGCAGATTATGTAATAGATGCCATAGATACAGTTTCATCTAAAATAGCACTAGTTTTATGGTGTAAAGCTCATAATATAGATATTATAAGCTGCATGGGTACAGGTAATAAATTAGATCCTACTCAATTTAAAGTAACTGACATATATAATACCAAAATATGTCCGCTAGCAAAGGTTATGAGATATGAGCTAAGGAAAAGAGGCGTTGAAAACTTAAAAGTACTATTTTCAGAAGAAGTTCCTATGAAACCAAAGCTAGAAGAAGTTGTAACTTGTAAGGAAGGCTGCGTTTGTACAGGTGGAACAAAAAAATGCACAGCGAAAAGACAAATTCCTGGAAGTATTTCCTTCGTACCACCAGTAGCTGGAATGATAATAGGTGGAGAAGTAATTAAAGATATTATTTCAAAATAATTAAGTTATAAAGCGAAACTTGAATCAGGTGGAGGTTAAATGCTATTTAAGCATCTAACCCCCACCTGATTCTTAGTTCACCAAATCCAGGATGATCAAAAATAAGAAACATCTAAGAGAATTAACGGTAAAACGCTCTTAGGTGTTTCTTATCTTTGATATTTTATAATTGAATTAGCAATATTCTCACCTAAATAATACATTTTTCTAAAAAGCATCAAAAATTTCTGAAATATATCTATAATTTTCGAAAAATTTTTGGTACAATTAAATTGTTAATAATAAAACAATATTTAGGGGGTCATATAAGTGTGCTGTAAAGATTCAAATGAAAAATTCTTTAAAGAACTGGATGAATTTATTGAAAACATTCCCGATAAACAAGGAGCACTAATTTCAGTACTACATAAGGCTCAGAGTATCTTCGGGTATCTTCCTCAAGATGTCCAAAAATTTGTAGCTAAAAAATTGGATATACCTGTATCTAAGGTTAATGGAGTTGTTACTTTCTATTCCTATTTTACAGAAGTACCTACAGGTAAATATGTTATAAACATATGCATGGGAACAGCCTGCTTTGTAAAGGGTTCAGGAGATGTACTTGGAGAATTTGAAAAAAGATTAAACATAAAAGTTGGACAAACTACAGAAGACGGAAAATATACTCTTCAGATACTAAGATGTGTTGGTGCATGTGGACTTGCTCCTGTTGTTACAGTAAATGATAAGGTTTACGGGCATTTTACAAAGCAACTTGTTGATAAAGTATTAGATGAATATAGTGAATAGGGGGAAGTAACTTTGAATAAAATCAATTCTTATGAAGAACTTCAAAAATCTTATATGGAATACTCTAAAAATTTAAAAATAAGGCAGGCTACTCATGAAGATGAATTAGCTGTTGAAAATAAAAGATGTCAACGTTATATTACAGTTTGTGGAGGAACTGGCTGTAAATCCTCTGATAGTGATAAAATTATCGAATGCTTGAATGAAGAAATAGCAAAAGCAGGCCTTTCAGAAGAAGTTACAGTTGCAATAACCGGATGTTTTGGTTTCTGTGAAAAAGGACCAATACTTAAAGTAGATCCTGATAATGTATTCTACGTTCATGTTTCACCAGATGATGCTGATGATATAGTTACTGAACATTTATTAAAAGGAAAAATAGTTGATAGACTATTATATGAAGAACCTACTTTAAAAGAAAAAGTTAAAAGACAGGATGAAATGTCTTTCTATAAAAAGCAACAAAGAATAGCTCTAAGAAACTGTGGTTTAATAAATCCAGAAGATATTAATGAATTTATTGCTGCAAAAGGCTATCTTGCGCTGGGAAAAGTTCTTACAGAAATGACCCCTGATGATGTCATAAAACTTATAATAGATTCAGGTTTAAGAGGTCGTGGAGGCGGAGGCTTCTCTACAGGTAAAAAATGGTCCTTTGCTAAGTCTTATAGTGCTGACCAAAAATATATAATTTGTAATGCTGATGAAGGTGACCCTGGTGCATTCATGGATCGTTCCATATTAGAAGGTGATCCAAATAGCGTTCTAGAAGCTATGGCAATTGCAGGTTATGCTATAGGTGCTTCAAAAGGTGTTATATATATAAGAGCCGAATATCCTCTTGCTGTTAACAGATTAATGATAGCAATTAATCAAGCTAGAAACCTTGGTGTTCTTGGAGAAAATATATTAGGCTCAGGATTTAGTTTTGATATAGATATAAAATATGGTGCTGGTGCTTTCGTGTGTGGTGAAGAGACAGCTCTAATTCACTCTGTAGAAGGCTGTCGTGGAGAACCAACAAACAAACCACCATTCCCTGCTGAAAGTGGTCTTTGGAATAAACCAACCTGTGTTAATAATGTTGAAACATTAGCAAATATACCAGCTATTATTAATAAGGGTGCAGAATGGTACAGCTCAATTGGTACTTCTACATCTAAAGGAACAAAAGTTTTTGCTTTAGCAGGTAAAATAAATAATGTTGGTCTTGTAGAAGTTCCTATGGGTACATCTTTAAGAGATATAATCTTTGATATAGGTGGTGGTATTAAAGATGGACGTAAGTTTAAAGCTGTACAAACTGGAGGTCCTTCCGGTGGTTGTATACCAGCTTCAAACTTAGATATTCCTATAGATTATGAATCCTTAACATCTATAGGATCTATGATGGGTTCCGGTGGCATGATAGTTATGGATGAAGATAACTGTATGGTTGATATAGCAAAGTTCTATCTTGAATTCACTGTAGAAGAATCCTGCGGAAAATGTACTCCATGTAGAGTTGGAAATAAACGTTTACTCGAGATATTAACAAAGATAACAAATGGGCAAGGTACTGAACAGGATTTAGAAAATTTGAAGGAACTAGCACAAACTATAAAAGACACCTCACTTTGTGGACTTGGACAAACTGCTCCTAATCCAATTTTAAGTACAATGAATTATTTCTGGGATGAATATGTAGCACATGTTAAGGAAAAAAAATGTCCTGCAGGTGTTTGTAAAAAATTATTGAGTTTTGACATTACAGATAAGTGTATTGGATGTACTAAGTGTTCAAGATGTTGTCCTGTATCTTGTATTAGCGGAAAAGTTAAGGAAAAACATATTATAGATCAAGATAAATGCATTAAGTGCGGTGCATGCTTCAGCGGCTGTCCAATTGATGCAGTAGTTAAAATTTAAAATACTGGATAATTAAAAGAAAGAGGTGGAGGTTTTGAGTTTAGTTACTCTTACTATAAATGATAAACAAGTTCAAGTTGAAAGTGGCACTACTATTTTGGAAGCTGCTAAATTACTAGATATTAATATACCAACACTATGTCATTTAAAGCTGCATGAAGGAGTTGAGAATAAACCAGGCTCCTGTAGAGTATGTATGGTAGAAGTTGATGGAAGAAGAAATCTTGCGCCTTCTTGTACTACACCTGTTTTTGAAGGTATGGTTATAAAAACAAACTCTATAAAAGCAATTAAAGCTCGTAGAAATGTTGTAGAACTTCTTCTTTCAGATCATCCTCAGAATTGCTTACTTTGCGAAAAAAATACTGATTGTGAGCTGCAAAAACTTGCTGCTGATATGGGAATACGTGAAATCAAATTTAAAGGTGAAATGTCAACTTACCCCAAAGATACTTCTAGTTACTCAATTGTTCGTGATTCAGATAAATGTATATTATGTAGAAGGTGCGAAACAGTATGTAGTGAAGTTCAAACAGTTTCTGTTCTTTCTGGTATAAACAGAGGATTTAACACTGTTGTGTCCCCTGCTTTCGGACTTCCAATGACTGAAACAAATTGTACCTTCTGTGGTCAATGTGTTTCAGTATGCCCAACTGGTGCTTTAACAGAAGTTAATAACACATCAAAAGTATGGGATGCTTTAAATAATAAAGATAAGCTTGTTATTGTACAGACAGCACCTGCTGTAAGGGCCGCTTTAGGAGAAGCATTCGGCATGGAAGTTGGAAAAGCAGTTACTGGCAAAATGGTAGCAGCTCTTCGCTCCATAGGATTTGCTAAAGTTTTTGATACGGACTTTGCAGCGGACTTAACTATAATGGAAGAAGCATCAGAACTTATGCATAGGATTACTCATGGTGGTAGACTTCCAATGCTTACAAGCTGTTGTCCTGGTTGGATAAGTTTCTTCGAACACGAATTTAGTGATCTTTTAGATGTTCCATCTAGCTGCAAATCACCACAGCAGATGTTTGGAGCTATAGCAAAAACTTATTTTGCTGAAAAAATGAATAAGGACCCTAAAGACATTATACTAGTTTCAGTTATGCCATGTTTAGCTAAGAAATATGAAGCTGCTAGACCTGAAATGAATAACGATGTAGACATTGTCATAACTACCAGAGAATTAGCTAAAATGATAAAAGAAGCAGGGATTAATTTTACATCTTTAAAAGATGAAGAGTTCGATAGTCTTCTTGGCGAATCTACTGGTGCAGGTGTTATATTCGGTGTAACTGGTGGCGTTATGGAAGCAGCTCTTCGTACAGCCTATGAGTGGATAACTAAAGAGGTGTTAGATGATGTGGACTTCAAGGTTGTTCGCGGCCTTGATGGCATCAGGGAAGCTACAATTAAAATTAAAGATATGGAAGTAAAAGCAGCTATTGCAAGCGGTCTTGGAAATGCCCGTAAGTTGCTAAACAAAATAAGAAATGACGAAGTTAATTATCAAATTATTGAAATTATGGCTTGTCCTGGCGGATGCATTGATGGTGGCGGTCAGCCATATATTCATGGAGAATACGAAATTCTAAGTAAGAGAGCAAATGCATTATATGAAGAAGATAGAAATAAACCTATAAGAAAGTCTCATAATAATCCAGAAATAATTAAACTTTATGAAGAATTCTTAGGTAAACCTTATGGCGAGAAAGCTCACAAATTACTTCATACTAAATATTTTAAGCGTCAGTGTTAATTTTAAATTCAGTTTGCCCTAAACCCTAAAATAATATAAATGTAACAGGAAAACTAACACTCCCTCGAGTTTAGTTTTCCTGTTATTCTATTATTAAACATATTTTATTTTAACCTTCTTGCCAAGTCTTTCCATAACAACCCCTAATTCTTCTACTATTTTTAATTTTATGCTTAAATCTACAGGCAAATCTGGATTTTGATGAGCAGCATTTACCGCTTTTCCTACCCATATATTCAAATGGGTACAATCTTCAATTAGTATTTTTACTAGCTTCGATGCGCCATCTTTACCACCAAAATCCACATTATTACAATTATGAGAAAAGGGTTCTTGAAGTTTTTTGATTTTTTCTAATGCTTTACTAAGAGTTAAAACCCCCTCTGTTATTAGATCAATTCCTTTCATGGTAGCTATTGGTGGTACATCTTTGCTTAAGAAATCTAAATTTACACTTAGCTTTCTGTTAAGCTCTCTTTCAGCTATATTTGCAGCAGTTCCACCACATATAACCTTTTTTCCTTTACTGCTTACAAATTCATTTATTACCATTTTGTCATTTTCTTTTTCTCTTGGTGGTCCAGTAAAAAGATTTACATAACTAGGTCTCCTTATTTTTATAGTAACAACAGTAGTATCGTCACCCGGCTTGCCAAAATAGAGATCTGAGCAGGCTTCTAGTAGATCATTTTCCAAACCTTGAGCGCTATAAGCTTCAGATGCTCTTTTTCTAAGATAACTTTGTACATCCTCCCATTGCCAACCTAAATTAAGCAAATCCCCAAGACCAGCATGAATAACTCCGTCACTTACCACAGCTAGTACATCACCATCCTGAAGAGTTAAGTTGCTTTCCTTAACCCTTCTACCGTTTATATTGATTTCCTTCATAGGTATATCTATAGCTTGTCCATTTCTCACCATAAATGTTCGTGGATTATCATATTCTGCGATATACATTTCTCCATTTTCATAAATCTTAATTAGTGTGAAGGTTGAATATGCAATATTTCTTACCTTACAGACTGGCAATGTGTTTACAATTGTATCTACAGTTTCATATATGTCTGCACCTTCTTTTAGCATTGTTCCTGCAATTTTAGATGTCAATGTAGCTAGAATATTTGCCTTCACCCCACTGCCTAAACCATCTGCCATAACTATTATAGTACAATCCTCTAGCCTAATTACATTTACCATATCACCGGGTAATTCTTCTCCATGTTTTATTAAAGTATTGTATGCAACATCTATAAAAAACCCCATCTATCCATCACCTCATAGTATACTATCATTTTCTCCCTGAACAACTTTTTTTAGTTTAGTTAGAGTCATTTTTGTTTCTGCCGTTGTTTCCCCAAGTAGGCTTGCTATTTCCTGCGCAACTCTCATTTGCTTTTCAATTACCTGCTGGGTTGCATTTATTGTACTTTCTTTAAGTTCCAGCAGTTTTAGCTTATTCTTTTCTTCTTCTGTTATATCAACTAAAGCTACCATAACTAAATCCTGTTTAGGAAGATATACTACTGTTTCCATAAATGTTAAGCTGTACTTTCTATAAAAAACCTTTTTACTCACTATATTATTTCTTGTTTCTTTTACATATATGAAATCTTCATCGTTTATTAATAAAGCTATTGGCTTCTCCTTAATATATTCTGCACTTACCATAAATACTTTTTCAGCAGATGGATTTATTTCTTTAACTTTCATCTCACCATCTAGAAGTATGATAGGACTCAAAGTATTTTCAAATATCACATTACTTAAACTTTCAGCTCTATTTCTCATATAATGTAAACACATATTAGATTCTGCCATTCCCTCATGTACTGCTTGAGCCTTTTCTCTACAGGTGTTATATCCGCAAACACCACAGTTAAGCTCATCTTCTAGACAATATTTTCCCATTTTTCTCATTATTTTGAGAATTTGTTCTTCAGTAGCAACTTGTTTTGACAGTGTTTTATCAACAAATACTCTTGAGAAGTCTATATTAATTGGAATAATAACTTCATTATTTACATTATGATTTTTCATATAGTTTTTTACCTTTTGCATTCTTTTGTAATACCCTTTTTCATCTTTAACCATTTTGGGTCCACCAATACAATTCCCCATACAAGCACTGACTTCAACAAATAAATTTTTTACCTCTTGGTTTTGAAGACTTTTGAATAATTCTACACATTCTTCAACACCAGTAACAGATATAGCATCTAGATTTCTTTTATTTATTTCTGAATTAACGGCTTTTACAATCCCACCGAAAACAGGGTATCCTTTGCCATATGTAGTAGATTCCCTGTCAACTTCACCATCCTCTAAGGCTTCCATTAATATATCAATTTCCGCAGACCAATCACTAATTTCATCAAAGGTTAGAACCGCATCAACTACATCTTTATTTGAAAAACTTTGTGATTCTATTTTTTTCGCTATACAAGGTCCTATAAATACAATAAAGCTATCTTCACCATAAAACTCTCTTATCGCCTTGGCATGAGCTACCATCGGTGATACTACAGGAATCATGTACTGAATCAAATCTGGGTAGTATTTTTCAATTATATAGTTAGCAGAAGGGCAGCAGGTTGTGATGTAGTTATCCACCTTCATATTTTTTATATAATTTTTATATAATTCCGACACAATACTAGCTCCTATGGCAGTTTCTTCTACATATAAGAAACCAAGTTTTCTTAATAACGTTATAATCTTACCAGGGCTTGTATCAAAGAAACCTGGAAAAGATGGAGCAACACTGGCTATAACCTTTTTACCTAAAAAAACAGCTTCTTTTACTCTTTCTAGATCGCTAACTATGCGCCTTGCATTCTGAGGACATATTGAAAGGCAGTGGCTACAAGCAATGCATCTATCATCTACAATTTCTGCCTGTTCATTTTTAAATTTAATAGCCTTTACTGGGCAGGATCGTAAACATTTATAACAATTTTTACAATTAGCCCTGGAAAAATTCATATAATTCATCTACTTTATCCTCCGTAAAACTTGCTCTTTAAAAAACTCCTCAACATTTGTTTCATTCACAGAAAAAATACTATCTTCTTCATTAATCTTTACAGATACCCCTGTAGTACAGTATCCTAAACAAAAGGCACCTTTCAATTCTACTTTTTTAGTAATATTATGAACTTTAACCAACCTTTGAATAGCTTTTATTACATCATAAGATCCTTTAAGATGACATGCACTTCCTACACAAACTTGTATTATAATCATAAAAATCACTCCTACTTATGAATAACTTAAAAAACTGCATTATTGGACTTCTATAGTTTTTAAAATTTATAAAAAAGTTATATCTTATTTTAATTATTTAATATAATTATGCTTATATATAATTTTATACTAAACACTTGTAAATTTATATATATATTTGTTTAATTTAAAAAAATATCGGAAAATAATAAAGCAACATGAAATCTCTAAAAATAGAGATTTCTCATGTTACTTTTGGTTTAAAAATATTAATTATTTTCAGTTAAGCTTCTGTTTAAAAACTGAGAGAAATTTATTAGATCTTGTTTATTTTCAAAACTTCCCTGCGCTCTTTTGGCATTTCCACCGCCTTTTCCATTAAACACCTTAATATTTTCCTTAAACAGCTTACCACAACTTATATCAGAGTGACTATCATTCATAAATAGAATTTTATTCTCCTTTAATGAACTTAAGATTAATATGAAATTTTTTGAGCTTAATGCGGCAGCAATTAGTTCTATATCCTCGAAGGATTTATCTTCATATTTTCTTAGTATGACTTTTGAATTCTCTGCTTTAATTATGTTCTTTGCTTCACTTTCAGCTATGATTTTTTTAAGACTCTTCAGTTCCTTTGTAAGTTTTTCAATTTCTAAAGATTGATTTTCAACCCTTTCTAGTAAATTATTTTCATCAGAAGAAAGATGTCTGTTTAAATTGCTTATAATATTTTGCTTATTTTGAAAGTCTTTTAATACTCTAATGCCACAGTTAAGATATATTCTAGTCATTCCCTTATATCTTTCACTCTTTATAATCTTTATAATTCCTATCTCGCCAGTTCTAAGTACATGGGTGCCGCAGCATGGGCAACAATCCATATCCTTTGCCTCAACAACTCTTACATCCTCATCAACATTAATTTGCTTCCTCATAGGGAAATTTTTGCTTTCTTCCTTTGAAACTACATATGTGCATATTTCTCTATTCTTGTAGATATAGGAGTTAACTTCATCTTCAGCAGTTCTAAGCATCTCTTCTGTCATTCCATCTATATCAATATCTATAGTTACATAGTCTTCTCCAAGGTGAAAACCCTTATTATTTCCATTGTAAAGTTTAAATATTGCTCCAGATAAAAGATGTTCCCCACTGTGTTGTTGCATATGGTCAAAGCGTCTATGAAAATCTATTTTGCATAAAACTATTTTATCTTCAACAGCCTTTTCAACCTGATGGTAGATAACATTATCTTCCTCATAAACATGTAGAACCCTAATACCATTAAGTTCACCACGGTCTGAAGGCTGCCCTCCACCCTCAGGGTAAAAAGGTGTTCTATCTAAAACTACTAATATTTTGCCATCCTTATTAATTATATCTTTAACCTCTGCCTCACATTGAGTTAAATAAGGGTCATTATAAAATAATTTTTCTGTCATATCTAATAGCTCCTCTCAAGCATTCTATTATTTTGTTATATTTACTTCTTTACAGTTAACTAATTTAAGCAAGTTTAGTTTTAATTTACCTTTAATCCTTTTCATTCCAAAACAAACAGGAGGCAAACATTCCTATAATGACTACCCCTAAGATGGTTTCAAACATCACAAGTATACGTACTATAGTAGAATTAGGAAGTATATCACCGTAGCCTAGTGTAGTAATAGTTACAGAACTAAAGTACATAAAATTCCATAATGGATATTTAAAATTCCCAGTTGCTACGCTTTTCAAAATTAAAGGACTATCATCTAAGAAAGACATGGAGTTTTCCATAAGCACTGTAAAATAAAAACTTAGAGGATAGAATTTGTAATCTTTTTTCAGAAACTCATCTTCAATTAAGGGATAATCTTTTATCCATACTATTACAGTATCTATTTTATCTAACTTTTTACTATCACCCTTTTTATATACAATATAACTATCATCTCTATTCATACTATTTATTTTGTATAAGGATATTCTAAGCTTATAGGCTGTAATTTTATTATTTATAACTTGCTCTTCTGCACTATCTATTCTCATATGAGTGATTCCCTTACCTTGAAGTAACAGGTAGTAATAATTTGCCCACATTTCTCCAATAGTCTTATCTAAAACAAAAACATTTAATTCATTCTCTTTATCATATACGTCTCCGTAAAGCTTAACTATAGGTCTTTTATATTCTTCACTTTTAATTAAATCATTTATTATTTCATTAAAGTCTTTATTATGTATATTGATTTTTAAGTTTTTTTTAAAGACAGTTATCTTTGTGTGCATATTAATATCATTTTGAAATACAAAATATTCTCCAGAGGACATATTTGCTATCTTCCAGTATAAAAAACCGAATATAATTAATATACTTAAATATAGCATAGCTAGTATTAATAATAAAGTTCTCTTTCTTAAATTATGCAGTGGCTTTAATAATATCATCATGTATCCTCAAATAAATAATTTATACATTAATTTTATTACTTAAAGCTTGAATATATGAAATGAACTTCTATCAATTATGAAAGATCTTTAATCTTTACTCTATAGATCCTCCATTATTCTCTTTGCTAAATAATCTGCATCTAAATTTTCATCCACTTCAATTGATATTATTTGACTTAATCCAGCAACTTCCCCTGTAGTATACAGTATCTCTCCAGAAGTTTCATTTACTTTTCTTACAACAATAGCAATATCACCTTTTACAATTTTAGCTTTCTTTCCATTTTGAACTTCAATAGTGAAGTTATCTGTAAATTCTATTTTCTGACCTATTTTATACTTCATTTTCATCCTCCCTAGTTATATAAATTAATTGGATCATAGTAAATCTTAATACATCCATAAATATTAGCACAATTATTCAATAATGCAATAAGTTTAATTACTGTATTTATATATTTAAATATTATCAGATATATATGAATATTTAAATGTAAAATATCAAATTAATAAATAGTGACTTAGTGTTATTTGATTTTATAATAGTTGAAAATATTACTATTATATATTATTATAGGATTATATTTAAAAGTTAAATCTTAATTAGTTACTATTATTTATTGTAAAATAACTAATAGTAACTAATTAAAATATAAAATGAAAAGTGAGGTAATATATATGGCAGTTGTTCAAATGAGCGATGTGGCTTATGAAGATTTTATTAAGCTTCTAGAAGAAAATAATATAGATTCTAACACTATTCGAATCTATTTAGCAGGTATGGGATGAGGTGGCCCAGCTTTTAATCTTGTTCTGGATGAACAAAAAGATAGTGATGTAGTAGAGAAAATAAAAGATATGAGCTTCTTAGTAGATAAGGATTTAGTAAGTCAATTTGGAAGCTTAACTTTAAAAAGTGGCAGAGAAAATGATCGAGGTGGTTTCTCAATAGAACCAGAAATCCAAGCTGATAGTGACTGTGGCGGTGGCTGCTCAACTTGCCACTAGTTTGCTAAAACTTAGTAATTATTAAATATTTTAAAAGAATCCATAATGAACTGGAAAATACCCCAAGTTCACTATGGGTTCTTTTGTTAATTTTTATATTTATCTAGATAGTTTTTGCAGTTATAATTTATCATTATATCCTTTAGTTCTTTACCTGTATATCCTGCAGTTAGGAGCGACGCTATCATTGAACCTGATGAAGTACCTGCACATCTATGCCACTCATATCCTTTGTCTTCTAAACAGCATACAGCACCGATTAGGCCTATCCCCTTTATACCACCACCTTTAAATACTGCATCAGCCTTCATATACAAATCACCTCATTAAGTACTATTAACTATATTTGATTACTTACTTTATAAGTTATGATTAAATATTAGGATTTAAAACCTTAATAAAAATTATCTTAATGAATAATATTTTTTCAGCAGTGAGAAAATAATTATATTAAAAATACCAATAAAGAAATGGAGGTTAACTATGAAAATAGAAGCTTATTTTACAGGTATAAAAAAAGCAAATGAAGCTGTTAATCAGTTAAAAAACGCAGGTTTTAATAATTCTGTAGCAGATATAAATGATCATTATGTTGAATATAATATTGGAGTAAATCCAGTGCTTCCAGGAAATGAAAACGCACCAAACCTTTCTTCCTTGGTTTTAAATTCTGGACCATATGCAGAGGATCCAACTAAAAGACCTCTAAATGCTGCAAATCCCATGGTAAGTGGTATGGGTGGTTTTGACGAAATTACAGATGTAAATTATAAAGTTATCGTTAACTTAAATGAAGCCGATATTGATAAAGCAAAACAAATTATTAACAAAATTGGTGGTGATTTTAAGGATCCTAATCTAGATTTACCTCATAGACTAGAAGACTTACCTAACATAGACGATACTGATTTACATTTATAATCCATGTTTTATATATTTTGATTATACACGCTAACCTAATCTTCTCTAATAAGAGAGGATTAAGTGTTTTGCACAAATTAATAGTTTAGTATATCCTATATTTCTTTAAAGTTGAATTGATAATTTCATGTATTTAATATTTTTTTATAGTCTAATTTTAAATATATGAAGTTATTAATTTATTTTATTAATAATTTTTAGAGTTTTAGTTGGTTTACTTTTTAATTACTTTACATAATATTTATTATTTATACTAGATATCCTACTTATCAATATACTTTCTTATTTCCGTTACTTCATAATTTTTTACATATTAAAAACCCCTACTCTTTCCATAAGGGTTTTTAAATCTTTAATATATAGTTTTCATTTAAATAGCTTGTCTATTTATAGAGTTACATACTTCAACCAAGTCTTCAATTTTCTCTATTACATAATTCGGTTTATACGTCATAAGTTTATCAATTGGGAGAGCTGTATATTGAACAAGACATGTACTACATCCAGCATTTCTGCCACATAAAATGTCATTATGACTATCTCCTACCATGATTGCTTCTTCTGGTAAAATCCCCAAAAGCTCACAAGCTTTTTCAGCTGGCTCTCCTTGTGGTTTGTGTTTTTCCGTATCCTCAGGTGTAACTATAACATCCATATAATCATATATATTTATTAGTTTAAGTCCTCTATCAGCTAAAATTCTTCTTTTCGAGGTTACTATTGCAAGCTTAATACCTAAAGCTTTTAACGCTTTTAAACCTGACTCTACCCCTTCAAATTTGATAGCAAATTTATCATGATTTGTCTCATTATAATCTCTATAGATACTAACTAACAAGTCTCTATTATCCTTATCAAACTTAGCCATTGTTTCTTCTAATGGCTCACCAAAAGTTGTTACTATTTCTTCCAAAGGTACTTCTTTATTAAGATGTTTTTTTAGTGCATATTGAAAACTATCTATTATAAGCTTATTAGTATTTATAAGTGTACCATCTAAATCAAATAAAATTCCTTTAATCATTTATGTCCTCCTGTATAAAAATTATAATATTAAGTTTCACTTCATAATATCATATCAATGGGTTTATCTCAAGTTTAGTATTAAAAGCTTTGAAGGAGATAAGCTATTTTGACTTATCTCCTTCAAAGCTTTTAATTAAATTGTGATTTAACATATCATCTGAATATCCAAGCTCCCTAGTATACTCTTCTTTCTTTTTCTTTAATTCATCTGTTTCCGGTATAATATTACCTGTTTTTATATTATAGTAGGTATTTGTCCATGAAACATAAAATGCATTTCCATCAGTAAAAGACCCACTTCTAAAAAGTACTTTATTGCTATTAGAATTAAGTAAATCCTTTCCAAACATATAGTCCCTAGGCAAATTAAATAAGTTAGCTAGTGTTGGATAAAGATCCATTTGGCCTCCATAAGTATGATTAACTCCTTTATTCTCATCTTCTGGGAAATGTATGATTAGAGGAACCTTTTGATATTGAAACCATTTTAGATCATCAGGATTATTTACATTTTCAAAGCTATAAAGCTCATTAATATTTTCTTTAGGAATAGCAAAATGATCACCATATATTACTATAAGTGAATTCTTAGTAATGCCCTCTTGATCCAATTTATCCAAAAACATTCCTAGTTGTTCGTCGGTATAATGAATTCCCTTTAGATAATTGCCTAAAATGGAATTTTCATATTGGCCAACATTAAAATCACCATAACCTTGAGAATCGTCATAAGGAAAGTGGCTACTTAGGGTTACTAAAAATGAATAGTAAGGTTCTTTAAATGTCTTTAGCTTTTCAATTGATTGATCTAAAAAGGATTTATCACTAAGCCCTAAGCCAACTTCTTCATTAACATTAAAACTATGTTCACCGTAGAAGTTATCAAAGCTCTCTGATTTATACATTACATTTCTGTTCCAAAAACCTTCGCTGTACCCATGCAGAGCAGCTGTATAATAATCACTATTTTTCAACTGGCTTGCAAGAGAATTATATTGATTACCACTATAAGTATAATAAGCAGCACCAGATGCTGCCGGATATAGTGAGTTATTAGACATAAATTCCGCATCTGAAGTATTTCCACCTGCCACTTGATAGAAATAATTATCAAAATACAAGCTTTTATTTATCCATTTATTCAAATTAGGAGTTATCTCTTTTCCATCTACCTTTTTATTAATAGCGAACTGCTGTAGTGCTTCAACTTGGATAACTATTAAATTTTTCCCTTGAGCTTCTCCCCTTAAATTTGATCCTGTAATTTGATTATTATCATCTAAGTATGATTTAATTTCAGTTACTCTTTCTGATGATAACTTCTTAGAATTTTTAACATTAGTACTGATATAATTATAGGCATCTACAGCATGGAAATTTAGATTGCCTATCATTTTCGTTAAGTATATCCTATTACTCATAGCGCTTAAAAGCGTAGGTTGTTCTTTTGCTATTGCGGCTACAGATTTTGCATCAATAGATATTCCAGTTACAAATATAAGTAAAAAAAACACTATCTTATTTACAGCAGTACTATTATACTTTCTTTTAGCATTTTTGTATCTTTTTAAGAATGGAAATAAAATTATAGTATCTATTACATATATAAAGTCTTTGATATCAATCAAACTAGTTACACTGGAAGATACCCCGCTTAGAAGTTTTATATTTCTCAAAGCAGCTACTGTTGTTACATCTTTAAAATATTTATAATACATTATATCTGATATTAGTACTAGACCTATTATTAAATTTATTGTGTATAAAAAATTCATTCTTGTTTTATGCTCGAAAAGCATAGAAAAACTTGCAAGTATTAAAACAGATGCAAAAACCGGATGGGTGACACCCATATATAGATATTCTGGAGATATTTGTTTTGCATATAGCATTAGTTTAAAAAATATTATCGCTGCAAAAAGTATTATATCTAAATTTCTTATTAGAAAATGAGTTACTCTACTTTGTTTAATCATATCTATACTCATACTTAATCCACCTTTCTAAAATCCATATGAGTATTATTGTATAATTTTAATATTACAATTCTGTGGCAGACCTATTAATAAATTATGAATTAACACTCATCGTTTAAATATTATGACTCTCGTTTTCTTTTGTGACTAAAATTTAATATTTTTTCTAATTGTATGAGAGACACTAATTTATATTATTTACTGCAAAGTAAAATCTAACCCCTTGTTCTGTATTTTCAACTCCATACTTATATCCATGTAAAATTAGAATATTTTTGACAATAGCTAGACCAATTCCTGTTCCACCCATTTTTCTAGTTCTTGACTTATCTATTTTATAAAAATTATCCCATATTTTATTTATTTCTTCACTAGGTATATAAGCTCCGCTATTTTCAACAAAAATAATAACCTCTGTATCTTCCTTTCGTTCTATAGAAACTCTAATAAACCCATTCTCCTCTGTATGTCTAATTGCATTAGTAATAAAATTAGTTATAACTTGCTCTATTCTAGTCCAATCTGCATTAATCCTTATGCTAGGTATTAAATCCAATTGTAGATTAATATTTTTATTCCTCATTAATGTTAAGAATTTCTTTAGAATTGAGTTTATTAATTCATCTATATTAAATTCTTCTTTATGCAATTTAAAATTACCCGATTCTAATTGGGATAAATCAAGCATATCAGCAACTAAATTTGCCATCTTATGACTTTCATCTAATATAACATCTAAATAATACTCACTTTCATCTCCTTGGAATACACCATCTTTTAGTCCCTCTGCATATCCTCCAATAAGACTTATAGGAGTTTTTAGTTCATGAGAAACTGCTGCTACAAATTCCTTTCTCATTTTTTCTAAAAGTCTTTCTTTTTCTATATCATCTTCTAACTTTGCATTTGCTTCCTTTAACGAACTTAGTGCTTCATCTAGGTTCTCTGATAAAAAATTTAAGGTTTTTGCCAGGTTACCAACCTCATCCTCTCTTACAATATCACATTTCCTAGAAAAGTCTAGTTCAGCCATATTGGAAGCAGCTTCATTTAGCATAATAAGAGGCTTTGAAATCATACTTGAATAGAGTGAGGATAGTATTATAATCAAAATAATTGCACCAATATAAAAATATATATAAAACTCTTTTATTACAGAAGATGCTTCATTTATTGGTTGAAGTGATGATATTGCAAATATTATCTCATTCTTATCATTATCTGGAATAGCACTGACAATACTTCTTACTTCATCAGTCCTTTTTTCTGTTATAATTGTTACTTGCCTGTTTTTCTGTATCATTTCCATGAATATATTAGAATTAATTGTCCAATCTCTTATAATCTCATTTATAACTTTTAATCTTGTGGCATTTAATTTTTCGCTATTGAATTTTGTTATAAATTTAAGTTTTCCATTACTATCTAATATAATCACTTTAGCATTATGATTTTCCTCAAAATCTCTAATTAATTCTGTAATTTTCTGATTATCCTCTACTTTATTATAAGATATTTTAAACTCTTGAATTCCCTTTTGAATGTCATTTTTCTTTTTGCTCATATAAAACTTTTCAAAAAAAAGAGATTGAATTATGAGATTACTGCTTATGAATATAATGAATACTAAAGCTGTAACAATAAAGAGTTTTAATGTTATACTTTTTTTTATTTTTTTAGAAAAATCCTTATGTAAATTTAGGTTATGAATACTCATTTTTTTACCTCAAACTTATAACCCATTCCTCTAACGGTAGCTATTAAGTATGACTTTTCTCCCAGCTTTTCTCTTAACCTTTTAATATGTGTGTCTACTGTTCTCAAGTCACCATAATAATCCAATCCCCATACAGCATCTAATATCTTTTCTCTGCTTAACACTATATCCTTATTCTTAATAAAATAGCACAATAATTCAAATTCTTTTGGTGATAAATATATTTCTTTATCATTTATCTTAGCTTCATGGTATTGCTCGTTAATATAGACACCATCATAAGCCTTTTCGTCACTATTTTCCCACTCTTCTGGATAGGCTCTCTTAAGCAAAGCTTTTATTCTAGCAACTAAAATTTTAGTACTAAATGGTTTAGTAACATAGCTATCTGTACCCAACTTAAAACCTAGTAACTGATCATCATCCTCTGACTTTGCTGTAAGCATAATTACAGGTACATTTGAAATTTTTCTAATTTCTCGGCAAGTAATCCATCCATCCATAATAGGCATCATTATATCTAACACCACAAGATCTACTGAATTTTCATTAAATTTTCTAAGTGCTTCTTGACCATTCTCAGCTTGTAGAACATTTAAGCCTTCTTTTTTTAGATATGCCTCTATAAGAAACCTAATTCTTTCTTCATCATCTACTATCAATACCGTTTTACTCATATAATTCTCCTAATTCTCTATTTTACCCAGAATTATAACATAAAGTTTATTCTTTTTCTAATGATACTTCCATGCTGTGACAGTTCTGTGTCAAAGTTATTAACAGACTGTAAATGAGATAATTTGTTTTTACCTCATTTACAGTCTATAGAAAATATACTCCGATACAGTATTTACTGAATACATAAAATTTTCTCAGAATGGCATAATTTTATGCAGTTTAAAATATATTTATACAAAATAATATTATCTAAGTTAAAAGCAATAATTATGAAAGGTGGTATTATGGATTTAAAAAATATTATCAATGATATTAATGATGTTAACAGAAGAATAGAATATGAATACAATAAATGGAACGAAACAGATGATTTATATCTTATTGAGGAATGTATTTGGACAATAAAAAGCTTAGAGATACGTCGCAGCAATTTGTACAAGAAGGCAAAAAAATCTAGAATTTCTTATGAAAAAGTAGTGTAACTTAATTATAAATCATAAGAGCACTATAAATTTAAAATCAAAGGATCTAATACCGAATACATACTTTTATGTGGAGAATTTACTGGAAGATCCTTAAATGCATTACTTGTTTTTATTCAACCTAATTTAACCAAAGCTGGTGACTCTATTCACTACGCTTCAAAATCACCCTACTATTGGGTTACTTCATAAAAAACAAGCGAAAATTCTAACTATTTTAACTCCTATGTTTTTTAACAACAAAAAAAATTAAGGGGCTTAGTACTAATATACCAAGTCCCTTAATTTTTACTTTAATAACCTAACTTTTCCATGTATAAAGTCAATTCTTTTATACTTTGCTCTAATTCCTTATCAACTATATTTGACTCATCTATATGATGTAATAAGTTACTATTGGTATTCTTCAAAATTTCATCTATTTTTTTTATTTTATCTAAAACTTGTCCTACATTTCCCTTCTGTATCGAGAATATATCTATTACTTTTTTTACTCCACCTTCAACCTCAGAGAAACAAGTCAATGTATCTTCGATTTTTTCTACAGCTCCTTTAGAAGCATCTATTCCTTCAGAAATTACTTTAGTACTTTTTTCTGCATTATTTAATACACTTTTTGTTTCTAAGTTAATACTGTGAATTAAGTCAGTAATATTTTTTGTGCTCTGTCCTGTAACTTCTGCTAGCTTTCGTACCTCATCTGCTACTACCGCAAAACCCTTACCACTTTCTCCAGCTCTAGCTGCCTCAATAGCTGCATTTAATGCAAGTAAATTGGTTTGATTTGCTATACCACTAATTAATTGAGCTATCTCATTTATCTTATTAAACTTTTCAGCAAGTCTATTAATACTACTATAAGTTCCTTTAATTTCTTGTTCTAAAAGCTTAATAATATCCATCATAGCTTCAACAGATTGTTTACCTTCAACAGATTTTCCAACAGTATTTTCTGTAATTTTTAACAGACTTTTACCTTCACTATATAAAGTATTAGTAGTATCATCTGTGCTTGTTGTTAATTCAGCTATAGCCTTCATTTGCCCTGCAATATCACTTGCTAAATCTCCTAGAACATCATGTTCTCTATTTACAGAATTATGCTGTTTAATTATACTCTCTATTTTTTTATTCATTCTTTTTAGGAATTCTAAAGTTTGCTCATTTATGCTACTATTAATAATTTCCTTTTCCTTTATTTCACTAACGACTGTATTTTCAATATTCTCGTTATTTTTTTTACTCTTAAAAATATTTATCACTATCTATCGTTCCTTTCCATCCCCAATTATTTTCTCCCCTTGCATCCTAATACATTTTATTATAAATTATATGAAGATATCATTCAATATTTTTTATTTCCTTATTTCTCTACCGGCTTAAATCATAATCCCTAGCATATAAACAACCTCGACATTATAATTATGATTATTTAATAAAGTTAATACATCTTTAAACAAAATGAAGTAAAAACTTGAATCAGGTGGAGTTTCAAACTCCACCTGATTCTTAGCTGAACGAATCCAGGGACGTAGCCGCTCGTGACGTACACTTTGAAGAAGATGAGAGTATTAGAGCGGCTAGTCATCGGATAAAACTTAAATTAGTTTTATTTTTAGCTAATTTAAGTTTTATTTCCTATCTAGTTATCTACACATTATCGTTATTCTTATCTATATTTGTTTGATTAAATTCAAAAACATTTATATACAGTTGCTTTATTTCACTTATTAGTGGATATCTAGGATTAGCTCCTGTGCATTGGTCATCAAAGGCATCTTCACACATTTCATCAAGAGTTCTATAGAAACTATCTTTAGAAACCCCAGCTTCACTAATAGTTTTAGGCATATTAACTTTATTCTTCAATCCATCTATTGCTTTAATTAAAAGTTCAATCTTCTCTTCTTCAGTATTGCCACCTAATTTTAAATAATCAGCAATTTGTGAATACCTCCATCTAGCATTTGGATATTTATATTGAGGAAAAGCAGCTTGTTTTCTTGGATTTTCTGTAGCGTTAAATTTTATTACCTCATTAATCAATATTCCATTAGCTACTCCATGTGGCACATGATGTATTGAACCAAGCTTATGAGCCATTGAATGACATATTCCTAAAAATGCATTTGCAAAAGCCATTCCTGCCATAGTAGCTGCATTTGCCATTTTTTCTCTAGCCTTTATATTATTATGTCCGTCATTATATGCTTGTGGAAGATATTTAAAAATTAGCCTAATAGCTTCTAGTGCTAACCCATTTGAGTATTCTGAAGCGAGAATAGATACATATGCCTCTATAGCATGAGTTAAAGCATCTATTCCTGATGCAGCGGTTAAGCCTTTTGGCATGTTAAGCATCAACTCAGCATCAATTATAGCCATATTAGGAGTTAACTCATAATCAGCTAGAGGGTATTTAATACCTACTTTTTCGTCTGTAATAACAGCAAATGGTGTAACTTCTGATCCTGTTCCTGCTGAAGTTGGAACAGAAATCATCATTGCTTTCTGACCCATCTTAGGGAATGTGTAAACCCTCTTTCTAATGTCCATAAATCTCATGGCAAGATCTTCAAACCTCACATCTGGATGTTCATATAATACCCACATTATTTTTGCAGCATCCATAGGTGAGCCTCCGCCTACTGCAATTATTACATCAGGTTTAAAGCTTTCCATCTCATATGCACCTTTTCTTGCTGTGGCAAGAGTTGGATCTGGTTCAACATCAAAGAAGACTTTAAAATCCACACCAATTTCTCTAAGAACTTTTATAACATTATTAACATATCCTAATTCATAAAGTACTTTATCAGTAACAATAAATGCTCTTTTTTTCTTCATCTCCTTTAACTCTTGCAGTGCAACTCCAAGGCAGCCAAATTTAAAGTAAATTTTTTCTGGAACTCTAAACCAAAGCATATTTTCTCTCCTCTCAGCCACCCTTTTAATGTTTAATAGATGTTTGGGTCCAACATTTTCTGATACGGAATTTCCTCCCCATGAACCGCAACCTAATGTTAAAGATGGTGCAAGTTTAAAATTATATATATCACCTATGGCTCCTTGAGCTGAAGGCATATTTACTATTGTTCTTCCAGTTTTCATTAAATTACCAAATTTAATTACTCTATCCTTTGATTTTAGTGTATTTGTATATAGTACTGATGTGTGTCCAAAACCACCTAGTTCTACTAGTCTGCCAGCCTTTGTAAGGGCTTCATCAAAAGAACTGGCTCTATACATCGCAAGTACTGGAGAAAGCTTTTCATGTGAAAGTGGTTCTTCTAGCTCAACAGATTCAGCCTCCCCTATTATGGCTTTAGTTGTTTCAGGTACATTAATTCCAGCCATTTTAGCAATCTTATAAGCTGATTGCCCTACTATGTTAGCATTTAAGGCACCATTAATTAATATTACTTTTCTAATCTTATCTACTTCATCACCTTTTAGTATGTAAGCTCCTCTTTCCTCAAATTCCTTCTTAACTTCATCATATATCTCATTCATGACTACTATAGATTGCTCAGAAGCACAAATAACTCCATTATCAAAACTTTTTGATAAAAGTATAGAACTTACTGCCATCTTTATATGCGCTGTTTCATCAATAATAGCAGGTGTATTACCAGCACCAACACCTATAGCTGGCTTACCAGAAGAATATGCTGCTCTCACCATTCCTGGTCCACCAGTTGCTAAGATTAAATCGGATTCTTTCATTACAAGTTGGGAAAGTTCTACAGAAGGCTCATCTATCCAGCCTATTATTCCCTCTGGGGCACCTGCTTTCACTGCTGCTTCCAATATTATTTTTGCAGCAGCTATAGTTGAATTTTTCGCTCTAGGATGTGGAGAAAATATAATACCATTCCTAGTCTTTAAGGCGATTAAAGCTTTAAAAATCGCTGTAGATGTTGGATTGGTGGTTGGAACAATAGCTGATATAACACCTATTGGTTCAGCAATTTTAGTTATTCCAAAGGACTCATCATTTTCTAAAATTCCACAAGTTTTTTCATCCTTATACTTATTATAAATATATTCTGCTGCAAAATGATTCTTAATTACTTTATCTTCCACAATTCCCATGCCAGTTTCCTCTACCGCCATTTTAGCTAGAATAATTCTTGCATTATTTGCAGCCATAGCTGAATGCCTAAATATTTCATCCACCTGTTCTTGACTATACGTTGAAAATATTCTTTGTGCTTCTCGTACTTCTTCAATTTTCTTCTGTAATTCCTCACTATTAGTTACTCTCATAGATTTATACTCCTTTCTTAAGCAAAAACTATATATAACAGTAAGTTATTCTATAAGTAATATGTTCTAGTACTTACATCTAGTTTAAGTATTACTTTATTGTTATATTTGTTTTTATCTAAAATATAGTATCTCTCAACTCATAATTTTTAGTATAAATACTTAAATATTTTTTTAGTTTATGTATAAGCAAAATTTTAATCATTTATAGAATAGTGTATTTGATATCTCTTTTAGTGTTATTTTCTATAATATTATATTATATTTTTTACTTGACAATACCATTCTGCTTATGGTATTATTAACCTATAAATTAAATAAATTGATGTTAAGAGGGAGTAATTTGAATTATGAAGTCAACACTTCGATTTAGTTTTTCTAAATCTGGCTTTGTAAACCTGAAAATGGTAATAAGACTTTTAACATAATCCTTTAATAATTAGGGATTATGTTGGAAGTCTTTTATTTTTCCTCCCCTATCAATTACAATTTAGGAGGTAAATTTATGTCTACAAAAAAATCTTTATTACACTTAGGCTTTTGGGTCGGTTTAGCATTAATCTTTAATATTGGAATTTACTTTTTTATGGGACAAGAGAAAGCAATGGCCTTCCTTGGAGGATATGTCATTGAACAAAGTTTAAGTCTAGATAACTTATTCTTATTCTTGCTTATTTTCGAAAGCTTTTCTTTAAAGCCAGAGTATCAAAAAAGGGTGCTTACTTACGGAATAGTTGGAGCAATTATTTTAAGATTTATATTTGTAGTCCTAGGGATTTCAATTGTTAATAAGTTTCATTGGATGCTATATATATTCGGTTTATTGTTATTAGTAAGTGGATTCAAAATGCTCTTTAAGAATGAAAGTGAATCTGATGTTAAAAATAGTAAAATATTGAAAGTCCTAAATAAAATAATACCTGTTTCTGAGGAACTTGATGGAGAAAAATTCTTCACAAGAAAAAATGGTATTCTTTATGCTACACCATTACTTGCAATATTAATATTAGTAGAAGGCTCTGATATAATATTTGCTATAGATTCAATCCCAGCTATATTTTCTATAACAACAGATCCTTTTATTGTATATACATCCAACGTATTTGCTATATTAGGTCTTAGAAATCTATACTTTTTACTTGAAAAACTTCACAATAACTTTGCATATGTGAAGTACGGCGTAGCTTGTATATTAATCTTTACTGGTATAAAGCTTTCAATTGCATTCTTCCATGTAGAAATTTCTGTACTAGTATCTTTGGTTACAATCTTTACAATATTATTAGTCAGCATTTTAGCTTCCATATTTAAAAGCAAAAAAGATAAAAAACTATATTCTCTAGATACTAAATAAAAACTTATAAAATAATAGAAAGCTCCAGATGAATTTTTTTCTTCTGAAGCTTTTAATAATAACGCAGGTTGATTATCGGATAAATATACAAAAACTAACTATACTATTATAATGAGAACTAAAATTAAAAGGAGCATAATAAATGGCTAGAAGAGCAAAAGTAATTTCAACTAAAGAAATAGAAATTCCGAAATATCCAAATCAATTAAAACAGGCCGGTATAGCTGCATTAATTTTTTTTATAGGTGGTCTCATCTATCCATTTTTTTTCGCAATATCAGCAGCATTTTTAGTCATCGCAATTGGAGTTATTGCTTATAATCCCAAATTTAAAGCTATATACTATTGTAGACGTGCAATTTTAAAATATAATTCTCAAAAGTATAATGAATGCCTTGAATTGTGTAAAAAAGCTTTAAAATATGATAGCAGCCTAACTTCAGCTCATAATCTGATGAGTTTAAGCATAAAGAAAAGAAATAAAAAATTATAGAAGTTATTATAAAAAACTCCCGCTTTTACAAACGGGAGTTCTACAATTATTCTTCTACTGTTTTTTTAAGAAATCCTAACATAAATGCTGTTACAAAGGATCCTATTAATACAGCTAGTATATAAAGGAATGGATTTCCTTTTACTATAGGAACTACAAACAATCCGCCATGTGGAGCTGGTAATCCTATATTAAACATCATTGAAAGTCCACCAGCTATAGCTGAACCAACAATTGCTGAAGGTAGTACTCTACCAGGATCTGCTGCTGCAAATGGTATTGCACCTTCTGTTATAAAACTAGCACCCATTATATAGTTAGTTTTACCTGCATCTTTTTCTTGTTTTGTAAATTTGTTTTTAAATAATGTAGTAGCAATGGCAATTCCAAGTGGTGGAACCATACCACCAGCCATTATTGCTGCATGTGGAAGGTAGTTACCTGAACCAATCATTGCAATTCCGAAAGTATAGGCAGCTTTATTTATTGGACCACCCATATCAACAGCCATCATTCCGCCTAACACTATACCAAGTATAACTTTATTGGCAGTACCCATTGAACCTAAGAAAGTTGTTATTCCTGCATTTATAGCTTTAACTGGATTTATTACAAATAAGAACATTATTGCGCCTGTTATAAATATTCCGAATAAAGGATACAACAATACTGGCTTTATACCTTCCAATGACTCCGGAAGCTTAGAAAATACATTTTTAAGACCAACAACTATATAACCACCAAGGAAACCTGCAATTAGTCCACCTAAGAAACCTGCACCATTATTTGCAGCTATAAATCCACCAACCATTGCTGGAGCAAATCCAGGTCTATCAGCTATACTCATACCTATAAATCCAGCAAGAACTGGTACCATAAGTGAAAATGCATTTCCACCACCGATATCCATTAACAATTTAGCAAATTGATTAAAGGATGGATCCTTAGGATCAAAGGATTTAATACCAAACATGAAACATATTGCTATTAATATACCGCCACCTACAACGAAAGGTAACATATTTGAAACACCATTCATAAGATGTTTATAAAAACCTGATCTCTGTTTAGCCCCTGTATCGTCCTTGCTACCTCCAGTATGGTGATATGTTGATGCATCACCATGTAAAGCTTTATTTATAAGTTCTTCTGGTTTTTTCATAGCTTGAACTACAGGAACCTGAATAACTTTCTTTCCTTCAAATCTTGCCATTTCTACCTGTTTGTCTGCCGCCACTATTATAGCAGAAGCTTTTGCTATTTCTTCATCTGTTAATTTATTTTTAACCCCTGTAGAACCATTTGTTTCTACCTTTATGTCTACTCCCATTGTTTTTGCCTTATTCTTTAAAGCATCCGCTGCCATATAAGTATGTGCTATACCTGTTGGGCAAGCTGTTACAGCAAGTACTAATCCTTTTGATTCTTTCTTTTTAACGTTATCTTCTGACTTCTGTGTTTGTAAGTATTCATTTTCTTGCTTATCTATTAAGTCTAAAATATCCTTTTCAGTCTTTGCATTCATAAGCCCATTTCTAAAACCTTCATTCATAAGCATACTTGATAATCTAGATAGTGTATCTAAATGATCATTATGTGCTCCTTCGCTGGCTGCTATCATAAAGAATATGTGAGCATTGCTGCCATCTAAGGAATCATAATCTATTCCAGCTTTAGAGCGTCCAAAGGCTAAAGCTGGAGTTTTAACAGCAGCAGTTTTTGCATGAGGTATAGCTATTCCATCACCTATTCCTGTAGAAAATTCTTCTTCTCTTTTTAATATTGCCTTTTTATATTCTTCTTTATCATTTAATTTTCCAGCCTGATCTAACTTATTTACTAGTTCATTTATTACATCTAGTTTTGAATTGGATTTTAAATCAACAATAATCGTATTTCTTTTTAAAAGTTCTGTTATTTTCATATTCTTTCCTCCCTATTTTGAATTAAAGGTTTTCACATAGTTTATAAAATATTGCCAACTACTAAATTTTGAATTTACTGCTTTGAGCATAGTTGGCATATTGCGTCCATTTGTAATTATTTTTGCTTTTATAACTTACTAATGTTAACTTGAGGCAACAAATTTTCTACATCTTCTTTTTTACATAAATCCATTGAAAATGCTGTTGCACTTCCTGCTGTTGCTCCCCATTTTAATGATTCAATAACATCAGAAGTTTGCGAATATCTGGCAATAAATCCAGCTATAAGTGAATCTCCTGCTCCAACTGAATTTTTTACAGTCCCCTTTGGTGCTGATGCGTGATAGATACCTTCTTTACATATTAAGAGGGCTCCCTCACCTGCCATTGATATGACTACATTATCTGCTCCCAATTCTCTAAGCTTTTGTGCATAATGTATTATTTCTTCTCTAGTACTAATTTCAACATTAAATATCTCGCCTAATTCGTGATTATTAGGTTTTATTAGGAAAGGTCTATATCTTAATGTTGATGTCAGAGCCTCTCCTGTTGTATCAACCACAATCTTTATTTTTTTATCTAAACATTTCTCTTGTATTATGGAGTAAATGTTTCTTGGAAGAGAATTTTGCACATTTCCTGCTAATACTAGAAAATCTTCTGAATTTAAGCTGTTTATTTTTTCAAACAATTTATTTAAATTTTCTTCATCAACATTTGGACCTGATCCATTTATTTCTGTTTCGTCATTAGATTTAAGTTTTACATTTATTCTTGTATCACCATTTAACTCTATGAAGTCAGTGTCTACACCTTCACTTTCGAGAGAATTTTTTATAAATTGACCTGTAAATCCACCAATAAAGCCTAGTGCTTTATTTTTTATACCTAGATTATTTAAAACTCTAGATACATTAATTCCTTTTCCACCAGGATATTTATTTTCACTAACAACTCTGTTAACAGCTCCTGGTCGAAAATTTTCAACATTTATAACATAATCAATAGAGGGATTAAAAGTTACTGTGTAAATCATTCCTCTGTCACAACCTTTACTTTAGTTTTTTTACTATATCCTTCATGATCTTCTGTCTTAGAATTAGTAATAATCGTAGCTTTTCCTAAATCAGCAACTTTTACAAAGCTTACTTCACCAAATTTACCTTCATCTGCTAATACAAAAGTTTCCCTTGAATGTTTAATAGCACTTTCTTTTAAAATTGCTTCCTCTGAATCCGGTGTAGTAAAGCCATATTGTAGATGAATTCCATTGATACCTAAAAAACACTTATCAAATCTAAACTTCTCTAGGTTTTTCAAAGCATCTATACCTATAATGGCCTTTGTTGTACTTTTAACTTTACCACCTAAAATATAACAATTTATATTATTTTCAACAAGTGCATTAATGTGTTTAAGTCCATTTGTCACTACAACTATATTCTTTTTGTCTATAAACTGAATTATTTCAAAGGTTGATGTACCTGCATCTAAATACACTGAATCTCCATCTTCTATAAGGGTAGCGGCATATTTAGCAATAACTCTCTTCTCATCTACACTTTGAATTTCTTTTTCACCATAACTCAGCTCCAATAGCCTTCCTTTTGGCAAAGTAGCTCCGCCATGTATTCTTTTTAATGCATTTATGCTTTCTAAAAAGGTAAGATCTCTTCTTATAGTTGATTCTGAAGTATTTGTTATTTCTACAAGTTCATTTATTTTTGCTAATTTTTTTTCTTGAAGAACCTCTAGTATTATTTTATGTCTTTCCTCCGTTAACAACTTTTATCACCTTCTTTATATATGGCATTTCTGCATAAGCACTCTTTATATTTAAAGTATGCTTATTTTATTTTCTCTTTATGTAAACATTATAATATATAAATATTCAAAATACAATCATTTTCTTTCAAAAAACGTCAATTTTTTTCACAAATTTTAAAAAAATCAGTCATAATCTTTCAAAATATTATTCTTGTATATATACCAGCTTAAATTCAAATTTAACTATAGCAAATGTTAAGAAAATATTAGAGCTAAAAATAACTATATGTAATGAGAATAATATATGGTAAAATATGAAGTGAAATTTAAATCACTTAAAAAATTCGAGAATATGCACTATAAAAGCATGTGTTCACTGTAGCATATTTTATAGAATCGATATATTTAAACATTAAAGGGAGGTTCAATTAACAATGAGTTATGATAAGTTATTTTTTATATTTGCAGCGTTAATTGCAGTATCTTTAGTAGTATGCATTATAAAGAAAGTTACTAAAGCAATTATTTTCACTTTGGTAATTATATTTATCTTTTCTTTTGTAAAAGCAATTAATTTAGGTCAAAGTCCTATGGATGTATTTAACTCTTCCAAAAATGACGTAACTTATACTAAAGAAATTTACAACTATTCTCAGAAGATAAAGAAATCAGTTAGTAATACTATAGCTGCAGTAGAAAATAAATCCCTACCTCAAATCAAAGAGGAAAATAAAAATCTACATAACTATTTAGATAAGGTCAGCAAATTACCTCATGGAGTTGAGCTAAACTCTTTTCATGATAACTACTGTAGTTATCTTCAAAATATAGTACTGACTTCTGATACATTGATAAAGGGTGCAGATGTTTCAAATGGAATTTTAAAGAATACAGAACAAGCAAAAAGTAATTTTCAAAAGTATTTAGATGAACTTTTGAAAATTAAAGCAAAATGAAGTGTAAACTTGAATCAGATGGAGTTTCAAACCCCACCTGATTCTTAGTTGAACGAATCCAGGGACATAGGCGCTCGTGACGTACACTTTGAAGAAGATGGGAGTATTAGAGCGGGTAGTCATCGGATAAAAAAGGAACTGTGGAAGAATATTTTAATATATATTAAAAATACTAATATGTAGTGAAAGGATGATATATATGAATTCTCATGAAATTGACTATAAAATCTATGGAGATGACATTCAATTCGTCGAAATCGAACTAGATCCTAGAGAAACTGTAATTGCTGAAGCTGGCAGCATGATGATGATAGATCCTAATATTCAAATGGAAACAATATTTGGAGATGGTTCTTCTCAGTCAAAGGGTGGATTTATGGATAAGCTTTTTGGAGCTGGAAAAAGAGTACTAACTGGTGAAAGCTTATTTATGACTACCTATACTAATGTGGGTTATGAAAAGGAAAAAGTATGTTTTGCTGCTCCCTACATTGGTAAAATAATTCCTATGGATTTGAGCACCTTAGGTGGAAAGCTTGTATGTCAAAAGGATTCCTTCCTATGTTCAGCAAAAGGAGTGTCTGTTGGTATAGATTTTAGAAAAAAGTTAAGTGTTGGTTTCTTTGGCGGTGAAGGTTTTATACTTCAAAAATTAGAAGGAGATGGGATGGCATTCATCCACTCTTGTGGTGCACTTATAAAAAAAGATTTGTTACCTGGCGAAACCCTAAGAATAGATACTGGGTGTCTAGTTGCTATGACCCGAGAAGTACATTATGATATAGAATTTGTGGGTGGAATTAAAAATACTTTTTTTGGTGGTGAAGGAGTATTTTTCACAACTGTATCAGGCCCTGGAAGCGTATGGATTCAATCTCTTCCATTTAATAGACTTGCAGAACGTGTATTTGCAGCTGCTCCTTATGGTGGTGGCAAAAAGGAAGAGGGAAGTATTTTAGGGGGACTTGGAAATCTCTTTGATGGTGATAACTAGAATAATAATATACATAACACCCTGTAATTAAACCTTCGTTAATTACAGGGTGTTTTTATTAAATAAAAACTTGAATAGGAACTTTTATCATTAAAAAACTCAATAATTGCATAAAATGGTTAATATGTAATTAACTCAATATTAGCATATAAATAGGAATAACCAGCAAACTACCGATAGTTGTTATAACTGTATTTATTGTTGCATATTCGTAATCAGCATCATAACTCTTTGACACAATAGCAGTATTTGTCATTACAGGCATCGCAGCTTGAATAACAAATACTTTTTTCATAAGTAAAGGAATAGCAGAGTAATGACTTAATATAAGAATTAACATTGGAGATACAAAAAATCTTCCTAAAATTAAAACTAACATATCAATGCTAAATTTAAATTTACTTAAATCAGCAGAATAAATAGTTATACCTATAAACAGCATAGCTAATGGAGTAGTTAAATTCCCAAAATACTTACAGGTATCTAATATAAATTTTGGTAAATGAACATTTAACAGCACTAGTGTTACTGCTACTATGAAACTTAATAATGGAACTGATATAATTCTTTTTACTGTATCAATAGAAAATATTTTAGCATCTTTATTAGATTTCCCATCCCTACTTATTTCATAGGTTCCAATAGTCCAGAAAAATGCAGTATTTGCTATGTAATATAGCAAAACATTTGGTATGCTCTGTGCTCCAAATAAAGCCATATTTACTGGTAGTCCAATAAATATAGAATTAGACACAAAAAACATGGATCGAAAAGTACCAATTCGTCCCTCTTTAATTCTAATAATTTTAGAAACTGCTACAGCAATTAAATAGCAAATTGACATAGAGGCAAATGGAATAAATAATCCTTTACTTAAATGAATCAACTTATCTTTGTCAAAGCTTTCCATAAACTGAGATACCATAAGACATGGAATCCCCAAATTACAAACTAATTTTGAAAAGGTCTTAGAGATTTTTTCGTCCAACCATCCCCTGCTAGCTAAAAAGTATCCTGTAGAAACCATTAAAACAATACTCAGTATACTTTCTAACGCATTTAAAACTATCATTTTATTCACCTATCTTTCACATTGTATTTTATTATATGTCCTCATTAACCGCTATACACTGTGACATAATTGTTTTTAGTATACCTTTTTTATAAAAATTAATCAAGAAATGTAAGCGAAATTGTAAAAATTATGATGAATCTTGACATTATTTCCAGATTAAATGCAAACAACAATATAAACTTAAGAATATTGAAGAAAACAAAGGAAATTACCTATATATTTCTTTTTTAACAAAAAAACAAAATTTGTATTTACCACAAATTTCAATTATAATTTACTATAAATACTAAATGTGAAGACGGAAAAAGTAATTAAGTCCATCACAAAGAGAGACAGTGGTTGGTGTGAACTGTTTGAGAAGCTTAATGAAGTACATTCCTGAACTGCAGGCTGAAATTTTTAGTAGGCTGAGCCGAGTAACTCACGTTAAGAGTAAGAGAAGATCAATTTTGTATGTAAAAGTAGGGTGGTACCACGTATAATTCGTCCCTTGGCCAGGGGCGTTTTTTTTATTTTCTAAATACACTAAAGGTATTTTTTAATATTATTATTTTAATAAACATCATATGGGAAAAGGGGAACTTTCCCATGCAGAGAAAATTTTATATCTTGACTTAAAAATATAAAGGGGGCTAATTAAATGAATATTTCTTTGTTTATAGTTATTGGTTATATATGTATTCTTTTCTTAATAAGCTTTGTTGCTAAAAAGAGGGCTTCTAAAGGTGGCGAAAGCTATACTTTAGCAGGCAGAGGTCTCACTACCCCGCTTGTAACCTGCTCACTTGTAGGCCTTGCTATAGGCGGGGCTTCTACTATTGGTATAGCTGAACAATCCTATAATGTGGGTCTTTCAGCTGGTTGGTATAATGTAGCATGGGGCTTAGGTGCTATAGTAATGGGAGTCGTATTAGCTGGAAGATACAGAGAATTTAATGTATCAACAGTTCCAGAGCTTTTTGGTAAGTTTTATGATAGAAAAAGTAGAGTAGTATGTGTCATATGTCAGATAGTTATAAACCTTGTAGTTGTATCTCTTCAATATATTGCAGGAGGAGCTATTTTATCTTCACTACTACCAAATATATTTACCTTAAAGACTGGTATGATAGTAAGTGCCTGTGTTTTTGTAGCCATAACCTTTATGGGTGGTATGTGGTCTGCAGGACTATGCAACTTGTTTAATGTACCGTTAAAATATCTAGGAATTATTTTATGCACAATATTAGCAGTTTCCTCAAGGAGAGGCATTCAAAATATGAGTCTTCAATTACCTCATAATGTGCCTTACTTTAGTTTTGTAAAAGGAACCGGCTTTTGGGTTATATTAAGTTGGATTTTAGTAATGACAACTCAAGCTATGTCTATGCAGGGACCTGTACAAATAACCTTTGCTTCAAAAAATGCAAAGACCGCAAGAAATGGATTTATAATCGCAGGATTACTTATGATTCCTATAGGTTTTTTATGTGCTCTTATAGGAATAGCAGCTAGAACAGCTTTTCCTGGAGTACCTGCAACGTTAGCTTTACCTAAAATGATATTATCATTAAATCCCATAATAGCAGGAATAACCTTAGCAGCACTTTGGGCAGCAGATGTATCTGCAGCTTGCAGTCTGCTTTTAGGATCTACTATCTTATTTACACAGGATGTATATAAACAATTTATTAATCCTAAAGTAGATGACAAAAAATTTCTAGCAATAAATAAATTATGCGTTTGTTTACTTGGCGCAATAACTTTCTTACTAGCTTTATCCATGGGCAGCATCTTAAAGGCTATATCTATAGGTTTAAGTCTATCTACAGCCTTTACTGTAACTTTCTTATTTACTATATTTTTACCTAAGTTATGCAGAAAGAACTCAGCATTTCTTACTACTTTAATGGGAATAATAGCTCTTTTCTTATGGCAACTGGTACCTGCAGTACGTATTTTTCCACATGTGATTTTTATGGAATGGCTAGTTTGTTTATCAACATTCTTGTTAGTATCCATATTTGATAAAGAAAATCTTAATTTTATGAGAGAAAGTACAAATAGTAATCTGTTAACAGAAGCAGAATAGCATTATGAATTATATACTTTATTAAGATTAATTAAAAGGGCTAATTCTAAAATATAAGTTTTAGAATTAGCCCTTTTAATTAATGACCTACAATAAATAATTTTTCTCTTGAAATTACTTAAGTTTAAACCCATTAACTATATCCGAAAGATTTTCTGAAGAATATGTTAGAACCTTTGATGCATTGCTAGCCTTCTTGCTCTGAACTCTAATAGATTCAACAAGCCCAAGAGTAGTTTCACTATTATTTATATTCTTCTGATTGTCACTAGATACTCTTTCAGCAGCAGCTTTTGCACTCTGAGTAATACTATTCATCTCTAAAGACTGACTTTTTATTAATCTAGATATGGAATCCATATTATTATTTACATCTATAATGAATTCCTTTATTGAGTTAAAAATAGTTACTGAACTTGATACCGCTTCACTTTCTTTAGTTACAGTTTCTGCAACATTATTTATTCTATTAATAGTATTTTCTATTTTACTTTGCATATTTTTTATTAAATCACTTATGGATATAGCGGCTTCACTAGATTCAGAAGCAAGCTTTGAAACCTCTGTTGCAACTACAGAGAATCCTTTTCCAGCATCACCAGCTCTTGCAGCTTCAATAGAAGCATTTAGTGCCAGAAGATGGGTCTGCTCACTTATTCCAGTTATAACATTAGTTACTTCGTTAACCTTATTGGAAAAATCACCAAGTTCAATTATAATTTTACTTGTTTGATACATTTCTTTTTCAAGTTCATTCATAACATTTATAACTTCACTTATAACTTCATCATTTTTTTGTGAGGCTTGCCTTGTGCTAGTTGTTTTTGAATGAAGAGAATTTATAAGATTATTTATATCATCTATCGAATGTGATATATGGTCAAATTTTTCCTGAGTCATATTAAACACTTCTGTTTGAGTTTTACTGATTTGAAGAAATTCATCAATAGAACCAGAAATAAAAGTCATATTCCCCTCTACGTTGTCTGTAAGTTTTGATAAATTTTTAGCTGAACTTTTTGAAGCCTTTGAAATTTTGTTTATTCTTTTTATTATACTCATTTGATTATTAATAAATTTATTAAACCATTTTGATAATTCACCAATTTCATTATTTGAAAGCTTGTCCACTCTCTTTGTTAAATCCCCTTCACCTTCAGCTATTTCCTGCAATATCTTTAAAGTTGTCTCCATAGGTGATGTTACATATCTTTTTACAGCAAATAGCATTGTAAAAAAAGTAATTAGCCATACTAAAATAATTCCAGGTATTTTAAAACCTTCATATATATTTGAAATAAAATAATTCCCTAATAGTAAAACACCATTTATAATACTTACTGTTACAGGGATAACATACTTAAGACTTGAAAATTTATAAATTTCAGCAATGTCACCTTCACACATCATTCCCCATTTTTCAGTAGAGTTTGGTGGGCATATAACAACACCTTTTCCACCAACTAATATGTGTCTATAATCAAAATATCCAGGATAACACTCCAAATTTTCCCCATTGTTCATAGTATTATGTACACCTTTATGCAGTTCCTTTGTAGCAGGGTCGGTAAAAATTATTTCGAATTCTGTGTGTTTTTGTATTTTTATTACTCCCCAATTTTTTGTTCTAATTCCATCTTTAAGGTTATCTCCAAGAGTAAAAGCGTTATCTTCAAAACGACTTCTCGATATGGCAGTTCCAGGTTTTATACTTCTATCAGACTCTACCATAAACAAATAGTTATCCCCAGATTCTTTATAAATGTGAGTATCCTCATCTTGTATGACATCACTCATCACATCATTTGGAACTCTTCCACATAGTACTGCTCGTCTTCCATTATTTTTATTTTCAAAAGGCACAGAAAACATAATTGTAACTTCATCAAAAAAATCAGAGTTTCCAGGTCCAACTTTAAGTGTTACTTCATCTTCATAAGGACCATACATAAGAGATTTGCCTTCCATACCAGCTTTGAAGTTAGGGAGGTAACTCATATTTACCTTAATATTTTCATCATAGGTAGATATATTAACTATTCCTTCTTGATTAATTATAAATAGTTCTGTAAAGTCATTAAATTCTGATTTTCTATTTTTTAATATAGAAATAAGTTCCTGATGATTTGCTTCATTTTTATCTAAATAAGCAAGGATAGTATCCTTTGTAACCTCCATGGCAGACCACATATCTGAAAACCAATTTTCAAGAGCTTTCTTTCTACCTCTTGCAATTCCTTCAAAAACCTGTTCTGAATTTTCTCTAAGCCTTTTATTAAAATGTTTATTTAAGAAATACGACAAGTTCATCAAAATTCCCCCAAAAAATCTATTATACTTACAATTAAATTGTCTGTATATTAAATTATAACATTGTAAAACCTTCATTTCAACAATAAGCTTTTAGTCTTTCAAATCTTCATAAATGATTCTAAAGTCTTCATGTATTCTCTTAAAGGCTTCCAGCACCTTAGGATCGAAGTGTTCTGGATTAACCCTTCCATCTCCTAATGTTATTATTTTATAAGCTTTCTCATGAGAAAATGCAGGTTTGTATGATCTTTCGCTTCTTAGTGCATCATATATATCTGCAATAAAAACTATCCTTGCAGATAGTGGTATATCTTCCCCCTTTCTTGATTCAGGATACCCTGTCCCATCATATTTTTCATGATGGTATTTAGCAACCTCTGCAGACATTTTTAAATACTCTGAATCACCTATTATCTTCTCTCCATAAGTGGTGTGCTTTTTGATTTCTTCAAATTCTTCCTTAGATAATTTACCAGGCTTAAGTAATATGTTTTTGTCTACATATATTTTACCAACATCGTGCATCTGTGCTGAATTATAAAGTTTATTTATAAAGTGCTTACTAAGGCCTAACTCTTCTGCAATTCTCTTAGCAAAGGAGTTAACTCTTTTAACATGTTTTCCTGTCTGATCATCGTTAGTTTCAGCAGCTCGTGCCAATGCATTGGTTGTGTATTCAAAAGCTTGTTCTATTTCATCGATCTGATGTTTTATTGTTTCTATTAAATCAATATTAATTGCCAGTGCTTTCATTATGGATATATCATAACTTGTAACTATTTTCTTATAGTTAATGCCTATTAATATTAGATTACCTATAGCAAAACCCGAAAAATTGTTTATAAGTCCACTATTGTCCTTAATTGCTTTTGGAAATATTTTTTCACTAAAACTAATATCTGAAATTTCATCCAAATTGCAATTTTTACCGAAACCATTGTTTGAGTACACATCAAATTTAAAGGAATCTTTTTTGTTAATATCAATGTGAATTTTTTCTTCATACTTATTATTACTAAGCTGAAAACTTAGGGAATCATATTGTTCTTTTTTTAAAGATAAAACCCATACAACATGAGGTTTATTTGTTAAAAACAGATTTTCACCGAAAACTAAATCAAGCAAATCCTTATACATAATTTTTGCACTATATTGGCTACTTGAATACTTCTTTAAAAAGGATTTAATTTCTCCATTCAACAGATCTATTGCATCATAGCTTTCCATAAGATTATCGTATTTAATCTTAAATATAGTCGACTGCTTAATAAGAGGCATAAGAAGACTATTAAGATTTTCAATTGATATCAAAATTTCATTTTTAATTGAATTTGCTATTTTTGCTTTTTCACTATATACATATATCACAGGTAGGTACTCAATATCTAAAATTGATTGAATAATGTCAAGTGTATTATCTTCACAAATATCAACATCTATTATTAGTAATTTAGGATTTTTCTTATACATTTCAACCATCATATCACCTTTAGTGACGCAATGTAATTTATAATCGCTACTTAAAGAATTTCTTATGCTTAATTCTTTACTTCTACTGTTGGTAAGCAAAAATATAGTATTACTCATATATTAAGCCTCCTGATGAATTATATTATTAAGTCTTTCACTTTTTAATTTATATTCCACATTTCCTTCTGATCTTTGAATATTTTTTCCTAATTTTATTATTGATTGTATCACTTCCTCAGGAACTTCCAGTAATATACCAAAGTCAAATACTATATTAAGAGGTTTTATAAAGAGCAATCCTTTTATCGCAGTATCTAAGTTTGGTAAATCCTTTATACCTAAATGTTCATTAAAACCTACAACAAATTTACCTTCTTTATTATCTATTTTAAAACCAGGTTCAGTTTCAATAATTTCTTCATTGTTCTCCTCCACTGTTTCAGTATCATTCCTAAGCACTTCATTTACTACTCCAATCAGTGTATTAGGTTCAATGGGTTTTATAATATAATGCTTAGCTCCATTTTTTAAGGCCTCAAAAACCATTTGTTTTTGATTTAAGGCACTAATTATTATTATCTTAGCATTACTATCCTTTTTTATTATTTCGCTTACAGCATCTACACCGCTCATTTTTGGCATTGTTATATCCATAGTAACTAAATCTGGCTTTAAATTTGAGTATAATAATATTGCTTGCTTACCATCTAACGCTTCCCCTACTACTTCATGACCATTTTTTGAAAATATACTATATAAATTTTTTCTCATAACAGTTGAGTCATCTACTATTAATATTCTAGCCATCTATATTTCCTCCTCTAAATAATTCAACTTATTTTATTCTTCATCAAAGATTATATAAATGCAAAATTCATACTCTGAACAAATTAAGTTACAGTTTAATATTTGAGATTGAGTGTTCTTTATGCATCCTCCTGTACTATTTGATATGATTGAAGGTATTCCAATATGAAATATACCATTTGTATTTTCAAATTTGCCAGAAGTTAATCCTAATATAGTGTTTGATATTTCTCCTAGCACATCTTCAAAATAGCTTATTTTATCCTCTTCTTTAATATCATCTATCATAAAACCTTCTACTAATTTTTTACCCATAGCATTGTTAATACTAATCATTAAAATTGAATTGAAAGTTCCATTGATACTTAACTGAGCAGTTATGTCATTTAAAGTTATAGTATTTTTTGCTTCAATTTGCTTTAATTCAAAATTTAGTCTCGTTTGCTTAAAAATTATGTCTATAGCAATTTCAGCAATTACTTTGATAAAATCTTCAGCTGTAACTGAAACTTTTTCTTCATTTTGAATTTTAGGAAGTGTTAAAGTGAAAACTGTACCATAATCTTCTTTGTTGTCCACTTCTATTTTTCCACCACACTCTTCTACACTTTGTTTCACAGCACTCATTCCTACTCCTCTTCCAGAGATATAAGTAGGTTTCTCTTTTGTGGTCATTCCGTGCTCAAATATTAAATTGATTTTTTCTGAACAACTCATTTTATTTAATTCTTCTTTAGAATATAACCCTTTATTTAAAACTTTTTGTTCTAGCAGTTCTACATTAATTCCTCTTCCATCATCAGCAATTATTATCTGGAAGTTGTTTTGTAGATTTTTAAGATTGCAAGTAATATACCCTATTTGCTCTTTTCCTGCTTCTAATCTTTCATCTACTGTTTCTATACCATGATCTACACAATTTCTAAAAATATGCGCAATAGATTTTAAAACATCATGATAATAATTAGCATCTATCATTATATCATCACCAGTTACTTTAAATGGTTTTACTGTTTTACCTAGTCTCTCACTTAATTTCATAACATAATCCGGATAAGACCTTAGTAAATCCTTTAATGACTTACTCCTTAGACTTTTTATAATCCGTAAAATAATCTTACTTTCACTTGGACTTAATGTGTTCTTAACCTTATTTTCAATTTCAATAAGCCTTTCCTTCTTTATATACAAAAGTTCACCATCTTGCATAAAATCTTTACCTGCATAAATTTTTATGATATCTAGATCTTCTTTTACCCATGAAATTAATTCTTTATTATCTATATCTTTTATGTCAAACTGAAATTTATCTTCATATAACTTGTCTTCTAATTGATTAAGTTTATTTACAACATTAACCATTTCATATTGACTAAAAGTACCTTTAAAAGTATGAATTTGTCTTAATACTTGATCATACTGTTCTTTAGGTATATTTTTAAATGACTTATTTGCAAAATCTTCATATTCTTTAACAAGCGCTCTAAATTCATCTCTATTTATAATAGTTCTTACTACCATTTTTAAAGTATTTCTCTCTTCGTCCATCTTTTTTTCCAACAATCTTTTTTCTGTTATATCAGTTATTATTACCATGATTAAATCTTCATTCTTTAAATCTTTAACCACTTTATAGCATAGACTTAAAATTCTATCATTTATCTCAATTTCTTCTGGTAGTAAGGTTAAATATAGTTTTCTCTGCCTTTTATCTGAATTGAATATTTCAACAAATAATTCATCCATGAAATTTATCATGCTTCCATCTTTTTGGTATAATATGGAGGATAATTTTTTATGTAGAATTATACTATTAAATATTTTTTCACACTGAATACTATATTCCTCCTGGATAAGCAAGTCTTTTTTAAAAGTCAGGAATCCCTGCTCTGCATTATTTAATATATTTTTTAGCTTTAAATTTTTGCTATCCAGCACTTGGTTTATATTCTCTAGGGTTTTTCTAGTCTCATTAAGAGTAAAATTTTGAGCCTCCAACTCAGTGTTTTGATTTGCCAAGATATCAACATAATTATGCATTCTAGCCATAATTATGTTTGTAGATTGAGCCAATTCCTCAACTTCACTTATTGGTTTTTTAAATTTAATCTCAGCACAAATAGCTTCTTCTATATTCCCATTTGCTAGATCTTTCATTATTTTGTCAAGGTCAGCCAAAGGTTTTATAATAGCAGTACTTAATTTATAAGAGGCTATTTTAGATATTAACAGAGTTATGAGAAATACAAGGAAGCATATTGCAGCTAAAACTATATACCCACCCAAAATAATCATCGGATTAAGCCTTACTTGAAGTGTAAAAAGCAGTTTGTTTTCATTATCAGCTACGGTTTTTATAGTAGTTTTATTTAACATTTTAATTAACCAATTCTCCCATTTAGATGTTAACTTAACAGGGTCTAAATAGAATTCAGGTACAGAAGAATAAATCAGTTTATCATCTTTTAATATATTATAGTCTACTACCAAAGGCAGTTTTCCTATATCTTTTATATGATCATTATTATTTTTACTTGTATCAGTTTCTGATTGGTTATTAAAAAAAGAAATTGCATAAGAAAACCCTACTCTTTCAAAAATCTCTTTGTATTCTGGAGTTACTTCTGTAAATTCAGTTTTCATTTTTCCCTGGCGCAGTGCTTTTGAATATTCATCTCTAAGCTGAAATCCGATTTGATTTGCAGCAGTTTCAGATATTATTGAACTGAAAATTTTAAAGGTTGCTCCCAGCGCAAACATCATCACAACCACCATTATCAATAAACTATAAAAATTCAAAGTAAATGCCATGTTTCTTATTCTTCTTTGCAAACTTCTTTTATTAACTTTCTCCCCCATATTATTACCTCATATTATAATTTATATATTATAATTATATTTCATCACCAATATTTTGATTTTACCATACTATGTAACATTTTCAATAAAAATTTACCAGATAATCTATAAAACTGAAAAACATCCTAAATCAAGCTTTATCTTTACCTAAACTTAACCTGCAAATTGTATCCTAATGATGTTAAGTATGAAATAGTATTCTTTTTTATTGCAACAATAATACTCTATCAACCTAAAAGTTAAGAGGGCTTATGATAAACATATTTTATCATGAGCCCTCTTAACTTTTAGTGTCATTACTTATATAATTAATATCTGAAAATTTCTAAATCCTACACTTTGCTCTGTAACCATCATAATATTACAGAACAAAGCGAGACTCTTACTACTAGCCTTTATTAAATTCTTCCGCTAATTTTTCAAAAGCAGAAATTGATCTTTCAATCATGTCAAATTTTACACAATATGAAATTCTAAAATATCCTGGACATCCAAAACCACTTCCCGGAACAAGAAGTAAGTTATGATTTATTGCTCTCTTTATAAACTCCACATCATCCTTTATAAATGCCTTTGGGAAAAGGTAAAAAGCCCCTTGAGGTTTTACACACTCAAAACCAAGTCTTGTAAGATTTTCATATAAAAAATCTCTTCTCTTTTTATATTCTTCAGTTTCTACTTTAGCATCTAATGAATCAGCAACAACTTTCTGAAATAATCCTGGAGCATTTACAAAGCCAAGGGTACGGTTACAGAAAGTTAGAGCATCCATAAGTATATGTATATCATTTATTCTGCTGCTTGCTGCAATATAACCTATTCTCTCACCTGCTAGTCCTAAAGATTTACTAAAGGAATTTACTATAATTGAGTTATTAAAAATAGCTAACATACTTGGTACCTTAGCTCCATCATAAATTATTTCACTATATGGCTGATCGGAGAGAACAAAGATTGTTGTTCCATATTCTTTCTCTTTTTTAGCTAAGATTTCTGCAATATTTTTTAATTTTTCTTCACTATATATAACTCCTGTTGGGTTATTAGGATTATTGATAATTAAAGCTTTTGTTTTTGGAGTTATGCTCTTTTTAAAAGCATTTAAATCTGGTTCAAAGGTAGTAACATCCGGTGGAACCACCACTGTTTTTCCACCATGGTTATCTGCATAGAAATTATATTCTACAAAGTATGGTGCAAAAACAATAACCTCTTCACCTGGATTAAGAATAGCTTTTAATACTACGTTTAACCCTCCTGCAGCACCAACTGTCATTACAACGTTATCCGCTGAAAGCTGAACTCCACTTTCTTTTTGTAAAGATTTTGCTATTTTTTCTCTAACCTCTGGATAACCCGCATTATTCATATATCTATGAATACCTTTTGAATCATTTAATATGTAATTTTTAAGTGATTCTGTTACCTCTTTTGGAGGTTCAGCATAAGGGTTTCCAAGACTAAAGTCATAAACATTGTCTGCCCCATATTTTTCTGCAAGTTTTGCCCCTTCCTCAAACATTGCTCTAATCCAAGAAGATCTGCTTAAATTGTCTACTATCTTTTCTGAAAACATGAAATTGCCCCCTTTTATTTTTGCAAAATAAATGTTTATCAGATTATTATAATACAAAACACAGTGCAATACTATATATATTTGCAGAAAAATTCAAATAGAGTATTCCTATATTGGATTCATACAAATATTAGGATACTCTACTCCTACTGTAGATTTTTCACTTATTTTATATACTCATCAACGAAATTTAAAACCCTATCTAAAATTATCATAGCTTCATTTATCTCCTCTTCCTTTATTATCAAAGGTGGTGCAATCATTATGCAATTTTCATGGGAATAAGTTGAAAATCCTTCTTGTTTTAGCATTCCTATCATTTTTCCCATTATCTTATCAGGATCTTTTCCATAAGGTACTAAAGCTTCCCTAGTAGTTTTATCTTTAACCAGCTCTATTGCTGAGAACAATCCTATATATCTTACATCTCCTACAGATGGATGTTTTTCTTTAATCTTTTCAAGCTCAAAACCTAATATTTTGCCCATATTTTTGGCGTTTTCTATTAAGTTTTGTTCCTCATATACCTCCAAAGTTGCACAACCTGCTGCACAAGCTAATGGATGAGCATTGTAGGTTAATCCACACATTAATGTATTCTCATCAAAATATTCTGCTATAGGTTTACTTACTATAACACCTCCTAAAGGCACATATCCACAAGTAATTCCCTTTGCGAAAGTAATAATATCAGGCTCAACATTCCAATTGTTACATGCAAACCATTCTCCTGTTCTTCCCCAGCCTGCCATTACTTCATCACAAACCATAACTATTCCGTATTTATCACAAAGAGTTCTTACACCCTGTAGATATCCCTTTGGAGGAATGATGATTCCGTTACTTCCAGTTATTGTTTCCATGAAAATAGCTGCTATACTTTCTGGTCCTTCATAAAGTATCTGTTCATTTAATTTATTTACGTAAAACTTAGCTGCCTCTTCTTCACTTTTAAAATCTATATCTTCTCTATAAATGTAAGGGTCAAAGAATTTTACAAAACCAGGTATACCAGGCTCACAGGTATATCTTCTAGGCTCACCACTTAAATTTGCTGCACCAAAGCTAGCGCCATGGTAGGAACGATATCTTGAAAATATTTTATGTCTTCCTGTAACCAATTTAGCTATTTTTATAGCATTTTCATTTGATTCAGCTCCTCCTAAGGTAAAAAATACTTTTCCCATATTCTCAGGTGCTTTTTCTATAACTTTTTTAGCCAGTTCCGATCTTACATCTACAGCATAGCCTGGTCCCATAAAAGGAAGTTTTTCTGCTTGATTTTTTATAGCTTCAATAACTTTCTTATTACCATGTCCTATATTTAAATTTACAAGCTGAGAAGACATGTCCATATATCTCTTTCCATCACTATCCCAAAAATATATTCCTTCAGCTTTTGTAATTACTAAGGGATTTAAAGCACCCTGTGCACTCCAAGAATGAAGATTATAATTTTTATCATATTTTTTTATTTCCTCTACTGATAACATTTTAGTACCCCCTTAAGTCTATTAATAATTTTATTTTTACTCATATATTTTGTTATAAATCCCCACAAGTTCTTTCACATTAGGTTTTCTAGGATTATTAGCTGTGCTTCCGCTGGCCATAGCATCCTCTGCCATCTTTTCTATTAGCTCTTTTTCTACACCTACTTGTTTTAAAGTTTTAGGTAAGCCTGTCTCAAAAAATAATTTATTTACTGCCTCTACAGCTAAACTACTAGCATCTCTAACAGATTTATGATTTGTTTTTTCTCCCATGGCCTTTGCAATAGAAACAAACTTTTCTGCGCAGGCAGCCCTATTAAACTCCATAACTACTGGAAGCAGTAATGCATTTGCAAGACCATGTGGCACCTTGAAATATGCACCTAAAGGTCTCGACATAGAATGGACTAATGCAACTGATGCATTGCTAAAAGCTAAACCTGCATACATTTGACCTAGCAACATATTTTTTCTAGCTTCTAGATTTTCTCCGTCTAAAACTGCTTTAGCTAAATTAGCGCTTATAATCTTAATAGCAGATAAAGCGTACATATCTGTAGTAGGCTGAGACTTTTTAGATATAAAAGCTTCTATAGCATGGGTTAAAGCATCCATTCCTGTAGCAGCAGTAACTGCTGGAGGCATCATAACTGTAAGCTTATGGTCTAAAATTGCTACTTTGGGTATTAAGGTATCACCGCCTATCAGCATTTTTATCTTTCTTTCTGTGTCTGTTATAATTGTAAATTTAGTTACCTCGCTTCCTGTACCTGCTGTTGTAGGTATTGCTATTATTGGCATTCCTTCTTTTTCAGGAGTTTTTTTCTCATAATCTACAATATCTCCTTTATTACCAGTCATGACACTTATGCCCTTTGCAGCATCTAAAGCACTTCCCCCACCTAATGCTACTATTAAATTAGCACCTTCTTGTTTTGCAAGCTTGACACCTTCTCTCACAGTATTAACACTAGGATCTGATTCCACTTTATCAAATACTATATATTCTAAAGAGCTGTCTTTTAGGCTCTTTAACACTTTATCAAGAGCACCTGTCTTTTTAGAAGAACCTTTACCAGTAACTACTAAAACCTTATTACCAAAGGTCACTGCTTCTCTTCCTGTTAAGTTTACTGTATCTTCTCCATATATTATTTTCTCAGGACTTTGAAAAATTGAAAAACTCATAAAATCTACCTCCACAACATATTAATTGATAATTTACAAATTTTTATATGTCATTATTAAACTTTTGTTAAATTTATTATTTATAATTTACCACATTATTAAAGTTAATCACATGTCCATAGTGTACAAATTTACCTTGATATTTTTGTACATAGAAAACAATTAATATTTTGTATAACAAAAAAACTGCCATAGATATAGATTTTAATTTATCTACAGCAGTTTTCATTTTGACATAGCAAAACTTAAGCATTTATCTTTCAATTAGTATATCTTACATAAATATTATTTAGACCTTGGCGCTATCTTCTATTCCCGTCCATAATATTTTTCTTCCTTCGTTCCAAAATGTCTAAAAATGATATATCTTGATCTTCATCTCTTTTGATATGCTTTTTTTCATATTTACTATTTAATTCCACCACTTTACAAGTAATTTAAGTTACCAAAAAATACAACGTACCAAATACCTCTTAATTATCAATACTAATATTGAGCAAACCAGCACTGATTAGGAGGTATCTAGTACTATGATTAGTATTGACGAAAAATCAACAATTAAAACAATAGAAAATTATTTAAGTAAATATCGCTCCATCTTCAATAAGCGGAGCTTTCATATATTTATTTTACTTGTTACTGCTATGCTTTCAACTCAAGAAGTTCGTTCTATAAAATTTTTATATGACAATTTTATCAAAAAGTATTGGAATAAAGTTCTTAATAGCTTTTATTATTTTTTATCCTATACAAACTTCTCGATAGAGAGCTTAATGTTTGCAACAGTAAAAATAGCAATCTCACTTATTCCCGAAGAGCTTAAGTCTACTATAACTATATTCTTAATTATAGATGACACACTTCAAGCTAAATTTGGAGATAAGTTTGATTGTTACGGTAAGCTTTTTGACCATACAAAGCATGATGGCACCTCTTTCTTAAATGGACATTGCTTTGTATCATTGGTTATAAGCATCCCTATACTCTTTTGTGGTAAAATCAAATACCTTACATTGCCAGTTGGATATAAACTCTATGATAAGAGTGAAACCAAACTTGAAATAGCTGGTAAGATGATACAAAACATTATGCTGTTACTATTAGATTACCAAGTTATAGTGTTATGCGATAGTTGGTACACTAAAAGACCTTTTCTAAATATGTTCAGAAATTATACCAATCTTTCTATCATAGGGGCAGTCCGTTCTGATACCAGCATATATGATTTATGTCCAGAACCTACTGGAAAAAGAGGACGCCCAAGAAAGAAAGGTTTAAAACTTAATATTAGAGATTTTGACTACACTAAAGAGGATGACTACTATATTGCAACTAAAAAGGTTTTAACAAATTTGTTTAATGAACCTGTTATAGTAACAGTAACAACTACAGATGTAGATAAATTCTCATCTGTAAGAGTTTATATTTGCTCCATAGAGCCATCAGATATACAAATTTTTAAAAACTATACTGTAGATGAATGTAAAGCTGATAAAGAAAGACCAACTCTTATTCCATTTTTTGCATATAAATTCAGATGGAATATAGAAGTGTTTTTCTATCAACATAAATTCTTTTGGTCTTTTGGTAACTACATGGTACGAAATAAAAAGGCAATAGAAAATTATACTAATTTACTGGCTATCGCCTATAGCTTTGTAGTAATATTGCCTTTTATTCATAAGTCTTTTTCTAAATATAAATTTCAAAGTCCTCAAGAAATTAAAAATGCTATCTCTTACCAAATATCAAAAGAATTAATATTAAGCACTTTCGTGCAAAAGATACAAAAGAGCAATATTAATCAAGAAGCTTTAGAGGCAATTAATTCCTTAATATATTTAGATGAGGTTAGTTAATTTTCTTGTAAAGTGGTGTATTTAATTCTCTATGTGTATTATATTCATCTGTTTTAATAATTGGATTTATTCTCATTTTTTATCACTCCCATTATATAATACGAACCAAAAATTGATTTTCATGGTGTATATGGAGCAAAATAATTCTTTCAAAATCAAAAAATTAAGTTCTTTCTTTAATATATAAAAAAATAAGCACCAGTATTACTACCAATGCTTATTTTCTATATATTAAATACACTTATAACATATAGTGTCAATCATTCTGCAACTTTCCTTTATATTTCTTTTATATAAGGTTCTACATTTATAACAAGTCCATAGCTGCTTTTTTTAATGACTCTATTTTACTTTCATAATCAACAAATGTAGATTCATAGACTTCCTTAACTATCTTAAAGTAATCTATAAATTCTTTCTGCTTCTTAGTGCTAATATCAAATTGAACAGCAAGGTTATTTAAGAACTCTACTTCTTTTTCATCATATGATCCATCTGCTAAAGCTAATCCAACCAATTCAAAATAAATTATGTTTCTAATTCTATCAGTTGATGAAACTAGCTCTTTTACTGATGCTTCAAAATCAAGGCTTTCTATAGTTTCATTAGTTAAAGAGAGTTCTTCTATATACTCACTTAGCAATTCCTTTTCGCTTTGAGCAAAAGTATCATCTATTTTAGCTAAAGTTTCAACTATCTTAATAAAGTCAATTGCTTCCTTTTTATTAAGTTCATTTAAAAACATATTTAGTTACCCCCTCAGAATAATAGTTATTAACATAATATTACAACACAACAAACTAGTTGTAAACCTTAAAGGTGTTGCTTTTAAAATATTCTTCAATGCTTTGAAAACAAGTATTGACCATAAATTCTATTTCATCTTCATTAATAATATATGGCGGAATAAAATAGAGTACATTTCCTATGGGTCTTAGCACTAAGCCCTTTCTAAGAGCAATCTTATAAATTTCATAGCCTACTCTCATATGCCAAGGATACCCTTCTTTTGTTTCCTTATCTCTCACTATTTCGATAGCTGTTATCATACCTAGACTTCTCACTTCACCAATATAATTTGAAAGCTTAGCTTTTTCTAGTGTAAGTTTTTTTATAAATTCACCTTTTTTCTTATTTTGCTCTATTATATTTTCTTCTTCAAATATTTTTAGGTTTTCTAAAGCAATAGCACAGGCCATAGCATTACCTGAATAGGTATGACTATGCAAAAAGGATTTTCGATCCTTATAGTCACCATAGAAGCAATTATAAACCTCATCTGTTGTCATTACTACTGACATTGGCATATATCCAGCAGAAATACCCTTTGATAAACACATAAAGTCCGGACTTATTTTAGCATGATTGCAAGCAAACATCTCTCCTGTTCTTCCAAAGCCTACAGCAATCTCATCTAAAATAAGATGTATATCGTACTCATCACAAAGTTTGCGCAGCTTCTTTAAGTAAATTGGAGAGTAAATTTTCATGCCTGCAGCCCCTTGAACCATAGGCTCCACTATCACAGCACTTATCTCCTGATTATTTTCTATCATACACTTTTCCATATTTCCAAAACATTCAGCATGACAACTATCTCTATTATATGTACATCTATAGCAATCAGGGCCCTCCACCCTTATAGTATCTAACAAAAGAGGCTTGTATACCGTATTAAATTCATCTATATCACAAACAGACAGAGCCCCTAGAGTTTCTCCATGATAAGCGTCACTAAGTGCTACAAACTTTTTCTTTTTAACATTTCCTCTTTGCATATTATAGTGAAAACTCATCTTTAAAGCTATTTCTACAGCTGAAGACCCATTGTCTGAGAAAAACACCTTCTTAAGTTTATTTGGTGTTATTTTTACCAACTTTTCTGCTAACTCAATAGCAGGCTTATTTGAGAAATTTGCAAATATAACATGCTCAATGTTGTCTATCTGTTTTTTTATAGCTTCATTAATTCTTTTGTTGCTGTGCCCTAAAGTGTTTGTCCACCAAGATGATATACAGTCTAAATACCTTTTTCCATTTATATCATAGAGCCAAACCCCTTCACCTTTTTCAATGACTATTGGATTCAATTCTTCATAATCTTTCATCTGCGCACAGGGATGCCATATATACTGCAAGTCCTTTTCTACATAACTATTCATACCTATACCTCCTAATTATTATAAATAATCCATCCATTCTATTATCTTCTCTACATTAAAAGCTTTATCTGCATTTACTCGTATAGCTTCTATACTGTCATCTTTTAAACCTTCAATATTTTCAAATTTGCCTATGATAGGTAGTTTAGTTAACTTTTTTATTAAATTTATGTTATCATCATAAAGTAAGCTTTTTTTATAGTTGTTTATTATGATTCCTTTAATTTTTATTCCTAATGCTTCTATATATTTTACTGTTAACACAGTGTGATTTATTGTGCCTAATTCAGCTCTTGCTACAATAATGACGCTCATATTCAAATCTTTAATAAGATTCTCAAGTAAATACAATCCTCTTTCGTCATCTATCAATGGACATACTATTCCACCGCTACCTTCAGCAATTATATAATCGTAATGTTCCTTTAAATAAGAGTATTTTTCTTCTATCACATTTAGATCAATTGATTTATTCTCAAGCTTCGCTGCAAGATGGGGTGATACCGCAGTTTTATAAACATAAGGTGTGGTATTTTCATAGCTTTCCTTTAGGTTACTCACCTCACCAACAAGCTTTGTGTCAACTGGAATAAGTTTGTCACCTATCTCTACGGCACCACTTAATGCTGCTTTAAAATATGTAGCCTTATAACCACTCCCTCTAAGGACATGCATAAGTGCTGATGTTATAATGGTTTTTCCTACATTGGTATCTGTTCCAACTATAAATACTCCTCGTATAATAAGTTTATAGCAGTTATTTACTGCCTATAAACTTATTTATTTTTTATATTTTGTATAGATTAAGAAAGCATCTCAATTTTTCTAGTGGGGATTCTCCCAATTCAGTATTGCTGATTCTTATACTTTCCGATCTATACTGTTTTAACCTACTATTTATTAAAGGATTTTCTAATGCTAAAATAGTCATAACGGAACTTTAGCGAAGGTTACTGCTGTATTCCTCCTGCAAAACACATTGTGTTATTGCCTGTAAAGCTTGCAGCCTGACCAAAGTATCATATTCTGCTTACACAAATGTTGCATCTCCTTTCGCAGCCACCAGCAAGGTTTTGCGTCTGGATGAATGCTAATTACGCGAGGTTGCAGTTAGTACTTTGGATTAGGATAATCCTTTCTAATTTCCTCATTATTTTTGAAAGGTGGTGATTTCATGAAGAAATTAGATTACTTATCAACTCTATTTGTTGGTATCGATATTGGTGCGAGACAAAATGTTGTCTCTGCTATTAATTTTGAACAGGAATTCTTGATTAAGATGAAACCTGTTCCTAATACGCAATTTGGTGCAGAGCAACTTGAATCCATGCTTGTTAAGGTTTTAGAAAACAATACTTTTAAAGCTGTTATAATCGGCTTAGAATCTACTTCCTTTTATGGAGTACATATAGCCAATTTTTTATCTGCTAGTGAAAAACTTATGACTTACAAACCTTATGTTTACTGCTTGAATCCTAAGGAAGTTGCTAACTACAAAGAATCCTTTAATTCTCTTGATAAAAATGATGGCATTGACTCTTTTGTTATTGCTGACTTTGCAAGAGTTGGCAGAATTCATATTGAACCTTGGCGTGGTTCTCAATATCTTGCTCTGCAAAGACTTACAAGGCACAGACTTCATATTGTTGAATGCTTAACTAGAGAAAAAACTTACATGTTATCCAATGTATTTCTTAAGTTCAGCGAATTTGCATTATTACAGGGAGAAGATCATCCTTTTTCTAATAAATACGGTGCTACCGCATCTTCAATACTTACTGAATTTCTATCTTCCGAAGATATTGCAAATACATCAATTGAAGAACTTGTTGACTTCGTCAATAGAAAAAGTCGGAAAAGGATTTCTAATCCTCAGATGACTGCTGAAATTTTGCAGCAAGCTGCACGTAATTCATACCGTCTTGATAAATGTTTGTATGAGCCATTAACAACCTCTATTGCTTGTTCTTTCAACTGTATTCAGGCTTTTGATAAAGAACTTAAAGGTATTAACAAAGCCATTGAAAAAGCTGTTATGGGAATGAATCCTGTGGAATACAAAATATTAATGTCTATTCCTGGTTTTGGCCCTGTTTACTCCAGTGGCATTCTTGCTGAATTAGGAAGTGTGCATGCATTTCCTAGTAATGATGCTATTGCTAAATACGCTGGCATCGTGTGGAAAGAAAATCAATCTGGAGGTTTTAAAGCTGAAAATACACCTATGAACAAAGCTGGTAACCGTTATTTACGCTATTATCTCATAGAAGCTGCAGGAAGTGTTGTTTGCCATATTCCTGAATATCAAGAGTTCTATCAGAAGAAATTTGCTGAAGTAACTACACATCAGCACAAACGAGCACTCGCGCTAACATCTCGTAAACTTATTCGTATGATTTTTGGATTGCTGGCTAAAAATCAGCTCTACTCTTCAAATAGAGTAGATTAATCTATATAAATTATACGAACATACTTTCTCATTGGACTGTATGTTTATTAAGGTTACCCATTTTTAAAGAAATCATTTGATTTTCTTTTCATTTTGTTCTTGACATATTACCAAATTGCTTTAGTCATCTTTTCTAAGCTCTTTATAGTTTCTGTCATATTCTATTCCTCCTATTTACTTTTCAATCAACATAACCACTTTTCCTTAATATAGGCAGTATTTTTATTGAAATGTATGCTACAAAAACAGTTAGTAAAAGGTCTCCAGCTATACAAACTACAAATCCATAAAAAAATGCAAAATATAAAGAAATGTTTTTTCCTAAATATAAATTATAAATAGCATACAAATATAGAACTCCAAATAAGTATATGAAAAACAAACCTAAAAGCAGTGCAAATATGGCCTTAAGAAAAGTTAATTCTTTAATATTATCTTTTATTTTACCTATAACATAAGCTGCTACTATAAATCCTATGAGATATCCAAAAGTAGGTTTAAATATATAGTAAAGTCCTCCACCTTCAGTAAACACTGGTATTCCAATAAGCCCAATAACCACATAAAGTAATTGAGATAATGCTCCTAATCTTGCCCCTAAAATTATACCTGCTAAAGCACAAAATAGATATTGTAGAGTAAAGGGTACATAAGGAATCGGTACTCTAATAAAGGCTCCTATTGCGGTTAAAGCCGCAAATATTGATACTAAAATTAAACTTCTTGTTCTCATCATAAATTATCCTTTCATTACAATGTTTGTCTAGACATACCAATAATAAACTATACCCCTCTTATTGTCAACTATTATTTCTTAGTTTAGTTGACAATAAGAGGGGTATGTAGATCATTTATTAAAATTTTTACACAAATTTAGTGAACCTCTCCAAAGCCTTATTTATTTCCATAGATATTTCAAAAACCTTTATGCCTTTGCCTTGAAGAGCTAGTTCTGGACCCATTCCAATTTTACTAACTAACACAACCTCACAATCAGAAATAAGCTTAATAGTTTCATCAATTTTTTCTTCTACATGTCCATTAGTTCTACAAATAGGGATAGTATTCCTCTCTTCTATCAGTTCAACTAAATCGTATTTAATATCAAATATCAAAAACCTACTTGCTTTTCCAAAATGTTCGTTTACCGTTATACCATCACTACTTGCAACAGCTACTCTCAATGACATCATATATCCTCCCCAAAAATTATAACTTTTAAATATTTTAGGCATCTGAAATAAAATAGATTATAAAATTACTAGTTATTTTTTCAAGGTGCTTTAGTACATTACCCATGAGAGAAAGTTTCAAGATAATTATGTGTTTCATAAAGTTTATTAGAAAAATCCTTCTTACCAGGTATACCACAGGCATCTGCTCGACAGTGTTTACAATGCCTAAAAACCTGGATATATTCCTCTGCTGCTATTCTTGCTTTATCTAATTGTTCGCAGCTAGGAGCTGAGATATGACTTAGTTCATGTTCAGGTATAAGGGGTATTATATTATATAAAAATGCCCCAGCATCTTTGACAGTCTTTGCTATTTTAGCTATATGTTCATCATTGATACCTGGAATCAACACAGAATTTACCTTTACTATAGCTCCAAACTTACTCATTTTATTTATGCCTCTTAACTGATTATCTATAAGAATTTGTGCTGCTTCTTCGCCATAATACTTCTTACCTTTATATACTATATAGGATATAATCCGGCTTTGGATGTATGGATCTACAGCATTTACAGTAACAGTAACAGTCCTTACTCCTGCATCATAAATATCCTGTGCATACTTATAAAGTAAAAGTCCATTAGTACTGAGGCATTTTACAAGACTTGGATATTCCTTATCAATAATTTTAAAGGTTTCAATAGCATCTGGAGTTGCTAGTGTATCTCCTGGGCCTGCTATTCCAACTACTGTTATTTGGGGACAAAGCTCTAAAGCCTTTTTTATTGTTTTCAGTGCATCCTTTGGAGCTAATATTCCCTTTGCAACGCCCGGTCTTTCTTCATTATTATTGCAGTCCCTCTTACAGAATTTACACTGTATATTACAAGCAGCACTTACTGGAAGATGAACTCTAGCAGAATTTGAATTGGCTTCCCTACTTAAACAAGGATGTATTTTTGAAAGATGGGAAAAGTCTGTATTTTTATTTCCATATATATTTCGCATAATATTTTCCCCTTATTTTAATTTACCTCTTGCGCTAGTAAGCAATCAGCCCATTGCTTACCCCAATCCCTAAGTTCTTGAACCCCTAAAGGAGAAGGTACTTTTGACTCAGTATGACTAGCTATTTTCTCCGCTAATCTAGTATAAATTTTTGCCTGCTCTGAATCCGGTGCAACTTCAACAGTAGTTTTACCTTGAAGCTCACTATGGGTTACTGTAACTGACCTTGGTACATATTCCATTATTTGAGTGTTTGTGTTTTCTGCAAAATCATCAAGTATTTGTCTATCATAAGGTCTATTAATAGAATTTCCTATAATACCGCCCAGTAAAGCCCCACCGGAATTAGAATATTTCTTAATGCCTTTGAATAGATTATTTGAAGCATAAATAGACATAAAATCCGAGGAAGAGACTGTAAATACATGCTCTGCTATTCCCTCTCTTATAGGAACTGCAAAACCTCCGCAAACTACATCACCTAAAACATCATATATTACATAATCTAAATCTAATTCTTCAAAAATCCTTTGCTGCTTAAAAAGCTGCACTGCTGTAATAATACCTCTCCCTGCACATCCAACTCCTGGTGCTGGTCCACCAGACTCTACGCAGTAAACCCCATTAAAGCCTTCAAAAATCACATCATGTGCATTTACTTTATTCTTTTCCCTCAAGGTATCCAAAACTGTAGGAATATAGGTACCATTTCTTAAGGTATTTGTTGAATCGCTTTTAGGGTCACAACCAAATTGCATAACCTTATACCCCATCTTTGCTAATGCTGCGCTTATATTTGAAGTGGTTGTGGACTTTCCTATTCCACCCTTACCATATATTGCAATTCCTTTAACTTTTTTCGTCATTTCAATCACTCCTTCTATAATCCGAATAGACTGATGCAGTTTCATTTCTTAAAAAATGATGTACTAAACTATATATTCCAAAGGTCATACTTCACTTAAATGAAATGTGACCTTTTTTAATAATATAGTTTTCTCTTCTATTTATATGTTTGTAAAATACTATCATATATATCTTCTGCTAATCGAAGACCTCCACTATATCCAATGTAGCTCCTATCTAAAACTAATCTATGCATCACTGGCAAAGATATGTTAAACCAAAATCCATTTTTCATTTGTGCGACTTCTATATCCCAGGAGCTTCCTAAAATTAAAGGTACATGTCCATCGTAATCATATTCCCTCAGCTTTTGAGTTATCTTTCCACCATCAACCTCAAATGTAACCTTGGTTGAAGAATATGGGGTTAAATTTTTAAATTCATTTATTATAGATTCCTGATATTCTTCCGGTGTATCCTCTGTAATATACTGTTCCCCTGGTAAAATACCAAGCTCATGTACTAAAAACTTACTAAGACCGATAGCGTAATAAGAGTCATTTACATTAAAGAACCGGTCTGCTATACCAAATCGGAATTCAGTAAAGAAATCTACCGCTCTTATAATATAATAGTAAAACTTTTTTTCTTCTTTTTTAATGAAGTTTTCAATTCTTTCCTTATCCAGACCAGCAAATTCTCCAATTCTCCTTAAGAATTTACTAGTTTCATTTGCACCTATAGGCATAACAGGATAGTGCAAATAAGGTGTACCATATTTACTTTTCAATAATTGAGCAGTTTTTAGGCCTACCCAAGGTGATAACACTAAATTAAACTCTGCATTAGGAATGCTTTTCCACTCTTTCACTCCTTCAGATTCTGGTCCAAAAAGTATATTTGCCCTTAATCCTATACTTTCCAACAAATGCTTTATTTCACCTAAATTGCCAGACCAAAAACTATCTTGATAGGGAACGGATGCCCAAACATTTACCAATCCTTTTTCTTTTTTAACTTGAACATCTCCAACAAACTGATTTATTATAGCTTCAATTACAATTTCATGTCCTTTATAATTTGTTCCTTTAAATCCACCAGTTTCTGCATAAACTATTGGTATGCCTTTTTGCTGATATTCTTTGACTACCTGTCCTACATCATCACCGACTATATCTGCAGTACATCCAGTTAATACAACAAACAAATCACCATTTAAAACCTTTAATGCCCCGTCTATTACTTCTCTCAATCTATCTTCTCCACCAAATACAACTTCTTTTTCTGTTGAGTTTGTACAGGGCATAGAACTTCCTCCAGTATATCCTGATCCTTGATATCCTGATTCTGTGCTTAACCCACGGAAGAGTTTATATCCACAACCTGGACCTGAATGAAGTATTGGAACTGCTTTGTTAATTGCTATAACGGTCTGCTGAGCTCCAAGAGCACAATAATGTCTTGGCTGCTCGACGGCATTGCATATCTCCTTCTTACGCCACCAAAATAAGGTCTCATTCCATTGTTCAACAACATTACTCAACTTGCTCCCTCCCTAAAAATGCATACGGACCCTGCTCCATCCACCAACTAGTGTATGGGAGTTCTGAATGGGCAGCAATGTTTTCAACAAATTCCTTAGTTTCTAGCACATCAATAATTTTATTACCATAGTTCAAAATTCCTTGGTAGCCTATACCAAACTGTTCATCTCCTACAAGCAAAGTTGGTATTCCAAGGTTTACCCCCCAAGCTGCCAAGCCACCATGCCTTACAACTAATAAATCTGGTCTTAATCTACTTAATACATTTACAAGTTCAAAGACTTGCTTATTACACACACTAAAGCTCCTAACATCCCCATAGTTGTCAACTACATGTTTTAAAGCATCACTTCTTTCATCCCCATTATCAAAACAAGGGTCATGATGGAATATTCCTGCTCCAGCCACCTCCATTTCAAGATCTCTAAGCAGTGCAAGCAAGCTATGGCCATGAGCTGCACCAGCAGATACATAGACTTTTTTACCTCTTAGTTCCTCCCTCAGTTCCTGAAGTTCTTCTGCAATCCTTTCTCTTTCTTGCTTTATAACGATCTCAACTCTGCTTTCTTTACCGGTCAATCTACCAAGCTCTCTTAAAAATTCATCTGTGCCTTTAAGACCATAGGGTGGTGGTGACTTGACTTCTGGAACCCCATACTCTTGCTCCAAAGCTGCTGCTAAGTAAGTTCCTAGTGTAGAACAAACTTGTACTGTAGCAGCTGCCTCAGATATTTTTTTTAACTGTTCAATCTTACTGAAGGGTACTATATAATTAGGTCTAAGACCTATTTTCCCGAATAAATCAGTAAATATATCACTGCCCCAAAAATTTATAACGTTAATTAAATCCTTTTTCTTTTTAATAGGCGGTTTTACTATTTTTCTTACAATTGCATGAAAAGCAGAATCAAAACCTGTTGCCCATATTTTGGACTTAAACCCTTCACAGGAAACGTATACAACTGGTATTCCTAATTCTTCTTCTAGTGCATCAGTTATACCGGATACATCATCCCCAATAATACCAGATGCGCAGGAAGCCGTAACAAATATTGCCTTTGGACTAAATCTTACATAGGCATCTCTTATAGTAGATTCTAATTTAGCTCCGCCTCCATAAACCATGTCTTTCTCTTGAAGATTTGTACTTAATAAATTTACATTTTTTACAGGTATTTTTCTTCTTATTTGTTCTGCTCTATTAGTAAAGTTAAATTCAGCAAAGTCTGCACTGCAGCCTAAGGGAGCATGATTTATTACTGCAGCATCTTGTATCATTACAAGCATAGACAATGCTCTACTTGAGCTACATTCAAGACACTGGCTAAAGGAACGTTTTCTTTCACAAAATCTATTTTTTCTGGATTTATCACATAACTCCTTAGCAGTTCCCACAAATCCATTACTTGAACCTAGCCTTGATTCTCTAATTTCTACTTCAGGTGATTTTATATTGATGCTCACTTATATCCCCCCTCTTTCACTTCATCTAAATTGTAGAGATTGACATAATATGTTTACAAATAAATTTTACAACACATATTTATATTTGAAAAACAACTAAATTTTATATGAATACAACAAAAAGTTTTTGGCATATCATTTGCACAACCAATGATAGTCTTCTTTCTATTTATTTTGATTAGCCTTAATGAATTAGCTTGAAAAACATGATATAATTACCATTAAGTAATTCAGAATCGTAGAAGAGTTTGAATTAAAATAAAAGTAAGTAGTTGTAAAATTGTTGTAATAAATAGATGAAATTGCGTTATTATAATTAAATACCAAAATACGGTAGAGGGGATGAAAATATAAATGAAATCTGAAGTTTTATATGATACTTTGAACAACACGGAAAAGGAAGATAGAAATAAAAACACGGTAATCGAATATGAGCTTGAGAATCATAATAGATTATTAAAGTCTATTATTGATGCTATACCAGATTTTATATTTTATAGGGATTATAAGAATAGCAATGGTCTATATCTTGGATGTAATTATGCCTATGCTAATCGTGCAGGTCTTACTGAAGAAGAAATTATAGGAAAAACTTGCATGGATATTGTAAAAGATAAGAAATTAGCAGAACTCTACATGCAGAGAGAGCATGATGTATTGAAGGCAAAGTCAGCTATAATTTATGAAGATACTATTAGGAAGGCTGATGGGAAGAACATAGATATAGAAACTTTAGAAGCTCCTTTTTATGATGAAAATGGAGATATTATTGGTATAGTAGGTGTTTCTAGAGATATAACATCAAGAATGGAAGTTTTAAGAGCAAACCAGGAAAAAAACAAGACAATTGTTGAGAACATGCATGATACTGTGTTATTTTACAATTCAGATTTGATTATTACTTATGCTCATGGAAGTGAAAGATGTTTAGAATATACTGTTGAGGAAATGGTAGGCAAAAGCATATATGATTTTATTCATTCTAATAGTATAAGTTGCTTTAGTGATAAGGTTAATGCAGCTATAAAATATGGCAATAATGTTCCTCCATTTGAAATAATATTTATATCAAAAGAAGATAAGGAAAAGTGTATTGAGGTATCGGGAAGAGTTATTAAAAGTGATCACGGGAAGTTTATGGAGGGAATAGCTATTCTACATGATATAACCGAGCAGAAAAATTATGAGAAAGTATTGCTTGAGGCAAGAGAAAAAGCTGAATCAGCTAATAAAGCAAAGAGCCAGTTTCTTGCAAATATGAGTCATGAAATAAGGACTCCGATGAACGGAATAATGGGAATGGCTGATTTGCTTGAGCTTTCAGATTTAACTGATGAACAGAAGGAAATGGTTGGTATAATAAAGTCATCTTCAGCTTCATTGCTCCAAATTATCAATGATATTCTTGATTTATCAAAAATCGAAGTAGGAAAGGTTGAGCTTAAACGTGAACAAACAAATATCCTTGAGCAATTTAAGGAATTAGAAAAGTTACTAGGTGTGGTTGCAGAAAAAAAGGGTCTCTCCTTAAAAGTTGATATAGAAAATAGTGTACCTGTAGAAGTATCCACAGATAAAATCAGATTAAAGCAAGTTATAGTCAATCTTGCTTTCAATGCTATAAAGTTTACTGAAAAAGGCGAAATTAAACTTTCTGTTAAAAAGGTAAAGGAGATTGGTGATAAAGTTGAATTAATGTTTTCTGTCTCAGATACAGGTATAGGAATAAAAGAAGAAGACATTCCAAAGCTCTTTAATTATTTTACACAACTCGATGATACTATGACAAAGAGGTTTCAAGGTACAGGACTTGGCCTTGCCATATCCAAAAGTTTGGTTGAGCATATGGGTGGAAAAATATGTGTTGAGAGTGAATTTGGAAAAGGAAGTACATTTTATTTTACTTGCTTGGTTGATATACCCCAAACTAGGCAGATGTCATCTCCTACGCAGGTCAGCACCGTAAATCAGGCTTTCAAAAAAAGAATAACCATTTTAGTTGTTGAAGATGATTATGTAAGTCAGATGATTATGAAGAAATTATGTACAATGAATGGTTGGAATGTAGTGGTAGCATCTAATGGAAAAGAGGCCTTAGAAATCCTTAAAAATGCTTGCTTTGATATAATTCTAATGGATGTCCAAATGCCTGAAATGAGTGGAATTGATGTTTCAAAAATGATTAGAGAAAATGAGCTATATACTGCCAGACATACTCCCATTGTGGCTACAACAGCTTATGCAATGAGCGATGATAAAGAAAGATTTCTAAATGCTGGTATGGATGATTACATAAGTAAACCTATAGATGGAAAGAAATTAGTGGGTATGATTATGAAGTGGATTAAATAAACTATTTTTAACCTCCAGTCTTATAGCTCCAAAATTAGAAGGAATAGTTAATTACTATTCCTTTTAACAGTTCTTATAATTGAGTTTATTACTTCCCATACCGTCATTCCAATCCTGAGTTTTTTAGGTAATCTATATTCGTAGATAAGTTTGAATATTTATTTGGATACGTATGTTGTAATTTTAATGAAATTAAACGTAAATCAATATCTTTATTATTTCTCTCTATTATTTTAACTACCTTATAACATAAATCCATTATATCTTTTTTATCAGAATAAAAAGTAACTAAATATTCTATTGTATTCAATAAAGCAGAATAATTCTTTGTATCAATATCTTTCAATGCTTTATTATAATAGTATTTTAGAGTATATTCATTTTCTTTCCCTTCTACTACCTTATCTGGTTCATTATAAAAGCTAATGTAATTATTATTTTTTACATAATTTTCTGCTTCCTCGCTTAAAATTTTAGTTCCGCAGGTACTACAAAAATTACTTTTATCAAGAATCTCAGTTCCACACTTTAGGCAAATCATTTTTATGTTCCTCCTCCTAGAGTTCTACTTATTTACATAGTATTATACTTACTACTAATTGCGCCTAATTTACTACCAATTCCAATAACTATTTTGTAAATTATAATTCAATTCAAAATAAAAAGAGATAGTATGTTTTGGTTACTGCCCTTTTACTCTTTGTATCTTTTAAAACAAGAAGATGCTACTACAAATCTGAATTTTGTTTAATACTACATATAGAGCTCATAAAAAAAATAAGCCTTTTAGTTATTTTATAATAACTAAAAGAACTTATTTTAACTAATTTCAGACAATTTCCTAATTAATATCTTACTTATTCTTTTTCTATCGCATTTCAATATAACAAATTCATAATCCTCATAAATGATTTTTTCGTTAACTTGTGGATATGACTTTAATTGTGAATAAACCCATCCCCCAATTGTATCAATGTTATCAGCTTCAATGCTTATATCCAACAAATCAATAATATCTTGAAGAAGAACTTTTCCATCTACAAAATAGTTGCCATCTTCTGTTATAGTAATTTCGTCAATTTCTTCATCAAACTCATCCTGAATTTCACCAACAATTTCTTCTAAAATATCCTCAATAGTTACTAATCCAAAGGTTCCACCATATTCATCAATAACTATGGCCATTTGTGTTCTCTCTTTTTTAAAGACCTTTAATAATTCACTTATTGACGTAGATTCTGGAACAAACTTAATCTCACGAATAATACCTTCTATATTTTGGTTACTCCCCTCAATTTTTTGCTTATACAAATCCTTAATATGTATAAAACCAATAACATTATCTTTACTGTCTCTGCATACTGGATATCTAGTTAGCTGTTCCGCTAATGCAAATGCTATAATTTCCTCAAAAGAATCCTCTAAAAAAATGCACTCCATATCAGTACGAGGTATCATTATTTCTTTAACGGTTTTCTCAGAAAAATCAAATATATTATCTACAAAAGTTAGCTCAGTCTTATCAATTAGACCATGTTTATAACTTTCCTCTACAAGCAATTTTATTTCTTCATCGGTATGAGCGGCTTCCTGTTCATCTACCTGTAAAATGCCAAATATCTTTAAAATTCCATTTGTACTATAATTAAAAGCCCACATTATTGGATAAGTTACTTTATAAAATATAATTAGTGGCAAGGCTGTATACATAGCTATTTTCTCTGCATTTATAATTGCTAAAGATTTAGGTGCTAATTCACCAAGAACAATATGAAAACCTGTTATTATTGAAAATGCCACAATGAATGAAATTGAGTGTATAACACTAGCTGAAAGGTTAAATAATTTAAATAGCGGCATCATCATATCTGAGAAAGCAGGCTCTCCAACCCATCCTAAACCTAAAGATGCTAAAGTTATTCCTAGCTGACATGCAGATAGATATGAGTTCAAATCTTTAACAACCTCCAAAGTGTGTTTCGCTTTTCTATCTCCCTCAATTACTAATGTTTCTATTCTAGACTTTCTAACTTTAACCATTGCAAATTCCGTAGCAACAAAAAAACCATTCATAAATACCAGTAAAAATACAATAATAATATTTATTAAAATAATCATATATCGTAGTTCTCCTCCTAAGCAGTTGTATATCTTTTATTTACTAATAGCATATTATAACATTAACTTATATTACAATTAAATAAAACTACACAAGTAAATGATATGTATTTCAAATTTCTTTTTATTTATATATTTTTTAGAAAACAAAAATTTTCTATTGTTGTACTCTGCATAAACTTAGTATACTCCTTTTCTTATGTTTGATATTCAATATATATGTTTTATACATTTAATATACTTAAATATTTTTCTTTATAGTCCTTTAGTAAAGTTTCCATTTTCAAAAACATTTTTTAATAGCAAATGTATCACAAAGTTTTAAAAATGCATAAATTATATAGAATAGGACTTTAAATAGGAGTGAATAAATAAAAATGAAAAATTTTCAACCTTTTCACGGTATGATTACCATGATTTATGATTTTAAAATAGATGAAAGTGGAGAAGGATTAGGATGTTATAAATTGATGTCTGTAGAAAACAAATATGGAACTGTAGTAAATTTCGTGGTTGCACCAAATACTTACTTTGTAGATCATGTAATGTTATCAGTAGGTGATATGGTAACAGGGGTTTATGATGCAAATGCAGCTGTCCCTCTCATTTTCCCGCCACAATTTAGAGCAGTTGTTATGGCGAGAGATACACAATATCAAAATGTGAAAGTAGACTATTTTAATAGTCAATTAGTAAGTAGCGATAACAAATTAAGATTAAACATTGCCCCCTGTACTCAAATAGTACTAGAAAATGGGCAAGCCTTTACAAAAAATCCTGGAGACAGAAACTTAATCGTTCTCTATGGTGCTACAACAAAAAGTATACCAGCACAAACCTCACCATATAGAATTATTGTTATGTGTTAGATATTACAGTTTTAAAGACATAAGTTACTTGCTAACTTATCCGCCATTGATTCCATATTTGTAATTAATTTTCAAACAAAAGCTTGTTACCATACTTTTTGTTTATTAATAATGTGTTCTTTCAATACATTCTATACTAGATCCTTTAGCATAATATTTCAATGATATTATCTCTTTAACCTGTTTATTCTTTGAATCCCAATATTCATAATGTTCATCTGAGGGTACAGGAATTGACCTGTATCCTTGTTCTTGTATTTTGAAAAATAAAAGTATGCAATGATTTGAATCGTGCTAAATAATAGTTGATATATAACTCATAATAAAAAAATTACTTATTTTATATAAATTATTTCTATTTACCTCTTCATAATTATTGCTATGTTTAGTATAATATACGTATATACAGCAATAATCGACAAATAGTTTATATTCATCATATGAAATAATTAAAATCTTTCTGTAAAAACAACTTATAAATCGACAATTATATTTTTCATAACTAAGAAAAGGGGTTTACGTATGCTAATCAAGGATTCTAAAGGGAAATATGAATTGACAGTGGATATGGAAAGGTGTATTGTTTATGAAAAAAATGTAGGACTTTGGAATAATGAAGATGTTTTACGTTTACATAATGAATACGTTACGAAAATAGTTCCATTAATCAAAGGAAGAGAATGGTTTAAGTGTTCAGACCTACGGGAGTATGCTGTTTCCGATATTACAGAAGAAATAACCAATCATGTTACTTGGTGCGTTGAAAACAATTTATTTGGAGCAATTATAATTGTAAAAAACCAAGCAGTAGCCGTAGAAATGCAGATGAATCTTTGTGTTCTTTATTCAGGCATGATATATTCCCCTATAGTATTTTCTAATCTTGAGGAAGCAGAAAAATGGTTCAATTCTCATTGGATATAAGTGTTTAACCCCAGTACTTTTACTATATTTCATATAAATAACACACTTGAATAAAATATGCTCATTCAAATGTGAAAAAGAGCCTTAAGGCTCTTTTTAGTAAAAACATCAAATTGATGATGGAGTTAACTGTATAAACAGTAACCCTTAAAATCAATCAGACATTAATCTCTTTTCTCCTTCAATTTCTTGTATAGACTTGATATTTTGACTTACTTCAAGTATCCCAAGGAATTCACCATTCTCATCTTTTACAGCAAAGTACCTTATTAGTATATACATATCTCCCATCTTAATCCAAAAATCCTCGTGCTCCTTCTTACCAGATTTTAGCTCCTCTACTACTTGCTCTACAACATGCATACTTGCTGGCGGATGACAATTTTGAACCTTTCGACCAACCACCGCCTTAGTTCTTACAAATATTCTCTCTTTACTATTAGAAAAGTATTTAACAACTCCATCCTTATCTACAAAAGTTATATCTACAGGTAAATGATCAAATATTGCACTTATTTCTTTTGCCTTTAATATTCCTGTATTGAATTTTATGTACCCTTCTGAATCCTCATTTGCAAGCTTTTCATGTTCTTCCTTAGACTCCACATCAGCTCTTACAGGCTTCCACTTACCTGCTGGCCCAGTTATACAATAACCTATGCTATCACTATCAGATTCAATAATAAACCACTCGTCTTCAGTTAAAGTATCAAGGCTCAATGGGAAAAGTATATTTTCTTCCTTAAAAATCATTTCAAGTACTTTATTTGTAACCTGATCTATTTTTGAAATTATATCTTCTTTACTTTGCAAATCATCTTGAAGCATAGTCTTTACGTTTTTTATATCTTCCCTTATTTCGTCGTCTACACCCCACATAACCTTTGGTGGTGCAGTAATTTCATACTTTTCTAGGTAAGGAAATAGCAAATTTTCTTTCCTGCTATAATGTTTATCCAAATCCCAAAGTATATTAAAATTTTCGATAAGCTTATACCTGTTATCTTTAGTATCACTTTCCTTCAATTCTTCTTGATTCTTCTTTATATTTTCATAAATATATTTCCTAACAGCTTCATTCTCTAATTTAAATGTATGAATTGGATGTCCTGGTGCCTTATCTGGGTGGTGTATTTCTTCTATAGATCCCTTAAATACTGAAGCATGAACATCACAAAGCCTCTGTATTTCTTCAAC
>NZ_LWAE01000002.1:1177500-1297134 GCF_001623875.1 Clostridium magnum DSM 2767 | reverse complement strand
TAATGGTATATCCTATTCTCTACATAGGATATACCATTAAGTTTAATTCATAGAGAAATTACCCTTTTCACTATCATTGATAACATAATAGCATGTACTTTCTTCTGGTTTAATATAAATTTTTTAATGTTTTTATATCTTTCTGGAGCTTGCCAGCATCTTTCCAGATAGCTTTTATTTTCTTCTCTAAGCTTTCTATATTAATTTCTTCCCCTTGAAATTGCAGATATTTTGCAACCTTCATTAAAACACCCCCTAGTGCATAAAAAGTTAATTTTAATGAAAATTATACCATATTCTTCCTCTTAATCAAAGAAAGTTTTAATCCACCTTTATATATACTTTTAGTCTTCGTCTTGATTATGTTCTGATTTTGAGATTAGTTTGATAGCAACAACGACAACTACAGCCATAGCTATAATGCCTATTCCTGCTATAATAGGTATCTGCATAAAATCCTCCATGTTATTATATTTAAATTAATTACTCATCATTTTAACTTATATGGAAATCCAAATGTTTTTTTTTATAAATATGTTATAATAAAAATAGATAGAAGGAAGCAGGTAGTGTATGCCAGCTTTAGTTAGTTTGTAGGGTTTGATGGAGAAGTTTGCGAGGCCACTCCATCATTCTTATTTTTTTGTGTATTATCCGTCCTTACTTTAGTGCCTACCTGTGATGCCGACGAATTTGAACCATTATCAGAAGGATTTGTTGAAATTCTCGTAGATGTTCCTATCTCTCCTGTTTTTACGTTCACATTGAATTTAGTTTCATAATTGAAGCTCTTTTCGTTAGACGATAGAGCTGATTGAGATAAAATCCCAAATCTTACGATTTCCACGACTGCCCAGATGAATGCTATAACAGTCATAGCAATGAAAAATTTATTTAAACTATCTTTTTTGCTTTTCTGCACTTTATCTCCTCCGATTCCCAATTTGTTATCCTTTGTACTGGCTTACCTGCTTCCTTCTAGGCTTCCACACCCATTAAGGTGTTTTCACCATGTTTTATGGACAGGACAATAAATTGGTATTAAGAGGACATGCATATCAAACCTGATCTAGCTAATTTACTAGTATGTACCTCGCTTTTATGTTTCAACTAACAACATAGTCCATACATATTAATTATACCATTTTTCATGTTATCCTGTCACAATTTTCTACTACATTATAAATATATGCAAAATTTGATTTAATGTGTACAAAAGCTTTATAAAAAAAGTAGTAATATAACTTTTTTAATCCCTGTAGAATCAGCTCTAACCTATTATTATATGCGGTAATAGCGAGAATAGAACATTATTTAGTTAATTAAATATGGTTTAATAAAGAAAGGCATGTATTCAATTTATATAATTAAATAACTAATCGTATAGGTTGCACTTCACAACAAAAAATAGTATAATAATATCATAACAAAATATATTTTTACACAAAATTTTAGGTATCTATTTACCTAGAAGGATTTTTTACAAATTAAATAATTTTTGAGCAAATACTTTAGGATTTAGTCAAATGACTATCTGTTTTCCTAAAGTTTTTTTGTTTTGGAAAAAAACAGTAGGAGGATTTAGAAAATGAGAAATTTGTTAGGTGAATTGCAACAGAAGTTTGAATTTGCTTGCTCTACAAGTGGTGGAAACTATCGAGTGTGTGTTGATGTTAGCGGAATAGGGTTTTTAATTTCTGGTGATTGTATCATGTTTTGCACTATAGATAACAAGATACTAAGTTGCAAAGAAATTATAAAGCTTTATGAAACAGAAGAAGGTATGGAACAGTTAGAAGACGCTGACAACTTAACATTATTTGCAGAATGGGATAACTCAGTAAGAACTTTAAAGTTTTATAGCTGCTATTTTAAAGATAAATCTATTTATGATTCTTTATTTAGACACTATAAAAAAGCTGAAAACATCTTAGGTACAACATATATGGCTAAAGAATATTCTGTAGAATAGCACTAATAAATTATCAACTTGTAGAAAAGGTAAAGCAAAATAACAAAAGAAAGGATCTGAGCCAATGGTCACTTTATTACTAAAAGAAAGGTTGAAACAACAGTAAAAAAGTCTGAAGAGGCAATATCAACTCTAAAATTTCTTGAAGAAATTGCTTTAAGGAAAGAGTTGAACTCTTATCTAGCTGAACTGATGTATCAGTTAAAACTAGGACATGCTTTAAACCTCAATAACTCTATTCCAGAGGCTCTAGGTTATCTAGGGATAAAAGTAATAGGGAGATTTGAGGATGAGGTTGTACTGGCAGATGGGATTAATACCGCTACAGTAAAATGCAAGGGTTTTTATCCTAACACTAAATACAACTTCAATACCTTGAAAATAGAATAAAGGAAAGGATTTTTGCAAATGAAAGAAAAAAGTCAATCACCGCTAACTAATCTGCTTAAGGAATGGTTTCATGAGTATGACATAAATTTTATCCTTGAAGATATCATCATCAAGGAATATGACTACAACAGGTCAATGATTACAGCTACAGTCTACGGTGTGGTCTACAACGTATACCTTGAAGAATTGCTTGATTATCTAGGAATAATCATTGAAAGCTATGAGACAAGGTTATGGTCCTAACGGATGGGAAGATAAAAGTAAAAGTCTTGAAGATACCTGTAAGTATGGCAAAGTTATAGACTTAACACCATGGAATTAGTAGCTAGCCAAGAAGAAGCAGAAGAGATTAAGAAAAGTTTAGCAGTATAACTTTATCAAGGATTTAAGCAAATAAATAAAGGATGGTGCAAATATGAAATATGAGAATGAAGTTGCCAAGCTAATAGTTGAGTTAGAAGAATCAGAGGGAGCTGCAGTATATCTTCCTGATAGCCTTTGTGAAGAGCTATTAAATAAGAAGGCCTGCTTTGAGGAATTTAATATTATTGCTATTTCAAAGGGTTATTCATTAGTACAAATAGAGAACATTGAATGCCTAGCCTTTGCTAAGAAGGATGAAACCTTTGAGTATGTAAGGGAATACATGAAATACAATATGTTTGATATTCCTTACAGGGAAACTGTAGCTGAAATTATTGAAGCTGGTGGATATTTTAACTACTTTGGAGTTTAGGATCATTCAACACTATTTATAAAAAGGATTTTAAATACTACAAATCGGTAAATACCGAGGATTTTAGCAAATTAAAAAAATAGGATTTAAGCAAATAAAAAGGAGAGATTTGATTATGAGTAAAATGGAACTTTTAAAAGTGTATGAGAAAGCTGTTAAGAATTCAATAGAAAAGGGAAGAGCAGTACCTCGTTCTCTTATAGATATGGCTATTCAAAGTGGTATTAAGCCAAGTGAAATCCGAGGAATTATTGAAAAGGAATTATCACAGGAAACTGCTATAGGCAAGGCTAACCAATTAATAGTAATAGACAGATTTTTAAGCAGAGTGCCAGTACACGTTTAAAATTTTAGTAATATAGTGTAGTTAATAATATGGTATTTATAGTAGCTTAACTTATATTCCTGTATATAAAAATAACTATAAGTAACAAATATATAGTTTGAATAATTATAGTACTTATAGCAAACCCTATATTAGAAATAATAATTATAAGAGAGAAATATAGGGGTGTAAATTGAATGGAAGTTGTAAAGGTTAAAACAGAAGAAAAAGAGAGATATTATGTAGCAGATAATGATGGATTACCAATAGAACCTATATTGAAGTTTATTAGGTTTAAGGATAATACCAATTATGCAAGAAATACACTTAGAATGTATTGTCAGCACTTAAAGTTGTACTTTGAGTATTTAGAGCAAAGAGGATTAGATTTTCAAAAGGTAACTATTGATGACTTATCATTGTTTGTGAATTGGTTACAGAATCCATATAAGAGTTTAAAAGTAATACCTGCAACACCTGTAGATACTGCAAGAAGTCCAAGAACAGTAAACATTATAGTTGATACTGTATTGCTGTTCTATGACTACATTTTAAGACATGAAGAATACAGCAATGATGTTTCAGAAAGACTTAAAAAATTTGTTACAAGTTCAAGCAGAAACTTTAAAGGATTTTTGTATGAGATAGCTTATGATAAGAAAAAAGTAACAAGTAATATCCTTAAATTAAAAGTGCCTAAGAGCAAGCCAAAAACTCTTTCTAAAGATGAAATAGAAATGCTCGTTAGAGCTTGTAGCAATCTAAGAGATAAGTTTTTGTTATCGTTGCTTTATGAAACTGGAATGAGAATAGGCGAAACCTTGTCATTGTGGATCGAAGATATTGATATAAGCGATATGGTTATTGATTTAAAAGACAGAGGACAACTTGAAAATAATGCTGAGATTAAAACGGTATCAAGTCCTAGAAGAATAGATATATCACAAAATTTGGCTGACATGTTTATGGAATATATAGCTGAATACCATAATGAAGAAGTTGAAACTAATCATATTTTCATAAAGATAAGTGGTAATAACAAAAACAAAGCTATGCACTATGTTGATGTAGATAATTTATTTAGAAGTCTTAAAAAGAAAACAGGAATATATGTTACACCACATATGTTCAGACATAGCTCATTAACAGTACTTAGAATGGCAGGATGGCAACCAGAACTTCTTAGAGTGAGAGCAGGTCATAAAAATATTTATACCACTATGAACACTTATATTCACCCCTCAGATGAAGATATAACAAGGGAGTTTGAGAAAACTCAACCTAATTTGGACTTGGATATTTATAACGAGGGGGAAGAATAAAGTGGATAATTTACAACTGATAAAAAGTAATCAACAAAGCAAGTATGAAGAAATAATTGAGTATCTTAGTCAGGATAATGGATATTGGTTAGAGAATGATATATGGGATGCTATAGAAACATTCTTTATAGGAGAAAAAATATCTAATATGCGATATATAGATTTTTCAAATATTAAAAATGATAATTTAAAAAATGAAATTAAATATTTTTTTCTTTACAAACATAAAGAAAAATTACTGACTAACAAAGGTATTCTTAGATTAAATGTGTCGCTAAAACATTTCTCTGAATTTTATACTGGAAAGTCTTTATTAGAATTAGATAGAGAAAAGACATTTATAAAATGGAAAATATTTTTAATAGATAGAGGTATTAAATTTGATATAAATGAAAAAAGTTATTTTTGGTTTTCAAATTACTTGTTAGATTTTATTAAAGATTTATATGATGATAGAGAAGAAACTGAAAAAGATATATGGTATTCAAAGAATATTAAAGGTGCTAAAAAGAGTGCTACATCAGATAGATTAGCTACATCTATAAATTTTTCAGATATCCCTATTTATTATAAAGATATGGTTAAAAGATATTTTAAAACTATTATAACTAAAAAAAGTTGGGGGCATTGTTTTAATATACTAAAACATTTAAAAGTGTTTTTTAACTATTTTTATAATAACGGATATAAAGACGGTTTTATTGAAAATTTAAACAGAGAAGATATTGAAAATTATTTGTTTTTTATAGGTAATGAAAGAAAAGATAAAAACCTTACAGAAACAAGTAAATATATATCTTATGTAAGAACATTCTTAGAGTATATTCAAATAGCTCAATATGATAAAGCTCCTAAAAAGGAAGTGTCATTTTTAATTTTCCAAGATGATATTCCGAGAAGAGAATTTGTGCAAGACGAAATGAGAAGGGTTAAATTTGTTCCAGAGCCTATATTGAAACAATTAGATAACAATATTATGGATTTAGATAGACCACAGTATATACCTATCTATATTCTCCTAAGAGAAACAGGATGGCGTGGTACTGATATATTAAATCTTAGATATGATAATTGCCTAGATCAGATATGGAATAGTAAAGAGGAAAGATATAATTATTACCTTTGTGGTGAAATAACTAAGACTGGCATTGCAGAACTTAAAATCCCGATTAGGGATAAGGCTGCTGAAATGGTTCAGAAAGCTATTGATAAAGCTAAAGAGTTAAGTACAGAGGAAAACAACCCTAAAAAGTATTTATTTAATACTTATGAAGGTAAATTAAAAGGAAGACCATTGAATAAAGCATCTTTATTATATACAATTCAAAGACTTATTGAACAAAAAGATATTAGAGATGTTAATAGTGAGTTATATCATTTTAGGCTTCATTCACTAAGGCATACAAGAGCTAAAGAATATGTAGAACAAGGTATGGGTATTAGCATTATACAACAGATATTAGGTCATCAGAGCCTTCAAATGACAGTCCATTATGCAACAGTAACAGAAAACACTCTCTACGAGAAATGGAAGAATACTGAGGATTTAGACTTATTTAGAGTTAATACTGAAACCAATAAACTTGAACAAATAGATCTAAATTCTGATGATGGTGAAAATCTTATACGATACGAATATGTTAAAAAGAATTTAGATGCTGTAAGAGTACCTTTCGGTGTATGTTTTAAACCTTCAAAACTACCATGTAAGCAACAAATGAACCATTGTTTAACTTGTGCAAGTTTCTGTACTACAGTTGAAAATATTCCTGAATATGAAGATGAAATTGAACATACTAAAAAACAAATTGATATTGCTGAAAGATGTGGAAGAGAATTGTGGGCAGAGAAGAATAAAACATACTTAAAATTGCTGGAAGATACGCTCGAAAGAGTTAGGGAACAAAAGATACTACATAAAAATGGAGCTTCAAGGGAGGATATTCAATAATGGCTGGAAGTACAAAGGGATTAAAGAAATATGCAGAGGAAAAAACAAAGATTACTTTAGAAAAGGTTGATAAAGCTATTAGAGAACTTTCTCTTAGTGAAGAAAAGATTAATTTCAATAGCGTGGCGATAGCCAGTGGAGTATCTAAAACTTTTCTTTATAATAATGAAGAAGTTAAAAATAGAATTGAAGAATTAAGACAGCAACAAGTAAGTATGGAAATGAATCAAAGAGCCAAATATGATAAGACAGCTAAATCTAAAGATATTATCATAATGGCTAAAGATAAAAAGATTAAAGAATTAGAAGAAGAAAATAAGAAACTAAAAGAGCAATTAGAAATTTTAAGGGGTAAATTATATGAGAAATTATAATTAATTTATCCACAATGATAACAAATCATAGACTACATTAATTATATGTAGTCTATGTGTAAAGTGAGTAAAATTAATCAGTGTATAGAGATATACACTAGATATTGTTAGGATTTGAGCAAATGAAAATTAGGAGGATTTCCGCAAATGATTAAAAAAAGAAAAATGAAGTTATCTAAAAGGGGAATTTACCTTCAAGATAAAGAGCTAGGACTTACCAACCTAACGGTTGGTAGTCACTACCGCTACATTTTAGATGTAAAGTCTAAGAAATTATTCATTATTAGTTCTGATAATGAGAAGGACAATAAAGTATCTAAAAGGGTTACTAAAGAAGGTAATACTAAAGCGGTCATTGACATTAGAAAAAAAGAGGTTTTAGAGGCATTTCAGGATGTTGACTATCTACAAGTCACAATTAAAAACTCATTAGTTGTTGTTGAAGGATATGTTAATGCAAAGGAATCCTTTGTAGATAAGGCAGTATCTCTTGTTAAGGGTGTTAAAAGCAAGGCTGGAAAGATAACAAGCATAACTGACTTAATAAAGGTTAAGAAGATATCTGAAGTTGTTATGTCAGTTAAGGACTTGAAGAAAGCAGTTGGATTTGAACAACTCAGCTTTGACTTTAGCGAAGTAATACAAACTGCAACTACTGCTGCTGAAAAGTTCAGTAATTCAAAGGAACTAAAAAATAAGGTTAAAAACTTAGAAATACCTTTGAAGGTGGTAAGTCTATTCTCTGGAGCAGGACTATTAGATATGGGTTTCAAGAAATGCAAAGGAACTAATGGAGCAAGCGAATTTTTTGAAATAATCTTTGCTACAGACATTAGTGCTGATGCTTGTTTGACTTATTCAAAGAATATTGGACCACATATCGTAAATGCTGATATTAGAGATTTAGACTTAACAACTATCCCTAAAGCACCAATCGTCATAGGTGGATCGCCCTGTGTAAAATATAGTAACTCGAATAGGGTAACTAATATTAATAAGCAGTTACATGAAGCAGAAAGAATATTAGACATAGAAGATAATATACTTCTTAGAAAATATATTGAGGCTGTGAAGCACAATGATGAATGTGTAGTGTTTGTTCATGAAAATGTAGGACAAGTGAATACTATTGGCGAGGGAAAGTTGCTAGAGGAAATTAAATCCGAATTAAAGGACTTTGAGATTACTTCAACAATATTAAATGCAGCTGAGTATGGTGCCCAGGAGCGTAAGAGAAGCATCCTTATCGGGAGTAAGATAGGCAAGATAGACATACAAAAGCCGAAACTACATGCAGTACAGACAGTAAGACAGGCATTTGAAGGTTTAACAGATGCAACTCCTAATCAGCAGGATTACTCTAAGCCTAAACCACTCACATTGGAGAGGATGAAGTTTGTGCCTTCTGGTGGAAATGTACATGATATTCCACAAGAATTTAGACCATCAGGGCAGCACAGTGATTACTTCAAGAGAATCGAGTGGGACAAGCCTTCAATAACAATAGTTAACCCACGAAAGGCTATGATACTGCACCCTGAACTCAATCGTATCCTGAGTGTGAGGGAATGTGCCAGATTGCAAGGCTTGGATGACAACTTTATATTCTATGGAAGTTTATCATCCAAACAATTGCAAGTGTGCAATGGTGTTCCCGTTGGAATGGCAAGTGCTATTGCCGATACCATAAAGGAAGCAATAATGCAGAGAGTAGGAGCCCTAAAACCAAATTTAAGTTTTTCAGTTTAATTAGGATTTATACAAATACAGGGAAGAATTTAGTATTTAAATTCTTCCCTTAATAAAAAGGATTTATGCAAATAAAATATGAAGGGATTTGAGCAAATATGGAAAATTTATTGAGTTTAGTAAGTGATAATACATTAATTGAGGGAGTTAAAAAAGTATCTGATAAGGTTTATAAGTTCAAAGCAATCTATGACAGAGCGTATATAGAAGTAAAAAAATATAAGGTTGTTAATATCATAAGTGGATTAGAAACTGTGGTGTGCTATACAAAGGAAGATCAATATGATTACTTTGAGGTAGTAGAAACAACAACTGGTACTGTAGTAAGCTACCAGCCACTTCAAAATAGGAATATGGATGAAGCTAAAAAGATAGCTATCGAAAAAGCTGAAAAGCTATTAAAAGAACTAGCTGAACAGTGGAAATTGGTAGATGTCTTAACCAAAGTATCAGCTCATATTACAAAGGGTATATCTCCAAGCTATGAAGGAGTTATAGAAGATAAAAATGATCGTTCTGATGAACTTAAAAGCATGGGCATAGAGGACAGATTATTATTTATCAACCTAAGAGGGGGATTGCACTATTATACTGCGGTTGTAGATAGCATGAAGACAGTATACAGGTGTAATAAAGAAGTAATAGAGTATAAGCTAATTAGTGATAGTACAGGATATTACTTCTACAAGGTTTTTGACGATATGGGGGAAATTCATCTTTTTACTATGAGCCAGAATTTGTTGAAATGTTTGAAAAGGCAAGTAGTATATCAAATCCTCAAATAGAAACAGAAAATACAGGGGATGAAGAAGTTGTAACTACTAAAAATGCTGAAGCTCCAGTAAATAAAGAAGTGATTTCGCCAGTACAAGAAACTGAACTTTCAAAGACCATGAAGGAACACTTAACTCCAGCAAATGTTTCTGATAAGAAATACCAGGAATATGTAGATATAGTAAGTAGTAAATCTTTAATAAATAAGGAGAAGGAAGTACCAAGTTCCATTCTTGAAATTGATAGGAAACTTGAAGATTGTGGCTTTATAAGAACTTACAACGATATGTTAAATTCACCAAAATATCATGTAGTTTACTTCAAACACTTAGATAATTTAAAGAAATACTTTAGACTACAAGTTAATAACATCTTAACTGAAGGTGAAGAAAGACATTTATATCGTTTGGGAATAGCAGCCGCTAAATTTCAAACAGAATATTTAGTATCAAGAGGGGACATAGCCCAATTAGAAAGTGTAATTGCAGAGTTAAGCATTATTTTAGGTGAGGATAATAAAGAAGTCCAGTTGTCAGCAGAAACAACTACAGAATTACCTGTTATAGAACAAACTACTGAAGTTGATAAAGTAAATGTTGAAATAGTAGATACAGTAGATAATGATGTGGAAACTGTAGATGTGGAAATCATAGAAGAAGAGGAAGAAACAGAGGACGATTGTGTTGTAGAAATTGCAAAATCACCTTATAAAACCATACTTCTTCAATATGAGGGATCTAAAAATATGATGGAATACAGTCTACATGATGTTAAGGTATCTGAGGACAAGGAATCACTATCATTCATATATAAACATGGTGAGAATGAGGCTGAATCATCACCTATAATAAAATCTCAATTAGAAGATGATCCTACCTTAAAAGCAATGGTTGAAAGAACTCCTAACTGTTTAACAAGAGAAATTTCAATTAGAGAAATAGAGCTTAAAATAGCAAGAACAATTTTTGAACTGTTTGACGAAAGTAAAGTATACACATTAGAAGAATTAGTGAGAAAAGGCATAAGCCTTAATGCAACACCAGTTAAAACAGAGGACTTAACAATTCTTTCTGATTTAGAATTTTACAACAAACAGAACTATATATGGGATGTACTTCATTCAAGCGAAAGATTTTATAGATGGGGGAAACCTCAAGCAAGTGACCAGTTAATTATAAAAGGTTACAACGAGGTTATTTTACATTCTATATTTGATCCTTTGCATAAGGACAGTATGAGAAGAGGCCGACTAGCAGCTATTAATATGGATGAGGAAACTGCTAAAGGACATGCACTTAAGTGGATTTACACTGACAGATACCAGGAAATGATCAATAGTGGGGATAAAGCAAAGTTGGAAAAGGCACTCAAACATGAATATTACGGTGGAACTCTTTGCGGAGAGTATGGATTTTTTATAGGACAAGTTACATGCACTACAAAGGGCGCAACTATTTCATTATATGGTGATATGGATGTGAAGAATTATTGCAAAGAGAAATATAAAATGTCATATAAGGAGATATCAGATAGGCTTATAAAGAAATATCGAGTTAAAGAGATAACGGAAGATATTGAATTAGTAAAGGCTAAGCCTGTTGAAGTAGCAAAGTCTAAAGTAACTAATCCAGAAAATTCAAAGCAAGAGGAACTTACTTTATTCACTCTAACAGAATCGGACATAAAGAAGCTAAGCAATACTGTAAAAAAGACTAGGGATAAAAATAAGTTAATTGAAGGACAAATGACTTTGTTTGCAATTTAAACTTAAGAATTAATTAAAGAGGGGGAATAAAATTTTATTCTCCCTCTGGATTTAAGCAAATTTAATTAAAGAGAGGATTTGAGCAAATGGAACAATTAAATATATTAGAATTAGAAAATAAATCAGTAGATGTAAGTGAGAATACTCTTTTATCTAAGAGCCCTGCTTTTATTGAAGATGAATGGGCAGAAATGAATAATCAAACCATTAATTATATCAATTCATTAATGGATGAAATTGATGTATTAAAGGCAGAGAGCAAAAGCTTACAAGGTGAAGAGTTAAAGGATAATGAAAATAAAATTAAAGGAATGAGGAATGAAATAAAGGCTTTGGAAGCAGCTGACCAAGCTGAATTTGTTGAGATTCAGATTGAAGTATGTGAGGTTGTAAAAGAAAAAATAAAACTTTTGGAGCCAGCATTTTCTGAACAGGATATAGATGAGGTACTTCTGTATTTTCAGTTGTATGCCTTTGAATATCAGTACAGGGAGGAATATTACTTCAGTTCCTTTAAAGATATCCTAGATAATGCAATATTTGATTATCGTTGTGAGATCAATCATTGTGTAACAATATCTCAGCTTGCAGAATACATGAACTTAACAATTTACCGCTCTTATAAGGATAGCCTAAGAAAAATACAGAAGATGATTAATTCTTTTCTACTTGGAGATTTTGAAGGAGTTATGCAACATGGAAAGATCCTAGCTTATGCAGGCAACAATAGATTTTACTCTAAACCATTTGAATATTTCACAGGAGTAAAGCTTCCTTGGGATATAAAAGAATCAATGCTCTTAGATTTTCTTAAAAATGAAAGGGCTAGAATCAATGCAGATGAGGTATATGAAGCTAGAAAGTCTATAAGAATATCAGGGGAAAAGATTTTAAATTATAGAGATATAGCAGTAGGCTATCATGTTACTTTAAAAGGATACGGTGAACTTCTGATAACAGGTATAAGAGAAGACAGAACTGTAATTCTTGAAGGTAAGAAGGTTGGTAAACTAGAATTAAGTGCTGATGATTTATCAAAAGAAGTCCTTTGGGCAGATGAGCTGGAGCAGATGAGGGATAACGTGAAATCATATGCTGATGATGAATTTAAGGAAAAAAGAGAATTCATAAATTTCATATGGCAGAACTCAACTTGGTTTTCTAAAGAATCAGTTGCAGGACCTATAAGAGATTTATTTGAAGATGAGTACGGAAGAAGAGGTTCAGAAAAAGCCAAAGTCCTAACGGATAAACAAGTATTAGATAAATCCATAAAAGAATTAATTTCTGATAAGGATCTTCTAAAGTTGTTTAAAGGTAAAGGTAAGGATGATGTAATAAATGAGCTGAAAAAGGCCTACTCAAAGCAGTGCTTAACTGCTTTAACAGATGGATTCTTTAGGATAGGGCGATACGATACTTCAAGCAGAGGCATGAAGATAGAGTTACTATCCAGTCATAGAGAAGCAATAAATGTTACTTGGGATAATTTATATGAAGAAGCAAAAAAGAGATATGATGTTAAATTTGGAACACAGGATATTGCAATTAACCCTTCTGAAAGCTTTGCTCAGATTTCTATAGTAGAAATAAAATCAAAAAGTAAAAAGCAGAAAAATAACCTAATCGAAGGTCAAATGATGTTTAATATGTAACCTTTGTAGTCCTAGCAGTTTGCTAGGGCTTCTTTTTTGTTGCTTTTAGATTAAACCTCCTCTTATAATGGAAATGTAAACAAATAATTTATAAGAAAGGAGGTTATGGAAATTAAAAGAACCTTATCGTACATATTAGTTTTCTTCGGTATATGCTATTTGCTAGGAAACTTCTCAGCAAATATGACACAAAAGATATATTTTAGTTACATACCTGATTTAGTAAATGAATTAAAAGAGAGATTAGATCAAAATGAAACACTATATTTAGATGGACAAATGCTGCAAGCCTATGTTATTTCTACTGGAGAAGAACTTGCCTTTGAAAATAGAACAGTTAAGTGGAATAACCTAGATGCCTTATCAAGCTCTAAGAACAGTAAATACAAGGTTGTAAAAGAAAGTAATAAGGTATCAGTTACAAGTATAGACGAAATGAATAAAACCTCACTATCTGCTATTAAAAGCTTTGATATAGTAATATTGATTAAGAATATTGCTGTCATTGTAGTTGGTATTGCAATAGCAATAGCGATGTATAAAATATACTTTAGTCGAAAGGGAATGCCTGCTACCACACCTAAAGTAGTTAATCCTTAATAGACAGAATTGACGATTTAGTAGTTTTTATTTATAATATTAGTACTTATATAATTGAAAAGTTATATATGATTTGGCTCATAGGAGCAGCCTTATTATAAGGCACATATGGTTTTGTCTTTAGGACAGAAAAGGGAAGAGGGTAGCACACCTTTTCCTTTTTTACTGCCTTTTTTTACTCTTAAATTATTTTTTTATTTTCTTTTGTGACTATAAATCTATTAAAGTGCAATCTTTATAATTAGTAAACTCATCATATATATTGCATAACAGTGGTATAAATGATATAATTATTACAACTTAATAATTTATTTTAAAAAGCTTTAGAATTTATTTTCTTCAGCGGATTTTGAGCAAATTAAATATTTTTTTAGCAAATACTTTAGGATTTACACAGATTTTTTGTGTTAATTGCTAGAGTTTTTTTATTTTCACAATTTATTAAGGATTTATGCAAATTTAAGGAGGAGATTGGAAATGAAGGAACTAACTCAATTAATAAGTGATTTTCGCACAAGGAATGATGAAGGTACTTGGGAGCATCGATCAGCCTATTCTGTTGAATATGTTAATGGTAATAGGGATGTAAGCATTTTCTATTTTGAGGATGTAGATGGATGTGTAGATTGTTACTTAGCAACACCGCAAGAATACTTTGATAAGATATGCCAGAACCCTTTTATACTATCTGAGATTTCAGACTATGAGAGGAATCATTTAAAGGAATTAGTAGGGGATAATGCAAAGATTATTCACTACCACACAGACTATTCTATAAGAACAGGTATAATTGCTTATTACTGTATTTACAATTTCAAAAAGATTGAAATTGAATTGGACGTTGCAACAATGAATGTCAAAGTATTTGACATTACAAAGGGAGTTCTTAGTAAGGAAGATTTTGAAATGCCTATTGAAGATTTAATATCTGCGCATACTCTTATAAGAGAATTATTTGCAGAGGAAGATTTAGACCTTCAAAGGTGCACTTGTACTAAATGTAATTATACTTACTTTGTACAAGGTATGTTTAATCCTGAATTTGACAAATGTGTCTACTGTAACAGTAGTGAGAATGTCATATTAGAAGATTATTCGGTACCAAATGTAGGCTAGTCCAGAAGGATTTAAGCAGATTAAAAAAGGATACTAGAGAAAATTTAATACTTGGGATTACTAATGTATTTATGAGTTGAAAACAAAAGTAATCCCTCCATTAGGGCATTACTTTTGTTTTTTTACTTTAAAAGAAAGGTGGTGTCCTAATTAGAATTTCGTACCTACGAAAATTAATTATATTATAGAAGATTAAATAGGGGGATATATATGAATTACTTTTTAGTGCTAGCTTGCACGCTTATAATAGTATTAGAATTAATTAGATTCAGTTACGATAAAAAGAGGCACAGGCTATGGATTTTAATTGTACCTGTTTTAAAAATATGTCTGTATACGCAACTAGGTGATTATTTTCCTGTAGTGATAGCAACTAATCTTAATACAGGTTTGACGGGTATTTTGCTAATCTATTACTACGCTTTGGAAAAGGAAAGACGTAAGAAGGGTGTGAAATATGCTAAGTTTGGGATTATTTTTGCGGTTATTATAGTGTTAATCTTCCCTTTACAGATTGCCCTTCATGTATTCTTTTTTGAAAAAGGTTTATCTATGTATAAGGTGGGTAATTATGAAAACTCAATTAAGTATTTTGATAAAGCTATAGCGATAGATAAAAGGAATTATACAGCCTATTATGCCAAAGGCGAAGCTCTGGATAAGCTTAGGAGATATGACGAAGCGATTCAATATTATGATAAGGCTATAAGTTTGAAGCCGAATATAGATGCACTCCATAATTCTAAGGGGCTCACATTGTACAACGAAAAAAAGTATGATGATGCTATACTGGAATACAACAAAGCAATTGAACTTAATTCAAAAGCTTATGCATCCTATTATAATAGAGGGCTTGCTTATAGTAAGTTAGGCAAAAATGAGAATGCTATTAAGGATTTACAAGAAACTCTAAGTTTAAAACCCAATGATCAGAAGGCAGCTAAGTTATTAAAGACCTTAACAGGCAAATAAGAATGAAAGTTTCATATACAAAAATATATAATTATTAGGGAGAGTATTGAGATGTATGATAAGGTAGCTTTAATATCTGTAATTACAGGAGAACTTGTAACAATATTTCTTGGGATTGCATTAGTACCTATAGTAAATGCAAGTAAGTTTTCAACAAAAACTAAATGTGTACTCCCTTCATGTGTTTTGTTAGGGGTTTCTGAATTAGTTCTGTATTTTTTATACTTATTTAAATAATATTAAGATTACATGATTGGAATTAAAGTAGTTATTTTTATTAATATAAATAACTGCTTTTTTTATTGTTGTATAATTGCACTAATGCAAACTTTATGATTAGAGAACTCATTATATATATTGCACTTTAACACTATAAATGGTATAATTATTACAACTTAATAATTTTATTTTTAAAGCTATAGGATTTATTTCTTTTAGCGGATTTTAAACAAATTTAATACTTTTTTCGCAAATACTTTAGGATTTACACAGATTATATGTGTGGGTTTACCTAGGGTTTTTTTGTTTTTCAAATTATTAAGGATTAAGGATTTATGCAAATAAAAAAAGATTTAAGCAAATGGAGGTAATTTATTATGGAAAGTATTTTCGGAGATGTAATTAGCGTTTACACAAGAGCAGAGGCCTTAGCAGATGGAGTTTTATTTGATGTAAGTAGTATGGCAAAAGAAGCAGGATTTAAGTTTCCAGTAGCCATAACTGCTGAATTAAATGAAGTTATAAACTCTATTCCAGAACAATACTCTTATCAAGATAGAGAGGGTAGGTTTTGGGATGTACTGTATATGGCTGCTCTACACTGTAAAAGATCTGGTGGACAAACAGTATTATACAAAGTAATAATGCACCACGAAGTTGAAGCTACAAGAGGTAAAAAAGTTATTGAAGAACTGAAATTAAAAGCAGTTATTGGTCCAGGAGATAACATGGAGCCTGTAATAACTATAATGTTACCTTACGAAAGCTAAACTCAGATTTATGCAAATTCAAGGATTTAAGCAAATTTAAAGGAGGATTTTTTAAAATGGGAAACTATATTAAACATCAAACTAATGGAAATGTAATTAAAATAGGAGTTTTAGACGAAACATTCTTCAGCAGAAAAACACTTTTTAGATTTAGGGAGCTTGGATATAAGGGATTTTATAATGGTGAATTCAATAATGAACTTGATGAAATCCTAAATACTGAGAAAGTACTATATGGATACATGAATGAGCCACATTTTATAGAGTGGGAGCTAGGGAATAAAGTTTTCTGGTTACCTGCAGCTGGAGTTAAACATGATCCTGTAGTAGTAAATCAAAATGGATTTCAATACAAGAAAAGTTGTACAGAGAGCGATCAACGTATAATTAAAGCAAAGCTTGTAGGAGAGTGTTTTTCTGAGGGACAATTAACAAGTGTATTCAGTTGCGATTGTTGTGGCAAACTATTCACAATAACACATTTAACAGCTATGTTTTTAAGAAATGTCTTACCAATGCACAAACAATATATTAATTCTAAATATGATGCATATATTGAGGAAGAAGATATTAGTTTAGCAGAAACCATAGAAGTAATGATAGACTCCTTCTCTCATGAAGAAATGTTATTGTTACTTAAAAATGGTGATTGGTCAGAAGAAGATCCTGCATCAAAGGAGATAGGAAAAAGCCTAGCCGAGATGTATGAGGAAGCTAAAAGACTATCGGACATAATGAGTAAGGAGATGGGTATTGATGAATAGTTTAAAACTGCCCCATATATCTGTAAGATTAGCCGAGGAAGATATGAACATCCGAGGCATTGGACATTTAAATGGAGATTACGGAATGGATAACTTGGAGTTTAAAAATACTATTAGGATTATTGGAGAAAGAGGCATTTGGGCACTTTCTAATAAAGTGTTAATGAGTTTCTTTGAGCAATGTTTAATATACCTAAATAGCTCCTATAACACAAATATGGAGTTATATAGGGAATCTGAAAAGTACTACGAAATATCAAAAGCAGAGATACTTGCAAGATTTAATAAAAAGATTTAAGCAAATTTTAAGAGGAAAGGTGGATTTAAGCAAATGGAAAGATATTATATAACAAAATTAGATAACGTATCATTATATACTTGCCCTAACTGTGGCAACCATCATTCAATAAGAGAATGGAATAAGGCAACAGAGGAGTATTTTGAAGGTGAGATAACACCAATAGAGCACTCCGATATGGAAGATATCTTCGTGTGTCCTACCTGTATGGAAGAGAACAGTAGGGGAGAGATTGACGAAGCAACTGATCGTCAGTTAAAGTGTCCAAACTGTGGGAAAGATCATTCATTGTTACAATGGGATAAGACCACACTTAAGGATTTTGGAAGTCCAATTAGGAGTTTGTTCTCTGCTCCGGGGGATTATTATACTACCTGCCCTAGTTGTAGGAGAGTACTTACAGCAGAAGAGGTAAGGGAGGCTAATGATATAAAGGTATACGCTTAAACTAACTCAATTTCACTTTTCTTACCGCTATAGTAGATGTGTTGTAGAAATGATACAATATACCTATTATAGCAGTAATAAGTGGAAAAGGGGTTTTAGCAAATGAAGTTATCAATGGAGTTTATTAGAATACTAATGATTATTGCAAATGTATTTTTTATTGTAGGACTAACTAAAATAGTAACGTTGGTTATGCCTGCTATAAGTGGACAGGAACATTGTCAACTTAGAAAGGATATTAAAGAGTGGGTTATAGCTCTTGAAGTTTTCATAGGAATACTTTGCATAGCAGTATTCGTATCTTTAAGATAGTAGGATTATACACACATATATATAAGGGGTTACAAACGTAACATTCTATTTAGATTTGTGCAAATATAAAAGCTTTGTGCAAGTATTTGAGGGAGGATATAACAATGAGTAAGGTAGTTATATATGGAGTAATAGTAATTAGTGCAATACTATTAGTGGCATTGCTTCTAATAGTGGGACCTATATTAAATAAGCAAGAATATAAAAAAGAAAGAATAGGATTTAATATTATAACAGGGTTATTTTCATTAATTCTAGCTGGAATTTTTATATTCACATTACTTAAATAATATGCTGCAGTAATTAATACCCAGATATCTAACTTAAAATATTATACTAGAATTTTAAATTGAATTTTAAAATTTGATTACATAATCCTAATGGGATTATTCTCAACCTTACGAGAAGATCCCATTAAGGGTTCCCCTCTATTGGTTGAGTTTTTTGATTATCGAAATAAAAAAATGACCAAGGAGGTGGATTCTTATGGTAATCAAGTGGTTTGTACTATTGATAACTGTAGGGATTATCGTAACTGTGTTGTTCTGCATTAAAAAGGCTGCAGAAATGTTTATTGAAAGTGTACTGGAAAAATTAAAAGATTGGTTTATAAGCACTCCTGTATATACCAGGTTTCAAGCATTAGACAAAATAACAAAAATTATCATTGGGGTAACATTGGCTATCGCAGTTTCTGCATCAGTAGCAGCAGTACCAATGTTCGGTGATGACAAGGTAGAGAGCTTTATAACAAATGTAAAGCAAACTCTAACTGGTCACAAATCCAATGAAACCTCTAATGACAAGGAAAAAGACGATAAAAAGTCAATTCCTTATGCCGAAAAGTTGGCAGATGTATATATAGATACTCAAAAAACCAAAAACCAGATTACACAATCTGCTTTGGAAGGTAAAATAACACCTGGACAAGCAGTAGAACTAATTAAAGCCTTAGATGAAAAAAGCATTACAGAAGAACAATTTAGTGAGATAATCCAAATGGTTAAAGACACCTCTAATTAATTTTAGAGGTGTTTTTTTATAAAATTTAGTGTTTAGGAAGATATAAACTTGGATTTACTGCTGAGCTTGGTTTGTTTGCGATTGTTCTTATTTCAAAGTGCAGATGAATACCTTTTGATGCCCCGGATTTACCCATAGTTGCTATAATATCTCCTTTTTTTACAGTTTGGCCCACTGAAACCTTAATACTGTCTTTAAGTAAGTGTGCATACATAGAATAAGTGTTATCATTATGCTTTATAACTATAACATTACCGTATGCACCAAAACCTGTACCTTTATTACAGTTATCTTTAAGATTGTCTTTATGATTACAGTTATTATATACATTTACAACTGTACCATCACCAACAGCTAATATAGATGGTGATTTTGATGAAGAACTAATATCTATACCAGAATGGCTTGAGGAGAAATTTTGTGTTTTTACACTTTTTCCTCCCACTGGCCATATGAAGTTTGAATTATTGTTTTTACCAAATGTCCATACAAAAGGGTTGTTGATTTGGCAACACTAGTAGTTTTGGATGTTGTTTCTATTGAAAAAGTATACTCTATACCTGGTACAAAATAATCCTTATCACATATTACAGTATACTTCCCGTAATTACCAAGCGATGGGTCCCATTTTAGACTAACCTTATCTATTCCTTTGATACTCTTAATCTGTAGTATCAAATTCACATCCTTTGGAACTTGTCCATCAAAGTTAGCAATTGCTCTGACTGTTCTGTTACTATCATATAAAGATATATTACAGTTATAATCCGTTAAGTTTATTTGAGCTTTGCTTGCTGTGAGAACTATTGATTGCCTTTTCTCATTATCACTAAAAAAAGAAATAAGATTCCTCCATGCTTCAGATACACTTGATGATTGCAATTGTAAACCTACCCATGAAAAGACCACCACTACAAGCATACATATAAATTTTTTCATAATAAAACCCCCCTAAAATGTTCAATTGAATTAATAATATACTTAATTAATTTTGTGAAGAGCTAGTATACATCAATTAATAAAACCAAACTATACATTGATGTATACCCGGCAATGTGATTATTAGTTTTAATAAATATTATTAACTTCCACCCATTTACCTTGTGATTCATCCCATTCAGTAACTTTTACACTTGAGGACCCAAGTGGCTTATTCATCACATCACTATTAGAGATAGCTGCACCTATTCCAGCACCAATAATTGAACCACCTTTACCACAAACAGCTTCACCTATAGCCGCTGCAGCACCTTCAACTATAGCTTTTGCTAAAGGATTAGAAGAATTTTCAGACATAATATCATCTCCCTTTTTCATTATTAAGATTAGCCTTGTACCCATTATAAATTAACTATTTGGACTATCCTCTTTAACAAAAATTGTCCAGGCTTATCTTCTATTTAAAGTATAACAATTTAGCTACAGTTCATTAAGTAATGGATGAAAAAAGAAAATAATTGAAAAATGAAACAATTTATGTTTCAATATAATCAATAATGTTAAATTTTTATGAACGAAATGATGAGGGGGGATTTTATTTATGGAGAGAAGAGATTTGATATCCTTAAAATCAGAAGTTACAGAACTTAATCGTGAAATTAATAGGTTGGCAGAAACAGTAAAACATTCAATTAGTTCAGATGTTGTTACTGCTAATAAAAATTTAATAATGCTGAAAGAAAAAGTAAAAAAGAGAAGCGACGCGATTGTAGCGTATAATTTTAATGAAATAAAACGTTTAAATAGGTTGAATAATAAAGAATTGGCAGATTTATTAGGAGTTGATCCTTCTTTAACATCAAGGTATACAAACGGACATGCATTACCAAATACTGAGACGATTCTTACTCTCTGTGATATATACAATATAGACTATAACCTCTTTTTTAAAGAGTTGCTTAACATAAATCAATTAATTAACTATGCTAATGAAGATAAAATAGATGATTTTGGATATGATTATGAATCACAAAAAAGTATTTTAAAAGATACTTATTACACATATTTTTTTGTAACAAATAGTTCAGGAAAAGGAATTCAAGAGGGAGAATTGCATATTAAAGATTTAAAAAATGGAAGTGGAGTTTTCTCAATACCAATAGTAGAAAAGCACTTTAATACAGATATTTGTGTTACCGATTCTTTAATCTTTTTTAATTTGTACAATTCAAAACAGAAGAATGCAAGTATATGCTTAATAAAGCCACCATTAGGAGTTGCTAATGAATATTATGGGGGGATTGGGATACTACAATTAGCTGCAGATAGCTTAAGTGCTCCATGTTCCCAAAAAATAATTTTTAGTAGTTTTAAGATTGATAGAGATCTGTATCGTCAGGAATTAAAAGATTTACTTATAGTAAAACCATATTCTCAAAGTATTAGGGATGAAGACGATGTAACAGTCGGTTCATATAATATAGGAATAAAATTAAGTAAAAGTGATGATGAGGCTGTGTACAATAAGTTACGTGAGATAGAAAGTAAGATATTAGCTTCAAAATAAGGATGCTATCATTATCTTTATTCAAAAGAATAACTAAAATGTTAAAATCACTATATACTAATATGGTGATTTTATTGACCCTTATGATGCAGATGATGGTAATACCCATTCATTAATAATATTATCGAAGTTTGATTCTAGCCCTAAAACTTTTCTATAAGGTTTCCATTACATTGAAATTACCCACTTCGCACCGCAAAAAGATATACGAAGTGGATAATATATAAAATCCTCCCTCCGCTCAAGCTCCTCTGCCTGTCCTCTTAAAAACTCTCTCAGTTATTCTAACTTCCGGTGGAAAAAAATTTTCTCGTTCTTTTTTTTATTTTTCTTTTTCCCTTTTTTATTTTTTTTCTTTATTTTTTTATTTGTACATATTTAAAAGGGGGAAGGGAAGTAGGGGAGGAACAAAAAATACTAAAAACCTTTTTTCAAATATTTCTATATTTCCCACTTCGTATATCTTTTTACGGTATGAAGTGATATTTTGTCCATATTATGGTGAGAAAGTGCTCGTTTTTATATAAAAAATAAGAAAAAAGTTTAAGCAAAACCTTAGAATTACACTCTTAATTAAAAATAAATCGAATAAAATCTATGAGAGCAAGCTAAATAGTACTTCTATTAAATTTACTTGTTAAGTATTAATATCGACATAATCATACCGATATAGTTAATGAATTCCATTTATAACTGTAGAAATATAAAATTAAGGAGATATTAACTCATTTTAAAAAAATACGTATTATTAAACCTAATTGATTGAGATCAGCTAGAGAAAGGAAGTGAATGTTTAGTGTATTCCTTGCACTAAGGAAACAAGTGTCAATCAGACTAATAATGTAAAACAAGAAGTAATACAAAAGGATCTGGATAGCAAGAAAGCAGCAGATAATAAGGCAGTAGATAATAAAAAAACAGATAATAAGGTAAATGATACTCCGTCAAGTAATACAATCTCAAATCAACCGTATAATGACAACATGTATGTTAAAGATATTGCAATGACTTTCTTAAATTCATATTATAATTTGAATGCTGGTAACGTTGAAAAGCAGTATAACGAAGTATTAAAAAATATAGGTACTACTCATTTTTATGGTACTCAATTAAGACTATATAATACTTTTATAGATAGAAACCAAACAAATGAATTAATAAAAATAAATAAGACTATGCTTTTGGCATCAGGAGAGAATATAACATTAGAGGATGGGACATACAAAGCTTTTGATGTGTATTATAATGTAGACTACAAACTAAATGGAAAAGAAGTGGTTAATGAAAATGCAGTATTAATAATACTTCAAGATAGATTCGGAAAGTATAGGATTATTAATGTTTATAGCTTTATTAAAGCAGGTCCTTTAGATGAGAATAAGCTGATAGCACTTCAGAAATGTATATCAAATTTTCAAGAAAAAGCGTTTAATTTGTCTGACAAATACTTAAGCATTCGTTACTGTGGTGGATTTAATAATTTAAGTGGAAAATTAGATGATTTAAAATCAATAACCACCCAAAAATGCTATGACGAAACTATTAAAGATACAAAAAAGGACCTTCATACGTATAATTATGCAGGAAGGAATCTTATACATATAGAGAGTTGTGAGTTTAAATGGGATGAAGGAGATGATACTCCAAGTGTAGAAGTAGAAGTAGAAAGTGAGCTAAATGGAATTCATAAAGATTCGTATTTAGGTTCTACATCTCACGTATTTATATTATTTAAAGATAATTCTTATATTTTTTCCTCTGGTAACTAATAATATTGTAAAAATGCTAAAATGATCGTTTTATATAAAAAAGTTTAGGCTAAACCTTAGAATTACACTCTTTACTAAAAGTTAATTGCTTTAAATCTAAGAGAATTTACCTAAACTTTTTTTAATATTTTTTAATATTGATATACTGCTTCTGTAGAAAATCCATTTTTAAAATCATAATCTTTTGTATAAACAAACTGAGGATCAAAATGGAGCCATACAAGTACTGACTGATTTGCTGGTATGTTGCCTGTTTCTTCTAGTGACAGTTTAAAATACGCTGAAGCAATTTTGCGACCATCCTTACCTGTTATGTTTACCTGATAGTTTAATTTCTGTATATCACTTGCTGACCAATTGCTAATAAAAGCATATAGTTGTAAGCCTCCATCTTTATCATAGCCTATATCACTATCCCAAACATCAATTGAAATCTTCTCATTATCTTTTCTTTTTAATTGATTTGCCCTTGTCTGCAATAGATCCTTCTGCTGTTGGGTGTACTTAGAAGAATCCATGTATTTAGCTAATTTATATATATGGTAAACAGGTACTTCCTTTTGAACAGTTTCCGTTTTATTTTCAACTTTTTGTTCCTGCTTCTTTTCCTGTGCTGCTGATTGCTCTGCTTTCTTAGAGCATCCAGTAAACATTGAGCTTGCAACTACTATAGATAATACTAGCATTGATATTTTCTTCATTTTAACCCCCTATATTTATAACAAATCTACTAAGTGATCAGTACTATAATTCATTTAATTTACTGTAATCAAATTTCTGCCTTACTTCTTTCCCACCTGGATAAATAACTATAATTTCTATTGCTTTAGGATTTAATTTTTGAACTTCTTTTGCATCAAATCTCGCAGCTACACTGTCAACATATATAGGTGTATATGGGAAAAACTCAGTTGGTTTTGCTGGTGGGAAGTAATCTTCCCTAAACATCTCTTTTGGCTGTAGAACTTTCTCTTCATCACCATAAACTTTTAAAGTCATGTGTAATTCTTTTGCAAAATTGATATTGTCTCCACCAACGAATGCCATTCCAACTATCTCACTTAAATAAGTTGGGCTTAATTGTTTAAATGTTTCCATAACATTATCTACAGTAGGATCAATATATTTATTTGCATAACTTACACTTGCAGATACTACTTGATTATATGGAGTTGCTATACCAAACCTTTTCCCTAGAGTTTCTTTGAACTCATTACTGGATCTAGTAATCATATTTTTGCCTTCAACAGTCACTGCTTTTCCCTTATACTCTTTTCCCTTTTCTACTGCCTTTGCAATATCTTCTTTAGTTAGGATTCCTATATCAACACCATTAAGTTCATTCTTCTTTTCTTTGACCTTATCGTCTGTTTTTGTAGAGGTGCTGGAGGTATTACTTTTAGTTGGTTGTCCATTGTTCAGCTTGAAATAGCTATACCCTCCGATACCTATTCCTAAAGCAACAACAGTAGACATACCTATCATTAATGCTTTTTTACCTTTATTACTGCTCCCATTTAGCTTTTTACCACATTTACTACAAAACACATTAGTATCAGGATTATCGTCCCTACACTTAGTACATATCATTTAATGACCTCCCTTAATATCCCTCACTGAAAACTACAGACTTATATTCCTACAAGTTTACTGCTAGGTAAAAAGTCTTTAAAATCTAAACCTAAAAGTGGACTTAAAAACTTTAATGTTAGGTATGAAATTCCTATAAACATAAGAAATACTAAAAGTTTTTTCATAATCAGTTACCTCCTTATTCCTTTTCTGTTAACCCAAAGTAATGCTCCTGTCCTGCTTTAAGAAGCGTACAGAAATCCTGAGCTTGTTGTGCATTTCCCATTACAGCTTTGAACTTAGCAGCTACATCTTGATTTCTCTCATTAATGTAAATTTGTAATTTTACTATATGCTCTGGTTTATATTTGTTATCCCAGCTGATAGGCATTTTATTACCCATGATTTCTATGATTGCATTTATTATTTCAATTATTGAAGCTATATAAGTATCCCTTTCTTGATCCTTAACTGATATAGACGCCAAGTTATCAGAAACATATAATCTAACACCTTTGTCATAGTTGATAGCTTTTACTAGAGCCTCATACACCTGTTGTAAACTGCTCTCTGTTTTACCTATAAGAAGCTTTGAATTGCCATTAATTCGATATTCCTCTCCATCTGTTGTTACAACATATAGAGTTGTATCTACTGGTTTAACCTTTTCTATTTTTTTGTACTGGCCAATCTTTATTGACTTTATTTCTTCTAGCTTATCCGTTTGATAAAGGTATGGAAAAACATAATTTTCTAATTCCTTTTTGTATATCTTCTGTTTTAACTCCTTTATCATATCTTCTGCCATATCTGCAGGTAGCTGCTCTGCTTCGTCTGGGAATATTATTATCTTCTTATTTTCGCACCCACATAATTTATATAGGGTATAGCTTAATCTATTTATATATAGTGATTGTTTTTCATTTGCTTTCTTCATCATAATTTAACACCTCTACCTTTCTTTTCTCGAATGCTTCAGCATCCATTCTTTTATTTTTAGATTTTGAGTATTCAATCGTTGCAATACTCATTCATTGTAAAAAAGGATTAGTACAATTTTAATCTTATTATATATATAATTATAACACAATAAATTTGTTTATTCAAATACATCTTTGCTATTGTATATTTATATAAATTTAGTAAGTTTTTCTAATTCATTATTTATTATTACATCATAGTGTTATTGATAATTAAATAATTTTATTGTATAATATATGTAAGATATAATTTTGTACAATAAAAAAAGCATAGGCAGTACAAATATTCCCTATAAAATTCATAACAATGGGTAATGCAAATCACATTTAATCCGCTTCTCAAGATATCTCATTGTACTGTAGCTTTTTATGCATGATTATAGCTTCCTGATAACCGATAGACTCCAGTATCTTGAGGGGAGGCTTGTAGCTCAAATCTCTAATCCTTATATGTGACAAAGTATTATTTATATATAAGGTTGCAAAAGCACATCTCTAGGGATTAGAAGATTACAATTTAATATTAGACTTATGCAAATCCAAAGAATATTCTTTGGGGCTTATAAGTAAATGCAAATGAAAGTATATATTGGACTTTTGTTCAAAGGTACACCATTTAAATTAACTAATAAGCTAAGGAGTGAGAGATATGTCAAAGCAGATATGCCAATACCATGATTTCAAGGTATATAGAGCTAGCTATGGTTATATTGTTCATAATACTCACAAAGGTTTTGCAGAAGGTCACACTCACGTAGAAAACTATAATACTTGTATGGTTCTAATTAAATTGGTTGAAAGAAAGCAGTTGCCTAAGAGCAAGAGTAAACACTTTATAGAAAGTTTGATTAGAATCTCTGATGACAGAAAATATATAAATATGATTTCTGATTTGATGGTTAAGGTGGCTAGATAAGGCCACCTTTAACATATAGATAAAATTTAATGAAAAGCGAAAGGAAGACTTTAAATATGGGGAAGGTATTCGTACTTGCCGAAAAGCCAAGTGTTGCTATGGACATTGCTAAAGTAGTAAATAAAACTAATACTAGACATGATGGATATATAGAAGGAGATAAATTTATAGTAAGCTGGGCAGTGGGTCATCTGGTTAGCATCTGTGATCCAGAAGAAATGGATGAAAAATATGCAAAATGGTCTTTTGATACATTACCTATATTGCCGGATAAGTTTAAGTTAAAAGTCAACCCTAAAACTGCAAAACAATTTAGTGTTGTTAAGAAGCTTATGAATAGTCCTGATGTAGATTATATTGTTGTAGCCACTGATTCAGCGAGGGAAGGCGAACATATATTCCGGTTAATTCATCAGCTTGCAGGCTGCAAGAAACCATTTAAAAGACTTTGGATTAATTCCCAAACTGATAAAGCTATCAGAGAAGGCTTCGCAAATTTAAAGCCTGGTTCAGATTATGATAATCTTTATCTTTCAGCAAAGTGTAGAGCTGAATCCGACTGGCTTGTGGGAATGAATGGAACAAGATCATTCACTCTGAAATACAAAGATTCATTAAGTGGAATTACTACTAGGAAAGAAGCATTATCCCTTGGAAGGGTACAAACCCCAACCTTGTCCATGATAGTAAATAGGCATCACGAGATTGAAAACTTCGTACCTAAAGACTTCTGGACTATTAAATCAATATATGATACCTTCAGCGGAACATGGTTTGATCCTACATCTAAAGAGAGCAGAATATTTGATAAAGCTAAAGCTGATGTAATAGTTAATAAAATTACTGGAAAAGTGGCAGTCGTTCAAGATGTTAAAACAGAAAATAAGAAGCAGTATGCACCTCAATTATTTGATTTAACAGAACTGCAAAGGACATGTGTAAGGAAACTAGGGTTATCTGCAAATGAAACCTTACAAACTGCACAATCATTATATGAGAAAAAAATTATTACCTATCCTCGTACTGATTCTAAATATATAAGTGATGATATAGTACCTACATTAATGGATAGAGTTAAGGCAGTAAAATACTCGCCACTAGAAAAAGTTTGTGATTATATATTGCAGATGAAGAACTTAAAATTAGATAAGAAAGTGGTTGATAACAGTAAAGTGTCAGACCATCACGCTCTGCTCCCAACTGAGGTTGCTGCTGACTTAAATTCCTTATCTGATAGAGAAAAGAAGGTTTATGACATTATAGTTAGACGGTTTTTAGCTATTTTTCTTCCTCCATATGAGTATTTATCAACTACTATAATAACTACCTGTGAAAATGAATCCTTTGCAACAAAAGGCTCAACACCGATAAAAAAAGGTTGGAAAGTATTATATCAGAATGATGAATCAGAGAATGAAAGTAAAGATAATAAGGATGGGGAAGATGAAGAAAAACAGGAACTTCCTAAATGCGCTATAGGAGATACATTTAAAATTAATAAGGCTGAGTGTAAAAAAGATGCTACAAAGCCACCATCACTATACAATGAGGCTACATTACTTGAAGCTATGGAACATGCGGGAAGATTTGTTGAAGATGAAGAATTAAAAGAACAACTAAAAGAAGGCGGTCTTGGAACTCCTGCTACGAGAGCTTCTATAATCGAAACCTTAATAGCAAGGGGTTATGTTGTTAGAAAGAAAAAAGGAAAGATTGATTACTTAATACCTACTGATAAAGGTATCAAGCTTATAGAGATAGTTCCAAAGGAAATTAAGTCACCAGAACTTACTGCTAAATGGGAAAAAGCACTTAACTTGATGGCTAAAGGTCAATACCCTGTTCAAAGATTTATGGAGAGTATTCATAACTACTCTAAGTTCCTTGTAGAAGAAGCAAAGAAAATTCAAAATATTACCTTTGAATCATCCAATGGCGAAAGTGGATCTAAATCCAATGAGGTTATAGGGCAATGCAAAGAGTGCGGAGCAGATATAATCGAAACCTCAAAAGGCTTTTCTTGTTCCAAATGGAGAGAGGGTTGCAAATTTACCTTATGGAAGAATGATAAGATATTAGGCAAGTATGGTAAGACATTAACCAAAACTGCAGCTAAACAACTTCTAAAAGGGGATAAGGCTAGTATAAAAGGTTGTACTGACCCTACCACTAAAGAGAAAGTAGATAAGGAATTCTTTTTAATTAAGGAAGGTGTCTACTGGAACATTAAAGATAGAATTGGAGGCTCTAATACTGCTAAATCATCTGGTGCCACTGAAACTGTTCATTCTGATAAAAAGACCTATTCCTGTCCAGCTTGTAAAGAAGGTACTTTGATTTATAAGTCTACAGAAAAATTTACAGGATGGGGCTGTAACAGGTGGAAAGAGGGATGTGGTTTTGGTATTCCGGCTGAAAGTGGAGGGGTAAACCTAGAGCCATATATACCTCAATTACAAGAGAAGAAAGAAACTGATATTATCACTTTTAAATCTCCTAAAGGTACTTATAAAGCAAAGCTTAAAGTAAAGGGTAATAAGTTGGATAGGGAATTTATCAATGATAAGTAAGCAAAAATAGATTAATTGAAAAAGGAGAAAATAAATAACTATGAATCGTAGAATATTATGTGCAATTATACTTTCAGCAATGCTAACAACAATTACAGGGTGTTCCTCTAAACCTAATGGGGCAGTAAGCACCCCTGCTCAGGTACAGAAGCAAAGTAGTAGTGCAGAGAATCAACAGATATATGATTTTATTCAAGAACAATTTAAAACTAACAGTAAAGATGCACCTATATTTGTAGCAGCTTCAGAAAAGTTTAAAAGACCTATTATAGAGGTTATGAGAGCCTACATGCTAGTAAGTAATGCTAAAGTAAATCTTAAGGTTACTGAGGCAGAACTTGACACTATGAACATGGATACTATTAAAAACCTGTATGTAAATAAAGATGGCAAGTGGTACTACAATAATAAAGAAATCAATGTAGGTACTCCGCTTCCAGTACCAGATTCAATGAAAGAGAAGGCCCCAACTCAAGGTAAGGAAATAAATGTTGATATATCACTTGAAACTTCTTCAAGCAACGGAACTCTCAACGTAAAAGGAAAAACAAATTTACCTAATACAACACAAGTTATGGTTAGGATACTTAATGCTAGTGATAAGAGTATGGTTACACAAGACTTTACTCCTAAAGTATCAAACGGTCAGTTTTCAAGTAGCCTTAGTTCAATAACTCCAGGTAAATATATAATAGAGATTACTACTCCTAGTTCTAGTGTTTTAGATCCAGAAGCTAAAGCTAAGGTAGGAGAATCAGGAGCAAACCTTACAGGAAAATATATAGAATTTGATAAAGTCTTTGGGAAAACAGTTAAGTATGAAAGTCCAATAACTATTAAATAATTTCAATTGAATTTATAAACTTTGCCTATATCTTACTAATTTAAGATATAGGCATTTTCTTATTATGGAGGGTTATTAAATTCATGGCTAAGAATGATAAAAATAAATAGTATCTTATTTATAACGATCAACAAAAACTTTCAATTGCTCTGAAATATTTTTTATATATTCTAAGTTTGAAGATATTTCTTGTGTTGATGCAGCTTGTTCCTCACTGATAGCTCCTGTGGATTCTATTGACTTATTAATTTCAACAACCGAACTATTCATTTCTTCTAATATAGTCTGAATTTTTTTAGTAGATTCATGAGATTGTTCTGCAAGCTTTCTTATCTCGTTAGCAACAACTGCGAAACCTCTACCTTGCTCACCTGCCCTTGCAGCCTCAATAGAAGCATTTAATCCTAAAAGATTAGTTTGTGCAGCCACACTTCTTATAAATTCTAAAATCATAGTAGTATCTCTAAACTTTTCTGATAACTGATTGGATAACTCTATTGATTGCTGTCCAGAGGCTGAAAGCTCCACTGCACTTTTAGATATCTGAGAAACACTTTCTGATACCTGATTTGTTGAGTGAGATAAATGTTCCACGCTTTTTACTAAATCACGACTGTTATTTAAATCAATACCAGAACTTAGAGTTCCTATGATTTTCTTATCTACTCCATAAATTGGTGTAAATATTGTTTTTATAGGTCGCCCATATACTTCATCTGGAATATCATCAAAGGTATCCTTACCTGTTCTTATACACTCTTCTATAGTCCTTATTCCTCTAATTGGTTTACCAGCCGGTAGATCAAGTTCAAATTCTCTCGCTCTATAATATGATATATATTCTTTTAAATCAGTTAGACCAACAGCCATATCTTCACGAACAATTCTGTTGAGATAAGGAAGAATCATTTTAAAAGCATTTAGGATTGATTCATTATCTTGAAGCTGATTTGGGTTTTGCATATTAGTTTTCCTCCTAACATTACGTTTATCTTAATTGAAGTTATTGTATGTATATCAGCATTAAATATTTATTTTGTTTTCTTAAAAAGGAAATTAAAATTATATTTCCTATCATATTGTTACATTGATTAAATAAATTTGTTGTGTTATAATTACTTATATGATTATATTGTCAAGTATATAGGGGGATTTATGAAAAGAAAAAAGCTTATCCTTGCTATAAGCATGGGATTGATGTTAGCAATAAATAGTTCTGTATTCGCTGATCCTGTAAGCCAACCTCCAAGTAGCCCTGCTACTGGATTATCATATCAACAACAAAAGAGCTTTGAGATGGAGGTGAGTATAGAAAAGCTAGATAATCAAATTGAACAGATTATGGCGCAGATAGATACTCAGAAAAAAGAATTAAGCAGTAAAGAGAGTGAATTAAAGCTACAAGAAGAGAGGCTTAAGAATCTATCTAATGAATTAGATATACAGAAATCTTCTTTAAGCAATAGAGTTAAAGCAATGTATGTTTCTGGCAACAGTACCTACCTAGATGTAATATTTGATGCTAAAAGCATGGCAGATATGATTGATAGAATTGACTTGGTTAAGAAAGTCATACAACATGATAAGACTATCGTAACTAAGTATGAAGACCTAAAGAATAATAGTGAAGCAGAAAAGAAAAAGCTTACTGATGAAAATAGAAAACTACAGCTATTAAAAAAGGAAAATGAAGATAAGTTAAAGGAACTTGAAACTAGGAAAAAAACTCAACAGGCTATCCTTGAGCAGATAAAAGCTAGGGAAGCTGCCGAAGCTGCTGAAAGAGCAAGACAGGCTGAAATATCTAGGCAGATCAATTTAATTAGTAACCTTGGGAATACCAGTGAATCTGCCACAAATATGATGAACAAAATTAATTCAAGGAAAGCTAGTAAAACTGCTAGTACCACTAATTTTACTGGTGATGACTTAGTGGATTTTGCAAGTAATTACCTTGGCCTACCGTATGTTTGGGGCGGGACTACCCCTAGCGGGTTTGATTGCAGTGGGTTAGTGCAGTATACCTACAAGCATTTTGGAATTGACATTCCTAGAACTACTTATGAGCAAGTAAAAGTTGGGCAAACTATACCTGTAGAGCAATTACAACCAGGAGATTTAGTATTTTTCGGTGGAAGTGACATACACCATGTAGGAATGTATGTTGGTGATGGAATGTACATTCATGCTCCACGAACAGGGGATGTAATCAAAATATCCTCGTTATCTTCAAGAAGTGATTTTACAATAGCTAAAAGATATATAAAGTAGGTGAAATAATGGAAACATCTTTACCAATAATCCTCGGAATATTACTTGTTATTATGATTTCTACAGTTTTATATTTAAATGCAGATGAATTGATGGACCTAGAAGATAACTCTGAAAGGTAGTGCTATGTATGGAGCATCCACTGAGAACATTAAATCATCCTATCATAGTTACAAAAGAAAATAAAAAAAATGATACTTTAAAAGTATTTGGAATTGTTTTAATGATTATGGATCATATGGGCTTAGCATTTTTCCCTAATATAATAGCATTTAGAATTATTGGAAGGTTAGCCTTTCCAATATTCGCTTATGGGATTGCAATGGGCTACACCTATAGTAAAAACGTGAATAAGTATATCTTAAGGCTAGCTGCTTTTGCTTTAGTGTCTGAGCCTATATTCCACTTAATCACCCCTAAAGGTTTAAATATATTTTTTACACTTATTATTGGACTTATTTGTATCATTGCTATAGATAAAAAGAGGTATGTGATCTTAGCTTTAGTTTTAATATTAAGCTACTTTCTGCCTTTAGACTATGGTTTATATGGAGTTTTAACTATTATAGCTTTCTATGTATTTAAGAATAATATAAATGATACTGTGATAGCTCTATTAATTATTAATGGGATATATGCACTACAACACAATACTTTAATCCAATGTTTAAGCTTATTTTCATTACTACTCATTTATAAAAAATGGACAATCAATTTACAGATAAATAAATACTTTGGATATGCTTTTTATCCATGTCATTTATTGATTATAGCTATAGTTAAAATTCTTATCAAATGATGAAAGAGGGGCGAGCCTTGGCTAAAAATAATAACTAAAATATTAAAGGAAGATAAGGCTTTTCTGAATAGATACCTTGTGGACATGCCTTTAACGAGCTTTGAAATATTAAACCACTATATTCGGACCATAGGTAGATTTATGCTTAGAGATATGTATTTGAAATCTCTATATATGAAATCTAGGTATAGAAACAGAAAGGGGAAGCTTAATGTACTTGAAATACCTAAACTTAATCAAGAAGCACCTTCAATTCATTAAGTTCTCTTTAGTTGGAGTTTCAAACACCTTAATTTCTCTTATCTCTTATACAATCATTGTAAAGCTAGGACTTTATTATATAGTAGCTAATGTCTTGGCCTATGGGGTGGGGATGGTAAACAGCTTTATTTTAAATAAACGTTGGGTTTTTAAATCTAAAAACTCCGTAGGAACAACCGCAGTAAAATTTATTTTAGTTAATTTAGGGGCACTATCTGCAAGTACCTTTTTACTATATCTTTGTGTTAGCATAATAGGTCTTAATAAAATACTAGCTCAGATAGTTGTAACCCTGCTGGTATTAATAATAAACTTTTCAGCTAATAAACTATGGTCATTCAGAACAAGATAGGATTACCAATACTTACTTAAAGGAATTTCACAATAGACATTGAATAGTAATAAGGCTTGAAATACAAATTTAACTTATTAAAAGGAGATTTATATGAGTACCCAACGAAAAAGTCTGCTAATTATATTCCTTGTTTTGATAAGTATTTCATTACTAGGATGTACCGCAGATAAAAGCAGTTTTTTATAGTGCTTTTTATTTTTTCATGAATACCATTGTATCTGCTGGCAATAATTATGGTATAATAATGAATATAATGGTAAACCAGGTAAACCCGTTAATAATATTATATTCTATAGGTATACCTCATTCATATAAGGGGGCGTTCTAATTGTCAGAAACAACTTGGTCAGTAAAAATGGATTCAGATTTGAAGTCAAAACTTAATGAACTCATCGGAAATTCAGACTATGCAACTAGCAAGGAGTTTGCAGAAAATCTCATAATGCTTTATGAAATAGATATTGCTAAAAAAGCTGCTCCAACAGCTATGGTAGATTTAGAAGAACTTCAAGTACTCACTAAGCAGATAAACAGAATCTTTATAAACGCTGGCGAAAGGTATAACAATTTAAGCAATGCAAAGGATAAAGAATGCAATGAAACTGTAGGACTAAAGGATAGGCTTATTGAAACACTTCAAGAAACTATATCAGGATTAGGGGAACAGGTTGAGGGATTTAAATTATCACTTAAGGAATTAACAGATAAATATAATACATTAGAAAAAGAGAATAATCAGCAGATAGATATTAATAAGCAGAATGGGCTTCTAATCGATGAATATAAAGAGAAGATAAATACATTTTCTGGTCTAGTTAATGAGTATAAAGGCTATAAAGAATCAATAGAGCAGGTACGCTCAGACTTATCTACTTCTGAAAAATTTGTAAGTGAACTTAATCATCAACTATCAGAAAGCAATTTAAAACTTAATGAAGCAGATGACAAAATTGAATTTTTAGAAAAACAACATAAAAAGGAAATAGACAACCTTACTGCCCAACATGAAGCGGAAATAACTAATTTAAAAACTACATGCGAAACAGAAAATAAGCAACTTAAAGAAAAACTTAATTTTGAAAAAGAAAAAGCTTTACTGGATCAATCCGTAAAATATGAGGATAGAATAAAGAAAATTAATGAAGAAAATAATGATAAGGTAAAAGAGCTATTAGAATCAAATAGGTCATTGGTAGATGAGCTGAATAAACATAAGTATACTGTTAAATCTGAAAATAATCTAGGTGATACAAATAATAAGTAAGGTCTTATTGCTTATTAAAGGCGAGGCTTGAACAAAGCCTTTACCTTTGGCATTTTAAACTTGTTACCTAAGGAATTATCCTGCTAAATCAACTCTTTGTGAACTTCACATAATTAAATAGTGAAAGATCATATTTTAATCTATATTTATGATATGTTTTTCCACTAATATAGATTAAAGTTTCATCTTCGAACTCTATAGATATCAAAATTGAAACTTCAAACTAACACCAGTGTCTTTACGATATATTTAGACAAAATTTTTATTATTTTTCATAAAACTTTAGTTTTTTATGTTAGAATAGTTTTTAGTTGTTAAATATATTGATAGGGGTGTAAAATGGAACTAAGAGTTAAAGTACTGAAAGTAGTAAGGTTTGTTGTACAAGTTATGTCTTTTATTTTCCTTTGCGGAATGTTCAACTTAACATTTAGTGGTTTAAGAAAAATATTTGACATGATTATACATGGAAGATTTTCATCAGATGTATTTCTTGCATACTCGCTAGAAATATTGCCCGTAATATTGTTGACTATAGTAATGGGAAGATTCTTCTGTGGTTGGATGTGCGCCTTTGGCACCTTAAATGATTTCATTTTTCTTTTTTGTAAAAAGATATTCAAGTTTAGGATGAAATTAAGTGAAAAAGTAGATCATACAATGAAATTCATTAAGTACATATTATTATTTGATATTATAGTTTTTATGTGGATTTTAAATGATACATCCTTAGAGATACTTAATCCATGGGTAGCCTTTGCGCAGATGAATAAATTTCCTACTTCTATAAAAAAATATCCCTTAGCTTTTCTGGTACTTGCTTTTATTATATTTGGGTCAATGTTTATCGAGAGATTTTTTTGTAGGTATTTATGTCCGCTAGGTGCTGTTTTAGCAATTATGTCTAAGATAAAATTGTTGAAGATTAAAGTTGATGAAAGGAAATGCGACAAATGCAAATTATGTGCAAATAATTGTCCCATGAAGATAGATATAGACGGTATTAGTGCAATGAAGAGCGGGGAATGTATAGGATGTTTAAAATGTTTTAATAACTGTAAGAAGAATAATTCAGAACTGATAATTTTTGGTGTAGAAATAAATAGGATAAACTATATTTTGATTTCATTGGTTATATTTATATCACTGTATTGGACAAGTATTTTATTGAACAGTGAGGAAAATAAGACTACTCAAAATAATGCATCAACAGAGAGTTTTGTTATGGATAGCAGTCAAGAAACCGGTGATGGTAATGGCGATAACGTAAATTTGAATAATAGTGAAGTTTCCAGTAGAATTAATAATTTATCTAGCAGACACTATCATGATGGAATATATACTGGAGTATCGGAAGGATACAGCCCTGGTCTTACTGTTTCAGTCACTATACGTAGTGGTAAAATTACAGATATTAAAGTGATTTCTCATAATGAAACTAGAGGATATTATGAGGAACCGTTTAGACTAATTCCAAAAGAAATTATTAGTTCAGATTCCTTAAAGGTAGATGCTGTTTCAGGTGCTACACTATCAAGTGAAGGAATTATAAATGCTGTAGCAAGTGCACTGAAAAAGGCAGAAAGATGAATAATAAATAGGGAAATATAAAATTAAACTTTAAATGGTATGATCTTGTATAGTATTTTTGTAATATAATATAGGAATTTTAACTATACCATGAAAAAGGGTAAAACTGCACTCTGTAAGGTGCACAGAAAAGATAATTTCACCTTACAGGGGATAGTTTGACCCTTTGCTTGGAAAATATTTTTATAATTAATTTGCAATATGGAGGGTGCTTTCTAGTTAACAGTCCTTCCTAATGGTTTATTTTATAAGACATAGGTGATTTTTATTAATATGCTGTTATACCTTTAACTCCGAACATTGGTTGCATAAAAGGTATTTTCGGCTTTTGATAGACGTTTATATCACCAACAACTCTTAAATCTTTTAAAAGAAACACCTTAACACCTTGATATTTATAAATATCATATCGTTCCTTGTCTAAAACTTCAGTTTCGTATAAAACTTTAATTTTAATATTTCTGATGCTAGATTTACAATTTCCGCAGTCGCAATCTACTGTTGATCTTTTTACGGATACTACAAAGCATAGACTTTTACTCTGAGCATAATTGAAAGCATTGTCATCAATTCTTAACATAACATATCATCCCCAAACTAATTTTATAATGAATTAATACCTCTTATTTATGCTGTTATAAATAATAAAAACTACTGAGGTAATAACCTAACCATATTTTACAAAATTGATATGTAGATTTTATGAAGAAAATGCTATCAGAAAAACATTTTCTGATAGCATTTAAACTACATACGCATTGCCATTGGAAGCATGAATAGTACTATGTTTATAATACCTAGTATTATTATTAAAACACTATATACTATTGAAGTTCCTAAGGACTTATTATTCTTACCACCATAATTACTCTTAGCAAGTCTATATGCAGTATATATTGAACCTATAGTTCCAAGAGCAATTAAAAGATACTGAAGGGCTTGTATTGTTGGAGTATCCAAAATTGCAGTTGAACCACTCATCTCCATACCAAATAGCCCCATAAAAGTGTAGAATATTGATTTTCCTTCTGCTAGTAGATGGAATAAGTTGTGGGCTATATGAGCAGCCATATCTAGTGGAATAATAGCATACCCAAACTTAGCGAAGTTTTGTTTAACAGAATCTCCATTAAACTTTTTAGCAATCAATCCTGTTGCTGATAACATTAATATAGGAATTAGCATTGCAATAATAAATGTTACAGTGAAGGTTACATAATAGCTATCTGTACCAGTAGCCTTTTCAAGCCAATTTAATATTGGTTCCCATATATTAAGCATAGTGATATTCTGTACAAATACTATACCCATAATTACAACAGCAAGGAAAGATTCTTCGAGCTTAGGTTTACGGATAAACCACAATTCCCTAGTAGGTACACGTCTTGATATTTTTATAGAATTGTTTGGACAACTCTTTACACAGTTTCCACAGAAGTTACACTCTGCATTGGTATCCATTGTTCTTGGAAATTCAAACATAGGACATCCTGCAGCCTTATCACTTCCTTTATAACAAGCGGCAACATTACATTTAGCACATTTTTCAGGAGTAGCTCTAAGTTCCATCATACCTGCTCTAGTATAGTTACCAGATACTCCACCTAGGAAACAAAGATATCTACACCAAGTTCTACGCTCAAATACTGCGCCAGAAAATATTACTGCAATAGTCATCATCAATAATAATGTTCCTGAACCTCTAGGTGACTCAACAACACCCCAAATGTGATCACTCCAAGTTATCGCAATAAACATTGCATCTATAATCCAAATACCATATTTCCTTAAAAACTTAGGAACAGGACGATTATTACCAACAAATTTTTGAACTATATCGTTAAGAAGTCCAAAAGGGCATATAGCACACCAAAATCTACCTAAAAGGAAGAATATAATTGGCAGTAGAGGCCACCATAATACCCAGGTTGCAGCAGTACCGAAGTTATCATGGGCACTAGTAGAGCCGAATAAAAGCTCATAAACTATAAAGGCAAATATTATTGCTACTGGCCATTGAAAAACACCAGGATACCATTTGCTTTTCATAAAGCTTGCAAATTTTTTATTATCTAAAAGATTTTTATCATCTGATGAGGGTGTTTTTTCTTCATCAATGAAAGGTTTCTTTTTTTCTGTCATAAAACATTACCTCACTTTCTATGATTTTATAGTTTTTTTATTCTTTTTCTTTGCTATTCCAGCAGTTACTATAATTAAAGTAGCTACAACTAAGAAGCCTCCAACAACAAACCAGTTAGGTCCAGAACTTGCTACATCAACATTAAAATCAGCCATCTTATCTCCATTAGTTGTCATAAAGCTTGTTTTAACTTTCCACTTGCCTTTATCACTAAATTTTACAGTTCCAACATATTCGCCATCTTCATGACCCTTTTTGAATTGAACAGTTTCAGCCTTGGATTCACCCATATTCATATCACCCATGCTGCCTTTATCCATTTCTATAGATACTTTCACATCAGCGTTACTTATTGGCTTGTCCTTATCATCGGATAATTTAAGGGTTAACTCGTTTTCACCGGTTTTAGCCTTATCTCCTGTTAGCATAAGAGTTGCTTTAACTCCATCAATTGTCTGATCTATCTTTTTCCCAGTGCCGTCAGCTAATACTGATGTAGATAAAGTTAGAACTAGAGCTGAAATAATTGATAATTTTTTTATTAATTTGTTTTTCATTTTTTGTACCTTCCTTTACTATTAGTTTAATATTTTTGTCTTTTGGGATTGGTAACAGCAATAAAGTTATGTCACCGTCTTTATATTAGAATTTTTATTAAAAAGCTTGCCTAACTTAGGTACGATAAATCTATCAAGACCAAATACGTAAGCATTTGCTCCAGCAGCCATAAGTAGAATAGCCACAGTATATAGGTTAGGGTTTGTACTAGTTGTACCAGCTAACATATAATTTAAATTCATAAATGCACCAGCAAGTAGACCAACAATTGTTAGAGCACCAAGAATTAAGGAAATTCCAACTAATAATTCGCCATAAGCTACTAAGTAGCTAAAAACTTTTGCGTTTGGTAAAGCAACTGTTTTGATAAAATTAGCATACCAACCTTGTACTAAGGGATGCTCACCGGTTGCCTTAGCTAATGCTCCTTTTAAGAAGCCTGTAATTGCCACTCCTGCTTTGCTGCCCACCCAAGTTGGATTTGATATTTTTTCAAAACCTGCAGATATCCATTCATAACCAAGCCAGATTCTAAGTACTGTCCAAAGAACAGCAAATCTTTTATCACGGAAAAATTTCATCTTTATACACACTCCTATCTTTCATTTATAATTAAATCAAAATAAAAAGTTACTATAATGCATTCTCTACCTTAGGACTATAAAAATCTAAGACATAATCCACTAACATAATTAAGCTTTGCTTGTATGCTGAGTCTTTCAAATTCTCAATAGAAGCTTTCGCATTATATGCAAATTCAAAGCCCTCTTCAATAGTTACATTTCTCATTGCAATAGAATCCTCATCAATATAATCATCTAGTATTTGATATGCCATACCAAGGTTTTTACCATATTTAGAAAGCATATTACACTCTTCTTCAGTGGCACCAACTATTCTGGCACCAAGCATGCAACAAGCACTCATAAAGGATGCTGTTTTTCCTAAAATAATTTCAAAATAGGTTTCACGATCTGGAGAGGGATTGTTCGCATTTAATATTTCAGCTACAGACATTGATTCAGTAACTCTGCCCATCACCTGTGCAAACTCTCTTGGCAGAGTATCTGAGAAAATAGTAAAGGCTCTTGAGTACAAAGCATCACCAGCAAGCACTGCTATTTTATTTCCAAAGGTCTTATTTAAGGTTTTTTGACCACGTCTTAGTAAATCACCATCTATAATATCATCATGAATTAGACTGGCGCTGTGAATAAGCTCTAAACCTATTGCTAACTGAATTAAGTTATGTTCTGCAGAAGGAGTAAGTTCACCATTTATGGCACCTGCACACAAAAATGTTAACGTAGGTCTTAGCCTCTTACCTGGAATTGAAAAAAAGTAGGTAAAAATATCTTGTGCAACTGTAGAATCTAGTTTTGATGCAATATTTTTTAACTCTGACTCAAATTGATTAAGTTCTTTTATTATTAGAATTGAAATTTCATCGAATCTCATTTTTTCACCACCTATATATTCTAAATTAAGCAAGTTGATGCATAATTGATTTCTTAATATCTCGACTACACTTGTTATTATAGTGATTTGCTGTGAAGAAAATATGAAGATATATAGTAAAAGATAAAAATTTATTAAATAATTTAAAAACCACATTTAGCTTAAAGTTTATAACTAAATGCGGATTTTAAATTAGAAAAATCTACAATTGTATTTAAATTCTCCGCCATAGCCGATAGCTGACTAGGATTTAAGTTATCCCCAATTTTTATTTTAAATAGGCTAATTGTAGGTAATTCCAATATAATGTTTCTATAGAATCTATTTTTTTACTCCATAATGAATAGAAGCAATTCCACCTGTTAAAGATATATATCCAGTTCTTATAAAACCAGTATCATCAAATAAAAGCTTCAACTTTTTTTTCGGCATAAAGTTCTTAACAGAATCTCTAAGGTAAGCATATGCCCCTTTGTCTTTTGTGCCTATATATCCAATAGTAGGTAGAACAAAAGTTAGATATGCAGAATGAAGCTCTTTGAGAATAGGAAGTTCTGGATTGGATAGTTCAAGGCAAACAAGTTTTCCTCCAGGCTTCAAAACTCGATATATTTCTGATAGTGCTTTATTTTTATATTTGATATTTCTAAGACCAAAGGCAATTGTTATACAGTGGAAACTATTATCCTTAAAAGGCAATTCTAAAATATCACCTCTTAATAACTTAAACTTATAATCCCCTATGCTTTGATTAAGTCTTCTATATCCGACGTTAATCATTTCTTGATTGAAATCAAGTCCTATAACTTCAGCTTTTTTACCTACATTCCTACAAGCATAATCAATCATCTGGCCTGTGCCACAGCATAAATCTAAGACTTTATCATTGAGTTTTAAATCACATACCTGTATAGCTTTTTTTCTCCAAAGCTTATCTATATTAAAGGTTAGAATTGAATTCAACTTATCATACTTTTCTGCGATAGAGGAGAAAATATTTTGAACATCTATTGTATTATTCATCACGTGTAGTGTACCCCCTTTTAATTAAATTATTCGATGGTCACCTGATTCAAGTTTCGCTTGATAATATTTTGCGATTATTTTTAAGGAGAGGACCTTTTAATATGAAGAGCCTCTCCTTAAAAATAACTTTATTGCTTTAATCTATACGACTTCTTTACTATCAGTGTTAGTTTTTTTAGTATCGCAGCAGCTTCCTTTTTTATTGTTACCCATCATCATTGGCATCATAAAGATCATCATTATTGGGCACAAAAATGGTGTTACTCTCCCAATTACACTACCAGCACTAGGACTTAGTCTTGTTATAATTGGTAATAATCCTATTATAATTATAGGTAGTCCGCAGCATATAGCCATATGCAGCATATGCTTTAATGGACTATGTTTATGAGTTCCTTGTTTTTCTTTGTTATCTCCATGACAATTCATATATATCCCTCCAAATTGCTTTTCTTAATTTATAAAATAATTTTTATTTTACTTGAATTATACTGTGTACATATAAAGAAATTATGAAGAAAATTAGAACCTATAAAAATTAATTACTGGGGTCTTTTCCTGAGTATAACTAAAGAGATTACATTAGTGGAAGCAAAACGAATATTGTTAAGTCCCAAACAGCGTGAGAGATAATTACTGGAATGAGGCTCTTCTCTTTTTTATAAAGCCATCCCCAGAATAATCCGCATACCAAAGCTGCTATAACCAGCATAAAGTTGCCCGTAACAATATGCACAGCTGCATATAATAAAACTGAAAATAAATATCCTTTGTTTTCTCCAAATTTTTTACCTAAAGTATTTTGTATAAAGCCTCTCCAGTATAGTTCTTCACCTGGACCAATTATAAAAAATAGTAACAATCCTATTAGCGCTAAGTTAGCATTTGATTTATTACTATAAACTGATGAAATTTGAGCATCCTTAAATGGAAACAAGTATCCTGATATTATATTCCCTGCGTAAAATATTCCATACAAGGCTATAGCTGAGACTACTCCAATTAAAATATATCTTATTTTTACTTTTCCAAGAGAGAAGATATCTCTATTAGCAAAGTAGGCCATCAATATTAATAGTAATATTGATACACTCATTTCTATCCAAAAGTTAAAGGGTTTTATAACAAACATTAGATACCATAGAATTGCTGCTGCAAACAATGTAAAAGTTAAATATTTATAGTTTTTATTGTTCAAGACAATACCTCCTTTATCTTATAGTGGACAATAGTATTGAAATAATAAGGATAACTCCAAATTGTCCCTGTAGTTTTGCTGTTTCTTGATCAAGGGCAGCAAGTTTAGAAGTAGATCCATTAGATATATGCAATTTATTTATATTTTTTAATGCTGTTGGCAATGTAACTAGACAAAATAAACTCCAAATAGGGGCAACTCTATAATAAGTCATAGCTAAAACAGAAATATAGGATAAAGAAATTAAACCATAATAGATATAGTAGGAGCCAGCTCTTCCAATGATTATAGATAGAGTTTTTATTCCAGCTTTTTTATCATGATAAACATCCCTAATATCATTTGCATGTAAAATCGCTGTAGTTAAAAGTCCAACTGGAATAGATAACAGAAGTACCTTTGTATTAATTCTCTGAAGTTGAACAAAATATCCACCCAGCGTCATTAGGGGCCCAAAGATTATAAATATTAAAGGGGCACCCAGACCTCTATACTTTAACATAAGGGGCTTTCCAGTATAAAAATAACCGCTTAAAGCTCCAATAGTACCTAGAATTAGAATAAAGAATCCCTTTTGCAAAGCTAAAAATAATCCTAGTATACATCCTAAAGCTAAAACTAGGCGACCTCCTTTAGATAGTTCTTCAGGAGTTAACAAATTTTCAAAAATAATACCACTAGAAGAGCCAGACTCTTTTGTATCAACTTTGTTTATAAAGTCATCATAGTCATTAAGCATATTTGATGAAGCTTGCAGAAGAACAGCAGCCAATAAAGAAAGCAGGTAGTATATTAACTGAAACTCTGATTCTTTTGCAGCAAATATAGCACCTATTGTAACTGGTATTATAGAAGCAGTTAAGGAAAAAGGTCTTGCAGCTCTTAACCATATTTTAAGTTTTTGTTTCATTTTGTGTCCTCCTAAACATATTTGTTACTATTAATCCTGCAGTGTTTTTAAAAAGCAGTAGATTTAAACTTTTGCTTTATATATACTATAAATTAATGATGTGAAGATTTTATAAAGATTCTTAGGGACAAACTTTAGAGTACATCTAAATAAGCGATTACTATAGATTTTAATAACTCTATAGTCTACATAAAATCTTTATAAAATTCAGTTATTATAAGAAGTAATATTAATATTAGTTTTTAATAATATAAAATTGAGGTGAGTAGCATGAATAAAATTTTAATAGTAGAAGATGAGGAAAAAGTATCTAATATTCAAAAGGCATATCTAGAAAAAGAAGGTTATGAAGTGCATACTTCAACAACTGGGCTAAAAGCCTTAGAACTGTTTGATTCAATCGAATTTAATTTGGTAATACTTGATTTAATGCTGCCAGATATTCAAGGGGAAGAAATATGTAAAATTATAAGAGACAAATCTGATGTACACATATTTATGGCTACTGCTAAATCTGCATTAGAAGACAGAATAGAGGGGCTTAACACGGGGGCAGACGAGTATTTGGTTAAACCTTTTAGTCCAAGAGAATTGGTTGCTAGGGTTAATTCTTTATTTAGAAGATTAGGGTCAAAGGATAGTTCAGTTTTATCTTTAGATGATGGAAATATCCAAATTTATAAAGACAGTAGAATTGTAAAAGCTAGAGGACAAGAAATATCTCTTACCCCCAATGAATTTGATATTTTATATGCTCTTGCAATAAATAAAGGAAAAGTTCTTAGTAGAGAACAATTAATTGATAGGGTATTTGGTATGGATTTTGAGGGATTTGACAGAACAGTAGATGTTCATATAAAAAATATAAGAAAAAAGATAGAGGAAGACAGCAAAAATCCTAAGTATATTTTGACGGTTACAAGGCTGGGATATAAGTTTGGTGGTGACAATTGATGTATAGTATTAGACGAAAGTTAAGTATTATAATTTTAGTTTGCTCCATATTAGCTGCTCTTCTAACTGCTATATTTGTAAATATGACAATAAATAATAAATTTAACGAGTATATGGTGAATAACCAAAACAAAAGAAATGAAAGAATAGTACAGTATTTTCAAGAGGTTTATAAAAGAGATAAAAAATGGACAGCAGATTCGGGAAGTGAAATGAAGCACGAGGCATATATGAGCAATTATTGTATAACTCTCTTGGATTCAAATAAAAAGTTGGTTTGGATGATGGATCCAAATGATGTTAAAGAAAAGGATCATTTTAAAGCCTTAGATGGTAAAAGTGGAGTTTTTACCACAAATGATTTTCCAATTAACTATAATGGAAGCGTTGTTGGTTATGTACAGATAGGTCAATATTCTTCAGTATTGCTATCTGCTGAGGATGTGAATTTTAAGTTATCCATTAATAAAGGAATTATCGCTAGTATTCTTTTAAGTCTTATTATTGTAATAATTATCAGTCTGTATATTTCAAAACAGTTTTCAGTACCTATTAGAGAAGTGTCAAATGTATCAGTAAAACTATCTAATGGAAACTATAACTCTAGAACTAATGTAGATACAGACATATTGGAGATTGAAAAACTTAAGAGCAGTATAAATACTTTGGGAGAAAAACTTAATCATCAGGACTTATTAAGAAAAAGATTAGTCTCTGATATATCTCATGAAATAAGAACTCCTCTGAATATTCTTCAAAACAACTTAGAAGCTATGATTGATGGAATTATTCCAGTAAATACAGAACAGTTAATAGGGTTAAATGATGAGGTTATTAGGTTTGGAAAACTTTTAAATAACCTTAATACTTTAAAGAAGTTTGAAGCAGAGACAGTTTCTATTAATAAAGAGGAGGTCTTATTAGATCAGCTGCTATCCTCGGTATGTGATGATTATTCAATTGCATTAAAAGAGAAGAATATAGATTTAGTGTATAATATAAGGCCAGATAAAGACTATAGTATAATTGGAGATGCAGATAAATTAAAACAGGTATTTATTAATCTTTTATCTAATGCAGTAAAGTTCTCAAATTATGGAGGAAAGGTTTGGGTAAATTTAACTAGAGGTAAAGAGGATATTATTGTCAGTATAAGAGATACTGGAATTGGAATTAGTAAAGAAGATTTACCTTTTATATTTGAAAGGCTTTATAGAGGAGATAAGAGCCGAAACAAAATAGAGGGAAGTGGAATAGGATTAACCATAGTAAAAGATATTTTAACTTTACATTCAGCTTCTATTGCTGTTGAAAGTGAAGTAGGTAAAGGATCTACATTTACTATACGATTTATGAGTTAATTAAAAAATATGTTGACAAAAAAAGTCGAATATTGTATATTATTAATTAATAAAGTATTCCTATAATATTACTAAGAAAACAAAAATGCTATGATAAGAAAGAGTAACATGAGCTAAACTGACAGAGAGAGATCCCTTAGGCTGAAAAGATCTTGAGTGTAACTTGTGTGAATGCACCTTTGAGCACTGCCTCGAAAGTTAGTAGACGGCAGCGGGTACGCCCGTTAAAGCGTTATGGTATGTTTGTACCTGATTTAATGAGAAGCCATAACATATTTATGTCTATGGTAATTAGAGTGGGACCGCGGAATATAACTTCTGCCTCTAAATATAGAGGCAGAAGTTTTTTGTATTAAATTCAGACTTTGAGAGTTATCTTAGGTTATCTGTCGTAATAGAAAATACAGATGATTTAATACAAGATATAGAAAATGCATTAACTAAAAAATAGCAATTTGGTAATATGTCAAGAACAAAATGAAAAGAAAATCAAATGATTTCTTTAAAAATGGGTAACCTTAATAAACATACAGTCCAATGAGAAAGTATGTTCGTATAATTTATATAGATTAATCTACTCTATTTGAAGAGTAGAGCTGATTTTTAGCCAGCAATCCAAAAATCATACGAATAAGTTTACGAGATGTTAGCGCGAGTGCTCGTTTGTGCTGATGTGTAGTTACTTCAGCAAATTTCTTCTGATAGAACTCTTGATATTCAGGAATATGGCAAACAACACTTCCTGCAGCTTCTATGAGATAATAGCGTAAATAACGGTTACCAGCTTTGTTCATAGGTGTATTTTCAGCTTTAAAACCTCCAGATTGATTTTCTTTCCACACGATGCCAGCGTATTTAGCAATAGCATCATTACTAGGAAATGCATGCACACTTCCTAATTCAGCAAGAATGCCACTGGAGTAAACAGGGCCAAAACCAGGAATAGACATTAATATTTTGTATTCCACAGGATTCATTCCCATAACAGCTTTTTCAATGGCTTTGTTAATACCTTTAAGTTCTTTATCAAAAGCCTGAATACAGTTGAAAGAACAAGCAATAGAGGTTGTTAATGGCTCATACAAACATTTATCAAGACGGTATGAATTACGTGCAGCTTGCTGCAAAATTTCAGCAGTCATCTGAGGATTAGAAATCCTTTTCCGACTTTTTCTATTGACGAAGTCAACAAGTTCTTCAATTGATGTATTTGCAATATCTTCGGAAGATAGAAATTCAGTAAGTATTGAAGATGCGGTAGCACCGTATTTATTAGAAAAAGGATGATCTTCTCCCTGTAATAATGCAAATTCGCTGAACTTAAGAAATACATTGGATAACATGTAAGTTTTTTCTCTAGTTAAGCATTCAACAATATGAAGTCTGTGCCTTGTAAGTCTTTGCAGAGCAAGATATTGAGAACCACGCCAAGGTTCAATATGAATTCTGCCAACTCTTGCAAAGTCAGCAATAACAAAAGAGTCAATGCCATCATTTTTATCAAGAGAATTAAAGGATTCTTTGTAGTTAGCAACTTCCTTAGGATTCAAGCAGTAAACATAAGGTTTGTAAGTCATAAGTTTTTCACTAGCAGATAAAAAATTGGCTATATGTACTCCATAAAAGGAAGTAGATTCTAAGCCGATTATAACAGCTTTAAAAGTATTGTTTTCTAAAACCTTAACAAGCATGGATTCAAGTTGCTCTGCACCAAATTGCGTATTAGGAACAGGTTTCATCTTAATCAAGAATTCCTGTTCAAAATTAATAGCAGAGACAACATTTTGTCTCGCACCAATATCGATACCAACAAATAGAGTTGATAAGTAATCTAATTTCTTCATGAAATCACCACCTTTCAAAAATAATGAGGAAATTAGAAAGGATTATCCTAATCCAAAGTACTAACTGCAACCTCGCGTAATTAGCATTCATCCAGACGCAAAACCTTGCTGGTGGCTGCGAAAGGAGATGCAACATTTGTGTAAGCAGAATATGATACTTTGGTCAGGCTGCAAGCTTTACAGGCAATAACACAATGTGTTTTGCAGGAGGAATACAGCAGTAACCTTCGCTAAAGTTCCGTTATGACTATTTTAGCATTAGAAAATCCTTTAATAAATAGTAGGTTAAAACAGTATAGATCGGAAAGTATAAGAATCAGCAATACTGAATTGGGAGAATCCCCACTAGAAAAATTGAGATGCTTTCTTAATCTATACAAAATATAAAAAATAAATAAGTTTATAGGCAGTAAATAACTGCTATAAACTTATTATACGAGGAGGAATTAAAATGAAAAAGAGAAGATTATTTATTAGTGCTGTTTTAACTTTAGCTGTAGCTGTAGGTATTACTGGATGCTCATCAAATGGTAAACAAGTTAACAATACAGTGGCACAAACTACAAATAAAAATTTACTAGAAACAATTAAAAGCAATGGTGTAATCCGTATAGGTACTGAAGGAACATATGCCCCGTTTACATTCCATGATAGCAATGGAAATTTAACAGGCTTTGATGTAGATATAGCTAATGAAATAGCAAAACGTCTTGGAGTAAAGACTCAATTTGTTGAAACAAAATGGGATGGTATGTTTGCTGGCTTAGATGCAAAAAGATTTGATGCTGTAGTAAATGAGGTTTCAATTAATCCTGATCGCCAAGCAAAATACGATTTTTCAACTCCTTATATAGTTTCGAAAGCAGTTTTAATTGTTGGAAGTGACAATCAAGATATTAAAAGATTTGAGGATTTAAAGGGTAAAAAATCTGCTCAATCATTAACAAGTAATCTAGGAAAAATCGCCAAAAACTATGGTGCTAATATTGTTCAGGCTGATGGATTTAACCAATCTATTGACCTATTAACTTCAAAAAGAGTGGATGCTACAATCAATGATAGTTTATCCTACTTAGATTTGAAAAAACAAAAACCAGATGCGCCAATAAAAGTTGTTGCTGACTATAACAACGCAGAACAGAGTGCAGTACTGTTTAACAAAGGAAACAAGGAATTGGTGGATGCGGTAAATAAAACACTTGCTGATATGAAAGCTGATGGAACTTATTTGAAAATTTCTGAAAAATGGTTTGGTACTGATGTATCAAAATAATGTGGTGATAATATGAATTTCGATGATAATACATTAAGAATAATACACATACTTACAAGCTCTTTTTTACCATTATTAAAGGCGGGATTGGAATACACGATCCCCTTACCCTTATATCTTTTACATTAGGTTTGATCCTTGCGTTGGCTACAGCTTTGGCCAGGATATCAAATTTTAGGCCCATAGTGTTAATAGCAAAGTTTTATGTTTGGATAATAAGGGGAACTCCACTACTTGTACAATTATTTATCATATTTTATGGACTTCCTGCAGCAGGCATAACATTAAATGCTTTAACAGCTGGAATAATAGGTTTTACATTAAGCGTAGGAGCGTATAACTCTGAAACTATAAGAGCTGCAATTTTATCTATACCTAAAGGACAGTGGGAAGCCGCATATTCCATGGGAATGACTAATAGTCAGGCATTACGTAGAGTAATTCTACCTCAGGCAGCTAGAGTTTCCATACCACCGTTAGCTAATTCTTTTATTAGCCTTGTTAAAGAGACCTCACTTGCTGCTGCAATAACTGTTACTGAAATGTTCCAAATTGCTCAGCAAATAACAGCTTCAACTTATGAACCTCTTTGGCTTTACTGCGAAACGGCACTTATATATCTTATGTTCTGTACTGTATTATCAATGCTACAGCAAAAGATGGAAAAAAGGTTTGAACGATATGTGGCTAGGTAATTCATGGACAAAGATTAATAGTATTTATTCATATTAATAAGTCTAGGAGGAGAAATTATGATAAATATAAAGAACTTGCATAAGAGCTTTGGTAGTAATGAGATTTTAAAAGGTATAGATCTACAAATTAATAAAGGACAAAATGCAGTGATTATTGGTCCATCAGGTTCAGGAAAAACTACTCTTCTCCGTTGTATGAACTTATTGGAAATTCCTAATAAAGGATCCATTGCTATTGGAAAAAATGAACTTATGTTTGATGGAAATAAGAAAGTGATTAATAGTGAAGTGGTGGCCTTGCGAAAGCAGACTGGAATGGTATTTCAAGGCTTTTACCTATTCCCACATATGACAGTTATTGAAAATATTATGGAGGGACAGGTAACAGTGTTGAAACGTTCAAGGGAAGAAGCTCGTGAAAAAGGTCTTGAGCTTTTAGAAAAGGTGGGACTTCTAGAAAAAAGAGAGGAATATCCTTATCAGCTTTCAGGAGGACAACAACAAAGGGTTGCTATTGCTCGGGCTATGGCTATGGAACCTGAGGTGCTGCTTTTTGATGAACCTACTTCAGCCTTAGATCCAGAGTTAGCTTCAGAGGTACTAAAAGTGATGAAGGGTCTTGCTAAGGAAGGAATGACAATGGTGGTAGTTACTCATAAAATGAGCTTTGCTAGGGAGGCAGCTCATAAGGTTGTATTTATGGAAAATGGCTTAATTATTGCCAGCGGTACACCAGAGCAAGTATTTGAAAATACAAGTAATGAACGTTTAAAGCAGTTTTTAAGTATAGTAGACGATTAAAAGACTCTCCGGTTGGAGAGCCTTTTAAAATTTAATAATAAAAAAGGAACCTCCTTGTATGTTATAGATTTTGTAAAAAACTATAGTACAAAGAGGTTTTTGTATTGCTTTATTGAATATATGTTTCTCTAATCTTTTCTAAATCAGCCTTTTTGATATCATCGACCACTTCAATAATACCTAGAACTTTACCATCCCATAACCGGAGACTTCATTAAAGGTAATATCTAAATCTTAGTATTCTCCATATTTTCTCCATATTTTTTTATTATAATAAGGGCATAGAAAATCAATAGGAGGAAATAAATTATGATGATTCTACCATTAATAATTTTTGTTATTATTTTAGTTTGGGCTTTTAATTCACAGTCTACAAAGGAAATATTTAATATAAGAAATAAAGGGGAAAGCAATGCACTAGAAATTTTAAACCACAGATTTGTAAGCAGAGAGATTTCTGAGGAAGAATATTTAAGAAAGAAAAATATATTGATGAATAAGCAGTAATATAAATGGAGCCTATTGATGAGGGTAAACTTAATCAGTAGGCTTTATTTATGTTATAACCAAAAAGTCAGGTAAAGAAACAAGTGAATAGTTTTTTATTCTAAGATCAGGAGAATTTAAAGCTATTTTATATCTCCATTGATATACGACTAAGGAACCAATTCCCACGAATACACAAAAATAAAAAGGCAAAAATATTAATGTTGGTTTTGATCACAAATAATAAAAATGGAGGTATTTACTTATGAAAGCTAATAATAGTATAGGCTGTACAGTAACTGAATGTAAATTTCATGCAAAGGATGAAAGCTACTGTTCATTAGAAAAAATTCAAGTTACAAAACATGAAACAACCGCTAAAACTAAACAATGTACTGATTGTGGAAGTTTTGAAGCACAATAAAAATATGTAAAAAAATAATAAACTATATCCTGAAACAAGGCATCCTTCTGGGCCTGTCTTACAGGATATAGTTTATTTTATTGTTTCTAAAAACTTATTACTTAAATATCTGGTTCTATCCAAGGTAACCCAAATTGAGAAGCTACAGTTACATTAATTGAATAAAGTTAAGAATTTAGAGAAAAATAAAACTTGTAAGCATGGGAATAAAAAATAATCAAGGAGGAAGTCGCAAATGTCAGATAGAGATAAAGAGAAACAAGAATCTAAAAAAAATGAAATCCTAAATAGATTAGAACATGGAGCAAATGAATCTGGAAGTTGTGATTATCCTAATATACAAAGAGTTAGTTTAACCTCTAAAGAAAAAGAGTCAGCAGATGACAACGATACACTTTAAAGTAAACAATAAATATATCACGTAAGAATTAAATAGTAAAAAAAAAGAAACCTCCTTGTGCTTTAATAGATTTCGGAAAAAACTATAACACAAAGAGGTTTTAGTATTACTTTATTTAATATATGTTTCTCTAATCTTTTCTAAATCAGCTTTTTTCATATCATCAACCACTTCAATAATACCTAGAACTTTACCATCCTTTACTATTCCATAACCGGAGGCTTCATTAAAGGTAATATCTAAATCTATAACTCCTTTTTTTCCATCAAAAGATTTAAAAGTTTCAGCAGTTTTTGCTGATACAAGTTCAAACTTTCCTTCTGGATTATCAAAGGCAGTCAGATCAAAAGTTAGTTTAGTTTTAATATTCTTATCTACTACAACTATAAGAGGTTTAAACTCATAACCAATCCCTTTAATTGTAGCACTTTGATTCTTACCAATCACCATTGCAGTATTAACTATAGTTTCAGTTGGAACCTTACTTAGATCACTTCCATATATGCTTTGAGTTTGTTGTTTAGTTGATGAATTAGCACTAGGTGCTACTGCACCACCACTGCAGCAATTAGGTCCACCAACTGGAGGAGCGGAAGGATCAGGCTTTGATGTATCAACAGAATCTAGATCATCTACTACTCGAATTACACCATTTATCATACCCATCCAACAGCTAAAGTTTATATCTTTGTCATTTGGTGTAAACTCTATTACATTTTCACCATTATTTAGCTGCTTCTTTATATTTAGCGAGGGTACTACAATTGCATTGTTGCAGGAATTTATTTGTTTTCCATCTATTATCCACTTAACAGGAATACCTTTCTTTACATACAGTACATTAGGTGTATACCCATTTCCATCTGCAGCCATATTTATTACCTGAACTCCGTCCTTTAAAACAGCTTTAGTACTGTTCGCTGCAGAAGCAGCAAGGGACTGATTAGTGCCAGGCAAAAGAGAAGCTACAGATGAAACAACATTTATTCCAGATAAAGATAGACCTCTGTTACTCATAATTAATCCTAGAACAATTACAAGGATTCCACTAAATTTTAAAATCTTTTTTGTGTATCCTTTGCTTAATAGGCCAGAAACTGCACCGAAAGTTAACATCAAAGGCACTGTGCCTAATGCAAATATGAACATGGAAAGAGCACCTTTAGCAGCGCTGCCTGTACCAAGAGCATATAACTGCATGGTTTGAAGTGGTCCGCATGGCATTAAACCATTTAAAATACCTACCATAAATGGAGTTTTAGGTTTATTCTTTACTGAACAAAAAGACCAAGGTAGTTTTATTTGCAGCTTTCTAAATAAAGAAAAACCAGCCATATTGAATCCCATTATAACCATAAATAAACCAGCAAATAGTTGAAGAGCAGCTTGAGTTTTTATAGATAGTGAAAGTATGGAGCCCAAGGAACCAATAATTCCGCCTAGAATTGTATATGATATTACTCTTCCCACATTATAAAGTAGTGCAGGTTTAATTGCCTGAAATTTATTGGTGCTTTCATTAGATAAGCTTTGAGAGAGCATTATCCCACCGCACATTCCCACACAGTGTATAGAGGTGAGAACCCCAACTACAAAAAGTACAAAGTAAGTTGCTCCTTTAAGCATATTATTCATATCAAAACCACCAGTAGAATTGCCTATAAGAATAATAGCTATTGCTACCATTAATATTCCAGCAAATCCAAAGTTAGAGGGGTTATCGGTACTATAACCAGTACTATTTATAGAGTCTTTAATATCCTTTAGACTGCAAAGTTCAGAATCATATTCTATGTCTACAAACTGTCCGCTGAAGCTCGCCTTGGCATTAAAAACTCCTACTAATTTTTTTAATGTTCTTTCTACAGCTTTTTCACAAGATGTACAAGTCATGTTGTATACTTTTAATCTTATATTTTTTATGCTCATAAATTCACCTCATCAGTATATTATTTCTATTTAAATATTATTATTGTTATTTTATAAGCTAGTACATGGGGATAGCCCTCACACTATAAACACATTTAATAGCTATAATATACAGAATAGTTGTGTAGAAGTTATGAAGATTTATAAAAAAATATTTACGTATCAAAATTGTTTTAAGTAAATTTTAAAAATTATTTAATCTTCATTTTTTCTTCACATCAGACTTATATAATAGAGCACAAGCAATGAGAAACGATTGAAAATAATAATTTTAAATAAAAATTGAAGGAGTTGTTGTTTATTTGCATACTTTAGTTTGTGTGAAACAAGTACCGGATACTACAGAAATTAAGATAGATCCAAAAACAAATACCTTAGACAGATCAAGTGCACCTACAATTATTAATCCTTATGATGCACATGCTGTAGAAGAGGCTGTTAAAATTAAAAATAAGTTTGGAGGTAAGGTTTCTATTATATCAATGGGGCCACCACAAGCAGAGGAAGTTATTAAAAAGTGTATTGAAATGGGAGCAGATGAAGGATATCTTCTTTCCGATAGAGCATTTGCAGGGTCTGATACTCTAGCTACAAGTTATATACTTTCAATTGGAATAAAAAAAATAATGGAAAAGGAGCCTATTGACTTAGTGTTTTGTGGAAAGCAGGCTATAGATGGAGATACTGCTCAGGTTGGACCAGGTATCGCATCTAGACTTGGAATACCGCAATTAACCTATGTGGAAAAAATAAAAGGTCTAAATTTAAAAAATAATACTGTGGTAATACACAGAAAAATTGATAATGGCTATGAAGTAGTTGAGTCAAAGCTTCCGTGTTTAATTACAGTAGAAAAAGATATAAATGATTTAAGTTATTCTCCGCTACCAAATATGATTAGAGCAGCTCGTTATAAATCAACAATTTGGGGAATTAATGATTTCGAAGCAGATATGAGTCAGTTAGGGCTTAAAGGGTCTCCAACTTCAGTTCGACGTATATTTCCTCCACCTCAAAGATCTGGTGGGGAATTACTAAAGGGCAATATTGATGAGGTGGTAAAACAGCTTACAGATAGCTTAAAAGGAGGAATAGTTAGATGGCAGTTATAATTGCAGATTCTTGTATTGGATGTGAATCCTGTATCCCAAGTTGCCCCTTCGATGCATTGCAGATTAATGGAGAAGGTAAATTAGTAGCCAGTAAAGAAAAGTGTATTGAATGTGGAAAGTGTGTATCGGTGTGTCCAGTTTCTGCGTTAAGTATTCTAGGTGACAAAAAGAAAGCCAATGATATCTTGAAGAATGAGACTAAGGAAGGTAATAAAGCTTCAAAGTCAGAAAAGCCTACTGGAGATGTATGGGTTTTTGCAGAGCAATTGGAAGGTAATCTAGCCTCTGTTACTCTTGAACTTATTGGTGCTGCAAGAAAGCTTGCTTCGAAATTAGAGGTAAAGGTATGTGCAGTTTTATTAGGTGATAAAGTTGAATCTATAATATCTGAGCTTTTTACACATGGTGCAGATACCGTATATGTTATAGATGACCCAGTATTTCATTTCTATAGAGCTGAGACTTATAATAGAGCTTTCTGCTATTTAATAAATAAGTATAAACCAGAAATATTGTTAATGGGAGCAACAACTACAGGGAGAGATCTAGCTGGTGCCGTTGCAACTGCAATGAAAACCGGACTTACAGCAGACTGTACTCAGCTGGATATTGACTTAGAAAAAAGAGTATTACTTGCCAGTCGCCCAGCCTTTGGAGGAAACATAATGGCCACTATAGTATGCGAAAAACACCGTCCTCAAATGGCTACTGTTCGTCCAAGAGTTATGAATATGCCAGAAACTGAAGTAAATAAGACAGGAACTATAGTTAGAGAAACTTTTAAAATTGAAGAAAAATCTCTTAAGACTTGGGTGCTTGAGATTATTAAAGAACAGGCAGAAAATGCAAAACTTGAAGATGCTAAAATTATAGTTTGTGGTGGACGTGGTGTGCAGAATCAGGAAGGATTTAAGTTGCTAGAGGAGTTAGCAAAGGTTGTTGGAGGTATAGTTGCAGGAAGTCGTGGTGCTGTTGAGAAAGGTTTAGTAGATCATAAACGTCAAGTTGGTCAAACAGGACAAACAGTATCCCCTAAACTTTATTTTGCTATAGGAATTTCTGGTGCGATACAGCATACCGTTGGAATACAGGGAGCGGAAACCATAGTTTCTATAAATACAGATTCTGAATGTGAAATGATGAAGTTGGCTACTTATGGAATTCAGGGAGATGTCTTTGAAGTATTACCTAAATTAATTAGTAGCTTTAAGGAAGCGCTCGGAGATATTTCACAGTTAAAAACTAAAGATTTATGTGCAATTGCGAAGGAGGTTTAAAGATTGGCTGAGAAATTTGATGTTATTGTTGTAGGCGCTGGTGTTGCGGGACTTGCAGCAGCATATGTAATGGCGAAAGAAGGTCTTAATGTAATTGTTATTGAAAAAGGTAAATATCCTGGCTCAAAAAATGTTATGGGTGGGGTATTATACCGCCACATGATGGACGAGATTATCCCAGAATTTTGGAAGGAAGCACCTCTTGAACGTCCTATTATTGAGCAAAACTTTTGGTTATTGGGCAAAGAGTCTGTAGCAAAGACTGGTTACAGAGGAATGGAATGGTCAAAGCCTCCTTATAATAATTTTACAGTTTTCAGAGGCAAATTTGATCAGTGGTTTTCAAAAAAATGCGTGGAAGCTGGAGCATTAATTGTCAACGAGACTGTTGTAAAAGAATGTATTGTAGAAAACAATAAAGTTGTTGGAGTTAGAACAGATAGACCGGATGGAGATATTTATGCGGATGTGGTTGTTCTTGCAGATGGTGTTAATTCATTACTAGCCAAAAGCCTTGGCTTCCATAAAGAATGGCGTAAAGATCAGGTAGCCCTTGCAGTTATGGAGGAATTAAAGCTGCCTTCAGATAAAATTGAAGATAGATTTAACTTGGACAAAGGTATGGGAGCAACCATAGAAATGTTTGGTGATGGAACCTTAGGAATGGTAGGTACAGCCTTTATCTATACCAATAAGGAACATATATCTATTGGATGTGGAGCTTTGCTTTCACAGATGAGCGAAAGAAATGTTAAGCCTTATGAATTACTAGAGTATATCAAGCAGCATCCGGTTATTAAGCCTTTAATTGCAGGAAGTGAAGCAAGTGAGTATTATGCACACTTGATCCCGGAAGGAGGGTATAATAGCATACCTAAATTAGTAGGGGATGGGGTACTGGTAATTGGTGATGCAGCACAGCTTGTTAATGGTATTCATAGAGAGGGATCAAATTTAGGAATGACCTCCGGACGTTTTGCTGCTGAGACTATTATACATGCCAAGAAGTTAGGCAAATTCAATGAACAAACACTTTCACGTTATCAGGAGCTGCTTAAAGAAAGTTATGTTATGAAGGATCTAAAAAAATATAAGAATGCATCTACAACCATGGAAGAAAATCCTCAGTTCTTCAATCATTATATACCGGCAGCTAACAAGGTAATGAGTGAAATGTTTACTGTAGATGGAGTATCAAAACGAGACAAGCAAAAGTTAGCTATTAAACACATGGCTGGCGGAAAATCTTTATTTAGTATGGGTATGGATGGATTTAAAATATGGAAGGCGATGAAATAATGGAAAATACAAAATTAAAAGTAAATATTGATGATAAGCTGTATTTAAATACTTATAATGTAGACACCCTTTCTCACTTAACTATAAAGGATCAGAAGATATGTGAGACATGTAAGGAAAAGACCTGTACATTCATTTGTCCTGCCCGTGTTTATGAGTTTAAGGATGGACATGTTGCTGTTGGCTATGAAGGCTGTCTTGAGTGTGGGGCCTGCAGAATAGCTTGTTCTCACGATAATATTGACTGGAACTTCCCAAGGGGAGGTTTTGGAATACAGTTTAGATTGGCATAACAGAATTATGGATTATATAAAAACAAAAAATCTGAGATGTGATAGAGGCATTTCAGATTTTTTTATTTTAGTTATAGATTGTAATTAATAATTATGAGATTGATGGATTCGTAAATATATCTTTTCAGGAGGATATATTTCTTCAATCTGTAAATTGATTTATCTGAATAAAATCAGCTTCTTGGAAAAAACTATTTCAAGAAAGGAGTATGATTAAATGGATAAAGATATAAAGGATTTACTACTAAACATTCAATCAGAAGTAAGGCAAATCAATAATAGGCTCGATGAAATAGAAAAAACCGCGTCTAACGGAAATTATACATATACTGATAAAGACATAAATTCTAAACAATATAAAATATAGATTAAACCTAGTGTATTTCGTGTTGATTCAAAGTAAAATGAGCATCAATAACTGTTCTATCAGCTATTAGTGCTCATTTTAATACTATTTTTTAGCTTAAGATTTAATGACTCAATCTCTACTAGGTTGAATGTAGTAAAAGTTTTTATTGAATATAATATCCCTAAAGATATTATACTAAATATAATGTTTTTAGAGTTATTCTATTTATGTGCTTTTTAGTAATACAGGAGGGTTTACTTTGGATTGGAATTCATTTATGGAAGGAAGTAAAAATTTATCAGTAATTGCTTTGGCATTAAGGGCTATTATTCTTTATATAGCATTAATCATTGCAACTCGCTTAATGGGCCACCGTCAAGTAGGTATTTTGTCAGGTCATAACTATTTAGTAGCTGCTGGAATTGTGAGCTTAGCTGCTATTAGAATGTTAAATCCGCAATCTTCTCTTACTTCTGGATTAGTAATTATTTTTGTATATGCCTTTGTAAATATTTTTTTATCTTACTTAGATATTAAATGGCCTAGATTAATCGATCGAAAACAAACACTTCTTATGAAGGATGGAATAATAATCAGAGAAAATATGCTTGATTGTCGTGTAACACTGGATAATCTATTAGGACAATTAAGACTAAGAGGTGCCCATAATCTATCAGAAATTGACACTATTGTACTAGAACCCTATGGAAAAATAAGTGTCATCAAAAAACCTGAAGCACTACCACTTACAAGAAAGCAGATGAACTTACCACCTAAAACTATATCACTACCTACAATTCTTATTTATGATGGAAAAATAGACGAAAGAAATCTTCATGCTATGGGGTTAGAACATGATTGGCTAATGACCAAATTAAAAGAAAAAGGTATTACCAATCCGAAAGATATATTTATAGCTATGCTTGAGTCAGATGGAACAGTCTATATGAGTATATAGTAAAGAAGGGATAACAATGGAATTGTTAAAAAGTGTATTTGGAAGCGCAGAAGAAATTGGACCATTTATATTCGCTTTACGCAGTATTGTAGTTGGAATTTTGCTATTGATAGAAGGGAAAGTTTTACCGCACCGAGCTGGAGGACAGTTTGCAGGCTATGACTTTACATTTTTCTGGATGATGGGTGGAATAACAGCAGCTCCCTTATTTGAGGCTAAAATAAGTTTTATTAATACTATAGTTATAATTGTTGTGATATACATTCTTCATTATCTTATATCCTATATAGCTGTAAAAAATAGGACTTTCGCTAAAGTTGTAGTGGGAAAATCAATACCATTAGTATCCGGTGGGAAGATTATTCGCCCTAACATGGCAAAAGCTTTCCTTCCATTAGAATTACTACTATATGATATACGGAGTATAGATGTTCCTAATATTAGTGAAGTGGAGGCTGCAGTTTTGGAAACCAGCGGTCATGTAAGTGTTCTAAAAAAATCAGACTATCAGCCTGTAACTCCAAAGGATTTAAATATTCAAACTATGGGTAGTGGTCTTCCAACTCTCCTTATCAATGACGGGAAAGTTATAGAGAAAAACCTAAAGGAATTAGGATATGATGAGAAATGGCTGAAGGATGAATTGCTAAAAAAAGGTATTACGAATGTAAAAGATGTTTATGCTGCATTGATTGATCCGACCGGAGAATTATACTATTCTGTAATAACTGAAAAATAAGGAGGTTATAAAAATGCTTACTGAACAAGAAATAATGAACAATGCTTTTAAGGAAATGCAATTCCATGAAGACGGTATGGCAAAAAAGTATGCTAATATTTCAGAACAAATTAATGATCCAAAGTTAAAACAAATGTTAAAAGGAATGGAACAAGGATCACGTAATCATTACAATACATTAACACAAACTATGTCAAAGTTTTCAATTGTTTAAATTTTGGCGTGATATACCATTTGGTGTGTCACACACCATTAAATAGGAGTGATACTATATGAATAATATTGATTTTTTGCATGATTCCCTACAGGATGAAATGATATTACAATCTATGTATAATAAATACATGATGGAGATTAGTAATCCAGAAATACGCCAGCTTTTTACACAATTAAGAGATTCAAAAATGAAAAATATCTCTCAGCTGCAGCAAGAAATTAAAAACATGATGGATCAAGGCAAAGTCTAATTTAGAAGAAGTAAATAATGAAATTATTGATGATAAATTGTTAAAGTTACATAAAACTCCGTTTCAAGTTTATAAATATTTTAAGGCTCTCTTTTTTTAATACGTCTACTATAAAATAAAAGCTTGCATACTTAGATTTAAATCCATATTCAACGTATAAAAAATTTTTTTAAAACACATATTATATATCGTGTTAAAAAATTAAGTTACATAAGGAGTGTTTAAAAATGGGAACAGCAACAATGGTAAGAAATAATTTTCAAACATGTATAGAGGCATGTGACAAATGTGCACAGGCATGTTATATCTGTTATGATGCATGTTTAAATGAGCCTGATCTTAATGCAAGAAAGAATTGTGTGAAAATGCTTGTTGAGTGTGCACAAATGTGTGAAATGTCATCAGCACTTATGTCTATGAATGGACAGTTTGCAAAAGAACACTGTAATATGTGTGCTAGAGCTTGTGATGCATGTGCGAAAGAATGTTCAATGTTTAAAGATGAGCATTGTCAAACATGTGCAGATATTTGTCGTATGTGTGCAGATGAATGTAGAAGAATGGCTTCAATGTAACAGCCTATAAAAACAGTTAGCAACTTTAAGGTTATTGACTGTTTTTGTTTTTTAATAATACACTTATTATGTAACATCATATAGTTATAACACTGTTTATACAAGTATAAATCAAGCACTATATAAATTAATTACCCAAAAATTCATTTATATATTTGTTAACTGCATAGGAGCTCTCTAATGTTTTATTTAAAGTAGAAAATTATAAAAAATCACCTATCAATAATGAAATCTTCATAAAATCTACATAAAAATCTTGTATAATACAGGGGGATATATAATCTGACAAATTGGAATAAATTGTGATGTTCTATATCTTAAAAAATTTTAGTATGAATTTATTACTTTATTCATACTAAATAAATATTAAAGTAAGGAGAGGTAGCATTGAATAGAAGATTAAAGCAGCTTTTAATGATATTAGCAGTTACAGCAACAGTTAATAATAGTGTAGTCTTTGCACAACCTGCATCAAATAGTAATAATTCATATTCAAAGGTTCAAGAGCTTGAATCAAGCATCGAAAACTTGGACAACCAAATAGAAGGGGTAATGGATAAGATTGCCGACAATAAAAAGCAAATGTCAATAAAAGAACAAGATATTAAGAATTCAGAGAATGAATTAAAGACAGCTGAAACTGATACCAAAAAGCAAAAGAATGTATTTAACAGTAGAATGAGAGCACTTTACATAAATGGTTCTACTGGATATTTGGATATGCTTTTAGGTTCTAGCGGACTGGATGATTTTATTTCAAGAGTGGATATGATTAATAGAATTATAAGCTTTGATACTAAGATTATTTCTGATTATAAGGCAAAACAAAAGGATATCGCTGATAAAGTAGACAAGCTAAAGACAGAAAATGAAAAACTATTAGCGTTAAAATCTGAAAATGAGAATAAGTTAAATGAACTTAATAAAAATAAAAGTGATCAAACAAAGCTAATAGACCAAGCTAAACAGCAGCAGAGACAATATGCTTTGGCTGAACAAAATGCTGTGAGTGCAGCTGTAAACCAGGTTGCTAGTATAAGAAATGAAGCACCTAAGGTAACTCTATCTAGAGGTAGTTCGCCTATAAGTGATAACAATGTTGTAGCATACGCCTCAAATTTTCTAGGAACACCGTATTTATGGGGTGGAACTACACCTAGTGGGTTTGACTGTTCCGGTTTTACTCAGTATGTATATAGACACTTTGGAATTTCTGTAGGAAGAACCACATATGATCAAATAACTGATGGAGTAGGTGTATCAAAAGATCAATTGCAACCAGGAGATTTAGTTTTCTTTGGTAAAGGTGGTAACCCTACTCATATGGGTATGTACGTGGGTAACGGTGCAATGATACATGCGCCTCGTACTGGAGATGTAGTTAAGATTTCACCAATTAGCAGAAGTGACTATATAACGGCTCGTAGAGTTAAATAATGTGAAAATTTATGAGCGTATGGACGAATTTTCAAAAATCAAAATCTCCATATTTCCTCCACATTTACTAGCTATAATTAACTCAAATAATAAATTAAGAACAGTAAAAAATTAATATTTTAGGAGGAAATTAATATGCTTTGTGGATTTTGGGGCTCAGGTTTTGGATTTAGCCCGTGGATGCCTATAATGATGGGAATTAGAATATTGGTATTTATAGGTTTAATAGTACTTGGAATTAAACTTGTAAGAAATTATACAGTTAACTCTAGCAGCGCGATAAAAATTCTTGATGAAAAATTTGCTAAGGGAGAAATTAGTGAGGAAGAATATATAAAAAGAAGAACTGTTATAATACAAAAGAAATAAAAAGCTAATATATACCCTCTAGTTTTTATGAGCTAGGGGGTTTGATTTATATTTATGACTAATTACAATTGATAATAGGATAAAATATAAATAAGTTAAAATGAATTTTTATGATAAAGAGGTGTTGATTCATGAGTGATATAAAGAAAATATTAGTAGTTGATGATGAGCCCAAGATTGTTGAAGTGGTGGAGGCCTATTTAAGGAAAGAAGGTTTTAATGTATTAACTGCTGGGGATGGTGAGAAAGCATTAAAATTATTTAAGGAGGAAGTAATACATTTAGTAGTTTTAGATTTAATGCTTCCTAAGGTATCAGGAGAAGAGGTTTGTAATAGAATAAGAGCGACATCTGATGTGCCTATAATTATGTTAACAGCCAAATCAGAAGAAGATGATAAAATTGAAGGGTTAGCTATTGGAGCAGATGATTACTTAACAAAGCCTTTTAGCGCTCGTGAATTAGTTGGAAGAGTAAAGGCTCTAATTAGAAGGTCATACAGGGAGTCAAGTCCCCTCGCTGATTATCTGATCTTTAATAATGGTGATTTAGAGGTAGACATAAATAAAATGAAAGTAAAAAAAGCTGGTCTGAATATAAACTTAACTACTAATGAATTTAAGATATTGTTAGCATTGTTAACGAATCCGGGTCAGGTGTTTTCAAGAGAACAATTAGTGCAGAAGGCTTTTGGAGTAGACTATGAAGGTTTTGACAGAACTATTGATAGTCATATAAAAAATATAAGACAAAAAATAGAGGATAATCATAAAGAACCTAAATATATTATTACTGTATACGGCATGGGGTATAAATTTGTAGATTAACAAGAGACATAATAATTTAAAATATTGTAGGTTTATAATGAGTGGGGTGGACTAAATTGAAAATGTCATTGATGAAAAAGTTATCTGTAGGCTTTCTTCTCGCTGTATTAGGTGCCATATTAATAGCAGGCTTTGTTTCAAATTATATGGTGGGAAAAAAGTTCAATAATTATTTAGTAGATGAGCACAAAGATAAAGTAAATAAAATCGTAGTTACTGCTCAGGATTTATATAATGATAAAACTGGATTTACGAATTCTAATAAAGACGAACTATTACGATATGCAGTATTAGAAGAGCTTTATATCCAAGTGAAAGATACAAGTGGGAATATAATATTTGATTCAGGTAATTCTCATCTTCAGCACAAAAACATGATGGAATCAATGATGGGAAACATGATGAAAAATGGTATGGGGCACTATTCTAATATGAATATAGGAGAATATAAGGAAGAGACCCATCCTTTAGTAAAAGATAAAAAAAATATTGGAACAATAGTTGTTGGATATTTTGGAACCTCATATCTAAGTCAAGGGGCACTGACTTTCAAAATGACATTAAACCATTCCTTTATACTTTCAGGTTTCATAGCATTAATATTTGGATTAGGAGTAAGCTTTATTTTAGCTAAACAGCTTACGAAACCATTAGTTAAAATAACTAAAACTGCTAATGAAATGAGAAAAGGAAATTTAGCTGTTCGCTCAGAAGTTAAAAGTAAAACTAAAGAAATAGAAGAACTTTCAGCTTCAATAAATTACTTAGCAGAAACCTTACAAAACCAAGAAATGCTTAGGAAAAGATTGACTTCTGATATGGCACATGAAATTAGAACACCTCTTACTACGCTTAAAACTCATGTAGAAGCATTGATAGATGGTATATGGGAACCAACAGAAGAGAGACTTCAGAGTTTTTATGATGAAATAGAAAGATTAACAAGCTTAGTAGACAATCTGCGTAATTTAGCAAAATTGGAGCAAGCAGATTCAAAACTAAATAAGACAAAATTCAACTTATCAAGTGAATTGGAAAAAATCATATTAAGCTTTGAGCCTTTATATTTAAAAAACAATCATACTATTATGTCTAATATTGATAAAAATATATGGGTGTATATGGATAAGGATAAGTTGAAGCAGATAATGCATAACTTATTATCAAATGGCTATAAATATTTAAAATCCCAGGGGAAAGTATTAGTAGAGCTTAAGAAAGAAAAGGAAGGCATTTGCATTAAAGTTGAAGATAGTGGGATAGGTATTCCAGAAAAAGATATACCTTATATTTTTGAGAGGTTTTATAGAACTGATTTATCCCGAAACAAAAATACAGGTGGCTCAGGAATAGGGCTGACTATTACTAAAAGTTTAGTAGAGTCTCACGGTGGAAAAATAAGTGTGGAAAGTAAAGAAGAAGAGGGAAGTACATTCATAGTACAATTTCCTAAACGAACAATTTGTGAAATTGGTGAGAAGGGGGAGTAACTACTTCTCCTTATATTTTTTTCTCGAAGGTTTCTTCTCCATATTTTCTACACAATTAAAACTTATAATAAAAACATAGAGAAGAGAAAATAAAAGACGAGGAGAGATTCTTATGAAAAAGAAATTAATTATTTTGATGACAACAGCAATATTAGCTATAGGAGGAATTTCAGTAGCTTATGCGGAAGGAAAAGACTATATAAATTCTAATAAAGTAAATGAGAATGTGGGTTATCAAAATACAAGTAGTTTTAATAATATGACAAAGGTTATGAGAGAAAATGGCTTTAGTGATGCAGCAAGAGCCATGGAAAATAACGATTTTAATTCTATGAATAAATTTATGAGCAACTTAACAGATGAAGACTATAAGAAAATGGTTGATATAATGAAAAACAATGGATATGCTCCAATGGCAAAGATGATGGAATCTGTTAGCAGACAAGACATGGTAAATATGCATAAATCTATGATGGGAAGATAGCAAATGTAATAAAAGATGAAATTTAGTGATAGATACTAAGTTTCATCTTTTATTATATTTATAAGTAAGCTTTATTAATTATTATCTACTACTAGTACAAAATATCGTTAGAGATAATATGATTTTATTTAGATTTTAAGTTAACAATAAACGATTGTTGTAAACATACCACCAGAAGGTTCGGTTCCGTTATTAGACATGTGATGAGGTATATGACAGTGAAAAGGCCAAATACCGGGATTATTAGCTATAAATTCAATATCCCAAGTTTCACCGGAGGATACATGGATGGTATTTTTTATCATTCTGTTTTGAGGATCTATACTATTACCGTCAGAAGCAGTTACAGAAAATTGATGCCCATGGATATGAATAGGATGGGATTTTTCCATGGAGTTGGCCAATCTGATTCTTATTCGTTCTCCACATCTTACATTCAGTGGTGTAACAAATGGAAAACACCTTCCATTCATTGTAGAAAAGTTGAACTCATGACTATGAGGATCAATATCATAGACACCTTGTTTTACTACTTTCATAGGCAAATCAGGGATTTTGAATTCTTGTAAAAGTATAAAATAATCTCTGCTAATTTTTTTATTGTATTCTTCCTTTGGATCTAAAATAATAAATCCACCTGTAAGGCCCATCATTTGTTGTTTAGCAGAATTATGATGAGTATGATAAATATGGGTCCCTGGAGGGTTAACTATTCTGAATCTGTAATCGAAATAAGAACCGGATTCAATTTTAGGTGTAGGTTGAACATCTGGAACACCATCCATAGTAACGGGAATATCTAAACCATGCCAATGTACACTAGTGGCCTCAGGAAGTTTATTGTAAACTCTAATATTCACATAATCACCAGGATATACTTGAATAGTGGGACCTGGTATGCTGCCATTATACCCCCATCCTTTTATAAATAATCCCGGAAGTAATTCTCTTTCAACAGGTTCAACAACTAATTCAAAATATTTTGCTCCTTTCTTCATGGTAAAAGGGAGAGTAGGGACATCTGGAGTAATAACCATTTCAATATCTCTCCTAAATATATTAATAACACTAATATTATATGGATTAATATTTAGAAACGTTATAAATTTCAAATTATAAATAAATCTATCATACATAATAATTATGTTATCTTTATAAAATCTACATATAGGTGCTGTTAGATTATTTATTTACTATAATGTTCACAGTGTCTTATAAAAACGTTAAAGGAAGGTAAAATACATAAACAGGTATTTTACCTTCCTTTAACGTTTTAAAATATAGGTAACAATCTGTAGATAGAATTCCTCTACCTACGGATATTTTTTTAAGCATCTTTTTTGAAATCATTTTCAAATTCATCAATTGAATCTTTTAATAAAGTTACAGTATATGCCATAGAAGGCCCCCCGCCAAACGCTACTGCAATCATAGCCGCATCCATTATTTCTTCTCTATTTGCACCTGCTTCTAAAGCCTTGAAAACGTGAAAAACTATACAATATTCGCATCTATTGTATGCCCCAATAGCTACACTGATTAATTCTTTTGTTTTTGTATCTATAGCTCCTGGTTTGTAATTAGTTTGTAAAAGGTGCATGAAAGCATTTACTTGTTTACCGTTAGTTTGTCCTACCTCTTGTAAGCCGCCCATGAATTCATTTAAAATTTCCCTTGGCTTCTTTGCCATAATAAATTCCCCCTATACTAAAATACTTGCAATACTTACCGTTAGTATAGCAAGTATTTTAACGCATTGCAATACTTTATAAAAATATTATTTATAACTAATTAAGGCTACTGTAATAAAAAACATCAGTACAGTAGCCCCAATTAGGATTTGCAATATGTATATTTTCTTAATCATCTGCATTTTCAGCCATCTTATTTAAAACTTTATTAAAAATTTCAAATTCTTCATTACTTATACTTTTAGAAAAAACTTTGCTCATTTCCTCTCCAATTGGGAGTAATTCCTCAATTCTTTTTTTGCCTTTTTCAGTTAGCAACACATAAGTAACTCTTCTATCTTTCTTATCTTTAACTCTTTCTACAAATTGTTCCTTTTCCATTCTATCTATTAGTCTAACAACAGTTGAATCTTTTATATCCATTTTTTCACCTAGGTCACTTTGACTCATTCTACCATCTCTTAACAAGTAATACATAACAAGCCATTGAACTCTGGTTGAACCAACTAAAACTAATCTTTCATTCATCTTATCTGCCATTTTTTTAGCAACTTTATTCGTAATAAAACACACACATGTATCAACATCGAACATTTAAACCTCTCCTCGTATAAAAGTTAACATTAATTATTATACTATAAAATTTTTATATAATTAAATAGAATTTTACTTTGTTAAATTAACGTTTAGCATAACACTGAAAAAATTTTAATATTGTATGCGATACACTATTCTATATATTTCAAAGGAGTCTTAATTTCGTAGACTGTTTCAACAATTTGTTCAAGATTGCCTTTAAAATCAATGGTTACATTAATATAAGCTTCTCCGAAAGCTAGTGAAGGATCTTTTAATATCTTTATACTAGAAATTTCATATTTAAATACAAGTTTGAAGGCATGATCATTTTCAACATAATTCTGGAGTAATAACCATTTCAATATCTCTCCTAAATATATTAAAGACTAATATTATATGGATTAATATTTAGAAGCGTTATAAATAAACTTATCATACATAATAATTACGTTATCTTTATAAAATCTACATAAGAGTTTTGTATAATATACCTAACATAGAGATGGGGTAAAAATGAAAAGAATAAATCTGTTGTATTTCAACAAATTTTGGAGGAAAACATGAATATAAAGGATCTAATTGAACTAACAAGACAATATAAACAAGATCAAGAGTCTGTGTATAATACTTGGTTTATTTACAATGATATTAGAATGAAAGCTTTTCGCTCTATTAGGAGAGGGGTTAGAGATATAATAGCTTCCATAAAAAGCGGTACCTTTGGAAATGATTTTAAAGGATCACCTTTAGAGGTTGTTCTAAATTGCATTACTGAACAAAAGCAAGTCTTTGAAGGAGCTGCTCATCCTTTTTATTGGAAACCTAAACTTAGAATACCTGATATTTATGAGAATGAAGAAAATAAGAGGATATTTGGTCAATTTCTTGAAAATTGTTTATCTGCAAACAACGCAGATAAAATAATAAAGGAGATTATAAAATTAGATGAATATAAAATTAAAGGGTTAGGGCCAGCTGTTGCAAATATTCTTTATTTCCTACATCCGACATTAATGCCACCATTTAATACAGCGATGGTAAAAGGGTTCAATGCTATATTTTCAGATAAGAAGAAATTAGGGTCTTGGCAACATTATTTAGAAATGAGGGAAATTATTATAAAGGCTAATGGAGAGTTGAATCCTGAATTATCAAAGGATCTAGGAGCCATTTCAGGTTTATTATTTGATGTGGGAATTGGGAAAATTGCACTTAATGAAAATTGGGAAAATGCATTAAAATTTGAAAAAGATAAATTGGAGAAGGCATTAAAAAAAAGACATATAGAAGTGTTAAATGAAGTTAAAGAAGAATCTGAACATCTTAGAATTCAATTAATTTTAACAGAGCTGGGGAGAAGTCTTGGATACAACGTTTTTGTTGCTACAAATGACCGTACAAAATCACTAGATGGTAAAAGTCTTGAATTCATGACATTACCAGCACTACCATCTCTAAACCTTCCTAAGGATGTAACTAAAACAGTATCTTTAATTGATGTTATTTGGATAAATAAAGATATAGAACAAATTGAATGTGCTTTCGAAATAGAGAAGAGTACTTCTATTTATTCTGGTATTTTACGTTTAGTTGATTTGGCATCTTCACTTGGTGATAAACAATATAATTTTTTCCTAGTTGCCCCAAATCTGCGTGAAAAGGAAATTATCGCTCAGCTTAAAAGACCTTCCTTTTCTAATATAGATTGTGTATCTCTAAGATATATACTATTTTCAAGTTTATATGAAAATTATAGTGCCCTAGGAAGATTTGGAGATGATTATAAGATATTATTCAAGATTGCAAACTTAGTAAATACATGTATTTACTAAGTTTTATTCTCATTTGTATACTTTATGACCTAATATTATAATTTTTCTACTGTAATGTTCATAGCGTTTTAAAAAGTGTTAAAGACAGGTAAGGTACATAAACAAATGCTTACCTGTCTATTATATTTTAATGTATAGGCAACAATTTCAAGACTGTTTATAATATGATACTTTTTAAATGCTAGAGTAAGTTCATGTTATTTATCCGTGATTTTTACTATCAATTTGGCTAAAACTTTTCTATCATCTTCTGCTGCTACATCCCACAATTCTTTTAGTAGTCTTTCCTCATCATTTTGTGGATCTACATGATTTGATAGAAATGTACCTACTTTTTCAGCTATATTATTTATAGTTTTATCAGACATACCTATAGTTTCTCCCATGTTAACTGCTTTTCCTAAGGTTTCTTTCCACTTATCCCAATTTTCTAAAGTTGCCATTAGAGAACACCTCCACTAATATATTAACATTATTATTTATATTATTATTTATATTTTTTTAAAGAAGTATGTAAATAAAATATATATGTTTTTAAGCGTGGAAAAAAGAGATATATTTTATTTTGCGCATCCACTTTTCAGGTTATATCAATTTTAATTTTCTTGATACCGCACTTAGACGGTAAAACTGAAGGATCAGCAAATAAAGTTCTTGCTGGATTATTGTATGTAAGGATGAGATTTCCAAAAGTTTAAGTATTCCTAAAGATTATGTTGTGAATAATATTCCATTAATTGTTCAAGGTAGGTTATTTGATAGCAACGGTAACATTTCCTATAGTGGTAGACAAATGATGGATGGAACTTTGAGGATTGTTTATGTACCATTGTCACATCCTAGAACATGAGGATGCAGGGATGATAGGAGAATTTGAAGTAGACTAAAATTAAGTTGTGATTTTAGGAACGCTGCAGAACTCTAAAATCACAATTTTATTTACACTATTTCAAGTTTACACCCAACCAATTAAGGTCTTTTGTACTAATTTGTACATTATCTTCATAAAATCTACATATTAGTTATATATAATATAACAGAATTTGATAAATTATAGATTATTTATAAATAAATTTAAAGTTGTAAAAATATGAACTTGTAGAGTGGTATACAGATATACTATACAAGATATTTAATCAAGTTAAAAAATATAGAGGAAGGAGTGATGGCGTAGAGGTATTAAGCAAGATACCAGTTTCAACTAAATAATTTAATTTTTTTATTTAATGAACAAACCACCATATATACATATTTATTAATAACAGGGCATATTCGTGAATTTTATACTATGGATGGGGTAAATTTTTCGCTCGGTAATTATCAAACAGCTAGGATACTAAAATAATAATTTAAAAACTACTTTTAAATAAAAATACTAGGAGGAATGAACTTGAAGTCTATAAAAGGGATTGCATTATTCGCTTTCTCAATATTATTTTTAATACTTTCTGTTTCTAGTAAATGTTTGGCAGCAAGTGATACAGATTATGTGAATACTAACTCTAAAATTAGTCCTGTTGCAATAAATAAGATATTAACTGTAAAGTTTAATAATAGTTTAAATAGCAATACAATAAATAATAATAATGTTTTGGTGCAGGATGAAAATAATAATGCTATTAACATAAATGTTAGTATAGGAGATGATAATAAATCTATAATAGTTTCCCCAACAGACAATTATGAATATGGAAAAAATTATACATTAATTGTAACAAAAGGGGTGCAATCTTCTACAGGAAAAAACTTATCAAAACCAGTAAGGATGAAATTTACAACAGTAAGTCAAATTAAAAGACAAGCTCCAATAACTGTAACTATTGATGCTGGACATGGAGGATATGATTCTGGAGCAGTTGGTCCTACAGGAGTTTTAGAAAAAAACATTACATTGCCTATAGCGTTAAAGGTAGGGGAAATACTATCTAAAAATGGGATAAATGTTATCTATACAAGAACGTCTGATGATGTGGTTTGGCCATCCGAAGAAAGAGCTGATCTTCAAAAAAGATGTGATATATCGGATAAGGCTAATGCAGATTATTTTGTAGCCATACATGTTAATAGTGCAGATGTGCCAAGTGTTAACGGATTAGAAACCTATTATTTTGAAGGTAGTTTAAAAGGGGAAAAATTAGCAAAATCAGTGGAACAGCAGTTAGTACAGGCAACAGGAGTAGCGGACAGAGGTGTAAAGACTGACGGATTCTATGTATTAAAGAATACAAATGCTGTAGCTATATTGACAGAGATTGGATTTATAAGTAATCCTGATCAGGAAAAGGTTTTAAATACACCGGAATACCAAAATAAATATGCTGAGGCAATTGCTACAGGTATTCTCAAGTATTTAGGAATGAAAAGTTAAAATGACCATGAAAAAATTAAGCATTATAAATTAAGATACAAAAATAAAAGTAGATAAATTTGTAATATGACAGGTAGCTAATACCTGTTATTTTTTTCATCTTCATATTTCCTTCATAAATCAGGATTATAATCTGATAAAACACATTTAGGGTGAGGAGAAATATAATATGATTTTTAATAACGCATTAGATATGATAAGGGGAACACCCTTATTTGAAGAAGATCCCAAATACTAGACACATATAATATTGGGGATTCTCTTTATGGTTCATTTTTCTACAGTAGCATTTGTAATTTTCAACAGTGATATATTAAATTAGTCAATAGAGCATTGCCCTTTGATATGGACTGGAATTTGTCACGACTCTATCTAGGTTCTTTAATTTAAAGTCTATTATAAAACTAATTCCAATTTGTTTATTTACGTTAAAAATCTACATAATATTTTCACAACATAAATATATAATTATTCATAAGTAGAAAAATATATTGGTTTTTGAAACAAACTTACTTATGGAATAAGGAATACTCTTATATAATGGTGATTGTAATTATTACATCTAAAGGAATATCTTACTACATACGAGATATAAAAGTAGAGTATTTTACTTTATAACATTATTGATTTTTTTGATGTATGATTACTGCAAAGTCCAATAAGTACACGGATGGAAATAGTGTCATATATCGAAACTTGTCTCTTTGGAAAAATAAAAATATGGGAGAATTTATTGTGAATATATAAATTCTATGGGGGAATACAAATGAAAACATTTAAAAACTTAAAAATTGCACCAAAACTTATAAGCTGCTTTTTATTGATATCAATTCTTATGGCAGTGGTAGGAACTATAGGAATAATGAAATTAAAAAAGGTAAATATAAATTCAACTTCAATGTATGAGGATAATCTATTACATATTAGAAAAGTAGGGGCTTTAAAAGAAAATTTTCTACAGATACACTCCGATTTAGTATATCTTCTAACTATAAAAGACTCGTCAAAAAAGCAGCAAATAGTAGATGAAATAAATAAATTAACAGAAGAGGATATGTCCATATCAGAAGGGATAACGGATACTAATGCAACTGGTGAGGAGAAGGAACTATTAACCAAATTTAATAAAAATCATGATGATTACATGATGGCACGTAAAAATTTTATGGAATTAATAGACTCAAACAAATATGATGAAGCTCAGATGGCTTTCAATATGGTGCTAGATGCAAGACAAAAGACTTTTGACAGCATTAATGAGCTTATAAACTTAAATTTAAAAGAAGCTCAAGAAGCTAACGAAACTAATAAAACAATATATAAGACAGCATTTAATACTATGGTTTCTATCGTAATATTCGGTTTTATCATTGCTATACTGCTAGGAATATTAATATCAACATCTTTGTCAAAAGCAATAAATAAGGTTCTTATATTTGCGAATGCTTTAGGAAATGGCGATTTAACTAAGAGAATTGATGTTTATGCACAGGATGAAATTGGTAAGCTTTCTGAAGCTTTAAATAAAGCTGTTGAAAATACTCGTAATTTAATATCTACAATAATTTCAAGTTCTACTAACATAAGTAGCTCCAGTGAAGAAATATCTGCAACTATAGAAGAAATCGCTACAAAAATGACTAATATTGATGATGCAACTAAGGAAATATCATCTGGAACAGAAGATTTAAGTGCAACTTCAGAGGAAGTCAATGCCTCAATTCAAGAGATAACTTCAAATACGACGGAGCTTTCAGACAAGGCTAAAGATGGTGATAGAGCGTCAAATGAAGTACAATCTCGTGCAACTGAAATAAAGAATAAAGGACTAAAGGCCATTGATATCTCTCAAAAAATATATAAAGAAAAGCAAATTAATATAGTTAAGGCTATAGAAGATGGAAAAGTTGTTGAGGAAATCAAGGTTATGGCAGATTCTATAGCAAATATAGCTTCTCAAACTAATCTTTTAGCACTTAATGCTGCCATTGAGTCAGCAAGAGCAGGAGAAATGGGGAGAGGATTTGCAGTAGTTGCGGATGAAATACGCCAGCTTGCAGAGCAGTCGGCAAGTAATGTTTCAAGCATTCAGAATGTTATAACACAGGTAAATGAAGCGTTTAATAATTTATCTAATAATACACAAGATATACTAGCTTTTATTGATAATAATGTAAATCCAGATTATGAACTGTTTTTAGAAACTGCAGAAAAATATGAGAAAGATGCTGCTTTCATAAAGGCCATGTCAGAAGAAATAGCAAGTGGTACCGCACATATATTAAACTCCATAGAACAAACTAGTTCAGCTATTGAAAATGTTTCAACCACAGCACAACAATCTGCATCAAGTTCTGAAGGAATACTAAACAGTGTTGATGAAACAAGTTATGCAATTGAAGAAGTGGCTAAATCAGCCCAAAGACAAGCAGAATTAGCAGAGGAGTTGAATAGTTTGGTACAGAAGTTTAAGATATAAATTTTAACTAATACTTTTAAAATTAAGTTTAGCATACTTCTAGCTCTGTTCAGCTATAGAAGTATGCTTGTTTTTTTATTATACAGTTTCTAGGCGTAGCATTTTCCAAGCTAGATAAGATATACCCCATGAAATAATAAACAATCCAACTAATAAGTAACCCATACTACCAAAATTAAGATTTTGTATCCATCTCCAAAAGCCGCTATTTAAACCAAGCTTAGGTGTTAATATTTGAGCTAGCTCAATAAAGCCTATAAATAATGCAGCTACCACAGATATTCCAGTAACAGACAAGTTATAATATATTTTACGTATAGGTGTTGAAAATGCCCAATTATATGCAGTAGTCATAAATATTCCATCTGCTGTATCCATTAAGCTCATTCCAGCAGCAAAAATGATAGGTAAAGATATTATAAATGTAATTGGTACATATTGAGTTGCAGCATTTGCAGATACGGCAAATAGTGCTACTTCAGAAGCTGTGTCAAATCCAAGACCGAATAGAAAACCCAATGGATATACGTGCCAGCTTTTATTAATAAATCTATAAAATGATCCTAAAAGACGTGATATAAAACCACGATTTAGTAGAAGTTTGTCTAGATTTTCTTCGTTATATTCTCCTCTACGTGTGCCAATAAATATTTTATAAATGTCAAACCATATATAAAGATTTAGAACACCAATGAGTACAAGAAAAATACCAGAAACTGTAGTGCCAATTAGGCTACCAATTTCTTTTATCTGAGGAATATTATTTTGAGCCCATTTAATTGAAAAAGCAGTTATAACAGCCATCACAAACACGACAGTAGAATGACCTATTGAAAAGAAAAATCCAACCCCTGCAGGATCTTCCTTGTCTTGTACTAATTTACGAACTGTATTATCAATTGCAGCTATATGGTCTACATCAAAAGCATGCCTCAATCCAAGAGTATATGCTAAGAAACCAAATCCAATTATCTGAGGATACCTGTGAGCGTTAATTAGTAGGAGTGCTATTCCTATGATATGTAGTGCGATTACTACGATCCCATAAGAAAGCCATGCTGGTTGTTCTTTAAACTGAAACTTCATATTGAAATCCTCCTTTGAATCATGTAAAAACATTTAGTATATTTTAATTAATAAATATATAAGCAAGATTTATTCCATTCCAAAATGAGCTAATAAGGACTAAAATAGTGAAAAAGTTTCAAAATGATACTGTTTTGGTTTCGTTTTGAGAAAAAATATTAAAAAGTCTCAAAATGATATTTGCGAAAATACTATTGTATGTTATGAATAATTCTTAACGCTGGTATAATCATTGTTATCTTTTATTTTATTAAATAACTAAAATAGTTTAGTAAAGTAAATTTTATACTAAATTACATATCATCTTCATAAAATCTTCACATCAAAAGTATATAATATAAAAAATGTCATGAATTTTAGAAACATTAAAATTTAATATTTTAGATATAGGTGCAGTTTGGAAACTGCTTAAAAGGGAAGTTGGGTGAAAGTCCCTCACGGTCCCGCCACTGTAAAAGAGGAGTTCTTATAAATGATGCCACTGGAGTAGTTTGGGAAGGCTTATAAGAATTATGATACTTAAGTCAGGAGACCTGCCTATATTTTTATAATATAAACTCTACGGATGATAGGGGGTATTTTCAATGTTAACTATTTATAGTTATTGTTGCCATCAAGCCTCTTAGCATTATTAATGTTAAGAGGCTCTTTATATAGAAATTTTTATGCAAAGGATGGTAAATTTTATGGAAATTATAAAATCTAATGTCGTGAATAAAAATTATTCTGGTTTTATCAGATATGTATTAGCTGTAGCTGCATTACATATCACAGGTATAGCATTACTAATGACTGGTATTCATCGTTATCCCCAAATATTAGGTATGGCAATACTATCATATACACTAGGTTTACGGCATGCTTTTGATGCTGACCATATTGCTGCAATCGATAACACTGTTCGTAAATTGGTACAACAGCGAGAAAACCCCAAAGGAGTAGGATTTCTTTTCTCTTTTGGACATTCCACAGTAGTAATAATTATGGCAGTTGTCACTGTTTGTGCAGTAAAGTGGACACAAAATAGTCTACCACAGTTTCAAAAATACGGGAGCACTATATCTCTAGCGGTTTCTGGAGGATTCCTTATAGTTATCGGATTAGTCAACCTTTTTATGTGGAAAGATATTTTTAAAACTTTTTTAAAGCTAAGACGTGGTACCTATGATGAAGAGACAATAAATTATGAAAATTCTAAGGGGATTATAAATCGTTTAACTGCAATAGTTTATAGTTCGATTAGCAAAGGGTGGCATGTTTATATATTAGGGTTTATGTTTGGATTGGGCTTTGATACTGCAACTCAAGTATCTCTTTTGGCAACGTCAGCTACTGCGGCAAGTCATGCTATACCTATTTTAGCAACACTGGCCTTTCCTATATTATTTACTGCTGGAATGAGTCTAATGGATACTGCAGATGGCTTCTTTATGTGTACAGCATATGAATGGGTTTTTGCAACTCCATTACGTAAAGTTTATTATAATCTCACTATAACTGGGCTCTCAGTAATTGCTGCTCTGTTCATTGGATTTATTGAGATGGCGCAGCTATTAATACCTATATTTCGATTAAATAATGGTTTTGCTACTTTAATACAAAATCTAAATTTTAATACTGCCGGATATATATTAGTAGGACTATTTGTGATAGTATGGGGTATTTCTTATGCTGGTTGGAAGATCTTTGATATAGGCAGTAATTAGTCCAAATTAATTTTATAGTAAAGATATAAGCAATTTAGTTCAATAATAAAAATTATAGACTGAGATAAAGACGTTAGCTTATCTGGCAATGTATGTAGAGATATGTTAACGTCTTTAATTATGTAGAATGAATACATTTTAGGTAGTATCTTCATAAAATCTACACATTAATCGTCTATAGTATATAGAGGACTAATAAACAGCTAAAAAGTTTATAAAGATTATATTGGAGTCATTAAAGAGGCACTAAAATGAAGAAAAAAATTTTTATTAATAAACGTAGGATTATTGGCATTTTGATATTTATATGCACATTGTTCTTAGCACTTGCGGGACGACTATTTTATGTAATGGCAGTAATATCCCCAAAATATAAAGCTATTGCTGAGGAACAACAAAAAAGTGAACTGCAGATTAATGCGAAACGAGGAAGAATACTTGATAGAAACGCAAATGAATTAGCTGTAAGCATGGATGTATATAGGATAGATTTAGATTTGAAAACTTTAAGACAAACTTTGAACGATAATACTATGACTTCTGATGAATTGGCTAATAAGCTAGCATCAATACTTAACATGAAACCAGATGGTGTAAATAAAATATTAAATACAATTTTACCTAATGGTCTGCCAGCTAGTTCTGCCGTATTAAAGAGACAAGTAGAAAAAGCTCAAATTGATAAAATCAAAGCTTTAAATATTAGAGGTATAATTGTGTCTTCAGATCCTAAAAGATATTATACAAACGGCAATTTTCTATCAAGTGTATTAGGGTATGTAAATTCTGATGATATTGGTGTTTCTGGAGTTGAATTAAGCTATAATAAAGAGCTCTCAGGAACCTCAGGTAATATGACTTATGAAAAAGATGTATATAATAACCCGTTGCCTTATAATAATCCAGAATATGTACAGCCTGTAGATGGGAAAGATGTTGTTCTAACAATAGATGAAACAATTCAGGATTATGTTGAAAAAGCTGCACAAAAAGCTTTAGAGGATAATAAAGCTAAAGCAGTTAATATTATAGTTATGAATCCTAAAAGTGGTGAAATATTAGCAATGGCAAGTAAGCCAAGTCTGGATCTCAATAATCAATTGAATATTTCAAGCAATTCTAAAGATGTTCAAAAACTTTGGAAAAATGCTTCTGTTCAAGACAACTTTGAACCAGGATCTATTTTTAAAGTTATAACTTCAGCTTCAGCACTAGAAAATAATATTGGGCTAAATGATACATATATAGATAATGGAAGTATAAAGATTGGTAATACAGTGATTCACTGTTGGAACTTAGATGGTCATGGTAAACAAAACTTTGTTGATATAATAAAGAACTCTTGTAATGTAGGATTTGTGGAATTAGGACTTAATTTAGGTAAGGACAAACTTATAGCCTTTGCCCAAAAGATGGGCTTTGGTGAAAAAACCGGTATAGACTTACCTGGAGAATCTTCTGGTATTTTAAGAAATCCAGGTAAAACAAATGATGTAGATTTAGCTACACTGGCTTTTGGACAAGGGGTTGGAGTTACACAGGTTCAATATATGGCAGCTTTTAATGCTATAGCTAATGGTGGCACATGGATAAGACCTCACGTTATGAAAGATATTGTCCATTTTGATGATAAGAATAAAATGGTTACAGACAAAATCTATAGTGACTATGGTAAAAAGAATGTTTTTGATGCAAATCTAGCATCAACCTTAAGACAGGATTTAATAAAGGTTGTTACAGAAGGTGTAGGTCAAAACGCATTTGTGCAGGGACTTGATATTGCTGGAAAAACAGGTACTGCTCAAGTGGCGGATCCTGCAACCGGCAAGTATGCTCCAGGAAAATACATGTCTTCCTTTGCAGGCATGGCCCCAGCAGGGGATCCTAAAATAACCCTTTTAGTAAGTATAAATGAACCAGAGGGTTCAAACTATTATGCTGGAGAAGTTTCAGCTCCTGTAGCAAGAGAATTATTTAAACAAATATTTAATTATACTGCAATTAAAGGCGAAGTAAATGTGTTGGGTAAATAGGATAAAACTATCCTATAATTTTAAGTTTATTGCAAAGAGGGGGAACAGTAAAATGGATATTAAAACAATTATCATTTTAGCTATTATTGTTTATTCAGTGTATATTTTCTATAGGCATATTAAAAAGAAACCATTAATTAGGAAGAAATCGTCAGATAGTTGTAACTGTAGTAAATGTAATTTAAAATGTAAAAGTAGAAAGTAAATCATCCCTTGAGCCACATATAGGTGATGAAGAAAAAGGAAGATAAAAATAATATACTAATCTTACATTTAACAGTTACAAATGCTATTGTTAAGTTAGATAAAGACTAGTTACCATAGTTTAAAGGTGTCCTTAAGGAAATAGAGGTGAGAAAATGAGCTTTCCTACAATAATAAAGCTTATGGATATAAAAACTCTTGTTGCAGGAATTGTCCCTGTAGTGCTAGGTACGGTTTATTCAAGGTATGCTTTTGGAAAGTTTAATATTATTTATCTTATATTGTTATCAATTTCCATGATATTGATTCAGAGTGCTACTAATATGATTAATGATTATTTTGATTTTAAAAGTGGAGCAGATAGCAAAGAAAAAGGAAATGAAAAAGCTCTAGTAAATGGTGAGGTTACCCCAAAACAAGTTTTAGGTATTATATGGGTATATCAATTCATTGCTTTTCTAATTGGTATTTTTATAGCTAGCCAAACAAGTTATTATATTTTGATAGTTGCAGCTATTGGTGAAATTATTTCAATTTTATATGCTTGTGGGCCTTTACCTATTTCATATACTCCAATAGGTGAAATTGTATCTGGAGTAACCATGGGGATAGGTATAACAACAACGGTTATTTATATTCATTCTGGCACATTTAATTTAAATACAGTACTGATAGCAATTCCTACTGCAGTATTTATTGGTACCATATTACTGTCTAATAATTTAAGTGATATAGAAGAAGATAGAAAAGTTGGTAGAAAGACATTGCCCATACTGATAGGAATTAAAAATTCTGAGAAGCTGTGGATTTTTAATGTAATAATGTTACTTGTACTAACATTTATTTTAATGATAATAGGCATTTATCCTATTATTGTATTAGTAGCCGTTGTTTTATTATTTCCTTATAGGTCAATTTCTAATTTTTTATCCTATGATAAGAGTATCTCTACAAAAGGCAAAACAATGGGGCTTATAGGTCAAGTCGGATTAAAATATCACTTAGCTGTGATTATTGGATTATTAATATCGATTATGTTCAAAATAGGTATTTAATAATATCGTCTTCTAAAAAAGACTACTCTAAGAGATGGGTAGGATTATAATTTAATAATAAAATAAGAAACCTCTTTGTGATTTAATGGATTTCACGAGAAACCATAATACAAAGGGGTTTTGTACTGCTTTTTATAAAATCAACAATTTAAATTTCTTCATTTTATCTACATAACTTTGTTCTATACTATGTGTAAACAATAAAAATTCGATCAATTAGAATATGATTATATATTAAAGAGAGGTGTTTATGTTGAGATTCTTAGCAGATAACTGGTGGTATATTTTATTTTTCGGATTGATGGTATACATGATGTTCAGAGGGGGAGGCTGCTGTGGAGGGGGACATTCAAGTCATAGCGGACAACATGATTCACATGGAGGCGGTTGCTGCGGAAACGGTCATAAAGATTATTCAAATCACAAAAAGCACGAAGAAGACAATGTAGCATATACTGGAAAAACAACAAGTATGAGTATAGATACTGATCAAGACCCTGTATGTGGCATGTTTGTATCAAAGGCAGATTCTATATCCAGGGAGATAAATGGCAGGACATATTATTTTTGTAGTCAAAACTGTGCCAATGAATTTGAAAGAAACACGTAGTACGATAAAAATGGCTATAAAAAAGATAATTGAAAATTTAAATTATATTAAAATCTCTATTGGACTAAAAATTCAATAGTAATTAAAAAAAGCTTTTACCGCCCCTGCAGAGGGAGGCGGCAAAAGTTTTTTGACGAATAGAGAAACTATTATATTATCTGTTTAAATTAGGAGGAGATTCAGATTAAAAAGATATTAATAGCTGACGATGAAAAAAATATGCTTTGGGCCTTAAAAAAAGCACTTAAGAATGAGGAGTATAAAATAACTACAGCATCTGATGGGTTAGAAGCTATTGATATAGTTCTAAATAATGATATAGATTTAATATTACTTGACCTTAAGATGCCAAAAGCAGATGGTATGGAAGTACTAAGAAAAGTTAAAGACAAAAATCTTAATATTCCCATTGTAATGATTACAGCACATGGAACAATGGAAAGTGCTGTTGAAGCAATGAAGCTCGGAGCCATAGATTACATATCAAAGCCCTTTAACATTGATGAGTTAAAAATAATAATAAAAAACGCACTTAACATAGGTAATATGCAGGAGAAAATAGAATTGCTTACAGAAGAGCTTAATAGTAAATCAGGAAAAACTATAATCTATAAAAGTGAAAAAATGAAAGGCATATTAGATATAGTAAATAAGGTTGCAGATAGTAATGCAACTGTGCTAATAACTGGAGAAAGTGGTACTGGAAAGGAGCTAATCGCTAATGCTCTTCATTTTGGCAGTAATAGAAATAACAAACCATATGTTAAGATAAATTGTGGAGCCCTGCCCGAAAATCTTCTTGAAAGTGAGCTTTTCGGGCACGAAAGAGGCGCTTTTACAGGTGCAGTTTCAAAAAAAATTGGAAGATTTCAACTTGCAGATGAAGGAACCCTATTTTTAGATGAGGTTGGAGAGCTGCCACCTTCAATTCAAGTTAAACTTCTTAGAGTTCTTCAAGAGAAAGAATTTGAAAGAGTTGGAGGAAATGACACCATTAAAGTGGATGTAAGAATACTGGCAGCAACTAATAGAAATCTTTTGGATATGGTGAAAAAAGGAGAATTTAGAGAAGATCTATTCTATAGACTAAACGTGATACCTATAGAAATTCCTCCACTAAGAGAAAGAAAGGAAGAAATACCATCCCTTATAAAATTTTTTATAAACCGTTATTCCATCAATATAAAAAAAGGCGAGATAAAGTTTTCGGCTGAGGCATTAGAAGCACTTGTAAATTATAAATGGATAGGTAATATAAGAGAACTAGAGAATTTCATTGAAAGACTTGTAATTTTAAATGATGGAAAAACTATTAAAATTGCGGATCTACCAAAAGAAATTTTAAATAACAGTAGTGAATCCACAGAATTTGCAATCCCAGATGAAGGAATTAATCTGGATGAAGTTGAAAAAAGCCTTATAGTACAAGCACTTAAAAAAGCTAATAATAATCGAACTAAAGCAGCGAAGCTTTTGGGAATCACAAGACATACTTTGCTATATAGGATGGAGAAATACAATATTAAGGAATCAAAGCAACTGGTTGTATAAGCTGGTTGTTTTAATTTTTTAATAAAAATGCTTGGTGTTAAATTTGCTGTGAAATATATGAACCAATTAATTAAATGAGCAAATAACACAGAGAGGTGTATCAAATAACACAGTCAAGATAAATAAAAGGTAGGTGTGAAAATGAAATCAACTATTAAAACAAAAATATTTATAGGATGTAGTATTATTGTGATTACTTTAATGCTTTATTTAACAATGTACTCTAAGGGAGAGCTCCATGATTTTTACAGAAGGTTATATTATATACCTATAATATTATCAGCGTTTAGGTTTAGATTAAAGGGTGCAATAATATCATTTAGTATTATTATATTGCTTTATGTTCCACATCTTTTTCTGTATTTTAGAGTGACAGATACAAATATTGTGAATCAGGTACTTGAAATAATTATGTTTATGGTTGTTGCATGTATAACAGGAACTCTTGTAGAAAAAGAATTTAAAGTGAAAAAGCTTTTAGAAGATCAAGTTGCAAAGATTACAACCCTAGAAAATTATACAAAAAATATTTTAGACAGCATTTTAAATGGTGTTATTGCCGTTGATAAAAATCTAAAAATTACTTCAATTAATAAAGAAGGCAAAGACATATTAGACTATCAGGATAGCTATGATAAACATATATACGAATTTTTTGAAGATAAAGAGGTAGTTAAGATTCTCTTAAAAGATGCTTTAGATTTTAATAAAAATATTATAGGTTATGAAACATATAGCATTGGTAAGAATGGAGCTAAAGTTCCTGTTAGAATACATTCTTACGTTCTTAAAAATCTACTTGATGTATCACAAGGAGTGGTGCTGATAATCGAAGATGTTTCTCAAGTTAGAAAGTTGGAGGAACATATAAGAAGAACAGAGAAGCTTTCAGCAATAGGTGAGCTAGCATCAGGAATTGCACATGAAATTAGAAATCCTTTGGGAATTATTAAAACAATTGCACAGACTATTAGTAAGGACGTAGAAGATGAAGAAACAAAGGAGGGGCTTGAGATTATAGAACATGAGATAGATAGAGCTAACAAAGTAATACAGGGACTATTAGATTTTGCAAGACCTAGTATTTTCAAAAATACAGTTAAATATTTAAATATAACTATAGATACTGTAATAATGATAGTAAATAAGTATGCACAGCAACATAAGGTTAATATAAGCTTTAATTGTGAAAATGATGTTACCTCAAGTATCGATGAAGATAAACTAAAGCAGGCATTCATAAATATCATTTTTAATTCAGTCCAAGCTATGCCGAGAGGTGGGAATATTTATATAAATCTATACAGGAAACAACAATGGAATATTATTTCATTTAAGGATGAAGGGGTTGGTATAAATAAGAGTAAATTAGAAAAAGTATTTGAGCCCTTTTACTCCACAAAAGAAAAGGGAACAGGACTTGGATTATCTATAACTCATAGTATTATAGAAGAACATAAAGGATATATGCAAATTGAGAGTAAAGAGGGAAAAGGAACTCAGGTGGATATTTATTTGCCATTTATAAAATTGGAATAATACTGTTTAGGATTATTGGCACCAAAATTGCTTATTTATATTATGTAACAATTAGTTAAAAGGATCGATTTTATCGAGACTTAAAGACAAGTACTGGTATGGATTTAACAGTTCATCTATTGTTTAGAGGTGTGGAAAGGAGGAATGTGTGGACATGTTAAACCTTATTCAAAATTTGTATTAAATAATGCAATAGGTGTAGCATATGACACAACAATCGGAACAAATCATTTATTGTAGTTAGTGCAAAAGTATCAAACATATAACTTGTACACCCCCTTTATGAGGGGAGCTGTGAAAAATTCAAGGTGAAATTCAGTATTTGATGAAACTAACTAATTATAATTAGCGGTATATGATAATAAAAATAGCAGTGAGAAGGAGGCAGCTTACGTTTTACCGTTTCGTAGGCGTAAATAATTATGAATAGTATGACACATTATATGGCTTTGATAATGGGGAATCAACCCTGGAATCTATTTACCTTCATGGCAATACCGGTTATCCTAGCTGAGACATTGACAATAACAGAGTTTATTGTTCTTTTCAATAGAAAGAAGAGAGGTGCAGCCTTAGGTGAAATAGCAATAGCACTAGAAGGTAACCAACCTTCTAACAAACAAGATAATAGCATTGCAAGAAAAATAAATAAATTCGTAGGGATAGTAGGTGGACTTTACTTTACTGGTATATTTGCTTACTTATTTATAACAGCAGCTGTTCCATTAACAATAAATGGTCAATGGGACACATGGGTAGATGTTGTAGCATTAGGTTTTTATCTTAGCAGAGTACTCTTTTTATTGCCAATAGCACTTATGGATTTAGGACTAATTTTTAAAAATAAGTCGGAAGAGGAGAGATCACAGATTCATTTTAAGCTAATTGTTGGATTCTTAATTGTAGCCCACATTAATATGATATTTGGTATGCTTAGTCCAGATGTAGTTAGAATGGCACCGCCAATGGGAAATATGAAAATGTAGAATATCTTTAAGTAAATAACGGAGTGCTAAAGAAAATTAAGTAAAAAAAAGGAGGAGCTTACGTTCACCGTTACGTAAGTATAGAACAATATGAATAACATGACACATTATATGGCTTTATTAGCTAGTGCCCAACCTTGGCATTTAATAATTTTTATGGCTATACCAGTTATTTTGGCTGAAACATTAACTATATCAGAGTTATTTATAATCTATAGCAGGCAAACAGATGGTATTGCTAAGCAAATAAATAAATTTGCAGGAATAGTATTTGGCTTTTACTTTACAGGAATATTTATTTATTTGCTAAATACAGCAGTTATTCCATTAACGATAAATAATAAATGGAATACTTGGATAGATGTTACGGCAGTAGGTTCATATTTAAGTGGAGTATTAGTTTTATTACCTATTTCTCTTATGGAATTAGGAATTCTCTTCAAAAATAAATCAGAAGAGGAGAAATTGAAACTTCACTATAAGCTTATATCTGGTTTTTTAGTAGTTGCACATGTTGCGATGGTTTTCGGTATGTTAAATCCAACTTTGTTTATATAAATGCTTAATTAAAAATATAGTAATGCAATAAGCCTTTAAAAGCGGCTGTCTCAGAATAATAAGGGACAGCTTATTCCTATTTGAAACAAAAAAACGAGTTGCAAATAGGCTTTTTACTTTGTTAAATAAAAATGGTCATACTCGCTCTGCAAGCTCCTATGACCATAGAGTAAAACTTTCCGTAAATATTTAACGTTTTGATATGTAAAATAATTTTTCATACAAGGTAATAAACCTAAGCGATAGCAAAGGAGATATGTATATGATAGAGGAATTTGAAAAGTATTTGTTATACAAGGAACATAAAAGTTTTAGTACAATTAAGACATATTCAAGATGTATTCGACAGTTTATAAACTGGTACTATAACACAAAAAGTAAAGATATCTCAAGGTTGGATAGGAAAACGATTAATGGGTACAAGGAGTATTTAATAGTCGTAGAGAAGAAAAAAGCGCAGACTATAAATGTTAGGCTCTGTGCTCTGGTTATGCTTAGTAAGTTTTTCTATTATAAAAATCCACCTAAAAATTACATTGTAAGAAAAAAGTATAAAAATGTCAATTGATTGTATTTATGATTTATTGAAAGAAAAAGGAATGTCTTTCAAATGATTTTTCAATCATTTTGAGACATCCCCTTTTAATTCCTAAATAATTTTTATAAATACTATTGAAATAAATTAAGGTATAATTTATAATTAAGGTAACACCCACAGGGGGTGGGGGTGATAGAGAAAGGATACCCATATAAACCTTAAAAGAATAAATTGCATTTAGTTACGGCTACAGATTTAAGTAAGAAACCATAAGAAATATAAACCAAAACTTATTCTCGATCTTTGGATAAATACATTAGAGATTCCAGTGGCTATGGGGATATTACATATATTCGAGGGAACACTTTCGAATCGGATAATAGCAGCAATTGCTATAATTTTAAGTTCTGTATCAATTTTAACTAATGCACTAAGATTGAACGGCTTTAAGCCCTCAATATAGAAATATAAATTTACAAAATGAAAGGTGGAATAATCATGAAAAAAAGAATACTAGTAGAAGGAATGAAGTGTTGTAATTGTGTTAAACACGTGAAAGCAGATTTAGAGGAACTTAAAGGGGTAACTAGTGTAACTGTTGATTTAGATTCCAAAACTGCAATAATTGAAGCTGTTAGGGATATTCAAGACAATGACATAAAGCGTGCTATTATAGATACACGTTATCAAGTTGTTAGCATAGAAGAAGTTTAAAATTTATACAAGGAAATATGAAGTTTGTTGTAGTAGCTGATAGCCAGAAGAAAATTCATAGGGATGACTAACAATTAGACAATTGTTAGCCAAATTAAAATTAATACCCTATTACTAAGCTCCGTAGACCTTACTTAGTATGCGTTAATCCAAATTCATATCTATAAAGTTAAAAACCACAATCTGATTTACAGCATAAAAATCAGATTGTGGCTTTAGCTTTATTATCTATATTCCCAACTAAAGAATTTAATTATTAAATAATTGTTAACTAAAATAATCTACATAATATCTACACAAGTATTATGTATTATAGGTACATAATAATAAGTTTGACAGAGTGTACCAATGATATAATTGCCTAATATCAATATGTACTAATCCATTGGTAATATAAGCTCAAAGGAGGTTTTCATGGTGAGAAAAATTATTGCTGGAATAACAGCAGCATCAATATTATTTGCAGTAAGTTCCTTATCGCCCTATTCGCATATAAAAAATAATATAGGATATGATAGCAGCTCAAATAGTATTAATGATTTAGAAAAAGTATCAATAAACTCAGATTCGAGCAACTTTCTAATTAGATTAAAACATCTTCAAATTGTAAGATTGCCTAATGGGGGATATATTTTAATATCACATAATATGCAGGGACAAGATATTCTTGACAGGACTGACAGAACAAGAGGAACTCAAATCGTTGAAACACCTAAAAATATAGAGATTATTAAACCAATAGAAAGAACACCTGTAAAAAAAGATTTTAAATTAGGAGAGATAAATCAAAATAATAGTACTGCTGTAAATGACCCCGGTTATAAATATGAATGGGATATTTCCTATACACAAGCTGACAAAGCATGGCCTTTAATAAATCAGAAAAGAGAAGTAAAAGTAGCAGTTTTAGATACAGGAATAGATTACACGCATCCTGATTTAAAAAATAGAGTATTACTAGATAAAGGCTATAACTTTATAGACAATAGTTATGATGCAATGGATGATAACGGTCATGGAACCCATGTATCAGGAATTATTGCTGCTGAAGCAAATAATAAGATAGGTATATCAGGTATAGTTGGAAATTTAGATGTAAAAATTATTCCGGTAAAGGTACTTGATGAAAACGGAGAGGGAGAAGAGAATAATGTAGCTAGAGGTATAGTATATGCAGTAGATAAGGGTGCTGACATAGTAAATCTAAGTTTCGGCATTAAATCTAAAAGTAGGTTAATTGCAGATGCAATAAATTATGCTAAGAGCAAGGGAGTATTTGTAGTAGCTGCTTCTGGTAATGATAATGAAAACAGCGATAATTATAGTCCAGCTGGCGATGGTGCATTCGCAGTAGCTGCAATGAATTATAATTATAAAAAGGCATATTTCTCTGATTATGGAAATTCTATAAAAGTTGCTGCTCCGGGTGTAAAGATATTAAGTACGGTTCCAGGCGGCTATGAAGCATGGGATGGGACAAGTATGGCAGCACCAGTAGTATCAGGAATTGCCGCTATGGTCAAGTCAGAAAATCCTCTGTTATCCTCAAGTCAAATAGAAGATATTCTAGATAGCACAGCTAAGGATATTATGTATAAGGGTAAAGATCAACAATCCGGATATGGACTTATAGATGCGTATAGTGCTATTAAAAAGGTAAAAGAATTAGAAAAGAATAATAAATAATTAAAAACAAAAAACTCTTTGTACCTATAAAGAGTTTTTTGTTTTTATTATTATATTCATTTAAAAATTATTATCATTTGAAATTAATAATCATCTTCATAACAAATCAGTATAATGTTCTTAATGCATAATACAAGGAGGATTTATTTGTGGAAAATACTATGAAAAGTTCGTGGAAAGGTGCGGTTTTTCCGTACATAGTTTATGTAATGTTTTTTTTAGGAATGGGATTAACCTCTGGATCTATAGTTCATATGCCTTTAGATCCACATAAGTATACTATAGTGCTATTTGTAGGCATGGGTGTATTTGTTGTAGCATCATTGTTAAACGAAATAGTTATAGACAAGAAAAATTTATCTATAGGTAGCACAATTAGACTTGTTATATTTTCACTTTGTCTATCTGTGGGAATAGGTATGATAAGTGGTGGTATTCAACATTTTGATGATGTAGCTGAATACGCAGCTTATTTAATTCCTGGTGGAATAATTCTTTCATTTACTAGCTTCTTGCTTAAAAATAATATAAAGTTAGGCATTAAGAAAGGATTACCATTGTTTGCAGTAGTCTTGACAATAGCGTTATTTCTAAGTTTTGCGTTGAAGAACGTTGCGGCAAATATGCCTAAGGGAGAGGGGCATAGTCATAGCCATGGAGAGGAAGAAGAGTTAAAAAGCTCAGTAAACCTAGAAAATGCACCAAGTAGTTCAGTTTCAAGTAATACATCTTATTATTTTACTGCCAATGAAGAAGGAAGTATATCTAAAATAGATACGCTAACTAATAGAATTTTAGCTACAATAAAAGTAGAAGGTAGTATTCACAACGTTCAAATGTCACCAGATAACAAGATTTTAGCAGCAACATTGATGCCTAAAAATGTAGAACACGATGATCATGGTTCTGCTCACGGGCATGGGGTAGTTTTATTCTATAATGCTGAAACTAATGGATTAATAGCAAAGGTTTCTGCAGGAAACCATCCTGCACACGTGGTTTTTACTAATGACGGAAAGTATGTTTTGGCTACAAACTCTGATAAAGATAATGTAATAATAATAGATGCAAAATCTTATCAAGTAGTAAAGACAGTTCAAACAGAAAAAGGACCTCATGGCTTTAGAATATCAAAAGACAGTAAGTATGCATATGTTGCTAACTATGATTCAGACAGCATAAGTATTATAGATATCAATGAAGCTAAAGTAACAAAAACAATAAAGGTTGGTAAAAATCCAGTAACTACAGCAATAACTGACGATAACAAAACTCTGTTAGCTACAGTAAGTTCAGAGAACGTAGTAGCAGTAGTAGATCTTGCGACTAATAATGTTGAAAAAGTTAAGGTGGGTGAAGTCCCTGCTCAAGTGTATATACAAAAAGATAACAAATATGCTTTTGTAGCAAATCAAGGAACAGAGAATAAGCCATCTAACAGTATTACAAAAATTGATTTATCTACAAAGAAAGTAATTGAAACAATAGAGGTAGGGAAAGGCGCTCACGGTATCGTAGTCAGCGATGATAACAAATTTGTTTATGTAACGAATATGTACGATAATACCGTTAGTGTTATAGATAATTCGAAAAACAAGGTAATAGCAATAATACCAGTAGGAAAGAATCCAAATGGTATAACTTACAAAAACTAAATTAAAGAGACTCATGGTAGATTGAAAACTATGAGTCTCTTTATTCAATTAGGATTTAAATAATGTTTTAATATCAACCTGTAGAAAGGCATCAACTATATTACTATCAAATTGAATATTCTTATATTTTATGAGTTCACTTACAGCTACTTCATGAGGGAGGCCATTCCTATAAGGCCTATTTGATGTCATTGCATCATAAGAATCTGCAACACAAATAATTCTAGATTCAAAGGGAATGTTCTCTCCTTTAACACCATTAGGGTAACCTCCACCATCAAATCTTTCGTGATGATGAAGTATTATTGGTAAGACTTGGCTTAAAAAATCAATTGTCTTTAGAATATCCACGCCTATTGAAGGATGTTCTTTTATTTTATTAAATTCTTCATCAGTGAGCCTACCAGGCTTATTTAGTATATAATCTGGAATACCTATTTTCCCAACATCGTGAAATAAAGCTGCCAGTTCAAGAGTTTCCAACTGTTCCTTGGGTAAATTAAGTGATTGAACAATTGCTAAAGAAATTTTAGCTACACGCTCTGAATGACCAGCTGTGTATTGATCTCGTGCATCAATTGCCTTTGATATAACAAGTATTGTACTTTTGTATGTCATATTTAGTTTTGAGTAGGCAAGTTTAATATCATCTGCGTTTTTTGTTAACTCTTTATTTTGTTTTAGCAGCATTATTGATGAATTATATATAATTTTTAGTAATAGTAGATATAAGATTACAAAACCAGAGGATACAACTATAATCGATATTTTTGTAACTTGATTCATATGCATCTGTATTTCATCATAAGGTTTAAGAATCTCATAAATTCCTACTATGGAATTATTAACTGTGATTGGTATATATATTTTGATTATCTTTATCACTCTATTTTCATGTTGTAGATCTGTAATAAAGTAACTGTATTTGCCGCCTAACACCTGATTAAAAATTTTCTGATTAGTAGGTTGTATTTCGGTAATATTCTTATTGCTTGAATAAATGATTGTTTTACTATTATTCCAAATCACTGCCTCCAATATATTGTTTTCTTCCAGAGTGTGTTTGAACTTGTTATCTAAGATTTCAGATTTTTCTTTAGATAATGCTTGTGAATAATCACTTGAGGATAGCTCTGGCTCGATTATGTAGTGGATAGCTAAATGAGTTACCTGCTCTATTGAATTTATCTTATCATTTTTGATATGAGTAGTTATGAGTAGAACTATAGCTACGCCTGTAAATATAAACGCAATAAGACTATAGATAGTAAAATATCTTAAAAGTTTTAGACTTCTCATATCTTCACCTCAACTTTAATTTTATTTGTATTTCTATAACAGAATAGATTAATACCGCTAAAAATTTTTACTGGATTATACCTAATAAAGAAAATTTAAATTATATTCAAGATAACGTAATTTAAAATACAAAAATCAAAATGAAAACTCAGCACTTTAAGGATGCTGAGTTAACTGTCTCCAAGTATAGATATAAAATAAAAAGTTTACTATTTTGTATTACCTATAGCTTATGCCATTAGGTGTTTTATCTACAGAAACTGTTGTGACTACTTTATTACTTGTACTATCAATTACACTAACCGTATTATCATACATATTAGTTACATAAACAAACTTATTATCAGCACTTGTTACTATTCCGTGTGCACCTTTACCAGTTTCTATTGTTGCTATAACTTTCCTTGTAGTTAAATCAATCTTGCTCACAGTATTTGATGGTTTATCTTCAGTACCTTGGTTTGCCACAAAAGCAAACTTATCGTCAGATTGAATGTACACTTGTGCTGGTCCCACACCTACAGGTATTTTTTCAATCTTATCTGTAGAAAGATCTATTATAGCTAGAGCATTCTCACTGTTTACAGTTACTGCAAGAGTTTTGCCATCACTTGTTACACCTGTAGTTACAGGAGTTTTGCCAACTTTAATTTTTCTCACTTCTTTAAAGCTTGCAATATCTAAAACACTTACTGTATCTTCACCCATATTAGCAACATAAGCATTCTTACTATCTTTGGAGATACGGAAGCCGTGAGGGCCATTACCAGTAGAAACTTTACCAACTACAGCATAGCCTTTCGCATCAATTACTGATACATTGTTATCTTCGTTATTTGTTACTAAAGCATATTTACTATCGGGTGTAAACACTATATGAGCAGGGTGATTGCCTACAGCTACGCTTTTAATAAGTTTATTTGATTCAACATCATAAAATAGTGCAGATCCATTCATACTCATAGAACCATGTTCAGTTTTACCTTTTTCCATCATTGCAGCTGAGGTTGAGGCTACTATTTTACCATCCGGTGAAATCTGAACATTATGAGGAGAACCATCTACTTTAATAGTTTCTAACACTTTGTTTGTAGTTGCATCTATTTTAGAAATGCTGCCACCTTCATTTGCAGTATAGTAATAGGAAGTTTTTTGTTCTACTTTAGTTTGACTTGGAGATTGTTGACTTTGTTTAGTAGTCTCATTTTTAGCTGTATTACCACAACCAGCTAAAACTAAAGTTAAAGCTGTTAGAGCACCTATAGCTTTTAGATATTTAGATTTAAACATCAGAATCATCCTTTCCTTAAGTTAGTGGTTATGTATATGAATTTATTGTAACTAATTCATATGAAGGAATTATGAAGAATTTATATGATTTATTAGCAAATGTATTAAGGTAATATTTATAATTCAGTAGTTAGTATAGATTAGTTTAATTATTTTTATTCTATAATGCATAGTAACCTAAAAGGTATCAAGATACTTTATGCTTTTTATTGGGATATATTTTAATTGTTTTTAGTAAATTTTCATAATTACTTCATAACTTTAGAATATGATATAGCTATAAAATAAAGTTTAAGGCTAGAATCATAATTTAATTAAAGGAGAGATTTATATGAAGAATCATAAGGTTAAATTTAAACAAAATAATATGTTATGTCACAGATGTGTTATGAACACTGTAAAAACATTAAGTCAACTAAGAGAAATAGAAGAGCTGAATGTGGATTTTAGCTCTAAAATGGTTAAGGTTGTATATAGAGATGATGGCATATCAAAAGAGATGATAAAAGAAGCTGTTAACGAGTCCATAGTTAGAGGAAAAATAAAAAAATTGGAATAGTATAAAATGATTTTTACTACTTTTTTACTGTATCTTTCGTTTTATAGTAAAAATGGTGAAGACTAAAATATAGTTAATCTTCACCATTACTTTTTTATTTTAATATAATATTATTATACGTGCAGGAACTTTCTTATGGATATTATACTTCCAAGTGAACCTATAGCTATTCCACTTATTAAGAACAGTCCTAAAATATTGGTTACAACATATTGAGGATCGATAGGCTGCATTATCATCAAACTAGAAGATACTTTTATATATGCAAGTTTATATGCATAATATAGAACTAAATCAGAAACAATAGCCCCTATAATTCCTATAATTATACCCTCAATTATAAAAGGCCATCTTATAAACCAATCTGTAGCACCTATATATTTCATTATTCCTATTTCTCTTCTTCTTGAATAAACAGTAATTTTAATAGTATTTCCTATCAAAAACAATGAAATTCCTATTAATATAACAAACATGACACTTCCTATCCATTTTAGAGTTCTTGTTATAGACATAAGTTTTTCTATAACCTCTCTTGCATCCTTAATACTTTCAATACCCTCGAAACCTTTAATATTATTAACAACATCAGAAATTACTTCTGGCTTTTCTACCTTTATAACGTATGAGTTAGGCATAGGGTTATCTTTTTCAAGTCCATCAGTTAGAGATTTATTTTCCGATCCAAGTTGTTCCTTAAATTTGTTAATAGCCTCAGTTTTAGTTTCATAGGATACATCAAGTACACCATTTATACTTTTAATTTTATTTTCTAAATTTTTCTGTTGTTCAGATGTAATATTGTTTTTTAGGAATATTTTTACTTCTACTTTTGATTCAACAGATAAAATTCCTCGATTCACATTCAATATTGTCAGGAAGAATATTCCTAATATGAAGAGAGTAGCTGCCACTGTAGCCGCGGAGGCTGTACTTATCCCTGAATTTCTTTTTAAACTTTTAAGAGAATCAATAATAGAATATTTAATGGCACTAATCCTCATATCCATATCCTCCCTCGTATAATAAGTTTATAGCAGTTATTTACTGCCTATAAACTTATTTATTTTTTATATTTTGTATAGATTAAGAAAGCATCTCAATTTTTCTAGTGGGGATTCTCCCAATTCAGTATTGCTGATTCTTATACTTTCCGATCTATACTGTTTTAACCTACTATTTATTAAAGGATTTTCTAATGCTAAAATAGTCATAACGGAACTTTAGCGAAGGTTACTGCTGTATTCCTCCTGCAAAACACATTGTGTTATTGCCTGTAAAGCTTGCAGCCTGACCAAAGTATCATATTCTGCTTACACAAATGTTGCATCTCCTTTCGCAGCCACCAGCAAGGTTTTGCGTCTGGATGAATGCTAATTACGCGAGGTTGCAGTTAGTACTTTGGATTAGGATAATCCTTTCTAATTTCCTCATTATTTTTGAAAGGTGGTGATTTCATGAAGAAATTAGATTACTTATCAACTCTATTTGTTGGTATCGATATTGGTGCGAGACAAAATGTTGTCTCTGCTATTAATTTTGAACAGGAATTCTTGATTAAGATGAAACCTGTTCCTAATACGCAATTTGGTGCAGAGCAACTTGAATCCATGCTTGTTAAGGTTTTAGAAAACAATACTTTTAAAGCTGTTATAATCGGCTTAGAATCTACTTCCTTTTATGGAGTACATATAGCCAATTTTTTATCTGCTAGTGAAAAACTTATGACTTACAAACCTTATGTTTACTGCTTGAATCCTAAGGAAGTTGCTAACTACAAAGAATCCTTTAATTCTCTTGATAAAAATGATGGCATTGACTCTTTTGTTATTGCTGACTTTGCAAGAGTTGGCAGAATTCATATTGAACCTTGGCGTGGTTCTCAATATCTTGCTCTGCAAAGACTTACAAGGCACAGACTTCATATTGTTGAATGCTTAACTAGAGAAAAAACTTACATGTTATCCAATGTATTTCTTAAGTTCAGCGAATTTGCATTATTACAGGGAGAAGATCATCCTTTTTCTAATAAATACGGTGCTACCGCATCTTCAATACTTACTGAATTTCTATCTTCCGAAGATATTGCAAATACATCAATTGAAGAACTTGTTGACTTCGTCAATAGAAAAAGTCGGAAAAGGATTTCTAATCCTCAGATGACTGCTGAAATTTTGCAGCAAGCTGCACGTAATTCATACCGTCTTGATAAATGTTTGTATGAGCCATTAACAACCTCTATTGCTTGTTCTTTCAACTGTATTCAGGCTTTTGATAAAGAACTTAAAGGTATTAACAAAGCCATTGAAAAAGCTGTTATGGGAATGAATCCTGTGGAATACAAAATATTAATGTCTATTCCTGGTTTTGGCCCTGTTTACTCCAGTGGCATTCTTGCTGAATTAGGAAGTGTGCATGCATTTCCTAGTAATGATGCTATTGCTAAATACGCTGGCATCGTGTGGAAAGAAAATCAATCTGGAGGTTTTAAAGCTGAAAATACACCTATGAACAAAGCTGGTAACCGTTATTTACGCTATTATCTCATAGAAGCTGCAGGAAGTGTTGTTTGCCATATTCCTGAATATCAAGAGTTCTATCAGAAGAAATTTGCTGAAGTAACTACACATCAGCACAAACGAGCACTCGCGCTAACATCTCGTAAACTTATTCGTATGATTTTTGGATTGCTGGCTAAAAATCAGCTCTACTCTTCAAATAGAGTAGATTAATCTATATAAATTATACGAACATACTTTCTCATTGGACTGTATGTTTATTAAGGTTACCCATTTTTAAAGAAATCATTTGATTTTCTTTTCATTTTGTTCTTGACATATTACCAAATTGCTTTAGCTCATCTCTTATTATAATACCTTTTTCAATAGCTATAACTCTTTTTTTCATATTATCAACTATATCTTTTGCATGAGTAGCCATAAGTACAGTGGTTCCTGCATGATTAATATCATTTAATATGTTCATGATATCGATCGCTGTTTCTGGATCTAAGTTCCCAGTAGGTTCATCTGCTATTAAGATCGAAGGGTTGTTAACAATAGCTCTAGCTAGGGATACTCTCTGTTGCTCTCCTCCAGATAACTGATGAGGAAATGCCTTAAGCTTATTGACTAAGCCTACTAGAGAAAGTACAGTTGGAACTTTCTTGGATATTTGTCTAAAGGGTGCTTCTATAACTCTCATAGCAAAAGCAACATTTTCATAAACATTTAAAGTTGGAATAAGTCTAAAATCTTGAAAAACTACTCCAAGTTTTCTTCTATAGAGAGGAATATCTTTTCTTTTCAATTTTGTTATATCAGTACTGTTAACTATTATGCTACCCGTTGTTGGGTCAACTTCTTTTAATAAAGTTTTAATAAAAGTAGACTTTCCTGATCCACTTGAACCAACTAAAAATACAAAATCCCCTTGGTTTACGGTTAAATTAATATTTGAAAGTGCAGTGATGCTATTTCCGTAAGCTTTGCTGACATTTTTAAATTCAATCATATAATATCTCCTTTATAAATTTTTCACTTTGTTTTAATTATGAAATTTATATAAAACAACTGAGTAATAATATAATAAATTAATGTGAAGATATTATGAAGAAATGGCTGTATTACACAAATTACCAAAAATAATATGTGCTGATAAGGAATCAGTATATATTAAATAAATTTAGTGGTTAATGCAAGAAGTTAAATACAATATATAAACTGTAGTAATATGCCTGCAGCAAATATTAGCATACCAATGTCAGTAATGCAAAGATTAATTATGTTAGAAATGCAAGTTAATCAATTAAGACAACAAATAATGAACAGCAGTGGCGGAAGTATGTCTGGCGGTGGTGGAATGTCAATGACGCAATTATATAATATTCAAATTAAGTTTTCATAAAGAAAACAAGGCACTTGTTATTTCTAAACTTAACGAATACCTTGTTTTTATTAGGTGAAGTGAAACTACAATATTGAATTATTTATTTATCGTGTTAACATAGTTCTTCATTTCTTCATATGTCATAGCTCCAATTTTCTTTGCAACAATTGTACCGTTTTTATCTATAAAGAAAGAAGTAGGTATTGAAGTTATACTATACTGCTCTGCTACAGTTTGATCTGAATCTAATAAAATTCTGAATTTATAATTGTTTTTATCTATAAAGGATTTAACAGTATCTTTATCCTCACCAAGGTTCACGGCAAGTATAACTAAATCACTGTCCTTCGTTTCTTCATATAACCTCTCAATATCAGGCATTTCAGCCTTACATGGAGGACACCAGCTAGCCCAGAAATTTAAAAATACTCTTTTACCTTTTAAGTCGCTTAAAGATACATCTTTACCATTTAAGTCCTTTAATTTAAAGTCAATTGCTTTTGAGTTAAAAGCATTGGAATTAATTTGTGGTGAAGAAGTATTAGAATTAGTAGAAGAAATACTGGAGTTTGATGTTGAAGTTCTCTGCTGGGAAACATTTTGGTTATTTGAAGTAGAAGTATTAAAATGTTTTACTTCATAAAAAGCTCCAGCTAATACAACTATCAGTACTAAAGCTAAAATAACTTTTTTCATAACGGACATCTCCATTTCTAAAAGTTTGTAAAGTTTACATATCCACTTAAAATATTTAATTTATTTGTGAAAATCATAATACCCATTATTATCATAACAATACCACTTATAATTGAAATAAGAGGTAAATATTTTGATATTTTACGCATATGCTTTGAAAAACTACCTATAGTTAAAGCAGTTAAAATAAATGGAACAGCAAGACCTAAAGAATAAAATATGAGTAATAGAATGCCTTTACCAATGGTATTCATATTTGCTGCATAAATAAGTATTGTTGATAATATAGGACCTACACATGGAGTCCAACCAGAGGCAAAAGCCATTCCCATCAATATTGAAGCAAAATTGCCTTTAGCTTTATTAAAGGATAAAAATCTTTTCTCGTAAAATAGTATTTTTATTTTAAATATACCCGTTGTGTGTATTCCAAAAATAGCAATTAAAGCTCCACCAACTTTTCTAAAAATGTCTTGATGTTTTATTAATAATTTTCCTAAAGAAGTTACTGATGCACCCATAGCAACAAAAATAATAGAGAAACCAATAACAAAACCTACGGATTTATATAGAGTATTAATTTTTGATTGTTTGCTATCAAGGCTTGTTATTGTATTCTCTGTCAAATAACTTATGTATGCTGGAACTAGGGGTAAAACACAGGGGGATAAAAATGACAACAAGCCTGCGGAAAAGGCTAATATTAATGAAACGTTATTCAATTTATATCTTTCGCCTCCAGTTTTAATTTAGTTAGTTAATATCTTCTTTTATAAGAATTTAGGATAATATATATATTATATTGAGTTGGTATGAAGATATTATGAAGAATAAATACACAAATTAAAAATACTTATTCTAGAAAATGTAAGGTAAGCGGATATTATAAAAATTTCAATGCACATAATATCTTCATATTAATTTTGTATAATGTAGTAGAAAAGATAATTCAAGTTTATTGGAATGGAGGAAGGTGAATTTTATGGAGATAGCTATTACATTAATTATTCTATTTGCTGCAGTTTTTATAATTTATAAAAACATAAAACAAAAATCATCAGGTGGTTGCGGTTGTGGAAAGTGTTCCCCAAAAAGAAAATAATGTATTGAAATAAATAATTGATTAAATCGGGAACATTAGAGAAAGAAGTGAATTAGAAAACTTTACTTTTGTTCTCGATTATTATATCTGACCCCTAAATAAAAAAAACAACAGAATAAACACTATTGTTTTTTTTATTTAGAGGTCAAATATTACAATATCATAATTTTATTGTTATGCACTTACGTCAATTTTACTACCTACCGTATTCGGTACACTTGATACCTGAATTGATTTTGATATGTTATTGTCCTGTTGAGTTTTTATTTGATTTTCGTGCATGCCCTTCATGCCACAGTTTACTGGCATACTACCCATTCCTGAAATTCTATTAATTCCCTGCATATAAAGTTTCCTCCTTTAAATTAAAATACTTATGTAAAAGCATGTAAGACAGCTTTAGAGTTTTTATGAATTTTATTAAACCCGTTAGTTATTCATTTTTCTACTTTTATTTCATCATTGATGCTGGCATTAGTACGTACATATAACAGGCATATGCAGCTATTGCCAGTATAGCTACACCGGCTACAATTCCTAATACTTTTTTATTCATTTTATTTCCTCCTCTGATATTTTATAACTACATCTGTATTTTTATCTTACAATACTCTTATGTAGAAAATATGAAGATTATCTATTTATTGATTTTATATATTAGATTTTTCTATATTTATTACTTGATGTCATACATCTGCAATACCGAATTTTATGCAACTATCACCAACCCATAATTTCCAAGATTGTTTCATCAATAGTTCAACATTTTATTTGAAATTAAAAATTATAATGTTTTCTTTATAATTTCTTCACAAGTATTAGGTATTATAATAACAAAGTTGTATAATAAGTAGAAACTTATGAAAAAATAAAATTTAAAATATACTTGCATTATTTTATAAAGAGTAGTAATATAAAAATAAATCACCCCCCAGGGGGGAGGAGGTATAATATGAATGATGAAAGAAAAAAAGCGCTTCAATCACTAAAAACATCAAAAGGTCAAATTGAAGGAATTATAAAGATGATAGAAGATGGGCGATATTGCATGGATATATCCAACCAAATAATTGCTGCTCAATCTCTCTTAAAAAAGGCAAATATACTAATTTTAAAACAGCATCTTAATCACTGCGTAAAGGATGCTTTTATCAATAATACTGGTGAGGAAAAGGTTGATGAAATAATCGATTTACTTTCTAAGCTTATGAAGGATTGATAAGGGATTATACAAGAAAATAATATTTTAACATAAAAGCCTAAGGGAAGTCTTAGTTATAAAAAGTTTAATATAAACTAAGTAGATATTAGGAATGGAGGAAAGGAAAATGTCAAGCAGAACTCTAAAAATAGAAGGAATGACCTGTGCAGCCTGTGCGAAGGCAGTAGAAAGAGCTTCAAAAAAGCTGGATGGTGTGAACGAAGCCAATGTAAATTTTGCTACAGAAAAGCTAACTGTAAACTTTGATGATTCAAAGTTAGCACTTACAGATATACAAGCAGCAGTAGAAAAGGCTGGATACAAAGCTTTAATTGAAGCTACGACTAAAACCTTAAAAATAGAAGGGATGACTTGCGCAGCTTGTGCTAAAGCTGTGGAAAGAGCATCTAAGAAGTTAGACGGGGTATATGAGGCAAATGTAAATTTCGCTACAGAAAAGTTAACCGTAAGCTTTGATTCTTCAAAGATTGGAATTCAGGATATTAAAAAAGCAGTAGAAAAGGCAGGGTATAAAGCTGCTTCAGAAGCTGCAACTAGAACCTTAAAGATAGAAGGAATGACCTGTGCATCCTGTGCCAAAGCAGTAGAAAGAGCATCTAAGAAAATAGATGGAGTTAATGAAGCTAATGTAAACTTTGCAACTGAGAAATTAACTGTGAGCTTTGAAGCTTCAAAAGTTAAAATAGCAGATATTAAAAAAGCAATAGAAAAAGCAGGGTATAAAGCCCTAGAAGAAGAAACTAATGTAGATGAGGGCAAGAATAAAAAAGAAAAAGAAATCAAAAGTTTATGGAATAGGTTTATAGTATCACTGGTATTTGGACTTCCACTTCTCATAATTGCTATGGTGCCAATGATTTTAGAGCAGTTTAATTATATGCTTCCAGCAGCTATTGATCCAATGATGCACAGAGAAGTATATGCAATTATACAGCTTATGTTATCAATACCTATTGTAGTTGCCGGAAAAAAATATTTTACTGTGGGCTTTAAGACCTTGTTTAAAGGAAGTCCTAACATGGATTCACTTATAGCCATAGGTTCCTCTGCAGCAGTTTTATATAGTATTTTTTCAGTAGTACAGATACTTTTAGGTAACTATGAGTACCACTTATACTTTGAATCTGCAGGAGTAATACTTACATTAATAACTTTAGGTAAATATTTAGAGTCAGTAGCAAAAGGAAAAACCTCTGAGGCCATAAAGAAACTTATGGGACTAGCTCCAAAAACAGCTACTATAATTAGAGATGGTAAAGAAGAAGAGATTCCTATTGATGAAGTAGAGGTTGGCGACATAGTCTTAGTAAAACCAGGTGAAAAAGTTCCTGTAGATGGAGAAGTTGTAGAAGGGGTTACTTCTATAGATGAATCTATGCTAACTGGTGAAAGTATACCTGTAGAGAAGACTATTGGAGATAAGGTTATAGGAGCTAGTATAAATAAAAATGGTTCCATAAAGTATAAGGCTACTAGAGTTGGTAAAGATACAGCACTAGCACAGATTGTTAAATTAGTTGAAGAAGCTCAAGGCTCTAAAGCGCCAATAGCAAAACTTGCAGATGTAATATCCGGTTATTTTGTTCCAGTAGTAATTGTATTAGCGTTAATTGGATCTATAGGGTGGTTGCTCTATGGTGAGTCAGCAGTATTTGCTCTTACTATATTTATATCAGTACTTGTTATAGCTTGTCCGTGTTCTTTGGGACTTGCTACACCAACAGCTATAATGGTTGGTACAGGAAAAGGTGCTGAATATGGTGTTCTTATAAAAAGTGGTACAGCATTAGAAACAGCTCATAGAATACAAACTATAGTATTTGATAAGACGGGAACAATAACTGAAGGTAAACCAAAGGTTACAGATATTGTAACCTCAGGAGATGTAACTGAAGATTACTTACTTCAATTAGCAGCTTCTGCAGAAAAAGGATCGGAACATCCACTTGGGGAAGCTATAGTTAAGGGTGCAGAAGAAAAAGGCTTAGAGTTTAAAAAATTAGATTTATTTAAAGCAATTCCAGGTCATGGAATAGAAGTTACTATAGACAACAAAAAAGTGCTTTTAGGAAATAGAAAACTTATAATAGAAAATAATATTTCCCTAGAAAACTTGGAAGAGACATCAAATAGACTCGCAGCTGAAGGTAAGACACCAATGTATGTAGCTATTGAAAATAAACTAATTGGTATAGTTGCAGTAGCTGATACTGTAAAAGAAAACAGTAAGAAAGCTATAGAAAAACTTCATTCTATGGGAATAGAAGTAGCTATGATAACAGGAGACAATAAGAAAACTGCCGAGGCTATAGCAAAACAAGTAGGCATAGATAGAATACTTGCAGAAGTTTTACCACAGGATAAAGCTAATGAAGTTAAAAAGCTTCAAGCTGAAAATAAGAAAGTGGCTATGGTTGGAGATGGCATAAATGATGCACCAGCTCTAGCACAGGCAGATGTTGGTATAGCAATAGGTTCAGGTACAGATGTTGCAATGGAATCTGCTGATATAGTTCTTATGAGAAGTGATTTAAAGGATGTTGTAACAGCAATAGATTTAAGTAAGAAAACTATAACAAATATTAAACAAAATTTATTCTGGGCATTTGGGTATAATACCTTGGGTATACCTGTAGCTATGGGCGCTTTGTATATCTTTGGGGGACCATTGTTAAATCCAATGATAGCAGCTCTTGCTATGAGTTTAAGTTCAGTATCAGTGCTTACAAATGCATTAAGATTAAAGGGTTTTAGGCCAACAGTGTAAGGTAGCAGGCTCAAAAGTAAATTTTAGAACCTTGTTTATCTATATAAGTTTTACAAACGAAAGGGGAAATAAAAATGAAAAAGAAGTTAATAGTTGAAGGTATGAGTTGTGGACATTGTGTTAACCATGTAAAGACTGCTTTAGAAGAGCTTAATGGAGTAAATAGTGTGAGTGTTGATTTAGCTTCAAAAACTGCAGTAGTTGAAGCTAGTAATGAAGTTGATGATGCTGATATAAAAGCTGCTATTGAAGATGCTGGTTATGAAGTAGTAGATATTAAGACAGTTTAATTGAACTTAAAAATAATTATAAAAGTGAGAAAGGTGATATGTGCTAGCGTAAGACATATCACCTTTTGGGAAGCAGTATATTTTATAAGAAATGACATCATCCATTAATATATATTAATTATAAAAAACATATTTATATGATAGTTTCAGAAATTATCCAATAGTTTAAATATATGATAGCTTATATTGAACTCTCCCTCTACCTTAAATAGAGGTGGGGGATTCTTTTTTTATAAGAAGTTTGGTATTTAAGTTTAGCACCTGATTAATTAGGCAACCCTTATTCTTAAAGGCATGTCCAAAACGCCACTAGCTTGTAGGATTGTTACATCCACCAAGTTACTTTTTCTCATTATGTTTAAAGCACCAATTAAGTCAGCATTATAGGTTTTACCATTAGCTGATTGGAACTGTCCTCTAGTTATTCTTTTGCCACTAAATTTATAGGTTTGTGGATTATCCGCGTTATAATTAGGCAGTACATCATTAGCAAAAAAATCAGCTTTTGAAGTGTAGCTCTCCTCTTGCAATTTGAGTGTAATACCATATATTTTACATAAGTATTCTAGTTTTGAACGTAATTGCCCTACTGGTATACTAACAAAGTTTTGATTATTTGTTTTACCTAAATTACTATCCTTTTGTAAAGTTGGATTATAGCCAACTATTAGAGTTCCAATATTATTATTTAGGCAGTAGTTAATAATATACCTTGCTGTTTTATTGAGATAATCTTTAACTTGTCTATTTCTTTTAGCAGCAAGTTTAGCTTGCTTATTAGTAGTTCCTTTAATCTTTTGCTTATCTTTTATAGCTTGAAGTCTGGAATTTTCTTTATTGTACCACTGGTTGATTGATTTAAGTCTTTTACCATCAATGATGAAAGACTTACCCTTATTGGTAACACAAGAAGCTAGATTATTAACACCTAAATCAATTGAAAGTACATGAGTTTTATCTAAATTCCTTTGAGCTTCTACACATTCATAAGTGTATTGAATCTCAAAAAACCTTCCAGAGTGTTTAGGTAGTATTCTAATTTCTTTAATCTTCTTATCTTTAAGATTAGAAGGTACTTTAACAGTGACTTTACCATATAATCTTTTGAAAGCAGGTGACATAGGAATATCAAGTATTCCATTATCCTTAATTCTAATTTGTCCTATAACTAATGAGAAAAAGCCATCTTTTTTAAGATATTTAGGTAAAGAAATTGACCTAAAATCATACTTACCTTTTTTAGCAAGATTAATAAGCCCAAAGAATGATTTGAAAGCTCCATCAACCTCTTTAAGTATTTGTTGAGCCATATTGCTATTTAACATTGAATAGTTTTCATTATCTTTACAAAGGTGATAGTTACCTTCATATTTAAGATACTGTTCTTCTTGAAAGTAATATTGTCTTACATTGTAAAGACCAACATTATATAAGTTTTTAGCAAGATGACAAAGCTCTCTTAAAGCAATATATTCATTTTTAGATAAGTGCTTTAATTGTTGCGATTGACACAAGTATATCTTATCTTTAGTTTTGCCTTTTCCCATAGTTTCACCGCCTTTCTAAATATAATTATATCATATTTTTACTATATTCGACATAATTTTAGTAAAAGAGTAGCTTACATCCCCACCTTAAAGAAGATGGGGTATTTCGCTACAAAAGATAAAATTTTGAGTATTTAATACAAGCATAATAAATCGCTTGTTGTATGATATAATATTATTACTATCATCATAGTTCTTGGATATAGATATATTGCTACAAAAAACATTTGATTAGGAGCTACTAAGGGTGATTAGTCTGTAAAAATCGTCTTATGATAAACCTTTAAAAAAACAGAATTTATAACATTCTTATAAACCTAGTATTAATTTTAAGGGGGGGCTTATGAGTACTATTAATTCTATATTGGATTGTAATGGAAAAGAAATCTACATAGGTGATGTCGTTAAATCAGTAATTCAAACGGATAAAGATCCTATAGTAAAATTCTATTTATATGGACTATCTGATAATAATACTACATATTTGTTCCTGCTAGATTCAAGCGGAAACATTGAGAAAAGTGAAATGCTTCATATCCATGTAGGACAGGGTATTTCATTAGTCAATGATGATACTTGTAAGTGGTATAGAGTAGGCAAAAAAGATGGATTACCTGTAGAAATATTTAAGTAGATCAAGGTGAGAACGTGACTTCTAATGGATAACTACATATAAATACCTAAAAATTTTTCTAATCACTTCCTGAAGCATAATAAAAATATGTACTCAAATGAAGTGATTAGATAGTTTTACAGTCTCTCTCATTGCTAACTATTTGTTTTTCTCAACTCTAAATTATTTATTATTTTAAGCAATTCCCTTTTACTACTCTGAATATATAGTCCAGTAACATTTAAACTATGACCTAGTAGCTGACTTATAACAACGGGATTTACCCCAAGTCCCGCTAGGTTTTGTGCATAAAGATGCCTAAAAGCATGGGCATGGGCTATTTCTTTATCTATACCTCTAGCTTTGCCAGTATAGTATTTTATTTCATTATGAACTGTTTGTCTATTAATAGGACCTCTTTGCCCACTAAAAAGATACTCGGATGTATCATATCTTACTTCTAAGTATCTCTTAAACTGATCCTTTAGTTTTTTAGGTATCAGAATCTCTCTATACTTACTACCCTTCCCTTTGATATTTATAGAATCTTTGCTAATATCCTTTACCTTTATCTGAAGCATTTCACTTACCCTTGCACCGGTATAGTATAATGTATAGAATATAGTAACAGCTCTTATATCCCTCTCTCTTTCCGCAGCATTTACAATTCTTATAACATCACTATTTTCTAACATATCATCAATAAAATTTTGATTCTCTATTTTTAGCGGTTTTCCCCTTACTGCAATACCTTTATCAAATATATCATTAAGAAATTTTATAAATTGATTTAATGATACAATTCTTCTATTTATGGTTTTAATAGATAAATTTTCATTTTGAAGATACATTGTGAAATCTTTCAAAGCATTTTTATTTACTTCACTAAAAGAGTTCAAATCACCACCGTACCATTTCAAAAACTGATCTATATCTTTTTTATAACTACTTATTGTATTTTTACTCTTTTCATTTTCTAATAAATAATCTGCAAATTCATCTAAAATATTCATGTCATTCCTCCTTCATTAAAAATGTTGAAAAGTATTATGTATTATAAATGTAGTTGAAAGCGTTGATTTTATTATATCATATAGCATAAAAAAACTCGATACATAATTTACCTTATGTATTGAGTTTTAGTAAGAAATAACTTTAAAAACCTCTTAAAAAGCGAAAATGAATTTATTTTAAAAAATAAATTTTAAAACTTAGCTTAACCTGCAATTTATATGATTTAACGAAAACTTTTTTCTAAAAATATAACAGAATTGATTTGTAATTTTACCTACTTTTATCTAATGTTAATATAAATAATCTCTTATTGAATATTGTTTACTATTTAAAGATAAGTAAAGAAGACATAAAAAAGTCAGGCAATATATTATAAATTATATTGCCTGAGTTTTTTATGAACTTATTTTGATTCTTTAGTAATTCTTGAATAACTTTAATTATACTTTTTAGCAAATTAATTTTAATCTTAATAATATTTTTTAATAACCTTTATTTAAGTTTTCTACAATCTTCTCATAATTTATATTTAGCTATAAAATAATTTGTAAAATAACTCTCTAATAAATTTTTTATAATCTTTAAGTAACTTATAAATATATTTATCCATTATTTTTATATAAATCTTTTTATAGTTTTGATATGACTTATCTATGATTTTTTTATAAATTTGTGATATAATTATATTGTCATAATTATTAAATAAAATTGTTTAATGTGGAGGTAGCATTATGGTTGAAGAAAATATTATTGAAATTCCAAATCAAAACACTAAAGGAATTACTGTTCGATTTGGAATTGCTGAAATTAAAGATATGGATAAAGTAATTAAAAATTTAAATGAAATATTAGGTAGTAGTCTAAGCAGAAATCAGTTTATAGAGCTTATGTATAAGAGTGCTAAATCTATTGCTAAGTTCAAAGTCAATGATAAAAACATGACCTTTGATGAAGTTCTACATTATTTTGATAAAAAAGAAGTTGAAATCAATCCAATTCCTGATAATGCGGAAGCTAAATGATTTATATAAGTTAAGAGATGAAGCATATGAAAATAGGAGAGGAATTTTTCAAAACAGAAGGAATTAGTAGTACGTAATACTATAAACTTAAGAGGAGTTGCATTAGATGAAATATGCAATGCTGTTCATATTACTTATAGTGATTATAATTGTAGCAATATATCAACTATTTATTTATAAACTTAAAAAAGATTACAATTTGAAACTCCTGAGGCTAGAATCAAAGTTAGCTGATGTTAAATCTACAAACATATTAAGGGAGCTGCTAGAGATTAGTTATGAGAAAGAATCCATAGGAAAAGCTTCTAAGAAAATTATTTATATACTGCTAAATAATTTTGATATAAATTTCTGTACAGTATTTCTAAACACTGGCAATAAACTAACTGCCTGTGCTTCCAATGCTGGAAGTAAAGATATTATGAAAGAACTGGGAGACTATGTAAATAACTTATCAGAAACGGTTATGGGAGTAGGAGGAAAGAAACTTTATACGGAATGTGGAACTCTTTCTTACAATACTGCAGCAGATAGAGATATAAACTTCTCTTTCTTCATTCCTCTTAAAGTAAATGGCAATATGATTGGTGCTCTTTTGATTGAAAATGTGAATTATGATGATAGAAACAATGATATGGGCGTTGAATTTTTTAAGGTAGTGATTGATACTATATCAATTACGCTCCAAAATTTGATCTACTATGATAAGATTGTACATATGGCTACTAGAGATGCATTAACTAAAATGTATAATAGGAGGCAAATGGAGAAGGTACTTACCGAATACATGGCAGAGGAAAAGGTATTTTCAGTTGCTATGATGGATATAGACCATTTTAAAAAATTCAATGATACTTACGGTCATGCCTTTGGCGATCTCGTACTAATCGAAGTTTCTAAGTTTATGAAAAAACAGGTTACAGGCTATGGGGAGGTCTTTAGATATGGTGGCGAAGAGTTCCTGATATGCTTTAATAACTTGAATAGTGAACAAGCCTTTGAGAAGTTAGATAATATCAGAAAGGGCATAGAAGCTCTTACCATTACTAATGAAAATAATGTATCAAGCCACGTTACCGCAAGCTTTGGGATAGCTGAATATCCTAAGAATAAAGCTAAAGATACTACAATATTGAAGGAATTTGCCGACCAAGCATTATATTATAGTAAAGAGCATGGCCGGAACCAAGTAACTATTTATAATGATATAAGTTAAATTAGAGTAGTACAATCCTTAAAAAGTTGAGAGGGGAGGGGTAGTGGATGGAGTCTAAAACGATTGCAACATTAACTATTGCGAAGGATGATGTGATAAACTTAAATTTTCGCATGATAAATAAGGCTATTTCAGCTATGGAGTTTATAAATGCTAGAAACTTTAAGGAAGCAATTTTGCTTAATATCACAGAATACTCCGAAGATCCTCGCCCCCCTATGAAATTGAAGGAATTAGAGAATTTCTGAATAGGGTAATAGATGATAATCCCCACATTTTCTACTACTTAGCTCCCTATAAAAATCAAGACACAAATATCATTGCTTGCATATCAGATACTACAAGGGTAACTGCAAATTGTAATGAATATTTTTCTTTAAAAGCGGACCCCATTAAGTTAAAAGGAATAATTAGTGCTACAACTTACTTTATGGAGGAGCTAGGGGAGAGTGAATTAGATATTGCCAGTATGGAGAAAAGGTTAATGCTGCTGGGAGGATATTAGAATTGTTGTTACGTAATGCAAACATGGTATAATTTACTAAAGAAAAATAGTAATTTGCAGTTAGAGGTGTATTAGCCGACACCAACGTTGGGAATACTCTACTATTGGGAAATATAATGACATTAATTACGGTGATGTGATAGTTAAGCGATATAGTTAACTAGACTATGATTAAAATTATATAGAGTGGGTGGGAACATGAATTTGAACGTAATTGGTAATGGATTCGACTTGTATCATGGTTTGCCTAGTAGTTATTACTATTTTGGTTGTTATTTGATTAAGAATGATCCTGAATTCTATGAAAAGATTGGAAGAATGTATGAGCTTAATCATTTAAAGATGGTGGGGCCATCTATAGCTCACCACTATGATTACGTGGTTGAGAATATTTTTTGGAGTGATTTTGAAAGGCATTTGTCTAAGGTGGACGAGTACTTTGTGGTTGATACGTCAGTAGATGATTTAGATTTAGAATACCCTGACCCAGTAGAGATTGAACTAGAGCACGACAAGAATGCAGACCAACTAAAGAAGAAGTTTGCCAAGTGGGTAAGAGACACTCTTGATTTCGAGTCGAACTACTCCTTAATTAAGGAGCGTTTATTGAATAGTAGTGACCTTGATTTAAGCAATGAAGATTACTTTCTACAATTCAATTATACTCATTCATTGCAAAAACTATATGGCATTGAGGACGATAAGATTTACTATGTACATGGCGAGTGCCTTGGAGATGATGGAGGTGAACTTATAGTTGGACATGGCAATGACAGTAGAATTCAAGAAATCAAAGCAGTAATTGAGAAATTGGATGAGAAATATGATTTTACACAGAGTAGTTATAATAGAATCAATGAATATAGATGTCTGCTAAGCTACATACATAAGCTCAGAAAAGATGTGGAAGGATGTAAAATGGGGTGTAGCTATTTCTACGATGTGATTGAAGGAGAGGTCGAGAATATCAATCTCTATGGTCTATCATTAGGTGAGGTTGATATCCCATATCTGGTTCAAATAAGACATAGATGGCCGAATGCCAAATGGACATTTTCTTATTATTCTGATTCAAGTATGGAACGTATAAATGATGTTGCCAAGAATAGTTTGAATTTAGATGAAGGTGAGTATGGAATGTTTAAATTTGCACATACGCTATCTCGAGATGTTTGCAGTGAAATTGTTAGTATAAGAGGTATTGACGAATACCCTGGTGTGTAGAGCGCTGCCGTTAATTACATCGCCTAACAAAATTATTCCCGTATGCATTGCACATTCCTTCACTGGGTGCAAGCACCGCCTGTGAAGAAGGGCTCTGATGTTACAGTGAAGGGACGTCGGGAATAATAAAACGTTATATGACATTTTAAATCTAATTAAACTCATGTTTACACATACCATTTTGTAATTTAAATTACAGAATATAGAGTGACAATTATAAAGAAATTGAGAAGTAAAGGTTATTTGTATAATCGGCTGACAAATAGTAATTTGTCTGGATATTAGAAAGAGCAGAAAATTTAGAATATGGAGGTTTATCATGAAAAAATGGTATGATGAGGAGTATGAATGGGAAATCGAGGTTATAGGCTTTCTTCGTGGAGACCACACTGAGAGATATTGCCGAAATGGAGAGGAAGTTGGAGATAAGTATACCTGCACCTATGGCTGTCCTGTAAATGCTGATGGACAAGGTATTTGTTCCAAAGCCATGATGATTATGTTTCCAATAATGGAGGCTGTCAGGAGTGGCGGTGATTTAGAGAACATCGGTGGAACTAGTAAATATAGCAAAGATATTGTATGCCCAGATGGTTGTGTTATATTTAGGCTGACGGCAAAAAAACTTGGGAATGAGAATTTTTATAAGGGAAAGTTTTTTGAGTAGTTATGATTCTTATCTCATTCAGATTAAGATAAGTCGAAATGTACAAATTCCAATTTGTAGAGTTAAAGTGTCATAACTTTAGTGTCAGTTAAGTCGTATCTTTATTATTTTACGATTTAATTATTGTATAATATTTTTACCTCTTTTCAATTTATATATTAATCGTATATATCTGTTTTACTAAATAAATTAATTTATGTTATAATATCTGTATAATAGTTAGAAAAGGGGTTAGAATTAACACTATGAATGAATTAGATCGAATAATACAAAGCATCAATAATTATTCAACTGATCTAGCTTATAATGTGAGAAAACATCTGTGGTTTGTTCGTGGATTGGAGGAAATAGCCTATTATTTAAGTGTTTTTTGCCAATCTCAGATAACATTGGTATTCATACTTATATTCATTTTTGGGTCAATAAAAGCTGATAGATGGCTGATTAAGTCTTTTTTAGACTATTATTTGTTGTAACTTTGCTATTTAAAATAATAGGTCCAAATACTGAAGCATTACTTATATATAAAATTAATACTTCTTTAAGTTTTATACTTAACTAATAAACCTTTAAAGGCTTTATTTTGTATAAAATTTTTTTCATTTTCTTTTGTAAGTATATTAAGTGAGAGGGTAGGGCTATTTACCTTTGTTCGCGGTTTTTATAGAAGTAATAAATTATATCTAATAATGACATTCCAGCAGCAATTCCTACACCCTGTCTTATAGTAATTAGCTGAAAATATCCTGCTATAAAAGATAAGATTACAAGAATAAAAAATTTGAAACCTATCTCCTTAATACTACTACTCATTTATACGAATCCCCTCTCACTTAAAATCAACATCTCTTAATAATCTCTATAATCCTATTAGAAATCTAATACCTTACTTGTTGCAATTTATATAATATCACTATAACAAAGTTTTCTCATACCTATAATAAAGTTTTCTCAGTGGTATAATAAAAACTCATAAACGTTGGTATACGTGGGTTTCAGCTATGACAAAGTTTTGTGATACCTGATGTAAACTATGAAGTATGGAAAGTTAGATCAGAGAATTATTCTGGAAATATTTCATTAAATTCATTCTTAAGTCTTTTTCTGCGAATACCTCTTAGAAACCACCAAATTCTAATTACTAGATATGCTGCAATAAGTAGGATTGCTAGATTTCTCTTATCTGCCTTATAAAAGTCATATGCCTGCCATGCAATAATAACATCTGACATTAATTTGAATATTACATAAATCCCATTACTATTTTTCATCATCCATCCTCCCGATTTAATACTAAAATGAGAGCGGTGTATCATCATTACTTTCTTTTAGTATTCTTTCTAGCTCTTCATCATCAATTTCAAATCCTACAAAATTATCTACTGCATCTTCAAAATTAAATTTACTAGTATCCTTTTCTCTCTTTTTTCTGTATTCATCAAGCTGAATAATCTTTCGCATAGCTAAGCCTTTCTTGCGCTTTATTCTGTGTCTATTTATATTTATATGATATTAATACTAATTATATATATATATTATATCAAATAAATTTGTTTTATACAATTGCAACAAGAATTCAAAATCAGATATTATGGTAAATAAAAAAAAGGTCGGAAAGAAAATTACTCTCCAAACCTCTCTTCTAATTGATTTTTATTGTCCAGTACTCCCGCATTAATCTTTTCTTCTATCATTTCGCTTAAAACTCTACACTTCAAGCAAATTATTATAGCTACTGCTGTTACATATATAAATAGAGCAGCTGCAATTATAACAAAACCATAGAACAATAACTTAGCCATCTGCAATTCCACAGGTAACTCCTCCACATTATAATTTCTTTATCTGGATTATTGCCCTATAGCTTGTTTCTATTCAATTATATTAGAAATAAAGATTTTAATTAATTAGGTATTTTTATATTTCAGTATTTTTGCTAACACACCGAGTAAATTATACTACTGAAAGCTATCAATTTAACGATTTTTAGACAAAAGAAAACACCAGATACTTGAATATCCAGTGCATTATAAAATTAAATTTCTTTATCATCAAATTTTTTCAACAGATCAGTTTCAGTGATTTTCTTTGCTAATAGTTTTTTTAAATCATCCATTGCAGCCTCATCTGATTCATATTTATTTAATACCTTGCAGAGTGAAAAACTGCTATCTGTTACTTTATTAATTAAATATACATGCCTATACTTATCAAACATCTTAATTTCCCCTTGTCTTTATAATTCCATACCGTTAAGAATATCTCTTAGGTTCTTTAATTCTACTACAGGTAAAGTTACTCACTTACCCTTTTGCTGATTCTGAAAGAATGCCTATAGTTTCTTTTATTTCAAATTTTATATCCACCATTTTGATCTAGTCCTCCCCATATTTAGATTGTGTTTCAGCAACTTCTAACGCATTCTGGTAGCCTTAGATTATGATAGTATCATATTTTTGTTTCATTTCAGTCATAAATTGTGGCAATTTCTTCATTAAATTCATCATATGTTTTAACTTGCCACCTGCTAATTTATTTGTTGCCTTATCATAATCCACATTTTGGGCTAATTCATCGCTATAAGGTATCACTTTAGCTTGTCCTACTGAAAATGCATTCACACATTTGTAGAGCCACTCTCTATCAATTCCCCATTCATCTGCTAAATCATTAACGTTAGATTTTAACTTCTTCTGTTTCCAAATATCAAAAGCTTCATCAAAATTTAAGTTATAAGACAAGTTTCCAGGTACTAATTCAATTTCTACAAACTCCTTCAGCAGATGTGCTTTATTATCTTCACCCATATCACTCAGTTCTTGAATTTGCTCATAGATTATACGGAGGGTTTCCCCATCTACTGTTTGCATACCACCTACATTGCTCACCTTCGAGCCAATCAATTCAAGTATATGAGCAGCATCAATTACTTGAGTTCCTGCTAACTTTGTTTTTCCAACAAGTGGTTTAACAATACTTGGAATAGGATCACCAGTTCCACCATTTCTTGTTAAATTTTTATATGCTCCTCTATATTTTAACCAAGTATGCTCTTCAATACCAAATGCACTATCATCCCATTTATATTCATAATATTGCTCCACTAAATTCAACTGTTCGGCTGCATCTTTAAAAGTAAGAATAAACTTGTCTTTCTCTTCCTTGTGATCTTTTATTTCTTGCCATTGGGAAGGATCTGGTAGTGACTCAACCATTTCCAATGCATTTATCCTGAATTTTTCAACTGCTACAATGTATGTATCGACGATTGCTTTACTACTACTTCCACCACTACCGTATAATTTTAATGCAATTTCTACTGTTTGTTTTGTCAGCCTTGGATACTGAAAATTAACAATTGTTCCAAACTCTTTATTCTTACCAAATATACGGTTTGTTCTAGAATATGCTTGAATTAAACTCTGTAGTTCTAGTGATCTATCAACATACAGTGTATTCAACCTTTTAGAGTCATATCCTGTTAGCAATTGATTTGCCACAATCACAAGATCTATACTTTTTTTATTACGTCCGCTTCCACCACGAGTTGCACGATCCACTACATCTTCAAAATATGCATCCTCTCCATGTTTTTTATCACCTGGAATAAATTCAATACCTGTAAACTCAGAGTAATCCTTAAACATTCCTTCAATAATTGCTGGAGCAATGTTTTCAGGATCATTTTCGTTACCAAAACTAAATGTCATAGCGATATTTAATTTTTCTTCACGTTCTTTCATTTGCTTTTTGAATTCTTCGTAATAAGCAATCACACGATTTTTATATGCAACTGTTAAAATAGCATTAAATTCTCTCCCTTGAGATTGAGTCTCCCAGTTGTTTAATATTTCCTCTACCACCCTTGGAATATGTGTTTCATCTTGATATATTAAAATATTTCTTTTTTTAGCCTCCATTTCCACTTCTGCTTCAGACCATTCTTGTACCTTACGTTCAATATCCCTATCAGAAAGCTCAGGGTTTTCTTCTTTAATTTTTTCTACTAACTGTTCTCTTAAATCATCATAACTTTTAAATTCACCAGTATTTATATAATCCACATGAAACCCTAAAACATTTCCATCTGATATTGCCTCGTCAATGGTATATTGATGAAGCGGTGGTCCAAATAGCTTTTTAGTAGTGTTAATCACTTCACTTTTCTCATTTATTTTCCCTTTAATATTATTTTCATCAAATAAAGGTGTTCCAGTAAATCCATAGAAAAGACCATTTTTTCTAAAATAATTTGTAATTGTTCCCATCATCTGTCCCATTGTTGTTCTATGGGCTTCATCTATAATAAATACAATTTTTTTATGTGATAAAGTAGTATCCTTAGCTTCTTCTAATTCCTTAACGACTTCATTAAGCTTAAATGTGGTTGTAACTACAATACCTTGGTTCTGCGATTTAAGTTTATTTTTTAATTGATAGGTGTATTTTGTATCATCTACCGTTACTGGCTCATAAGTTGCATATGCCTTAAATTTCTCCCTGGTATTCTTATCCAGTTCTCGTCTATCAACTAAAAATACTACCTTATCAAATCCTACACGAGTAGATAAAAATAAAGCTGTCTTAAAACTAGTAATTGTTTTTCCTGAACCAGTTGTATGCCAAACAAATCCTCCATGGGGTATACCATCATTATCCCATCCAAAAGCAGCACCCTCCACTGCTTGCAATGCATAAACCTGATATGGACGCATGAGCATATGTTTCCTGTTTTCTTCTTCTTCAGCCTCATCAATCACTAAGTAATCTCCAACCATTTGATGCGCCATAGGTATCATCAAAAAATGTTCAATAACTTTCTGCCAATTATTTACCATTTTGTTATCTTTATCCGCCCAATGAAAAACAAATGCAGGATTGAAATCATTAATAGATTTTGGTGTTGCAAAATAACGAGTTTCTATCTCCGTAGTTACTACCATCATCTGTGAAAATGCCATAAAGTTATTACAGTATTCACCATCATTATAATACCTTTTAAACTGTCCATACGCCTCATCTAATGACTTATCAGTACGTTTTTGTTCTATATTTATTAATGGTAATCCATTAATTAGTAAAACTATATCAAATCGATTATTATTAGCAGTTACTACCTCCCTTGCAATACGATAACTTGAGTCACCGCCTCTTACCTCAGCTTTTTTTAATATAGTTAAAGTAATCTGTTTCCTAGTTATATTAGGATTATCATCCCGGTAAATCCCATCAATTTTCCCTTTTGCTTCTTCAATTGATAATATTTTAGCAGCTTCATAACTATTGGTGATTTGACCTACCTTAGTCATTACCTGTTTAAATTCATTATCTGTTAATTCAACACCTTCAAGTTGATCCGTATTTATACGATTAAGCTCACTTCTCCAATGATTAATCAAATCATCTACCGTTACTTTTTTCTTATTTCCGTTTAAGAAATCAGGAGCCTTCCATTTATATTTTTCTAGTTCTTTCACAAAATTCTCCTGAAAAGCTCTCTCAGAAGCATTTTTAGGTGCATTACTCATAACTTAAACTCCTCTCTAAATAAACATTTCATTTAGGTATGCTTTCTTTATATTTTGAAGTTTTTCAAGCTTACGATGATGAAGGGTGATAAGTTTGTCGAGGTTGATAAAATACTTTGCAATTAAAGTTTGTTCCTCCTTAGATTTCGGGTATATTATTACCGTATCATTTAAAGCCGACTTCGAAATAGAGGATACTTTTGTCCCTTGAATTAACGGTAATAATTGGTCATGATAAGCATTCGAATTCATATAATATCCAAGATAGCCACTTGCAAAAACTTGCATAGGTCTACACGGAATTGTATGCAATCCAGAAATTACAGTCTGAGTAGTCAAGCCTACTATTTCACTGCACTTCCCAACTGTTTCATCCTCCGCAGCATCTGCAATAATCACATCACCATTATTCAAAAATGAGGACTTATACTTGCTTACACAAGTATCATCTATAATAAAAGGAACTTCCTCTTTACTAACGTCCAAACGCTCTCTGAATTTTATCAGCACATCACCATAATGAACGTTCATTGCTACACCCTTCTCAGAATTAAGTTCAGCTCTAGATAATGCATTATTTTGGAGTGTAGTAAAGAGTTCTGAAAACTTACGCTGTTCCCAATCACCAGTAAAACCGGCAAATCTTAGTTTTGGCTTGCATTCTCCTTCAGCAGGAAACATATCTGTAAAATATGCTTTTTTTAATGCTTTCATCTTTTCTAACTTACGCTGATGAAGGGTAATAAGGTTATCGATATTGGTAAAAAACTGCCCGATTTTTTGTTGTTCTTGGAGTAGTGGGAATAAAAATTCATAGTTTTCAACATTCGACTTTGAAATATTTTGTACTTTTGTACCTGCCCCACATCTACTAAAGTATTGTTGATTTTTGTTAATTGCCTTTGATAAAAAATAGCTATCAACACTTTGATATGGTCGTATTTCTGCAACACGTTGATTAAGAATATACGTATTATCTATGGGTATTTGTGTAGTCATTCCAAGTAAACCGGGTGACTGCTCACTAAGAATCATAACAAGTGTTCCTTTAGTTAATGTTGGAACTTCAACATCAACATATCGACCAGAATGAACTAGATTTCCACCTATATCAACTGACTTAAGTGTAATAAGTTCATATCGCCCTTTTTCTTGGACATCATTTTCAAAACTACCACCATTCGAGTATGTCGATACATCTTTTAACTTACACTGTTCCCAATCACCAGCATTTTCGAACTCTTTAAATCGTCTTTTAGGTACGTTTTTCTTGTTTTCGCTCATTATTTCACCACCAATTCGTCCTTAAGTGCTTCAAATTCACTCATCAAGCTCTCTATTTCTATATCTATATCTGACAGTGTATTTGCATAACGTTCCTGTATCATTTGTAAAGAGTTTAATTCAGATTTCAATGGAATTTGTACTAAACCGACCATTTTTTCAACAGTACTTCCAAACCATTTTTTATACATTAGATGATCTATTTCCTCATCTGTTAATACTAAAATACGTTCTTGTACAGCATCCTTTAGCTCTTTTTCTTCGGATTTGATAGCTTTAGCAAGCAAAGATTTTTTATTTATTAATGTTTCAACCTTTTTTAGCAACTCATATTCTTCTGAACCTTTTTCAGCTTTCTTTAACTCTTCCTTCACTAATTTATTGTCGAAAGCATCCCCGGGTTCATCGTCCTCATTCTTTTTCAAAGCATCATATAAAGCATTATTTTCCTCACTATCTTCAACTTTTGCAGCTTCTATCAAATTATCTAATTCTGACTCTATCTCTTGAATAGCATCTCTTTTATTTTCAATTGCTTCTAATTCTGCATGATAAAGTTCTTGTGCAATCAAACCATTAGGAATAATACTTCCAACCCATCCATCTTGTTCCTCACGTTTATTATTCCCCGTCCCCTTCGTTATCATATTAGGTTCTCGGGTAC
>NZ_LWAE01000002.1:0-1172500 GCF_001623875.1 Clostridium magnum DSM 2767 | reverse complement strand
CCCCTGTTAACGCTGCAGTGTCAACCATTGAGTTTCCTTCTATAACCTTGCCATCGAGGGGAACTTTTTCTCCTGGCTTAACAATAATGATGTCACCTATGTTTACCTCTTCAGGAGATACTTTCCTGATCTCATCGCCAACTTTAAGATTTGCATAGTCAGGACGAATATCCATCAAAGCACTTATTGATTTTCTGGAGTGACCTACAGCTATATCCTGAAACAATTCACCTACCAGATAGAACAGCATAACTGCTACACCTTCTGGATACTCTCCAACGAAGAAAGCACCAATGGTAGCAATACTCATCAAAAAATGCTCACTGAATACCTGACCGCGGGCAATACCTTTTATTGCTCTTAAGACAACCTCTCCACCAACTATGATATAACTAATAATAAACAAGGTAAGCTCAAGCCAATTTTGGAAATTAAAGATGATTCCCACGGCAAATATTGCTCCACCGACCACAAGTCTTATGATTTCTTTTTTGTTGACACCTTCTTCTTCCTCTTCGTTATTTTCGTTTATTTTGGTCTTGGAGTTATTCTCCTCAAAAATGACCTTTACATCTGGCTCTATTTTCTTTACTATGCCTTCAATCTTCTCATTTAACTCAGAGCGGTTGACTTTCGGACTTATTTCCAGTGTTAGTTTCTTCGAAACAAAATCTACTGCAGCAAATTCAACTCCTTCTAGACCGCTTATTTCTTTTTCCATTTTAGCTGCACAATTCGCGCAGCCAAGTCCTTCAAGCATTACTATGCTTTTGTTCACCTTTTTCTTCTCTGCATCAACTATTTTAACATCCGGCTCAAGTTTATTTACAATGGATGTTACTTCTCCAAGAATTTTACCAAATTCCTTTTTATCGACCGCTTCAATTGTCAGCTTCTTAGATACAAAATCAACGGTCGCACTATTTACTCCTTCAAGGCTTTGTGTTTGAGCTTCAATCTTTGCAGCACAATTCGCACAGTCAAGTCCTTCAAGTATTAATACTTTTTTATTGCTCTTGTTAACGGATTTTTCTTTCACTACCACATCCGGTTCGTGCTTGTGCACTATGGTTTTAACTTGCTGTAATGTATTCTTATACTCTTGCTCTGATTCAGTTTCTAAAGTCAATGTCTTGTTCATGAAGTTCATATAGGCTTTGACTCCATTTAATTTATTAACCTCATCTTCAATTTTAGCTGCACAATTTGCGCAATCTAAACCTTCTAAAATTACTTCCTTCTTTAACATTACTGACCCTCCTTTACTTACTTTCTTCTGAAATATGAATTAATCCCTGGTCAAATATTTGCTTTACATGTTCATCTTCAAGAGAGTAGAATACAATCTTTCCTTCTCTTCTGCTCTTTACTAGTTCAGCCTGCTTTAAGACTCTTAGCTGATGTGAAATTGCTGATTGGGTCATATTTAATAAGAATGCAATATCGCAAACGCACATCTCTGATTCATCTAATGCCCAGAGTATCTTAATTCTTGTTGAATCTCCAAAAACTTTAAATAGTTCTGCTAGATCATATAGAGTTTCTTCTTGAGGCATTTTTTCTCGCACTTTATTTACAATTTCCTCATGTATTACATCACAGTCGCATCTTTCAATTGGTTGAATTTTTTTTGCCATATTTATATCACCTCTTTATCATTCAATTGAACACTTAAATAAGCTTTCATATATAATATAAACCTCAATTCTCCGTTTGTCAATAAAAACATATGAGTAATTGTTCAAGTGTGTTTATCTTTTAGCTTTACGGTCAAGACCGCCACCTCTAAGCGCAGCGTAGGTGGGTTTTAATCAGGTGGAGTAGACTCTCCATCTGATTCCCCGATGTTTCAGCTTGCTGAAACGAGTTCACTTATTAGATTATCCCCAAGTATAAATAGAAAAGAACCGCCCATCAAGAAGTATTTCTCCTCAATCGGCGGTCAAGTTCATTTTAAATTAATACATCAATCTCAACACCAGACTTGAACTCAATAGTTAGATTATCATCGAAGACCGTTACTTTCTCAATAAGTTTCCTTACCAGCTGCTCATCATATACCTTCAGCCGGTTGGACTGCTCACTCAAGAATTCTGTCATCTCAGCAATCCTCTGCCTTCTTCCTTCACGCTCTGCATTTTCAACCAGTGCATTTTGCCTTAGTTCCCGTAAGCGATATATCTCATCAGCCACTTCGTTATAATCATTCTTGGATTTTGCTTGTTTAAGAAGCTCCTGCTGCAAGTCATTCAATTTTACATCAACGTCATCGGTAGCATTATCGCTTTCCGCATTAAGCACGGTAGCTATATTATCTTGCAACGACTGGAGGAAAGATTCTTTGTTGCCTAGAAGTTCATTGATAGCTTTTATAACCGCAGTCTGCAAAGTTTCTTCATTTATTGTAGGGGAAGTGCAGTCAGATTCCTTTTCTTCCAGGCGGCTGACACATCGCCATACGATAGACTTATAACCTCGATTGTTCCAATGTACCCTGCGATAAATGTCACCGCACTGTCCGCAGTAGACGGTGCTTGATAAAGCATACTTGCTGCTGTAGACCCGTTTTTTACCACCCTTGCCGCTTTGGATGCTTGCCCTGCGTACCATTTCTTCCTGAACCTGCATATAAAGGTCACGGGGGATAATAGGCTCGTGGCTGTTTTCCACATAATATTGTGGAACTATTCCGTTATTCTTGACCCGCTTTTTGGAAAGGAAGTCCACTGTATAAGTCTTTTGTAAAAGGGCATCTCCGATGTACTTTTCGTTCTGCAGTATCTTTTTTAGTGTTTCAGGTCTCCATTTTGCTTTGCTTGCCGCTGTAAGGATACCGTCTGACTCCAATCCTCTTGCTATCTGCAAAAGGCTTGCTCCCTCAAGGTACTCTCTGAAAATTCGTTTGACAATCTCTGCTCCCTCTGGGTCAATAACCAGTTGCTTGTTTTCATTTTTCGTGTATCCGAGGAAACGGTTGTGGTTGACTTGGATTTCACCTTGTTGGTAACGGTACTGAATGCCCATCTTAACATTCTGGCTTAAGGATTGACTCTCCTGTTGGGCAAGGGATGCCATAATGGTCAGCATAACTTCACCCTTGGAATCCATCGTGTTGATGTTCTCTTTCTCAAAGAATACAGCGATGTTCTTATCCTTTAGCTGACGGATATATTTTAGACAGTCCAGAGTGTTTCTGGCAAATCGACTGATGGACTTTGTAATGATCATGTCAACATTTCCATCCATGCACTCATCAATCATGCGGTTGAATTCTTCACGCTTTTTGGTGTTTGTACCCGTAATTCCATCATCCGCAAAAATACCTGCCAGTTCCCATTCTGGGTTCTTTTGAATAAAATTTGTATAGTGTTCAATCTGAATATCATAACTTGTGGCCTGCTCATCACTATCCGTTGAAACACGGCAGTAAGCAGCCACTCGTATTTTAGGTTTGCTTTCACCGTTTTTATTGTTTCCGACTCTCTTAATTGCCGGAATCACCGTTACATTCTTACTTACCGCCATCTGCTACACCTCACTTTCTATTAAGCTGTATGCATATTCTGCCTGCTTGAATGGATTATCATATTTCTGCACCTGTGGCTTTGCTTTGAACTTCACCGCATAATCTATTTCCGGCATATCCTTAGGCTCCCGTATCCTCCCAAGCATTTCTGCTCGTCTTTGCTTTTCTGCACTAGCTTTCTCAAAGGTTTCCGCATCGACAATAGGAGGATAAAACTCATCACCAAGGTAATGCTTGTTCTGTAAGATCTTGCCTGCGGTAGCATGGTAGCAATTTATCCCGGCTTTTTTTGCCGCATCCTTCAAGGAAAGTCCAGATAAGTACCCGGTATATAACTCCATTATTTGAACTGCTGCCGTTTCATCAACCACGGCCTTTCCGTTTTTAATTCTATATCCATAGGGTGTATGTCCCATCTAATTCACCAGCCTTTCTCTCAGAGTAATTCCACATTTTAATTCAAAACCAATCTCATCCCGTGAATAAGCAATAATTCGTTCCACATAGTTTTCAAATAACTCGTCCTCATAAGCTGTCAGCATTTTAGACTTTGCCGTAAACTTTAATAGAAGGTTGACTTCCTCCACCTTTACAAGATTACCGTTTACCGAATGAGAAATCCGCTCCTTATCGGTTCGAAGTCTTGCATCCTCAGCTGCCAGTGAATTCTTTTCTTTATTAAATAGAGCAGGATCCAGATACCCCTTTGTCATTAGACCCATCAGCATCTGACTCTGCTCCACGTTGTTTTCAATCTTAGTTTCCAGTTCTTGTATTTTGTGAAAACTCTCTGTGTTGTTCTGACTGCGTAGCCCATCTAGCAAGGGTCTCAAAATGAACTTTTGACCGAAAATCAGTTTATTCATCATCGTAACAAATGCCGTTTTTATATCATCGTCTCGTATAAACAGCATGGAACATTCCGTTACCTGCTTTAGGTGTTTATTGCAGCACCATGCAATGTATTTTCTTGTTCCATCTGAATGTATCCGCCTTTTAAAGGTACTACCACACTCCGAGCAGATGATTTTCCCAGAAAAAGAATAGCGGTTTTGATATTTTCCATTGCGTTTTTCGATGCCTTTTTCTTTTGCTCTCTGATTGATAATTGCATCAACGGCTTCAAAATCCTCATGGCTGACAATTGCCTCATGGTGGTTTTCTACCATATACATATCTTTTTCACCATAATTGGTATGCCTGTTAAAATGACTATCGGTATAGGTCTTTTGAAAAATAATATCGCCCGTGTACTTCTCATTGGACAAAATTGCTCGGACGGTGGTTGCAGTCCATCGACCACCTTTTTTAGTAGGAACACTATGATTATTGAGATCATCCGCAATTTTCTGAGTACCCTTACCCGATAACACTTCAGCAAAAATAAGCTTCACAACTTCTGCTTGCTTTGGATTCACCACCATTTGACCGCTTATGTTTCATAGCCGTATGGGGGATATGCAACCTTGAAGGTTCCATTTTGAAAGCGTCTTTGAATTGACCACTTGTTATTTTCTGAAATGGAAATCGACTCACTTTCTGCAAGTCCGCTTAAAATGGAGAGCATCAACTCGCTTTCCATCGATTGTGTATTAATGTTTTCTTTTTCAAAATAGATGTAAACACCAAGGTCTACCAGTTTGCGAACCATTTCCAGACAGTCTGTAGTATTTCTGGCAAATCGGCTGATGGACTTTGTGATAATCAAGTCAATTTTCCTATTTTCACTGTCCGATATCATTCTAAGCAATTCGGTCCGGTTTTCCTTTTTCGTACCGCTGATACCCTCATCATAATATAATCCTGCATATTCCCATTCTGGGTTTGCCTTAATGTGGGTCTCGTAGTGAGTCTTTTGAGCCTGCAAGCTAACAAGCTGTTCATCACTGTCTGTAGAAACGCGGCAGTAGGCAGCTACTCGTAACTTTGGCTTCATAAATGATTCGACCTTGTCATTTTCTATTTTCGTTATCTTTTTCATCCTCTCACCTCCTCTTCGGTAGGTCACATGTTACCTCTAAAACCTTTATATATCAACGATTTTAAGGCATTATCTCTGCCAAAACAGGAGAGAAAGTTTGACGATTTAGTGCGGTTATTTTGTCAAATTCAGCCACTGTAATTAAGCCTTTTTCAAGCATCTTTTTCAGCAGTTTTTCTGCCCGGATATAATCAAACTCACGCTGTATCTGCTCCTGTGATACTTTCTTTGGTTCAAGTCTGTTTTCTATGATTTCATCCGTAATCTTTGTAACTTTCTTATTCTCATAATGATTCATATCGCATAACCTCCTACCTATTAGCCGTGGGAACAGGCCGAAGTTGAGGTTTTGTAAGAATTAATTTGAATCAGAGCATAAAAAAAGAGCCTGTAGGAGCGATAAAACTCCCACAGGCAATTTTCTATTCATTAATCATATTTAATAAAAGCATCTTTAAATCCAGAGGCTTTTGCCCTTGCAAGCTGTGCCTCAGCATTGGCTTTAACTGAGAAAGCACCGATTTGCACATGATATAGTTTAGTTTGTGGTGTCACAGAACTTGCGCTGTTTTCTTCCTCCAATTGCTTCTTTACATCGGTTCTAAGGGTATCCATCGACTTACCGTGCTTGGGGAACCAGTGCATAACATCAGCATGGTTACTTGCGATGCCCAGTTTATGCCCCTCACTGTGACAGATGATATCCTTCTCACTTAATCCATAGAGTTTGCAAAGATATACACAAAGCTCGACAGCTTCCTTATAAACAGCAGAAAAATACGAGGTATCGGTCAGACCGTCCTCGCAGATTTCAAATCCGATATGGGTATCATTGACCGAGCCTTTCGAGCCGGAACCGCCATGCCAGCCACGATGGTTCCACGGTAGCGTCTGATAGGTGGCAATCGAGCCGTCAGCCAGTTTGCCAATAAAGCCGTGGACACAAACCTGTCTACCGCCGGGCTTATCTTGATTCCAATGATTGTTGTACTGGTTCTTTCCGAGCAAGCCGTCATCCGGGCCAACATAGCGCTTCAGCCATGGGTTATTTGCCCCGGTGGAGTGTACCATTATGGCTTTAGGAATTATCGTTTTACCTGATTTGAAGCAGGCATTATTCGTTAGTATTAACTTGCGTAAGTTCATTATAATCACCTCAAATTCAAATATAGGTTGTCGCAAGATTGACAGGGTATAGGTGGTAGGTAAACTTCAAGTCGCAGTAAGCACTCGCCGATGTGCCATCACTTCCCATACTGATATACAGCCCATAACCAGAAGGCACTCGGCTTTGACGCATTTGAATATGAACATGCAACCCAGCGTTTGAACTATCAGCACCGATAGGTGTGCTGCGTGAGATTCTGGTAAAGTTCACTTCATCGTTTGAGATATATAAGTCTAGTTCTTTTTCACTTGTATCCGATTGACGGCAAAGGGTAATCAAATGACAATCATAAGCCGTCGGATAAAGCAATCCGCCCTGCCCGTCTATAACCACGCTATCAATGGGCAATAAGGTGTGAAAAGGTCCTCGAACACTATTAATACCGCCCCCGCCGGTAGCATTACCGCTCAAGACATATCTCAAATAGCTTGCTCTGGTGAATGCGTTGATAGTAGCTGTTGCGATCGAGGTAAGGGTCAATGTTGTTGTCGCATTTTCTGCTCTTTCCAATAAGAATAGACTCTCACCAGAAGGAATGGTAACATCACCAATGGAGAAAATTTGACTCGTCCAATAGGCTGTGCAAGCCGGGTTTGGTGATGTTCCTAACCCATAAGCAATGTTCATTTCATCTTCGATGCCTCTTATAGCTTCGGCAAGTTTCTTGACTGTATTGCGAAGCGTGTCTTGGATTAGCACCTGCACATTGCTTGAGGCTGGACTACCCAAAGATGTAACGAAGGTATATGCTACTGTGCCGATTACTACATTGTTGCCATTCGTTATGCCACTAAATGTGATGGACGCTCTTCGGCTTATCATATCCGGCGCGGTAGCTGTTTCTATCGGATGCGAATGGTTCAGGAGAACCCCAGTCCGCATATAAAGATTGTCACGCGTATCCTCGACCAAGTCGTGTGTAGTGTTTAGCAAGTTATAAGTGAGATTTAGCAGATTATTTATCTCATCAATATCCAGTTCAGCTAAGGCAGAAAGCACTTGATTAAGCCATTCCTGAGCGGGCGGCTCGGGTGGTTCAGCTATACCATCTGCAAGAGCCTCCTCGACGATGGTTAGAATTTGAACGCTTTTCCCGACAACGTCACCATAAGTAACCCTTATCTCCAGGCGACCGACACCGACGATCAGTGTGTCCGTTGCGCTGGGGGACCATGTAAGGACTTCATCAGCGTAGGTTGTGATCACTGGATAGGCAATTCCATCAGGTCTTTTGTATATTGCATTTAAGGCGGCACCGGGATACGTGTCATCCAATAAACTAGAAACGTCAAACTCAAGATGGCGAAAGTAGTGTTCGCCGCGTCTGCCGATGAACACCGTTGCTGCTTTTGTTAAATCAATCATATTCCATCACCTGGCTTACGGGGATCATCATCACGCCCATGTAGCTGCTTTAAAACCTCCTCGAGTTTTTCAGGTATGGGCAGCCCGATATGGCTTGCATTTTCCAAAATGGAAATGCCTTCATTGCTCAAGTAGAAGAAAATTACTGCAGTCCGAAGGACACCACCAGTGTCCCCAACGTTACCCAGTATCTGCGTATCAAGAATATGGGCTACACCCACCAAGGCAAAAATAAGCACCTTTTTGAAGATACCTCTCGCACCGATTTCGCTGGACAGCTTTTTATCAATAATGGCACAGAGCACTCCAGTCACATAATCAATGGCCACAAATGCTATGAGTGCATAAAGAAATCCATCCAGCCCACCGAGAAACCATCCGAGAAATGCACCGATAGCTGCAAGCGCCAATTGTATCCAATTCCAAATCTCTTTCATCTGATATACCTCCATAATTTTGTGTATAGAAAAGCGCTCCCGCATATTACGAGAGCGCTATGGTTGTATTGTGTCTAAAGCATCAATAACAGGTCTTGAATCTGTTGCATCACGTCCGCTTTTGGCCGCCCTGTTCCGATGGGCAGCCATGTTATAGGCGGGATATCAAAGGTCATCGAGGAATCAAAGCTGTTGACTGTTGTGATGACCGGCTCGATAGCTTTTCGAAGCTCCGTGATATGGAACGGCCAGTTTTTAACTGTGGTCTTTCCAGCAACAATTTCCTCACTCCAAGTCACAGGTGACAGGTTGTAATAGCTTCGCACCTTGTTTACAGCGTTTCGGAGCGTTTGGATATGAGTTGCCTTGACATGCGTTTCGTTCACAGTGATCGTTTCAAATGGTGGTGGAAGTACCGTAAAAGCACGTACAACCTCCGGGCTAGACGACTCGATATCGCTATCAAGGCAGCGTAGGGTTACAGTATGGTTTCCTGTAGCCAACGTTGCCGCTTGGTACACCGTTTTTGCGCCGTTGCTGAGATAACCACTTGTGGAAAACATCTCAGGATTGTCCACGCTGTTAATCCATACACCTGCGTCAATCTTCACTTCCATAATCTGCGTCTGACCGTCTGGTTCGACACCCGTTGTAATCATGAAACGCGGGGTGGTATTATAACTGGAACTGCTAGATATCGGGCAGACGATTACCGGGGCAGTTGGCGGACTGTTTTTCTTTACTGTGCCGCTGACTACATAGGCAGAGACTGCATCCAATGTATCTGTTACGCTGATACGGTAACGGGTATACATTCCGGCTATCTGAGATGCGTTCGCTGTAAATGTCCCCGAAGGGGCACTTGAAACGATGATTGTCAGAGCCTCATACGCCGACCAGTTAGTCCCGTCCGTTGAAGTTGAGCGCTGAATGACATACTGCTTGATAGCGCTGGTTCCGGGTATCGTTCCGCTCCATGTAAGAGTTACAGTGCTTGATTCGTAAATAACAGGAGCGGCGTTAAAGGAAGAAGGTGGCGTAGGCAGTGTATTTCTGCGGACAGTGTTGCTGGAAACAGTCCAGTCGGAGTAGAAACTCTCCCCGGCGGCACCACGTGTTCTGATCCGGAATTGGCGATAATACCCGCGCGCACCTGAAGGACTCACGCTTAAGATACTGCTTGTTGCAGAAGTGATTACCGTGGTCAGTGCCGTCCACGCTCCCCAGTTACTGTCATCTGCCGAATCACTATACTGTATCTCATAGGATGTGATGGCATTGCCTGCACCGTCGGATGCACCACTCCATGAGAGAGAGATGTTTCCTTCAGCTAAGGTTACACTTACCGAGCAAGCCGTAGGTGCTCCACAAGCTGTGATGTTACAATAGATACTGTTACTGATCTTCTCCACCGAGTAAACATCAAATGTATCAATTGTCCAGATGCCAAATTGAGTATATGTTCCAGGAGTTCTCGATACAGTTGGGTTATAACTGCCTCCGCTTGCCGCCAGTATTAGCGTGGTCAGCACGTTCCATGAACTCCATGTGCTGTTATCCGTGGATGTGCGTCTGGCAATCTGGTATCCCTTGACCGGGCTGGTACCGCTTGATGCTCCGCTCCAAGTCAGCGTAATGGTCTCATCGCTATATGCTGCGGGAGATGCAACAGCCGTCGTTGCTGGCTTTGGTGCTGTATTTCTTCGGACGGAGTTCGTTGATACTTTCCATCCGGAATAATAGCTTGCCCCTGCTGTACCACGTGTGCGCACTTGAAATCTTCGGTAATTGCCTCTTATGGACGGCGGCGATGTAGCCACACTGCCGCTGGTGGCTGTGGTTGAAACTGTAGTCAGTGCTGTCCATGCTCCCCAAGTGAAGTTGTCGGTAGATTCGCTGTATTGGATCTCATAGCTAGAAATCGTGTTACTTATACCGCCGGATGCTCCGCTCCATGAAAGGGTAATCCCGCCTTCTGAGAGAATGGGATTGACCGAACAAGAGGTCGGCGCTCCGCAGACTGTGGTAAGAAGCGCTGAACTTAACACCGTGTAGCTTGAATTGTCGATTACGCCTGAAGAAAGCGTCAGCCTCCCATCCGACACCACTCGAAAGCGTACGCCCTGCGTAGTGTTCCCTGTAGTGGAAGGACAGGTCACCGAAACATATCTAAGTCTCGGTGTTGTTCCGTCCCAGTTATCGCCGTCTACCGTCTTAATACGCACCTGTGAGGAAGAGCCGTTTACGGTCATGGTACAAAGCAGGGCATAACCGTTGTGGATGAAGGAACCTGATGAACCTAATGCAGCGGATATGGTGAAGTTATAGGTCATCTGATTATTATTTGGCCGGCTTTTAGTATATGTGATAGTGTAAAAAACAGACGGGCCAGTGCCCGCCTGCAGAGTTATACCACTAATATCCGCCATTGTCATTCACCTCCTATTCGTAGACTGCCGATACCAACGAGTTCACCAAACCGCAAAGACTGGTATTCATACGGGTATCCATGATGTTATTTGAAACTATTGATGTGGCTGCCGTCGGTACAAGCACGTCTGCGATTCCGAGTTCATAGATGTCGCTGGTTCTTGTCAATGTCGGAGCCACAGGCGTTGCAGCGGGGGTTCCGTCAACAACGGCAATCTGAATGCTTCGGCTGATCTGACTTAATCGGACCACAATCCGGTCAATACGGGGATTGCTTCCATTTGCCGTTGAAAGAGGCCTGTTTAAGGCATCCGTATTCTCATAACGGTATCCGTTAATCCACGCGCTTCCTGCCGCCACATTCACAGCCAAACCGATTGATGGTGATACTTGTAGGTTTGTGGCTGCCATATAAAATACTCCATTCGAGACAAGACTTCCGAAATATGCTGAGAAGTCAATCGCGTCATAGACTCTGTCTCCGTCCGAGGAGTTAAAAAAGCCGCTTTTCTCCATATTGCTTTCCTCCCTTTAAGCTCTCGCGTAAGAGCAAGATATAAGGTAAAAACCCGTAGGCAGTGTGGAACCAGCTGCGTTCGCCACCACACCGCTTGTGTTGATTGTAATCGGCATATTGGTACCGCTGCCCCCAACCGCAATCGCCACAGAGCGTACCGTCGAGTACGGGTAAAAGTTCGCGTTTGTTATTGTTAGAATCGTGCCGCCAGAGGCGACTCCCGAAGCACCAACGTTGACCTGCATTCCGATTGAAACGATGCCCTTATTCACAAATGACATATTCGCACCCATTGTCACGCCACTTCCAAGCGAGTAGGTGAGTGAGGTGTTGGCTTCCTGGGCGATCTTCGCAGTAGTCACAGCGCCATTTGCAATCCTCGCCGTGGTTATTGGTTCATTATTGATGTTGAGCCAGTTCGCTTGACCAGACGGATTATTGAACACGAAAACTGAAATTACATAGAATGTCATAGTGTTACGGGATATAAAGAAACCCATCGCCCTCTGATAATCGTTTCCCGTGTTGTCTCCGCTGTGCTTTATCAGAAATACATGCCCATCGTCACTTGGTTGGTCACTGAACTTGCTACCGCTCCACGAGGTGAAGTAAAACGCATCTCCCGGCACCATGTTGTGTAAGGCGTATTGACCGATCGATATAGTGCCCGCACCTACAGTTATTTCAAGCGCTGGAAGTTTCCCGAACAGGTTGTTAATGGTATCCGCGACATTGTCACCTTGAATATCCGGGTCTACCTCCGTCAAATCACCCAAGGTTTCCTCTACAGCACCCAGCGTTCCCTCCACGATGCCCAAGGCTTCTGCCACTTCGGATATGCCGGTCGGTGCCGATAATGCCGTTTTAACCTCGCTTATGTCGGAGCGAACTTTCTGCGCTATAGTTAGCTCAGCCTTTCCAAACACTACGCTGATGCTCTGCCCATCCGCGTCATATGTTTCCTCAATCTCGGTGATTCGCGTCGTCATGGATACGCCCCATGCCTTGGAGATGACTTTGACGGTCTGCCCAAGGTCGAAGTCAATCTTGTATGTCAAGTTGCCGTGAGGGTTGACCGAGGTGTCGAACGAATAACGTATTGCCTGCTCACTCAGCTTGCTCTGGCCCCGAAAAGTCAGCGCTCCAGTGTAATCCGCTCCGAAGTCCTCCGCCCGTAAGTCTTTGGCATCAACGAATACCTCACGGCGGGTCTCCCCAGAGCCGCTTGTAATGGCTACAAATGTCCGGTCTGCGCCTTCACCCTCGCCGCCGATGAGTGCGGTATTGGCGTAATCCGCCGCACTCTCTGTGTATATCTGTTCAGTCAAGTTCTCGTACTCCTTGGAGAATACCGCCTGGGAGTCAGCGCCGTTATACAGGGTCACTGTAAAGATGCCTGTAGCAGGATTGAGCACGGTCTTAATGCCAATACCCGAAGTGTTGCATAGTTCCGTCACTGTATCCATTAAGTTTCGGAACGATATCTGTGTGCTGATGGGCACACCTAAATTCGGAGAAAAGAAGGATATTCCGGTTATTTGTCGAGCCACATCGGTAGGGTTTATGAGATTATTTTCTATAAGCTGCTCCACACAATCTGAAAGATCGCCGGATAACTTCTCTGTTCCCCACACAATACGCCGAGAGAGGAAGGAGGTAGCAAAGCGACCGCTCGCCGTGATGATTTCATGCTCGGTCTGAGACAATTCCAGATGTTCAATGATCCCGGCTTCCTCATCATCGTTTTTCCAAATGATATTCCCTTCTTTTAAGAGTGCAGTGTTCTCCGGAGTTGCAATGGCTTTTAGCTCAAAAGAACCACATTGGGAGTAACGCCGAGTCCAGCGCAAGTACTCGAAAGACTCCACGATACCCGTGAGCTCTCGGTTTGAATTGTAGATATATAGTTGCATATTCATACCCCCAGAAACTGCGGTCGATAATAAATGCTGACCTCCAGTAGTTCCATATTGACTGAAGCATCGTAACGCAACGTGTTAATACCTGAGGCAAGCTGGAAAAACACTGAGTCGGTGTCCAGCAGGGAAAAAGCATTTGTTACCACCGTTCCGTTCACGCTAACTACGCGCTTACCAGCAAAATGGGTATATACACGAAGTTCATCCCCGGCATTCATCGTCGTGAGAAGACGGATATATTCCCCAGTGTCTATGTTCAAGAGTTCCGGATTCGTAACTGTTCCCAGCGCTTGGAACACAATCTCGCAGCCGCAAGAAACATCGCCAATATTTTCAACCGTGATGATCTGGCTGGGCTGACGCATTCCAAACTCCATGCCGCTTTCAGGTATCTCCAGTTCAAATTCGAGTAACGGTATCCAAGATGCCAGTTCCTCACGAACTTCATCCAGTGTCTCGAAGAAGGGAGACGGGCAAAGCAAACTGACGAAGAAGTTAGGTATTCGCTGCCTGGTGGAAACGGTGAAACCCGCTTCCTCAACAACGCAGGCGATTTGCCGTTCACGGTATACGAGCATTCCATTTAGTTTAGGGCTAAATATTTGAAGGAAACGCTGTCTCCATACATAGGCATCGTCAGGTGTATTTGCTACGACCGTACCCTCCAGTATTATGTTTCGCATATCCAGTGTGGAGGAGATATAAAAAGCACCGTCTTGATCCGGTGCCTTGAAGGTGTTAACGGTCTGGCGAACATTGCCTGTGCCGTCTATCTTGGTAAGAAAATACGGGCGGCTTTGTTTAAGCGTGATGCTTCTGCCATCTTCATTAATATAAGTAAGTTCCATAGCCAGACCTCCTTTAATATTCAAGTGCCAGCTTACGCGAGAGATTCTTAAACTCCCGTGTAAGTTCTTTTTCAGACAAAGCTTTAGGTGTCACCACTGAGATATTTTGCGTGATGCTTGTACCGGTGGCGCTGCCCTGCCCGGATAAACCCTTGTAATTCAAATCAAAGTTTGTGGGTACTGCATTTTGCATGTCCCTCGATACTGCGGCCATTGCATCCTCAAAGCCTACGCCGATGCCTTCGCCCATGTTGTGGCCAAGTCCGGCAAACAGGGTTGAGGGGGAATTGATGCCGAAGAAGTTTTTAATCTTCGATACCACATTTCCGAAAAATCCTGAGATCTTACTCCATAGCCATGCACCCGCATCCGAAATACCCTTCCATAGGCCTTTGATCAAGTTGCCGCCTACTTGGGCCATTGAGCTTATATAACCAGTAAAGGCTTTGACCAGTCCGGATATAATCTGCGGTACAGCCTTGACCACCTCAACGATGATTCTGGGTAAATTAGCAATGAGGGCAACGAACAGCTGAACACCCGCCAGAATGATCTTATCGATATTACCTACAATAGCGTTTACCAGTGAGGTTATAATCTTTGGAATCGCTGCTACAACAGTAGTAATAATCTGCGGAAGTGCCTGAATTAGCGATATCAGAAGCCGGATGCCTGCGTCAATAATCATGGGGATTGACTCTATGACAGCATTAATGATATTGTCAATAATTTGCGGAATCGCTTCTACAATTGCCGTAATGATGGTGGGCAATGCTGTAACCAATGAGGTCAGCAATTGAATGCCTGCTTCAATGATTTGTGGAATAGCTTCAATCAGAAAATCCACCAGTGCTTCAATGATGGCAGGCAAGGCAGAAACAAGTTGAGGTATTGCATCAACTAATCCCTGTGCTAACCCTATAATCAACTGCAAAGCCGCATCCAGCAGCATTGGTAGGTTCTCAATCAAACCTTGGACAATCTGCGTGACCGCCGAAACCGCTGCGGGTATGAGTTGCGGTAAAGCTATTCCAATACCCTCCACAAGTGCTGTTACCAGTTCTATTGCCGCATTTATGAGTAACGGTAGATTATCAATCAATGCTCCGACAATTGTCATTAGGGCACTGACCGCCGCCGGAATAAGTTCAGGTAAGAGGTTCAAAATTGTTTCCAGTACCTGCGTAAATATACTTGTAACGGTTTCAAGCAGCATGGGAAGCAGGTCGGCGACCGCTGATAAAATTGCGCCTGTTGCTGTCGGCAATGCGGCTACGATATTCTCTAAAACCGGTACGATGTTAGAGACAACCGACTCGAAAGCATCTACAAGATTCTCCGTGAGGTTTGTCATGTCGGCATTGGCATTGCCCAGTCCGGCTGTAAAAGAGCCAAGCGCAGCTTGTAACAATCCAATAGAACCGGAAATTGTCTGAGTTGACTCTTTCGCAAAGTTGCCGGCATACTGCTCAGTGTTCTCGAAAAACATCTGCATCGCGACTTCAGCTTTTTCGGCGTTACTCGCACTTGCCCAGACGAAATCAAGACCCTTCGAGGCAGCATATGCCTGGATACTCGTCGCGTTCATTGCAACACCCAAGTTGTCCATCATGGTGAAATTACCTTTTGCCGCACCTGTGACCGCCTCCATCGCAGAGGACATATCTATCCCCATAACGGAAGCCATATCTGCAGCACGCTGCATGGCTTTTTCGGTTAGCTCAAGACTTTTCTGCTGCTGTATACCAGAGCCTTGGAACAACGCACCCATTTTGTTGGCGGTGGAGAGGTAATCACTCTGTGACACACCGAGGTTTTTATAAGCTTCCTCACCGGTTTTCTGAATCGATGCAGCGTATGCGCCGAAAACCGCCTCTGAGCCACCGAGATTCTGTTCCAACTCTCCGAATTGTTGAACAACCTCTTTCCCTAACTTTATAGCAGCAGCTCCAGCAGCAACAGCAACCGCGCCCATCGCTACACCGATGCCCGTAAGTATGCCACCGAGCTTATCAAACTTGCCGCCAGCATCGTCTGCACTTTTGCCCGAATTGTCCAATTCTTCACCGAGATTATCTGCTTCGACAGTGGACTGCTCAAGTTCACGCTCCATACCGTTAAGTTCCGCTTGCGCCTTGTTCAGCTGAATCTGCCAGTTTTGGGTGCGGCGGTCATTTTCACCGAAAGAAGAGGAGGCGTTATCAAGAGCAGCCTTAAGGGTTGAAATCTTGTCTTTCTGTGCGTCGATTTCTTTATTCAGAGTCGCATTACGAGCGGTGACCGCCTGCACAGATTTATCGTTTTTATCAAACTGACTGGTCACAAGGGTCATTTCACTGCCCAGCACCTTGAAACTTTGATTGATATCGGAGAGAGCTTTCTTAAACTCACGCTCGCCCTCAACACCTATTTTCAAACCAAAATTGTCCGCCATACCTTCACCTCCCCCTAAATACCCGGCGGGATAATATCGTCAATTGTCCGGGTTTTCTTTGGCTTTTCAATGCTATGCCATTGCTTGTGGCAAGCCCATAAATCGAAAAACAGTCCGATGGGCATGAGCCAGAATTCCTCTGCTTCCATACCCATCTGAACTGTTCCGTAATAAAGAAGCCGGGTAAAGACTTCAGCGTCCGTTACCCGACTTGCACGTTTTTTGGAGTTTCTTCCTCACTTTCCACGTCGCGCTTTGTGCCTTTAAACATCGCTTCGGTAATTGCATTTTTATATGCTGCCAAGTCAAGCGGTGAAGTGAGTAGCTCGACCTCCTCCTCAGTGAGAAGTTCCTCCGGCGCGTTCTTATTCTTAAGGTTGCGAATCAAAATAGACTGGTTTGCAAGCAGCGTAATTAGCCAAACAATCTCGTCCAGAGCCATCTCGAAGTTTTCTGATTTCATCAGTTTTTCTCCGAGGTTTTCAAGCCCGCCATATCGACCGGCTATCGCTTTTGTAGCACGTGTGGTCAGAATTAATTCATACTCTTTGCCGCCGATGTTGATGGCGGCGCTTCTTTCATTATCCATGATTCAACCCTCCTAAGGTTCCGGCGTGTAGACCGGTTCGTAAACTTCAGTAAACCAGCCGGTGATGGTACCGGCAGATACACCCGCATCACCTTCAGTGACCTCCGCTTTCCATGGGTGCTTGCCCATGCCGTCCAGCTTGTTCCTGCGCATGACGGTTCCCTCAATGGTTGGTGTAGAGAAGGTGATGGAATCCGCCTTCGTCTGTAGGTTCGTTGCAGGTAGGCCAAATTTCGCTCGGTACAGCCAGAAATAGCGGTATGTGCCGTTAGCCTTTTGTGCACGGAAACCCACCGCTACTGGTGTACCTACATTCTCGCTGGCAGAGATCAGCACACCGTTGTCATCGGTGGATGCTCCGGTTAGATCTGCCGCAACCGTTGGGCCGATGTCATCCACACCGAGGGTGAGTGTACCGCTGTTGAAGTCCTTCACGACCTCAGCGGCACCATCGTCTGCGTAAAGTATTGCCTCTACCAGTTCCACCGAGAGCTCGGCGGTGATGGCTTTGGCAAGCACCGAAGGTACAGCGTAGGTTTCTTCGCCGTTGGAATCTTCGGTTATCTTTGAATAGTACAGTCTGTCAAGACCGATAGTTGCCATGTGTTATTCCTCCAATCCATAATTTTCTGCCACATCAATGGCGTAATGGTGATATCCGGTATCGTCCTCGTGTCCGATATACCGTCGTTCGGTCACTGTGAAATCCTCATTCAGTAAAGCCGCAGTGATCTGCCTTTTACGCTGCTGGTAATTGCCTTTTGAGAACAGTGATATCCGCACTTCCTGCACATCAAAGCCGGGGCGGTTATCAGCATGTACTTCGAATATGTCCGTCAGAGGGATAAAGACCAGATATTCGTCAGGCGGCATACCGCTGAACACGCCGGCTTCAATAGGAATACCCAGCGGTTCCAGGACCTCGCTCAAATCCGAAAGTAGGCTCATATCTTATTTACCTCCTCGTCCAGCTTTGCTTTCATCGCTTCGATGCACGGCTTTCTGCTGGTGGTTCTCGCTGGCTTTAAGAATGGTTTTGCCGGTTGACCCGATTTTCCGTATTCGATGATATTGGCTATTTTCGCATTGCTACTTCCGTCACGACGCGGTTCGGAAAAGCCGACTTTAACGTTGTGATTGCCATCCCTGTCCTGTAAAGCGGATGAAAGTCCTAATGCTGCCGCAAGCTCGCCCGTGGAACGCGAAGGATACTTTGTGTCACTACCAATCGCTGAATTCAGATTAGATTTTACCTTGTCAAGCACAACCTCACCGCCAGCCTTAAGCACACGAGGGACGATTTCATCAGTTTTATCGTTTAACCGTGAAACCTTTAGGAGAAAGTCCTCCGGCATTTTCATAGTTACTTTAGCCACTGGGCTTCACCTCCTTGGCGAGTACTTCAATGTACATTCCACGACCTTTGACATCCTCCACCGAGGTAATTTCAAATCGCCCGTCTTCACAAGCAATAAGCATTGCGGTCGTAACGGTGACACCCGGAATACAGCGGAAACGGAAAAGATCGGTGGCTTCCGAAAATACGGCTCTGTTGGCCCATATTTCGGTACCGTGCCGACCTTCCCGATATGCTCTTATAGAAGCAACAATGCTGTCAATCTCAGTGCTGAATCCCTCCGAGTCTTTTATAGTTACTCTCTCAATAACGTCAATAAAGGTGTTTATTTTCCCAAAACTCATGTCACACCTTCCAATCTCGGTCAAGCCGTAGAAGTAGGTTTACTGTATTCCACACTTGTTGACCAGCTTGTACGCTGTCGGCGAAGAAACCAGCCGTCGAGCCATCTCTGCTTTCGTAGAAATGACCCGATAGCATGATTACTGCTTGTTCCGTGGTGGGCGGCATAGAGTTTTCAATGTAATAGCCCTCAGTGACATGTTGGTAGCTCTCCGCGTAGGAGACGGCGGCTTTGATGTAGTGTAGCAGAAGGCCGTCGTCTGCATCATGCGCCAAGATTAGGTTTGCTTTTACTTTGGGGAGAAGATTATCTGTTGTCATGCCATCCGCCTCCTTCCGGTTATACTTCGTCTGCGACCATCAAACCCGCCGCTTTTAGCTTCGCGAGAAGGGCATTAAAATCCGTTACCAGACCAGCGGCATCGGTAGCGGTGCTGTCTGCCTGATTCGCAGCGGTAGGAAGCCCCGTTACCGAGGCTCCCTCCTTGATTTCCAGAGTACCGCCGATGACGGTTTTCTCACCGCCTTGTTCGGTGTAGTTCTTTGTGTTATAACCCATGTCGCACCTCCGTTACGCTTTCTGCTGGAGAACCTTGATAGCCTCCGGCAGAATCAGTTTGCCGTCCACACGCTGAGTGGCCATAAAGCCGACCTGACCTGTAGTAGCGAAAAGTTCGTTCAAACGCTTGAAGGCGCGCCCCTGCCTGTCAGCGATCCAGTAATAACCGAAATCACCGAACGCGATGGACTTCGCCCCCGCCTCAATTGCAGGTATATACGCCGAGGTGTATACGGGTCGATTCAGAATCATATCCGGCGTTCCCGCGGTCAGCGAAGGTTGCCACAGATACTGGCCCTGACCGTCCTTTAGCTTACGGATTGTTTTTACGGTCGCATCGTTCATAACGAACACAGCTTTCTTACGATACGGAGATTTCAAACTGTAGAAAAGGTCGATAACCTCATCCACTGTAATAGCGGTTGCGCCTGCGGTAGTAACTCCAAGCTGTGCACCGCCTGTTGCGGCAAAAATACCCGTGGGCTTACCAGAACCATCGCCTACGAAGAAAGCTTCTTCCTCCTTGGAACCAATACGACGAGCAAACTCGGTGCTGATGTAGTTTTGCAGATCGAACACGGAGTCACTCAGCAATTCGTCGGAGACTTTGATGAAAGTGCCGAGTTTATATGCGCCAATAGAGGTCTGACCGAATACTTCATCACTATCGGGATAGAGTTCTTCCTCATCGAGCCACGAAGCGGAGCCGTGGGTTGTAACAACGGGAATTTTACGGTCACCACTGGAAGTTTGAATGATTTTTGCCAGCTTACGGAAAATGTTTTCTTCCTCCAAAGATTGAACGAGCGTACGTTCAAACTCATCTGGAACAAGATAACCGCCTTCGCTGTCGGTCCCTACCTGCAGAGCGTTTACAACATCGTAATGCGGATTTTTAGAGCGCATTACATTCCAGAACGCTTTTTTGTACTCATCGGATGCCTTTCCTGTCTTGGTGTCCATACCAGGAACAGCGGGTTTGGTGGTGAGCGGAGCGTTCAGCGGTTTTGAAAGTTCACGGTCGAGGGCTTCCTGCTTTTCGAGTCTGTCGATTTCCTTGCCGAGAGCGACCACATCGTTCTCCATTTTTTCGTAGGTGGCGGTATCCTCGGCAGAGACGATCCCGTCCGTACCGCGCTTGGTATCTAGGAAAGCCTTAGCCGTTTCCCATGCCTTTGTGCGCTTTTCGCGCAATTCAAGAATTTTACTCATTGTTTTTCCTCCTAATAATTTAGTGTTGAATGATAGATATCCGCTTATCAAGTTGCTCGATGGGTGTGCCCGTTTTTACAGGCAGATTCTTTGGGCATACCTTGTTTAACAGTGAATTTGTTACGGCCCGGCGGCTGAAAGCATAAGTGACACTATCTTTTTGCACACGCTTTTTCTCATCTTCCAAAATACCGTCCACAAAGCCGAGTTCGATTGCCTTGTTGGCATTCAGCCATGTTTCAGCATCCATAAGGTGGGATAGCTTCGCTCTCGACTGCCCGGTCTTGATTTCGTAAGCGTTGATGATGCTTTCCTTGACCTCCGAGAGCATGGAGATGGCCTTCCGCATTTCCTCGCTGTCACCGATTGCCACGGTCAGCGGATTATGCACCATCATCAAAGCAGTTGGAGCCATGAGCACAGTCGTTCCCGCCATTGCAATCACACTTGCGGCAGATGCTGCGATGCCATCAATCTTGACGGTTATTTTGCCTTTGTAGTCCATCAGCATCGCATAAATCTGACTTGCCGCAATACAGTCGCCGCCAGGAGAGTTGAGCCAAATAACAATGTCACCCTCGCCTGCGGTCAAATCAACTTTGAACGCCTGTGGGGTGACATCATCGTCAAACCAACTTTCTTCAGCAATTACGCCATCAAGGTAGAGTGTTCGGGTGTCGGATTCTTCGTCCTTTACCCAGTTCCAAAATTTCTTCATTCGGTTTCCTCCAATCTTGTAGTATTTGCGAACGCACCTGCGTCCTGTAATTTGGTCATCGCACCGTTGATAAGATAGAGATCTCCGCCAAGCTCCGCAGGGATACGGTCGAGATTTTCAAGCTCACGGATATCGTTGGCGCTCATCCAGCCGTTCTGTCGTGCGGTTGCATAACCGCTCATGCGGGATACATAGTCGCCACGAAGCAAACCGTCCACATTAAACTTAATAAATACGGTCGGCTTTTCGCTTCCCATAAGCAATGCACGGCACATAGCCTGCTCCCAGCGCACTACCCATGGGTCAAGGGTGTATTTCACAAATTCCAGCGACTGCTGCTCGATGTTGCTGAACGAGGATTTCTCCAAGTCGGCGAGCATATGCGGCGGCACCCTGAAAATGCGGGCGATTTCGTTAATCTGAAACTTCCGTGTTTCGAGAAACTGTGCCTGTTCGGGTGAAATGCCGATGGCTTGGTACTTCATGCCTTCTTCAAGCACAGCCACACGATGCGCGTTTTGCGAGCCTTGGTAGGCGGCATTCCAGCTCTCCTTGACCTTTTGCGGATCTTTTATTGTGCCAGGATGTTCAAGCACACCGCCTGGTGCAGCGCCATTGGCGAAGAATTTCGCTCCGTATTCCTCGGTGGCAATTGCCAATCCCACGGCATTCTTTGCCATTGCAATGGGGGAATAACCGACCAGACCGTCAAAACCTAAACCTGGAATATGCAGCACATCCGAGGGTGCAAGGTAGACCTGACTGTCTTTTCCGAGCATGGGCGCATCATCGGTGCTTCTCTGATACAAATAGAAAATCCGGCCGTTTGAATCACGATCGACCGTCATTTTGTTCGGCATCAGAGGGTAAAGGGCGATAACCTCACCGCGAGCATTCCGAATAATCTGTGCATATGCGTTGCCCCATAATAAAAGATGACTCATCAGCGTTTCTCTAAACGCAAATGAAGTCATCTCAGGGTTTGGCTCATCATGGAGCAGCTTATATAACGGGTGGGTGATATCTTTCTCTTTGCCTCCGCTATCATTATAGCGGTATACATGGAGCGGAAGCCCCGCCACCGTTTCAGATAATATCCTCACGCAAGAGTACACCGCCGTCATTTGCATGGCGGTTTGCTCGTTGACTGGTTTTCCGGCACTTGTACCGCCGAAAAGAAAACTGTAACGACTGCCACCTAAGCTGTCCTTAGGCTTGTCGCGCGCCTTGAATATACCTTGTAGGATTCCCATAGACATCACTCTCCTTATTTAAAATACGAGAAGTCCACGATTGTCGTATACGCTCTCGCCGTTGTCATTTCCACACCGTATTGCGCGGTCAAGTGCCATAATCGTTGCCACTGCACCGTCGATTTTCTCAGTGGACTTTTCCTTATCTGCTTTTATATTTCCGGCAGGATCTGTACGAACAAAAATATTATCCATCATCCATCGAAGTACCGGATGCCCACCGTGGGCAATTTTCTGCTCCAGGGTCAGTTTCATCAGTTCTTTGGTGGGTGGACTCATATCCTTGAAGCCCTGTCCGAACGGCACGACCGTAAATCCCATGCCTTCAAGGTTCTGTGTCATTTGCACAGCGCCCCAGCGGTCAAAGGCGATTTCTCGGATATTGTATTTCGTACTGAGTTCCTCTATAAAACTCTCAATGAAACCGTAATGCACCACGTTACCTTCGGTAGTTTTCAGAAAGTCCTGCTTTTTCCAAACATCATAATTCACATGGTCGCGTCGGACTCGGAGGTCGATGTTGTCCTCCGGTATCCAGAAGAAGGGCATTACGTTGTATTTATCTTCTTCATCCAGTGGGGGGAACACAAGCACGAATGCCGTAATATCTGTGGAGGACGAGAGGTCAAGTCCGCCGTAGCAGACGCGCCCTTCAAGCGCGGTAGGGTCAACCGCGAATGCACATTTATCCCATTTGTCCATTGGCATCCAGCGCACTGCCTGTTTGACCCATTGGTTCAAGCGAAGCTGACGAAAACTGTTCTCCTCGGCAGGATTCTGCTTTGCACTCTCACAGGCTGCTCTGACTTTATCGATTCCGACCGTGATACCAAGGGAAGGGTTCGCTTTCTTCCACACCTTCGGATCAGTCCAATCCTCCTCGGGAGCGGCACCGTATATCACTGGGTAGAAGGTCGGGTCATGCTTTCTGCCGTTTATGATATCTAGCGCCTTCTGATGTACCTCCCAGCAGATACTGTTCTGGTTGTCTCCGGCGGTGGTTATAAGGAAATACAGCGGTTGCATTCGTGCGTCACCACTGCCTTTGGTCATAACGTCGTAGAGTTTTCGGTTCGGCTGAGTGTGTAGTTCATCGAACACCACACCGTGGGTATTGAATCCGTGCTTGTTGCCGACATCAGCGGAAAGCACCTGATAAATACTGCCTGTCGGCTGATAGATGAGCCGCTTCATTGAATCAAGGATTTTTACCCGTTTTGACAGCGCCGGACACATCCGCACCATATCCGCTGCCACGTTAAAAACGATGGATGCTTGGTTGCGGTCAGCGGCACAGCCATAGACCTCGGCGCGCTCCTCGTTATCTCCGCATGTGAGCAACAGGGCAACAGCTGCCGCAAGCTCACTTTTTCCCATCTTTTTTGGTATTTCCACATACGCTGTGTTGAACTGACGGTAACCGTTCGGCTTCAGAGTTCCGAATACATCGCGGATAATCCGCTCTTGCCAGTCAATCAGATCAAAGGGCTTTCCCGCCCATGTACCTTTGGTATGTGAGAGGGCTTCGACAAAAGCTACGGCATAATCGGCGGCGGCTTTGTCATAAACTGAATCCGCAGCTTTGAACTGTGTCGGAGTGTATTTCTTGAGTTTTCGGATATCCACCGCCTCCTTCCGAGCATAAAAATAGACCCGCAATAAGCAAGCCTTCAAATCTATTTGTACGAGAAACAGAGCCGTTTTTGGCACTGTTCTCTAGTTGGTGTTTAGTTATTTATTACTCTTCACCAGTCAGAATGAAACGGGCATAGGCACCAGTGTTCTCAGTAAGGAATGTAAGTAACTCGGCGTACCCCTCACGCAAAGCTATTTCCTGCACCTTTGGCACATCAAACATATTTGTTTCACCTGTGGCGCGAATGAAAAGTATCTGTTCCTTAATTTTTTTATCCATTTCCGTCCTCCTTAGAATCCTCGACAGCCTGTTTCAGAATTCCGATGTCGAAGTCCGCGCTTTTATAGCCATCCAAGATAACGCTGTAATAATAACAGCTTGGAGCACCGAGCGGTCGACCTTCGTTCATGATGTACACCATAGTTTCCACGTTCTTTTTGCCGAGTTTGACTTTGACCATTTCCTTTCGGTAGAGGAATGGAAAACCCTCGTAACGGTCAAGTGCCACTTCGTCAGCCGGGGTAATCTCCCATAGCAGACACGGCACTGTCTTGCCCTTAAAAGGTTCTATGGTCGCCACAGAGCCGCCGTGTCCACCTCGAAACAATAACTGGTAGTCCTTCAAAAGCGCCGGCCCGACAGGCTTCGCTGTGGGGCAGCGGTGCACCATTTGCTCAAGGTTGAGATTTGAGCCGTAGGCAAGGTATAACGTCTTATTCATTGATTTGTATCCTCCTTGTTTTTACGGGGCAATTGTTCAGGCGGCCCGAAATCGCCAAGCTGCTGACCCGCCAAGATTTGCGGTCAAATGCTCTCTGCAGTTTGCGAACTCCTCGCCGATGAAACCGATGCGGTTGAGGTAGGTTCTCATAGCAAATTTCTCATTCTCGATCTGCGGTTTCTTTGCCGATGCACATTTCTGTGTGAGGGCCTGGTGGTTAAGGGCAAGGGCAAGAACAATGTAGCTTCTTATCTTGCCTGCATGAAGCTCGCTGTTGAAGCCCCGAAGCTCTACCGTTTGGTTACCTGTGAAAAAACTGTGTAGGTTGAGAAAATGGTATCGGCTTGAATGGTAATGGCGGCTGGTGCTTTCGCTGTAGCCTTCATACCAAAGGTTCTCAATAGCTTCCATCGTTTTCGGTTTGCGACGGTTTATTTTCTCTACCAGAAGACTATCCATCTTTTTGCAGTAACTCATCCGCTCCGGCGCAATTTGCAAAGCCTTATAAAAAAGGTCATTTTTACTTGCGATGATGTTGATGTAGTTTCGGATACTTCTCGGTGTGTGGTCTGCCCCGTCCAGATGAATGTGAATCCCGCAAGAGGCATTGGTGAAGGCTTGCGCTTTGCGCAACCGTCTAACCAGTTCCTGCAGGTCTTTGATGTCTTCCTGGTAGGTCAGTATCGGACTGACCAGTTCCACGCTGTATTCACGGGTGGCTGAAACCACTCTGCCATATTCCTTGCGGCGACAGTCAATCGAAGCATCACTCATCAGCTTCCAAGTTCGTCCGTCGGGTGCGCTAATCTTATAGGTGTCGTAGTAATCGTGGGTACTTTCAACTGTTCCGTTTAGAAAAGCTGCGGTAACCTCTGCCGCTTTTGCTCTGGTGATTCCTGTAAATTCAATCTCAATTCCAAACCTCTTTGTAAACATTGTTTTTCTCTCCTTTGAAGGTGTGTTTTCCCTTTCGGTAGTCACATATTACCGTCATAAGAGAGGTATATCCAGACAATTTCGAGATATAAATTGATGTAATTTACACAAGTTTTCTATACTTTATTAAGTCATAATATGTTTATATTACTCCTCGATTTTCTTGCAAGAATCCTCGCCGTATGCCACACCAAGGGAGCTGCCGGAATCCCAACTCACATGGATGGTTCCCATGTCATCAACACCAGTGACCGTACCTTTTGCACCAGGCTGAAGTTTAGTATAAGGGTCATTCATCATCACAAGCACAACTCTCGTTCCTGGAGTGTAATAGTTTTTAAGTGACTTTAATATTTCGGGATGAATAATATTCATTGCTCATTCACCTCCTCATGCTTGGCAGTTCCACTTTTGAAAGCAGAACTTCCTGTCAGTTTGGAGAGGAGAATCTTTCGCTCAGTTTTATGTTCCGAGCCGATAAAACCGAGTCGGAGAAGGAAACAGCGAAAAGCATACTTCTCGTTGTCCACGGGTTTTTCGGTGGAATTGACCCTTGTCTGTTTTTTCGCTATTTCGCAGAGTGCCGTGATAAAGTGGGTGTAAGCCTTGACTTCATCCGAAGAACACTCACCTTGAAACCAAGGGAAGGTAACAATTTCTTCATTTTCAATGATGGGAATGGAATCCGTACCCAGCGCTTTCTTTATGAGGGACGCTTTGCTTTCCACCAATCCCTTGAGGTTCTCAAGTGCCGTGTTGGTAAAAGCTGACCTCGGCATTTGTATAATCAGTCGGGAGGATTCGGCTGTCTCATATATCTCGGTTTCATCGTATGCGGTAGGCTCCTCATAATCGTGAAAACCATCCGGAATAGGCTCTGCTTCCAGGAGCGGTGTGTCGTATTTTTCCGTGACCGCCTTGAAGTCGTGCAATCCCTGCAGGTCAGCAACCAGACCGTAATTATCCTCGCCATCAAGCATCCCGTTTTTATCGATGTGGTAGCCAGCCACCTCGTAAGCGAAGGTAGGTGCGCCAAGGTATTTTATCGTAGCATTCAGTTCCTGGCTGATTGCACTAACCAGTGATTTTCTTTTTGGACCTGTAACATTATAGATAATCTGCATTTTTCATACCGCCTTTCGTTTTTCGGTACTACATATATCACTCTAAACGCTGTAAATATCAAGTCATTTAGAGCATCTTTCTGTAGAAAATACTGTCCGATTAATCAGCGGTATTTTGTGTTGATAAATTAATGCCAGTCAGTACGAAACAGACGCACGGTAGTGCCACACCGTTGCCCCACATCTTATATTCGGCTGCATCGGAATGTGGATTTTGCAACCACTTGATAATCTGCTTTTGGCTTTTGGGTTTTTTACTCACACCCATGATTTTGCGGTGGGTTTCCCAAACCTCAGTCCAGAACGCAATCTCATCTTCGGTGAGGTTTTCCGTACCTAGTTCGGCGCACCACCAATCAGGGAAGCCTTGAAGCCGGGCGCATTCCGTTGGTGTGAGTCTACGGACGATATAATCCGGCTCAACCAGACCGTTTTGAAAACCTGGATTTGTACCGTTGACAAGCGTATTTGAAGTGCCGTCCTGCCTAAAGCATTGACTTTCAGCTTTCATCTGCGGATAGAAAGAGGCCGGCTGCGCCACAACTCCAGGACCTTTTGCCGTGAGTGTGGGTTGCTGTTCTTCCTCAATACTTGGTTTATATAGAGCGTTCTGCCCTTGATTGAAAGCCGCTCGGTCAATGCCATAAGATGGGTGCGAAACTATTGGAGCATCCTTATAATCTCTTGATAAAAGCGTAGGTGATTTATCTTTTTCAACCTGTGCATAGCCTCCGGTAGTCATAGCATAGGCAACGGCATGACGGTCAATGGTATTCAGTGTAAATGAAACTTCTTCATCAATACCGCTTCCTTGGGGACCGTTTTTATCATCTCTTCCAATCATCGAGCCTTGCAGGGCAACCACTGCAATACCGCCTTGATTGCATCCCGGATTTCCACCATTAGCATCAATGGTACGAGATGTATCCGCTTCATAGATACCGCTGTGTGGATTGCTTGACTGCATAGAGTTGCTCTTATCAGAACAGATGCCGTATGCAGTAGGTACAAAAACAGTCTGATCATTATTGCAACCAAGGGTCGCAGACTTATCATCCTGTATCAATGCACCCTTACCGCCACCATCACAGCCAGAGCGGATCTTCAGTGTTTTAGGAGTTGGCTCAAATACACACTGCGTTCCTTTATAATCTGTACCTGTCAGTGTATTTGCTACATCTTTACCTATCGTCAGAGCATACTGACGCTCGTTCATAACAAGGGGTACATTGCCTCCGCCTGTTCCCATACGAGAGGTCAGCGTCTGTACTTTATTATCCTCGGCGAGTTTTACACGGCTGTCTGTGGGATGATTCTCTATCGCAACAGCTATTTGATTATCTCCCATGTTTGCACGAAGCGATCCGCTAAGGTTCTCATCTGTATGTCCGCCAATGCGTGAAACCGCACCAGGTTCAAAGGACATGACTGCACCCGGAACAACACCTGCTCGAAGTGTCGGGGAGCGTTCATCCTCATAACCGACACTTCTGCTCTTGGCACTGTGTTCGGTGCAAAAACCACTTGATTGCATTACACAAGGCTGATGTCCATGTTCCTCTGCTCGAAGCGTTGCGGAAACATCCTCCGATACAGACATCACTCTTCCGCCTTGGTCATTTAGGCAAGTTATGCCACTGCCTGTTTTTCTAGAGCTGTTTTCAGCATTTCCGGCAGTTCTTTGCCACGGGCTGCCGCTCGGCGTAAAATCCCTTGACATGCCTTCGCGCTCAAATAGTATTTCTCCGGCACATCCGCCTGCAAAATCTGCGACAAGGTAGATTCTGCGGCGGCGTTGGGGCACTCCGAAATATTGCGCGTCGATAGTTCTATAAGCCACGCTCCATCCGTTTCCCATGTAGACGTCAGCGTATGGCCACCGTCCGTTATCAGGCACAGGCATCTCAGCGGTCGGTTCGAGGATCCCGATGACCGCTTCGAGGACGGCCTTGAAGTCGGCTCCTTTGTTTGATGAGAACGCTCCGGGGACATTTTCCCAGATTGCATACCTTGGATATCGTCCATTGGTTTTACACCTCATTTCCTTTATGATTCGTATCGCTTCATAAAAAAGGACGGATTGCTCTCCGTCCAAACCGGCTCTTTTGCCCGCTACACTCATATCGGTGCATGGCGAGCCGAAAGATATAATATCAACCGGCGGTAATTTCGCTCCGTTCAGCGTGGAAATGTCGCCGTAATGCTTCATCTGCGGGATTCTCTTTGTAGTGACCCGGATGGGAAACGGCTCAATCTCCGAAGCCCACAGCGGTTCAATCCCACAGAGCATACCACCCAGAGGAAAACCACCGCTACCGTCAAATAGTGAGCCGAGTGTCAATTTAATCATCTGCATTCACCTCTGGCAAATCACAGTATCTGTGTTCCATGCCATCCCTTAAAAGAAGTACTCCATCAGAGTTTCCGACTTGCTCAATATACCTCTTCACAATGACGTCGCAATATTTCTCGTCAAGCTCAATGGTGTAGCAGATACGCTCCGTTTGCTCACAGGCAATGAGTGTACTTCCAGAGCCACCGAAAGGATCGAGCACGATACAGTTGGTAAGGCTTGAGTTCATAATGGGGTATGCCACAAGTGCTACTGGCTTCATAGTTGGATGGTCTCCGCTTTTCTTCGGTTTCTCAAACTCCCAGATGGTGGTTTGCTTGCGGTCTGAATACCACAGATGCTTTCCTTTCTTTTTCCAACCAAATAGTATCGGTTCATGCTGCCACTGATAAGGTGAGCGGCCAAGAACGAGAGACTGCTTCTTCCAAATACAAGTGCCGGAAAGATAAAACCCCGCACCCACAAAGGCTTTTCTGAAATTGAATCCTTCGGTGTCGGCATGGAATATATAAATAGAAGCGTCCTTCGCCATTGCTGCTTCGGTGTTCGTAAATGCCGCAAGCAGAAAATCGTAAAACGCTTCATTATCCATATTGTCATTTTTTATTTTGCCAGCCGTTCCCTCGTAGTTGACGTTGTACGGGGGATCCGTTACTACAAGATTAGCGGCTTTCCCGTTCATTAAGACATCAAAGGTGTCTTTCTTTGTGCTGTCTCCGCAGACCAGTCGATGTTGTCCTAGAATCCAAACATCCCCTAAACGAGAAACAGCGGGCTTTTTCAGCTCGCTGTCTACATCGAAATCATCTTCTTTTATCTTATCTTTAAGCGAATCTTTGAAAAGATCGTCTAGCTCTCCGGGATCAAAACCTGTCAGAGATACATCGAAGTCTGAAGCATTCAAATCCGTGATGAGAAGTGCTAGTTTTTCCTTATCCCAATCACCGCCTATTTTATTCAGTGCGATATTAAGCGCTTTTTCCTTTTCCTCATCCATTTCAACAACCACGCATTCTATCTCATCCATGCCCATGCTCAGCAGGATTTTCAAACGCTGGTGGCCACCGATGACTCTGCCAGTGGTCTTATTCCAAATAACGGGTTCTACATATCCAAACTCCTCAAGAGAGCGCTTTAGTTTTTCGTACTCGGGGTCGCCTGGTTTTAAATCCTTCCTCGGATTATAATCAGCGGGAATAAGTAGTTTCGTTTTAATCTTCTCTATCAGCATACTTTTCCACCGCCTTTCTAAATTCACTAAATTTATTTACATCCTCCCAAGGGAACAGGCAGCTATTAAAGTGCCCATAAACCGCTGTATCAGAGTAGATGACATTTCGCAGTCGTAGCTTTTCAATGATTGCCGCAGGTCTAAGGTTGAAAACCTCCTGTGCTGCAATAGCCAATATTTCATCAGCAACAGTACTTGTGCCAAGTGTATTTATAGAAAAGGCTACCGGATTTGCCTTTCCAATGGCATATGAAATACTTACTTCACATTTTTTGGCATAACCACACCATACGATGTGCTTGGCAATATGCCGAGCCATGTAAGCACCGCTACGATCAACTTTTGTTGGGTCCTTACCACAAAGAGCTCCGCCACCATGGGATGCAAGGCCGCCATAGGTATCCACCATCAGTTTTCTACCAGTCAAGCCTGTATCAGCAGCCGGTCCTCCAAGGATAAATTTGCCGGAAGGATTGATGAGAATTTCTGTTTCATCATCAAAAGGGAAGTCTTCAAAGCACTGCCACAAGACATTATTTAGAATGTCCGTCCTAAGTTGCGCCTGGGTTTTCTCCTTATCATGCTGTACCGATACTACAATGGTCTTCACTCGCACCGGAGTATCATCTTTGTATTCCACAGTTACCTGTGCTTTTCCATCAGGAAGAATGCCTTTTATTAGTTTTCCTTTACGACAATCATCAAGTCTCTTTACGATTCTGTGGGAAAGTACAAGGGGTAAGGGGAGCATCTCTCGTGTTTCCTTTGTAGCATATCCATACGTGGTACCTTGATCACCGGCACCAACAGAACCATATTGCTCATTTACACCATTTCGAGTTTCAAGCGCACTGTCAACACCCGCGGCAATATCTGCACTCTGGTTGTGTACATATACATAAATCAAAAACTTCAGGGAATTGTATCCCACTTCTTTCAACACGTTTCTGACAATGTAACGAATATCAATTTTTTCGCTGCAGGTGATCTCGCCCGCCACGATAATTTTTCCTTTGGTCGCCATAACCTCGCAAGCCACGCGTGAAGCCTTATCTTTGCGCAGGCAGGCTTCCAAAATGCTATCTGCAATGATATCGCATAGTTTATCTGGATGTCCGGCACATACACTTTCTGCTGTTTTATAAGTAGTCATATTTTTATTTTCCTTTCCGAGCGGATAAAAGCCGCTCCATCACATCGTCCTGCGGGTTTGCACCACTGTATTCACCAGTGCAGTTTTCCTTGACGATCTGGAAAACCTCAATCCACAGGCGGTTAGTCTGATTCATATAGTTCTGACCCATTGCAACATATGGACTTTGAATGGCATTTCCCGTGGTGGGATGCTTTGCCAGAAATCCGTATTCAGTAACCGCTTCCTCGCACTGAATCCACCGTGCCACGCTCATGGCGTATCGTTCCAGAAGCTGGGGAGAAATGAGAGCAGCACATCCACGTTCGTTCAGCCACTGCCATGTGGACTTGTAAATTTCACTCGCAACAAGCGTCTTTCCGTCTTTCTGGACGGCTTCAAGCATCTTGTTCGGTTCGGGCATCGCCTGACCTTTGAGATCTGCGGTATCCGAAAACTCCATAACGGTCAACTTTCTGCCGCCGGGATTGCCCTCGGCTATTTTGTCGGTGAGTGGTTTCTTTTTTGCACCCGCACCGACACGAGCACCACCTCGGTTTGTACCGTCTTTGGCCATCAAAACACCTCCTCATAAAATTTTTATAAAAAATTTTTGTGAAGCATTGCTTCAAACAGATTTCTTACATAGGCAGAAACCTGTCACATTTTTCTATTCAGGCAATCTGTCTTTGTACTTAATGGACATCTCGTAAGCCTAAAAACACAGGAATCAATCGTTTTATTGAAGCTAAGCTTCAAATACTTCAAATCTGCAAAAACTTGACATATTACTTCAATTAGGATAATCTACAATCAGAACACAGGGGGTGAGCGTCATGGAACACAAACAGCAGCAGATAATAATGAAAAACATCGACAGGCTTCTCAAAAAGAGGAACATCAAACGTAGTTCTCTTGAGGACGAGGTCGAGGTCAGCCGCGGGTATCTATCCCGCTTGAAAAAAGCAAATCCGGATGACAACGGTCTTAACATGAGTTATGAACTACTTAAAAAAATCGCAGATGGACTAAAGGTATCCATGGATTACCTGATGCTTGATGGGATGGATAACACCACAGACGAAAATGCTCTCATCGAATTTATCGAATCCCTCTATACCATGTCGGTGGATGGCACGCAGTTCTGGAATGTCTTTACCCACAAGCAGATTGACAGTATTAATGATCCGGATGATTTTGATAAACTCGGACCAATTTCAAAAAGAGTATTTGAGACTGGCGAGTATGACCCAGAGAGCCGTTCGTATAAATATGCGTGGATTGGATGGTTATCATTGGGTAACGGTCGAAAAATTGGAGAAACCATTTATTCCAAGGAATACATCACGGATGATTTTTTCTATGCCAATATAGAAAAAATCAACAGCACTTTATATCTGTATAGGGTAGATTACACCGATACAGACGGACAGCACAAACTAACCGACATAATTGAGGCATACCTGGTCAATGCTGATGAAGCACATTTCCTTTGCAACTCTGTCGATTGGAATGAATACATATCCTCCAAGCTAAGAGATCTGTATCAAATCGCCAGGGACAATTCCTCCGTCACAAGGTTGGGCGAAGATGCCCGAAAACTTCTGAACCTGTTTAATAACGATTAAATTTAAAAGAAAGGATGTCGTAGCATGAACAACAACAAACTTACTTATAAGAACAGCCATATTATAATCAACCCTATGGATATAATGGCAAAAGTTAAAGCCTTTCAAATCAACCCTGAACATTCCTGCGTTAGTTTACAAATAGTCAATGGAATAGTTCTCTCCTTTAACTGGGCAAGTGGGAAATTTGATTTTTCACGTGTTTCTTAATATTCTACTTTCAGAAGCCTCTTGCCTATATGGTGAGGGGTTTTTCTATGTTGGGTCTATTACCTCGTTTGAAACTGCGTTTTTTAACACGAAGCCCTACGCCGCTGTCCGATAATTTTAGTTTTAGAGATTTGACTACCCCCACCGGTCGCCGCTCTCAGCAGTAATACGCGAGTGGCATGACTTACAAAGAGCCATAAGGTTGCTCTTCTCATTGCCTCCGCCCTTGGAGAGCGGGAGGATGTGGTGTATCTCTTCGGCAGGGGTGAGCGCTCCTTGCTTCTGACACTCTTCGCAAAGAGGATGCGACTTGATGTAGCGGTCGCGGATGCGCTTCCAAGCACGGCCGTATCGTTTATTGGAAGCGGGGTCACGTTCGTATTGGTTGTATTGTTTGTCCATTGCTTTTTGATGCTCGACACAGTATTGCTCGCGTTCAGCAAGCCGACCGCAGCCGGGGTAAGCACAGGGACGCTTGGGTTTGTAGGGCATCGATTCATCTCCTTTGGGGCATAAGAAAAGCCCTCGCAGGAGAAGTACTCCCATGAAGGCTTTTTGATAGTTTTCTATACTATCATTATACTGCTTTCACAGTGGACAAACAGTGACATACTGTGCCATCGTGTGCCAACTTTTTTATTGCGGTACTTTTAAGTGCTGTAGAGCTGACGAATGAAGTCTGTGTACAGTACGTATGGACACATTAAGGTTCACACAGATTTCTTCCCAGTTAAGGAAGTTGATGTAGCGATAACGGAGCAGTAGCTTTTCATCAACGTTCTGCATCTGATTAATTGCCTCACGAATGTCACTCTTCAGCTTTACCAAACGGTCAACCTCTTGTTGTATCTGTTTTTCCAGGTCTATAATCTTTCCCACATACCTTACAAAAGGCGGGTCAGTACTCTTTGTTCCACTGATTTTTTCCTCAAACACCGGAGATGAAATACTTCTTGATAACTCCCTTAAATTTTGCAGTTCCTCAAGGTCGGAATTTATCAGTTCATTCAGACGGTATGCCTGTCTCAAAAACTCCTTTGCCATCATCGTCGCACCACCTCCTCATTCAGTTTTTTGATTAACATTTCAGGATCAATGGCGGTCAGCATAGAGAATAACCCGGAACGAAAGAAACTCTCAACCTCTCGTTTCGTATACAAGGCTGAATCTGTATGTGGATGTTTCACCAACCTTTTCAGTGCAAACCGGTAATCTTTGACCGCCTGCAGAACAATGGCATTTGCCAGTTTTTCATAAGCATCCATCATACGTTATCCCTCGCTTTCCTTAAGTTTACCTTGACCGCATTGATAAGGTCGGACTGTGTCTTTTCCTTTCGTTTCAAAGCCCTCATGACATCCTCGTCAATTGTACTTTTTGCAATGATGTGGTGGATTACCACCGTTTCATTTTGACCTTGTCTCCAAAGTCTTGCATTCGTCTGCTGATATAGTTCCAGACTCCAAGTGAGTCCAAACCAAATCAGCGTAGAACCGCCACTTTGTAAGTTAAGACCGTGTCCTGCTGATGCCGGATGGATAACTGCCACAGGAATATCTCCGTTGTTCCAATCCTCGATATCCTTGGAAGTCTTAATTTCACGGACTTTTAATTTTGCCTTGATACGCACCAAATCGTGATTATACCAGTAGGCAATGAGGACAGGTTTGCCGTTTGCGCCTTCGATTAAATCCTCAAGGGCATCAAGCTTACGGTCATGAATGAAATGAGCCTTTTTCTCTTCATCATAGATAGCACCATTTGCCATCTGCAGGAGCTTGTTTGAAAGGACAGCTGCGTTCATGGCATCAATTTCCTCACCAGCAAGCTCAAGAACCATCTCCTCACGAAAACCTTCATACACCGACTGCTCTTTTTCACTCAAATACACAGGCACTTCATTTATCACGCATTCCGGCATTTTTAGAAAATCAACTGACTTCATGGAAATCGTAATATCCGAAATAAGCCTATATATTGCATTTTCTGCACCTGGCAGGGGTTTATATGAAAACACCATTTGCTGATTACGTTTATCTGGAGTAAAGAGGGAACTGCGGTAGTGAGTTATGTACCTGCCGAGTCTTACACCCATGTCGAGGATACGAAACTCTGCCCACAAATCCATCAAGCTGTTACTGGATGGTGTACCCGTAAGACCTATAATACGTTTTGCCAAGGGTCTGACTTTAAGTAAGCTTTTGAACCTCTTTGCACCATAGGACTTAAAGGATGAGAGTTCATCAATGACCACCATGTCGAAAATGAAAGGAACACCGCTTTTGTTTACCAACCAGTCCACATTTTCTCTGTTGATAAGATAAATGCTGGCGGGTTTCTTAAGTGCTGCTAAACGCTCCTGCTCCGTACCGATTGCCATCGAATAGTTAAGGCCTTTTAAATGTTCCCACTTATTTATCTCAGCAGGCCAAGTATCTCTTGCTACCCTTAGAGGGGCAATGACCAGAACCTTTCCAATTTCAAAGCTGTCAAGGCACAAGTCGAAGATGGCAGTTAGTGTAATCACGCTCTTGCCAAGACCCATCTCCAAAAATACTGCAGCTATGGGATGCTCTAAAATGAAGTTGGTCGCATAGGTCTGATATTTATGAGGACTGTATTTCATCGAGTATCCCTCCAATCTGTTCAGTGCTGTCAATTACATAGCAGGCAAAGCCTAACTTCTGTAACTGCTTTATTCTTCTAATCTGTATCGGGCGGGGTTTCTTACCGGGAGCCTTTAATTCGATAAATGCCATCTTCCCATTAGGTAAAAGCACCAAACGGTCCGGCATCCCATCTAAACCTGGACTTACGAACTTCACCGCAATGCCTCCCATCTTTTTTACCGTCGCCACTAGCTTCTTTTCGATATATTTCTCAAGCATAATTGCCTCCTATAGAAAGGCTCGGAACAGGAAAACAACTTTAACCCATTTTTCCTATACGCGCGTGTACGTGTGTATGCACAGGCTAAATTTCTTCTTTTTTATGATTTATAAATAAATAGATTACATCTTGTTCCACCTGTTCCGAACCGCTGATTTTAACTGGAATTACTGGCTTTTTTATAGGAACCAGTTTTGGAACAAAGTATGGAACAACTTACCCTTGTTCCTCGCTTCGGGAATAAGCTCGCTGCTTTCCATAGATAGGAAAGTGGCTTGTTCCGTTCTTGTTCCCGGTGTACTTGTTCCATTCACTGATCTTTCTCATAATGGCACCGATAGCATAGGAATCAGATGTTCTCATAGAGGATGCATCCTTACCGAAACACTCACACCAAATCTCCATATTGCAGACAAGGGTTCTTATTACCGTCCCAACACGGGCACCACCGCCAAATTCGCTACCGCCGAGAAAATTTCTACGCTCGTACAAAGACATGGATTCCCAGTCATCTGGCAACAACGTGTCCAGATAAGTTCTAACCAAACCTTCTCGCTCATCGGTTTCCATTGCATCTGCCTGTTCCCCGGTTGCAAGGGATACATCATCGCCTTCAAGGTAGAGTCTTTCGCCCTTCTCATGAAGCACAAGTGTCTCTGCCCAAATCTGCTGCACTTCATCTTTAGTAATTTGCCAGGCTTTCTTCTTGCCGTTACCACTTATCCGCACAGGCCAGAACCTGCGGTTTCCCGTAATATCACGAAGGAAACCACTCTCTGCATTGGTAGAACCTACAATTACACACTGACGGGGATGGCTTTCTACGTTGACACCGTAGCTTGCTCTGTACTTATCATCTGAACGGGAGATAAAGGACTTTACAACCTCCACATCGGTCTTACGCATTCCGGCAAGTTCGCCAAGTTCCAGCAACCAATAGCCTTGCAGCTTTTCAGGACCGGCTTTGTCTTTCATGTCCGTAATAGTCAAACTATCTGAAAACCAATCCCCAGCGAGTTTTGCAAAGAAGGTTGACTTACCAATGCCCTGTGGACCATTTAATATAAGGACACTGTCAAACTTTGTACCCGGTCTAAAAATACGTGCTACCGACGCAACCATCGTTTTGCGAATGACTGCTTTGGTATAGGAGTTATCCGTTGCTCCGAAATAATCAATCAGAAGATTTTCCACACGGCTTATACCATCCCATTCCGGCAGCGAGTTCAGATACTCTTGGATTGGATGGTAGGCTCTTTCTGAAGCTACCGCTAACACGGCATCCTTGGTCTTGGTCGGAGAATACAGTCCATACACACTGCTTAAGTACACCTTCAAAAGTGCATTGTCCGAGTCATTCCAACCACCCTTAATCTGATCCCAAGGCAGACCGCCTTTGGCATCAATACCGTCACGGTGGCAGTTGAAGGCAATGTGCTGCAAATCTTCATCGTGCCGCAGAATGAGTACAATGTTATCCAGTGTGTCCTTCACATGGCCTTGCTTATCTAGTACCAAAGCAGTCTGCCAATCATCACCGCCAAACTCATCCTCAGCCTGTTCCTGTCTTTCCTTAGCAAACTCCGCTTTCACGGCTTCATCCTTTATAGCAAACTCACACATTGCTACATAAGACGGCATCTTACCTGGAGCCGTAGCCCTCGACACCTTATCATCTAGGGAACCGAATTTATGGATACGCACAAGGTCAAAGGCATTGAGGAGCAGACCGCTTGCAGGGTCGGTGGCATGATGGCTATATGTGAACTTATCATCATAAGTAATTACACCCGCACTGCTGTCAGCCGGGATATAGTCATAGCGCCCTTCCATTGCGGATGGGGAATAAACAGCACCTAAGAATTTCTCAATTGCCTCACGAATCGTGTAGGTACGGCAGAACGTTCCTACTACACCTTCCTTGGAAAGCGGATCTGCCTGTTCTTTCAGATTCCGATTAATGATCTCTGATTGCCGAGAAGATGCAGGCCAAGTACTGGTATCATGCCAGTTTTCATATTTAGAAAGATAAACATCCGGGTCAAGAAGAGTACCATCGGTTTCTTCATAGACAAATACACCGTTTGAGGATGTGGACGGCCAATACATAAGGCGATGAGCCTCATAGGTCGTATCATCGAAAAGGTCAATACCAATTTCCTTTGCCACCATACGGCCAACGGCCGCATACTCTTCTTCGCTAATTTCACGGGCAAGGGGAATGATCAGACGGAGCCTCGGCTGTTCCGGAGTGTGCTTATGTGTAGAGTAGACACAACATTTGGAATCAAAAAGCATGGTAATCTGATCCCAGATATCAGCTGTACCATAATCCATATCAAGAGACAGTAAAGAACGGCATAAAACATTGCCTTTCTTTCTCCTACCTTCTTTCAGATGCCCTCCGACAAAGCCACCCACGTCTTTGATATCATCCTGTTGACCTCTTATTAATTTGCGATATTCTTCCACCGTTTCCGTGGTACGTTGCGTGGTCTTCACACGGGAACAGAAAGCCTCCCATGAGATGTCACTGTTTTTCCACTTTCTATCCATTCGACTGTTGCCGACTGCAATTTTCATAAGTCTTCGACCTCCTCATACCCTGCGTTGAAATATCTGACCGTCTGCCTGCGTTTCTTGGCTTTTTCAATCTCCGTGGTCATACCGTTTGAGATGGAATTACCAAGCACCCATACCTCAGAGCATTTGCCCATCAGCACGATATCCATAAATAAGGCAAGTTCCCGTTCCTTTGGGTTTGCATCATCCATAAACTGCGGAAACATAAGGTGGGGAGCAATAGGGATACAGTTTTGCCCCAAGGCAAATCTGCAGAACGCACGAGCCTTTTTCACATTTTCATCCACATCCCCGGAATATGGGGAGCAGATATACACAAGAGGCTTGAAGGCAGATTTCTTTTCTGCCTTCTCCTCTCTGATAATATTGGACAGTGCTTCATGGGGAGTCGGGTCATAATAACCTTCTGAATTGTATTTGTTGATTCCCATCACAAAGCCTCCATTTCAATCTTAGGCAAGATACCGTCTGCCTTCATCAACTCGTAAATGAAGAGTCTGCCTTTTTGGGTCCAGTAGGTATGAACCTTTGTGTGTTGTTCACCGTTACTGCCCAGGTAGCTGTGTGTCTTGGTGCTGGTATAACCCTTTTCAGCATGCTTCTGATATAGAAGCCAGATGTCTCCTTGCTTAAATTGAATTCCCTTTTCATGAAGATAACGGTTCATCCAGATAGCAGACTTGCCATAGTCCTTGGCAATTGCCGATGTAGAAATAAGGTCTTTGCAATTTAGCACCACATCGTAATAAGATACCTTCGGTTTCATTTCTGTAATTTGTTGGTTCTGAACGGCAATCGTACCCTCAAGCAATTTATTTTGATGTCTTACTTGAGTTAGCTTCTGGTTAGCAAACTGTAATGCCCTCGCCATAATTGCCTCTGGGGAATTCCAAGCCTTCTCAATTTCAAGAAAGTATTGGCGGCACTGCTTTCCTTTTGGAGTACGCTGAATCATGCATAACTCTTTTGCCATGTCGATGGTAAGCTGATGATCCATGCTCGGTCTGCCACCGGTACTTTCGCTCAAAAATGAGCTAAAGTCTGTACCTTCCACAAATCCATACTCACACATTCTTGGAAACCAGTCTTTATACGCTGTTTTTACTTCCAAGACCTCATGTAAATCACGACCAAGCACTGTGGGGCGGTCATTTTCATATTTAATTCTTACTAATTCGTCCATACGAATTACCTCCTGTAATATAGTCAGAGAGGAAACCCCTCTACCTAATAGCCATAGGAGGTAATGAAAGTTGAGGATTTTCAAAAATGAATTTAATCTTTTTTATAAAACTGACACTCATAGCCATCGGCACTAAGTAACAGCCCTTTTGCCCAGGTTGGTGTTCTAGCCATCTGTTCACAGACTGCAGAAAGCGACATCCTCATATCGGTCTCGATGATAATTTCATCGTGTACATGAGCTACAATGAAACAATTCTTTAAAGTCTGCATGGCATAACATAAAATGTCACGGCTGATTGCCTGAACAATATTCTCTACAAACTTGGGACCATAGCTTTCGATTCTTTCCCATTTCTTCATACCGCCGACACCCTCGTAAGTAACCGACTCACCGCCGAAAATATTCTCTCCCATACGAGGTTTCACATAGGAAAGCTGTCTACCGGAAAGAAGGGTAATAAAGAGCATTCCACTTTGATAGGTGAATTTAATACCGTGTGTTTCTGTAGGAGTTTTTTGCTTAACACAGGTTTTTACGGCACGGTCGACATCCCACCAGAGTTCTGTGATATTGGGATTGGTCTGTCTCCAAGCCGTTACAAGAGGCTGAAGTTCATCTTCTTCAATTCCCATCTCCAAAGCACCCATTGATTTTAATGCTCCAACAGATCCACCGTAGCCAAGGGCAAGTTCTGAAATTTTTCCTTTCTGACGGAGATGCCCGTTCACGCCGTGTTTTTCTACGGGTACATGGAACATCTGGGAAGCACTGGCACAGTAAATGTCACCGCCGTTTTGGAATACTTCCATTCTCCATTTTTCGCCTGCAAGCCAAGCAATGACACGAGCCTCAATTGCCGAAAAGTCCGCAACAATAAACTTCTTACCATCACGGGGAATAAAGGCAGTACGGATAAGTTCCGATAGCACCTCTGGTATAGAATCATATAGGAATGTAAGTGCATCAAAGTTTCCGCTTCGAACTAAGTCACGAGCCTGTTCTAAATCAGGCATATGGTTTTGAGGGAGATTTTGTAATTGAATCAGTCTGCCGGAAAATCTGCCTGTTCTATTAGCTCCGTAAAATTGAAACATTCCTCTGGCACGACCGTCATGACATACCGCATTCTCCATCGCTGTATATTTTTTGACCGAGGACTTGGCAAGCTGCTGACGAAGTTCCAACACTTCACTTAGCGGTTCGGGAGCTGTCTTTAACATTTCGACAACCGCTTTTTTCCCAAGGGTATCTGTTTCCATCCCGTTATCAGCAAGCCAACCTTTCATCTGCTGCACCGAATTTGGATTCTCTAGATTGGTCATATCTTGCATAAGAGCAGTCAGCTTTTCACGAGAATTTTCATCGATTGCAACAGCTTGTTTCACAAATGTCATATCAATGGAAATACCACGGTCATTGATTTCTTGGTCGAGACGATACTCCTCCCAGACATTCTCCGGCATAGGGAATTTACTCAGTCTCTGCTTTATCGCCATCTCGGTTTCCACATCGCGGAGGTTATATGCTTTGAAACACTCCCATTTATCCGTATCGTGTTCTGGCAGATTACGATTACGACCTCCGTTTGATTTCGTAGGAGAACAAGGTGTACAGAAATATCTGATGAGATCTTTGCCTCCCGTTAGCTTTTGTTTTTCCAATCCTAAAACAGTACCGACTCCCTCAAGGGAAAGAGGAAGTCCCATATATGCCGACCATATCATGGAACATTTCCAAGATGCGGGGTCAAGATATTCTCCAAGAGGAAGGTTAAGCCATTTTGATAAACAAACACGTTCAAACATTGCATTGAAGGCCCATTTGGTAACAGAATCGTCTATAAGAGCATCGATAATTTCATCAGGGACTTCCTCGCCACAGGCAAGGTCAACCACCTGCGCTTCGCCACCATCTACCGAATAGCCAAATAATGAAATTTCAAAATCACGGCTTTCAGCATAACGGTAAACCCCAGACTTCTGAAGATTTTCACTTGAAAATGTTTCTATATCAATAGAAATAGATTTCATTTATTAAATACCATCCTTTCCAATGCAAACAAGGTGGCAGAGGAACATCCTCCGCCACCTCGCCCGATTAGTTATTCTACTGCTATGCCAAGAAATCATCATCTGCAACAGTGTTGAAATCATCTACAGCATTGGTTCTGTTACCCAAAGACTCGCCATCCTTAATCTTCTGTATATTGCCGAGTCCGCAGGCTACACCCTTGTTGCCATTAGAGTTAAAAGCATAGAAATTTAAGGATACTCTTGCATAGCAACCGCTGTATACCTCGTTACGGTCAAGGATAGGTCTGACTGCTTTGTCTACAATCTGAGGTGCAGTATTGCTGTTGGCATTTACAAAATAATGCCCCTTGTAAGCCTCATCGTCACGTTCTACATCACCATCACGAAGTGGAATCTTGATGGAAGCCTTATTCGGTTTCTTACCGCCAAACTTTGCAATACCTTCTTCGATAGCTGCATCTATTGCAACGTTGATTGCATTAATGGTTTCCTTATCTGTCTTGGGAATCAACACCGATACGCTGTACTTTTCCGCTCCACCATTGATGGATACTGGTTCCCAACCGTGGAAGTAACTGAGACGGGTGTTTACGCTTGTAATTACCTTAGTGCTATTCTGATTATTCATAATCTTTTTCCTCCAATATTTCGTTAAATTCGTTATATACGTTTGATACATTCATAGCCAGACGCTTATCCGATGTTGGAACCAGAGTCGGCTTGCCCGACGGTTTATAAATGAGGCCACCGAGAATTTCCTGGAATTTTGTCTTGCCCATCAGCTTCTGCATTTCCGTGAGGGTAATGAGGCTCTGACGGAAGATATCCTTGTAGCCATTTGCCTTGGCTGCTTCTGCAACAGCATCTTCATCCTTATATTTGCGGACAGATCGGCCCTCGACTACCTTAAACCCGTGCCACTCCTTACCATGATTGATAGTGGCATCCGTGGCATAAGCTATGATTTCATTTGCCCACTTTGTAAGGTCAGATAGTTTGGACAGAACTCCCTCAATTTCGTAGTCCGTAAGTAGTGGTGGCATCTTAAACTCTGACTCTGCCAGTTTCAGCTTTTCTTCCGCCCTTGCACGGCATTTTACCGCTGCTCGGCAGAAGGTACACCACTCTCCAGGGAGATATTCACCATCACCGTCATATGCTTTCTGCGCCTTCGGTTTCAGCTCGTTTTCTGCCCAATCATTTAATTCATCTACCGAGATAGTCCACGTACTGACATTCTCCCTGCGTGGTTGGAAGATGGTCATGGAAACCTCCTCGATGTCATACAGACTATCGTAGATTTCCAAAGCACCAAGGGAATATAATTTCATCTGCGGATTTTCCACCACATCCACTAACACACCCATTCCATACTTGAAATCGATGATATGAAGTTTTTTATCCGCAATGATGATGCAGTCACCGGTTCCAAAGCCCTGTGGTACATAGCAGGAAAAATCTAGGCGCTGTTCGATAAGTACCAATGGGTCCTTACAGCTTTGCTTTGCCGCTTCAAGCTGCTCCATTATGAATTGAACATAAGCATCGCTGTGTTCTTCCATCTCATCGGTGTTATAATCCGAAACAGGACGCTTGCTCCTCATGTGAAGTGCTTTGCGAAGTTTATGCTCACAAAGAGCATGGGCGGCAGTGCCTTCGGCTGCTGCATTGGATTCCTTATTTTCAAACTCCAGTTCCAATCGTGCAGATGGAAGACAGTGCAACCACCTATGCGACCCGGATGCAGAAAGCACTGCGTGATTACTCATTGCTAAGTACCTCCGCATCTTTCAAGATGTCTACGTAATTCTCCGGGGCAATTTCGCTCAGTTTAGAACCACCGTATTTTTTGATGATTTCTCTCACTTCAGCGGTAAGTCCGGCTTGACTCTTTTCTGCAAGTTTTGCTCTTACTTCCTCCAGAGTGATTTCCTTCATCTTGGGTTTTTCTGATTTCTTCGGCACCGGCTCTTTTTTAGCTGTGGTTGGTACTGCTGTTTCGGTAGGTTCATTTTCCATCATCACATCTGCAACCGCCTGCAAGCTGTCTGCCAAAGAACGAATATCAGAAACCACATCAAGGAGCAACTTGATTTTACTCATGGCTTTTTCCTCCTTCCTGAGTCTCGCAGATGGCAAGTTCCTGTACGGTATCACCTGGAACAAGGATGGTCAGTTTCTGAATATCCCCAAGGAAGAAACGAAGGAAACGCTCCCTTATGGTGACATTGCGACAGGATACAATCCCGCCAGACTGCGGATGTTTTGAAACACTGATTCGCAAATTATGTTTCATGTTGTTCACCTCTTTCTGAGAGCGTTTATTTGCTGCCCTCTACCTTTTAGCCTTGGGAAGAGGGGAAAGTTGAGGATTTCGGAAAAACTTTTTTGAAATTCTTAATTGCTGTTTCCATACGGTGTGAAATGGCACTGACTGAGACACCTTCACGCTTTGCATAATCTGTTACAGAAACTCCATCCATGACGATAGCTATCAGTAGCTCTGCCTGTTTTTCCTTGAGAGCCTTACGAATAATTTCACAGACATATTCATACTCTGCCTGTTTCTCCCAGGTCTCTTCATCTGAGTTGTCAGGAAAAGAATCCATTGCATCGGATTTATCCTCAGCCTCATCGTCTTTGCGGAACTTTTTCTTTGGTTCACCGTAGTGGCGGTTGAATTTATGCCAGTTGTTGTACTCAGGTTTGTTGAAACGCTCCTCCATAATCTCTTGCACAGAACGGCGAGCCACAGTTTCCTTGTCTTCGGCAGATGAGAGGCGCTCTTCATAATCTGAGTCAATCATTACGGTGCAGTCCTTGTCCGGTACCTCCAGATAGGTGGGTTTGTTGTCGTACAGAATTCTAATCCTCATTTTTTGCGTCCTTTCCGCCGGACTGCATTGGCGGCAAAGGATACACACAAAAAGGTCTGTGCTTTGAAGTACACAGACCCTTTTATCCTGAAAATGAGCGCAACAAGGGAAGGTACTTCTATTGCAACGCCACAGTCCTTGCGGACTTGAGCGAAACAATATGTATCCTTTGCCTTATTGCAAATCAGGCATTTTGATATTTTTTTATAGACGAGGAGCGGTCGTATTTTCTACTTACAAAGAACTTGTCCTCCGTCTATTTTTATTGTAAGTTAAAAAAGGACAGCCTGGTCGGACACCTCATGTCCGTTATAATTGAGGTTAGAAAGATGCCTTTTTCGTATAAAAACATACAAAACAACAAAAAAAGAGCCATACACAAACCCCTTAATAGGATTCATGTATGGCTCATATAGATTTTCAGATGCAAAAAGCGGACATCCCGTGTCCGCTTCTCAAAAAGTATTTTTAATTTTTATAATGCCTCTGCACCGTGTTCTTGTAAAAAGGCTCTGATTTCGTCCATCGACTTTGTATAAAGGTGAGTCAATACAAAATTATACCAAAGATGACTCTGATTGCTGAAGCTCAATGAGAACGGTGATTTATCAATAATGTGCTTACTGATTTCAGGAGGCAGATGAAGTCCTAGACAAATCAAAATTATGGAATTAATTGACCCTTGGTTTTCTCCGTTGACAATGCGACTTACCGTTTTTGAACTCAGCATTGTTCTTTTTTCTATTTCTACAAAGGTAACATTCTTCCAGTTAAATACCATTTGAAGGGACTTTGTAAAACTTGTTGGAAGTTCATTGTAGACTCGCATTTCGTCCGCCAATGTATCAGCCAGTATTTTGGCTTTCCTTTCTGGAGTTGCATACTCAAAACCATTACAATATTTTATGTCGAAATCAATATCCGATGCCTTGTCACGATTGAGAAAACACTCACTATGGTATCTTTCCTTGCAACCAGACTTGACCGATAAATCGAAAACCAAACAGCACTCTTCCATATTGTTTCGTGCAAAATTGGTTAATATGGTAACTCCATTCTCATCCTGCGTTAAATACCTCGGATGATTTAAAACGAAGTGAGAATCAACATATTGATAGCTACCATCTCTTATCAGAGCACTCATTGCAGGGTTGGTTATGCTTTGGATCGCAGCATCCTGCGCTCCAATCGAAAATGTCTGATTTCTTTGCAAGGTACCCTTTTTAGATTTATGCGGCTTGACATAGCGACCGTCTATATATGTAAAGGTTCCGATAGCTTCCTCAAATCCGGCATCAATCATCCGGATTTTTGCTGAGGCACGAGATACAGTAAAGAACGTCGCCAAGGCATCAATAACTGGCTCCATTATATCTATAAGTTCAAACGTTCCAAGTTCTGCACGAAACTGCTTGATAAATTCAAACGCTTTGGTCTTGAACGTTGAAAGTGGCATTTGAATCCTTGGTGCGAGAGCATTTGCCTGCCATTCCATCCAGTCAGTCGCATCCCTGCTATTGTCTTTAATACCGCCGACTACTTGACACTTGATTCGTGTGGCACTACTGTTATATAGCCGCTCCAGCTCAAATGCTTTTCTGTGTTGATCCCAATGAACGCACTCGTGCACAATGGTATTGTTGACTGAGCCGAGATTACGAAGGAAGTATGCTTTTGGGTCCACAAAAATAGTACGTGCATCCACATGGGCCTGGACCATTTCATCGCTGTCTTCATCATAAAATTCAGTATCACAGTCATGAAAATATATCTGTCCGAAGACAGAAAAATCCTTAGTTATTTCTCGCATTTGTATTTCGAGACCCATTTTCTCTGCAAGCTTCTGTGGCTCTACTGCCATCGGTGTTTGCAATGCTTCAGGATAATTCCTTCGAAGGATATCTGTAGCAACAGATTCTAATTGTTCTCTATTAATGATAGGAACCAGAGAGTCTGACATAGGCTTTGGCTGCCTATTTTTGCTAGTATATTCAGTTACACTGGAGATTGTAAAGTCATCTAAATTGCAATCCAAATTACCGGAACATTTCAGCATAAACCATTGCTTGCACGTTTCCGATTCATCGTAGTGATAATCCGACTCCCTGGCTTCCAGTTCAGCTTCTACCGCAACATCAAATTCTATTTTCATATCCGGCAAGTCATTAATAGATATAAATTTTACATCTATATCTGACAATTCTATGCCACCGATTGTTCGAACTCTGTATAGCCGTAAGTCTAGATTATCGTAGTTATCTGCAGTATAGCTTTGTATGGCAGCAAACAACTCATTATAAAATCTATCTGCCACATAATCTTTAAATGAACGATTGCCTGCCATAATAACCCCTCCAATAAGTAGCGTAATAAATCATATTATGCTTTTTTAAAGTATCTTGCGTTTTTCATTTAACCCCTTGGATAATATTGTAACATCCAAAGAAAGAACTTTCAATCAATTCAACAGAATATTCTTGCTATCGCATGATTTTTCATTCATTAAGCATTGTTTTTTACATTTTGAGATGTTATACTTTAAAAAGTGCACTTTAAAAAGTGGTCTTTATCTAAGCCACTTCACTTGTTTTAATGTAAAAGTTGAGAGGTGAAATCAATGTCCATAAGTTATAAAAAATTATGGAAATTACTTATTGACAAAGATATGAAAAAGAAGGATTTACAGATTGCCGCTGGAATAAGCTCTTCTTCCATTACTAAAATGTCAAAAAATGAAAATATAAGTACCGAAACGTTAACTAAAGTTTGCAAGGCACTTGACTGTGATATTTCTGATATTGTTGAAATGATAAAAGACTGATATTGAGCAAATATCTTTAAATACATCGGGGGGTAATAATGAAGATAAATACATTTTTCGACTTTTGCTCTGGTATAGGAGCCGGAAGGCTAGGCTTAGAGCAGAGTGGATTAAAATGTGTCGGTTATTCCGATACAAGTAGACTATCGGTTGAAACATACAAACAGATGTTTAACACTGAAAATGAAAAGAACTTTGGGAATTTAAAAAAAATTAAATGTGAAGCCCTGCCATCATTTGATCTTTTAATTGCGGGTTTTCCCTGCCAATCATTCTCTGTCATAGGTAGAAAAGCAGGTTTTGATGATGATAGAGGACAAATAATTTTCCATCTTATAAAAATTCTTAATGAAACTCGCCCAAAATGCTTCATATTAGAAAACGTACGTGGGCTTGTGAGCCATGATAAAGGTACAACTATAAAAAAAATTATGAGTGAGTATGATGATATCGGATACTCAGTTGTTTACAAGGTACTAACCAGCCTTGATTATGGAGTCCCTCAAATGCGGCAACGAGTATATTTCATTGGATTTGATAAGAAATCCAATCTATCTGCTGATGGCTTCGAGTGGCCAACAGTTGAACCTGTTCTTGATTTAGAAAACTATTTAATTGATTCAAACAATGATATATCAGAGATTAATCTTGAAAAATTTACATACTACCTAAAAAATCCAACAAATCAAGGAAAACATGTACCAACCGATTTCCTGGATGAAGAAAAACTTATAATTGACACAAGAATGTCCGATTTAAGGTTATACCGTGGAAAGGTGCCAACATTACGCTCGCAGAGAGACGGCATTTTTTACATAAAAAATCATTCAATTAAGGAACTAACAGGTTTTGAAGCACTACTTTTACAAGGTTTTCCTGTTGAATACGCAGAAAAGGTAAAAGACAGTGTTACAAATAGACACTTACTTATGCAGGCTGGAAATGCGATGACAGTTAATGTCATTAAAAAATTAGGTGATTGCATCATCAATCATCTTGAAAAATAGGAGGATAATTATTATGTCATCAATATGGGAAGATTTTGAAATTGACTGTACCGAATACTTAAATAGAAAATTCGGTGAATATGCAAGCTTTAAACATGAAGGTGGATCTGATTCTACCGTTCCAGACATTAAAGTAAAAACTAAATCTGGCAGTACTTTTTACATTGATGCAAAACACTCTCCAGCACAATGCGGTCAGTTTGTTTTGCTTCCGGATATTGCATCCGGCACATTCAATTATAGTCAGCAAAATTCCAATCGAATCAATGCTTACGCAGTAAAAATCATGGAACATATGAATGCTCAATTTGACGAGTTTAAAGAGGCTGGAACAGCCGGCAAAGAAATAATAATGAATAATGGCTCTGACATATTTACAAACTGGATTATTGATACCTATAGAAACAAGGGAACCCGCTATTTTATAACAAATAACTATACTATTTTACCTATTGAGAGATTTAGTGAGTACTTCTATGTTACTGCTAAATATAGAATTAAACGCAGCGGATCTAGTGATTGTGGGAAAAGTAATATATCCAATGTTCTAAGCTACATTAGATCCCATAACTATGTTATTAAAAGTACAAGAGAAGAAGGTGGTAAACTTTTTGTAGCTTCAACTCAATCTCTTCATAATCAGCGTTTTATATTACGTGGATATGAGTATATGTTCTCTTTGCGTGATTCCGAATATGAAATTAGAAAGCTTTCTAACACTTTTAATGCAAATGTAATTTTTTCAATTAATTTAAAAAATACTAAAAAAGGAATAGACTCAAATGAGTTCACACAGGCTTTGAAGTAAGCCCTTCCTCAAGGAACTGTTTGTACTTATTTAGTGCATGCTTAAATGTACTAAACTGGTATTTTCCTATTGGTAAATCAACATTTTTATATTTCTTCATGTTGTCATTTATCCCTTTGTTTTGAAAAAGCGAAAACAAATATTGATATTTATCACTGCGATATTGCTCATCAATATCGCAGTTTTCTATTGCCCTCTCAAAACGTTTCAATCTTGATACAAAATCACTTTGTATCTTCTTCGGCACATCATTTTCAGATAGCCATTGTCTGAATTCCATCTCGTTCATTTGCTGCTCCCTCCATGGCACTTCCTATCTCTTGACCAATCAGTTGCAAAACATCAATAACTACAGAATTACCAAATTGCTTATATGCTTGATTTGAACTTTTACAAATTTTATAGCTATCAGGATATCCCATTATTCTTGCACATTCTCTGGGATGTAGTTTTCTGGTCTTTCCATTAATTAGGTATCCACCAGTCTTAGCAAATATTCCTCCTCCGTAAGCCGAAAGCGTAATTGCTATCCCTTTTGTACTGTATATTCTTTCACCTTGACCACCTTTGTTTACTATACCTAGTCTAATTGGTTTGTTACTGTACTGATTATCTTCAACCCCATTAAAATAAGTATCTGGACGTTCTATGTATAAATCCTTTACCTGATTTTCATCCTCTAATAAAAAATCTTCAACGTGCCTTTTTAATGGGAATGACTTTGGAAAACTGAAATCTTCAATGTTTATGTCATTTCTAAAACAAACCATGTAGATACGTTCTCTCTTTTGAGGAATTCCATAGTTAACAGCATTCAAAACTTTCTGATGAAATCTATACCCCAATTCCTCCATTATGGCTTTCACAACCGAAACAGTTTTACCATCGTCATGAGAAGCAAAATTCTTAACATTTTCCATAAAAACAATCTTTGGCTTCTTAGCTTTTATAATTCTTGCTACATCGAAGAATAACGTACCTCTACTGTCGTCAAATCCACGCTGTTTTCCACTTATTGAGAAAGCCTGACACGGAAATCCAGCACATAAAATATCATGTTCTGGAATAGAATTTTCATCTACTTGTGTGATGTCCCCTTCTGGAATATCTCCAAAATTATCTGCATAAACTTCTCGTACGGGTTCATCCCATTCATTTGAATATACACATTTAGCACCCAGTGATTCCAATGCAATTCTAAAACCACCTAATCCAGCAAATAAATCAATAAATGTAAAATCAGTAAGTGACTTTTTCTTTATATCAATCATAAGTAATCTCCTTTTTAAAGTTTAAGTATTCCTCATTATTATAGCGCAATGCGCTATAATAATCAAGCACTTCATCTCTATATCACTAAGTTTTTTCTCAATCAAAATCTGTATTTCTTGTTCCTATATTATACATCTATCCTATCTCCACAACCCTAAGAAATTATCCATTCTATCTCCTCGACCCTACGCACATTTTTACAGTGGATTTGTTTCCTCAAAACATAAAAATAAGGATTTCTGAGGTTAAAAGGTACTGCCGAATAACAGGCAGAATATCTTCCAATCTCGGAAACCCTTTATTTATCAGTGTTTTGAGTAGTCCTTATTTCTAAACCCTTGACATCAAGACAACACACTCAACGTGCTTCGTCACTGGAAACATATCCTACAATGAAGATGCGACAACGTGAGTTGAAAGAACTATCGCTAGTCCCTTTTCAATTAAGCTTCCATTTATTAAAATATGTTTAAAATATATAGGCTTCAAGCCTTCCTTATTTCCCTAACTCTGGAGAATATTTATTTTCATAGTATTAAATCCCCCAAATTTCCACCTGTTTTCGCTTTTAAGAGACTCCATGGCTTTGTCATTCAGTTCAATAGGAATACAAATTCCTAATAAACGAACCACTTCAAGCTGATCTCCTACCTTTACTTCAACAATACTTCCATTAATAACTTTTTCTACAGTTCATCCTTTATTATCCTAAATTTAATTCAATATTTAGGAACCTTTTTCTGACTACATCAATTGCCTATTATTAACTTAATAGGTATAAACGCTTTAGTCTACTTATATAAATTTTTCTTTTTCAGATTTTACTTCAAATAAATCTTGATGCATTATCTTATCGAACACACAATAGCCTTAACACAGCACTATCGTTATTTGTTTACCACTAAATTTTTTCGGCCTTTTTAATTGCTTCGAATAGTCTGCTTAAATTGATTCTCAACAAATCTGTATCTATAATCGGTCCAGAGTAAAAATGTTCATTATGAAAAGCAACAACAAAATCATAATAACATTTTATTACTTCACCATTACATGCACTTTTTACTGCATTATAAAAACCACTATTTATAAACTCTTCAATGTTTGAATTAGCTTTATTCCAGTATTCTATATACTTTTTGTGTCGCTCTATTTTATATTCTAATAATTCATTTGTTCTCTCATCATCATTCAAATACTTTTCTAAAATAGAAAGTCTTCCTTCTACAGTCACAGATCCACCTAACAAATTATCTTCTTCATCCAAATAATCAGATTGCGTCATAATACTGTCATAGCTTGGTAGTGACTTTTTTAACGCGTCATGATATGGTCTAATTGATTTTATACTTTGCTGTTTTATTTGCTTATTGTTCATCCTTATAGCTATTAATATAGATATTACTGTAGCAACAGCTCCAATCATAGATCCTATAAAAGATAACCAACCATCTGACGAAATTTTATTAATATCCATAATATCTCCTATACTTTCTATAGATTTCAATTTACAAAATTACTATTTACATTGACGATACTTCATAAATAAAATGTTTATATACTTTAACTTTCTGTTATTATCAGAATGACAACAGCACACGTCCAATTATATGAATAATGTGAAGTTCAACTGTACGCAAAAAACTCATATTACCTATGATTCAACCTGCAAACAATATTGCTAATATCTGCAATATAAATTATTAACTAGTTAAACTTTAATTTGTAAATATGTTTCTTTAACTTACGTTATATGCTAGTTGTTCCAATAACTATCAAATACTAAACTATTTAATAAACCTTTTTATTGATTATTTCGTAATGTTTTTAAATTACAAACCTTTTTATAATGTATTCCATCATTTCTATTATAATTATAAGTATATGTATCAGGATACATACTCTCTCTTATTATTCTTCCAATCTCTATGCACATTCCTGCAGGTGCTGCAATAAATAAATGAATCTCTTCATATTTGCTATATATACTATCTAATTTGTTTTTAATAATATTTTTTACTCTTAATACATCATTTCTATAATTCAAGTATCCTAATCTTGGACTATCAACTTTAAATGATAATAAATCATATTCTTTTTCTATAACTTGATTAATATCTTCTTGTTTTACTTCTGAACTTACTTCTAGCGCTACAGCTAGAATATCATTACTACCATTAATAAAATTCTCTTTTACTGATATATTATCATCTTTTTCATCAAATACCCAACTTTCCTCATTTTCACTATATTGATATATCTTTATATTGGGTGAATCATTTTGCATTAAATAGCCTAATGAAACTAGTAATGGTATCTGTGCTATAGGAAATATATGAACATTATCAGTTTTTATTTCAGCTATTATTGAATCATAAAAAATCACTAAATCTTTTAAATATTTGTTCCAATCATAATCTGATTTTGGATAAATATTTTTATGTCCAAATTTATAATCAGATGTATTTTTAAGATTATATCTCCTGTTTATTTCTTCATAATCTAAAGGTATACCCATCAACTTAAAGTCAATAATTGTATCTATTTTCTTTGATTTTTCCTTGTTATACTTCTCTCCCTTTAAATAATACTTACCATGCTTGGCTGCCTCTACTGAATAATCATACATCCATTTTGCAAATGATGTACTCCAATTATAAAACATATAATAACTTTGATTATTATCAACATCAATGTTACCTAAAATAAACCCTGCTGGATAATCATCAAATTCTGCTCTTGCTTGTTTACAAAAGCATAACTCCATATCTGCATTTCTATCGTGCTCTATAATAGCTTGATGGCAATGCCCTCCTAGATACATATCAATCCCCTTAGCTCTAAATATAGATTTCAGGTTATTTCTTTCTTGTGGATTTAAATCTTCTAATCTATGATGACCTATTACAATATTAAAATCTTCATTATTTATTGTTTCTAAACACTTATATACATTATTTAGTCCAACGTGAATTCTGCCATCCTCTACGTTTGAATCATAGCACATCCATGATGTATTTAAGTGGATAATATTTACTCCTTCAATTACTTTCTCAACAAAATGTATATTTTCTTTTGGATAATCTCTACCCAAAAGATTTTTGTATGTTATAAAAAAATTATTTTGAGCATCTATCAATAAGCTTATATTATTACTTTCACTTTCTTCATCTAGTATACCACTTCCCCATAGTTCTTTTACTATATCCTCTCTATTATCTGGAATATTTCTACTTAAATCGTGGTTACCTGGTACTATAAATACTCTTTCTTTAGCTATATCAAGTTTATAAATTAAATCTAATATAAATTCTTCCGCTAAATCATATCCAGAATCTTTATCACTTATATCCCCAGTTATAATAATAAAATCAAATTTTTCTTCATTATTTAATTCTTCTACTTCATTAATAAGAGCATCTCTCATTACCTTAGTTTTTATCCCACTACAATATGAGTGTAAATCTGATAAGTGTAACCATCTATGTTTCATATCTTTTTCTCCTCGTAAAATTTTATTAAGTCAGCTTTACTTCTTTTGTATTAATATCCCCACTCCATACCCTAATTTCTATTATTCCAATTATAATAAAAAAAGCATATCGACTTTCTCCGGATTTACAATTTATCAAAGCTTTTTTCCATGACATTATATCTATCCAAGAAGGATCTGGTATATCAACTGGATGAGTATACCAATTCCCTTCCTAAACCATAAATTCTACATAAAATCATAAAGAATATTTTTATACTAAGTATTAACGTTACAATATTTATAAAAGAACCTATAATAGCCCCCATTTAGTTTGTACTTATATTTTTTTATATAAATCACCATCTTTCTCACATTCAAATATTTCCACAATGTGTTTTGTCTCAAAATCACCAACCCATATTCTAATACTTTTTGTACCAGCTATAAGAAAAAACATATATTTACTAGCAGTTCTATCTTTTATCAATGTGTCATTCCAATCATCCCAATCTACTATCGATGGGTTAGGAATAGTTTGTGGGTGAGTATGCCACACCCCCATATAAAAGCTTTTTCTGACTCGTGCCTTTAATAGAAATAGCTTATGGATAGGATCTTTTATTTTAAAATGAATTCTGCTACAAATATCCAATGGCTGAGGATATGTTACATATTCCAAGGAAATGTTCCCAGTTCTTTCATGCTTGTATCCTAATATAAAACCTCCACCTTCAGGTGCATAATCATCATTTTGAATCCATTTGCTTATTTCCTGAAATACTTCTGGCAATATATCTACTACTTTTCCATTTGGAAGTTTCATTTTTATACATCTATTAGCTATCTCTATCGCCACAGCATTGACACTTCCCTTCTTTAAAAGTATTTCCTTGATTAATTACAGAAGTAGGCTCTATATCTATTAAACAATTATCTTCAAATTCACCCCTAAAGGTTCTCTTAACCGTATCTAATATAACACTCGTCGTTCTTAATAGAATTTCAGTACCATAAGCAACTCTTGTAGCTCCGCAGCCATTTCTAATAGTGTTTTGTGTTACTAATTCATCTGGTAATTTATTTGCGCTATTATTTACTAAATCGCCTTCTTTATTGGTATATAAACATTCAAAACATCCTTTCTTTGAATAGTCAACTTTCAAAATATGGCTATTTGTTCCTCCTGCTTCAAGCCAAGAATATATTACTGGTTTATCATAGTTAAACTCTTTAAAAACAGTATTAGCCATAAGTTGGACATCACTGTTCCCTACCGTAAAAATTATCATATCAAAACCATGCATATCTTTTTTTAGAATTTCTTGAGTGAGGTATTCATCTTTTTCATTTACAATAATTTCCGGATGCATTAATTCCAAATCATATTTCATAGCTATCACTTTACTGATATTACTCCATGAAAGCCTTGCTCTGTGGCGCATTATATTTGCTTCTTCTAATGTGTCTTCATCATATAAAGTTAAATTCTTTATTCCTAACTTCACCAACTCTGTTGCCAAATAGCTTCCAAGGGATCCAACACCAACTATGGCAACCTTTTTATCAACTATTGATGTATCATTTCCGATTTGTTCATTTAAAAATAAATAATCGCAACGTTTTGTTTCTACTAGTTCAATTTTTTCAATTGCATTTCCCAATTTATCCATAAGTGTTTCTGTTTTTAAATTTTTAAAATATACCAGGCAGCAAAAGTTAATTCTATGATTTAAAACCATCATTTCAAATATAAGAAACGCTCTATTAGATTTTACCTTTACTTTTTTTATAGATTCATATGTCTCATGGCCTATTCGTGCTACATCTCTTCCTTTAACAATTTTCAAAATCTCATCAATTTTCCAAAGCTTATCTTTTACTGGTGGCAATATCCTTCTATTATCTGTAATTGGAATATAGAATGCACATATATTATGTACAAAGCTCCATGCATCTTTGTCATTCAGCTTAATTCCATTTGTTACGGCTCTAAACATCTTATTTTTATTTTGGTAAACATTCATACTTTGAAACACTCTATCCGAAGCAACATATAATCTCAAAGGAATATCATAATTTACTAGTTGATTCCAATAGTACAAAAATTCTTTTTGAAATTCTTCCTCTATTTCCAATGGTGATAAAGATAATAGATGAATAAGACGGTCTATGGTATCAATTATTTTTTCTTCGTATGACATTAAGTAATTAATTATATCTCCTGATTCATGAAGACATACTAAACGATATTTCTGCTTATCTTTATCTATTGGAATTTCAAATTGCATTATATGCGGATAATCATATTGACTATCATTCTTTACTAAAATAAATGGTTTGCTAGTCCTTTTTTCTTCTTTTGAATACCAAATGCCATATTCCTTATCCTTGAGTTTGAAAAATACAATATCATCTTCTTCGCATAAAATTTGTATTTCATCATATGTAGATAGTATCTCTTTAATAATTTGATTCTCCACCAAAATTATGCTCCTTTTTACTAGATGCGTTTGATGATGTTGATACATTTACTTGTTTTACCGGCACTTTAAATTCATCGCCAAAAACTTTTTGTACACTTAACCCTGCATCGTGTTCAGATTCTTCATTACATGCATCAGTTAAATTTTGTAATGCCGTATTTAATTTATCATAAAATTTAACTCCATATGTATCACTGCTATCTTTCATCTTCTTAAAAACATCTGTCCACGGTGTTACAGGTAAAGATCTTGAAATATTTGCTTTTACAAGCACTCCATTTTCATATGTTAAAGAAAATTTGTTAATAATACCTTGAATTGTTTTTTGTAAGGATGATAAATCATCATCTCCTTCGGAGCTTGTACTTGCAATAAAGCAATCGCATGCAAGAAGAGTAAGTCCTATACTTGGTGGCACTTCATGATCCAAAGTTGAATTATAATATTTCTCTAATTTCCACTTCTTAATATAGCGGATGATTCTTCTTAGTTGATTATTACCATTGATCTTACCTATAAGATAGTCATTTAGTCCTTTAGGATCTGCTGGTTCCCATGAATAATTACCTTCAGTTGCAAATTCCCTACCTCTGGCAAGATATATATTCCCATTATGCTTTGCATACAATGGTAGATCTATATGCATCCATTCAGTTCCATTTTCAACATAGGATACATTTAAACATGGTTCTTTAATAGTAACAGATCTATTCCATAAATTTATCGCATCCCTACCATATCCTTTAATTTTTCTTGGATCACTATTTTGATCGATATCAAGTGGAAACATAACTGCAACATCTCTATCAATACTTCCACCATGATTATTCTTAATTGTAGTATGCAACTTATAACTTCCCTGATCAAATATTTCAATATCACTCTTTTTTACTTCAATATCATGTTTTTCGCATTCCGATGGAAAATTACTCTTAAAATTATTCTCCAAAGTTTCCCTTTTTTCTATAAGGTCTTCAACCTCTGTGTCGATTGTAATTTCTTTGTAGAAATCTTCAAACTGCTTTTTTAATTTCATAATGTAACTCCTCCTAACTTTTTATTACCAGTCATTTTTGTGAACGATTATTTGAATAGATAAAACAGCTACACCTATACTTGAGAAAAATGTTTCATTTCAGATCTGGTATTCAAACTTTCACTTAATATAGAACTTATAAGTATTCTTGGCCTAAAATCATTAAAACACGACCTTTCATAATTGAATTAAATAAAATTTTCAAGTTACACAGATAATGAACTGTTATCAATAATTTAATACCTTCTTAAACTTCCGGTTATAGACATTAGATATATTACATAATTCATTGATTAATTTGCATATAATACAAATTCTACAAATTAACCTAAATTCCTCCATACACAGCTAAATTTGTACTATTTTAATACCAAACTTAAAAAAGGTAGCCCCCTCGCTACCTTATATAAATATTCAGTCTATTATTCTTATAATCTTATACTGGTGACACAAGATAAGAATGCTTCGTCATATTTGATTAATAGATATGCTTAAAATTCTTCTTTATAGTATGTTGAAAATGCGGTGGTAATTAATACTTTTTGATATGTTGAAAATTATTTACTTCAACATCCCCTTCTCCATGCACTGCAATTTTAAACAAACAACACCTAATCCAAGATTGTTGTCCGACATATGGTTTTATCCGTATTTTAAGTACAAAAATGAATGAACGATAAGCATTAGGTTTCTCCACTCTTAAAATATCAATGTTCCAAGGGGCAACTGTCGGTACATCAGTTAGAAATTTTGTAAAATAATCCTCTACTGATTTCTGTATAAATGGCATAAGTAGAGAGCAGAAAATATCTTGATATAGTTCTTACTTTGAAATTTCGACAGACTTTTAAATAATATTATTGATACTCCTTGTCTTTTCTTTATCAGTAATCTTTCTGTATTCTTAAAAACTTTTGTAGATTTTGCTCATGGTGCTTCAGTACCTCATCTATTTTCTTTTTTATATCACGTTTTTCTCAAAAAAAATATGCTAATATGGAATAATCGAAAAATAAAACACTCAAAAGTACACATTTCTCTCCGTTCCCATTACTTACTACTTAAAAAGGACAAATATATATGATATAATACAATTAAGCGAAAAGTAAACGATACCAATATGATAGCGTTTATTAAGCAAGGGATAATGAGAGGTCTCCTTGCTCTTTTTTTATTTCCTATATTATACCTACCCTACTTCCATTACTTACTACTGAAAACGAATGCAGTGATATGGTATATATTATTAGAAAAAACATTTCTACACATTTTTAAACACTCTTAAAACAAGGCATACTATGGGGGTAGGATGCCTTGTTTTTTTGTTTTCCTTTAGTTATTTTACTATATTATTAATAGCATCTTTCATTGAACTTACACCACTACTAATGCCTTTTTTCAGTTCATCAGCAGCAGTTTCAGTTGCTTTAGGCACTTCGCTTTTTATCACATCTGAAACCTTCTTGGTAGTTGGGCTTACAGTATCTTGTATTGTTATGCTTCCCTTATCCTTAACATACTGCCAAATCCCCGCTCCTTCTTCCTTTGCATTATTTTCAACTGATAGATAATACTGGCTAGTTTGAGGATTCTGTTTTAAATCATGAGCTGTGATAGCAACAGCAAGTCCAGTACGTAACAAGCCACCACCAAATAAAATGTGTTTTATATAAATATAAGCTGCTATTTTGCCATACTCCCTTATCTGAGGACTATATTTCTCTTCATAGTAATAGAGTTCTACCACCTGCCCCTGTAATTCAGCTTTAGTTAATTCCATAGCCTTATCCTTCATTTCTACAGGTATATATAACCCTAATAAACTAACAGTTTCAACCTTATCCCCTGTTCTCACTATAAGAGTGCTGCCATCCAAGACCTTCTCTACTGTTCCACTTATAGATGCCATTCCTTCTGTTCCTTTAATATCAGATATAAGATTATTGGGAGGCTTGGGAGTTCTGCTTATGAAATAATAACAACTGGATATAAAAACACAAAAAATTAAGTATACTAATACATTTATCTTCTTTTGCGTCTTAGTTATCTTATGCTTTATCATTATTTACCTCACATCAATAATTTTAAATCTAGAAATTAGTTGAATCTCCTCCACCACCAAAACTATCACAACTACTATAGCTAAAATATGAATAGTGTTACTTTCTCCTTATTTCTTTATTCAATGCTTGATAAATGTACTCATAAGCCTCTAATTTTAGGTCACTTAGGTTATCTACATTAAAGTATTTTAATATCAAGCCCTCATACATTCCTCTATCTCCCTTGCCTTTAATGTCAAGTTCATCTATTAAAGCTCTTAAAGAGATTATTTCAAGATGACTAACCTTTCTGCTCTCCTTATCATCAGATGAATACTTTTCAAAACAGGAAATCAACCGGTCATTACCTATAAAAACAGCCTGCTGCAATATCTTCTCTAAGTTCACCTGTTTATCTATGCAATCAAAGTATCTTAACTTGTTATAAACTTCCATATAATTTTGAATTATTTTATCAGCACATAACTTTACTGGATATGGCTTAGCTCCTTGGTTATGTGCATTTAAAATATTTTCAATTACTCCCCAATACTTTTCATCAATCCTGGTATCAGTTTTGAAGGTAGATATATGATGATAAATATTACTTAATCTCAACACTGGCACATCAGATTGGTTGTCTATCTTTATGGCCGGATTAACAAATACAATAATAGGGTTGATGTTGATATAAGGTAAATTCACACCTTGCCTTTTCAATTCTTCATTTAATAATCTTTGTGTTAAGCCTATATGCCTGTAAGTCTGACTTGTAACATCATTTACCTCCATTACATCTCCTTCAGCACTAAGTCGGCTCCAAAGACCATCCTTGCTAACCTTAATCTTGCCTCTACGCCCTACTCCAAAATTTTTGACCTCTATGCAAAAGATTCCTCTTTCACTTATAACTAAATTATCAGATTCAACAGTATTACTCTCTACAATTAGCCTTATATTACTTAGATTTAATAATTTATCCCTATATAGGTCCAGCTCTCTATCTACAGAGTTTTCTCCGTAAATTCCTACTTTAGCATTATAGGATTGCTTGGCAGCCCCTTTTACTGCCCTCTCATATTCATTTATGAGTATCCCTAAGTCATTCTTTAAAACAGGAATTGTGGCATTTAGTTGAAGTCCTCTAAGGTGAGGCAATTTATTGTAATCAGCACTTTTCGCAAGGGGAGCAATCTTACTAATCTTGTTATAATATTGCTTATAAACATTGATGTTATCAGATATTCTTAATAATTTTTCTTTTTCTTCTCTGTAGAAATCCCTCTGCTCATATAAGGTTAGTCTTACTTCTTTATATTTATAATCTGCTATTGGAGTTCTCATATAGTATAAATCTGCAGTAACTTTTACAGTAGGGGCACTTTGAATTACTTGTTTGGGAACTTCTTTATCAGAAGGAGATGTATTCGGTTTTTCCGCTTCTTCTTTGTATATATTTATCTGCAGAGCTGATGGCACGTTTTTAACTTCCCTCTTGAACGCTTTGAATAAATCCTTAAAGCCCAAACTCATATCCTCCCTCTTATATAAAATTCAAGCCTCCCATTTGAGAGAGGCTGATATTATTATTGCTTATTCTGATTTTTCATAGATTCCATTATTTCTGGATGTATCTGCAACATCTGATATGTCCACTCCATTGTCTTTCTGCTTTTCTTAATCATTATAGTATCTGTAATAGCTCCTAAAACAAGACAACCCAAAATTATTAGAGTATAAGTTGGGTATTCCATTCTTAACTTATAGGCAACAAAAGCAATGATACAATAGCATATATCCATAACAAAAACGCTTAAACTTATTTTAAATTTATTTGGCATGATTTGCCCTCCCATTAATTAAAATTAAAATCCTCCATTGTGGGGATCATTGAAGCTATTTCCGTTATGCATGTCATACCCACCACTTTCAAAAGGAGTTACACTTTTCCTTGATTTCTCCATAGACCAATCTACAAACTGTTGATGTTGTTGCCTTTCCATTTCTTCTTTAACTTGAATATCATTAATACAATTATTTGAGGAATGATTGCCCTTTCTTGCATTTGATATAAACCCAAATATAACCACTCCACAAACTACAAAAAACATACATCAAATTAGTACAAACATAGAAAACATAGCTTCCCTCCTAAAATTTAATTATATTTGATAAAAATTGATTTACAGTAATCGTTGATTTTAATGATACTGAAAGCACTCCTAGAACATATACTGCTAAAAGTCCATATTCCATAAAATCATTTCCGCTCTTATATGTTATAAGAGGTATTCTAATCCTTTTGCCACCTAGAAGATAAAGAGCTAATCCGTTGCTTGTACACATATCTAAAAGATAGTGTGAAGCTAATCCACATGCATAAGGTATAATGTATTCTTTAGGTAAACTTAAAAGATATAATGGAACTGTTAATAATAGTCCTCCTAGTATTGGATCATGGAATATTGTTCTGTGATAACTGAACATATGAAGTCCACTCCATATGCTAAATTTATAATTAACTTTACATGAAAGAATTGACATTACTAGGATAATCCCTATGTATTTCAATACTGCTATTGGCGAAGATATTAAAATGGCTCCGGCTAATCCCTTAACAATATTTCTTTGCTTTGCACTAACGGGGAACAACCACTTATTTATTTTTGAATGTTCTTCATCTATATCTGGAATCATAGCCCCTACCAAAGCTGCTGCCACTACTATTATTGGATTGATGTTTAAGTGCATTGAATGTGTTAAAGCTACTCCTGTAACTACTCCAGCTATTGCATGGCTTTGTCCCTTCATTGTAGTTCCACCTTCTTTCGTAAAATTTATTTATTTTCTTTTATATCATATATATAATTATAACACAATAAATTTGTTTATTCAAATACATCTTTGTTATTTAAATAGTGACTATAAAAAACCGAAGTGGTTGTACTCCCTCCCCGGTTTAAAATAAATTCATCTTACTGATATAGTTTAAAAATAGTTACTGCCTTGATGAATCACACTTGGACTTATTCTCAAACTAATAAATTAAATTTGTATACTTAATTATTTTATTTTTTTCTACTGTTTCTATAAACTCATTAATAGTGTTGTAAAAATCTATTGTTTCATTAAGAAATTGCAAATAATAAAGACCTATATATTTTCTAAAAATAATTAGATTCTCTTTTTCTTCGGAATCATCGTATTTGAGACAATCAATATACCCTATTAAATCATCACAATAAAAATCAGAAGTCACTGTATCAATTATATCCTTACCTCCTTTAAGTTGATAAAAAGAAGATAGGTTATTAATACCGTAACTTGAAATGCAAGCACATAAATCATCAATAGGTTTATTAAACTGCTCAATGCTATGTATTAGATTGCTTTGATTTACTTGTAAAAGATATTCTCCAACAGCCTGCTCATACTTATATTTAATTTCATAATCACTTTGACTTTCAGCATCTTTATCGTAAACATATCCATCATCAACCTCTAAGCTTTTATCAATAATGCTGAGCAATACAATAAAGTCTGGCCATAAGAACTGAGTTTTATCACCTAGTTCCTTAAAATAATCTACATTTTTTAGAATGTCCATATGATGATAAAGTATAAATAGTATATTTTTTCGCAAATCATAGTAGAGCGCCATGTTTAACTTTGTATTATAAAATGAATTTAGATAGTAAAAGATAATTGCTCCAGCCACTCCTATTGCAAGCTGATTAATAACATATAATATGGATTCTGCTATATGATATGTTATATCCCCATAAAGAAACATAGGAGGTAATGTATCTAATAACATAATTATTTTATACAATGCTATTATTACAATACAGAATATAAATATTTTTTTAAACGACATTACTTTTTTCATTGTATACCCCTTTACTCACATTTTTTATATGAAAATCATACCATACTTTTAATACCATACCATTAACATTATCCAGTAATAATAATCTAATAGCCTAATATTTATATTGGAATTCCTATATAATAAAAAAACCTTCCCACCAAGGAAAGGTTCCCAAATTAGCATATTTAATTTATCTAATTATCAGTGAAAAGAAGCCTTGTTTCTGATAGATTATCTATCTCAAGCTACTTTGTTATATTACGTTTAGTATCATTTTAACTTGTCCAGTAATATTCAAATAGTTCGTTACTTGACTTTTTAGTACATTTTTGGTAAAATAATTATATTAATTAGTCATAGGAGGAACAACGCTTATGAATGCCATTCAAATTGAAAAACAAATTGAATCCGAACTAGGTATAGATGAAAAGAACATTAATGAAATTTTTAAATGTATTGTAAAGGGTTCTACTGAAGATGTACGTGCGAAACGTAACCTTTTTCCATCACCTACCTATAATGCTAGATATAATGATATATGGGATTCTATTAATGCTAAATGTGCTGCAACATTTAATGATGGATACATTGTTACAATGCACCATAGAGGAATTTATGAATTTATTACTATCTTAAATACATCATCATCTTGTGTATATATCTTGATGAAGGATAACAATTTTAATAAGGTTATTTCAGGAGGTTCTGTAAGTGATACTCATTATATGAAGTGTCTAACACTTATCAACAATGACTTGAAATCATATCCTCAAGTGTATGGACAGATAAGTTTTGATTTACCACAAAGTGATAAATTAAAAGATAAAAAAGACTCTATTAAGGGCACAATAATACAGAAGATAAATGGATCTGCTAACCGTTTCGTTGTTATAACTTTTGAACCTGATATTAATACAGGTATTAAGTCTATTTATGTAAATGTTGTTGCAGACAATACTTCTACTAAGTATCGTAAAGATTGGACTTCTTCAATTAAAGCAATTGAGGTTCCTGAATATGATGAATCTACATATGATAAGAGGAATTTGGATACTGACGTTGATAATGTTTCTACTTTTGATGCTCCTGCTGAGGTTAAAATCAAGAGGAGGATACAAGATGTGAGGTCCAAAAAATAAAGTTAACCGAGGTACAAGATTATGTCTATAGAAAATTTTAATGGAGAACGCTTAAAAGCAGCTCGAACAATTAGATGTCTTTCTAGCACTGAGCTCGCTAAACTAATAGGTGTTTCTAAGCAAGCTATTTGGCAATTTGAGAATCAAGGTAAGGTACAGCCTAAACCTGAAAACCTTTTTATATTGGCTCAAAAACTTAACTTTCCAACTAGCTTTTTTTTAGAGGAAAACTGGCAGGATGTTTCTGCTGGAAACTGTTTTTATAGAGCTGGATCTTCCATCACTAAAAAGCAAAAGGAAGCTCAGAAACAATTAAATATTATACGAGGAAAAATGTACTCTTTTTTAGATGAGTACATTGAATTTCCTTCTCTAAACTTGTTTCAGCTATCCAAGGAAGACCATCTAAGTGATGATATTATTGAAAATTTAGCAGAAGATGCTCGTAATTATTATAATATGGAAGATTTACCAATAGGCAATATGATTAACTTTATGGAAAATAACGGGATACTACTCTCACAGTTTCTGTTGCCTGATGTTAAATTTGATGCAGTCAGTCAGTTTATTTCTATAGATGGATTAAAAAAAATTCCAATTACACCTTATAATGCAGCAATACCTTCTTTTTGTAGAGTTCAATTCACTTTAGCACATGAATTAGGACATTGGATTTTAGGTCATATGGATTCTGACGAAGACTCTCTCTCAACGGAAGATTATAAGGAGAATGAACATGATGCTAATTTGTTTGCATCTTCCTTTTTATTACCAAGAGATGCTTTTCTAAAGGATTTGCCACAAAATCCAAACTTATACGTTTTTGTTGAGTTAAAGAAAAAATGGAGAGTATCTATACAGGCAATGATTTATAGAGCACATTATTTAGGTAGAATTAACTATAATCAGTATCAATATTTAATGAAACAAATCTCAAAAAATGGTTGGAGGACGCATGAACCTCTTGATGATGAATTTATTATTCCTAAACCTACACTTCTCAGAAAAGCTATTGAGATGCTAGTTGATCAGAATGTTATAACAAAAAAAGACTTGTTGTCTAAATTAAAACTACATTGTGGTTCCTTAAACATTGATATGTATGAAGAATTGGCAGGTTTGCCAAAAGGCTACTTAAACATAACAACAACTACTGAACCTAAAATACTATTAAAGAAATAGTATTCTGATATAAAAATGTTTAATTATAATCCACATAAAAATACCTACTGGCAATTTTTGTTTGCTAGTAGGTATTTTTATTCTGAAGTTTCAATTTGCTCTAAATGCTGAGGATTATCTTCCCTGTTTAAAATAATTTTTCTCCGCTTTTTCGCAAAATCACTCCGACTTAATTCTATCTATACCAATATACTATTAATTAGAGAAATTGTTACTTAACCCCTAGAGAATCTCATTGTCACACCAGATACAGTAGTATATCATAAGTTACTAGCTTAAATTTAAGCTAAAATTATATTACCAATACTTATATATTCGCCTCCATCTCTAGATCTAACACCAGTAGTTTACTGTTAACTTTATAAATGCAGTGCATAAAATAATTAGCTCTGTACCTATAGATGTTATCGCTTCTATCCGTATTTTCAAATTAAGCAATTTATACTAATTATTATTAGTTTAAAAATATTTAAGTTTTATGACTTTATAATTAATAAACACCGTAACGTCATCTAGTTTCCAATAGAAACAAGCCTTGTCCCTGATAAATTATCTATTTCAATCTGTTGGTTTGTAAAAATGCCTTTATAGTTAAACTTCATAACTGCAACAAAAGTAGGATGGTCTATTGCCTTTGTAGCTCCTGTTACTGGGTTTGTATAGTTAGTTAAAGTATGAGTATTAACTGCTCTATAATCTATTACATATACAAACAAATCAGACTTTGCACTGGATAAATTCTCTGATAAGTAAGTCTCAAAAGCCGTTTTAGAGGCCACAGGATCTATCTCAAATATTCCTTGTGCAATTTTATTGGGATCTTTATCTACTTGAAGTGTAGCTGCCTTAGTTGCTATATCTAAAGCATTTTTAACTTCTTCTTTGTACATACTAGCTTTCTTCACATCATAAACTAAGGCAGAAAAAACTATAAATATTATTACCCACATAATTGTCTTTAAACTCGTATCCATATTACTTACCTCAACCTTTCACTCATTACAGTTCTTTTAGAACCATGACTGATAATACTATTGCCTCCTAAAAAACTACTCATGCTAGTCATAGTTGTATCTTCTGATGAGGTGATTATTAAATAGATTTTACTACCTCTAGGTGCAAAGTTAGGAGTAGCTGGATATGGAGTTTGATTAAATGGAGTGACAGGATAGACCTTACTTGAAATGTTAGTTCCATTAATATCAAAAGCTTGTAATGTTATTGTTAGTTTTGATGTATCGAAGCCAGCCTTCCCTAAGTCAGCTTTTAAGTCAGTAATATTCTGAGCAGTAAATCCTCCTTGAACTGCAGCCTGCTCTGCATAAGCCTTTGAAATATCCACCATTGGAGTTTGGTGTACAAAATATATCCCTACTGCAAAGAGTGCCATTCCTAAAATAAACTTCATTATAAACGTCCACGAAAAAACTAAGGTTTCATCCATTAAATGCCCCTCCCCTCCATCTATAAAATTTTAGGGATAGAATCTCATCTACCCCTAATAAAACTCTATACATTTTTACGGTGCTACTACATTACCACTTGTACTGAAGTCTACTGTTTGGATTCTTGTTGTTTGAGCACTAATCTTAGTGTAAACTGGCTTAGCTACTGCTGTTGCGATTAATCCTAATAATACAATTGCTATAATCATATAAAACGCTTTCTTTAAATCTAATTCCATTTTTTCTTTATCTCCTTCCTTATATCTAGTGTATATCCCTATACACTGATTGATTTTACTTATTTTATACATAGACTACATATAAACTATGTAGTCCGTAATTTATTGTTCTGTGAATACCCTATTGATAATTTTATGGATAAATTAATTATATTTTTTCATATAACTTACCTCTTAGAATTTCTAACTGTTCCTTTAACTTCTTGTTTTCATCTTCAAGTTCCTTAATTTTTTTATCTTTTGCCATTATAATAATATCCTTCGATTTAGCTGTCTTATCATACTTAGCCCTTTGGTTCATAGTTCTACTTGTTTGTTTATCTCTAAGTTCTTCAATTCTTTTCTTTATATCTTCATTGTTATAAAGAAAAGTTTTAGAAACTCCACTTAAATTACATACACTATTAAAATTAATCTTCTGTTCAGTCAAAGAAAGTTCTCTAATGGCTTTATCAACCTTTTCTAAAGTTAATTCTGTTTTCTGTTTTGCGTATTCTTTTAATCCTTTAGTACTTCCAGCCATTAGATTGCATCCTCCCTTGATTTACCGTTTTTATGAACTAATTTGTGTTCTCTAACTTTTTCTAGTGTTTTCTCTAATATATCTAAATACTGTTTATTCTTTTCTGCCCAAAGCTCTCTACCACATCTATTACTTATTTCTATTTGACTTTTAACCTTTTCTATTTCTTCCTCATATTCAGGAATATTTTCAATTGTAGTACAGAAACTCGCACAAGTTAAGCAATGATTCATCTGTTGTTTACAAGGCAATTTAGAAGCTTTAAAACATACTCCAAACGGTACTTTTACTGCATCTAAGTTTTTCTTAACATATTCATATCTTATAAGGTTTTGTCCAGCATCAGAAGTTAAATCTATCTTTTGAAGTTCGTTAGTTTTAGTGTCAACTTTAAATAATTCTAAATCCTCTGTATCCTTCCATTTTTCATAAAGAACATTTTCACTAACAGTAGCATAATGAACTGTCATTTGAAGGCTTTGATGACCTAAAATCTGTTGTATAATACTAATTCCCATACCTTGTTCTACATACTCTTTAGCTCTTGTATGTCTTAATGAGTGAAGTCTAAAGTGATATAACTCACCTTTAACATCTCTAATATCTTTTTGTTCAATAAGTCTTTGAATTGTAAGTAATAAAGATGTCTTATTTAATGGCTTTCCTTTCAACTTACCTTTATAAGTATTGAATAAATACTTTTTAGCATTGTTTTCTTCTGTACTTAAATCTTTAGCTTTATCAATAGCTTTTTGAACCATCTCAGCAACCTTATCCCTAATGGGAATTTTAAGTTGTGCTATACCTGTTTTAGTTATTTCGCCACAAAGATAGTAATTATATTTTTCTTCTTTGCTGTTCCAAGTTAACTCTAGACAATTATGATATCTAAGGTTTAATATATCAGTGCCTCGCCAACCTGTTTCTCTAAGAAGAATGTAAATAGGAATATACTGAGGTCTATCCAAATCCATAATATTGTTATCTAATTGTTTTAATATAGGCTCTGGAACGAATTTAGCTTTTTTAACTTCATCCTTATTTAATTCTCTTTTAGGAATATCATCTTGAAATATTAAAAATGACACTTCTTTTTTAGGATACTTATCATATTGAGCCATTTGAATATATTCTAAAAATGTCCTTAAATAAGATACAAATTTACATCTATAAGTTGGGTTTTTATCTTTATAATCATTACCTAACCAATATAAATAGTTCTCTATATCTTGTCTTGATAAACTTTCTATAAAACCATCTTTATACCCATTAGAATAAAAAATAATAAAAAAATAATTTAAATGGCTTATTATCTGGTGACAATGATTCCAACTTTTTTTAGTAATTATAGTTTTTAAATACCTTTTTACAATATCTCTATAATAAATTGGAATACTTATAAAATTAATATGACCATTTACTCCATGAACTCCACTAGCAGGGATTTTAGCCCCTTTAATATTCTTTGAATACCATATATCTTTTTCAGTTTCTTCTCTATCATCATATAAATCCTTAACAAACATTATTAACTGATTAATAGAAGAAATGTAGCTGGAACTTCCACTTGGTGTTTTTAATGTTTCGTTAGTACAAACATAATTTAATAAATATAACTTCCACTTATCTAAAAATTCTTGTATAACAACTTCATTAAATGAGTTTATTTGATAAAAATATCTATCTAAAAAATTTCCTAAAGGATTAATTCTGTAAGAGTAATTTAATATGGTTTCTTTTTTTAACAATTTATTCTTTACTAAATATAAGATAAAAAATTTAAATTCCGTTTTTAGAGAATCATTATGAATATGAGAAAAATCTATGTATCTGCTTTTGTAAACTTTCTTGCCAATAAAAAATTCTTCAGTAAAATCCCACTTATCATTTTTTAACCAGTATCCATCATCTTGTTTTAAATACTCAATTATTTCATCATATTTACTTTGTTCATTGTGTTTTATCTGCTGTAAATTCTTCACCTATTCTTCCACCTCTTTATAAATATCTAAGTTTAAATTCGGTTGAGTTTTATTGAACTCTTCCGTTATTTCTTTATCAGAAGGGTGAATATAGGTGTTCATAGTTGTATAAATATTTTTGTGTCCTGCTCTTACTCTAAGCAGTTCTGGTTGCCATCCAGCCATTCTTAATAGAGTCAAAGAGCTGTGCCTAAACATATGTGGTGTAACATATATATTTATTTTCTTTTTTAATGTTCTAAATAGATTATCTACATCTACATAATCCATAGCTTTGTATTTGTTATTGCCACTTATCTTTATAAAAATATGATTAGTCTCTACTTCTTCATTATGGTATTCAGCTATATATTCCATAAACATATCAGCTAAATTTTGTGATATATCTATTCTTCTAGGACTTGATACTGTCTTAATTTCTGCATTATTTTCAAGCTGTCCTCGGTCTTGTAAGTCAATAATCATATCACTTATATCAATATCTTCAATCCATAATGACAAAGCTTCGCCTATTCTCATACCTGTTTCATAAAGTAGTGATAACAAAAACTTATCTCTTAAATTACTACAAGCTCTTACGAGCATTCCTATTTCTTTTTTAGTAAGTGTCTTAGGTTTACTCTTAGGAACTTTTAGCTTTAGTATATTGCTTGTAATCTTCTTCTGTTCATAAGCTATTCCATATAAAAATCCTTTGAAATTTCTGCTTGGAGTAGACACAAACTTTTTAAGTCTATCTGAAATATTATTGCTATATTCCTCATGTCTTAAAATATAGTCATAAAAAGCTAAAACTGTATTAACTATAATATTTATTGTTCTTGGACTTCTTGCTGAATCAACTTGGTTTGTTGGTATTACTTTTAAGCTCTTATATGGGTTCTGCAACCAGTTCACGAATAAAGCCAAATCATCAATAGTCACTTTTTGAAAATCTAATTCTCTTTGTTGTAGATACTCAAAATATAACTTCAAATGTTGACAATACATTCTAAGTGTATTCCTTGCATAATTGGTGTTATCTTTAAACCTAATAAACTTTAATATAGGTTCTATTGGTAGTCCATCATCATTAGCTACAAAGTATCTCTCTTTATCGTCTTCTGTTCTTGCTTTTACTACTTCCATATTTCTATATACACTCCTATGATTTATTGATTTATAATCATAGGGTTTACTACAGCTACTAAATTTATTCTAACTATTTATATAGTAATTTAAGTTATATATCTATATAAGAATGTATTACAGAATACTATAACTATCATCTAATCAACTACACTATATTCCTTTATATATCTTTAATAATTTATTTGATTGATTATTATTTAAAAACTTAAGTTAAGGTGCTACTACATTACCGCTAGTGCTGAAATCTACTGTTTGGATTCTTCTTGTTTGGGCGTTTATCTTTGTATAAACAGGTTTTGTTACGGCAGTTGCGATTATCATATAAAAAGCTTTCTTTAACCCTCCTGTGCGAAATTCTCCCATCCTCTATAGGTGGGAGATGGATAGCACTTGCCGATAGGCAACAGATGCTTTATCCTATCGTGGCAAGAATTTTTTCCTTCTTCTATAAATGGGGATGATTTGCCGTTCCCAAAGCAACTTCTTTGTATATCCAATTGTTATTCCTGCTTATAAGACTTACATTATCCGTACTTATTTGCTTATATTTTGGTGACACTTGCAAATAGTTACCTTCTATATCCTGCACATATACCATATTACCTGTAAATCCAGATACAAAACCTGTATTTGATCCAATTTTCACCTTATCAAACAAACACCATTTCTTCCCTTTAGATATTATTTCCTTAGTGTTCTTGCTGTTACGTTTAGATGTTATATTCGGTTCTTTCCTGCCTTTTCTTGCTATTGCTTCATGTAAACTTCTTTTCTTTTTTCTAACTTGTTTTATAAGATACCAGTTATCTAATCTCTTAACGGTTGAGTTTCCTGTGATACATAATGCGTCTATTCTATGTTCTTTAGGTAAATTATTGGTTATCCTAGTATTTTTAGTGATGTACCCATAAGTTAAATTTACATTTGAGTACAACTCCTTTAGCTTATTATAAAAACTCCAACGCATTATTCCCATAAATGCTGCATCTCTAAATGATTGACCACGTTTTAGGTTTAGCTTTAGTTTCCCTGAATGATAGTCCTTATGGCAATCTTCACAAAGTGTAATTAAGTTATCGGGGCTATCACCTCCAGTTTTCCTTGATTCTATGTGATGTACATTAAGTATCTTCCCTTTACAATTTTTCTTACCTTGGCATTTATGACCATCCCTAAAAATTACGTATTCTCTTACATTCCAGAATCCTAGTTGATTTCCTTGCTGGTACTTTTCGCCTTGTATATCTGGATTCTTAATCTTCTGTATATCAAAACTTGCTACCTCAATAATAATTTTGCTGATAGGTAGTAGGCTATGGACTTTATTTACAACTTTCAAATGAGTACCAATCTTGTTTTCTATTGATGGAGCTAACCACCCTTCTGTTTTTTTTCTATTTTCAAATCTAGGCTGCCTATATCTGGTTTTCCTACTTCGTCTCGAACGTCTAAATTGCCTTTTAGTTGCTAATAATTCTACAATATCAGTTCTCAATTTTAGTTCAGCAGAAAATAGCTCACATTTATATGTTGTTGCAGATAAACCAATTGTTCTATTTCCTGCATCAACACCTAATATTGTTTCCTGTGTTGTTTCTCCCGTAGCATATAATAACTGTATTGTAAAAGGCTCATAAGTTATGATCTTTGCTTTTTTCTGTTTTAGGAATATTCTTGCTTTTCTTTGTGTTGTTGGCATTAGTGGTTGATTTCTTTGATTTTTGACGTATACTCTCAAGTTACGTCCTCCTTTCGGATTTATTTGCCCTTCGCCAATGTTGGAAAGCCTTCGCAATGTGGTTGACCGTTCCTTACCCTCAGAACTTTTACAGAGCCACGAAAGAGCCAAAAACTAGAGCATCATTCTTGGGTTTCTACATGCAATCCAACGTAGTATTTTTTTCGCTACTTAGGCTAGTCAACTAGGGCTTCAAAGAATTTCTTCTCCAAGCTACCACTTCTTCAAGTGGGGGTTAGTTGACATCTAATTCCACACACTTCACCTCCATTACACCATATTTTTTAAAATTTAAGCTTTAATTAATTCTTAAATACAATTATATTTTATCATACTTCAATTTTATTTACAATAATTTTGTTGTTTAATTTATGTTTATTTAATTTACATATTAATCGTACTTATTACATACAACTAGTATAGTCATACCTTATAAACCTTTATACATAAGGGATTTCCTCTGTATACCCATATACCTTTATATTGTATTCTTGATAATATCAAAGAATGGTAGCATGATAAGTAATATTAACAGAAGGATTAATGGAAATTGCAGTAATGTAAGCCTTATTCTTTTATTTCTATTTTTCTGCTTATTCATTGTTTCTTCCATGGCTAAACGTAGATTTCTCTGTATTTTTAGAATCTGATTATTAGTAGCTTTATCAGAATTTAAGCACTGTTTTAAAATTGTAATGAACTTGGTAAACTCAGAGTTATCTACTTCTGTTACAAGCTCATCTAAAGCTTTCACTGGACTTGAAGTATACATATTTAAACACTGCTGAAAATTAGATCTTAATACTTTTGATTGAGCTTTCATCTGCTGAAGCAAGGAAACAACGTTTATATTCTCTTTATTCATCAGAAGTATTGTTACCGCCTCAATTTTCGCAAATTCTTTTTCAATCTTGGCAATTCTAATTGACTTCCTAAAGCCGAATATTAAGTCTATTATCCCTGTAGATAGTAAAGCAAGTAACAATAAAATACCTACATTTGCTGGAGATATAATGGTCATGTTATAGGCTTGAAGTAGTGTTTGTAATACTTTACGAGCGGTTTCATCTTTATTGTCTTGAATGCTGAGTTCTTCCCTTGCATCCCCAATTATTGCAGCAAGCTCACCTACCTTATTTTTCTTAAAATAGGTTTTATAATTAGGTGCTTTCTCCAGTGTTTTTTGTAATAAGCTATCATAGATAGAATTACTTCCTTTTACATCTGTATCTGTATTTCCCATTATTAAAGTAACTGCATTATTGTTATCTGATTGCTCTAATATCCCCTTTTCTCTTAAGGTATTCATATTTACATAAACACCAAAAATGAATATAAAGGATATTATAAAAAACACTACTTTTATAATTGCTACTTTTTCTAAGGATAGTCTTATTCCTGCTTTTAAAAGTTTTTTTCTTTCCTTTTCATATCTAACTGAATCCTTTTTAGGTGTCATCATTTTAATTAAAAATGATCCCTCAATCTTACTTATAAATTCCTCTCTGCTATCCTTTTCGTACATGTATTTATTAATAGTATTCTTCAATCTTTGTCTAGGTAAGGGTATCAATGTTAGTAACAACAATGCCCCTACTCCAGCCAATATATAAACTATAGTCATATCCACCCCTCCCCTTTATAAAGTGATAGTGTAAAGTTTTTTACACTATTTCTTTAATTTATTCTTTATATATCAAGGGTTACAGAGTTTTTTGAATAAAAAAAACAATGCCCCCCTTTTTTCTGTTATAATTGAATCTTCGAACCTCCAAAATAACATCCAAAGGAAAGGACATTGTATGGATTCAATTATAACTTATTTACTTTTATATAACAAATACCTTTTGAAAGTAATTTCTCAATTACTTTTGTTTATTGCTAAACATATTCCCCTAAAGCAGTGGGCTTTTGAGGATTCACATAGTCCTGAATACCAAAAGTTTAAAGTGGATAAGCTACCTAAAATTTTCAATCCAGAACCTGTTGATTATCAATTACTTTTAGCCTACTATGAGCATAAATACGGTAAAACTGTTAAACCAGTAAATCGTAGATCAGCGAAAGCAATTGTTCCTGAATCCACTGTATGTCCTCGTTGCGGTGCTCCACACCAGTATATCTATAAGAACAATGGTTCTAAGGGGCAATATCAATGCAAAGTGTGTGGAGAGCTATTTAACGAAACAAATATCTATAATAAGCCTCTTGCTTTGCGTTGCCCTTATTGTGGATGTATTTTAACTCCTAAGAAAGACCGTAAGCATTTTAGAATACATAAATGTGTTAATAAAAAGTGCTCTTACTATCGTAGCAATCTTGCTAAACTGCCAAAGGACTTAGATAGTTCTGAAAAACATAAATACAAGCTCCACTACATCTATCGTGAGTTCACCATAGATTTTTTTAAAATGGACTTACATGAACTTTCTTCTAGGGTAATTAACTTTAAGTATAAAAAGTTCAATGCCCACATTATGGGTCTTTGCCTTACTTATCACGTAAACCTTAAATTATCTACTAGACAAACAGCTCATGCTATGGAAGAAGTACATGGAGTAAAGATTTCACATACCATGGTAGCAAACTATGCTATGACTGCTGCCGCAGTTATAAAGCCTTTTGTGGATACCTTTGATTATAAACCTTCTAACATTCTTTCTGCTGATGAAACTTATATTAAGGTTAAAGGTGTAAAGCACTATGTTTGGATTATAATGGATGCTTGCAAAAAATCTATCTTAGGTTATCAAGTATCAGATACCCGTGCTGTAGGTCCTTGCATTCTAACTATGCGTATGGCTTTTGAAAAGTTTAAAACCTTTCCAGGTAAAGCTCTAAGATTCATTGCAGATGGTTATAGTGCATATCCTCTTGCCAGCCAACAATGTAAAATACAGAGTGGCTGGGATTTTGACATTACCCAAGTTATAGGACTTACTAATGATGATGCTGTATCTAAAGAGTTCCGTTGGGTAAAGCAAATAGTAGAACGGCTTAATCGCACCTTCAAATCTTCTTACCGTGTTACCGGTGGTTATGGAAGTGAAAATGGTGCTCTCTATGGCGTTTCTCTTTGGGTTGCCTATTATAACTTTCTACGCCCTCATCCTTATAACTACTGGAAGCCACTAAACGAGTTAGATATCTTAAGTAATGCTGGTAATATGCCAGCTAAATGGCAACTTCTTATTTATCTTGGTCAACAAACTATTCTAAATATGCAGAAACAACCAGTAGCTTAACTACTATTTGTTTTTAGATTTTTGAGCCAGAGGTAAATACTTAGCCACCCTTCGGGCTTGCCCTTGATGGTATTACTAATAAATGCTAAAATGCTGTGAACAAGACGGTGAAATCTATCTGTTTTTGAGTTTCTTTGCCGTCGGTGCCAATTTCAGAGCATTTATTTGTCATGCAGTCAAGGGTGGCGATTACAGCAACTAAATTTTATTTAGAAAAAATTTTTCAACTTTTGTGAGCTCTTACGAGCATATTTTTTAAGGCTACTTTTTTCATATCTCACTTTACACTATCTATAAAGTATCTTCAACAACTATCATAGTAATAGAAACTATTGAAAATATAATGCAGCCTGCTACTACTGCCTGTCCTTGTATTGTGTGCCAATAGAAATTAGTAGCTTTATCTCCTAATCTGTTCACCATACCAAAATAAGTTACAACCATACATGCGATTAAAAAGTATATATTTGCTTTTTTGTCCTTCAATTCTTCAACTTTTCTTTGGCTTTCTAATCTTTCCTGAGATATATAGCCTTCTAAATCTAAAAGACTTTGAATAATATCATTGTTTGTCTTATATCCCGCTTTTAGAAGTGCCACAAATGCAGTACACATAACATAATTAACTCTAGTATCAAATTCATCTAAAGCCTTAAAATAACTTTCAGCATGATTCATACTATTAACTAACCTTTTTACCTCATATCTTAGACTATAAGGCAAGTCTGGAATGCTTTTTCTTAAGGCTTCTTTTGTATTTTGTGTGCTTACATATTTAGATATAAACACAGATACTAGCTCTGGAAAGTCATTGTATATTTTTTTTCTTTTCCCTTTTATATACATAACCATAAAAAGATGAGGAACTAGAATACATAAAATCAATATTAGTGGCTTAAACATTAGAGGTATGCTAAGGAAAAGTGTTACTATAAATGATGTAATGAAAAAACTCCCCAAGTAAAACACCATCATGCTGGCATAATACTCATTTTTCACATCACTTTTTGATGTAATTAAGCCTAGTTGTATTCTTACAAAATCCCTTAACTTAGTTAAAATAGAAACCTTATTGATTACATTAACTATTTTTTGAGAAAACTTACTGTTTTGTTGCATTATTCTCTTTTTAACTTTAACCCTCTTTGGACTTATCATTGATAGAACTATAGATAAGAGTGTTATAAGTGCAAAGGCTAAGAGAATTAAAACAGGTATATTCCCTTCCATATAATTTATTATTTCTATGAACTGCATACTCATCATTCCTTTTTCAATAATTCAATATCTTCGTCAGAACAACCGTAGTATCTTAATTTATCCTCTAATTCTTGACTTGGCTTATAGTCACTTACTTTTATAACCATCTTTTTACTTTCATCCCATTGATAAATAGGTCGTAATTCAAAAGGTCTTATAGGATTATCATAATTAACTACTAGCTCTCCAATATAGTCAACCATTCTCTTTCCAAGATCCTCAAAGTGTCTTAACCTGATTATTATATCTACTGCCTCCGCTGCCTCTTCTCTTAATACATTAATGTCTACGCCAGTACCACTTTCAGCTCCCATTCTTGCTATGGCATTTACAACGTGATAAGGATTTGTAATGTGAAGTGAACAGCAGCTTCCACTGTTACCTCTAGTCATACCCTTTATCATTTCAGAAATTTCATAGGATCTAGCCTCACCAATGATAATAATGTGTCTTCCCATTCTTAACTTATATGAGAACTGCTCGTGAAGTGAATACTTATCTGTTTCATAAAGTGTTGTTATATCTCTGTCTGGATATAAGTCCATAAGGTCTGTATCCTTACCAGAATCCACAAGTCCTATCTTATAGTGTTTAGGGAATAGCCCTACATAAATCTTTAAGAATGTTGATTTACCAGTGTTTACACCACCGATGAATACAGAATTGGCTCTACCCTTTGCTAAAATCTTTAGATCATCAAGCATATGCTTAGTGATTGTACCATTCTGTAGCATTTCTTCTTCGGAAACAGATACACTATCAAACTTTTTAATGAAAATTCCATGCTCTGCTGCTCCTGGTTTCAATGTTATAGTTAATCTCGCACCATTTAGCAATCTTCCTGTAACTTCACAATTTTCATCTGTTATCTGACCATTTCCCTCCTGAGAATATAGTCTATCAGCAATACACTTTATTTCTTCATCCGTTGAAAAATGGTAGTCTTTTATTGTGTACCAAATACCTTTGTTAGTTTCTACTCTTATTTTTCTAGTACCATGTACCTCAATGTTGTTTATTTTCATGTATATCAGTTCTTCAATTAGAGATAATCCGTATTCACTTTTATAAATCTCCATTGCGAAAAAATCTATTTCATCAACTGCATTAACTTCAATATTTAAGATATCGTGTTGTTGAGGACTGCCATACTCATCCATAAGTTGATAATAAGTTATAAATGCTTCTTCATTCTGAAAGTCTATAGAATCTAGGTCTACAGTTTTATATCCTTTATTTTTTATACTATTGAAGTGTTCAATAATTATTGCCCTTAATGTAGTTCTGTCAGCAGAGGTTATTAATGTCATCAGATGTTCTTTAATTTTAGTCATAACATATCTTCTAGCTTCCAAATCTCCTTTACCGCAGCGGTGTATAAAATCTGTGTGCATATCCGCTTCTTCATCAGATAATACATTTGGGTCCTTCATTCTATCTACAATCTTTGTTCTATATTTATCTAGTAAACCTTTTAATTCATACCTTATATCTAACATCTATGGCATCCTCCTGATTTTCTCTAATCATCTTCTTTCATCTGGTGATTTAGTGCTTCATTTAACTGTTCTCTAGTTATAAATCCTTTTATAATTAAAATTTCTCCTAACATTGGGCTCTTTTCAACTTTGAATACTGACTTAACTCTCTCTTCCTTGAGCTTCTCTTCCTTTTTACTTTTCCATATCTTATTGAAAATTGGATTGTTGGACATTCTGGCTACTATGTCATTTGCAAATAAAAACTTTGCAGACACCTTTTCGCCCATTTGAAATTTATTTAGTATAACTGAAACAAGATTATATAATTCTCCTTTATAGTTACCTTCTTCAAGATCCAAGTATCCTTTATTAATGTTTTGTGGCACATCCCTTGAAAATGGGAATACTGCTATAAACTCTTTACCGAAAGTTTTTAAGAATATCTTTTCAATTCCTAATCCTCTGTTATTAAAATTAAGAATGTATTCTGCTTTCTTATTAAAAAAGTCTCCTCTTTCTGAAAGTGTATCTATATACTTTTCTGAGGCTGGAACCATAACTAACATAAGGTCTATATTATTTAAGAGGCTTTGATTAACTTCTGTTTCACCTAAATCTAATATTACAAACTCATAATTTTCCTTTACTCCCTGTATAAGATTAGTTACTTGAACATCTGTATATTTTCTGCCCTTAAAATTTGTTCCATATATTACGCTTAACTTGCTATTTAAAAAAGGTGTTGTATTGCTTTTAACTACTGAGTCTAATTTACTTCCTGGTACTGTAGCATAAGACATTATGTTATCTACGTTGTAGTTATTAGTTGAATCCTTCTCTAATATAATCTTTGCTTCTGGATGATTTATATCTAAATCTATTACAATGGAAGGTGAGTTTGTTACTTCACACATAGCCTGTCCTAGAAATAAGCTCAATGTTGTTTTACCTACATTTTTTTCTTTTCCGCATATTCCAATAACTATCCCCATAAAATCACCTACTTGAATATTACAGAACTACCATTGTTATTGGATGTTGTGGTGGTTCCTGTAACTTTCTTATTTCCTTCTATTGAAGGTCTTTGACCACTAATGCTTAATGAGAAATATCCACCTAAAGCTTTGTAAGTTTGTATCTTATCTGCAATATCTTTAGGAGCCATGAATATAGCTGATTTTGGAACAAATGCCTGTCCTTGAACTTTGTCTTTATAACTAATACCTTCTGCACTTTTTACATCTAATATCTCTACTTTTTCAAGTATTGGCTTTAAGGTGTTTAATAATGTTGAATCCATTGGGTATAAAGGTATAGTTTGAGCTGGATTTATCTGTGGCTGATTTGGGATAAAGTATATATCAACCTTATCAAGAGGTCTTACTTCATTTGCTGTGAATGTGTCCTTATCAGGGTTGCAGGTTATAGATACTAACCTCATTTCACCTTCTGCCCACTTTTCTTTAGTTGCGATTTTACTAGCTAATATCTGCTCATTACTTCTAAAGTTTTCAGTAGCAATTTTTCCTGTTATCTCTCCTGGGCTAGAATATCCACCTTCAACTACTGAAGCTGAATCGATTTTTTTTGTAGTTATCTTATCAGAAGTTATTTCATCCCCCCTGAATATATTGTTTTGGCTACTACTACAACTACTTGCTTATTCCCCTTCACATTGGAAAGCTTAAATTGATAAAATCCTATAACGCCTGCTAACACTATGCAAAAGGAAGCAGTAATTAACCTTGCGGTTTTATTCATCTTTTTCTACCTCCTACAAAATCTACTCTTCCATAATTAATTCATCTGGATCAACTTCAAGTATCTCATTAGTCTTTATAACTTGACTTGATTCTGCTTTATTACTTACTTCTTTTTTTGGTGCAATTTCTTCTGTCGGAGATTCTATTTTAGAAACTTCACTCTGCAGCTCCCTTGCCAGTTCTTCCGGCTTAATAACTTTTCCTTTTTCCTTTTTAAATAACTTACCTATCTTTCCAAATAAGCCTTCCTTCTCAGTTTTTATATTTGTAGGATATATGTCTTGTACTATGTTTTTAATTGCTTCAAAGCTTTCAGTATCAAGCTTTTTAGAACTATAGGTATACTCGTATGCCATTTTGCTTATTTCAGCACTGTATGGCACTGTAAACATAGGTACTTCATCTTCAATTATTGGTGCTCTATGAGATGTTTCTAAATTTGTATTAGTTTTTAAACAATGATTTATCATTTTTGGTGTAATACCACATGGTATAACTTTATTTATTATGAATTTAATCTTCTTCATATTTATGTGATCTTTTAACTCTGCTTCATAATTTGTATTATGTTTTAATTTGGCTATATCAAGGGTGTGTACTACATAAGCGTTATTTACTATTTGATAAACTTCCCTTGGTGTCTTATAGTCCATATCGATTAAAATAACGTCATATTCCTGTTCTAATAGTTGTAAGTAGTAGATTGGGTTTCCATAGTCCACTTTACTTTCATAGCTTGCAGTATATAGGTCAACATATTTATTAATCTTATATGGTCTTAAAGAACCTCCAACTAAGGATAGTAGTGCATTTTTACCTTCTTTTTCTTTTTTATCATCTTCATCTTCATCTAAGTTATTAAAGATGTGTATATCATATAAATCTCTTGTAAGCGTTAGGTCAACCACTGCGGTCTTTAACTTACTGGTGCTTAGCATATCTGCTGCCAAACTTACAAGTGTTGTTTTTCCCGCTCCGCTGAAACCTACAAAGCCTACTTTCTTTTTATAGTCATTAGGTCTTTCATAGACTTTTACTTCTTTTTCTTTCTCTATGAAGACTTTTTCAACTACCTTTTTTTCAATTTCAACTATTTTTTCTTTTTCTATATAAACTTTTTCTACTTTGACTTTTTCTTTAAAACTTTCCTTTTTAGCAGTATTCTTATTAACTACTTCTGCTTTTGCAACCTTTTCTACAACATTATTTAATTTATTGTAAAAAGTAGTGTAGTTTGAATTTCCAGATTGGGTTAGTAATCTTCTTATATCATCAGTTAATAGTGAAACTAAGAATACCATCTGCTTTTCGTTGTACTGCTGACTTATGCCATCAAATATTTCAGATATATTTTCTTCTGTAGCTCCTTTTAAATTACCAATTATAGTTAGGAGCTGTTCATCTTCTATTTCAAGCATACTTTCTTCTTCTTTGACTTCTTGTTGGCTTTCATTAGCGTCTTCTAATTCCAAATAAATCTTTGCATCAATTTTAGTTCTCACATTGTCTATAAGATTTACTATATTAGGTAAGGTTAAATCTTCTTTATATAGGATGTTGTAAATTCCTAATTTAAAAATATCAATAATGTATCTATCACTTTGGTGCTCATCATTAACAATTAGAATTATATTTAGTGTTGGATGTTTGTCTGTTATCCTATCTAGAAATTGAAATGATACCTGTTTGTTAATCTCTAGGTCCTCACGAAGTATAAGGACATCATAAGGCTTTTCCCCTAAAGCTTTTTCTATTCCCTCTAAGTAATACTCAGTATCAAAAGTAAAATTTTCATTGTTAGTAGCAACATATTTATCTAAAATTTTATTCTCTATAGCTTTATTTGGATTTTGATTAATACCAAACAATATGTGTTTCATAACTTTATCCTTCCTTATCTATAATTCCTAGACTATAACATTTATTATCACTGGGAATATTTGAAGCACTATCAAAACAATAAATGCTAGTTTTATCATGTACCTTCCCTGTAACCGCCTTGGAAGATCAGTTTTACTTAATGTTATATTAGTTATTCCATATACAATTAGTAATGCTGCTATCACTGGACTATTTTCCTGTAAGAATCTAATAAGCCCATATAGAGCTTGATAAACGCCTCCACTTCCGAGTATTTCTTCAACTGCTCTGTTCTGAAAGTAGATAACAAGTATAGGCAGATTTAAAAAGAATAGAAACACTATAGTAACGCTTAAAGACCACACTATATAAGACTTTCTCTTTTCTAAACTTTTAGCACCTACTGTACTGATTAACACTGTCATAATGAGCATGAATATTGTATAAATCGGAATAGCATATTTTCTTAATGTTATCGTAGTCTGAGTTAAACCATTTTCAATTTTTGCTTTTAACTCCTTTTTATTAAAATCTCCAGAGGAATTTTTATTGTCATTATTATATTGATTTATTAGTCCATCTAACTTCTCTCCATTGTCAGGAGCATCTTTTATATTATTTTTAATATCCTTATTCTGTTGTTCTATTTTTTTATCAATATTAGATTGGGTACTAGATGCATAAACTATTCTTATAAACCCTACTGAAAAAATTAGAAGTAGGGCTAAATATATAAAACCTAACTTCTTCTTCATACTGACTACCTCTCGTAAATTTTTAATGTGTCTGTATCAATTATCTCAACTGGAAAGAACTTGATTTTGCCATCAACTGTTTTTATGCACATATGTTCAGTGTACCCTTCTGAAGCTGAGTTTCTAGTGCCTACAAAATTTCCTACTGTATAGTTCTTTTCATCTGAATTGTAAAATGATATTCTGTCTCCCATTTTCATTTTGCGACCTTCTAATTCATAACAGTAATTTTCAACTTCTACAATTTTAGCTATCTTTTCAGTTAAAAGCTTATCTTTTGCATCTTCAAAACTAAGACCATCTTTAGCCATAATCTCACATACTTTACTTCTTGCAGCCAACTGCTTATTCATTAGCAACACAGGCATTATGATGAACTTATACCCCAATGCAACCATTCCAACTACAACAATTCCTAAAAATATTGCGTTCATTCACCTTACCTCGCTTCCTTGTCTCTTCTTTTCTATCTATATTAATTATTATATCATTAAATTGTTTGTTTTGCAACAATATAATTGTTTATTAAAATTAACAATATGATTGTTTGGTTTATTGTAAAGTAATTAACTATTAAAAATAATTTATGAATTACACATATTTTTAATTCTTAAAGTAGGAGGACAAATTTTAGAAATAAATAGAACTGGTGTTCTAATTATGGTATAATATCCTTATATTATTTAGAGCACTGGAGGTATTAATGAAAGGAAAAAAAGTAAGAATAGTAAGAAATGTAGTAATTTCAGTAGTAACTCTCTGTTTAGCCTTTATTTCTGGTTTCAGTATGTATAGGGTTGGTGAAACGATAAAATATAATAATTTAGTAAAACAGGGAAACCAATATATGCAGATCGGTGAATATGATAAGGCAATAGCTCTATTTAAGCAATCATTGGAGTATAAAAAAAGTGATGATGCCCAATCAAATATTAAGAAAGCTGAAAGATTTAAAATTGATAAAAGCTACCATACAGAAGGTGTAAATCTATTAAATGAAAAAAAGTATACTGAAGCATTGGCTGAATTTAATAAAATTGATGCTAATAGTACTCAGTTTCCAGACTTGAAGGATAAAATAAAACTATGTAAAACACAATACATATCGCAAAATATTAAACTTGCAAATGATTCTGCAAGCAAAGGTAATTATGAAGAGGGCAATATATATCTTGATGAAATATTAAAGATTGATCCTAATAATGAGGAATCTAGGAAGCTGAAAGATAAGTTTGCTGCAGCTATACAGGAACAAAAAAATGCAGAAGCAGAAAAGGCTGAACAAGCTAAAAATCAAGCTAATGTTAATTCTTCTCAAAACGTAAAAAGTAAGGCTAGTACAAATAGTTCACAATCTAAGTCAAATAATAAAAATGCAAACAAAAATAAGGAACTTCAATCTCAAATAGATGCTTTAGAAAAAAAGAAACAAGGGCTTTCAATGTATAGTGCTGAATACTTTAATTTCGTTAAACAGCAATTAAAGTTAGAAAAGCAGAAGATTTTTAACTAAAAAAGTGTATTAAATAGAAGTTAGCCATTCCTCATGTACTTATGAGGTGGCTATTTTTTATATGAAATAAAAAAAAGCTAGAATATAGCTTTACTTTAAGTTATGAAGAATGTTGAATTGTGATTTAAGATAAACATGTGTACTTTGCCCAATCCTCATTATTCGCAATAGAGTCAGTTATAATGTTAACTATGAAACATGTAATCATATTAACACCTCCCCCTAAAATACAAGCAATGCTAAACATAACTACATACAATACAAGCAATTTTATCAATTTGTCAACAGAAGAATCTACTGCTAAAATAATGATTCCTGCCACGATTTTCAATTGAGCACTTGGCACACTACAATTTTTACTATGTTATATCATAATAACATAAAAAATCAATTCTATTCCAAATTTTGTTTCGCAAATAAGACTTAACTATTTTAAGAGATAATGGTAGCATTTATACAAACATGGTCAAAGTAGAATTTTATATACTAATTTTATGGGCCGTTATGCTCCTTATCTTTCTTACTTTGCCCTCGATGACAAATACAATATCTCTGTATCACACTAAAACAAAGGTCAACATTTACATGCTATCAAGTCTTTTAATGATTTAATTTCTTCCTCTGTCAGGCTACTTGAACTACTGCCAAATGAAAGTTCTAAAAGTCTCTGTTGCCTTTTAATAGGATGTTCTGACACAGTTCTACAATCTACTCTCATTTTATCTATCCATTTCATTACATAATTCACTCTATCTTCAGATATAAGTTCATCTTCATCTTTCTTTCAAAGAAGTAATTCTTCCCTTTGTCATAGATTGGCTCATTCCTTTCAAAGTTGTTCTTATTTCTCTATGACTATTATACTTGTTTATCCAATGTTTCAATAATGATTTATCTGATAGTTCATACTTATTCACAACTTCTCTCAGTGAATATTCTCCTGAAAGATAGTCCATTACAGCCTGTGTCTTTAGTTCCGTTGAATAAGACTTCCATGTTCTCGATTCTCTTAGCACATATAAACCATATTTCTCAAAATTATATATCAAATTTCTAAGATTATCTTCTCTGATTTTATACATAGAATCAACCTTCAACATTGATCCAAGTCCGTTCTCATATGCCATTAAAATTTTATACTTTTCTTCTGCAGTATATTTAGTTCTTTTGGGCATAAAAATGCTCCTCCTTGAAGTAACAGATTTTTTTTTAATCTGTCTACCTTAAGGGGAGCATATCACTTCTAAGCGTGTAATTGTTATTTTGATTTATTATTTTTGAGCTAAATATTACTTTTACCATTTGCATGGTTTTTGCTATTATGTTTTATTATAAGATATAGATGTTATAATTTTTTATTCAGATATTTTTGTCTTATATTAGATTTTACTACATTAATTCGTGGAAAGTTCTGCTTATAACTTCTTTTTGTTGTTCTTTAGTTAATCTGTTGAAGTGAACAGCGTATCCTGAAACTCTGATAGTTAGAGTTGGATATTTTTCTGGATTTTCCATAGCATCTATCAATGTTTCTCTTCTAAGTACATTTACATTTAAGTGGAATGCACTCTGTCCAAAGTATCCGTCTAACATATTTGCAAGATTGTTGATTCTACTTTCTTCATCTTTTCCAAGAGCATCTGGTATTATTGAGAATGTATTTGAAACTCCATCTTGGCAATACTCTCTGTATGGTATTTTAGCTACTGAGTTAAGTGATGCAAGTGCTCCATTCTCATCTCTTCCGTGCATTGGATTTGCTCCTGGTGCAAAAGCTTCTCCAACTTTTCTTCCGTCAGGAGTTGATCCTGTCTTCTTACCGTAAACAACGTTTGATGTTATAGTTAAAACTGATAGTGAATGATCTGCATTCCTATAAGTTCTATGTTTCTTAAGCTCTTTTGAGAATCTCTTTGTTATATCTACTGCTAAATCATCAACTCTATCATCATCATTTCCGAATTTAGGGAAGTTTCCTTCGATTTCAAAGTCAACAGCAATACCTTTTTCATTTCTTATTGGTTTAACTTTAGCAAATTTTATAGCACTTAATGAGTCTGCAACAACTGATAATCCTGCTATACCAAATGCCATAAATCTCTTTACTCTTGTATCATGAAGAGCCATTTGCCCTGCTTCATAAGCATATTTATCGTGCATATAGTGTATTGTATTCATTGTATCAACATACAATTCAGCTACATTTGCCATAACTTTCTTGTAGTTCTCCATTACTTTGTCAAAATCAAGAACTTCGTCAGTTATTCTTTCTATGCCAGGTACAACTTCTATTAAGCTGCCATCCTTAGCCATTTTCTTTTCATCTACTCCACCGTTTATAGCGTAAAGTAATGCTTTAGCAAGGTTTGTTCTAGCTCCGAAGAACTGCATTCTCTTACCAACTTCCATAGCAGATACACAGCAAGCTATAGCATAGTCGTCTCCGTATATTGGTCTCATTATATCATCATTTTCATACTGAATAGCATCTGTCTTTATTGACATTTCTGCACAGTACTTTTTGAAGTTTTCTGGTAAATTTTGTGACCATAGTACTGTCATGTTTGGTTCTGGTGCTGGTGTTAAATTAGTTAGTGTATGCAAGAATCTGTAAGCTGTTTTAGTAACAAGTGGCTTACCGTTAACGCCAACCCCTCCGATTGATTCGGTTATCCAGTTAGGATCTCCTGCAAATAAGTCATTGTATTCAGGAGTTCTTAAATGTCTTACCATTCTTAGCTTTACAACAAACTGGTCAATTATTTCTTGAGCTAATTCTTCTGTTAATAATCCATTTTGAAGATCTCTTTCTATATATATATCTAAGAAAGTAGTATTTCTTCCAATTGACATTGCTGCTCCGTTATTTTCTTTTACTCCAGCTAAATATCCGAAGTATAAGAATTGAACTGCTTCTTTTGCATTTGAAGCTGGCTTGGATATGTCTATTCCATAGGATAAAGTCATATCTTTGATTTCTTGCATAGCACGGATCTGCATTGATACTTCTTCTCTAATTCTTAGAGTTTCATCACATGATCCTTTTATTTCCTTTAAATCTTTCTTCTTTTGTGCTACTAAGAAGTCCATTCCATAAAGGGCTATTCTTCTGTAATCGCCTATTATTCTTCCTCTTCCATAAGCATCAGGAAGTCCTGTTAAAAGACCTACTGTTCTTGCTTTTCTTGCTCCATCTGTATAAGCATCAAAAACTCCTTCATTGTGAGTTTTTCTGTATTTCTTGAAGTTCTTGTTTATATCTTCATTCATTTCAAACCCATATGCCTCAAGAGATTGTTCAACCATTCTGATTCCACCAAATGGGTTCATTATTCTCTTTAATGGAGCGTCGGTCTGAAATCCTACGATAACTTCATTTTCTCTATCTAAATATCCTGGTTTGAAATTGTTTATACCTGAAAACTCGTTAGTTTCAACATCCATAACGCCTTTTTTAATTTCTTCTATAATAAGATCTTCTGCTTCATTCCATAATTTTTTAGTTTTGACTGTTGGATTTGCTAAAAAGCTTTTATCTCCTTCATATACTGTATAATTCTTTTGAATAAAGTCTCTTACATCGATCTCTTCTGTCCATTTTCCTAATTTAAAATCTTCCCATTGTTTTAACATTTGCTTCACCCCTTAGTATGATTAAGTTACATATTTTTTCGTCTGTATCGATTTGCAGTGAATTACATCTTTAAATCGATACAGATGTTTCTATTGTATTTTCATTATTCTTTATAATACTAATAACAATTTTTAGCGAATTAATGTATTTTTTAAGCAGCATTTATATTTAATTCTAAACCATTGTTGTCTCCTTTAATATTTTCAGGTAGCTCCATTGGAGATTTTATTGTAGCTACTATGATAAGCGAAACTATACACAACATTCCGACAACCATAAATGTAGGTTTAAATCCTCCTACAAGTGCAGCTATAAATGATCCTGAAAGTGCACCAAATCCGAAGCCTTGATATATAATTCCATAATTTCTACTATGATTTTTCAAACCGAAAAAGTCACCTACTATAGCTGGGAAAACTGTAATGTTTCCACCAAAACAAAATGCAATTCCAGCAACACAAGCAAAGAAAATCCCAAAATTTAAATGTACAAAGCTCAATACGAACACTGCAATGGCAGTAACTGTAAGTGTAAACAATACTACTTTTAATCTACCTACTTTATCTGATAAGGCACCTAATATAATTCTTCCAGAGGTATTAAATATTGCTACCATAGCTACCGCATTTGCGGCTATAGCAGGTTTAAGTCCAGCTAATTGAACACCTATGTCTTTGACAATTCCTATTAAATAAAGACCACTCATACATGCTGTAAAAAACACTATAAATAAAAGATAAGCTTGTCTAGTTTTCAACATTTGTCTTACTGTAAAGTTATTTCCTTTTTCACTGTTATTAACACTAACTGTTTTGGATGATGCATCTTTTAATAATTGAGCACCAGTAAGTATTAAAACCATTGCCATAATACCCCAATACAAGAACGCTCCGGTCACCCCTTTTGAACTTATTAAACTTGCATTAATGTATTTAAAGATTAAGCTTCCAGTTCCATATGCTCCTACTGAAATACCTGATATAAGACCCTTTTTCTCTGGAAACCACTTTATGCAATTAGAAAGGGTCGTAATATATGCAACACCATCTGCTGCTCCAACAATTAAACCAACCATAACATACAACATAGATATTGAGGTTACCTTAGATGTTAACATTAAACCAGTTCCCATTATTATTCCAGCGATTGATATAAGCTTTCTAATTCCTAGCTTTTCTTGAAGCCTACCTGCGAATAATGTGCCAAATGCTAAAGCAAAGCTTGTAATCGAAAATGTAAGAGCTACTTTACTTAATTGCCAGCCAAATTTATTCACAAGAGGCTGATTGAATAAACTCCAAGTATAGATTGTTCCGAGTCCTAATTGAGCAATTATTGTACCTAATACTATTAACCAACGACGTTCTGATGTGTTTTTCATTTTGAAAATCTCCTTTCACCCACTCTTCAATTTTAGTTCTGCTACTTTAATAACTTAATAAAACTTTTTATATTGCTGTAAACCTTTGCTGTCTTGTCCCTCTACTTGTTTTAAATTATATATCAGCAAACTATAAAATTATTAATTATTGAATGATATGCAAAGAAAGCTACATGAAATACACCAATAGTATAACTTAACTACCATTAATACTCCGATTGCACAAACTGAGATGTTATTGGCAGTAGTTATCCTATTGTAAAACTTGAATCATATGGAGTTTCAATTCCTTCTGATTCTTGGTGAATAAAAAATCAGATAGGAGTTAAACGCCTCTGACTGCAGACATTTAACCCCTATCTGATTTTACTTAAATTTATATATTCATAAGCTGCTTAAATTCCTTTAAGTTGCTTCTACTTACTGGTATTTCATAGTCTATATCTTGAAGTCTTAAATTATATGTGTTATTAAACCAAGGGATTATTTCCTTTATTTTGGTTATGTTAACAATGTAAGATCTATGACATTTAAAAAACTTATCCTTTGGTAAACTATTATAAAATTCAGTTATACTAACGTTTACTGAATACTCCTCATCCTTAGTAGAAACATAAGTTACTCTTTCCCTAGCAATACAATAGTATATATCATCTAAATCTACTACTCTTATCTTTTCATTCTTCCATAGGTTTATCTTGTTAGTTATACTATTTTTATGTGAATTATCTTTCTGCTGATTATAGCTCATTTCTAACTTTTTTAACATAGATATGATTCTAGACTCATAGTAGGGTTTTAATATATAATCGAAAGCCTCTATCTCAAAAGCTTCTACAGCATGTTCTTTATACGCTGTTATAAAAACTATATACGGCTTTTTAGAAAATTTACTTATATTCTTAGCAAGTAGTACACCATCAAGCGATGGTATATTTATGTCTAAAAAGATAACATCAACTTCATTTTTCTGAATAAATTTAAGTACGTCTATTCCATCTTCGAACTCATCTACTATCTCTATGCTGCTATAATTTTTAATAAAATATTTAAGTTCTTCTCTTGCTAAAAATTCGTCTTCAACTATTATAGCTCTCATAATCTCACCTCTTTATATAGAATTCTATTTTAGTTCCTTTTTCAAGCCTTTTTATTATAAGACCTTCCCCATAAATAAGCTTAAGTCTTAAATGTACGTTGTAAAGGCCAATTTTATTTTCAGGTATGTTATCGTTGTAAACTCTTTCTATTATATCTTCACTTATACCAACACCGCTATCAACTATAGATATTTTAACCTTTTCATCATGTTTTTTTACACTAATATTTACAGTTCCTACACCTTTATCTTTTAAAATACCATGAACTATAGCATTCTCAACTAGAGGTTGTATTGAAAGACTAGGTATTTTAACATCTACATCATCTATATCATAAATCATATTTAATTTATTTCCAAACCTAGCTTTTTCTATTTCTATATAATCTTTAACTTGTTTAAGTTCTTTTTTTATATCTATAAATTCATCATTTAGCTCTAGATTATACCTTAAATAGCTAGCTAAATTTATTATAAGTTCTCTAGCTTTATCTGGGTTTATTCTTATAGAAGAAGTTATAGCATTTAATGCATTAAATAAAAAATGTGGGTTTATTTGAGTTTGAAGTGCTTTAATCTCTGCTTTATTCGCCATTTCTTTTATTTGTTCAATCTTTGACACTTCCATTAAAGTAGAAATAATCTGTGAAAGCCCTACTGCAAGAGTTTGCAGTGAGTAAGTTATTTTGTGCTCTCTTCCATAGTATATTTTTAAAGCTCCTATAACTTCATTTTTTTCTTCAAGTGGTATTACAATAGCTGATTTTAACATTGCACTTTTATCATCCAAATTATCATTTTTTATAATTATTTTGCCATTCTTTATTGCTTCTTTAGTTACTTCAGTTATTATTTCATGGCCTATATTATAATACTCTTCTCCAACTCCAACATAAGCTAATATATCTTTTTTATCAGTTATGGCTACTGCATCAGCTTGTATGTCTTCTTTTATTATAGTACATATTTTATTTAAAGAATCGCTATTTATATTTCTAAAGTATGGAAGAGTTTTGTTTGCAATATCAAGTGCCAATTTTGCCTGCTTGGCAGCTATCTTTTCTTTATCATCTTCTACACTTTGAACTAATAAAACAATAAATCCTACAGTAATTTGTCCAAGTATCATGGGAATCGCAATTTTGGATACTATATCGAATCCTAAGGAATGAGGTTTGCTTAATATAAGTATAAGTATCATTGTAATCAGTTCACTTAGCATTCCTGCAACTATACCAGCTATCCATCTATAATTCCGCTTAACCTTTTTATTGATATATCCAGACACAACTCCTGCGATTATACTACTTATAAGACATGGTATTGAAGTTATACCATTTATATCTATTAAATATCTATGCAGTCCCGATACCACTCCCGTTACTATTCCCACAAGTGGACCAAATATTATTCCTCCAGACACTATAGTAATTGTTCTAACGTTTACCAATGACCCTTCTACATTTAATCCTGTATAAGTTGCTAATATAGCAAATATACAAAATACTATGCAAATAATTGCATAATCTTTCCTTTGGTAGTTCTCCTTCAAAAATATTTCTCTAAAGCTTTGCATTCTAGTTATAATAAATAAACATATCAGAAGTAATGTAGCTCTATCTACAAATTGCACTAATATATTATATATGTAATACAAGGTAATTCCTCTCCCTTCTTTAGATAACAAAAATTATAATATTAGTTTTATCCCATAACTAACTGCTACTAATACCCTCCACTTCTACAAGCGGTGTTATAAGTGGCACTAAGTTCTTTTTATCGTCTAATGTTATAAAAGAGTTTATGAACTGCTTATATTCATATTATGAACATAAGCGGTTAATAACAGTCAAGATAGCTGTTATTAACCGCTTACATTAATTAGACACTATTGAAAAAAATTATAATGTTTGTTTTGCTGATATAATTGTTATCTCTAAAACCCTACTTAAAAATGGAAACTTATTTTTCATCATATCAAATTCTGAACCTGAAGTAATAAACTTAGCACTTCCTTCAATTAACAAACCTGTTCCCATTGATATATTTCCTCCACCTAATTTTCTATGCTCAAAATATTATTTTTAACTTCACCAATTTCAACTCGATCAATAAAATCAGTAAAGGTCTCATTTTCCAGTTTATTATCCTTAAAGAAAAGTATTATTTTTTCAAGGACTATATGGACCTCATCCGCTTTTACACGATAATTTAGATTTTCTGCAAATTTTCCATTTCCACTTAATGTTCCACCTATCCATAAAGTGAAAGCATCTTCATTACCATTTTCAGTTTTTATAACTGCTCCTTGAAGACTAATATCAGCTATATGTTTTTGTCCACAGGAATTAGGGCACCCCGTAAAATGAATACGAATTGGCGTGTCTAATTCAATTTTAGAAGCAAGATATTTAGTAACTTTTTTAGCTAATTCCTTTGTTTCAACAATGGCTAAATTACAAAACTCCTTTCCAGTACAAGAAACTGTATATCCCATGAATGCATCTGGGCTAGGAGATAAGTTCTTAAAGATATCCATTCTTAATAAAAACTCTACATCTTCATCATTTATCCCTGTAATAATCAAGTTTTGAGATAGGGTAGTTCTCAGTTTATCGTCTCCATATTTTGCCGAAATATCAGCAAGTTCAAGAAGTTGGTGAGAGCTAATCTCACCTAGAGGCAAGTTAATTCCAATATAACTTTTGCCTTTTTGCCTTTGAGAATGCACTCCAAAGTAATAAGAAGCATTCCATGAGGATCTTTTATCTTCACCCATATTTGGCATTTCTCCAATAAGCTCTAATAATTTGCTTTTAAACTTTTCTATTCCCCAGTCTGCTACTAAAAATTTTAAACGGGCACGAGTACGCTTTTCTCTATAGCCATAATCTCTAAAAATAGTACATACTCCCTTAGCAACTTTAACTACTTCTTCTGGTTTTACAAAAATATTGAGCTTTTGTGCCAAATAAGGGATAGCAGAAAGGCCCCCTCCAACCCACACATGAAAGCCTATGACCTCTTTTCCTCCAATATTTTTTACTGTCGGAGTGAAGGCAATATCGTTAATTTGAGCATGAGCTGCATTGCGGGTACTAGCAGAGATGGATATTTTAAATTTTCTTGGCAAATTAGAAAAATCTTTATTGCGTAAAAATAATTGATTAACTTCCTCTACAATCTCTGTTGTATCCATAAGCTCGTCTTTATCAATGCCTGCAAGAGGATTTCCTACTATTGTTCTTGGACAATCACCACAAGCTTCAAAGGAACTCAACCCACAAGCTTTAAGCCTTTCAAAAATATAAGGTAGGTCTTGTACTCTAATCCAGTGAAATTGTACCGCTCCTCTTGTAGTAACATTAGCAATACCTCGTCCATAATCCTTAGCAATAAGTGCTAAAATATTTGCCTGTTCTGAACTCATTATTCCAGAGTTTATACGCACTCTCATCATAAAGTATCCATTTTTAGGTTTTTGTTCGTAAACTCCAGCCCACTTAAATCTATTCATATCTTCAGCGGTTATAGAATCATAACCTTCCTTTGAATACTTTTCAATTATGGTTTCTATTACATCCAAACCATCTTTCTCAATTTTAATAACTTCCACTTCATTTAACTTTTCATTTTTAGACCAAGCTGCATCATAAGACATCAAAAATCCTCCTTCAATTACATAGAATTACTAGAACGAAACTCAAAATAAATACTATTCTTCTTTTCTTTATAAAAACATATAAAATCTATTGATTTTATATGTTTTTATAAAAGTATTTTGTATTTTATTATAGCTTTCAATTGCCAATTATGCCGTGATTATAATCACACATTAGCCTTCTGTAGATATCTTTAATTTATGGTTATTAGTTCTTCATTTGTAATGATTCCATCTATTCTTACATCAGAGCTTTCCATTGGAACACTGTTTACTACTTGAAGCTGATATGCCAAAGCTATTTTTGAAACTTTCTTGCTCATTTTCGTAAGAAAACGGTCATAAAATCCCGCCCCATATCCTAGTCGTCCACCCTGCCTATCAAAGGCTACACCTGGCATGAGTATAAGATCTATATCACGACTATCTGCTGCAGAACAATTCTCCGATGGTTCTAATATGTCAAAGTAACCAGGTCTTAAATCAGACAAACTATTAATTCTAAATATCTCTATACCCTTCTCTTTTGATTTGATTTTTGGTACATAAATAATTTTATTATCATTTAGCGCTAAATTTATTATTTGATGAGTATTTACTTCACTGCCAAAACTTACAAAAGTAAATATGATATTTGAGTTTATATAAAATTCGTTGTGTATTATTCTTTTAAATACTTCTTCATCCCACTTTTTTCTTGTGTCCATGGCTACTGCATCCCTTTTTTCAAGAACGAGCTTTCTAAATGTTGTCTTGCTAAGCAAATCCATATGATCAACCTCCACTCTTCTAGTCTGCTCTGCTATTTCTTTTATCAGAGCAGATGAATTAACTGAAAAAAGCTATTGACTGCTATAGTAATTATCCATAACAGCAATAGTTTTATATCAATCTGAAAATGTAACCTAATTACATCTTTACACTATATCCTCTTTTAATAAATTCATCCTTAATCTTTTCTATTTCAATCCCCTTCATTTCCGCGCCTTTAGGTATTGTCACAAATCTTCCTACGGTATTCAACTTTGCAGGATCTGATATACTTTCAAAACCTATTTCCTTCATAATCTCAATTACTTCCGGATCTTCCTTATATAATTGATACACTGTCTTTGACAAATCTATTACCTTACTCAAATAATCCCCTCCTTTTTTATATTCTCCCTTTCAAATACTAAGATTCTGATAGAATTGTATCAAATATTCTTTATAAATAATGTGATTTAAATCACTAGTTAAATCTTATTTTCGCAATAACACATAAATTTCAATCGGTCTATCTTAAAATTTGATTTTGCTAATATTTCTGGCCAAGCCTTAACCATTTCATATATCTTATTTTTTTTATCACTTGATAAATTATCCCAGGCTACAAGCGTTGGATCAGTCTTTTTAGTGTTATCCTTAACTTCACTATACTTCCAACCTGCCTTTTTTCTATAGTTATACCAACTCTTATGTTCATTCTCAGCTAAAACTTCTAATTCTCTAGCTGTAAACTCTATAAAGACTTCACTTTCTTTAACAGACACAACGTCATAATTAATTTTAAGTAAAGCATTAGGAATATTTTTTGCCTGATGCCTAATAGAGTTTTTGGTATCTTCACTAAGCTCCTGCCATGGCATACTATAATCTGAATCTATATTTTTATTTTTTTCGTAAATAGCCATTGCAAGACTCTCAATTCTCTCACTATAAAATGCATCATGCATTAAATGACGTAAAAATTGCTCTTCATCTACATGTAGTTTTAATTGTTCTTTAGATGGTAGATCTGATTGCTCCCACTTTTTCGCATTTGTCAGCATACTCATTTCCAGTATTGCTTCCATAGATCTTGATTCATGTTTATATCTTCTAATTTTAAGTAAGGCTCTTAGTACACCATCATCAATTTGAGCTTCACCATTATCATTTATAAGATGAGATACTTTACGTTCCAATAGTGAACGTAGCAGCATCGCTCTTCGGATTATAAACAAATGATCCCATTTTTCATCAGTTCGATTAGGTCCAAGAATATTTACATAACCTCTTAAACGACTTATAAAATCTGGACCTTTTGCACCTTTAAACTCAAGTAAAAACTTCTTTTGTTCATTTTCATCTTTCAAATCTTCTCCACAAAATTCTTTAAAAGTATTACTTGTTCCTCCAGCAAATACAAAAATGGCTTTTCCTATAGGATGGATAGAATCTCCCTCTCTAAATGTACCATCCTGCATTGGAGCCAAGAAATATTTTAACCATCCAAGCTTTCCTTCAAGTGCAGAGTCAAATTCATCAAAAAATACTAGTGGAATTTTTCCTTCTAATACAATGTCTCTTACTTTATGAAATGAATTCACTAAATCTAACGGTGAACGGAATTGGGATAAATTAAAATCTAGTTTTTTAATTAAATTTGATGCAATACTATTAGCCACTTCTACTATACCAAAAGATTTCCCTGAACCAGGTGTCCCAAATACAGCAATTGAAAGAGGCCTAACTGTATTTTTAGTGGATATGTATTCCATCATAAGATTTTTGATACTTCTATAACTTTCTATTTCTGCCTTATCTACTGTTGTTAAATTCCCAAATTGTGCTATAGGAATAGATTTCAATGCACTTTTAACTCCATTTTTAACTATATCATACGCTATTTCAGCTAGGTTAGTAGAACTTTTATCTTTTAAAATATACCAACAAGAACGACAATTAGAATTTGATGACACAGGCACTAATACATCTTGCACATGATCCTTATGTACAAAATCTTCTTCCTTTTTAATAAATATTGAAGAATTAGGAAATGAATATTTTTCTAGATTTTCTCCAAAACCTTCAATAAAGTATTTCTGAGCTGAAACGATTCCTTGCCGTATTCCTGTTCCTATTGATTCGTATAACTCTTCATTATCTTGACTTCCCGTAACAATAGCACTTGCAAGTCCTGCTACAAAACAGGATGTAAGTCCAATCATTTTACCTTGAGTGTCTTTAATAAAACTTCCTTCAAATCCATATGGCAGAAAATATAATCTAGTTTCAGGTGTACCCTCATTTCTATAATAAATTGCACCTTCAAGTCCAAAAGGTATTATAAGGTGACGACAACTTGCAAGGAAAGCAAGATTTGGATTGTTACTAATTTGCCAAACAAAATCTTGTGCTGTTCTCTCCCATGAGAGGCTTTTACTTATATTAACACCCTTTGAACGCAAATCATCACCATTTATAATAACTATTGTCTTTTCATTGTGAGACTTTTGCAAATGCTTCCAAAGCTCACTAGAACCAATAGGATTATTCATTTTATATAATATAATCGGTGATGTTTCAGTAGATTGTAAAGCCAAAGGCCAAAAATCCTTGCTGAAATTAAAGCCATTATCTTCGTCATCCAATATAACCATATCTGCACTAGGATTGTCGTCCATTATAGGCAGTAATCTCGGCATACCTGACATAGCTTCAGTAAATCCCATCAAACGCTTTATTCTATACACATTACTACTATTAGTTTCATCATCGTATTTAGTAAATTTATCCAATTCTACAGTGGAACTAAGAAACTCTCTTTGCCAAACCCATTCTATATCACGTATCTGCGGTGAAAATACTGAAGCTTCTGTTGCCAACTCTACAAACTTCGATAGAAGTAGTGCTCCTCCTGGTTTTAAAGCATTATGCATATTTAAATGAGTCTGCCAGTTTAAACCGTTATTACTATTAGGATATGTTACCCATTGCAGTACATTTATACAGATATCACCTGACACTACAATTTTAAAATTTTTGTTTTTCATCTTTAAGCTCCTATCTTAATAAATTTAGCACAAGTAACATATGCATTGTACTAAATTTAATCTTACTATATTACCTTTTTACTATAAGATTCTAATTGTACTTTTGTTTCTTCCAACTGCCTGTCTACAATGCTTGCCTCTTCTATATGATTTATTATAGTTTTTGAGGTTATTTTTAATATTTCATCAACATTCATTATTTCTTTACTCATGTTTTCGATATGGCGTTTTTGATTTATTAAAATCTTCATTACTTCTCTTACTTCCTGCTCAACTTTTGCTATAGAAGATAAACTTTCTTCTATCTTTTCTGTTGCATTTCCTGAAGTATTAACTCCTTTAGCAATAACTTCTTTTGATTTATCAGAATTATTTAAGACAACCTTTGTTTCATTCTCTATACCACCTATTAATACAGAAATATCCTTAGTGCTTTGCTTGGTCATTTCCGCTAGGTTTCTTATTTCGCCTGCAACTATAGCAAAACCTTTTCCATGCTCTCCTGCTCTAGCTGCTTCTATCGATGCATTTAAAGCTAGTATATTTGTTCGATTTGCTATATTTGTTATTAGCTGTATAACTTCATTCACTTTGGAAAATCCTCTTGCCAATTCATTTATGTTTTTAGCATTATTCCTATTCTCATTTTCTAAGGATCTTACTATTTCTACAATTTCTTCAATAGCATTTTTACCTTCATATGATTTCTTAACTGTATCTTTTGTAATTTCTATAAGGTTATTCCCCTCTGAATATAATTTATCTGTTAAGTCATTAGTATTTTCTGTTAAACTAGAAATTTCACTCATATGTACTTTTACTTCATCAGCAAGCTTTTCTAAGACATCATGTTGATCGTCTACCATATGGTGCTGTTTTACAGTCCCAGCTAACAACTTGCTCATCTTTTGAATAAAATCATTAGTTTCATACTGTAATTGTTTTGTCTTCTTTTTTCTTTCTTCATTATCTCTTACTTGCTTATCATCTAAATTTTTAAGTTTCTTATTTTTAAATAAGTTCATTCATTTTTCCCCCAAATTATTCCATATATTAAATATTTTTAAAATTTTCTTAAGAATTATACCTTATATCGTTTTAATACTTGTTTTGCTCACTGTTAACCTGTTCTAATAGCAAAGTTATAATAATGATACTTAAAAAATGTTTGCTACCATATTTTAAATTATTACGCTTAAAAGGAATGTGATTCAAATCACATTCCTCCAAACCTTCAATTATTCGAGATTAACTTAAAGGCAAAACAAAAAGGATGCCTCAGATTATTTTATTAATTCCTCTATAAATGCATCCATTGCAGGTGTCAGCCATTTGTTTTTATGATACAAAACTTGTGTCATCATATTAAAGTCGCAGCCAACCAAATCTAATTTTACTAAATTTCCTTTAGATAGTTCATCTTCTACAGTCATAATAGGCAATAAAGTAATTCCTAGGTTATTCATAACAAAATTTTTAATAGTTTCAATACTTCCTATCTCCAAAGCTAAATGAGGCTGCAAACCTTCTTTATGGAACATTAATTCAAAAACACTTCTGTAGCTGCATCCTTTTTCAGTAAGAATTAATGATTCCTCTGATATATCTCTTAATGTAAGTTTCAATTTGCCTTTTAGTCTATTTAATGGAGATGCTAAAATTGCCATATTTTCTTTATAGCACATACATGAAATTAAATCTGAATCTTTTATCACCTCACCTAAGGTAAAAATCAAATCAACAGCATTATTTTTTAACATGTTTTGTAGGTCAGTGCAAGTGCCTATTTTTATAATTACTTCTACCTCTGGATACTTCATATGAAAATCCTTAAGTAATTCTGGAAGCTTAATTGTACAAAGTGATTCAACAACACCAATTTTTAGTGTTCCTTTTAGAGTGTCTTTATCAACTACTGCCTCTTTAGCTTCATATGCAAGATTTACTATTTTTTCAGCATATTCAAGAAAAATTAAACCCTTCGAGGTTAGTTCCATATTCCGTCCAATCTTTTCAAATAATTTTATTCCGAGTTCTTTTTCCAAAAGTTGAATTTGTGTCGTAATTGTAGATTGAGCATATCCAAGACTCTCTGCTGCCTTTATAAAACTTTTAAATTGAGTAATTTTATAAAATGTTATTAGCTGCCTAAGTTCCATATTAAAACTCCTTGTTTTCACACTTCAATAATATTGAATTAATACTTCAAATAATTCAATTTTACTAATATATAATGTTATGCTATTATAAAATCAATAAAAATTCAAGGGGTTTTTCATTTTATATTGATTGTTAAGGAGTGAATTGAAATTTGGATGAGAATATTTTAAATAACTTAGGCTTTTCAACAAAAGCAATACATGGTGGCAATAAGAAAAATGATGTAGGTTCTGCTGCAACACCGATTTATCAAACATCTACATTTATATTTGACACTGCAGAGCAAGGTGGAAGAATTTTTTCAGGTGATGAAGTCGGATATAGATACACTAGATTTGGAAACCCAACAAATGCAGTGCTAGAAGAAAAGCTTGCATTACTTGAAGGTGCAGAGGCATGCATTTCAGCAGCTTCTGGCCTAGGAGCTATCTCCACTGCATTATGGACAACTTTAAAGGCTGGAGATCATGTAATATCAGGTGAAACAATTTATGGAGATACTTCTGCTTTATTAAATAATGGATTAAAAAAATATGGCGTAGAAATTGATTTTGTGGACATGGCTAACCCAGAGAATGTACGAAAAGCTATGAAAGAAAATACAAGAGTTGTTTATATTGAAACACCAGCTAATCCAACCTTGAAGATTAGTGATATCAAAGCTATATCTAAAATTGCTCATAAAAATAAAGGTTGTATTGTTATGGTTGACAATACTTTTTGCACCCCTTATATACAAAGGCCACTTGAATTAGCAGCTGATGTTGTTTTACATTCCGGAACAAAATTTTTGAATGGCCATGGAGATGTAGTTGCTGGTTTTATTCTTGGTTCAAGGGAATTTATAAATGAAGCTAAACTTGGACTTCAAAAATTAACTGGTGCAATTTTAAGTCCCTTTGATTCATATCTATTAATAAGAGGCTTAAAGACATTACCCATAAGAATGGAAAAACACTGCTCTAATGCAATAGCGGTTGCTGAATTTTTAGAAAAACATCCAGCAATAGATAAAGTATATTATCCTGGCCTTGAGAGTTTTGAACAATATGAACTTTATAAAAGCCAAATGAACTTACCAGGCGCAATAATTGCTTTTGAGCTTATTGGAGGAGTAGACAGCGGACGAGCTTTAATGAATAACTTAAAACTCTGCAGATTAGCTGTAAGCTTAGGAGATACAGAGACCTTAATCCAACACCCCGCTTCTATGAGTCATTCAGTATGTTCAAAAGAAGAAAGATTAGCTGCTGGAATTAAGGATGGATTAGTAAGACTAGCTATAGGTCTTGAAGATGTGGAAGATATAATAGATGATTTAAAACAAGCCTTAGATTTGTTAGTAAAATAATTTTAAACTTTGACTAAATAAAATATGTAATTGGAACCTAAGGAGGAATGTAAAATCAAAAAGATAAATGTTGACTATAGCAAATTGTATTATGGATTCCCTGTTATTCTTATAAGCTTTTATGATAAGGATGGAAATCCAAATGTAACTACACTTTCATCATCATTCACACTTATGGATATGGTTGTTTTGGGCTTTAGCCGAAAAGGATATGCAATTAATCAGATTAAAGAAGTTAAAGATTTTGTAATTAATATACCGGACAATTCACTCATGAAAGAAATAGATTTTTGTGGTGCTAATTCTGGATATGAGTGCAAAAAATTTGATATGGTTAATTTAACACCTGTTAAATCAAAACTAGTGAATGCGCCGATTATTGAAGAATGTCCTATTGCCATTGAGTGTACTTTAACAGATGTGATAGAAAGAGATTACTATAGAGGTATTACTAACATCTTAGCTAATATTAAGGGCAGATGTATTTCAAAAGAATATTTAGATGCTGATGGTCAGCTAAAATACTCAGCAGTTGATAATGTTTTATATGTTGGAGATGATAAAAAGAAGGTATACAGATATACTCAAAGCAAGGTATCAGATGATGCACAATCTTTCTTATAAAATACTAAAATATATTTACAAATAATTTAATGACAAATGAATTCTGAGAAAGCTACCTAATTGGTTATAAAGATTAAACAAATGAAGAGCCAGGAATAAAAAATTATCCTTGGCTCTTCACTACTAATAATTTATTTTTTGACTTCTAACTTATTGCAGCTTATAAACAAGATGAATTGTTAGCCTATAAATTTAGCAAGGTCAGCGTTAACATCTCCTGCGTTTTATATTTTCCATAACAGTTGGGTATAATGTAAAATCAGTATGTGGTAAGAATTTAGCTGCAGACATTTTTGATATGAAATCTTTAGCTTCTCCCAGCTGCAGGTAAACTATATTATTAACTATACTTTCGACTGCTAATAATTCTTCGGCATCTTTGAGTAGCATGCAAGCTCCTTTCAGTGAACCATTGCCTACTTGAATAAATCGTTCTCTAGGTAGGTCCGGATATAGACCAATAGTAATTGCAGATTCTAGATTAATATAAGTACCAAAAGCTCCTGCCATATATATCCGATTTATCTCTTGAGGTCCAATTCCTAGTTCATCTAATAAAAATTCTACCATGGTGTTTGCCGCAGCTTTTGTATCCATGAAACTTAAAATATCTGTTTGGCTGAATAAAAGCTCTTCACCGGAACCGGACTCATTTTCCCATGCATATATTACTACATATTCTCCTTCTCTTAAAAGGATACGGTCTGATTTGCCAGGAACAAATCTACCTGAGTGATCAATCCAACCCTCAAGAAGCATCTCAGCTAGAAGATCAACAATTCCTGAACCGCATATACCTATTGGTTTTGCATTCTCTATAGTGGTAATGATCATCTCATTGTTAACAATTCTAACGGAATCTACAGCTCCCCTACTAGCTCTCATGCCTTGTTTGCTTATACCGCCTTCAAGAGCTGGTCCCGCGGCTCCTGCTACTCCAATCATAAATTCATTATTCCCCAAAATCATTTCACCATTTGTCCCAATATCCATGTACAAAGACAATTCACTTTCTTTATGAATCTGAGTAGTTAACAATCCGCTGATGATATCTCCCCCAAGATAATTAGCTACAGAAGGAAAGCAATAAACCAATCCCCTAAAAGGCAGTCCAATATCTCTCCCTGAAATAAAGTCGCATCTGTTGAAAGAAGGAGTATATGGTGTATAGAATATAAACCATGGATCAATACCAAACAGAAAATGGATCATTGTTGTATTTCCCCCAATGATCAAAGCTCCACATTCTGATGGGGAAATTCCTGTAAAGGAATGAATCTTATCCATAAGTTCCCTAAAATTATTCAGTGTAGCTTGCTGGATTTCCTTTAAATGCTCTTCGTTATCCTTCACATAAAAGATTCTGCTGAGTATATCTGCGCCATAGGTGGCTTGATGATTTAATATGCTTTCTTCACATAGTACATTTCCAGAGTTTAGATCAACTAATTGCATGACAACAGTTGTGCTTCCAAGATCCGCCGCATAGGCAAAATTCTTATCTGTAGTATTTCCAGTTTCTATTATAATAATTTCCCAACAATAACCATTTTGAACCATTGTGACAGTTAGTTTCCAGTCAAAATTTCTTAACAGCTTGTAATAAGATTTTAATGTAGAAATAGAAATATATACATTCCCGTATTTGGGTTTTAATGCCTTCACAATTCTATCCTTATCAGCCACTGTATCGCCAACCTCTGGTGGTTTCAATTCAAGGTATTCTTTTTTACATATTGGTTTCATTATTATCATTCTCCTTAGATTTTGTTCATTATTCAAAAAACATCTTTCACAGAATACAGGTGACAGCTCATGAGTTGAAAATTTAATAAAAAACTAGTATTAAATTCAGAGTTCCTGGGTTTTCCTCTCTATCAAACATTACTCACACAACATATGTCGTGTTAGGAAACATATTCCCATTTCAAAATAAATCGTTCAATTTACTAGAATTGTCGCCTTATATGCGGATTGTATTTGTAATATTTTGGCAAACGTTATTGTATACATTTTACCCTATAAACAAAATTCATACCTTTTAGTAAATCAGTACTTTCATAAAATTCTTTTAAGTCAATTATTTCATTAACTAAATCATCTTTCTCAAATTTTTTTAGAGTATTCTTTACGCCTTTACCAAGCTGACTTTCAAAGTTTAATTTATCAAGTAATTCTTCACTTATACCATAAAGACTAAACTTCAAACTAACATCCTCTCTCTTTATGGTGGCTTCTGTTATTATAAGTCCATATATCAAAGATTTTTTGTTTTAAATATTAATTTACTATCGCCATTTGTGCAAACCTCTAATTCCAAAAAACATAGAGGTTTGTATGTCCAATATAAAAATCAATAAATCCAAGCTTTAAATCTTAAAATTCCCCACTCACTTTTTTTCAGTCAGAACCACCCATGAAATGGGTGGCTTGTTCTGAGGCAGCAAGTCTTGTTTCTCTAGCTAGCGTCTAAAGGCGCTGGCTTTCACTTTGTTCAAGCCTTGGTGCATATGCTTTAATCAAACTCTTGATGTAAATTCAAAAATCTGATTTAGATAGCATTAAGTTCTGAACTGCAGTATTGAATTTTACTACTTTTATGTTTACAGGTAACTTTCGTATTTTTTCAAAAGCTGAATGTAATATCTAAACTTAAGCTATTTTCTTGCTATGTTTTTTTGATGGTATAACCCTTTGTCCTCCACCCGCAAAGCAGGTGGTTTAATGTTTCGCTATCGCTCAACAGGCTAAAGCCCATAATTAAAAAACGGGCGTTAGTGGCCGTTCCTTAAATCGGCTATTACCAATAAATATTATCTTTTATCTCAACTTTATTTCCTAGGCTTACATCTTTTAATGCCCATTTCTTGTATTCTTGATATCCAGTTCTGTCTATAATGTATCCAATATGCTCTTTACCTAACGGCGCATCTTTATCAATATACTCTTCTATAAAATCATAAGTGTTTAATACAATTTTTATTATACTCTCTTCATCTATCCACTTAGCAAAGTCTTGAGCTAGTCTTGGGTTTTTCTTTCCTGTTCTTCCCATCATAACTAGCTTAAAGTATTTTTCATCACTTCTTGTCCATGCGCCTGTTGGGCATTTTCCAACGCATTCTCCACAGCCAATACACTTATCATGGTCTCTTACAACCTTAAAATTTTCAAAAGATAATGCTCCTGTAGATCTCTTCTTACAGTTCTTAACACAGGCTTGACACCCTATACATCTGTAACTGTCATATTGCGGTTCAGTCATTCCTATAATTCCAAAGTCTTGCATTCTAGTTTTTATACAATCATTTGGACATCCTGTAAAAGCAATTTTCACATGACGATCATTAGGAAAAATTGCTTTTTCCATTTTCTTTGCAAAAGCAGATGTATTATAATTGGCAAAAGGACAGACATTATTTCCTATACAAGCTGACACATTTCTTGTACCAGATGCAGGATAACCTGTATTTGGATCTACTTGGTTTATTTCTAAACCTTCTACTACAGATTGTATTAATTCATTTATCTTAGGAATATTTCTCATATCTATTCCTGGTATTTCAAAGCCCTGTCTGGTAGTTATATGAACAGTTCCATTTCCATATTCTTCAGCAACCTTTTGTAATACTTCAAAGTGCTTTGCTTCCATATGGCCACCAGGAACTCTTATTCTTATTGCAGTTTTTCCTCTTTCCTTTGTCACTCTAAATGCATTCTTTTTCAACTTTTTTGTATTAATATCTATAGACATACTTTTCCCCCCTTTAATCCATTAAATGTTTAGCCTTAGTATAGTTAAACACTGGTCCTTCTAAACAGATATAAGTATCATCCATTTTACAGTGTCCACACTTACCTACGCCGCAGCACATTTTTCTCTCATAGGAAACCCAAATATTTTCTTCCTTGATTCCTCTTTTAAGAAACTCAGCTATAGTGAATTTTATCATTATTGGAGGACCAACAGCTACCACTTGTGCTTCTTCTATATTTTCAATTTTTAAATCTTTAATATAAGTAGTAATCAAGCCAACATTACCAGTATATCCTTCTTCAGCTTTATCTACAGTTACTGTAACATTTACATTGTCACTCCATTTTTTTAGGGATTCTTTGAACAGTATATCATCTGGTGATTTAAATCCAACTAAAAGATCTAAGTTCTTAACTTCATCTCTGTGAGCTGAAAAATAATCTACAATTCCTTTAACTGGAGCTAGTCCAGTTCCACCTGCGGCTACAATAACTTCTTTTCCCTTATATATATTTACATCAAATCCATTTCCATAAGGTCCTCTCATGAAAAGTGTATCTCCTGGGAAGAAAGTATGAATAACATCTGTAACTACCCCGACACGTCTGATTGTTAAATCTATATATCCTTCTCCTATTTCACAGACAGATATTGGAGCTTCTCCGTATTTAGGTATAGAAACCTCAAAGAATTGGCCAGGCTTTACATCACCTGTGAATTCCATTCTGAAGGTATAATCAATATCTGTATGGGTCGTAATACTAATTATCTTACTAGCCTTTGGTAAATATATATTCTCCATTTACTTCACCTCTTCTATATCGTTGTTTAATTTATTTATACAATTTGAAAGTGAGATATACTCTGGACAGGCATCATCACATCTTCCACAACCTACACACATGTGATATCCAAATCTCTTTTTAAAGTCATAAATCTTATGCATAACTTTAAATCTCATTCTTTCACCTTGATCTTTTCTAAAGCTATGTCCGCCAGCCATATCTGTAAATCCATCCACTTGACATGAAGCCCAGACTCTTCTTCTTTCTCCAGTCTTTTCGTTATCCTTGTAGAATATATCCTGCATTGTAAAGCAAGCACAGGTTCCACAGACTGTGTTACATCTACCACAAGCTATACATCTTTGTGAATACTCTTTCCATCCACTCCAATTAAATACACTTGTATCTAGATTTTCAGGAACTTTCACTTCTTTTTCGTTAGTTTCTACGAATTTTGGACTTACTTCAGACTTTTCAGAAGCCTCAAAATATCCTTTAAAGCTTTCATCTTTACATTCAACAAAAACTTGTCCATCTACTACTTTTACAAATAGATCATATTCTTCTGTTTTGTTACTTTCCATACTTACACAGAAACAGTTTTCAAAGCTGTTTTCGCACTCCATAAGTACAAATTTAACTCTTTCTCTTAATCTCTTGTAATATGGATCTTCAGCACCATTCTTTAAATATATTTGATCCAATCTCTTAACAGCATGTATATCACAACTTCTTAAGAATATTAATGCTTTTTTATCATCTACTTTAGATTCTGTTACACTATCTTCTGTAAAGTAGAATATAGTTTGTGTAATTGGAAGTATGACTTCCTTTAGTGAAAAATTAGACTTCTTATTAAATTCTATTTCCTCAACCTTATTAACTTGTCCATACCTAACAGTATCTGTATCTGAGAAGGTACCCTTACCTTTTAAAAGTATAGGAGCATAAACCTTATACTCATCTCCTATTGCGGTTAAAAAATCATTAAACTTTTCTGAGTTTAACTTATATCCCATCTTAATCCTCCTTATGCTACTTTATTTTCATTATCATTAATACGAAAACAGGCCACATTCTGGAATCAATATCCATTATGTGGCTCTTTCTTAGTTCATTAGTAGTTGATGAACATTACCAGTATTATTATTGGTTCATGAATTTAGCAAGGTCAGCCTTGGCATCACCACTTATTAATTGAAGGTTAAAGTTATCTTGTAATACCTTTAATACTCCAGGGGTTATAAATTTAGGTGCACTTGGTCCTACATGGATGTTCTTAACTCCCAGGCTAAATAGTCCAAGAAGGATTGCAACGGCCTTTTGCTCGAACCATGATAAAACTATGCTAAGTGGTAGTTCATTTACTGTGCATCCGAAAGCTTCTGCTAAAGCTAAAGCTATCTTAACTGCTGAACCTGAATTGTTACATTGTCCAAGGTCGATAAATCTTGGAATATCTGTTCCAGGTACTGTTCCGTAATCAACATCATTAAATCTGAACTTTCCACAAGATGTTGTTAAAAGTACTGCTTCCTTTGGAAGTGCTAGAGCTAAATCTCTGAAGTATTCTCTTCCCTTTGTTGGAGCATCACAACCAGCTATAAGAAAGAATCTCTTTATTTTTCCAGATTTAACTGCTTCTATTATTTCTGGCGCTATGTTTAGAACTGTACTGTGATGGAAACCTGTTGTAAGCGTTTTATCTGAATCTTTGTTAACAACCTTTAATGACAATGCTTTTTCTATGATTGGGCTAAAGTCATCGTTAATTATCTTTGGAACACCTTGAAGACCTGCAGTTCCATAAGTCCAGAATCTATCTCCATAAGTTCCTGTAGTTATTGGCATTAAGCAGTTTGTTGTTCCAAGTATTGCTCCTGGGAACTCTTCAAATAACTTTCTTTGATCATACCATGCTTTACCTACATTACCCTTTAAGTGAGTGTATTTCTTAAGTTCTGGGTATCCGTGAGCTGGAAGCATTTCTGAGTGAGTATATATGTTAATTCCTTTACCTTCTGTTTGCTTTAATAATTCTTCTAAAGCATAAAGATTATGTCCTGTTACTAATATACAATGTCCTTCTACTTTATCTTGGGATATTGTAACTGGAGTTGGAACACCTAATTTTGCAGTATGAGCTCTATCAAGCACGTCCATTATTTTAACTGCTGCAGTACCAACTTTTAAAGCCATTCCTATATTTTCTTCTAAACTAAAGTTTGAATTTGTAAGTGTTGTGTATAAAGCTTCTTGAGTAATGCTGTTTACTTCCTCATCAGAAACCCCAAGCTCTTTTGCATGAACTGCATAAGCAGCTACACCTTTAAGCCCTAATATCATGATATCTTGTAAACTTGCTATATCAGGATTTTTACCACATACTCCAAACTTAGTACAACCTGTAATTGGGGTTTGCTCGCATTGGTAACAAAACATTGCATTTGGTTCACAAGCATTTACTTCATTGTTTTTTGATAATCCAAACATACATCATCTCTCCTTTTAAATTAGTACTATTTCCATGTAATCAAGATTCTGGATTTACTTTTCGTTCCTTTTACTACGTAGTCTTAGTACATTAAATATAGCTACATAATATCATAAATAATTGAATTGATTTGGTAACATTTGTTATATGACATTATTACTAAGTTAAGTATTATATTCTACAAGTGACTACAAATTTCCTTTATATCTGTAAAAAAATTCTATTATATTTAATAATATATATAACAGCAATTATTTATAACACTCACTAATAAGGTTTAATATCACTAAACTTAGATTTATTGAATATGGGGTACAGCAACGATTTACACGTGTAAAAACAGTCATGCTACATTATCTACCATTTATATGTCTTATAACTGTTGCTCCGTAAAAGAAGATTACGTCATATGCTATATGTATGTAAGATTATATATCTTAAAACCACAACTTCTTAAAGTGGGTAAAAACAAATATAAATGTCAACAATTTATTTTAGTATGGATTTTTAGATAATATTAGTACTATTCCATTATTATATTTAAGCTAAACCATATATTTTATAGGTGATAATAAATAATAACTGCTTAAGTATTAAAATGCTATTTACACAATGTAATAATCAAACAAGCTTAGAACAAAAAGAGTTTACAGTTAAAAATTTGCTGCAAACTCTTCTTTATCATCAATAATTTTATATCATGACTAGTTGCCCTAACTAAAGTGAAGTAAACTTCACTTTACTTTGTTTGTTTAAGTGAACTCTTTAAATCATCCTCTGGTGTACTTATTGGTTTTATATCAAAGGTATCTACTAGATACTGTAATACATTTGGAGATATAAAGGCTGGTAAAGTTGGTCCTAAGTACATTCCTTTTATTCCAAGTGATAAGAGTGGTAATAAATCAGCAACAGCCTTCTGCTCATACCAAAAAAGTACAATGGTAAGTGATAAAGAATTAACATCTGTATTAAAGGCATCTACTAGTGCTGTAGCAATTCTAACTGCTGAATAGGCATCATTACATTGACCTACGTCTAATAGTCTTGGTAATCCAGCTACTGTTCCAAAGTCTAATTTATTAAATCTGTACTTTCCACAAGCTAAAGTAAGAATAACACAATCCTCTGGAACCATTTTAGCAAAATCAGTATAATAACTTCTTCCTGGTCTAGCTCCGTCACAACCTCCTATTAAGAAGAAATGTCTTAGCTTTCCTTCCTTAACTCTATTTCCAATAGCTTCAGCATGAGATAAAGTTGCGTGATGACCAAAGCCAACTAGAATTTCTTTCTCTTCTTCATCTTCTTTAAATCCGCCTAAGTCTTAAGATTTTAATGTAGAAATAGAAATATATACATTCCCGTATTTGGGTTTTAATGCCTTCACAATTTTATCCTTATCAGCCACTGTATCGCCAACCTCGGGTGGTTTCAATTCAAGGTATTCTTTTTTACATATTGGTTGCATTATTATCATTCTCCTTAGATTTTGTTCATTATTCAAAAAACATCTTTCACAGAATATAGTTAACAGCTCATGAGTTGAAACTTTAATGTATACTACTAATATAATCATCCTGATTTTAACGAATCATTGTATTGACATATATTGTAGTAACGACTTCAAACCTACAAACAACTGGTTCGTCTTATATGATTTTAAATAATTTTAAAACACCTCAAAACCATGTTATTTAGCCATTTTACCTTTTAACTTTTCCTAAATATTACCCATTTATTTCAAACTATAAGGAGCAAAAGTACTATAAGAGTATTCGACTTCTTGCTGGCTTTTACCTTCCTTACTTCTTGAGTTTGTACTGCATACTTTTCATTTGAAAAGACCAGTCAGGACCTCCTAGAGTTTCCTCATATTCTCAATATTTAGCTAGGTAGGATATCTGAACCCGGATGTGTTTATTTGCACTCGCATTAACGCACAAATAACTGTTGCTTTCCACGTACGTGAACGTTTCTGCCACATCATCCAACCGATTTTCGAAGCTCAATACCATTCACTGCTAGGTTACCACCCAGTCAATTCTACCTCGCTAGCTTTCTGTCTACGCTTAAAATGTTACGTTACCGCAACACCTCCAAGACTCGATACAAGGCGATTTGGTAAACCTTACCTTGACAGGAGTTCCACCTGCTAGAATATGCGCCCTGTCGGGACGCACCGCGTATCTCGGCTGTACCCCTATTGCACCTAATGATGATACTACAATAGCTAAAGATGCAATTAATTTAACACTTCTTTTTAACATTTTCAATTACCTCCTAAATTTAATCCTTTATATGTACAATAAATAATTAACTAAGTTTATATATAAATGCTAAATATGAAGTATTACAGTTTAATGTCATCTTTATGGATACTTTGTTAATATTGTAAAGCTGATTAATGAATTCTTTTTCTAAATAATAATCTTAATCATTCGATAACACGTAGATACGATTATTAAGTCATAATAGAAACAATCCTATATGTAAGATCACCAATCAAAGTAAAAAAGAGCAGAAATTTCTGCTCTTGAAATCTCGTTCTTATTTACCAATATGCAAATATCGTAGATTCATGATTAATATACCATAGGAGTATTATGTTTAAATCATCGATACATTTATATTGGTGTTTTTATATAACCTAATAATCCCCTCTACCATGAAGATTAACATGCATCGACACATTTACCGTTATATTAGAATTTACTATCACTTTATTCCAATCCTCTCCAGTTCTTCTGCCAGTTGTAGCTGCAGCCACCCTTCCTAGTTCCAGACAGTCAACCTTATATCCATACTTCATTTTTTCTATAAAATCATTGCACATTTTTTCAACTTCAAGAGCCATATCTTTTTCAAATTTTTCCATTTGAGGTAAATCCGTTATCATATCTTTATACATTTCATTTGAAATGGGCTCTCCTTTTATATTTAGATCAATAAAGAAATTATATTTACCATCTATTACTTTACATCTTACTTTTCGCATGGAGGTTGCATAAAAGTTTACATATTCCTTTGGGCTTTTTTGTATTGTAAGCAAACCTTTTACATCATCATACCTTAGTAAATTTGCTATTTTTGTATTTTTCATATCAAGCTTAGCTGCTAATTTATCTTTATTAAATATAACAGAACCAGCAATTTCCGGTCCAGATTCTTTAAGCTCAATGTATGGCAATATTAGATTTCTTCCTTCTGCCCCTACTCGTACAAATACATTTGTTGCGTCATAATCCACTGAAAAAAAATTATAGTATTTTGAAGAATTAATTAGTGCTTCTATGTACTCCAAGGAAGTAGAATATCCTTGAGCGTTATATTGTAAGTATGGAAGGGTTTCACCTTTGCATACAACAAATATACAAATATCATTTAATTGACTATCTTTATAGAGAAGATTTAATATAGGCTTAATTCCATAAGAGGCCACTTTGTCACTTAGTATATAACATTTTTCATGACCACTAACTTCTTTTTTATCTAATCTATTTGCTCTATCTTCTCTAGTTTCTCCAACAGTGCTGGCTGTTCCAATTAGTATCTTATTAGAGACTGGTTTATTTTCTTCAAAAATATACACGACATTAGGTATTCTATATATGACATTTCCTCCTGAGGTTTTTTCTATATCAAAACCGCCACCAGCTTTAACACTTAGATCCTCTATAGGAACACGATTTAAGTCTAACCCTAAAAAAATAAATGTAAAAAAAATAACTATTAGAGCAAAAAGATTAGTTTTTTTCATTTTTTTCACCTTTCTTAAAGAATATTAGTAGAGCTATTAAAGATATGTATGTAAATGTGAAAATTATATATTTAGGAAAAATGATTTCTATATAGTGTCTCCTTATTGTCTCATTTGGTAGTTTTATAATAAAATAAACTATAACACAATAAATTATGGCAATTAATCGTATTTTAGGAACCTTTTTAAAAAAATCAGTTAGTACGATAAGTGATGCATAACAATAGTTAGATGCTAGTTTTAAAGACATTAAAATCCACATAAATATAAATACAAATCTAAAATTAATTATAGGACTTATACTAAAGCTTTCGGTGACTGCGGTAAAGGACCATAAGTTTTTTGGAATTATATCTACACCATAATAAAATATAGTTATAAAGGTTACATAGACATACGTAATAATTATGATCATTGTATATTTTAAAACGGCAACATTTACTTTATTGGAATCATTTATGGAAGGATATATTAAAAAAATAGCTTCAACACCGCCATAGGAAAATATTGATTCCTTTACACTTTTCAGTATATTCCATAAACTACTTTGAAACATAGGGCGAATATTTAAAATGCTTCCTTTATGTATTGCTCCTATGGAAGATAAAATTAAAAGTATTTGTATGTAAAATAAAAACTCATTTATTTTTCCCAAAGTCTTTAAGCCTTTATAGGAAGCATATGAAGCAATAAAAACTGTGCAAAAGGCAACTTTTTCAGGAGCTAAAAAGTCAATAGCATAAACTCTGCTTAAACTGCTAAAACCTGAAGCAATGAAAATAAAATTGGTTGCAAAGAATGTTAAAAATATAAAATTAAATATACTTCCAATAAAATTCCCATAAAATCTTTTACTTAAAATTAATATGTTATCCTTTGGAAATTTATTGCTTATATAAATTGCTATTAAAGACATATATAGAGGATATATTCCGCCTAATGCAGCAGATATCCATGCATCTTGATAGGCATCCTTTACAAGAGAGTTTGGTAAAGATAAAATACCTACTCCCATAGTATATCCAATCAATACACACATTACTTGATTAGGAGTTAATAAATCCATTACATTTTTATTCATATGCTTCACTCTTTCTTGTATAACTTATTTAAAAGGTGTTTAATTACTTTTTTGATTCTTTATTCCATGAACTTCTAAAATCTGTTTGTCTTATTGGATTAATATTGGGAGTATTTTCAGGTCTTTTATTGAATTTCCATAGAGGAGCCCGTATAAAAATATCTTTCATATAATTCTTTTTAAATTCTAGATAAGGTGCTCCAAAGCTATCTAATGAAAATAGATGAATCATCAGTGCAAACAATACCATGGATACACCATATATACCCAAAATGTTTGCACTTATCAGCATTGGATACTGTAAAATTCTTATTGCAGAGGCCATATCATAATTTGGTATCAAAAAGCTGGACACTATTGCTACTCCTATAACGAAAAGAGTAGAGGGACTTACTATTTTTGCTTTAAGTGCAGCATCACCTATAATAATTCCACCTATAACACTTATAGTCTGACCTATCTTCCCTGGAAGCCTTAATCCACCTTCTCTCAAAAACTCTCCTATTATTTGCATTGAAACTATTTCAGCAAAGGGTGTAAAAGCTATCCCTGTTCTTGATTCAATTATGGGTGTTAGAAATTTTATTGGTATAAGTTCTGCATTAAACTTCAATAAAATTAAATATAATGATGGTAGAAATAATACAATACAGGCAGCAAGAAATCTAAGAATCCTTATAAAGGAGGATACTATAGTTCTTTCATAGTAATCTCCTACTGCTTGAAAAAATTCCATTAATCCAGTAGGAACGGTTATTAAGGTAGGAGTCCCTTCAATAGTAACAGCAACTTTACCCGCCATAAGATGTGCTTCAATCACGTCCGGTCTTTCTGTAGTATAGACCTGAGGAAACATAGAATAGGCATGTTTTTCAATATATTGCTGTAGCATACCAATAGATATTACTTCATCTACATTTATAGAATTAATTCTATCTTTTAATTGATTAACTATATCAGGATCTGCTATATCCTGAATATATAAAATTGCCCCATCTGTCTGCGAACGTACTCCAGTTCTAAATTTTTCGATTGCCAAGTTCTTATCTGGTATTCTTCTTCGCAGTATACTTATATTTACCTCAATATCTTCTATAAAGCCCTCTCTAGAGCCTCTAATTGTAACTTCATTTCTAGGTTCTTCTACTGCACGCTGAGGTAGCTTAGCTGTATCTAATAATATTGCGTCTGAAAGTCCATTTATTAAAAGAGCTGTTTTTCCTCTTGGCAATGCACATACAATGTTATTAATATCAGACTCTAATTCTGTATTAGTTACAGAAATATATCTTTTGCATATGTAGTCTGCTAAGTTTGAATGATTATTTAGATTTTCATGTATTTGAAACATTAAAGGCTGTAAAAGGTCATCATTAATAATTTTGTTATCAACCAATCCGCTAATATATATAATGACAGCCTCTAAAGGTTGTTCACTTCCAATTAAAATATTTTTTACTACTATAGGGTTTTTGGGGCCAATGCCATTTTTAATTATGTTTACATTTTCTTGAAGATTTGAGGTTTCCACATTATACACATCCTTGCATGTAGTATTTTGTTTATGGAATGAAAAAATTCGTTATATTATATTATTTCACATTATTTTTTATAGTATTCCTTTAAGGAGCTCCTATATTATGAATCTAGCCAACAGTTCAATATAAATAATTATTTTCACCACAAAAAGAACAGATCTTGTTATAGGGGTAGCGCCAACATTCGTGCAAAAACAGTCATAATACATTATTTACCATTTACATATCTTATAACTGTCACTACGTAAAAGAAGATTACGTCATATGCTATATCTATGTAAGATTATATATCTTAAAACTACAACTTCTTAAAGTGGGTAAAAACAAATATAAATGTCAACAATTTATTTTAGTATGGATTTTTAGATAATATTAGTACTATTCCATTATTATATTTAAGCTAAACCATATATTTTATAGGTGATAATAAATAATAACTGCTTAAGTGTTAAAATGCTGTTTACACAATGTAATAATCAAACAAGCTTAGAACAAAAAGAGTTTACAGTTAAAAATTTGCTGCAAACTCTTCTTTATCATCAATAATTTTATATCATGACTAGTTGCCCTAACTAAATTGAAGTAACCTTCACTTTAGTTTGTTTGTTTAAGTGAACTCTTTAAATCATCCTCTGGTGTACTTATTGGTTTTATATCAAAGGTATCTACTAGATACTGTAATACATTTGGAGATATAAAGGCTGGTAAAGTTGGTCCTAAGTATATTCCTTTTATTCCAAGTGATAACAATGCCAATAAGTCAGCAACAGCTTTTTGTTCATACCATGAAAGTACAATTGTTAGTGGTAGTGAATTTACATCAGTTTCAAAGGCATCTGCAAGTGCAGTAGCTATTCTAACTGCTGAATAGGCATCATTACATTGACCTACGTCTAATAGTCTTGGTAATCCAGCTACTGTTCCAAAGTCTAATTTATTAAATCTGTACTTTCCACAAGCTAAAGTAAGAATAACACAATCCTCTGGAACCATTTTAGCAAAATCAGTATAATAACTTCTTCCTGGTCTAGCTCCGTCACAACCTCCTATTAAGAAGAAATGTCTTAGCTTTCCTTCCTTAACTGCATTTACTATAGCTTCTGCATGGGATAGTGTAGCATGATGTCCAAATCCCACTAGTATTTCTTTTTCTTCTTCATCTTCTTTAAAGCCACCTAATTCTAATGCTTTATTTATTATTTCACTAAAATCCTTAGTTCCGTCTTCTGAAACATCTATATGCTTTATTCCATCCCAACCTACGACACTTGTTGAAAATATCCTATCTTTATATGTTTCTCTTGGCCTCATTAAGCAATTAGTAGTCATTAAAATACAACCTGGAATTCCATCGAATTCTTTTTGTTGGTTTTGCCATGCAGAACCGAAGTTGCCTACTAAATGTTTATATTTTTTAAGTTCTGGATATCCATGTGATGGTAACATTTCACCATGGGTATAAATATTGATTCCTTTACCTTCTGTTTGCTCAAGGAGCATTTCTAAGTCTCTTAAATCGTGACCAGATACTATAATAAATGGTCCTTTTTTAATATTAACATTTACTTTATGAGGTGAAGGATTTTTGTATCTAGTAGTATTAGCTTCATCTAAAAGCTGCATTACCTGTACGCTCATATCTCCTACTCTCATAGTCATACGTATCATATCATCCAAGCTCAAGCTATCATTTGTAGTAGCTTCTAACCCTAAGAAATATATATTATCTACTTGGTCATTATTGTAATTAATAAACCTAGCTTGATGTCCATAAGCAGCTAACCCTTTTAATCCATATAATATTGTTGATCTCAAGGATCTTATATCAGCATCAAGTTCTTGATCATACATAATTCCTGCCTTTACTGAATCCTTTAACATCTCTTCCTTTGTATCGCTTAAATTGTATGTAGCTGCATCTGGATAGTTGCCTTCTGGTGCTTGATCTCTTAATATTTCCTTTATCTTTTGTGATTCCTTCAAGAATCTTACATGGACTTCTGCATCAAAGTTTACATTTGTTAATGTTGTAAATAAACCATTCTCTACAAATTTCACTATTTCTTTATCTATAATTTTACCTTGTTCAATTAGAGGCTTTGCATAGCAAGAAATACCCTTTAATTGATATATTAACAAATCCTGTAAATTTGCGATTTCTGGTGTTTTCCCACACACACCACTCTTTGTGCATCCCTTTCCTCCAGCTGTTTGTTCACACTGATAGCAAAACATTGAATTTTCCATATAAATATCTCCTTTTTTAATATTTTTATTTTGATAATTTTAAAACTTACAGTTTAGATTAACTATTGACGAGTCACTCACATCATATTTTCTATTTTTTTCAACAGCTCATCTGCTGTATCAGCTTGAATCATTTCATCATCAACCAATGCATAAGGTCCTACTGCACAGTCACCGCAATACCCCAAGCATCCCTCCACCGAAACTTCGATGTTCTGGTGATTTTCCTGCAATGCTTTAACTACTTTTTCAGTACCAAAACTAAAATTATTCTCACAAAATTTAACTTCCATTTCTTTTCCTCCTAGTACTGTACTTTATTCTTTTCTAGTTATAATTTCACTTTCTATAAAAATCTTAGATAAGTCAAATTCATCTACTAAAATTTGATTTTCTATAGCTGATTTTAAAATAGGCGATTTTTTTGTATCCCCAATAACGATTGCTCCAGCTATTTTATTTTCATGAATAAATATCCTTTTGTAGACCTTATTTTCCGAACTTTCTTCAATTAAAGAATAATCACATTTACCTTCGTCTACATTTCCCATAGAAAATAGTGAAATTCCAAATGCATTTAGAGTTGTTACCGGAACAATATCCTTATAGACTTTATCCATGCCTATCATGTTGTACCCTGCAAGCTTCCCTTGTTCTATAGCTATATTCCAAAGTCCAGAAATTCTGCTCTTAAACTCAGCTACATCACCAGCAGCATAAATATCCTGAACACTGGTCTCCATCTTATTATTTACTATTACTCCCTTATTAAAATTGATAGGAGTATCTTTTATATACTTAATATTTGGACGTACTCCGGCATTATAAACTACCATATCACAGCTTATCTGTAATCCATCCTCTCTACTTACTCCTGTAACACTATTTTCTCCAAGTATTTTATGTACCTGCGTTTCCAAATATACTTTTATATTATAACTTTCTATTATACTGTGAAGTATTTGCGATGCCTTTATATCAAGCTGCATAGGCATAAGCCTAGATTGAATTTCAGCAATGGCAACTTCCGCACCATGTTGATTTAACTCCCATGCAGTTTCTAATCCCTGAATCCCACCTCCTATTGTTAATGGCTTCTTTTTTTCAAGAACTATATCTTTTACAACCCACGCATCTTCTAGGTGCCTAATTGTGTAAACATTCTGCTTATCTATCCCCTCAATAGGTGGAGTAAAATTGTGAGCACCAGATGCTAATAATAACTTACTAAACTTTAGTCTACTGTCATCGTCTAAAATTACTTCATGCTCCTCTACATCTATCCTAGTTACTTCTTTATTTATATATAATTTGACGCTATTTGCTTCATACCACTCTCTCTTTTGAAGTAATATAGCTTCCTCTGATAAATTTCCAAATAAGCCCTTAGTTAGTCTTAATCGATTGTAGGGATAAAACTTCTCATTTGAAATCATGTGTATTTCAATTTCACTATCAACTTCTCTTATTGCCTTTATAGCACTAATTCCAGCGATGCCCCCACCAATTATAATTATCCTATTATTCAATACGTTCACCACCATAATTAATTCTTGTAATTAACCTAACTCAAATATATTAATATTATTTTAATAACTTGTTGAAGTTATACATTTCATTCAGAATACAGAAAGTTAGCAAACTAAGAACCTTTGTATTTTTTCATAACCTTATATACTTATAGATATAGTAACCTCTTTCTTCATCAGCAATGGATATATACAATAAATTGGGGCTGTTGCACTAAGTAGATATCTAAACCATAACCTTGACTTACACTAGGGATAAGCCAAGGTTATGGTTATGGGTGCCTTAGTGCAACAGCCGCTCTTTTAAAAAACTAAAAATTTTTTGCCTTTTCTTTTGCTGTTTCAATCGCATTTTTTACAATTACTTCTACATCTTCACCAATAACATCCAACTTCTCTGCTGATATTGTGGTAAAATCAGTTATTCCAAGGAAACCCAATATTGTTCTTAAATATCTATCTCCCATCTCATAAGCTGCAAGTGGTCCTTCAGAGTATCCACCGCCGCCCCTTGCAACAATATGGACTGCTTTTTTCCCTTGACATAAGCCAACTGGTCCCTCTGCTGTATACTTAAATGTAATTCCTGTAACACATATATAATCAATGTATGCCTTTAATATTGCCGGAAAACTTAAATTCCAAAGTGGCGCTGCAATTATATACTTATCTGCTTCGGCAAACTGATATGCGTATTTTAATATTGGATGATCCTTACCTTCACCAGGTGCTGGTGCATGAAGAGTAATACCCTCTTCTGTTAGAAACCCTATACCTTCTTTGTATAAATCTAAAGTTATAATTTCATCGCTAGGATTTAGTTCTTTGTACTGTCCAACAAAATTATCTGAAATTCTAAAAGTTCTTGATGCTCCTTCTGGTTTTACATTTGCTTTAATATATAATACTTTACTCATCTATTTACCTCACTTTAAATTTATTTTCACATTTAATATTCTTGATAATTACTAATTTTCTATACCTGTAAAAAATTAATCAACAAAATTTGATTTGAATCACATAAAATAATAATTTTCAGTAGTAAAATTAGCTCATAAGTTAAATGAATTAAGAGAATATGTAGGAGGTATTATATATGAATTTGGTAAATGAAGCTCGAATCGAAAAGCTTACGGCTGTTCTCAAAAAGCTTAATGCAGGAGTAACAGAAGAATCAAGAAAAGAAGCCTTGACTATAGTAGCAAATATAGACCCTATAGAGTTATCTGTTGCAGAGCAACGCCTTATTGAGCAGGGCATGGATCCACAGGATTTGAGAAACCTTTGTGACATTCATATGGAAGTTCTAAGTGATGAATTGGTAAAGCTAAAAAAGAAGATTGAGCCCGGACACATGTTAGATACTCTTATAATTGAACATGAAAAGATAAAAGAGTTTTTGACAGAGCTGGAAGCGCTGAATCTAGATATTCAAATTCTAAATAGTTACAGTGAAAATCCAAACTTATTTGTAAAGTTAGAACATTTAGCAAGTAATATTATAGATGCTGAAAAACATCATAAACGAGAAGAAGATGTACTGTTCCCAGAACTTGAAAAAAGGAATATCACTGGTCCCACAAGAATTATGAGAATGGAACATGATGATTTGAGAAAGAGAAAAAGATTACTTAAAGAAACAGCGCATAATGCTCAAGCCATGGACTTTAGTGAGTGCAAGATAAAAGTAGACGAGCTAGCAAAGTATATCGTTTTTCACCTCAGAGATCACATTTATAAGGAAAACTACATCCTATATCCTACAGCTATAGATGCAATAAAGGATAAGGAATTATGGATAGAAATGAAAAACAAGAGTGATAAGATAGGTTACTGTCCTTTTACTCCTGGAAAATAGAGAAAATATATAAAAACAAGTATAATATGAAAGGATGATTTTAAATGATACAATTTGCTGCAAAGGTAGATGCAAGAAAATACGAACCTAGAGATAAACATACTATTATATTTGACACCTTCGATAAACTTAATTCTGGAGAGGTTATGGAACTTACTAATGATCATGATCCAAGACCTCTACATTATCAATTTTTAATAGAGCGTGAAGATAAATTTGATTGGCAGTATATTGAGCAAGGACCAGAAATTTGGAGAGTAGCTATTAGAAAGAAATAAGAATTAAAAGGCCGTTTCTTAGATCGGCCTTTTGTTTTACTTTTAGGAAAATTAGAATTTATAGATGAATAAATGAATCATTTGTAATGATTCCATCTATTCTTACATCAGAGCTTTCCATAGGAACACTGTCTACTACTTGAAGCTGATATGCTAAAGCAATTTTTTCAACCCTTTTGCTCATTTTCGTAAGAAAACGGTCATAAAATCCTGCTCCATATCCTAGTCGTCCACCCTGCCTATCAAAAGCTAACGCCGGGCATGAGTATAAGATCTATATCACTACTATCTGCTGCAGAACAATTTTCCGATGGTTCTAATATGCCAAAACAACCAGTTTTTAAATCAGACAAACTGTTAATTCTAAATATCTCTATACCCTTTTCTTTTGTTGTGGTATAACCCTTTGTCCTCCACCTGCAAAGCAGGTAGTTTAATGTTTCGCTATCACTCAACAGGCTAAAGCCCATAATTAAAAAACGGGCGTTAGTGTTAATTATAGATATAAATAACACTAACGCCCGTTCCTTAAATCGGCTATTACCAATAAATATTATCTTTTATCTCAACTTTATTTCCTAGGCTTACATCTTTTAATGCCCATTTCTTGTATTCTTGATATCCAGTTCTGTCTATAATGTATCCAATATGCTCTTTACCTAACGGTGCATCTTTATCAATATACTCTTCTATAAAATCATAAGTGTTTAATACAATTTTTATTATACTCTCTTCATCTATCCACTTAGCAAAGTCTTGAGCTAGTCTTGGGTTTTTCTTTCCTGTTCTTCCCATTATAACTAGCTTAAAGTATTTTTCATCACTTCTTGTCCATGCACCTGTTGGACATTTTCCAACGCATTCTCCACAGCCAATACACTTGTCATGATCTCTTACAACCTTAAAGTTTTCAAAAGATAATGCTCCTGTGGATCTTTTCTTACAATTCTTAACACAAGCTTGACAGCTTATACATCTGTAGCTATCATACTGCGGTTCAGTCATTCCTATAATCCCAAAATCCTGCATTCTAGCTTTTATGCAATCATTAGAACATCCTGTAAAAGCAATTTTTACATGACGATCATTAGGGAAAATTGCTTTTTCCATTTTCTTTGCAAATGCAGCTGTATTATAATTACCAAAAGGACAAACATTATTTCCTATGCAAGCAGATACATTTCTTGTACCAGATGAAGCATACCCTGTATTTGGATCCACTTGATTTATTTCTAAACCTTCTATTACAGGTTGAATAAGTTCATTTATCTTAGGGATGTTTCTCATATCTATCCCAGGTATTTCAAATCCTTGTCTAATAGTTATATGAACAGTTCCATTACCGTACTCTTCAGCAACTTTTTGTAGTATTTCAAAATGTTTTGCTTCCATACGTCCGCCTGGAACCCTTATTCTTATTGCAGTTTTTCCTCTTTCCTTTGTTACTCTAAATGCGTTCTTTTTCAACTTTTTTGTATTAATATCTATAGACATACTTCTTCCCCCCCTTTAATCCATTAAATTTTTAGCTTTAGTATAGTTAAACACTGGTCCTTCTAAACAGATATAAGTATCATCCATTTTACAGTGTCCACACTTACCTACGCCGCAGCACATTTTTCTTTCATAGGAAACCCAAATATTTTCTTCTTTGATTCCTCTTTTAAGAAACTCAGCTATAGTAAACTTTATCATTATTGGAGGTCCAACAGCCACCACTTGTGCTTCTTCTATATTTTCGATTTTTAAATCTTTAATATAAGTAGTAATCAAGCCAACATTACCAGTATATCCTTCTTCAGCTTTATCTACAGTCACTGTAACATTTACATTGTCACTCCATTTTTTTAGGGATTCTTTGAACAGTATATCATCTGGTGATTTAAATCCAACTAAAAGATCTAAGTTCTTAACTTCATCTCTGTGCGCTGAAAAATAATCTACAATTCCCTTTACTGGAGCTAGTCCAGTTCCACCTGCTGCTACAATAACTTCTTTTCCCTTATATATATTTACATCAAATCCATTTCCATAAGGTCCTCTCATGAAAAGTGTATCTCCTGGGAAGAAAGTATGGATAACATCTGTAACTACCCCAACACGTCTGATTGTTAAATCTATATATCCTTCTCCTATTTCACAGACAGATATTGGAGCTTCTCCGTATTTAGGTATAGAAACCTCAAAGAATTGACCAGGTTTAACATCACCTGTAAATTCCATTCTAAATGTATAATCAATATCTGTATGTGGAGTAATACTAATTATCTTACTAGCCTTTGGTAAATATATATTCTCCATTTACTTCACCTCTTCCATAGCGTTGTTTAATTTATTTATACAATTTGAAAGTGAGATATACTCTGGACAGGCATCGTCACATCTTCCACAACCTACACACATGTGATAACCAAATCTCTTTTTAAAGTCATAAATCTTATGCATAACTTTAAATCTCATTCTTTCACCTTGATCTTTTCTAAAGCTATGTCCGCCAGCCATATCTGTAAATCCATCCACTTGACAGGAAGCCCAGACTCTTCTTCTTTCTCCAGTCTTTTCGTTATCCTTGTAGAATATATCCTGCATTGTAAAGCAAGCACAGGTTCCACAGACTGTATTACATCTGCCACAAGCTATACATCTCTGTGAATACTCTCTCCATCCACTCCAACCAAATACGCTTGTGTCTAAGTTCTCAGGAACTTTTACTTCTTTTTCGTTAGTTTCTACAAATTGGGGACTTACTTCAGACTGTTCATAAGCCTGAAAATATGCTTTAAAGCTTTCATCTTTACATTCAACAAAAACTTGTCCATCTACTACTTTTACAAATAGATCATATTCCTCTGTTTTGTTACTTCCCATACTTACACAGAAACAGTTTTCAAAGCTGTTTTCACACTCCATAAGTACAAATTTAACTTTTTCTCTTAATCTCTTGTAATATGGATCTTCTGCACCATTCTTTAAATAGATTTGATCTAGTCTCTTAACAGCATGTATATCACAGCTTCTTAGGAATATTAATGCTTTTTTATCATCTGCTTTAGGTTCTGTTACACTATCTTCTGTAAAGTAAAATATAGTTTGTGTAATTGGAAGTATGACTTCCTTTGGCGAGAAATTAGACTTCTTATTAAATTCTATTTCCTCAACTTTATTAACTTGACCATACCTAACAGTATCTGTATCTGAGAAGGTACCCTTACCTTTTAAAAGTATAGGAGCATAAACCTTATATTCATCCCCTATTGCGGCTAAAAAATTATTAAACTTTTCTGAGTTTAACTTATATCCCATCTTAATCCTCCCTATGCTACTTTATTTTATTTATCTGAATTCTTCAGACTTTCTTATTAGATATATACCAATATGCTATACCTACAAAAAGCATTCCACCAACAATATTACCTAATGACACCGCTGTTAAGTTATACATAAATCCATTAAGAGATACTGGCACATTATGTGGAATCATTAAAGCTATTGAAAGCAATGTCATATTTGCTACACTATGTTCAAAACCTGAAGTTATAAATGCAAACAGACACCAAAATACCATGATAAGCTTTGCAGCTTCATCTTTTAATTTAAAAAAGCACCATACTACTAAACACACTAAAATGTTACATAAAATTCCTCTTACAAACAGCTCCATATACGGTGCTGTCATTTTTGCAGCTGATGTTTTTAAAATAAATTCTGCTGTAGTACCTCTCCAAAGTCCAGATTGTACATACAATGCAGCTAACACTACGGAACCTAAAACGTTTCCAATGTAGCTGAAAATCCATATATCCCAAACTGAACTCCAAGAAACCTTTTTCTCTATGGCACCTATCGGCATAATCATGTTATTACCTGTAAATAGTTCTGAACCAGCAGCTAATACTAAGCTTAATGCGATTTCAAAAGAAAATCCCATTGGCATTTTAGTAGCTGGTGCATTTACAGATGATAGCAGACCTCCTACCGTAAATATAAGTATAATACCAAAACCTACAAACATACCTGCTAACGCCGATGCAATTGTATCACTACTTTTACTCTCTTTTAAAAACATTGCCTTTTTTACTGCAGCTCCACTAAGTTTGTTAATTTCCTCGGCAAACGAATTTACTACCCTTTCAAATTTTTTATATTGTATTACATATCTATATTGTCAGCTTCTATAAATTGTGGTCTTACTTCAGACTACTGCTCAGGTTTAAAGTATGATATAAAGTTTTATCCTTTTATATGAGGAAGGATCAATTTTTATATATTAATTTTGCTTCCCACTATATGATAAATGTATCACAATGATAGGTATACCACAACTTCTTTTTTAACTCTGTGATGCCCATCACGTTTACTAACTTTTTATGCTTTGCTAGTAGCAGCAGAGTTCTTTGAACCCATCCTAAATATGCCCAAAATTATTAATGACATTATAGCCAATGCTGAAAATACTAAAAAGCCTTTTGAAAATCCACTTAAATTTGCACGAGTTTTATCTATAAAGGATGCCATTACAGGTGGTGTTACAAAGCCTCCAAGGCACCTATCCTCCAACCCATCTGCAGCTCCTCCTATTGTATGTGGAGCTTCCTTTGAAAGTATCTTGAATACAGCGGCATTAGTTACTCCCATTCCAGCAGCTAATAATAAAATTCCAACTATAGCTAATGGTAATAAATTAGCTATTACCATACATATTGTTTCTAAAAGCATTATAGAAAGGGATGTTACGGAAACGATTTCTCCACCCAGTCTATCAGCGAATTTTCCACCATATACTCTAGTAACTGATGTACTAATTGACTTCAGCAATTGTAGTTCCATAAAGTGCTACCGCAGCAAATCCTACGAAAAAACCAGTAGTTGATCTCGTTAGTACTTGCTTTGAAATAATTGTTAATTATTCAACTCAAATTTTTTAAAAATTATATTAATATTTTTGAGCAGGTATCTGAACTTAGTATTAGAAATGTGCCAGTATCCTTCCCCTGACTATATTATAGGATTTAATATTATTATTTTCGGTAACTTATACTACGTTTATCTAATTAACTTGTAAAAATAGTGGATAGTACAAATAAAGCAGACATTCATAGAAGCTGAAATACTTTTCTATTATTTCTAAAACTAAAAAAAGAACTAAATCTACGTTTAGTTCTTTTTAAGTCAATTTGAAAATAAATATAATTATCCTAAAAACACTTTTAAATCTTCATCAACAGTTCCAATTCCTGCTATTCCAAAATTCTCTACTAACACTTTAGCCACATTTGGTGATAAGAAGCCTGGAAGAGTTGGTCCTAAATGAATATTTTTTACTCCTAGATGAAGTAATGCTAGAAGTACTATTACAGCCTTTTGCTCATACCATGCTATATTATAAGCAATTGGAAGTTCATTTACATCATTTAATCCGAATACTTCTTTTAATTTTAAAGCTATTACAGCTAATGAATAGGAATCATTACATTGTCCTGCATCTAGAACTCTTGGAATTCCACCTATATCACCTAAATTTAATTTGTTATATTTATATTTAGCACAACCTGCTGTTAAAATTACTGTATCTTTTGGTAGTTTTTCAGCAAATTCAGCATAATAGTTTCTTGACTTCATTCTTCCATCACAGCCAGCCATAACAAAGAATTTTCTGATAGCTCCAGATTTAACTGCTTCTATTACCTTATCAGCTAAAGCAAATACTTGTGCATGCGCAAAGCCTCCAACAATTTTTCCAGTTTCAATTTCTTTTGGTGCTGGTAGGTTCTTAGCATGAGCTATAATTTCACTAAAGTCTTTTGCTTTACCATCTTCTCTTTCTTTTATATGTATAAAGCCTGGATATCCTGTAGCTCCTGTAGTATAAACTCTGTCCTTATAACTATCTCTTGGTGGTATAATACAATTGGTTGTAAATAATATCGGTCCATTAAAAGCTTCAAATTCTTCATTTTGTTTCCACCAAGCATTACCATAATTACCTACAAAGTTTGAATATTTTTTAAAGAAAGGATAATAATGAGCTGGTAACATTTCACCATGTGTATAAACATCTACTCCTGAATCTTTTGTTTGTTCTAAAAGTTCCTCTAGATCTTTTAAATCATGTCCTGATATCAATATTGCAGGATTATTTCTTACCCCAATATTAACTTCTGTTATTTCAGGATTTCCATAAGCACCTGTATTAGCTGCATCAAGCAGAGCCATAACATCTACACCAAATTTTCCTGTTTCTAATGTAAGCGCTACCAAATCATCTGCACTTAATGTATTATCTAATGTAGCTACTAATGCTTTTACAATAAAATCATATATTGCTTCATTTTCTTTTCCTAAATTAAATGCATGTTCAGCATAAGCAGCTATACCTTTAATTCCATAAATGATTAATTCTCTTAATGAACGTACATCTTCATTTTCTGTAGCTAATATTCCTACTTCAATAGACTCTGATTTTGCTAAAAGCTCTGAATCACTTTCTACAACAAAAGTAGCTGCATCATGTAATTCTCCTAAATCTATTCCTTTACCTACTAATTCTTTTTTTATTTCTTCTCTAAGTTCTATACCTTCTTTTATTATTTGAATAAAAGCTGCATCATCAAAATTAGCATTAGTAATAGTCATAAATAAACTATTTAACATGAAATGATTAGCTTTAGTAAATTTAATACCATCCTCTAATCCTTTCTTTTGAAGTATTGCAATACCTTTTAATGTGTAAATCATTAAATCTTGCAGATTTGCAACTTTATCTATTTTCCCACAAACCCCTTTTATTGTACAGCCTGTCCCTTTAGCAGTTTCCTGACATTGATAACAAAACATACTCATTTAAATTCCTCCCTGTATAATGTAGTTATTTTAAATTTCCAATATATATATATTATATATATTTTTTCATATAAATTCGGTATCATATGTTACTGTCATTAAATATTTAATAATTTTTTCCTGCTGGTTTAATATTTTCTGTATCAAAAGCATAGTGATTTTCACTTGTCTATGTTCAAAATAAAGTATATTAATACATTGAAGAACTTTTGAGACTATTAAAAGATAATGATCTATAAAACTAAGGGATTCATTTTTTCAACAGTAAAAGCATTATTACCTATCATAAGCTCGCCTGTACCATCTAATATCCGAAACATAGTATCTCCACAGGCCACTTCGCTACTTATACCTTCTCTCTTATCTAGTGAGAAAAGGGTACTATTATAATTGGTCTAAAACTATTTTTCCCTTTCAACTGACTATTTTAATTGTTGTTTTACCTAAAAGTACCCCCTTTAAATTCCTTATTGACACTATATAGTATCTTTGTTATTCTTATGTTAGTGAACGTTAACTAAAAAATGAAGGGATGAATTTTGACCAATGTGTAAAGAGATCTAAAATTTATCGAGGGTAGACTTATAGGAACTTTTTCACGACAGTATGCCCCTTATCTTCACAGAGTATGCGGCGTTTATTGTAATTAATTATATTATTGAAGCAATTTGGTAATATGTCAAGAACAAAATGAAAAGAAAATCAAATGATTTCTTTAAAAATGGGTAACCTTAATAAACATACAGTCCAATGAGAAAGTATGTTCGTATAATTTATATAGATTAATCTACTCTATTTGAAGAGTAGAGCTGATTTTTAGCCAGCAATCCAAAAATCATACGAATAAGTTTACGAGATGTTAGCGCGAGTGCTCGTTTGTGCTGATGTGTAGTTACTTCAGCAAATTTCTTCTGATAGAACTCTTGATATTCAGGAATATGGCAAACAACACTTCCTGCAGCTTCTATGAGATAATAGCGTAAATAACGGTTACCAGCTTTGTTCATAGGTGTATTTTCAGCTTTAAAACCTCCAGATTGATTTTCTTTCCACACGATGCCAGCGTATTTAGCAATAGCATCATTACTAGGAAATGCATGCACACTTCCTAATTCAGCAAGAATGCCACTGGAGTAAACAGGGCCAAAACCAGGAATAGACATTAATATTTTGTATTCCACAGGATTCATTCCCATAACAGCTTTTTCAATGGCTTTGTTAATACCTTTAAGTTCTTTATCAAAAGCCTGAATACAGTTGAAAGAACAAGCAATAGAGGTTGTTAATGGCTCATACAAACATTTATCAAGACGGTATGAATTACGTGCAGCTTGCTGCAAAATTTCAGCAGTCATCTGAGGATTAGAAATCCTTTTCCGACTTTTTCTATTGACGAAGTCAACAAGTTCTTCAATTGATGTATTTGCAATATCTTCGGAAGATAGAAATTCAGTAAGTATTGAAGATGCGGTAGCACCGTATTTATTAGAAAAAGGATGATCTTCTCCCTGTAATAATGCAAATTCGCTGAACTTAAGAAATACATTGGATAACATGTAAGTTTTTTCTCTAGTTAAGCATTCAACAATATGAAGTCTGTGCCTTGTAAGTCTTTGCAGAGCAAGATATTGAGAACCACGCCAAGGTTCAATATGAATTCTGCCAACTCTTGCAAAGTCAGCAATAACAAAAGAGTCAATGCCATCATTTTTATCAAGAGAATTAAAGGATTCTTTGTAGTTAGCAACTTCCTTAGGATTCAAGCAGTAAACATAAGGTTTGTAAGTCATAAGTTTTTCACTAGCAGATAAAAAATTGGCTATATGTACTCCATAAAAGGAAGTAGATTCTAAGCCGATTATAACAGCTTTAAAAGTATTGTTTTCTAAAACCTTAACAAGCATGGATTCAAGTTGCTCTGCACCAAATTGCGTATTAGGAACAGGTTTCATCTTAATCAAGAATTCCTGTTCAAAATTAATAGCAGAGACAACATTTTGTCTCGCACCAATATCGATACCAACAAATAGAGTTGATAAGTAATCTAATTTCTTCATGAAATCACCACCTTTCAAAAATAATGAGGAAATTAGAAAGGATTATCCTAATCCAAAGTACTAACTGCAACCTCGCGTAATTAGCATTCATCCAGACGCAAAACCTTGCTGGTGGCTGCGAAAGGAGATGCAACATTTGTGTAAGCAGAATATGATACTTTGGTCAGGCTGCAAGCTTTACAGGCAATAACACAATGTGTTTTGCAGGAGGAATACAGCAGTAACCTTCGCTAAAGTTCCGTTATGACTATTTTAGCATTAGAAAATCCTTTAATAAATAGTAGGTTAAAACAGTATAGATCGGAAAGTATAAGAATCAGCAATACTGAATTGGGAGAATCCCCACTAGAAAAATTGAGATGCTTTCTTAATCTATACAAAATATAAAAAATAAATAAGTTTATAGGCAGTAAATAACTGCTATAAACTTATTATACGAGGAGGAAATGTAATGGAAATTATTAAATTAGAAAATCTCGCGAAGGGTTTAAATCCTAGAGGAGTAACAGCCCGAAAAGTCTTTGAATCTGAAGCAGTAAACATTATGAACTTACTTTTGAAACCTGGAGAAAAGGTAGACACCCATGTAACTCCTGTAGATGTCTTCTTTTATGTAGTAAGTGGTAAAGGAAAGATAGAAGTTGGAGAAGAATCAGGGGTCGTAAGTGAAACAGATATTGTTATTAGTCCAAAAAATATTCCTCATGCTGTCTATGCATCTGAAGGAGAGAATTTTGAAATTTTAGTTGTTAAGACACCCAATCCAGTAAAAAGGAGCTGATTCTTTTGAATCAAGGTTTAAACCGTAGAGAGAGTATCACACTATCTGCTATTGAAATTATCGATGAACTAGGGATCCAGGGTTTTTCTATTCGTGAATTAGCTAAACGACAAGGAATAAAAGAAGCGGCTATATATAGGCATTTTGAAAGTAAACAAGATATAGTGATATCTGTATTGAAGATATTTAGCGATTTCGTTCAGAATGTAATACATTCGATTAATGAAAAAAAACTAAACCCTAAAGAATCGATAGTATTTTTCATTCAATCTCATACGGAATTTTTTGAGGAATATCCCTCAGTTACATCTATAGTATTTTCTGAGGAAATATTTCGAGACAATGATATTGTAGCTACTGAAATGAAAGATATTTTTAAAATGCGTTCAAATTACATAGTACATTTAGTTGAAAGAGCACAGACTTTTGGAGAAATTTCTACAAAATTTACTTGTGAAGAACTTGCAGATCTTATACTTGGCTTGCTTAGAAGATTAACTATGAAGTGGCGAATCAACGGCTATAACTTTCCTTTAACAGAGAAAGTATTATTAATTTTAGAAAAGTTATTCTAAAAAGTTATAAAAAGGATCTATAAACATTCTCCACTTCATAGCTCCTTTTTATAACTTTTGACAGAAATATAGTTTAAAAACTAGGAGGACTGTAAATGAAAAGAGTCGATATAATTAAATATTTTTCTCCTGCTTGGTTTACAATTATTATGGGGACAGGCAGCCTTGCTAATATTCTTTATTTATTGGCAAATAACTGGCACATAGGACATAATCTTGGTATTATTCTTGCTTTACTCAATGCAATTTTATTCATTCTATTCCTTTACCCTTGGGTTACCCGATGGTTTAATCATTTTGACCTATTGAAAAAAGATCTTAATCATCCAATCACCGGTAATTTCTTCGTTACTATGCCATTAGCAACAATAATTCTGGGCTCAAATTTTGCCCTTATGGGCAAACCTTTTTTAGGTGAATCATTGGTATATCTTTGTTTTTCAGCCTGGATGATTGGGGTAATCGGCGCAGCCATATTTGGGATATATGCAGGATATAATCTGATACGTTCAGAAAAAAATCTACCCGGGGTAATAAATTTTTCATGGCTTATTCCTCCCGTTGGAAATATGGCGGTACCCCTTATCGGAAACCCCCTTGTTAAGATGCTTTTGGTTAATGATCCAGGTTTAGCAAGAGACGTTCTTTTGATAAATTTAGCATTTTTCGGGATAGGATTTTTTTTGTTTTTGTTTATAGGTGGAGTTGTTTTTACACGTCTAGCCATTCACTCAATACCATCGACATCATTAACTCCTACATTCTGGATACCATTAGGTCCAGTTAGTGTTGCAGTTGTATCACTATTAGGGTTAGCAGATACATCAAAAGCACTTGGCATTATCACTTCAGAATCTCTTATTTATTTTACAGCGGCAATTATCTGGGGAATGGGCATTTGGTTTCTTGGCGTAGCCTTACTGATTTCTTGTCGTAATTTTATGAAAGAAGGAATTCCATTTTCTCTTTCCTGGTGGGCGTTTATTTTTCCGCTAGGAGCTTATGCGATGTCCAGTCTAAAAATGGCAGATTATTTTCATTCTAAATTGGTGTATTATTATACTATTATTCTTATACTCATTCTAGTTGCCTTATGGACCATAACATTTGTTCGTACTGTTAAATGTACCTTAAATGGGAGTCTATTGAGACCCAATACACATAGCTTACATCAATCATCAGAAAAAGATAACAAAATGGTTGGCAATACTCCAAATAACTTAGGAGAACCTGTCAATTCATTCGATATCTAATAAAAGCTTAATAATAAAATTTCTACTCATAACAATATATGTTACCACACCACCTAGTTTCAATACTTTTTCAATTACAGGAGCAAAGTTTTTATCTTCATCATTTCTAGCAAAAATAACGTTGTGTACGCAACGTTATTTTTGCTAATTTGATTATATTATAAAATTGTAGTATATCAATTATAAAAATACTGTTGCCTTTTATCCTCCTCTTTTTCTACTTTGCTTTCATTATAAATTGTAGTTATATTTTTATTTAAATTTTCTTTTTAATCCTAAAGCAAGAGCTGCAAGTCCTGTTATTGCAGATGTAGCAACAAAATCAATATTTTTGTGAGCAACAGACATCATAAGCTTTATTCTATTTAATTGATTAACTTGACTGGCACCCGGATCATAATCTATAGCTGCAATATTAGCCTCTTTATATTTTTCTTTTAAAGCTTTTATTACACCCTTGCCAGTAACATGATTAGGAAGGCAGGCAAAAGGCTGCGCACAAATAATATTTGGAGTTCCAGATTCAATAAGTTCAATCATTTCAGCAGTTAAAAGCCAGCCCTCACCAGTTTGATTTCCAAGAGAAATAATTTCTTGAGCAAGTTCAGCCAGACGGCTGATGGTTACAGGTGAATTAAATCTTTTACTCTTTACGAGTTCTTTTCTTATAACATTTCTATACATTTCAATTATTTTTACTAAAGTATTGCCTAAAATCTGTGCTTTTTTACTTCCGGATAAATATTTATATTTAAAATCTTCATCTAAAGCACTGTATAAGAAAAAATCAATAAGGTCTGGAACAACAGCCTCTCCGCCTTCTTCTTCAATGATTTTTACAATGTCGTTGTTAGCGGTTGGATGAAACTTTACAAGTATTTCTCCAACAACACCTACCTTGGGTTTTTTAATATTTTTAATTTCTATATTATCAAAATCGTTGACAATATTGTTTACATCTTTTCTAAACCTAGTAATACTGCCGCTTCTTACAGTTTCTTTACATTTATCTACCCATTTTTCATAAAGCAGATTTGCAGAACCTGGAATTTTTTCATATGGCCTTATCTTATATAAAACCCTGATAAACAAGTCTCCGTACAAAAGCCCTATAATAGATTTATGGAATAACGCTGGAGTTATTTTAAACCCAGGATTTTTTTCAATTCCCTGCGAACTTAATGAAATTACAGGTATATTCTCAAGATTAGCATCCTTTAGGGCTTTTCTTAAAAATCCTATATAATTGGTGGCTCTGCATCCGCCCCCTGTTTGTGTAATAATGACAGACGTATTATTTAAATCATACCTTCCTGACTTTAATGCATTTATTATTTGACCGACAACTATTATTGAAGGATAGCATGCATCATTATTAACAGACTTAAGCCCCTCATCAACAGCAGCTCTATCTACAGAGGGCAACACCTCAACATTATAGCCAGATGCTTTGAAAGCTTCCTCTATAAATTGAAAATGAATAGGGGACATTTGCGGTGCTAAAATAGTATGGTTTTTTTTCATTTTTTTTGTAAAAACAATTTTAGGATTATTATTTAATCTATTTCTATCAGGAACAAATCCCCTTTTTTCTCTTTCATCAATAGCTGCTTTTAAAGATCTTACTCTTATTTTTATAGCACCTAAGTTACTAATTTCATCTATTTTTATTTGTGTATATATTTTTCCGCGAGCTTCCAAAATTTCTTTAACCTGGTCTGTTGTTACAGCATCAAGACCACAGCCAAAGGAGTTAAGCTGAATAAGTTCAAGATTATCATGAGAAGCTACAAAACTTGCAGCGGAATAGAGCCTTGAATGATAAACCCATTGGTCAACAACTCTAAGAGGTCTTTCTATTTTGCTAAGATGAGAAATAGAATCTTCGGTTAAAACCGCAAACCCAAAGGACGTAATGAGTTTGTCTATTCCGTGATTAATTTCAGGATCCAAATGATATGGACGGCCAGATAAAACTATTCCTTTTCTGCCAGCTTCTGCAAGGGTTTTGATAATTTCTTCACCCTTGCACTTAATATCCTGTTTAAACCTTTCCTTTTCAGCCCAAGCACTATAAACAGCATCCCTAATTTCGTTATAAGGTATACATAAGAACTCAAATACATCGGAAAGCCTTTTTATGAGCTTATCTTTATCGTTTAGTGATAAAAATGGATTTATAAGTTTAATATTAGTTTCTTTCAATATATCCATATTATTTTTTATAACTTCAGGATATGATGTAACAATAGGACAATTATAGTTGTTGTCAGCATCTTCATGCTCTTTTTCTTCATATGAAATAGAAGGGTAAAATATAAAATCAACATTTTTATTTATAAGGACAGCTATATGTCCATGAACAAGCTTTGCAGGATAACATACAGATTCAGAAGGAATAGTTTCAATACCAAGTTCAAATATCCTCTTTGAAGATATGCCTGATATCTCTACTCTAAAGCCTAACTTTGTAAAAAATGTATGCCAGAACGGATAGTTTTCATACATATTGAGAACCATTGGAATTCCTACTATTCCTCTTTTAGATTTTTCTTTGTTTAAATACTTATAGCTAAGCAGCTTTTTCAATTTGTATTCATATAAATTAGGAATATCTTCTCTTCTTTCAAAATTACCAGAACCTTTTTCACACCTATTACCTGAAATAAAAGATTTATTATCTTTAAATTTATTAACGGTTAAAAGGCAGTTATTTGTACAAAATTTACATCTTCTGACTTCTGTTTCATAATTAAAAGCAGATAGTTCCTCCAGTGATAGTATTGTGGAAATGTGACTTTGCACATATCTTTCCCTAGCAATCAGGGCAGCTCCAAAAGCTCCCATAATTCCAGAAATATCAGGTCTTACAACTTTTCTCCCAGAAATAAGTTCAAAACTTCTGAGTACTGCATCATTATAAAAGGTGCCGCCTTGAACAATAATTCTCTCTCCAAGTTCTTTAGGGTCTCTAATTTTAATAACTTTATAGAGTGTATTTTTAATAACGGAATAAGCGAGTCCTGCAGATATATCTCCAATTTCTGCACCTTCTTTTTGAGCTTGTTTCACCTTTGAATTCATAAATACAGTGCATCGACTGCCTAAATCAACAGGCTTTTTTGCAAAAAGTCCTTTTTTTGCAAATTCCGGCACTTCCATATTTAAAGATTTAGCAAAGCTCTCAATAAAAGAACCACATCCAGCTGAACAAGCTTCATTTAACAAGATACTTTCAATAACACCACCTTTAATAGTTAAGCATTTCATATCTTGCCCGCCAATGTCTAACACGAAGTCTACATTTTTTAAGAAGAAATCTGCGCCTTTATAATGTGCCACAGTTTCAATTTCTCCAATATCAACATGTAAAGCGGCTTTTAAAAGATGTTCTCCATATCCAGTTACTACGGAGTTTGCAATATAACAAGGTTCAGGCATTTTAGAATATAAATCTTTTAATGCATTTATTGTTAACTCTATAGGCTTTCCGCCGTTGCTGCCATAATATGAATATAATAGATTACCGTTATCATCAATTAAAGCTAATTTTATTGTCGTAGATCCTGCATCTATACCTAAAAATGTTCTTCCGCCGTGTAACGATAAGTCTTTTCTGGCAACCCTATGTAAATCATGCCTGTCTTTAAAATTTTTATATTCTTCTCCATCTATGAATAAAGGTCTTAATGTATTGATTTCATGATCTATGATATTCTTTGAATTTAAAATCTTTTCAAGGAGCTTTTTAAATGTCGTTTCCTTTTCATCTATACTTGATCTAGCGGCTCCTAACGCAACAAAAAGCTGAGAATTTTCTGGAAATATTATCTGGTTTTCTTTTAAGTTTAATGTTTCAATAAATCTACTTCTAAGTTCTGATAAGAAGTATAAAGGACCGCCTAAAAAAGCAATGTTCCCTTTAATAGGTTTTCCGCAAGCTAACCCGCTTATTGTTTGATTTACAACAGCCTGAAATATAGATACTGCAATATCTTCCTGAGCAACACCCTCGTTTAAAAGCGGCTGAACATCCGTCTTTGCAAAAACTCCGCATCTTGAGGCTATAGGATATATTGTTTTATAATTTTGGGCAAGGTCATTTAATCCTGTAGCATCAGTTCTAAGAAGAGTTGCCATTTGGTCAATAAAAGCACCAGTTCCGCCTGCACAAGTTCCATTCATTCTCTGGTCAACTGTTCCGTCAAAATATGTGATTTTAGCATCTTCACCGCCAAGTTCAATTGCAACATCTGTATCTGGAATTATATCTTCTACAGCTTTTGTCGATGCAATTACTTCCTGAATAAAAGAAATTTTAAGCCATTTAGAAACCGCAAGTCCGCCAGAACCTGTAACCTTAATCTTAATTAGATTATCACTAAATTTTTCAGAGGCCTCCCGCAACACTTCAAGAAGAGTGCCTTTCATATCCGAAAGGTGTCTTTTATATTTACTAAATATAATTTTATCAGCTCTATTTAGAACTAATAACTTAATAGTTGTAGAGCCAACATCTAATCCACAATGTAGAATTTCCTTCATAATTACGATTACCCCCTATTATCCCATAATCATTGTATGCGAAATTTCTAGTTAACTTTATATATTCATCGTATATCAAAAAATACAACAAAGCATTGATATAAATCAAAAAAAGAGAGAAAATATTTCCTCCCTTAATTAATCAAATGTATTCGGAAACCCTTAGGCCTCCATTTATCTTAATCCCGGAGGGTTCTTTTTTATTCTTCCCCCCAGAATTTCAAACAAAATATTAAAAAATTCATTTACTTTTTCCAAAAACACTTGACAAAATCAATAAAATTTGGAGCCTCGCAATATGGAATCTATTTACAAAACAATTGTGAGGTGTTTTTATGTTAGGTAGCTGGCGTAGCCATTCTAATTATCAAAATTTTCTTCTATCAAATATTAAGGGATTTTACAAACTTAATCCCACTATCGTGGAGTACTACTCATCAAGTATTGAAAAGCTCTATAATTTAGATTTCGATGTCATAAAGCCATTAATTAGTGAAACATATTCTCTAACTGGTAAACCTTCAAACCAACAACCTGAACTTTTTAGATCATTTATATTAATGTCTGATTTAGGATTTCATAGTCTACCAAAGTGGCTTAGGCACTTACGTGCACATGATATACTTTGTTCTATCGTTGGTGTTTCAAAGTCAGATGTACCAGGATTAGGTACTCATTATGACTTCATATCAAGATTTTGGGGCGTGAGCCCTGAGACTGAAAAATCAGCTAGGAACTCACTTCATCCTTTTGTTTCCAAGCCCCGCAAAAAACTTGGGAAGAATGAAAAACTGCCACCAAAACATCCTGGTGTTATTAAAAATTTAGTTGAACAGGCTCTCAAAGGACGAACCATCGAAACCCGTCCTGAAAAGCTGTTTCAACAAATTTTTGCTAAGTTAGCTGTTGAGCCATCCGTAAAACTCGGCCTCCTTGGTGATACCAAAAAGCTTGATATATCAGGAGATGGAACCTGTATTGAAACAGGCGGTAGCTCACTAGGCACTAAGACCTGTGATTGCATTAAAAAAGGTATCTATAACTGCAAATGTAATAGACGATTTTCTGACCCTGACGCTAGGCGCGGTTGGGATAGCTATCATGAAAAATGGTATTATGGTCATTGCCTATATTTTCTTAGTGTTTATAATCCTAAACTTAAAAAGGATCTTCCAATATATTTTAGGATGGTTCAAGCCCAGCGTTATGATGGTGTTACTGCAATATTTACACTTTCAGAAGTTAAGAAAATGTATCCATTGTTTAACTTTGATAAATTTATTGCTGACGCTGCTCATGATAACTATCCTACATACAAGCTTCTTAACAAATGGAACATAAAAGCTGTGATATCCCTTAATCCAAAGGGTAAAGGCAAAAATAAATATGAGCCTCCCATTGGCTATACTAAGGATGGTGCTCCTATCTGTAAATGCAATCAACCTATGATATATGATTGGTATGATAAAGACAGAAGTAGAATCAAATATCGCTGTCCTTTAGTTAAAGGTAAAATTAGCAATTGTACTCATAGGGAAGTATGTTCTCCAAGTGCCTACGGCAGAGTAATATATGTCAAACCTAGTGATGACCTACGGTTGTTTACTCCTATACCTAGAAACACAGACTTATGGAAACAAATAATGAAAAAGAGAACATCTTCAGAACGAGTAAATAAAAGACTACTCGAAGATTATAATATGGAAGAAGCCCACTGCCGTGGTAAAAAACGTTGGTCTTGGTGGACATTAATCCATAGCATCAATATTCATTTAGATGCTCAACTATCTATTTCAAAAACTAATATATTGGACATTTTAGAATCAGCTGCAAACAAAGTGAGCTAATCTAAATAATTATTAAATTTTTCAAAAACTTATCCTTGGATGAGTTAGCTTTGCTATACTCTTTTTTAGGAATAATAGCTTTCTATTAGAGTTCTATGCACAAAAATAATATAATCAATATTTTTGAGTCCGCTGGAAATTAGTTTCCGAGCTTACTCTAATCATTAATTAATGCTTCCAATTTTTCCTTGTTAAGTATAGTAATGGTTTTTGAACCCTTAATGGAGATAATCTCCTCAGACTGTAGCTTTGTTAATTTTCGGCTAACTGTTTCCGTAGTGGTGCCAAGCAAATTAGCAATTTCATTTCGTGATAAATTAATAGAAATCAGTATGCCCTGCGGGGTAACCTTACCCTCTTTCTCCGCCAATAGCATCAGCCAGGTGACAAGTCTCTCTTCAATGCTTTTTAGCATTAAATCTGTAATAAATTTTTCAGTGTAAGACAATCTTTTACTTAGAGCATGTATAACACCTAGCGACATTTCAGGATTTTGTCTGATAAGATTTTTAAAGTCTTCCCTTGAAATAAGGCATGTTCCGGTATCTACTAGAGCTTCAGCACTTAGTGAATGGTGCTCGTCACTGAACAAGCTCAGTACGCCTAAAAAGTCGCCTTGTTCTAGAATACGAATAATTTGTTTTCGTCCATTTTTAGACATCTTATATAGTTTTACCTTGCCATGACGAATAATGTAAAGATAGTTAGCTGGATCTTCTTGTTCGAAAAGGATGGTTCCTTTTGCATATTCTTTTTTCTGTATCAAGCTGTTAATCTTCCTAAGCTCATCAGTGTCAAGGGTAGAAAAGATAGGTACTATACTAGCACACACATGTTCCATTTCTTTGCAGTCACTTTTATTCATTAAGTCATTCACCTCAAAATAACCACCTAAATAATTATAATATATTAGCATAAGTTGATGGTTTAATAGGACAATATAATTACATTATACAAAGAAATTGGGCGTAGTTCAAATTTAATAGTATCACTGTTGCCAACACTTATCTTCCGGCGTTAAATTGCATTTAGAAGGATGCTTGCTTTTTGTTTAATGTCAATTTAAGGTGCTTAAATTATCTTTTGGTATAACAAAATAAAATTCAGTTCCATCTGCAGCAGAGCTTTTTGCACCATATTCAAGCTTTGACAGCTGCAGCAAGTCCATAACTAGAGAATTTAATCTATCTACTTCTTTAATAATCTCGCCAGCATACTTTTTAGTATCTTTTTCATCTACCAGTCCATCATAAACTGCTTCACTATAGCTTCTAATCACACTTAAGAGAGTTTTAAAATCATGAAGAATAACATCTATGAGAGGATATGATTATATAACAAATATCCTTAAAAGCAAGCTAGGACTATCAGATACAGATATCACAAATTCCATAAACTCAAGAAAAACACCATATGATTTAGCATCTGAAAAGGGAATGACTTAAGGTCAGTTAAAAGCATCTTTACTTGAAGAGAAAACGGTAAGCATCAACTCAACGTCCCTTGATAAAGTATTAATATTTTCTTTTTCGAATTAAAATACATAAATACTCCCGAAATTACCATAAACATCATAACAATTGAAGTAAATATAGTAACTGTTTATTCATATATTACACAATAAAATAATTATGGGTTTTGACTTTTCCTTCTTCTGGAATACTTTCATTCAGCTGCAAACTCCAATTCGATTCATTCGGTTTGATTACTTGGAAAGCAAATGTTTCATAGCCATAATTGGATGATAGAATATTATTCTTGGACCCGAATACCTCATTATTTTCTTTACATTTTCTCTCATATCCGGCTTAAAACAATGCACTGTACATTTGGAGCAGAATTTTTTATCATCTCCAAATGTACACGAATTAATTCGTAAATGTGCATAGTTCATGATTTCTTTGCATCTGCTGCAAGGTATTACTGAGTGATTATTTCCTTTACAATAAATAATGGTTATTTTATCAAATATCTCTTTTTCAAGTACCCTTCGACTTTTTTTCATAGGTAGTTCTCCTTTCATAATAAAGAAACTATTGATAGCTATTAGCCATTTATTGTATTAATATTGATATTTGTACTGATTAACCTTGCTTCAATAAAATAGACAGTAAGAATCCCTAATTATATTTAATTCACTCAGTAATGCTATAAAACTTACATTAACAGGAAAGGCAGGATGTATCCGTTGGTTAAGTGGATCCTACGATCGAACGCTCCCACTTGAATTTTTAATCATATTTGTCTATTTCACAGCACTTTTTTGAGGGTTAGGTGTTTTTATCACATAAACAGAAAATACGCAATTCTGGTTGGCTTCCAACGCATGTGGAATTTGGAGCGGGCTAACCACAATATCCCCTGCTTCAACTATTTGTGTCTCACCTCCAATTGTAATCGCTCCTTTTCCCTCTGCTACCTGGAAAAGAACATCCACTGATGTCATATGGGAAGTAACCTTTTCCCCTGGTTCCATAAACAAATTAACAATACCTATTTCCGGCATGTCTATAATAGGCTTACCCTTTATACCCCATCCGGTATTCACGAATGGTAGTTCATTTACTTTAATCACTTTCATTACACGTACCTCCAATATTGTAAAACTACTTATACAACAACTAACCTAATATGCAGAAAATACATAAGGCTATATGAATGATGCCTTTATTATAGCATTAGTATTACATGATTTCCTTGATGCAAATCAATTTATCAGAAGTTTTATAAATTTTGGACATTATTGAAAAATTTTTATTTTTCATGTTTTGGGAACCAAGGAATACATCTGTTTACTCTCGACTTATAAGCCAGATATTCCTCTCCAAATATTTTCTCCATAACTTCCTCTTCTTTTTTCACCAATAATGTCATAACTCCCCAGTAAATAATAATTAGCGGAAGAAGAAAAAGATTATTTTCCCAAAAGATAAATCCGATAATAATAAGGGTGATTCCTGTATATAGGGGATTCCTCACCCAAGCAAAAACACCGGTTGTAATTAATTTATTGTTCCTTATATGTTTAAATAATTTGCTGGTTTTCACAGCCTTTATGCATAAAAAAGCTCCTAAAACAAGCACACTGGTACCAATAATAGACATTTGCATTCTTAAAGATTCAAAATAACCACCTGATAAATTCCCCATCTTTGAAATATGAACACCAACAGCTGTTAATAAAGTAATGATTGTAACATAGCAAGGTCCAACGCCAAAGTAGGACATCCTATTTCTATTGTAAATCTTATACATGTCTCTCAATACCTTCCATTCTTTTTTAAATAACTAACTTTTGAGGACCACTAGCTAACTAAATCAATTGCAGTCCGTCTGAATCCAGAATTTTAACCTTTTTATTTGAAATCTGTTAAAATTCTTCCTCGGATAAAAACTATCGAAGGGTAATGTAGTAATTCTCATTGAAATTATATTTTATTACATATCTTTTTATGATAAGCACTCCCTAATATTAAACTTGTGGCAGCAAATACACCTGCTAGGCTCCATGAAATCAGTGGTAAAGATTCTGTTTCGTTATGACTTACTTGAGCGTGGACAGCTTTACTTTCTTCAGCATGACCAGTTTTTTACCTTTTTAGCAACTAACCTCACATTACCACCCCCATTAAAAGTGCAATAATAATAGCAAATCCAAAACTTAACAAGTTTCTAGTTACTGCAAATTTAAGTCCAAATTCTCTTTTTTCAAGAGGAAAAGTAACTATTCCAACCATAGTAAGCGTAGTTAGGAATGCTACTATAGGAACTATGCTTGCACCTGCATCTATAAGTGAACCAACCAATGGAAAAGCAACAAAGGCCGGTATTAAAGTACTGCTACCTATAGATGCTGAAATAGTTGTGTATACTAGCGTATTTGATTGTCCTAAATAATGTTTTATTGTATCGTGGTATAAAGGTAAGTATTAACTCTCCAAACTATGCAAAAACGTGCATTATTTAATCAATTTAAAGTGTACTACAAATCTAGCATCTTCGAACTCATAGCTACAAGTTGATAGTGTAAGAATTACATCCTTTGAATTTGGAACTGTATCATTTAAATACAAAGACTTTTCCCTTATACTTTTAATAAATTCATTAAACTGGACATCATTTTTAAAATCAGTTCTTATATAATTAAAGTCTGTACTTGTTACATAAGCAGAAAATATCTGCCACTTATATTCTTGACCTAATATATTAAAGCTTATAATCTGATTGTCATTAAAAAATTTTTCATCCTTATAAAGCTTTAAATCACCAAACATAGTTCCATCCTTCATATGATGACCATATATAATTATATTTTTTTCAGTGTCAAAGAAATTTTTAAGATTCTGGTTACGATAATCCATAAAAATACTTCCGTACTCACTTGCTTCCTTTTTAATGTTATGATTAAGGTAATACTCATTGTCCTTGCCTTGAACTACAGGGTAATTAATTCTAGTGTTTCCTATATTAATCCATCCTACAGCATCTTGGTTTATTTTTAAGAGAGGCTCCATAAACTGTTCTCTTTTATATTCCTGACTTTCTTCTTTCATCTCATTATGAATAGTAGTTATATTTTTATTTAATTTATCATTACGGTATTTATCTATAAACCTATAACCTGTCATAATAGTGGAATAAGTAAATACTACAAGCAGCATGATAAAAAGAATCTTTTTAAAAACTTTTAGTTTTAACTTCATAATTTTACCTCTTATATAAAAAAATTACCTTCCTCGAATAAGTATCAAGGAAGGAAGATGTAGTACTACTCATTAGGCCTATATTTTTAAAAGTCCTATTAGAATAAGTTCTGCAATTGATATATTTATCTTTATTGAAATTTTCTTTTTAATCCTAAAGCAAGAGCTGCAAGGCCTGTTATTGCAGATGTAACAGCAAATGGTATTGTTCCCATATCTGCAGTTTTTGGATTACTAATTTCTTTGTTTTCTTTAGCCTCAGTATTTGTAGCGTGTTCACTTTCTTTAGCTGCAGTATGTACAGCATGCTGACTCTCTTGAGCTTCTCCCTGTGCAGCATGTCCTTCTTCTTCACCTTCAGCAAATTTAAAGAAACTTACATAAGCTTCGATATATTCTCTTCCAGCATCAACATTATTTACATCAAAATTCTTTAAAGCCATTACTTTTTCAAATCTCTCTTTTAATTCAGGCATTTTTTCTGCAGGTACCATGCCCTCCAATGGAGATAAATTTCCAACTTCAATACTCTTATCTGCTGCTGCTATTTTTTCATCAATAGGCGTTCCTACAGGTTTAACACCTGTGAAAGGTGCACCTTCTCCTGCTCTGTGAACTTTCACTAGCTCTTCAAAGAACTTCTTATCAGCAAGATTCTTTGCTTCAGGACTTACTTTCTCAGCTTTCATAGCTTCTTCAAACACCTGTGTTATTGCTTTTTCATTTTCCGGTTGAACCCATTTTAATGCATAATTAACGTTATTGCTCTCCAATGCCTTTTTTGCATCTGAAACAGTAGGTCCCTCCATAGTATCGCAATGAGCACTTGCCATTAGTGGCAATGCTGCAACGATAGAAAGTGCCATCAAAGACCTTCCAATAAATTTAGCTGATTTTGTTACTTTTTTCATAAAAAATTGCCTCCTTAAAATATACCGTATTATTAAACTCAACTTGTTAACTTCATTACTTCATTGAGTATATTTATATTTTATAGAGGCTTTTTGAACTTCATAGGGACTATTTGTGAACTTTTTCGTCCACTATCTTTTTTTTAGCAGGCAGGCTAAAACTAAAGGTAGAACCTTTACCTAAGGTACTCTCTACCCATGCTCTACCTTCTAAAAGTTCCATTATCTCTTTCACTAAAGACAATCCTAAACCTGATCCTTCTTTAGATAAGGGTCTTGCATCATTAATCTTATAAAACCTTTTCCACACATTAGGTAAGTCTTGTAAAGAAATTCCTATACCTGTATCTATAACATGTACACTTACTTTATTATCACCTTTATCTACTCTAACCAATATTCTTCCTCCCTTAGGAGTGAATCTTACAGCATTAGTAATATAGTTAATAATTACTTGCTCTATCAAATCTTCATCCCCTACAACTTTAGGCAGCGACCTTAATTCATCTATTTCTAAAACAAGCTCCTTTTCTTCCGCTAGGGGTTTCAATCTAGTAACTGTTCTTTTAATAATCTCATCAATACACAACTCTTTTTTATTTATCTTAACATGCCCTGCTTCCATTCTAGATAAATCTAAAAGACTATTTACCACCCTATGCAATCTTAATGTTTCCTTAAGAATTATTCTGAGATATTTCTTTTCCTGTTCTTTTTCATTTATGACTCCATCAAGAATTGCCTCAATATATCCTCTAACTGAAGTGAGAGGAGTACGAAGTTCATGGGATGCATTAGCTACAAATTCCCTTTGCATTCTTTCCATTTCTGTCATCTTATCTCTTTCATACTCTAAGTCTCTTAAAGTTTTATCTAGCTTTACTGTCATATAATTAAAGGTTTCAGCTAATTTTCCTATTTCATCATTAGAAGGAACTTTAACTCTTTCAGTAAAATTACCTTTAGCCATTTCCAAAGATATTTCTGTTATTTTCTTAATAGGCTTTGTAATATTTCTTGATATAAAAAAGCTTACAAAGGCTAAAATAACTATAGCTATAACACCAGCAAAAATTACAATTTTTAAAGCTTGAACAATGCTCTGATTAATATCTGAAAGTGGATTACAGGCAAAAACTGCTCCTTCTATATTACCATCAACATATATTGGTAAAGCCACAGAAAGAACAGGATCATCTGAATATTTTATATTACCACGACTTGTAACTGTTTCTCCTTTAAGTGCTCTTTTAATCTGTTCCCTTTCCGGACATTCACTATCATGGTTATCAAACTCACCTGGTCCACTAACTATATTTCCCTCTTTATTAACAATCCACATACGTGAAATATTCGTCTTATTATAAATATTTATTGTCTCATCCATTTGAGAAAAATCCTTATTTTTTATGTTAGGACTTACAATTTGGGCTATTTCTTTTCCTTGGATAAGAAGCTGTTGTTCTCTGATTCCATAATAATAGTTGTTAAAAAAAACATAAAATAATGAGCTTACTAATCCAATAGCAAGTAATATCAAAAGAAGATAAGTTGAAAAAAGTTTGCTAAATAGATTCTTCTTCATTTTTTATCACCTCAAATTTATACCCTACTCCCCAAACTGTTTGTATATAGGTATAAGGATGACCTTTTTCAGTTTTTCGACGCAATCTTTTTACATGAGTATCAACAGTTCTTGAATCACCCAAATAATCATATCCCCAAATTTTATTTAAAAGCTGGTCTCTAGTAAATACCCTGCCAGCATTACTTGCCAATAGCCATAACATTTCAACTTCTTTTGGGGTACTTACTATTTGTTCCCCATCAACAATAATTTCATATTTAGAAAAGTCAATGATGAGATATGGAAATTTCAAAATATCTTTTTCCTGCTCCTCATTCTTCACCCTTCTTAAAATAGCCTTAACTCTTGCTGCTACTTCTCCTGGGGAAAAAGGCTTGGTTACATAATCATCTCCACCTAAATTAAGCCCAAGAATTTTATCTGATTCTTCTGACTTTGCAGAAAGCATAATTATAGGCGTATCCATATCTTTTCTCAATTCCTTAGCTACCTGCCATCCATCCTTATAGGGAAGCATAATATCTAATATGATTAAATCCGGTTTAAATTTCACAGCTAACTCCAGAGCTTCTAATCCATTATCTGCTACATCTACTACAAATCCCTCTGCTTCTAAATATAATTTAAGAAGTTCTGATACATTTTCTTCATCGTCTACAACAAGAATTTTTTTATTTTCCATAATTAAAAGCCTCCAAGTTTAGGCATATAAAAAGAAATAACAAGTCAAATATCCTTGTATACTGACTAGTTATTTCTTTCAAGATGCCTTTAATAAAAACACTACATTAAAATTTTAATCTCGTTTCTTTCCAACGGCAGCAAGGTATATTACAAATTCTTCATCTCCATCTAATCCTAAAAGCTCGTCTATCATTCTTTGGTCATATATTCCTATAGCGCAGGTTCCTGCTCCAACAGATTCGCTAGCTAAATAAAGATTTTGACATACATGTCCAATATCTATTAGAATTTTCTTATGAGCTGTAATATCAAACTTCCACTCAGAGCGATAAGGAATAGTGCTCCATGCAAATATCACTGCAGCTTTTTTAATAAAATTAGGTACAAAAGGTTGTTCTAGAGTAATTTCATCTATTTTTTGGTCTATTCCATCTAGTTCAAACATAAATAATAACTTGTGCTCTACTGGAAGATATCTGTAGACACCATTTTGTATTCCTTGCATCTGCATAATGAATAAATATGTTTCAAATGAATGTGTTGCACCACTACAGGGAACTGTTCTAAGTGTAAGTCCAGCCTTATTGGTACCAGTAATAACTTGAGTAGTCCATAATAGATATGATAATTCCTCAAGGCTCATTGATTCATCTTTATAAAATCTTGTGCTTCTTCTTTCCTTTATACATTCATAGATATTCTGTTTTTTCACAACCTCTTCACTTACCTTTGGAAGATTAATAATCTTAGAAGATGGGTCGTAAGATTTAATACTCGGTGGTTGTGGCACTCCCTTCATCTTATCAGTTTTTATATTTCTAAATTCATTAAAGTTAGACTTCTAAAACCGTCTCTGTTGTTCATATCTAGCCATAACGTGTCCTCCATTGCAATGAAAATAAATCACTTATACTTTTGTTCAAGCAATTCTAATATTTTAATATACTTATTCTGAACACCAGCTCTATTCGTTTCCTCTTCAAATGTATTGCATTCCATATTAAATTTATTTAATATTTCTTCACTAAGAGATCTCTTTGCAAAGGAATATACAACATTGTCCTCTTTATCTATATGCCTATTTAATAGATGTGTATAAGATACTGCATTGGCTATTACATCAAGTTTTGCCTCATCATCACCAGCCTTAACTTTAGCAAGTGCTTCTTCAAGCTCCTTCATATATAATCTTCCAAAGTCATGCTCCACAAGCATCCCAAACTTAACTAATTTTTCAGCTGCACCTCCAAGTTCGTCCACCATTCTATTAAATAAAAAGTTCTCTTCCTTTCCATGATGATGCTTATCTGCATAATTTCTTACAAAGTCAACCATCATTTCAAAATCCGTATAATCAATTTCCTTTCCATTCATTATACCCAAGCATGCTTTTCTTATAACTTCTAACATCCTTTTTATATTTTTATGCTCCTCAATCATTAAAACAATTCCATCCATAAACTCACACCTTTCTTATTGCATTTGTTCCATTTTCTGTTCTAGTGTATTCATATCCTGTACCACTTGCACTTAAGAATCCGTTAATCCATGAATCTCTAAAATAATAATAATTGCTAATATTACCTCCAACTTCATCCCAGTAAACTTTATGAAGATCTCTTGTAGTTTCCCATGTAATCATAGTTTCGTTACTTTCATTTATTTGATTTCCCCTATCACATGGCATTCCTTCAAGCATATAATCAAAAATTAGCTTAAAGAAATCTTCCGGCGAACCTTCATTGATTCTAAGTTCCTTCATTATATTTACTGCATTTTCATAAAAAACATGGCTAATATCCTCTTTTTTAACAATGTTATTCTTTAATAATTCAGTTACAACATATGCTAATCGGCTTTCTACACTTATTATTCTTTCCTGAAGCCAGCCATGAATATTACTATGCTCTATTTCATTTTCTAGTAAACCTTTTACAGGTGCTCCATATTTCGAATAACTTTCGCTCAACAGAATTTCATTATTATAGCCATTCCTTTCAGCTAGCTCCACTATATTTTCTATTAATTTTTCATGTAATTTAATTTTATCGTATAACCAATAATGAATTTTTCCTAAAAATGCACTCATATAGTCTACCTCCCTATTTTATGTTCACTAAATCATCAATAATTTTACAAACTCATTATTTCTCTAATTAAAGTATACCAATCTTTCTAAATTAATTCTGTAACTAACGTTACAACCTTTATCTATTAATATATACTTAGCATTTGTCCCTTAATTAAAAAATTTTGAATACAAGGTAATAATTAGTTTCTTGTATTCAATCCTTATAATTTATTATTCTACTTTTTCAAAATCCGATTTTGGTACTCCACATAATGGACATACCCAATCATCAGGAATATCCTCAAATTTCGTTCCAGGATCAACACCATTATCACTATCACCAACTGTTGGATCATAAATATAACCACATACTGTACAAACATATTTTTCCATAATAAACCTCCTAAAATATAATTAGATTTTTTCTAAAACATCCTTTCCCAAATCTCTGCACCTGTTTAATCCATCTTCATCTGGATTCCACAATTCTCTTATTCCTTCATTTATTATCTCAAAACCAGCCTTAATTAATTCTTCCCTAATAATTTTTATAGATTCGCCACTCCATCCATAACTACCAAAGGCCACTGCTTTCTTTCCCTTAAATTCAAGTCCTTTAATCATTTCTAATGTTGCTGCTGTTGAAGATAATATTCCTTTATTTATTGTTGATGAACCAACAAGCACTATTTTTGATTTAAATACTTCCGTAATAATATCATTTTTATCACTTTTAGATGAATTAAAAATCTTTATTGTAATATCTTTATTTAAACTTTTTATACCTTCTGTTATTGCTTCAGCCATCCTTCTTGTACCGTTCCACATTGTATCATAAATTATTGTGATCTGATTTTCCTGATAATCCTTTGCCCATTCCATATACTTATTAACTATTTGCAATGGGTTATCCCTCCATATTATACCGTGACTAGGACAGATCATATTAACCGGTAAATTAAAACTCAATACCTCTTCTATCTTCTTTACAACGAATTTACTAAATGGAGTTAAAATATTTGCATAATATTTTATTGCCTCCTGAAATAATTCTGCCTGATCAACTTTGTCATTATACATTAACTCTGAAGCATAATGCTGTCCAAAGGCATCATTACTAAATAGAATATTTTCACCAGATAAATATGTAAACATAGTATCCGGCCAATGAAGCATCTTCGCTTCTACAAAGGTTAGTTTATTTCTACCTATATCTAATGTATCCCCAGTTTTTACCTCTACAAAGTTCCAATCCTTATGGTAATGTCCCTTTAATATTTTAACACCACCTTTTGTGCAATAAATTGGAGTATTAGGTATCTCTTTCATTAAATCTACAAGTGCACCACTATGATCGCTTTCAGAGTGGTTCATGATTATATAATCAATTTTGTTTAAATCAATTTCCTTTTTTAGATTAGTTACAAATTCTTTAGAGAACGGTTGCCAAACTGTATCTATAAGCACAGTTTTTTCATCTTTAATCAAATATGAATTATATGAAGAACCTTTATGTGTAGAGTATTCCTCTCCATGGAAAGTTCTTAATTCCCAATCTATTTTTCCAACCCAAGTAACTGTATCACTAATCTTAAATGGCATGGTCATCATCCTTTCCATTATATATTTTTGAATAAGATATTATTTTCAAGATGAATATGCTCAAAGGTATCTTGCTCTAATTCTCTTAGTTTTCTATAGGTTAGCTCAAAGGTTTTACAAGCATCTTTTGGGGCAATATAATGTTCTGTTACTTCCCTTAATTCTTTAATTATATCTCCTGCACCTGTATGCTCCTTTTCCAACTCATTTAAAAGATTTAGAACCTTTTCTTTATTATGATTATTTTTATCTACTGCATATTCTTTTATAACTGGAAATATCAATTCTTCTTCTTTTACTAAATGTTCCTCAAGTTCTGTTCTTAGAGTGTTAAATAGTTTATGAACCTTAAAAAGTTCTTCATGGTTTTTACCATGTACTTTTAATATCTTAAAGGCAAGTTCACTTATTTTAGGTAGTTCTTCTTTTAGATATGCATGGTGTGTGCCTTCAATATAATCTACAAGTTTGCTTGGTTTTTCCTTCGCCCAATCTGTAAATTCCTCATTTTTTTCTTGAAACTCTTTATATCTCTCATTTAACAAAGTTAATATTTTATTTTCATCGAGATTTTGCTCTTTTATGGCTTCCGTTAGTGGTCTATTTCCTCCACAACAAAAATCTATTCTATACTCTAAGAACAAATTACTTGCTCCTGGAAAAACAGTAACAATATCTCCGATTTTATCTGATACCTTAAAATTATTAACCATAACGATCCTCCTAATAGTTCTTTTATTTTTAATTTGTAAAAAAATTTATGTGTTTTGGACTGTAATCTCATTTATTTGTTATAGAGATTTCATTTTTGGATATAAATATATATCTTCTTTAGAAATTCGATTTTCCAATAATTTTATTATCTCCTTACTCTCTTTTAAAAATCCATCCACATCACTTAAAATCTTAGTTTTTGTGTTAAACTTATTTTTATAGTTGCTAAATTCTTGGTGAATATTACCCATTTCCTCGCTGTATTGTTTAGCAATTTGTTTTAACTGTTCGTCTCTACTATTAATCAATTCTGGATATAAAAACTTATCCTCTGAGTTCATGTGGATATTTAATTTACCTGCAAGTGTATTTATATCTCTTACTAATGTATCTAGATTTACTTTTATGTCATTTTAATTAGTACCTTGCTTGATTTTTAAAAATAAATCCTTTATTTCTACATGTTGTCGTTCTAAATTACTTATATTTGCCATATTACTTTCCCTCCTGTATTTAAAATGCTATTAATGCTTTATTTTCATCTATACTTTAATTATAAAGATATTAAACTTATAGTATGTGATTTAAAACACATGATAATTAGTGTATAATTTTATTAAAAAAATTATGTAGGTAGGTATAATATGAACTCATGCGCTGACTACTGTTCCTGTAATCATAAATATTGTGCTAAAAAAGTTTCCTTGTTTACATCGCTTTCAGATAAAGACCTTAATAAGGTGGTAAATTTAGTTACAAAAAAATCCTTTGAAAAGGGCGATATCATATTTTCTGAAGGAGAAATATTTGATAAATTGTTTATAATAAACAATGGAAGTATTAAAGTTTATAAATATACTAAAGATGGAAAAGAGCAAATCCTTTATATCTTAAAAGAAGGAGATTTCTTAGGTGATTTAAACTTACTAAAGAAGGATGTATTTAAATTTAATGCAGCGGCTCTTGAATCCACAAATATGTGCATTATCCATAAAGATGATTTTGATATACTTATTAAAAGCAATCCTGAAATCAGTATAAAAGTTTTAGAATATGCCCATGACAGAATAGCCTCACTTGAAAATTTAGTTCAAACACTTACAACTAAAGATGTTGAAGTGAGACTTGCCTCTCTTCTTTTGAATCTTTCTAAAACTTTTGGTTTTAAAACGGATAAAGGAATTGAAATAACTCTTACCTTAACCCGTGAGGACATGGCAAATTTCATAGGGGTAACCAGGGAAACTATCAGCAGAAAATTATCTTATTTCCAAAGTCAAAATATAGTTGAACTCTTTGAGAATAGAATAATTCTAATAAAAGATATTGCTATACTTAAAGAACTAAGCCAAATTTAAAAAGGAGAGACTTATTTATCAATACCTGTTTTATAAGAATGCTGATTCCTCTAGCAATATGTTCCATAACTAATACAGATAATGTCTTGTTCTTAGTTACTTCAATTGTTTGGGTATTTGTATGTTCTACTCTTAACTTGTTCTTCTACGATAACATACAGACACTTTTTAGCAAGAATTGAAAACAGTCAGAACCACCGTGAAACGGGTGGCTTGTTCTAAGTCTGAAAATCTTGTTTCCCTAGCTATCGTCTAAAGGCGCTGGCTTTCACTTTGTTCAAGCCTTGGTGCATATGCTTTAATCAAACTCTTGATGTAAATTCAAAAATCTGGTTTAGATAGCATTAAGTTCTGAACTACAGTATTGAATTTTACTACTTTTATGTTTACAGGTAACTTTTGTATTTTTTCAAAAACTCAATGTAATATCTAAACTTAAGTTAATTTCTTGCTATGTTTTTTTGGTGGTATAACCCTTTATCCTCCACCCGCAAAGCAGGTGGTTTAATATTTCGCTATCGCTCAACAGGCTAAAGCCCATAATTAAAAAGAGCAGTATTTCTGCTCTTAATCTTACGTATAACATTTCTAATATTGCTTATACTGAATACAGGGACTTATCTATATAAATTCCTTATATAGAGTTTACATCACCAGAATTAATAAACCCAAAAGTAAATACTAAAAAAAGAAATACCCCAACTGTTGAGGTATTTTCTTTATTTGAGATTAAATATATCTGATTTTATTCCATCTGATTCCGTATTGGTATTATCTCTGCCTTTATAGTAGATACCTATTATATCTGGCACCTTTACTTGTTTAAATTGAACTATAAACTTCTTTGGGATTCCTGGTGTAATTATATAATCCTCTGATAGATTCCCTACCAATCTATGTTCGTAAGTATCTGTACCCTCTTTAGCATAGAAAGCAAATCTTCCATTCTGCATGGTAAAATATACTTTCGTCTTATTTTCAACAGTTATGATAGCTATTGATCCATTTGGCTGAACGTACATTTTTTCTAAGGTAAATGTAACTCCCGGTGCAACCTGTTGCTTTTTATTAACTGTGTTTTCTACCAATATACCTACATCAGCTAAGACATATTTACCTTCTCCCTTTTTATATATGGTGAAGGTTTTTCTAACCATTCCTTTATCTTTAGGTGCATTGGTATCTTGGAAAACTAATTCCACCACCCATCTATCAGAGTGTTTGCTGTCAGTATTCTCAATAACTAACTTCTTCTCATTTGCAAAGTTGTATCTGTCCTTAAAGGTATCTTTAGATAAATCAAAGTCTTTTGTATATGCTTGATCTAGCATAGAATAGGCTTTATCAAAGTCTTTTTTATTTATTGCAGCTGTAAAATCCCCTAGAATTTGATTTATTACAACATCATCTGCTGAACTTACACCCTTTTTAACTTCGGCTTTTTTACTTTCTATTTCTTTAGCCTTTTGGCTAATCTCATTTCTTTTCGCTTCTACTGCCTTATCCTTAATAGTAGAAGGTATTAATAATAGTACTAAAACTATTAAAGAGGAAGTTAGTATAATTAATCCAAGTTTTTGATTCTTAGTCAATTCCCCTCCGTTACCAAAAGTCTATAAAACTTTATAAGAAGATTATAAAAGTCTACAATTTTGTTTCTTTCCTACTTCATAATATCCCATTTTGCCTAAGCTACTTTGGTTTGTATAACACTCCATAGGCTTTACTATTTTTCAATAGTGGGGTGTAACGATTCCCCAATTTAGAATATCTTTTAAGCTGATATTTCTAAACCATAATTCGCAAGGTTACAACTAGCGTTTTTATCCCTGTCAGCACTAAAACCGCACTCGCATTTATAAACTCTATCAGAAAGTTTTAAGTCTTTTTTAATAGAACCACAATGGCTACAAGTTTTACTTGAAGGGTAAAACGTCGGTACCTGAATAAATTCTATACCATAGTTTTCACATTTATATTTCATTTGATCTATAAATGTATAAAAACCTTGTTCTTGTATTGCCTTTGATAAGTGTTTATTTTTCATCATATTGGATACTTTTAATGTTTCCATAACTACTCTAAAAGGTTTGGCTTTCACTATCTTAGAAGTAGCTTGATGTATATGATTTAATCTAATATTTTTGAGTTTACTATGAAGTTTTTTAATCTTCTTTTCAAGTTTTCCAATGTTCGCAGTCTTTCGGTAACTCCCTCCTTTTTTATTCATTTCATATTTTCGTGAACATTGTGTTTGTAATCTTTTTAATTTCTTCTTTAACTTTTTAACCTTACTGGTTTTATTAATATTTGTAGTATCTAGTTCATCAATATTTGTTATTGCTAAGTCTTTGATGCCTAAATCCACACCAATACTAGTGTCATTTAATTGCTCTCTTTCTACCTGTGTTTCTATACCTACTGAAAGCACCCATACCCTACCATTGAAACTTACTCTCGGATTACTAAACTTAGTTATAGTAGTTAAATCTATATCATAGTCTGATTTATAACTAACCTTTCCTATCTTTTCAAGGTTAACGAATCCATTTTTAAAATAAATTTTTTCATATCTACTGTAGAATTTGGGGTCAGATTTCTTTTTACTTTTGAATCTAGGGAAACCACTTCCATTAAAGAAATTCTTATAAGCTTTATCTAAATCCCTTATACTTTCTTTAAGAGTTGCATTACTTACTTCATAAAGCCATTCGTAACCTTCTGTATTTTTAAGTAAAGTTAGTTCTTTACCTAGCTCTGAAACTGATAGCTTTTTCTTAGTAGATTCATAATTCTTAATCTGTTTATCTAAAGCCCAATTATAAATAAATCTCATACAACCAATGTGTTTGTTCATTAAAGTTATTTGTTCATCTGTTGGGTATAATCTAATCTTTAACGCTTTTATCAATACTTTTCACCTCCTATAATTATTATACCATAAGTGACAATCACTTGACCGTCACTTTCTGAAATAATATAATAAGTTTGAGGTGATATTATGCCAAATCCAAATTTAAAAAATAGAGTTGTTCCAAATAGTGCAGTAGATAAAGTGTTATACAATAAACTTAAAGAGTATTCAAAAGAAACTGGAATACCTTTATCAAAATTATTAGATAAAGCCATAGAGTTATTTTTAAAGTCTGCTAAAAAATAGTAAACTTTTATAAACTTTTATAAAAATTTTTCAACTGTTCCCTCCCCCTTCTATCTCCAATAAACTAAGCAATTTATTTTTCCGTTCTGCTCTGTTGCTATAACCTTTATTGGGTAAGTAGCAGTTTTATTATTTTGAGTAGTAATAATTAAATCAAAGTTTAGGATGTTCCCTTCCTTTTTCATAGAATTTTCATCAATCTTAGCTTCTTTTATAGTATCATTTTTTAGAAAATCTAAAGTCTTGATAAAATCCTTTAACTTAGGAAGAGTATCTATTCCTAATACAGTTATAATAGTTGATTTATTCTTCTCAAAATAACGCTGAATCTCATCATCTTTTATACCATTAGTATCTTTATATAATGCAGGGATTAGCTTTATTGAATCTGCTATCTTCTGGTCGGTAGAAAGCATAATATCAACGTTATTGTATTTCATTAACGCTCCTTTATTGCTTAATCTAACTTCTGTTAAACCTCCCGCATTTTCAGTTATTGCTTTCTCCTTATTTTCTCCCTGTACTTGTGAGAACTTCTGTATATATTCTTGTCTTTCTACATCAGTTTTAAATTCATGAGGTTTAACCCTATGGGTATATTTATATATTCCAAAAACAGTTATGCAGACAATAAAGATTAAACTTATAATCAATATACCTTTCTTCTTCATTTAGTCACCACTCACCTCCAAATACATTTCAGTTCTTTTGGACTACCGCTACCTACAGGCAGCGGTAATCAATTATTAGTTGCCAGCTTTTTGCCTCTTCATTATTTTAACCTGTCTTGTACCTATTTTATTTATCATTGCCTTAGCGTAATCTCCATATCCCATAAATAGGTCAATGTGAGTACCTTTAATGGCTCCGCCAGTGTCCCTTGCAGTATACCACCCATTCATGTCCCAATCCTTCCCGTCTGCTGTCTTTTGATACCTTACATCTGCCGGGAATTGAATATATACAATACTTCCTGTTGGAATTACTTTAGGATCAGTTGCTATAATTCTAGGGGTAAAATCTCTGTATCCCCTTACATCTGTTCCATCAGCAGTTATTCCTAAAATTCCTTCCATAGCATCTCTCTGACCACCGTAAACTGTCATTTGGAAGGCTTCGGAAACCATATTAGGATTTTCAAATGCCCAAAATTGAGCTGCCTGTGCTACAATTATGCTATTAAAATCCCATGTTTGTTTACTTTTATCAGGACTATTAGGGTCATTAACTGTTATTTTTCCATCAGGTGTAACCCCTGTTAAAACAATAAAGTGCCCCCCTCGCGTAAATACTCCAGGTGTCATTGATGCAATTACAGGATGGCCAGCTTGTAGTTCTTGTAATACTGTTTGATAATCAGACGGTGTATACTGTCTTACCTTAAGCCCTGCTTTTGCACCTATGCTAGAGAAGAAGCCCCATGAAGTTCCTTGATTGTCAACTCTAAATCCATTGGCTACGGAATATGCTGCAGATTCAGAAGGATCTAATATACCATCACCATTTCTATCTAATCCAGTTAAATTACCTGATAGTCCTGTTATAACCATTGCAGCACTTGTTGGACCACATCCTGATGTAGCAATAGTTCCAGAACCTCCATATGCTATGTTTCCCCAACGTTCATCCCACTGAATAAATAACGGAATTTCAGAGGATAGGTCTGCCCCGCTAAGTGCCCCTCCTACTGCTCCTGAGTACATTCCACTATTTAAGTAGTTTCCATCAATAACTTTTTGAAGATCGTCAGTTATATCCGCAGCATTAGGCATATTTTCAAGTAAATCATGCACTAATGCTAAGTCTGTTCTACTTATTCCTATTTGGTCAACGAAGCTAATTATTGGTTGAGGACTTATTTCTTCATCAACATAGGAAATCTGATCTTCAACTATCTTTTGTTTTACTATCTTATAGTTTGTTTCTACGTGATGCACCGTTTTGTATTTTGCCTTCTGCTCATATCCTATTACCTTTTGACCATAACCAGTTACCTTTTGTGCATAACCACCTGTGTTTTGGCGGTGAGTTGTATTCCCTTCAAAGACAACTGTATCACTTGGACTTACATAGTATTGAGGTATTCTAATTGAGTTTCCTCCAGATGAGTAATCATCAAAAATATAGTAATCTCCATCAGAATAGGCATATTGATACCACTCATTCCCTGTGAAACTATAGAATCCATTTGTTGTGGCCTCAACATCAAAAGTCCCTCCATTACCACTCATGTTTAAAATTCTAAATGTATTATATTCTACAGATGATGTAATTGGGGAGCTATAATCATTACCATATATAGGTGAACTATAATCATTGCCATATATAGGCTTTGATAAATCATCTTCCATTCCATCTTGCACTGTTTCATCCCAATGTCTTGGAGTACCCACTACTATAGGAGAACTCCAAGGGTCATCCTTCGTTGTTTTATCTAAAGCAAAATGATAAGTATATTTTTTTAACGGTGTTGATACTGTATCTGGAAAAGGAAGCGGAAATTTCTTAGTAACATCTATCTGCCTCGCTTGATCTTTCGTATTTTTAATTTCTGTAGGCTTCCCTATTAATGCCCCATCTTTATTTTTATCTTGAGTAGTTTCAATAACATATTCTTTTCTTGAATCAGTTACATCTTTAGTATATTTATCGTATCCCCATTGAAATTGAGGAATCAGAGAAGTGCTTGCTGAATTTACTACAGACAAGTCACTTGCATCTGTAAATATGTCCTTTGCAACATCTATTCCAGCTACTAATTGCCAAGGAGTTCGGAATTGATAGCTTGTCTTAGTTAAGTCTAAATTATAATCAGATACAGTATCTCTCCCATCATCAATTGTGTGCATTTTTACTGTTGCACTTTTAGGATAACTGCTATCTTCTGTTTTACCGTATTGAGTTAATTTTTGTGGATTCAGTGAGCTTCCATCTTTTATTAGTTCCTCTGCTTCCTTAGAAGAAATAGAAGCTGCTATTTTTGAAAGACTATAATTATCTCCACCCTTACTTACACTATACTCAAAAACACTTCTTACTCCTCCAATTACCATTGCAATAACAAGAACTATTATGATAATATAGGCTGCTAATCCTTTTAAATAGCCTTTAAAAAATTCTAATAAGATTCCCATGCTTTTTTTTGTTCCACCAACAGCTCTTGCCCCTAAGTTAATAGCTTTACTCCCTTTTCTAACTGCATTAATTACTCCAACTAGAAACTCCAATTATTTTACTCACCGCCCATCTTGTGTACCTTTTTATAAAGCATAAGGTGGTTATTCCTTATGCTTTATAATTGTTCTATATATTTCCTGTTACATATACGTTAGGGTCCTGTACCTTTTCTCCATGCACTGAAGCTAATCTACTTGCTTGTTCCATTAACTTTTGAGAGATAAAATCTAATTCTTCCACTTTACTAGCCGACTCCTCCAACGGGGCACGATTTGCATTTGGTATTGGCTTATATGTTTCTGGTGCAGTTGGAATATAGGCTCTATTTGACCCTAATTCAACTCTTACCTTAACAATTCTCTCTTGTTCAGATTTAATAGCTTGATTGTAATATTGTTTTTGCATTTGAGAGTTCAAAGCCTTATCTTCTTTACTTGAGTTTTCAGTTATAGGAACCACGCTATCGGCATAGCTTTGAGATACATCATATATTTCTCTAATTCTATCGGATGTTAAATCTGTACTACCATCATTGAATGTTATTGGCTGAACTTGAGGATAAACAATACTTGGATCTCCTGTGCCTGTCCAGTGAACTTCCCTTTGAATTTGCTTTTCCTTTTTACCATTCACATCTACTTCAACTTCCTTTTGGGTATAGGCTACAGACATATCCTTATCTCTATACATCATTAAACCTTCTATCTTTTCTAATTCTTCTGGTGAATTTCTCGTTGGAGTATGCTTTGCATAAGCTCTAAATGCCTTGTCATGTTGTCCTAACCTTTCATACCTCTTTTTAGTTGCCATTGCTACTTGCTCCTGTTTTTGGAACTCAGGATCTTTGTCAAATATTTCGTTATCTACTCCCGCATATCTATTAGCAATCAATTCTTTATCTTCTTTAGTTCTAATACCCTGAAGATCTTTTAATGTTTTTGTCTTTATATAGTTACCATTCACATTTTCCTTCATATTAGATAAGTTACCTTTTATCGTTGAAATAGAGTTACCAAAGTCCTCTTTAAAATTTCCTGTTGCTATTGAATGTGCTAACCCACCTTTAAATATCTGCTCATTGCCTTCAGTGATTCCGTTTAAGTCTGGTCTTACTCCAACTCCAAATGCGATATCTTGACCTTTTTCTTTAAGGTTAGCTCCTACATCATAAGCCTTTTTACCTGCCTTATCTCCAACATATCCACCAGCCATAACACCTGCTGCTACACCTGCAGCTGCACCTTTACCACCTAACACACTTCCTCCAATTCCCCACGTGCTACCTACCCAAGCTGACCCACCTAGATTTACTGCACCTTGTGTTATTTTTCTTCTAGCTTCAGCCCTTTTGCTTTGAATCTGCTCCATGTTTAATTGAGGTTGTGCATGTATTGGAGATAACTCCTTATTGTCTACTGAACTTTCAGTAGATACATTATTTTTAAGCATTTGTTCCTGAGCATTTAAATCTTTTAACTCTGCTCTACCTTCTCTAATGTTACCTACACCTTGTTTTATTGATGTAGTAGCACCTTTTGCTAGTGCCATAGCACCCATCAATGCACCCACTCCAGCCATACTAGAAGCTGCACCAACATTTCCTTCTAGTCCAACCATTCTTTTTAAAACGGATGTCATTGGTATGATTGAAGCAAATGCAACTAAGGCAAATAAAGATTGATACATAGTTGTAGGCTGATCTACTTTTCCAAAGTCACTCATTGTAGCACACATCCCAAGTATAATTGCCATGATTCCCGCTTGAATTACTTGAGAGTAGATATTTGAGCACATTTCCTTAAACCAACCAACAACTTTTCCCTTCTGGAAAGGATAAAAAATTGCAATTATAGGGAATAACAAGAATAAGAAACTTATTGTCAAATCCCTTATCATGTAGTAGAAAACTAGCCATCCATTTAGAACAACAGTCATCATATAAATACATGCATCAAGTAAACTTCCATCTAATGCTTTCTTTTGGAATGCTTCAACTAAGAAGCCTTTCTTTATTTCTACTCCACTTCCCTGTAATACTGTCTGCCCCATAGCATTAAATAACTTAACCAATTCATTGTTAACAGTAAAAAGCATGTCCATAATTACAGGCATTGAAGTTAATAAAATGAATGTTAATACGAATCTAAGAAGCTTTTCTTTTAATATTGCTTTATGCTGAGCATTATCTTGACTTCTTACAAAATCAACTCCTATTACCAACCCCATAGGGACAAAAGCCAAAGCTGCTAATGACAAAATATCCTGATATACTCTAAAAATATAAGTTGATAGTTTATCATTTGCTAGCAAAGTTAATCCCATTGTCTTTTCATTACCTACATTGAATAATAATTTATCAATAGTGCCTAAGCCTGATACTATTGCATTTAACCCCTCTGCCATAGCATTAACCATTCCGGCTAGAATTCTTTCTCCTATATTGGGCTTATCTGCTGAAGCTAAAGCATGTGGTGAGAATACTACTGTTATTAATAAAGCTAATCCAAAAGTAATAACAAATTGTTTCTTATTTATTTTTTTATATTTATCTAAAAGATACTTTGCAAATTGCTTCATACTAAGCAACACCTACCTTTTGCTTCTCCATTTGCCTTTCATGTTTGTTATTTTGATTAGTTTCAACGAATTCCATTTCTACTGGAGGAATTTCAATCTCCAATTTTGCTGATATATTATTTACTTTTAGCAATCCTTCCCCTCTTCGGCAAGTTCTTAAGAACTCCGCTTCTCCTTCTGTTAGCTGGAATACCTCTTGAATATCTTTTACAGAAGTTGCATCTGGTGGTAGGAATAGTTTAGTATCAGCATTTTTAATAATAGATTTTGTTCCTTCACTGTAGAATTCATGAAACTGCTGTGAAATAACAACAGTTGAAGTATTTTTCTTTCTAGCTCTTCTAAACATCTTATCTAAAAACTCTAGTGCTTCTGGTATTTTTACAAGTCTCCAGGCTTCATCTATTAGGACTCTTATTTTATGAGAGGAATTGTTACGTTTTACTAACTGCTCCCATATAAAGTCACATAGTATGTGTTGAGCTAGTGGTAACTCAGACTTCTCATTTAAAGTAGATAAATCAAAATTTATAAATGGTATTTCATAGTTTAAAGTTACTGTGCTTTGGCCATCAAAACAGGTGAATCCACCATTGGTATATCTACAGTAATCTCTCATTACCATTAGTAAGTAATCAAAGTAAGGCTCATATGTTGAATTAGTATTCTCATTGGACATTTTTCTAGTGTCTGGTACCACTTACTGATAGTTGGCATTTCCTTTTTAACTAAACCTCCAACTATCTTATCCCCTACTAATTGGTCATCTGCCCTCCTATAAAGACTTGCAGGATCTTCTGTAATTGCTAAATCGTCATAACACTTTTTAACTATCTGCTTGATTATCATTCTTGTCATGTCACCATAGTAAAGATTGTTTTCTGTCTGCCCCTTTGCCATGGTCATAAGTATGGATGTAACTCCGTTGATTTTATCAGAAAGTAATATTTTCTCTACTAGCTTTCCTGTGAGCTTATCTTTTACAATGTCCACTACTATATCAAAAGGATTAATTATAGTTGTTGACATTGAGCCCACATCTATATTGACCCCCCCAAGAGTATCTGCTATGTCTCGATATTCTGGTTCGATATCGAGTGCTATATTCTGCACATTGTCTAAGGTTGAGCTTCTAGCAGCAAGCATTTTGATAAAGGTACTCTTTCCTCCCCCTGACTTAGCGAATATAACCATATTGTAATTGTCTAAGCCCCTATGAAATGTATCATAGAAAATTGGTAAACCGTTGTCCATGTTGAAGCCGATTGGCACACCATTAGGATGATTTATATTATTTGATGTAAAAGGAAACACACAAGCTAAGGAACGCTTATCAAATGTGTGCCACTCACCAAGTTTATTGTCATTTAGAGGCTTATTTGAAGTGAAAGCTTCTTCTTGACAGTAAGTAGCGGATTTAAGTCCTATATCCTGTTGGGAAAGCATCTCCTTTAATTGGTCAGTACTGTTTTTCAAAGTTCTTAAATCATCTTCATATAAAGTACCTTGAATACTTACTTCATATATTTTGTTTAAACCATCACGTACTTCTTCCCTAAGTCTTCTAGCTTCTGCAACCTTTGAAGCCATATCATCCGCTCTGTTTGTACTACCTCCGTTGTCCAGGTACTCCATTTCAAGATTAGTTCTAAGCTTTGATAAATCAGCTTTTGCAGTTTCATTATCTATTGGTCTGATAAAGATTGAAGTATCTACTGTTCCAAAATTGTAAAGACCATGTAGAAAACTTGCGAAATTAACGCTATTAGGGAGAAGTCCAACATAAAAGTTCTTCATGTAGTTCTTATCTCCAATTTCTGCATATCTGTGATCTACCGTAAAATCTATACTTTCTGGAGCTATAAGGTCTTTAAGTGACCTTTTATTCTTAAGGAATACATTTGAATTTTCATCATTAAGTTCTATTTTCTCTGATATATCTTCATTAGCTTTACCTTTTGTATCTTTCTTGGAACCCTTATTATTTTCTTTCACTGATTGCTGCTTCTTATCTTTCTTCTTACTGAATAAGCCCATAAATTACTCCTTTCATATATCCAATTTTATCTAAAACCGGTAAAAGTACACCTATCTTCTAAAGTGGGTGGTGAATTGCGTTAAACCCTATATTTCCAATACTTACAACTGTTTTTTGAAATAAAAAAATGGTATAATTATCATAGGTGGTGATACTATGGAAAAAGGCTTTAAGTTTAGGTTAAAACCTAATAAAGAACAAGAAATATTCTTAAATAAAATGTTTGGATGTACTAGATTTATTTATAATTATTTCTTAGCCTTAAAAAAAGAACATTATAATACATACAAACAACAGTTAAGCTATAAAGAATGTTCATCTATGCTTCCTAACCTTAAAGAACAGTATCCTTGGCTTAAAGAAGCTGACGCTGTAGCAGTACAACAAACTCTTAAAAAACTTGAGACTAGCTATAAAAACTTTTTTAAAGGTAGTGGTTTCCCAAAGTTTAAAAGTAAACATAACTACTTTCAAAGTTATAAAACCACCTACAGTCATAATAATATTGAAATAAAAGGTAATCACATAAAACTTCCTAAAGTTGGTTTAGTGAAGTTTATTAACCATAGAGAAATTCAAGGAAAAATAGTTAATGCTACTATAAGCAAAACCAATACAGGTAAATACTTTGTTAGTATTTGCTGTAATGTAAATACTGAACCCATGCCAAAGCTTACTAAATCAGTTGGCATAGATGTGGGGGTAAAGTGCTTCGCAACCCTTTCAAGTGGTGAAGAAGTTCCTAATCCTAAGTTTCTAACCAAATACCTTAATAGAATTAAGGAACTACAAAGACAGTTATCCTATAAGACTAAGGGTAGTATTAACTATCATAAAATAAGAATAAAACTAGCAAAATTACATGAAAAGGTTGCTAACTGTAGATTTGACTTTTTGCAAAAGCTTTCAACTAAACTTATATGTGAAAACCAAACTATAAGTGTAGAAGGGCTTAACATAAAATCAATGATACAAGGTAATGATTTATCTCAAAGTATAAGTGACGTTTCTTGGAGTAAGTTTTTTACCATGATTGAGTATAAAGCTAAGTGGTATGGGCGTACCTTTAAGAAGGTCGATACCTATTTTCCAAGTAGTCAGCTATGCTCTGTTTGTGGTGCAATAAATAAAGAAGTTAAATCCCTTTCTGTTAGAGATTGGACTTGCAGTAAGTGTGAAACTACTCATCAAAGGGACTTTAACGCTAGTGTAAATATAAATAATGAAGGATTAAGATTGTCCTTAACATAAAAATCAAAAGCGGTTGGGACAACCGTTACCCTTGTGGCTTTTTAAGCCTATAGGAAGCTCCCGCTTCTGTAAGCGGTGAGTAGTTCACATCCAAGTCATAATACCCTTCAGCCTCTTCCTGTTCCTTTTCCTGTAACTCTCTAAGCTTTCTTAATTCCTCATCCTTCATTCTTTCAACTTCATCAATCTGTCTTGCTATTGTCTTTAGCTCTACAGGTGTTGCAGTTGTATATAGATGTGAGAATTGGGACTTAAGAGCATTGCTGATTTTATAGATACTGCTTTCGGATTTGTTATAAGCAGAATATAGTACCTCCGCTAGTTCAACTGCATTTAACATCTTTCCTCCAAGCTTAGATCTTTGCAAGGAACTTATTATAGAATTAGCTTTATTTGCTATATCAAAGAAAGCATTTTTCAAAAGTTCTTCGTAGGTAAGTGCTTCTTCAAACATCTTGTTATTATGTTTGTGAGTTATAACTAGGTAGTATTTTCTCTCCAGAATATTTTTCTGTTTACTTCTAGCCATCATGTATTCTTTAATTTCCTCACCGTAGTTATACTGATTAGTAAGTTTATTAATCTTATCTGCAAGCTCCACAATTACAGCATTGTTCTCACCATTTTCATTATTTTCAGTAGCAAAATTGTATCTGCTGGTTAAACTATCTATATTCTTCTTTATCTCTCCTAGTCTAGCCTCATATCTGTTCTCATACTTGTCGATATCTAATTTTCTAGATTGAACATAAATCTGTATTGGATAATCTATACCGTTAAGTAATTTACCAAAGGATACTTCTAAGATTTCTCTTTCTTCAACTGATAGCAGATTGTAGTTAATTCCAAAAACCTCAACAATTCCTATAAACTCAGTTTTGTTATTTCTTACTATAATCCCCATTGGGTTATCTTTATTGAATATTTGAATGTCTTCAAAATCCAAAAACTCCTGAGTTGTGGCTATCTTTACTTCTCCTTTTTTAGAATCATCCTTTGATTTATTAGAAGTTCCTTTAGCCCCTTTACTATCATTTTTCTTGTTATTATTGTTCTTTGCTTTATTTAAAGCAGGTATTTTCCCATCAAACACTAGCAATACTACAGAAAAAACTATTGCTGCAAAAACTAAGAAGAAAACTATTCCCTTAACTATTGATAAAAGGCCCATTTACCTTCCTCTCTTTCTTATATAAATGTTTTGCTTAAATTTGTTGTACTTAAATTTTCTTAACAGGTATTTATCCAATGATACATTGCCACCCTCAAATCGTGTTTTAGGTGTTTTCATATGCGCCAGTGGATAAGCTATAAGATTCAAAATTATGAATAATGCTAAGAACAGCCAAAAGCTAATCAGCTTTCCTAAAATAACTGATAAAAGTGTAACTGCTCCGTTATAAATCAATCCTTTTCTATTTAAATGAACATTGATAATTGGAATGGATAAAATTCTTTCCTCTCCTTTTAATTCCTTTGGAATAGGATGTGCCATCTTTTCACCTCTTAACAATAAATTTATATATTAAAATCTAACTGTACGATTGTATTTTCAATATTTTAGGCGTAATTTTGTTTTTTTAAAGGACATAGCCCAAACTATATCCTTTAAAACACTTTTGATTATTTAAATAGGTTAAGATTCTTGAATGAGAAGCTTACGAATCCGAAATATGATGCTAGGAACACAAGTCCTAGAACGTGCATTATGATAGCTCCCTTTAACACTGATTTAGCAGAAGGGTTGTCCCCAGCCCCAGCGAACTTCACAGCACACCATAAACCAGAGATTGTTACTACTGCCATAACTATAATTCCAACGATATCAGTAGCATCTTTTGAAAGACCTGTTACCTTGTTTTTAGTATCACTACCTAATACTCCACCACCAGAACTTTTTATACTATTTACCGTTTGATTTAAGTCTGTTGCATGTACTTGAACTGGTGCTACTGTTGTACCAACACCAATTGATAGAAATAATGCTACAAGAAATGCTCCAACTACGTTTTTTAAATGCTTCATATACTTTTTTTCCTCCTGTTAATTTAAATTGTTTTTTTACTGCTATTTTTACTACTATCAGCTAGTACATAGTTTATTTTTAAATCCTCACCCTCCTTGTCGAGATTGATCAATACAAATTCTCCTGCTATTTTGCTATACACTGTGTTCAAATCTAGTTCTAGCATTGCAGAATCGTCTCTGGCTAAGACTTTTGTATCGTTCATAGTGTCTATGAATACCCTAATAGTCTTATTTTTTAGTGTTTGCTCGCTCTTGAGCAGCCTAAGTGGTATTAAGTTTTTCATAGCCTCTGAGAACTTTTCGTCTAACATCTTACATTTCTCTAAGTAAATTTCCTCATCTGCAGGTAATCCCTTTCGCTTTAATTCTTGCTGCCTACTAAACTTTACACCCACTCTATTAAAGCCTAAATCATAGCTCATAGCTCTGGTGTATTCAGTCATTCCTTCATTAGATAAGTTAGTAACAGTATCAGCTTCTTGAACAGCATTATCAGGTTCTATTTTCCTTTCCCTAATAACACTCCCCTTTGCAAGCTTAGATATTAATAACAGAATTGAAAATGGCACAAAGAGAGTAAGAATTGTGTTTAAAGTCATAGCCTTTCACTCCTTTGTATTTGTTAAAATCCCAACTATGAAGCATTTGCAAAAATCTCTAGAACAATAATTAATAGTTCTATTATATAAATTATTATAACACAACAAATTTATTTAATCAAACACATTTTTACGATTGTATTGTAAATAACACTTTTAGCACTCCAGCTCTGTTTCATTAATAATTTTATATATTTGTGTAGCTTTGTAAAAAAATTGATCGAACTTTATTTCTAAATGGTTTAACTTTCTTATAGAGGGCACGACTTTTTTACAAAAAGTTTAACTTTTTTTCAAAGCTACATTTTGAACAAAACTAAAGTATTTGATTAGATAATAATCTATTACTTTTATAAAAAAGTTAGTTCAAAATATGAAAATTAGACGACGTAACTTTTTATTTTGAAAATACGAATGTTGTTCTTTGAAAATTAAATAATTCGATGTTTAAAAATAGAAAAATTTATATTCTTATATAAAGCATATAAGTAATTTACTACAGCTTATTTTAGAATGACACCACTTTACAAGTAATTTAGAATTACCAAAAAATACAACGTACCAAATACCTCATAATTATCAATACTAATCTTGAGCAATCCAGCACTGATAGGAGGTATCTGGTACTATGATTAGTATTGACGAAAAATCAATAATTAAAACAACAGAAAATTATTTAAGTGAATATCGCTCCATTTTTAATAAGCGGAGCTTTCATATATTTATTTTACTGATTACTGCTATGCTTTCAACTCAAGAAGTTCGCTCTATAAAATTTTTATATGACAATTTTATCAAAAAGTATTGGCATAAGGTTCTTAATAGCTTTTATTATTTTTTATCCTATACAAGCTCCTCGATAGAGAGCTTAATGTTTGGAACAGTAAAAATAGCAATCTCACTTATTCCCGAAGAGCTTAAGTCTACTATAACTATCTTCTTAATTACAGATGACACCCTTCAAGCTAAGTTTGGAGATAAGTTTGATTGTTACGGTAAACTTTTTGACCATACAAAACATGATGGTACCTCTTTCTTAAATGGCCACTGCTTTGTATCATTGGTTATAAGTATCCCTATACGCTTTTGTGGTAAAATCAAATATCTTACATTGCCAGTTGGGTATAAGCTTTATGACAAAAGTGAAACCAAACTTGAAATAGCAGCTAAGATGATACAAAACATAATGCCATTACTATTAGACTGTCAAGTTATAGTGTTATGCGATAGTTGGTACACTAAAAGACCTTTTTTAAACATATTGAAAGAATATACCAATCTTTCTATCATAGGGACAGTACGTTCTGATACAAGTATGTATGATTTATGTCCAGAACCTACTGGAAAAAGAGGACGCCCAAGAAAGAAAGGTTTAAAACTCAATATTAGAGATTTTGACTACACTAAAGAGAATGACTACTATATTGCAACTAAAAAGGTTTTAACAAATTTGTTTAATGAACCTGTTATAGCAACAGTAACAACTACAGATGTAGATAAATTCTCATCTGTAAGAGTTTATATTTGCTCGATAGAGCCATCAGATATACAAACTTTTAAAAACTATACTGTAGATGAAAGTGAAGCTGATAAAGAAAAGCCAACACTCATTCCATTTTTTACATACAAATTTAGATGGAATATTGAAGTGTTTTTCTATCAACATAAGTTTTTTTGGTCTTTTGGTAACTACATGGTAAGAAATAAGAAGGCAATAGAAAATTATACTAATTTACTGGCTATCGCTTATAGCTTTGTAATCGTATTGCCTTTTATTCATAAGTCTTTTTCTAAATATAAATTTCAAAGTCCTCAAGAAATTAAAAATGCTATCTCTTACCAAATATCAAAAGAATTAATATTAAGCACTTTCGTGCAAAAGCTTCAAAAGAGAAAAATTAATGAAGAAACCTTAGAGGCAATTAATTCCTTAATCTATTTAGATGAAGTTAGTTAATTTTCTTGTAAAGTGGTGTTAGAATGATTAGATCGTTTTTTAATAATAACTGTAAATGAAATAGAGTTAGTTTAATTTATCAGAAATAAGGCCGTTATATGCATGCGGTCTTTAGCTTTCTTCAAAGCAAAGAACATTTCAACTAAAGTTGAATTTCATAATAGTATAAATCAAATTGTATTACTCCAAAATATAGTTACAATTATAATTATCCCTATTAGTTCAAAATACGTATTCAAAATTTATAAGTTATTGTTATATAATTTTTTTTCAAAATATATCTTTACAAATGTAGTAAGGTGGCTTACTATATAAATAAGGAGGTTTTATTGTGGAGGATTTTAAATTTAGTCTTAGAGATATACCAAAACGAGAGATTTTAAATGAATATTCTAGTCGATTTTCGGGTATAAATGTAGAGGCAGTCGAAAGTTGTATAGCACTTCTCAGGACAGCTTCTGATATTTCAAAAATACTTGACGAACATTTTTCTAAGTATGGGATTTCAGAAGGAAAATTTACAGTTTTAATGCTGCTGTATCGACAGAGTGATTATCAGTTATCTCCAATAGAACTTAGTAAAAAAGCTGAAGTTACTAAGGGTACTATGACAGGATTAATAGCTGGTCTTGAAAATCAAGGTTTCATTGAGAAAATACCAAATCCTTGTGATCAAAGAGGTTATTTAGTTCGTCTAAGCTCAAAAGGATTATGTATGTTGGAGGAAATTTTGCCTATACACTACACCATAATTGCTAAGTTAATGTCTGGACTTGGGAATGATCAATTGAAGGAATTAACCTCTTTACTTAATTTGTTATCAAAGAATTTACTATGATATAGAAAGGTGAGATATTAGTATGATACTTATAACTGGAGCAAATGGGCAAACTGGTCGCGCAATAATTAAGGCTTTATTATCTAAAGGAGAGAAAATTAGGGCTTTCGTTTATAAAACTGAACAAATTCAGGAAATTAAAGCTTTAGGTGAGATGGAAGTAATTGCAGGAGATATGATGGATCAAAAGGTTGTAGATGAAGCATTTATAGGAGTTAATGCTGTATACCACATTTGTTCTGCTTTAAATCCACTTGAAGTTGAGATAGGAAAAATGATGATAAAAGCTGCTCAATCAGCCAAAGTAGAGCATTTCGTATTCCATTCAGTATTGCATTCTGTACTTCAAGATATGCCGCATCATCAGAAAAAGCTTATGGTTGAAGCGGTTTTGGTAGATTCAGGAATTCCATATACTATTATTCAGCCTGCAGTAATAATGCAGAATATATTTGAGTCTTGGAAATCACTTACTGAAAAAGGCGTATTCCAACAAAAGTTTTTTACTAAAGAAACTCGTATGAATATGGTTGACTTAGATGAAGTAGCTGAAGCTGCAGCTATAATTCTTACAACCCCAGGTCATACAGGTGTTACATATGAACTTTGTGGACCTGAAAATTTATCTTTATCTGATATGGTAGCAGCTATGGAACAACATTTTGGGCATGAAATTAAAGTTCAAACGACTGAAGACGAAGTGCTTGAGGCACAATTAAAAAAATTTGGAGTGGGAGAGTATAAAGTAAATTCACTATTAAAAATGTTTAAACATTATAATGAACATGGATTTGTGGGTAATCCCAATGTTTTAACATGGATATTAGGTCGAAAGCCAAGTGATTTTTCATCCTTTATTCTTAGAGCAATACAAAGCAAAATATCTTAGTTGTCCATTATAATTAAATAAATCGGATAGGTGTTGCATTTAGCGGAATACTTGAACGCAGCACAGAGCAAAAGGATGAATTTTCACTTCTTTGAAACAAGAAATCCAGAGTTTATCTGATGTCTAGCCACTGTCGCCCTTGAGGGTATAAGTTCAATTAAGATTTAGATGGGGATTAAACCCCACCTGAATCAAGTTTCACTTGATAAAATGGAGGTTAATATAGAAACTATGAATATCAAAGTATTTTATCACTCGTCAACAGGTAATACAGAAAAACTTGCACGTGCAATAGCTGATACGCTAAATATCCAAGCTAAACAGTTAGGAGAAGACCCTATTTCTTTTTCTGAGCCTGTCGACTTACTTTTCATTGGAGATGGAATATATTTTGGAAAAGCAAATAAAAGGACACGCTCTTTCATTGACCGACTAGATGCGAAAATGATAAAAAACGTAGCTATCTTTGCCACATATGGAGGGGAATCTAAAATTGGTACGGACATAAAAGAGATGATACAGAATAAAGGAATAAGGGTTGTTGATGATCCATTTACTTGTAAAGGGCAGTCTTGGGTATTCATCAATCGAAAGCACCCAAACGAAACCGACTTAAGCAAGGTCCGCAAATATGCTAAAAATGCAGCTGCAAAAGTGGATAGATAAAAAAATATAATAACTATTAATTAGAATTCTATAACAAAGAAATAATATAAGATAATTTAGAGGAGGAGATAAGATTATGAATTTTTGCTGGATAACATTAAATGTGAGTAACATGGAGAAATCTCTGAAATTCTATCATGAGATAATTGGATTAAAAATTTCAGAACAATTCAAGGTTGGAGAAGATACTGAAATTGTAATGCTTGGAGAAAATGATGGCACCAAAGTAGAATTGATATATAATAAAAAACAAAATATTCCTGCTCGAGCTGAAAGACTTTCTATTGGTTTCGAAGTTAAATCACTTGATGAGGCCATGGAACTTTTAAAAAATAATAATATTCCAATAAAAAGAGGACCAATTTCACCATTACCATCATCTACATTTTTCTTTGTAGATGATCCAGATGGCATAGAAGTTCAAATAGTTCAATCAAATATATGATAGTCTTAGGTAGCTATTTTTTATGATTTTGGTTGTCATGACAATTAAAATTATAAATTGACATAAGTTATAGTCTTTACTTAATTTAGGAACTGTAATTCAATAAATGGGAAAGTGGGGGAAATAATATGGAAAGCTGTTTAGTTAAAAAATTAAGTTTGCATTATGAACCAGTAGCTGTTTTGCTTAGCAATGAAAAACCTGAAGGGGCACTTCAGAGTAAAGAAGGAAAGTGGAGCTGTATAATTCCGTTATTTATTGCGGCAGCAAAAGGGAAAATATCAGTTTTTGAACGCAAAACGACAGAATGTCCTGGCGGTAAAGTAGGATTAGGGTTTGGGCAATATCCTAATTATCCAGATGGAATTGAATATTTTTTGTCAGTTGGCAAAAGCGACCTATTTGAAGGGGAAGGATATAAAAAAAACCCAGAGCTAGGAGGAGAATTTGTTAATTGCTTACCAATAACTGATATTCCCTACCAATATGTAATATTTAAACCTTTATCACAGATTGATACTACCAAGGAAAAACCTGAGTTAATTGTGTTTTATGTTAATACTAATCAGTTATCGGCACTTACGACACTTGCAAACTATTATAGACCAGGAAATGAAAATGTGATGATACCGTTTGGCTCAGGGTGCCAGTCTATTTTTCTTCTTCCCTACGCCGAAGCACAGAAGGAAAATCCGAGAGCGGTAGTGGGTTTGACTGATATTACAGTGCGCCCCATGCTCGAAGCTGATATGCTATCATTTTCTGTTCCATACAAAATGTTTCTGTACATGGAAGAAAATGTAGAGGGAAGTTTCTTGGAGAAACACTTGTGGCATAGAGTAGTGACGAAAATGGAAAAAGTAAATAAAGTATAGCTTTTAAAAAATATAATCTTATAAGAGGAAGTCGTCACAAATCATAATAATCTATTTAAAAAAGTCTAGTCCTTACGTAGTGGATTGAATCCTTAGATTGTCTACAGAAGACAATTGCCTGTTACTTTAGCTTACTTTTTTATCATTTGATGTGATTCAATCAAGAAAAAATGTGTAAGCTCAACTATAACTAATTTTGAAAAATCTAAAACTTTGACGAAATATCCAATAGTTGATTCACATTTTTCTTATTTAACACAACAATTGAAAAAAACGAAAAATCTACCTAAGCACCGTATGATTCAAGATGAATTATGCGGTGTTTTGCGTCGCATTTCAAAAATAAGTACTAGCCATCGTATATTCAAATATAATGATAGCTAGTAAATATTAAAATATCTTTGATTAAACGATTTTAAAAGGGATGGATTTTTTACAAAACTACAATTGCATGAAAAAAAAGAGTACCAAATTAACTTTGATACTCTGTGATTTCTACTAATCTTTTATTCCTAATGTCAATTTTTCCATAGCACTTAAAGGTCTTTCGCTACCTATTAAGGTAGACACTTTCTTCTTTTTCTTGAACTTATTAGTTAAATCTAGTTTTCCTGAATTAGAATCATCTGTTTTTTTATTACTGCCTTCATCTAGGATCTTTGAATCCGTAAAAGCTATCTCTTCACTATTATTATTTTCTGTAACTTTATTTTCTACTATTTGTTGTTCTGCATGTTCAACTTGTTCAGCTTTATCTTCAGTTTGAACATTATCTTTATCTTCAGCAGCTCCTGAGTTAATCTCACTATTCTTGCTTATTTTATCAGAATCCATATTAGTTTTACTTATATCTGCACTTTCACTTGCATTGATTTGCAGTGGTTGATTATCTTGATATGCGGGTTGTTCAATTTGACTTATTGTATTTACTTTTGGCACTTCCTGTATATGATTATTAAATACACCTAAACCTTGACTATTCATAGCAGCTTCCCTATAGGCTTCTTTTTTAACAAGTTCCCAAATTGATGATGTTACAACTGCCCTTGAATTAAGCCATTGAAGCATTACATCATCAACATAATTAGTAATAGATAATTCTATTTTCATTTTTTTGCCCCTAATATATGTTTTCCTTTTGGAACTGTTTGCATAGTTATCAGCCATTTTAATCACCACTATTCCTTTTTATCTTCACTATTTTTTTCACTATAAACTTCTTTAGCTTTTTCCTGTAACAGTTCCACCACTACTGGAGATATATATTTAGGCGCATTTATAAGTTTAAGTGTAGCCTCATCTATATCTAAAGGGAGGTAGACAACAAATTTGTCCCCTCCTTTAAAAGGCTTTGATCTTGGTCTAGCCATAATTATTCCTCATCATCTACTAATTCTGCATAGTAGCCATAGCAATTAGCATATATAGGACTTGGCATAGACACTGTAACTATCATATCAGCAGAGTATCCATCATTTACAAGAGTTTCTTTAAACTTGTTTGCCAATATTTCAAACTGACTACCGCCACCGCATATATATATTCTGATGATATTTTTTCTGATACTTCTAGTATTATAAAATCCGTAGAATTTTCTAGCTATAGAATCACCAAGAGTATCCATCATAGGGTATACCCACTGATTTACATTGATATCCTTGCCTGGAATCCAACCTACCTGTCCTTTTTTCTTTCCAGCTGGTGTAGTGTAAGCTCTTTCAATATCCCTTCTTATAAGGTTATCTCTTAGATCATCACATTCTATCTTAATTTTCTCTATAGCCTTGTCCATAGTCAAACCTACACCCTCATCAATGCCTTTTGAAATATGAGGGAATACCTTTAACTCACATTCTAACTCTTCATCATCGCCACTGACTTGCACCCATTGAGCACCTATAAATTCTGTTGTAAACGCTCCTATATCTGCTACTATAACAGCCTTTTCTATTAAATCTTCATCTGTCATCTCATCTATATCATCTTCTGCAAAAGCTCTTATTGCATTTAGAGCAGCACTACCCTCTACCCCAACATCTACGTGCTTTATAACAACTTCAATATTTTCAACACCTAGTTCCTTAAAGTATGGGCTTAAGAAGGATACTCTGTGATTACCTAATAAATTATTTCTGAAAATATCAAACTTCTTTTCTCCATTTAACTCCTCGGACCACTCTTGGTATGGAAGTCCTGTAGATAGGTCAACATTGAAAGTCATTTCTGGTGACAACTTCTCTTTATTTTCCATCTTTAAAGCAATGATTGAATATGCAACAGAGATTATTATGTTTTCGATTAGTCTTTCATCATTACACTTATTAGTGCTTTGTCTGTTTTCTTTATCTCCCTGCATTTTTTCAGCCATGGCTCCAAATATAGTAGTTTTAGTTCCTTTATGTCCTTTATCAAAATTCTTCGTAATTTGAACATGAAGAAGATCTTTACCTTTGTTTCTTGATGTAGAATAGGCATCATTTAATCTATAATCTACTGTACTAGAAGCGTTTATATTTGGTAATAGCATTTCAAGTACACCTTCTACGACTACTTTAATTCCGCTATTCCCTCCATCGACTGCAACTTTGTAATTCATCTTATCACTACACTCCCTTTAGTATTTTTTATTTCACATACACTGGTAATTTGTGGTATATTAAACGTATGTAATACTTTATTCTAACTTGTCCTAAAAATTTCATATATTTAATTCTTATCTCAAAGCTTCCATTTTTAAAAGCCTTTAAAATCAAGGTTTTAAGACATTTTTTTTAATAAAATTTATTGGATAAGAATTTCATATATTTAATTTTTTCCTCTTATTATAATTATATATTAAACAAAATTATTGTGTCAAGTAAACTTTAATTATTGGAATAATAATAACCTTTTTCTACAACTTCGTATATCTTTCTTGCACAAATATGGTATAATGCTATATAAAGTGATAATACGCACTAGGATTTCGACAAATGTAAGTTAGGAGGCAAATCATGAGCAACATCATAGATTTTAACGTGAAGAGAGGCAAATTTTATTTTGGAACTTTTGAAAATTATTTTGAAGTAGATGCGCAGCTTTATATTTTCGCTACTACTCACAGCAATACCATTCCAGATGGAACTTTACTTGTAGAGCAACTTGCACCTTCTCTTGACTTGCTGATACAAAAAAAAGCTTGGCTGGATAAAGGGATTTTTGAAGAGAAATTCGATAAATTTAGAGAAATGTATTTAGAAGAAATATATAATAGATCAGACTACCAGAAGGCTATGAATAGAATTATGGAGCTTGCTAGAGAAGGAAAGAAAATTGTATTGTTTGACAATTGTAACTTGGGTGAACTTTGCCATCTAAATATTTTAAAAGAAGAGCTTAATAAAGAAGGATATAAAGTTGAAGATATAAAAAAGAAATCTACAACTGATGATCCCCTTTCTCATATTAGGTGGTAACAGCAATGTCTTTTGTAGATATAAGGATGGAATTTGATAAACTCACCAATGAAGGTTTTATTTTAGAAAAATTTATTGGTGATTTTAAAAGGTATTTATTTGATAAAGATTGCCCATTGGTCCGCAGTAAGAAAACAAATACAGAAACATTACTTGAATTACATAAATTTGATAGGTTTTTATTAGCAGCATATCCTAAGTTAAAATGCTTAGCTGATATTAAGCCTGCTCACATTGAGTATTATAAGAACTTCTGTAAAGAATCCTTTGGCAATAATAATAAAACCATTAATATAAAAATAAGAGCTATCCGTTATTTTTTAGCTTTTTTAAAGAATGTAAAACATCTTATAAAAGAGAATGTTGCACTGGATGTTCCTTACTTTCCTGTGGATGAAGCAAAACATCCTCTCCATGTGCCTAATAGCAATCTTAGAATTATTCTTGGGCTACTACAGCAAAACTTTGGTTTGCGAGAGGTATGTATAACAAAACTGCTTGCCTACTTAGGACTTAGGCTGAATGAGATTTTTGACCTTTCAATTACTTCGGTTAATATGAAGGAAAAAGAGTTGTATATCAAAAGGGATATCGGTTATATTACTTACCGCATTCCTGATGTGCTCTATTCTGACTTAAAAGAGTATATAATGATTAGAAGTAAATTGGCTAATTCAGATTCTTGCAATTCGTTATTTCTGTCAAGCACCGGGAATCCCTACCCTATTAGAGAATATCAGAGAAAATTTAAGTTAACTGTTATCGAAGCGGATTTTAAGGAGCCTTTTACTCCTCGGAACGTTAGGGCTACCTTTGCCTACCGCATGGCTGAAAATATAGAAGAGGATAATTTAAAAATATTATTAGGTCAAAATAAAGTAAAACATTATTACGTTGAAGACATAACTTCTAACCCCATTATAAGGGAGTGAAACAACAGCTAAAACTTTCTAACCAGTTTATCCCTCAATCTGTTTTAATCGCTAATTCTTTAATATCTACTTAAACATGATAAAATATAATCCAAGAGGTTATCACTTTTTAGCGATATCTTCTTGGATTATGTTTCTAAATCAGTATAATAGAATTAATAATTTCTCACTGATGATAAAATATTTTTATCATCATCCTAGAACAAACTACCAAATATATTTTACTTTATATAAATAAGTTAACATTAGAATCTTCTGCTTCTCCTAGGTAATATCCTACTCCGCCTACTTTAACTCCATCTATCAACTCTTCCTGTTTAAGTCCCATTACGTCCATACTCATCTGACATGCAACTATTTCTATTCCACTGTCAATAGCTGCTTGAATTAGTTCATCTAGTGAAGAAACGTTTTTGTTCTTCATTACCATTTGCATCATTTTTGTTCCCATTCCAAGCATATTCATTTTAGAAAGCTTTAATCTTTTAGCTCCCCTAGGCATCATAAATCCAAACATGTTATCCATAAAGCCCTTTGTAACACTAACTTTTTCATGCTTTCTTAGAATATTAAGTCCCCAGAAGGTGAAGAACATTGTAACCTTTTTGCCCATAGCAGCTGCTCCATTGGCTATTATAAAGGATGCTAAAGCTTTATCCAAATCTCCGCTGAATACAACTAAGGTCTTATTGTCTTTCTGTGCAATAGTTCCAGCGTTAACTGAATCACTATTTTGAACCACTTGTTTTTTATTACCTTTTCTTATATAAGCTACTATAGTACCTTTATCCTTTTCTCTACTTAATAACTCATTATTAGTTCTTTCACACCAAGATCTTATATCCTCATAGAAACCTTGATCTGACGCTGTAGCCTTTAACACTTCCCCTTCCTTCATTTCTTGTACAGTGGAATTAACACGCATTAAAGGTCCAGGGCAGCATAGTCCACAAGCATCGAGGTGTTTGTCAAATTCTCCTTTTTTGTATGCTTCAGCAGCTTCTTTATATTCATTTAAATTACTTTCCAAACTTACATTAGAAGATTTGCCTTTTAAATCCATAGAACCGCCCTCATCATTCTTATTCATTACAACATCCTTTGGTTTAAACTTACTCATAGTGTAAGTCTTATATCCACCAGTTAAGTTCTTCACTTTAAATCCATTTGCTCTTAAAATTCTTGCAGCTATATATCCTCTAAGTCCTACCTGACAGTAAACTAATATTTCTTTAGTTTTGTCTAACTCATTCATTCTAGCTCTTATATTAGTTGAAGGTATATTTATAGAGCCTTCTATAACACCATTACTAGCTTCTAATTCAGTTCTTACATCTACAACCTGAGTATTGTTTTTATCTCTATTATCTATATCTTCTGGAAGTATTACTTCCTCTTTACCTGTTAGAATATTTTCGGCGATGAATCCAGCCATATTTACAGGATCTTTAGCTGAAGAATAAGGTGGTGCATATGCAAGCTCTAGCTCTGACAAATCATAAATTGTGCCTCCAAGCCTCATAGTTACTGCTATATCATCTATTCTCTTATCTACTCCAACATATCCAAAGGCTTGTGCTCCTAATATTTTTCCTTCATTATTGAAAAGAAGCTTTATTGTCATTGGTGCTGCACCTGGATAGTACCCAGCACTTGAATTAGGGTGAAGGTATATAGCCTTATAAGGTATATTCTTTGCTTTTAATGTTCTCTCGTTATTTCCTGTACTTGAACCTGTTAATCCAAATACTTTTATTATAGATGTTCCCATAGTTCCTTTATAAACTGAATTTAGACCTGATACATTATCTGCTGCAATTCTTCCCTGTTTATTTGCTGGTCCGGCAAGTGCAATGGCAGTTTTACTTCCATTTACAAAATCCACTACTTCAATAGCATCTCCTACAGCATATACACCTTCTACACCAGTCTCCATTTTATTATTTACTATTATATGACCTCTAGGACCAAATTCTATTCCTGTCTCTTTTAAGAATGCTGTATCTGGTTTTACTCCTATAGCAAGTATAACTATATCTGCATATAAAGCTTTGCCACTGTTTAGAACTACATTTAAGCCAGTTCCTTCTTCCTTAAATTCCTTAACTCCATCATTTAGTACAATTCCAACACCGTTGTCTTCTAATTCCTTCTCTGCAAAAGTTACCATCTCTGAATCAAAAGGTGCTAATATATGCGGCGCTCCTTCAACTAGAGCAACATTTAAACCTCTCTCTTTAAGGTTTTCTGCCATTTCAACTCCGATGAATCCTCCACCAATAACAACAGCATTTTTTATATTTTCCTTATCTACATAAGCTTTTATTCTATCAGTATCAGGTACATTTCTTAGTGTAAATATCTTGTCACTTTGTATTCCTGGTATAGGAGGCTTAACAGGAGATGCCCCTGGTGATAAAATTAAATAGTCATAGCTCTCTTCATACTCACCCTTATCTTTGCTATTAACCTTTACTTTTTTATTTTTAGTATCTACTGCTACAACTTCACTATTCACTCTAACATCAATATTAAAGCTTGCATTCATAGCCTCAGGAGTTTGTACTAATAGTTTTTCTCTTTCCTTTATAGTTTCTCCTATATAGTAAGGTAATCCACAGTTAGCAAAGGATATATATTCACCTTTTTCAAACAACACTATCTCTGCATTTTCATCAAGTCTTCTAAGTCTTGCTGCAGCAGATGCCCCTCCGGCTACTCCACCAACAATTAATACTTTTTTCATATACATTCCCTCCAAATCTAAATATTATAATAATCTATTCTTCTCCGCTTAAAAGCATATTGATTAGTTCAGCTGCTTTTTCATTACAAACTCTATAATATATCTCAAGACCACTTCTTCTACCTTCAATTATTCCCGCAGTTCTAAGTTTTTGTAGATTCTGAGAAATAGTTGACTGAGGAGCATTTAAACAGTTTTGCATATGACTAACATTACATTCTCCATTATCTAACAAACCCTTTACTATACAGATTCTTACTGGATGTGCTAGTACTTTAAGTGTTTCTGCCGTTTGAATATATTTACTAATATCCTTATCCATAGTTTTTTCCTCCTCTTTAGAAGCTTTGTATAATCGTAATATCTATATATAGCGATATAATAACTAAAAGAAAACTATCCTTTAAAGTATCTTATTTAAAGTTTCATATGTGTAATCTATAATTTCAGCACAACTAACACCATTTTTCTTTAAATCCCTGCAAAGTTCTGTTCCATATTTTTCTTTTATGTTCATCATTAACTCTTTTGTATACTTTCTAGCCTCATTTGTTTCATCATTGCTTTCTCTTCCCTTTAATGAGCCTACTATTACTGCTGCTGCTCCTACCGCTCCGCATAAACTTCCTACCGTATACCCAGTCCCCATACTGCTTCCGAGACCTACTGGTATATTAGTATTATGCTCTTCATTGTAGCTTTTTATTATAGCCTCACCACATGTATATCCTTGTTTATGATATTCTGATGCTTTTGTCATATTAACAACTCCTCAAATTACATTTTAAATTTATTAAATATCTTTATAATTATTATCTTGCTAGTGCTCCTGTATAACTGCCAGTTCCTCCAGATACATTTACTATATTAAAACCCATGGCTTTTAACTTTCTAGAGGTACTTGTGCTTCTTCCACCAGACTGGCAAATTATATAATATTCCTTATCCTTATTTAAATACTTATCTGGTTCTGATAGTATTTTACTCATAGGAATATTCTTAGCTTTTGGTAAATGACCATTCTTATATTCATAAGTTTCCCTTATATCTATTAAATTTATTCTCCCTAATAAATCCTTTAACTCATTAACATTTATTGAATTTACTTTACTTCTAGTGAAAAATGAAAACATATAAATCATCATCCTTTTTATTTATAATCTTTAGAATTAGTTACAATATAACTCTTAATCACTATATCTATATATTACGATATATAGATATTCAAGTCAATAGTTTTTTGTATTTACCATTAAAATATTAAAACCTCTATGCTTAGCATTATTACCAAAACAAATAGATAATCAATCTACATTCTTCACTGTTTATTGATGTTGCACTTTACTTTTTCATCTATTAACAAGATGAAGAACTTCCTCCACTTACAGAAAATCCTCGATTAAAGAAGTTATTTGAATAATCAATAACTATACCATTTACATATGGTTCAAGCATGGAATCATAAACAACTTTTATATCTCCTACTTGTACAACTACATCGTCATCATTCTTTAACTCATCCAGAGTTACTCCTAATTTAGGGCCTCCTCAGCCATAACCTGCAAAGGTTACCCTTAACATTATTTTTTCAGGACTATTAGCTTTTTGTACAGCTTCATTTAATTTTTCAGTTGCCTTCTTAGTGATATTGATCATTTAAATTTCACCTACCTTGAATATTGATCTAATTTTGACTTTAATACTTCTTTAGGTTGAAAACCTACCATTTTGTCAACGGCTTCACCATTTTTAAAAATCATTAATGTTGGTACAGCCATAACGCCATATTTTTGAGATAAATCGCTGCTTGTATCTATATCAACCTTAAATACTTTAGTTTTTCCCTCCATTTCAATGCTTAATTCCTCCAAAACTGGAGCAACCATTTTACATGGGCCACACCACTGTGCAAAGAAATCTACTAACACTGGTTCACCACTATTTAAGACATTCTCTTGAAATTCATTACTATTTATTACTTTACTCATAATTCCCTCCTATTTTTATATTTAATTGTATATTTATTTCATTATTGTTTTTAAATTAAAATGATAATATTTTACTACCTAACTAATATAAAAATTTTAAGATAACTACAGTAGGAATATTTTACCCCTACCCCCCATGGGTATATCTTTGATATAATTATATCAATTCAATTGTAAATGTCAAGCTTTTTAATTACCAAATTATTACGCCAAGCAAAGAAGAATGGACTACTAAATTCCATTCTCCTTTATTCTTATTACTCTACATTATTATTTGTATAGCAGTTTCCTGTTCCCCTAGCTCCATGACCCATTTGGCCTTTTCCTCTTCCTCCATTACCCATTCTTTCACCTGGAATTCCAGTGCAACTTTCTAGATTATTCTTCAATGTTTCTTTCATTGCGACTCCTTCTTCTTTAGTTACTTTTCCATCTGCAACAGCCTTATCTACAGCTTTATTTCTTTCCTCAAGCAATGCTGCTTTAAATTGTTCTTCTGTCATGCCTTTTTCCTTTGCTAAATCATACATGGTCTTTCCTGAGTTAAGTCCATCTGTTATTTCTTTATCTGTCATTCCAAGATTATTTTTCAAAATTGACTGTACGTAATCATATCCTCTTGTACCTGTAACCCTTGCAAGTCCAACCCTTTGGTGAGTGCTAATAGTGTTGTTAGTTCCATTAGTTGATCCTGTACTTGCATATGCTGTTGCTCCTATACCTACTGCGATAGTCATTGTTAAAGCTATGATTAAATTTTTGTTTTTCATTTTAATTCCTCCGATATATTTAATTTGTACCTGTTGGGTACAATACAATAATAAAATAAATTTAGAATAAAAAAGTGTCCTAATTGTGTCATGTTTGTAAAAATGATGTTTATAATTCAATCACACTTTTATCACAATTTATTTTGATTTGCTTTATTTAAAAACTATATGGAGTCCACAATTATTTCACATTTACAAAGGTTAAGAATGCTATAATGATCTTGTCAAAAGGAAGGTGATACTGTGAATAAAAATATTTTGATAGCAGATGACAATATTGAAATTATAAAAATTCTTAAACCCTATATTGAAAAAGAAGGTTTTAGCATCATTACAGCATTAAATGGAAAAGATGCAATTGATAAATTTGAATTCTATAAACCTCAACTTGTTTTATTAGATATTATGATGCCAATACTAAATGGGATGGAAGTATGTAAATTAATTAGAAATCAATCCAATACTCCAATAATAATGATTACCGCTAAGAGTGAGGATGCTGATAAAATATTATCTCTGGATAACGGGGCTGATGACTATATTGTAAAGCCTTTTAGCCCTGGCGAAGTGGTTGCAAGAATAAAAGCAGTTCTTCGCAGAATACAGCCTTCAGAAAAAGCTTTACCTACTATAATTAAATATCCTCCTATTGAAATAGATATAAATAATTACTCCGTTAAGCTGGAAAACCAATTTATTAATTTAACTAAAAAAGAAATAGAAGTACTATGGCTCCTTGCAAGCTCTCCAAATACAGTTTTTTCAAGGGATTCTCTATTAGACAGCATTTGGGGAGTAGACTATTTTGGAGATCCCAGAACCGTTGATACCCACATTAAAAGAATAAGGTCAAAACTTAAATTAGATGGTCAATACTATTGGGATATTAAAACCATTTGGGGATTGGGCTATAAATTTGAGGTGAAAGATGTTTAAGAAAAGTATTACTTTAAAACTCACTTTTGGTTTTTTAACTATAGTTGTGATCTCTACACTTTTAATTGGGATTATTGCTTTGAGCATATTTAAAAATAACATATATGAAGTTAAGAGAAATAATATGAAAAAACATGCTCATGAGATTTCCGAGATTGTATCTCCCCTACTTCAAAAAAATGTTGCTTCAGATGATACCAAAAACATTGCAAACATTGTAGGATCCTTTCCAAATACAAAGACATGGATAGTTAACACTGAAAAAAATTTCTTAGTTATATCTAAAAATGAAAATAATATCTTTACTTCTATCGATACTTCAGCTGTAAAAGCTGCCTACAATTCACTTATAATAAGTGGACTAAAAGGCATTGAAAGCTCCGATGAATTGTTAAATCCATATTATCAAGAAGAAATGATGACAATATCGGTACCTATTAAGGACAGCACTGGCAATGTAATTGGAGTTGTACTTTTACATTCCTCTATTGCTGATCTTTCAAGTTCTATGGATAGCTTCTTTTTATATTTAATTTTAGCTCTTATCGGTGAAGTATTTATTGCTGGTTTTATGGGTTACTATTTTTCTAAAAGTATATCAAAACCAATTAAAAAGATAAACTCCACTGCACTTGAAATGGCAAGAGGCAACTATGGAATTAAAACAGAAGTTTATTCAGATGATGAAGTTGGTGAGCTAGCCTCTACCTTTGATTTAATGTCACTAAAGCTAAAGCATACAATTAGTAAGGTGACTGAAGAAAAAACAAAGCTTAGTAACATTATAACCAGCATGAGTGATGGTATCATTGCCTTAGATACTAATCTTGAGGTAATAAATATTAATGCTTCCGCTGCAAGACTTTTATACTGTAACGTAAGCAAATTAGATATTGATATTAAAACAGCACTAAGAGATTTAGATCTAGAAAGCTTTATAGAAGACTCCATGACTAATAATAGGAAGGAAGCTATTTCAAGGAAATTTCTTAATAAAACACTTAACTTTTCCTTATCGCCAATTAGCCTAGATTCAGATAAGGCTATTGGTATGGTAATCCTCATACAAGATATAAGTGAAAAAGAAGCTCTAGAACAGATGCGAAAAGATTTTGTGTCAAATGTATCTCATGAATTTAGAACACCGCTTACTATAATGAAAGGCAATCTAGAGTCTATAGTTGATGGTATGATTTCGCCTTCGGATGTTCCTGAAAGCTGCTCAACGCTGCTCAAAGAAACAAATAGATTGGAAAGAATGGTTAGAGATTTACTAGAGCTTAGTAAATTAGAATCTGGTAAAGTTCAGGCCAATTTTGATAAAGTTGATATAAACTCCTTTATTAAAGATATGTCTAGAACTGTAAAACCTCTAATTATGAATAAAAATATAGAATTAATTCTTGATTTAGGCAGTAACTTACCGCCCTTACTTAGTGACTACGATAAATTAAAGCAGCTATTTCTCATATTTTTAGATAATGCTATTAAATTTTCAGCTTTTAACAGTGAAATCAAAATTAAATCCACTTTAGATAATGACTCTATCCTCCTCCTTATCAGTGATAAAGGTGTCGGTATAGATTCCTGCAATATTGAACATTTAGGTGAAAGGTTTTATAAAGCTGATAGTTCAAGGAGTTCAGCAAACAACGGTACTGGTCTTGGGATTTCCATCGCTAAAAAGCTAATTGAACTTTTGCAGGGTGATTTTTCTATTGATAGTGAATTAAGCAAAGGCACAACTATAAAAATTCATCTACCAATTATGGAAAATTAAAAAATATAAAAGTCCACAATTATTTCACAACTTCGGATAATAGAGTTGCTATAATGAACTTGTAAACGAGGAAGAAGTTAATATGCAGTATGATTCAAATTACAAAAATATAAAGGAGTGAAATTATGAGATACGGTTACCATTTAGGATTAGGTCTTTATAGTCCCTATATTATGACTATAACAGTTATTCTAATTGCCTTAATTGTTTATTTAGCATCAAAACACAAACCAGTTCCCCCTACCAAATATTTTATTAAACTTTTAGATATCCTAAAGGGAAAGTATGCTGAAGGACTTATTACTTATGATGAATATGTTAAACGTAAAGTTATTATTGAAGAATGCGACTTTCAATCTCCATATTCCTTAATTCTTCTTGAAAGATATGCAAAATGTGAAATAGATACTACCGAATTATTCAATATTAAAGAAATTATTGAAGATGAAAATACTGATGCTCAAACTCGTGAAAATTTATCAAAAGGAGTGAATAAGTAATTATGAAAAATAAATTAGTTAAAAACCTTCGTTATGTTATATTAGCTGCTGTTCTTATTTTTGTTACTATACAATCCTACTTACATGCTACTATTGGCGGCAAAGACTACGCCTCAATCCATGCATTATGTCCCTACGGTGCACTAGAATCCTTGTATAGTCTAATCTTCAGCGGTACCTTTATTAAAAAGATTTTCTCTGGTACCTTCATTCTGCTCGGACTAACATTAATCCTTGCTCTTATATTTAGAAGAAGTTTCTGCGGTCTAATTTGTCCCTTTGGAACTATTCAAGAAATTTTTGGCACGCTTGGTAAAAAGCTTTTTAAGAAAAGATTTGAGTTACCTAAAAAAATAGACAACCCTCTAAGATATTTAAAGTATGTTATTCTCTTTGTAACTGTATACTATGGATGGAAAACTGCAGGATTATGGATGTCTCCTTATGATCCATGGGCTGCTTATGGACATGCAGGTGAAGGCATAACTTCCCTTATAGAAGAATTCCCAATTGGCTCTATATTATTAATAGTTACTATTATTGGTTCAATATTATATGATAGATTCTTCTGTAAATATCTTTGTCCTATGGGTGCCTTTTATGGAATATTATCAAAAGTAAGTCCTGGTAAAATTACTAGAGATGAAAATACCTGTGTAAACTGTGGATTATGTAACAAAAATTGTCCTGCTAACATTAAGGTTTCTGAAAGCAAAACAATTAAATCTGCTGAATGCCTAAATTGCCAAAGCTGTATACTATCTTGTCCAATGAAGGATACACTTAAATTTAAATTCTTTGGTAAAGGAATAACACCTTTAGCGGTTATAATTATTGTAGTTTCAATATTCTTTGGTGGCATTGCAATTACTAAGATAACCAATGTATATCAGACAACTCCAGCACCTATAACTTCTTCTACAACTCTTACTCCAGAAGAAATTAAAGGTTATATGACTATCCAAGATGCTGCTACAGCTTTAAAAATGGATATAAATGAATTATATAAAAAGTTAAATATACCTACCACAGTACCAAAGGATACTAAATTAAAAGAGGTTAAAAACTTTGTACCAGACTTTGAATTTGAAGACGCAAAAGAAAATTTAGAGACTACTAATGTACCTCAAACAACTAATGTACCTCAAACAACTCCAGCACCAGTTACTTCCTCCACAACTCTTAATTCAGAGGAAATCAAAGGTTCTATGACCATCCAAGAGGTTTCCACAGCTTTAAAAATAGATATAAGTGAATTATATAAAAAGTTAAATATACCTACTACAGTACCAAAGGATACCAAATTAAAAGATGTTAAAAACTTTGTACCAGATTTTGAAGTTGAAACAGCTAGAGAAAGTTTAAAGAAGTAGAAGATTTTTGAAAGGAATTATGTGCTATGAAGAATTCAAAATTAAGTGTCATTCTATTATTTTTTAGTACCATTACAATAATTGTTGCTCTTTCCTTCTTTATTTCACAACGTTTTGGAGGACATACAGAAAAACTGTATGTCCCAAAACAAATCATAGTAAGTGAAGATATGACAATAGCCACTATCGCTAGTAAAAACAGTCAGCAAGAGGAACTAATTCAAAATGCTTTAAAAATAAAGGACAGCAGTAGTAACGAAAAAACCTTGAAGGAACTTGGTATCAGTGAAACGGACGCAAGTTCAAAGATACAAAAGGCTTTAAACTTTAAGGCAGAGGAAGCTTCCAAAAATGTAGTATTAATTGTAGCAAAGTTTATCCTATGGGCAGTATTTATGACAGTTGCTTTTCTTTTATTGAGAAAAAACAAGATGTCACCTTCTTTAAGTAAATACATACTTCTATCTTCCACCTTAATATTTGGAGTAATACTGGGACCTGAACCAAATTCAATGTCAACAGTTAAAGATATGGTAAGTAATTTTGCAATAAAGGGAATTTTATTTCCACCTAGAATCATTGCTCTTCTTGTTTTTTTAGGAATTGTAGTTGCTGCAAACAAGTTTATTTGCGGATGGGCATGTCAGCTTGGTACTCTTCAGGATTTCATTTTTCGCCTAAATAGAGATTCAAAAGACAGAGAAGGAATATTTAAACAATATAAAATTCCATTTTATATTTCTAACACAATTCGAATTGTATTTTTCATTCTGTTTACTTTAGTTGCTTTCATATGGTCCTTTGACATTATTGAAGTAATTAATCCTTTTACTATATTTAAACCAGCAGCGTTAACAGCAATAGGTATTGTTTTTATATCTATCCTTCTAATAAGCAGTCTTTTCATTTACAGACCTTGGTGCCACCTGTTCTGTCCTTTTGGTCTTTTAGGATGGATTGTTGAAAAATTTAGCAAGTTTAGAATTAAAGTGGACTCTACCACATGTATAAACTGCAAAGAATGTACAGTAGCATGTCCTACTAATGCTATGAAAAGTATATTAAGTAAAGATAAAATTAAACCAGATTGCTTCTCCTGTGGAACCTGCATTAATGCCTGTCCTACAAAATCCATCACTTTTGATAAATGATAGATATTAAAGAAGATCAGGGAGTACTCACTACCAAACTCGAATTATTGTAGATTTTTCATGCTTATAGTATAATTCAAGTATAAAATATTGCAACAAATGAATACGACTTACTTTAAACAAACTCTGTTATTAATTTAACTTTTGAAAATTAATAGTTTAGTAATACTAAACCTAAGAGGAGCGTGCGTTATCAATGATTGATTTTGAGAAAATGAGTATTGAAGAGTTAGAAAAAAGACTTGTAAAACTTAAGGACTCCCTTGAAGATATAGAGCAGGAAAGATCAATTGTACTAAGCCAAACAGGCATTCATCTTCCTGGTGTTACAGTAAAAAAATTCGAAATTGAAATAGGTGAAATAACCGAATCTATCAATGAGTTAGAAGAATTGTTGCAAAAAAAACGTACTATATAATTATAAAGGAGAATGGACTACTTAATCCATTCTCCTTTATAATTATTACATTTGTTGTGATTGTCGTTGCAATCGAGCAGCCGGTCGACTTTTCATGAAAATACCGGTTAAACCAGCGATTATTGGCAATATGAATAATATCCTTACTGCAGCAGTCAGTCCGAAAACATCTCCAATATGGCCTATTACAATGACAGCTAGTCCTCCTAATCCGTTAGCAAACCCCATTGTTAATCCTGCGGCTAATGCTTTATTTTCTGGTATGGCTTCTTGTGCTGCTACGACAGTTACAGAAAAACTTGCTAAGAGTGCTGACCCGGCTAGTGCCAAAAATATTGTACTCAGTATGCCCTTTGTTAGTAGAAAAGCAAAAAATAGTGGTGTTGAAAACACAAGTGAACCAATAATAAGTTGCTTTCGCCCAAAGTAATCTGATATAAACCCACCGATGATACCGCCAAACGCACCAGCTGCAAGCATAATAGTAACGAGATAACTTGCTTGAATGTTTGACAAATTTTTATATTTAAAATAGAGAGGAAGTATCGTCAACAACCCAGTATATGCTAAGGAACGAATAGCAATTACACTAACAATGGCAATAAGTTCTTTTGCAGATTCTTTAAGGCTTTTAAAAACAGCACTGAGTGTTGGAGGGGCACCCTTTAATACTTGATCTCTTGGTGAAAAAAGGAATAATAAAAATGATACAATTATGCCTGGAATAATGGTAACAACAGTCGCTTTTAATCCGTAAGCTTGGAACAAAGGAACTAATAAAAGTGGACTTAATGCAAAGCCAAAATTTCCGAAAGCAACAAAAACAGAAAGCAATACTGCTTTACGATCCCTGCTTAAAACATTGACCATTGTGGAGGCTTGAGGATGGAAGACTGCAGTACCAAGCCCAGCTAAAGCCGCAAGTACAACAAGTAGTAAATAATTGTGTACAAGTCCTGTTAAGCTTAACATGGTTGCCATCCACAGAGTACCAATATAAGCCAACCAACGCTTTCCTTGCCTATCCATAAAATATCCAAACAATGGTTGAGTAAGTGAGGATGTAATTGAAAAAGCTGAAACAATAATCGCCCCTCTTGTCGCAGTGAAACCGGGATATAAAACGACTAAAAATGGTAGCATTTGAGGCAAATAATTACTATAGAGGTCATTCAGTAAATGTGCCAGAGAGATTACAGCTATTTTAGAATATTGTATTTTAGGTTTACTTTCCATATGAAATCTCCTTTTTTACTTATTGGAATCAAGTTTTGCCGAATGATACTTTGAGAGAAAATATTCAAAATTAGCATGACGCTTTCGGATATCTTCCGCAAACTCATCCAGCATTTCTAAACCTTTTTTCGTAATGTTATACCACTTGACAGGCTTACCGGTTTCTTTTGTTTCCCAAGTTGTTTCTAGCAATCCATCGCTTTCCATATCTTTTAAACTACGATAAATCATTGCACTGTCAGAAAAACAATAAGGGAGCTCATTTTCTAATCTTTTCATAAGCATTCCACCGTAGGCGGGAGCATATGCTAATTGAAGCAGTAAAAAAGCAGGTGTGTGACGACCATATCGCTTAGCCATTAGAAATACCTTCTTTCTTTTTAGTTTACCAATACTGTTATATACACTATACTGTTTATAACAGTATTATAATTCCATTATATCTTACATGTTTCAATAGTCAAAGGTATTTTTTAAAATCCTTATATCGTAATATTGCGATATAAGGATTTATAGTGAGATATAAGAATCTATATTAAGAAAAACCCTTATAAATAGCAATAAAGGTCCTCTTTCAAATTGACACATAAAAAGTACTATAATATAATAATGACATACCCCCACGGGGTACATGTTAATTATATTATGGAGGTTTTTTTATGAAATCTATTTTGAATTATTGGAAGAAATATTCTTATATACTTTTAATTACTTTTATCATCATAGGGCTTTTTGATTTTAGGATTGGATTAATTGCAACACTGTGTATGTTTGCTCCCATTGTTGTTTCATTCTTTAAGGGAAGATTCTGGTGTGGAAATCTATGTCCAAGAGGGAGCTTTTATGATAATATAGTATCTAAATTTAGCAAAAAGAAAAAAGTACCTAAATTCCTTAAATCATCTTATTTTAGAGTTTTTATTGTAATTCTAATGCTTACTATGTTTACAACTGGTATGGTGAAAAACTGGGGTAACCTTTATGCAATGGGCTTTATAATTTATAGATTAATAGTTGTAACTACTATAATTGGAATAACATTATCCTTATTTTACAACGAAAGAACTTGGTGTAATTTCTGTCCTATGGGAAGTATAGCCGCTTTTATTTCACGATTTAACAATAAGAAAAATGGTGATTCATTATTAAAGGTTAATACAAGTTGTGTATCCTGTAAGATATGCGAAAAGAGCTGTCCAATGGGCATTACTCCTTATGAATATAAGGATGATTCAATAAATCACCACGACTGTATCCAGTGCAGCAGATGTGTTTATAAGTGTCCTAAGAAATCTATAAAGTATTAGAATATAGTATTTTAATATAACAAAAACCTATGATGATTATAATTTAAAACTGCATCCTACCAAGTAGACTAGGTGCAGTTGTGATTATAATTTATCATAGGTTTTTACATTTAATCGCCACCACCTTTATATTTACTGTTATATAATAATCATTACTCATCAAACACTTTTTATATTTCTTAATATTCTGATATATTTTCATTTTCCACATCCAAATTAGTTAAACACCCTATATGACATGCTTTTTTTCTGTCATATAGAATACATTTTAAAATTACCTCAGTGTTATCTTTTTAAATCCCCCAAAGTTCTTTGCCATTTCTGAGTAAAGATCCTTTCCAAGAAAAGCTTTATAAATCTCATCAGCCTTTTTCTCTGGCTCAATATCCTTAAACTTTTCAGGATAAAGAACCTTTCCAAGATAGTAAGCATCTGCTATAGCAGTCTCAATGTTGGTAGTATAAAAATTATATGGCATTTGTGAATATAACTCTCCATTTTTAACTGCAGAAAGATTATTATAATAATTTGGATTCTTTTTATAATCCTCCTGTACTACCTGTAAGCCTCCCTCATCTATAAAAATCTTATCTGGATTCCATTTAAGTAACTTTTCCTTATCTATCATAATAGAACCTGTCTTTCCTGTCTCATCCACTACATTCTTTCCATGTACAGCCTTAAACAGAGAATAATTCCCCTGAGTACTTTCAATACCATGGGAGCCTTTCGCACTGAGTGCTCCAGCATATGTACTTGGTTTTTCATTTTCAGCAATATCTTTAGTTCTCTTATCTAGATCATTTTTACAACTTTTTATATAATTAACTACTTCCTGCACCCTGCTTTCGCTGCCGGTTACTTCACCTATCATTTCCAGAGAATTATCTACATTAGGGTCAAAGGTAGATTCTTTTCCATAACTTAATACTACAACCGGTATATTAGTTTTTGATTGTAACTCATCAGCAGAAGCCTTATCTGTAGAATAAGTAGTAAAAATTACATCTGGCTTAACAGAAAGTATTTTTTCAGGGTCAGGTGCATTATTAGGACCTCCAGGACCAATAGCTGTAAGCTTTGCAATATCTGGATTTGTCATCATATATGGTTTACCTATAAGACTACCTTTTTCCGTCTGCTCTACACCTGCTAAATATTTTGAGCCATTTACATAGCAATAAAGTCTCAATGCTCCAGGTCCAATTGCTACTACTTTACTTGCCTTTGAATTTAAGGTAACTTCCCTTCCCACTAAGTCTTTTACAGTTATCTTTTCAGATTTTGAAGCGGTCGTTTCAGTAGTTTTAGAGGAACAACCTCCAAATAAAAATGTCATTGTAAACATTATTACAAGCAATAAGCTTGAAAACTTTCTACGCACAATTATTTCCCCCTAATTTAATAAATTTTCTTTCAACGCATTAGATTCTATATACTATTACTTTCTATAATTTATATCTATAGTGGTACAACCACTAGGTTATCCCTACATCTCTCAATTGCTACAGGAACAGAATAAACACTTTCAATATTTTCAGAAGTCATAACCTCTTGTCCGCCAACGGCAAAAATATTTTCATCCTTCAAAAGAACAAACTTATCAGCAAATCTTATAGCAAGGTTCAAATCGTGCACTATCATTACAGCAGCAATTTGCTGCTTCTTAACTATCTCCCTTATAATTCTTATTACTTCAAGTTGATTTTTTAAGTCTAAATTACTTGTAGGCTCATCTAAAAGAAGTACATCTGGTTCCTGTGCAAGAGCTCTTGCGATTACAACCTTCTGTAATTCTCCTCCACTTAACTCGTCTAAATATCTTAGAGAGTACTTTTCAAGTTCAAGCATTTTAATAGCATTATTAGCTATTTCAATATCCTCTTCTGTAATATTCCATTTAATATAAGGTTTTCTTCCCAGAAGCACCGAATCAAAAACAGTAGTTCTTATACTCATCTGTTGTTGTGCAACATAACCTATCCTTTGAGCAAGCTTTACAGGATTAAGCTTGAAAACTTCATCCTTTCCAACTACCACAGTACCAGCTTGTACTTTTAATATTTTATTTATACATTTAAGAAGAGTAGATTTTCCCGCTCCATTTGTACCTAAAATTGCAACGCATTCTCCCTTTTCTATGGAAAAATTAATATCTCTTAGAATAGATCTGCTTGGATATTTAAAGCTTAATCCCTTTACTGATAAAATCATTTTCTCTTATACCCCCTCATCAGCAAATATAAAAACATCGGTGCACCAAGGAATGATGTAATAGCTCCTACTGGAAGTATTACAGGTGATATTACAGTTCTTGCAAAGGTATCAGAAATAAGAAGCAGCAATGATCCCATAAGTGCAGAGGACGGAATTAAGAAACGATGATCACCACCAATAATTCTTCTCATTATCTGAGGACCTATCAATCCTATAAATCCAATAATACCAAGAAATGAAACTGCAGCCGCAGTAATTAAAGAAGAAACAAATAATCCCCCAAACCTTACTTGCTGTACATTTACACCAAGACTTTTTGCTGCTTCTTCTCCACTGTCCATAGCATTGTAATCCCACTGTCTTATTATGAAATAAACAGTTGAAGCTATAATCAGAATTGCCATTATAGTTACTTCTCTCCAGGAAGCACGTCCAAGATCTCCAAAGGCCCAGAAAACAACGGCAGCTACCTGCACGTCTTGAGCAAAGTATTGAACAAGTGTACTACCTGCTGAAAAAAGGGATCCTATAGCTACACCGGCAAGAAGCACAGCCTCTGATGAAAGGGATCTAAGCGTTGCAATCATTAAAATAATAAAAGTTGCTACCATTGAAAAGCCAAAGGCACAAATAGTAACTATATATGGATTATTTATAAGAACTGCATCTGCACTACTGCTTTTTATACTTCCTGCTCCAAACACTATAATAGCAAGATTTGCACCAAAAGCCGCCGCACTGGATATTCCCAAGGTTGATGGTGATGCCAGAGGATTTCTTAAATTGCTTTGCATTACACAACCCGCAACAGATAAACCTGCCCCTGCTATAATCGCAGCCATAACTCTCGGAAGACGTATATTCCATATTACTAAATTTGATAGCTCAGTTCCTTTCCCCAAAATAGCCATTATTACTTGATAAGGTTTTATATTTGAAGAGCCAGCACATATTGAAAATATAGAAAAAACTATAATTAACAATATAACCAAAGAAATTACAATCTTTTTTCTCCCTGTATATTCCTTATAACTTTGATTTATCTCTAAGTTCAATTTTCATCAATTCCTTTACTTGTTTTATACAATAACTACTGGTACTAATACTTAAATCTAGGAATAAGAACTCCATTAGATTTAAGTATCGCTCCATATATATGCTATTTTTTCCAGAAAAGCCATGCTACTTTAGAAGTTATTTTTTCCTGTACCATACCATTTACCGCTTTATTTTCTAAGTAATTTTTAATAGCAGCTTTATCTTCTCTTGTTAAAAGTTTTTTTCTTTCAAAATGAATTACAAATTCTTGATAAAATTTATCTACAGACTTATATCTCTCCCAGTTAGAATCTTTATAGCTTATCTTTGGATAGTAACCCATGTTCCATAATATATTAAAAGCATTATATATTTTGTTTCCATGAGGATTATTACTATGGGAATCTAAAATTATTTCTGAAAGTTCATCCTTTAAACTGTCCTTTCTTTCTACAAACCCACTTAGAAAATATAAGTTTGTTCCACAAGCTATCATTTTCATAAGATCTTCATAGCTATCTACAGCTGGTGTCATAGATGCAAAAACTAAATCAAACTTTTCTTTCCATTGAAATTCTTTTAAATTTAATTCTGACCAAGGTTTTTTTACAAAAGTTATATTACCTCTATTTTTAGCTTCTGCGTTTTTTTCTGCATATTCCAGCATGTTTTTAGAAATATCTGTACCGGCAACATAATCAGCTATTCCTGAAAATTGTATAGAATAGAAGCCTGTGCCGCATCCTATATCTAATACATTCTTAAATTTTGCATCTTGTTCTACTTCAATAAAATCTAATATAGAGAAAAAATCCCTGTTTTCTTTTTCTTCTATATCCCTTCTATTAAACTCCTCAGCTCTTTCATTCCAAAATTTCTCTTCTACACTATAATACTTTGTTGAATTTCTCCATAAATCAGAAAAATATTTCATATCCATAATTAGAAACCCCTTGAATATTCCTTAAAACAATCTCCACATACATTTTTGCCATCCATTATTCTTATCTTGCACTCAGCAGTACTTTCTCCACAAGATTCGCAAGCTATACTATTAAACAATCTAGCATTCTCCGGCACAGTAAAGTTTGGCTTTTTAAAATCAAATAATTCTTCATAGGGTGCATCAAGCATATATTCCATATCCTTTTGTCTATCACCACTTCTATTCCATGGCTTTAAAACTATTCTTAAAGCTTCACCGCTTTTTCTACTAAAAAATGTAAAAGCCATCTTACCAGCATCTTTATATATCAAATTACCTTTACCCATAGAACAACCTGTTATAACCTGTACTGCATCAACACCACAAGCATCGTTTTCAGTTACACAAGCAACTTCTTCATCTTTAGAAAAAGATAATCCCATCTTTTCTCTAGCTGCCTCACTAGCCTTAAAGCCTATTGCTAACCCTGGACATTCATGTCCGTGAAACTCCACACATTTTTTCCATAATTCTTTATTCATAATATTTCCTCCTCAAGCTTTTTATGTTACATATTTTCCTTTGCTTCCATAAGCATTTTATCTGCTTCTTGCATAAATTCTACAGCTTTTTGTATAAATTCTGCAGTTTCTAATTTTCCCATTGATATTGCTTTTTTAACCCATTCTTTAAATCCATCCTCATGAGACTCATTATGTTCAACCCAATGATCTAATAGAATTCTTAAAGTTTCCTCATCTTTACTTAGATCTGATTTGCAATCACAATCTGCTGATACTTCATGTGCATGACTATGACCACGATGAACATGATTATGTCCACTATGTTCATGCGAATGTTCGCAGCCATCATGATTATGATCATGTCCGTGATAATATTTGTATTCATTTTTTTCATTGTAAATCATAAAAACTCCTCCGTTTTTTTCTTTGTTATAATAAAATCTCTTAATTTAGATATAAGCATTTTTCATGCCAATTACAAAAACTTGAAAAATACTTGTTATTTTGCACTCTTGTATCACAATGATAATTCATATAGTTTCATAATGATAATTAATGAATTATATTATCATTATGAAACTATATCATCTTATAACTTTAAGCTCTCTATATAAAAAATAAAAATCACTTAAGTACAGGAGGGCTGCGCTTAAGTAATTTTCATTTTAGGGTTTAGGTTTTTAAATTTATCTCAAACTATAATTATATACAGCAACTTTCGTGCCAGCATCAGAAGCGTTGATATTGCATGATAAGAACGATAAACTTTATCAATTTGAAAACCGAATCAGTTTCAAAGTGATAAACACATTCTAACTCAACTCATTTTGATACAAATAATATCACTAACGATTAATCAATCAACTTCTATGTCACACCAAAAATCGAAAAAAATTACTTAAGTGAAGAATGAACTACACTTAAGTAATTTTTTAAATTTAAGGTACTATTAAACTTTTGAAGCTCCACAGACTGGACAATTCTGAAGCGAAAGAGGTATTTCCAATCCACAACTATCTAACAATTCCGCATTGGATAAAATCTCCTCTGTTATTCCATCTGCGACAATTTCACCGCCTTTAATCACAATAATCCTTTTACAGGTTTCAAGCACCATATCTAAATCGTGACTAGTGACTATCTTTGTATGTTCAAAGCTTTTTAATAAACCTATTAATCTCCGTCTTGATTTAGTATCCAAAGCAGATGTCGGTTCGTCCATTATCAACACATCCGGTTCCATTGATAAAACAGATGCAATTGCAGCAGCACGCTTTTCTCCACCGGATAGTTTAAATGGTGCTCTGTCTTTCAAGTGGGGTATTCCCACTAATTCCAAAGCCTTTGTTACTCGGCTTTCAACTTCTTTTTCATCAAGCTTGTAATTTCGCGGTCCAAAGGCTACGTCATCATAAACAGTTGTCATGAACAACTGATCATCAGTATCCTGAAAAACCATTCCTAACCTCTGACGTATTACCGGCAATGTCTTTTTTGTTACATGTACATCTCCTATGAGGACTTCTCCACGATCTGGAAAAATCACCCCCATTAACAGCATAAGCAGAGTAGACTTTCCAGCACCATTCGCACCGATAATCCCTACAGCTTCACCATGGTGGATTGTAAAAGACATATCTTTTACTGCTTCATGCCCATCTGGATAAGAAAAATGTAAATTCCTTACTTCAAGTTTATGATGACTCATTTATTTAATCACTCCTGTTAACAATGAACCTATTAGCATAGGTATATTATAAATTCTGAAAATAATAAAAACAAAACTCCATACTGCCAAATAGGCAAAATCTTTACCTCTTACTTTTGCAACATTTCCCGTATTATACTCACCTGTAAAACCTCTCAGGTTCATTGCTTGATACACTCGCTGCGCTCTGTCAAATGTCCTTAGCAGCAACTGTCCTGCAAAAGGTCCCCAAACTCTCCAGTGTACTCCCTTTTGTCCTGGTGCCCTTAGCAAGTAAGATCTTTGCATCCTAGCAACCTCTTCCATAAGCACGGCGATATAACGGTACGTTAACAATAATTGTAAAACAAAAATTTTAGGTACTTTTAACATACGCAGTGCTGCACCTAGCCTATCCATTCCTGTGGTTGCAATTAGTAAAATACTCACTGTCACCGTTAAGCCGCATTTTATAAAAATAGATAAAAATGTAACCCATCCTCTTGAAATAACAATTCCACCAAGAACCATTGTATGATGATCAAACAATGGATTTAATATCCCAATTCCAATAATAAGAGGTTCAACTATCAATATTCTTTTGAGAATTGGAGCTACTGGCAGTTCTGCTAAGGCAAAAATAAGCACAGGATAAAAAACAAAAGGCAAAAGACTGCCAATTTCATATTTTCCAAATGATATAACTACAATTAAATATACGATTGTAGTTAGTAGTTTTACAAGAGGATGAATACTATGTATTGAGGTTTCTTTCTGTGCCAGGTCATCTAGAAGCCTCATATTAAATATGGAATTTATTACGTTTGTCATGTAAAATCAAATCCTTATAATAAAATTTAGGGCAGGGTTTTCTGCCCCACCCTGAATTACTTAAGTTGTAATTTTATTTGTAACTTTTCTTTTCTTCTTTTTAGCTGCACTGATAGCAAATCCTGTGACTGCTGCCAATGCAAGTGTCATTGCTCCCCCTACTATACCTGAAACGCTTGTCCCTGCACTAACCGCAGGCCATGCAGCTTCAGCTTCTGCAGCTGGTTGTTCTTTATTTTCACTTTCATTTACCTTAAAGCTGTAATCAGGTAAAAATACTGTCTTACTCTGTATTTGGGCTAATGTTTTATGAATTCCATCTGAAGCTTCCAATTCTGTTGTCCCTGCAGTTCTTTCCATAGACCACTCTAAACCATCAGGATTTGCAGAGGCAAACCATGAAAGACCACCACCGACTACAGCTACTGCAATTAAAAGACTTGTCATTACTTTCCTGATGGATATACTTCCAAGAGCTTCTCCTATAGCTGCCTTTTCTATAATTTCTGGTCTGGTTCTCCATATAAAAGCAACAATTGCTGTTACTACAAAGCCTTCAACCACTCCTATTGCTAAGTGTATTGGCTGCATCAGTAATACAAAGGTTTCAAAAGGCAGTTCAGTCTTTCCTGATAAAAGAGTCTCTAGAACAACGCTAAAAGCTCCCATCTGAAGACCAATAACTGCTGAAATCATTGAACCTCCAAGAATACTCTTGGAATTAATGCCTTTGCGTGTAAACCATTTATAAATTAAAGGGTATGCTACAAAACAAGTATAAAAGCCCATATTGAATACGTTACAGCCATAAGCAAGCAAACCTCCATCTCCAAAGAACAATGCCTGAATCAACAATATAGAAGCCATTGTTAAGAATCCTGCATAAGGACCTAGTAATATCGCAAGAAGCATTCCTCCGCCAAGGTGTCCACTGGAGCCTGTACCTGGTATTGTAAAATTAATCATCTGTGCTGTAAAAACAAATGCTCCCATTACCCCCATTAGCGGAATTTTCTTTTCATCCATATCATCCTGAATTTTTTTAATTGAATAAGCTGCAACTCCAGCAGTAGCAGCCAGCATAGTTCCACCCACTACCGGTGAAATCAAAGCGTCAGCCATATGCATAATATCGTCTCCTTTACAAAATAAAATAACTAAAAACATTAAGTTGTTATATTTATAATTTACATTAAATTATTGTGAAGAATAAACACTACAATATATTCTATGTAAATTCTTTAATGCACCCCCCATCAAACTTTTTATTGTTTTTTCTACAACATCGTCCATTATTTTTTTATTAGCCTTCTAGTGTTGTTAAATGCATTATTTATTTCCACATTACTACACTCATATCTATAATATAGCAATTATCATGCCAATTAATAACATTGAAAAAAATGCTGCTAATAATCAATTTAGTTTCAAAATGAAAATACTTTCATCTCATTTTGATAAATTATTTTCTTTATTTATCATTTTGATACAATTGTTTCTTGTTTTATATTTTTAGTATCTTTATGAAACTTTTCTTTTTCTATATACATATTTTCATCTTATATTTTTAAAATTTTGAAGGACGCCTTTTTCAATATTTATAAAAATAATTTCTACGACATAAGAGATATTATTAATTAGCAATATTGAGGAGTACGCAAAAAGAGAACCATTGGAGGTTCCCTAAAAAACGAAACATTTATGTTTATTAATTTAACAAACACTTATAGTTTTATAAATATGAAAAACATTACGCAATTTTATTCTGCTGATTTTCTTTCTTGTTTCTTTCTACAAATCTTCCCATGAAGAATGCTAGTACACCTACTCCAATACCTGTTTGTACACAGAAGATCAACGTCTCGATTTCCCCTGGTAATTCTCCACCAATCCATTTTTCCATAATAGGTGTGGCCCAAGGCTGATAATCAGTACCTGTTATCTCGGCAACTACTTTACTTCCTGCATCATCGGATCCGCCAAATTCAGCACCCTTTAATGTGAATATTGGAATAATAGCAATTAATGCAGCAATGATTAATAAAGTAGTAACTTTCTTTTTTGTCTTTGTCATTAATTTTCACCTCTCTTTAAAAATCCAATACCAGCTAATTCGGATTTCGCATAAGTTTCAAGACCTATAACGATAACAACAGTTAAAATACCTTCTATAATTGCAAGTGGAAGCTGTGTAGGTGCAAATACTGCAAGGAACTTAGCTGCAGATGCTGCAACACCACCATTTGCAGAGGGATATGCAAGTGCAAGCTGAATACTAGTTACACAATAGGTAAATAAGTCACCAATTGCTGCTGCTAAAAAAACACCTACACTTCTATTTACATTCATCTTCTGGCATAATTTATAGATTCCATAAGAAACTATAGGACCTGCAATAGACATAGAAAAGGTATTAGCACCAAGAGATGTCAATCCGCCATGAGCAAGAAGAATTGCCTGAAAAATCAGCACAATGATACCTAAAATACTAACTGCGGCTGGTCCAAATAAAATTGCACCAAGTCCAGTACCAGTCATATGGGAACAACTTCCTGTTACTGATGGGATTTTTAAAGATGAAAGTACAAAAACGAATGCTCCTGTCATAGCAAGAATGGTGATGGCTTTACGGTTCTCTTCCAGTGTTTTCTTAATTGATAAATAACCAGCCACTAAGAATGGTAGGCAGATAACTCCCCACATAATACAGAATTTTGGTGGAAGATATCCTTCCATGATGTGCATTGCATTTACTACCGGGGTTACTCCGAAAGCTAATGCAAAAGCTGCCGCCATTGCAACAATTTTCTTTTCCTTTTGATTCATTTTATTTTCCTCCTTATGTAATATTATTACTAATTTTTATTTATATTAATTTAAGCTAAAGCACCTAGAAAAACCTCTTGTTTTTCAAGCAACTCCTTCAACTCCTCAGCGCTTCTTGGATAAGTCTTTGTATCTTGCAAAAGATGCTTTTCTACAAGAGATTCGTAGACCTGAAGCATAGTCGGCTGTTTCAAATTTGCCTGTTTTAAAATCTCACTGTTCTTAAAAATTTCCAGTGGTGTTCCATCTGCAATAATTTTACCCTGACAGAATACAATGGCTCTTTCAGCCCATCTATATACAAAATCCACATCATGGGTAGAAATAAGCATTGTCTTGCCCTCTGAACTTAGCTTATCCAAAACTTCTTCTAACATCTGTGCATTTAAAGGATCCAGTGCTGCTGTCGGTTCATCAAAGACAACGATTTCTGACTTCATAGCAATGATATCCGCAATACTGACACGTTTCTTTTCACCGCCGCTCAAATAGTGGGGCGGACGATCCTTGAAATCGGATATATTCATGTATGCCAGTGCCTCCTCAACCCTTTCCTTTACTTCCTCTTTTGGAAGTTTTAAATTCATCGGTCCAAATGCAACCTCTGCCATAACTGTGGATGCGATAATTTGATTATCCGCATCTTGAAATACAATTCCAATATTTTTTCTAAGTTCTTTTAAATTCTTTTTATTAATGACTGTATCACGGTAAATGATTTTTCCCTGTTCCGGTGTAAATACCCCATTGATATTCAAGAAAAACGTGGACTTTCCAGATCCATTGGAACCAATAACAGCGATTTTCTCCCCTTCATAGATATCCACACTTACTCCCTTCAATGCAGGATTTCCATTTCCATATACATAGTACAAATCTTCAACCTTTAATATTGGTTTTCTCATAATATCTCCTTTCTATCTTGTAAAGCTCCAGAGCAGAATCAAGAAAATTATGAATGCTGCTGCTGTCACGATTTGTATTTTTTCTATCTTTTTATCTTCCTCCCAAAATATAAGATCTCCATCATAGCACCTGGCTTCCATAGCATCATAATAAGAGTTTGCCTTTTTCAATGAAACAACCAACATGTTACTTGCAATACTTCCAAAGGTATAGCATGAAGTTTTTAAATCACAGTAGCCCTGACGGGATTCTGCGGAGTTTTTCATTTTAGTATAGACATCCATTAGAATAAAAATATAACGGTAAATCATATTCATAAGTTCTATAATAAGCTTTGGCACATGTGCTTTTCGAAGTACACAGATAATCTCAGAAGATGGAGTGGATAGTATCATCATCTGTAGAGCACTGATAGCTGCAAAAACCTTCAAAATTAAAAAGATTGCTTCCTTAATCTTTTCCCCTGAAGTAAACACATAGCAGAAACCAAGGTACAGGTTATACTGTCCTATAGGCTCCCTTGAAAAATCAATAGCAATGGTAAAAGTACCAAGGAGTATAAAGGCAATTGGAATCATTAGTATTGACAGGTATTCATGTATTGGAAGCCCTCCTTTTACAATGGTCAGATATGCCATTGCAATAATGACTACAATAGATACATATGGGTTGTTCAATACAATGCAAAGCATCAGTATTAAAACAGAAAGAGATACTTTAAAAGTAGGATTCCAATGTCTTATTTTAGAAGTATAAGCATAAAAATCAATTGAAAACCCTTCGCCGTGTCTATGTCCGATTCTATGTTTATGATGATCCATAGATACTTATCTCCTTTACAAAATCAATTATTTCTTCAATTGAAGTCGTTTTGTTTTCATAATTTTCATCAGACCTTTCAATCATAATTATTTTAATTCCTAATTTTCTGGCTGCATTTATTTTTTCTATAACGCCTCCGGTATTACCACTATCTTTTGTCACTAAAACAGAAGCATTACAATATTTAAATATCTCCACATTTAACTCTTCATTGAAGGGGCCTTTCATTGCTATTATGTTTCTCGAATTGAATCCCAGCTTTTCACACTTCTGTAAAACCATCGAATCTGGAAGCACTCTAAGGTATACTCTGTTTCGATAGTCAGGTATCTTAGTGAAGGTTTCAATTTTTTTACTTCCCACTGTTAGTATGATATTACCTTCATATTCCTGAATGCATTTAAATGCTTCTTCATAATTTTTTACCCTTACAATATCAGGGCCCTCATACGTTACTTTTTCTCTTAAAAACCTAATATAGGGTATTTCAATCGATTTACAAGCACTTATTACATTTCGAGATATGTCTACCGCAAAAGGATTAGACGCATCAATAATACATTTTGGCTGTACTTTATCTATAATATCAACGATGCTGACCTTATTAATCTTTCCCTGATAAATATCAATACTATCATCGTGATCTATAAGCTCACTACCTAACTTTGTGGTGACCATTACGGTAACCTTTTCATCCATTTTATAAAGCTTGTCTATTATTTGTTTAGCATCCATTGTTCCCGCAATAACTAATACATTTGACATTACTTACCTCCAAGAATATTAAAAATATTATATAAATGAATATAAAAATAAATCACATGAATTTAAAAAAACTCATTATCTCTAAAAAGATAATGAGTTAATACTAAAAATAGGCGCACTGTATTAAACCTCCTCTATCTCTCGTAGAGTAACTGGTATTAAAACAGGCAGGTCTTCTGACTCAAGCATCATAATCACCTCTTGCCTTCCCGATTATTCAGTGGCATTCTCAGAGGGACTCCTCTCTTACAGCGGCGGGACCGTGTGGGATTTTCACCCATCTTTCCTTTTCACCGGTTTATAATACCTTTGATTACAACCGACACCTATCTGAACTATTAAATTTTTTATAACTATACAAATAAAAACCTGCAGCAACTGCAGGTTAAGATAGTACATAATGAGCTTACACAAAGTTAACTAGTACAATTTATACAAAATTGACTTTTATGTAAACATATATAACCACTCACTTCCCACCGAAGTTGTTGTTAATTATTTTAAGGCAGGTCTCCTGACTAATAGATTAACTTACTCTCTAAACTTCCCAGCAATACGCCAGTGTTCACTAGATTTCATCCCTACTCACAGTAGCGGTGGCTGTAAAGGTTTTAAACCTTTTTCCCTATTCTCTTCATTTAGAAGCACCTTAAAACATTGATATTAAATTAACGTTTTTTGTTATACTTACATTCTATATACTAAATGTATATTTGTCAATATTCTTCTTGGATATTTTCCGAAACTATTACATTATTTTACATCAAGATTTGATTAGTAAAAGGAACCCCCTTATATTTTAGAATTTAAATATACATCCTTTTATTTACAACAGATCCATGAAAACACTAACAATATCTTTTAAAATTATTCGATAATTAAAGAGTAACATTACAACTTTTAAAAGAAAGGTCGATGTAAATGAAAAACATAACCAAAATTCTATTATCAGCTATGATTGTTCCTATGCTGCTTATGCCAACAAAGGTATTTGCCTTAGATAGCTCAATGTATACAGTTCAGAAGGGGGATAGTCTATGGAATATATCTTCAAAATTAGGAGTATCCATAGATTATTTAAAAACCGTAAACGATTTAAATAAAGACACTCTTATGCAAGGTCAAGTTTTAAAGCTAATACCAGATAAGCATAACTATACTGTAAAGAGCGGTGATAGCTTATGGAAAGTAGCTACTAACAATAGCACAACAATTAGCTACCTTAAAACATTAAATAATTTAAATACAGAGAATTTATATGTTGGACAGGTGATTAAATTATTGCCTGACACAATAACACATACTGTACAACAGGGCGATACACTGTATCTACTAGCTAGAAACTATGGAACTACAGTTGATGATATTAAATATGTTAATCATTTAGCATCATCCAACTTAATATTAAACCAAAAGTTACTAATACCATATAAGTCTCAACAGATAAAAGAGAATATTTCAGCAGCAGTATCTAATCCTGCGACAGCTACAGCTTCAGGTTCGGTGATTGTCTCTACACCACAACCAGTAAAAGCTTTTCCTTCAGTAACCTATATTGTACAAGCAGGTGACACCGCAGAATCAATAGCCAAAAAATTTAATGTATCTGCTTCTGATATTTTAAAATATAACTATATGACTAATAATGATTGGTTTAGCGAAGGCCAAAAGATTGCTATAAACGGCTATGCTCCAAGGGATTACGCTGTAACTCCTGGAATGGATAAAGCTCCTACTCAATATGGTCATTTAGTAGATTGGTTCAAAGATGGACAATATTTATTAAAAAGAAATGATGTTTTTACAATTGTTGATTTTGCAACAAGAAAACAGTTTACAGTGAAGGTACTAGGCGGATATAATCATTGTGATATAGAACCTCTTACAACTTCTGATACTTCTGTTATGAAAAGCATATTCGGCAGCTGGAATTGGACACCAAGACCAGTAATAATATTTAAAGACGGTATGAATATAGCAGGTTCCCTGTCAGGAATGCCTCACAGCTTTGATAGCACTCCTAATAATAGTGTTGTAGGGCACTTTGATTTATATTTGAAAAACAGTATACCTCATGATACTAGTACATCACAAGCTTATGTTCAGCAGCACTATAACAATATTCTTATATCTTCTGGACAAAATAAATAAGCAGATTTATATCTGTCCGAGTGTCGACTTTGTCGACACTTTGTTATTATAATAGAATTTTTGAAAATCAGCATAACTTTTTTAACTTTATGTAATATACCGCAAATAATGGATATGCTAGGCTATAGAAATAAATAGATTGTGGAATTATCCTCCAACCAGTATAAACAATAATACCTGCAGGTTTTACAACTAATAGTTCAAACAAAGTCATAAAACATATCCAAAATATATTGTATATAATCATATATCTTACTGTCCTTTTTATAAATAGAAATCGTATAAATAATATTGCAAGTGCAGGATATACAACTATATCATAAAATATAAAATATACATGAGTAGCCTCTTTAGAAACATAATAATAAAGATGAAGCTGACTTACCAATAATGAATGTACTATACCTACTAATGCCATTAGAGTCAATACTACTATAAAATCTGGGACTCCTAACTTTTTATTAAAAATAAACACTATATCAACTATCAGCATAATAATAAACAAAACCCAAAATGAAACAACTCCCATAACAAACTTCCTTTTTTCATTATTCTTTTCACTAAGAAACTTTTTAGTTTTATATTTTAATTACCTGATAAAACTGACTTAATTGCATCTTTTATTTCCTCATATCCTGTACATCGGCAAATGTTAGACTGCAGCCATTGTTCTATTACATGATCATTTGCATCAGGATGAATATTCGCTAAAGCATGACAAACCATCAAAAATCCCGAAGTACAGTATCCGCATTGAAAGCTCCAATTATCCACAAAAGCCTTTTGTATTGGCGCATTTTGCAAGCCTTCAACAGTAACTATTTTCTTCCCTATTGCTTCAACGGTTAGCATTAAGCAAGATTTTACTGGCCATCCATCTATAAGAATGGTACATGACCCACAGTCTCCATTTTCACAACCTGGTTTAGCTCCTGTAAGTCCTAGTTCATTTCGAAGGGTATTCAATAAAATGTCTGATGGTTTTACCACAACTTCTCTATTTTCTCCATTAACATCTAAGGTTATTATTGTTTTTCCAGAGATCTTGAGCATTTACCTACCCCTCCAATTTCTCTAAAACTTCTGCAAGCATTTTTTGCAGTACAAATTTTCTATAGTCAGCTGATCCAGCTAAATCGCTTAATATTAAGCCTGGTATGTTATTTATTATATTGTTAATTTTTATATTATTTTGCAAGCTGCTATCATTTAAATAATCTTCAATTAAAGAAGACCTAAAAGGATAGCTGCAAACTCCACTAAAAGCTATATTTATTCTATCATTACACCTAAGTGCCGCAAGAGTAATTAAGGGATAATCTATCTTATCACTTTTAGTCCTTTTTACATGTAAATATGGTAAAGATAGAAAGGGACTGTCTACTGTTACATTTACTATAAATTCTCCATCGCTAAGCTTTATTCTTTCATTGAATATATCCTTCAATAAAACTTGTTTTCTCCCCTTTGAACTTGCTATAACCACTTCACTGTTTGATATTAGAAGAGGCAGCACAGCTTCCCGATATATAATTGTTCCGCAAAGGTTTCCTCCAAGCGTGATTTTATCTTGTATAGTATGATCTGCAATTCTCTGTACTGTTAAGCCAAGTAAAGGAAATAAATTTTCTTCAGCGATTTGTGTAAGTGTAACAGCAGAACCGATGATGAGTTTGTTATCTCTCAGTTCCTGAGCATTACATTCAGGAATTCCCTTTATATCAATTACCGCTTCAGTATATACATTATAAGCTCTTGCCATACTTATGATCTCAGTTCCACCGCCGTAATACAGAGGCTTTCTCCCTTTGTTATTTAAATCAAAATATAGCTGGGCAGCCTCTTCAACATTTTCAGGTTTATAGTATTCAAAATCAAAGGGTATCATATTTTCCTCCAGTCTTAGCCTTCCAAATTACCTCAGGTGTAATAGGAAGCTTATCAAATTCACAATCCGCGGCATGGGATATAGCATTTGCAAAGGCAGCAGGAATAGCTATTATGCCGTGTTCTGCAAGAGCCCGTGCCCCAAAGGGTGCATCAATCTGAGGCGTTTCAATAAATTCAACTACATATTCTGGATTCTCTCCAAATCTCATGGGTTTGTAGGTTCGCAGTGTAGTAGATTGCAGCCTAGCATCATTATCGTATTCAAGAGCTTCTCTTGTAGCTATTCCAAAACCCATATTTATTCCTCCCATTACCAAGCCTCTCGAAGTCTTTGGATTAATTACTTTACCTGCATCTATAACAGTAACAGCTTTTAAAAACCTATATGTAAAATTTGCTGGGTCGTATTCAATTTCAACTCCTTGAGCGCCTACAGTCCATGCTGGCCCTGGTTTGCCTTTTCCCGTTGCTTCATCAATATCTGTAATATGACTCATTATGAAGCTTCCGCGACCAAGTATTGGTCCTTCAACTGCAAGACCATTTGGCTCTTTATGACCTCTAACTAAATCCTTAAATGAAACATATATTTCTGGATCTTGTTTTAAGTAAACTTTTTCTTCTGCAATTTCTAATTCTTCTGGTGGAGATTTCATCATATCAGCAGCTGAACTTTTAATCTGCTTTATAAGATCCTCGGAAGCTCTAAGAATTGCTCTTCCAGCCATAAAGGTAGTCATGCTTGCAACGGTTTTCCAGTGTTCCGGTGAAACCTGCGTGTCAACTCCCATTAATACATGAATTCTGCCTACATCCATTTTTAATTTTTCAGCAAGTATCTGAGCTAAAGTGGTTTTTGTACTCGGTCCAATTTCAACTGCACCAGAATTGATGTTTATGCTTCCATCTGAATTAAAAGTAAGAAAAACTCCTGAAACAGCATCAGTAGGTGAATCAGAGGTTTTCCAAAGGCATCCTATTCCTTTTGCCCTTATCATACCTTCCTCTGTTTTTATTACTTGACCTTCATCCCATTTTATTAGTTCTTTTAACTTGGAGAGACAACCTGGTAGTTTTCCTATATTGCTAATAGTTGTTTTTACTTGTGTTGGCGTATACTGACCAGGTTTTATAGCATTTTTAATTCTTAATTCCAAGACATCAATACCAAGCTTTGCTGCCAATTTATCCATCATTCTCTCCATACAGAAGGTATATTCAGTATGACCAAATCCACGATAGGAAGTAACATAAGTATGATTAGTGTAAACGCTTATTGAGTCACACCATATATTTTCAATATTATATGGTCCCGAGCAATCTACTGCTATAGCCTTAGCCATACGCGGACCAGTATCTGCATAAGCCCCATTGTCAACCATATATCTAGCTTCAAGAACCTTAATAATTCCATCCTTGGTGGCACCAATTTTTAAATTTGCTTCAACCCCAATTCTGCACGGTGAGGTTTTAATATCCTCTTCTCTTGAGTTGGCTATTCTGACCAATCTACCATTAACAGCCTTCGAAGCAAGGTATGCGATAAATTCCAGCTGCACAGCTGCCTTTCCGCCAAATCCTCCTCCTACAAAAGGTGATCTAACAATTATATTTCCTTCTGGTATATTATAAACCTTACTTAGACGCCTTTTAACAGAATAGGGAGCTTGCGAAGAAGTATAAATTATTACCCTGCCGTCAGGCATAATTTGAGCTCTTACATTTCGAGTTTCCATAGCAATATGATCTGACTGCGGAAGTGAAAAACTTCCTGATACTATAACTTCGCTTTCTGCCCACCCCTTTACCACATCACCTTTTCTTATTTGAATTCGGTCTGAAATATTGGTATTTTCTTCAGGATACACATCATGTACTGTATGTTCGTACTGTCTCAAATTCTCATGTACAAGAACTGCATTTTGTTTCAAAGCATCAGCTATTGAGTTAACAACGGATAGAGGCTCATACTCTATTTTTATTAGCTTTAAAGCCTTCATTGCTTCCTGCTCGCTATTTGCGACAACCACTGCAACAGGTTCACCATAGTAACGAACTTTATCCCTTGCTATTGGAGATCTATCCTGTATTACTGATCCAGAGAGTGTAGGAAAATAATCTCCTATTATTACCGCTTGAACACCTAGTGATTTCTCAGCTTCAGACACATCAATGGATTTAATCCTTGCATGTGCGTAACGGCTTGTGAGCATTTTAGCGTGTAAAGTACCTGGAAGAAGGGTATCATCAGTATATTTTGCTGCTCCTGTAACCTTGTCAAAAGCTTCTTTTCTTGGTATACTTACGCCAATTCCATTTATATTGCTCAAGTACTCTACCTCCTTCTAGGAAAATATATCCACAAAATATTCCCCGTAATTTCAAAGATAAATTTATTTTTTCCTACTCTTTCTAGACTATTCAGTGTTTATACTAAAAACTTATACAAAGAATCTCCAAAGGACTTCTTATTTTTCATAGTAACTATATTTCCGCATTTTGCATAGAATATAATGCAATCAAAAAAACAGGAGTGTTTACATGTACTATTGCGACTACTTTAGATCTGAAGATCTTCAAGGATTTGATAACTTAAACAGCATGTATGAGACTAAACCAATAGACTTTCCATTCTGTTGTCCATATTATCGGCAATTTTTCTTCACCTCATCTATGGACTTTATGAATAGACAGCCAGGCGGAGGTCCACCTTTTAGTCCACCACCTGGACAACAATCAAGTGAGCAATCTATTCCACCTGCTGGACCACCACCATCTATTACTCCATCTAAACAAAGTCCTATGGTACATTCTGCCCATGATGTATATGCAGTAGATCCTAATTCTTTAAAACCATGCCTCTTAAGATATGTTTATATCTGGCCAAGAAGAGGAAACCCATTCTGGGCTTGGCTGACTTATATTGGAATGAGATCTGCTTCCGGTTTTCGATGGACAGGACGTAACTGGGTATACTTTGGAATTGACTTAACAGAAATAGATAGTTTTATATGCTATTAATGAAGTAAAACTTCAATTGGAGTCTAACAATTTACTGGTATCTGATTTATAGTTAAACAGGTTTAAAACTTAGCAGTAGATAGTTATCAAGTAAAATATAATTTTAAAAACAATAAGCACTAGTACATCTACCAGTGCTTATAAAACAAGGGATATTGTTAGAAAATCATTTCTAATTCTATTATATTCTTAACTTCTTTTAAGGTTACTGCAATATCTTTAGAATTTATCTGTAACCTTTCTTATAATGATATACTCTATCCCCTCCAAGAAAAAAGCCCCTACTATGGTTGTAAGAGCTTTTTTCTTAAAGAGGAGAACTTTAACTTTCATCTTTATTTTAAACTACATTTGTAGTATAGCAAAATTGCCAAATTTTTATGTATCTATCAAAAAAATTAATTATTTTATCTTCTAAATCTTACACATTACTTTCTTTCCTTAAATATAATAAGAGAAGATAGCATTATAGTTAGCCTCACTCTTCTATATAATAATAACTGTACAAATTTCCTTACACTACCAAGGGCAGTTTCATCTTCAATCTGCTCTTGGCTTTTCTATAGCCCTCACTATTTCTCACTTAGTGTATCACACTAATTCAAGAAGTATCCCACTTGTTTATATAGAGAAGTTTCTTCATAATTTGTACATCCTTTAGACTATCATTGATATTTATGAAACACTTTTTAAAACAAAATAAACATCAGTTTCTACCAATGCTTATTTTCTATATATAATTAAGAGGGGAACTTAATTATATTTTTAATTCTATTTTCCTCTAAGGTTTAATTCCTTAGGACAATTATTATTATAAATAGCAATTGTTACAACATTATTACATAACTGTTAAACTATTATTGCATCTTTATTAATAACTTGTAAAATAATAAACACTAGTATTTCTATTCTTGCTAATGGCGTATTTCTATATTACTATTTTAATTGTATTATTTCGTAACTCTTAGCTTTGTAAGAATCCGTAAGCTTTTTTCACTTTATAAATATGTATATGCAAATTAAGAAGATTTTACACTATTTCTCCTTAAGCCCTTTGTAGCAAAAGATAAACATGACTATAAGAAATACACCTATAGTTATTCCAGTAAAAATTCTATATGTAGTCCACATTAATTCTCTAATCCTTTTTTACTTATTATAACCAATGTAGCTGCAGCATAATCGTATTATTCTGTATTCTAACTGCTGTTGCTTTCAAGAAAAAAGCTAAGGTATTTAACTCTAGTTAATAAATAATATAATATTGAGTTGTACCAGTAAAAGGCTAATATATACAAAGGTTATGTCATAATTTAGGAATAATCCTATAGAATAGCCTAAATCTCTACAGGACAATAGTCACCAGTACAACTCGTTTGTAATTCTATTATATTCTTAACTTCTTATAGCATTAATGTAAGTAAACACATTATCTTTAAAATCTATTCTTTTTACTAGCTTCTAGAATCTTAGATTCTCCTGTCTTTTCCCATTTTTCAACCTCATCTATAGCATCCATTGGTTTTTTACCCAATCCAACTAATACACCTGATAAAATAAATTCTTGAAGCAAATGTTCTAAATTAATACCTGCTTTTGATTCGGCTAAAGCACGATTTACTAAAGGAGTAATATATTTTACTAATTCATCAGGAGAATATTTACTTAAATCAGGTTGTAATGCAGCTGTTTGTCTTACCATATTCATAGTCATAATATTCATAGTCATAGCATTGTTAGTATATAAATAATTATATTTGGAAGCATGTTTTAATTCATCTGTTATTATCTCAAATAATACATCTCTATATGGTCCCATTGGAAGTCCTTTTCTTATTTCCCTGTATTTTTCTACTGCTTTTAATTCTCCAAATAAAGCTCTTTTTATACCATCTAAGTATGAGCTTGGCTTTTGAAATGTCTCCTCTCCCCCAGATGGAATATCCATACCAGTAAATGCTTTGTATATCCTTCTAAACATTACATTGTGCTTACGTTCATCATCCCTAATACTTGCTATAATATCCTTCTCTTCTTTAGATGGTGCTACACTAATTAAGTAATCATAAAATAATTCATCTTCTCTTTCTCCAGACACTGCTTCTTTAACTAAATTTAAGGAGTTTTGCAAGGCATTGTTATACATCATTGAATAATTTATATATGGCACAGTATCATTTCCTCCTATTAAATTTGTCACTCGATACTATACTATTCATAAATGATTAAAGAGTTACTTCCTTATTTATTCACAATAATAACGTTGAAGTAATACTATATAAATACGATTAAAATTTTTAAGGAGTAAGCATAATGTGTATGGTATATTGTCCTTTTATATGTGCTAATTGTATTTATAGACAGCAAAAAGAATTTACCTTACAAGAACTTGCCAATTATACTGGAGTTAATGGAAAACCTGCTTATGTAGCCATTGATGGTATTGTGTATGATGTAAGTTCAAACCCTATGTGGCTAGGCGGGACACATTACGGACTTAGTGCTGGAAAAGATTTAACTGAACAATTTAAAACCTGCCATGACAAAAAATCTATTTTAGATAGTCTCCCTAAAGTTGGTATTTTAAAATCATAGTATTAAAATCTATATGCATCTTTAAGCATCTAATAGGGTAAATTATATGTAAAATTTAAATACAACAACTTTATGTGAGGTATTACTTATGGTGGATAAAGAGACAGAGTTAAATAGAGAGTTGGGGAAACCCATAAGACAACCTAATGAGCAGCAAGCCGAAATAGCTAAGCAGATAAATAACATGTTAGCTTATGGTTCTGTTAATTTAGGATTAAACAATGTAAATGAAGAAAATTATTCAGAAGAAAGACTAAAAGAAGATTTAAAAAAGTAGATTGAAATATTAAAAAATATCCTCCTTAATTCAATACTAAGTTAAAGAGGATATTTTTTAATATTTCAACCTTTTGAATACATATTTATTTAACTGGAGCTGGTGCTTTTACAACAATTAATTCTAAAATTTCATCATGCTTATTACCAACATTCATCTTAGTTTTAAATGGAATTTTTAATACACTTCCCTGTTTATACTCATGAATTTCCTGCTCATCTAATCCTATAGATAATGTTCCCCTAATTACAGTCATATACACGTTAGAATTTGAAAGATGCTCTGGAAGACCTTCCCCTTTATTAAAAATCATGTGTATAAAATTCACATTTTCATCTGAAATCAACATCTCAACTATTTTAGTATTACCATATGTCATATTATAAACTTTTTCAACCATTTTTTAATCTCCTTAATTGACTTATTTTGTATTATAATATCACATAAAATATTTAATTTCTGTAACCTATGTTACGAGTATGAATTTATATCACAACAGTTGTTGCTTTATTACTTACTGTTTCTCCAGCGGACTGTGCCGTTACGGATATAACATCTCCTTGTTTTAGGATTAAACTAGATACGATCCAGTTTCCACCGATTGCTGCAACTTCCGATTGAGGCACTTCGTTAACGCTAAGCATTACATTTGCTCCACATGGGGCAGTTCCTGATACAGTCGTATCTGCTGTTTTTACTATTCCAGAAATCACTGGTTCTGCAGTTTGAACTGGTGCTGGAGCTACCTTAGTGGTTACGCCCGTACTTATTATTTTGCCACTGGTAGCTACAACTGCTGCTTTGGACTTTCCGTTAATGCTAAGCACTACATTTGCACCGGAAGGAGCTGTACCTGACACTGTTGAATCTGCAGCTGTTATTATTCCAGAAATTACTGGTTCCCCAGTTTGAAGTGGTGCAGGCGCTACTGTCATTATCGATGAAGTATTTACTGTTTCATCTCCAAATTGTGCAGTTACTGAAATAGAATCGCCTTGGGCAAGATTCAATCCAGAAACTGTCCATATTCCACCATTGGCTATGACTGCTGGCTGAGCTTCTCCGTTAATATTAAGCACTACATTTGTACCTGATGGTGCTTTTCCAGATATAGTTTTATCTGCCTCTGTAACTATTCCAAAGATTGATGGTATTATTGTCTGCGATGGTGCCGAAGCCACTATTGTTGATGCTGTCCCCAATGTTTTGACACCGTATTTTGCAGTTATAGAGATAACATCACCTTCTGTTAAGACTAAACCCATTACTGCCCATTTTCCGCCAGTAGCTTCAACTACTGGTTGAGCTTTTCCATTAACACTAAGCACCACATTTGCACCTGATGGAGCTTTTCCGGACACGATTGTATCTGCTGCTGTCACTGTTCCATTAATCTCTGGAACTACAGTTTTAAGTGGTACTGAGGGGCCCAATGTCATTACTACTGTACTTATTATATCACAATCAGGTTGTGCTATCTCCACTTCCTCAATTACTGGTTTTTCAGTTTGAAATGGTTCTGGATTTACTGTAGACTTTGATGGCACTTTTACTGTTTCATCAACAGATTGTGGTATTTCTATTTTTCTAATTACTGATTCTCGAATATGGGATGGTGCTGGAGTTACTATAGTTGTTGCCGCCATACTTATTCTTTCACCAACAGATTGTGCAGTTACGGAAACAATATCGCCTTCTGTTAAAACTAAACAAGGTACTATCCAGTTTCCTCCATTAGCTGTAACTGCTGATTGAGCTACTCCATTAACACTTAACACTACATTTGCACCAGTAGGTGCTTTCCCTGATATAGTTGTATCTACTGCTGTTACCGTTCCAGGGATTACTGGTGCTGTTGTTTGTATTGCAGCCGCAGCTACTATTGTTATTACTGCAGTACTCTCTTTTTCACCAGCATACTGGGCAGTTACAGAAATGATATCTCCCTGAGCTAGCGTTAAACCAGATACTGTCCAATTCCCACCAGCATCTACAACTGATTTTTCAACCACTCGAATTATCAACCAACGAATTCCAGTGAGAATAATAACAAAACCTACAGCTCCAAGGGTACTCCATAAGGGCAAAGAAAAGAGCAGAGCTAAACATGCAATAATACCAAACCATGCAGTGACTGGCCAAGCAAACCGTTTTTCTTTGTTTATCTTTAAGGTAGCAATGTTAGTTATTACATACCATATGAGTGTACAAGTACTTGCTACAGGCAAAAGTTTTCTCAATGGAACTAAATTCACCAGTACAATAATTACCACAGTCAACAGTAAAACCATGTATTGTGGAGTTTTTAAACGTTTATGTACAATACCCAGCAAATAAGGCAATTCATGTTCATTAGCCATTGAATGGCCTAGTTTTGAGGTGGTCATCAAATCACCAAGCAAATCGCTGAAGGCTAATATCCAAGCAGATGATAAGATAACTATGGGAATAAACCCTCCAATTGCCTTCTTACCACCAAGAAAAAGAGGTTCATCACTTTTTCCTATAGCACTTGCACCAAGAACTCCTAATGTAGTACCTGCAACAATTAGATAAATAACAGCAGCTATTGAAATTCCTCCGATAATTGCAAAGGGAATTGTCTTCCGTGGATTTTTAATTTCATTAGCCATAATTGCTACACGTTGAAAACCATCCCACGCCCAGAAGAAAGTTCCTGCTCCGCCTAGAACAGCTGCAATTCCAGGTCCAAATACTGGTGTAAAATTACTCATTTTTACCTTTGGAATAGTAAACCCAACATATAACCCTAGTAAAATTAGATTAGTGAAAAATATACTTATCAATACTTTTGAAGTTGGTGCTATGCCGAAAAAATTTATTGTAGCAACTACCAATAGAGCAATACTGGCCACAATAGTTATAGGCACTCCATGAAAAACTTGTTCTGAATATTTAGCAAAGCCAAGAGATTCAATTCCAATTGTTACAATTCCCTTCATAAAATATGAAATTCCCGCAATAAAACTAATTGTAGGATAACCAAAAATACGCATCCAGATGAATGCTCCACCTTCCTGCGGGTAATTTATCCCTAGCTGTGCTGCATTGATACCAGTTAATAATGCTATTACTGCACCAATGATCATTGCAATCAAAATGCCACTGTGAGCCTTTTCTGTTGCTGCACCCAATGTTGTGAATATGCCAGTACCAACCATCATTGCTGATGTAAGGAGTAATGCAGTCATTTTTCCAATGTTCCCCTTACTTCCTTTGCTAGATCCGGGCAATAAGGGATCATTTTTTGAAATTGCCATATCATATACACTCCTTTCAAGCCTATTTACTCTTTCTACGTTTATAAAAATTATAAAAAACATAAGCAATTACTATAAAAAATAAACCGAGTGTTATTCCAGTAACAATTTTACTTATCATCTACAAAGATTCCTCCAATTCTTTTTTAACTTAGTATAACCATTGTAATGAAAGTACAACCGGATATTTTGTATTCTAAATATAAGTGCTTACAAAAAAACTAAGGTATTTCACCCTAGTTAATAAATGATATAAAAATAATGTTATAAAACAGCGTACTACTTGACAAAATAGTAAGCACCAGTATATCTACCAGTGCTTAGAGTAAGAAAAAACCGATATCAGAACAAATCCCTTATAATTCTAATATATTCTTAACTTTTTACAGCGTTACTGTAAAATTAGAGATCTCAGTTAAATTATATAAAACTATATTCTTCTGAAGTGTAAAACTGTTCAGATTTTAGGTATTCTGGTATATTAACCTTCTTATCATTCACCATAATTTTCGCATAGTTTTTACCTATTTCTAATGTATATATAGATTCATCCTTCCTTTTTACAATACACCTCATTCGAATTTTTATATTTTTATCAAGATTTTTAATATCAAATAGCATTAAAAACCTTTTACTTCTATGAATAAAACTTATTTCTGGATTAATAAAATTGGCTGTATTGTTAAAGGTAAAATCTATGTTAAACCATTCTCCATCAGAGCTGATTTGAGTTTTACAATAATCATCTACAAATTCTCTATTTTTGTTTGCCCTTGAAATTCTAGAAAACTCTTCAATTTCATCTATAAGTACTAGCATCTCTACATATGAAGAAATTTTTGTTATTCTAAAGCTGTCATTAGTATGTTCTGTTATAGCTTTAAGAATTTCCTGTTTTGATACTATATCTGAAAATTTTATATCCTTTAAATAATCCTTATCTTTATCTACCCAGACATTTATATTCTCAAATGCTCTTATATTTTTAGAAAGTAGAAATGCGCTCATTATTCCATGGGCATATTCTTCAAAATTTCTTGCATAAGACCAATACTTGCTCAAATTCTTTTCAACACTTACTCCTAAAGTTAAAGCCTTCTTTAACCTATATAGATTTTCTTCATTTAAAGCTTTAACCCTATCTTTTTTAATTCCGCAAATATTCATTCCGTCACATTTTGTTTCAATTAATTCAAATATTTTTTCATCATATTCATCTAAATTAGAAAAACTTATAGAGAAACTTAAAAATTCAATAAAACTTTGTATATGAATTTGCTCTAATACAGAATAACTAAAAGAAAATTCCTCAGCTCTTTTAATTGAAAAGTAAGGCAGCATATCCATAATTGACTCACTTATCTTTTCAATCTTCTTAATAGGATATCCTAGATCATGACAAAGTGCCGAAACACATCTAACTGCCTCTTCATTTTCAATATACTCCATTATGTCATCATATTTCTTTTCTATATCATCAAAAAAGCCCCAGCTGTTTATTTCTTTAATATCATTTCTTATGTTTAAAAATTCCTTTAGCATTAAATCCTTGTGATCAAATAAATTGCTAAATTCCTGCTTTCTATATATATATTCCCCTAAAAAATACACCCAAAGTGAGTGAAGAGTATGGTCTCTATAGAAAGAATCAGAAGCAAAAATTAACTCTTCAAAATTAACATATTTATCGAAATACTTAAATATGGTATCATAGCCTCTTTTATCAGAATCTATAAAACTCATTGAAGCATCAAAAAGACTTTTCCACAATACTTTTGCTGACTCAATCTTGTCATGAATTCCTTCTGCCTTCTTCATTTCTTCAATTTGCTTTTTTATTTTTTCCTTATAATGTACTCTATTTTTAAGAAATACAATATTATCTTTATCTAGTTGTTCAATATAATAATTTAAAACTATTTCTTCATTAATGAAAGCCATATACTTATCCTCTTTTTATTATAATTTACAATCACTAAGCTCTTTATTTACCTTGTTATCAATAAAGCTAACTGCATTAAGTGCTGACACCAGACCTTCCCCAGCAGCTTTTATATACTGATAAGGCTTTCCTGTAATATCCCCACAAGCATAAAGCCCCGGTAAATTTGTCTCCATTTTTCTATTAACCTTAATATGCATTTCTTCCATTTCCAAACCCGGGACAAGTTGTCCTGGACTAATACTATCTTTCAAAATAAAAATTGCATCTGTAGAAATTTCACTATTATTAAGAATAAGCCTATCAACTTTATCTGTTCCCTTAATCTCTTTTGGCACTGCCTTTATTATTTCTATGCTAGGGTTTAGTTTATATTCGCCTTTATACATAGGAATAAAATAAACCTTACCTACAAGCTCACTTATAAAATTTGTCTCCTCAACGGACTCTTTATTATAACCTATTACAGTTACAACCTTTCCCTTATATAATGGTGCATCACAGGTTGCACAATATCCTACACCTCTACCTAAATACTCTAATTCTCCTGGTAAAGGTCTTGTGAATTCTACTCCTGTTGCTAATATAACAGATGTTGCTTCATAAGTTTTTTCATTTGCCATTAATGCAAAATACTCTCCCATGGCATAAATATTATTAATTCTTTCCACAGTTATGTCTATATCCATTGCTTGAATATGCTTGACAAAGCTTTCTTTAAGTTGTTCCCCAGTAATATTAGGTAAACCTAAATAATTATTAATCTTAGGTGCTTTAGTTACCTTATTACTTAAGTCTTTGCTGCCAAAAATTATAATATTTTTATTTCTTATCTTTGCATTTATAGAGGCAGATAAGCCTGCTGGCCCACTGCCTACTATAGCAATATCATATCTTTCGCTCATAAACAAATTTCCTTTCTCAATATTAAATATGTCTATTTAATATCTGCTCGATATCGGATTTAGGTCTAAAACCCACCATATTCTCTACAGGCTTACCATCTTTGAATACCATTATAGTAGGTATACTTGATATCCTAAATTGCTGTGAAGTTGTTGGGTTTTCATCTACGTTCACTTTAACAAATTTCGCTTTTCCTGAATATTGTTTATCTAACTCTTCCATAACAGGAGTAATCATTTTACATGGACCGCACCATGGAGCCCAAAAATCAACTACTACTGGTACATTATTTTCAGTAATTTCCTTATTAAATGTGTTATCGCTTATTTCCTTCATGAATTATTACCTCCCTTTTTAAACTATAAATTTATTATTCCTTATTTGTTTTATCATATCCTATTGATTTTTTAGGACATGCCACAACACATTTGCCACACTGTATACAATCAGGATGACTTAGTAAATCACCTTTATATTCATAAGGAACTATTCCCAATGAACACTTTTTCTCACATAATTTACATGATACACAGTTAGATGAAACCTGTAATACTTTTTTATTTTTTCTAAACTTTGATATAAAGACTGCTATGCTTCCTATAGGGCAAAAATTACACCAGGTTCTTTCATTATAAAATAGAGATAGTACTATTCCGATTATAGTAGTAACAACAATCATCCTATAAAAGACCATACCAATACCATAAAGATTTCCCCAATTTTGCTTAACTCCCAATGTAAACATTGATAACATAAATATTATTAGTGCGATTCTAAAGTAATTAGATTTTAGTAATTTAGGCACTTTTCTTTTTCTACTAAACTTTGAAACTACATTATCATAAAAGTTTCCTCTTGGACATAGATTTCCACACCAAAATCTCCCCCTAAACACAGATACAATTATAGGAGCTACCATACAAACCACTGCTACTACTGCAAATCTTAAATCAATCAAGCCTATTAATACAAAAGCTATTAGTAGTATAAAAGAATACTTTTTCCACCAATTTAAAAACCTATCCAATGAACTCCCTCCAAATTAATTATTTAACATTTGAATCAATTAGTATTATTATGTCAATATATTGTAATATTACTTAAGGTTAATATGAATTTTAGGTATATGCCAATAATTTAAAGCAATATAAAAGTATATCGAATTTAGATTTTGCTCCTAAAAAGGCTGAGTAAAGTAATCATCATCCTAAAAAACTAATTGTAGCCCAAGATACACAGGTTACAAAGCGAGAAGTAGATTAAGATAATTAAATAAAGATATCATCTTATCAAATGTATATCGAGGTAGCAAATGGAGTTTACAGATAAACTAAAAATATTAAGCCAAGCTATACAAATAAATTTATAGCTTGGCTCAAAACATTTTATAAATTACTAATATGAAATTGTTGCTGATAATAATATTTCTTTTCTATTTCTTTGTTTTTGCAGAAATATATAAAATTCCTGCAGCATTTAAACCAGCATAAAAGACATCTTCTATATCACGAATATTATAAGTCCTAAGTTGTTCCCTAACCCATTGCTCATCATAATTAGTGTAATTCAAATTATTATACATTATCTTCCCATCAATAATTATGTCACTCATCAATCCAGTATAATTTTTTGAAATATTTAAGTCACCAGTTGTTATTGGTTGTTTATTCTCTTTTGGTAGTACAGTCAATTCTCCATCACTCTCTATGACTGCAAGTGCTACATCATCTACATTAAATATATCTTTCTCTCTTAATTGCATCATTAACTTATTTATAGTAATCTTTACTTTTTTCAAATTATAATCTAAAAGTTTACCATTACTTATTAGTATAATTGGCTCACCATCTACTAATTTTCTAAACTTAATACTTTTAATATCCAAATTATCTGAAATCACAACCATTGTAGTAATAACAATTGCTGAAATTGAAGCTAATAGTGGTGATTCTTGCGAACCCAATGCTATTCTTACTGCAATAGACCCCAGTGTAATTCCAACTATAAAATCAAAAAATGTTATCCTAGATATCAGTTTTCTTCCAATTATTCTTCCTAAGATTAATAAAATAATATAAGTAGAAATGCTTCTAAAGACTGTTTGTATAACTTTTCCTGTCATAGTGTACTCCTTATATAAATATTTTTATATTTATATATTAACTTTTGACTAAAAAAATATTCATTATTTCTTTGAACATTCTCTAAATCTAGATTTTAAAATTGCTATACATGACATATGTAAAAAATTCGTAGAAATATATTTTCCTACGAACTTCTACTAGATATTATAAGTAAACCTTAATTATTAATTTAAACTATTTAAGTAACTGGTTCTTTTTAGTTTCGTACTCTTCATCATTGATTTCACCTGTAGCAAATCTCTCATTCAATATAGACATAGCTTTTGATGAAGTTGTATCAACAGTAAAATTTAAGTTTTTACTATTAATTGCTTTATATATAAAATATGCTATCAAAAATAATATTATAAGCGTTGGAATCATGATAAAAAAGTTAAATCCTCCATATGCATATGAGCCTCCAAAGCCATAACCCCCAATTCCAAATCTATTACAATACATTCAAAACACCTCCATACTTTTTCTTTTATTTTATTACTAGATTGTGTAGAAATTATGAAGACCAAACTACCCAGGTTATTTGAAATTTTTTTTAATTAGAATTGGTGTTAACATAACAATTTACCCTACTATTTTGCCTATTGCCTACCACTTTACCGTTTCCTCTCATACCATTTCCCTGCATATGACCAATATTACCAGTACAGTTGTTTATATTATTTTTTATGTCTTCTTTTAAAGAATCACCCTGCTCTTTTGTAATTGTTCCATTTGAAACTGCAGTATCAATTGATTTTGATTTTTCTTCAGTTAATGCTGCTTTAAACTCATCATTAGTCATCCCTTTATCTTCTGCTAATTGATACATTGTCTTTCCTGAGTTTAAACCATCATTTATCTCCTTATCCGTCATTCCAAGTTTACTCTTTAATACGGATGAAACATAATCATAACCTCTCATGGATGTTATTCTTCCAAGCCCTAATCCCTGATTTGTATAATTAGTTGTTGTTTCTGCGTAAACTGTTGCACTTGCCCCTACTACAAACGTCAATGCTAATGCCACCAATAATTTTTTTGCTTTCATTTTTTATTCCTCCTCAAATTACTTTCTCATCTATTTGCTATACTATGATAATAAATGAATTTTAATATAAAAAAGTGTCCTAATTGTGTTATATTTATTAAAATTCACTTATGTATGTTTACAATTAAATCACAATCATGACAAATATACTCCACAATTATTTCACACCTTAGATCTATATCCTTGAAGCATTTAAAAATAGTAAAACCGAGAGTTTAGCGATTTCTCTCGATTTTTAACATGATAAAATATTTTAATATTATCCACTTCTTCATAAATGCATTATTCTTATAGTTTTAAACAGGATAGATTAAGATTAATTATAATATGATTTTATAGATTTTGTTATAGACTCAGTTATCTTGTCCTGATATTCATCACCATTTAATTTTTCAGCTTCAATTAGATTGGATAAAAAACCACATTCAACTAACACACTAGGCATATTATCATTATTTCGTAATACCTTATATGAATCAAGCGCTGCCTTCTCTTGCCTATTATTGCTGGGCTCTAAATCACTTTTCAAATTTTCCTGAATTATTTTAGCTAGTTTTTGGCTATCTCTATTCCTAGAATACCAAACTTGTGCTCCATAATACTTAGATTCAGGAAATGCATTTAGGTGTATACTAATAAACATATCACAATTAGATTGTTCTTTCATTCTGCATCTATTATTTAAGTCTTCTATTTTCTTCTTTCTTATTCTTCCTTCATCCTCATATAAGCCCTTGTCCTCTTCCCTAGTCATTATTACTTTATATCCTTCTTTTATTAACTTGTCCCTTAGTTTTAAACTGATTTTTAAGTTAATATCCTTTTCCAAAATACCACTTTTAGATGTGGCTCCCCCATCAATTCCACCATGTCCTGGATCTATAAGTATAATTTTATATTTACTATCGTTAATACGAAATTTATTCTTAGCTGCAGTTATTGAAAACTTTATATTAGCATAAAGCACAGAAGCCATTCCAATAATTATAACTAATGTAATTACTACTAGTTTTCTATTTTTATAACACAATTATACCCTCTCCAAAATAAACTTTATTATATTTTATGCTTTAGAAATACTATTTAGATAACAAATATCTATATTTTATTTATTCAAAAGGTATCATTTCTAATGCATTATAAAATTCTTTGTCAATGTTATGTGTAAATTTCAACTTATTATCTATTCTAAATTTAATTACTGCTTGTTTTAGCTCATTTTCATAAATTCCATCAAGTGTTCCAGAATAATATCCCCTACCCTTCAATCTTCTCTGAACTTCAAATACATCAGCCCCTCTATCTCCTGGTAACAACATTCTAAAAACGTTGCTACTGAGCCCATAGGGACCTCCATAAACTACTACTTCTGTACCACAATCAACGAGTCCATATAATTCTTCTATATCAGAATTAAACATCCTAATACATCCAAGTGAATCAGGATTATTAATAGTTAACGGTTTATTAGTACCATGGATGCCATATTTGCCCCATGGAATGCCTAGCTGCATCCATCTTGTTCCAAATCCCGTTCCCCAATTTGCAGCCTTAGAAATAATTTTCCATGTTCCATATGGTGAGGGAGTTGATGGTTTGCCCCCTGCTATAGGATAAACTTTTACAACTTTATTAGTGTTCTTATCTATTAAATATAGATCAAATTCAGAGACATCTACTAAAATATTATATTTATGTTTGATTTCTACTTTTTTTTCACTGCTTATTGCATACACCTTTGTTCCATTACTAAAAAACAATATGAATGCAAGGAATATTGCTCCAAAAAAATCTCTATGTACTTTCATACTAGTACTCCTTTTCTTTAACAATAGTCTTAAATGTATTTTCAAAAAGAATTGTAAACGAATTTTAAGTATTATCAGTAACATTATTAAGAATCTAAAAATATAATAGAATTATAAGGGTGTTGCCCTTTAATAATCCCCTGATGGCTAAAATCCAGTGCTTATTATTTCTTAAGTATAATATTTTTCCTAATACTATACTTAAGATTAAGAGCAAAAAGAGCAGAAATACTGCTCTTCTTTGTTTTATACAAAAGAAACATAAGAAACTTACTTAATTATTTATTCAGGTTAATCATCTAAGTGGTCAACCTAGGGACGCGGACTACAAAAGTTCGTTTTATTTAGAATCATAATCAGATTTAAAACATGTTGCTTTACCAACTACTACATCGTTATGCTCAGCAAAACCACCTCCCAAACTATTATCAATTTGGTTTACTGCAGAATTCTTACAACCATCATCACGCCTTGTTTTATGCTTATTTTTATTAGGCATATTAAATCATCCCTCCTTATTGTAAATATCACTACACTATCTCTAAAAACATATGTAGGTCTATTTATCTTTTTATTTTTTATATATTTTTATGTAATTATACTTGTCACCGCTCCGAGTACCTGTGACATAATTACTCCACTGGAAGTATTACTTCATCCTTTTTTGTTCATTATGATGAGAAAATTAATGTAAAATATTATATACTTACTAAATTTGTTGTGCTTGTCGTTGCAATCGCGCAGCCGGTCGACTTTTCATAAAAATACCGGTTAAACCAGCTATTATTGGCAATATGAATAATCATGATACAATTATGCCTGGAATAACCATAACAACAGTCACTTTTAATCCGTAAGCTTGCAACAAAGGAACTAATAAAAGGGGACTTAATGCAAAGCCAAAATTTCCGAAAGCAACAAAAACAGAAAGCAATACTGCTTTACGATCCCTGCTTAAAACATTTACCATTGTAGAGGCTTGAGGATGAAAGACTGCGGTACCAAGCCCAGCTAAAGACGCAAGTACAACAAGTAATGAATAATTGTGTACAAGTCCTGTTAAACTTAACATGGTTGCCATCCACAGAGTACCAATATAAGCCAACCAACGCTTTCGGATATCCTCCGCAAACTCATCCACCTTTTCTAAACCTTTTTTTGTAATGTTATTCCACTTGGGAGGCTTACCGGTTTCTTTTATTTCCCAAGTTGTTTCTACCAATCCATCGCTTTCCATATCTTTTAAACTGCGATAAATCATTGCATGTTCCAATAGTCAAGGGTACTTTTACAGATCCTTACATCGTAATATTGAAATATAAGGATTTATAGTGAGATATGTGAATCTATATTGAGAAAACCCCTTATAAATAGCAATATATGAACTCTTTCAAATTGACACATAAAAAGTACTATAATATAATAATAACATACCCCCATGGGGCATACGTATCAATTATATTATGTAGTTTTTTTATGAAATTTTTTTTAATTATTGGTTTAATTCTTATTATGTTTACAACTAATATGGTGAAAAACTGGGGTAACCTTTATGGTATGGGCCTTGCAATTTATAGAATAACCCACCATGACTGTATCCAATGCAGCCGATGTGTTTTTATAAATGTCCTAAAAAACCTATTAAGTATTAGAATAATTAAATACAAATGAGGGGGGTTCTAAATGATTCAAAAGATCAGACTATTAGTACAAATACTTTTTTTTGGAATTTTTATTTTGCTTATGTTTATAAACAAGGCACAATTGTGGATGGGATTTATATTTGTTTCTGTCATACTTGATTTTTTCTTTGGTAGAATTTATTGTGGATGGGCATGCCCTATAAATACCCTGATAAGATCTGTAAACTGGATAAAAAAGAAATTAAAAATAAAGAATAAACCTGTACCTGGTATTTTAAAATCTGAAAAACCAAGATGGGCAGCTTTCATATTCTTTTTAATAGGACTTGGATATACTATTTACACCATAACCCAAGGAAGGAAATTTCCATTACCCTTAATTATAATACCTCTGGGTCTATTTACAACTTTTTTTATAAGCGAAAATGCATGGCATAGATATTTATGTCCATGGGGAGTATTATTTAGCTTAACAGCACGATTTTCTAAGTTTGGTATAAGCCCTTCTAAGTGCTCAAGCTGCAGCACTTGTGCAAAAAATTGCCCTGCTGATGCTATTACTTTTGAAAAGAAGAAAAGTGCGACGGTTACTGCAACCCATTGTTTACTATGTTTTCAGTGTAAAACAACATGCCCTATTAATACAATGTCCTATGGACATAAAAAATGAATTGAAATTTGACTTAGATAAGGTTATCGTTTCATATATCACTTCATTTGGCAGAATGATACCAATAGAATAGGTGATACCTGCCATGCTTTATCTAGGACTTGATAGTGAAGTGGATGAAGCAACAAATCCTACAGTTGAGTCAGAGGATTCCCCAATATTTAAAAGGATGCCTTATTTAACATCAGGCGTCCTTTTACTCTTTCAAAGCAAATTTTTAAGTGCTTCTTTCTCGTAGTTAACGTGATTAACTGTCAAAATTTTATTAGTTTATATAAAATAGAGATTATAATTGCTATACTAAGAGCCACATAAAACCCAATTCTGAAATCACTTACACCTAAACTAATAACAAGTAGAATTAATATAACAATAATTGTTATAATTGCTCCCAAACTCCCCTTAATTAATGGAGAATCATATATCTCATTTTCTTTTCTTTTCCTTAGCCATATAATATAAGTTATCAAATTAATAATCCAATTAAAGAAAGAAAAATAGGATGATGAGGATATCAAATAATTAAAAAGTTTTGTTCCCAAGACAAATGCAGTGAGCACAACTAATACTGAAATAAAACCTGTTGTAATCCATGAATATTTATAAATTCCTTTTTCTGACGAAGTTTTTAAAATTTCAGGTGCTTCTTTAGCTCCTGACAATGAAACAAGTATTTGCACACATCCATAATATGTTCCTATCATTACAGAAAATGTTGCTATTAGTATAACTCCGTTTATCAAAGTTGATGCCCATCTATACCCCATATTGTTAAAACTCTGTACAAAGGGTGATATATCTGTATTGATTGCACCCCATTCAACTGTGGAGACAATAACAAACATAGAAATGACATATAGTAATACAATTCCTAAGGTTAAAATTACTGTTGCTTTAGGTATCTCAATACACGGCTTTCTTACTTCAGAAGTTGCCATAGCAACTGTGCTAATACCACTATATGTAAATACCACTATTAACATTGACTTCAAAAATCCTGATATCCTATTTGGAAAAAATGAATTGAAAGTACTAAATGGATTCTGCTTTATATCAATGCCATTTTTAATAATTATAGAAACTCCTAAAAAGATAAAAATAATTAAAATAGCAATTTTTACAATAGCCATTATAGATTCTATATATCCGAAATACTTAGTTCCAAGCCTATTTATTCCTATTACTACAATTAATGCAATAACAGCAAATACAGATGCTGAAACATTTGGTATCCAGTATTTTAAAAATACACCTGTTGCAATTGCTTCAGAACCTAACGATAAGATGCCTGAAATAAATATTATCCATCCTAATAGGAAGCCCGTAAATCTACCTAAAAACTCCTCTGTGTATACCCTAAAAGAGCCTTGGACAGGTCTATTTATGCTTATACTTGTCATCGCTCCAAGTACCTGGGACATAATTACTCCACCAAATAGAAATGCTAATATAACCGAAGGCCCTGCTTGATTTATTGCCAAACTTGAACCAAGGAAAAATCCAGCTCCGATTATTCCACCTATACCTATACCTGCTAAACTATATGCGTTTAATTCATTTTCTGATGTATTATTATTATCATTTATACAATCTTTTTGTTTCAAATCTACCACTCCTAAATATAATCTGCATTTATTATTCCACTTTTAAGCTATATCAAACACCCTATTCTATCATTTAACTTTTGATCTATTTCTCATAAACATATCTGCATTCTTTTATTTAAAATACTCCAAACAATATACAAACTTTTTTTCAAAATAAGTAAGCACTGGTATTCCTACCAGTGCTAAACTAAAAGAGTGCTAATACAATGCCTTTATACTAAAATATTCTTAACTTTTTATAATGTTACTTTTCTCTAACCCCTTTATTTTGCAATAAACATAACTAGTTATAAAGCCTGCTATAATACCTCCATACACTACAAATCCATTATTTAATGTTTCAACAATGAAATTTGGATTATGAATAATACTTGGAAACTCTACTATCTAAAATAGAAGAATCCTGAAAAAAGTAAAATAATTTTTACCAGGTGTATGACCTTACCCTATTATGAAATTAAATAAATAGCCAATAAATACTATACCCAATGCTGCTACCCCAAAGAATACTGCTAATAGTTTAGGCTTTAAAACCCTTCTTAAAAGAATTGCTTCTGGTAAACTAAGTGCTGTAACAGCCATCATAAATGCTAAAGATGTTCCCATTGCAACTCCAGCTCTTGTAAGTTCACTAACTAATGGTATTACCCCAGCGGCATTTGAATATAATGGAACCCCAATTAGTACAGCCACAAATACTGCAAACGGATTACTCTTTCCAGCATATTTTGCTAATGCTCCTGCTGGAATCCATCCATGTATAACCCCCCTATAGCAATACCAATTATTACATATATCCATATTTTCTTTATTAAATCTTTTGTAAAGTTCCAAGAATCTATTAATCTTTCCTTTGTATTAGGGTCAGGTAATTCTACATCCGAATTCATTTGCATTTCATAAACGTACTCTTCTACGTGCTTTTCCATTTTTAATTTTCCAATTATAATACCACTTACTATTGCAATTACTTCACCAGAAACTACATAAATCAAGGCTATTTTTATTCCAAACAAACCATAAAGAAGCCCTAATGCAACTTCATTTACCATTGGTGCGGCCACTAAGAAAGAAAATGTAACTCCAAGTGGTACTCCTGCTTCAACAAAACCAATAAAGAGTGGAACTGCTGAGCATGAACAAAATGGAGTAACAATACCAAGTAAGGCTGCGAGAATATGCCCTATGAATGTGCTTCCTTTACTCTTTGCAAGAATTTTTCTTGTCTTTTCAGGTGGAAAGAAACTCCTTATAAAAGTGATTACATAGATTATAATTAGTAATAAAATAAATATCTTTATAGTATCAAATACAAAGAAGTTAACAGCACTTCCAAGTCTACTTTCTTTAGCAATCCCAAAAACATTATAAATAAGCCAGTCAGCAAAAATCTGTACAGGTGTAAACATACTACCCCTCCATTCAAATTATAACCTTATAATTAAATACTTATATACTATTCTAAAATAATGGACTTTAATCCTATTAATATAAGATTAAGTCCTCTTTTAATATAGATTACTCTTATTTTTCATCATTAATATATTTCTTAATTTCATCAACACTGGAAACTTTCCCGAACATCTTAACTTTTTCATTAATAACTATAGCAGGTGTTCTCATAACTCCATATTTCATAATATCTTTAATGTCCTCTACTTTTGTAATTTTAGCTTCTACATTAAGCTCTTTAACGGCTTCCTTTGCATTTGCTTCAAGCTTCTTGCAATTTGCACATCCTGTTCCTAATATTTTTATTTCCATAATTTAACCCTCCTAAATTTATTTATAATATATTTTATTTAGAGTTATCAGAGTAACTCATAACAAATTTATCTACACTATCAATAATTTTTTTTATTTCTTCACTACTAATTCTATAATGAATGTTCATACCCATCTTTTCGGATGATAATATACCAGCTTCCTTAAGTATTTTTAAATGCTGAGATAAATTAGCTTGACTTAACTCTATATCTTCATTTAATTTACATACACACTTTGGTCCATCATATAAAAACTTAACTATTTTATACCTTATAGGGTGTCCTAATGCTTTAAAAATTCTAACACTTATTTCTTGTTGACTCATAAATTATCCTCCGTAGAAATATAACTATATAATTAAATTCTTATATAGTTAGTATATTCCTTAATACTTTATTTTGTCAATATTAATAAAAAATTTAAATATAAAATTCCTATAGAATTTAAACTAGCATAAAAGACATCTTTTACACCGCTAATATTATAACTCGTAAGTTGTTCCTTAACCCATTGCTCATCATGATTAGTGCATTTTAGGTAATTTCAATTATAAAATCAAAAAATGTTATCCTTGATATCAGTTTTCTTCATAAATGCAATATTGTTGTAGTTTTAAACATGATAGATTTATTGTAACAAGTGTCTATTTTTGTTTATTCAAAAGGTGTCATTTGTAATACATTATATACTATTTTTCCTAATACTATACTTAAGATTAAGAGCAAAAAGAGCAGAAATACTGCGTAACCTTTTGTTTTCTTGCTGCATATAATATAACGTACTATTTTTAAGGAGTATAATAATGTGTTTTTGCAACTTTGGATGTAATTTTTGTTTTTATTCTAATCAATTTTATCCACTACCATTAATGCGTATGCCTATTGGAACGCCTTCAACATCTCAAGCATCTACTGTACCACCTGGACCTCCTCCACATTTTGTTCCAAATAAGGAAGAGGCTTTATATGGATCAATCGACGGTTCTCCTAGTACATTTTTTGATGTATCAGATATTCTTCCTACATGTATATTTCAATATGTTTATATGTATCTAAATAATGGTTTAGAATTCTGGTCTTGGGTAAATAATATTGTTGGAAATAATGTTTACGGTTGGAGATGGAATGCTACTAATTGGGTTCCTCTTACAATGGACATCGAAAATATTCAAGGTGTTGCCTGTTATGAGCCTACCGAATAGACTGAAATATGCTTGAAATCTAAAAAGTATTATTCTTTTTCAAATTGCTTTTAGTCCTAATATATGCTTTAAATAGTATTGAATTTATGACATTGTTAAAAGGAACCTTTCAGGTTCCTTTCATTTACAGCTTCCAAAAGAATCCTTACACATTCGAACTTCTTAAGAATTAAACTTACTAATATGGCGCTTAATAAGATATCTATACCTTGACCGCTATATAAACAATGTCATTGTATTAGCAATAATACTATAGAATAGTCTCCAATTTCACAAATAATTAAGCACCAGTATCCCTACCAGTGCTTAACTAAAGGAGTGCTAGTACAATGCCTTTATACTAACATATTCTTAACTTTTTTTAGTGTTACTTTTCATTAAATATATCTATTTAATACCTGTTCATAATCAGATTTAGGCCTAAAATCAACAATACTTTCTACAGCTTTACCATCTTTAAATATCATTATAGTTGGAATACTTGATACCCTAAGATGCTTTGACGCTATTGGGTTTTCTTCCACATTTATTTTAGCAAATTCTACTTTCCCTGAATATTCTTTATCTAACTCTTCTATAACAGGATCAATAATTTCACTAGGACTAGACCATGATGTAGACCAAAAATCCACTACTACTGGCTTTTCATTTTCAATGACTTCCTTATCAAATATGTTATCATTTATTTCCTTCATTGATTATTACACCTCCCTTTTAAACTATACATCTATTATTTATAATAACTCTATTTTTATCCTAATAAAGTTATCATTTATTTGAATCGCTTAGTATACTTTAGATTAATATGAATCTTATTCACATACCAATGAAATATACTAAAACATCTACATTCTTTCTACATACTTGGAATGGCTTCGCTTTTTGTTAAGAAAACCAAAAACATAAATTCCTACAAAAAACATGAAAATACAAATAAATTGGGAGGTTGATAAAATGCCTACACTTCCTCTTGGATCCCCTCTGAATATTTCAATAATGAATCTACCTGCACTATACAAAATCATATAAAGCCCTGCTACTTGTCCTTTTCTTTGTGATTTTGATGAATAGTACAAGAGTATTCCTGCTATTATAAAATCTCCAGCACTTGAAAAAAGCTGTGTAGGTATCAATGAAACTCCATTTGGAGCATACAACGAGTTTTGAAATGCTATACCTAAAACACTATCTGTTTCCCTTCCATAGCAGCATCCTGTTTCAAAGCAGCCAATTCTTCCAAAACCTTGAGCAAGTGCAATTGCTGGTACAATTAAATCTAAATAAGCTAAAAAATCTAAGCCCTTTATTTTGCAGTAAACATAACCAGTTACAACGCCTCCCATAATGCCTCCGTACACTACAAAGCCATTACTTAATGTTTCAACAATGAAATTAGGATTATGAATTATACTTGGGAACTCTACTATCCAAAATAGAAGTTTAGCTCCAATGAAACCTCCTACCACTCCATATATGCCTAGATCTGTAATTGCGTCTGTATCAAAATTTAATCTTTTTGCCCTATGTAATGATAAGGCTAATGCTGATATTATTCCTATTGCTATCATAAAACCATAGCTATATAAAGTAATTAAACCGAATTTAAATAATATTGGATGCATCTTAATTTCTCCTTTATAATAATCTTTATTTACCAAAAATTAATTTAATAGATATTAATGCCATTAAAATTCCAAATAATTTTCTCATCATATCTATCGGTATAACATGAGATAACTTAGCTCCGAAAACTGATCCTATCACTAAAAAAATACATATTAATATTCCAGCTAAGACATCAACATGACCTTTTTTATAGTAATCTATAAAAGCAAGTATACCTACTGGTGGTAATAAAATAGCAAGTGATGTACCTTGGGCTTTTAACTGACTAAATCCGCATAGATAAATTAGTGCGGGTACTATTATAACTCCACCACCTATACCAAATAATCCACTCAAAATACCTGCAATACAACCTATAACAATAAATAAAATAATATTACTCATTATGTTTGCCTCCTTATTTTGCTATATACTGTTCTACTACCATTGCAGCTGCACCTATTGCAATAGCATCTTCTTTAAATTTCCCACCTTTACTAAATATAACTCCATTATTTAAATAATTAATTTTTTCAAATGTGTCAATACACATATCATAGTAAAGCTTATAATTTTTAATTAATGGTCCACATAAAATTACTAATTGGGGATTTATTATTCTCACAAGATTAGCAAGTCCAATACCTAAAATCTCAGCACCCTTATTAATAATTTCTGCAGCAGACTCATTATTCTGCATTGCTAAATCTAATATTTTCTTATAGTCTTCCTCTTTTATTTCTTCATTATTATTAGTCTCTTTTACTTTTAAATTAAACCTTTTTATCATTGCTTCAATGGATGAATAACTTTCTATGCATCCTTTGTTACCACATATACACCTTTCACCATTTGAATCAATAATCATATGTGCAAAAGCATCTTCTGAATCATTCATTGCTCTAATAATAATTCCATCTGTTATAACTGCTGATCTTATTCCGATTCCACAATGTATGTATACAATACTCTTTAAATCTTTACCTTTACCAAATAGATATTCAGCCAAAACAGCAGTATTAGCTCCATTATCTATAACGCATGGAATCGAAGTTTTTCGCTCAATCATCTCCTTTAAAGGAACGTTGCTCCAGTTCTCATTAAAGAAATTTTTAGGATTTATCATAATACCTTTCTCTCTATCCAAAGGTCCTACAGTACCTACCCCTATGCCTAATACTTCACTTTTATCTATTGATAACTCTAATAGCTTTTGCTCTATTAAATCAGTAATTTTATCAATAGTTTTTTTTGGTGAAAAGCTATCATTCATATAAAACTCTTCTTTCTTTAGAATGGCCATCCTCAAGTTTACTATAATAAGCTTTACATATGTTCTTGATATATCAACTCCTATAACATATGCTCCTGTTTGTGCTACACCATATTCTATCGCCTTTCTACCTCCAGTTGATTCTGATATACCTACTTCTATTATTAATTTCTTATCTTCAAGACTTTTCATTACCCTATTTAAAGTAGTCAATGTCATACCTGTTATTGCTTGTAGATTTTTTTTTGTAATCATACCCTTTTTATGAATTATATTTAATATTTCTAACTCTCTCTCTGATAATTGTCTTAAGGTTTCTCGCATATAAAACTCCTTTCTAAATTATCTATAGTATCATTATATAACTTTTAACCATTTTGGCAATAAGTTATCCTTTGATTAGAAAATAATTTTTCAAGGATTAACTAATAATATCATTATATAAAGAAAGGGAGGTATTTTAATGGGTAAAAAAATATTAGTTGTTGGTGGAGTTGCTGGCGGAGCATCCACAGTTGCAAGACTCAGAAGATTAGATGAAAATTCTGAAATTATACTATTTGAAAGAGATGAATATATATCTTTTGCAAATTGTGGTCTACCCTATTACATAGGTGAAACAATTAAAGAAAGAGAGAATCTTCTTGTTCAAACGCCAGAAAGTATGCATCATAGATTCAACATAGATGTAAGAATTAATAGTGAAGTTATAAGTATTGATGTTAGCAAAAAAATAGTTAAAGTAAAAAGTAAAGACAAAGGAAATTACGAAGAAAATTATGACTATTTAGTATTATCTCCTGGTGCAAAAGCTATTAAACCGAATATCGAAGGCATAAACAGTAATAGAATTTTTACTTTAAGAAATATACCCGATACAGATAGTATAAAATCATTGGTTGATAAGGAAGATGTAAATAGTGCCGTTGTCATCGGAGGTGGCTATGTGGGTGTTGAAATGGCTGAAAATCTAAAAGAAAGAGGACTAAAGGTTACTTTGGTTGAGGCTGCACCTCATATTCTTGCACCCTTTGATACAGACATTGTAATTACAGCTGAAAAAGAATTAATAAAAAATGGCATAGATTTAATACTAGGTGATGGAGTAAAATCTTTTAAGGATACTGATCATAACATTGAAGTTTTTTTAAACAGCAATACTAAAATAAATGCTGACTTAGTTATATTAGCTATTGGCGTAACACCAGATACTAATTTCATAAAAGATAGCGGAATAAAACTTGGGGCTAGAGGACATATACTAGTTAACAACAAGATGGAAACAAATATAGAAAATATTTATGCTGTTGGAGATGCAATTGAAGTAGTTGATTTTGTTAACAAACAAAATACTGCAATACCTTTAGCTGGTCCAGCAAATAAACAAGGGAGAATAGCTGCAGATAATATATCAGGATTAAATTCAATTTATAAAGGTACTCAAGGAACTTCAATAATCAAAATTTTTGATTTGACCGCTGCAAGTACAGGAAATAATGAAAGAACTCTAAAAAGACTCAATATACCTTATAAGGTTATAACTATTCATCCTGTTTCTCATGCATCCTATTATCCTGGTGCACTTCCCTTAACATTAAAACTTATCTTTAATGATGAAGGTAAAATTTTAGGTGCTCAAGCTATAGGTTATGATGGTGTGGATAAACGAGTTGATGTCATTGCTGCAGCAATAAGATTTGGCGGCTCAGTATCAGATTTAACAGAACTTGAATTGTGTTATGCACCACCATTTTCTTCAGCAAAAGATCCAGTAAATATGGCAGGTTTTGTAGCTGAAAATGTTCTTACTGGAAAAACTGAAGTTATCACTCCGGAAGAATATTTGAATTATAATAAAGGCGATACTATCCTTTTAGATGTTCGTTCAGATATAGAATTTAGTAATGGCCATATCAAAGGCGCTTTAAATATTCCAGTAGATAATTTAAGAGAAAGACTTGAAGAATTAGATAAAAATAAAGAAATAATCGAATACTGCCAAGTTGGCCTAAGAGGATATGTTGCATCAAGAATACTTTCACAAAATGGATTTAAGGTTAAAAATATAACTGGTGGCTACAAAAGCACATCAAACTTAAACTTTGTACCTAAAAAATCTGAAGAAAATAATCATAATTCTGAAAAGGTAATTGTGGACCAAGATACACAGGTTGTAAAACGAGAAGTAGATTAAGATAACTAAATAAAGACATTATCTTATCAAATGTATATGGAGGTAGCAAATGAGTTTTTTAGATTTATTTATACGAAAATCTTCTAGTAAAATTTCTGATAAACAATTAAAAGAAATGCTGGAAAGTTCAAATCCTCCACTTTTAATTGACGTTAGAACACCACAAGAATATTCTGGAGGACATATACCAAAAAGCAAAAACATTCCTGTTCAAAATTTTGAAGTTTCTATTAAAAAAATGGGATTAGAATTAGACTCTCCTGTCGTAGTATACTGTCAAAGTGGTATGAGAGCTTCTGAGGCTACTAAAATACTTAATAAGTTAGGTTTTAAAGAAACTTATAATCTTGGTGGAATTGGTAATTGGAGTTATGGATTAAAACGTTGATCTCTCTTATATTAAAAGTAGTCTCACTAAAGAGGCTACTTAAATTTTAAATTTACTCCTATTTGTCTCCATTTTAAATTTGTCAGTTTTATGTCTAGATGTCGTCTTTATAAAAGGATACTTTTTCATGCAATTACTCTAATAACTTAATACCTATATGTATAGTTTGGGGTTTGCTTGTTTTCTACTTTTCATTTTTAAAAACTTAGTAGTAATAAAACTTTTCTTAAACTCAATTTTTCTTGCTTTTCTTGGACATTTTCTTACGCAAGAAAAACACCTAATACACTTACTTTCATCAATTTTATAGGAAATAGCTTCAATTGCTTCATTTGGACATTGGTTAAGACAGATATTACAATTTATACATAAATCCTTAATTATTTCTGGAGTTTTTGTAAACATTCTTGCACTATTTTCTGGCAATACCTTTGCCATCATTGGCAGCTTACCTTTTGGAATAATCAATTGTTTATTCTCATAATTACTTATATCTTTAAGTTTTTTAGAAACTTTTCCTCCAAAATCTTTTGCTATACTAATATCTTTTTTATCAGGTCTACCTTGTGCAATAGGTATTTCTTTTGTAGAAAATGAATGTTCCCCTATAAATGATGCCCCTGCGATAACAGTAAACCCTTGCTTTTCACACAATTCTTTAAGTTGATTTAATGTTATTCCTTCTCCGATAAGCCCGTATACTGCAACGATAATTGCTACTTTACCTTTTCCATTTATATTCTCTAAACACTGAAATACTATTACTGGAACCTTTTCCTCATATACTGGAACTCCAATAAGTACGATATCTCCTGATACTTCTTTGATTTTATTACGATTTTTAATTTTAGTTAAATCTATTACTTCAACTATGCTTTCTCCTATTCCACTAGCAATTTCTTCAATGATTGTTTTTGTTGTATTAGTCGGCGAAAAATAAATGAGTGTTAATCCCTTATAATCCATATCCCCTTGTCCTCCAAAGTCCTAAAACTATTATTATTTTTTCATTTTCTTAAAATACTGACTTGGTGCTATTCCTACACTATTTTTAAAAATGTTTAATCATATATCTTTAATCATCAAAACCTACTTCTAGCGCCTTATCAGCTATTCCTATTTCTCCATTCATCCAACATAAATTATTTCATATTCAACAATCTTTTTATGTCTATTAATGCTTTCTCTGTTTCTAATGCTTTTATACCAATCATATCTATACTAATACTTTTCTCTTCTAAGGCTTTTCTAAGTGTTTCAATAAAAACCCCTTCCCCCTCAACCTCTTGATTATTTTTTGAAGTTGTATTAACTCCACAGCTTGGAGAACGATTTATTCCTATAATCCCTAATATAGTAAATCCATTTCTAATATATTCTTCTATTTGAAATACAATTTGATTTACAAAGTTGCTAATTACTTCAATTGAAGCCGGTTTCTCTAAACTATGTCTGATTCTTGTATTCTCTACGACAACTTCTCTTTCTCCACCATGAGTATCTCCTCGATCTAATCCTAAACATAAGATCTCAGGGCACGGCATTTGTATTATACCTACTTTAGATTCAATAAGTAGATTTAAAATGCTTTCGTTTGTTCCAGGATAGTCGGCAGTACCATCTGAAATTGAGTTTTGGTTTAGAATACAATGTGAGACTAATACGATTTTTTTACTCCTAACATCAGAAAACATAAAATTTCTCCTCCATCCCAGACTATTGGTTAAACTTTAATACAAAATAACTTGCTGATAAATCATATCTCCCAATTACAGCATATGTCAAAAAAGCTCTGATACCTTTTTGCCTATTCTTTCTCCAAATATCTTGGCTCTTTCTTTTTGATTTTCATCCCCATCTTTTATTGTTACGATACCCATATGTATATATGGTTGTCCTAATGCAGAACCACCAGAATACAATAACATACCTTTTACCATCATATGACCTATTAAAGTTATTAGTGCTGTATCAGCTCCTCCGCCTAAATAATCTTCTGTGGCAAATACTGCACCTATTTTCCCTTCAAGATTACATCCCCAAGATTCATCAAACCATTTTTTTATTTGCCAAGAAATATTAGCATAATAAGTAGATGTTCCAAAAATAACTGCTTTTGATTCTTTTACAAATTCATAGTCAATTTCATCAATTCTCATTAATTTTACTTCTATATTTTCTACTTCTTTTAGTCCTTCTCCAATTATTTCAGCAACTTTTTGAGTGTTTCCCGATTTACTATGATATATAACCGCAACCTTCATCACATTACCTCCACAAATATTTTTATTGTTTCTCCCCAAAAATAAATACATCAGTTGTTAAAGTTCCATCTGGCTCTGGATAATCTTGTTTTACTGTTTTTAAAGGACTTATCCCATTACTTTTTAATATTTTTTCGATCTCACTTGATATGTAAAAATTAAAATATATTTCTTTTTTTGAAAAACTTGTTGTTTCAAAAATCTCCTTATCATCTTCCATAAAGCTTAAAAATATCTTCCCGTTTTTCTTTAAATACTTGGATACTTTTTTCAACAGTAGTATCATTTCGGCACCTGTAAGGTGTACTATACAAAAGGACATTGTTATTGCATCAAATGATTCTTCCCTAAAAGTAATATTTTTTATATCATTACAATTGAAATCATCATTAGGAACATTTTGTTACGGTAACCTTACCATTTCTGCTGTTAAGTCTATTCCTTTAATTTTAAACTCTTTACCATAAGATAAAAGTTGTTTTGAAACATTTCCAGGACGATAACCGAAATCTAAAATGCTATCTTTTCATTAAGTAATTCAAAAAAATCCGTAACTCTTTCTGAATATAGTTCTAAATCCATAAATTTATTTGCATATTGCTGTGAATACTTATTATATGCACTAATTCTTCTTTGTGTTTTATCCATCGTATTCACCTAGCCTAATTGTTATTATTGAGTTTAATTTAAATATCATATCCATTATTATACACTCAATTACATAAAGCTTCCATTAATAATAGATTAATAATCATTTTAGTACTTTTGAATTTACAAATTCAAAAAAACCTCCTTAGTTAAGCAAAATTTATAACTAAAAAAGGTTTTTTAATAATTCATTTTATTATATAACTATATACTCAATAATTTTTATAAATACTATACTTTAACTTCAGCATCCACAATTACAATCACCCTTTTGTTCAGCATCTCCAACATCCTGTATTGCTCCAGAAGGGCATAAATTCTGACAACCTCTACAACCTTCAACACAACCTCCTAAAATAACTACTTACTATAAAACTTCCTTCACTTGAAAGAAAGCAAAATAACCTTTACCAAGTGTAAAACTTTACCCTATTATAAAATTAAATAAGTAACCAATAAATACTATACCCAATGCTGCTACCCCAAAGAATACTGCTAATAGTTTAGGCTTTAAAACTCTTCTTAAAAGAATTGCTTCTGGTAAACTAAGTGCTGTAACAGCCATCATAAATGCTAAAGATGTTCCCATTGCAACTCCAGCTCTCGTAAGTTCACTAACTAATGGTATTACCCCAGCGGCATTAGAATATAATGGAACTCCAATTAGTACAGCTACAAATACTGCAAACGGATTACTCTTTCCAGCATATTTTGCTAATGCTCCTGCTGGAATCCATCCGTGTATAAAACCGCCTATAGCAATACCAATTATTACATATATCCATATTTTCTTTATTAAATCTTTTGTAAAGTTCCAAGAATCTATTAATCTTTCCTTTGTATTAGGGTCAGGTAATTCTACATCCGAATTCATTTGCATTTCATAAACGTACTCTTCTACGTGCTTTTCCATTTTTAATTTTCCAATTATAATACCACTTACTATTGCAATTACTTCACCAGAAACTACATAAATCAAGGCTATTTTTATTCCAAACAAACCATAAAGAAGTCCTAATGCAACTTCATTTACCATTGGTGCGGCCACTAAGAAAGAAAATGTAACTCCAAGTGGTACTCCTGCTTCAACAAAACCAATAAAGAGTGGAACTGCTGAGCATGAACAAAATGGAGTAACAATACCAAGTAAGGCTGCGAGAATATGCCCTATGAATGTGCTTCCTTTACTCTTTGCAAGAATTTTTCTTGTCTTTTCAGGTGGAAAGAAACTCCTTATAAAAGTGATTACATAGATTATAATTAGTAATAAAATAAATATCTTTATAGTATCAAATACAAAGAAGTTAACAGCACTTCCAAGTCTACTTTCTTTAGCAATCCCAAAAACATTATAAATAAGCCAGTCAGCAAAAATCTGTACAGGTGTAAACATACTACCCCTCCATTCAAATTATAACCTTATAATTAAATACTTATATACTATTCTAAAATAATGGACTTTAATCCTATTAATATAAGATTAAGTCCTCTTTTAATATAGATTACTCTTATTTTTCATCATTAATATATTTCTTAATTTCATCAACACTGGAAACTTTCCCGAACATCTTAACTTTTTCATTAATAACTATAGCAGGTGTTCTCATAACTCCATATTTCATAATATCTTTAATGTCCTCTACTTTTGTAATTTTAGCTTCTACATTAAGCTCTTTAACGGCTTCCTTTGCATTTACTTCAAGCTTCTTGCAATTTGCACATCCTGTTCCTAAGATTTTTATTTCCATAACTTAACCCTCCTAATTTATTCATAATATATTTTATTTAGAGTTATCAGAGTAACTCATAACAAATTTATCTACACTATCAATAATTTTTTTTATTTCTTCACTACTAATTCTATAATGAATGTTCATACCCATCTTTTCGGATGATAATATACCAGCTTCCTTAAGTATTTTTAAATGCTGAGATAAATTAGCTTGACTAAACTCTATATCTTCATTTAATTTACATACACACTTTGGTCCATCATATAAAAACTTAACTATTTTATACCTTATAGGATGTCCTAATGCTTTAAAAATTCTAACACTTATTTCTTGTTGACTCATAAATTATCCTCCGTAGAAATATAACTATATAATTAAATTCTTATATAATTAGTATATTCCTTAATACTTTATTTTGTCAATATTAATAAAAAATCTAAATATAAAAATCTTTTCTTTGTATTTATTATTCAAACAATAACTGAATAAATCTATTTATACTTTTTAACCTTTAGTTAATCACAAATATGATCAATTTAAGATAAGTTTTTATTGAATATTCTAGTATCTTAGATGTAGTGAAGTATTATAAAAATTAAACTGCAGCATAAAATGCCATAGTTACGGTAGAAAGTGGGTACAAGGAATGTTGTGCTAGTATTAAAATCATATAAGGTAGGTGATAATGTAAGAATAATCTTATAAAATAAGCTTAAATTTTACAAGGAAATAAGAACCGATACTTCGACCAGTACTTAGCTAACAAGGGAATATCACTAGTACAACTCCTGTATAATTTTATTATATTTCTAACTGGCTATAGTGTTACTATAAATAAATTTATATAGTATAGCTGTTTTGAAGTTGCATAAACTATAATTACCTTATACATTATAATTATTAAATTTATTCCCTAAAGCCTGTATCTGAATTGATGCAGGCTATTCTTATGTTATGGTAAAAGAAAACTTTTTACACACTATTATTCCTTTGTTCAATATAATAATAGTGAATAACAATTAGCCTCACTTTTCTACAGAATAATAACCATACCAATTTCCTAATACTCATAATATTGCTATGAGCAGCTTTTAACTCAAGCTGCTCTGTTCTCTTCTATAACTCTCACTGATCCTTTTTTAGTACACTACTCTAATTTAAAAATAAAATTATCTTCTAATTAATTTACTCATCAAACTATATTTCACTCATTTTACCCCATTTCTTATAAAATACACACATTAGTATTGCAGCAATTAACGCCATTACTGAACCAAAGTAAAACGGAGCACTATTATTAACCTTATCATATAATATGCCAGCTATAAGACTTGCTGGAAGTAAGGTTATCCCTATTAATGAATTATATATTCCTAATCCTGTCCCCCTCTTATTTTTATCTATAAGATCAGAGACTAATGCCTTTTGTATCCCATCTGTTGCTGCACTGTAAAGTCCATATAAGACAAATAGCAAAATTACTAGTATTTTATTATTTGTTCTTCCAAAACCAAGATATATTATAGAATAAAGCATATATCCAAAGATAATAAGCCTTTCTCTACCAAACTTATCAGATAAAACTCCCATAGGAACAGCAAATACCACAGACACGGAGTTAAATATCAAGTATACTAGCGGTATAAACAAAGATTTTATACCAATGTCATTAGCCTTTATTAATAACAAAGCATCAGTTGAATTGCCCAAAGTAAAAATGAAAGCAATCCATAAAAATATATAATACTTAGTGGAAAAGTCCTTAAAAGCAATTGTCTTAGGAATGGCAGCTTTACTCTTTTTAGCCTCTTTCACAAAGAAAATTATAGTAAGCAGTCCAAGTAACCCAGGTAAAATTGAAAACATAAATACTTTACGATAATCACCAGGGAATACTGATAAAATTGTAAAAGCAAGTAATGGTCCTAATACTGCTCCACTATTGTCCATAGCTTTATGAAACCCAAAACTTTTTCCTTTCTCACTATCACTTGATGAACCAGCTACAAGACTATCTCTTGGGGCAGTTCTTATTCCCTTTCCAATTCTTTCACTAAATCTAATAACTAGTACCTGCAAGGGTGATGTTACCATTGAGAATAATGGGGATAAAATGGCTGTAAACCCGTAGCCTATAACCATGAAAGGTTTATTTTTGCCAATTTTATCGCTCCACCACCCTGATAAAGCTTTGAGAACTGATGCTGTACTCTCTGCAATTCCTTCAATAAGTGATACCTCTGTCTTCGATGCACCTATAGACATTAAAAATAACGGCATAATGGCATATATCATTTTTGTAGTTGTATCAGTTAAAAGGCTAGTTATTCCAGTAAAAAATATATTCCTTTCAATGCCTAAAACTTTTTTCTCTTTTTCATCATTGATGTACACTCTCGTCACGTCCTCACTATTCTATTTTTTATTATCAGGGCTATAAACCATATCACTATAGTTCCCAAAAGCTTTCTTAATCTCTTCTAACTTTTCTTCTGCATAATTTCTTTGAGAAGAATTAAATATATCCCCTCATTTATAGAGGCTTATCAGCATGATAATACTTACCTACCAGCGAATTTTCTATATGCTCATAAAATCTTGAACGGACTGGAAATCCTAATACTTGTACATTTTCTTCTTGGACACCAAATTCAATACACTTATCTTTTGCTTCCTGTGTTGGACTTATAATATAATCAGCTCTTGGGTCTGCCTATAGTGGATATATACTTACTAAATCTGCAATTAGCGTTATAAACGGTATTTTCATTTTATATTCTTCTAATATATTTATAATAAATCCATTAAAATTAGGATGTACAGATAAAATTAAATCAGGATTTACTTTTTTTAATAACTGTATGAAATTATATTTTATTTTTAGTTCAAATAATTTATCAACCAATGATGGTTTAATAGCTGATAAATGCCATATTATTCCCCATAAGTCTTCAGCATTTCTAGTAGTTGGGCTATATGATTTACCAATACTCTGCAAAAGCTTTCCTCCAAGTGAAAATCCATCTATAATATGAATTTTAACACCATCATGATCTTGAAGTTTTTCACATAAAGACTCCGTTATACTTTTATGTCCATGTCCAGTAAACTCAGCGGAAATAGTAAGTATATTTTTAGTCATAATATTCATCTCTTCCATTACTTTAATTAATATTATAAACTTCATTCATTAAAATCATGTTAATTTTGATCTTTTAAACAGCATTTATACCATTTATAGATCTATAATTATTCTCTTTGTTCAATTGAATTACTTTGCTTACTCAATTTCTCCTTAACTTTAGTTGGTATATATCCTACTAACATTTCTTCAACCTTAAAATATATATTTTGAACTCTGTCTTTAATTAATTGATGATATAGGTAGTTTGTTGCTAATACAATTACATACCCACCTATAACATCTATTGGAAAATGATGTCCTACATAAACTCTTGATATACCTACTAACACAGATAAAATAATTAAAATCCTTCCTGAAAGCTTTTGATACTTATTAATTCCTATTGCTATACTCATTGTTCCTATTGCATGGTCACTTGGAAAAGATGCATCTATTACATGTGGAAATAATAAATTTACCTTTTGCTGTACAAATGGTCTAGGAACATAATAAATTATGCCTATAATAAAGCTTAAAGCTAAATTAATAACTGTAATAACAAAAGTGTCTACAGTAATCCCTCGAATCTTTTTATTTTTGTTAAGTACTCCTAAAGTGTAAAATATAGCAAGTGATGCCATAAAAATACCTGGAACATATTTAGATAAAATAATCATTATATTATCTAATAAAACACTTTGATGTGCTAACCCGTTTATTGATTTAAATAATAGTTCATTAATATTCATATATTTCCTCCTATGATTTCTGTTTCATTTCTTACGTATATTACACGCAACAAAAAAAGTTAGGTTGCAATTATGACAACCTAATTTTATTAAAAATACATATTAAAATTTTACTACATATTAAACCTTTAATATTCTTTTTTCTCAAAAGCCCACGAACCTACCCCAAATAGAATCAATGTATATGCCACCAGTAAGACCAAAACATTTAAAATGTTAGTAATAGGCATTGTTGCTCCTATAAACAATTTGTACCAGCCTGTATAAGAAGTAAATACCATTGGATTAATACTTGGAAAAACAGTGCTAACTGCAACAACAATAATATATCCAAATACAGACAGCATAACCGTACTTGAGCTGCTCTTACAGAGTTGTGAAACAGTAGCAGCAAAAAGAATAATCGGCAGCATCGGAACAATGGATACTACATAGGCTAAAAAGGTTTCTATGATATTTAATGACCCTATGCCACTAAAAAGTATACTAGAAATCATACTTGTCATTAAGCAAACCAGCAAGGCTAAAATAATATATAGAATGATTGCCAATATTTTCGTAGTAAAAATACTGATTCGGCTTATGGGTCTTGTAATGATTGCCTTAATGGTCCCATTTTCCTGTTCTGCTGTAAACAAATCTGCTGCTGCCATAGCAATCATAAGTGGAAGTATAAATCCAGTAGAAATAGATAGAACTGTATTTGGCATATTGCTAGATAAAAGTCCAATCAATCCTTTTGCTGCTCTTCCTAACAGAGCGGTTGAAATACCGATAAGACCTGTTAATACAAGTAAAACTTGATATTTTTTTAGACTTAATAGTTTAACTATTTCGTTTCGAGCACCTGCTTTGATTATTTCCACAGAGATTCCTCCTCGTATAATAAGTTTATAGCAGTTATTTACTGCCTATAAACTTATTTATTTTTTATATTTTGTATAGATTAAGAAAGCATCTCAATTTTTCTAGTGGGGATTCTCCCAATTCAGTATTGCTGATTCTTATACTTTCCGATCTATACTGTTTTAACCTACTATTTATTAAAGGATTTTCTAATGCTAAAATAGTCATAACGGAACTTTAGCGAAGGTTACTGCTGTATTCCTCCTGCAAAACACATTGTGTTATTGCCTGTAAAGCTTGCAGCCTGACCAAAGTATCATATTCTGCTTACACAAATGTTGCATCTCCTTTCGCAGCCACCAGCAAGGTTTTGCGTCTGGATGAATGCTAATTACGCGAGGTTGCAGTTAGTACTTTGGATTAGGATAATCCTTTCTAATTTCCTCATTATTTTTGAAAGGTGGTGATTTCATGAAGAAATTAGATTACTTATCAACTCTATTTGTTGGTATCGATATTGGTGCGAGACAAAATGTTGTCTCTGCTATTAATTTTGAACAGGAATTCTTGATTAAGATGAAACCTGTTCCTAATACGCAATTTGGTGCAGAGCAACTTGAATCCATGCTTGTTAAGGTTTTAGAAAACAATACTTTTAAAGCTGTTATAATCGGCTTAGAATCTACTTCCTTTTATGGAGTACATATAGCCAATTTTTTATCTGCTAGTGAAAAACTTATGACTTACAAACCTTATGTTTACTGCTTGAATCCTAAGGAAGTTGCTAACTACAAAGAATCCTTTAATTCTCTTGATAAAAATGATGGCATTGACTCTTTTGTTATTGCTGACTTTGCAAGAGTTGGCAGAATTCATATTGAACCTTGGCGTGGTTCTCAATATCTTGCTCTGCAAAGACTTACAAGGCACAGACTTCATATTGTTGAATGCTTAACTAGAGAAAAAACTTACATGTTATCCAATGTATTTCTTAAGTTCAGCGAATTTGCATTATTACAGGGAGAAGATCATCCTTTTTCTAATAAATACGGTGCTACCGCATCTTCAATACTTACTGAATTTCTATCTTCCGAAGATATTGCAAATACATCAATTGAAGAACTTGTTGACTTCGTCAATAGAAAAAGTCGGAAAAGGATTTCTAATCCTCAGATGACTGCTGAAATTTTGCAGCAAGCTGCACGTAATTCATACCGTCTTGATAAATGTTTGTATGAGCCATTAACAACCTCTATTGCTTGTTCTTTCAACTGTATTCAGGCTTTTGATAAAGAACTTAAAGGTATTAACAAAGCCATTGAAAAAGCTGTTATGGGAATGAATCCTGTGGAATACAAAATATTAATGTCTATTCCTGGTTTTGGCCCTGTTTACTCCAGTGGCATTCTTGCTGAATTAGGAAGTGTGCATGCATTTCCTAGTAATGATGCTATTGCTAAATACGCTGGCATCGTGTGGAAAGAAAATCAATCTGGAGGTTTTAAAGCTGAAAATACACCTATGAACAAAGCTGGTAACCGTTATTTACGCTATTATCTCATAGAAGCTGCAGGAAGTGTTGTTTGCCATATTCCTGAATATCAAGAGTTCTATCAGAAGAAATTTGCTGAAGTAACTACACATCAGCACAAACGAGCACTCGCGCTAACATCTCGTAAACTTATTCGTATGATTTTTGGATTGCTGGCTAAAAATCAGCTCTACTCTTCAAATAGAGTAGATTAATCTATATAAATTATACGAACATACTTTCTCATTGGACTGTATGTTTATTAAGGTTACCCATTTTTAAAGAAATCATTTGATTTTCTTTTCATTTTGTTCTTGACATATTACCAAATTGCTTTAAATAATCATTTATTCTCTAACTTATAAAAGTTCCTCTTAAATTAATTTATTACAATATTATTCACTTTGTAATAAATTGTATACCTTTATTTTACTATATTCTATCATAATAATAGATTGAACAAGTAATTAATTACATAATCCATTATATAATGTCAGTACAATCCCCTACAACTACAAACTTTTTAATATCTCTCTCGTATAGATCCATGAAGGTTTCCTTAAATTCATCTACTGCAAAGGCGTTAGTACAATTCTTGCCTATAATTATTTTATTTTCTATATCATCTAGTTCTGAAATAATTTGCGCTTCCTCAGTACCCCTTACACAGTGAGGAGGATAGGAACCAAACTCTCTACAATCTTCTGGGTGATCTTCATTTACAATAATAAGCGGTATGCTTTTTTCATTAGCGAAGATATGGGCAATTCTTGATACCTCTGGGATTAAAGCTTCAATTCTTGGGCTATACAGTGCCCCTTTTCTAGCAAAACCATTATTCATATCTACAATGATGAGAGCTGCTTCGCCTGCTAAATCGTCAACCTTCAAGCTCTCTAGATTTTTAAAACTATCTAATATATTAGATAGAGTTTCTGAACTTTTTTTAATAAACTCTTCTTTAACTATTTCTTTCATAGAATATTCTTCCCTTCACAAGTTATATTTAATAAATTGGTTACATATAACTACATTATAACAGCAATTACATTTTATTGAGCGTTATACAAATAATCATATACTTGTCAATATTTATAATGCACTATATAATATATACATGTGTATATACATAGTTTTATTTTACTACTTATAATATGATAATTACAACTCATAAAATAGATATAAGAAGGGATATGATGAATTTGACTCTACAACCTCATATAAGACTAGGTGAAGAACACTCTGCCTCATATGCCCTACTTCCTGGAGATCTTCAAAGGGTGGATAGAGTAAAAACTTTTCTTGAAAAGCCCGTAGAAGTTGCTTTTAATAGGGAATTTAAAAGTATACTGGGCTTTTATAAAGGTATTAAGATTTTAGTAACCTCTACAGGAATAGGAGGCCCTTCTACAGCAATTGCAGTTGAGGAATTAAAAAACATAGGTGTTAATACCCTTATAAGAATAGGAAGCTGTGGTGCTCTTCAAAGCAACATTAAGCTAGGTGATTTAATTTTAGCTACAGGTGCAGTACGAAATGATGGATCTTCCAAAAGCTACATAGAAAGTAGTTACCCTGCAGTACCTAACATAAATGTTTTAACCAGTATAATAAATACCGCTTCTGAATTAAGGTACCAATATCACTGTGGAATCATAAGAAGCCACGACAGCTTCTATACCGATAATGAACAAGCTATTGACAGCTTTTGGACTAATAATGGAGTCTTAGCCTCTGATATGGAGTCCGCTTCTCTCATGGTAATTGGAAGCCTTAGAGGACTCAAAACAGCCTCTATATTAAATGTTGTGGTAGAAAACAACTATGCTTTAGAGGATGGTATTAATAGCTACGTTGACGGAGAAGATGAAACTTCTAAAGGAGAGGAAAAGGAAATTATTTTAGCCTTAGAGTCTATAGTTAAACTGGATTCTCTAAAAAACAAATAATAAAATTTTGAAAGGAGTAATTCTATGGAAAAGAAAAATATGTGGTCATTCAAATTCACTACAGCTTCTCTGGTACTTATCCCTGCAGCTGTTGGTATTAACTATATCGGAAAGCTTATTGCAGCATCCTTAAAGCTTCCCCTTTGGCTGGATGCAATCGGTACAACCCTTGCTAGCATATTAGCAGGGCCAATAATTGGTGCAATTTCAGGAGCTGTTAATAACATTATTTATGGTCTTACCGCAGACCCTGTATCCTTTGTTTATGCCGTTTCAAGTATTGCTATAGGTATTACTGTTGGAATTATGGCCTATAAAGGTTGGATGGACAGTATCGGTAAAGCCATCATTACAGGATTACTAGTTGCTCTCGTATCAGCAATAGTATCTACTCCTATAAATATTGGTTTTTGGGGAGGACAGACAGGAAACCTATGGGGAGATGCACTTTTTGCTTATCTAACTAAAAGCGGTTCTCCACTAGCTTTAGCATCCTTCTTGGACGAGTTAGTTGTTGATCTTCCTGACAAAGTAGCAACTATTGTAATAGCCTTCTTAATATTTAAGGGACTTCCTAAGAAGCTCACCCTTCTATATAACAATAATAGCGAAATAGAAAAACTGTAAATTTCAAGCTCAGGGCTAATAATCCTGAGCTTTGTTATAGGAGGAAAAAATATGAAAGCACTTAGCCTTTACCAACATAGAGATTCTATAATACATAAGATTGATCCTATAAGCAAGCTCTATTATATAGGTGCTGCTGTTGTCATCCCTATTATTTTACCTACAGTAAATATTGCATTTACTTGTATGTTAGCAAGTATTATTCTTCTTATAGTAGGTAAAGTTTTCAAAAAAGTAATACCCCTTGTAAGCTTTAGCTTCATTGTTCTTTTATCTATAATTATCATTCAGGGGTTATTTAACAAAACAAATAATACAATCTTTATAAGTATAGGTTCACTAACTTTTTATAAGGAAGGTCTTATCTATGCATTTAAAATATGTATGAGAGTTATAAATATTATTTGTGCCTTCTCAATTCTGGTTCTTACTTCAAAACCATCTGATATTATAGAAATATTAGTTAGAAATGGTCTCTCCCCTAGAATCGGATATGTACTAAGCTCAGTGCTTCAGATTATTCCACAGATGGTATCTACTATGGATACTATAAAGGATGCTCAAAGATCAAGAGGTATGGAAACAGATGGCAGCCTATTAGTGAGAATCAAAGCCTTTATTCCTCTAATCGGGCCCGTTGTTATGAATTCTCTCATTTCTACTAGAGAAAGAGCCATGGCCCTTGAGGTTAGAGGCTTTAATTCAAAAACTAAAAAGAGTTTTTTAAATAAAGCGTTTAGTTATAAATACAGCACAGCTATTAAAATAACTATTATATTTCTATTAGCTTTAGCGGTAATTTGGAGGATTATAGCATGAAAAAGATAGTCGTTGAAAACTTAAAGTATAAATACCCTCTTACTAAAGACCTAGCTCTTAAAGATATATCCTTCCAAATAGAGGAAGGTGAATTTATTGGAGTAATTGGTGAAAATGGTGCTGGAAAGTCTACCCTTTGTCAAGCTTTAGTAGGACTTGTCCCCCATTTCTATAAAGGTGCTTACGGCGGAAAGATACTAGTAGACAACATTGAAGTTTATAAAAGTGATGTAACTATCCTCTCTAAAAAGGTGGGGATAGTTTTTCAAAATCCCTTTACTCAGGTTACTGGCTCCAAGCTTACCGTTTATGAGGAAATAGCCTTTGGACTTGAAAACTTTGGTCTTCCTCAAGATGAAATGAGAAATAGAATAGATTACGCCTTAAAGCTTTTAGATATATATAAATTTAAGGACAGAAATCCCTTTGACTTATCTGGAGGCCAGATGCAGAGGATGGCCTTAGCTAGTGTTATTGCAATGAAGCCTGAGATTATTGTCCTTGATGAGCCTACCTCCCAACTTGACCCTCAAGGCTCAGAAGAAGTATTTAAAGCAATTCAAAATTTATGTAGTGAAAAAATAACAATAGTCATGGTAGAACATAAAATGGAAAAAATCGCAAAATACTCAGATAGAGTCATGCTGTTAAATAATGGGCAGCTCATGGATTTTGATGTTCCAAGCAAGATATTTTCAAGAGATGACTTGAAGGAGTACGGTGTGACAGCCCCTGCCTTTACATTAATATGTAGAGGACTCCAAATTAAAAATAGAGATACAGGACTTTATCCAATAACAATAGATGAAGCTTATGATTTGGTGGTGAATCAAAATGAGTAGAATAACGGTTAAGGATCTGCATTTTTCATACGAAGAAAGCGAAAAAATCCTTAAGGGCATAACTTTAGAATTTGATAAAAGGAGTACTGCTATAATAGGTCAAAATGGCGCAGGTAAGACTACTTTTGTTAAGCTTTTAAAGGGACTTTTAAAACCTATATCCGGATACATTCTTGTAAATTCAACTAACACAAAGAATACAACCGCTGCAAAGTTATCAAAGGACATAGGTCTAGTTTTTCAGAATCCTAACGATCAAATATTTAAAAACAAAGTCATTGATGAAGTAATGTTTGGCCCTATTAATATCGGCATGAATACGGATAACGCAAGATCAAATTCTGAAGAAGCTTTAAGGGCAGTAGGACTTTATGAAAAAATCAATGAAAACCCTTATGATTTAAGCCTGTCTGATAGAAAACTTATAAGTATAGCCTCCATTTTAGCTATGGATACAGATATAATAATATTTGATGAACCAACAATTGCCCAAGACTATTCAGGAAAGGAAAGAATTAAAGGTATAATTAAAAATCTAAGATCAAAAGGAAAATTGGTTATAGCAATCCTACACGACATGGATTTTGTGGCAGAAACCTTTGAAAGGACTATAGTATTTAATAATGGAAATGTTCTTTTAGATGGAAATACAAGACAAGTCTTCTCCCACTCTGAAATATTAGAAAAAGCTTTCCTCGAACTACCTCACGTAACTCAACTCTGTCAAAAACTTGGTTTTAAAGAAATTTTCTTTACAGTTGAGGAATTTATTAAATATAAAAATTCTCACAACAAAAATTGTAAGTAAATATATTTAGGAATAGAAAGGTCATGAAGTGCTTAATCAATACTTCATGACTTTTTATTACTTGCTTAATTTTGCTTTAATAGTTGACCAATAATCTGCATTTTCAAGACCGAGCCTCCATATAGCTATACCAGCTAAATTATTGTCATTAACAATATCTAATTTGTAAGAAAGACTTGTACTATTTTCAAACCATACAGTATGGTTAATCCCTGAATCATCCTTATACTTAAAAAATGGACTTTTAGAAAGATCATCCCATTGAATTTCTGCATTATTGGTCTCTGCTAATTTATATATTGCATCAATACCATAAGCCTTTACACCCTTTGAAGACCAATCATATCCATAGCTCCCCACCCCTAAAACTATTTTAGAGGCAGGTACAACAGACGAAGCATATTTAACAACAGTTTTTACCCAATTAATAGAAGCAATAGCACCGGACGTACCACTTGGAGAATGTTCATCATAGGTCATTATTACAACTTGATCTGCATACTTTGCGATTTCTTTATAGTCATAGGCGCCACTCCAAGAATCTTTAAGATTTTCACTGGTTTTTGCCGGTACGGAAGCTGTAACGGTAAAACCTTCAGGATTAAGTTCCCCATAAAGCTCCTTTAAAAAGCTTGTATAGGAATCCCTGTCATAATAGTAGATATTTTCAAAATCTATATTTACACCTTTATAGTTATTTGTTTTTAATGTATTTAAGATATTTTGTATTAATAGTTTTCTATTATTAGGGCTTTCAAGCAATGCTTTTGCTAAATCCGCATTAAACTTATTAGTTATCATAGCCAAGGGCTTAATTTTGTTGTCATTAGCGTACTCTATTTGTTCTTTCGGAACATTACCTGATAAGTTACCTTTAGTATCTATGGTATAAGTATCTGTTGCTATATTATTTATTGAGCTAGTGTTCTCTACCATTTGATTATAAGAAGATTTATCTTCTGGGTAATAGTAGGTTGTAAATGCTAAGACAGTTTTATTAGAAGCTGTTGTTACTACTACATTTTCCTTACTTGATTTAATAAAAACCATAGATGTAATAGCAATTATAATAACTCCAACTAAAGTAGTTGCCAATAATCTTTTTTTAGTGAACATAAGGTTGTCCTCCTAGAATTTTAGACTTAAAAGGATATAACCATTATGTATAATATTATGAGTAATTTCAAATGTAACTTTTAACATAGTTGGTTAAATAAGATTTTATCTACTGTCATTTCATATACCATATTACGCCCTCTTTTTCACTAATATATTAATAATATAGATAATAACGAAAATTATGTATAAAATGTATATAAAATGTTGTATAATGTACATGTGTAAAAATTAGTCATATCTACAAAAATAAACAAGAAAAAAAGGGGAGATAGTACTATGTTAAAAGAAATTAATAGTATAAGCACTAAGATTATGATTCAAATCACAATACTTATACTACTAGTCTCTGCAGTTATAGGGACAAGTTCCTTCTTTTATGCATCAACAATGTTAACTAATTCTATAAATGACAAATTAATAAACGGAGCTAATGATGGAGCTAAGTTGATAAATAAAGAAATTAATAATTACATTTATAGAGTGGAAGATGTAGCAGAAAGACCAGATATAAAAACTATGAATTGGGATATACAGAGGGAAATACTTATTAAAGAAGCGAAAAGATTAGGTTTTGAAAGATTTCAAGTTGGAGATTTAAATGGAGATGTTGTAAGTACTACTGGTGATAAAGCTAATGCTAAAGATAGAGAATTTTATAAACAAGCTCTTCAAGGTAAATCAAATGCTGCAGATGTCTTGTTTGCAAGAATAGATAAGAAAATGGTTATCGTAATATCTGCACCAATAAAGGATAACGATGGTAACGTTATCGGTGTACTTTCGGGAGTTTCTGATGCTACAAAAATGAATAAAATATTAGAAGATATAAAAGTTAATAACGATGGCTATACATTTATAATAAGCAGTGATGGTACAAAAATGGCTCATAAGAATTATGATCTTGTTAAAAATGCAGATAATGATATAAAAAATTTATCTAAAGATTCTAATCTTAAAGAACTTGTTGACATAGAAAAAAATATGATTGCTGGCAAGAATGACTGTTCAACTTATGTGTATAAAGGTGAAGCTAACTTTATTGCATATGCACCAATATCATCTCAAAGATGGAGTTTTGCTATGGTGGAAAGTAAAGATAAGGTTTTAAGCTCTGTAAGAGAACTGGAAAAGAAAATTATAATGATTACAGGCCTTTTTGTGATTATCGGTATAATAGTTGGGTATATGATAAGTACTAAAATAAAGATGCCTCTGAAAAAGATAAATAAATATGCTAAAAGACTTGAAGAAAAGGACTTGAGTCACAGAATAGAAATTATGGGACAAGATGAATTTGCACAAGTAATTAGATCAATAAATAGTGCATCAGAGCATTTAAGGGATGTTGTTTCAAAGGTAAGAACTGAAGTAGAAACGGTAGCTACATCCACTAAGTCTACAGAGGAAATGTTTAATGATGTAAACGAAAGGCTGCAGGAAATAACTGCATCTAGTGAAGAAATATCAGCAAGCATGGACCAATCATCAACTTCACTAAAAGAAATTACTGAAAAGAGTAGAGATATAAGAAAAGAATCAGATAGTCTTACAAGTGAATCTATTAAAACATTAGAAACTGTAAAACAAATGAAAAATAAAGCTGATGAAGTAAAAATGGAAAACGAAAAATATAAGGACAAGAGCATTGAGGAGTATACAAATTCAAATAAAAAACTTCAAGCTGCAATTGAGAAATCTAAGAATGTAAAAACAATCTCTGATATGACTCAAAAAATATCAGATATTTCTAAACAGACAAATCTTTTAGCTCTAAATGCTGCAATAGAAGCTGCTAGAGCAGGTGAGCAAGGAAAAGGGTTTGCTGTTGTAGCAGATGAGGTAAGAAGACTTGCAGAGGAATCTTCACGTAAAGTTGAAGATATACAGATGATAGTACAAAAGGTGCTTTTGTCTGTTGATGAACTTTCAGAATCTGCTGATGAAGTTATGCACGGGATGGGCCAAAAAGTAGAGGAAGTTTTTGATAGAGTTACCTCCTTAAGTGATGAACATAAGAAAAATCAAGATATCTTTGAAAACATCGTTAAGAGATATACTGATACTCTAATTAAAATATCTGAAGATATGAATAATATAACTAATGGAATAGAAAATGTTTCTGCTATGGTTTCAGAAGTTAATAAATCCTCAGAAGGTATCGCACGAGCTATAATTATAGTAAATGAAAAGAATATGAGTATATCCAGTAAAGTTAATGAAAATAGAGAAAGTACGGAAAACCTTTCATCTACTATTACCAAATTTAAAGTAGAATAGTAAGAATATCATTGAAAAAAAAGCATATAAATGAGAAGATATAGATGTAAAGGCAAGTGAACTTTTACACCTATATCTTTAATAAAAATCAAACAAGGAGAAGATACATGAACAAACAGACAGTTAGATCTAACTTAATATTATTACTTACTGCCGCTATATGGGGCTTTGCATTCGTCGCACAAAGAGTTGGTGGCCAATATATAGGGGCATTTACCTTTAATGCTGTGAGATTCGCTCTTGGAAGTATGTCACTACTTCCAATTATTCTTTTTCAAAATAAATCTAACAAAGAAGGTAGCGAAATCGAAGGTTTAGGAAAAATTATTACCATTGGGTCTATTGCTGGAATTATTATATTTTTAGGTTCCTCATTTCAACAGATGGGATTAGTGTATACTGGTGCTGGAAAGGCTGCATTTATAACAGGACTCTATATTGTAATTGTGCCTATCTTAGGTATATTCCTAAAACAATATATTAGTATTAATTCCTGGTTAGGCGCTATAATTGCTGTTATAGGGCTATACTTTTTGTGCGTAACAGATAAATTTTCCATATCCCATGGAGACTTTCTTGAACTTATTTGCGCTTTCTTCTTTGCAGCTCATATCCTATTAATAGATCGTTTTTCCGGAAAAGTTGATACGGTGAAATTAGCTTTTTTTCAGTTTCTCACATGCTCAATACTTAGTTTTATAGCCGCATTGCTATTCGAGAAGACAACTCTAGATTCTATTTATCAAGCAGCTGTACCTATTCTTTATGGAGGTATTCTTTCTTCAGGGGTAGCTTACACCTTGCAGATTGTAGGGCAAAAAAATGCTGAGCCCTCTCAAGCAGCTATTATAATGAGTATGGAATCAGTATTTGGAACTATTGGTGGCATCTTAATTTTGGGAGAAAGCTTTGGAATTAAAGGAATTTTAGGCTGTTTACTTATGCTTGCTGGAATGCTCCTAGCTCAACTAAAAAGTTCAAAAGAGAATACTACCATAGAAACAGAAGATGACACACTAGCATGCAAATAACATAATTAGATAATTTGTGTCAAAAATAAAAGTATGAGCCTAAACTCATACTTTTATTATAATACTTTTCCTAAGAAATCTTTTGTTCTATCATTTTTAGGATTAGTAAAAATATTCTCTGGAGTATCCTCTTCTACAATATATCCATCAGCCATAAAAATAACTCTGTCCGCTACTTCTCGAGCAAAGCCCATTTCATGAGTTACAACTATCATAGTCATACCTTCCTTAGCTAAATCTTTCATAACCTGAAGTACTTCCCCTACCATTTCAGGGTCTAGTGCTGAGGTTGGTTCATCAAATAGCATAATTTCAGGTTCCATTGCTAAAGCTCTAGCAATAGCAACTCTTTGCTTTTGGCCTCCTGATAACTTATCTGGATATTCGTTAGCTTTATCTCTCAAGCCAACTTTTTCTAATAACTTGAATGCCTTTGCTTCTGCATCACTTTTATTCATCTTGTTTAATTGAACAGGTGCTAATGTTATGTTTTGAAGCACTGTAAGATGAGGAAATAAATTAAAAGCTTGAAAAACCATTCCTAGTTTTTCTCTAAGTTTATTTACATCTGTTTCCTTTAGTGCAATATCCTGTTCATCAATATAAACATGTCCACCATCTATTTCTTCAAGTTTATTTAAACATCTAAGTACTGTACTCTTTCCTGAACCTGAAGGTCCGATTAAACAAACAACTTCACTTTCATTTACTTTAAAACTTATGTCTTTCAAAACTGTATTTTTATTAAATACCTTTTTAAGTCCTTTAACTTCTATCATACTTTAAATTTCCTTTCTATACAACGAGATATATAAGTTAACGCCATAATCAATACAAAATAAAATATTGCTACAAAAGTCCAAGTTTCAAAAGCTCTATAATTTGATGCCATTATAATTTCACCGCTTTGTGTCAGTTCTCTAATACCAATTACAGATAATAATGAAGTATCTTTAAGTGATATAATGAATTGATTAATAAATGCGGGTATCATTTTTCTTACAGCCTGTGGCAAAATAACAAGTCTCATTGTCTTTCCATAAGGAAGACCTAAACTCCTTGCCGCTTCCATCTGTCCTTTATCCACAGCCATTATTCCGGCTCTAAATATTTCTACCATATAGGCTCCTGCATTTAAACTTATGGCAATTACTCCAGCAGTAAACGCAGGTATTTTTATGCTTAAAGCTCCTGGAATACCAAAATAAATAAAAAATGCTTGTACTATAAGTGGCGTACCTCTTATTACATCTACATATATTCTTGCTAAAGCTTTTAATATTTTATTTGTACTTATAGACATCAATCCAAAAACTAATCCTAATAAACTTGCAAGAATTAAGGCAACTACAGTAATTTGCAAAGTCATTGATAAACCTGATAAAAGATCAGGTAAACTTTCTTTAAATAAAGACATCATCTCCAAGTAATTCAGCTCCTTCTATATTTTTACTATAATAACAAATTTCTAAACTTTTTCTTTAACCTTTAATGGTGGTATACAAATTCTAAGCATTATGAATTTGTATACCACCATTTTACTTTTAGATTATGTTTACTCTATATTACTTTTTAATATATTTTGCAACTATTTTATCGTATTCTCCATTTTCTTTTAGCTTCTTAAATCCGTCATTAAATGCATCTAATAATTCTTTGTTACTTCCTTTTTTAACTGCAAATCCATACATCTGTTTGCTTAGTTTATCTCCAGCAATTTTTAAACCTGAATTAGGATCTACGGAAATCATATAAGCAATTACAGGATAATCTTCAAAAGTAATATCTGCATTTCCATTTTTTACTTCCTGCATCATTGATGGAGTATCATTGAAATATTTGATTGTTAAATTTAGCTTGTCTTTATTTTCTTCTGCATATTTTGCTCCCATAGTTCCCTTTTTAACTGCAAGTGTTTTTCCTTTAAAGTCCTCTGGAGAGTTTATCTTATCATTGTCCTTTTTTACTACAGCTGAAAGGCCAGACTCATAATATCCCTCTGATATATCTAAAACTTTTTTTCTTTCATCTGTTATACCCATACCAGCTATAGCCCCATCAATTTGATTAGATTGTAATGCTGGAATTATACCTTTAAAATCCATTGGCTTCAATTCATATTCGAATCCTTCTATTTTTGCAATAGCTTCAAGCAAATCTATATCTATACCTACATATTTTCCGTCTTTTTGGAACTCAAATGGAGCATAAGTTGCATCCGTTGCTATTACATATTTTTTAGTGAATTTCTTACTTGAGCTAGTGCTTGTCTCTGTTTTAGTAGTTCCACAACCAACTAAACTTGCAGCAACCATCATCATTGCTAAAGCTTTTACTATAATTTTCTTCATTTTGTGTTTCCCCCTCAATTATATCTATATTGCAAATTAGTATTTACAATTATTCATTTTACGAATAAATAATATCAAAATATTTTTTAAGTGTCAATAAAAATTCTTCAAAGCTTAAATCAATTTTTCAAATATATTTCACTTTTATTAATGATATGTCATATATCTGTATAATTCATAGCACTTTTATAAATTATTATAAGTTTTCTTTACTTCAATCCAATATTCTTAATTTTCTTACAAATACTTTTCCCAAATAATTAACTTTCCGAAATTGGCAATGTAAAGCAATAAGGATATTCTCCTTAACAGAAAATATCCCTTGTAAAAATTAATTTAAAACTGTTTTTTCTTCTAACTGTGATGTTTCAACTTTAGCCTTCTTTATTTTTTTGATATTATACAATCTCAATGCAGTAATTACAACTCCAATTGTACACAGGATTCCTGCAGATAAATATACACACTTCATCCCATAAATAAACACATCATCCCTGCCATTTATATAGTCAATTACTCTATATCCAGCCTTGTAGCTCATTCTGTTGTATAGTAAAAGGGTGGCTAGAGAGGTACCAACAACGAACCCAAGATTTCTAATAAGTGCATTCACGCTACCTGCAATACCAAGCTTGTCTTTTGGAACTGTAGACATTATTAAAGAATTGTTAGGTGATTGGAATGCTCCATTTCCTATGGTCATAATTACTATATATAACATTAGCATTGTAACCGTTGATTTTTCATTTAAGGTAGATACCAATAGTAATCCCATGCTTGTCAATATAAGACCAATCAGTGTAAGAATCTCTGATCCAATCTTATCTGATAAGTAACCGCTAAAAGGGGCTACCACAGCTAAAACAATTGGAGATACCATCATAAAGAATCCGGTTGTCGCTGGAGAAAGTTTTAATACATCTTGAAAGTAAAAAGGTAATATTATATTTGATGCACTAATTGCAACAAAGGAAATAAAGGCACATATTATACTTATGGAAAATAAACTATTGTTGAAGATTTTTAATTGGAGTAGAGGTACCTCCATTTTTCTTTCCACCATAATGAACACTATAAAAGCAATAATCGCAATAGCAAAAGCAGAAACCATAATCGGATTATCGTATCCAATACTTTGCCCCTGAACTAATGCTCCAAATAACAGCACAACAGCAATTGTGAATAAACAAGCTCCTTTTATATCAAGTTTTTCATTTAAAACTGTATTAGATTCTGGAAATACCTTAATAGTAAGTATAAAAACAATTATTCCTATCGGTACATTTATTAAGAATATATACTTCCAGCTTATAGCTGAAACTATTATGCCGCCAAGTGGAGGGCCTGCCATAGCACCTAATGCAACAAAGGTTCCAAGAACTCCAAGGGCTCTTCCCCTCTCGTTTTGAGGAAAAACCTGAGTTATAATTCCTTGATTAGTAGCCATAGTAGCAGCTGCACCTACTGCCTGTATAACTCTTGCTGCCACAAGTACTGGCAGTGAATTTGTAAATCCACACAATAAGGAACCTAACGTAAATAAAACTACACCGAATCTAAATATCTTCGTCTTTCCTTTTATATCTCCAAGTCTTCCAAATATTAAAATTGTAGCTGCAATAGTTATTAAGAAACTAGTAACTACCCATTCAATAGCTGCCATACTAACATTTAATTTATCTGACATATCTGGCAGTGCCACATTAACAATACTACCATCTAAAGTAGCCATGAATGTTGCAGATAAAACTGTAAACAAAATTATCCATCTTTTTTCATATATTTCATTTTCTTTCTTGTTCAATACTCTTCATCCTTTCACAACATTCTCTTTTATATTTCTTTCCATTTTCTAAAACATTTTCTAAAAACTCCAAGGAACTTTCTATTCTTTCTTTATCATTGCCCTGTACTAAAATATCAGTCCATTCATTAAGAATCTCAATAAGTTCCGGCATTATACTCTTTGCTTTATCGGTTATATAAAGTTTATAAGCTCGTATATCCTCTTCATTTTCTTCTTTTCTTATATATCCAAGCTCTATTAACTTTTTAATAGTTCTTGCAGACATTGCTTTGTCTACGCTAAGTTCTCTGCTTATTTCATTTTGACTTATGCCTTGATTTTTATTCAACACAAGTAAATAAGGGTATGTTCCTATGCTGAGATCAAATTTTCCAAGCTTTTTATCGATATAAACCTGTGTGCATCTATATATACCATTAGTTAATTTAAGTAAAATTCTCACGTTATTATCCATAAGTTCTCCTATTCTATATTTTTATTTTTCTGTTTTCTTAGTTAGTATCCCATAAAACATCAAAACATCTAGCTAAAACTAAAATAACACAATATCGTTGATTAGTCAACTATATTGTGTCGGTTTTATAAAAATTATTTATCTCATGACTACCCACTCTAATACTACCATCTGATTCAAGTTTTACTTTATTTAAAGTGCAGTATAGTTAATCTTCCAATTCGAAAAGAACAATTCTTACACCACGAATCCCAATCTTTTTAAGATAAAAATCCACATAGTTAATGTAACCGCTGATAATAAAGTAGTTGCTACAACAATACTTGAAGTCAAAACTCCATCATTATTCATATTTTTTGCCATAATGTAACAACTTGCTGTAGTTGGAGATCCCAGCATAACAATCAAAGCAATAAGCTTTTGATCTCTAAACCCAAAATATGCTGCCAGAGGTAAAAATAGAGCTGCTTGAGCTACTAATTTAACCAAGCTAGCTGTTAAAGTCGGTTTTATTTTTGCCAAGGCTTTTCTTCCTTCAAAACCAGCTCCAATTGCTACTAATGCTAGTGGAGAAGCCATAACCGCAAAATTCTCCAGTGTCTTATCAATCATTTTTGGGAGTTTAATATTTAATAAGGACTCTAATATCCCCAGTAAAATCCCAATAATAATAGGGTTCTTTATAATATTAATGCATGCCTTTTTTATATTGTTTCTTCCTTTTTCCTTATTCTCACCTTCAAATGTAAGTACAATAACAGAGTATATGTTATAAAGAGGAACTGCTCCTATAATCATTAGTGGTGCCATTCCCGCATCTCCATATATATTTTGGACAAAAGCAATTCCCAGAACTGCTGCACTTCCACGAAAAGCTGCCTGAACAAAAGCTCCTGTCATTGAGCTGTCTTTCATAATTTTTTTAGTAACATACCAGATTGTCCAAAAACAAATAGTTGTAACCACTGCACAAAACAATACAAACTTACCATCAAAATCCTTAATTATATTAGTTGATCCTATATCCATAAATAATAGTATAGGTAAAGTTACCTTAAAATTAAATTTATTAGCTACATCTATAAAGTTATCATTTAACATTCCTATCTGTTTTAGAATATAACCTATCACAATAACAGAAAATACCGGAAATGTGGCATTTACACTGTATATTAAACTTTCCATTCTCTAGTCCTCACCCTTCTGCAACCTATAGCCATTTTTTCATTAGTTAATTTTTTGTCTAAACTTGTCCTTGACAGTAGAATAATTATAACATATATTTTTATTAAATGTACTAGCTGCTTCTATAAAGTTATTCTATAAGCTTCTTATTTGTTTTTAAACATAACCTATTATAAAAAAGGAATTGTTAGTTCTTATCACGGTAATAAGAACTAACAATTCCTTTTTACTTAAACTATAAATCAAAGCAGACATCTAAAAAAGCCACTGAATTCTTATTGATTTTTGCCTTATATAATGCTTTATCAGCTAAATCTATGAAAGTATTTATATCCATTTTGTCTCCAATTGAGGCAATTCCTATACTAGCCGTAACTTTAAAACTAGTACCATTATAATAAAAATAATGATTATGTATTATTCTTCTAATTCTATCTGCAACATTGAATGCATCTTTCCCATTAACTCCATGAAGAGTTATTACAAATTCATCACCACCCCATCTAGCAGCTATATCAGTGGTTCTGATATTATTCTTTAAAATATGAGATAGCTGTTTTAGAATTTCATCACCTGCAATATGACCATATGTATCATTAATGTCCTTGAAGTTATCTAAATCTATTATCAGCAGAGAAACATATGTCTGTTTTTTTTGCAAACTTTCCATCGCATTAGTTATATTCATATTAAAAAAGTTTCTGTTGTTTAATTGAGTTAAGGTATCTATGTACATAGATTTGTGAAAAAAGCGTGTTACCTTTCCAAGCTTAAGTATAAGGATAATATGAATACATGCTGATAATAACCAGATTAGAAAGACTAAATAATTTGATAAATATAACGTAGCTGCGTATCCCAATATATGTAAAAAAAGTATAACCACTGATGCTATAATTGGAAAAAGATTAATAAAAAGTCTATTCATTAGTACCACCTCCAATAATATGTACGAAGAATCTACAAAATATGAGGGGATATAGAAGTAATTTTTACAAACTTTTTCATAATTTTTATTACTCTATAAAAAACAGTATGAAGTGGCAACTTGAATCAGATGGGAGTATTAGAGCGGGTAGTCATCAGATAAAACTCATATTTATACCATAATATTATATTTAACTTCAAAATTTATTCTCTGCTCTTCTCACTTAACAACCAATAACTTTATCAAAAAATAAAAAGGACCTCCGAGAGGCTACAACCTCTAGGGTCTTTTCATTTTTTATGACATGTAATATTCTCTTTAGGAACAGAATTGCTCTTTTCAAAATTATCAATCAAGTGATTCACATAGACATTCTTCGATAATATCAGCAGTTATTATTACTAGTTCCTTATCCATAATTTCACCTTCTTTCATTTGAGTATACCATATACTTTATACCCATTATTGATTTCTGTCAATAAATTTTTCGTTAATTTTTTTAATATTCTTAATGTTTTAACAAAAAACACCAATATCTCTACTAAAGATTATTGGTGTTTTTATATTAAAACCCTTTTATACCCAAAATTAAGCTTGTCTAATTTTTACCCATTATAAAAAATTCCATTAATACTCATAAACTAAGCTAACATTTGCCTTTATTTTATAAACCCCTGGTTCAACGATCATACCTTGATCCATAACGGAACTAGCTTTTTCTGAAGCATTATAGAAAACTGGATATTGGATAGGAATGCCATTGGAGTTTTCTGTTATTTTTGAAGGAGTTGTTAGTTTTACATCTATACAATTAGCCATTACTTGCGCCTTGTTTTTTGCATTGGCTATAGCATTTTTTAAAGCTAAATTATAGTACTTTTCATAATCACTAACACCAAAAGTTATGCCATTTGAGTTATTTGCTCCATTTATTATAGCTGTATCAATTATATTTCCAAGAGAATTTATATTTTTAGCTGTAACACTTAAAGTACTTGTAACCGTATAGCCAACAATTGGGCTATTTCCTGTTTTTTCTTCATAATTGTATTTTGGACTAATAGAATAGTTAGTAGTCTTAATGTCCTCGCTTGCTACTCCTGATTTTTTAATTGCTGCAATAATACTATTCATCGTAGTTAAATTAATTTTTTGAGCTTCGCTTACACTACTCTTTTCTGTAGTTACTCCAAAGGATACATATGCCATATCCGGTGTTACACTTATCTCTCCATCCCCATTAACATTTAGTTCTCTTGCTGTAGATACACTAGTTTGAACTTCTGCTGCCAACACCTTATGATTTACAGTTGGAGCTACTCCCATTAGAAAAAGAGATATAGCCGCAGTCATAAGTACAAATGTCCCTTTTACTTTTAATAAATTAATTTTTTTCAAATTTACCACTCCTTTTATTCTTATATTTTCTTAATAATAAGTATATTATTTAATACCTCCTTTTCCTCTTTATACTTGGATACCCTAAATTTAACTTCCTCGATCATATATTTAGACGAGTAAACCTTCTCTTTCGCTTCAAAAAATTAATTTTTTTTAATACCAATATATTTATTACACTTTTCCAAAAATAACATACTAATATTCTGCATGTTATTTATAAAACTACACATATTAATATCATAAGGAACATGACGGTTGAGCAAAGAGCTATATATGCTATTAAATGTGGTATATATAGTTCGACCAACGATTATAAAGTGGTCATTAAAAGTGGCTATTTTATAGTCAGAGGTAAGATTTTATAGGGTGGGGAAAAGTTTTATTGTAGTCGATGTTATATTGATTATAATAAGATTCCAACTTATTCTTTAAGGTCGAGTTAAGATCGTTCAGGGTGTTGATGGATTAATTCCTGTTGATTCTATACAGCCAAAAGGTTGTATAGGGTTGAGTAGATATGTTGAATGGTTGAAGGAACCATGATTATAGGTTGTGATTTGTTTTATTATAGTCGAAAGATTATAATGGGATGATAAGCTATCTATAATTGTGCAACATAGATCGTTATATTCTTTTACTTGAACTTGGAATCTAGGAATAGGTTTCATTCTAAGGGAAGGAAACGGAATCATTTTAGTAATTTATTACAATGATTCCGTTTCCTTTTTTTATTTAATTATCTTTCCTACCCATCATATTCAACTAGAGGCTCTTTTAGATTTCTGATTCCACCTCTAGGGTTTTCAACATCCCCTTTATATCTTGGAATAAGGTGTACATGTAAATGCTTTATTGTCTGTCCAGCATAGTAACCTACGTTAACTCCAATATTATATCCTGCTGGTTCATACTGAATATCTAACATTTCCTTTACTTCATGAAGTAAACTATATATAGATTTTATTTCTTCTTCTGTAGCTTCAAAGAAAAAAGGAAAATGTCTTTTTGGTATTATTAATACATGACCTTCATTCACTGGAAACTTATCCATTATAGCAAAAGCTAATTTATTTTCCGCAATTATTTCCGATGAATTGCAGTTACAAAATATACATTCATCCATTCTTATATCCTCCTACTGTAATTTCATTTTTAATGATCTTTAGAACTTACTTATGAATTTATCCGATGACTACCTGCTCTAATACTCCCATCTGATTCAAGTTTTCACTTCATAATCTTATATCTATCTTTTATAGTTAATTGAGATTATAATTTTACCATAACAATAAGAATAGGTAAAATTATAAAAGAAGCAAGTGTTGTCCATAAAATACATTTAGAAACAATTTTAGGAGATGCATCGAATTTTTCCGCTAGTATAACTGAATTTACTGCTACTGGCATGGATGCCAAAATAAATAGAACGGAGTGCAGTGTTCCTGTTATTCCTAATATATATAACACAAAATATGCTATAAGCGGTGATAAAAGTAAACGTATTGTCATGCCTGAGGAAAAAGCTCTCTGAACTCCCTGCTCCAACTCTGAATTTTTCACCCTTGCCATTTGAGCTCCTAATATAGTCAAAACTACAGGTGAATATGCTTCACTAATCATAGAAATGCCCTTTTCAATACCGCCAGGAAAGTGAAGATTAAAAGTTCTCATTAAAATAGCCAATATTGTTGCATAAATAGCAGGCAATGTAAACACTGATTTCACTGCATCTTTTCCAGAAAATCTAGAACGTGCTGCAAAATAAACACCAATTGTATTTACTATAATCATTTGAGCAACCACATAAACAGAAGCTTTGTCCAATCCCAACTTTCCAAAAGACAGCAAAACAAGTGGAAGGCCGTAGTTAACACTGTTTGTTAATGTAGATATTAAAGTAAGACCTGCAGTTTCTGGGGGAGATAACTTTAAGGTTTTCCCTAGTATATTAGCAGTAGCCCATAAAAACACAAGATTAACTATACAAAATGCCAGGGTACTGTACACTTCTCCCAAAGAAATTTGAGCTGTAGTCAATGTCTGAAAAATCATTCCTGGCGTTAAATAGTATAAAACTAGCGTTAACAAAGGTTTTGTTTCAAGGTCTTTAAATCTCACAAGAAGCGCTCCAGCAATTACAGGTATAGAAAGGGGCATAATAACTTGAAATAAAGTAGATAAAACTGTCTCTATCATATAAAAAAATCCTCTCTAGTATTTATATTTCTTTAGTTATCTTCTTAAGTTTTTTATAATATCTATAACTTTTTCTTATTAAATTAAGCAAAAATTCTGGAATAGGTATTGTAAATCTATATAAAAAAGGCACATAATATCTATAATAAGCTTTTTTAAAATCATCCCATAAAGAACAATATTCCTTATGTTTAAAATCTGAAATATCAACTACAACTCCCCTATTTCCCATCATCATTATGTTTTTCACATGGACATCATGAGGATAAAGTCCCCTTTTTCTTGCATATTTAAGAGCTTCTTCAATATCCTGTATTATTTTTGGAGGAATCTTTATTCCACGCCTAAAACAGTTGTATAGTGTAATCCCCCTAATTCTGTTAAGTATTAGATATTCCTCTGTATAATAGACTAAATATGAATAAGCCGGATGTCTTCCAATGGCTTTATATACCTCTATTTCTTCTTTTAACCCTATTCTTCCTGCAGCATATATTTTTACTACATAATCTTGAAAATCTTGATGAGTAAATACTGCAGCATAGTTGCCACATCCTAATAAGATCCAAGAATCTGGTATGTGCTTTACTACTACTGGATCTCCTGAATCTATACTTTCAATAACTATATTAGTCCTAAGCTTTTTATCAATTATAGATATAAATTTTTCAACCTCATTCATTTAAGATTCTTTTCTCCTTTAATGATAAAATGTTAAAATATATCACTTATTTAACATTTTATCAAAAATAACCTAAATAATGAATATAATTTTGTATTTATTTGATTTTTACCCTTTCTCTTCTAATGAGCTTATTAAAAAACAATCAATTAACTGACATAAATATGAAGTGGAAACTTGAATCAGATGGGGTTTCGTCTACGACCCGGGGCTTTGCCCGTTAAATGGCATTTAGGCATTTAACCCCCACCTGATTCTTAGTTGAACGAGGGATATAGCCGCTCGCAACGTACTCTTTGAGAAGATGGAGTATTAGATCGGGTAGTCATCGGATAAATTATAATATATAATAAATAATGACATTAATTTTAATTACAACTTGAAAGGAGTTAATATATATGAAATGTTTTCTTGATATGCACACTCATACTATAGTCAGTGGTCATGCTTACTCAACTTTATCAGAAAATGCAAAACATGCCAGTGAGAAAGGAATTCAACTTTTAGGCACAACAGATCACGGATCTTCCATGCCTGGCGCTCCTCATGAATGGTATTTTGCTAATCTCAAGGTACTTCCGAGGGAACTTTTTGGTGTTACTATGCTTTATGGCTGTGAAGCCAATATAATAGATTATGAAGGAAACTTAGACTTACCAATGTTTCTTCAAGAAAAAATGGATATATTAATAGCAAGTATGCATGAACCAGTAATGGAATCAAATGAAGATGCTGATCTAAATACCTCTGCTTTTTTAAAGGTTATGGATAATCCTAATGTACACATTATAGGTCATTCAGGCAACCCTAGATTCCCAATCCATGAAGAGGAGCTAGTAAAAAAAGCAAAAGAAAAAAATATACTTATCGAAATAAATAATAGTTCCTTTGTAAGTTCAAGAATTGGAAGTGAAAAAAACTGTGCTAGAATAGCTCATCTATGTAAAGAATATGGTGTAAAAATAATATTAAATAGTGATGCACATTTTTATCTAAACATAGGTAATTTTCATGCTGCCTTAAGTATGCTTAAGGAGATCGATATGCCTGAAGAACTAATTATAAATAGAAGTAAGGAAGATTTTTTAGATTTTCTAAAAACTAAAGGGAAGAATATAAAATTAAAATAGATGGAGATTCCCACTCCATCTATTTTAATTTTATATTTCCTATTTAGCTCATTTGCATAGAATATATTGAAAATTTACGTTAAAAAGAAAATTCTCTATTGACATAAAAAAACTAGGTGATATAATTACATATATAAAATTTATCTTATAAATTAATAAAAATTTTCTATAATGAAAGGTGTTTGGAGGATAAAATTATGAAAAATATCATTGGAAAGGGAATAAGCGAAAAATTCTATTTTTATTTTAGCTGGGGCTATTTTTATTTTAGCGCTAGTTACTTTTTCTGCAAAAAAATATTTATTCCAATTTTCAATGAGTTTAATAAATCGAATTTTATCTCGTGTAGAAAAATTCTATACGTATAACACTATAAATTTGGTTTACACAATAAGGCTCATTAGGGCCTTATTTTTTTATTTAATTTTACGAGGTATATCCTGATGATTACATTTGTATTAAAACCCTTATAGCGCGCAAAAGAGTTATTAATTACATAAAATTAAACTTAAATCAGATGTGGCTCATATACAACTTACAGTATTGGAGACCCTTAAGTATTGCATAAAGCTAATAAAATAAATTAAATTTATTTAAAAATTAAGGAGATGGAATAATGGGAGAAATGAGTAAAAATATAATTTTAATAGGTATGCCCGACTCCGGAAAAACTACTATAGGTAAACTTTTATCTGAAAAGTTAGGATTAAAATTTGTTAATGCAAGTCAATATATAGAAGAAAACTGTGGAAAGTCTATGCCAGACCTACTCAATGATGGAGAAGACCATTTGGATAATACAGAAAGAAACGTAGTTGATAAACTAAGCAGATTAAAACACACAATAATTTCTACTGAAATAGAAGTGCTAAAGAATGATTCAAATATAAAAGAGTTAAGAGAAAATGGTATTATAATTTTTATAGATAAACCTTCAGAAGGAATCACTGAAAATCAGAAATTGACTAGTAATACAAATCTCTTAAAAGATAAAGCACTTAAAGTTCATGAACATCTTAGTGAAAAATATGAAATTTATAGAAAATGCTGTGATTTGCATTTAGTTAACGACAATAACATTGATGATATTGTATACTACATTTCTTCTATTTACTCCTAATTTCTAGTATATTTAAACTCTAGAGAAGGAGCTTCATATAAGACTAAGTATTAGAACAAGTAGTCATCAGATAAAAATATTAATAAGTTCAATCAGTAGCTTAACTAATTAAATGTATTAACGAAAGGAATTAATAATATGAGTATGAAATTCATAAAAAAAATACCTACAGCACAGGAGATTATAGGAGAAATGCCTTTGTCAGACCATATTAAGGAAATTAAAGAACAGAAAGATATGGAGATAAGAAAGGTTTTTCAAAATGAAAGTGATAAATTTGTTCTTATAATAGGACCATGTTCTGCCGATAATGAAGATTCTGTCTGCGAGTATATCGGAAGGCTTGCAAAAGTTCAAGAAAAAGTAAAAGATTCTATTATTATTATACCTAGAATATATACTAATAAGCCAAGAACCACTGGTGAGGGATATAAAGGAATGGCACATCAACCTGATCTACATAAAGATCCAGATTTAGTTGAAGGAATAAAAGCAATTAGAAGACTGCATTTGAAGGCATTAAGTGAGTATCATATGCCTGCAGCTGATGAAATGCTATATCCTGAAAACTTTGACTACCTTGCAGATATGTTAGGTTATATTGCTGTTGGAGCCCGCTCAGTTGAAAATCAACACCATAGGTTTACTGTGAGCGGTGTTGATATGCCAGTAGGAATGAAGAACCCTACCAGCGGAGATATCAATGTAATGTTAAACTCCATCAAAGCAGCGCAGCTCGAGCATTCTTTTATATATGGCGGTTGGGAGATTAAAACAAGTGGAAACCCTCTTTCACATGCTGTTTTAAGAGGCGCTGTAGACTCTTATGGAAGAAATATTCCAAATTATCATTATGAAAATTTGACTTGCCTAGTTAAAGAATATGAGAAGCACCAGTTATTAAATCCTTCTATTATTGTAGATACAAATCATGCAAACTCAATGAAACTCTATAAAGAACAACCAAGAATTGCAAGAGAAGTATTAGCCAGTAGAAAATATAATTCTACACTGAAGAAAATGATTAAGGGACTTATGATTGAAAGCTATCTTGTAGAAGGTAGACAAGACGTAGAAGATGGTGTTTATGGAAAATCCATAACAGATCCATGTTTAGGTTGGGAAGATACTGAAAATTTAATTTACTATATTGCTGAAAATCTGTAAATCTAAAATATAAAAAGAAACTTTAGGTAAAGAGAGCCCTCTATAGCAGAGAATAAACTGCCAATAGAGGGCTTTAATAGGTATAAAATAATTTAATTACTATTCATTTATAGTAATTTCTTTTCCTTCTTTACGCCACTTAGCAAATTCAGCTGCTGCAGTGAAAAGTACGTCTGTTGATGAGTTAAGTGCTGTTTCGCAAGAATCTTGTAAAACCCCTACAATAAAGCCTACACCAACTACCTTCATAGCAACGTCATTTGGAATTCCGAATAAGCTACAAGCTAGAGGTATTAGTAATAAAGAACCACCTGCTACACCTGATGCACCACAAGCACATACAGCAGAAAGTACGCTAAGGATTAATGCAGTAGCTATATCTACTTGAATTCCAAGAGTATTAACCGCTGCAAGGGTCAATACAGAAATAGTAACAGCTGCCCCAGCCATATTTATTGTAGCCCCTAATGGAATAGATACAGAATAAGTATCCTTATCTAAACCAAGTTTTTCACATAAACTCATATTTACAGGAATATTTGCAGCAGAGCTACGTGTAAAGAATGCTGTAATACCACTTTCCTTTAAGCACTTAAGCACAAGAGGAAATGGATTTTTACGAATATTTAAGAACACAATAATTGGATTTATAACAAGTGCCACAAAGAACATACATCCAATCAGAACCACAAGTAATTGTCCATAACTTAATAATGTTTTGATTCCGTTTGTAGCAATAGATTCAAATACTAGTCCCATTATTCCTAATGGTGCAAAGTTTATAACCCATCTAACTACTTTAGACACTGCATCTGAAAAATTAGAAATCATTGTTTTTGTAGAATCAGCTGCATTTCTTAATGCAAAACCAAGAAGTACTGCCCAAGACAATATTCCAATATAGTTAGCATTATAAAGTGCTTTTACTGGATTATCAACAATGTTCATTAATAATGCTTTGAGAACTTCTACTACACCTCCAGGAGGTGTTACATTCTCAGCACCTGCTGCAAGTTTTAAGCTTACCGGGAACATAAAGCTTGCAACAACTGCTATAAGTCCAGCTAAAAATGTTCCTACAAGATAAAGGACAATAATGGATTTCATATTGGTTTCATGACCACTCTTGTGTTGAGAAATAGCGGACATAACCAAGAAAAAGACCAATATAGGTGCAACTGCCTTCAAAGCACCAACAAATAAAGAACCTAAAATAATGACTGATTTTGCTTGCTCTGGAATCGTTATAGCTAAGATAATACCAATAATCAAACCTACAATTATTCGTTTTACCAAGCTCATTTGATTCCACTTGTTCATTAGATTTTTCATAATCTTTTTTCCCCCCTAATTATAATAAAAACAAAATACCACACTACTAATTTAGAGACATATCGACCTATCTATCCCTAACAGCTGTGACACAATAGTAATTTTATCACAAATCCCAGTATATTTGAAGGAAAAATTGATTTTTTCTTCAAATATACTCATTTTAAAAGAAAAGTTTATTGCAGTTTTTATTTTTTATAACAGTTAACTCATCTAATAAAAATATTATATTCTTGCATTTAATAGCATTTCAATTACACTTATCTCTTATATTTTTGTACAATTAGACTATTTCATATTTAGTAGCTCCATTTCTCAAAGTATTTAGTACCACATACCCTCCTTTACTTCTTAAGTCTCTTGCAAGAATTTTCATTTATCGAATCTTATTATTCCTATTTTTTTAATGACAGCAAGGTGTACTACAAATTCCTAATCTTTATCTGACTTTAAAAGTTCATCCCTCATCTTTAGCTCATATATACCTAAAATCAAAAAACAGAAACTTTGAAAAATATCAAAGCTTCTGTTTTTTACTAAAAGCTTAAGTTTTTAACTCCTGATTTTGTTATAAGGGCTGTATTTAGTGAACTATAAGTCCAACTTCCTACAATACCAGATACCGGGATGCCAGCATTTGTTTGAAATGTACTTACTGCACTAGTAGTTTGACTTCCAAAATAGCCTGTAGCGCTAAGACTATATCCTAGCTTTATTAGAGCATTCTGTAAAGCCAATACATCATTACCTGTCATGCCAGTACTTAATGGTAATGTAGCAAGATATAGTGGTTTACTATTCACAGTGACATTAAACTGCTTCATGCTGTCGTAGGCATTTGTGCTTAACCCATCTTTTCCATAGACTTTAACTGTGTAAGTCCCTGCTGTAGCTGGTGTAAAGGAGAAACTGCTTGAGTTGCTAAAAGTATTAGATGCCACCATCTTTCCATTGCTATATACCTCATGTCTATAGCTTAATCCAGAAGGACTTGCCCCTACGCTGCTAGCATAAAAACTTATTGCAGTTCCTTCAAATAAGTACCCACTGACATTTACAGTTTTAATTTGAGGTTTATATACATTTAAGTTTAAGGCACTTTTAACATCATAAGCTTTTTCCGATAGCGAATCCTTTAGATATCCAACTACTTGATAGTATCCCGCTGTTGTAGGCTTAAAACTAAATGTGTTTAAGTTTGAATACCCACTGTCCACTACTATGCTACTTCCATTCATCATCACAAACCTATATTGAGCATTACCGGACCCATTTACTTCATTTATATTATAATTCACAGTGTTTCCAAGCAGAATAGAATTTTTTGTACTAGTATAGGTCATAGTAGGTTGATTATACGCTGTAATAGTCAGGGTTTTTATATCGTCATAATCCTTTGTAGACAGTGAATCCTTCATATATACTGTTATATTATAAGTTCCACCATTGTTAACTGTATAAAGTAAATTTGATTTACTACTGTAATCTGTAGTTAACAGAGTTACTCCACCTAAAGAAATTACATACTTATAAAGATAGCTGCCAGAACCTAAAGTAGCTGTTGAGTTTAGGTTAACAGTTTGTCCAACTAAATACTGAGTTTTATTAGTAGTAAAACTATTTATACTAGGTCCTTGGTATACTTTAAAGAAAGAGATTTTTGTATCCCCATACTCTGCTATTGAATTTTCATCTTTTACATAAACTTGTATAGTATAATCACCCTCAGAGCTTGGTACATAATCTAAAGATGAAATACTGCTATAATCTCTAGTGTATACAACATTAGCTCCATTCTTTATCACATACTTATATAAATAAGCTCCACTGCCAGATGTTGAAGTTGCATTAAAAGAAATAGTATTTCCAATAAGTTGACTATTTGTACTCTGAGTAAAGTTAGTTAATATAGGGGTTAAAATAAGATTCTGTAAATATACATTTTGATAATAAAATTTTAAAATCTGATCATAAGTCTGTCCTGCACCAGCTCGATTTTTAGCTCCAATCTGGCTCATTCCAAGGCCATGTCCATTTCCTTTTCCTGAAAAAGTATAAGTTCCACTTACTCCATCATAGGTTACAGTATAAAGATTGCTTGGTAAGCCAAGGAAACTCCTTGTATAATCATTTATCACAGATTTTGTTTGCTGGGCTCCTGTTGAATCCTTATAAATAATATTAATCTTTGACACTCTACCACTTGTAAATTTAGTTATAGAATTTAAATCTAAGCTTACAAAGGTATCTGTAGAAGCTAAATATTTTTTACTTACTAAAGTTGCTTGTATCTGTGCATTAGTCAATACTACATTGCCCTTAGGCCAAGCTAAATTTTCGAAGGAGTCTTGTACTGATCTTAAATATGGCACATTATTCCCCCATACATTTTCACTATTTTCTGAAACTCCCCCATGCCAAGCAGAGTACAACGTCTCAACAAGTTTGTCATTGTACAGAAGTACTTGTCCCTTAGTCTGCTCTACAGCACTGATCACATTGATAAGACTTGCATCATAACCTTTATAGGTTTGGTAAGCTGGAGTATCATCAAAATCATAGCCATTAGCTGCACCATAGCCAATTCTTGATATGGCATAATTTCTTGCCCCTACTGCTTGTGCCTTCAAGGCTTCCATTGGATAATTATTAGCCATTTCATAGCCAACCACACCCTTTAGGTAGCTTTCAATATCAATGGCATTAATAGGTAATAATTTTCCATTATAATACTTTATAAGAAAAGAACCTAAATACTTATTGGTTACTAAACCAGAGGTAAGTGTTACTAAATTAGAACTATTGTTGGGTATTAAAATAATCTGACTTTGTACTGTTCCATTTAAGGTAACACTTGTTCCACTCACCCCAATATTTAAAATAGATCCCGACGGATACACTTGTCCATTTAAAGTATAGTCTCCATTTAATGTAACTGTTATATTAGTAGAAGACATACTTAGAAGTCCTACCTTTACATTATTAAAGTAACCATTGTTTTGATAAGCATAAGTCTTTTGTACAAAGGTAATTGGAAGAATTGCAACCAAGAAAATAAACATTGTAAAACTTGCAACATATCGTTTAAACATAAACCACCCCTCCTCTAGATAATTGGTCCTTTAGTAAAATATCGGTAGAATATTCACTAAATCCAATGAAATCTAGAGGAAGTTCAGGAATATATTGTATTTACTCCACTTTACGAATTTCGGAAGTTTCTATTATTTCCAGCTGCTTAATATGGTGAATATTGTATTTATATATTACTTTCTTAAAATCAATATTATCATTTATAAGTTCATCAGATATATCAAAATAATCCACTTTTACGTCTATTCTATCAATAATATCCTTAGGTGTTGGGAATTTAAGAGTGGTTACTATATATCTTTTTATAAATAGTCTTCTAGCCTCTTCTTCAGATAGCCCGTTTTGATTACTGTCTAACAGGAGCAATCTATCTTTCTTATAAATTTCAGTTAAGAGTTTTCTATCATTTTCTGAAACCTTAAGTAAATATTCAATTAGAAGCTCTCTGCTGTTATCTAGAATTGACTGAAGATTATCTTCTGTTTTGCTACTGCCAAATTGGATCAACTTATAAAATCTATTATTTTTATTTTCTCTATTTTCTCCTTTTATGAATTCAACAAATTCATTTTTTAGCTCTTTAATCTCCTTATCAAACTCTTGCTTTTTATATGTATTTACAATATACCCAAATCTTCCAGCATCTAAGAGATAATGTTCAATGATTTTCTTAAGCTCTGAATAAAATAGCTTGGTATCTCCAAGTTTTTTTAAATCCTCTGCAGAAAATATATTCCAACTCCTAGCCTCTCTCTCATCACGGTTATCTAACATTAGTGTAAATGGTCGTAAACTAATCTTCTTATTCTTAATTTTAATGCCAATAGATTGTATCTTAACTATTTTATAATTACTTCTATAGTAATTTACCTTTCTCAGTCTGTTAAGACCAATTGGAGGATTAAAGCTTAAATTTTTAATTGTTTTACCTATATTTTGTTGAATATTAATGTATCTATCTCTACCTAACTCTGAATTCAATGATGAAAATAACTTTTCTCTACTTATCATTTCTCTATTTATTAATAGTTGTTTTTCATTGTTAAACAACTCTACATCAATTTGTTTAGTTATAGCTGAGTTTCCCAGTAATCCATTAGGAACCATTTCCTCAATATAATTTTCTTCAAGCAATGAAATATTAGTGGTGTATATCAAGCAATTGTTATCTACAATGATAATCCCTATTCTAATTTTGTCAATTAATTGAACTTTTAAAATATCATAGTTCTTCAGAATTAAATTTAAGGATTCTACATCACCTAGCCCCTTTCTTATAGATTCTTCACCGGACTCCAAGTATAGCCTACATTTTACATCCTTATTTTTTACTATATTAAGTATAGTTTTAACTTCTTCCTGTTTATATGCTGGTTTAGCAATAATTATCCTTTCTTTTGCATCTTTAATAAAGGATAATAAATAACCATCTGTTACGCTAACAAATTTAATTTGTTCATCTCCTAACATATCAAATCTCCCCCAATTCATAGATATAAACATTAATATCAGTATAATTTCCATTTATATAATTCCATATTCTTCAATTCTTTTCAATTTCCTCCTTTTAATTCTATTAATTTCACTACTCCAAGGATTAACTGTAAATTAATGCTTAATTGATTCTTCACTTTAATTCAGTCCTACTCCTTAAATACACATATTGATGAAATTCGCATAAACTGTATTAGATAACTCGCCATCTCAGTGATAAGACTACTATGAGGAGTCTCTGACGAAAGAAACATACACATAAGTAAAAGCAAATCAATAAGTAATTTAATCATGAAGTGAAACTTGAATCAGATGGAGTTTCAACTCCACCTGATTCTTAGTTGAACGAATCCAGGGATGTAGCCGCTCTTTACTCCCACTTTGAAGAAGATGGGAGTATTAGAGCAGGTAGTCATCGGATAAACTTTATTAAGGAGGAGACTTTCTATGTTAAAGTTTTTAGACAAAATAAAGAAAAATGTCTTTGCACCAATTTTAGAGTTAATAGACTATGCCAATCCTAATAAAGAAAATATCGAAATAGATGCCACTAATGCAACTTCCAATAATGAATATTTAATATATTTACAGGATTTAGGCACTGGTTATTTAACAGGTCCTGAGTGCTTTAGTTTAAAGGATGATGGAGGTTATTATTTGCTCGATACTGCCAAAAAAACAATTTTATCATTTGATGCTAGTGGGAAGAAAAATCATTTCTTTACTTATGGAGACCTTTCGGTATCAAAAATAACATCAAATAAAAATGATATATTGTTTGTTATAGATACTGCAAACGGAATTATTGGCAAAATAGATAGCTTAAATAATATAGAAAAATATTTTATCGATGAGCTTAATATTGATACTTTAATTGATTTTGGTGTAAGCAATAATGGTAATCCATTTATTGTTGTAGCAGATGAGAATGGTGGTAAAACCTATGAAGTAAAATTATCAAAAAATAAGGCTGAGTTTATTTCCGTTAAAAATGGACGTTTTTCTGAGGATGGAAAGAACTATAGGACCACTTTAGTAAAAGATAAAGGTTTGGATTTAGGACATTCCTGCGTTATTACTATTTTTGATCAGCTAGGTGGTGTTGAGAGAGAATTAACACTAGAATCAAATCACTGGATTGAAGGCGCAGTTTACCTTAGTGAAATAGATGGGTACTTCATTGTGAAAACCCATGAAATTGAAGTTGATAAAAACAATAATCTTGTCTTTGCAGAATTAATAAAAAAGATAGATATAAATAATAATGTTGTTGGCATTTTAACATTACCAAAGAAACACAAATATATTCAAAATGATGTAAAAATAAAAGGCACTTCTATATATCATTTAAATTGCCAGAAAACCCATTGGGGAATGGAAAAATTAGAGTTCTCATCTCCTAATATTTTTAAGTCTTCATTAGAAAAACAAAGCTTAGAATCTTTAGACCCTTACGACACATCAATACCAAATAACTTACTGCTATTGTCACTTAATTCAATTAATCGTTCATTTATTCAGCAGATGGCTGATGATTACTATACCTGTAGCTGGCATTGTTCATTAAATAATTATTCAACTTATAGAAAATCAGTCCGTCCAAGATATATTTATGCTTCTAACTTATACTATCAACGTGTTCCTTACAACTGGGGAGGTTGGGATTCACTTGATAGCTTTGGGGTTAAAATTTCACAAGGTAAAACTGCTGGAAATATTAATACAAAGAAAGTATATTCTGTAATAGCCGGGGTGGATTGTTCTGGATATGTACAAAGATGTTGGGGGCTAAATGACTCTAAACGCAATACTATTATGTTAGATGATCCAAGAATATCCTATAGAATACCTGTACTACAAGCTAAATTCGGCGATGCATGGAATAGTGCAGGCCACATAATGATATATCAAGATAGAGATGGCTACGGGAACTATATTTTATATGAATCAACATTATTAAATGAATACGATGGAGTATATCATTCTGCTCGTGCTATATCTTATATTGAGGATAACTATCATTTAATAAGACGCTTGAATATTAATGAGGATATGGAATAAGTCCTCTTTTATTTTAATTTAGCATTGCTGTGATTTCTTATATGTTATAATTGAATAAAAAAATTAATTAATTCGTTCAGCTAAGAATCAGATTGGTGTTAAATTCCTAAATAGCATTTAAGGGGCAATGTTCACTGATCAAAGCCCCTATCTAATTCAAGTTTCTCTTTTATAGAAAGGATTGTGACAGCATGCATATTAATGATATTAAGAAAGACTTTAAAGAAAAATCAATGGATCCCTTACTAGTGGTGTTGGCAAATAAGGGTTATCAATGGCTTCTAACAAATAATTCAGAAGAAAAGGAGGCTACTGCATTTGAAGAATATATATTAAATAACACTGTCCTTTTAGAACTTGAAGAAGTGAAAAGTAAGAAAAAATCTTTAAGAGACTTTATTACGTGGAAGTATATAAATTACTTGGATAGCTAATCTATCTAAGTAATTTATAGAGAATTCTATATTGACATATAAAACCTAACTGGTATAATTACATATATAAAATTTATCTTTTCAATCGATAAAAATTATCTATGATTGAAAGGATGTGGAGGATAAAATCATGAAAAATATCATTGGAAAGGGAATAAGCGGAAAACTTTATCTTTATTTTAGCTGGGGCTACTTTTATTATAGCGCTGGTTACTTTTTCTGCAAAAAAATATTTATTCCAATTTTCAATGAGTTTAACAAATCGAATTTTATCTCCTGTAGGAAGATTCTACAGGTATAACATTATAAATTTGGTTTATGCAATAAGGCTCATTAGGGCCTTATTTTTTTATTTATTTTTATCCAGTAAATAGTCTAAAAGTGAAAATTAAAATAATAAATTTATTAGAGAAAGGAATTAAGAATATGAATATGGAATTTGTAAAAAAAATACCTACTGCACAGGAGATTATAGGCGAAATGCCTCTACCAAACCATATTAGAGAAATTAAAGAAGAAAGAGATATTGAAATAAGAAAAGTTTTTCAGAATGAAGATGATAAATTTGTTCTTATAATAGGACCTTGTTCTGCTGATAATGAGGATTCTGTTTGTGAATATATTGGAAACCTTGCAAAAGTTCAAGAAAAAGTAAAAGATTCAATTATCATTATACCTAGAATATATACAAATAAACCAAGAACCACTGGAGAGGGATACAAAGGAATGGCTCATCAACCAGATTTAAATAAAGATCCAGATTTAGTTGAAGGAATAAAAGCAATTAGAAGGATGCATCTGAAAGCTTTAAGTGAATATCATATGCCTGCTGCTGATGAAATGCTATATCCTGAAAATTATGCATATCTTGCAGATATGCTGAGCTATCATGCAGTTGGAGCTCGCTCAGTAGAAAATCAACATCATAGATTTACTGCAAGTGGCCTTGATATGCCTGTAGGAATGAAGAATCCTACCAGCGGAGATATTAATGTAATGTTAAATTCTATTAAGTCAGCACAGCTTGCACATTCTTTTATATATAGTGGTTGGGAGATTAAAACAGGTGGAAACCCTCTTGCACATGCTGTTCTAAGAGGAGCAGTAGACGCTTCCGGAAAAAATATTCCAAATTATCATTATGAAGATTTAACTTACCTAGCTAAGGAATATGAAAAACAACAGCTGCTAAATCCTTCTATTATTGTAGATACAAATCATGCAAACTCAATGAAGCTTTATAAAGAACAGCCGAGAATTGCAAGAGAAGTGTTGATGAGTAGGAAATACAATTCTACACTGAAGAAAATGATTAAAGGACTTATGATTGAAAGCTATCTTGTAGAAGGCAGACAAGAGGTAGAGGATGGTACTTATGGAAAATCAATAACAGATCCATGTCTTGGCTGGGAGGATACAGAAAAACTAATTTATCATATTGCTGAGAATTTATAAAATTACAACAGACAAGCAGCCGAAAAGAAAGCAGAAGTATTATTATAAATTTCCTTAAGACTTCTGCTTCTTTTCCCAAATTTAATGATTTTCAATTTCTTTTATTAGAATCTATTCAATTATCAGTATCTGACTAATTATAACGAATCTATAACCTAAAGGTTTTCAAATAATTTCTTTCCCGGAAAAATTCCAAATATCCCACCTGTATGAATGAATAATAGGTTTTTGCATTCACTAAAGCTTCCTTTTTTAATTTCTTCAGTTAATCCATACATGGCTTTTCCTGTATAAACAGGATCTACTACTATACCCTCCATTTTTGCAAAATCAGAAATGAACTCCAATTCTTCTTTTCTGCTTAATGCATATCCTTTTCCAACGTATCCATCCATAATGTGAATTTCATCCTTTGAAAAACTTAAATCTATATTAAGATAGTTAATACTCTCATTTAATATTTCATGGATTTTACTCTTAAAATATTCTTCATCATCGCATACATTAACTCCATAAATCCTTCCAGAGTGATTCAATATTTTACTAGCTAGCAAGAGTCCAGAGTAAGTTCCTCCAGATCCTGTTGCAACAACAATTCCATCAAAATGCACTCCAAGTTCTTTCTCTTGATCTATAATTTCTTCCATTGTTTTATAATATCCAAAACCACCAATTCCATTTGAGGCACCCTCTGGAATAATATATGGTTTAAATCCCTTCTCTTCCATAGAGCTCTTAATTTCTTTCATGATTTCCATTCTTCTATTTTTATATTCTTCTGGAGTTATAAAGTGAATTTCAGCTCCGAGAAGCTTATCTAAAAATAAATTCCCATCAACTTCCTCGTCACTACTTCCTTTTAGAACCAGACATGATTTAAGTGAAAGTTTTGCAGCGATTGCTGCTGTAGCTCTACAATGATTTGATTGAATTCCTCCACATGTAATTAAAGTATCACAACCCCTATCAATAGCTTCTTTTACAGAGAATTCTAACTTTCTTACTTTGTTTCCAGATGTTTCCATCCCAGTCTGGTCATCTCTTTTAATATATATATTTGGTCCTCCTAATTTTTCTGATAGCTTCTCCAGTTTTTCTATTCTGGTTGGCAAATTTGCAATATTTATTTTCTCTGGAATCTTAATCATTTTCTATATTCCCCCTCCATTTATTGAGTATTCACATATGAATTCCATTGAAGTAAGATCTTAATTCAGGAATAGATACTGCACAATATACTAGAAGCATTGCCATAAATATATTGACAGGTTTTCTGTATTTATTTAAAAACTTTTGAAATAAAGCACCGAAAAGTGCCCAACAAGAATTTGATAAAAATCCCGAAAAGGCAAGAATCACAGAAAATAAAATTAGTGCTGTATTTGAGTTGTAGTATGGTACTACAAAACTTGAGGTTACAGTTATTCCAAAAAGTAGTACTTTGGGATTAATAAATTGTAAAGTCATACCTGCAAAAAAATTGTTAAAATTGTCAGTTCCATCTTCTCCTGTCTTTGGCTTGCTTCTTAGAATTCTGATAGCTAAGTAGATCATATATATAAATACAAGTATGTCCATAAAGACTCTAATTTTTGGGATGAAATTAAGCAGAAACATATTAAGATAACTGGCCACTAGCATAATTACTTCAAAACCAGCAGTAATCCCTAAAATAAAATTAAAAGTTTTTTTGTAGCCAAAATAACTGCCAAAAGACATAGACATAATGTTATTGGGTCCTGGTGTAAAAGTTGAAACAAATACATAAGATAAAAATGCAGTAATGCTAAACATTAGCTTTCCCCCTTATTATAAAAAATTAAAAATACAAAATACACATATTGTATAATATATATTGTACAATATGTGTATTTCTATTTTCAAGTAAATATTAAATTATATGGAATATTATTCATTAAAATAATCTTTTCCATGACAATATTTTTCATATTTATCTTTTGTGTAAATACTTATCTAAGAATAAATAGCTCAGATTTAACCATCCATTCTTTTTTATAATTAAACACCATGATATGAACTAAAAATCTTTTGCCTTTTCTACGGCTTTTTCAATTGTATTTTTTACAATTGCTTCTATATCTTGACCAATAACATCTAGATTGTCTGCTACTATTGTAGTAAAGTCAGTTATCCCAAGGAATCCAAGGATTGTTCTTAAATATCTATCTCCCATTTCATAGGTTGCAAATGGTTCCTCTGAGTATCCTCCACCCCTTGAAACAATATGGACTACTTTCTTCCCTTGACATAGACCAACTGGTCCCTCTTCAGTATACTTGAATGTAATTCCTGTGACACATATATAGTCAATATATGCTTTTAGTACTGCTGGAAAACTCAAGTTCCACATTGGTGCTGCAATTATATACTTATCAGCTTCAGCAAACTGATATGCATATTTTAAGATTGGGTGATTTCTACTGTCATCAGTTTTTGGTCCAAAAACACTATTGATATCTTCTTCTTTTAAAAAGCTTATTCCTTCCTTGTATAGATCTAAAGTTACTATTTCATCATTAGGATTTTGTTTTCTATACTGTTCAACAAAGTTATCTGAAATTTTAAAAGTTCTTGATGCTCCTTCTGGTTTTGCATTTGCTTTAATATACAATACCTTGCTCATATTATTTTACCTCACTTTAAATTTAATTTTACACTTAATATCTTTCGTGATATTTATTTTTTTTATTCACATAAATAAACTTACCATTAATTATTTAAACAGTACTAATACATGCTATCAATCCCTGTATTTATATTACTAAAATACTTTCTATGATATAATACTATCATTATAACCTTATTAACCAATTAAAATATAAAGAGATAGGAGATAGTCGAATATGAAAAACTTAAAATTAAGTAATGCTAACTTAGATAAGATAAAAATAGATACTATAAAAAGCCCTTCAACTGGCCATATCCACGGAGGAACTTATATAGGAGAGCGAAAAGATGATAAGATGGATGGAGAGGGAACTTATCTCTACAAAGATGGTAGTAAATATATAGGTCAGTGGAAAAATGATCAAATGAGCGGTCAAGGTACACATACCTGGCCAGATGGTGAAAAATATATTGGTGAATGGAAGAATGATGAAAAGTACGGCTATGGCGTATATACTTGGCCAGATGGAGAAAAGTACATAGGCCATTGGGAAAACGGAGAGAAGTGCGGCCATGGCGTTTATATTTGGTCAGACGGAGATATTTACACTGGTGAATGGAAAAATGATTCAAGACATGGTGAAGGCGTCCATACACATCCAGATGGTGAAAAATACATTGGTCAGTGGAAAGATGATAGAAGATCTGGAAAGGGCATGTATGTATATGCTGATGGACGAGTTCTTACAGGCGAGTTTAAGGATGATGAATTTGTAGAGTAAACAAGAAAAATTACAACAAAAGCAAATAGATCCCTTATTTGGTGCATTTATCAAATAAGGGTTCTTCAACTTAATAGAAGAGAATTCTACTAGATATACAAGTATATCTCAGTTCATTGTAAATTGCCATAAATAACTTCTCCGATATATTTATATCCTTTATCACTAGGATGAGCAGTATTTGTTCCACTGCCTCCCGAATAATCATTAGCTGTCATTCCAAAGAATCCTGCTTTTTGTGCTGCAGTATAATCCTTATAAAAAGCTTTATAAATATCTATAATCCCAGTATTATAAGTATCTGCTATTTCATACATTGATGCTACATATGCCGGCCAATTTGTTGTCCATGAATCCGCAGGTTTTTGATTTGCCACTAAACATACATTACTGCCTCTCCCCTGCCAATAGGTTACTAAACCTATCATATTTGATTTATAGTCTTCAACAGAATTCCCCCGTCCTGATTCGTTAATACCAAAAGATATAAGCACTAAATCCGGTTCTGGTAAGACATCCCATATTTTTTTTGTTAAAGGTGTATTAAAATAACTTGCCACTTTACTAGAAATTGCTATTTTATCTACCTCAATTCCTGCCTTACTAGAGGAAGCAATTGCTCCTTCTATAAAAATATTTGCAGCTCTATTAGGAGTTATTACTAGTGTATGAGTAATGCTATCTAAACCTGAATAAGAAACTTTATTTGAGAAACTTAGTGATTCATCCAAACAATTTATAGTACCTACTTCCTTGCCATCTATTGTTACCGTGGCTGTACCACCATCTTTTGCCTTAGCATACAATAAATCCAAATTTGTTCCAGTAAAGATTAGAGTTGCTGATGAGGTATTTTTATTAGAAATTCCGAAACAACCACCAAAGCCACCAACATTGGAAATGAACTCTCTAGAAGCACCAGAGACACTCCATCCCTTCCCTAGTGTCCATCTACCTTTAGTACCGGCCGGTAAGGCGCCTTCATAGATACTAATAAAACCTTCCCCTCCATTACCATATTTATTTTGTAGGTATGATTTCATTATGCCAACCCAAGATTTATTTACTTCGTCACTGGAATACTCTCCTCTTGTATTAGACTCACCTATGCAATATATTTTTACTTTTTTGGTATCTGAATTTTGCAATGCATTTTTATACTTTGATAAACTCGCCTCTATATTATATCCATACTCTTTATAGGGTGATTCCTCTTGCTTCGTTTTTACTGGTGGTTTAACATTATTTGATGAATTAATTTTTCTTGACGAGCAACCTACCAAAATCATCGCGCAAGATACAGCTACAGCAGAAATAACACCTAATAATTTCTCTCGCATATTCATACCCCTCTGTAGATTTTTTTACCTTACTAACTCAAAATAAGTCTCCAATATTAAATTGTATTCCCTAGTCTCCATACAGTTTAATATGCGTAAAAGTTTACATTAGATACATTGCAAAAAATGGTTTATTTAGTTAGGTGCTAGCAGCCAATTTTTTCAACATATCTTTTTGAAGTTTATATTGATCTTTATATATTTTTGAATTATTACTATTTGGACTATATGTATTAGTAACTTTCAAATTGCTAATAAGTGCGGTTTTTAAATCCTCTATATCACTAGCTGCATATGCTGCAATAATACAATTTGTCAATACAGCACCACCTGAAGTTTCTAATGTAATTGCTTCACTCTCCATAACATCTGCTTTAATTTGATTCCATAGATCATCTCTACTTCCACCTTCAGTGATGGTAATTCTATTTATTTCGATACCAGCATTTCGATAAGCATCTGTGATTTCCATGTAATCATAAGCAATTGCTTCCAGAACAGCTCTCCATAAAACAAACTGATCTGTATCCAAAGTCATGTTTAAAAATGCGCCTTTAACTTTGGAAAATTCACCATACCCACCAGTTAAGTAAGGTAGGAACATTACACCATTGCATCCGGTTGGAACTTTTTCTGCTTCTTTGCTTAACAACTGATAATAGGTATCATCATCAGATTTCTTACAAATGCTATCCTTAAACCAACGAAGTGCTAAACCTCCAGTCCTAACAAATCCCCAATAAAAATATGTATTTTCCAAAGTACCACTGTTAAAAATCAATCCACTTCCTTTTTTGCTCAGCTCCGGAATAATTCCATTTGTAGAAACACAGAACATGGCGCATGTGCCGGCAACATCTACAGCTTTATTTGCTTCAAGGATCCCGCTTCCAAGCATGGACTGCATTGTATCACCTGCACCAGCACAAATTGGAATACCAACGGGACATCCTGTTTCCTTTGCCACTTCTTCTGATAAAGTACCAATAATATCCCAGGGCTTTACAATTTTAGGCATATAGCTTCTATCTATCCCTAGTATGTCCAGCTGTTCATCAGACCACTCTTTTTCATATATGCGATATCCAAGGCCCCAGCCAGACATTGCTCCCCAATCAATAAAAGCATCTCTGCTCTTTAAACCTGCAAGATTCATTAAAATATATGGGGCATTGTGAACAAATTTTTTACCTCTTTCCTGAAAATCTTTATTATTCGCTAAGAGCCATCTTGCATGTAATGCTGGAAAGATACAGCTTGGGTCAGCATTACCTGTCTCTTTTCCCCAAATATCAAGATCCAAATTTTTAAGTATTTCAGCATCACTGTGTGTTCTTGAATCTAAATAGTTTATATAGGGTGTGATTGCCTTACCGTTGTCGTCTATACCAACTATTCCGCAAATAATTCCATCACCCATAATTGATCTAATTAAACTAGGGTCGAATCCCTGTTTTCTTAACTGCTCTATACACTGTTTCATACCAAGCTTTGTAAGCGAAAGATATTCATCAGCATCCATCTCAACCCATCCGATATGAGGATATTTCAAGATTGTCTGATTAGATGATTTTGCTATACATTTCATATTTTTATCGTATATGGCTACTTTCACGCTTTGAGTTCCTGCATCAAAACCAAGATAATAATGCTCCATAATCTACATTTAGTGAGAGTGTATATAATTAGTGTCACCCCCCTCACTAAAATTCACCTCTTTTCTATATCATATTTAATCCCTTGTACTTTACTACTATAATTTAATATAAATACTTTTCCAGAAAATAAAATAACCCCTAGGTTTTCCCAGGGGATTGTAAACAGAATAAACATATTGACAAATCTAAAGATATCCACATTGTTTATTCACCTTCTTTCATCCAGACTATACTGTCGGCTTCGGAATCTAACCGAATCTGCCTTATGGCTTGCGGGCTGTACCGCCGATAGGGAATTTCACCCAACCCCGAAGGATACTTTATATAACTTTATTACTAATATAGCACTGTCATTTGCCTTTGTCAACCTTAATATGAATATATATCCATTTTATATCCTACCATATTAGATTTTATCGTTAATAAATATAAATACGTTCCTGTTAAAGTTGAACTTTCTTACTCCTATAGCTTCTTAATTCTCTCAATGGCCTCTATGGTATTTTCATAAGTACTAAATGCTGTCAGTCGAAAATATCCTTCTCCCTGAGGACCAAATCCGATTCCTGGTGTACCTACAACATTTGCTTCTTCCAATAAATAATCAAAAAACTCCCATGAAGTTATATTATTTGGTGTTTTACACCAAATATATGGTGCATTTATACCACCATACACAGAATAACCTGCTGATCTTAGTCCTTCAAGGATTGCCTTTGCATTATTCATATAATAATCCACTTGTCTTTTTAGCTGTTCTCTTCCAGTTTCAGAGTAAACAGCTTCCCCTGCCCTTTGAATTATATAAGGTGCACCATTATATTTTGTTCCGTGACGCCTAGCCCAAAGTGTATTCAATGAAACATTATCACATTTTAATTCCTTTGGAACAACTGTATATCCAAGTCTTACTCCTGTAAAACCAGCATTCTTTGAAAAGCTCTTTAGCTCAATGGCACAGTTTTTTGCACCTTCACATTCATAGATTGTATGAGGTACCTCATCCTCTGAAATGTAGGCCTCATATGCTCCATCATATATAATAACTGCTTTTACCCTATTTGCATAATCAACCCAGCCCTGAAGTTGATCTTTTGTAATTGCTGTCCCAGTTGGATTATTAGGGAAACATAGATAAATAATATCTGGTGTTTTCTTTGGAAGCTCTGGTGCAAAATTATTATCTGTAGTACATGGCATATAGATAACATCACTCCACCTTTGATTGATAGTATTATAAGCTCCTGTTCTTCCAGCCATTACATTTGTATCTATATATACAGGATATACAGGGTCACAGACTGCAATTTTATTATCTACGCTAAATAGTTCCTGGATATTACCTGCATCACATTTTACACCATCACTTACGAATATTTCATCTATTGAAATATCAATACCACGTGTTCTATAATCACCTTCTGCAATGGCATTCCTTAAAAATTCGTAACCCAAATCTGGTGCATACCCTTTGAAAGTATCCACCTGTCCCATTTCATCCACTGCGTGGTGTAATTTATTAATAATAGTTGGTACTAATGGTTGAGTTACATCACCAATTCCTAAAGAAATAATTTTGTTATCAGGATTATTCTTCTTAAAGTTATTCACCTTCTTAGCTATAGTTGAAAATAAATAGCTTCCTTGGAGCTTCAAATAATTATCATTAATTTTGTACATAATAGCCTCCTTATTATCTATTTCTTCTTATTCAAAGGAATGCTCTAGGGGTACACTAAACATTTTAAGTATCAGGTATTTAACTAATATTATTGACTGTATGGATTATGCAATGATTTTAATAGTTATAATAATTATTGTATGTAAAACCCTCTAAAGATTACACATTAATATCCTGTATTTCATTTTCTATCCATTAAGCATAAAATTGCATTTCAATATGTATCTATGATAAAGTTGTCTAGAAGAGAGGTGTTATTATAAATGAAAAAACTAATAAAAGTGGTTGGAGCTATTATAGAAAATGAGAATAAAGAAATACTATGCGCTCTTCGCTCTCCAAGGATGTCTTTACCAAATATGTGGGAATTCCCAGGTGGAAAAGTTGAAAAAGATGAAAACTTGAAAGAAGCTATAGAAAGAGAAATACAAGAGGAACTGGGGTGTACTGTTGAATATGACCATGTATTTAATGACAATACTCATGAATATGATTCTTTTATAGTAAACTTAATTACTGTAAATTGTAAATTGATATCTGGTACTCCTACAGCTACTGAACATTCTAAACTGATATGGCTGAAAAGAAAGGATTTGCTTTCTTTAAAATGGGCTCCTGCAGATATCCCTGCTGCTGAGCAGTTATCATTGGAAAAAGTATAGCATAAAAAACTGCTATAGTTAACTTATACTGGGCTACATAGTTAGAAAAACCACATTCTTCGTCAATGTTTAGTTACCTGAGGAAGAAAGTGGTCTCCATATTAAATGTTTTCCGAGAACTGAATTTTTAATCCGTTTGGATCTAATACGTAGAAAAATCTTATATGAGGATTTGGCTGAAATGGTCCGCTATGAATAGCTATGCCTCTTTCTTTAACAAAAGTCATCATTTCTTCTACTGAATTCACTTCAAATCCTAGGGAAATATCATGTCCAAGGTTTACTTCTTTTAGGGATTCATCACATACCAGTTCAATCTTTGTTTCTCCATCTCCTAAAAATGTAATTTCCTTTCCTGGTCCTGCATTGAATCTTCTATCTACCTGAAGGCCAACTATATCCTTATAGAATTTTAAGGATTCTTCCATATTTTTAACCATTAATGTACACCAGTTAAATTTCATAATTTGTCCCTCCTTATTTTTGAGAGATTTATACCCTATACTATAGAAGGTATTTTCTTATTTTACCATTACAACAAAATTATCTTTTCTTGGGGCAGCCTTAGGATGGTCACAATCTGGATATCCTAAAATGCATGACCCTACGCCTATATAATCGCCTTTGATTCCCCATTCTTTCAGTAAGGCTTTGCCCTCTTCACTTTCAAACATCTCTTTTGTTCGATGAATCCAGCAGGAACCAATTCCAAGTGAATATGCAGCACTGTACATATTGCCTAAAGCAAGACTTGCATCTTCAATAGGTGTTGCTTTACTTTCATCTGCAAGTACAAGAATTATTGTAGGTGCCCATAATATGGGTCTATGTTCTCTTTTCCCATAACAGCCGCATTCATTTTTGATAATTTTTCAATAACATTCTTGTTTTGAACCACTATAAACAATGCAGACTGCTGGTTTGCTCCACTTGGAGCATATTTACCTGCCTCTAAAACAGCATTTAATTCCTCATCTTTGATCTGTTCAGATTTATACTTTCGTATACTTCTTCTGTTTAATAAGGTTTTCATTGTTTCATTCATAATTGACTTACCTCCTAATTTGTTAATGGTTATAAACAACTTATATACTATCTATACTATCATTAAATTTATTTTAATACTTCACTTATTTAGATAAAATTACTATTATTTTCTTTATGCCAAATTCCAAATTTAGCCTAATATCTTCAAAATATAAAGTTTAAAGTGTAATATTTATAACATAATGATATTCTATAAAGAATAATATTTTATAAAGAATAATATATGTGAGTGAGTTATTATGTTTTCATTTATCTCTAAAAGGCTGGCTATTTTAAGATCAATGTCTAATATTGTTAGAACAAGAAATGGGACTGGTGATGATGAATTTGATGAAGCAGTAAAAGCTGCTGGCTATTCTTATGATTCAATAGACGATATATTTTATTCTAATATAGATGCATGGCAGAAAAATATGGGGTATTGTCGGTTATATGATGAGGCTGCAGCACCTCTAGGGATGATTATAGATTGCGAGCCTATTTATTTTATATACAATGGAAAAAGATGGCTTATTGAATTTTGGAAGGGTCAATATGGTTTAGCTACTGGTTGTGAGATAGGAGTATATGTAACAGATGAACCTGATCTGGATATTCCAGGTGTTTTTAAGGGACCTTTTTATAACTGTGTATCTAGTAAAGATTATCTACAGATGTCTTATTCTTTAAAAAAGAATAATAAAGTACTTTTAACAAGAGAGTATAAACACTGGTGGCTAGCATGTTTTAAACTTGGTGAATTTTCGGAGCCTTCAGAGTTAGTAGTAAGCTTGACCTTAACATTAAAAGATAAAAGGATGCTTAATGCATTTGCAAAAGAGCTAAATAAGGTAGGATATTCTGATAAAGAAATTACTATAAATGAAAATACAGTGGGATTAGAGTTTAATAGACCATTTACACCACAACCTACTACACGAACAGCAAAAACAGATTGGATTATACAGATGCAAAATCAACTATTATGTTATAGGTATCAGAAAATCACAGGCCCATATGATAACATGTCAGATAAAATAAAAGCAATTAAGAAAGAAGACCCTAAGCTATATGAAAGTATCTTAAATATAGGTAAAACCAAAAAATTATTTGCAAAACGTAAAAGTTTAAAAAATATTTAAATTAATAATATTTCTATAGAAAATACTGTTTCCACTTGATCACCAGTCCATAACAGTTCTTTATTAATAAATTGTAAAGTATATTTTATATGATAATGAATTTATTGCTTTAGTATGGAGGGAAGATGAATAAATTAAAGCGTGTATCTCAAGTTTTCCAGTCAGCAGAGCAAATCTCTTTCGATGATTTTTCAAGGATTGTTCTAATGAGCGATTGCCACAGAGGCGATGGAAGTTGGGCAGATAATTTTTCTAAAAACCAGAACCCTTACTTTGCCGCCTTAACCCATTATTATAATAAAAATTATACTTATATCGAAATTGGCGATGGAGACGAACTTTGGGAAAATAATAAATTTTCTAATATAATTCAAACCCATAAGGATCTTTTTAAGCTTCTGAGAAAGTTTTTCAAAGAAAATAGGCTTTATATGATTTTTGGAAACCACGACATGGTAAAGAAAAATGATAAATTCATAAAAAACTATTTATATCAGTATTTTGATGAACGTGAGAAAAAATATGTTTCTTTATTTGAAAATATAAAGATCCATGAAGGATTAGTGTTGAAGTATAAAGCCACAAATAACAAAATTTTGCTCTTACACGGACATCAGGTAGATTGTTTAAATGATCAAATGTGGATATTAAGTAGATTTTTGGTTAGATACCTGTGGAGACCACTTGAATTATTTGGAGTAAATGACCCAACAAGTACAGCCAAAAATTATGAAAAAAAGGATCTCATAGAAAAAAGCCTCACCCAATGGGTAAGAAAAGAAAAACATATGCTTATTGCTGGACATACCCACAGACCTATGTTTCCTGAAGATGGTAAACCTCCTTATTTCAATACTGGAAGCTGTATCCATCCCCGTTGCATAACGGCAATTGAAATTGCAGATGGTAATATAGTACTTGTGGAATGGAATACTAAAACCAAGGCTGATGGCACACTGTTCATTGGCAGAGATATAATAGCAGGACCTAGACCGTTAAAAAATTACTTTAAGAGATAGACACATTTGACTTATATAAGTGAAATGTGAATTCAGATACTAGTATTAGAGCGGATAGTCCTGGATTAAAACAAACTGGTCATCACTTTGTGGTACAATGTTTTTACTGAAAACATAAAAATATCACAAAGGATGACTCAGAAATGATTATAAGATAAAATATAGGATGTCCTCTAAATTACATTTTCTACTTTTCCTGATTTAACAACTACCCCTTCCTTCAAAACCACTACCTTATCAGCTATACTTTTCACATCCTCCCTATCATGGGTTACAAAGATAGCTGTTATACTGGTTTTATTAAGTATTACTTTAAGCTCTTCCCTGATTTTCGCCTTTAAATGAGCATCTAAATTACTAAAGGGTTCATCGAGAAGCAGTACGGTTAGTTTTGGCGCCAAGGCTCTTGCAATAGCAATCCTTTGCTGCTGTCCGCCACTTAATTCATGAGGATATCTTTTCCCCAAACCCTGAAGGTTAACAAGTTCAAGCATTTCTACAACCCTTTCCTCCTTTTCCTTCTTGCTAAAATTATTAAGCCCAAAATTAATATTCTCAGCCACTGTCATATGGGGAAAAAGTGCATAGTCTTGAAATATCATTCCTACACCTCTCTTTTCAGGTAAGATGAAGGTATTACTGTCAAATATAGTTTTGTTATCTATAACAAGTCTTCCAGCTGAAGGTGTCTCAAGTCCTGCTATTAATCTAAGAACTGTACTCTTTCCACCCCCGCTTTCTCCCAAGATAGATAGTATTTCGCCCTTCTCCATGCTAAAACTAATATTTTTAAGCGTGTCTATTTTGGAATTTTTATACTTAAAGTTCAGATTTTCTATCTCTATAAACATTATTTCTTCTCCTTATTCCCTATTTTATTTATTAAATAAACTGAAACAATACTAACTAGAATTATTATAAGTGCTGGAATTGCTGCTTCATGTATCTTTTCATCACCAGCATATTCATAGGTCTTGGTAGCTAGAGTATTAAAATTAAAAGGTCGAAGTATTAGTGTTAGTGGCAATTCCTTAATTATATCAACAAATACTAAAGCCAAGCCGCTAATTAGTGCTGGTCTTATCATAGGTAAATCTACTTTGAAAAAAGTTTTAGTAACAGTATATCCTAGTGTCCTTGAAGCTTCAAAAAATTTCATTCCTATTTTATCAAATCCAGCTTCAACAGCCTGATAACCTATAGCCAGGAATCTTATAATATAAGCAAATATCAGCATAAAGACGCTTGTACTTAAAATAAGAGTCTTTGAATTAGGATTAATAGCTTTATAAAGCCCCACCATGCTGCGATCTATGCTTACCATTAAAAGTATTACTCCGATTGCAATAACCGCACCGGGAATAGAATATCCAAAAATAGATATTTTAGAAAAGGCTTTAGAAATCCAATGACTATTCATTCTAGAAAAATTAGCTATAACTACAGACATGACTATTATAAAAATCGCTGCAACAACTGCTAGCCATATTGAGTTAAACATCATTTCTATAAACTTAAGATTAAGTACTTTTTTATAAGTTAAAAAGCCCCAAGAACTTAGCTGCAGCAAAGGTATAATAAATCCTAAGCTTAAAATAATAAAACAATAGAGAAATGCCCCTATAGCTTTTATACCCTTTAATTCTACTAGAACAATGGACCTCACTTTAGCTGTAGTATAGCTATATCTCTTTCTTCCTCGAAGCCACTTTTCTATAACTAATACTATAAGCACTGTAAACATCAACATAGAAGCCAGTTTTACTGCAGTGCTCGTATCTCCCATAGAAAACCAAGTTTTAAATATTGCTGTACTAAAAGTTTGAACTCCAAAATAAGATACAACACCAAAATCATTAAGTACCTCAAGTATTGCTAGCGAAGTTCCACCGACAATAGCTCCACGAGATATAGGTAAAATTACATGAATAAAAATACTAATAGAACTTTTCCCAAGAAGTCGTGCATTTTCAATAAGAGCAGCAGATTGTTTTTCAAGAAATGATCTAGTTATCATATATACATAAGGAAATAAAAAAACTGTAAATATAAATATAGTTCCCTTTATAGACATTATGTCAAAAGCATTAGGATCTAGAGTCATTTTCATAGTATCTCTAAGAAACCTTTGAACTACGCCAGTATAATTAAATATTCCACTATATGTGTAGGCAGCTATATATGGTGGCACTGTCAGTGGTAAAATTAATGACCATTTAAAAAATTTCCTAAAAGGAAAGTCATAAGCGGCAATTAACCATGCCAGCGTAGTTCCAGTTATCATAGTAAAGATTCCAGTAAAAACTGCTATTTTCAAAGTGTTTATAATATAATCTTTCAAGAGAAAAGTCTTTATATGGTACCAGTTCTCATTAGGCTTATCTAATAAATGAAGTAATATATACATGCAAGGTAAAGTTACAAAGAGTACAAATATAAAGCTTAAGCCCTCCCAAGAATTTACCTTCTGTTTTATGATTTCATATTTCATTAATGATTTTCACATCCTTTTCTTCATGATGTCTTATCTAGAGAGAAAAGACAGTCTACAAAGACTGCCTTTAAATTATTTCCAACCTACTGCATTCATTATTTCAACAGCTTTCTTATTGTTCTCTCCAAGCTTAGTTAAGTTTATATTTTGAGTTTTAAACTCTCCCCAAGACTTAAGAAGCTCTGAAGGCTCTACAGCTTTGTTTACAGGGTACTCATAGTTAACTGAAGCATAAGACTTTTGAGCCTCTGTACTTGATAAGAATTCAATTAACTTAATAGCATTTTCTTTATTCTTAGAACTCTTAGTAACTCCAGCCCCACTTACATTAATATGAGTTCCACTAGTTGATTGGTTAGGGAAAAATACTCCTATCTTTTCTGCAACCTTAACTTCTTCAGGGTCAGAAGAATTAGCTAGTAGTCCAACATAATATGTATTCATGATTGCAACATCACCTACACCTGCTACAACTGCCTTAGCTTGATCTCTATCATTTCCTTTAGGTTCTCTTGCAAGATTTGCTACGATACCTTTTGCCCACTCAGTTGTTTTTTGTTCTCCGTTTATATCTATAAATGAAGCAAGTAATGATTGATTATAAATAACACTTGAGGATCTAACTAATACTTTTCCTTTCCACTTATCACTTGTTAAGTCTTCATATGTAGATAACTGCTCTGGCTCCACTCTGTCTTTAGCATAGACAATAACTCTAGCTCTCATTGTTAATCCAATCCAGTTACTATCCTTATCTCTTAAGTTCTCAGGAACATTTTTAGCTATAGTATCAGATAAGGATGGCTGAAGAACTCCTTTTTCTTTAGCTACATGTAATTTTCCTGCATCTGCTGTAATAAACATGTCTGCCTCTGAATCCTTACCTTCTCTTACAAGTCTCTCCAGTAATTCATCACCTTTTCCCTCTATTAAATTAACCTTAATACCTGTCTTCTTTTCAAAATCTGCATAAAGTTGCTTGTCTACATCATAATTTCTTTCAGTATAGACATTAACTACACCAGATGTCTTAGTCGCCTCTTTAGCAGTACTGGTAGTAGCTGGCTTACTTTCACAACCTGCTAACATTGATACTGTTAAAAGTGATGTTGTTATTGATAGAATTAAAGATCTTTTTTTCATTAGTATAATCTCTCCTTTATTGATATTTTATCATTTATTAATGATTCTCATTATCAATTATAACATTATGTTATCCAATTATAACATTTTTGTCAACTATTAAATTTAATTTAAAAATACACTTAAATTATTAACCACATAAAATCCACACAAATAAGTGTTACAATATGTCCATAATAAAAGCCCACTCTATGGAGGTGATAAAAATTGATTAGACTCTTGCAGCAACCGGAATTTGTAGTTCCCTTTATACTAGTTTTTATATTCGTTTTAACATTGTACTTTAAAACTTATAATAATAAGCCCCCTACTCTAAGGCAATTTTATGCACTTGGTACTGTTATACAGCTAAAAGCTTATGGAAGTAAAAGTAATAAGGCTATCGAAGAAGCAACACATAGGTTAAATATGATAGATGATAAGATGTCCCTATTTAAAAAGAACAGTGAAGTATCTAATATAAATGAAAATGCAGGAATTTCTAGCTGTAAAGTTAGTAAAGATACTTATTTTGTTATAAAAAAGGCTGTAAAATACAGCAAGCTTTCAGAAGGAACCTTTGATCCAACTATTGGACCAATAACATCACTGTGGGCAATTGGAACGGCTAATGTTAAAATTCCAGATAAAACTCTAATTAATTCTGCACTAAAACTAGTTAACTATAAAGACATAATCCTTAATGAAAAAGATTATACAGTAAAACTAAAAAGTAAGGGCCAAAAAATTGATAAATGTATAAATTGTTTTAAGTGTATAGACACTTGCCCTAGAAAGAACACGCAGGCAACTATATTTAATGAGAAGGTCAATCCTCTACTTCTAAGCGCAGTAGCAATAGCTGCCTTCACGGGATTAAACTCTATAGGCAGCACTATAAGCAGAAATAATACAGACGGATCTGTGCAAAATAGTAGTGCCATTTCTGTAAATAATAATAAACCTCAACAAAATGAATATAAAGATGGTACCTACACTGGAAGCGCACATGGAAAAAATTCTGATATAAAAGTTTCTGTTACAGTAAAGGGTGGTAAAATATCTAACATAGAAATTTTATCTGCCAATGAATCAAAGGGAAAGCAAGTTTTTGATGTAGTTCCTAAAGAAATTATTGACAACCAGTCAACTAAGGTAGATGCTGTTTCAGGAGCTACTCTATCAAGCAAGGGAGTTATGGAAGCTGTAAATAATGCACTAAACGAGTCCAAAAAATAATAACATTATAGCAATGCTGCTATTAGCATGAGTTAGGAAGTTTAAAACTAAACCTCCTAACTTTTCAGCATATTTATATAAGATAAACACCACTTTACAAGAAAATTAACTAACCTCATCTAAATATATTAAGGAATTAATTGCCTCTAAAGCTTCTTGATTAATATTGCTCTTTTGTATCTTTTGCACGAAAGTGCTTAATATTAATTCTTTTGATATTTGGTAAGAGATAGCATTTTTAATTTCTTGAGGACTTTGAAATTTATATTTAGAAAAAGACTTATGAATAAAAGGCAATATTACTACAAAGCTATAGGCGATAGCCAGTAAATTAGTATAATTTTCTATTGCCTTTTTATTTCGTACCATGTAGTTACCAAAAGACCAAAAGAATTTATGTTGATAGAAAAACACTTCTATATTCCATCTGAATTTATATGCAAAAAATGGAATAAGAGTTGGTCTTTCTTTATCAGCTTTACATTCATCTACAGTATAGTTTTTAAAAATTTGTATATCTGATGGCTCTATGGAGCAAATATAAACTCTTACAGATGAGAATTTATCTACATCTGTAGTTGTTACTGTTACTATAACAGGTTCATTAAACAAATTTGTTAAAACCTTTTTAGTTGCAATATAGTAGTCATCCTCTTTAGTGTAGTCAAAATCTCTAATATTAAGTTTTAAACCTTTCTTTCTTGGGCGTCCTCTTTTTCCAGTAGGTTCTGGACATAAATCATATATGCTGGTATCAGAACGGACTGCCCCTATGATAGAAAGATTGGTATAATTTCTGAACATATTTAGAAAAGGTCTTTTAGTGTACCAACTATCGCATAACACTATAACTTGGTAATCTAATAGTAACAGCATAATGTTTTGTATCATCTTACCAGCTATTTCAAGTTTGGTTTCACTCTTATCATAGAGTTTATATCCAACTGGCAATGTAAGGTATTTGATTTTACCACAAAAGAGTATAGGGATGCTTATAACCAATGATACAAAGCAATGTCCATTTAAGAAAGAGGTGCCATCATGCTTTGTATGGTCAAAAAGCTTACCGTAACAATCAAACTTATCTCCAAATTTAGCTTGAAGTGTGTCATCTATAATTAAGAATATAGTTATAGTAGACTTAAGCTCTTCGGGAATAAGTGAGATTGCTATTTTTACTGTTGCAAACATTAAGCTCTCTATCGAGAAGTTTGTATAGGATAAAAAATAATAAAAGCTATTAAGAACTTTATTCCAATACTTTTTGATAAAATTGTCATATAAAAATTTTATAGAACGAACTTCTTGAGTTGAAAGCATAGCAGTAACAAGTAAAATAAATATATGAAAGCTCCGCTTATTGAAGATGGAGCGATATTTACTTAAATAATTTTCTATTGTTTTAATTGTTGATTTTTCGTCAATACTAATCATAGTACTAGATACCTCCTAATCAGTGCTGGTTTGCTCAATATTAGTATTGATAATTAAGAGGTATTTGGTACGTTGTATTTTTTGGTAACTTAAATTACTTGTAAAGTGGTGTAAGATAAATATAACAATTAATACTCTACAATTAGATCCTTACTAAATTTTTTCTAAAGTTAATATAGTTAGTTTTAATTATATTTTATAACTAGATAGGAGTAAAATTATGTTGAATACGAAAAAAATTCTTATAGTAGACGATGAAGATAAAATTGTTGAAGTAATAAAATCCTACTTAGAACGAGAAGGCTGTGAAGTATTTGAAGCTCTTCGTGGAAAAGATGCTTTAGACCTGTTCGAAAAGGTTAACCCTGATTTAGTGGTGTTAGATCTTATGCTTCCGGATATAACCGGCGAGGACATATGTAAGTGCATAAGAAAAAGATCTAGGGTTCCAATAATAATGCTTACTGCCAAAATTGAAGAGACTGATGTAATTTCTGGACTTCATATGGGTGCAGATGACTATGTTACTAAACCCTTTAGCCCAAGAGAACTTATGGCAAGAATTTCTGCATTACTAAGGAGAGTGAGTGAGGAAGCTATCCCCTTATCAAATGTAGTCTCACTAAATAATGATGATCTAATGATTAATATTCTTAAACAGGAAGTAAGAAAAAAAGGAGAAATTATAGACTTAACTATAACAGAATATAAGGTATTATTAACATTTTTAACCTACCCTCAAAAAACTTTTACAAGAGAAGAACTTATAAGTGCAGTTCTTGGCGAAGACTATGATGGCTATGACCGCGTAATAGACACTCATATAAAAAACTTAAGACAAAAAATAGAGACTAATCCTAAGGAACCCCAGTATATAGTTACTGTACATGGAACAGGATACAGATTTGAAGGAGAATAATATGAGAAAAAAACTTAGGAAGAAACTTTCATTTTCATATATGTTTATAATAGTAATCTGCGTACTAATCATTAGTTTGCTTTCAAACTTTTTTCTTCAAAGATTATTTAGAAATTATGTTATTGAGCAGCATAAGACAAGGAATAATCTTATTGTTAAAACTATAGGTGAACAATATTTATTTAACGGAAATTGGAACATTGATGGTATTAAAAACATTGGTGAAATTTCAATAGAAAATGGACTATTTATTAGTGTTAAAGACATATCTGGCAAAATAATATGGGATGCAGAAACCTATAATATAAAAAAATGCGAAGAGGTAAAAAATAAGGTTACTAATTCAATGGAAAAATACTTTCCAAGCTGGGAAGGAGTATATACTAAAAATCAGTATCCTTTAATAAACAACTCTAGTAAGATAGGAACTATTGAAATAGGCTACTATGGTCCTTTTTTCTATGGCAGCAATGATATTTCATATATAAAAACACTAAATAAAATGTTGCTACTAGTTGGTGTCTTTTCTTTACTTATCGCTTTTATATTCGGATTTCTTATGGCTGAAAGATTAAGCCGACCAATATTAAAGGTTATAGATGCAGCAGAAATGATTTCAAGAGGAAACTATGATGAAAAAATAGAAACTAAAACCGATATAGAAGAAATACATAACCTTACTACTACCATTAATAACCTTGGAACCTCTCTTAATGGACAGGAAAAGCTAAGAAAAAGACTTACAAAGGATATCTCACATGAACTGAGGACTCCCCTTTCAACACTTCAAAGCCATATGGAGGCTTTAATTGATGGAGTATGGGAACCAACAAGTGACAGATTAAAAAGCTGCCATGAAGAAATATTAAGACTAAAACGCCTAGTAGGAGATCTAGAAAAGCTTGCTAGGTATGAGGGTGAAAATCTATCCTTAGTCATCACTAAGTTTAATTTAGGAGAAGTAATTAATAACATAGCCCTAAATTTTGAAAAACAATTCTTAAATAAGAAAGTAGCTTTAGCTTTTAAAGAAGATAGTATTTTTGTAAATGCAGATAAGGATAAGATAACTCAAGTAATAGTGAATCTAGTATCCAACGCATTAAAATATACTGAAAAAGGCGGTAAAGTAGAAGTCAACCTATGGGAAGAAGGTCAGTTTGCAATAGTAAATGTAAAAGATACAGGTATAGGCATATCAAATGAAAATATCCCTCATGTATTTGAAAGATTTTATAGGGCAGATGAATCAAGGAATAAACAAACCGGTGGTTCTGGCATAGGACTTGCAATAGCAAAATCCATTATTAAAGCCCATAAAGGAATTATAACTGTAGAAAGTAAAATTAATGAGGGTACTAACTTTACAGTAAAAATACCCAAATAATATGATATTACTCTTATCTATTTTCATCTAATACAACTGTTAATTTATTTCTCTAATAAAGTTAAAGAGTAGTTATTTCTTGCTACATAAATAAGCCATACTATATCTCCTTTTGAGTTTTGGTATATATAGTATGGCCTAATTTTTGTAGCAAAAATAAACTTTTTTTAACTTTAATACATTTTTATAGGTGTAAGTCATTTACCTTTCCCGAATCCTCTAGAGAAATTAACTCCTCAGGATATGGATTAAAGTAAGTTTGTTCTAAAAGATAATTGATATTAAATCTCACTGCATAAGATTTTATGAGCAGCATAGGTGTATTTACTGTAAGCTTTCCTTCTCTATACTTTTCTAAAGAATCTAGTATTAGTTCTGTTTCCCCTTTCGTTATGTTATCTGAAAAGTAACCTAATGCATACATTAAAACATTTATATTATTTGTATATCTGGAAACTTTTTTAAAGGCCAATTTTAAGTTTTTTTCATACTCTTCTAGTATTACTTCAATAGGCTTATCTTCATTATTTAGTATAAGTTTGCCTAATATTTTTAAGTATTTTTGGCTATTTGCCATAATCAATAGTTTATTTTTATTATGAAATCTTACAAGCTCAGACAATGAATTAGATTCCTTTACCCTTCTAAAATCCGCATTTACAAAAAGTTTTCCTAGAAAATGATCTCTTATTCTATAATTATGTAATCTTCCTTCATCCTCTATAGCAGCATGAGGAAACAATTCAACTACCTTACCACCAAAGAAACCTGAGCCTCTAGAATTCCTTGTTACTCCAGAAGTTCCATTATAGATTTTTACATTTTTATGGCTACAGGAGGGAGAAGCGCTCTTTAAGACAAAACCATCTATATTCTTCAAATTCTCCAAGTAACTCTTTGCAAAATCACTCATTTCCCTCGTAAATTCTTTCCCGGTCTTTGGCTGATATAATTTTAGTTGATCTTTGTCATATACTATTCTTATGGAATCTCTTGGAGTACTTAGTCCTATAGAAGTTTCCGGACAAGCATCGATAGCATTTACATAAGGTTTTAAACTTTCAATAAAGGAATTAGTTATCATTTGACCGTTATATCTACAGCCCTCAAAACCTAGACATCTGCTAAAAAACACATTTGGTCTTTCAAAATTGCCCATGTTACCTCCCCCTCAATTTAAATAATTAATATCAACTACTGACACAAATCTCATATTAGATCCTAAGGATTTCCACTCCTTAACGATTATATTTCTAATAAAAAAAGATACTCTACTGTTATTTTGCTCACCCATAGCTTATCTTTATTCAATCCTTTTTTCGTTAATAACTACAATAATTTCTAGTAAACTACTAAATGTAACACTTAATTGCTAACTGAATACACTGGTATAAATATGTTGTTTCAGATAGGAGGACTGGATGCTTGGCATCTGGTAATTTGCAATGGGTAGAGATATATCGTTAAATAAATTAACTACCATTAATCATTTTCAATTACACAAGCTTGGTGAAAGCCTGGACAGGATGATTAGTTATGATTTAAGCGGAAGAGGAAATATTTTATACTTATATGATGCAGCTAGAAAGTTGCAACACTATCCCCTTACAACCTATTGTGCTATTGCGTTAAAGAAAGTTATTAAGCTAAGAAGTCCTGTCCTAATTTTAACGGGATTTCCTTCACTGACCTGGCTTACAGAAGGCCTAAGTGAAACTGATGGACCAGTGGGAGCTGCTGTACTTGCAAGAGTATTAGAAGAGGTTTTTGGTGCAATCCCTATTATAATAACTGCAAAACAGTATATACCTTATGCAAGCGCATGCATAAATGCTGCTGGTTTAGTACCAACAGATATTACCACAGCACTTCATTCAAAAACTAGTGATGATAACGCTCCTGTTGCTGGAATATATCCTTTCACCACAGATATAAAAATAGCAGCTGAGGCCGCAAAAGATCTAATATCAAAAATTAATCCTTCTGCTGTCATCTCCATAGAGCTTCCAGGGCCAGCAAAGGATGGTAAGAGCTATACCTTTAAAGGAAGGGAAATTCCTTCTCACCTATTTATTCATGGTGAAGCACTATTTGCTGCTGCAAAATCAAAAGGAATACTTACTGTAGGCTTTGGTGATGGTGGAAACGAACTTGGAATGGGAAGCTTAGCTTCTATAACAGCTAAAACCATATCAAAAGGAAGTCTTATAGCCTGCGTAGTTCCAGCAGATATTACCTTAGTGGCTTCTGTATCAAATTGGGGTGCTTATGGAACTTCTGCAGCTATCACAGCCCTTGAAAAAAAGCCAGAGGTATTGCAAAAATTAGATATCGAACGAATAATACGAAGTTGTGTAGATACAGGTGGATTAGATGGTAACACTAATCGTCCAGAGTATTCAGAAGATAGAGTGCCTATGAATTTATCACAAGCTGAATTTTCCTTAATGCAATTTATAGTTAAAGAATCTACGTCAGCCTGGGAGTAGATATTAAATAGAAAAGCTGTAGCTTAGTATAATATAAGTTACAGCTTTTCTATTTAATTTAGAAGCTTTTAAAATTATATGGGCAACTGTTAAAAGGACAGTATAAATCAAGATGGCCTCTACTAATATTAGTAGGAGTATCTATAGCTTCATTTTTAGGAGGCTCTTCATCGGCAGGTGGGACATATTTCTTATTTGGAATTGCCTTTCTTAGCGTTCCTTCTGTCTCAATACCTCCAATGCCATCAGTACCTGCCCTGGTACGATTTATTGCCTTTAAAATGTCTATGGAGTTTAAAGTTGGAGTTAGAGACGCTATCATTGCAATTATTGCTGGGTCAACATCAGAAACTCTTACCCTCATTGGAGAGCTTGCAAAGTTTGCTCCTGCCTCCATTATAGCTTCAAAGAAGGATCTACAAGCCCCAGCAATGATAACAAGACTATTCTTATTTCTATCAAATTTTCTAGCTTCTGTAACTGCTTCCACAAAGTATTTTGAGTTTAGATAAGATTCCATTAAAAAGGGTTTTTTATTATCCCTTAAACTATCATGACCGGTAATAACTAAAACATCAGGCCGCTCTTTCTCTAACAATTCTGTAATTTTATTAGGAAACTCAGAAGCATCCATATAATATCCAACAGCAGGAATTCCAAGCTGCCTATATAGCTTAATACACTTTTCCATAAAAGGCTTATAGCTATCTAGATGAAGTATAGTACCAGGCATGTTAAAAATCCAGTTTTTTTTATCTTCCTCATCATTCTTTATAGACTCAACATTTTTGTTAGGTTCAGCAGCAGTATCTCCATTTCTTAGCATTTCTCTCATATCAGAAAGAAAACCTATACAGTGACGGTTATTCCTTTCTGAAAGTTTTCCAATAGTTCCTTCATCAATCTTTATTATTTGGTCTTCATAAATATCTATAATGGAACGGTTAGTCATTCCTTTTAACCTAACAATCCTTGGATTAGTTCGATAGAATTTTTCAATTTTCCAAAGGTCTCCTTTTTTATCCTTATTTACAATAACAGTATCACCTAACTGGAGCTTCATTATATTCCTTCCTTCCATTTGATAATACATATTATATTATGGAAAAGATAAAAAACTGTTACTATGCTATTCAGACCAAAAAAGTCTAAGTTTTACTGTAAATTCTGTATATATTATTCTTTAATAGCAAATCTTCTAATTAAAGTATTTGCTACATATACTACTAATAGAAATTATAAAGCATTAGTGTGTATCATAAACCCAGAGATGGCTAGCTTTATGAGAAACTACTCACTATACCAAGTTAAAACAACACTACAATTAAATGTAAAACTATTAAAAAACAGGAAGGAATGACGAAGGTGTTGTAGAATAATCTATTAAGTAAATATAAATACTATAATAATATCTTTTTTAGGAGGGAGTTTCTAATGAACAAAAAAAGACTATTAGCATTAGCTGCCGCAGCTATAATGACAGTATCATTATTTGCAGGATGCGGAGGTCAGAAACAAGAAACAGGTGACACGAATCAGACTAAAAAAATAAAAGTAGGTCTTGCAACGGATGAAGGTGGTTTAAATGATAAATCCTTTAATCAGGCAGCAGACCAAGGCATAAAGAAAGCTATGGAAGAATTAAAGAACATAGACTATAAACCAATTGAATCAAAAAAGAAGGATGAATATCAACCAAATCTTCAGGCCTTAGTTGATAATGGTTCCGATATCGTATTTGGTGTTGGATTCCAAATGGGAGATGCTATGACAGCTATAGCAAAAAAATATCCTGATAAAAAATTTGCCATAATAGACTCAGAAGTTAAGGAGAAAAATGTAGTTTCACTTAACTTTAAAGAACAAGAAGGCTCGTTTTTAACTGGAGTTATAGCTGGCAAAATGACTAAAAGCAATAAAATTGGATTTATTGGTGGAAAAGACTTTGAATTAATAAATAGATTTGCAGCAGGATATATTGCTGGAGCTAAAACTGTTAATCCAAACGTTCAATTTGATATAAGATATGCTGCTGACTTTGCTAATCCAACTAAGGGAGAAGAGCTTGCTACTAGCATGTACAACGGTGGTTGTGATGTAATATATCATGCAGCAGGCGGTACTGGACTTGGTTTATTTAAAGTAGCAAAAGCTATGACTAAAGCAGATAAGAAACTTTGGGCTATAGGCGTTGACCAAGACCAAGCAGTTACTGTTCCAAAATATGCAGATGTTATTCTTACTAGTATGGTAAAGAGAGTTGACACTGCAACTTATGATACAGTTAAAGGAATTGCAGCTGGAACATTCGATGGCGGTCAATCAAAAGTATTTACATTAAAAGATAAAGGTGTTGATATAGCAGGTACTTCAAGTAAGAATACTCCAAAGGATATTTTAGATTTAGTTGAAAAATACAGAACAGCTATAGTTGACGGAAAAATAACTGTTCCTGCTACAAAAGAAGATGCAGCAAAATTTACAGCACCTTCAATCTAAAATTGGCTTATTGATGAATTAAAACTTGGATCAGGTGGGGTAATATAATAAGCTCTTTATGTTAAAAATAAGCTAGGTGAATGCCTAGCTTATTTTTAAAAGTATGCTCATATTATATTAAGGATGCTAAAGGATTAATAATCTTTTAGGGCAGTATAAGGAATACAGGAGACTAAAAGATTAATAATCTTTTAGGGCAGTATAAGGAATACAGGAGGGTAAAAATGAATAAGGTAATCGAAATGATTGGGATAACTAAAATTTTTCCGGGAACTGTAGCCAATGATGAGGTTAATTTCCACTTATTTAAAGGTGAAACTCATGTTTTACTTGGTGAAAATGGTGCAGGAAAAACTACCCTTATGAATATACTTTATGGATTATATCAACCGGAAAAGGGAGAGATTCTCGTAACCGGTAAACCAGTTAAGATTACTAATCCTAACGATGCTATTAAGCTTGGAATAGGTATGGTTCATCAGCATTTTATGCTAGTTCATAATTTTACCGTAGCAGAAAATATAGTTTTAGGAATGGAACCTAAAGTAGGTTTAAAAATTGACATGAAAAAGGCAATAAAAGATGTTACAGAAATTGCAGATAAATATGGATTTAATATAAATCCTAAGGCTGTTATTGAGGATATGTCTGTTGGCCAGCAGCAAAAAGTTGAAATTCTAAAAGCCTTGTACAGGGGCGCAGATGTGTTAATACTAGATGAACCTACAGCAGTCTTAACACCACAGGAAATAGATGAACTGGGTGCAATTATAGATAACTTAAAAGAAGAAGGTAAATCCGTTATTCTAATAACTCATAAGCTAAAGGAAGTTATGAAAATGAGTGACAGGGTAACTATAATAAGGAGAGGTGTAGTAACAGGAACTGTCAAAACTAAGGAGACCAACATAGACCAGCTAGCAGAGCTTATGGTAGGCAGAAAAGTAAATTTAGTTGTTAAAAAGGATGAGGCAAAGCTAGGGGACAAAATATTAAAGGTTGAAAAACTTGTAGTAAAGGATCATAGAGGAGTTGAGGCTGTTAAGGGAGTAGATCTAACTGTACGAGCTGGAGAAATAGTAGGATTAGCTGGTGTAGATGGAAATGGTCAGACAGAGTTTATAGAAGCCTTAACCGGTCTTAGAAAATCTGAATCTGGAAAGATACAATTAAAAGATAAAGATCTGTTCGAAAAAAGTCCCAGGGAAATCACAGACTCAGGCTTAGCTCATATTCCGGAAGATAGACACAAAAGAGGACTTATTCTTAAGTATTCCTTATTTGAAAACTCAGTTTTAGGCACCTACTATAGAAAACCTTTTAGTAACGGTATAGTGATGAATTACAGTGAAATACGTAAACACTGTCAAAGACTAATAGAGGAGTTTGATATTAGAACACCTAATGATGAAGTAGCAGCATCTGCATTATCCGGTGGTAATCAACAAAAACTAATAGCAGCAAGAGAAATCGCCAAAGATCCTGATTTAATGATAGCATCTCAGCCAACAAGGGGTATTGATGTTGGTGCTATAGAATACATACATAAAAGACTGGTTCAAGAGAGAGACAAAGGTACAGCAGTTCTATTAGTATCTCTTGAACTTGATGAAGTATTAGCGCTTTCAGACAGAATAGCGGTTATGTATGATGGTAATATAGTTGATATATTGGACAGAAAAGAAGCTGATGAAAAGAAGCTTGGAATACTTATGGCCGGAGGAACTTTGGATAGTAAAAAAGAGGTGAAGAATGTTGAATAAAGTGGAGAATAGAAATAAGACTGCAATTGCAGTAAAAGGAGTATTAAAAAGCTTAATCTTTCCGTTATTTTCGATACTTGTTTCTTTGTTTGTGGCAGTGTTTTTTGTAATGTGGGCAAAAGAATATTCAATAACTCAATATTTTGAAGCCTTAGCTGACCTTATATCTGTAATTATTAGAGGAAGCTTTGGAGATACTTCTAAAACGCTGGAAACAATGGTTTTTGTAACTCCACTTATATTTACAGGAGTTGCTCATTCTATAGCTTTTAAATGTGGATTATTTAATATTGGAGTTGAGGGACAGTTTACTTTAGGAATGATTTGTGCAGCTATAGTTGGATTAATCCCTGGTCTTAACCCTTGGATACACGCACCTTTAATAATACTGTCTGGTATTGTTGGTGGAGGAATATGGGGAGCAATACCTGGTTACCTAAAAGCTAGGTTTGGAACAAATGAAGTTATCAATACAATTATGATGAACTATCTTGCTTTATATTTAGTTAATATAATTGTGCTTAGAACCCCTATTGGAATTGCATCTAAAGCTTCAACACCAATAATACAAGAAAGTGCTCAGTTACTTCAGTTTAGTCCAGCCAGCAGAGCAAACATAGGTCTTATAATAGGTATCATTTTTGCTGTTCTCATATACTGGCTCCTCTGGAAGACCACTGTAGGATATGAAATAAGAGCAGTAGGAATAAATGCTCTAGGAGCAGAATATGGCGGAATTAACATAGCAAGAAATACAGTACTAGCTATGGTTTTATCAGGAGCTATTGCTGGAATAGGTGGTGCATCTCACCTAGCAGGTGTTATGTACAGCAGTACAGACCTTATGGGTTTTATAGGCTATGGCTTTGATGGTATCGCAGTTGCACTTTTAGCTAAGAGTAATCCTATTGGATGCATACCTTCAGCATTGCTATTTGGGGCCTTAAATAGTAGCTCCAGAATACTTCAGTTAAACTCTATACCAAAAGAGATAGTATACTTAATTCAATCCATAGTAATAATTTTCGTTGCTACAGACTATGTTATCAAATACTTTGAAAACAAGAGAAGGAAGAAAGGGGCGATTGTAAATGGATAATACATCCCTTATTGTGGTAATATTAGCATCTACATTAAGAATGGCAACCCCACTTATATTTGCTGGCCTTGGAGGAGTATTCTCCGAAAGGTCTGGTGTTGTTAATATTGGTCTTGAAGGTATGATGGTAATGGGTGCCTTCTTTGCGGTCTTTGGATCCTATGCTACCGGAAGTCCAGTAGTAGGAATATTATTCGCTGCTATAGCCGGTGGTCTTTTAGCTTTAATTCATGGCTTTTTAAGCATACATTTAAGAGCAGACCAGATTATATCCGGTACCGCAATAAATCTGTTTGCAACTGCCTTTGCAAGCTTTCTTATTTTTAAGATATTTAAAAAAGGTGGTCAGACTGATATAGTAACCGGTCTTTCCTATAATATACCTGGAGCTATAAAAAGTATTCCCGTTGTTGGACCTTTTATAGCAGGCTTAAACTGGTTTGTAATACTTGCACTAATATTCGTATTTGTATCAGAATTTGTACTATTTAAGACAGCATTAGGTCTTAGAATAAGGGCAGTAGGTGAGCATCCAAAGGCAGCAGATACTCTTGGAATAAGTGTTTATAAAATAAGATACTTATGCGTAATACTTTCAGGAATGCTTGCCGGTATCGGTGGAGCTGCCCTATCTTTAGGTATGACTCCTGTATATAAAGAAGGTATGGTTTCAGGACGTGGTTTTATAGCACTAGCTGCCATGATATTTGGTAACTGGAAACCTAAAGGAACTATGTGGGCATGTTTACTTTTTGCCTTTGGTAATGCCTTAGAAATAAACGCTCAAAGTCTAGTACTAAATATACCAACTGAAATATATTCAATGATTCCCTATGTTTTAACAATGCTTGCTCTAGCAGGATTTGTTGGAAAAACAACTGCTCCACTGGCAGATGGCCAGCCATATGAAAAGGGATGAAGAAAAATAAATTACCCTACTATAAGATGAAAATACTTATTCACCTTATAGTAGGATTACTATTAGATACATTTGTTTATGATTCAAGAAAATTAGCAGATGTATTTAAATACAATAATACAAGTTACCAATTAATAATCATTGCAATAATAAATATTATTCACTAATAGTATTTGAAGATTGTTGTGTTAATTTACTAGTAGGAGCTTCTTTTTTAAGTGTTAACATCAAAATACCAGCAACTACAAGTGAGAAAGACAAATATAGATATCCCCCAGTATAAGAACCTGTATGAGTTTTAATAAAGCCAATTAAATATGGTCCAATCCATCCACCTATATTTCCTATAGAATTAATTAAACCTGTGGCACCAGCTGCTGCTTCACCAGATAAGAACGCTGTAGGTACAGTCCACCATACTCCCATTCCTACGTATACACCGACAGCAGTAACACATGTAAAGATGAAACTTAATAATGGATTTGTAGTCATAGTTCCTGCAAGCATACCGATAGCACCAATAAACAATGGAATTGCTATATGCAATTTTGTTTCTCCTCTCTTGGAAGAAGAACTACCGTTAACAATAAAACCAATTAATGCTAAAGTCATTGGAACTATAATTAACATACTAACACTGGAATTACTCAATCCAGATACTGATTTCAATACTGTTGGTAGCCAGAATCCAAATCCCCAAAAACCGGTGATCCACATGAAGTAAGTAAAACACATCTTAAGTACTGTCTTGTCTGACAACGCTTGCCATAGAGTATATTTCTTCGCAGAATTTTTTATAGCAATCTCTTGCTCATACTCTGATATTAACTTGTTCTTTTCTTCCTCTGTTAGCCAATGAGCATCTTTTGGTGAATCTTTCAACCAGAAAAGAACTATAAATCCAAAAATGAAAGCCATTGCACCTTCTAGTATAAACAACATCTGCCAACCTTTGAAGCCTAGCCATGTAATTCCTATTAGTACACCTGCAAGAGGTGAGCCAATAATATTAGAGACCAATAGAGAAGTCAACATTATTGATATTGCCTTAGGTCTCTCCTGAGTATTAAACCAACGAGGAATAACAACAGAGTAACAAACAGGATAATAACTTGCTTCTGCTGCTCCAATCAAAAAACGAACAAAATAGAACTGAACTGATGTATGGATAAAAGCCATAAGCACACATACAAGCCCCCAAGTAACCATAATTCTAAATATCCATTTACTCGGACTGCGCTTTTCGGCAAATACAGTACCTGGTACTTCAAATAAAATATAACCGAAAAATAGAATACCTGCTCCCATCCCAAAAACTTCCGCAGTAAATCCTAGGTCCTTATTCATTGTCAAAGCGGCATAGGATATGTTAAGCCTGTCAAGAAACGCCAACATTGAGCCGATAAATAAAGGTAAAATAACATGTAAATATTTTTTCTTCGTTAGACTACTATTAACATCCATAATCCTTAATCCTCCCCCAAAATTTTATTAAGTTTAATTGAAAATTTACGAGTTATAAATAATTTCTCAATGTGCCAAAGCAAACACAAATTGAACTTATTCACCTCCTTTTTTCTTTGAAACTGATTTCATCTTAAAAGCTTCTACTCCCTAACATATATAACATATAAGGTATTTTGTATATTTAAAGATTTAACTCAGTTTTCTAATATATAATAAAAGTTGACAGTTAGTAAGAATTCTCAGAACTAAATCGATGTTAAAGATAGATTGTTTAATATTAGTGAGTAATTCTATGCTAATAGTCAAAAACTTTCATTAACTCCCCTATACAAATAATGTGAAAATATAAAAAAGACACATAGTAATATCATTAAATTATCATCAAAACTTTTCATAGTAATAATCTTATTAATTAGTAATAATGCAATCTAAAATCTGGTCTCTTGATATCTTATAGAAATGTCTTTCAACTTCAATTTCTTTTAATATATTTTCAATACTTTTCTTTTCATATTTGCACCCACAAAGTGCTTTTGAAATCATATTGATTTCTCCTATTCCAAAAAAATCACCATAAATTTTGCAGTTTTTTATGATTCCTTTTTCCACATCAAGCCTAAATTCCACTTTACCCCCAAGAAACCTTCCCCATTTAGTTATATTAAATTTCGGAGAGTTTCCGTAATTCCATTCCCATGATTCAAATTTTTCTTTTGCAATTTCATTAATACGCCTAATATCATACTCATTCAATTTGTAGATATTCTTCCTGCCTTGAAGCAAACTCTCAAGCATAATGTCTCTAAACCCAATACAATCTATATTTTTATTTAAATGTTCAGCAACATTTGTTACTCTCTCCCTTACTGACTTTATGCCCTTTGAAATTATTTTTTCATCTGCAACGGTTATACTTTCAACCATAGCCTTAATATCTGTATTAAACAAAATAGAACCGTGATGAAGTATGCGATCACCTTTAATATATTGGGCATTACCAGAAAATTTTCTCCCACCAATTAACAAATCATTTCTGCTGTTAAAATATGCATTTACATCCTGTTTTTCTAGTGCCTCTATAATTGGTAATGTGAAGGCTTTAAAATCAATAGAACTTACCTTATAATTCTTGTTAATAAAACTATATTGCCACCCATTCATATCGGTATAAATTGTTCCTCCCCCAGAAACACGTCTCACAACATTTACACCATTTTCTTTTACATACTTTTCATTAATCTCTTCTATAGTGTTTTGATACCTTCCCACCATAACTGTAGGATTTGTTCTCCAAAGCATAAATATTTCGTTATCTTCCAAATCCTTTTCCTTCATTAAATATTGCTCAAGAGCAAAATTAAAATATGGACTTGTTGAATCACTTTCTATATAAACCATTACTTGGCCCTCCTTGCTTCTAAAGCCTCTTCTGCCTTGTAAGAACTTCTGACAAGAGGGCTACTAGCAATATATTTGAATCCCTTCTGTATTCCTACCTGTCTATATTCTTCAAATTTTTCAGGGGTAACATACTCTACCAATTCTGCATGCTCACTGGAAGGTCTTAAATATTGTCCAATAGTAAAAATGTCATCGTTTACACCCAAGACATCATCCATAACTTTATAAATTTCTTCATCAGTTTCACCTAAACCTACCATAATGCCCGTTTTACTTAGAATATGCGGGGCCTTTTTTTTCACATATTTCAGTACAAATAGTGATCTTTCATAATTTGCTTCTGGACGTACCAAATCATATAAGCGCTCTACAGTTTCAATATTATGATTAATTACATCTGGATTTGCATCAATTACAATATCTAGGTTTCTTTCTATACCTTTTAAGTCAGGTATTAATACCTCAATTGTTGTATCAAGACATAATTTTCTAATATTCTTTATGGTCTTAGCAAAATGTCCGGCACCACAATCGCTTAAATCATCTCTTGTAACACTTGTAACTACAACATGCTTTAAATTGAGATGTCTTACAGCTTCAGCTACATGGCTAGGCTCCTCCAGATCAAGCTTTAAAGGTTGTCCATGTGTCACATTACAAAATCTGCAGTTTCTTGTACATTTATTTCCCATAATCATGAATGTTGCTGTGCGCCTCTTATAACATTCTCCCAAATTAGGACAATTTGCCTCTTTACATACAGTATTCAATGCTAGTGTGTCCATAATCATGTTAATCTCTGCTACAGACTTTTCATTATATCTTACCTTAAGCCAATATGGTTTTTCTTTACTCATATCTACTTCCCCCAATCGCTTTATATTGAGAAGTTTTTGTATCAATTCTATGTTGTTTATAAAACAGACTTAACCAGTTTATATTTTATCTCCAATTTTACAACATCTATATTTTTGTTTGTATTTTGTATTTTGTATTTTATATTTAAATTATAACATACCAAATGCTTACAATCAACCTTAATTTTCTGAATATTTTATATTATGAACAATTACACTTAGTTCTCTTTCTTCTAATACTTCTTTTTAAAATATTACTAGCCCTTATGATTTTTCATAAGGGCTAGTAATATTTTAAATTAAGAAAATTTTATATTTTCATAGTATAAATCCAGGAAATTTCAAATAACTTTATCCTATGACTACTTTCTAAAATCGTAGCATACAGCAAGATGTTCTTCTACAAAGCTACAAAGCTCTTCCGCATCTTTTTCTTTAAGAAGCTTAACAATTTTTCTATGCCCCTTATTAAATGATTTATATTGGTATGAAAGTGGTATTTTTGAATATCTATGCACATGATATAATGCTCCTACACTCCAGTTAATCTGAAAAAGCTTTATTAGTTGATCATTTTCAGAGAGCATAACCAAGAGTGTATGAAATCTAGATTCCAATTTTGTAGCAATACTGAAATCTTCATCCCCAATATTTTCGAACTCTTCTAGTAATGATTCCATTTCTGAAATAATCTCTGGGTGCTTTTCTACATTCTTAACAGCAACTTTAGCAGCATGAGTTTCTATCATAGTACGTACATCTGCAATATCGTTAACCTTTTTTGCCGACAGTTGGGTTACAATGTTACCACGTCGTGGAATTGCTTCAGCCAATCCTTCTGCAACTAGTCGGTTAATTGCGGCATTTATAGGCGTACGGCTAATACCTAACTCTTCTGAAATATCCTTTGAAGAAAGCTTCGAACCTGGTGGATATTTTCCACTTTGTATATTATCACGTATTTTTGTAAGGGCAAATTCAAGCAATGACTGTGGTTGATCCATAATTCATAACCTCATTTTTAAATTATTTAAGATTTCTCTTTTTAGAAAATCACAACATTTTTAACAGGTAATTTTCTGACACAAAAGTAAATTAAAAACTCTAAAATTGTATAAAGTATCTAATTATGATAAAATATATACTAATATTATACTTAAAAAACCTATTTATGTAAATACAAAATTCAAAATACATAATACACTTTATTAAAAGTAATTTAATAAGGTGTATAGTTAATTGACCTATTTTTTTAATATTTCTATTTGAAATGAATTGCACGCTTTTCAATAGCTAAAGCTGCCTCTTTCACTGCCTCTCCAACTGTAGGATGTGCATGAATGGTGGATATTAACTCATCAATAGTAGCTTCAAGACGGATTGCCAGTGCACCCTCTGTAATTAGATCTGTAGCACGTGGTCCAACAATGTGAACTCCCAAAATTTCTTTGTATTTTGAATCCACAATAATCTTTATCATCCCCTCTGAACATCCCATAATCTTTGATTTACCATTTGCGATTAGTGGGAACTTTCCTACCAAATAGTCAATCTTCCTTTCTTTTGCTTTTTCTTCTGTGAGACCCACTCCTGCAAATTCTGGATTTGTATAAACACAGAAAGGATTTGTCTTTTCATTATAAATAGATTCAATCCCCATAACATTTTCAGCTGCAACCTCACCCTGTGCTGAAGCAATGTGAGCAAGCATTTCTTTTCCTAAACAGTCACCCACTGCATAAATATTTGCTACACTAGTCTGTTGTTTGCTGTTTACTCTTATAGCCCCTTCGTCGTTAGCAATTCCTGCATTTTCAAGCTTCAAAGCTTCTGTATAAGCACACCTACCTACTGCCACAACAACTTTTTCTGCTTCAAAGCACATTTCATTTTCCTTTACATATACCCTCACCCTAACCCCTTCAGAAGAATCTTCTATTGAAAGTACCTGAGTTTCTTTATAAATTTCAATGCCAGAAGCAGTAAGTTTTTTCTCAATAATTCCTGCTAATTCTTGATCCATTAAGGATAATAATTTAGGCAGCTGTTCTATTACTATTACCTTTGTACCAAATGTACTGTATAGAGATGCTAACTCAATGCCGATAACACCTCCACCTATAACCACCATTGATTTTGGAATTTCCGGAAGCTCCAATGCTCCTGTGCTGTCTATACAGTTTTTACTGTTGATTCCTGGTATTTGAGGCATTTCAGATATAGATCCCGATGCCACAATAATTTTATCTGCCACAACAGTCTCTTCTACACCATTTGTCTTTACAATCTTTAATGTAGAAGAATTTACAAACTCGGCTGTTCCTTCTAGAACCTTAATGTTATTTGCTGCCATTAATCCTGCTACACCCTTTGAAAGTCCACTTGAAATCTTATTCTTATGAGATTGGACCTTTTTCCAATCCACAGTAACTGTGGTCTTAATACCAACCTTTGCAGCATTTTTTGCTTCTGTATAAACATCTGCGCTATGTAGCAATGCTTTTGTAGGAATGCATCCAACATTTAAGCAGGTTCCGCCCATTTTGCTCTTTTCAATTAAAGTAACTTTAGCTCCTAACTGTGCCGCTCTAATACCTGCCACATATCCCCCCGGACCTCCACCAATTACAACAACGTTGATTTCCTCACTAATTTTTCCTGCTTCTTTATCAACTTCTTTTGCCGTCTTTTCTCCTTTTTCATTTTCATCAAACACTTCGTCCTCTATTTTTTCTCCTGCCTGGCCTATATAAGCAACTGCTTCTGTACAAGATACAGCATCCCCCTCATCTGCACATAGTTTCAATATAATTCCACTGTAGTCTGATTCAATTTCATTAGTAAGTTTATCTGTAGTAACTTCAAAAAGAGTTTCCCCAGCCTTTACTGAATCTCCTACTTTCTTGTACCATTTTGCAATAACCCCTTCTGTCATGGTTAAACCAAGCTTTGGCATAAGGACTTTAATGGCCATATTACTCAACCCCTTTAATATTATTTTTCCATTCAAGTTTCACTTTCATAAAAACAGTGAACCCGCAATACAAAGCATACTTCTACTTTTGCGGGTCACTTTTTACTTTTATTTTTTAATTCTTAAAATGCTATACCAACAGCATGTATGGATTTTCCAAATATTCTGTAATACGTTTAAGGAATTTTGCTGCAAGCAATCCATCAATTATTCTGTGATCAGCAGTCAAACTCAAATTCATCATTGGCCTAATCACAATTTCACCATTAACAACAACCGGTGTATCTGCGATAGCACCCACACCTAAAATAGCTAATTCAGGTTGATTTATAATTGGTGAAAATGTCGAAACACCATATGCACCTAAATTAGTGATAGTAAAGGTACCGCCTACCAAATCATCCATTGTTAATTTTCCATCACGAGCAGCAGCAATGCATCTTTCTGTCTCAACAGCAATTTGTGATAGAGACTTAATATCACAGTTTTTTACATTTGGCACTAATAATCCTGAGTCCAATCCAACAGCAAGACCAATATTAGCATGTGGATGGAGTATCAATGTATCACCACTTAAACTTGCATTAATTGTTGGCATCTCCATAAGCACCTTAGCGCAAACCTTCATTAATATATGGTTAAATGTAAGCTTAATGCTGCTATCTTTAAGAGTAGGACCAATTTTTGAACGTAGTTCTTTCATTGCACTTGTATCAATCGCTTTGTTGTAAGTAACTCTAGGTGAAGTTGACCAACTTTCACTCATACGTGAAGCAATAGTTTTTCTCATTGGAGTTAATTTCATGGTCTCTTCAACTTGAGCAGCATCTACATTTAGAATCTCAATTTCTGATTTGGAAGTTTCGGTAGGCTTCATAGAATCTAAGATGTCTGATTTCATTAGTCGTTCCCCCTGATACAAAGCTTCAACATCAACATCAAATTCCTTTGCTATTTTTGCTGCAGTAGGAGAGAGTTTAACATTCTTTCCAGTCGTATAACTCTCCACATCTTTTGCAACAATTCTTCCATTAGGACCTGTTCCTTCAATATGTCCTAAATCATAACCCTTTTCTCTAGCCATTTTTTTTGCTAAAGGAGAAGCCAATACATAGCTTCCTTTTTCTCTTTTTGTCTTTACTGCAGTTTCTGATTTTTCAACTTCAATTATTTTCTCTTCATCATTGATATCCTCGTCAGCTGTAATACCAGTACCTTTAATTTGTTCTCCTGCTTCTCCTATATATGCTACTGGATCTGTACAGGAAATGCTGTCTCCCTCTTCAGCACAAAGTTTTAAAACAACGCCGCTATATTCACTTTCAATTTCATTGGTAAGTTTATCTGTAGTAACTTCAAAAAGTGTTTCTCCTTTTTCAACCCTGTCACCAACATTTTTATACCATTTTGCAATTACACCTTCAGTCATAGTTAAACCTAGCTTTGGCATCACAACAATATTTGCCATGTTTTATTCCCCCTAACTATATAAATTTAAAACATGCCCTTGATGCCCTTAACAAGGTCTTCAGGATGTATTCTAACCAATTTTTCAAGGGTTGGTGCAAAAGGACAAGGTACAAAAGGTGCCCCATAACGAAGTATTGGTGCATCCAAGTAATCCAAAGCTTCCTCAGCTACAAGTGCAGAAATTTCCGCTCCTACACCACCCTGACGAACTGCCTCATGGGCAATGCAAAGTCTGTGGGTCTTCTTAACAGAATTAATTATTGTATCCTTATCAAGAGGAGAAATTGTAATAAGATCTATTACTTCACAACTAATTCCTTCTTTTTCAAGTTGCTTTGCAGCAGCAATAGCATTCTTCATTCCAATAGAATAGGAAACAATTGTACAATCTGTTCCTTCACTAACTACCTTTGCTTTTCCAATCTCTAAAATTTCATCAGCGTCCTTTTCAGGTACTTCGCCATATTCTTTATATAGAATTTTGTTTTCAAAATATAAAACTGGGTTATCATCACGAATAGCTGCCTTTAATAATGCCTTTGCATCAGCAGGATTCGAAGGTGTTACAACTTTTATACCTGGAATATGCATAAACCAAGCCTCAACGCTTTGAGAATGTTGTGCCGCTCCCTGAATTGTCATACCATCTGGAGCTCTTAAGACTAGAGGCACTTTTGCCTGGCCACCAAACATATATCTAACCTTTGCCATCTGGTTAAAAATTTCATCCATTGCAACCCCAATAAAGTCTGCAAAGTGCATATCAACTACTGGACGCATTCCTGCTAGTGCTGCACCAACACCACCACCTATGATAGCTGTTTCTGAAATCGGAGTGTCAATGACTCGTCCAGGGAACTGCTCTGGTAATCCTCTAAACTGACCAAAAATACCACCTTGTCTTGCTAAATCTTCACCCATTATAAATATTGTAGGGTCCTTTTCCATTTCCTCTGCCATTGCTTCTCGAGTTGCTTCTGAAAAAGTAATTTTACGCATTAAGCCCACCTCCTACATATAAGTCATTGAATAATTCAGATTCATCTGGGTAAGGAGATCTTTCTGCAAATTCCACTGAATCTTCAATAACTTTTTCACACTTTTCTCTAATTGCTGCAAGCTCATCTTCACTCATTAATCCATCTTTAAGAACACGTTCTGCAAATTTTTTCAATGGATCTGTAGTTTCAAAAATTTCTTTAACCTCTTCTTTTGTACGATACATCTCAGGGTCACCAACGAAATGTCCTTTAATTCTATAAGTTTTGCATTCAATAAACGTAGGGCCTTCTCCTTTTCTTGCTCTTTCTACTGCCTCAACTGCAGCTTCATAAACAGCAAATACATTATTTCCATCTACAATTACACTAGGCATACCATAGCCTACTGCACGATCAGAAATATTTTCTACTGAAGTAGTTGTCCTATAAGGAGTAGTAGATGCCCAACAGTTCATTTCGCATACAAAGATTACAGGTAACTTCCAAACAGCGGCCAAATTAGCAGCTTCATGGAACGTACCACGGTTAGACGCCCCATCCCCGAAAAAAACAGCTGAAATACGTTTGTTATTAAGCATTTTACATGCTAAAGCTGCACCAGTTGCAAGATTGAAACCACCACCTACAACACCATTTGCTCCTAACATACCAACGGAGAAATCAGCAATATGCATTGATCCTCCCTTTCCTTTACAAAGACCTGTTTCTTTACCAAAGATTTCAGCCATCATTCTATTGATATCTGCACCTTTTGCAATTGTATGCCCATGCCCACGGTGTGTACTTTCTATATAATCTGTTTTTTCCATTGCCGCGCAGATCCCTGTTGCAATTGCCTCTTCACCAGTATATAGATGAACAAAACCAGGAATATGTCCTGCTAAAAAGAATTTTTCTACTTTATTTTCAAAGTAGCGAATTTTACACATTGTTTCATAAAATTGAGCAGCGAGTTCTTTTGATGCGTTCATTTATTACACCTCCATAATTTTATATAAATCTATTTTTTCTAATAGTTAACCATCCATTGTAACTCCACCATCAACATCGCTAATTTCACCAGTAACAAAACTTGCTAAATCAGATGCATAAAATAATATAACATTTGCTATTTCTTTTGGTGATGCTGCGCGTCCAAGCGGAATCATACTAAGTATTTTTTTCTTTTTTGATTCTTCCATATCCTTAGTCATCGCAGTCATTGTTAAACTAGGACAAACTGCATTACATGCAATTCCAAACTTTGCTCCCTCACGAGCAATAGCTTTTGTTAAACCAATTACTCCCGCTTTAGAAGTTGCATAAACACTTGTTCCTAAAAGCCCCCCTCCGCATTTTGCCGCAACAGAAGCAACATTTACAATACGGCCATAATTTTGTGCTTGCATATAAGGAAATAATGTACTAATTGCCGCGTAAACACCTGTAAGATTAACAGAAATCACCTTATCCCATTCCTTCTGGTCAACTTCTACAAAAGGCTTTGTGCTTACAATACCTGCGTTGTTTATTAATCCGTGAACTTGTCCAAAATTTTCTGCAATTTGATTAAATACTCGACGGATTTCATCACTGTTTCCCAAATCAACTTTGTAAACTGAAACTGCACTTCCGTTAATTTCATCTTTTGTTCTTATTGCAGCATCTAAGTTTAAGTCAACAATAATAGCATGACCTCCACCTTCTACTATGCCTTCAACAACTGCTCTTCCGATGCCACTTGCTCCACCTGTAACAATTATATTTTTCCCCTTAAAATTCATTGCTTTTCATCCCTTATTTTTTATTTTATATGCCTTTTAATGCACATAATTTCTTTTAAAACGATTACATAGCGCCTAATTTTATAACAAAATCCTATATTTATATACTAATCTAACACAGGTGTAATCTTATTTTAGTATGAGGATTTTGTATTTTGTATTTTGTACTTTGTATTTTATATTTAAATACTAACATTTTACACTAATATTGTCAATACAAAAATTTCCATGTACATGCCAATCCTTTATTGATAATTTTTCCTTTTTATCTTTTTTATACTTATCTCTTAATATAGTGCATATAAAATTAGCCCCATACTTTTAAAAAGTACGAGGCTTTCATCTAATATATGAAATAAAACTATACTATATTATCACTGTTTGTCCTTCATCACACAAAGCAAAAACATCATAGAAGTCATTTTTAAATTTATTCATATCCCTCTTAACTATCTTTCGAAACATCAACTTATCATCTTGAAGAAATGGAATATGATATACGCCTACCATTGTTGGTTTTATGACATTTTCAATTACCTTCCTTCCCGCTATATTATTAAAAAATAACGGATTTACAAAAACCACGTCTATATCTTTTCCTGTCAATGGATTTTTAAAATAAGAATCTACATAGTCAGCGTCAGCAGTAAATAGAATGTTTTTTTCACCTAGTGTTAATAAAAAGCAATAGTTATCCATAAAACTATATTGTTTACCCATATGAACTGCATTAAATATAGTGACAGAAATATCTTGTCTAAGTTGATAACAACAGCTCTCTCCTACTGGAAGCTTTAATAATCTGCAGGAAAAAGAATAGTTATTTATATAAGACTGTAGATTTGCAAGTTTTTCTGATCCTTCCAAAGGCATAAAAATACACTTCACATTGTTATTTTTCAGATACTCCATAGTATAATAAGGAGAGAAATGATCTGAATGTTCATGGCTAAACATAATATAATCAATATTTTTAAACTTGCCATTTCCCTCCATCATATCATTTAGTATTTTCTTTGGCACCTTACTAAAGTGATATTCACTGTCATAATGAATTCCGTCTACTAAAATTTTTATTCCATCATACTCAACTAAAACACCTGTATTTGCAATAAGTGTCATAGAGACATTTTCATTCAATAAATGTAAATTGGAAAATTCCTGTTTTTTCATTTAAAATTACCTCTATAATATAATATTATACTATATTATACCAAATTTTTATTAAACAAGGGAATATAGCGAAAATTTAGTATAGTCTCATGAAGTGAAATTTAAATCAGATGAAGTTTCAACTTCATCTGATTATTAAGTGAATTTTATTTATTTTTACTATTTTTATCTTCTTTGCTTGAATTATGATGATCATCTGTTTTGTCTTTATCGAATTTCTCATCTGGCTTTTCAATATTAGAATTATTATTGTCTTTTTTGTTACCATTTCCTGAAGCATTATTATACTTACCATTAGAGCTATTATCATTTTTTCCAGTATTATCTACGGACTTATCAATTTTATTAGCATTAATATTTGAATTATTTTCAACTGTAGAGGATTTATTTATAGCTGAGTTAGCATTTGTACTAACATTAGAATTTTTATCACTATTTTTTTTAGGTGTAGCATCATCTAGCTTTCTATTACTCTTATTATATATGTTCTTTCCATTACTATCAATTTTCACATTTATAGTATCCTTTGATACTTCTTCCTCGAGATTTGATAAACCAACTTCTTTTCCAACTATATTTATAGTAATTAATTTACCTAAATTAATATATTCATCATTAATATATTTGTCTTCTTTCGCTTGATTTATTACCATTATTAAAACATCCTCTATTGGTTTGTTCTTCGTTTTTATTTCCGATAAAACCTCCTCTCCATCAGAATTTAATGAATTTGAAGATAGTACCCTGCTCCATCTGTTTAACTTGAATTCAATGGATGGATTTATATCAATAGTAACAGTAGAAGTAGGAGTATAATAGGCATAAGTCCCCCCGCCTAAGCTTACCATAAAAAATAATAAGCATGCTGCTACAGCATATTTAAATTTACTTAAAAACACAAAAGAATTTTCAAAGGTTCTTGAGCTATACTCTCCCCCTATAACAGGCAAAGCTTTATTTTTATCAATTTTTATTTTGAAAAACTCACCACTAGAAGTCATTATATAAGCAGCATTTCCCTTTATGTCTATAACCAGTCCATTTTTAATATTCATTACCTTCACCTACCTTTATATTTAAATAAGATCTTATATAAACATATTCTTTATTTGAAAAAATTAAAATCAATGCCAATATATATCTTCTCCATTTTTCAATTAGTTTTCTATTAGAATTTGTCAGAAGACAAATTTGCTTTACAGGTAGCATTTTATACTTATGAACGTATTCCAGGATAGATGGTTGGTTTGCACAATTAAAGGCTAAGTTCAATAGTTTATCCCTTGTATCTCTGTGTGTCGGGGATGATTCTGCAAGTACTTCAAAGGATAGTCCATATTTTTTTAACTCATCATTAAATAATTTTATTTCTTCGCCTCTTTTAATGTTTTCCTGTTCAAGTTCGTAACTAGTCATAGAATTTTTAGCATCAATATATTCAAGCTGATTATCTTCAGTACTAAAAATTAAATATGGATTATTTGTACTTTTTCTAAAATGATCTATGATTGCGTTTTTAATCAGAACTTTTGAATAACCGAAAAAGTTTCCTTTATCTTCAACATAAGACTCACAAGCTTTATTAAAAGCAATTAATGCTACACTAAGTTCATCGTCATTCTCCCATTGTAATTTTTTTTTACAAATGTTAGCAGCAACATTATATATAAATTTCTTACTTTTTTCTATAAAATCATTTCTGTTATTGTTTAAGTCTTTCTCCAGACTCATTTAACCACCTCTTCATTTAACCACCCTTTCATCTAACCATCTCATTAGTTATTACGGTTTAATAAACAAGTTTTATGAGGGTATGTTAAAAATTTTATCCGATAACTACACGCTCTAGTACTTCCACCTGATTCAAGTTTCCACTCCATAATATTATTTTGAATAAAATTAAAAGTTCAAAATACTTCTTTGCATATTTTTTACGGACCCCCCAAAAGAATAAATTGCCCCCGTAAATATCTATGAGAACAAAATGACAAACATTTTTAGGAGGAACAAAGATGAAAAAGATAGCATTATTCGTTACAGCTATAGCTGTATCTTTAAGTATAGGAGGAAGAGCCTTAGCAGACACTAATACTGCAACACTTGCAGATAAAGCTGGTACTACTGCTGAAAACACCATACTATATCCTATTGATAAGGCATTAGATAACTTAAAGGTTAGCCTAGCTTCTGGAGATGAAAAAAAAGCTGAAGCTCTAGTAGAAATAGCAGAAGAACGCCTTGGAGAAAGTGAAGTACTGGCTGATAAAGAAAAGGCTGAACTTTTAAATGAAGCATTAATGGAATATAATGATAAAATAGCTGAAGCTCAGGATAAGATAGATGCAGTAATAGATAACGTATCTATTACTAGTACAACTACTGATAGTGCTGTAAAATTAGATGAACTAGAAAAGTTAGAATCAGTAATAATTAATAAGCAAATGAACTCCATAGAAGTTTTAAAAAGTATAGAGTCTAAAGTTTCTGGAAATGCTAAAGGAACTTTATCACTAGTTATAGAAATGCAAACAAGAAAGAAAGAAGCGATAGTAGAAGTTGCTAAAGAAAGAGAAATATTACACCAAAATAAAAAAGCAGTGAAAGAAGCTGAAAAGAATCTAGAAGAGGCTAAAAAAGCTGGTGATGAGCAAGCAATAAAAACTGCTGAAGAAACTTTAGTTCATGCTAAGCTAACTCTAGCTACTCAAAATGAAAAATTCATCCAAGTAGTTGCTGCAAAGAAAGAAGCTATGAAAGGTGGAGTAGGACAACTAAAGAAAGAAGCTAAAAAGGAAAAAGCTGAAGAAGCAGCAAATTCTTCAGAAGATGCTGATACAACCACTGAAACTTCTCCAGCGGTAAATAACAAAGTTACTTCCACTACAAATACTGAGACTTCCGATGCAACTGTTACAAAGGACAGCACAACTAATGCAGCATTAAAAGAAAATAAAGGACAGGAGATAAAAACTAATAAAGAAAATAGTGTGAAAGAAAATAAAGGTGACGATATGAAGGCCGATAAAGAAAATAATTCAGCAAATGAAAATAAGGATAAGAACTAGAAGATATAACGAGGCATTTGGGCCCAAAGTAAATATAAAAATATCACTCCCTTTACATTGTCTAAAGTGCTAGAGTAATCAATTTTGATTGCTTTAGCATTTTTGCGTTTCATATATATTTATTTGTTAGACAAAGGCAAAATAAAACTTATATAGTGTTTCCTCTTTTTTTCAAAAACAGTGCCATTATAAACAAAAACATCTCTAGTCCAGTCCCAACAAATATACCAATGAAAGGATATGTATAAAAGGCAAAGTTAGAAACATCCATACTGCTATCAAAGGAAGTTATACTAAGTACAAGAGCAATTAAAGTAGCTGGATACACAATAGGTTTATAGGTGCTCAAACCTATAATTTGAGATATTCCAAGACTAAATGCCCACACTAGGATAACCGATGTCATGATACCAGCTCCTATGGCAATAATAAACCATATCACTTCTAAACGTTCAATGGTAGTTCCTATTTTAACTAATTGAGCAAGCCGTAAACCTGGGTTAAGCATATTTCCTGCCTGCTCTGGACCAAAAGACGCTATACTTAAAACAACAAGGATGCAAACTATAGCTGAACCTATACTTACTGCAATAAACTTAGCAATAAATCCATTTTGCGGACGATTGCAAATGGGAATAAACATGCCCATCATAATACATATTCCAATAAAGGCCAGAATGAATATAGAACCTGATAAAACAGGATAAAAGCCTTCTACAAGCTGAGGCTTAAGTCGGTTTATTTTCACAAAAGGAGCAACTAGTGTAAATAATATAGCAAAACTCAATAAATAAATTGGGCTCAAAACCTGGCAAGCTCTTGCAATTACCTCTATTCCTTTTCTAACGCCGTAGGCTATTAACATATACCCGGAAAGAAGAACTATTTCCATTGGTGTCTTCGGTAACATCATATTAGTAATTAATATACTAATGGATCTCATTAAAACTGAAGCTACCATTAAAAAGTAGATTGGAAACATTGCACCAACTACTCTCCCTAAATACTTACCTAGAATAGTAATACTATACTGAGTAAAATTTTCACCTGGAAATCTGATTCCCATATAAGCATAAACTATAGCTAGCAGCACATCCAAAAGCCATGCAATAATTACTGACAGCCATGCGTCCCTCCCTGAGTGAAATATAAGTAGTCCTGGTATTTGTAAAGTTGAAAAAGAGGTGATTATGCTAAAAAGCATCAAGACAAACTGATTTGAACTTATGATTTCTTTGTTAGCCAAAACTATCTACCTCCTCTTCCTTTATACTATCTCCCCACTTTAATCCTCTCTTCTAATTTAAGTTTCACTGCATTAATGTCTAAAGACTTTTCTTCCAAAGGGATATATCAAATTATTTAAAATATCTATTGGATTAGTCATATCTAATACCTTTATTATTCCAAGAAATATAGCAATAAATACCAAAAATATTACTGTAGTTAATTCCTTCCATAACTTCTTTTTCGCTAAAGGTATTCCTTCAGCAATACAAATGATGGAGCTTAGAACTATCAGCACCCTGAACATTTGCTACCATCCTCTCTCGTATTTTGTACTTAAATCATTCTATTTAAATATTCATCATCTTCTTAACGACTTATAAACATTCCCAACATCTTTAACTGTTGAATTTACATTAATATTTACTTTTACCTCTGAATAGTATGAGTACCAATTATTTTGAATTCCTTTCCAAAAATCAGGATATCTCATATTAAAATAACTACCCACTCTAAAAACATCTGAATTTAATCTTTTAGATTTTTCAAATGCTGCAGTTATTTGAGATTTTACTTTTTCATTTTGAAGATGTTCAACTTTTTTGATTGTGTCTTCATTCATAAAATTGTAATTAACCTGACTTTCTTGAATATTCGATATAATTTCTATATCAATATTCATTTTCATTTCCCCATCATCTATTACGGGCTGTAACTTGGATTTAATTCTAACTATTCGAAGTGAAAGTACCCCATCACCAAGGGGAATGTTCATAATCGCTCCTTTTCCATCTCCATTAATCCATGAAAACCCCATGTATTCCTCATCCGTAAGCCAACCAACCATTTTATCACCTTTGAACACTGCAGTGTCTTTAACATAAAATTTTTCTTTGCTGGCTTGATTATCAGCGGAATTCTGAGATTTTATACTTACACCAGATGAATAGGCCTCACTGCCGGATTTGTTAAACATCTCTACAAAATCTTTTAGATCGCTGATAGTAAGGATTGAATTCTGCCTCTTATTATGAATTGTTTCTTCTAACATTGAACCTGTATCAATGCCAATTCCTACATCCTTACTAAGCATTTTATCAAACTGATTCATTGGTGATGTTAATATCCATGTGCTAAGTCTTACCTCTGGGGTTCTTTCAAAGAAATCAATTATAGGCTTTATGCCTTTTGTACTAACTAATGCCTCATCTAATATAATTACCTTAGTATGGGCAAAGTATAACCTGTGGTGCTCATTTGCCGACATCCTCTGTATTGCTTCGGATATAGTAGGACCAGATCCGTCATACATGTAAAATGAACTTTTATTACCTCCAGCTGATCCTTCATTACTTGTTGTCTGTTTTTTATGGGGTATTTCCTGAATAATTACCCTGATATTATTACTTTCACTTATCCCCAGTCCTATTGCCGTTACAACTCCAAGTTCTTCAGTTTCCACTGAATCCCAACAACCCATAAAAGTAAATGAAATAATTATTAAAAGGACTATCATCTTTTTCACGGATTATTCCTCCCGTCTTTAGGTGGTCTCGGCATTTCACCAGAGGACATAGGTTTATTATTCTCAATAGTTGATCTTGGTCGTCCGTTGAAGCTCCAAAGCGGTGCCCGTACAACAGTATCTTTAAGATCTCTAGCCTTAAAAGGAGCTAAAGGAGTAAGATATGGTGTACCAAAGCTCCTTACAGAACATAGGTGAATCAATAGAAATAATAGTCCTAGCATTAAACCATAAAGGCCTAGAATTGAGCTCACAATCATTAAAGGAAACCTGAGTATTCGTACGGGGTGAGCAATATTATATTGAGGGATAGTAAATATAGCAATACCAGTTAAAGACACTACTATTACCATCAGTGGCGAAACTAATGAAGCTTGAACCGCTGACTGCCCAATAACAAGTGCTCCAACAATGCTTACCGCCTGCCCTAAGGGTCTTGGAAGACGTAATCCAGCTTCACGGAGGATTTCAAAGGTAGCTTCCATAAGAATTGCCTCTACAAAATTAGGTAAAGGTACTCCTGTACGAGCTGATATAATACTTACCAAAAGTTTAGTAGGCACTAAATCCTGATGAAAATTAGCAATAGCAATGTAAAATGAAGGCAGCGTAAGTCCTATAGCATATGAAATATATCTCAAAAATCTTATTAAAGTCGAAAATATATATTCATTATAATGATCTTCTGAGGATTGTAAAAGTGAAAAAAATTCACCTGGAATAATGAGAGCCACCGGTGTATTGTCCACAATAATAACTATTCTTCCTTCTAGTAAGGCTGAACTAGCTGCATCAGGTCTTTCAGTATTACGTACTTTGGGAAAAAGACTTAAAGGTGCATCATTAATAAGTTCTTCTATGTAAGTACTTCCTAATACACCATTAATGTCTATTCTACTAATTCGTAACCTAACTTCATCTACAAGCTTAGGTGAACAAATACCTCTAATATATCCAATACAAACTATTGTCTGCGTCACTCTGCCAACCTTTAGTGATTCAAACACCAAGTTAGGGCTGTGAATCCTTCTTCTAATAAGTCCTAGATTAGTGCTCAATACCTCAATAAATGCATCTCTAGGACCTCTTACTATAGGTTCAACGTCTGATTCTGCCACCGTCCTATGCTCATACCCCTTTGCACTTATAATATAGACCTGATCTATTCCTTCTATTAGAAGAACTGCCTCGCCTACAAGAATTCCATCCATTAGCTCTTTCATATTATTTGACTTTTTAATCTGTGCACGAGTAATTAGGTTTCCCAAGCTTAACTCTTTTACTATATCGGCCCCTGTATTCAAACCTATTCCGTATGGATCTGTCAATAAAGACTGCATAATGTTAGAATCTATATGTTCAGAGTCAATAAGATTATCAAAATAAAAAATTACTGCTGATATTACCTCCGTTTTTCCTAATGTAAAACTCCTACTCACTAGGTCAGCGTTGGCTCCTGCAATTTTTTTTAACATCTCTATATTTACAGTTAAGGAAGTAGATAGTTTCATTGATTCTAGTCTTGCTTCAGAATAGGCTTCTTGGGAAATATCTGCTTGACTATTTTGTTCAGCTGAACTTCCAATTTGATTTTGTGTATTGCTGCTACTATTAGACATCATATCTCCCTCCTTATTCCCTACCTTTACTGTATAAATTCAATGATTAAATATGAAGTGAAACTTGAATCAGATGGAGCTTCAACTCCATCTAATTCTTAGTTGAACGAATCCAGGGACATAGCCGCTCGGAACGTACACTTTGAAGAAAAGCAGAGAACCAAAATCTATGATTTTGTGTGAATCGCTTTCACAGAGTGCGTATGGGAGTATTAGAGCGAGTAGTCATCGGATAAACTTGCTAATATATAATATTTTTCCTGTAAAGTTTATTCTTATGCACTATAATCTTTCTAATTTTCCTATAATTAAATAACCATGATTAATAGAAATAAGTTTTATGCAAAATATAAAATATAACTTAAATTTAAAAAGATTTTTAGCTTGGAGGTGCTTTGATATGAAGTATGGTGAACTAAATAATTTACTTTCTGTGGCGATGGGGATTTCAGTTGTCTTAACTGGTTCTTTTATAGCTTACATTTCCCAAAAGAATATATTTAGAAAGAAAGGGAAGTAGTTAACTAGCTACTGGTTTAGAAAGCCCCTGCTTAATTATAATAAGCAGAGGCTTTTTGATAACAAACAATAATTAAGAAATGAGATTCTTAATTCTAAGGTCTAGTTTGATATTCTACTACATATTTACCATCATCTATAGTTGTTTTTAAAACCTTAAATCCTTTCTTACCTAACTTTTTTGAGGCTTTATTAAATTGTTTTTCACTTTCATAAGTTCTTTCAGTAAACTTTTTCATTGTTAATCTCTCCTTTTTCATAAGCATAAGTACTATAAGCTATAATAAGGTATTTTGCCTCAAAACAAATAAAAAATACCAACACTCTTAGTACGAATTAATTAAATACATTACTAGGTAAAAGAAAGCAAAGTCTTATATTGAAGGTAAACCTTAGCTTGTTGAATTTTTTACTTAATCCCTACCGAAAAGTTTCATTAATTCTTCCTTGGATAACTTATTTAGCATATTGCTATTTTTAAGTTCACCTGTAATAATTCTATCAATTAATTCCTTTTTATGTTCTTGTAATAAAACAATCTTTTCTTCTATTGTTCCTCTAGCAACTAGCTTAATTACTTCCACTACATTTCTTTGGCCAATTCTATGTGCTCTATCTGTTGCTTGATTCTCTACTGCAGGATTCCACCATGGATCAAAATGAATAACTAAATTTGCTGAAGTCAAGTTAAGACCAGTTCCTCCTGCCTTCAATGAAATTAAAAATATCTTTATCTTCTCATTGTTATTAAACTCATTTACTAAATTAATTCTTTCTTTAGATACCGTTGAACCGTCCAAGTAAAAATATTCGATATCCTTTTCTTTTAAATATTGACCTATTTTTTTTAGCACAGATGTAAATTGAGAAAATAGCAACACTTTTCCATTAGTAGCTAATTGTTCTTCTACCAGAGACATTGCAATTTTAAGTTTTCCACTTCCACCTTCATATTCTTCAAATATAAGAGAAGGATCTAGACAAATTTGTCTTAACTTTGTTAGATAAGAAAAAACTTCTACCTTCCCATGAAAATCCTTCTTTATTTTCGTTCTTACATCTTTTATATAAGCATTATATACTGATTTTTGAGCTGCTGTCATTTCAACTAAGATAGTCTTCTCTAGTTTATCTGGTAAGTCTTCCATAACCTCTATTTTAGTTCGTCTTAGAATAAAAGGTTTAATTAATAATTTAAGCTCCTCTAAATCAATATCATTATTAGAAATAAGTTTCTCATAAAAAGCTTCTTTAGTATATAGGTAGCCTGGCATTATAAAATCAAATATGGACCAAAGCTCTGTTAGATTATTTTCAATAGGAGTTCCAGTCAGTGCAAACCTTACTTTTGCTTCAATTTCTTTAACTACCTTAGTATTTTGTGCTATCGGATTTTTTATATTTTGTGCTTCATCTACAATACAATAATCAAATCGAATATTATTATACATCTTAATATTGTTTCTTAGAGTGCCATAGGTAGTTAAAATCAAATCATACTCTTTTAGTTCATTTATTACCTTTTCTTTCTGTGCTCTCTCTCCATGTACAATTCCAACCTTTAAACTAGGAGCAAACCTTTCTATTTCATCTCTCCAATTATAAATTAACGAGGTTGGAACAATTATTAAGGTTTTTTTGTTCTCTTCTGTTGCAAGAAAGGATATTGTTTGAACTGTTTTACCAAGACCCATTTCATCAGCTAAAATACCCCCAAATCCTAAATGACTTAAAGTTTTAAACCATTTAAATCCTTTAATTTGATACCCCCTAAGTATCCTTTTTAAATCCTTTGGCAAATCTATTTCTTTACTATTTATATAAGTCAGCTTATTTTCTATATCTTTTAATAAGTTAACACCCTGACCAAATTTGAAGTTTCTATTTTTAAAACTTTCCACTATAAATAAAGCTTTATTTTTTTCTATCTTTACTGAACCTTCTTCTATACCTTCGCTGGCATTTAGCATCTCAATTAAATTAAAAAATCCTCTTACATCATTATCTTCCAAATCTATAAATTCATTGTTTCTAGTTTTATAGAACCTATTATTAGACTTATAGCTTTCAAATATATTCCCTAGTTCTGCTCTTTCAATATTGCCCATATTATAATTAAATTTTAAATATCCATTTTCCTCATAGAAATCTAATTCGATAGAATCTGAATTATATACTTTTATGTCTTCAAAACCTTTCCCTAATATGACGGTGCCAAGTGAATGGATATCATTTTCTCTTTTACTCAAAATGTCGAAAAGCTCCTCATCTCCACCAATAAACATAAGCCTATCTTTTCTTCTAACAAATTTATAATATTCAAGCTTCATAAGAACTTTTTCTTCTTTGTTTAAATCTCTTATAAGCTGTTGTTTATTTTTATCATCATCTAATATATTAATCTTTTCATTATAGTAAATTGCTTTTACATTACAGTATATGTTGAAGTTCTCTTTATAAATTAAAAACTCTATCTTTAATGAGGCTGAGGAAAAGTTTTTTACACTTTCTGCAATAGTAACGTTTTTTGAAATACTGCTTAACAATGAAATAATTTTATTATAGTTTTCTATAGTTTTATTGTATAAAAGTTCATCTTTTTTCAAAAATCTTTCATATAAAGGCATATATTTTTGAATTTGATTTTTTGAAGGCAAGTAAAGTTGCCAATTAAATAAATAAACATCTTTGTTTTCATTTAATGGGATTGGAAGCTTCTTATGAGTAGTTAATATAAACCTTGCACTTTTTTCTTTTAATGTGAAGCTAAGAGGTAAATCCTTGTTAAAAACAGCAGTTTTATATTCCATACCATTATATTTAAATTGGATATTACCTTCGCCAAAACACTCTAAAAATTTTCTTAAATCATTAGGATTAATTATCAAGTTTCTTCCTGTGGATGATATCCCTTTGTTTGCATAAACATATTCTTTAATAAAATCTATAATTCTTATAGCACTATTAGAGATACTATACTCCCTAGAATTATATGTAAACTGATTATTAAAGAAAATATTTTTCTTATTGTCTAAAGCAAAGACAAAATCCTTTAGATTAGTGATTAAATGCTTATATTCAGAACCTAGCCTAAACTCTAACTCATAATTAGTTACACCCTTCCACAGCTTATGAGTTACTTTTACGCCCATATCTATTTCTATCTTTTCTTTATTCTCTCTAGGTAACTTTTTAAGTAATTGATTTTTCTTATATAGCAAGTTTAAAAACTTATACGCAGTGGCAGTTAGATGTTCGCACATAAAGATATTTTTATTAATAGAAATGTCTTTAAAATCATTGCAAGTACAACTGACCCCATCTAATTTTTTATTTAACAAATTTATTTTTATGTGAGTTTTAAATTCCTTGTAATTAATATTGTTTAGTACATCTCCATAAACATGATGTACATTTTCGATCTTTCTACCTTTAATATTAGAAACTAGGCCATCTCTAAAGACTTTTTCGCCTCTTTTTTTCATCAAAGTAGAAGCTGGTTTGAAAATTATTTGTTCTAATTCTTTTAACTTCATTTTCTCACCACTTTCTCATATCTAAGCAATCCGATAATGTTCTTCTATTATTTATATATTCATTACTTATTATAACTATAAATAAAGAAATCTGTAAGTAGTTGAATGTTATAGATATATTTAGTAAAATAGACTGTAATTAAGTTTTTAATTGTTGATTTTACACTACTTATATCAAATCAAAGGATAAAGTGAAAACTTTAATCTGATTACAGTATTAAAGTGGATAGCTATCACATAAGATATAGATAAGTTTAGGAGGATTTCATAAATGTCTATTTTTTTACACATACTAGCACATAACATTATACCAGTTTTTATAATAATCGCATTTGGTTACATAATAAGCAAGAAATTTGACTTAAGTGTATTTACTCTTAGCAAACTAAATTTCTACTTATTTATACCCGCATTTATATTTTATAATCTTTATACCGCTCATTTATCTCATGAGATGCTTAAAATTTTATTATTTTGCATAATATATTTAATATTTAATGATTTAATAGCTAGAGTTGTCTCAAAAATTCGTAAATATGATGTTGGACAAACAAATGCCTTTAAAAATTCCATTATGTTTAATAATACAGGTAATATTGGGATATCTCTTATTACTCTTATTTTTGGCGCCGCGCCCTTTATTATTAACGGTAAGACACCATATTTAAATCAGGCTCTTACAGTTCAAATTATGATTCTGGTGTTTACTAATGTTGCCATGTATACTATCGGTTTTTATAATGCAGGAAGAGGTAAAATGAATATCAAAGATTCAATGCACAAAATCTTCTCTATGCCATCTATATATGCTATACCACTTGCACTCTTACTTAAATATGCTAAAATTGATATAACAACAACACCTCTATGGAATACACTTGAATATGTAAAGAATGGACTTGTACCTATGGCATTACTAACCTTAGGAGTTCAGCTTTCAAAAACTAAATTTGATTTTAAAGACATTAATGTAAATATAGCAGTTTTTACTCGATTAATCATAGGACCTATACTAGCAGCAGTATTAATACATATATTTGGTTTCTTTGGAGTTGTTGCACAAACAGTTTTCATCTCTTTTTCAGTACCGACAGCAGTAAATACAGCTTTAATTGCTGTTGAATGTGACAACTATCAAGACTTTGCCTCTCAGGAAGTGATGATATCTACTATTTTTAGTTGTATTACACTAACCTCGTCCATATACTTAGCTAGAGTTTTGTTTCCTGTTTAAGCTTTTAAATAAACCATACTATATACCCCTTTAAGCTTTCTTGGATATAGTATGGCTTATTTTATAATTTATGTAATCATTTATTTTTATTTGCAAATATCAGATATTTTCTCTACAATTTCATTTAAAGATCCTGAATTATAGACTTGAAGGTGAGAACTTTGTATATAAAGATCATACCTCTCGTTAAAAAGCTGATATACTACCTTAATTCCATCTTTCAAAAGAGGCCTTTTTTGTATTTCCACATCAGAAACTATTTGATCTACAGGTCTATCTACAAAAATTATAAGGCCATTTTTAGCAAGCTTTTCGATATTTTCTTGGTTTTTTATTACACCTCCACCTGTAGCAAGGATAGCATTAGTTTCTTTGCTTAATTCCTCAACTGCCTTAGACTCAAGCATCCTAAAGTGTTTTTCACCATTTTTGAAAATCTCAGGGATAGTTGCATTATTTGTTTTTTCTATATATTCATCTATATCTATAAATTTTCTATTGAGTTTTTCAGCAATTATTTTTCCTATAGTAGTTTTACCACAGCCTGGCATACCAATTAACACAATGTTATTAAAAGCCTCTTCCATTGAGATTAATCCCTTTTCGGATTTAAAATTTCCTAAGAGTTTAAAATAGGTACTTTTATTTTCGATAGCCTTTATAGCATTTTTTGTATCTTCCTCTAACACATTTCCATAGAAATCTATATAGAAGAAATACTCCCAAGGCTTATCTACTACTGGTCGTGATTCTATTTTAGTCATACTTAAGTTATTTTTATAAAAATAGTTTGTAATATTATGAAGAATTCCCACTTCATCTGGTAATGTGATGACTATACTTACCTTATTACAATCTTTTCCCACTTCAAATTTTGGTGCAATAACCATAAGAGTTGTATAATTATTATTGTTATGATACACAGCTTGCTTATTCAAATATACTTCTTCTACATCTGACGTTTGTACATTTTTATCTGCTAAAAGCTCCTGCTCAATTCTAACAGATTTTTCACCTATTATATAAAAACCATACTCCATTAACAAGTTATAAATTTCAGTTGTAACTTCTGTAGATGAATTTTTTACAGGTAAAACTCCATACTGTATATCTCCTCTTTTTAATGCTTCAAAGACATCTTTGAAACTTTGAAAATTAAGAGCCTTGGCATTTGCACTAAAGTATTCAGTGAGAGCCTCCTGACTAAAAGAACCAGCATCTCCCTGAAACCCTACTATACAGAATTCATTTTTACGAGCTTCTTTATTGACAATATTATTAAAAATTACATTATTATCATCAATTATTTTACGTTGTAAACTTCTGCTTATAGACATAACATTTCTGAAAAAAGCTTCTGTTTCCTCTGCTATTGATTTATCTTCAAGATTTCTCAATTGTTTTTTTATAACCTGCTCTTCTCTTTCAATGTTTAGAATTTCCATTGAGTTATTCTTCTTATATTCAGCAACTTTGCATGCTAATTCCATTCTCTCCTGAAAAAGTTTAACCAATTCTTTATCTACTTTATCAATTTTCTCTCTTAAAATGCTTAATTCTTCCAAAATAATCCTGATTTCTAAAATCATAATGTATGATTTTTCATCCTATTGCCTAATAGAACGTCAGCTTCACATAATTCAACTACTAAGGTTAATATCAAATCTTAATAATTTCTTTCCATTTACTAACTAAAAATCAGGTTTTTCACCTCATCTTTCTTTTTAATATTTTTACTGTTCATGGTTATTAAAAATCAATCCTAGTACTGATTTTTAATAACCATGATTTTTCTATTAATAATACTATATTTTTCAATTGACATATTGTCAATATGGAAAGTGCTATAACATTTCATTAATGTTATTGAATTTTTAAAAAAATATCGTATTATGCAAAGTAAAGAAACCCCTTTGAACTTGTCCAAAAGAGTTTCTCTAAGCTTTATTTATTGCATTATTATAGTGGAATTTGTCCAGTTAAGATGAACACAATTATATAGATAATAAATGCTGGGATACCAGCTAACAATATTGCCTTTTGGTAATCGCCAAACTCTACCTCTGTTCTGTCGCATAGTATGAATATCCATGCAACTAGTGGTGTTGCATAATAAGTTGCTAGTGGAACCATTGCTGCTACACCCATTGTAGTTGCTGAAACACCAAAGCCCGCAGCTACCTTAGCTAATACTGGCAATATTCCAAAATAGTATCCATCTGAGCTTAAGAAGATAAGTCCAGGTATTCCTAGAACAGCTGTAAGGATAGGGATAAGATTACCCATTCCTGGAGGAACTAGATTACCTAAGCTTGTAGCAATAGCTGATGCCATACCACTTCCATTTAATATACCCATGAAAAATCCTGAACTGATAATCATTGCAGCAGCTGGTGTACCTTCTTCTAATGCTCCTGCTAATCTATCCTTTTGTTCTTTAAAGTTAAAACCATAGTTAACTACAAGTGCTAAAGCTATACCAAATAAGAATAGAACCGCACTGTTTGCTACACCTTCTACTAACATGTACATGATGATAGCAGTAGCTATTAAGTTAAACCAAAAAGCCTTTGGTCTTTTTAATTCAGGGTCGTTATTTCTAACGCTATCGTACATCTTTTCCATTTCTTCATCGGAAATTTTAGCCGCTGTCTTTGGATCATAACCAAGTCTAGCTCTTTCTTTTCTACCAAAGTAGTACGCAACTGCAAGAGAATAAAGTAAAACAACTGCCATACCAGGTAATAGACGTGGGAAAAGTTGTGTTACATCTAAGCTAAGTGCTGATAATACTCTTGCCAGTGGTCCTCCCCACGGTGTCATGTTGAATACTGAAGTTGGTAAAGCAATAAGTACTGCAAGATATATACCTTTAATTTTAAACTGTCTATAAAGCGGCATAAATGCAGCAGTTGTAATAAGTACTGTTGAAGTTCCATCTCCATCAAGAGATACCATCGCAGCTGTAAGCATAGAAGCGACAATAATCTTCATCGGATCACCTTTAACTAATTTTATAATTGCAATAACTAATGGATCAAACAAACCTACCTGCATCATCAAAGTAAAGTATGTACATGCAAATAAAACCATTAATGCTGATTTCATTGTTCCTGGGGAAACCTTTCCATTAGCCCCTACCTTATAAAACACCCCATCATAAGCCCAGTTTAAAGCTGCAACTGGTGACTGCTTAGTTAGTAAACAATAAACGATTCCAAAGAATAATGGAACAACGATTAATGCTACATAAGGGCTTAGCCATTTTTTATAAATTGCTAGAATAAAAACAAGTATAAGTATAGAACCTATTAATACTTCCATTTTGTAACCTCCTACAAGATTTTAAATTTAATTTTATTTAAAGGCCCTAAAGTTAGATTTATTAAAGCCCGAATAACAAAAGAATATTATTTCCTAAAAGTAATTGTTTACTGTAAACAATTCTTTCATACCAGTTATTATTTAATCAAGAATACTATTTAAGTATACAGTAATTCGACATAATACTCCAATTAGTTCTTTTTATATTTTTCATAATCGAAAGTTATGTTTTTTCGGTGTGTTTATAATCTAAATCAATAATTTCTATGCTATAATCAAGTAAAATAAAAATTATAGGAGGATGTTTTTTTTGGAATTCAAAGATATCGAGTACGTTCTAGCGATTTCAAAGTACCACAATATTACAAAAGCTGCAGAATCACTTTATGTAACTCAACCTAATCTTAGTACCTATATCAAAAATATGGAAAAAAGATTAGGAATTACTTTGTTTAAACGGGAAGGCAATAAAATCGACCTTACTTTTGAAGGAGAGATGTTTTTAGAAAGTGGTATTAAGATGTTGCAACAAAGAGATACTCTAATGAATAAATTAAACGAATCTGTGGACTCAGAGAGAGGAAGGTTAAAACTGTCTGTCCCATTACTTAGAGGAAGCTACTTGATTCCTTTAATTATTCCAGCCTTTCAGAAGAAATACCCAAATGTCCATATTATTTTATCTGAAGGTGACTCTACTGAAAGTGAGAAAGACGTTAAAAATGGCATTAGCGACTTAGCAATTTTCAACAAACCCTTTCGCAAATTGGATTTAGACCATGAAGTTATTTATCAGGAAGAGATGCTTCTAGTTATGCATAAAGGCCACCCACTATCAAAAAAAGCAAAAAAGGTTAAAGAATCAAAATATCCGTGGATGGATATAGAACTTTGTAAGGATGAGTCCTTTATTATGCATTCACCTAGTCAGCATACTGGAAGAGTTGAAAGGCATATTTTTGATGAAGCAAATATAAATCCTAATATTATATTAGAGACTAAAAATTTTGAGGCTTCTGTACGGCTCGTTGGTTTAAATTATGGCCTGACTTTTATTCCTGAAAGCCATATGAAATATATATCCAATGAAGATAACCTTATGTTTTGTTCTGTTGGTAATCCAACTATAAACATGGATTTTATTGCTGCTTATGTTAATAAAGACTACTTATCTAAATATGCAAAAGACTTTATTAAAATCTCAAAAGAATGTTTTCAACAGGAAAACTCAGCAATCAACTATTTATCAACACTTAGTAATGATTCTGAATTAAGAAGCTTAAAGAATGCAGCAGTTTAGTAGATGGTGTATTGATAAAACAAAAGATTCGATATATCTAAAATTTGAGCTTTTTGTTTTGTTAATAACAAATTGGTTGCATTTTAAAATAGAAATAATGACAACTTTAATTGTTATACTGCTAAAAGTACCAGCCACAACTAATGTGCCTGGTACTTTTAGCAATTTTATCTCCATATTCAGCTGGAACTTTCCACATAAATAATCCAGAATATATTTAGTATCTTCCGGTTCCATTTATTAAACTTTATAACTTTTATATCTTTCTCATACATACTATCAGTTCTTTAGATTCAAGATAAAGTTATGAATTGCATAAGCTATCCCCGACTCATTATTAGATTTAGTTATATGTTTTGCATGCAATTTAATATCCTCTACAGCATTTTCTACAGCTATAGGCATTCCAACACACTTTAGCATTTCTGCATCATTGTAGTTATCTCCAAATGCAATTACATGATTTAAATCTATACCCATCTTTTTTGCTAGAATTTTCAAAGCATTACCTTTAGATATATTAGAAGCCATTATGTCTAAGAGACCTACTGCTGAACTTACAGCAGTAATTCTTTCATTTTTAGAAAAATATTTTTCTAATTCTACAATTCTTTCAGGTTGTTCTCTACAAACAAGTAAGACCTTAAGTATATCCAGATTATCAATTTCACTGATATTCTGTAAATATGCTAGAGGTGCTTTCATATTTTCCGCTAATTCCTCATTACGTTTTTCATATTTAACCATAAGAGGATTTCCCTTGTTACCATATACCATATCAAGGGTATATAAAAGAAAATCTACTTTGTTTTCTTCACAATAAATTAAAATCTCTCGTACCACTGATTTTTCAATTAACTTTGAGTAAAGGACTTCTCCTGTTCTTATATTTCTAATTAATCCTCCATTGCTTGATATAACAGAGCCTGTCAACCCTAACTGTTTTATAAAGGATTTAACCATTAGGTCTGTTCTTCCAGAAGCAATAATAACTTCTAATCCTCTATCCTGTAACTTTTTTAGTGCCGCTTCATTTTCTTCTGATATAGCACCTTGAGAGTTTAATAATGTTCCATCCATGTCACATACGCACCATTTATATTTAGTCATTTGTATCGTCCTTTCCTCACCAAAACCTTTTTAATAATATCATACTACCTATAATTTCTATCTAAAAGAATCTTCCCTATAGGATCAAACATATTACCACTCCGAAGGTTTACAGATAATTTCTTTTACTTTAGTATTAAGTATATCTGCTGCATGAGCAGGTCTTAATATAATTGCTGTATCAGCTCCACGACCAGTACCACCTATTGCCACTATATCTTCACCATAAGGAATAACACCACCATCTAATGCCATAACCGCTATTTCAACGCCTACCTTAACACCCTGTCCAAACATTCTTAATGAATACGCCATAACTTCGATAGGGGATATACCTCCAAATTTCTTAGAAAGACACCGTTCTGCACCAGAAAGAACATGTGTTGAGGTATATACTATAAAGCCCGTATTCTCTAACTCTTTTCTTTTTTCATCTGAAAGCTCTTGATGACCATTTTTACTAAAACCATTAGCATGGGTAACTACTACAACTTTAAGACCACAATCTTTAAGATAAGAAGCAGTTTCCCCTTCATTTGAGCCAACTACTATATAATTAATTCCTCTATCTTTCGCAACTTTTACCGCAAGTTCTAATGTTTCTTTAGTGTTCTCTTTACCTGATTTGTTAAAATACATTTTACTTCCTCCCTTATATAAATTATTCTTTTCATATGTATATCTTATATTTTCTAAGCTGATGCTGAAACATTCCAACAAATAGTACCTTTTTCTACATTAATAATTGAAGTTATTCCTCATCAGCAATCAATTTAGTTCCTTCATTATAGCTAACTATATTAAATAGTTGAGCTGTTAAGAGTACACCTAAAAAGAATAGCGCCCCAGACACTGCATACATAGTTACTAAAGAAAATTGAACTTTTAACCATCCTGCAAAACTCATGGTCACTACCATTGCCCCCATAAAAAGTGGATTTAGAACTCCATTTACTCTTCCTACAAATTCTTCTTCCGTAAATTGAAGAATTAGAGTATTTATTCCTATATGAATACAAGGCATAAATAGTCCATTAAAAAACTCAAGTCCAAAAGTAATGAAAAAGTTTGTAGACATTCCAATACCTACAATTGATATACCATTGACAAGCATTCCAAGAGCTAGTAATTTTTGCGGACTAATCTTTTTTGAAAGACCTAGCAGCACACCACCACCTATAAGCATGGCCGCACCGTTTGTTGCCAGTATCCATTGTAAACTTTCCTTTGGCAAACCCAACCTTTCTATAACAACGAAAATTGTAAGTGGTTGAATAATCCCTACTGCTAAACCAGCTACAGCAAAAACTCCACCAAGTATAGTTAGCATTTTTCTTTTCCAAACATAACAGAAACCATCACTTAGTTCCCGCCAAAAATTTGCCTCCAACTCTTTGTTTTCCTCTTTTACATCAGCAGGAAGAAATGTCAATACAACCGCAGACAGTAGAAATGCAACTCCCATTACCCCTATGGCAACATTAATTCCAAATCTTTGATATACAAAGGTCCCCATCATTGGTCCTATAATCATGAAAATTGCCATCAATGTTTGAAACATTGCCATGCCTGCCTGTAACTTTTCTGCAGGCACATGAATTTTAAATAGCTTCATAGCAGACGGCTGTGAGAACTGTGAAAGAATAGCTGAAATAAAAGTTACAAAAAATACAGCTTGCCAAGTACCAAAAATTATTGCAAGCAGTACTATTAATACTGAAATAGCACTTAATAAATCACACCATACCATTGTTCGTTTAGGTCGCCAACGATCTGCATAGGTTCCCCCTATAAAAGAAAAAATAAATATTGGTGCAAATTCCGCAACAGAAATCATTGAAACCGCAAAGGGATCATTTTGTGTTTTTTCCATTACAAACAGGAGAATAGCAAAATTACGGACCCATACTCCTATTTGCAACAAAATACCTGAAGCCATAATAACTTGAACAAAACGATTTTGAAAAAAACCTGCATCTCCAGATGATGACCTTTCCATCTTATCACTCCTTAAGACTAATATATAAATTCAATCCTATTTTTAGTAGTTATTTTAAACTTTTTCCTTACCTTAGCTAATTAAGCTTAATCACAGATTATTTAAACAGAAAGTCTAAAGAAGGCACCTGTAAAAAACTAGGCGCCTTCTATCAGTTATTTTCTTCTATTCTTATTTTTAATAAATCTCTTGACTTCTTTTATAGCAGCCATACCACCAAACATTTCATTAATTTTTTCCTTTTCAATTTGCTTTGAATTAAGCTCGCTATATTTTAATTCTCTTTTAAGCTTCTTATAATTTTCTAAACGTTCTATGTCAAGCAGACCTTTTTCTATAGCTTCTCTGACAGCACATTTAGGTTCATCCTCATGACTACAATCTGAAAACTTACATCTTTGAGCTATCTCATCTATATCGCTAAAAGATTTATTTAAATCAGCAGTTACTATCCCTAATTCCCTCATTCCTGGAGTATCTATAACAACGCCACCACTCGGAATTAGAAGTAATTCTCGATGAGTTGTAGTATGTCTTCCCTTATCATCATTTCTTATACCCTTTGTTTCTAAAACTTCATTGCCTAAAAGTCTATTTATAAGAGTTGATTTCCCCACTCCAGAAGAACCAATAAAGGCTATAGTTTTACCTTTACTAATATAATTCTTAACAATCAAATATCCATCTTCAGATATACTGCTTGTAACTAATATATCTACGCCAATGGCAACAGATTCCACTTGAAAAACCTTGCTTTCAATATCATTACACAAATCTGCCTTAGTTAAGACAACTACAGGTGCTGCACTACTATTCCAAGCAATTGAAACATATCGCTCTAACCTACGAATATTAAAATCATTATTCAGTGACATACATATAAAAACTATGTCAATATTAGCAGCAACTATTTGACCATCTATTCTAGCTCCTGCTACCTTTCTTTCAAAACAGCTCCTTCTTGAAAGAGTATGATGAATAATTGCAGTTCCCTTTTCATTGGTAGCCCTATCTACTAAAACCCAATCTCCAACTACTGGATAATCAATAGCAGATTTTGAAGTGTAGTTTAATTTGCCAGAAACCTCTGCAAAAATTTCTCCCTCTTCAGTGATAACCTTATAAATATTTCTATATTGAACGGCAACTCTCCCAATATATAATTCTTTCTCATACATTGAAGCTTCTTGAGTATATCTTTCATTTAAACCCAAGTCATATAAATCTACTTTTTTCAATTTTTATTCCTCCCATAATGAACTATAGCCTTTTGACTTTGGGGAGGCATCAAAGATTATTCTGTATGCACCTCCCCATTTATTACAATGTCCATTTCATAGTACTTATTTATATTTGTCACAAAACATCATTCCTCTCTTTTAATGAATTAGTACTAAAATATTATATCACAAAATTAAGAGGTAGAATAAACAGCATCTCAGAGTATTAAGTAGTTGTAATAAAAACTTCTCCAAGATTAAATACTATAATTAGCATTAATTCTAACAGTATGATATTATTAATTAGCAAATGAAACAATATATTATAAGCGAAAGGTAGAACATAATGAATTTTAGAGAATTAGGTATTAGTGAAGATATAATAAATGTATTAAAAGTCAATGGTATTTCTAATCCAACTCCAGTTCAGGCTAACAGTATCAGCCTTATAAAAGAAGGAAAGGATATTATAGCAGAAGCCCAAACAGGTACTGGAAAAACACTAGCATTCTTGCTCCCTATTTTTGAAAATATATCACCTAGCATTGATGAAGTTCAAGCACTTATAATTACTCCTACTAGAGAACTTGCCATTCAAATAACAGAAGAAGCTCTAAAACTTAAAGAAGCTAAAGATATAAACATATTAGCTGCATATGGTGGTAAAGATATAGGTTCTCAGCTTAAAAAGCTAAGAAAGAGTATTCATCTTATAATTGCAACTCCAGGCAGACTTTTAGATCATATTGAAAGGAAGACAATTAATCTCAGCAAATTAAAAACCCTGGTATTTGATGAAGCAGATCAGTTGCTTTTAATGGGATTTAAAAATGAGATGGAGTCTATCATCAAGAATACCTCTAAAAAACGTCAGACTCTTTGCTTTTCTGCAACTATAAGTTCAGAGGTTAAAAGATTAGCTTACAGATATATGACAGATCCTTTAACCATATCTATAAAAAAAGAAGATGTGACACTTGATAATATCGAACAATTTGTTGTAGAAACTACAGACAGACGAAAACAAGATGCATTATGCACTGTTTTGGATCAAGATAACCCCTACATGGCTATCATATTCTGTAGAACCAAAAGACGGTCAGACGAACTTGAAGTTGCTCTTTATAAACGTGGATATGATTGTAAAAAAATACATAGTGATATTGTTCAATCAAAACGAGAAAGGATAATGAAGTCCTTCAGAAATGGTGATTTCCAATATTTAATTGCTACAGATGTGGCGGCTAGAGGCTTGGACATAACTGGAGTTAGCCATATATATAATTACGACATACCAGAAAGTGTAGAAGGTTATATACATCGTATTGGCAGAACAGGAAGAGCTGGTGAAAAAGGCTACACTTGCCTATTTGTTGATCCAAAAGACACTGTAACTCTGCAAGAAATAGAGAGAATTATAAATTTCAAAATACCTAGAAGAGAGTTGAACTAAGTTCTTTTGATTTCATTATACACAAAATACCCTATAGATAGACTTTTTTAGGTCTACTCTATAGGGCATTTACCTATTATTTTCATATGCTTTCTAAACTTTGAAGTCTTTGTACAGCCTCTAAATAGCAACCGCTTACAAAATCCTCATCAAGTCCAAATTTATGAGACAATTCATTTACTTCTTCCCAATCTCCATTTTCATACTTAATAATTAGTTCTAATAATTCAGAAATCATATTATCCTTTTCTAACAGGGCCTCCTTTACATCTTTTGAAACTGGTAACTCGCTTAAAATCTTTTCTATTGGCATATTCATTAATGCATCTATTAAGGAAAACATCCCAGCCAGAAAGGCATCAAAACTAGATATTCTATATTGTATTCTTCGGCTTAATAGTTCTCCAAAAGAAGCTCTAAGTAAAGATAATTTTACAAGTTCATCTACACTACCTTCTCCCATGTTTTGCAATGTGATAATAAAAATCCATTTTTTTAATTCTTCTATTCCAATAATTATTATTGCATCACCAATAGATGTAATCTCTCTTTTAAACCCATAATAAGCCGAATTTACAGACTTTAATAATTTATAGGATAGAGAAACATCATTCTTAATTAGATTTTCAACATTTTTAATATTTACATCACTTTTATTTAATTCATTAATTAAATTAATGTAAGTTAATTTGTAACCGGATATATCCTTACCGGAAATAATTACTGGCTTACAGAAAAAATACCCCTGAAAATAAGAATAACCATATCTCACTGCCTCCTTATAATCTTCTTCTGTTTCCACTTTTTCTGCGAGAAACTTTACATTTTTATTTCTTATTTTATACATAATTTCTTTTCTTTCTTTTCCTTTAGTAAGAAGAAAATCCACTTTTATTATATCCACATAGTTCATTAACTCATCAAACTCTTCATTATATTGAAAGTCATCTAGTGCAATAATATACCCTTTTTCTTTTAACCTTTTGCAGCACTCAACGACTTTATTATCTGGATGTACTGTTTCTAGTACCTCTATAGCAATACAATCTTTTGGAAATGCTTCGATAAGTCCTAGCTTTATAAGTTCCTCATCAAAATTGATAAAAGCACGTTTTCCTCCTGTAACTTTATCAAAACCTATAACTGAAAAACTGTTTCTAATTACATTTAAAGTTGGATTTGAATTTTCTACAGGAACGAATTTATTGTTTTTATTATTTCTAAAAAGAAGTTCATAAGCAATTACCTCTTTATTAATATCAAATATCGCCTGTCTAGCAACATATACATCCATGTTGTATCCCCCTCATACAATATAGTTGTAGAATTTTAAAATGTTTTTACTGAATTATGCTAGTTTGTTTTATAATATATTCTAAACTAAGTATACTACAAGAAATTGAAATTTGCTCTAATTCATTGGCAAATTTTATAAAAAGTTCTTTATTTAGTAAATAACATAACAAACACAAATATGTCTTTGGAACCACTCATATTACAAAATCTTAAAATATTGTTTGTAGACAAGTATTAGCTGTGAATGAAATACTTTATACATAAACATTTTAAGGCTCAACTTGTAGTAACCAACTACTTGTTGAGCCATTTCACCTATGTATTAAAAAAAAAGGGAAAGAGAAAACTTTCATTATTATTCTCCAGATACCTTGCAAATATATATTATATCTCTTAGAATAGAGGCCGCTGCAGCTGTAGTACCTGACGCTCCACCAATTAATGTCAGCTCACCTAGTGTATCTGATATATATCTAACTGCCTTATTTTTGCCATCTACATTATAAAAACTATGTTCTTTACCTACCTTTTCCAGCTTAACAACCATCTTTAATTCTTTTCCTTCTCTGGTTGTCCGTCCAATAAGCTTGTATCTCTTCCCTTCTTCCAAGGCAATTTTGATATCTTCTGGTTTTAAACCTGTAATTCCTTCAATGTTTATATCAGATAATTTTTTTTCTTCCTTCATAATTACATTTGTAAGAATAAGCAGTTTAAATGCAGTATCCCATCCTTCTACATCAAAGCTAGGGTTAGCTTCTGCTATTCCGAAATCCTTTGCTTTTTTAAGGGCAATATCATAAGTACAACCAGTGTCCTCCATCTCTTTTAGAATGTAGTTTGTTGTTCCATTTAAAACACCCTCTATAGAATAAATTTGGGAACCAGCCATTTCTATTACTCCTCCATTAACAGAAGGTAAGGCTCCTCCACAGGTACATCCAATTCCTAAATATACCCCATTTTCTTTTGCAATCTTGTCTAATTTTTTATAACCATGTATGATTGGTCCTTTATTTCCTGTAACTACATGTATTTTATTTTCCAATGATTTTAAAATATATGTTAATGCTGGTTCTCCTGTTTCTTTATTGGTAGATGTTAACTCTACTATTAAATCTACATCTTTTCTTTGTAACATAAAATCAGGCGTAATTTTTTTATTTTCATTAATATCCTCAAATGTATTTTTGCATACTTTTGAAGCAGCTAATAATTCAGCACAATCTATTCCTTTTGGATTATAAATTCCTCCCTTTGAATTCATAATGTATACTACTTCAAAGTCAATTCCTTCTTCCTTCAGTTTAGAACTCTTATCTACAATTAGCTCTATAAAAGCTTTTCCCACTCCCCCGTATCCTATTAATGCAATTCTCATATTGTTTTACTCCTTCGCTATTTCACTTCATACTTATTTTACTTAATTTATGATTTGCTGTAAATATGACCATATTTCTAATTTTTTAATATGAACTCTTGCTTAACCACATCATATTTACATTAGGTTTATATTAAATTAAGCAAAAATAAACTACTAAGACCTTATAGTGCCTTAGTAGTTTTCTAACAATAGCAACAGTTTTTCTACGCTCCAAGATAAGCACTCTTCACACTATCATCATTTAATAGTTCTTGGGCGTTTCCTTCCATTTCAATACACCCGTTCTGTATTACATAAGCTCTGTGTGCAATTTTTAGTGCCATAGATGCATTCTGCTCTATTAATAAAACTGTAGTACCACTTTCATTTATATCTTTTATTATAGAAAAAATCTGCTTAACTATTAAAGGTGCAAGTCCCATCGAAGGCTCATCTAGAAGAAGTAGTTTAGGTCTTGCCATCAGTGCACGTCCTATGGCAAGCATCTGTTGTTCTCCTCCTGAAAGTGTCCCTGCCATTTGGTTTTTACGCTCTAAAAGTCTAGGAAACATTTCGAATATCTTATCATAATCCTTCTTGATCTCAGACTTATCATTCCTTGTATAAGCTCCCATTTCTAGATTTTCCATAATAGACATACTTGCAAAAACTCTTCTTCCTTCTGGAACATGAGATATTCCAAGCCCTACTACCTGGTGTGCTTTTGTTTTATTTACATCATTACCCTTAAATAAAACTTTTCCGCTTTTTGGTTTCAAGGTTCCTGATATGGTTTTAAGAGTTGTAGATTTGCCTGCTCCATTGGCACCTATTAAGGTAACAATTTCACCCTCATTTACCTTCAGGTTTATTCCTTTAAGTGCATGAATTGCTCCATAATATACATTTACATCAACTAATTCTAACATTCCTCGTCTTCACCTCCAAGATAAGCCTTAATAACTTTAGGGTTATTCTTTATTTCTTCTGGATTTCCCTCTGCAATAAGTTGTCCATATTCTAATACATATATTCTGCTGCATACCGTCATTACAAGGGACATATCGTGCTCTATAAGTATAACAGTAATATTAAACTTATCTCTTATCCACATTATAAGGTCTGTCAGCTCTTTTGTTTCATTAGGATTCATACCTGCTGCCGGTTCATCAAGAAGAAGAACCTTAGGATTTGAAGCAAGGGCCCTTGCTATCTCAAGCCTTCTTTGTTCTCCATAAGGTAAATTTTTTGCTAATTCGTCTTTTTTGTCTGCAAGATTGAAAACTTCAAGTAGCTCCATTATCTTTTCATCAGCAATTTTTTCTTCTCTATAAAAGGCTGGTGTTCTAAAGAAAGAAGAAAACACTCCATATTTAGTATTCTTATGAAGACCTACTCGTACATTTTCTCCTACAGTCATCTCACCAAAAAGTCTTATATTTTGGAAAGTTCTTGATACTCCTGAAGCTGCAATGTTATAAGGCTTCATATTTTTTATAGATGTTTCCTTATCGAAGTTATAAACCACATCACCTTCTGATGGAGAATATATGCCTGTAAGAAGATTAAAAAGAGTAGTTTTCCCTGCTCCATTAGGTCCAATTAATCCTACGATTTCACCATGCTCTATGCTCATATTCACCCCAGATACAGCCTTTACTCCTCCGAAAAATCTAGATAAATTATTTACCTTCAACGCTAACATTCTTTGCTCCTCCCTTCTTGAATATCTTGAACTTAACATTACCCATAAGACCTTGAGGTCTATAAACCATTATAGTGAATAGTATAACAGAATATATTATCATTCTAAGTTCTGGTACACCTTGAAGGGCTAAGGATATTAAAGAAAGTGCAATAGCACCTACAACAGAACCACTAATACTGCCCATGCCTCCAAATACAACAATAACAAGTATATCAATAGATTTCATAAACCCAAAGGCATCTGGTTTTATAAAGTAAAAATAACCTGAATATAAAGATCCTGCAGCTCCCGCAAAGAAAGCCCCAACAGTGAAGGCAAGTACCTTATAAAAGGTAGTATTAACACCCATAGCTTCAGCAGCAATTTCATTCTCTCTTATAGCAATACACGCTCTTCCACTTTTTGAATTTATAAAATTCTTTATAAGTATGATTGTAGCAGCGGTAACAACATATAACCATGTCCAAGTAGTATTCTGAGGAATATCATTTAAACCACTGGCTCCCCCTACATATTCATTATTAAGGATTATGATTCTAACAATTTCTCCAAATCCTAATGTAGCTATTGCTAGGTAGTCACCTTTTAATCTTAATGTAGGAATACCTATAACAATACCTGCTAATGCGGCAGTTACCGCTCCTAAAATAATACCAGCCCCAAATGGCATAGATAGTTTTGCAGTAACTACAGCTGAAACATAGGCTCCGATAGCCATAAATGCTGCATGTCCTAGTGAAAATTGACCTGTAAAACCTGTAATAAGATTAAGACTAACTGCTAATATTATATTTATTCCTATTACTACTATATTAAGTAATACATATGAATCCATAATGTCAGCACTTATCAATGCTTGTCCTAGTATATATAGGAAAACCACCATGAATGCTCCCAAAATATTTCTTTTATTTAGTATTTTCATGCTACCCCTCCTATACCTTCTCTTTGACATTACGTCCTAATAAACCATTAGGCTTTATTAAAAGTATTATTATTAAAATAGCAAAAGCTACTCCATCTTTATATAATGAGCCCCCATAAGCACTTACCATAGTCTCTGTCATTCCTAAGAAATAACCTCCAAATACTGCTCCCGGTATAATACCTATACCGCCAATTACCGCTGCTATAAAAGCTTTAAGCCCTGGAACAACCCCCATAAGAGGATTTATAGAGTTATAATATACTCCAACTAGTACTCCTGCCGCCCCAGCAAGAGCAGATCCGATAGCAAAGGTTACTGATACAGTGTTATCAACACTTATTCCCATGTATTGAGCAGCTTCCTTATCCATAGCTACTGCTCTCATAGCCTTACCAGTTTTTGTTTTGTGTATTACATATTGAAGTAATACCATTAAAACAACTGTTATTAGTATGATGTATATATCTGTAGTATTTAGTACCACTCCCCCATTAAATAGCTTTATGCTTTTACTTGCAAGCACTTGCGGGAATGTTCTAGTTTCTGCATTTACAAAATACATAGTTCCATATTCTAAAAATAAAGATACGCTTATTGCTGTTATCAATGCTGCTATTCTGGTAGAGTTTCTTATTGGCTTGTATGCCCCTTTTTCAATGATGATACCAAGAATTGCACAAAGCAACATAGATATAATTAATGCTGGAAAAAATCCTAGATGAAAAAATGTTGTAAGTGCAAATCCTATATAGGCCCCTAACATGTATATGTCACCATGAGCAAAATTTATAAGATTTATTATTCCGTATACCATTGTATATCCTAATGCAATCAATGCATATATACTTCCTAAAGAGAGACCGTTTATTAGCTGTTGTAAAAACTGTTGCACTTTTTTCACTTCCTTTTTAAATTATATTCATTGCCTAATAATAAGTCGGGTAGAGTAAGACTTCTACCCGATATAAATATTTTTCAATATTATTGTGGTAATACTTTCTTTACGAATGTTTGCTCGCCATCTTTCATTTCAAGTACAGTTATTGATTTTATAGGATTATGATTTTTGTCTATAGTAACAGTACCTGTAACACCCTTGAATTCTTTAGTTGCAGCAAGAGCATCCTTAATTTTCTCTGGATTTGCTTCTCCACTTCTCTTTGTAGCATCTGCTAATAAGTATGCTAAGTCATACCCTAAAGCATTGAATGCATCTGGTTCCTTATTGTATTTAGCTTTGAATACTTCTCTGAATTTTACTACTTCTGCTGAAGTATCTTTTGAAGAGTAATGATTTGTGTAATAAACACCATTTAAAGCACTTTTTCCTGCTAACTCTGCAAGTTTTGGTGAATCATAACCGTCTCCTCCAAGTACAGGTACATTAAGTCCTAATTCTCTAGCTTGTTTAACTATTAGACCAACTTCTTCATAGTAACCTGGAAGAAATATTACGTCTGGATTTGCTCCTTTAATCTTTGTAAGAACTGCTTTAAAATCTGTTTCTTTTGCTTGGTAAGCTTGTTCTGTTACAATTTGTCCACCAAGTTTAGTATAAGTTTCCTTAAAGCTTTTTGTAAGTCCCTTACTGTAATCACTAGTACTATCTACAAGTAAAGCTACATTCTTTTTACCAAGATCATTGTATGCAAAGTTAGCCATTCCAACTCCTTGGAAAGAATCACTAAAGCAAGTTTTAAATACATATTCTCTTACTTTTCCATTACTATCTACTGTAACATCGTCTGCAGTAGCTGATGCTGATATTAAAGGTACTTTATTTTGCACTGCAATTGGTGCTGCTGCTTTTGTATTTCCTGAAGTAGCTGCCCCAAGTATTGCAACAACTTTATCTCTTGTAGCAAGTTTTGTAGCTACGTTAGCTGACTCAGCATTTTCTGACTTATTATCAACTTTAACTGTTTCTATTTGTTTACCTAAAACTCCACCATTTTTGTTTATTTCTTCAACAGCTAAAGTAATTCCATCAGTTAAACTTTGTCCATATGTAGCAACGGGTCCTGATAACTCATAGTTAAGTCCTACCTTTATTGTATCTGACTTACCGGATGTCGCTGTATTTTTTCCACATCCCGCCAATGAACCTGTTACGAATAATGCCGCTAATAGTATTGATATTTTTTTTCTCATGTTAAATCTCTCCTCTTTTTATAATATTTTTATCTTAAGTATTATCTGACGATAAACTTATTCTAATCTTCAAAGAAGTTGTCCACTTTATTGAAAATTAATGTATAAAAAAACCCCTACGTGTATATTAATCCACGTAGAGGCGATTTTTACGCTGTACCACTCTACTTCACTATTACCTCACAGCAATAGCATTATCAGGTTCAATTAAACCTTGGCTTGTTAACGCAGCCCTGCGTTATGACTTACTAAAGTTCAGTCACACAACTCAGAAGTGATCATTGCTATCTGATTAATCCGGTTCTCAGCATACCCCGTTCTCTGTACTTAATCTTGCGATAGTTCTGTCTTCGTCATCATTTTTCGGAATTTTATTTATTTTGTCGTTTTATGTATTATTAATTTATAAAGATATTATCACAGGATTTTGCCCGTGTCAATCTTTTTAAGAAATATTTTTTTCACATTTTTATTGGCAATCTATGATAATTTTATTTATTTACTAATGAAAACGTTTTAAAAATACCATATTAAAATTATCACTGAATTAACTTTAGCATAGTAATTTTATCGATACAATAATTCTAATATTCGTAATTATTGAACTTATGATAGAGTGCAAGTTTTTAGTTTAAAATACTGAATTATTGATATTAAAAAAAGACTAAATTGATTAAATTATTCATTTTATAGTTATTATGAAATAATTATATTAAATATCTGCTAAAAAATCATAGCATTACATACAAAATTTTACGTAAATTTCGCTATAATCCCAAAAAAATAAAACAGAAACCAGATTACCTACAATACTAAATTAGGTACTCTGGTTTCTATCTTTTTACAAACCTATTTTTCAAATAATAATCACCTTAAACAATTTTCCTAAATGTAACATATAAATTTTTCAATTTAACTTGACTAATTAACTTTGTAACTCAATCCTCACTATAGTAAGAAAAATTTCTATAACACATTAATATTGAATTCTTATTGACTCGGATTTAAATTTACTGACTATTTTCATATTTTTTCTAACTTGAATCCTCTGAACTAAACCTATAGGCTACAACAAATAGCTAAATATTGAACTTTTAAATGGACATAAGGACATATAACTTTAATCTAATAACTAAAATTGTTGAGTTAGAATTTTTTAAATAGCTTCAATCTGAGATCTTGATTTAAAAATTAATTTAATCATACATTTGGATTTACGTACTGTTTTGGTGGATTCACCTCTCTTCTCTTTATATTTACTTTCAGTTTAAAAATAGCTATTTTAAAAACTAAAAGTATGTGTTAACTTAATATTTTTTGATAACTAATTAGTTACTATAAAATAATTATAATAGAACACAATGATATTGTCAATATATTCTGTATAATTTTAATATTGAAATTTTATCAAACTTTTTCAATTGTTATTTGCTTTATTATTAACCCCCTTGGAGATTCAGATCTCAGATAAGCCTTGATACAATTACTTGCTATACACAGAATTCTAAATCATTCTTTCTGTAAGACTTAAAGCTGTATCAGTTGTCTTTAAGTCCACTTTAAACTGCTCTTCTAAGTCATAAGGTTGATAGTATCCTTTTTTCATCATATAACTTGTAATAGTTTCATGGGTTAAAATAGCAGCATCTAACTGTTTTCTTAGCACTGCCTTTACCTCTGGCGATTTTGTTTCTGTTATTGCAGCCGCATAGTTGACTATTCCATTTTTAGCTGATATTAAAAAATCTGTGGCGATAACTTGATCACTCATCTTATTCATTCCAGTAAGACTTTCAATTATTGCATTCATAATTTCACCATCTTTCTATGATTTATTTATTGTTGTTTGTTGTCTGAATTACTTATTCCGTTCATATCAGACTGCTCTATAAATCCTCTTAGTTCTTCAATATGCTGCTGTGTTGAGGCAGCATCCTGTTTTAAGATTGATTTTAATTCATCATCAGAAGCTAATAAAGACATAGTAAGGGCCTTTGTAAGGCAAACATTCTTAAATGTTAAAAGTTCATGTAACTCAATACTCTCATGTGGCGCCATTCCATGTTGATTCATAATACCATCTCCTCAACTTTAATCTATAGTCCTATTTTAACTTTCCATCTTTATAGTAGGAATTAAGCCTTCATTTTCACTTTAGTTCTCTTATTATTTATGTCTTAAGAACAACCTTAATACATCCATCAGTTTTTGTGTCAAAAACTTCATATCCATATTCAGCCTTATCCAGTGGTAATCTATGTGTAATAATATCACTTGGATCAACTTTTCCTTCTGTAAGTAAACTATAGAGCTTTGGCATATATGGAATTACAGGAGCCTGCCCTGTTCTTATATTAATGTTTCGATTCATTATATCACCGAAAGGAAAAGCATTATATCTGCCTCCGTAAACTCCTGTTACTTGTATCATTCCACCTTTTCTAACCGCTTGAGTAGCCATGATAAAAGCACCTAGAGCTCCACTTTGAAGCTTTACGCCAGAACCTAAAAACTCCAATGGTGTCATCTTTCCATCCATTCCTACACAATCTATAACAATATCTGCTCCACCATGAGTAATTTCTCTTAAATACTCACCAGTATTTTGATGTTGTTCAAAATTTACTATTTCAACTTTATTATGTTTCTTTGCATGTTCTAGTCGGTAATCTATGTAGTCAACGGCTATAACTCTCTCTGCACCATGCAGCCATGCAAATTTTTGTGCTAAAAGTCCTATTGGACCACAGCCAAGTATAATCACTGTATTACCTTTTTTTACACCGGCATTTTCTACACTCCAGTAAGCAGTAGCCATAGCATCTGACATTAGCAACAATTTTTCATCCTCTACCTCACAATCATCTGGAATACGGAAAGGAGTAAAATTACCATAAGGAACTCTCATGAATTCAGCTTGCCCCCCAGGATATCCCCCAAAGGTTTCTGAATATCCGAAAAATCCCCCATTTTCACCATTAGGGTTTGAGTTATCGCACATACATGTTAAATCATGCTTGCAAAAAAAACATTCACCACAGCTTACATTGAAAGGTACAATTACTCTATCCCCTTTTTTTACCTTTGTAACCTCTGGACCTACTTCTTCAACAATTCCCATAGGTTCATGACCTATAATATAATCTTGATGAATATTGGGAACCATATCATGAATCAAGTGCAAATCTGATCCACATATAGCTGTACTTGTAAGCTTAACTATAATATCGTCTGATTTTTGAATCTTAGGTGCTTGAACATCTTTAACCTTCACATTCTTTATACCTTGAAATGTTACAGCTTTCATTATTTCTGTTACCTCCTAAATCATTTTTCTGGTGTTGCAAAAGTACCAAGTCTACTTGTGTCCCCAGGGAAGAGATCTAAACTAGCTATCTGAACTGCTGTTTGAGATGATTCTATATCCATTTGAAATTGTTTATCTAAATTATTAGGGTGGAACCATCCTTTATTAATCATCATATTAGATATTTCTTCATGCATATTGATTGCGTTATTCAACTGATTCTTTAACACTGTTCTTACTTCCGGTGTGACAGCTTCACCTAGTGCAAGGGCACAATTTCTTACTGCACTTTTTGCTGATAGCAAAAAACTGAGTGCCATAGTTGCATCAACAAGTCTAGGCATTCCTTCTGCATTTCTAAGTTCTAAATAATCATTAATCATCTATTTTTTACCCCCTATTCTATTTTTGGTGCCTTTTTTAATAGACGTTGCAAATCATTTATTGCTCCTATAGATTGTTGTACATCCTTCTCTAATAAAGCTTTAAGATCTTGGTCAAATACAACACCTTCCATCATTTTAGATGTAGTCATGGAAACAGTTTTGAGATTAAGCATTTCATGTACCTCCATTGTTTCATGTAATGCTAAACTTTGTTGTTTCATACGGTCACCTCCTATTTTTGTATCTAACGTATTGTTCCCTTTATTACATCTTTTTATACGATAAAATCAATTAAATCAAATATGTGATTCACCTATTTATCACTAAGAGAGTAGGATGATAATGATAAAATTTTAAAATCAACGTATTTATATGGGGTATTATGTTAAAGTAGAATCAAATGTAAAAATTTATGTAGAGGATCTTAATCTAGAAGGTAAGAAGACAATCTTGTTTCTACACGGGTGGCCTGGAAGTCATAAGCTGTTTGAATATCAGTTTGATCAGCTTGCTAAAATGGGATATAGATGTGTTGGTATAGACCAGAGAGGATTTGGCAAGTCAGATAAGCCTTTTACAGGATGCTCTTATAATCGATTATCGGATGATGTTTTAGAAGTAGTGGAAGTACTTAAACAAAAAAATTTTACACTAGCAGGGCACTCTACAGGAGGAGCGATTGCCATTAGATACATGGCTAGACACAGTGAATATGAAGTATCTAAACTTGCACTTTTTGTAGCAGCAGCTCCTAGCCTCATAAAACGTTCATGTTTTCCATATGGTTTAGAAAAAGAAGCTGTGAATGAAATTATTCAAGGAACATACAATGACCGTCCTAAGATGTTGCAAAGATTTGGAGAGATCTTTTTCTTTCAGTATATAACTAAGTCCTTCTCAGATTGGTTCTTCCAATTGGGACTGCATGCGTCAGGATGGGCTACTGCAGCAATTGCAAATTCTTGGTTACATGAAGAATTAATAAAGTTTATTGAGGAATAAGAGTACTAATTTACAAGCTTTGTACTTCTATAACAAAACTTACACCGCTGGAATGTATATTTTAATGCAGTTTCGCCCATTATTTTTAGCTTCATATAATGCATCGTCAGCCATTTTTAAAAATATGTCCATATTGACATTTTCATTTGCAATCATTGATGCTACTCCAATAGATAAAGTTATTCTTTTATCTATTGGAGAACTTTCGTGGGCTATATTTAGATCTTTAACGGCTTTTAGTAGTTCTTTTGCAAGCAATACAGCACTATTAATATCAGTTTCCGGTAGAATCATAATAAACTCTTCCCCACCAAAGCGTGAAACAATATCTCTAGATTTTCTCGTACTTTGTTTAACCTCTTTCGCTATAGCTGCAAGACATTCATCACCCTTTAAATGACCATAAGTATCATTATATTTTTTAAAATAATCAACATCTATCATTACAAGGGAAATTGGCGTCTTTACTAGGATAGAATTTTTCCATTCTCTATCATAGGCTTCATTAAAATATCTTCTGTTGTAAAGTCCTGTAAGAACATCTATCTGAGAAATTATTTCAAAGTTATCAGATATAGTTTTAAGATCTAATTGAGTTTTATCAGACATTTTTATCATTTTCATCATTTGTTTTAAAAGCTCTTTATATTCGTTAAGTAGATTTGTATAATTCACTTCATCCTCAATTGACTTAAAATGTTTTAAAGAAATTAGTTTTTCAGCATTTGAAATAATATTCTCTTCCTTCGAAAAAATGTTATTCATTTATTTCCTCCAATTAAAAAGTCTCAATTTCAAATGGAAGAAGTTTAACATCTTCTTGGAACTCTTCTCCGCATTCAATTGCAGTTTCATTTTCACTGTCACAGAGCCATTTAACCTTTATACTTTTACCATTAGCAACTTCTTCGTCAAGTAAATCAAAAATTGTCATGAATACCTTCGAAGTACTGCTGTTAAAATATATAATTTCAAATTCTAGTGTTATTTCCTTTGTTTCACAACTTAAGTAATCCTTAATCCAATCAATTACTGGTGCATAAAACTTGACAACATTTTCTGGAAAAGACTCACCTTTTAGTTGCATCAGTCCTGAAGCCGCATCAAAGTTTATTCCAGGTGTTGATTTTGTTTTTTCAATTATTAAGTTCTCCATGTCATTACCTCCCTACCATAACTTTGATGCTAAAAAATGAAAAAACGTCATCGATTTTTTCAAAGGAATACTCTATAGGTTTTAAAGATTTTCGAGCCATTTCAATTAGTCCAAGCCCAGCTCCTTTACTACCAGGAGCAGCTTCCATCCTTCTTCGTTCTTTATATAATGCTTTTAACTCATCCTTATTTAGGTTCTTAACAAGATCTATATTTTCAGACATCCTTGGAATATCCTCATTATATATACGATTCCCGCAGTATATGAAGTAATCTCCATTTTGTTCATGTCCGATTACAACTATTCCCACTTTAAGATCATCCTCATCTTCTTCTGACTTACCTAGCTTTTCGGCAGAGTAATTTAATACATTTTGAACCTGTTCTACAAATATAGAAAACACAGATATTGTTGTAACATTACCTGCTTCTTCAATTTCAAGATTTTTACGAAGGGTACTTCCCACTCCTTCAATACTTGCTTGGTCAATAGGACCACTATAGCAAAAAAGAATTTTCTTTGCCTTCAAATCCTTGTACAAATTATATAATGATAGTTCCACAAAAAAACCCCCTTAAAATATTATAATTTAAAGCCTAATATCGTTATATCATCTCTAAGCATTTCATTCCCATAATAATTTTCAAATGAATGTATAATAATATCAGCCTGTTCCTTCATTTTGAAATTTTTAACTTCTTCAATTGATGCCATAAGCTTTTTCTTACCATATGGTAGGCGCTTTTCGCCACCTACTTGATCAGTTATTCCATCTGTTGCCATGTATATTGTTGCACCAGGATTATATTTAATTTCATAATTTTTAAAAGGTATTTCTTTATTACTTTTTTTACAGTTTATTGTTTTCCTTCCTGGTTTTATTTCTTTCACACCATTTTCATCTACAATAATAGCAGAAATTTTTGCACCCGAAAATAAAATTTCTTTTTCCTTTGACACATATAGAATACCTGCATCCAATCCATACTCAATATTTTCATTAGTACTGTCTGCTCTAAAGGACTGCTTAATAAGCCTGTCTAGTTCCTGCAAGATTATTGATGGATTATCATTATTGATTTCATCTACTATATGATTGAGCATTGCAGTAACTGCAGTGGTCATTAATGCACCGGGAACTCCATGGCCTGTACAATCTCCTACCAATAATAAGAAATGATCCTTATAAGTTTTCATCCAGTAGAAGTCTCCTCCAACAATATCTCTTGGTTTTGAAATTATAAAGTAATCCTTCAGAGTTATATTCATTTCTGAATGAGAAGGAAGTATTGTATCCTGAATCATTTTTGCATATTCAATACTATCTTGAATCTTAGCATTTTTTTCTTGAAGCTCTTTTGTACGCTCCTCTACCTTTTTTTCCAATTCTTGATTCAAAATCAATGCCCTTTTATATGGATCTGCTATTTTTTTTGAAATTAAATAGAATATTATAACCATTATTAATATTATTAAAAAGCAGGACATAACTGTATTTACAGTAATGGCATTCATAACGCTTAAACTTTCTGTTCGCGGTATTCTAACGATTATCTTCCAACCACAGCCCTTTATCCCCTTAAATGCTAGGTCATAAATTTCTCCTTTGGTGTTTTTATATTCAGAAACCTCAAACTCTTTGTCATCTAAATTACCATGTTTTCCGATTGTGCTTGCCAAAGAATCAGGAATATAATCAGATAAATTTTTATTTATGTACTCAGAGTTTTTTGAAAGACTTATAATATTACTTTCATTTACAAGCCAAATATCGTTTTTCACTTCATTTTTGCTTTCCTCTGCTATAAGCTCACCTATAACAGATCCTAAATCCATCCCAATTCCCGTTACTGCTATTGGATTATAAATATCGCCTACCAATGTATTAATCCATAGAAAGGTATTGTGTAGTTCACTGTTTGAATCAATATTTATTGCATATCTTTTTTTCATATTGATGGTATTAAAGTACCATTTATCATTTGGATCTTCCTTTGATACAACGTCTAAAAGTTCAAACTTTTTATTATGATAGGACCAATAGTTATTTGTTTTATTACTTACTAAAAAGGAGGTATCATATCCTAAATCATTTACGATATTACCCATCTTGCTTTGTACGATTCTTTCCGATTGTTTATCTTCATCGCTACTTTCAATCCATTTTATAATTGTTGGATCATCTGCTAGTGTAAGTGATGTTTCTAGTGATTTTTCAATTTTTCCATCTATAACTCCGCTTATACTTCTTGCCAAATTATAAATGTCAGTTGACTTTAGTTTATGAATTACAGCATTTCTTGTTATAATCATGCTTGTAATGCTCATAATAATCATTGCTATGGCAATTGCAACACAGCCAGCAATTATAACTTTTATTGAATTATTATCAAGTAATGGATTTAATTCCTTACTTTTTTTCCTTTTACTAATGGAAAATTTTTTATGCAATTTTGACCCCCCATGTCTATTTTAAATCAAAACTTACTGTAATAATAAGGATATTGTGGTGTAATAATAAAAAAAGGATGTATAAATCGAATAAGGCAAGTGAATCCCTATATTCTTCTATACACTCCTTCTAATCCACACATGAATTAACTTAAAATCATTATACCATAATTTATCAAATTACTATACTAATACTTCCATATTTCATATAAGGCATTTCTAACAAAAAAGAAATGTAGTTTTATAACGTAAAAAAGCGCTAAGCAATTGCGAGGCCACTGAAAAACTGGCAATGTTGAATCGTCATCACAAAAGTGATGGCGTTTTTACTTTTTCATCCATAAAACACCTTAACAAAAAGGATTTACGAGAGATACGTCGAATATATAACTTAGAAATAATTTATATTATTGATTGAGAGGGATGAATTAAATGATAAAGGGTCAACAGCAATTTGTGGTGAGTGCTTATCAAGGATTGTATGACATTATAATTCCAAAGGACAATTTTTTAAGAAAGCTTAATGATTTAGTTGATTTTTCGTTCATCTACGATGAACTACTGGAAAATTACAGTGTCGACATGATACGTGGTGCCAAAGATCCTATCATGCTATTTAAGTACCTCATATTAAAGACTACCTATGAATTATCCGATGAGGATGTAGTTTCAAGAACACTTAACGATATGTCATTTAAATACTTCTTAAACTTAGCACCAGATGAAGTTAATTTGATTCACCCTAGCACATTAACCAAGTTTAGAAAGCTACGTTTAAAAGATACGAACTTACTAGACTTATTAATCAAGAAAACAGTAGAAATCGCTATTGCTAAGGGAGTTTTGATAAGCAAAACTCTTATTGTTAATGCCACACATACTAAGGCAAGATATAACCAGAAGTCTGCTCAAGAGGTTTTACTGGAACGAGCAAAATCCTTAAGAAAAGAGATTTACACAATCAATAGTGAAATGAAAGAAAAATTTTCCCAAAAAATAACAAGCGATAAACTTGAGGAGATTATTGAATATTGTAAAGACTTAGTAAATGTTGTGGAATCTACACCTGAGCTAGCAGTATATGAAAAGGTTAAACAACGACTCAATTATTTGAATGAGGCTATTGAAGATGATCTTGAGAATTTAACGCTCTCAACGGACGAGGACGCCCGTATAGGGCATAAGACAGAGGATTCCTCATTCTTTGGATATAAAACACACATTGTAATGAGTGAAGAACGTATCATCACAGATAATGTCATTACAACAGGAGAAAAAACTGATGGTAAGGAACTTCAAAGCTTGATCGAAAAGAGTCAAGAAGCAGGTATAATAGTTGATGAGATAATTGGTGATACTGCTTATTCAGAAAAAGGAAATTTAGAGTATGCAAAAGAAAATGAAATAATACTAATTTCAAAGCTTAATCCAATGGTTTCGTGTGGAAGTCGTAAGAAAGAGGATGAATTCCAATTCAACAAGGATGCTGGGATGTTTGTTTGCCCTGCCGGGCATATGGCTATAAGAAAAGCCCGATAGGGCAAGAAAGGCCAAAGTAAAAATCAAGTTACTACGTACTACTTTGATGTTAAAAAATGTAAGTATTGCTCACAACGAGGTGGTTGCTACAAAGAAGGTTCCAAATCTAAAACCTATTCTGTATCTATAAAATCGGATATTCATAAAGAGCAGATGGCTTTTCAAGAAACTGAATATTTTAAGCAACGAGCAAGAGAAAGATATATGATTGAAGCTAAAAATAGTGAACTCAAGCATCAGCCCGGCTATGATGTAGCAGTATCGTCGGGCTTAATTGGCATGCAGATGCAAGGAGCACTTACGATATTTACTGTTAACATCAAGCGAATCATAAAGCTCCTAACGGAGCAGTAAGCTTTAAGGGGCACATAAAAAAGAAAAAAGCACGAAGTATTTCATAAAATGCTGAAATATTTCGTGCTTTTTTTAGGACTAAATTCAATGTTCGCTGAAAAAGCGGAGCTTTTTTAATTACCTGGCGACGACTTACTCTTCCACACAGTCTCCCGTGCAGTACCATCAGCACTGTAAAGCTTAACCTTCGTGTTCGGAATGGGAACGGGTGTTACCTTTACGTCATAATCACCAGATTTTATTTAGTTGAGAGTTAAGAATTAATAGCTAAGAGTTATGGTTGTTTTTTCTCCTAGCGTCGAAAAAACGTTAATTATATTAACTAATAACTTTATACACAATAAATTATTAACTCTATGAGAATATTATTCTCTGAAAATTGCACAGTGCTAAGTATCGCTTTTATTATAGAGTTCAATTAATTAAATTTTAGATTTTCACGCTAGTGAAAATCATCATTAACTCTTAATTCTCAACTCTACACTGTTAACTATTCTTTGGTCAAGCCCTCGACCTATTAGTATTAGTCAGCTGAACATGTTACCATGCTTACACCTCTAACCTATCAACCTTGTGTTCTTCAAGGGGTCTTACTAGCTTATGCTATGGGAAATCTTATCTTGAGGTGGGCTTCACGCTTAGATGCTTTCAGCGTTTATCCCGTCCTGACATAGCTACCCAGCTGTGCTCCTGGCGGAACAACTGGTGCACCAGAGGTCAGTCCATCCCGGTCCTCTCGTACTAAGGACAGCTCCTCTCAAATTTCCTACGCCCGCGACGGATAGGGACCGAACTGTCTCACGACGTTCTGAACCCAGCTCGCGTGCCGCTTTAATGGGCGAACAGCCCAACCCTTGGGACCTACTTCAGCCCCAGGATGCGACGAGCCGACATCGAGGTGCCAAACCTCCCCGTCGATGTGGACTCTTGGGGGAGATCAGCCTGTTATCCCCGAGGTAGCTTTTATCCGTTGAGCGATGGCCCTCCCACGAGGAACCACCGGATCACTAAGCCCGACTTTCGTCCCTGCTCCACTTGTTTGTGTCGCAGTCAGGCTCCCTTCTGCCTTTGCACTCTTCGAACGATTTCCAACCGTTCTGAGGGAACCTTTGGGCGCCTCCGTTACTTTTTTGGAGGCGACCGCCCCAGTCAAACTGCCCACCGAGCTGTGTCCCGTGACCAGTTTCATGGCCGCCGGTTAGAATCCCAGTACTGTCAGGGTGGTATCCCAAGGTTGACTCCACAAAGGCTGACGCCCTTGCTTCCAAGTCTTCCACCTATCCTGTACAGACAATACCGAAATTCAATGCTAAGCTACAGTAAAGCTCTACGGGGTCTTTCCGTCCAATCGCGGGTAGCGAGCATCTTCACTCGCAATACAATTTCGCCGGATTTGTTGTCGAGACAGTGCCCAAATCATTACGCCATTCGTGCGGGTCGGAACTTACCCGACAAGGAATTTCGCTACCTTAGGACCGTTATAGTTACGGCCGCCGTTTACTGGGGCTTAAGTTCATACCTTCGCTTGCGCTAAGTATTCCCCTTAACCTTCCAGCACCGGGCAGGCGTCAGCCCCTATACTTCAGCTTTCGCTTTAGCAGAGACCTGTGTTTTTGCTAAACAGTTGCTTGGGCCTATTCTCTGCGACCTACTTGCGTAGGCACCCCTTCTCCCGAAGTTACGGGGTCAATTTGCCGAGTTCCTTGACAACAATTCTTCCGCTGGTCTTAGGATTCTCTCCTCACCTACCTGTGTCGGTTTGCGGTACGGGCGCGGGCTTCCTCCATAGAGACTTTTCTTGGCAGCGTGGAATCAGATACTTCGCCCATAAGGGCTCCCCATCACACCTCAACATTGACTAAATGGATTTGCCTGTCTAGTCTGTCTAGATGCTTAGACACACATCCAATAGTGCGCACATCTTATCCTCCTGCGTCATCCCATTTGTAATAACGGAAGCTTGGCGGTATCGGAATATCAACCGATTGTCCATCACCTACGCCTTTCGGCCTCGGCTTAGGCCCCGACTAACCCTGAGCGGACGAGCCTTCCTCAGGAAACCTTAGGTTTTCGACCAATAAGATTCTCACTTATTTCTCGCTACTTATGCCAGCATACTCACTCCTGTACAGTCCACCGCTCCTTTCGGTACGACTTCAATCCATACAGGAAGCTCCTCTACCACTGATACTTACGTATCAATCCATAGCTTCGGTGGTAAGTTTTAGCCCCGGACATCTTCGGCGCAGGATCTCTCGACTAGTGAGCTATTACGCACTCTTTAAATGAGTGGCTGCTTCTAAGCCAACATCCTAGTTGTCTTAGAAATCCCACATCCTTTTCCACTTAACTTACACTTTGGGACCTTAGCTGATGGTCTGGGCTGTTTCCCTTTTGACCACGGATCTTATCATTCGTAGTCTGACTGCTTTGATTCAAGTATATGGCATTCGGAGTTTGATAGGGTTCAGTAACTGTTGTCAGCCCCTAGCCCATTCAGTGCTCTACCTCCATTACTCATTCAAAACGCTAGCCCTAAAGCTATTTCGAGGAGAACCAGCTATCTCCGAGTTCGATTGGAATTTCTCCGCTATCCACAGCTCATCCCATGGTTTTTCAACACCAACGTGGTTCGGTCCTCCACGGAATTTTACTTCCGCTTCAACCTGTCCATGGATAGGTCACCCGGTTTCGGGTCTACGACATGCAACTTCTCGCCCTATTCAGACTCGGTTTCCCTTCGGCTCCATACCTTAAGTATTTAACCTTGCTACACATCGTAACTCGCTGGCTCGTTCTACAAAAAGCACGCCGTCGCACATAAAAGTGCTTCGACTGATTGTGGACACACGGTTTCAGGTTCTATTTCACTCCCCTTCCGGGGTTCTTTTCACCTTTCCCTCACGGTACTGCTTCACTATCGGTCACCAGTTAGTATTTAGCCTTGGGAGGTGGTCCTCCCTGCTTCCCACAAGGTTTCACGTGTCTCGTGGTACTCTGGATTAGACCTGACTGCTCTTCCTTTTCACTTACAGGGCTTTTACCTTCTACGGCGGAGCCTTCCAGCTCTCTTCAGTTAAAAAATCGCAGTATTTATGGTCTATCCGCAACCCCAGGAACAAGTTCCTGGTTTGGGCTCTTTCCCTTTCGCTCGCCGCTACTTAGAAAATCGATTTTTCTTTCTCTTCCTCCGGGTACTTAGATGTTTCAGTTCCCCGGGTATACCTCTATAAACCTATGGATTCAGTTTACAGTACATTACTGCTCGTAATGTGGGTTGCCCCATTCGGAAATCTCTGGATCACTGGCTATTTGCGCCTACCCAAAGCTTATCGCAGCTTATCGCGTCCTTCTTCGGCTTCTGGTGCCAAGGCATTCACCATGCGCCCTTTGTAGCTTGACCTATACCAAAAATTGCTATTAACTTCGTACTTCTTCGTCAAGTCTTTCATTGCGGTGCTCATTTACCAGTCAGTAAATTCCGCTCCTCATTCAAGCCTTTCCTCGAATTGCTCATTACTATCAATTTTCTAGTTTCAATCTTTAAAGTTACAAAGGTGTTAAATATACTTTCGTATAAGTAATTTACCTTTAGCTTTACTTTTATTTGTTAAACAATTGCGATTGTTTAACGATTCTTCACTGTGCAATTTTCAAAGAACAAATGGTGGAGATAAAGGGATTCGAACCCTTGACCCCCTGCGTGCAAGGCAGGTGCTCTCCCAGCTGAGCTATACCCCCATTTTTGAAGATTCACTTAAACATACCGGCATATCTAGTCGATACATAATAATTCTTCAAAATTAAACAGAGGCTAAACAACCAGTCTTTCAGACAGCATTACCTGTCTGTATTATCCTTAGAAAGGAGGTGATCCAGCCGCAGGTTCTCCTACGGCTACCTTGTTACGACTTCACCCCAATCACTAACCCCACCTTCGGCCGCTGGCTCCTTTACAGGTTACCTCACAGACTTCGGGTGTTGTCAGCTCTCATGGTGTGACGGGCGGTGTGTACAAGGCCCGGGAACGTATTCACCGCGACATTCTGATTCGCGATTACTAGCAACTCCGGCTTCATGTAGGCGAGTTGCAGCCTACAATCCGAACTGGGATAGGTTTTTGAGTTTTGCTCCACCTCGCGGTCTTGCATCTCTCTGTACCTACCATTGTAGCACGTGTGTAGCCCTGGACATAAGGGGCATGATGATTTGACGTCATCCCCACCTTCCTCCCGGTTAACCCGGGCAGTCTCACTAGAGTGCTCAACTTAATGGTAGCAACTAATGATAGGGGTTGCGCTCGTTGCAGGACTTAACCTAACATCTCACGACACGAGCTGACGACAACCATGCACCACCTGTCTCCCTGCCCCGAAGGGCTTCATGCATCTCTGCACTATTCAGGGGATGTCAAGTCCAGGTAAGGTTCTTCGCGTTGCTTCGAATTAAACCACATGCTCCGCTGCTTGTGCGGGCCCCCGTCAATTCCTTTGAGTTTTAATCTTGCGATCGTACTTCCCAGGCGGAGTACTTATTGTGTTAACTGCGGCACAGAAGGTTGGACCCTCCTACACCTAGTACTCATCGTTTACGGCGTGGACTACCAGGGTATCTAATCCTGTTTGCTACCCACGCTTTCATGCCTCAGCGTCAGTTACGGTCCAGAGAATCGCCTTCGCCACTGGTGTTCTTCCTAATCTCTACGCATTTCACCGCTACACTAGGAATTCCATTCTCCTCTCACGCACTCTAGATATCCAGTTTGAAATGCAGCACCCAAGTTAAGCTCGGGTATTTCACATCTCACTTAAATATCCGCCTACGCATCCTTTACGCCCAGTAAATCCGGACAACGCTCGCCACCTACGTATTACCGCGGCTGCTGGCACGTAGTTAGCCGTGGCTTCCTCCTTTGGTACCGTCATTATCGTCCCAAAAGACAGAGCTTTACAACCCGAAGGCCTTCATCACTCACGCGGCGTTGCTGCATCAGGCTTTCGCCCATTGTGCAATATTCCCCACTGCTGCCTCCCGTAGGAGTCTGGACCGTGTCTCAGTTCCAATGTGGCCGATCACCCTCTCAGGTCGGCTACGCATCGTCGCCTTGGTGAGCCTTTACCTCACCAACTAGCTAATGCGCCGCGGGTCCATCTCAAAGCGGATTGCTCCTTTAATTAGTTCTTCATGCGAAAAACCAATGTTATGCGGTATTAATCTCCCTTTCGGGAGGCTATCCCCCTCTTTGAGGCAGGTTACCCACGTGTTACTCACCCGTCCGCCGCTAATCCACCCCGAAGGGCTTCATCGCTCGACTTGCATGTGTTAGGCACGCCGCCAGCGTTCGTCCTGAGCCAGGATCAAACTCTCAATTTAAAAGTTTGAATGCTCATTAGTTAAGCAGACATCCAAAATCTTTGATTTTGTGATGGTCGCTTAGTTAAACACGTTAGTGTTTAACTTCCTTAACTATATAATATATAGTAGTTTAAAGAATTGCTGGTTTAGTTTATTTAATAAAAGTCATTTTGACTTTCATTGCACGGTGTAAATTTATTCATCGATTGTCATCGATTCACAACTTTACCCGTAAAAAGCCATTTAGGCTTTTTACCTCTGTTTAATTTTCAAGGATCATGTCGCTTATTTACGACTGGATTTATATCTTACCATCCTTGTCTCAGCTCGTCAACTAGTAATTTGTTACCAGTTAACCGATGTATCTGATCGCTAACTGCGACCGGATTTACATCTTATCATCTCTGTGCTTGTCTGTCAATTAGTAAATTGTTACCAAGTTACTCACACCATACTACATTATTATACGATGTTCTTAACAGCTTACACATAATATCAAACAAACTTATTCGTTGTCAATATTTTTGGTTGCGGAGGCAGGACTTGAACCTACGACCTTCGGGTTATGAGCCCGACGAGCTACCAACTGCTCCACCCCGCGTCATTATATATATTTTTTGATCAACCATTGTTGTTTGTATTTGTCACCTCTTGAAGCGATAAGTAGTATCTTACCATGTGTACAGATATCAAAAATTATTAATATACCCTTTAATTATATAATACTCTATTATTATATAATTATACTTCCACATACTCAATAATTCACATGGTGACACACCTGACTTAGTTTACCGGTAATGAAGTGGAGACTTGAATTAGGTGGAGTTTCAAGCTCCACCTAATTCTTAGCTGAACGAATCCAGGGACTTAGCCACTCGCAACGTACGCTTTGAGAAGCGGGAGTATTAGAGCGGGTAGTCATCGGACAAACAAAAACTAGAGATTGATACCATGGGGACAGACCTTTATAGCGAGAGCGCACCTCGAACTTTCTACTGCCTGAGCCTGTCCATTCAACTATGAATAAAGCACTCAAGATTAAAGAATCATTTAAAACGGCTAAAATTCTAGCAAGAGGAGCAGTAGCTATAGTAGGAAGTTGCTCTGGTGCGGCTGTGACTGGGGCCTTAAACTTTACCCTTAAACTGGGGCCTTAAACTTTACCCTTAAAATAGATAATTAAATTGGATACCTTTACATTACATGCATATTAAACTATTTTATTTAATATCTAACTACGCAATTGAATTTTTTTCAGATGCGCAGTACTTTACTTTAGCAAGAATACAATTTTCAACATCTCTTATAAACTCTATCTTAAAAATCGATAAGTCTTTAATCTCAAGCTTCTCATTGTTTTTTAGTATTATTATATTATTAGTATCATCATTTATAATTGCACTTATAACACCCTTAACCGAAGCCTTAAAATAATTTATAGCATCTTTAAAATTTAATTCTAATCTATCTTCAACTAATTTATTTTCGTTTATTGACATAGTTTTATTACTCATTTTCTTAATTTCTCCTTTTGATATATCCTGTATCTTATAAGCCTATTATATACCATTTTTGCATCTGTATCAATAGGTATTTCCCGCTATTTAAGATAATTTTATCAATAATACTAGTACAGTTAGAGCTACTGTACCATTTCTTTGCTAATCTGCATTAGTCACAATTTACTTTGAACCTTTTTCATATTACCTAGTATAGATTCACTTTCACAAAAAAACATTAAACATAGTTATCCGCACATATTTGCAACATATAAAAGAAACCTCTACGTTAATAACACAGAGATTTCTTTTATATGCTGCACAATCAATATCAAATTCAAGCTAATTGATTAATTACAGTACTGCTCAATAGCTCTTTTCCAGACAATATACCCTTTACCATTTACATGTAACCCACCAACAGTATATTCAGGGTTAAGTTTATTATTGTCTACCACAAATAGAGGATATAAATCTATATATTTAACTTCATAACTATTACAAAGTTTAACTAGCTCCTTATTTAGATTTATTATATCCTCATTCTTTGTGGTAGTTTTCAATATATCCTTATTTATAGGAAGTAGACTCTGAACGTATATTGTAGTTGATTTGGAGTTTTCCTTTATAAAATCCAGTATTTTTTTATAATTATATATTATACTCCTAGTACTTCGTCCTTTTCCGATATCATTTATTCCTATCATAATAAAGACCTTTTTGGGATTAAGCCTTGTAACTTCAACTAGTCTATTTAGAACACCATCTGTAGTATCAAGACTAATTCCTCTATTTATTATGTCATTATTATTTAATAATTCACTCCAATCACATATATCAGTCAAACTATCCCCTAAGAATACTATTTTTCCTTTACCACTATCTGAAGCCATAAAGCTTGTTACTTTATTTATATAATACTCGCTATAGATATCTTTCCTTAAATTTATACTATCTAATTGAGCTTTAACAGCTTCATTTTTTTCTAATACTTTTGAAGTAACAGTATCAACTTTATTCGACTTTTCTAAATCAACACAAATTGATTGACTGAATAATACAATCACAATAATTAATATTAAAGTTGTTTTCCTTTTTATCCTTTTTTTCTTTTTTGCCCTTCTTGTTTTTTTCATGCTTGTCTCCTGTATAAACTGTATTTATTTTCTTTACTAGATAATATTCTACAGGGTTGTATATAATCCTCCATTTATCTTAAACAGTTGTAGATAACCATAACCGAACCTTAACTTAGATCGAATATTTCGATGGATATATCTTCTTATAAAGACATCAACATTCATTCTACAAATAACAAAAAAAAGGATTTTTTTGTTATTTGTAGAATGAATGTTCTTGTTATAGTTTTTGGAGTTCTGAAAACTTTAGCGGTGCTTTAGTTTTATTACTTTTATCTGGATTTGAAAAACAAACTGCTATCAGTAGGAGATGATCTAATGCTTAAGTACACAAAAGAAACTTTAAAGATATTATATGATATATTAATGGCTCTTTTATCAATAGTAGCTGCTTTTATGCTAATAATCAGCAGTTCGTATAATTTATCTAAAATTACTACATATGCATTTGAAATCATGGATAATATAATTTTACTTATTTTCGCAATAGACTATTTTATAAGGTTATATCTAGCTAAAGATAAAAAGACCTTCTTTAAACATAATATAATTGATCTAATCGCAATACTTCCTTTTGATTTACTGTTTCAAACAGCTAGATTATTGAAATTAATAAATATATTCAAATTAGCAAAATTACTAATGGTTCTAAAACTTTTTAAAACTGCAGTATTATTAATGAAATTTAGAAAACATGTTGATAAATTTTTAAAAACTAATAATCTTAATTATACAATTTGGATTACCTTAACTATGTTACTTACCGGTACTATAGGTATACACTTTTTAGAAGGCATTACCTATGGAAATGATCTTTGGTGGAGTTTTGTTACACTTACAACAGTAGGGTACGGTGACATATCTCCATCTACTCCAGCGGGCAAAATATTAGCCAGTTTTCTTATGCTTGTTGGCATAGGTTTTATAAGTATGCTTACAGGTACCATATCAACATTTTTTCTAACGAAAAATACTAATCCAACCTATAGGAACGAAACTATTAATAACATAAAAAATAAATTAGACAACTCTGATAAACTAAATTCAGAAGACATAGATGATATTTACAGGGTTCTAAAAGCTCTTAAAAATTAAAAAGTTCCCTCTAAAGTTATAGTTAGAGATATTATAACTTTCTCTAGCCTTTACAACAGTTAGACGGCTATAGATATAGATGTGATGTTCAAAAATCTTATTATAGTATATGAAAGGCACAGAATTGATATCTGTGCCTTTCATATACTATAATACCTTATTATTTCACACACCCTTGGGGGCCTTTCGAAGATTTGCCTAAGCTTGCCAAAGCCTATTTTTTATACTGAAGGGCCTCTCTTCCCTCTGCTCCATTGCTTATTCGCATAACATTAGCAACATCATAAATAAATATCTTTCCGTCGCCACTTTTACCTGTATGCAGTACCTTCTTCGCAGTTTCCACCACAGTATCCACAGGTACTTCGCAAACTATAATTTCTACCTTTATCTTTTGTAGTAAATTAATATCTACAGTTCTTCCCCTATAATATTCTTTATGACCCTTTTGCATTCCACAACCTAATACATTAGAAACAGTCATTCCCGTAATTCCAATTTCATTTAATGCATCCTTTAATTCTTCAAATCTACTTGGAGATGTAATAATATCAATTTTAGTTAACCTTTCGTTCATACATATACCTCCTTGTTGCTCTAATAATCATAATAATGAATTCTAGTTCCTACTATTTAACATTATCAGATATTTTGCAGAATTAAAAGAGATTGTGCAAAAATATTCTTAGATGCCTAAAATACTGTTCATACCAAATATACTTTCACCTACTTGCCTTCAAAATATCACCAAAACTAAAGCCATTGTGGAATTATTACTTATACATATTTTCAGTTATTTTCTTAAATAGAGGCTTAATACCTCCACTTGCTATTATATTCATAATATATTCAGAGATTTTTTCAGCTTCAATAGTTTCTCCAGTAGTTTTATTTATAACCATCCCTTTTTCTAGGTCAACTTCAAGTTGATCACCTTCTGAAACCTTTTTGCTGATTCCTGGACAAACTATTAAAGGTAGGGCCAAATTAGTTGCATTTCTGTAAAAAATACGAGCAAAGGAATCAGCTAACACTAAACTTACACCTGCACTTACTAGAGTAATCGGTGCATGTTCACGGCTTGATCCACATCCAAAGTTGTTGCCGTTATACAGCTAATAACCCTGCATGGGTTCCTAAGCATGGACCACAACCAGGTGATGTAAAGGTTGGTCCTGCGGTAATTAAAATATCTACATAGCCAAGCTTCATTGCCTTCTGGAATACCTCAGCTGAAGCAGGAATAACTACTAAACGAGTATCTTTGTCAATATGATAAGCTTTTAAGTTTATATCTAAAAAAGAATATCATATGAAGAAACTACTATCTCAACTAAAGATGTTGATGGAACTGTTTCTTTTAAAATTTTAGCAGTTATTCCTCTTGATAAATTATGAATTAAACCTGTACCCTGTACCCCATATAGTTTCAATATAATCAGGATTCCCAGAATCTTTTTCTATTTTTTTTCTAAGCTTTTGTATGTGTACTGCCACAGTAGCTGTGTCGCCACAATAGTCTTCACCCCAAATATTACTAAATATTTGGTCCTTTGTAAAAACTATATTAGGATTTGAGGCTAGAAAAACCAATAATTCATATTCTTTTGTTGTAAGTAAAACTTCCTTACCATTAACAAATACTTTATGAGAATCTGTTTGGATTTCCATAGCTTTATGGCTAATAAGCTCTAAAGCAACTTTCTTACCTGATAGACGTTCATATCTTATAATGTGAGATTTTATCCTTGCAACTAATTCTGCTGGGCTAAAGGGTTTAGTTAAATAATCATCTGCCCCAAAGCCTAAACCTCTTATTTTGTCTATATCTTCATTTTTAGCAGATACAATTATAATAGGAATTTCAAATTTATCTCTAATTTCTTTTACTATCCCATATCCGTCTTTACCAGGTAACATTAGGTCTACTACAACTACGTCATAAATACCAAGTAGAGCTTTTTTTAATCCTGATACTCCCTCTTGCTCTATATCTACCTTAAATCCGTTTAATTGAAGATAATCTCTCTCTAACGCTGCAATATTATTATCATCTTCAATTATCAAAACTTGTTTCACAAAAACATCTCCTTCCTTGTACCATCACGCTCTACATCATCATTAAATTGCTATAGAAAGCTCTATTGAGAAAGTACTACCTTCTGACAAAGAGCTCCAAACAGAAATTCTTCCACCATGGGCTTCTACCATTTCCTTAGCAATTGCTAGTCCAAGTCCTGTACTCATTAAGTCTTTTGTTCTTTCTGTATCTATACGATAAAACCTATCAAATACATAAGAAAGTTTATCCTCGGCTATGCCCGGACCATTGTCACTGATGTTAATCCTTACATGATCTGTCTCATCTTTTAACTCAATAGAAATCGCTAAATTTTCTTCATGACCATATTTAACAGCATTTCCTATAATATTTCTTATAGTTTGATATATCCTTTTTCCGTCTATATTAACTTCTACTTCTCTTTCTATTCTATCAGTAAAACTAAAATTAATATTTTTTTCACCTAACACAAATGCAAACTCTTCCATGAGATCACGCATAAAAGGTTTTATCTTTACTTTTTCAAATTTAAAATCTAACTTTTGCATATCAAGTTTTGAAAATAAAAATAAATCATCAATGAGTCTATTTATATAATCTATATTATTATGAATTGTTTTAAGGTAACTATTTATTGTATCAGGGGAATTAGCAACTCCATCTAATATAGCTTCAACATATCCATTTATTGAGGTAATTGGAGTTTTTAAATCATGAGATATGTTTGCTATAAGAGTCTTTCTATTTTCTTCATATTCTTTTTTTAACCTTTCCCCTTGCTCTAATCTCTCAGCCATTTCATTAAATTCATCTATTAAAATACCAATTTCGTTATAAACTTCTTTTTCAATTCTAACCTCATAGTTTCCCTTAGCAATTTGCTCTACTCCGGTTTTTAAGCTTTCGATAGGCTTCATAATTCTTTTTTCTAACCGCCAGTATATATATAAATGTGCTATCTCCTTAGCAGTAAATATTGCTGCAAAAAACATGGTTATAGCCTTAATTCCTACTACCTTAAAGATTAAGTAAATTATAAATATATTAATAAGAAGGGCCATTGGACGAAGCCATATCAAATATTTATGACATAAGTTAAATTCATTTTTGTGCTTTTGGTGTATCTTATGAATTTCATATAAATGCTCATGCTTTTTATCATGCATTTCACGCCATCTACGGTGTTTTATATGCCACCGCTTGTGAAATTCACTTTTATTCTTTTTCAAAATGCTCATATATACCACCTTTAAAATTTAATTACACTAATATTACCACAATATACTCTTACTTAAAATAAAATAATGGGTGTAAAATTTAGCTTACACCCATGCGCATTTACCAATTGAAGTTTACTAAAGCATCTAGACTATTTTCACCTTTAGCACTAACTTCTATTTTTTCTACTTCATTATTTTTATTAATGTATATATTTAACTCAGCATCACTATTTTCAGAGCAGAGTAATTCTTTAATAAAATCACAGTGCTTATGATATTCACCCATCTCTTGAGTATGGAAATTTTTATGGTGTTCAGCTAAATCTTTATGTTGATCTTTGATTTCATTGATTATATCCTTTAAGTTAAGAGATAATATAGATATTCCGTCCTTTTCTTCAGCTTTAAGATTATTTAAGATATTAAGTATAAAAGTAATTTTTGAAAGTTTTGCCTTTATCCCTCCATGTTCACAACATCCCATAGCATGATGACCCATATGATGGTGGAATTTGTGATGTTTACAATCCTTCATGTTAAATTCTGTGTTGCTTTCATGTTTTACTTTCTTTCCATCACAATTAAATTCACTGTTTATTTTAGCCTTTGATTCCCCAGTAGTTGTGTTAGTATTAAATTCGTTAGAGAATGATAATACTTTTTCTTCGCCCTTTACTGCATCTAATTTAATGTTTACATTGAATGATTCTTTTTCCTTCATAGTTTTAAATACATCATATAAAAGTTTAATCTTGTTCATTAATATGACCTCCTAATATTTTTGCAAGGATATTATGATTTGATGTCCTTGTTGTTATGAGTTCATTATAAAGACAGAGATTAAAAATCTTTTAAAGCAATTTTAAAAATTTTATAAAGAATTATAAAATAAGTTTAAAATGTTTGTTAAGGTTTGCCTGAGCTTGCTATATCTTGTATTAAAGGTGAGCAAACTTGATTTCTTCCTCTTGCCTTTGCAAGATACAGTAGCTTGTCTGCATTTTCTATGACTTCAGTCTTTTTATCTGAAATATTTTCATATACTCCACCACTTACTGTTATCTTTGATTTATGTTCCCAAACAAAATCCTCTATGCTGTGTCTTATATTGTCAGCTATTTCAAATGCTTTTTTTACATCAGTATTACTAAGAATAACTATAAATTCTTCTCCACCATATCTACCTACATAGTCCATGTATCTTAGATTTTCTTTTATAAGTTCCGCTACTTTTATAATTACCTTATCTCCATATAAATGACCATAACTATCATTAATGGATTTAAAATGATCAATATCAAACATGATTACACTAAATTTTTTGTTATTATTTAAATAATTATCCATCATGTCATCAATAATTTTATCAATATAATTTCTGTTATATACTCCAGTCAAACTGTCCCTTATGGATTTTTCATATATAATCCTATTCTTAGCTTCTAATTCCTGAGACTTATTTATTTCATCAGAATATTTTACCGAAAGTATATAGGTTTCAAGAACTGCAAACATGAACATACCTATTTGAAATAAGTACTTCCTATAAATCATTCCATTACTTACCAGTATATCATTAAAAGCTGTCACAATTAAAATTATATATGCAATTAGAGATATAAGAGAGTTTTTTTCTTTAAGTCTTACTTTTTCTGATAAAAACCTCAAAATCATCAATAATATAATAAATAATATTGCTTCCCCTGAAAAAGCAAGTCTATCATAGAACACATTATTAGTTATCAGGCATATGATACCAAAGGCTACTCCAAAAATTGAAGAAACAAGAATTATTTTTTTTGAAAGACTTATAAATTGTTCTTTTAAAAATATGACATACACAGGGATCCATAGATAATAAGTAAGTGCTGCAGTTTTACTTAGTAATTCATAGGGCATATTAGGAAAAACATGTACAATTATTCTTTCATTTAAAAATAAACATCTTAACTGAATAAATAAACATAAGATAGCAAAATATAGAAAGGCCTTATTTTCTCTGCGTCTTTTATAAAGGAATAAGAATAATAACTGAATAATTAAGAGTGCACCTATTATAATGGAATCAATAAATACCGATAATAAAAATCTATTCATTATCTGTGTTTTAGTACCAAATTCCATGGATTTAATTACAGGAAAAACATCCCTAAAATTTGAGACTTCAATTACTATATCTATTAATCCAGACTCAGCTGGAAAATATGAATATACTGGCAGGTAGATAGCTTGTTCATCCTGAAAACTCGTTCCTACTTTTCCAGCTTGCCCCTGCAAAATTCCATTAACCCATACTTTTGAAGCGGATAATAATCTACTAATTCTTAATCCATAAACTATTTCATCTTTAGCGTATATCTTTAATCTTAATGTCATGTACCCTGTAGTTCTGCCATTTAATTCTTTTTTTAGAGATCCTGGAATATTAAAATATCCGTCTGGTTTCTCACCACTTAACTCTTTTGGCTCTAAAAGCTTATTATCATAAATCTCCCACTGACCATCTAGATTTACAATTCCTTGTTTTTCAAAATTCCATTGATTTAAATTTAATATGCCTTTATGTGCTTTTAAGTTTGCAATTCTTTCTTCATCTAAAAATGTCATTATTCCTACAGTTATTATCAAAAATACAACTATAACTTTAACAAAAACTTTTTTCATAAAAAACCTCTTTACATAAAATTGACATTAATCCTTATTATATAACATTTTTTCTCATAATAGAATATATATTAATAACTATACCCTGCTGAAATCGCATAATGAAAAAAGGAAAAGCATAAATTCCTTATACCATTCATACTCTTAGTTTTTTTAATAAATTCTTTATAATTGAGTCAATATTTTTTTATAAAAATATTGACTTTAACCTTATGTTAAAGTTTAAAATGAAATTAATCTCTTCGAAGTGAAAAAAATAGGAGGTTCAATAATGTATACTATAGGACAATTTTCGAAAATCGGAAAAGTTTCAACTAAAACCCTTAGAGACTATGATAAAATTAGTTTAATAAAACCTAGCTTTGTTAATCCAGAGAATCAATATAGGTATTATGAAAAAAATCAAATTAAAGATATATTAAGGATAAACAAACTTAAAATATACAAATTTTCTTTAGATGAAATAAAGCAAATCATTCAGGATAAAAGCAATGAAACCTTAAAGGATTTATTACAAAAACAAGTAAATCATATTACTAAAGAAATAGAGTATAGTAACAATATTTTACTTGAATTAAAAGATTCCATAGAGAAATTGAAGAAAGGCGATGATATAATGACTTATAAGAGAATTTTTGAAATTTCAACTTATACTTTAGAGGATACATTAGTTTTAAGTTTAAGAAACAGAATATCAATGGATAATATAGGAAACTTAATCGGAAAAGTTTTTGAAAATATATATAGAAACAACCTTAAAATTTGCGGAAATATAATGACACTTTATTATGATGAAGATTTTGATGAAACTAATGCAGATTTAGAGGTTTGTATACCTGTGAATAAAGAACTACAAAACCCTGCTATAAAAACAAGAATTTTAAAAGGTGGATTATTTGCCCATACTACATTTGTAGGTCCATACAGTGAGATTGGTGAAGCTTATGCTGAACTTACAGATTGGATTTCTAAAAATTCCTATGAAATAACTGGTGCTCCTTTTGACAAATATATTAAGGGTCCTGAATCTAATTGCAGCCCCGATGAATTTGTAACTGAGGTATATTTTCCAATAACTAAAAAATAAAATAAAAATTCGCTAAACAATTTATTTGTCTAGCGAATTTTTACTAATCTTATGCATATTTTTCTCGATGAATATAAATATTTAATTATATCTATACTAACTAAATAAGTTTTTGTATATAGGCTAAAGTATTTAAAAATTCCTTGAATTTCTCTTCACCAATTCCCTGTTCTATAACAATCTGCGCATTATTCTATAAGGGTAATGCTTCATTAAGTACATCAATACCACTTTTAGTTATTGAAATGTATCTTTTCCATTGATTTTACTAAGAAGGCACTTTTATATTTTGTCATAGAAATATAAAAAGTGCCTTCAGCTTATATATACTGAAAGCACTAATATAGTAACCCCTTTAGGTCATATCTACAGCCTATTTCATTTACCAAAGAACTCAACAAGCGGTAATGTGAAGGAAGCAGTCACAAAATAACCTAAATTACCTCCAATCATTCGGTAGGAGTTAAGCTGAACACGGTCATTAGAATCATTACCTAAATTTAGCAAAATTGCGATAATTGGTGTTGATATTCCTGTATAAAGAATACCTGTTATAAGATATGTAATCATCGCATAAATTGCCTTTTGTCCTGTAGAGAAATCTGGTGTGATAAATGAAAGAACCATAAAGAGTGAAAATGGTACCGATAGCCAAAGAAACCCAAGGTCTACTTTGCCCATAATTTGAGTGGGTGTGATCAATAATCAATCCCCAAATAGGCGCATCAAGTGAGTCAACAATTCGATCAACTAATAATGGCAAGAAGGTTAATTAAAAGTCTCTAGCGCCAGTTCAACTGGTGCTTTCTTAAATTATAATTATAAATTTACTCCATTTTCAGCAGTAGATTCTTCACTTCTTGATGAATCTGCAGCTGCCTCATTATTCTTTATACTCATAACTAAAAGTAACATGCTATATAAATACACCTGTTCATAAAATTCTACTAATCCCCTGATATCTTGCAATTCCTGCATTTTATCCTTTAGGTACTTTTTATTAAAATAAAAAAACAGAAACCAAATTACCTAGAATACTAAATTAGGTAACCTGGTTTCTATCCAAATATTACTTTTTAAAATTAAACAAAGTTACTTAAAATCAGTGTTCCTATCAAGGCAACAACTGATGCAATGGTAGTAGTTGTTGTATAACACTTTAATGCATCTTGTACTGTCATTCCGTAGAATTCTTTAACTGTCCAGAATCCTGAGTCATTTACATGAGACAATCCAATTGCCCCTGCACCAATAGCTACACATACAATTGCTGGATTAACTCCAGGATAATTAGCTAAAAGGGGTAAAATTATGCCAGCTGCGGTCATCATTGCAACAGTACCAGAACCCACAGTAGCTCTCATTACAAGAGCAACCACCCATGCTAAAACTATAAGATTCATATTTAGGTTTGCAAGAACAGTTCCAAGTACCTTTCCTATTCCACTGTCCTGAAGCACCTGATTAAATGCTCCACCTGCACCTATAACTAGCAGTATGCCTGCTACAGGTCCAAAGCAACTGTCAGTTAGCTTCAATATGTCTTCCTTTTTCAAACCTCTTGAAAAACCAAGACTAAAATATGAGAAGATTACAGAAATTAAAAGTGCTGTTATTGGATTTCCCACAAATGAAACAAACGGTGCATATGGGGCATTTTTAGGAGCTATTAATTCAACAATGGTTTTTAATACCATGATTATCATTGGTAAAAGTATTGTAAATAGTGTTATTCCGAATTTTGGAAGCTTTTCATCTGGTATAAGCTCGTCCTTAAAAAGTTCATTTGAAGCATTAGTCTTAACATATTTTGAAATAATATTACCAAAAATAGGTCCTCCAATCATTGCGGCAGGTAATCCTACAATTAACGACCACATGATAACGGTTCCAACATCAGCCTTAAGTATGCCCACAATTGCTAAAGCAGCAGGATGTGGTGGTACCATGCAATGAACTACCGTTAAAGTAGTTGCAACAGGAACCCCGATTTTAACAAGGGACATCTTTGTTTGACGAGCAACACTAAATATTACTGGCATCAATAAAACCAAACCAACTTGAAGAAATACGGGTATACCACATATAAAGGCTACAACCATCATTGCCCAATGAGTTCTTTTTTCACCAAAGGCTCCGATTAATGTTTTTGAAAGACGCTGTGCTCCACCTGAAATCTCTAGCATCTTTCCAAGAATTGTTCCAAGACCCAGAACAGTGGCTAGGAATCCTAAAGTATTCCCCATACCTTTCTGAAATGAAACTGCAATTTGATCAAGGGGCATACCTGCTAAAATACCAAGTGTCAACCCGGATACAGTCAATGCTATAAATGCACTCAACTTTGTTTTCATAATAAGAAATATAATTAAAGCAATAGAAACAAGCAGACAAAGAACTAAATATGTTACGCTACTCATGATTTAACCCTCCTAATTTTCATTACTATTTTTAACTAGATATTTTTGTTTCCAAATAATCAACACATGTAACTAGTGTTTCTTTATTTCCTACCAATCCTCCTTTTGTAACCATTGGCATACCATCAAAAACTCCACCTATTACCTTATTATAAATAGCTAGTGGAATAACTTCATCCTTTACATCAAATCCTGCTGCTTCTATTTTAGTGCAAAAATCCTCTGAAACATCACCACCGGAAGTATAAACGCCTCCAATTTTATTTCCCAATTTATCAATTATTCTATGAACTATTGTAGCTATAGCATCTGTTATTAAATTCGCACATTCTTTTTTATCAAATTTATATGTATTTTTAATTTCCGAAAAATCTAATACGTCCTTTTCATCAATAGTAGTTGTAACAACTAAAATATTATAGTTACTTTCTTTTTCAACCACTTCATTTACAACACGGTTAATTTCTTTTTCTTTAAGGTCTTTGTTTAAAAATTCAATTGTATTTGCTTTTACAATCAGTGGATTTCTTTGTGATTTTAAAAAGTTTACCTGTTCTCTTGTTAAATTACTTGCACTACCAATACCACACAATATTTTTCCTGCGGCTTTTACTACTTCTTCTCTTTTAAAAAGTACCCTTGCTACAGCTGCAGTGAATGTTCCTGGATCAATAGCCACAAATTTTAACTTACTTTCAACACAACCTTTTGCAATTTCATCAATATCATTTAATGTTTGAGCATCAATTACAATGATTTTATTATCTTTTGCTTTTTCTAAAACTTCGTTTTTTATAACCTTTTCACCTTTTAGTACTTGATCTAAAGAAATATATCCAACACTATATTTACTTTGTTTTTTAACGATTTCTGTTACTCTAGAACTCTTAATGGGTGAAGTAGGATCTTTAGCAACCTCCGTATTTTGAAGAGGAACTCCATTTACTAGTAAAAGGTCTCCTATACTCACACGACCGGAATTTGGGAAGGAAGCGACAACAATAGCTATAGTATCATTACCTAAAGTTTCAATAATGCTATCTATCTCTGCACCAACATTTCCTCTTAAAGTTGAATCAATTCGTTTGCTAAAAAATAAGGCTTCTTTATTTTCAAATAGATTTGCAGCATTTTTAACTTTTTCATAAGCTTCAGCAGGTAACATTCCTCTGCTATTAGTACTAATGCATAATACATCAAAATCTTTGAAGTGATCCTTATCTGAAGTTTTTAATATTGTTCCTACTTTCATTCCATCTTGTGCGAGTATTGCACCTGTATCATTAGCTCCAGTTAAGTCATCCGCAATAATTACTGTTTTTAACATATAAATTCCCCCTTCTAAACAATATTTTAACAAACTATTTAAATTAAACGCTTACATAAAGCTTTAAATAAATGTCTTTCAGCTTAGTTAATAACTTTTGCAATTCTTACAGAACTCACTACCATAACTAGCTTCAAGACATATATTAATTTTTTAACTTAGAGAAAGTAACACAACCTGTTTACAATATTACTTTATCTGTGATAAACTATTTATGATAAATTATTAACTGTTCATTAGAACACGCCTCTTTTTGTTTAATAGATTTGATTGAGGAGTCTTGTCTATATAATAACAAACTGAGGCTTTTTGATTGCCTATAAAACTTCTCTAAACGAAAAAATAAACTATTCATTTATCCATCCCCAATAAAAACAATATTAATTGCTTTCACTTAAAAACTTTGGTCCATACTTGGCTGCTAATAGAATAGCTTCTATCATGCTGACAGCACTTACTTTGCCTGTTCCAGCTATATCAAAGGCCGTTCCATGGTCTACAGAAGTGCGTAAAAATGGCATATTATTTGTCAATGAAATTGTTCTTTCAAAATCTACAGTTTTTGTAGCAATATGTCCTTGGTCATGATAGAGAGAAAGAACTACATCATATTTTCCATGTAAGGCTTGATAAAAAACTGAGTCAGCGCCAATTGGTCCGCTAATATCAATACCCTTTTCACGTGAACTTTCAACAGCTGGAGAAATATATTTAACTTCTTCATCACCGAAAAGACCATGTTCTCCGCAATGTGGATTAAGACCAGCAATAGCCATATGAGGTTTTTCAATTCCCAATACTTTTAATGCTTCTTCACATCGAACAATAAAATTTTCAATTCCTTCCTTTGTAATTACATCACAAGCATTTCTCAAAGAAAGGTGTCTGCTGTAAAAGAATGTTCTTAATCCCCTTACTTCAAACATTGTTAGAGGATCTTTAACATTAGTGAGACCTTCTAAAACTTCTGTATGTCCTATGTATGGAACACCTGCCGCTTTAAAAGATTCCTTATTTAAAGGAGCTGTTGCTACTGCAGATACTTCTTTGTCCAATGCTAACTTTATTGCATAAGCTAGATAATCAAAAGCTGCTTGTCCACATTGTGCTTGAACCTTTCCATATTCTAAGGATGCAATATCAATATTGCCTAAATCAATAAAATCTAATGTTCCAAGAGTATAGTTACCTTCATTAGCCTTAGAAATAGCATTTAGTTCTAATACTGTATTTGTTATCTCTAATGCCTTTTCTAAAACACCCTTATCCCCTATTACAAGTGGACTACATACATCATAAACTTCCTTGCTTTTTAATGCCTTTACTACAATTTCAGGACCTACACCTGCAGGATCTCCTAAAGTAATTGCAATGATTGGTTTAGTCATTTTATCTCCTCTTTTCAATTTATATTTATATTAATCAACTGTATATCCTACTTAACTAAATTAGCATAACTTTTAAAAGTTAAACGAATACACAATTGTCAATATTAAGCTTATCAAAATCCTTAATCAATTTTGCTGATTGGCTGTCAATAATAATTCCTGTTAAGTTCTTGAAATTAGACACTTTCATCCTGCTTTTTTTACCATATTTATCACTAGTAGCTAACATGAAGGATTTCTCACTTATACTCATATAGGTATTTTTCAAATACATTTTTTCAATACTAGTGGTCATAAAATTACCATTTGTGTCAAAAGCATCGCATCCTAAGAAACAAGCATCAGCATTATATTTTTCAACAATTTTACAGGTTTCAACTCCTATGCACTCTTTTGATTTCATAGAAACCTTTCCACCAATTAGTGTAACATCAATATTAGAAAAATTACTAAGAAATAGACCAATTTTTAAGTCACTAGTAATAACATTTAACCCTTCAACATTTACTATACTTTTAGCCATTTCCATTGCTGTTGTTCCAGCATCTAAAACAATTGTTGAATTTGGTTTTACAAATTCAGCAGCTTTTTTTCCTACTAGATGCTTTTCATTAGTCATATACTTTTCTTTTTCTATATAACTTTGCTCTTGGATTATTGGACTTTTAACTATTGCTCCACCAAAGGTTCTATCTATAAGTCCCTGCTTTTCTAGGAAAGATAAATCTTTTCTAATTGTTACTTCAGAAACATCTAGTTTTTTTGATAATTCCAGTACAGTCACATTCCCATTGGCTAAAATATAATCATAAATTTTTTCTCTTCTTTCTAAAGTAAACATAATATCCTCCATTTTAAAAAACTGCTCAAAACCTTTTGAAAGCATTTTAATAGTAACATATATTTCAAATAGTTTCAATACATTTCGTTTAGTTTTTGTCTAAAAGATCTTGTCATTTATGGTATGTTGCTTATGGTTATTATAGCCCCGATGTCCATTTTCGGAGAGATTCAACTTGCCAGTGGTGGTATGACACCTTTGGTATAATTAATAGGTATTATTGCTATTGCTTTTACGGCATTCTGATATATGCAGATAAGTGCACGTTTTCCGGTTGCATGATCATTGTATGCCTATGTGCAAAGAGGTATTAATCCACATGTAGGATTTGTTGCAGGCTGGTTGATTCTGTTAGACTATGTATTTGTACCATCACTGCTTTATTCACTGGTAGCAGCTTGGTGTGTTGAATTAGTGCCTGCAGTACCTTTTGTTGCATGGATTATTCTCTTTGTAGTAATTAATACTACCATCAATGTTAGAGGAATTGAATCTACAGCGAAAGCAGACTGGGTAATGTTTATTATAGAAATCGGTATCTTATTATTTTTCATCATAATGGGACTAAAGTTTGTTTTCAGCGGCGGCGGAGCAGGGGAACTTTCTATCAATCCGTTCTATCAGCCTGGTAAGATTAATCTAGGATTTATTGCATCTGCTACTTCTATCGCCTGTCTGTCTTTCCTAGTTTTTGACGGAATCAGTACATTAGCAGAAGAAACAGTAAACCCTGAAAAAACAGTTGGAAGAGGAATTCTAATATCATTAGTTGCTATCGGTATAATATTTATCTTACAAACTTACGTTGCTACTTTATTTTGCCAGATTGGCAGAACACCAATAAAAGTACAGAATTCTTTGATGCTGCTGCACTTGCTGCAGGTGAACGCTTCAAGGTTGTACTTCTTGTGGTAAATATTTTAGCAGTGGGCATCGCAAATACAATGGCCGCACAGACTGCAACTGCTCGTATGCTTTTTAGTATGTCAAGAGATGGCATTCTTCCTAAGATCTTCTCAAAGATACATCCCAAATTTAAGCCCCCCTATGTAGGAGCTGTCATTATTGGTATTACATGGCTAATCATAGGATTAGCCATTGGATATTTTAAATCAAATGGTTATAAAGAAGTTCCAGAAGTTTTCAAAAATCCCCATTAATTTGTAATCGAGTAGGAGCTGAATAATTATTTTATTCAGCGACCTCTCACACCACCAAGCATACCGTTCGGTACTTGGCGGTTCAATAAGAATTAATGTACTTTCTTATACCTTTTATGAATACTTGTATATCCTATCTTTTCAAAATAAGAATTAGTCAGTGTTGTTGCAAGTATGGGGCTGTTGGCTATTCGCCAATAGCTTTTTCGTGTATTAGCAAATTCCCATGCTTTACTTTCTTTAACTCCAAGCTTCTTTAGATTATCGTGCTTGGTCTTAATCTTTTTCCACTGTTTCCAAAAGCACATCCTAAGTCTTCGTCTAGTCCATTCATCTAACTCTTTTGTTAGCCTTGTTATATCAGCTATTCCAAAGTAATTGAGCCATCCTATTATGCACTGACGAAGTTTTAACATTCTATAGTCCATATCCCAAGCATTGCTTCTTAGTGTTATTTTTCTAACTTTAGCCTTGAACTTGTTTATGGATTTTTCATGTACTCTTATTCCTATCTTGCCATACCATTGGTAGAATGTGAACCCTAGAAATTTCCTTCTCCAAGGTCTATCAACTGCACTTTTATCCTTGTTTACTTTAAGTTTGAGTTTGCTTTCGATGAACTTTGTTATGCATGCTCACCCGATTTAAGTAAGCCTTATATGTGATTTCTGTTCGTCAGACCAGAGTTTTGCCGCAGGCTTCCTTCAGATTCCACCTCACGATGGACACCCTTGCCGTAAGCTAATGGTTGGTGCTATCACCCCCCATAGTGGACTTTCACCACCAAGCTGTCGCCCATACTGGGCGCACATATAAAAGTAGGCGTATATTTTAAGACGCCTACTTTATTTCTTTTAAACTATATTTATTAAGAGGTATATTTAAAGAAATTTTTAAACTAAGTGGATTTTTTAATTGAGGCTATAATCAAAGAAATAACAGGAAATATAATTATAGTAGGAATAACATATATAACATATATAGTAGCTGCAAAATCCGCGTGCTCCGCTGGTGAATCAAACATAATGATTGACAATACAATGCTTATAATTCCAACAGGAATAACTAAAGGTTTATAGGATCGCATTTTGAAAAACTGTGATATGGATAATACTGTGGCACAATAAAATATACATATTTTTACAAATTCATTAAATATTAATACTAATGCAATTAATATTTCCATTCTCGTAATAAAGTCCCCTACATTAATAAGTCTTGCTACTTGATATGACGGAAGAAAATGGATAGACCCTATATTTCCAAGTACTGCTATGTTTCGTAAAATAACAGTTAAAAAAAACATAGCACCTATAATTAAACCCATAAATGCAGATTTTTTCACTTGTTTCATATCGTTAACATACGGAAAAATCATTAAAAATGTAACTATTTCACCAAAAGGAATAGATACCATAAGATTTGTTCCCTGAACAAATTGTTTTAAATTTATTTGAAAAAGAGGTAAAAAATTTGATAAATTCATATCCTTAATGGTAAGTACTGTGATTAGTATAGCTATAATAATTGTTAAAATACTTAAAATAAAACTAGATCTAGCTATAACTTCTATTCCTTTTTTTATTGCATATGCACAAATAATTGCAAGTATTACTATAAATACACTAATATCTGTTTCTGGAAAAAGATATGTAGAAAAAAAGTCTGCAGTAAATCTAAAATTAGCAGCAATTATGTACCAAAAATACCAAATGTATAATATAGACATCACTTTTCCCAAATAACGCCCATATAATATATTGTTTATTTCTATTAAATTTCTACCAGGATATTTTTTGCTTAGTGATGTATAAACCAATAACAAAAATAGTGTTATAGTATAGCCTGCTAACAAAACTAACCAGGTATTTTGTTTTGTGATCCCGCTTATAAAAGCTGCTGTAAGTGTAGAAGCTTCAAGTAACCCAATGATTAAAAACATTAATTGTGTGCTGGATATTATACCTATTTCAATTTTCATAATTGCCGTTACCTCTATGTATAAAAATTAGCTTCATTTATAATTTAAATGTAATAAATCCTTTACCACATATTCCATACCTTTTGCAGGATTAGGTATAGGTATACCTATAATATAAAATAGACTCATGGTAAAGGCTGCTATTAAAAATACAGAAAATATTTTAAGTTCATGCCAATATCCATTTCTAATCATATCTGGGACCTCAAACAATATTATACCTATAAAAATGATTATCAATAAAAGTATCACTTTTTATACCTCATTATAATTAATACTATTCTTCCTTAGACATAATAGGTTTAGTAATTCTACCTGTTCTTCTTAATTTAGCATCTACACTTACATCCACCTGCATGTTCTTAAAGATTTGCTCCCAATCCTTTTCCAGCTTAGTCCATTGCCTAGGATAATGCTGATATATAATGTCTCCAAATCCGAATATATCTGCATTTAGCTCTCTTGATTTTTGTAATGCTGCCGTTACTTCTTCTTTTATAACCTCTCCTTCAACTTTTTCAAGCTTTGCAAAGGCTTTTGGGTTTACTAAGTCTTCAGAGGAGGTTTGCTCCTGTAAATCTCCTTCTTGTTCTATCTCTATTTTTATACTCGGTTCATTATCCTTTATCTCCGGGGTTACTTTACTTTTTGATCGTGTTGTTATAATATTTACTTTATTATCATCTTCTGTACCTAAAACAACAACCCCATCTTTAACTCTATTAGTGACCCATAAGAGACCACGAGTTTCTCTTTTTCCAAGAGCTCCAACCATTTTATCCTTTTTAAACACTGCTGTTTCTGAAAGATATGCTATTTTTTTATCATCATCCTTTGAAACCTCAATAATAGGCGCAACTGGTGCTGTAGTCTTGCTCATCAACTTAGATGCAAAATCCTTTAAATCTACAGTTGGTATTTGGGATACGTCTCGTTCATTTTTGATTAATTCTCCAATATTCATTCCTGGAGTAGTTTCAAGCGCTGGGTTTATATTAAATATTTCACCAGCAGGTCCTTTAGATACTAAAACCCATGTCAAAAGACGGGTCTCCCTATAACGCAAGAAAAAATCCATGTACTTTTCAACACCCTCTTCTGCTGCATTTTTTCCTAATATAATAACTTGATTATGTGAAAAAAATAATCTGCGATTTAATTTACGACTAAAAGCTTTTGCTGCCTCAGAAATACTTTTTCCCTTTTCCTTTAAATTTAAATAACCAGTGTTACTTGCCCCACCATCACTTCCTTTTGAAGGAGTTTTACCTCCTGATACATTAACCAGTTGCAGGGTCAATTCTATCGGCTCTGTTTTTATTCCTTTGTCAATTCCAACTCCCATTACAATACCTAGTTTGTTTAGCTCGTGAGCACTCCGGCAGGAAGCTAGATTTGAAACTAGCAAAATACATATAATTATTTTTGCCCCTATATTTATGTATTTTTTCATTAAATTCACCTCATACAATCCCCTCAGTATTTCTAATCTTTATTTTCCTCTTCTAAGGGCGTCTCAGGCTTTCCCCCTGGTTCTTGTCTTTTTAAATTGTGCCACCCTATAGTTCTTGGTCTGGTAAACATACTCCATAAATGAGTTCTTATTAAGCTGTCCTTTAAATCTTCTGCACTTAGTGGGGCTAGAGGAGCTAAATACGGAGTGCCAAAAGATCTTAAAGATACTATATGTACAAGCAGCACCAGGAGACCAATACCAACTCCGAATATGCCTAAAACTCCAGCTAAAATAAGAAATATCATTCGTAAAATAGCAGCCACATCTGTATACACTGGAACTACAAAACTAGAAACAGCAGTTAGTGCTACTACAATAACCATAAGCCCTGACACCAACCCTGCTGTTACCGCTGCTTCTCCTATTACTAAAGCTCCTACAATACTAACTGCCTGACCTACAGGACGAGGTAATCGCACACCTGCTTCTCTTAAAATCTCAAAGGTTATTATCATAAGACCAGCTTCCATAATTGCTGGAAAAGGAACTCCTTCTCGACCAGCTGCCATAGTAAATAGTAGGGTAGTAGGTATTAATTCTTGATGAAATGTGGATAGCATTACATAAGTAGCTGGAGATAATATACTTATAAAAAAAGATCCAAATCTTAAAATCCTTAAAAGGCTTGCAAAATATGTCCTTGAATAATAGTCTTCTGCACTTTGAAAGCCTTCAATAAAAAGCATTGGCATAGTAAGTACAAAAGGAGTGCCATCAACTAAAATAGCAGCCCTTCCCTCTAATATTTTAGCAGCTGCGGTGTCCGGTTTTTCCGAATTACCCACAGTAGGAAAAATAGAATAAGGTGCATCTTCTATAAATTGTTCAATGTAGCCTGACTCTAAGATAGCATCTGTATTAATCTTATTTAGCCTCTCTTTTATTTCTTTTATGAGCTTAGGACTAACAACTGCCTTTAAATAAACAATAGATACATTAGTCCTTGTTTGCGTACCAATTTGCATTGTTTCAAAGGTTAAATTAGGATTTCTTATTTTACGTCGTAATAATGTCATATTGGTAGCCAGGGTTTCAGAAAAACCTTCCCTAGGTCCCCTTACTACAGCTTCAGTTTTAGGCTCTTCTACACCGCGAGTTTCCCAACCCTTTGAATGGATGACCAAAGACTCTTTAGAACCCTCCATAAGAAATATAGTATCCCCGGATAAGCATCCATCTATAATTTCATTTATGGATGTAACCTGCTTAACATTTCCAATAGAAAGCATACAATTTTTTATAATGCTTATATTGCCTAATTCACATTCAAGATTATATAACCTGCTATCATACATAAAAGGTTTAATTATAAGCTCATTTATAGTTACTTTTTCTGTCATACCTTCTAAAAATATAATTGCAGCATTTATTTGCATTTTAGAACCAAAGGAAAACTCACGATAAATAATATCATTACTTGAACCTAAAATATTCTTTAGGATATCTAAGTTACACTTAAGGCTGGTAGAAAGTTCAGGATGTGAAGTTTTTTGCTCTGCAGCTACATTATTGATTTTTTCACTTTTAAGTTGTGTAAATTTAAGCTTCTTATATAAATAATTAAACACTGTCATTACCCCTACTTTCATTTTGTTTATATTATCTGTTTATACATAGCATATTATTCGTTTTCTCCTTCCTTTTTCCCTATCTCCCCATCAGCATTTTTGATAAAGTTATAGCCACAATATTTTACCCTAAAGATGTAAAGGAAAATTTGGCAGATAAGCACTCCAACCATAACAATAGTATAGGTCCAGGAAATAATAACCAATAAACTTGGATAAAACCCCCTTCCTTCTAATGATTTTTTTAAGAATTCTATAATCCACATATTATTATCACCTTCAAAAAATACTTATCATAATTCAGCTCTTTTCTTTTTTATCCTATAAATCATTAATAGTAGTAATGGAAATACATTAGAATAAATTATGCCAAAATAGTGTACATCAAAAGGATACATCCATTTATGATAGGCATAATCAGGTTCAAATACGATTGAAAACCATAGTAAAAATATGCTAAATAAAACAAGAGTCAATTTATGATTTTTTATTTTAAATACCGTTACTAAAATCTCAACAATTCCATTAAAATATATAGTCATTTTAAAAAAACCACCAAAGAATATAATAATTATGCCTATAGCATCTATGCGGGTTATTATGTCCCCTAAGTTAACTGTTCTTATAGTTTCCACTAAAGGGATGGTTGCTATAGAAGTGTATTTAACACCTAATACACTGATGTCCATTATTAAAGAAAAACAAAGCAATATACCAGACAAAAAAAGTGCATTCATTGCTGTTTTTCGCACAGCGTTTTTTTCATTAACATAATGCCAGTACATTAAAAAAATAAAACTCTCTCCAAAAGGAAACATTACTACGCTTGGTATAGTTTGCAAAACTGGTTTAATGCCATTACCTAAAACCGGCATCAACCTTCTAAAATCCACACCTCCTGATATGTAGACAAGTACATATATACTAATCATAAATAACAACAAGATAGGCATGATTATTTCACTTGTACGTGCTAACACTTCAACTCCTTTTAATAAAGTATATAGGCTAACAGATATAAATATAAAATTTATAAACCACAGCGGAACTTCTGGAAGAATAGTAATAACTATAAGGTCTCCAAACTCACGAGCATTACGACCTACATGCCAAATACAATCTAGTACATAAAGTAAGGCAAGAATTACTCCAAATTTTTTCCCTAATATTTTAATAATTATTTCAGCATAATTGTTATCTGGAAATGCACTTTGAAGTTCTGTATAAATCCATGCAAAACCTAATCCGATTAATAAAGCTAACAAAATAACAATCCATGCATCTTGCTTTGCATTAATACCCAGTGCAAAGAGTGTAGTACTTCCTACTTCAAATATAAACATTAATGTGAATAGTTGATGTTTGCTTAAGCGTATCATCTAAATCTCCTTCTTTGCTTATAACCACATTGCCAATTTAAAAATAAATCCTAAATTTTATACAACCAGTATTTATATTTTGTTAATTTATATAGAAAAGTATGTAATAATAAAGTAAAAATCACTGCAATACTAAAATTGCAGTGATTTTTCAATATAAATTATATGTATTGTGGCAATTTATCAAATAATATGTATAGATAACTTTATCCACTCTTTTAAAATTTTCACTTAAATCTTGTAGATAATTATGTAATATCGTCATTCTTTAAAAGTTCCATAAAATGATTTACTATGACTGGGTCGAATTGAGTTCCAGAGCATCTTTCCAGCTCTTTAACTGCATAATCAACATTGTAAGCTTCCTTATATATCCTTTTATTAGTCATTACATCAAAGGAATCTACTACATTTATTATTCTTGATAAAATTGGTATTTCCTCTCCTTTAAGTCCTTGGGGATAACCGGTTCCATCAAATCTTTCATGATGACAAAGTATTTCATTTGCAACATGGGCTAACTCCGGTGTAACTTTAGCAATTCTGTAACCTATCTCTGCATGACGTTTCATTATTTCCCATTCCTCATCAGTTAATTTTCCAGGCTTCATTAGTATATGCTCCGGTATTCCTATTTTACCGATATCATGCAATAAGCTTAATAGTTCTAATTCATTTAATTTGTCTTGGGATAAATTAATTTTTTTTCCTAACTTAGCACTAAGTTGTTTAATCCTCTGAGTATGTTCTTCTGTTTCGCTATGTTTTTCATATAAAGTTCTCTCCAAAGATACAATGGTTCCGTTTCTTGAACTTTTAACTTCTGTAAGCTTACTTCTATACATTCTTTCTTCTGCTAAACTCATTACTGCTTCACAATCAGAGCCTTCATTTTTTTCTGCAATTCCTAAAGCTATACTAATTTTAAAACCGAAGTCAGTTACTTTTATACATTCACTTTTAACCTCTTGTACTAGATTAGATAGGTAGGAATAATCTTCATCTATAATAAGTACTATAAATTCGTCTCCTCCCCACCTTGCTATAATATCTTCCTTTGAACTGACATCATTTAATATATTCGCTATTATACAAATTAGTCTGTCACCTTCTTTATGTCCAAAGGTATCATTTACAAGCTTTAGGCCATTCACATCCCCCATTATTATTGAATAATCAATATTTTCTTGTTTATTTAATTTTTCAAACTGATCTTCAATGTACGCTCTATTTTTTAGTCCCGTTAATTTATCAGAATAACTTAAATTAGAAATACTTTTATATGCGTCTTCTAATTCAAATAGCATTTTATTAGTGGCATTCGCAATATTTTTAATTTCATCCTTACCATCCATCTCTATACGAGCTGTCAGTTCCTTGGTTATGGCAACATCATCAATAAACTCATTTAATTTTCTAAGCCTCTTTAATATATATTTATTAAAGATAATTACATGAGTGAAAAAAATCAAAAATAGTGCTATAGAGAAAATAAGAATCATAAGTTCCAAATAAAATTTACCTAGCTTATAAGCATCTCGTTTCATAGAAATTGATGAGCCTATTGACATATCGCCATGTACGTCTTGTATTGAATTATACAAAGTAATATGAGAATTATCCTTTTTAATTGTATAATTTGATTCATTTGAATTCGTGATTTCTTTAAGCTCAAATTGGGCTCCAATTATAGAGTTTATATAATTAATTAGTGACTCATCTATAGCTCTTCCAATTACCAATCTTCCATTACTTTTTGCTTTCTCATCACTTGTTGTTATAGGGGCTGCACTAACAATGAAAAATTTTTCATTAAGACTAAAAACTCCATAATGAACTTCACCATTATTTTTAAAACTCATTATTGGATTTAACTTTTTATTTATATTAAATAGGTTTTCTATTAATAAGTCTTTTGTTTTACTTTCTAAATTACCTGTTAAACTATAAAGAATATTACCTTCTGTATCAGTGAAAAACATAAAATTTAGATTTAATTGTTTTAATGTGGTGTCTTGTAGATTTGACTCTATGAAAACTTCTTTGTTATTACCTAATACAAAATTATATGTATCATCCCAATTTGCCCAATCGATAGCAGTTTTATTCATAGCAATTTCTTCTCTATTTAATAATGATTTCACCACTTCAAAATTATTATTTAAACTTTGAATTTCAATTTTGTTAATATAGTTAAAAACAATAACATTAAATACTGTATATGTTGAAATTGTAATAAGTAAAAAACTAATAACAGAAATTAATAAAGTCTTAAACTTAACAGTCATAAATTCATCTCCTTTAAAAAGACAGAAGAGCTCCTAGGATTTTGTTTTTTTAATAAAGACAATAACAAACGATTACTCGTTTGTTACTACTTAAAATCAACTTTAATATAAACTTTGAAAATATATTTCATAACCTATTACATTATTCATATTTCAATTTAATGTTGCATACTAATAGTTCCTCTAGATATACAGTATCCGTCCAATATAATTAAAAAAACAACTCCCTACACTCTAAATCAATTGTTATATTTGTGCTGTAATTTAATTAAATAACTTACTACATAAAATAAGAGTTCTACTATATTATAATTATCGTAAATTTATACATAACTTTATATCTAAATTTATATTTTTATAGACTTAAAAACTGTTATGGCACTTTATTCCACACACAGCAGATCAGTAAATACAAAAAGATGTTGACAATAATAACTATCAACATCTTTTTGTAACTAATACTTCTTTACATAGGAAATCCATAAGTTACCGTAATCCTCAAAAGTCTTATCACCTGTTATTCTATATAAAGCATCTAACAATGTAATATGAATACCATAATAATTTAAATTAACTGTGGGATTTGTACCCGGTTTTGTTAGATATCCAAGATCATAAGCTACAAAACCCCCTATGTCATAATAAGGTAGTATATATCTTAAAGTTTCTAAGCCTTGATTAAAATAATATTTAGCTTGATCACCTATCTTTTTATCATAACTTACATTAGCCCAGTCGTAGAGTCCAATTAATGTATACATATGTCCATTTAAAGTATAGGATGGAGGGTCTGTCACATATAATTGAAAGAAAATATGATCTCTAAGGGATTCATTTAAGCTTCCTAAATCATCCATCGCTCCACCATCTGACGTTTTAGTTATTAAAAACTTAAACACTGCATTTCCCGCTTGGATATACTTCTTGTCACCTGTCAAATGATAAGCTCTAGCAAATACGCTTAATGCTTCTCCTTGCGCCATAGCCGATACCCATCCTGGTTGAAAATTATTATCTTCAAGATAGTGCTTGTACTCAAATTCATATCTTAATGCCCCGGTGTTATCAACACTATACAAAAGAGAGTTTGCCACATTTAAAAATTGTTTTTTTAAGTCTTGATTTCTACCAACTTGTGCACTCAAATATCTATCATAAAGAGTAAGGGCATATTGTCCTATAGTTACCGGATTATAATGAAAATCCCCGGAATAATTGACTTTAGGTATCCCATTAATATCAAATCTTATTTCATCAGTATTAGTATAACTTGAAGTATTCTCTATGAATAAATAATTTCCAAAGGTACTATAGGAATTTATATTTTGATATTCATAGTTTCCTTCATACTCTTCTCTGTAGTTTTTTATTAAATTATAATCCTTTTTTAATTCAAATCTCCCAGTTATACCTCTTTCTCTTCTTTTTGCCAGTGTTAGACAAACATTCGCTTCATGCTTTATATCCTGAGATATACCTTCAGTCTTTATTATTGAATTATATCCACATATAGCCCCATCATAGGACTGATTAAGCTGACTTCCCTTGCTCCAGCTTAATATTATATCCGCTTTATCGTTTAGTCCTTCAATAAATCTTTTATCCTCTGGATATAGTTTATGTGCCTCAGAAAGCAGATTTAAAGCTTCATAAGTCTCTGAATATCCGTATCCACATATTCTTTTATAATAGTCATCAGCGGAGTTTTGAGCTGCTTTCACTAAATTACCGCTTAATGAAAAAATTAAAATAAAACAACTAAGCATTAATAATCTTTTAAAATATTTCATATTTACAACCATTACCCTTTTCTATAAATATAATTATTGCTAATAGTAACTTGTTATTACTAAATACTAGCAACTTCATAGTATAGAATAGTATACAAGCTACTCCCTGTCAATATCTTTCCAAAGACTGGTGCTTCCTTGATTTCAAATTAATAGCATATATCTTAAACTTAGTCAATAAAACGTTAAGTTTCTCCTTTCATTTTTTATAGATTTGAATAATAGGTAACTTATAAGTTATAATAGCTTTATATGAATTATTAGGGAAGGAATTATAAAATGTTATTAAAAGATTTATTAAAGGGTGAAAATTTATATTTGACCTCATTTAAAGAAGAAGACTTGTCTATTTTTGAATCATGGTACAATAATATAGCTTTTCTAAGATCTTATGATATGGTTGCAGCTTTTCCTGTATCACAAATTGAATTAAAGGATATGTTAAAAGATATTAGGCAAGCTCATGATAGATATATTTTTGCAGTAAGAATCAAAGTTGACAATAGACTAATAGGCGTTACTGGTTTTGAAAATATACTATGGAACAATGGTACAGCAGTTATATATATCGGTATTGGAGATACTTTATCCAGAGGTAAGGGCTTTGGTAGTGAAGCTCTAGCACTAACTATGGAGTTTGGCTTTGAGGAGTTAAATTTGCATAGGATTCAACTTAATGTTTTATCCTATAATGAACCTGCTATAAGTCTCTATGAAAAGTTAGGTTTTAAGAGAGAAGGGACTTATAGGGAATTTATTCATAGGGATAGCAAGAGATACGACATGTATCTATATGGAATTTTACGTTCAGAATGGGAACACAAGGCTAATAAATAGTATCTTTTTGATACTATAAAACTAAAAAGTGCATACTTCTCTATTATATACACTGAGTTATATAATTAACTTTAGTGATACTAAGCAAATTTTATAATTAATCTTAAATTAAGGTAGATTAATTATAAAGTTTGCTTGACTTTTATCAATAAACAAGGAGTGTATTTATGTTAACATTAAAACCTATAAATACTTGTGATGTATTAGAAGGCCATAAAAATTTTAAAAAAAATAAGCTTATGTTTAATTCATTAACGATTCATGATAAGCCTTTATTTGATAAATATTTAAAAGACTATAGATTTAAAACTAGTGAATATTCTTTTGTAAATCTCATTATATGGCGTAAAGGTTGCGATATCAGTTATACTATATATAACGGTACATTAATTATAAAGAAAAGAGATTTCAAAGGAAATTATCATTTTATGCAGCCAGTCGGATATAAAAAAGAAAATCTAAGATGTATAGTTGAAAAATTAAGGGACTATAAAACTGAAAATAAAATGCCCTATCTTTTTAAAGATGTAGAAAGTTCTTTTTTAGATGAACTTAAAGAGATTTACAATGATAATATAACAATAGAAGAAGATGTGGATAACTTTGATTATATATATGCTACCGACAAACTTATAAATTTATCTGGAAAAAAACTTCACAGCAAAAAAAATCACTATAACTATTTTTTAAAAACTTATAATTATGCTGTAAGAGACTTTTCTGAACCTAACGTCAAAGAAGATTGTATTAAAGCTTCACAAGCTTGGCATGAAGAAAAAAATAGTAACAATGAATACTTATCTTACGAATTAGAGGGTATACGAGAAATAATATCTAATTCAGATAAGCTTAGTTTAAAAGGGATGGCTGTATATGTTGATGATGCTATAGCTGCTTTTACTATAGGCGAATCCGTTAACAAAGATATGTCAATAGTTCATGTAGAAAAAGGACGTTCTGACATAAGAGGTATCTATACATTTACTAATAAAGTCTTTGTAGAAAAGTACCTAAGCAATACAAAATATATTAATAGAGAACAAGATCTAGGTATAGAAGGCTTAAGAAAAGCCAAAAGATCCTACTATCCTTTGAAATTGGAAGAAAAGTATTGTGTAAACTTATAGTTTAAGTTTCACTTCATAATTAGTTAAACTAACGAACCGATAGAGTTATTACTCTTATCGGTTCGTTAATTTTTCATTACTTAATTTTACCTATGTGTTTTTTGTCTTTTATATGTTAAACTCTAGATATAACATTGTAAAGGAGCGTGATTGCTTGAAAAAAATATTGAGTTTAGTTGCAGTTGTCTCTATTGTTGTTGGCATTTCAAATACTGCATATGCGAGGGACAGCTATAACGTAAACAGACTTTATGGTGCAGATAGATATAAAACTTCTATCAGTATTTCAAATAGCTTTAATAGCGGTACAGTTCAAAATGTAATAGTTGCAAGTGGTAAAAACTTTCCTGATGCTCTAGCAGGAAGTGTACTTTCCCAAAAATACGATGCCCCTATACTACTTCTGAATAGTACCCTAAATGAAAGCACAGACTCTATTGACTACATAAAGACTCATTTAGATAAAACTGGGCATATATACGTTTTAGGTGGAGATGCATCAGTAAGTAACGAATTTGTTAACGAAATGAGGAAGGAAGGATACAACAATATTGTAAGACTTGGGGGAAAGAATAGATTTGATACAAATAAGTTCATAGTTGATTCTATGAATTTAGAGAAAGGAACTCCAGTAGTTATTGCAAATGGGTATGGTTTTGCAGATGCACTTAGTGTTTCAAGTGTTGCTTCTATAAAAGGATATCCTATATTAATGACAGGAGCATCAAATCTACCAGATGAAACTAAAAATATGTTTTCCACTATACAGCCTAGTCAAGTATATATTATAGGGGGAACTGGTTCTGTATCAGATAATGTTGTAAATGAAGTAAAAAATTTAGTTCCTACCTTAGCAAGTGATAAAGTGATTAGAATAGCTGGACAAACTAGGTATGATACTTCATTGGAAATATGTAAATATTTTAATTTAGATACTGATAATGCCGTATTAGCAAATGGTGAAAACTTTCCAGATGCCCTATCTGGAAGTGCTCTTGCTTCAAAATTAAGTGCACCTATAATACTAACAAACGGACAGGATTTAATCAATCAACAGGCATTTATGGATACTAAGAATTATAAAAATTTAATTCTTCTTGGTGGCTTAGGCTCAATCGATTTACCAATTGAATACTCATTAAAAGGTGCCAGCCAAATTAGCACTGCAGAAAAGAATTATATAAATAGTTTATCTGATTACTGCAGTGATTATATAACTGAGAGCACTGATTCATATAACTATATGACTAAATTATTAAATGATATTAATGTTAATAATGAACTTGCAAACTTAACCGATCCAAACCAAATATCTGACGCTTTCGGTAAATTCTCTCAGGCATTTAAAGATGGTAATGCTTATTTAGAGACATATAAACAGAATCTAATTAAACTTAAAAATGATGCTTACAACTTACAAAGTCCCGCTGGACTTGAATCTCTTAAGTCAGACTATATAAATAATATAGATACTGAAATAAAGAGTCTAGATACTCTAAAGGGATATATAGATACCTATGCAGGTATATTTGATTCTATTAAAAATGCTTTTAAAGCTTTGGACATGAATACAGTTCAGCAAAAATTTATAGAATTAGAAGATTTTAACAATAAATATATGACTGACCTAAAAAAATTACCAAGCGGAGAAGACAATATCAAAAATTTAAATGATAGACTTACAAAAATAAAAAATAGTATGCAGTAATATAATTACATCCTTAGGATATCCTAAGGATGTAATTTGTTTTTTCATTTTTTAATAACTCTAATTAAATATTCTAAACCTACCCTTCTTTTTTGGTCTTTCTGTATTAAACATGGCCATGATGTCCCCTTTATCTATAATAGTTATATCATTCATATCATTTTTGTATTTTGTCATTACATTATCTAAAGAATTGCTGTATTTATTTTTCATTCTACAACGCTCCTTTCTAATGTTATGTTATCCCGGTGAAACTGTTTTATTCTAGTGTTTTGTACCCTAATTTCTGATCTTTCTGTTATTTGTGGAAAGTACACTCATGAAGTGGAAACTTAAATCAGATGGGCTTTCAAATGTGATCTGATATAGGTTTTACTTCCTACGTAAGTTTATTCACCAAATTACTTATTACTATTTTTTTATAATAATATCTAGTTATCTAAATCCAAAACATATCTTAAATCAGTTAATTGTTTACCCATTATTTGAAATTCAAATTGATCTTTATTACACCTAAAACCATTTTTTTCATAAAAACATTTTGCATTTTCATTTTGTTCCAGGACCCAAAGATAACATTTTTTATAACCATCTTCTCTCATGAATTTTAAAGCTGTATCTAACAATATTTTTCCATATCCTAATCGATAATGATCTGGGTGAACATAAATAGAAACAATTTCTCCCCAATCTGTCAACTTCTCATCTCTAGATTTACCATAGGCTATACCTCCAACCGGAAAGTTATCTACAGATAGTATATCTGCTGTTATCACTTTAGTTGTTATCCAATTTTCAAAAGTTCCTACCCAAAAATCGTCTCTTAGCTCATCTAGATACTTTTGAGGTATTAATCCTCTATAAGCAGTTTTCCAACTTAAAGCATAAATGTTACTTATTATTTTAACATCTTCTTTTGTAACACGTTTTACAGATATTTTCACTATTTTACCACTCCTCTCATATGCAGAGCTCATAGGTACTCCTGAAAATTCAATAAGTGTTATATTTATTCAATAGCAATAGTAGTATAATTATATGTAACTTCAATAGCATTTCTATCTCTTTTGTTCTTATGCAATTTGTTAGCGTACATATTTTTATCAGCTATCTTAAAAATTTCCTCCATTTTTCCAACTGATCTATCAGCAAAAGCATATCCAATAGATAATTGAATAGGACACTCTCGATTCTTTGAATTATGCTTTTTAATTAACAAATTTATATTTCTCCCTAGTTCTTCTATCTCAAACTCACTTGTATTTTTAACTAAAATAACAAATTCATCCCCACCTATTCTTGAAATAAATATATGATTATTTTCTATTCCTAATAATAAGTCTGAAACTGACTTAATTATTGAATCCCCTTTATTATGTCCCATGGTATCATTTATTACCTTGAGGTTGTCTAAATCACAAACAATTACTCCAACAGGTAAGTTACTTAAAGTATTTAGTTCTTCAATTTGTTTATCATAAAAAGCTCTATTCTTTAAGCCTGTTAGACTATCATGATAAGTTAAATAACTAAGATTTTCTTCTAAAGCTTTTCTATAGCTAATATCTCTGCAAACACCTTCAAAGGCAATAAGTTTTCCACTATTATCATATACTGGCGTAACATAGTCTTCTATCCAAACACAGTTACCACTCTTATGAATCCAACGGGATTCAATTGGTTTAGAGTAATCTAATTCATTATTCATTTTTTTATACAAAATTGAAATATCATCTGGATGAGATGTATTAAAAACATGCATATAGTTCTTATAATATTCTTCCACCTCATATCCAAATACTTCTTCTACAGCTGAACTAATATATACAAATTTAGGCTCAGGTATAATTTCAAAACGATATATTATATCCTTAGCACTTTCAAGTACAACTTTAAAGTGCTCCTTCCTTCGTTCAATTTCTTTATATTTTGATATATCTATCATAGATCCATACTTTCTTAAAATTTTCCCTCTGTCATCTTCTATAACTTTTATTTGTAATTCCATATAAACTAAGCCCCTATTCTTATGAATAAAGAACATGTCTATATTATCAAGAAAGTTCAAATTAAAATAACTTTCCTTAACTTCAATAAAATCAAAAATATTTCTTCCTATCATTTCATCAGATAAAAATCCTAATATATTAATTACGTTATGGCTTATATCAATAATTAAATTACTGCTATCTAATTCAAATGTAATCTCTTTTTTTATACTATCAAAAATTGAGTTTCTATGAACTGATTTCTTCTCTAAATATTCCATACCAACACCAAATCCTTTGCTACTTTATATAATAAAATTTTTATCTAAAATATAAGCTATAGTATCAGTTAGATCGCTATAGCTTAGTTTAATATGTGGATACAATTATAGTGAATGTATAGTATCAAGTGCCACTTCAATCATATTTGTGAAAGTTGTTTGTCGTTCTTCTGCTGTTGTAAGTTCACCAGTTACAAGATGATCACTTACTGTAAGTATAGTAAGTGCATCAACCCCATACTTTGCAGCTAATGTGTACAGACCCGCAGCTTCCATTTCTACTGCTAAACATCCGAATTTAGCCCATTGTTTCCATTCATCTGGATTGTCATTATAAAATGTGTCAGAACTAAAGATATTGCCCACTTTTGGGTCAAATCCTTTTTTAATTGCTATATCATAAGCTTTATTTAATAGCTTAAAACTCGCTGTTGGTGCGAAATCTCTTCCATTAAATCTTATCTTATTTATATTAGAATCTGTTGAAGCAGCCATACCAATAACTATATCCCTAACTTTAACTGATTGCTGAAAAGAACCACAGGTTCCAACTCTTATAAGATTTTTAACACCATAACTTTGAATTAGCTCATTTACGTATATTGATATTGATGGTATACCCATACCTGTTCCTTGAACAGAAACTTTCTTTCCTTTATATGTTCCCGTAAATCCGTACATCCCTCTTACATCATTGTAACATATAATATCCTGGAGAAAATTTTCTGCTATAAATTTAGCTCTCAATGGGTCTCCTGGGAGCAATATACTTTCAGCTATTTGACCTTCTTTTGCATTTATATGAATACTCATTACAAACTCCTCCTAATTAAATAATATATTCCCTACATATATTACATTATATCAAAATCTTTTTTAATATCAATTATTCTCCATTTATTATTTTCTTTACCAATTATCAAAGCTGCATTCCAATTATATGTATCTGAAGCTGATGTTACAGCTTTAAAGACTATCTTGTATTCCCAGGTTGATTCATTTACTTTTTTCTTTGTTACTTCATAACTTTCAACCCAAGGACTAGAAAATCCTGTTACCCAGCTGCCATGTTCTTCAGCCTTATTCTTAAATTGTTCTTTCAAGCCCTTATTTAGAACAGCATATTGAAATACTCCATTTCTTTCCTTGACTCCTTTTGCCCAAAGCTCTGAAGCTTCATCAGGAGTTTTAGGTTCATAATACTCTACAAATTCTTCAAAGGATTTAACTCTGCCTTCTAAAGATATTTTCTTCATATCATATAGCCTTACTCGATTCTCATTTTTATCATAAAATACATTAAATCCAAAATCTCTTTTTAGTGCATCTTGAGACACATACACTTTTTCATCCTTTATCATATATCCGTCATTACTTTCAACTTCTCTATTTTCTATAAATATTCGTAATGGGCCTTTAGCAGATACAAATCCTGCTGTAAATGATATTGTAAAGCAGATTAGTAATAATACAATTTTTTTCATATTAGCACATCCTTAAAAATACTAACTGTTATATTTATTTTGCCCATATTTAAGATATTATTTATAGTAAATTATTAAGTTACAAAATATACACATATTATATCCTCATTCGAATTTTTCACAATAGTATAAAAAGCACATTAGAAAAATGAAACAATCCCTAAAATGCTTCCTTGCTCTAATGTGCTTTTACTTAGTATTTTGAGTTATTTATCCTATTCAATTATTTGTCCCATCAACACTCCCATAACAGATGCCATCATTAATCCTCTTGTCCATCCACTGGAATCCCCTAAACAGTGGAGTCCTTTTATATTTGTATTAAAACTTTCATCTAAATTTATTTTATTGCTATAAAACTTTATTTCTGGTCCATATAGTAATGTTTCTCTACTTGCAAAACCTGGTACAACAGTATTCATTGCATTAATGAAATTCAAGATATTCATCATTGGTCTATATGGAATGGCTGAAGTTAAGTCCCCTGCCACAGCATCTGGTAGTGTATGTCTTACATTTGATTGATATAATTCCTTCTGCCAGGTTCTCTTTCCATCTAAAATGTCACCATATCTTTGAACTAATATCTTACCATTTCCAAGCATATTAACTAATTCTGCTACTTGCTTACCATATTCAATAGGCTGATTAAATGGCTCAGAAAAATTATGAGAACTTAATATAGCTAAATTAGTATTGTTGGATTTTTTCTCTTTATAGGAATGTCCGTTAACTATAGCCAAATCATTGTCGTAATTTTCCTGACTTACAAAACCGCCCGGGTTTTGACAGAAGGTTCTTACTTTATCTCTAAAAGGTGCTGGATAACCTATAAGCTTTGACTCATAAAGGACATTATTTACCTTCTCCATAACTTCATTTCTAATTTCAACACGAACACCTATATCTACAGTACCTGCACGATGGCTAATATTATGTTTTACACACATATCTTTAAGCCAGTCTGCTCCTTTTCTTCCTGCAGCCACCACTACATTGCTGCTATATATACTTTCTTCCTGACTCTTAGTTTTGGAATCCGCTATTTTTACACCTTTTACCTCTCCTTCTTCAATAATTATATCCTTAACTATTGTATCAAATCTAATTTCTACTCCAGAGTCTAAAAGGTAATTTTGTATTTTAAAATAAATTTCTTGAGCTTTCTCTGTTCCTAAATGTCTTATTGGACAGTCCACTAATTTAAGACTAGCTTCTATTGCTTTTCTTCTTATTTCTTTAACTTCCTCAGTATTATCTAATCCCTCTACCTTTGGATCTGCTCCAAATTCAAGGTATATTTTATCTGTATATTCAATAAACTCCTGTACCTTATCGCTTCCAATTAGACTTGGTAAATCTCCACCCACCTCATAACTTAAAGACAACTTGCCATCTGAAAATGCACCAGCTCCTGAAAAGCCTGTTGTAATATGACAATAAGGCTTGCAAGAAACACATTGCTTCGTTTTTTCTTTTGGACAATGCCTTTTATCTATACTTCTTCCTTTTTCAATTATCAAAATCTTTTTCTTAGATTTCTTTCTTACCATCTCTAAAGCAGTAAAAATTCCTGCCGGACCAGCTCCTACTATTATTACATCATAAACCAAACTAATCATCTCCTTAATACCTTCATTATTTCTGAATATAAATCACTTATAGTATTATTCGCCTAGTAACGAACAATGCTATGAGTTTAAAACAAATTATATTTTAGTGTTATATCCTTTTAACATTAAATTTCCCCAAAGGAATTTTCAATGCAAAAAATGAAGAAAATTGTATAACTATAGTGCATAAAGCACTTATAGCCTACAACTATTTTAGGTAGTTCGGTAGAAACATCCAGCCCATATTGCCAGATTTATATAAGTGAACAATTTTATCATTTTTATCATTAAAGTTCTTGCTACAACGAAATTTTAACTCAAGTTACTGAAAAATGCAATACTTTTTTTAATAGTCACTTAATATAATTTGATTTATTTAGAATCTCTATTAATTTTTTCTTATCATTCAATTCTGGATTTTCAAGAACCATTTCTAACAACATATTTAAAGCTTCTCCTATTTGCTTTCCCTGTTTTATACCTAACTCTATTAAATCACTTCCATTAATCTTTAATTCCTTTATGCTCAATGGCTGTTTTTCATCTAGTATTACTTGACATTTGTGTTTCAAATCCAAGATTTTACTATAATCTTGAAACTTCTTTGCAGATCCTTTACTATCTGCTATTTGTAATTCAAATAAATCTTCTAAATTTTCAATTCCAACTCTATTCATGAACTTTTTAATACTTGGAGTTTTTATCTTATCAAATTTGCTCATATGTTCATAAACTAACAATGATACAACATCTATTGTTTTATTATCAAATTTTAGTCTTTTTAATATTCTTCTACTAATATCAGCACTATTTTTATGATGTCCATAAAAGTGTCCTATACTCTTCTCGTCTATTGTAAAACATTGAGGTTTTCCTATATCATGAAGCAAAGCTGCTAATCTTATTTCCAGTTTTGCAGGAGTATTATCTAATACCGCTAATATATGATTAAATACATCCTTATCATGATGATAATTTTTTTGATCAAAACCAACACAAATCATTAATTCTGGCAAAATATGTTCTAGAAGATTGCTTTCCTTTAATGCTATTATGCCTACACTTGGTTTTAGAGAAACTAGAATTTTGCACAACTCTTCTCTTATACGCTCCTGGCTTACATTCTTTATTAGATGGGCATTTTTCTTAATGCTAATGAATAAATCTTCATAATCCAGCTCAAAGCCTAACTGTGACGAGAACCTTACAGCTCTAAGCATTCTTAAAGCATCTTCCTTAAATCTATCATCAGCAGTTCCAACGGATTTAATTATCTTGTTCTTTAAATCTTGAAGCCCGTTAAAATAATCTACTATTCCGTTATCATCATTGTATGCCATCCCATTTATTGTAAAGTCTCTTCTAGACAAATCCTCTTTCAACGAAGTCGTAAATGTTACATTGTCTGGATGCCTATTATCCGAATATTCTCCCTCTATTCTGTAAGTAGTTACTTCATATCCAATATTATTAATAAGTATTGTTACTGTTCCATGTTTTAGCCCTGTCTCTATAACCCTAATCCCTTTATTTTTGAATATAGACATGGTTTGCTGAGGTAAGGCATTTGTAGTTATATCCCAATCCTGAGGTTCTCTCCCTAGGATGCTGTCCCTTACACATCCCCCTACGCTGTAGCCTTCATAGCCTTCATTTTTTAAAGTACTAATTATAAACCTTACATCCTTTGGTATCATAATATTAATCTTCTCCATTGACTACTACTCCTTTATTAATCTCTATGACTAACTCATCAATCTTTTTATAATTTGGTGTATCCGGCAAATTGCAATTCTTTTTTGCATATTCAAATTGTTTATCATAAGTATCAACCATTTCAAAAATTTGTTCATAAGTATATTTGCTACTTCTTATGTCTAGAAGCAATTCTCTTTCTTTTTCTCTATAAGTATTAATACCCTTTCCCTCGAGTATTTCAGTCCCTGTTACTAGTAATCTAATAAGATGCATAGCATGTTTATTTAGATGTAATTCATCCTTTTTACTATTTCTATGATTAAGTTTATAATAATCGTTAACTACCTGATTCATTTCAGAGTACATACCTTTTAAATCTCTTAAAGGATATTTTTTCAAACTAATATCTATAAAAATCTCATTTTCAAATCCTTGTCTGCTAGATTTATCAATATATAGCTTTAATTCACCATTTATTACTTTCTTATATCTATCAGTAAATGTCATCATTTGTTTTTCAATACTTCCCAATATATGTTTCTCTTTCTCCACTTGAGGGTAGCTATCTCTTGCTAGAGCATTCTGCAGTCTTCTCAATTGTTGGATCGCATAGCCTCCAAAAGAGACATAAGCTCTTTTCGATAAAAACATATTCGCATTATCTTTTAACATTCTACCCTCTTTAGTACAAATAAAAAGATGATCTTCTTTTGTTCCTAATATTTCTAATACATTAGGATTGGCATTAGTTAACAAGTTTATTATTTGTTTTAGAAAATAGATGGTTACATCTTTTTCATTATCCCTATTTTCAAAAGGCTTATCTTTACATTTCATCGTTAATAGCTCTTTTTTGCTATTTAATGCAATTCCTCTGATATCCAAATCGCTCGTCTCAACATCTGTTCCATAAGCATGACTGCCTCCTGTGGTGAGTAAGATAATATTGTTTCCAAGGGATTTCTCTTCTCTTAAAAATTTGTATTCTGTGCTATTTAATTTATTAACTATATCTTCAACCTTCATTTTGCTTACCTCCCTTTCAGATCTGGATAAATCAACTGTGAATCTCATATATAGAATTACTGGAAATTTCTGGGTACCATTTGATATATATATCCACTAAATACACCTAGTAGAGCTATTAATCCGAAATAAGCTAAAGCATACATTACCCTTATGGATTTTGGAACTTCAAAATATTTCTTATCTGGATTTTTATAATATTTATAAAGTTCCATCACTCCTAATATCAGAAACATTATAATTATCACATTGAAAAACTTTACTACAGCAATCAGCATTAAAGGAATACCCACAAACCAAAGAACTGGTGATATAGCTGTAACAATTCTTCCGCCATCAAGGGGGTGGACAGGAATAAGATTGAACAGATTTAATATAAATCCGCTATAGGCTAAAGCTAGAAATACACTTTTACCTGTTCCATAGTAAATGCCCAAGGATATAAACGCAGCTATACTTCCTAAAACCGGTCCTCCTATAGCCACAAATGCTTCTGTTTTAGCATCTGCAGGCTGTTCCTTCATAGATATAAGAGCTCCAACAAAAGGTATAAATATCGGCGTTGATACTGGCAATTTAACTCTTTTTGCAGCAAAGTAGTGTCCCATTTCATGCATAAACAATAGTAAAACAAAACCTATCCCAAATGTCCATCCATGAATTCTTGCATATACCCAAATCATCAGCAACATAGATCCAAAGGTTGAAAATATTTTTCCTAACTTTAGAAATATAAATAAGAATTTAAACTTACCTAAAAACACTCCAGCTGCTGCAAGTATTGCAAGAATGCCTTTTTTCTTTTTAGATTTTTCTCTGTTAACTTCTTCTATTCCTTTTGCAATTTGGACTCCATTTTCTTCCCCTATCTCTATTTTTATATCATCATCCATTTTTAGCCACCCCTTTAATAAAGTATAAAATAACTCTTAAAATAATTATTTATACAATATTATATTATTTATTTAACACATAATCAAGTTGCTCTTTAAACTCAAAAATTCATTTATATCCGGAATTTGTCCTTTAATTCTTAACTATCTATTAATTTCACAACTTATCTTTATCTTATATATTTTCACTTTCTTCCAATACCTGCATATTTAAAGTTCTATCTAAAACCTAAATAAGTTATAAATGAAGCTTCAAAAGTAACTTGTATATATTAAATATTATATTTTAGTTAGTAATTATACAAACAAGTTTTTTATCTTCATTGTAACAATAGATAAAAAAGTTTATAATATTAATATACGCTGTTTAATCTTAACAAAAGGACGTGAACTTAATGGATCTATTTAGAAGAATATTTACAGAAGATTTTATCAAAAAACTCTTCGCTATCTTTTCACTAATTGTTTTGTTCTATTCTATAAAAAGTATAATTACACTAGTACTGCTAACATTTGTTTTTTCTTTCCTGTTTTATAAAGGTGTTAATTTTACATACAAAGGGGTACATAGAATAGTTCCTATTAAAAGGAAAGCTATAATAATATTTATTTACACTCTAATATTTTTAGGTATATCTTATTTATTTTATAATTATGTTCCTGCTGTTATAAAGCAACTACATTTTATAAGAAATCAAGTAATACATTTTAATCCTGATGATTATAAGGATATATTGGATAGTAGAATCTTATCACTAATACAACAAACACATTTAAGCAGTTATCTGAATCAAAGTGGCAGCATACTTGTAAAATGGTTACTAAAAGTACAACATTTAAGTCTAGATATCTGTTTTGCATTTTTACTAAGCTTATTATTTATGATAGAGCAAGATCAATTAGTTACCTTTGTGAGAAAAATTGAAAATAGCAAGATATCTTTTATTTATAAGTATTATAAATATCTTGGTAAAAAGTTTTTAAATTCCTTCGGAAAAATAATGGAAGTTCAAGCTATTCTCTCTATTATAAATTCAGTATTCGCATCTATTGCATTTGCATTTATAGGTTTTGACAATGTTCTAGGAATAGGATTTATGCTGTTTATTTTAGGGCTGATACCTATAGCAGGATTACTTATAGCACTTATACCACTTCTAATAATAGCCTTTAACATAGGTGGAATAACAACAGTTATTTATGTATTAGTTATTCTAGGGATTTTACATTTATTGGAAGGTTATATACTAAAACCAAAATTAATGTCTATATCTGTTAATCTACCAGTATTTTTTGTGTTTGTAATTTTGATTTTTTCAGAACATTATATGGGAGTATGGGGACTAATCATTGGTATACCTCTGTTCGTATTCCTGTTAGATATACTGCACATAGAAGAAACTTAATTATTGCAGTAATAAAGGTTGTTTCTAAAGTATAAACTTTAGACAACCTTTTTATTTTGTGTAATTACTCCACTCCTTAATTCTCTTATATAGTTTAAATGTTACTTTACAATATAAAGTAACATATTATCCTCTTTAGCAATATACTATACTATAAAATAATCTACACATGATAAAAAATTACAAAGTGAGGTAATTATTATGAGCAAGCTATATGGGGATTATTATAGTGGTATAGATGTAATCAACTTGAAATTTATTGGACAAGGTACCCAAGGTAAAGTATATTTCTTGCCACCTAACAAAGTAATAAAGATTTTTCACAGTAACCGTTCCTGTAAAGATCAATTTTATATTTTAGAGTGTGCAAAAAATAGCAGATTTTTTCCTAAAGTATACAAACATGATGACTACTCTATAGTTATGGACTTTGTACCAGGAGTGAATCTTAGGGACTACTTGGCAAAAAATAAATTAAGTAAAAAACTAGCATTTGAATTAGTAGAATTAGTATGTGAATTTGAAAGGCTTGGATTTACAAGATTAGATATACGTGCTCCTCATATTTTTGTACAAGCTGACGAATCTATTATAGCAATAGACCCTAGAAAAACCTTTCATATTGTCCAGAAATATCCTAAAAAAATATTAGGCACATTAAGGAAATTTGGATATTTAGATCAATTCTTTAGTTTAATAAAAAATAAATATAGTGATAAATATTCTCATTGGAAAAATTTATAGTTTAAAAGTCAACCTGATAATTACATCAGGTTGACTTAATATCATATTGCTCATGATTTTGTTTTAATTTACAAAATTAGATTTCCATAATAATTGGAAGTATAATTGGTCTTCGTTTAGTCTTTTCATATAGGTACTTCTCCATAGATTTTTTCATATTAGCTTTTAGTACATACCACTCAATAACTTTATTTTCTAAGCAATCCTCTAACTCTTTTCTAACAATGTCCTTTGCTTCCTTTATCAAAGCTTCAGATTCCTTTGCATATACAAATCCTCTTGTAATTATATCTGGTCCTGCAATTATACTATAGGATTCTTTTTCTATTGTAGCTACTATTGTGAGCATGCCATCTTGTGCCAAATGTTTTCTATCTCTAAGTACTATATTGCCTACATCCCCTACTCCAAATCCATCTACATATACAGATCCAGTATGAACCCTTCCTGTAATCATTGCTTCTTTATCTGATAACTCTAAAACTTGACCTGTTTCAAGATTAAAAATATTCTTCTCTTCCATTCCTAACTTCTGAGCTAATTCTGAATGGTGTCTTAAATGTCTATATTCGCCATGAACTGGCATAAAGTACTTAGGATGAACTAATGTATGAATTAACTTTAATTCCTCCTGATATGCGTGACCAGATACATGTACTTCCTCTAAAGCTTCATAAATTACATCTGCGCCTCTCTTAAATAATTGATTAATCACCTTAGATACTAATTTCCCGTTTCCTGGAATAGGCGATGCAGAAATAATATATAAATCTTTTGGTTCAATCTTAAGTTTTCTATGAGTAGAAAATGCTATTCTAGCAAGAGCTGACATAGGTTCCCCTTGACTTCCAGTGGTTATAATTGTTACCTGTTCGTTAGGATAACTCTGTATCTCATCTACACTTATAGTTTTGCCTTCAGGTATATGTAAATATCCTAAATCCATGGCTACCTCTGAAATATTTTCCATACTTCTTCCACTAAATGCTATTTTTCTTCCATACTTTACAGAAGCATTTACTATCTGCTGCATTCTGTGAATATTTGAGGCAAAGGTCGCCACAATAACTCTTCCTTTCGCATTAGAAAAAATTCTTGTTAAGGTTTCCCCTATAGATCTTTCTGGAATTGTATGACCTGGGCGCTCCACATTAGTACTATCTGCCATAAGTAGCAGTACCCCATTTCTTCCCAAGTTTGAAATACGCTCTAAATCCATAACTAATCCATCAATAGGAGTATAATCTATTTTAAAATCACCGGTATGTAATATTACACCAATTGGCGTATGAATAGCAATAGAGCAGGAATCCGCTATACTGTGAGTGTTTCTTATAAATTCAACTTTTAAATTTTCTAATTCTATTATATCTCCTGCTTCCACCTTATTGAGTTCACAATCTGAAAGAATATTATGCTCTTTTAATTTATTTTCAACTATCCCTAGAGTAAGTCTTGTGCCATAGACAGGCACATTTAGCTGCTTTAAAATATAGGGTAAAGATCCTATATGATCTTCATGTCCATGGGTTATAAAAATACCTTTAACCCTATCTGAATTATTTAACAAATAAGTTATATCAGGTATTACCAGGTCTACACCATACATTTCCTCATCAGGAAAGGATATGCCGCAATCTATTACAATAATCTCGTTTTTATATTCAAAGGCTGTTATATTTTTTCCTATTTCTCCGAGACCTCCCAAAGGGATAACTTTTACATTATTTTCGTTTTTCACTATACTACCTCCTCATCAATAGTTCATTTATTATATTTTGCCTTCTAAAACTAAAATTAATTCTTTTCTTTCTTTAATTTAATTACTATTCAATTTTTATCATTTTTTTAGCTTCAAATTAATGTTATAATTGGTATATGTGATCTATAATTTAATGAAGTGGAAACTTGAATCAGATGGGGTTTCGTCTACGACCCTGGGCTTTGCCCGTTAAATGCCATTTAGGCATTTAACCCCCACCTGATTCTTAGTTGAACGAATCTAGGGACATAGCCGCTCGCAACGTACAGTTAAGCGATTCACACAAAATCTATGATTTTGTATGAATCGCTTACTCCTCCGACGTTAGGAAGAGGAGTTTCCTATACAGATGGGAGTATTAGAGCAGGTAGTCATCGGACAAATAAGGTAGCTATAACACACTATACAAGGGGGATTACCATGAAAAAAACAACAGTAACATTATTAATGTCATTTATGCTAGTAATTTCAATTTTACTTGCATCAGGCTGTTCTAAGCAAACCAGCAGTTCTGGTCAAGCTTCTGAACAAAGCAAAAAAGAAAAAATTAAAATAGCAGCTTTAAAAGGCCCTACCGGCATGGGAATGGTTAAACTAATAGAGGAAAATAAAGATAGTTATGATATATCTTTGTTTGATTCACCTGACCAAATTATTTCTAAAGTAGTAAATGGTGAAGTTGATGGGGCAGCAGTACCATCAAATCTAGCACCAATTTTGTATAATAAGACAAAGGGTGCTGTTCAAATAGTAGGAATAAACACACTAGGAGTGCTATATATCGTAGAAAATGGTAATACCATAAAAGATATAAAGGATTTAAAAGGTAAAACTATTTATTCCAGCGGAAAAGGTGGTACACCTGAATTTGTTTTAAATTACATATTGGAGAAAAATGGTTTAGATCCAGATAAAGATGTTAAAATTGAATACAAGGCAGATCATAGTAATTTGGCTGCTGCAGTAGCATCAAAAGAGGTTAAAATAGCTGTTTTACCAGAGCCTTTTGTAACTACAACACAAATGAAAGATACAGATTTACAAGTATCAATAGACTTAACTAAAGAATGGGAAAAAGCATCAGAAGGTAAGAATCAGTTGGTAATGGGTACTTTAGTATTTAGAAAAGATTTCATAGATAAAAGAGGAAACGACTTAGATGAATTCTTAAGTAAATATAAAAACTCTGTTGATTTTGTAAATAGCAGTAAAGAGGAAGCGGGAAAATTAATTGAAAAAAACGGAATAATTCCAAAAGCTAAAGTAGCAGAAATGGCTATTCCAAAATGTAATATTGTATTTATCAGTGCAAAGGATGGAAAAGAATCCTTAGATAAATTCTACAGTGTTTTAAACGAAAATGATCCAAAATCCATCGGAGGAAAAATGCCAGATGAAAAATTCTATTACAAAGGAACTGAGAAGAGTAACTAGAAAAATCTTAACATTATCATTTTGGATATCAGTTTGGGAGCTTTGCTCCCTTTTTATTAATAATCCACTTTTACTACCTTCTCCCATAGAGGTAGCAAAAGTATTATTTTTTCTTACAGGAAAAATTTATTTTTGGAAAAGTGTTTGTAACAGCGTAACCACAGTTGTATTAGGCCTTTTTCTATCTATAGGTATAGGAATAGTAATAGGAGTTGCAGCCGGACTTATCAGCTTTATAGAAGAGCTGTTGGAACCTTTAATAGTAGTTACAAAAGCTACTCCTGTAATGTCTATAATAATCTTAGCTTTAGTTTGGTTCAGATCCTCTGGTGTAGTAATTTTTACCGCTATACTAATATGCTTTCCTATAATCTACACCAATGTATTGCAGGGGATAAAAGCTGTAGACAAGCAGCTAATCCAAATGGCTAGCATTTATAAAGTAAAAAAAATATATATAATAAAAGATATTTATCTTCCTTCAATAAAACATTATATTGTATCAGGAATACTAATGTGCCTAGGTATTGGCTGGAAGGTTTCAGTAGCTTCTGAAATACTTAGTACTCCTAGGTACTCCATAGGTCTAAATCTGCTAAAAGCTAAATCTACTTTAGAGACTGCTGAACTTTTTGCTTGGACTATTGTAGTTGTTTTATTAAGCTTTGCTTTTGAACTTATATTTAAATACTATATAAAAAAGAGAGAAAATAATTAATTTAATAATTTAATTAAGTGACATCAGAATATTTACTAAAAGTTTTTAATGCAGCTATTAAGGTAATTATACTTAATTATTTTAGGAGGTTAAATTAAATTGTCAGCTAATTACGAAGTTAAGTTAATAAATTTATGTAAATCCTATGAAGAAAATACTGTTTTAGACAATATAAATATGGACATACAAGAAAATAAGATTACTGTTATTTCAGGGCCTTCCGGTTGTGGAAAAACCACATTACTAAACATTATAAGTGGTGTTGAAAAAAAAGATAGTGGACAAGTTATCCTAAAAGATAATAGCATTTCTTATATATTTCAAGAAGACCGGCTTATTCCCTATCTTACAGTTTATGAGAATATAGCCTTTGTACTAAAGTCTACGCTAGATAAAAATGAAATGGATAAAATAATAACTAAATATCTAGAAATGGTTAGACTAATAGAGTTCAAAAATAAACTTCCATCTAAATTAAGTGGTGGTATGAAAAGACGGGTTGCCATTGCTAGGGCCTTTGCATATAAAAGTAGGTTACTTTTAATGGATGAACCCTTTAAAGGGTTAGATGATGAATTAAAAACTGAAATAATAGAAGAATTTTTAAAGCTCTATAAAAAAGATAAAAGGACTGTCATACTAGTAACTCATGACAAGGAAGAAGCAAAGCTCCTAGGAGATATAATATACCCTTTAAATGTGAAATAAAACCAAAGACCTGCTAATCAAGCAGACCTTTGGTTTTATCCAGTTACTAGCTTTGTTTATATTTTTGCAACTCAGCGTCTAGGTCAACTTCCTTCAGTTTTTCAAATTCTTTATCTAAAGAATTATCTTCTCTTAAATCATTTAGACCTTCAGCCATAGCCTCTTTTTTCTGTATTTTTCTTTCTATATCATCTAAGTTTATTTTGTTACTTCCAGCATCTACATTAGCTAATATCTCATTAACCTTTTTACTAGCCTCTGCATTATTATATCTTGCAGCAGCCTCATCTCTATAGGTTCTAGTCTTTTCTATCTCTGCCTCTAATTCTCTTAATTTTTTCTTAATGCCTTCCGCCTTTTTTACAGCATCATCATAACTCATCTTTAATGAATCATAGCTCTTATCAGCTTCAATTTTTTTGGCTAAAGCCTTTTTAGCCAACTCCTCATTACCCTTGCTCATTGCAAGTTTTACCTTCTCTTCAAATTCTTCTGATGTTCTTTTAGCATTACTCATTTTCTTTTCAATTTCATGAACATTTCCCAAAATTTGTGCAGATGAAAGTTTTGCTGTATTTAAACTTTCTTCCATGTCTCTTACCTTTTGATTTAACAGCTCTATCGGATTTTCAACCTCATCTAGAGCATTATTAACTTTTGACCTAAAAATATTTGATATTCTTTTAAACATTCCCATAAAATTTATTCCTCCTAAACCTCTTTAAAAAATATATTTTAATAACTATAAATTTATTATATAGTATTTAATACAATATAACAATGTTACTTTAATCCTTATTAGACAGTTTTTAAACCATTTTCTTTAGATATTTAGCTGAATCTCTCTATATCTAAATCTATCTTCAATTTTTGAGAATCGATTCCTATCTTCCATATAGCTTAGTAATTTCACTAATTTTTCCAGATAGTTTGTTAGTTAAATCCTCTTTTTTTACTCTCCACTTCCAATTTTCGCCTAAAGTTGATGGCGTATTCATCCTTGCTTCGCTTCCAAGAGCCAAATAGTCCTGAAGTTGTACAATAGCAAGGTTTGCAACTGAACTTAAAGCTCCTCTAATAAATCCCCAATTATATCCTTCATTGTCATCTAACTTTAGGTATTTCCTAGCAAAGTCTATATCACTTTTCTCTGTATTCTCAAACCATCCCATAACAGTATCATTATCGTGAGTTCCTGTATAAACTACACAATTCTTATCATAATTATGAGGCAGATAATCACTTTCTTCTCTGGTATCAAAAGCGAATTCTAATACTTTCATTCCCGGGTATCCTGTAACACTTCTAAAATTAATAACTTCTTCTGTTAAAAATCCTAAATCTTCTGCTATAATTTCCACTTCACCTAAAGTCTCTTCTATCACATTAAATAACTTAATTCCAGGCCCCTTCACCCATTGTCCATTTACTGCTGTTTTATCACCATAGGGTATTTCCCAAAAGGCTTGAAAACCTCTGAAATGGTCTATTCTTATTATATCATAAAGATCAATATTTCCTTTAATCCTTTCTATCCACCATTTATAATTAGTACTTTCTAAATATCTCCAATCATATATAGGATTTCCCCATAACTGACCAGTAACAGAGAAAGCATCTGGGGGACATCCAGAAATTTTAATAGGTTTTTTATTCTCATCTAAGCGGAAATTCCTGCTATTTGACCAAGTATCTGCACTATCTTCTGCTACATAAATCGGAATATCCCCTATAATTTTAACTCCATTTATGTTGGCATATTTTTTTAAATCAGCCCACTGCTGAAAGAATATATATTGTAAAAATATCCAATAATCTATCTCTTCCTTTAATTCTTCCCTATACCTTAGCAGTGCATTTATATCTCTCAGTTTGATATCTTCCTCCCATTCCTGCCATGATTTTAAGCCAAACTTAACTTTTACAGCCATGTATAGTGCATAATCCTCTAACCAATCTTTCTTTTGCTGCTTGAATTTTTTTATTTCCTTTTCATATTTTCCTCTACTATTTTGAAAAGCAATTCTTAGAATAGGCATTTTATTATTAAATATTTTCTCATAATCTACTTTTGTACAGTTATCTCCAAAATCTATATTTTCATAATCTCCTTTTTTTAATAATCCCTTCTCTTTAAGTAGATCAAAATCTATAAAGTATGGATTGCCTGCAAAAGTTGAAAAGGACTGATAAGGTGAATCTCCTGCTCCTATAGGTCCCATGGGGAGTATTTGCCAATATTTTTGACCTGCTTTTAATAAAAAATCTACAAATTTATAGGCTTCCTTGCCAAAGGTTCCAATGCCATAAGGACTCGGTAAGGATGTTATATGCATTAAAATACCACTACTTCTTGTAATCATTATAACTCTCCTTTATTTCAATTATTGAATTTATTTTTCATTAGTGTTATACTATATATATAAATCAAACGAAATATGTGTGCTACTTTATTTATATTTATAATATAATGTAGTATATTATAAAATTAAGGGGTGTATATTAATGAGTAATCATGTAGTTAAAATTTCAGAAGAATTATTAAAAGAGTTCGATGGTTTAGTACAAAAATCCGGTGTGTCTAAACAAGAATTTTTAAGTTCTATTGCCAATCTTTATAACATTAACAATATCGCAGAAAACGACATCATTGATGTTGCTTCCTACTATGATAGTTTCACTGCTTAATCTAAAAATTCAAATTGTAAATGATATTAAATATATAGTATAAATTTCAAATAAGCTTCAAAATAAAATTGTCACTTTATTTTGAAGCTTTTTTATATAATTTAACCTATTTTCGCAAACTTCCCAATGCGGTATATACAGCTTTGATCAATTCTGACATCGTTACAGTATCCTTTGGTCTGATTTTATTATCAATACTTGCCTCAATAAGTTTTAACCCACCTGCTAATGAAACATATCCAACCTTATCTTCACTTATCATATTACCATCAGTATATGTAATATTAAGCAAGCCTTTAATTTCTGCTATTTTATCATAACCTAATAATTTCACTAAACTTTTTGCAAGTTCTTCCCTTGTGACAAGTTCTTCTCCTTTAAACACTTCCTTTTTATCCTCAATAATCCCATACATTACTCCTAGCTGCACATATTTATAATCAGTAGAATCTTTATCTCCTATTCCCTTTGTAAAGCTAAGTTCATTCATGCCTTTTAGGTAAGGATTAAAGCCTTTTGCGTTAACAAGTATTTTTACAAGTTGAAGTCTTGTAATTTCAGAATCAAGTTTAAAATCTTTTATATCAATAATTCCTTGTGATGCTAATATAGTTGATTCCTTTTCTACATCACTTCCTTTAACCTTACTCTTAAATACATCCATATTTTCATCTATATTTTCACCGTAAAAATTTAATAACTCTCCAGTGTACGCATCTATACTGTTTAATGGACTGTTCAAGTTACCAACAGAATATACCAATTGGAGTTTTGAGTTGACTTTGTCCATGTTTTCTCCTTTGTTTAAAAGTAAATAGATAAGTTGAGGTTTATTAGCACTTAAAAATATTTCCTTTGCTTTATCATTGCTTATAGTATTTGTAGCGGTAGGTAAATCTAATTTATCTTGCCAAACACACGAATACGAATTCATCTCTCCAGTTTTAGTATCAAAGGTGATATTTATACCATCATTATTGTAAGGTATAGAATTGTTAAATCCTACTCCATTTACTATTCTTCCAAAATTAAATGTTATAAATCTATTTGGGATACCCCCATATATATATGATTGATTATTATAATTCTTTTGTTCTGTATTTATTTCCTTAATTTTTTGTGGACAGTTCTTAGCTATGAAACTAATAGCATTATCATAGCCTTGTTCCCAGTTTAATTTAGGTTGAAATTTTTCATCCGATTTATCATTGAAATTGAATTTATCCATTCTCACCAATTCTTCTGTTAAAGCATTAATGCTTATACTTCCCTCAGGCGGACCAAAATTAGTATTGTTCCCCTTCTTCACAAAGTCAGCATACCAAACTTTCATTCCTTTTCCTAGATATCCATTTTCATTTTCCTCATAATTAATAGAGTTAATATCGTATCCATCTCCAAATAATTTTTTGATTTTCTCCTTTATTACTTGTTCAGCTTTTTCACTACCTATAGGGCTACTAAACTTTTCTGTTGATTTACCAGTTTTAAAGATTTCTTCCTTTTGTTGATCTGTTATATTTCTAGTCTTTATACTTTCCATGTATTCTCCATTCCATGTCAAGGCCTTACCATTTTCAGCATCTATAATAAGTGGTGAAGAGGAATCTGTTGTATACACTAGTTTTGTTTTAATATCTTGATGATTATATGGTTTTTCTATATAAGAATTATAAACTAAGTTCATTTTTGTATCTTTATCAAATATCTCTTGTGCTTCCTGCTGATTTATTACCTTGTCTGAACTAGGAACCTTTAAATCACTATCCCATACAATTCCATAGGAAATAATTTTTCCTGTTATACCATCTACTTCTACCCTTATGTTGTTACTTTCACAAGGAATTTTATTTATAGTTCTACTATAAGTAAAACTATAGCTATTCATCCCATAACTAATCATGGAATTATTGTCTTTAACCAGTGTAGTTTCCGAAAACTCTTTAGGATTAATTTTTTTTAAAAAGGCCTCACTAATATCTTTTGCTTGTTCTTGTGTAATAGTTGCTATAGCTAAAGATGTTTGATTAGGTATCATTTCAAATTTATTTACTCGAAGTACTTTTCCTGTACTTCCATCTATTGCAACATCAATATTAACCTGTTTATCTTCATTTGGATTATACCAGTGTATATCCCAAGTACTTGTTTTTGCACCATTATAGGCTAAATTAAAGTTTACATTACATTGAAATTTTGTATCGTCAATAGTTGTTTCAAAATAATTTTTCAATACTTCCCTTGCAGTCTGCTTTGCTTGATCTTGGGAAATCTTTGCTTTCTCTTTTTCTGATACTGCAGAAAGCTTGTCCGTAGTAATATTAGTTGAAGAAATAGATATAGTTTTAGAGTTATTAGCAGTATCATTTATTCCCTGCGCAAATACAGATTTCGTTGATACTATAAGAGTAGCAGTTAAAACAAGTACAACCATCCTTTTACTTTTCATAATTAAGTCCCCCTAAAAATTTAATTTGATACTTATTATTATACTGCAAGCTTTAGAAAAGAAATGCATAATTACGAAGATATATCTAAAACTTTTATAGACAAAAAACATCATTTCAGTTTGTGATTTATCAAACAAAAATATATACACACCACTGATTACCCAAACCATTTTGTTTTATTTTTCACTAACGATTTTTTTCAAAACAAAAATATTAGACTTTTTAGTATAAAAACTATCTTTTTTTCATAATTTTTTATTCAAAATAAATACAAATTCATAATAATTGTATATTTTTATGAATTTGAATCCACAAACACCTTTTATTGGTAATTAAATGTTGAAAAAGAAAAAACGATTCTAGATATAAAGATAACAATTTTCGCTGATTTTTGCTGGAATTTTCAGAAAATTAATGTTAATATAATAACAACAAAATCGTTAAGTTTAAAACAATACAGAAAATATTTGATTCCTATAAATAATTAGATTATATGAGAGGTGTATGTATTATGAAAAAATCTAAAGTTTTACAAAAAGAAACAATTTCTATTGATCTTAAACCAGGAGAATTTTTATTAATTATAAATAAAAAGAAAAAGTTATCGGACAGAAGTAATGTATCTTTCGAAAATAAAAACATTATAAATATTGCAATAGATAATAGCAAAAGAATAAATAATTCTTTTATGTCTTTGATAAAGGTTTATTTAACCTCTTTGAATCCTATAAGAAGTATTGGCAGACAGTGCTCTGAGGTAATTTCAAAGTATACCGGTCTACCGCTAAACGAATCAGAATTTAAGCTAAAAGAAGTATTAAACAAACTTCTTTGTCCTAATACTGAGGCTATTCTACAAAGCCTTCCACGAAAAGTACAAGCTTATGAAAAACAAAGACTTATGTTTGCAATAGCATTCATAGTTAAGCCAAAGCTTATAGTTTTAGATGATACTATTTTTAAAATGGAACCTGAACTAAGCTCTTATGTATTGGGCGAACTAAAAAAATTAAAAGAAGAAAATAAAACCAGTATAATTCTTATATCAAAGAAACTTGACACTATAAATGAAATCATAGATAATATCGCAATCATGTATAAAGGAACTATAGTTGAATATGGAAAAAAAGATTTGCTTTTAACAGATCCTATTCATCCTTACACTAGATATATGCTCACACCTGAAGGTGCAAAAGCTTTAGAGGAAACAGCATCTGAAATTGCCAATTATGTGAAAGATATTAACAACCTACCTCTAAATGGATGTTCTTTCTGTCTAAAATGCAAAAAAGCCTCTTATGATTGTGTATACATGACTCCTAAGATAGAAAATTTAAACAATGATAGACAAGTAATTTGTGGTAATTCAAGTAAAATAGCTTGAAGTGAGACTATTTTACTTACTATACCTCTAAAATAATTCAGAAGATAAAACTAGAGCTTTTAACTATAAAGAAAAAAGTAACCTATCTCCTCATTATTAGTGGAATAGGTTACTTTTTTTAGATAACTGATTTGCAAACTCCATATGCTCTAGGCTTCACTTTATTCTCATCTTAATTTTTTACTGACTTTATTTTTATACATTAAAGCATCTGCAATTTTAATAATTTCATCTCCAGTACTTATCATAGTGTTCTCATCTATATCTTTAATTCCATAACTAAATGATATATTATATGGCCTTATCTTCTTCTCGTTAAATTCCTCTACTCTTTTTGAGATCTTACTCATAATTTCTTGCACTTCCTTATAACAACAATTAGGAAATATAATCACAAATTCATCGCCACCCATGCGGCTTACATAACGAAGTTCTTTTATAAATTCTTTTATAAATTTAACAATTATATTTATAAGGTAGTCTCCTTCAGCATGTCCATACTTATCGTTAACAGATTTTAGCTTGTCTATATCTATAAAACAAATTGAAAAATAGCTATGTTCTTTTAAACACTTTTTCAACTCTTGTTCAATCACTGTAAAACCTGCTCTGCGATTTGAAACACCTGTCATATAATCTGTATACGCATAATATTTAAGTTTTTCCTCAATTTTTTTTCTCTCTTCAATTTCTTTTTGTAGTTTTTCCTGTATCTCTTGAAGATAAAGCTGTTGACAATCACTTATTTTAGTAATTTTCATTGTAGACTTTAAACTACGTTCATAACTTGTAATGATTTTCTGAAAATCCTCTATGGAAACACTTCCCCTACTTTTCGATTCCAAGTATATCTTTTTGGCAATATTAAGCGCATCCACTTCTTCTTTAAAAAGATTCTGTAAATCATGCAGCATAATTTTCTCTCCCTTAATACCTAATGATTTTTTACATTATCGATTAAGTTTCTTCTATAAAATTAAATTCTAGTTCCGCATCTAAATCTTCTTCCAGTTCTTTTCCGCACTCTAAAATATTTCTATTACTAGATTTGTAATACCAATTGATTCTGATTTTCTTACCTTTTTGGGCAGATTCTTCAAATTTATAAATAATATCCATTAAACACTTAATACTACTTGTATTTAAGTATATCAAACCAAGATCCAATTGGGTAGCGTCATTATGATCTTCAAAATAATCATCAATCCAATCAAATAAGGGTTCGTAAAATTTAAACGCATTTTCAGGGTAGGACTGTCCTTTTATTTTTAAAATTCCTGTTTCAGAATTGAAATCAACCTCTGGGGATGATTTTGTTTCCTCTATATATAGCTTATCCATTTTAACTCTCCTTTACTATATACTTACTCTTAATATAAAGAAGGAATGATTTTCATCTCTTTCAATAAATGAATATTTTAATAACCCGCTTGACTTTCTTGCCATGTCTATTAGACCAAGTCCGGCTCCTAAATCATTATTTCTACTATTTTTAAGTTTTTCCTTATAACATTTTCTCAATTGGACTTTATCTTGAGAATTTACATACTCTATCTTTTCCTTTAATTCTTTTATATCTACATTATCTATAATATTTCCTGAACAAACATAGTAGTGATTATTTTCTTTTCCTATAACTATTATACTTTCAAAAGCTAGTTTTACAAACTCACTTTCTTTATTATAAGTAACTTTTTTATAGAAATAATTTTTTATATTTTGAGATTGTTCTATGTATATAGAAAATATGTCATAGCTTTTCTTTTCATCCATATCCTCAGTTTTATCTTGCTCTATATAATTCTTTATAGCTTCTCCAATTTCCTCTATTATTTTTTGAGTAAAAGAACCATTAAAACTTATAATAACACCAAGATGATTCATTTCTCTCACTATAGAGTCTATTTTTTGATCAATCACCAATATCATCTCCTAAACAGAATATTATTCTAGCTTAATTGCAAATAATGTTATATCGTCTCTTTGTTCTTCGCTTCCCATGTATTTAATCAAAGTGCCTAATAGTTCATTTCTTTGTTTTTGAAAAGGTAGTCTATTTGCATCTTTAAGTGCATTTATAAAGTTGTCTACACCAAAAGGATATATATTTTTATCCCCATTTTGATCTATAAAACCATCTGTTGTCATATATAAAGCATCGCCAGGCAGGTAGTCAATTTCTACATCTATAAATTCTTTGCTTTTTTTATTCCTTCTCGGCTTCATGTTATATCCAATACTTCTGTTTATCCCTCTGATTTCCTTTAAATCACCGTTATTCATATGGAAAAGTGACATATGAGCACCGGAATATGTTATCTTTCTTAATGTTTTATTTACAAAACAAATCCCTATATCAAGCCCTGCATGAAAATGCTCTGAATTATTAAATTTATAGAATGTATCTTTAAATGCATTATTAAGTCTGTTCAATATTTCAGCAGAACTTCCAGTTTCATATTCCTTAAAAATTTGATTTAAAATCTGATTCACTGCAATTGTCATAAAAGCTCCTGATACACCATGTCCTGTACAATCCATTACAGCTATATAAAAACCATTTTCTTGAGGAATAAACCAATAAATATCACCACCTACAATATCTCGAGGCTTCCATATTACAAAGGCATCATCAGTATAGTTTTTAATAAATGATATATCTGGCAAAAGAGAGTTTTGTATGACGCTTGCACAGTTTATATTCTCTATAATCAATTCATTTTTTGCCCTTATAGCATCTTCAGATTTTTTTCTTTCTTCTTCAAACAACTTAACATTTTCAGATGCTATTGCTATCTGCACCGCTAAAGCATAAAAGAAATCTATCTTACTTTGAGTAAAATACTCTTTAGAATTATGTTCAGCAATTATTACTCCAATTCTTGTTTTATTCTTAAAGTTATCAAGAGGAACCACAAGTATCGAACTAACATTTTTTCCTCTTATAAATTTATGATCACTATTATTTAGGTCAAATACACCTATATCTTTAACTCTCATAAAATACTCTGGAAGATCACTAGAATTTCGTGAAATAAATGCGTTTCTATTATAAACACTTCTTGAATAGTACTTAAAACTATTCTTATTTCTTACCCATATAGTACAAGTGTCAAGTCCCATAACTCCCATAAGCATATCTGTAACTATATCCATGAGTTCAATAAAGGAATTTAGATTTGAAGAACTCTTGATTACTTCACCTAAAACCCAGTTTATAGCTCTTTGCTCCTGTATTTCTCTATTTAAATTCAAAATTTCTATTTCCTTTTTTTTTAAATTCAAATTTTCTATTACATTATCTCTTTGTTTACTATAATTAAAGTTCATATAGCTTATGAGCCGAGGCTCAAAACCTCCTTATTCCACATTAAATCTAATCTATAAAAGTATCATCCTTTTCTCCGTCAATTTCTTTATTAGTATCCTTAATATTTTCCTCATTATTATATTCTTGTTTAGCTTTGCTATCCTCCATTTCTTGTGTCCATTGCTCTTCCTCACCAGGACTTATTCCTAATACTTCATGTATCACTTCCATAACCTTAGCCTCTTGGAATGGTTTAACTATAAAATTTACAGCACCTAACCTTATTGCTTCCAAGACTGTAGTCCTTTCTCCCATTGCAGTTATCATTATTATTTTTATATTAGAATCCATTTCTATTAGCTTCTTCACTGCTTCAATTCCGCTGATTCCCGGTAGAGTTATATCCATAGTCACAATATCCGGCTTACATTCTCTAAATTTTCTGATTGCCTTTTCTCCACTTTCTACCTCTGCCACAACATCAAAGCCTTTTGTTTTAAAAAGCTCCTTTAATCTTTGTCTTATTATAACCGAATCATCTACTATCATTATTTTTTTCATATACATTCTCCCCACATAATTTATCCGATGATTACCACTCTAGTCTCCCTATCTTAAACACATACTAAGAAGGGCTGTACATCTTACTTCATTCAATTATAAGGTAAAATAAATTTTAAAATAGTACCTTTTGATTTTTCTGTATCTATTTCAAGCTTGCCATGTAAAGAATTCAATTCATTTATTACTGCTAGCATTCCTTCTCCTCTACCACCAATTTCATCAATCTCATTTAACGTACTGATGCCTTCACTAAAAGTTATATACTCTGAATTATTGACGGAAATAGAAACCATATTTTGTAGCCTTTCTTTTTTAGAAATAGTTCTAATCCTTAACTCATCTATATCCATTCCGTAACCATCATCAAATATTTCTATAATAATCATGTTTTTATTTTTACTTATCCTGCAGCCTATGTTACCAGTTTTACTTTTGCCCACTTCTAACCTTTCTATAGGTAATTCAATACCATGTTTAACAGCATTTCTAAAAATGTTCACAAGAGATTTTGTGAAGTTATAATACTTGTTCTCATCTACTGGTATATGTTCTTCACTTTCTATGTTAAAAGGGTTTACTAATTTTTCTTCTTTTTCTGCAAGTTTTAAAACATATTGAGGATAACCCTCAAGTAATTTTGAAAAATCAATAAACTTTAGCCTATAAATCTCATCTAAGACTATTTGAGCTTCCACACTTTTAATTTGCTTAAGTCTTTGCTCTAGTTGTTCTAGTTTTGCCTTGCTTACTACAATATCTTTCTCCTCAAATTCAAGATATTTGTTATCAATAAATTCGCCTAGCTTTTGAAGATAATTTTTTATTAAGTCTTCTAAATGAAAATCGTATATATTTTTTATTATGTCTTCTTTAGATAAAAGCTTATTTTTCTCTTTCATATCTACAATTAATTCTTCTATTTCATGAAGTCTTCTAACTAAAAACTCCATATCAAACATAGCAAAATTTCCTTTAAAAGTATGAATTTCCTTCATAATAACTTGGAGAATGGTGATCTTATCAAAGCTTTTATTTAGTAACTTATTTATTCCTTCAGAAGAAAAATAAATATATTCTTTAAGCAGTTTCTTAAATAAACTATTATTAGAAATAATTTTTGTTGCTGTTTCAAATTTAGATTGTTCATCCTTTATTTTTTTCTCTAAAAGTTTCTTTTCTGTTACATCCATCAATAAAAAAAGAATCTGTTCTGTAGATTTCTGTAAATCGGACATTATTAATTTGCACGCTAAACTTAAAGTCTTATTTTTATATACAATCTCTTCTGGAAGTATCTTTAACAATACCTTACGTTTAAATTCATTTTCACTAAAAATATCTTTGTTTAAAATTTGCTCTATGACTTGTATGTTATCATGACTATTATAAGGTCTTATTAATTCTGTAAATTTTTCATTTCCAACTTTTTTGCCGAATATTTTTACGCATTCTGCACTATAATTCTCCTCAATGATAAGCTCCTCATTAGTAGTAAATATACATTGACCTGTGTTATCAAGAATAAGCTTTAGTTCATTTTGCAGTTCATTTAAGTAGTTGTGTTGAGAATCACTTATATTTATGATTTTAATACTTTGCTTAATTAGTTTTTTATATTCTTTTGTTAATTTTTTATATTTTTCATATAACTTGCAGTCTTTATACTCATCAGATGCAGCAATATTATATGCTTCATCAAGTATAAAATTCTCCCTATCAAATAAATCTGACATAATAACCACCTCATTGCTTCCATGTAAAACAACTTACTATATTTTAGCACAAAATTTGGATTATAGTCTATAAAACTAAGAAAATACTGTAACTGAGACTTTATCTTCATTTATAGTAAAACAAATGTTTTAATGGAGATAATTGAGAAAAGAGCCTAAGTTAAGGCCCTTTTTGTTGATTTGTATTTAGACTTATTTTAGCTTACTTGTATATATCAAATACCTTATCTAATCGTGTTAAACTAAAGATTCTCATAACCTGTTCATTTATGGAATAAAGCTTTAAACTACCATTTAATTGTTCACACTTTTTATAAGTTGAAACTAAAACTCCAAGACCAGTACTATCAATAAAGGTGCATTTACTGAAATTTAATACAAATTTTTTTTCTCCCTTACTCATAAGATAATTGAGCTTTTCCCTAAACTTATCTGCTTCATCTACAGCAAAATTTTCAGGTATTTCAATATTTAATTCATTCATTTAAATCACCTCAAATTTTAAATTTTTCTACAAGATTATGTAGCGACACTGCCATTGCGCTAGTTTCCTCTGCGCTTGAAGCTACATTCTCAATTGCCGTACTTTGCTCTTCAGCAGCTGCCGCCACTTCTTCACTATTGGATGCAGTAGTTTCAGTAATAGTTGCAACTGTATTAATAATATCTATTATTTTATCTGAACTAGCCACTTCATCTTTTGTAACGTCTACTATTTGCTCAATATCCTTTGCTATTTGTTCTACTGCACTAATAACAGTTATAAAGGATTTATCCGTATCATTTATTATAGCTACTCCATTTTCCACTGCATTTTTTCCTACACTCATAGCCTGTACTGCTTTATCTATTTCAACTACCATTTCATTTACTAATAGAGATATCTCATTTGCACCCACATTAGTTTGTTCCGAAAGCTTACGGACTTCTTCTGCAACCACTGTAAAACCCTTGCCGTGTTCCCCAGCTCTTGCTGCTTCGATAGCTGCATTTAACGCTAAAAGATTAGTTTGTGATGATATATCGTTTATAGTACTGATAATGCCGTTAACTTTTTTAGAAAGTTGTTCTAATACCTTTAATCTTTCTTCTGTTTCAATTGAAGACTTGCTAATATTTTCAACAGCTATAACTGTATCTTTAACTTTTTTTCTTCCCTGCTCAGCAGCATCCATAGTATTGTTAGAGTTATTTTTTGCGGTAAGGGCTCTGCTTTGAGCGATCTGAACTAAACTTGTAAGCTGAACCAAAACCTCTGATGTTTCAATAATTGAATCACTTTGAGACTTAGCATTTTCTGCGACTTTTTCAATATTGTTAGTTATTTGTTCTGTTGTAGAGCATATCTCTTCATTTGAAGCCGCTAGTTCTTCTGATGCTGCTTCTAGTTCAATTGCCCCTCTTCTAACATTTTCTATTATATTATGTTGATGTTCAATCATTTTATTAAAATATTTACCTAAAGTTTGTATTTCATCTCCTGTATTTATTTGAGCTCTTACAGTTAAATCACCTTCACCAGCTCTAGTCATTAACTGTTCTAAATGCTTAATAGGATTTATTATATTTTTTATTGATAATAGATAAGCTAACAATACTGAAATAATTACAGATAATATAGCCATAATTATTGTAACCCTTCTAATAGTTATAGCAGAAGACATATACTCATCATAATCTGCAACAACTGCTACAATCCAATTATTAACAGGAGTAAACTTTACAAATTTCCGTACCCCGTCATAAGTATAATATCCTTCAACAGTTTCGCCAGTTTTAGCCTTTTCTACAAGAGCTTTTAAATCGGCGCTGCTACTACTCAAAAGATTTTCTTTAGCAATTTTTTCACTTTTAGGATGGAATACAACTAGTCCATTTTTGTCAATCATATAAGCATATCCATTGTTGCCTATTTTAACTTTGGAAGCTCTTTTAGAAATACTCTCAAAGGGTACTAATGCAATTACTGTACCAACTACCTTATCATCAATATTTAGAGTATGTGCAATTCCTATTATAGGCTTTCCTGTAACCTTTGAAATCAAAATAGTTTTACTTATGCCCTTTGAATTCTTCAAAGCATCTTGCACATATTCTCTGTCACTAAAATCAGTGTCATATTTCTCACTTGAATTGCTAATAATGCCCTTACCAGTTGGATCTGTAACAATTAAGCTTTCGATTATATCACTATTCTCCTTCTGTATTTTTTGCAAATAATTATAACTTTCTAAGCTATAGCTATTGTCTCCAGAAGCAACCTTTGCCATTCTTTCATCTGAACTTAAAATTTTAACATATTTGTCTACTGAATCTATTGTTTCATTTATACTAGATGCAGTTTCATTGGTAAGCTCTCTCAACTGCTGTTCTGTTGCATATTGCAGTGAGCTAGCAGTCTTAGTATAGGAATATCCCCCTAATGTAATAATAGGAATAGCGATAAATATAAAGAACATTAATCCTAGCTTATTTTTTAAGCTTATTTGCATCAACAATACCTCCACTTTCCATTTATCTGATGACTACCCGCTCTTAACTCCCATCTTCTCCAAAGTGGGAGTTAAGAGCGGCTACGTCCCTAGATTCGTTCAACTAAGAATCAGGTGGAGGTTAATGCCTAAATGGCATTTAACGGGCAAAGCCCCGTGGTCGTAGACAAACTCCATCCGATTCAAGTTTCACTTCATCTTAAATAATAATTACTTTTTAAGCAGATAGACATTTTTGTATAATTAAAGTATTTTTCTTCAACTCAATTTTGTCAGAAAGGCTTTTTATAATAAATAATCCCCTTCCACCATCACTTAATAAATCACCATTTTCTAATTGTTCTTCAATTATTAGATTTTTAAAACCATTTCCTGAATCACTAATTTCAAATTTAACGCTTTCATCATTATAAAAATATCTTAAATATATAGGCTTGTCTTTATTCATATTGTTGCCGTGTTTGAAAGCATTTGTCAAAGCTTCCGTAAGTATTAATCTAATGTCGAAGTCCTGTTTGTGTGCATTCAATTCCGCAATGATTTTATCTATAACTTTATTATGTCCTGATAAACCATAAAAAATAAATTCATTACTTTTCATTCTAAACAACATTCCTCCAATACTACTCTATTTCCAGTGCAATTAAGGTGCTATCATCTTTTATGCCTTCTCCATCAGTCAACATATCATTTAAAATATTTTTTAAATAGAGATTAAATTCGGTTATCGTATGTGTTTTAAGGTAGTTTATTTCATGATCAAATATAAAATCTAATCCATCAGTAAAGAAACAGAACCTATCTCCTGATTCAAAACAAATCGTATGTTCATCGAACACACTATCTTCAAACATACCTAAGAAGGGACCTTTAACAATTAGTTCCTGAGGATTATCTTTACATTTTTGAAATGCATATTGATTTATACCTGCCCCCACTACTTTTGCTTCATTATTTTTAAAATCTAAACTAAAACAACAAGCAGCAATATATCGTTCTTCTAAATGATTAATAATTTTTTTATTTAAACTCTTAATTATCTCCTGTGGATCATGACTATTTAGCACGGCTTCACCAAATAAAACCAAAAATGCTGACACACTTAACGCTGCTGTAATTCCTTTACCACTAACATCCCATACTATCCCAACAACTAAATCTTCGTTAACTTTATACATTTTAAAAAAGTCTCCACTTACAGTTCTAGCTGGTATGTACAAACTTTCCATTTTAATTTTTTCTGGGCAAGGACATGTAGTTTCTAAACACTTTCTTTGAAATTTTGCAGCTTGATTTAAATTTTTCTTCAATTCAGTAATATCTCTAATTATTGATTGAATTGCTGGCTTTCCTTTGTAGGTTAAGTAACTTGAAGATACTTCTACCTCTATAGCGCTATTATCACAACGATAAATTTTATAATCAAAGGTATATTTTGATTTTCTATTTTCCTCCATATGTTTTATTCTTTTTTTCAAAATTTCTATAAAATCATTATGAATATATTTATACACACTAGCTCCAATAATCCTGCTGTAATCTTCATCTACTAGTCTGCATGCCTGGTTATTTGCCAAAACAATTTTATCATCTACAGTAATAATTATTGCCTCTGGCGAGAGGTTAACAATTTTACGATATCTTTCTTCACTTTCCTTTATTGTATTTGCTAATATCTTTCTTTCTGTAATATCTCTTAACTGTTCAACAACAAATATTACTTGACCTGATTTATTTAACACTGGATTACAAGTATATTCCATGTACTTGCTAAACTCTGGAATGTACTTTTCTGTCCTTATCATCTTCTTAGTTTCAATTACTTTTTCAACATCACAATCTTCGCATCTCTCTTTTTTATTTAAAATTTCAAAACATCTTTTTCCTTTAACTTCATCTCTATTTTTTTTATAAAATTTATAACCAGATTCATTAAAAAGTAAAATTGTCTTATCTGGATTAAATACCCTTATTATATCAGGAATCCCCTTAAGCATTCCCTCTAAAAGTTTTATACAGCTCTCTTTTCCATATCCACTACATTCACTAGACTGGTCTGTACTATCAAGGAGTCCTTCAAATCCAAATTTATCTTCTATTTGCTCTTTAATAATATTTTGTATTACTTCGTATTCCAAAGTATTTCACCTCTAAATCTTATAACCAACATAAATGCTTTTTACATTGATAATAAATGTTTCATATTTTTTAAATTTATTTTGCAACTTATCCTATGGTTATCTATTCAAATATCACAATATCATCCAAGCTTCCACTTCATTGCATTATACATTCCTCTATTATATAATACAATACTTATAACACTATTTAAAGTTACATTATGGTTAATTTTTTATACTTTGTAATAAATCCCATTTAATGTTATTAGAGTTACTTAGAGTATAATTAAATATTACATGTCACCAGTTATTTACACATGCCTTTATTAATTTTTATTTAGAAATATTTTTTGAGAATATCCAGGATTTTTTTATAAAATCTCTACCTTTAATAACAATGTTTTTTCCATGCACTTCTACATATAGACCCTCACTGTCCTCATAAAGCCGTTTTATAGTATATCCTTCTGGCAATATACCATAACTTATTGCTCCTGTATGTACTGTAGTAAAGGGTTGATTCATTTTTACGTTATCTACACTTAGCAAAACATGAGTATGCGATGTAAATAAAATGACTTCAGGATATACGGATAAAATTTCACTAAGCTCTTTTCTTTGCTCTACTCCAGCCCACCCTTTTATACTTGTACTTAAGTGCTGATGTAAAAATACAAAAATCGGTTTATCTTTTTCATGGTTTTCAGCCAACTTTTCCTTTAACCACACTAACTGCTGTTCAGATAAAAAGGCATTTACTGCACCTAGTTCCTTTGTATTTCCTGATTCTGATCCTAAGGATATAAAATGATATCCCTTAATCCATCTATCATGATATACTGACCTTTCACCAGAAAAATCCAGATACATATCTATAAAATTTTGGACATCTTTATCATTGTTTTTGCCCTTTTTATAATCAAAAAAATCATGGTTACCAATGTTTTTAATTATGATTTCAGGCAATAACTCTTTATCTTTATCTAAGGTATTTTTCACTATATCATACTGACTTTTTAAACCTTCATCTACGTTATCACCATTTAATATCATTGCATCCATCTTTTCATTTATATTATGTAAATCTTTGATAGCATTATCTAACTTTGCTGTATTTCCATGCACATCTCCTAAAACAGTAAAGGTAAGACCATCATCTTCTGGTGTTTTTATATTTACACTGCTTTGGACTTGTTTAGAATCGCTTGTCTTCGATACAACTCCCTTTATATATACTGTTATTGAAATAATTAAAGTCATAATTATTAATATCAATGCTGTTATCTTAAATTTCCTCATATACTTATAAATCACCTATCATCTTATAAAATTTAATATTTTTATAATATCATATTATACCATCCAAAACTATACATATAATGAATATTATTTATACTTATCCATTTTAAGTTTAACTTAATGCTATAAAAGGACTATCCTTCTTATGTAAGAAAGATAGCCCTTTTATGAAATCTATGAAAATAAAACTCTATCACTCAAAGCTTCTTTTCCTTGAACTTTTTCAAAGCATTTTAGAAGTTTATCAATAGTTAATTTATTTTTTTCTTCACCTTTAACATCCATAACTATTTTTCCCCCATGCATCATAAATAATCTATTGCCCATTTTTATTGCATGATTTAAATTATGAGTAACCATAAGAGTAGTTATTTTGTTTTCAGCTACTACTTTACCTGTAATTTCTATTATTCGCTCTGAGGTTTTAGGGTCTAATGCTGCTATATGCTCATCTAGAAGCAATAATTTAGGTTTAGACATTACAGCCATCATTAACGATAGTGCCTGTCTTTGCCCTCCTGACAGCATTCCTACCTTAGTATGAAGTTTATCTTCAAGACTTAAGTTAATTTGAGAAAGCATTTCATTAAATAGATTTATATTCTTTTTACTTACGCACATACCTAAACCAAATCTTTTTCCTTTATTATATGCCATAGACATATTTTCCAAGATTGTCATACCAGGAGAAACGCCTTTTGAAGGATCTTGAAAAACTCTTCCCAAATGCTTTGTTCTCTTATACTCTTCCATTCTGCTCATTTCTTGCCCATTTAACACTATAGAACCTTCATCAACGCTTAAAGTTCCAGATATTAAATTAAGAAGAGTGGATTTTCCTGCACCATTGCTTCCTATTATAGTAACAAATTCACCTTCATCCACATCCAAGGATAAGTTATTAAATAATGTATTCTCATTTATAGTGTTTTTATTGAATATTTTACATAGCCTTTGTATCTTTAACAACAGTTCCACCTCCAAACTCTAAATTCTTTTTCGGTTTGAAGTTTAATTTCTTTCCATTTAAGGATAGAGCTATAACTACTATTAAAGCAGTAATTAACTTCAAATCTGTAGATGGGAGTCCCAAAGTTAAAGCTAATGCAATTGCTCCCTTATATAATATTGAACCTATCAATGCCATAGTGGTAGCCTGCATAAATCTAATCTTTCCAAATACTGACTCTCCCATTATAACTGCAGCTAAACCCATAACTACTATTCCAGTTCCCATTCCCACATCTGAAAAACCTTGATATTGTGCCATCATAGAACCTGCTAGAGCTACTAAACCATTTGAAAGCATAAGCCCAATAATCTTTATATTGTCTTTGTTTATACCAAGAGAGGTTACTAACTGATCGTTATCTCCTACAGCTTTTAAAACAAATCCCAGTTTAGTTTTTAGGAACATATCTAATGCTATTTTAACTGCAATCATAAAAATAAATACCACTACTAGAACATTTACGTTGTTAGAAAAAATAGTTTGCTTTCCGAACAGAGGAATATTAGACTTTGACATTATTCTCAAGTTTATAGAATAAAGTGCTATCATAATCAAAATACCGGATAATAAGTTAGTTATCTTAAATCTAACGTGTAAAATTCCTGTTAAAAGACCACCTATACAACCGAAAGCAAAGGATAGAGCACAGGCAGCAAAAGGATTTACCCCTTTCATAAGGCAAACAGCAGTTATAGCTGCACCTAAAGGAAAGGTTCCATCTACTGATAAATCTGGAAAATCCAAAATCTTATAGGTTATATATACTCCAAAGGCTGCAATGGAGAATATAAGCCCTTGCTCCAACACATTTATTAATACATCCACTAGTTAACGCCTCCTGTAACTTTCTCAGCCTTAGAATTTAAATCCTCTGGTATTTTTATATTAAGTTTCTTAGCTGCATCTTCATTTATAACAAGCTGCATATCTTTAAGCATTGTTATAGGAATTTCGTTAGGCTTTTTACCTTCTATTATTTCAACAGCCATAAGTCCTGTTTGATAGCCTAATTTATTGTAATCTATACCTGTAGTAGCAAGAGCTCCTTGTGTTACCTGACCTCTTTCCGATCCAATTATAGGTATATTTTTACTAAAGCATCCATTTGCAATAAGTGGCATAGCTGAAACAACTACATTGTCTGTAGGAACATATAACACATCGATTTTTCCCATTAATGAATTTAAGGATTGAGTTACTTCGTTAACATTTGTTAAACCTGCTGTTACAATTTCCAGCCCAAAGCTTGGTGCTGCTTTTTTTGCACTTTCAACTTGAATTTCTGAATTGTTTTCACTAGTATTATATAAAATACCAACTCTTTTAGCATTTGGTACTAACTTTTTCAATAATTCAAACTGCTTTTCTATAGGTAGATTATCTGAAGTTCCTGTTACATTGCTACCTGAATTTTCAAGTGACTTTGCAAGTCCTGCTTTAACTGGGTCTGTTACTGCTGTTATAAGTATTGGAATATCTTTTGTGGCATTATATGCCGCTTGAGCAGAAGGAGTTGCTATTGCAAGAATTAAATCCTCTTTTTCTGATACAAACTTTTGAGCTATAGTTTGTGTTGTTGGCATGTCTCCTTGAGCATTTTGAAAATCTATTTTAATATTTTTTCCATCTTCATATCCCTTAGATTTTAAAGCCTCAATAAAGCCTTTTCTTGCTGCATCGAGAGCTGGATGCTCTACAAATTGAGTAACACCAATTTTTATTACCTTATTATCCTTAAGTGTCTTTTGAGAAGTACTCTCTGCTGATTTAGCACACCCTCCTAAAACAGATGCTGCTAATAAAAATGAAATTAGAAATGAAACTTTTTTCTTTGCTACCATGCTACCATCCTCCAAAAATAATATTAATTTAAAAAATAAATAAAAAAAAGTATAAAATAAAAAGTTCTGTATTAGCAGAACTTTAAAATGACAAAATAAACCTCTCAGAATTATACATTCTTATAGGCTTTACTTTCCAATATGTTCTACATAAGCTACCATACTACTATTTTATAAATCCTACTTTGTCCTCATGGACAAACCTACTAAACTACATTTTACTTCTTATTTACTATACTACTTAAGACCGATTATACCTTGTATATTATCATTTGTCAATATACATCCGGTATAGAACGATGTCCAAGCCCAATGACAACTTCATTTAAATGCAGCAGACCTATACTCATAAATATGCACACACTTATATGTTCTCCAGATCTAGCTATACCAATTTTACCACCCACATTAAGTCCATTGGCTTTTTGCATAATTTGAAAAAGTGCCTCTCTTGTTGCTCCAGCTATTGCACCATCATGTACATGATACTCCTCTTTTATTAGACCTTTTTTCTTTGAAGCTACTAATGCTCTTTCTATAATTTTCAATACTGCATTATTAATATTTCCTCCAATATCAACTGCCACTGTTAATATGCCCTTACTTCTAAAAGTTTCATCTAGTTTTTTTTCACTTTCTCTGGAGGATATAGCCATTTCAACCGAAGCTTTTGCTACATCTGTACTTTGTAAATTCATAATTTTTCACCTCTTAAATTATTATTAAATAAAACTTAAATAATGTTGATAGAATAGTTTCAATTCATAATTTAATACTTATTATGGTTATTATTCTAAATTATATCATGTAATAATACAAAATATATACCTAATTTCTATGTATTTTAAAATTCATTTTGTTTTATCTGATGACTACCCGCTCTAATACTCTCATCTGATTCAAGTTTTCACTTCATCAACCTCCTTCCTATATGCTATAATAGACTACGGGGTGATTACATATGATTAGAAAAGCTAAAATAGATGATTTAAAAACTATAGTACTATTTAATAAGCTCATGGCATACGAAACTGAAGGCTTAAAACTAGATGAAGAAATCTTAACTGGTGGTGTAAAGGCTGCTCTTAGTGATAGTAGTAAAGCTAATTACTGGGTGTACGAAATAGATGGTGTGGTAGTAGGTCAAGCTATGGTTACTAAAGAATGGAGCGATTGGAAAAATGGTGAAATCTGGTGGATACAAAGTGTTTATGTGGATAAAAACTACAGAAATCGTAAAATATTCACCTCCATATACCAACATCTGAAGGACTTAGTATCTTTACATAAAAATATTGTAGGTCTAAGATTGTATGTTGAAAAAGACAATATAAATGCCCAGAATACCTATAAGAACCTAGGTCTGGAAGAAACCTACTATAAGTTATATGAATGGATAAAGTAACTAATATCTGCTCAAGCTTTAATTGGTTAATAGCTTAAATAAAGTCTAAAAAAAGCGGCCATAGCCGCCTTTTTCTTTTCAACCACTTTAAATTTTATCTGATGACTACCCGCTCTAATACTCCCATCTTCTTTAAAAGTGGGAGTAAAGAGCGGCTACGTCCCTGGATTCGTTCAACTAAGAATCAGGTGGGGTTTGAAACCCCACCTGATTCAAGTTTTCACTTCATACCTTAAATTTAGAAACTATATTCTTCAAATGGTCTGAACTTTGCTTGACAAGACTTGTTTCAGCTTTTATTTCTTCTGCTCTCTCTTTAATTTTTAGAATCTTCTCAGCTATATTATTAGTTCCATTTGCCCCCTCACTATTAGCCTTTGATATTTCATCTATTGCTTCTACTACCGTTCTTATGGATGCTAAAAGCTCCTCTGAAGTAGCACTTAAATCTGATACTAAAGCATTAATATACACTGCATCTTTATCATAGTTTTCTCCTACTAAAACTGACTCCTCATAACTTTTAACTACTTTTGTTTCAATATAATCTAATGTATGTTTCGAGGTCTTTGAAAGATTTTCTACAGCTTCAAATACTACACTAATGGTACTCTGTATTTCCTTTACTGTCTCCTCAGAGCTTTCTGCAAGTTTTCTAATTTCCTCGGCAACTACAGAAAAACCTTTTCCTGCCTCACCAGCTCTAGCTGATTCAATTGCCGCATTTAAAGCTAAAAGATTAGTCTGAGAGGATATATGTAAAATGGCATCTGACAAGTTCTTGATTTTTTCAACTTCTTTTACTTTTTTTAATGCTTCATCCATAACTTTTTTTATATTTATACGAGTTTGATTAGCATCTTCCTGAAGCATATAGGAGCTATCCTTTAAAGCTATCGCTTTCTTGCTAATTTCATCCGCTGATTCTGCCCCTTCCTGTGCTTTATTTGCAATAGTTCCTACAGCAGCTTCAAAGTCAGAAGATGATGAATTTATTTCTTCTGTTGAAGCTGCTGTTTCTTCCATACCAGCAGATAATTGCTCTATCGTTGCAGATATATCTTCAAGCTTGATTGAGAGATCGTGTATATCTGCATTTGAGATTGTTAATGCCTTATTAACATTTTCAGTTTCATCAATAATAGTTATAACAATATTCCTAACAGAGTTGTGCATTGAATTAATTGCATTACTTAACTGTCCAAACTCATCTCTTGAATCTACTTTCAAAGGTTCAATTAGCAAGTTGCCATTGGCAATTTCTTCCAAGCAAGAAATACTGCTATTTATTTGAGTTGTTATTTTGTAAGAAAAAAACATGGCTATAATTACACTAATTGTAAAACTGATTAAAAAAATAATCCCCATAATAACTTTGCCTTGAAAATTTGCCAACTTACTATTATTTAATGCATTATTGGTTATCTTACTTATTTCATTATTTACCTTATCCTGTATATGGTTACATAAGTCCATATATCCTTTTCCATCACCAATTCTATCCCGTGCTGTTGCAATTTTACCTGCCTTTACAAGTGCTATTTGGGAATCAAAATGTTTATTTATAACTTCAATATTAGGTATTTGCTCATTTTGTATAATACTTGCTAAATCCTTATATTGATCATAATACTTTTGGAGTTCTTTTATTTCCTTATCTATATTTTTACGGCTGGTATAATATGTTTCAAGATATCTATCATCTCCATTACTGGCAATATAACCTCGAATTCCTGTTTCTTCACTAATCAATTCAGTATTAATTTTTCTTATCTGCCTATCCAGAGGAACCACACCATTTATTATTCCATTTTCAATAGTCTCTATATGATTAAAATTATAATAAGCGCAGATTGTACTAACTAGCATCAACATTAAAATAACGCTAAAGCTAATTAGAAATTTTATTCGTATTCTAGCATTCTTAAACAAAATAATCCCTCCTATAATGCTGTATTAATCATTTTGCCTCACCAATATTTTCTTTTGTAATGATTTTATAATCAATCCACACATATTTATTATCCGTAATTTGCCTATTAAAGTTGTCCTTGTTTGGTGATTGTCCGGCTGCTAAAACACTAGCAAGATTAAAAATTGCTTTTCCTTGATTTACAGCATCATTAAGTACTGTACCAAGGAGGGTGCCTTCTTGTTCAGCATTAAGTGCACTATTATTGGCATCAACACCCACAACCGGAATGTATTTACCGTTATTAAAATAACCTCTATTTTTCAGTGCATCAATAGCCCCTAGTGCCATATCATCATTATTGGCAATTACGCAATCAACGTTATCCCCCTGAGAAGCAAGTAAGTTTTCAACTTTTTCCTGAGCCTTTTCCCGTTCCCATATAGCAACTTCGTCTCCAACTTTTTGAACATTTAATCCAGCATCCTCCATGGCCTTAACAGAATACTTAGTACGCGCTGTAGCATCTGGATGCCCTGTCTGCCCCTCTAGCATTACATACCTTATAATACCATCTTTAGTTGGATAATTTTTAAAATAGTTAACAAGAATTTGTCCCTCCATAGTGCCAGATTGTTCGCCTTTAGCTCCTACATAATAAATCTTGTCCCATTTTTTTAAATCTTCTGCTGAAGGTTCTGTATTAAAAAAAATAATAGGAATATTAGCTTTTTTTGCTTTTTCAATAATTGAATCAGCTGCAGCCAAATCAACTAAGTTAACTACTAGGACGTTAACCTTACGTTTAATTAGAAGATCGACCTTTTCATTTTCAGTTTCCTGTGAGTTATTACCGTTCCATATATCAACTTCAGCTTTATCTTGTGATATTTTATAGAGTTCATTACGTACAGACGTTCTCCATGTATCATCAAATTTCCCCATTACTACACCAATAACAATTTTCTTCTTTTCGCTTTCCTTTGAAGAACATCCTACAAAAAAAAGACTAATCATTAAAATACTGATAATAAATCCCTTATAATATGCTTTCATTTCTATCCCCCAGATATAAAAATTTAACGTATTTGATCTTTTAATTTCCCCTATTTTTTAATATACCAAACATTCCCTCCTTTTTTCATTCCATATTTATTTGCTAAAAAATAAAAGCCAATAACTAGTTGTAAAACTAATTATTGGCAGGTTGCACCACTAACTCCAAATTCTCAAGGTGCCCATGTAAGAGAATTTTTCCACGTATCCAATGTTTAAACAAATATGCATTAATTTTCTTAATAATTATATTACCATCAAGCTGTAAAAAAATCAATACATATTGTAAAATATTGTCATGTTTTTTCATTATTATATTAATTTTAAAAATTAATCACCTAAGCATTTTTATATTCCCAGTTAATTTATTAACTTTCTTTTTAGGTCCATAAATACAAATTCCAAGATAATTAATAGTATTATTGTTAGTTTGAGCCAGTTTCATTTCATAGTCATCATATTCCAATGATTTTTGTGCCACATCATTAAATCCTATAACTCTAATTTCATTATCATCGATTTTTAGTAATTGATCGTACTTTTGTTTAATTTCTTCACTACTCAAGGTTAAAATAGGTATAGGAATATTAATAACCCCTTCATGTAAAATACCATCTTTATCAATCAATTTTTTGCCTGTTAATCCCTTAATTTCACTTGCCAAGCTTACACCTAAAACTGCTGCAGTATTTACCTGAATACCAATTGGTAAATCAGAATCTACTATCATTACACACTTCATACTAATCCCTCCTAGGGAAAATAGTATCGAATAACAAAATATTTTTATTGTAAAATATTGATTTACTTTATAGATTTCAAGTATTGTTTTGGCGTCAATCCATAGGCTCTTTTAAATTCTTTCGTAAAATGAGCTTGATCATAAAACCCAGAGTTCAATGCAACTTGCACTAAATTTGGATTCTCCTCAATTAAATGTTTTGCATAATTCACTCTAAGTTGTAACTGATATGCAGCTGGTGTAGCATTGTACCTATTTTTAAAGCTTCTGATAATTCCAAACTTATTTAGTCCAAAATGCATAACAATATCATCAAGCTTTAATTGTTCTAAAAAATTTATTTCTATATATTTTCTTATTTCTTCAAGCTGTTTGTCCTTTACCAACTCAATATTAATATCACAATTAATAAATATATCTGCTAATACACTAACTATTTTTTCTTCTTTTTCAATAAGACTTTCATTACCTTTCATCGTATCTATCATATAATTAATTTTTCTATAATCCTCATCATTAAGCTTCTTTATACCCATAAAATGTGATTTATTCAGATCTTCCAATATGTCTTTATAAAAATCTTTGTTAATATAAATCATTGTAAATTTCCAATTCGCTAAATCAATTGGTTGACATATGTGGGATACAAAGGGATAAATAACTATTGCTTCCCCAGCCTTAATATAATATTCTTTTCCATTTACCTTCAGATTAGTTGCTCCCTTTTCTATAAAACCTATAGAGAGTTCCTCATGTAGGTGATCTTTATAGGCTTGTAGTTCATTTTGACATTTTTTAATTTCTAACAATTTACAGCTTCCTATTTTATAGTACCAAATACTCATTACAGCACCTCTTTTCTATGAAGTTAAAACTTGAATTAGGTGGGGTTTTAAGCTCCATCTAATTTTTAGTTAAAATAATTGTGTTTATTCCACTATTTAAAAATATTATAGCGTGCTTAGATAAAAAATTGTGCAATTATTTACAAGAATTTAAAAAATGTTTAAATTATAATGTAAATAATAACATAGATAAAACTAGGAGGACAATATAATGATTAAAGGATATTCATTACCATTAACACCGAAAGGTACCTCAAACATAGTTCCTGCACCACCTTGGCATTATGTGGGCAATGTTCTCGCAATAGAATACGAAGCTTATGCGGAAAATATTGCTGCTTTCCTGCCTGAAGGCCTTGAATTCTCATCTAATCAATGTGCTATATATTTCATTGAGTGGCAATATTGCAGCGAATTTGGTGAGGAACATTTAGATCCTGTTAATAGCCAATATAAGGAAACAATAGTATTAGTTTCAGCAAATTATAAAGGAACTCCTGTATCCTATTGCCCATTTATTTGGGTTGATCAGGATCTATCATTAATGCGTGGGCTTATTCAAGGCTGGCCAAAACAACTTGGTGAAACCTATATTACTAGACCATACAATCTTCCTTCAAAAGCAGCTTCTAATTTAGAAAAAGGAGGTAAATTGGGTGCTACTTTATCAGTTAAAGGACGTCGTCTGGTAGATGCACGTATAACTGTAAATAAAAAAACAGAAACCCTACCTAATCCAACCTTTGCCCAGGCAATAAATTTAAGGCACTTTCCAGAACTAGTACTAGGTAGACATAATCAACCATTAATACATGAACTTGTACAATTGAAATCAAGAGATCTTCATATATCTCCAATATGGAAAGGAGATGCTATTCTAAATTTCTTTGATCATCCATTTATTGAGCTTTCAGATTTAAAACCAACAAAGGTAAAAAATAGTTATTACTTTTCTGCAGCCCTAACTGTAGATGACTTATCTCAATTAGAAGTTTAATTTTATTTTTAACATTTAACAATATTGCACGTTTAATTATTTCGAATATATAGAAAATTAACATTAAGCTAACCTTTCTATATTGACATAAAAAAACTTCGTGATATAATTACAAATATATAGAATTTATATTTATGATTAATAAAAACCTTCTATAGTAAAAGAGTGTTTGGGGGATATAATTATGAAAAATATCATTGAAAAGGGAATAAGCGGAAAATTTTATTTTTACTTTAGCTGGGGCTACTTTTATTTTAGCGCTGGTTACTTTTTCTGCAAAAAAATATTTATTCCAGTTTTCAATGAGTTTAATAAATCAAAATTTAGCTTGTGTAGAAATCCTCTATACGTATAACACCGTAAATTTGATTTAACAAATAAGGCTCATTAGGGCCTTATTTTTTTACTTAATTTTATATAAAACATAGCTATTTTTGTATCAAAAACTCTATAGCGCGCAAAAGAGTTTTTAGTTATATATGAACTTTAAATTAAAGTAAATACATATGACTGCAGCATTAAAGACATGAAAATACAACATAACACTGCAAAAATAAGTTATTAATATTTAATAATTGAGGAGATGAGGTAATGGAAACAATGAACAAAAACATAATTTTAGTAGGTATGCCTGGCTCTGGAAGGACTGTTATAGGCAAAATTTTATCAGAGAAATTAGGATTTAAATTTTTTAATACGGATCAATATATAGAAGTTAAAAGTGAAGAATCTATATCTGAACTATTGAATATTGAAGAAAATAATTCTAGAATTTTAGAAAATGAAACGATTGAAAAGTTAAGCAGTACAAAATCATCAATAATTTCTGCTGGAATAGATGTAATAAAGGATACTTCAAATATGAAAAAACTAAAAGAAAATGGAGTTGTAATTTTCATAGATAGATCTGTAGAGAAGATTGTGCAAGATGAGGAAGTATTTAATAATAGATCTCTTTTAAAAAATGAGGTTCAAAAACTTCACCAACTTTTTCATGAAAGATATGAGATTTATAAGAAGAGCTGTGATTTACACTTAATTAATGACAATAATATTGATGAAATTGTATACTATATTTGCTCAATATGGCGCTAATATAAATTGAAGTGTATGCTGATTTCAGCAATCTATAGCAGATTATTGTATATCAACAAAATTTCTTTTTATGCGATAACTACTCACTCTAACACCCCCATTTAAGTCAAGTTTCCACTTAATGAAAAGCATATAACTTTATGCAAAGTTGTGTCTGCAAGATTGCATAAAGTTATATTTATTACACTAAAAAATATTTAATTATAGAGATTCCTCTTCTTTCCACTGCATATCCTTTACTACATTATTTTAAGTTGTCAGTATTCAACTCCTTCAGTTCATCAACTACAAATAATCCATCTTTTCTTATTAATATGTCATCAAAATAAATCTCACCACCACCATATTCTGGTCTTTGTATGTATACTAAATCCCAATGTACTGAAGACCTATTTCCATTAAAGCAATCATCATAAGCCGCTCCCGGTGTAAAGTGAATAGAACCTGCTATCTTTTCATCAAATAAAGTTTCTTTCATTGGCTTTAATATGTATGGGTTAACTCCTATTGCAAACTCTCCTACATACCTTGCCCCTTCGTCTGTATCAAATACTTTATTTATTCTTTCTGTATCGTTTGCTATAGCTTTTACAATTTTACCCTCTTTAAATTCAAGTCTTATATTTTCATAAGTAAATCCATTGTATACTGCTGGAGTATTATATGTAATATATCCATTTACTGAATCCTTAACAGGAGCACTATAAACCTCTCCATCTGGAATATTTAATTTTCCATCACATTTTATAGCATTTAGTCCCTTAATGGAAAAGTTCAAGTCTGTGCCTTCTCCTTTTATATGAACTTTGTCTGTTTTATTCATTAGATCTACTAAAGAGTCCATAGCCTTTGACATTTTACCATAATCTAAATTACAAACATCAAAATAAAAATCTTCAAAAGCTTCTGTACTAATTCCTGCTGCTTGAGCCATAGCTGCTGTCGGATACCTTAAAACTACCCATTTAGTTTTAGGAACTCTTATTTCCCCATGAACAGGCTGCCAAAATTTTTTCATAACAATAGACATATTTTCTTCTGATACATCAGCAGCTTCTGTTAAGTTACTTGGTGCCCTTAATCCTATATATGCATCCATGTCTGCCATTCTAGATGCTTCATATTTTGCCATCATTTCTAGCTGTTCTTCATTACAATCCATATATAACTCTCTATCAACTTCTGGAAGCTTATTTGTTACAAATGGAATTCCTCCTGATATATAAGTTTGTTTTATCAACTCAAGAGTTAAAGGATTAGGAATTCCTATAGTTTCTATCAGTACCTTTTCACCCTTTTTAATATCACAGGAGTAATTAATTAGATTTTTTGCAAGTGTTACTATCCTAGAGTCTTTCATAAATTTACCTCCATCTAAATATATTCATTATTGTATCACAGTCTTAGTATATGAAAAAAGTGCCTTAACTAAGACACTTTTCGCTTTTGCTTTATTCGACTGACTTACAAAAATAAAAACACCAGCACAAGACGTATTGCTTCGCCTGCGCCGGCCTATTAAAAAGCTATTTCATCAATTTTGATTATTATTGTTCTCTCTTCATTTTCTAAATTACATATCTCCCAACTATATTTAAAATTACTTCCAATAAGCTCATATACTTCTTTTGAAAATTCTTTTTCAAGATAAGGCTTCATAATCTTCCAATAATCTTTTACTATTTGAACAGCACCTTCTTTAACCAAAATCTCTGATAAATTCGAAAGAATCCCTTTTATAGATATCTCTATACTAGAATTTTCTAATTTAATTTTAACATTTTCAGGACCCTTACCTCTGTAATGTTTTACAATTTTGATAACCAATCTCCTAATCTTTTCTTCTAGTTCTAAATCTTTATTAGGCACACCAACACCCCAATCTAATCACTACCTCATTTAAAATATATTATAATATAATTATGCACCTACATTTTACAATTGTTTTACATCTCTTATTAGTATAACTTGTAATATTTTTTAGTCAAGTTAACAAAATAACTAGCATTTAATTTATAATTTAAATTCCTACATTTTTCTACATTTTACTTGGATTTTTGTGTTATTTTGCTCCACTAAAGGAATCTCATCTATATCTATATAGTTAAATTTTAGACAAAACTTTATTCCTCATTATAAAAACAATAGTTATTATTCATTATTTACTGGAATATATTAATGTAATGATTAATGCTGTCGGAGGATATTATGAAAAGATGCTATTTCACAAATTATAAAAATAGAAATATACTAACACTAAATTTTTCAAATTTATCAAGGAAGGATATATTTAAACTTCTTGATGAATCAAGATTATTTATTTCTAAACAGCCTAAAAACTCAGTACTTTCTTTAATTAATATTACTAACTTAAAATATGATATTGATACTGTAAACGCATTCAAAGAATATATCAATAATACTGAAAACTATGTTTTAGCAAGTGCAATTTTTGGAGCTTCCTTTTTTGAAGGTATGGCCATAGAGAAATTCTCTCAATCTATTTCAATACCTATTAAGATATGTAAAAGTGAATTGGAAGCAAAGAGTTGGCTTTTAAATGTAAAGTAAAAATTGAACTAGATAAATTACTTAACAAAAGTATTCAATAAAATATTAACTAATAAAATGAGCGCAGCATCATAATAAATGATACTACGCCCTTTTTTAGGTAATTATATAATTTAAACTTATACAAAAATTACTATTTTACGTGATAGTGTACATGTAATAATTCATGAACTCTATCTTTTAAAATTCCTGAATATAATTTTTCCATTAAAGGATTGTCATCTGCACGGCTTATACTAGTCATTTTATCTGCTTGATATAATCCATCGCCACGTTTTAATTTTCCACCATCTTTTGCGAAAGGTTGTCCAGCACCAGCAACGCATCCGCCTGGACATGCCATAACTTCAACAAAATCATAATGAGCTTCACCAGACTTTATCTTCTTTATAACATCATCCGCATTTTTAAGGCCACTTACTACTGCAACTTTTATTTCACGATCACCAACAGTAAGAGCAGCTTCTTTAACACCGTCCATTCCTCTAACAGTCTCAAAAGCAAGAGAACGTACTACTGAAATTGGTTGGTCACTTAAAACTTTACGCATAACAGCTTCTGTAACACCACCAGTTACTCCAAATATAACACCAGCACCACTGCTAAGATCAAATGGCATATCAACTGCTTCAGGTTCTAACTCTGAGAATACGATTCCTGATTCTTTTATCATGTTAATAAGTTCTTGTGTAGTTACAACATAATCTACATCAGGAACACCATTTCTCTTAAATTCTTCTCTAGTCGCTTCATATTTCTTTGCTGAACATGGCATAATTGCTACGCTTACAAGTTTTTTATCATCACTCTTATAATAGTCTTTTAATACAGCAGCAAACATTTGCATTGGTGATTTACAACTTGAAATATTTTTATTTAAAAGTTCTGGATGGAAATTTTCTACATAGTTTATCCAACCAGGGCAGCAGGATGAGAATAATGGTAAATTCTCTTTTTGCTGAAGTTTTCCAATAAACTCATTTGTTTCTTCTATAACTGTAAGGTCTGCTGATACTGAAGTATCAAATACCTTGTCAAAGCCCATTTTTCTAAGAGCTGCTACTATTTTGCCCATTGAATTTTGACCATTTCCCTGTCCTAATTCTGAGGTTATAGCTACTCTTACAGCAGGAGCAACTTGAACTACAACCTGTGTATTCTTATCACTAAGCTCATTCCAAAGCTTATCTGTATTACTCTTAACTACAATAGCACCAGTAGGACATACTGCTGCGCACTGACCGCAGCTAACACAATTAGAGTCCCCTATTGGTTCATCAAAGGCAGTAGTTACAGTCATTTTTGAACCTCTGTGAGCAAAGTCAATTACTCCAACATTTTGAACTTCTTCACATACTCTTACGCAGTCACCACATAGGATACATTTGCTTTGGTCTCTTACTATACTTACTGATGAATCGTCGATTAAATTCTTATTGGAACTATTTTCAAATCTTACTTTCTTTATTCCAAAACGTTTTGCTAAATACTGCAATCTACAACGACCACTTTTTTCACAAGTTGTACAATCTCTGCAGTGATTTGCAAGCAATAACTCAAGAATATTTTTTCTGTACTTTCTAAGTCTTGGGGTATTAGTAAATATTTCCATGCCAGCTTTTGGTGGTGTAGAACATGCAGCTTCCATGCCTCCTCGTTTAGTTTCAACCATACACATACGGCAAGCACCATAAACTGAAAGCTCTGAATAGAAACAGAATGTTGGTAAGTCAATACCCTCTCTTCTAACTAGTTCAAGAATATTTTTTTCACCCTTAATTTCTACAGGCACGTTATCTATAGTCATAAACTGTCTGCTCATTCTACCAATCCTCCTTAATAGCTTTAAATGCACAAGCGTCTATACAAGCTCCACATTTTATGCACTTATTTTCATCAATTGTAAATGGCTCCTTAATCTTACCGGAAATTGCTCCAACTGGACAACCTTTTGCACACTTAGAACATCCCTTACATTCATCTTTATCAATAAATATTTTCTTAAGTTTTTGACATGTTTTTGATGGACATTTTTTATCAACAATATGAGCTAAATATTCATCACGGAAGTTCTCAATGGTACTAACAACTGGTGATGGTGCAGTTTTTCCAAGTCCACATAACGCAGTTGATTTTATAGTATCTGCAAGTTCTAGTAATGTATCAATATCCTCTAACTTACCTCTACCTTCAACAATTCCCTCAAGAATTTCAAGCATTCTCTTAGTACCTTCACGACAAGGAACGCACTTACCACATGACTCATTTTTTGTAAAGTTCATGAAGAATCTTGCAACTTCAACCATACAGGTATCTTCGTCCATAACAACAAGTCCACCGGAACCTATCATTGCACCTGCTTTTTTAAGTGAATCAAAATCTAATGGTAAATCAAGGTGTTTTTCTGTAAGACATCCACCGGATGGACCTCCGATTTGAACAGCCTTAAATTTCTTTCCGCCTCTTATTCCGCCACCAACGTCAAATATTACTTCTTTAAGGGTTGTACCCATTGGTACCTCAATAAGCCCTGTATTTTCAATATTTCCTGTTAACGCAAAAGCTTTTGTTCCAGGACTATTTTCTGGTCCAACTGATTTGTACCATTCTGATCCTCTAAGGATAATTGGTGGTACATTAGCATATGTTTCAACATTATTAAGTACTGTTGGTTTACCAAAAAGTCCTTGTTCAACAGTTCTTGGAGGTTTTACTCTTGGCATACCTCTTTTTCCTTCTATTGAAGCTGTAAGAGCACTTCCTTCACCACATACAAAGGCACCTGCTCCTTTATTAATTTGCATATCAAAGCTGAAGTTTGTTCCAAGAATATTTTCTCCCATAAGTCCGCATGCCTTTGCTTCTGCAATAGCAGTAGCAAGTCTGTCTACAGCAAGAGGATACTCTGCACGAACATATATAAATCCTTTTTGAGCACCACAAGCAACAGCAGCAATCATCATACCTTCAAGTACTCTGTGAGGATCTCCTTCCATTATACTTCTATCCATGAAGGCACCTGGGTCTCCTTCGTCGCCGTTACATACAACATATTTGATTGGCTCTGCTTGACGTTTTACCTGAGCCCATTTTTTACCAGCAGGGAATCCACCGCCTCCACGGCCTCTTAAATTTGACTCATCTATTTGTTTAATAACCTCATCACCGCTCATATCAAACAATACTTTTTCAAATGCAGAATATCCGCCTACAGCAATATATTCTTCTATTGAAGTTGCATCAATATGTCCACAGTGCTCAAGAGCAAGTCTTGTTTGTTTTTCATAGAAAGGAATTTCTTCCTGTTTTCTAGACATTTGTCCATTTTTATTATATACAAGTCTATCAACGCACTCATCATTAACTATAGTTTTTTCTATAATTTCTGCACAATCTTCTAATTTTACTTTTATATATAAATACCCAAATGGTTCTATTCTTACAAGAGGACCCATTTCACAGAATCCGTGACATCCACTCTTTTTAACTCCTATAGTTTCATCATGTGGTTCTGTCTCAAGAGCTACCTCACAGTTTATTCCCTTTTCTTTCATTATTCTTATTAATTCATCATAAATTTCTAATGAACCACCAGCAACACAACCAGTACCAGCACATATAAGAATTTTTTTCTTTTCTTTTGCGAAACTAGCTTTATAAGCATTTCTTGCATTAATTAAATCATTTCTATTAAGAAGCATCATACTATTTCTCCTCCTTAAGCGTATTTAAAAGCTCTATCGCTTTCTCTGGTGTCATAGTACCATGTACTTTATCATTAACAGTAATGGCAGGTGCAAGTCCACACGCACCAAGACAGGAAACCGTTTCCACCGTAAACATTAAGTCATCTGTTGTTTTTTTAGCTTCAGAAAGACCTAAGTCCTTTCTTAGAGCCTCCAATACTGGAATAGATTTTCTAACGTGACAAGCAGTACCATCGCATATTTTTATTATATACTTACCTTTAGGTTCCAAAGAAAAGTTTTCATAAAAAGTTGCCACACTATATATTTTAGCTCTGCTTATCCCAAGTTTTTCTGATAAATATGCAAATACCTCTTTAGGCAAATACCTGTAAATCTCTTGGGTATCCTGCAATATTGCAATAATATTGCTAGAATCAAAATTATGTTTTTGCAATATAGTATCTAGTTTACTGTAGTCAAATGAATTACACATTTTTTCTCCCCCTTGTAAATATTGTTAAGTATCATCCCTTAATATATTTTACCTTAACTTCCGAAATATTGCAACGTTTTTAAAGCACTCTGTCTCAATTTTCATTTTATTCTGTCAGGTTTTTTACTTTCAAATTTTGATATTTTTAATTTATTTAATAAACTTTTAAACTTCTCTTCCTTTTTTCGTTTTATTTCTTATTTAAGAAATGGAATTTTTCTATACTTTTTTTCACAGTTTAAAGTTAAATTAAATTTTTCGAAATATCCAATTAATATTTATAATAAATTTTTAAATAATATAACATGCCGCAATTTTGCCATAATTTATTAAAGTCTTATTAATATTTTTGAATTAAAATAATATTGATAGTAATTATAATTTTTGTTTTACTTTGAATGGAGGAAAAGAAATAATGAACAAAAAAATAATATGCTTATTAATGCTTATTGGACTAACCACTAATCTATCATCTTCTATGGCAATTTCACCTATTAATAATTTAAATATGAATTCTGTAAGACAAGTAGTTAGTATCTCTTCGCCACAAGACATAATAGATATAAAAAACAAACTTTCTGACTCAAATATTGAAATTTTAAATAGTAGTCAAGCAGTAGTCTATTCAAACAAACTTTCTGATAATGAGCTAAACAGCAAACTTACTAAAATTAATGGTCTAAGAAATATGAGAAAACCGGTAAGAATTGGGTTACCACCTGTAAAAATAGGACTACCTCCTGTTAGAAGACAAGATCCTGATTTGCAAAATGACACAGGTAATAAAAACACTAATACTTCACTTAAAGATTTAGAATGGGATTTACAATCTGTTGAAGCTGATAAAGCCTGGTCTTTTGTAAATCAAGTAAGGCAGGTAAAGGTTGCAGTAATAGATACAGGTGTTGATTATACTCATCCAGCATTAAAAGGTAAGATAGATACTTCTAATGGATATAATTTTGTAAATAACACTACTGATGCAATGGATGATAATGGACATGGAACTCACCTAAGTGGAATAATAACTACTAACACCACTGTTAGTTCTTCATCAACTACAACTGGTTTACTTGGCATCGTTGGAAACTTAGATGTAAAAATTATTCCTGTAAAGGTTCTTGATAGCAGTGGGTCCGGTGATAGCGACATAATTGCTAAAGGAATAAAGTGGGCAGCTGACAAGGGTGCAGATGTGATCAATTTAAGTTTGGGTATGAAGGGAACTATACCGGAAATAGATTATGCTATTCAATACGCTACTGACAAAGGAACACTTGTAGTAGTAGCAGCTGGTAATGATAATGTAGATTGTTCTAATTATTCACCAGCATCAAACTCAAATGTTTATACAGTGTCAGCATTAAGCAAAAATGATAGAAAAGCCTCTTATTCAAATTATGGCACTAAAGTAGAAGTTTCTGCTCCTGGAGATAACATATTAAGTACTGTTCCTAACGGCAAATATGCATATATGAGTGGTACTTCAATGGCGGCACCTATAGTTTCAGCTGTTGCAGCAATGATAAAAGCTGAAAATCCAAATTTAACACCTAGTGAGATAAAACAAATTCTTGATCAATCCGCTAAAGACTTAGGTACAACAGGTAGAGATATTTATTATGGTTTTGGTAAAGTTAATGCTTATAACGCAGTAAAACTTGTATCTAACAATTCTTCTAATTAGATTAATGAAATATTAGAATAATAAAACTATATGCTAGTTTTATGCCATAGTAAATGATTATATATCCACAAATTACATTTATTTTTCCTAGAATCTTTTCATTAAAACTATTTTTAAAAACAGAAAAAGCGGTAGCTAGGAAAGTAAACCATATAAAGGATGCTGCACATACTCCAGCAATAAAAAACTTTAAAGCATAAAAAGGCAAGGATGCCCTAAAGCTTCCAAGTAATAAAGAACCATCTATTATTGCTTGAGGATTAAACCAAGTTACCATAAAACAGGCCACTATTACTTTATATAATGACATGTTTACACCTACTTCCTTTGATATCTGCGGCTTAGATTTTATAAGACTTGCTCCTATATATATAACGGTAATAGATCCTAAAAAAAGAACAGATAGCTTAAGAAAATAAACTTTGTCCATAAGCATCCCTATGCCAAAAAAGCTTGCAATAGACAAAGTTATGTCGAAAAATATAGTAATAAGCGCCACTTCATAAGCTCTTCTCTTATTCATAGATATAGCTGTATTTATTACATATAAATTTTGCATACCTATAGGTGCAACATAACTAAAACCTAGTATAAATCCTTGAATTAAATATTGTAACATAATATAGTACGCTCCTTTTCATTAATCTTTCATCATCGTAATAAAATTATAATAGTAAACAAATATAATTTCTCCAACCAAAAGACTAGAAATTTTACCAACCAAATTAATAAAAACAACTGTTAAAACCTTTAATTTGTTTAACAGCTGTCTTCCTGTTTGATTAAATCTCTTATTATATAAGATAATTTTTTAAGGCCAACTTCCATATCGCTATTTGAGACATAGGAGTAAGATATTCTTAAATGTTGATTATTAGAAAAATCATATATATTACCAGGATTAATAAGAATTTTTTCTTTTATTGCTTCCAAAAATAATTTATTCATTGATATATTACATTTTAGTTTTAGCCATATGTAAAATCCCCCTTTAGGAATATTCCATAGAGCTATATCTTTAAAATTTTCACTTAGAATTTCTAAAGTTTTATCTCGTCGATGCTTTAGTTGAATTCTTAATTTTTCAAGATGTTCAGTATAAAACCCGCTGCTAATCCACTCTGCCAGTATTAATTGAGATATTGAACTTGAGCCATAGTCTGTCTGCATTTTTATATCAGATAATCTGTCTATTACATGTTCCGGTCCAACAACCCATCCGATTCTAAAACCTGGTGCTAAAGATTTTGAAATACTTCCAAGATAAAGTACATTTCCATTTTTATCCTTAGTTTTTAAAGGCATAGGAGGTAACTCATCCATCCATAATTCCCTATAGACATCATCCTCAATAATAGGAATCCTATAGCTTTCACAAGTATTCAAAATTTCCATACGTCTATTTTCAGTCATCACAATTCCTGTAGGATTGTGGAAAGTAGGAATTGTATATAGCAATGTATTAACTTTTTTACCACTATTTTTTGATATTTCATCAGGAATAATGCCCTCATTATCCATCTTTAATCCGGCTAAATTCATTCCTAGAGACTGAAAAATATGTATTGATTTTAAATAAGACGGATTTTCCATAAGTATCCTGGAACCAGGTGGCAAAAGAGATAAAGAAATTAGCTGTAGTGCTTGAAGTGCTCCAGAAACAATAAGTATAGAAGCGGGAGACACATTTATGCCATAGTTCTTAAGATATTGACTAAGAATCTTTCTAAGCTCTAATAATCCTTTTGCTTCAAGATATCCCAGAGACTTGATTTTATTTGAATATTTATTCAAAATCTTGCTCATCATATCCTGTGGAAATAGCTCTGGCCCTGGTTCTCCAGTCCCCAGCCTAATTATATCTTTTTCATATTCTAATTTATTAACCATCTGTATAGTCCGCAAATTAGGTTTGTGTATACTTCCATCAATATAATTTTCCCAATTTAATTTTGAAGTTGAAGAGAGCAAAGACCATGTATTATTTATTATTCTAGTGCCTCCACCACCTTTACCTTCAACAAAACCTCTGCTTTTCAATTCATCAAGAGCTTCTACTACAGTACTTCTATTTACGCCTAACATCTCTGAAAGTTTCCTTTGTGAGGGAAGCTTAGTACCTATAACAAAATTACCGGTTGATATCTCCCTTATTATATAATTTACAATCTGCTTATATAAGGTAACAGAAGAATTTTTATCAGGTTTCCAATTAATATCTATCAATTTCCCCCTCTTTCCAAACACATATTATAAAGACTTTTCATCTGTAACTTCATATTGTAGTCCATTTATAACTATTTCCAATTCATTTCTAAGATCTCTATATATAGCCTCATCTTTTGCATTTTTTTTGTTTATAATTTTAACTTTAGGTCTTAATACAAAATTAGGATATACTTCTTCTACTACTGCTATTTCTCCATTACTTAGTCTCACTATAGTTCCTTCAGGATATGGAACTATGCATTTACTAAAAGCTTTAACCACGTCATAGCTGAACTGTGTTTGCCCATTAGCCATAATATATTCTACTGCATCATTAGGACTCATAGCTTTTCTATAAGGTCTGTCTGAAGTCAGTGCATCATAAACATCTGCTACAGCCACTATTTTAGCTAACTCATTTATTTCATCATCTTTCCTCATATCCGGATATCCTTTTCCGTCTTCTCTCTCATGATGTTCTAAAGCTATAATTCTAGCAGTTGCTGATATATCTATACTTCCCTTCAAAAAATCATATCCTCTTTTTGTATGTTCTCTTACAATACTAGTTTCTTCTTCTGTAAGTTTATTGTTTTTTTTCAATATTTCTTCTGGTACAAGTGCTTTACCAATATCATGAATTAATGCCCCTAAACATAAATCATATAGTTTTTTCTTATCTAATTGCAATTGTATTCCAAGAGCTAAAGATAAGACTGCTACGTTAACACAGTGTTGGTAAGTATAGTTGTCCATACTTTTTATATCTACTATGTTAATTAAAACGGTTTTTTTGCAGAGCATTTCCTCCATAATTTCCTTAACAATGTCCCCAATAGCTTTGAAATAATTTTGCTTTTCAGTTATATATTTTTTATCCTGCACATTATTTTTTGTTGCATTTAGATTGAATTTTTCAAAACTATAGAAGGTGTCCTTTATAGTTCTAACAGCTTTTTGTCTTAATTCTGGTTTTATTATATCCTCAACATTTTTTTCACTGTACTCATCGTTTATGTACATGCTAAACATTCCAAGTTGAACTACTCTTTTAATATAGTTTTCTGTTAGCTGTACACCTTCTCTCAGCAGAATTGTTCCCCTATCATCATAAATAGTTTTGGCTAAAAAGCTTCCTGCTTTAACATACTGTATCGGTACAAGCCTCATTCTATTCCCCCCTGTCTTAATCTATATAGGTAACTGGCACGTTACTTATTCCAAGTTCTTGTGCTGCCGCATATTGATCATATCCTGAAACTATTATCATGCTTTCCTTTTTTACTACAATTGGTTTATTGAATTTATTGTAATTTTTCATATAATTAATGGCTTTATTTTTTGCACGTTTTATTGATATATCTTCATTCTCATTTACTATGTCTGAGATATCTACTATTGCATCAGTTCCAGCTGGTATTTCATAATTCAAGTCTATTTCCCCATTATCGTTTTTATGCAAATTAAATATTTTTACTGAATCTGCTTCTACTGAAATAAAAGGAATGCCTTTACTATTGACACAAGCCTTTAACTTACCTTTAATCACAAAATAATTTGCATTTTTCATACCTGTTAATGCATTTTTCCAGTATTCCTTTTTTACAATCACTCTATAAATTGATTCTTTCTCATCATAGGTTCCTACTTTAAATACTAAGTTAACATCACCGTTTTCTAACTTATTTGCCTTCATAGGTACACCTTTGACAATAATTTCTCCTTGATTCATAAATTGACGCCCCCTTAATTATATAATTTTATAATTCACTTTGAACTTATAAAAACAAAACACCCAGAAAGTATGCCCTACTTCCTAGGTGTTATTAACTAAAATTATTCTGTAAATTCATATTCATTTTTTCACAAACTCCACACTTAATAAGGGTAATGCTATGCTCACCTTTAACAGATTTAGATGTTTTTAAATTTGCTTTAATCATACAGACTTTATCGTTATTAGTTAGCATAGCCTTCACCACCTTAAATTTATTTTAAAATGTTCATTAATATAATTATATCAAATAATTAAACTTTTATATGTTCTATTTTATCACTTAATACATAAAACTACAATATTGTACACTATAGAATTTAAATCTAATTATTATTATATAGTTGAACGTTAAACTTCACTGTACTATTGGAAAATTTTTTATTGTATTTCTATAGTTACTTTTTTCATTTTTTGAGGTTCCAAAGGCTTATCATTTTGATCTCTTTTTACGTTAACTATTTTATCAACTTCCTCTATTCCTTGAGTAACCTTTCCAAAGGCTGCATAATCTCCATCAAGTTGAGCAGTATCCTTTACCATAATAAAAAACTGAGAACTAGCTGAATTTGGGTCTTGACTTCTTGCCATTGAGAGAACTCCTCTAGTGTGCTTTAGATCGTTGTTAAAGCCATTACTTTTAAACTCTCCAGGAATGTTATCATTTGATCCGCCAGTACCATTTCCTTTTGGATCTCCTCCCTGTATCATGAAATTAGGAATTACTCTATGAAATATTAATCCATTATAAAAACCACTTTGCACTAAACTTACAAAATTATCTACTGTTTTAGGAGCAACATCAGGATATAATTCTGCCTTAATTACTCCTCCATCTTCCATTTCAATAGTTACAATAGGCTTTTTACCACTATATTTGCTTTTGTGGCTAGAATTACCACTATTTTCATTTATATTATCTTTTTTACTGTTTGAATCTGTGCTAGGAGCTTTTGAGCATCCAAATACTGATATAGACAGTATCATCATAGTAATAATGATTAAATTTTTCTTTAGATTAACAATTTTCATGTTTTGCTTCCTCCTTAAAGTATTAAATATTTTAATTAAATTAAGCTATCTTCCTTTAATAACTTAAACAGTGTGGGATTAAAATTAAATTGTTTAATTAAAGCCTGAACTTCAGCTAAAGCTTTCTCTCTCCTATCCTTAGATACATTACCTCTCGCTGCTCTAATTAATATATTTTTAGGTGAATGTGATATATCTATGAATTCTAAAAGTTGAGTTTTATAACCTAGATATTCCAATAAATTAGCTCTGACAGCATCCGTCATAAGCGCTGCAACTCTTTCCTGTACTATTCCATACTTTGTTAGTATAGATAGAGATTCTGATTTCATTTGATCATTAAACTCATGCTGACAGCAAGGAACAGAAAAAATCATTTTACTATTCCACTTTATTGCATTATATAAAGCATAATCAGTTGCAGTATCGCAGGCATGCAGCGTAATTACCATATCAACGTTGTTATTATACCTGAATCCATTTATATCACCAATTTCAAAATGTAGATTTTCGTAGTTATACTTTTTAGCTATTTCATTACAGCTTTTAATAACATCCTCCTTAAGATCTAGCCCTATCATTTTTACATTAATTTTTTTAATCTTAACAAAATAATAATAGACTATAAAGGTTAAATAGGATTTTCCGCAGCCAAAATCTAAGATTGTAAGTTCCTTAAAATCATTTTTCTTAACTTCATCATCTATAATTTCTATAAACCTATTTATTTGCTTATACTTATCGTATTTGGAGTTTATTACTTTACCTTCTTTTGTAAAAACCCCTAAATCTATAAGAGGTTCAATAATCATCCCCTCTTTTAGGATATAATTTTTTTCTTTATTATGACTTTTGTTTACCACTTTTGTATTATCACTTTTCTTTTTACCTAAGAAAACTTTACCCTTCTTAGACATTTTCAAATCAAATATATGTAAATTTGACCACGCTGAAAGTTGCTTATAATTCTCTTGTAAATACTCTATTAGTTTTTCTTTTAATATATCTGCATCAATATTTTCATGAAAAACTTGCTTATCAGTATACTTTTCTATTTGATAGTATTGTTTTTCCTTATTCTCTTTTAAAATGAATGTTATTTTATTGTATTTTACATCCTTGTTCATTTTATTACTAATAACTATTTTTATAATTTCTTCTTCTAGTATTTCATTAACTGCTTTTTTTAAGTCATCCATATACTACACTCACCTTATTTCTTATTTAAGTTACAAATTGCGTCTAATTTTGTATATTTTTATCCGATGGCTACCCGCTCTAATACTCCCATCTTCTTCAAAGTGTACGTTGCGAGCGGCTACGCCCCTGGATTCGTTCAACTAAGAATCAGGTGGTGTTTGAAACCCCATCTGATTTAAGTTTACACTTCATTAAAACATATTTACACTCTTTAATCTACCCACTTTTCTCCATATAATTATTCCCTCATTCATTTTTGGCTTCTAATTTCAACATAGTTTTAAATTTTAGTAATATTTAGTTGTTATAAATTAAAAATAATAATAAAATTATTACAGATTTATTTTAACAAATCAATATATTTTCAATGAGTTACAATATTAAATTTATTTGATAAGTGGGGTTAAACTATGTTTATGTACGTTTTTTCTATTATAATTATTGTGTTATCCAATATACTCTATAATATATCTTCAAAATCAATACCACAAAAAGCCAATCCATTTTCTTCATTACTCATTACATATTTGACCGGAACAATTATAACTATTATTGGATTTAAATTTTATAAAACTGATAAAGGATTTTTTCAATCCTTTCAAGATTTAAACTGGACAAGTGTAGCACTTGGTTTTGGTATCGTTGGTATTGAGCTTGGATATTTAATGGCATACAGATCAGGATGGGATATAAGCATAGGTTCTTTGGTAGCAAATATTATTCTTGCACTTATTCTTATCCCAATAGGGATACTGTTTTTTAAAGAAGGATTTGGGATAAACAAAATATTTGGCATAATATTATGTATAATTGGTTTAATATTTATAAACAAAAAATAGTAATTACTAAAATTACACTTCATATATTTTAGTATACTATTGGCAGCAATAATAAAAAGGTGCTAGATCATATCTAACACCTTTCAAAGTCCTATACCTTACTAAATAAATTGAACTTCATTTGGAACAAATACATAACTTTTAATATTTGAACTAGGGGAATTTAATTGTTCATAATTAAAAACCAACCTTCTAACATCTTCAACTTCTTTACCATTAAATTTTATATTTAGAGCTAAAATGTTAGCTATTCTTTTTAAATCTTGGTTTAAGTCCCTAAAAATTTTCTTATCTATCTTTAAATTTTCAAATTTTGCATTAGTTACTATTATTACTTGTTTTAGATTATCATTTATTTTAACATTAGTATAAATCACGCTTACACGCTCCTTAAATTTATTGTATATACATTATATATCATACTAATAATTATCGTCTAATAGTAAGTTTTGCCGCTATTATAAATATTATGTAGACTATTGGAATCCTGGGTTTATCTTTGTTAGATCTAAACTTTAGCCTTTTATTGTTTTCAAAAACCTAATCTTAATTAATAAATATGGACACCGTCACAAATTTCTAGTACTTTGTAGTAATAAAAGCCTCAGACTGTTTTCCCTTTTTAAGAGAATTGCCAGTCTGAGGCTGTAGTTTTGCTTTCGGCAAAAATAGTTTTTCTTTAGTGATTTGAACTTACAACACCAGGATTAGATATCAAGTGCAGCATGATATCCTTGATATACTGCAGTTGTTATAGTAGATGCGCGTACACAATCTCCGATTTCTCTAACCCAAGGTGCACAATCAACTAATTCTTCTACGACCTTTCTTCTTGACCTCTGTCCAAGTGCACAGATTACCGAGGTACCTGGTACAAGATGTTCTTCACCAGCTGCATCAGAGCATAGAACTCCTTCATTTATTACCTTTAATCCCTTATATTCTGTATGAACATAAATCTTATTCTTTTCGATTTCACCTAACAGAATTGGACGATGTCTTATATTTGCATCTGGAGCAAGTTCTGCTCTCATTTCTACTAGATGTACTGTCTTACCTTCTTGTGCAAGATGTATTGCAGCTTCACAACCTGCAAGACCTCCACCAAGAACTACTACTTCATTGCTAACCTTGTCCTTTTCTAAATAATAGTCATTAACAACAACTACGTTATCACCATCTAAACCTGGAATTGGTGGAACAAGTGGTTCTGAACCAACTGCTATAATTAGTGCATCAACATTTTCTTTTTCTACGTACTCTTTTGTAACAGTTGTATTTAACCTAATTTCAACACCAGCATCTTTAGCTAGTTTTCCAAGAGTAACACCTAATTCATACATCTCATATTTAAATGGAAGTGCTTGTTCTCCCTTAAGTATTCCACCTAATTCATCAGATTTTTCACAAAGTATTACTTTATGTCCACGTTTTGCAGCAGTGATAGCAGCTTGTAATCCGCCTGGTCCGCCACCTGCTACAAGAACCTTACGAGACTTTGCTGCTGGAATAACTTCCATTCCACCTAATTCACGACCGATTAATGGATTAACTGTACAACGCCTTGTAGATGTCATAGCACGTTCTGCCATACAAGTAAAGCATCTTAAACATTTTACAATATCCTTATCACGGTTACTCATAACCTTTTGTGGAAGTTCATGGTCTGCTAAAAGTGCACGAGCCATTTCAACAACATCAGCTTTTCCACTAGCTATTATTTCTTCCATCATTTCTGGATCATTTAACCCACCAAGAGTTGCAACTGGAACACTTACATGTTTCTTAATTTCAGCTGCAAGATAAACATTTGATCCATGTGGTAAAAACATAGAAGGATGTGTCAAGCCAAATCCTCTTTGGTATGTTCCTGCAGATACATGAAGTAAGTCTACTCTTGATTCCACTAATTTAGCAATTTCAACACCTTCTGCAAGATCATAGCCTCCTTCAAATAATTCAGAACCACTAAATCTAAATTCTATTGGGAATCCAGGTCCAACAGCTTTACGTACACTATCAAGAACTTCTTGTGCAAAACGAACTCTATTTTCTAAAGAACCACCATATTTATCTGTTCTTTTATTAAAATAAGGTGATAAGAACTGATTAATTAGCCATCCATGTCCACCATGAATCATAACCATTTCAAATCCTGCTCTTTTAGCTAATGCAGCAGTATCCCCATAAGCTTTTACTATATCGTCTATTAATTCTTGAGTAAGTTCTTTCACTTCACGACCATCTGGACGAACTCCAATACTTGGCCCCCATTGAGCCATTCCTTCTTTTTTATCCTTATCAGTTAAATAAGTTCCTGCATATTGTCCTGAATGAGATAATTCTACACTTGCAATTGCACCATGACGACGGATAGCATCTGCTGTGTATGTGAAACTTGATAATGATCCAACTGTTTGTAGATCTAAATGATACATATGTGAGGCCTCTGTTTTTGGATGAACCACAACTTCACTTACTGTAACAGATGCAGATCCTCCTTTAGCTCTTAATTCATAAAAAGCTGTAGATGCAGGTCCAATAGTGCAGTCAGCTGTAATATCTGTTCCTCCCATAGGAGCAGAAAACATTCTGTTTCTAAAAGTTACATTTCCAATTTTAATTGGTCTACATAGATTTGGATATTTTCTTTGCATACTATCATTCCCCTTATTAATTTTTATATTAAGTATTTCTGTTAATGTTCTTTGTTTGTTAATTAATTTACCTTGTATGTTAATAATATCACTAGATATAAAACATGTCAATTTTTACATGTTACATGTTATATATATTTTTAGTAATATTTATATTCTATCTCTTCAACAAGTAAGGCACATTGTAATAAAAAAAAACTATGTTATAATAAATTCATGAAGTTAAGACTTGAATCAGGTGGGATTTTAACCCCATCTGATTCTTAGTCGCACGAATCCAGGGACGTATCCGCTATAATACACCCTCTTGGAGAGAAGGGTGTATTATAGCGGATAGTCATCGGATAAATAAATGTGTATATACATAAAGGAAGAAGTGAATTCATGAGAACTCTTAAATATGCAATTTTAGGATTATTAAATAGAAAACCTATGACTGGTTATGACATAGCAAAAGAATTTAGTTTTCAATTAGCTAATTTTTGGACGGCAAGACATAGTCAAATATATCCAGAACTAAAAAAATTAGTAGATGAAAAACTCTTAGTTTTTAACATTGAAATTACTGGGGAAGTGTTAGAAAAAAAAGTTTATACTATTACAGAAAAAGGTAGAAAAGATTTCTTAAAATGGCTCCAAAAGGACGAACCTATGGAGCCAACACCAAAAAATGTTTTTCGCCTTAGATTATATTTTTCAAATAATTTAGATATGGACACAAGAATACAATTATTAGAGCATCAATTAGTTCAACATGAGGAAAGACTAACCTTTTTATTAACTCAAAGAGATCCTTATACTAGTGTTCCTCCTGTTGATGATGACTACTTTGGAGATTTTCTTGTTCTAAACGGAGCTATTATGAGAGAAGAGACACATATTAAATGGTTGAAGGATTGTATTAATTATTGTAAAAAAGGCAAAGAGGAATAAAAAGATAATCCTTAACAAGTAATTAAATAAATAGAATTAAGACACCAACTATTATAGCTGGTGTTTATTTTGTATAGAAAATCTAATAAAGTTTCAATTTTTATTGTTACAAAAATATATTTTCCCGCATATACTAACATTGTGATTATTTTTTGAAACAGGTGGTTAACATTAAGCTAAGTCCAGAGATAAATATAAAAGATTTGCAATTTATAGGAAAAGGCACCCAAGGTAAAGTATATAAAATAGACTCTCAAAAGTGTATAAAGATTTTTAAAAGCAAGAAAACCTGTAAGAACGAGCTAAAAACTCTATTGATGGCTCAAGCAGATATACATTTCCCTAAACTTTATGAATATGGTTCAAATTATATTATAAGGGAGTATATTAATGGCATTGAATTAGACGAATACTTATCAAAGCAGAAATTAACACCAAAGCTTTCAAGCAAACTCATAGAATTATATGAGTCTATAGTTAAAGTTGGTTATGCCAGACATGATGCGGCAATATTTCATGTCCTTTTATTGCCTTCCGGTGAGCTTAAACTTATAGACACTGCCAAGGCAATGAAAAAGAAGTCTGTAATTCCAAATCTGCTTATCAGTGGTCTAGAAGATCTTGGATACAAAGAAGATTTTTTTAATTTTTTAAAAAGTAATAGAGCAGATCTCTATACTCAGTGGATAAATTACTCCAAGAAAAAATATAAAAAAGTATACTGAAAGCTTGATTTACTTTAAGGTTATAAGGAGTAAAGGGGATGGTAATCTGCTTATGAGAGGTGATCTTCATATTCATTCGACTGCATCCGACGGTAGCCTTAGCCCGCGGCAAATAGTAAAGTTCGCGAAAAGTCGAGGCGTAGACACCATTGCTATTTCTGATCATAACTCGATAGATGGAATCGCTGAAGCCTCTGAAGCAGGCAAAGAATATGGTGTATCAGTAATTCCTGCTGTTGAGTTATCTACAAGATTTAATGATGAAAGTATTCATATTTTAGGATACTTTAGAAATAAAAAGTTTAACAGTACTGATTTTCAACAAATTTTAAAACTAGTAAGAACCCATCGAGTTCATAAACTTAGAAAAGTGTTACTTGGATTTAGGCAACATCAAACCTTTAACAAATATTTATCTAGTTCTGAGGGAATTCACCTTCTAAGAGCCTTTGGAGCAGCTGTAGTATTGGCCCATCCTGTTCGTATATCAGATAAAAACCTTCTCAGCCTTTTAAGTATGCCCTTTGACGGTATAGAAGCAAAATACTGTCGCAGCAATGATTATTATACAAATTTCTTTATCAACGTAGCCTTTAAAAGATTTTCTTTTTACACAGGAGGTTCGGACTTCCATATAAATAGAGTTTGTGATCACAAACATTGTCTTATTGGAGAACCATATCTTAATTCAGCTGAACTACGAAAATTTGTTAAAAGTTCTGGAGCATTAATCTTAGGTAGTAATATAATTATATGAACTATTTATATTCCTCTTGGTGGTGATATGAAAATGAGATTTTTAATTTTAAGTGACTCTAAGGGAAAAGAAAACGGCATAAACAAAAAGGTACTAATAAAACTTTTGAAGGAAAGTTGCAAACTAACACCTAAGCCTGAGTGTATTGTATTGTGTGGAGATAACGTTGCAGGCAGCGACGTAGAAGAGGTATTAGCTAGTCAACTTCAAAACCTAAGAAGCTTAATAGACAGATATTATTATGGAAAGCCTTTAATTCCTGTAATAGGCAACCATGAAGTTAATAATGACCCCCAAGATGATAGATACGAAAAAACCTTTAGCAGAATCTATAGTGATATGCTTCCTAATACGTATCTTAATGGTTATAACAGAACTGTATTTTATACAGACTATGATGATACGAGATTTATAGTACTTAATGCTTTTCACTTTGGAGAAAAGCACAAAATCGTGAAAAAACAGCTTTCGTGGCTTGAAGAAGTAGCTTCTGTAAATATAAAAAATAAGATTGTTTTTGTTCACTCTCCTGCTTTTCCTACGGGGGCGCATTTTAGTCATTGCTTAGACGCATATCCCGAGGAGAGAAATACTTTTTGGAATATTGTTCAGAAATGCAATATAGATCTAGTCTTCTCAGGTCATGAACATAATTATTCCAGACGAAAAATAGAATATAAAAAAGGAATCTATCAGGTTATAACAGGTGGCAGTGGAGAAAAGCTTAGAGATAAGTTTAAGGATAAGAAAGGAGTAATAATAGGTCCTATAGCTAAATATCATTTCATTATGTTTGATGTGGATTCAGATGGCATCAAAGTCTCTGCCATCACTTCTGAAGGAAAACTTCTAGATGAGTTTAAAATAGATAAATTCTAAGTAAAACACTGTAGATTTTTCCAGAGTATCATTGCTATAATTACCCTCATCCTACAAAAATACAGCTGCCTGTAAGTAGCTATTTAAGCCATTTACAGGCAGTTGCCTTATTATTCAAATTAGTGCTAGCCTAAGCTATATTTCTTTTGCCATCTTCTTCATTTTTCATTTTTGATTTAAGTACCTTGTAAATCACCCCAAGCATTATAAACCATACAGGTGTTACAAATAGAGCTATACGAGTTTCCTTATTAAGTGCCAATACAACTAAAACAAAAGCAATAAATGCTAGAATTGTATAGTTAGCCACTGGGTAAAGTGGCATTTTGAATTTGCTCTTAGCAGCAAGTTCAGGATTAGTTTTGCGATATCTTAGATGGCAGACAACTATAATCGCCCAAATAAAGATAAAGCAGAATGTTGATATACTTGTAATAAGTACAAATACCCCTTCTGGCATAATGTAGCTCAGAACAACTGAAATCAAGATAACAATGGCAGAGAATACTAGCGCATTAGAAGGTACTTGACGATAAGTTAATCTCTTCATTGACTCAGGTGCATGATTTTCTTTAGCAAGAGAGTAAACCATACGGCTTGTACTGAAGATACCGCTGTTACAAGCAGATGCAGCTGATGTTAGTACAACGAAATTTACAATACTTGCTGTTGCTGCGATTCCCACTGCAGAAAATACCTGTACAAATGGGCTTTTACCTGGGTTAATTGAATTCCATGGATATATACTCATAATAACAGCAAGTGCTCCAATATAGAAAATAATAATTCTAATTGGAATATTGTTAATAGCCTTTGGGATAACACGTTCTGGTTCTTCAGTTTCGCCAGCTGTTAAACCAACTAATTCGATTCCTGTAAAAGCAAATACAACCATTTGGAAGGAAAGTATAAAACCACTTATACCATTTGGGAACCAACCACCATGACTCCAAAGGTTTGTAAAGCTAGATACACCAGCATCTGTAGAAAACCCTTTAATAATCATAAATGCACCAACTATAATTAGCGCTAAAATTGCAACAACTTTAATTAATGCAAACCAGAATTCCATTTCACCGAATAGCTTTACTGTCATAAGGTTCATAATTAGTAAAACTACAAGAGCTACAAGACTTGGAACCCATTGAGCTATATTCGGAATCCAGTATTGTACATAAAGTCCAACAGCAGTTACATCAGCCATAGCAAGTGAAATCCAGCAGAACCAGTAGGTCCATCCAGTAATAAATGCTGCGGCCTCTCCTAGATAATCATGTACAAAGTCTACAAAGGAATGATAGTTTAAATTAGAAAGCAATAATTCCCCAAGGGCACGCATAATAAGAAAACAAATTACCCCTGTTATCATGTACGCAAATAAAATAGATGGCCCAGCCAAGTGAATAGACCTTCCTGAACCAAGGAATAATCCTGTACCAATTGCACCTCCAATTGCAAGCAATTGAACATGCCGATTTTTTAGTCCTCTTGATAAATTTTGATTTTCTGACATTAATTGATCCATTTTATCCCTCCATCTTAGTCAAAAGGCATGTACTAAAAAGTGCCTTTTCCTATATAAGTATTTTGTGATTGGAGATACAAATGGGAATAGATAAGATCTAAATTAAGTAATTGATAATGTATTACTTTTGTAAGATATGTTACCTGTCCCCTGTCCTTTTACCTGAGAGTTTCGTCATACGACTTTCTCCTTCGGTGCTCTATTTCGAGTCTCTCCAAGGGTTCATCCAATAGCGGTCATCTCTAACTAAATAGGTACCTGAAAGATTTACTTCTTCGGTGAATGGCCATAGCCATTACTCTCCCACTATCTTCATCTGAACTATTAATTTTCACCATTATATACTAATACATATATAATAAACTTGCAATATTTTTTTCATTTCTATTTAAATAAAAAGGTTATTTAGTCACAATTCCTAAAAATATTTATAATAAGGCAACTATATTAAGTCATAACCAAATAAAATTAAATAAATGAAATGGGGAGATGCATTTAATAGAGCATAAATAAGGAGAACATACTAAAAAAATATTCAGCATGTTCTTTTCATCAACAAAACTAAGCACCAGCTCTTAAACTGGTGCTTAGTTTTAATATATATACTTTATAATAAATGGGGGATTTATCATAAAATAGGATTTATTGTATTTTCTACTTTTTCTCTGGGATTGTATTGGTTTGGGAGAATCATAATTATATAGAGTTATATTAGCCCATAAACTTAGCAAGATCAGCCTTAGCATCTCCGCTTACTAACTGAAGGTTAAAGTTATCTTGTAATACCTTTAATACTCCAGGTGTTATAAACTTAGGTGCACTTGGTCCTACATGGATATTTTTAACTCCAAGGCTGAACAATCCAAGAAGTATAGCCACAGCTTTTTGCTCAAACCAAGATAACACTATGCTTAATGGTAACTCATTTACTGTACATCCGAAAGCTTCTGCTAAAGCTAAAGCAATCTTAACTGCTGAACCTGAATTGTTACATTGTCCAAGGTCGATAAATCTTGGAATGTCTGTTCCAGGTACAGTTCCAAAATCAACATCATTAAATCTAAACTTTCCACAAGATGTTGTTAAAAGTATTGCTTCCTTTGGAAGTGCTAAAGCTAAATCTCTGAAGTACTCTCTTCCTTTTGTTGGCGCATCACAACCAGCTATAACAAAGAATCTCTTTATCTTTCCAGCTTTAACTGCTTCTATTATTTCTGGTGCTATACTTAACACTGTGTTGTGATGGAAACCTGTTGTAAGTGTTTTATCAGAATCTTTGTTAACAACTTTTAATGATAATGCTTTTTCAATGATTGGACTAAAGTCATCATTAACTATCTTTGGAACACCTTGAAGTCCTGCAGTTCCATAAGTCCAGAATCTATCTCCATAATTTCCTGTAGTTATTGGCATTAAGCAGTTCGTTGTTCCAAGTATCGCTCCTGGGAACTCTTCAAATAGCTTTCTTTGATCATACCATGCTTTACCTACATTACCCTTTAAATGAGCGTATTTCTTAAGCTCTGGATATCCGTGAGCTGGAAGCATTTCTGAGTGAGTGTATATGTTAATTCCTTTACCTTCTGTTTGCTTTAATAATTCTTCTAAAGCATAAAGATTATGTCCTGTAACCAATATACAGTGTCCTTCTACCTTATCTTGAGATATTGTAACTGGAGTTGGAACACCTAATTTTGCTGTATGAGCTCTATCAAGCACGTCCATTATTTTAACTGTTGCAGTACCAACCTTTAAAGCCATTCCTATGTTCTCTTCTAAACTAAAGTTTGAATTTGTAAGTGTTGTATATAAAGCTTCTTGAGTAATGCTGTTTACTTCTTCATCGGAAGCTCCAAGTTCTTTTGCATGAGTTGCATAAGCAGCTACACCTTTAAGTCCATATATCATTATGTCTTGTAGACTTGCTATATCAGGGTTTTTACCACATACTCCAAACTTAGTACAACCTGTAACTGGAGTTTGCTCGCATTGGTAACAAAACATTGGGTTTGGTTCAACCTTCTTTACTTCTTTAGCCTCATTGTTATCATTGTTTTTAAATAATCCAAACATATATCATTTCTCCTTTATTTATTAAAATATTTTAATTTACTTTTTGTATCTCTACAGTCATATTGCGGTATTATTTATAAGTTTTTCATCTACAACTATATAATACTATATCATCCAAATTAATTCGGTAACGTATGTTACAAAAAAATACTTTTCATATAAAAGTTTTGCTAACTTCACCAATTTTACTTAAATTTTATTTCATTAACTCCAACTCGACCAATAAACTCATTAAAAGTCTCATTTTCCAGTTTATTATCTTTAAAGAAAATTATTATTTTTTCAAGGACTATATGAACCTCATCAGCTTTTACACGATAATTTAGATTTTCGGCAAATTTTCCATTTCCATTTAACGTGCCACCTATCCATAAAGTGAACGCATCTTCATTACCATTTTCAGTTTTTATAACTGCTCCTTGAAGACTAATATCTGCTATATGTTTTTGTCCACAGGAATTAGGGCACCCCGTAAAATGAATACGAATTGGCGTGTCTAATTCAATTTTAGAAGCAAGATATTTAGTAACTTTTTTAGCCAATTCCTTTGTTTCAACAATAGCTAGATTACAGAACTCCTTTCCAGTGCAAGAAACTGTATATCCCATGAATGGATCTGGACTAGGAGATAAGCTCTTAAAGATATCCCTGCTTAATAAAGACTCTACATCTTCATCATTTATCCCTACAATAATCAAGTTTTGAGATAAGGTGGTTCTTAGTTTACCGTCTCCATACTTTGCTGAAATATCAGCAAGTTCAAAAAGTTCATGAGAACTAATCTCACCTAAAGGCAAGTTAATTCCGATATAACTTTTACCTTTTTGCTTTTGAGGATGTACTCCAAAGTAATAGGAAGCATTCCATGAGGATAGTTTATCTTCACCCATATCTGGCATTTCTCCAATAAGCTCAAATAACTTACTTTGAAACTTTTCTACTCCCCAGTCTGCTACCAAAAATTTCAAACGGGCACGAGTACGCTTTTCTCTATAGCCATAGTCTCTAAAAATAGTACATACTCCCTCAGCAACTTTAACTACCTCTTCTGGTTTTACAAAAATATTCAGCTTCTGCGCTAAATAAGGGATAGCTGAAAGACCACCTCCAACCCACACATGAAAGCCTATAATCTCTTTTCCTGCAATATTTTTTACCGCTGGAGTGAAAGCAATATCGTTAATTTGAGCATGAGCTGCATTTTGTGTACTCGCAGATATGGATATTTTAAATTTCCTAGGCAAATTAGAAAAATCTTTGTTATTTAAAAATAATTCATTAACTTGCTCTACAATCTCCCTTGTATCCATAAGCTCGTCTCTATCAATACCTGCAAGAGGATTTCCTATTATTGTTCTTGGACAATCTCCACAAGCTTCAAAAGAACTCAATCCACAAGCTTTAAGTCTTTCAAAAATATAAGGTATGTCCTGTACTTTAATCCAATGAAATTGTACAGCTCCTCTTGTAGTAACATTGGCAATACCTCGTCCATAATCCTTAGCAATAAGCGCTAAAGTATTTGCCTGTTCTGAACTCATTATTCCAGAGTTTATACGTACTCTCATCATAAAATATCCGTTTTTAGGTTTTTGTTCGTAAACTCCAGCCCACTTAAATCTATTCATATCTTCACCGGTTATAGAATCATAACCTTCCTTTGAATACTTTTCTACTATGGTCTCTATTACATCCAAACCATCCTTCTCAAGTTTGATAACTTCCACTTCATTTAATTTTTCATTTTTAGACCAAACTGCATCATAAGACATTAAAAATCCTCCTTCAATCGCATAGAATTCCTAGAACGAAACTCAAAATAAATACTACTCTTCTTCCCCTCAGGTAAACCTATAAAACCTATTGATTTAATATGTTTATATAAAAGCATTTTGTATTCCATTATACCTTTCAATTGCTAATTATGCCGTGACTATAATCACGTATTAGCCTTCTGTAGATATTTTCAATCAATAGTTATTAGTTCTTCATTTGTAATTATTCCATTTATTCTTACATCTGAGCTTTCCATGTGATCAACCTCCACTCTTCTAGTCTGCTCTTCTATTTCTTTTATCAGAGCAAATAAATTAACTAAAAAAAGCTATTGCCTGCTACAGTAATTAGCCATAACAGCAATAGTTTTATATCAATCTGAAAATGTAACCTAATTATATCTTTACACTATATCCTCTTTTAATAAATTCATCCTTAATCTTTTCTATTTCAATCCCCTTCATTTCCGCACCTTTAGGTATTGTCACAAATCTTCCTACGGTATTCAACTTTGCAGGATCTGATATACTTTCAAAACCTATTTCTTTCATAATCTCAATTACTTCCGGATCTTCTTTATATAGTTGATACACTGTCTTTGACAAATCTATTACCTTACTCAAATAATCCCCTCCTAGTTTTTTTATATTCTCCCTTTCAAATACTAAGATTCTGATAAAATTGTATCAAATATTCTTTATAAATAATGTGATTTAAATCACTAGTTAAATCTTATTTTCGCAATAACACATAAATTTCAACCGTTCTATCTTAAAATTTGATTTTGCCAATATTTCTGGCCAAGCCTTAACCATTTCATATATCTTATTTTTTTCATAACTTGGTAAATCATCCCAAGGTACAAGCATTGGATCAGTCTTTTTAGTGTTATCCTTAACTTCACCATACTTCCAACCTGCCTTTTTCCTATAGTTATACCAACTCTTATGTTCATTTTCAGCTAAAACTTCTAATTCTCTAGCTGTAAACTCTATAAAAATTTCACTTTCTTTAACAAAAACAACATCATAATTTATTTTAAGTAAAGCATTAGGAATATTTTTCACCTGATGTCTAATAGAGTTTTTGGTATCTTCATTAAGCTCCTGCCATGGCCTACTATAATCTGAATACATTTTTTTTTCGTAAATAGTCATTGCAAGACTCTCAATTCTCTCACTATAAAATGCATCATGCATTAAATGACGTAAAAATTGTTCTTCATCTACATGTAGTTTTAATTGTTCTTTAGATGGTAGATATGATTGCTCCCACTTTTTCGCATTTGTCAGCATACTCATTTCCAGTATTGCTTCCATAGATCTTGATTCATGTTTATATCTTCTAATTTTAAGTAAGGCTCTTAGTACCCCATCATCAATTTGAGCTTCACCATTATCATTTATAAGATGAGATACTTTACGTTCCAATAGTGAACGTAGTAGCATCGCTCTTCGAATTATAAATAAATGGTCCCATTTTTCATCAGTTTGATTAGGTCCAAGAATATTTACATAACCTCTTAAACGACTTATAAAATCTGGGCCTTTCGCACCTTTAAACTCAAGTAAAAAGTTCTTTTGTTCATTTTCATCTTTCAAATCTTCTCCACAAAATTCTTTAAAAGTACTACTTGTTCCTCCAGCAAATACAAAAATGGCTTTTCCTATAGGATGGATAGAATCTCCTTCTCTAAATACACCATCCTGCATTGGAGCTAAGAGATATTTTAACCATCCAAGCTTTCCCTCAAGAGCAGAATCAAATTCATCAAAAAATACTAGTGGAATTTTTCCTTCTAATACAATGTCTCTTACTTTATGAAATGAATTCACTAAATCTAATGGTGAACGGAATTGAGATAAATTGAAATCTAGTTTTTTAATTAAATTTGATGCAATACTATTAGCTACTTCTACTATACCAAAAGATTTTCCTGAACCAGGTGTTCCAAATACAGCAATAGAAAGAGGCCTAACTGTATTTTTAGTGGATATGTATTCCATCATAAGATTTTTGATACTTCTATAACTTTCTATTTCCGCCTTATCTACTGTTGTTAAGTTCCCAAATTGTGCTATAGGAATAGATTTCAATGCACTTTTAACTCCATTTTTAACTATATCATACGCTATTTCAGCTAGGTTAGTAGAACTTTTATCTTTTAAAATATACCAACAAGAACGACAATTAGAATTTGGTGACACAGGCACTAATACATCTTGCACATGATCCTTATGTACAAAATCTTCTTCCTTTTTAATAAATATTGAAGGATTAGGAAATGAATATTTTTCAATATTTTCTCCAAAACCTTCAATAAAGTATTTCTGAGCCGAAACAATTCCTTGTCGTATTCCTGTTCCTATTGATTCATATAACTCTTCATTATCTTGACTTCCCGTAACAATAGCACTTGCAAGTCCTGCTACAAAACAGGATGTAAGCCCAATCATTTTACCTTGAGTATCTTTAATAAAACTTCCTTCAAATCCATAGGGTAGAAAATATAATCTAGTTTCAGGTGCACCCTCATTTTTATAATAAATTGCACCTTCAAGTCCAAAAGGTATTATAAGGTGACGACAACTTGCAAGGAAAGCAAGATTGGGATTGTTACTAATTTGCCAAACAAAATCTTGTGCTGTTCTCTCCCATGAGAGGCTTTTACTTATATTAACACCCTTTGAACGCAAATCATCACCATTTATAATAACTATTGTCTTTTCATTATGAAACTTTTGCAAATGCTTCCAAAGCTCGCTAGAATCGATAGGATTATTCATTTTATATAATATAATCGGTGATGTTTCAGTAGATTTTAAAGCCAAAGGCCAAAAATCCTTGCTAAAATTAAAGCCATTATCTTCGTCATCCAATATAACCATATCTGCACTGGGATTGTCGTTCATTATAGGGAGTAATCTCGGCATACCTGACATAGCTTCAGTAAATCCCATCAAACGCTTTATTCTATACACATTACTACTATTAGTTTCATCATCGTATTTAGTAAACATATTCAAATCTACAGTAGAACTAAGAAACTCTCTTTGCCAGACCCATTCTATATCACGTATCTGCGGTGAAAATACCGAAGCTTCTGTTGCCAACTCTACAAGCTTCGATAGAAGTAGTGCTTCTCCTGGTTTTAAAGTATTATGCATATTTAAATGAGTCTGCCAGTTTAAGCCGTTATTACTCTTAGGATATGTTACCCATTGCAGTACATTTATACAGATATCCCCTGACACCACAATTTTGAAATTTTTATTTTTCATCTTTAACCTCCTATCTTAATAAATTTAGCACAAGTAGCATATGCATTGTTGTACTAAATTTAATCTTACTATATTACCTTTTTACTATAAGATTCTAATTGTACTTTTGTTTCTTCCAACTGCCTTTCTACAATGCTTGCCTCTTCTATATGATTTATTATAGTTTTTGAGGTTATTTTTAATATTTCATCAACATTCATTATTTCTTTACTCATGTTTTCGATATGGTGTTTTTGATTTATTAAAATCTTCATTACTTCTCTTGCTTCCTGATCAACTTTTGCTATAGAAGATAAACTTTCTTCTATCTTTTCTGCTGCATTTCCCGAAGTATTAACTCCTTTAGCAATAACTTCTTTTGATTTATCAGAATTATTTAAGACAACCTTTGTTTCATGCTCTATATCATCTATTAATACAGAAATATCCTTAGCGCTTTGCTTGGTCATTTCCGCTAAGTTTCTTATTTCGCCTGCAACTATAGCAAAACCTTTTCCATGCTCTCCTGCCCTAGCTGCTTCTATCGATGCATTTAAAGCTAATATATTTGTTCGATTTGCTACATTTGTTATTAGCTGTATAACTTCATTCACTTTGGAAAATCGTCTTGCCAATTCATTTATGTTTTTAGTGTTATTCCTATTCTCATTTTCTAAGGACCTTACTATTTCTACAATTTCTTCAATAGAATTTTTACCTTGATATGATTTCTTAACTGTATCTTTTGTAATTTCTATAAGGTTATTCCCCTCTGAGTATAATTTATCTGTTAAGTCATTAGTATTTTCTGTTAAACTAGAAATTTCACTCATATGTACTTTTACTTCATCAGCAAGCTTTTCTAAGACATCATGTTGATCGTCTACCATATGGTGCTGTTTTACAGTCCCAGCTAACAACTTGCTCATCTTTTGAATAAAATCATTCGTTTCATACTGTAATTGTTTTTTCTTCTTTTTTCTTTCTTCATTATCTCTTACTTGCTTATCATCTAAATTTTTAAGTTTCTTGCTTTTAAATAAGTTCATTCATCTTCCTCCCAAATTCTTCTCTCTATTAAATATCCCTAAAATTTTCTTAAGAATTATACCTTATATCGTTTTAATACTTGTTTTACTCACTGTTAACCTGTTCTAATAGCAAAGTTATAATAATGATAATTAAAAAATGTTTGTTAACATATTTTAATTTATTATGCTTAAAAGGGATGTGATTTAAATCACATCCCTAAATTTCCAATTATTGCAAATCAATTTAAAAGCAAAACAAAAAGGATGACTCAGATTATTTTTAAGACATCCTTTATTTTTAAACCTATTTCTTCGCAATTCCGATTCACCATATTTTAGGACCTTGTTCTAAATATTCCCACTGAAACTGTTCTGGAAAATTCAACATAAACTGCTGATAAAGTGGTCGAGGATCATGATCATTTATAAGTTCCATTGTGCCACCTAATGTTAATTCTTCAAAAGCTTTAAAAATGATATCTTTCTTGTGACCTCTTTCATAAATTCTAGAATCTATGCTTACATCAAAGTTTGGCATTATTAATTCCTCCTCGTATAATAAGTTTATAGCAGTTATTTACTGCCTATAAACTTATTTATTTTTTATATTTTGTATAGATTAAGAAAGCATCTCAATTTTTCTAGTGGGGATTCTCCCAATTCAGTATTGCTGATTCTTATACTTTCCGATCTATACTGTTTTAACCTACTATTTATTAAAGGATTTTCTAATGCTAAAATAGTCATAACGGAACTTTAGCGAAGGTTACTGCTGTATTCCTCCTGCAAAACACATTGTGTTATTGCCTGTAAAGCTTGCAGCCTGACCAAAGTATCATATTCTGCTTACACAAATGTTGCATCTCCTTTCGCAGCCACCAGCAAGGTTTTGCGTCTGGATGAATGCTAATTACGCGAGGTTGCAGTTAGTACTTTGGATTAGGATAATCCTTTCTAATTTCCTCATTATTTTTGAAAGGTGGTGATTTCATGAAGAAATTAGATTACTTATCAACTCTATTTGTTGGTATCGATATTGGTGCGAGACAAAATGTTGTCTCTGCTATTAATTTTGAACAGGAATTCTTGATTAAGATGAAACCTGTTCCTAATACGCAATTTGGTGCAGAGCAACTTGAATCCATGCTTGTTAAGGTTTTAGAAAACAATACTTTTAAAGCTGTTATAATCGGCTTAGAATCTACTTCCTTTTATGGAGTACATATAGCCAATTTTTTATCTGCTAGTGAAAAACTTATGACTTACAAACCTTATGTTTACTGCTTGAATCCTAAGGAAGTTGCTAACTACAAAGAATCCTTTAATTCTCTTGATAAAAATGATGGCATTGACTCTTTTGTTATTGCTGACTTTGCAAGAGTTGGCAGAATTCATATTGAACCTTGGCGTGGTTCTCAATATCTTGCTCTGCAAAGACTTACAAGGCACAGACTTCATATTGTTGAATGCTTAACTAGAGAAAAAACTTACATGTTATCCAATGTATTTCTTAAGTTCAGCGAATTTGCATTATTACAGGGAGAAGATCATCCTTTTTCTAATAAATACGGTGCTACCGCATCTTCAATACTTACTGAATTTCTATCTTCCGAAGATATTGCAAATACATCAATTGAAGAACTTGTTGACTTCGTCAATAGAAAAAGTCGGAAAAGGATTTCTAATCCTCAGATGACTGCTGAAATTTTGCAGCAAGCTGCACGTAATTCATACCGTCTTGATAAATGTTTGTATGAGCCATTAACAACCTCTATTGCTTGTTCTTTCAACTGTATTCAGGCTTTTGATAAAGAACTTAAAGGTATTAACAAAGCCATTGAAAAAGCTGTTATGGGAATGAATCCTGTGGAATACAAAATATTAATGTCTATTCCTGGTTTTGGCCCTGTTTACTCCAGTGGCATTCTTGCTGAATTAGGAAGTGTGCATGCATTTCCTAGTAATGATGCTATTGCTAAATACGCTGGCATCGTGTGGAAAGAAAATCAATCTGGAGGTTTTAAAGCTGAAAATACACCTATGAACAAAGCTGGTAACCGTTATTTACGCTATTATCTCATAGAAGCTGCAGGAAGTGTTGTTTGCCATATTCCTGAATATCAAGAGTTCTATCAGAAGAAATTTGCTGAAGTAACTACACATCAGCACAAACGAGCACTCGCGCTAACATCTCGTAAACTTATTCGTATGATTTTTGGATTGCTGGCTAAAAATCAGCTCTACTCTTCAAATAGAGTAGATTAATCTATATAAATTATACGAACATACTTTCTCATTGGACTGTATGTTTATTAAGGTTACCCATTTTTAAAGAAATCATTTGATTTTCTTTTCATTTTGTTCTTGACATATTACCAAATTGCTTTAAATTCCTCTTTATATGATAGAATTATATACTACTAAATAAATTGTACATAATCTGGAACAAATGAATAACTAGTAAGGCTTGGATCATTAATAGGACAAAGTAAGCTACTATAATTAAAAACTAATCTTCTAACATCTTCAACTTCTTTACCATTAAATCTTATATGTAAGGTTAAAAGATTAGCTATTATTTTTAAATCATTATTTAATTCCTTAAAAATTTCTTTATCTATTTTTAAGTCACCAAATTCAATATTAGTTACTATTATAACTTGCTGCAAACGGTCATTTATTTTAATATTAGTGTAGATCATCCTCAGCACCCCTTAGAACTATTATAAATACATTAATTCATTATATATTAATGAATAATTATAGTCTAATAGCAAGTTTTAGCATTATTATAAATATTACGTAAATCAGCTTAATCTTAGTTATATCAATTCTCATAACATTGTAATAGATAATGCTGTAAGATTATGTAATGCACTCTTCAAAGATATTTTTGACACAAAATTTAATAAATAATATACACTATAAACTTTTATATGATATAATCAACTTATCATGATTAGTTGATAATGATTTTCATTTTCTTTCTTATATTGAAACTTACCTTAATATAAGAAAGAATAATTACATATATTATATATAACAAAGAGGAGAGTTACGAATGAAAAGAGTTAAAATTACTGCATTTGCTTTAAACAACGTAAAATTAAATATTAAACAAAACACTACAGTACATGTCCATGGCGGTCATTATGTAGGTGAACGCAAAGATGGTAAAATGCACGGTAAAGGCACGTATTTCTATAAGGATGGCAGTAGGTATGTAGGAGATTGGGAAAATGATGAAATGAATGGACAAGGTACTTTTACCTGGGCTTGTGGTGAAAAATACATAGGTCAATGGAAAGATGATATGCAGCATGGTTATGGTATTTACACTTGGCCAGATGGGGACAAGTACGAAGGCCAGTGGGAAATGGGTGAAAAAACCGGATTTGGTATATTCACCTGGTCAGATGGTGAAACTTATATAGGCCATTGGAAGAGTGATACCCGCCATGGCAAAGGTATTCACAACTGGGCAGATGGAGATAGGTATATAGGGGATTGGAATGATGATATAAGAGAAGGCAGCGGTATGTATATCCACGGAAATCCTGAGGTTTCTATAGGAGAATTTGAAAATAATAAGTTTTTAAAATAAAATCAGTAAATCACATGACGTTTTGTGCTTATAATTTAATCAAAAAGAGAGAACTATCATTATATAAACTATAATGAAGTGCTCTCTTTTTGTACTAGAAGTTTATTTTTTCTATATAGTGACAATTAACGTCGATATGATTTAAGAATACCAGTAATCTTTCATAAAGCGGGTGAGCTTTATCACCATACTTTGCTTCTAGATTTTCTCCAATATCTTTTACAGTTTTCTTGCCATCTATCTGTAAAAACACAAAACTTCCATATTGGTCCATTGAAATTTTTTTATACTCTGGAATTCTAAATTTAAGTTTTCTAAAGAACCTTTGGACCTTATGGTCTTGTTTTTCAAGTATAGTCACAATACCGTCTTTATCTACTTCATATTCTAAATTATCAGAGATTTTAAATAGTATCTTTAAAACATCTTCGTTGCTATTTAGCATCTTTCACCTTGCTGTTTAGTATAGGTATTATAGTTGCTATTGTTAAAACAATTAATATTACAACTGCCATTCCATTAGTACCAGCAAATCCACTTGGCTCATGTGCTTTTATAACTTTAAATACTTCTAGAAGCATTATACCAATAAGTCCTATTATTGAACCACCAGCAACAAGACCTGAAGATAAGCTTATACCATTTGCAACTTTAGCTTCTTTTTCTTTTTCTGATTTGGCAGATCTTTCTACAAACAGACGAACTAATGCACCTATTAGTATTATAGAAGTTGTAGCTATTGGTAAGTAGAATCCTATAGCTACTGTCATTACAGGAAGGTTTAACATGAATAAAACAATTCCCATAACAGCACCAACAATTATCATAACCCAAGGTAATTTACCTGACATTATACCAGCAGTTAATGTTGACATTAAATTAGCCTGTGGTAATGCAAATTGTACATCATCGCCAGTCATTGCAAGTTGGTTAGAAAGTAATAATATAACAGCAGTAACTACTACAACACCAACTACACCAGCTACAGCAAAGTATTTTTGCATTTCATTTTTGTCGCCACCAATTACAAAAGTAACTTTTTGTGATTGACAGTAACCACCTGCTGCAGATATAGCAGTAACTATAAATGTACCAAATAAAAGTAATGATCTGTTGTCTTCTGGAGTTTTCCATCCCATTACAACGAATAATAACGTTACAACAACTATAGAAGCTATAGTCATACCAGATACAGGAAGGTTTGAAGTTCCTATGGTACCAGTTAAACGACCAGAAACTATAACAAATAGTAATGATAAAAATAGTGATAAAATAGCAGCAGTTATTGCCATTATTATATTACCATCAGATACTATAAAACCACCTATGAAGCCTACTACTATACCTCCAAGTATTATTAAGTTTCCAACAGATGAGCTGCCAGCACTACTTGAAGACTTAGCATTAAGAGTTTCTTTTACAGAAGAAATTATAGTAGGTATAAGCCTTATAGCGCCTATTAAACCACCAGAAAGCATCATACCAGCGCCGATATATTTTACATAACTACCAGCTATATGTTTAACTTGCATAGCGTTTATAGCAACATCAGGATTATTCCATACAGTTGCGCCGCCTTGTCCAAGAGAAGCAAAGTAACCTATTAAAGGCATAATACCGAAGTTAGATAATATAGAACCAGCAAACATCATTAAAGAAACATCTATACCAACTATGAATCCTATACCCAATAATAGCGGGTTAACTTCAACTTCAAATTTCCACTTGTAGAAAGACTCATTTACATAGCTTATAACGTTGTTAGCTACATTTAAAAATGAACTAGTTATAACAGTTATAACGCCACCTATTCCGAATCCAATTCCCATGTACTTCATTGATTCTCCAGCACCTTCTGAAGCAACAAGTGTTTCAGATATAGCCATTGACTCAGGGTACATTAATTTACCATGTTCTTCAACTATTAAATAGTTGTAAACAAGTGAAGCCGCTCCTATACCGAATAAAACTCCACCTACACCAACAACAAAACCTTCTAAGAAAGATACTTTTGAACCTATTAAAAGAATTGCTGGTAAAACGAATATCATACCACTGGCAATTGATTCTCCACCACTTGCCATACCTTGAACTAAGTTTTTGCCAAGGATACCTTTTTGTTTAGCAAATATAGCTATAAATGCGGAACCTATTATAGAACCAGGTATACCAGCGGCAACTGTAAGCCCTGATTTCATACCTGAATAGGCAGTAGATGCTGCAAATAGTGCAGCGAGAATAATACCGATTACTAATACGGCAACGTTTCCACCAAATTTAGAACCACTGGAAATGTAAGGAACATAGTCCTTGCCAGCTACGCCACCATATGCATCTTTAGATAACTTATTATCCATAAGAGATACCTCCTTTTATATTTTACAGATATAATTATAACACAATTATTTCTAATAATAGTTTTTTTTGATTTTTCAAACAACAATTTTATTTCATTAAGCAATTTTAAATGATTTATAAATTGCAATAGCAACAATAATCAGGACTATACATTTTACATTTAAAGGATAGTTTGTTAATAATTACAAGGCATAGACCCTCTTTAATTTTTAGCTTTCTACATTCTGCAGCAATATTGTTTAAAGTAAATATTTTATTGTAAATCTTTATTGGGGAATTTGCAAGATTTGATGCTTCTTTAGAAATTTGATGCCATTGTTCTTCACTTAGGGATGCATTTTTTATACTATTTTAAGGTATTTTTGTCCGTAGTGCTACATCTCTATCTATTATCTGCTTTATTCATAATGATAATTTGTGAACCTGAAAAGACTTTTGCCGATGACATTCTTTGAAGCTATAAAAAAGAAGCTTATGCAAAATCTACCATAATCTTCTGACAGTATTCCGTACACCAGTCCCTTTTCATAAACAAAATGATTATAAGCAATTTCTTTTCCTATGTCTGACAAATGATATTATAAGTATCAATATGGGGAAAACTATCTGAAAGGGAATAGAATAATAAGGCCAAATCTCTGCCCCCCATCTCATTGAATCAAATATGTTATCATACAACCAAACTGACAAAATAACTATAAGGGAAATAATCGGAAAAACCAAAACTTTAGAATCATCTAGATTAAAAAGCTGAGTTATACCTGATATAGCGGCATATGCAGAAATAACAATTTTAACGCCACCGGTGATCATCAGATTGGCCGAGATAAGTGGTACAAGGCTTATATTAGGAACAAGCTCTACAGATACATTAGGAGGAAAATAGGTTCTCATAACCATATCTGGACCAAGTACTATAAAATCTTTCATGATAGAGAGAAATATAGAAAACCCACCAACTGCAAAAGCCAAATAAGAAGTCTTTGCAAGTTTTTCCTGTTGATTTAAATATGGAAAAATCATCAGGAAAACAACAAGTTCAGCAAAGGGGAAGGAAAAAGCGCTAAAGGCTGGCTTTAAGACAAATGTGATCCCCTTCTCCAAAACTGGCTGGAGATTTTTGAATTCAAAACTTTGCACATTTGCAAATATAAGGAACAGTATGAATAAGGGTAACACAAGCATTATTAATTCATTAGTTCTTGCTATAACCTCAATGCTTTTTCTAAGTGCAAATGCAATTATCAAACAAAAGGAACCCATAACAAATACAATAGGTGTTTCTGGAAATTCAGTGGTTATAATATATTCCCCAAAATCTCTTAATACTACTGCCGCCATATGAATGAAATACCATATGTATAATCCCGCTACTCCACTTCCTATTATTTTTCCGAAAACCTCCACTAATATTTGTATCAGTGTTTTGTATGGATTTAGTTTAGCTATGACCAGGTAAACGCTCAATGAAATAAAACCTCCAGCCCATGCAATTATATACGCAATCCAGGCATCCTGAAGCGCTTCTCTTACAGGATTTATAATAACTGTATTAGAATATAAAAAGCCGATAATTAATAAAAACAATTGAATTTTCGAAATTTTTTTATCACTAGTCATTTTATCTCCTTAAAACATGGATTTAACCATTTTTTCGATTAGAATAGAAGGACTTACCGGTGCTTTGTCAGTAACAAGGAGTATACTCAGCGTAAGTCCTATAAATACAATGATAAAATATAGGGCCATGGCTTTGGCTCTTTTCTTTGTTTTTAATAATCCTGGTAAATCATAGGCCACCATAACTATGAAAATAAATATAATTAGAGTTATCATAAACATTACCTCTATTGTTTCAGCCATATTATAAGCTACAAGTGCTTCAATACCTGCTGTACTTTATTCAGGCTTTGTTGGTTTTGAAATATATCCTGACCCACGAATTTTTGCAGTTACTTCTATATTAATTTCTGCTTCTGTAAAGCCCTCCTCATCCCAGTTAGAACTCATTTTCTTCCACTCATCAGGATATTTTTTATGAAATAATTCACCAAATCCAAATATATCACTTTTAAGTTCTTTCTTTGCAAAACTTACAACATCCTGTATCTCACTTTCAATAATCTTTGAAGTTTCTGATTCAATTATTTTAAGGTTATTTGGTTTTGTTAAATCTTCAGCTGATTGCTGCTCTCCGATATTTCCATCCAATTTAATTTGAATATTAAATTCTGGTTTACCATTAGCTGCAGTGGTGTACTTTTTCCCTTCAGAACGCAGTACTTCAATAGAAACTTTTTTATCTTCCTTGGATGGATCAGAGAAATAAATAATCGTACTCTTTACTTTATCCTCTGCAAAAAGTATCCCTCTAGTTTGCTTTGCATCAAGCCAACCAATCATCTTATCCTTTTCAAAGGCAGCAGTACCTTCTATTTTCATATTTTCTACTGAAGCCCCTCCCCTATTGTTTGATGTTTCTATTGTACCTATAATTGCATTTTTGCCACTACTTCTAATATCTTTCATCAAATCAAATAACTTAGTATCCTTTGTCTTTGAAAGTGCAGTATTATTTTTTAATGTATCAGTAATATGTACAGCAGGAATCTGACCTATACCTGTTTTTGCATTAATTATCTCTTTAGCTGTTATATTTTTGGCTACAAGCACAAAGGACTGAAAGTTTGCTTCCTGATCCCTTTCAAAAAAATCTAAGGTTTCCATTACTCCTTCCCTTGCCAGCCTCTCTCCAATTACAATAATTTGTATATGTGTTAGAAATATCTTGCGATCTACCATTTTTAAAAAATTTCGTATTGCATCAAAGGTAGTTTCTCCTGTGCTGGACAAAGTCCACACGGCATTCTCCTTACTGCGTAAACCTCCTTCTGAAGTTCCTTTTATCATCTGAGGCTTCACCACTTGCATTGTCACTTCGATTTTGTTTTCTTCATTTTTATCTATTCCTACAGCAACAGCAAAGGATCGCTTTGTTAAATCCCTATTATTCCAGCATCCTGTTGTACAATTTATAGTGAAACAGATAGTAAGCATATAGAGTAAGTATTTCTTTAATTTCATAATTAATCTACTTTCTTTCTAGTATCTATTTTCATTCGTTTTTTATTGCTACTACGCCTCATTAAGGATTTCGGTCTCATAGACATTGCCCATATAGGTACTCTGATAAATGCATCCTTTAAATCGGATACGTTTGTAGGTGATAGCGGACTAAGATAAGGCACACCAAAGGATCTTAATGAGGATAAGTGAATTATTATTGCAATACTGGCAAGAAAAAGTCCCATAAAGCCTAAAATATTAGTCACAAGCAGTACAAATATCCTAAGTATAGGAACAGTACCTCCAAAAGGAGGAGTAATAAAGCTCGTTATAGCCGTTAATGCAGTTACTATGACCATTGGACTACTGACAAGTCCAGATTTAACAGCTGCATCTCCTAGTACTAGCGCCCCCACTATACTTAAAGCCTGCCCTACCGGTCTTGGCATTCTAACACCTGCTTCTCTTAAAATTTCGAAAGAAATTATCATAATAAGTGACTCAATAAGTGGCGAGAAGGGTATTCCTTCTTTTGATGCAGCCATAGTTAACAGTAACTTAAGGGGAATAACATCTGGATGAAAAGCCACTAAAGCAACATAGAGAGCAGGTAGTATAATTGATATTAGCAGAGCTATCAATCTTAGTATTCTGACTAAGGAGGCAAAATATGATCGTGAGTAATAGTCTTCACTAGATTGCAGCGGCTCTAAAAATAAAAATGGTACGGTCAACACAAAAGGGGTTCCATCACAAAGTATAGCTACTCTTCCTTCCAAAAGCTTTGCTGCAGCAATATCTGGCTTTTCTGTATTACCTATTGTTGGAAAAACAGAAAATGGATGATCCTCAATGAACTCTTCAATATAACCTGATTCTAAAATGGCGTCAGTCTTAATACTAGTTAGTCGTTTTCTTACGGTTTCAATAATTTTTTCATCAGCTATTCCCTTTATATAACAGATACAAATCGAGGTATTAGTTTGTTCTCCCAATACTATTTCTTCAAATTTTAAGTTGGGATTTTTTATTTTTCTCCTAAGAAGAGAGGTGTTTACTCTTAAAGTTTCAACAAAACCTTCTCTAGGTCCTCTTACTACTGCTTCTGTATCCGGTGGACCTACACTCCTAGATGCCCATGCTTGCGCTGATGCAGTGACTGCTATTTCTAAACCATCTATATATAAAAGCACATATCCCGAGAGAATCCTCTGAACTGATGTTCTAAAGTCTTCTGTTTCCTGAAGCTCACTTATACTGAGCAGATGTTTTTTTAGTACATTTACAATATTATTTTTACTAAGCTCACTGCTTAAGCTGCTTAACTTTAATTCAACAGTAAGAGGTCTTAATATATCTGTGTTTACTATGTTATTATCTACAAGACCATTTGTATAAGCTATGACAATCCTTATCTCAGATTCTTTTAATTCAATTTCCCTATATACAAAATCACTACAGTCTGAAAATATATAAAGTAAATTATTTTTAATAACATCAATGGATTTGGATATTTTGGTGTTCTGATCACCACAATAGTCTGAATCGGAAATATTATTAGAATCCACTGTGAACTCCCCCCCTCTATTACATACTTTTTAGGCCAAGTGAATAATGCATTAATTAATAAATAGTATGTACAGATTAAGAAGATGTATGTATTAATTAATAATAACCATGAGCAGACAAGTTATCCCCTAAAAAAGCAGTGCTAGTACAATTACAGCTAACCCCTGCTATAGGGAGACAAAAGACTTATAAATAATAAAATCATTTAAATATATTGATTGGGGGATATAAAATGAAAGTTTTAGTTGTAAATGGAAGTCCAAGGGGAGCAAATGGAAATACGGAGTTCATATTAGAAAGATTTCATAGATCGCATGCTGCCGTTAAATAATAGAGAAATAGTTAAGGTGGGTGATCAGTACTCTCACCCTAGACGTAATAAGAGGGAAACTCCTGCTAAATCTGTTTTGATTTCGAATTGTGGGCTCCCTGACCGTTATAATTTTTCTGGGTTACTTGAGACTTTCAAGGTTATGACAAAATAAAATCTTGCAGGCGCTATTTTACTGGCATAAGGAGGAGGGCTTAAGGATATTGATAGTTATGATGCTCTAAAGACTATTTATGCCCCACTTTTATCTGCTCTAGAAAGTGCTGGAGAAGAAGTAGTAAAAGAAGGTTTTATAAAACCGGAAACTCAGCAGATACTTGATAAAAATGTTTTTTCCGATGAAGATTATATGAAGCATGCGAACAGCAGTTGGACTTAAAGTTAGAAAGGAGCTTTTATAACGGAAAAGTTAGCTCCAAGAAATGTAAGCAAAGATAAGTGGTTATTGAAAACTATATTTAACAAAGACTTCATTATAAGTGCAGTTATTCCTGTTATATTGTTTACTGTTTTCGATAAGGCAAAAATGACAATTACCGGAATAATACTATCGGCGTTATGGAGCATAGCAGTAATTCTAATGGGTTTTATTAAGAAGCGTGAAATTAATGCACTGGCATCTTTTGCAGGACTTTTTGCTGTAATTGGTCTTGTGGGTACTCTGGTTTCAAAACAGCCTATGTTTTAATTTAATGGCTCCGATATTACAGGATGCTTTACTTGCATTAGTATTCTTTGGTTCTCTACTTTGCAGGAAATCCCTTGTTCAGGTAATAGTAGAACAGACCTATTTAAAAAATGTTCCTGAAGAAATTAGAAGAAAACCAAGATACAAATCAGCTTGGAGAATACTAACTGCCGCATGGGGAATATTGAATGTTGTTCAGGCTATTTTAAGAATAGCACTATTAAATCATATGTCCATGAGCTCCTACTATGCAGTTAACACTGCCTATAGTAATATCTCAAACTCATTACTTTTAGTATTCTGCATAATGTTCCCAAAATGGTATTTTTCAAGAGAGAACTAAGATAAATTAAATTAACTCCCTTTTCAGGAATCATAGCAGTGAATTCTACAAATCGAATATCTACCCTGTTTTATGGAAGTGGATTTAATGAAGTATTGGTTGGAGAAATCTTATGAGATACACACCCCTTTTGAGGAAGATTAGTATTGAGCCATATTTCAGCAGTTAAATAGTCATCGGAGAAATTTGAAATAGTAAATACATTTGCATATAAATTAACATCTGAATTACGTGGATTTATTAAACCAGCTCAGGCACTTAATTCATTTCCTACCCATAAATTTCCTGTTTGACCTACAAAATACTTTTCTTGTATTAATTTAGCTAAAAAAACTGGAATACTAATTACCTCTTTTGGTTTAATAGCTTTGCTGTCTATTATATAGTTACTGTTTTCCTGCAACATAAATCACATCCCCTAAAACTTAGTTCTTATATATTTTACTTCTGCCTGTCTTTCGATATATAATATTCCATAAATATTGAAATGTTCATCGGCTATATATAACTGAAAAAGATATAAAAACTATTGACTTTCACGCTGCGTAAAGGTGTAAAGTAATCTTGTAAGGAGATGATGATATGGAATACACAGTGCAGAAGTTAGCTATTCTAGCAGGTATTAGCACCAGAACACTTAGATACTATGATGAAATAGGAATTCTTAAGCCGGCAAGAATTAATTCTTCAGGGTATCGAATTTATAGTCAGGCGGAAATTGATAGGCTGCAGCAAATACTATTTTATAGGGAACTAGGTGTTAGCCTAGAGCAAATAAAAGAGATACTGTCTTCACCTTCCTTTAATGGCATAGCTGCACTTAAGGGTCATCGTGAAAAACTCCTTGAGAAAAGAAAACAATTGGATTTGTTAATAGCTAATGTAGATAAAACTATAGCTGTAACAGAAGGGAGAACTAAAATGAGTGATAAAGAAAAATTTGAAGGCTTTAAGCAAAAAATGATAGATGAAAATGAGAAGAAATATGGTGAAGAGATTCGAGAAAAGTACGGGAAGGACTCCATTGAAAAATCAAATGCAAAACTAATGAATATGACCCAGGAAGAATATGATTCTATGGTGAATCTTGAAAATCAGGTAAAAACAATACTGGCTGAAGCCTTTAAAACTGGAGATCCATCCAGTGATTTAGCTCAAAAGGCAGCTGAACTGCATAAACAGTGGTTAACCTACTCTTGGGCTCAGTACAGTAAGGAAGCCCATGCTGGTTTAGCTCAGATGTATGTTGATGATGAAAGATTTACAGCCTACTATGATGAAAAACAGCCTGGAACTGCAGTATTTTTGAGGGATGCGATCCTTATCTACACAGGTATGAAAAAGTAACAATGTGTAACTGAACAGAGAAGTCCACTGGTTAAAAACAGTGGGCTTCTTCAAACTTTGGAGAAATTTAATTTATAACATTTTTGTTCCATTCATTATTAGATTAAATTTAGCATTTAAAAAATCTGCTGCTTTCCTAGAAAGCAGCATACGAGCAAGAAATATTTCAAAGTATTCCATTAAAGGACATATGGAAGTATCTATTGTCAGCACTAAATCTATACATCTATTTACTCCATCTACCTTTACCTCCGCCTTTTCTACAGCGTAATTTACTCTATCATGTATGTCAAAAGTTGCAAAATCAGTATTTCTTACTCTTGATCTTCTTACATCAGTTTTATCAGCTAATATTAATGCTGCTGAAACTGGATTTATAGGACTTCCTACTTCTTCATCATGATTTCCAACAGAGGATACTATAATGGCTATTTCTTCTGGTTCCATACCAAGTCTAGTCAAAATATCAAAACAAATACATGCTCCCGTTTGTGCATGTTCTTGTCTATTTACCATATTACCTATGTCATGAATATATGCTGCAATTTTAGCAAGTTCAACTTCTCTTTTACTAAAACCTAAGTTTTCTAATATACCGCCTGCAGTCTCTGCCACCTTTGTTACATGACCAAAATCATGCTTAGTGTATCCCTTTATACCTAGGTGTTTATCACCTATTTCTATATAAGTTTTGAACTCTTTATTATTTTTTATGTCCTCAAATGTTATTAATGACACAACCTCACTCCCTTACTATGTCTAGTGATAAGAGATTTTATTTCCTTACACTGGCTTGGTTTTACTTTGGGTACATGAACTATTTTCTATTCAATATTATAGTTTTATCTAAATGATTTGTTTTTATAAAAAATTTTCTTATTTGTTGCTTCTAAAAACTATACTTCGGATTTTGAATTTGACTTACCAGCCTCAACTAATGCTTTATTACCTATTAAGAAAAAGCTCTGAATAAACATCATAATACCGGTTATAATAAGCAACCATTCTATTTTTATTATATCAGACAATGGTCCAAACAAAAGCATTCCCATAGGCATCATAACACTTGATATCATAGCAAGGACTCCAAATACTCTGCCCAAAAAATCTCCTTCTACCTTCTCCTGTAATAAGACTGTAGATGGTGTATTAAAGATTGGTATAGAAATTCCAATTAAAATCATAAAGGTTAGATATACCCAAAATATAGGAATAACTCCTAGTGCAAAGGTACATATGCCAGTAATAAAGCTCGACATTGTCATTGTATAAATTTTGTTTTTAAAACCACCCCAATAAGCCATAACTATCCCACCTACCATCATACCAATAGAAAAAGTAATTTCTATTGCTGTAAGGCGCCAAACCTCACTTCCAAAAGTACGCGAAACTTGCAGCGGCGTTAAGAATGCAGCTGGTGATACAAGGAAAAAGAAAAATGCACAAAACACAAAGAACTTTTTAACATATTCATGATTTTTGATATAATTAAAACCCTCAGCCATATCACTAAAGTAACTGGTTTCTTGCTTTTCCATGGCCTTTGCATGAGCAGGAACATGTAAAAATAAAAGTAATGTCAAAACTCCTATAACTGCTGTAATAACATCTATAAAAAATATTGTTTCTATGGAAGCCATAGTTAGAAGTACACCACTAAGCATAGGAGATATAAGCATTACTAGTGATTGTATGCTGCCGTTTGTCGCATTCACCTTTGTAAGTTTATCTTCAGGCACAAGTTGTGGAATAAAAGCTCCAACAGCTGGAATTTGAATTCCTGAACCCAGTGCACGTATGGCAGAAATCACAAATAGCAGCCATATGTATTTGTGTCCCGTAAGAAATAGTATTGCTAAAATAAGGGTTGCTGCTGCGATTATAGAATCTGATATCATAATTAATATCTTTCGATTATAACGATCAGCCCATACTCCTGCAAAAGGAGAAAGAAAAAATGTAGGTAGAAAACCGCAAATAATTGCTATAGTCATCATCATACCAGATTGTGTTTTTAACGTAATATACCAAGTAATTGCATATTGAACCAACGAAGATCCAAAGAGAGATATTGTTTGGCTGGTCAAAAATAGTATTATTTCTCTTTTCCAATTTTTATTCATATTCGTAATATACACTCCTATCCTAAATTATTTTCATATGTATCATTCTTCCCTTTAACAGTGAATAATTCTAATTATATTAAACATACTAAACTTGTAACTAACTGGTTTTAAAGGAGTTTTTATTATGTTTTTTTCAAAGCATTTCCATAATACCAAAAAAGATAAAATTGCACAACAAGATCAAATATCCGAAAAAAAATTGCCACAGCAGATAAAACTCTCCTTGAATTTAACTTCTAACATTGAAACTATAAAGAAGGTAATGGGCTATGCCAGCGATATAACAGTTAGAGAATTCACTATTGCTCCAGGTACTGAAATAAAAGCAGCAGTGATTTTGGTTAGAGGCCTAGCTGAAAGAGAACTCATTAATGAACAAGTTATCGGGGCACTGATGTCAAATAACAGATTTAACAGTGTTAGAGATAATATTGATTTTTTTAAAATGATAAAAGAATATGGAATACCCAATATTTGTGTAAATGAAGAATTTGATGTTAACAATATATTAAACGAATTGATTAATGGAAATACAATTTTTTTCTTAGACAAGGTGGATAGAGCTCTTATCGTGGGAAGTACAGGATGGAGAGAAAGAGCGGTTTCTGAGCCTACTACTGAAAACGTAGTAAGAGGGCCGAAGGATGGTTTTACAGAAAATATCGAAAATAATACTGCTCTAATAAGACGTCGTATAAAAAGTCCTAATTTAAGAATAGAACCCTTTAAAATAGGCACAGAGACTAAGACAACCATATTAGTAGTCTATCTTCAGGGTATAGCAAAGGAAGGGATAATAGAGGAAGTTAGAAGTCGACTGAAACGAATTGAAATTGACAGCATACTTGAGAGTGGTTATATTGAAGAATTAATAGAAGATACTCCGCTGTCTCCATTTCCTCAGATTGAGCACAGCGAACGGCCTGACAAGGTTTCTGCCGCAATCTTGGAGGGACGGGTAGCCATTCTTGTAGATACAACTCCCTATGACTTAATAGTCCCTACAATTTTTTCTCAGTTTATCCAGTCAGCAGAGGACTATTACGAACGCTTTCCCATAGGATCTTTGACAAGATTTATTAGAATTATCGCTTATTTTGTTTCAGTTATTCTTCCTGCACTTTATATTGCGCTAACAAGCTTTCATCAAGAAATGATTCCTACTACGCTGGCCTTGTCAATTGCAGCTTCCCGTGAGGGTGTACCTTTTCCAAGTATAGGAGAGGCCTTTATGATGGAGGCCACATTTGAAATTCTTAGGGAGGCAGGTGTACGCTTGCCAAAACAGGCAGGTCAGGCGGTAAGCATAGTGGGCGGTCTTGTTATAGGGCAAGCAGCAGTTCAGGCCGGTATTGTTTCACAGGCCATGGTAATTGTCGTATCCTTAACAGGAATCAGTTCCTTTGCTATTCCAGCCTTTAATGCGGCAGCCTCAGGGCGTATGCTCCGATTCCCTTTGATGTTACTGGCTTCAGTATTCGGTTTGCCTGGTATCCTTGCAGGATTAAGTATAATCATTATCCATTTAAATAGTCTCCGTTCTTTTGGAGTAAGCTATATGGAGCCTTTTATATCAGCAAACAAAAATGAATTTAAAGACATTGTGGGTAGGAGTCCTTGGTGGAGAATGAATCGACTGCCAAGTTATATTGGCCGTAGAGGAATGATAAGGACGGGACCCAACATGAAACCAGGGGCGAATAAAGATTCTAGGAGAAGTAATAATAATAAATAATTTTGTTCTGAAGGAGGGATGTAGATGAGAAAGACAGCTGTTATATTAATTGTTATATTTTCGTTTTTACAGACTGGTTGCTGGAATGCTAGAGAAATCAATGAACTTGCCTTTGTATTAAGTATTGGTATAGATAAGGCTGAGGATGGATTTAAGGTAACGGCACAAATTGCAAGTCCAGAGACTTACAGCAAAACACCATCAGGCACTGCAGCTATTGAAAAAGAGAAGCCTTTCTGGATGGTATCCAGCACCGGTAAAACAATCTTTGAAGCAATACGTAACATGGCATCTATATCCTCCCGCCGTATCTTTTGGTCTCATATTAAGGTAATAATTATAGGTGAGCAGCTAGCAAGAAGTAATACTCTTGAGATATTTGATTTTTTCAGTCGAAATCCTGAGCTCCGTTTGAGAACCTTGGTTGCAGTTACACCAGAGGAGGCAGGAAAGGTTCTTGAAGTTGTTCCTAAGATGGATAAAGATCCAGCTATATACTTAGAAAAAATAATTGAAAATAGAAATTTAACAGGCAAGTCTTACGGCATAATGCTGAAAGATTTTCTTGAGGACTATCTTGACCCAAATGTAGGCCCGGTAACTTCAAGGATCATTCTCGATAAATCAAAATTAGAACCTGCTTTAAAAACAAGTGGTGCATACGTTTTTGACGGAGATAAATTGACTGCTCCACTGAAAGAAGAGACTACCAGGGGCCTTTTATGGATTAGAAATAAAATGAATGATTCCATAATGGTTGTTGATTGCCCGTACGATGATAGCCCTACAACATTGGAAATAAAAAAAGCCAAGTCATCCTTTAAAAGCTATTTGGATAATGAGGCACCACATTTTACAATTAACCTTAATGTGGAAGCCGTTCTCACAGAACAATCATGTCTTACGGATTTTAACGATAAACAGAAACTAGGTGAGCTGGAAAAAGCACTGGAATCAGACATTCGAAAGGATATAGAATCTACAATAGCTATGGCAAAAGATCTGCAAGTAGACTTTCTCGGCTTAAGTAGAATAATGCACAGACAGCATAGATCTGAATGGAATCAGATATCTTCAAATTGGAATAAGCTTTTTAGAAATACTGAAGTTACTGTAGCTGTAAAAGTGGATATTAATCATGTATCTTTAGCAAAGCCTCTGGAACCAATAAAAACACAGGATAAAAATGTACAATAAAGGAGTAATAAGGAATATGAGCAAAGGAAAGGGAGTCATTACTAATAGACAATTCAGAGATATTCTGATTTGCAATATGTGGCCTACAGCGATTAATTACGGAAGTGGTATTTTAGCTAGGGATGTGGGCCGTGATATGTGGATAAGCGGCATTATAAGTATACTTACTGCAGTACCCTTTATTCTTATTACTATTTATATAGGACAAAACTTTTCAAACAAAACAATAGTGGAATATAGCAAGGAGCTACTAGGTACTCTATTGGGGAAAGTTTTAGGATTGGTACTTACAATGTACTTTTTTCTTGTTGCCTGTAGTTCAGTTTCAATGTACATCCATCACCTTAGTGACTTCCTGCTGCCTCAAACACCTTTCCTTGTGATGACTGTGATGCATGTTTTTGTAATATGCTATTTAGTATGGAAAGGACCTGAAGTTATTACAAGAACAGCCGTTATTGCTTTTTCAATGGCTATAATTTTTTATTTATTGGTTTTTATGGCTTCTTTAGCTGAAATAGATATTAACAGAATTACACCTTTTTTTGACTCAGGGGTTGTACCTGTATTTGAAGCTAGTCTAAAGGCGGGGACCTTTGTAGGTGTACCACAAATACTCATAACAATGATTCTACCAATGGTGAAAGATCAGAAAAATAGTTTTCGCTCAGCCACTTCTGGTTTATTCATTGGTGGTTTTTTCTTAGTATTCTATTTTATTGTAGAATTAATGGTCATGGGTCCTCAGGTCGTAGCATTAATGCGTATTGCCAGTATGGATTTTGTAAGATCTATCCAAATAACCAAGTATCTCCATCGTTTTGAGTCATTTATGGTTGCATTGTGGTATTGGAGTATAATGATTCAAGCTGGCATTCTAACTTCATGTTCTTTAAAGGCTTTTATGCAAACTGCTGGAATAAAGAAAAAAATTCATTGATTATTATTATTTTGGGTTTAGCAATGGTAACTCTTACATACTATATGGGGAATGACAGAGTATTCTTTTTATATTTAAGGGAATATGTATGGCATAAGTTTGCCCTTCCAATTCAATTTGGAGTACCTTTATTGCTGCTTTTAGCTTTAGGTGTAAAAAAATCACTTATACATGCTAAAAATCAAATGTAAAGGATGCAATTCTATCTACACAGGTATGAGAAAGTAGTACTATCTATGAAAACAGGAATGGCCATTAGTAAAATGAATTGCACTCTGTCTACTTGACAGGGTACAGTTCAAACTTTGTTTTAATTGTAAAGTTCCTTATCCTTTTCATTTTTATTCGTCTTCTAAATATTATATAAATTTCATGATAACATTCTTTAATGTATTGATGTCAAAGGGCTTAGAGATATAATCATCCATCCCCATTTCAATACATGTTTCCCTATCTCCATTCATAGAATAAGCAGTCATGGCAATAATATTAATATGCTTTTGTGTTCCTATTTCATCTTTCCTAATTATCTTAGTAGTGTCATATCCATTTAGTTCTGGCATTTGTATATCCATAAGTATCAAATCAAAGGGACCTTCCTTTAATAGTTGTAAAGCTTGTTTCCCATTATATGCACACTGAAATTTATACCCTAATCTATTTACGATTTCACAAGCTATTTTCATGTTTATTTCATTGTCTTCAACTATTAATATTTTTTTAGTTTTATTCCTAGCCATCTCTTTATCTGATAAACCTAGATTTTCATCATGAGTATCTTTTGTATAGTCCAATAAGAATTCTGCTGTAAAATAGAATATACTTCCCTTATTTTCAATACTATCAAACCATATATCACCATTCATTAACTTTGCTATATCTCTTGAAATAGCTAATCCTAATCCTGTGCCATCATATTTTTTAGTATATGTCATATCTTGCTGAACAAATTTTTTGAAGATATCATTTTTAAACTCTTCTTTGATTCCAATTCCAGTATCTTGTACAGAAAATTCTAAAATTAACTTATTATTAGTGCTATATAATTTTTTTACCCTAAATACTATTTGTCCTTTTACCGTAAATTTGATAGCATTATTAATTAAATTTATTAATACTTGATTTAGTCTAATTTCATCACCTATTAAATCAAAATTTATATATGAATCTATATAATAAAATATTTCTAATTTTTTACTGTTGCAAGCAATGGATAGTTCTTTAATAATTCTATCTAAGATCTTCTTCAGATTAAAAGGCTTTATATTAAGTTGAAATTTACCTGATTCTATTTTAGAAATGTCTAATACAGAGTTTAAAATACCTAATAGTAATCTAGATGAATGGCTTAACATATCTAAATAATCTTTTTGATTATTATTCAGTTTAGTTAACTTAAGTAAATCTATTACCCCTATTATTCCATTCATAGGAGTTCTAATCTCATGACTCATATTAGCAAGAAACTCACTTTTCGCTTTATTTGCCTTATCTGCCTCTTCCTTAGCTTTTTCTAATTCCTGATAATTAATTCTTAATTCTTCTTCTATTGCTATAAGTTCTTCATACAACGAAGCCAATTCTCTTATTTCTTCCTCATTTTTTATTCGATTGGTTATATCTATTACTATACTTAAAACAAATCTTTCATTATTAATTTCTATTCCTATTGATTTCACTTCTACAGGGAAACTTGAACCATCTTTTCTGTAATGTATAGTCTCAAACTCAATCTCACCTAATTTAGCTTTTTCAAGTTGAGTATTTACTAATTCAAGCTTTTCTCTATTCCTTAGGTCAAATATATTCTTTGAAAGCAATTCTTCTTCATTATAACCATATGAATTTATAGCTTTCTTGTTAACTTTTAATATATTACCGTCACTTGAAAATAAAATTATTATATCATTTGCATTATGTAATGCAGTCTCGTATATTTGTAAATCGTTATATATTTTTTTATAACTATTGTCATTAGTTCCATTATTCATTCTTCTTTCCCCCATTATCTAGCCCAAAGTATATACTACATCACAAACTTATTATTTTCTTTCAATACGCCTCAATTATTTTTTAACATTTCTTCAAGTTCATCTTCACCAACTGGTTTACTAAAATAATATCCTTGAACTATATTACAACCTAAATTCATTAGTATCTCAAGCTGATCTTTTAGTTCAACACCTTCAGCTATAACTTTGTATTTTAGACTTTTTGATAAATTTAAGATACACTCTATTACAGCTCTATTTTTCTCATCTTCGATATTGTCAATAAAAGATTTATCTATTTTTAAGGTATTAATTGGTATGACTGTTAGGTAACTCAAAGATGAATATCCCGTTCCAAAATCATCAATAGAAATGTTTATACCTTTTTTTATCAACTCATATAAATCAGCAATTTTTTCATCATTTAGTTCAATTAAAGTTCTTTCTGTTATTTCAATTTCAAGTAAACTTAAAGCAATTTCATTTTCTTTACAAACATTTATTATTTTATCTTTAAAATTAGTCTCTTTTGTCTGAATAGGTGAAACATTTATAGCTACATTATTAAATCTGTACTTTTTTGCCTTAAACTCACGGATTTTTTTGCAGACTTTATTGAGTACCCAATTACCTATATCTAGGATTATTCCAGTTCTTTCAGCTATAGGTATGAATTCAGCTGGAGATACAAACCCAAGCTTTTTATTATTCCATCTTAATAAAGCTTCAAATCCAAATATTCTATTTTCTAAGGCATCAATTTGTGGCTGATACACAATAGAAAATTCATTATTTTTTATTGCTTCCTTTAATTCATTTTCAATTAAGATTCTTCTTGTATATGATTCACTTAGGGCTTGTTCAAAAAAAGTACATGTATTTTTTCCTCTAGCTTTTGACTCATACATAGCTAAGTCCGCAAATTTTAGTAAATCATTGGCATCATAGCTATCTCGTGGGAAAATCGATATACCTATACTTGTGGTCATATATAATTGTTTTTCATTAATCTCAAATGGCTTTTACAATAATCCAATATCATATTACATATCTCTTCTAGTTTTTCTATGGAATCAAATTTTTCTATAAGTACAATAAATTCATCTCCACCTAATCTATACAAATTACCATAATCCTTAACACATATATTCAATAGTTGTGAAAAAACTTTTAATATTAAATCTCCGAAGTCATGACCTAAGGTATCGTTTATAGACTTAAAATTATCTAAGTCTACAAATATTATTGCTCCTTCTTGATTGAGGTATATGGTCTTTTGCAGAATATTTTTAATATCTATTAAGAATAAATCTCTATTCGGTAATTTAGTAACAGAATCATAATACACATTTTCTACAAATGCCTTCTTACTGTTTTTTTCTTCAGTAATATCACTTGCTACCCCAAAAATACTGTTCACTTCCCCATTTTCATTTTTTATCATATTTCCTTTAAATAAAATCCACTTTAATTCATTTGCTTTTGTAACAATTCTAAATTCACTTCTATAAAAAGATACTTTTCCTTCCATAAAGAAGTTTAAATCGTTTATTGCACTTTCTCTATCTTCATGTATTGCAATCTTCTTAATAAAACTAAATAAGCTATTAAAAGAATTTATATCGTACTGAGTAATTGCCTTTAACGCAGTAGAAGCAAAAAATACATTTTTTTTAGGATTCCACTGCCAAACTGCAATATTAGCTTCTTCGATTGCTTGTTTATACATTTTAAGAGTTTCTATATAATCTGAATTATACTTTTGTACCTTCATAAGACCATTCTTTACACTCCTTAATATTTGTTTATTTATATCTCCCTAATTTTCGCTTATATATTCATAGACTTCATTTTAAATTATTTAATTCCTTCATATACTCTACTATTAATTCATCCAAATACTTACTTATTATTAATCTAACATCAATAGTTTCACTTGCATCAACAGTGCAGCATACTTCATTTAAGATTTCTCTTATCCCATTTATATGCCTATTTAATTCTGATAACTTGATAGTCTTTTGTTCAATATCTTCAATCCTAACTCCGTTTACATTATCTTTATTTATAATTGTCATACTCCTCCTTCTAATTGTTTTATTATTTTTTCTGTTTTATTACATTAAGCCAAACCATAAATCCCATATTCTTCGAATAACTTCATCGCTTATCTTTATATTGGATGTTATCATTTCGTAAATTAAGTGATTTTCTAAATTTTTGCACTTAATTAGATAATTATCTATATTTTCATTTATAAATTTATCATTGTGCAGAGGATTGCCGATAATATCCAAAATAATTTTATTCTCTTTTTTTGTGTATAACTTATATTTTTCTCTTATAACATTTGATATTTCTTCTGGTGGAAACAAATGACATCTAAGAATAAACTTTCTTTTTGATATATCCGAAACATAATATTCTATCTTCTTTTTTAATAATATATATAACTTTTCTTTTAATGAAATATCTTGATTTAATACTTCCATACTTTCAATATAATTAATATAATCACCACAAATATCATCATAAATATAAAAAAATAAATCTTGTTTAGATTTATAGTAAAAATACACTGTTGATGCTTTAACCCCAACTTCTTTACAAATATCTCTAATATTAGTTGCTTCATATCCATTTTCTAAGAAAAGTCTAAAAGAAGTATAAAATATTTTATCTCTTGTTACATTTTCCAAAATATTTCCCTCCTTATGTAAATTACTATTTAAAAATCCAGCATTCTCTTTGTTATTTCTTAAATTTTTGTATTTAGTAATGTGATTATGTATATAACGTTCGTTACATAAATCATATCATTGTACTTTTTTTCATTCAATTCATTTTGTATTACAATTTCACTTATAATTCGACTTTTAAAATTAAATATTATATCTCCTATATTAAAATCCAATTAGTATTTTTACTTTTTTTATTTACTTACCATTACACAAACTAATTTTAGATAATTCTTAGTATCCTAAATAAAAAAGAAACTGTTATAAAATTCACTAAAACCTTACATAAAAGCAAAACCATGTATAAACAAAAATTAAATTCTGTTATATCCATGGCTTTTATTAGCAAAAGTGTCCTGTTTACAATGTATTCTTATTAATTCTTTTAATCTTTCTGAATCAATAGATTTGTTTAACTTAATCTTTTATTCCTTCTATTAACATCATCAACCCAAATTGTAAAATAAAATGTACTTCCTTTTCCTAATTCACTCTCAACACATATTTCCCCCCCATAAGCTCTATAAGTCTTTTTGATATAGCAAGTCCTAATCCAGTTCCTTGAAACCTCTTTGTGCTACTATTATCAAGTTGAGTAAAACGATTGAAAAGCTTTGGAATATCTTCTTTTTTTATTCCTATACCTGTATCCTGTATTGAAAACATTAATTGAACTTTATTACCTAAAGATTTAATCTTTTTAACATATAGCTGAATTTCGCCTCTTTCTGTAAATTTAATAGCATTCCCCAAAAGATTGGCAATTACTTGGTTTAATCTAACAGAATCAACATATATTTGTTCTGGAACTTCATCTTCAACTTCTATTTTTAAAATGACATTTTTATTATAGGCCAAAGGTGCATAAAAATTTTCTGTTCTATTAACAAAACCTTCTATGTACATCCATTCAGGAACAAGTTCAACTTTTCCAGCTTCTATTTTAGATAAATCCAGTATATCATTAATAATTTGGAGCAACTCCATAGCAGATTTCTTCACTAAGTTAACCATTTTCCTTTGCTCTTCCTTCAAATCAGACATTAGAACTAGATCCGCCATACCAATAATTCCATTCATAGGTGTTCGTATCTCATGACTCATATTTGCAAGAAACTCACTTTTAGCTTTATTTGCCTTCTCTGCTTCTACTTTTGCTGCTTGTAAATCCATATTAGCTTTTTCCAATTGAAGCTTTCTATCCTTAAGATCAAAGATCAATACACATAATTTTTCCGCCATTTTATTAAATGCATTAGATAATTTTCCTATCTCATCGTTCCTAAAGATCTTAGCTCTTTCTGATAAATCTCCCTTAGAAAATTTTTCTGTTATATTTATCAAATCATCTATAGGTTTTACAAAGTGTTCTGTTCGTTTTATCCAAAGTATTATACAAATCCCCAGAAGAATGATAGATGAGCATATGAAGGTATAAATATTTTTTGACATATTATTTGCAAACTGACTTTCAGGAAATGATGTTATAATTAACCAATCCAAGCCTTCTTTTTTATATTCACTCACTCTAATATGAAGCTTATCGCTATCTGTATTCACTATAAAATGATCTTTGGAATTGTTTTTATAGCCTAAATATACCTCTTGTATGTATTTGTTATCAATCTCTTCAATTTTAATCCCTTTGATTTGTTTATTTGCAAGGGTTGTAAAATTAGGCTTTCCAAGTGAATTCGCAAGAATCTGACCTGAACTTTTTTCTATAATATAAGCAGTGGCACTGTTGTCTTTCAAAATCTCACTCAAATATGTATTTATCTTTGAAAGGGTGAAATGGGTTCCTAATACGCCTTTAAGAGCACCCTCATTATCATAAATTGGATAGGCTGCAGTGATAGCCAAATCCTTCATAACAAAATGCTCATAAACATGAGAAAATGTAGATCCTCTTTTTTGTTTGGCAACTGTATACCAATCTCTTGTTCTAGAATCAAACTTACCAAAATTAGCCACAAGCTGTCCAGCAGTTAGATCATTTTTTATAGAATAATACCAAGACTCACCATTGGTCTCAGAATCACTTCTCATAATCTCTATTTCACCTTTTTCATTTCTACGTGCTCCATAATATTCACCGTTTTCAGTACCATAGCTAAAACTATATATATTCTCTGAACTTGCTTTCATTACTCCTGAAAAATATATTTCCCGTTCTTTTTTATTATATATATCCACTATGTCATTTTTAATTGTGTTATAGTTTGACTTGTTAATAAATAGAGGAATATTAACAAACTCATCTACTTTGTTTAAAATTTCTTTAGCTGAATCATCCTCCATTTTTATAATATTATTTTCCACTATTTTATTGGATTCAGCAAATGCAATATAGCCTATTACAATTGTTATACAAAGAGCAATACCAATAAAGGTACCAATAATCTTATTTCTTAATGAATTTCTTACTTTTTTCATTTTACATCCCCAATCTTTCCACTTTACTATAATTAAAGGCTGAAGCCTAAATAAAATCTAGATTTCAACCTTAAAATACTCTATAACTTCCTCACTAAAAATATCATATTATAATGAGTACTATTTTTAATTTAAATCTTTAGATAAGAGTCAATAATTTCATATAGTTTTTCAATATCAAATGGTTTAACTATATAATCATCCATATGTGCTTGTATACATTTATCCTTATCTTCACGCATAGCATATGCAGTCATTGCAATGATTGGTATATGTTGTTCTTCCAATTCTTTCTCTCTAATAATTTTAGTTGTTTCAAATCCATTCAATTCTGGCATTTGCACATCCATTAATATTAAATCAACCTTATTGCTTTCTAATATATTTAAAGCTTCATTTCCATTATATGCTGCAATATATTTATAACCTTTTCTTTTAATTATTCCTTCCATAACCTCTTGATTTATTAAATTATCTTCAACGCATAAAATAGCTTTATTTTGCTCTACCTTACTAATTATAATTTTCTCTTCCACTATATTATTTATTTTCAAGTTTTGATTTTTCTTTTTAGATTTCTTAAATTCACATGTAAAAATAAATGTAGATCCTTTTCCTACACTGCTTTCAAAACATATATCTCCATTCATTAAAGTAGCAAATTGTTTTGAAATTGCTAGCCCCAATCCTGTTCCCATATGCTTTTCCCTAATGGATAAATCTCCTTGACTAAAATCATTAAATATTTTTTCTTTAAAATCTTCCTCTATACCAATACCTGAATCTTTTATCCTAAATTCTATTTTTTCACTGCTGTCATCATGTGAGATCATTTTCACCCTAAAAGACACATATCCTTCATCTGTAAATTTAACTGCATTACTAATTAAATTATTCAAAATCTCTTCTAACCTTAATTCATCACCTATGATTTCAAAATCAATATTTGGATCTAAGTAATAACTTACTTCTAGTCCTTTTGAGTTTCCTGTTACTAAAAGATTATTATAAATATTATTTATAGTTTCTTTTAAGTTAAATGGTTCACTATTTAATTTAAATATTCCTGATTCTATTTTAGAAATATCCAATAAATTATTAGTTATGCTAAACATAGTATTTGCTGATTCATTTAAGATCTTGATATATTTATTTTGATCTTCATTGATACATTCTAATTTCAAAAGTTCTATGGTTGCAAGAATACTCTTCATTGATGTTCTTATTTCATGAATCATATTCGCTAAGAAAACTGACTTTGCTTTATTTGCATCTTTATGCGCTTCTTCTATGTCAGAAATATCTGTTATAATGCTAACTACCATATCTTTTGATTTCTTATTACTATAAATAGATCTTACTTCAACGGGAAATTTAGAGCCATCTTTTTTATAGTGGTAAGTTTTAAATTTTATTCCCCTATCTAAAGCCTTATTTAATTGTCTTTTAGTAAATTCCCTAGTATCTTCATTTCTAAGGGCAAAGATATCTAAATTAACTAATTCATCAAATGGATAGCCATAGGCTTTAATTGCTTTTTTATTACCATATAGTATTTTCCCATACTTACTAACTATGAGAATAATATCTAATGCGTTTTCAATAAAATCTTTTCCTTTAAAAAATATTTGTTCATTTGCTAATGTATTTTCATTTTTAAATAGCCCTTCCAATATTGAGTTGCTCACAAATTTCACCATCCTTGCATTTTTTCATTGTTCAATACGATACCCTATTCTCCCAAATAAAATTCAAAAATATTATAAAGTTCCTCAATATTAAACGGTTTAGAAATATAATCATTTATTCTAGCTTTTATACACTTATATAAATTTTATAATACAGATCATTTGAACTTATTATATCATCTATATAAGTTTTAACAAAATGTTGTTTATTTTAATCTTTGTTTTCTCTGGTAATAGACACTATGTACTCAACTTAAAAATTCACAAAAAAATAAAATCCCTCACTACGTCGTAACATCATATAGTGAGAGACTTATCATTGCAGTCTGAGTTTTAATCTCATTCCCCACATATAGAAAAAATCCTATAGTACTTTTTCTATAAATATCATTACTAGCTCTGGATCAATTTGAGTACCTGCGATCTTTTTCAGATTTTCTATAATCACTTCTTTTGACAAAGCAGTTCTATAATTTGTTTCCCTGGTCATAGCCTCATATACGTCTGCTATAGCAATAATTCTTGATTGGAGAGGTATTTCTGTTCCTTTTAATCCTTTAGGATATCCCATTCCGTCCCATCTCTCATGGTGAGAAAGCACATATTTTGATATTTCAGACAGACCTTCTGTAGTGTTAAGAATCCTATATCCTACTTCTGCGTGACTCTTAAATTGCTCCAATTCCTCCTCAGTTAGCTTTCCAGACTTTTTCAATATATCATCCTTTATAGCTATTTTACCTATATCATGGAGCAGGGCAGCTGTTTTAAGTTCCCCAATATCAGTTTCATTCATTTTAAGAGCTTTGCCAATCTCTACACATATATCTGCGATTTTACGGGAATGTACTTCCTCGGTTTTGTTTTTCTCATTAAGATTATTAATTATAGCCTCAAATGTTTTTCCCATTATGCCTGGCCTTTGAAGTAACTTTGTCTTATACATGTTATCTTCAGCTTTTTTTAGTATATTTTCTATTTGCTCCCCTTTGTGAGTTTTAACCTCATATCCAAAAGCTATAGATATTTCAGCAAAGCCAACCTTTTCTCCTGCAGCCTTACTCTTAATATCTCGAAGAATGCTTTCTACTTCCACTGATCCTGTGCTTGGAAGTAAAATAACAAACTCGTCCCCCCCAATTCTTGCAACAACACCATTTTTTCCACAAACCGTTGTTATAATATTAGCGGCCTTTTTAATAAGTTCATCCCCCATAGCATGGCCCAAGGAATCATTCAACAACTTTAGCCCATTCACATCAGCCATAATAATTGTCAAAGGATAGTTGCCATCAGTATCGATCCTTCTGAGCTCTTCATCAAAATATCTTCTGTTATATAAACCTGTAAGCTGGTCGTGATAACTTAAGTAAATAACCTCTTCATTTATTTTTTCCAATTCTATAGTTCTCTCTTTAACCTTATCTTCAAGAGTGTTTATAAAATTATGAAGCTGGTCTGCCATATTATTAAAGGCAGTTGATAACTTCCCAATCTCATCATTTCTAAATACTCTTGCTCTATATGAAAAATCACCTTTTGAAAACTTCTCTGTGACATTTATTAAATCGTAGATAGGTTTTAGAATAAGCTCAATATTTTTCCTATAGATCATTATAGCTAACATAAGAGCTATAGCCGATAATATTGTAGAGAATCGAACACTTTTTACAAAATCTATTGTAAATTGACTTTCAGGAATAGATGTAATAATAAGCCAATCTAATCCTTCTCTATTAAATTTGGTTATTGTTACATGAAACTTATCATTCTCTCTCTCTATTACAAAATTGTTATTGGAATCTGTTTTGTACCTTTCATATGCCTCTGATACAGATTTGTTATTCATCTCCCCTATTGATATTCTCTTGGTTTTGCCTTCTGGTAGAGTTTGAAAATTAGATTTTTCAAGTGAGTTGGCAACAAGCTCTCCTGACTTTCTTTCTATAATATAGGCAGTAGCTTTCCTATCTTTTGTTATTCCCTTTAAAAAGCTGTTGATTCTTGAAAGGGTTATATGGGTTCCCAATACTCCTTCTAATACACCTGCATTGTTATAAATAGGATAAGCAGCTGAAATAGCTAAATCGTTCATTACAAAATGTCTATAAATAGGTGAGAATACAGGCTTTTTTGCTTCTTTGGCAATTGTATACCAGTCTCTTGTACGTGGGTCAAACTTTTCGGTCTTCTCCATAAACCTTCCTGCTGTTAAATCTTTAGTGGTGGAATAATAGTAGGAGGATCCACCTGTTGATTCATTGTTTTCTATAACTTCAACATCATTATTTAAATTTCTTCGTGCTCCGTAATATTCTCCACTTTCAGTACCATAGCTATAACTATAAATATATTTTTTATGTGCTTCCACTACTCCAGCAAAATAGCTATCTCTTTGGTCTTTGTTATTTATATCTAAAATACTTCTTTTAAACAAATTATAATTAGTTTCATTAATATTTAAAGGTTCATTTATAAACTCATCCATTTTTTGCAAAATGCTTTCATTTGTATCCTTTTCCTCTTGTGAAACAACCCTATCTAAGGTATTTTTCCAATTTGAATATACAAAAAATCCTATTATGCTAAATGTAATTACAATAATCACTATAAATGAGATAATGATATTAAATCCAATTTTTCCTTTCTTATTACACATTTTTATCCCACCCTTTTACTTATATTTATATACGAAAATGGTATACTTTTGCCGTAATTTGACATAACTTGATTTCATTTTACTATAAGATTAGTGAATTTACTATACAAATGTATTTATTTGTAATAATTTAAATGCATAAACATTTAAACTATAATGTGAAAAAGCCACTGGTTAAAAACGAGGTCCCTGAAAAAGCTCCGCTTTTTCAAGGAACATTGAATTTAGTCCTAAAAAAAGCACGAAATATTTCAGCATTTTATGAAATACTTCGTGCTTTTTTCTTTTTTATGTGCCACTTAAAGCTTACTGCTCCGTTAGGAGCTTTATGATCCGCTTGATGTTAACAGTAAATATCGTAAGTGCTCCTTGCATCTGCATGCCAATTAAGCCCGACGATACTGCTACATCATAGCCGTGCTGATGCTTGAGTTCACTATTTTTAGCTTCAATCATATATCTTTCTCTTGCTCGTTGCTTAAAATATTCCGTTTCTTGAAAAGCCATCTGCTCTTTATGAATATCCGATTTTATAGATACAGAATAGGTTTTAGATTTGGAACCTTCTTTGTAGCAACCATCTCGTTGTGAGCAATACTTACATTTTTTAACATCAAAGTAGTACGTAGTAACTTGATTTTTACTTTGGCCTTTCTTGCCCTGTCGGGCTTTTCTTATAGCCATATGCCCGGCAGGGCAAACAAACATCCCAGCATCCTTGTTGAATTGGAATTCATCCTCTTTCTTACGACTTCCACACGAAACCATTGGATTAAGCTTTGAAATTAGTGTTATTTCATTTTCTTTTACATACTCTAAATTTCCTTTTTCTGAATAAGCAGTATCACCAATTATATCATCAACTATTATACCTGCTTCTTGACTCTTTTCGATCAAGCTTTGAAGTTCCTTACCATCAGTTTTTTCTCCTGTTGTAATGACAGCACCTGTGATGATACGTTCTTCACTCATCGCAGTGTGTGTTTTATATCCAAAGAATGAGGAATCCTCTGTCTTATGTATACGGGCGTCCTCGTCCGTTGAGAGCGTTAAATGCTCAAGATCATCTTCAATAGCCTCATTCAAATAATTGAGTCGTTGTTTAACCTTTTCATATACTGCTAGCTCAGGTGTAGATTCCACAACATTTACTAAGTCTTTACAATATTCAATAATCTCCTCAAGTTTATCGCTTGTTATTTTTTGAGGAAATTTTTCTTTCATTTCACTATTGATTGTATAAATCTCTTTTCTTAAGGATTTTGCTCGTTCCAGTAAAACCTCTTGAGCAGACTTCTGGTTATATCTTGCCTTAGTATGTGTGGCATCAACAATAAGAGTTTTGCTTATCAAAACTCCCTTAGCAATAGCGATTTCTACTGTTTTCTTGATTAATAAGTCTAGTAAGTTCATATCTTTTAAGTGCAGCTTTCTAAACTTTGTTAATGTACTAGGATGAATTAAATTGACTTCCTCTGGCGCTAAGTTTAAGAAGTACTTAAATGACATATCGTACAGTGTTCGTGATACTACATCCTCATCGGATAATTCATAGGTAGCCTTTAATATAAGATACTTAAATAGCATTATAGGATCCTTAGCACCACGTCCCATTTCGATACTATAGTTTTCCAGTAGTTCATTGTAGATGAACGAAAAATCAACTAAATCATTAAGCTTTCTTAAAAAATTGTCCTTTGGAATTATAATGTCATACAATCCTTGATAAGCACTCACTACAAATTGCTGTTGACCCTTTATCATCTAATTCATCCCTCTCAATCAATAATATAAATTATTTCTAAGTTATATATTCGACGTATCTCTCATAAATCCTTTTTGTTAAGGTCTTTTATGGATGAAAAAGTAAAAACGCCATCACTTTTGTGATGACGATTCAACATTGCCAGTTTTTCAGTGGCCTCGTTAAAAACCAGTGACTTTTTCTCTTACTACAGAGTATCATCAAGAAGCTTTTCCGAAAAATATCTGCCAAGATACACACCACTGGCAGCCGCCTGAGATAAGGAATAGGTTATTCCGGAGCAATCCCCTAAAACATAAAGTCCTTTTTCTTTAGTCTCGAAGTGTTCACTAGTATTGATCTCCGGTTCATAGAATTTTCCATCAACTCCATACAATAGAGTGTCTTTATCAATTTCTGTGTCTATCAGCTTTTCTATTGATTGAAAGGTTCCTAATAATGTATTTATATAAACTGTTGGTATTTCGTCATATAAGTTTCCACCATCACCTTCAAGAGTGGCCTGAATACCGTTTTTAATAAGTTGTTCCTTAGTTGTTTGTCTATTCTTCATTAAATCTTCAAGTCTTTGGATAACTATTCTTCCTTCTTCTTTATTTATAGATTCTATTATACCTCTAGCATATTTTTTGGCCTCATAAGGTGATGAAAAGTACTTAGGTACAAAAATGGAGAAGTTTAGATTGAAGCTAGGGTTATTTGTTTCAAGATAATTTTGTCCGTCTGCCATAACAAGGCCTTCTTGATACTTTTTGACTACTCTTCCATTAGGGTTCATGCAATAGGTCGTAGCAGAAAACTCCTTTTCCTCATAGCCAATCTTAGTTTCAAAGGAGTTTTTTAGAATAGAGTTCAGCTGATCTCCCTTCATTTCAACCCTTATCCCTAAATCTACCCTGCTTTTACAGGGTTCAATATTAAAAGATTTGCAGTATCTTAAAAATTGATCTCCGCCGCTAATGCCGGTAGCTAACACAACTCGTTTAGATTTAAAAACATTCTCCTTACTATTTAGGCTGAATACATTATCCATTTTATCTATAGATGTTATGTCTGTTTCAAACTTCATATCAACCCTGTTTTCAAGATATAAGTACATTCTATTTAGAATTTCATATGATAAGGCAGTCCCTAAATGTCTTACTTTTGTAGTTAATATTCTACAGTTATTTTCTTTTGCCCTTCTACTAAGGGCTTCATTTTCTGTACTATATAATTTAACTTTATCTGCACCAAAGGAACATAAGATTTCATCCACATATTCCATTAAATTTATTGCCTTTTCACTGCCTATTTTTTCGCCTAAATGACCCCCAAAATCATTAGTATAGTTAAACTTACCCTCAGATCTACCCATACCTCCAAAGCCTTGAAGCCTATTGCATATTTTGCAATCAACACATTTTTTACTTAATTCCTTTTCAATTGGGCATATTCTATCTGCGGGTTTTCTCCCCTTTTCTATCATCAGTATTTTCAATTTTGCTTCTGCCTGCAGCAGAGTATATGCAAGAAAAATCCCACTTACTCCTGTACCCACTATGGCTATATCGTACATATATCTATCCCTTTCATTATACGTATTTTTAAATTAGAAAAGAACTCCTTTAATCACAATTAAGAGAGTTCCATTCATTAATTTCTATTTGTAGTCCTTCTTTTAAACCCTCCATTACTTATGGCAGGTTCATCTTCCTATACATTGTATCATATAACATAAACCCATGCTATATTATATCTTAAACCTTGAAATTTAATAATTTCAACATACCTTAACAAAAAATCACCAGAACTTAAATCTGGTGATTTTAAATATCTTATTACAACTTCATTCACTTTATCTCTAGAGAGTATTAACTTTCAGTTACTGATATAAGGGTAATTTTTAGCGATTTGCTAGTTTATAAATCTGATAAGCACCCTCTTTGTCAAGTACCTTAAAACTTCCCACAGTACGTTTACCATAGAACACACATCGTTCAGCCAGTTTACGTAATGTCTCTTCGCTTTGTACGCCAATACCTAGTTCTGTAAAGCAAGTTGGCATACCCAATGATGCAAAGAATCCAACTGTTTCTTCTATTACTGCACGCGCAGTTTCTTCAACAGTACTTTTCTCAATTCCCCATACATTTTTACCAAATTGAGCAAAACGTTGAGGTTTAGCTTCATAACAATACTCTGCCCAGGAACCCCAAATTGTAGAAAGGCTGGCTCCATGAGCTACATCAAACATACCGCTTAATTCATGACCAAGCTGGTGTGGAGCAAAATCCGTATCTGCGCCAAGGCCAGTAAGTCCATTGTGTGAGATACTGCCGCACCACATCAGTTCGCTCATTGCCTGATAATCATGTTGATCTTTCTTAGCAATTTTTCCGTTTTTAATCACAACACGTAAGAGTGATTCAGCTATTTCATCTGTAATCTCGTTGCCTTCAGTTAGAGTGAAATAGCGATCTAATGTATGCATCATGATATCAACGATACCGCAGGAGATCTGATAAGGCATTAAAGTATGGGTCAATTCAGGATTCATAATAGCAAACTTTGGTCTATTAAATTCAGTGCTGTATCCAATCTTTGTACCTGTTGCTTTGTCAGTAAGCACCGCCGAATCACTAGTCTCACTTCCTGCTGCTGAAATAGTAAGAACTACTCCTACCGGTGTGCTTTTAGTAAGAGTAACTTCTTCTGTCCAATAGAGCCAAATGTCTGTTTCTGGGTTTGGAAGGCCATGTGCGATTCCTTTTGCAGTATCTATAACACTTCCACCGCCAACAGCAAGTATGAAATCAGCATTAAATTCACTTGCCTTTTTTATCCCCATTTTTGCAAAAGACAGGTGTGGATTTGGAGACACGCCGCCAATAGCAGTGGAGGAAAGACCACCTTTTGTAAGTGATTGTTCAACCCTTTCAAGTAGCCCACTTTTCACTACGCTTCCTCCGCCATAAACAATCAATACACGAGAACCACCATGTTTTTTAATGGCGTCTGCTACTTTCAACTCAGCATCTTTCCCAAAAATAACTTCTGTAGGTGAATAATAATTAAAACTCTTCATATATATTGAAACCCTCCCTTATATGATGTAGTTAAATCGCTTATGGAATTCCACAACGATTAACCTTACTAAATTTTTAGACCTTAGGCTTCTACATTTTCTATACTTTTTTCGAAGGCCTTCATCATCAGCATTGCAACTGCAGCCCCTGGATCAAGTAAAGTTTTTGAAGCTTCTCCTCTGGTTGCTGCTCTACCGTGAACCGCAATCATGTTTGCTGTATTTTTAAAGCCTTCTTCTGCTGCAGCTGCAGCTTTTTGAGCTCCAGTTGAAAGGGAATCTCCCTGCTGCACAGAAGCTCTTAGTGCTTCCACTGCTGGAAACATGCCATCTAGAAAAGTTTTTTCACCAATTTTTGCTTTTCCTCTGTTTGATACTCCATCCATAAAGGACTGAAATAACTCTATAATCTCTAAATTATTAAGCTCTGTTTTACCCTTTAAAACCTTACCGGAATTCATAAATCCTGAAGCCATTAAAGTACCCATTGTTGATGGTACAGCAGTTGACATAGCTTTACCGCTGCTGTATAGGAGCTTGCCAATATCACTGCCATCAAAGCTTTCTGCTGCTTTGTAAGCCGCCGCAAAACCATCACTCATAGTTAGACCTAAATCACCATCACCAACAACACTATCAAGGTCTATTAAATAATCTTTATTATCTCCCATAATTTCCATTAGTAATTTTAATAGTTTATTAAGACACTTATTATCCATTTTCATGACTCCTTTTGCACTGTGCTATTACAATTGTTTGAAGAATGGTGTGCATGCTGGCTGCTCCATTAACTCCTTCAATTCATCATCAAGCTTGAATAAAGAAAGAGAAATACCAGCCATCTCTAACGCAGTAGCATATTCACCAACATAAAAGCGATGTACTTTGATATTTTTACCAGTCAAATACTGACTGATGCGGCGTGTAACTATATACTGTTCATCCAAAGTAGTTGCACCTAACCCATTTACCAGTACATCAACTTCGTCACCATCAGCATATGGAAGATCCGCAACAATTTTCTCTAACATTTCATCAGTTATTTTATCCGCACTTTCCAATTTTCCATGTCTAATACCTGGCTCTCCATGTATTCCCATACCAATTTCCATATCATCTTCTCCAATGCTAAATCCAGGTCTGCCTACACGAGGAACAACGCAAGATGAAAGTGCAACACCCATGGTCCTTATGTTAGCAGCTGCTTTTTCTGCAATACGTTTAACTTCTTCTAATGTCTTCATTTTACTAGCTGCTGCTCCTGCACATTTGTATACAAAGAATATACCAGCAACACCGCGGCGTGTACTTTTTTCACCTGGTGCAGATGGAGCTGCAGAAGCAACGTCATCTCCGGCCACTACGCTTAATACCTTGATATTTTCCTCAAAATCTGCCATCTCAGCAGCCATATCAAAATTAAAAATATCTCCGTTATAATTACCGTAGATATAGAGTACCCCTGCACCAGAATCGATTGCTTTTGTTACTGCCAACATTTGCTCCGCACTTGGAGATTGAAATACGTCTCCAACAGAACAACCGTCTAACATTCCCTTTCCAACATACCCTAAGAATAATGGAAGATGTCCAGAACCTCCACCGGTAGCAATTCCAACCTTACCTTCAACTTTATTTGCTGTTACAAGACAGTGAACATCATCTGCTGTATAAGTGATTAAATCACTATGGGCAACATAAAGACCTTCTAGCATTTCTTTTACATAATTTTCCGGTTGGTTGATAATTTTTTCATTATTATTACCTCCTAAATTTGATTAGATTTTCTTCAATGATGGCTTTTCCAACCATCACTACAATTAAGAGAAGTCCCCATACGAAAGTTTTGATAAAAGAGTTAAATCTTAAAATATTAAAGGCACTAGAAATTAATTGTAAAATGATAACTGCTAAAACAACACCGGTTACCTTTCCTCTTCCCCCTGAAGCAGCAACTCCACCAAGTACAACTATAAGCAGAGTTAGTAGTATATAAGAGGAACCGTAATCGGACTTTGCAGAACCATAGTGAGAGATAATGATTATCCCAGCAATTGCTGCCAATATTCCTGATAGCATATAGGTAAGCAGTGTCACCTTCAAATTATTGATTCCAGAATATCGTGATGCCAAGGGGTTAGTGCCCATAAAATATAGTTCTTTTCCATAAACAGTGCATCTAAGAATAAAGTTTAAAACAATAGCAATTACTATGAAAATAATCAAAGCAAAGGGTAATAAACCTATAGAGCCGTTGCCAATCTTTTGAATAGAATCTGGTAAACCAGTAATAGCAGGCCCTTTAGTAATTACAACACCCAGCCCGGTGTACAGCTGACCTCCACAAAGTGTCACCAGCATAGCCGGTATTTGCAGCTGTCCTATTAGATAGCCATTAAATAACCCACAAAATACTCCGATTATAATTGCCACAATAATGCCAATCACAATGGAGGTTTGAGTTTTCCCCATGCTAATAATGACTACAGAGGCAACGATACCAGATAAATTAGCTATGCCAACTAATGACAAATCAATGCCTCCAGCAATCATACAAATCATCATACCAAAGCAAAGAATTCCAAATTCAGGAAACTGAAAAGCCATTGAGCTTATGTTTCTATTCCTCAAAAACTCAGGAGTAATAAAAGCCATAACCACAACAATAGCAACAGCAATTCCCAATAGTGTTATGATGTTTTTATCACAGCTTTTGAGACTGCTTTTTAATTTTTCCATCTGTTTAAACCTCCTATATCTTAGGACTTAGGGCGATTTTCTTTGCTCTAAGAGAAGTGATTGATGTACCAATTACAATAATCAAGCCAACGGCAAAGGTCTGCCAATAATTTGGAATACCTAACATAATAAGATTGTTTGATACTAGACCAATTAACAGTACACCTAGCACCGTACCTATAACCGTGCCATGTCCTCCGGTAATTCGAGTTCCACCGATTACAACAGCTGCTATTACCATCATTTCCGCTCCCATAAGGTTGGAAGGATGAGCATTCCTCATAAGTATCGCATTACTGATACCAGCAATTCCCGTCAAAAAACCAGTAAACATATAAATAATAAACTGTGTTTTAATTACGTTAATACCAGCAATTCTTGCAGCGTTTGAATCGCCGCCTACAGCATAGATTTTTCTACCTAACATGGTATATTTCAAAATCCAGTGTATAAAAAAACAGAGTAGGATTGGTAAGATTATAAAAATTGTCATTGTTGATTTTCCGCCTGTGGCGTTTTGGATAGAGAATAAAAATTTATGTGATAATGCATCAACTGCAGAGGGAATATTAGATATATCTCTTCCTCCGCTGTATGCCAAGGTTGTACCATTCGCAAGACTGCTTGTCCCTAATGTGGCAATAAGTGCAGGAATTTTGAATTTACCAATCAATAATCCGTTAATTACTCCCCATGCAAATCCCAATAAACCGGATAATACAAATGCAAAAACAATGCTGTTAATATGATAAATATTCATAATTGAAATGGTAAAATATAAAGAGAAGCACGCAATGGCCGGAAAAGATACATCAATTCCGCCGGATATGATAATAACCATCTCGCACAGGGCGAAAATCATGGTAATAAGTATAGATCGTGCGGTGCCAAACACTGTGTCTATAGTAAAAAATGCTGGATTAACAAGTCCGATTAGTAATGAAAGAATCAGAATAATATAGACAACAAACATTTCATTTGTAGTTAAGTTTTTTTTGGAGAAAATTCCTTTCATCATGCTCCCTCCAGTTTAGTTTTTCCGTTAAGCATTTCCGCCAGTTCGGATTCGGTAGTTTGTGAACTATTAATTTGAACGCCAACAGCTCCTCCACTCATAACAATAATCTTGTTACAGTTTTGAACAAGCTCAGAAAGATCGTCAGAAATAATAATGATACCAACGCCATTTTCAGCAAGCTGATGTAAAATCTTATGAATATCTGATTTTGCTCCTATATCTACGCCTACAGTTGGGCCATTTAAAACAAGTAAATCTGGATGAGTATTCAACCACTTAGCAATAACTACTTTTTGCTGATTTCCCCCAGAAAGAGTTTTAATCAAAGGCTCGGAAGACAGTGCAACAATATTAATGTCTTTGATCCATGTTTCCGTAGCTTTCTTCATCTCACCATACCAAAGTCTGCCACCTTTAAAATACTTTTTAATTGAAGCTGCAATGGTGTTATCAGCGATAGATCTCTCCAAAAACAACCCTTGTGTCAGCCTATCCTCAGGTACATACGCAAATTTATGATTAATTGCATCTCCAATATTTTTGATGCATATTTCTTTCCCATGTAAAAATATTTTTCCTGAATCCGCTGGCATAATTCCGAACAAGGCATCCGCAATTTCGCAGCGTCCAGAGCCCAAAAGGCCTGTAATACCTAACACATCTCCTTTTTTCAGGCTAAAGTTAACGTCTTGAAAAGCACCTTCTCTTGACAGATGCTCCAGTCTTAAAATTTCATCACCTACTTCAGAAGGACGATAGTTACTATCCTCAATGTTTCTTCCAGTCATATATTTCACAAAGGTAGGTCGGTCAAAATCTTTAATGTTTCCTGTGGCCACGTTTGCCCCATTTCGTAAAATGGTAAGCTGATCTGCAATACCATAAACTTCTTCTATTTTATGGGTAACAATAATAATTGCTATACCTTTGTTTTTCAGGTTTTCAATAATTGTAAATAGCTTATCTACTTCTTTAGCAGTTAGTGCTGTAGTCGGTTCATCAAGAATAAGCAGCTTAGCATCTTCTAGAATCGCCCTACAAATAGCCACCATTTGTTTATTTGCAACAGATAACCGTTCCACTAAAATTTCTGGATCCATATGTGCGCCAATCTGTTCCATGGCCCTAAGTGCAATTTCTCTACTTTCTTTCCAGCTCATAAACTTTTTACCGGTTTGTACTGCTTTATTCATGGCAATATTTTCTGCCACTGTTAGGTTAGGAAACACAGCAAAATCCTGATAAATAACCTGAATGCCTAATCGAATTGCATCAATTGGGCTAAAATCTTTAATTAAATTTCCCTCAATATATATTTCTCCTTCGTCTGCAGCGTGAACACCAGAAATTACCTTAATCAATGTAGATTTTCCGCATCCATTTTCACCAGCTAAACAATGTACCTCTCCCTTTTTTACAGTTAGGTTTACTCCCTTAAGTGCCTTAACACCGCCGAAGGATTTTTTGATTCCTTTTAACTCAAGGAAAACTTCTTCCATTCTCATCCTCCACCTTCATTTTTTTTTTAATATAAGCCTCATGATGATATTACCATGAGGCTTATATTATTTAGGTATTACAAATTAGAAGTTTAATGATGGATCGTCCACATTAGTTTTATCAACGTCAACCCAAGCCTTACCGGTGAATACTTTGTCTTTTAATTTAAGGCTCTCATAACCCTTTACACCAAGGTTAATACCATCTGAAACCTTTTCTCCAGATAGAATCTTTGCAGCAAGAACGTTCATAGCGTAACCTGCATCTGCTGGATCCCAGAATGAAATCATGTCAATTGTACCTGATTTTATATATTTTCCAGAAACAGATACTAGGGATGTCCCAACAATTTTAATCTTACCAGAACGTCCTGACTCTTCAACAGCAAGTGCAGCACCAGCTACATCTCCCATTGCACTACCCTGTATAGCTGCTATGTTAGGATTTGACTTTAAAACTTCTTTTACCTTGTTGTAGGAAACAGATTGATCGTCTTTGGTTTCAATCCTATCACCAAAAATTTTCATATCTGGGTACTTTGTTTTCTGTAATGCTGCGGCTGAGTCTGTCCACTGTTTGTGAGATTGTGAGGTCAAGGCACCTACTTCTTGAATATACTCTCCTTTTCCCCCTGTTAACTGACCTATCTTGTCCATAAAATGTTGTCCATAAGCTTCGTTGTCAAAGGCTTCAATATCATAGTCTATATTTTTCATTCCTGCAGCTTCATGAGTGATAACTAAAATACCAGCATCACGAGCTTTTTTAAGAACAGGTTCAAGAGCTTCAGTTGAAAATGGTACAACACAAATTGCGTCTACTTTCTTTGCAATTAAGTCTTCAATTACCTGTGCCTGAAGTGCTGCGTCACCAGTAGCTGGACCAGTATAATAGGCATCCATGCCTGTATCCTTGGCATACTTGTTAACTCCTTGCTCCATTCTTTGGAACCAAGCAATACTTGTCAACTTAGGAACTGTCGCAATTGTAAACTTTTTCTTTGTTTCAGATGTCGCCTTTTTGTCCGGAGTTGAAGAAGTTTGAGTTGTTCCGCAAGCTGCAAGACTTAAGGTGAAAATCAATGTTGTTAGTAAAGATAAGATCTTTTTCAAAATAATCCCCCCTCTTATTATTATAATTTTCTTATTAAGATATCCTTTACCTCTTTGAATTTAAATTACCATATATTGTAAATGTTGTCAATAACTATACACCTTCTGGTTTTATCACATAGTACCTTGTTAATATTAAATAAAATGGAATAAAACTAAAACTCATGATTAAACTAATGGAAATGGGATAATGAAAGGAATAAAATAGATGTTTTTGAAAGTAGAAAATTTGAAGAAAAGCTATAAGACAGCAGATGTAACTACCACAGTTCTAAAAGGTGTAGGAATGAATTTAGACAAAGGCGAGATTGGAGTGATACTTGGTCCTTCTGGTTCCGGGAAATCAACTCTTCTTAATATTATAGGTGGAATTGACAGATGCGACTGCGGTACTGTTTTAGTAGATAATATTGAAATTACTAAACTAAATGATATTGAACTCACAGATTACAGAAGGAAAAATATAGGCTTCATATTTCAGTTTTATAACTTAATACCTAATCTGACTGTAGGAGAAAATATAGAGGTTGTTTCAAACATAAGCAGCTCCCCGTTAAATATTGATGAAGTTTTAAAGGCGGTAGGTATGCTTGATAAAAAGTATAGATTTCCAAAAGAATTAAGCGGCGGTGAGCAGCAGAGAGTTTCTATTGCGAGAGCAGTAGTTAAAAATCCAAAACTTTTATTATGTGATGAGCCTACCGGTGCACTTGATTTCTCAACCTCCAGGGATATATTAAAGCTTCTTCAAAAAATCAACAAGGATTTTGGATCAACCATACTTATGATAACCCATAACAATGCAATCAGTGCTATGGCTAATAGAGTTTATAGGGTAAGAAGTGGGGAAATCCTAGAGAGCTCAGTTAACAACACAATTATTCCTGCAGAAAGGATTGAGTGGTAATGATTATAAATAAAAAAATTAAAAGAACTATGCTGGAAAGCAAATCTCAATACCTTGGCTCATTATTGCTTATTATTTTTAGCTGCCTTCTTTTTACGATGTTTAACTTAGTCTCTGTGAATTTGTCCGGGCTGTTATCTTCCTTTGAAAGAGACTACAAACAGGAAGATGCAAACTTTATGGTTAACAGAAGATTAGATAATATTAAGGCCTTAGAATCAAATTTTAATATGAGCATGGAGGAAACAAAGTCCTTTGATTATTCCATATCAAAGACTAAAACACTGAGAATATTCAGAGAAAATGCCAAGGTTGATATACCTGCAATAACTGAAGGTAAAGCTCTAAGCGGACGCGGTATTCTTATTGATCCATCCTATGCTAATGCTAATAAATTAAAGATTGGTGACATCATAAAAATACATGATCAGAATTTTACTATTTCCGGCCTTATGTCTCTGCCAAATTATATATATCCATTAAAATCAGAGTCAGATATTATGAATGATCCAAACAGTTTTGGTATTGCGGTAATAGGAAAAGATGATTTTAACAATCTAAATAGAGGGAATAGTTTTTATGCAGTAAGATTTAATGGTGATAGAAGCAATTTAGATTATAAAATATCTCAACTTAAGGATTACTTAAGGAGTGAAAATGTTGTTATCCTGAGCTGGATGAACGTAACCGACAATTCAAGAGTGACCTATATGACTGCAAAGCTTGCTGGAATTGATAAGATGAGCTCCTCCATGCCTGTAAGTATACTGATTCTCACCTGCATTCTAACAGGTATAGTAATGTGGAGAATGTTAAAGAGAGAAGCTGTTATTATAGGAACACTTTATGCACTAGGTTATACAAAAAAAGAAATTATGAAACATTATCTTCTATATCCTTTGACCATTTCATTATTAGGCGGCATATTTGGTACTATACTTGGAACCATAACCTTGAGGCCCATGATTGGATATTATGTGTCCTATTTTAATATACCTGTAGGCTCTCTAAGCTTTAATGTAAAATATATCATAATGAGCATTTTGCTTCCGGTAATATTTTTAATTATATGCAGCTATTTTGTTGTAAATAAGTCACTTAAAGATTCTCCCGTCGAGCTTATGAGAGGCGGAAAGGATAAGGATAAGATTGGATTTATAGAGAGAAATCTGAAGCTTGATAAACTAAGTTTTAATAATAAGTTTAAAATAAGAGAATTGCTTAGAAGTATACCAAGAACTGCATTTCTTTTACTTGGCATTATTATGGCAACTATGCTGCTTTTAATGGGATTTATGGCAAAGAGTTCTTTAGACTATCTAATGAAAAATTCCTTTAGTGAAGCCTTTAAATATAATTATCAATATGTATTCAACTCTGTTCAAAATGGTAAACCTGAAAAAGGTGAAGCTTTCTTCGAAATACCCTTTGCACTGGAATCAGATAACAAGCTAACTTTCACGGTGTATGGTGTAAGTGCTGACTCTAAGTATATTTCCTTTAAGGATAAAGCAGACAATGTGCTAAAGTCCGATAAGGTTATTATGACAAGACCTTTAGCTGATAAGCTTAATATAAAGCCAAAGGATACTGTTAAAGCTGTTAACAGGCTTGATTCAAAATCCTACAAAATAATCGTTGACGGTATAGCGGAAACTTATGTAGGTAGCTATATTTATATACCTCTTGATAAACTTAATGCTATGCTGAACTTCCCAAGTGGCAGCTACACTGGGCTGTGGAGTACAGAAAGATTGGATATTCCAGAAAACAGATTACTGGCCACTGTAACCGTTGATGATATGAGAAATGCCTTTAATACAATGACAAAGCCACTTCAGGTCGTTATTGGCGGTATAGCTTTTATGTCCTTTATAATTGGCCTTATAGTGATATATGTTGTTACTGCTCTTACAATAGAGGAAAATAAGGAGAATATATCCCTTATGAAAGTCTTAGGCTACAAAAATAAGGAGGTTTATTCTCTCATTCTAAACAGTTCTTCCTTTATAGTTGTGCTGGGCTATATCCTTGGAGTACCACTGCTTCTTGCATCCATGCGTGCCCTATTTAAATCAATAACTAAAGACATAAGTGTATCCTTTCCGGTAACTATAAATTACATTTATGTTTTAGTTGGTTTTATAGTAATATACTTAACCTATGAACTATCAAAGTTATTAAGCAGGAGAAAGATAAATAAAATTTCTATGGTTGAAGCTTTAAAATCTCGGATGGAATAAACAGATTTTTATGCATAAAAAATCAAGGGTTAGAGTATAAACTTCACTCTAGCCCCTAATTAAATAACCTCATTCAAATCAATATCTATATAAGGTATTTTAATAGTAAATATAGTTCCTTTTCCTAATTCACTTTTAACACTTAGCTTTCCTTTATGTTCCTTTATTATTTGATAACATACATTAAGTCCTAGTCCTGTACCTGTTTTCTTCGTTGTAAAGAATGCTTTTCCAATCTTTTTAATTGTTTCAGCATCAATTCCTTTTCCATTATCTGATATCTTAATAAAAACTTCCTTATTCTTTTCATCTAGTCCTGTGCTAATATGTAAGACTGGATTTACTGTTTCTTCCATAGCCTCTACAGCATTTTTATAAATATTAAGGATTACTTGTCTAATTTGTGTTTCATCGCAAAGTATATACCTTTCATCATGATTCAGATCTAGAATTACCTTTACATCATTTAACTGTGAGGATGTCTCTATTGTACTCTTCATTGAGAAAATCAAATCATTGAATCCAATTTCCTCCAAATCTGTTTGTCGCGGCTTTGATAGATTGAAAAAATCCGTAATTATTCTGTTTACCTCATTTGTGCTGGCATTTATCTTCTTTGAATATTCCTTTATTTTCTCATCATCAGCATATAACTCTATCAATTGACTATTTCATTTTATTGTTGTAAGAAAATTACGGGTTTCATGGACAATGCTTGCCCCCATTTGCCCTAATAGAGCCAATTTCTCTTGATTTATTAGCTTTAACTGTTCTTCTTTCATCTTTGATATATCTTTTACAACAGTCAATAAACCAATTTTTTCATCATATATATTTGTGATGACAGATGTAGTTAGCTGAATATGTTTTTTATTTCCCCTAGGCGTTGTAATTACACAATCATTCACATCATCCCTAAAGTTATTTATATTGAACATATCATTAGCTTCCATGGCACTAAAATTTGTGATATCATTTAGTTCCTGTATCTTAGTTCCAATAATATCTTTATAATCAATTTCTACTAAATCAGCAAAATAATTATTGCAAGCAACAATCTCTCCTATATAATCTATTACCATTGTAGATAGTGCTACAGCATTTATTATTGTTTGAGCCTGTAAATTCAAATTTTTGATTTCCTGCTCCTGTTTCACATCGCTTGCCAATATTAAAGTTCCACTCTTAATTTTGTGAGCAGTAACAAGAACCTTTATCTCCTGATCATTTGAATCTAAGTAAGTTCTAATGATATTTTTTGTATCATCTTCACCATTAGCTATCCTAATAGGTAAAGTATTCTCTGATTCATTCCCCACCTTCCGTATTAAATTCAGTATTTCTTTATCATTTAACCCTAAAACACTCTCTTTTGAATATTTAAACAACTCCTCAAATTTCTTATTTACAAAATCTATATTGTTATTGCTATTGTGCGTATGAATGGAAATAGATATTGCATTAATTATGTCTGAAAGCCTTTGATTATTCTCTCTTTATCATTATCCCTACTAGCCTATGTAGTAATTTACACAAATTTACTTGGAATTTATTACAAACATTATATATCATTTCACAAAGTCTTTCAAGAATCTTATCTATTATCGAAAAATCTCCATATTTTCACGTTTTTTTCTTATCCAGTTGCATAATACAACCGGATAGAAGTTAACATATAATATTGAATCTGAAAAAACTTAATGATACAATTACAACTAATTCCATTAGGCAAGCGAGGTGCTATTAATGACAAAGGTTTATTTTAAAGCTATTAATTCCTATTCAAAAACCAATGAAATAAACGCAGCTGCTGTACATTTACTTCAGACTATTGAAGTAAAAGAAAGTGTTGAACTTAATAGGTTTATACCCCTAAAGGTTCATTTAGGCGAAAAAGGTAACAAAACCTTTATTGAACCAAAGAATTTTGAAGGAATAATAGACTACTTAACTGAAAGAAATATAGATACAGCTTTTATTGAAACTAACGTGTTGTATAAAGGCCAAAGAAATACAATTAAAAATCATCTTAGAGTGGCGAAGGAACATGGCTTCACAAAAATTCCTGTGGTAATTGCAGATGGAGAAGTTGGCGAAGATTATGAACTTGTTGAAATAAAGAAGAAGCACTTTGATCGTTGTAAGATTGCTGGAGCAATTGCAAAAGAAAAACAAATAATTGTTTTAAGCCATTTTAAAGGTCATGCTTTAGCTGGTTTTGGTGGTGCTATAAAGCAACTTGCTATGGGATGTGCATCGAAGGGCGGCAAGTTGGATCAACATGCAAATTCCATACCAAAAATAAGCAGATTAAAATGTAAATCCTGTAATACCTGTGCTGCAAAATGTCCAGAAAGTGCAATAATTGTTGACACTAAAGCTAAGATAGATAAAAACAAATGCGTTGGCTGTGCCTCATGTATGGCCATATGTCCCTATGGAGCTATATCAAATAGTTGGCTGGCATCCTTAACAAAATCTTTTAATGAAAGACTAGCTGAATATGCTTATGCCGCATCAAAGGGGAAGAATAATATATATATTTCTTTTGCTTTCAATATAACTAAGAATTGCGATTGTGAAGGCCATCCTATGGAACCTGTGGCCAAGGATATAGGTATTTTTGCTTCTACTGACCCAGTGGCCATAGATCAAGCCTGTCTAGATATTCTTGACAAAAATGAAGGCAGGATAGTCTTCAAAAGAGGTCGCAGCACTCTAGAATATGCTGCTAGCATCGGTTTAGGCAGCAGAGAATATGAATTGATAGAGTTATAATAGTTATAAGTATGTATTACTATTAAATTTATATATTTCATCAAACGCTATTTAAAAATCCAAGATACAGTTTTTAACATAATATGCGCTGGCTTAGGAATTTAAATCCTCTCTACCAACGCATATTCAATCCAAATATAAGAACTTCTAAAGTTTCAAAGACTAACCCTATTTCTCCCACAATTTTTAGCTCTATAAAGTGCGTCATCTGCTAAATTAATCAACTTTTCAGGTGATAGATTTTCGTTAGGTATAGCAGAAGCAATGCCTATAGAAACAGTAACAATTTTGTACTTCTCTGAACCCTGGTGTACAATACCTAACAGTTCTATGTTTTTCCTTAAGTTTTCTGCCATGGATTTTGCCTTTTCTAGATCTGAATTTGGAATTAAAACAATAAATTCTTCCCCACCATACCTTGAGACAATGTCATTTGATTCCTTTACAACATTTTTAATCTCCTCTGAAATACGTTTTAGGCATTTATCTCCACTTAAATGACCATAAATGTCATTATATCTTTTAAATTTATCTACATCTATCATAAGAATTGATAGAAAGCTTTTACTCTCCTCACAACTTTTCCATTCTTTTATAAGAAGCTCATTGAAATAACGTCTATTATATATATTAGTTAAGAAATCAATTTTCGATGCTTTGTCTACTGAACGACGAACGCAGTTAAGTTTGTTTCCTATCATATCTGAGATTCTTGTTATTCTTTTAGTTTGTTCGAGAAGGGCCTTATACTCTTCAACAAGATTTCTATATAACTCTTTATCCTTATCAGTTTCAATAATATTATCTTCTAATGCTGAAATTGCATTCTTAAGAACTTCATCCTCTCTTGCAAAAATTGAATTCATGCTCTTCCCCCCAATTGATTGTTTTCCTTTATCCTAATTTTTTAACAAACTTGTTATCCTATCAATTTTTACTTAAACTCTTTTTTATTATACAATTTAAAATAGCTATTTTGTATAATTTAGATTACACTACATCATATGAATATTATACCATATGTTACAAAGTTAATATGTTGGATTTTTCTTTAACTTAGTATTTAAATAAAGTATATTAGACTTTTATACAATTAATTTAATAACAGATTTTTCAATAATATACCTAAAAAGAATAAATACTTTCTAGTATCGTTCTGATGGGGCTAACACCTAACAGAATGCTATATCATACTATATTATAGAGGTTCTTTTAACTGAGGTATTTCAAGTTTAACTTGTAACTTTCTTAGAAAAGAAGAACTTAGTAAATGGAGGTAGTACTTATGTTTAGACAACAACCAAGAGTTCCACAGAACTGTCCCCCAGCCTTTCAAGGCCGCTATACAGTTCTTCCTGGGGACACTTTTTTTACAATCGCTCAAATATTCAGAGTAAGAATAGAAGTACTTGCGGTAAATAATCCTCATATCACAAATCCTAATCAATTATTCCCGGAAGATGTGCTTTGTGTACCTAGCTTTATACCTTACCCATGCTGTACTATTTTATATCCTCGTATAAGTGTGCCCTTTGGAACAAATGGAGTAGCTAATGTGAATTTTGCTCCTAGGGGAGGTCAGGCTATAAGCTTTGCGGCAACGCTGCCACATCCTACAACCTTCGGTAACTTTGATATGTATACTGGTGAAATATCTATACCTGGCATTGGAGGCTTCGGTAATCAGTTATATGGAAATCCTCAGGATCCACCAGTTTGGTCAACTAGGATTGATCTTCCTACTGCTGCATCAATTATGCCAAACTCATTTCTAGTAATACGACCTTTTAATTCAGTAACCGGGCGATCAGGTGCTATTATATTGGAAAGCATAATTCGTAGTGGAAATTGTCAGTCTCAACAGTAAATACCAAATGCGTTGGCTTAGAAAGTTTTATCTTATTTGCCAACGCATATTTACACTTGATGATTCGGTATTTAATCATGTTGTTGATTTCTTCTACTTAAAGATTCATATGTAAAGTTTATGTTAGACTTCAAAATCCAGTGTAGTTTCTGGATTTCATTACTAACATCTTTGGATTTAAAAAACAACATACTTATAGCTTCCCATAAAAAAATCCATCCTCCTATGTTAACCCCTTCTAAGATTGTGTTGAGTAATATGCTTTTATTAAATTTAGTTTCCAAATCAAAGCCTATAGTAAGTAGTAGTATAGATATGAGCACATATATAACTGTATCTATATTAGAAGACTTCATGTTAGATTCCTTAGCTTTAATTCTCACTAGACAGTATCTTTTCAGGGCAAGAATTATTGCTTCTTCCTTTAGTTTATCTCTTTCTTCTCCAGTAATATGAAAAGTTATACCTATACTATTTTTACTTGGAAAGCTAGCAAAGCTATCCTTTAAATATAACTGTATATTTTTATTGATATTTCTTGTTTTTAACGGAGAGTTATCGAGGTTATCAAAAATATCCCTGTACTTCTGAACCTTAAGATTGACTATATAATGTAGTGCACTATTCTCAATATGCTTTACTTCATTTAAATAGTTTTCCCCTCTCATTACAACTCTCCTATTTTAGAACATAATATATCTATATTTTATATGATGATGACCTCTTTTTTATGCACATATAACCAGAGTTTATTCCTCAATTTTCTTTCCGCAGCTAATACAGAATTTTGCATTAGCATTTAGTTTTTCTCCACATTCCGGACAATGCTTTGATGAGGTTAACTTTTCGCCACAATCAGGACAGAACTTTGAATTTTTCTCAAGAGAACAACCACATTTAGGGCAACTTGCACGGATAACATCCTTCCAATTTTCCTTATCCAGTTTTTTATCTTCCTCTGCTATCTCAGCATGAGCCCATACTTCTTCAACGGAACGACTGGCTTGGGCTGCAGACATTTCAACACCAAGATCCGGAGCACAATCCTTACAAAGACCTTTATTGTTATTCCAGCATCTTTCTTTGCATACCCAAGATTGGCATTTTGGACATTGTATAAAATCATTCTCTACTTCTTTAACAGCTTCTACAAAGGCATCATCATGTGACTTTTCCCATGCAGCAGAATGTACACGATTTGTTAAATCTGCTGTCTTTTGAAAAATCCCTCCAAAAAAGCCGCTGGCAGCATCTAATACCTGAGATATAATACCTGTTGCAGAAGTTTTAAATCGAGTTCTATAACCTGTTCCACATCTATCGCAGTAAAATTCGAATTGGAATCCTTTATCTGTACTTAAGTCACTGTGATTTCTTACGAATTTAATTTTATCGCTCATTTTAATTCTCCTTAATTAGTAATTCTCTACATTATATGAGCAATAAGCACATAGATTTCATTAAAAATGCTTTCATGTGAGCTTCTAGTTGAAATAAATGAAATAGTACTTATAATATTAGTTTATGGAACAATATGGTATAATAATTTTATACATAAAATCGATTGATGTATAGATTATATACAATATGTGAGGAGTGATACTAATGATATCAGCAGAGTTAAAAATAGGACGAACCTTTGGAATCAGATTTGAACACGGAAAGGATTTCATGACTGAACTTGAGGAATTCTGTAGAGTGAATAATGTTAAACAAGGGTATGTCCCTTTCTTCTTTGGAGATTTTAGTGAAATAAACATAGTTGGTACCTGCAGCAAGGTAGAACATCCAGAGGCACCGATGCTAAATTCACCAGCATACTTCGAAAATGTGGAGACCTTTGGCTGTGGCACAATAGCATACGATAAGGAAGCTGGGACAATACTTCCCCATTTCCATATAAGTATTGGAAGCAGACTTAACTCTGCTACAGCGCATACCAGCCACTTTATCAGCGGAAAAGTTCAATTCCTTATTGAAATGATGCTAGTAGAAGTCCTATCTCCTTCAATGGAACGAATTTTAGATGAAAATGTATTTAATCTTAGACTTTTAAGCTTCCTTTAAGTGTAATTTGTTTACCAATTAGTCAACTTAAAGATAAGAACTAGAAAGTATATTCTGTAAGGATAGAGTTTTGCAAAGAACTCTATCCTTCTTTACTTATTTCTTCTCTTTCTTTTTTCTTTAATCCTTTAAACACTAAATCATAAGAAATGTCTATAAGCATTTCTACAATTTTATCCTCCAGTGATCCATCCAATTCTACAGTATTCCAATGAGTCTTATTCATATGATATCCTGGCTTTATAGCTTCATATTCTCTTCTAAGATCCTGTAACATCATAGGATCACATTTTAAATTTACTTTTAGTTCTTTATCTTTAATATTTGTTAGTGCAAACATTTTGCTACCCACTTTAAATACTAATGTTTCATCATCGAAAGGGAAATCCGCACATACTCCTTTTTTGCTTAAACAATAATTTTTTAACTGCTGTAGATTTATCATTAGATCATTCCTTTTCACATTTATTTTCCTTTGTAACCTTCTTTTAACTTTTGTATATGCTGATAATGTGCTTAAAATTTTATGGAGGTTTATTAATAACATTCAGAAACGAAAATCAAGACACTATCAAAACTTTGTCTGAACACTACAGTGAATATCCTATGACCAATTATTGCCCTGGGGCATATAGATATTCAATGCTTCCTTGTCAGCATATCCATTATGAAACAATGCCAAGATATATGGAATATGATAATGATGTTTAACAGTTTCTTTTTAATTAAGTAATAAGAAACTAAAGCATAACTAATATCAGTTATTCATACTCACTCAAAACTTCAGAACTGTCACCTAAATCGCTTATTTGTTCTCCTTCAGGACTTACAATATAGTAGTCATTGTAGGAACCACCTTCCTCATAATATCTATGCTGGTTTACTATTAAATTTCCTGCATAAGGTCCATTTTGGATTACCTTAAAGTAGTTTCCATCACATACAAAATGCTCACTTTTAGTTTCTATGTCTACAACATGCACTGATGCAGAGGTAGCCCACGCTTCAGACATAAAATAGATTTTCTTTTTATCTATTGAAAACTGAGGGTTTGAAATTCCTGCAACTATGTCCTGTGTCTCTTCGGCATCATGGGATGAAACTAACAATTCTTCTGTACCGTCAGAATAGGTTAACCAAAGTTCATTGCTAGGTACTTCTCCAACACCGGTTGATATTGGAGCATTATCTGTATCCTTCAATACAATTTCAGAAGGTTCTCTGCTTACGCTAGCTTCTCCTATAATTTGGCTTACAGCATAATCACTAAGTACTCCAGTTCCACCTAATACATTTACATTTCTTACATTACTATAACTGATAAGGTTATTTACACTGCTCAGATTACTATTGCCAACTAATATTATTGGGTTCCCATTCCGCCCTGCTAATGCTGAACCAGAGAGAGCGTCTGCAAATCCTTTATTACTAGCAATATATACAGTGCTTAAATTTAATTGCCTTCTATAATCATCAATTAACGCTAAGTTTCTATTATATTTACTAGTTTGATTATAGATTTCCGTTGGATTTATCACACTTATTACATTACTATTTAATACATCCTCCCCACCTACAACTACTACGTGTCCATCAGTGTTTTTTATAACATCTGTATAATTTAATACTGTGTCTGGCACATTATTTCTACTAATCAATACTATAGGATACTGTAATTCAGCTGCAATTGGAGCTACTGATAAAGCATCCTCATAATGTTCGCCTGAAACGACAAAGACCCCATTAGGGAGCTCTACCTCCTTAGCTACCTTAAGAGAAGTTTCATATCTATCTTGTCCCCATATTCTCTTTACACTAATACCCATATTTTCAAGGTTATTTTCTACATTACTGCTTACAACTGCTGTACCACCTATTATAAATACATTTTTAACGCCTAAATTTTCTAACTCTTGCCTAGTAGAATCTGTTAAACTACTTGAATCAGTTAGAAGGATAGGTGCGTCATACTTTTTAGCTAAAGGTGAAGAAGTTATTGCATCCGGAAAATTTTCACTATTAACTAAAACTGCATAATCCGACTGTGACCACCCTTGAGAAACTATTGCATCACTTGTTCCATATCTATTCTGCCCTGCTAACCTAAGAATATTGACGTTATCCTTTGCAAATACATTAGTTGAAACCAATAGGCTTGTTCCTAAAACACATGACACGACTAGTAACTTAACCCTTTTCAATTTCTTGTCCCCCCTTAATTTGTGCTTATATCATCTACCTTAATTATATGCATTTTTTGCATAATAATTGTTGAAATATTACCGATAAAATATTTTGTCCGATGACTACCCGCTCTAATATTTCCTTTCCGGTACCATTATCCTTTTTAATAGTACTTCCATTAATGCTTGCATAATTTTTTTTGTCTGGTCTTTTTATTGTTAGTATATAATTTTAAAAATTTCCTTTACTAAGAATTCTAAAGGTTAGTAAATCCTCACGGGGGATTTCATCACCATCAATTTCATAGTAAAACCTGTGGCAAACTCGGCTATATGCCTTCCAATGCAATTTTCCTTTTTATTAAAGGGCTCATGTTTAAAGCTGAAATATTTATCATTTGCCTTAAGAAGTGTCATATCGGGCATACTATCCATACCAATTCCATAGTAGTTATCTGAACATAATGTACTGGCTACTGGGGGTTTAATATCAAAATTCGAATCATTTTTCTCTAAAAAACATATACCTTTTCCTGTATATCACCAGTTACCTTTATATTAACAAACTTAACTTCAAAAGATTTAGTAAACAAAAAATAGTCGGTAGTATCGTCTATATTTTCGTAGCTGACACCTGGCCCGACTCTTAAAACTCTAAATAACTCTACAATATTTTTATTTTTAAAGTCTTCAACTGTAAACTCAGTCATATCAAGAAACTGTTGGCTGACTTCAACAATAACATCATCATTTGCAACAATAAAAGGAAGTTCCTTAATGCCCCTTAAAGCAGTTATATTACTCATAGAAATGCCCCCAAATCCCCAAGAAATTAATGGAATAAAATCATATATTATTATAGTATTTTATTCCATTAATTTCTATATGTTGTTACATTTTTACATATACTATCAATTCAACATTGTACAACTTATTTCTACCTAGAACAAAAAGAACCATAAGCAGCCAATTAAAAGTCAGCTTACAGTTCTTCTATAATAAATCATGCAATGCCCTAATTTAAAACCTTATAAATACTTTTCTATATCATCTAACTCCTTAAAATATTTAACGACTTCCTAATTTAAATTTAGCTAATACACCAGCATGATCCGATGGCCATAGTCTTGTTCGGGTTCGGTCTGACTGAGTTTCTCCTACTAATTTCTCCTTAATTACCTCCCAGTTGCTATTATTTTTCATCAAAATCAAATCAATTCTTTCACTTAAGGTTGATACAGCATTCAACAAATCACCATCATGACAGCAAGTGAAACCATCTCCATAATCTCCAGTAAGCCATGTATCTGTAAAACCTGCATTAATTAGATTTCTATAAGTTGCTGTTCCTGTATTATCAGCCTTTGAATTGAAATCCCCTGTAAAAATAAGTGGAAGATCTGTTTGTCCTGGCCCCGCTAGCAATTCATTTCCTTGCGCTTCCTGTATGAAGGGAGAGATGATGGAAGAAAGTGGTTCAAGATGAGTTGTAACCATTCTGAACATATGTCCTTTAAGGATAGCGTCCATAGCAGACCACCCTCTTGTAATTGTGACTGATAGGTTACCAACTTCAATTGGTGGTAATTTAGCCTGAAAATTCACCCCTTGTTTCCAGACAACCTTTACATCAGAGTCCTTTCGAACCAAAATAACATCACGATCCGTAAAAGCAACCTTATTCCCTGTGCTAGTCGGTAACTCTATGGATGTGTTCTTGTTTTTTACTATTAACTCATATTTTATGTCCCTATCTTCTAATTCATCAAGAAGAATATTTATATAATCATATACAACCCTGTATGAATCTGGTGAAATAAGTTCTACTAATACTGCCTCCTGTAGCCCTATAATGTCTGGTTTTTCTAATTCTATTTGTTTGGCAATGGCCTTTGCTCGTTTCGGAAAATTCGTAGCAAGGAATTGACGAAAAACCTCTGTAACAATTTGGGGAATTGGTTTAGAGCTTGAAGTAAAAATAGGACTTAAATCTGCCCCTTGATAAATATTCCATGTCATAACTGAAAGCATGACATCTTTTTTTGAATTCATTTTATTCACTTCTTTCCTTTATATCTAGTAATTTAGAATATGCTTTTATAATTTATTCGGTGAATTTTGAGGAATAAATTCAAGAAGTATCCCCAGTTTAATAAATAAAAGTTCTTGTTCTTGAATATTTTGTATTTTATATATAAAAGTATTAAATAGTTGGCATAATAATAAATGTTATATAAAATAGATATTTAATCCTGATCTTATAAACCAAATGCTACTGTATTTACTATCTGTATCATTTGTGCTATCATAACAATAAAATTTCTATTTTGTGGAGGAAATAATTAATGGAATTAGAACCAGAACCTGCGAATGTAACTTCGCAAATAATTTTAATAGCTATTTTAACAGCATTTAATGCATTTTTTGCTTCAGCAGAGATGGCTATAGTATCTTTAAATAAGAATAAGATAAAAATCCTTGCAGAGGAAGGAAACAAAAAGGCAAAACTATTATTAAAGCTCATGGAAGAGCCAACTAAATTCCTGTCTACTATTCAGGTAGGAATAACATTTGCCGGATTCTTTTCAAGTGCTTCTGCTGCTACCGGGTTATCAGGCAATTTATCACGATATCTAAGTACGTTTAATATCCCATATAGTGAACAAATAGCCTTAATAGTGGTAACAATTGCACTTTCTTATATAACATTAGTATTTGGTGAATTATTCCCCAAAAGAGTGGCATTACAAAAATCAGAGACTATTGCAATGTTTTCTGTAATACCTATATTATATATCTCTAAGATAACTGTACCATTTGTAAAACTGCTTTCAGCATCAACTAGTGTTTTGATTAGATTAGTCGGTCTTGAAATAAATGGTTTAGATGAAAAGGTATCAAAAGAAGAAATTAAGTCTATGGTAGAAGTTGGACAAGAGCATGGAGTTATAAATGAAACTGAAAAAGAAATGATAAATAGTATATTTGAGTTTGATGATAAGTTAGCGGATGAAGTTATGACACCAAGAACTGAAGTATATTTAATTAATATAAGTATTCCCTTAAGTGAGTATTTAGATAACCTAATATTAGAAAGATACTCAAGAGTACCTGTATATGAAGGAGATATTGACAATATAATTGGTATTCTTTATATGAAAGATTTCTTTATTGAAGCAAGAAAACACGGCTTTGAAAATGTAGATATTAGAAGCATATTACACCAACCATACTTTGTCCCAGAAACCAAAAATATCGATGAGCTATTTAAAGAATTGCAGTCATCTAAAAAACATATGGCGGTATTGATAGATGAATATGGAGGATTCTCAGGAATAGTATCTATAGAAGACCTTATTGAAGAAGTTATGGGTAATATAGAGGATGAATATGACGAAGATGAATTAGATATTAGGAAAGTTGACAACAATACATTTATAGTAGATGGTATGCTTTCAATAGATGATTTTAATAATTATTTCAATGTAGATATTCAAAGTGAAAATTATGATACTATAAGTGGATTTATTATCGATATTCTTGGACGTATTCCTAAAAATACTGAGGAAAAAAATGTTGAATATGAGAATTTAATATTTAAGATAGAAGAAATAAAAGAAAAAAGAATTCAAAAAATAAAGGTTTATGTTCAAGTAGAAGCCTAGTAATTATACTAGGAAGAACTAATTATACTGGGAGGCAAGTATTGTGAAATACGAGATAATAATATTTGATGCAGATGAGACTTTGTTTGATTTTATAAAATCTGAAAGAGATGCCTTTAAAAATACTATGCTTGAATTTGACATAGAATACAATGAGGATCATCATTTGAAGATATACCACGGAATAAATGCAGATATATGGAAAGAGTTTGAGAAGGGTCTTATTACACAGGAAAGATTAAAAATAGAAAGATTTAAAAGACTATCACATAAGTTAAATACTAAGTTTGATGAAGTTGCCTTTGCTAAATCATATATGAAGCACTTATCTAATGCATCATTCTTGTATGATGATAGTATAGACCTTGTAGAAAGCCTTCATAAGGATTATAAACTTACTATAGTTACTAATGGTCTTACAGATGTTCAGAATACTAGAATAAGAAAATCTATTATAGCAAAATACTTTGAAGATATAGTAATATCTGAAGAAGTTAAAGTATCAAAGCCAAATCCTGAAATATTTGAACTAGCTTTAAAAAATCTAAATCACACTGATAAAAGTAAAGTGCTCATAGTAGGGGATAGCCTAACCTCTGATATACAAGGTGGAATAAATTTTGGAATAGATACCTGCTGGTTTAATCCCAATAAAAAGATAAATGAAACATCAATAAAACCTACTTATGAGATTTCCAATATAATGGAGCTTAAGGATATACTGAAGAACTAAACATAGATTAACAAAAATAAAGCGTACGCTATTAGATTTAAGTAAGAGCCAAATAGAACTTAACCTGCAGCTAATTCTATAGCTGCAGTGCTCATTTCTTTTACCACTCATATAGAACTAAAATTACTTTCATAGTAAAACTATCCTACTAATATAATAATTACTTCTAGCTAATATCAAGCCTTAGGTGCTACAATAGTACATGAAATCAACTACCAAAGGATATGAGTATATATGAAAAAAAGTAGAAGGTTTAATATCTCACAGTTAGGTATCCTATCTACTGTTGCAGCATCCTTGTTATTTTCAAATAAAGCATATGCAGCTTCCCCTACGGTTTATAAACTTGACGGCTTAAACAGATATGAAACAAATTTATCAATAGTGAATGATGGTTGAACTGAGGCTTCAACTATAATACTAGCTAGTGGTGAAGCTTTCCCAGATGCACTATGTGCAGCTCCTCTAGCTAAAGCAAATAATGCCCCTATACTTCTTACTGAAAAAGATGGTTTAAACAACGGAACCATAGATAAGATAAGCAAACTTAAGGTGAAAAATGCTTATATAGTAGGAGGTACAGGGGTTATTTCTGCTGCAGTGGAAACTCAACTAGATGATCTAGGAGTTGCATGGACAAGACTTGCAGGCAGCAATAGGTATGAGACCTCTGTAAAGGTAGCAGAAACCCTTGGTACGGATAATGGAATAGTAGTTGCTTCTGGTGAAAACTTTCCTGATGCACTTTCAGGCAGTGTACTTGCCGCAAACTTGAATTCTCCTATAATTCTTACAGATAGTACATTACCTAATGATACCTCCGATTATCTAAAGGAACAGAACAGTGAAAGAATATCTCTTCTTGGTGGTACTGGCGCTATAAGTAAAGATGTAGAGAGCTCCTTGCAAAGTGCTGTAAACTATTCAGCTATAGACCGTGTTGATGATATATCAGATTATGTATTTGTATCTCATAATTACAACTTCCCTACTAGAGTTCTTGCAGCTTATGAAGATGGAACCACAAGACTCGTCCCTGTAACATGGAATTCTTATAATATAGATACTTCTAAGATAGGAACTTATAGTTTTGAAGGAACCTTGGCAGGTTATAAGAACAAAGTAAAACTAACTGTAAAGGTGACTTTAGAAAATGGGAACCTTCGTGGAAATCCTGCACTGAATTCATTTTTAGTCAGCTATAAAGATAATATTTACTATACAAGGATTGACGGTAATACTGTATTATCTAAAATTGGGTCAGAAAGTGCTGAACCAACAAGAGTTCTTAATGGTTTGATTGGCTATGTTAGTATAGTGAACGATAAGATTTATTTTACAAACGGTGCCAATGATAATAATCTTTTTAAATCTAATTTAGACGGAAGTGAACAAACCAAGCTTACCACTGAAGGAGCTTCTCCATTTCTTGTTGTAGACCATTGGATTTATGCTAGTAATAGAAAGAATGAGTTTTATAAAATGAACACTGACGGAAGTAATAAGGTGCTTTTAGGTACCGAATTCGCTTACAACATGCTTATAGATGGTAACTATCTTTACTATCAAAATGGAAGTGATGGCGACTCTATTTATAAAATGGATATAAACACTAATAGGAAAACTAAAATAATCGATGCTAAAGTCTCATCTATGAATATAATAGATGGCTGGATTTACTATTCAAACTTTAATGATGGAAAAAAGCTATACAAAATTAAAACAGATGGGACTGAAAATATAAAGCTTTCAGAAGATTCAATAAGCTATTTAACTGTTTATAACGGTTGGATATATTATAGCAATGATTCTGACAGTCAAAAACTCTATAGAATTCGCACTGATGGCACTGACAGAGTAAAATTTGTAGATGAAAGCTGCGGTGTGATAACTGCTCTTGGTGACTATATTATATATTCAACCACTATATCACCTTTTATCGGAAAAATAGCACAGATTGATGGAAGAACAGCTGGACGTTTTGCAATACCGGATGTATTTGACCAGCAGCCAAATGATTCCATAGAATCTGCAATAACTTTCCCAGCTGGTGGAGGTTGGAGTTCTCCTAATGATAACGCTCCTGCAGTTTATGGATCACTCCAAAGCAATGATTCTGATTTTTATAGAATAACCCCTAATAATGAATTAAATTTTAATTTGCTATTTAACTCCTCCGATATACTGAGTAATGCAGTAATTTCAATAATGGACAAGAGTGGGAGAGTTATTTATAGTACACAAACTGAATCAGATGGGTATGCTGAACTTTCGGTAAAACTAGCTGCTGGTACTTACTATATAAAAGTTTCAGCTTTAGATGGAAGTACTATTGAATCCGGCAATTACAAAATAGATGGATGGTTTACATCAAATTAGACTTATTAATTTTAATAAGGGGATTAAATACCTTATCACTCTCCTCATAGAGGGTTTATCTGCAAGTGATATTTAATCCCCATCCTATACTTCAAAGAGAATATAATCTTTTTGTCTAAAATCATAATAATTATTTATCACTGTATTTTAAATTTGTTTATTAAGTTATCCAATTGCACAACTAATAATTTTAGGTTGTCCGAATTTTTTGATATATCTTCAACAGTTTTTAGTTGTGCTTCTACCGTTGCAGATACTTCCTCTGTTGCAGCAACAGATTCTTCAGTAATTACTGATATTTCTTGAATAAGCCCTACGACACTATTTTTATTTTCATTAATTTTTTTAATACTATTTATAAGATTGTCAATTTGAATAAAGGTGTTTTTTAATGAATTACCAATCACGTCAAAAGATTCACTAGTATCTACTAATGCTTTATTTGTTTCATCAAAAATTATGTTGGCCTTGTCCATTTTGTTTTTAGTATTCTTAATATCGACTTCAATTTCATTAATAATTTTTAAAACTTCTTCTGTAGACAGTTCCGTTTGTTCTGCTAGCTTTCGTATTTCCTCTGCTACTACTGAGAATCCCCTACCATGCTCTCCAGCTCTTGCTGCCTCGATGGCTGCATTTAATGCTAGTAGATTCGTTTGTTCTGAAATATATTTAATTGTATTTATAATATTAGTTATATAACTAGATTTATTAGTAAGCTTTTGTATATTTTCTGTAACTTCTTTTATAATGTCATTATTCAGTTTAGAATGATCATGCAATTTTTCTATTGATTTCTTATTACTCTTACTAGTTTCATTATTTTCATTTACATAATTTTTAACTAAAGTAGAGCTATTAGATACATTTTCTATCTCGTTTGCAAGAATCATTAGTTTCTCTAATCCACTTTGTGTCACATCTGCTTGTTTGGATGCTCCACCTGATAATTCCTCCATTGTACTTGAAATTTCATTTATGGATTCAGAAGTTTCTGTGGTAATTACAGATAGATTATTTGCATATTGGGAAGTATTTGATGAATCACTTTTTAAATCTTCAATCATACCCCGAAGTATATTTCTCATATTATGTACAGCATTTGCCATATGACCTACTTCATCTTTATATTCTAATAAATGATGAAAACTTCTATCTGGGACTAAATCTAGGTTCGTAGTTTTATCTATAATTTCCGATACTTCTATAATATGCTTTGCCATCAACTTACCAATATACAAAGCAATTACAATACAAATAATCATGGACAATATAACCATGCCATTAGATAATACTGATAATCGATTTTGTTCTTTTAACACTTCCTTTTCAGGAACATTAATTGCGAGTACATCCCCATTGGATAAGTGAGCATAGGCCAATATTTTATTCTCTCCATTGTATTTGTATGTAACTACATTTGAGCCATTTTTACTCATATTATCGGTTATAAATTTTAAAGAACCATTATCTATTTTAGATAAATTATCCCCTTGTTTTAAGGTTGGATTAACTAATACATTATATTTTTCATCAAGCAAACTTGCATAGCCTGTGTCATAAACCTTTGTTTCACTTATCGTCTTTTTGAAATAAGAAAAATCAATATCCATACCAACAACACCTACTAGAGTGTTGTCCTTATACATTGGTACCACATAGGAAATCATGGTGATTTTAAGCTCAGGATACTCATATGGATCAAGCCATACACCCTTATGGGCCTGAATAGGTTTATAATACCAATTCATATCCTTGTTAGAGGGAGTAAATTCATCTAAAGTTCCTAGAGGTTGAACCTCAAAATTTCCATTTGTTTTTGTTTTGGAATACCAAGCACCATATACTCCACCAGTTAACTCAGGAGCAAAATAGAAATAGGAACCCATTGCGCCTTGTGTAGTTTCACCAAATCTTTTTACAATAGCTTGTAAACTATCTGAATAGTTAACTGTATAATTAGGGTCTGTTTTCATTTTTTCTAGATCTAAGCCACTATACAAAGATGTAGCCAAATTTTCTACAGAACTTTGAACATTTATAATAGTTTTATCAAATTCATTTGTTTTACTTTGAGCTGTTAAAAGAAGCTTATCTTTAGCCTCTTTTTCCATGATATTGTTACCGACAACAGAGTTCACAATACCTACTGGAAGAGATACTAGAATACAACTAATAATAATAACTGCAACTATTTTTGAACTAATACTTTTCATATTTTTTGTTATTTTTTTAATCATTTTATCCCCCTGTTTGTGTAAATTTTAATACTGGATAATTGAAGAATTTACATTTAATCATTGAAGAATTTTTTGATTTAAATTCATGTGTTTTAGTTGCAAAAAACAATAAAAACCAACATAAAATTAAAAATCTCCATTAAGATTAATAATTTTATATTGGTCGGTTGCACTGCTAACTCCAAATTCCTAAAGTGCCCAAATACAAAGAATTTATCATAGTTTCCAAATACCTAATTTTTCTTTATTTATTCTATTTTTCTACATTTTTTAATAATTATACCATTAAAACAATATTTATTCAAATTGTTATTTTAAATTTAAAACCTATACTATATGGGATAATTTAATACCCTATCATCTCCCCTGTGTTTCTAATCTAAATAATAGGGCAATCTAATAAATCAAGGAATTTTAACCTTATTACAAATATTAAAACATTCGATATAAGGTTAAAACTTTCTATTAAAGATATATAATTTAGAATATTATTTTTCTACTTGCTTGAGTTCCCTATTGTCACCACCATATTTACTTCTCCTCCGCTTTTCTCAGCTTCAGTAAACATAGTCTTAATACAATTAAATACATCTTCTTTATTGCCATTTAATATTGTATTCATCGAGTTCACCTGGTAATCAAGATTACTTTGTTTTATCGAATTTATTGAATCATTTATTACTTTTGTAGCATCGGTAGTCTTTAGGGGGTATACTGCAACTTCTGCTGTTATCATAATTAACTCTCTCCTCTAAATTTAATTTCATTAACTAGTATCATAACTTTTGTATAAATTATACTACCCACTATATACCTTCTGTTATCTACAATACTTAATAAAAATGCTATGACCTAAAGGTCTGCAAAATACTTTTTTGACCTCCATCATATACTTCAAAGGTTTCTAAAAAATGTCTAGCCGCAGAGGATAAATATCTATTTTTCATCCATATTATAACTGTCTGTGTTTCTACAGAAGTTAAGTTAACCTCCCTATACTTTAACTTTGAATTTGGAATAAGCCCAATGGCAGCCTTAGGTACAATAGCCACTCCAATTCCAGTACTTGCCCACAATAGTATTGATCTAACGTCATCGCCTCTACAAATGATTTTAGGTTTAATCCCTTCATTTTCAAATGCATTAACTATAACATTTTCAAATCTCCTGTCAATTACCAATGCTTCATTAATAAGCTCTGTAATTTCTATACTTCTTTCTTCTTCGGAACAATATAAATTACTGCTAGCCGCTACCATTGGCTCCTTGGGTAAATATATTGCTTCATAAATCTCCGAATTAAAGGGTGTTCGTATAATTCCAATTTCTATTACTCCGCTATTTAATAATTCCATTATTCTATAAGTATCTCCATCACATATTTGAAAATCAATACCTGGATATTTCTCGTAAAAACTGTGGATTCTTTCCGGTAAAAGTGTTGCTCCCGAAGATGGTACTGTACCGATTAATAAAGTTCCTTGAAGCCCTTCATTAATATCCTTTAATTCCTTCACTGTAGTTTCCATTAATCTCAGCATCTGCTCAGCACGATATCGTAGTTTCTCACCTATATCTGTTAACTGAATTTTACGGGTATTCCTATCTATTAATTTAACACCTAATTCATCTTCTAGAAGCTTCAATTGGTGGCTAAGTGGAGGTTGAGCTATATGTAGTTTTACAGCAGCTCTGGTTATATTCTCTTCTTCAGCAATGGCAAGAAAGTATCTCAGTTGTCTTATATCCATACAAACAATCACTCCCCGCGTTTCATTCATCCAATGACTACCCGCTCTAATGATCCCTCTTATAAAACCTATTTTTGTTACTATGGCTCTTGCTGTAGCAGCTAAATTACTTTATAGCATAACAATTATATAATGACATATGTGTCTTTTATTTTATGGATGATGCTAAGTAGCTTGTCTAAATAAAGGGAGTGGGAATTAATCCCTACTCCTCATAGATCTTTTCTAAAAATAATTTTACAATCTCAGGATCGAAATGAATACCTGAAAGAGATTTTATATAATCTATAATTTGTTCTTTTGTCCATGCCTTTCTGTAGGGTCTGTCGGAGCTCAAAGCATCCCATACATCCACAATAGCAAAAATCCGGGCAGCTATTGGTATATCTTTTCCGCTAAGCCTACAGGGATAACCTGAACCATCCCATTTTTCATGATGATAGTATGGAATATCAATAGCTGGTATAAGATAAGGGCTAGTAGATAAAAGCTCATAGGCATACTCAGGATGTTTATGCATTACTTTCCATTCCTCATCAGTTAGCTTGCCATGCTTAAATAGTATACTGTCTGGGATCCCTATTTTGCCTATGTCATGAAGCAGAGCTCCACGCCTTATATGAACCAGTTTGTCCTCTTCTATTCCATAAGCCTTGGCTAATTCTATAGTAGCTTTTACCACTCTATCAGAATGTCCTTTTGTTTCAGCATCTCTAAGCTCCAAGGCCTTGCTCCATCCTTCTATAGTTTTATCATAGCTAATCTCTAATTTATGATATGGGATAACAACCCCCTTTGAAAATACACACCAATAAACGGAGTAATAGGCTGCCATAGTAAGAAGATACCCTGCCATGTTTGGAAATTGATAGGATCCCTTATAAAGAGTAAAGGTAAGCTCAGCTAAGATAGTAAAAATTATGCTCAAGATAACTGGCCTATAGCATGGCCCATCAATACAATTTTTATTTCTATGAAGCGTTATCATGGATAAAATCAATACAAAACATATTACATATTTACTAATTATATTAAATGGGGTCAATCCTCTTCCTGCAATAAAGCTTGTTGGAAATACCTCTGTTAACATTATAGAAATTATTATTATCGCAGTAGTAGTTAACATCACTAAGAATGCTGGAATCTTTTTTATAGGTGTTGTTATAAAGGTTGCTGCAATTAGTAACGCAAGTGCTTGAAAATACTTACTAGCTATCCAGAACTGCGTCGCTATATTAGGAGAATCTATTTTAAAAATATTTATACCATAGTAAGTCGTTAGGTGAAAAAAAGTTAATACCCCCATAAAAAAATATATATAACCTAAAAATAGTGTAAAGCTATTTCTAGAGTATCTAAAGGTTCTTACTGAAGTAGCAAATATAACTATGGAAATAACAATACAAAATATTTCAACTCCCGTATGAAAGAAAAGGTAATTATTTAATCCAACTATAACTAAAAGAGCTGGCATAAAAATGGCTATGCAAATAGATTCAAAGTTCTCTATTAAAAGGTTCATATTTCATTCCTCCAAAACCATATAATCTTTTGCAAATTACATTCTTTAGTTACCATAATATGAATTATTAGCAAAAACGTTAAGAAATCTGCAGTCTTATACAGTCTGAAATTTTCATATATAATGTCACAAACTTAGACAACTTACAATAATATATTTTAATTCACTTGAACAATAAATTCTACTTACCAATTTTATTTTATTTCATTGTATTATATACTATTTTTATGGAAAATTTCTTCTTAATTCTCTATAAAAGCTTATTTATTAGCTAAGAAAAAAAAAGTATATTAATGATAAAAAACTTTATAACATAACGGAGGTCTGGATTTATGGAAGAAGATAAATTAAAGATGCAATGGAAATGCTTAGTATATGATATAGAATTTAAGCTTGATCGAAAAGTAAATTATGACGATAAGTACTGCAAAAGCTTAATTTCTCACTGTAGCATAAATAAATTACTAAAGGATTGCAACGAAGAATTATTAAAACATGATTCCGATTATTGGGTAGATTTAATATATGAAGAGCGTAAATTTATATTTTGGTTTTTAGAAGCATATAAAATACTAAAAGATTTTTATAGTATACCTGAAGATATTATTGACAATTTAAGGATTAATTACTTTAGTGAAATCTATAAACAAAGCTTGTCTACAATACCTTTAAAAGATCTTGTAGATGAAGTACTAATAAAATATTTCGGAATTACGAATATATGTATATATAAAATAGGAATAAAAGACAATGATATCGTGCAGACATTAAGTATTAATTATATAAAAGCAAAAAATCCTGTTGAAGCTCGGCTAACGGCAGAAAAAGAATTTGGGTTTAGTGAGAAAGTAAATAATCAATGGATGTTTTCCGGAAATCCTATGTATGTTTTTGTAGAACAAATACTTGGCGTAGATTTAGAGTATGAAAAAATAAATGAAATTTATACAGATGTAGAGACTATCCTTATGAGGAAAAGTCATTTGAAAGAAAGATTAAAAAGTTTGATGCAGGAAATCTCAGCAGTTTAAATATCTCTACTACTTAAAAAGCCGATTAAGGTGATTCAAAACCCCAACCGGCTTATTTTTTATGATCCTTTTATATCACTAAGATCTACCTTTAAACTCAGTGCCACATTTTTTACAGGTAATAGCCAATTTTCCTTTCTTTCTAGGAACTCTAAGCTTTTGAGAACACTTTGGACACTTGAATATTTTATATTGACGAAATTCCAGGACAGATGATTTATATCTATAGAATTTTTGCTTTATACCAAACAGATAATTTTCAAATGCTAGCAGTTCTCTTTGCCTTTTATATCTATTCTTTGAAAAGCTTCTCCAAACACTATAAACAGTTAAAGCATATCCTAATATAGTTGTGTACCTGAAAGCAGAAAGTATAAATCCTGTAATAACTAGATACTTAGAAAACCTATCAAAGCCATATGAACCTCTTAAATAATACGCAATTTTATATAAGTAATTTCTAAAGTTCAATTAAATACTCCTCCAATTCATCATTACTTAAATTAATTTACATACAAATGAATTTTATAAATACAGGTTAACACATAGTTCACTGATCTACAATAAACATTATGTTAACATTTAATAATACACCTTCTTCTTTGCTGTAGTTTCCTATTATGTAAAAAACCTTGGGAGTTGGCAATTTGTTATATGATTATTTTTGCTATAAGTTCCATAGCATTATACTACAAGATTGTTAATAAAATATTAATTGTTGACACATTTTTATCTACCAGTTATAATGGTTTTAATAACCATTTGTATTTTCTTAGACAAATAAATTAAAATTGAGAGGAGCTTTTCTTATGTTTAAATTCTATCAAGAACAACACGAAGCAAATACTATAGTATCTCCATCAAATGGTACTTTCGTAGCACTAAATGAAGTACCAGATCCAGTGTTTAGTGAGGGTTTAGTTGGAAGCGGATTTGCAATTATCCCATCAGACGGTATGATAAAAGCCCCTGTTTCTGGAAAGATTGTAACAACTTCAGAAAGTAAACACCTTGTAGGAATCAAAACAGAAGACAACTATGTTGTTTTGGTTCATGTAGGTATAGGAACTGCTGCGCTAGCAGGGCAAGGTTTCGAATATTTAATAACAGAAAATCAGACTGTTAAAAAAGGAGAAGATTTGCTAAGATTTGATTTAGATTTTATAAAGCAAAAGGCCCATAGCTCCCTAGTTGTAACTACAGTAACTAATATTGCAAAAGATAAGGTTGTACTAGGATGGACTGAAGATCTTACTGAATTGGTTTCTGGTGAAACTCCTGTGGTAAATGTGATAATTAAATAGTATTGGAACGGAAAAATCGGGTTATTGGAAAATACATAAAAGCCCTATACAAAAACAAAAGCCGTGCATAAATAGGAAAACAAACTTCCTTATATGCATGGCTTCTATTCATGAAAATTTATAGATATCCATTCTGTAGCAGCTCCATCTTCTCTTTGTAAAGAATAAGAAATGGTCATGCATAGTCTATAATTCTTAACCACGTTTTTTTATTAGTCCAATTCTATATGACAGTATCCATCTGGATTTTTCTTAAGATATTTTTGATGGTATCCCTCTGCATCGTAAAAACAAGAAATAGGTTCTATTTCCGTTACTATTGCCTTAGAATACTTTTTCTGCTCTTCATCCATGCTTTTTAGTATTACAGGTAAATCATCTTTATCAGTGTAGAATATGCCTGTTCTATATTGGTGCCCTATATCATTACCCTGTCTATTTGCAACAGTAGGGTCTATGATTTGCCAAAACCTATCCAGCAACCTTTCTAAACTTATCAAGTTTTCGTCATATATTACATAACAAGCCTCTGCATGTCTAGTATCGCTCCTGCATACTTCTTCATAAGTGGGATTTTTCTTAGTACCATTAGCATATCCCACCTTTGTTTCTACAACTCCTTTAATTCTTGAGATATATTCCTCTACACCCCAAAAGCATCCACCTGCTAAAATTATTTTCTTCATTATGAACTCCTCCTGTATATGGTAGCTGCAGCTTATTACTATTTGCAGCAGTTTAAAGACTTTCTATACTAAAGATATATTATTCCCCATAGCAACCATACAGATTCTCATTAAAAGATTTCGATTATTTTTATTTGATATATTAAAAATAAATGTTTGCATACCGCAGGCAGAGCATGATTATAAATTATTTATTGTTAACAAACAAAAAATGCCAAATGAATTCCAGTAAGCTTTTTTGTAACATTAGTAATAGGCAAGAATATCATTATAATAAGAATGAGAATTAGACTAACAACAAGAACTTACCTTTTGACGAGCATAGATTTATAGTTTTATTTATAATCTAACGTGAAAAATATGGGGGAATAGACTATGGATTTCATTAAAAATATAAAAGTTGGTACCAGAATGATTTTTTCATTTATACTGATCCTACTACTACTCTTTTCCGTTGGTGCTTTAGGAATTGTATATATGGGTAACTTAGAAAGTAGGGGAAACTATATATATAGCAATAGTTTAGCATCACTTGACTATCTTCATCAATTTTACGAAAACTCTTTAATGATCAAAGAAGATACAACTGAACTATTATATGTTAGAGATAAATCAAAAGAGACTGCTCTAATTAATGATATAAATTCTAAAGTAAAAGAGGATAATAATTTATTGGATGAATATGTTAAACTAGGAATTTCAGACGCTGAAAAATCAGTAGTTGATCAGTATAATAATGATATTTCTATTTATAGAGATATTCGAGATAGTGCAATTAAACTAGCTACTAATAATAAATACGATGAAGCGTTAGCATTGACTGATAGTTTATCACAGGCCAGATCAAAAGTCATAGATGACATTAATAAACTTATCGACATAAATAGAAAGCAGGGTGAGCAAAAAAATATAGAGAATCATAATAGTTATAATAATGCAAGGTTAACTTTCATTATTATAATAGCTATAGCGATAGTGTTATCAATACTTTTAGCTTATACTCTTACAAGATATATAACAAATCGATTAAATAAAGTAAAACTATTTGCCATGTCTCTAGGTACTGGTGACTTGACTTCCAAAGTAGAAATAAATACAAAGGATGAGTTTGGAGACTTAAGCAAATCATTAAATAATTCTTCAAGTAGTATTAAAGAGATGATATACACAGTGCAAATCAATTCAAATGAGCTTAGCGCTTCAAGTGAAGAACTAAGTGCTGCTGTTCAAGAAATATTCTCCAAGATGGAGATGATTAAAGAATCTACTTCTAAGATCACTAAATCTATTGAAGACAACAGCGCTTCTTCACAGGAAATAAGTGCAGCTATTCAAGAAATAAATAATTCTTTAAGCAACCTATTAACTATTTCTATAAATTTTAAAGAAACATCAAAGGAAATTGAAAATAGGGCCATATTAATTAGAGAAAATGCCGAGAAATCTACTAATGATGCTAACATGCTTTATGTGGAAAAACAAAATCAAGTTCTAAAAGCTATAGAGAATGGTAAGGTTGTAGAAGAAGTAATTAAACTATCAGAGGGTATATCTGCAATTGCATCACAAACTAATTTGCTTTCCCTCAATGCTGCAATAGAAGCGGCTAGAGCTGGTGAACATGGTAAGGGATTTGCAGTTGTTGCTACCGAGGTTAGAAAACTAGCAGAGCAATCAGCAAAAATTGTATCAGAAATTCAAAGCATTATAAATCAGGTAAAAGAATCTTTTAATGACTTGTCTGATAATGCTAATCAACTACTAAAGTTTATAGACGAAAAGGTTTCTCCTGATTATAAAATGCTAGTTGATATTAGTGTGCAATATAGTAAAGATTCCTCATCGATTAGAGAGCTTTCTGAAAACCTATCATCTAATATTGAGGAGATTTCTAGCTCTATTGAACAAACAACAACAGCAATAGAAAATGTATCTTCATCAACAGTAGAAACTGCATCTGGCTCTCAAGAGATTCTTGCCAACGTTATTGAGACAACTAAATCAGCAGAAGAAACTGCTAAAGCAATTGAGGGATTGTCATTACAAGCAGTAAATCTTAATAATATTACAGCAAAATTTAAGGTATAGAATACTGAATTTTGATAGAAGATAAAAGTTGCTAGATAATTATAAATGAATATTTTAATAATGTAAAAACTCTTACTTATAAGCTAGTAGGAGTTTTTATATTTTGGTAGTTCAATGCTGTATATTAAATTTATAAATGTATAAACTATACATAATCGGAGGTGTTTGTTATGAAAGTTGCTATTTTAGGTGCTGGCATGTCAGGTTTATCCTGCGCAATAACACTAGAAAAGCACGGAATCATGCCAACAATCTTTGAAAAGAGAAATTGCGTTGGAGATAGATTTGTTAATGCTGAAGCAATGTTTAGCATACTCAATAGACCTATTAAAGATAGTTTGTCTTACATCTCTAGGAACTACGATATACATCTGAAACCTATAGATACTGTTGACAAACTAGTTGTTCATTCAAAAAATCAAATTGGAAGCATTGATGAAAAAATCGGATATACGAATATTAGAGGAAGGCATAAAAATTCATATGAATGCCAATTAGAAAAGCAATTAATTTCAAAAATTAATTTTAATTCAAATTACGAATATGAAGAATTATGTAAGGAGTTTGAGTATGTAGTACTTGCCACAGGAGATGGAGAATATGCTTCACATCTAGGAAATTACAGGTGTGATCTAACATGTACAATAAGAGGTGTAACAGTTGAAGGTAAGTTTGCTACAGATATTCCTCATGTATGGTTTAATTATAATATTATTCCTAAGGGATATGCATGGTCTATACCATTTTCTGAAAAAGAGACTAATCTTGTTATCGCTTACCCTAATTATCCTGATAATATAAAATTAGATATAAATGCTATGTGGGAAAAATTCTATAATTTAGCCTCTAAAGATTTAGAGCAAGACTTTAGAATAACAGATAAGTTTGAGATTACAAAATATATGATGGGAATATGTAATACACCTAAGATTGATAATACTTATTTTGTTGGAAATTGTTTTGGATCAATTTCTCCTGGATTGGGATTTGGACAATTTGCAGCAATACTTACAGGGATATACTCAGCTCAGGATATTTGTGGGATAGGAAAATATGAGGAACTAGTTAAACCTTTATTGAAAAATTATAATAATTCCCTTGTTCTAAGAAAATTCTTAGAAAATTTAAAGGATGATGATTTGGATTTTGCAATTAAAAACTTAGACAATAAACTAGTAGATAAACTCATCGATACAATATGCGGTAATGATAGTAAGATCGATTTACTTAAAGGAATAACTCCATTAATGAAACTTTGGAATGATTATAGGAAGATAAGACATTAATTTTAAATACTACGGAAAAACACCGTAAAATTTCACTGAATAATACGATGTTTTCCCCCTCTTACTTCTTAATAGGAATCCAAATCTCGCACTTATAATCTGCAGCGGACATATCTCCTACAGGATAAACCTCAATATCCGGTGCGCAATCATGCTGGTATCCTGTAGAAGGAAACCATTCTGTATATATCCTTCTCACAAGATCATGTAAAGCTTCTGTTACTGGTCCCACTGATTCAAATGCAGCCCAGGTCGCTGCTGGTATAATTGCAGAAACATATCCTTCTGGGATGGTATCTTTGATTTCCTCAACTGCTATCATATAATTAAATTCATCTTTATATTTGTCAAAATCCTTAGATACACCTAGAATACCAAGTTTGCCTGCTTTTGAACAAATCCATTGGTGTGACCCATCCTCCATGCAGTCATACCAGAATTTAGGTACCTGGTTAAAGTTCTGTTCATCTACCATACTTATCTTTCTTTGCTTACCTACTACTTTAAAGCTTCCCTTATCAAAAATCTTATAATTCATATCTTTATCTCCTTTTATTGAAATTTGAAAGGATAGCTTTGGATATGCCTTAAGTTCTATTCCAGGCTTGCGCGCTGCCGAGGGGCTTATACCATGCATTTTTCTAAAAGCCTTTGTGAATGCTTCTGGCGTTTCATAGCCATACTTATAGGCTACATTAATAATTTTTTCACCGGATATAATGTCCTGTGCCGCCAGTGTAAGCCTTCTTCTCCTTATATATTCAGCTACCGTTACACCAGTTATCATATGATACATACGCTGAAAGTGAAAGGTAGATGATAAGGCAATTTTCGCCACCTTCTCAATATCTAGTTTTTCGGTAATATTAGCCTCCATATATTCTACTGCACTATTCATTGCGTTAAGCCAATCCATAAAACCGCTCCTCTCTACTTCTATATTAAATATTTTCCACTTATTTATCCTGTCTTTAAATGCTGTCTAATGACAGGTTTACAGTCCGTAGTTTTTATATTAGGTTAAGATACATACCTAATTCTAGCATCCTATCATTAAATTTACAAAGAGGAGTTGGAATTCTACATTTTGTATTGTATTTATCTAAGTTTCATGGTAACATTATTAATGTTTGTGAAAAATATAAACTTAAATGTTAAAAGGGAGTAGCTGCCTATATTGGTGATAAAGTCAACATACTGACCTTTGGGTCTGGCTTTATCGTGGCTTATTTTAGTCAAGTGAGACTTTTGACACAATAGTTTTATCATTATATTTAAATTTTCTCTAGTATAATTATTTATGCTAAAGGAGATTTAAATTAAGATAGAATTTCATTGTGTTGAGGGTCTTTTTTTATTTATATATATTTGAATTAATTTTATAAGGAGGTCATTAAATGACAGAATTTATTAAAGCAGCATTACTTGTAGTTGTAGCAGAAATGGGAGATAAAACACAACTACTTGCGATGGCCATGGCCAGTAAGTATAAGGTAAAGGAAGTAATGATAGGAGTTCTTGTAGCAACGATTTTTAATCATGCTCTTGCTGTAGCAGTAGGAAATTATTTGAGTTCACTTATACCAATGAATAAAGTAAAAATTGTAGCAGCAATATCCTTTCTAATTTTTGGACTTTGGACTCTAAGAGGGGATAAAATTGATGAAGATGATGAAAAGAAGAATAAGTTTGGTCCAATTGTTACAGTAGCAATAGCCTTTTTCATAGCAGAGATGGGAGACAAGACTCAACTTATGACAGTAGCAATATCAGCAGACAGCCATCAACCAGTTTTTATATTGATGGGAACAACGGTAGGTATGTTAATTGCTGATGGTATTGGCATAATAGGTGGTGCATGGATGTGTAAGCATATTCCTGAAATATACATAAAATGGGTAGCAGGAATTATATTTATGTTCTTTGGAACACTTACTATTTATAACTCTATTCCTTCATTGTTACTTAGCCCTATGTATATAATTTTATACTTTTTATCCCTTGGCATTCTAATATATATATTTGGTGTAAAATTTGCATATCAGGATCAAGCTTGTAATATAGCCTTATCTAATAAGAATGTTTTAAAGGATAATACCAAATAAATTTATACATAACTGTCTTACACAAATAACGATTGATTTTGCCCAAGGATATGTATCTTGCAGGTGGGCAAAGCGATAAAATCCTTCGTAATATGGCTTCACCTCAGGAATACGTTCAATTCGTTCATTAAGTTTTTCCTCATAGGCAGTCATATCAGATATTTTAATAATACCACACTTTTCATATCCCATATCAAGTGCTGCATTTTTTATTTGTTCTGCTAATAAATTCATTTCTTATGCACCCCTTCCTTAAATTTATACTATCAAAGGACTATACATTTGTAAAATTAATAGATTCGAATTGACAATTAGATTTTACAAATATATCATGTCAAAGGGTGACGTAGACATTGGCTTAATGTATGATGTGGGAAGTAAAAATGATAATTTGACTACTATTCAACTAGCTGATTTTACTTTGGCTTTAGTATGCTCGCCTTTATTAGAGCAAGATAAATTAGACCTTTCAAAACCAAATTAAGAAATAAGTACAAGTCTTATCATTAATGAAGTTGAATCTATTTATCGAAAAATACTTGAAAGTTATTTTCGTGATAACAACATATTATTAAATAACATAATTGAACTTTGGAGCATTGAAGCTATAAAAAAGTGTGTTGCAAGTAATTTAGGAATTTCTTTCTTGCCTCGTTTTACAGTAGAGGAAGAACTTGAAAATGGTAAGTTAAAAGAACTTAGAGCAGGCTGTTCAGATACTACAATCACAGCCATATGTGCTTATCATAAGAACAAATGGATTAATCCTGCAATGTTGTTGTTTATACAATTGGTTAGACAAAATTTTAATATTAGTTAAATTAATTTAATTTTTGGATATAATAAGTTAATAATTAAATCTAAAACACAAAAGTAAGGAGTTGTTATTTATGGAAACTACAATTATGGCAATAACTATTGATCCTAGAAGTGCTCATGCTCCACAGATTCAGACTATTTTAACAAAACATGGATGTATTATTACAACTAGGCTTGGTCTTCACGAAGTTAGTGAAACTTCTTGTTCTGAAGTTGGGTTGATAATTTTACATATTCATTCCAGTTTAGATGAAGTAAAGGTACTTGAAAAAGAATTGCTTGAGGTTAATGATGTTAAAGTAAAATATATGACTTTGTAATTACGTGAAAGGCTTTTAAGTAAATCTTATAAGCCTTTCAACAATATAGTAATCTTTACTTATAAGGCCATAATTTATATGTACATAATATTCTACACTGCATAGATATCAATCATTTCAATTTTGTTATCTTGAGATTTACTTTCATAAATCTGTTCCTGTTTTTCAAAAGTTTTTGAAGGAAGTTCTACTTTAAATATACTGCCTTTGCCAACGGTGCTTTCAACACTTATTTTACCTCCATGCATTTCTATAATTGACTTTACCAAGTATAGACCAATACCACTTCCCTCTGCATTACGTGAAAGGGACTTGTCAGCCTGCTGAAATCTTTCAAAAATCATATCCAAGTGTTTCCTATCAATCCCTATGCCAGTATCCTCCACAACTATCTTAATAGTATCACCTTTATCTATTAAGTTTACCAATATACTTCCTCCTGGATTTGAAAACTTAATTGCATTAGAGATAAGGTTTAGAATAATCCTTTCAATTTTTTCAGGATCACATGCAATGATTTTCTCTTCTATATTTGTATCAAAAACAATACTTAGTCTCTTTCTCTTAATATATTCTGATACTGATTGTACAATATCTTCAGTAATCTTAACTATATTTTCATTAGATAGATCTAACTTTAAAAATCCAGATTCTATTTTCGATAAATCTACAATATTATTAATAAGCTTTATGAACCTATAACAATTCTGTTTAATAATAGTAATATTTTGAGAAACCTTCTCCTTATTAGCTTCAAATAAATTATTTTTTATATATAACTCCATTAATTGATTGGCGCTGAAAATTACATTCAAAGGAGTTTTTAGTTCATGTGACACATTGGCAAATAGTTCCTCTTGTATCTTAAGAATCTGCTCCATTTCCTTTTTAGCTTTTACTTCTCCAGTAATATCTATTGAAATACCAACTATCTCAACAACTTGATTATTTAATCCAAATAAAGGTTGATGCACTAATTTTAAAAATCTTTCTTTCCCTTCAGTAACAATACTTTTATAAATAGAATTAGGTTTAATCTTTGCCCCTATTGCAATTTGAATTCTCCTTTTGAATTCTGCTTCTTTATCCCTGCTAAGATTAAAAATATTAGCTATACCCTTCCCTATAATAGAGGATGGAGAACTTAATTTAGGGTTAAATTCCTTTAAATATTTATATGTCCTATTATTTATATCTATAATGTTAAATTCCGGATATGTATACCTTGTAAAGCCAACTTCAAGATTTTCTATAACCTGATCGAATAAATCTAGCTGAGTTTTTATTAATAACTTTTCTTGAGATTTTACTCTATCAGTAATATCATGTGCTAGTAACATACCTACAACAAAATCTCCTTTTTCATCATATAAAGCATCGCCACTTGATTCGGTATAAAAGTTACCACTATCAGTTCTTATAGCAATTTGATATTGTGATAACTTTTCACCCCTTAGTATCCTTCTAATAGGTGAATTTCCTCTTGGAATTGCATTCCCTTGGCAATTTATTTTCAATTCTAAAATTTTGTTTTTCCTTAATAATGTAAACATTCTCATCTTCACATTTTAGACTCTTACAAAATACAGTGACCTCTCTTGGTTCATATTCCTTAGTAAATAAATAGCAGCTATATTCCTCTCTACTATCTTCAAGTTTAAACTTGTATCCAATTCTTAATATATCACTTATTTCCATAAGAGACTTTCCTATTAATTCATTTTTAGCATAACCAGTAAGCCTTGTGAACTCATCGTTTACTTCAATAACTACATTGCATTTACTGTGTAAAAGTGGCTTTTGGGTAGGCTTTACCAATGTGTACTTCATAATATAACCCCTCAACGCTAAATTATATAAAAAAGCAACTTATTTCCTTCCCATTTTACAATATTTAGTTAATATGTAAACACTGTCTTAAAATAACAGATTGTATCAATAACTTATGAAGTGGAAACTTGAATCAGATGGTGTTTCAACCCCCACCTGATTCTTAGTTGAACGAATCCAGGGACGTATCCGCTCTAATACACCCTATTTGAGAAGAGGGTGTATTAGAGCGGGTAGTCATCGGATAAAATTCCTAAATATGCTTACAATAAGTAGTGAGATTGTTAATTGTTTATATAAGATTTGAATTAGCTGGAGGTGACTATCATGGATTTAAAAAACATAAAAAAAGTTGAGGATTTAACCATTATGAGTGATGCAAATAGACGTTTAGAGCAAGGCTGGGTACTTATTGGTACATATACCAATAGTTATGACCGTTTTGCTTACCCAGACGAATCTACTTTTCACTATGTGGTAGGTCTTCCTGACGGCACTGCATATGTAGATACTCCTCAAAACACTAACTATATTGATCTGGATACAGATATAAAACTATGATCTCTATGCATAAACCTTCATATTTAGACATACTAAAAAGTCTCTTACTATGTTCTAAGATCTCATAGCAAGAGACTCCTCTTAATCTTAATGAAGTGAAACTTGAATCAGATGGGGTTTGTCTACGAACACGAGATTTTGCTCGTTAAATGCCATTTAGTCATTTAACCTTTACATTACTAAAGCTTAAACCTATGTACCATTTCATTTAATTTTTGAGCAATTTCTGCTTGTCCTTGAGGGGTTAATGCCATTTGTTCTATAGCTTTTGTAGTTTCATTCATGCTCTCTTTTATTGTTTCTGCTTCCTCACTTGATTTTTGTGAGACCAGTGCCATATTTTGAACAGCTTCATTTACCTGTCCAACTGTAGCAGCAATTTCCTCAGACATTTTGCTTACAAAATCCGAATCATTATAATATTGGTTTCCTACTTTTCCGTAATCATCAATTTGCTCATTTACCTGTATATTTATAAATTCTAATATATCGCTACTAGTGTCAATACCTATTTTAAATGTGTTCTGAACTTTAACAATAGTATCTTGAATGCTAATTACTGCTTGTGCTGATTGCTCTGCAAGTGTTCTAACCTCTTCTGCTACCACTGCAAAACCTTTTCCCTGCTCTCCAGCTCTGGCTGCCTCTATTGCAGCATTTAAAGCAAGTAAATTTGTTTGCTCAGCTATACTTCCAATAGTATCCGCCATAACTTTTATACTACCTACTACCTTTCCCTCTTCATTGACCTTTTCCATATTTTTTCGTTTTTAATTATATATTCTCCTAGTCTCATCAATGGCTTTCTGACTATTATTTTTAACTACTGTAGCTCTTTCTTTAGACTGATTTGCATTATTACTTCCTTCCACAGCTTTAGAAGAAAGCTCATTTATACTTGAATCTACTTCTTCAACAGATGCACTTATCTCCTCTGATGCACTGCTTGACTCCTGCATACCAGTAGCAATAGTATTTACTGCTTCATCTATGGTTGCAGCCTTAGATGCTAATTCCTCTATTGTTGCAGAAAGTTCCTCTGAAGAAGCACTTATCTCTTGAGAATCTTCTATAATCACTTTAACTAAATTATTTACATTTTCCTGTGCTTGTATTCAAAGCTATGGATGTTTGTCCAAATTCATCTTTCCTTGTGATAGTAATTGAAGTTGAAAAATCATAGTTAGACAATCTCTGTGCCAAATCTCTTATCTTATTTAGTGGTTCCACTATATTTTTACTTAATATATAACCTATAAAAATTATGATAAAAAATGCTGTGGCTGTATAAATCATAATTAAATTTCTAATGCTGTTAAATTGAGCTATATTGTTTAAGTTAGCCTGCTTTGCTGATTGCTCATTTATAGCAATACATTTATCTAATTTATCAAGCATAGAATCTCTTATTACTGTCATCTCTGAATTATAGACCTTAACAGCAACATCATAATTATTAGCTTTTGCCAGATCAATGACCTTATTTCTTAACTCTCTATACTTTATTAAATCATTCTTAAAATCATCAAAAGTTTTTTGCTCCTCTGATGTTGAAGGTAGACTAACGTACTCTTTTATAAATATGTCATCTTCTTTAGTGTATTCCTCTATAGCTTTTATCTGCTCATCTAGCTTTGACCTATCTCTTTCAAAAGCAATCATAAGTACATTAGACCCAATATTATTTATATTGCCTTTAATTTCTTCTAAATCTCTAATGGATACTAAATTATTGCTGTATATAGCCTTGGATCCCTCATTTATCTTTGCTGAGCTTAATATTCCTTGTACTCCTATTAAGATTATAAAAATGGAAATTAAAGAAAATACTAGGACAAGCTTTTTCTTTACCCCTAAATTTATAAAAAAGTTCATTTTACCCCTTCCTTTCTTTTTCATACAGTATAGTTCTACATTAATTTTAATATTCCTTTATTTTTATATATTTTTCCTTATAAGCATTATCATTCCTTCGACATTTACTGTAGTTTTTAAATGCAGACATTCAGTATGAAAGAGATGGAAAGTTTGTTGACTGTTGATAGTTTTAATGGTACGTTTGGAACCTAAGTTGAAATATAACTTTAATCAAAAGTTTAGACTATCATATTTCTCATCGACTCCTTCCATCTTTCTAACTTGCCAACAGAAAATCCTACAACTTCCACCACATAATCGATACTTTTAAAGGGTTTAAGTATGTAGTCATTTGCTCCAAGTTCTAAAGCTTGTATAGTAGTATTCATAGTAGGTTGCCCTGTAACCATTATCACTTGGGTGAGTGCATCATATGCTTTGATCTCTTTCAACAGATAAATTCCATCGATATTAGGCATTACAATATCTATAATAGCTATATGATACTTTTCCTCTTTAAACTTCTCTAACGCATTTAAGGAGTCACTGTAGGTGTCTACGCTGTATCCCTCTAGAATTAATCTTTTTCCTAAAGAAGTAAGTACTCCTTCTTCATCATCTACTATCAATATTTTGTAACTCTCCTTCATAGATTATCACCTCCTTTTATTTTAAAATGAAATCATTATATAATACTGCCTCGCTTTCATTGCTATACTGCTTTATATCTGCAATAATATTAATCGACTCTATAATATTATATAATCTTTTTCTGTGACTACCACCATTTATTAAATACAGTACAATTCCTTCTTCATTAAACCTTTTATAGACTTCTATTAACTTCTTAAGCTCATCATATTCTAGTATTTTTATTTTACTAATATCAACAGCTACATATTTGAATATATTTCTAGGAATTCTATTTACTAAATCCTCAAATCTTTCAATATTTCTTCCATCGGCATTTAGCTCAACATACTTAAAAATTAACTTATTTTTAAAGACTTGGTATAGTCTTTCTATCATAGATAGATACAGGCTATCGACATTATTTGACAGTTTTATAAAGTTATTTGCATTTGGTAGAATTACATCAGATAGTAATAAACTTAAGAATATGCCAATTTCTTTTATAAATGTATGAATTCTCATATCTATGCCTGTTAAATTTAATACTTTTTTAACTTCTCCGTAAAGATCGGTTATCTCTCGCTTTTCTTCAATATAATTCTGTTTTTGTGTAAAATAATTTTTAAGTCTATAAAAGCAGGTAAGTACACCTATTAATAAATCTACCTCTTCAGAAGACAATCTAAACTCTAACTTTTCTAGATATTCATCCCTTATGTTCACTATACTTATTCTCTTTACATATGGAACGTCGATTTTGTTATATACCATTTCAGCATCTAATTCTGTATTAAATATACATTCATATTTCTCAATTAAGCTACTACTTTCAGAAGACAGCATAAATCTCATAGGAGGGTTAGAATACACAACCTTGCCTATTTCATTCATTGTATTTACTATTATAAATCTAGTAATGCTTTGCATCAGATCTTCAGTGTCCAGCATAATTCTAATAAAATATGAATTTGCACCTTCTTCTAAAGTAATTTTTTCTCCATATATCCTATTACTGTTTTCCTTTTCAAGAGTAACCACTTCCCTATCACCATTTGATGTAATTCTACTTATTATGTTATCCAGCAGTATTTTAATACCCTCTAGTTTTTCAGTTGTGGCCTCATCTATTTCTTCCCCGTAACTTTCTCTATGTAGATTAAATAAAACTATGATTTCATCTACAACCCTAAAGGAAATGTCTAGTATTTCCTTATCAAATTCAAGTTTTCCATCACGTACATAGTTTAAAATATCCTCTAACTTATGGGACAAGGTTGCAATTTCCCTAAAATCTAGAGTAGCGGAACTACCTTTAATTGAATGAATACATCTAAAAAGTCCATTAAGACCTTCGTCAGAATACGATTTTTCAATTTCCACCAAGTGTTCTTCTGCTTTCTCTAAAAGTTCACCTGTTTCTTCAAAAAAAACATCTAGTAAGTTGCTCATTTTTATCACCTACTTCTTATTTAGTAACCGAAAGTTTGACAATAAACTCGGTTTCTTAATTCAGGCTGCTTTTTAATTCTTATCTACCAGCTAATTTTATAATATCTCCCGCGTTTAGAATAATTACCACCTGACCATTTCCAAGTAAAGTTGAACCTGAAATCCCTGGTATAGAGGCCAAATAGTCAACTAAAGGTTTTACTATAAACTCTTGCTCATTTATAAACTTATCTACAATAATTCCCATTTTATCAACACCATTAGAAATTATAACTGTATTTAATTCCTCTAAATCCTCATTAAATCCATCTAAAACAAGAATTTTTCTTAACCAGTCTACTGCCACTACTTCTCCACGAAGGTAAGTAAAATATTTTCCACTAAATTCGTATATATTTTTTGCAGGTATCTTCACAGTTTCAACTACGTTTTCAATTGGCAAAATATACTGTTCTGTTGAACTTTCTATAAGTAATCCTCTAGACACAGCAAGAGTAAGTGGCAGCTGTATTGTTACTTTTGTTCCCTTACCAACTTCACTATCAAGATATACCGCACCATTAATATCCGCTATATTGCTTTTAACAACATCCATACCCACACCTCTGCCTGATATTTCCGTAACTTTTTGAGAAGTGCTGAATCCAGGTAAAAATACTAAATCTAGCAGCTGATTTTTATTCATTTTTTCTGCATCGCTAGCCTCAAGGAGAGCTTTATCTACAGCACTTATTTTGATTTGTTCAGGATCAATTCCCTTACCATCATCCTCAATTTCGATATATACATGCTTATTCTTATTGTAAGCTCTTAAATAGATAGTTCCCTGTTCACTTTTCCCCTTTTCTATTCTACTGCTGCAGCTTTCAATGCCATGATCTGCCGAATTTCTTATAATATGTACCAAAGGATCACTTATTTTTTCTATTATAGTCTTATCAATTTCCGTATTTTCTCCTTCAGTTATTAAGTTTATTTTTTTGTTAGTAGTCTGACATACATCTCTTATTACTCTCGGCATCTTCTGAAATATAGACTTTACTTGTACCATTCTTATGGACATAATAGTGTTCTGCAATTCATTGGATATTCTACTTACTGAGGCTCCCACTTCCTTTATTTCTTTTGAAAGTTTAGGAATACTGTAATCAATGTCTATTTTCTTTGATATATGCATAAAAGCATTTTTTGTTACCATAAGTTCTGCAATCATATTCATCATATTATCAAGCTTTTCCTGACTTACCCTTATACTTTTTCGATCATTATCCTTTCTGATATTGCTCTTTGGGTTTGTACTATTAGTTGTTGAATTTTTATTAGTATTATTATGCTCACCTACAGAAGGCTTTTTAGTAGATCTATAAGTTTCAATGCTCACCAAATCAGCTGTCATATCTATACCGTATATTTCATCCACTTTACCTTTACTATATATATCACTGATATTATCTCCATTGTCTTCAAAATAGTTTTCCTGCAGTACTTCTATATCTTGCTCTTTTCTTTCTATAATTTCTTGTAACCTTTTAATTAGATCCTTTGAATCCTCATCATCCTTTAAGCTTACTTCAAATTTATCCTTATTATCTATAAGAAGAACTTCTTTTAATTTTTCTTGTATATCATAAATGAAACTACCTAATAAATCTATTCCTTTTATTAGGTCATCCATGAGACTAGTACTCATCTCCACCATCTTACTCTTAAGATTTTCTAACACCTGTTCAATAGCATAAGTTAGCTTTCTAATAATTATAACACCCAAGAAAGAAGCTCCTCCTTTTATAATATGAATCCTTCTTAATATATCATTTAATAAGTCTATATTATTTAAATCTATTTCTAATTTAAGAAGTTCCTTTTCCAGTATACCTAAACACTCTTCAGCGTCATTAATATATAAATCCAATATCTTTAAATCTTCATTCTCAAATACATAAACCATATTTTTCACGCCCTTTTCATAGAAGCTTATTCCCTGTAAATACCAATCTCCTTGAAAATATCAATCCTACTCTTAATACTTTGAATGTACTATAATACCACCTATCTTTTCTGCTCTAAAGGCAGAAGATACTCTGCCTATTGATTCAGAATGCCCAAGAAATATAAAGCCTCCTCTGTTTAAGCTGTTATAAAAACTATTCACAACTATTTCTCTGGACTTATTACTAAAATAAATAAGAGCATTTCTACAAAATATAAAATCATAGTTATCCATACTTTTCATCTTTTTAAGATCAAATAAATTTATTCTTTTAAATTCGACCATCCTACTAATCTTTGAGTTTATCTTATATTTGCCATCTCTTATATTAAAATACCTAGAAAGATATTCTAGAGGCACTTCTCTTATAGACCTTTCCTCATAACTCCCGATCTTAGCTGTTTCTAAAACTTCTGTATTTATATCTGAAGCAGTAATTTCTATATTCCATTTTTGAGGACATTCAAGCATTTCTGATAGTATAATAGCTAGTGTATAAGGCTCTTCTCCACTGGAGCAGGCTGCACTCCACAGCCTTAAGTTGTAATCCCCTTCTTCCTGTTTTTTCTTAACTACCAAAGGCAGAATGTCCTCTGCAAAATTCTGAAGTTGAGGAAACTCTCTAAAGAAATAAGTTTCGTTTATCGTTAAGTCATTGATTAACTTATAAAATTCTGTTTGATCTTCAGAAAACTTTATCAACCCATAGTACTCTTTAAAATCCTTTATACCTAAACTCGCCATACGATCTTCTATTCTCTTTACCACAAAATATTTCTTATTTAGTTCATAACATAGACCAGTTTTATTGAAAACATATCCTACGTATTTTTTATATAGGTCATCAGTTAGCATTATTTCATCACTCCACAATCTATCTAATCGCACTTCCCAACGTTACACAACCTTTAAAATGCTATATTTTTATTTCATTACCTTTTTATAGCTTTTATTATTTCTTCAGGAATCCTATAAGAAGGTACTACTATTTCCGCTCCACCTCTTTCAATAGCCTCTCTTGGCATCCCAAATACTACTGAAGTAGCTTCATCCTGTGCGATAGTTATACCTCCAGCCTTCCGTATCCTAACCATGGAGTTGGCTCCATCATCTCCCATACCTGTCATAAGTACTCCGATAGTGTTTTTTCCTCCAAAACATTCAAGTACTGAGTCCATAGTAACATCAACAGAAGGCATAAAGAGAGTGCTGGGAGACTTTGTAAGCCTTATCATATATTCGCCCTTATATTTACTCTGTCTTACCAGCAATTGAAACCCTCCAGGTGCAAGAAAGCCTCTTCTATTTGCAATAACATCTCCAGCCTGTGCTTCCTTGAAACTAAAAGGACTTGCAGCATCTATTCTCTTTACAAAGGTACTGGTAAAACTAGGAGGCATATGCTGAATGACTATAATAGCTGCATTTAGGTCCTCAGGGATATCGGGTAGTATTTCCATAAGAGTTTTAGGTCCACCTGTAGAGATACCTATTACTACCACCTTTGATACATTAGTTGATACCCTTGCTGAAGTAGTTTTTTTACCTATGAGAAAAACCTTGTTTTTCTTATTTTCAACAGCTTTTTTTTTCATTCTATTTTTTCTAGAATATTTATAGGCAGCTGTTATCTTTTCTATTATTTCTCTCCCAATAACATGTAGGTTAATAGATACAGTACCAGAAGGTTTTGCTATATAGTCAAATGCACCTAGTTCTAAAGCTTCTAGAGTTATCAATTTTCCCTCTTCAGTAAGAGAACTTAGTATAATCACTTGTATTTCTGGGAATTCATCCAGAATATACTGCATTGAAGTCAGACCGTCCATTATTGGCATATTAATGTCCATAGTAATTACATCTGGTTTAAGTTGTCGGACCTTTTCTATAGCATCAGCTCCATCCCTAGCTGTTCCGATAACCTCTATGGATCTTTCAGTCTGTAATATTTCTCTTATTAATCTTCTCATTAAAGCTGAATCATCAACTATTAAAACCTTAATTTTTTTCAACAATACTAATCACCCTTTTTACAATGAAAAATATAAAAAAAGTTAATATGACTAACGTTGTCCTTACATTGTCCATTCTACCAATTTCACCTTTATTCTAATACCTTCAATGAAATTGAATCACTTTATTTAAATTTAAAATTACAATCATTCTATTCCCATCGCTTAGCTTACCTATCCCCTCTATATACTTTTTATCAATATCATCACATAGTATATCCGGAGGAAGTTCAATTAGTTTTTTCCCAAATCTTAAAACCTCTGTTACTGAGTCAACTATTATTCCTGTTTTTTTATTTTGTAAGTCAACAATAATTATTCTATTGGAGTCTGTTATTTCTTTCTCTGGTAAGTTAAACAACTTTCTAAGATCCATTACTGGTATTATATTTCCTCTTAAGTTTACTATTCCATCTATAAAATATGGCGCTCTTGGAACCTTAGTTATTTTTGTCATTCTGTTTATTTCTTGAACATAATTTATCTTCACAGCGAATTCCTCATTTGCAAGCTTGAAGGTTACAACCTGCTCATCATCCATTAATTGCTTTTCTATACTCTTTGTTTCCTGTTCATAACTATTTTTTCGTAATTTCTCTACATCAAGCAGTTTGTCACTTTCCACCAGTTTTACTGGATCTAATAACAAAATTAATCTCTTTCCATCCTCTAACTTAGCAATGCCCTTTAGTTGATCTCCTTGATCTTTTGAAAACATGTTTGGTGGAGACTGTATTACATCTCTAGATATCCGAAGAACTTCAGATACCTTATCTACCATCAGACCACAGGTGAATTCTCCAATATCAACTACAAGTATTCTAGTGCGGTCTGTTACTTGTACATCTTCCATACAAAAATATTTTCTTAAATCTAAAATTGGCAGTATGCTATCCCTTAAGGATACTACTCCCTCTATGTATTCTCCCAAATTAGGCACCTTGACAATTTCAGACACTCTTATAATTTCCTTCACCTGCATTATATCTAATCCATATTCTTCTTTATCTATGATAAAGGAAACCAATTGCTCCTCCTTTATCTTCTCTATTTCAGAAGATGAATTTTTATTTTTTAATGTAGCTTCATTCTCAAATAAGTTAAAACCCTCTATTTCTTCTATATCTAGAACCTTCATCAAATCAAGAAGCATAATCAATCTCTTACCATTATTGAGCTTTACTATTCCGCTTAAATAATCCATATTTGCATTTTTCATTATACTAGGTGTTTCTTCAATTTCTGTTGTACTAATTCTCATTACTTCCGAAACCTTGTCCACGATGACTCCTGTTGTCTTTCCATTTATATCAACTACAAGTATCCTACTGTCCTTCTCTCTCTCTTTATCTATTTTTCTCACATTAAGTCTAGCTGTGGCATCAATAACAGGAAGCACACTGCCTCTTAAATTACATACTCCTTCTACATAATGTGGTGAATTAGGCACCTTTGTTATCTCAGATACTCTGACTATTGCCTTTACATTCATTATATCAGCACCAAATTCATCATTTCCGATATGAAAAGTAACTAATTGTCTCTCTGCTAGGTCTGAAGTAATTTCCAGATAAGTCATTATTATTAGCCCCTTTCACTACATATTTTGTAATTCATCTGCAATTCCAGATACTTCTTCTATAGCTTCTGCAAGCTGCTGCATTCCAACTGACTGTTCTGCAGCCACATTACTAGCTTCCTCAGTAGCACTCGCTGACTCTTGCGCTGCAGCTGCAATCTGTTCTACTCCTTTTCTTGCCTGTTCTAGGGCAATCATGTATTCTTCTGATTTTTTTAATATTTCTCCAACTCCATTTAAGATTTCCAGCATACTATCCTGAACTAAATTTAGGTTATCCGTAATTTTTTTAGCTTTTTCTACTTCTGAAAAGGATTTTCTACTAGAACCTTCTATATCTGTGGCTACTGCTAGTATTTGCCCTTGTATTGCTCTTACTAAATCTTTTATTTTATCTGTATTTTCAGCAGATTCATTTGCTAGCGTTCTTATATCCCCTGCTACTACGGAAAATCCTCTTCCAAACTCACCTGCTCTAGCTGCTTCTATGGAACCATTAACAGCTAACATGTTTGTTTGAATAGTAACATTTACTATTGCATCTACAATCTTATCTATCTTTCTTGTGGTTTCCTCTAACTGCTTAATATTTTTTGCTGAGATGATGCTTGCTTGTGCTGAGGAAGATATTCCCATTACCATCTCATCTACGCCTGCCTTATTGCTGTCAATCAAACTTTGAAGCTCAGTAACTTTTTCACTGGATTGGCTAGACATTTCATTTATTTGAACTGCTGCTGCTGCTAAACGCTCTGAAACAGAGGATGCCTTATCTGTAAGTTGACCTTGTATTTCAGCTCCTTCAGCTACCTGCTGTATGGCCTCCATTATTTGAGTAGAAACTGAATTTGCCTCCTCCACATTTGCAGAAAGCTCCTCTGCAGATGCTGCAAGTATTTCCGAGTATTTTTGTGTATCCGTTGACATCCTTAGATCCTCAGACATTTGAGAAATCTCAGAGGCTGCAAAATTCAATTCCTCAAAGGCTCTGTTTTGTTCTTCTATTGATTTATCCACTTCCTCTGCTGCACCAGATTGCTGCTGTGCCGCTGCAGCAATCTGCTCAGCCATTGAAAGGAACTCTGCTGCACCAGTGGTAGATTCTACTGAACTTTGAGAAATTTCACTTACTCTCTGTTGAACTATAAGCATATCCTCTTCAATCTTTATCAAGTTTTCAGTAATTTTCTTTGATTTTTCAACTTCTTCATTACCTGCGTTTCCTGCTTTTTCTATATCACTTACTACTACTTTTACGTTTTTTTGTATTTCATTCACTAATTCTCTAATATTCTGAGCAGATTTTTCTGATATTTCTGCGAGATTTCTAACTTCATCGGCTACTACTGCAAAGCCTCTACCATGCTCTCCAGCCCTTGCTGCTTCTATAGCAGCATTCAAAGCTAATAGATTAGTTTGGTCTGCTATCCTTACCACTGCTTGAACAATGTCTCCAATCTCACTAGACTGCCTTTCTAGTTCTGTTATTAGCTTAACGGACTCCAGATTCGTATCAGAAGCTTCTTTTATTGTGCCTACCATTAGCTCTACATCCACAGAAGTAGCTCTAATAAGTGTCTGCGCCTCATTTACCTTTTTAAAGAATTCTTTTGTTATCTTTTCCGCAGTAACTGCAGCCTTGTCTATTTGATTAATAGCAGTCCTTGATTGTTCCGCTGCTGAAGATGCCTGCTCAGCACCTACAGCTATTTGAGCCATAGTAGCACCAAGTTCTTTTGAAGCTGATCCAGCTTGTTCAATTCCTGCCGCTAGCTGTTCAGTAGCAGTAGCTATTCTCTCAATTATTTGCTGCTTTTTAGCCAAAGTTCTAGCCTTTATCTTTTCTTGAGCCTGCTTTCTAGCTAATTCTCTTTTCTTGTTAAGTTCCTCAGTGCCATGCTTTAAACCAAGTTTAGAATCCTGCTTCTCTAATTTGAGCCTATTTAAGTGAGATGTAGATGGCTTTGCAAGTTTTCTATCCATTGAATAACCCTCCTAAGTATTCATTTGTTATCATAATGTTTTAAGTTAAAAATTAAGTTTATGTAATAATATAATTATTAATTATTATTACTTTTAATAATTATATTATTAAAAACTTCTTTTTTCAATATATTTTTATAGATTTCAGCATTTTTTGTCTTATAAAGAAATTTTAGAACAGATGTAAATATTGTATTTGTCTAGTAAATTAAAATTAAATATTTGCAAAAAAAAGATTACTTCCCTTGTAAAACTACACTTGAAAGTAATCTCAATACATTATCTATATTTAATTTTTTATTTAAATTCTAGTTTCTTCACTAAATTAGTAATTTACATAGTGATATAATTCAGCTTTTTTATTATTGCCATAGATTAATTCATATTCCGCAGAACACATGCTAACTTTTTCAATTCCTCATGGAGTTTTTCATACACTTGAAGTGCATTATTTAATTCAGAAGAAATTGATAACTTCTCTAACTCACATATTAAATTATAGGAATTTCTTGCTCTAATTAATTGAAGAGTTCCTTTTAGCTTGTGACAGTGTTTCTTGAGCAATAAGGCATCTTTGCTTTTTACAGCTAATTCAATATTTTTCTGCTGAGTAGGATATTCTTCAAGGAAGCATTGGGCAAGTTCTTTAATATGTTCTCTATCTCCACCAACTGCCTTTAAAAGTTGCGTAAAATCTACAATTGATAAGTCTTTTTCCTCATAATTTTCCAATTCCTTCAAACCTTTTTCTACATTATCTTTCACTTTTTATCCCTCTTTATATTATTGTAATCTATGTCCAAACTTTTAAAATACTCTATTGCTTCTACCTCACTTTCGAATATTTTAATAATTTTATTTATCCTTGTTACTTCCAGAAGATTTCTGATATCTTCAGATAAGCTGCTTATAACTAACTCTCCCTTAGAGTGGATGAGTTCTTTATAAAATCTTAAGATTTCACCCAGCATAGTACTATTGATAAATTCGATGTTTTTTAAGCTTAAAATTACGATTTTATTTTTTTCTTCTAAAGTTTCTTTTATAAGTGCTTCAAAAACCTCATTACTATCTAAATAGAATTCCTTATCCAAGTATATTATTTTTACATTACAAACCTCTTCTATTTTCCACATATGAATTTTCTTTCCTCTCCTTTTACCATGGTATTTACTTATGCCATCTGATTAAATTTAAGTTGATATAGGTAGTTTTAGTATGTTATATTAATTTTAATAATAACACTGCTATCCTCAATCATCAATATGCTAAAGTTTCCGATAGTACTGAAGGTACAATTTCCATAAAGGAGTATTTATATGAAAAAAGGTGAAAAGTTAAGACTATTGAGAGAAAATAAGAAACTTACTAGAGAAGCCTTAGGCAATGAAATTAATTATTCCCCTCAAATGATATATAAAATAGAGGTTGGAGAGAAAGAGCCTTCACTGAAATTTTTAAACACTGTAATAAAATATTTCGAAGTACCTGTCTCTTTTTTTATTGATGAGGTATTCGATGAATTATTTAATGATATCAGATCAAAAGATTTGGAAGACATTATTATTAATAAGGCTGATTTAGAGTATAGAGGAAAGATATTGAGTAGAGAAGAAAGAGAATTTATCTTAGACTCCATAAATAAATCCCTTGAACTATATTATAAGCATATAAATATCAATAAATAACTGTTATTCATATGCTTATAATTCAGATAAATATGCATGCATATGCAATATTGCCCTTATGGTTAAATTTTAAGTCATCGCAATAGTATTTGACAATTTTAAGCCCTCGCCCTCTATACTCATAACTTTCTTCAAAGTTATAGTTATAGTTTTCCCAACTAAAACCCTGACCTTCATCCTCTACTCTTAGAGTAATTTTATTACTTAAAAAGGCAATATTAATATGAACGTATTTGTTATTGCTATTTTCATTACCATGTTCCACTGCATTAGCAATTAATTCGTATAAACAAGTTGCAAACTTGTTAGAAATACTCTTATTTCTGTACTTAGAAATCGCCTCTTTATGGCAAGTCTTTATTATACTTCCTATAGACTTAATATCAAATATTCCTTTTATGTTTGCTTGATATTCTAGTAGTTCTATATTTATGTTATTATTGGGTACATTTATCATATAAGTACAGCCTCTCAATTATATTACTTGTTTAAAACAACTAATATTTCTTTTCTTTTATTCCTTAAAGTTCCATTCTATATTGAAATTTCAGCTAATATGTATGATATATCGTCTGTTATTTGTCCCTCATGCTCTACCATACTTATAAAATCTTCTAGTGAACCCTTAGATAGTCCCTTCTCGAGGATGTACTGTTTAAACTTCTCCATGCCATAAATATGCTGTTCATATTTCCACTCATACATACCATCAGTATGGAGCAACAACTTATCTCCGGGTTGTAAATAAAACTCTTGTGCTGTATACTCTTCGTCTGTTAACCCCTCTGTAATCAAGCATTTTCCATGACTAAGATATGTAAGATTATCATTTCTAAGTAATAACGGCATACAATGCCCAGCGTTAGAATATTTCATTTTTAAAGTATTTAGATCAATGCTGCAGATAACTACTGTAAGAAACTTATTTTCAAACAGGCTTTCTTGTGTTACAAGTTCTTTAAGTCGGTTTAATATTTCTTCCGGTTCTAGCAACTTGTCAACAGTTATACAATGCTTAAGATTTGCTTTTATATAAGCAGACATCATCGCTGCCGCCACTCCATGTCCACAAACATCAACTATAAAGAAATTTATTTTATCCTTTAGCTGGTATATATCATATAAATCTCCCCCTACTTTTCTTGCAGGAAGATACTTTACTGCAATATTCATATTCTTTACTTTAGGTATACGCCTAGGAAGTAGCTTTTGTTGAAAGCTTATTGCCTCCTCCATATTCTTTTCTAGCTCTTTTTGTAATTCATATTTTTCCGTAACTACTTGAAGATTCTTTAACAATTTTCTATCTATTTCATATCTGTATAAGGCCATTTCCACCACAGTCTGAAGTTCTCTCATTTCAAAAGGCTTAATTATATATCCAAAGGGTTCTGTTATCTTTGACCTCTCCAAGGTTTCAATATCTGAATCAGAAGTTAGGTATATAATAGGACTGTCTGATTCTGATTTGATAACTCTTGCAGTATCTATGCCATCAATATCACCCCCTAACATAATATCCATCAATATTAAGTTGGGACAGAACTCTTTTGACTTTACAATTGCTTCTTCTCCAGTTGTTGCGGTTTCATAATCCCTATATCCGATTTTTTTTAAGCTAATCTGTATATATTTAGATACTACAAGATCGTCTTCTACTATCAGTATTTTTACCTTTTTCATTTTATTTCCTCTCTTTTAATAAACTCTATATGAATACCCTAGCATAACACTTGTAGTAACTTACAAACTTTCACTTTATATATTGAACATTCATATCTTGCTGTTCTTTTTGCATAAATATACAAATTTGTTACCATCATATTGCTCCTATTTGTCTCATGACTCTTTCCATCTCTAGTATATCTATTGGCTTACTAATATACGCTTCTAATCTAGTAGCAAGAGAGCTTTTAATGTACTCTACATTAGCAAGGGCCGTTGCAACAATTATTTTTGAACGTTTTGAGCTATCTATATGTCTTACACTTTCTATATCTCTAATAGCTTTTAGTGCTTTGATACCATCAACCTTCGGCATCATAACATCTAAACATATTAAATCATAGGGTTCATTAGAGTCTAGTGCCATAATAAATGCTTCCACAGCTTCAATACCATCAATTGTAATATCACATTCACCGTAGCCTGAAAGAAACTTTTGCATAAATGTTCTGCTAGCTAAATCATCCTCTGCTATTAATATTCTCATATTTTTTCTCCCCATCCTATTCTTATTGTTTGACTAATGAATGAAATTTTGTTTTAAGTTCCTTCATATTCTTAATTATTTCATCATAATCTTTTCGTCTTCCTGCCAATTGTATCTTAAAAGCCAATTTTTTTATTTGATTCATCTCTAATTTGTTGCTAAGTTCCTTTAAATTATTTGAATTTTTCTCAATAGCATCTAAATCTTTCTCTCTGATATTTTTTTCTAGCTCTCTGAAAACTTCTATTATATTGTAGTTGTTTTTTTCAGTAATTTCTGCAGGGTTAGAATCATCAAAGCGATTAATCCCTATATATTTAAGTATTTTATTCTCAATGCTTTTCGATGAAAATTTATTAAGTACCTTATAAAAGTTTTCTATATCTATAGGCTTAGATATATAATCATCCATTCCATACCTTAAAAACTTTTCTCTATCACCTTTCAATGCATGAGCAGTTATAGCAATAACAGGTACATGATTTTTACTTAATTCCTCTTTTTCACGGATAAACTTGGTTGCTGTAATTCCATTCATTAAAGGCATCTCTATATCCATAAAGATAATATCATATTGATTTTGTTGTAGCAATTCTAATGCTTCTTTGCCATTATTAGCAATGGTTATACCGTGTCCTACACTTTTTAAAATCTCACTTATAACCAATTGATTAACAGTATCGTCCTCTACCAATAATACCCTTAAACTAGTACTATCAATCTTAACAAATGTCTCTTTAGCTTCCTTATCATAAACCTTCTCTTCTGATACTTTAAGCTTACTAGTGAATCGAAATACACTTCCTGCACCTTTAGTGCTTTCTACAAATATACTTCCACCCATCTTCTCTACTAACTGCTTTGATATGGCTAACCCTAACCCTGTTCCACTAAATTTTCTTGTATATGAACCATCTACCTGACTAAAGCTTTGAAATAGATATTTTTTTTCAGTTTCTAATATGCCTATTCCCGTATCACTAACAGAAACTTGAATCTCTATCGAATCATTTATTCTTTTTATTAATTCTATCTCCAACTTTACAGTACCTTTATCCGTAAACTTGATGGCATTACTTAAAAGGTTATCAATAACTTGTTTTAACCTAATAGAATCTCCAAACAAAAACTTAGGTACTTCATTAGAAATCATTAACTTAAGATTGATTTTTTTACTATTAGCTGCTATTATGTGTGGTTTTATTATATAATTTATTGATTCATGAAAATCAAAATGTACATTTTCGATACTTAACTTTCCAGCCTCTACTTTAGAAAAATCAAGAATATCATTTATAACTTTTAGAAGAGATTTGCCTGACAACTTAGCAGTATTTAGATTTTCTTTATCTTCCTTGCTTAAGTTAGAACGTAGGGTTAAATCTATCAACCCAAGCATACCATTTAATGGTGTCCTTATCTCATGACTCATATTAGCCAAAAAACTACTTTTAGCCTTGTTTGCTTCTTCTGCTTCTTGTTTAGCTTTTATCAATTCTTCTTCAAATTTTTTTCTGTGGTTTATATCCGTTAGCATTAGTACAAAGTAATATTTTTCTGGACTATATATTGTTCTACAATACCATCCTTTAAAGATCTCCGAATAAAAGTCTTCATTATATATGACCTTTCCATTTAGAGCAACATCTGTAACTAAGGTTATCATTTCTTCATGTAAATGTGAGTAACGGGAGCAAATTTCTGAAAATTTCTTTCTTTCCATTTCACTTTTGGTAAGTCCAAGAGTTTTGGCAAAGAAATCATTTATCTCAACATATTCAAAATCTATAGGTTTTCCTTTTTTGTCAAGTATAATTTTATTGTAGGAAACTGCACTATGCATATTCATAAATAGGGAACGGTATTTTTCTTCACTTGACTGTAGTTTAACCTGAGCCATTCTATTCTCCGTTACATCAGAAACAATTGCAGCTATATACCCTTTCTGGGACTCGAAAGCAGATATAGTTAGCCATTTTGAATTTTTCTCACAATAAACTTCATCAATATACATTTTTTCATTTTTTTTGTTACCAGTATAGTAGGCTTGTAATTCTGAAATAACCTTTTCAAATATAAGTGGAAATAATTCCGAACAGCTTTTACCAATTACATCTACACTTTTTACATTAAATAAATTTTCGAAGCTATTGTTGACTTCAACAAACTGAATATCAACAGGCCTGTTATTTTCAAAGATAATTTTATTATGGGCAAAAGCATCTACCATATTGTAAAAAAGTGATTTATACTTTGTCTCACTGTTTATTAAACTTTCCTCGAAAGATTTCCTATCGCTGATATCTTCTACTATCACTAGAATATTTTCTTCCTCAGAATCAATTATCGGTACATACCTAATGTTATACCATCTCTTTACTAAAGCATCATTAACTTTGATTAAATTAGACCACTGGAAATCCAACCTATTCTCTTTTGAAGTTAAAAAATTATTTAACCTTTTTCTTAATTCACATAAGTTGCAATTGTCTGAACATTCAGTACATCTAGTACATTTAGAGCAAATACAACAATCCAATACTTGCCCAACAGTTTTTCCTAATACCTCTTCTAAGGTACGTCCCATCATATTTAAAAAAGTTTTGTTTGCTCTCTTAACAAGAGCATCTTTATTAATATTTATCATACCTAATAGGGAATTTTCAAATATAATCTTCAAGTTATTTCTTTCTACTGTAAAATTTCTTTTATCTAGCCTCAATCCTTTATTTCTTTTGGTCATTGCTACTTTGAATTCTCGTTCAAGAATGGCTTCTAAAAGTTCTAAGTTACTCTCCTTAACACAGTTACTACACCCTTGTTTTATTAGTTTTACTATATTTTCTTCCTGTGATTTATCTAAAATGACTATAATAGGCATATCAATAAAAGAGTTTTTAATAGTTGATATGACCTGAAATGCTGTAAATTCACCGCAGCTATAGTAACTAATTACAATATCCCAATGATTGTGCTTAAGTTCATAAACTATGTTATCAATAGAGTTTGCTATTTTATATTCAAGTTCGCAATTTTGTATGCGTAACTTATCTAATAGATTATATTCATTTAAATTATCCTGAACTAGTAATATTCTTAATTCTTGCATCTTTACCAACCCTCATCACTTACTACTATTAAAAAACCTTACTTTAGACTATTAAAAAATGCCTTATACTACTAGAGCTTGTTAATAGATCTTTCAATATATAATAACTTTAATAATTGAAAAAACATATATTATATTGAAATCTACAAATTTAACATAATGTGTTCAAAAATATGCGGCAGTGAAACCTGCGTATCCGCAAATCCGGCTTCAAAAACCACTCTCGGCATACCATACACAATGCAGGATTCTTCAGCTTCTACTATAACATCCCCATTATTCTCTTTCACATTTTTGCATCCGATCAATCCATCATTACCCATACCAGTTAAAATCACTGTTAATAATTTTTCTTTAAATATAGGAGCAGCAGAATTTAATGTAACATTAATGGAAGGTTTATATAGAGTTTCTATTGGAGAATAATCCTTTACCTTAAAGAAAATTTTATTTTCTCTATTTCTTTCTAAAAATGTCTGAAATCCCGCTGGTGCTATATATATATTACCAGCTTCTAAAACATCATTATTCTCAATTTCTTTAACATGTAAATTACATATGGTATCAAATCTCTCTGCCAAAGCTTTTGTAAAACCTGGAGGCATATGCTGTATTACAAGGATTGGCACAGTTAAATTCTTTGAAAATCTTGGCAGCAGAGATTGTAGTGCTGAAGGTCCGCCTGTTGAGCAACCTATTATAAGCAGATCCCTTTTGTAATCTATAGAAGATTCTTCGATGTTTTTAGCTTCTAAATTCTCTACTTTTGTATCAGTTTCATTATTTTGTACTTTGCTGCTAGTGGCAATTACCTTTAATCTATTTACAAATTCATTAACAACTTCCTCCTTCACTTCATCTCCAACCAAGGAACTCTTTAGGAAAAAATCTACTGCTCCTTCTTCTAAAGCTTCTAGAGCTATTTGAGTACCTTCTTCTGTATAATTGCTAAGCATAACCACTGGTACAGGGGAATTTTTCATTATCTCCTTTAATGCATCGATACCATCCATCTCTGGCATTTCTAAATCCATGGTCACTATATCTGGCTTCAACCTTTGTACTTTCTCAATAGCATCTATGCCATTTCTAGCAATACCTATTATGAAAAATTGAGGATCCTTTTCTATAATAAGACTAATACATCTTCTCATAAAGGAGGAATCATCAACGACTAAAACACCATACTGCTTCATACTTGATTTTCTCCCTTCTTATAATAAAAAATAGATGGGGTATAAATAGTTTCGAATCCAGGATTTATACTTGTAATAGTCTCTGCATGCCCTAAGAAGAGGTATCCTGGGATATTTAAGATATCATTAAATGTCTTAACTACTTTTTTAATTGCTTCAATATCAAAATATATCAACACATTTCTGCTGAGAATTATGTCTACCTTACCAATTTCACTCCCTACATTTTTATTAAACATATTTAAATGTTTAAACTTTACTATTTTTCTTACCTCATCCTTAACCCTATAGTATTCCCCTTCTTCTTCAAAATACTTTTCAGTCATTCCCTCAGGCATTTTTCTAAAGGACAAGGACTTTTTATAATATAAGGCCTTTTCTGCTTTTCTCAATACCTTTTTATTTATATCTGATGCAATTATCTCCACTGAGCCTTGGCTAAATAGACTAGTTTCATTTATAAGCATTCCTAATGTATAAGGCTCTTCTCCACTTGAGCATGCAGCACACCAAATTCTTAAGGGTCTCTCCTTAATACGCTCTTTAAATTTAGGAAAAATCACAGTTTGTAATTCATTTAGCAGATTTTCTTCTCTAAAAAAGTACGTCTCGTTAACTGTAATCAATTCTATTAGTATATCTCTTTCCTTCTCCTCCACTTTTACATAACCACAATATTCCCACAAGCTTAAGCCTAATTCCTTAAGCCTATTTGCTATTTTAGATTCAAGTGAAGGAAGGTTTTTTAAATAATCAATACCACAAAACTCATATATATATTCTGCTAATTGCTGTAAATTTATATTATTCATATTACAAATTCAACCTCCACTAATTAAAAATATATACTGGAGAGAAATATCTCCCCAGTATAGCAACTAATTTGTTTCTATTCTGATAACTCTTCTAGAGTTTCCTTGATCTCCGTAGAGTATGCTGAAATTTCTTTTGTTACTGTTGCAGTTCTTTCCACATCCTTAGTGTTTAAGTTTACCACATGATTAATATCTGCAATATACTTAACCAAATGCTCTACTTCCCCTGCCTGAACCTTAGTAGCTGCTGCAACCTCGATCGCCTGCTCTGTGACATTTTTTACATTTTTTACAATTGTATCAGTACTCTTAGTTTGTTCCTTCATAGCCCAAGTTATTTGCTTAATATCTTCTCTGGATCTACCTACTCCTTTTACTATTTCTTCTACACCTATTGCCTGCTCTTTTGCAGCCTGGGCTACTTGTACTGACTGCTTTGTTACATTTTCAATGGACGTTACTATATCTTGTCCTTGTTTTGCCTGCTCTTTTACCGCTGCAGCAATTTGTCTTACCTGTTCTCTAGAGTTTCCCACTCCTTCAATAACATCTTCAATACCCTTTGCCTGTTCTCTTACCGCTGCTGTAACTTGTTCCGCTTGATTTGTTACATTTTCAACAGATTTTACAATATCCTTACCTTGTTTTGCCTGCTCTTTAACTGCTACTGTAATTTGTCTTACCTGTTCTCTTGCGTTTTCCACACCTTTTATTACTTCCTCTACTCCACTAGCTTGTTCTTTCACCGCTACAGCTACTTCTGCACTTTGACTTGTTACATCTCCTACTAACTTAACAATGGACTTTCCTTGTTCTGCTTGAGAAACCATAGCCTCAGTAATTTGTTTAACCTGTTCTCTTGCATTTACTACTCCCTTAACAACTTCCTCAACACCTGATGCCTGTTCTTTTGCAGCCTGAGTTACCTGTACTGCCTGTTCTGTTGCATTTTTCACTGCATCTACTATGTTTTGTCCTTGTTTTGCTTGTTCTTTAACTGCTACAGTTATCTGTCTTACCTGTTCTCTAGCATTTACTACACCTTTAATTATTTCTTCTACTCCAATAACTTGCTCTGCGGTAACCTTAGTAACCTGCGCTGCTTGACCTGTTACGTTTTCCACTGCCTCTACTATATTTTGTCCCTGTTTTGCCTGCTCCTTAACTGCTACAGTTATTTGTCTTACCTGCTCCTTGGCATTTACTACCCCTTTAATTATTTCTTGTACTCCAGCAGCCTGTTCCCTAGTTGCTAAGGTAACCTGTGCTGCCTGATTTGTCACATTTTCCACAGACTTAACAATTTCTTGACCCTGTTTTGCTTGTTCTTTAACTGCTGCAGTTATTTGTCTTACCTGATCCCTTGCATTTCCTACACCCTTTATTATTTCATCAATTCCTGCAGCCTGTTCTTTTACTGCAACAGCAACTTCATTGCTCTGCTTAACTACATTTTCTACAGAAGTAACTATACTCTGTCCTTGCTTTGCCTGTTCTTTAACTGCTACAGTTATTTGTCTAACTTGCTCTCTTGAATTTCCTACACCTTTTATAACTTCATCTACTCCTGCAGCCTGCTCTTTAGTTGCATGAGTCACTTCTGCTGCCTGTTTTGTTACGTTTTCTACAGACATAACTATATCCTGCCCTTGCTTTGCTTGTTCATTAACAGCTACAGTTATTTGTCTAACCTGTTGTCTAGCATTTTCCACACCTTTTATTACTTCCTCTACTCCAACTACCTGTTCCTTAGCGGCGTGAGTAACCTCTGCAGCTTGCTTTGTAACATTCTCTACCGCGGCAACTATATTTTGTCCTTGCTTTGCCTGTTCATTCATTGCTATATTGATCTGTCTAACTTGCTCCTTTGCATTCTCTACCCCTTTAATTACATTCCCTACACCAACAGCCTGCTCTTTTGTAGCCTGAGTAACCATAGATGCCTGATTAGTTACTGTCTTCATTGCTTCCAATATTTGTACGCTGCCTCTGTTTTGACTTTCCGTAGCGGTAGTTATCTCTTTAATTTCAGTTGTTACACTCTCTATGCCTCCAACTATTTTATTTATTACTCTACCAACTTCATCACTTAACTTTGTTCCATACTCAACCTTATCTGTTCCAACTGCAATAGCTTGTATAGCGTTGATTGTTTCCACCTGAATTCCTTTTATAAGTTCAGATATTTCCTTTGTTGCAGTAGCACTTCTCTCTGCCAGTTTTCTAACTTCATCTGCAACCACTGCAAAGCCTTTGCCATGTTCTCCTGCCCTTGCTGCCTCAATAGCTGCATTTAATGCAAGTAAATTTGTCTGATCTGCGATATCATCTATAACGTCAATAATACTTCCTATCTTATCCGAACTCTTTCCTAGATTTGTGATTACATTTTCAGCCTTATGAATAACTTCAGATATTTCTTTTATAGCAACTAAAGTATTAGATACTGCCGTTTGTCCATTTTTCGCATCTTGCTGTACTAATTCACTTAATTTATTTACATTCTGGGCATTTTGTGCAACTTGACTTATGGAAGCTGCCATATCTTCTACAGTTTTAAAAGTTTCTGAGGAAGATTTCTGTAACTCCTCTGCATTACTAGATACTCCTTGAATAGACTTACCCATTTCTTCTATAGAAGCTGATATTTCTTCTACAGATTTAGCAGTGCTTTCACTATTCCCCGCAACCTGCTGTATGGAAGCTACTATCTCCTGCACTGCCGCTGCTGATTCATCTGCTGAACTTTTTAAACTTTCTGCATTCCCTGCAACTCCTCTTATGGATTTTCCCATCTGCTCTATTGAGGAAGATATCTGCTCTACTGAACTTGCAGTACTTTCACTGTTTCCTGCTACCTGCTGCACAGAAGCTACCATCTCCTGTACTGCTGCTGCTGATTCATCTGCTGAAGCCTTTAGACTTTCTGCATTTCCAGCTACACCCTTTATAGATTTTCCCATCTGCTCTATTGAGGAAGATATCTGTTCTACGGAACTTGCAGTACTTTCACTATTTCCTGCTACCTGCTGAATAGAAGCTACCATCTCCTGGACAGCCGCTGCTGATTCATCTGCTGAACCCTTTAGACTTTCTGCATTTCCGGCTACTCCTTTAACGGATTTGCCCATTTGTTCTATTGAAGAAGATATTTGCTCTACTGAACTTGCAGTACTTTCACTGTTTCCTGCTACCTGCTGCACAGAAGCTACCATCTCCTGTACTGCTGCTGCTGATTCATCTGCTGAACCTTTTAGACTTTCTGCATTTCCGGCTACTCCTTGAATAGTCTTTCCCATCTGCTCTATTGCCGCAGATATTTGTTCAACGGAACTTGCAGTACTTTCACTGTTTCCTGCCACTTGTTCTATAGAAGCTACTATTTCTTGTACTGCTGCACTAGTTTCTTCTGCTGAACCCTTTAAGCTTTCTGCATTGCCTGCTACTCCCTTTATGGATTTTCCCATTTGATCTATAGCCACTGATATTTCTTCTACTGATCCTGCAGTACTTTCACTATTACCTGTTACTTGGTGAATAGACGCTACTACTTCTTGTACTGCTGAAGAGGTTTCCTCTACTGAGCCTTTTAAGCTTTCAGCATTTCCGGCTACACCTTTAACAGATTTGCTCATTTGTTCTATAGAAACGGATATCTGTTCTACAGAGCTTGCAGTACTTTCGCTATTTCCTGCCACTTGTTCTATGGAAACAACCATTGATTGGATAGTATTTGCCATATTTTCAGTTGAATTTTTTAAACCTTCCGCATTACCTGCTACATCCTTTATTGATTTCCCCATTTCTTCAATAGATGCTGATATCTGCTCTACTGAACTTGCAGTACTTTCACTGTTTCCTGCTACCTGCTGAATGGACGCCACTATTTCCTGCACTGCATCTGTAGATTCTTTAGCTGAAGCTGTTAAGCTTTCTGCATTGCCTGCTATCCCCTTTATTGACTTACCCATTTCTTCAATTGCTACTGATATTTCTTCTACTGATTTAGAAGCACTATCACTATTTCCTGCTACCTGTTGTATTGAAGCTACTATTTCCTGCACTGCTGCTGTAACTTCTTCTGCAGACCCAGTCATACTTTCACTATTACCTGCAACACCTTTGATAGACTTACCCATTTGTTCAATTGATGCTGATATTTCTTCAACAGAACCTGCCACACTTTCACTATTGCCTGCAACTTCTTTAATTGAAGCTGCAATATCTTCCAAGGAGCTTTGGGATTCCTTAGCAAGGTTTGTTAACTGCTCAGCATTTCTCACTACCCCAGTTATGGATTTAGAAATCTCTCCTGTCATTGAATTTGTAGATTCCACTGCTATTGCTTGCTCGCTAGTGCCCTTTGTAACTTGTTCAGTTATGATGGATAAATCCTTTAGTTTGTCATTTAGTTTTTTAGATGTTGAGAATGCACTATATATTTTATTAGATAAGCCTGAACTTTTCATAAATTTTAACGCCATATTTTTATTAAAGTTTCCCATTTAATTCCCTCCAAAGGTTTTGCTATTTTTGATTTTTTCCACATCCAAATTGTTATGTTCTGCAATATTTAAAATGATATTTTCTTCTACAATTTTACTGCTGATCATTCTTGATAACCCCACTACGTCTAAAATACAGGCTACGCTTCCATCTCCTAGTATTGTGGCCCCCGATACCCCTTCAACCTTGCCAATATATGAACCTAAAGGCTTAACAACTATTTCTTGGTTTCCAATAAGCTTATCTACAACAATACCAAATCTTTTTTCTGCAACTCCAATGACCACAATAAATATATTCTTAGTACTTTTTTTCCTAGGAAGCTTAAAATAATCATGAAGCCAAATTAAAGGATGTATTCTATCTCTTATAACCACAACAGATTGTTTTTTTACAGATGATATTTCACTTGCAGGTATTCTAACTATTTCCACAATATTGCTCATTGGCAGTGCGTAAATCTCTTGGTGAATCTTAACTAACAAGCCTGTTAAAATTGCAAGAGTTAACGGCAATTTTATTGTAAATGCAGTTCCCTTACCTTCTTCGGTTTCCACATCAATTATTCCATTTAATTTGTCAATATGACTTCTTACAATGTCCATTCCAACGCCTCTTCCTGAGACATCGCTAATATTTTCTGTTGTGGACAGCCCAGTTTCAAATATTAAATTAATATTTTCACTGCGGGACAAAGCAGCTGCTTTTTCAGGTGTTATCACTTTTTTTCTTATAGCTGAATCCTTTATTTTTTCTAAATTCAAACCTGAACCATCATCTGCTATAGATATTATTACATGGTTTTCTTGATGAAAAGCTCTTATTTTAAGGGTTCCTTTTAAGGCTTTACCTCTTTTTTCTCGCAGCTCTGGTTCCTCAATCCCATGATCCACCGAATTTCTGATAATATGAATTAGTGGGTCTGTTATCTCCTCAATTATGGTTCTGTCCATTTCTGTGTCTCCACCTTCGAGATTTAAATCAATCTGTTTATTTAAAGATTGACTTAAATCTCGTATCATCCTAGGAAAACGATTGAATAACTGCTGCACTGGCAACATACGAGCTTTCATGACAGTTTCCTGAAGTTCACTGACAACTCTTGATACGTGATTGGATATCCCAAGCAGGTCATCTATAGTGGAATCACTACTATACCTACTATGGAGAACGTTTCCCACCTGGGCAATTCTAGTTTGCTCTATTACCATTTCTCCTACTAAATTCATCATTTCCTCTAGTCGTTCTATATCAACCCTCACTGTTCGAGAGGCTTTTTTATTTTTGTCACTACTACTAATTTCTATAGAAGTTTCTGTAGCCTTGTTTACTTTTTTGTCTACCTCTTTAATCTTATAAGATGCTACTTTAACCTCTTCCACATCCATAAAACTCTCCCTAGCCTTTGACTCTAAAGCCTCTGGATTCATTTTAGTTATAAGCAAATAATTAATTTTAGTCACATTTGAATCATCTGGCAAAAGAAATACATTAGGTTCTGATGTAATTACATCTCCTAATTCATTCAAATCGCTTAGTATAAGACAAGCTCTTGTTGCTTTCATAAAGCTGTCTTCGGACAGCTTTACTTTACATACAAGGCAGTTATGGCCGCCTTTGAGGGCGCTTTCCATAATACTTTTACCATCATCATTTAATATAAATGCTAATTCTTCATTATCTTTTTCACTAGAGTCACCTTTAGGTAACTTAAGAGTTTGGTCCTCAAACTGATTTGTAAGTATTAATTTAAGCTCTCCTACTAATTCAGAGTTTTCAATATTTGTATCATTTTTATTTTCACCAAAGCCTTCTTTTAAAAGTCTTAAACAGTCTAAACACTTAAAAAGAATATTTATAATGGCTATATTTATACTTAAAGAGTTATTTCTGATTTTATCCAGCACATTTTCCATCTCATGAGTTAGACTTGTCATCTTGTCATATCCAATTGCCGCTGAGGAACCTTTAAGTGTATGCGCTGCTCGAAATATTTTTTGAATAACGCTAGGTGTTTCACCATTCTGCTCTAAATCCAAAATACCTTGTTCAAGTAATTGGAGTTGTTCTTCCACTTCATCTAAGAATGCTCCAATCATTTCAGAATCTTCGTACATTCCAGGCATACTGCACCTCCTTATTCATAAAGCACCACATCTATCTTTAAAAGACTTACAACTCCTTCTGAAGTGATGCCTAGTCCTTCAAAATACTCTCCATCAATTCCCGCAACCATATCTGGAGGAGGCTGAGTATCTGAAAACTTTATAACATGATTAACTTTGTCCACAATTATTCCAACCATTTCACCTTTACTTTCAACTACTATTATTCTTGTAGACTTAGTAACTTTATAATTTCCTAGATCAAATCTCTTATGAAGGTTTACCACTGGAATAATTTTTCCTCTCAAGTTAATAACCCCTTCTAGAAACTGCTTACTATTATGTACTGGTGTAATTTGCTGCATTCTTATAATTTCATGAACGTCGCTAACTTTTAAAGCATACTTTTCCTTTGATAATTCATAGGCGACAAATTGAATATCTAACAAATCGTTCATCGATTCTTCCTCCAAACCCATATATAAAATTATAATTTACTTAGTGTTTGAATTACGTACTCTTCCTTATATGGTTTTACAACAAAGCCTTTTGCTCCAAGCATTATAGCCCTTCTTACCCAAGATTCCTGCCCTAAAGCAGAAATCATTACAACTTTTGCGGACGGATCCTGCTTCTTAATCTCAGTCAATGCCTCCACTCCATCCATTTCCGGCATTGTAATATCCATTGTTACAATATCTGGTTTTAGAACGGAATACATACTGATAGCCTCTAGTCCATTTGATGCTTCTCCAACCACTTCAAATCCATTTCTCTGTAATATTGTTTTAAGAGAAAGCCTCATAAATGCAGCATCATCTACTACAAGAATCCTTTTCATAATTTCCCCCTCCAAGTTAAATATAATTTTTTTTAAGTTCTTAGCACATTTTTAAGAGCATATCTATATTTGATATAACTTTTTCTTTTAGAGAAAAATTAAAATTATACATTCTCCATTTTAATATTGTCTCTCTAACTCCGCCTAGGATTATATCAGCAAATCCTTCACTATCTATATCGCTTCTTAATTCCCCATTTTCTTTGGCTTTTTCTATGTATCTGATTATAAGTCTTGACCGTGATTGAAATATTTCTTTAGCTTTTTCAGATATATTAGCTTCATGCTGTAGTGTCTCATAGTTATTTGATATTGCAGATATAGATGGGTAGTTTTCATAGTATTCTGATATCATCTTAAAAAAGAAGATAATACTTTCTTTTGCAGAAAACTTATTTAATTCGGTTGTATCTTTAATACTTTTGTCAAACTTAGAATAATAATCTAAAACACCTAAAATAATCTCATCCTTACTTCTAAAATGCTTGTATAAAGTCCCATCAGAGATTTCCTGCCTTCTACATATTTCTTTAGTTGTTAGTCCTTGAAATCCTAAATCGCTAATAATATCAATGGCTGTAAGAATTACCCTCTCTTTTCTTTTCATATAAGAGTTCACTTTAATTCCTCCTAACCTTTTTTCGAGTAACCACTCGCTTTATTTAATTATAAAAAAATTGTATACTTTTGTCAATAAATAAACAATAACGTTAAAACATTTACTATAAATGATAATACTGTATAAATATCTAGTAATACCAATACAATTAACTGCTTAGCAATATAAAATTCTCAAATAAAAAGAACTGTAAGCAAACTAAGTGATTGAAGATTTGCTTACAGTTCTTCTATAATAGAGTATGCAATAATCTAAGTTCAACTGTTACATACCCTACGTTATTACATTAACCTTTTTATAAGAATTATATTCTGATAATTTATTCATATAAAGTAAAAACTTAAATTATGTGAGGTTACTATGATAATTCAAAAGCTCCAGTATAAAGCTGATAATATTTGCCCTTCTGATTTATTAATTCATCATGATTTCCGCGTTCAATAATACTTCCTTGTTCCAGCACCATAATAACATCAGAATTCTTAACTGTAGAAAGTCTATGAGCAATTACAAATACTGTTCTTCCTTTCATAAGTTTATCCATTCCGTCTTGAACAATAGCTTCTGTTCTTGTATCTATACTAGAGGTCGCTTCATCCAATATTAAAACTGGCGGATCAGCAATGGCCGCTCTGGCAATAGCCAATAATTGCCTTTGCCCCTGTGATAGGCTACCTCCATCACCAGATATTATTGTTTTATATCCCTCTGGTAAATGTCTTATAAATCCATCTGCATTTGCAAGCTTAGCTGCTGCAACCACTTCTTCATCACTGGCATCCAATTTTCCATACCTTATGTTATCTGCTACAGTACCAGTAAACAAGTGTGTATCTTGAAGTACTATTCCAAGGGACCTTCTTAAATCATCCATTTTAATCTTATTAATATTAATACCATCGTATCTTATTTTACCATCCTGGATTTGATAAAAACGATTAATTAAATTAGTAATAGTAGTTTTTCCTGCACCAGTAGCACCTACAAAAGCTACTTTTTGTCCTGGTTTTGCATAAAGCTTTATATTATGAAGTATAATTTTGTCGTCATTATAACCAAAATCCACATCATCAAATACTACATCACCACAAAGTTTTGTATAGGTAATTGTGCCATCCTCATGAGGATGTTTCCATGCCCATATTCCAGTATACTCCTTAACCTCTACCAATTCTCCACTTTCACTTTCCTTTGCATTAACTAAAGTTACATATCCTTCATCTAATTCTTTCTTTTCATCAAGAAGCTTAAAGATACGCTCTGCCCCTGCTAAAGCCATAATAACAAAATTAAATTGTTGAGCCATTTGATTTATTGTCTGGCTAAAGGTTCTTGTTAACTGTAGAAATGCTGCAATTCCTCCAAGAGTAAAACCACCAAACCCTCCAATAGCAAGAATTGAACCTAAAATAGCAACACATACATAATTTATATAGCCAATATTACCCATGATAGGCATTAAAACATTAGCATACTTGTTTGCATTGTTTACACTGTCACAAAGCATATTGTTTAATTTATCAAAATCCAGCTTAGCCTCTTCTTCATGACAAAAGACTTTTACAACTTTTTGACCTTCCATCATTTCTTCTATGTAACCATTTAATGCACCTAGATCTTTTTGCTGTAAACCAAAATATTTTCCACTTTTTGCACCAATAGATTTGGTAACATAAAACATCAAAATTACAATCAAAACTTCAACTGCTGCTAATGGTAAACTTAGATAAATCATAGAGATAAATATACTAACAACAGTTATAATGGCTGATAATAGTTGAGGTATCCCTTGGCTAATCATTTGTCTCAATGCATCTGTATCATTTGTGTATAAACTCATCAAATCTCCATGAGAATGTGTGTCAAAGAACTTAATAGGCAAAGTTTGCATATGTGAAAACATATCATCTCTTATTTTTTTTAGGGATCCTTGAGAAATTACAATCATAACACGACTATATACGTATGTTGCTAAAACTCCAATATAGTAGATAACTGCCATAGTAATTATCATTTTAAGTAATGGTCCAAAATCAGCTGCTGATTTATTTAAAAGCGGTGTAATATAATCATCAATTAAATTCCTTATAAATAATGTACCAACAACATTAGCAAGGGAACTTATAATAATAGTTACTAATACAATAAAAAACAATAATTTGTATTCCTTAAACACATAAGATAGTAATCTTTTTAAGGTCTTTAAAGAATCTTTTGTCATTTTTCCACGACCACCTCTGCGTCCACCTGGCCCATGTATCACTCTAGGTTTAATAGCATTATTTTGACTCATTATTATCAGCTCCTTTCACTTGAGATTCATAAACTTCACGGTATATATTATTTGAATTTAATAATTCTTCATGAGTTCCAATGCCATCTACTTTTCCATCATTTAATACAATAATCCTATCTGCATCCTGTACTGAAGAAATACGCTGTGCAATAATAATTTTTGTAGTATCAGGTATTATTTCTTTAAATGCCTTTCTAATAAGAGCGTCGGTTTTAGTATCTACTGCACTAGTGGAGTCGTCTAAAATCAGTATTTTAGGCTTCTTAAGCAAAGCTCTTGCAATACATAGTCTTTGTTTTTGTCCTCCAGATACATTAGTTCCACCTTGTTCAATAAAGGTATCATATTTATCTGGAAGAGTTTCTATGAATTCATCTGCTTGAGCCTGCTTACATGCATTAATTATCTCTTCATCCGTAGCATTCTTATTTCCCCATCTTAGATTTTCTTTTACGGTTCCAGAGAATAATACATTCTTTTGTAATACCATTGAAACTTCATTTCTAAGAGTTTCAATATCATACTTTCTAACATCAATTCCGCCAACTTCTACGGCTCCACTTGTTACATCATATAATCTTGGAATAAGCTGAACAAGAGTAGATTTAGCACTACCAGTTCCTCCAATAATGCCTATAGTTTCACCAGAATTAATTTTTATGTTGGCATTTTCTAAAGTTAGATTGTCCTTATTTTTACTATAACTAAAGTGGACATTATTAAAGGTTATAGATCCATCTTTTACTTCATATATTGGATTTTCTCCATTTGTCAAATCACTTTTTTCATCTAAAACTTCTGTAATTCTTTCTACAGATGACTTTGACATAATTACCATTACAAACACCATAGACATCATCATAAGGCTCATTAATATATTCATTGTATAAGTAAATAAGCTCATTAGTTCACCAGTTGTCAAGGAATTTGAGACAATCATCTTTGCTCCAAGCCAGGATAAAAGCAAAATACAAGTATAAACTGCAAGCTGCATTGCAGGACCATTAATTATAATTAGTTTTTCTGCTTTTATAAAGTAATTATATAGAGTTTGAGAAGCCTTATAAAATTTATTTGTTTCATATTCTTCTCTTACATAAGCCTTTACAGCTCGAATTCCAGTCAAATTTTCTTGCACACTAGCATTTAAATCATCGTATTTTTTAAAAACCTCCATAAAATATGGATGTGCACTAGTCATAATAAAGTACAATACAATTCCAAGAAAAATTATTGCTCCCAAAAATACTAGAGATAATTTTGCATTAATATAAAAACACATGCTCATAGCAAAAATCAGCATAAACGGTGCTCTTACAAACATTCTTATTATCATTTGAAATGCATTTTGAACATTTGTTACATCTGTAGTAAGCCTTGTTATAAGTCCTGCAGTAGAATATTTATCAATATTAGAAAAAGAAAAATTTTGTATGTTATAATACATTCCTCTTCTTAAATTTCTAGCAAAACCAGATGATGCTCTAGCTGCATGCTTACCTCCCAGCACACCAAAAGTAAGGGACAAAAAGGCTGTTATAAGCATTACGCCCCCAACAATACATACATATTTCATGTTCCCTTTTCCTACTCCATTATCAATGATCCATGCCATTAATAGTGGAATGATTGTCTCCATTACTGCTTCTAACCCAACATATATTGGAGTGAGAATAGTGTCTCTTTTAAATTCTCCTATATAAATTATTATTTTTTTCACCATGTAGATTCCTCCTTTTTGTTAGGCTTCTAACTAATATTTCAAAAAAAATTGAATTTAGTCCTCAATTTTTTTAGCTAATCTATTAATTAAATTTACAAACATACCTGTTTCCTCATCACTTAATTCATCTCTTAATATTTTTTCAATCTTAAGAATAGAACTATATACATTTTTATTAGTTTCTAAACCTTTGTCTGTAATTACTATCTTCTTAAGTCTAGCATCTTCACAAACACTTACCCTTTTAATATAACCATTTTTCTCCATAAGCTGAAGTACACTGGTTACTGATGAACGTCTAATATCAAGTTCTTCCTCTATATCCTTTTGAAAAATATCTTTCTTATCAGATTTATGGTTTAGAAATCCAAGAATCCTTCCTTGAACACTGGTTACCCCATATTTTGAAGCTTCCTTACCAATTTTTCTATTAAGTTTATTACAAAAGGTAAATATTTGTTTACCAATGTGTATCTTGTCGTCCAATTCTACACCTCCACTAGTTTGTTAGACTTCTAACTAATTATATTTTAAATTACATTATTTTGTCAATAGTTTACAACACTTTTACAGTTGACCAAAAAGAACTATAAGCAGATTAATTAATAAAAAATCTACTTATAGTCCTTCTATAATAGAACACATAATAATCTAAGTTGCATCACTATACCTAATGATGTTATAGAAATAATACATTTCTAATAGCGAAGTATAAAAGAACAACTGCACCTAGCACTATCCTATACCAGCCAAATACCTTGAAATCATGCTTTTTAATATAATTCACAAGAAATTTAATTGCTACAATAGACATAACAAATGCAACAATCATACCAGTTGTCAATATCACTATTTCTGAATCTGTAAAACTAAAACCAAATTTGAACACTTTCAATACACTGGCCCCTAGCATTATAGGTACAGCAAGGAAGAATGTAAATTCCGCTGCAACGGTTCTTGAAACACCTATTAAAAGCGCTCCTAGAATAGTTGAGCCAGAACGGGATGTACCTGGAAATACAGCAGCTACAAGCTGAAATATTCCAATAATTAATGCTGTTTGATAAGTTATTTCTGAGATAGTTGTTATCCTTGGTCTCTTACCCTTATTATAGTTTTCAATTAGAATAAATAGTATTCCAAATAAAATTAGCATAATTGAAACAGTCTGATAGTTGTAAAAAAGTGCATTTAGTTCATCATCCCATATAACACCAACAATTGCAGCAGGTATACATGCAACAATAATTTTAAACCACATGGACATCTTATCCTTTTCTATTGAAAAGCCCCGCTTAAAGGAAAAAGGTATTAGCTTGTCAAAATAAAGACCAACTACCGCAAGAATGGCTCCTAGCTGAATAACAACAAGGAACATCTCCTTAAACCCACTGCTTACATTAAGCTTTAAAAATTCATCTACTAATATCATATGTCCTGTACTGCTGATAGGGAGCCACTCCGTAATCCCCTCAACAATACCAAGTATAATAGCTTTTAATATTTCTAAAAAATCCATCTCTTCCTCCTACTTTGCATCTTGTTTTCTAAAGTAAATTATGCTTATTATAAATCCGGTTACAGCAATTATGGCTATTAATAGCAACCAAATCGAACTCCTTCCCCCTTTCACAGTCTTTTACTATAGTTACAAAACTTAAGTATATTATAATCTAAATTATATTAACATGGTAAATAGTTTTTACTATTAATTTATATAAGTTAACTAAGTTTTTTTCCTGGTAATTCTCTAAGTTTGTTACTTAACAAATAAAATTATAACACTTATTTTGCATTATTTAACTAATACTTTGTATTAAATCAAATCACATACAAACATATATATTAAATTAATGATATAATTCCGTATATAGGATAAATACACGAACCTATCTTTAAGATTATATAAATGTAAAAATGGGAGGATAATTATGCTTAAACATAATGGAACAGAAACTATTGAAACAGATAGGTTGATTTTAAGAAAATTTCCTTATACAGATGATGATGATATGTTAAAGTATTGGATTAGCGACCCTTTAATACAATCAATGTATTGTGAACCTACTTACACAAATAAACAAGAAGTCTCAGAGCTCTTAACTAAGCACATATCTTCTTATGAAAAGCCTGATTACTATCGTTGGGCCATTGTTTTAAAAGAAACGAATGAATGTATTGGACAAATAGCCTTTTTCCTTGTAGATAACAAAAATCACTTTGGTGAAATAGAATATTGTATTGGCAGTAAATTTCAAAACAAAGGTCTTATAACTGAAACAGTAAAAGTAATTATTCAATGTGGTTTTAAAAACATTAATTTTCATAAAATATAAGTTTGTCACAGAGAAGATAATATAGCATCAAAAAAAGTCATTGAAAAATGTGGTTTTAAATATGAAGGTACTCTTAGGGATTCTTTCTATATAAATGACAAATATATAGATAGGTTATACTATTCTTTGTTAGAAAAAGAATGATAACTATTGAAAACACCATTGTTTCTTTTTGCTATCAATTTCATAGCATTATAATTCGTATATTGAACAAAATAGTAAAGTGATACTATGATTTAATTCTTATTTTAGGAGGAAAAATGCTATGAGTAAACAAAAAAATTCTGCGCCTGGAATCCAAAAAGAAAAAGAAAGAAAATCAAATAATTCTGAAAGTAAACATATCAAAAAAACACATAGAGAAGGCTGATATTAAAGTTAATTTAAAGATATATCCTTATGTTTAATTACAGAAAATATAGTGCATGTTGGCCACTATAACAATAAATAAAATAGGACTGGCTTGATTTAATTCAGTCCTATTTTATTTACTATTATAGTATACATCACTAATATCAAATACTTCTTTTTCCCTTAGCATTTGAAAAATATTATCAATTGAATAACGTATCTTTGTAAGGTTGGGTACTATAAATTTCCCATATTGAATAACAATTGTAGGTTCAAATGTTATTAGATGTCCAAACTTTCTATACTTTATCTTTAATTTTGAAACTATTCTTTGGAAAAATCCAATTAGAATAATTGCTGTTGCAGTATGTATATGTTCAATTTCAGGGTCCGCTATATCCGCTCCAACTACCGCACCTAATATTATTATCACTAAGAAATCAAAAACAGGAAGTTCACCAATAGAACGCTTACCCATATATAGGGTTATTACTAACATTAACGGTAAAATGGTTACTATTCTACCGATTACTATTAAAAGTTCTTTAATCAAATGCATATAAATACAGCTCCTTCAACAATATCGTTTATTGCTTTAGTGTTTCCAATTATCATAAGAAATTTTCAGATCAGACTTGATTATATTAAACCCTATATTTAAGGCAACCTGTTACCTAATTTTCAAAGAGCATTTTTCATAAACTCTTACACCAAACATTTTATTCTTTAATTAGTTTTTAAATTTAGGGTTTATTCTTTATAAACTTGTAAATTATATATTCATATAGAGTTTTGAACACTAAAATTTTAACCCTATATTAACATAGAAAAACAACAGGAGGATTTCATGAATTGGTATAAAGATTATAGATTAGTTAAAAATGATGATGGATATACCGTTATAATATATTTAGACCCTGAAACACCTGAATTTGCTAAGGAATTAATGACTGACCTAAAAGAAAATCTTCTATCTTTTGATGATGAAATCAGAAAATTTATGTCGGAAAACTTTGCAAACACTAAAATTAACTCAATAAAATTAATGCTTGGTGCTGCGATAGTAGGTACTATCCCCTTTATGGCTCATGCTCAAGTGCAAGCATCAGGACTTACTTCAAATACTGCTCAACAAACTACTACCCAAGCAGGTGGATTTATCACTTTGAATACAACAGGAAAGGTAACAGCTAGCAATCTTAATGTAAGAAAAGGGCCATCTACTAGTTATTCAATTATCCATAAACTTTGGCAAAGAAATGTAGTTAAAGTAATTGGTCAATCAGGTAACTGGTATAAAATTCGATTATCTGATGGAAGAGTTGGATGGGTTAGTAAAACATATTTACAATTACCCACTCCAACAGCTACCAGAACTCAAAAAATTAACAGCCTGATTTCTACTGCAAAATCTTTATTAGGAACACCTTATGTTTGGGGTGGGGAATCATTAAAAGAAGGTGGATTTGACTGCTCTGGTTTTACTCAATATGTATTTAAAAGTGTAGGTTATAACTTGAGCCGTATTTCTGCAGATCAAGCAAAACAAGGAACATGGGTTTCTAGAAATAGTCTGCAGCCAGGAGATTTAGTATTTTTTTCTCTTGCAGGAGATGGACGTATTTCTCACGTAGGCTTATATATTGGCGGCATGAAGATGATCCATAGTCCCAAGGCCGGCGATGTGGTGAAAGTTACAGATATATCTACATACTTCTGGCACAATAACTATATGACTGCAAGGAGGATTATTCGCTAAAGTATTAGCTATTTCTATTTACAGGTGGGGTTATCCCCCTATAATTTTTAATAGCTTCTTACACTATATTAGTTCCCTTTATATCGTGGATCTTAACTAAAAAGAAACCTGCTGCTAATTCTATACTGGCAGGATTTTTAACATTAATTGGTGCATTAATATTTGAACTACATATTGGGACTGTAAATCAACACGCTGTTATAGGAATTCTGTACCTTATAGTATTCAATACTCCATTGCATTTTGGGTTCAAAATATTGCACAAAAATATACTTCGGACAGTGATACTTCCATACTAATATTCCTTGAATCAGTATTTGGCTGTTTTTTATCTATAATTCTATTAGGAGAAGTGCTTACAAAAAATTAACTTTTGATTATGGGCCAGACAGAAAAATCACACCTAAGATATTAGATATATTAAAACAGAATAATGTAAAAGGGAATTAAAGAAAATGGCTACGAAATTGTGACCTTGGATAAGATGCTTAATATAAAAGCTTATAAATAGAGATTGTCCTTAGTTTTATTTTTTGCAAAGGACAAAATTATAACTGTAACTATAATGCATACTGTTCCTAACCATTGCAACATTCCTAAAGGTACATGTAACCATAATACAGATAAAAAAGCAGCAGATAAAGGTTCAACAGAAGATAGGATACTTGTTTCTGTTGGTTGTATATATTTTAAACTTTCCAAATAACAGTGAAAAGCAATGAGGGTTCCAAATAATACTACAAATATAACAGCAAATATTGAATTAATAGACCATTCACCTGTAAAATTCCAAGGCTGATGGATAAAGCTAAAAGCTAGTCCACCAATTAGCATCCCCCATCCAACTACAAGTGTAGAACCCCATTTAGCAAGGAGGGTACGAGGCTGCAATGTGTAGTAAGCCGCAGCAAATGCTGAACTAATTCCCCAAAATAATGCTAACTTCGAAATAGATATACTATGAATATTACCCTTTGTAATAATAAAAAATGTACCTACCATCGCTAATCCAATAGCTACGATTTCTTGTAAACTTGGAACTTTTTTAGTACGAATAGCTAAATAACAAGTAATAATTACCGGCGATAAGTATTGAAGTATTGTAGCTGTTGCTGCATTTCCATATTTAATAGCAGCAAAATATGTATACTGTACACCTAACATTCCTATAACACTAAAAAATATAAGATTCAATCTACTATGTTTAAACTTCCACACTTTCCATATATCTTGGTTCCCCTTTGCGAAAGCATATAATAATAAAGTTATTCCTGACACTAATAGACGAATTACAACAAGCCACTCTGGGCTAAATCCTTTTTTCTGAAACAAGTATTGAGCAACAGTGCCGGATACTCCCCATAACATGGAGCCTATAATTACAAGCATTATGCCTTTTACCCTTGGTTGAAATTTCACTATATTTCCACTCACTTTCCTTCTAAATTATTCTTAATAAACTTTACTATGAAAATTATCTACAACAAAGACTAATTTCACTTTAAAATATCAGATATTGTTTTCATTAATACTTAAGTTTCTATAAATTAAATCATCTCGTTTTACAAAACCAAGTGATTTCCAAAACTTATTTCCTAAATCGTTTGAGGCAAATGCAACCAGTGCAACTTTATTTATTTTTTCTTTTTTTAAAGCATTCAGCACAGCATCTACCAAAGCTTTTCCAATTCCCTTCTTACGATAATCAGTATTAACTGCTGTATGATAAATGTATCCTCTTCTTCCATCCTGACCACATAATATTACACCTACAATCTTATTTTCTACCTTTGCAATATAATTTGTGGTAGGATTTCTTTTTAAAAACCTTTCTATTCCCTCAAATGAATCATCTAAACTGCGGATACCCATTCCTTTTGTATTTGTCCATAATTGGTATACTTTATCATAATCTTCAATTTTCATTAACGTTATTTCCATACTTCTCATCCCCCAAAACCAATATAAATAGAATTACTAACAAAAAATATAAGAATAATCCTATTAATTTTAATTATTATACCATGCTTTCTATGATATGGATTAAATTTCACACAAAATTTTGGTCAAGACTTAGCATATTAATTAGCAAAAACACATGATTTACATAAAAAGTTAAAATATAATATAGAAAAAAATTGCCTTTATTTGCATTAGTAAAAGTTATATAATTATATCATTATGGAGAAAAGGTGATATAAAATGAGAAAATATGATACTGTTATATTTGATTTAGATGGAACATTACTTAATACTCTTGATGATCTTACTGATAGTGTGAACTATGCATTAGAACTGCATAATTTTCCATGTAGAACTATAGAAGAGGTTAGAAGTTTTGTTGGTAATGGAGTTGCTCGTTTAATGGAACTTGCTATACCTGACGGATATAATAATCCTAAGTATGAAAACTGCCTTACAGATTTTCGTAACCATTATTCCAAAAATATGCAAAATAAGACTGGCACCTATAAAGGGATCCTAGAGCTTTTAGAGGAGTTATCAAAGAGAAATTACAAACTTGCTATTGTATCAAACAAATTCGATAAGGCTGTAAAGGGACTTAATCAAATCTATTTCCAAAAATATATAAAAGTAGCTATTGGGGAATCAGAAAACATCTCCAAAAAGCCCTCACCAGACACTGTTTTTAAAGCACTTGAAGAGCTGTGCTCTACTGCTGATAAGTCCGTATATGTAGGAGATTCAGAAGTAGATATTAAAACTGCTAAAAATTCTAAGACTACTTCTGTAGGTGTAACCTGGGGATTTAGGGATAGAGTAGTTTTAGAGCAGGAAGGCGCAGACTATATTATAGATAGACCAGAAGAGTTATTAAAAATAATCAACTCTTAAAGTCTATTACGAAAATGTACAGGCTTATTCATCGATTGTCAATAATTACTTAGTTAGCTTGTTATATAAATCATCCCCTTAGTATTAATCTTCAGCCAATGCTTAGTATACTAAGCATTGACTTTTCATTTGGAGGTATATCACAACCTTAAGCTACTTTTTCCACTTTCTATAATCTTTACAGCTAAAAAAGCAGTTATACATCCCACAATTCCAAGGAAAACAAATGCCTTGCTTAAATTGAGGGCATCTCCTAATATTCCAACAACTACAGGCCCAAAAAACATCCCAAGACCGTATATTGACTGAAAAAATCCCATTGCGGTAGCTCTCCTGTCAGCACTAATATGCTTTATGCTTAACCCCATAAGCAGTGTAAAGGATATTCCTCTTCCAAATCCTGCAATGGCTTGTGTAATCATAAGTAAGACCAGATTAGTTGTAAAAGGAATAGTGATAGTTAGTACTCCCATTATTAAAAAACCCAATACTACCATTGGTTTTTCACCAAACCTTTTAGCCAGGTATATTCCGCCAAATAGTGATGCCAAAGCGCTAGGTAATGATGAGAACACTGTAAGGAGTCCCATATCAAAATTATTTGCTCCAATAGTCTTTGCAAAAACTGGAGTAAAACCAAAAACTGTAGAGAAAGTTAATAGCTGTGACAATATTGCCAAAATGGATACTGCTATCAAATTTCTGTCTTTAATAACTCCACCAATCTGTTTTAAAGTTATCTTTTTAGAATTCTCATCAAAATTATCTACAATAAAAAAAGAAGCTATTAGGCCTACTGCACCAATGACAGCTCCCAATGCAAAGGTTGAGCTTACGCCTATCCTTTGAGCAAAGAAGCCTCCAAGAAGCATGGCAAGCATTTGTGCAATTCCATTAAGAAAATTTATTATTCCTATAGCCTTAGTTGCTTCATTATGCTTGTAATATGAGGTAAACAGCACGGTAAAATCTACCCAAGTGGCTGCAGCTGCACCTGCAAGGGATCTAAAAATCAAAATCCATGTAAGATCTTTTGAAATAAACATTCCGAAGGAGCTTATAAAGGTAAAGGCCAAACCAAAGGTTATAAAAAGCCTTCTTTTGTGGAGCCTGTCCGAAGCAATCCCTAAAGGTATTCTCATACACATTTGAACGAAACCATAGGATCCAAGTATAAGCCCTGCCATTTTATGAGACCCTCCAAGCTGTTCCACATATACTGCTAAAACCGGCACATATGTATACATTGCAAACCAGAAAGATATTGTAACGAAATAAAATAAAGGTATTCTAAAATTTTTCTTATATGTCTCAATATTTTGCATAGTAAATCCCCTGTCTTCTTATACTCTTTTTTAACATTTGACCCAATACAATTATATCATTTTTATGATTCAATGGCTAAATATACCCAAAAGAACTATAAGCAGAAAAATCCACCTATAGTTCTTTTATAAAGTTAGCTAAACTTAGTTCTCATATGAAAGTGAAACTTGAACCAGATGGGGTTTCAAACCCACCTGATTCCTAGTTGAACGAATCCAGACGTAGCCGCTATTTACTCCCACTTTAGAGAAGATGGGAGTATTAGAGCGGGTAGTCATCGGATAGACTAATATTTCTTTATTCTATACCTTCAGCAGCCCTAATTACTTCTTCAGCTGCTAAGGAACATAATCCTGCTAAGTCTTCTACATGAAGTTCTTTAACTGCAGAACAATCATAAAGAATAGTAGCATCTGCTGGAAATTCATCATCTGCTAACCACAGACCAAATACCATAGGCACATTTGGTACTACGGTAATTTCTATACCTACATCACCAACATTAACTTTTTTTCCGCCTAACTTAATACCAGCTTTTAAAAAAAGATCTCCTTTATGACCAAAAAATTCAACTAATCTATCTATACCAATCTGTGCAAATCCCTGATAAGCATGGCCAACTCCTTCTAATTCTCTAAATGGCACCCACTTGTTTGTCAAACTGCTATTAGTAGCGCGATATAGATAGCTCAAAATTAGCATCTTATGAATCAGCATTCTATTTTCATTCATAGATATATCCTGATCTTTGCCATCTTTTAGAACAATATTTCCATTTGGATAAGAAATTATATATTCTTTGTTGAAATAAGTTAACGTAAACTCTTTTTTTTCAGAATTATAATAAGCTCTGCTTTTGTTAGCTACCTCTTCTGGATTATATTTTATAAATTCTTTACGCAAATTTTCATAACAAAGCTTATAATTATTTTCCTTTCCTTCCTTCATACTAAAATCCCTCCATCATTAATTTTTTCATATCTCTCCCCGATTTCTTTTACACCGTTTTTCTTATAGATATTTTACTGTATTATAAAAGTCCTTTAATTCATGTTTTACTTCATCAGAAAGACTATGCCATCTAATTCCTTGTATTGCTCCTTCTAAGGCACATAATCTGTTAATGCAAGCTGAACTGTCTATAGCTTTAATGTCTAACCAAGCCTGCTTACTTCCAATTTTTTCTAATTGCTCAAAATTTTCTATTCCCACCTGATTAAGTTGTGCTTCTAATTTACTACCTATATTAGGCAATTTAGATAATTCCCCCATTAACTTTTCCCCCTTTAACACAAATACTAATGACCCTTTTTAAATTAATTTTACCATATAAAAATTATACCATGCTTCTTAAATTATGGGTTGAAGTTTACTAAAATACTTTTTTTCCATCGTTAGTAAGAATGTTTGCCTGTTCCTTTATATCATTAAGCATTTTAATAATATCTGATGATATTTCCTCTGCTCTTTTAGCATTATTTACGGCTCCAATTTTATCTCCTGACTTAATTTTATCAATTACTACATGTCCAATTTTATGTAGTTCAATATGTATCGAATCTATTTTATCCCACACGCCTCTAATATTTTCTTCTTTAGGTGTTAATGATTGATAAAAGTGTCCCAATCCACATTTATGACCATCTGTTTGTAATGGCTGTATTTCCATTTTATCCGCCATAGTTTTAACGGTATTAACCCAATTAATATGAGCTGTAATTGCATTTTCCATTACCTTTACAAAAGTATCATTATCCATTATAAAATCATTTTCATAGTAAAGTTCATTATTCAATTTTGCTAAATTTGAAATATCTTCTTCAATTTTCCCTATGGAGTATCCCATATTTTCAAGCTCTATTGCTCCATTATATAATTCAGCTGATATATTATTAACATTATTAACATCCTCATTTAATGTATTAATTTCCTCACTTATTTGTTCTATAGAGGCGCTTATTTCCTGTGATGAACTAGCAATTTGAACAACATTACTTGATACTAACTCAATTCCCTCATTACTCTTTTTAATGTAATTGGAAATATCGCTAATAGAATCATTCATATTAGATATTGCTGTTTTAGTCTCAAAAACACTATCCTTACTTTTTGAAGAAGCGTTTTCTATATCATTCATCAAATTGTTCATAAAAGTAAGTTGATCTTGAGTAACGTCAGCAAGTTTTCTTACTTCTTCTGCTACAACAGAAAAGCCCCTGCCGTGCTCTCCAGCTCTTGCAGCCTCTATACTTGCATTTAAAGCTAAAAGATTTGTTTGTTCTGCTATTTTTTTAATACCATCAACTGTACTTTTCATATTTACTATCAGCTGTAATAGATTATTAATATCACCTTCCATAGATAAAGAATGATTTAGCACTTCATTTTTTAAATTATTTACTTTATCTAAGGATTTGTTGTTTTCTTCATTTAAAGTTAAAAGAGAATTAGCTTGATTAGCTATCTCTTCTGTTGAGGACGCATATTCCACTGCACTATTAGATACTTGAATCATATTTTGATTTACTTCATGTATTACATTTGTAATATTTTCTGTATGAATTTTTAAATTTCTTGATTTAGATTCTAACATAGTAGATTGATGTTTCAATTTAACATTGAATGTACTAATACTAATAGATGCATCAATAACACCCTTTATCATTGTTTTTACTGGGGATGATATTTTACTTATAGTTTTAAACTTATGTTCAATGCTTTTGATAATATCCTTACTACAAACTGAATATTTTTCTAATGTTTTTTCGATATTCTTGATTTTTATTTTTCTTTCAAACATCATTTTTCTCCTAAAAAGTAATTATAAAATCCTTATAAATATACCATAAAATTCATTATAATGCTATTTATTTCCTAGGTCCTTTGTGATTAATTAGTATCAAACTGCAGATTAAATCTGACACAGAATTTTTATTAAACTGTAACCGGATTGTAACATAAAAGTTTTATGATATAAACATACCAAACAACAACTTATAAAAAAATTCCTGATCTAAGATTAATAATTTTTTTATTTAATGATTGACATAATTTAGATTATCGTTTAATATTAAAATATAATCAAAAAATTCACAATTATATGTAGTTTAAATAATATCTTTTATTTTTTAAACTATAGAGTCGCATAACTGGCGGAAGTGGAGTTTACCACAGGGAGTGTGACTTATAAAGTAAAAATGTCGACCGCCTGGGCAAATGTCCAGGGGGTCTTATGCTTTTTGACAGACTTACAAACATATGAAGTGGAAACTTGAATCAGATGGGGTTTCGTCTACGACCCGGGGCTTTGCCCGTTAAATGCCATTTAGGCATTTAACCCTCACCTGATTCTTAGTTGAACGAATCCAGGTACGTAGCTGCTCGCAACGTAAACTTTGGAGAAAAGCAGAGAGTCCAAATCTCTGATTTGGTGCGAATCGCTTTCACACCGTGCGATGGGAGTATTAGAGCGGGTAGTCATCGGATAAAAGGACTTATAGTCGATTTAGTTATTGACAACGTTTTCACAACAAGAAACTAAGTTAAAATTGTGGATGATGAAAAGTACATATCTGAAAAATATAAATGAAGTTGCACACCTTGGCTTCATACATTATAAAGATACTATAGGAAGCTATAAATAGAGTTAACCAATCTCCTTAGGATTCCAATAAGGAAATCTCTTAGGAGGTAAAAAATATAAAATAAAAAGAGATGGGGGATTTTAAAATGAGTTTTAAATCAGATATCGAAATTGCACAGGAGTGTAAACCACTAGACATTAGGGAAATAGCTTCAAAAATAGGTGTTTCCGAGGACGACATAGAGCTTTACGGAAAATACAAGGCTAAAGTAGATTACAACTTATTAAAGAAAACTCCGGGAAAAAATGGTAAACTTATCCTATGTACAGCGATCAACCCAACACCTGCTGGAGAAGGTAAAACTACTACATCAATAGGTGTAGCTGATGCTTTATCAAAAATAGGAAAAAATACAATAGTTGCATTAAGAGAGCCATCCTTAGGACCAGTATTTGGTGTTAAAGGTGGAGCTGCTGGTGGTGGATATGCACAGGTTGTTCCAATGGAAGATATTAACCTACACTTTACTGGTGACTTCCATGCAATTGGAGCAGCTAACAATCTATTGGCAGCAATGATAGATAACCATATATATCACGGAAATGCTCTAGACATCGATCCAAGAAGAATAGTTTGGAGAAGATGTGTTGACATGAACGACAGACAATTAAGATTTGTTGTTGATGGTATGGGCGGAAAAGCTAACGGAATGCCAAGAGAAGATGGATTTGACATCACTGTTGCTTCAGAAATAATGGCTATTTTCTGCTTATCAAGTAGTATAACTGATTTAAAAGAAAGACTTGCTAGAATAGTTATAGGATATACAAGAGCAGGAGCTCCAGTAACAGCTGGACAAATAAATGCTCAAGGTGCTATGGCAGCATTACTTAAAGATGCATTAAAACCAAACTTAGTTCAAACTCTTGAAGGAACACCAGCATTTGTACATGGTGGACCATTTGCAAACATAGCTCATGGATGTAACTCAATAATGGCTACAAGAATGGCTACACACTTTGCAGATTATGTAGTTACTGAGGCAGGTTTCGGTGCTGACCTTGGAGCTGAAAAATTCTTAGACATCAAATGCAGAATGGCTGGATTAAAACCAGATGCAGTAGTTATAGTTGCTACAGTTAGAGCATTAAAATACAATGGTGGAGTAGCAAAAGCTGACTTAAATAATGAAAACTTAGAAGCTCTTGAAAAAGGACTTCCAAACTTATTGAAACATGTTGAAAACATAACTAAGGTATTTAAATTACCAGCAGTAGTTGCAATAAACGCATTCCCATTTGATACAAAAGCAGAATTAGATTTAGTTGAAGCTAAATGTAAAGAGCTTGGTGTAAATGTTAAGTTATCAGAAGTTTGGGCAAAAGGCGGAGAAGGCGGAGTAGAAGTTGCTAAAGAAGTAATAAGATTAATCGAAGCAGGAGAAAACAACTTCCAATTTGCTTACGATGCAGAACTTCCAATAAGAGAAAAAATAAGAGCTATAGCTCAAAAAGTTTACGGTGCAGATGATGTTTTATTTGCAGATCAAGCTAACAAAGAAATTGATGAGTTAGAGAAGAATGGGTTTGGAAAAACTCCAATATGTATGGCAAAAACTCAGTATTCTTTAACTGATGACCAAACTAAACTTGGAAGACCAACAGGATTTACTGTAACAGTAAGACAGGTAACAATTTCAGCAGGAGCAGGTTTTGTTGTTGCTTTAACTGGAGCAATCATGAAGATGCCAGGACTTCCTAAAGTTCCAGCAGCTGAGAAAATTGATGTTAATCAAGACGGCGTAATAGGTGGATTATTCTAAACAATTTTAGATAAATAGCAATAGCTTATAATATACCCACTTCAAAATATGAAAAGCAGGTGAAGGTTTTTATCTTATCCTGCTTTTTTTACTCACTCAAATTACTGTATGGGATACTCCTCTACCCCCTCATCAATTGCGTCTGTATAAGCTTGAGGGTTATCTGTTATAATACCGTCTACTCCTAACCTTATAAACTTAGCCATATCATATTTACTGTTTAATGTCCAAACATGAATTTGTTTTTTATCCCTATGGATATCATATATAAGACTCTCTGTTATAATTGAGTCTTTTAAACTATATATATCAATCCATTTTGATGGTTTATAATTAAATCTTGAAGACACAATTAAGCTTGTCCTAATTTTAGGATTTAAAGTTTTAACCTTAACTAGAGCATTGTAATCAAAGGACGTTACTATACTATTATCCAAGAAATCATTTTCCTCAATAAGCTTTACCACTTTATTTGGTAAATCATAATTATTTTTATACATTTTCAACTCTATATCCAGCTTTATCTTTCCCTTAGTTATCTTCATCACTTGTTCTAATGTGGGTATTGTTTCCCCTTTATATCTTTTAGAATAAACGTTTCCAATATCTATATCTTTTATTTCTGAATAATTTACCTGTGACAACTCCTTATCTATGCCTGCTGTTCTCTTTAAACTTTTATCATGTAAAAGAACAGGTATACCGTCTTTTGTTTGTTGGACATCAAATTCAGCATAATCTGACTTATTTTCTGCTGCTAACATTATAGCTTTTATCGTATTCTCAGGTGCATCAATACTATATCCTCTATGTGCTATTACTTTTGGAGTTGCTTCTTCTGATTTGACTTCTTTATAATTGTAATCCAAGCTTATTACACAGAATATACAAACCATACTGATAAAAATAGCTATCTTATTTATACCCCTCTTCACATTAATCACCCCTCACAAATAAGTACCCCTTAATAATTCTTACAATTCTAAAATGTATCTCTATTTTAAATATACTACAAACTGTAACTTAAAGGATATGGTTAAATTATGGTAATTACTTTATCAACATCTTTCTTCACAACACCAGATATCTTATCCAATAATTTCATTAGATTTGATTTATTATACTTAAACGACTCTAGGCTTTTTATGATGGGTTTAAGAGGACAAAAAAAAGCTAACACTTCATCATTAAGCATTAACTTTTTTATTGATACCTCAACGTTTATTTTAGAAAGAAATATAAATATCTGGTACACTCTAAATTACATTTTTATTCTTTTAAGATTTCGTCTAATTCCTTAATTGACTCCTCATCCTTTAAGCGGAACTTAAACAACACTCTACGGGACTTATCACCATTTACTGTACCATCTGCATTTTTAATTAATCTGCTGTTAGATTTACCATTTGCCGTAATTAAAGATCTTAGACTTTGTTTTTTTGAATCATCTATAACCTTAAAATCACTGCTCAATATATAGTTTACAATACTATTTGCCCTTTTTTGTGATAGATCCATATTATAGTTATACTCCCCTACATCATCTGTATGTCCCTCAATAACTATTTCCGAAATAGAATCACTATACTTAGGTGAAAGAAGTACCTTTACATACTGAGGTATAAATTTATTAAGGTTATCTTTAAATTCTGGCTTTATATCTGATTTATTAAATTCAAATAGAACATCACTGCTAAATATTATATCTCCAGTTTTCTTATCAATATCAATATCTAATCCTGCGCTTTTAAAGGTGTTTCTCATATCTTCAATAATACTTTGTCTTAACCCAATAATCTGTTCAACCCTATGCTTTGTTGCGTCTATTTCTCCCTGTTTTATTATGTTACTATAAACAAGAAATAGAAGTATAAATAACAATATAGTGCTCAGTAGATCTGTAAAGGTACGCCATATATTTCCATCCTCTTTGCTGGTCCCTATTAATTTACTATATTTTGTAAACATCTTATCACACCTTTATAATTACTCTGGTGAGGATTCAATAGAATTTTGTTCCTTACTTTCGCTGATTGAACTAGCTAAATTGTTTATAGTTGCTGCAGTGGAACTCATTAAATTATTCTGCTCATTTATACTATTAGTTAGTTGAACTATATTACTAGACAACATATTCTCATGTTCCTCTAAGTACTCTTTCATGCTATCTTTAATTTCGGAGTAGATTCTGCTCTGCTCTTCATTTTGACTGGTTAAATAATCCCGAATCCCTTCCATATTACTATTAATTGCATTATATCCATCTAAAACTTCTTTCTGCCGTTTTTCCATATATCTAAAGTATAAGGATAAATCCTTAAAATTCTCATCCATGCTATTAAAAGAATTATTTGCTAGTTTTGTTTGTTTTATATATTCTCCATTAATATTGTCGCAGTACTGCAGCACATTTCCATACTTTTCACTCATGTCTAATATAAATTCCTTTTCTTTTTCAAATAGCTGAGATAACTTTAAAATATTTTTTGATATATTATTTGTAAACTTATCCGAAAATACCTTAAGAATAACATTAAAATCCGATACTTCACTTATGTATTTTAATCCTGTTTCATCATAAGAACTCTTAAATTCTTTAATAAAATCCATCTGTATCTCTGATATATTATTAAGAATTTTATTAAATCTTTCTTCCATAATAGATTCAAAATTACTAATGATGTTGTCTATATTATTTTTCTGCTTTTCAGCATAGTTATCTAACTCCTTAATATTAGATGACATACTATCAGTAAGTTTGTCTAACATTAATTTCAAATTACTATTTAATCTGTTCATTTGTTCCAAGTATATTTTACTTGAATCATCGTAAGAAGACTTGATTTGATCTAAAAAAGTCTTTTGAACATAATTTAAATCTTTAAGAGATGAGTAAAAGTCATCACTTAATTTACCTAATTTATCAAATATAGAACCATAGCTTTGATCCACTCTTCTCTGCTGGTGTTTTATATCATCTACACAACCACCTAAAAACTCTAATTTTTTGTCTAAATCATCCATTCCTTTCTTAAATATACTTATAAAACCACTGAAGCTTTTAAATAAAACTTGGAAACTTTCTACAGATGATTTTAGCTGTCCATTAAAGTTATTTATATAGGAAGTTGCCTGCTCAAATTGCTGTGAAAATATATAAAGTCCCTGTACTGAATCATACACCTCTTTTATTACCTCTATTGATTTATTCATCGCTATGCTAACATTTGAATTTAACTCATTTATTGTTCTGTTATTAGAAGAAGCTAAATTATTTGTATATAATATAATTGCTTCTTTTGACTCCTTTGCAACTTCACTAATATTAAAGTTTAAAGCTTCTATAGTTTTGTTGTTTGATTCAGAAAGCTTGTTTATTGCATTTTCAAAAGTTTCTTTTGTGCCATTTAAACAAAAGCAAATACTTTCTTTCATTTCATCAATTGAGTGTTGTGTAGAGTTAGATAACTTTTCCACAGCCTCAGTTATTTGACTAAATAATTCTCTTGAATATCTGTTGCGTAATTTGTTGTCCATATAGTTTTCTAATTTTGACACAATGCTTATAAGCAGCTGTTCTACATTAAATACTTTAGTGGCAACAGTAAGTATTAATGAGAAGGTTATACCTACTATACTTGCATTAAAGGCTACTCCCATACCTGATAATATAGGCCCAATCTTTGTAATATCAATAGAAATATCTCCCATTTTTAAGGAGTTTAATGACACAGTTAATCCTGTAAATGTGCCCAATACTCCCATAAGAATAAACACAGGTATGGTCATTTGTATTATGTGAACAATATTTATTAATGGGGTATTTACTTTTTTAAAAATTTTATACTTAGAAAAGTATGCTTCTATATAGGACTGAGTATTGACATGATTTGATGATTCTTTTATTAAATTCTCATATCTAGCTATTAAATCTTTAAAAGGCTTAAAAGACTGATTATCTATAGATTTATTAACTTGTACTAAATGTCTGTAAATTATAGTATAAAAAATTATATCTGCTATAAACAATATTATTTCAATGAAAAAAATGATAGTCCCTATTTTAGTACTAAAAATTCCTTTTATAAACAAAATTATGCTCAAATTATCCAACTTACTCACTCCCCTACTAATAAACGTATTATTACAACTTTATTCTTTTTATTTAAAATTATGCAACACATTTAATTACTTAATTTACAAAAGTATAAATTAAAAACAAAACATTGAATTTTTGGTTTAAAGTGGTATAATATAAACTAATTACTAAGAACGTTTAATAATATAATATTTCTATACGTTTTCTTTTGTTCTTTTATTAATTTTTTCTATTAAAAATTAATTTATAAAAAATGCAATAACATTTAATAACCAAAGTAGGGGGAAGATTATAATGAAGAAAAAATTTTTATCATCTATAATGGCTACATTTTTAGCTGCCACTTTTTTTACCGGTTGTGGCGGCAGCACTGCTACTTCTCAAAACAGTAACTCACCTAAAACTTTAATTTTTGCTCAAGGATCAGATCCTAGGGGATTAGATCCAGCCTATGTTGATGATGGTGAATCAGCAAAAGTAATAGTTAATGTATATGAAGGCCTTATTGCTTACAAAGAAGATTCAACTGAAATTCAGCCTTGTCTTGCAGAAAAATGGGATATAAGCGCTGACGGAAAGGTTTATACCTTTAATCTTCGTAAAAATGTAAAATTCCACGATGGAACACCATTTAATGCAGATGCGGTGGTTTATAACATACAGCGTCAAATACCACCAAAAGCAAAAGAGGATATGCCATATGCTTCTTTCACTTTTGGAGAAGTTAGTAAGGTAGAAAAAGTTGATGATTATACTGTAAAAATAACTTTAAAAGAGCCTTATACTCCTTTCTTAGCAAATCTTGCTATGTCTTTAGCTGCCCCAATGGTTAGCCCAACTGCTGCTAAAAAGTCTGGAGATAAGATGATGGAAAACCCTGTAGGTACAGGTCCTTTTAAATTTGTTAAATGGACTAAAAGTCAATCTATAGAATTAGAAAAGAATAATGATTATTGGGGTACTAAAGCAAAATTGGACAAGGTTGTATTTAAATTTATAAAGGAAAATTCTGTTCGTGCTAGTGAACTTATAGCAGGCTCCGTAGATGCAATAGATGGTTTAGACCCTAATGATATAAATAAACTAAAAGAAAGCAAGATGAATATATTTCAAAACAAAGGTATGAATATCAATTATTTAGGTTTCATGTGTTCAAGAGCACCATTTAATGATCCTAAATTAAGAGAAGCTCTTTCCTATGCTATAAATAGGGATGAACTTGTTAAGCAACTATATCAAGGTTACTCTGATGTTGCTAATAGTCCGCTACCATCATTTATTCCAGGATACAGTAAAGACGTTAAACCTTATGAATATAATCCAGATAAAGCTAAAGCAATGTTAAAAGAATTAGGTAAAGAAAACTTAAGTATTAAGATGATCACTTACTCAAATCCAAGACCATACAACCCTGTTAATGGACAAAAACTAGCAGAATCTGTACAAGCTTACTTAGCTAAAATTGGTGTTACTACTACCATAGATGTATATCCTTGGAAAGAATACAAAGACAAACTTGCTCAAGGTGAAGGTGATATGTTCTGCTATGGATGGAACGGTGATAATGGTGATGCTGATAATTTCTTATCCTTATTTGATTCAAAAGAGATTAAATCGACTTTAAACTCTGCAAAATATAGTAACACTCAAGTAGATCAATTGCTTGCAAAAGGAAGATCTACTCCAAATGGTGATGAAAGAAATAAAATTTATGGACAAATTCAAGATATAACAGCTAAAGATGCTCCTTGGATTCCAATATCCTATGCTCAATCTATGGCTGCGTACTCATCAAAGGTAATTAATTTTAAAGTTCACTCTACAGGTCCAATATTTTTTCAAAATGTAGATAAAAATTAGTTTAATTTTTAATTGCTATTTAATGAACGTTGTTCAGCACATAATAGTAATTACAAAAGACTAAAATACAACATTATTCACATACCGTAAAGTTCATATTATTATATATAAAGGAAATACCTTAAAGGTATTTCCTTTATATATAATAACATTAGTTTAATCGCTATGAGGAGGATTAAAAATGATAAAATATGTATTAAAAAGATTAACTCTTTTGGTACCTGTTTTAATTGGAGTATCCATAATAGTATTTGTAATTATGCATGTACTTACTTCTGACCCTACTTCTATAATTTTAGGTCAACATGCCTCTGCAGATCAAATTGCAGCTCTTCGTAAACAACTTGGATTAGACAATCCTTTATACATTCAATATTTAGATTTTTTAAAGGGACTTTTACATAGAGATTTCGGTAATTCATTAATAACTCAAACCTCTGTATGGAGTGAGTTAACTACCCGTTTACCGGCTACCGTTGAACTAGCCTTCACTGCCATAATAATTGCTTCTATAGTAGGAGTAACTATAGGTGTTATATCTGCTATAAAACAAAACTCTATAGTAGATTATATAAGTATGTTAGGTGCTCTTCTTGGAGTTTCTATGCCAATATTTTGGCTTGGGCTTATATTAATAGTAATTTTTTCATTACAGCTTCATATACTACCTGTCTCTTCAAGAATACAAGTAGGTATGGAACCAGTCCATATTACAGGCTTCTATATATTAGATAGCATATTTACAGGAAATATGGCTGCTCTTCAAGATTCCATAAAACATCTAATGCTTCCAGCCATAGCTCTTGCTGCATATTCTACTGCCATAATAGCCCGTATGACAAGATCTACTATGCTTGAAGTTATAGGCCAGGATTACATAAGAACTGCACGGGCAAAGGGCCTTGGTGAAAGAAAGATCATAATAGGACATGCTCTTAAAAATGCTTTTATACCTATAATAACAGTTATAGGGCTTCAACTTGGATCTCTACTTGGTGGCGCCGTGCTCACTGAAACGGTATTTGCATGGCCTGGTATAGGAAGCTATACCATAGAGGCTATTTTAAAATCAGACTACCCTGTAGTACAAGGAGCAGTAATGCTTATGGCTGTTATATTTGTCAGCGTGAATCTTTTAGTAGACTTAATTTACGGCCTATTAGACCCTAGAATTAAATATTCTTAACCTTGTGAATGGAGGTATAAAAATGGAATATGAAACATCTAAAGAAGTATCGCAGAATGAAAAAAATAAAAGTAATTTTTCCTTTTTTAAAAATACTTTTGAAATAATTTTAAAAAATAAAGCTGCTACTTTAGGGCTTTGCATAATATTGTTTCTAGTACTAGTATCCATATTTGGAAAACTGATTATGCCTTATAATCCTTATTTAGGAAGCTTATCTGATAGTTTAAAGCCACCCTCATCGTCTCACTGGTTTGGAACAGATGAGCAAGGAAGAGATATATTAAGCAGAATAATAGATGGTACAAGAATATCTCTTAGGGTAGGCATAATTTCAGTGGCTATAGCATTATCCTTAGGTACTATTTTTGGTTCTTTAGCTGGATATTATGGCGGTAAAATAGATTTAATAGTAATGAGATTTATGGACATGATCCTTGCTTTCCCTTCACTATTACTAGCTATAGCTTTTATGAGTGCTCTTGGAAAAGGTATTGATAAAGCCATAATAGCCATAAGTATAGTTACTATACCTGAGTATGCAAGAATAGTTAGAGGTTGCATATTATCTGTAAGAGACAGTGAATATGTACAGGCTGCTAAAGTAATTGGAAATAATGACTTAGCTATAATATTTAAACACATATTACCTAATATAATGTCTCCTATTATAGTTAGAGCAACTTTGGGAGTATCTACAGCTATCCTTGAAACTTCAGCTTTAGGTTTTTTAGGACTTGGAGTTCAACCTCCTTATGCTGAATGGGGAAGTATGCTTGGCTCTGGTAGAGGGTATTTCTTTAATGCACCTTATTTAGTATGGTTTCCAGGAATCGCCATTACAGTAACAGTATTAGCATTTAACCTTTTTGGAGATGGACTGCGAGATGCATTAGACCCTAAATTTCGTAAGTAGTTAGGAGGTAGCTGTTATATGTTACTTGAAGTTAAGAATTTAAAGACCCAATTTAAAGTAAAAGGCGGATTAGTTAATGCTGTAGATGGAGTAGACTTCGATATAGAAAAAGGTGAAGTAGTTGCAATAGTTGGTGAGTCCGGCAGCGGAAAAAGTGTAACTTCTCTTTCTATAATGGGGCTTATTCCAGACCCTCCTGGAAAAGTAATAGATGGAGAAATCCTATTTAACGGAGAAGATTTACTAAAAAAAAGTAAAAAAGAAATTCAGCAGCTAAGAGGAAATAAAATATCCATGATATTTCAGGAGCCCATGACTTGTCTTAACCCAGTATATACTATAGGAAAGCAAATATCGGAAGCTCTTATAAAACATAAAAATATGAACAAAAAGGATGCTCAAAAGGAAGCTGTAAAGATGCTTGAGTTAGTTGGTATACCTTCACCAGAAAAAAGAATTGATGATTTTCCTCATCAACTCAGCGGAGGAATGAGACAACGTGTTATGATCGCCATGGCTCTTGCTTGTAATCCAGAACTTTTAATTGCCGATGAACCTACTACCGCTTTAGATGTTACTATACAGGCACAAATACTTGACCTCATGCTTAAATTAAAAGAAAAATTTAATACTTCTATAATGTTAATAACCCATGATTTAGGAGTAGTTGCTGAAGTAGCTGATAGAGTCGTAGTTATGTATTGTGGAAAAGTAGTTGAAAAAGCTCCTGTAAATAAATTATTCGAAAACCCAATGCATCCATATACTATAGGTCTTTTAAATTCCATTCCAAAAATAGATGAGGATAGAGATAGATTGTTTATGATACCTGGTACTGTACCTAATCCCCTAGAGATGCCAGAGGGTTGCGCCTTTAGTGATAGGTGCCATAAATGCATGGCTATCTGTAAAGAATCTATGCCTCCACTATTACAGCATAAGGATAGGCAAGTACGATGCTTCTTATATGAGCAGAAAGGGGAAGATTAGCTATGGAAGCTTTATTGCAAGTTAAAAATCTAAAACAATACTTTCATGTAGAAAATGTATTTTTATCCCAAAAAAATTCTTATGTAAAAGCAGTAGACGATGTTTCCTTTGACATATATAAGGGGGAGACTTTAGGTCTTGTTGGTGAATCCGGTTGTGGAAAATCTACTACTGGAAAGATGCTTGTTAATCTTTTAAAGCCAACTTCTGGTGAAGTCATCTTTCAAGGACAGGATATATGTAACTTAAAAGGTTCTAAAAAAAGAAGCTTATCTAAAGAAATACAGATTATATTCCAAGATCCTTATGCTTCTTTGAATCCACGAATGACTATTGGTGATATAATTGCTGAACCTATGAAGATAAACAATATATGTCTAAAAGGAGAAATAGAAAAGAATGTACTAAGACTATTAGATTGTGTTGGTCTTTCGTCTTACCACAGAAACAGATTTCCACATGAATTTAGCGGTGGACAAAGGCAAAGAGTCGGTATAGCAAGGGCTCTTGCAGTTAATCCCAGTCTTATTATATGTGATGAACCAGTATCTGCTCTTGACGTTTCTATCCAAGCTCAGGTGCTTAATTTGCTGAAAGATTTACAGAAGGAATTTGATTTAACTTACTTATTTATAGCTCATGGTCTTAATGTAGTAAAACATATAAGCGACAGAGTTGGAGTTATGTACCTTGGAAAGCTTGTAGAGTTAGCTGATGATAAAAATTTATACAGTGATCCTAAACATCCTTATACTCAAGCTCTTTTGTCCGCTATTCCAGTTCCTGACCCTAAAAAGAAAAAGAACAGAATTATATTAAAGGGCGATGTACCAAGCCCACTAAATCCTCCGAAGGGATGCAGATTCCATACTAGATGTTTTAAATGTATGGACATATGTAAGGAAAAGGAACCTCTGCTAAAGACTTTAGATAATAGTCACCAAGTAGCTTGCCATTTGTATTAATAAATATGAAACTTGAATAGAATAAAATAAAAAAATTACTTAAGTTCAGGAGGGCTGATCTTAAGTAATTTTATTTTAGGGTTTAGGGCTTAAAATTTATCTCAAACTATAATTATATATAGCAATTCTTATGCCAATGTTATAACCCCGAAAACTTGTGGTAAGATTGTGAATTTTCTCAATTTGATATAAAATCGATCTCAAATTGAGATTTTTTTCTCATTTTTGATACACATTAACTGGAATTAATGATTTTTTATAAAAGAGAAGGAAGGAAATTTTTCATTGTTTCCAATTCTATAAAAATTTTAAATTTTAAATTCAGAAATGTTTATTTTTAATTCATCGGCACTTTCTCTAGTTTTTAGTACATGTTCCAGTACATCATTAGACTTATCATTAACATCTGATATTCTGTTTGCAATATCTGTTGTGCCTCCCGCTCCTTCATTAGCTGCCATAGCTACTCCATCTATAGTTTTTAATATATCACTTATGGATGCTAAAAGTTCTTCTGATGTTGAACTGAAATCTTCTAAAAGACTATCTACAAATTTAGCATCATAACTATATTTGTCTGCTACTTCCATCATTGTTTTATAATCCTTATCAACATCTGTGGACATAAACGATAAAAGATTATTGGAATGTTCCGAAAGATTTTTTACCGCTTCTGTTACTTTACTTGTTATATTCTGTATTTCAACTACTGCATTTTTTGATTCTTCTGCAAGCTTTCTTATCTCTTCTGATACCACTGCAAATCCTCTTCCTTGTTCACCTGCTCTTGCTGCTTCAATAGCGGCATTTAATGCGAGAATATTTGTCTGTTCTGTTATTTGCATAATGGCTTTTGAAAGAATATTTATCTGCTCTACTACTTTTGACTGCTCGATAGCTTTTTCAAGTTTATCTTTGGTATTTACAAATATTTCATGAGCTTTCTCTTGGGATACTTTCACTCTTTCCTTTGTTTCCTCAGCTCTTTTATTTATTTCTCCTGCCTGCTCTGCTCCTTTTTGTGATTTTTCTGCTATAGAGTGTACCGCCTTTTCTATTTCCTGCGAGGTAGCTGCCATCTCTTCTGAAGAAGCAGCTGTTTCCTCCATAGCTGCTGATACTTCTTCCGTTGTTGCAGATACTTCTTCAATATTTACATTTAAATCAAAGATTTCATTTTTCACCATCTCTACTACATTTTCTATGTTTTCTGCACTATTGCTTACCTTTTCTATCAATGGTTTTAATGACTCCTGAAGGTTGTAGATAGCTCTGGAAATACTACCAATCTCATCTTTTCTCTTCATGAACTTATCAGAAATCTTAGTAGTAAAATCTCCACTAGATATTACTCCCAGTTGACTTAAAACAATTCCAAGAGGTACTACTATATTTCTTGTGATGACTAGTGATATTATAAATGCTATAATAATAGAAAATATAATTATTGAAAGAAACAAAAATATTGTATTTCTGTAATCAGTGTCATTTTGAATTTTGGTTTTATCTGCAAGCTTTACATTATATTCTGCTAAACCTTTCAAATCATTTTGAAAATCATCAGCTGAACTTTCAATGGCAACATACTGTTCTAGTGCCTCTTTTTGTTTCCCTTCCAATGCAAGCTTTAGTACTTCATCTCTTCCTGATCTATATTTCTCTAAGTTATTTTCCGTTATCATTATTGACTTTTTTGAAAATTCATCCATTTTTATGTTTTTATACTTACTTAAATTTTCATTAAATTCTACTTTTCTTTTTTCAATATCCATCATTTTTTCGTTTTGTTTCTCTTTATTATTTACATTTATAATAATATAATAAATATCTGCCTCAATGGCTCTGGCATGAGCACGACTATCATTTAAATACTCAATTGCAAGAAGCCTATCCTTATACATAGAGATCATTTCATCATTATCCTTCTTTAATTCAATGCACCCAATGATTCCAATTAAAAATATTAATGCTAGCAATGACACTGCAAGTATTCTTATCTTATTACCAAATTTAATGTTATCTATCATTATACTCATTCACTCCCTATAAGCTGTCGTTAATTATATTCAACAACTGTTTTTAAATCTGATTCTTTTCCCAGGAAATTTTGTATATAAAAATGCCAACAATTAATGTTAAATTAATTGTTGGCAGGGTGCACCACTAACTCTAAACTTCCCAGGTGCCCATATATAGGAAATTTTTCATCGCTTCCAACTCTATAAAATTTTAAAATCTTATATAAATTAAGTAGAAGTACATCCATACTATTAAGAATTATACACATATATCCAAATGTAGAATAGTGTCAAATGTCACAAAAAACCGTGAAATTTTTATTGTAATATTAAAAACTTCACAGTTTTTATAAATATATAGAAAGTATTTTTTCAATAAGCCTTACCTATAAATAAAACTTTACTGCTGTTACAGCCAATTGAGTTCTGCTATTAAGCATAAATTTTGAAATTAGAATTGAAACCACATTTCTTACTCTTCCTTCAGAAATATTAAGTGCTACCGCTATTTCTTCATTTGACATTCCTTCAGCTACCAATTCAAGAACACTCTTTTCTCGATTTGTGAGCTCATTAAAAATGCTGTTTATCTTTATTTGTTTTTCCGAGTTTATTTTATTCATTTTATCTGAATTATTTGAAATATTAATACTATATGCATTTTTATGAACAAAACTCAAACCTTTATTTATACATTGTATTGCTAATATAAGTTCTTCTGCTCCTATATCCTTTAGCACATACCCATCTGCACCATTTTTAATTGATTTCATAATATTATCCTCATCTCCTATTGAAGATAAAACAAGGATCTTTACTTTTTTATTTTCCTCTCTTATTTTCATTATCGCATCAATACCATTTAGTTCAGGCATGATAACATCCATCAAAATAACATCTGGTTTGCATTTTTTACACATTTCAATAGCTTCAAGTCCATTACAAGCACTGCCAACCACTTCAAAATCACTATTCTTTTCAATAATCATTTTTAAACATTCTCGTACAATTCTCATATCATCAACTAATAAAATCTTAATCATTTTTTTCCTCTCTCAGGTCTCTTTTGCTAAGATCCATATATAAATTAAAATATATATTGTTTATATCCTTAATCCCAATAGTACATAACTCTAGATTTTGTAATTTGGATTTTTTTTCTAACTCAAAACAAACTTTAGCTAATTCTTGTATACGAAGATTGCTTGCTGCACCTTTAATACCATGTGAAATTCTAGTAACCTCCGAATAATCCTTATCATATAGAGCATTTTCCAAATCATCTAGTAACTTAGGCATTGTTTGTATAAAATCCATCAATAGCTCTTCTGCTATTTCTTTGGTAAAATTCAATTCACTAACAATTTTTAATACTATATCGTGAAATCTCAGTGTAGTTTTTTCTGCAATTGCTTTTTTTATTTTTACTTGGTTATCAACATATTTAGATAGTATAAGCTTCAGCTTATTAATATCAATTGGTTTACTTAGATAACCGGTCATTCCGGCCTCAATACATTTTTCTTTATCACCTTTCATTGCATTAGCAGTCATAGCGATAATGGGTATATATTCTTCACTTAACTCTCTGATTAAAAGTGATGCTCTATAACCATCCATCATAGGCATTTGGCAATCCATAAAAACAATATCATACTTTTTACTCAAACATTTTTTCACAGCTAACCTACCGTTCTCAACACATTCACAAGAAAAACCTTCATTATGTAATATTTTAATTAATAATTTTCTGTTGATCTCATTATCCTCAGCAATTAAAACAGATAGAGGATTTTTATATGTGTTTATACGTCTTTTTTCGTACTTCTTATTATCTGTATATTTAGTTTCAGAATTACTATTTATTGCAAGTAATTTCCTTGCATTATCTTCAGTGCTATTAATAACTAACATATCATCATCTTCACATCTTAATAATTCTATATAAAAAGAGAATTTTGACCCCTTCCCCAATTCACTTTTAACTTTAATTTTTCCATTCATCATCTGAATAATTTTCTTAGTTATAGATAATCCTAGTCCAGAACCTCCATACTTTCTAGTAGTTGATGCATCTGCTTGTACAAAGGGGTTGAATAATTTTTTAATATTATCTTTTTCAATGCCAATTCCATTGTCTTCAACAGCTACCCCTATAATCACCTTATCACTATTATCACTTATTTTTTTTACAGTTATACTTATATTCCCTTCTTCTGTAAACTTATTTGCATTACTTATCAAGTTATTAAATATTTGTTTTATCTTTATGTTATCACCCTTAAGTTTTAACGGAACATCAGAATGTATTAATAAATTAATACTATTTTTTTTACTATTTACTGATGGCTGAAATAATAAAACTACTTCCTCAATAATAGTTTTTAAATTAATTTCAGTCTCCTCTAATCCCATCTTACCAGACTCAATCTTTGAAATATCTAAAATATCATTAATAATATATGTAAGATTTTCAGATGCATTTATTATGTCATTTAAATAACTCCTCTGATCATCATTAAGCTCTGTTTCAGCTAGAAGTCGTAAAAAACCTATAATTCCATTCATTTGTGTCCTAATTTCGTGGGACATATTAGCAAGAAATTGACTTTTCAACAAATTCGCAACTTCAGCTTCCTTTTTTGCATTAAATAATTCCTGTTCCCTTATTTTTCTGTCAGTAATATCATGAGCTGCTGCATAAATGCGATTATTAAAAGCAATCGATCTCCACTCTATCCATCTATAGTCTCCATTTTTACTGCGATATCTATTCACAAAATTAGATATTATTTTACTTAAACTTAAGTCCTTCATAGCTTCTTTAGTACTTTGTATGTCTTCATTATGGATAAAATCCATAAATTTTCTTTCCTCTAACTCCTGTAACGAATAACCAAGTGCTTCTTCCCAATGTCGATTTAACTTTAAAAACTTGCCATCTAAATCTGCTATACATAATAAATCTAAAGCTACATCAAAAAATACATTTAACTCCTCTAATTTGTTTTTTAGCTGCTGTTCTGCGTATTTACGCTGTGTTATATCTGTCATTACCGTGAGAAAAAATTCATGCCCTATATAATTTAATAATTCACCAGAAAATAGTCCTGTGAGTTTATCACCATTTTTTGAGTAGATTTCCAATTCCTCGTTTTTAATACTCCCCTTATTAACGATCTGTTTTTCCAATTCTTTTTTGCGAATATAATCAGGAAAAAGATTTAATTCATACGTTGTTTTCCCAATAATTTCACTTCTTTCATAGCCAATTTTCTCAACAAAAGCTTCATTAATTTGCATTACTTTGCTACTGCCAATTTCGGTTATAACCATTGGACATGGATTACTTTCAAAAAGTTTTTGAAATTTATCATGCTCAGCTTGAACTAAGGATAAGTCTTTTGATAATCCATAAATAACATCTTTATTATCCCATTTTCCAAACCAAACACGAGTTTCTACAGGAAGTAACTTATTATCTTTCCTATTTAACGGAATTGGGCATATACTTAGCTCTTTTTTTAGCATTTTTAAAAGTATTATTTCAGCTTCTTTTCTATACTGTTCTGGATGTACATCAAGTATATACATATTTTTTAATTCTTCACTAGAATACCCTAGCTTTTCTGATACTGCTGTATTTGTATAAATAATTTTTCCATCAAGTGTTCCCACAAAAATCATTTCATGAATAGTTTCAAAAAAACTTCGAAAGTTATTTTCACTGTCCCTAAGTTTTTTTAATATATTTACATTTCTTCCGATATATTTTTTTAATTTAATTTTGTTTTGTTTATAATGACGGCTAATCACCAAAACCCACCTTTCAGCTCATATTTATTATATACTAGTAATTTTTGTGTTACAATTTAGATACTAGATGAATTTCTCGAATATTTAAGAAATCCGTCATCCATATTTAACTCTATATCCCCTATTTCGTTTAAATATTCAACGTTAGACCTTAACATTCTTTCTATTAGAGCATATTTATATCTGCTTTTTACAGGAATATTAAATCTTTTGACAACCTCCTTAAGAATTTCTTCCATTGTCATAGCATCATCTATTATAGCACATACCCTTTCAGCTCTATTTTTATAGAAATTTATATTATCACTAATAAGCTTTGTAATATCATTATAGATACCTTTGTGCGCCACCACATACTCACTGCATTCTAAATCATAAAGCTTTGCTTTACTTTTCAGATCCTCTCTCAGTATATAAGCATAGGGCATCTTAGCTCCTGCCATGACTTCATAACTTATGAGAGCATCTGCTATATAGGCAACATCATCAGGAGTAATAATACACATGTGGGAAGGACTATGCCCTGGTGTATGAAGAATTTTGAATTTAATACCGCATACATATATTTTATCTTGCTCATTGGAAATCATAATATCCGTTTCACAAACCATATGTCCAAAATGCTCTGTAACCTCAGTCAATGTTTCATTGCTATAATAAACCTTTAGAGTTACCGTAGAGCTACATAGGAGAGCTTCATAGGCTGACATAGCGATAACGCAGTTATATTTATCCTTTAAATATTTATTATTTCCTACATGGTCTATGTGAGCATGACTACATATTATACCAACTACTTTAAAGTTGTTTTTTTCTAAGAGTTCGTCTATGCCTTCTCTCTCCTTTTTCCATCCTGAATCTAACATAATAATCTCTTCATCATTGATTTTATAAAAAGGTATATATGTCATACCAGTATCAATACAAAATGTATTTCCTTTTACATTTTTTATCTCCATTTTCTTCAACCCCTTTACTGCTAGAACACCATCAACTTTATTCTAATAATAAAATTATAACATAAGTTAGACCTTCCAATACATCTTACTAAGGTAGTATGCTAAATATAGTTAACTTAGTTATTTTTAGGGGGAATATGATGAAAAGAGTTGATGAAAGAGATACAATGTCGGCTAGAGCTCAATATAAAAAAGGAAGTGAAGACTATGCGGATTATTATAGTAGAAATCCCGAAAAGAAAGCTATCGATGATAGTATAAGACAAAGACCCAATCTCTGTAGTGAAGGCACTAATACTTATAACCCATTAAACTCTCCTATGGCAAGTTGCGCCTTTGAATTTTTAGAGGATATAAGGCATTTATCTGAAGGCAAAGTAAATCCTGAAAAGGTTCAAGGGAACAAAAATATTATAACTAAAAGAATAAAGGGTCTCGCTAGAAAGTATGGTGCAAAATTAGTAGGAATAACAGAACTTAAAGATTATCATTTTTATACCCATAGAGGTAGACTTGAAGATTTTTGTAGCCTCTGCAAAAACTGTGCTTTTACATGTCCTTCTGAATCTATTTCAAATGAACCTGAAAAAGAAAGTAATGGGCATTTAAATTGGATTATTGAACAGGAAACCTGCTACATTAGATGGAGACAATATGGAACTGACTGTGGTATTTGTATATCCAGCTGTCCCTTTAGTCAGCAAATGGAATCAATAAAAGCTGTAGATACTTTTAAGGATAATGAGGCTGTTATTGCAACTGTTCTTGGTGAATTCAGGAAAAAATATGGTACAAGGCCCTTTGTCCCTGGAAACCCAGATTGGCTTCGTTAAATTATAGGCTACTTATGTTTATCTAGCCTCTGATGACTCCAGCTACATTACTGGTCAGACTATCCATGTAGATGGAGGTAGCTTCCTAGGATCTTGATTTTTACTTATAAATTATGTTTTCTAATCACTAAAGTACTATTGCAAAATGCATAAAAGCACTATATAAAAACAAAAGCTATGGACAATAGAAAAAAATGATATGCTCTCCTTATAGAAACAGTTTTTATCATTTTAACTGTCTACTATAAAGGGAGCATATCAAAACTTCCTCACTTATATGCATAGTTTTTATTCATAAAAATTTATAAATACCCGTTCTATAACATTATCTCTTCATCGTCTATATCATCTATACAAGGGAGCCTAATGGAAAAAATTGTTCCTATTCCTAGTGTACTTTCTATTTCTACCCTTCCCTTATGCTCCTTTATTATTTTATAGCAAACATTTAAGCCTAAACCGGTACCACTCTTTTTTGTTGTAAAAAATGGTGTTCCTATCTTCTTTAAATTTTCTTCTGATATACCTACTCCATTATCCGTTATTTTTATAAACATTTCATTAGTTACCTCTTGAAAACCAGTTTCAACTTTTAGCTTTGCATTAGTTTTATCAGCCATTGCATCTACAGCATTTTTACATATATTTAGTATAACTTGTTTTAACTCTGCCTCATCACACATAACATATCGTTCTTCTTTAGATAATTGAAAATCAACATCAATACCTTTCATTAAAGAGGATGACTTAACCATACTTTCTATAGACTGAAATACATCTAACATAGAAACTTCCATCAGTTCAGTCTCTCTTGGCTTTGAAAGAAATAGGAATTCACTTATAATTCTATTTACCTCGTTAACTTCCTCATTTATCTTTAAAGCATGCTTCTTAACATCCTCTTTCAGAGTCACAGCAACAATTAATTGACTTCGTCCTTTAATTGTTGTAAGGAAATTTCTAGTTTCATGAACGATTTCTGCTCCCATCTGCCCAAGTAGTGCCAGTTTTTCCTGTTGTATTAGTTTTTGCTGTTTTCTTTTATATTCCGTTATATCTCTGCCTATACTTATACTGCCAATTATATCACCATCAACATCTTTAATAGGAGTTGAGTCAAGTATCAGTTCTTTTTTATTACCCTTTAGAGAATATAATGATACTTGGTAAAATTGTTTTCTTGTATTATCTTTTAAAGTAACGTCAGAAGGTTCTTCAACCTTTATCTTTATCAATTCATCTAGTTTATCTATATTTATACCAATAATATCTTCTCTATTTGTTTCCAGTACTTCTTCAACTGTTTTATTACAAAGAACAATTTTTCTATTCTTATCAAGGATTAATATGCAGCTATCCACAGCTTCAAGTATTGTCTCCGTTTGTATATGTAAATTTTCAAGTTCCTGATCTTTCTTCACTTCACTAAAAAATACTAATAAACCATTTCTAACTTGTTTGGAATTTATTGATAGCTTGATGGTATCTCTCTTCATTCTTTTATAAATTCTGACTATATTTTTTGTATCCTTTCCATTTTTAAGAATTTTACTTGGAAACTTATGAGAAAACTCTTCCTCTGTAAGTCCACATAAATCTCTCCTATTACATTGAAATAATTCTTCAAACCTCTTGTTAATATATCTTATTTTACCATTAACGTCGTATTCCTTTACTGCTATTGGAAGTGCATCAAGTAAATCACTTAAAGTCTCACTGGTATATTTTAGTTCTTTGGTCGCTTTCTCTAAACTTCCATGCTCTATCTCTAATTGCTCATAGGGATAAACTATTGTACTAATAAAAATTCCTTTAAAAAGAAAGTAATAAGACGTAATTTTTAATATGTGACCAAAAGTCCATGAAATTGAATTTACAGAAGTATATAAAGTAAAACAAACCTCATAAGAAACACTCATAAGAAGAGATATAAAGATATACTTATATGTTATTACTTCTTTATAATTTATTTTATCTTTCACCTTATACAAACTCATTACATATAAAGAAATAATTACATATTCTAACATCACCTTTACAGGTGTAACTCCCTGATTTATCAGTAATATAGGCAGATAGTCACCGTAAATAAATAGAAAACAGCATACACCTAGAATTAGAACTAGTGTAATGAAAAGTTTTGTCCATTTTTTTAATTTTGATATAGTTACTTGTACGGATAACAATAAGCCAATAGCCTCCGTAGCCCTACCTAATATCCAAAACTTTGTAGAAAAATCAAAATATAAATCTTGGGTTAGATTTAACTTTAAATGATAAAATATATGCAATGAATCAAAAATAGCAACTGCTAAAAATCCAAAGCCCAGTATATTACAGCTTGCTGGATTGCGATTGTATAGATGCCATACAGATATAAATATTGATAAAGCTATAAATACACAAACTAGCTCTAAAACTGTATGGTATATGTCCACATATCTTATAAAAACATCATGTATAAATATGGAAATAAAAAAAGATAAACTTAATGTTGTTAAAAATTTCACCATTAAAGATCTAATTATTAAAGAGTTCATAGAGCTTTTTGAATTAACTTTGATACTATCAATTAACATAACTTTAAAATCCCCCCCAAGCTGTAAGAAACTATATACTATATACTATCATAAATACACATATGATGGAATACTTTTACCTAATATACATTATATTGAAAAAAATTCTGATTAAATGATATAATTCTCCACATATTTAAATCTAAATACACTTTTTCAGCTTAGTTAAATACTAAAAGGGAGTTGTTGTAAAACTACTTTAAAGTAATTTTTCAACAACTCCCTTTTAGTATTTATAAAGCTTCTGTCTTCCATATCTATATTTTAAGAGCCTCTGAACCATTTTCTATGCACATTTTTAAAACAGTATCTTTTCTAAATCCAATATTCTCAAAATATTTTATTTCATCGAAGATTCCAGAAACTTGTCCAACACAGTATGCACCAGCATCACTTCCAAGGGCGATTTTAACACCTATTTCGCAAGCCCTTCTTATATTTTCAGTCTGTATATCATATACTTTTCTTATTATATCTAGTTGATCTCTAAAATTTGGATCCTTAGCACGAAGTATATTGCCAAGTGGAGAAAGAGTCGGTACCCATACCATCTTTTTTTCCGCCATTTCATATAGTTCTTTATCAGAAATAAGAAAACCATGTTCTATGGTATCAACTCCTACTTTTATTGCATCAGATACTCCTTTACTGCCGTTAGCATGTACCATTACTGGAACTCCATATTCCTTTGCACTTTTTACCATATATTCTAGCTCATCATATGTAAAGGCCACCTCTCCCACATCACCAAGTTTATTAAAATTCACTATTCCTGTTAGTATTATTTTAAGGTGATCTAATTTATTTTCTTTTAAAACCTCAAATTCTCTTTTAAAATCATCAATTCCAGAAATAGATCTTCCTAAAAATGATCCATAGTGATCTTTTTTACAAATTCCAAATATCGGAGTTCTATATATTATTCCTTCTTTTGTTGCAATTTCCCGTGCTAGACAGGAAGCAAATATTCCATCTCCACCATCCCTTAGTGCAAGTATATTATTTTTTTTATACTCTTTTAAAATCCTTGTAAGGCAGTCTATTTTAAAGTCGATTGTGGAGCTATTCCATTCCTTTTTTTTGAATAATGTATTATGAGCAATGTGTATGTGGCAATCAATTATCAATAAAAACACCTACCTTGTTGAAGACATTCTTTTAAGAACTCCTTACTATGTTTCCCAATTCATTAGGCAATTTGTGAAAGTTATTCAAATACTGATCTAACATTTTTCAATTCTTGACGAATTGAAATACCCTGTGGGCAATGAGTTTCACATTTACCACACTCTACGCAACTTGACGCCTTCTGCTGAGCTGTAAGGAAACGATCATAGCTCTCCTCTTTGCCGAACATATGGTAGTTATTATAAAAGGTGAAACATTTAGGAATATTCACTCCTGCTGGGCAAGGCATACAGTATTCACAGGCTGTACAATTTACTTTCATTTTATTCTTAATAATAGTTTTTACTTCCTCAACTATCTTTAATTCCTTTTCTGTCATTGAGTTTACCTCTACTTCACTTGCTGTCTTTATATTTTCCACAACTTGATTCATCTCATTCATACCGCTTAAAATAACAGATACTTCTGGATGATTCCATACCCATCTCAATGCCCAATCCACTGGAGTTCTTTTTATATCTGCTTTATCAAAAGCATTTTTAGCTTCCTCTGGAAGATTGGCTACAAGCTTGCCACCTCTTAGCGGCTCCATAATTGTAATTCCTAAACCTCTTTCAGCAGCATATTTCAAGCCTTCCGTTCCCGCCTGAAAATCCTCATCTATATAATTATATTGTATTTGGCAGAATGACCAATCGTAATAATCTACTATTTCTTTAAACAAATCTATTTTATCGTGGAATGAAAATCCTGCATATTTTATTCTTCCATCTTTTATAGCCTGATCTAAAAATTCAGCAATACCTGCTTGTTTTAATGTATCCCATACTCCAACATTAAGATTATGCACTAAGTAAAAATCTATGCTATCTGTGTGGAGTCTCTGTAATTGATCATTTAAGTATTTATCCATATCTTCTCTTGTTTTTATCAACCAGCTAGGAAGTTTCGTAGCTATTTTAACTTTTTCTCTGTATCCATCCTTTAATACTTTTGCTACAAAAGGTTCACTTTGTCCACCTTTATGCATACCTGTTCCATGGTAAGGATACGCCGTATCTATATAATTTACTCCCTCATCAATTGCATAACGAATCAACTTCATTGCCTTTTCTTCATCTATTTTAGTTGGATCCCCTCCTGGAAGAATTGGAAGCCTCATACATCCAAATCCCAAAGTTCATACCATTTCATTTGTCTTTCCAAATTTTCTGTATAACATCATACTCCTCCTTTAAATTAGAGTCTCATTTCATATATCATACACCTTATAGTACACTCTAAGTCAATAGCTTACTAAAAAATATTTAAAGAAAAGCCTATACTTTAAAATAGTAGTAAGATTAATTTTGAATATATTAAAATTGGAAAAGACGAAACAGGACATTCTACTTATACCTATTCAGAAAACTCACCTCTTCATCAATTATTAAAGGTATTCTTAAATAGAAATTATGAGTTTAAATCCATTCGAGATTCAACCGTTTTTTAATGCATGAAGGAGGCATATTTTAGTCATCAGTACTAAAATGTGCCTCCTTACTAGATTTTAATTTTTTTTACTCTATCCTAATGTAACCCTAAACTGCAAAGCTTACTTCTGAATTAAGGAATTTGCTGCATCACTGCTTATTACTCCTTCTCCTCCAAATATAATTACATTCTTTACACCATGTTTATTTAATAATTCTTTCTGTCTAGTTATATCTGCATTGTCTACAAGCAGTATACTAGAATTCCTCCTAGCAGCTAATAAAGCTCCGCTTAAAGCATCTGGGAAATCCTTTCCGCTGGCTACACTTATAGTATCAGTATCTAGATTAAAATAATCTACTATCTTCATTGAAGTTTCGTATCTGTCATTTCCACCTAACCTTACTATATTTATGTTTCCATTTATGTTTTTAATCTGATCTTCAATATCAGCACTAAGTGACCCAGTTCCTCCAATAATATACACATTTGTTGGCTGAATATTCTTTATATCCTTTATAACATTAGTTGATAGGTTATCCTTTTCACTTAGTAACACTGGATAACCCTTTAAGGCTGCAATACTTGATATACTGAGTGCATCTGCAAAACCATTTCCGTTCGCTAAAACCATAGAAGTCCCTGAAGCTACATTCAGATTATCAAAAATCTGCTGGTTTGTTTCATAACGGTCATTACCGGCAATTCTGATTACCTTATATCCTTGGGATATTAAATAATCTGAAATATCAGTACTGACTACTCCTGCACCGCCTAATATATAGATGTTTTTATCTTTACTTAAAGTACTAGTGATGTAATCAAGCACATTTTTACTTTCACTAACAGATTTATTTACTAGAAGCATTGGTGCATTATACTTATAAGCTAAGCCTTCACCTGAGAGGGCATCAGGGAAGCCATTTGCTGTAGTTAGCACAACTGCATCTGGTGCTTTATCTGCAAACTGTTCTTTTGCAATTGCTATAGAGGTTTCTATTCTATCAACTCCTGATACTCTTTTTACATTTTCTGAAGCTTTAGCTATTACAGGTGATACTACTGGCGTTGCTGTCTTTGCTGCTGATGAACTGCTGCTTGAGCTACTACTTGAACTACTACTTGAACTACTACTTGAAGACTTCTCCATAATAGTAAAGTCTGTAAAATGCGTTGTATTAAAGGTGTATACCATTAATTCTTCATTAAAGCTTCCGCCTATATCAGCCCAGCTATTGGAAGCAGTATCAAAATAAAATGCAGAAATTTTTGATCTATTCATTCCATTTATATCGTCACTGCTAAGCTTAATTGTTACTGCTACAGTTTTATCACTTGCAAAATTGTGAATAGGTGCTATTACACTATTATTAGTGTCACAAACATTCATGTTAAAGGCAAAAACTTTACCGATGCTCTTAGTACCTTGAGGTACCTTTCCTAAAATGGCATTAGCCTCTGCAGCAGGCACTATATTTTTAGAAACCTGTAGTGCTGCACCGTCACCTAAACTACTTAAATCTACTACACCTGCTACTACACCTGCTGGTATACCTAAGCTAACTGCGTCAGTATCAATGTTAAAACTTGCTGAAGCATTTGCTGGTATCTGTACCTGAATCTTACTTTCAAGTTTTGGCTCTCTAATTTGAATAATATTAACAAGGTTATTATTAATTTTTGATGCATCAAATCTAGCCATTACATTTGAGTTGCTGTCTGTTGTTATTTCAGGTTCTATTAAATTGATGTCTGGTGTTTGAGTATTTTCTCCTGATGAAGCACCACCTGACCCTGAACTACTACTTGATCCAGAACCACTATTATCTGTTGAATTGGCTGTATCAACTTTACCTGCTTTTGCTAAAAGTGTAGTTCTATTATATCGGTCTGAAGCATCCTGAACTACCATCTGATTTGTAGTGCTATCTTCAACTTCAGTAATCATATTGCTTGAGAGTACACTGTCCACAACCTGTGCAGCTGTAGTGCTATCCACTTTAACTCCATTTATTGTTGGATAAGCAACAAAACCAGCATCTGTCTTGCTAACCAAGAAGCTAAAATTCTTTTCTCCAGTCCATGCTAAAATACCGTTATCTGAGTCAGTAATAGTATTTCCATTTAAATCAATTAAACCTTGCTCCTTAACTAAAATAGCTGCTGAAGGTGAACCATCCGGTATACCTTTATATTCGAAATAAGCGTTTCCGTCAGCATCCTTAAGATATTGTTGACCTAAAGAACTATCATTACTAGAATTCCAGCCAGTGTTTACAGCTCCTTTATAACCTTTAAAAATACTGTTTTTAACTGAAATATTTCCAAAAGCATTTAAGATTCCATACCCTGGATTACCACCTCCATCAAAAGTACAGTTATCTATACTTATAGATATAGGCATATACGTATTTCTATATGTCTTATCAAGTACAGTAATCAAGTTGCTGTATTCAGAAGTAGATGCAGCAATTGCAGCTACCTTAAAGCTTGGAAATTGGCAATTATTTGCGATAAATTGTTCTTCTAGTACCCCTGCCTCAAGTAAAATACCATATTGACAATTTTCAGCATTTATTATCTTTACATTATCAAAGGTAATTTTAGATCCTACAGACCCCACGGATAAAATCGGACCAGTTTTATGATTCATATCTATTGTTACATTTTTTAATGTAAAGGATCCATTATTTACAGGTAGTATATTAAATAAAGCACCATAAAAATCCGCCTTTATAGTTTTACCATGGCCATCAATAGCTAAATCTTGAGGAATAGACCCACTAGTACCATAAAGCTTATTTGTTAAAATAATACTATGTTGAAATACAATAGTTTTCGCTATAGAATCATCAAATTTTGCAGCAGTGTTAATATTTATGGTTGGGTCAAAATTTAAAGTATAACTTTGTACCATATTGGGATTATGCAAAAATTCATTTCCTATAATAACCTCATCATTTACTATATTCCATTTTACAGTTACAGGAACTGTTACTGTTCCTGTGGCTGTTTCTGTTTGATTTGTAACACTATCAGGAAGAGCATATTTTATTGTACCAGTAAGGTTTACAGTCACACCATCTTTAATTGGGTTACCGTTTTCATCCACAAAAGGATGAATTTCTGTATCTCCACGACTTGCACTATATGCATTTGATATTTTTAAAATATCTGGTCGATCGCTTGTCCAGGTTATACCATAGTCTCCATAATTGAATATCCCCTGAATTGGGAGTAATATTTTCTGAGTCACAGAATTCTGACTGTCGCCAGACGCAAACCGTATACCCGTACCGTCAAGAGTATTATCCAATTTATTCAGATTTGTATAAATGGAATCTTGAGTTTCTTTAACTAAAGTTTCCATGCTATCAATAGTGGCATAACAAGGCGCTGAATGAATAACAACTGGTTGACCTGTAGAAGGATCAATTGTACTGCCTATGTTTCCCAACATATCTGTTACCGATGTAATAGTATATGCATACTTTACTCCAGGTTTTGGATCGTTATCTGTATATAATGTCCAAGTATCTACAGCATAGTTTAATAACTTAGGATAATCTTTATAGGATAACGTTACTGTCTTTACATCGGTAGGGTCATAAAGATTAACACGCTGAAGTACCATTTCCTTTACACCACAAACAGTGCTTCCTTTATATATATTTAAAGTAATAGATGTAGCAGTTCTTGAATAATTATTAACTGTAAAATTTGATGGAGAATATACATAATATTTAACCCCTAAAATTATATCCTTTCCATTTGTATCAAAACCAGTTATATCTACGGTAGCTGTATGATTAACCGAATCAATAGTTGTAGTAATCATTTTCCAGTACTGCCATATCTCAGAAGCATCTCCAAGATGGAGTGGGGTAAGCATATAGATAGCTACCTTGCTGTCATTTAAAACATTGTACTCCCCACAATCCGGCACATCATCTGGTAGTTCAGTGGGCAGATTATATGGAATTGTTATTTTAACATGATTAGTATCTCCACTGCCGGCTCCCTTAAGAGTAAATCCGTAAATTCCACCTGCACTTTTTACCATATCGTCAACACCATAGAAAAATCCCTTATTAGGCATACCAGATGGATCAGCTACCCTCTCTCCACTTGCATCTCTAACAGTAACATTGTTAGCTTCACCTTCTCCAGGTGTATTTAAACTCACTGAAGTTACCTTTATTCCATCTGCAAGAATTGTATCAGTACCCTGAGTTAGAGGTGCTGAATTTCCTATACCATAAGTAATAGACTTTTCTGCTATTTCACTTGCTGACCATGGTGCATTTGCTTTATATCTTACCTGAATCAGGCTCTTATCTTGAACTAAATTCAGTCCATCTGCACTTACTGAAGCTGAAGTACCTGTGACACTTAAATCCTTCCAATCACTATAAGTTTGTCCATTTTCAGCTATTCTATACTCCATATTAGCTGCATTTTTAGTAAGTCCATTTAGAACTAAATTATTTTCACTAAGCACAGCTTCAGTAAAACTTGGTGCACTATTTGAAGCATATTCAACAGATATTGCCGTGCTTGTAACAGTTGGTGTGCTGTTATCAGTATTAGCATACCCTACCATGATTTTACTATCAGCTGTAAGTGCTACATTCGACACCGCTATATTAGCTGTATCATCTGTGTAAGAAAATGGTTTCCAATTAGCATCATCAAACTTTCCGTCTATTGCCAGGTTATATTCTGAGTTCTGGCCTGGAGTTAATCCTTCAAGACAAATAGTACCGCCTCTTAACTCAGCTTTTGTTAACGTTGGATTCGGTCTAGCTTCTGTTTTGAAAGGTATGACTACATCCTGTTTAATACAAGCTTTAACTATATTAGTTTTATTTATTTGGCTAATATATTTTTTTACTACTAAATTATAATTAGTATCATAGGCTAAAGAATTATTCGTACTTACTTTTATAGTTGTATCCGTCCCTGAAACATTCGCTGGATCATTGTTATTGTATACCGTTATCCCAGTAACAGCATTTCCATTCATATCCTGAATCTGAACCAAATCACGATTCATCACCGTAGTGCTTTGCTCACCAGTAGTCGGATCAACGGTACCTCTAAAAAGTCCAAGCTTACCTATACTGGTGTTTATGGAAAAAATAGCATTTACCGGAACCTTTTGATAAGCTTCCGTAAAGCTGGTACTCAAAAATTGCCCGATATTAGCTACTCCTGGCGCAGCTTCAACTGCCTGGATTTGATTCGTACCATTAAAATTAACACTAACCACATATGCATTAGCCAGAGCATCCAGAGGATCATCTGCAAAAGCCACAGCAGCTTGTGAAAACACCATAATGGTAGACATTACTGCTCCCAACAGGGACTTGGCTGTTTTTTTTCTTATTCTAAATTTTAAGGACTTAATCATCATAGTCCCCCCCTTTATTAATTGGTTCGAATATAGATGGTTAACTTTATATTCGAACTTATCATGATAATAACTTCGTTGAAGCTTGGAATCTTTCAAAATGAATTAATTAATGTTTAAAGTTAACCATCCTTAAAGATGACAATAATAAGTTAACTACATATTATTTATCCTAGCATTGTATTAATTGGTTGTTTGAGATACATAAGGTGAAAATCCACCTTCTTCATCATAATAATTTGCAGGAACAATTCTAAAGTAATAAGTAGTTGCTGAAGTTAGCCCAGTTACTGTACAAGTGTTAGTTGTACCATTGTGACTAACAGTATCTGTAGATTTAACAAAATTAAAATAAGGATTTGTAGAATAATAAACATGGTAATGGTGTGGTGCAGGTCCGCTTTCGTCTGTTGCCACATCTGACCATGAAAGACTTACACTATTTGTTGTATATCCTGTAACAGTTTGTATAAGATTTCCTAAACCAGCAGGTGTATCCTCTTGGCCAGTTAAAAATGTAGTTTGGGAAGGAGTATCCGCAAGCACATTGTTAACACCTCTTATTTGCGGTAATACCAATTTATAGTAGTAATTGTAGGATAAAAGATTATATGTTGGTGTAGTGTTTTTTCCAATAGTCAACGGTAAAAATAAACAAGTATGAGCATCGTTGATTTGCCCTGTATAATATTCAGCTCCATCTGTGCTGTTAGTATCAAGGGTTGTATCCATGGCAACGTCAGTATAAGGATCCTGATCATCATTATCAGATGATTTCTGAAGCTTCATATCAGATAAGTGAAAATTTTCGTAATTAACATCTATAGGAATATCTGAGATGGCCTCAACATTATCAGATGTACCTACATAGTCAGCTGTAGGAATCAATGTCAATTGTGGGGCTCCACTATAGGTGCCATCGGAATTAGGAGTCTTAAAAAAGAACTGAACGTCTGAATGTAACAAATAATTCCCTAGGGACAAATAAAAAGAATTTGCCATTTGAACTGTGCTGCTAACAGTTACTTTATATCTAGTATTGTATGATAAATTACTGCTTGTTGTTAAGGTAACTATTGTACCTGTTTGTGACATTGGATTAGTCCACCCGGTGCCGCTAGTAGTGCTCATATTGCTTATAGTAACAGGTGAGCCGCCTTCAGTTTCTATTTTAAACTGTCCTTGATTTGGGTAGTATAAACCTTTGTCAAAAAACACCTTTAATGTGGTTTCGTTAACATATTCATAACCTAGAAAATTTACTGCCTTAATGATGCCCTTTACATTATCTGCATGTGCCACTACAGACATTAGTAAAGTCATCAATGTAACCATTGTAACCATTGAAATAATTAGTAAAAGTGATTTTGGATTTGTGATTCTTACTGTTTTTTTCATAATACCCCCCTTGTATTTTTAATAAATTTTCAACTAACATCTTTAGAAATTAAATTTCTAATCAAATACACTCAATAAAACCACCCCCCATAATATCTAGTGTAACCTTGTGCATAATTCACAAGCCTTCATTTCACTAGCCCTGACAGGGCTAATTTGATAACAATTTTATATCTGTTGATGCAACCTCTATTAAAGCTAATACAATGAAATTTCTAATCTTATAGAAATTCTTACTAATACAAATGAATGATTTTTACTTAATGGCAGTTACATTATTGCTGATAAAGGTTATAACTCAAAACAAAATCATAGTTTTATCCATGATTCTCTTAAGTGTCTTGCTTTTATTGTCTTAAATAAACGAGGAACTAAGAGAAACAAATTAACATCTAAAGGAAATATCATTTGTGATGGCGGCTTAGGAATGCACAACGTATGAAAACGCCATTATTAAGTCATAAAAAACTATGAGTATATTTTTATAAATTTACTAAAACTAATAAAAATAAACAAAACGTTCTACACAGTTGTATATTGTAATTTTATATTATGTTTTTGTTTGTTATTGTTAATTTTAGCGCAATACACAGATACATTTGAACATTTTTATCATATTTTGTATCATTTTTACTAATTTAACAAATAAAAAAAAGATAGAGTCCAGATTGCTGTACCTTAGACTCTATCTATGAAGTGTAAACTTGAATCAGGTGGGGTTTCAAACTCCACCTGATTCTTAGTTGAACGAATCCAGGGACGCAGCCGCTCTTTACTCCCACTTTGAAGAAGATGGGAGTATTAGAGCGGGTAGTCATCGGATAAAATTTAGTTTTTAATATTTTTCGAAAATACCTAACTACATTTTTCAGCTATACATTAATGTAACTTTATGTTGTTTTTTTACAAAGCAGTAGTTTTGAATGGGATAATAACATCATTCGGAACAGCATCCTGAATTTGAACCAAATCTCGGTTCAATACTTAGTTGAGTTGGATAAAAATTACCTAGCCAAGCAACAGTTACAAAAATATTAGATATACTCTTTGAAACAAAAATTGAGTTCTAAACAGTATCACAAGCTATAATATCAACACCAGTATCTCCTACATTTGATATAATAATACTTCCAATCTCAAAGGGTTTTCTATGGTTATTTTCCGGCAACTTTTCATAACAGCATGAAGTTTCTCTTTCGGAATAGCACCATCTGTTTTTACCGGTAAAAGAACCCGGCCCTGCCCTTTCACCTTAACCGTTGTTGTAAGGACACGCATTGGATTTTGAATTTCTTGCAGACCGTATTCTTTTCCCCTCTCGCATTGATACCCGCTTATTGTCCAGCTTTTATTTAACTCTCCTTTAAGCAGGCATCCATTTGGGCATAGAATGCAAATTCTGTATTTTTCCTTCTCTATATCATCAGGCAGATTTGGGTCTCCTTTTCTGTCGCTGTTTATTTTTTCATATTTTTTGTTAGATTCCTCAATATTAAAAGCCTCTTCTCCATTTCTTCTCTTTATATATTTAGCTGCTGAAAGTCCGGTTTTTTCACCCTCAAAGGTTACAAAATCAACTAGATCATGAACTTTTGTAACATTCCCGCAAGCAAATATACCATCAACATTTGTGCATCCTTTGGAATCTGTCAGTATACCCGCATTAATTTCATTTATCTTTATACCAGCCTTTTTAGCTATCTCAGACTCAGGCAAAAGACCTGCTGCAAGAAGTAAAGTATCACAGGGAATATACTTCTTGGTGTCTTTTCTTGTATTTCCGTTAGGATCTATTTGGGCAATGGTTACGCCTTTTAATCTCTTCACTCCATGTAAAGATGTGACTGCATAACCACATTTCAGAGGAATATCAAAATCGCGGATACATTGTACCATATTACGTTGTAAGCCATTGGCTTCTAAACCTAATACCATCTTAACCTTAGATCCTTCCAATGTCAGACGGCGTGCCATAATAAGCCCAATATCTCCCATGCCAAGAATGACTACTGATTTCCCTGGCAAATAATTCTGAATATTAATCATGTGCTGCGCCGCTCCTGCTGTATATACTCCGGACGGACGAGTCCCTGGTATTCTCAGCGCTCCTCTCGACCTTTCTTTGCATCCCATAGCCAGAATGATTGTACCGGCTTTTATTGTAACAGCTCCTAGTGTTTTTCCAACACAGGTGATTTCCTTTTTATCATTTATCGCCATAACTGTAGTTGAAACATAATTTTCTATATTCATATCAGAAAATAAACGACGATAATATGCGGCATATTCTGGTCCGGTCATGTTTTTCCCAAATATATGTAAACCAAATCCGTCATGTATGCATTGCGGCAAAACGCCTCCTAAAAAGCTCTGTTGCTCCAAAACAACAACACTTTCTATACCCGCTTTCTTAGCAGCTACAGCTGCTGCCATCCCAGCGGGACCACCTCCAATTATTACAATATCATAATATTTTTGATTCATTATTTAACCTCCCCTGCAATAAGATAGCTGCCGGGAGTATTTTTTAGTACCTTTTGAGGTGGTATACCAAGCTCTTTACTGATGATATCGATTGTATGCATGGTGCAGAATCCTCCCTGACACTGTCCCATTCCTAACCTCAAACGTTTTTTTATACCATCAAGACTTGTTGCGCTAATTGGTCTTCTTATAGCTCTTATAATGTCTCCCTCTGTAATACCTTCACAGCGGCACACTATTTTACCTTCTGCCGAATTTTCCAAAAGCATTCGTTCCTGTTCTTTTGGTGTTTGTTCCAAGAACTTTTTTATACCTTCCCTCTTTGAAATAAAATTTCGGTTTTCTTCAAGTATCAAGCCTTCTTTTTGCAACAGTTCAACAATTATACCTGAAAGAGCAGGAGAACAGGTCATTCCTGGATTCTTTATGCCAAGTGCACTTACAAACCTTGATGCAGATACCCTTATAACAAAATCCTTTTCTTCTTTAACCACATTTGTAATATTGGCACGTAATCCCGCAAAATTGCTTATAATTCTAGACATATCAAAGTTAGGTAAAATCTTTTTTGCTACTTTTTCAACATGGGCAAGCCCTTCTTTTGTTGTTTCTGTATGTCTGAAATTGGGCACAGATTCTGCAGTAGGTCCTACAAGCAGATTACCATCTATTGTTGGAGTTAAAAGAGTTCCGCCTTCATTATCCTCTTGTGCCTGATAGATAACATGACTTACCCAAGAGCCTGCTTCTTTATCAAGTACGTAATATTGCCCTCTTTTTGGCTTAATAACAAGATCAGCAGGTTTAACAAAGGCTTCAATATTTCCGGCAAACCCACCTGTTGTATTTACAATATATTTGGCTTTTATATCTTTGTTATTTGTATGTAGTATATAATGTTCATCAGTGCTTTCCAACGAGATTACTTCTGTATTAAAACGATATTCCATACCATTTTGAACAGCTGATTCTGCTAATGCTACAACCAGTTGAAAAGGAGATATGATTGCAGTAGAAGGTGCATACATGGCCTGAATAACCTTGGGACTAATGAGCGGCTCCATCTCTAATACCTCATCTGTTTCCATCATCCTCATACCTATAACACCATTCTTGATTCCTCTGTCCCACACTTTTTTAAGATGATCTTTTCCCCCCTCATGAAAAGCGACAAAAATTGAGCCTCTCTGTTCAAAAGGAACATCAAGCTCTTCACACAGCTTTGGAAACATTTCATTCCCTTTGACACAGGCTGTTCCCTTCAAGCTTCCGCCTCTTGGGTGAAAACCTGCATGAATAATTCCGCTGTTTGCCTTTGTCGTTTCTTCTCCCACATCATATTCTTTTTCTAATACAACCATATCTAGTTTATAACGGCTCAGCTCTCTTGCAACCATATTTCCTAAGACACCGCCGCCAATTATTGCAACATCATACAATTGAAACACTCCTAATCTATATTAAAATATTAACTATCACTGACTGATTTCTTCTCAAAATTTAATTTATGAAAATATATTACAGTAAAAAATAAAATCCCCCCTCTATTACTTACTCCATCTTTGCAGAATGGCAGCAAGCAAAAGACTTATCTGTCCATCTTCTAAATATACAATTATAACAAGCTATAACTTCCTCTTCTATAACTTCCTCATCCACATCAAACCTAAAAAATGGACACTTCTCTGCTTCCTTTATTACTTCAGGCCAACTATCTTTTCCCCCTAAAAATTCTCTTTGTTTTTTTTCATTTACAATCCACATTAAGCTTCATCTCCTCATATTCCCTTAATTGCTGCTTTCCACAGGTCTTCCACCTAGCTCCATTACCTTCAATATCTACTTTGTCAACTAAAACAACTGCCTGTCCATTTATCAACATAGTCTTTACTAATTTTCCTATTACTACTTCTTCATTATCTTCTAAATATTCACCCTGTATACATTGGACCCTATCAATGTTTTTGTAAGAACAAAGCTCTGAAACTTTTATAATACTATTTGAAGTTTTAACTTTATGAGCACCTTTGAACCAACCATCATTTCCACTTAATCTAAGCCCTGCTCCAGCAAGAGCTCCAATAACTCCCAGACCGCTTCCTCCATGCTCGGAAAGATGTACATTTAGTTCTTTTGCCAAATCATAAGCATTTTCTTTACTTAGTATCATTCTTTTAGCCTTGTAGCCAAACTCTATAAGCCTTTTATCATCACTTAAATCATCAACAACAACTACACATAATCCAGGATCTGATTCTGGTTCACTTTCATTCTTTAAATAATCACCAGCATAACTTATTATATTTTCCAAATGTTCTGGCTGAATTTCCGCTGAAAAACACATAGAACTGTTATGAGAAGTATATTGTATTTCTCTATGAAGAAGCAGTTGATGTCTTGTTACAGCGCATGCTTTCCCCCAACCACAGCTTTCTATATTATCAGCTATATTTTCTGCCAATTCTCCTGTTCCTCTGCTATCTATACTATCTGTGTCATCTATACATACAAGAATATTCATGTTTCATCCTCCTAAACTTTAATTCAAATTTCACTTCATATTATAAAACACACAACTAAATTAATTATTACTCCCCCAATAACTATTATGTCCATTCTTTTATAAGGAACATTGTAAGAAACCTTTGAACTTGACTTACAATCATAGCACCTGCTCTCCATAGCAACAGCTAAATCATTAGCTCTTTGTAAAGAATTTGCCAAAATAGGTATTAATACAGCTAGTACACTTTGCAACCTAACAAGTAAGTTTCCTGATTCAAATTGAGCACCTCGTGATTTTTGGGCACATTTTATATTATCTACTTCTTCAATGATAGTTGGCATAAATCTTAACGCTATACTTATAATCATAGCTAACTGATTAATTGGAATATTCAACTTTTTCAACGGGGAAAACAATACTTCTAACCCAAATATTAAATTCATTGGTGATGTTGTCATAGTCAATATTGTAGAACATAAATAAATAGCAATTAAACGAAATATCGTAAGTATTCCTTGATAAATGCCTTCTTTTGTAAAGCTTAGTTTCCATATATGAAATAACTGTTCACCTTGAGTAAGAATGGCTTGAAAAAATAAAGTAAACATAAAAATTAACAGCAAGGATTTCATACGAAAAAAGAACTTAAAAATATTTATTTTAGACAAAATTATGGCTAAAATTAAAGTGCATATATTAACTAAAATAATTAACCAGTCTGAATTTATTATGGTAGAACAAACAATAAATAAACAGTAGATTATTTTAGCTCTTGGATCTAACTTGTGAATAAGTGAGGTTCCTCTTATATATTGTCCTAATTTAATTTCTTTCATCTTTAAATCCTTTCAATAAATTGTGTAATTCCATTTCAATTTCTTCTATATACATGCTTTTAGCATTTATATTTCCGAAGGTTTCCGACAACTTATGCATAAGCTGAATATAGTCAGGAAACATATTAAAATACATTTTTTGTACATTTTTTTCACTTAGAACCTGATGTGTTTTTCCAAAAGAAATTAATTTTCCATCCTTTAATACAGCTATATGACTGCATAATTCAATTAACTCACTTATATTATGAGATACCATAATTATAGTTGTTTTACTTTCTTTCTTTATTTTTTTTATAATATCTATAATTTTTTCACGACCTAGTAAATCTAAGCCAGCGGTGCATTCGTCTAATATAAGTATTTCAGGTTCCATAGCTAATATACTTGCTACAGCTACTCTTCTGCGTATCCCTCCACTTAAAGAAAGAGGTGAAATACTTATTATGGACTCATACTCCAATCCAACTTTTTCTAACGAACTCTTGACCCTAACTGGAATTTCTTCTTTAGAAACTTGTAAATTTTTAAGTCCATAAGCGATTTCATTGAATACTGTATCCTCAAATGTCTGTTGTTCCGGAAACTGAAATACAATACCGACCTTTTCCCACAATTCATTTCTATACCGTTTGTCACATATATCCTTACCAAAAATTTTTATACTTCCATCCGTAGGCTGTAATATTCCGTTAAGGTGTTTTATAAGCGTTGATTTTCCTGAACCATTCTCTCCAATAATTCCAATAACATCGCCTGTCTCCACCTTAAATGTTATATTATCAAGGGCTTTACGTTCATAAGTAGTACCTGTACAGTATTTGTAGGTTAAGTTTTTTGCTTCAATAATTGGCATATAAATTCCTCCGCTTGATTTAAGGTTACAATCTTTTCATCAATCTTATGTCCTCTCTCCCTCAATTTATTAAGTAGATAAACTATTTTAGGCGGACTAATACCTATTGCTTTAAGTTTTTCAGGATTAACAAACAGTTTCCATGGAGTATCATCAAGATATATTTCTCCTTTATTTAATACAATTAATCTATTAGCCTCTGACACATCTTCCATTAGATGAGAAATTAAAACAATAGTTATACCAAACTCCTTATTTAAATATTTTAATACATCTATTAATGCACTTCTGCTTTCGTTATCCAACATAGATGTAGGCTCATCTAATATTAAATAGGAAGGCTTCATTGCTAAAGCAGATGCAATAGCAACCTTTTGTTTTTGACCACCAGATAGAAGATGTGGGGAATGATACCTAAATTGTTCCAGGTTTAAAACTTCTAAAACCCAATCAATTCTTTCTTTCACTTCTCTATAAGGGAGTCTTAAATTTACAGGACCAAAGGCAATATCCTCTTCAACAACAGGACTAATTATCTGATTGTCTGGATTTTGGAACACCATACCAACTAAGCTTCTTATTTTCTTGATGTTCTTTCTATTCATAGTATTCATTCCATTAATCACAACTTCCCCTGTTGAAGGAAGAATTAAGCCGTTCATCATACGTGCAAGTGTGGATTTCCCCGAACCATTCATTCCTACTATACTAACAAAATCTCCCTGCTCTATAGTAAGTGTAATATTCTTCAAAGCTATATTTTCTGTACAATTATTAGGACTAAATTTTTTCCATACATTATTAAAAGTAATTCCTTTATCCTTCATTTTTTCACCTATATAGAATATATGTGATTTTGAGGACTACAACCTCATTTTAAGATTGTACTCCCCAAAACTACAATTTTTTAGCTTATTTACTTTTGCGTTAATGCTTTTACTGTATTACTATTTACTGCCCCTTCTCCACCAAATATAATTATATTATTTATACTATTTTTCTTTAGTAGATCTTTCTGTTTAGTTAAGTCCATATTATCTATAAGCAGTATTGCTGTTTTTTTTCTTGCAGCTAATAATGCACCACTTAAAGCATCTGGAAAATCAGTTCCACTAGCCACAGTTACAGTATCACCAGTAGATTTAAAGAAATCTACTATTTTCATTGAAGTTTCATATCTGTTATTTCCACTTAATCTTGATATTTTTATATTCTCATTTATGTTTTTAATCTGTTCTTCAATATTAGTACTAAGTACTCCGGTTCCTCCTATAATATACAGGTGTGCTGGATGTATATTAGTTATGTCACTTACAACATTGGCTGGTAGGCTATCCTTACCACTTAACAATATTGGGTAACCCTTTAGGGCTGCAATACTTGATACACTAAGTGCATCTGCAAAACCATCTGCTGATGCTAAAATAATAGTTGATCCTTTAGCTACATTCAAATTATCAACAATCTTCTGATTTGTTTCATAACGGTCACTACCGCCAATTCTGATTACATTATACCCTTTGGAGGTTAAATAATCTGAAATATCAGTACCGACAACACCTTCACCGCCTAATATATATACGTTTTTACCTTTACTTAAATTGTTTATAACGTAATCCAGCACATTTTTACTTTCATTAACAGATTTATTTACCAGGAGCATTGGTGCATTATATTTATAGGCTAATCCTGCACCAGACAGTGCATCTGGAAAACCATTTGCCGTAGTCAATACAACTGCATCCGGTGCTTTATCCTTAAATTCTTCTTTAGCAATTGCTATGGAAGTCTCTGTTCTACTACTTCCCGCTATCCTTTGCAAATTCCTAGGCACACTTGCTGTGGAATGTTCTGTGGTAGTAAATTCAAAAGAATATGTCATTGTAGTCTTATTATCGTTATTAAAGGTAAAACCCTTTTGTACTTCAATAATATAAGTAGTAGAAGGTTTAAGAAATGTGCTTTTCAAATACAAACCTAACGGAACCCTGCCCTGAACTTGTTTAAAGTACCAGTCAGTAACTTCCATGTATCTATTAGCAATTGGCTGTGTAACTTTATTCGGCAGTGACACTATAGTACCAGTTTCCTTCTCATAAAACTTCACATAATTATTCAAGTTATCTACAAAAGTATTGAAAAAGCCATTAGTAAGATATATAGCAAGATTTATATCGTCATAATCCATTAAATTATCAAAACGATATTTCAATTTTGGTACAGACGGATCATATTCAATTTCAGTAGCTGATGGCTCAATATCAACCAAGTTAACTCCTGATACAAAATTACCATTTATCTTCATATCAGTAAAACTCTCCAGCAGCGTTCCATCCTCTGCTGCAATACTGCCCTTTGTATAGCTTAGAGTAATCACATCTGTTGGCACGTATCCTTTGAGAACGGATAGATTCAGTATTATTTGTTTTTTGTCACTACTCATAGCAACGTCTATAACAGGATAAGTATAAGTAATTTTACCTGCATTTACTGACACTGTAAACTGATCTTCAGTTCCTGAAGGATCTGCCATAGCTCTATCAAAGGCCAAGGTTATTTTTTTACCTATATGATCTGTACTTACACTTACAATAGTAGGTGCATTGGTATTTGCTCTTACAGGCTGAGTATTTAATAGTAGAGATGAGAACAACATTATTACAGTTAATAATAAAGCTAAAAAGGACTGCTGTTTTTTTGTTCTTTCATTATTTATTTTGCATTTTATAATAACCACCCCATTCCTTAAAGTCTGAAACTTAAATTTCATCTAGGCACTAAACTCCTATGATGAGTTTAGTACCTAGGACCTTTTTATATTGTATAACTTACTTCTCCATTAATGAATTTGCTATATCACTGCTTATTACTCCTTCTCCCCCAAATACAATTACATTCTTTACATCCCGTTTATTTAATAAATCTTTTTGCCTAGTTGTATCTGTATTATCTATAAGCAGTATACCTGAATTTCTCCTTGCAGCTAGCACAGCTCCACTTAAAGCATCTGGAAAATCACTTCCGCTAGCTATAGTTATATTATCAGTATCTAAGTTAAAATACTCTGCTATCTTCATTGAAGTTTCGTATCTGTCATTTCCACCTAACCTTACTATATTTATGTTTCCATTCATATTTTTAATCTGAGCTTCAATATCAGCACTAAGTGATCCTATTCCTCCTATAATGTACAGGTTTGTTGGCTGTATATTAGCTATATCATTTATAACATTAGTTGATAGGTTATTCTTTTCACTTAATAACACTGGATAGCCCTTTAATGCTGCAATACTTGATACACCGAGTGCATCTGCAAAGCCATTTCCATTTGCTAAAACAATAGAAGTCCCTGTAGTTACATTTAGAGTATCAAAAATCTTCTGGTTTGTTTCATAACGGTCATTACCGGCAATTCTGACTACCTTATATCCCTGAGAGATTAAATAATCCGAAACATCATCACCCACTACTCCTGCGCCTCCTAATATATAAATGTTTTTATCTTTACTTAAAGTACTGGTGATGTAATCAAGCACATTTTTACTTTCATTGACAGATTTATTTATTAAAAGCATTGGTGCATTATACTTATAAGCTAATCCTTCACCTGATAGTGCATCCGGGAAACTATTTGCTGTAGTTAATACAACTGCGTCCGGTGCTTTATCTTTAAATTGTTCTTTAGCAATTGCTATGGAAGTCCCTATTCTATCAACTCCCGCTAACCTTTTTATATTTTCTAGTAAGGCTGAAGACTTTTCCATAATAGTAAAGTCCGTAAAGTGAGTAGTATTAAAGGTATATGTCATTGATTTTTCGTCAAAGCTGCCGCCAATATCTACCCAACTCTTGGAATCAACATCAAAATAAAATCCAGAAATTTTTGATGTATCCATTCCTTTAATATCATCACTGCTAAGGTTGATTGTTACTGCCACGCTTTTATCGCCTGCAAAATTATGAATATCGTTTATTACATTATTGTTACTGTCACAAACAGCCATACTGAAAGTAAAGACCTTACCAATATTCTTAGTTCCCTGAGGTACATTTGCTAATAATGTCGCAGCATCAGCTGTAGGCATTAGATTCTTAGAAATCTGCAGTATTGTACCGTTACTTAAGCTGCTTGCATCTATTACACCTGCTGGTATGTTCAATTTAACTGAGTCAGTATTAATTCCAAAGCCTGCTAATCCCTTCTTCACAGCATCTACAGGTATCTGCACCTGAATCCTACTTTCAGGCTTTGGCTCCTTAATTTGGATTTCGTTAATTACATTATCCTTAATTTTTGATGAATCCACTGTAGCTACCACATTTGAGTTGCTGTCTGTTTTAGTTTCTACAGAAATACTTACTGAAGGTGTATTTGCAGTTGCCCCTACTGCTCCATCCTTCACTGTGGTGAAAGTAACAACAACTCCTTTACCATTTGTAGTATCACTAAGAACTGAACCCATGTTTCTAGCTAAAAGCTTAGGACTCACTATAATTTTATAAGTTTCCCCAGGGGTTAAAGAACTTACTGGCTTAATAAACACATTACGTCTTTCCTCAAAATTCCCCTCACCAGTAATCTCCCCAGTTTCAAAATCCATCCCATCATCTATACAAAAAACATCTATGGGTACTGTCTCTCCAGAACTATCCTCTAAAGTAAAACAAGCTTTATTCTGTTTCCATACAACTGAGTTAGCCAAATTCTTATCAAACACCATTTTTATAGTTGGCAAAAGTGGAACACTAGTGCTATTATCTACAGATGCTCCAGTTGACGAAACGTCATTAGTAATTGTAGTCAGGTACGATCCAACATACTTTAATGGCTTAGGAATGCCAACACCAAAGCCAATTCCTGTTCCATTGCCTGAAGTAGGATTGGTAGTACTTCCACTAGAACTTCCTCCTGAGTTGCCACCAGAACCTACTCCACTACTGCTTACAGTTTTAATCATCACAGTCCAATAACTAAATTCTGAAGTATCAAAAGTTATAAATCCATCACTTATGGCAGCGGAAGCCTTGTCTTCCCATTTACCGGTGGTGGTATTGAAGCGACAAGCTCTTAGAGTCTGATTATCTGACAAACTTAATCCTGAAGGTACAGGAATAGATACTGTAACAGGATTATTAAAGCTTGTTATTTGCTGCACATCGCTACTTAAAATAGCTGCAGCACTTAACTTGAAAGGAACAGCAGCAGAGCTGAAAGTACCTCCTGAAAGATTACTCAATGTGCTGTCTGTAATTAATTGTGTTTTGGTTGCTTCATCTACTGAAATACTTCCAATTTGAAGTTGTGTTATATCATTAAGAGTACTTGTCCCTAATATAAGATCCGCTGGTTTTAATTGAAGCTTTACATTGTTACTATTAGTTAAAACCATAGTTTTATCTTTAATTTCTTGAAGTAATTGATTATCAATAGCTACAATACTGCTAGAGGAAGTAGTCATCACCACATCATTAGAAATACCTGCAGCTGTAGTAACATCAGATGAAATAGCATGCTCTTTTATTACAACCTGCTTGGTACTTGAAACAGTGGTTCCAATTGCTGTCCCCTTAATGGTGATAGTACCTGGAGATGCAAAGGGCTGAACGGTTAGAACTCCTGTATTACTGATACTTATACCTATAGGATTATCAGCTACTGTCCAATTGATATTCTGTCCTGACAATTGGTTCCCACTCTGGTCATAAACCGTTGAAGTAAATTGTTCATCTACCGGTGTAGATGCAATCTCAATAATATTATTAGGACTGTCAATGTTTATGTCAGTTGCAGTATTGGATGGATCTGCTTTAGTAGTAAACTCAAAATAATAAGTCATTGTGGTCTTATTTTCATTATTAAATGTAAAACCTTTATCTATTTCAATTACATAAGTGGTTGAAGGCTTAAGCACTGTACTTTTTAGGTCTAGTCCTAAAGGAGCTCGATTTTGAATTTGCCAGAAATACCAGTCAGTAATTTCCATATATCGATTAGTAAGTTCACCCGTTTCTGGATTTATTCCAACAGTAACTTCATTAGGAAGGTCAACTACTGTACCAGTATTTTTTTCGTAGAACTTCACATAATTTGCTAAATTACTTTCAAAAGTTCTAAAAAACCCATTTGTAAAATACCAAGCTAACTTCACATTGTTATAATCCATCAAATTATCGTATTGATATTTCAATATAGGATTTTCTGGATCTGATGTATCATAGCCGATTTCAGTAGCAGTGGAATCAAAATCAATTATATTTAACCCTGAAAGGATACTGCTGCTAACCGGCTTACTTACAAAACTATCTAAAAAGGTTCCATCCTCTGCTTCAATACTGCCTTTTGTATAATCAAGAGCAATATTTAGTGAGGATGAATATGCTATTGATTTAGACAAATTCAGTTGTATTTGTTTTTCATCACTACCTAAAGCTACACTCGTAACAGGCATAGATGTAGTAGCGCCACCAGTTATAGAGACTGCAAACTGATCTTGTGTTCCTGAAGGATCTTTCATTGATCTGTCAAAGGTCAAGGTTATTTTTTTACCCATACGATCTGTACTTGCACTTATGATTGCTGGTGCAGATGCATCTGCCCTCACTGGCTTTATATTCACCAGAAGAGATGAGAACAGCATAATCATAGTTAATATTAATGCTAAAAAGGATTGCTGTTTTTTTGATTTTTGATTTTTTATTCTATATTTCATATAAAACCACCTATCTATTTAAGTCGGTGACTTAAATTTTATTTTAGGCACGAAAATCCACATTGTGAATTTTCGTGCCTAGAGCTTATTTTAAAATCTTTGTTTTATCTTGTAAGTTTAAATTCTATAATAAAAATATTTTTCTATAATTTATTATGGAACTTGTATTTCCTTTTCACTAAAACTAACATACATATTAATACTAAAGCCATACAAGCAACTATAGGATGATATAATCCATAAACAGCTGCTACGAAAGGAGTTAAAAATGCTCTTACAGTAGTCTTTAGTACTTCATTATGTGCTATAAAATTAGCTATAGGTGGTGAATTTTTATAATAGAACTTAACAAAAGCTGATCCAATATTATTAGTTAGCAAGTAATCATCTCTAAAATGTCTTAACAATTGAACTGATGGTTGGAATTTAGAACCATATGCTGCCGTTGCTATAAAACATTCATCGATAATTACTGTTACTTCACACTGTTTTGTTATGTTTCCATCCTCTGTAGTTGCTGTTATTGTAGCTTTTCCTTCTTTTACAGCTGTAACTTTTCCTGTCTGATCTACTGTTGCTACATCAGAATTACTTGAACTCCATGTTACATTTTTATTTGTTGCGTTATCTGGCAACACTGTTACAGTTAAAGTAATGTTTTTGCCTAATTGCACTGTAGCATTTGTCTTGTCTAAAGTTATTCCTGTTACATTTACTATTGTTGGTTCATTAGCTGTAAAAGTTAATGTTGTAACATCTCCTGCTGGATTAGCTCCTTCTGCTGCTACTCTTACAAACAATGTATGATTTCCACTGAAGTCTATTGCACTAAATGTATCTGCATCATATGCTACATATCCAGCGCCATCTAAGCTATATTCCATTCCTGCCGTCATTCCTAATACTGTATTTGCAGTATCATCGTTAGTTACAATTGGTGCTGGTGGCGCTGTTGGTGCTGTCGGTGTTACTTGAGTTACCTCAAGACATTCACTACTATGGTTATTAGCAAAATCCACTGCCTCTACCTTGAATTTGTATTCTGTTCCAGATGAAAGATTAGAAACATCATATGATGTAGTACTTCCATCCACTGTAGTTAAAAGTGTATCATTCTTGTATATGTTATAACTTGTTACACCGTGATTATCCTGTGCTGCTGGCCATACTAGAGTCATACTGTTTTCAGTAACATTAGAAGCTACAAGACTACTGCCGCTTGTCCAATAAGGCTTGCTTGAGGAGTCTGCTGTAGTGGTAAATTCAAAGGAGTAAGTTTTCTTTATGCTTGATCCATTATTAAATTGAAAACCTTTCTTTATTTCAACTACATAAGTGGTAGAAGGCTTTAGTGACTTACTTACTAGGTTTAGCCCTAAAGGCACATAATGTTGTATTTGCCAAAAATACCAGTCTGTTAATATTCTTTGAGGTTGTTGGGTTCCATCTTTATAGGTTGCCGAACCATCATAGATAAGTAAATTTGGAAGTACTACCTTTTCTCCACTGTCTTTTTCACGAAATTCTACATAATCTCTTACATTACCATCCATTTTAGTTCCAGGAAATCCATTATAAAAATACCATGCTAGTTGCACATTATCATAATCTATTAGATTATCGTATTTAAATTTCAATTTAGGGTTTAATGGATCTGATGTATCTGTATCATATCCAATTTCTGCAGCTTCAGAATCAAAAGCAACCATTTCCCCAGTGGTAACATTATTATCTGTCACTGACTTACTGGAAAAACTTTCTAACAAAATCTCATCTGCTGCTTCTACGCTGCCCTTTGTATAACTGACAGTAATCGGACCAGAAACCCACTTTGACATACTTAGTATTATTTGTTTCGGATCGCTGCCTAAAACTACGCTTGTAACAGGTACAGCCGCGGATACATAATCATTTTTAGGCTTCCCACCTACTGGAGGCAATGCCGTTATTGATTTCGCCATTACTGTGAACTGATCTTGTGTTCCTGCTGGATCTTTCATAGATCTGTCAAAGGTCAAAGTTATTTTTTTACCTATATGATCTGTCTCTGCACTAACAATGGTTAGTGGTGTTGTAAATCTTAATGTTGTATCTTCTCCTGCTGGATTGTTTCCTGCTGCTGCTACTCTTACTAAAACTGTATGTTCTCCACTTAAATCTGGCAAGTTTGATCCATTATATTGATTATATCCTTCAGCGCTATCCACTTTGAATTCCATCGTTGTATCAATACCAGTAATAGTATTATTTACATCATCTGCTGCTACTGCAGGTGCTGCTGGTGTCCCTAGTGTTACTTGTGACACTTCAAGACATTCACTACTATGGTTATTAGCAAAATCCACTGCCTCCACCTTGAACTTGTATTTTGTTCCAGATGAAAGATTAGAAACATCATATGATGTAGTGCTTCCATCTACTGTAGTCAAAAGCACATCATTCTTGTATATGTTATAGCTTGTTACACCGTGATTATCCTGTGCTGTTGGCCATCCTAGAGTCAGGCTGTTCTCAGTCACATTAGATGCTGTAACACTGCTACCAGTTTCCCAACAAGGCTTAGTTGAGGAGTCTGCTGTAGTGGTAAACTCAAAATAATAAGTCATTGTAGTAGTGAGACCATTATTAAATACAAAACCTTTGTCTATTTTAATCACATAAGTGGTAGAAGGCTTAAGAGCTTGACTTACCAAGTCTAATCCCAAAGGTGCATGGTTTTGTATCTGCCAGAAATACCAGTCTGTTACTATCTGTTGATTTTTAGTAGTTCCGTCTATATAGGTTGCGGCGCTATTCGGTCTGGTTAGTATATTTGGAAGTACTACTTTAGCTCCACTGTCTTTTTCATAAAATTCCACATGATTGTTAAGGTCATCTACCATGGGGTTAAAAAATCCATTGACCAAATACCATGCTAACTTAACATTGTCATAATCTACCTTATTATCATATTTATATTTCAATGTAGGGTTTAATGGATCTGATGTATCTGTATCATATCCAATTTCTGTAGCAGTTGAATCAAAATCAACCATTTGCAAATAAATAACATTATTAGTTACCGCCTGATTTGTGAAGCTTTCCAGCAAGCTTCCATCTACCGCTGCAACACTACCTCTTGTATAATTCAAAGTAATTACTTTTGGTGTTGGCAAATATCCTATTGGTTTAGACATATTCAGTACAACTTGCTTTAAATCACTACCCAAAGTCACACTCGTAACTGATTCAGAAGTTCCGTTTACTAATACGTTGAACAGCCCTTGACTCCCCGACGGATCTGCCATATCTTTGTCAAAGGTCAAGGTTATTTTTTTACCTATATGATCTGTCATTGCGCTAACAATGGTTGGTGTAGTCGTCTCCGCTTTAATCGGCTGTACATTTATCAGCAGAGACGAGAATATCATAATGAAGCTCATAAATATTGCCAAATAGTTATGTTTTATCTTTGCTCTGTGTGTCATAAAAGTCCCCCCCTTATTTTGAAAAGATTTAATCCCAATTACTTAATCTTGGTTTCAAACGCTTAATAATAATAGCCGCTAAAACACCTCCAATCGCACCATATATCACATGACAGATGGCTACATAACCTAGTCCTAATGTGAGAAATAACAATGGTATATTTACAATAATTCCAACAGCCATACTGGTTGCTAGTTTTGACAAACTTATTAAAGCTCCGCATATACCTCCTACAACCACTGACTCGAGCTTGTGTCTATATAAAGGAGCAATAATATCAATTAATAAGCCTGGTATAAAGTATTTAAAAAAGACGAATATTCCTTCTTTTCCAAGTCCAAAAATAACAGCAAGTACACCTGATACTATTCCCATTATTATTCCTGACCCGAATTTTGGTATAACACCTTTTCCTACCAAAAGAATACCCATCCACCAAACACTTGTATGCCCAGGCATTCGAAGAGGCATATGTAATATATCGTTTGCTACTGCATCAAGAGCTCCAAACATAGTAGATCTTAGTACATCTGTAAGGTTCATATTAAACATATATCTTTGCAGCGGCAAATTATCAACGACTTCTGCTTTTATTTCATCCTTCAATATCATCATCCTTTCAAACTATTTTTCCACGCTTATTTCCGTTATTCCCTTAACTATAAAATTTGAATTATTGCCTTTTTCATATAAGTTTACAGTTCCATTGTTTTCTAAATATAACTCTAGTTTGTCATTTATATCATTTTTATTAAGAGTAATAGATTTATTGTCTACTTTGCCTTTTACAACAATTTGTTTAAAATTACTATAACCAGCAGCATTCATTACTAATTGTAATGATGGTCCTTTATCCGTAATTTTTTCCCCTTGCTCAATATACTGTTCCATCAATTGCTTCAATACCTCTGCACTAATGAAGGCAGCCACCTTATTGTTTTCTGTTATCTTAATAATTTTGGCGGAGTTTACCCCTTGTTTCTTTACTACACTTTCCAACAAGTATGAGCCAGCTGTAATTAAAATAATTAACAATATACTAATAACTATATTTTTCTTCTCTTTCATAATGCACTTATTCTAAACCTTCGGCTTATTACTCCTTCCTTTTTTTCTTCTCCTAATAACTTCAAATGCTATCAATGCAATTATAAATAACCCTATGACAAAGTCTAACCAGTAAGTAGACATGTTTCCCATTAGACTTTCTGTTTTGTTAACAGTTTTGTCTCCTACTTTTTGTTCTGCTGATGGTTTATTCGAATTATTACTTGATTCTAAACTATTACTATTTTCTGTTTTAGGTTGTTCTGAATTCTTTATTTCATTGTCTTTAGGGGATGTATTTTGATTAGAAACTGATGTTGTGTTTGTACCTTGGGCCGTTTTTTGTTTCTTTGTCTTAAAAGAAACATCTATACCTTTTCCCCCAGTAGTAACACCAAGAGTAGATTGAAGATTCTTAGCTATTAAATTGGGACCAACTTTGATATGATAAGTTTTCCCTGGTTCTAATGGCTTTAGGGGTTGTACAAAAATTTGCTGTCTATGATCAAAATCAACAGTATCATCTATTTTATTCACATCAATGGCAACATTTGTGTTATTATCTGTAGACATACTGACAGATTTTCTGTTTTTTTCCCAAACAAGCATGTCAACAATATTCTTGTCAAACTGCAGTGTAAATTTGGGTTGCAAAGCTGATATCTCTCCACCATCTACTTTGGTTCCATCTTCAAGCGTACAAGAAACATAACTTAATGGCTTGCCCCCGCTTGAACCAGGAATGCCAAGACCTACAGCATAAACACTTACATTAATAAATAAGCTGCTGAATAAAAAAACAATTAAAAACAAAACATACTTTAGTTTGAAATTTTTCATTTTATGCTCCTTTCTAAAAATATTATTAAAAACCATATTCACATCGGTTGCATTATTATGAATTCATGAGTTATATTATAAAATCATCCTTAAACCTACATATATGTTATGATTACACCTACCAACTTAATACAATATTATTACTTATAACAACGTTTCTTCCGTTTACGTACATCACTTAAATAAAATCGACTTAGAGAAACATAATAAAACATAATATAATAATGGAAATCACCATTTTTTTAACACATTTTTAATGTTATACCATGTTTTACCCCATTATAATACATATGGATTATTTTTTCAATATTCGATATTATTGCTATTTTATAATTTTGTATGAAATAACAAAATTTCAACAAACAATTTTCCACAATATTAGTACTATTGGTAGATAAATATCATAAAACGTTAAATCATTCATATAAAATTCGAATTGTAAAATGCTTTTTTGTATAAAATCTAAGATCAAACCTTTAAAATAAACATATAAAACAGAATAATTTATAAGTTATAGAAAATAAAAGATAGGGGCCACTTTTAGCAACTCCTATCTTTTATTTTTTCATATATAGATGTTTTTAACTTTACTTAAAGTACTAGTGATGTAATCCAATACATTTTTACCGTCGGAGACTTACTCCTTTTTTAATTTTCCTAATAATTAGGACTCCGCCGTTAACTGCGCCAAAAATCCCCAATACCGCTGCGCTTAACAGCAGCCAAAAAGGATTACCTTTTTTCAAAACCTCAGACACTGGAATTACTGTAACGGCAATTTTTTCTTGCGGTCTATTTTCTCCCTTTAGTGTAACAGACATTGTCGTATTTCCTGCTCCGGCAGTAATGTCAAGTAACTTTTCTTTTTCGTACGAGTTCTTTTTCGTGTTCAAATCTGTTTGCTTGGTTACATTAACATTGTCCTTGGAAGCTGTCTTAGTGACAGCTTCTGTTGAACTGTCATCAGTCTTTGAATTATCCGCGGTAGAAGTCACTATGGCTTTGCCAGAACTCACCAATGAAAAATAGCCGGTGGTGCTACTGTTCACTTGAACAAAGCTTTCCATACGAACGGATGATACTTTACCTGACTTTAAATCGTCCCCTGATAAGTAAGCCGAGATATCATTGCTTTTCATGGAGTCAGGTACAGGAAACTGAACTGTCATAGGCTTACTTGGCTGAATTTTCTTGTCACCTGAATATAAAAGTAAACTAAAAATTTCGATTTCTTTTACATTTTCTCCAATGGAATCCTTGTAAGTTCTATATCTTTGATCCGCAGCATCCACTCTGTTGACAATCAAAGAAACGTTATCTGGTACGCTGCCTCTGTTTAACGTTACTGTAATTCCATTGACATAATCATTTAATACGATTTTATCTGTCTTCTGTGATGCTTTTACATTAATGATTGCATTATCAAGTTCTTTGACAGCACTGTCGATATCCGATTGCGGACTCTGATTGGTAATGGCACTTGCGGTATCGATGGTCTGCTTTAAGGTATCTACCGATTCCTTTAAATAGTTACCAACTTCAGTTCCAACATTGTTTTTTGCATCGTCATAAAAATCCTTGGCAGCTTGTAGCTTTGCATCAAGTTTTGTCATATCTGTTGTTTTTGCTGAATTCATATCATTGGTAATTTTATTTATCATTTGGGCTATGCTTTGGTCTGCCTCCGCTTTCAGCTGATATTTCACTACGTTATCCGCTTCATTCTGCATGGAACTGAGCTCTGCTTTTAAATTGTCGATATTAGTTTTAGACCACCTACCGCTGTCATAATTGCTTTGCGTCATACCATCTATAAATGACTGTACCTCTGCCGCAGTGGTATTCCAAGCGGATAAATCGGCAAAGGTCTGTACGGAAAACCTCATAGGTACAAAGTTTACGTTAAAATAATCCGTTCCGGCAACTGGTGTGTAGCTTGAAATAAACTGGTATTCCTCATATTTCTTTCTGTCATATAATGCCTGCTCATCTGGAGAAAAAGGATACTTAAGATAACCATAATAATGACCGATGCTGTCACCACTCAAAACCAGTGAAATTCCATTATTTGCCCTCATACCCTGCTGAAAACCAAATTCATATAAAGTACCGGGTTCAAAAACAAAATTGTTAATGGGGATTGCCAACTCATGATCGATCCCATTTGGAAATTCCAATAAATCTACACTGGTTTGAATAGGAGCCCCTAAGCACGAGGTAAAGTTTGATATAGGGGTAAATTTACCCTTTTGACTTTGCTTTTTATAAGCAAACATATAATTATAAACTTTCGGATTCCTGTTGGTCATTGCAAAGAGATCATAGGACTTTCCATCGGACTTCGCAGCACTTATATACTTCAATCCCCAATCGTTACCTGTATAGCTAGTTCCCCCGTCCTGCATAATGATATCACCGTTGGCATCGTATCCACCGTTGGAAAACTTACTGTACAGCCACTTAACTTGACCACTTTCTGTTTTTATAGCAAAGCCTTTTGCCGTGAAGGGGTTATTCCCCGTCCCGGACGAACCGAATACCCATACATTCGCAGACACAGAAATACTGCATACAAAAACAATAATTAGCGTAAATAAAAAGCATGTGAACATCTTGGATTTTTTCATTGTGCTTCCCTCCGTACTGTTATGAAGTGTAAACTTGAATCAGGTGAGGTTTCAAATCTCATCTGATTCTTAGTTGAACGAATCCAGGGACGTACCCGCTCTAATACTTCTCTGACGATAGGAAGAGAAGTATTAGAGCGGGTAGTCATCGGAAAATTGAGGAAAAGGAACCATTCAAATCAGTCCTAATATTTTTATAATAAGTTTTTTACCGAAGCCTTGCTTAATATAGATTTGTTTTGCAAGGCTGTTTATAAAACTTTGCATATAAGCAAATTCCTGTGCATCAGGCGACCTAGGGCCAAAGCGTGCTTTATATACAATTTTTAAAAATTCTTTATAACTCATCCCTGTTAGTTGATCATATTTTTGGGATATTTCGTCTGATGATTCATAAGCTGAATGATGATCTATTATTATCCCGTCAATTTTCATCAGCTTTGCAGCATAAGCATATATCTTTAGGGCTGCTTTAATCTTATCCGATTGAACAAACCCCTTTCTTCTTATTGCTTTAAGCGTTAAAAGGATAATTATGAATAGCAGAACTGCTGCAGCAGCTATTATAAAGAATAAAGGGTTGAATTTCGTGTTTTTCTTTGCCTTAACCGCACTGTCATTTGACAATGCTTTTTCCTTATCATTATAAAAGTTTTTGTCTTTCTTTACGATTTTTTCATCTTTCCCTATAGACTTGTCTGGATCTTTGCTTGGATTAAAGTAACCCGGCGTTAACTCCGCTGGAACCCAGCCTACTCCGTCTACATAAATTTCAGCCCAGGCATGTGCGAAGGAATCTTTGACGTCAATTACTGTATTTGGGGTTTTCCCGTAAATATCAACATAACTATGAGGCAGGTAATATCCCTCCACATACCTTGCAGGAATTCCTGCACTGCGTAAAAACATGACGGAAAGCGTCGCGAAATGAATGTCATAGCCACTGCCGGTTTTAAGAAAATTTGCGATAAAATCGCTGCCTGCAGGCAGCTTTTCTATTTCCGTTGAATAGGTGAATTTCTGCAAATAGCATTTGCGTAAAAAATCAACCACTGACTGATAATACTTATTTTTTAACGAATCAATCGTCCCTTTTGCAAAACATTCTTCAAGGATTTTTTTTGTTTCAGCTGGCACATCAGTATAGTTCTTATACACAAAGGCCCTATATGCTATTTCATTTTTTTCGTATTCTGCATAATTTGCATTGTGGTCAATATTGTCTTTGACCCATTTATTTAAATTAGCAATTCCGTAATCCGCAGATAACGGGGAATACATCGAAAAAGAATAACTTCTTGTTCCAAACAATCCGGAGCTGTTTATCTCTCCATCTTTCTCATATTTAACATTTTTGGGCGACAAATCCCCCATGGAGACTGTTTCATAAGGGGTATAGATATATTTGCTCTCAAGAGCTATATTCTCTACAGATATGTTGACTTTACCTAATTCCGGTCTGACGCCGCATAATGAAGAAATTTGGCTTTGCGGGTAAAAGTTATTTTTCCCAATCCATTCAAAGAGCCCTGTAAAATCTCCGCCGTAAACAGTCCCAGAGAGACTATTCCAGCTGTTATTGCTGTAAATACTGCCGACATACCCTTTCAGGTAGACAGAAGATGGCTTTTGCATTTTTACTTTCATTACGATTTCATCGGTATAGGACAAAGTCTTTGCATTTTTTAAGTCCCCCTCCGGCAGACGATCCACCAATACTTTTTTTGCTCCGTAATTATAACGCAAACTTTCTATCCCGTGAGCAATACTGAGTCTTACGTTGTTTGTTGTTTGCAATGGGATGTATTTATTATAAGGAATAAAAAATACTATAAAAATACCAAATAAAGCGGCAACAATTAATACCCAAGCAGTTCTTCTCAATGAAATAAACCTTTCAGTAAGAGTGTTGGAAAAAAGTACTGCCCAAATAATAATCATAAAAACCACAACGGGCAAAACAGCGTATGCACGAAAGTAAATAGTTGCAAACACAAAGGGTAACGTGAGCAGAATTACGGGTACAAACAGCCCCTGTTTTATACTTATCACAATTAGATCTGCGAATATCAGAATCACTGGAATCAGCGCCATAATTGTGTATAAATTCACATTGGCAGTGGAACCTATATCGTAAGTCAATATGCCCAGATGATTAAAGCGGTCGATTTTTGTAATAATGCTGTTTGCAATTATTAAATAGCCCTTCCAAACCACCTGATATGCAACAAGAAAATATAAGGCAATAAGCATCGGCAAAAACATATTTAAAAATTTGCCGAACTTGCTGATTGATAAATAATATAAAGCTGCCGGTATCAATATGCTTAAAATTATAATAAAAACACTGGAGCACGGGAAATCAAAAGTGCTCAACAGGCATAGAAAACTGCAAGCGGTCAGAATGATGCTTGAAGCCAAAACATATATCTTTGATGCCCTTTGAGATTTATTTATTTGTTTTTGTATTTGCAAAATCTGCATCTTTATCACGCTCCGATTACATTATGATATTTCCGATATCTTCTTTGATATTCTTGGGCATAACGGTTGTGATATTGGAATCGTCCGCAATATCCTTCGTTTCTTCTGTTACATAAATGGTTTTAACGGTTTGATATAACGCTCTTTTCGCTATTTCTTCAGGATTTAGTTTTGTCGTAATATAATACAAGACTAATTGAGTATTACGATAATTGCCTGCTTCATAAAATCTCAGAGCGGCCGTATATTCATCATAAGACTGTATGGAAAGCAGATCGGGAAGATAAGCTTCCAGTGCATCTACGCTTTCGATTTCTTTCACAATGAGTCTTTCACTGGCACTGTCGTACCAGGCAATGTTATGACAAATTCCCTTTTCAATCAGTGACTGAGAAACGGAAACAAAAGTCATCATACATGCATCGAGGGTTTTATCACAATTTTCATTTTTATTATTAAAAATTTCTAGTAGTAAAAATATAGGATAACTAAGTGAAAGCCCAAAATCTCTCACTATAAGTTTGCTTTGCTTTGCTGAAAGCTTCCAGTGGATTTTCCTTGTCTCATCTCCCGGGATATATTCCCGTAAAGCAAATATATCATTGACGTCCTGTCCTTTTTTGGTTTTCGAGTAATGTTCTCCGTCCCCGTTTATTTCCATCTGGTGTTGCATAGCAATTTTTACTTCGTATATTTCTGGATAAATCAGGGCGCTTTTGTCATTGTTAATGTTTTTTGACAAACTAAAAAGACCTAAAAAATCACAGACCTTCATTTTATTGAGAATTACAGATATCTGACCCGCATTCATATCTGAGACTGTGAATGAGATGTGGCTTAAGTTTTTGTTCCCTATGGTGCAAAACGTTTTGATATCACTCTCTTTACCAGTCAGGTTATTGCGGCATGTAAGATATAGTACTGCGCCTGAAACGGGGAAAAAAGATGAATTGTTTAGTGTGAAATTGATCAACGCTGCTTCCGATTTTTTGATTTCATGGGGAATTTCAAAATCAACCGTAATCCTTCTGTAAGAAAGGATTAATAAAATAAATGAAAAAACAGGAAAGATTGAAAAAAACAAAAGTAATATAAAAATAAAATATTGGTTTGTAAAAATATATAATCCTAGAATAGAAATAAACAAAATCAGGTATTGAATTCGATATTTCAGCATTTTTTCCTCCGACATTTATACGATAGCAGGGGCTTTTATCTTATCCAAAACAGATTCCAGCACATTTTCTACCGTTTCTTTTTTTATTTTTGCCTGTGGTTTAAGAATAAGTCTGTGACGACACACATCAATAAATATCGATTTTATGTCCTCCGGAATAACATAATCTCTGCTTTTCAGCAAAGCATTTGCCTTTCCCAGCTGAATCAGTGCAAGAGCAGCACGAGGGCTCACTCCTAGCTCCACCATATCCATTTTTCTTGTTGCTTCGCAAAGTTCAATTCCAAAGCGAATCACATCATCCGACACAAATATCTTTTGGACGTCCTGCTTAATTTCCAGTAGTTCTTCCAAGGAAATCACAGGAGAAACTGTATTCATCGGGTCCCCTGCCTGACGATTTTTAACAATATCAATCTGGCTCTCAAGACTGGGATAGCCCATTGTCAAGCGAACCATAAAACGGTCAAGCTGTGATTCCGGAAGATTCTGCGTGCCAGCGCTTCCTGTGGGGTTCTGAGTGGCGATGCAGATAAATGGTTCCGGTATCTTACGTGTAACCCCGTCAACAGTTACTCTGCCCTCTTCCATTACTTCTAATAGTGCCGCCTGAGTTTTCGGGGATGTACGGTTTATTTCATCCGCTAAAAACAGGTTGCAAAAAGCTGCCCCTTGCTTATATTCAAAGCTGTCATTTTTTTTGTTATAAACGCTGAATCCTACAATATCGCTGGCCATTGTATCGTATGTAAACTGTACACGGTGGTAATCAAGACTCATGGCCTTGGAAAACGCAACAGCCATACTGGTTTTTCCAACACCAGGAACATCCTCAAGCAATATATGGCCGTCGGCAAAAATAACTGTGAGAATTTTTTCAACAACATCATCTTTGCCTTTTATTACCTTTCTTACTTCTGCAATGATTTTTTCAGCTCTTTTATCCACTGTATCATCTCCTATATTTTTTATAAAAATTTTCTTTTTACATCTTTACCGTAAGCGATCAGCGCCGCTTCATCCGCTTTTCCAAGTACCGCAATGGCAAGGGCTGTCCTAAAACTTGTGCCGTTTGATACGCCAAGCATCCCACTTGAAACAAGAGGATTTCTGAAAATGCTCTGAAAAGCCGCGCCGCTTGCCTTCACCAATAAATCTATAACAATTTAATGAATTTTTAATTAATCCATAAGGTTTGCACAAAATTGTTAACACACTCCTTCAGTGACAACTAATACCACGTGCATGTAAATTTTATTATGAATTACAATTGTTACTAATTAACTTTTTCTACTAAATAATTTCCGCCATATTGTATAGCATTAGCACCGGAAAAAGTTGCATACCCATTTGCATCTACTGTTGCTTGATATTGAGCTGTAGCATTTTGATCTGTTACACTAAAGTTAGTAACATAGTATGTTCCCCTGTTGGTTTGATAATCATTATAATTACCATAGTAAGTAATCCTAACTGTATCACCAGGCTGAATTTGCTTCTCAGAGGATAAGCCTGATGTTAAACTTTGCACATCAAATTTATAGGTCCAATTAGTCCAATAGGTACTGAAATTCCCCTTGTAAGGGAATGCCATGCGTAAATCTCCTGTTGAAGTATCGAACATCGTCCACGCTGGAAATCTGAAAGCATAGGTCCAGGTACCATCCCATGGATATGGTGAATTTGGATTTTTATATTGACTTAAATCAAAGTTATAAGAACTAATCAGGTCTCCGTTGGTTGTATCACCGACAAACTGTCCAAAGGTCACAGCAAAATTTCCGACTCCTCCGGAACCACCCCCCCAAAATTTGCTAGGTGCAGTATATGCTCCCGTGCCTGAGAGTGTACCTGTTGTAATTATCTTATACGGGTCTGATGTGGTTCCTGTACCTGCATATTTAGATACAGTAACATCAGTCATTTGAGTGTTAATTGCTGTTGCTGCAAATACAGTACTGGTAAATGACAAACAAATCATAATCATAACCATCATCATAGCTGACAGATGACGTTTTAATATCGTATTTTTCATTTTTATTCAACCTCCATTACATCGCTTTTCGATGACTTAAATTTTATTAAATAATTTTTCCGAAAAGAAAGTGTGCAAATCTAAAAATACGTAAAATGCATAGACTCAATGCAAAGCATGTCCAATATTTAATTAACCGTATTTAAAGATCACTTTCTCTCCAATTTAGTAGTTCATTAATACAATATCAATTTATATAAACCCATTGTTTTATTCATACTCCCCCCCAAAAAATAATTCTCTTTTGATAAATATGGTGATTTTTACGAATATTCACTTAATTTTTCGCATAAAAAGCTGAATTTATCATGGTATAGGTTCTATATTTCATACTCTTAAATACAGGTCATAAAAACATTTTTCAATTTCATCCCTATGCCTAGGAGAATATCTAGTTATTAAAATACTCAGCATTCAATTATTTCATCGGATTGCTATAACTAAACCAAACACGTTATAACATGTTATGTCACATTATGTTGATATAATTACGTAATTTCATTATTCAATCGTTTATTATTATTTAATTATGTAACGTTACATTACTTTTATTATAATTACTGCATGAGGCAAAATCAACTATAAATTTTATGTTAATTTCAAAATAACCCATAACTAGATAATAGATGATAAGTTTACTTTGTTACACAATAAAAGAGAGGAGTCTCTTTATAGTGACTCCTCTCTTTTATATTTCTATGACTTATATCCTTTTACCTCACATTCATCATGAATAAATTTATATTTTTTTAACACTTGTTTATCCTCATGATGAATATAAAAGAAAATGAATTTCCTTTATTGTGTACGTAAGTATAATTACGAGATGGTACATATTGTATATCAATTAAAGTTTATACATTTAATTATAATAGGGGAATTATATCTATTCTTATACATTTCATTTATTTCCTATAATGCTTTTAATTATGGATAAATCGTCCCTTCCTATCTTTTCTTCTTTGATTACAGTTGTAGGATTAAGTTCCTTCCGAGTATATCCTTTAATAATTTATAATCATAATTATGATGTACTATAAATTCTTGCCAAAACAAATAAATAATATTAAACATCAAGATGCTCTTTACTCTCCATAGTTTTTCAATGCTTCAAATATTCTCTTAGAAATAGCATCATAACCTGCAGCATTAGGATGGAAATTGTCTGCAGAAAGATACTTATCTAAGTTATATCTAAAAAGGTCATAAGTAGGAATAAATATAGAATTGGAATCCCGAAAAATAAGTTGCTCAGTTTCAAAATTCCAATCATTAAGCAGTGCTGTTTTATCAGATGCTCCATCTTTTTCAAAAGGATTATACAAGCCAATAAAAACAATAATAGAATCTTTATTTCTACTCCTGATGGATTTTAAAATACCTTTTAAGTTACTTAAATAGTTATCCTCAACTGTTTTTATATCAGTTGACAGGGAGGATACATTAGCACTTTGAATTTTTTTAATTTCATTGCCTCCAATTGATATAAATATAATTTTTGAACTTTCAATACCTTTAAGTGTTTGCTCATTTTTCAAAATTTGAATCAACCCTGAAGATGTATCTCCATTAACAGCAATATTAGTAACTTTTATATCTTTAGTTGTTTTAGTTTTCCATAAACCTGCAAAATCATTTGCAAAACCCTGTCCTTTTTCATCTCCAATTCCCTTAGCAAGAGAGTCTCCCATTACTAGAATGTTGTAGGAATTATTATTTAATTCAACGGATGATTTGCTTTGTGTACTGATATCTATATTGCTTTTCACCGCATCACTCCTATTAGCTGCACTGGTTATTTTAAGAGAAGCGATAAATCCTGCAGAAAACACTAAGATACTTGTTATTGCTAATGTTAATACTGAAACCCATATAATCTTTTTATACATACACTTCCCCCTATTAAACTAATACATCTTGCTTTTTAAATACTCTAAAACTAACAAATAGAGCTGCCATAGCCCAAACATACAACACTATTATAGAAAAAACAAGACTCATACCTTCGATCGGCTGAAAAGAGCCAGTTAAGTATTTAGGTAAATTCAAATTAGTTACAAAAAAGTATTTAACAAGAGGCCAATCCTCTAGAAAAAACTGCAAAAACTCCCCTCCGATTAAAGTGGCCATCATTACCCCAATAGACGTAGCAGTATTTCTTACTAGTACAGAAACCATAAAAGATATTGTGGCAACACTAATAGCTGCAAACCACCCTAAGCCATATACCAATATTGCATACTGCCATTGAGATACTTTTACCACATTAGAAGGATCTAACTTTCCAGCTATAGCTCTAAAACCCGTTGCAACTGGTTCATTCCAGCCACCAGTGTGGAACATTACCGTAGATACAAGAATAGATATAACCGCTGCTTCTAAAACTACTATAGAAGTCATAATTAAAAGAGAAATATATTTACTTAAAAGTATCTTCCACCTGGGTACAGCTCTAGTTAAAAGTACCTTTATTGTCTTTGCCGAAAACTCTCCTGAAACGCTATCACCAGCTAAAACTATGACTAGTAAAGGTAAAAATAACAAAACAGCTTGTTGCATAAATTTGATTGTAAATTTGGCAGCATTAGGAGTAATCGGATTCATATTATGGTCTAAATAATACTGTAGCTGTTCAATTTGAATATTTATTGAATTTTTGCTAGAATCTTTAGCATAAGGACTATTAAGCCTGTTCTTTAAATCTGTAATCTGTTGATTCACAAGGGCTTCCCAATTGTAATTTTGTGTCTGCCCAGTAGTTCTTGTAAATCTCTTTATTGTATTCATATAACTGTGGTTTTCACCATATGCAAATAATGATATTAAAATCAGTAATATACCGGAAATAAGCAATAGCTTCTTTTTGCACAACATTTTAAGCACTTCATTTTCTATTATCTTTAGCACATTTATACCTCCCTCTAAATAATTTTGTTGCCTTCTGTAAGAGTTAGGAATAAGTCCTCTAGGGTTTTATGTTTATTGTCAACAAACTTTAACATCAAACCTTCTTCTAAAAAGAATTTATTTATTTCGGTTAATATAGATAAATCAACAGAGGCTTCAAGCTTTTCGCCTATTATTTCAGAGTTTATTTCCCAATGTTTTTTTAATAACTCCTTACCTTTCTGATTATCATCAAGTACCCAAAATACCTCCTGTGTATTTAAAAGTTCTTCTACAACCGCATTTTTCAAGATAGTTCCATTTTTAATTATAGATACTTTATCGCATAAAAGTTCAATTTCAGACATAAGATGGCTGGATATAAGTACAGATATATTTCGTTCTTTGACAAGTGTTTTTATTATACTCCTAAATTCATTTATACCAGAAGGATCTAATCCATTGGTAGGTTCATCTAAAATTAGAAGCTTAGGATGATGTATAAGTGCTTGTGCTAATCCTAGCCTTTGCTTCATACCTAGGGAATAGGTGCTAACCTTGTCATTTATCCTATTTTCTAAACCTACTAACTGAACTGCCTCAAAAATATCCTTTTCTTTAACATTCTTACTCATTGCAGCAAGCATGTTGAGATTGTCCATTCCGCTCATATAGTTGTATAAATCGTGACCTTCAATAATACAGCCTATATTAGACATAGCTTGAACATAATTCTTAGTAATTGAATGTCCACATATTTCAATCCTTCCGGAACTTGGCTTTGAGAGTCCCACAATCATTCTTAAAGTTGTAGATTTGCCTGCCCCATTAGATCCAAGGAAACCTAAAATTTCCCCCTCGTTTACTGAAAAACTTATCCCCCTAATAATTTCTTTTCCTTTAATAGTTTTTGTTACATTTTCTAAAAGCAAAGTTTGTTTGCCCATACTAAACCCTCTTTCTATAATGACAGAATTTTTATTCGAATATAACCTTTCAGCTTTGTATTTATTATATACTAGTAATTTTTTTGTTACAATCATATTAGTTGCTAAAACAGGTTAAGTTCAATGGGCTAAACAGAAATATTTGGGTTATAAATAACCAATTCTTTCATTTTATTATTTTTTTAATAATAAAACAAAAGAATCAGCTTTCATACAGTATTTAATTAATTCTTTCTACAGAACTTTCATGACTTAAATTGGTATTTAATCTAAAAGTAATTTTGAATATAATTGATAATTTTCTTCGTTAAAGGAAACAAATATAACTTTTTCAATACTTTTATTTTCACTTAAATAATTCTTTACTGTTTTCACAGCTACGTGAGCAGCTCTCTCTTTAGGAAATCCGTATACCCCGGTACTTATATTAGGAAATGCAATTGTATTTATGTTATTTTCTTCTGCTAATTTTAAGCTATTAATATAGCAGTTTGACAAAAGTTTATCTTCATCACTTTTCCCCTCATTCCACACAGGTCCAACTGTATGGATAACAAATTTAGCCTTCAATAAACCGCCTGTCGTAATTACTGCTTCCCCTGTTTTGCACCCCACTTGTTTATTCCTTATAGCAATACATTCTTCAAGTATTTGCTTTCCTCCTGCTCTGTGAATGGCACCATCTACACCACCACCACCAAGCAAAGTACTATTTGCTGCATTTACAATAGCATCTACATCAAGTTTTGTAATATCTCCTTTTATAAGACTAATTCTATTTTTTTCTGATTTTATATCCATTTATGAACCCCCTAGTATTCCTTATAAGTCCATAATAATTATTAATTATTATGTCCTCGATATTCCTTATGAGTGCATAACAGTTATTAATTTCTATGTTCCAGGATTCCTTATAAATCAATATAACGAATCATCTCTTCTATGTTTTTCTTACAGGTAAAGTCTGTAGGTTTATTATATATAGCCAGCATACCATTTTCATCTGGAGTTAGTTCCTTTTTTGTTTTCAATCTCCATTTCAGTATTGTCATGAGCATTTTATCAAAAGGTTTTAATTTGCTATAATCAAATCCACCTCTAAAATAGAAAAACTGTATTTTCTTTTGTTGATCCGAAGTAAAATTTTTATTTTTTATTTCTTCAATTACTTCTTGTCTTGCAGGTGACGCTCCCGTCGCAAAAACAATAACTTTTTTATTTTCAAGTTTGTCAAGATTTTTTGTTATCCACTGTATTCCGTTTATACCAACAGCATACAAACTTCCTCCGTAAATCACTACATCGTAAGGCTCTAGCATCTTAATATTAACCTTTGAAACATCAAAAATATCTGCTGACAACTCTTCTGCAATCCACTCAGCATATTTCTTTGCAAAGCCTGTTTTGGACTTATATATTACGATAGCCTTCACTTTCAATACCTCCTCATATTAAAAACCCACTTTACTATTCTATGCCAAAAACCTTATCCAGTCTTGTTAATTTAAATATCTTAATAACTTTTGGTGCAACAACAGAAGAGAATTGTAAGCTTCCATTTACTTCCTTGGATCTTTTATAAATTCCAACTAGCACTCCCAATCCTGTGCTATCAACAAAAGTGCAATTCTTAAAGTTAAGTATAAAATGCCTTTCACCCCTATCGATTAACTTATTTAGTTTTTCTCTAAAAACTGAAGCTTCCTCTACTGCAAAATCTTCAGGTATTAATATTTCTATCTCCTTCATTTAAATCACTCTCCTATTTTTTTTCTAATAACTAAAGAATTCTTGTCTACTTCAATTTTATCCACAAAACACTTTATAAGAAATAATCCTCTTCCATGCTCTTTTAACAAATCTTCATCGGATATCTCATCAAATATATCTATAGTTTCTAGGTTAGTCTCTGAGTGCTCTATCTCAAATACAATATCTGAATCATCATGGTAATATCTTAGAATAATAGGCTTAGTTTTATCCTGTTTGTTTCCGTGATAAAAGGCATTTGTTAATGCTTCTGTCAAAATCAGCTTAATATCAAAGTAATAATCATGAATATTTAAGTCCTTTACTACTTTATCAATAGTTTCTTTATAATTATCTAAACCATATAATAGTAATTTCTTTTGATTTATAACCAAGATAAACCTCCTTTACATTATTTCAAATGCCAATAATGTGCAATCGTCCTTCAAGGTGTCTGTCTCTATTACTGTATCATTTAAAAATTCATCTATATAGTTTTTAAATTTTGATATACTTACCTTTCCCATATAATTTTGCACTGTTTTATCATCATCTAATATAAAATCTAGTCCATCAGTAAAAAAATAAAACCTATCACCTTTTTCAAAATATACTGTATACTCATCAAATATACTATCTTCAAACATTCCAAGAAATGCTCCCTCAATAGCTACTTTTTTAACAACACTACTATTGCTTTTTTTGAATAAAAATTCGTTAATCCCTGCTCCAACTATGGCAGCTTTATTTTCTTTAAAATTCATACTAAAACAGCATACTGCAACATAATTTTCCCCTAAGTAGTTACCTATCTTCTTATTTAAGCTATTAACTATATCTATTGGTTTATGACTGATTAATACTTCTTGGTTGAATAGAACATCAACTGCAGATATATTAAGTGAGGCCGCAATTCCCTTTCCACTAACATCTATCAGTATTCCAATAACTAAATCATCATTTACCTTATAAAATCTAAAGAAATCTCCACTAACAGTTCTGCACGGCACATAGGAAATTTCTAAATTGACTTTTTCTGGAACAGGAAAACTCTTTTGAAGAGTCTTTTTTTGAATTTCAGCTGCTTCGTTTAAACCCTTCTTTGTATCCGTAATATCCCTTATCACAGATAAAACAGCTTGTTTACCCTTGTAATCTATATAGCTTGAGGATATTTGTAAGTCCATGGATCTTTTAGAAGTACAGCTAATACTAACTTCGTAAGTATCCTTCATTTTTTTATATACACATATATATTTCAGTTTCTTACGAATAGTTTTCATAAACTTCTTTGGAATATATTTAAATATGCTTTTCCCTTTTAATTCATCATAATCTATACCGATTAAATTAATTGCTTCGCTATTTGCTAGTGCAATTTTACTATCTTCTGTAATAATCATGGCATCGGGAGAAGCGTTAATAATCTGCCGATATCTTTCTTCACTTTCCTTAATTATATTGTCTAGCATTTTTTTCTCTGTAATATCTCTCAATCTCTCTACAATAAACACTATTTCGCCAAATTCATTTAAAACTGGGTTACAACATATATCCATATATTTATTAAGTTCTGGAATATACTTTTCTGTTATCACCATTTTTTTAGTCTCTATGGCTTTTTCAAATGGACAATCATCGCACTTTTTGCTTCCTCCCAGGACCTCATAGCACTTTTTACCTTTTACCTCTTCTGGTACTTTACTATAAAAACTATACCCAACTTCATTATAGAACTCAACTGTCTGATCAATATTATATACTTTAATAATATCTGGAATGCCGCTTATTATACCTTCTAGAAGCCTCGAATAAGCAACTGTGTCGCTCTTCTTCTTTTCATTAAATGCTTCATTATTCATAGAAAACCCCATACACTTTTTTCTAATTATTATCTTACAATGGATATTATACCAAAATAATCTATAAAAAAAAATAAAAACACCTAAACGAAGTTAGATGTTTCTAAATTATAATTAAATTCTTTCCTTTTCAAAGTTGTCATGATGTCTACACATAATATATATTTCTCATTATTATGGTGCTTAAATAACGTAGATAAAGTAGTACAAATTTCTCCTGTAGCATAAGATATGTAAGGATCAGAAAAATACCTATCCACTTTAGAATTCATAAGCTCATAATAATATCTTTTTAGGGAGTTATCCTCCCCTTTTCTTGCGGGGGAAAACACAAGGCCTTCACGGTAACTGCTATTCTTCATTTTAGAGAAAAGTGTATTAGTAATTTGAGTTCCATTTTCATCGAGAATATAAGCACATTCAATATTTAAATTGTTATGTCTATTAATAAAACTTAAAATTAAGTTATCAAAATCACTACTGTCCTCTACTTTAAGTTCATTAATAAAATCACTTAAAAATTTATCAATCTTTTTCCTGTATAATCTATCTTTTTTGCTCTTTATAATTATATACTCTTTATACCTAATGGCGGCTCTAGAAATTTTAGTATTAATTTTAAGAAGAGTACTACTACTTATAAATTCCGGTTTAGAAAAGAAATATCCTTGAATTAAATGAACACCAAATTCAATGGCATAGTTTAGTTCAATTTCATTTTCTATTCCCTCCGCAACTACTATTGAACCTATCCTATTAGCCAAACTTGTAATGCACTTAAATATTTCTTGCTTGTGATAATTATCTTGTATATTCCTTATAAGTGATGCATCTAGCTTTATAATATCAGGTTTTATAATTGATATCCTATCTAGATTAGAAAAACCTACGCCTACATCATCTAAAGCAATCAAAAATCCATTCTTTCTATAATTATTAGTAAAACTTTCTAGACTATCTAAATTATCTACACTTGACTCATTAATTTCAATAACGATATTTTTAGGCAAGATTTCATGACTTAAAACTTGGTTAAGCAAATAATTTGACCCCTCTACTTGTTCTATAACTGAGGCATCCACATTTATAAATAAATACCACTCGTCATTCATACTGTATATATCTTTAAAACTCTCTATGCACTTTTCTCTACAGAGCCTATCAAGCATAGTTGACATTCCATTATTACGGGCATATTCAAACATTTTAAGTGGTGAAATTAGCTCTGAATTCAAAATGTTTACTCCTCGTGTTAACCCTTCGAATGCCACTATTTTTTTCTTCACTAAGGATATAATTGGCTGATACTTGGCAATTATTCTATTATTATTTATAGCTTCTTTTATAATATCCGTCTCATCGATAATATCTAACTTATTAAAACTATCATCTCTACTCATAATTCTTAGTTCTCCTACACCATACAACAAAAATCTTTAAAACAACCAATCCTTAAAAAATCCTAAAATATTTCATTTAATTACATAATAAAATAACCTTATATAAAATACAACATTTTATATAAGGTTAATATACTATTTTTCTTCCTTATTCACAAGTCTTATTAAGTTGTCCTTATGCCTAATCACCATTAAAATACAGGCTATTAAAGTAGCAATTATTATTGAAACAGATGATTTCATAATAATACATACTATAGGTATTGTTATGCCTATGGCTATAGATCTGATAGATACTATACTTGTTGCCAGCTTCAATATAAAATGAACTGCAACTCCTGTTAGTGTTGGAATAGGTATAATTAAAACAAATGCGCCAAGAGTTGTATTTACACCTTTTCCACCCTTAAATTTAAGGAATGGAGTATAATTATGCCCTAAAATTGCCGCTATTGCAATAATAGAAAGATAGATATCCGTTGACAGAGGTAATTTTATAGTCTTTGCCAAATACATTCCCAAAGCAACAGGAAGCATTCCTTTTAAAATATCTATTATTTGAGTAATAATAGATACTTTTTTTCCTGCAATTCTTTTTACATTCGTTGAACCTATGTTGCCACTACCTTTAGTTCTTATATCGATTCCACATAACTTTTTTGTAAGCAAATATCCTGTTGGAATTGAACCAGACAAAAAAGCTATTATAATTGTTGTTATAATAATCATCATCTACATCACCTTAAAATCATTTTATTTTTGTTGCTAGAATATCACTGAAAATTATTAATTATTTTTAGTAATTAGCAAATCTTCCTTTATGATATGTTCAGTTAGCCATTTAGCTATAAAATTAAGAATTTCCATGATATATTCATCTTGATTGTCGTCAATTTTATTAAAATTAACAGCTTCTACTGCCTTTATGAATTCTTCATGCTGTACCTTTTGACTAAACAATTTTCTATATCTTATACTTTCCATATACTCTTCTTCATCTTTAAAATGAGTTGCAGCATAGGCACCTAACTCTTTTATTATCTCCACTATTTTATCATATTTGTCAATACTGTATCTATCCTTTAATAACTTATAAGCCTGATCTCCTAATTCAAACAACTTAGTATGTTGTTCGTCGATACTTACTAATCCTAATCTGTATTCATCTTTCATTTCAAACATTTATAATTTCTCCTTCTTTAAGTTTCTTTACTTTGCAAGAATACCTCTCAAAGTAAATATTTTACCATAAATTTTTATGAAGATATAGTTTAATTGTAAAATTTTTATCTTCTGCAGTAATTTTATTTTTTAGTTCATAGTCAACTACTTTCTATTATTTTACCATAATTAACACAAACAAACATTATGCTAAAAAAGGTTTTTACAGTTAATATAAATTAAACTGCAATTTATATTTCAGCTGAATTAAAGTTTACCTCTGAAAAATAAGTTACAGTTTAATTATTTTTGTAATGATTTATCCGATGACTACCCGCTCTAATACTTCCTTTTATCAAAGGGAGTAAAGAGCTGCTACATCCCTCGTTAAACTAAGAATCAGGTGGGGTTTAACCCCGATCTGATTCAAGTTTCACTTCATTTTTTGCCTCTATCTTTTCTATAATGACATTAATACTTTTCTTAACATAGTCAATTGCTTGTGTCTTACTCTGTCCCTTATGTTTAACTTCCTTATCTCCTTTTCTAGCAATTGCCTTAAATGGGTACTCCTTTTCATTATTCTCTATGACTGTTATTTCATATCCTCTATAATTTTCCACAAGACATACCCCCTTTTTATTTATTATTATATCATATTCTTAATAATTTGAATATTCTAAACCAATAAAAAAATAGTGTAAGATATTAAGCATATTTAGTATCTTACACTATTTTTTCCACTTATCTTACCGTTATACAAAAGTCTATCTGCCTCTGCAATCATGCTATCTACTGTTTCAAAATTCTTGGAATTACACACTCCAAAGGTCATGGTAACTCTCAATTCTTGATTTTTATATACAAAATTATAATCCTGGAAGAAATATAAATATTGCTTGTTTTTCATCTAAATTTAAGCATAAAAACAAAGTAGAATCCTAAAATTTAATTCTACTTTGTTTTTTAATTCTTTATTCTTTGACTGTAACAAATAATAATTTGTAAACTTGAACTACGATAAGTGGAATAATTGATAACAGATAAATATAGCTAAATTGACTTGTATTTAGTGCCGCAACTTCAAAGATTCCCCTTAGAGACCTGAATGTTAAGACCATTATTAGAAGTAAGTAGCCAATTATTACTGCAATCCATATGAACTTATTTGTGAACAATCCTACTCTAAAGATTGATTCTTTCGATCTACAATTAAATCCGTGTAATAATCTAGCTAAGCAAAGGGTAGCAAAGGCCATTGTACTAGCAACCTCAGCACCACCTGTACTTAATCCTCTGTGGAAAGCTAACATTGTTACTAAAGCAATTAACAGTCCTTCTATAATAACCTCAATTGCAAAGGACTTATTGAGGATTGGGGTATTTATATCTCTTGGCTTTTCTTTCATTATATTTTCATTATGAGGTTCAAGTCCTATTGCTATAGCTGGCAAACTATCTGTTATTAAATTAATAAATAAAAGGTGAACTGCTGCGAAAGGAATTGGTAGTGCACCTATTGATGCGTATACTACTGACAATATTCCTGCTGTATTACCAGATAGAAGAAACTTAATTGAATTCTTAATATTTGCATATATACTTCTACCATTTGAAATAGCTTTAACTATAGTTGAGAAGTTATCATCTGCTAATACCATGGAGGCCGCATCTTTGGCAACTTCTGTACCTGTGATTCCCATAGCAATACCTATATCTGCTTGTTTTAAAGCTGGTGCATCATTTACGCCATCACCGGTCATTGCGACTACATTTCCTAGTTCTTGCCACGCCCTTACTATTCTGATTTTATGCTCTGGAGATACCCTAGCATAAACTGAAATATTAGGAACCATATTTTTAAGTTCTTCATCATTAATTTTTTCTAATTCAAAACCTTCCATAGCTTCTGATTCATCTTTAAGTATTCCTATTTGTTTTGCTATAGCAGACGCTGTGATTTTGTGATCTCCAGTTATCATTACCGGTTTTATACCTGCATCTATGCATCTTTTAACAGCTTCTGCGGATTCATTTCTTGGAGGGTCCATCATTGCTATAAGACCTACGAATACTAGGTCCTTTTCATCCTCAACTGTAATCTTTTGGCCCTCATTAATTTCTTTATATGCAAATGATAATACTCTAAGCCCACCCATAGAAAATTCTCTGTTTATAGTTTCAATTTCTTTTTTATGCTCTTCTGTAAACTCCCTTACTCCACTTGAAAGTTCAATCTTTGATGACCTTTTTAAAAGAACATCTAGCGCTCCCTTAGTGATCATTGTATATTTCTCTTCAAATTTATGAACAGTGCTCATTAATTTTCTATCAGAGTCAAAGGGTACTTCTCCTAATCTTGGATATTGTTCTCTTATGACAAGTTCGTCTAAATAATATATTTCACCTAGATTAACTAGAGCAACTTCAGTTGGGTCTCCAATTTCTTTGTTTTCAACAGTAACGGCGTCATTACACAATAAGGCCATTAAAACTAAGCCTTTTTCTAAAACTTTATCATGGTTTAAACTATCATAATCAAGTACCTGATCATCTACGAAAGCTTTCTGTACTGTCATTTTATTTTGGGTTAAAGTTCCTGTTTTGTCTGAGCATATTACAGAAATACTACCAAGACTTTCAACAGCATGGAGTTTTCTTACTATAGCATTTTTCTTAGCCATCTTTTGAGTACCAAGTGCAAGAACAATAGTTACTATAGAACTTAAGGCCTCTGGAATGGCTGCCACTGCTAAAGATACTGCAAACATAAAAGAGTCTACAATATTACGTCCTCTAAATATATCTAAAGCAAATATAATTGCGGATATTGCTAATATGACAAAGGCAAGCTTTCTTCCAAAGTTATCAAGACTTACTTGAAGAGGTGTTTTCTTTTCTTTTGCACTCTCTAATAAATTGGCTATTTTACCTATCTCAGTACTCATTCCTATATCCGTAACTAAAATAATTCCTCTTCCGTAAGTTACAAAACTGCCGGAAAAGACCATGTTCTTTCTATCACCAATAGCTACATCCTCTTTATCTATAGTATCTACAAATTTTAATACACTTTCAGATTCTCCAGTTAATGAACTCTCATTTACTTGAAGACTAAAACTTTCAATAATTCTACCATCTGCACTGACATAATCTCCAGCATCAAGATATAAAATATCTCCTGCTAAAAGTTCTTTTGAGGGAATTTCTAACTTTTGTCCATTTCTCAAAACCTTAGCTATTGGTGATGAAAGCGCCTTGAGTCCCTTTAATGATTGCTCTGCTTTAACATGCTGAACTGTTCCAAGTATTGCATTAATAATAACTACAACCATTATAACAAGGGTACTTTCAAGCTTTCCAAGAAAAGCAGAAATAATTGCTGCAGCCAGCAATATGATAACTAAAAAATCTTTAAATTGATCAAAGAAAACTTGCAAAGGGCTTTTTCTTGCAGCTTCCTCTAATTCATTGAAACCATATTGTTCTCTCCTTTTTTTTATTTCTTCATCATTCAAGCCTTTATCTGTAACGTTTAGTATCTTTAGTGATTCTCCTGGTGACTTCCTATAAAAATCTTTCATATACCTACTCTCCTTTAACTAACATACAAAATCTTTTGCTTAGTGCTTTAAGGTATCTTAATAAAATAAGTACTGAACTCTAAGTTATTATTCCCATAATTAAAAATAAAATTAATACTGCCTTATCAAAATCATCTGATTCTGCAATTATTGAAGTATATGTTTTGTATTAATAATTTAGTATGTTAATAATTTTTTCAATTTAATTCATGCAATTGATTACAAAAAAACTCTATAACTAAAATTTTAGCCATAGAGTTACTGAATTTATTTATCCGATGACTACCCGCTCTAATACTCCCATCTTCTTCAAAGTGTACGTTGCGAGCGGCTACGTCCCTGGATTCGTTCAACTAAGAATCAGGTGGGATTTGAAACCCCATCTGATTCAAGTTTACACTTCATTTTCTTCTTCAAATTTCTTCATAAATTCTACTAAAGCCTTAACACCTTCTATTGGCATAGCATTGTATATGCTTGCTCTCATGCCACCAACACTTCTATGTCCCTTTAAGTTGTCAAATCCAGCTGCTTTAGATTCCTTTACAAATTTTGCATTTAATTCATCTGAAGCAGTTACAAAAGGTACATTCATTAATGAGCGATCCTTCTTTTCAACTGTTCCCTTGAACATGCTGCTTGAATCAAGATAATCATATAGTATAGCAGCCTTTTCCTCATTTCTCTTCTTCATTGCTTCTAAGCCGCCTAATTTTTCAACCCATTTAAATACCTTACCACATATGTATATTCCATATGCTGGTGGTGTATTATATAGTGATTTATTATCTGCGTGAATCTTATAGCTTAACATAGTTGGAGTACCTGGTAATAAATCCTCTGTAAGCAAATCTTCACGAATTATTACTACAACAACTCCTGCAGGTCCAATATTCTTTTGAACCCCTGCAAAAATAAGACCATACTTTGTTACATCTACAGGTTCTGATAGTATATCTGAAGACATATCAGCTACTAATATTTTATCTCCTGTTTCAGGAATATCATTATATTTAAGTCCATGTACTGTTTCATTATGGCATATATAAACATAATCTGCATCATCAGAAATCTTTAAATTCTTTAAATCTGGTACATATGAAAAATTCTTATCTACTGAAGAAGCTATAACATTAACTTTTCCATATATTTTTGCTTCTGATGCTGCTTTTTTAGACCATTGTCCTGTAACAATGTAATCTGCAACCTTATTTTTCATTAAGTTCATTGGAATCATTGCAAATTGTTGAGATCCCCCACCTTGCAAGAATAATACCTTATAATTATCTGGAATATTCATTACTTCTCTTAATGTTTTTTCAGCATCCCCAATAATTTCTTCAAAAGCCTTGGAACGATGGCTCATCTCCATAACTGACATTCCAGTGCCCTTATAATCTAACATTTCTGCTGCTGCTTCTCTAAGCACCTCTTCTGGTAATACAGCTGGTCCTGCTGAGAAATTGTACACTCTTGACATTTTAAAAAAGCCCCCTTTTGTTTTTACATCTTGTTCTGCGTCAAATTTGCAAATATATACATATTCACTACAAACGTAAAATGTTCTTTTATAAATTTAACATTGACAATATTATAACACAAGTTTTTAATTATTTTGATAAAAAACCAGTAAATTTCTAAATTATTTTAAACTTTTTTCTTATTTTAGTAAATCTTATCTAGATTATACCCTGCTTGATTTAGAGCCTTAACTATCTCATCTATGTGTTCATGTCCATTAGTTTCTACTGTTACTTCTAAAACTACATGTTTTAATCTATCAATAGCCTTAAACTGATTATGGTCTAGTTTTATTACATTAGCTCCCTTTTCTGCTAATATTGTAGATATTTTCAAAAGCTGTCCTGGAGTATCATGAAGCTTAACTGAGAAACAGAATAATCTTCCTCTTGAAACTAATCCATGATTTAAAAGAGATGCTATTGTTACTACATCTATGTTTCCCCCACTTATTAAAGAAACTACCTTTTTACCTTTAAAGTTTAATCTCTTTAATGCTGCTAAGGACATAACCCCTGTTGCTTCTGCCACTAGTTTATGCTTTTCTAAAAGAATAAATACAGCTTCCATAAGCTCTTGATCACTTACAGTAACAATTTCATCTACATATTTTTTTATTACTTCAAAAGTAATATCTCCTGGTTTTTTTACCGCTGCACCATCTGCAATAGTATCAACTTTATCAACAAAGGTTAACTCACCACTTTCAAAGGAAAGTTTCATTGGATTTGCACCTTCTGCTTGTACTCCTATTACCTTTATATTGGGATTAATACCTTTAGCAGCCACTGCTATACCACTTATTAATCCACCTCCGCCTATTGGCACAAGTATTGCATCAACATCCCTTAGTTCTTCTATAATTTCAACTGCAATAGTTCCCTGTCCAGCCATTACATCTAAATCATTGAAGGGATGAACAAAAGTATACCCATTCTCCTCTTCTAATCTTTTAGCTTCTTCATATGCTTCATCATAAACCTGTCCTTTTAATACTACATCTACCCCATAGTTTCTAGTAGCTTGTACCTTTATAAGTGGCGTAGTTTCTGGCATAACAATTGTTGCCTTGATTCCAAGTTTACTTGCTGAATATGCAACCCCCTGTGCGTGATTTCCCGCTGATGAGGCAATTAACCCCTTTTGTTTCTGTTCATCACTTAATTTTCCTATTTTATTTAATGCCCCTCTTAACTTAAAAGCTCCAGTGATTTGAAGATTTTCTGGTTTTATATATACTTCATTACCACTTTCTCTACTAAATTCTGTACTATATATCAATTTAGTATTTACACATATATCCTTTATTCTTTCTCTAGCCTCTAGTACATCCCCTAATCTTAAATATTCTGTTTCATTTCTTAATACTAAATTTTCTCCCATTGCTCTAATGTCCTCCCTTAATATTTATACTAAATTAATTTTCCAATGACTCCTCGCTCTAATACCCCCATTTTCTCCAAAATGAACGTTGCAAGCGGCTACGTCTCTGGATTCATTCAACTAAAAATCAGATGAAATTCCCCACATCTGATTCAAGTTTCACTTCGCTTGGATAAATAAAAAACTCCCGTCCTTATGAGTATAAGTTAATTATACTTATAAGGACGGGAGATATACTTCCGTGGTACCACCTTATTTGCAATTAGATATACTAATTGCCTCTCATTATCAGGTCGACTTTGAATAATAAGAATAGTCAACTATTATTCATTATGAACCTTAACCATATATCGTTGGTAAACGTCCTCGTTTAATTGACCCAAAAGTCTTTCAACTTGGAAGCTCCAGAGTGATCATTACATATTCCTATTAATACCAACTTACACCTAATGTTGGCTCTCTGCGATTAATAAATTGAATACTTTTTTCTCCATCGTAGCCTTTGTTTTATTAAATTAATAAACTTTTTATAAGTATATTACCTTTTTGCAAAAATGTCAATATATTTTTAGTAATTTTACAACCTAATATATTAAATACTTTTTTCTCTCAACTTTAAATTGTTCAAGCCCTACACTATATTCTGACTCAATTCGCTGAGGACTATATCCAGCTTCCAAATACTGTCCAATTTTATCAGTTCCCATTATCTTGTCAAACATAATAATCTCATTTGTACTTTTAGGAACCTTAAAATTATTTAAGGAATGAGCATAAGCTAATACGTATATTCCAGTTCTCGCTGGATTAAAGGTATGATAGTCTGTGATCTCAAGCTTTACCCCGCCAAATCCACCTCTTGAATTTGCTTTAAACCTAACGCCTGATAAATTAGCAGAATTTAAAAGCTGCGCAAACTTGTCAGAATTGATACCTTTTCCTCCAACCCATGTAAAATAATCATCTTGATATACAATAGTACCTTCACCAAGTCCGGTAGCTGAATAACCAAAAACAGCTTCTATGCTAGATATATAAGGAGAACTTTGCACCCAGCTTAATCCAGTATCTTGGAATATCATATTCCTACTATACCCCTCCATGGGAACTACTGTAAGCTTGGCCGATATAGTTCTATTAAAGAACTGTGCTAACTCCCCTGCAGTCATTCCATGAGTCATTGGCATATTATCGACGCCAACAAAGCTTTTGAATTTATCTTCTAGCACAGGCCCATCCATAATTTGTCCACCTAATGGATTAGGTCTATCTAAAACAACTAGTTCTTTGTTATATTTAGCTGCTGCTTTCATACAATAGTTTAGTGTAGACATATAAGTGTATGAACGTGCCCCTATATCTTGAATATCAAATACTAAAACGTCTATGTTAGACAGCATTTCTTCCGTAGGCATCCTTGTGGCTCCATAAAGACTATATACAGGAATACCTAAGCTTTCATCTATATAGGACTTTACATAATCCCCCGCTTTAGCTTTCCCATCAATACCATGCTCAGGTGCAAAAAGAGCTGTTAGTTTAGCCTCATCATAATTAGCTAATACATTAACGATACTTATTCTATTGCTGTTTACTCCTGTTTGATTAGTAACAAGCCCAATATTTTTACCCTTTATTAAATTACTATATTTACTTATTAGCAAATCATCCCCAAGTTTAAATTTGCTTTCGATCTTATCAGTTAATAAATTTTGTACAGCCTTATTTTGTACAACAGCTTCACCACCTAATACTCTAAACTCATTTACCAATGATATTTTCGTGTAAAAAGCAGCTTTGGTAATTGATGAACTCCCGTTTGTAAGTATAAGAGGTGAATTTGTCTTCGCTGCTGCTACCGAACCAGATAAGGCATCTGCAAAACCTTCTCCTGAACTAATATAAATGCTACTAAAGTTCACATTGCTAGCAAATTCATCAACAATTTTTACATTTGTTTCATATCTATCTATGCCACCTAATCTCTTATAATTATTAATACCTTTGATGACATTATTTCCAATTACACCTACACCGCCAACTATATAGCACTTTTTCCCGCTACTATTTTGAATAAATTGATTTATACCCTGCGATAAACTATATTTATTAGTTAATAATATAGGCATTCCCTTAGCAGCTGCTATAGGAGCTATTGATAATGCGTCTGGAAAACTCTCTCCAGAAGCTATTACAACTCCATTATCACTGCCTATAAGCTGTGCAACCTTTAAACTGGTATCATATCTATCATTTCCTGATATTCTCTCGTATCCTATGTTCATAGTATCTAACTGCTCTTCTACACTCTGTGCTATAACACCAGTGCCACCTATTATAAATATGCGCTTTACATTCAGTCTAATTAGCTGGTTTTTAATATCATTGTCTAAAGACTTTCCACTAGTTAGTATTACAGGCGCATTATATTTCTTAGCTAGAGTAGCAGCGCAAAGAGCATCTGCAAAACCTTCTCCCGAAACCAAAACTACGTAATCTGATTTATCCCAGTTATTCTCACATATATTAATAGATGTAGCATACCTATTGATACCCCAAAATCTCTTTTGAACTGGATCAGCAGATACCTTAACTGACGTAAGAAATAAACTACTTATTAAAAAACTTATTAAAAACAAATACTTCTTCTTTAGCATTGTATATTCTCTCTTTCAAAATTATTAATGAATACTTTTTAACTATTACTTAAACTACTTTATTATCTTAAATTCATATCCGCAATCTCTTAAATACTTTATAATTTCCGGTAAAGCTTTAGCTGTTTCCTCCTTACCATAAGTATCGTGCATTAATAAAATTACTTTTTCTTTATTTCCTACAGTTTTTTTACCTCTTGAAGTAATTGTTCTGCATTCTTCCATTTGCCCTCTGCATCTCCGTCATAGGCATTCCAATCTATACTATACATATTATTTCCCTTTAACACTTCATTAAAATAACTTAGATTAGAATCCTTATGAAATTTTCTGGACATGTATCCTCCAGGCATTCTTGTAATTCTAGTTTTAAATTCCTCTCCAATAATATCGCTTATAGCATTGTTAGTTGCTCTGACCTCCTGCATATATTTGGCTGGATCCACCTGATTACCAGGATATATATTTCTATAATTATGAGTGTAAGTGTGATTTCCTATAGCATGTCCATCTTGTAAAATTCTTCTCACCAAATCTTTACTATACTCATTAGCCTCGATATTCGTACCAAGTAAAAAGAAGGTCGCTTTCACATCATTGCTTTTTAATATATCCAATATCTCCGGAGTTACAGTAGTAGATGGTCCATCATCAAAGGTAAGAAAGGCTATTTTCTGTCCATCACTTTGCTCAATATTTTTTAGTATCCTACTTACCTTCTCTGCATCATAAACATATTTAACTATCTTTTTATCGCTTAATAAAGTTTGTGCATTCTCCTCTGGCATAGTTTCCGCTGCACCTAATATTTTCATCTCATTTATTGAAGGTATTTTAGAAGCAAGTACAGTTTTTCCAAGCAGTACATTACCATCTGTAAGTATAATTGGTGAATTTGTCTTTGCAGCCGCTGCTGCACCGGATAATGCATCTGCAAAAGCTTCTCCTGTTGTCACATAAATACTGCTAAAATCTATTTCATTGGAAAATTCATTAATTACTATTTGGTTAGTTTCATACCTATTTGCACCACTTAACCTTTTGTAATTATTAATGCTTTTGAGAAGATCGTTACTAATTACATTTTCAGCAGCAACTATATAGAACTTTTCTATTTTATTATTCTCAATATATAGTTTCATATTGTCCGTCATTCCATGCTTGTCCATTAATAATATAGGCATTCCCTTAACAGCAGCCATCGGCGCTGTAGATAATGCATCAGGAAAGTTCTCTCCATAGGTTATTACTATGCCATTACTACTTCCTATACGTTCTGCAATCTTCAAACTAGTGTCGTATCTAGTATCTCCGGATATTCTTTCGTAATCTATATTTGTTTCATATATTTCTCTTTCTATGTCCTGAGCTATAACTCCATAGTTACCTATTATGAATACTTTTCTTACGCCCAGCCTAGTCAACTCATTTTTCAAATCATTACCTAGACCTTTCCCATTAGTCAACAGTATAGGTGCATTAAATTTTTTAGCTAGGGGAGCAGCGCAAAGAGCATCGGCAAAACCTTCTCCTGAAACTATAACTGCGTACTCTGCCTTGTCCCAATTATTTTTACTTATATTGATACTTGTAGAATATCTGTCAGTACCTCCAAATCTTTTTTTAATTGGAGCTGCAGACACCTTGGTTGATATAAATAGTAAAATTGTTATTAAAGAACTTACAATGAATAAATATCCCCTTTTTACCATCATATCTTCTTCCTTTCAAAAATAATTTTACCTATGAATTAACCAGAATTTATATTTATTAAATCCATTATAAGGCATATTTATGATGAAAGAAAAGAACTATTTCTATAGTTCTAAAAACACCACTAAGAATGTATCATACAACACGGACCATATGGCTTCACTGACAAAATTACTGTTTTCCAGCGTCCTTAGCTATTGCTCTAAATGTTAATACAACTTTAATCCCTTAGAGTTGCTATTATTCTATATTTCTTCAGTACCATATCAAAGACATCATTAATACATTTGCATGTTATATGGGAATTTAATATAGCTTGAGATGAACATCCCTCATCACCTATAACTGCTATAGATAATGCTGCCTTTTTTAACATCTCTACATCATTAAGACCATTGCCTACTGCTATTGTAAACTCACATCCTATTTTTTCAACAAACTCTTTCTTGTATATCGTTGCATTTCCAAAGGAAAAGGTTTCAATACTAACAGGAAGTTTTTCACATTCAGTTCTAACATTTCCATAGGTATCCGCAGTTATTATGTATACACTTAAATCATAACTTAATTCAACTAGCATTTTTTTAACATAGTCTGATATAATACCATCTACTGCAATAGTTCCATTATAATCAAAAATAATATTTTTAAGTTTTAAGTTAGATCTTCCAGGTATGCTTATTTCTATCATTTTGTTACTCCTTGTGATATATTAATTAACCAAATAATCCACTAATATATTTCCTTGTACTTTCTTTTATGGGATTTGTAAATAACTTTTTTGTTTCATCATATTCTTCTATTTGTCCGTTTAACATAAATGCAGTGTAGTTTGATATTCTTCTTGCTTGGGCCAAATTATGTGTAACTATTATTATAGTATAATTATCAGATAGTTTTTTTAGAGTTTCTTCTATTTTAATAGTATTGTTTAAATCTAGTGCAGAACAAGGCTCGTCCATTAAAATAATTTCTGGTTCTACTGTAAGTGTTCTAGCTATGCATAACCTCTGCTGCTGTCCACCTGATAACTTTAGAGCAGAAATATTTAAGTTATCCTTAATTTCTTCATATAAACCTACCATTTTTAAATTTTTTTCTACAATATTATTAAGTTTTGCCCTATCCTTTATCCCATAGTATTTAAGAGCATATATCATGTTTTTATATATAGAAAAAGGAAATGGTGCTGGTATTTGAAAAACACAGCCTATGTTTTTTCTAATATGTTCTTTGTTTATACTTTTTATGTCTTCTCCTTTTAATAAAATAGATCCATGTACTTTGGAGTTCTTTTCTTCTTCTATAATTCTATTTATAGATTTTAGTAAAGTTGATTTTCCACATCCCGAGGGTCCTATTATTGCGGTAATTTTTCCTTTTTTAATAGAAAGATTCACTTCTTTAAGTATAGGTTTGTTATCTAAATATACCTGTAAATTTCTTATTTCTAATATATTATCCATAATTAGTCTCTCCTTTTTTCTACTAAAAGAGCAGCAGTGAAATTTAATATTATAACAATTATTATAAGTACTAGTGCAGTACCATAGGCTTTCTCAAAGGAAATCCCCTGACTTACTAGGATGTATAAATGATAAGGTAGTGCCATAACAGGAGAAAATAACGAATCTGGATTTGGAGCTGAAACTACTGCTGAAGTCAGCATAACTGGCGCCGCTGCACCCATGGCAAAGCCACCAGACATAATTATTCCAGATAAAATTTCACCTTTACAACTAGGAAGAATTATGTGAAAAAAAGTATAACATTTGTCTACACCTAATGCATAGGATGAAAATATTAAATCTTTATCTACCTCTCTAATAGATTTCTCTGCAATAACTTCTATGTATGGAAAAATCATAATTCCCAAAGTAATTCCTCCAGATATAAGGCTTACTCCAAAATTACAAAAATACACTAAAAAAGAATAGCCAAAAAGTCCAAGAACAATAGATGGAATTCCAGCAATACAACTTACAATTAAATGTACTAGAGTAATAATACTTTCTTTATTACAATAAAAGCACAGATAAATAGCCGTAGAAATTCCTAAAATAGCAGAGCTAATACATGCAATTAATACTAAGGCAAGACTCCCTAATATTGCAGGAAGTATTCCCCCCTCCATTCCAAGAGGAGTGCCCTTAGGTGAATCTACTATAAATTGAAGATTTATAGCAGGTGCTCCCTTTATAAAAATATATCCAAAAATAAATATGACTATTGATACAACAATAAAGGTACTTATAAAATACCATAGTGCAAAGGGTATATTCTTCAAAAATCTACTCATTTGAATCCTTCCTATTACTTATTTTATTATAATAAAATAGTTCTTTTTATAAACTTTTATTAAATATTAATTTTTCTATTTATGCCGTAAAATACAGCATTTATTATTAAAAGTAAGAGCATAAGTATAAATCCAGAAGCAAAAAGCGCATGATAATGAAGGCTTCCGATTCGAGCAGATCCCATTTCTAATGCAATAAGCGAAGGGATAGTTTCTCCTCTTCCAAAAATAGTTGGCATAATGGGACAGTTACCTATTACCATCATAACTGCCATAGTTTCACCCATAGCTCTTCCAGTGGCAAGAATTGTAGAAGCAATTATGCTTTCCTTACAGGCAGGTAGTATGAGATTATTCATCATATACCACTTTGAAACACCTAAGGATTGAGAATGTATTTTGTATATTTTAAAAATCTTACATACAGTATCATTACAAATAGACACTATATAGGGTAGTATCATTATTGCAAGTAATATTCCCGCTCCAAATACGGATTCTCCAGTGGAAAAGGAAAAGTGTACTTCAAAGAATTTTACTATAATAAAAAGACCTATAAATCCGTATACTACTGAGGGGATAGCCGCTAGCATATTCATAAATGCTTTTAATACTTTGCTTATTTTTTCAGGTACTAGAATAGAGATAAAGACAGAAAAGCCAACTCCTATAGGTACTGCAATCATTACACCTATAATAGATACATACAAGGTTGCTATTATAATAGGTTTTATTGATACCTGAGGATTAAAAGCTAGTGGTTGCCACTCATTTCCAAAAACAAAATTCCAGAAAGATACTTTATTAAATAATCCGATACTTTCTTTTAAAATAAATATTAATATTAATATTAGTAGAGATATTGCTATAAAAGCAAAGAACTTTATAAAAGCCGAAAAAATTTTTTCTATATTATTTCGCATAACATTCACCTTTTTCATAATATGAAATAAACCCGCTAGATGTGGAACCTAGCGAGTTTGTTTAGCTATTTTGAGGGCTTTGTAGGTACAAACCCTAATTCTTTAACTACTTTTAATCCTTCATCTGACGTTACATAAGTTATGAAGGCTTTTTCTTCTCCACTTAATTCACCATTTTTTATGATTGAAAGAGGTCTTGCTATTATGTATTTACCACTCAATATGTTTTCTGATGTTGGAGCCACTCCATCTACATCCATTGCAGTGATTTTTGCTTTATTTTGATCTACTATACCTACAGAGGCATAGCCTATAGCATCTTTATTTTCAATAATCTTTTGACCAAGTGCTCCCATTGAAGGTGATTGGATAGCTTCTTTACTAACCTTTTTATCACCCATTACGCTCTTTTCAAATACTTCTCCTGCACCACCACTTGCGTCTCTTACTACAACAACTATTTTATTCTTTGGTAATGATGGATCGACATCACTCCAGAGTTTTGCTTCCCCTGAAAAGATTTTCTGTATTTCTACCTTAGTTAATCCTTTTTTCTTAGTTAAAATAGGATTTTCAGGATTTACAGAAATAGTAAGGGCGTCCATACCTATTTTAAATTCCCTATAATCAGGCATCTTTGATTTTTCATCCTTAGAAACTTCTCTAGATACTAAACCGAAATTGCTTGTTTTTTCTAAAGCCGCCTTAACGCCAGTTCCAGAACCACCGGAAGAAACAGCTATTTGTATAGGAGTATCTGATAAACTACTCTCAACGTTCTTCCAAGTTTTATTTTTTTCAGTAAAATTGTCTCCTATTTTAGATATAACAGGTGCCATTGTTGAGGAACCACTAAACATAATTTTCGTTCCCTTTGAATCTTTGTTTGTCTGTGGAGTGCTTGATGTTTGCTTGTTTCCACAACCAACAAGCGTTATACTTGCAGCTACAAGCATACTTAGAATAACTCCAAGCTTTTTCTTCATATAATCATCCCCTTATATATAAATATGCCAAGCTTATTTTAACATAAATTTAACATTTAATATTAATCTATAAATTTTTACTATAGTCATACGTATATCTATAAATTATTATTATAAGCTCCGTATGTCAAAAAGATCTGAATTAAAATGAATCGATCTCTACTATTTAAAAATAATCAATTATAATAATATAAAATTAAAATGTCCACATTAAACAGTGTACATTTTTGCCAAATTAATATTTTACATTTAATTCCAAACATGATATCATTTAAATATATTCGGATAATTTTAAATAGAAAACGTTTAAGGCAATATGAATTTATTATATTAGTTTAAAGAGGTGAAAATACGTGGAAAAGACCACAAACAAAGAAAACTTTGTTGAAAATGCTTTCGAAAAATTTAAAGATCATCAAAGCACCATGGAAAAAACATTATATGAAGAACAAAAAAAGAAAAGAGAAGACACCTACCAAAAGTTTCAACATATAAAGAAACTACTCAATCAAAACATATATATTGAAGAAATTCTTAAAAACATTAAAGATGAACTAAAATTCAATATTCAAGATGTTGTTAAATCTAATCGTAAATATTATAGATTTTTAACACTTGCAATGATTATTACTTTTATTATGGTATCCTGGTTCATTATACCTTACTTAAATTCTATCTTGTTTCTTATACCTATAGCTTTAGTTTTTATACTAACAATCTTTATTGGTTGCTATATTATAAATCATGTAAGACAAAGAAAAATATATAAAAAACATATTAATCAATGCAACAAACTTAATATTATCAATGAAAACATTCTTAACTTAATTGGCATATTATTAGATAACTATATAGAAATTACAAATATACTTCCTCGCTCTTTTGTTAATTACTGTAATAGCAAGAAGAAGAGTAATTTTGATATGTATATATTTTTTTTATGGAAAAATACTAAAACCCTATCAAAAAAATTAAAAAATAAAAAATTACGTTATTATAACAGGCTATACAGCAATGATATTGAAATATTACAAAACGTAGAAATATTACAACATCACTATTTCCAATCTATATTTACTAGTTGTATTGTAGATACTATAGAGGAATGTTCCATAAAGTTTTTACAAGATAATTAAGACATATTGAAATGGGAAACTAATAGAAAGTATTATCAAGTCATAAATAAAAAGTTAAAACTGTTTAGTATTCTTTAGTAACTCTAAAATATTTCCTAGATTTCTAAAGAATGCAAACAATTTTAACTTTTACTTTTTTATCCGATGACTACCCGCTCTAATACTCCCATCTTCTTCAAAGTGGGAGTAAAGAGCGGCTACGTCCCTCGGATTCGTTCAACTAAGAATCAGATGTAGTTTGAAACTCGATCTGATTCAAGTTTTCACTTCATTCTGCTAGATCGAACACCTCTAGCTCCTCACCTTTTATCCCCTTAATCTTAACATCTATCATAGCCTTGAAAGTATCTAAAGCTGTTACCACTCCTATATTTCTTTCGATAGCAGCTCTTCTTATAAGGAATCCATCTCTTTTTGAATCATTACCCTTAGTTGGAGTATTAACCACTAGGTCTACCTCTCCATTTTTAACTATATCTATTATGTTAGGATGATCCTCTGTTAACTTTCTAACTTCACTAACTTCTACATCTGCATTTCTTAGAAGTTCTGCTGTTTTTTGAGTTGCTATAAATTTGTATCCTAGGCTGTGCATCTCTTTTGCTATAAGTAGGAATTCTTCCTTATCATGGTCATTTACAGTAGCTAGTATAGTAGCTCCTTGCTTCTTAGTAAACATGTTAGCAGCCACAAAGCCCTTATACAATGCTTCCTCGATTGTTTTTCCTACCCCTAAGACCTCTCCAGTAGACCTCATTTCTGGTCCTAGGCATACTTCAACATTAGGAAGTTTTTGAGTTGAAAATACAGGAACTTTTACAGATACTAGCTCTGGCTCTTTATAAACATCTACACCATAACCTAAGTCCTTTAGCTTTTCACCTAGCATTACTCTAGTTGCTATATCTACTATAGGTACTTTACTTACCTTACTTATATATGGAACAGTTCTTGATGCTCTTGGGTTAACCTCTATAACATAAAGCTCTCCCCTGAACTCTATAAACTGAATATTAATCATTCCCTTTATGCCTATTCCTATAGCAAGTTTTTTAGTGTATTCCAGTATCTTATCCTTTATATCAGAGCTTACATTTTGGCTTGGATACATAGTTATACTATCTCCTGAGTGTACTCCAGCTCTTTCCAAATGCTCCATGATACCTGGAATTAAAACATCTTCTCCATCAGATATAGCATCTACTTCTATTTCTGTTCCCATTAGGTATTTATCAATAAGAATCGGATTTTTCTTATCTTTTTCAAAGGCATTAGTTAGGTAGTAAATAAGCTCCTTTTCATCATGAGTTATTTCCATACCCTGGCCTCCAATTACATATGAAGGTCTTACAAGTACAGGGAAACCTAACTTATCTGCTTCTTTTAAACCTTCTTCTACGCTCCAGATTCCTTTTCCTTTAGGTCTTGATATCCCTAATTCTTCAAGTAGAGCATCAAATTTTTCTCTATCTTCTGCCATATCTATTTGATCTGCAGTAGTTCCTAACGTAGGTATATTCTTTTCCTTTAAGAACTCAGCAAGTTTAATAGCTGTCTGTCCCCCGAACTGAAGAATTACACCATCTGGATTTTCTTTTTCTATTATATTTAACACATCTTCCTCTGTAAGTGGTTCAAAGTACAATTTATCTGATATATTAAAGTCTGTACTAACTGTTTCTGGGTTATTATTTACTATTATAGTCTCTACTCCTAGTTTCTTAAGAGCCATTACACAGTGAACTGAAGCATAGTCAAATTCTATACCCTGCCCTATTCTTATTGGACCAGAACCGATAACTATAACTTTCTTCTTGTCTGAAACTTCTACTTCATCATAAGTGTCATAAGTTGAATAGTAGTATGGTGATAGTGCTTCAAACTCTCCTCCGCAAGTATCAACCATTTTATAAACAGGCTTTATTCCCCATATTCTTCTAAGTCTATAAACATCCTCTGGACTTACCTCAAGCATATCTGCTATTCCTTTATCAGAGAAGCCTTTTCTTTTTAGATTATAGAACCATTCTTTATCTAAATCATCTATTTTACTAGCTTTTAGTTTCTCTTCTTGATCAATTATCCATTTGAACTTATCTATGAAGAATGTATCTATACCTGTTATTTCCGCAACCTTATCTATTCTATATTCTCGTCTAAGCATTTCTGCTAGGGCAAATAGTCTCTCATCATCAGGAGCCATAACTGTTTCTTTCAATTCTGCCATACTCAAATTTTTAAACTTTTTATGATCTAGTGAGTACTTTCCTATTTCTAAAGAACGTATTCCCTTCAATAAAGCTGCTTCAAAATTGCTTCCAATAGCCATTATTTCCCCTGTAGCCATCATTTTTGTTCCAAGTTCTCTATCTGCTCCCTGGAATTTATCGAAAGGCCATTTAGGAATTTTAACTACTACATAGTCTAAGGATGGTTCAAAGCATGCAAAAGTCTTTTGTGTAACTGCATTCTTAATCTCATCTAATCCATATCCTAAAGCTATTTTAGCTGCAACTTTTGCTATTGGGTAACCAGTTGCCTTTGATGCTAAAGCTGATGAACGGCTAACTCTTGGATTTATTTCTATAACTGCATATTCAAAGGAGTATGGATTTAATGCAAGCTGTACATTACATCCTCCTTCTATTCCTACAGCGTTTATAATATCTATAGATGCACTTCTAAGCATTTGATATTCTTTATCTGATAGAGTTTGGCTTGGTGCAACAACTATACTGTCTCCAGTATGAATACCTACTGGATCTATGTTTTCCATGTTACATACTGTAATACAGTTTCCAAAGCTATCTCTCATTACTTCATACTCTATTTCTTTCCAGCCTTTAACACTCTTCTCAAGAAGTACTTGACCTATAGTGCTTAAATGAAGTCCTGATTCTAATATAACATTTAGCTCCTCTTCATCATTAGCTATTCCGCCGCCAGTTCCACCTAGGGTATATGCTGGCCTAACTATAACTGGATATCCTATTTTATTTGCAAAAGCTCTTCCGCTTTCCATGTCAGTTATTATATCACTTTGTATAACTGGCTGACCTATTCTATTCATCATATTTCTAAATAGTTCTCTGTCTTCACCCTCTTTTATGGATTCTACAGAAGTTCCTATTACTTTAACATTGTACTTAGCTAGTATTCCTTTATCATAAAGTTCTACTGCTAAATTTAGTCCAGTCTGCCCTCCCATTCCTGCAAGAAGACTGTCTGGTTTTTCCTTAGCTATAACCTTCTCAACAAATTCTACTGTTAGAGGTTCTAAATATATTTTATCTGCTACTTCTTTATCCGTCATTATAGTAGCTGGATTACTGTTTATAAGCACAACCTCTATTCCTTCTTCTTTTAATGCTTGACAAGCCTGAGTTCCTGAATAATCGAACTCCGCTGCTTGACCTATAATTATTGGACCTGAACCTATAACTAAAACTTTCTTTATATCTTTATTTAATGGCATATTGCTACCTCCAAAATTTCTAAAATTGTAATACTCTTTTTTATTGATAAATTTTTTTATTAAAAGTTAAGCAAATTCGACTTGTTATTCTTAAGCTATTAAAGATAACTCCTCACTATTAAAGTGCGTATTTCATAAATTTATCAAATATATAATCGCTGTCCTTTGGACCTGGACATGCTTCTGGATGGAATTGAACTGAGAATATCGGTAAATTTTTATGCTTCATTCCTTCTACTGTTCCATCATTTACGCTTACATGAGTTATTTCCATATTCTCTGGAAGTACATCTACAACATACCCATGGTTTTGTGAAGTTATGTGAACTTTATTTTCCTCTAAGTCCTTAACAGGATGATTACATCCTCTATGACCAAATTTAAGTTTTGTTGTCTTTCCTCCAAGCGTTAGTGCAAGAAGCTGATGTCCTAAGCATATTCCAACAATAGGTTTTTTTCCTACTAATTTGTTGATATTTTCTATAACCTCTGTTAAATCCTCTGGGTCTCCTGGACCATTTGACAAGAAGATTAAATCAGGATCCACACTTAAGATTTCTTCTGCTTTTGTATCTGCTGGAAAAACTGATATTTTACAATTTCTCTTTAGGAAAGATCTTATTATATTCTGTTTTATACCAAAGTCCATAATAGCTACATGCTTTCCTTGGCCTTCTACTACATACTTTTCTTTAAGAGTAACATTTTTTACTGCTTCTTTATTTGAAAAACTATCTAATTTATTTTTAGCCTCTTCATAAGAGATATCTTCTAACGTGATTATTCCCTTCATTGTTCCATTGTTTCTTAATATTTTAGTTAAAGCTCTAGTATCTATTCCTTCTAAACCTATCACTTTGTTTTGTTCTAGATAATCTTCTAGCTCTAATTCAGATCTGAAGTTGCTTGAAGTATTGCATCTTTCTCTAACTATAAATCCTTTGACCTTTGGGAACTTTGATTCCATATCTTCTAGGTTTATACCATAATTACCTATAAGAGGATATGTCATTGTAACTATTTGACCATAATAAGATGGATCTGTAAGAACTTCTTGATATCCAGTCATCCCTGTGTTGAATACAACTTCTCCTACACTATCTTTTAAATACCCAAACGCTTTACCTTCGAATACTGTTCCATTTTCTAATATAAGTTTTGCTCTCATGATAGACCTCCTCAAATATTTATATATGACTAACTGTCTTAAGGTTGTAAACAACCTGGTTCTGAATGAAATTTTATTTCATCAGTAAAAATACACTCCATGAAGGCCTTTGTTTTGTTTTAAAAGAAAAGGGTAATAAGAAGATTATATTTTTAGAAAATAATCTTCCTATTACCCGTATATAAAATCTATTTATTTCTTTAAATTTCTTTTCCGTATAACAAAAAAACATTGCCATAATCATACCTCTTTCTGGCCTCACAGGACCAATTTAAAGTGTATTTTTCTTTCACTTAACGCTAATTTTAACTTATAAATCGTAATATGTCAAGTATAAGAAAGTTGTTTTACTTAAACTTAAGAAGTATTGCCTAATTATAAGTATAAACCTGATGATTTAGTATCACTTAATCTGTCCGTGAAGTTCTAAATTGCTTTCCTCTACTATTTTGTTATTTTCATCTAAAAATATTACTTTTGGTTTAAAAGTTCTTGCTTCTGATGCCTCAAGCCAACAATAAGCTATAATTATCACTGTATCACCAGATTGTACAAGTCTTGCAGCAGCACCATTCAGACATATTATACCGCTGTCTGCCACACCTTCTATAACATAAGTCTCTAACCTTGCACCATTATTATTGTTAACAATTTGAACTTTCTCTCCTGGAAGTATTCCCGCAGCATCCATTAAAGTTTTATCAATTGTTATACTTCCAACATAGTTTAGATTTGCTTCTGTTACAGTAGCTCTATGAATTTTTGACTTAAACATGTTTAAAATCATATTTTTCGTACCTTTCATCTCAAATATAAGTATGTTATATTCTTATGCTTTCTGTTTTTTATTATAGGACGCATGTAACTAACTGTCAATAATACAAAAAACACCATACATATTGATAATCAATATGTAAATCCTATAAATGTACTAACCTAATCATTAGTAAGTTCTGTTATCGAAAGGAGATAATTTATGAATAAAAATAAAAAAACTAAAAACATTAAGATGAATAAAGCCATCGAAAATACTGGAAATAGTAATAGCATAGATGCCTTAAATGCTGCTAGTGGTCACCCTACTAAAAATGGTACTCATAAAAACAAGTAATAGTTATATGGTTTCTAGGCAAAGCTCCCTAGAAACCATAAGTCTATACTAAAACATCTCTAACTATCCGTTCCATATTCTTGTAAGTTATTTTTACTAAATGTTCATATTTATATCCTCTTTTAGATAAAATATTTAGTAAATTATATATTTGCGATGCGTCCTCAATTCCTGGAGTTTTTACATAATCCTCATCTCCTAATGATCTCATAGTTCTAGAGTCTAGAAAATCGCAAAAATCAAATCCAAAGCTTATACAATCTATACCTACAAGATTAGCTATATAATCTATGTGATCTGCTAACTTTTCCACAGAAGGATTATTTTCATCAATAAAGTCTGGCCAAGCATTAATGCCTATGGCTCCATTTCTTTCTGCAATTGCCCTAATCTGATTATCCTTTAGGTTTCTTAAACAATTGCAAATAGAGTAGGCATTAGAATGGGACGCTATAAAAGGTTTTGTAGTATGCTCATATATATCCCAAAATGTTTTTTCGTTTGCATGAGATACATCTACTATCATACCTAAGCTTTCCATCTTTTTTATTACTTCTACTCCAAGCTTTGTAAGTCCTCTATCTTTATTTGGACTTTTAACTCCTGTAGCAAATTCATTTTCTCTATTCCACGTAAGCATAGCATGTCTAACTCCAAATCTATATAAAAGGTTTATAAGACTTACATTATTCTTTAAACCATCTAATCCTTCCATTCCCATTACTATCCCGAGCTTATTAACTTCATTTATTTTTTTTAAATCATTATAACTATATACAATACCAGCATATTCCTTTATATGCTCTAATTCTTCTGAAACAGCTCCCATGATCTCGAGCATTCTCCATGTACAATCTTCTTCAAAATACAGTGGTTCTATCCAAATTCCTAAAATCATAGTTCCTACATTACCTTTTTTCAATCTTTCAATATGATGCTTTTTTATAATATTTCTTTCTCCCTTTAAGCTTCTTACTGTAATATCTGTAAATATATCAGAATGTCCATCAAAAATTTTCATATTATGATACCTCCATAGCTCTATTTATCTGAGTTGTATCAGATATCTATTAAAGTTTTAGAGCTGATAGCATTAATTTATGATACTAAAGATTAATTTTTTTGTATAGTCATGCTTAGGACAGTTAAATACATCCTTTGTATTTCCCATTTCCACAAAGTCACCTTTATATAAAACACCTACTCGATTACTTACATACTTAATAACAGCCATATTATGTGATATAAAAAGATATGTCATTTTTTTCTGTTTTTGAATTTCCTTTAATAGATTTAAAATTTGAGCTTGTACTGATACATCTAGGGCGGAAGTTGGTTCATCTAAAATCAAAACCTCTGGATCTGTAATTATAGCCCTTGCTATAGCTATTCTTTGTCTCTGACCTCCTGAGAATTCATGAGGATAACGATCTAACTGCTCCTCTTTGAGACCGACGCTTTTCATTAGCTTTACTAAGTTTTCCCGTGACCCCTTATCTTTTCTACGTTCCTTTGATAATGGTATTAGTGGTTCAGTAATAATTTTTCTTACTGTCATCCTAGGATCTAAAGAAGAACGTGGGTCCTGAAAAACAATTTGAATTTTTCCATATTCACCACAGCTATATTTGTTTCCCTTCCACAATTTTGTTCCGTTAAATGATACCTCACCCTCTGTAGGAGAATGTATTCCTATAATTGTATTGGCAATTGTAGATTTACCAGAGCCAGATTCACCAACAAGTCCAAAAGTCTCACCCTTAATAAGATCAAAGGATACACCCTTTAAAGCTGAAAACTTACCAAATACTTTCTTCAATCCTTGTATGGTTAGAATATTTTCCATCTATACCACCTCCTTAAAACAATAAAAAATATGATCTTTTGATACTTTTAATTCTAGAGGAGCCTCTATACTACATTTATTTTTTCTGTTTAAGCATCTTGAATGGAATATACAGCCTTTAGGTCGATTTCTTAGATCTGGTACCTCTCCTTCTATTTCTTGAAGCTTTATATTTTCATCCACTTGGTCAGGTAGTGCATTAAGGAGAGCCTTTGTATAGGGATGTTTAGGATTTATAAGTACTTCTCTTGTATAACCCTGTTCCAAAACCTTTCCGCCATACATTACACAAACCTTATCGCTTACTGATCTTACAACACTGAGATCATGAGTAATCAAAAGAATTGATGTATTGTGTTTATTTACTAGTTCTTTCATCAAATTTAATATTTCTGCTTGAATAGTTACATCTAATGCAGTAGTTGGTTCATCTGCAATGAGTAGCTTAGGTTTGCTTGACATAGCTAGTGAAATAACTATTCTTTGTCTCATTCCACCGGAAAGCTCATAGGGATATTTTTGTGCTATTTCTTCTGGATTATCAAAATGCACATCTCTTAAAGTATTTACCATTGTTTTATAAGCTTCTTTTTTTGACACTCCCATATTTTGTATTATTACATTTAGTAACTGCTTTCCTACTTTCATTGTAGGATTTAAGGCTGTCATAGGCTCTTGAAAAACCATTCCAATTTTTTTACCTCTATATTTTTCTATTTCTTTTGGTGAAATTTTTAAAAGATCCTCATCATAAAACTTTATTTTTCCACTTTCTACTTTAGAATTTTTATCTAAAAGTCTTAAAATAGAGTATGCAGAAACAGATTTACCGGAACCTGATTCCCCCACTATGGACAATATCTCACCTTCGTCTATAGAAAAGTTCACATTTTCTAATACATTAAGTTTTCCTTCAAAAGTATCAAAGGATACTGATAGATTTTCTACTTTTAACAAAATATCCACTCCTATCTTACAGATTTAGGGTCAAGTACGTCTCTTAATCCATCACCGATTAAATTAAATCCAGCTGAAGCAAAAAATACTGCTAAACCCGGAAAGGTTGGATACCACCACTGTGAAAGCATATATTTAAAACCAGTACTAATCATTGTTCCCCATTCCGGTGCAGGTGGCTTTGCTCCTAATCCTAAAAATCCAAGAGTAGCTACTAATAAAATAGTGTCTCCTAAATCTAAAGTTAGTTGAATAATTATTGGAGTTATTGTATTAGGAATAATATGCCTTACTATTATATACAAATTAGATAAACCAAAGGTTTTTGCAGCTTTTACATATAAGTTATTTTTTACAACTAAAGCCTCTCCCCTTGATAAACGAACGTATACAGGGATTTTTACAATAGCAATAGCAAGCATTGCGTTAATTAAACTTGATCCTAAGGTAGCAGTTAAAACCATGGCTAATATTAGGGTTGGAAATGCTAAAATCATATCCATTATTCTCATAATTATTTGATCTGTATTGCCACCAAAATATCCACAAATAGCTCCTATTAAAGCTCCAATTGCACCGGAGATAACTACTATAGATATTCCTGCTGTTAAAGATATTCTTGCTCCAAAAATAACCCTTGTAAAAATATCTCTTCCAACTTCATCTGTTCCAAACCAATGTTTAGAGCTTGGCGGTTTAAATCTTTCTAGAATACTTATCTTTGTGGGATCGTAACTTGTAAGGTATGGCGCTAAAACAGCTAATAATATTATTATTCCTATTATAGAAACACCTAATATTGTCATAGGATTCTTTTTTATTTTATATAAAATAATACTTTTCTTTCTCTGTTTTTTATTTAAGGAATAGTTTGATTCTATTTTTGATTCCATAAATACTCCTCCTATCCTCTAATTTGTGGATTTAAAATCATGTAAAAAATATCAACTATTAAATTTATTAGTACATATCCAATTACAACAATAATTGTAAAACCCATTATAGATGGAAAATCTAAGAATGCAATAGAATCAACCACATACTTGCCCATACCTGGCCAATTAAACACAGTTTCTGTTACAACAGCTCCACCTAAAAGCCCACCTAGAGATAATCCCACTACTGTTATTGTAGGTATTAAAGCATTTCTTAAAGCATAAAAAATTATTAAAAACCATTCCTTAATTCCATTTGCTCTAGCAGTTTTTATATACTCTTCATTTAGAACTTCAAGCATACTTGACCTAACCTGTCTGGTAATTGTGGCTAATTGTGCATAAGATAAAACAACTGCTGGTAATATTAAATGTCTTATACTATCCTTAAAAACTGTCAAGTTACCTGTAAGTAGGCTGTCTATAGTTATTAACCCTGTAATTTTTGTACCCAAATTAGCACCTAAGGATAGTCTTCCTGAAGAAGGCAGCAAATTTAATTTTGAGTAAAATACTAATATTAAAACAATTCCGCTCCAAAAGGCTGGTATAGAGACGCCACCTATAGAAAAGATTCTGCCTAGGTGATCAACTAATGTATTTTGCTTTATGCTGGTAATAACTCCTAACGGCATTCCTATTAAAAGTGCTATTAAAAAGGCATATAGAACCAGTTCTAATGTAGCAGGAAAAAATACTATTAGATCTGAAATTACTGGTTGTTGTGTTCTTATAGATGTGCCTAAATCTCCGGAAAGAAGATTTTTCATATATATAAAATATTGAATTATTAATGGTTTATCTAAGCCTAATTGTTTTCTTACATTATCTAAAGCTTCCTGTGATGCCCTTTGACCTACCATCATTCTAGCCGGATCACCTGGAATTACATGGGATAAGAAAAACACTATTAATGTAACCCCAAAGATAACTAATACAATTGATAAAATTCTTTTGATAATAATCTTCCTCATAAATACACTTCCCTTAAATGTTTCATTAAGTAGTAAAAAATATGGTGCAGTTCAAAAGTTGATAGAACATTCTATTAATGCAGGGGTCAATGTAATAAAACAACAACATTTAAACTACACCAAGAATATAATCTATTTACTCATTTCTGATAAGTTGTATATGCCTTCCAGCATAGGATTATAAGCAAATCCTTTTAAATTTTTGCTAATAGGTAGTACAAAATCTTTTTGATACAAATAAACATATGGCGCATCAACTATTACTATATCCTGTGCTTTTTTGTATAGATCTTCCCTTTGAGTTTTATCGTTTATTGAGGTCGCCTTACGCACAATATCATCTACTTCATTGTTAATATAAAAGGCTCTATTACCAGATAGTCCTTGATTTTTTGAATCAAACCAATAATTCATAAACATAGAAGGATCTGCATAGTCAGGACTCCAAACACCTAAGGCTAAATCAAACTTTCCTGAGTCCAGCATTTCTCTCATTGTTGCATAAGCAACCTTATTTAAGTTCACTTTTATGCCAACTTCAGCTAAATTAGCCTGTATAACTAAAGCTTCTTGTTCCCAATTTGGAAATCTATCTGAATATAATAAATTAAGCTCTAAGGTGCTTACTCCTGCATCCTTCAACAAACCCTTTGACTTTTCCACATCTTTCTTATATTGAAAAACCGAATCATTATGCCCCCATAAACCATTTGGTATAGGCCCAACCATTCCAGTAGCATATCCACGCATAACTTGATCAATTATAGCTTCATAGTCCACCGCATAGTTTATAGCTTGCCTTACATTTTTATTTTGAAGTGCAGCATTACCCTTTGTAGAATTTATATATACATAATCAACAAATAGACTTGGTTTCTTAACAATTGTAATATTTGATTTGCTCTTTAACTCTTCAATCTGATCAATGGCAATTCCTTCAGCAATGTCAATATCGCCCTTTTCCAACTGCAATCTAGCTGCAGAAGGGTCTGCTACTAATTTAAAATATACTTCTTTTATTTGAGGTTTTTTAGTAGCATTTGGATTCAAGGATAGTTTTATATATTCACCCTTTTTCCACTCTTCTAGCTTGTAAGCGCCACTACCCTCAGTATGATTTGCTAAGTAATTTTGAGCTTTATCACCATCTTTTTCATTGCTCATTACTTTAGGGTTTACTATGCTTCCATAGTTTGTAGCTAGAGTTGATATAAAAGGTGAGAATGCATTATTTAAAACAAATTTAACTGTATATGAATCTACTACACTTATCTCTTTTATTACTTTGTAAGTATCTGCAGGTCCTTTACCAAGAGCAATTGTTCTGTCGAAAGAAAATTTTACAGCCTCTGCAGTAACTTCTGTGCCATCAGTAAACTTGTGCCCTTTTTCTAAATGAAAGGTCCATGTTAAGCCATCCTCACTTACTTCCCATTTGCTTGCTAGTCCTGGCTTAATCTCTGTGGACTCTCCATTAAATTCAACTAATCTCTCATAAGTAGGATAAGTAATTTTCCATGACATATTGTCCATAGAAACCCCTGGGTCTAGAGTTCCCATATCTCCATTAATAGCTATTGTTAGATTATTTGAATTTGTGTTACTTGAACTATTTGTATTACTTGAAGTTGATTTGTCTGCAGAGTTAGTTTTGACACAGCCTACTGCAGACACAGTTAAAAAAATCCCTAGAAAAATTCCTAATAACTTTTTATACATTTTATTCCCCTTCCCCTCTGAAATACTTTTTTATTTACTTATTTATTTTCAACTTTTCACTTTGAAGCTATCAACCCCTTTAATTTTTAACATATTATTTTCAATATATTGAATTTAAATATTATAATAATTCTGTCCACTTCTAATATTGTATTAAATGTTATCACTATTTATTAATATTTTCAATGTTTTTTTGATAATTAATTATATTTTTACCAATTATTTTAACACTATATTAAAAACACTGAATATTTATTGATCATTTCTTAAATTTAAATAAAATAAAAATAGTTAAGATCATCTTCATAATAATGAAAATAACCTTAACTATTTCTAAAAACTAGGTGGAGTCATTGCCCAAAGAGATATAACTTTTTCATTTCCAACATTTATATATCTGTGAGGTATATTACTATCAAAATAAATACTGTCTCCCTCTTCTAAGATATACTCTTTATCACCTAATTTAACTTTTAATGTTCCTTTTATTATATAACCACATTCTTCTCCCTCATGGCATATAAGCTCTTTAGTATTATATTCCCCTGGTTCTATTTCTACTAAAAGGTGTTCTATTTTCCCTTTAAGGTTAGGAGATAAGAGTTCATAGGTTATTTTAGAATTGGGAAGAATAATTTTTTTTCTCTTATCTTTTCGTACTACGCAATCCATTTCCTCATATTCATCAAAGAAATAATTTATAGATACATTTAATGCTTTAGCTATTTTCCATAGTGTAGTTACAGAAGGCCCTGTTATATTTCTTTCTACTTGACTTATAAGCCCTGTACTGAGTTTTGTCATTTCCGCTAGCTGTTCTATACTTATACTTTGCTCTTGTCTTAATTTTCTTATTTTAGCTCCAAACTCCATAAAATTCACCCTTTATCAATTAGTTATGTTAGACAATATAAGCCTATATTTTTAGATTCAAAAAAGATTATTGTTTTATTTTACTAGATTTTATGTATTTTAACTACTACTTAATCTATAATTTATTAACTTAGGCTATAGATATAATTTAATTCTTAATATTTTTTATTAGATTTTATACTTTTTTAGTAAATATGATTTATAATAGGTGTGTAAGAATTATACTTTAACTATATACTAATGACTAAAAAGGAGGTAATCTCTCTGGTACAGAAGAAAAACACCAATAAAACTAAATTCTCTAAAAGACTTATAGTTGCACTTTTTATGCTTACTTTTATATTCTTATTTATGCTAGGCAGACTCTCTTATATTATGATTGTTAAGTCTCCAAAATATAAATCTGAGGCACTAAAACAGTGGACAAGTAATCTCAAGATTCCTGCTAAAAGAGGGCAAATATTAGATAGGAATGGCTTAGAACTGGCAGTGAGTATGAATTCCTATAGACTTGATCTTGATATGACTACTTTGAGGCAAACCTTGATGGATAAAAAAATGACAAATGAACAGCTTTCAGAAAAGCTATCATCAGTTATAAATATGCCTGCTGATGAGATATCTAAAATACTAAATAGAACTTCATCTGATGGAAATCCCATTAGATTTGCCATATTAACTCGAGGTATTGATAAATCACAAGCTGATAAAGTAAAAGCATTAGATTTTAGAGGCATTATAATATCTTCTGATTCAAAAAGATATTACCCAAACAATGCTTTCTTATCCAGTGTGCTGGGATTTGTAAATGCAGAGGGAAAAGGGGTCTCTGGGGTAGAGCTAACTTATGATAAAGAACTGTCTGGAACTCCTGGAAGTACTATATTTCAAACAGATAACAAGAGTTCCCAATTACCTTTTGCTGATTCTGAATACTCTGCCCCTGTTGACGGAAAGGATTTAATTTTAACTATAGATGAAAATATTCAATTGGTTGCTGAAAGAGCTGCTACAAGAGCTTTAAACAGCAGCGGAGCTAAGTCTGTTAGCATTACAGTGATGGATCCTAAAACTGGTGATATATTAGCTATGGTAAGTAAACCAGATTTTGATCCGAATAACCCATATAAAAAAGACTCTAAAAGAACTACTAAATCTATTGAAGATTTGTTACGGGTTGATGCTGTACAAAATTCCTTTGAACCGGGATCTATATTTAAGGTAATTACTGCTTATGCAGCAATAAAAGAAGGTGTTGCAAATGAAAATAGCACCTTTGTATGTAATGGCAGTCTGAATGTAGACGGACATACCATCTACTGTTGGGAAAGAAATGGCCATGGCACAGAAAGTTTCGCTGACATAATTAAAAATTCCTGTAATGTTGGTTTTATGCAGCTAGGTAAAAGCTTAGGAAAAGAAAAACTGACTTCATATACTAAACAATTTGGTTTTGGTCAGAAAACAGGTATAGATTTACCTGGTGAATCTTCTGGAATAATTAAAAATGCTGACAAAATGAACAATGTCGACTTGGCCAGTCTCGCTTTTGGACAAGGTCTTTCTGTTACTGCAGTTCAATATTTGTCTGCTTTTAACGCCATAGCAAATGGTGGTACTTGGATAAGACCTCACATTATGAAGGAAATAAGACACACCGATGAAAATAACAAAACAACTATAGATAAGCAATTTAGTGAATTTGATAAAAAACAAATAGTTGATTCAGTAACTGCAGCCACTTTACGAGGTTATTTAGAACAAGTAGTTAGTAAGGGTGTAGGAAATAACGCTTTTATCGAAGGATACCATATAGCTGGGAAGACTGGAACTGCTGAGAAAGCTAATCTAAAGGGCGGTGGATATGAAACTGATAAGTATTTTTCTTCCTTTGCTGGCATGGCACCTGCAAATGATCCTAAAGTTACTTTGTTGGTTTCCATAGATGAGCCGGATCCAACAATAAATTATTATGCCGGACAAGTATCTGCTCCCGTAGCTAAGGAACTTTTTAACGATATATTTAGCTACATGATAATGAAAGGTCAACTTTCTTTAAACTAAGCCTAGTAATTAAACATGGTAAAAACTACTTGTATTTTAAAAAAGCACTATGAGCTTCAATGTTTCATAGTGCTTTTACTGACAAATACATAGAATCCTCTCTAAGTTTAATCTATATGCTTAATCTTCCAATCTAAGTCGGATATACTATTTTCAAAACCATCCAATTTACTTTTTAAACTACTTATCTCATTTTCATGGTTATCAACAGCATAATCCATACTATAAGTCCTGCTTTCTAGTTCCCTTAAATCAATTCCTAAAGAACTAACCTCCTTTCTCAATTCTTTTATTTCATCTCTTATTATTAATAATTCTCTGGCTTCTCTTTCTATTTCATTACCATTACTATCAACATAACTAATACTTGGTGGATTTTCACATTTTGAGCAACTAGCTGACCAATAAGGAGTGTCATCTGTGTCTGTAATTTTCACTTTAAAAACTTCACCATCACAATTACTACATTTTGACCTTAGCGTTGAATAAGTTTCATACTCAACTGATCCTACTACCTCTCCGCAATCACAACATATATAATCAACTCCTCCACTTTTTGAATTTATCCTGAGATTCGTTGAGCCACATTTTTTGCAATTGGCAGTTCTACTAAAATTATTCAAATTATCCCCTCCCATATTTTATACTCAATATTAAAAGAGAATATGATAAATAATTTTTTAGAATTGGTCCTTTATTCTTGTCTTAATTGAAAATATCTAATCGTGTAAATTAAATTTCTATTTTAGAATCCTGTAGTTACCTTTTAGTAACATAGTAACAAATAACTAACCTATTGCTTATGAACTTAATAATATTTATACTAAAATTATTACAGAAAATTAAATTTAATATAAAAGGTGTATACGAATATGAATAAATTATACTTTATTTACAACAAAGATGAACTATTAATCAAGGTTGAAGATGGAAAGATATTGATTCCTAATGAAGATGATATAAAAAGCCTAAGTATAAATTTAAGTAACTTAGACTTTTTGACTTCAGAAGATAATCAGGACCTTCTATTTGTAGAATTACATGATATTACAAATATTTCTCCTCCTTTTCAATTTTCTAAATTGCGTTCTCTTATAGGACAAATTGATGAGATTACTTTTAATTTAGGTGCGAAAGCACTTCACCTTATCAGCTGGAATAATACATATAAGTATTGCAGTAAATGCGGCTCTTTGCTTAAAAACAAAGAGGATGAGAGAGCTAAATTTTGTCCTAGCTGTGGCTTTATTAACTATCCCAAAATATCTCCCGCTATAATTACTGCTGTTACTAAGGATAAAAAAATACTGCTTGCACACAATGCCAATTTTATAGAAAAGCGATATAGTGTACTTGCAGGATTTGTAGAACCAGGTGAAACCTTTGAGGACTGCGTTGCCAGAGAAGTTTTTGAGGAGACTAGTATAAAAGTAAAGAACATAAAGTATTTTGGCAGCCAACCTTGGCCTTTTCCTGATTCTTTAATGGTAGCTTTTATATGTGAATATGACAGTGGTGAAATAAAAGTTGATGACGTTGAAATTACCGATGCTTCATGGTACAGCGCAGATGAATTACCAAACATTCCCTTTAAGGGCACCATAGCCAGAAAACTTATAGATCACTTTGTTGATAACTGTAAATAACTCTAGAATAGAAAGGCCTGATTTATTTTAGTAAATCAAGTCTTTTTTCTATTTTATTACCTGGTCCGCCTACGATTATTTATGAAATCTTGACAGATGTTATCCATTTGATCTAAAGACCATAAACCAGTTTTCTTAAATTTATAAGTAAGATATGAGACAAAGTCATTATACTTTATCGTATAGGTTTGTATACTTGGATAGATAGGTTTATCTAATCCATGAATTCTATGATCTAAAACCATCTTATCTATACACCTATTCAGCGACCACTGCAATTCTCCCCAGTAACATTTAGGACTTGCAAAGTCACAATACTGATTAAATATATGGTAAGGTATATCTTTATGAATTGATACTGTTGGAAAAGTCGAATATCCTATTACAGCCTTAGGATGGGCACTTCTTACAATTTCACATACTTTTTGAGCTTGAACCTTTTTCCCAAAAGCATCAACCTCTGGATTAAAAACATAATAATCAGAGTTATTTAAAGCTTCAATTATAAGGTTAGCTTCTTCCTTAATATGGTCAAAATAATTGTAACCCCATGTACCAACTTTAAATCCTGATTTTTTAAGTTTACTAACGTAAGTTAAAAAATCCACTTTAAGATTTATCCCCTCACCTATAGGACTAGAACCTTCATGGTACTTAATACAGACATCGTTTACACCTAATGCTTTTAATTTAGCTATTAAATTGTCTACATCACCGCATTTATCTATTTGATGCTGTAGCTGCCAAATCCATAAAAACATAATTATTCCTCCTATTATTTATGTTGCTTAAGTATAATTACCCCTACTAATTTATATATTCTTATCTATACTAAAATTATTACTAAAAAAGACAAAATAAGAATACCCTGTGGCTACTTATTTTGTCTTATAATTACTTGTCCTATAATCTTCCATACCTTAAGAATTCTCTAATTGATCCCCTTAAGATTAATCTACCTATATAATAGGCTACGATGACTGCACCAATTATTTCAGGTAAATAAACATAAGGATCTGTTAAAAGCTTTCCTAATGAACTTTCTACCCAATTCCCCTCTGGTCTAGTTGGAAATCTCCATCCAAAAACCGGCCAATAAAGTATACCAGGGTATAACCACATACTATCTAATATCTGATGTATAAGGCTGCATATTCCAATGATAAAAATGCTATTATTCTTTCTTTTATAAAAATAGTAGCTTCCTAAAAATATCATTACTATAGAAAATACTAATGAATGAGAAAATATTCGACTGTTGTGAAAAATGCTTCTAAAAAAATATGCACCTATTGGCTTATCTATGATATCTGGAAGCATTGCTCCAATCATAACTAACCTATAATCTATATTGGGTATATCTCTTCTAACTTTTTTACTACTAATCTTCTCATACGCCTTTACTGCCGCAGTTGTTATACCTACATGTCCAAAAAATATCATACTGTTACCTCTTATATTTATTTAGTTTTACTAAAACATTATTACATCAATTATCAAGTTATTCAATATACCCAAGTCTAAAAGTAACAAAAATTTCATAAACAGCTAACTTCAACAGAAGTAAAATTCTATTTCTTTGCTATATACTTTCTGATATCAAAAGCAACTGCAGTAACAATAATTAAACCTTTTATTATAAGCTGCCAATATGGGCTTACTCCTATAAATGTCAATCCATAATTTATTACGCTGAATATAAGCACACCGGCTATAACCCCAGGAACTGTTCCGATACCACCGGATACTGACCATCCTCCAACAACACAAGCTGCTATAGCATCAAGCTCGTACATATTGCCATAGTTATTAGTTGCTCCACCTGTTCTTGCAGCTTCAAGAATGCCTGCAATACCGTAAAGAGTTCCTGCAATAGCATACAAATACAACAAACTACGCTGAACATTAATACCAGAAACCACTGCAGCATCCCTATTTCCACCTATTGCATATATACTTTTACCAAGCCTTGTCTTATTTAAAACTACCCATATTATTAAGGATATTACAATAGCTATAATTACTATGTAAGGGATACCAAATATAGACCCTGTTCCAAGATTAGAAAAATCCTGCCTCAATCCTCCTATCGGTTGAGAATTATTGGGAGGAAGATTAAAATATATAGAATTTGCTCCATAAACAATAACCATTGTACCTAAAGTTGCAATAAATGCTGGCACATTAAATTTCGCTACTATAATACCATTTAAAATCCCTACAGCAAGACCTGCAAGAACAGCAATTACAATAGGTACTATTAATGGAAGCTGTGGCAAACTTGGAAAAAACCTTCTCGCATAATCCGGTGACTGAAGCATTGAAGATGAAATAACTGCTGTAAAACCTACTAAACGACCAGCAGAAAGGTCTGCACCACCGGTTAATATTACAAAAGCAGCTCCCAAAGCAATAATAACTCTTGTAGAACTTTGGATTAGAACATCACGAAAACAATTTATAGACAAAAATCTAGGATCCTTAAAGGCAATTCCTATTATAAGAACCACCAGAACTATATAAATTGCATTTTGTTTTGTAAATTCCTTTACTTTTATCTCGTTTAATTTAGCCATTTTTTAATTCCCCCTTATTACACCATATACTTGGTGGCAAGACGCATTACTTCTTCTTCAGTAGCATTTTTTCCATCAATTATTCCTGATAAGCAACCTTCACACATGACCATTATTCTATCGGACATTCCTAAAAGCTCTGGCATCTCGGAAGATATCATTATAATGCTTTTACCTTCCTTAGCAAGTTTTGTAATAATTGTGTATATTTCATACTTCGCCCCAACATCAATACCACGTGTCGGCTCATCAAGAATTAATATATCTGGTTCCGTAAGCAACCATCTTGCTAAAAGTACCTTTTGCTGGTTTCCCCCGGATAAATCCTTTATTAGGGTTTTTATAGAAGGTGTTTTAGTTCTAAGCATATTTATCCCTTTTTCTGTATCTGACTTTCTCTTTTTATCATCAAGAAGTCCAAAAGTAGTTACATATCTGGGCATATTTGCAATAACAGTGTTTTCAAGCACAGATAAAATTGGGAATATACCCGTCGAGCGTCGTTCTTCAGTTAAAAGTGCAATTTTGTGCTTTTTAGCATCAATTGGTGATTTAATTTTTACCTCTTCTCCATTTATAAAAATCTTTCCTGATTCCACAGTTCTCAGTCCAAATAGTGCTTCTAAAAGTTCTGTACGTTGAGCTCCAACAAGACCTCCTATTCCAAGTATTTCTCCTCTTCTAACCCCAAAAGATACCTCCTTAAAAGATTTTGGAAATGGTGATGATAATCCCTCCACCTCTAATACTACTTCACCAGGTTTATTGTCCCTATCTGGAAATCTATTGCTTAAATCTCGACCAACCATCTTTGATATAATCACATCTGTAGTAAGTTCCTCTGCATTCCAAGTACCAATTTTTTTCCCATCTCTCATTATAGATACTTCATCTGATATCTGAAGTATCTCCTCCATTTTGTGAGATATATAAATAATTGCAACACCTTTTGATCTCAAATCTCGTATAATTCTAAACAGATGTTCTACTTCATTTTCTGTTAAAGATGATGTTGGCTCATCCATAATTATAACCTTCGAATTATAAGAAATTGCCTTTGCTATTTCCATCTGCTGTATTTTAGACACCGATAGGTTTTCTACAATTGTATTAGGCTTAATATCTATATCCAGACTTTTAAATAGTTCCTCAGTAGCCTTATACATCTTTTTCTCATCAACTAATTTTGCAGGTCCATAACTTTTTAATGGAAAACGTCCTAGCCACATATTTTCCATTACACTGCGATATTTAACCGGATGAAGTTCCTGATGAATCATTGCAATCCCTAGATTAAGAGCATCCTTTGAGCTATTGGTATCAACTCTTTCACCATTTAATAATATTTCACCTGCATCCTGTTTATATATACCAAAGATACATTTCATCAATGTAGACTTTCCTGCTCCATTTTCTCCCATAAGAGCATGTACAGAACCCGCACGCACCTTTAAGGTTACATTGTCAAGTGCCTTTACACCAGGAAACTCCTTTGATATATTATTCATTTCCAGTAAATAATCACTTTCATTCATTTTATCGCCTCCTGTGTATCCTTTTAATGATTATCTCTAATCATTTACTTAGAAAGGAAGGGTGTAACAAAAGTTTTGTTACCCCCCATTCCGCAAATGCCTTATTTAGCATCATTTATATTATCCTTAGTTATTGGTTTATAAGATATCCATACATATTTACCATCAGTGATATCATATCCAGTGTTATCTTTGCTTGGAGTCTGACCTTTTGCTAATACTTCTGAAAGCTTAAAAGTCGCAATGCCCTGATTCTTAGCATCATTCAATACTGTTCCAAGCATTGTTCCATCTTGGATTGCTTGTAAGCCCGGTGCAGTTGCATCAACACCAACTACAGGAACATATTTAGTGCCTTTAAAATATCCAGCAGCTTTTAAAGCTTCAATAGCTCCTAAAGCCATATCATCATTATTGGCAAATACAGCCTCTATTTTATCTCCATTTGCAGCTAAGAAAGCAGCCATTTTTTCTTGCCCTTTTACACGGTCCCACATAGCTGTATCTTCAGCAAGTTTCTGTACTTTCATTCCAGCATCTTCTATAGCTTTAATAGAATATTTGGTACGAAGTTCAGCATCTTGATGTCCTGGTTCACCCTTTAACATAACATATTGAAGAACTCCGTCCTTATTCTTATCAGCCTCTGGATGAGCCTTCCAGTACTTACTTATAAGTTCACCTTGCATTGTTCCCGATTGTTCAGCCTTTGCACCAACATAGTAAACTTTGTCCCACTTTTTCATATCTTCTGCTAATGGCTCACGATTAAAGAATACAACTGGAATACTGGCTTTCTTTGCCTTATCAATTATTACACCTGCTGCTGTACGATCAACAGGATTAACTTCAAGACTACTTACTTTTTTTGTTATAAAAAGATCCACCTTATCATTCTGTGTGGTCTGTGAGTTCTGACTATCAACGATTTCAACATTAGCTTTATCTTTTGCAGCATCAGATATTGCGTTACGAACACCAGTCATAAAAGTATCATCAAACTTGTAAATAGCACAGCCTATAGATGGCTTGTCCGCAGAAGTATTAGTAGCTTGTCCACTTAGACTACTTGAACCACACCCAGTAAATCCGGCCGCTAAAGCAGCTGCTAACATTACCATTGAAACTATTTTTTTCATAAAAGTACCCCCTAATTATTTAAATTAAACCATTAATGTACTTTAAATTAAGCATTATACTATACTTTATTTAGCACAGTGCTAATATATTACTAAATTTTTATAGTTTTCACCCTAAATTTATAACAACTTGAAAGCTTATTGAGATATAATTAGAATTAAATTAATCTTTTAACGATACATGGTATATGTTATGGTCTATCTTATATGCATTATACGGAATAAAAACTTGAGTTTATTACGTTCAAATGTTAACAATTATATTAGGAGATGATATTTATGGATACTAGTAAAATTCTATTAGTTGAAGATGAAGAAAATATAGCTCGGTTTATTAAATTAGAGTTAAACCATGAGGGATATAAAACTGATATTGCCACAGATGGGCTTGAGGGCATAAGTAAAGTTAAGGAAAATAATTACAATCTAGTGATTTTAGATATTATGCTTCCAGGAATAAATGGTATTGAAGTATGTAGGCAGGTGAGACAGTTTTCTAGCATCCCAATTATTATGCTTACTGCAAAGGATGATATATACGATAAGATATCTGGTCTTGATAGTGGTGCAGATGATTATATAACAAAGCCTTTTGTCATAGAAGAATTATTTGCCAGAGTGAGAGCAAACCTAAGAAGAAGAACATTGGACAATCATGTAGCAACATTGAAAGTTAAAGATTTAATTATGGATCTAGAAAAACATCAAGTTGCAAGGAATGGAAAAATTATAGAATTAAGAAAAAAAGAATATAATTTATTAGAATGCCTTATAAGAAATAAAGACATTGTGTTAAGCAGAGATCAAATACTAGAAAAGGTATGGGGATATGAATATGCTGGCGATACCAACATTGTAGATGTGTATATTAGATATTTAAGAAGCAAAATCGATGATTCCTATAAGGACAAACTTATTTACACCGTAAGAGGTGTAGGGTATATGATAATGGAGTACAGTAATGAGGACTAGATTTTTAAAATTATCAAGGGTATCTTTAAAGCTAACTTTGGTCTATGCATTTGTATTTTTCTTAGTTCTCATAGTACTAAATTGGTCTGTATTTCATGGAGTTAAATATTTTCTTATTAATCAATCCTTCAGGCAGGTTGATGGTTCTAGCAAAATCATTATTACTAAAATTAATCAATTGGCTAAAAACAATATAGACCTAAATACGGAAAATCTTCTTCAAGATATAAATCCTAATGAAGATATACATGTTAAGCTATTAGATAGTAGAGGAAATGTAGTTAGTGCCTCTTCTGAATGGAATGTTGACATTGCACTAAACTATGATTTAAATAAAACAATGAAAATTGAAAGAGATCAAAGACTCTTAGTATATAAAACTACTTCTATAGAATCAAAAAGCAATAAAATCTTTCACCTTATAGTTATTAAGGACATGGACAATGAGTATCATTTTTTTAAAATACTTTTTATTAATATGGTTATTTCCAATGTTATTGGGATAATTATTGCTTTAATCTCAGGAGCCTTCGTAAGTAAGCGTGTATTGAAACCTATTGATAAAATTACAAAAACTGCTCAAAGTATAAGTGTACGAGATTTAAACAAAAGAATAGAAGTTACTTCAGCAGATGATGAACTATCAAGACTTGCTGCCACATTTAACGAAATGATTGAAAGACTTCAAGATTCTTTTGAAAGCCAAAGCAAATTTGTATCAGATGCTTCTCATGAGCTGCGAACTCCCATTTCTGTAATACAAGGTTATATTAATTTACTAGATAGATGGGGAAAGGATGATAAAGAGATTCTTCAAGAGGCTATTAATACTATCAAAAATGAAACATCCAATATGACAAATCTTATTGAAAAATTACTTTTTCTTGCTCGTGGAGACAGCGGGTCTTTAAATCTAGAAAAAGAAACTTTCCCATTAAATGAACTAATTGATGAAGTAGTTAAGGAAAGTAGAGTTATTGCTCCAAATCATTATATAATAAATGAAAAAAATGATTCCATAATTATTTGCGCAGATTTTAAACTTATAAAGCAAACCCTAAGAGCTCTAATGGATAATAGTGTAAAGTATACTCCATCTAAGGGTGAAATAAAGATTACCTCTCGTCTGGAAGTAGATACTGTTCTAATTTATATAGAGGATACAGGTATAGGGATACCGGAAGAAGACATACCGAAATTATTTAATAGATTCTATCGAGTTGACCAAGCACGTTCAAAAAAAACAGGTGGAACTGGTTTAGGACTAGCCATTACAAAACAAATTATAGATAATCATAATGGAAGTATATCTATTGAAAACAACCCCAAAAGTGGCATTAAAGTGACTATTAAGTTGCCAACTAAATAATATATTTTACTTATAAAAGCTGTTGATAAATACATATTATTAACAGCTTTTACATTCACCAATAACTTTCCAATCCTACAATTCATATTTTGTATAATATCTCCAAAATCCCATTGCATTGTTCAAAATACCTATATAAGTAATAATTTTTCAAACATATGTAGATAATAACTTTGTCTTTTAAATCAGAAAATACAACTAATTTATAATCTAGATATCGAGGAAAGGATGGTGAAAAGCCTGCTAATCCGGCAGGTAAAGTATGAGCGAGCACAACTTGGATAAAGAAAAACTAAAAAAGCTTGAAGACTACATTGATGGACTAGAAGAAAAAGAAGGTTGCCTTATAAATGTACTCCATGAAGCTCAAGATATATTTGGATATCTCCCAGAGGAGGTACAGCTATTTATATCTAGAAAACTTGGCCTTACTGCTGCAAAGGTATTTGGAGTTGCAACCTTTTACTCATTCTTTTCATTAGAACCACATGGTAAACACATTATTAGTGTTTGCATGGGAACTGCTTGTTTTGTAAAAGGTGCTGATAAAATTTTAAATGAATTTAAGACACGACTAAAGATTAAGGATAACAATACTTCAGAAGATGGTATGTTTACAATTGATACGTTAAGATGTGTTGGAGCTTGTGGTCTTGCTCCTGTTGTAACAGTTGATGGGAAGGTTTACGGAAGAGTCAAAGTGGAGGATGTTGAAGGAATAATAAAAGAATATACAGAAGGTTAAATATTTTTGTTTAAGCTCAATGAATGGAGGTATATATATGGCTAGAATAAACTCCCTTGAGGAGCTAAGATCCTTAAAGGAAGAATATAAGAAATTAATTCTACATCGTTTTACAGAAGAGAATAACCCCTGCAATCAAGAGGGTAATAGCGCCTGTGGATTACCATCAGATCAAGCAGAAAGCAAAGACCATGAAGTAGATATTCTCGTATGTGGCGGAACTGGCTGTCAGGCTTCGGGAGGTATAGAGGTAGTTAAAGTTCTAGAAGAAGAGATAAAAAAAGAAGGACTTGAAAAAAGAGTTCAAGTTGTTACAACAGGCTGCTTTGGCTTTTGTGAAAAAGGCCCTATAGTTAAGATAATGCCTGATAATGTTTTTTATATTGAAATCACACCAGAAAAGGCTAGATCCATTATAAAAGAACATATTGTTGGTAGAAAACCGGTAGAAGAATTTCTTTATAAAGACCCTGAAACCGAAAAAAGGGCAGCTCTACAAAGTGATATTCCTTTTTACAAGAAACAAATGAGAATTGCCCTTAGAAATTGTGGTCTTATTAATCCTGAGAATATAGATGAATACATAGCTATGGATGGATATGAAGCTCTTGGAAGGTCTTTAGTAGAATGGACACCAGAGAAAGTAATAGATGAAGTTAAAAGAAGCGGATTGAGAGGAAGAGGGGGCGGAGGTTTTCCCACAGGAACAAAATGGGAAATGTCTCGAAAATCACAAGCTGAGGTAAAATATATTATTTGTAACGCAGACGAAGGTGACCCAGGTGCATTTATGGATAGAAGTATACTTGAAGGTGATCCTCATTCAGTTCTTGAGGCTATGGCTATTTCAGGATATTGTGTGGGCTCAAGCAAAGGATATATATATATTAGAGCTGAATATCCACTTGCTATACAGAGGTTAAGAATTGCCATTAAGCAGGCTTATGATAGAGGATTGCTTGGACAAAATATCTTAGGCACTAATTTTTCTTTTGATATAGATTTAAAATATGGCGCCGGAGCTTTTGTATGCGGAGAGGAAACTGCTCTTATAAACTCAATAGAGGGTGGTCGTGGAGAACCTACTGTTAAACCTCCTTATCCAGCTCAAATTGGTCTATGGAAGAAACCTACTAATATCAACAACGTTGAAACTTTTGCAAATATAAACCCTATACTTATAAGGGGAGCTGATTGGTTTAGTTCTATAGGTACAGAAAAGAGCAAAGGAACAAAAGTATTTGCACTAGCCGGTAAAATTAATAATGTCGGCTTAGTAGAAGTACCTATGGGAATAACCTTAAGAGAAATTATTTACGATCTTGGAGGAGGCATTAAAGACGATAAGAAATTTAAGGCAGTACAAACAGGTGGCCCTTCTGGTGGATGCATACCTACTGATTACTTAGATACTCCTATAGACTATGAAACTCTTACTGGAATAGGTTCTATGATGGGTTCTGGCGGTATGATTGTTATGGATGAAGATAACTGTATGGTTAATATAGCAAAATTCTATATAGAGTTTTGTGTAGATGAATCCTGTGGTAGATGTACTGCATGCAGAGTTGGAAATAAACGACTTCTTGAAATTCTAACAGATATAACAGAAGGTAATGGTACTATGGAGCATCTTGAGGGACTGCAGGATCTTGGTCCTATAATTAAAGATTGTTCCCTCTGTGGTCTTGGTCAAACATCACCAAACCCAATTTTAAGTACAATGAACTTCTTCTGGGATGAATATGTTGCCCACGTTAAAGATAAAAGCTGTCCAGCAGGTGTTTGTCCTGCATTAGCTAAATATCACATAGATCCAGAAAAGTGCATTGGATGTACAGCTTGCTCAAAGGCTTGCCCTGTAAATGCAATTTCCGGTGATGTTAAAAAAGCACATGTAGTTGATAAAGAAAAATGTATAAAATGCGGTGCCTGTGAAAAAAGGTGCAAATTTAATGCAGTTTCAAGAAGATAAAAACGTAAAGGAGTAAGAAGCATGAAAATGGTTAATCTCACTATAAATGGATTGAAAGTATCTGTGCCAGAGGGTACATCTATTTTAGATGCTGCACGCTCTATAAATGTAAACATTCCAACCCTCTGTTACCTTGATCTTCACGATATAAAAATGGTAAATAGAACTTCTTCCTGTCGAGTTTGTGTTGTTGAAATAGAAGGACGTCGTAATCTTGCCCCATCTTGCTCAACAGAAGCTCTTGAAGGAATGGTTGTTAAAACTGACACTTTAAGAGCAATAAAAGCACGACGTACAATGGTAGAACTTCTACTATCAGATCATCCTACTGACTGTCTTGTATGCGAAAAAAACACTCAATGTCAGCTTCAAAAAATTGCTGCTGAACTAGGAATAAGAAAAATTAAATATAAGGGCGCTATGTCAAATTACAAAAAAGATTCCTCTAGTGGTGCTCTTTATAGAAATCTTGATAAGTGCATAATGTGTAGAAGATGTGAAACTATGTGTAATGATGTTCAGACCTGTGGAATACTATCTGCAGTAAATAGAGGTTTTGAGACTGTAGTTTCTCCTGCCTTTGGTCGTCCAATGCTGGATACCATGTGTACCTTCTGCGGTCAATGTGTTGCGGTATGTCCTACAGCAGCACTTACACAAGTAAGTAATGTTGCTAAAGCGTGGGATGTCTTAAGGGATCCTGATAAATATGTTATTGTGCAGACCGCTCCGGCTATAAGAGTGGCCCTTGGTGAAAAATTTGATATGGAACCTGGAACTATTGTTACAGGAAAAATGGTGGCAGCTCTCAGGAGATTAGGATTTAGGAAAGTATTTGATACAGATTTCGCTGCCGATGTTACTATTGTTGAGGAGGCTCATGAATTCATAGATAGACTTGAAAACGGCGGAAGACTTCCAATACTTACAAGCTGTTGTCCTAGTTGGGTTAAATTCATAGAGCATCAATTTCCAGATTTATTAGATATACCTTCAACCTGTAAGTCTCCACATATTATGTTTGGTACCATTGCCAAAACTTACCTTGCAGATAAATTTGGTATTGATCCATCAAAAATTGTTGTAGTTTCAATTATGCCATGTATTGCAAAAAAATATGAAATAGTAAGACCGGAGCTAGAACATGAAGGCGAAAAGAATGTAGATCTAGTTATAACCACAAGAGAACTTTCTGATATGATTGTAGAGGCAGGTCTAGATTTAAAAACTCTACCGGATGAAGATTTTGATGATCCACTTGGTGAATCAACAGGTGCTTCTGTAATATTTGGAACTACTGGAGGCGTTATTGAAGCAACTCTTAGAACCGCCTATGAGTGGCTTACTAAAGAAACCTTGGATAAGGTTGAGTTTCATGGTGTAAGAGGTCTTGAAGGCATCAAAGAAGCCACTGTGAACATAAATGGAAAAGATATAAAAATAGGTGTAGCTCACGGTCTCGGAAATGCAAGAACTTTACTTAGATCAATACAATCAGGTGAAGCTGAATACCATGCTATAGAAATAATGGCCTGCCCGGGAGGATGTATAGACGGCGGAGGTCAACCATATCACTTTGGTAACATGGATATAGTAAAGAAAAGAATGGAAGCTATATACGAAGAAGATAGAAATAAAAAAATAAGAAAGTCTCATGAAAACCCTGCTGTTCAAGCAATGTACAAAGAATATATGGGAGAAATCGGCGGCGACAGGGCTCATGATCTTCTTCATACTCACTACACACCAAGAGAAAAAATATAAATACTTAGTTAAGAACTTCCAATTAAGCATGTAACAAGAAAACCTATAGGGATTAACCCTATAGGTTTTCTATTACAAAGATATATTATCTTTGGAATCCTCTATTGTTTTGTTGCTTTCTAGCTCTTCTACAATCTGGACATCTTTGTGGTTCATTTTCGAATCCTTTTTCTTTGTAGAAAGCTTGCTCGCCTTCAGTAAATAAGAATTCTTTTGAACAATCTTTACAAACTATTGTTTTATCTGCCATTTAAACATTCTCCTCTTTATTCATATTTAAGATTTAAAACTGATCTACTCTATACGCCTAAAAAGGTAATGTTTTAATCGTATTAAATCTTTTTTATTGTTGCTAATATTTTCACAACGTAGATAAGTATATCATACATTTAAATACTAAGCAATACCTTTTTAACATTTTAAAACATTTTTAAATTAAAAATATTTTAAATAAATCTAAATTGTGTAACATCAAATAGACCCTGGTCTGTTATTCTTATTTCTGGTATTACTGGCAGTGAGAGAAAAGATAACGTAATAAAAGGATCTATTTTATTATTAATTCCAAGCTTATGGGCCTCTTCAATCATCTTCTTTAAGGTATTCTCTACATAATTTGCATTATTATCACTCATTAGCCCTGCTACTGGCAACTCCAACGTTCCCATTATCTTTCCTTTACTTATAACTGTATATCCCCCATTTACTCTTTTCAACTCCTCTATAGCAAGAAGCATATCCTCATCATTATCACCTATAACTATTAGGTTATGAGAATCATGAGCAACAGTACTTGCTATTGCCCCATTTTTAATATTAAAATTGCTAACTATACCAAGCCCTATATTCTTCGTTGCTTTATGTCTCTCTATAACTGCTACCTTTGAAAAGTACTCATCCGCAGAAAATTTTCCATTTTTAACCGTAACTTCTAATGTCTCTTTTTTTGTTATAAGTTCATTTGAAGTCAAACCTATTACCGTTGCAATGTTGTTATCTAACTCTATTTTTAAATCTTCAATATTAATGTCAGGGATTCTCACTGTATTAAAAACATTTCTATCCTCTACTTTGTTACAGATATCTACTATAAGCCTCCCATTTTCATACACTATTTCACCAGAACATAATACCTTATCAACGCTAAACTCTTCAATGCTATTTAATATTATTAAATCCGCCAAATACCCTGGAGCAATAGCCCCAAGTCTTTTTAATCTATAACATTGGGCTGTATTAATAGTTGCCATGCTTATTGCTTCAATTGGATCTACACCACAAGCTATAGCCTTTTTAACATTGTAGCTTATATGCCCATCTTTTCTTATGTCTTCTAAATGCTTGTCATCAGTGCAAAATATACATCTATTGAATTCCATTCTATTCTGAAGTAAGCCTTTTACTATATTTTCTAAGTTCTTAGCTGCTGAACCTTCTCTTATTTGCACATACATTCCTAGCCTAAGATGTTCTATTACATCTTCCGGAGTTGAGCATTCGTGATTGGTAATAATACCAGCAGAACGGTAGGCATTAAGTTCCTTTCCACTTAAATGAGGTGAATGTCCATCAATAATTTTATTATCGAATAAATTAATCTTTCTTAACATCTCTTCATTACCATTGATTACTGATGGATAATCCATAACCTCTCCAAGTCCAAGTATCCTATCATTGGATACAAATGGCTCCATTAACTCAACAGTTAAATCTGCACCATTATTCTCAAAAGGAGTACTAGGCACACAGGAAGGCATCATAAAATAAGTATTTAAAGGCACTTCTTTTGATTCATTTAACATAAAGTTAATTCCATTAATTCCACATACATTAGCAATTTCATGAGGATCTGCAATAATTGTTGTTGTTCCATGAGGCAAAACTGCTCTGGCAAATTCTGAAGGTGTAACCATAGTAGATTCAATATGCACATGACTATCAATTAATCCTGGACACACATATTTATCTTTAGCATCAATCTCTTTAATACCACTATAGGTACCTATGCCTACAACCTGCCCCATAGAAATAGCTATATCACCCTTAACTATTTCCTTGGTAAATACATTTACAATATTTGCATTTTTAATTACTAGCTCTGCCTTCTCTTTCTCAACAGCAATACTTATCCTTTTTTGTTTCATCTCTACACTCATCTTATCTACTCCTTTATAAATAACTGTTGTACTTAGTATATGCTATGCTTACTAAAATACATTTGGAAATAAAAAATTCCTGATTACAAAGAGAATGCACCTAGGTGCATTCTCTTCGTAATCAGGAATTATTGGTCCCTGGTAGATACCCCTAACCCATATCGTTAGAGTTATACGAAGTCAAATTATTTATCTAATGAAGTTAAGACTTGAATCAGATGGAGTTTGTCTTCGACTCCAGGGCATTGCCCGTTAAATGCCATTTAGGCATTTAACCCCCATCTGATTCTTAGTCGTACGAATCCAGGGACGTAGCCGCTCGCAACGTACTCTTGGAGAAGAGGGAGTATTAGAGCGGATAGTCATCGGATAACTACTAATTAAATTTTCACTTCACTTATTTTATCACAAATAAATAAGGTGTCAAGTCATTCAACTGAAGTACTCTGTAATGACTATCAGACCTGATGCTTTCATATAATTTAGGTTTCACTTCATTCATATATATCTGAAAATTCAATTTGAATTCTTTCTACTTTAGAATTAGATGAATCATAAACAGAATAAGCATTTACTTCACCATCTTCTTCCACTAGTTTTGCCGGAAGTTCTACAACAAACTCACTACCTTCTCCTAATTTGCTTTTAGCGTGTATTGTTCCTCCTTGCATTTCCACTAAGGATTTTACTAACGCCAACCCAATTCCACTACCTTCGCTCCTTCTGGAAAGAGATTTATCTACCTGCACAAACCTTTCAAATATCTTATCCAGCTTATCTTCAGGTATTCCTATTCCTGTATCCCTAATAGATAATTGAATTTTATCACCTAAATCATAGATATTAACAAATATTGTGCCATTCTTTTCTGTAAATTTAATTGCATTAGATAGTATGTTAAGTACGATTCTTTCGATTTTATCCACATCAAAGGCCATATATTTTTCTTCAACATCTGTATCAAATATTAGCTCTATGCCCTGTGATTTAATATAGTCTGCTGCAGATAAAGTTATCTCTTCTACTATATATACTATATTACCGTTTATTAAATTAAGCGATAGGTACCCACTATCTATTTTTGTAGTATCTATTAAATTATTTATTAATCTTAGAAGCCTCAACGAATTTTGATTCATTATCTTAAGATATTTGTTTACATCATATCCATCTTGTGAATTACCTATATTTATTGATTGGAGGAGCTGTACGCTGCTCCATATTACATTCAGTGGTGTTCTTAATTCATGAGAGATATTTGCAAAGAACTCATTTTTCAACTTATCATATTCTAATATCTCTGATAGTTTTCTTTTGTTCTCTTCAAAGTTTTCACTTAATACTTCAACCTGCTTTGTAGTATTTGCTACTTCCTTCTGAAGGTTTATGGCTTTTCGAACAGATTGCTTTAATTCTATCAAAGTCTTTACTCTCGCTAGAAGTTCAGAACGTTCAAATGGTTTCCTTAAGTAATCATTAGCTCCACATTCAAAAGAAACTACTAGGCTTTCTGTACGATTGTCTGCAGTCATAATTAAAATTGGCAGGTCAAGAAGCGAGTATTTTTCTCTGAGTAAGCTGCATATTTCATACCCCAGCATATCAGGCAACATCATATCCAAAATAACAAGGTCTAGTTCTTTATCATTACTGACAATGTTAATTGCTTCCTTGCCGTTATCAGCAGAAATAACTGTATATTTTTCGTATTCCAAAAAATTCTTTAATACTTTTATATTTACAGGCTCATCATCTACAATAAGAATTCTCTTATTATCCTTAGAATTGTTAAATTTGTTCTTTTCTTTCTCTTTTATTTGGCCTACTGGTTCTTCCGCTTGATTAGCTAAATTAACCTGCGATTCATCTTTACATCTACTTAGATAATCACTCTTTGGTAGTGTAAATATAAATTTTGAGCCTTTATTGAGTATAGACTGGACTTTTATTTGTCCACCATGAAGATGAATTAACTTTTTAGTTATATGTAATCCTAATCCAGTTCCTCCATAGTTTTTGTTTATTCCCTCTACCTGTTCATATGGTTCAAAAATCTTATATATTTGGTCTTTAGGAATACCCATACCAGTATCGGATATAGTAATTTCTAAATAGTTATCTTTTTCTATTGCAGATATTTTGATTTCACCATAATGGGTAAATTTCATTGCATTTCCTATTAAATTATATAGAATCTGTTGAATTCTATTCTCATCTCCATAGGCCCATGGCATATCAATACCTATGCTATTGACAATGTTCAATTTCTTATTTCGAAGGAATGGCTTGCAAGACTTTATCACAATATTAGTCAATTGTCTAATATCTACTGCTCTCATATACAAATTAACATCATTATTTTTTAACTTAGAAAAATCTAAAATATCATTAACTAAGTTTGATAACCGCTTGGCGCTTGCCTGAATCAATTCAAGTGTTTCATTCTGTTCATTATTAGAAGGATCATATATACCTGAAACTAAACTCTCTGAAAGCCCAATAATACCATTTAATGGTGTCTTTAATTCATGAGAGGTACTTGCTAAAAAATCATCTTTTAGTTTATCAATAGATTTAAGCTTTTCTGTCATTTCTTCAATATTAGAAAAAGTCGTTGAAAATCTATCTGCCAACACATAGGACTGAGCAAAAATAAAAATAAGCATACCTACGGGCGCATAAGACCCTGTCTGAATTATTGAATATTCATATAAAATATCATTAAGTCTAGTTATAAATAGCAGGAATATAGCAACAATAACCATTTCGCATTTCTGCCCTTCAGTGATATATCTGTAAACTAATTTATATAGGATATATAACAACAAAAAGTTGGATATTATTTCAAAAGGAAATATAAGTCCATTATAGTATATTGTGGGTAGCATAAGTATGACAAAAAAATACACTATTCCAATGATGCTTGAACCTTTTACTACACTTTTATTTAAGAGATTAGGATAAAAGCTATTAATAAAGAGTACAAGCATTGGTACATAGAGGAAAAATGTCCATAATAGAAGCTTAATATCAAATATATAGTTCATATTAGGAAATACACTATAAATTAATCTTTCATCAACTAAAATAGTTCTTAATCCTACTAGAAAACATACTATGGAGAAGTATAAGGTGGCCTTATCCTTTTTCCTTCTAAGAAATAATGCAAAATTATATATACCAGCTACAAGAGTACTTCCAAAAAGAAATAAATCAAAGCCCATATGTTTGGCTCTATATTCACTAATTTGAGCTTCCGTACCAAGCAAAATGGTATCAATCTGAGGAACACCATAATAATAGTTGCAGGTTTGAAGAACTATTTCAATTTCTCCAGTTTTATCGTAAAAAGCACCTACCGCAGGTGCAACCTTTGAGACCATTTCTGTTTTAGATTTCCCTACTTTTCCCGACTCAGCAACAACTCTGCCATTAGCCCATAACTTATGGGATGTTTGAATGTATTCTGTTTTTATAGCATATAAATCTTCAACATTATTTGTGAGAACTTTCAAACGATAAGTAGCATAGCCCTGGTTGTCTAATAGTTGTCCATTATATATGTAGCTGCTAAAGCTTCCAGGAATGTTGAGTAGTCCAGTTTTTATAGGCTTATTTTCATTTTGAAAGTCTTCTGGTATGAGCAGCTTATCATAATAAAATTCCCACTGACCATTAAGTTTAGCAATACCCTTCTTCTTAAAATCCCAATTTCTTAGATCAAGCACTCCATCTTTAGCTACAGGCTTTTCAGCAATGGACTTAGCATTTTTATTGCCAAAAATAAAAATTATACTTAAAGATATAACTAATGCTATAAGCAGAAAAGCTGATCTCAAAACAGTTACTTTAGATTTATTCATAAAACCCTCTCTATAACTTTATATTTTAAAGTAGTCTTTAACACTATTGTACCAAATTTTTAGCTATTTTTCTACAAATACCCTTGTACAACCAGGAAAACAGACAAACAAAATCTGCATTGCTAATACTTGATTACAATATCAATTGCTAATAAAATATAATATTATTCAAATAAAAAAACTTATGAAGACTAATCTCCATAAGTTTTTAATCAAAGATATATTATCTTTGGAATCCTCTATTGTTTTGTTGCTTTCTAGCTCTTCTACAATCTGGACATCTTTGTGGTTCATTTTCAAAACCTTTTTCTTTGTAGAAAGCTTGCTCGCCTTCAGTGAATACAAATTCTTTTCCGCAATCTTTACAAATTAAATTCTTATCTGCCATTTAAACATTCTCCTCTTTATTCATATTTAAGATTTAAAACAGATTTACTTTATATGCCCAAAAAGGTAATGTTTTAATCCTATTAAATCTTTTGTTTGTAATTGTTAAATTCACAACGTATATAAATATATCACATATATAAACAATAAGCAACACATTTCTGATTTTCTTATAATTACATTTAAACTATACCTTCCATATATATTCTCCATTCTTATTTATATACATAGTCTTATTCTCAAAAACAACCTTTGCAACTCCGTCCACAAATTTAGATACTTCATCATAAATTGGTTCTATAATAAATTTACAATCTTTATCTATATATCCCCACTTACCTTCTACCTCTACTGATATCAAGCCTTCACTAACAAAATCTACATTGTCAAATTTTATCGGAATTAGTTCCTTACCTTCTTTATCTATAAAGCCATATTTATCTTCAATAGCTACTGTTGCAAATCCTTCATAAAAATTATCTGCCCAATCGTATTTTGCAGGTATAATCATGGCGTCCTCTTTATCTATAAATCCATACCTATTTTTTAATTCAACTGCAGCTAACCCATTTTCAAAGTCATTAGCTGTATGGTATTTGGCATTAATGACCATATTGCCTGCTATATCTATATATCCATATTTGTTTCCTAATCTTACCGCTGCTAGCCCTTCTGAAAAACCATAACCATAATCATATTTTGGCTCTATAACCATAGTTCCAGTAATATCTATATATCCGAATTTTCCTCCTGATTGAACTAATGCCATTCCTTCACTAAAATCAAAGGCATCTAGAAAGTCAACCTCTACAATCATCTTATCTTCTTTATTTATGTATCCCCATTTATATCCTAATTTTACTGCTGCTAATCCTTCTGAAAAATCATTAGCTTCGTCATATGTAGGGGCTATAACTAAATTACCTTTAGTATCTACATAGCCTTTTTTTCCTTCTAACTCAACTACTGCTAAACCTTCACTAAAATTATAAACATCATTATATTTAGCTTCAACTACCATATTTCCTTTTCTATCTATAAATCCGAAGGTTTCCGCCATACCTACTATTGCTAGTTCACCATCAAACTCTTCAGCATAATCAAACTTAGGTTCTATACAAACTTCACCAGCGTTATCTATGTATCCGTATTTATCATTTGATTTAATTGGATAAAGCATCTTGTCTGAACTCATCTTTTAAATTCTCCTTTCTATTAATCAAATAGTCCGCCAGTTTTCTTACTTGTCTTAACCTTACTAGTACCACTGCCAATATTCTTTTGCGGTCTTAAAATAGATCCCTGCTGCGAACTTTTCTTCTTCTTTTCTTCAATTAATTTTTTCATCATTTCAATATTTTTATCTGACATCTTTCATTCTCCCTTATTCCTTTAGTATTCTTTAAAATTATGTTTCCCATCCCACATTATACAATACAATATTGTTTAATTCTATAAGGACAAAAAATGATCCATAGAAGTTGTCTTCTATAGATCATTTTTCAATTCCAAATTACGGCATTTTTCCGAGACACATTGACTTTAAGGATTCTTTTATTTCATCTCTACTCTTTCATATGCTTGCTTCTACCGCTGCTGTCAACGCTCCCTCTATTAATGCTGTATCAATTATTTCTACTTTATTCTTCATTTCTTCATCTAAACACTCTACAGCCATTTCAGCATTCATATATGCACTACCTAAATCAAAGAGTATAAGCACCCCATCTTCAGAGTAAACTTCATTTACAGCATTAAGAATCTTATCTACATCTGTACCTAGTCTTCCATCAGCTGTTCCCCCTGCAGTAGCTATTTTACCATCTACTGACATCTGAGTTACCAGCTCTTTAATCCCTTCTGCCGCTTTACTACTATGTGACACTATTACTATTCCTACCATATCATATAACCTCGATTCTTAATTCTTGCTTACTTCTTCATAGATTGTATTTAATATTAAGTAACTTGAAGTAGCTCCTGCATCTTGATGACCTATACTTCTTTTCCCTAGGTAACTAGCTCTTCCTTTTGTTGCAATAATCTTTTTAGTGTTTTCTACGCCCTCTAAAGCTGCATCTTTAGCCCTTTTTAGAGCTTCTGCAGATCCTAGTCCTGAAGCTACTGAACTTTTTAAAGTTTCCAATGCTGGTTCAATAGCATCTATCATTGTCTTTTCTCCAAGGACTCCTTTTCCTCTCATCTTAATACCTGCTAATGCTTCTTCTAACATTTTTATAAAATCGTTTATATCAATATTTTCTTTACCATTGACGGTAGCGGCAGCCTTCATAAAGGCTGTTCCATATAGAGGCCCTGCTGCTCCACCTACATTAGATACCAATGCCATACCAGTCTTTTTTAAAATATCACCTATATTACTTCCATTGTCATCCTTTATTTTTTCTTTTACAGCTGTAAAGCCTTTATTCATATTTAATCCATGGTCGCCATCACCTATAGCAGCATCCAGCTCTGTTAAGTATGCTTTATTTTCATCTATCACTTCAATGATTTTATTTAATATCTCTACTACCTGTACACCACTTATGCTCATATATATCTCTCCTCTTATATTTTACAGTTAGACGTGTTGAAAAATAATAAACACATAATACATTAATCTATTTTTCAGATATCTTATTAATATACCTTTAATGCAGGTGTATCTGCTTTTTCATCTAATAATGCCTTTAGCTCATCATCTAATTTTAATATAGTTACTGAAAAACCTGCCATTTCAAGAGAAGTCATGAATTCCCCTACAAGAGTTTTATGAACCTTAATTCCCTTTTCACACAGTATTTCACTTACTTTTTTATTAGCTATATAAAGTTCCATTAAAGGAGTTCCTGATAGCCCATTAACCATGACCGCAACTTCAATTCCTTTACCTAAAGGCATATCCTCTAAAATCTTTGTAACTAAATGCTCTGTTATTTCATCTGCTGTCTTTATTTCTCCTCTATGAGTTCCAGGTTCACCGTGTATCCCCATTCCTATTTCCACCTCATTTTCTGCCAAAGTAAAGTTTGCTTTTCCTGCTGCTGGAACTATACATGAGCTTAGCGCCATACCCATGCTGCGTACATTTGCTACAACCTTCTCAGCTACTCTTTTAACTTCCTCTAGGCTTGCTCCCTGTTCCGCCTTTGCTCCTGCTATTTTGTGTACAAACACCGTTCCTGCAATTCCACGTCTTCCCGCTGTATATGTGCTGTTTTCAACTGCTACATCATCATTTACTACTACACTCTCTACCTTTATTCCATCCATATCAGCCATGTCTTTTGCCATATCAAAGTTCATTATATCCCCAGTGTAATTTTTTACTACTAAAAGAACTCCTTCCCCACCATCAACTTCCTTAATTGCTTCATATACTTGGTCTGGAGTTGGAGATGTAAATACAGCCCCTGCTACTGCACCATCAAGCATTCCTTTTCCTACATATCCTGCATGTGATGGTTCATGTCCACTTCCTCCACCACTTACTAGTGCTACTTTGCCTTTTATTGGTGATTCTTTTCTTACCAGTATATTTCCAGCATCGCTCTTTCTTAAGTACTCAGGATGAGCAGCTATCATTCCGCTTATCATATCCTCTACTACATATTCAGGATTGTTTATTAATTTTTTCATAATATATTATATTCCCCCTTAAAATTTAAAGTTGCCTTTATCTGATAACTAACAGCCACTAATGTCCCCCTCTTTTACAAACGCTTGCATATTTGAACCTACCGGTCTTATTAGAGTTTCTATGCAAGTTTTTATCTATTTTCTTAATGGCTTCTTTTAAATTATTTAAAATGCATAGTCTTGTTCCTAATGGCAAGAAGCACTTTGTCACAAGTTGCTGGAAGGTCATGAATTCTAACTCCAACAGCATCATATATTGCGTTTATAATAGCGGGAGCAGTTGGGATCATAACTGGTTCACCGAGACCCTTAGCTCCATAAGGTCCGCTTTTTTCAATATCCTCAACAAAAAATGTCTCTATTTTAGGAACATCCTTACTTGTTGGTATAATATAATTGGAAAAGCTTCTATTCTTAATATCTCCTTTATTCAACTGAATTTCTTCCATAATTGCATAGCCTATTCCCATAGCACAACCACCTTGAGCTTGGCCCTCTGCTAGCACTGGATTAACCATCTTTCCTGCATCATTTACAGTAAAAACATTAATAATATCAACTTTACCAGTTTCATCATCAACCTCAACAGTTACCCTCTGGACACCAAAGCTATATGGCCAATAGGGGTCTCCTTGCCCTGTTTCTAAATTAATCTCTGAAGTTGCGGCCTTGAAATAACCTTCTACTCTTGTATCAATGTTTTTCCTAATCATCTGTAAATATATAACACCTAGCTTGGAATCCTCTATGCTTAGGTTATCTTCACCATTAATTGCACTTTTCATATTTTCCCTTAGCTTACTACATGCATCAAGTACTGCATTTCCAGTATTATAGGTTTGTCTACTTGCTGCCCCGGTTCCAGAATCACGGATTAAACTTGTGTTATCATATTTTAAACTAACTAGTTCCTTATCTATACCTAAAGCCTCCACTGCAATTTGCCACATTATGCTTATAGCACCACACCCAACATCCGCAACTCCCACATATATTATTATCATGCCCTCTGGTGTAATTTCAGCGGTAGCCCTCGATTCATCTGGAAAGCCATTTCCGTAACCAGTTCCATAGAATATGGAAGCATAACCTACTCCTCTTTTCTTCATAGAAAACCTCCTCCCTACAGCTCTATTCCATCTACTTCAGCTATTTTTTCAATACACTTTTTAAGGCCAACGCTGCTTGTTAACTTTTGTCCTGTTGCTGTAACATTTCCTAATTCAAAAGAATTTAAATATCTAAACTTCAATGGATGGATACCAAGCTTTTCTGCCAATATATCCATTTGACTTTCACAGGCTAATGGAACCTGCGTTGCTCCAAAACCCCTCATTGCACCGCTGTATGAGTTATTTGTATAGACTGCTAAAGCCTGAATGTAAACATTTGGAATGACATATGGTCCTGTTGCATGTACCGCAGCTTTCCTCAGGATATTCATTCCCCATGATGCATAAGCTCCTGTGTCTCCATATATTCTAGCTTTCAAAGCACATAGTTTTCCATCAGCCCTTACACCTGTTTTATAATACATTTTCATAGGATGACGCTTACTATGTGAAATAGTAGACTCTTCCCTAGAGTACACTATTTTAATCGGTTTTTTAGTAATATAGGCAGCAAGGGCTGCATGACACTGTGGGTTGATGTCCTCTCTTCCACCAAAGGCTCCTCCTATTGCTGTATTTATTATTCTTACTTTACCTTCCTCAATATTTAAGCATCTAGCCACTTCTTCTCTATCATAGTAAGGGTACTGTGTTGCAACAAAGACACTTATTCCACCGTGCTCATCGAGTTTAGCAACTGCAGCCTCAGGCTGAAGAAAAGCATGTTCAACCATAGGAGTGGAATACCAATTTTCAGCAATATGTGCTGCAGCTTTAAACCCTTCATCAATATCTCCAGTTTTAATTTTTATATCGTATAATACATTGCTCTCATTGCCAAGAATGGGCGCACCATCTTTGAGCGCATCTTCTAATGTAAAGAGTCCTTCATACTCCTCATATTCTACCTTTACACTTTTTAAAGCTCTATGAAGAGACTTCTTATCCTTAGCTACTATAAGAACTATACAGTCTCCAAGCCTTTTGACCATATCTTTAACTAAAATAGGCATATCTTTAAATATAACTCCATGGGTTATTGCTCCAGGAATCATACTGTAATCTATTACGCACTCTACACCAGGAAGCTTCTTTAACTCTTCTATATTTATATTTAATACCTTGCCATAGGGAATTGTACTCCTCTTAACACCAGCATAAAGCATATCTTCAAATTCAATGTCATCAGGATAGAGAGCCCTTCCCAAAACCTTATCATATGCATCAGGCCTTATCAAACCTTTACCAACGGCCTTCACATTCATCCCTCCTACCTATTTCTTTACCTAACTTAGTTTTCTTTGAGCAAGCTGTATTGCCTCAACAATTTTGTCATAGCCTGTGCATCTACATAAATTTCCTGATATCCCTTCTCTTATCTCTTCTTCTGTTACTTCTAAATTATTATCAAGCATAGCCTTAGCACTTAAAACCATTCCCGGAGTACAATAACCGCATTGCACTGCACCAGCTTCAATAAAAGCCTGTTGGATAGGATGGAGTTCGTTCAAACTAACACCTTCTATAGTCACTATATCTGCTCCATTTGCCGCTGCCGCAAATACCAGACATGAGTTCACAGTTCTTCCATTCATAATTACCGTACAGGCACCACATTCACCTTCTCCGCAACCTTCCTTTGTCCCCTTCAACTTTAATTCATCTCTTAAAAAATCTATTAACCTAAGTAATGGATTAATTTCCCTTACATATTCCTTCCCGTTAACCTTAATACTAATCTTCATTACATCTCTCCCTCAATAGCTGTCTCTACAGCCTTCCTATATACTCCTTTAATTGCTTCCTTTTTAAAAGGCATAGTCTTTCTTTCCTTTATACCTTTATACACCGTATCCTCAAGAATCTTTAAAGGCTCTTCACTAAAAAGCCAGTGAACTTGTTTGCCTACAGCCTGTTTTTCTAGTTCCGCAACTCTAAACGGAAATCTCCCAACTGCTCCTAAGGATATAGAAATATTGTTTATAATTTTATCTTCAATTCTTAGACTTATAGCTGTACTAACTCTTGATATAGCTAAGGCATTTCTTTTTCCCAGCTTATAGTATCCACTTAATCTATTCTGCTTTGGTATAATGACTTTTGTCATAATTTCATTTTCCTTAACTTTCTGAGTGGAATAGTCTTTAAAATATTTCTCACAGCTTATTTGCCTCGTCCCATTCACTGATTCTATAACAAGAACCCCATTTAGACTTATTAAACATGGCACTATGTCAGCAGCTGATCCTGCATTCACTATATTACCGCCTATAGTTGCTATATTTCTAATTTGTGGCGACCCCATATTTTTAGCACATAGAAAAAGAGAATTAAAATTACTCTTTATAATCATGTTTTCTTTTACTTCAGCAAATGTAACCATACTCCCAAGGATTATCTGCTTACTATCTTCATTGATATTTTTAAGCCCTGCTACCTTACCCATATATATTAAGCAATTAGGACTTTTTTCCTCTTTCTTTAGACCAAGCATTAAATCAGTTCCACCTGCCAGCAGCTTTGAGTTAGCATTTTTAGAAAGTAAAACCTTAAGTTCATCAACTGTATTAGGTTGAAGAAAATCTACCAAATTTGAAACTCCTCCCAGTAAATTAGTATAAATATTTTTCCAATATCTGTATATTATTGAGACTAAATCTAAGTTTGTAGTTGGATATCTATAAAAATAGACTATAGCGAACTCTGATAGTCTCCGTCCCAAACAATTCGCCTATATACCTCGGGGTCAGTATCTCCCTCTGTACTGAAAACTAAAACCTTAGATTCCTTATTGAGGTTTAATATTTCTCTTAGGCCCTTATATCTCTCACTACCTGCAACAATAGACAATACTCCTGCTGTTACAGCTCCTGACTCTCCAGATATTACTCTTGTGTCTCCTTTAAGAGGATTTCCTAAAACACGCATTCCTCTTGCGGTGACCCAATCAGGTACTGATATAAATACATCTGCGCAGTGTTTTAAAATCTCCCAGCTAACTGGGTTAGGTTCTCCACAAGCAAGTCCAGCCATTATTGTATTCATCTCACCCTTAACTGTTTCGATTTTACCTACTTCTGCAGATTTGTAGAAGCAGTCAGCTTTATCTGGCTCTACCACTATAATCATCGGTGAATTTTCCTTAAAAGCAGTCACAAATACGCTAGCAATAATACCTGCAAAAGCTCCCACACCTGCCTGTAAAAATATATGGGTTGGTATTTCACCCTTTAACTGCTCAATGGCCTCCTGGGCTAAAGTTGAGTATCCCTGCATAATCCATTTAGGAACATCTTCATAACCATCCCATGCTGTATCCTGAATAACTTCCCATCTATTTTTAATACCTTGCTCTGCTGTAAAACGTATAGTATCATCATAGTTCCATTCCGTAATACTGACCTCTGCCCCCAGTTCAGTAATATTATTCAATCTATTTTTGGTAGTCCCCTTTGGCATGTATACAACTGCTTTATAATTTAATTGTTTAGCTACCCAGGCAACCCCTTTTCCATGATTTCCATCTGTAGTAGTAACAAAGGTAAGTTTTCCAAGCTGTTTTTTTACTTTATCAGATCCTAGCATAGAAAATGAAACTTCACCTATATCCCTTCCTAATTTTTGTGTTAAGTGCTTACCGATAGCATAAGATGCTCCTAGAACTTTAAATGAATTTAATCCGAAGCGAAAGGATTCATCTTTAACAAAAATCTCAGACAAACCTAATTGTTCAGCCATTCCCCTTAACCTAATCAGTGGTGTCTGCTCATATTCCTTAAAGCTCTCATGAAAATTTTTAATCTCAGATAAAGTACTTTCATCTAATAATGGTTTATGATCCCCTATGTTTTTATTTTTATTAACAATCCACTTCAACATAAATCCCCCCATTATGTTATAGTTTTAGAGGGATATGGCTCAGCATTCCCTCTAAAATATATTAGTTATTTTATTCCCCTGGAAGTAATATAAATCTTAAAATGAATAATAGAGCAAGTATATATACTATTGGGTGGAGTTCTTTATGTCTTCCTGTAGCCACTTTTACTATTGGATAAAATATCATAGCTGCTGCAATTCCGTTTGCTATGCTATAACTAAAAGGCATTATTGCAATTGCGAAAAAAGAAGGCAGTGCTTCTGTAAAATCACTAAAATCTATATTTTTAACAGCTCCTAACATCAAAACACCTACTATAATAAGTGCTGGTGCTGTAGCCTGACCTGGAACTATTCCAACAAGTCCTGAGAAAAATAATGAGAGAATAAATAATACACCTACTGTTACAGATGTAAGACCAGTTCTTCCCCCTGCAGTTACACCGGCTGTTGATTCAACATAGGTTACAACGGTACTAGTTCCTAAAACTGAACCTGCAGTTGTTGCAACTGCATCGCAAATAAGAGCCTTTTTCATTCTCAAAACCTTACCATTTTCATCTACCATACCTGCCTTTGTAGCAGTTCCAACAAGTGTTCCAATAGTATCAAAAAGATCCACTAAACAAATTGTTATTACAACCATGATAACAATTAAGATTGCACCTAATATACTGCCTCCACCCTTCGATAAAAGACCGGCAAAGTCAAATGCAGCAAAAGTAGGGGCAAGTGAAGGAGGTGCACTAAAAACATGTACATTAGATAGTGAAGTAATACCCATAGGAATTCCTATAATCGTAGTTAAGATAATACCTATAAGTATTGATCCCTTTACGTTTTTAGCCATAAGAATACCAGTTATCACAATTCCTATTAAAGTAAGCAGTGTTCCTGGCTGTGTAAAGTTTCCAAACCCAACAAGAGTTGATGGGTTTGCAACTATTATTCCTCCACTCTTTAATCCAATAAGTGCTATGAATAATCCTATACCTCCAGAAATTGCAAACTTAAGATTTTGAGGTATAGCATCAACTATTTTCTCACGTATTAAAGTAACTGTAATAATTATAAATAAAATTCCTGATATTAAAACTGCAGAAAGTGCCTGCTGCCATGTGAATTTCAATGTCATACAAACTGTAAATGTAAAGAATGCATTTAGTCCCATTCCTGGAGCCTGTGCAAAAGGTAAATTTGCATAAAATCCCATTATGAATGTACCCACTGCAGCTGCTAGACAAGTAGCAACAAATACTGCTGATACTATCGGATCACTACCAACAGCAAACTTTCCAGCTGCATCACCTACTGCATTTGCTGAGTTCATGCCTGCTAATTTAAGGATATTAGGATTGACAAATATTATATAGGCCATTGTAATAAAAGTAGTAACTCCCGCAAGTATTTCTGTCCTTACGTTTGTCTTGTTTTCCTTTAATTTAAAAAAGGATTCCAAAAATGAGTTTTTCTCACCATTAATTTTGGTTTGCATAAGATACCTCCCATATAAATTTATATTAAAGTTTCAAGATTGATGAATCCTGAAAACTTTAATTCAGTAACACCTAGGCTCTTCTATTTTTTTACCTGCTGCATATCTTACCTTAATATTTCGGTCATCACCAATATAAATAAACTTTTTCAGCCTCTCTTCTATTGATAATGGTTTAAATGCATATAGGCTGCTATCATCTATAATCAAAGCATCAAACTCATAGCCCTCTTCAAAGCTTCCTACCTTGCCAAAAAACTTGCCTCCACCCTTGGTTGCCAGGTAGAATAACTCTGAAATACTAAGAGGCTTATCTGCCCTGCCCTTTTCAAGCCATTTTATATTTGATGCCTGAGCAGCATTTACAATCACATTCATCATTGATAGACTATGTCCTCCAGATATGTCACTTCCAAGTCCTACTGAAATTCCTCTTGTTATAAAGCTTCTAATAGGTGCAATACCGCTTGATAGATTATAATTGGAATTTGAACAATGAGCAACAAAAACCTTTTTTCTTGACATAAGTTCAATCTCATCTTCATCTACCAAAACACAATGAGCCATAATCGTAGGCACATCTCCAAATAATCTGGCATCATTGTATATACTTGAATAGTTTTTATAATCAGGATGCAATTTTTTTACGAAACTAATTTCATCATAATTTTCACACAGATGAGATTGTACAGGAACATCGTACTTTTGGGCCAAATTCCCCAAACCTTTTAGCAACTGAAAAGTACAGCTTGGAACAAATCTTGGAGTGATTATTGGTTTCACAAGTTCATATTTATTTGAATATTCCTCCAATATTTCAATTGTATCCTTAATTGAGGCTTTTGTTGTTTCTATTAAATATTCCGGTGAATTTCTATCCATATTTACTTTGCCTACGTATGCTGATAATCCTGATTCAGCGAATAAATCCATTAATAATTTTGTTGTGTTCTTATGAAGAGTGGAAAAAACACATGCTCTAGTTGTACCAAATCTCCATAGTTCCTTTATGAAGGCTGAATACACTTTTTTTGCATAACTACTATTTGAATACTTGAATTCTTCGGGAAACGTATATGTTTGAAGCCAGTTCATTAGTTCCTTATCAAGTCCTAACCCCAAATTTGGAAACTGTGGTGCATGTGAATGAAGATCAACAAATCCCGGTATTATAATTGCATTTTCATAATCTATTATCTTTATTTTCCTGAATTCATTTGGAAGACTTCTGTAAATACCTTTTACGAATTTGCCTTCTACAACAAGATATCCATTTTCAAGTACTTCAAACCTCTCTGGAGTTTTAGTAAAAATGATATTACCCTTAATGGCATACCTATCTTGCATTAAGTTGCCCCCTTTTGATTGCTATGCAATCTTTAATTTTTTTTCTTGCTGTAAAAAGTGTTCTCAAGAGGAAGTTTATTTCTAAACTTGCCATCTAATCTATAATAGGCTCCTTGTATTGCTGGTGGCGTTGGTATAGTGGTTATTTCCCCTACCCCCTTTGCACCATAAGCAAGGGATGAACTGTTTTTTTCTATAACTATTGATTTGATTTCAGGTATGTCAGTTGCTCTAAATAAACCTAGTGTTCCAAATTTAGCAGTTGGAACAGATTTATTTAGTTGGTAGTCCTCTGTAAGTCCATATCCAAGTCCCATAACTACCCCGCCTTCTATTTGCCCTTCAACATTAGTTATATTTATAGATTTTCCTACGTCATGAGCTGCAACTACCTTCTCTACCTTTCCATCTTCATTAAGTGTCACTACCTGTGTTGCATAGCCATAGGCAACATGGCTCACTGGATTTTGTCTATCTGAATTGATAGGATCAGTAATTCCTCGATATTCTCCATAGAATTCCTGCCCTTCACAATGATTTAAAGATTGGGTTAACATTTTTTCTTTCAGTTTTAACGCAGCAATCTTTGTAGCTTCTCCAGTAAACACTGTTTGTCTCGATGCTGTTGTAGTTCCTGAATTTGGTGTAAGTAATGTATCTGGTGGATCCAATACTATTTGTTCAGGTGATAATCCTGTTGTGTCACATATGATTTGCATTAGAATTGTTCCAAGACCTTGACCTACACAACCTGCACTAGTTCTTATATGCACCTTACCCTTTATAACTGCTAAGCTGCACCTACCTATATCAGGTATACCAACACCTACACCTGAATTTTTCATACAACATGCTATCCCTGCATATTTACTTTTATCATACTCATCTTTAACAGCAATAAGAGTTTCTTTAATAGCAGTTCCTTCATCAGCAATCTGTCCATTAGGTAGTACCTGCCCTGGTTCTACAGCATTTCTAAACCTTATTTCCCAAGGTGATATTGAAGCTTTCTCGGCTAAGAGATTTAAATTGCATTCTGATGCAAAGACTGACTGTGTTACACCAAAGCCTCTAAACGCTCCTGCTGGGGGATTATTAGTATATACAGCTATCCCCTCAATCTCTACATTTGGACATCTATATGGTCCCGCTGCATGTGTGCAAGCTCTTTGAATTACAGGGCCACCTAAAGATGCATAAGCACCACTATCTGATATGATTTTTGCTTTAAAAGCAGTTAGATTACCATTGTCATCACAGGCAGAAGTTATAGATATTTCCATGGCATGTCTCTTTGGATGAACCATTATACTTTCTTTACGACTTAAAGTCACTTTAACGGGCTTTTTTGTAAACCATGAAAGAAGAGCGGCATGATGCTGTACACTCATGTCTTCTTTTCCTCCGAACCCTCCCCCAACATATTTACTGATTGATCTTACTTTCTCTTTCGGTAATCCTAAAAGCTCAGAGATTTCTCTTTGTTCATCGTATACTCCTTGTCCACCAGTATAAATAGTAATCCCATCCCCATCGGATATAGCCAATGCACTCTCAGTTTCTAAAAATCCATGTTCTGTAAAAGGTGTTGAGTAGTTCTTAGTAACTACGTATTTGGATTTGGCTATTGCTTCATCAACATCTCCTCTTTTTACCTTTTCCACTTTGAGAATATTACCACCAGGGTGAATTTTAGGAGCATTAGGCGCTAATGCCATAGCTGGGCTGCTAAGAGGTTCTAATTCCTGATACTCTACCTTTATAAGATTTAGTATCTCACTTAACGACTTTTTGCTTCTGGCAGCTACTAAAGCTACCGCATCCCCAACATATCTTGTCTCTTCACCTTCTGCTATCATAGCAGGCCAGTCTTTAACAATATGTCCTATAAACCTATTTCCCGGGACATCTTTTGCTGTAAGAACTACTTCCGCCTCCGGATGTTTTAGTGCTTCAGAAATATCAATGCTTTTTATTAAAGCTCTAGGATATTTAGTTCTTAAAGCAGACCCGTAAAGCATCCCTGGAACTTTCATATCATCAACATATTCTGCTATTCCAAGAACTTTTTTTCTGGCGTCTATTCTTGGAAGCCTTTCTCCAATCTTTCCTTTATACTGTTCTGAATCGTAAATTTCTCCATCTCTAAATGCTTCTGCTGCCATTTTTATAGCTTTTACTATTTTGACATATCCAGTACATCTGCATATATTTCCTCTAATTGCAGTTTTGATCTCCTTTTTCGTAGGATTTAAATTAACATCTAATAGAGACTTTGCACTTATTATCATCCCCGGAATACAAAATCCACATTGTACTGCTCCAGCTTTCGCAAAAGCCCAGCTAAAAACTTCTCTTTCAAATTCAGACAAACCTTCTAAGGTCTTTATTTCCTTACCATTCATCTTTGAAGTTGTAAAAATGCAGGCCCTAACTGCCTTACCCTCCACAAGTATCATACAAGCACCACATGCTCCTTCTCCACATCCGTTTTTTACTGAAGTTAAGTTTTGTTGTTCTCTTAAGTATTCAAGAAAGTTCATATCCTCCGCAGCAGTGACCTTCTTTCCATTTAGAATAAATCCAGCCATCTCACTACGTCCCCATACAAGTTTTTCTGAATAAATACTTACCAAGAGGTTTTTTTACGATCAATTCTCCCTTTGAAACCACCTTATTTCCCCTTAAAAATTCATACAGCACTCTTCCTCGCTGTTCAAAACCTTCATAAGGTGTATAATCAACCCTTTGAGTCTGTTTTTCAGCACTAATATGAGTAGAAAATCTAGGATCCCAAACTACAATGTCTGCATCACTGCCAATTGCAATAGTCCCTTTTTGCGGAAATAGCCCAAATATCTTAGCAGCATTAGTTGAAGTAAGTGCAACCATTTCATTCAAGCTTATCCTTCCAAATAAAACACCATAAGTATAAATAAGTGCCATTCTATGTTCTACTCCTGGTGCTCCATTTGGAATCTTGCTAAAATCTCCTATACCTATTTCCTTTTGATTTTTATAATTGAAAGAACAGTGGTCTGTCCCAATAGTTTGTATCTCACTGGACCTTATTCCATACCATAGTGCCTCTTGATCAGATTCTTTTCTTATTGGAGGTGACATCACGTATTTTGCTCCCTCAAAGCTAGTGCTATCTTTTCCACCATAACAGGAATCATCAAGCAATAGATATTGAGGACAGGTTTCTACATAGACCTTAACTCCTCTTTTTTTGGCATCTAAGATACTTAACAAACCTTCTTTTGAGCTTAAATGCACAATATATACTGGCGAATCTGCAATTTCTCCAATATTAAGCAATCTTACAATAGCTTCTTTTTCAACCTCTGCAGGCCTAGTGAAAGCATGATAGTAGGGAGTTTTATTGCCCTTTAATTTTGTCTCCTCAATTAGTGCATCTATAATATCTCCATTTTCACAATGAAAGGCCATTAAACTATTAAGATCTCTGCTTCTTCTCAATGCCTTATATATTACACCGTCATCTACTTGAAGAGTTTTTTTGTAAGCCATATATAATTTAAATGACGTTACTCCCTCCTCTTTAATCATATCTTCCATCTCATCTGAAACTTTGTCATTCCAATCCGTAATACCCATGTGGAATCCATAATCGCAATAACAAATATTTTTTGCTTTCTTGTGTTGATTTTTTATAGCTTCCTTTAATGATTCTCCTTTATTTTGGGTTGCATAATCCAGTATTGTAGTGGTGCCTCCAACTAAGGCAGCTTTTGTTCCACTTCCGAAATCATCTGCAGTTAGTGTAGAACCTACCTCTAAATCAAAATGTGTATGAGTATCTATACCTCCAGGCATAATATAACAACCATGCACAGGTATAATCTCGTCACCGGACTTTTCCAAATTATTACTTATACAAGCAATTTTCTCATTCTCTATTCTTATATCCGAGCAATAAGTATCAACTGCTGTTACTATTTTTCCACCCTTAAGCACTATACCCATAAACTCCCCCCCTACCTATACTATAATTTTCTGTATCAACTAAGCTTTAACTTAAATATACTTTCCAATATTCTCATTAAAATCTTTTTTACACTGCTAATTATTTTTATACCTATAAAACTTCTATATGCTGAAAAATAATTAAATATGCGTTTTAATGTATTGATTAGTTTAATCTTTATAGGTAGATCTACCACTGTATAAGTTCTAGTTAGGTTTTAAGTATATATAGGGTTTTTACCTTGAACTTTAACTTATACGTAGGAATAGGTAACCAAAACTGAAAGCACATTTAAAAACTTTTTTATCAGTCTTAGCGAAGTGTTTTATAAAATCTTAGAATATTCGATTGTCTGAGCAAAGCGAGTTTATCGACAATTCTAAGATTTTATAAAATACGAGCCTTAAACTGATTAAAAGTTTTTAACCGTGCGGAAGTTTGGTAACATGTTCCGAAGTGTAAGTTAAAGTTCCGCCTTGCAACCCCATATAGGAAAGTTATTATTTATCCGATGACTACCCGCTCTTTACTCCCTCTTCCCAAAGAGGGAGTAAAGAGCGGTTACGTCCCTGGATTCGTTCAACTAAAAATCAGTTGAGGTTTGAAACCCCATCTGATTCAAGTTTCACTTCATCAGTAAAGTTGCTTACATATGTTATTGGAATAAGTGCATACATTGCTGCACATTTTACAAGTTCATCCTTCCAAGTTTTTTCATTAGGTGCATGTGCTTGATCTTCATGACCAGGACCAAAGCCTATACATGGTATTCCGTATCTGCCCATTATTGAAACCGCATTTGTTGAGAATGTCCATTTGTCCACCTTCGGTTCATTTTTAAATAAATCTCTATAACAACTTACTACTGTCTGACATACTACATGTTCTTCAGGCAGCACCCAAGTTGGGAAGAAACATTCAGTTGGATATGTTAAACCAGTATAAGAAGGCCTTTCATAACTATACATTTCAACTTCTGCATTTACAGCCTTAACTGATGGCAAATTTTTAATTTGCTGAATTGCGTACTGCCAAGTTTCTCCGTTGGTAAGTCTTCTATCAATAGAAATAGTACATCCATCTGCTACAGCACATCTTGATGGTGATGAGAAAAATATCTCAGATACAGTTAATGTTCCTTTTCCTAAGAATTCATCATCAATTAGATTTTCATTTAGAGCTTTTAATTCATTTAATATTGGAGCCATTTTAAAGATTGCGTTTTCCCCTCTTTCTGGCGCAGAACCGTGACAGCTAATTCCATGTGTAGTAACCTTTATTTCCATTCTTCCTCTATGACCTCTATATATATTCAAAGATGTTGGCTCTGTAATAACAACAAATTCAGGTTTTATTTTATCTTCATTGATTATATATTGCCAGCATAGCCCATCACAGTCCTCCTCTTGAATAGTACCGGTTACTATTAATGTATAATCATCCTCGAGGCCGAGCTCCTTAATTATCTTTCCGGCATAAACCATAGAAGCCATTCCACCTTCTTGGTCAGTTCCTCCTCTTCCTATAATAATCACATCATCCTCATATCCTTTATATGGATCATGTCTCCACAATTTTCTGTCACCTATACCAACTGTATCTATATGAGCATCCATGGCAATAATATGTTTTCCATGTCCTATATATCCGATCACATTCCCCATAGGGTCTATTTCAACCTTATCAAATCCTACCTTTTCCATTTCTTCCTTTATTCTAAGTACTACTTCTTTTTCTCCACAACTTTCACTGGGAATTGCTATCATATCTCTTAAGAACTTACACATTTCTTTTTTATACCTTTGTGCCAAGGATAATATTTCTTCCTTATTTATCATCTTCATATAAATCCCCTCCATTAAGCAGTTATTATGATAACTTAAACTTCACCCTTTTAACTTTTTACAGTTTAATTGTGTTTCTAAGAAATAAAATAGCTTCTAGTACTCCTCCGCCTATATTCCTCGCCTTATCTGATATTGTATTGAAATTTTTCAATTCAGTAATTCTAGGATCAATATCTGCTATTTTAAGCCCCTTAGATACAATACTTTCGTTTCTTATAATTCCTCTTATAATTCCCATAACCTTAGATTTAACCTCTTCTTTTTCTATAATTGCAACAACTTCTCCAATCTGAACTATATCACCAATTACCTTTAGATTTTTTATCCTGCCATCACAAGGACTATATATAACTCTATCTTTTCCACAGCCTCCTATTTCACCTGGCAATCCAGTATTCTCCAAAGCAAAGCCATGAAATATCAACCTTCCAAGATTGTGCCCTCTCATTGTTTCAATGACTACATCAACATCCTTACCGGCATTAAATCCAGGACCTAAACCAATTGTAATTGGTGCCATTTTTCTGTTTGTACCCAAATTTTTCTTTGCAAGGATTGCATCTACAACAACATAAGGTTTAATAATATCAATTAATTTACCCTCTTTGTCTATGGCAACAGGTATGACGTCCTCTTCCCATGCACTGATTATTTCTGCTTTTTCCCGTATCAGTACTGCTTCAATACCTTCAATAACAGTTTTTCCATTGTAAACTGCTTCACTGAAAGCAACCTTTCTTCTAATACAGGTTGGTTTTTCTATTTCTAAAACTAATACCTTAAAACCACTTCTATGTAGTTTTTGTATCGTTCCAGATGCAATATCTCCTCCACCTCTCACAATAACAGAGTTGTAGATCATCTTTATCATCCCTTTTCACGTTATTAATTAAATTTACTTATAGTGAATTCCTTTCACTAATAAGTAGTTTATAACACCTTCTAAAACCGTTTCCAGAGCTCAGATGCCAATTCTCGGCTCTTTGCCATAATTCTTTCTTCATCAATATTACCTAATTTTCTATCTTCCATTACTACTTTACCATTAATAATTGTTGTATCTACAAATCGTCCATTAATACCGAATAGTAAATGACTATTGATATTGCTCTCATTAATTGGTGTTGGCGGATTGTAATCGACGATAATAATGTCTGCTAATGCCCCCTCCTGTAAAATCCCTACCTTACCATTAATAAATCTTTCAGTAATTTTTCTGTTATTTTCAAATAGCATTTCTGGAATTTCACTCCATGCAACAGTGGAGTCTCCTTTAACATGTTTATGAATAAGATTGCCAACTTTATAAGATTCCATCATATCTACGGTATAGCCATCTGTCCCAAGTCCTAATAAGATTCCTTTCCTATGCATTTCTAGTATTGGTGATGCACCTACAGCATTGCCCATATTAGACTGAGGATTATGGACAACTATAGCATCCTTTTCTTTAAGCATATCCATTTCCTTCTCTTTAATATGAACGCAATGTACTGCAATTGTCTTGCTAGAAAGAACACCTCTCTTGTACCATCTTTCTATAATCCTCCTACCATACTTTTTCTTTGAATCATCTACATCTTCAATACCTTCAGCAGTATGAACATGAAACCCTGTATTTAAATCTTGGATAGACTCTAAACACTTTTCCAAAGTTTTTTCGGAAATTGTCATAGATGCATGTAACCCAAACATTCCTCTAAGCATGTCATCATTTTTGCTATTGCAGTATTTGATGAATTCTACGTTTTCAGCAATCCCCTCATCGGCAATATCTTCGCCATCTCTATCGGAAGTTTCATAGCACAAATTACTCCGAATACCTATTTTTTCTGCTGCTTCTGCAATTTTAAACAAGCTGCCCCTGAGTACATAGGGACTTGCATGATGATCAAATGCAGTTGTTACACCATTTTTCACTCCATCAATCATTGGTACAATTGCACTATAATAGACATCATCCAATGTTAAAACCTTATCAAGTCTCCACCACAATCCTGTAAGTATATCAGAAAATTTTCTTGCAGTTGGGCTGTCATTAGCAATTCCTCTAGCAAAAGTACTATAATAATGCATATGAGTATTGATAAAGCCTGGCATAATCAGCTTGCCTTTTGCGTCTAGACACCTTGTACTATTGTATTTTCCTTTAAAATCTTCAGCACTACCAATTTCAACAATTTTGTTCCCTTCAATAGCTATGCACCCATTATCAATAATTGGCCTAGCATTATCTCTAGTTATAATCTTACCGTTTCGAACTAACAACATATTTCCTCCTTCCAGGTTAAGCATTATAATATAGACCTAAAAGCTTCAGCTGTTCCATTTTCTTATATGATATAACTGTACTTACTTATACAGATCTTAATCACGGTTTCCATCTCTTTAGAAATAGCATCAGCTTGACCAATACTATAGCTTACAATCTGTCCATCTTCTTTCCTAACGTTACAAAGGCCTTTCTTCCTATCTAAGACTAAAAAGCCTTTATTTGTACTATCTTTAAAGTCCGCTTCTGTCCAGAAAGCTGTCACCTTATCTTTATACGGTTTTCCCATGCGACCACAGAAAGCTGCACAGTTACCACACTCATTGCAGATGCCATCTAAATGTATAACCTGATGAGAGGAAGAACCTTTTCCTTCTAAGTTAATAGTCACATTGGCCCTATTTGGACAGACACCAACACATAATTCACAAGTATCGCTACATGGAACACATTTCTTCTGTTCTTCATTTAAGCAAACAGAACCCCTTGCTGAACAGTCATCAGAAGAAAGCTTAGACGAAACTTTTTTCCTGTCCCCTTTCCCCATATCTTTGTAATAATATTTATCCCTCAAAGCTTCTTTAGCAAGCTCATTTAAAAGTTCTGTATTAATAGCTGAAAAAGCACCTATAAGCTGTTTTTCTGCCTTTTTAGCTATTTGGACTATTCTTCCATAACCACCTGGCTTCAAAATATTTGTAACAAAGGTAACTGGCTGAATTCCCGTAGCTAAAATCTTGTCAACATTAAAGAAATCAGCGCCACCTGAATATGAAATCTGCAGATCACCATGAAATTCTTTAGCTAATCTACTTGCTAAGGAAATTGAAAGTGGGAAAAGCGCACGTCCTGACAGATACATTTCTTCTCCAGGCAGTTCATTATTTAAAATTTTAACTGGCAAGGTATTTGTTAGCTTTACTCCTATTTCCAAATTAAGATTTTTAGCAACAGCTTTGAGACGCTTAATCATCTTTACTGCATCTTTATACTGCAAATCAAGTATAAAATGATGTCTATTAAGGACTATATAATCATATCCCATTTGATCAAAGGTATCTCTAACAAATCTTTCTCCTAAAAGAGTTGGATTCATTTTTATAAAGGTATGGATGTTTTTTTCTTTAAGCAAATAATTAACAATCCTCTCAATCTCTTCTGGAGGACATCCATGAAGTGTGGATAATGCAATGGATGGGGAAATAACCGGTGAAATTTCATCTAAATCTTTATTATTAAAATTAGAGAATGAATCCATCTGTGAAATAAGTATTTCTCTACACTCATTCCAAATTTTGGTGCCAGAAGCATTCTTCATTCCTTCAATGTAATCATCTATCTTAGGAGATTTAATACCTTTTAAATCATAACCTACACTCATATTGAACATAAAGTCTCTTTCATCACTTAAATTTAATTCCTTCATCAAAACATGAAGTAAAAACCACGCCTTTACATATTCATCATAGGCTTCTGTTACTTTTAATTCCGTTGACCATTCCACGTTATAGCATTCATCCTCTGCACGAATACACGGCTTGGATACTTTCAAATCTTCTCCATCAATGACTTGAACTGTTTTTAGTTCGATAAAACGACTTCCAGTCAAGTAAGCAGACACTATATTCTGAGCCAATTGAGAATTAGGTCCTGCTGCAGGCCCCAGCGGCATAGCTACTTTTTCACCAAGCAATTCTACTGACTTTCCACTATTGTTTCTATAGAATTTACTTTTATGAACGCCAAAAATGGATTCGTTATCCCTTAATTCTGTAGTAATCCAAGTAACCATCTTTTCAAAAGAAATCGGCCTCATTCTATCACTCATTTGCCGTCCCCCTCAACTTCACATTATTTTCCTGAGAATCTTGGTTTATTTGAGCTTTTCAGTGCTTCAAAAGTTTTTACCGGATCCTTAACCTTACTTAAGAACATCATGGCGGCAATAATATAAGGTTTAAATCCTGCTTCTTTGTAGAGTAGTTCACGGTAGCGATCAAATACGGAAGCAGCTACTTCACCTTCTTTACAGCTTACACCACTAATATCAGCAGGCAAGCAATGTAAATATAACGCTTTCCCATTTTTAGTAAGCTTCATCATTTCTTCAGTACACTGCCACTCCTTATGTTTAGCATTTTCTGCTAGAAGTTCTTTTTCAAAGGTCTTTATTTCGTCAAGCTTACCCTCTCCATATAGAGCAGTACGCTTTTCCATTGCTGCAAAGGATGCCCAACTCTTAGGATAGACCATATCTGCATTTTCAAAAGCTTCTCTCATTGAATTGGTTTTAGTAAATTTGCCTCCGCTTTCTTTAGCATTTTTTCTTGCAACTTCTTCTACCTCTGGCATCAAGTCATATCCTTCAGGATGACCAAGGCATACTTCCATTCCCATTCTTGTCATTAATCCTATAATTCCCTGCGGTACAGACAGTGGCTTACCATAAGAGGGCGAATATGCCCAAGTCATAGCTATTTTTTTACCTTTAAGATTTTCCACACCTCCAAAGTGATGGATTATGTGTAATAAATCTGCCATACATTGAGTTGGGTGATCTATATCACACTGAAGATTTACAAGTGTAGGACGCTGTTCAAGTACTTCAGCTTTATATCCCTCCTGTACCGCTTCAGATACTTCATGCATGTATTTATTTCCCTTACCAATAAACATATCATCTCTAATACCTATAACATCAGCCATAAAGGAGATCATGTTTGATGTTTCACGTACAGTTTCACCATGTGCAATCTGTGACTTTCCTTCTTCAAGATCTTGTACTTCAAGACCTAGTAAGTTACAAGCACTGGCAAAACTGAACCTTGTCCTTGTTGAATTGTCACGGAAAACTGATATACCCAGCCCACTATCGAAAATTCTAGTTGAGATATTATTTTCTCTCATCTTTCTCAATATATCAGCAACTGTAAATACTGAGAAAAGCTCATCATCACTCTTTTCCCAGGTTAAGAAAAAGTCATTATTGTACATATTTTGATACTTTAATCCTCTTAGCTTTTCAATTAAGCTTTTAGTTTCCTCCATAATGCACATCCCCCTAATTTTTTTAGCTTTATTCTTTTAAAGACCTTGAAACAGCTCTATATATCTTCTGGTATCCTGTACAACGACATAAGTGACCAGAGATTTCTCTCTTTATCTCTTCCTTAGTATATTTTTTCCCAACCTTTTTACTATTTTGTATAAGAGCCATTGTAGTCAAAACTAGTCCTGGAGTACAGAAACCACATTGAATAGCCCCTTCATCAATAAAAGCTTGCTGAACTTTAGATAACTCTCCATCTTTCGAAACTCCCTCTATAGTAGTGATCTTTTTCCCATCTGCCCATATTCCCAGATAAGTACATGAGTTAACTGGAGTTCCATCTATTATAACTGTGCATGCACCACACTCCCCAACAGAACAGCCTTGCTTAACACCTGTAAACTGCAATCTGTTCCTCAACACCTCAAGTAGTGAATCTCTTATATCTATTTCAAGTGAATATGGCCTATTATTAACAACCATGCTTATTTTCTTCAACTTTGCTTCACTCATTCTTACTACCTCCTGCTCTCTTAACTGCTTCTTTGATTGCCCTTTGTGTTAAAACTTCTATTAGGTGTTCTCTATATGATTTTGACCCACGCCAAGAATCTCTGGCATGTGATGATTTTACAGCGTACAGACCGATTTCTTCTATGGTCTTCTCAGTAATATCCTTACCTCTGGCATAAGCTTCTGCCTCCTTACATCGAATTGGCGTTGGTCCAGCAACCCCTATCGCAATTCTTAAGTCATTAAATCTCTGCCAATTGGAATTACAAACAACAGCTACACCTAGCATAGAGATATCTAATGCTTTTCTGTTGCTAAATTTAATATAATTACCAGTTGTTTCCTCATACTCCTCTTTATTTATAAGAAAATTAGTCAATATTTCACCTGATTCAATTTTAACTTTGCCTGGACCAGAGTAAAATTGTTCTATAGGAACCATTCTCGCCCCTGTAGTGCTTTCTAATTTTAATATAGCATTTAGTGCAAATAGTGCTGGAGCACTGTCAGCTGAAACAGCTCCATTACACACATTTCCACCAATTGTAGCCATGTTTCTTATTTGAGGACTTCCCATTGAAACAGCAGCCTCAGCCAAGACCGGTATATACTGATTTACTGTGTCATTTCTAAAGATTTCTGAAAAATTAGCCATAGCCCCTATAGAAATAGTGCCATCTTCCATTAGAGCTATTTCGTCTAAGCCCTTAATTTTTCTTATACTTAATAACTCAACAGCTTCCATAGCACCGTGATGTAGTTTTATTAACACATCCGTTCCACCAGCAATTATTTTCAGTCTTGGATTGTTGCTAAGCATTTCCAATGCTTCATTTATGGTTTTTGGTTCTAATATATTTGTTATATCATACATTGAAAAAACTCCTTTCTACAGTAACCCTGCTTCCTTGAACTTTTCAAAGACAGCCTGTGGATTCATAGGAATTTTATTAAATGCTATACCTGTTGCATCTAAAACAGCATTTCGAATTGCAGGTGCGGGAGAAATAGATGGATTCTCACCTAGAGACTTCTGCCCAAAGGATCCTGCAGGTTCATACTTTTCAACAAAAGCCACTCCAATTTCCGGTGTATCTAAAATTGTTTGTAGCTTATAATCCAATAAGTTGTTATTTAATGGTTTGCCTGTTTTTTTATCAAATAATAATTGCTCTGACAGAGCATAGCCTAAGCCCATGCTTACTCCTCCATTCACCTGTCCCTCTGCTAGTTTGGGGTTAATTATTACTCCCGAGTCATGAACATTATAAATTTCAAGTACTTCTATTTTTCCTACCTTCATATCCACTTCTACCTCAGCAAAGGTAACCCCATATGCTGTTGCATTTATTCTTACATTCTCTGTGATATCACTGCTAATTGGTGAGGCATTAACCCTGTCATAATAGGATTCCATAGCAATATCCTCTAATGAACAGACAACTCTTCCTGTTCTTTTTTCAATAATTTGAGCATCTTGCATATCCAATTCATCACCGCAAAGGCCTGTCTTTTTCATGGCCAGCTCTAGCACTTTTTGTCTCACCTCTACTGCTGCTTTCTTAACAGCAGCTCCTGTAACAAAGGTCTGCCTGGACGCATATGCACCTGTGTCAAAAGGCGAAACATCTGTGTCTTGTGATGCAATAACATGTACCATATCCATTGATAAACCAAGAACTTCAGCAGCCATTTGAGCTAATACAGTATCACTGCCCTGGCCGATTTCAGCTGCAGAAACCTGAAGCTGAACGGAGCCGTCTTGATTCATTATTATTCTAGCTCCTGCAAGTTCTAAGGCTACTGGATGAGTACCTGACAAATAACTAAAACATGCCATGCCAATGCCTCTTCTCCTTTCGCCACTTTGATTCTTATATCTTTTTTTCTTTTCATCCCAATTTATTAATTCTTTACCTTTTTCAATACATTCAGGAATTCCAAAAGTACGAACTACATTTTTAGTCAGCGGATCCATATGCCCTGCAGAAATTAAATTTTGATTTCTAAATTCTATAGGGTCAATATTCATTTCACGAGCAATATCATCTAAATGACTTTCTAATGCAAAACATATCTGCGGCACCCCATAACCTCTCATTGCACCGGCCGTCGGTAAATTTGTATAAACTGTTTTAGGATCAAATTTTATAGACCTAAAATTATATAGCGGTCTGAACTTACTTCCAGCACTCATGGCAACTGAGTGACCATGTGAAGCATATGCTCCGTTATTCACTATATCTCCTACATATATTCCAGTAAGCTTTCCTTCCTTTGAAACTGCTGTTTTTAAGCTAAATTTCATAGCATGCCGTGTTCGTGTGTCTATAAAAGCCTCCTCCCTTGTCATTCTATATCGAACAGGCCTACCCTTTACAGCGAGAGTCATAGCTGCGGTTAAAGGCTCAATAATAACATCCTGTTTGTTTCCAAATCCTCCTCCAACATAGGGCTTGATAACTCTTATTCTACCCCAAGGCAGTCCGAGAGCCTGCCCCACTATTCTTTTAACAATATGAGGTATCTGTGTTGAAGATATAATTACAATACGCCCATCGGTATCTATATAGGCATAGGAAGTATGGTTTTCTATGTGACAATGTTGAACAATACTAGTTTCATATATCCCTTCAAAAACATAATCACTATTCTTAAATTCTGCTTCAATATCACCATACTCTGCACCGAAGGAACTTATGATATTATTAGGTCTTTCTTCATGTACCACAGGTGCACCTGGTTTGATTGCCTCCTCTGGATCTATAACATGGGGAAGAATCTCATATTCAACTTCGATTAGTTTTAATGCTTTCTCTGCAATCAATTCATTTACGGCAATAACAGCTGCAACTCCATCACCTACAAAACGAGCCTTATCTGTTAAAATAAGTCTATCCTCTATATCCCTATGGTCAGGGTCCAACGACCAAGGATGTCCAGCTGTTGAAAACTTAATTTTAGGCAAGTCCATGTGAGTAATTACGGCCTCCACACCATTTAACGCCTTTGCCCTGCTTACATCTATATTTTTTACAATTGCATGAGCATAAGGACTTCTTAGAACTTTTCCTACTAGCATATCTCGTTCAAAAAAGTCATCTACATATTTGGCTTTACCAGTAACTTTGGCAATTGCATCAACTCTATTAACACTATTACCTATTACTTTATATGTCATTTTACACCTCCAAGTTAACTTCCCATTTTTACCTTAAAAATTCTAAACTGCTAATTAATACATTTATAATCAAAATCTCTCTTCCTTATGCATATAATAATTTATGTATGTAATTTATCCGATGACTACCCGCTCTAATACTCCCATACGCACTCTGTGAAAGCGATTCACACAAAATCATAGATTTTGGTTCTCTGCTTTTCTTCAAAGTGTACGTTGCGAGCGGCTATGTCCCTGGATTCGTTCAACTAAGAATTAGGTGGAGTTTGAAACCCCATCTGATTCAAGTTTTCACTTCATATACAAGCTAAAATTTTCTTAATTAATTGGAGGATTAACTATGAATAAGAATAAACTTGTTTGGGGACCTACATTTGATGAAATGCTTCATCCAGAAAGCATAAAAAAAGACATAAGAAAAAAAGCTCTCAAGGCTGCAGAAGATTCGCCCTTAGATCCAATTAACCTTTTTAATATCAATTGGACTGATAATCAAGGTAACTTTTGCTACATGGTTATACCAAAGGAATTAACAGGAGTAGATGCAAACATAATTGTATTATATGGGAAAGATTTTCCTACAGGCAGCCACAAGGTAGGTGCTACATATTCAGTAGTACTTGAAAAACAATTAGCAGGGGAAATCCTTCCTAATGAAGATACACTTATCTTCCCTTCCACTGGAAATTATGGCATTGGAGGTTCATGGACAGGACCTCGTATGGGATATTCCACAAAAGTAATTCTTCCTGAACTGATGAGTAAAGAGCGCTTTCAAAAGATAAATTTCTATGGTGCTGAATATATTAAAACCCTTGGATGTGAAAGCAGCGTAAAAGAAATATATGATAAGTGTTGGGAGTTAAGGAGAGAAAGTCCTAATAATAAGATACTAAATCAATTTGAAAGCTTTGGAAACTATTTATTTCATTATCATGTTACGGGAAACACCATATCAGAAATAACTAAAATACTGCATGATCAAGGTATTGGAAATGGTAGAGTATCTGCTTTTATTTCGTCAATGGGTTCAGCAGGAACAATTGCCTCTGGGGATAGATTAAAACAACTATATTCTGAAGCTAAAATAGTGGGATTAGAGCCTATAAAGTGTCCAACTATATACAATAATGGTTATGGAGATCATGATATTCAGGGTATTGGTGACAAGCATGTCACTTGGATTCACAATGTTATGAATATGGACGCTATTATGTGTATTGATGACATTGAATGTAAAAAAGGTCTTCAACTTTTGACTGATGAAGTTGGAAAGGAATACCTCTCAAGTCAGCCTAATATTTCAAAGGACAAAATAAATAAGCTTTCTGAAATACTTGGTATATCCGGAGTATGTAATCTACTTGGAGCAATAAAAACTGCTAAGTACTATGAAATGACTGATAGGGATAACATATTTACTATATGTACTGACACCATTGATCGTTATTATTCTACTATGGAAGAGTTAACCCAAAAATTTGGTAAAATGAATAAAACGGAGGCAGCTGTAAGATACCACTCAATATTTCAAAAGGTAAAACTTGACTATGTAGAAGAAGGAGCCTTTAAAAACCGTAAGAGATGGCATAACCTTAAATACTATACATGGGTTGAGCAGCAAGGAAAAACTGTTCAAGAATTAGATGCTCAAAAATCACAGGATTATTGGATTGAAAAGCAGAGTCAAGTGGAAGCTATTGATAAAAGACTACAGGAAGCAAGAGGATTCTAAGAATTTAAATATATGAAACAACTTAGTGCCACTAATCTCCAGTTTTACAAGCTGAGAGATAAGTGGCACTAAGTCTAAAATCGTTTTGCTTTAGAAATTTGACTTATACCCCCAGATATATTAAAATAGGTTAGTATTAATATAACTAAATGAGACAGTTCGTTGTCACCATCCTGTCTATAAACAAAACTAGGGTATTACTACCTTTTTAGGTAGTTTTTTGTTTATGGGCAACTTATGCCCTTTTTTATTTGGAAAAAATACGTTAGGACTCTATAAGAGAAACCTATATGAATAAAGAAATGTAAAGTTATAATATTGCTTTTTATTAATTTTATGAGCAATTAGATGCAATTATTTTAAATTTAGGAGGAATGGGGATGTATATTCTAAAAACAGAGCATAACTTTGATAGTGCTCATTTTCTTGCTGGATACGAAGGTAAATGTGGAAATATTCATGGACATAGATGGAAGGTTGAAATTGAAGTACAGTCAGAGACATTGGTAGAAGAAGGTCAACTAGAGGGTATGGTAGTGGATTTTGGAGACCTAAAAAAGGATCTTAAAGAGGTTGTAGATTCTTATGATCATGCATTGATTGTACAAGAAAAAACTATGAGAGAAGAAACCTTAAACTGTTTAATGCAGGATGGTTTTAAAATAATCCAGGTTAATTTCAGACCAACAGCAGAGCAATTCTCAGCGTTTTTCTTTAAGGAAATGAAAAACAGAGGATATAAGGTGCGAAGAGCTTCAGTTTACGAGACTCCTACTAATTGTGCTGTATATGAAGAAAGTGAGGTAAACTAAGTGAACTTTAAGGTAATAGAAAAATTTGTTAGCATCAATGGCGAAGGCCTCTCATGTGGCCAATTAGCAGTTTTTATAAGGTTTGCAGGTTGTAATTTAAATTGCAGCTATTGTGATACAACTTGGGCTAATGAAAAAGATGTATCATATGAATTAATGTCTTCTGAAGATATATATGAATATATAAAATCTACAGAGGTTAAAAATATAACTTTAACTGGCGGAGAACCCCTTCTTCAAGAAGGAATACTAGATTTACTAAAAAAACTTTCTAAAGATAAGGGACTTTCTGTCGAAATAGAAACTAACGGAAGTATATTATTAAGTAACTTTTCGGATATAGATAATCCACCAAGCTTTACTATGGATTATAAGCTTCCTTCAAGTAATATGGAAGATAAAATGTCCTTAGGAAACTTTAAACATCTAACAAAAAGAGATACAATTAAATTTGTAGCAGGAAGTATGGAAGATCTTGAAAAAGTTAAATATTTAATAGATAAATTCAAACTTACAGAAACTACAAATGTATATATTAGTCCCGTGTTTGGCAAAATTAATATGGACAAGATCGTAGAATTTATGAAGGATAATAAAATGAATGGAGTTAATCTGCAAATACAATTGCACAAGGTTATATGGAACCCAAACAAGAGAGGTGTATAGTATCATGAAAATTGATAGAAAAGCAATTGAAGAACATGTAAGAGGTATTTTATTAGCTTTAGGAGACGACCCTGATAGAGAAGGATTAAAGGATACTCCTAAACGTGTAGCTAAAATGTATGAAGAAATCTTTGATGGAATGCGCTATACTAATGATGAAATTGCACAAATGTTTAATAAGACTTTTGAAGATGATCTAGCTTTAGAGGAAAGTACTAGTGATATAGTAATAATGAAGGATATAGAGATATTCAGTCATTGTGAACATCATCTTGCTTTAATGTATAACATGAAAGTTACAGTAGCATATGTTCCTAGCAAAAAAGTTATTGGATTAAGCAAAATAGCAAGAATTGCTGATATGGTAGGTCGTAGACTTCAACTTCAAGAAAGAATAGGTACAGATATCGCAGAAATAATACAGAAAATAACTAGCTCTGAGGATGTGGCTGTTATAATAGAGGGAGAGCATGGCTGTATGACTACTAGAGGAGTAAAGAAGCCAGGCACTAAAACAGTATCTACTACTTTAAGAGGTAGATTTAATACAGATATAATGTTAAACAATAGATTGATGATGCTTTATAATAAATAAAAGGAAGTGTAATAGATGAATAAAGAAAAAGCGATCGTAGTGTTCAGCGGAGGACAAGACAGTACCACTTGTTTATTTTGGGCAAAGAAAAGATATAAAGAGGTTATCGCAGTATCTTTTGACTATAACCAGAAACACAAACTGGAATTAGAATGCGCAAAGGATATATGTAAAAAATATAATGTTGAACATCATATTTTAGACTTAAACCTATTGAACCAACTAGCACCGAACTCATTAACTAGACAAGATATAACTGTGGACAAGGAAGCACCTAAAGAAGGTGTTCCTAATTCCTTTGTAGATGGAAGAAACATGTTATTCCTAACCTTTGTTGCAGTATTTGCAAAACAAAGAGGAATAAACAATATTATAACTGGTGTATCACAAAGTGATTTTAGTGGATATCCAGACTGTAGAGATGTTTTTATAAAATCCTTAAATGTTACCCTAAACCTAGCTATGGATTTTCAATTTCAGATTCACACTCCATTAATGTGGATTGATAAAGCAGAAACCTGGAAAATGGCCTATGATTTAGGAGTTCTTGATATAGTTAAAAATGAAACCTTAACTTGCTACAACGGAGTAATAGGTAACGGCTGTGGAGAATGTCCTGCTTGTAAATTAAGAAAAAATGGCTATTTGGAATTTAAAAAAGTATACTTATAAGATAAACACAGCCGAAGTTTGACTTACACCCCAGGATATGCTGCCAATTCTTCTGCACTATAAATACTTTTTAATGAGTCTAAAGCTCAGATTTGAGAAAAGCTAAGACTCATAAAAAAGTATTTAAATGTGCTTTCAGAATTAGCAGCATATCCCTCTGTATAAGTCAAACTTTGAAGTTATTTATCTATAGATCGTTAACTCTATAATATTATCGTGGGGGAGTTTATATGAAACATGTAAGGTTAAAATATTTCCTATTTGTCACATTAATACTGGTATTTTCTACTTTTACCGTATGTGATAAAACTTTACCACAGGTTTCTACTTATAATAACAACGAAGGAAAAGTAAAACTAAGATGTGTTATATCATCAGAGGATAACTCTAAGTTAGAGGCTTTTAAAACTTTTCAGACAGATATCAAAACTATACTACCAAATTATGATATAACCTTCGATTTTATAAAAGGTGACCTTCAAGCCTATCAAACAAAAGCTAAAGTGCTCTTATCTTCAGATCACATACCAGATGTTTTTTTATCTACCGGAGGAAATTTTTCAAATGATCTTTTTTCCGTAAATGCAGTAAAGCCTATTGATAAATATTTAGAACAGTTGAAATTTTGGGATATTGTAATCCCGTCAGCAAAAGTTGAGGGCCATAATCAACATATATATGCAGTACCCTTTGATGCTGTATCCTATCAAGTAATTGAAATTAACACCGATTTGTTTACACAAAACAATGTTAAAATCCCAACCAATCTCACTGAACTAAAAACAGCTGTTTCCATATTTAAATCCAAAAGCATCATTCCTATAGCACTTTGCGGTAAAGATGGAGCGGCTGTATATAGAATGATAGAAGGCTTTGCTTCCACCATTGATCCTCAAATCGCTTCAAAAATTGTAAATGATAAAGAAGATTTTTCTGATGAAACCTTCAAAAAATCTGCATCAGAGGTAAAGGCTTTATTAGACATGGGAGCTTTTCCGAAAAATATTCATTCTATTACAGAAACGGATGCTGCTAATCTTTTTTACTCTGGTAAATCAGCCATGTATTTTACAAGTTCATCAGATTTCAATTTATCTAACCAAAAGCTTAACGGTAAGTGCAAGTTAATTTATTATCCATCAATAAACAAAGCAAAACAGGAGCTTTTTAGTAATGTACTAATAGGCGGTGTAAAAAAGGATTCTGGTTTATTTATTTCAGCTGCTTCTCAACATCCACTAGAAGCAGTAGAACTGGCTGTTGAGATGTCTAAATATTATAACAAGTATCTATATGAAAAACAAAATAATCCTGCAATAATTTATCTTCCTAATAAACTGGGCTTAAAATCACCCCAAAATTCTTCCCCAGAATTACTGCAGCTTATGCAGGATTTATCTATTAATAAAAACGCTAGTCCTAGTTTACTACAGGATAACATATCAGCTAAAGCATCAAAATCAATAATTGAGGATTCTTCAGCATTTATGACAGGCCTTTTGTCCGTAGATACTTACACAAAAGAAATGGATAGTGGACTAAAATCAAAATAACTATCATAAGCTTTTGTAAAAACTTTGTCTAGCACCGATAATCCTATGGATATCTAACACAAGTTAAAATATGGTTTATGAAGTGGAAACTTGAATCAGATGGGGTTTCAACCCCACCTGATTCTTAGTTGAGCGAATCCAGGGACTTAGCCGCTCGCAACGTAGACTTTGAAGAAGATGTGAGTATTAGAGCGGGTAGTCATCGGATAAAAAACTATTTAAGATTATTATTTCTACGGAGATGATTTTATTGAGTGATTTAACAGTAAAAATAAGCAAACCTAAAAGAAACTATAGAATATTAGCCATATGTTTATCAGTTCTATTCATTATTATAAACATAGCAGGTTTTTACTTTGGCAATACGTATTATGAAAATATATGTAAGATATATATAGATAAGACTAACACAGGTATTGAATATTATAAAAACAGCTTTGATTACAATAGATTTTCTTCACTTGAATCCTATGATATATCTATACAATCCAGCTTTGGCTATAAGCTTGCAGGAACATATATTTTTAATAGTAAACCTACAAACAATACAGTTATTTTAGTTCACGGCATTACTGCTAGCCGTTGGGAATCAATGAAATATGCTGATATGTATTTAGATATGGGATTTAATGTACTTGTATATGATTCTAGATATCATGGAAAAAGTGGAGGTAATGATATAACTTTAGGTTTTTTCGAAAAAACTGATCTTGATAATATAGTTAAATGGGTAAAATGGGTAAATCCCAATGCTATAATTGGCGTACATGGTGAGTCACTTGGTGCAGTTACTGCATTACTGCAGGCAAATTTAGATCAAACACAAAAACATGTAAATTTTTATGTGGTAGATTGCCCCTACTCAGATATTTCAGAATTATTAAGTATGAAACTTGCAGGAGATGAAAAAGCTCATTTTGGACTTACTGCTAACTTTGTTGTTTTTTATGGGAATATCATTGCACTTAATAAATCAGGATTTTCACTTTATGGTGTGTCTCCTATAAAGGCCATAAAGAATATTAAGACTCCCATCATGTTTATTCACGGTAGCAACGATACCTTTATTCCAGCCTCAATGTCACTTGAACTATACCTTGAAAAAACAGGAACAAAAGGCATATATATATCACCTGGTGCAGAGCATGCTATGTCCTATTTCACCAATAAGGCCGAATATATTTCAAAAGTAAAACAATTTCTCATTGAAAATAAAATTATTTCTCATTAAAGTTTTCTATTGAATTTCTTCATAATTTTTAATTATTGTGGCACAATAAAAGTATAAATAAAAAAACACTATTGATACAAAATTATATATATCAAAGATTATGTGTTTTATCTTAGGAGGTCAATTAATGAAAACAGGAACAGTAAAATGGTTTAACTCAGAAAAAGGATTTGGATTTATTGAAGTAGAAGGCGGAAAGGATGTTTTCGTTCATTTCTCAGCAATACAAGGAGATTCTGGAAGAAAAAATCTTGAGGAAGGAGAACATGTTCAATTTGATGTAGAAGATGGCCCAAGAGGTCCTCAAGCTGCTAACGTTTCAAAAATTTAGATTTATAGTATACTTATCTTTAGCTTTATAGTATACTTATATATAGTTGCAAATACTATGCCACCTTTATAAAGGTGGCTTTTTATCCGACAACTTACCGCGCTAATGCTGCTAACACACAGTATGAAAGTGATTGCCACTAAAACAGAGATTTAGGAACTCTGTTTCTCTATAAAATCTACATTGTGGTTGACTATCTCTCTAAATTGGTTTAACTAATAATTAGACCAAATTTGAAAACTCATCGATTTCAAGTTTCACCTCACACTAAAATAAAAAGGAGAATATTATATTGAAAAAAAATTATAAAATGAAAAAAACAATCTCTATAAAAATGTTTATTGAAGAATTAGGTAAAGACTTTTCAGAACACATGAAAAACAGGCTATTAGAGCTTGAAGTGAGATGCGTTTTGACTAGAAGACAAGAGAATATACTAGACTTAAAACATGTTGAACATACTCAATACAATTGTGATTTAAATTCGGAAGATGGCTCAAACTCAGAGGAAAAGGAATATGTATATGGACAATTTATAGTTATTGATGATGTGCTATATTTCTCTGACAAATGTGTGGAGAATAGTTCAGTTATGCAGTCACCAATTGTAACTAGTATCTTTAACGCTCTAGATGGTGATGTTATGATTTTTGACGAAGATATTAAAGGAAAAAAGATAGACGACAGTAACATTGATTATGTCATAGATAGTATTTTATCAGTATGTCCTGAAGTGTCACAATCATATTTAGACATTGTTAAAGGAATGCTTTCCCGTGGAAGGTAAAAATATAGAGGTTGCATTCTATTTAAAAATGAGATATACTTATAAAGTTGTAACAATATAAAACTTACTTATAGAATAGTTGCAAAGTACGATTTGCAAATCAGATATATTTCAAATATTAGAGTTATATAAGATTAGAAACGGACGAATCTTTTAACTGACAATTCTTAGAGACTTCATTTTTCATCTTCTAATTAATCCCTAATTTTTTAAATTTTCTTATAGTTTTGTACTAAATACTTTCTTAGTAGTCTATACTATGCTATTTTGTTGCGATATTTCTATAAGAAGTATTTTTAGGAGGTACTTAAATGAACTGTAAAGAAATATTTATAATTTCAGAAGATGTTATTGAAGAATGCTTATCAGAATGCCTAACAGAATAAGATCTTAAAAAGCCATCAACTTATAATCATTGATGGCTTATATTTAATTTCAGACGTATGCTATAAAAAATATAAAAGACTCACTACCTAACAATAGTGAGTCTTTTTACACTCTTTATTTTTCCTTCGAAATATACCAGTAGGCTAGTCCAATAAAAATTGCTCCTCCTACAAAATTACCTAATGTAACTGCTGTTAAATTATGAATCCATCCATTTAAAGATACATTTGCTTCATGTGGTATTATTAATGCAATTGTAAGTAATGTCATATTAGCTATACTATGCTCAAACCCTGTAGTTATAAATGCATATAGACACCAAAAAATCATTATAAGCTTTGCCGTTTCACTTTTTAACTTATAATAAGACCATGCAGCAAGACAAACTAAAATATTACACATTATTCCTCTTAAAAATAATTGCATAAAGGTTGGTGCCATTTTTGCTGCAGCACTTTTTAAAATAAATGCTGCTGTATCTCCTTGAGCTAGGCCTGCTCCTACAAACATTCCTGCCACCAATATTGATCCTATAAAGTTTCCAATATAACTATAAGTACATATATTAAAAACTGATTTCCAACCTACTTTTTTCTCTAAGACCCCAAGAGGCATAATCATTGTGTTACTTGTGAATAATTCTGACCCACAGGCAAGCACTAAGCTTAACCCCACTCCGAAGGAAGCTCCCATTACAATTTTTGTAGCTGGTGAATGAGCTGAGTAAAGCATTCCTCCTATAGTATAAATAAATACGATTGCTAGTCCTATATACAATCCTGCTAAAGCTGAAGAGATTATATATTTCATTTTACCTTTTTCGAAAAATTTTTCCTTTTTAACTGCTGCAGCACTTAGATTACTGATTTCCTCACTATACAAGCTATTCACTCCTCATATGATTCTATTTTCCAAATAGATTTAATTTATAACAAAGCAAAAGTAATGTGAACTGCACCACATTACTTTTAAATTTACCTACTTATAATAACATCGTTTTTCGACATTTGTCAATTGTTCACTACATTTTTCGTCATTTTTGTTAATACAAAAATACTTTTAATAAATAAATTCTATATTTTTTCGTAATTTCTATCAAACATAATCTTTCTAAATATAATAAAATCCATTTTTAAGCAACTATCTTTAGAATGAATCATTATTTATGTTTAGCCATTAAATTTAATTCTTCAGCTAATCTTGCAACTTCTTGTAAACTAGCAGTAACTTCTTCAATTGCTGCAGACTGTTGTTCTGTAGTTTCAAGGGTAGAACTTGAGGTATCCATTGTCTTATTAACAGATTCTTGTATTTTATTTGTGAGTTCAATAATCTTTAAGGCTGTTTCCTTTGAGTTTTGTGATAAAGTTCTGATTTCAGTAGCAACTACACCAAAGCCTCTGCCTACTTCTCCTGCTCTTGCGGCCTCAATTGCTGCATTCAAACCAAGCATTTTTGTTTGATCTGCTATACTCTTTATTGAGTCAAGTATTGTATTTATCTCTACGGATATTTCCTTAACGACCATTATTTCTTCATTTAAATTATGTTGATTATTAGTAACATTTATTGAAGCCGCACTAAGTTCTTCCATGGTGGAAGATATCTGGCTGAAGTTATCAGAAAGAGTTTCAGACATTGTACTTAACTTAAGCTGCTCGTAGCCACTTCTTGAAAGTGCATTTGCTACAATAAATAATACTTCTGCAGCAGCTCTTACGTTCTCCTCTTTAGTCATATAGACATTTTTAGCTGCATTAACATATCCTTCTCTATCAACGCCTATTTCATCTGCTATCTTTCTATATTTCTCTTCTTTAGGGGGAGCTGTTAAGATTTGGCCTCCTAAAATTGTTCCTATTAGCTGGCCACCTACTATTATTGGAGCTGCAAAATCTATTAGCCCTGCATGACAGGTATATATATATGGTCTTCCTGTCCTTGCAGCTTCTTCGCCGCCTTTTTTATGGGACTCCGCACACCTATCATCCCCTATTTTAGTGGAGTGTGTAAAATCTATACAGAAACGTGTATAAGAACTAGGATTTGTTACAGGTGCACCATTTTTATCTACAGTAACGCTTGCAATATTCATTCCGGTAGCAAAATTATCCTGAAATTTTTGAAGCAGTTCAATATCTATAACATCTTCAATTTCCAATACTGACAAATCTAACTCACCATTACTTAACATTTTAATCATTTTACTTCCTCCAATCCCCATCTAATTTTACTTATATATTTCAGCTAATTGTCTACTTTAATTACCATATATTCATTATATATTATTCAATTACACTCGACAATGTTTATTAATGTCTAACCCGTTATAATATGTTAATCTTAAAATTTATATACAATGAAAAAAGAGGCAAAGCTGTTATTCCAGCTCAATACCTCTATCTCTTAACCAGTTAATAGTATATTCTCTTAATTTCGCTTCTTCATATTCCTGCCAAGCATCCAAATTTTGTGGATATCTAAATAATATATTCTTAAAATCTCTTATAGACTTATTGATATTTAGTGATTTTATAAGTTCTGCTCTCAAATCTGCTGAAGATACTTTTTCATTTGAAAAATTAACCATAAGATTATAAAAATAAGAATCTTCTATGTTAGATATTATGATATAACGATTGCTTTCATCTTTTGCAATAGCATACGCATCTCCGAGTAATTCCTTTTGCCAGTCCTCTAATTCTGACTCATCGCTCTCTCCCTCAACCACATTTTTCAGTTCAGCAGGAATATTTATAATATCGCCTGTATGAGTGTCCAAATATTCCTTACCTAGATTATCCTCATTAAATGAAAATGACTGCATAAGTAAGTCTAAGTCAATGTTTAGTTTTATCATATTTTTGATTTACTCCCTTAACTTTAAATTTAATTAGGCATCTGAAATAAAATAGCAAGTAAAATATACTAGCATTCTGACTAGTTATTTTTTTGAATATGCCTTATTCTATATTATAACCATCTTGTTCTTTTAACTTACTAGAAATGGTAAACGATAAAGCTAAGCAAACTGCAACAATTAAAATTGAAGCTATAAATATAACCTGTAGCCCCGAGTTAATAGATATTTTAATCTGCTCAAGAGATACTCCTCTATTTCCACTAGCCATAGAATATAGGTTATTTAATTCTATATCTTTGATTCCTAATATATTAAAGTACTTTAATATATTCAAGTTAAATATACTTCCAAAAATACTTATTCCTATGGTCTGTCCTAGCGTACGAAGCAGAGAATTACAGGCTGTTGCCGCTCCTCTTTTACTGTAATCAACAGAGGACTGTACCACTATCGTCATAGTATTAAAGCCTCCTCCAAAACCAAATCCCATTATAAACGCATAGATTATAACTAGTATCAAAGGAGAATTGACTTTTAACGTTAGTAAAAGTATGCAACTTAATAGTAATACAAGCATTGAAGAAGCTATTACAACTTTTTCTCCTCGCTTAGTTATAGCTTTAGCAAGGATTACAGATACTAAAAGCCATGAAAGTGACATTGGCGCCATTGAAATCCCAGAAACTGTTGCACTATACCCTAAAACATTTTGCATATATATAGGCATATAAACATCTGCTCCCATCAATACTGCCGATGCTAGAAAGCTGATTATATTAACAACTGCATTACTCTTTGTAAAAATTTCAAAGGGTAAAATAGGCTCTTCAGCTTTTTTCTCTACAAAATAGAATATAACTAAAAATAATACCGTTAATATCATTGATACTGTTACAACAGTTGAGTTCTTCATTCCTGCTAATACGCCATATAAAAGTGCTATAATTGCAGAAGATAGTGCTATAGTTCCAGCATAATCTATCTTATGTCTTTTTCTTTCAAAATTTTCGACCAAATTCCTTTGAAGAAGTATTATAGATAGTATTCCAAAAGGTATATTTATAAAGAAAATCCAATGCCATGAAAGATAATCAATTAAAAATCCTCCTAATAAGGGACCAAATAAACTTGCTATTCCCCAAGTAGTACTTACCCAGCCCTGGACTTTTGCTCTTTCTGAAAGTGTAAAAATGTCACCTACTATTGTATATGTAACAGTAAATATTGCTCCCGCTCCTAGTCCTTGCACTGAGCGGAATATTATAAGCTGATACATACTTTGAGATACGCCGCAAAGAGAACTACCTACTAAAAAAATCATTATACCTATAGAAAGAATATTTTTTCTTCCATATAAGTCTGATAACTTACCGTATATAGGAGTAGAGATTGCAGATGTAAGTAAATATACTGAAAAAATCCAGCTTATAAGTTCAAATCCATTTAGATCCTTTACTATAGTCGGTATAGCCGTAGTTACAACAGTACCTTCAACAGCACCAAGAAACATTGCTACCATTATTGCAATAATTATTTTTTTCTTTTTTAAATCCATGTCGACCCTAAATTCCTTTCTCTCTATTTTTTACAATTAGCCATATTATATCCAAAATAAAGGTCTGTATTATGTTTGACCAAATTCTGTACTTCGTGTATCATTATAACAGATAAAAATGCATATGAAAATATTTGATATATATTATATCCATAGATTAATGGAGGTAGAAAAATGAAGACTAAAATTACATTAGAAAAACAAGTTAGACAAAACCTTATCGAAGAAATTAGAAGGTATTTTTGGAAAGAGCGAGATGAAGAAATAAGTAATTTAGCTGCTGAAATTATGTTAGATTTTATAATTAATACTATAGGACCTCATATATACAATGTTGCAATAAGTGATGCTGTTGCTTTTATGAATGAAAAAGTAGATGATTTATTTGCTCTTGAGAAGTATTAAAATTAATAATTCATTTGACAAAGAGATACACTAAGTATAGAATTATAAAGGTTTTTGCCAAAAATTTAATTTCGAGGAGATAATTATGACAATTTCATTTGATAGATTAGGATTAAATTCAGATTTAATAGAGGGCTTAAAAAAAGAAGGTATAAATGAACCTACAGACATTCAAGTTGAGGTCATACCCTTAGCACTAGAAAATAAAGATATAATAGGTCAATCTCAAACAGGAAGCGGAAAAACATTAGCTTATTTACTGCCACTGTTTCAAAAAATAGACACTGCAAAAAGAGAAATGCAGGTAATAATATTAGCGCCTACTCATGAATTAGTTATGCAAATAGATAAAGAAATAAAACTTTTATCTGATAACTCAACTCTTCCAGTAACTTCGGCTGCTATAATAGGTGAAGTCAATATAAAAAGACAAATTGAAAAATTAAAGGAAAAGCCCCACATAATTGTTGGCTCAGCCGGAAGAATTTTCGAGCTTATTAAGCTGAAAAAAATAAGTGCTCATACTATTAAAACTATCGTTATAGACGAAGGTGATAGATTATTAGATCAAAACAATCTATCCGTTGTTAAAGATGTTATTAAAACTACACTTAGAGACAGACAGTTGATGGTGTTTTCAGCCACTGTTAACGAAGTAGCATTAACTACTGCCAAGGATTTAATGAAGGATCCAGTGGTTGTAAAAATTGAGGATGAGTTGCGAGTTAACCCAGATATAAATCACATGTATTTTACCTGTGAACAAAGAGATAAAATTGAGATTTTGAGAAAATTGGTAGCTTCCATTCAACCTAAAAAAGCTATTGTATTTATCAATAAGAGTGAAGAAACTCAATTGACAACCTTAAAACTCCAACATCATCATATAAAAGCTTATGGAATTTTCGGTACCGCATCCAAAGAAGAACGTAAAAAAGCTATGGAAGGCTTCAGAAGTGGAAAAATTCAACATCTAATCGCCTCAGACGTAGCTGCTAGGGGATTAGATGTAAAGGGTGTAACTCATATATTTAATTTAGATTTACCTCAGGATTCTAAAGAGTATCTGCATAGAGTTGGAAGAACAGGAAGAGCTGGAGAATCAGGAACTGCTATTTCTATAGTTACTGAAAAAGAGATATCTTCTATTAGAAGATACGAAAGAGATTTTAATATTAAAATTGAAGCAAAGGAAATATCTAGAGGAAGAATTTTTGATGATAATGCTGCTGTTAAGCGAACAGATAAGACTTTCTCTGGTAGAAGCTCTAATTCAAGAAAAAATAGCAGTTTTAAAAAGTAAATGAAGTGTAAACTTGAATCAGATGGGGTTTCAAACCCCACCTGATTCTTAGTTGAACGAATCCAGGGGCGTAGCCGCTCTTTACTCCCACTTTGGAGAAGATGGGAGTATTAGAGCGGGTAGTCATCGGATAAATCCTTAAAAAAAGACTGTAATTCAATTTATGTTAACTGAATTACAGTCTTTCCTATGTTCTTTCTAATCCTCTTTATTTTCAACCATCATTTTTGATTTATTATAAGCCTCAGATAGTTGTTGTGTAGGTGAACTATATGGTTTCTCCCAACCACGCTTTACAGCTAGTTCTGTAAGTGCAGAGTGTCCTCCAACTATTTGATTCAAGCTTCCAGCATATACTGCTCTTAATTCTGGAGTAGTGCTAGTCATTGTAGCGTTTAGATATGCATCTGCTGCTGCTTTTCCTGAAGCAAGCATGTTACTTGCTATAACCTCATCACTAATATCTGTATTGTTTTTTATCATATTACTTAACATAGACACCATACTATTGTACCTCCCCAGCTACTGCATTTTCATTGATAAATTGTTGTATTCCTTTTATTCTACCTTCTACTGCTAAAACACCAGATTCAGCTTGTTTTTTCAATTCTTCATCAGTTATTATAGCTTCCATTGCCTTAGATACCGCTAAACCGTCTTTTTCCATTTTCAATAATCCTGTTAAGGATAATACCTCTGCTTCAGAAAGTTTTCTCATATTCTTGCCTCCAAATAAATAAAATTTAAATTTCTACTCTATTTTATGTATTCACAGGTTTATTACACATGTAAATTTTAACCAAAACATTATAAAAGCCCTATGGAGTACCATAAGGCTTTTGATATTATGAAAATTTGAACTTATTTATTTCATTTTCCAACTTCTTAGCAAGTTCTTTCATTTCGCTAGCAGAATGAGTAAACTCGTTCATTGCTGCATTAATCTCTTCTGCTGAAGCTGAAACTTCCTCAGTACTTGCTGAATTTTCCTCTGAAACTGCAGATATATTTTGTATTCTATCTACAATCTCATCCTTGTTCTTATTAGTATCATTTACAGATAGTTGAACTTCTTTAATCTCATTCATTAGTTTCTTTATTGAATTGAGAATCTTATTAAAAATACCATTAGTTTGATTTACTGCGTGGGTTTGTTCATTAACTACAGTTCTTGTACTATGCATGGATTTAACGGCTGATTCTGATTTTGACTTTACTTCTTCTATTAAATCTTGAATCTGCTTTGTAGCCTGTGTAGCCTGCTCTGCAAGTTTTCTTATTTCTTCTGCGACTACAGAAAAGCTTCTTCCTGATTCACCAGCTCTAGCCGCTTCAATTGCCGCATTTAGTGCCAATAAATTTGTTTGTTCAGCTATACTATTTATAGCATCAGTAATTAATCCTATTTCAGCAGTAGATTTATTCATATTTTCAATTACATTTGTTACTTCGCCAGTTGAAGTATTAGCTTCCTCAGTCTTAGAGGTTAGTACAGACATTACTTTTAATCCATCTCCACTTAACTTATTCGTGTCATTGGATATACTATTCATTTCAGCAGCTAAGTTTCTTATATTTTCAATTTTTTGTGCTAAGCTATTCACAGCCTCTACACCTTCACCTATATCCTGTGCTTGTGATGTAGTTCCTAATGCTACTTGATCGATAGTTAAAGAAACATCATTTATTGCTTTTGATACTTCACTGGACATAGTGTTTATAGACTCTGAAGTTTGTGTTATTGTATCTGCAGAACTCTTAACATTTTTCACTAAGCCATTTATGTTATCTATCATAAAATTAAAACTATTCCCCAAGTCTTCAAATTCATCATTAGAATCTATATTCACTTTTACTGATAGATCTCCCTCGGAAGCCTTTTGGAATATATCTTTCAATTTAAATAGATGCTTTGTAATAGACCTGCTAACTACTATGGAAATAAGTGCTGCTAATCACCTATGATTAATATAACAATTACTGTAAGATTTCTTATTACATCTGTATCATATAATAGCTCCTTTTCGTCTAGAGAGCTCATTAGTTTCCATCCTGTTAAAATATTAGTATCATAGCTAGCAAATTTATTTTGACCATTATATATATACCTGGTAAATCCATTTTGATTTGTTTTAATATCACCCCAAAAGGTCTGTTTAGTAGCAATATCTGTACCTATAATGGATTTATCTGGGTGAGCTATCATCATACCATTTGCAGCAGTTATATAAGCATATCCATTTTGTCCTATTTTTATATCTGACAGCTGTTTTGTTAAAGATGCTAACGATACATCCATAGCTATAACTCCAGTAACTTGTCCATCATATTTTACAACCTTGGATATTGATATAACATAATCCCCTGTTGCAGTATCTTTATAGGGATCAGAAAATACTACCTTGTCTGGATTCTGAACTGCCTTTTGATACCAAGATCTTGAGGTTGGATCAAAATCATCTGGTAACTTTTGTTCCGGATATAAAACCATTTTTTTAGTACGTTGTCCAAAATATACTGCCAACAAATCACTATTACTGTTTTTTACATCTCTTAGTATACCTAATGCAAATTGTTCAAATTCCGGATGTACCTCTAATTGCTGAAAATCTCCATTTGTTGATAACATTTGGATAGTAGCTTCCATACCCTTAAAGTAATTATTTATGGATTTATTTACCAATAAGAGATTTTGCTTGGCGGTAACCTTCAACTTGTCTGATAATATATTGTAAGCCTTTTTATAAGATATAAATCCTAATATCATGACTGGTATGATACAAATCAATACAAAAATCACAAGCAGCCTCGTCTTTATACTCTTCCTACTCTTATGTTTTTAACTGTTTCTTTTCATAAATTGATGACACTCCTCTACATTTTTCGACTAACTATTATTCTATCAGATGCTACATCAAAATTAAATATTAGTTAATTAAATTCTACATAGAAATTTTTTAAACTATAACATGAACATTGAATATAATCCTCTTTTCTGATATTCTAGGTATACATTCTTTAAAAAGTACAATAACTATATATAACAATACAATTGTAAGAATTAGAATTTCCTTTGTCCTCACTGCAAACTGATATTTGAAGGCTACGTCATAATAATGAATGGAGATGAGAAAATGGCCTATACTGTAGTAGATTTGTTAGACAAAGCTATTAATATAGCTAAAAAAAGAAAAAAATTATATAGTACAGCTCTTATTGACACATCTAAGAACTCTTCGCTTTATATACTTCTAAATGTTCTTATAAAAAATGTTGATAAAACTGTAGAATATCTAGAAAACTTAAAATTAGAAGCAAATAATGTAATTTGTGAGGAAATAGCTTTTGATGTATATGACAAAATATCATTTTTAATAAATGAATTTAATCAAAAACTCTTTATTCCTGAAACTTTAAATATTAAAACCCTTTTAGAATCTTCCCTAGATATTGAGAAAAATGTTTTGGCACTTTACATAGACATACAAGGAAGATTGGTAAAAAAAAGAGAGGATACTGAAACTAATGCCTATAGAATTCTTTCTAAAGTAATTATTCAGAAAGAAAATAAAATAAAAGATATTCAAGAATTTATTAAAAGCTATTCAATGTTAATTTGATGGGTATAATATTAAAAGCTCTGTTAAAAACAGAGCTAAATTAGAACTACCATACCTATACGGAGTTATTTTTCCTTTTTCTTAATTATAAAATATCTTACTTAAATATGAATAACCTATGTCAAAGTCACTTAGCCATCACTGCAAGGTGCACCTATACCTTAGTATTTCAATTGGTTTTACTCCTTCTATAATTAATTTTATAACATTGGACTTTATTTGATCATATTTTCTAAAAATATTTTCTGCATCCTCAATATCATGATAAACCTTCCAATAACCTATAATTTCACATTGTTTATTTGGATAATCAACAAACATAGTTACATCGTATACAGGATACCCTAAAAAAATTCCTATTTCATGAGGACAACTGTTTTCAAACCTTTTTGCTAAGAGCAATAAACACTCTTCCAATTTCATTTTTGTGCTATATCCAAATCTTTTTAAAAACTCAATATTTTTTTCTTCTCTAAGAATTCTTCTTAAACTTTCAGCATTGTAAAATAGTACAATAGTACTTCTTTCACTTTTCTTTAACTCCATAAATTTAACATTAAGCTTATCCTTTAATTCATCCTTAAATTCTTCCCAAGTATCTTGTAAATTACGATTGTTATTGCTAAAAATAAGTAAGGAGGATGGTTTTTGTTTTGCTAAGGTAGGCGCAGCACCACAAGCTATTATTGAAAATAAATAATCAATATTATTATAACTATTTAGAATATATATATAATTATTTAACTCGTTTTTTGTCATATTACCTCCTCCATTATTCCAATTAACTTTATTGCTTCAGGTCTTATTTCATATTTTGTACTTCTTTTCATAACTGCTATACATTATCCATGCAACTATAGAGAAGAATATCGGTCCTGCTACACTCCAAATTGTTGTTTTTAAATCTCCTCCTATAGCTGGTTCGATTATAGAAAATAAATTAGCAAACCCTACTGTTAATAATACTATCCAAGTCCAAAAATTAGCACTACCTTGACTTTTAAACATTTCAAAAGGCTTTTTGATTTCTCTTTTCTTCTTGAATGCTGGAAAAGCACCAGCTATAAACAAGTAAGGCAGAGTCATAGCTACATTTGTCATGGCCACAAGTATATCAAAGAATTTAGACATAGAGTTTCCACCAAAGGATACAAGTGCAATCATGAAACAAACTATAGCAGCTTGAACCCACATAGCATTTAATGGCATACCATCCTTAATTTCTCCCATTTTTCCAGGCCATAGCTTAGCTGGAGTGCCTTCTATTACCTGCTTTAAAGGGGCAAACATTAGTGTAAAGAATGCACCAGATAATGCCAAAAACATTGAAATTCCAACAAATCTAGCGATGCCATGAGCCATAGCTGTAGCAGTAGCTTCAGTTACTCCAAAAGCAACACCAAGTGAATATCCTAAATTAGCCATAACCACGTAACTTGCATTTCCTAAATTAACATCTTTAATACTCATTACACTTGCCCAATTAGTAAATATACCAACAAGTAGTATTCCGGCTGAATATCCAATTGATATTACAGCTGCCGCTATAAGTATTCCTTTAGGAAATGTTTTTTCTGCATTTTCGGTTTGATCAACAAGGCCACCAACAACTTCTATTCCACCATAAGCAAATAATGCATAAACTATAAAGGCTAATGAAACAATTGTATTACCAACAAATTTAGGATTTGGTGATTGTGTGAAGGATTTTAAGCCTTCAATTGGTTCAGCTAATTGTCCTCCATTTCCTATAAGTACCAAAATAGCACCAATCCAAACAATTATATTTAATGCTGCAACTGCAGAGCCACCTAAAGAAGTTACTCTCTTAATTTTATCTAAACCTTTAGTTGATACGTATGTTACAAGTATTATCCATAATATCCCCAATATCCCTAGAGCTTTTGGTCCTGAAAAGCCGAGTAGAACCCAATTTTTTGTTGTATCTTTTCCAAAAATAGCATTTGATACTGGAACCCATATACCAGATGCAACATTAACCATCCAAATTACATAGGAAGCATACCACATGAATGTTCCCATAAAAGCAAACTTAGCTCCTATTGACTTTTCCATCCAGGAATAAATTCCACCCTTTTCTTCTTTAAAAGCAGCCCCAAACTCGGCCATCATTAATGCAAATGGAACGAAGAATGTTATTCCAGACAGTATATACCATGGAATTGCTGCATATCCCATTTTGTAGAATGATCTTGGGATATTGTTAAATCCATAAACCGAAGTAAAAATCATTAGTATTAACGGTACTAATGTTAATTTCTTAGAAGTACTTGCATTAGATGACATCTTCATTCCTCCCTAATTTATATAGTTTTTTAGATATATTTCATCTATGTTTATAGAATTTACAAAGCTAAAAAATACTATACATTTTATAATGTTGCTGATGCTATGCAAATTAGTATAAAAAAATAAAAACCACTTTAAAAAGTGGTTTTTATTTTTTATCCGATGACTACCCGCTCTAATACTCCCATCTTCTTCAAAGTGTACGTTGCGAGCGGCTGCGTCCCTGGATTCGTTCAACTAAGAATCAGGTGGAGTTTGAAACTCCATCTGATTCAAGTTTTCACTTCATATAGATTTTCAAGTTTTATAGTATAAAATCTAGTTCATGTTTATGAAGGATTTTGTTTAAATTCATTTTTAATCCTTAAAAATTGTTCCATATCATTTAGAAATTGAAAAAGCATTGCTCTATTTTCAAACTCTTCTCTTGTTACCGGAAGAGACATTCTTCTAAAATTTTCTCTCAGCTCATTTATATCCTTAATTAACTGTTCACAAGTGTTTTCTTCATACAGTGAATGAGCAACCTGTTCTGTAAAGTCAGCTATCATTATTGTTTGTTCATAAGTCATAAAAAATTTCTTAAAATGTTCCTTCATTCTTTTAATTGTATCGAATTGTTGAATTCTCATTTCCATGTATTGTACATAATAACTAGCATCCAAAAGAAAATAATTATTTAAGTTTTGATATGCGTTATTTCTAGCAGTATATAATCTATCTTTAAGATTATTAAATAATTCTTGCTCACCTATAGAATTATAATTTTCTTTAAGTGCTTTTGCCATTTGAACAAGGATTTCTTTCATTTTTTCTTCAATATAAGCTTGATCTTTTTTAATTTGACCCTCTATACTTGGCATGTAGAGATTTAACACCAATGCAACGGAAACCCCTATAAGCATAAGTAACAGTTCGTTCCAAACCCAAAACATACTAGTAGACTTCTCTACTAGTAAATGTGTTGTAAGTACTGAACTTACTACTATCCCTTGTTCTAGTTTAAACCTTACCAGAACCGGAATAAAAATCAATAAAAAAATTCCAAAGGTTACAGCATAATAGCCTATTATTTTAAAAAGAATAGATGCAATAAGCAAGGCTATAAGAAAAGAAGCTATTCGTTGAATAGCTATTTTAGCAGATTGTTTTTTTGTATTTTGAATACTTAAAATAGTGATAATTCCTGCAGATACAGCATATTGTAATCCTAGCTGTTTTGCGATGATCATGGCTATTGAAGCACCGATTCCTGTCTTTAACGTTCTATATCCAATAAATTTCATAAAAACTTTTTTCCTCCATAATAAAATCAGCTTTTCAATAATTTATTCTTAATTCCGTCCCCTATTTCCTTTACTGTAGGCAATATAGATTTAAATTCTTCAGGTATGTTTTTCGTTAACATATATTCTGTATCTTCTCCTAATCCAACTGAACCCTTAAAAGCATATTGAACAATTAATTTATCTTCATCTTTACATAATATAATACCTACAGCTGAACTATCTTCCTTTTTCTTCAATGAATCATCTATTAGAGAAAGATAAAAACTAAGTTTTCCTAAATATTCTGGTTTAAATTTTCCTATCTTTAAGTCTACGGCTACATAGCATCTCAACTTTAGATTATAAAAAAGCAGGTCTATATAGTAATCTCCCCCTGCTACAGGCAAGTGATACTTGCTTCCAACAAAAGCAAAACCTTTGTCCAACTCAATAAAGAATTTAATTATATGGTCAATTAGCTGTTTTTCTAAATTTCTTTCAATTAACTTTTCAGAAAAGTTCAATAAATCTAATATATATGGATCTTTTAGTATTTCAATTGATAATTCAGAACGAGCTGCAGAGGATATATCCTTAAAACTTATGCTGCCATTTTCATCAAAATCATTTTCATTCACATAATCTTCAACTACCTCTTCTGTCATATCTTGAAGCTCTCTATCTTTAATTTTGATTATATTATTATGTAAAGCAGCGCCTTCAGTAAACATATCCTCTTCAATTCCATACTCTAATGCAATCTTATTAAGCAGTACGTTCTTTGACCAACCATTTTCAATAATTTTATTTATATAAGATATTGTCTTATTTAAATCAGTAATTTTATCCATTAAAATCAGATTATGTGACCAACTAATTTGTGCTGCCACCTCTTCAATAAATTTCTTATCCTTATATTCTTCAGCAAACTTACACATATATCTTATGTTCTTTTCGTCAAGTCCCCTCATCTCTGGGAATGCCGCTTTTAAATCATTCGATAAACTATTTATAATATTTTTTTCCCAGCTCTGATCTTTCTTCTTATCTAAAATAAAATTTCCTATCTCCCAATAGAATATGAGTAATTCTTTATTTACTGATATTACAGCATTTTGTTGTGAACTAACTATTTTATTTTTTAGTTTATTTAAAAAAAGTACATATTCTTTATCTGTTTCCTTTAACACACAAGTCACCTCATAACTTTTAATAGCCTAAAATTTGAAAAAACATTATATGACATATCTTACCCCATTATCAAGCTATAGGCAAGTGTATTATAGCAAACCATTTACGACCTTTTAATAATAACTATACAACCTACTATTTATCCGATGACTACCCGCTCTAATTACTCCCATCTGATTCAAGTTTCACTTCATTTTTTTATTTTCGAAAATATACAATTTCCCATTTTGCGGCTTTATAAAGTAGTTCCCCCTAAATCCTTTTCTTATCAATATTTTTTGTATTTCATATAATGTACCTGCATGACTTACAATAAGAATGTTTTTATCTTTTTCTTTTAATATAATGTCTATGATTTCATTGATTCTTTTTATGGTGATTCGTCTTCCTTCTGGCTGAGACATATGATTTCTAATCCAAGCAATTCTATTAAACATTACCCAGATGGTATATGGTACTCTGATATTATTATTTATCCATGCTGCTGAAGGTATTTCTATAAGTTTATCTGTTATAATAATTTCTCCATCATAAACAGTCTTAGCTGTGGTCACTGCTCTGCTTAAGCTGCTACAAAAACATTTATCCCATTCTTTATCAATAACAACTTCATTAGGTATTACTTCTGATCTGTCGTATTCAAACATATACTGATTATATTCCTTTGAGGTCATAAATCTATTTTTCTTTAAATCTACCTTAAAATGCCTTATAAGACCTATTTTCATATTCATTCTCCATTCTATATATTAAAATACTGTCTTTAAACAAAACCTTATTACTAATCTATAGAATTTGTATGAAAAAAAATTTTATTCATGCTTAAAGGAATAGTTTAGAAGAAAACATACCTATAGATTTGCACCTTTTAACACAGCAGCTTTAAAATCTTCTATTCCTATTCTATCTATAAAAAACCCTAATTTTTCTCCTGCTTCTGCATTTTCTTTATAATAATCAAAGATACTATCTACTACATTTGAGGCCTGAGACTCTGTTAGGTCAAGTGCTATTATATCAGCTAACCTAGGATTATATCCTGCGGAACCTCCTGCTACTACTCTTATGCCTGTAACATCTGCTATGACACCTACATCCTTACTGTACACGCTGCCACATGCATTTCTACAGCCTGCTACCCCTATTTTAGTTCTGCAAGGCATATCCGCCCACTTATATTTGTTCGCAAGTTTCATACCTATTCCTATAGTATTATGTTTTGATCTTTTACAATATCCCGCAGGACACATCTCCACATTTTTAACAGAGTTTTGCTTTTTTACTGCTGGCTCCATTCCTAGTTCCGCCCAAATAGCAATTAAATCACTTTCCTCTAAGTTTGTTATCATAATTCTTTGTCCAGAAGTTATTTTTAAAACTCCATTATATTTCTTTGTTACCTTAGCTATTCTTTCAAGGGTTTCTGGAAGAATAAATCCACCGGGTATATATGGAGTTATCGCAAATTTTCTCTTTCCATTTCTTACTTTTTGTAAATTACCATAATTATTATCCATAACTTTTCTCTCCTAAATATAAACTTTACTGTGTAAAGTAATCTTGTATTTATTATACCATGTTTATACTAAAAAACACCGTAATGAATGTTACCAATTATACTAAAGAATACAGCACTTAACAGTATACTTCATTTACCGTAATAATAATGGAAAACTCTCACTTTCAATAACCTGAAAGTGAGAGTTTTTATACTAAAGAAATAATACGTATTTAAACATAAGCCAGTAATGACAAAAACTTCCTATAAGTACAAATATGTGAAAAATTTCGTGGAACCCAAAATACTTGGAGGTGATTTTAGGCCACTTTGTTGCATATATAACTCCACCAACAGTGTAAGCCACTCCACCTGCAAATAACCAAGCCATTCCTCCAGCAGGTAGTACTTTAGCAAGAGGATAAATAGCTATAATCACCAACCATCCCATACCAATATAAAATGCTGTAGATAGCCATCTAGGAGCATTAAACCAGAAATTTTTCACCAAAATACCTACAACTGTAAGCCCCCATATAGTTCCAAAGATACTCCAACCCCAAGGACCTCTTAATGCAATTAAACAAATTGGTGTATAACTTCCTGCAATTAGAACATATATCATAGAATGATCTATTCTTCTTAATACTCTAATAGCTTTTTCAGAAATAGTAACTAAATGATATACTGAACTAGCAGTATAGAGTAATATTAAACTTGCTCCAAAAACAGCAAAAGTTACAATTCGCCATGGATCATTTTGAAGTATGGAATAAACCAGTAAAATAATTAAACCAACAATTGAGGCAAATACCCCAAATAAATGAGTTAACCCGCTAACAGGTTCTCTAAGTTTTCCAATCATTAACAACCACCCTTTCAACGAATTATATAAGTATCTCATCACGTAGTTTTAAAAACCACGTGTCGTTATATTTCAATATTAAACTTATTTCAAATATATTTCAAATACTCTAATTAGCTAATTTTATTAATTATCATCGTTTTTTATAACATTAAGATGCTTTACAAGACTTTTTCTTATGCTTTCATTAAAATAACTTTCAAAAAATACTTTACCCTAAAAATTAAAAAATATCTACTAGAGAAGTTGTCCTCTCTACAGATATTTTTTAATGTTAGGATATTGACTTATTGATCTTCCTCTGTATCTAATTCTACAATTACAAACCTATCAAAATCTATTTCCTCTATAAAATTATTCTGGTTAAAAGTTGTTTTACTTCTTTTATTATATTCCTCTAAATTTGCAGGCAACCAATAAGGTTTTGAAATGTCAAGTCTATTGCATAATTCCGTTATACATGCCTTTAGGTTTTCCTGATAGCCTCCTGGAATATCAGATGTAGCAACTTCATCTTTTATAATTTTATTATTTTTCATTACTTTAGCCCATATCTTTAACATAAATTCCTCCTAGATTTTTATTATTATAAGTTTACCATAAACATTCCTTTTAATTCAAAGTAATTTTCTGTCTTAAATCTTTCTTAATTTCACCCAAAATCACTTACAATTACTCACCAACACTTACATACACTTGACATTTTACTTATAAATAATTAATATATAAATATAGATTAAGACATAAAATTGAGGTGAATAAAATTGTATCAAGAGGAGCGACTTCAACTTATTCTAGACTATTTACAGGCAAATTCAAGAATAAGTGTAGAAGATATATGTAATCTTTATAAGGTTTCCAGAGATACTGCTCGTAGAGATCTAGTAATCTTAGAAAAGCAAAAAGCTATTGTAAGAACTCATGGAGGAGCTATACTCCCTACACCAAACAAGGAACTACTAAATTATTCTGAAAGACTTCTTTATGATGTAGAAGAAAAACACAAAATAGCCAAACTTAGTGCTTCTCTAGTGAAAGAAAGAGATACTATTATCTTAGATACATCAACAACCGTTCAAGCTTTTGTAGAATTACTAGAGAACAAACAGTGTAATGTAATTACTAACTCTATAAACGTAGCGGATATACTTTCTAAGAAAAACAATATTAAGGTATTCTTACTTGGTGGCAAGTTAAACAATTTCCATAGATTCTTGTACGGAAGTGCTACTATCAACATGTTATCAGACTACTTTGCAGATAAATGTTTTATAAGTGCCTTCGGAGTATCAGAAAAAGGTATAACTACTACTGACGATGAGGACGCTGCAGTTATGAAAAAAATAATTGAGCAATCAAAGCAAACCATATTATTAGCTGATCATAGTAAATTTAACAATAACGGAAATTATAAGGTATGCGACCTTCGCCAAATAAATCTTATAATTACTGATAAACAACCAGATGAACCATTTATGAAAATACTAAATAAAAACAATATAAGCTTATTAATAGCAGAATAATAATTGAGAGGTGTTTATTAAATGAAACTTTTTGCTACAGATTTGGATGGAACCTTATTAAATTCAAAACATGAAATTAGTAAAGAAAATATAAATGCTCTAAAAATAGCTCAAGAAAACGGTGTGGAAATAGTCATAGCAACAGGAAGAACTTATGCGGATGCAAAAGCTATATGTAGACAAGCAAATATTTGTGCACACATAATTTCAAATAACGGTTCTTTAGCTCATTCTAAGAATGGTGAAAAATTAAAGGTTGATACTATAGATAAAAAATACGTTACTGAAACATTAGGCTGGTTTAATGATAACAGGTATTTTTATGAAGTAAGTACAGCTAAAAATATATTTTTACCTTCTAATACAAAAGAGATTTTAGAAAATGATTTCTATAAGGCAAAAACCAAAAATCTTTCCCTAAGTAAATATACTGTTGACGAGATAGTAAGCTTACTATTCTCACAGGAAGGTGTTATACTTGTAGATGATATTAATGATATTGTAAATGCGGATTTAGATTATTGCAGCATTAGTGCTATTTCCTTTGATGAAGACAAGCTATCAAAAGGAAGAGAACTATTTGGTAATCACGAAAGCTTATCCTTAGTTGTATCACACGAACTTAATTTTGAGCTAGTTAACACAAATGCTTCTAAAGGTAATTCCCTTGAACACCTAGCCAATCACCTAAATATCCCCCTAAAAGATGTTGCAGCTATAGGAGATAACTATAACGATGTATCTATGTTTAAGAGAGCTGGAATAAGTATTGCTATGGGTAATGCCAAGGAGGATATTAAGAAAATCTGCAGTTATGTATCCAGTTCAAATGATCTACACGGTGTGGCACATGCCATATATAAATTTATGAATAATCTTAAAGTTGAATCCTCTACAGCTTAACAGATATCTAAAAGAATATCATTACTAAGTTGAAATAAGAAGTAGACTAACAAAAATCATTACTTTTGTTAGTCTACTTCATAAAAAATCACTGTATCTTTACCGGCTTGAACCACTGTATCTGTATTATAGTTTATTGACTTAAGTCTGTCTGGATTGGTTATTAGAACAGGCGTAACCAATGAATAGCCTTTTTCTTCAATAAATTCTCTATCAACTTTTATAATGGGCTCTCCAGCCTTCACCTTAGTTCCTTCTTCCACTAATCTTTTAAAACCTGCGCCATTAAGTTCTACCGTATCAATACCTATATGAACAAGAAGCTCTATTTCATTTTCTAAAATCATAGCAAAAGCATGATTCGTCTCAAATATTAAGACTATAACTCCATCTGCAGGAGCCACTACTATATTATCTGTTGAATTAATAGCTACTCCATCTCCAGCTATTTTTTCTGCAAATATCTGATCTTGTACTTCAGCTAAATCTAGAACCTTTCCTGAAATAGGAGAAAGTATTGATTCCCCTTTCTTTAAAAGGTCTATCATTATTTAACACCTCCGGGACCATCTAATTCAAGTTTCTACTTCATAAATAAGTTCTTCATATCTTATTACTAGATTTTTCTTTTCCTTTGCTTTATACAATGCTTTATCTGCAAAATCAATAAGATTCTCTGGATGCATTGCTTTGTTTATTGTAACTGTACCAATGCTTACTGTAGCTTTAAATGAAGTACAACCGTAACTAAATCTATAGGATTCTATACTTTTTCTAATTCTCTCTGCTATTTTTGCTGCCATTATAGTATCGGTGTTAGAGAGAATAATCGAAAACTCTTCTCCTCCCCATCTTACAACAGTATCACTTGCTCTTGTGTTATCTTTAAAAATATAAGCCATATCCTTTAAAACCTTATCTCCAACAATATGTCCGTAGGTATCATTTATAGATTTGAAATTATCTATATCAATCATTAATAATGTTATTGGTTTTTTACTATTAACATTATTCTTCATTTCATATGATAAATTTAAATAAAAGAATCTTCGATTTCTTAATCCTGTAAGCACATCATTATATAAGTTATAATAAAGATTTCTAACTATCTCCCCACTTCTTAGACCAAGTGCAGCAAATAATATTGTTGCTAAAAACCAAAGTAGCTTGGCTACTGAGTAAGGTATATAAAAATCTATTATATATCCAGCTATCCCGACCCCCATACCTAAAACCATCAATGTTAAAGGAGCATAATTCAGATATGTTTTATTCATAATATCCTCCATCGTCACATTATATCATACTCTCTACACATATTGCATCTTATTCAAGCTTCGTTCTATTGTCCTATTTGCTTTACTTTTACTTTGAATTTATTATACCTAAATTCCACACATTTAGACACTGGTACTTATTGTGGAAAAATCATAAAAATAACCCAACTACAAAATTTAATTATGGTTGGGCTATTTTTCACTTATTGTAGGATCGACCTTATCCTGTTATTATTATACATAGAACTTGAATATTCTTCTGATATAATAGATGCATATTTTTCCGCTTCTTTTTTATCATTATTTTGATAGCTTAGTATTGCTAAATCATAAAGAGCTTCCTCTCTATAGCACCCCTGTGGATATCTATTTACATACTGCCTATAATATTGTACTCCTCCATTACCGCTGGCTTTAGCTGATTTAGCAAGATAAAATATTATATGCTCATCTAAATAGTCTCCTTTCAAATTATCATTTGCAATTAAGAGATATTCGTATGCCTTTTTGTAATTTCCATTTTTATATAAATCCGAACCATTTTTATAGAAATATACTTCTGCTTTACTTTTATAACTTGCTTCTAATTGGTTGTACAATTTTTTACCTTTATCATCTAATTTAGATACATCTAAATCTTTATTATTTATTGCAAAATCGTATAAATCCTCTTTCATAATATCATTAGCAAGATTAGCCAGTATTTTATAGTTAGAATCTGAATTATTACTAGAAGTCAAATTATTATTAGAAATTGTTTTAATATCATTGTTATTTGCTGCTGCAACTTGTTTTACACTAATACCTTTCTCTTCAGCTTTATAATTATTATTACTAGGTCTCCACATTATCACCGTTGAAAATATAATTATTGCTGCAATAGAGGCTACATATAGCTTTAGTCTAGAGTAACTTTTTTTATCTAGATAGCTTTTCATCTTATAATAAAAAACCTCTTCTTTGTTAATGGACTGGATTTCTTCTAATATTTCCTTACAATTTTTATATTCCTTTTTTGTACAATATAAGAAGCATATTAACATATCATCATTTATAGTCCTAAATCCTGTATTTCTTATAAAAAGCAGATGTTCCAGGGCTTCATCATATTTATTCCGCTTTATTAGGTCTATAGCTAAATTATGTTTTTCTATGCAGCCATTTAACTCATCTATACTAGACAAATATCTTTGGCTAATTTCCCCGTTAAATTTTTTACTGCTATCTAAAAAAATTCTATATGCTTCTTCAAAGTCACCTTTATAGATAAGGGTTAAAGCAATAACATCATTCACCTCTGGTCTATCTATACCTTCTGTAGCCGCTATCTTAAGATAACTAAGGGCTTTATCCAGACTTCCTTCAGCAAAACATTTCATTCCCTCTCTATAGTACTGTAATATTTCTTCCATAATAAAACACCAACTCCAAATCAAAGTATACTCAATGGTATTTAAAAGTCTGTACTTACATAACCATAAATCAAACTTTCTAAATAAAGGCTTAATTTAATACAGTTATTACCTTTGTAGTTCTTACGTATCTTATATTTCTGTCATTATAATAAAATCCTTTTTTTATAATATCTAAAATAGTTTCATTAGATAGTTCTAAATTTTTTTCTGTTGACAAAATTTCATGTTTAAAATTATCAAACTTATCAATACCTATTTCAGGAGCATTTACCATCAGTCCAATATTGGCATATTCCTTTTCTAAAAGCTTTAATATTGAATTTATTAGTTTTAACGTTTTTTTATCGGTTTTTGAATCTGATTTTTCTAAAGCTTGCCTTATCTCATCTACATAATCATAAAAATTTACATAGGCATTGATGATATTTTTAATCTTTTTTATGTATTTTTTTTTCACTTCATAATCTTCTTCTAAAACACTTTTTAATAAGTTTTTATTAATTATAATATCACGATTCATTTCTTCCATTGATTTAAGAATCTCGTTTAAATTGTCAATATTATTCTCAAATTCCTTAAAATCATCTACTTCTTCAATAGATATTTTTTCTAAAATGTCATCATTTTTATCATAACTATATTTTTTACATCGTTTCTTTAAACTTTCAATATCTTTACATACATTAAATAACATTTCCTCATTCCTCCTTGGTTTTATGTACCTGACTCTTGAGGGTATTAATTATACCATTTAATACTTCATACGTTTCTTTATTTTCTGTTGACTTTACTTCTGACTGTAATTTAGTACAATATTTCAATATATTTTTATATGCTTGTTTCATATTCTCTATCTTCATCTTTAGCAGTAAATTATTTTGTATTAATTGTTTATTTACATTATTTATTACATGAACAGTATTTTTAATGTTCTGTTTGGAATCTGTCATAACATTTATCACTTTATGTTCTATTTTTTCTTTTCTTTCTAATAGCACTTTTTTCTTTCTTTCATCATTAACCATATACATCTGAGGAAGATTTATTTCCAATTCACCATAAAGCTTGTCTATATCTATAGTTTTAAAATAAACTCCCTTTTTCTTAAGGGTACCTAAGTTTATATTATCCAACTAACCTCTACCTCCTAAAATAAATCACTTACGTATAATATTTAGTATTTATATTATAGTACAAATTTACTGTTTTTTCAAAAATTTGTAATTTAGTAAATTTATCCATATACCGTGTTATATATTGATAAATCTTTTTCATACTCCATTTTTCGTAAGTACAGTAAAAAATTCAATATATTTCCTTCAAAAGTTATTTAAATGAACTTCAAGAACTAGCATTATATTCATACCTATAAGTTAAATTTCAAGTTAAAAACCTATATACAAAAAAATCTACAAACATGTGCAAGTTAATCTTGCATATGTTTGTAGATTTTTGTATATGGAATAATCATATGGTCGTTAAACATCTTAACTATCAAAGTCCTAAAGTCATAGGGAAACCCTATATAATTCAACTATCACTTCACCTTAACTATATACTGCCTAGTTTCTGTTCCATTGCCTGTGAGGCCTCTCCCAGATGCCTTAATTCTTTAAATAAGAAAGCTGCTGTTACTATAGACGCTAATAGATCCGCAGTTGCACCAGATACCCATACACCTGTAAGCTTTAAAAAGTTAGGTAATATAAGCAAAAGTGGAAGAAGTATAATCACTTGTCTAGATAAACTTAAAAATATAGCAATTTTAGCCTTATTTATGGCTTGAAAGTAATTCGCACTAACAATTTGGAATCCTACAATAGGCATCATTAATAAAAATATCCTAATACCAGATGAACCTATATTTATTAAGTCTGCATTGTTACTGCTAAATACACTAATAATTACCCTCGGAAATAATTCAACAATTACAAAGCCTAAAGTAGATACAGTAGTAGCTGCTAATATAGCTAATTTTAATGCTTTTTTTACTCTATCAAAATTTCCAGCTCCATAGTTATACCCTATAATCGGCTGAGATCCCTGATTTATTCCAAAAATAGGCATCAATATTAACATAACAACACTATTTATTATTCCAAAGGCTGCAATAGCTGTATCTCCACCATACATTTTCAAATCCTTGTTAAAGGTAATACTTATACCGCTAGCAACTATCTGCATTAAGAAAGGTGACATACCGATGGCAACTATCTGTTTTATTATATGAAGGTCAAGTTTTAAATTTTTAATTCTTAATTTTAATACACTCTTTTTACCCATAAAATAGGATAATACCCATGCTGAGCATACAGTTTGTGAAACTATTGTTGCTAGAGCCGATCCTCTTATTCCTAAATCTAAACCAAAAATAAAAATGGGATTAAAAATAGTATTTAATATTGCACCAATTAACATAGTTAGCATGGCTATTTTAGGATTTCCTTCAGAGCGTATTATATTATTTAATCCAAATCCTATGTTTTGAAGCAGAACTCCTATTAAAATTATAGTAACAAATTCCTTTGCTAAAGGTAAAACTTCCTCACTTGCTCCAAAGATTATTAAAAGTGGTTCCTCAAAAATAAGACCTAATACTGTTACTAATATAGAAATTATCACAAGCATTGTAAATGCATTTCCTAGAATCTTCTCTGCTTCTTCCTTTTTCTTTTGCCCTAATCTTATGGATACTGTTGCCGCCGCTCCAATACCAATAAGCATACCAAAAGCCATAATAATTATTGAAACGGGAAATGCTATCGTTGTTGCTGATATACCTAGTAATCCTACACCTCTTCCTACGAAAATCCTGTCTATAATGTTGTATAGCGCATTTACCAGCATACCTACAATTGCTGGAATTGAGAATTTCCATAATAATTTTCCTACGCTTTGTTCTCCCAATTGCTTTGAATGATCCATTGCCATCCTCCCTTTAAAAATATTATTTCTTCATATCAATATGAAGTGTAGACTTGAATAAGATAGGGTTTCAACTCCCATCTGATTCTTAGTTGAACGAATCCAGGGACGTAGCCGCTCTTTACTCCCAGTTAAGCAGAGAACCAAAATCTATGATTTTGTGTGAATCGCTTACTCCTCTGACGTTAGGAAGAGGAGTTTCATATGCGATGGGAGTATTAAAGCGGGTAGTCATCGGATAAATTATATCTATAAATATAATTATAAACAAATTTTATTATTTTGTGAAAATTTTTCTAATTTATTGTTAATAGTTATTTAGTGACTATGCAAATCTTTGATATGTATTGCAATGAAAGAGTAATTTTTTTTCTAAAAGATAATAAAATATATTAAGAACTTATAAAAAGAAAGTAAGGTGAATCTTGTTAAATTATAAAAATATTAATTTAGCAATAAAATTATGATTAAAGAAAAAAATTTTTTCACCAAAACTACTAAAGTTATAAATAATATCTCTTGGACTATAGTACTTATCCTACTGGTGATGGTTGGTATGGCTAAGCCTCCTTCTGAAACATTTTTAAATCGCATCAAAAATTCTCCAGTTCGCAAATCTTGGGATTTAGATATTATGGAAAATACTATTCATTTTTTAATTCTTTTATTTTTACTATGTGTTTTTTCGATTATTATAAATATTACTGCATGCAAAAAAGAAAGCTATAGTTTAAAGTTCTCTCCTATTTTCCTGTCTTTATCTTCTTTATTATCCATACTGTTTTATTTCATTTATTTTTATCTTTAATATACCTATGTAAATTTAATATACAATAAAAAGAAACCAGGTAGAAAACTACCTGGCCTCTTTATATTATATATGTTCTACTTTAAACCTTGTTCGTATGCTTCAACCATCTTCTTAACCATGTTTCCGCCTACTGATCCAGCTTCTCTGGAAGTAAGATCTCCATTATATCCTTGTTTTAAATCTACTCCAACTTCTCTAGCAGATTCCATTTTGAACTGATTTAATCCTTCCTTAGCTTGTGGTACTAATACTCTATTTCCTCTGCTTGCCATAATTTTTTTCCTCCCTTAATTTATAATTTATTTTGTTCTTTTGTTGTATTGTTTTGTAATATAAGTTTGTGCAGTTTTATATTTATTAATCTATTAAATTACATACAAAAAATCTAATATTTATCAAAAGTGGGACAAATATATATTAATTATTTTATCATTTATAGATTGCAAAGCCATTTCAAAAGAACATCTCATATAATATATAAATATAATACTTAAACTGCTTTTTATAAGAATTGTAGTAACAAGCTTAACTAAAATCACAAACCTCTATTATGATAATCTAATACACCCAAGGAGGCTAATAACAATGTCGAGATTTGATTCATTAGATCCCGAGCAGTTATCTGTAATTGCTAATATTATTGCTATTTCCTTAGCTAAGGGAAAAGACTCTAATGAAATTAGCATGCTAAGTAATTTGCTTTCTTCAGTAGGAAGTCTATTGGAACTAATAGCTACGCAACAAGAAAACCTAGAATCTGCAAAAGAAAAACAACAACAAATTAAAGACTTGAAAAAACAAATAAAAAGGCTAGAGAATTAACAGTAAATGATAATAGTGTAAGCCATAACAATTATAGGTTTACACTATTTTGCTCTAGATAAAAATTTATCAAAACTCAACCTCATCTTCTATGAGCTTCTTGTATTCTACCATTTCCTTTACAGGATTCAATTCTTCATCTTCTTTTATATAATCTACAAACTTAGGATATAATCTAACGGACTCATACAAATCTGCTATACACTCTTCCAGTTTATTAATATGTACATGAAAACAAGCTCTATTATAATATAAAAATTCAGTATCAGGATTTTTATGAATTCCAGCACTAATAATCTTTATAGCAGTATCATACTCTCCTCTTTCCTTATAAATCACTGATAAGTTTAAATAACTGTATGGATATGTAGCATTTTCAGCTATTGATAGATTATAGTATTTTATTGCTTCTTCTGTACGATTTAGTCTATCTAATACTACTCCCTTATTAAATAATGCCAAGTAATGATTAGGATCAATTTGTAAACTATGCTCAAGCATTTCTAATGCCAATTCATAGTGTCCTAACTCCTCATATATTGCACTTAAATTAGTGTATGCCCAAAAGTCCTGGTCATCCATAGATAAAACTTTTTTATAGGCTTCTATTGCTTTATTCTTTTCTCCAATTTCATCGTAAGCACCAGCAAGAAAAAAGTATGCTCTATTATATTCTGGATTTAACTTGATAGCTTCTTCATAATATTTTATTGCTTTTTTATACTGCTTTTCATTATCACATATTATAGCAAGGCCATAGTAAGCTCTCTCATCTCTTGGATTTAAGTTTAATATTTCTTTATATTTTTCTTTAGCTAGTTCATATTCTCCCATTTCATCATGGATTAATGCTATGTCAAGTAGTAATTCTATATCCTCCCTGCCTCCTACACAGTTATAAGCTTTTTTGTAAAATCTGAGAGCCTTATCTATTAATCGATCTTTATAAAAATTTTTAGCTATCACTTTATAGCTATCTACTTTATACTTATCACTAGTCATACAACTACTCCTCTAATAATCTTTTCTTATATAAATAATTTCTATCTCTAAATTCTTATTATACATTCTTTACATTATAAATATCAATGAATAGCTTAATATGAAATGAAACTCCTCTTCCTTCCGTCTGAGGAGTATTCATTGAGTAAAGGATCGCCTTCACATAGAACATACTTTGTTTTTTCCTGTTTGTTTTGCATAGTTTAAGGATTTATCAGCCTTACTAAAGATAGTTTCCGGATCCTCTGTTGTATCTGGGTAAGTAGCAACTCCAATTGAAACCGTAATATAAATTATTTTTCCCTTTGGCAGCATGAAAGGGTACTTTTCTATAACAGCCCTAATACTTTCAGCTATTTCACAAGCTCTATTATTAGAAGTTTTGTAAAGTACTATAGAAAACTTGTCTCTTTCTATTCTACCCAATATATATGACTCTTTACATGCACCAATTAGTATATATGCTAAAGACCTTAATATAGAATCACCTGCTAAACTACCATAAATATCGTTTACCCTTTTAAAGAAATCGATATCAATAACTAAAACTGAAATAGGATCTTTTTTTTGTGATGGATTTTTTATAGCTTGGCTAAATAGTCTTGTAAAACCTTTTGTATTATTTAATCCTGTAAGAATATCTTTTTCATACTGATTTGTGGTTTTTGTGAACCTTCTACTGACCTTTTCAATATATTGAACCAAATAGTATGCCATAAAACATGTTGCCAGTGCACTAATCCAAAGAAAAGCTACAACCATTAAAATAACAAATATATTATTTATAAATAGTTCTTGAAATATTTTTATTGCATCCATTGTATATGCAACTCCCTTCACGCTAGTCAAAAACAGTAATCTTAGAGTGAAAAACAGCAAATATTCTTGAGCATTGTATTCTTATTTTCAGTATATGACAAACTTATAATTTTTGATAATTAAACATATAATATTGCATCTTAGCATAGTATTTATAGATATACTAAGATGTGTTAAGGTAACTTTAATTATGTTAAATAGATTCGTTATTGAAATTTTTTTTATAACTTTTATTCTAATTATTCCTCCAACACTTATAATTTTAGCCATATATGATTTTAAAGAATTGAGAGAAGAATTTAAAAATCTTCGGTAAGTGTTTATCCCATAAATAAAAGTCCGTCAGCAAAATATTTTGCCAACGGACTTACTGTGCTTAGTAAATACACATCTACTTTTTCTTTCAGATATCTAATAGTGTCATGTTCACAATTAGTTCTGGAAGTTTTCCTTCTCTCCCAGCCTTACTGATTGTTTGTTCAGTTATAATAGAATTCTTACCAATAATTATATTACCCATATTATCTATTAAATCTTTTCCTGCTATCTTTCCAATTAAATATTTACTTCTTATTTGATCTATATCTTCTTCAATATCAGTACTCTTTAATTGAGATTTAATGATTTCAGCTGTACTTTGATTTTCAACTTTATCTATTTGATGCTCCTCCACAATATCCTTTATTTTAATCTTTTCATCCCTATTTATATAATTATCTGCACTTTTTTTAAAACTTTCTTCACCACTATGGTTTTCAACATTTTCTGTATGTGGAGTATCTTCATATTCTATTGGAGGAGTTTGTATATTAACTTGCAATTCGTCATAGTTCACTGAATCACATTTACATTTATCTTTAATAAATTTTTTTACATCTTCACTTAAAATCTCATTTTTTTTTAATTGCTTTTTTAGTAGAATATTCAAGTCTTCCTGGGTGCTTTTTATAATACTATTATATTCCTCGATTTTTTTATTAAATATTGACTCTTGTGTTTTGCCTGATAGGGTTATTCTAGAAATTTCATCACTAGAAACTTTGTTTATTATTAGTATAATTTCTTCCGACTTTTTTAAAACAAATTCCATGAATTTTTCTGACTTCATTTCAAATTTCATTTCATCTTTTAATTTTTGTATTTCCTCAGAAAGCTTCTCATTTTCAGCATTAATTGCTGAAAGGTTTCTTTTCAATTCCTCTATTTTTTCTTTATTAGCTAACTTTATATCTTTAATATGCTTATCTACTTCTTCTCTATCACAACCAAACAAACGTGCTTTAAGCTGTGCCTCTGTTTTATCCATAGCCTTTCCTCCACAATCTCCAATAAATTATGAATTTCATCCCATGACTACCCTCTATAATACTCCCATCTTACTAGTATACTCTTCATTTCTCTATAATACAGTCAACTTCCTTTAAAAGCTTATTTATTGAGGACTTAATTTCCGAATCTTTTTTTTCCTGAGTTTCAAGTATTTGTGTTTTATATTCAATCATTTCATTTAACATTTTTTCTGAGTCATATACCTTACCGAATGCTTGTACAAATGAACCATATAGAACTTCTTGAAGCTTTTCTTTTGATTCTTTATATGATTTCATTTTCAATTTAAGCTCTTCCAATTCTTGTTTCAATTTTTTATTATTTTCAGTGCTTATAGATAGTTCACTACTATATTTATTGAATTCTTCCTTAAATTCTATGTTTAGTTGAGTGATTTTTTCATTAACTTCATTAGAAGAATACCCTCTAAGGGTCCTTTTATAATTTGTTTTCATAGTAATCTATCACTCCCTTGAATAAATTGCTTAGATTAGTATATCTTCTACTTCTTCCGTTTCTAGTTTAAATCCGTTTATCTGAACATCTTCAGTCAATTCAATCAGTAAGCATTTTTTTCCATTCTTATCTCTCACTTGTCTAATTGAGCTTAGTTCCTTTGGTGTTATAGTTATATTCGTAGTTTCATTCTCAATCTTTATAGATCTACTATTAAAATCTGGAACTATATTTTTGATTTTAAATTCATAATCTCCGCCACAAACCTGTTCAAATGCACTTTGTAAACTCTCGGTTTCCTTAATACCACTTTCTTCTAGAACACTTTTTATTTCTTTCATATCAACAACAGGTTCTTCATCTTCTTCCTCTTCCTGGTATTCAAGTTTTTCATTTATTCTTTCATATATTTCTTGCATAGTCTCTGGTTTTATTTTATCTCCAACTACTGTATTTAGTATGGCGTTGAAACTCTCTTTTTCTTCTATTCCAGTAGGTTTTATACTACAGTCTAGTATATCTTCTACAAAAACTGTATTCATCTGCTTTGCTTTTGAAGAATAGTATACTACTTTGTTTACATCTACATATCCACTACTAAAGCTTGGAAACATAAATCCATCAAGAGGAGAATTTAAGTTTATTACAGTATCTAAGGCTGAGTTTGGTTTGAAGGTCATTTCTGCATAATCAAATTTTAATACCTTTTTAGGTATGTCAACCTTATTTACACTGCATAAAATGAATTCAATAGCTTGTACATAATCATCTATTGCTTCATCAGCTTCTTCACTTCTTTTTTTATTTCCTTTAAAATATTCGGCCTTAACGAAATTTATAACTATATCAGTTTCATACGTGTAGTTTTTAGCCATCTTCTCTACTATCATATCTGCGTATTCTACGATACTTTGTCCTGAACTTAATGCGTTGTAAAGAATAGTTTGAGTACTTGTAAAAGCAGCTTCTTTTTTACCTTCTTCATTATCAATATTATTAAGATTTTGCAGTTCAGACATATCAATATCATCTACTGCAACTTCATCTTCAGTTTCAGCTAAATGGGACATTTTAAAGTCTAACTCAAATATTTTTGCATCTATAGTTCCAGTTAAAACTTTCTTGAAATTATCTAGATAAAGCTCTCTTTTTTCCATATCCATCATTTCAAAATAGTTAAGCTCTCTTGTTATGATTTCTCCATTGTCTTTCTTTAAATATATACTATATATCTCCTTAATAGGCATCATATAGCTGTTTAATTTAAATTCTTTTCTTAAATCAGCTAAATCCTTTTTATTCATACTTTATACCTCACTTTTTATACTGATGTTTTTTAGACTAAATTTTTATCCTGTAACTACTGGTCAACTTCAACCAAATAGAATTGGCTCCCTCTCTGATTGAAGTTTTAATTTGTATCAATAATATTATAACACCTCTTTACAACTAATTTAACCCCAATATATAAAGTAAAACTTGAATCAAATGGTAGTATTAGAGCGAATAATCCCCAAAAAGAATTATAAAGACTCAGATGACAATAATTCATCTGAGTCTCATTATTGATTATCATAATAATTTTTTAGCATTTCATTAACTTTTAGTAGTTTCCCTTAAAAATCCTGAAATTTTTTTTCATAGATTAAGTGGCTGCCGCTCTCTTCAATAGCTACTATTGAGCCATATAAACCACTTTCCACTTCTGATTTAAACACTTTCCCATCCTCAGTGTGATTCTCATCTGGAAAATCATCCTCAACTACATCACTATATGAAAATGGCTTTCCAACCGGTACTTTATCCAATTTACTTAAGTCTACATGACTTCTTTTTGACATACTTATGTCCTCCTTAACTTTCTATGCTATGATTACTCAAAATTCCCTACAAAACCCTTCATCATGTCCTATTAAAATTTTGCTTCCAATTATCACGCATTTATAGTATGTCTATATATAACTATTATTATTAATCAAAATTTTTCCTTTTTATCGTTCCCCAACTACCCTTAAATTTTTTAAATCTTATTATTCCTTCTATTCTAAATAAAGTTGTCATCTGCCTATAACCAAAATTTTCAATAATACCATAAAAAGTAAGCTTAAAAAGATCTGTTATTGTAGAATATTTATTAAATGTATACTCTTCTAATAAAATAGCACCTATTGACAGTACTATTCCATATAAAATAGAAGCAATTAGGAACATTATAAAATACTTTACATTTAAGAGTCCAAAAAAATACGAAAGTGGTATAAATATATATCCTAGGATTTCAACTATCGGACCTAACATTTCGAATATCCAGAAATATGGTGCTGCAAATAATCCTATAAGTCCATACCTAGGGTTAAAAAGCAACTTTTTATGCCTAAATAAGCTGTCCATAAGCCCAATCTGCCATCTTCTTCTTTGACTTCTCAAATCCTTTATTGTTTCAGGAGCTTGGGTCCAGCACACAGGATCAGGCACAAACTTTACCTTATACTCCCTCTTATTAGCTTTCATATAATCATGTAGTCTTACAACTAACTCCATGTCTTCACCAATAGTTTTAATATATCCACCTACCTCAGCAACAGCATCTTTTTTAAAAGCACCAAAGGCACCAGATATAATAAGTAGTGAATCTATAGAATCCCACCCCATTCTTCCAGTTAAGAAGGCTCTGAGGTACTCTATTACTTGAAAAGTTGCTAAACTATTTTTAGGAAGACTTATTTTTTCAACCTTTCCATTTTTAATAGTATTTCCATTTGCTATTCTAACTATTCCTCCAACAGCTATAGTTGATCTATCCTCAATAAATGGCATTATAATCTTTATCAATGAATCACTTTCTAAAATTGAATCTGCATCTATAGATGTTATAATAGGATACCTAGAAACATTAATACCTGCATTTAAAGCATCCGCTTTACCACCATTCTCTTTATCGACTATCACAAGATTTGGTATATCTATATTTCTGTATATATTCCTAATTTTATTTGTCTTTACTAGATGTCTAACAGGTTGATTTACTTTATTTAATTTGAAATGCTCTATTACCCTATCTAAAGTTTCATCCTTTGACCCGTCATTTATCACCAATATTTCAAATACTGGATAGTTTAAAGATAATAATGAATTTATATTGTCTACTATAGTCTCTTGTTCATTATATGCAGGTACCAGCACAGATACTGGCAGCATGTTATCTGAAGAAGAATACTTCCTATAGTCTGAATAATTTATTTTACTAATGTAATCATGTAAACTAAAAGCAGAAAGAATAAGCTGTATAAAATATATAAAATTTATTGCTAAAACATAGTAAAGAACAAAATAGTTAAAACCTAGAACAAGCTCTCTAATAAAATTATACATTTATTTAATCACCCTAAGCCTAATATTAAGATTTTGCATATTCCTTAATATACATAGCTGTTTTTCTCTTATTTTCATCATCTGAATTTTCATATAGTTCAATTTCTTTCATCATGTTCAAATTTTCAATAGCTGAAATAATAATATCCTTTGCAAATTTATCCTGAACTTCAAATATAGAAGGTATCATATCTATACCTTCATCAAAGCTTAAAATAGATACTGCAGCGTTGAATCTTACATACCACTGTCTATCAGTTAGTGCCTTAACAAGAGGATAAACAGCTCTATCATCTCCGAATCTTGCCAATACCTTTGCTGCAACAGCTCTAACTTCCCATTCTTTATCTTCTAGCAATTGGATTATATCTTCTACATATCTAGAATACGCCATATTTCCTAATGCTTTAACTGCTGCAATCCTTTTTTCTTTGTTTTCAACAAAAAGATACTTAGAGATTTCTTCACCTATATATACATCCATATAGTTTCCTGCTGATTTAATAAATATAGCAGCTAAATAATCATTTGGAGATGAAATCATTTTTATATATATATTTTTTTTATCACCTTCAAAACTATCAACAATCTCTATTAGACTTCTCTCATTTAAAATTACTTTGTTATTTATACTTTCAAAGGCTTCAATAAAAGCAGCTTCATCTCCTATTTTAGCCAGTGCCATAAGGGAATTGTATCTGACATCAATGATAGGAAGCTGAAGTGCCATTAACAAGTGGTGTAAGGACTTTTTACTTCTATATTCTCCAAGTCTTTTGCATGCAAGTGCTTTTAAATATTTATTGGGGCTTTTTAGATTTTGTATATCATAATCTACAATTCCTAAATCTTCACATAGTTCTGTAATATTATAAATAAACTCTCCTTTAAAGTTTTCTAAATAGTAAATACTTCTTTTAATAATGATGTCCCTCTTTATTGGATTTTTAACAGTTTTCTTTAAATAATCTTTACTATCTTCACTTAAATATCTTCCCTCTAAAATATTATCTATTAAGTTATCTATATAAGGTATTAAGTCTCTGGAATATTCAATTTCCTTCTTATTTTTATGTGTTTGCACTGACTTCTGAAAGATAAGATACGCATATAGAAAGAAAATTATTAAACCAAAAAATACTATTGAATAATAAATAAATATCTCCAATTTATCACCGCTACTTTATAAACTTTCTAATTCTTAAATCTAGTTCAACAGGTGAGAAAGGTTTTGTTATATAATCATCTGCACCTAAATCTAATGCTCTTTTTATATACTCTTCATTTTTTTGACCTGAAAGAACTATTATTTTTACTTTGCTGTTTATTCTTCTTACTCTTTTAATAAACTCATCGCCAGCCATATTAGGCATATAATAATCTGTAATTATAATGTCAATATGATTATTATTAAATATCTCTAAAGCTTTTTCACCAGATTCTGCACTGAATATTTCATACCCTTTATTTCTGTATCTTGTTGTCAATATGGACATTATTATTTTGTCATCATCAACAAAAAGTAATGAGTTTCTTTGATGATTAACTAACTTCTCTGCCTTAGAATAAATCTTGCTCTTTCCACTACGCTTAGCCTTCTTAAGTTTTTCATAAGCTTCACTGTATATATCATCAAAGGAGCTAGAATCCTTAGTAATAAAGGATATTCCTCCGGAAAAACTTATTTTTGTTTGATAAGCCTCAGATAATTGTAATACCTCTTGGTGTATTTTTTGACCAATCTGTAATACATCTGCTGGTTCTCCATCAAAAATAACTAAAATAAACTCATCGCCAGACTTTCTGTACATAAAATCCAGATTAGTTAAGTACTTACTGAATATATTTACACAATTCTTAATTATTTCATCGCCAATTTCTTTACCTTTTTTCTTATTAATTTGAGACATATCATCCATATCTAACATAAATACATTCATTTTTCCGCCTTGAAATTTTATTCTTTCAAATTCCTTATCAGCTAAAACTTTTCCATATCTTTCAGAATATATTCCAGTGAGAGAATCATATATACTATTTTCAATGTAACTTTTCCTAAGCTTGCTTATATTTTTAATTTTAAAGAATAGTTCCCCACTATTAAACTTATGACTTAAATAGTCTACAGCCCCCTGTGAAAGCACCTCTACCTTCAATTGAATATCGTCAGGACCTATAACAAATATAGGAATGTTACTTAAAATACCATCATCTTCTAGCACTTTAAATAAGGTCATACCATTATTTTTTTCATCATCTTCCACAACAATTACTTCTGGATTTATATTCTTTATAGTTTCTAATATATCTTTATTTTCACCTTCTAAAAACACATTAAAGCCCTCTTTTTCAAGCATATCCTGAAGTATTTTAAATTTCTGATTACCTTTTGAAAATATAACAACATTTTTCCTGTTAAGTACACTTTCAATATGATTCTTGCATTTTAACAAACAATTTATTAGAGTGCTGTAATAGCTTAAGTTAACTTCTACCTCCAGCAAATAACTTATCCTATTTATTTCCTCTCGTATATTCGTCATATTATATTCAGAAGAAAGTACAAGAAGTTTTATTAATGTATTTCTTAAAATCCTCACGAATTCTACATCCATATCCTTTTCATTCCGTTTATTTAGAGTATTTATAATATCTAAGATATTTTTATAAGCGTCATAAACCTCTTTATTTCTTAACATTTTAGTTCTCTCCAATTTCTTCAAATGCTTTTTTTAATATATAATAAGAAGGCTTCAACCTCTCATGGTACTCAGGGAGTTCCCACTCTTTCCATGAAAAAAGCTTCATCTCACTATTATCTACAGTACTGTTATCTTTTATTAATATTCCACCAGTATAAAACCCTGGTATTTTAACTGATTTAATTCCTTTTTCATAGAGGTCATCCATTATCATTTTTGTTGATGGATCCATAACATTTAAAAGCTGCCAAGGTATTCTTATTTCTACCTTATCATCTTTGACGGAGAAATCTACAAGTGAATTGTATTCCTTGTGTTCTGGATTGCCATCTCCCTGTACTAGCTTACCGGTCTCATATTTAGAAAACGGTATGGTTTTATTATCTTGAGGTAGATATAATTCTTTATTTAAACAGAGATAAATAGGGTTAAAATTACCACTATCTTTCGTTTCATATGACGGATTACTTTCTATCATTTTTAACTGTTTCGCATATATATAATAAAATGAATCGTAGTAGGAATCTACAAGAACTCTAGAGCCATTTTTGTTATCTAAAGCTATTACAAAATCTACAGGCCTTTTGAAGCTAACTCCGTACTCCTTATAAGCTGAATTTCCTTGCTCTGGTGCTATATCTATAGGAACTAGTAAAGAATCCTTATCAAAATTGAACCCTGGAATATCTGCCATAAAATATACATACTTTTCATCGGATTTAGTATATAGTTTAAAATTATTATTTTGTACTATTGGATTATCCTTGTTCCAGTCTTTTGTATCTCCATCAACATAGCATATACTCTTATCTTTACCAGTTTCAAAAGCCAGAAGTCCAAATTCCTGTTCATTAGTTTGAGCATTTGACCAATAAGCCCTTTTGTCTGGAATATCTAAGTCCATAGTATTCCATGTTCTTTTAAACCATTCATCCTGCCAGGTAAAAACTAGACCTCCTGCATAGCCTTCTTCATATATATTGTTTAACATAAAGGCATCCATTTCACCTTGTTTTTTTTCATCTACATTCCCCTGATTAAATCCCATATGTATATTCTCATGAGCCTTGCCTCTAGATGCTGGTATTCCAAACTCAGCAACTAATACTGGTACACTATGTTCTTTTCTTAAGTCTTTAAGATAAGCTCTGTAGGTATTTACTTTACCATCCTTATCTTTAAAGCTGCTATATTCTTGCTGATAATTCATAAAATCAGGATAATAAGGGTATACATGATAAGAAGCAAACAAGCCCGGTCTAAAGCTTTCTTTTTTCTTTATGTGTTCTGTATTCACTGAAGCCATATCTTCATTTTTTAGTGGTTCATTTGGATGACTTAAAGTATCTGTGGTAACCCAGTTAGTAAAACTTACAGGCCTTTGCATATTATATTTATCTGTTTCATATTGGATTGCGTAATCACCAACTTCACATAAAAATTCTTCGAAAGGAGATGCATTTTCTGTATATAAATACTTACCCTCAAAGCTATTCTCCTTTGGATGGCTTAGATTTGTATTCTCTACAAAATGAGGATCCCACTCTATTCCTAATATCCATCCCATTACATAAGTGGATACATCCTTAGTATAAACACCGCTTGCATACCCTTTTTTAGCAGGTAAATTAGCATTTCCATGTATAACATCTACCAGATTCTTTGTATCCTCTTTGAAGGCATCTTTTATTTTACTGTTTTGAGCATCCATAAGATTTGAAATATCTTCCTCATTAACCCAAACCCCTTGAAATATATATATTGGTTTTATGGCTTCCTTGTTATATTCATATAAGGCATCATAAAACTCTGGCTTTAACGTTGTATAGACTCTTATAGAATTAGCATTCATATCTGCTATTTGCTTAAACCATCTCTTATATTCTTCCTTTGTAACCGCTAATTCTCCTGGAAAAGCACCGGGCTTTGCAGCTCCTATGTTAACACCTTTAATAAATTCTTTCTTCCATTTCCCATATTTATATACATAAAAAAACTTATCATCTACTTTAGTCATGTAAGAAACATTATCCTTATAAATTGACATTTTATTTCTAATTATATAGACATATTTATATGATAAAAATACTGAGACTATAGCAATAACCACAAAAGCCAAATATTTTTTCAATGATGTATCCTCCTTGCAATAATATGAGTTTTATCGACATAATTCACCTTTATTATATTCTATCATAAATATTTAACTACAATCAAAAAATTAAGCACATAATATTAGCAACTAAAAGGTTACTAAACATATATCTTTAAATTAGTTCCATTTTAGTTTATAATTTATATCATATACATGAAGTGAAACTTGAATCATATGATTCTTAGTTGAGCGAATCCAGGGACGTAACCGCTCGCAATGTACACTTTGGGGAAGATGGGAGTATTAGAGCGGGTAGTCATCGGATAAAATTTACAGTGGAAAAGGGGTTATATTTATGAATTTTTTAAAGATAACTAATTTAGCATATGAACAATTTAATAAGTTCTTAGAAGAGAAAAACGTTCCAGCAAAAGTAATAAGAATTTATGCTGCAGGTAAGTCTTGTCATGGTCCAATATTTAATATAACTGTAGATAGTCCAAAAGACGAAGATTTAGTTCAACAAGTTGATGACATAACTTTTTTAGTTGATAGAAATCTTTTTATCCAATATAGTGGATTCATACTACTATGTGGTGAGGAAAATGGCCTTGGAACATTTTCATTGGAGCCAGTTTTTAAGCCTGAACAAAGTGATTGTAGCAGCTGTTCTTCTTCCTCAAGCTGTTCTAGTTGTGACGATTAACCAAAATACGAAGAACCCTCCAGAAAGCCTTTTTGAAGCTTTCTAGAGGGTCTTTTCATTCAAATAGGGCATATCCATAGGAATACCGTCACTAAGTCGAACTTTAGATTTGGAAATCTACTCATCATCTCTTAAAACATTTATATTTTCTCCGTTTAATACCTTATTCATATTTCTAACAGCACACATCTTTCCGCACATTGTACAGGTATGCTCATCTTCAGGTTTTGACTCTTCTCTATATCTTCTTGCTTTTTCTGGGTCCATAGCTAAACTAAACATCTTTTCCCAATCTAATTCTCTTCTTGCCTGACTCATAGCATTATCCCATTCTCTTGCACCTTTAATTCCCTTTGCTATATCTCCAGCATGTGCCGCAATCTTAGATGCAATAATACCTTCTTTCATATCTTCTAAGTTTGGAAGTCTTAAGTGTTCAGCTGGTGTTACATAGCATAAGAAATCCGCTCCTGAAGCTGCAGCTAAAGCTCCACCAATAGCAGAAGTAATATGATCATAACCTGGCGCTACATCTGTAACTAGAGGTCCTAATACATAAAAAGGTGCATTGTGACATAACTTCTTTTCTAGAAGCATATTAGCCTGTATTTCATCTAAACTCATATGTCCAGGTCCTTCTATCATAACTTGTACATTTCTTTCCCAAGCTCTTTTAGTAAGTTCCCCCAAAGTCATCAATTCTTTAATTTGGCTAGCATCTGTAGCATCCGCTATGGAGCCCGGACGACAAGCATCTCCTAGACTTATAGTTACATCATATTTTTCACATATATCTAAAACTTTATCAAAATGCTCGTAGAATGGGTTTTCTTTGCCATTCAATTCCATCCATGCAAACATTAAAGCTCCTCCTCTAGATACAATGTTAGTAAGTCTTTTATTTCTTTTAAAAACTGCCGCAGTTTCTCTATTAATTCCCGCATGAATAGTCATAAAGTCTACACCATTTTTTGCGTGTTTCTCAATTACGTCTAAAAGTTCTTTTACAGTTAAACTAGCTAACTCTCTATCATAAAAACCCACTGCGTCATAAATAGGTACTGTACCAATCATTGCAGTAGACATATTTATTAATTTTGTTCTAAATTCTTCTGTTTTTCCAAAGCAACTTAAATCCATTATAGCTTCAGCCTTCATATCTAAAGCCACTTTTACTTTTTCTAATTCATTGTCTATACAGTTACAATCCTTTGATATACCTAAATTAACATTTATTTTAGTTCTTAACCCTTCTCCTACGCCCTCTGGGCTTATTGATTTATGTTTTTTATTTGCTGGTATAGCAACTCTTCCTGCAGCAACAAGCTCCATTAATTTATTTACATCCATTCTTTCTTTTTCTGCTACTATCTCTATTTCTTTTGTAACTATTCCTTTTTTAGCTGCATCCATTTGTGTTGTATAATTCATTATTTCCATCTCCTCTATATTTTTTTAAAATTAATTAGCATTAGACAAGTCCTTTATGCAAAGAGATAAAATTTCTATGATTACACCCCACAACCTTTAGTTATTTTAATAACTTTACCTGTAGATAATATCAGTTCTAAACATTGCTTTGAATATTAAAGTGTACTAAATTCATAGTTCGAATAAATAAAAAAGAAGCCATAAACGGCTCCCTCATAAACACTTTAATAGCAATAAATCCAGATTACAATCTGCATTATATTACCTATACAAAGTAACTTCCCTACGTTGGAATTATCCAAATCAGGTTATGAGGGTCAGAAACTAACAGTTCTATCTCAGCCCATTACATGGGCCCCCCTAGTGCTATTTAATTTTTATATTATGAAAATCATAACATAATTACTACTATTTTTCAATGATTAAATATTAAAACTTTTTCTATTTTACCACTATCCTCTTTTAACATCTCCATATAAGCCCAGGTACACTTCATATTTTACTTATTATTTTCTCATTGATGTAATCAAATATCTTCTGTTTTTTTGTAACTAGACTAGCAGATTTTTTATCATTAATATTTACTTTCAGTAAAATATATTGTGCCAAGAATGATTCAAAAGGAAGCCAACTTGCATGTGTCATTGGTATTATATACCTAGTTGCACCTCTCATTTCTCTAAAAAGCATAGATCTGCTTTTTAAAGGCAGTGTTTTATCAAATAAAGCATCAATAAAAGTTACTTTAGACTTATCAAGGAAATGTGCATAAGAAAGAGGATCTATTCTAAATAGTGGATGTATAAATCTGCTGTTCAATATTTGAGATAAAGTCATATTTTTCACAATAGGATATTGTTCTTTATAAATATTATATAATCTTTCTTTATCATTTAAATAATACTTAGGTTCAAATCCTTTTTCAAAAAGCCTTCGTGCAAAAGCTGTAACACTGGATTCGTGTATTATTTTAGGTATATGACCTCCTGTAGCCATAAATATAGTCTGGTTAATCCTTTTATCTAAAGAAGTAACTATAGATGAAATCATTCCTCCAAGACAGTACCCTACCATGCAATTATTTTCATTCCAAAGCTTTTGCTGCTGCAGTAAATCTATAGTTGATTGGATATCAACTACTGCATGTTCCCAAAACTTATACATTATATTAATATCAGGCCAAATGTAACTTCTTCCACTAACAGATTTATCCTCCACACGAGTATAATTTCCTGGAAGTATTATTATACTCGAATTAACACCTACTGAAGCTAAGTGAGTGCCCATCCACATCATAAACTTTACATTTCTGCTGCCTAATCCATGTAATATAAGTACAGAAGCTCTACTTTTTCCTCTAGGTTCAAAATTGTATATTTCAACATTTTCTGTTCCAGTAGCTGGGTTTTTATATAATGTTTTGTACCTAATATAGCTGCATCTATAAAAAGGACCCTTTAGAATATATCCTTGAACAAAATCAATATTCTTTTTTGCATACGAAAAGTCAATTATCATATTTTCATCATACCCTTGTTATTCATTCTTTAATATTTATATGTAAATAATTTAATAATGCTAACACTTTTTCCCAACATAACATAATATATAGTGCAATCTTTTATATAGGAGAGTGTAAAAATGAACTTTGATCGCTCTAGGTGAGGTTCCGAATGTTCGCCACTTGTAATTAGTGGCAGCGGATCGATGACAGCAGCTCCTCCAACTACACCTCCTCCAGGCTTTATCCCCCTAAAATCTCAATCACAAACATTACCAATGACTGGATTTGGAATTGATCATACTTTATTAAAAGCCTGTATGTTTAAAAAAACATATATATGGTTTAGAGATAACATGTCTTTTTGGGTGTGGATAACTTTCATCGGTGGAGGGCATGCTATAGGTTGGAGATGGAATGGTTCAGACTGGGTTAACTTTGAAATAGACTTAAGAAAAATTGACAATTTTATATGTTATATATAGCCTTTTCTTAAGAATGCATTTAATTTCACTAAAGTTTAAGTAACACATACTCAATATAAGCTAAATTTCCCATATAAAATATCGATATATATGTATTTTAATGTAATATTTCTATTGCATAATACATTGTGATATGGTATATTTGATAAGTAATCAATTTGATTGCAAAGGTTTAATATCATAAACAACATCTCCTTTTTCGGAAAAGTGTTATTTGTGAGTTATTAGATCCTTATTTTTGAAAAAAGGAGGAATGTTGAAATGGCAGATAAAACAATAGCATGTAAAGATTGCGGAAAAGACTTCGTATTCACTGAAGGCGAGCAAGCTTTCTACAAAGAAAAGGGTTTCGAAAATGAACCAACAAGATGCCCTGATTGCAGAAGAGCTAGAAAACAACAAAACAATAGAGGTTTCAGAAGATAATTAATCTTTATTAAAAGGCTGTTGAGTATTCAACAGCCTTTGTTGTTTTATTCAAGAATTAAGTGGAGTTTGAACTCCAATCTAATTGAAATTTCCACCTTATCTCTTAGCTTTCTCAATCTTTAATTTCTTACCTTTTATAGTACCTTCTTTAAGTTTTTCCAGCACTTCGTTTCCATGACCACCCATTATATCCACATAAGTATAGTGGTCATAAATATCTATTACTCCTATAATATCTGATGTTAAACCTGTTGCACCTAAAATTGCACCTACTAAATCACCTGGTCTTATCTTATTTTTCTTTCCAGCCTTGATGTAAAGTGTTGTTATTTCACTACCAACATCAGCTTTCTTTTCTTTTTTCTTTATTTTTATACTCTTTAATCTCAAATTAAACTTTTTAATAGACTCGGTGGTTACTTCTTCTGTTGGAATTTCTCCTTGTGGTATATTATGGCCAATAAATTCTTGTATAGATTCTAAAAATCTAAGCTGATTTGGAGTAACTAAGGTTATTGCCTTTCCTGCTTTTCCAGCTCTTGCAGTTCTGCCAATTCTATGTACATAACTATCTGTATAAAGAGGTATATCATAATTTATAACATGGGTTACATCATCTACATCTATTCCCCTTGCTGCTACATCAGTAGCAACTAGTAAATTAAATTCACCTTGTTTAAATTTATTTATAGTGTCTAGTCTCTCCTCTTGAGTAAGATCTCCATGGAGCTCATAGGCTTCAAAGCCTTTTCTTCTCATTTTACTGGATAACATACCTACATTGGCTTTTGTTTCACAGAATATGATAGCAGAATCCACTTCTTCACTGCATAATATTCTGCAAAGACTGGTAAACTTAAATTTTTCATCCATCATGTAGTATTTCTCATCTATTTTTTCTCCAGTAACTTCTTCAGGAGTAATACTAATTTTTACTGCATCTTTCATGTACTTTTCTGTAATTCTTTCTACCTTCTCTGAAATAGTAGCTGAAAAAAGCATCATTTGTCTGTTACTAGGTGTCTTATCAACTATAGCTTCCACATCATTAATAAATCCCATATCAAACATCTGATCTGCTTCATCAATGATTACAGTATTTACTTTAGAAAGGTCTATGTTTCCTCTTCCTATATGGTCAAGTATCCTTCCTGGTGTACTTACAATTATATGAACTCTCTGCTTTAACACTCTTGTTTGTAAGTCTATAGGCTGTCCTCCGTAAATTGCTGTACTTCTTATTCTTTTAAATTTTCCTAAGTTATCTATTTCCTTTGATACTTGAACAGCCAATTCTCTCGTAGGGGTAAGTACTACTACCTGCACTAATTTTTCTTCCAATTCTATTTTTTCTAATACAGGTATTCCATATGCTGCTGTTTTTCCAGTACCGGTCTGAGATTTTACAATTATATTTTTGCCCTCTAAAGCTGGAGGTATTGCCTCTTGTTGCACTGGTGATGGATTTTTAAAGCCCATGTTTTTTAGTGACTTTAATATATCTTCACTTATATTCAATTCTTCAAAACTACTTATATTTTTCATTTTTAACACCTGTTTCTATAAAAATTTTATTATTACAAAAATAAACTAAAACTTAAGTTTTTTTGCTCTTCTTTATTTTTTTCCTTTTAAGGCTAATAAATACGCTGACATTTTTCTACTATACTACATAATTCTTTCTTACACAACACAATTTTGTATACATCACAATTATTAAAAGAGTAAATACTAAAAAAAGTACATGACATACTTACTTTATAACAATATAAATACAAGGAGGCATTTAACTTGCATTCAAAGAATAGGAAAAAACTTATTATCCATATTTTTATAACTTTATTAATTGTTATATCATCTACTACAATACATAGAAAAAATACAGTTTTAGCCTTACAATCTCCTATTCTCTCATTGCCAGTTAACTCATATGACGAGAATGAATTAAAAACAAAAGTAGAAACCATCTATAATAAACGTTCCTCTGTATTTGTTACAGGAGATTTAGTAGCTTTGAAAGACTATTTTGATACCTCCCAAAAACATGGTCAACGGGCTCATGAACATGAGATAAAACGAGTTAAATATCTACAAGATTGGTCTAAACAAAGAGGCATAAAATTTAATAATGTTCAATCTACAGTTAGAATTAAAAAAATTTATCCTGGGGATAAAGTGCTAAAAATAGCTTTGGAAGAGAGCTATAAGTTTGATTATATCTATCCTCAAGATGTAACACCTGTTACTAATTCCTTTGGAATAGGAATTAGACATACTTTAAGCCTTACTAAAAAAAATGATAAGTGGAAAGTTTATAACGACTGTTACACCGATTGTTTTGAAGATGCATTGCAGGCTTATTCTGGAGAAACACTGGGAAGCCTTATACCTCCTAATTGGCAAGATACTTATAATTCACAGGATGAAAATATCTACCCAAATACATTTAATATGTCAAACTCCAAAAAACTCAATTATAATAGAGAAAAAGCAGTAGAATATGCTGACAAATTTTGTGGAGCTGCTTGGGGCAGTAGAAATGATTTTGACTACAATAAGAAATATAGAGACTTTAATGGTATCGGTGGTGATTGCACAAATTTTGCATCTCAGGTATTAGCGGATAAGGAGGCTGGCGGTCTTCCAATGGATTCTATTTGGCGCTGCCAATATTACCAGTACGGAAATAGTCAAGGCACTACAGCATGGGTGAATGCTGATGGTTTGAAAAATTACTTGATATCTAGCGGTAGAGGAAGTGTTATAAAGCATGGTGCTTTTAAAGAACTTACAGAACCCCAACCAGAATATCCTGGTGGTATTATACAAAAAATTCAATTAGCAGACCTTGTATGTTATGAGAAAAAGGGTAACATTGATCACTTTTCAATAATTACAAGCCATGATTCTCACGGCTATCCTTTAGTTAATTCTCATACTACCGATAGGTATCATGTACCTTGGGATTTAGGATGGGGAGATAATAAAATTAGGTTTTTTCTTATTCATATTAATAGCTAATACTCTATGAAGTGAAAACTTGAATCAGATAGAGTTTCAAACTCCACCTGATTCTTAGTTGAACGAATCCAGGGACGTAACCGCTCTTTACTCCCACTTTGAAGAAGATGGGAGTATTAGAACGGGTAGTCATCGGATAAAAATAACTTTATTGCTAATTAAAAAGGAGGAATAACACTTGAAAACTAAAAAAAACTTAATTTTAATTGCCTTTTTAATATGTACCTATATTTTAGTCAACTATATGTTTCCATCTAAAACTTCAACTCTAAGTGTTGATACTCAATTAAAAGATATAACTATAAATAATGAAAAAAAAATTATTTATTTAACCTTTGATGATGGGCCTAGTGTAGTAGTAACAAATAAAATTTTAGATACCTTAAAAGAACAAAATGTAAAAGCCACTTTCTTCTTGGTTGGTAGCAAAATTCAAGGTAGAGAAGATATCTTAAAAAGAATACATACCGAAGGGCATACAATTGGACTTCACACTTACACTCATAAGTATAGACAAATTTATTCTAGCGAAGATGCTTTTATAGAAGAAATGGATAAAACCTCTGAAGAGATTAAAAAAATTGTTAACATTGAACCTAAAGCAATAAGATTTCCTTCTGGAAGTAAAAAACACTTAAGCGCCAGCCTTCTTGAAAAACTCCATCAGCGTAACTACAAAATATATGACTGGAACCTAAGTTTATCTGATGGAATTGATTACAATACATCTTCAGCCAAGTTATATAAAGAAGCTACTAAAAAATGCATTAATCCAAATAGAATATTTTTACTTGCCCATTGTGATCAACCTAATAAAAATACATGTGATGCACTTCCAAATATAATAAAGTATTATAAGGATTTAGGTTATGAATTTCAACCTATTACTAATGATACTCTTGAATATCATTTTAGAGTATCAAAATAATCAGACTATAAAATTGTAAATTAGAGATCTAAAACTGTATATATTTAACTATAAAATTTTATTATACTAATAGGCTTCTAAGAGGTGTTTTAAATGAAAAGACGTAATTTTTTGTTTCTACTTAAAATATGTATTTTTATATCTATTTCCTTTTTTCCCTTGACTATAAAATCATATAGTGTGAATAATAACTCAGTAGCACTAAAAAATAAATATAGTATACTAGTAGATTTAACCGACTTAAGACTATTTTTGATAAATGAAAATACAAATGAAATAATAAAAAGCTACCCTGTTGCTTGTGGTAAAGCAACAACTCCTTCTCCTATAGGAACATGGGCAATTGTAAGCAAGTCTTCAAATTGGGGTAAAGGCTTTGGCTCACGCTGGATGGCCTTAAATGTTCCTTGGGGCAAATATGGAATACATGGAACCAATAAACCTTTGTCAATTGGTACACCCAAATCCCTTGGATGCATTAGAATGTTAAATCGAGATGTAGAAGACCTTTATGATTGTGTAAATCCCGGTACAATGGTGACAATATATGGCGGACCCTATGGGCTTTTAGTTAATAACTTTAGAACTCTTCTTCCAGGCGCTAGAGGCTCTGATGTATATGAGGTTCAAAGGAAAATGAAAAATGCAGGTTATTATCCATGGGATCTAGATGGTGTTTATGGAGATACTATGAAAAGTGAAGTAATTAGATTTAGAAAGGACAAAAGCCTTTCAATTACTCATAATATAGATGTAGAATTCTATAATAAAATAGACATGATATGTTTTGAATAATAGGATGAGAAAGCTAGCTTACACTACGAGGTATAATACCGCTCTAGTACTCCATCTTCGAGAAAAGCAGAGAGCCCAAATCTCTGATCTGGTGCGAATCACATACGCACCTTGCGATGGAGTATTAGAGCGGCTAGTCATCGGATAAAAAATTTTTAATAATTTAATACCCTTTGAATTTCCTTTGATAACATATCAAAGGCATGCTTATTTCTGTGATCTAAGGCACTGTCAATAAATGCATAAAGTGCATCTAGATATAACTGCTTTCTCTCTGACCTACTCAATGGATTTATTAAGTAACCCATTGAATAATTTAAAGAACTTTCTATTTCTTTTTCAGAATAAATATCCTTTAAAACTGTAATATACACTAACAATTCTTTTCTTAATAAAGTAAAGAATACCTTATTCAAAGAATTATTTTCTATTTTTTCAGAGGATATTTTTATATAATCCTTGTTTAGGAACGATAATGTTATTTTACCACCTTTGTCCACAATAAATTCTGACTTAATATTTTTTTCTGCTTTAAGAAGTTCTCCGTTAAATGAAAGCAAAAACTCCATATAGTCTTCAAAGGATTTCTCAGATAAAATAAAATCATTTGAAACCACTTTAATACCCTGTTTTCTCTTAAAGCATATAGTATAACTGTCCATTTTATTAATACTTTTTTCTCTAGAGATAATCATACTGTCGGTCAATTTATCTAAAGTTCTAGATGGCATTAATTTTATACCATAATGGAACTTCTCAACTTCATTATGTTTAGACAAAATAAATCCATTTATTTCCATAAGATATCTCCCCATTTCATTAATATCTTATGTAATTATAATCGAAAAAAATCATTTTTTGTTCTTTTGCGGAATATTCAAAAAATAATCAAAACCAGCCACTTCCTCACTTAGAGTACTTTATACTTAATTCACCTAACTTAGTAATTTCATCCGATGAGCAGTTACCGTTAACTCTCACTTTCTAAAGAATTAAAACTAACTTTTCCATTATTACAAAAATAATTAAATTCACAAAATTCGCACTGTTTAACATATAATTCCTTATTAAAATCCTTTTCAAAATCATAACTATTAATATTATTTATAACTTCTTCAATAAATTTTTCATTTTTATCATGCTGCAGTTGAGAATAATTTATCTCTATATTTTTTTCTTCATATTGAGGCTGCCAAAAAATCATCTTGATATTTTCAGCATTAACATCTATATCTAATAGTTCTTTACATCTTTCTTTTAAAACATAGGTATACACAATAGTTTGAAATCTCTTCTCCATATCTTTTCTGTTAAGTTTTCTATTTTCAGTTTTCCAGTCCCAAATTTCAACTTGTCCTTGAGGTTTTATAATAATCAAATCATATTTAGCCTGAAGTTTTATATGATTCTTTATCATCTTGATTTCAAATTCAGGAAAGTACAAATTTTCTTCCTTAAGAGGCATTTTGCTTTCAAGAGCCTTGGTCCATCTAATTAATTCTTCACTGCAGTCCTCAATACCAAGAGGAAGCCCAGAAAAGTATCTTTCACAAATCAAATGAAAATTCAAACCTACCTTCATACTTTTGTAATATTCCACATCCATAGGAGAATCATTTTTCCAGGATATATCCTCCATATACTGCATTTTGAACTTAAGTGGGCACTTGCTGAAAGTATTTAAAGAGTTTTGACTATAATAGAAATAGTTTAACTTTCTTATATCCATCATTTTTTATCATCACTCTCCAATCTGTTTTTTTCTATAAATTCCTTAAGAATATTAAAATATTTTGAGGGCTTATCTTTCCTATTACCTTCATTTTCATGATGTGTCATTACCACTAAATATTCTTTAGCTCTTGTTATTGCAACATATAAGAGTCTTATTTTTTCATTTAGCACATCTACTTTAGCTTGAATAAATGGATTGCCATCTATATTTTCTCCAAGTATTCTCCTTATCTCCGCTTTTCCAATGGCTACAGGATTTCTAAGACTATCTTTAAAGTAAAAATAATCGGATCTGAATTTACCACTGAGGGAAGCTGGATAATTATAGTCAGTCAGGCATGCTAAAAATACACAGTCCCATTCTAGTCCTTTAGATTTATGACAAGTAGCTACTGTTACCCTTCCTGGAGCTGGCTCATATCCCTGAAGATCATATATTACATCCGCTACATGCCTAAATACTGAATTCTTATTATCTAAAAGCTGATCTGAAATCTCTTCTAAGGTTAAATCTGGAGTATCCTTTATGGCAAACTTAGCATAAGAAGCAACTGCCTGTGCCATAGCTTTATCTTCAACACTGAGGTTTAATATACTGCTTATATATAAAACTAAATTATCTAGTGAACTCTGATTACACTCTATCATATTTCTTATTATATTTGTCTTCTCTTCAAACTTCTTAAATAAATCACTATGTAGTAAACTTTCTGGAATTGGACTACTAAGTTTCCAATATACTAGATTTTCAACTTTATGCTTTAATATAAAGTTCATCAATAAATTTTTATCATCACTATTTTCCTCTAAAAGAGTATCTATTAAAATTTTAAATTTATAAATATTATCTGGTTCTCCTAAAAAACCTAGTGCATATCCTAGAACATTGGTTACCTTAATTCTTTTTTCTGAGCTAGTTGATAGCTCATCACACTCTATATTCATTCTTCTTAATTCTTTAGATATTTCACTTACATGGTTGTTAAAAGGAACTAGCACGCCTATTGTTTTATCCGGATGCTTAATTCTAAAATTTAATATGGCTTTTAGAGTAGTTTCTTTCACCTTATTCCATGAACTTAAGGTATAGGCATAAATTCCATATTCACTTAGCTCAGGATTTTTAAAGTCTTTCATTCCTGATACCAATGCTATTTTCTGATATGATAAAGCGCCTCTACACTTTTCCTCTGGATGTTCTTCTCTAGTATAGGATACCAAATAATTTGCTAAGTCTATAATTTCTTTCGAACTCCTCCCAGCCATATTCATAACATACTTTCTTTCAGATTGACTACAAAAATCCGAAAAAAATCTAGGATCTGAAGACGTAAAAGTTCCCATAATACTTTGGTTAACATCCCCAACTCTAACTAAGTTCTTGTTGTTATCCGCAAGCAAAGCCAACATCTTACACTGTACTAAGTTTGAATCCTGACATTCATCCTCGAATACAAAACTGTATCTACTCTGAAATTTCTCTCTTAACTTTTCATCCCTCAAAAGAGCCTTATAGGATAAAATCAATAAATCATTATAATCTATATACCCTTCCAACTTAAGCTTTTGTGTATATATATCATAAATATAGGATATAGCCTTAATAATGCTATCCTCCTCTAAATCCTTCTCAATATTCTTAAGTTTTCCTGGAGAAATATCATTGAGCTTAAGTTCACTGATTAGAATATCTACTACACTTAAGAAGCTTTTCCACCAATCAGATCCTTTTTCATCATATTTTTTTGCACCATAGTCTGATAGAAAAGATCTAAATACTCTCTCCCCTCCTCCTCTTCTCCTCCATTCATTAATACATTCATTTAAATAAAAAATCTTTTTTACCTCATCTATTACCCCAAATTCTTCATTAATTCCAACAATGTCTGGTCTATCTCTTAGTATTTTCATAGCAAGACTATGTATGGTCATAACTTCATAAGAATTAGTTGCTGATATTCCCTTATCATTTAACACTGAGCTTATTCTGCTTTTAAAGTTATTTACCGCACTGTTCATATAAGTTACTACAAGAACTTTTCCTGGTTTCTGCCTTTTCTCTTCAATTATTTTTGCTGCCAGATTAGCTACAACAAAGGTTTTTCCTGCTCCAGGAACTGCCGGTACGGCCATTGTACCTCCTGTATATTGCATTATAGGTTTTTGGTCTTCTCTAAAGTTCACTTTTATCACCTCTTTTCTCCATTATTTTCTTTCACTTAAAATATCTATAATCATATCGGAAAATGTACTTTGTTGTTCATATCCATTAATAGAGTACTCACTGCCATAAAAATAAATTTTCTCTTTACATTTTCTCATGAGAGATTTGATTATAGATATTAAATTATTATGCTTATTTTGATCTTCTATTTCATCAGTGTAAATACTATCTATATTCCAACTATTCCTTAAAACATAGGTATTAGTAAGTTCTTTAACACTTCTTGGTGACCACATACTGCTATTTATATCTGCCCATATTTGGGCTTTGCTGCTAAAATTAGATGTAAGAAAGTTATATGGATTAGTTATCACTACCCCATTTAAATTTAAAGTAATTTCTTCAAGCTCTCTTAGAGAATAAAAATCTTGTGCCTCACTTCTTATAAACTTTAAAAACTTTTCTTCTGGATTATCTATTGTATTAAACTGCACTAATACACCGATGAATTTTTCCGCAGTTTCACTTAAATTTTTACATATTGAAATATTATCTTCGGCCCCTGGAAGAACAATCAATAGCTCTAAAAACGCTCTTCTAAAAAGCTCATCTAAAGGCATTCCATTTTCTTTTATTAGCTCCCTATAATTTTCTATCCGTCCTCTTAGATAATTATACTTTTCAATATATCTATCCCCTATTCTATCAATAGTTTTTTCCTCAAACTCCTGCATATTTCCATCTATTATTGCACACTTTGAAAGTATAGATGCTTTTATCAAATCTAAACCTAATATTATAGCAAAAAACTTTCTATAATCATCAACAGTTAAATTAATATCTAAATTTTTATTACAGAGTGCGGCTATTACAATTAAGCAATGTACATAAGGATTATCTACTAGTCTACTTTTTTTAGAGGTATTTATTATACTTATGTCTATATTTTTTAATTTGCTTTGTATTTCATATCCTAATATAAAATCATTAAAAGGCGAAATAACTACTATGTCCTGTGGGTTCATACCTTCTTTTATAAGCTCTTCTATCTTCACTGCTATTTTATCTATCATTTCACTTCTTAACTGTGATGACATATCAGAGTATGCAGGTATCTTACTTTCCCATTGGGACATTATATTTACAGTTCTTTCATTAATTTTATCTACGAAATTTATAAATTCTTTATTACATGAAAAACTTTCGTCTAATTTAATTTTTCCATAATGGAATCTAATATTTTCATTTAGATATTTACTATCAGCACCATAATAAGTACAAAATGCTCCTTCAGGATTATTGAACAAATAAGCTTGTTGCACATTTTCTCTTAAAATATTTATAAGCTCCAATTCAGCTGGTGAAATTTCATCTAAATCATCTACTATGAGATATTTAATTTTCTTTAGATGTTTTCTATAAACTTCATCATTAAGTAGATATTCATTATATAAATAAACACTTATACCATAATCTACTGCTCCCTGCTTTAAAAAACTGTTTATATAATGTTCTATTACTTCATCCATGTGATTATAGGTTTTTCTTGTGATTACTTCTTTAACCTGTAGAGAATTATATAATCTGGTTCCTATTTCATCAATACCAATTAACGATAGGGAAGCTTTGCTTATGTTAGAAACTAAGTCTGATGCTATTCTACTAGAAGTTGATGTTATGTTCATAAAATAGCCTTTTTTCTTTCTAAAATAATCTACTAGTACTTCCATCATATAATTTGCAGTATCTGCTGAAACAAACTCCGGTCTTATTTTACCAGCTCTAACCTTGCTACAGTTTTTCTCTACAATAGGCCAGTACTTTATAAGTTCTTTCCTTACAAACCCCTGATATGTTAGTATTTTCATCTCTCCAGAGTTTTTCAAACATAATTCTCTTTTCCAAGTTAGTCCCTGATACCTATTCATTATAAGTACCAATATATCCTTACTATTAATTTTTTCTTCTTCTACCATATGTATGTACTTTTTTATTGCTAAAGTAGTTTTACCACTAGCAGATTTACCCTCTATCATTATATATTCTTCTTTTGAATTGTTATTTAATATTTTATATTCAGCTTCAGAATACTTCATTTTAATCACCTCACATATGAATGATTTATCACTATTTGTTTATGAAAAACCTAAACTTCATAATTATCTTCATTGTAACATATAGATTTATCCCATGACTACCCGCTCTAATACTCCTATCTCTGGTAATGAAGTGTAAACTTAAAATAATTGAAATAAAATTAGGATTTAGTACTGAAATTAATTTTAGTTTCAGTACTAAATCCTTCATTCTACAGATGCAAAGATTACTATTCACCAAATCTTATGTTTCAAATTTATCTATCTCAGTGGCCATTTTTTTCGTCATATTTGCAAGATACTCAGCTGTACGTGCCACTTCTTCAGATGATGCATTCATTTCCTGAGAAGAAGATGATATTTCTTCTCCAGTTGCAGCTGTTTCTTGTGATACAGCTGCAGCTCTCTCTATTTTATCTAGTATGGAATTCTTCTCTTTATTTATACTTGTAGCAGAATTATTTATAGAATCAATTCTTGGCGCAATCTCCTCTACTGATTGAACTATCCTTCTGAAAGAGTCAATATTCTCATTAATAATTTGTACCTGATCTTTTAATTCTCCATTAACAATATCTGTATTTTTAATTATTTCTTCAGATTCATTTGATATGCTAATTATTAGTCTATTTATGTTTTCTGATGAAACTTTACTCTGCTCGGCTAACTTTCTTATTTCTTCTGCTACAATTGCAAAACCACGACCTGATTCCCCTGCTCTAGCTGCCTCAATAGCTGCATTTAATGCTAACATATTCGTTTGGTTTGAAATACTATTTATAAGTGTTGTTATTTCGTTAATCTGGTTTATCTCAATTCCTAAGTGATTTATTTCTTCCATAAAGTTTTTAAAGGAACTGCTTATATTAGTTACAGATTGGATTAGTATTTGCATTTTGTTATTACTTTCATTTGCCATAAAATTTATATATTCGGACAATCCATCAACATCTTTTATTGCTTGTCCCACTTCATCTAACGCTTCTCCGAATTTATTTAATACTACTGTGATACTTACTAAATCCTGTGCCTGTTCTTCAGTGCCCTTTGCTACATCTGATATTGCAGTGGAAACATTTTCAGAAGAAGCAGTCATCTCCTCCGAAACGGAATATAGAGTTTCAGATTGACTATTAATGTTTTTCGAAACATCCTTAACATTTAAAATCATATCTTTTACAGATTTTTGCATTTTTTCTGCAGCTCGTGCCAAATCCCCAATTTCATCCTGTCTTTTTAGGTATTGTGCTGGCAACTCTCCAGTCAAATTCCCCTCAGCTATAACATCAAAATATTTTACAGAAACATCAAGAGGATTGGTTATATTTTTTATCATTTTCATTCCAATAAAAAAAGATAATAACATAATTACTAAAGTAATTAATACTATTACTAGCAACATATGAATAACCTGTTGATAAATTATACTTTTTTCAACACCTACAAAAAACATTCCAACAACTTTATTTTCTGTGTTTTTTATAGGTATATACTTAACTTCATAAGGGTTGTTTAAAACCTTAGCACTGCCCATATACTCGTTACCTTTAGTTAAAACTTTATCTACAACTTCTGCGGAAGCTTTTGTTCCAATTGCTCTTTTTCCTCCATCAACTACAGTTGTAGTAATTCTAACATCATTTAAAAATATCGTGGCTTCATTATTAGTATTTTGCTTTATAATGTCTATAAATTCATTGTCATTATTCATTAAATGCTGTCCTTTGTAAAGATTCTCTCCATCCACTCTCCATTGTCCTGGATAAGTCTTATCTAATAAATTCAGACTTAATTTAATATTCGAGTCTAGTTGCTTTTCAAAATTAATTGTACATAGTTTATTAACTTGATAATAAACGAGAAGAAAAATAGATATGCTTAACATCATCAATAAAACTGTAAGCATTAAAAATATTTTTCCCCTTATCTTCAATTTGTTCATTCTCAATCTCTCCCCTATAATTTTGCCTTAATCCCTTTATCTTACTATTTGAGAATTTCATTGAAATTAAGCCATTCTTATAAATTTTCCCACAAATTCATTTTAATACACAAATATCCTTTTTACAACATTCAATATGCATTTCTAATATTCCAATTTTAATTTTTGCTAAACAAAAAACTGCCGATATCCTATATATCAGCAGTCTAAGTCAAAAATCTCTTTCTCTTCATTGCTAAAATGCAATCCCTCCTCTTCAAGTACCTGTTTATAATATTTACTTATGGGGATTTTAAAAGATTCATACAATATATGTTTCATTTTTAAGGTTTCTTCCTCATTAGTATTGGTCATTTCTTTTTTTATCATGTTTTCCAGATTAGTGTCTTTTATTACCCATAGAGATTGGACATGGGTTTTACTTTTAGGATTTTTATATCTATGCTTAATAAAGTTATCATAGTCTTTTATATATTTTTGTCCATCTTTTTTGAAAACAACTAATCTGGTACCAGTATATTTTCCCGTTTTAGCTTCAAATTGCCTTATGATATGAATATGATCTCTTCTTCTATTAGAATACATTTTACCACTTCCATCATAAATATTAGTTATTATTAACTATACCCAATTTCCAAACTCCATCTGATTCAAGTTTTCACTTCATATAAAAAAAATCGATGATTTTAATCTATCATCGATTTATGTACACAAATATTATTATAATTAAATGGTGCAGGTGAAGGGAGTCGAACCCCCATGCCTAAGGCGCTAGATCCTAAGTCTAGTGCGTCTGCCAATTCCGCCACACCTGCAAGAGATATAAAACATCAAAATCTATGATTTTATTATGTTTTAATCCTCCTCCACAAAGTTGAGGAGTTTCATTTAATTGGTGGCTTACCGGGGAATCGAACCCCGGACAACATGATTAAAAGTCATGTGCTCTACCGACTGAGCTAGTAAACCATAATGGCTGGGATAGCAGGATTTGAACCTACGAATACTAGAGTCAAAGTCTAGTGCCTTACCGCTTGGCGATATCCCAAAATGTGATTATTTCTTCAACACACATTTATTAATTATAATGACTTATTGTGTATTTGTCAACAACTTTTATAAAATAATTTTACCCTAAATAAAAAAAATAATACAAAATCTTTTTTTATTTTTAAAAATATATAAATTTGGATAGTATAAATATGGTGGTATAATTTTACGTACTGAATTTGAATTATTTTATAAAAAGGCAGGTGTTCTCTAAATGCTTCGAAGAATACAATATAATTCCCCAGTAATATTAACCTTTACTCTGATATCTTTTTTAGTGCTCTTATTAGATATAGCTACAAATGGAGTAATAACTAAACTTTTTTTTACAAATTTCAGAACTTCAATATCTGATCCCTTACAATATGTACGACTTTTTAGCTATATTTTGGGTCATGCTAATTGGTCTCATTTTTCTAGTAACTTTTTAATTGTCCTCCTTGTTGGTCCAATGGTAGAAGAAAAATATGGATCCAGTTCATTAACAGAGATGATTATAGCTACCGCTTTTTTAACAGGGATAATAAACATGCTATTTTTTAAAACAGGTCTTCTTGGTGCTAGTGGTATAGTTTTTATGCTGATTTTATTAAGTTCCTTTGCTAATGCCAAATCAGGTAAAATCCCACTTACTCTTATTATTGTTACCATTGTTTTTATAGGAAAGGAATTTATTAGTGGACTATTGTTACAGGACAATATATCACATTTCGCACATATACTAGGTGGACTAAGTGGCGGCGTTTTTGGATATTTAAGACATAGAGAAAAACTATATTAATTAAAGTTTACAAAAGCAATTAATTATATATAAAAGGTGCTTTAGGCACCTTTTATATATTTTAAAATCTAGAGTTTTTAATAAAGGCGCCTATGTCTTCTGGCGGAAGAGGTTTGGCAAAATAGTATCCTTGAATTTTGTTACAATGTTTACCTTCTAATGATTTTAGCTGTTCTTCCAGTTCTACACCTTCAGCAACAACCTCTAAATCCATCTTGTGTGCTAGTTTTATTATTTGCTCTGTAATTATTTCTTCATAGGAATTTTTACATAATCCATCTATAAAAGTCTTATCAATCTTTAGAGTATTAATAGGTAAACTCTTTAAGTAGTTCAATGATGAATATCCAGTTCCAAAATCATCTAATGCTACTCTAAATCCCATGCTTCTTAGCTCATTAAGTGCATTCAGGTTTAAGTCTAAGGATTCCATCATAATACTCTCAGTTATTTCGATTTCTAAGGATTCAGGTTTTGTATCAGTTTCTTTAAGAACTCTTTTCACCATATTTATAAAGTCACTTTTCTGAAGTTGAGTTGCAGAAACATTAACGGAAATAAAATCATATGTATACCCCTGCGCTCTCCATTCTTTATTTTGTAAACATGCAGCCCTCAGCACCCATTCACCAATAGGTATAATAAGTCCTGTTTCTTCTGCTAAACCAATAAATTCCCCTGGAGAAATCCAGCCAAACTTTTCATTTTTCCATCTAATTAATGCCTCAAAACTCACTATCTTTCTATCTTTTACATTTACCTGTGGCTGATAATGTAAACTAAATTCATTATTTTTAATAGCTTTCCTAAGCTGTTTTTCAAGCTCAGTTTTTCTCATTATTTCATCATGCATTGAAGTTTCAAAGAATCTATATAGATTTTTACCTAACTCTTTAGCCTTGTTCACAGCTATATCTACATTTCTTAATATTCCAGCAATATCTTCACCATGATCTGGATAAACTGCTACACCTATGTTAACGGATATAAAAAATTCTTTTTCATCAATTTGCCATAATCCATTTAAAATACTTAATAACTTTTCTGCGATATTCGTTGCATCTAATTTATTACCTATCTTTGGTTGTAATATTAAAAACTCATCACCATTAGTCCGTGCTACTATAAAATCTTCACCTAGGCTTCTTTGGATAGATTCTCCTATGCTTTTCAACAACTTATCACCATATTCATGTCCATAAGTATCGTTAACATTTTTAAAGTTACATAAGTCAACCTTAAAAACTGCGAACTTTTCAGAACTATTGTCAATACGTTCACTTAATTTTTTACTAAAAAAATTCCAGTTAGGAAGATTAGTAATTAAGTCATAGTATGCCATTCTTTCCATTTCTTCATACTGATGTCTAAGCTCCTGTTCTGCAACGCTGAGCTGTTTGTAAACATCAGAAAATTCTAAGTAGTTTTCACTTAATCTTTTATTCGCTTCTATTTCCTTTAGATTCCTACGCCCAAAATCTCCAAGAATTTTTGCAACCTTGCAAATAATATCAATAATTTCCATAACCTTTTTTTCAGATACAACAGGAATTTCCTTTATATTTTCTATATACTCTTCTTCACTAAATTTTAAATTTCTTTCTTGCACTTTTAAATATTCTAAACTTGGTTCTTTACTAAATACTTGCCCTGCAAATAGAGTAGCTTTACAATTATTATTGATTATTATAGGTGCCCCAATGTATACCAGATTATTTTTACATCTGTAGACAGCATAATTTTCGCCATTCTCTATCCTCTTCAGTATACTTCTTTCCGCTTCACATTGACTAAATGTAGTTATGGAATCGTTATTATGAAGTTTTTCACAAATTTTATTATAATTAGTCAGAACTATAGCTTCACCATCAGCATCTCTTATAAAACAGCTTATTCCTGTCATAAAATAAATGCTTTCCACTAACTCTTTTAATTCACTAATATTCACTAGTTCTGAAAACTTGTATTGCAAATTAACACCAACTTTCGCTTTGCATACTTAGTATAAATATCTATTTATGTAATTTTAATATTCATTTAAAATATTCTCAAACTCTATGTTATTCTCCATTATCTATTTTAACACACTTACTCATATATTTGTTGAATATTTATTATTTTCTTGTCATATTTTAAGTAATAAAAACACTTATTAAAATATCTGTCCGTAATTTTTCCCAACACAAAAGACAAGCTGCATAACTTCAACTTGCCTTTTACTCTTAAATCTAGTCGAATTTAAAGTCTTTTAACTTATCTTTAAATAAGTCTCCAATAGTCATTTCTGAACCTTTATCACTGTATTTATTAAAATCTACCTTTGGCTTCTCTACAGCTTCTTTAATACTTAAACTCATTCTATTTTCTTTTTCATCTATATCAAGAATTTTCACCTTAACTTTCTGCCCAACACTTAGTATACTGTCAATTTTCGTAACTCTCTCCTCAGATATTTCTGAAATATGAACTAGTCCTTCAACTCCTGGCTCTATTTCTACAAAAACTCCGAAATTCAAAAATTTAGATACTGTTCCATCTACCATATCACCAACTTTATATTTCTTTATAACATTGCCCCAAGGGTTTCCACTTACATCCTTTAATGCTAAAGATACTTTATTCTTCTCTCTATCTACACTTAACACATAAACTTCCACAGCATCTCCAACTGAAACTACTTCTGATGGATCATTAACTCTTTTCCATGATAACTCTGATATATGTATAAGTCCATCTAATCCGCCTAAATCTACAAAAGCTCCAAACTTAGTAAGTCTACTTACCACTCCTTTTATCTTTTCACCTGGCTTAATACTATTTAATAACTCTTCTTTCTTAGTCTGAAGCTGTTCCTTTTCAACTTCTTTTCTTGATAAAATCACTCTTTGCTTTTCAATATCTAATTCAATTAGTTTTACGTCTAATGTCTTTCCAACAAATTCATTTAAATTATCTACAAATTTAGTAGATAATTGTGATGCTGGTATAAAGGCCCTAATACCTTTTATTGATGCTACGACACCACCCTTTACAGCTTCTTTTACAACTACACTAAAAATTGTATTATTTTTAAGTAACTCTTGTAGTTCATCCCAAGCCTTTTCTCTATCAGCAACTTTTTTGGATAAAACTACATTTCCTTCTCCATCATTCATTTCAAGTATGTATACATATATTTCATCATTTTCTTTTAGTACATCTCTGGGATTTTGTTCTATGTTATCTGATATCTCTTTTTTAGGTAGCACCCCATCTGACATGTAACCTATATTTACTATGGCTTCCTCATCTGTGACTGTGATAACCTTTCCTTTTACTATCTCACCTTTTTTAATACTTTTCATTGAAGTTTCTATATTTCCCATTACTTCATCCATTGAATTTATTTCATTATTAAGTGACATAAAAATCATCTCCTTCTACTTACTATTATATAAGATTTGCTTATAATTTAATTTTATTCTATCACAAATTGCAAAAATTAGTAATTATCAAATAAAATAATAATTAAAACATATCACTATAAGCTTTATACCCTAAAATACCTTCAGCATTTTTAACAGCTCTCACCACTGCTTGCTCAACCACTCTTGCAGCTAAAAGACCAACTACATTTATATCCGCATCTATTTTGCCTGTTGACATTGTAAAAATAGTGTCTCCATCAAAGATAGAATGAGCTGGTCTCATAGCTCTTCCATATCCGTTGTGTGCCATCGATGCTATCTTATTCATTTCTGATTTAGTAAACTTTCCGTTAGTAATAACTACTCCGATTGTAGTATTTCCACTAAACAAGTTTTTCTTTTCCGAATACCTAGAAATCATAATTTCTTCTGTATCAGCAAAGGTCTTTTTATTTTCATTTAATGCTCCAGCAATAATTTTACCTGTGCTTGGTTCAATAATATCACCAAGGCAATTAACAGCAATAACTGCTCCTACTTGAAGTTCTCCAACTTGAACTGCATAGCACCCAAGTCCTCCCTTCATAGAATTATGAGGACCAAGTATTTTTCCAACAGTGGCACCTGCTCCCGCTCCTATATTACCTTCGCTGATCTTATTAGTTTCTGAATTTTTACAAGCTTCATACCCCATTGCTTTATCTGGTCTTATTCTATGATCTCCAATTATTAAATCAAAAAGAACTGCCGAACATACTATAGGAACCTTTGTAACACTAACATCAAAGCCTACATTTTTTTCTTCTAAGTACTGCATAACACCACTTGCTGCATCTAGGCCAAAGGCACTACCTCCAGATAAAACTACAGCATGAATTTTATCTACAAGATTTACAGGATCTAACAGATCTGTTTCTCTAGTCCCTGGTGATCCTCCTCTTACATCTACACCTGCTGCGGCACCTTCTTCGCATATAACTACAGTACACCCTGTAGGTCCCTCTAAATTTTGTGCATTCCCTATTTTTATCCCTTCTATATTATTTACCAAAATCTCTTTCATGCTTCTCCTCCTGCCTGTATTATCTAATTAATTTTATGACAAATTCCAAATTTACTCAATATTAATCTGCTAAAATAATAAACCTTGATTCAGTCATCCACTCCAAGTGCATAACTGAAATACATTGATGTTATAATTATTGGACAATTAAGGTAACTAGATCTAAAAAAGTCTCCAAGTAGATTAATATCCACCTGAAGACTTTTTACTGATTATTTACGTCTTATTTTATTAATTGAAGCTACAACAGCAGCGGTTATAACTGCTGATAGGATTGTTTCTGGAATACCATTAGTTATTCCAACTGCTAATATTCCCTTCTTAGCTGCACTAACGCTTAGATGCAATACCTTTGCATAAGGTTCTAAATACAGTAAAAAGATCATTCCTAATACACCTATTGTATTAGTAAGTGAACCAACTGCTGCTGCAACTACCATATTTATAGTTTTCACATTTGTTTTCATCATCTTATAAGTATAGTAAGTTGTTATACCTATAAGTATTCTTGGAAGTATTGATACTAGTGGATTCATAAAGACAAATGAAACTGGCGTTGGTGTAGTAATAGATTGTACTACACTAAAGATACCAAATATCAATCCTACCGCAGCACCTACTACTGGTCCTTCTAGCATTGCACCTATAATAACAGGCACATGCATTATAGTTGCCTTAACAGGTGGAATAGGTATAAATCCTAAACCTGTTACCCCTAGTACAATTGAAATAGCTGAAAGCATTCCAATTACAGTGATTTGTCTTGTTCCAATTCTTGGCGATGTTCTTAATCCTTTTTCCATAACTCTCCTCCGTTCTTATTCCTGTTGGATATAATTCGGACCTTCCCTTTACATAACATTGTGTTCAGTTTCTTGAGAATACCGACACTATAATTTTATCACGTTTAAAAAGAATTTCAATACAACGGATAAATTCCCAAAATTGTAATTTTTCTAAAAACTTACTAAAGCTTTATTTCATTACTCTCTTATTAAAGGAAACCCCTCCCTGAAATATTCTTTTGGATACAACAAATCAATTACCTTTTCTTTCTCACATTTGCCATTTTTCATAAATACATCAGGCATTCCTTTTAAAGATACTCTTACATTCTGTAAATTAAATATATCACAGACATTTTCTATACATTCTACAACTGATTTATTAGTACTCTCCTTTATATATTTACCTATACTTTCGCCTCTAAGCCAATTCTCTCCATCTTTATAATCCTCGTCATAATTTATTACTGTACACTTAAGCTTATTTCTATCATTACCTGCTATAGATGACATAAAAAAAGTCTTAACCATAATGTCATCTAAAGGTAAACTATATCCTGCAAATATTATATGCTTTGCATTTTTCATTAGAAGCCCCATTTCTGTCTTTATCTCTTCCAGTGGAGATATACTTCTTTTCTTTGCCAAGGTTTGCATTATGAGTGGCATATCATAAGGATATGTTATCTGTCCACAATAAGGACATTCTAAAGCACCTCTTTTGTACTTACTTTCTCTCTTAGTTTTATACTGCCAGTTACTCTGAAGCCCCTTTGAAACTGATGGTCCAAAGACCTCTGTAGATAGTCTATCCCAACGTCCCCCAAAAGTAGTTATATATTTACCACATTCAGGACATATTCTTGAGCCAAATATACCATGGGGAAAAAGAATCTTACCTACTCTAATAATTCTAGATGGGTATTTATAATCATTAACTCTTTTACATTGTGATTCATCAGCGGTATACCATATTTCTGATTCATCACTGTCTATTTCTGTTGATGCTATCTTCGTTCCAAAATCATCAAATAGTCTAAGCTTTAGCCCCCCCTCTAAATACATTGGGTTATCATTTTGTTCTTTGTGGGCATTAAATAGATTCCAAAGTAATATTGGATCCCAATTGAAAGATATTATTGCATAAGAATAAAGATAAAATCTTCTTGTATCTCTCTTATATCCTCTTTCTTCAAAGTATTTTGCTTCTTCTTTCATAAGCTCTGTAAGTATTTTGGATAATTGATAATATGGTTCCACATTAACACTATCCATATATCCAGGCTCTTTTTGCACGCTAAGCCTCTCTAACTCCTCTATAAGTAAAATCAGACACCTTTTAGCTCCCTTTATTCTTTCAACTCTTAAAAACTCAGTTTTACCTTTGCAAAAAGCATTGAATCCCATATCATTATCTATTAATTGATCCAGCATAGTAAAAAGCTCATGCATATTTAGTTTAGGATTTGTATTTATTATAATTTCTAATGCTTTTAGATCATATATTTTTGATAACTTATTATCTTTAATTAGATCTACTGTAACCAACTTTTTGAAAGCGTTTTTTAATTCTTCATTTTTATTTTCCAAAAATGAAAAATCGTTATCATTTATTTTTATTACTAACTGTATTAATTCCTTAGTAGCATAGAGTCCAAGAGGTTTAGTAGCTCCGGCACCCCATAATATAACTGTTTCAGGCCAATATTTTTCCGGCATAATTCTATCTCCCTTATCAATGAAATAAAAAAGAGTACATTATATAATTATGTTATAAAAAATCACTTTTATTCTTTTAAATATTTAGAACTAACAGTCGTCGGATAAAAATTATCTTTTCTTCCAATACTATCTTTGTAGATAACTTTATTATTAGAAAGGGGACTTAATTTATGAAATTAGTACATTATAATGTCGGCGGATTAGCTGGTACTCAAAGTAAAACAAAAGTAAAAAATGCTTTAGATAAGATAGAAGGCGTTCAGGATATTTCCGTAGATCTTAGCAGAGGTACTATGGATATACAATACAACGATCCAGCTACTCCAGAAGTAATAGAAAGATGTATAAAAAACACAGGATATGAGATACTAAAATAGAAGTTAAAATATTGGCTATCCTTATAATTAAAATATCTAAAAAAAGAGGTAGGAGTTTCTCATCACGTCTAATAACTTCTACCCCTTTTTTTATCCGATGGCTACCCGCTCTAATACTCCCATACGCACTCTGTGAAAGCGATTCATACAAAATCATAGATTTTGGTTCTCTGCTTTTCTCCAAAGTGGGAGCAAAGAGCGGCTATGCCCCTGGATTCGTTCAACTAAGAATCAGATAGGGTCTGAAACCCTATCTGATTCAAGTTTACACTTCATTTAATTGTTAGATATTATGATCCTCATATCCGTTGTAACACAATAAATTTATGTTCATATTTATTATTCTCATCAACTAAGCCCTTTTTTTCCTCGATAATCTCCCATTCAGTTCCATAATATTTCGGAAAAAAAGTATCTCCTTTAAAATCTTCATCTATTTTAGTTATGTACATCTTCTCTGCATATGGAAATAACAAATTAAAGATTTCTCCTCCACCTATAACAAAATATTCTTTATTATCCGCTGCTAATAGTTCTATGTCTTTTATTTTATTAACTACAGTAACTCTATGATCTTCAATCTTATAATTTTTATCTCTGGTTAAAACAATATGATGTCTATCCGGTAATATATTAGGAAGAGATTCAAAGGTTTTTCTTCCCATTATAATTGTCTGAGATTTACTTGTTGTGATTGTCTTAAATTTTTGCAAGTCGTTAGGTAAATGCCAAGGAAGAGCATTATCCTTTCCTATGACATTATTTTTATCCATTGCCACCACATAACTAATCATTTAAATTCCTCCATTATCCTTTCATTATTCCTCTACATACTATGAAATTTTCTCTATAGACAAATTATAATTTACATAAAGTAAAAGAACAATATTTGTTGAAATCTATTTTATTTATTTTAGCATTTTGATTCCTCTATAATTTAATTTTTTACTCTTATTTTCATTAGAATCAACCTATCTAAAATATGTTAATATTGTATTTTTAGCACATAAAATGTTGTATAATAGAATATATTAGGATAAAGAAAGGATTACTGCCTATGGTTAAAACTAGAAGAAAAAATAATTTGAAAAAGCGAAAAAAAGCCATTATCTCTATATTTACAATTTTATTTTTATTTTTGTTATATATGTCAACCAAAATCACATATTCCCCCAAAAACAAATCTGTTGCCTCAGTTACTCCAACTTCTACTGTAATCTCTGATAATAAAAAAATCGAAACAAACCGTAATGTAGAAATTTTATTGAGTAGTGCTGGTGACTGTACCATTGGAACTGATCCATCCTTTGATAGAAGTACCTCTCTACCCACTATAGTTAGAGATCGTAATAATGATTATTCCTATTTATTTAAAAATTCAGCACCAATTTTTCAAAAAGATGATATAACTATTGTAAATCTTGAAACTACCTTCACCAATGCTACTGAAAGGGCTGAGAAAACCTTTACCTTTAAAGCACCACCAGAATTTTCTAAAGCTTTAATTCTAGGCTCTATTGAAGGGGTTAATATATCTAATAATCATACACGGGATTACTTAGATAAGGGATTTACCGATACTATATCAACACTTAAACAAAATAATATCAATTATTTTGGAGAAAATAATAAATGGATAAAGGAAATCAACGGTGTTAAACTCGGTTTTTTAGGCTACACTGGATGGCAATATAATGATAGGTTAATTGATAAACTAAAAAAAGATATAGAGGAATTAAAAGCTGAAAATTGTGTAGTAATAATTAATTTTCATTGGGGTGAAGAAAACAGCTACTATCCTAACTCCACGCAAAAAAGCATTGCTCATTACGCTGTAGATCAAGGTGCAGACTTAGTAATTGGACATCACCCTCATGTAGTTCAAGGCATAGAAAAATATAAAGATAAAATTATCTGCTACAGCTTAGGAAATTTCTGCTTTGGCGGGAATTCAAACCCTCGTGATAAAGATACCTTTGTATTACAGGCTAAATTTTCTTTTAACAATAACAATCTTGAAAAGTATAGTGTAAGAGCCATTCCTTTCAGCATCTCCTCTGTAAATTATAAAAATGATTATTGCCCAACTCCTTTAGAAGGTGATTCTAAGGAAAGAGTTTTGAAAAAGATCAATAATTTATCTTCACCTTTAGGATTTCAAGTATCGGATTCTTTTGATTAAAGAGTCTGATGCTTTTTCTATATGGTAAATATATAAATATTGAGCTAGGACACCTTATTTGCATTGGATGTTATTTATCTATGTAAATTATCTCGGCATCATCAATTGCACTGTAGTGTATATGTCCACCTATATGAACAATAGTATCTCCAACCTCAGGATCAATCTGTACATCTCCAAGACAAGAAAAACTATGCCAGTACTTAGCAACTGCTTCTTTTGCCTCTTTTCCTAGTTTTTTACCTTCTAGTTTTTTTGAAATATTGTATAAGTTTCCGCAAGGCGTAGTAATTAAAACTTTTGCCTTTAGAATTGTCTTATCCTTATCTACAAATAATCTAAACTTTGGTCTTCCGACCCTAAATTCATCTATAAAATTATTTATTAAATTAAAATCTCCATGTTCAAGTGCACAAAATGGTTTTGGAAAGGCATATTCAATATTATATTTATTGCATCCTTCTATAGTTTTATCTCTTACCCATTTTGTAAGCCATGTCCTACTTTCTAGAGGCACAATTAAGGCTTTTCCTCCACTTTTACTTATTAATCTTGGGAGTTCTATAAGAATATCTTCATGTATACCTATAGCTATTGCTAAGTCATGATATTTAAAATCTTCAACGAAATATTCTAATGGATCATCGATTAATATATCATATGTATTAGGGAGGTGAACTATTTGCACAACCTTCTCTGAAAATAAACATTCTTTCTCTATCAAATCATGCTGATTTTTTTCTAATTCATCTTCCCTGTATAAAATATTCCTAAAATTAGGAATAACTCTTTCATTGGCAAATATGCCATCGGTTTTTACAAAGGCCTCACCTTGGAAGAATCTTCCCCCACTTTTAGAACAAATAATTAATATCTTCATAGCTACCTCCCATTTAATTTTGTTAATCTAATTACCATAATACAACAAAACTTATGTATTATGAAGTAGAAACTTGAATAAGAGGGCGTATTAGAGCGGGTAGTCATCGGATGAAGTGGAAACTTGAATCAGTTGGAGTTTCAAACTCTAACTGATTCTTAGTTGAACGAATCCAGGGATGTAGCCGCTCTTTACTATCGCTTTGAGAAGCGGGAGTATTAGAGCGGCTAATCATCGGATAAATATAATCTACAGAAATAAAAATTGCTGAATAAACTTTAGAAACTACTAATACCATATCCTTTAAAACAGTCTTAGTAGCTATCTTCATTTTATACAGCAATTACATTTTTAATTATTACTTCACAAGAGTAAAGGTAAACTTTTTTCCACAATCTTCACATTCAAAATACATTTCACCTTTTCTGGCATCCTTACTTACCTTAAAAATTTCTTCACCACAGCTTCTACAAATAGTCGGCACATTTGAATTCATCTCTTTATTATATTTTTCAAATCCTCCACACTCTATGCATATTAAAATTATTTTTAACCTTTGTACACTAATCTTAAACCTATTGCCAATACATCCCTCTTCTTTGCATACCACAGTGTTAACCATCGTAAAACCCCCTCCTAATTTTACATATTCTAAAAAATAAAACTTTATGCATAAATTAGGATTAAATTAGTACTGAAGAATTTTATCAAAATGAATGCAAATTATTTTTCTATTACTTATTTATATCTTCTTTCAATCTGGCTTCTGCCGTATTATCGTCCTCTACTCTGTTTAATCCCAGGTTCTCTGAACCAAAGGACAGCATATTATCAATTTGTTTTTTTATATCTTCTTGTATATAGTTTTTTTCCTTATCGTTGTTTCCGATACTCTTCACTTCATGATTTTCCATACTCGTCACCTCATATTTATGTGATTAATTTACAATTTACACATTATAAGATTTAGTTCTATAAGGATATTTATTTACAATAAGCCAGCTAATTATTCTAATTGAAAGGAAGTGATATACAACATAAATAAGCACCTAAGATTGAATTAGGTGCTTTTATCTTACATTATTGGAAGTTAACGCCGTGTCACCCTTGTAGTCCCTATTGTGAAGCACAACAAATTTCCATAATATAACTCATGATTATATTTTAATATCATAATCTCTCTTATTTTATCCGATGATTGCCCGCTCTAATACCCCCGCTTCTAAAAGCGTACGTTCCGAGCGGCTACGTCTGGATTCATTCAACTAAGAATCAGGTGGGGGTTAAATGCCTAAATGGCATTTAACGGGCAAAGCCCCGGTTCGTAGCCGAACCCCCATCTGATTCAAGTTTTCACTTCATCTGTTGTCTATCCATTCTAATAATTCCATCAGATTCAAATTCAACTTCGACTTCATCATCTTCTCTATCATCTGAATCTGCAGCAACAAGTAAAGAAGATGTAAGGAATCCTATGAATGAACCTGCGAATAAACCAATGATAAACCACAAAAATTTATAGCTAACCATATTAATACCTCTCAAAAATTTCACTTCATCCTAATTATTGACATTATATCTTAATATTAATCATATATTGTGAAAATTATGACCCGTTAAGAATATTCTAAAGACATTTTTCGAAAGGAATATTTAAATGATTAATGGAATATATCTATATCACGGGGGGTGTTTTTAATGCATACTGAGATATTTGCCATAACCATAGTATTAGGCGTAATATTATTTTTAGCATTAATAGGTCTATTAATATATAGTCTTATAGAATTTATACAACTCTCACATTTAGCTATTAGAGCATTAACTATTTATATTAATAATAATGAAAATAAAGTCAGATAGTAAGTTCCCTATCTGACTTCTCTAATATTTGTTCATCCTTTATTTCAAGCCCTGCTCATAAGCTTCAACCATTTTTTTAACCATATTTCCACCAACTGATCCTGCTTCTCTTGCAGTTAAATCTCCATTGTATCCTTCTTTTAAGTCTACTCCAACTTCTCTAGCTGATTCCATCTTAAATCTATCTAATCCTTCTTTAGCTTGTGGTACTAATACTCTATTTCCTCTACTTGTCATAATTTGTTTCCTCCTTTTATTTTTTATTTTTATTTTGTCTTTCCATGTTTGTATTATAATTATATGTAGTTCTAAAATTAATACTCTATTAAATTATAGACAAGTATTCTAATTTGTAGAAAACGAGGACAACTAATACAATACTTCATACAGTTTCATATACTGTATAATACCGTAATTATTTTTGACACCATAAAATTAATATAACCTTATCTATTTAAATTTAATCCTACTTATTTTGCAAACAATTTTAGCCAAAAAAATTTGAAGCAACCACTTCCTAAAGTTGTGGTTGCTTTCTTATCTCCTATTTTCTGACTATAACATCAGTCATAACTGCTGCTCTTTTATTTTCTTTTACATCGTGAACTCTTACAAAATCACAATTTTTCATTATTCCTATAACCGTAGTAGCCATAGTTCCTTCAACTCTTTGATCAGCTGTAAGATCTAATGCTTTTCCAATCATGGATTTTCTAGATGTTCCGAGCAGCACTGGATATCCTAAAGTTGCAAAGTCCTCTAAATGTTTCATAACCTCTAGATTATCCTCATAAGTTTTAGCAAAACCTACTCCTGGATCTACCATAATATTTTCAGGTTTAACTCCAGCCCTTAATGCAATGCCTATACTTTCCCTTAAATCATTTAACACATCTTCCATAAGATTGTTATAATCAGTATTTTCTCTGTTATGCATTAAACAGCAGGCAACATTATATTTTGCTGCTACTTCTGCTATGTACGGATCTTTTTTAAATCCCCATACATCGTTTATTAATACAGCACCTGCCTTTATTGCCGCTTCTGCCACAACCCCTTTATATGTATCTATAGAAATCGGTACATCTATTTCCTTTGATAAAGCTTGTATTATAGGTACAACTCTTTCTAACTCTTCCTCTGCTGATACTGCCGTGTGATTAGGTCTTGTAGATTCTCCACCTATATCTATTATATCTGCTCCTTCGGCAATCATCTCTTTAGCATGCTTAATAGCTATCTCTAAATTATTAAATTTTCCACCATCTGAAAATGAGTCTGGAGTAACATTAAGTATCCCCATTATATAAGTTCTCTTTCCAATTTCAAAACCTTTCTTTCCTATCTTCATTACTTTTATCATAGCGTTCCTAGTTTATAGCTGTAAACTTTTAGCTATAAACTAACCTTCCCCTCCTTCAATATTCTTATTTAATATATTCTTCATATTTTTTTCTTATAGTTTCTGTGATACCACTACTTTTAATATATTTATTAGAAAGCTTTGAAACCTTCATAACCCCCATTATGCTATTTGTTAGAAAAATCTCATCTGAATTAATCAAATCTTGTTCATAAAATTCTCCTTCAATAACATCATAATTATTAACTACAAATTTTCTCACAGTACCATTAAGTAGTCCACAATCGGTAGAGGGCGTATATATCTTTTTATTCTTTATGAAAAACACATTAGACACACTACCTTCCGCTAATTTTCCACTTGTATTAAAAAATATCACTTCATTGTAGCCTTCTTCTATACACTCCTCATGTTCTAATATATTTTCTAGATAATTTAGTGATTTCAAATAAGTAATTTTTGAATAAGGATTTCTCTTAACAGTACTTATTTTAATGCTGAAGCCTTTTTTATACTGTTCTTCTGTGTAGTTATTCTTTCTTGTAGTATAGATTACATTTTTATCTGTAACTACAAGCTTTAAAACACAGTCTTCACATTTTAATTTTGATACCGCCTCTAAAACATCCTCTTCAGTTATTTTTTTATTAACTCCTATAATTTTAAGACCACTATTTATTCTATTTAAATGTTCTGTTAGAAATACTGGCTTTCTTTTAACGAGCATAGTTTCAAAAAGTCCTCTGCCAAAGTAAAAACCACTGTCAAGATGGATTTTTTCTGAATCCTGTAGTTCACCATTTAAAAGTATCATAATTAAAATACCACCTTTCTCCTATAATACCCTCATAAGCGCCCTAGCCTTATCTAGAGTCTCTACATACTCATCTTCCTTTATAGACTCCCAGGTAATTCCTCCACCTACACCTAAGTAGGCATTTCCATCTTTCATCAGTATAGTTCTTATAACTATATTTAAATCTGCATTTCCATCAAAGCCTAAATATCCTATGCATCCTGTATATATATTTCTTCTAGTAGGCTCTAACTGCTCAATTACTTCCATTGATCTAACCTTAGGTGCACCTGTTATAGATCCACCAGGGAAACAAGCTTTCACACAATCTACTGCTGTGTATTCATCCTTTAATTCTCCTATTACAGTAGATACTAAATGAAATACTGTACTATACTCTTCCAGCTTAAAGAGCTCTGTCACCTTTACAGAATAAGGCTTACAAACTTTGCTCAAATCATTTCTCTCTAAATCTACTATCATGAGAAGCTCTGATTTGTCTTTTTCACTATCTATTAGCTCTTGCCTATTTTTCAAATCTTCTTCTCTATTCTTTCCTCTAGGTCGTGTACCCTTTATTGGTCTTGTTTGGACTATATTATTTCTTACTTCCAAAAACCTTTCCGGAGATGAGCATACTATGCTAAAATCTTCAACATTCATAAATGCAGCAAATGGTGCTGGATTTATATGTCTTAGATTCCTGTACACATCATACGGGTCTTTTTCTGTTTCACAGCAGAATCTTTGGGTTAAGTTAGCTATATAAATATCTCCACTTCTTATAAACTGTCTAAACTTTTCCACAGTTTCTATATATTCATCTTTACCAAAATTTGAAATAAACTCTGTATTACTTTTATCTATTTCATTATACTGAACCTTATTCCCTCTTAATATTCTATGCTTTATTTCATCTATACTATCTTCTCCTGACTTTAATATACCAAGAGCAGTAATATAAGTTCTCTTTTTTAGATTATCCACTATTACTGCATTATCATAAAAATAAAAGTAACAATCCGGTATTTTTACTTCTTCTTTAGCTATTACAGGAAGTTCCTCTATAGTTCTTCCTAAGTCGTAGGAAAAATAACCCATAGCTCCTGCCACATATGGAAGCTCTGTTCTATTTTCAATTTTATATCTATCAATAAGTTTATTGAGTTCTTCAAAAGGCTCACCATTAAACTCCTTTTCATTTATAGTGCAAATACCATCTTCGTACTTAAAAGTAGTAAAGGAATTTAACCCTATAAAAGAATATCTGCCTAGATTTTCAGCACCCATACCGCTATCTAAAATAGTAACTGTTTTATCCTCCTTAAATAGTGAGTAGATATCAAAGGCATCTAATTCTGTTTTAATTTCTTCAATCAAAAGCTCCATGCAGCTCCCCCCAAACTTTATAACTCCAGCTTTAAGCTTTAGCTCTATTATATTCCTTCGCTTCCTCTAAAAAATTCTTAAGCATCTCATGTCCACACTCTGTCAGCTCAGCTTCAGGATGAAACTGTACTCCTTCAACAAGATATTCTTTATGTTTAACTCCCATTATAACTCCATCAGAGGTTTCACTGGTTACAGTAAGACATTCTGGAAAAGTTTCTTTCTCTATTATTAATGAATGGTATCTTGTAACCTTTACTGGATTTTTAATTCTTTTAAACACACCGGTGCTTTTATGATATACTTCAAAAACTTTTCCATGGACAGGTTCTCTTCCCTTTATTATATTTGCACCAAAGGCATGTCCTATGCTTTGATGTCCTAAGCATATTCCTAAAATAGGAATTTTACCACTGAACTTTCGGATCACATCTACACAAATCCCTGATTGTTCAGGTGATTTAGGACCTGGAGATATTATAATCCCTTCCGGCTGCATTTTTTCTATGTCCTCTAAGGTTAACTTGTCATTTCTGCAAACTTTAACATCTTCCTCGAGTTCTTCTAGATATCTTACTAAGTTATATACAAAGGAATCATAGTTGTCAATCATAAGAAACATCAATTCTCACTCCTCAGCATTAAGGTTAATTCTATATTTAGTTTTAATAATCCGTTGACAGTTATAATCAATCTCCCCCTCTACAAATAACCTTTATTATATTTAGAAATACCAAAGGCATATAGCGTATTTAGTTTATCCGATGGTACCAATCACAAATAACCCCTCTCACTCTATAGGAGCGAAGAGTTATTACAGCTCTGTAGTTTTAACTAGAGAACTTTTATGATGTGTATACTAGAACTCTTTAGCTTTAATCCGCTAGAGTTCTAGATGTACATAGGTCTGTTAAACCCTGGATAAGTTATATACACTATATGCCCTTATTTTTAAATATCATTATTATTAATTGAAATCTTAAATTTTCATTACTTATAAGTAAGTATATCATATCACAATGAATTATAGCAATATGGTATTTAGTATATATTTTGGATATATACTAAATAGTAATACTACTTTGTAATATCCTTTATTAACCCTTTTATATCTATGGTTTTGTTCAACATTGCATTTTCCTTTAAGAAGGCTTGTGTTTTCTCTAACTCTTTCATATCCTTATCTGTAATCTGTGGATTAAAGTCATACCAAGTATACATCTCCTTAACTTTATCTATGGAAATTCCTGTTTCTTCTGAAGCTAACTTATATGTTTCCTCTTGGTTACTTTTCATAAATTCTAAGCTTTTGTTATGAACTGCCATATATCTCTTTGCTATATCAGGGTGCTTGTCTAAGAAGTTACCACTAGCAGCAATTACTATAGTAGCATCTAATATTCCTTCACCGGTAGTAATTACATGTGCACCTTTTTCTATTGCTTGAGGTACTGTTGCTCCAGCAACTAAAGCCACATCTGCGCTACCAGACATCATCGCTGACACTCCCTGCGGAATTCCCATATTTATAAACTGAACATCTTCTATTTTCATATTACCATTCTTTAGAGCACCTAAAAGTAATTGGTGTAGTATTGTTCCTTTGGGTCCAACTATTTTTTTACCTTTTAAATCTGCTACAGTCTTTATTGATGGATCTTTAGCCATAATAGTAAAGGCCTTTGGCGCTCTGCTATACATACCTATAATTTTAATATTTACTCCATTTGCAGCAGCCAAAATAACTGAAGTTGCCCCTATTGCATTACAAAAATCTAATGAACCAGCTGCAACAGCCTCTGTCATTTTACCTCCCTCTGTAATCTCTGGAAAAGTAACCTTTATACTATCCTTTGAAAATTCATCTTCGAATAAATTTTTCTTCTTCTCAACTATAGAAGGCACATTCAATGGAGCTTTTACATAAGAGATGTTTATGTTTTTAACATTCTCTACCGCTTCCTGCTTATTATTTGCATCCTTTGAAGTTTGAGTTGACCCACATCCAATTAGTGATGTAGTGATCAAAACCATACAACTGCATATAATACCTACTTTTTTTAAAATTTTCATTTTGTTTCCCCCTAAAATTATTTGAATTGATAATTGTGATTCTAGACTTAATTATCTTTAACCTGACTAACTTGGCGTTTAACTCCCACTTCTTCAAGTGGGAGTTAAACGCCAAGTAAGCCATGCATTCGCAGCTCTAAAATTCAGATTAGGTAAATAATCCCCATCTGAATTAAGATCTTGCTTCAATATTTAACTAATAAGACTATAATTTTTAATTACTAAGCTCTATATTAAAGCCTTTTTAAGCAAGCAGTAATCCAAGTATTTCTTCTCTCAACTTTAAAAACTCCAAGCTAGTAGTATCTCTATAATAGTCTAATGATACTGGTATTTCACTTCTAACACTTCCTTTATCAAATACTACTATTTTCTGACCTAAGTAGATGGCCTCTTCTACATCATGGGTTACAAATATTATTGTTTTCTTATTTTCCGTAAATATATTTATAAACTCATTTTGAAGTTTTCTTCTATTAAAGGCATCTAAGGCCCCTAACGGCTCGTCCATTAAAATTATTTCAGGATCATAACAAAGGGTTCTTCCTAAAGCCACCCTTTGAGCCATTCCCCCTGAAATCTGATTTGGATATGCATCCTTAAAATTTTCTAAGCCTAACATCTCCAAATATTTATGAACTATATCATGAACAGCTTCTTTATCATCACTTTTTAAAAGTGGAAATGCCATATTTTGTTCTACAGTTAACCAGGGCATAAGTCTAGGTTCCTGAAATACTATACCAACTCTTTTAGATATATTTTTCTCATTGCTTCCTTTAGTAAATTCCATATTACCTTTTGTTACTTTCTCTAGTCCACATATTGCTCTAAGTAAGGTGGTCTTACCACATCCACTTTTGCCAACTATGGTAACAAAACTTCCATCCTCTATAGTTAAATTTATGTTGCTAAGAGCATTTACTTCTTTATTATTTATATTAAAAGTCTTGTACAGATTCCTTATTATAAGCCCTGCCATACTCCACCTCTTTTCCGTGGTAATGCATAAATTTATTGGTTAAACTGAGAAATATATAGTCAATAGCATATCCTAATATACCTATTGAGAAAATCCCTACAATAATGATATCTGGTCTAGATAATTGTTCTGCATCCATTATCATGTATCCTATACCTGAGGAAGCCGCAACCAGTTCTGCCCCCATTAGGGATCTCCAGCTATATCCAAGTCCTAACTGTATACCAGTTATTATAGATGGAATTGCTTGAGGCAATATTATCTTAAAAAACTTGTCCTTATTACTGAAATTAAAAACCGCTCCAACCTCCAAGAGTTTTTCATCATAATTAGTAACTCCCGTCAAAGTACTTGAAAATACAGGAAAGAATGTTGCAAGAAAAATAACTGCTAATTTTGATACTTCTCCTATGCCAAACCATAATATTAAAATAGGAATAACAGCAATAGGAGGAATATGTCTATTAAATTCTAGAAAAGGTTCTAGGTATAACATTAGCTTTTTGTTCATCCCCGCTAAAACAGCAAGAGGAAAAGCTATTGCAAATGTTATCAAAAAACCAACTAAAACTCTACAAAAACTTACTGATATATGTTTTATTAAAACTCCACCTTTAAGCAATGTATACGCAGCACTTAGTATACTTAATGGACTTGGTATTATATAATCATTAAATATATGTAATGCTGAACCTATCCACCAAATGATAATAATTAATATCGGTATAACAAGTCCTTTTAATTTTTTCATTTATCTCTCCTCTTTGAAGCTTTCTTAATCAAATAAAAAACTTTCCCTAAAAATAATTTTCTTAGGGAAAGTTAGATTGCTACGCAAATTTATAGAATTAACTATAATTGAGTGATACTCCAATTCCCTTCAGATCAGATGGCTCTTTTCTGTTAGGTCCTACTTAAACACATTTATTCGACAACTAGTTATAAATAGTAACTGATTTACAAATCGGATATTCCAGTATCGTCCAAAACATACGAATTTGTAATAGATTCTATCATATAATCTTATTTTACCATCCTATTACAATTTGTCAACATATGCCATAATAGTCTTCTTTTACACAACTTAGTATAATCTAAGATTTATTGAAGGCTTATTATTTTCACCAATAAATTTCTTGAATTTAATTATTACTCAAACTGTTCTCCATCTTTATTATTGTAACCACTTTCGTTATATGCTCCCTTTTGTATCGTCTGTTTTATTTGATTTTTTGCGAATTGTCCTTGGCTTCTAAATCCTTTTTGTTTATAGTTTCTTTTATCGCCTATTTTCATAACCAGATAACACCTCCGTAAAAATTAGTACAATCACAGATAAGAAAGCTAATTCACGATTTTTAAGTTAAATTCCATTTTATATAGAACTTCAATTTTCAACGTTAGTACCTTTCATAGATTAAGCTAACTTATAAGTTTACAATTTTGTATATAGGATTCAAAATCAGAAGCTTAGCTTATGCGCAGGGATGTGTTGCCAAAACTGAAGACACATGTAAAAACTTTTTTATCATTCTTAGCGAAGTATTTTAGAAAATCTTAGAATCTTTGATATGTTTGAGGTACGAGTTTATCAAAGATTCTTAGATTTTCAGAATACTAAGCTTTAGAATGATTAAAAGTTTTTATAGTGCCGAAGTTTGGTAACATATCCCGGAGTGTAAGTTAAGTTTCGGCCTTTAGCATATATATTCTATTATAAATCCTATATATTATTTATAGTGTCCTGTTACAAAACTTATTATACTTGTACATATTACCTATTAGAATGTTGACAAATTTTATCTATAAATGTATAAATAGAGTAGCTTATATGGAGGGGGATTATTATGTCAGAAGGAAAAATTTACTTTTTAATGATTTTAACTACTATATTTTGGGCAGGTGCTTTTATTGCCGCTAAACTTTCTATAACCTTTATACCTGCTTTTACATTAACATTTTTAAGATTTTCTATAGCTTCTATAATATTGTATTTTGTAATTATTTATAAAGAAAAACAAGTATACAAGCTTAAGAAAAAGGATATTCCAGTATTTTTATTTACAGGTATAATTGGTATGTTTGGATACCATGTTTTATTTTTTACTGCTGTAAAATATACAACAGCCATAAATTCATCAATTATAGGCGCATCAAACCCTATAATAACAACGATTCTATGTATTATGTTTTTAAGAGATAAAATTACATACAAAAGGTTTTTAGGAATAATACTTTCTTTTATTGGAGTTTTTTTGACTATTACTAATGCAAATTTATCTGCTATCAGTAATATTGGTTTTAACAAAGGTGACTTACTAATGCTCATAGCAGTTTTATTTTGGGCAGCTTATTCTGTTTATAGTAAAAAAGTCATGACAAACTACTCACCGATTACTTTAACCTTTTACAGCTTTGTATTTTGCTCTATATTTTTAATCCCTTTTGTTGCTTACGAAAATCCAATTAAGTTTATGAGCAAAGTGCCTTATTATTCATATGTAGCTGTAATATATATGAGCATATTTCCATCAGTTATAGGGTATTTAGTTCAGCAAATGGCCATTAAAGAAATTGGCCCCTCTAAAACTTCGATTTTTATAAACTTAGTTCCTGTTTTTTCAATAATTCTTTCTGTTCTCATCTTAGGAGAAACAGCTACACTCATAAAACTATTTACTACGTTCCTTATAATCGTAGGGGTATATATATGCCAAAAAAGCTAAGTTAACTTAGAAAAATATATGAAACACTTAACTTAACCTAGGGGAGGTATTTCTACGGATATATTCCTAGAAATACCTCCCCTAGGTTAAGTTTTTTATCTATTGGACTGTTTTTTATCAGTTCTATTATGATTTTTAGCTGTTTCTCTTGTTATTGGTGTATCAAAATTGCTTTTTTCCAATCTTGCTTGTTTATTATCTGGTTGACTATCTTTTGCCATATAAACATATCTCCTTTAAATACAATGATTTTCATCATCTATTATTTACTGATTCCTAAAAATATATTAATTGAGCCCTATAAATGATAAAATATAAATAAGATCCTTAGTCTAACAAATCCAAACTTAGCTGCCTTTATTTTAATTTTTTAATAAAATGGAAGTATTAGAACAGGTAGTGGCTGGATAAAATATATAAAAGGAGGTAGTCGATATGGATAAAAGAAGTGTTTCCAAAAAGAATTTTAAATTTCTAGATAAAGAACTTTCTTTTTATAAAGAAAATAATTTGATATCGGAGGAACAACACAGTAATATACTTAACCAGTATTCCCTAAAATCCGGATTAAACTTTGTAACTATATTATTACTAGTTGGTTCTCTGCTGCTAGGACTAGGTATACTAAGCTTTATAGCTAGTAACTGGAGGGTTATAGGTAAATCTTATAAATTCTCCATCATAATGATGATATTTTTTATTTGTAACTTTATCTATTATAAGCTTTATGAAACTTACCCTAAAACCAGTATAAGTTCTATTTATATTGGCTTACTAACCTTTGGTTCTGGTATTTTCTTAATTGGTCAAATGTTTAATTATGGTGGCAATTTTTCCACAGCTTTTCTACTATGGGCTATAGGTATATTTCCTTATAGTTTGTTTGTTAAAGATAAAATACTATTTATAATCTGTGATATTTTTTTAATCATATATATAGTTGATCATTTTTCATTAGGTACTTTTCCTATTGCAATCCTTGGTGCAATTCCACTTATATATTACTGTAACATACGTTTATTCTTTAATCCTATAATAACATTTTTTAATAATTTAGTAGTACTTTATACTATAGCCTTCACCTTAGAAAAATACATTAATAATTATACTATCAGCACTTTCACATTCTTTATAATCGGATTAATCATGTATTTTGGTTACTTAGGTTACCATAAATATATCTTTAACCTTCAAGGAAATATTATATACGGAGTAACCGGATTGATGCTTACCTTCCCCGATAATTGGCAGGCCATAAAGTTTTTTACTGTTCAAAACAGCAAAATTATAAGCGTAATATTTTCTATATGTTTTTTGATTTTCTTATTACTTCAAACTAATAAAAAGAACATAATTTCACTTCTTTTTATATTTTTTATAATAATGAGATTTTATTTTGATACTTTATATGACTTTATACCTAAGTCTCTTTTCTTTATAATAGGTGGATTAATTCTATTAGGCTTTGGCTATTATTTTGAAAGATTTAGACGAAAAGGAGGAGAAAAGGTTGAAAATTAGCTTTAAAACTAAACTTTTGTTATGTATGCTCATTCCAGTAGTTATTCTCCTCTCTATGACAATTACTCCTCTACTAACTCTATATAAGGGAACTGAAGTATATATAAAGGCCAATGCTTATAGTTCTTCCGATTCCTTCAGAGGTAAAAATTTATCTATTGAATATAGTATAAATCATTTGGATAGATCAAAATTCATTACTGAAATATTAAATAAAGAATATAAAAACTATAATCCTATGAATGGATATGCTGTTTTAAAAAAGAATGGTAACTTTTATGATGTAGATTATATTACCTTAAAAAAACCCACTTCAGGTTTGTATTTAAAATGCTTTTTTACTCTTTACCAAGAAGAAGAACCAAATGATAAGATCGATCCAAGAGTATATGTAAATTATAATTTAGATAAATATTTTTCATCTGAAAAAGAAGGTTTAACACCAACTCATGAATTTAAATATGAAAGTGAAATGACTTGGAATTACTTAGCTAAAATAAAAATATATAAAGGTTACGCTCTACTACATGATGTTATCTTAAAAAAATAGATTAAATAACACAAAAACTTCCGCTAGAATATTCTAGGGAAGTTTTTGCATTATTTACGTTCAGACAGCTGTACGCCACCTACGCCTATGTTATCAGTGTCATACTCATCAATAAGTACAACAAAAGCCTGCTTTGGTACATTTGTTATTTCGCTTAATGTTTCAGAAACTTTTTCTATTACCTCTTTTTTCTTTTCTTTAGTAAGCTTTGACATCCCAATTTTAACAACTGGCATTAATATCACTCCTCTCTTTTAATTATTCTCATTTTATTTTATTACAGAGTAAATATCAATAATGCACTTTTTAGTATTATAGTATCATTAAAGTAACTTATTATTTTTTATGTCTATCCTAGTTGATATTCATACATTTTAGTGATAATATTTTATTATATACAAGTGTATATACACATGTAATTCTATATTGTATATTGTTTGGAGGCATAAATATGGAAATTAATTTAAAAGAAGAGATATTAAGATTAAAAAAAGAAAAAGGTGCTATAATTCTAGCTCATTATTATCAAAGACCTGAAATTCAGGATATAGCAGATGCTGTTGGTGATTCTTATTATTTAAGCAAGGTTGCAAAAGATTGTGATGAAAAAGTAATAGTCTTTTGTGGCGTTAAATTTATGGCTGAAAGCGCTAAAATACTTTCACCTGAAAAGACTGTACTTCTGCCTGCAATAGACGCTGGATGTCCTATGGCCGACATGGCTGATGCTGAAGGAGTTAAAGAGTTAAAGGAGAAGCATCCAAATGCAAAGATTGTTTGTTATATAAATTCTTCTGCTGAAGTAAAAGCTTTATCCGATGTATGCTGCACTTCATCTAATGCCTTAAAAATAATAAAAAATATAAAAGAAGAGGAAATAATATTTTTACCCGATAAAAACTTAGGTGGATACATCCAGGAGCAAGTTCCAGAGAAAAAATTTATTATTTGGAATGGCTTCTGTATAACACACAAAAAAGTAAAGGTTGAAGAATTAGAAATCGCTAAAAAGCTTCACAATGGTATTTTAATAGCCGCCCACCCTGAATGCGAAAAGCCTGTAAGAGATGCTGCTGACTTCATAGGTAGTACAGGAGAAATTATAAACTTTGTAAATAATAACTCAAATGAAAAATTCTTAATTGTTACTGAGGAAGGTGTCCTTCATCAAATTAAGTCTAAAAATCCCGAAAAGAAATTTTACATTCCTGGCGGTGGCATGAGCTGTGTTAACATGAAAAAAACTTATTTGAAGGATGTTTACAATAGTCTTTTAAATATGGAATACGATATAAAAATTGATGAGGAAATACGTTTAAATGCTTATGGAGCTCTCATTAATATGCACGAGCTCAGGAGGTAAAAAATGGATATTTTCACTGATGTTTTAATTATTGGTACAGGTGTTGCTGGACTTTACTCTGCTCTTAACCTAAAAAATGATTTAAAAATAACTATGATCTCAAAGGGCAAATTAGATGAATGTAATACTAATCTAGCACAGGGTGGTATCTCTGTAGCAAGAGGTTCTACCGACATAGATTCTTTTATTGAAGATACTTTAAAAGCTGGCCAATATGAGAATGATGTTAATGCAGTTAAAATTTTAGCAGAAGAATCCATTGAGAATATAAACAATCTTACTAATATAGGGGTAGACTTCGATAAGGATAGGGAAGGTCTATGCTATACCCGTGAGGCTGCTCATAGTATTAATAGAATCGTGCACTATAAGGATATAACCGGGAAAAGATTAGAAGAAGTCCTACTAAACAATGTCAAATCAAAAAATAATATAGTGATATATGAAGATTGCCACTTAATAGATATACTAAAAAAATATAATACCTGCGCTGGAGGAATATGTATCAAGGGTAATAAACAATTTAATATACATGCTAAGATTACTATAATGGCAACAGGCGGTATTGGTGGTATATTTAAGAACTCTACAAATCAAAGAATAATAACTGGTGATGGAATAGCTATTGCCTTAAAGAATATAATTAAGATTAAAAATCTAAATTATATACAATTTCACCCTACTGCTTTTTTTACTGAAAAATCTTCAGAAAGAAAATTCTTAATTTCCGAATCTGTGAGAGGCGAAGGCGGTAAGCTTATTAACTGCAACGGAGCAAGCTTTGTAAATGAGCTATTGCCGAGAGATGTAGTCACAAGACACATATATGAAGAAGAACATAAAACTAAATCAAAAAATGTTTATCTTGATATTAGCTTTATGCCTAAAAATTTTATAATTAAAAGATTTCCTACTATATATGAAAAATGTCTGGAGAATGGCGTTGATATAACAAAAGAAGCTATACCTGTTTCTCCAGCCCAACATTATTTTATGGGTGGCATAGATGTAGATTCACATGGAAAAACATCAATGAAAAATTTATATGCTTTTGGAGAAGTAAGCTGCACTGGAATTCACGGTGCTAATAGATTAGCTAGTAATTCTCTTTTAGAAGGCTTGGTTTTCTCAAAGCGAGGAGCATTATCTATAAATAATACAATCGATGATTTATCCCTAATAGATGTAGAAGCTCCAAAACTTAAATATAATATAGAATACTATGAAAATATAAATAAAAAAGTTTTGATAAACAATATAATGAAGTTTAGAGGAGATTTAAAAGATGAATTGGTTACTTGCTGATGATATTATAAAAAGAGCTCTTAATGAAGACTTGTCCTACGGTGATATAACTACAAATGCTATAGTTGAAGAAGGTAAGAATGCTGCTGTTGATTTGATATGTAAAGAAGATGGTGTTATAGCCGGCCTTGAAATCTTCAAAAGAGTTTTTGTTATTTTAGGCAATGCTGAGGTAAAACTCTATGTTCAAGATGGAACTTTAGTGCATAAGGGGGAAAAAATCGGAGAAATATATGGAGACACAAGAACATTATTAAGTGGTGAACGAGTTGCTTTAAATTTTCTTCAAAGAATGAGCGGTATAGCTACTCTTACAGGAAAGTTCGTAGAAAAATTAGCAGGAACTAATGTTAAGCTTCTAGATACAAGAAAAACTACACCTAACATGAGATTATTTGAAAAATATGCAGTAAAAATAGGCGGCGGAGTCAATCATAGATTTGGACTTAATGATGGAATTCTCATAAAAGACAACCATATAGATGCAGCTGGAGGAATAAAAAATGCTATTGAAGCAGTAAGAAAAAATGCTCCCTTTGTAAGAAAGATAGAAGTCGAAGTAGAAAATTTAGATCAGCTTCAAGAAGCTCTAGAAGCTAAAGCTGATATTATAATGCTTGATAATATGGATATAGAAACTTTAAAAGCCTCTGTAAGAATAATAGATGGAAAAGCAGAAACTGAAGCCTCTGGAAATGTTACCTTAGATACTATACAGGCTATAGCAAAAACTGGTGTAGACTATATTTCTACTGGAGCATTAAATCATTCCTTTAAAGCTTTGGATTTAAGCATGAAAAACCTAAGTTATTTTTGAAGATGTCTTATATTTGATAAAATAATTGTAAATTTAGAAAACATTTTATAGTATCAAACCTCACGAGAAAACTCAAAATAACATTGTATCATTCGATTGAAGTGAGGAGGAATTACAATATGACAAATGATAGAGAACACGATAGAGAAGTAGAAAAAAGAAGACTCCAGGAACAAAACGAACATCGTTTAGACCAATTAATTGATACTGTAGAAAATTACACAAGAACTGAAAGACACTTAGAACAGTATTCAGATATAGGGGATCCTAAAAATAGAGCACATGCTAGAGATATACAGGCTGAGAGAAAAGCAGAAATTCAGCACATAAAGAATAACATCGTATATGGTGCTGAATATGACGATCACCCACTTGAAAACTTAAAGGAAAACTATGATGATACAAAGGAATATTTAGAGCATTTTGGTTCAAGATTAGATGAAAAAACTTTATCATCCGTGGAAGAAAAACAAAAAAATAGAGAAATGAGTATTCATCAAATGGAACATGAGTAATATTTTTTAGCAAAGCAGCTAATTCTAGTTTTTAACACTAGATTAGCTGCTTTTTATACCCTCTAATTCCAAATTTTATTTGATAATCTATAATCAATACTATATAATATTGATTATAGATTAATTTAAGGAGTGGGGCGTATGGAAACAGATATAAATTTCAATTCTCTTATTACCGCTGTAGGAAAATGTTGCTTAAGTGAACAGGATTGTGGTACATGCTCTAAGGAGAATTGTTTAGTTGGCTATTGTAAAAAAAATCTTCTTACCTGTTTAAAAACTGGGGAGCAATTTATTGATGGTGAAATAGATAACATACCTTTGTTTGATACAAAAGTTTTCGATGAAAAATCTATAGTAGACACTATCGGGCTTATTCTTAATGAATGTAAAAACTGCAATGCTTATCATGATGAAGAATGTATTATAAATATGCTTAGAAGTGCTTGTGAGGTAATTTTATTTGGGAATCCTTTAGATTATAACGGAAGCGTTCTCTTATATATAGATGATGTAAAACAATATAACACAGAACTTTCTACTAAGATATTTGAAGCTTATAAAAATACTAGAAGGTAGTATTTAATTCCTATTTAACAAACAATATTTATTTAAGGGGGATTTACAATTATGGATAAAATTGAATTAACTTTTGAAACTGCCTTAGGAGAAACTAAGGGTACTGAACTTGAAAGGTCCGTAAAACAAACTTTTACCGGAGAGACAAAAGAAGCAGGACTTTATATGGCTATCGCTCGTCAAGCCCAGAGACAAGGCTATGGTGATATTGCAGAAATTCTAAAAGTTTTGGCATTAGAAGAAATAGATCATGCTGCAACTTGTGCTGAACTTAACGGAATGATAACGGATGATTGTTTTCAGGACATAAGACAAATGTTAGAAGGAGAAATTTTTGCTAATAACGCTAAAAAAACTGATGCATTAAAAGCTAATAGTCTTAAAATTGAATCTGCTAGAGAATTTTTTAATATAGCTTCTAAGGATGAAGGCCGTCATGCCAGAATACTAGAAGGTATCCTTAAAAAGTATAACTAATAGTTTTCTAAAGCTATAGATATACAGCTTTAAAATCCAAACATTTCCAGTAAATAAATCTGAAAATCAGCCGATAAACTACTATAAGCATTCCACTAATCAAATGTAAGCTTATAGCTTACCCGTAAAAAAAACTTGAATCAGATATTTCCCAATCTGATTCAAGTTTTTTTATAATCTCTTATCTATATTCCTTTAATAGCGCCTCTCTTTAAAGCTACATTTAAAGCATTAAAGAGAACAGTTCCTGCTATACCGTTTATTAAGCAAGCTGGAAGAACTACAGATAAAAATAGTACACGGAAGTTTGCAGGTAATCCCACTGTTATTAGTGCAACTGTTAAAAATGCTGTTCCACTTACTAAAGTTCCAAAAACAGATGCTATTATTACTTTTATCTGATTGTTGAAAGCACTTCTTAAAGGCATTAATACCAAAAACATTATATTTGTAGTTATAAGCTTATCTACTATATTAGCTAACTGACCTCCTGGGAAAGTTGTAGTAGCTGCTGCTAATATCCCTGCTACAATACCTGATGTTAAACATGTTTTATAATCTTCATTTAATACCATTATAATAAATAACATTGCTAAAGAAAAATCAGGCTTCATTCCTAATAATATTGGTGGTGTAATTTGGTGAAGTACAGCTCCTATACCTAAAAATAGTGAATTTATAATAATCTTTTTTATACTCATAACAAATCTCTCCTCTTTTTATAAATATTGTTTATAGCTAAATCTTCATAATAATCTGAATTATGTTTTGTGTAAAGTTTCTTTCACAACATATTCTAATACCTCCTTAAAATTTATTTTAAAAGTCCTTAAAGAGTTTTTAGATAATAAAAAACTCCGTCCTAAATAATTAGGACGGAGATCATATCCGCGGTACCACCTAAATTGTATCTAAAAAATTAAATACCCCTTAATACTTCGAACACTAACATGTTCTATCCATTGTAACGTATGGCTAACGGTAACTACTACTATTTAAAGCATATCTTTAAATTTCGGGGTTACTCCTCGAAGGTCCATTCACTAATAATTATCGTACCAGGATTCCACCATCCCCGGCTCTCTTTATCTAAATTAATTAGATACTCTTCCTCGTCAAAGGATTATTTTTTATAGCTTGTGTATATAATATCATGTCAATCTCTGTTTGTCAATTAGAAATTTTCTAAAAAATATTTTAATTTTCCGATGACCACCCGCTCTAATATTTCTAAGAATCAGATAGGATTTTAACCCAATCTGATTCAAGTTTCACTTCACTATGCTGCATTCTCTTCTATGCCAGACTTGATACTTGTACTATCAAATAATGGTGTTATTAAAAATACTGCCAAACAAACAATCCACTCCGCATATATTACATGAGGAACCACTCTAACAGCTGGCACTGCTTGCCACAATATTAGTACAATTATGCCTGCTAATCCAGTATTAAAAGCTGAATTTTTTCTACAAATTGATGGTGCAAATAGAGTAAGTACAAAAACTATAGAGAAGGCTGTAGTAAGACTTAATGCTAACATTACCATTTTTAATATTCCACTAGCTTTTAACGCTATCATAAAAGTTATTATTCCGAGAATTATTACAAAGCCTTTAGTCATTAACATAAGTTTCTTTTCTTCTATGTTAGGATTTATAAATCTTTTATATATATCTTGAGAAACTAAAGTAGCTGAACCTAAAAGCAAATTACAAGCTGTAGAGACATCTGCTGCCCATAAAGCAGCTAAAGTTAACCCTGCAAGTAGTGGATTTAAAGAAGTAATTACTTGTGGAAGTGCCATAGTTGCAGCAACCTCTGGATAAGATGCTTTGGCAACTATTCCAAGCAATGCAGCCAGAAAACCTATAGGTATCATTAAAAGCCCACCTATTATAAATCCTTTCCTTGCAGCATCTCCATCCTTTGCACAAAATGCTATCTGTACTGCTCCTTGAAGTGAAAAACATTCAGTAATCATTACTATAAACCACACAATTATTGTAGGCAATCCTAATCCTTTTGTAGGATGGAAATAGGTTGCAGCATCTGGAAGGTTTAATGCAATATTATGTATTCCTCCATTAGCACTCAATGCTAACAATGTAACAACTATAATCCCTGTATACTTTAAAGGTACATTAAAGAAATTACAAAGCCCTGTAGACCACATCCCCCCAATAAAGGTTATTCCTATAAATACACAAGCACTGACAATCATACCTGATTTTAAAGTAAATACAGAAGGTAGTAAGGAAGATAGTATTGCTCCTCCTGCTGTGTATTGAATGGATGTGGCCATAAGCTGAATTATTAATTGACCTATTACTCCTACAATTCTTCCTTTTCTATCATAAAACTTTTCAAACATTTCTGGTACTGTAGAGACATTTAATTCTCTGTATCTTTTAGCCCCAACTAACCCCATAAGTATGGAGCCTACACCCCAGGCTACCGTATACCAACCTGCTGACAAACCAACTTTATTTGCTTGCTCTGCTACTCCTATAGTTGCAGCTCCCCCTATAGCAAGTCCAACCATTGAAACTGTAATAAGTGAAGTGTTTAATCCTCTTCCTGCTAATGTATAGCCCTCGGTAGTACCTGTTGAAGCCTTTTTTCTCGCATAGAAACTAATGCAAAATAATATAATAATGTACCCAACAACTACTAAAAAAGAAATATTCATAATTTTAGCCCCCTTTATTATTCAAAATTTTCAGAATATTAATTCAAGTTTTACTTCATAAATAATTTCAGGAACTTTCGCGAAAATCCTATAAATAATTATAACTAAATAAAAAAACGCCTCTTAAATGAAAGAGACGATTATTACGCGGTACCACCCTTATTGAAATATCTATATAATCCATAATTCTAAAATAATTTATTTAGATGAATTACATAGAATAAATCCACTTTTACCTGTAACGTAGGTTTTACGGCTCAGCCTACTTAAGTTCAACCTGCAGTTTAGGACCTAGTTTCATTATGTTTCATCGCTAATTCACAGCACCCATTAGCTCTCTGAAGAATTCACATAATTACTCTCTCCATCATTACTTTTGTATTGTTTTATTAATCCTGTAATTCCAATTGTAATCTGTAATGTATAAATATTCAACTCCACTATTCCTCATATCTCTTTAAATTTACGCCATTTTATGGTTTTTATACCATTTTACTAAGATTATCTCAGTAAATGTTTTTCTTTAATTTACTAGAGGGGAATTTCTTTATTAAGAATAAAACATTACTTAAAGGAAAAACTAAATCTCGAAAGGAGTGTTGTTATAGATGACTAGGAAAAAAGTTAAAATGCTAACACCAGATAAAAAACGTAAATTTACATCATCTAAAGACGAAGAAGGCAGATTTGAGAAAGAATCAGCCGGAACATCCGGTAAATACTCAGGAAGATGACTATTATAATAAAATAAAGGTGGGATAAATTTATGGCAAATAAGAAATCGGATATACTAATAAATCGAAAACTTCAATCCATGGATGCTGAAGATAATGCAAGTAGAGAAGCTGACAATGGCTATATGCAGCGTGGAAATCCTGCAGGTATCGCTCAAAAGCAAAGGGTTTTATCCAACAACGATAACGGATCTCATTTATAATCTAAATTGAAATTCTTATCTACCTTATCAGCAGTCTATGTTTAGTATATACATCTACAAGAGTCTGTCTCAAGATGCACAAATGATACAGCATGTTTAGAATAATCCTAATCCTTTGTATTTAATATAGTAAAATCACTATGAATATCATTGAAATTCATAGTGATTTTTTTCCACTTTATTTTTAGGAAAATCCCTTTTAATACTTAAGTAACTGTTTTATTATTAAATAAGTTTTTGTAGCAGTAATCTATTATATCACTTCTTTTAATAATGCCGATAAATACCCTATTATCATCAACTACAGGAACAAAATTCTGATTTACTGCCAGGGATACTAAATCCTCAATATCTGAATCTATATATACCGGCTTATTATTCACACGTCTTGGTACATCCTTTAACAATATTTTGTCAGTATCCTTAAAACTCAATTCTTCAGTATTTTTTAATTTCCAAAGTAGATCTCCTTCCGTTAAGGTTCCTACATACCTACCTTTTTCATCTATAATTGGTATCGCTGTAAACCTATAACGCTCCATTCTTTCCAAAGCTTGTCTCATTGTAGAATTAACTGTCGCACATACTAAGTCCTTTTTTGGCGTAAGAAAAAATGCTATATTCATAAATCTTCCATCCTCTTTACAATGTTTTTATCCGATGACTACCCGCTCTAATACTCTCATCTTTTCCAAAGTGGGAGTAAAGAGCGGCTACGTCCCTGGATTCGTTCAACTAAGAATCAGATGGGGTTTAAATGCCTAAATGACATTTAACGGGCAAAGACCCGGGTCGTAGACGAAACCCCATCTGATTCAAGTTTACACTTCATTCAAGATAATTATAAGTTTTCTATTTGTATTAGTCAAAATCATATAAGGATGTCTTATTATTATTTTATTTTAAATTACGTAAATATATAACTTAAACATAATTATTCTGTTAATTATTCAACTATAACTAATCCTTTATCATATTTATTAAGAACTTCACAGCCATCTTCAGTAACTAATACTAGGTCTTCTATCCTTACTCCAACTTCTCTAGGTAAGTATATACCTGGTTCAATAGAAAATATCATTCCTGGTTCAACTTTATCAGTATTTACTGAAGAAACATCACCCAAATCATGAACGTCAATACCTATTGAATGACCTGTTCTATGGGTGAAATACTTGCCATATCCATGAGCATCAATATGATTTCTGGCTGCAGCATCTATATCACAAAATCTTACACCAGCCTTAACCATATCTATAGCTTTCTTATTAGCTTCTAAAACTATATTAAATACTTCTTTAGCTTTATCTGATGCATATTTATAGAACACAGTTCTAGTCATATCTGAACAGTATGAATCCTTAACACATCCAATATCGATTATTATGCTATCCCCTGGTTTTACCATTGTGTTTCCACAACCATGATGTGGATCTGCGGCATTTACACCATAGGCTATAATTGGATCAAATGAAAATCCATCAGCTCCCAGTTCTTCGTATATACCTAATAAAAGCTGTGACATCTTTTTCTCTGTATGCATTTCTGGCACAAGTTTAATAATTCTCTCCACTGCTAAATCATTTATTCTTGAGGCTTCTCTCATCAAATCCTTTTCATTTTCATCCTTACACATCCTAATTGTATCTAGAATTGAAGATCCATTAACAAAAGTGCTTCCCCCCTTTAATTCCATAAGCCTTAATAAAAAACGGGCTGGCCAGTTCTTATCGACACCCATTGTTTTTTCTTTATCTACATATTTTGAAACTATTTCTACTCCATCTTCAGTGTCATTGAACCATACTTTTTCAACACCTAAATCTTCTGTTACTGTGAATAATTCATTGACAAACAACTTATTAATTCCCTTTAAATTTATATATAATGCCAACATTCTCTCACCAGGATGAATCCATTTTCCTGTCAAATAAAAAATAGCTGCTGGATCAGAAATTAGCATCTGAGGTATGTTGTTTATTTCCATTTCCTTTAGTAATTTATTTAATCTTAGCAGATTCATAGTTAGACCCTCCTAGAATTATATGTTTTTATTTTATCACAGTTTCCCATACGTGCATGTATTTTAAGGTCAAATCTAAAACTCCTACTTTTTCAAGTAGGAGCTAAAAATATTTTATCTAAATTTTTAATAATCTCTTTGATCACCCTTCAACAAGTTTTCTACCTGTGTTCCAATCTCATGACCTTTTTTATATGATGACATATGTTCAAAAGGTATTTCATCCTTGTAAGTATCTTTTCCTGTAAGACTGTCTATTATACCTTTTTTAGCTGATGGTAGATCACCTACATGAATCTCTTTTATATCTTCTAACTCAAATCTATCCATTATTTAAAGCCTCCTTGTATCTACTTTTCATTTATAGGTTATCCATATAGCTAAAAATAATGTATAAACTTAATATAGTATTTTTACATGAATTATTATATAAAATCTCTATTCTATATTTTTATAGCATTCATATTCTATATTTAATAGTTTTACCAATACATCCTCTATATTTTCTTTCAAATTTCCATCATCTGAATTTTCACTTTTATTAATAGCATCCAGAGCAACCTTTAAGCCTTTTGTAATATTCTTGATTTCATCTAGTTTTAAAAGCATTAATATATTTTCTTGCATTTTAGAAGCCCCCCTTTTTATTGTGTTTTATAAAAGTTATGATTAGAACATTGAAAATTATACCTTTATATTTATTTCATAATAATGATGAACTTAGTTAGTCAATTATTAAAAGTTATGATCTATGTTATGATTTTGCATTTAACTTAATATTTTGAAAATTTTTCCGAAGTATATCCTAAATGCAAATTTTATTAACCTTAAAGACAAGTGATTTAATATAATACTGTCACTTGTCACTTTATATCCATATTTTTCTATTTTAATGGAATATATGATTAAAAATTTACTATAAAATCATAATATTCTTCAAGCATGTCCTCTGTGTATCTTTTTTTGCCCATAAGCCTATATACTATATCGGAACTTCTATATCCTTCTTTATACAGCTTGTATTCTTTTAGAAGTCTTTTTAGCATACCTTTATTTATTTCAAGTAAACCTACAAGTTCATCTAAATTATAATAATCCTTATACAATAAATTTTCCAAACTTTTCTGCATTTCTAACTTATACTCTAAATCTAGTTTTCTACTTTTATGAGGTCCATTCTTACCCCTATGATGTTCTGAACAAAGATATCTAAAGTTTAGCGGAAAATCAACGCCTCCTTGGCATCTATAAACTATATGATGTTTATCCGCTTGCTTACCACAGATTTCACATCTAAGCAATTTTTCTCCTCCTAATTTTTAAATGTATTAATTTATATCTAAATTATATCACAGCTTTTATATTATTACACTTGTAAATAACTATTAAATTTGCCTAATTTAGAATATTAAATCAAATTATGCTTTAAATATAACACTTTAGTTAAGATATATAAATTAATAAAACTTGCATAGAATCATTAAGAATTAATTCTGCACAAGCTTCACTGAAATTAAAATTTCTTGTATTATTTAAAATTTTTAAAATTCTTTAAAAATGCATATAATATAAAAATCAGTAACAATGTAAATATAGGTGCTGCTGAATAGTAAATTATTTTCCCATAATCCATAAAACTCATCCTTTCAACAAATCTAGGTTTAGATTAATTATTATAAGTATATTCTATAAATAATAATTAATCTAGGATAATTTTCATTTTGCAGGTACATATATATGATTAAACAAATATGATATAATTAAATACATATTTCACTTATAACCCATTATATGTAATATTTATCTTTTGAATATTACCTAATATTATAGGAGGTGAATTAACATGAGAACTCCTTTATATTGGATATTTTTCATAAATGCTATAGTATCTATAATCGTAATTGTACTTGAAAGGAAAAACCCAGAAAAAACCATTGCGTGGCTATTAGTTTTTATTTTGTTTCCTCCCATTGGATTATTTATGTATATATTTCTAGGAAGAAATTGGAAAAAACACAAACTCCATAATGAAACAAGTATAAATATCGATGAATTGATCTATGCAGTTATGAAAAATGTAAAGGATAATAGTTATGGCTCTTTAATTGAACTACTTTCCAAAAACAGTGAATCCCCTCTTTTTAAAAATAATAGAGTAAAACTATTTAAGGACGGTAATGAAAAGTTTAAATATTTGAAAGAGGAATTAAAAAAGGCCGAAAATCATATTCATTTGGAATACTATATATTAAAAAATGACAGTATTGGTAATGAAATCAAGGATATACTTATAGCTAAATCACTTAATGGTGTTAAGGTAAGATTGATACTTGATAGAGTTGGATGTATAAGACTAAAAAGAAGTTATATTAGAGAACTTAGGGAAGCTGGTATAGATGTTGTTCAGTATTCTTACTTTCTAGCCCCATTGCTCAGACATATTAATACTCAAATAAACTATCGGAACCATAGAAAAATTGCAGTGATTGATGGTAAGGTTGGATTTGTAGGTGGCATAAATATCGGTGACGAGTATATAGGAAAAAGTAAGTATGGATATTGGAGAGATACTCACATTATGGTTAAAGGGGACTTTGTATACGGTTTGCAAGCAGTTTTTTTAGATGATTTTGCCACAATCAAAGAAGCAAATAAAGAATTTTTCTTTTATGATGACAACTTTGAAGAATTTTTCCCGGAAACTGATGGCGGCGGTGGCACATTAATGCAGCTTGTAAAGAGTGGCCCTGACTCTGAATTTCCAGCTATTGAACAGGCAGTTCTAAAAATGATAAACCTGGCAAAGGATCACATTTATATAACTACTCCCTATTTCATACCAAGTGAAAGTATACTTAATGCACTAAAAATAGCAGTCTTAAGCGGTGTAAGCGTTCACATAATATTTCCTGCAAGATACGATCATATTCTAGTACATTATGCTTCAAGAACTTATTTAGCTGAACTTGCTCGAAATGGAGTGAAGGTTTATTTTTATAACAAAAACAGTTTTATTCACGCAAAGACTACTTCAATAGATGGGAAAGTGTCCACTATTGGAACTGCTAACATGGATATACGAAGTTATGTATTAAACTATGAAATCAATGCTGTAATTTACGATGAAGAAACTACAGAAGAATTAGAAAATTTGTTTTTTCAGGACTTAAAGAATAGCACTAGAATAACTGAAGATTATTTTAATAATCTGTCACCTTTCACAAAGGCCCTAGAAGCCTTTTGCAGAATGTTTTCTTCCCTGCTGTAAAGTTGCAAGGCAGAAAGTTAGCTTACATAAGATAGTATGCTAACTTTCGAACCCCTATATAATTGGACTATTTTTTTATTTCTCCGATTTCTTCTTTGATTAACCCTTTTCTATAAGCTATAAGAAGCTTTTCTAAATCCGCTATCTGCTTTCTTAATTCTATACCCATATCAGTATCTGCCACTCTTTTTCTTTTAACAACGTGCTCCAAAATTATAGTTGAGGAAAGAATATCACTGTCTTCTTTAACAGCATTTTTAATGGCCGAAAAAGGACCATGAGATGTTAATAGAAGCCCATAGGAATTATAAATCAAAGTATAACCTGCAATTCCTGTTTGCGGTTGATAGGCTTTACAGAAGCCACCATCAATTACAAGAAGTTTTCCATTTGCTTTAATAGGACTCTCCCCTTCTTTTGTTTTTACAGGAATATGCCCATTAATCATATGGGAAGTATTAGGATCAAGGTTAAATTCTTCTAGGATATTTTCAATGATTTTTTCATTATCTCTATATTTATAATAGTAATTTTTATTCTCATAATGAGTGCTTTTATCATCTATGAAGTATCTTTCAAAGGTTGTCATTCTATCTTTACCAAAGACCGGCGAGTCTGGACCACACCACAAAAACCACATAAGGTCCATGCCATATTCCTTAAGTTGAGTACCATTCTTAAAGAAATAGGAATCCCTTGCTGCACGGTCAACTCTATCTAACAAAGCTTTACCACTATACTTTATATTTCCAATCTTCACTTCTTTAAAGCTTCCATCTTCATTTAATGGAATACATCCATGGAACAAAAGATTAGAATTATATCTTAAATACATACTTCCTTTGCTATATAGAAACTTAATATGTCTCTGAAGCTTTTCACTGTTAACAAAGGAACGGGTTATTTTCTCTATTAGATCTTCTTCTCTTTCAGATAGCTTATGTGGATCATTCCAGTCCACCGTTGGGAAGCTTGTATCATTTAATTTATACTTTTCTTCCCCTAGTTCTATCTCTCCTTTTTCTATATCAATTTTATCTAGGAGCAATCTATCATCCATTTGGAACTCAGTATGTCTTTTTATTATTTGTCCTTCAATTTTAAACTGTAGAATTGAAATAGCTTTATGCATTTGGGCAAGAAGAGCTAGCTCATTTTCACTTATATTTTTATCTAAAGTTTTAGGCGTAAAACCTTCACATAGGTCTTCCCCATAAAACTCCATTGCAAAAGTAGCTAAAGGTAATAAATTAATTCCATATCCATCTTCAATAGTTCTAAGATTAGCATATCTTAAGGATATTCTAAGAACATTACAGATACAAGCTTCACATCCTGCCGCAGCTCCCATCCATAAAATATCATGGTTACCCCATTGAATATCTACTGAATGATGATTCATTAAAGCTTCCATAATAATATCTGCTCCAGGCCCTCTATCATAAATATCCCCTATAATATGAAGTCTGTCCACTACCAATCTCTGTATTACATTAGATATTGTTATAATAAATTCACCTGCACGATCTATATCAATTATAGTTTTGATGATTCCATTATAATAAGCCTGCTTATCCACTCTGTCATCCTGCTCATGAAGTAACTCCTCTATTATATATGCAAAATCTTGAGGAAGCGCTTTTCTAACTTTAGAGCGGGTGTATTTAGAGCATATATTTTTACATAGCTGAATAAGCTGATAAAGAGTTATTTTATACCAGTCTTCAAGATTATTTTCAGTTTGTTTAATTAATTCTAATTTTTGTTCAGGATAATAAATTAGAGTTGCAAGTTTTGATTTTTGCTGTTCTCTCAAGGAATTCCCAAATACATCATCAATTTTTCTTTTTATAACTCCCGATGCATTTCTTCGCATGTGAGTAAAGGATTCATTTTCTCCGTGAACATCTGTTATAAAATGTTCTGTACCCTTAGGTAAATTTAGAATCGCTTGAAGATTAATTATTTCTGTGCTGGCAATTGAGATTGAAGGATACTGTTTAGCCAACAATTGAAGATATCTTAAATCTTTTTCTATTATATCCAAATTATTTTCATCATAGAAAATCATCTTAGTTTGTCTCCTTTAAAAATATTAATGCAATTTAAGATTAATGATATACTGTTTTTTACTAATTATGCAATAAGTATCACACTGTATGTTAATCAGTATACAATATGTTGATCATCATACAATTAGTATACAATTAGTATAGCATATATGTGCCTATTAAGACAATTTTTGTTTTAATCATAAAACCTAATTTATTTCAATTTATTTACAGTATAGTAATCTATCTTTCTATTTTCATAAACCTATACTTTTAAGCTATTAACATTAAAAAAAATTAGACCCATCTGTTTATACAATTCCCGATAACAATTCCATATTTAGGGAAATTCAATACTATTATATAATACTTTAAGTAAAAAATTAACCCCTATGCTAAAAAACATAAGGGTTATTCTTAATTTTAGTTTCTACTAAAAAGAAATTTTTGAATCAGCTTAGGGTTCAAGTCCCATATGAACCTTGGATTCCTACTACAATTTAAAGTTATCTGTTTCTTTATCAAGCTGTTTGGCAACTTCACTTAATTCTAAAGCAAATTTGGCAACCTCTTCAGTGCTAGCAAACATTTCTTGAGAAGATGCTGAAATTTCTTCAGAAGCAGCAGATGTTTCCTGGGATACAGAAGTAACGCCTTCAACTTTAGTTAAAACTATATCTTTAGATTTTATTGTATTTTCAAGAGATCCATAAGTATCATCTACCAAAGGTGGTATACCGGTAATAGCCTCAATCATATCATTAAAGGATGATATTGTAGTTTGTACTGTATTTACTTGCTTATTAACAAGTTCTCTAACTTCATCAGCTGTAGTCATTACATTTGCAGTTTCACTGCTTATTGAGTAAATTAGCTTCTGTATCTGCTCAGTTGATTCCTTAGACTGCTCAGCAAGGTTTCTTACCTCTTCTGCAACTACCGAGAAGCCTTTTCCTGCTTCTCCTGCTCTTGCTGCTTCTATAGCGGCATTAAGAGCTAGTAAATTAGTCTGTTCAGATATATCGTTTATAACATCTGTTATGTTCCCAACCTGTGATACACTGGAATTTAGACTATTAACTTTTTCAGCTACTGTTTTAAATGAATTTTTAATATCTTCAATTGATTTTAAAAGAAGATCAATTTGATCTTTTCCCACCATTGCTTTATTTGCTGTCATGTCTGAACTTTCTCTAACACGACTTAGCTTATTCTCGATATTTTTAAGTTCATCTTCTAAACTAGACATATGGTTCACTACTTCCATTAGGTCACTTGCTTGTTGTGTTGCTCCCGTAGTTACATTTTCAACTGCATGAGCTACCTGATCAACAGAACTATTCATTTGTTCTGCATTTGAATTTAGATCATAAGCCATAGAACTTACCCTTGCAGTCTCTCTCTTTATCGTTCCTATAGTACCCTTTAAGCTATCTGACATTTGTTTAAAGCTTGATGCTAAAATTCCAATTTCATCATTATTATATACTACAACCTCACTATCAAACTCTCCATTGGATATCTTTTTAGATACTTGTACCAAATTTTCTAGAGGGCTTACTATACTTTTTTCTATCTTAATCAGTATAAATGATGAAATAGCTATAGCTAACACTGCAATAATTAATATGTATGATATTATATGATGAATAGTTTTAGTCTCATTATCTAATGAAAATCCTATATCGATTGCACCTATATGTACACCATTACTATATACTGGAACTAATATATCATAAACTTCTATTTTGTTTTTGTGTAAAAAAGTGGAGGAATAAAGTTTGCCATCTACTGCTGCAGTCTTACTTCCTATGTCATCAAGAGCTATTCCTATCCTATCCTTTTCACTATGTGCTGTTGCTTTTAAATTTTTATCTATAAATAGTGCATAAACTATACTACTATTGTCCTTTACCATATCTTCAACTAATTTTTGCACTTCAAGACTGGCACTTAACTTTTGCACCTTATTAGCAAGTATACCTATTTGCACTATTCCGCCATCATTTTTTCGTATATATCCATATTTATAGTAGTTATTATTTTCTCTACTCTTTCTGATGTTCTCCATAAATTCTGTTTTTTCGCCCTTTAAAACAGGATATGAAATATGATTACTATCGAAAACTGCATTTATACTTGATTGTAAATTAGAGTAAATTATTATTCCATTTGGGTCTGTAACATTTATTTCATCTACCTCAAACTGACTTGCTAGCTCTGATAAATAATCATTATTTACCTTATCTACATTTCCTACAATGAATTTTCCAAGGGTTTTAATTCTAGATTCTATAGACTCGTTTAGGGTACCAAGCGAGATAGCATTATTACCAACCTGTTTAGCAACTCCATTTGCTAAATTAGTTCCATCTCCTTTGAGCTGATTCATTACCGTAGCTTGTGCTATTTTAATAGCTATAACAGATATCAAAGATGCAACGATAAATATAATAATTAAGGGCACTGTGAGAATTTTGAATTTTATAGATTTTTCTTTCATAGAAACTTTTCTTTCCATATCTTCTGTCCTTTCCTAATTGTAGTATATTTTATTATTACTACCATATTATCGGAACCATAAACATTTATTTTATACCTTGTGATAAAGATTAAATCTTTTGATATTTCAGATATATAGCACAATTTTTATGATAATCTTATATAGGGTTCCACCCTGGAACCCTATATAACGTAGGAATTACTTAATTTTTCTCTAGCTCATCTTTTAAAACTTTTTCTAATTTAGCTAAGTCTTCTTTATCCATGGATTCTACACCTTCTAGTTTATAATCCAATTCCATCTTTTCATATTTTTGAGCTCCTAAAGTGTGATATGGAAGAAGTTCAATTTTTTCTACGTTTTTTATTTCCCTAATTATTTGAGCTAATTTTTTTATATGTTCTTCAGAATCTGTTATTCCAGGAACTACAACGTGTCTTATCCAAAGCTTAGTACCTGCCTTTTGAACAGCTTCTAAAAACTGATCGAAACCTTTTTTAGGAGCCTCAACTAAACTCCTATACCCTGCATCATCTACATGTTTTATATCAAGAAGTACTAAATCAGTATACTTCAATATTTCTTCATATTTTCCTTTACCATAGCCTGATGTATCAATAGTTGTATGAATACCTGCCTCTTTACAAAGTTTTAAAGTCTCTATTAAAAACTCTGGCTGCATTAAAGGGTCTCCGCCAGAAAAAGTAACTCCACCATTGTCTTTAAAATAAGGTTTAAATCTACTCACCTTTTTTACTACTTCTTCTGGTGTCATTTCTTTTCCGCCGCTAAATGCCCATGTATCTGGATTGTGACAATATGCACATCTAAGAGCGCAGCCCTGCAAAAATACAATAGATCTAATTCCCGGTCCATCTACTAATCCCATACTCTCAAAAGAGTGAATTCTTCCTACAATCATTTTTATCTCCTCCAATTATGAACATTGCCCGTTGTTAAAAAACAACGGGCAATATCATTACATTTATTAAATTACAAACATTCTATCTCAATGAACAAAACTTTACAAGTTATTTTGCATTATATTGCATCGTGGAAAGTTCTGCTTATAACTTCTTTTTGTTGTTCTTTAGTTAATCTATTGAAGTGAACAGCATATCCTGAAACTCTGATAGTTAAAGTTGGATATTTTTCTGGATTTTCCATAGCATCTATTAATGTCTCTCTTCTAAATACATTTACGTTTAAGTGGAATGCACTTTGTCCAAAATATCCATCCATTAGATTAGCAAGATTGCTGATTCTGCTTTCTTCATCTTTTCCAAGAGCATCTGGTATTATTGAGAATGTATTTGAAACACCGTCTTGGCAGTATTCTCTATATGGTATTTTAGCTACTGAGTTAAGTGAAGCAAGAGCTCCATTTTCATCTCTTCCGTGCATTGGATTTGCTCCTGGTGCAAAAGCTTCTCCAGCTTTTCTTCCGTCAGGAGTTGATCCTGTTTTCTTACCATAAACTACGTTTGATGTTATAGTTAAAACTGATAGTGAATGGTCTGCATTTCTGTAAGTTTTGTGTTTCTTAAGTTCATTTGAGAATCTCTTTGTTATATCTACTGCTAAATCGTCAACTCTATCATCGTCATTTCCGTATTTAGGGAAGTCTCCTTCGATTTCGAAGTCAACAGCAATACCTTTTTCGTTTCTTACTGGCTTAACTTTAGCAAATTTTATAGCACTTAATGAGTCTGCAACAACTGATAATCCAGCTACACCGAATGCCATGAATCTCTTAACTTTTGTATCGTGAAGAGCCATTTGTCCTGCTTCATAAGCATATTTGTCGTGCATGTAGTGTATTGTATTCATTGTATCAACATATAGCTCGGCTACATATTCCATAACTTTGATGTAGTTTTTCATTACTTTGTCGAAATCAAGAACTTCATCAGTTATTCTTTCTATTCCAGGTACAACTTCTATTAAGCTGCCATCCTTAGCCATTTTCTTTTCATCTACTCCACCGTTTATAGCGTAAAGTAATGCTTTAGCAAGGTTTGTTCTAGCTCCGAAGAACTGCATTCTCTTACCAACTTCCATAGCAGATACACAGCAAGCTATAGCATAGTCGTCTCCATATATTGGTCTCATTATATCATCATTTTCGTATTGGATAGCATCTGTCTTTATTGACATTTCAGCACAATACTTTTTGAAGTTTTCTGGTAAGTTTTGTGACCATAAAACTGTCATATTTGGTTCTGGTGCTGGTGTTAAGTTAGTTAGTGTGTGTAGGAATCTGTAAGCTGTTTTAGTAACAAGTGGCTTACCGTTAACTCCAACCCCTCCGATTGATTCAGTTATCCAGTTAGGATCTCCTGCAAATAAGTCATTGTACTCAGGAGTTCTTAAGTGTCTTACCATTCTTAATTTTATAACAAACTGATCGATTATTTCTTGAGCTAACTCTTCTGTTAATAATCCATTTTGAATATCTCTTTCTATGAATATATCTAAGAAAGTAGTATTTCTTCCAAGTGACATTGCTGCTCCGTTATTTTCTTTTACTCCAGCTAAGTATCCAAAGTATAAGAATTGAACTGCTTCTACAGCATTTGAAGCTGGCTTTGATATATCTATTCCGTATGATAAAGCCATATCCTTGATTTCTTGCATAGCACGGATCTGCATTGATACTTCTTCTCTAAGTCTTATAGTTTCGTCACATGATCCTTTTAATTCTTTTAGGTCTTTCTTCTTTTGTGCCACTAAGAAGTCCATTCCGTAAAGAGCTATTCTTCTGTAGTCACCTATTATTCTTCCTCTTCCATAAGCATCAGGTAGTCCAGTTAAAAGACCTACTGTTCTAGCTTTTCTTGTTGCTTCTGTATAAGCATCAAAAACACCTTCGTTGTGAGTTTTTCTGTATTGCTTGAAGTTCTTATTTAATTCTTCATCCATTTCGAAACCATATGCTTCAAGAGATTGTTCAACCATTCTCATTCCACCAAATGGGTTCATTATTCTCTTTAATGGGGCATCTGTTTGGAATCCTACGATAACTTCGTTTTCTTTATCTAAATATCCTGCTTTAAAATTGTTTATACCAGAGAATGCTTTAGTTTCAACATCCATAACACCTTTTTTGATTTCTTCTATTATAAGAGCTTCTGCTTCACTCCATACTTTCTTAGTTTTTTCTGTTGGAGCTGCTAAAAAGTTTTTGTCGCCTTCATATACAGTGTAATTTTTTTGTATAAAGTCTCTAACATTGATCTCTTCAGTCCATCTTCCTTGTTTAAAGCCATTCCATTGTTCCATAATCTATACACTCCTTATTTTCATCAATATTTGTCATTATTACTTTATTTTTTACATATCTTTTAATTGAATTATTGTTTGTTATTTATCTTTCATCATCTTATGTCTCTATTATATACTGTTTTCTTCTCTGTATCAATATTTATTTTCGTTGATTTCAGTCAAATTTAGCAATTAAATTGATACAGATGTTTTTCCTGTATTAATACTTCTTCTTTCTATGCCTTTCAAAAAAAAACACCTCCCATATTAGCGAATTTTGTCTAATACATGTACTACTATATCTTAGATACCGTCTAATTTTGCAAATAATAAGTCTATTTAACAATAAATAATGGCTATTTGTTAAGATAAATATTCTTAACAAATAGCCATTATTTCTACATTTCTCATACATTAACTAGTTTCTTAATTGTACTAATAAAAAATTCTACTTCTTCTTCAGTATTATAAGGAGCAATTCCTACTCGAATCCATCCATCATCTTTATGAATACCTAGTTTATCAGCTAAAACAGCTGTATAGAAGTCACCATTTGTAATAAAAACTGAATTTTCTTCAGCCATCCACCTGCACACCTGCTGTGAAGTCATACCATCAATTCTAAAAGTAATAGTCGGGGTCTTTCTAGACCATTCTGGTGCCTGATACATTATTATCTTTGACATCTTGCTAAGCCTCTTACGAATTTTACTAGCCAATCTATTTTCATAAGCTTCAATCTGTTTAAACCCTGACATTATTTTTTCTTTCTCTGTTTCTCCTCTACCTAGCGAAGCAATAAAATCAATTGCTGCCTTAATCCCAGCGATACCTTCATAATTTAGAGTACCTGTTTCCGGTTGATGTACAATATGATTAGGGGATGCCCCTACCCACCTTTTAGATATACTTTCTTTGATTATAGCAATACCTACATGTGGTCCGAAAAACTTATAGGCAGAACAGAAAAGTATATCTGCGCCAAGTTTATTATATTCAATAAAAAAGTGTGGAGCCGCATGAGCTGCATCTACTATAACAATAGCACCAACCGCCTTTGCTCGATCTGCTATTATTTCAACTTCATTAACAGTGCCTATAGCATTTGAAGCAAGTCCAATAGCAACTATTCGAGTTTTTTCTGTAATAACTGAGTACATCTCACTTAAATCAAGAGTAAGATTACTTATATTAGCTTTAAACCATCGTACAATAAGACCTTTATCTTTAGCAATTGATAACCACGGTTCTACATTTGCCCTATGATCCATTTCAGAAAGAACTATCTCATCTCCCGGCTTTAAATCCTTTGCTATAAGCCTTGAAATTGCAAACTCTAAGGTTGTAACATTCGCACCAAATACAATCTCTTTCTCTTTAGCACCCAACATCTCTGCTACCGATTTCTTTGCTTCTAATACCATATCCTTCGTTTCTTTACTACTTGGAAATTGACCATAAAGATTTGCACAACCCTTAGACATATAACTTGACATCGCTTCAATTGACCCACGAACCATCTGAGATCCTTCTGGTCCATCTAAATAAATTACAGATCTGTTATTATAAATCCGTTTCAAGGCAGGAAACTGTTCTCGCACATAATCTATCGGAAACTGATAAAAAGCATCTCCAATCATCCTCCACATACACCTCCCCTAAAGCTGTGAATTATCTAACATATACTAATATGATTATGAAAAAATATCTATAAAAATTACACTGATTAAAACAAATTAGCCTAGAATTTTAACTTAATAAAATTCTAGGCTAAATGTTACATCACCTTTCAGTTTTCATTGCTCTCATCGCATTTAGTACTGCAATTAGCGCAACTCCTACATCTCCAAATACTGCTTCCCACATAGTAGCAACTCCCAAAGCACCCAAGACTAAAATTACAGCTTTAACCCCTAAAGCAAATACTATATTCTGCCAAACTATACTTTTAGTTCTTTTAGCTATCTTGATTGCAGCAGCTACTTTAGATGGTTCATCTGTCATAATTACTACATCCGCCGCTTCTATTGCTGCATCTGATCCTATGCCTCCCATAGCTATTCCTATATCTGCTCTTGCAAGTACAGGTGCATCATTAATTCCATCTCCTACAAAAATCAGCTTGCCGCTCCGTGATTTTTTCTGATCTATCTCTTCTAACTTCTCAACCTTTTGGTGAGGTAATAACTCTGAGTATACTTCGTCTAGTCCTAACTGTTTAGCTACATTATCCCCTACAGTCTTATTATCACCAGTTAGCATTATAGTTTTCTTAACTCCAATGGACTTTAATGCTTGTATCGTTTTTGCAGAATCCTCTTTTATTTCATCAGATATAACAATATATCCTAAGTATTTTTTATTTACAGCTACGTGCACTATAGTTCCTGTAGATTCAACATCTTCATAAGGAATATTTGAATCTATCATTAATTTAGTATTTCCAGCAAGTACTTCTTTTCCTCTTACCCTAATTTTTAACCCCTGTCCAGAGATTTCATTGTAACCTTCTACCTCATTCTTGTTTATACTCTTTCCATATGCAGTTATTATTGAAGTAGCAATAGGATGGTTAGAATAACTTTCTGCAAAAGCTGCGTATTCTAGCAATTCAGCTTTTGTAATATTTTCCTTAGGGTTTATTTCTGTAACCTTAAAAACTGCCTTTGTCAGAGTACCTGTTTTGTCAAATACAACTACCTCTACATTATTTAAAGCCTCTAAATAATTTCCACCCTTTACTAAAACACCATTTTTAGATGCTCCACCTATTCCACCAAAGAAGCCTAGTGGTATCGAAACTACTAAAGCACAAGGACATGAAACAACTAGAAAAACCAATGCCCTATATAACCATTCAGAAAAAGTAGCTCCACTTATAAATATTGGTGGCAAAAATGCTAGAGCTGCTGATAAAATAACAACTACAGGAGTATAATATCTAGCAAATCTTGTTATAAAATTCTCTGTAGGCGCCTTTTTACTACTTGCATTTTCCACTAGATCTAAAATTTTAGCTACTGTAGACTCTCCAAATTCTTTGGTTACTTTTATAGTTAAAAGTCCATTTTTATTTATAAATCCACTTAATACAGGATGTCCTGCACTCACTTCTCTAGGAGCAGCTTCACCAGTTAAGGCCGATGTATCCAAAACAGATTTACCATCAGTAACCTTACCATCTAAAGGAATCTTTTCCCCAGGCTTAACTATAATAAAATCCCCTACCTTCACTTCTTCTGGCGACACTTTTTTTATACTTTGCCCAGCTTTAATATTGGCAAAATCTGGTCTAATATTCATAAGATCTGCTATAGATTTCCTTGAACGATCCACCGCTAAGTCTTGAAAAAACTCTCCTATCTGATAAAATAACATAACTGCTACAGCTTCTGGAAACTGTTTAATAGAAAATGCCCCAACAGTAGCAATACACATTAAGAAATTCTCATCAAAGATTTGACCTTTTCCTATATTTTTAATTGCCTTTAATAGCACATCTCCACCTATTAATAGATAACTAACTAAATACAAAACAAACTCTACCCCTGGAGTAAATTTCAAAACAGTGACAATTCCAAATGCAACTATTCCCAAAGCAAGTTTTACAAAATCGTCTTTATCTAACTCACCATGTTCATGAGCATGGTGATGCTCATGATGATCTTCATTGACAAGAACATGAGCATGATTTTCCGAACCATCTTTTTTATGATGTCCTTCTATAATTACCTTTACATCTGGCTCTATTCTTTTTACTATTTTTTTAACTTCTTCTATAATCTCCTTAAGCCTATTTTTGTCCTCTATCTCTAAAATAAGCTTTTTCAATATAAAATTAATACTAGCAGCTTGTACACCTGCTATATTTGCAGATTCTCTTTCAATTTTAGCAGCACAATTTGCGCAGCATAGTCCTTCCAATATAATCTCTTTCGTGATATCCCCTTGTTTTTTCGGATCTATTTGTCTACTTTTAACAACGGATGAGTTCTTTTCTTTTACCTTAGCATTAGATATAATCTTTCCTTTAACCTTAATACTAGATATACTCTTTTCTTTTGCCTTAGTATCCATTTTATCTCCCCCTTAAATAATCTTTACAGTGAAATAAGATTAACTTCATCTTATATTTCGTTAAAATTCATAATTATTATTCACTTATATGAATCAATCCCTGGTCAAATATATGCTTAACATGCTCATCATCTAAAGAATAATACACTATTTTACCCTCTCTCCTATACTTTACAAGCCTTGATTGCTTTAAAACTCTAAGCTGATGCGATATTGCAGACTGCGTCATTCCTAGGAGCGCAGCTATATCACAAACACACATTTCTGAATTTAACAAAGCATATAGTATTTTAACTCTGGTATTATCACCTAAAGCTTTAAACAATTCTGCCAAATCATATAACTTTTCTTCTTCTGGCATATTCTTCTTCACATCAAGCAACACATCTTCATGTATTACACTACAATTACAAATTTCAATCTTTCCTTCTTTATACATATCTTAATCTCTCCTTAATACACATGAATATTTGTTCATATGTTCACTTATAGTATACTCGTATAAATAATATATGTCAATTAAGTTAAATGTGTTACAAAATGTATAAAAAAGAACCAAATAACAAATAACTTATCTGGTTCCATATGTCCATTCTATAGCTCAGCATTTTACCACTTGTATATAAATCAAATTCAAATTAATGAATAAAACTACAGATTAAGGTTAAACTTCAACTGTATTGTTAGTATCTTAACCTCTACATCTTAAGCGAAATATGGTGCCTGGTTTATTACTAAACACTACAAGAGCTCTAGTTAAAACTAGAGCTCACTTTAGACATCTCCAAAGAAATAACAAGTCAAATAAATATATTAGCCACTGACTGGTTATTTCTTTAAAGGTGTCTTATATTTTTCAATCCAATTAATAATTATCAAGGTCTAATTAACTCTTCTACCTGTTACAAAATCTCCTCTACTATCAAGAGATGAAATCTTAACAGAATCCCCTGTACGAGGTGCATGAATATAAGCTCCATCACCAACATAAATTCCTACATGATGAGGATTACTTGATGAACCAAATAAAACTAAGTCACCTGGCTGTAATTGACCTCTTGAAACTGGAACTCCATCATTTATTTGATCATATGTAGTTCTTCCTATAGATACACCAAAATGACCATAAACGTATTGAGTAAATCCAGAACAATCAAATCCTGGATTTGGAGAAGAACCTCCCCATACATAAGGAGTACCCATATAATTAGAGGCAAATGCTATGACATTGTTTGCACTAGCAGCTGCTACTCCTCTAGACTGACTTATACTAGGTGCTGATTTTCTTATATTAGCTACCTGCTTAGCAGCACCACTTACCGATGCTGCTTCAGCTGCAGCATATAACCTTTGTTGTTCCTTAGCTTGCGCTATTAACTTTTTTTGGTTATCTTTATCAGAATTAAGTTGATTTAATTTTTTTTCATTATCTGATTTTAAAGTTAACAATCTCTTATTTTCTGCAGTTAGCTTGTCCCTTTTCTTACTAATATCATCTGCTTTTGACTTATAATCTGCTATAACCTTATTATCATAGCTTATAACTGCTTTAACCATATCAATTCTTGATATAAAGTCTTCCAAACCATTTGAATCTAATAATACGCTTAAATATCCATTAGAACCACTTATGTACATAGCTCTCATTCTTTGACCAAGTAAGACCTTACCTTTTTTTATGTCATCTTGAGCATTTTTCAAATCGCTTTCTGCACCTTTTATGTCATTTTGTGTCTTTGCTATTTCTTTTTTATTACTATTTATCTTACTCATTACAGTTTCTATTTGATGATCCAAACTCTCTATCTTCGCTTCCATTTCATGAATTTTATTAGCTGTACTTGATGAAGGCGTTGCAAAAACCGTACTATTTATCGTTAAAACACATGTTAATGCTACTAACATACTTTTTATTTTTTTATCCAATATTAATCACTCCTATATTATATATATCTATCTAATCTTTCATTAGTTTATAATAACATAAATCTTTAGTATTTAATGTTCCATCGAATATTATAACATATTTTTTCTTTAATTGTCATATAAAACTGAAAAGTTACACTGTTTTCCAAAAATATTATTATTAATCCTCATTATGAATATTCTTGTCATTATACCAAAATAATTATAAAACTTTGGATTTCTACTAAATAAAAATAGAGGACTTAGTATTGAAAATAAAATTAGCTTCAATACTAAATCTTCTATTTAATATGTCATTTAGAAAATATTTTACGCTTGAACATTTGCTGAGCTTTTTTTCATGACTATAGGATACACCTTTAATACTATCTTTGCACAAACTAAACCTTGAATAATACCTGCTAATATATCAAATGGATAATGAACAAATAAATACAACCTTGAAAAAGCAATTAAGGAAGCCAATAAAACTATATATATTCTGTATTTCTTTAACTGACTACAGATAATCCCTACTGCAGCAAAGGATGCAGATGTATGTCCAGATGGAAAAGAAAAGGACGTAGGCTTGTCTATTAATAAATCAACTGTTGCCATATTAACAAAAGGTCTTGGTCTTTGAATCAAGTTTTTTAATATTCCTTCTCCAATTATAGTATTAAATATCATTGCTGAAATACACAACAATCCTATAGTTCTATACCTTTTACTGAAAATTAAAATTATTGATATAATAATCCACACTAATCCTAAATCTCCTAGAGACGTTATAAAAGGCATTATCTTATCAAATATATAATTTTGTAAGTTATTCTGAATTAATTTTAATATATTAACATCGATTTTTTGTGCTAACTCTAACATATACTCATCCCCCCTAGTTCTTTGAAGCAAGATCTTAATTCAGATGAGGATTCTTTTACCCCATCTGAATTTTAGAGCTGCGAATGCATGGCTTACTTGGCGTTGAACTCCCACTTGAAGAAGTGGGAGTTCAACGCCAAGTAAGCCAGGTTAAATTGATAGATATATAATACAATACTTTTTTAATTTATTATATAGTTTTTAGCTGGCAGTTAGAATTTAACAAACGAGATAACAAGACTAAATTTGAAATAATAAACAATAATGCCAAATTATTTATGTAGAATCAGACAATTTAAGCTTAAATAGCATTATTAATCCTTAATAGGGATTATGCATTAAAATTTGGTTGTTATATAATCATTCTATACCATGAAGTGAAAACTTGAATCATATGGAGTTTGAAACCCCATATGATTCTTAGTTGAACGAATCCAGGGACGTACCCGCTCGCAACGTACTCTTTGGGAAAAGCAGAGAACCCAAATCTCTGATTTGGTGCAAATCGCTTTCACACCGTGCGTAGGGAGTATTAGAGAGGGTAGTCATCGGATAAAAGAAATTATTATTTCGAGGTGTATTTCTATGGAATTAAAACTTAGGGTTCTGAAATTAGGCAAGTTACTTTTTGGTAAGTCTCTAAAAACCGAAGATTTAAAAAATGAGAAATTCAACATTTTTTGGGGTCTACCTATCTTATCTAGTGATGCAATATCATCTGTTGCCTATGCTGGTGAGGAAATTTTATGGGTTCTTGTTCCTATTCTAGGTTTAATGTCATATAAATATATGTTTTATGCTGCTATTTGCATAGTATTTTTGATGTTTTTACTTTTCTTTTCTTATAGACAAACCATAGATAGTTATCCTAATGGCGGTGGATCATATATAGTTGCAAAGGACAATCTCGGAGTAATACCTGGACTCACCGCTGGGGCAGCTCTATCTATTGATTATATTTTAACTGTTGCAGTAAGTACTTCTGCAGGTACCGCAGCTATAACCTCTGCAGTACCCTCTTTATTAAAATATAAAGTATTGATTACAGCTTCACTTATAATCCTTATGACCCTGGGCAATTTAAGAGGTATTAGAGAATCTTCAAGAATATTTGGAATTCCAACTTATTTATTTATAATTTCTGTAGGAATTATGATAGTTACAGGAATAGTAAAAATTTATGTCCTTGGATACAATCCTCATCCTATATATAAAATACCAGAAGCCACAGGTGATATTGGAATATTTTTATTTTTGAAAGCTTTTGCATCTGGTTGTACAGCTCTTACAGGAATCGAAGCTGTGAGTAATGGTATTCCTAACTTTAGGGAACCTTCTCAAAAAAATGCAAAAATAGTACTGGGACTACTTGCAACTGTTGTCCTATTAATATTTGGCGGATTATCTTATGTATCAACTTTGTATCATGCAGTGCCAAATTCTAGTGAAACAGTTATATCTCAAATTGCCTCACAAATTTTTGGGCAAAATATTATGTACTTTATAATTCAAATAACTACAGCTATTATTTTAATAATGGCTGCTAATACAGCTTTTGCAGGTTATCCTCTATTGCTAGCACTTATATCTAAAGACGGCTTCGCCCCAAGACAGTTTACTAAACGTGGAAAGAGATTAGGCTTTTCTAATGGAATATTATTATTATCAGCAGCTGCCTGTTTACTTGTTTTAATATTTAAAAGTGAAACTCACCTTTTGCTTCCTCTATACGCCGTTGGTGTATTTATTTCCTTTACCTTATCACAATGTGGAATGTTTATAAAATGGATAAGAGAAAAAGGTCCTTCCTGGAAACGTAAGGCTTTTATAAATGGCTTAGGTGCTATTGTAACTATTATAACTGTAATAATTATAGGTGCAACCAAATTCTTTCACGGTGCATGGATTGTGGGCATAATAATACCTTCTCTAGTTATTATTATGCTTAGAATAAAAAAACATTATATCTCAGTTGCCACCCAGCTAAAACTAAAGATTAATATAAAACCAAAGGAAATTGATTTTGCTAATCAAAAAAGGTATGCTATTGTACCTATAGATACCCTTAATAAGTCTTTTTTAAAAGCGCTGAACTATGCAAGAACTATATCAGACAACATTATAGTTTTCCACGTATCTGTTGATGACGAAGCTACAGAAAAGCTGCTAAAAAAGTGGAATGCATATAATGTGGGTATACCTATAGTAATTAAAAAATCACCTTATAGAAATTTAGTAGGTCCTTTGGTTAGTTTCATAAAATCAGAAGAATATGCCGCAGATCATAAAGATATAGTAACTGTTGTAATACCTCAATTTGTAGTTGAGAAGTGGTGGTGTAACATTCTCCACAATCACACTGCACTATTTGTAAAGGGAATGTTGTTAAAAGAAAGAAATATAGCTATAGTCACCATACCTTATATAATTGAGGAAGAATGATTTTACATTAGAAAAATAGGACTTACCTGAAGGCAAGTCCTATAAATTTATTTACTTCATAAGCCACATGATTCATTTTGGTTAATAACTTATTTAATGTTTGTAAAGCTATGATAGAGAATCTAATTTAAACATTCCAACTGTTTCACCCATTCTACCAGCTACTTCATTAAGTTTTTCGGCTGTGCCTGAAATGGAATTCATTGCATCGGTCTGTTCTTTGACTGCTGCAGCTACCTCTTCAGCAGCACCTGCTGATTCCTCTGATATAGTAGATATTCTTTCAATAGATACTATAGCCTTTTCTTTATTTGCAGCCACATTTGTAAGATTTCGTGATAAACTGTCTATATGATTTAGGCTATTTTCAATAGAATTCTCAATTAGATTAAAAGATTTTTCTGTTTCTACTATCGCGGTATTGGCTTGATTTACAGCATCTATACCAGTATCCATAGTATTCTTTGCAAGACTTATTTCCTGTTGTATTTCACTTATAATAATAGCTATTTCCTTTGTATAATCTGTACTTTGTTCTGCTAAATGACGTATTTCTTCAGCTACTACAGAAAAACCTTTACCATATTCACCTGCTCGAGCTGCTTCAATGGCTGCGTTAAGTGCCAATAGGTTTGTCTGCTCCGCAACACTATTAATAGTGTGTACTATATTATCTATAGAGCCCGATTTATTATCTAGGTTATCAACAATGATAGAAATTTTACTTATTACATCGCTATTTATCTTAAACTTTTCTGTAAGAATATCCAGAGATTCAGAACCTTTACTGCTCATTTCCTTGGCAATATTAGAAGTTTCTTTTACCATATCAGAGCTTTGTAGTGCAATCTCGATATCCCTAGATAAATCCCTAATATTCTCCAAACCATTCTGAGAAAATACAGCATGTTCTGTTGCATCACTTGCTAATTCTGATATAGTATTAGAAACATTATTAATGCATATTAGTGTTTCGTTAGTATTTGTAGATAAACTTTTGGAATACTGAAAAATATTATTAGAACTATCTCGTAAATTATCAACTACATCAATTAGATTTATCTTTAAATCAAACAAAGCCTTAATCATAATACCGAGTTCATCATTATGATTAGAAAACTTTTCTGACTTTTTATCTAGACTTGAAGAGAGATCACCTTTGGATATAGTATTTATAAGCTCAGTAGCTACTTTAATTGGTTCCGAAATTTTCTTACCCAGATATAGTGCTGCAATTACGGATAAAACTATTCCTATTATAATAATAGTAGAAATTACTATTGTTAACCTATTTATAGCACTAAGCACCTCATCTATAGGCGGTGCAACAGTTAAAACCCAACCATTTGAAAGTTTTGAGTAAGCCAGTAGTTTGTTTTGTCCATTCTTGCTTTTATACTTAATAACACCAGCTTGATTTGCTTTCATTTGTTCATAAATATCTTTATAGACCCCATCTTTAACTGTAGCTAAGTTGTCCTTATATGTAAAGTCAGGATGCACTAAATAATCATATTTATCATTGTATAGTGTAGCATATCCAGTACTGTATACTTTAATACCATTTATCAAATTTTTAATATCACTAAACTTTAAATCTACAGCAGCTACCCCTATAAGCGTATTATCCTTGAATACAGGTTTTGAATATGTAATTACATCCGAATTAATAACGGAGGAAGTATAGGGAATAGACCACTTGCCGTTTTCTTGTTTTATAGCTTCATAATACCACTGCATACTTTTATTATTAGAATCATATTTTTCCTTTGTTAGCTCTGACTGTCTTTCAAAATCACCAGTACCTTTAGTATCAGCAAGATACACATCACCCACTCCACCAGTTAAATCTGAATTAAAAAAGAAATACATAGATGAATAAGATTTAGAGCCTTCTGAATAATTCTTTATATCTGAGGCTAATGAGTCTTTATATCTTTCTATATATTGAGGATCTGATTTTAACTGTTGAATATCAAAAGTGTTTATTACATCATAAGATAAATATTCCACTTTATTTTGAGGAATCTCAAGTTTTTTATTTAGATCTCCTCCTGTACTTTGAGACATATATGATAGTTTATCCATAGCTTCTTTATTAATAAGTGTTTTTCCTACAATTATTGAAATAGCTCCCAAGATTGAAGATAATGTGATACAACAAATTATAATGGTCATTATGATTTTTGTACTTATCTTTTTCATATTATTATTCCTTTCTAAAGTTAAAAATATATTTTTTATAATGCCAATTACTAGATTATTTTACCATTTACTTCACAAACAGTCAAAACATTCAAAAATATTACATATAATGTTTTTTACTTTTTATCTACATGTATTATTTAATAAGCCTATACCTGCAGAATTAATCGAAAGTATGGTCTATACACTAAATTCAACAAATTATGAATGTAAGAAAACAACAAAACAATTGTTACGTAAGAGCTTTGTGTAAGAAAAATATATTGGAATTAAAAATCAGCTGTAGGATAGCATTTATTATCCTATAGCTGTTTTTTCATTTAACAATTATTTCAGTGTTATCTTTTTAAATCCCCCAAAGTTTTTTGCCATTTCTGAGTACCGCTCTTTTCCAAGAAAAGCTTTATAAATTTCATCAGCTTTTTTCTCTGGCTCAACATCTTTGAATTTTTCAGGATAAAGAACTTTTCCAAGATAATAAGCATCTGCTATGGCAGTTTCAATATTGGTAGTATAAAAATTATATGGCATTTGTGAATATAATTCTCCATTTTTAACTTTGATTTATCTCTAAGTTCAATTTTCATCAATTCCTTTACTTGTTTTATGTAGTAACTACTGAGCTAATACTTAAATCTAGCTATAACAACCCCATTAGATTTAAGTATTGCTTCATATCACGCTATTTTTTCCAGCAAAGCCATGCAACTTTAGAAGTTATTTTTTCCTTTACCATACCATTTACAGCCTTATTTTCCAAATAATTTTTAATAGCAACTTTATCATCTTCAGCTAGAATTTTCATTCTTCCAAAGTAAATCAAAAATTCTTCATAAAATTTATCTACAGACTTGCATCTCTCCCAATTTGAATGTTTATAGCTTATCTTTGGATAGTAACCCATATTCCATAATATATTAAAAGCATTATATATTTTATTTCCATGAGGATTGTTACTATGTGAATCTAAAATTATTTCCGAAAGCTGATCTTTTAAAGTATCTCTTCTTTCTACAAAGCCACTTAAAAAATACAAGTTTTTCCCACAACCTATCATTTTGATAAGATCCTCGTAACTATCTATAGCTGGAGTCATCGAAGCAAACACTAAATCAAACTTTTCTTTGCAATTAAATTCATCTAAATTCAATTCTGACCAAGGTTTTTTACAAAAACTATGTTACTTTTATTTCTTACTTTTGCATTATTTTCAGCATAAAGCAGCATATTTTCTGAAATATCTGTAGCCATAACATACTCAGATATTTCAGAAAATTGTATAGAATAAAATCCAGTTCCGCATCCTATATCTAATACATTTCCAAACTTCCTATCTTGTCCTACTTCAATAAAATCTAATATAGAGAAAAAATTTTCACTTTCTCTTTGCTCTATATCCTTTCTATTAAATTCTTCAGCTCTTTCATTCCAAAATTTTTCTTCCATAGTGTAATATTTTTTTGAATTGCTCCATTGTTTTGAAAAATACTCCATATCTATAATTAGAATCCCCTTGAATATTCCTTAAAACAATCTCCACAGACCTTTTTGCCATCCATTATTCTAATCTTACATTCTGCTGTACTTTCTCCACAAGCTTCGCATGTTATATCATTAAACAATCTAGCATTCTCAGGCACAGTAAAGTTTGGTTTTTTAAAATCAAATAATTCCTCATAAGATGTATCAAGCATATATTCCATATCCTTTTGTTTATCACCTGTTCTATTCCATGATTTTAAAACTATTCTTAAAGCTTCACCATTTTTTCTATAAAAAAACGAAAAAGCGATCTTGCCAGCATCTTTGTATATTAAATTACCTTTACCCATAGAACAGCCTGTTATAACCTGTACTGCATCAACACCACAGGCATCGTTTTCAGTTACACAAACAATTTCTTCATCCTTTGAAAAGGATAATCCCATCTTTTCTCTAGCTGCTTCGCTAGCCTTAAAACCTATTGCTAACCCTGGACATTCATGTCCGTGAAACTCCACACATTTTTCCCATAATTCTTTATTCACAATATTTCCTCCTTAAATTTTTATTTACTTATTTTTCTCCAATAATAACAAACATCTCATCATTATCAATTTGATGGGTTGTCCTTATCCCAACCTGTTGAAAGTAACTCTTTATAGTTTCCATATCTGGTAAATTGTCTTCTGCTACTACTTCAGAAGCTTTCTTATGCATGTTATTTATTGCATCCCTGCTTTGAGAATGGCATATGATCAACTTACCTCCACTTTTTAAAAGTTTACTTATAGTATCAATTATCTCTAGCTTGTCTTGAAAATGTGGAAAAACAGAATAACATATAGTATAATCAAAAGTCTCTTTTGGTAAATCCTCCTTTAAAACATCCCCACATATAAATGAAACATTGTCAAAATTATATTTACTTTGTGCTACTTCAATCATTTTTTCAGCAGCATCAATTGCTGTAACTTTACCATTCACACCTACATAAGTGAAAAGATAGGGCACTAAAACTCCTGTACCAGTACCAACATCAAGTACTTTTGACCCTTCCTTAATACCTAACAACTTTAAAATCAACTTAATCTTTTCAGTATCATGCTTACAATATGTATCCCACTCATATGCCATAGAGTTAAAAAATTCTTTTTGTTCCATTAATAATTACCTTCTCTCAGAATTAATCTACTTTTGTTTAATGAAAAAATAATAGCTGGAATAAATATAATTTGTATGATTATACCTGGAATACCTTGCGCAATAGCCCCTGTTATAAAGACAATAGGTCCAGGGAGCTTTGTTACAAAGAAAGTAGCAAGTACCCAAACAACAATAGAAGCCATAATCCTGCCTGCAATCATACTGCAAATAAGAGATACATACACATTAAGATTTAATCTCCTATAAAGAAAACTTGTTACACCTCCATATACAGCTAATTCAAACATCATATATGGTAAAACTGGAAACATCGGCGGCATACCTGTAAGTATAGAACTCAAAATTGGAGTAATCGCACCTACTGCAATTGCAAAGGGCATACTAACTACAAATCCTGCAATTAAAACAGGTATGTGCATAGGTAAAAATGTTGAACCTGCCCCAAATACATGAAAAACCATTGGCAAAACAAGACCCAAACCGATAAATAGACCTGATAATACAATCTCCCTCACTGATTTATTCCCCATAAATAATCCCTCCATTAATATAAATGACCCACAAATAGGTATTTTGTGGGTCATTATTTATCATGCTACATATTTTTCTTTGCATCTCTAAGCATTTCATCTGCCTCTTGCATAAATTCTATAGCTTTTAGTATAAATTCTGCAGTTTCTAATTTCCCCATTGATTTTGCTTTTTGAACCCACTCTTTAAATCCTTCTTCATGGGACTCATTATGTTCAACCCAATGATCCAATAAAATTTTTAAAGTTTCCTCATCTTTACATAGATTTAATTTGCAATCACATTCTATTAATACTTCATTCACATGATCATGTCCATGATGATATTTGTATTCATTTTTTTCATTGTAAATCATAAATATCCCTCATCTCTTTATATTTTTTCTTTTAACCACAAAACCAAATAGTCCACAAAGGATATATCCAGTAATGATGTAAGTTTTCCCTTTTGTTGTTAGTCATGTTAAAGAAAACACCAAATTAAAGATTCCTTATATCCTATTTATAGGCACATATGCTAAACATAGGTGTTGTTTTATAAGCTATTTTTTCTTCCTCTGTGTATATATAACCTGAAATATCTTTTTCAACTATTATTTTTTTAAACCCACTTTCTTTTAACAGATCCTTGTCCCATTCTGGGCGTAATTTATAGGTCATAGGAAGATTTTTTGCTATTATTTCAGATTCCTCACTTTGTCTTTTATTAATTTTACAATCATATCCCATGCTTTGAGCTAATTCCATATTCTTTTCATACTCTTCTTGAAATTCTCTGTTTGCCAATCTTAAATACCAATTAGCATCAAAGATAACTAGTCTTCCATCTTCTTTCAGAAGCTCAAACCAATTCTTATAAGCTTTTTCAGGCTCTTTTAGTGTCCAGGTCACATTTCTGCTAATAATTAAATCAAAGCTTTTCTTTTGGAATTGCAGTTCCTCTCCATCAGTTTTTATAAAGTTGACCTTTACTCCTGCTAATTCTGCATTTCCTCTAGCTTCTTCAAGCATAGTACAGGAGGAATCAATAGCAGTTACCTCGTATCCCATTTGCGCCATAATAATTGCAAAAAAACCAGGACCAGTGCCTACATCTAATACCTTTACTCTATTTTTATCTTTCACCTTATCATTTATAATTTTAGACCAAACTTCTTTTTTGAAACTATTCATATCTTCATTTATCATTTCACTATAGGTATTGGCTCTATTGTTCCAATAATTTTCAATCCTTAACTCCATTTAAATTCCCTCCTATTGCAAACTTTTTATGATTTGTTGTTTTTTTATAATAATATAAATATTCTAATTTTATTTATAGCAATTTATATGCCAATATTACAAGCGTGATAAAACTCCTATGAAACACCATCCAATTCAAATTTCACTTAATACTTTCTCAAAATGATATACTTTTAGTTTCAAAATGATAAGTTACGTATCATTTTGAAACTAAAAATATAAATAAAAAGTACTTAAGTATAGGATAGCTGTTTTTAAGTACTTTTTATTTTAGGATTAAAGGTTGAGGATCTAAAGTTTATTTCAAACTATATTTATCTTATCAAGCAATTTATATGCCAATGCTATAACCTCTGATATTTGTATTAAAATTTGTAAATTTTATCATTTTAATAATATTATTAGTTTCATATTGATAAACCATTCTAAATTAATTTCATTTTGATAATATTGTATGATTTATAAGCACAAATGCTAAACATATTCTTCCTCCTATAAACTACTTTTTTTATCTGTATATATACTGTTTAAAATATCCTTTTTCACAATTATTTTTTGAAATCCACATTCTATTAATACTTTTAAAAAGCAATCCTCACCAAAAATAACCACTCTTCCATCTTTTTTCAAAAGATTAAACCAATTTTTATAAACTTTCTTAAGTTCTTTTAGATTCCAATCTACATTTCTACTAATAATCAAATCAAAGCTTTCATCTTCAAAATCTAGACTATGACTATCCATAACATGAAAATTCGGATTAACTCCTGATTCCTGCGCATTTCTTTTGAAACTATTAATCTCCTTTTGTATATTATTGATATATTTTTCTGCGGCTTTACTCCAGTTATCTTTCACCATATTTTGTAAATCCATTATATATCTCCTTTCATAACATAATAATAAAAAGTATCACATATAGTGTTATTTACTTTATATAAAGTAGTAATTTTGATATCAAACATATATATTAAATTTTGAATATCTAAAATTAAACAAAATAAGCTCTTTTTCTGCCTTATTACTAAAACTTTTTCAAATGCCCTGCATATTATGTAGAGAGTCTAGACTAGAAAAAAAGTTTCAAATCGATACAATTTTAGTATCAATTTGAAACTTTTTCTCATTTTAGAAATATTATAGCACTAATATCATAGACTCATAGGTTATCTAAATATCTTTTCAAGTTCAATTCTTAAATCCTCATAAACTGTACTTACATAGATATCTTTAGAGGAAAATACTGTTGGAGTTCCATAGCTTCCATTAACTAGCTTATATTGCGTTATAGAACCACTGGGTTCAACTATATTATATTCTAAAACACTAAATTTTTGATATATACGAGCTTTAATAAAATAATCATTATCTGAATATTTTTCAGACACCACTTCAAATATTATCTCTGGTGATGAAATAAAACTTTCACCTAAAGTTTTGGCATCTTCACACATAACAAAAATATCAGGTAATAAATTATACTGTTCATTTTCATTTTTAAATATAACCTCTATTTGTTCTGAAAAAGGTTCACATTTACTTCCATCAAAATATTCATCTAACTTCGATAAGATTCTTCTTACTACTCTATTATGCCTTTGAGATGTCCTGGAACTGAATAATATCTCTCCATTTAGATATTCACAAACCCCATCATATTTGCTTTGAATTTCCTCAAATTGTTTTGGTGTAATAAATACATTTCTAAAAGGTTCCATTTTCTCATCTCCTAACATTATACAATATATAATTTCATTATATATATATTATTACCACTTATCAATTGTTTATAATAACTTAACAGTTAATCTTCTTTGCCCAATTACCCTTTAAATAATAAACAAACATACATAACGCTGTTGTAGCCCAGGTTATGGGATATGTAATTGCTACTCCTCGAACGTTATGATAGGAAGACATTATAATAAAGAGCAATACAACTCTAAGTATACATATATTAGATAATATAATTACCATTGGAGGAATGGCTTTTCCTGCACCTCTGATGGTATCGCCCAATACTTCCAAAATAACATAAATCCAATAGAACGGGAATGACGTGAAGATTATTCTCATACCGTAATCAATTACCACACTATCCTGATTAAATATCCCAAAAACTTGATGGCCATAAATAAGTAAAAGCATACTTGACACCATAGTCAGACCTATTCCCATAAGTATACATACCTTAGCTCCTTTTTTTACTCGTTCAACATTTCCTGCACCCATATTCTGCCCGCAAAATGTTGTGATTGCTTGTCCAAAAGCCACAATTGGAAGATATAGAGGCAATTCCACTTTAAAATATACTGTAAATGCAACAATTGCTTCTACTCCTAAGCTATTAATATGGTATTGTGCAAAAACATTAGACAATGTTATTACAATACTTTGAAGTCCAGACGGTATTCCAATCTTAAGAATAGTCAACAGTATCTCTTTATGTATTCGCATTTTTTTAAATTGTAATCTATATTCTCTCTCTGAATTTGTCAAATAATATAATATCAATACAGCACTGATAGTCTGAGATAGAAGCGTTGCCCATGCAACCCCATTAACACCATTTTCAAACATAACTATAAACAGTGCATCCATTAATACATGAATAATCCCACCAGCAAGTTGTATATACATTGGTGTTTTCGAATCACCCATGGCACGCATAATACCAGAACCCATGTTATAGGTAATAACGGAAATGAGGCTTAAAAAATAAATTCTTATATAAGAAACAGCCGGTTTCAGTATTTCTTGTGGAACATTCATCCACTTTAAAAAATATGATGCACCTACATACCCAATAATAAAAAGTACTATTCCTCCGAGAAAACTCAATCCAATTGCTGTATGTATTGCATTTTTTAGTTTTTCTTTTTTCCCTGAACCAAAAATATTAGCAATGATAACACTTGCTCCTACTGACATCCCCGTAAAAAATCCTACCAAACAAGTAATGATCAAGGAACTAGCTCCAACTGCTGCCGCCGCTTCTTTGCCAAGATAATTCCCAACAAAAATCAAATCAACTGTATTATATAATTGTTGAATCAGACTAGATGCCAGCAGCGGCAGTGCAAAAAACAACAACTTCTTCCATATAATGCCTTCCGTTAAATTCATATTCTTTTTTAAATTACTCATTCTAACTACTTCCATTCTTTTATGGTTTCTTTAATCATTTCTCTATTCAACTTATACGTTTTATTTAAACATGCTATAAATGGAGAAATCACACAAATGATTTCTCCGTAAGTTAAAGAAAAATATTTAGATTGACACTCTATTAATGATTTGGATATTCTCCGTAAGCCACTTCAGCCATAGCTCTTGATTTTTCAACAACCTCTGTCGCTGCTGCTCCTACACAATATACATAAGGTGTTAGCTCTTCATATCTATCTCCACAGTGAAGATCAATATAATAGTCTGCATTATTTTGGAATTCTGTTACAACGGTATGACAGATTTTATCTGCTTCTGTTCCTTGTGGGTTTCCAGGAAACTCCCTGTTTAGATTTTTACCATACTCATAGTTCGATGTTCAAAGCCTGTCCGATTCATTAAGGGTAATATAATAAGATTTCCCGTCAATTGAGATGGTGAAATCTCATTAGCTATTTCAATACCTGTCTGAATTCCTACATATTCTGCATTATGTACTCCTCCAGAAATAAATACTGTTTCCCCTTCCTTCTCTCCACAAATAATGGTAACTGGAATCTCTATCTCCGTCCCCTTAACTTGTACATATCCTGATACTTTATCTCCAGTTTTAGCGGACATATTTCCTACTTTTACTGTTTGCATCTATTAATACCTCCATTCTCCTTTAGCACGTATATACTTAGCTAGTATGAAGTGAAAACTTGAATCAGATGGCGTTTCAAACCCCACCTGATTTTTAGTTGAACGAATTCAGTGACGTAGCCGCTCTTTACTCACACTTTGAAGAAGATGGGAGTATTAGAGCGGGTAGTCATCGGATAAATAACAAGCCACTAGATGATTTTTTCCTATTTCTTTTAACTCAGGTTTTTCCTTAAAACATTTATCTATACATTTTTTACATCTAGAATTAAAACCGCAGCCTGGCTGTATATCAGAAGAGCTTGGTGGATCACCGTCTATTATTTCTATTTCAGTATTGCTACTCCCTTTAACAGAGAATATCGATGCTAGCAATGCCTTTGTATATGGATGAACTGCTGCTTCCATAAGCTTATCACTCTCTATCACTTCAACAATTCGTCCAAGATACATTACTACAATTCTGTGACTGATATTTCTAGCTACTGCTAAGTCATGACCAATAAAAATATAGGATAATCCCTTTTCTTTTTGTAAATCAATAAGAAGTTTAAGTATCTGTTCCTGTATAGAAACATCCAGAGCAGAAGTAGCTTCATCACATATTACAATTTCAGGTGATAAAGATAGAGCTCTTGCTATTGCAACTCTTTGCTTCTGCCCTCCACTTAATTGATGAGGATATCTACTGATAAACTCTTCGTTTACCCCAACCATTTGTAAGAGTTTTTTTGTCTCTAAGCTAGCTTCTGATCTATTCATGAGCCTAAAGTTTAAAAGAGGTTCCCTAACAAGTTCTCCAATCTTCATACGTGGATTAAAGTATTCAGATGGATCTTGAAATATCATCTGTAATTTTCTTCGGTTTTGTCTAAGCTTTTCCCCACTTAAATTAGAAATATCTTCATTTTTGTAAATAATACTTCCTGAGGTCAAAGTTTCCAAATTGGCAATTATATTTGCTAAAGTACTTTTACCACAGCCGCTTTCTCCAACTATTCCCAAACATTCTCCAGAGTATAGTTCTAAACTTACATTATCAAGTGCAGTTAACTTTTTACCATCTTGTATATTAAACTGCTTTGTTACATTCTTTATCTTCAATATCGGCACTTTCTCTTGAAGCAAGATTACGTCCCTCCAATTCAGGTATTGCTGCTAACAGCTTTTTGGTGTATTCACACTTAGGGTTATTTATCACCTGTTCTTTACTTCCCCACTCAACTAATTCCCCTTGCTGCATAACTCCTATTTTGTCACACATATAGGCTGCTACTCCTATATTGTGAGTGACTATTATTATGCTTGTATTGAAATTATTTCTAAGCTCCATCATCTGTCTAACTACCTGTGCTTGTACTGTTGCATCAAGGGCACTAGTTGGCTCATCAGCTAATAATATTTCTGGTTCCATAGTCATTGCCATGGCTATACCAACTCTTTGCTTCATGCCTCCGCTCAATTCAAAAGGATAGGAATTCATTATGCGCTTTGCATCAGGTAATCTCAGCTTTTCAAGCATCTGGACAGCTTCAGTATATGCATCTCCTTTTGACATATTAAAATGACTTCTTATGCTTTCAATAAATTGGTCACCAATCTTTCTAATAGGAGTTAATGCCCCTCCTGCATTTTGAAATATCATTGCCATTCTGTTTCCACGCAGTTCTTGCCATTCTTTCTTAGAGTATTTAAGCAGATTTTTATCTTTAAAAACTATATCTCCGGAACAAATAGAAGTCCCTTTAGGTAAAAGACCTAGTACAGCACGTATAAGTGTTGATTTTCCACTTCCACTTTCACCTACTATTCCAATTATTTCTTTACTGTTAACTGACATATTTATATTCTTTACAGTAGGTTCTTGTTTCCCATATCTTACGGATAAGTTATTAATATCTAATATTTTCATACTAATCATTTTCACCACCTTATTATGCAATAATATATAATGAAGTTAAAAATCACTACTTATGAATTTGTTGTATCATAAGCAGTGATTAGTTGTTTGTATCTTATGGATACCAGAATTCACATTGATCTGTTTCTACTATTTTACACTTACCTTATTATCTAAAATATAATAGTCAAGAGGATACATTTTTAATCCACTAACGGTGTTTTTACTAATTATATTAAGCATTGGTGAAACAAGGAATAAATCTGCATTGTCATCTATTAATTTCTGCTGTATCTTTGTAGCGATATCATATCTTGCTTCAGTATTTTGTTCTGTTGCTAATTTATCGATTAGATCATCAACTTCTGGATTACTATAACCTCCACAATTCTCACTTCCTCCAGTTTTAAAGTATGTCTGTAAAAATGACTGAGGATCACCTGTTACTGCTGTATTTACACTTAATAAGCAAAGATCAAATTCCTTACTCTTTAAAACTTTAGCAACGGATTCATATGATTGAAGCTTAGTACTTATACCTATCTCTTTAAGCTGAGCCTGCATTGCTTCTGAAAGTATAGGTAACTCTGAACGGGTTGTATAGAAGGCTAAATTTAATTCTAATTTTTTACCATTCTTATCTAATATACCATCACCATCTGTGTCTTTATAGCCTGCATCACTTAAAAGCTTAGCTGCTTCTGCCTTATCGTATTTATAACCTGTAAGATTCTTATTTCCAAAAGGTAGTGATCCTGGGAATGGTCCAACTGCAGCTACTGCACTACCCTTAAGAAGTGTTTTACCATAAGTTTCTCTATCAATTCCTACAGAAATAGCTTTACGTACTGCTGGATCTTTTAAGAACTCATTATTTAAATTTTCATAGGACAAAATTATTCTTAAACTTGAAATTTTGTCTGTATTGTATTTAGACTTATCCTCAAATAATGACATATTGTTACTTGGAATACTAGTTGCAGCATCAATTTCCCCAGACTGCAAGGCCATTGCACGGGTATTATCATCTTTAATATATTTAAAGGTTGCTTCATCTAGCTTAGCCTTATCTTCCCAATAATCTTTATTCTTTTCTACTACTACTGTTGAATTTGCAGTATAAGATTTAACTTTAAAAGGTCCAGTACAAATTGGAGCTTTAGCAAAGGTATCTTCTGCTGCAGTAGTATCTACTATTGTAGTAAGAGGGTCTGCAATATTCCCTAAAAGTGCTTCATGTGGCTTTTTAGTTTTTATTGTAAGTTCCTGTCCATTTGCACTTATAGTATCAACAAGCAATACTTCACCTGCTCTCTTATTTAGTTTTAATGCTCTTTCAAGAGATGCTTTTGCTGCTTCAGCAGTAACTGCTTTACCACTATGGAACTTAACTCCTTCTCTAATGTGAAATTGCCATGTTAAAGCATCTACTCTTTTCCATGAATCAGCAAGAATTGGTTCTATCTTCATTTCTGCGTTTAATTTAACTAAAGTTTCACCTACACCAAATCTTGAGGTATACCAACCATTAAATTCAAGAGCTGGATCCATATTAGTTGGAAATTGGTTAAAACCAAAGGTAATACTTTTTGGCTTTTCGCTACTGCTCTTCTCAGAAGAGCTGCTTCCTTTACAAGCAGCAAGGCTTGTACACAATAAAACTGTTGTAAATAATAATGCTAATTTTCTTTTTAATTTAACTTTCATTCCTTTAATATCCCCTTAATATTCTTCGTTTTAATATTCTTTATTCGGATCTAATATATCCCTTATACTATCCCCTAGTAAATTAAATATCATCACAGTTACAAATATTGCAATACCTGGATATATCATTAGTGCTGGTACAGTCTGCATATAGTTTCTTCCTTCATTAAGCATATACCCCCACTCAGGAGTAGGCGGCTGAGCACCAAGGCCTAAAAATGAAAGAGATGATATTTCAAGCATCATAGTACCTATATCCATAGTAGCCATTACAATAAGGGACGGTATTATGTTGGGCAATATGTATTTAAAAATTATTTCATGTTCTTTAGCACCTCCCATCTTAGCTGCTTTTATATACTCTTTTTTTCTTATAGACAGTACTAAACTTCTACTTACCCTTGCATATTTAACCCAATCCACTACCGCTAAAGCTATAACAGTATTCATGGAACTAGGCCCAAGAACGCCCGCAATAGCAATAGCAAAAATAATTCCTGGAAAAGCCAGAAAAATATCAGAAAATCTCATTATAATTGTGTCAGCTATTCCTCCAAAGTATGCTGCTAATGTACCTACTGTTGTTCCAACTATAAATACTATTACAACTAGACAAAAGGTCATTTTTAAAGAAGTCAATGCACCATATAATAGTCTTGACAGCAGACATCTTCCAAGATTATCTGTACCTAATAGAAACTCACTGCTTCTGCCTTGAAGTGAATTAGCCATACTTGTTTTAAGTGGATCATGAGGAGCTATATAGGGTGCACATAAAGTTATTGAAACTAAAATTAATACTAATATACATAGAAATATAAATAGTCTATTCTTTTTCGCTACTAATATAATACTCTCCATATCAAGCCCTCTTTTCTAAACGGATCCTTGGATCTAGAAAATAATATGAAATATCTACCACCATGTTAATGAGCACATAAATCACTGTCATCCATACCACATACCCTTGTATTAATGGGTAATCCCTGCTAAATATAGCTTCTATAGCCAACTTTCCAACTCCTGGCCAAGAAAAAATAGTTTCAACTATAGCTGTTCCTCCAAGTAATGATCCCAAAGATAGTCCTAATAAGGTTACAATGGATAAAAGCGAACTCTGCAGAACATGTTTTAACAGTATTACTCTCTCTTTAACTCCTCTAGCCTTAGCACCAATTACATAGTCCTGAGATATTTCCTCTAGTATGGACGCCCTTAGCTGTCTTGTATATTTAGATGCCATTGCAATAGTTAAAGTAGCTGCAGGCATTATAATACTTGTCCACCCTGTATCCCCCATAACCGGTAAGATTTTTAATTTGATTGAGAATATATAAATTAATAATAATCCAACCCAAAATCCCGGCATAGATATTCCAAAAAATGAAATAACTCTGATTATATAATCTAATGCCTTATTTCTATGTAGTGCAGATATAATACTCAAAGGTAGTGCTATAACCATCATCATAAACAGTGATGCTCCTGCCAGCTTAAAAGTGGCTGGCAGACTTGATACTATTAACTCCAATACAGGTTTGCTGTATTTATAGGAAATACCGAAATCACCTCTAAAGACACCTGTTAGCCAATGTAAATACTGAATCAAAAAGGGCTTATTTAACCCTAAATCTTCCCTAACTTGTTGTACAAGTTCCGGAGAAGGGGTTATACCAGTGGCACTAAGCATTATCACCGCTGGATCCCCTGGCGAAAAATATGTCAGTGCAAAAGTTAAAAAAGTAATTCCAAATAAAACAGGAATTAAATGTATTAATCTTTCTATTATGTATTCTCGCAACTTGTCTTTATCATCCTCTCCATTAATTTGTTAAAATTAAAATTTCTCATTTGCATATAGAATTATTTTTCTCCCGCAATCATAAACATAGGTGTAGAACCATAGTTAACTCTTTCAACTTCATCCCATACCCTATTTCCTATTTCCATTTCTATCATTATCTTTTTAAAACCAATACTAAGCAGTTCTTTTGTATCCCATTCCGGTCTGCATATTTTGCTTAGAGGTAAATTTCTTGCAATATCCTCCATTGCGTCTACGTCAGTACAAGTGTAATGATCTTCAAAACCTTTTTCTAAAGTATTTAGTCTATCCTGTTCATAGTCTTTTCTTTTTTCATCATCATGTAAGTGTAAATACCAATTAGCATCAAAATTTAATAATCTTCCACCTTTATCTAATACCCTATGCCACTCTCTATATGCTGCATCAGGCCTTTGAAGATTCCAGGTAAGATTACGGGTAACTATTAAATCAAAAGTATTATCTTCAAACTCTAAATTGTGTGCATCCATTCTCTTAAATTTAATATTGTTTTTGTATATACCTGCATTCTTTTTAGCTTTTTGAAGCATAGCATCTGTGTAATCAACAGCTGTAACCTCGTATCCGCAGCCGGCCATTATTATAGCAAAGAATCCTGGGCCTGTACCTATGTCTAATACCTTTAGCTTTCTTCCTGATACTTTTGGCGCATACTCATTTATTAAATCTATCCATGCATTTCTCTTAAAACTATGTAATTCCTGTAAGTTAACCTCACAATAACCATCTGATCTTCCATCCCAATATTGTTCTACCTTTTCTAAAAGTTCTGCCATATCCTTAATCCTCCATTGCTCTTTTTTATCGTAATAAAATTTCTTATTATTCTATATTAGAGCAATTTTCATGCCAATTCTACAAGCTTGAAATTAGGTTATTACTTTATAATTTTGTATCATTTTGATAACTTCTTTTGTTTCAAAATGATAACCATTGACTTTTCGTTATCATTTTGAAACTGCCCTATATATTATTCTCTATTAACAATCCATATACCTATACAAGCTAAAGCTAATGCTACCAAGCTTTTAATATCCCATATAGAATCTCCCAATAAAACAGCAGATAGCAATGCGCCAAATACAGGTATTAGAAAACTATAAATAGCAATCTTGCCAACTTTATTGTATTTATATAACGCAGACCATACTACTAATGAAACTGATGATAGTAGTGCCATATATAATAATAAAATTCCGCATTTAGCTGATGTAAAAATCAATGTCCCTCCCGAAAATTTACCTATAATTATAAGCATTAAGCTGCCTAATATAAGCTGCCATATTGTTGCCACAAAAACATCATTCTTTTTTACTAATTCTTTGTTGTATATACTGCCTATAGATCCCATAACAGTAGATAAAATTACAAATCCATCACCGGTTAAGTTAAAGTCTAAATTAAAATTTTTACCTTGAAAATTAATTATTATTATCCCTAAAAATCCTATAATCTTTTTTAAAGATAACTTGTCATTTTTATAAATAAAATGTGCTAATATAATACTTACAAAAACCCCCACATAACCCAGTATAGAACTTTTTACCCCTGTAGTATTCGCCATACCAATATAAAGAAAAACATACTGCAAAAGAGTATGTACAATTCCTAAAAGAGTCAAATTTTTAAAATCGGACATAGCTTTAGGCATTATACTTTTTCCCATAGCCTTTTGTATAAGCATTAGAATTATGCCGGCCAGAAAAAATCTATACCCTGCAAATAGTAATTTTGAAAAACTATCCTTTGACTGTATATAAAAAAAGTTATATCCCAATTTAATTGCTGGATATGCACTTCCCCATAAGAAAGTACATAATGTACATAATAACACTATATATCTTTTATCAGTAAGTATTTTATCTAAATTAATTTTCTTCGTCATTTACTCTTTCTGCTCCTTATTTTATATAATTTTCATCTCATATAAACATACTAAAAGGAGAAACCAAACAAATGATTTCTCCATAAGTAAAAATATTTAGTTTACTAAGCTATTTCTGATTTGGATTTTCCCCATAAGCCACCATAGATCCACCCTTAATAATAGATAAACTACTAACCTGATAAAGTAAGATTCCATCCATTTCAGCAACACATATTTCCAATACATTTCCAAAATAGTCCTTAATATAGCCTAAAATTTCTCCTTTTTTAAAGGTGTCTCCTGATCTTTTTGTTGGATACCAGCAGCCGGTGTGTCCAGCATTTTTGTAAATCACAGTTCCTACATCAGTTGGATTATAGGTTCTTTTAGAAACGTCTCCCTCTAAAACTCCTAAATAGCGCAAGACATTTCTAACATCCTCTTTTCCTAGTTCCACCTCTTCCTTGGACCAGATCCCCAGACATCCTCTTTCAATGAGAATACTAGGAATTCCACAGGAACCTGCATAATTATAAGAACCACCAGTACCACAAGGAGATTGCACCAAGTAAGGAACATTTACCACTTCAGCCATAGCTCTTGCTTTCTTTACAACCTCTGGAGCAGCTGCTCCTACACAATACACATAAGGTGTTAGATCTTCATATCCATCTCCGCAGTGAAGATCAATATAATAATCTGCATTCTTTTGAAATTCTGTTACAACGGTATAACAGATTTTATCCGCTACTGTTCCTTGCTGATTTCCAGGAAACTCTCTATTTAAGTTTTTGCCATCCTCATAGACCATGCTCATAGTTCGATGTTCAAAGCCTGTTCTATTCATTAGGGGTAATATAATAAGATTTCCCGTCAATTTGGATGGTGAAATCTCATTAGCTATTTCAATAGCCGTCTGAATTCCTACATATTCTGCATTATGTACTCCTCCAGAAATAAATATAGTTTTCCCTTCCTTATCCCCACAAATAATTGTGACTGGAAGTTCTATCTCTGTGTCCTTAACCTCTACATACCCTGATGCTTTCTCTCCAGTTTTAACGGACATATTTCCTACTTTTATTGTTTGCATCACTCATTACACCTTTCTCATCTAACATATGTACTTTATTCAATTATTATGTGGTTTTACAAAAGTTATGGTTGAGCCAAAATTACTCTAACTTTTAACATCATGAAACCTTAGTATTTCTACCTCTATATTGTGTTATCATTATTATTAATGATTAACAACATGATGGCAGGCTACCTGATGTTCTGGAGCAATTTTACGTAATGTAGGCTTCTCCTCTCTACACTTTTTTATGCAGTACTTGCATCGATTTTGAAATATACATCCTGATGAAAAATCAAGAGTGCTGGTAGCCTCACATTCAATAGGTTCTATTTTTTTATTACGATCCATATGGATTGAGAACAATGCTCCCAATAATGTCTGCGTATATGGATGAGCAGCATTGGTTCCAACCTGATTTCCTGGTATTATCTCCACTATATGCCCTTTATACATTACTGCAATTTCATGAGCAAATGACTGAATCAATGCAATATCATGACAAATAAATACAATACTTATATTTTTTTCTTTTTGAAGTCTAACTAACAAGTCAATAATATTTTTTTGTATAGAAACATCTAATGAAGAGGTAGCCTCATCACATACTAAAATTTCAGGTTCAAGAGAAAGTGCTCTAGCAATACTAATCCGTTGTCTTTGTCCTCCGCTCATATTATGAGGAAATCGATAAAGAAAATCTTCAGGTAATTCAACTAGTTCAAGTAATTCTTTTGCTTTTAATTCTTTTTCATTCTTATTTAAGCGTCCAAAATTCATAAGTGGCTCTGTCAAAATATCTATCACTTTCATTTTAGGGTTGAATGAAGCCAATGGGTCTTGAAACACCATTTGCATATTCTGACGGTTCAGCCATTTTTCTTTTTTTGATAATTCTAGAATGTTTTTATTATGGAAAAATATTCCTCCTTTTGTTGGGGTATCTATTTGAATCAACATACGTACAAAAGTAGATTTTCCGCAACCACTTTCCCCAACAATTCCTAAAGTTTTTTGTTTATATACGTTCAAGTTAATATCATTACATGCTGTAAGGGTTCGATTTTTGGATATGGGAAACTGTTTTATAATATGTTTAGTTTCTAAGATAATATCCGACTCTTTAAACAAAACGATTCCCCCCTAATTTCAGGTATTGCCTTCAATAACTTTTTTGTATACTCGCTAGTAGGATGATTTATAACTTCATCTCTTGTTCCTTGATCTACAATTTTTCCATGTTTCATAACAATCAGTTGGTCTGACATATATGCAGCTATACCTAAGTTATGAGTTACAATAATAATTCCTGTGTTATACGTATCTCTAAGTTCCATCATCTGACGTACAATTTGTGTCTGAGTAGTAACATCAAGTGCACTGGTAGGTTCATCTGCCAATAATAGTTCTGGATTAAAGGTCATTGCAATTGCAATTCCTACTCTTTGCCGCATACCCCCACTTAAATGATGAGGATAACTTTTCATAATGTTTTCACAATCAGAAAGCTGCATTTTTTCCAGCATAGAAACCGCTTTTTCATAGGCTTCATCTTTAGATACATCGCTATGAGTACAAATATATTCTACATACTGCTTCCCAATCTTCCTTAAGGGATTTAAAGTTCCTCCACAATCCTGAAAAATCATTGACATTTTTGTTCCTCTTAACTTTCTCCATTCATCCTTATGGATTCCTAATAAGGATTTGCCTTGGAATTCAATATATCCATCAGTTACTTTTCCAGCTCCAGACAAAGCACCTAATATTGCTCGAATAACTGTAGTCTTTCCGCTTCCACTTTCTCCAACTACACTAATGATTTCACCTTTCTTCATAGAAAGATTAAAATGCTCTATAGTAGGCTTTTGTTTACCATATTGAACTGTCAAATCATTAATTTTCAACATAATATACTCCTTTATTTTGCCAGTGTAATATCCTTTGTTAACCAATAATAGTCAGTTGGATACATAGTAACCCCTTTTACCCTTTTTGATGAGAATAGATAAGTAGTCTCATATCCAAAGAAAACTGTTGCTGCATCATCCATAATTAACTGTTGAATTTGGATAATTAATTTTTTTCTTGAATCCTTATCAAATTCTTTGGAAAGTTGATTTAAAAGCTTATCTACCTCTGCATTCTTGTATCCTGTCTGATTAGTTGAAGATGTACTGTACCAGTTCTCACGTAAATACTTTTCTGGATCCCCAGTATTTGCCACTAGCACGTTCCAGATTAACAAGTCGAATTTACCAGATTCTCTTGTATGTAACATTGTTTCATAACTAACGGTATTTAACTTAACATTTAAACCAATCTCTTTCAAACTTACCTGAGCAGCCTGTGCATAAACACTCAATTCTTTACGGCTAGTATATATAACAAAATTCAATTGTAATGGTTTTCCATCTGGTGTCTCAACAAAGCCATCGCCGTCTATATCTTTATAACCAGCTTCCTTCAATAATGCTTTTGCTCCTTCTGGATTATAGCTATTTTCATCCTTCAATTCCTTAAATCCAAAATCAAGAGTTGGAGGTACTGGTGCTTTTCCCGCTATTGCACCGCCTTCCAGTAGAACATTACTATAAGTTTGTTTATCCAATCCACGGATAAGTGCTTGTCTTAATTTCAAATCACTTAATGGACCTTTGTGATTCATAAAAGCAAAAGTAGATCTTAAAGATTGTAATTTCTGTATATTGTACTTATCAGTATCTTTAAACTCAGCTAAGTTTTCTGCTTTTAAATTGTATGCAATATCAACCTCACCTGTCTGTAATGACATGGAACGAGTTGTCTGATCCTCTATACATTTAAAGGTAACCTTATCTAAGGGTACGTCACCATTCCAATAATTCTTATTTTTTATAACTACACAAGAATCTGTTGGCTTAAAAGATTCTACAGCATAAGGCCCTGTACAAATTGGTCCTTTCATTGCGAAAGAGGCTGTATCAACATTTGTATCAACAATCAAGAACAATGGATCAGCTAAACTTCCTGGAATTACTGCAACTGGTTCTTTTGTAGTAATTTTAAGATTCTGTCCATCCACTTCTATAGAAGCTGGTTCAAAAAAAGAAACCGCACGCTTACTTAATTTAAAAGTACGTTCCAAGGACTTCTTTACCATTTCTGGAGTCATATCATCTCCATTAGAGAATTTAACTCCTTTACGGATTTTAAATGTCCACGTCTTTCCACCTTCACTAGATTGCCAACTTTCTGCCAAACAAGGCTCAACTTCTCCTTTTTCATTAAAGCGAACCAAGTTTTCTCCCACTCCATATCTAGTTATAACCCAACTGAAAGACTGCTCTGTTGGCTCTAAAGTATCAGCAAAACTAGTTACACCTATGGTAACCTCTCCACCTTTTTTTGATACATTAGCTTTATCCTTAGAATTTGCACAACCAGCCATCAGTGATAAACTTATTGTACTTGACAAAATCATACCTAATACATTTTTAAAAAACTTATTCATTTTTATATTCATTCCTTTCGTTGAAGGCATAAAACGTTATGAAAGCATTTCTTTCAACCTTATTACTACCTCACATTTTATATTTTATTACTCTTGCCTAGGATCTAAAATATCTCTTAAACTATCACCCAGCATATTAAATATTATTACAACAACCACAATTGCAATACCTGGATAAATCATCAGCCATGAAGCTTTTGACAAATATGTTCTTCCTTCATTTAGCATAAGTCCCCATTCTGGTGTAGGTGCCTGTGCTCCAAAACCTAAGAAGGATAAAGCCGCTAGCTCTAACATCATAGTTCCAATATCTGTAGCAGCTGTAACTATCATTGTAGTTATTATATTAGGAACTACATATTTCCATAGAATATTTTTTGTTTTTGTGCCAGATACTATTGCAGCTTCTATGTAAAGGTTTTTCTTAATTTTTAAGACCATACTTCTAGACAACCTAGCATATTTCGTCCAACTTACTGCTGAAATTGCAATAACTGCATTTACCATATTGGGTCCCAATAGTCCAGCAATAGCAATAGCTAATACTAACCCTGGAAACGAAATCATCATATCTGCAATACGCATAATTATGGCATCCATGATTCCTCCAAAATATCCTGCAAAAATTCCAAGTGTAGTTCCAATAGTGAATATTACTGCTACTAAATAGAGTGCCATAGACAATGAAGTCCTGGTTCCATAAATAACTCTTGACAATACATCTCTTCCTAGTTTATCAGTGCCCCATATATATATGTCTCCTGGTGCTGTCAAAGATTTAGTCATATTAGCTTCGTATGGATCCATTGGCGCAATGAAAGGAGCAAAAATAGCAACTCCTATAACTACCAATGCAAGAAACAGAAAAAAAGTAAATTGTTTGTTAAATTTTAAGAAATTAATTAGCTTCAAACTACAGTTCCTCCTTCAATCTAGGATCCAGACTATTATAGGAAAGGTCAATCAACAAGTTAATTCCCATATATAAAAGAGATATCCATAATACATAGCCTTGTACTAGAGGATAGTCTCTGCAAGATATAGCCTTTACAGCCATACTTCCCATCCCTGGCCAGTTATAAATTATCTCCACCACTGCAGTTCCTCCTAAAAGACTGCCTAGAGAGAGTCCTAGCAATGTAACAAGAGGAATCATCGCATTTGGCATCACATGGCTCCAAAGAATTGCTCTTTCTTTAATTCCTCTCATACGTGCACCAATTACATAGTCTTGACGCAACTCATTTAAGACAGCTATACGAACTTGTCTTGTGTATTTTGCTGACATTGCAATAGCCAAAGTTATTGCCGGAAGAATTAATGCTTTAAAATCTGTACTTCCTCCTGAAACAGACACCCACCTTAGAGTAACACCAAAAATACTCAATAAAATCAAACCAATCCAAAAGCTAGGGACGGAAATTCCAATGAAGGTAATTCCTCTGATTAGATAATCTGGCCACTTATTCTGATAAACTGCTGATAAAATGCCCAAAGGCACTGATATGACTATCATAATAAGCAATGATACTAAAGTCAGTTTTAAGGTAGGCCAAAAACAAGCTGTTAATTTCTGTACAACTGGTACTTTCATAGAATAGGATTTCCCCATATTCCCAGTAAGAACACCCTCGACCCAATTTCCATACTGTGTAAGAAACGGTTTATCCAATCCAAGCTCTGCTCTTGTTTGTTCTAATAGTTTAGGTGTTGGTATATTTCCACATTCTGTAAGCATAATTTCTGCTGGATCACCCGGCGATAGATATGTTAAGCCAAATGTAAAAAAACTAATACCTATCAAGACTATAAGAATTTGTAGCAACCTTCTACCTATTTGTTTTTTGTTCATTTTTTCACCCTCATCATTTATCCACATTTCGTAATACAATAACAGCCCTTTCTATTGATAATAGAAAGGGCTGTTATTGAAATATCATAGCATTTATGCACAACAATTAAACATACCCCCTATCCATCGTAGAGTTATGATCTCTATAGCAACAGGCAGGTCTTCTGACTCTAGTATCATAATCACCTCTTGCCTTCCCAATTGTTCAGTGGCATTCTCAGAGGGACTCCTCTATTACAGCGGCGGGACCGTACAGGAATTAAACCTGTTTCCCTTTTAATCAAAAACTAGCTAATCTAGCTTTTAAACCTATTACCTTTAAATATGAAATTTTACTAATATTAGTATACATATTTATCAATATTATGTCAAATATTTCTTTTATTTTTAAAAAAAATATAAAAAATACCATATATTAAGATTTTATAGAATATTTTCTAATCTTATTGACAAGATTAAAATACCTTAATATAATAAACATATGAACAATAATTCATATGTTCATACTTTTCAACGATAAGATAGTACTTTTAATCACAGGCTAATTCATATATGAAAAAAATAAACTACATTACATAATGAGGAGGAAGACTATGGGTAAAGAACTTAAAAAGCTTAGCAAAAATAATTTAAAGTTATCAACCAAAAATATTGATAAAAAAAATATTAACATCAGGTCAAAAAAATTTGATAGTAAAAATATTCAAAAAGAGTTCATTCTTCAAGGTTTAGACTGTGCTCACTGTGCATCTAAAATAGAGGAGCAGGTTGGTAACATTAAAGGAATAAATTCAGCAAATGTTAACTTTCTAACTAAAACTCTAACTTTAGAACTTGAAGAAGTAAATAGTGTACAAGACTTGATTGCAGCAACTTCTGTTAGAATTGAAAAAATAGAGCCTCATGTAAAAATAGAAGAAAAGCTATCAAAAAAAGCTTTTAAAAAAGAACTATTACTTGAAGGCCTATGTTGTGGTAACTGTGCTGCCAAAATAGAAAGAGAAGCAAATAAGATAGATGGTGTAAAATCTGCTATGGTGGATTTTATATCTACAAAGCTTACTTTGGAAATAGACAACCTCTCCAAACAAGATGCAATTATGGAAAAAACAAAGAAAATAGTCAAAAGAATAGAACCTCATGTAAAAGTGATTGAACTTGAAAATAAGAGCAAAACATCACAAAATAAGACTCATGATCATGGACATGAATATGATGAAAGCAATAAAAAAGAAATAATCAAGTTAGCTGTTGGTGCTGCAATCTTTGGAATAGCAACCATTTGGAACTTTTCAAATACTATAGAATTAATGCTTTATCTAATAAGCTATATGCTTGTTGGTGGTGGAGTAGTATTAAGAGCATTAAAAAATATAAGCAGAGGACAAGTATTTGATGAAAACTTTCTTATGGGTATAGCAACTATTGGTGCTTTTTCTATAGGACAATATCCAGAAGGTGTTGCTGTTATGCTTTTCTATCAGTTAGGAGAAATGTTTCAAGGAATTGCAGTTAACCGTTCAAGAAAATCTATTACCGCCCTTATGGATATAAGACCTGATTTTGCTAACTTAAAAATAGGTAATGATATTAAAAAGGTATCACCAGAAGAGGTTAGTGTAGGTAATATTATAATAGTAAAACCTGGAGAAAAAGTTCCACTAGATGGTAATGTAATTGAAGGTAATTCAATGATAGATACTTCTGCTTTAACTGGTGAATCAGTTCCTAGAGAAGTAGGATTAGGCGATAATATTTTAAGTGGATCTATTAATAAAAATGGACTTTTAACAATTGAAGTAGAAAAAGAATTTGAAGATTCTACGATTGCTAAAATATTAGATTTGGTTCAAAATGCAAGTAGTAAAAAAGCTCCAACGGAGAACTTTATTACAAAGTTTGCTAGATACTATACACCAGCCGTTGTTTTTTCAGCTTTAGCCTTAGCCATACTGCCAACCTTATTTATCCAAGGCGCATCTTTCTCCCAATGGCTATATAGAGCTTTGGCATTTTTAGTAGTATCCTGTCCCTGTGCTTTAGTCATATCCATACCACTTGGTTTCTTTGGTGGTATAGGTGGAGCTTCAAAAAATGGAATACTTGTTAAAGGCGGTAACTATTTAGAAGCTTTAAACAATGTGGAAGTTGTTGTATTTGATAAAACAGGGACACTTACAAAAGGTGTCTTTAAGGTAACAGAAGTAAAAGCACAGAATAATGTTTCAAAAGATGAGCTTTTAGCTTATGCAGCTTATGCAGAAAGTTATTCTAATCATCCAATAGCAAATTCTATATTAAATGCTTATGGTAAGGAAATAGCTAAAGATTCAATACAAAACTATAAAGAAATATCCGGTCATGGTGTAAAAGTTTTAGCTAACGGTAAAGAAATATTAGCTGGTAACTATAAACTAATGCTTGAGGAAGAGATAGCTTATGAACAGGTTGAAACTATAGGTACAGTGGTGCATGTTGCTGTAGATAAAAAATATGCAGGATATATAGTAATATCCGATGAAGTTAAAGAGGATTCATCCAAAGCTATTAAAGCTTTAAAAGCTATTGGCATCAAGAAAACAGTTATGCTTACAGGTGATAATAATACTGTTGGGACTAAAGTTGCCAAGCAGTTAGGGCTAGATGAAGTTTATACTGAACTACTTCCGGATCAAAAGGTTGAGAAAGTAGAATTACTGAATAAAACAAAATCACCTAAGGGTAAATTAGTATTTGTAGGTGATGGAATAAATGATGCCCCAGTTCTAGCAAGAGCAGATATAGGCATAGCAATGGGTGGTGTAGGTTCCGATGCGGCAATTGAAGCTGCTGACGTAGTTATAATGACTGATGAGCCTTCTAAGATTGCTTCAGCAATAAAAATAGCAAGGAAAACAAGAACTATAGTAATGCAAAATATAATCTTTGCTTTAGGTATTAAGCTTATTTTATTAGTCCTTGTAGCTTTAGGTGTAGGTACTATGTGGGAAGCTGTTTTCGGTGATGTTGGTGTAACGCTACTTGCTGTATTAAATTCCATGAGAGCAATGAAAACAGAAAATATATAATTATTAAGAGGTGCAATCATAAAAATTATGGATGTACCTCTTTGTTACATTTTTTTATCACCTCAACAGTAATTATTAGCTAATTTTTATACTTTTCCATTTATCCTTTAAAAATCTTAACAATAATAATATCCCCCTTATAATTATATCTAAAGAATAAGCTAACCAAATTCCTACTAACCCCAAATCAAATATTATAGAAAATAAATATCCAAATACAACTCGTATTCCCCATATCCCTATGAGTGTGGAGTACATGGGGAATTTTGTATCCCCTGCTCCTTGTAATGCACTGGATATAACCAAGGTTAATGATAAAAATGGTTGAAATAATGCTATTATTCTTATTACTGCTACTACCAATCTTTGTACTTCTTTATCACTTGTAAACACCTTTACTAAAAATGGCGCAGCAATGAAAAAGAAAATACCTATTATAACCATCAATATCGTTGATAAAGTATTTGCTGCTAAAGCAAATTTTTTAGCTTCCTCTGGTTTATTTGCCCCAAGATTATTTCCCACCATGGTAGCTGCTGCTACCCCAAATCCCATAGCTGGAAGATAGGAATAGCTCTCTATAGTCCCTGCAATATTGTGAGCTACATATGCTGAGGTTCCCAAAGCTATAATCATCGCTCCATAAACCAATTGTCCAAATCTCATTATTAATTTTTCTATTCCAGCAGGGATTCCTATTCTACTTATTGATATCAATAGTTTTTGGTCTATTATCCATTTGCTAAAGAGATTTAACTTTATAATTGTCTTCCCCTTGCAAAGACAAGTTAAAAGCATTATAACTGCAATTATACGGGCAATAGTGGTAGCCAATCCACCACCTACTATTCCTAACCCTTTAAAATTCCAAATTCCAAATATTAAAATATAATTTAATATTATATTGATTAAATTTGCAACTAAAGAAACTACCATTGGTATCTTTGTATCTCCTGCTCCTCTTAAAGCACTTGATAGTACTAACATTAAACATAAAAATACTGATGGTACCGCAACTGCCATGAAATAAGGTAACGCATATACTAACACCTCTGGCTTAGCACCTAGTATTCTTAAAATAGGATCAGCAAAAATATAACTAATAATACCTATTATCAAACTAATTATAACTGTTAATAATATAGATTGCTTAACTGCCTCAGCAGCTTTATTAGGTTTATTTAACCCTATATTTCTTGAAACTATGGTGGTAGTACCTATTCCTACAGCAATAAAAAATGCAATGTATATATTCATTATAAGACTAGTAATGCCTACAGCTGCAATAGCATTAGAATTTAATTTTCCTGCAAAATAAGTATCAGTAGTACTAAGCAAAACTTGCAAGATATTTTCTATTATCACTGGAATTGCAAGAGGTATAATTATTTTAATAGTCTTTAAATCAAAGCAATTTCTTAGAATGTCATTATTTTTTATTTGAAATTGCTCGTTATTCATAAAGCACACTTCCTAAATAAATTAGTATACACTTAAAGTTATATGTATGCTGTTCATGTATGATTACTTCTTTATACTATGAATTAAAATACCTTCTATATAGAAATTAGATGTTTATGTGGTATAAAAGAGTCCATTTCATGGATTATACTTTTAAGTTATCCACAAGTTAAAAATTTTATAAATTCCTATAGAGTCAAAAAGCACCGACATTGCCGGTACTCTTCTTAATTAATAAGCTTATATTTAATTGATTAAATGCTATTGTTTTTATCCCATCGCCAATCTCTTATTAGGGTTATTTATAGGTACTGAGGATACTAACTTCTTAGTATAGGGATGACTTATCTTGTATTCTTTATTTTTATTATCTATAACCTCAACTATCTCTCCCTTATACATCACCATTATTTTAGAACACAGATACTTTACCGCACTTATATCATGAGAAACAAACAATACTCCCATATTATTGTGACTTATTAATCTCTTTATCATGTTTAAGACAACTGCTTGAGTATAAACATCTAAGCTGGATATTATCTCATCACATATAAGAAACTCTGGTTCCAGTAGCAAAGCCCTGCATATATTTACTCTCTGCCTTTCGCCTCCACTGAGATTAGCTGGATAATTAGCCAATATGCCTTTATTCAAGTTTGCAAAAAAAATTATGTCTTGAATTTTTTTAATTTTTTCCTCTTCAGACATTTTGAAGTGATTATTTAATGGCTCCTTTAAAGTATCTACTATCTTCATATTAGGATTTAGAGATGTTAAGGTGTCCTGAAAAATTATTTGGCAGCTCTTTCTAAATTTATTTAAATCATCCCCTTTAAAACTCCAAATATCTCTGCCTCTATAACTAACATTTCCGACCGTAGGCTTTTCGATTCTCATAATAAGTCTTGAAAGAGTACTTTTTCCACATCCACTTTCTCCAACTAATCCTATAATTTCATTGTTATCTATAGTAAAAGAAACATTGTTCACTGCTCTTTTATTTCCACTTTCAGATTTTACTAAAGATAGTTTTGTTCTATATAACTTTGATAAATTATTTACTTCTATTAACATACTTCTTCTACCTCTCTATCGAAAGTTGCCTTAATTAAGGATTGGGTATAGCTGTGCTTTGGATTATTAAAAATTTCAAAGACATTTCCTCTCTCTACTATAGATCCCTCTTGCATAACTAGTACCTCATCAGCTATCTCTGCAACAACTCCGAAATCATGGGTTATTATTAATATTGTTGTATTGTATTTTTTTTGTATAAGCTTAAATTGTCTTAATATTTCTTTTTGAGTAGTTACATCTAGTGCTGTGGTAGGTTCATCAGCAATTATTATATCTGGTTTCATAAATATAGCTGCCGCTATCATCATTCTTTGAAGCATACCACCGCTTAATTGAAATGGATATTGATTTAAAATAGCAGCTGGATTTTCTAGATTTAAATTTTTCATAATTTCACAAAACTTATTTTCAAATTCTTTTCTGGCTATTTTTATATTGCTTGATATAAGGTCATAAATTTGAGTGCCCATAGTTATAGATGGATTAAAACAATTCATTGGATTCTGAAATACTGAGAATATTTTCTTGCCTCTTATTTGCCTTATTTCCTTCTCTGTTATTTTAGTTAAATCTTGTCCATGAAATAATATGCTTCCTTCCGAAATTGACGCATTTTTAGGAAGCATTTTTATCATTGACGTTACAGTCACAGTTTTTCCGCTTCCACTTTCACCTACAATACAAGTTACTTTTCCCTTCTTAATATCAAAACTTATTCCCTTTACTACCTCTTTAATACCACTTTCAGTATTAAATATGGTTTTTAGTTTTTTTACCTCTACAATATTTTCCAACATTCTCACCCCATAATAAATTATATACAGGGTTCCACGATCGAAACTTAACTTATACGCAGGAATATTTTATTCCTAATTGATAAAGTTTAGTTAAGAGTTGAGAATTAAGAGTTATGGATGATTTTCTTTTGCTAAAGCTACAGAAAATCTAAAATATAACACCATTGGAGCTTTGCTTCAATAAACCTTAAATTAAAAATTTTCCGAAACAAAGTGGAGAAAAATTATCCTTCACTCTTAACTCTTCACTCTTAATTCTTAACTTAACCGTAATTCTCAATTACTAATAACTTATCTTTGTGTATAAGTTAAAGTTCCACCTTGAAATCCTATATAGATAAAACAACTTAATACCGGAACTAAGTCAAGTTTTACTTCATTTTTTTATACCTGTTATACAAATTCTCTTATATGGATTCATCAGTCTATTTTTTAAAGGCATGACTCCTTTTTCCACCCTGTCCACTTCTTCCATAGGAATAACCTTTACATCACTTAAACCTGCATTTCTTACTAACTGTTGTATATTTCTAGCATTTTTATCCTTAATCATAGGTAAATTTTCTTTAATATTATTGCCATAATCACCCTTTTTATTCCATGGATTTTTAAATTCAGTTACAGCTGTTAATAGCTTACCAAAGAATCTTTGAACATCATAATTAATGTTTTTGTAGAACCAGTCCCCGTCTATAATTACAAGCTTGCCACCCGGTTTTAACACTTTTATCCATTCACTTAAGTCTTTTTCTGGATTAGGGATAGTCCAAAGCAAATGCCTATTTATCACTATATCAAAGGTGTTTTCTTTACTAGGAAGATTTTCTGCATCTCCCATACGAAAACTTACTTTTAGCCCAGCCTTTTGCGCCTTTTTTCTAGCAACCTTCATCATTCCTTCAGATATATCAACTCCAGTGCAATTATGCCCTAATTCTGCTAAAAGCAGTGCCAAAAATCCTGTTCCAGTACCTATATCTAATATTTGTTTAGGTTCTTTTCCCAGGATTTCTTGTAAAAATATCTCCCACTGCTTTTTTTCCGCTTCACTTTTTAATCCATGAGAATATTGTTCATCATAATCCTTTGACCAGGAGTTCCACTTTAATGCTATTTCTCTTTTAATCTCATCCATAATACCCCTCAACTTTCAAAATTTTAGTTTACATTCCACTGTTCTGCATTCCATAAGAAACCAGCGCCATGGTGCCCAAGCACCTTCTCTTTAACACCTAAAACTCTCTTGTTTACACCGAATAATGCTTTTAAATAAACTGCAAAATTAAAAGCAGGGTCTTCTGATAGTTCTTTTTGGAATTCTGCATATAATTTCTTTCTTTCATTTTCATCTGTAGTAGTTCTCGCTTTGTCTAGTAATTCATCTACCTTTGGATTTGAGTATGCTTCATAGTTCTCTCCACCATTAATTCCACTTGAGTGAAATAATCTAAAGGTATGTTCATCTGCATCAAATGGACTTCACCATCCAAGAACAAAAGCATCACATTGATCTATCTTTATTACACTCCAATCAAGAGCTTCAACTTTTACTTCTGCACCTATCTTTTTAAACTGCGAAGCAAAATATTCTGCCATTTTAACTCTAACCTCATCTGTTTTTGGAGCAGTTAATGTAAAGGCTAATTTTTTCATATTCAAATTCAGCTCCATATACTAAGATTTTTCCATTACTTGAAGCTTGTTTAGTAGCAGTAGCCTCTGATTTACTTCCGCATCCTGTAAATACTGCTGAAATAACTAGTAAGAAGCTCAGTATAACACTTGTTATTTTTTTCTTGTTCATGTATATCCCCCTTAAAATTATGGTATTTTTGATTTTCATCTATATAGACATCCAGTTTCGAAACATTAACTTATGTTAGGTATCACTAAGGATATCTCTGATAGCACATTTAACAATTTAAAGTTAGCTCTTAGCGAAACGCCTTAGAGATAACTTTAAATTGTTAACAGTGCGGAAGAGATGTCCTTAGTAATACCGGATCTAAGTTAAGTTTAGACGTTAGATATCTGTACATAAGTAACCTTTTTCTTTAGGTACTCACCAATAAAGTTAATACAAAGCATGGCAATTACTATAGTAACCCCAGGGAATACAGCTACCCACCAAGCTCCTGATAAGATATCACTTTGTGCATTAGTAAGCATGTTACCCCAAGAAGGAGTACCTTGAGGAACCCCTATTCCAAGAAAACTCATAGATACTTCCATAAATATAGATTGAGCACAGTTTAAGGTAGCTATTACTACAATAGCCGGCATACTATTTTTAAGAATATGGTTGATTAATATTTTCCAGGTAGGTGTTCCTATAACAATAGCAGCCTTAACAAAATTTTTATCTCTAAGCTCTGAAAACTGAGATCGCACTATTCTTGCAGTGGCAAGCCATGAAGTACAGCCAATTACTAATATAATGCTTACAAGTCCGCCTCTTATAATAGCTTGAAGCGCAAGCATTATTATTAATGTAGGTATAGCGAGAAATGTATCTAAAAGCCTCATCATATAATTGTCCAGCTTTCCTCCAAAATAACCACTTATTCCACCATAGATGATTCCTATAACTGTTGATATGATAACAGAAAAAAATCCAACACTTAAGGAAACCCTTCCTCCATATATTATTCTTGCAAATATATCCCTTCCCATTGCATCGGTACCCATGATATAAGTACCGTTCGGTTTTTGAAGTACCTTTGATAACTCTACTTCATAAGGACTATGCTGAGCTATAAAAGGGGCAAAAAACGATCCAAAAACTATAATTGAAAGCAATACTATCCATACAGTATGAAAATTTTTTTTCATTATGTCACCTGCTTTCTTAAAGAAGGATTTATCGAAAGCTCTAATATATCCGTTATAATTATGCTTAAAACTACCATAACTCCTGTTATAAAAATAGTTCCCATCAATAATGGATAATCTTTGGAGTTTGCTGCTTTAACACTTATCATACCTAAGCCTGGCCATGAGAAAACCGTTTCAATCATAACAGAACCTCCAAAGAAACCAGGTATGGTTATTCCAAGATAATTTATAAAGGGTACCAATGCATTTTTTATAATTCCCTTCATAAGCTTTTTCTCTTCCATTCCATTTGATCTTGCTGCAGTTACATAATGACTATTGCTCTCTTCCTTAACCTTTTCTTGAATAAATCTTGCATAAGCACCTACATGGGCAATAACCATTACAGAAACAGGCATTATAAGATGTCTTGCAGTATCGACTATTCCTCCTTCTCCACTTATGCTTTTATTTCCTGAGGAAGGTAGAAAACCAAATTGAACTGAGAAAATTATTATAAATAAAAGAGCCAGCCAAAAGGAAGGAATGGAATAAAATATTACACTTATTCCACTTATAAATTTATCCCACAGGGAACCTTCATTAAAACCTGCTTTTAAACCTAATATTAGTGAGAATATTAGTATTAGTGTAATTGAATTTAAAAACAGCATTAAAGTATTAGGTATTCTCTCTTTTAATATGTCTGTAATCTTTCTTCCTTCTAAATAAGAGACTTCCAAATCTCCTTTTATCATATTATTTGTCCACTTTATATATCTTTCAGTTACTGGTCTGTCAACACCATAATTTCTATTGATTCTTGCCCTTTCTTCTGTGGTAAGTCTATCTGCTAGAGGTCCATATAAAGCTGTGGCCGGATCGCCCGGTGCAGCATTTATAATAGCAAAGCTTAATATACTTAAAGAGAATATAACCACAATTCCCTGAAAGATTCTTTTTGCTATAAATCTTGAAATCATTGTATATTCCACTCCTCAGCATTCCATATGAAACCTTCCCCGTGATGTCCTAAGACTCTCTTATCGTTATAACCAGAAACTCTCTTATTTACTCCATAGAGAGCTGTTAAATAAACATCCATACTGAACGCAGGATTTTCTGCTAACTCCTTTTGAAATTCTGCATAATACTTCTTTCTTTCATTTTCATCAGAAGTTGTTCTTGCTTTTTCAAGTGCTTCATCAATCTTAGGATCTATACAAGTGCTTCATCAATCTTAGGATCTATATAGGAACCAAAATTATAACCACTTCCAGAATTTATTTGACTTGAATGGAATATGCTGTAAGTGTTATCATCTGCATCAAATGGACTTCCCCATCCAACCACAAAAGCTTCTGTATCTTTTATTTTCATAGCCTTAGGATCCCTTGCATCTACTTTTATGTCAAAGCCAACCTTTTTACCTTGAGCTGATACATATTCTGCAATTTTAACTCTAACTTCATCATTATTTCTTGCAAATAATGAAAAAGATAATTTCTGACCATCTTTTTCTCTTATACCGTCAGCACCTTTTTTCCATCCTGCTGCATCTAAAAGAGCATTTGCTTTGTCGAGGTTATATTCATATTTTTCTACATCTGGATTATTATACTTATTTAATTGGATTGGAGAATACGCTACCTCACCATATCCAAGTAATATACCATCAACTATTCCCTTTTTATCAGTAGTATAGCTAAGAGCTTTTCTAACATTTACATCCTTAAAAATTGCCTTTGTTTTAAAGTTAAACATTATTCCTCTGTAGTCTGCTGTAGGTATTTTATTAACCTTTACTTTATCTGACTTGTCTAGTTTTGCTACCTGACTTGGCTCAAGTAATGCTAAGTCAATTTCCCCTATTTGAAGCTGCATTGCTCTAACATTGTAATCAGGTATGAATTTAAATACAAAAGTATCTATATTTCCTGTTTTTCCATAAAAGTCTTTGAACTTGTTTAAAGTTATATTGTTTCCTTTATCCCATTTAACAAATTTAAATGGACCTGCACCAATTGGTTTTTGATTAAACTCAGCAGTATTTATATCCTTTCTATTAAAGCAATGCTTTGGAACTATTCCTATAGTAAGTTTATCCAAAAGTGGTGGAAAAGGTTTCTTTAAAGCTACTTTAACTTCATAATCATTAATAGCTTGTACATCTTTAACTTGTTCAAATTCAGGCTTAATTTCTGAATTTACTTTTTCATCTAATATGCTTTTAATAGTAAATACTACGTCCTCAGCTTTAAGTTCTTTATCATCATGGAACTTAACACCTTTTCTAAGTTTAAAGTCATATGTAAGTTTATCATCTGATACTGTATAGGATTCAGCTATATCTGGTTTAGTTGCATTATTTTCGTCAAATCTCATAAGTCCTCTAAAGATTAATGCATTTGCATAAGCTGGTGTAAGTATAGGATTTAGTTTTTCATCTTCAGATTCAGCTCCATAAACTAAAGTTTCTCCTTTTTTTGCATCAGCGTTAGTTGCCGCCGTTTCTTGTTTACCGCATCCAGTGAATATTACTGAAACTACAAACAAAACACTTAGTAAAACACTTACAATTTTTCTCATAGTAATCCCTCCAATATAATCTTGTCATTTTGTATTTATTTCTCACTTATTTTACAGCAACTTTCATGCCAACGTTACAAACTTTGTAAATCTATTACTTTTTTATTATTTTTTCCAAAACGATACACATTTTAGTTTCAAAACGATAATATTTATCATTTTGAAACTGCTATATTCAAAATTTGTACCATAACTAACTTCCATCTAATTCAATTACTATATAAATAAAAATTACTTAAGTACAGGAGGGCTGCTCTTAAGTAATTTTTATTTTAGGGTTTAGGTTTTTTTAATTTATCTCAAACTATAATTATATATAGCAACTTTCGTGCCAATATCGGAAGCCTTAATTTTCATATTATTTCTATAAATATTATCATTTCGAGAATTAGTTAAGTTTCAAATTGATAAAAACCTTTTAAACCGACTCATTTTGATACTAAAACGAACTCTTCTGATATGAAGCTTAAGTTGTCAAAACAATTTTTCATTAAGGATATTTTGTTACATTTTTCTGTTATACAATAAAAAAAATCTTTATTATTCATTTGAATAACACCATCCTTTCCTTACTTTTGCACAACTATAAGTATAGATATATTAATTTATTATACAAAGCATTTTTCATGCCAATGATACAAATGTTAATTTTTACCAAGTTTCTTCATTTAATTATTATAATGCTACACCTAAAAGTTTTATATTGACAACTTTTATCAAAATGAAACTAAATTACGCTATTGACAATTTTTTATATATGCTGTACTATATTGGTAAATATAGTATTATTATATATGATTTTGTAAATACCTAAAAATTATTGTCTAGATAACTAAAATTAAATATTATTAATAAGGTGTTTCTTTGTAAAAAGAAATGAAAAGGGAAAGCGGTTAAAATCCGCTGCAGCCCCCGCTACTGTAATGATGATGAAACCTAATATCTCACTGAAGCTAATGCTTTGGGAAGAGAAGGGAGTAAGATGAATCTGAGCCAGGAGACCTGCCTTGTTAGTTTAAACAAAGTCTTTCGGAGGGAAAGAAAGGTAAAAATGTACAGTAATTTTTTATTGATTAGTCATTAATGATCTAATTTTGGTGTGCAGATTAAAAAGACCTTCGAAACAGAAGGTCTTTTTTTAATGTGATTTTTACTGTAAAAGGATGGGATATGTATGCTTAATAAAATTGAACTGATTAACTATTTTCAAGCTTTAATAGAAAAGGATGAAGTAACAAATACATTATTATTAGCACTAAAACACAAATATCATTGTGTTTACACCCATTGTTTAAATGTATGTCTAAGTTCATATTTATTGTCTCGTAAAATGAATCTTTCAGATGAGGAATGTATAAACGTTGCTTTAGGGGGATTACTTCATGACATAGGTAAATTAAATATATCTTCAAAAATTTTATATAAACCGGGACCTCTAGATGCTAAAGAGCGAAGTATAATTGTGAGACACCCTATTAATGGCGTAAACCTTCTAAACAGTTCTAGGTATTTAGACAAAGTCCATGATTCAATATTATATCACCATGAAAGATATGATGGGGAAGGGTACTGTTCAAAATTAAAAGAAGAAGACATACCACTAAAAGCTAGAATAATAAGTATTTGCGATAGTTTTGATGCTATGATATCATTTCGTAATTATAGAAACATATTAACACTTCAAGAAGGAAAGGACGAGCTTATAAGAAATAGCAATACTCAATTTGACGGTTCTATACTAAATAATTTCTTAGAAATAATAGATGATTATTATAATCAATACTACAATTCACAAAACCCTTCATATATCCAAAACACAAAAATAGATAGTAACATAAATACAAATTGGGAGAGCATTTTAGATAAACTACCAGATATAGGTGTAATTTTAATAGATAAGCATGACAAAATACAATTTTGTAATAAATTTGCTGCATCAATAAGAAATAAAAATATAGAAGATATTTTAGGAAGCAGTTTTACCGATTTTCATAGAAAACATAGAAATAGCATAATTAAAGATAAACTTTTAAAGGTTAAACTTGGTGAGATAAATGGATGGGAAAGAATAATGAAAAGAAGCAACAAATACTTAGAAAATAAATATATAGCCATTCATGATGAAGACAATAAATATGACGGATTGCTTATGCTTACAAGAGATGTTTCTGAACAGGAAAAAATGCTCAGATTACTGGAAAAAAGTATTGAAAATTTAAATATACTTGTTCAGGCTAACAGTTTGCTGACAGAAGTATATGATTTAGAGGAAATTTTAATAAGAGCATCAGTTGTATTTAATAAAATAATCAGTGTAGACCATATAAGTATAATTATTAAAAGATATATGGATGATGATTATTACAATGTTAACAATATAGATGGATTTACAGAAAATATACAGGAGTATATAAATGAAAATCTAAAAGAATTCTTTTATACAGAAGATTCTTCAATTGAGTTAATAAAAATAGATGATAAAAATCTTATCACCTCAGCATTACATCTAGAAAATAACAATAAAGCTCTTATATTTATACAAACAGATATAGAAACAGAAGTAGAAGAAAGAGAGAAAAAATTACTGCAAGTAATCTCAAACTATACTAACAGTGCCATTCAAAAATATTTGTTTCTTATGCAGATAGAAGAAAAGGCTATTAAAGATAATCTGACGGGAATATATAACAGACAATATTTACAAAGAATTATAGAATCCTTAAATCCAGATTTAAATTCCTTTGCAGTTATTATGATTGATATTAATAATCTTAAATACATAAACGATACCTTCGGCCATCTATATGGAGATTTACTTATTAAAACAACTGCACAGATATTGAAAAGATCTATTAGAAAAAATGACTATGTTTTTAGATACGGCGGTGATGAATTCATAATATTAGCCCTGTCCTGCAGTGAAAAGGATGTTAAATCAATAATAAGAAGAATAAATAATAATATTATTTTCATTTGGAATAAAAGAGAAAAAGATATTAAGTTAACAATGAGTATTGGATATTCTATATCCTCTAAGGGTATTTCTATAAATACTATTATAAAAACAGCTGATGAAAATATGTATATAGAAAAAGAAAAATTTCATAACTATAGTAAAAAGCATCTTAAAGCAAACACTCTGTATCAAAACGAGAAAAAAGATAGTTCTTTCTCAAAATGATATAAAATACATTTCATTTTGATACTATCAGTAATGAAGTGGAAACTTGAATCAGATGGAGTTTCGTCTACGACCCGGGGCTTTGCCCGTTAAATGCCACTTAGGCATTTAACTCCCACCTGATTCTTAGTTGAACGAATCTAGGGACGTACCCGCTCTTTATTCCCGCTTTGAGAAGCGGGAGTATTAGAGCGGGTAGTCATCGGATAAAAATAGCCTAATATGTAAAAAAAATGAGTGGAATAGGAATTGCTTATATAAATTTGTAAAATACATATTAATACTGTAAAAAAATAAGATATTTTGGGGGTTGGTATAAAATGGGGATAATTAAAAACATGAAGATAAAAACTAAGCTTATAAGTTCATTTCTATGTATAATTTTGTTTATAGGAGTACTTGCTGCCACAGGTTTAAAAGATTTAAATGATCTAAGTTTATCTTATTATCATATGTATAATGGCAACTTGATACCCATTAATCAAATACATAATATAAAAGAAAATTTATTAAACATAAGTGTTAACATGTCAGAATTAGTTAATGAAAAAAATAATGAAAAGAGAACACAATTAATAGATCAAATTCATAAACTTACTGAAAAGGATAATAAGCTACTTGAAGAATACAATAATACTAGTGATGGGCAAGATGATTGGGTTGCTGGCGAAGAGGAAGTATATAATACGTTTATTTCTCAGTTAAATGAATATAGAGAAATTAAAGAAAATGTAATAACTTTAATTAACGAAGGAAAAACTGAAGAATCTTTAAATTTATATCCAAGCACTTTAAATAAATTAGATTTAGTACTTCAATCTTTAGATAAAATTATACAACTAAATTCAGATGATGCAAAAACTGATAACTTAAAAAAACACAAAACATTTAAAAATGATGTTACTCTTACTATAGTCCTAATATTAATTATACTAGCAATTTCAGCTCTTATAAGCATCATTCTTACAAAACAAATAAGTAATTCTTTGTTAAAAATGGAAAATTTTGCACAAAGATTAGCAAATGGTGATTTTACTACTAATATAGTAATTCACAGAAACGATGAATTCGGACAAACTATTTCAGCTTTAAATAAAGCCCAAGAAAATATGAAGGAACTCATAAAACAAATTACGAACAACTCTTCCAACCTAAACTGTTTAAGTGAAGAAGTCTATGCTTCCATTGAAGAAATGAATGCTAAAATGCAAACAATAAATGCTTATATTGATGAAATTTCTAATGGAGCAGAAGAGGTTAGTGCAATAAGTCAGCAAATCTATTCCTCTGAAGACGAAATCAGTACAGGTATAAATGAACTTACAGCAAAAGCATCTCAGGGAAGTGAAAATTCCTTAGAATTTAGAAAGAAAGCCGGAAAAGCACAGAAGAAAGGACAAGAATCTATGAAAATAACAGAGAGTTTATTTACAGAAAAACAGGAAAAAATACTAAAAGCTATTGAAACTGGAAAGGTAGTAGAGGAAATTAGCACTATGGCAGATGTTATAGCAAATATAGCCTCCAGAACAAATCTTTTATCCCTAAATGCTGCCATTGAAGCAGCAAGAGCTGGCGAACAGGGTAAAGGCTTTGTAGTTGTAGCTGAAGAAGTTAAAAAACTTGCTATGCAGTCCTCTGAGACAGTTGTACACATACATACCACAGTAGCAAAGGTTCAGGAGGCTTTTAAAAACATCTCTACCAATAGTGAAGACATACTAAAGTTTATAAATGAGCATGTATACGAGCAACTAAAGGACTTTGTAAATATAAGCAAACAATATAGTAGCGATTCAGGCTATATTAATGATATGTCTTACACTATCGCCTCTATGACAGAACAAATTAGTGCTGCTACTAATGAAGTAACCTCAGCAATAAAAAATATGGCTAGTCTATCCCAAAGTTCTGCTGAATATTCTAATGAAATACAAAGCAGCATACATGACTCCACAAAAGCTATAGAAGAAATTACAAAAATAACAGAGAATCAAACTGAATTAGCTAACAAACTTCATGAAATGGTTCAAAAGTTTAAAGTATAAAGCCCCCCAAACAAAAACATGACCAACTACAAGACACTATTCAAGCGACCTATAGTTGGTCATTTATATATATTAAAGGACAAGCAATATATTAAAGTTATTTCAATAAACTAACTAAAAGCATTCTTTGAGACTCCTCTGTTGTCCAAGACCTATTTTACATAAACCAGGTAATTCAGATTTTTTTGAAAAAAAGTTAAAGAACATCTTTTTATCGTTTAAAATATCTAAATCATACTTACTATCAAAGTAAGCAAGAAAAGTATCTTTATCAATATTGTGAATCCATTCCTCCAAATTTTCTTCCAGTTCGTTACATTCTTCAAATATGGTGTCATCATGATATATACTTGCAATGTTATACAAATACATCTCAAGTTTTAGAATCTCATTAATATTTTCAAGATCTATTCCATCTTGTTCTACAATTTTTTTTACTCTTGAAGAATATGTATTATAATAATATTGTAGTTTTTTATAAAAGCCTACTACTCTTTTGCAATAATCATAAAAATAGAGCTTATTAATTTTTATCATTACTTTATTTTTTTTATTTAGATAAGTAACAAATCCTGGTTTATATTCAGAAAATTGGGTCTGATAAAAATAACACTTCATAAAAAAATCCTCCTTTTAATCACTATAGGATAGCTAAAAACTTTAACTTAATTCCCTTTTAATTAATCAAAATTAATTAAACCTCCTTTACAGTTCATTTCTTTTTTCTTTATTAATCTCTATTATTTTCTTAAAAATATAGTCATATCCGTTTTCCGAATGAGGTATCATACAATTACTACAATCCTTAACACAATTTATATAAGTGCTATTTCCACCACAATTTTCAACAAAATACAGTGGACAATAACAAAACAAACAATTAAATTTATCATTATTTTTTATATTATGACATGGAAAAAATTCACATCCTCTATGATTAAAGAATTTATAGTTTTTACTCATATTTGTATCTCCTTTATATATCTATTCTTTCACAACATCTACTACTATGTTATAGTAATTCATTTCAATATTTATAAAAAAGCTTTTATGACATTATAGTTGGGTTCTATGACAGAGAAGTTAAAACTTCCCTGTTATAGAATTATATCTCAATTATGTGCTATTAGTGGATTAAAAATAAATATGAAGAGGGATTGGATTTTAAGTGAATCATTGAGATTCTATATTTACAATAGGGCCGTTATTCATATATCCACTAAAGAAGATAAAACAAGAGATATCATTATTTAGCAATAGTAAGGAGTACGCAAAAAGAGAACCATTGGAGGTTCTCTGAAAAAACGAAATAATTATGTTTATTGATTCAACAAACACTTATAGTCGTATAATTGCATATATCTTCCCCTCCGAAAGAATCAACAAATACTAGGCAGGTTTCCTGACTCAGATTCATTTTACTCCCTTGTCTTCCCAGATAAAAATTATCCAGTGACCTAATATAATAAGGTTTCATCATCCTCACAGTAGCGGCGGGCTGCAGTGGCTTTTCCACTTTCCCTTTTAACTTTTGTTTCTAAGAAACAAAAGCACCTAATATTTCAATATTTAGTTTATATTTACATTATATAACGTATTGCACACTATGTCAATATTATATCAATATTATATCAATATTATATCAATATTATGTTAATAAAATAATTCAAACTATAACTTATTCCAATGCCCTCTTCTCTTCCACAAGTTAAATTCTAAAATAATCCCATGCCATATCCTGAATTTTAATATATTCTTCAAGCTGTCTTATAGAAGTTGTTACAAATTCATATACAAGATATTCAGGGTTTATAAATTCAATAAGCTTCCTTATGCTATTATCTGTAAAAGGTCTATGACAGTCTATTCTAAAGACATGCATAAATACCTCTTCACTCATGGGATTAAGTATAAACTCTTTTTTTTCCTGCTTTTTCTTATCTATTTGGGACCTTACATATTCCCCTGATAACGAACAATTAAGATGTATACCCTTTATTAGACTTTTTAGTTTTCCAAGACCCTTTACAGTATTTATTATATATTCAACCGCTTCTTTTTCATCTTTAAGATATAGATTTGTATTTATTAAGTGAGATACATCAAGCATAAATCCTTTATTTTTATATTCAACTTTATTCAATAATTTTAATGCAATTTTTTTATCAAGCATAGTAAAACCAGGCCACCACATATTTTCAAATAAAAGCGTTATATTCGTGTTTAACCCTTTAAATACCTGGTTTAGCAAATCAACTGCTGCATCTACTACCTTATTATCAGAATAGGTAAAGTTATAGTCATAAGTATGTTCAACCTCTACATGAGCTACATGAAATACTATATACTCTGCACCAATCTTAGTTGCAGTCTCAATTTCTTTTCTATAATGTTCTATCATAACCTCTCTACTATTACCTAAATAATATTGTTCCACCATATCCATAGTTTTAAATTGTCTTAAAAGTTCAGTTTTATTATTATTCCAAAAATCCAGCCATGTAGGATAATACTTCAAATGTATTCCTTTAACTATTTTTTTAGGAAGAATATTTTCTTCCCACATAATTGGATTTAAGAGTTCAACACCATCCATATTATTTTTTTCTAAAAAAACTGTTATTTGCTGACTATCACAATTAAATCTTTCAAGATCATAATTATATGTAGAAAAATTCATAAGCTTCAACATTCATGCTATCCCCATTTCCCTATTTTCTTTTTTCTATTTAAAACTATATATACTTCCTTTTCCTTCTTTAAACATTTTATATGCTTCTAATGCCTCAACTCCTTGTTCTGTTGCTATTCCATTACATCCAGTTTCTTTTGTATGACTAAATCCTCCATCTTCAGTTCTATATTCAAGCAGTACATCTAGAGGATTTTTTCCATTCTTCACAAATTTATCACCTGTAGGATCTATTCCATTAGCACACAGCCCAATTATAACCTGACATGAGCTTTCACTATTTTCTGTTCCCCAGGAAGAGAACCCCCCATTTTCATTTTGCATAGATGAAAGTTTATCTATTGCTTCTTCTACAGCAAGCTTTACATCATCTCTATCTCTATATGGGGCAAGAGCTGTAAGTGCCATAGCAGTCATATCAGGATCTGCTTTGTCTCCTGCATAATCCCATCCTTTATCAAAGGTTCTATTATCTAATATTGTTTTTATTAACTTATCTCTTGTCCACAAAGCATTAGCAGGTACATCAAATTTTCCAGAATCCAATGCTATAAGAGAAAATATATAAGTATTTATACTTTCATTTTCCATTTGTTTATTGTTGTATATCTTTTCCATAAGATTGTATCCTTCAAAATTTGTAGGATCTTTTTCTATGGCCATCAAGCCAATTACCGTTCTTGCATAATCTATAGGCTGCTCCATATCTCCCTTTGTGGAGTTTATCTCCTTCTGTACAAAAGTTAAATAGCTAGAAGGAACTGAAGCACCATGTTTTGAAACTGCTACTGCCTGCCACTGATCTTCAACTCCATCTTTTAATATTTTATTTACTCCTAAATTTATTACATTATCTACCTGATCTTTATATTTATCACTATCACCGATTTTATTATCCGACTTATTTATTTTGAAAATGCATTTTACACCATTTTTCAAATATACGTTACTCTTTGAATGAATCTTATTACCTATATCTATAGTATAGGTCTCTCCCTCTTTATATCCTTCCTTTGGAGCATCTACTATTATTGTTTTACTATCACCAGACCTTATATCTGTAGTTATAGTATTACCTTTGCTATCTGATACCCTTATACTATTTTTACCTTCATCATTAAAATCAATATTTTGATTAAACCTTATATTCCATGCTTTATGAACATCTGTTGTTTCTTTATTTAATTCTAATGCTTTAACTGATGGATGCCATAAGCTTCCTACAATAACTAACCCTAATAAAATGTATTTACTTTTTCTTTTTAGCATTTACACCCACTCCTCTATCTATAAATTTATCCAATATCTACTTGCTCTAATATTCCCTACGCACGTTGTGAAAGCGATTCGCACCAAATCAGAGATTTGGGCTCTCTGCTTTTCTCAATCTGATTCAAGTTTCACTTTACTTACCCCAATTTTCAGAATATCCATCATGAACTCCGTCCGCTACATATCTCCAAACTACTACATCACCTTTTTCATATACATATTGACCGCATCCTATGTTAGGCTTATGGAAACTATTCTCTCCCTTTTTCTTTACATAATAGCACCAACCGGATAAAGGTCCCTGTTTTTTTTCCTCAAGACCATCTATAGCTGCAACATATAAAGTAGAAGAAGATCCTGTAGTTCTAAATCTTATTTTAGCTTCATCTAAAAGTTTACAGGTGATATATCCCACTGTTTCCCCTTCTGCATCAACATGTTTTTGAAGGATCATTTTATCTCCATGTACTCCATCTATAAACATAAATGTAGGCTGCTCATCTGGATTTGTAGTTTGGGTATTTTGTTTAGCTGTTGAGGATTGTACCGCTGCAGTTGTTTGTCCATTATTTGCTCCACTATTGTTTGATGATGTTGTATTAGTTTTATTCTCTTGTGAAGTTGAAGTAGATGAGTTGTTAGGGTTACTGGTTGCATTATTTGATATATTATTAGAAATATCCTTTGCTGTATTCTTTTCATCTATTGTCTTTTTAGCTTCCTCAGCTGCTTTAGAAGTGTTTTTTGTATCAGCAGCCTTATTTTGAGTCATTTCATTATTAGTATCTTGTTTTGTAACATTATTGGCATACATTCTTTCAGCTTTAATAGCAAAGAAAAACATAACTGCACATACAGCAAAGGCTATTAAAGCTATTACATATTTCTTTTTATTGTTCATAATTTATCTTTAGTGGGAAATAGTATAGTAATTGCCACCCCCACTAAATGCTCACCTCTTTTCTTTATTCTATTTGAGACGACTTAGGCATCTTAAAGAAAATAACAAGTCAAAGATGCGACGGATATTTTGTGTCAGACAAGAGGCAGCCTGCCCTATCTAAGAGTTCTGTAGACACACTATGACATAAAATAGACTAGCAGATTGACTAGTTATTTTTTAAGATGCCTTAATATAACTTATATTTAATCTTCTTTTATACCGCTGAAGTACCGGTAAAAAACTGTCGTAAAAAATTATAGAAAATATAAAAGAACCGCCTCCATGTAAAATATCAAAGGTTAACCCCGCAAGGTATGCACCTATAACAGTCTGTACATTAATAGGCTTTACGAATCCAATCACAAACCAGATATTCATAATCCAGTCATACATAAAACCAAGTAAAAAACATGCAATGGAAAATTTCATAGCAGAAACTTCTTTACCTCTTTTTCCCCAGAAACCACATATAACTCCTACAAGTCCCCAGCAAAACATCTGCCAGGGAGTCCATGGTCCCTGACCACAAAATATATTAGATAGAAAAGCAGAGGTACTGCCTACTAAAAAGCCTTCATAGGGTCCAAACACAAAACCAGTAAGTGCAGTTAAAAAGGTTACCGGTTTTACACCGGGAATTACTTCAAAAACAACTCTAGAAAGAGCTGTAAATGCACTTAAGGTTGCTATAATAGCTATTTCCTTTGTACCCATATTGCTTTTTTCAAAATAAAAGTAACTCATGAAAAGTATTAGAAATACTCCTAATGTGGTGATTAGTGATACCCCGGTTTGAGTATCTCCATGTAGTGTTATGATCATAAGAAATATAATAACCGTAGCTGTAAGAAAAGTTATAAGCTTTTTCATATTATACACATCCTTAAGGCTTCTTCTAAAGTAAATACATCGCTGTTCTTATCTCTGAGAAGCTTATTTATTGAAGTAGTATAGAATATACCATCTGCTAAAACTTCTTTTTTCCCACCATCTGCCGCTATGCTTCCATTAAACATAAGTATATATCTACTGCAAAAACTGCTTGCAAAATCTGTATCATGAGTTACAAGTATAATTGTTGTTCCTTCCTCATTAAGTCTTTTCAACACTTTACCAAGTTTTAATTTTAGTTCACTTTCAAGTCCTCTTGTAGGTTCATCTAAAAGAATCATCTCTGGTTTTAACACCAATATGGAAGCAATTGCAACTCTCTGCCTCTGACCGCCACTTAAATCTCTTGGGTTTTTATCTTTTAAATCGTATATTCCCAATTCTTTCAAAACTTCCTCTATAACTTTTTCATCATATATACCATAGTTATCCATAGTAAATTTAATTTCCTCATACACAGTATCCTTTGATAAATAATCATTAGGATTTTGTGAAACATAACCTATATGTTTAGCTATACTTCTTATATCCATGTCCTTTGCATTCTGATTATGGAGTTCTATAATTCCCTCATAATCTATAAGTCCCATAATTGATTTTAAAAATGTACTTTTCCCCGCACCATTAGCTCCCATAATACTTATGAAATCACCTTTATTAACTGTAAGATTTATATTCTTTAGAATATTTTTAGAATCACTTATATAGGTAAGATTTTTTATAGTGAGTATTGTTTGATGGTCTTCATTATAAATATTTTTATTTTCTTTTTTTAAACTTATACCACTATTTAAAAACTCTATTCTTGCTTTTTTAAAGCTTGCAGGCATGTATTTAATCTTTATCTTCTTAAAAAACTTAAGATAATCTGGCAAAAACATAGATTCATCTTCACTACAGTTATTGTAAAAATCTTCTTTATCCTTAAACAACCTAATCTTTCCTTTGTCCATAATGGCTATTGAGTCTGCTGTATCGAACCACCGATTTACTCTATGCTCTACAACAATAACTGTTATTCCCAATTCTTCATTTATCTTTTTTACTAGATTTATTATTTCTTCTGCAGAGGAGGGATCCAGTTGAGATGTGGGCTCATCCAAAATTATACACTGGGGCATATATGCAAGGGAGGAGGCTACTACTACCTTTTGTTTCTCCCCTCCAGATAAAGATGTTATATCTCTTTCTGCAAGATTGAGTATTCCTGAAAATTGTAGTGCTTCATAAACTCTTCTTTTTATTACTTTTTCATCAGCACAAATATTTTCAAGTCCAAAAGCTACCTCTCTATGTACCTTATTCATCATAAGCTGCTTCTCCGGATCCTGAAAAACCATTGTTATTTTTTCCGCTCTCTCTTTATGGCTCATTTTTTCAATAAGCTTACCATCAATTTTAATTTGACCACCTATAGTACCTCCATAAAAATGTGGAACTGTTCCAACTATGGCTCTTCCTAAGGTTGATTTTCCTGAACCAGATTTTCCAGCTATGAGCAGCAGCGAACCTTTTTCTATAGATAAATTTACATTTTCTAAAGCTTTCTTTTTTTCTAAAGGATAAGTAAAATTTAAATTCTTAATTTCTATAAATGTCATGTTTTTTCTCCTCACTGTTAAATATTAATATAAGAGTTATAACTATTATGAAAGTAAAAATTATAGCTATACCAGTATTAATAAAATTTATAACAGTTACCTCGTCATATATATTAAACTGTACCCAATTCTTAAACTGTGCTGCACAGTAAAATATAATAAGGGCAATACTTAAGGCTATTATTTTAAAATCTCTGCCACAAAATTTTTGTCTATCATATACGCTTCTTTTTCCGCTTAAAAATCCTCTTACATAGGCTGCTTCTCCTATATCAAAGGACCCCTCTAAGGAGTCTTCTAATAGTATAGAAAGTACCGGAACATAACTTGCGGTTTTTTCTTTAGATTTTTTCTTATTAAATACTACTCCTCTTACTTCATATATTTCTTTTAAACTTTTAAACCTATTCTTCATAGTTGGAACAAGTTTAAAGCTTATCATAAGCATAAGTGTAGATTTAGGCATTACAGAAGAAAAATAGGAAACTGCCCTATCAGAATCAACCATAATTTCAAGTATTATAAATAGATAAATAACCGCCAGAAGCTTAAAAGTCATAACTACAGCATAGATTACAGATTCAAGAGTAAATCTTTTATGAAATAAATAAAAAAGTGTGGTACTGCCTGCACTTACAAAAAACATATTCAATATGACCAGCAAAAGAGCCACTGGAATAAAATACAAAATAACCTTTTTAAATCTTTCTTTTTCCTTACAGCAAATTATTATTGATATAATAAATATATAGACAGAACCTAATATTATCGGGTTATCATTAGAAAATATCAGTATTAACATTGACATAAAAACAAGTGAGGAAGTTAACACATGATATTCTTTAAAACTTCTGTAATACTTATTTTTTTCTTTTTTCTCATATAAGCATATGTTACTACTGTCTTCATTGCATATTTGCATACTTTCACTTCCTTAAATTGCTTAAAGAATAACCACTTTGTAAAGCAGTCATTCTTTAAATCATATTATTTAACAGGTATTTCTATTATATCTGAAAGTGAATTCATAGCTTCCATACTATCCCAAACAAAGGCTTTTAATTTATAAACTCCTTCTTTGGGAAACTTCATCATACTTGTTAAAACAGATGAATCACCTTTTTTTATAGTCTGCTCTGCACATACATAATTGACAAATTGATCAGCGTTATCATATAGTGCTACAATTAATGAAACATCTTGATCTTTATCAGAGTTATTTGTTGCTTGTATAGTTATTTTTGCATCATTTCCTAAATTAAATACTGTATCTTTTGTTAAATTAGTTATTTGTATTAATTTGTTTTCTGACGTACCATTTTGTCCATTTGATGTACCATTTTGTTCATTTACTGTAAAGCCCTTGTAAACAGAACCTTTTCCTTCTTTAAAGAACTTATATGACACTAATGCTCTTAGCCCCTGTTCTGTTGCCAATACATTTGCTTTACTGGCATCTGTGAATCCAAAACCACTGTTATCACTTAATGCAAAGCTTAAAAGGGCATCTATTGGATTTTTTCCATTCTTTACGAAGCGGCTATCGATAGCTGGATCTATTCCTATATCACATAGACCTATTATTACCATTTCTGTACTGTTGCTGTTCTCATTTCCATATGATATAAAGCCACCATTGTTAGTCTGTATCTGTGAAAGTCTTCCTACAGCTGTATCTACTGCTGCCTTTACATCGGAGTTTGTATTATAATAAGGTGCTAATGCTGAAAGTGTCATAGCTGTCACATCTGGGTCAGCAAAATCTCCATAATATGCCCATCCACCATCACTGGTTTTGCAATCTAAAATAGCTTGTACAAGTTTATCTCTATTCCACTTTGCATCCTGAGGTGCTGTAAAGTTTGCTGAATCTAAAGCCAATAATCCATATATATATGCCATTATATTATTCATGCTTTCATTGTTGTATATCTTTTCTACAAGATTATATCCTGCAAAGTTTGTAGGATCTCCTCCTGCTGCAAGTATACTTAAAGTGTTACTCTCCAAATCAGTGGCAGTAAAATCATCAGCATTTTTCTTTATATTATCTTCAGCTGTTTGTAAATAAGTAGTCGGTATTTGTTTACCTGCTTTATATAAATCTAATACTCCCAAACCATCTGCTTTAATATTTTGTGCTACTCCATCTATAAGAGTATTTATAGAGCTTGTATAATCTTTTGCTTGTTCTGGCAGTTGTACAATAGCTTTACAATAAGATCTTGATATACCATCCTTCTCCGCTGACACATTATATGTTCCGGATTTATCAAAGTTTAATACACAATTTCCGTCCTTATCTGTTACAACTGTATTGCCATCTGCACTTACTTCTTTGCCATCAACTAATATTTTTGCTCCATCTATTCCTTTATTATAAACGTTCCAACTTGCATCATAAAAATTTCCTTTCAAATTTAAAGTTATTGAACCTGTAGTTGTAGTAACCTCTGACTTATCAAAAAAGCTGTAAACTGTTGAATAGTCACTGACATAATATACAACAATGGAATCCCCCTCTTTTATTTCTTCCTGTTCCATTGTATTGTATGGGGAAATATTATTTACACAGTACATCCATCCTCCAATGCCAGCTGCACTAATACCGGCTATTGTTTTAACATAATAACCACCATAGCTTGATGCTTCCGCATCAAAATTATTTTTGTTTTTACAGTCAATACTGTTACTATTTAATGCCATTACAAGCGCATTCATAACATTAACCTTACTAAGCTGAGTTGTCATGCCATAATCAGTCATATCAAAATTACTAACTGCAAGCTCTGTTTCATGTACTATGGTATGATCAGCAGCTTCCACCCTTATCTTTACATTCACAGTATTTGCTGTTTCCGCTGCAAACACATAATTCACTTTAATTCCCACTAAACCTATTACCATGGCAAAAACCATTAACATCGATATTAGTTTACTTTTTAAATTTTTCATATTTTTCAGCCTCCCATATTAAATTTAGTTAACTTGAAATTCACTTATAGTTACTTTATCCATACTTGAAGCTTTCACAAACCCATGGTATTTTCCCGGTGCAAGAATGGTATTTAACTGCATAGTTCCATTAGAGCATTGATTTATATAAGCTAAATTTCCATTGCTATCATATAAAGTTACAGTAATAAAGTCACTACTATTATTACTATTTGATTGTATAGTTATTGTTTTGCTTGCTGCCTCTGTCAATGTGAAGCTTAAATTTCCCTTTATATCTACAAGATTTCCATTTGTATTATCAGTAGGGTTTGTTCCTGATCCACTTCCTGCCCCCCACCGGAGCCTGTACTACCACCAGTCATAGGTGCCCCTATATCTTGTCCCATATTTTTAGTGTAACACCATGCCACAACATCTCCATTTTTTAGTGTATATAAATCAGCACTGACATTAGGAAATTTTCCATTTACAGAATACATCCATCCACTTAAAGGGCCATAATCTAATTCCTTTAGACCATCTATTCCTCTTACATATCCTGATCCCTTTGTACTTACTTTACTGCCAAGCTTTCTAATTAAAACAGAATATGCTGTATCTCCGCTTTGCATCTCTATTGCTGTAGAGGATAATATTACTTTGCCACTAACTCCAGTAACAGATAGAGTAATATTACTAGAGATACTTCCTCCTGATCCTTGAGAAGCAGTTGTAGTTTGAGTTTTATTATCTACAGCACTTGCTGGTATTTCATTTATTAATGCTGACATATCATTCAATATTGAAGAAGATACTGAAGCCTCTCCACCTAAAGCTATTGTTTTACTTCCTAATATAAACTTTGTTTTAATATAATCTTTAGTCGAATCTGGTAAAGACTTATAAGCTAAAATTATAGGCGAAGAAGTTCTAGCTGCAAGCACCGATCCGGATAACGCATCTGCAAATTCATTACCATTTGGACCATCTCCATCGGATATGTATACGTTATTATAATTGAGATCCTTATCAAAGGCCTTTAATATTTCTACATTAGTTTCATATCTATTCAAACCACCTAATCTTAAAGGATTAGAAACTGAATTTTTCACACTGTCACTAATTACACCAGTTCCACCTACTATATATGATTGTATTATTTTTTTACCTGTCAAATATTGCTTTACACAATCTGGTAAGCTGTCTTTATTAGTTAATACTATAGGAATTCCTTTTGCCGTTGCTATAGGAGAAAAAGATAATGCATCTGGAAAGTTTAAGCCACAAGCAAGTGCAATGCTATCTGTAGTACCAATTTTTTCAGCTACCTTAACAGATGTTTCATATCTGTCTGCTCCAGATATACGTTCGGTACTAGTAATTCCCTCTGATTTCAGTTCATCTTCAATATTCTTTGAAATTGATCCAATGCCACCTATGATAATAATATTTTTTGCACCTAATCTTTTAATTTCCTTTAATGTGTCTAAATTTAATTTATCAGGTTGTGTTAAAAGAATTGGAGCATCATATTTTTTCGCTAGAGGCCCTGCACAAAGTGCATCTGGAAATTCAATGCCGCTAGCTAATACAACATACTGAGATGAGGACCATCCCCTTTGAGATATAGCAACAGAGGTTTTATATCTGTCGCTTCCGCCAAGTCGTAAAGATCCTGCTGTTTTAACAGTTCCCTTAGCTTCTTCTGCCTTTGCTTCTCTTGTAAAAAACATTTGAGTTAATATTAAAGAAAAAGTTAGACAGGTTACTAATAGTTTTTTAATAGATTTTTTCATAACGTTTACCTCCCTCTATAATCTATTAGCGATATTGGAGAAACGCAAAAAGAGAACCATTGGAGGTTCTCTAAAAAACGAAATATTTATGTTTATTGATCCAATAAACATAAATAGCCGTATAATTGCATATATCTTCCCCTCCGAAAGAATCAACAAATACTAGGCAGGTTTCCTGGCTCAGATTCATTTTACTCCCTTGTCTTCCCAGATAAAAATTATCCAGTGACCTAATAAGGTTTCATCCTCCTCACAGTAGCGGTGGGCTGCAGTGGCTTTTCCACTTTCCCTTTTAACTCCATTTTTCAATTAATGGCAGCACCTAATACTATTATTATTAAATTCCCTTAATTTTTATAAATATAAAAAACATTATGCAGTTCTATTCTGCTGATTTTCATTCTTCTTTCTTTCTACAAATCTACCCATAAAGAATGCTAAAACGCCAACTCCAATACCTGTCTGTACACAGAATAACAAGCTCTCTATTTCTCCTGGCAGCTCCCCGCCAATCCAGGTTTCCATAACAGGGGTAAACCAAGGCTCATATTCAGTACCTGTTATCTCGGAAACCACTTTACTTCCTGCATCGTCGGATCCACCAAATTCAGCACCTTTTAATGTGAATAATGGAATAACAGCAATTAACGCAGCAACAATTAATAAACTAATAACTTTCTTTTTTGTTTTTGCCATTAATTTTCACCTCTCTTTAAAAATCCAATACCTGCCAATTCAGATTTTGCATATGTTTCAAGACCCATAATGATAACAACACTTAAAATACCTTCTATAATTGCAAGTGGAAGTTGTGTAGGTGCAAATACTGCAAGGAACTTAGCTGCAGATGCTGCAACACCACCGTTTGCAGATGGATATGCAAGTGCAAGCTGAATACTGGTTACACAATAAGTGAATAAGTCACCAATTGCTGCTGCTAAAAAAATACCCACATGCTTACTTACATTCATCTTCTGGCATAATTTATAGATTCCATAAGAAACTAATGGACCTGCAATAGCCATAGAAAAGGTATTAGCACCAAGAGATGTCAATCCGCCATGAGCCAACATAATTGCCTGGAAAATCAATACAATAATACCCAATATACTTACTGCAACTGGTCCAAATAAAATTGCACCAAGTCCGGTACCGGTCATATGTGAACAGCTTCCTGTAACTGATGGAATTTTTAAAGATGAAAGTACAAAAATGAATGCGCCTGCCATAGCAAGAATAGTGATAGATTTACGGTTTTCTGCCAATGTCTTCTTAATTGATAAGTAACCTGCCGCTAAGAATGGAAGGCAAATAACGCCCCATATAACACAGAATTTTGGTGGAAGATATCCTTCCATGATGTGCATTGCATTTACTACCGGGGTTACTCCGAAAACTAATGCAAAAGCTGCCGCCATTGCGACAATTTTCTTTTCTGTTTGATTCATTTTATTTTCCTCCTCATATAATATTGTTATTAATTTATTTGTATTAATCTAAGCTAAAGCACCTAGAAATACCTCTTGTTTTTCAAGTAACTTCTTCAACTCTTCAACGCTTCTTGGATAAGTCTTTGTATCTTGTAAAAGATGTTTTTCTACAAGAGATTCATAGACCTGAAGCATAGTTGGCTGTTTCAAATTTGCCTGTTTTAAAATTTCACTGTTTTTAAAAATTTGCAGAGGTGTTCCATCTGCAATAATTTTACCCTCACAAAATACAATAGCTCTTTCAGCCCATCTATATGCAAAATCCACATCATGGGTGGAAATAAGCATTGTCTTCCTCTCTAAACTAAGCTTTTCCAAAACTTCTTCCAACATCTGTGCATTTAAAGGATCCAGTGCTGCTGTAGGTTCATCAAAGATGATAATTTCCGATTTCATAGCAATGATGTCTGCAATACTGACACGCTTCTTTTCACCACCGCTCAAATAGTGGGGCGGACGATCCTTGAAATCGGAGATGTTCATGTATGCCAGTGCCTCCTCAACCCTTTTCTTTACTTCCTCTTTTGGAAGCTTTAAGTTCATCGGTCCAAATGCAACCTCTGCCATAACTGTAGATGCGATAATTTGATTGTCTGCATCCTGAAATACAATTCCAATATTTTTTCTAAGTTCTTTTAAATTCTTTTTATTGATGATTGTATCACGGTAAATGATTTTCCCCTGTTCCGGTGTAAACACACCATTCACATTCAAGAAAAATGTGGATTTTCCAGATCCATTGGAACCAATGACAGCAATTTTCTGCCCTTCATAGATATCTACACTTACTCCCTTCAATGCAGGATTTCCATTTCCATATACATAGTACAAATCTTCAACCTTTAATATTGGTTTTCCCATAATAACTCCTTTCTATCTTGTAAAGCTCCAGAGCAGTATCAAGAAAATTATGAATGCTGCTGCTGTCACAATCTGTATTTTTTCTATCTTTTTATCCTCCTCCCAAAATATAAGATCTCCATCATAGCATCTGGCTTCCATAGCATCATAATAAGAGTTTGCCTTTTTCAGTGAAACAACCAGCATATTACTTGCAATGCTTCCAAAGGTATAGCAGGAAGTTTTAAAATCACAGTAGCCCTGACGGGATTCTGCGGAGTTTTTCATTTTAGTATACACATCCATTAAAATAAAAATATATCGGTAAATGATATTCATAAGCTCTATAATAAGCTTCGGCACATGTGCCTTTCGAAGGACATATATAATTTCAGAGGATGGAGTGGATAATATCATCATCTGTAGAGCACTGATAGCTGCAAAAACCTTCAGAATCAAGAAGACCACTTCCTTAAGCTTTTCCCCGGAAGTAAACACATAGCAGAAACCAAGATACAGGTTATACTGTCCTATAGGCTCCTTTGAAAAATCAATAGCAATGGTAAAAGTACCAAGGAGTATAAAGACAATCGGAATCGTTAACATTGACAGATATTCATGTATTGGAAGCCCTCCTTTTATGATGGTCAGATATGCCATTGCAATAATGACTACAATAGATACATAGGGGTTGTCCAATACAATACAAAGAATCAGTATCAAAACAGAAAGAAATACTTTAAAAGTAGGATTCCAGTGTCTAATTTTGGAAGTATAAGCATAAAAATCAATCGAAAACCCTTCACCGTGTTTATGCCCGATTCTATGTTTATGATGATCCATAGATACTTATCTCCTTTACAAAATCAATTATTTTTTTAATCGAAGTCGTTTTATTTTCATAATTTTCATCAGATCTGTCGATCATAATTATTTTAATCCCTAACTTTCTGGCTGCATTTATTTTTTCTATAACGCCCCCAGTATTACCACTATCTTTTGTCACTAAAACAGAGGCATTGCAATATTTAAATATCTCCACATTTAACTCTTCATTGAACGGGCCTTTCATTGCTATTATATTTCTTGAATTGAATCCCAGGTTTTCGCATTTTTTTAAGACCATCCAATCCGGAAGCACTCTTAGGTATACTCTGTTTCTATAGTCAGGTATCTTAGTAAAAGTTTCAATTTTTTTACTTCCCACTGTTAGTATTATATTACCCTCATATTCCTGAATCCGTTCAAATGCTTCTTCATAATTTTTTACCCTTACAATATCATCCCCTCATATGTTACTTTTTCTCTTAAAAATCTAATATATGGTATTTCAGTAGGTTTACAAGCACTTATTACATTTCGAGATATGTCTATCGCAAAAGGATTAGAAGCATCAATAATACATTTTGGCTGTACTTTATCTATCATATCAATGATGCTGACCTTATTGATCTTTCCCTGATAAATATCAATACTATCATCGTGATCAATCAACTCACTGCCTAACTTAGTGGTGACCATTACGGTAACCTTTTCACCCATTTTATAAAGCTTGTCTATTATTTGCTTAGCATCCATTGTTCCCGCAATAACTAATACGTTTGACATACTTACCTCCAAAAATATTTAAAATATCCCATAAATAAATCATATGAATTTAAACAAAAAAACTCATTATCTCCAAAAAGATAATGAGTTAATACTAAAAATAGGCGCACTGTATTAAACCTCCTCCATCTCTCGTAGAGTAACTGGTTTTAAAACAGGCAGGTCTTCTGACTCAAGCGTCATCATCACCTCTTGCCTTCCCGATTATTCAGTGGCATTCTCAGAGGGACTCTTCTCTTACAGCGGCGGGACCGTGTGGGATTTTCACCCATCTTTCCTTTTCACCGGTTTATAATACCTTTGATTACAACCGACACCTATTTGAACTATTATATTATTTACAAATGTACAAATTATATTAAAAATCCAATTTTTGTCATACTAAATTTTTATATAAAACTTGCGATATCATATATTAAACAAAATATTAATTTTAAACCAATACTTTATCATATATTTACATCATAGCTATTAAATATATATTTGTCAATATTTTATACAAAATTGAAGAAATTTGCATTTTAAAACAACGTTAATTCATCTTCATTAGGTTATAAGTAAATTTTTGTTTATTTATAAAAAAGTACACCTACTGAAAAAGTAGGTGTGAAAAAAAGGATTAAATATATTTAAATTAACACCATATAAAAAGGACTTCTTTCGAAGTCCTTAATAACAAATTAAAAATACATAAATCATTATATTCAATACAACCTGACTATCCTTCATATCCATAAAACCACATAGTTATAGGATGTATTAAAATAATAATTTTTATGCATTTTCTTTCCCTCCGAAAGCTTGCAATCAAAATAAAAGGCAGGTCTCCTGACTCACGGGTCTTCCTCCTTCTTCCTTCCCAGAATAAATCCAGTGGATACAGAATTTGTCGCCGTATACAGTAGCGGGGGCTGCAATGGATTTTCACCATTTTCCCTTTTGATTATTAAATAAACCTAATATTTTTAATATTTAATTTTATGATTAAATTATATACCTATTTTCAAATTATGTCAATAATTTATTCAAACTTTCAAACTATATTTAAGTTTGATTATAAAGAAGTTCCTATGTTATCACTATCGCTTAGTTTCTCCTTTTTAACAGATCCAATTATTTTAAATAATATTAAAATGATTGCAACTCCTGCCACTGCAGAAATAATATATCCTATTATTTCATTCATTCCGTTTACAGCATAGTCAGGCATCATTGCATTAAAATTAAATCCATGTTCAAATGCATTAGGCACATATCCTACAATATCTTTTATTTCGTCAGCACCCCATTCTCTCCAAGCTGTTCCAGTAGCTAAAAGTCCTATTGGAGAAAGAAGTATCATAGCAATAATTAATCCATATAGAGGTTTTTTACCAGCAGATCTACCTTCATATGTGACTCCTGGCGCCATTTTTCTAACATAAGCATAAACTCCGGCAGTTACAGCTCCTTCTGTTAACTATACACTCAGTATCAAAATGATACCTTTCCCGTTTCATAATGAGAAAATTCACAATTAAGTTATTAAATTGAAAATAAATTAAGAATACATAATCCTAATAGAGTGCTTGTATTATTACATAGAAATACCGTAAAATTCTTTTTTGAATAATACGGCATCTCATTAATTTTATTATTTAGTTTTAACATTTCTTAAAAGTAGGTATGAAGTGAAAACTTGAATCAGATGGAGTTTCAAACTCCACCTGATTCTTAGTTGACCGAATCTAGGGACTTAGCCGCTCGTGACGTACACTTTGAAAAAGATGGGAGTATTAGAGCGGGTAGTCATCGGATAAACATGTAGAAATAAAAGTTATGCCTGACCTTCTGGAATAAATGTTGCACAGTCTGTTTCTTGAGTATTACCTGCATTTTTAGGCTGAACTTCTATTTGGGACGCACTACAATGGTCGCCAGACATGTAATAGTGGCAAGTGTTAACAACACACTTAATTCCTTCATTAGGTCTACTCATTTTCTCTGCTTTCATAAATATTTCCTCCCTATATAAAAAAATAATTAACACTAATATTGTTTCTAAAATTTATTTTTTTATGCTGAAAATATTTTGGACGGATTAAATCTTTACCATATTGAATATCTACATTCAATTATATTTTGACTATTTGACACAAAACTTTAATAAAGCTGTAACATAATTGTCACATAAAACCTTTATGATATAAACATATCAAGGAACAACATATGAAAATAAAGAAATTGAAAACATAAATAAAAATTTGAAGGAGTGTATTAAAATGAATAGAAAAAAATTAATGAATAAAATATTAACTGCTGTAATAGCTGGTGGTGTACTAATTTCAGCTGGAACTGCTGCATTTGCTGCTAGTACTTCTAGTAGCTCAACAGACACCAATACAACTAGAAAAGAAGCTAGAATGAATAAGGAAAATAAATCAGACATGATGAAAACAGAGCTTGATAAGCTAGTTACTGCTGGAACTATTACTGAAGCACAAAAGACTGCTATATTAGATAAAGTTAGCCAACAGCAATCAGAAAGACAGGCAGAAATGGACAAGGTTAAAAACATGACTGAAGCTGAACGTCAGACTTACTTTGAAAGCAGAAAAACTACAGAGAAAACTGACTTGTTAAGCTCTCTTGTAACTAATGGCACCTTAACTCAAGCTCAAGCTGATACCATAAAAAGTGCACTTCCTCAAGGTCATGATGGAAAAGGTGGTAAAAGAGGCGGCGGTATGTCTTCTGAGAAAATGAAAACTCAACTTGACACATTAGTTACTGCTGGAACTATTACTCAAAATGAAGAAGACAAAATCATAAGCTATATGACAGAAAAGCAGACTGAAAGACAAGCTGAAATGGACAAAGTTAAAGATATGACCGAAGCTGATCGTAAAGCTTACTTTGAAAGCAAAAAGACTACAGAAAAAACTGATATGTTTAGCGAGCTTGTAACTGCTGGAATCATAACTCAGGATAAGGCTGATGCTATTAAAGCAGCTATGCCTGCTCCAAAGGCTCATCAAGCTCCTCAGACTGAAACAACTAACCAATAATTTTTAAAACAACCGATTGTTATAAAAAATCGGTTGTTTTCTTTTTCTTATTTTTATCCCTATACATCAATTTGTCTACGTGATTAATATATTCATCAGCAGTCATATGTTTATCAAAATTATAAAGTTCATATCCGCAGCTAAAATCTAATTTACAGAGTACATTAGAACGCTTATTGTAATCAGCTATAGCATCAGAAATTTTTTTAATTATTACCTCCACTTCCTGCTGACTATCTACATCAAGAAATAAAACAAACTCATCTCCCCCGTAGCGAGTAATGGACTCCTCATTCCGCAATACACTTTTGATAATAGATACAAAATTTATTAAAGCCCGATCCCCTTCATTATGGCCGAAGGTATCATTTATTTCTTTAAAGTCATTAAGATCAACAAAGACTATTGAAAAATTCTTATGCTTTTTTTGTTCAATTCTATTATTTAAATAGTTATAAAACTTTTCACGTGTCCATGCTCCTGTTAAATAATCCATATGCATCATTTGCTGTTGTATATACAAATACAAAATGATTAAAGAAAAGGCGATGGAACTCCACATCAGTAAAAGACCATAAAACATTGACTGAACTAATCCTCCTAATGCTGGAAATACTCCAAACAGAAACAAAGGTAAAAACTCTATTCTATTTAGTTTATTTTTATTAGCATAAACCATTATAAAACCACAGCACAAGTAAAAATATGATATAAGGACAGGAATAAAAAATAACGGTCCTCTCTCGTACACATTATATTCATTAATATAAAATATTAGTTTTAAGAATGGGCTAGGGATTACTATGAAGGTATTTATTATTATAGGTATCAAAAGAAAAATATCCTTTTTCCACCTATACTCTATACTTTTATTTACCCATAAGTTAGCAAACACATACCACCCATATGTTATTAATGGTCCTAAAATAAATAAAAGAATATGCAACACGTTAGTTATAGGTATTAGCCATTCATATGGTTGTCTATTTATTATGCAGGTTAAGGTTTCAGTAATTAGTTCAATGGTATTTAATATGAAAATAGCGACGAAAGCTTTGTTTTTTATTTCTTTTTTATCAAGAGAGTTTGATATATTTTTTAAAAATATAATTGATACAATAATTGCAACTATATTATTATCTATTCTCAATACCAAATTCAATATAGCACCACTCCAAATAAGCATATTTACATATTTTAGATATTGAACCAAAATACGTATGTCTTATTTTAACATAATCTTTAAATAAAGACACCTATATTGCCATTGCAATATAGGTATAAAATAATACCAGGAACTATATAAAAATAATTCCTGGTTACTTTAAAAATAAAGACATTAACTTTTAATAATCATCACAATATATAAGTTTTTAAATTTCTATTAAAACCTTATATTATTTTTTTGCATTAGGTATAAATAAAGATTGTCCATATTTTTCTTTACCAAACTCTGCTATGAGTTTTTGTGTATTATCAGATATGATCCAATTTATAAACTCATCTGCTTCTTTTTCTTTTATTTTATTCTTTTCTGGATTTAATTTTATAACACCATATTGGTTATACAACTTGTCATTCTTTTCAGTTACTATTATTAAATCAAGCTTATCCTTCATAGATAAGTATGTAGCTCTGTCTGTAAGAGTATATGCATTTTTCTCACTTGCCATTTGTAGCACAGCTCCCATACCTTTACCAGCAGAAACATAGAAATTTCCCTGTGGAGTTATATTAGCTGCCTTCCACAAACCCTTTTCCTTAGTATGAGTACCAGATTCATCTCCTCTGGATATAAACTGAGATCCACTTTCACTTATAGTCTTTAACGCTTGAATTGCGTCACTTGGAGCTTTTTCTTTTATTTTTGCCGGGTCACTCTTTGGTCCAACTATTATAAAATCATTATACATAACATCATATCTTTTTACACCAAAACCATCTTTTATAAACTTTTCTTCCTGCTCCTTAGCATGAACAAGCAGAACGTCTGCGTCTCCCCTTTCACCAAGCTTTAAAGCTTCTCCTGTTCCCTTAGCAACTACTTTCACCTTTATTCCTTTTTCTTTTTCAAAGATTGGTAATAAGTAGTCTAAAAGCCCTGAATCTTGTGTGCTAGTTGTGGTTGCCATAACAATAGACTTGTCCTCTTGTTTTTCAGTACTTTCTTTCTGAGCTGTTTTGTTTGAACAAGCAGTTGTAGAAAATAAAAATACTGTGCTTAAAGCAGCTAATAAAATTTTTTTCATTATGTTCTTCCCCCTTGATTATATTATAATTATTTGTACATGAAGTGAAAACTTGAATCAGATGGAGTTTCAAACTCCACCTGATTCTTAGTTGAGCGAATCCAGGGACGTAGCCGCTCTTTACTCCCACTTTGAAGAAGATGGGAGTATTAGAGCGGGTAGTCATCGGATAAAAAAGACGTTCCAAAAGGAACGTCGAAAATACACCATTAACTAATCAGGTATATTCTTTTACTCCTTTCCATAAGGTAGGCACTGAAGTTTCCAACAATACCCTGCGGTTCTATTCACCATAAGAAATGATTCTTTTAGGTAATATAGAGTCGGAGTTATTAAATTTAATTTTAGTTTAGCAAAAAAATGTTGTTTTGTAAACAGAATACCTTGTCAAAGTATTCTTAATGTTACATTTATTCCACATTGTTTTATCAATCCGTCATAAAACAATTAGGTTTAATTTCTAAACTTATGGCAATACTTTCTTTGGATGGATATATTCCCTTTTAAAATTGGCCCCATGAAAGGAGAGTATTATGCTAAATATAAAAAAAAATAAGTTATCCCTCAGAGACTATTCAAACTTATATATATACATACCAATTGTCAGTACCTTAACAGCTTGTATAATAGCTTTATTTACACTGTTCTCCCCTCCTATGCCAGGCATAGCAGATCAAGGAGATTTTGAAAGGGTAATGAAGGTTACTGGTCTAGGAAATACCAAAATGCAAGATGCTTCTCACTGGTTCAAATATGTTGTAACTGAATACGAAGCGCTTCCAACAAGCTTTTCTAGACTCTCAGGTGAAATTCCAACAACAAGTATGATCTATCCTATTACGATAGGAAAATTATTATGCAGTGTGATTGGCTATAATTATTTTGACACTAGAATTTTGGCTTTCATTTACTTAGTTTTGTATATGACAGGTTTATATATATGCCTTCGTTGTATCCATTTTAAAAATATAAGTACAGCAATTTTTTTCAGTATATTATCTGTATTTGTATTGGTAGACGGAAACTATCTTGTATGGTTTAATAGCCTTTATGGAGAGCCAATGATGATTGTAGGATTCCTTTTATTTATCTCAAGTATTCTCTACCTTTTAAAACATAGAGAAGATAAACCTTATAAAAAATTTCTATTTATATTTATTTCATCAGTTTTGTTTCTCGGTTCCAAGGCTCAATGTTTTATTGCATTACCACTTGTGGTTTTTATTATATTAAGGGTGATAAAAATTAATAGAAAACAACTTTTTACTAAAACTAACATATTCCTCATTATTACCATACTGGCATTAACTTTCTATGTGAAAGGCACATATTCTCAGATTAATGCTTCCTGTGGTGTAGATACAAAATTTAATTCAGTTTTTTACGGTATTTTGAAAAACTCACAAAATCCTAAAGAGGACTTAGAGCTTCTTGGCTTGTCTCCAGATTTATCTGTGGAAGCAGGTAAACATGCTTATTTGCCCAAGGAGGCATATGTAAAATACGTTCCTTGGTCAGATATAACTAATAAAGAATTTAACGAAAAAATCAGCAATATAAAGCTAGTAAAATTCTATATTCTACAGCCTGACAGGCTATTAAAGGGTATGGAATATACTGCATCTAAGAGCTTTCATACTGAAACTGCCCTAGGTAAATATGAAAAATCCAAGGTGCCGAAGTATACTCCTGAATTTAATCGTTTCACACTCTGGTCAGACTTTAGAAACTTCAAGTTACCTAAAACCTTATCCTTCATAGTAACTTTTTATATTTTAATATTTTTATTTTCTGTTATTGAGTACATTAAGCATAAACATGATGCTGTAGTTACTCTGCGAATAGAGATTTTATGGATAATCATTCTAATTGGTATTATGCAATTTCCTATGCCCTATATAGGCAACGGAGAAGCAGATACTGCAAAGCAGCTTTTCCTATTTAACTATACCTTTGATATTACTTTTTTGGCTGCCTCTACCTGGATTTTTAATAAACTGGTTTCGCTGAAAAATAGGTAAAAGGCTTCCACTTTTGCATCAGCCAAAAGTGGAAGCCTTAGTTTTTGCGTGGGAGAAATTTTCACTTTAAGTAGCCCGCAAACTCTACTCATTAGTAACGACACTCGTAACTACTTGCTGTAAATACAGGCATTTTCATTTTCAATTACTATTTTGAGATTACGAATATTGTTACCTAAATCAATTTTTTTATCCTTTGTAATAAAAAGGATGGTACTATTATCATTCTCCTTTAAGAATCCTTTTATTCCTCCTGAAACTGGAACTAAGTCACCATATAATTCAGCACATAGCCAGTAGCTCTGTTCAAAGTGATCAACATAGATCTTTCTCCCTTCATACTCTGGGTGCTTTTCTAGTTTCTTGAACAATACCTGAATAGGATCTGGTTTGATGCTATGGATTTTATCTATGATTAACAACTGGTTTTTAGTTATAGATAATATTATCATACCAATCAATAAAATCGACATAATAATATTTGTTCTTTTAATCTTTAGAAGCATACTTGAAGCCGCCCCAATGCTTATAGCCATGGCAGGATAAACAGGAAAAATATACCACCATATCTTTGTCTTTGCTATCGTGTAGAGCAAAAATGGTATGGTTATCCAGAGCGCTATACATAAAATATAATTCTTGTTATCATCAGTTAAGGTTTCTGGGCCAGACACTGTAATAAGTGCCAGTGTAGTACTTGTAAAAACTAAAAACCAATAGAAATATGACCATTGAAAATGTTCAAAATAGTAACACATACCCCCAATATGGCCTTCTAAGGTTCTAGAGGTCCTAGCCATTAAATCATATCCTATCATGTTCTTGAAAAAGACAAAACCATCTTGGCTATACCTTAATATTGCCCAAGCAAGAACTGGCAATGAAGTACTTAGTATAAATAAGGCTATCACTTTTTTATTCATCCTAAATAATTCTCTATTCACAACCAAATATATAAATATAATAACTGCTATGCTACCTGCATGCCAGCTCTTGGTTAGAAACGCCAGTGCAAAGGTGAACCCCGAGCCATAAAGCCATCGGATACTTTTTTCTCCTAAGGTTAAACACATGATAGACAGTGTGAAAAATAAAATAAATATGGAATCTGCGTCTCCAGATCTAGAACAATGGTCCATAATAAAAGGCACTGTGGTAGTTAACACTGCTGAGGAAATTAGAGAAGCTATTTTTCCGTGATTGTATAAAACAAATATAGATACTGCCATTATTGTTAACACAGCTGATATAGCAGAAAATAGTCTTAACCCTAAAGCGTTAAAACCAGCTAGCTTATACCCTAATATTATTGCCCAATAGCTTACTGGCGGCTTCAAGTTCCAGTAATCATTATTATATGCATAAGTATTTACTATATAATTATTCCTTTTAATCATTTCATAAGCGTTAACTCCATGTCTTGCCTCATCCCAGCTATATATAGGTGCAGTACCTAAATTATAGAATATATTAAATATCGATGTTGATAAAATTATTATTAAAAAAAAATTATATCTCTTCTCAATAAAATCAACTATTCTATCCACTAATTTTGTATCAAACATATTCATCCCTATTCTCCTCGTGCTTCTATATTTTCGCTGTATAACTTTTACATATTAGGCTCTATTTTATTCTTCTAGACCTCATATAAAAATATTCATAAATAAAGAAAAAACTTTAATAAAATTCATCAAAATAGGAATAAAAAAGTAGATTTATACTAAAACTAGGAACTGTGGTTATTTTACAATTACCAATATTTATTAAGGATGTTTCCAGGAGGTACATTATGAATAACAAGCTTATCTCAATAGTTGTTCCCATGTATTTTGAAGAAGAAGTTGCTAAGGAATGTTATACTCGATTAAGCAATGTAGTAATAAAAAACAATCTAAACTATGAACTAATTTTTGTTAATGATGGAAGTACAGATAAAACTCTACAAATTCTCGAAGAATTTGCTAAAAAGGATTCCCATGTGAAAGTTATAAGTTTTTCAAGAAATTTTGGTCATCAGATTGCAGTTACTGCCGGAATTGATAAATCTAAAGGGGATGCAGTAATTATAATAGACGCTGATCTCCAAGATCCTCCCGAGCTTATACCTCAAATGATTAGGCTTTGGGAAGAAGGCAATGATGTAGTATATGGAAAACGAAAAAAGCGTGATGGTGAAAGCCTATTTAAACTCACTACAGCAAAACTATTTTACAGAGTTTTAAACAAAATGAGCAGTGTGGAAATTCCAATGGATACGGGAGATTTTCGACTAATTGATAGAAAAGTAGTAGAAGCCCTAAAAAAAATGCCTGAACATAATAGGTTCCTAAGAGGAATGTCAAGTTGGATTGGATTTAAACAAATACCTTTAGAATACGAAAGAAAAGAACGTTTTGCGGGAGAAACAAAATATCCTTTAAAAAAGATGATAAAATTTGCTGAAGATGGAATATTCTCTTTTTCTTCCAAACCATTAAAGTTAGTTGAACACCTGGGTTTTGATAGTATTTTAGTATCTCTAGTAGTTTTTATATATTTATTGATAAAAATATCTCTAGGGTCTTCTGTAAGTTCCATAGGATGGATAACAACCTTAACCGTAGCCTGCTTTATTGGAGGTATTCAACTTATTTCTGTGGGAATTGTTGGTGAATACATTACTAGAATTTATGATGAAAGTAAATGCAGACCTTTATACATAGTAGACAAAGAAATAAACCTAGATGGGAATCTTGAGAACTCTTTGAATTATTCTGACGGTGAGATGAATTTATATAAGAATTCACAAAGAACTTTATATGTAGTTAACGATAGTGCAAGTGCTAGCGAAGATTGTGATGCTAAGTAAAATATATTTTTTAATAGAAGAATTATTATGATTAAGCTAATAAAGTTTTGCATCGTTGGAGCTGCTAATACTATTATAACATTGGTTTTCTTTTATCTTTTCAACAAAATTTTACTGCTTGACTACCTGCTAAGTACAGTAGTTTCATATTCAATAGGTATGTTAAATAGTTATATTTTAAATAAGCAGTGGACTTTTTATGACAAAGATAAAAGAATACTTGCCCAACTCACAAAATTCATTGCGGTTAACGGAGTATCATTAGCAGTAAACCTAATGGTTATGCATTTATTAGTAGGCAAATTATACATTGATGCTTTCCTTTCTCAAATTTTTGCTACGGGTTTTTCTACTATTTCGAACTATCTTGGAAGTAAACTTATTGTATTCCGCAGCATCAACCACTGCTCAGATTAAATTGCACTACTATGATTCAATGAAGTGAAATCTTAATTCAGATGGGGTAAAAGAATTTTCATCTGAATTAAGATCTTGCTTCAATAGTTGAGTAAAAAAGCAGCCAAGTGAATTTCTATTAGATTCTTATTTTTTATATTAATATAAATACCTCTATTCTTTTAACTTTTGCCCAGTAGCGCCCGCTTTGAAACTTTTTAAAAACAAATCAAAAACTTCCTCTATAGCTTCTGCATCCTTTAGTTCATCATTTGCTTTTAATACTTCGATTGCTGCCTCTATAGTACATAAGTTTTCTTCTGAAGCCCCTCTTCTCAAATCATATTTAGACTTAAAGGTAGGTTCTAGTGAAATTATAGGTATTCTTTTCAAATAATCACTTTTCCTTAATATTCTCCTTGCTTCTTTCCATGTGCCATCTATAATAATAAATGCTGGTGGCTTACCTGAATTGTTATATTCAACTTTTCTAACTGCGCCCTCTTCATCTTCTACGGGAAACAACAAGTATACTTCATAAATTTTACTATTTATATTTTCAAGTAGCTTTTCAGGGATATTTGTTCTCTCCCAAAGAATAATCTCAGTTGAATCTGGATTAGCTAGTTTTAGTAATCTTGCAGTATTTGAAGGCCTGTAGAACTCTCTCTCTGTTGATAAAATCCATATCTTTGCATTAGTCTGTATCCTAGGGACGATACCGCAAATACAATTAATCATAGGCAAACCACATATATCACAGCTTTCGTGTAATCTCGTTATTCTCTTTACTTTATATTTTAAACTCATGCTTCCTCCTAATTCTATTTCTTCACGAATATATTTAACTAATGAGGGATTTTTACCTTTTTACTTTATTGCCAAATATCTGATCCCATGTGTTTAAAGCATCCATTTCAAGTATCATAGTAAATGATTTTATAGAATCCTCGATTAGAACAGTTTGATTGTTTAAACTATTTTTGCCTGAATCTGTAGTTTTTACTACCAATTGTGACTCTCTATTAATATCAGAAATAAGTAGGTTTATATCCCTAGCAGAGCTCTTAGACTTTTCTGCTAGCTTTCTAATCTCCTCTGCAACTACAGAAAATCCTCTTCCTACTTCCCTTGCCCGTGCAGATTCAATTGCAGCATTTAATGCTAGTAAATCCGTTTGTTCAGCAATTGAGTTAATAATATTAGTTATATTATTTACTTGTTCCACGTGCCTATCTAACTGTATAACTTTAGTTCTTACTGTGTCAAAAGAATCGTTGACAATTTTAATAGAATCAAATAAAATTTTCAGCTTCGAATTACTATCTTCCGACATTGCATCAATATGACGGATATTTGAATTCACGTCGTTAACTGATAAAGCTATTTTATCTAAAGAATCTGCAAAGTTATCTAATGAAGCTTTTATATTTATTAAGTCACTAGATTGACTATTGGCAGAATTAGCGACATCTTGAACTGCTGTACTAATTTCTTGTGTACAGGATGACATTTCATCAGAAGTTCCTAATAAGTTTTGGGCTTGCAAATTTACGACATTAGTGGAAGCTTTTATTGCCTCTAGCATAGTAGCAACATTTGAAATTGTCATATTTAGAGACTTCTTCATTTTACCAAACTCATTTTTTAAAATTGATTAAATTTTTCTAAATCTATACCATAAAGCATCTCTCCAGATTCAAACTTTTTAATTTGTGCATAGTAACTGACATACTCCTTTTTAAACTCCGACAAATTATTTTTCTCTATCCTGCTTAAATTTAAATTCTCATAATCGCTTATTTTCTTATTTATAGTACTATTATAGTTATCAATATTCTTTACATCATCCTCATTAAAGCCTCCAATAGTTAACCTGTTAACATTCATTCTAATGCCTGAAAAAGTTTCTCTTATATCCTCCGTCTTTATAATCTTTATTAAAGCATCTTCATACATTAAAGAAGAGTTATTATTTATAGATCTCATATTACTATAGCCGACCACTGCAATAGATAATGACATAATTGTAGATAATATAACCATTAATATGATACTTCTAATAACTTTAATATTTTTCAGCATAATTTTCTCCTTTCAAAGCACTATATTTATATCACAAAAGCCATGCAGCTTTTAAAGAATTTAAATTCCAAATATTTTTAAGCATACTAAATATATCTAAAAAATTCAGATATATTTAGATATATCAAATAGGGGCACCTGATTAACAAATACCCCTTAAGTCTGTCTATTAAACTTAATTACAGATTTTCTTTTATAAGTTCAATTCTTTCGCTATATTCTTCATCGCTAAGATATGTATTCTGAGGATTCATTTCGAATACACCGCCCCATGAATAGTTATCTTCGTACTTAGGAACTATGTGAAAATGAAGGTGTGGAAGCTTATCTGAATATGCTCCATAGTTTATTTTATTAGGTGAGAAAGCTTTTTTAACTGCAGCAGCTACCCTTGTAACATCTTTCATATATGCATTAAGTTCTTTATCCTCTAATTCAAATAGTTCATTTACATGACCTTTATAAGCTACGATACATCTTCCTTTGTATGTTTGTTCTTTAAACAAGTAAACAGTAGATGCATCAAGATCACACACTTTAATCATTAAATCATCAAGTCTTTTATCTTTCTCGCAGTAAAAACATGTATTTTCATTACTCATAATAAATTCTCCTTGCTTTACTTATAATTTTGTTTATCCGATGACTACCCGCTCTAATACTCCCATCTTTTTCAAAGTGTACGTTTCGAGCGGCTACGTCCCTGAATTCGTTCAACTAAGAACCAGATGGAGTTTGAAACTCCATCTGATTCAAGTTTCACTTCATCTATCTACAACTTTCTTTTTATCCATAAAAGCCATAAGTTGATCTAGATAAGGATATCCTTCCATATCTCCTTGTACTAGAGTAGCCATAGCCCCTACTCCATTACCAAGTTGACCACATTCTTTTAGGCTCAAGTTTTTTAGTATTCCTGATAAAAATCCTGCTGCAAAACCATCTCCTGCTCCAACAGTATCTACAGGCTTAACTTTATACCCTTCTACATATACTCCGATCTCTTTATCTACCACATAACATCCCTCTGCACCAAGCTTTACAACTACTGTCTTGCAACCCATTTCTATAAACTTATTTGCTATTTCTTTCTCATCACCAGTTTCTAGAAGCATCTCCCCCTCTTCTTGTCCTGGGAAAATTATATCTGCCATTTTTGCTATTTCTAAAAGCACTGTTTTTGCTTCCTCTAAAGTCCATAATTTTAACCTAATATTTGGATCAAAAGAAATAGTAACTCCATTTTCTTTAGCTATTTTTAACACTTCAAATACTACATTTCTCATGCTTTCTGACAAAGCTGGAGTTATGCCTGTAATATGAATTATCTTAGCACTCTTTATATACTCTAAATCTAAATCCTCTATAGTTAGCTTACTTGCTGCTGAATCTTTTCTATAATAATATACATTAGGGTTTTCACTACTAAATCTCTCTTTGAAAAGAAGGCCTGTATTTGCTTCCGAGTCAAATCTTACTCTTGATACATCTACGCCCTCTCCTCTAATAGTATTTTGAACATACCTTCCGAACTCATCATTTCCTAGTTTTGAAAACCATCCAGATTCATGTCCAAGTCTTGCAAGCGCTACAGCAACATTAGAATCTGCTCCACCTACAGCCTTATTAAAACCATGAACATATCTTAAAGGCCCGTTTGATTCTGGGTTAAAAAGCACCATCGATTCTCCAAAAGTTAATACTTCCACTTAATATTCACACCTCCCCTTAATTATTAGCTCTTGCTTTTCTTACTTCTTCAACAAACTTTGCTGCTGTTTCTGTAACTAATTCATAATCTCCTGTTTTAGCACCCTTAGTTAAATCTCCGCCAGTACCTACTGCTACAGCTCCTGCTTTTATCCAATCTTTTATGTTATCTAAGTTAACTCCACCTGTTGGCATAAAGTTTCCTTGTGGTATAGGTCCTTTGAAAGAACTAATAATTGATGGACCATAAGCATTGCCTGGGAATACCTTTAATATTTCAGCACCATACTCAAGAGCCTCAACAGCTTCTTTTACAGTCATTATTCCTGGCATTATAGCAACTCTATATCTGTTACACATTTTAACAGTTTCTACATCAAGATAAGGGCTTACTATATATTTTGCTCCTGCAAGTATACAAGCTCTTGCCGTTTCTGGATCAAGTACTGTTCCTGCTCCTATAATTAAATCTTCATCTTTGTATATTTCTGATATTTCTTTTATAATATCTATTGCACCAGGCACAGTCATTGTTATCTCTAAAGCCTTAATTCCACCTTTTTTTACTGCTTCTATAACTTTTATTCCCTCTTCTTTTGATTCTGCTCTTATTACTGCTACAACACCGCATTCCATTATTTTTTGTATGGTTTCAATTCTTTTCATTATTAATCTCCTTATAGTCAAATAGAATAAATTTTATCTGTTTACCAAATGTTAAATATAAATGATTCATAGCAAATCTATAATCTGCTCTGAATCATTTAATCAGACTTGTTCTTAATTAAGAAACACTTTTTTGGGCTGTGTTGCCGCCTATCCAAACATCTTCATATTTATAACCAGTAAGATTTTCAACAACTGCTTTTGTTTCTGGATCAACATCTTTCTTTGAACCATTATTTTTTAGACGCTCAATTTCATCTACTAATATACCATGTGTATCTTTATTAAGCTTGAAAGTAAATGCAATCATTAGAGCAAGTATAAGTAATCCAATAGCTCCAAATACTAGGGTATTTGCAATAGTTTCCATTACTTCAGGTGGTTGAACTGGTCTTCCTTTAACAAATCCACCCTCTTGTAATATAACCCCGACAGCAAATGTAGCAATTGCCACACTACTTTTTCTAGCGAAAGTCATAACTGCAGCAAAAAGTCCTTCTCTTCTTTGTTTTGTAATAATTTCATCTACATCTGGTATGAATGGGAATACATTCCACGGAGTAAACTCCAATACACTTCTCCCTATTTGATAAACACCAGCAATTATATATAACATAGCAGTATTAGATCCTGTGTTTGTCATATAAACACCATAGAAACATAATAAACATGCAATCATTAATGAATATGATAATTTAAACAGACCAGAAGGTCCTATCTTAACCATCAAGAATCCAGCAAAGATAGTCATAGGTATACCAACAACACTAAGTGAAAGTAAGTTAGCAGCAAGTGTAGCTGAAACTTTTAAATCGTAAACACAGAAGAATACGAACAAAGCATTAAATACATCTTTTGCAGTAAATGATAGTAAGTAAATACCTAAATGTTTTCTGAAACTTTTGATTTTTAACGTAGATAAATAATCCTTAACTATTTCAACAACAGCCTTTAGTTGTTCACCAAAACTTTTTTGTTTATTAGCTTGAGCTAATAATTCCTTTTCCATTTCAGGTGTTAGTTCTCTTTCCCAAGTCGCTTTATATGATATGAATATACAAATAGCATATATTATAGCAAAAGTTAATCCATTAATAAAATATGCTTCTGGACTGTTTTGTCCAAAGTGTTTAATTAATCGTCCAGGAACAAAGGTTGCTAAAAATGTACCTGTAGCAGAGATAAACATTCTTGATGTAGAAATTATTGTTCTTCCATTGAAGTCCTTTGTCATTTCTGCTGGCAACGTTTCCCACGGAATTAATACCATAGCAGCAATTATTTCAAATGCTAAGTAAGTAAGTAGATAGAACCAATAGTTCATTCCTGTTACCCATAATAGAACATAAACTGCCATTAGAGGGGATCCTATTAATAAGAAGAAACGACGTCTTCCGAATTTTTTACCTAATCTAGTTTTATAGAAGTTGTCTGTTATACTTCCTATAGCCAAACTAACAATTGCATCCACAATACGAGCAACTGCAATAATGGAAGCCCCTTGAATAGGTGTTAAACCAGCAAAAGTTGTATAAAAATATAGTAAAAAGGCTCCTATGATTGTAAATGCTCCGCCGCCCATTAAATCTACTAATCCATAACCAATACCTATAGGTACCGTAATTTTTCTTGCTTTATTAGCCATGTTATTTACCTCTTTCTTACATATATATTTTTTATTTAAAGACCAAAGTATTCGTTTGCATTCTTGTAACATATACCTTGAACAATATTTTTTAATAGCTTCATATTTGCTGGTACTTCACCGTTTTCAACCCACTCTCCAATTAGGTTGCAAGCTATTCTTCTAAAATATTCATGTCTTGTGTATGATAAAAAGCTTCTAGAATCAGTAAGCATTCCAACAAAGCGGCTTAGCAATCCAAGATTAGCTAATGCTTTCATCTGCTCAATCATTCCATCCTTGTTATCATTAAACCACCAAGCAGCTCCAAATTGCATTTTTCCTGGAATTCCATCTCCTTGGAAATTACCTATCATAGTTCCAAGAACATAGTTATCCTTTGGATTCAAAGTATATAAAATAGTCTTTGGAAGTGAGTTTTCACTTTCTAGTGCGTCTAAAAGTCTAGAAAGCGGCTCTGCTATACATGCATCGTTGATGGAGTCAAAGCCAGTATTAGGCCCTATCTTTTCTAGCATTCTCTTATTATTACTTCTAAGAGCTCCAATATGAAGCTGCATTGTCCAGCCTAGCTCATGATAAAGCTTACCTAAAAATCTGATGGTATATGTCTTATACTTCTTTTCTTCTTCTTCACTTATGCCTTTACCCTCTAACGCTTTTGTAAATATAGCAGCTGCTTCCTCTTTTGAAGTTTCAGCATATACTACCTTTACATCTAAGCCATGATCTGATAATCTGCATCCCACGGAGTGGAAAAATCTAACTCTTGATTCAAGGGCTTGTAATAATTCTTCATAACTAGTAATATCTATTTCTGAAACTTGTTCCAGCTTTTTCACCCATGATAAGAAGTTAGATCCTTTAATTTCAACTCCGCAATCTGGTCTAAAGGTCGGCAAAACCTTTACATTAAAACTACTATCTTCTTTTAGCTTTATATGATATTCTAATGTATCTATAGGATCATCTGTAGTACATATAGCTTCTACATTTGATTTTGTAATTAAATCCCTTGCTCTAAAGCCTTCTCCATTAAGCAACTCATTAATTTTTTCCCAAATTGCTGGTGCAGTATCTTCGTCTAATGCTTCATGTATTCCAAAAAATCTTTGAAGCTCTAAATGTGTCCAATGGTAAAGCGGATTGCCTATGCTCATAGATATTGTTTGAGCCCAAGCCATAAACTTATCATAATCACTAGCATTTCCTGTAATACATTGTTCATCTATACCATTGATTCTCATTGCTCTCCACTTATAATGATCACCATATAACCACGCTTCAGTTATATTTTTAAATTTTTTATTTTCATAAATTTCCTTTGGATCTATGTGACAGTGGTAATCAATAATAGGCATGTCCTTTGCATAGTTGTGATACAACTCTATAGCAGTATCACTAGCTAATAAAAAGTTTTCATCCATGAATTTTTTCAATATAATCAACTCACTTTCAGATTAGTTTTTCAATACATATAAGTTTAATTAGGGGTATCAGATAAGAAAATTAATCATAATCTGACACCAAGTAAAGTTGTTAATTAGAATAATCTGTGTTATATTATTTTATAGATATTTTTTTCTGTAGACATTTTATCATTCTGTATTTATAGTCTTCGCCAAAATATATAAATCGGAACGATAAAAATGCCTACTTTTTTATTTTAAATATTTTTCTAATGTGGATCTTACAGCACCAGCTCCAGAAATCAACTCACTAAAGTAGTTCTCAATTTTTTCTCCTAACCCAACATTATAAAGATTCAATCCAAATATCTCTTCATTTGAAAGTATTGGTTTTAAACTATCTTGAGCAGATTCCTTATCTCCTAATTTTATTTCAGAAACATAGGATTTCAATGTATCTAATAAAGGATCTGGACTTAACTCCATCTTGTTGCCAGCATCGTCTACTCCCATTAAATATCTGCACCATCCAGCAATTACAAGTGGAATGTATTTAAGGTTTTTAGGGTCTAAATCTGCACTTTCAGCATAAGCCTTAATTGTCTCTCCAAATCTTATACCTACCTTTTGAGATGTATCTGATGCAATTCTCTGAGGTGTATCAGGTATGTGTGGATTTGGAAGTCTTACATCAATTACTTCTTTAATAAAATCTTCTGGTTTAAGAATTTCAGGATTTACAACAACTGGCATTCCTTCTTCATATCCAATCTTTTCAACCAATTTCTTTAAGGATGAATCTTTCATTTCATCTGCAATTAAGTTAAATCCTAGTAAGCATCCATAAACTGCAAGAGAAGTATGAAGTGGATTTAAACAAGTACATACTTTCATAGTTTCAACTCTTTCAACAGTCTGTCTATCAGTTAAAAATACTCCTGCATCTTCTAAAGGCATACGACCATTTGGAAAATCATCTTCTATTACAAGATATTGTGGTCCCTCTGCGTTTACAAAAGGAGCAATATAAGTGTTAGCCTTTGTAATTACGATATCAGTGCTTTCAAAACTGTTTGATTCTAATGTTTTCTTAACACTTTGTGAAGGTCTTGGTGTAATTTTATCTATCATACTCCAAGGGAATGATACCTTCTTAGGATTATTGATATATTCAAGGAATCCTTTTTCAACTAATCCAGATTCAACCCATTTGCTTATAACAGTTTCTAATGCATCATGAAGCTTTTCACCATTATGTGAACAGTTATCCATACTTACGTAAGCAATAGGTAGCTCGCCGCTTTTATATCTTGTATAAGCTAGTAATGCAACTTTAGTTATAATACCTTTAGGCTCTTTAAAACTATTTAATATATCTTCATGTGAAAGGTTTTTGACACTATAACCCTTTTCTGTTATTGTGAAACTTGCCATTTGTAATGATGGTTTTGAAAATATAGTTTGTAGTCTTTTCCATTCATCTTCTCTTGAATAATCTGCTGCTAAGCTTTCACCTATACTTCCTACAACTTTTTTATTTAAGCTTCCATCAGGATTCATAATTACAAGTAAACTTAAGTTATCGTAAGGAGTATAAATCTTATCAACGATTTCGTAATCAAATCCTTCTACTGTTACAATACCAGTGTCTACTTTGCCAGTGTTTAAAAGCTCTTGCTGAAGCATGGCTATAAATCCTCTAAAAATATTTCCAGCTCCAAAGTGTACCCATGTAGGATTTTCCATAGTTGCAGCTGACATCTTTTCATAATCAAACTTTGGAAGTTCTATAGCAGCTTGTCTCCATACATTGGTGTCTTTTATATTTTCTTTATTAAGTACTAACTTCATATTTCTTGTCACCTCTCTATAATTATTATGAGATTTGTTTCTTACAATAATTCGAGCTATTTTCACAATTATTTATAAAACTTAGTTTCTCACACTATATTATTTTTACATATTAATTTTACTTCTTTGAAGAGTATCCCATATACCCCAAATGTACATAATTCCAAGTGCTCTATCATAAAGTCCATAACCCGGTCTACATTGTTCATTCCAAATATGTCTTCCATGGTCTGGTCTTGCATATCCTGTAAATCCTACTTCATGATAAGCCTTTACTATATCACAAATATCTAGTGAACCATCACAAGTTCTATGAGAAGTTTCGATAAAATCTCCATTTTCGTAGATCTTCACATTTCTAATATGAGCAAACGCTATTCTATTACCAAATTCTCTTACTATTTCTGGCACATTATTATTCGGATCAGAACCTATGGCACCACTACAAAGAGTAAGGCAATTATATGGATTATCAACAAGTTTTAATAACCTTGCTAAGTTTTCTCTATTTTTAACAATTCTTGGTAATCCAAAAATAGACCAAGGTGGATCATCCGGATGAATAGCCATCTTAATATCGTTGATCTCAGCTACAGGTATAATTTGCTCTAAGAAGTATTTTAAATTATTAAATAAATCTTCTTCTTTTACATCCTTATAGGCTTCGAAAAGCTTAGATAAATTCTTTAACCTTTCTGGTTCCCAACCAGGCATTGTAAGATTAGGATTTGATGCTATTTTATTAACTAATTCCATTGGATCTATATCGTGAATTTTAGCTTTCTCATAAAAAAGTGCTGTTGAACCATCTTCTAATTCTTTATATAAATCTGTTCTAAGCCAGTCAAATACAGGCATGAAATTATAACAGATTACTTTTACGCCAACCTTAGCTAGTTTTTCTATTGTTCTCTTGTAATTTTCAATATACTTATCTCTAGTTGGTAATCCTAATTTAATATCTTCATGAATGTTAACACTCTCAACAACATCAATATTAAACCCATGCTTATCAGCTAGTTCTTTAAACTCAAGAATTCTTTCCATAGGCCATTCTTCGCCTGCTGGCATATCATGAAGAGCCCAAACAAGTCCCTCAACCCCGGGAATCTGCTTTATTTGTCCAAGTGTAACGGTATCATTGCCTTCACCGTACCATCTAAAACCCATTTTCATAGTAAAATTCCTCCAGATAATTTTTAGTATTTTTTCTTTCACATACATTGTTAACAATACTTATATAATAGAGTTAACAAGTCAAAGTTCTTTTTTATAATTTCAATCACCTATAGTTTAATAGCATCACCCCTTTCAAATACATATCATCTAGTTAGCCTTACAAAGATCATAAAACCATAGTTTCATAATTGTTATATTTCCTTTATAACCCTCCTATTCTTTAAAATAGTCTGGGTAGTCTTGCATTAATTGTTTTTTATCATAAGTAACCATAGTTAGATGATCTTCCATAACCTTTTCAGCTCTTTCAGGATCTTTGTTTTTTATCGCATCAACAACACTTAGATGCTGTGAATAAATATGTTCCCATTTAAAGTTAGCTAACAATCTAAGTACACGAATTCTCTGGAAGTCAGTACTCATGTCATTAATAGTTGCCCATATTCTTCTTTTGTTACATCCTTCAAAGATTATCCTATGAAATTCCTCATCTGATTGAAATAACTGTCTATAATCACGATTTTTCATATACATTTCCTGAAGCTTTAAGTTCATTTCTAAAGAGAAGATTTTTTCTTCTGGAAACTCCTCACAAGCCAGCCTTACCACAGCTCTTTCTAAATTTTCACGTAAAAATCTAGCCTCTTCTACTGCAGACAAATCAATCAAAGATACAACTGTTCCTTTTTGTGGATATATACTTAGTAGCCCATCCTGTGATAGTCGAACAAATGCCTCCCTGACAGGAGTTCTACTAACATTATATTTTTCTGAAATTTCTTTTTCAGAAATGCTAGTACCTGGTTTCATATATAAATTAATAATCTCTTCTCTGAGAAGGTGATATATTTTTTTACTTGTAGAATTCTTACTTAATTCAGCAGTCATAATTAGTTTCCCCTCTTTGACTACAACTACCACACTTGTATGGTAGTTGTATTTATTTTTTAACTGCCATACTTGTATGGCAGTTTTCTCTATTTTTTAGCTACCACACTTGTATGGTAGCTATGTTATAAATAAATTATAGCATAACCGTTTACAAAGTCAAGTTAAAAAAATAACAATTTGAATAAAAAAACAAATTAATTTTTCTACACTTCTACATTGCTTTTTACATATATTATTGTTCCCATTAGTGACTATAAATAATAACGAATAATTGCTTTTCTAAATCACATAATAATGTTGATATGAAAGTTGATTTTATTTGCCATAAAAGAGGTGTGCTATGATATCAGAAAAGAAGTTAGCAGAAAAGAGATTAACAGAAGCCTATAATAATGCCAAAATTGAATACTTTGATAACAATTCTAAATATATATTTTTCAGTGACTGTCATAGAGGGGATAATACACCATCTGATGAATTTGCAAAAAATCAAAATATCTTTTTATTTGCATTGGAATCCTATTTTAATAATGGATATACTTATGTGGAAGTTGGAGATGGAGATGAACTTTGGGAACACTCTAATTTTAAACATATAAGACTGGCACATGATGAGGTATATTCCCTATTAAAAAAGTTCTTTGATTCCAATAGATTGATTATGTTATATGGTAATCATAATATACACTTAAAATATAACGACTTTGTAGAAAAAAATTATTATAAATTCTACGATGATTATAACGAGGAAGAAATAGAATTGTTTCCTGGGATTACGCTTTATGAGGCAGTAGTGTTTAAACATAAAAATACAGGACAGGAAATACTAACGGTTCACGGTCATCAAGGAGACAGAATGAATGACAAGTTGTGGCATTTTAATATGCTTACAGTAAGATATTTTTGGAGATTTCTTCACTCAATAGGATTTATAAATCCTGCAAGTCCTGTAAAAAGTTCCGAGAAGATTCATAAAATTGAACGGATTTATAGTGATTGGATTGAAATGAATAAAATTATGATCATCTGTGGACATACTCATAGACCGCATTTTCCCAAAATTAATGAATTACCTTACTTCAATGATGGATCATGCGTCCGAGCAAGTGGAATACAAGGTATTGAAATAGCCGACGGAAAAATAATGTTGATTGAATGGAGGATCAGAACTGATTCAGATGGTGATCTTCATATAAAAAGAAAAATATTAAGAGGGCCAGAACCAATCGAAACATTTGATTTAAGAAATAATAAAACAAATGAATTTAGCAAATAAAAATGTTCATAACCCCTTGATTTAAGGCAAAATAAAAGAGTGCAAATATCATTGTAATTTTACACTCAAAAATTATTGCATTCTTTATTTTTGCACCTCTAAATTTAATATTTTCTCATAGCAATAGAATGGTTCTTCCTTTCCTAAGAAGCTCATTTCTCCAACGAATTCATAACCACACTTTTTAAATAGTGCATTCATTTTTATATTTATTGAATAGGTGTCTGTCTTTAAATAGACTATACTATTCTCTAGAGCTAATTCATCAGCAAATCTCATTAATTCAGTACCAATTCCACTTCTTCTATAGTGCGAGTTAACCGCCATTCTATGAACAACTATACACTCTTCACTTAATGCCCAATTTAATTCTTTATACTCAATTGGCTCTACTTTATTAATACATGCGAAACCAACCAACTTTCCTTCTCTCTCCACCACAAATAAGTCTCCACATTCTTTTATCAGTATCATCTCTTTTTTTATCTATATATCCCGCTTCAATAAGCTTCTGTATAGCCTTAGTTGTTGTAGTTTTGTCAACTTTTAAAAGGTTTGATAAATCAATTTGATTAATTCCTTGATTTTCACATATTCTTGTTAAAAATGTAAATTGACCTTTTTGTAGACTTATTTCTTTAAATTTCACATCACTTATAAAGTGAATACAACGTGATAGAGTTCCTATTTCACTTAATATATCACTATTCATAGATTGACAATAATTTCTCCTTACCCAATCCGTCCTCCGTTGCCGTTACTATATTAAAAGGTGCACAGACATATCTGTTTCCAAAAGATGACTAAGGATAACTATATTTTAATCAGGCTTTTAAATTATTTATATCTTCTGTAATCTGATTCTTTGCATTCCATCGATATTAACACTCCATTACTATTATATTTAATCGATTTAATGTTGGCATTATTCTTAAAGTATGACAGTAGGTTTCCTTTTTCATATGGAATTAGCAGCTCACAGTAAACATACTGTAGAAAAGTCTTTTTGCAAATTTCATTTACTAGTTCACCTATTCCAGCTTTATTTTTAGCAGAAATATATATGCAATCTTTTTTATCTTTTGTGATTTCACCCTCTACTAAATCTGTCTTATTATAAGCATAAATAATGGGGATATTGCCTGCCCCCAGCTCTTTTAATGTCTTCTTTGTAACTTCAATATATTGTTTATAATTAGGGTTTGAACAGTCAACTACATGAACTAACAAGTCAGCTTCAGTAATTTCCTCTAAAGTTGAGCGGAATGCATTTACAAGCTGGCGAGGTAGCTTACTGATAAATCCTACTGTATCACTTAACAGGAATGATTTATTATCTGGCAGTTTAATATTTCTTACATAAGTCTCTAATGTAGCGAATAACATATCCTTTTCAAATACCTTCTTATCAATTGAAGAACTGTATAAATCAATCATTGAATTCATAATGCTTGACTTACCTGCGTTTGTATATCCTACCAAAACAACCACAGGTATTCCTGATTTTTTACGCTGTTTTCTTTGGTTCTGCCTTTGAACTACAAGTGTTTCCAGTTCTGCATGTAGACCACTGGTTCTATCCTTAATCTTTTTGTGATCAAGTTCAAGCTTTGTTTCTCCCGAACCTTTGTTTATAAACCCTGTCCCAAATGCCTGATGACCTAATGTTTCTCCAAGGCCAGTTACCCTAGGCAGAATATACTGTAATTTTGCTATTTCTACCTGCAGCTGTGCTTCTTTGCTTTTAGACCTCTTAGCCAGAATGTCCAAAATCAGAACCGTTCTATCTATTACCTTACATTTTAAAGCTGTATACAGATTACGAATTTGTGATGGAGACAGCTCATCATTAAAAATAACCATGTTCACATCTTTTTCGTGAATTAATGTAAATAGTTCTTGGATTTTTCCCCTACCTAGATAATGTGACGGATACACTCGCTCTAATTTTTGAGTAATTTCACCAACTAATTCAATATCACATGCATTAGCTAGACTACATAGCTCCTCCATCATATTTAAGAATTCTTTATCATCCTTGAGATTACATCCTACAATTACTGCTCTTTGTTTTTGTTTCATACAACTTCCTCCGTTCATTACTGTTCTATTTTAGACAAATAAAAAGGGGAGCCCTGCCACTCCCCCTTTAGCACACTTTTATTCGCAAAACTAAAGCTCAACACTCTTTGTTGCAATATTTTTGCAAAATTCACTATCGTGTTCCACAAACAGTAAAGTTGGTGAGTATTCAAGCAATAACTCTTCTATTTGCATACGAGAGATAATATCAATAAAATTAAGAGGTTCATCCCAGATATGCAAATGAACTTTCTCGCAAAGACTCTTTGCAATCAGCACTTTTTTCTTTTGGCCACCACTGAAAGATGATATATCTTTTCCAAATTGATCTCTAGAAAAATCAAGCTTTCTTAAAATAGCTTTAAAAAGACTCTCATCAATATTGTTATTTGAAGCATAGTCGGTCAGATTGCCCTTAAGATACGATGTATCCTGGGAGACATAGGATATTTTAAGCTGACTTCCTTTGTTGAAACTACCTGTGTAGTTTATATCCTCACCACAAATAAGCTTGATAAGACTTGACTTTCCTGAGCCATTTTTACCTTTAAGTACAATTCTGTCACCTTGCTCAATACTAAAGCCAACATCGTTACAAACCATGGTGTCACCGTAAAAAATTGAAATATTCTCAAGTTCCACAAGTTTGTTTTTATGATAAACAAGTTGAGAAATCTTCAAGCTGTCGGAGCTTTCAATATTTTTGAGAAGCTTAGACTTTTCTTCAATAGCACCTTGCTGTCTGCTTTCAATTGACTTAGAACGTTTCATAATTTTAGCAGCTTTATGTCCAACATAACCTTTATCCAGCTTTGAACCAGAGTTTGTTGTTCCTTTCTTGGATTTTTCTACTTCATTGGACCAATTACTTGTTCGTTTAGCAGACTCAGATAAACGATTAATATCTTTTCTAAGTTTCTCGTTTTCCGCAAGCTCAAAATTATCCTGTCTTTGTTTATTTTTCCACCAGATGGAAAAATTACCTTTTTGTATTTCTATATTTGTCTTATTTATTGAGAGAACATGGTCAATACAGTTATCCAAGAAATACCTATCATGTGAAATCAGAATAAATCCTCTCTTTTTTCTGAGGTAATTACTTAGTTTTTTTCTAGCTTCAGCATCCAGATGATTTGTAGGTTCATCAATAAGTAAGAAGGAGTTTTCCTTCAAAAACATAGCAGCAAGCAATGCCTTGGTCTGTTCTCCTTTTGACAGTGCATAAAACTGTCTGTATAAAACATCATCATCTATATCTAAAAGCGATAATTCTTTCATTATTTCCCAATCCATTGAATTTGGACTGATTTCCCTTATGATATCTATAGTGAAATTTTCTTGTTCCTGAACCTCATAAGGAAAATATTCAAAGGTTACATTGGCTGAAATATTTCCAGCATATTCATATTTATCAAGTAAAAGATTCAGAAAGGTAGTTTTTCCTCGCCCATTTCTTCCGGTAAAGCCCAATTTCCAATCGGTATCAATTTGAAAGCTTACATTTTCAAAAATATTATCATAACTACCTTCATAAGCGAAGGTCAGGTTTGTTACATTTATTAAAGACATATTTTTATCCTCCTTTGTAATTAAAAGTACAAACAACAAAGTCAGAACAATAGGTGACTGGTATTACTCCATATAAACAGAGTTCTTAGTGTTTTTGACACTTAGAACTCGTTATCCAGGGACGTACCCGCTCTTTACTTCCCCTTAGAGAAGGGGGAAGTATTAGAGCGGGTAGTCATCGGATAAATGTCACCTGAAGTATCCGGCTCTATATGGAGATTATCATGCGTTATCGAAGTATCTTTATTATCCATTGTATAATTCCTCCTACTTATTCTCATGATTTGTAAAAAAATAAGAGCCGCAAGAAATTATTATTCTTACGGCTCATAAATATATCAAATCCAACCCTCTATTACGGGAACGAAAAGTATATATTTTCTGAGTGAAAAAATAATTAACTTTCTTGCATAGGCACAACAAAAAAAAGCGGTATTATACGAACCCACGATTTTGTTATGCTTTGTAAAACTAGCAAGAAAAATTAATCATCTTTTCAACTCCAATCATCATATTTGTTTAGACTATACCATACTTACTTTAAAAATACAACAAGCAAATTTAATAAACTATTTTAGTAGTTCTAGTACTTCTTTACCATGAGAATCAGGCTTAACCTTTGGATAGACATATAATATATTACCTGCACAACCTAGGAAATTACAACAACTTCATCTATATTAAATCTTTATATAGATAAAGGGATATATTATTCTAATAAATACCCTTTTAGATAAATCTATTCTTTATTTCTTCTCTTTCTTATTGGTTTTACTTTGTCTTTCCTGTTAGTCTCTTCTGTTAGCTCCCTTGAGAACTCTGTTACAAACTTCCCGTGATACCTTTTAATATTCCTACTTGCATCAGTGGTGCTTTTGACTTGAGATCCACTGAAAAATTTCATTGCCACGTAAATTAATGAAAATACTGATACCATTGCAATCCCAGCTATAAGCCCTGATCCCTGCCCTGAAATAATTGGCATACTTAAGATGATTACAATTGTACCTATTAAAGCCAACCAAGAACTATAAGGGAATCCAGGCATCTGGCACTTTCCTTCTGGAGGACATCCATCCATTTTACGAAATCGTATATGAATAGCCAAAATTACGGCATATGTAAAGAGAAGAGCAAAGCCACCTGAACTTATCAGGAATAGATACATTCTTGGAAACAAAAGACCTAACCATAATGTTAATAGCATAGCAAAACCAGAAAAAATCATTCCCCGATAAGGCACATCACCCTTATCTTTCAACCACTTTGGCGCCTGATCCTCATCTGCCAGAGATCTCATCATTCTTCCAATTCCAAACATAGATGCTAATGAGGCAGAGAGTATAGCTGTCATAAGTACCAGATTCATAGCGGTACTAACCCATCCCATTCCCCATCTATTAAGAGCCGTTACCATGGGACTCATATTTTCTGTGAGGGCAGATGTTAGAACTAGAGGAAGCAAAGCAAGGGCAGAAAGTATATATAAACCTACAAGACCTAAAACAGTATTCCTGATTGCTTTAGGAATTGTTTCCTCAGGGTTAGCCGCTTCCGAAGCAGCTAATGCAATTATTTCAAAACCTGCATAGGCAAATATGACTATAAGCATACTTCCTGCAATTCCCTTTACTCCTCCTGGCATAAGCGGTTCTCTTGCAAGTTCCCCAATACCAATTGCCGAAGTCCTGGGGAATACACCCATAACTAGCAAGATTGATATAACAATGAAGGAGACTATTGCCAGTAACTTTACTGCAGAGAGGCTGCTTGCCACCTTGCTTATCCTTCTCGCTCCTAATAAATTAAGCAGAGTAACACCTATTATTATTAAGCTTCCCATTAAGGATATAGCTATGTTAGGAAACCAATTACGTATCAAAATTGAAACCGCAGTAGCTTCACTAGACATAGATAGAATCATTCCAGTCCAATATACCCAACCAACAACAAACCCAGTTCCTGGCCCGAAGTAACGTGCTGCCAAAGTACGAAAAGAACCAGAGTGGGGATTTGCCACAGTCATTTCAGACAAAGCATATAGTATAAAATAAATTAATATTCCTCCTAGTATATAAGATATTAGAACGACGGGTCCTGCCGCATTAATAGCTACGGCTGTACCAATAAAAAATGAACCTCCTATAACAGAACCCAATGCCATCATTGTAAGATGTCCTGCTGATAATCCTTGATGTTTTTTTTCCATAATATTATTTATCCTCCTTGACTATGTCCATATAGCAACCGATAATATTATCTCTCAAATCTAAAAATGCATTCTTACATTATCTATGTTATAATACTTATCGTAATATAGACATAAATTCCTAGACAAAAAAATCTTATGTATATTAATAGGAAGATATCTAGAATTTCATTGACTAAGATATGGAGATGCTTTTATGAATTTTTTAAATAACATTAATACGCATAACCCTAGTAACATACAAAAAACATTATCTCATTGGCATAGTTTCAGATTAAAAATAATAATAGAGAGCGTAATTGTAGGCTTTTTTGCTGGTTTAGTCGCCACCTTCTACAGATTTTTATTGGAAGGTGCAATAAACTTTTCAAGATATATATACTCTCTGCAACTAAAGAACACATGGATGATTCCTCTGTGGGTGTTGTTGGTGGTAATTATGGGATATATAGTTGGACTGGTTGTAAAAAAAGATCCTATGACTTCCGGTAGCGGTATACCACAGGTTGAAGGTATTTTAGTAGGAAAATTAAATATGAACTGGCTAAGTGTAATTGTAGGTAAGTTCATTGGAGGAGTTCTCTGCATAGGTGCTGGTCTATCTTTAGGAAGAGAGGGTCCATCTATACAAATAGGCGCCGCAGTAGGACAAGGTGTGAGTAGAATACTTAAGAGAATAAAAATCGAAGAAAAACTTCTTGTTACAAGTGGTGCTAGTGCAGGCCTTTCAGCTGCTTTTAGCGCTCCTTTGGCAGGCGCTATTTTTGCACTGGAAGAGGTCCATAAAAACTTTTCTCCTATAGTTATGACTTCAGCACTAGCAGCTTCCATTACATCCTCTTTTATTGCAAAACACTTTTTTGGTCTTAGTCCAATTTTTAATTTTCAACATCTTGGCCAGTTGCCTCTTGAAAATTATGCATACATAGCTATACTTGGTATTCTAGTTGGAGTCTTAGGTGTACTTTTTAATAAAATACTGTTAGGTACACAAACTCTATATTCAAAGCAAAAGTGGCTTCCGACAGAGGCACGTCCTATTATCCCATTTCTATTAGCCGCTGTACTAGGATTGTTTTTACCAGAGGTTTTAGGAGGAGGTAGTGACTTAGTTACTTCCATCATGAGCACCTCTTTCTCAATTAAGCTGCTAATAATTATTTTAATAATAAAGTTCTGTTTTACTATGATATGCTTTGGTTCCTCTGCTCCCGGCGGTATATTTCTTCCTCTTTTAGTACTAGGAGCATTAATAGGAAATATATATTGCGATGGGTTAAGCTATTTCTTTGGCTTTGATCATATGTATAAAGATAACTTTATAATTCTTGCTATGGCAGGTTATTTTTCAGCAATAGTAAAGTCACCTATAACAGGAAGTATTCTAATTACTGAGATGACAGGATCGTTTACTCACTTACTTCCAATAGCAATGATATCTTTAATTTCCTACATAGTAGCAGATACAATGAATTCTAAGCCTGTATACGAAGCACTCTTAGAAAGAATTTTAAACAAAAATAACAGCAACTTTGAAGGAGAAGATAAAACTAAAATAGTTATTGAGATTCCAGTATGCGTAGGTTCAACATTAGAAGGCAAAAAAATAAAAGATGTAACCTGGCCTGCTAAATGTTTAATTGTGGGAATTAGAAGGGGCGAAAAGGAATTTATACCTAAAGGAAATACAGCGATTTATTTAGGTGACTATTTAGTTATTCTTACCAGTGAGGATACCGCTTCAGCTTCAATGGATCATTTATTGAAATTGTCTGGAAGTGATGATATTAAACTTTAGCCCTCAAACTGATGATCATGTTGCAAAGGATATCTTTAATACTTTAGCTTAAAACCAGAAGAATACTTTAAATTCTCTTGTTATATGATCTACGCTATTTCTCATCTCTCTATATAGATTAAAAATAAACCTTCGTTTACTTACTCATAATAATCTTGTATAGATTTGATTTATCTACACCAGGAAGATTTTTCGATGATCCATCACCAACTGCACCTAGCTTTAATAATCCAAAAGTAACTAGGGAGCCTGCTGGAAAAGTATAATATTTAATACATTTGTTTTGTAATTGATTTATTCATAAGTAAATTAATCATATTACTGATAGATAAATCACACCCACAAGTTAAACTATGGTATTTATTATTGGCAAAAATGAAAAGTTGGTAAACACTTACCAACTTTTTCATTCGTAAAAATATATTTTTTGAATTTGAAATATCTGTATAGATTCTTTTGCTTTTCTGCAGTCCCTTTTTTATTACTACCAGTAATCTTATACAAGGAATCTATTTACTCTATCAACCCTTTATCTTTTAAGAATTCTTCTGCAATTAGTCTAGGATCTTCACCGTTATCAGCTCTATAATTGAGACTTCTCATATCTTCATCTGTAAACTTTCCTTCTAAACTTAATATCAAGGATTTAAGTTCCGGATATTTTTCTAATGTATCTTTTCTTACCAAAGGAACTGCGTAGTATGGAGGAAAGAAATTTTTATCGTCCTTAAGTAGCTTTAAATCAAATTTTTTTAACAGACCGTCTGTAGAAAAGGCATCCGCTACCTGTGTTTCATCACTTTCCAAAGAAGAATAACGAAGCCCCCCCTCTAATCCCTTTACAGTATTGAATTTTAAGCCATATTCTTTTTGTAGTCCAAGGTATCCGTCTGATCTATTAGCAAATTCCATAGTACTACCTAAGCTCATACTTGTGCTTACTTTACTTAAATCAGATATGGTATTTACATCATACTTATCTGCCAGCTCTTTTTTCATAGCTAATACATAGGTATTATTAAAACCTAAGGGTCTTAACCACTCCATATCATATTCTTTCTCAAAGTAATCTTTTACTATATCATATACTTTATCTGCATCACTTATTGAATCTTCTTTCATTATATTTACAAGACCTGTGCCGGTGTATTCCACATATAAATCTACATCTCCAGATTTCATAGCAGTAAAAAGTACATTAGTGCCACCTAAATTTAATTTTCTGTCTACCTTGTAATCTGTATTTTTTTCTATCAGTGATGAAAGCATATTACCAATAATTAACTGCTCATTAAAGTTTTTTGAGCCAACCACTATTGTTTTTTTACCAACCCCATTATGTGCTAGAAAAACAAAGGTAAAAAAAACTATTGAGAGAATTGCCGCCAAAACACTTTTTCGCCTTTTACTGCCTAACAGTGTAGTAATGCTCTTATAAGTTTTTTTATAGGACTTATTACTTGAAACTTTTATACCTTCTGGTATAGCCACATTTTCAATTTTTCCAATAATAAAGTCTAAAAATATAGCCAGAAAACATGCTGGGATTGCACCTGCTAATATCATATTATTATTGACAGTTTGTACACCTGAAAACACTAAATAACCTAACCCGCCGGCCCCTACAAAAGCAGCAATAGTCATAAGACCTACGGCGGTAACTGCAGATATTCTTATACCAGACATTATAATTGGCATTGCTAAAGGAAGTCGTATCTTCAATAGAATTTGCCTCTTGGTAAGTCCTATTCCTTCAGCAGCTTCAATTGTAGCCATATTTACATTAGTAAGTCCAGTAAAAGTATTTTTTATAATTGGAAGCAGAGAATATAGTACTACCATAGCGATTGCTGGTTTACTCCCTATCCCTAAAGCCGGAATTAAAAAACCTAACAAGGCTAGGCTTGGTATTGACTGTATGATGTTTGCTATGCCAATCACTGCAGAAGAAACTCTCTTTCTTCTGACTATAACCATGCCCAAAGGGATTCCTATCATTATAGATATTAAAACTGCAAACATAGTTAACTGTATATGCTCTACAAACAAACTATATATTTGAGCTTTTCTGTCTATAGTAAAGTCTAAAAAGCTATTAATTGTATTCATTAGGCACTCGCCTCCTTGTTAAGAAATTGACCACTCATCACCGATAAAAGACTACTTCTGGTAATAAGCCCCACTAAAACTGATTTGTTATCTATGACAGGAATATATCCTATACTATACTTATCCATTTTTTTAAGAACACTTAATATAGAATCTTCAAAATTCACTGTTATTACATTTGTCTCCATAATATCTTTTAGTCTGTTATTCTTATCCATGCTAGCTCTAATTTCCTTTAAGGTAATAAGTCCAATTAAATTACCTTGGTTATTTGTAACAAGCAAACTGTCTACATGGTTTGATTTCATTATTTCAACTGCCTGAAGAGTTGTTCTCTCAGCGCTAGATTTTATTGGCTCCTTTATCATAATATCCTTTGCTTTAATTAACTCTGGCTGATTCCATATTCTATTCTCACCAATAAATTCCCTTACAAATTCATTTGATGGATTTTTTAATATTTCCTCTGGAGTATCAAACTGTAATATATGGCCTTCTCCCATAATACATATTCTATCTGCCAATTTTATAGCTTCATCCATGTCATGAGTTACAAAAATAATTGTTTTCTTAAAATTTTGTTGAATATTATATATTTCATCTTGAAGCTGATTTCTAGTTATTGGATCTAAAGCACTAAAAGGCTCATCCATTAGTATTATTTCTGGACTCATAGCAAAAGCTCTTGCTATGCCCACTCTTTGCTGCTGCCCGCCACTTAATTCACTAGGATATTTATTCATATAATCTTTAGGATTCATGTCTACTAAATTAAGTAATTCTTCAACTTTTTTCAATGTTTCCTTACTATTCTTTTTCTCTATATTAGGTATTAAGGCTATATTTTCAGCTATAGTCATGTGAGGAAACAGACCAGTTTGTTGTATTACATACCCCATATTTCTCCTAAGCTTAATAGTATCTTCATATTCAAGTTTATTTCCGTTTATAAAAATTTCACCGGAAGTTGGAGTTATTAACTTATTAATCATTTTTAGCGTAGTAGTTTTTCCGCATCCACTTGGACCAACAAAGGTTACTAGTTCTCCTCTATTTATTGTTAAGCTTATACTGTCAATAATTGTCCTATCACTTATACGCATACTTACATTTTTAAACTCTATCACAACAATCCCTCCTTTTGTAAATCAACAACTTTAATTTAACACAAAGTTGTTACTTTGTAAAGGGCAATTTTCTGATGAAGTGTAAACTTGAATCAGATGAGGGTATTAGAGCGGGTAGTCATCGGATAAATAAGAAAAATAGAATCTCTAAAACTAACACTTTTTAAGAAAAATACGCTCTTAACTAAAGCTGCCTATTCTTAAAAATAAAGAAAAACAGATTATGGTGATGTAAAACTACCATAACCTGCTTTATACACTTTAAATAGAATTTATATATGACTTTCTTCATAAAGGAACTTTTTTATTCTATAATAGCTTTCTTCGTCACCTATTGCTATAAATATATCTCCTTCTTCGAATATAGCATAAGGACCCGGAGAAAGTATCAAGCTTCCTCTCCTTCTTATGCCTATTATAGTGGCACTTGTGTTTTGCCAAAACTTAGTTTCCGATATAGTTTTTCCAATAATATCAAGTCCTTTTTGTATTTCAAACTCAAAGGGCACAAAAGGATTAGTACTAGTAAATCTATTAGAATAGTCTATAAGTTCATTAATTATTCCATCGATTTTTCTTTCTAACGCATTTTTTTCATCTTGCAGCTCTAAAATCTCTTTTTTGAAAGAGTTCATAGAACCTATATCTTTAAATTTATCTATAAACTTCAAGCAGTTATCTACAGATTTGATTAGAATTCCACTGCCTTTTGTTACTTCTACGATATCCATATCATTCAAAAGTGTCATTGCTCTTCTAATCGTTTCAGGCGAAACATTATAGTGACTTGCAAGAGATGATCTGCCATGAAGCCTCTCACCTATGGAGAAGTCTCCTGATACTATTCTATTAGCTATGTCTATTGCTATTTTTTGATACACAGGTTTTATAACATATTTTTCTGACATTTTTAATTTACTTTAAGACATATTTTATCTTAAAGCAATTCCCCCTTTTCGAATGTTTTCGTTCTAAATATTTAAATACATGATTGCTTATGATTATATGAGTTAGTTAAACTATTCTGCAGTTTCATCATAACAGTCAAACAAGATAGCCTTTTACAGAAACTAAGGCTAAATGCAATATATTACTTTACTAAATCCATAAATAGTATAGGACAATATTAAGATTATGTAAATAATAATTTAACAATTTCTCAAAATTTGTAACAAAAACCTTTATTAGATACTGATTTACAAACAGATATAAAAAATTAAAAATTTGTACAAATTGTAAACTAAGATCAAATATCGGAATTTTAAAAATTACTTAATATTGACAACAAACAACTTTAAATATATAATCAAGTTGTTAATATTTAATAGACGCTGAATCTAAAAGAGCGGGGGAACCGTTTCCTAGGGGTGAATCTCAATTAATATTGAGTAGGGATAGACCTTCTGTCCGAATCCGTCAGCTAACCTCGTAAGCGTTAAAATGGAGGTATTTATTATGATTAAAGTAGGTTTAATAGGTTTAGGCAAAACAGGGCAACATATCGCAAAGGGAATTTTAGAACAGGATAATATGAAAATTGTTGCAGCTATATGCAGTCCAAATAGTACAAAAAAAGGAATGGATTTAGGTGAACTTCTAAGAAACTATAAAGCAGATGTAAAGATAAGCACCTCTGACGAATTAGAATATGTTATCTTTAAAACCAAGCCAGATGTAGTTATAGACTTCTCCAGTCCCAAGGCAACTTTAGAAAATGCTAAAATACTATCGAAAATGAAAGTTAACTTGGTTATAGGTACAACAGGTTTTACTACAGAAGATATTGATAAGCTTCAAAATATAGCTCATAAGTTTAACAATGGAATAGTATATGCACCAAATATTACCTTAGGTGTCAACGTGGTGATGCTTTTAAGTAATATTGCAGCCAATATATTAAGCAACTACGATTTTCAAATCACAGAAATCCACCACAAAAATAAAAAGGATGCACCTTCAGGTACTGCATTAAAGCTGTCCTATGAAATAGAAAATGGACTTGGAACAGCTGGAGTATACAATAAAGATATACCTATTCATGCAGTACGTGCTGGTGGCGTAGTAGGAAAGCATGAAGTTTTAATAATTGGTGAAGACGATAAAATAGAGATAAGCCATGAATCTTTTTCAAGAAAAGCTTTTGCACTAGGTGCTATTAGTGCCGTAAACTATATTTATAAAAAATCTGGATATTACGAGATGAAGGATATATTAGACCTTAAAAAAATACTATATGGGTACATTAATAATTTGGATAGTGCTCTAGGTTAAAAACTTCTCATTATTTTGTTTATCTTAATTAAAAAATATAAAATTGTAAAATTCATATGGTACTTTGTTAGTTTTAGTAAGAAATATATACATTATAACTAAGATAGATGTTTAGTAATGATGTATATATTTCTTTTTGCCCTTTTTTATTTTTAAATAACTAGCTGAACAGCCTTAGTTAAGTTATCAACCGTCTTTAACTTATGTTTTTAAAGAATTCCACTAGGTACAATTAATATGAAAAATAATAGTGTTAACATTGCTTTTTATATCTATTCACTATAGAATAATAAATTGCATTTCTAGTAATACTAACATAATGAAAATAATATTTTATGTATTTATTTTAAGCTAGATATCACATACTGGGGGTGAAAAATTAGTGTTTGATAAGATTGACATAAGATATAAACTAATGGCTGCTTGGATACTAGCATTCGCAAGCTTATGGATTATGTTTCATAATATTTTACCACTCAATATTATGAGTTATCAATTAAATAAAATTGAAGAAAATATCAAAAATGAAGACTGGAAAGAAGCTAATAAGTACACTTTTCAGTTTAAAAATACATTTAGTAAAAAACGATTTCTTATTCAGATGAATAATTCAACAGAAGCACTTACAACCTTTGAGCATACAATAGGTCAGTTAGAGACAACTGTAAAATATAATCAAGAAAGTGCTTTAGAATATATAGGAGCACTAAAAGAATCTTTAAATTTAGTTATAAAGCCTTTCTCAGGTCCTTAACTCCAATAGAAATTTAAAGATAGGAGGATACTATGTATACATTATTTACTTACTCTGCAAGAGTATTTTTAGTTTATTTTTTTACATACCTCTCCACGAGGATATTAACCAAAAAAGCTATAGCTGAAATGACAGCCTATGAAATGGCAGGTCTGATGGTTCTTGCAAATGTAGCTGCAGAACCTTTAGTAGATAAGGTAGTAATAAAATCTGTTTATGGCACTGGATTATTAGTAGTACTTATGCTTGTTGTCGCACGTCTAGCACTAATAAATAAGTTTACACCAATTTTTGAACACACAGCTACTATACTAATTGAGAATGGACAGATCAATATGAAAGCGTTAAAAAGCCTGAGCCTTACATTAAATCAACTTCAGGGTCTTTTGAGACAGCAAGGCTATGATAAGATGTCAGATATTCAAACAGCAGTCTTCGAGCCACAAGGAAATATATCTGTTTTCCCAAAGAGTGAAAATAAGCCTGTTACGCTAAAGGATTTGAACATTAACTCTACAAACAAGCCACTTACTCTACCATTAATATTGGATGGAAGGATTATCGAAAGCAACTTAAAACATATCAGTAAAAACAAGTCTTGGCTTCTGTCACAACTCAAAAAACAAGGAATTCAAAATTATGAAAATCAAGTTGCCTTAGCAGAGTTAGATTCTTCTTGGAAAATAATTATTTTTAAAAAGTAGTTTATATTACTATATAGTTCATTTGCACTTCATTGAATATCTCTCAATGAAGTGCAAATGAGCTATGTTCTATATAATCTCTCAGCTTTCTAGTTCTTTCAATATAAAGATTACATTTTGCTCTTTCATCAGTGGCAAATACCTCAACCAAAATTAGAGAAGGTTTGTCCTGGACTGTATAAACCAAACAAGTTTGATAGAAATCCAATTTTTTTACTATTAACGGTAAAGCATTTCCAGATACCACACCTATTTACATAAAATATGGGGAGATAATTAGACTCGTTTACGTAAAATAATATTGTAAATTTCTATGAAAATTAGACTTTATATAAAAAGGCTCTAACATTATATTTAATGCTAAAGCCTTTTTATTGAGTTATAAGTATTATGAAGTTTTATAATCTTCATTTAATAAACCATATCTGGGTCTTTTGCATTAAGAAGTGATATTCTGTTTCCCGAACATCCAGTCGCTTCAACCCATATGGCATTTAGCTTTTTAACTTCTCTATTTCTTAATTCATCTAATACCATGTTAGTTAAGTTACTTGCAGTAGTCTCTTTTTTCTGTACTACTGGACAAAACTCTTTTCTATTCAAGGCCTTTCCACCTCGCAGTTTTCAATACTCCAACTTTAGGTAGATTATTTAATATTTGCGCTGTCCTATGACATGACGTAAACTGCTCCGTTAAGTCTTTGCCAGCAGTTAGCCCAAAGTGAGTTCCTCCACCCCAAGCTGCTTGAATGCTTACATCATATACTATGCCTCCTACAGCCACATAAGCAGGTTTACCCCCGCTTCCATCATTTTGAGACAGTTCTTCTAACGTAAACTCCTTTTGCTGACTTGAACGCTGATCTCCTAGAAGTTCTCTAATAGTTTTGATATCGTAATAAATAGACATAGCAACCTCCTTATTATTCTCATACATAAAATATATGAACTCTAAGATTATGTTATTATTTTTTTGCCTTACTGATAGTTACAAGCTTCATCTTTAGCTGTATTAATGAAATTAGAAACATAAATACCACCCTATTAATTACTGCTATTATCATAAAATTAATAGGGTGGTATTATAATTATATTTGACAGGATAAAAATTGGTCTTAATTAGTGATGATTCTTTTCATTAGCTTCTGCATCCTCTTTAGTTACATGAACTGTACCATGTGGGTGTTGAGGCGGTGCATAGATAGCATATACCTTAAGTGGTTTATTCCCTGTATTTATAACATTGTGCCACGTGCCAGCAGGTATCATGATTGCAGAATCATCATAAACTCTTGCTTGAAAATCTAATGTACCTTTACTTTTTCCCATTCTAACAATTCCTTGGCCTTCTTCAATACGTATAAACTGATCAATATTGGGATGAATCTCTAAACCTATGTCATCGCCAACATTAATACTCATCAAAGTAACTTGCAGATGTTTTCCTGTCCATAATGCGGTACGGAAAGTTTTATTTTGCTTGCTAGCTTCATTAATATTAATTACAAAGGGTTGTGGTCCATAATCCTTCATTCTAGCTAAACGATCATCGTCAAAGGATTCTAAAGAGTCAAATTCTGAAACAGTATCTAGTTCATCCTTCAAAGAAATATCCTCGTCAGCAAAATATCTTGAAAAAGCCGGGTCATACATTGTTGTGTTAGCGAAGCAAGGGTATTGATAAGTATTATACATGCTGTCTAAATTACACATTGGTATTTGACCACAATAAGGATATGAATACATCCTATAATTATTATACATACTATTCCTTCTCTTTAAAGTGTTACCAAATTATATTATGTGCTATATTTTGAAAACGTGCTTGGATAAGTTTATTTTAGTTATCCCTAAATCCTATTATCTTATTTTCCCCCCTAGAATTGTTAATTTTATCAAGTATATCAACATCCTCATATAAAGCATTGACATCCTTTAATTTTATGCTAAGTAGACCTTCCCTTGAGAAACTATTCTCTTCACATATTCTCATAGAATGTTTAATCTTAAGTCTCTCCGCAATATTTCTAGAAACTCTTCCATTTGAAAAGTTTTTCCCAGCGTTACTGCAAATCTTTAAGAATAGCTCATATATCTTTTCGTATACACCAGACTCAAGTATATAATCCTTTCCTAGAATCTTGAAAAATATTTCGGTTAAATCTTTTGCATCGTAATTTGGAAATTCAATTTTGTAGGGAACTCTTTCCTTAAGTCCTGGATTCATATTCATAAAAGTCTCCATTTCCTTAGGATAACCAGCCATTATAACTATAAACTTATCTCGATTATCTTCCATTTCTTTTACCAAGGTTGATACTGCCTCATGACCAAAGTCCACTTTATCCTCTCCACCAAAAATACTATAGGCTTCATCTATAAAAAGAATCGATCCTAAAGCCTCTTTTACCTTTTCCCTCACCTTAGGTGCAGTCTGTCCTACAAACTTTCCTACGAGACCTTCACGACTTACCTCATGAACCTCTCCTTTTTCAAGTATGCCTATTTGTCTAAATATTTTCCCAAGTATTCTTGCTACAGTGGTCTTTCCTGTACCTGGATTTCCTAAAAAAAACATATGATAACAATTATTTCCCTCTGCTACTCCTATCTCTCTTAATTTCTTTTTTATTCGTGTATTTGCTGCTATCTCTTTTATTCTTTTCTTTACCTCATCAAGTCCTACAATTTCATTTAACTCGTCCCATATATCCTTTTTTATTACATTAGTATCATCTTCTACTGCCTTAAAATCTTCTACGGTTAAAATATCATAAGTCCCATTTAAGTTCATCTCATTCAGCCTGAACAGTTTTTCTACCCAGACCTCATCAATTATCTTCTGGATAGTCCTTATATTTTGAAAGTTTCCCATTTCCTTTTCAGTATCTATTATGCTTCGAAAATATTCCTTTGCCTGTACATCTAACTGAAATCCATCATTATTCAGAAGTTTGTCTGTAATTTTAAATAGTTCTTCATCTGTATAAGGCTTAAAATCAATGTGATGACAGTTTACTTTACTTTTTATTTTTTCTAAAAGACTGTTTAACTTTAATCCGTCTCTGCAGCTATTTATAAATACAAATATTACTTTCCCTCTAAACTCCCATAGTATGTCCATAAGTTTATTGAAATAGGCTTCTGTATCATCAAGATATCCCGTTACATCAATTGCTACTATTCCATAATCTTTAACTGCCCTAAAATGTCCAATTTTACTTTCTCCACCTGTCTCAGAGGCTGCAGGTCTTTTGTATTCTATAACACTAGATGAATTTAAAATGCCTAGTTTATTAAGATATTCTGCCATAAGCTTTAATATAGAGGTTATGCCCATTCCTTCATCAATAGTAAACACATAATGATAGGGAAACATAACTTTTGTATTGAACTCATTTTTTATTTTCCTGCTGTAATCAGCAAACCTGGCAATAGCTTTCATCTCATTTTTAAACTCTTGTAAGCCTACAATATCTTTAAAGATTGAAAAAGCGCCATTGAGATTAAGTTTGCTATCTTCCTCTTCATTACAGCAGCTTTTTTCCGAATTCAGAAACTTCTCATAATCCTCAACGTTTAATAAAGGGCTCTTAATGTCACTGATCTCCTTTAACATATATACACAAACTTCTCTTTCTATTCTACTAATCATAAGGGTCTCTACCCTTTTCTCCAGTTCTATATTTTCATTTGCTCTAAACCACTCAAATCTATTATCACATAATAATTTCTTAAAACTTTCTACAACTATTGTATTGTCAGTATTCTTATTTACCCTTAAAAAACAACTCAATTTATTATTATCAATATCATATGGAAATACACTGTTGTCTTCATTTTCTAAATTAAATTTATGGGCACAATCTCCTATTCCCTTAACGTGCTCACTTAACTTAAAGTTATTAGTTAACGGTAGCAAAGAAAACTCTAAAATTATCTCATAATATAGATACACTAACCAACACTCCCATCCGTAAATTAACTAGTTAAATTAAAATTTCCAGTCTATTCTTTTATCGTAATATGAATTTTTACGATGGTTCTATTGTACTACTACACATGTTTACTGCAACATTTTCTTTTTTTCAACCTGAAGTTGTAACCTTATAAAAAGTTTATTATATATACAGTATATTGGTTAATGCAGCTAATTATTTGTAAATACCTTTTCTAGCCTAATAAATTAAGAAAAAATAATTTTTTATTATTTATTGGTTAAAATAACATAAGTGTTAAATCTTTGGAATAAAGGAGGTATATTATATGAATTTCTTACAGGGTCAGGAAGCGCTTACCAACATTGAGTGGATTCTTCGCGCTATTATTGCTTTTTTCTTTTTGCTTACTGTTGCAAAACTCTTAGGACAGCGTACCATCTCCCAATTAAGACTCCTTGATTTTGTTATTGCTTTAGTAATTGGAAATATTATTGCCCATCCTTTGTCTGATGAACATCTTGGTTTAAAAGGGTCCATCATATCAACAATTGTATTAGTAGCTCTATACCTTTGTAGTATATTCAGCATTCTTAAATTTCCATCTTTAAGAAGACTTATTAATAGTTCACCAATTACAATTGTACAGGATGGAGAAATTCTTTATAAAGGGTTAAAAAAAGCAAGAATATCCATTGATGTTTTAATAGAAGAATTGCGCCAGCAAAAAATAGATGATGTAGAAAAAGTTTCCTTAGCAATTTGGGAAGCCGATGGAAACATTTCTGTTTTTTTGCATCCAAAATATGAACCAATTACTCCTTCAACCTTACAAATAGAAACAGAATCTTTTAATTTGCCAAGGATAATTATTAAAGAAGGCAGAATTAATTTCAAGGAGCTAAAACAAACATCTAGGGATGAAGGCTGGGTTGTTTCCAACTTAGAAAACTTATACCAAACTGAGGTAAAAAACGTTCTGCTCGCCACCCTTGATAACAAAGATAACTTAAAAGTTTTTTTATATAAGTAATCTCTTAAGGCTTAAACATATCTATATTATATATGCAGATTTGCTTAAGCCTCTTTGTCTTGAAAAATCTCATTTACTATTAATACTTTCAATTATGGGGACTATCTCCCCCTGAGGTTATCACACATAAATCCTCTCCTACTAAAAAAGCCTTAGCATTAATCTTTATTGTGCCTCTTTCTACAGTTAAATTACTAGTGTATAAAAGTAGTCCAAAGATGTGATATTGGCATTACAAGAATCAACCCTGGTATCATATTAGCTACTGGGAAAGCTTTTATACCACTTATACGAAGACCTGTAGCTAGCATAATCATACCACCCAAAGAGGTAAAATCAGCAATTAACGCTGGTGTAGTCATTGGTAATATAAAAGTTGCACCAAAGAATAATGCCATTAGTATAATGATTTGTGGAATACAAATAAATCCAACTAAATATCCAAGGCTTGTTGCAAAAATTCCAGCTGTAAAGAAATCAAGGATTGACTTTGTAAGTAGGATTGAGTGGTCTCCTGTCATTCCTTCATTTAATGCACCAAATATACCAGTTCCACTGGCACAAAACAAGATTAATATTCCAACAAACTTTTCCATAAAAGCATTTTGGTTATCTGAAGTAGCTGCAACCTCTACTTGAGCAGCACTTGTTTTCTTACCTGAAAATAATTTTTCGATAGGTCCTCGAGCACTTTGAGCCCACTTTCCGATTTTTTCTTCTAATCTAATTAATTCACCAATGGCACTTCCAAGGATTAAAGCTAATATAACTGCAGGTAGTACTTTTAATTTTACTGTATAAATTACTCCCATTCCCATTGACGCTGCGCCAAAGGTTAGAGGCAACGCTAAACGTAATCTCTCTGGTATCTTATCTCCTAGAAATGCTCCAATCAAACCTCCGAAAAGCACTGAACAGGCGTTAACTATTACTCCAATAGGCATTGTTATTTTCCTCCTTAAAATTACATCAATTATCGACATCAATTTGCTTAATTAGACTTTATTTTATTATAGTTTACTATGCTCCTTTGGAACAATTCATAATAAGAAAGGATATATTCCTCATTGGAATATATCCCTTCTTATAGAAAATTATAATTTGTTATTCTTAACCCATTCCTTAGTATATGAAGTAAACTTTTTTACCGTGTCAGAAGGTTTCTTATGTGGTAATGATACTAGGGCAATAGTAGTACTAAACTTCCGACTTAGCTCAACAATTTCTATATCTTGATTATTAAAGAAATCTAGTACTCTTCTCATCAATAATGACACACCTATCCCCTCGGATACAACTCCAATAATGGTTTCTATCCTGCTATACTCATACAAAACATGTGGCTCAAAGCCCGATGTTTTGCATGCTTCCACACAAAGGTCATAAATACCAGGACCGGAGTCTAAAAATATAAAGTTCTCCTTAGAAGCTTCTGATAAATCTATACATGACTTTTTAGCAAAAGGATGACCCTTTGGAACCATCATTATTAAATCATCATCTATGAGTGGATTTACTTTATAAGTATCTCCTGGTAAGGCAATGGTACGAATAAATGCTAAATCTATTTTTGAGGCATCAAGTAACGCTAATATTTCTGGACTCCTGTCCTCAATAATATTAATATCAATATCGACATGTTGCTTTGTAAATCTTACTATTAAAGAGGTTATACCATACTGACTCATTACCGGGATTGTGCCTATAGTCAACTTTTTTTTATTCTTCTCCTTATACGTGTTCATTTTTACCTGCATCTCATTATATGACTGAATAATTCCATCGGCAAAATCAAAAAATTCACTTCCTGCTTCCGTAAGCTTTACGCTTCGTGCACTTCTTTCTAAAAGCTTGACCCCCAATTCATTCTCTAAAGCCTTAATATGCTTAGATAAAGAAGACTGGGATATGCAAAGCTCTGCTGCAGCTATAGTAAAATTTTTGTACTTTACAACTTCTAAAAAAAACTTCAATTGCTGGATTTCCATAGCTACTCCTATCTATTCTTTTTTAGAATACATTATACCAAACTATATTGGAATAGTAAAAGTAGCATTTGTACCTTTTCCAAGTTGACTTTGTCCTTGATTCATCAACTCTATAAAATCTATCAAGGTCTGACTCCAATGTAGCATTGAAAAGCCAGACCTTAGTGAAATAAATTTTTATTTTATACTTGTGTATTTAATAAAGTACAGTTCATATAGTCATTATTTTGAAGCATTATAATTAATTAAAGATCCAGCCAAAATAATATCTTTTTCATCATTAGTTAAATTCTTTAACTGAAGTTTGATCTTTCTATTACCTTTAATACTTATAACTTGAGCTTCCATTTCCTCAATGCCTTCTTTGATTTTTTCCTTTATTCCTTCTACAAATATATAATCTCCAACTTCAAAGTTTAAGTCTTCTGATTCTGGAATCGTAAATGGAATCATCCCCCAGTTTATAAGGTTACTTCTGTATCTCTTTGTTGCATATTCTATAGAGATGTTTCCAAGACCACCTAATACCTTTTGGCAAGAAGCTGCTTGTTCTCTTGCAGATCCGTCTCCAGGTTTTACAGCAAATATAGTGCTTCCAACACTAGTATTTTTAACAAAGTTATCTACTTCTTCTGCTGTAACATTATCTTTTCCTATTATCTCAGCTAGTATAGCTCTAGTTTCCTTAACGTCTGCATCCCCATTTCCCTTTATAAATGCTTGTCTATTTTTTTCTAACTCTCTAGTTGCTTTTGCTCTTCCTACATATTCAGGATCCCTTCTACTTAAAGTAAACTCTGAAAGCTTATTAGGATCTGAACGATAAGATGAAGTTTCTCCTGATGGTATAAGTTCATCTGTAGTAGTAACAGGATCATGAATTACAGAAACCATTTTTAATAGTACATTATCTTCTAATGCATACATTTCTGGCCAATCTGCTATGCTAGGGCCATACTTTAATTCTGCCTCAGCATTACCCTTGTTAAAACTTTGGTTTATTCTATTTTCGTATACCTTACGATCAAAGTTGTAAGTTGGCTCAGCATCATCAAAGTCTATTTCAGTAGCTGGTGTTAAATAACCACCATTTAAAGCTGTAGCTGCAATTGATAAAGCATCCATAAGAGCTACAGAAGAAATTTGTCCCACTCCTGGCTTTGAACCTTCTCTATTTGGAAAGTTTCTTGTAGTATGTCTAATACTAAATGCATTGTTTGATGGGGTATCTCCTGCACCAAAGCATGGTCCACAGAAAGCTGGCTTTATTATTACCCCTGATTCTGTTAAATCTGCTAAAGCACCGTTCTTTAGAAGTTCTAAATATACTGGCTGGCTAGCTGGATATACATTCATATTGAAATAGTCATCTCCAGTTGAAGCATTCTTAAGTATTCTTGCAGCCTTGTATATATTTTCAAAAGTTCCACCAGAGCATCCTGCAATAATTCCTTGATCAACTTTAATTCTTCCGTCTACAATTTTATCTGTAAGATTGAATTTAATCTTTGGGTTATCAAGAAGCTTAATTGCCTCTGCTTCTACAGCTTTAAGTATTTCTTCAGGGTTTTTATTAAGTTCAGCTATAGTGTACACATTACTTGGGTGGAAAGGAAGAGCTATCATAGGTTCTACCTTGCTCAAATCTATTTTTACTAGTCCATCGTAGTAAGCTACAGTTCCTGGAGCCATCTCTTTGTATGCCTCTGGACGTTTGTGAACTTCAAAGAATTCTTTTACTTTTTCATCTGTAGTCCATATAGAACTTAAACAAGTTGTTTCTGTTGTCATAACATCAATACCGTTTCTGAAATCTACAGAAAGGTTTGATACACCTGGTCCTACGAATTCCATAACCTTGTTCTTAACAACACCCTTTTTGAATGTAGCACCTATTATTGCAAGGGCAACGTCTTGAGGTCCTACTCCTTTGCGAGGTTTTCCTTCTAAATATATAGCTATAACTTCTGGACGAGGAACATCATAAGTTTTGCTTAAAAGTTGCTTAACTAATTCTCCTCCACCTTCTCCAATAGCCATAGTTCCAAGTGCTCCATATCTTGTGTGACTGTCAGATCCTAAAATCATACTTCCACATGAAGCCATTTCTTCTCTCATATATTGATGTATAACTGCTACGTTAGCAGGTACATATATTCCGCCGTATTTTTTTACTGCAGATAATCCAAATACATGGTCATCTTCATTTATAGTTCCACCAACTGCACATAAGCTGTTGTGACAGTTAGTTAAAACATAAGGTATTGGGAATTGCTGCAATCCACTTGCCTTGGCTGTTTGTATGATACCAACAAAAGTAAGGTCGTGAGATGTTAATGCATCAAATTTTAATTTTAGATTTTCTGAATCTCCTGAGGTATTATGCTTCATAATGATATCGTACGCCATAGTGTTCTTACTAGCTTCTTTGGGATTTACTAACTTATCTAAATCAACAGGGTTTTCTCCCTTTTCTTTTAACACACGAGCTAAATCTTCTTTTGAAATTTCATTCTCAAAGCCTATTATACTTTCACCTTTGTATAGATAAGCTCCTTTTTCAATAACTTCTACCATTTTTTATCCTCCAATTTTTCTTACCTTAAATAATCTCTCTTTATCCGATGACTACCCGCTCTAATACTCCCTCTTCTTCAAAGCGTACGTTGCGAGCGGCTATGTCCCTGGATTCGTTCAACTAGGAATCAGGTGGGATTGAAACCCCATCTGATTCAAGTTTCACTTCATTAACGAATTGGAATTGCTCCAGTTATTATTGCCATAAATAGATGTATAAAGAACAGTGGAAGTGCCCATTTAAAGAATGCCTTCTGATAATCTGCAAAGTTAACTTCTGTTCTTTCAACAAGTACATATAAGAATGCAACCAATGGGCTACAGAATCTTGTTGCTTGTCCTATAAGGGATGCAACCCCAACCTCTACAGGTGTTGCTCCGTAAGAATATGCTATTGGAGCTATAACAGGAAGTATTCCAAAATAGAATGCATCATTTGGCAAGAAAATAAGTGCTGGTAAGGAAACTAATGCAAGGAATAAAGGTACATAAACCCCCATTGAAGAAGGTATTATTGAAACAATGTGATTTGCTATAGCAGCACTCATTCCACTACCATTCAATACTCCCATGATTACACCAGCTCCAAACACAAGGCTTACAGGACCTAATGCTTCTTCACCATTTGCAACAAGTCTCTTTGCTTGAAGTCCTGGATCCTTGTAATTAACCATTAGTGCAAGTGCTGTTGCCACAAGGAATACAACTCCACCATCCATAACATCCATAATTAAAAGAGTCATTACTCCAATTGTAAGTACAAGGTTAAACCAGAAAAGCTTTGGTCTCTTTAACTCTTTGTTACTTTCTTTTAATTCATGTATTATCTCATTAATATCATGTTCATTTACAGCTAATGCAGTAGCTGCTACTTCTGCATTACCGCCATTTGCTTTTAAATTACTTGGATGATAGTTAAGCCTTTTTCTTTCCTTCATTCCAAGGTTCCATGCCATATATGTTGCATATACAAGTGCTACAAGAATTCCAGGTACTACTGGAAGGAAAAATTCTCTTGCTCCAAGATTAAGTACAGGCATCGCTCTTGCCATTGGACCACTCCATGGAACATAATTTAAAATAGAGTTTGGTATAGCTATGAGCAGTGCCAGATAAAGCTTATTCATCTTGAGCTTCTTAAATAACGTTAGTACGGATGCTGTTACGATAAGAACAGTTGTAGTACCGTCTCCATCAAGAGAAACTACCATAGATATAAATGCTGTTGCAAGACAAATTCTAAGTGGATCACCTTTTGCCATTTTTATAAGTCCGATACACATAGGTTCAAATAATCCTACATCTAACATAATACTGAAGAATAAAATTGCAAATAATAGTAATACTGCAGTTCCTGCGGTTCCTGCTTTAACTTTACCACCTACTACCTTGTAGAAGAGACCTTCTTTTATCCACTTAAAGGCATCAAGAATTGGTACACCTTGAACAAGACATACTATTATTCCAAAAGTCAAAGAAATCATTATCAGCCCTACAAAGGGAGAAATTTTCTTTGTAAGAAGAAGTATCATAAATACAATAATCATTGTATATCCTAAAAGTGCTAACATATTCTCACCTATTCATTATCATAGTAATCTGTACCAGTCATGATCTTTTTAGCAATTCTATGACCTTAAACAGAATTAATGATAATACCTTTCCCATTTTTTTTATATTTTATTGATAAATCTATTATTCCATCACTATGCTCAATTTTTAAGTCACTTTTTATGGTTTTAGTTCCTAATAACCTATTATACATTTGGCAACTATTCGCCAGCAATACTGTATACTTGTATTCTAGTATACCTGTATACAATTTTATTTATATGTTTCTCTTGTATAAACATAGCCATCCATTATTTTTCTTGCTGTTCTCACAACCTTTACACATTCAACTCTTCCATCCTTAACTTTAGCCACTGTTTCCATTATGCCTCCTGGATGAGCAATCCTTATTTTATCATCTCCTTTTTGTATTAATTTATTTACTAAAGTCCCTTCGATACTTGCAGCTGCTGTGGTACATACTGCACCTGTTATTGCAAGAGCTCTATGGGGCTTTTGCATTGACATCATTCTAATAACTAAATCCATATCTTCCTTGCTTCTTTTGCTTCCACTTAAATCTATATATTCAGCAGGTGCTGATACTAGTGTAGATTTTGGTACTGCTGGAGATTTTTTTGTTGCTTCTTCTTTGCTTGCAAAGCCACACATCTCGGCAGCTATAGAACGTACTTCTTCTATTAACTTTAAATTTTCCTCTGTAAGCTCATCTGGTAACTCAGTACCCTTTAAGCCAAGATCTCTAGCATTTATAAATACTAGCGGATTTGCTGAGTCTACGATGGAAATATCAATCTTACCTATTGACGTTTCAATATTATCTATTACATTTCCTGTAGGCAATAACTTTCCAGTAACGGCGCCTTCAGAATCGTAGAAAGAAAGATAAATTGGTGATCCTGAATTAGGAACTCCCGGAATATAAGTATCTCCATCTATCTTAGCTTGTCCATTCTCGATTTCAACTTCTGCTCCTATTATCTTATTTGTATTAGTATTTAAAATTTTAACTTCTGTTATAGGATTAGTAATTTCTACAAGACCTTCGTTTACTGCAAAAGGCCCAACCCCTGCGGAAATGTTTCCACAGTTTCCTTTAAAGTCTACAAGCTTGTCTGTTAAACTAACTTGAGCAAAGGTATATTCGATATCATATTCTTTATTATCTGATTTTTTTATAATTGCTACTTTACTTGTTAAGGAATTCGCTCCACCTAACCCATCAATTTGCCTTGCATCTGGGCTGCCCATAATATCTAAAAGAAAATCACTCCACTTATTTATATCCTTTGGCATGTCTTCAAACTTTATAAACACCCCTTTGCTTGTACCAGCTCTCATAATTGTACATGGTATTTTTTGCATTATACATCCTCCTTTAGGAATACCTAATACTAAGTAATTACTTAGCGTATTTCCTATCATTTTTAATTCTTCAAATATTTATTTATATATATTTAACGCATACAAATATACAATCCTTATACTGTATACCTGTATACAATTTATTGGTTAGTTATAATATATCAATTAAGCTTATAGTAGCCTCTTAATATAATTCAATTGTCCACCACTTAATATTACTTCTTTTTGTCTATCTGAAAGTATTGCTACTACCTTAAATTCAAATCCTTTTGTTTCATTTACCACAATAAATTCACCACTATTTATTTGTTCTTTAACCCTTTTAATAACCAAAGTATCATCTGGGCATATTTTTTTGTAATCGGCTTTTTCTTTAAAAACTAATGGTAAAATACCGTGATTGATAAGGTTATCATGATGAATTCTAGCAAAAGATTTTGCTAGGATTGACTTTACCCCTAGATACATAAGTGCAAGTGCAGCATGCTCCCTGCTTGATCCGTATCCATAGTTTTCTCCAGCAATAATAATTCCACCATTATTTTCCTTTGATCTTTCAGAGAACGTAGGATCTAATACATTAAATATATATTGTGATATTGCAGGAATATTTGAGCTAAGAGAAAGAATTTTAGCACCTAATGGCATAATTTCGTCAGTTGTAATATTATCTCCTATCTTAATAAGCACCTCAATGTTTATTTCTTCATCTAACCCTTCTCTTACTGGCAAAGTTCTTATATTAGGTCCTCTTTTTATTACAACATCTTCTGTATTTTCTCTAGGTGCAATTATCATTCTATCATCAATAATATAATCAGTTGATTCCTTTATTGATTCTAAGACTTCTAAATCTGCTATCTCTCTAGGATCAGTTATTAATCCAGTTATAGCACTAGCAGCTGCAACTTCTGGACTTGAAAGATAAACCTGTGCATTAACAGTGCCGCTTATTCCTATGAAGTTTCTGTTAGAAGTTCTCAAAGAAATTCCACCTGTTGGTGGTGATTGTCCTATACCAACACAAGGTCCACATGCACTCTCTAAAACTCTAGCTCCAGCACTAATTAACTTTTGAAGAATTCCATCTCTAGCTATCATTTCAAATACTTGTTTTGATCCAGCTGCTACTGATAGACTTACATCAGGATGCACACACTTTCCGTCTAGAATAGCCGCTGCTTTAGCTAAATCTCCATAGGATGAGTTTGTACAACTGCCAATGAATACTTGGTCTATTTTAGTATCTTCAAGTTCTCTTATTTTAACTACCTTATCAGGCATCCTTGGCTTCGCAACCATTGGCTCCAGTTCCCCAAGTTTTACTTCCACCACTTCATCATATTCAGCATCTTCATCAGCTGAAAGCTCTATCCAGTCCTCTTCTCTTCCTTGAGCTTTCAGGAATTCATAAGAAATCTTATCACTTGGAAATATAGCTGTAATTGCCCCTAGTTCTGCTCCCATGCTACTAATTGTTTGTCTTTCAGTTACGCTTAAAGTTTCCACTCCTGGGCCAGTATATTCTATTACTTTTCCTACGCCACCTTTTATAGTCATTCTTCTTAAAAGTTCCAGAACTACATCCTTAGCCGAAACCCCTGTTCTTAGTTTGCCAGTTAATTTTACATTAACTACTTTCGGCATTACTAAAGGGAATGGTTCTCCAGCCATAGCCATTGCAACACTCATTCCTCCAGCTCCTATAGCTATCATACCTAATGCTCCTGACGTAGTCGTGTGGCTATCTGAACCTAAAAGAGTCTTTCCTGGCACAGCAAATCTCTGAGTGTGAACTTTATGACATATTCCATTTCCTGGTTTAGAGTAATAAACTCCGAACTTTTCAGCACTAGTCTTTAAAAATATATGGTCATCAGCATTTTCAAATCCTACTTGCAGTGTATTATGATCTACATAGCTTACTGAGACTTCAGTTCTTACCCTTGGTAATTCTAATGCTTCAAAAGCCACGTATGCCATTATACCGGCAGCGTCCTGTGTTAAAGTTTGATCTATTTTAATCCTTATCTCTTCACCAGCAACCATTCTTCCTTCTACTAGATGTGATTCAAAAATCTTTCTAGTTAGATTCTTACCCACTATCCTTTACCTTCCTTTCCTAATTAATAGACTACTTCAGTAAATAATGTATACCTGTATACAATTAGCAGGATAACTTTAGACTCTCCTATATATCAACACTTCACGTAAGTATCAAATCTTATTTGTATTCTAAAAAATTATTTTTTGCAACCGATTGTATACACGTATACGTGTATACAATCGACTTTATGAAACAATTATAATATACTATTATTTTTTTTGCAATCGTTTTGAAGAATTTTTTGTCGATTTTATTTATTTTTTAGCGAATTTTTTTATAAAACCCTTCATTTGCATACAACTGGTTAGGATAATATAAGTTAAATTGTAGATTTAAGCATACTTTAATAGCAATGTATACAGGTATCCCTTCAAAACTAGGGAAACACCTGTATTAAATAGCCTTAAAGGAACTTAGTTTCTTTAAATAAGAAATCTCTTCCATTAATTACGTGTTCTCTACCTATTTTTTCAGCTAACATTTCATCCTTTTCTTCAAAGGCCTTTATTAATTTTTTATGTTCCTCCATAGCTCCACTTCTTCTCTTATCCATAACTAAAGTCCTAGTACGCAAATCTGCTAGATATTCATTAATTTGTTTCATTTGATCTATAAGTCTTTTATTTCCGCTAACATGTTGTATAATATTATGAAACTCACCATGTAACTTCCAGTATTCTGTACTATCTCTACTATCAATTAGCTGTCCCATCTTGGAAATTTTGTGTTTTAATTCTTCTATTTGCTCTTTCGAAATATTAGCACATGCTAATCTGGCACTTAGCCCTTCAAGCATTTCCCTAATTTCATAGATTTCAAGAATGTCTTTCTTCGATATTCCCTTAACAATGGTTCCTTTTCTTGGTACATTCTCAGCTAATCCTTCAATCTCAAGTTGCCTAAAGGCTTCTCTAACAGGAGTTCTACTAACGCCCATGTTTTCTGCTATGTAAGTCTCAACTAGCCTATCTCCCGGCTCAAGAGTACCTTCAATAATGGCACGTCGGAGCCTTTCTAAAACTATTTCTCTTATTGGTCTTAAATCTGTAGTTTCAATTTTCTCAAACAATTGATTCATATAATCAGCTTCCTTAATATTCTATATAGTTAACAAACTGTCAGTATTGTACGTCTTCATTATAATGTATGTATTATTAAATTACAATCGTTCAAATAGTTTATACTTTGATAAAGTATAAATCCCAAGAGCTGGCCATCAGTTTCCTCAATCTTTTAATTATACTAAAGCGCCATCGTCAACCACCATATTAAGAAATTAGTTGACAATTATTTTCTATTCATATATACTTCAATATGTGAAAATCGTTGTTTTTATGAAAGTGTAATCGATATGGGACATTCATTTAGTTTTAGTTAATCTTAGTATGTTTTATTTATATTTAAGTATTTATATGGAGGAAGTTAATATGAAAGATTTAGCAAAAGAGATTATTGCAGGTAGACGTTTAAAAAGAGGAGAAGATTTCAGTTTCTTTTTAAACGCAGATGTGGATGAACTGCTTGAAGGCGCCAATATGATTCGTGAAGCACTATGTGGCAACAAGGTTGATCTTTGTACCATTATCAATGGTCGCAGCGGCCGTTGTAGTGAAAACTGTAAATTCTGTGCCCAGTCTGCTCATCATCACACTGGAATTAAAGAGTATGAATTTTTACACTCAGATGTAATTCTAGAAGACTGCAAAAGAAATGAAGCTAATGGTGTACACCGCTATTCTATTGTTACCGCTGGCAGATCCTTAACAGGCAAGGATTTTGATAAAGCAATTGAGTCATACAAAAAAATGTATGAGGAATGCACTATTGACCTTTGTGCCTCCCATGGCCTTTTAACTGAAGAGGAATTTATTCGTTTGAAAGAAGTTGGCGTTTCAATGTATCATGCAAACATAGAAACCTCTAAACGTAACTTTCCTAACGTTTGTACAACTCATACATATGAGGATAAAATTAACGGAATTCAGTTGGCAAAAAAAGTGGGTCTTAAAGTTTGCTCTGGCGGTATCATAGGTATGGGAGAAACTTGGGATGACCGTATTGATATGGCTGTAAGCTTATCAGAATTACAAATAGAGTCCATTCCTATCAATGCACTTATGCCTATTAAAGGGACCTGCTATGAAGATTTGGAGCCTCTTTCTGAGAATGATATTTTAAGAACAATTGCTATTTTTCGTTATATTAATCCTACTGCATATATTCGTATGGCAGCAGGCAGAAGCTACTTTAAAGATGGCGGCACAAAGATGTTTCTATCTGGTGCTAATGCTACAATCACTGGGGACATGTTAACCACTGTAGGTAATAACACTGCACAGGATAAAGAAATGTTAACTAATTTAGGGTTTGATATCTTAAAGTAACATCTAGCAGCTGCAGTTATCTCTATTCTTCGATCTTTATGAAGTTATATAGAATCAAAAGCTGAAGAATATCCAACGTTTATTCTTCAGCTTTTGATTTAATCTATTGTAAATAGTAATGTTGTTATCTAAGCTTTAAAAGTCTATTCTTTAATTGCTCTTCAATATTTTGCAATTCTGTTTCAGCCTCTTTACGCTTCTGACGTCCTTCTGTTTGTATGCGAAGCACTTCATCAAGAGTTGATATTAATGATTCGTTTGTCTGTCGAAGAGTCTCAATATCCACAATTCCACGTTCAGACTCTTTAGCTGTTTCTATAGTTGACATTTTAAGTGTTTCTGCATTCTTACGTAGAAGTTCATTTGTCATATTTGTTACTTCACTCTGAACTTTAGCTGCATTGCTAGAATGGGCAACTCCAAGAGCCAGTACAATTTGACTCTTCCAAAGGGGAATCGTATTTACAATAGTAGACTGTATTTTTTCAGCCATTAAAGAATCATTATTTTGAACTAAACGAATTTGTGGAGCCATTTGGAGAGAGATCATTCTAGTTAACTCCAAATCATGAATCTTTTTCTCAAAGCGATTGCAAAGAGCCATAAAATCATTTGTTGCCTGTGCATCCTCTGGAAGTCCGCTGGCTTTTGCTCTTTCTACTAGAATAGGAAGCTCCTCCTTTTCTAATTTTGCAAGCTTCTTCTTTCCAGCCAAAATGTACATACAAAGTTCTTTAAAATACACCTTATTTATTTCATACATTTTATCAAGCATAGCAATATCCTTTAGAAGTTGTATCTGATGCTTTTCAAGGGTGCTGCAAATTCTATTTATATTTCCTTCAACTTTATCATACTTTGCTCTCATGTGATCAATTTTTTGTGTAGTCTTCTTGAAAAGACCCAAAAATCCCTTTTTTTCCTCAGGAGCATCGAAATTTTTTAGTTCAACTACTACACCAGAGAGCATTTCACCTATTTCCCCTAGTTCCTTAGTCTTTACATTATTTAAAGCACTTTCTGAAAAATCTGCAATTTTCTTTTGTGCACCTACTCCATATTGTAGAATTGAATTTGAGTTACTTATATCTATTTTATTTACAAACTCATCTACCATCTTCTTTTCTTCTTCTGTCAAATAGCTGTCATCAAGAACTTCTGCTTGTTTAACTTCTTCCTTTACTTTGATAGTAGGAACCTCCTCTTGAAAAGGTTCAAAGGATAAGCTTGGCACAACATCAATATTTTCTTTAAATTCATTATTCACTTTCAATTTACCCCCTGTATTCTTTTGCTATTACTTTTTAAAATCATTTTTAGTCAATCCTTCTTGCGTGAACAGTGTTTCAAGAACGGAAATATCTGTGGATATATCCAAAGCTACTTCTCCAAATAAGTCATCTAACAACTTCTCAAAAGCACTATTTATGGTATCTATAGTCTTTTCAATCTGATTTTTTGCGCTAGTTATGTTATCACCTTGAACAGGTTGATCATTTAGCTCTTTATATGCATTAACTAACTTTAGAGTCATTGGAAGATAATGATTGATAAATTTACTAACCTCATTCAGCTTTTTAGGGTTATTCTCTACATACTTAAATATTTGGCTTACAATACTTTCAAGTCTAGATAACTTTTTTGAAATTTCTTCTCTATGGATAGCATCATTTACGTCTTGTATCTGATCAATATAGTTCTTTCCTATTTCAAGCACATATCTTAATTCTTTTTTTTCAGGATCATTTATTTCGTTATTTAATTCCTCTTGCCTTTTTAATTCAGCTTCCTTACGGTTCTTAAGGGCCTCTTGGGAGCTCAAATAATTCTCATAAACTTCATCATTCAACATAAAGTAGGTCTTTTTATCATCAATATGTCCCTGTGGAAACATTTCTAAATCAATCATTTTACTTAAATCTTTCACAACAAATTTGTTCTTCTTCCTAATAGAAGCAGCTAATTCTTCTATGGAGCAGTATTTATTAGTATCAAGAGTATTTACATATTGTTTAAAACGCTTTACTCTTTTTCTTAAAAACATACCTCTGAAAGCCAGGGCTATACTCCCTACCAAAGAAGACAACATAAGTCCTAAAATAACAAAACTAGTTACTGAAAATATACTGAAAAAAGAAGTAAATATTGAGTATGCAATAGACAAAATCCCTAATGCTCCTGCCCCTACAAATCCAAGTATCATATAAAGTATTCCAGATATACTTCCAACTGGTCTTTTAGCAATATACATCTGTAATTCATTTTTGTCTTTTTTGGCTGTATTTATAACATTTCTATAGGAATTATACGACTTATTTTTTATTTTTTCATTAAAATGCTGTGACTTATCCTTTAACTTTGTTTTCACTTCATTTAAAGTGCTTTCAGTTTTATCATTGATATCCTCTTTTAATCTAGCAAAATCTATAGCATTGAATGCGTTTTTCAATGCATCTCTAATTTGATCCTCTAAATCAAAAAAATCTTTTTTTCTCATACCTATGCCTCCAAATTATTTTCTTGTGATTTACTATAGTCTCATATAATTGTCATAATATTGTGGCTCTATTATATATCATTCTTGTACAAATTACAATTTGCAACAATTCTATAACTTTCTAAATTTTTGAACTATGTATTAGCAAGCTTGAGAAATTTAAATAATATAATAAAAAGCGTACTCATATACAACATAAATACGCTTCATCTAACTCTAAATGAAAAGCTTCCGAAGAAGACTCCTCGGAAGCTATATAGATTTATTTAATTTTACTTATGAAAAACCTCTCAAATTCCCCCAAAGGAAATCCTGCTGCTGAATACTTTCTACTTATGAATAGCATTCTGATAGAACTCATAAGCTTCTTTATCAGTTGCCTTTTCGTGAACAATCTTACGTATAGCTTCTGCCATTGCTATTGGATTAGTACTTTGGAAAAGGTTACGTCACATATCTAATCCGTGAGCACCTTCACTCATTGCACGATATGCCATTGTAAGGGCCTCATTTTCTGGAAGCTTCTTTCCTCCTGCTACAACAATTGGAACGTGACATGCTGCTGCAACCTCCTCGAAGTTTTCGCAGTAATAAGTTTTAACAATATTAACACCAATTTCTGCTAAGATACGAGTAGCAAGCTTAAAGTAACGATCTGTACGTTCCATGTTCTTTCCTACTGCCACAACACCCATAGTAGGAATACTGTAACGGATACCTTCATTTATAACTCTTGATAAATTATCGATACTTTGAAGCTGGCCATCTGCACCAATAAATCCTTGAACAGCCATACAATCTGCATTGCAGCGAATTGCATCCTCAATATCCACAGCAACTACCTCATGGGATAAATCATCATTTAACATAGATGATCCAGAAGAAACACGTAGTGCAATTGCCTTTTGCCCAACTGGTGGTACACAAGTACGAAGTGCCCCCTTGTACACATCAAAACATCAACATGATCTACAAGGGTAGGAACCAATAAATCAAGTCTTTCTAGACCTGCTACAGATCCCATAAAGTAACCATAGTCAAATGCGAACATCACAGTATTGCCGCTCTTTTTATCAAAAATATTGGCAAGATGTTTCTTCATTCCCCAATCTAAGCTATTTGCACCCTTGACATAAAAACCTTCACGATTTGCAAATTCAGTGTCTATATGATAATCCTTTGCAACCTTTAAACCATCTATATCTGCCATAATTAAAATCCTCCTTGTGAAATCCATCATTAGCCTTTTGAGTAATTTCTTAATGTATAATTAATATACAATTTAAAAATAAATTATAAAATTAGAAGTCATAATTATTCATATTATCCTTAGTGAATACAGTTCTTTCAGGTAATAATACAACTCCTGAAGAAGTATCAGAAGCATCTGCTTTAGGATCAAGTACAGTGTTAGGCATTACTACTACAGTACCGATATCTGGAATATTAATCTTATCCCCAACTTTTACTTTGTTACCGGAAGCAATGTAGTATGCCATGTAACAACCCATAGCTCCTTGGATTCCGCAGTCCCATAATCCCCAACGAGTTAAGATACCATCTTTACAGTATTGTTTCATAGAATTTGGTGAAGCAAAACCAGTTATTGTAATGTCTTTAGCTTTCTTACCTTTGTTTTGAGCAGCCTGACATTGTCCAGGAAGTGCAGTAGAGTCATTGCAGAAAAACAGGAAGGTGAAAAACTAGGTAAAGATCCGTATTATCTAATGGATCAAAAGGCTGCTCTAATTCCAGCAGGAAGCTATGGTATGTTGTGTGCATTCTCCGATATAATGAATTTTATTTCCTGGAAACATGCTGCTCCTACTTTTACAAATTTTGAACTTGATCCTGAAAAATTCAACCGTTATACCTTCTATCGTTCGATCCTAGAGAATACTGCTATGGTTACCAAGGGACATCTTGAACTAGTTAAAGAAGCCACCGGTAATATGCCAGAGAGCATCGTATTTGCAGGAGGTGCTTCCAAGAGCCCAATATGGTGCCAGATTCTATCTGATGTTCTTGGTCTACCTGTTCGTGTTCCCGTTGTAAAAGAAGCAACTGGCCTTGGTGCTGCTATCCTAGCTGGCTACGGTGTAGGAATCTATGAAGATATCTCAGCAGCGGCCAATAAACTAGTAAAATGGGACAAAACTTACAATCCAAGTATGGAGAATCACGTCCTGTATGAAAACCTTTATAAAACATGGCGTAAGGTCTATGCCTCACAATTGGAGCTTTGCAACCAAAAGCTTACAAATAATATGTGGATTGCACCAGGCCTATAAGATTTATAATAATAAAATAAATTATAAGAAAATATGAAGGAGTTTTGAGTATGTATATTATTGATGAAAAAGATAAAGAATATCGTTTTGGTGACAGTGGGCCCAAATATCTAATGAAAGGTCCCCGCATGAATTTTGCTTTGGTTCAGTTTCAACCAGGTCAAGATTTTAAAGCTCATTATCACAACGTAATGGAGGAAAACTTTTATATCATAGAAGGTGAAATCGATATCATTGTAGACGGAAAAGTAAACCATCTAACAAAGGGTCAATTCATCCACATAGAACCCGGTGAGATTCACTACTGCGTAAACAATTCCAACGCTGCAATAAAGATGGTTTCTACACTAGCCCCTTTCCAAGAAGTAGATAAAGTAGATGTTGAAAATTACAAATATTAATCCATTTTAACATATGATTTGGAGCTGCCTAAAAATCAACACTAAACTAAAGATATGGATTTAAAGAAACTGCTTCAAAAGTATTTATAACATTTTGAAGCAGTTTTAATTTAAGTTGTTTTAAAAATTTTGATGGATAGTTATCAAAACTCTTGAATAGATTATCCTCTTGATTTTGTTGAAATTTCAATATTCACCTTTCTTCCAGCGAATCTCTTTCCACTGCAATGCTTTATTATAGCTTCTGCTGCAGCTTCTGTTACATTTACGAAAGAAAACTTTTCAAGAATATCAATATCTCCAACATCTTCTTTGTTTATTCTTGCATTTTCATTAAAGAACTCCAGTAGCATCTTTGGATTAATTTTATCCATACGTCCTACAGTTAGAAACAATCTCTTATTCTCTGTCGCTGAACCTATTGCGTTTTCAGTGTAGTCATAGCTTACCTCTTTGCTGTACAGCATATCCATTAAAGCCGCTGCTACTTCCACAAGATTAAACTCCTCATCAAGCTCTGTTGCTAGTGAAATAAATCTCTTATAGCTATCCTCCTGTAGAGTTTCTTTTATTCTAGATACTATATTTTTATACTTCGAAGTAAATATTTCATCTACTGTAGGAATCTCTCTTCTTTTTATCTTGCTCTTTGTAGCCTTTTCAATATGCTTAAGAGACGTATATTCCCTTGCAGTAACCAGTGTATATGCAACACCTTCCTTATTTGCTCTACCAGTTCTACCTATTCTATGAACATAGGATTCTACATCCTGAGGCAAATCGTAATTTATTACGTGAGTTACATTCTCAACATCTATGCCTCTTGCAGCAACATCAGTAGCTATCAGGAACTCCACACTTCCCTCTTTAAACCTTTTCAAGGTATTTATCCTCTGGTTTTGGTTCATATCACCATGCATTCCTTCAGCACCATAGCCTCTACTCTTTAAACCTTCCACCAGTTCGTCTACGCCTCTCTTAGTCTTGCAAAATATAATAGCGGAAGAAGGCTCATCTACATCCAATATTCTGCATAGTGATTCAAACCTCTCTCTACTCTTAACTTCATAATAGTATTGACCCACTGCAGCTACTGTCATCGTACTTTTTAAAATAGCTATATGTTTAGCTTCAGGCTTCATATATCTTTTAGCAAGCTTTTTGATTTCTGCAGGCATTGTAGCTGAAAACAACATTGTCTGCCTGTCTTCACTGGAATTTTTTATTATTTCTTCTATATCATCAATAAAGCCCATATTAAGCATTTCATCAGCTTCATCCAGCACTAGGAATTGAATGGAGCTTAAATCTAAGGCTTTCCTTCTAATTAAATCCAATACTCTTCCAGGAGTTCCTACTACTACATCTATACCTCTACGTAAAGCAGAAATCTGCCTTTCAATAGGTTGGCCGCCGTATACAGGAATTAGCTTAACTTTAGTAAATTTAGCTATACGATTCAGTTCGTCATTTACCTGGATAGCAAGCTCTCTTGTAGGAGTTAGTATGATACTGCCTATCTTTCCCTGTGACCTGCCAACTCTACTCAAAACTGGAGCTCCAAATGCCAATGTCTTTCCCGTTCCAGTTTGAGCCTGACCGATTACATCATGCCCTTCTAAGAGAACCGGTATTACCTCAGCTTGAATCTTGGAGGGTTCTTCAAATCCCATTACATCTATAGCTTTAAGAATGCTCTCATCTAGACCTAATTCGTTAAATCCTTTACCTTCCATATCAATCCCTTCTTTCTGTTTTTTTTAGTATTTGCAATTTCAAAAAATAAATAAGTTGTATATTTTTTTAATATGTGTTATGATAGCTAAGCAGCAGATGTAATAATATATTTGTTGTTAAGGTTTAATATGATAAACAAACATATCCTCTTTTTAGAATATAGTTGTTAATCTATTTTTGGATCTTAATCTTTTGAAAAAGGAGGAATGTTGAAATGGCAGATAAAACATTAGTTTGTAAAGACTGTGAAAAAGAATTCGTATTTACTGAGGGCGAGCAAGCTTTCTATAAAGAAAAAGGCTTTGAAAACGAGCCTACAAGATGTGCTGATTGCAGAAGAGCAAGAAAGCAACAAAACAACAATAATAGAGGCTTTAGAAGATAGTAACTTGTTTACTGTTACCCTGCAGGTGTATTCCTGCAGGGTTTTTAAATTACCCTAAAATACAGTAAGGTTGTAATATTACCATCTGTCGTAATGTATTCTTTCCTTATTAAATCTATCCTGTGGTTTTCTTTCCTCATCTGGGTATCCAATAGGAATTATTGATAACGGGATTACACTCTCTGGTAGATTCAGAATTTCTTTTAATGGAGCAATTCTATCTTCCATTGGGTAAACTCCTAGCCATACAGCTCCTAACCCCTTGTCTTCTGCAGTTATTAATATATTTTCGCAAGCAGCTGAGCAATCCTGGACCCAATATCCTTTAAATATCTCTTTTGCCTCATCTCCGCAAATCACAATAGCAGTATCTGTGTTTAATAACATTTTTGAATAAGGATGAAATTCAGTAATTTTTTTCATAATTTCCTTATCTCTTAAGACTACGAAATCCCAAGGCTGCTGATTCCCGGCAGAAGGTGCCGCCATAGCTGCTCTTAATAATTCTTCAACTATTTCATCACTTACCTTTATGTCCTTGTACTTTCTTATACTCTTTCTATTTAATATTGCATTCATATATATGCCCCCTATTTACCAATATTTTAAAATTATGCTCTTATTGTATAAAACGGCATTGCATATAACAAGTACGCACTATTTTGTATCATAGTATTAAAAAATATACTACTTTAAAAGTATTTATAATATTTTGAAGCAGTTTTTCTTGATAACTGGATCATCTCTGGTGTCATATCTACTCCAAACACATATACGCTTTCCCCTACTGGTATTCTTGCAAGGAATCAAATCGCTCTGCTGTTTCATAAAATTTATTAGCTTGTTTTACATCTCCTCTTTTTTCATGAATCATCCCAATTAAATAATAGACCTCTGAACTGGATGGATCTATAGATAAAGCTTTTTTCAAAATTTCATAGGCTTCTTCGTTGTTTCCATATTTAATTAATTCCGTACTATGCTTTAATGAGTCCTTTAAATCATTAGTATCATCATCAATACTAAAAATTTCATTCAGCACTGATTTAACTTTTTCTGCAGTAAAGGGCTTCTGTAGATATGCTACCGCTCCAAGCTTTGTACATTCTACTGCATTCTTAATTGTAGCGTATGCGGTCATAATTATTACTGGAATATCAATGCCCATCTCTCTCATTTTTTTGAAAACTGTAGTTCCGCTTATTTCAGGCATTTTTATATCTAAAAAAACCAAATCGAATTTCTCCATTTTTAAAAAACCAATTGCTTCTTGGCCACTTTTTGCTGTAGTGACTTTATAATCATTTATTTCAAGACATGTAGTGAGTAAAGCCCTAATATTCTTTGTATCGTCTACTACCAATGCTTTTTTCATAAAAACATTCATTCCTTTCACTGCGCTCAAGGCACAACCTCCACTATAGTTTATTGACAGTCTTATACAGGAAGAGTAAATGTAAATTTGCTGCCTACATCTAATCTGCTCTCACACCAAATTTCACCACCATGAGCTTCTACAATTTCTTTTGCAATAGCCAGACCTATGCCACTACTTCTCATCTCTAAATCTCCACCTTTTACTTGAACAAACTTATCAAATATTATCTTTTGGTACTCATCAGGAATCCCTACCCCTGTATCCTCAACTGAAACATACATTTTATTATCTTTAACCACAGCCTTTATAAAAACTTCATCTCCAGCATTTATATATTTTAATGCATTTGATACTAAATTATTTAAAGTCCATGATATTTTTTCTGAATCAATTGTTATTTTTGGTAGCTTTTCACTTCCTTCATAATATAGATTTACTTCCTTAGACAGAGCTTGCTCATTAAATCTTTTAATACAATTTTCAATTATTCCAATAATGGAGCATTGCTTTATATTAAATACAGCTTTGTCTGATTCAATTTTAGAAAGCTGAAGTAACTCACTTATAAGACTGGAAAGTCTCTCTCCATCCTCTCTCATTGCCTCTACAATTGTTTCCTGCTTTTCATTAAAATCTCCTATTTTTTTATCTGTAATCAAACTTAATCCCATCATTATTGAAGTTAAAGGTGTTTTCAATTCATGGGATATAGTTCCCATAAAATCCGTTTTTATTTTCTCAAGCTGTTTTAGTTTAGTGACATTCTGAAGTAATATAACTATTCCATATATTTTTAAATTCCTATCTTTTATAGCTGTGGAAACAATATTAAAGTAATAATCCTTTTCATTTACTTTTACATGCATTATCTTTTCTGATCTTTTTTCATTACCTTCTTTATAAACACTAGATATATATTCATATAATTCTCCATTTCTTATTCCTTCTAAAAAATGTTTATTTAAAACAGCCTCTTCCTTTATCCCAAAAATATCCTCACAGGCATTATTTAATAAAACAACCTTATAATCTGTATCTAAAACAATCAAAGGATCAGATATACTTTTTACGATAGCTATAGACTTGTTCTTTTCTTCTAATAACTTACCTTTGCTACTATATTCAAATTGCTGAAGCCTCTCTGTCATATTATTAAATTCATGAGCTAAAAGTCCTATTTCATCACTTGTAGCTACAGATATTTCTTTCTGTAACTCTCCTTCTTTAACGGATCTTATACTTTCTGTAAGTATATAGATTGGCTTTAAAAATTTATTTATAAAAAATGTGGATAAAAAGTACCCTCCTATTACTGCAACTAAAGATAATCCTAAAACTAAATACATTATTACTATAGTATCATTAGTTACTTTATCTTTGCTGCTAAACATTGCTTTTTCATTTAAAGCCGATAAATCCTTTAACTCATTTTTCAAATTATTATATAAGGTAATAATCTGATTATTATAAAAATCTAAAGCTTTATCTGTTCCCTGCTTATTCCTTATTTCCTGTAGATTTGAGAATAACATAATATATTTAGCATAATCTTTATTGATCTTGTTAATATGGTCCTTTTCTCCTGATTCTGTTATATTATTAGCCTCAATATTATACCATTTATAAAATATATCGCTATTTTTATGAAATAGGTCAATTCCTGTTTCTTCATTATTATTAAGGTAATTCAATATAGCCATATTCTGTCCATCAATAGCTTCAATCATATTGTTAACTGCATTTATACTCTTGTAATTGTTAACCATTAATCCATCTACTGACCTACTCAATACATGAAAATTAATAACTGAAGTAAACCCCACTATGGCAATCATTAAAACAAGACATATGTATACTACTGAAATTTTACCTTTAAGCGTTTTTACCATATATTCCTCCACTGCTACACTTTACATTTATTCATCAGTATAAGGTTATAATTAGCTATCGTCAATTTATTAAAACTAGCATTAAATTGAGAAAACAGCAAATATGTCTATGAGTTTGCACAATAATTAAATAAGACTATATTTAATAGCTAGGAAAATTAAAATTTAGCTCATTTTCAAGACTTCATCTAAAGAACTATAAGTTATATAATTATTCTAATACTTATAAGTCTATACGTTCTAGTTTGATGTGTACTTATTTTTATCCACTAAATTATAACAATAATATTAGACTTAGTATTAGATATACAATCATTGCTTATTATAGAGGTGAAATAGAATGAATAAAGATGAAAAAAAAGGCTTTATTAGAACTCTATTTGTGTTTTTTACAAAGCATACTTTAGAGCGAAAAAACGCACAAGCAAAGAGCCTTAGCAACACTACAGATAAAAGAATTGTTAAAATTTTAGATAAAAACGGAAATATAAAAATAATAAGTGGCTGTGATATTAAAAAAGGAAATATAATTCTTGTTGAGGCTGGTGATATTATTCCAAGTGACGGCGAAGTAATTGAGGGACTAGCTTTAGTGGACGAGTCCGCAATAACTGGTGAATCTGTTCCTGTTATGAAGGAAGCCGGCGGAGAGTTCAATTTAGTTATAAGTGGGACAAGAATCGCGAGTAACTGGCTTAAAATTAAAGTTACTGAACCTCCTGTAGAATCGTGCTTTGATAAAATAGTTAGTGTTTCAGAGAGTACTGCTATATAAAAATACTTAATATATCAACTTAATAATAAAATAGTGAAGCTAAACTCCTTAATTCACAATAATTTTATGTTATAATATTGAAAAATTTAAACAAACTAATTATAAAATAATTAAGTTATATAACTTTTCTATTACCATAGAAAAAAATGATAAGGGGCATTTAATATGAATAAAAGAAATTTAATTTTGATAACTTCCCCTCCAGCATGTGGTAAAACAACCTTAGCGAAAAAATTAGCTAAAGAATTACATGAAACTGTTTACTTAGATAAGGATACTCTAATACCATTATCTAAAAAAATATTTGAAATTGCTGAAGAGGAGTATAATAGAAGTTCTGAATTTTTCAAAAAAACATGTTAGAGACTTAGAATACAAAGTTATTTTAGATTTAGCTTCTGAGGCACTAGAATTTGATTCAAATGTTATAATAAATGCACCCTTTAGTAGGGAACTTAGGGATATACAATATATTGAAAATTTAAGAAACAGATTAAAAGAATATGATGCAAAGCTAAGAGTTATATGGATTGAGTGTTCAGAAGAGACTGCCCACGAGAGAATGCTTAAGAGAAATTCAGATCGAGATACTTGGAAGCTTCAGCATTGGGAAGAGTATATTAAAACAGAAAATTTTAATGCACCAGATATTGAAGATCTTTTAATTTATAAGAATGATAATGAAGAAGAGGAAAAAAAGAGCTTTAAGGAAGTAATTGAAAAACTTAAAATAAGTATTCAAAAATAAGTTTTAGAAAAGAACCAAAAAACCTCCTTGAATTTGATGGAAATTCAAGGAGGTTTTTATTATTATTTTATTTTTAACGCTGATGATATTTCAAGATTTACTTTTAACACGTTGACTCTAGGTTCACCAAATATTCCCAAAGGCCTTTCTTCAGTATATTTGTTTACTATATTCTGAAGCTCAGCTTCACTTATACCTGTAGCTTTTGAAACAGCAGGTATTTGTATCTTTGCTGACTGAGGGCTTATATTCGGATCAAGTCCTGAACCTGAACTTGTAAGCAAGTCTGTAGGTATATCTTCTTTCTTTACTCCAGGATGGTTTTTTAAGAAGTCTTCCATATCCTTTTGTACTCTATCAGTTAATGCTTTGTTTGATGGTGCAAGATTTTGTGATCCTGAAGCCACTCCACTATATGCAGCTTTACCATTCTTATCAGCTTTAGTATCTGCTTCAGTATAGATATTATAGTTTACTTGTGAAACTCTTCCACGGAAGAATCTTGGGTCGGTAAAGCTTTGGCCAATTAGCTCAGAACCAACCTCATTCCCATTAACAACTATCATACTTCCATTAGCCTTTTTATTGAAAACAAGTTGACTTATTCCTGTCATAGCTAAGGGATATATTATGCCACATAAGACCAACAAAACAATACTTATAAGGATTGATCTCTTTAATGTTTTCATGATTTCAATCTCCTTCAATAAAATCTATTTATATAAGTAATTTAATTAGGAATGCAAGGCTATATTTGGTGTGGACAATTTTTCACCTGCCTCCCTATACAAAATTAAGATATTAGCTTAGATTTAATATTTTTAATAATGGTGTTATAAGTAAGTCTATTACTTTAATGCCGATGAAAGGTACTATCATACCGCCAACACCAAATACAAGCATATTTCTGAGCAGAAGCATTTCCGATTTCATAGGTTTATACTTTACACCTTTCATAGCAATAGGTATTAATGCCGGAATTATTATAGCATTAAATATCAATGCTGAAATTATAGCACTAGAAGGTGTTGATAATCCCATGACATTTAGCATCTGCATTTGAGGTATTGACACAGTGAATATAGCAGGTATTATAGCAAAGTACTTAGCAACATCATTTGCAATACTAAAAGTTGTTAAAGCCCCTCTGGTTATAAGCAGTTGTTTTCCGATTTCAACAACTTCTAATATCTTTGTTGGATCTGAATCTAAGTCAACCATATTTGCTGCTTCCTTAGCTGCTGTAGTGCCACTATTCATAGCAAGACCTACATCTGCCTGTGCAAGAGCTGGAGCATCATTAGTTCCATCTCCTGTCATAGCAACTATTTTCCCTTCACTTTGTTCCTTCTTTATGGCTCCTATTTTATCTTCAGGTTTAGCCTCTGCTATAAATTCATCAACACCGGCTTCTCTAGCAATTGTTTCTGCAGTCAATGGGTTATCTCCTGTGCACATTATTGTTTTTATACCCATTTCTCTTAGCCTTGCAAATCTTTCCACAAGACCAGGTTTTACTGTATCTTTTAAATATATAACTCCATATATTTTGTTATCTATGCATACTACTAGTGGCGTGCCACCTAGTTTTGAAACTTTAGCTAGATTTTCATCTAAATCTTTCGGAATTTCACCACCTGCTTCAATGACAAATTTCTTAATAGAATCCTGTGCTCCTTTTCTAACCTTTCTTCCATCGGCCAAGTCTACTCCACTCACTCTCGTTTGAGCTGTAAATTCTATAAAGTCTAGATTTTCATACTTAGAGGCATCTACTGTAGTACCTTGTTTTTTTCCAAGCTCAACTATGGACTTTCCTTCTGGAGTATCATCTTTAAGTGATGATATTACTGAGTAGTCAACAAGCTCTTCAACTTTAGCACCAAGAACTGGAATAAACTCAGCTGCCAACCTATTACCATAAGTTATGGTACCTGTTTTATCAAGTATCATTGTGTTAACATCACCACAAGCTTCAACTGCTTTACCTGACATAGCTATAACATTAAACCTTGTAACTCTATCCATACCAGCAATACCTATAGCTGATAAAAGACCACCTATGGTTGTAGGTATAAGACAAACAAGCAGTGCAATTAGAGTTGATATAGGAATTCTAACACCTGAATACATAGCCATAGGATAAAGAGCTACCAACACTATTAAAAATATTAGTGTTAAGCTAACAAGTAATGTGTTTAAAGCTATCTCATTAGGTGTCTTTTGTCTGGATGCACCTTCTACTAAAGAAATCATCTTATCAAGAAAGGATTCACCAGGTGTAGCAGTAATTTTAACCTTTAGCCAGTCACTTACAACCTTAGTTCCGCCAGTGACAGAAGCAAAATCTCCGCCAGCCTCCTTCATAACTGGTGCTGATTCACCTGTTATAGCAGATTCATCTACAGATGCAAGACCTGCTATAACTTCACCATCATTAGGAATTAAATCCCCTGTTTCAACAATAACAATGTCACCTTTTTTTAGTTCACTTCCACTTATTACTTTTACATTTCCCTTGTCATCTAAAAGTTTAGTCATAGTATCTTTGCGTGTTTTCTTTAAGCTTTCCGCTTGAGCTTTACCACGGCCTTCTGCCACAGCTTCAGCAAAATTTGCAAATAAAAGAGTCTTAAAAAGAATTATCGTAACAATTAAATTATAGGTTCTTAAGTTATTGCCAGTGTCTCTAAATATAGTTGGAAAAAATGTTAGCACCAATGATATAAAGAAACCTATTTCAACAACAAACATAACTGGATTCTTAATCATATATTTGGGGTTTAACTTTCTAAAAGATTCAGCTACAGCTTCGCCAACAATTTCCCTGGTAATAAACTTATTTTTATTATTATTCTTACTCATACCAGATGCTCCTTCTTAAATATTTGTAAAACTTATCTTAACGTATAAGTGTCAGATGTTCTGCTATTGGTCCTAGGGCAATAGCTGGTAAGAAGGTTAATGCCCCGATTATTAAAACTATAACCACTAAAGTTATTGAAAACATAGCGTTATCAGTTTTAAAGGTACCAGCAGTTTCTGGTATAGCCCTTTTAGAAGCTAAAGATCCTGCTACCGCAATAAGAGTTATCATGGATAAATATCTTCCAAGGAACATTACAATTCCTGTAGTGGTGTTCCAAAACATTGTGTTATCTGCTAAACCTTCAAATCCAGAACCATTATTAGCTGCAGAAGATGTAAATTGATAAACCACCTGAGTTAGCCCGTGGAAGCCAGAGTTAGATATCCCCGCTAAACCTTGAGGAACAATTAATGCTAATGCTGAAAACATAAGTATTAAAAACGGATGCACTATTATAGCTAATGCTATTAACTTAATCTCTCTTCCCTCTAACTTTTTAGATAAAAATTCTGGAGTTCTACCTACCATTAATCCACATAGAAATACTGTTAATATGGCATACATAATCATATTCATAAAGCCAACACCTTTACCACCAAAGGCTACGTTTAACATCATATTCATTAATGGGACTAGTCCACCTAAAGGAGTTAGGGAATCATTCATGCTATTTACAGTTCCTGTAGTAAACGCTGTGGTTACAGTAGTAAATAATGATGATTGAGGTATTCCAAATCTTACTTCTTTACCTTCCATATTTCCCATAAACTGATTAAGCCCAACATTAGCAAGAACTGGATTTCCAGCCTTCTCTGATAAATAGCAAACTGGTAACATAATTAAAAATAATGTTCCCATAGCAGCAAATATTGTCCAGCCTTGCTTTTTATTCTTTGTCATTAAACCAAATGTATATACTATAGAGCCAGGTAATATCATCATTGATAACAATTCAATTAAATTTGTTATAGGCGTAGGATTTTCAAATGGATGAGCTGAATTAGCACCAAAGAAACCTCCACCATTTGTACCTATATGCTTGATCGATTCAAGAGCTGCAACTGGACCTAAGGCTATATCCTGAAGCTTACCTTCTATAGTAGTTACGGTATGGGCACCAGAAAGAGTTTGAGGTACCCCTTGAGCTACTAGTAATAAAGTAACTATTACCGATAGAGGAAGGAGAACTCTAGTTATAACTCTAGTTAAATCTACAAAAAAGTTTCCTAAAGTCTTTTGTTTTCCAATAATTCCTCTCATAAATGCAAGTGCTGCAGAAAAACCAGTAGCCGCAGAAGTAAACATCATAGATATAATAACTAGCATTTGACTTAAATAAGATAAACCTGATTCTCCACTATAATTTTGTAGATTTGTATTTGTCATAAAACTAATAGCTGTATTGAAAGTAAGAGATTGTTCCATTCCTCCAATTTTATTTGGATTTAAAAAATGAAATGACTGTGTTCTCAAAATTATATAAGCTAAAACTGTCATTACACCGTTAACCACAATAATAGAGATTACATACTCCTTCCAAGTCATTTCTTCAGACTTGTCTATTCTGCAAACTTTATAAATAAAGTTATCTATTACATCAAAAAAGACGTCACCAAATGCTTTTTCTCTGGTACTCATCTTATAAAGATATCTACCCATAGGAACTACTAAAAGCATAAATATCACTAAAGGTATTATTATTTGTAATATTTCCATTAAAGTTTCCTCCTAAAAACTAGTATTTTAAAATTTTTCAGGGTTAAAGAGTGCATAGCATAAATACACAAATAGCAAAATGGTTATTATAATTAATCCCGACATTTTTAACTCCTCCATCAATCCTTTTTATTCTCAATTTGCTTATCACACCATTCAACAAAAAATTTTAAGCATATAAATCCTATAAAGAATACTGCCGCAAATATAACATCAACCATATATGATAAACCTCCTTTGTTTTTCAAAATATTAATGTATTCAGTAGAATGCATATTCAGATTATACTTCCATTAATAGAAAAACTAAAATTTAGTATTAATCTTAATTTAAAAAACTCCAATTTGTTATAAACAATTTAAACAAAATATCTCTGTGATTCTTAGTAGTTTTTAATATTCTCTTAATTTAGCTATGGTATATTAAATTGACAGTAATGAAAAAAAGTCTTAGACTATCTATATCTGTCATTTTTAAATATCTTAATATTCCGACTTTTACACAACTTAAAAACCCCAATACTAATTTTTTAGTACTGGGGTTTTATTTATTTCAAATCATTTGGTATAACATGAACTTCTATATCCCTTGTAAGCTTCAAAAGTCTTGTAACTGTTGAGCCTCTTAATAAAGTTTGTAGTTTTGTTCTTGTACTATGGCCAATAATAATTTGTGTTATATACCTCTGAGTGGCAAACTGGGTTAATTCTCTTGATATACTCTTTCCTGTCAAATTTACAACTTCCGCCCCTAACTGCATCGCCAATTTAAAATGTCCTTCTAGGGTAGCAGCATCTTTTTCAGTCATTTTTTGGGCAAAGATTCTTGTGCTATTTACATTAACCACAATCCATTCACATTTAAATTTCTTCGCTATTCTAGCACCTCTTCGAATAAGTTTTTTAGAAGTTGGGCTAGGACTTATGCATACCATTACTCTTTCTATAACATGCCAATGTTCTTTGATTCCATGTTCTTTTCTGTATTCTTCAAGATCTTCATCAACCTCTTCAGCTGTTTGGCGGAGAGCAATTTCCCTTAATGCATTTAAGTTCCCTAGTCTAAAAAAGTTTTTTAACGCTCTACCAACGTTCTCATTTTTGTATACATATCCACCTTTAAGTCTAGTTTGAAGAGCTATTGGTGCAATATCTATTACCACTACCTCATCTGCATTTTCTATGATTTTATCTGGTATGGTTTCTCTAACAGTAACGCCTGTGATTTGTCTTACTATATCATTTAGGCTTTCTAAATGTTGAATATTTAGTGTAGAAACTACATTTATTCCTTGACTTAAAACCTCTTCAACGTCTTCATATCTCTTTTTATTTTTAGATCCTGGTACATTGGTATGTGCTAACTCGTCTATAAGTACAGTATTGGGTTTTCTTGATATTATAGCATCCGTATCCATCTCTTCCATTGCTACATCATTATACTCAACATTCTTTCTAGGCACAGTTTCAAGTTTACCTATTTGATTTTCTGTTTCTTTTCTCTGATGAGACTCCAAATAACCAATTACTATGTCTTCTCCATTCTCAAGCCTACTGTTGGCATCATTAAGCATGGCGTAAGTCTTTCCTACGCCAGGAGCATAACCTATATATATCTTTAAGCGTCCTCTTAGTTCTTCTCTTAATTTTTTTAATGCTTCCTCAGGGGTAGTCCTCTTGAAATCACTATTCATTTAACTCAACCTCTTAATATAACTATGATTTTATTTTCTATATTCATAAAATTTTAACATAACTCCCCCTTATTTCATAGTACAACTTGAAGGACGACTTTATAAAAACCTTTATATTGTAAGATATAAGTGTACTAAATCCATATTTGTAATAAAAGACCGTATCGAATTTCTCCAATACAGTCTTTTGTTATTTTCATGTAATTTTAAACTTTCTTCAAAATAATTCATTTTTAGCACCTTCCATTCGTAATTTTATATCAAATTTTATAATCGTTTGTCATAAATAAATAATAACATCATCCTTTGATCATTAAAATATTTTAAACTTTAAAAATACATTGTGGTCATAATGAATATTTTATTATATATTTAACAATTTCTATGGCGAATATCATTAAGCTATCAATATAAAAAAAACCAAGCCTATAAAAGATTGGTATCTTTGTTATCTAGTGATTTTATCTGCTCTAGACATATATGTCTAGAGTTTTAAATGACTTTTCTTTAACTTTAAACTAATCCTGTTTCCTTAATATTATTCACAAGATCTAGAACATATTTTTCAACATTATCAATAATACTTTTAACATTATCGTTATATAATCTATAATGAACTTCTAGGCCTACTTTTTCATTCTTAACTAATCCTGCATCTTTTAAAATTCTTAAATGCTGCGATAAATTTAATCTATCACTTTCATATTGAGCTATAATAAATAGTTATTTTTAATTAAATGCTAATATACTTTCTATAGTATAAGTCATTTTTAGTGAAATTTCAACGCTGACCGTAAACATTGAATTTAGTTTAATACAATAATATGAATGGTTTGGAAACCACATTGTTGCAGTTGTCATTAGCAACTATACTGCTTATACCTTATGTTTTTGTAACGGAGGGATAATATTGTTGATATATATCCGAAATTTACGATAAATAGGAATTATAAATGAAGTGCGACATAAAATATCATAATATCTATTGCTGATACGATATTTTATTGATAGGTATTTAATTATATATAGGCATTATTCCATTCGTACCATTCATATACTTTTTCAGTGAAACGTGCAGTTCTCCTTTCATATTTATTGAAGCAAAGAAAATCTCTTCTACGCTATTCATCCCGATAACTTCTAATTGCTTTTTTAACCAATTGTCCGAAAGATTAAGTTTTTTCAATGTTTCACTATATACTATACCATCAACTACTACCGGGTATGATATAGAAGGCTCTCTCTTAGTTAAATGCATATGAAAACAGCTCCTTTAACAACATCATTTACGAAATTAGTATGTGCCATATAATTTTATGGTTCTTTTTTATTTCCCTCAAACTTCTTACTACTAATCTCTTGAAAAATATTATTTTGTTCATTCTTGCTATTTTGAGATTTTACATTATCTCCTATCATTTCTCTCATTTGTGATATTTCCGCCATTAAAGTCATAAAATCCTCCTTAGTTAAAGGTTTCTTGTTTTCCTTCAATTCATATCCTAGCTGGCCACTTACCTCAATTGTTGCATATTTGACATCCTCTATTGAAGATATTCCAACTTGCCTCAAGCGAGTTTCTAGCCTATCAATAGATAGCCTTAATTTTCTTAAATTTTTTATATTAGGCGCCCCATTTTGAATAACTATAACGGCTTTACCTGCAAATAAACTTTCTAGGAAATCTATTTTAATCTCTAGATACTCCGTAATTATCATTAATATTGCCAACACAAGTGCCACTAGAAAGGTAATAAGTAATCCGTTTCCAGTTACAGGCTGAATTAACAGGGATCCTAACCCTATCATTACAACAGTTTGTGATATTGTCATTTGTGATATAGATTTTCTTCCTCCGATTCTTAATATAAATGTTCCTACAAAGAAAATAAGTGTTGACTGCCAAATCCAATCGAATTTCATTCTTTTCAGCTCCTTAAAAAAGTAATATACCTTTCTTTATTATTTTCTATTACTATTAAAGTCATTCGTTAACCTTATAAGATTTTTTGAACATATAATATAGCAAAAGTTCTTAATACCACACTATTTTGTTTTAATTAAATTTTGTTAAAGACTTAAGTGTCTTAAATATTTTTATCAAACTTTCAATGTTGACTGTGAAAATCTGGAGTAGTACTATAATTATATAATGATTTAATTAAATTATTTAAAGATTATAAGGGGGTAATATTACATGGTAACTATTCAAGAAAAGGCACTGAAATATGCTAAAAAAGTTCAAAGCAGCTTTTTAATTAGAAATAGTACTAATACTGTAACTTGTTGATCCGGAAATACGACCACAGTGGCTGGTCTCCGTGTTGAGATTGTGAAGGATTTTAGAAAAGAAGAGATTTATGACGAATATGAATACAATGGAGTTAAAATTTATATAGAAAATAGCTTAAATATAAAAGGAGATGTTTATATTTTTATTCTTTTAAAAATCCCATTTATGAAACCCATTTTTGACGTTAAAGGAATAGAAATAAAACAATATTAAATAAAACTCCTCTATGAGTAGACTTAAATCAGCCTACTCATAGAGGATTAACAAATTACGCTATTATATAATTAAACAAATATCCTGTAAATATTATTCCAATTCCAACAATTGTTACAAATACTGCAAGAAGTTTAGGTTTTAATACTCTTCTTAAAAGAATCATTTCCGGTATGCTTAGTGCAGTAACAGCCATCATAAAGGAAAGAGACGTACCCATAGCCACCCCTGCTCTTGTAAACTCACTAACCAGTGGAATCACTCCTGCAGCATTTGAATAAAGAGGTATTCCTATTGCTACAGCAACAAATACTGCAAATGGATTATCCTTACCGGCATATTCCGCTAATGCTCCTGTTGGAATCCATCCATGCATTACTCCACCTATTCCAATACCTATTATCACATATATCCATATCTTCTTAATTAAATCCCTTGTAAAATTCCAGGAATCTATTAATCTTTCTTTCATTGTTGGGTCTGGTAAATCTATATCAGCATTGATTTTCATTTCATAAACATAACCTTCAACATACTTCTCAAGTTTTAATCTACCGATAATTATTCCACTTACTATTGCTATAATTTCACCGGATACTACATATATAAGAGCTACTTTCCATCCAAATAATCCATATAATAGTCCTATTGCAACCTCATTTACCATAGGAGCTGCAATCAAGTATGAAAAAGTTACACCAAGAGGAACCCCTGCTTCTACGAAACCTATAAAAAGTGGCACTGCGGAACAAGAGCAAAAAGGTGTTACAATTCCAAGTAGTGCTGCAAGGACATGGCCTACAAAAGCACTCCCCTTATTTTTAGCAAGTATCTTCCTTGTTTTTTCAGGAGGAAAGAAACTTCTTATAAAGGTTATTGCGTAAATTATCAATAATAGCAGCATAAATATCTTTATAGTATCAAACACAAAAAAGTTTAAGGCATCACCAAGCTTACTATCTTTAGCAATTCCAAATATATTGTATACGAGCCAATCAGCAAAGATTTGGACTGGTGTAAACATAAAATCACTCCCTATTAATCATTTATTTAACCTGACTAACTTGGCGTAAGTCTTCCACTTCTTCAATTGGGAGTTCAACGCCAAGTAAGTCATGCATTCGCAGCTCTAAAATTCAGATGGAGTAAAAGAATCCCCATCTGAATTAAGATCTTGCTTCAATTTAGTATTGAGAATATATGTAACTTTACTTTAATAACTTAACTATATTATTAATTACTAATATAATATTCAAAAGAAACAGGACTGATGCCTATTTCTCGTCCTGAATATATTTTACTATCTCATCTGCTGATGAAACTTTTCCATACATTTTAACTTTTTCGTTTATTACAATTGCTGGCGTTCTCATAACTCCGTATGCCATAATATCTTTAATGTCTTCAACCTTTATTATCTCTGCATCAACGGCTACCTTCTCCACTGCTTCCTTTGTATTTGCATAAAGTTTTTTGCAGTTTGTACATCCTGAACCTAAAATTTTAATTATCATATTTATCCTCCTCATTTTATAGAACTTTACACCAACTATTTAATGTTTTAATTATATTGTAAATTACTAATATAATGATGTCAATAAACTTCTTTCCTCATTAATCTACAATATATGACTATAAAAAATATATACCAAAATAGGTTAATGTTAATACCTATAACATCGGATAATATTTCCATATACTTTAAATATGGCCCCTTCAGCATATTTAAAGTATATGGCCACAATTACTGTTTATCCGATGACTACCCGCTCTAATACTCCCATACGCACTCTGTGAAAGCGATTCACACAAAATTATAGATTTTGGTTCTCTGCTTTTCTTTAAAGCGGGAGTAAAGAGCGGCTACGTCTCTGGATTCGTTCAACTAAGAATCAGGTGAGGTTTGAAACCCCATCTGATTCAAGTTTCCACTTCATCACCGATACTAGGAGAAGCTGTAAAGTATACGAATCCGCCCCCTTTTGTTGTGGTATTATACCATAAAATAAGATCAATTTTTTTAATTAATCCTTCATCTAAAATATTTACGAATATATTTTGTCCATCTTCTGTATACTCTAAAGAAATTATAGTAACCCAATGCCATTCTTCAAGATGTTTTTCATCACCATTACATAAATTTAGAAATGCTATTGGAACATCTTTTAACAGTGCCCCCTCTAAAAAATTCAATATTTCTGATAGTTTAGGCCGATTAGACTTATCTTCAGGCAAGTCACAAAAGGAAAATTCAACATCTATACCTTTTGATTTTGTATAGGAAATAACTTTCTCATAAAACATTTTAGTTGTAGGTATACCTTCTTTGGTTGGAGTAACATACTCCCAGACTTCTTCCATAAAGGATATACAATTTTTCTTTTTATACAAGGTTTGTCCTACTTCAAAATTATTAGTTGGATAATTTATATATAACATAATATTAGATGTTACAGTTGGACCACATCCCGAACGACGCTGCCATAATGTATTGTACCATTCTTGACTGCAGCCATAATATACTTCATTGAAATCTTCATCTAATACTTTGAATAAATTCGGATTTGATATTGACTTTGTAATCATATATACCCCCCACTTATTAAACTCATCAAATACACATATGCCTTATGAAGCATATGTGTATTATATTTTAGAAAATACTCTACCGTCAAGGAGATAAAAATTACCTATTCAAATTTTTACGATACCATTTAAGCCCTTATTTGATAACCAATGAATAGTCTTGTTATCAAAATTAGTCTCAACATAATCATTGATAACACTAATGTTTATACTCAGCTCATTATTTCTATGCTTTAGTATATTAGCTAGACATATGGCCTTTTCAAAACCATCTCCCATTTGATAGTTACATACTTCATCCGGTTGGGCCATCCGTGGGCCGTCATATATGGATACGTTAGGCATACTCTCCAATGTACTTATAAGTTCATCTTCACCTAGGTCTTTATACTTAGCAATTGCAACAGGGTTTCGCTCTAAAGCCGCTTTGATAAAAGGCCCCCATTGGGTCCTGGAGAAATCTCTTAAGGCGTAAAAAGCAAGGTCTGCAGAAATATTCTTATCTCTAATAGATTCTAAATAGCTAATAATATCTTCCCGGTTCATTTCCGTCGATAACTGTATTGGTTCTGACTTGATAAAGTCTTTATTCTTTCCCGGAAACCTTGGGTTTATATTGCAAAATTCATACAAAGAGGACAGAACCTCTCTTTTTTTAGCTATTGGCATATTATCGCAATGAAATTGATCCATTATACTAATAATGTCCTTCTCATCACTAAAATCTACCTTATGAGTTTTAAAGAATTCATTAAATTTATTAAGACATATCCTATCTTGTATCGGTTCTTGAAAAAATTCATACTCGTCAATCTCAGATAGTAGTTTTTCTCTTGTGCTCTCGTTAACCTTAAAAGAGCTAGTATGCTCATATGAATAGGCCTTTTCAGCAGTAATATACCTCTGCCTACCATGGCATTCATACTTAATCTGAAAGCATTTTTGAAGATAGCTCTCTTGTCTTAGAAAATTGCACAATATCTCATAATTTATATCACTTACAAGGAATTTCTTAAGTTTTTTTTCAAGGTTAATATATACCTGATGATTTATGGTTGCCTCAGGATATACCACATGAACAAAACCTGTATTATGAGAAATGATTGTAATTTGCTCATTTCGCATTGCTCTTTGAGCCTTTGCTGTAAGTTCAGTACCATTAAACCACATGTTTTTAGTAACAATCCTTCTATTATTTGTTACTACTCCATCCTTTACATCTATAAAGTTTTGTGAATGAAGTGGAGTTGCAAGTAGGTATATGCTTTCAAGTGGTATTTTGCATATTATAAACAGTGCAGCAGCATAAAGAACAGATAGTGACACACATTCACCTGCACCCTTTTCATAGTCCTTTTTGTATTTGAATGCATTCATTGCCTCTACAGTTTCAGTCTTCCAATAAGGAATCATATTAGAGTCATATTTATCAATACCAAAATGTCGTCTAATATCCATACTAAAATAATATTTGTCCCCTTCATAGCCAAATAAGGCATTACTCCTCTTTATTGTTTCAACATCCATAAAGGGTTCAAAACGTGCTATTTCCTTCTCCTTAGTTGTAAGCCCCCAAGTATCAATATCCAGATTAAAATCATAATTATCCATTATATACTGCTTAAGTCTTAATATCTTCCTATATGGATTTAAATTGTCAATATCCTTAAACCACTTGTCTTTCTTCCATTCCCATATAATCGGAGACATTATATTCGCAAGCATCAGACTATATAGAAGTTCCGGGAATATAAATATCTCCATATCTGATAGAGTGACTGCTGATGAATATTTTTCTATATCCTTATTATTAAAAATGGTAATCACATCCTTTTTAATGCTACTGAGCACAGGGGAGATTTTTAAGCCTTCTCCATCAACTCCATTTCAGTACATTTTTTTATAATTTAAAAATAAAAGACTATAGAATTAATTATATTTATAAATATCAATATATATAACATTATTCTAATGTTTTAATTTTCTAAATATCTATATAGTGTAGATTTACTAATTCCCGTTTCATTCCTTATTTCTTCTAAACTATATTTCTTACTTTGATACATATTGATAGCACGTTTTACATTTTCATCAGATTTTTTTGGCCGACCTGCAGCTATTCCTTTTTGTTTTGCTTCATCTAATCCTTGCTTTGTTTTTTCACTTATTACATCACTTTGGAATCGAACAAGGTGTTTTACAATATCAGTAAAACCATACCCAGTGGTACAACTCGTATCAATACCCTCTGTAATAGACTGGAAATAGGCACCTTTTTCATTAATTACATCTAACAACTCCACTAAATGGCGGGTTGAATCAGCTAAGACAAAAAGTTTGGTAACAACTATCTTATCCCCTTTATTAAGGTTGCTTATCATATTTATTAGTTCAGTTCTTCTTTTCGCTGATGAATGTTCTTCTATAATGATAGTAGAACATCCTACTTTCTCTAGATTTTCTCGTTGCTCCTCACATTTAAAATCTTCTCCATATGGTCTCATATATCCAATTAACATAAAATACTCTCCTACACTCAAAACGTTTTCTTTAATTATATCATAATTTTATTAAAAAATCAGTTCCAAAACCGTTCCTTTTTAGGACGAAATGTGTTAAACTATTTCTGGTTGCGACAAACTTAGCCCTTTTGGGAGTTAAAAGTGAAAAAATAATAAAAATGAGGTGTATAAAGATTGATTGAAAAATTAAAAAAAGAATGGTTTTCAAATGTTAGAGCAGATATTCTTGCTGGGATTGTAGTTGCATTAGCATTAATACCAGAAGCGATTGCATTTTCCATCATTGCAGGAGTGGATCCAATGGTCGGATTATATGCATCTTTCTGTATTGCAGTTATAATTTCCTTTGTAGGTGGTCGTCCGGGAATGATTTCCGCGGCAACAGGTGCTATGGCATTGGTAATGGTGCCTTTAGTGAAAGACTATGGTCTTAATTACTTATTATCAGCAACAATATTAACTGGTATTATACAGGTTATCTTTAGTATATGTAAGATAGCAAACTTAATGAAATTTATTCCAAGACCTGTAATGATCGGATTTGTAAATTCATTGGCAATCTTAATTTTTATGGCTCAGGTACCCCATTTCATTGGGATTTCAAAACTGACTTACGTTTTCGTTGCAATTACATTAGCTATTGTTTATATATTACCTAGATTCGTTAAGGCGATTCCTGCTCCGCTTATAGCAATTGTTTCATTAACAGCTATAACTATTTTTATGGAGCTGGACTTACGAAGAGTTGGAGACTTAGGAACTATCACAAAATCTTTTCCTACTTTTTTCATACCAGATGTTACGTTTTCCATTGAGACCTTAAAGATAATTTTCCCATACTCTGTTGCTTTAGCCATTGTTGGTTTATTAGAGTCTTTGTTAACATCATCTATTGTAGATGATATGACTGAAACGGAAAGCAATAAACACATAGAATCTAGAGGTCAGGGAATTGCCAACATTATTACTGGTTTCTTTGGTGGTATGGCAGGTTGTGCGATGATTGGACAATCCGTTATTAATGTGAAATCTGGTGGACGTGGTAGATTATCAACTTTTGTAGCAGGACTATTCTTAATGTTTTTAATTATTGTACTAGGTGATTTAGTTGTACAAATTCCAATGCCTGTGCTTGTAGGTATTATGGTCATGGTATCCATTGGTACTTTCGACTGGTCTTCTTTCTCTTACTTAAGGAAAGCACCTAAGAGTGATGCTGCTGTTATGCTGACAACAGTTATAATTGTAGTTGCAACCCATGATTTATCAAAGGGTGTTATTGCAGGTGTTGTATTAAGTGCTCTGTTCTTTGTGGCTAAGATTTCAAAGATACAAGTAATTGAACGAAAAGAAAACCAAAATATTATATTTGATGTGAGAGGACCGTTGTTCTTTGCATCCGTTCAAGGATTTATAGAATCATTTGATTTTAATACAGAAAATACAAATATTATTATTGATTTCTCCAATACACATATCTGGGATGATTCAGCTGTAGGAGCCATTGATAAAGTAGTTATTAAATATTATGATACTAATAATAAAGTCACTATTCGTGGTTTAAATTCTTCTAGTAAAAAACTCGTAGATAGACTAGCTGTATATAATAATGCAACTGCAAAATTATCAGCACATTAATATATGATTAGGAGGTTCAAAAATGTACAATAATATATTGCTATCTGTAGATGGTTCAGAACATTCACTTCGAGCAACACAAGAAGCAATAAAAATCGCTTCACTAGTGGACAAATGTATGATTGAAGTTGTAGTTGTAGTTGATTTTTCTCAATCAAAGAGTGAAGTTCTTCATTCTCAAGGGAAAGAAGAGTTAGAAATGTCTAGAGGAAAGAAACTTTTACCTATTGAAGAAAAGCTAAAATCCAGTAATTTATCTTATGAGCTTAAGATATTACGTGGAGAACCTGGTCCGACAATTATAGACTACGCAAATAAAGGAAACTTTCAGTTAGTTGTTGTAGGTAGTCGCGGTCTTAACTCATTACAAGAAATGGTATTAGGTAGCGTTAGTCATAAAGTAGCAAAAAGAGTTCAGTGTCCTGTTTTAATTGTTAAGTAGCAACAACTCATACAGTTGTAATGAGATCCAAAACAGGAACTCTAAGATTTATTGAAGCTCATCACGACATAAATAGGAGCAGCTTAATGGTAATATAATAGTAAAAATTCCTTTATCATTTGAATAAAGGAGTTTTTACTATTTTGAAGTTAGATATTCTTAGATTCCCATGATTATTGGAAAAATAATAGGTCTTCTTCTTGTTTTATTATACAAGAATGCTCCTAAAGCATACATTATAAATCAATGCTACCGGATATATTTAATCTTTGGGTTCTGAGTTTTACATTGACATTAATATGTAATCGTATTACCATATGAGTATATGGTAATATACAACAAAGTAGTTGCATTATATGTTTCCATTTGCCCTTAACTGAAAAGGGCTTAATTTAAACTATATGGGGGTGTTGATATGTCAATAAAAAAATTATACCTAGAGCTTACAGATAAGTGTAACTTAAATTGTAAGATATGTTATAGAAAATCATGGGGACAAGATTTTTATGACATGAAGCAGGACGTACTAAATAAATTGATAAATGAACTAAACGATCACTCAGACTTAAAAGAAATAGTTATCGGTGGTATAGGAGAGCCTACATTCTCTAAACATTTCAAAAAAACCTTAGAGCTATTAAAGAATTATAAACTTACAGTTACTACTAACGGTACTTTAATGAATGAAGAATTATCAGAGTACTTTATAAAATATGTTGATGTAGTAACCATATCTATTGACGGATTATTTGATAAGTATAAAGAAATAAGAGGAACTAGTTTAGACTTAATTATCAAAAACATAAACATGCTTAATAAATTAAAAGATAAATTTTCTTCCAGAACACCTCTTATAGATATACAGTTTGTCTTATCTAACCAGAACATAGCTGAAATCTTTAAAGTTATGGATCTATCATCCGACTTAAAAGCAAATAAATTCATAATTTCAAATGTTATTCCACAAAGCGAAGAAAATAAGGATAATATATTATACACTAGATATGAAAATAAAAATATAAAAAGCTTATTTAACGAACTTACGGTTCATGCCATGCACAAAGGAATTAAGATAGCATTACCTAATTATGAATTAAAAACAATACGAAGATGCAACTTTATAGAAAATTCGGCTGTTTTCATATGCGCTTCTGGAGATGTGTCTCCTTGTTACAGATTTTCCCACGACTGTACCGAGTATGTTCTTGGTAGAGAAAAGCATATAGATAAATTTACCTTTGGAAATATAGAAGTTGATACCTTACTTAACATATGGAATATGGAAGGATATAAAAGTTTTAGGGAAAGAATTCTACATAACTTATATCCTTCCTGTATGGACTGTAACCTAGTAGATGGGTGTGATCATGTGAACAATACTGATGCAGATTGTTATTCTTTATCCCCTGCCTGTGGAGATTGTTTATGGAGTAGAGAATTTGTTCAGTGCCCTTAATTAATTCTAAAAATATTTGCGATATGGATTAAAGCTAAAAATAATAGGCTATGCACTAAAGATAGTCAATTTAGTGTTATAGCCTAATTTTATATTCATCATTTAAAGGAATCACGAAATTCCTAGTAGTAATGCTTTAATCTCCTGTATCCAGAGAAAGTATCTTACAACAAGTACCAGAACCACTACTTTTTTGTTTAGCCTTGGCATTTTCCCCTTCTGATCTCACCTTAATTAGTTCTCCTACAATACTTACCGCTAATTCTTCCGGTGTTTCTGCACCTATGCTAGTCCCAATTGGAGCATAGACACGATTAATCTCTTCTTGTTTATACCCCTGGCTTAACAGTTTATTAAAAACCTGATCCCGTTTACTTCTGCTACCTATCATGCCAATGTATCTAGCATTACTACGTAACACCTGCTCTAAGACAATTTTATCGTAAAGATGTCCCCTAGTTACAATTACTAAATAACTATCTTCATCAATCCCTAAGCTTGGTAAAGTATTAAATGACTCAATAACCTTGACTTCTGTAGGCTCCGGAAATCTCTCACGATTAGCGAAATCCGCACGATCATCTAATACCACTGTTCTAAATCCAACATTCTCACTTAAAGGGGCAATTTTTTGCGATACATGGCCTGCTCCAAAAATATAAACTGTTCCTGCCGGACGCAAAGGTTCTACTAGAAAGCGTTGATTGTCAAATGCTTCGGCATGTATAGATATTTTAGCCGGGCCGGTTATAAGCTTCTCTAATATGTATGGGTCACAATCAATTTTACAAATAAGAGTTCTATCTGATTTTACTATGCATTGTTGCCTCCTAACGTAAGAAGCCCCAGGAATATCCTCTAATACAGTAATAAGCCATGCTTTCTCCCTCTTCTCCTGAATTTTGAATGCTGTCTCATAGATTATTCGATTATTTTCAGCATGAGCATCAATGAAGTCTATTAGTATTTCACCTTTACCGCCACAAATCATGTCCATTGCAGCTACATCCTTGTTAGTGAGGTCAAATGACTGCATTACTGTTTGTTTTAAAGTCAATGATTCCATGGCAAGACGTATAGCATTAGCTTCTAGACGTCCTCCCCCTATAGTACCAACAATTGAGCCATCCCTTCGCACTATCATTTTTGCACCGGCGGTACGTGGTGCCGAACCGGTTTTGTCAAAAATAGTTGCTATGGCAAAACTCTCTTTCCTTTGTAAAAGTTCCGTAATTTCTAAATACAACTCTTTCATTTATAACTCCCTCCCATTTATCAATTATAGGATAAATTTTACTCTTTAATTATAGTGTTTTAAATATATTTTTACCTTGTCTTAATCGCATTGTTTTAAATCGTTTACACTTAAATTTTATACCATACTTATTGATAGTTCAATCTAAATTGGTGTTTAAAAGAATTTTTTCAAAATTTAAAGTTAATTATAAAAATAAAAGCATTTCCTATAAAAAAATCCTTAACCTCAGTTATTTATAGCCATTTTATTAATCTTCAAATAAATATAAACCAGCCCCTAGACACGCACCTATCATTGGTGCTAGTATGTGCATCCAAATATATCTATAATCTGAAGAAACTATTGAGGGTCCTAATGACCTAGCTGGATTAAATGGACAAATAAAAATAGAGCCTGAATTTCCTTTTTGATCAAGCTCTATTTAATAAACATATCTAATTACGAGGTAATCTCCATTGAGACCATCTCATATTTTTGTTTAATATTGAATAGATAAAACTATTGTTTGCTTATAATTTTCACATAACTTCTCTTAAACTTTATACTAATCCTGTTTCCTTAATATTATTCACATAATCCAGAACATATTTTTCGACATTATCAACAATATTTTTAACATTATCATTATATAATCTATAATGCACTTCTAGTCCTACTTTTTCATTCTTAACTAATCCTGCATCTTTTAAAATTCTCAAATGCTGAGATAAATTTGCCTGACTGTATTCAAACTCCTCATTTAGTTTACATACGCATTTAGGTCCATTACATAAAAACTTCATTATTTTAAATCTTACTGGATGACCAAGTGCCTTAAATATTTTTACCGCTAAATCGTCTTGATTCAAAGTTCTTCCTCCTTTATTATCGTCATCTCTTATTTGGATTCATCTTTTTGCATTAAATTATAAAAATAATTATTTTTAATTAAATACTAATATACTTTATATAGTATAGGTTATTTTTATTAAAATTTCAATGTTGACTATGAATATTGGGAACAGTACTATAATATTATAATTAAAAATTTATTAGGATGACTTGTAATTACTAAATATATTAAAATAGCTGTATTTCACTAGATATAAAAAGGAGCAAAAGACTTATGCAGGATTTCCTCAGCATATTTCTTTGCTCCTTTGTTTTATAAAAAAATTTGTATATAATTTTTCTTTAAGAACGTCTATAGGTTTATGTAAGTTAGAATTGGTATTAATAAAATTGTATTTAGCTTCCTTTATAGACTTTCTGCTTTCTTATATATCTTCTTGATTTCATCTTTAGAAACAAATGCTGCTAGTAGGTAAGCAATTATTATAATTCCTGGGATATCAATTAACAATCTTGTGACTGCAAACTTACTTCCAATTGCAGACATTTCAAACAGAAACATAGGTATTTTAGTAGTGGACCATGCCCCTATAAATATAAGAATATTACTGAACTTCACTCCTTTCTTCATAAAAACTGCAGCTACAGGAAATGCTCCATAAAGTGGACCTGCTGCTGCTGATCCGAGAATTATCGATAGAATAATCCCCTTAATACCAGAACCTTCACCCATATACTTCATGATAGTTTCTCTTGGAACCCATATATCAAGCAGTCCTAAAAGCACAAAAACTGGCGGTATAACTAAAGCCATTTCTTTAAAACTGTATCCTGCAATACTAAAGGATTTAAGTCCAATCTGAACATTAAAAGCAGTAATGACACATACTATAATTATCATTCCAATAAAATACTTATATCTTTTTAATAGTTTTTTCATATTCTTTAAACCACCTTTCCAATGATATATGCCACTAAAAATGAAAATATAAAAGCAAATACATTCCTCAAAACTGTTAGCTTCTTACCAAAATATTTTATTTCAACGGGCATAGTTACAATACCTACCATCATTAGCGTAGAAAGAAAAGCACCTATCTGCATAGTTCCTGCACCATTTTGAAGTAACATTGCTGCTGTAGGGAAAGCAACAAATCCAGGTATTAGTGTTACCGCTCCAACTATGGCTGCAATTACAACTCCAAAATAGCCAGAATTGTTTCCAATAATCTTTGATATGACCTCTGGATTCAATATTGCCAGTAAAACTCCCACAAACATTATAACTGTTAAAAATTCTGGTAAAATATTTTCAAATGCCTTCCATGCTTTTTTTAGTGCCATTTTAGTTTTTTTCTTATCCTTGTGATATGAAATAATTAAAAGGATTATTGTTATTCCATATAAAATATAATTTCCCATTTCAATCTCTCCTTAAAGTTTAAAATTCTTATATAACTGCACTCTTAAACTGGTCATCGGCTACTCCTTTATCCTTTGCTACATCATATAAGGTCTTTCCAGATTGAGAAGCCTTATTAATTTCGTCCTCAGTTACTCCAAATTTACTTTTAAGTACATCTGTTACAGCATTGAAAAATATTGAAGACCTTAATAACCTAGTAAATTATATGAATAAATAGGTAGATATTAAACAAAGCCTGTACTCCTTTTGGAGCAGGCTTTATTTAATGAACAATTTGCAAGTAAAGGATAATATATTGAAACTCTAGATATCTCCATATCACTATTTTTATCTAATACAGCCTTATTTCATTAGCAGCAGCCACCACAACCACAGCCCCCTGCTTTTTTCTCTCCAGTGTCTCCTGCATACTGAATAGCTTCAGCAGGACATAAACTTTGACATCCTCTACATCCTTGTACACAACCTTCATTATACACAACCACAGGTTTAGTTCCCTCTAATTTGTATACTCCGTGTGAACATTTGTTAAAGCAAGCCCCACATTCGATGCAATTTTCTTCATTAATAATTGGATACCAATTTTTTGACATATTAAATTCCTCCTCAATATAAATTAACCAGAACAACAGGTTAACTTATTTTTAAAATATTATTTTAAGATATACTTATTAACTGTCTGTAACTCAACTATGGAATGTATAAAATTCTTCGCTGGCGTCTCATTACTCTATCACATCTAATAACTCATTTAAACTCTTTAACTTTTCTTTATATTGTTCTTCTCCTAAAGGAGTGCAGTGGTTTAATTTTTTCGTGCCAGTTAATAGCTTTGATGCAAAAGCGATACAGGTAGCTTCTCCACATGTTTTGCAATTTTTTTTAGGTAAATATGAGTAAATCTCAAAAGCTGTTGGCTTTTTCCTCATTTCATAATTTGGCTCTATATTATTCTTATTGTCATAGGTTTGATTTACAAAATCCTTTACAAAATCCATTATAGAGTATGCATCTGTTTCATTAATGGCCTTTGCTACAGTCATGTCTTTAGCATAAATATTTATTAGCCTATTGTCTTTCTTAAATGTAAAACTAGGCATATTGCTGTTATAACTTCCATTCTTTATAACAGCATTTAAGTATGGCATTATGTTAGAAACATCATTGGAAAACTCTGCTTTAAATCTTATTTTCTCACTTTCAGCAACACAGGGTTGTATAAACAAAAGTTTTATATCGTTTAAATACACACTATCACTATCCTTTCTATTTTGTTTTAAACATAATTTAAATAAAGCTTATATAACTTAGTAAATTGGCTTGAGTTTTTCTATTTGTAAATACTGCTAGTACACAAACTAAATTATATATAGCTAATTATTTACACTTATAATTACTTTGTATCTTATTTAAAGCTTCTACAAGAATATCTATATGATTTTTCTCATTAAAGTATCCTATGCCAATTCTAACAGCTCCGGTATTTCCTGTTCCAATAATTTTATGGGCGGTAGGTGCGCAATGTAATCCTGTTCTAACCATAATGTCATACTGACTATCAAGTTTATATGATATTTCTTCACCTTCTATGTTCTTTATATTAAATGATATCACACCTACTATTTTATCTGATTTTTTAGGTCCATATATTTCTATTCCTTCAACACTAGAAAGTCTCTCAATAGCATATTCAATAATTGCCTCTTCTTTTTTTCTAATATTTTCAATTCCAACAGAATATATTAAATTTAATGCCTCACCTAATCCAACAATCCCAGCTACATTTGGAGTTCCAGCTTCATATCTATTGGGAAAATAATCAGGTTGATATGGATATTTAGAATCACCGCCTGTCCCACCAGATTTTAAAGGATTCATTGTAATATCGCAATTTATTAGAAGTCCCCCTGTTCCTGTGGGACCCAGAAGGCTTTTGTGCCCTGTGAAACCTAAAATATCGATATTATCTTTTTTAACATCTATAGGATAAGCGCCTGCGGTTTGAGCTGAATCTACAAGAAATTTGACTTTATGTTTTTTTGCTATTTCACCAATTTCTCTTATTGGCTGAATTGATCCCAACACGTTAGATGCATGAGTAAAGACTATAAGCTTTGTATTAGATTTTATAAGTTTTTCTACATCATTATAATCAGTGATTCCTTCAGAGGTACAATCAACCATTGATATTTCTATACTTCTATCTCTCTCTAGGGTCTTTAAAGGTCTCCATACTGCGTTATGTTCTAAGCTGCTTACTATTACATGATCTCCTTCTTCTAAAAAACCGTTAATTACTATGTTAAGTCCTTCTGTAACATTGGAAGTAAATATAACTTTCGCTGGATCACTGCCATTAAATACTTTACAAATCATTTTTCTGCAGTTATAAATAAGTCTATCTGACTCAATAGCACTTTTGTAAGCACCTCTTCCTGATGTTGCTCCAATATTCTGCATATATTCCATCATCTTTTTTATTACTACATCTGGTTTTGGAAAAGACGTGGCTGCATTATCTAGATATATTCCCAATATAAACACTTCCCCCTTTTGTATTGTCTATATTTTAAAGTAGCTTAATTTTAACAAATCTAATAATTCGTTATTCTCTAAACACACTTAAATCAAGTTATATTTCATAATTATTTTATAATTTAATTATATAGTTTAATACATTTTTTTGTCAATATTCTAAATTTTACTTAACAACTAAATGCTTTAACTATTTTTTACATTAAACTATAACAAAACAGCCTTTTTCAATTAAATATCAGTACAATTCATATAGTGTTAGGTTATTTTTATTGAAATTTCAATGTTGACTGTTAAAATTTGGAGTAGTAATATAATATTATATAACTATTTAATTAAATTATTATTACATTTAGAAATGAGAAAATTAAAATCATTTAAAGATTATAGATGGAGGTAAAAAAATGATTTACAGATTAAAGTTTATGGACGAAAACGGTGAATTTCAATTTAAAGATTTTGAAACAAAACAACTAATGGATCTTTTTATTGAAAAAAATAATCTAAAAGGCAGCTGGCATCAGTGGGAGCAGCTATCTATGATTGCTTCAAAAAATGAAAGTGACTTCAACAAAGGGACTAGTGTTCTTTAACTTCTAATAAAGATACCAACTGCAATTCTCAAATTAAACTGGGTCCTAATACGAAAACCCTCTAAGGTAACCTTAAACTTAATCTACCATAGAGGGTACATAAATTATGCTATTATAAAATAAAACAAATATCCTGTAAATAATATTCCAAGTCCAGCAATTGTTATAAACACCGCAAGAAGTTAGGTTTTAATATTCTCCTTTATTTCATCCCATGTGTCTATTCTTTTTTAGCTTCAATTATAAAAGAAGCTACATAATCCTCAATATTTGTATTTGGTGCCCATAATTTAATGATTTGTCTGCTATTGTCTTTAGGTATCATTCGTATATCTTTAAATCCTACCTTCTCCAGCATAATCCTTATATTATCAACATACTCCGCTCCTCCAATACAATCGCATACCATAGCCAAATCCTGTTTTATATTTTCTGGTACTTTCGCTGTAGCCATGACATCCGATATTGATAGTCTTCCACCGGATTTTAGAACTCTATAGGCCTCTCTAAATACTTGCTCTTTATCTAAAGATAGATTAATTACACAGTTAGATATAATAACATCAATTGATGTATCTCTAATAGGTAAGTGTTCAATTTCTCCTAATCTAAACTCTACATTAGTATACTCACTTTTTTCAACATTTTTTCTTGATAGCTGAATCATTTCTGGTGTCATATCTACCCCAATTACATATCCACTTTCTCCTACCTGTCTTCTTGCAAGAAAGCAATCAAAACCTCCTCCACTTCCAAGGTCAAGAACTACTTCCCCTTCCTTAAGTCCTGCAATAGCAATAGGATTTCCACATCCTAATCCCATATTAGCCTCTTCTGGTACATTGACAAGATCACTTTCTGTGTAGCCAATTTTACTAGATACTTCTTCAATGTACTTTGGATTATAATCTAAAGTGTTCTGATCACCTCCGCAGCATCCTGATCCGCATCCGCAGCCTTTTGAAGCATTCAGAGCAACACCAGCATACCTTTTACGTATATGACCTCTTATTTCTTCTTTCTTACTTAACATAAACATACCTCCTAAAATTTCAAATTAAACTCTTCATATATATAGACGAGTAAAGTATAAGATTGGTCGCAAAAAAATCTACAACTTTTTTTGTTGTAGATTTTAATATCCTTTAGAATTATATGAACATCTTCATTCTTTTCTTTTTTGATACTCTATGATATTTCCATAAATATCATACTCAAACTCGCAACATTCCATCAATGTTTCCTTCAATTTGTTTCTAGCTCTTTGAATTCTTGTTTTTGATCCTGATAATGATATGTTCAGCTTTTCAGATATTTCCTTATGTTTCATCCCCTTAAATTCATATAGCTGTAGAGCTTCTTCATATTTACCAGGCAGTTCATATAACATAGATTTAATACACTTTGCAATCTCTTCATTCATATTTTCTGTACTATCTTCATTTGCTGGTATATCTTCTAGTTCATCCAAGTCTATTGTATTATGCTTCTTTATTCTATAGTAATCAACTATAGTATTATTAGTAGTTTTATACAGCCATAGTTTAAGCTTACTCTGATCTACTAATTGATCAATATTCTTATAAACTTTTATGAAAACCTCTTGAAGTATATCCTCCGCTGCATATTCATCTTTCACTTTTGCCTTAATATAGTATAACAATTCACTTCTAAAATAATTCCAAATTGAATTTATGTTTTCCTCCATAAATTGCAACGCCCTTTCCTTTTTTGGAGCATTTTATGAATATAAAAATACTTATGGTAGCTTACTTGCTTTGTGCTTTATAATTTTTATGTCCTCCAGATATATTATAAACCTTCTTAAAGCCTTGATTTATTAATATATTCTGTGCTGCATTTCCTGTTACACCTTTATTACAGTAAGTTACAACTACTTTCTCTTTATCTAGTTCTTCCGCTTTTTTTCTTATCTGGCCATGAGGTATATTTATCGCAGTATCTACATGAGCTTCTTCATATTGTTTGTTTACTCTCGCATCTATTACAGTAATATCATTTCCCTTTTCTATAAGTTTATTAAGCTCACCAGGAGTTATAAGCTCTCTACCTCTATTTATTGCATTATCTAAAATCATTCCTGTATATATTACGGGATCCTTAGTTGTTGAAAATGGCGGAGCATAAGCTAAATCTAGATGGAATAGGTCCTCTACTTTAGCTCCAAAGGTTATTGCTGTAACAAACACATCTACTCTCTTGTCAACTCCAGTATATCCAACAATTTGAACACCGAGAAGTTTTCCTGTGTTTTTATCTGCAACAGCTTTAATAACCATCTCTTTTCCATGATAATATTCTGGTTTATCCGGCTTGATATTATGGCATATAACTGTCTCGAACCCTTCATTAAGGGCTTCCCTCTCTGTAAGTCCTGTTTGAGCCACAGTCATATCAAAAAGCTTAAAGATACCTGTACCAAGGATGCCTCTGAATTCAAGATTGCCTCCTGAAACTTGATCTCCAGCTATTCTGCCCATCTTATTTGCAGTTGAACCTAAAGGTCTGTATAAAGGCTTTTTAGTTATAACTGAATAGCTTTCAGCACAATCCCCACAGGCATATACATCTTTAATGTTTGTCATCATTTTTGTATCTACCTTTATAGAGCCATTAGCTCCAAGTTCTATTCCTGCTTCTTTAGCAAGCTCTACATTTGGTTTTACTCCAATTGACATTATTACAAAATCTGAATTAATCACCTTACCACTTTGCAAAACTACTTGATTAACTAGTGGTTCTCCTTTTAATTCAACTACGGAATCACCTAAAACCATATTTATATCTTTACTTTTTAAATACTTTTCAACATGTACAGCCATATCACTATCTAATCCTGGAGTAACCTGATTTAGTCGTTCTACAAGGGTAATTTCAATTCCAAGGTTCTTTAGATTTTCTGTCATTTCTAATCCTATAAATCCCGTTCCAACTATAACAGCTGATTTAGGTTTATGAGTTATAATGTACTCTTTAATTTTGTCTGCCTGTGTTACATTTCTTAAATAAAATACATTACTATTTTCTGCCCCTGGTATATTAGGTACTATAGACTTTGCTCCTGTTGCAATGACTAATTTATCATAACTCTCAGTAAACACATCATTAGTATCCAAGTTCTTTACAGTTAAAGCTTTATCTTCAGTATTTATATTCAAAACCTCATGTCTTCTAAATACATCTACATTATATTTTTTCTTAAAGAACTCTGCATTTCTTGGAGTTAGATCCTCTCTATCCTGTATCTCTTCTCCTATATAATAAGGTAAGCCACATCCAGAATAGGATATATCATAATCCATATCAAAGATCTTTATTTCAGCATTTTCATCATTTCTTCTTGCTTTTGCAGCTGCAGAGGTTCCTCCAGCTACTGCACCTATTATAACTATTTTCATAAATTTTCTCCTCTCATATGACTTACCATAATTTTTTAACTTTCTTGCTTTAATCCAAAATATTTTCTACCCCATCTTAAAGCCACATTTACAAGGGCAATCATTACAGGTACTTCAATAAGTGGTCCTATAACTGCAGTAAATGCCTCTTGAGATTGTATTCCAAATACTGCTACAGCTACAGCTATTGCTAGTTCAAAGTTATTACTTGCAGCTGTAAAGGATAAGCTTACAGTCTTATGATAATCAACTCCTGATTTATAGCTTATATAGAAGGAAACTGAGAACATTATAATGAAGTATATTATTAACGGAATAGCTATACGTACCACATCCATTGGAAGTTCAATAATATATTTACCTTTAAACATGAACATTATAACAATTGTAAAAAGTAATGCTATTAGTGCTAATGGGCTAATTTTAGGTACAAATTTTTTAGTATACCATTCAGTTCCTTTTTTAGGCTCTAATAATAATCTTGTAAGCATACCAGCAATAAAAGGAATACCCAGGTAAACTGCTACTGATGAGGCTACTTCACCCATAGAAACATGTACTTCCATTCCTTGTAATCCAATTGCCTTAGGTAATACTGTAATAAATATATAGGCAAATATTGAATAAAACACTACTTGGAATATAGAGTTAAATGCCACTAATGCAGCTGCATACTCATTATCTCCATCTGCAAGACTATTCCATACTATAACCATAGCTATACATCTTGCTAGTCCTATAAGTATTAAGCCAACCATAAAGGATGGATAACCCTTGAGAAATATAACTGCCAGTGTAAACATCAATATCGGTCCTATTAACCAATTTTGAACTAATGAAAGAGTTAATACTTTTGGATTGCGAAAAACCTTCCCAAGCTCCTTATAATTTACTTTTGCAAGTGGCGGATACATCATTATAATAAGCCCTATGGCTATCGGAATAGATGTTGTACCTACTGACAGCTTTGATAGTGCATCAGACAGACCTGGAAAAGCCCATCCTAAGAATATACCTAACCCCATTGCAATAAAAATCCATAATGTCAAATAACGGTCAAGCCATGATAATTTTGATGATTGATTACTCATAATAATACCTCCTTTTATTATCAAGTGTATATATTTATACACTGGATTTCTAAATATCTTTAATCATTATTAAAGCTTAATTTTCCATCTTTAAGTTCATCACAGGATAAACCGCTCTCACGGTACCTTTTCAATCTATTTAAATCTAAAATACACTGAGGTATTCTTTCAAATTCATTGTTTAATAATTCTCTCAAAAATGAATGTTCTTCTAATGTTTCCCTATTAATTTTGTAATAAACATATTGAGCCTTTTTATAATACTCTAAAATTTTGGCGTTAGATAATTTGTTTAAATGTCTTGAGGCATTAGATTGATTTATCTCCAGCAAAACTTCTAATTCACAAACGCATAAATCCCCTTTGCTTACAAGGTTTGTTATTCTCATTCGTGTATCATCAGCTAAAGCTTTCATCACCTGTATTAGTTCCACTCTTATCACCACCCTATATGACTATATTTGATTATATTCATATATTAACACCATATAAGCCTTGTGTCAATTTTTAACAATAACAACTAAATATGTTTATTTCATAATCTATCAACCTTTTACATTAATAGAATTTCATCTAATTGTCCTATAAAAATTGAATCTTAACAGGAAGTGTAGTACATGTAAAGTTCACTACAAAAGATTTTTTCATTTAATTTTGTAGTGAACTTATTTTTAGTTAATTAAGTCAAGCAATCTCTCACCTTTTACTTCTTCTGATTTCCATTCAATAACTGCAAAATTTCCTTTAGAAATTTCATTTACTTTATTGATCCATTGAATTTCATTGGTAGCCTTAGCTTTTAATATTTCATTGGTTGTATGAGTAGCGTACATACTAGAATTAATTACCCACCATTTGCTATGAATACCTGCTCTCTTTAAATCATCCTGCAATCTCAAAGCTTCATAAACTGGTGTAGTCTCTGCTAAAGTTACTATAATTACTTCCGTGTCTTCTGCATTTCTAAGCTTTGGAAGTAATTTTTTGACTGACTCTGGTATATCTCCTTGAGAACGCTGTATTTCTTTATTATAGCTTTGAGTTGAATCTAAAAGTAGTAAAGTATGACCTGTAGGAGCAGTATCAATAACCACCACTTCATTCTCTGACCTATCAACAATTTCGGCAAAAGCTCTAAATACGGCAATCTCTTGAGTACATGGAGACCTTAAATCCTCTTCTACATAAGCTATATCTTCTTCACTCATTGTTTCTCGTGCTTTACTCAATACTTCTTGTTGGTATTTTGCTAGCTCTTCTTTTTCATCAATATGACTTAAAGTGATGCCAAAGTTTTCATCTAAAACAAACTTTAAATGTGCTGCTGGGTCAGTAGTTGTTAAATGAACTTTCTTCCCCTTCTTCGCTAGGCCTAATGCAATAGTGGCAGCGATAGTAGTTTTTCCTACTCCACCTTTACCCATTGTAAAAACAACTTTTTTATCACTATTATACAAATCACCAATTACGTCTTTTAATCTGAGTATTTCATTAACATTTAGCTTGTCCTGGCTATACTTTATATTGTCTTCCTTCAAAAAGGCTCTTACATTCTCAAGACCAGTTATATTATATGGCCTTAGTGGGATTTCGAAGGTTTCCAAGCTTTTTAAATACTGTGGTATTTCCTTAAGGGCCTTCTGTTGTTTTTCATATAAAGCAGTGGATAATTCGTCATCATGGTTTTGCAATACACCATTAATAACAAGAATTTGATTATCTACTCCAATATCTTGTAACTCCTTAGATGCTCTTTCAGCTTCCTTAAGTGGTGAATCCTCCGGTCTAGAAACTAAAATCAACGTTGTCATGCTCTTATCCGCTAGATTTTTTACAGCATTCTTATAAATTTCCTTTTTACTCTCAAGTCCCGATAACTGTCCAAGACAGGATGCTCCATGAGTACTTGCACTAATAAAATTACTCCACGCTGAAGGTAACTGTAACATTCTTAGTGTATGCCCTGTTGGAGCTGTATCAAATATCATATAGTCAAAATCCTTTTGAACCTTTTCATCAGTAATGAAATTAGAAAACTCATTGAAAGCCGCTATTTCTACAGTACATGATCCTGAAAGCTGTTCTTCCATATTTTTAATAACTACATCTGGAAGTTTCCCTCTAAAAGGTCCAACTACACTTTCTCTATACTCACTAGCTGCCACTTCTGGGTCAAAGTTTGCAACTACAAGATTGGGTACATCCTTTATTTGAACTCCTTTATTGTTTAATTCGGTATTAAAAACATCTTGCAGATTTGAAGCTGGATCAGTGCTCACTAGCATTATTCTTTTTCCTTGGTCTGCTAAAGTCATAGCAGTAGCACAAGCTGTTGAAGTTTTCCCAACCCCACCTTTTCCAGTAAAAAACAAATATTTAGTTAGCTCTATTTCATTAGGATTAAACTTCTTAATCATCAGTATTTCTCCTCTCTTTTTTAGCAGCAACCACCTTCACAACCACAATCCTTTGGTTTTACTATATTTATACCAGTTGCTTTGTTTATCTTGATTGTTGTTTTAAGATAACTTTCAGGAATATCTAGCATAGTGCAAAATTCTTCATTAGTTGGATATGCTTTAGTTTTAACAACTTCACCATCTACAATAACTACTGGCAGTACATCTACACCTTCAGTATTAAGTAATTCATTGATGACCTTATTATCTACAAAAGCTTGAGGGTTACTTGTTAGATTAAATCTTTCAACCACAACACCTTTATTCTTTAAATTATTTAATACAGTGGCTACCCTTAGTAATTCTGGATCAACTCCTGGTCCACATACACCTGTTGAACAACACATAGCTGGGTCAAAAATAATCATTTTTTTCATAACCTATCTCCTTCAATTAAATTAGTATTTTCATTATTTACTATTGCAATTACATTTACTTTTTAATTTACAAATACAGTCATCTGTATTTGTAAAAAGATTCATTAGAAATAGTTCTAATCTATTGGCATTATCATTATCTAAACGATAATAACTCCATAAACCTTCTTTTCTAGACTTTACAAGTCCACACTCCATTAGCACTTTCATATGATGAGATAGTGTTGGCTGTGTAAAATTGAAATCTTCTAATATGTCACAAGCACATTTCTCACCACAGGATAATATATCAAGGATTTTTAATCTACTTGAATCCGATAAAGCTTTAAATATCTTAGCATTGGTTTCATAGTTTTTATCCATTTCGCCACCTCTTATATAGATAACCATCTATATATAAATATAGACCATTATCTATGTATAGTCAATATATTTCATAATTATTAGTTTTAAATTAGCAACTATATATATAATTCTCTATACAAAGTATTTTATCCTAGAATATTTCCATAATAAAAATACTGATACAAAATTTGAAGGAGTGCTATAGTATATTCTCTAAAATTTCAATAGCATCTTTAACTGCCTTTGGACATACTACTGTAAATACACCATTTTCCCTTGCACGGTTTCTTTCACCCTCTTCTTTTAAGTCATATCCAAGTAAATCCCTACATATTATTGAACCATTAATATTTCTAAACTTTTCACTAAATTCTCTTATCTTTTTATATATTTCTTCTTTTGATTCCTTATCGTCTATTGTATTTTGTCCATATCGAAGATTTATTACTATTATTGCACCAGTTACAGCTCCGCATACTTCTCCCTGGCACATACCACCTCCAAAACCATAGGAAATTTTTAATGCCAAGTCTTTTTCTACCCTTAACTCCTCACTAAAAGCTAACAAAACGCATTGAGAACAATTTAATCCTTTCTCAAAATTCACAATAGCCTCTTCTGATTTTCCCATTTATACCTCTCCCTCATTATCCATTTTATTACTTTATTTCCATTGTATCACGAAACAGTTGTATTCCACAACTATTTTGTCAATTTTCACAAATATACTAATATTTCGATTAAGCCTTTACATATGCGTTGTTTAATGTAATTCTTAACCCTTCAACCTAAGTAATATTTTATAAAATTTTAAAAAATAATTGCATTACAAAACAATTGTATGTTACAATCATTTTGTAATATTATGTATCCGGAGGATAAAACTATGAACAACTTAACTAAATCAAAACAACTGAGAGAAATAATACGAATATTTGAAAGAAAACTTGGAGCATTAGGAGATTGTCAAAGTGAATGTTGTGGTATTACTCTTGCTCAGTGCCACGCTTTAGTAGAAATAGGTCGTTCTCAAAAAATATCTTTAAATAAACTATCCAAGCTTCTAAATTTAGACAATAGTACTACAAGCAGGACAGTTAACAACCTTGTTAACAGGAACTTAGCAACCCGTGACATTAATCCAAATGACAGAAGATATGTAACAATATCTCTTACTGAAAGTGGTTATGAATCCTTTAAAAGTGTTGAGGAATCCATGAACTCATACTATGAAAATGTTTATAATCATATACCGGATGATAAAAAAGAACAGGTTCTTGAAAGCATGGAAATTTTACTTGAAGCGATAAAGCAATAAATAAGATATAAATATTCTTTACATAAAGGGGGCTTTAATTATGAATAGTAATAAGTATTTTAATGAGGTTGCAAACAAATGGGATGACATGAGACAAGACTTTTTTTCTGAAAATATTAGAGAAAAGGCTTGTAGTGTTGCAGGTTTAGAGAAAGGTAAGGTTGCTGCTGACATTGGAGCTGGAACTGGATTCATTGCTGAAGCATTATTAACTAAAGGTATGAATGTTATTGCTGTTGATTATTCAGAAGAAATGTTAAAGCACATGGAACAAAAGTTTAAGAATTTCGATTCTGTTGAATATCGACAAGGCGAATCTGAAAATTTACCTATAGAAAATGCTAGTGTTGATTACGCTATGGCAAATATGTACCTTCACCATGTAGAAAATCCACTTACCGCAATAAAAGAATTGACAAGAATTTTAAAACCAGGTGGTAAACTGGTTCTTACAGATTTAGACGAGCATAATTTTGAATTCTTAAAAACAGAACAATTTGATCGCTGGATGGGTTTTAAACGTGAGGATGTAAAACACTGGTTTATAGCTGCTGGTCTTAAAAATGTAAACATTGACTGTGCTGGTGGCAATTGCTGCTCAACCTCAAATTGTGGATGCGACAATGCGAGCATAAGTATTTTTGTGGCCTATGGTGAAAAATAAAAGATCACCAGATCTAACCAATATATCTTCCCAATCCCAGCAGCTTTAGTTGCATGTGTCATAGTAATACCTCTAGTGTATATGGTATAATGTTTGTTAGAATACAGAAGAGCGTATTGTGGAGAAAATAAATTTTAATATATAACAGATGAGGAAGATAGAGATATGACAATACAATTGGAGAAATACTACAATAAATTTTGTGAGGATAAAAGATTAACAAGAAAGCATGGACAAGTTGAATATATTACTTCCATGAAATATATTCATGAGTATCTAGAAAATAATGAAAATGCAAAAATCTTAGATGTTGGTGCTGGGACAGGCAGATACTCTGTAGAATTAGCAAATGAAGGATATGATGTTACTGCCATTGAACTTGTGAAGCACAATCTAGGCATTTTAAAGTCAAAAGGAAGTACAGTAAAAGCAATGCAGGGAACAGCATTAGATTTATCAAGATTTTCAGAAAATACTTTTGACATGACGTTGGTGTTTGGACCAATGTATCATTTATATAAGTTTGAGGATAAAGTAAAAGCGCTACAAGAGGCAAAAAGAGTAACTAAGCTTGGCGGTGTTATCCTAGTAGCATATTGTATGAATGAGTATAGTGTATTAACATATGGGTTTAAGGAAAATAATATTCGTGCATCTATTGATAACGGGAAACTTACTGATGATTTTCATGTTATATCTGAACCAGAAGATTTATATGATTATGTAAGGATTGAAGATATTAATAAGTTAAATGACGAAGTAAAACTGCAAAGGATAAAAATATTTGCAGCAGATGGACATGCTAATTATATTAGACCTGTTTTGAATGCTATGGATGAAGATACATTTCAACTTTTTCTTAAGTATCATTTTTCTACCTGTGAAAGACCAGATTTATTAGGAGCAAGCGCACATACAGTAGATATTTTGAGAAAGGAATAGAGAAAATAGAAGAAGGTTTACTGCAATAAAAAACCTTCTTCTATTTTTTTATTCAAGTTTCACTTTCATCTATTTCAAACCGCTCTGCTGTTTCATAAAATTTCTCAGCTTGTTTTACATCTCCATTTTTTTCATGAACCATCCCAATTAGATAATAAACCTCTGAACAGGATGGATTTATGGATAAAGCTTTTTTCAAAATCTCATAAGCCTCCTCATTCTTTTCATCCTTAATTAATTCCCTACTCTGCTTTAGTGATTCCCCTAAATCATCAACCCTGTCATCATTACTAAAAATTTCATCCAATACTGACTTAACTTTTTCTGCAGTGAAAGGCTTTTGCAAATAGGCTACAACTCCAAGCTTTGTACATTCTATTGCATTCTTAACCGTAGCATATGCAGTCATAGTTATCACCGGGATATTAATGCTCATCTCCCTGATTTTTCTCAAAACTGTAGTCCCACTTATTTCAGGCATTCTTATATCTAAAAAAACTAAATCGAATTCCTCTATTTTTAAGAGATCAATTGCTTCTTGGCCACTTTTTGCCGTAGTAACTTTATAATCATTTATTTCAAGACATGTAGTAAGTAAAGCTCTAATATTCTTTGTATCATCTACCACCAATGCTTTTTTCATATAAACCTCCACTATAGTTTACCGCTAATATTATCCAATGACTACCCGCTCTAATACTCCTATCTTATATGAAGCTCCATCTGATTCAAGTTTTCACTTCATATAGGAATCGTAAAAGTAAATTTGCTACCTACATCTAATTTACTGTCACACCAAATCTCACCACCATGGGCTTCTACGATTTCTTTTGCAATAGCCAAACCTATACCGCTGCTTCTCATTTCTAAGTCTTCACCTTTTACTTGTACAAACTTATCAAATATTATTTTTTGGTACTCACTAGGAATACCTACCCCTGTATCTTCAACTGAAACATACATTTTATTGCCTTTAACCACTGCCTTTATAAAGACCTCATCTCCAGCATTTATATATTTTAATGCATTTGATACTAAATTGTTTAAAGTCCATGATATTTTTTCTGGATCAATTGTTACCTTTGGCAGCTTTTCATCTGCTTCAAAATATAGATTTGCTTCCTTAGAGATAGCTTGCTTATTAAACCTTTTAATACAATTTTCAATTATTCCAATAATAGAGCATTGCTTTATATTAAATACAGCTTTGTCTGATTGAATTTTAGAAAGCTGAAGTAACTCACTTATAAGACTAGAAAGTCTCTCTCCATCCTCTCGCATTGCCTCCACAATGGTTTCCTGCTTTTCATTTAAATCTCCTATTTTTTTATCTGTAATCAAGCTTAATCCCATCATTATTGAGGTTAGAGGCGTTTTCAATTCATGGGATATGGTTCCCATAAAATCTGTTTTTATTTTCTCAAGCTGTTTTAGTTTAGTGACATTCTGAAGTAATACAACTATTCCATACACTTTAAAATCTCTATCCTTTATAGATGTGGAAACAATATTAAAGTAATAATCCTTTTCATCTACTTTTAAATTCATTATCTTGTCTGATATTTTTTCATTATCCTCTTTATAAACATCAGATATGTATTCGTACAATTCTCTATTTCTTATGCCTTCTAAAAAGTGTTTATTTAAGGCATCCTCTTCCTTTATTCTAAAAACATCCTCACAGGCATTATTTAACAAAACAACCTTGTAATCTGTATCCAAAACAATCAAAGGATCAGATATGCTTTTTACGATAGCTATAGATTTGTTCTTTTCTTCTAATAGCTTACCTTTATTACTATGCTCAAACTGCTGAAGCCTCTTTGTCATATTATTAAATTCATGAGCTAAAAGTCCTATTTCATCACTTGTAGCTACAGATATTTCTTTCTGTAACTCTCCTTCTTTAACGGATTTTATACTTTCTGTAAGTGTATAGATTGGCTTTAAAAACTTATTTATAAAAAATGTAGCTATAAAGTATCCTCCTATTACTGCAACTAAAGATAACCCAAGAACTACATACATTATTAGTATAGTATCATTAGTTACTTTATCCTTACTGCCAAACATTGCTCTTTCATTTATAGATGATAAATCCTTTAACTCATTTTTCAAATCATTATATAAGGTTATGATGTGATTATTATAAAAATCTAACGCTTTATCTGTTCCCTGCTTATTCTTTATTTCCTGTAGGTTCGAGAATAACATAATATATTTATCATAATCTTTATTGATCTTGCTTATATGATCCTTTTCTCCTAATTCTGTTATGTTATTAGCCTCGATATTATACCATTTATAAAATCTATCGCTATTTTTATCAAACAAATCAATTCCTGTTTCGTCATTATTATTAAGGTAATTCAATATAGCCGTATTCTGTCCATCAATAGCTTCAATCATGTTGTTAATTGCACTTATACTCTTATAATTGTTAACCATTAGTCCATCTATTGCTCTACTTAATGCATGAAAGCTAAAGACCGAAGTAAAGCCTACTATGGCAATCATTAAAACAAGCCATATATATACTGTCGAGATTTTACCTTTAAGTGTTTTTATCATATATCCTCCATTATTACACTTCACTTTAATCATTTGGTATAATATGAACTTCTATATCCTTTGTAAGCTTCAAAAGTCTTGTAACCGTTGAGCCTCTTAGTAGGGTTTGCAGTTTTGTCCTTGTACTATGACCGATAATAATTTGTGTTATATACCTTTCAGTTGCAAATTGGCTCAGTTCTCGTGATATACTCTTTCCTGTCAAACTTACAACTTCTGCTCCTAATTGTTTTGCCAATTTAAAATGGCCCTCTAAAGTAACAACATCTTTTTCAGTCATCTTTGGCGCGAAGATTCTTGTACTATTTACGTTAACTACAATCCACTCACATTTAAATTTTTTTGCTATTCTAGCACCTCTTCGAATAAGTTTTTTGGAAGTTGGGCTAGGGCTTATGCATACCATTACCCTTTCTATGACATGCCAATTTTCTTTAATTCCATGTTCTTTTCTATATTCTTCAAGATCTTCATCAACCTCTTCAGCTGTTTGGCGAAGAGCAAGTTCCCTCAATGCATTTAAGTTACCTAACCTAAAAAAGTTATTTAACGGTCTACCAGTATTCTCATTTTTGCATACATATCCACTTTCAATCCTATTTTGAAGAGCTGTAGGTGCAATATCTATTACCACCACTTCATCTGCATTTTCTATGATTTTATCTGGTATAGTTTCTCTAACAGTAATACCTGTAATTTCTCTTACTATATCATTAAGGCTTTCTAAATGCTGAATATTTACTGTGGATACTACATTTATTCCCTGACTTAAAATTTCCTCAACGTCCTCATATCTCTTTTTGTTTTTAGATCCCGGTGGATTTGCATGTACTAATTCGTCTATAAGTACAGTATTTGGTTTTCTTAATATTATACCATCTATATCCATTTCTTCTGTTACTACATCGTCATACTCAACATTCTTTCTAGGCACAGTTTCAAGTTTACCTATTTGATTTTCTGTTTCTTTCCTCTGATAAGACTCCAAATAACCAATTACTATATCTTCTCCATTCTCAAGCCTACTATTGGCATCATTAAGCATTGCGTAGGTCTTTCCCACACCTGGAGCATATCCAATATATATTTTTAAGCGTCCCCTTAGTTGTTCTGTTGATTTTTTTAATGCTTCCCTATCAGTAACTCTCTTGAAATCATTATTCATTTAACTCAACCTCTTAATATAACTACGATTTTATGTCTATATTCATAAAATTTTAGCATAACTTTCGCTTGTTTCATAGTATTACTTAATAAAAAAGGGCTGTATCAAAATTCAAATTATCTTGATACAGCCACCAAAGAAGTTCTTATTATAATCTATAATGTCCTCCTAATAGATAGAGTTCATGTATTCCAAGGATTTTTTAGCAGCAGTGAAACTATCAGGCAGTTGAGAAATTTCCATTGAGATATATCCTTTATAGTTCAATATTTTTAAAGTCACCATATTATTACTAAATTTATTGATAACTTATCCCCTAGTTTCATGAACCATAGGTGTGTTTTTTCTCCCAAACACGTTATCTTCTTCCCCTGCAAACTCTAATACTTTATAAGAAAATAAAAGCTTAAAAGCAAAATTTTCATCACTTAGATCTTTTTTTATTATCTTATTAATTTGATTTATTCGGTAAATTAATGTATTGCGGGATATATTTAACGCTAATGCAGTTTTTGCTTTACTTTTATTATTCATTAAATATGAATAAAGAGTATGTGCATGCAGCGTATTATTTTTTTTATCATAATCTATAAGTTGCAAAAGCGATGGATGGCAAAAATCAACAACATCTATATTTTCCGAACATTCTTCCATAATATGAAAAGGCAAATAATCATCATAAATAAAAATTTGCTCTTTTTCATCAATTTAAGCCCTAACTCAATGGATTTTACAGATTGAATATAATACTGCTTTAAATCTTTAACATTGTGAAAACATAAACTTAATCCACAATACATTTTATTGTTTTTTAAAAACTTCTCCAATTCTTTAAAAAAATCATCTGTAAAAGGATTATCCTTTTCATAAGTAATTAATTTTACTATTTTATCTCTATAAATAAAAGATTTACCTTCATATTTTTTATCAAACTGATCTCTGACATATGGAAATACAGTATTTGCACTATGTTTTTCAACCGGTGATAACGTAAGTACCTTTATATTGCCCTTTGATTCTAGATTAAGATTTTCAATTCTAGAATCAAGTACTAAAGAGTCTTCAATACTTTCTTCAAGTAAATCAAAAAAAAGCTTTTCAAAGGCAAATCCTCGTGAATACTGGTAAAAACTATCCTTTCCCATTTCTAAAGATATTATATTGGATAAAAGAGAAATTAACTCTACATCGTACTCATCTAAAACCCTCTTAGCTTCAATTACTACCAAATACCCAACCAGTTTATGATCAATTTCAATATTGGATACCATATTAGCATGCTTATTTTTCCTGTTATTTATATGAAAATATGCTTCTCGGCTAATCATTTTATGAGAATCGTATTCTGGAAAACCAATACTATTGGCTTGCATGTTTTCTAATTTTAATGCAAATGCCTCATCGATATAATTAATATTCTTTATATAAGCTATTAACTTTTTACTGCAATCATATAAAATAATTGGGTTATTAATCATTTCATAAGCATATTCAATTATTTGTTGTAATGTACTTCCTTCCAAAACTGCTTCATATAATTTTTCAGTATTTTTTATATATCTGCGATGTATTGATAGCATATTCTTAATGTCGTTAAAAATCAAATCAATATCAATAGTTCTGTCTAATAATATAACATTTGCATTTAATAATTCAACTTGTTCCAAAGTAATATTATACCCCTTAAAGCTGAGAATGTTTATCCTCTCTATAACAGGTTCAATATTAAGCAAACTCCTAATAGACATAATATAAAGTGTATTTGATTTAAGTATTGTTTGATTCTCAATATAATACTCGACTCTGTCAATATTCACTAACTTGTCACTGTTAATAAGTGCTACTGGATTATAGTGTATCAGCTTATTATAAATTTTAAGTATATTCATTTTCATAAGAATCATTCTTAAAATACTCTCCTATACTAATTTTTTATATGTCTGCTTTTTACAAAGTTCTAACATTTTAAAAGAAATCAGAATACTAAAAACTTGATTTTGATCACCCAGATTAATTCCTGTTACCTGTTTTATTTTATTTATTCTTTCAGCTATTGTTCGGCGGGATATATGAAGACTTTGTGCACTTTCGACTAAGGTTTGTCCAGATTTTAGATAGACATAGAGGTCGTTGGTCAAAGAAGTTTTGTTTTTTCTATCATGTTCCAGTAAACATAAAAGTGCTGGATGACATAGCTTCATAAGAGATTCCTTTTTTGAACATAAATCAAACATATGAAAAACAGCATAATCTTCATAGAAAAAAATTCTTTCTTCCTTTTTTAGCTGAAGACCTAATTCTATTGCCTCCAGTGATTGGTCGTAATACTTTCTTATATTCTTTATATTGTGAAAACAATAACTTACTCCAGCATACATTTTATTAGAGCTTAAGAAGTTTTGCAATTTTCTTATGTTATTCTCTACATAACCATCATCCTTATCATGATTTATTATTATAACGATATTACCATCATACATAATTGGCTGACCAATATTAAAAAATTTTTCTATGCATTTCTTTATGTACTCAATTATCGTGTTTTCAAAATCAGTTTGTCTAATAGTCATGATATACATATTAGAATATTCCTTTATAACTCCAGTAATTATTTCGATTTTTTCCCTAATAACTTTTGGATTTTGTATATTTTTTCCCAAAATATCTTCTATTAATGACTCGTACGGCAGTTTACATTTACTTAGAACTAATTCATTCCTTTTTATTCCTAAAGAAATGATATTACTTATAACTTGAATAAATGCGTAATCGAATTCACTGAAAGTTTTTTCATATTCTACAACTGTTATATACGCTACAATTTTTTTGTCTACAATTACATTAGCAATAATAAATGAATAATCTTTTTCCGAGCAGACATAAACAGGCGTAGCGCTTAGATAAACCTTTTCAAACTGTCTTTTATCTCTAAATTCTACATAAGCAGTATCATAATACTCTACAAAATCGCTTGTAAGAAATGCTCTCACTTGATCGTTTAGTTTAGGACTTTCAGAGTAGGCTATAACATTTAAAGCTAGATCCTTAATAACAAGAGGGTTATCTAGAATTTGATAGCTCTTATCTATTATTTCCTGCAAACTTTTACATCGAAAAAGTAGTTTGAAAAGCCTTGCAGTATAAAACATCAGCTTTTTATTTTCCTCCAACAATGAGGTAATTTCTTTGTAGATAACTTTGAAATCCACGCTACCCTTAAATATAATCAAATTTTTATTTGAAAGCATAGAATCTTCTACATCAACAGCATTATTTGAGATATAAATGATATTTATAAGTTTATTAAAGGATATTAACTTGTTAAATTCTGAATTCCGTACAATGTATAACACATCATCCTCAAAAATATATTGATTCTTGCTGCAAATCACAACATCGTTAATATCCATATGAGTTCGGACTTTTATATAAGATTCTATATCATAGTATTTCTTTAACTTTTCAGCAATCTCATGCATCAACATTTGGACCAAGTCACACCCCTTCTTTACATTCTATATCAAATCTACCATTTTCACGCAATTATATTTATAGTATAATTCCTAATTATTAAAAAGTATATGGTATACAAAAAATAATTAGCTCTCATAACTATACAAAAATTGTAGCATTGTGTATTGATAATGGTGGAGTGCCTAAGACAAATGAGGACCCAATTAGAATTGCTGATTCAATAATTACTAAATTAACTTCAGAAGGATTTAATTAAAACAGTATTTTACTATTTTCTTTTTCTAGCTTGCACATAACCTTTAAAGCTTTATTAAAGTTATCTATATCTTTGTTAAATTCCTTTGTAATACCCATATCTGTTATTTCTGTAAGAAGTTTTGTCCAAAACACATAATTCTCATAATCAGAAATCTTTTTCCTCATATACCCATCAAATTGTGGAGTAGGAAAATGTTCCTTAAATTCATTATCATATTCTATAAAAGTCTCACAATTAAACTGTTTTGCAAAGGAATATACATAATATTCAAGTTCCTCGTATTCTTTATTTATTTCTTCTTTTTCCCTAAAACTATTCATTAGAATATTACCAGCGTAAATTAACTTTATTAGTGCCCTATATTGTTCTCTACTAAAATCTATTTTCATAACACACATCCCCTTTATATTATAATATACTAATCCATGTTATTCAGATAAAATTACCACTGTAGATAAACCTATGATATAAGTATATTTTTATTTAGTTCATATGACAACGTTCACACTATATGAAAATCTCTATAAATTTTTGTGCATTATGAGAATTGATTAGCTAAAATATTTTTTACGTTTACTTATTAAAAAGCAGGAGATGAAATTGACTCTCACTGACAAATAAGCCATGGATTCGCAGTTCTAAAATTCATATGGGGTAAAAGAATCCCCATATGAATTAGGATCTTGCTTCAATGGCTCCTGTTGGGCATTTTGCTAAACAGGTTGACTCAGAACACTTTTCCTCACATATTTTATTATCTACAATAGCTAAATTTCCTTCTATAGTTATGGCTCCATAACTACAATTTTTAGCGCAAAGTCCACAGCCTATACAAGCAGTAGTACATAGCTTACGCACAACTGCCCCCTTATCCTTAGAATTGCAATTAACTTTGATATGGGCATCTAAAGGCAGCATTTGGATTACATGTTTTGGGCATGCTGTTTCACACGCACCGCAACCTGTACAAATTTTTGAATTTACAACTGGCAGACCATTCTCACCTATTGACAAAGCACCAAACGGACAAGCTTTTACACAGGTACCAAAGCCCATACATCCATATTTACACCCCTTTGGCCCTCCTTTAACTAAATTTGCAGCTGTACATTCCTGCATACCAGTATATATGAAACTTAAAGTCGCTTTACCTTTTTCACCAGCACATCTTACATGAGCTATCCTTGGTTCAATTTTAGCCGGTTCTTTTCCAGTAAGCTCCGCTACAGATTTTGCAACGGGCTCTTTTCCCGGAACGCATAAACTTGGTGAAACCTCTGGATTTAATACAACTGCTTCTGCATATGCCGCACATCCCGCATAACCGCAGGCACCGCACTGGCCCTTTGGAAGTATTTCTTCTACTATATGAATAAGAGGATTTGTTTTTACTGCCAACTTTTTACTAGCAACGGCAAGTATAAAACCGAATCCCAATCCCACTAATGCTAGTATAACTAAAATCATTATTGAACTTTCCATATTGCACCCCCTACATACTAATCATTCCGGAGAAGCCCAAGAATGCTAAAGCCAACATACCACCCAGTATAAATGCTATCCCCAATCCTTGGAGAGGTGCTGGTACATTTGCACATTCCAGCTTCTCACGAATACTTGCCATTAATATGATTGCAAGAGCAAAGCCAGCACCTGAACCTAGAGCATTTACTATACTTTGTCCAAATGTAAACCCAGATTCAGCATTGATGAGAGGAACACCAAGAACTACACAATTTGTTGCGATTAAAAGAAGATAAATACCCCACATTCCATATAATACTGGAGCAAATTTTTTAATTATCATCTCTAAAAGCTGAACAAAGCTTGCCACAAGTAGAACAAAGACAATTGTTTTTAGGAATACCAAATTTAATGGAACTAAAACAAAATTATAAACAACCCACGCAAGCATTGAACTTAGTGTAATGACTGATGTAACAGCCATTCCCATGCCTATCGAAGCATCAAGCTTTTTTGAAACCCCGAAGAATATACACAAGCCTAAAAATCTGGATAAAACAAAGTTGTTAACAACAGCAGCACTTAGAAACAAAGTCACATATTCTGCCATTATACTTCACCCCCCTGGAGTCTTTTCGCTTTTCTCTGAGCGAATAACTTAGTTATGCCAATCATGTAACCAATTAAAATAAAAGCACCAGCAGGTAAAATCATGATTAGCGGAGCATTGTACCATGAGCCAAAGACTTGAAAACCTAAGAGCTTGCCACTGCCAAGCAGCTCCCTGATGGCACCGATTGAAACCATTGAAACTGTAAAACCACATCCCATCCCCAGTCCGTCTAAAAATGAAGGAATGACTTTATTCTTTGATGCAAAGACCTCAGCTCTTGCCAATATAATGGCGAATACAACAATTAGGGCTAAATAAATTCCAAGTGATTGATACAAAATCGGAAAATATGCCTCTAAAATCAGCTGCACAAAGGTCACTATGGTAGCGATAAAAGTGATGTACACTGGAACACGAACTTTCGGGTTAACAATTTTCCTTGTTATAGAAACTACTATATTGTTAGTTGAAATTACAAACAAAACTGATAAACCCATTGTAAGCGCATTAGCTACTGAAGATGTAACTGCTAGTGCTGGGCAAAGACTCAGTGCCAGCACAAATATGGGATTTTCTTTGAATACGCCTTTACTAAAAATACTCCACAATTCCTTCATACTATTTACCTCCCGTAAAGCTTACAACTTCATCTACAGCTTCTTTAACGCCTTTGGTAACTGCTTTAGAAGTTATCGTAGCTCCTGTCATTGCCTGAACGTTTTTAGTATTTGTAGGGTCCTTCACCACAGTTAACGCATCCGAAGTTTTATCTTGTAAGCCACTTCTAAATTTAATGTCTTTGGCTTTGTCACCAAGGCCAGGAGTTTCATTATGTGAGGTTATTCTAAAGTCAATGACTTGTCCTTTTGAAGTTACAGCTACAAGCATTTTTATAGGCCCTCCATATCCTTTTGATTCAGACGGCACCACATAGGCAATAGTCTGACCATTCTTTTCAGCAGCATACCATTCTGTTTTTCCCTCAATAGGTTTAAAGGTATCTGCAGTACTGACAAGTTCCTTCATTGCCATTACTTTAAGCTTTTCAGATTGCTTCAATGCGATTGGGTGGGTAATAAAATAGGTAACAGACAAGATGAGTCCAGAAACCAAACATGTTGCCGCTAAATTCAAAGCAATCTGTAAAATAGAGTATTCTTTTTCAGCATGAACTTCTAGTATTTTATCCGTATTAATTTCTTGCATCTTTTCAATATTAATCTCAGCCATTTCGCTATTCCCCCATTCCATATATTTTTGGTTTCGTGATTCTGTCTATTAAAGGTGTTACTGTGTTCATAAGCAAAATAGAATAGCATACACCTTCAGGGTACCCTCCAACTAGCCTTATTAAAGTAGTTAAAATACCGGCTCCAATAGCAAAAATTATCTTACCCTTAGCCGTGATTGGGATAGTTACCATGTCTGTCGCCATAAAAAATGCACCAATTACAAGTCCCCCTGCCATCATGTGAAAAACTGGATCTCCTGTAAATAAACCATTCTTGCCAAAAATCCAAGTCAATAATCCTACTGTAGCAATCATAATAACCGGAATCTCCCAACTGATGATCTTTTTATATAAAAGATAAATTCCGCCAAGAACCAAGAGAATTGTACAAGTTTCACCTATGCTTCCATTTCGTGTTCCCAGTAACATAGCTTTATATAATTCGGTTTTGCTTCCAAAAGTCTCAATCAACTTAGAGTAACCCTGCAGTTTCAAAATACCCAATGGAGTGGCACTAGTTACAACATCTACACTGGTAGTAAGTTTTGACCAGGTTGTCATTGCAAGTGGCCATGAAACCATTAAAGCTGCTCTTCCAATGTGCGCAGGGTTAAAAATATTATATCCCAGACCACCCATGGAGTGCTTGGCTACCACTATTGCAATAATAGAACCAATTGCCGTCATATAATAAGGCAGACCTGGTGGAATGCACATTGCCAGTAAGAGCCCAGTCAGAAATGCACTTCCATCAAAAGCGGTTATTTTAACTTTTTGTATTTTTTGTACTATATACTCTGAACCAACAGCAGCTATAATGGATACCACTATGTTCATAAATGCAGTCATTCCAAAATACAAGCTTCCAAAAATTGCTGCCGGTGCTAAAGCTAAATTCACATTCCACATAATTTTAGATATGGAATCCTCGCTTTTAATGTGTGGCGATACTGACACAGAGTAGATGTTATCTAAAACATTAGTTTGTGTATTCATTTTTCCCTCTCCCTTCTTCCCTTATTTATGTGCATGAGCTGCATTTTTTGATTTCGAATATCGAATATTCTGAACAATATTCCGTTTTGAAGGACAGACATAAGCACAACTGCCGCATTCAATACAATTCATTAATCCGTAACTTTCTCTTGCTTCTTCATGTCTATCACGTTCTGACAATATACTCAGCATGCTAGGCACAAGACCTATTGGGCAAGCTTTTACACATCTTCCACAGCGAATACACGCTGATTTTTCATCATGGCTCACTGCATCTTTGCTAAGTACTAAAATTCCTGCAACACCTTTAACCACTGGTATCTCCAGGCTATCCTGTGCATACCCCATCATTGGACCACCATTTATAATCTTTTTAGGTGTTTTACTATATCCCCCGCAATAATCAATAACATCTTTAAAGCTTGTGCCGATTTTAACTAATAAATTCTTTGGTTCTTTAATTGCGTCACCGGTTACTGTAGTAACTCTTTCAATAGCCGGAATGCCATTTACAACAGCATTTGCAACAGCAACTATTGTACTAACATTCAACCCAACCACACCAATGTCAGAATGTCTCTTTCCTGCAGGGATTTCTCTTCCTGTCAGTACTTTAATCAGCATTCTTTCTGCTCCCTGTGGATATTTGGTAGGTAATGCTACAACCTCCACTCCAGTTCCTTTAAAAGCCTCCGTAAGCACCTTTATAGCCTCTGGCTTATTGTCTTCTACTCCCACAATTCCCCTTTTAACATTCAGACACTTTAATGCTATTCTAAAACCTGTTACAACCTTTTCAGTTTCTTCAATCATTAGTCTGTAATCTGAAGTTAAGTAAGGTTCACATTCAGAACCATTTAAAATTACGGTATCAATTTTTTTCTCTGGGCCGTAAGACAGTTTAAAATGAGTAGGGAAATTGGCTCCACCCATTCCAACAATTCCAGCTTCCTTGATGATGCCCTGAATTTCTTCTACTTTCATCTTTTCCCAATCACGATTTAGAGGAAGTCCCGGCATCCACTGGTCAAGTCCATCGCTTTCGATAACGATCGCAAGACTCTTATCACGATATGAACTGGAATATACAGCAATATCAGTTACCTTGCCTGAAGTAGATGCATGAACATAGCTGGTAATTGGAGCCTCTGCTTTAGCAATCAGCTGACCTTTCTTAACCCTGTCACCTATGTTAACAATTGGAACACCAGGTGCTCCAATATGCTGGCTAACAGGAATAATGACTTTCTTGGACACAGGAACTTTCTCAATGTGGACGTTTGCCGTATAACTTTTATAGTCATTTGGATGAACGCCACCTCTAAAACTTTTAAACATCCGTTAACACCCCCATAATCATTATTTAAAATATTTCAATTACTTTGCTATTTTTAGGATAACTGGTATATCCTTATCTTTTTTTGCAACAAATTGATCAAAGAGCTTTATCACAACAATGACTGCTATAGAAAATGCAGCTCCTCCAATAAATTCACTGATTAATTCATTTACTCCTAGCATTTCACCTAGCTCTTTACCTGTAATTGCGCCAATAAAGACAAAAATCAAAGGAAGTATAAAAACCACAAATGCACCTATTAGTACATTGGACTCCTGGAGCTCAACTGACACTCGCTGTCCCAGTTTTGCACCTATTTGATTATCAGCTGTAATTATTGCAGCATCACTTCCCGGACATGCACCGCAATCTTTGCAATTACTGTGCTTCCCCATTCTGACCTTGGAGATATTTCCATCAGTTTCAATTACAATCCCCTCTTCAGTTTTCATATATAAGACCTCCCCCTCATATAATATTTGTTCGTAACATTTGATAGAAAACATATCTATCAAAAGACCTGTTCTACAACACATTTTATAATTCGTTTTTGTTATAGTTCAGTTTATAAATTATGTTAATAATATCACAATCATATTTATTTTCCAATGTTCACACTATACGAAAATTCGTGGTCATTATTGGATATTATGGTTAATTTCTTAACAAGACTAGGAGGAAAAATAGGTGTACTTGTAGAATAAGTAGACAAGGGGTGATGTATTAATGAATAATATAATAGTTTCTTTAGGCTTTGAAAAATCAAGAGATTTATACTTTAAACTAAAGCATGACTATAAAGCATTGAAAAGTAAAGAAAGTGGTAATAATTATATGAATTTCATATTATGTGCTTTTCATCTAAGTGAATGGTTAGATGGGGATTCGTCATTGTCAGGTGAAACAAAAGACATGGCTAAAGCGCTTTTGGAAGAAAATAATATTGAGTTATTTAAGGATATTGCAAATGGACGTAAGCACTATATTTTAACAATAAACGGTAAGGTTATTACTAAGGATGAATTCATTTCAGAGTTTAACTACAATATGTTTGATTACAGCAAAATAAATTTTGGTAAGCCTCTATTTAAAGTTGTCCAGGATGACAAGGAAATAGGCTTATTTGAAGAATGCGAGAAAATATACAATGTTTATAAAGATATATTTGAAAAAGATGACAATTTTAAGAAGCTTAAAGCAAGATAAGTAAGCTTGTTGGATTTTGTGTGAATCGCTTTCACAGAGTGCGTTTGGGAGTATTAGAGCGTATAGTCATGGGATAAAAAATAAGCTTTAGATACTTGAAACGAGTATTTAAAGCTTATTTTAGCTAGCAATTTTAAAATATACTTTCTACAGCTCATCAAAAACAATGTGTGGTGTATTACCTGATAAAGCTACAAAATCGGCACCGCTGGCTCTCAAATTATTGATTGCCACCATTAGAAAATATAGATTGATCTAGCCTTTTTAAGCTACAAAAAACATCGTCAAAAATAATTATGTAAGTCTCCCTATTCTCCTATTAATTGCACATATCTTGGGACATGTCCTGTATGTTTAAGGAACTTCTCTATGATGTCTTTCGTTTTAACCTTAAGACTGGACGTATTAATACAAGGATGGCATCCCAAGTAATCTTCCTTTATAACATCCTCATCAATTAAAAGCTTCACCTTTCGATCTGTATCGTTCATTAGTCCTATAATGCTTACAGAACCTGGTGTGATATCAAGGTATTTTTCCATATACTCTGCTGGTGCAAAAGATAGACGAGAAGATTGAATCTGCGCAGATAACTCTTTTGTCTTGAACTTTTTATCCCCAGGCATCATAAGCAAGTAAAAGTCAGTTTTCTGACTGTTACACAAAAATAGATTTTTGCAAATGGTAATGCCCAAAAGCTTATCTACATCGTGACAGTCCTCAATGGTTGCTGTTACACCATGATCTACACGATTGTAAGGTATATCGAGTTTCTCAAGCAAATCATAAACTGCCATCTCTTTCGATAAGCGAGAATCTACTGGTTTTGTAGTATAAATAGTTGGATCAATATATATTTGTTCCATTAGTTAAACCTCTCCTTTTCCAATACTGTATCATGAATACCTAACTTTGTTTTAATACTTTAAGTATAGAATATTTTTCTATTTTCAGCAAATTTTATCCAAAGATCCACTCCAATAGCACTCTAAACAAATATTTATTTGCGTTCAATCCATATCCTTTGGACACCTTTTCTGCTAAATAACTATCTTTACCCAGAAGCTCACACTCCGGCAGCAGGTATTCGCCTGCTTCTTCTATAATCCTGCATGCAGGATCTCCAGCCAGCCAGGAAATTTCTATATCAGGGTTTCGTTTTTTAATTTCTCTTGTAATTGCCAAATCTCTCGCTGCATGACCAAGACCTATTGAGCTGCTGATAAATAGAACATTCTTTTTCATGGTTCTTTTCCTCATTCTCTAAGCATTAAAGCTTCTATTTTTATATGCATGAATTATAGCACAAATGTATCTTTCTTTTCTACCGCTAATCAGCTCCCCAAATAGCTACATTGTACCAAGTAGTTTTGCTTTCTTCGAGCAAGTAAAAGAGCTGCTACAAAATTTCATTTTGCAACAGCCCCAGGTTTAATGGACACGCTAATCTAGTATTTATTTATACTCTATTATTACTTTGGATTAAAAATATGCACAACCAATTTATCATCACTGACAAATGTACGAACATATTCAGTTGTATGAACAGAATCAGGCATATCTAGTGCATAATCAATATATATTAAACTGCTCCAAGCTGCATCTTGTCCTAGAATTATGCTCATTCCTCTGTAAAATAAACTCTCTTCCTCTTCTCCCCAAGTCTTTACAGCAAGCTGCCAATACTCACCTTGATTTACTAACCTAATTATACCTGCTAGCCCCTCCAAGTCTTGTATTACTTTTTAGCTGTGATGCTATTTTATCGCTTACAACTCCACTTCCACCAACTATATAACTTTTGCTATAAGAACTATTAGCTAAAAACTCTTTAACTGATTAGAATTAAATTTTTTTAAAAGTGTTGACTCTAACATTATGTCATAGTGTAATATAAAATCAGAGATTGACAATGCTAACAAAACTCATGCCGGCAGAGTATTAGGTGGTATTAAAGCTCTAAAATCAAAGTTTGAGGTGAAGTTATGAGAACAGTAAAACAAGTTTCGGATTTAACAGGAATAAGTGTCCGTATGCTGCATCATTACGATAAGATTGGATTATTAAAACCAACTGAGTTAACGGAAGCAGGTTATAGGCTTTATGATGAGGAAGCTCTTGAAACCTTACAGCAGATTTTATTTTTTAAAGAACTTGATTTACCACTAAAGGAAATTAAAGAAATCATAACCAGTCCTCACTTCGATAGGATGCAAGCACTAGAAAACCATAAGAAACTAATGATTTTAAAAAGAGATAGATTAAATGGTTTGATAGAGCTTATAAATAAAACCTTAAGAGGAGCGAATGGGATGAGTTTTAAAGAATTTGATATGAGTGAATATTATAATGTACTACAGGAGTTCAAGAAAGAAAATAAGGATAGAATAATTAAAAATTGGGGAAGCATGGATAAATTTGATGAAATGATTGAAAAAGGGAAATCTAATGAATCTAAGCTTGCTAAAATGGCTATAGAAGAATATGGAAGCATAAAAAAGTATGCTGAAGCTGTAAAGAAAAATTTGAATAATTCTCTGGCAATAACTAAAGCAGAACAAGTTGATGAGTTTAAAAAAGATTTTCTTTACGATAATCATCCTAAATTAAAAGAGCTATATAAAAAGCTTGTAGGTGACTTAAGTAAAGATCCTTCTTCAAAGGAAATTCAACAAATTGCTGGTGAAATAACTAATATAGCTAAAAAAGATTACGAAGTTTTTAAAACTGATATGGGAGACGATTATTGGTACTATATGATACGAATTTACTTAATATTTCCTGATTGGATAGAGGAAGTTGATAAGAAATATGGAAGTGGTGCGTCTAAATTTATTGGAAAATCTTTAGAAACTCATTTACAGGATTATGAGCCTAAATTAGAAACACTATATAAAAAGCTTACAGCTGATTTAAGTAAAGATCCCTTATCAAAGGAAATTCAAGAAATTGTTTCTGAAATAGTAGATGAGACACAAAAACAGCATGAAGCTTTAAAAGTAGAGGTGGGAGAAAAATATTGGAGCTATCAAGCAGAGCAGTATTTGTCAGAGTCTATTTTAAAAAAAGCAATGGATAAGAAATATGGAGATGGTACAGCTAAATTTATCGGAGAAGCCCTAAAGGTTTATGCTAAAAATAATAAATTATGATAACACCGTAGATAATCAGAAAGCATTCTTCCTTATACCAATAGGCCGTGGAAGAATGCTTTTATTAACTGGGCTATTATGCTCTGAATGTTAATAGAAAATAACTAATTTTCCTATGTTTAGTAAAAAAGTAAGCCTTTAATAAAAAATCAAGACTTATCCTTTTGCTAAACATATTAAATTACTACTGAAATACTTCCTACTATATACAAGCAAATTTAAATTCATTTGTTTTATCTATTTCTGATTTATAAAAATCAATTTTATCATTTAGTTTCTGAAGATTTTCATTTGCTTTGATAATTTCTTTTTGTAAATCAGTTCTATGTTTTATAAGCATCTCCATTCTTTCAGTCATAGTAGAGTCACCAATAGCCCGTAGTTTTGCATATTTTTGAATTTCCTTAATAGGCATTTTAGTTTCTTTTAATCTTTTTATAAATGCTATCCATGTTACATCTTTTTCACAATAAAAGCGTCTGCCATTTTCTTTACGCTCTGGAGCAATTAGTCCCTCTTTTTCATAATAACGTAGTGTATCTATGCTTAGGTTAGTAAGCCTTGCAAATTCTCCTATTGAATAATTCATTTTTAAATTCTCCCTTTAAATATTAAAACTAGTACTTGACCTGGAGTTAACTCCACATTATATAATTCCAATATATCATAAAAATAGGAGTGATTCAAATGAATGGAAAAGAAAAATATACAGTTATTACAGGAGCAAGTTCTGGAATAGGATATGAAACTGCAAAGGCATTTGCAAGACGCGGCAAGAATTTAGTTATCGTTGCACGTAGTAAAAAAAATTTAGAAAAATTAAAGGAAGAAATTTTACAAGAGAACCCACCATTAGATGTAATAGTTAAATCCGTTGATTTATCTGTAATATCAAATGTGTATCAACTTTATGAAGAATTAAAACCACATTGCATAGAAACATTAGTTAACAATGCAGGTTTTGGTAATTATTCTAGTGTAGCTAATCAAAATTTAGAAAAGATTGAAACTATGCTTCGATTAAATATAGAAGCTTTAGTAGTATTATCATCACTATTTGTACGTGATTATAAAGATGTTAATGGTGCACAGCTTATAAATATTTCATCTAGTGGCGGATACATTATTGTACCAAATGCTGTTACCTATTGCGCAAGTAAATTCTTCGTAAGTACATTTACTGAGGGATTGGCAAGAGAGCTAAAAGAATATAATGGAAAACTACAAGCAAAAGTACTGGCACCAGCAGCTACTAAAACAAACTTTGGAAACACAGCTAATAATGTAGAAAGGTATAATTATGACAAATCTTTTGCTACTTATCATACTAGTAAACAAATGGCTGATTTTCTACTTGAATTATATGATAGTAGTGAGGTAGTCGGGATAGTTAACAGAGAATCTTTTGAATTCGAATTAAGTTCTCCACTATTTAATTATTCAGGAAATCCTAAAAGTAATCAAAAGTGTTGCACATTATAGACTAATGAATAATTAAATAAGCATCTATAAATCAATATAGGTGCTTATTTCTTCACTATTTGAGAATACATATTATTAATTTTAATCTTGTCCCAATCAAAATTAGAAATAGGAATTATACCATCCGGATTACGGCCTTTAGCACCTGCAAAGAAATCCTTAAACATTGATATAGTATATGTGTAATCTATTGCTCCCAAACTTCCTTTGCCAGTGCAAATGCTGCCCATGCATTTGGCCAGCCCACATAAAAGGCTAGATGTGTGATGATTTCAGCGATTTCTTCTGCAGTCACCCCGTTATTCTTTGCATTTGCCATATGATATTTTAAAGAGTTGTCAAAAATTCCTTTTGTCATTAATGCCGTTACCGTAATTACACTGCGATCCCTAAGCGATAATTTATCCTCTCGCGACCACACCTCACCAAATAAAACATCATCATTTAATTCTGCAAATTTAGGCGCAAATGTTCCAAGAGCATCTCTTCCTGCTGTCTGCTTTTTCATAATTGTCTCCTTTCTTATCAGACAAAATTCCCATCCTGTCTAACCACACAATCTTATTTTAATTTTTCATATTCTTCATCTGTCACTGGCTCACACCATTCATTGGAAGCACCTTCTGCTGGAACAGATAAGGACAGATGTGCAAAAGCTTCATCTGCTACAGCACCGTGCCAATGTTTGATTTTTGGAGCAATATATACCACATCTCCACTCTTTAAAAGCTGTGGTTCTTTACCCATCTCCTGATACCATCCATGACCACCGACACAGATTAATATCTGTCCACCACCATGATGGATGTGCCAGTTATTACGACATCCTGGTTCAAATGTAACATTACAAATAATCACTTCCTTACTATTCAAAAGACTTAAATAGCTTTTTCCAATAAAATAAGGCGCATACGCGGTATTTTCGTCTCCAAGTAAAAAGTCAGATACCTTTTCTAGTTCTTTTCTATCCATATTTTTTTCTCCTTTTTTCTGATTTTATCCGATGATACCGATGTTGAATGCCTGAAAATGATAGAATGTTTAAAGAATACGGGAATGCCACTTAAGGATATCAAACAGTTTTTTGAATGGTGCGAAGAAGGGGATTCTACTATTCATAAGTATCCAGCTTATAATTGATAACATCCAAACTTTCCTGTATCTCTCTCATTTTTTCTTCCATGCTTTCTTTCGTCTCTAACAGAATTTCTCTCCTGGCCTCTTTTGTTGCTTCGCCCTTTAAAGCCAATTGAATATATTCACGAATTGAATCTAGCGGCATTCCTGCTCTTTTAAATCGCATGGCAAATTCTATCCATTGCAGTGACATTTCATCGTAATCTCTGATCCCCGATGCAGTTCTTGGAACTCCAGGAATTAGACCTATTCTTTCATAATAGCGAAGATTATCAATAGAAATACCAGTTACCTGTGCAGCTTCTTTTATATTCATATATGACCCCTCCTTTTTTGATGAATGTATTTTGACAGGTATTATCTTTAAGTATTTGTAATGTATAATTATAAACCCTGAAGTGAACTTCAGGGCAAGTAAATATTTCTTTAATTAGAATTCCATTAGAAAATCATAATAAGATTTTAACGTTTCTCTCACAAATTTTAAAGATATTCGCATTATAATCTAAGGCATGGTACACATTTGGGTTTATTAGTAAAATGATGACTTTAAATTCAAAATAAGTTGAATACTAAACAACTAAAAGCATATTTACTAGTTAATCTTTAGTAGTTGTATTAAAAACATTTCATTTGAAACTATAAGTCTAATCTCAATATAAATATGCATTTATATTGAGATTTACTAGCTATCGTTATATTTAAATATATTGATGGCTAGTACTTATTTTTGAAATGCGACGCAAAAACACCACAGAATTCAGATTTGAATAGTGCAGTGTTTTTATAAATCATTCGTTTTTTCATTTATCTATAAATAATAACACCACTTTACAAGAAAATTAACTAACCTCATCTAAATATATTAAGGAATTAATTGCCTCTAAAGCTTCTTGATTAATATTGCTCTTTTGTATCTTTTGCACGAAAGTGCTTAATATTAATTCTTTTGATATTTGGTAAGAGATAGCATTTTTAATTTCTTGAGGACTTTGAAATTTATATTTAGAAAAAGACTTATGAATAAAAGGCAATATTACTACAAAGCTATAGGCGATAGCCAGTAAATTAGTATAATTTTCTATTGCCTTTTTATTTCGTACCATGTAGTTACCAAAAGACCAAAAGAATTTATGTTGATAGAAAAACACTTCTATATTCCATCTGAATTTATATGCAAAAAATGGAATAAGAGTTGGTCTTTCTTTATCAGCTTTACATTCATCTACAGTATAGTTTTTAAAAATTTGTATATCTGATGGCTCTATGGAGCAAATATAAACTCTTACAGATGAGAATTTATCTACATCTGTAGTTGTTACTGTTACTATAACAGGTTCATTAAACAAATTTGTTAAAACCTTTTTAGTTGCAATATAGTAGTCATCCTCTTTAGTGTAGTCAAAATCTCTAATATTAAGTTTTAAACCTTTCTTTCTTGGGCGTCCTCTTTTTCCAGTAGGTTCTGGACATAAATCATATATGCTGGTATCAGAACGGACTGCCCCTATGATAGAAAGATTGGTATAATTTCTGAACATATTTAGAAAAGGTCTTTTAGTGTACCAACTATCGCATAACACTATAACTTGGTAATCTAATAGTAACAGCATAATGTTTTGTATCATCTTACCAGCTATTTCAAGTTTGGTTTCACTCTTATCATAGAGTTTATATCCAACTGGCAATGTAAGGTATTTGATTTTACCACAAAAGAGTATAGGGATGCTTATAACCAATGATACAAAGCAATGTCCATTTAAGAAAGAGGTGCCATCATGCTTTGTATGGTCAAAAAGCTTACCGTAACAATCAAACTTATCTCCAAATTTAGCTTGAAGTGTGTCATCTATAATTAAGAATATAGTTATAGTAGACTTAAGCTCTTCGGGAATAAGTGAGATTGCTATTTTTACTGTTGCAAACATTAAGCTCTCTATCGAGAAGTTTGTATAGGATAAAAAATAATAAAAGCTATTAAGAACTTTATTCCAATACTTTTTGATAAAATTGTCATATAAAAATTTTATAGAACGAACTTCTTGAGTTGAAAGCATAGCAGTAACAAGTAAAATAAATATATGAAAGCTCCGCTTATTGAAGATGGAGCGATATTTACTTAAATAATTTTCTATTGTTTTAATTGTTGATTTTTCGTCAATACTAATCATAGTACTAGATACCTCCTAATCAGTGCTGGTTTGCTCAATATTAGTATTGATAATTAAGAGGTATTTGGTACGTTGTATTTTTTGGTAACTTAAATTACTTGTAAAGTGGTGAATAATAACTGATTTAAAATATAATTTGTGAAAAAATATTGCAAGATTAACTATTTTAAAATTCTTTTATCTTTAAATTAATTTGATACTCTTCTCTTATAACATAATATCTATTTATAATAGTAATTTTCCCCTCATTTTTTAATTCTTTTATCATATTTGTCACCATTACTCTTGATGCATTAACAAGATGAGCTATATCCTCATGAGTTAATAATATCTTCAATTGTATTCCACTAGGAGTTTCAACTCCATATTTTTTACTTAGCCGAATAAGAGTATTCATAATTCTATTTTTTACATCACAAAGAGCTATATTAGCCATTGAATCAGTATAAGTATTTAATTTATCTGTTAATGATTTAATTATTTTAATAGAAATTTCAGGATTACTAAGAAGTTTGGGAAAATCAACTTTCTGGCAGCTACAAATAAAGGTTTCTTCTAATGCTCTAGCACTAAACGTATGATCTATATCATCAAAAATTGTATTTTCTCCTAATATGTCGCCTTCATTTAATATATCTAATGAAATCTCTTTTCCTTCTCTAGAAATCTTAAAAAGCAATATTTTGCCTGACCTAAGAAGGTATATTGCATCTGCAGGCTCTCCTTCATTAAAAATTATTTCTCCTTTTGAAAAATGCCTACTATGGGCAAGCTTAACAACTTTTTGTTTCTCGATATCATTTAGCGGCTTAAATAAATCTAAATCTTTCATACATTTAATTTTTTTTTTCACATTGGCACCACCTAGCTATTATTATTTCAGTTTACAGGAATTTATTTTCAATTAATATTATATTAAATACTTTCTGCTAATTCAAACAACTTGCGGTTTTTTGTAATATAAATAGTAACTTTCCAATCTCAGTATTTTTTCTTAATGAAATATTACTATATTGTAAAGTATTTTACATATCTTAATAAAAAAATAAATTATAATGTACATACTTGTTTGAAAAAAAATATTTATGGAGGTTGATTGAAATGAGAGTGTTAGGTATTAGTGGTGACCCCACAGGTAAAAGTAAAGTTGACACTTTAGTCAAAACTGTACTAGAAAACAGTAAATATACAGATACTGAATTTATTTCCTTAAGAGAATTGAATATTGGTCCATGTAAAGGATGCTTCAGTTGTATAAAAACCAATCATTGTACTGTTCAAGATGATTGGAACTCAGTTGAAAGCAAAGTAAAGGAAGCTGAAATATTAATTCTTGGAGTTCCTACGTATTATGGTGCTGCTTTTGGTATTAATGCTTTAACTCATAGCTTTTTAGAAAGATGGTTTTCTTTAAGACATAAAGGTATAAAACTAAATCTAAAAAAAGTAATATTAATAATTGTTTCAGGTGGAGAACATGAAAATACAGCTATTACAAATCTCAAAACCTTCTTTGAAATATATCATGGTGTTACAGATATAGAAGTTATAGTATCAAGAGGTTCAATTCCTTGCTTAGTCTGCGGCGAAGGTGAGTCATGTCCTATTAGTTTTGCCATTGAAATGTATGGCGAAGGATTAAAAATCACTCCAGATATAATGCCATCTTTGGAAAAGCAAAATGATGTAATAGAAAAATCAAAATTAATACTTAGTAAATAACTTTTAAGAATTTAGTAAATACAAAAAATTGTGTTCAATAGAATAAATTAAATGAAAACTCATTTAGAAATTACTATAGGAATTTTTTTACCTGTAGTAATTTTTTCTTTTTAGTGAATAACTGCTGAATACTTTTCCAAATCCCCCTTAGAAATAGCACTACAACATTTTAACTATATAAAATAGACTTTTTTAACACTGCATTATTGTATTTTCAAAGAACATTATTCGTACTTTCCACTTTCAATAGTTACGTTGTCATTTATTCAAACTGCGGCACAAAAGTTATTTGTTTAATACCTGATAAATAAATAACTATTTAGTTACTAGCAATAGACCAATAGTACATAAAGTCATTCCCAAAATCTGATGGAATGAATTACTCTCTTTATATATAAAGACACCAACAATCAACAAAACACAGGCTATACTGATATTAGCTACAAGTGAGCCTGTGCTAACATTCCAACCAACTCTGTAAATGTAAACATATCCTTTACAGTCTTGCTAAGTTAAATTCTTCAACAAAAAATATTGTTGTACTTGGAGGTGCTGGAGTAATTCCAGATGAAACTATAGAAAAGTTAACAACAAGAGAGGAAGATTACCTTGGTAATGTTGTAAACGGATTATCTGTGTCCTATAACAATGGATATATATATTATAGAAAACTAAGTGATAACTATGCCCTATATAGAGTAAAACCAGATGGCTCTGATAATACAAAACTTACCGATCATGTTGCTAGATATTTATGGACCGTACCTGGTTGGATATACTTTGATACTGGCGGCAATGAAATATTAAGAATTAAATTAGATGGAACTGGTCTTGAACAGGTTTAAATAAATGATATAAAACCCCTATGCTCAAATTAAAAACATAGGGGTAAATCATTATTGCATGCTATTTTTTATTTTTGTTAATCTGCTGGTTAATTTCATAATATTAGCTTCAGCATTTGGAAGCTGCTCAATATCATTCATATATTCAGCATTATAGCTTTCTAATTCACTCAATTTTTCCTCAAGTTTTCCTAAATCCATAGAGTCAAAAGCATCTTTTATAGAATCAGTGATACTGCATAATTATTTACATATCCTATATAACATATACTTGGCTAGGTTGCACAGTTGAAAGAATATTTTTGGTTTCATCCGGTAAAGTTGATGCACTTGTCATTAATATAGGATATCCTTTTAAAGCAGCAACACTTGAAACACTAAGGGCATCAGCGAATCCATATCCATTATAGTTACTTTCGGCATATGCCGTAGATGAAGTACCACCATAATACACACAGCAACAACCAAACTAAATATTTTTTTCAAAATTTCACGTCCCCTTTACGTAATCTTATTTTCGCTATAACATTACCATACAAAGGACGAGTCATATATAGTAGGAGTAAGGAAGTAGTGGTGTATACTGGAGTGTAAATAAAATGTGATGAGTTTCATCTATTTTTCTATGACTTAAATTTGCTTACTACCGATTTAAGTTCATTAGCAATACTATGAAGATTTTCTGCTGAATTTGCTATTTGCTCTATACTAGCGGCCTGTTCTTGTATCGAAGAGGATATATTTCTTCTGTAGTTGAAGCTGATTGTTCTGAAACCGCTGATATATCTTCAATTGCCCTAGTTGTTTCTTGTTTGTTTTTATTAATTCTATTTATACCATCAACTAGCATATCTATTTTTTTAATTATAGTTGATACAGCTGTATCTATACTTGAGAAAGCTATACCTGTTTCTTTGCTCATTCTGCTTGTAGCATTAATTACCTCTTTGGCTACTATCATTTCTTTATTAGTACCCAAAATAATTTCCTTAAACTCACAGACTATATTTTCAATCTCTACAGTGGATTTAGCTGTATCATCAGCTAGTTTTTTAATTTCAGCTGCTACTACTGCAAAACCTTTACCAGCTTCACCAGCTCTTGCAGCTTCAATTGAAGCATTTAAAGATAACAAGTTAACCTGAGATGTTATACCCCTTATAGTTTGAGTAATCATACTTATTTTTTCAGATTTTGCGCCAAGCTCAGATACTTTCATACCTACTTTCTCTGCCACTTTATTATTTTCTATAACTACACTTTGAAGATTGTTAACAACCTCCATTCCTTCATTCTTAGCTTTATTACTCTCATCATTTAACTTTTACCCTCATTTTTTGTTATCCCTTCCCTTTATTTCTTGTGTACATCTAATGTACTTATTATATTTTATTAGTTTCATTTCAAGTTGCTACAATGTTGAAAGATCAACATTGTAGCAATTATAAAAAAGCTAACCTACTCTTACTTTTCAGGCAAAATTTCCATCTGATTCAAGTTTCACTTCATTTTGTCAGCTCCCCAAATAGCTACATTCTGATTGTATAAAACAAACCTGTTATTGTCCCATTTTAAAGTATTCAAAAAATATCCTAAAGAATCCGCATTATATCTGCCCGCTATTTTTTGATAAGCCAATAATTCGTATACTCCATTGGAATCAAAATCTACAGGATACAATCCGCTTAATGGATTTACAAACCCTATAATAGGTTCCTTCAGTTTTCCATTTTCATCATATATTTCACTTAGATACTCATCTCCCTTAAGGGATATATCTATGATATATTTTTCATTATTTATCCTGCTAACAGCTTCAACCTTATAGTTATCTTTATAAATGATATCGTACTTGTACTCCTCATTATATTCATTGAAGTCAAATATTAACTGCGGTATATTATTAATAAAAGAATAAATGTAGTGATACATTATCGCACCACTTCCTCCGGAATCAATACTAACTAAGATGTCATTTACGCCGTCCCCATTAAAATCACCTAGAAATACCCTGGGGTTATATCCAGCATTTTCACTTAGCGGTACCCTTGTAATTCTGCCTGTTCTTCCATCCCGAACTACAAGGGTTATGTTTTGAATAAAGGGACTCCCAGGTGTACTTATTCCAGTTAGAAACACATAATCAGGTATTCTATCTCCATTCACATCACCTATTATAGAAAACACAATATTGGAATTCATTGTATAAGCTCTAAAATAACAATTATACATAACGACTCCTTTATATTTTAAGCTTTCATACATATATTATGACAGAAGCAAGAATTGGGTTACTGATTTCTGTAGCACTTCCCAGCTTCAATTAATAAATTCTAGTTGGAAAGAGTCTAAAAATCTAGTGTTAGCTAGTGGTGAGGATTTCCCTGATGCTCTATCTGGAGCTGCTGTTGCAGCTAAAAATTCTTCTTTTATAGTACTCACTCCTAAAACACCTAACAGCAAAACGAAAGTTTTTCTTTATAGTCTTACTAAGCTAAATTCTACAACAAAAAATATTGTTGTACTTGGAGGCGCTGGAGTAATCCCAGATGAAACTATAGAAAAGTTAACAACAAGAGAGGAAGATTACCTTGGTAATGTTATAAACGGATTATCTGTGTCCTATAACAATGGATATATATTATAGAAAACCAAGTGATAACTATGCCCTATATTATATAGAGTAAAACCAGATGGCTCTGATAATACAAAACTTACCGATCATGTTGCTAGATATTTATGGACCGTACCTGGTTGGATATACTTTGATACTGGCGGCAATGAAATATTAAGAATTAAATTAGATGGAACTGGTCTTGAACAGGTTTAACAATATTATAGTTTTTCAAATAAATACTGAATACTAATTAAGAGTTTGGATTTATCCAAGCTCTTTTTATTTTATCAAAAGTAGGATATATAGAAAGCTAGCTGCTTTGGAAATCTTATACCACTGTTCATCAGTTAAACTAGCACTCTTTACATTGTTCATGGGTATATCAGTATGGACAGCTAAAATTATTAAATCCTAACGCATAAAACCACCTAAGGTTTTATCTAAAATCTTAGGTAGTTTTGTTCCTTTTATGTCCCCGCCTTTCTCATATCTTGTCTGAAGAGTATCCATAAACCTCTCCATTACTCCCATCATATATCCAGAATCTTGTTTTTCCGCACTCCTTATACCAAAAAATTAATTTTTAATTTCATGCAAATTAATTTCGTAGATTTGATTCTATAGGAGCACCCTAAAATACTCCAGAGAAAACTGCTAAGACAGTAATCACTCCCACAACAGTGACAAATACATTGCTCATTTTTCCCCTATATTTAGCTAAAACAGCAACTTTACGGATAGCATACATTGGTAAAATCAATAAAATAACAGCACCCGTAGGTCCGCTGACGCTTTCTATGATTCCAAGAATACTTGGATTTGCATAAGCAGTATACCAGCATGTTAATATTACAAAAATAATTATCATTGTCTTAACTGTTTTTTCGTTTAGTTCTTTTCCACGGGCTCTGCTAGACTCTAATATTATGTCACGCATTACCTTATATCCACCTACATAATGGCTAAGAAAGGATTTTATGATGGCAACAAAGGCTAGTATCCCCTTTAATCACTACATTTGTTGGAATGGCATTGTGAATCCCATCTGTAATAAATTCAGTGCAGGAAATTACAGCAGGAACACTTGGGTCCATATTACGGGATATAATAGTTTGTAGAGCAAGAACAATTTCAGAACCAATAACTATCGGATCTTTACCCATATGGGGACTTGAAGCATGTGAGCCTTGTCCCTTAATACAGATAACAAAGTTATCCTCACTTCCCATAATTCCACCTACACGAGTTGAAATTTAACCTGCAGGCATACCTGGCCTATTGTGCATACCATAAATCTCATCCATTGGAAAACGTTCAAAAAGTCCATGTTGACTAGCAACTTCCTCTACCAGTTTAACGATGTTCTCATCAAAATTAATTGATGTATTTAATTTACTAATCATTTTTGTTTCCCCTTTCAGAATGATATGCCCCATCCCATACTACTTTTCTATAGTTATCAGGATCTGTATCTCCCTCTGTGCTTATAATAAGTATTCTTGAGTCTTTATTTATATTTAATTTTCCAGCTATTTCCTTGAAGCCATTTTCTTCTAAAATTAGGCTTAAAATTCCTAGTCCCACTGCACCCGATCCTCCAGATATAACTTTAGGATCACCTTTTAATGGATTACCAAGTATTCTCATTGCTCTTGCTGTTACATAATCCGGACAGGATATATACATATCTGAATAATCTCTTAAAACTTTCCAACCAACAGTACTAGGCTCTCCGCAAGCAAGTCCTGCCATTATAGTTGGCATAAAGCCTGTTACTGCATGAGGCTTTCCATCATTTGTTTTAGCAGATTTATATATACAAGCTGCTTCATTTGGCTCAACTATAGCAGTTATTGGTCTATCTTGTCCAAATTTAGATGCAAAGTATCCTTGTACAATTCCAGCAAAAGAACCAACACCTGCTTGAAGAAATACATGAGTAGGCATATCTTTTCCCTTAGCCTTTATCTGATCTAGTGCTTCATCAACAAGGGTAACATATCCCTGCATAATCCAAGTTGGAATTTCTTCATAACCTTCCCAAGCACTATCCTGTATCATTACTCCATTATGTTCATCTGCATATTTATTAGCTAATCTTACCGCATCATCATAGTTTAAATAAGTTATAGAAGCTTCTGCTCCTTCTTTTCTTATTATTGTTTAATCTTATTTCTGAAGACCCTTTTGGCATAAACACTACTGACTTTTGTCCAAGCTGATTTGCAGCCCAAGCTATTCCTCTTCCATGATTTCCGTCAGTTGCTGTTACAAAAGTAATATCTCCAAGTTTCTCTTTCACTTCTTCACTTCTTAGTTTTTCAAAAGAAAGTTCTGAAATATCTACCTCTAATTTTTCTGCTAGATATTTACCAACAGCATAGGAACCACCTAATACTTTAAAAGCATTAAGTCCAAATCTATAAGATTCATCTTTAACCCATATATTTTCCAACTACTAATTTTTTAGACAATTCATCTAAGCTTTGAAGTGGAGTTACCTTATACTCTGGAAAACTTTTATGAAAATTTCTTACCTTTTCAACTACTTCACTATTAATAAATTCTACAGAGGCTTTCTCAGTATCTGTTTTTCTTGCATTTTCATTTATAATATATTTAATTTCTGTTAAATCTCTCATTTTTGTTTCTCCTTTCCCTCGAAACACTGGGTAATCTTCTCGTTCCCACTTGCAGATTACCCGTTAAAGTCCATTTAGGACTTTAACCTCCTAAATAAAATATTCTATTCTAAAATTGCCATGACTTCTATTTCTACACCTGCATCCTTAGGTAACTTGGATACCTCAACACAGCATCTAGCAGGATAATTTTCTGTAAAAAATTCTCCATATATTTCGTTAACTTCAGAGAAATTTGATAAATCCTTTAAAAATACTGTAGTCTTTACAACATCTTCTAAGGAAGCTCCAGCTGCCTCTAATATTGCTTTTACATTATTCAAGAATTGTTTTGTCTGTTCTTTTATATCCTCTGGAATTTCTCCGGTTTGAGGATTTACTGGAAGTTGACCTGAAACAAAAATATTTTTACCCTTTTTAATAGCTTGAGAATATGGGCCTATAGCTCCAGGTGCATTTTTTGTTGAAATTACTTCTTTAACCATTATAATTTCCTCCTTATTTTTCTTCATGTAGTTCAGCACAAATTCAATGGATTACATTATTTAGGTTAAGTTCTTTCATTCTATCTTTCTCTATGATTTCTTAACCTATAAACATATAATTATTGATGATTGTCAATATTAAATGCTGGGATAGAGAAACCAGTTCATATGCTTTTATTGAAGATCAGCGTATTAAAAAATGCTGTCTTATATACAAGAAAACTATAAAGAGAATGTCACTCTTGATGATATAGCTAAAAATGTAAATTTAAGCCGTGCTGAATGCAGCAGATTCTTTAAACGTATGACTGGGCAGACTCCCTTTGAATATTTAATTTCATACCGTATCAACCAAAGTACTCTGCTGCTCAGAAACAGCGATTTGCCAATAACAGAAATTGCAGAGGAAGTTGGCTTTGGAAGTGTCAGTTATTACATTGAAAAATTCAGAAAGCAAATAAATTGTACACCAAAAGAATTCAGAAATTTTCATCCTGAATTCTTATAATAATTGTATTAATTAAAATAAGCTTAGAAACTCTATAATAGGTATTAGCCATATGAGCTAATTTATATTTTTTGAAGTATTCAAATATTGCCCCTTACCCACTTTTTGTAACTACACTATCGAGCACAGTAATAATCCATACTGTTTTACTTTTTAACTATGAAAGAATTCTTGTAAAGATGCATAAAAAAATTCATTGGACTATAAAGGAATATTCCAATTGGTAGTTTTAATATAAAGATAAAGTGATATTATATATATATGGTACCAGTCCTTTGAACGTTTTAGAGAGAGAGTGATTAAAATGCGCATATCTATAAATAAAACTATATCTACTCCAATTTATATCCAAATAAAAAATGAAATACGTGAAATGATTTATGCTGGAACATTACCTAAGAGTTTTTCTCTTCCCTCGGAACGTAAACTTGCAGAAGAGCTTGGTGTAAGTAGAAGTACAGTAATTAAAGCTTATGAGGAATTGAAGACTTTGGGATTATTAGATTCTCATATGGGTAAAGGTACTAAAGTTATTATAGAAAATTATAATCAACTCTTAAATAATGAAAAACATACTCTACCTTTATCTTGGTATCAATTTTTTGATTCAAATATTGCTCCTGCAAATGATCACACCATTATAGATATTATTGATATGATAGAATGTAAAAATACAATATACTTTTCTGGAGGAATAGCTGACCCAGAGTTATATCCTGTGGATACCATCCATAGATTGCAAGAAAACTTATACAAGAAATGTGGAAAGGATATGCTCAATTACAGTGCTGTGGAGGGCTATTATCCTCTGCGAGATAGTATAAGCCAATTAATGAAGCTTAGGCATATATCAAGTTCACCTAAAGAAATAATGATCCTTTCAGGCTCAATGCAGGGAATGGATTTTATAGCAAGAACCTTCATAACTCCTAGAGATGTAGTTATTGTAGAAGAACCTACATTTATGGGTGCCCTACAATCATTTAAGCTAGCAGGAGCAAAGGTTATTGGAGTACCAATGGATGAAGAGGGTATTAAAACAGATATATTAGAAATACTGCTCAATAAATATAAGCCAAAGTTCATATATACAATCCCTACTTTTCAAAATCCAAGTGGAACACTTATGAGTTTAGAAAGACGGTATAAATTATTAGAATTAGCATACAAATATCAAGTACCTATCATTGAGGATGATCCTTACGGAGAACTTAGGTATGAAGGGAATCCAATACCTTCATTAAAGTCCCTGGATCAATATGGATATGTTATATACCTATCTACCTTTTCAAAGATTTTGTTTTCAGGCATGAGAGTAGGTTGGATAGTTGCTCCTTCTCCAGTAATAAAAAAATTTTCTATTATAAAACAAATGACAGATCTTCATACCAATGTTCCCTCCCAGTATATACTAGATAGTTTTTTACGGGAAGGGCTTTATGAAGATCATATTAAATCCATATGCAGAGAGTACGAACATAAGAGAAATGTTATGGTTAAAGCACTTAAAAAGAAGAAAAACTCAGGAATAAGCTTTGAAATTCCAAGAGGTGGCTATTATATTTGGTGCAAAATCCCGGATGGAATTCTGCAACCACAGTTATTATTAAAATCCTCTCATAAAGGCATTGTGTATACTCCAGGAAATGTATTTTATCCTGAAGAAACTGATGGTAATAATTATATTAGATTAAACTTTACTTTTGAAAATACTAAAAATATATGCTATGGAATAGATAAACTGCTAGAGGCTGTTGAGGAATCAGCAAGTGAAATTGACCCTTTATCTGATTATAAGCAAAGCTTAAAAAAGCCTATAGTATAGTAACTAAAAATATTTTATTAAAGGACGTGTTAACTATGAATAATAAATTTGCTAAAAGAACCCAAAACCTTAAACCTTCCGAAGTACGGGAAATTTTAAAGGTTACAGAAAGACCAGAAGTAATATCTTTTGCTGGTGGGCTCCCCGCACCAGAACTATTTCCTATAGAAGAAATAAAAAAAGCCTGTATAGAGGTTTTAAACGACAAGGGACAATCAGCTCTTCAATACAGCACAACTGAAGGATATGTACCTTTAAGAGAAGCTATTTGCGGAAGAATGAAAAACTTAGGTATAGAAGCTTCTATAGATAATGTAATAGTTACTACAGGTTCTCAACAGGCCTTAGATCTGTCAGGTAAGTTATTTATCGATGAAGGAGACACTATAATATGTGAAAGTCCAACCTATCTTGCAGCAATTAATGCCTTTAAAGCATATATGCCTAAATTTCAGGAAGTTGCTATGGATGAAGAAGGCATGATTATGGAAGAACTTGAAAAGACACTTATAGATAATCCTAATGCAAAATTTATTTATACCATACCAGATTTCCAAAACCCAACGGGAAGAACTATGAGTTTAAGCAGAAGAAAAAAATTAGTAGAACTAGCAAACCAATACAATATAGTTATAATAGAAGATAATCCTTATGGAGAGGTAAGATTTGCGGGAGAAAAACTTCCACCTGTAAAGCACTTTGATACAGAAGGTAGAGTAATTTACCTAAGTACTTTTTCAAAGATTTTCGCTCCAGGCTTAAGACTTGGCTGGATATGTGCTGATAAAGAATTTATTGATAAATATGTACCTTTTAAACAAAATATAGATTTACACAGTGACATATTTGCTCAAATGATAACAGCTAAATATATGGAACTATTTGATATTGAAGCACATATAGAAAAAATCAGAGAAGTATATAGGCATAGAAGAGAACTAATGATAAAGTGTATTAAGGAAGAATTTCCTGAGAATATAAAATACACTTTACCTGATGGTGGATTATTTATATGGGTACAGCTTCCTGATAATGTTGATGCTTCAGAACTTTTTGTTAAAGCCTTAGAAAATAATGTAGTATTTGTATCTGGACAATCTTTCTTTCCAAATGGAAATTACAAAAATGCCTTCAGATTAAACTACTCAAATATGCCAGATGAAAGGATTGTTGAAGGAATTAAGCGTTTGGCTGAGGTTATTAAGGAATATAAAAACTAGTAGTTGCATAAAAACAACATACTGATAGACATATAATAAATAGCAGCTGATATGATAATTACATAATTGTTAGTTATCAATATCAGCTGTATAAAAGTTCAATGAATAATAACACACCTTATCATATATGGCCTCTTCTACCTTTAGGTATGTTTCAAGGTCCATATCAAAATGTATCTGTTTCATTTCTCATTATTTTTCTAAATTACTGTCCACAGTTCAAACTGCTGCGGATGTCATAACTTGAAAAATTGTAAATTATTATAAATGATCTTCTTTGCTTAAAGGAGCAACATTCAAGTTTCCATTTTCACTTCTAATAATAAGTTTTTCTAAATTGATCTTTTCAATTCTGTCAAAATCCAGCTTTGGTTTTACTTTGTAGAATCCATGCGCAGTAGCAAAAGATGCTGCTAATGCATCAATGCCTGTTTCCTTAACAAACTTTTCTGCTAAATCCGGATCTGTATATGCATCTTCGGCCTTTTTGCTGGTATCACTGCTGCCTGCTTCTCTACCGCCATACCTGCATACTCTAAGATTTCTTCATTCCATTGTAAAGCGTTTATGTCAAAAGCCATAGTTCTACTTGTCATCGAATAGTCAATCTGTCTACTACCGCTGAGCATATAAACTATATAATCCTCGAACAAACAAATGCTTTCACAGTTATCAGAAAACATAATGGGATAACACAGATTAAGCTATATACAAATATACTATACTTTTAATCCTTACTGTCAATCTGAGGTAAAGACACTGAAAGAGTGCATATCCTATGGTAAACACTCTTTTCTAAACTAATAACATAATACAGTTTAAAAGGACTGCTTAGCGAGCAGTCCTTTGTGTCGTTTTCAATAGGATTGTTAATTGCTGATTAACACCTTGATAGAATAAGCTAATGCATATTTTGTTCGTTCTGAAAAATCCATAGTTATAACACCTCTAACTTAATCCAAATCAACAGCATCAATTTGTTCTTTTGCTTTTAATAATAATTCAATTGCCAGCTTGTTTTTTTCCTCAGTAGCTCGGAAGGTTGGAATACTGATACTAATAGCTGCAGTGGTTTTTCCTTTTGAGGTCAAGGGAACGGCATAGCAGCGTAAAAATTCTGTTACTTCCTCAACTTCTGTTGCCACATGAGTTTGTCTAATGTTTTTTAATTGCTCTTCTAGAACAGCAAAGTCCGTTATAGTATTTTTCGTAACCGCTTTTAAGCCATCAGGATAAAGCGCTTTTATTTCTTCAATACTATATTCGCTTAATAAAGCTTTTCCTAAAGCTGTACAGTAAGCAGGTAGTCTCTTCCCTGCATGGGAAATAAGGCGAAAATGCATATCTTTTATAGGATCTTCTTTCACTATATAAAACACATTATTCCCTTCAAGAATACCCATCTGACAGGTTTCATCGATATTAGTGACAATGTCCTTCATTATTTTTTGTATAAAGTCTAACATATATTTATCTCGCGGATAGGATGCCCCAATACAAAAAGCAGAAATCCCGATTGAATATTTTAGAGAGTTTTTTTCAAGAGAAACAAAGTTACGTTCTAACATTGTCTGCATAATAGGAAAAAGAGTACTTTTAGGCACATCAATTGCTTCAGAAATCTCCGTTAAAGTTAGCCCTTTAGGATTAATTGATAAAAGATTTAATATATTTAATACCCTTTCCGTTGGTTTATGTCCCATACTTACACCTGCCATTCAAATTTTTCTAAAACATTATTATATAGTAATAATTATAGATATCTTACTCACAATATTCAATATCCATTTATACATGTATAAAAACATTCCAATTGAAATAAGAGAAATTTATTTTAATTTAAGAATAGTTAAAAAAATATCATAATTTTATTTGATTTTCACAAAATCACCTAAATTTTACCTTGACATGGCAAAAAAATATGATAATATTTAAGTATAAGATTCGTATAAACAAATGCGATTCGTATATAAGAACAAAAGGAGGTAATAATCTTTTAAGTTATTATAGCAGCACTAAAAATTCTAACTCATCATTCAAATATATAAAAGTTTCGATTATTTTGTTAGAATTGATAAGTTATTAACTTAACTTTTTGTTTCAAATTAATGTAAACAATTGCAAATCAAACTTTAAATTTAATCTAATTACGAGGAGAGATCACATATGAAAAAAGCTAAATTTTTAACACCTGTTATTACTGCATTTGATGCTGATGGAAACTTAGATGTCCAGGCAAATAAAAATGTTTATGACTACCTCATTAACGCTGGTATAGATGGACTAGTTGTTATGGGCAGCACAGGTGAATTCTATGCCATGTCTACTGAACAAAAGAAGGAATTAATTGATCTTGTTGTTTCCCATGTAAATAAGAGAACAAAGGTTATTATTGGGACAGGCTGTATGACAGTAGAAGATACAATTGAACTTTCCAATTATGCCATTGATGCTGGAGCAGATGGAGTTATCATTGTTAGCCCATACTATTTTAGTCTAACAGATGAAAGTTTGGAATTCTATTTTGGAAAAGTAGCCGAATCTGTAAAAGGTAATATTTATTTATATAACTTCCCAGACAGAACTGGACATGATATATCACCAGAATTAACACTTAATTTATTAAGAAAGCATAGTAACATTGTTGGTTATAAAGATACAGTATCCTCAATGGCACATACTAGAAAATTAATTCAAACTATAAAAAATGAGTTTCCTGAGTTTGAAGTACTTTCAGGCTTTGATGAAAATTTTGTCCATAATGTACTCGCTGGAGGCAGTGGATGCATCAGTGCAATTTCCAATGTTTATCCAGAAATTTGTGTAGATTGGGCAAAAGCAGTTAATGAAAAAAATATGGAAAAAGCAGCTGAAATTCAGAATTATATTGATAAGTTATCAGACATATATGAAATTAGCAAATGTTTTATTCCAGTTCTAAAAAAATCAATGATGCTAAAAGGTCTAGATATTAAAGACTACTGCAAAACTCCTCTTCTACAGGCTGATGAGAACCAAATCAATTCAATTAAAAAGCTTATGGAAGAGATGGATCATATAATCTCAAAATAATCTGTTGTACTTTCTTAAAATTATAGAAGGGAAGGTTTAATTATGACATTAAAATCAATTTATGGAGAAGAAGAAAAATCTTTATATGAAATTCATACTCATGCGGAAGGACCAAAAGGTTCTCTTCCTCTTACCCCAGAATTGTTAAAAAATTCACCTAGCGGCAATATATTTGGAATGACTTTAAATGCTGGTATGGGATGGGAACCATCTACACTCCTAGGTGGCGAAGTATTAATACTTAGCACTCAAGGAGGAATTCGTAATAATGATGGTACTCCAATTGCCGTAGGATTACATACAGGTCACTTTGAATTAGGAGTGCAAATGAGCGAAGCAGCTGAAGAAATCAAAAAACTTGGTGGCGTTCCTTACGCTGCATACGTAACAGATCCATGTGACGGCCGTAGTCAGGGTACAACTGGAATGTTTGACTCTCTACCTTATCGTAATGATGCAGCAGTAGTATTTCGCCGCTTAATTCGTTCATTACCAACACGTCGTGCAGTAATGGGAGTGGCTTCATGTGATAAAGGTCTGCCTGCCATGATGATGTCACTGGCATCTATGCATGATCTGCCAACTATAATTGTTCCTGGTGGTGCAACACTTCAACCTATAGAAGGCGAAGATGCAGGAACTGTTCAAACTATTGGCGTTAGATTTGCTAATAATGAACTCTCATTAGAAGATGCTTGTCGTGTGGGATGTAATGCTTGTGCTTCTGCTGGTGGAGGATGTCAATTCTTAGGTACAGCTGGTACTTCTCAAGTTATTGCTGAAGCATTAGGACTAGCATTACCTCACTCTGCTTTAGCACCTTCTGGTCAGCCAATATGGAAAGAAATTGCTAGACAATCAGCTCAAGCTGTTTTAGATATGACCAGCAACGGAATAACCACTAAAGATATTATTACAGATAAGGCAATCGAGAATGCCATGATGATTCACGCTGCTTTTGGAGGCTCAACAAACTTGCTTCTTCATCTACCAGCAATTGCACATGCTGCTAATTGTAAAATTCCTACTGTGGAAGACTGGGCAAGAATTAATAAAAAGGTACCTCGTTTAGTAAGTGTTCTTCCTATTGGACCAGTTAACTATCCAACAGTCAGCGCATTCTTAGCAGGTGGAGTTCCAGAGGTTATGCTTCATTTAAGAAAACTTGGCTTGCTACATGAAGATGTTCTTACTGTTACAGGAGAAACACTTGGAGCTAATCTTGATTGGTGGGAAAAATCCGAAAGACGTGCTCAGTGCAGAAAACGTCTAGTTGAAATTGATGGAATTAATCCTGATGAAATTATCATGACCCCAAGCCAGGCAAAAGAAAGAGGCTTAACATCAACGGTAACTTTCCCTCTAGGAAACATTGCTCCTGAAGGCTCAGTAGTAAAATCAACAGCTATTGACCCATCAGTTATAGATGCTGACGGAGTATTTAGACATACTGGAAAAGCTAAAGTTTTCACATCTGAAAAGGCAGCTATTAAAGCCCTTAAGGATAGTGGAAGCATTAAAGCTGGTGACATAATGATCGTAATGGGTGGCGGCCCACTAGGAACAGGAATGGAAGAGACATACCAGTTAACTTCTGCTTTAAAAAAATTACCTTTTGGTAAGCATGTTTCTCTAATTACAGATGCACGTTTTTCTGGTGTTTCTACAGGTGCTTGTTTTGGACATGTAGGGCCTGAAGCATTAGAAGGAGGTCCTATTGGAAAATTAAGAGAGGGAGATATTATTGAAATCATAGTTGATACTAATAAACTTGAGGGTTCAATTAATTTCATTGGAACTGAGAATAACATGCTTTCTTATGAAGAAGCAGCTAAATTCTTAGAAGACCGTGAACCTCATTCAGATCTTAAACCTAATTCAAGTCTTCCAGATGATACAAGATTATGGGCAGCACTTCAATCCGTAAGTGGCGGAACTTGGGGTGGAAGCGTATATGATGTAGATAAAATTATTGAAGTACTTGAAGCCGGTAAGAAAGCATTGTCTAAAGAATAATTAGTTATTGTAAGAAAAATAGACTCTGTTAGATAATATTGTGGGTGCGGAACATTAAATCATTAGATTAATTCAGTAATACTTTCAATTTACTTTTCAAAATCCACAATTTCATCTAACATAACCAAAAAATAAAGAGATTAGGGGTGAATGTTATGCCATTATTAATGGTAGCACTAGGGGTAGTGTTGTTAATTATATTAATTTCTAAATTTAAATTAAATACATTTATTGCATTGTTACTTGTTTCATTTGCTGTAGCTTTAGGCTTGGGCATACCCGCTGGAAAAATTGTTACAACAATTGAATCTGGTATAGGTGGAACTCTTGGCCATATCGCTGTAATATTTGGTCTTGGTGCCATGATCGGTAAATTAGTTGCTGATTCAGGTGGAGCACATTGTATTGCTATGACTTTGATTAACAAGTTTGGTGAAAAACGAATTCAATTGGCTGTTGTAATTGCTTCATTTGTTGTTGGTATTGCAATGTTCTTTGAAGTGGGATTGGTTTTGTTAATTCCAATTATATTCTCTATTGCAAAAGAATTAAAAGTTTCCCCAATGTACTTAGGTATTCCTATGCTTTCTGCTTTATTAGTAACACATGGTTTCCTACCTCCACATCCAGGACCAACAGTAATAGCTTCAGCATATAAGGCAGATATTGGAACGGTTTTATTATACGGTATTCTTGTATCAATCCCATGTATTATTGTATCAGGCCTATTATTTACTAAGGTTGCTAAAAAAATCATACCAAGCGCCTTTGAAAAAGCTGGCAATATTGAATCTTTAGGTGAACAAAAAACATTTAAAATGGAAGAAACGCCTAGTTTTGGAATCAGTTTAATAACAGCAATGTTTCCTGTTATTTTGATGATGGTTGCAACAATAGTTTCAATGGCACAAAAGACAGCAGGAATTAAAGGTAATGGATTTTTCACCTTTATTGACTTTATTGGTAATCCAGATACAGCAATGCTTATATCCTTAATGGTTGCAGTTTATACAATGGGAATAGGAAGAAAAATTCCAATTAAACAAGTGGGAGCTTCTTGTTCATCAGCAGCTGCGTCAATTGGAATGATGCTTTTAATTATTGGTGGTGGTGGTGCTTTTAAACAAGTGCTAATCGATGGCGGCGTTGGTAAATATATTGCTACATTATTCAACGGAAGCTCTATATCACCTATACTACTTGCATGGATAGTTGCAGCAATCTTACGTATTTCCTTAGGTTCTGCAACTGTGGCAGCATTGTCAACATCAGGTTTAGTTATTCCAATACTTGCTAACTATGGCCATGTTAATTTGGCTTTAGTAACACTTGCGACTGGATGTGGAAGTGCTGTAGCCTCCCATGTAAACGATGCAGGCTTCTGGATGGTTAAAGAATACTTTGGTTTAAGCTTGAAGGAAACATTCTCAACCTGGACTTTACTATCAACCATTTTGTCGATAACAGGATTAATCTGTATTTTGGTATTGAACATGTTTATCTAGTATTAAGTTGGTAGTGGAACTAAATTTTTTAAGATATTAGTTAGTGATTTGGCTAATATAGAGCTGTTGGATATTCTCCAACAGCTTTTTCTTGTGATTACATACTCCTATAGTGGAAAGCTTGTCTTGAACCTGCTATATTTACTTCTTTCAATCCCATACTAATATCAAAACTATAGGAATAAAAAATGTCATTAGTACCTACATTGTTGACACTTATTAGATAAGACTAATTTTTTATCAAGGTAGTCAATAAAAACAATCTCCGGCTCTTCTTTAATCTTCAAGTTTTTGCACTCCTTATAGTTAATCTAAAACTAATACCTGTGAAAGTTGCGATAATCCCTATACCAACATTTACATTCCTCATAGTTAATCTAAAACCATGCTGGCAACTCTGTTTTATCATTTACATTCCTTATAGTTAATCTAAAACGTTTTGGTAATATAATAATTAGCTACCTCTTTAATATTTACATTCCTTATAGTTAATCTAAAACATGGATTATTTAGATGAAAGTTATGTACCTATCCAACATTTACATTCCTTATAGTTAATCTAAAACCTAAATCAATATGCACATCTATTAATTGCAGGTGCTCATTTACATTCCTTATAGTTAATCTAAAACTAGCAATGTTAGCTAACCCAATAGGTCTAGTAATTGATTTACATTCCTTATAGTTAATCTAAAACGTGCTAAACAAATTTATATGGCATTAATTCATCCTAATTTACATTCCTTATAGTTAATCTAAAACTAATCCTTATATACTGTAATTAGTTCAGTGATTGCTCATTTACATTCCTTATAGTTAATCTAAAACTCTTTGTAGTTCACGAAAAAGAAAAAATAACTAATATATTTACATTCCTTATAGTTAATCTAAAACATAAGTTTTTTTGCCTAAAATATCTTCCATAGCTTCATTTACATTCCTTATAGTTAATCTAAAACTAAGCCCGTCGGGACAGTCAAGGGATTACCTCCACTAATTTACATTCCTTATAGTTAATCTAAAACTGAAGACAAAAGAAGGATCAGAACTTGTGAGACTTGTATTTACATTCCTTATAGTTAATCTAAAACAGTTATCTAGCAATTCCTGGGTTTTAAAGGGAACTTAATTTACATTCCTTATAGTTAATCTAAAACTATACCAATTCAATACTTGCTGTCTTGTCATTACTGGATTTACATTCCTTATAGTTAATCTAAAACTCATAAGCATCTGAATCACGTTGCAAAACCGGAGCTATATTTACATTCCTTATAGTTAATCTAAAACGCGGTGGGAACTTGTAATAACAACTATTCTTACAAGATTTACATTCCTTATAGTTAATCTAAAACAATTTATAATGCTAATCAGTTGCATTATTTAATTCGATTTACATTCCTTATAGTTAATCTAAAACTTAGTAAATTGTCTTATATAACATCTATTGGTACTTAATTTACATTCCTTATAGTTAATCTAAAACCTATAGATACTCGCAACTCAGATTACGTGGCTAAAATTTACATTCCTTATAGTTAATCTAAAACTATTTAGTAGTTGGAGTTCTAGCCTTAGCGACGTTTTATTTACATTCCTTATAGTTAATCTAAAACAGATGGTACAGAATATGATTGTGAGTATGAATTTTCATTTACATTCCTTATAGTTAATCTAAAACGTTGACCAAATAAGAATGTTAAACAATCAAGTACAATATTTACATTCCTTATAGTTAATCTAAAACCTGAATGCGAAGAACTAGAGTTTAATGAAAATCCAATATTTACATTCCTTATAGTTAATCTAAAACTATAGCAAATAGAATATAGTCTTAAAATTAGTTTACAATTTACATTCCTTATAGTTAATCTAAAACTGAATATGGTTATAACCATATGTATGTAAATCTTGAATTTACATTCCTTATAGTTAATCTAAAACTTAAAGTTATTACATATGTATTAGCTGTACTTCCTGATTTACATTCCTTATAGTTAATCTAAAACTTGGCTATGTTTGCATAAGCTTCTTTTGTTGCTTCATTTACATTCCTTATAGTTAATCTAAAACCGGAGAATTAGGTATATCTGGAACCTTCTTAGGCCAATTTACATTCCTTATAGTTAATCTAAAACAGGTTGCTAAAGAGAATTATCCTAATACCATTGATATATTTACATTCCTTATAGTTAATCTAAAACTAAATATACGTCTACCTACTATATAAGTCTTACCTTATTTACATTCCTTATAGTTAATCTAAAACCTTTGTTATATCTACCTTATCCATTCCAAATAATAAATTTACATTCCTTATAGTTAATCTAAAACGAGCAAAGACAATAGAAATACCTACTATCTCAACTACATTTACATTCCTTATAGTTAATCTAAAACGGGACATGGGGTTCCCCGTTCACTCAATACTTAGCAAATTTACATTCCTTATAGTTAATCTAAAACCCTAAAAATTAAACAAAAAAACCACCTAAAATAGCCATTTCTTAACGTCTATTATACACGTTTTAATCCTTATATGCAGTAGATCTCCAGTAATATTTTAAAATATTACTTAAAAAGCTCTTAGAATCCTCCTATTATGCCGCTTTAAACTCATTCTATCTTTTTTATGATTTACTGCAAAGCTCATACTTCTATATAATTTTGTAACTAATCATACAAATAAATCATCATAATTTTTAAGTTCACCTAGAATATCCTTCTTAATATTATTACTGTTTTTCACTCTATAAATATATAAAGAGTCTTCACATTTAATAAGCATTGCATCAAGCTCTGCTAGACACTTTTTCAATTTCGCTTCTGTTATTTCTCCTTCAAAAACAGAATTTTGTGTCCATGTTAAATACATTTTCAATTTTTTTCTTACTCTATTTACCCTTTTTTCTCCTACATCATAGGTTACCACAACAAACATATAATTACCACCATGCCTTAAGAGCATTATACCTTTCATCTTCAATTACTGATTTTATCAACTTATAGCATTCAAGCTTAATTAAGGTTCTGTATGACACCTTTCTATTTAAAGATCTATGCTTTATAGTTGTAGAAAGCTTATTTTCATATTCTCTAATAAATTTCTTTTTACCATTTTCATTTAGATAACATAAGCCTTCCTCTATAATAAAATCTTTTACTGTTATCATATTTTTATTTATAAGAGTAAATATAATACTATCAATAATAAGAGGTTTAAATACCTCAGATATATCAAGACTTAATGAAAACCTCTTTGTAGAAGGTTCATGCAGATAACTTATAGTTGGATCTAATTGAGTTTTGTATATTTCTCCTAAGGTTGTTGTATACATCATTGAATTACCGAAAGAGATCAATGCATTTATTAGATCTGTAGGCGGTCTTTTTTGTCTACTATTAAAATAAAAGTCATTCTTTAAAAAATAATTAAATGATTCATAATATTTTTTGCGTCCCCTTCCTTCTGCCCCCATTAATTCTTCTATAGATTTAGAATTATTCATATTTTCTCGTTCTTTTATAATATAATCAATAATTTCTTTTGGTACAGTACTATGTCTTCTAATATTTCTAAGCATATGGTGAAATGCTGCATCTATAAATGCTTTAGCTATCTCTAATCTTTTATTTTCATCTAAATATGCTCTAGATTGATTGACTATTAAAACTCCTGCTACATTTTTCTTTCTTGAATAGTAAGTACCACTATAAAATCCATAATAATTATACACACTAATTAAAATACTGTATTTTGATACATAATTTAATAACTTTGTATTAATATCTATCTCTCCAAACAAATGCAATCGTTCTATATCCTCAATTGGTATAGCTTTTTTATTTTCTTCACTGTCAATAAAATAAATTGTATTTTCTTTTCTTTTCATTCTTCCATTAGAAAAAATATAATAATCCTTACCCATCTAATCTATCTCCTTTACATAGCAATATTCATAATAAGCACACTTTTTACAATAGGTCAATTTTTCTACCTTAGGCGGATATTTAAACTTCAAAATATTTTTAATTTCTTTAAGAACTTCTTCAATTTTCTCTTCATCCTGAATAGTTAAAACTACTTCTTCAACTCTTCTTTCTTTTACATAATTAAGCGTACCTCTTTTGATTATTCCTAGCTGTTTTAAGTAATAAAGATAATATAATAATTGCATCCTATCTGAATCCTTCATTTTACTTGACAGCTTAACTTCTCTTATATCTTCTTTTTCTAAGATATCTATTTTTATTAACCCATCAATAAGCTTTTCCTTTTTATCTTCTTTATTTTTGTAAGCATACTCATGAGTTATTTTTCCCTGCTGTACTCTATCATTGGCCTCTTCCATAGCTATTCCCTTAGAAAATAGCCAAAGTTTTCTTTTGCATACAAAATAATAATTAAATTTTGTTCCCTGTACTTTGAAATCATCAAAATTGTACTCCATCTTTACCTCCTACATCATTTATAAAGAAAAAATTCTTGATTGAATATTATCATCAATCAAGGACATTTTTGGTACTTAATTATTTAGTTATCCAAATTGTTTTTCAGAAAATTTATTAAAATCTTTTTGAATCTCAAACCCTTTTTCAAATGTATACTCTCCAGGAACTATATAAATAGTTTCATATTTATTTACCTCAAGCTTTTCCACTGCTGCGCCCTTTCTTTTTATATTTTCAAACATAGATGCAGAAATAGTTACAGTCTTTTTCATAAGTTCATCTTTTAATGAGGTTCTCTTTGAAAAATCCTTTGTATCCCCAAGTTCTTTTATTGTTTCATTTATTCTTTCTTTATTTTTTTCATAAACTACTTCCGGAATTATAGTTTCTGACATAATATTTCTAAGCTTCACTTCATTCTTTTTTAAATCATAAGGAATCAAGTCACTATAAGTATCTATTGTCTTTTTTATCACTTCAAAATAATTAGATTTTTCTAAGTTACTTACAGAATACACCTCTGAAACAAGCTTCATCTTTTCCTCTTCATCAAGCTCTACATCATTATATTTTAAAATTGCTTCTTTTGATTTATTAAAAATATCAATATCAATTATAGAATCAAATCTTGAAGTATTATCAAATATACCTGAAGGTAATTTATCATCACCAACAAATACATTTATATTTGCTTCCATCTTATCTAAAATTCTATTTCTATAAACTCTACCCATTCTTTGTAGAAGACCACTTATATCAGATAATTCGGTAAATAATACATCAAAATCTATATCTAAACTCGCCTCTACTACTTGTGTTGTTATCCATATACCAGAAAACTTATTTTTAAGCTGTCCATCATTAAAAATTTGATCTTCTTTAATTGCTCTATCCTCTTTAATATATCTACTATGAAACATAAATAATTTATCTTTTATGTCCTCATATTTAGATAGTTCATAATAAAGCTTTTGGGCTGTTTTTACTGTATTTACAATTACTAATATCTTTTGACCTTTATAATTATTATAAATAATATTTGAATCAATATTAACTTGAAAAATTTTCACCTTATGTCTTAGCATAACTTTATCATCCAACTTTTTTAAGAAAGGTTTTTCTGGTACTTTGTATTCAGTTCCTCTATTTAAGCCAGCATAATTCATAAAATACTCAAAAATAGGTGGGAAGGTTGCTGTTACTATAGCAAATTTTCCTCCCATACGAACTATGTCTCTAAGGGCTAGTACTAAATATGCTATCATATCTGGAGAATACATTTGAATTTCATCAATAACAATCTTTGAATAACTTAAAGTAGCTAGTTTTAATTCAAAACCTTCGTATTTAAATATAAAACCTATTAATTGATCTAAAGTACAAATAGTTAGTGGTAATGATAACTGCTTTGTTGAATCTAAATAATATTTATCTATTATTCCATCTTCTTCTCTTTTCATATATTCTGATGCACTATCTGAATGCAATAAAGCTGTTTTATCCTTTCCATACCCTATTTTAGACACTACTCTATCATAAATAGAATTAATAGATACTCTAAGAGGTAAAGTAAAGAACCCCTTGTTATTTCCAATCCAAACTAACGCCCCTTCTGTTTTACCTATACCAGTTGATGCTAATATTATTAAATTGTCATTATCATGTTCTTTCATATATTTTTGAAGATCATTTAAATTATATGGCTCAATAGATTTTTCTGTTAACCCTTTAAGTTTACCAGGTTGAACTTCAACCAAAACACCACTACTTGCTGCAAAGTCTATTTTATTTAATAGTCCTTTTGTCATTATTAATTTACTAGCAATATCATAAGTTTCGTCATCCAATATATTTGCATCAGTTAAAATTCTTTTTCTTAGATATCTCATAAATTTACTATTTAAATTTATTTCATCACTAATAAATTTATCATACTTAAAATCATTTATATATTGAGGTAAATCTTCTTTTATTATTTTTAAAAGTTCTTCTTTTCTATGTCCTTCTAGCTTTTCTCTATTATGATGATAAAAAATACTCTCATATAAAACCTTAATTTCTTCATCTGTAAAATTCTCTTTTAAATAACTAATGGGTATAAATGCATTGCTTAAATATCCATGGGGAATTTCTTCAATATCTTCTAAAAAATCTTCAAGATATGGTAACATTTCTTCACTTTCTTGTTTTTCAAGCTCTTTATTTATATTTTTAATTATCTTATTTTGAAACTTTGTATTCATTTTACCTGCATCATGATAAATACAAGCGAGCTTTAATAATTCCCAGTTTATATTTTTTAAATTTGGATATGATTCTTTTAACATGTCATAAGATTTTAATAAATTTTCAGTATGCTCTATTATGGTTTCTCTTGGATTACTTTTAGCCAAAAACAAATTCTTCATTTTTCACCTCTATAATATAGGAGCTAGATAAAAATATCTAACTCCTACAAATTAAATAAGAAATACTTTTTTATTATCACTGTCTTTATATATATGATCAGATTCAACAGTATTTTTACCACCTACACAATAAGCCACCTTTACTTTTTCCCAGTTTCTAATTTCAACGCCTTTTCTTATTTGTTCCTTTTTATAAACTTTGTTTAAAGTATATAGCGTTGCTTTAGTTAAAACTTCTTCATTTTTAACATATTCATATGGAACATAAAAGCAGATTTCATCTTCTAAAGTCTCTATCTCTACTTCTTCTTCAGTTAAATCTACAATTTTAACATCGTCTATTCTTATTAAATCTTCTCTTCTTCCTAAGGAAATGTATTCTTTAGGTGATTTAAAAGCACTATATATTTCCGCTACTTTCGTGTCGTCATCTGGACAAATGTGAATTATAAGATTTACATCAACTAAAAGTTCGGAAGTTGCTATTCCTCTTGTTGCACCATAAACTTTCCCATCATTACTAGCTAATTTTAATTGATGTCTTGCTTCTTCATAGCTTGCACCAGCAAACTCATATCTTGTATACAAATCATACACTCTAGATTTAAAATTTCCTTGTACAGCTACCTTCATTGGTTCATACTCTGTATAACTACAGGCAAAATGAACCATTCCTATTATAGTTGATGGTGGTGGCAGGGGGTAACTTTCCTTTAATTGGAAACTAGTAGGCTTTTTATAGTTAACTAAGTTTTGATATATTTCTAATCTAATAGCCCTTTTATCACTCAATTGTTAACACCTACACTTCATAATATGCTTTAACTTCATTCTTAATTGAATCAAAGAACTCTGCCATATCAACTGCACTTAACTTATTGACTATATCATCACTATTTCTAAATATACCTTTTATAAGTCCAACCTTTGTGTTATCTGACACTTCTTTACCTAAGGCTTTAACACTCATTAGCGGCTCTATATCAATGGTGTTATTATAACACTTAACTCTATTTTCAAAGAAAGGATTTTTAATTGAATATACTCCACCTATTGCAAGTATTGGAGATAAGTTTTCTCTTCTACCTTTTATATCTCTATATAAGAATTTAACAGCATCTAAAAGAGCTACTACTCTATTAGTTTTTTCTTCCTTATCTAAATTAACTTTGTCTAGTATATCTATTCCAACTTTGTCTAGATCAACTGTTATTGTATAAGAATAATAAGATTTATGAATTTCACTTTGAGCTATATTACCACCATCTTTTTTCTTTTCAGCTGTTTCATTATATCTATCTAGCAACCCCTTATTAGTTAAAAAGTCTAAATCGGCGTTAAAGGTTTCAAGTGCAACTGCATTTGATAGCCTTGCTACTGCAGCTCTTGTTTTTACTGGCTTTTGTGTCTTCATATATCCAAACAAGTCTATTTCAGGATAATCTTTAATAGTTGCATCTGGATGGAATTGAAGAACTTCACCATCTAAATCTAAAGGAGTATTATCTACCCCCATTTGTCCTATAATATTATATCTTAAAGCTTGTCTTGAAATATAAGTATAAGCTCTTCCACCATCTCTTGATATTTTCTTTAATGATGTAACATTTCCTACTCCTTCCCCATAGTTAGCACTCTCAGCCTCAAAAACCATTGTTATTGTTAAACCCTTTATAGTACTCATTTTTATTTCTCTCCTTCAGTTTCTTTTTTATTTAATTCACCTTGTAATCCTAATACAAATGCATATCCTACATTTTGCAGCACATCGCTATTTCTTAAGGCTAGTCCAATTTCCTTAGGTATTTCCCTCTTCATATACATATGTGCATTCACTATAGTATCCATAAATTTACCACTATCTCTTGTTTTAATTGCATTTAATAATCTATAAGTTATTCCTGATAATTTTGCCTTTGCCTCTTTACTTTCATAGGCCCCTCTAAGTTTAAAGCCATATGACATAAACTTATTTATATCCTCTTGTCTCATTTCCTTTCCTCCTGTTAATGAAGTATTAATTTGTAATATTTTATAAATGTTATGTACACCTTTAAATTTTTCCTTATCTAAATACATAACTAATAATTTGTGAATTAGTTCAAATAGATTTTTACCATCATATATCCTTCTAATAATTTCATCATAAAGATTTATATAATATTTATCCGTTATCCTAACTCTAATTTTTATTAAGCCTTCTAATGCTTTCCTATGATAGTATAAAATCTTCATAATTTTTGGTGATAAAGTATTAAAACTATAAGGTCTTCTATCATTATTTCCATCAATCTTCACAACTTGAATATTCTCAAATTCTTTATCAATATTTTCTATGTTTACATTTTCCATTGCATTAAGCACATTATAGTAAGATAAATTTTCTATTTCCACAAATCTATCTCCTTTACAATCAATAGTAGTAATATTACATTGTTTAAGGCTTTTAATACTTTGATTACTATTAATAAAAATTCCTTTACGTTCCATTAGTACAAATCCTAGTGGTAGACATGAGTATACTAAGTTGCATATTGGACAGATATACGCATCCCCATTCATATTCCAAAAATGTGATGACTTTCTTGACATATCTGCTCCTGTTTTAACAAGCCATGTTAAATCAAAAGCTTCTGGTTTCCCAAGTTTCTTAATTTTGTTATCACAAGTAAAACAATTATTTTTATACTTAGTCTTATCACTTTCAACATAATTAGTAAATGGCTCTATAAAATCTTTTTTATACAATTCATACATATTTTTCTCGTTGTTTGTTTTAAGTAGCATACTTATGTTATTCCAAAATGGTTGAATTATATCATACATTACATTTTTTGCTGCAATTACTCTTTTAACCTCTGGCTTTTTAAACCACTTGATTATTTCTTTTGCTATGGAAATTTGTTTTAATATTTCTTCTTTAAAATCTTCTACTTTATCCTTTTTCTTAAGCTTTATCTTAGCTAGATTTTTTTCCTTATTTACTATCCATACTCTATCTTCTAATAATAAATAAGCACTTAAATAGCTATTAGAATTAAGCATTGATTTTGACTTCATTTTATCTAAAATATCATTTAATTTTTCCACATTCTCATTAGTTATTTCATTGCCTTCGATTGCATTTAAATCATCTTCAAGGCTAGCCAATTTATACCAAGATAACTTTTTCTCATGTTCTGATATTAAAGTTTTAAAATAAGCCTCTTCGAAACCATCTAACATTTCAGAATCAAATTCTAAATAATCATTTTTAATTTTAATACTTTCTCCAAGCTTCTTCTTATGCTCTAATACCTTTATAAGCCCAATAATTGATGCATTTTTTAACCAGTCACCTAGTTCGATTCTCACTAAACTCAAAATTCCACCTCCTATACTAAATCTATCAGTCCAAATCCCTGGCTTCGTCTATATCCCATTCCTGCTTCTAATAAAATTTGAAGATCATCAATATCTCCACTTAAATTAAATATTCCTTTGTATGAATCAACCAATAAAAATTGCTTATTAGTTCCTTCTCTAAAGCCTTCTACCTCTTCTTTTACTACTACTTTTTTCATATTAATAGGAATAAATTTAAGTCTTTCCCTTAAACCATACCCTCTATACGTTTCAAGATATAAATTACTTATATAATTAAGCCCTTCTTCAAAGTTGCTATCATGTACATCTATGCCCTTTCCCGCCCTATCTTTTATAAAAATTGGTGATAAAGTTTTACATGGAATTATGTTACTCTTTACCTTAGCTTCCTTTAACAAAGTAACTGTTTTTAACTCTAAATTATATCCTTTGAAATTAAAGGTTTTGATCTTTAATAATCCATTGTAGATTGCTATCCCTAAATTGTAATCTGGTGTACTAACAGTTATAGAAATATCTCCATTAACATTTATATAGCTATCTTCCACCTTAAAATCTCTTAAATAAATTGCAAAGGAAAAGTCTTTAATTTTTTTATTTTTCTTATCTTCATAAAAATATATTTCATTAAATAACTCTGCATCTCCTATTTCAATAGCTTTCTTTAATAAACTACATATCATAAATCTATTCCCAATTGGAATTTTCTTATCAGCTGCACTTAAATTTATTTTGAATCTCACAAAATCCCTCCTATCACTTGGTAGAATTACTTATACATTAGCTTCTAAAAACACTATACTAATAATTCTGGACAAAAACAGTCACTAATTTTTTATTTTTTTAAATTATTGATCATTTTTTCTAATTCTTCTTTTAATTCAATTTTTAGACTTTCAGGCTCAATGACTTTTACGCAACTTCTCATTGAAAGTATCCAAGAAATGATTTCTGGTCCACCTTGCATAGTAGCTTCAAAGAATATTTCACCATTTTCAAGCTCAGTTATTACTTGATTGTCAACCCAAATTCTTTCCTTGATTGTATTTGACATTGGTGGATATATTTTAAGTTTTAATTTATATTCCTGACCATAAAAGATTCCTATATTCTTGTCCATTGAATCTTGTAAGAACTTTTCTACATCCAAGTTTTGTTCAAACTTAATACTGGTAACAATCATTTCACTTATTCTAACAAGTTTGAAAAATCTAATGCTATCTTTCAGTAAACATTTTGCAATTACATAGCATTCTCCCTTATACATAAATAACTTATATGGCTGAACTCTTCTTCGAGTGCTTTTTCCTTCATTTGATGTATAACTAATAATAACTTCATACTTATGTAAAATAGCTTCATAAAATTTATTTTGTGTTCTTTGAATATCACGTCCATTATTATTAATTCTTGAATATGGAATGATCTGTGCAGATATTTGATTATCCTCTTTTAATATTGAATAGTTTATTTTATCTAATGCTTTTCTAAGTTTTTCATCATCAGAATATTGTGATGATGCACTATAATACTTTAAAAGCATTACTTCATCTTCTGTTAATAATTCTTTAAAAGGAAAATATGAATCTAATAGTCTATATCCACCTGTAGGTCCTGGTATAGATTCTATTGTAAAGAATTCTTCTAAAATTCTTTTATATCTTGCAACTTGTTTTTCACTAATATTAAATTCATCTGCTAACTCTTTTCGCTTTATAACTACCCCTGGCTTAAGTTTGAATATCATTTTTAATATATTGTCTAAATTACTCACCAAAACCTCCTTGTAATTTCACACTGTATAAAATCTAGAATTAAGTATAAATATTGCTTAATTAATACCCAACATATAACTAATATACCAATATTTTAACATAAATTATATCTTAATTTATGTATATATACAAATGTACCAATAAGCTTCTGAGGATATTATAAAAATAATAAATAATCAATCTGACATTAAAACTTAAAAAACGGTTAAAAATATCAGCACGAGTACGAACCCTTCAAGAATTTAAAGACAAGATTGCGACATAACCTAAGAGAATACACAAAATTGTTTACACGACTAAGATCCGTAGATTTGATTTACACAAATCTACGGATCTTCCCAAGTATCCTCCAACATAATCCTTAATATTTACTATATTTCTAACCACTTTACAAAATAAAAGTGTAACCTATATCCAAATCATAAATATATCCTTGCCTTCTATCTGCAATCTTTCTTTTTTCCAATTCTTATTTCCCTGCTTTGTAAAATCAAAAATTACAAGAAATCCTTCACTTAAAGTCATAACATCTAAATAATCACACAACTGCTTAATACCTCTTTCATGAGCAGCCTGACCTCTCCAGATTTTCATTTCTATAACATACATCTTACTTAAGTATGTTATAACTACATCTAACCTTTTTTCTTCAGAGATTTGAATTTCTTTAAAGTCAAATCCTACTCCATTAATTATAGGCTTTATGAAGGCTAGAAAAATAAGTCTGCCATTTTTCTCTAAAAATTCTTTGTCTCTTGTGCTATACTCTTTTTTCATGAACTCTTGGAACTTTAAGAGTACCTTTTCAAAGTCTATACTGTTATCAGGTAATAAAAATTATCTCGAAAATTATATCCTTTTATATCTGTTGAAGTTTCAACTTTTGAAATCATATAATTATAAATTCGCTGTTCATAAATTCTATTATGAATCTTTACTTTTCTATCCATTTCTTTAAAAATACCATAAGTCGTCGCCAAGTTTATTATTGGGTTGTCAGAATTGTATGACAATTCATTACCTTCAATAATTAATTTATAAACAATATTATATAAATCATTATTGTTCTGCAAATTTTTTATTAAAGAATCAAAATTAGTATTACTTTCTTTTAAAAGTATACTTAGCGCTTGTTCTAGATATATTTCTTTCCATGTTCCTCTATTATCCATCAATATTTCTTCATCTATTATCTTGCATAATCTGCTTACTAAAAATGGATAACCAGAAGTATAATAGTGTATTCTTTCTGAAAAATATTCCAAATTTACTTCCATACCTGTTTCATAAGAATACTCTTGAAGCATGGTACCTATCTCTTCCTTAGAAAAGCTCATGTCCATATTAAAATCTACAGCTATGTTCCAAGGACTATTATACTTACGTTTCTCATCTTTTCTTAATTTAAGCTTCAGGTTTTTTACATCATGTACACCAGCAAGAATAACGCTTTGAAATGTAAAATCTTCACCTTCACTTCGTAATAGATATTTATTTCTCAGCATTCCTAAAAAGTTTAAGAATAATTGATTGTCGCTATTTTTATCTATCTCATCAATTATAAGTACAACTTTTTTTCTAGACTTTAATACAAGTTCAGTTATAAATACCCCTAATTCATCAAGAGTTTTTATCTCCTTATTTTCAGCTATTAATTGCATAATTTGATTTTCATTGTCCATTAAAAATATTCTTTTAAATTGTATAAAAAGACCTTCTATAAAGCTTTTTTCACTACTATACCTTTCATCTCCCATTCCTTCAAAACTCAATTTAATAACAAGATAATCTTCTCTTTTTTTTAATGCTCTAGACAACATATATAATGTTGTAGTTTTTCCATATTGTCTAGGTCTATTTACAGTAAAATATTCACCATCTTCAATCATAAGGATCATTTTTTTCAATTTATTATCTATGTTAACCATATAATGCTTTTCTGGAATACATGTACCGGTTATATTGAATTTTTTCTGCATTAAAACACCTCTCAGTTTTAGTTCTAATTATTAATATTATACCCAAGCTATATACTTTAAACAACTTGCCATTTACTCTGGATAACTGAGAAAGCAAAATTAAATCTTTGAGCAAGTAAAAGAGCTGTTGCAAAATTTCATTTTGCAATAGCCCCAGGTTTAATGGACACGCTAATCTAGTATTTATCCGATGACTACCCGCTCTAATACTCCCATCTTCTTCAAAGTGTACGTTGCGAGCGGCTACGTCCCTGGATTCGTTCAACTAAGAATCAGGTGGGGGTTAAATGCCTAAATGGCATTTAACGGGCAAAGCCCCGGGTCGTAGACGAAACCCCATCTGATTCAAGTTTCCACTTCATTTATACTCTATTATTCCTTTGGATTAAAAATATGCACAACCAATTTGTCACCACTGACAAATGTACGAACATGTTCAGTTGTATGAACAGAATCAGGCATATCTAGTGCATAATCAATATATATTAAACTGCTCCAAGCTGCATCTTGTCCTAGAATTATGCTCATTCCTCTATAAAATAAACTCTCTTCCTCTTCTCCCCAAGTCTTTACAGCAAGCTGCCAATACTCACCTTGATTTACTAACCCAATAGTAATTCCATCTTTGTCATATAAAGCAGTTGTTTCTGAACTAAATACAAACCCTATTTTTTGAAACTCATTCCTAATAGCCGCTGAAGTGATGGTATCTACTCCACTTACAATATCGCTTGCTACTGCATCAGAAACTACTGCAGTTCCACCTAAAATTATCACATTATTATAATTTTCATGCTGAGCTTTTATTGAGGACATTACTGAAGGATTAACAGAAGTACCTGCTAAAATCAAAGGAGAATTACTTAAAGCTGCTAAAGCACTTCCACTTAAGGCATCTGGATAGTTCTCTCCAGAAGCTACATAAACTTTGTCGTAACTAAACTCGTTAGCAAACTGGTTTAATACAGCTGCATTTGTGCTATACCTGCTAGCCCCTCCAAGTCTTGTATTACCTTTTAGCTGTGATGCTATTTTATCGCTTACAACTCCACTTCCACCAACTATATAACTTTTACTATAGGAACTATTAGCTAAAAACTCTTTAACTGATGAAGATAAATCCTCCTTATCCGTTAGCAGTATTGGCATTCCCTTTTGTGCTGCCACTGGAGCTATGGATAACGCATCCGCAAATCCAAATCCATTTGTTACTACCACACCAGCAATATCTCCTAAATTATTAGCTACTTGTAGAGATGTTTCAAATCTATTTTGTCCATATATTCTATTAGTTTCAATACCCATATCTTTCATTTCAGAATTTACACTTTCTGATACTACACCAGAGCCACCAACCACAAATACCTTTTTTACATCAAGTGCTTTCAATTGATTTTTTGTATTTAAATCCAAAGTATCTTTTCCAGTAAGTAAAATTGGTGCATTATATTTTTTAGCTAAAGGAGCTGCACAAAGTGCATCTGCAAATCCCTCACCACTAGCAACTACGGCATACTCAGAAGTTGTCCACCCATTACTTATAATTTTAGCACCTGTTTCATATCTGTTGCTTCCTGATAATCTCTTATCTAATGTTGCTGCACTAACTTGAGATGTTGATATTACAGCTAAAGATAGTATTAAAAGTGAGGTAATGTTTGAAACTATTTTCTTCATATTTGTCTCCTTTTGTTAACAATTTGTTACTACACAATTATATTTTATTTACGTACTCTCCACAAGTATATAAAACTGGTAACAAATCAAGACTTAGGTAACGAAATTCTATAATAGATTCTTAACATGCTCGGATCTATTCTTTATTCTTATGTAAATAATCTTTTCTATATAGGGAAAATCTAATACTAAGCTTACCTAGTACATTTTTAGTGTTAACTTTACAAAATTCTATTATACGAAGAAGGTGAATCCATGATAAAGTTAAAAAAGATTTTAATTTTTTTGGTACCTCTTATTTTTGTATTTACAAAGGTTTGGTCCTTAACAACTCCTCAAGTTTCAACAGTGTCTAAAGTGACTAGACTTTCAGGAGATACTCGTTATAAAACTAGCATTGAAATTTTAAATTCTAGTTGGAAAGAATCTAAAAACCTAGTGTTAGCTAGTGGTGAGGATTTCCCCGATGCTTTATGTTCAGTTTCTTTAGCAAAGCAGTTAGACGCACCCATTCTTTTAGTAGAAAAGTCTATGATAAGTGAGGAAACAATAACAAAAATCAAAGATTTAAAAGTACAAACCTTATTTATTATCGGTGGAGAGGCTAGTATTTCAAAGACAACTGAAGATGCCTTAAGAAAAATACCTAATATAAGTATTACTAGACTGAGTGGAAGTAATAGGTATGAAACTTCGGTTACCATCGCAAATTATATACATTCTAATTTTAATACAGGCAGTGAAATAGTAGTTACCTCTGGATTAGGCTTTGCAGATGCACTTTCTATTGCTCCAATAGCTGCAAAAAAGGGGATGCCTATTATCCTATCCTCAAAAGATACTCTCTCAGATACAACAAAGACTTATTTATCTGCAAAGAAAATTACTAAATCCTATGTAGTAGGTGGCTTAGGAGTTATTAGCGATTCTCTTTTAAGCAAGTTTCCTGGATCTGAAAGAATTGCAGGAGCAGATAGATATGATACAAATATCGATGTTATAAATCACTTTGGTGAATATGATTATACTAACGTTTATACTGCCTCTGGCGAAAATTTTCCTGATGCTCTATCTGGAGCTGCTGTTGCAGCTAAAAATTCTTCTTTTATAGTACTCACTCCTAAAACACCTGGCAACAAAACAAAAGGTTTTCTTTATAGTCTTGCTAAGTTAAATTCTTCAACAAAAAATATTGTTGTACTTGGAGGTGATGGAGTAGTTCCAGATGAAACCATAGAAAAGTTAACAACAAGAGAGGAAGATTACCTTGGTAATGTTATAAACGGATTATCTGTGTCCTATAACAATGGATATATATATTATAGAAAACCAAGTGATAACTATGCCCTGTATAGAGTGAAAGCAGATGGCTCAGGCAACATAAAATTAGCAAATCAACCTCTAGCCAGTACTAATATTGTAGGAAATACTATGTACTACTCTGTAGTCTTTGGCAATGACCACGGTATTTATAAATCAAATATTGATGGTACGAACAAAGTAAAATTAAGCAGTTCCTATCCCCGTCATATGCAGCTAGACGGCGACTGGCTTTATTATACACAGAGTGTTCCAGATACTGGAGGCGGTGAGTTATGTAAAATTAAAATAGATGGCACAAACGAAATGAAAATACATCTAAATTTAAATGAATCTTACTCAATAGAAGTTGGGCTTCCATTTTGCGTGAAGGAAGGATGGATATACACAAATATGTATATTCTAACTAATCCAGTAAAACCACAATTCGCAATGATTAGAACTGATGGAAGTACTGTAAAACAAGTGACAAATAAAACTTTATCAAGATTTCAGCCGGTATATAATTGGATTTTTTATAGTGATATTCAAGGTATTCATAAAGTTAAAAATGATGGTACAGAAGATACGCTACTAACCTCAGTTGAGCGTAAAGATGGAGGTGTATACAGTATAAACATATATAATGATTATATCTATTATACTGTTACTGAGTTTGGTGGAACACCTGAACAAATAGGTTTATTCAAAGTAAAGCTCGATGGCTCTGAGAATACAAAACTTACTGATCATGTTGCTAGGTATTTATGGACCGTACCTGGTTGGATATACTTTGATACTGGCGGCAATGAAATATTAAGAATTAAATTAGATGGAACTGGTCTTGAACAGGTTTAACAATATTATAGGTTTTTAAATAAAATTTATAATATTGTTTCAAATAAGTATTTCATTTATAAATAATCAATATTATATAACACTGCATATATATAGTTTGTATAGAACTTTTATATAAGGGGATTACATGATTTATTTAGAGGATGTTGAAAGTATAGTCAAGAATTTGATAGGCAACAATAAAGGTGAATTCTCAAGGGATAAAATACTGGACACCTTGAAGAACGAATGTACTTATAAGCCAAAAGGCAGAAGTAGTGTTCTTATATTCAATTTAAATGAAGTATGGGATAACTACTTTATGAAAAATAAAAAACTAAGAACTATAATTAAAAAAAGAAAAATTGTAAGTATTGAGGAACTAATGCAATACAGCGAAAATACCGAATACTAATTAAGAGTTTGGGCTTATCCAAACTCTTTCTATTTTATCAAAAGTAGGATATATGAAGTGTAAACTTGAATCAGACGGGGTTTCAAACCCTAACTGATTTAAAAAAAGGATTATATTACCTCACCCTCTGCACATCCGGCATCCACTTCAATCTCACAGTCCCCACCTCCCCATTTCGATTCTTCGCAACAATGCATTCCATAATCCCCTTACTTTCACTATCCTTGGTATAATAGTCATCCCTGTACAAAAACATAACAATATCAGCATCTTGTTCGATACTGCCGGACTCTCTTAAATCTGCAAGCATCGGCCTGTGGTCATTTCTCTGTTCTGGTGCTCTAGATAATTGAGAAAGGAGAATTAAAGTTATATCAAGCTCTTTTGCCATAAGCTTAAGAGTTCTAGTTACCCTGGAAATGTCTTGATTCCTATTTTCCGATTTTCTCTCACTATCAATAAGCTGAAGGTAGTCGATAAAAACAATATCCAGCCCTTCTTTAATCTTCAACTTTTTACACTCTGCTTTTATAGACTTTAGAGTTAGTTTTTTATCATAAATCTTTATGGCTGAAGCCGCCAGATCGGAAGCAGCTTTAGAAATCTTATACCACTGTTCATCAGTTAAACTGGCAGTCTTTACATTGTTCATAGGTATATCAGTATGGACAGCTACAACCCTGTCTGATACCTGTATTTCACTCATTTCAAGATTAAAAAAAGCTGTCTTAGCCTGTCCTATAAAAACTGTATTTAAAAGCAGGTTTATGGCCATAGTACTCTTCCCCATAGAAGGCCTTGCAGCTAAAACTACTAAATCCTGACGCATAAAACCACCTAAGGTTTTATCCAAAATCCTATAGCCGCTCTTTATTCCTTTTATCTCCCCGCCTTTCTCATATCTTGTCTGAAGAGTATCCATAAACCTCTCCATTACTCCAGTCATATGTCCAGAATCTTCTTTTTCAACACTGCTTATACCCAAAAGAGAATCCTGTACATTTTCTATCATATCCTCCGCTTCAATCTCTTCCTTATCCAGCTTATCTAAAGAGCTGCTGAGAATGCCTTTTAGCTGCCTATAACTTGATTTCTCCTTCACAATATAGCCGTAATTTTTAATATTAACTGCACTAATACTAGAGTTTATAAGCTCCCCTAAATAGCTGACTCCTCCAACTTCCTTAAGCCTTTCGCCAAGCTTTTCAGATAGGGTTACAATATCCATTGGCAGGCTGCTTTCATACATTTCCTTTAGCTTTGCATAGATTATTTTATGCCTTGTATTATAAAAATCCTCAGGATTTAGGACATCAATGACCTCACATATACTGTCATTTTTTACAAGAATAGAACTAAGTATATTGGCCTCCGCATCCTGATTATATATTTTCTCTATTTTCATAATCCCCCTCCTTCTTAATCCAAATATCTATATGCATCTGCATTACACTTTTCATCCTTTTGAGAACTTCCATCTCTATACTCCACAAGCTCCTCCAGCTTAGTTATACCAACAGACCTCCAGCTTTTAAGAACAGAGTCAATATATCCCGTATGCCTCGCCTTATACTTCACTGCCTCAAAAATTGCCTGTATTATTACCTCATCAGAGAAATAACTTTTCCACTGCCCAAGCTTTTCAAGATCCCTTATGGTAGCCTGCCGTATGTTTTTATTAAACTCCATTAAAACCCTACAGCTGAAATTTTCCTCATGGCCATAAAAGGCATCACCTCCTTCTGTTTTATTTATTACTTTTTCTTTATTAGAAGCTTCTTTTTGTATTTCTTTTTCTTCTTCTTTTTCCCCAAGGTCCTTATAAGCCCCTTCAAAGCCCCTAGCAAGTGATTGTTTTTTTATGTCATCATCAATAGAATCTCTGCCCACTTCCTCATTAGTACTATCTTCAGCTATAGTTTGTCCATCTATATTACTGCCTTCTACTTTATTCTCATCTACTTCTTCTTTTAATTCTTCAGGAATTACTTCTGATTTATCTTCCGCCACAGCTAAAGTAATATCCTTAAATATTGCCTCCACATCATATCCTTTGATTAGGCAGTTTTTATATAATAATTTTAAAAATCCTTCATTTTTAACTGATTTAAGTTCTTTATTTATACAGCACATGGTATTTTTACTGTTTATGAAGTTATACTTTAGCCAATTTAATATAATAATCTCCTTTGTTTCCTTAGAATATATAATCTTTCCATACTCCTCAAATCTCTTTATTAGCTTTTCTAAGGTTTCACGATTATATCCAGTTTCTGCCTCCATAATTCTCATATTAACTTCAAATATACCGCATTGGGTACTCCTTGGATTTGTTAGAAGATAAAAGTAAAAATACCTCTCCTCTGGCGTAAGCTCCGCTATAAATCCATCCTGCCAAAATAATGTTTGTATCTGTCTATACAGTGCCACCTTAATTCCTCCCCGTTAAAATATTCTTAAGTTTTTCTAGCGCTCTCTTTTTCCTATCTATAGCGGTTCTATATGCAATTCCCTTTTCTTCTGCATACTGTCCCAAAGCTTTATCTTTTATATAAAACCATTCTATAATTTCTCTTTCTTTTTCTGACAATTCCCTTAAAGCTCTATGTAAAGCTGCTGCTTGTTCACTTTCTATAATTTGTTCTTCAACATTCTCTTCAGAAACTAGGCATTCTATAATCTCAATCCCTTCGGAATTTAGACTATTTAAACTACAATAGCTAGCTGTTTTCGCAGTACCCCTTATTAGATAATAAAAATTTTTTATAATAGCATTTTTCACATAACCTGTAAAGCTTTTTCCTTTTGAAGGATCAAACATATTTACAGCCTTAATTATTGAGAGCCGCCCAATTTGGACCAAGTCATCGAATTCTAGCCCTTTTATATAAATCCCTCTTGCAGTTTTTGCAATCAATCCCGTAAACCTTTTCATTACAACTCCCATAGCTTCCTTATCTCCAGCCTTAGCTCGAAGAACTTCTTGTATTAGTTCATACTCTTTTATACTAAAACCTCCCCATTTACATGCCTATAATTTCTATGAAGAAACATAATTCTTTTATCTCTACAAAAGTATTCATATTTTTAAGGAAGATGAGAGTAATAAAAATCATATTGTGGTAGTTTTTCAATTGTTCTATGCTTCTAATTTTACAGATAACACTTCTAAAGGTTTTCATCACACTTTTAACCATAATCCCCTTTCCCTGTGCATATTCTTCAAGATCCAGCCCAGAAATATATACATCAAATACCCTTTTCTCCTCTCTGCTTAGCTTGTCATTAATAATAGTATTGCAGATACGTTCAACGGCCATATCCCCTAATACTAAATCCTCAAATTTATGAACTTTCTCTATTTCTTTAGCTCTGTAATCATCGATGCTATTCTCACAAAGCATATTCAACTTATTAAAGTTGCTGATTTTTTTCCCAACATCACTGGTCTTGTATCTCAGACTTTTTTCAATCATACTGGTTAGCTGCCAATAGTTTTCCTTATTAGTCTTATTAATGCACTCTATAATTTTCACATTACATTCTTGAATATAATCGTCAAACTCAATGTCAATTTTTTCGTGGACTAAATTATTATAATTGTTTATTACCAGTCCTATAAACCTATTAAGTATTACTTGAGTGGCTGATTTGTCACCTCTCTTCGCTCTATCTAACAAACTTTCCATTTCGCCACAATTCGTTTTTTCTGATATCATAATTTCTTCCCCCTAGATTAATAATTTTTCAACTGTAAATTGTCCCTATATATATAAAGACGGTTAAGGCCCGAAAACAGCTACTTTTCGTCGATTAATTTTTTCGATTGATTATTACTAAATTTTCTACATAATTTATTTATTCTACTTTTATTAAAGAAACGCCTCTCCATATTGCAACTTTTAATTACCATTTATTATATAAAAATACTTTTTTCATCAATGAAATTTGTCTAAATTATAGAATTAAATTTTATGTTTTTTTGTGATAATTAAAGTTATTTCGCCTTATAAACTTGATTTTCTATTAAATTGCGCATAAAAAAAGTACATCTAGGAACTAGTCCTACATATACTTTTTTTAATTTATCCATATAATTATTATTGTTGTAACAAATAGGTAATTGTTGACTATCATCAAATGCTATTCATCTCCCGCCTATAGAGGACGGGAGAATTCCGCACAAGTATGAAATATATTCTACTAACGTATATCCTTCAATCGGTCTTTGGATTTTTTGAAAATCTTCTTCTGTTATTACTTTTCACTACATCTCTTACATATTCAACATCAAATTCATTTATTTCTGCATTAAATCCTTCATGATACCTTTAGTATTTAATATTATTTTTTGCGCTTCATCATTTAACATTATACTATTATCTTATAAGCACACATTTTGAAAAGTATATTTATGGCGACCTTTATCAAATACCTACTGTGTCTATTAGTGACCGAATGTTAAACCATATTCTTTCATCAGGTGTAATTTATCATATCCTTGCTTATCATACTTATTGATAAGATTTTGCAAATAATTTTTCCACTCCAAGTAGTCCATATTATATTTCTCCTTCGTATAATTAATGGACAATAGATTACTGCTATGACGCTGCATAAAAACGCGTATTAACTCAACAAGATATTATGTTCATGTTGTTTAACCAAAACATTTTAAGGCTCTATTAAAAATTGAACCATTCACATCCTTTATATTTTTCTGGAATGTCTTCCCTTAAATCAATCCATTCAAGTGTTTCAATAAATACTGATGGTATATTAGGAAAAACCCATCTATTCAAATATTCAATAAAGTCTTTTTCATCATAGCAAACGCCACCATCTACGCGATATTTCTTCGCATGCGGACTCTCATGTAGCCATTTGTCACAAAAATCTATACAGTATTTTCTTAAGTTACCAGCCACCTCATTTGGAACTGAATAAACAGATGGATTGTTATCTGCACTTAACAATACATACTTCACTTTAATCTACCTCCTTATGTTAGTATGAATAGTCCCCCAGAAACTCTTAATTTGTCTACCAATTATATAAATAATCTTTACTGAATAATTATTTACAGTTTCGTCACAACTTAAGAACATTATGAACTAAATATAATTACCCATTATGTCATTTGGTACGATTATTTTTATTTTTAACTGCAACAATTTGAATACGCCTGTAATCCGCTACCCATTGGTTGTTTTTCCATATGCTATTTTTGCAAAGTTTTTCTGTTTCAAGTAATATCTGCTCCTTTTGTTCATCTGAAAATTCTAGTAAATCAATTGCAAAGAATTGACAAATCCAGTTACGTAGTCCTTTTTCCCCATCAGCAAGTGGTGTTGGTCTATCATATTCAATGATATGTTTTACTTCAAAACCAACTTGATCTAATAATAACTTATATTCTTCCTTTGAAGGAAAAAAGAATGGTGAACAATAAGAATATCCCTTTTGTTCTATTACCTTTTCAAAAGCAGTTTGAATTTGACTTATATTATTTTTTGCTCCAAATTCACAAATCAATGTCCCATTATCTTTTAAACAAGTATAAACAGAATGCAACAATTTTTCTTGATTCGATATCCAATGAAAAACTGCATTAGAAAAAACAGTATCAAAATCATTTTTAAAAGGCAGATTTGTTGCATCCTCCACTTGAAAGATTAAGTTAGGATAATTAGATTTTGCCTTATCAATCATATTTTTTGATAAATCTGTTCCAATAACAGTTGCACCGTTTTTTGCCAACTCATTTGTTAGTACCCCTGTACCACATCCTAAATCCAAAATTTTTTGCTTTTTTCCCACATTTACAAAATTAATCATAGACTTACCGTATTCTGCTACAAAAGAATGTTTATTATCATATAGATTACTATTCCATTTCATTTTTTTGCTACCTCCATAAATTGTTTTACTATATTATTACATAAAACTTTTATGAAGAATGTAAACTATGATACAATTAAAAAATAATTACTAAATGGAGGTATTTTTTCTTGAATAAATGGGAATTATTTTTAGGCCATAAAATAGGTATTCCTACTGAATTGTTTGAAACTTTTAAGACAAAACCTGCACAGATGTTTAAAAATAATCAAATAATTTATCGTCAAGGAGAAATTGCTAAAAATTTTTATTACCTAAAAGAAGGAAGAGTTCAAGCTTTTGTAAATTCCCCAGATGGCTTAGAAAAAATTTTAACAATTTATAAAAAGGGAGAAATTTTTGGAGAAGCTTCTTTTTTTGATGGCTTTCCAAGAATGTCATCGGCAAAAACTTTTTCAGATTCAGAAATCATCAACATTAATAAATCTGACATTATGTTATATTTTCAAAGAGAGCCACTTCTTGCTTTGAATTTCATAGAGCTTTTATCGAAAAAGGTAAGAATGTTATCAAATGAAATTGACAATATTTCATTTTTACCAGCAGAGAAAAGAATTACCCAATATCTATTAAATATGAGTCTATATACTAATTGTTCTATTGATTGCACCCATGAAGATATTGGAAGGGCTGTAGGTGTAAGTAGAGTTACGGTAAGCAGAACTTTAAACAAATTCTCTCAATATCAATGGATTGATACTAAATATAAAAAAATTCTCGTATTAAACAAAAATGCTCTTTTGAAATTTTTAGAAGCATAATCTATTAATTATAAAGAAAAATAGAGATTCTATAAATGGTTTTCATATTATACGATTATGACGCATAAAATTACAATTATTCATTTATCGTGGATTTACGTTGTATGCCCTTACTTTCTTTCAGTCATACACATCAACTTATGACCGCCTCTTTTATCGCTCCTTTAATCGAAGGCACTTTTGTGTCCAGCATTTCAACCTTCATGCCATACTTCATCGCTACTGTAGAGGCTAAAGTACCTGCAACAACTCCAGTTACTCCTTGTTGTTTGAGCTGTGGTATTATTTTTTCTAACTCATTTAATTTATCGCATGGATGCATATATATTTCAGTATCTGCAACTTTATAATTATAAGTATTTTCACCAATCAGTGCTGGACCTCCTATACATCCACCTTCACACATCATGCCTTCTATAAAGTTTCCTTGAAGTCTCCCCCCTTTAGCCATAACCATGGTCTTCTTTATCTCATCAAACCCACTTGCTTTCACTGGTTTGAATTCTATCTCAAGTCCTTTTTCCTTAACATAATTCTCTATAGAACTTGTTAGTCCCCCAGCTTGTGCAAAGTTTCTTCCAAAAACTGAAGCATCTTCAATCGCGGCATCCTCACAGGTTTCAGGATCTATATTAAAAGCTGCCATTAAGGCTACTATTTCTTCAAAATTTAATGGCTAGATTTTTAACAGGACTTCAAAACGAAGTTTTTAATTCCAATCGCAACTTTGACATTGTAATTTGTCCCTATAAGAATGATTTTCTTCATTTGGAAAAAGGGATTACAAATCGTAATATATACAATGCTGCAATTATTGCAAATACCTCTGTTTCAGATATGGAATATCTAGAAAGCATAACTCCTGAAATACCTTTGGTTTTATTTAATCGTTTTTCTAATAGATATTGTTCAGTCCATGTCGACAACTATAAGATGGGTAAGCAAGCTGCCTCATTGTTTGCTGATATGGGACATAAAAGTGCTGCTATCATATTAGCTAAATCAGCATATCTTGCAATGGATATTAGAAATAAAGGATTTATAGAAACTTGCCGAACTGCTAATATTGAAATCCTACCAGAAAATATCATAATTTCTGATAACACCATAGAAGGTGGTGTGGAAGCTGCTAAGAAATTTATTAAATTAGATAATCGTCCTAAATCTCTGTTTTGTAATTCTGATACCTTAGCTTTAGGTGTACTTCACGTATTTAACAAGGAAGGAATTAAAGTTCCAGATGATGTAGAAATAATTGCAGTTGGTATGAGTAGGGTTGAAAATACAGAGTTCAGCACTCCTCCACTTACTACCGTTAATATCCCCATGGAGGAAATGGCTAGATCTTGCATTCAGCTTGTTTCTGATCTAATTGATCATAATATTGAAAGTACTGCTAATGTTTTATTCGATACACCATTGATAATTAGGGATTCTTGTGGTAATACCAAAAAGTAGTGCTGATATAAATTTTGTGGTAGAATGCAGAAACTATTATAAATTCTTCTATGATAAATACCACCTTTAATTAGGTGTAAAAAAGTACATGCAGGAACCAAGTCCTACATGTACTTTTTTAAGCTTTTATTGAATTAGCCAAATTATTTATACTGACTGTTAATACTTCAAGCTTTGCCTCTAACCTAACCAGTAGATATACAGATACAGCTATCGGAAAGCCCACATTACCAATCATGTTCAACAGATCATTATTCAAACAGCCTCACCTACTTTATTTTTTACCTGACTAACTTGGGGTAAAAGAATCCCCATCTGAATTAAGATTTTGCTTCAACTAAAGATTAGATAGGATAGTAAAGAACTTCCTATCTAATCTCATTGTAAAGCTTCAAAGTGCTTACTTTACCGTTAATTCAGTGGAAGTCTTATCTACAAGTTCTGCAGAATCTTTATCTTTTAAATCTCCTCCAGTGCTTGTAAATATATTCTTTGCAATTATCACATCCATAGCAGCGCTTACCTCTGCTTCAGTTACACCATCTTTAACATTATTCACTCTTATGGCAGTTTTACTGCCGCCCTCATTTAAAAAATTCATAACTAAGGTTTTACTCATGTACACATCCTCCATTTTTTTATTTTAGTTGAGCGTTGAGAACTACTAATTAAGCATTTGTTATGCCGCTTTGATCTTCTCTTATAACCTCATTTAAGGTTTTTCCAAGAAGCTTTTCAATTTCCAGTGACACATCTAAAATATTTTGTTCTGTTGCAGTAGTTTTTACCTTTGAAAACCTCTGATTTTTGATTATCTCTTTTCCCAGTGCATCTACACCATCCCCATATTTAACTATTAGTGTAGTCTGCAGCTTTGTTGCCATTGCAGCCATATTTATCATCTCCCTTCACTTATTATATATACAGTTACAGGAGCTATAGGCAGAAATATTATAATTTATTCTTTTAGTTTGTATCAACAACTTTGATTATAGTTGCATTACTCTAAACTCAGACCTCATAAGGAAGGTTTTAATCACGTATAAATTTACTGTGTCTGCAATAAAAATATCCACCTATTATTATATAAATATGATATAATTACTATCATCTAAATTTCAATAGTATGAAGATACTAAATTAATTTAAATATTATAATTTTTTTGGAGGTTTCTATGAATAAGTTACAAGAAATATTAGATTATAATCAATCCTTTGTAGAAAATAAAGAATATGTTAAGTATAAAACATCAAAAGAGCCGAAAAAAAAGCTGGTGATTTTATCCTGTATGGATACTAGATTAACAGAGCTTCTTCCAAAAGCATTAAATCTAAAAAATGGAGATGTAAAACTTATTAAGAATGCCGGTGCTTCTATAATGCATCCATTTGGAAGTATAATAAGAAGTATTGTGGTTGCTGTTTATGAATTTCAAGCAGATGAGGTTTTAGTAATTGGTCATCATGGTTGTGGCATGAGTAATTTAAATGCAGATAAAACCTTAGAAAGTGCAAAAGAACGAGGCATATCTACAGATGTTATATCAACTTTATGCAATGCAGGCATTGATATAAAGAAGTGGTTACATGGTTTTAACTCTGTAGAGGAATCTGTTAAAGAGAGTGTTACATTAATAAAAAATCATCCTTTAATCCCTAAAGATATAAAAGTCCACGGATTGATAATAGATCCTGAGACAGGAAAATTAGAGGTAGCTGTTAACGGCTATGAAGAGAGCTAATCCATTTACTAGTTTGCAATCTGGAGTTGCTGCAATTGAATAAGCATATGAAAAAGTATTATAGAGGATTAACCCCTATAATACTTTTTTTAGCTGCTCCACTTCATATTCTTTAACTATTTTATTATTTCCTTCATCCTTAACAATAAGATTTACTTTCCCATCTTTAATTTTAAGTACTTTACCTTTAGTTTTAGTTCCTATAACATTTACAGAAGTTTTTAGCATAAGCTCTTTTATGTCACTTGAATCACAGTAAGCACACTTACCTTCATTTTTTATAATCCTTTTGCATTCTGAACAATAATAGAGTTTTTCCATACAATACCTCCCTAATGTCATTTAAATTATTATTTGGTTTGTATTTATATATTCGATATTTACCTTAAATTTCCTTTTAATGGTTTGGAAATTTTTAGGGTGTTTATCAAATTAAATTTATAATAAAACATAATATAACAAAAGATGTTTATAATAATATTATAGAAAGGATGTAAAATTCATGATAAACAAATTCATTGATTTGCACATGCATAGTTATTATAGTGATGATGGGGAATTCTCACCTTCTGAGCTGGTGAAAATGTGCCATAACAAAGGAGTTTCCATTATGGCAATTGCTGATCATAACAGTATAAAGGCAGTAGATGAAGCAAGAAAAGAAGCCTGCAAATACAATATTCATTTCATTAATGGAATTGAAGTAGACTGCACATATGGAGATATAAATCTGCATGTTCTTGGATACGGAATCGATTATAAAAAGGTGATGTTCTGTGATCTGGAAGAAAACATTCTTCGTCAAGAAAAAGCCTGTTCTGTTAAGAAATTAGAGTTAACAAGGAGCCTTGGATTTGATATAAAAAAAGAGCAGGTGGATGAATTAAGCAAAAGTGGTATCTATACCGGAGAAATGTTTGCAGAAATTCTATTGAATGATTCACGATATAAAGAAAGTGAATTGTTACATCCATACAGGTCTGGCGGTAGTCGTAGTGATAACCCTTATGTTAACTTTTACTGGGACTTTTATTCTCAAGGAAAGGCATGCTATACAGAAATCATTTATCCTTCACTAGAAGATGTGAGCAAACTGATAGCTGAAAGTGGCGGCATTACAGTACTTGCTCATCCGGGCAATAATTTAAAAGGACAATTTGAACTCTTTGATGAAATGATAGATTCTGGTTTACAGGGCGTTGAAGCATTCAGCAGTTATCATGATGCTGAAACTGCGAAATATTTTCTTCAGAAAGGCAGAGAACACAACCTACTGGTGACCTGCGGCAGTGATTTCCACGGAAAAACAAAACCATCCATAGAACTTGGAGAAACTACGTGTATGATAGATCAGTGCGAAATTCAAAAGGAATTAGAAAAAAGAAGATTAATATAATATAACTTATTACGGCGGCTTTGAGAACTCAAGGCCGCCGTTTCATTATGTCTATTGATTAAAATGATTTTTAGTAAACAAATAACAATAAAGATTTTTAGAATTTTATTTTTTAATGAGTTATTTAGATTTTATAGTTGAGTAAAAAACAGTGCCTAAAATAATAATTCCACCTAAAATTTCTCTTAAAGTTGGTATTTCTCTTAATAAAAAAACAGCAAAAATAATACCATAAACTGGTTCAAGACTTGATATAATTCCTGCCGTCTGCGTTTTAATGTTCTTTAAACCACTTATGAATAATGAGTGAGAAATTCCAGTAAAAATTATACCCAATATGATTAGCAGTAGTACATCTCTAATATGAAAAGCGGGTTTTTGCAAAAACAAAAAAGGAATTAATACAATTGTTGCTACAAGTTGTTCATAAAAAGCAATTACAGAACTTGAATATTCTTTTACATATTTTCTATTAAGCATTGAAAGAATGGCATAAGTAAAACCAGATATTATTCCCCAAAGAACACCTTGGGTTAGATTACTTCCCATTTCAAACTTTGGAATAACAAACACTACACCCAAGAATGTAATAATTGCAATTACAATATCTGACAACTTAATTTTCTCTTTAAAAAAACATGGTTCAAGAAAAGTAACGAAAACAGGGAATGTAGAAAATGTAAGTAATCCTATTGCTACTGTAGACACCTGTATGGACTTAAAAAAAGTGCTCCAGTGGATTGCTAAAATTACACCCATTACTACCAAATAAAAATAATGCTTTTGTTGTTTTAGTTTTATATCTTTTTTGAGATAAATCATTATAATCAATAAAAAAATGCTTGAAAAGAAAACTCTCCCAAGGACAATTATTATTGATGACAATGATAACAATTTTCCAAACAAACCTGATAAGCCAAATAAAAAAACTGCTAAATGAATCTCCATTAAACTTTTATTTTTTATATTCATATAGTTACCTCCCGATACAACCTAAAGGTTATCTTATGAAGTGGAAACTTGAATCAGATGGGGTTTCGTCTACGACCCGGGGCTTTGCCCGTTAAATGCTATTTAGGCATTTAACCCCCACCTGATTCTTAGTTGAACGAATCCAGGGACGTAGCCGCTCTTTACTCCCTGTTTGGAGAAGATAGACTAATAGATATATAGTCCTTACATAATATATGAAAATCTAAAAAGTATGCCCTCACACTATGATATAGTATTTTCTTAATGCTATCATCACATATATCTATTGAATCTAAGCACTCTTTAAAATCAATTTGCCACTCTTTAAAATCACTAAGTAATTTTAAAACTCTATCTCTATTAATCAATTAAATCAGTCTCCCTCCTGTGAATAAAATCACTATTTTCTATAAAAAATCTCTCTATAAATTTATATAAATTTTCAAAGGCATTATTTTTGCTATAAATAACTTCAGCATCATTTACTATATTTTTTAATAATAGCTTATCAGTATTTTCATTTATTTTTACTACATCCACATTATCATTAAGCAGATTTTCTAGTTCTGATTCTAGCTTCAATTCTTCATCTAAGGACAAGCTACCTATTACAAAAATATCATAGTCCGAATCTTCTCTATTGTCCCCTCTAGAACGACTCCCAAATATTCCAACGGATTGAAGATTATATTTCTCAGCAATATTTCTAATTACGTTTCTTGAATCCATATAAAAAACTCCTTTCCTTAAGGATATATGGATTAGTATAGCCTAATTATACCTAAGCTTTACATTCTTAACAATATACTATACTGTAACTTAAAGTTAAGATTGTCTATAAAAAAGGGGCTGTTGAACTGCCAGTTAAACATTTTATTTCAAGCAACGCTTCAGATATAAGAATCACTAGTGATGCCCTGCTAACCCTTGGTAGTTTACCTTATAAAGGAAATATAAGGCATCTTCACAATATTGTAGAGAGACTTATTGTGATGTGTGAAAATAACATTATTGATGACTACTTGGTCTCTCAGGTTTTAGATTTAGAACCCAATAATTCAGAAAAAAGAGTTCTTCAACCCTTCTCTGAAGAACCAAGTGATGCCACATCAGAAATTTCAAAAATAGAAAATCAGTTAATAAAGGATACGCTAAAAAAATATAACGGTAATAAGACTAAAGTAGCAAAAGAGCTTGGAATGAGCTATACAACCCTATGGCGTAGACTTAAGAAGATGTAGTAAATAATCAGATGAAATGGTCGGTTAAATTTTTTTACTTTTTAAACTCTATAAATTGCAAGCAAAAAAATTACTGACGAATATTCCATGTCAGTAATTTTTTTAATACAAAGCTTTTTAATTATTAATTTTAAATCTATAATTTATTAACTTATCAAATATTATAATACTGTTCCAATATCTTTTTCACTTGATCTTCTGATATATTACACTCTTTCGATATTTGACTTATTGTATATCCTTCAGTTGAAAGCTTTAATACTTTTTTTGTCAAAAGAATTCCTTCTTCTCTTCCTACTTCTCTTCCTTCTTCAATTTTTTCTCTATCTCTTTCCAATAAAGTCATAAACTCCACCTCCACTGAAATATCATTTTTAACTTCCTGCACTCTTTTGTGTATGCTTTTCACAAGATTTCCTTTTGCATGCTTTACTGTATCATCTGTTGAATCTTCTACATATGCAAGGAATTCTAGTAATTCTTCACTTAAATCCTTCATTATTCCTTTAGTATTTAATATTATTTTTTGTGCCTCATCATTTAATATTATACTATTATCTTCTAAGCATACATTTTGAAAAGTATATTTATGGCGGCCTTTATTAAACAAATCAAATGTACAAATAAATATAATATAACTTTTTGTAAGCCCCCTATAATCTTCACCTTTGCTTATTAAGTCTAAGTCTATACTTCCTTGATAATATCTTAGTCTCTTAGGTAAATTCTTATGCTTTCCTCTCTGCATTTCAACATTGTAGATTGTATTATTTTCTATTGCAAAATTTTTATCATTTACTAAGGCTTCTCCTTTTGAGTTAATAAAGATTAATTCTGCTTTTGTATTTTCTATCATATTTTCTAGTTCAATCATAGAACGACACATCTTTATGTTTAAAATTCACAACATGTATTCCAGTATCATCAAATCTTATTGTAACCATCTCTAAGCCATAAGGTGGATTATGCGGTCCTTTAAATGTTGCTACTGAAATCATAGTTTCAAAATTAAATGTCCCAGGCTCAAGTCTTTTTATACTTATAATTTTGGCATCCCATAAATCAAATTGCCTTAGTTCACCATAATAGTTTTCAATTGCTTTAGATATATATGGTGTAAAAACACTAAGCAATAAGTCATTTTCTAATTTTTCTTGAGATTCATCTTGATTTATATTGACTGCATTAAAAAAAGTGTTCTTATCGTTAGCATAAGTGGTAGAGCAAAATCTATTAGTAAAAGCTATTGTGAAAAGTATAATAGTAAATATTATAACTAATTTTTTTCTCATGTTATCACCTCTGAATATAATTTGTACAATGTTATATATTATATTCAGTTTAGCCTTTAACGTGGTTTTGTTGAAAATGTTGGTGGCACCCCTTTTAGAAAATACAGTTGCGTTACTCACGTAATATTTTTACAATATTGTTGTAATATGAATGTAATACAACAATAGCATCTATGAGGAAGCACATATGGGAAATAAGTTACAGAAATCAGTGGTGCTTTATTCCAATTCAGAAGAAGACATTAAAAAGTATCCAGTTTCTATAGAACATACAGACTTTAGCCACCGGATAGATGAAATGGTGAAGGTAATTAGTCAACAGAGGCAATACAAGATAAGAGAGCCTAAAGGCGGCAGAAATAAAATGCTGCTCCTTTTTTGTATAAATAGGCGTAATAGTAAGAAAGTGTATATATTAGCACATCATGAAAATACTAGTTATGAGATAATTAAAAGTAGGTGATTAAAATAAACAGTAGTAATTCTAACATGAATAGCACAACTAATTCTACTACAAGTATGGAGGATCAGCAGAAACAACCTATATATGTATCAGAAGAGCTGAAATTGAATAAAGATTTTCTGCACAATGTGTTTAGTAATTGTTCAGATGTAATGATAAGAGAAATAAATATAGCTAGTAACTCAGAGTATCCAGCTTTTCTAATTTATATTGCCAATTTGACTCCACCAAAAATGATAGAAGAATCTGTAATAGATAAACTTATTAGGTATCCATTAGGGGTAACCGCTAATCTCAATGACATTAATTATTATGAGAGCTTGTTTGGGGTAGGAAAAGCAGATACTTACGATGACATGAATAAAATTATTGATTCAATATTACAAGGAAATATAGCTCTATTTGTCAGTGGAATAAATAGAAGCATAACAGCTAGTTTGAAAAGCCCACCAAACAGACCTGTAGAAAAACCGGATACAGAGTTAAGTTTGCGAGGTCCTAAAGAATCTCTAAACGAATCGATAGAGGTTAATATAGCGTTAATAAGGAAGCGATTGAAGAACAGATACCTAAAAGTAGAAAGGATTAAGATTGGAACTAATACCAAAACTGATGTTATGATTATTTACTTAGAAAACATAGCTAATCCAAAGATAGTAAACGAAGCACGGAATAGGGTTAATGAAGTAAATACAGATGCTATTTTCGATAGTAATGATCTCCAAGAATTTATTAGTGATACTCGTAAAAGCATGTTTCCTTCAACTTTTACAACAGAAAGACCTGATGCAGTTGTGAGTAAATTGCTAGAAGGGAGAATAGCAATTATTACTGATGGTAGTCCAACGGCTATAACTGCTCCAGCAGTTTTTATGGAATTTCTGCAGGGGAGTGAAGATTATTACTTACGATATATTCCAACAACCTTTAATAGATGGATTAGGTATTTCCTTTTTTTTATATCTATACTGTTGCCTGGATTTTATGTTGCAATCATAACATTTCATCAGGAACTGATACCAACATCTTTGCTGATAACAATAATTAAAGGCCGCAGTAACGTTCCCTTTCCTGCTCTTTTGGAGACACTGACCATGGTATTTATTTTTGATGCATTACGAGAAGCAGGACTTAGGATGCCAAGAGCATTAGGTCAGGCTATAAGTATAGTTGGTGCTTTAGTATTAGGAGAGGCAGCAGTTGGTGCAGGACTAGTCAGCGAACTAATGGTAATAGTTGTGGCATTTACAGGCATATCCTCTTTTACATTAGGATATCCTGAGATGTATATGTCAATTTTGATACCACGTTATATATTTATAATTTTGGGTGGAACTTTAGGTCTATTGGGATTAAATTGCGGATTTGCAATTTTATTAATAAACTTTACCTCTAAGCGTTCTTTTGGGGTACCTTATATGGCTCCAATAATGCCATTAGTAAAAGATGAATTAGGTGACGCTATTGTAAGATCCCCAGCTCCTGCTATGAAAAATAGACCTAAAATAATGACCTGGATAAATTCCACACGCAGACAGAAAAGGGATAAAACTAAGTGATTCAATACTTTTAGATGGATGTGAAAATTATGAAAAAAAGGCTTTTAAGTATATTTTTGATTATTACGCTTACATCTTTTTGTTCAGGATGCGCACAAAAAGTAGAAATAGTTAACCTAGCTAAAGTAATGGCTTTAGGTGTGGATACTGCACCAGACGGAAAATTTATAGTAAGTATAAGAATACTATCAGAATCATCTTCACAAAAGTCCTCAGGAATGTCAATGCGAAGAGGTGGGGGAAAACCTACAGAGTCTGCAATATATACTGCCACTGGCGATACAATACTTCATGCAGTAAATAAATTAAATAAACAACTTGGTAAGGAAATAAGATTTTCTCATAATAAGGTCATTATTATAGGAGAAGAAACTGCAAGGAAAAGCATACACAATATTTTAGACAACTCCTTGAGACTGTATCAAATGAGACCCAATATTCCAATGCTGATAGCCAAAGGAACTGCTTTAGAAATAATGAAAATAGAAACTCTTGAAAATCCCTTACCGCCAGCTGCCATTGAAGACATATTAGAGAGGCAGGACAAAATAGGATATGCACCCTATAGCACTAATCTAGATATTGCTAATGCGCTGCTAACTGAGAGTACTGCACCAATTGCTCCAGTTATAAAGAAAAATACTGATGAAATAACTAATTTGGATTCTTTTAAAATTGAAGGCACCGCTGTGTTTAAAAAGGATAGATTAATAGGCTTTATGAATGAAAAGCAAACGAGAGGTTTAGAATGGGTGATAGGAAAAATACGACGTAGTGCTGTAGTATTACCTGGCATTAAAAATGGTAGCTTAAGTACGCTGATTATAAACTCATCTACTAAAATAACACCTATATTAGAAAATGATAGTACAACAATAGAAATAGATATAAAAAATAGCTCTAATATACGGGAGATGACAGAGGACTTAGATGTAATGAAGAATCCAGACATAATGGATAAACTTAATCAAATTCAAAATAATGTAATAAAATCTGAGGTAGAGGAAGCGATAAATACTGCACAAAAAGATCTTAACCAAGATGTATTTGGTTTTGGTGAGGTTATCCATAGAAGTTATCCAAAACAATGGAAAAAGCTTAAAGATAAATGGGATGAAGAGTTTGAGTACTGTAAGGTAAATGTAAATGTACATTCAAGTATTAAAAGACCAGGAAGTTTGAATAAAACAATAAAACAATAAAATAATAGGAGAAAAAGAGTGGAGATCAAAATATCAAAATATCAATTGTTTAGCCTTATGGTAATGCTTCCTTATGCCACTGCTGCATTGTATTTTCTTACCCCTGAACTTCAGCAGGATGTATGGATTGGTATATTAATTTATATTTTACCCGGTATTGCTCTGCAATATATTTATATATCACTGTTTAAAAAATATCCTAAGGATACTTTAGCAACTTATATGCCTAAGATACTAGGAAAATTTTTAGGAAGCTTAGTTAGTATAACTTATATAGTATACTTCGCATATATAGCAGCAAGAGACTTAAGGGATTTCGTGGAACTTTTACTTAATGATGTTATGGCATATATGCCGCCCGCTGTGATATATATATCAATAATGGCCACAGTTACCTATGGCCTTTACAAAGGTTTCGAAAACATTGCAAGAGTAGCAGGAATGGGGATACTTATTTTTATCATATTTCTTATCCTTGAGATTACTTTCTTATTAATAACTCCTCACGCTACTCACTTTAAAAACCTTTTGCCCCTGGTGGAAAATGGATTTGTAGACATAATAAAAAAAGGATGGCCTCTAGTGGCGTTTCCTTATGGAGAAACAGTAGCCTTCACTATGCTGTACTCTTATGTAAATCAACCAGAAAAAGTAAAAAATGTCGCCTATATTTCTATTATTGTGGAAGGCATACTTTTATGTATAGTGAATATAGTTTTTATAATATCCTTAGGAGCAAAATATGCGTCACTGACTTTGTTCCCACATATACTTGCAATGCGTTTAATTAAATTTGGAGGATTTGTAAATAGGTTCGATATACTTGTAATAATACTTATGATTTACGGTGCTTTTTTTAAAATCAGTATACTTACATATGTATCTATGCTGGGAACAACCCAACTACTTAAATTAAAGGATACAAAAGTACTTGTCATACCCTTCTGTATTATTATAACGATAGCCTCAGTTTTATTAGCACGAAATTATCCTCAGCATATAAAGTTAGGGTTAGATTTTACTGTAAAATACATACATATACCGATACAAATTGTTATACCTTCTATTACTTTAATAGTTTGTTGTGTAAAACGCTGGATCTTTAAAAATAATCAGTTGACTAATAGTTGAACAAAGATTCATAAATTTATAATATTTAGATGAATAATTTTAGATAAGTTTACTAATAGTAACTAATGAGAGTTCAACTTTAAAGATATATTCCTCTTTTAAGACTAAGCGTAATTTACGCTTAGCCTCCTACTATATTTAGGTGTATGGGCCAGTGGTATGAAGTAAACTGTTTATTAATGCCTTTGAAATTTCCTCAAATCTTTCATCAGTTATACCAAGTTTTTTCTTAAATCTTTCATCTTCCATTCTTGCAACAATTATTTTGCTCGGAGATATTTCGTTGATAATATTTTTTATCTTCTGAATTGATTTTTCATCATCGTTATAGCCCTTAATGATAGTAATTTCAAATATAAATTCCCCTTTGTATTGTTTATTAAATGAAACCATGTTAGAAATATATTCTTCTAACGTATATCCTTCAATCGGTCTTTGGACTTTTTGAAAATCTTCTTCTGTTATTACTTTTATCTCTCCAACCACCTCATCACATTTATTAGCAATTTTTATATATTCATCTCTACCTAGTAAATATCCATTAGATAGTAGCCGTACAGGCACTCCCTTACTTTTGATTAGGTCAATAATATCACCAATTTTATCATTTACTAAAGCTTCTCCTTTTGAGTTAATAAAGATTAATTCTGTCTTTGTATTTTCTATCATGTTTTCTAGTTCAATCAATGAACTATCTATTTTGTCAAATGACTTTTGGATATCTACCTTATTTTGCGACCTTCCAATAGGGCAAAATATACAGTCAAAGTTACAATGCTTTTCTGGAAGTATGTTAACTTCTAGCACCCTCCTTCCATCTTCAATATAAATATCCTTATAACTGAAACCACTCATCACCTTTTTCTCCTTTCACTCGAAACACTGGGCAGTTTGCCCGTTACATTTAGGACTTTAACTCCCTGAAATTACTTTATTAATACTTCTTTATTAGTTGTTTCTTATTTTTTAATTAGCGGATTATTTTATTGATATTAATTTCAACCCAATGATTCCACTAACTATGAAGACTATACAAACTATACGTATGATATTAATGGGTTCCTTAAATAAAATAATACCTAACAATACTGTACCAATAGTGCCTATTCCTGTCCAAATTGCATATGCAGTACCTATTGGGAGACTTTTTAAAGACAATGATAAAAAATAGAAACTTGCGATCATCCCTACCAAAGTTAATATACTGGGCATTATTTTTGTAAATCCTTCTGAATACTTTAATCCTACTGCCCACCCTACTTCAAAAATTCCCGCTATCACTAAATAAAACCATTCCATAATTACTCCTTCTAAAAACAAGTATTTGCGTTTACCATAATAATATTTCATAGCAATATTCTAAAATAAGTAAAATAAAAAAGCCTAAGGAAATATTATAAAAATATCTCCCAGGCTTTTATCCTTCCGTGTACACAATTAAATGTGCGTCTTCTCTCGGACCAGCCAGTCACAAACTGCGGAACCCTAGAAAACTATACAATTATTTAATTACTTATAAGTTGCAACTTATAGGCCTAGTTTAACATAGTAGTAGATTTAAATCAACTTAATATTTTTTCTTCACAAAGAACTACTGTTACGTCACAACTTAGGAAGATTGAGATATAATTTTATTTCACAAAGTATGAACATATTTAAAATAAATCAGTACTTAAGTATTTTAAGCCACCAGTGAGTATATTCTTCATTGTTAATCTAGCCTTCTATTTCAACATATATTCTCTTATTGGTTTTTCCTTTGCTTTTATAGTCCACTATTTTTATTTTTCCAACTTCAAGAGTATTTTTTACATGAGTTCCTCCGTCTGCTTGAAGATCTAATCCCTCAATTTCAACTGTTCTTATTTGCTTAATTCCTTCTGGCAACAGATTTATTTTCGTTCTTATTAAGTCAGGAATTTTAAAAGCCTCTTCTCTACCTAAAATATTTACCTTAATATCTCTTTTACATTGTACTTCCTTATTAACCTTCTCCTCAATTTCCTCTACTAATGCCTTATCAAAGTTTTCAAACTCAAAGTCCATTCTTCCTTTAAGACAATCCATATCTCCACCAGTTACCTGTGCTTTATAGTCTCTCCATACAACTCCACATAAAATATGCATAGCTGTATGAGTTCTCATTAACTTATATCTATGTTCCCAATCTATTTTTCCTGTACATATTTCATTGACTTCAGGAGTCTTTTCATCAATATAGTGGTATACGTCATTTCCTTTTTTCTTAATCTTTTTAACAATATATTTATCTGCAGCTGTTTCCAATACTCCAACATCACAGGGTTGCCCGCCTCCTCCTATATAAAATGCTGTTCTATCTAAAATAACAGCATTTTCAGCCACATCTACCCCAATAACTTTACATTCAAATTCCTTTATGTAACTGTCTTTTTGAAATATTAATTCAGTCATTTCTAGTTCCTCCCAAAATTTATTTAAAATTATTAAATTGGATAAAAATTTACAACTATAGCTTTAAGAATATCCTTGCCACAACTTTTATAAGTGTGAGGATTTGCTGATGAAAAACAAATAGAATCTTCCTTTTTCAACAAATATTCCTCATTGTTTGTTGTAAGTACAAGTTCTCCTTGAATAACACTGATATATTCTTGAGATTTTTCAGAATGACCAACAGAAGTATATACTGCACCTGAATCCAATTCAAGTAAAAATAATTCAAAATTTCTATGTGGTGTATTTCCATAATAGCAATATACCCTATATGTTCCATCTTCACTGTTCTGATATCCAGCTTCTGCTTTTCTTACCACAGAAGCTTCATCTTCAAGTTTATCAATCAGCACTGTGTATGGAACATTTAAGCCCTTTGCAATTTTCCAAATAGTATTGATTGTTGGATTTGTATCTCCTTTTTCAATTTGCGAAAGCATTACCTTGCTCACTTCAGACAATTCCGCCAATTGTCCTAAACTTAAATTTCTTTCCAATCTCAAACGCTTAAGATTTTCTGCAATTATTGGATTCAGATTCATGTAATAACCTCCTGTTGTTATAAAAATGTATTTAAATATTGTTAATTATATTTAACATTTGTTCTTTATACATTACAATTATTAAATATATTATACATATCGTAAATTATAATTTCAAGTTTTATTATAAAAAGATTTACTTACCTAATGCATACAATTTTATCTTAAGACTTATTATTTTATGGAGTATGAAGTTTTTAAAAATTGATAGACCTAATGGTATCGCAATACCAAAGAATTTACAATAAAAGATGGAGACCCCTTTAGGTCCCCATTATGTACGTACATATAAAATTAATTAATGAACCACAGGAGTCTTGTAAGTGTAGTTCCATCCGAACTTGCCTTTCCCACCAAACATTCTATTTTTATTTTGCAAACTCTGGACCAGTTTTTGCATCACGCATAGTTGCTTGAATAAATGCAATTGATTCTTCTAATTTTTGTGTTTCCCATTCATTCAATTTTATAGGTAATTGTCTTAAAATGCCTTCACGCCCTATAATGCATGGCATACTCAATGCCACATCACCATCATGACCATATTGACCACGTAAAGTAGTGGAAGCAGGATAAACACTCTTTTCATCTAATAAAACTGCTTTTGCCATTGTAATTGCAGACTGAGCAACACCAGCATTGGTCCAACCTTTACCGTTTAACACTTTATAAGCAGCACTTACAACGGAAGCTTTTACTACTTCAGGATCTTGAATATCTGCTGTTGCTTCTAAATATTGATTTAATTCGTTAAATCGAATACCAGAAACATTGACATGACTCAAAACAGGGAATGCAGTACTACCGTGTTCACCCATCATATAACCAGTAACAGATTTAGGATCAATCTGATAAGTATCGGCTACTATTTTACGTAAACGAGCAGAATCCAACATTGTTCCAGTACCAAATACACGTCCAGCAGGATAACCAAATTCATTTTCAGCAATATAAACCATCGTATCCAATGGATTGGTAATTAGAATTATAATTGCTTCTTTTGTATATTTCGTAATACCTGTCATTACCTCACGGATAACTTCACAGTTCATTTTTGTTAATAGAGTACGATCTGGTTCACCTTTTGGATCATTAGGATCAGGTATAACACTTGGACCTGCGGCAACAATAATGACGTCAGCGTCCGCGCATTGTTCATATCCTCCACTCTTAACATCCACATTATTCATATAAGTTAAGGCTGTTGCTTGAGCTTGATCAAGGGCCTCTCCGTAAGCTACATTTTCTAAAATATCAATCACACCAATTTCTGCAAACAAACCAGTTTTCATAGCATCTGCTAAAACATACGAGCCAACATGTCCGACTCCAACAACTACTAATTTATTTTTATGCATATAACCATCTCCCAAGAAAATTTTATTTTTGTCAAACTAAATTTTTATAATAGTTACATATTAACACAAATGGCAGCATGTTGTACATTACAGATTCCAGGTTCTATATTAGAAAAGTGGCATACCAAATAAGAAAATTGTAATTATTCCAGTTCACCAAAAGTTGAGAAAAGGTGCCAAAAGAAAAGGATACTATTTATTTAGCATCCTTAAATTTAAAAATGTATTCAAACCTTTGTTTTTGAGTATATAATTGATCTATGGCAAATGTTAATTTTGTTATTGTTTCAGCACCTTTAGAAAGTCCATTATTAGCTATAATATTTGAATTACCCTTTATACCATCTATTAAATCTTTTTTAGCCTGTTGTATATCTCTTTCTAATTTGTCGATCTCTCTGTCCATTTGTTTTAAAAACTCTTGAATTTTATTGTCTATTCCTATTATCTCACTTTTTAGAGTTTTATCTGCTTCTACTTCTGTTTGTATTTGTTCAGACTCATATTTTATATCGTCGACACTATCATCAAATACAATTTCATCAACAACTATATGATCCTCTGTTTCATGGACAATTTTTGTTATAAGTTTACCATCTTCGGAATAAGTCTCCTCTATTTTAGCCCTATCCATAGCTTTTAATTGCCTCATAAGTCTTTCAGCATCTTTTTTATATAGGTCTAGCGTGTCTATTACTTCATCATCACTTAAAATTTTTATATAATTCTTTTTTACCATTTAACATTCCCTTTCGTAACCCTATATTACTTCGTAAGCAGAAGGCTATTAATACTCTCTATCTGTATGCATATACAAAATATCTCAATTGCCTTTTTAAGCTCATCAATGGATGGCAATGTAGGCGCAATACGTATATTTCTGCCCCTCGGATCCTTGCCGTATGGGAAGGTAGCACCAGCGGGTGTCATTAATACACCTGCCTCAGCAGTCATGGCAACTACTTTCTTTGCACACCCGTCAAGAGTATTAAGGCTAATAAAATATCCACCGTTAGGCTTGTTCCACCATGCAATTTCCTTGCCGCCAAGCTCAGTATTAAGTATATCTAAAACAGCTGAAAATTTCGGTTCAATAATCTCAGCATGCTTCCTCATATGCTCTTCAATATTCTCCATGTTTTTGAAGAACCTCACATGGCGAAGCTGATTCATTTTATCAGGCCCTATCATCTGAACTGACATCAATTTTTTAATCATGCTTACATTTGCTTTACTTGCAGCCATCGCTGCTACACCTGCTCCAGGGAAGCTTATCTTTGAAGTTGAGGTGTATACAAACACTCTGTCTTCATTTCCTGCATCCTTACAAGCCTTCATTATATTCTTAAGCCTGTCTCCCTTGCCGAAAAGATGATGTACTGCATATGCGTTATCCCAGAAGATTCTAAAATCTTTAGCCTTGGTTTTCATCCCTGCAAGCCTGTCTACAACATCATCTGAATAGGTAATTCCATCGGGATTGCTGTACTTTGGAACACACATAATTCCCTTTACTGCTTCATCTTCATAAACAAGCTTTTCAATGGCATCTATATCAGGTCCATCGGACTTCATATCCACAACGATCATTTCAATACCGAAAAGCTCACATATAGCAAAATGACGGTCATATCCAGGACTAGGACACAAAAACTTAACCTTAGGGAGCTTTCCCCATGGAACTTCACTGCCTGATACACCGAAAGACATTGCACGGGCTATTGTATCGTATATCATATTAAGTGCAGAGTTACCACCTATAATAACTTCATCCGTATTAACCTCGAGAAGCTCTGCAAAAAGCTGTTTTGCCTCAGGAATGCCATCAAGACCTCCATAATTTCTGCAGTCCGTACCGTCATAACTCTTATAGTCTGTTACATCTAGCATTCCAATGGATAAATCCAGCTGCTCTTGGCATGGCTTTCCCCGTGACATATCGTACTTAAGGTTCCGACTCTTAAAGTCCTCATATCTTTTTAAAAGCCCTTCTCTATATTCCTGCAAGGCTTTGGAATCCATCTCAGAAAATCTCACCACTATTTATAGCCCCCTTATTAAATACAAATTGATACATTCCCACTTTTACCCACCAAACTTTCCTACTTGGATACTTGTGAAAGAAAAAGTGTATTTATAAAGAATTTTAATATATATCCCGGATAATTGCAAGCTATGGTTATAATAAATTTCAGTTTTATTCATTCCGGCCTCTTATTCCACCCAAAAATTACTTATAATGCAAGTTTTGAATCAAGTTTTATTCAGTTCTATTTTATATAATCAACAGTAAAAATCTTGAGTAATTAATATCCAATTTACCCTTGAAGTACCATAAAATTAAAATTATAATGATTATATTATTATTTTCAGAAAGGACGTAATGAAATGAGAAATTATAAAATGAATACAAAATGTGTACAGGCCGGTTACAGACCCGGCAACGGTGAACCACGTCAGGTTCCTATTATCCAGAGCACAACCTTCAAATATGATACCAGTGAAGATATGGGAAAATTGTTTGACCTGGAAGCCACTGGCTATTTTTATACCAGACTACAGAATCCAACAAATGACTATGTGGCTGCTAAAATTGCTGATATGGAAGGTGGTACAGCTGCAATGTTAACTTCCTCCGGACAAGCTGCCAATTTCTTTGCCCTGTTTAATATCTGCAACTGTGGAGACCACATTGTTGCTTCTTCCAGCATTTACGGAGGTACTTTCAACCTGATTTCTGTAACCATGGCCAAAATGGGCATTACAACCACATTTGTTTCTCCTGATTGTACGGAAGAAGAATTAAATGATGCTTTCCAGCCTAATACCAAGGCAGTTTTTGGTGAAACAATTGCCAATCCTGCACTTACCGTACTGGATATCGAAAAATTTGCAAAGGCTGCTCATGGACATGGTGTTCCACTTATCGTGGACAATACTTTTGCAACACCTATTAACTGTCGTCCTTTTGAATGGGGTGCTGACATTGTTACCCATTCTACCACGAAATACATGGATGGTCATGGTGCTGCCGTAGGCGGGGCCATTGTGGACTCTGGAAACTTTGATTGGATGGCTCATGCTGACAAGTTCCCTGGGCTTTGCACACCAGATGACAGCTACCATGGTATTACCTATGCCGAAAAATTTGGTAAGGAAGGAGCTTTCATTAACAAATGTACCGCTCAACTAATGCGGGACTTTGGTTCTGTTCAGTCACCACAGCATGCATTCATCCTAAATCTTGGGCTAGAAAGCCTTCATGTCCGCATGCCACGTCATTGCGAAAACGGACAAGCTGTTGCAGAATTTCTTCAGAATCATCCAAAGGTTGCCTATGTTAACTACTGCGGTCTACCAGGTGACAAATATTATGAGGTTGCACAGAAATACCTACCAAATGGCTCCTGTGGTGTTGTTTCCTTTGGTTTAAAAGATGGACGTGAAGCAGCTGAAATCTTTATGAAAAATCTTAAGCTTGCAGCCATTGAAACCCATGTAGCAGATGCCCGTACCTGCTGTCTGAATCCTGCAACAAGTACACACCGCCAGATGAATGACGAACAGTTAAAGGAGGCTGGTGTTCCAGCAGAATTAATTCGCATAAGCTGCGGCATTGAAGACAAAGAAGATTTGATTTTTGATATTTCACAGGCACTGGATTTCATTTAATAGTTACCCATGAAGATACTGACGTTATGTTTAATATTTTTTTATAAGGTATTAGATACAGTGCTGCACTAAAATATAGATTTAAAAAACTGCTTCAAAAATACTTATAGTGTTTTGAGGCAGTTTAACTAATCAGTTTTACTTTCACAGAGTGGCAAATATTTTCCTACTACATTTTTCAATACTTATTAGAATTACATGTTATACTTATTTCTCTCTGATTAAGTAGTTGAATTGAAATTATTATTTATTTTCTTTAACAGTTTTAAAAATATCTCTTTTTCTTCTTGTGAAAAATCTTTATAGGCAGTAGCATACACTTCATTAGAAATAGCTTTATACTTATCTTTTATCCGGTTACCTTCGCTAGTAAGTATTATATATGTAACTCTTTTATCTGTTTGATCTTTTATCTTTGTTATATATCCAAGTTCCAATAACTTATTTACCAATGGTGTTATTGTTGATTTATCTTTTCCAGTTATTTCAGCAATTCTCTTCATTGTTAACTTTCCATTATTTTCGTATAGAGCGGTAAGAATGTTCCCATGTGAAGGAATCAGCCCATCTAGACCGTTTTCAAGCAATTGCTTCTCGATAAAGCTTATCATTTTCTTTCTGGTTCTGCTTATAAAATATACTATATATTTATCATTCATATAAAAACCTCAACTTTAGACTTAATTGCATAACTTAACTAATTATGTAAATTATAATCCTATGGAAAAGTATAAGTCAATATATATCACTCAAGAAAATAGTTTGACACAAAACTATTTTTTATATATAATTAGTTTTACATCAAACTATTACCTTAGAGAGGAGAATTTAAAATCATGACAACGGAAAAATTTAAAGCCATGGTAGTAAGTGAACATGAAAATAATACCTATTCAAGAGAAATTGTAGATAAAGAGATTTCTAGTCTTCCTGAGGGAGATGTATTAATTAATGTAAAGTATTCATCTTTAAATTATAAAGATGCCCTTTCAGCAACGGGCAATAAAGGAGTAACACGAAACTATCCTCATACACCAGGAATAGATGCTGCTGGAATTGTGGCTCATAGTATCAATGAAAATTTTAAGGTTGGAGATCCTGTATTAGTTACAGGGTACGACCTAGGCATGAACACCTCAGGAGGCTACGGACAGTATATTAGAGTTCCTGCTGACTGGGTAGTTAAATTACCTGAAAGTCTTTCACCGATAGAAAGCATGATATATGGCACTGCAGGTTTTACAGCTGCTTTATCTGTATATAAACTAGTAGCATCAGGCATTACTCCATCTGATGGAGATATATTGGTAACTGGTGCAACCGGTGGAGTAGGAAGCATTGCAGTAAGCATCCTAAGCAAGCTTGGGTACAGTGTTATTGCTGCTACAGGCAAACCTGAGACAAAAAATATATTATTAGAAACGGGAGCAAAAGATATAATTCTCAGAGAAGAACTAGATGATAGGTCCGGAAGAACTCTTCTAAAAGGAAGATGGGCTGGAGTAATAGATACAGTTGGTGGAAATATTCTAGCAACAGCACTTAAATCCACTAAATATGGTGGAAGTGTAACTTCCTGTGGAAATGTCGCTTCTCCTGAGCTTTCAACAACTGTATATCCATTTATACTTAGAGGTATATCTCTCCTTGGAGTAGATTCTGTTCAATGTCCTAGGGACTTAAGATTAAAGCTATGGAATTTGCTTTCAAATGAATGGAAACCTGATAACTTAACTTTAAACGTTCAGGAAGTATCTCTAAAGGATTTAGATGCAAAAATTCAGGGGATTCTTGAAGGAAAACTAATAGGTAGAACTATAGTAAATCTTGATTTATAACAGCAAGAAAGGACAAATAGATGAAAACTTTATTTGAAAAAGAACTGATGAATATGGCGGAAGCTTAGTAAAACAATCCCCATCTGAATTAAGATCTTGCTTCAATAGAAATTAAACAATTGTAAACTGTAGGCTGTGGCGATATCATTTACAAAACTCAGCCTACAGTTAATACACTTTATGGGTGAAATATTATAGGTTTCTTTCTTTCTGGCGCTGTCAGTTTAGTTTTCATATACCCCATACTCATAGGGCAAACTAACTGATATTTTTCTGGAACACCATACTTTTCTTTAAATTCTTTTGTATTCAAAGTATGTTCTGCAAATCCAATCCAACAAGTTCCGATTCCCATACTATGCGCGGCCAACATTATGTTTCCTGCTGCAAGAGTACAATCGTAAACATACCAATGGGATTCTGTATTTCCATAAATAATTAATAACGTATTTGCATGATTAAAAATGCTATACTTAGGATTTTTCAACCAATCCTCATATTGATGTAAATAAGGATATCTTTCCAAGTTGTCCAATAAGTACTTTTTTGACATTTCTGATAAAGAATTTATTTCATCTTTATCACGAATTATTACAAAGCCCCATGGTTCAAGGCCTGAACCTGTTGATGATTTTGTACCTAATTCAATAAGATTAGTTAGAGTTTCTTCAGATATTATTTCATCTGTATAAGCTCGTATACTTCTTTTACTATTAATACATTCTAAAATATCCATTTATATTTCCCCTTTCACTTATATCTAGTATGTCAACAGTTAATACAGAATGCTTGGATACTAATTATAAAGATGTTTATAATTATAGTAGCTATACCAACTGCCTATTATATGAATTGGAAGTTAACAACAATAGACATTATATACATCCCCAATAGAAGTAATGTAACAAATTTAGAAAAATGTCGTTAACTAAAACATATATTATGCTAGTTTTATTCAATCAGACAAATTGGAATTTACTCAACAAATACCTTGAAGTCTTCAGTATATTTTGTTGGTTCAAATTCTACTATATCATAATTTGCAATTGTATTTTTCTTAAAAGGATCTTCATTAATAATTTCTTCAACCTCTTTCATATTTTTTGCATTGCATAAAATAATTCCACCAGTTCGAGGATTTTTTCGCCCAGAACAAACAAAATTGTTGTTGGCATAATATTTATTTAAGAATGCAATGTGCTCTGTCAAGTGCTTTTCAACCTCGTCTAGTGGCTTAATGTAAGTTAAATTGATTATAAACATTTTCTTTTCCCCCATACAATTTTAAATTCTTAATTTACTTCACTCTTTTAGACATTGGATGTTCTTTATTAAACTCAACCAAATCCCATAAGTTGCCATATAAATCTTTAAATACCGCCACAGTTCCATAATCTTGTGCTTTAGGTTCTCTAACAAATTCTATTCCCACTTTAATCATTTCATTATAATCACGCCAAAAATCGTCAGTTCCTAAGAAAAGAAATACTCTCCCTCCTGCTTGATTTCCTATAAAAGGCTCTTGCACTAACTTAGATGCTTTTGCAAGTAATATTGTTGTTCCATTTGAACCAGGTGGAGATACTACCACCCACCTTTTATCTTGCTCTGATTGATATATATCTTCTACTAATTCAAATTTAAGTTTTTTTGTATAAAACTCGATTGCTTCATCATAATCTTTTACAACTAAAGCAATATGCACAACTGATTGAATCATCATTTGCCCTCCTTTTTCTATTACAATTAGCTAACAGATAAATTTACTATTTATATTACTCAACCTTAAATTGGAATTTACTTCTTCTTACCTTTTTTATTGATAGCAAATAAAGCACATAAAATAGCAGCACCTATTATAATACAAATGGCAATATCCATTTAAAATTCTCCTCTCAAATTACTATTTGCCTAAAGATTATATAAATAGTCTTTACTTTATAGTTATTTACAATTGACGACACTTCTTAATAAAATTTTATATGTTTTGACTGTCGGCTAAGTCAGTTTAACGGAAACATTTTATAATATTCTCTATTACAATATTTATGTAGTAATTGTAAGTTATTATATTTTCTTGTTCCGCCATGTATAACCGGTACTTTATCCTGTACTTCCAATCTTTCTCTGAAATCTGCAATACTCATGTTGCATACGGAACATTTACAATTCTGTATTTTAGCCATTTTCTGTTTGCTTTTAATGCAGTTTCAGATGAGAATATCCCTACTACTAGGATATCAGACTAAAGTCTGCCCTAACATTTCAAGAAGAAGCCGCTTCTTGTCGCACACCAATTATTAGCCTAATTATAAGCTTTAACAACTTCCTACAATATAGTTTATGTCATCCCATAGGAAGATTGAAACTCTAAAAAAATATTAAAATTCCGCAGCTAAGTTAATAGCCTTTTTTATTGCCTCAGATATGATGTCATCTACATTATTACCAATAATATCAAGTCCTTCTGCATATAAACATTCATATTGGTCAATGCCAAACATTTTACATAAAGCTTCTAGATATCTAGACCCCATTTCTAATTCACAGGTATCAGCCTCTGTAAAAACTCCACCTCTGGTTGTAATAAACAACATCTTTTCAGCCTTACACATACCAACCATTCCATCTGAATTATAAGTGAATGTAATTCCTAATACAGCAATATTTTCTATATATACTTTTAGAATAGCAGGGAAACTAAATTCCCAAAATGGAGCAGCAATAACTATTTTACTTGCAGAAGCAAACTGTCTTGCCAGATTAAACATAGGGTTCTGATAGTCGCCTTGTTCAAGTAATTTTTCTTTATTTTTTAAGTTATCATTAGAAAAACAAGTTATCGGCAAATCAGTCAATGTAAGTTCTGTAATACTGCAATTAGGATTAAGTTTCTTACATTCTTGTAAAAAGCGATTTGCAATTTTATATGTACGAGAGATTGATATGCCACGTACACATGCGTTAATAAATAAAATTTTGTCCATCTTTTCCCCCATCCGATAAAAATTTTTCTCGTATTAACTAAAATTTATAACATTCAATCTCAAATTAGAATCTGTCGGCAAAAAATTATGCTTATAATCTCCACCAAAAATTTTCTCCACTTTTATCCTTTTTGAATCCACAACGCTCTAAAATCTTTTGAGAAGCCAAACCTTCTAACTCAGTTTCAGAAATTACACTTGTAACACCATTTTGTTTTAATGTCACTCACACATTGCTTTTACAGCTTCTGTCATATATCCGTTGTGCTCAAACTCTTTACCTAAACCATAGCCAATCTCAACTTCACCATTTCCATTAGGAATGTCCTTAGAATCCGCTGAACCTACTACAATCCTATCATCCCTACGAATTAAGAAAAAAAAGCTATGCCATAAATAATTGTTAGGGTCTTTTCGAGTGTAGGAAATCTTCAATCCATAGTTTTAATTGACTAGGAGTTAACGGAATAAGCTCCAAGCGTTCAGTTTGTATTATCATTTTGTTACCTTCCTTAAATAAAATCTTTATACACTTTAACTTCTTGTTATTAGCCCAATTGGTATAGATATACCATGTCCAATTTTATACATAACGTATACCACTTTAATCACTATTATACTTATATAAATATTATTCATTAATAATTTTTGATATAAATAAATTATTAATGTCCCTATATAATCTTATAAGTCTATTCTCCGTTATATCTAAGGAATATGGTAATTCCTTACCATTAGCGTATATGCCTTTAAAACCTTCAATATCCAAATGTTCCATTCTTAGTCTAACAGTTATAATATTTTCTCTCTTTTTACCATATTTACTTATAAGTCGTTCCTCTAATTTAAGGGCAAAAACTTTTGTCTCTCCTCCATTACCACGCCATACTGGGTAAAATTTTTTAATACACTTTTCTTCAAAAATTTTAATTAGACTATTAATTAGTATCTTAATATTATCATTAGAATTTTTATATTTATTATCATAAAAGAAATCTTCGTATTTCATTATCATTCCCTTCCTTCGTACATAGTTTTTGAATCTTTTATTAAATATTTTTTACTTTATTGTGTACTTCCGATTATAGACATTAATAGAAGTTTCTCCACCCTACCTTTTACTTTAAGGTATTCTTCATATAAATTAATATTCCTTCTAAAATAAAAAAACATGAAGTTAATGCAGAAAATTGTGCATTAGCTCCATGTTTAATATTATTACCTTATTGCTACAAAGTGAGTTTTTATTTAAATACAGTATCAACGTTATAAAGTTCTGTGATACTTATTACTATAATTAGTGAAATCAATAAACCTTCTTTTCTAAGCTAATCTTTCATTTCTTTGCTCTTTGTTCCATAAGTATATAGAGTACATACTTATCACAAATATAATAGCTATAATTATTGTTGTATTATTAGCTGAAGATATAACACTACCTCCAAGAAAGCTATAAAGTACCATCATTGGCATATTAGAAGCTATTACTGTTAAAATAAATTTTCTATAATTTAATCCAGTAGAGCTAGCCAAGAAACAAACTGCATCTGAAGGAGCTATTGGGCATAAAATACCTATAGCTAATACTTTTGTGTTATTTCCAAGCAATAATTCATAAAGCTTAGGATATTTATTTACAAAACAACCCTGAATATCAGAACTAACTAAAACCTTTGAGGTTATATAAACAATAGTTTCACTTAGTATAACTGAAATAAAAGTAAGAGCAAACCCCTCTATAGGAGTAAATATCATTCCTCCTAAAATCATGAATACTGCACTAGGAATTAATGCTACTATTCTTAATGAAGATAAAGCAATAAATATTAATGCCTTATAATTGCCACAGTTGCTAAAGAAGTCATTTAAATTATCCATATTTCCAGTCAGTAAATTTAATTTGAATAGTATATATATCAAAGCTATCCAAATAGTTACTATTAAAAACTTGCTTATTTTTTTCATTTAAATCACTCCCTTATACTAGTTACTTTTATTTATCCGATGGCTTACCCGCTCTAATGAGAACATCTTATATGAAACTCCATCTTATTCAAGTTTCCACTTCATTTAAAACTTTTTATTTAAGTATTCTTCCTCTAGTATAAAGACGTATTATTACAGTTTTGTTACAGTACTATGACAATATTTTATATTTTTATACTTCACCATCATATTCACAATGAGGACTTTAATCTTTGTAATTTTCTATATGGTTTTACACTTCCCATTCTTAGAACTTAAAATTTAATGATTTAGTAAATATTAGAATTTTAAAAGTTAAATAGAGATGAAATATTATATCAACATCATCTAGGTTAATATCCATGATTTCTTCTATCATCTTAATACGTGATATCAAAGTATTCCGGTGAATCTGCAAATCATTGGCTGTTGCTGCTACCCTTCTTTCGTTTTTTAGATAGGTATATAGTGTTTTCATATTATCTGTATGGTTATTATGATCATATTCAATTAAATTATCTGATTATGTATCAAATTCAGAAATCTCAAATAATGTTCAAATTGATGGAGTGAAATATTTTGTATTTGATGGGCATGATATTTTTTTCCAATTTAAAACTTCCCGGCCGTGAGCTGCCTGACAATATGCTTTGGCAGATTGATGAGCGTGAATTTATGACTGTCGATGACTATGATACCATAATAAATAAAGGTTTTACGGAATTTCAAAACAATTTTTATGCTACAAAGATAAATAAGAATTTTCCAAAAGGCACCTGTGTTTTTGAAACAGACGGCACAACAGATATTTATCCGATTACTACCCGATCTAATACTCCCATCTTCTTCAAAGTGGGAGTAAAGAACGGTTACGTTCCTGGATTCGTTCAACTAAGAATCAGGTGGAGTTTGAAACTCCATCTGATTCAAGTTTTCACTTCATAAAATAAAAGAAAAGCTGGGAGACCGTATGTGTATTAAAAGAGATGTGCAAGCTGCAAAACTTACTCTTGGAGCTCCTGATGAAGTATACAATTACAGTACTCAACTGATAAAGGACATGGGAACAGGCTTTATCCTTGGTTCTGGATGCGGAGTACCTCCAAATGCCAAAGTTGAAAATGTAAAAGCTATGGTTTCGGCAGCAACAGGAAAATAACGAAGGATTATTAGGGGAAGTCCAAACTTCCCTTAAAATAAATTGATGTCTGCAATAGAATACAGTGCTGCTTTTCCGCTCATTTTAATGCGGTTGCCCTCAACTTTGCAATACAAGGTTCCATCTCTTCTTGAAGCCTGGTATGCAATAATGTTGTTCTTTCCTATCTTGTTTGTCCAAAATGGAACTATACGGCAGTGGCCTGAGCCGCAAACCGAGTCCTCCGTAACATTAAGTTTAGGCGCGAATGAACGTGATACACAATCAAAGTTTTTTCCCTTTGCTGTAACCTGCAATAGCATTCTGACCTCAGTTAATAATTCTTCATAATTTACACTTGTGACACAAGAAAAGAACATTGCGTATTAAATAAACCCAAAGATTATTCTCATTTTGTGAATATACTTTGCCTGTTTACTTGCAGTTCACTTGATGTCAGCTGAATAATCAATTCCTCAATTCCTGATATGCTTGCCACAACACAAATTATATACATCAACACATTTGTATTGATATAGGGAAGCAATATTGGAAATATGAATAAAACTATACCGGTGATTTTATTTCCGTAAGTGTGAATACTTACAAAGGTTTTATATTTTTTCAAAGCCACAACCATCGATGCTAATCTGATAATAGCAATTGAAATAATCCAAATGACGATTTCGGTTGCAGGATTTACAATTGGATAAAACACAAATAATAATACACAGTCCGTTATCATGTCAGCCATGGAATCAAGCTTTGCGCCAAATCCGCTTGTTGTCCCTGTCTTTCTCGCAATAAACCCATCCATAATATCGCTGAATCCACAAATAATATATATTGCGTAAAAGGCTACACTTAATGGCTTAACAAAAATCAAAATTAAAGAAAAAAATATTCTACTAAACGATATACAATTTGGTATTGCTTTCATCTGACCACCACCCAAATATTAACAATCTTTGTTTCACCCTTATTCACGATTGTGAGTTATCTACTGGCAATTATACCACGTTTTTGAAAATAATTTATAATAACAATCAAAATAAAATCATCATCAAACACTACATTATTCAATTTTCAAAGGATATTCATATATTTAGATTTATAAATTAATATGGCATTATCAGAAGTGGAAATCATGCAATCAACTATTCCCAATACAATATATCAACAAGTATATGGTATAAAAATAGGAATCAGTGAGTACATTCTCACTGATTCCTATTTTGCATAAGACACAAAACGAAAGCACTGGTTATTTGTTAACAATCCATATACCTGTGCAAGCTAAAACTAAGGCTACCAAGTTCTTTACCTCAAATATTGTCTCTCCTAGTAGAAAAGCAGATAGTATTGCACCGAATATAGGTGTTAAAAAGTTGTACATAGTTATCTTTCCAACTTTATTATATTTATATAGGGTTGACCATACTACTAGTGCCACAGAGGATAAAAGAGCCATATACAATAATAGTATTCCAGATTCTGCCGATGCAATGTGCAGCGTTCCACCAGCTGATTTTCCTATTGCTATAAGCATTAAGCTTCCAAATATAAGCTGCCACGCCGTTGTAACAAATACATCATTGGTCTTTACAAGATTTTTATTGTATATACTTCCAATTGAACCCATTAATGCTGAGAAAATTAAAAATCCATCACCCATTAATTTGAAGGATCCACCTATGCCTCCACCTTGAAAGTTAAGCACTATAATTGATAAGAAACCTATAGCACAACCTATAATCTTCTTTGTAGACAGCTTGTCATCCTTATAAACAAAGTGAACAAGGACTATATTTATGAAAGAACTTAAGGAACCAAGTATAGAACTCTTTACCCCTGTGGTATTTGCCATACCTATATAAAGAAAAACATATTGCATTAGTGTATACACAATTCCTAAAAATACAAAGCTCTTAAAATCTGATACAGATTTGGGCATTATACTTTTTCCCATTAATTTCTGTATAATCATTAGAATTATTCCGGCTACTAAAAATCTATATCCAGCAAATATTAATTTTAAGAAACTATCATTTGATTGTATATCAAAAATATCATAGCCTAGTTTAATCACCGGATATGCGCTCCCCCATAGAAAGGTACATAAAATAGCTAATAAAACTATATATTTCTTGGTAGTAAATATTTTTTGTACGTTAAACTTTAACATCTTTAATTTGCTCATCTCCTATCTGATGACAAGCTGCGAAGTGATCTTTTGCTATTTCTTTTAGCTCTGGCTTTTCCTTCAAGCATTTATCTATACATTTTGTACATCTTGAACTAAATCCGCATCCAGGCTGTATATCAGATGGACTTGGCGGCTCCCCTTTTATTATTCCAATTTCAGTGCTATTCTTCCTATTAACGGAGAATACTGATGCTAATAGCGCTTTCGTATATGGATGAGCAGCGTCTGTAGTAAGCTTATTGCTATCAATTACTTCAACAATTCGTCCAAGATACATCACTATGATTCTATGACTTATATTTCTAACTACTGCTAGATCATGGCCGATAAAAACATATGACAATCCCTTCTTTTTCTGCAAATCCATAAGAAGTTTAATTACCTGCTCCTGTATAGAAACATCTAAGGCTGATGTGGCTTCGTCACATATTACGATTTCTGGCTCTAGAGATATTGCTCTTGCTATTGCGACCCTTTGCTTTTGTCCCCCGCTTAACTGATGTGGATATCTCCCCATAAAATCCTCAGTGAGTCCAACCATTGCTAGCAGTTTTTTTGCTTCACTTTCAGCCTCACCTTTATTCATAAGCTTAAAGTTTAACAATGGCTCACTTACAATATGTCCAATTTTCATACGGGGATTGAAGGATTCAGCAGCATCCTGAAATATCATCTGGATTTTCCTTCGGTTTTGTCTAACTTCTTCGCCCTTTAAATGGGTAATATCTCTGTTATTATAGGTAATATTCCCTGAGGTTACACTCTCCAATTGAGTAAGAACTTTTGCTATGGTGCTTTTACCACATCCGCTTTCACCAACGATGCCTAAGCATTCACCTGGATATAATTCAAAACTTACATTGTTAACTGCAGTTAATTTCTTGCCATCTTGTAAATTAAACTTCTTTGTAAGATTTCTTACTTTAAGTACCGGTTCTTTCTTTTCCCTCAATGTTGTATCCTCCCAGTTCAGGTACTGCTGACAGCAGGCTTCTTGTATATTCACTCTTTGGATTATTTATAACCTGATCTTTAAGTCCCCATTCCACTAATTCACCCTGACGCATTACTGCAATTTTATCACACATATAAGATGCTACCCCCATATTATGTGTAACCATTATTATGGTTGTGTTAAAATTTTTCCTCAGCTCCATCATTTCTCTTACCACCTGTGCTTGGACAGTTACATCAAGAGAACTAGTTGGCTCATCAGCTAGAAGAAGTTCTGGTTCCATAATCATTGCCATGGCTATAGCTACTCTCTGCTTCATACCGCCGCTTAATTCAAGTGGATATGAATTCATTACACGGCTTGCATCAGGCAGCTGCATTTTTCCAAGCATATCTATAGCTTTATCATGTGCGTCAGCTTTTGAAATATCAAAATGACTCCTTATGGTTTCAATAAATTGATCTCCAATTTTTAAGATAGGAGTTAAGGATCTTCCTGCGTCCTGAAATATGATGGCTATCCTATTTCCTCGAATTTCTCTCCATTCTTTCTTAGAGAATTCAAGAAGATTTCTGTCTTTAAAAATAATATTCCCAGAAGAGATGCTGCTTCCCGTAGGCAATATTCCTAATATAGAGCGTAAAAGTGTGGACTTTCCGCTGCCACTTTCACCTACTATACCAACTATCTCATTATGTCCGATGGACATACTTACATTTTTCACTACAGGCTCTTGCCTACCATACTTTATAGAAACATTATTTATATTTAAAAAGTTCTTTTCTATCATTTTTTATCTACTTTGTTATCCAACATATAGAAATCTATTGGATAAACTTCCATTCCTGTAACTGTACTTTTGCTTACTCTATTACTCATTGGATTTACAAGGAATAATCCTGCATTATCCTCTAATAAAGTTTGTTGTACTTTTGTAGCAATCTCATTTCTTTTTTCAATATCATATTCAGTTTTAAATTTATCGATTAGGGCATCTACAGTTGGGTTACTATATTTTCCAAAGTTTGTGCTTCCACCAGTTCTATAATATAACTCTAAGAAGGATTGAGGATCTCCTGTAGTCGCTGTATTTACATTGTATAAGGAAAGATCAAAATCCCCACTCTTTAGTATCGGATTAACTGTTTCATAAGATTTTAAATTGGCAGCTATACCAATTTCTTTAAGTTGAGCTTGCATTGCTTCACCAATTACCGGAATTTCCGCACGGGTTGGGAATACCGCAATATTTAACGCTAATTTTTTGCCATTCTTCTCTAATATTCCATCGCCATCCGTATCTTTATAACCTGCATCATTTAATGTCTTAGTTGCTTCTGCTTTGTTATATGTATATCCCATAAGGTTCTTATTTCCAAAAGGAAGTGATCCTGGGAAAGGTCCTACTGCAGCTACAGCAGTGCCCTTAAGTAGTGATTTGCTGTAAGATTCTCTATCAACCCCTAGGGCTATAGCCTTACGAACTGCTGGATCTTTTAAGAACTCATTATTAAAATTAAAATATGACATTACTATTCTAAGACTAGTAGTTGTGCTTATAGTATATTTTGACTTATCTTCAAATAACGACAAATTATTGATTGAAACATTGTTTGCTACGTCAATTTCTCCTGATTGTAGAGCCATTGAACGGGTATTATCGTCTTTAATATACTTAAAAGTAGCCTCGTTTATAAGTGCTTTTCCGCCCCAATAATCGTTATATCTTTCTACTACTACCTGTGAACCATCAGTATAGGATTTAATTTTAAAGGGACCTGTACCTATTGGAGCTTTAGCAACTGTATCTGCAGCAGCACTAGCATCAATAATTGAGTTAATAGGATCAGCAAGATTCCCTAAAAGTGTTGTATGTGGTGTTTTTGTAGTTATAGTAAGATTTTGTCCATCTGCTACTATTGAGTTAACTACTAGCATTTCCTGTGTTCTTGGGTTTGCTTTCAGTGCTCTTTCCATAGATGCCTTTACAGCATTTGCAGTAAGAGGATTACCGTTATGGAATTTAACTCCGTCTCTAATATGAAACTGCCAAGTTAAGTCGTCTACCTTCTTCCATGTGTCAGCAAGTGAAGGCTCTATCTCCATATTTTTGTTAAACTTAACCAAAGTTTCTCCTATACCATACATGGAAACATACCAGCCGTTCCATTCAAGAGCAGGATCTAAATTTGTTTGATACAGATTCAATCCCACTGTAATATTTTTTGTTTCGTTACTCGTAGTTTTATCCGCAGAATTATTACTCTTGCATCCCGCAAAGCTTGTACATAACATGGCTATTAAGCCTATAATTGCTAATTTTTTCTTCATTTTTAAATCTCTCCTTAATATTCTTCATTTGGATCTAATATATCTCTAATACCTTCTCCCAGTAGATTGAATACTGTTACAGTTATAAACATTGCAATGCCTGGGTATATCATAAGCCATGGTGCAGTTTGTATGTATGCTCTGCCTTCATTTATCATATACCCCCATTCAGGCGTAGGCGGCTGTGCGCCAAGACCTAAAAAGGAAAGGGATGATATTTCAAGCAGCATACTTCCTATATCCATAGCAGCCATTACAATAAGGGATGGAATTATATTAGGTAATACATATTTTAAAATTATTTGGTATTGTCTTGCGCCGCCCATTTTTGCAGCTTTAATGTAATCTTTCTTTCTTATAGACATTGCTAGCCCTCGGCTTACTCTTGCATATTTAGCCCAATTCACCACAGCTAAAGCTATGATTGTATTTATTGAACTAGGTCCAAGGACTCCCGCAATAGCGATAGCAAAAATAATTCCAGGGAAAGCAAGAAAAACATCACAAAATCGCATTATTATTACATCTACTATCCCACCAAAATAACCTGCTAGTGTACCTAAAGTTGTCCCAACTATAAATACTATTATTACTAGAATAAAAGTCATCTTTAAGGAATTTAGTGCACCATATAGAATTCTAGAAAACAGATCTCTTCCTAATTGATCTGTACCTATAAGGAAAATATCACTTGATCCCTTTAGTGAATTTGCCATATCTGCTTTCAGTGGATCATGAGGCGCTATAAATGGCGCAAGTATGCTTATTAAAACTAAAACAAGTGCTAATATACAATAAACCATAAAGGATTTATTTTTTCTTAAAACTAAGATAATGTCTTCCAAGTTAAGCCCTCTTTTCTAAACGGATACGTGGATCTAAAATATAATAGGAAATATCCACCAACATATTAATCAACATGTAAATAACTGTCATCCATACAACATAGCCTTGTATCAATGGATAATCTCTTGTAAATATGGCCTCTATAGCCAGCTTGCCCACTCCCGGCCAAGAAAAAATAGTTTCTATAATCACTGCTCCTCCAAGCAGTACTCCAAAAGATAATCCTAGTAAGGTTATTATAGGAACTACTGAACTTCTTAGAACGTGTCTTAATAATATTACTCTACCTTTAATTCCTCTAGCTTTTGCACCTATTACATACTCCTGAGATATCTCTTCCAATATGGATACCCTTACCTGTCTTGTATATCTAGATGCCAATAAAATAGTCATAGAAGCGGAAGGCAATATGATACTTGTCCAGTTTGAGCTGCCCATCACAGGCAAAACTTTAAGTTTCAGTGCAAATATGTACATCAGTATTAGTGCTATCCAAGGTGCTGGCAGTGATATTCCAAGAAATGACACTGCTCTTATTATGTTATCTAGTGCCTTATTCCTATGTAATGCTGATATTATCCCTAATGGCAGTGCTATAATCGTCGTCATTAGTATGGTCATCCCTGCAAGCTTAAAAGTAGCAGGCAAAGCTCTTAATATCAAATCTAATACAGGCTTGTTATATTTATAGGAAGTACCAAAATCCCCCTTAAACACATCTGTCAACCAATGTAAATACTGAGTAAGAAAGGGTTTATTTAATCCTAGTCCTTCTCTAACTTGTTGTATAAGTTCTGGCGAAGGAGTAACTCCAGTGGCGCTAAGCATTAGTTCTGCCGGATCCCCCGGTGAAAGATATGTAAGCGCAAAAGTTAAAAATGTAATTCCAAGTAAAACAGGTATTAAATAGATTAACCTTTTTATTATGTACTTTACCAACTTGTTTTTATCACCCTTTCTATGAAGTGTAAACTTGAATCAGATGGGGTTTCAACCCCCACCTGATTCTTAGTTGAACGAATCCAGGGACATAGCCGCTCTTTACTCCCAGTTAAGCAGAGAGCCCAAATCTATGATTTGGTGCGAATCGCTTACTCCTCTGACATTAGGAAGAGGAGTTTCATATAAGCTAGAAGTATTAGAGCGGGTAGTCATCGGACTAATGCCTTAAAGTCTTTTTTGAACCTATTGGGAACTAGTTTCCAAGCTCACTATATAAATTTCAAACTAAACAATAATGATATTATTTATTACTTGAACTTGAAACTCATTCTCAATAAACTAACGTGATTATTATATATCAATTTTCTCAGAATAGCAATATAGATATACTATACATTTATTGGAATATAAAGTTAAAACTTTAATAAGTTTGGAGTTTTAGATCGAGTAGTCATCGAATAAATATCAATAAAAAAAGTCTGTGTCGAGAGTTAACACAGACTGCTTGGATACTAATTATAAAGATATTTCTGCTTATATCAAATTTCACTTTAAAAACTCGTCCTCAATTTAGGTGTGGCATATATTCAAATGCTGTTATTCCATATATGCTTTTAAAATGCTTATTTAAATGTGTTAAATCAACAAAACCACATTCTGCTACTGCCGAATAAATATCCTTGCTTTTTTCTATTAACTGCTTTGCAAGTTCTAACTTACAGTTAAGAAAATATTGGTATGGTGAAATTCCAGTATTAGCTTTAAATAATCTGATAAACTGAAATTTTGACATATCAAGCTCTTTACAAATGTCATCAAGTCTTAATACATTTTCTAAGCTACAATAAATCATATCTTTTGCTTTTCTAATTATAGTACTATCTTTCTTGCAACTTATATAAAGATTAGTTTGAGTATAGCTATCTGCAAGAGATAAAAGTAATTCATTACACAATGCTTCATCTTTTCCTCTTAAAATCAAATGACATATAGTATATTATTGCAGTTTTATTGCCATTACAGTTGTGCTTTTTCTGGGTCAAATGGAATCATATTTCTACAAATCTCATTAGGCTGTCACTATAAAAAATAAATATAGCAAAATATAAAAGTATGTTGAAATTTCTCTTTTATCTAAAACTTCAACATACTTTTGAAATTGCTATTTTAATAGTTCTACTCTGTGGATTTATTTATCTATAGAGAAATCTTCTCCAGAGGTATGATATGAATTTTTCTTTATGAGCCTAAGCAACAGCATTGAGACTATTAGACCTATTACTTCCATCACAAAAAGAAATATAAAAATATACTTATATCCTAATTGCCCTGGGTATTTGTCCAACCAGTTACCCATAAGGGTATATATAAATGCATCTGGAATATATCCAATAAATGATGCAAAACCAACTGCTGCCCCAGCAACAGAAATAGAAATTTTCACCTCATCTACTGTGGCAAAATAAATTCCTCTCATTCCATAGTCTACAAATCCTAAAACTAACATGTTCACTATTACAATTGGAAGAAGAGCTTTATTACCAGGAAGTATTATAAATATTGCTAAACAAATAATTAGCATAATATACCCTACAAATAGTACCTTAGCAGAAGATCCTATTTTATCAGCTATGAATCCAGAAGTAGCTCCGCCAGCCATTTGAAGCACGTACGAACGAATTATTCCAAGTAAAGCTCCAATTGCTACCGAAGCACCATAAACCGTAGTTACGTAAGGAGTCAAATAAGTTTGCCCACAGTATACAGAATAAGTTGTAAATATTATTAATGCGATTAGCCAAACCCTAGGATCCTTTACTACTAAAATTGTATCCTTCAGTACTGAACTTGGATTTTCTTCTTTCTCGGAATCTTCCAATACGAACCAGGTAAGTATACCTACTATTATTGAAAGACCAGCATACAAATTAATAACCCATGCTAATCCATAAGTATCTTGGCCCATTTTGGCAAATACGTTTAGAATAGCTAGACCAGCTAGTGTTGATACTAATCCTCTACCGCCTTCAAGAAGACCGTATAATCTTCCCTGTTCTGAACTATCCCCCAACATTCTGACTGCTTTTATTAGTGCAGCCCAATAGGTAAAAATAGTAACACATCCCCAGAACGCGTGTAGTATTATACACATTCTGTATGATGGAAATGTAGAAAAATAAAAACCTCCTAAACCAGTAGCCACAAAGGAAAATGCTAGCATTTTTCTGCACGAAAAACGGTCAGCAAGCCATCCCCCAGGAAAATAACAAATCATTGCGACAATTCCATAGACACTTGATAGGTTTCCTATTTGCATGTTTGTTAGGCCTAAAGCTTTTTGCATTGGAATATAGTAAGCAAATCTTAAAAATGGCAATTGATATATAATACCACCGCCTAAGCATAATATGCTTAGCATAATCCATCTTTTAAAAGAATGTTTTTTACTATCCAATTCTATTCCCCCTTTCCTTGTATTAATATACTAAGCAAATCACATGCCACTATAAATTATTTCAAAATTCAAATTTCTTCTTCCTAAATGCTTTTAAATATTTCATACAGGACTTATCTTTTCCAGCTAATGTCTCAGCAACAATAATATTGGCCATCATTTTTTTATCTAATGGATTTACCATCAGTCCATCAAGTCCTTTAGCTATTGCCATTGTTGCAAATATACTATTCATATATTTTCTCTCAGGCAACCCAAAGGAAATATTTGATAATCCACACATAAAATGTACTTCTGGAAACGCCTTTCTTATATCTTCAACAGCATCAATAAATTCAATTCCAAAAGTATCATTAGTTCCAATAGGCTGCACTAGCGGGTCAAGAAAAATATTTTCGGCTTTTACACCATTTTTCACCAAACTATTTACCAATTGATCTGCAATTAGTACTCTTTCATTTCTTGTTTGAGGCATTCCTTTATCACTCATACATAAAGCAACAACCTTTAAATCTGTGTTTCTTACTATAGACAAAACTTGATCGTATCTATCTTTTTCTAAAGATATTGAATTTATCATGGGAAATCCTTTTGTATGTGCAGCAAGTCCTCTTTCTAGTGCCACTGAACTTGGACTATCTATGCAGCAAGGTATGTTTACAGCCTCTTGAACATTTTTTACTAGCCACTCAAGATATTCCGGCTCTTCTTCAACAAAAATACCTGCATTTACATCTATATAATTTGCACCTGCTTCTTCTTGTTCTTTAGCTATTTGTTTTATATATTCACTATTTTGCTCTCTTATCGCTTGCCCAACTAGCTTACGACTTGCATTTATTAATTCTCCAACTATATACATATCTAATCAACTCCTATTAAATAATTAAGTTAAAGCTGACTGGTGAACCCATTTTTTACAACAGTCAGCTCTGTAATAAGTGATAAATTTATAAAACTTAAGAATTCGCTAATGTCATAAATTTCTTCACTAATTCAACACATCCAGGGGCATCATCACTATATCCATTAGCACCAATCTTGTCTGCATATTGTTGAGATACAGGTGCTCCACCTACTAATACTTTTGTATCTAAGCCTGCTGCTCTTACTTTTTCTATTGTTTCTGCCATAGCCGGCATAGTAGTTGTTAAAAGAGCTGAAAGAGCTATAACAGGTGCTCCTGTTTCTTTTATTCTCTCTACAAAAACTTCAGGCTCTACATCTATACCTAGATCTATTACATCATATCCAGCACCTTCAACCATCATAGCGCAAAGATTTTTACCTATATCATGTAAATCTCCTTTTACAGTTCCAATAATAAATATTCCTTTACTTTGTGCAGCTTCACCTTTTAATAATGGTTTTACTTGCTCTAATCCAGCCTTCATAGCTTCTGCTGCCATTAACATTTCAGGTACAAACAAATCTCCTTCTGAAAACCTTTTACCTACTTCATCCATTGCAGCAATTAGACCTTGTTCCAATACATCGTTTACATTCGTTCCTGTTTCTATTTCAGCTTTTACTGCTTCTACTACAACCTCCTCGTCAAGATCTAATACAGCATCAAATACATTTTTTATACTCATAATTATTCCTCCCTTAATTAAATTAATCTTAAATTATTATCATATTAAACTTTTTCAATATCTTCTGGCTTCATTCCAATGGTTAACATATATTCATCTAGTTGTTTTTCAATTGCAGGATCTAATTTTGGTTTAACATAAGATGCTAACTGTTTCTCCATTCTTTTATGCATAGATTCATAAAGTGCTTCATTAGGATCTTTTCCTGCTGGCAAACTAGATCTTAAACTTACTTGAGGAATATAAGCTTTTCTACAGTTTTTAACTGTATGCTTTTTATTTAAGAAAACACCACCATTTACTGCTACATCTTTTATAGTATCAAAAGCCAAAGTATTTTCATTTACTTCGATATCTTCAAAATAATTAGCACATCTATCTATTACTTCAAAATCTAGCATTAATTTTTCATAGCTCATTGTTGCAAAGGAGTCTAAAATACCAGCTGAATGCATGGCAATATTTCCTTTATATAAATTAGTGTGGAATAAACACATAGCTGTTTCAACTCCAGCCTGAGCAGTGACACCTTTTGCATCACTTAAAGCACCGCCACTTCTACAAGCTAATCCATACTTTTTAGCAAGTAATGATCCGTATCTAGCAGCTTTAATAAGCTCTGGTGAACCTATCGATGCATTTCCTGATTGAACATTTGAACCATAACAAGCAAACAACTCCATTACAGGATTCCCTGGATTTACAAGCTGGGTTAATACTATACAACTTAGCATCTCAGCATTACACATTGCAATTGAACCTGCTAGAGTAACAGGTGATGTTGCACCTGGCATACAAGCTGAACAAACAGCAATAGGTTGATTATATTCACAACCTAGAAGTAATGTCTCTATTGCACTTGACTCTACTCTAAGGGGACTAGTAGGCGTTGGTAATACTATATATCTGGCCTTTTTTCTTAATTCCTCTTTACCTCCAAATACAATTTCCAACATATTAAATATATCTACTTGATCCTTTTTAACTCCTTGAATACCAAAGATTACTTTTGAGGAACGTTTTATTGCAGCATATACCATTGCCGGTATACTTATTTCTGGAGCTATATCTGATGGTTGAACAAGAATACCCCCGTTTACTTTAAATGATTTTTCCATATGAAATAAATTAGCCATTTTTAGATAGTCATCAAATAAAGCTGGTCTAACACTTCCATCTACATTAGTTATCATCGGTGATCCATAGCCTGGACAATAATTTACCTCCTCTGTATTTACGTTTATGAAATAATCTTCATCTCTTCCATAAACAGTGAATTCTTTGGTTGCCATGTTTAAATATTTGTTAACTTGCTCCTCGGTAAAATATGTCCTTCCATTTTCTTGTCTAAATCCATTTGCTCTAAAGATTTCATTTACTTTTTCACTCCCAAACTTAATCCCAATTTCATCAAGTATTTTTAAACTAGCTTGGTGAATTTGCTCTACAGCTAATAATTCTTTTTGATGATCCATAATTACATCCCCCTTATATTAATTTTTGTTGACACTTTACTATAAAGCAAAGTTTGTGCCAGAAAAAAAAAATAACTTTCAATCACTGAAAGTCATTTAAACTACAATATTTTGTTTTCTTATACAAATCAACCTCTGAAAAATTGTTTTAATTTACTAGACTCAATTGCATGTATAACTGTAAACCGAAACGTTATATAATCGTGTCTAATTTATAGTCACATAGTATTATTTTAATACATATTCTGTTAGCTTATTTAAATTCATATCTAATTTTTTCAGTTTATTATATAAAACACTTCTGTGAATTGATAACTGCCGAGCTGTTGCTGCCATGTTTCCCTTATTATCCACTAAAGCATTTTTAATCAATTCCATTTCATAATTATTTAGTTCCTTATTTAAATCTATTTTCTTTATACCTCTAAAGCAATCTACTTTAGAAACCTGGTGTTGATTATGTATATCTTCATTATTAATTAAAACTGGAAATAAATCTAAAGATAATGTTTCTTCATAGCTTTCAGAAAGATTCAATGCACTTTCTATCATATGTTCTAATTCTCTAACATTACCAGGCCAATTATAATTATTACAAGACTCTATTAATCTATTGTCTATTGATTCAAACTTTGTATTAAAAATCTTGTTGTACTTGTCCACAAAATGATATATTAGTAAATAAATATCTGATTTCCGTTCTCTTAATGGTGGTATTGTAATAGTTACAGTGGCAATTCTATAATATAAATCTTGCCTTATTTGACCTAAACTTATTGCTTCAGCAGGATCTATATTAGTAGAGCTTATAACTCTACACCTTACATTTTTGTCTTTGGTATCTCCTATCCTCCTGTATCTTTTCTCCTGCAATACTCGCAATAATTTGGGCTGCATATCTATAGGCATAGAATTTACTTCATCTAAAAATAGAGTTCCTTCTCCAGCTTGTTCAAATAGTCCCTTAGTTTCTAAAGCCCCTGTAAACGATCCCTTTATTGTTCCAAATAATAGACTTTCCAATAAGTTACTAGGAATAGCTGAACAATTTATCGCTATAAACGGTTCCTTATGATTACTTGCAGCATTATGAATTCCTTGAGCGAATAATTCTTTTCCTGTACCTGTCTCTCCATATATTAAAATATTAGATTTATGCTTAGAAACTTTATATGCGCTTTCAACACATTTTTTCATTATTTGACTCTCACCTATAATATCATTTAAGCTAAATCTTGTCCCATTAATCGGAATATCTGTTTTTTTACTAGTTCGTAATTGTTGCTGCAACTCATATATATTCAATAACATATCATCTATTTGTGTTACATCTTTAGTAATAGAAAAACATCCCTTAATTTCATTATTATCAAAATACGGATACATACTATGCATAATATGAACTCGTTTACCATTTGAGATTGTGTAATACATTCTTTCATTTTCTATAGTATTTTTATCTTGAAGTAGTGTCAGTGCTAAATTTGTGCCCCAAATTTCTGTTTCTTTTTTTCCTATTAACATATCTCTTTTTTGACCTTCAATTTTTTCACTTACACTATTCATATAAATTAATCTACCAGCCTTATCATAAGCATATATTGCTTCATCAATTTGTTCTAATATATTCTCAAGCAAAATATTTTTCTTCTCATATTCAGAAATCTTAAGCTTTAATTTTAATAATTCTTCTTCTAAGTCAATTAATTTTTGATTTTCCCCTATCATAAATGTATTCCCCTTCCCCTACTAAAGAATAAGTGTACTGTTTATGGACGTAATAAAACTAGACATACGTACAATTTTAAGTCATATTTTACTTATTAACCATTTATTTACACTAATTACATTATCACGGTGAATTTCACACAAATCCTAAGATATTATTTTTTGAAACAAATGCTATATACAGTGATTTGCTATAAGTTTGTAATTTGTTCAGTTTTATTTCTATTATACATTATGCTTTAATATTAAAGCAAAGATTGGTAACTGTTAAGTTATTATTCTTTGCTTTTTTACACTAAGTATTGATAAATAACTTTGGAATGAACTTTGCTTTAAATAAATCATATAAAACTTTTAAAATAGTTTTAAAAAAAGGAGCTACTGAATGATGATAGAATTGAGGATGATGGCAATGAATAATGAAATTGTGTAGTCAGTGCAATTTCTACCGAAAATGGGTATCCTTTTGTAAATAAAAAAAGATGTAACGACCAAATTTATAATGATAATATACCAGAGTACTCCATAGGTTTAGGAGATGCATGCGGTAAATGTATGTGTAATGTACCGTGTTCTTCAAAAAATCCTGTGCGAAGTTAAATATTGAAAAATGGGGGGACTAGTTTATGAGTACTGAATCAATTAACTTAGATGATCTTCCACTTAATAGGTTTCACATAAAAATCACTGCACTGACTTTTGGTGCACACTTTACTGATGGTTACGCTCTTGGAACTATTGGTTTTGCTATTGTTCTCATGGGCAAACAAATTTACCTCAGCCCTGAGTGGATGGGATTATTAGGAGCTTCTGCTTTAATGGGACTTTTTTTGGGCAGTATAATACTGGGAGGTTTGTCAGGACGCATAGGTAGACAAAAAATATTTCTTTTTAACTTTATTATAATAACACTTGCTTCTGCTCTTCAGCTCTTTGTCACTGATCCTGCTCAGTTGTTTTTTTTACGAATTGTTATAGGCTTTGGATTGGGTGGAGACTACGCAGTTGGAGTAGCTCTGCTTGCTGAATTTTCTCCTAAAAAGCATAGAGGGGTTTTGCTTGGAGCTCTAAGTGTAGTATGGACAGTTGGATATGTTGCTGCAAATATAATTGGAATCCTTTGCATGTCAATTTCTTCTCTAGATGTATGGAGATGGATGCTTGCTAGTACTGCAATACCTGCAGGACTAGTGTTATTACTAAGAGCGGGAACACCTGAATCTCCAAGATGGCTTATTAGTAAGGGACGTGTGGAAGAAGCCAGTCAAATTATAGCGAAATACTTTGGTCCTAACGTTGTAATTGATGAAGAAGTTGTTACAACTAAAGCTAATTACCTAGATCTTTTCAATAAAAAAAATTGGAAGCGTACAGCCTTTGGTGGACTCTTCTTTTGTACACTGGTTATTCCGTACTTTGCAATTTATACCTTCCTTCCGCTGATATTGGGTAAGATGGGTTTAGCTGAGAGCCATGCTGTAGACTTAGCGTTAAATTTCGTTCTTATAATAGGCGGAGTAGCTGGTCTTTGGTTAACAGTTAAACTTACCCGCAGAGGATTTACAATTTACTCTTATGCAATAATGGCAGTGGCATTATTTATTCTTACCTTTGCACACAATTCAGTAATTGCTGTTACATGCTTTTTGATTTTCACCTTTGTAATGACAGCAATTTGTAATTTGACAGGGGTATACCCACCTGAACTTTTTGGAACGGAACTTCGTTCAGAAGGAGTCGGTATGTGTACTGCAATCAGCCGATTGGGGTCTGCAGTTGGAACATATCTTCTACCAGTTGGTATTTGTTATTTAGGTCTGGTACCTACGATGCTTGGGTTGACTGGTGTACTAGTATTGGGTTTAATCCTATCAATTGCTTGGGCACCAGAAACTAAGGAAGTTAACTTAAGCAAGACTAGTGATATCCAATTAGGTAGCTGTAGATAGTTTACTTATTAATGCCCATCTCTTTACTAAGGAAAAACATGACATTGTAAAAATAATATATTATTAATGAATTTCAATTAACAAATTTTATCCTAGTAATTATAATATTAAGAATAGATTATTCTGCTAATGCGTATTTTTCCTTAGTAAGTTAATATGCTCTATTAACTGCGCTGTGATTTCTTTTCCATCTTCATTAAAAACTTTATGCCAATGAAAATGGTTTAATCCAGCAAACTTATAATTTAACTCAGAAAGCTCCATTCCAATAACTTTTGGTTCATTCATCATTGCATTCACTGGCACATTACACAATCCAATACACTTTTTCCATCCAAAATGCTTAATAATTGTCTCTGTAATAATTCCACTAGGATTAGTAAAATTAATAAGCCAAGCATCAGGACATAGTAACTTCATATCATCAACAATTTCTTTTATTACTGGAATTGTTCTAAATGCCTTAAACATTCCACCGGCGCCATTAGTTTCTTGCCCCAACATTCCATGGGACAAAGGTATTCTTTCATCTTTAATTCTTGCATCTAATAAGCCCACTCTAAACTGTGTTGTTACAAAATCAGTCCCAGCCAATGCCTCTTTTCTATTCAAAGTTGTCACTACTTTTACATTATAGGGCGTCGCATCCCACATACGCTGTGCTAATTTTCCAACAATCTCTAACTTTTCTTTTCCTTCTTCTATATCAACTAACCATATTTCCCTTATTGGAAGTTCATCATATCGCTTAATAAAACCTTCCATCAATTCTGGTGTATAGCTGCTGCCCCCACCAATTGTTACAATCTTTATAGCTTTTCTCATAGCTTATACCTCCAATTAAATATTATATTTATAATATTTTTGCTACAGTGATCTAATTCAACAGAAGTACGTCATTCTGGTTTTCTTTTTCAAAGATTCTTATTAAGCAGCATACTATATTGAAACTTTTAAGTAATTTCCGTCTATTGCAATAAAAAAGCTCGCTAGAGTATTTCCCTAACGAGCTTTAAACTAATCATTAATGTTAGCAATTTCCTTCAAACGTTTCAAAAACATATTCACAATATTAAACAGAGCATCATAATGCAGATACTGCTCCGTATTGGTATCCCACAAAAAACGGAACTGTGGTGGAAACTCCTCATCGCCATCCCAAAACTAGAAACATATGGGTACCCAATCAAATAGATCCAGTATATAACTCTCATCACCCGTCGACATCTTTTTACCATTGAAATATTTGCAGGCTTTTTCCAGTTCTTCTTTGTGAGCTGCAAATAGTTTTGCCTCCTTTGCAAACATGTCACCGTTCCCTTCTAGCAATCTTGCGTGAATCATATGAGCCATCTCCTGCATATTTATCCACTGACCGGACAGTTGGCGCTCTTCCTGGGATAAACACAAATAATCAAAAACAGACAGAGTAGTATCGTAGCTGTTGTCTTCAACAAAGGTCACGTTGTCTGCAGTCTTCTTTATACAGCCACTATTCCTGTCAATCAAGTAAGTTATGTCCATAAATCGCACATAAAGATAGGACTGATCTGCTTTAAGATTAAACTTCTGAATCAGTTTTTCCTAATCCTCCTTCAGGAATATGGTTCTGGCGCGATCAGCCTGAATCCCATAGTTATCTTTTTTAGTTATCATAAGTACCTCCTTACTGCAATAAGCAAATAAAATATTTTCTTATTATTAACTATTCATCTCAATGGATTTAGCAGTTCTAATTATTTCATCAGCAGCTACAGAGCATAATCCAGCCAAGTCTTCTACATGTAGTTCTTTAACTGCAGAGCAATCGTAAAGAATAGAAGCATCTGCTGGAAATTCATCATCTGTTGTCCACAGACCAAATATCATAGGCACATTGGGTAATATGTTAATCTTTACTCCCACATCTCCGACCCTAACTTTTTTTCCACCTAATTTAAGTCCAGCCTTCAAAAAAAGTTCTTCCTTACTGCCAAAAAACTTAGCTAATTTGTCTACACCGAGCTTTGCAAAGCCCTCATATGCATGACCAATACCCTCTAATTCTCTAAGGGGCACCCGCTTACCTGTTAGACCGCTGTTCGTAGCTCGATATAAGTAACTAAGCATGAGCATTTTAAGTAAAAACATTGCATTTACATCCATAGATAGATCCTTCTCTTTACCATCTTTTAATACAATACTTCCCTCTGGATAAGAAATTAAGTATTCTTTATTAAAGCAAGTTAACATAAATTGCTTTTTTTCTGAATCATAATAAGCCCCACTTTTTCTTGCCACTTCGTCTGGATCATATTTAACAAATTCCCTGCACATGTTCTCATAACAAATTTCATAGTTATTTTCTTTCTCCATATCTTCCACCCCTCAGTATTAAAATTCATATAATAACTCCTTTTACCTGTATAAAAAGAACAAAAAAATCAAACAACACACATAGCATGACATTGTCTGATTTTTTGTTTATTCCTATAGTTTTGCTATTTTAAAATTTATATATTTTACCATCATCGGGTATAAATATACATTTAGTTTTTGTTATAAAAGTATTGTATAAGTAATTGTAATTTTTATTAATTGGCACGTTTTCTTCGTAACACTTCCTCTACCTCATTGATAGATTCATTTATATCATTTATTTCAATCTGATATTTTTCTACTAAGGAACTGGAAAGATGAATGCCTCTTTGCCCTAATACAAAGGATCTCTCCTCTTCTATATCCTCAAGGTTTTCCTTAAGTCTTATAAGTCTTTTTTCCAATTCCTCAGTACTCATTTTTTCTAAATCAATCATTATAATCTACACCTCCTAAAACTTAGCATAACTGATGTTCTCTACTTTTTTATACATTCAACCGGATACCTTTACTTTAAAGTTTCATTGTTATCTAACTGACCTTTCTCCTATTTTTTCGCCCAAAACTACACTTGTTTCATATCCTTTATTAGTCTGTTCAATTATATCTTCATCAATTTTTACTTTACCTTTTTGAAAAAATAATATAGTAGTAGAGCCTCCAAATTTAAAGTATCCTTTTTCATCACCTATTTTGACTCTTTTTCCTGGAGCATAGGTTTGTATTATTGAACCCACAAAGGTTGCACCTACTTCTATACATAATACCTCACCAAAATTATCTGAATGAAAAATACTCCATTCTCTTTTATTCTTACAGAAAAGCTCAGGTACTGCCTTTAATGCAATTGGATTCACAGAGTAATAATCACCCTTTATCTTTTTTGTTTCTTCGCATATACCATTATCTATAAAGTGAAACCTATGGTAATCTGTTGGCGCAAGACGAAGGATTAGGCATGTACCTTCCGAAAACTTTGATATTATATTGGGGGCATCGATAAGTTTGTCAAGCCTATAGGTATAACCTTTAATTTGTGCTAGTTTATTCAAGTCAATATTATTATAGGCAAAAAGTTTGCCATCACCAGGAGATATCAGTGTACTTGATAAGTTATCTATAGGTCTTGCCTCATTAGCAAACTTTCTAGTGAAAAAATCATTAAATGATTCAAATTGATCTAGTTCTTTTTCGAAGATAGTCATATCTATACCAAATTCTCTAACGAAAGGCATAATCTTGTTTTTACTTCTTTTACTATCACAGAAAGAACCATATATCTTAGAAAAAAGCTTTTTCTTAACTATTAATTCTAATAGCTTCATACCAACAGGTGAAGAGTAAGTACATTTAAGATATGTACCCCCTGCTACTTGCTCAATTTCATATTTCTTAGTTTTTCTATTATAAAACTTAATCATGTTGTCACCTCTTTTATTTCTCGCATAAAATTTAGCACAGCAACTTATGAACAACAACTCATATATTTATACATTAAGTATATGTACAACAAGACCACTGGTCAATAGACTTACCAAGGGTTCTTCTATTTGGAGCATAAATCCTCCGAAATGGAGTGGATATATGAGAAGGCCAGTTTTAATTTATTCTGTTCGCTCCATTTTGGAGGATTTTCACTCCAAGTGGGATGAACTTAGTCAACACCATTGACCCTCGAACTTGTTATTTATATACTGAACCTGTAAATAATTAAATAATAAAAAAATTAAAGAGAGAATACAGAAATACGATGGCACATGTAATTGCAGTTGCAGGAAAAGGCGGTGTTGGTAAAACGACACTGACAGGTTTATTGATTCAATATTTAGTACAAGCTAGAAAGAACCCAATCTTAGCGGTGGATGCAGATGCAAACTCTAATCTAAATGAAGTATTGGGTGTTGAGATGAACATGACACTTGGGCAGGTTAGGGAAGAATTAGAACAAGCAGGAATGGATTTACAAAGTAAGATTCCGGCCGGAATGACTAAGGCAGATTATCTAGAAATGCGCATGAATGATGCAATAACGGAAGAGGATGATTTTGATTTAATGATTATGGGACGTTCCCAGGGTCAAGGTTGCTATTGCTTTGTAAATGGTCTGCTAGAGAGGCAGATTCAGAAACTTCAGGGGAATTACCCGTACATTGTGGTAGATAATGAAGCTGGAATGGAGCATATCAGCAGGGGAATTCTTCCTAAGGTAGATACCATGATTTTAGTCAGTGATTGTTCCAAAAGAGGAGTTCAGGCAGCAGGAAGAATTGCAGAGTTGGTAAATGAGTCTAATATGAACCCAAAGCATATGGGCTTGATTGTAAACAGAGCACCAGAAGGCAAATTAAATGAAGGAACGCTAGAAGAGATCGCGAAACAAAGTCTTGAACTTCTCGGTATTGTTCCTCAGGATGATATGGTTTATCAATATGATTGTTCTGGAAATCCGATGGTGAAATTACCTGAAAATTCTCCTGCAAGAAACGCTCTTGAAGATATCATAAAAAAATTAGTTATATAAAGATGAGTATGAAAAAACAACCAAGCTATAATAGAAATCTACTCAAAAGCCTTTATTTTGGTATAATGGAATTGCAAATACTATAAAAAACTTAAAATAATAAATCCAGATAGAGGTGAAGATCTGTTGTTAGAACTAAATAATAATGAAGAAATTACAAATATGATTAGTAAAAATAAGATGGTTATTTTATATTTTAGTAATAAGGTTTGTGGCGCTTGTGAAGTGATTAAGGATAAGTTCCAAAGAATACTAGAATTCTATCCTAACATAAAGAGCATTGAGATTAATGGTGAAAAGCAGATAGAGTTCGCTGCAATGAATGATGTTTTCTCATTCCCATTATTGATACTTTATATTAATGGGAATGAAACAATAAGAGTTGGAAGGAATATTGATTTCTTAGAATTAGAAAAAAGTATCAATCGATATTATGATATGCTATTTTAGAAGATTAAATTAATTTTGGATTAACTAATGAAAGTTGATGGGACATTTTCACAAGATAAAAGCAAAGTGGTAAAAACCTACAGTAAAACCATCATAACAAGAGTTGACTTGTTATGATGGTTTTGCTATTTATTCAGCTTTTGTAAAATGATTGTTAGTCGCAGATGCTAGGATTTAAGGCTATAAAGAATTAATAATATCCTGAGACTCTATTTGGTGCTGCAATCGATATTCTGTTGGAGAAACATTCATGATTTTCTTGAAAGCTGTGGCAAATTTGCTCTGATTTTCATAGCCTACCTGCTTAGCGATACCAGATATCGTATCATTATTTCGGCGCAGTAAAATAGCAGCCTGACGTATGCGGTATTCTTTCATGTAGGTGGCAATAGGTTGTCCGTAAACACCTTTGAAGGTTGATTTTAATGTTGCTGTATTAATTAAGTATTCTTTAGACAGCTCTTCAATTGTTGGTCTTTGACGCAGATCGGATACAAGTAGTTTGTGAATTTCTTTGATAACCTCAACCTGTGGAGATAGATATTGCTCCCGTTGCTTTTCCTTGTTCACATCAATCATCCATAGAAATAACAGCAGTTCCTGTACCTTAAGCTTGAAACAAGGCTTCTGCATACAATTGGGTAAAGAATAAAGTTTAGAAAAAATATGTTCAATTTCATCACGGGCAGGCATAACCAAGTAACGGTCATCTTCGCAGAACTTTCTTTTAAATTCATTGACATCAATGTCTGTATCTCGCAGAATTTCTGGGGGATCAGCAGCTACTTTATCCAAATCAATGACAACTCCAACGCCGCTATAACGCTTTAATGGAAAACTCATAGTAGATGAAGTGCAGTTGTCCATCATGTGAATAGAAAGATCTCCAGCTCCAAGATACATGCAGGCACCACTATTTAGCTGCCAACCAACACGTCCTTCCTGACAATAATTGATTTGCATTGTATTAACATAAGGCTCATGTTCAAAAGTACACCTTGTAGAATCAAAATTAGCTAAAAAAAGTTCAATGCCAGGAAAAACCTGATAAATTGTCATATCTCCTTTGCCATCCGGGCAGTCCATCTTATATAGAGTATAAAAACCATCTTCATTTTGTTGAACAACCCTAGATGTCTGGTTCAAAAATCGAAATTTTCCGGTGGTATTCATTGCGTTATCCTTTCGTTGCATTCGTTTCATATGTCATGTTTTAGTATAATCTATTTTCAAATGATTGTTTATCGTTTACTGCTCCATTCTGAAGGAATATAACTCTAAGTAAAAATATACACTAAAATCAATAGAATATCAAACGAATGAAGAATTTTATCAATCCGTCTGTAGTTGCTATTTCTATATTATCTATCCAAGAATATAGAAAGTGGAAACAAAAAAAGCGTAGTTCACATTAATACCTCAATTTGAACTACGCCCTATATAAATTTAGGAGTTTTCTATCTACCAGTAGCAGCTGAAATCATAGCTTTTACATTTTCAACCTTAGCATTTGGAGGTATTGAACATCCGCTGGATAAAATAAAACCTGTTCCCATATCCTTAATAAGTTTTGAAGAATAATCATAAACTTCATCAGCAGTAGCAATACAAAGTTTTGCAGCAGGTACATCCCCTTTAATACATACATGACCTCCAAGCTTTTCTTTTATCTTGTAAATATCTGTTGTAGAATCTGTTTCAAATACAATCTTTCCTTTTGGGAAATCCTTAAAGTAGTCTAAATCACGTTCCCAGTTTCCATCAATATGTATGTCGCATACAACACCTTCTTCTATAATAGCATCTGCTGTTTCCTTAATATATTTCCATACAAATCTCTCCCATAACTTAGGAGAAAAAAATTCACTAGCTCCACGTGCTGGAGAAAGGAAAAGAACATCTGGTTTTGTTGCTCTAATTTGTTGCCTTATACCTTCAACTACTTCTTTCTGAATAACTTCCAAGGTTGCTTCAACCTTATCTGGCATCTTATATAAGTCTCTCATAAATTTTGCCATAGAACGTCCACCGCTTAAATACTCATTTACAGTTATAGCTACAGCAGGACTATGTACTACATAGCCAGCATCTCTAATATTCTTATCCGCTTGTGGAGCATAGGCCAAGTCTTCCATAATCTCAGGAACATTGACTCCCAATCTATCTTTTAAATAACCTGGCATAAAGTTATTCCAGCCTTTATTTATAATTGTATCATAGTCTTCTGGCTTCATCATTTCTGCTTCATCCATTTGCCAAAGCATATCATCTGATAATTCACGTCCTGGAAGCTTAACCCTAGACATAAATATTAATGGAAATACAGGTCCTACAGCATATGATGAATTAACACCATCCGCATCTTCAAAGGTTTTTAATGAATCTAATATAACTTTATTTGATGTTTTTATACTATCCTTTCCACAAATATCTGCCAATTTTAATCCCATGTGCTTAGCAGCAAAAGCATCCATCATCAATATAACAGGTGTTCTATCAGTTTTCTCTAATGCCAATGTTTTTCTGAATCTATCAATACGTTGATTATATAATTCTTCATTAGTCTTCATAATATTATACCTCCACAAATTTTTTACAATAATCTACAGTGTTTTGTGCATTCTTAGCTACAATATCTGCTCCCATATATTTACCAGCCGCATCATCAACTGGTCCTCCACCAACTAATATTTTTGTATCATTTTTTAATCCTGCATCTTCTATGGCTTGTATACATTCTTTTACATTATCAAAACATGTAGTTAAAAGACATGATATACCAACTACTTTAGGCTTGTGCTGTTTAATTGCTTCAATAAATTTTGCTGTAGGTACATCAACACCTAAATCAATAACTTCAAATCCATTGCTTCTCATTACTGTAGTTACAATGTTTTTTCCAATGTCATGGATATCGTCATATATAGTTCCTAAAACAAAAACTCCATATTTAGACGAACCAGACTCCTCCATTGCGCCTAGTAATTTTGTAGCTTCATTAAATACTTCTGCAGACATAATAAGTTCAGATAGGAAGTACTCTTTTTCTTCAAACCTCTTTCCTACAATTCCCATACCCTCTTGAAGACTGGATATGATTTCTAATTCTGGTACGCCTTGATCTTTTAATGCTTTCACCTCTTCTAATAGAACGTCTTCATCAAGGTCTGCCATTGCTTCTACTAATTTTTTACTCATAATATTTATTCCTCCTAGTTTAATATTTTTTTATATAATAGCTTGAATTTTTAAATTATATAACTTCTCTTGTAATCATAAATAAAATATAATTAATTTACTAAGGATAAAATATACATTAATAGCATAGTTTATCCTTAGTAAAGAGATGGGCTATAATGAATTACTCTTATTACTCATATAATCCTTGACGGAATCCTTTAATGAACTTTCTTGAGAATCTATCTTGTCCAAGTAATGTTTGAGATGCAAGTAAAGCAGCCCTCATTTCTTTGTTTGTAGGGTCCATTATATATGAATCCATTCCACGAGCCATAGTTTGTACCATAAATAATCTGTTTAATACCTTTCTTGCAGGTAAGGCATAAGATATATTACTTAATCCGCAAGTAGTATGTACTCCTGGATGACTTTCCATTATGTGTTGTATTGCTTGCAGTACCTCTATTCCATTCTTTTCTCCTGCACTTATTGGTTTTATAAGAGGGTCTATATATATATCATCTACGTTAACTCCTTCTGCAGTTAACTTGGTAATTATTGAGTCAGCAATTCTAATTCTGTCCTCATTTACCTTAGGCATTCCACCATCATCAATGCATAATGCAACAATTTTTGTATTGTATTCCTTTACTAAAGGTAGCACAGCATTCCATCTAGGTGTTTCATCAGTTATTGAATTAATCATTGATTTACCGTTAACAGCTTTCTTTAATCCTGCCTCCAAAGCTAGTGGATTAGGACTATCTATACATAATGGTAGAGTAGTTGCCTGCAGAACGTTTTCAACTAACCACTCCATAGTTTCAACCTCAGTCTCCATAAATGTACCACAGTTTACGTCAATGTATGTAGCTCCAGCTTCTTCCTGTGCCTTTGCAATCTGCTGAATATATTGTCCATCTTTTTTCTCAACGGCTTCACGTATTGCTTTTCTACTTGTATTTATTAGTTCTCCAATAATTAGCATTTATTTTTTCCCCCTTTAAGTATTCTAAAACATTTTTACAACAACTTACTCTTAAATATCCATTCCTACACACTTTATATATTTTCAATACAGTTGTAAAATTCCCCTACTATAAAGTATAAAGCAATCGTCACATTTAAGAAAAATCCATTATTGTAAACCATTGTATTTTGTTTTTTCATATTATATAATTAATTTAACATAAATTTTTCCCTATATCATCGTGATAATTTCAGAAAATTCAATTAAATATTCAGAACTTTTTACAATTAAGTAGAATGATAGGTGATTTATATGTGTATACCTCTTAGTGATATTGTGGATTCTATTACGGAATTCAGCCCTGAATTCCATATTTTTAACAAAGATAATTCTTCTATTCATGCCGTTGAATTGTTTAATAAGAATCAGAAGCTGTTCCAACCAGATTCTATATATGTAGCAAAGTCTTCTGATTTACTGAAAATTCCTTTTAAAGCCATTCCGATGAATATATTGTGCATTACTGATAAACCTTTTCCTACTGAATATATACATCGTCTAGATTCAAATATAATAATACTCAATAAAAATATTGATACAATTCAAATTTTAAACGAAATAAGATGCCTCTTAAAGGTGCATCGTAATTATATTCAAAGTTCATTAAAATTAATGAATACTCTTCTATCTGGTGGAAGTATTCAAGACATTCTGAATATAGGTCATAAAATTCTTGGAAATCCTCTGTTTTTACATGATATTAATTTTAAGGTATTTGGATATACGCAAGGTGTATCCGTTGATGATCCATTTTGGCGTAAAATCACAAACGTTGATTACTTTACAGATACTGAGATAACAGTAATACTTGAGCAAGGAAAAATAGATGAATTATACAAAAGCAGTTGTCCAATACTTGTTAAAACCGAAGCATCTCCACACAGATGGCTGGTAAATAAAATTGTAGTAGATGGTAATGTATTAGGAAATCTTTCTACAATAGAATATGAAAGGCAGTTTGAGCAAAGTTATAATAAACTTTTTAATCTTATATCTGATGTAATTTCTTCTGTGCTGCGAAGAAATTCTTTATTCTCCTCTAGCAAGGGAAAGAAGTATGAATATTTTATTATAGATTTATTGGAAGAGAAAAAACAAAGCCATGAGGATATAAAACAGAGATTGAAATATATAGATCTGAATTTCGAAGAAAACCTATATGTCCTTACAATTAGTCCTGCTCAGAACAATAATGAATATAAAACTCATCCTTACATGCTAGAGATCTTAAATAGCCTAGTTTGTGGCGGCAAGTCACTAATTTACCGCAATAATTTTGTTATTATTTTTAGCTGCAAAACCAAAATTCTAGATAAAGGCTATTTTAACAACATTTCTAGATTTCTAGAAAAACATCAACTGGTTGGAGGACTAAGTCAGTGTTTCCATGACATAGCAGATATACGTGAGTATTATCTGCAATCTGTTAAGTCAATTGATTTAGGAATTCGAGTGGATGGTAGAAAATCTATTTATGCATATGATGACTATTCAATATATTACCTTATAGATATAGCCTCAGAGCATAAAGATTTAAAGAGTTTTTATAATCCTTCATTAATTACTCTCATAGATTATGATCGAAGAAATAATACAAGCTATTCGGAAAGCTTGTATGCTTATCTTTCAAATGGAAATAGCATAGCTGCTGCTGCAAATGCATTAAACATTCACCGCAATACTATGGACTATCGCATTAGTAAAATTGAAGAAATTATGAATTTAAATTTAAGTAATCCGGATATTACTTTAAGTCTTTATCTTTCATATAAAATATTAAAGTTTGCTGAGATATCAAATTAAGTTTCTATCAAGTTGGCTATAGAAAAGTACATGTAAGACCAAAATCCTACATGTACTTTTTTAAGCCTTTAGTTGATTTGTTATAGGGAAGTACTAGATAACTCTTTTCCCTTTTTGTAGTAAACTTCCATTACATCCTTCGGAACCATGCTTCCTCCTGTAGCCCAAACAATATGGGAAGCATTTTTCATTTTATCTTTTAAGTTGTTATTTTCTATATATCTTTGTCCAGCATCATCTTTAAATAGTTGTATTGAACCATGTATTCCAGCTAATGCAGAAGGTTCTAACTGAATATCTTCTGAATCTGACAGCACACTTAAAAGTACATATAATTGTTCATCTTTTACAGTATAAGATCCACTTATTAAGTTTTCTAATGTTTTCCCTACGAAACCTGAAGGTCTACCAACAGCGAGTCCATCTGCATCTGTAATGTTATCAATTCCAAAATCTTGAACTGATACTTTATCATGCATACCTGTCATTAATCCTATGACCATGCATGGAGAATGTGTTGGTTCAGCAAAGAAGCAATGTACATTGTCCTTGAATACTAGCTTTAAACCAAAGGTTACCCCACCAGGGCCACCGCCAACTCCACATGGAAGATAAACAAATAATGGATGTTCCTGATCTACAACTACATTGATTTCTTCCAATTGCTTTTTTAATCTATAAGCCGCAACTGCATATCCTAAAAATAAGTTAGTTGAATTTTCATCATCAATAAAATACATGTTTAGGTCTGATTGTGCTTGTTTTCTACCTTCTTCTACTGCTTTGCTATAATCTGATTGATACTCAATTACTGTAACACCTTTGCTTCTAAGAAGGTCTTTCTTCCATTGCTTTGCATCGGCTGACATATGAACGTATACCTTAAATCCTAGTTGAGCACTCATTATTCCAATGCTAAGCCCTAGGTTTCCAGTTGATCCTACTGCAATAGAATACTTAGAAAAAAACTCTCTAAACTTATCACTATCAATAATTGAATAGTCATCTTCTAGGGCTATCATATTATTCTCGATAGCTAAATCTTCTGCATGTTTTAAAACTTCATAAATACCACCTCTTGCTTTAATTGATCCTGAAATAGCAAGATGACTATCACATTTAAGTAATAATTGACCTAACATTTCTTTATTATATATTTCCTCTATTTTTCTTTGCATATTAGGAATTTTAACAATAGGAGATTCAATAATTCCATTTGTTTTTTCTGTTTCTGGAAAAACTTTAGCTATATATGGAGCAAATCTCTTTAGTCTTTCTTCAGCATCTTTTACATCTTCTTCTGATAAAGAAATCTTTTTTATAGCGTCTTCAAACTTCCCATATCTGGAGTTAGTCCATAACACTTCTTCTGTTGAAATAATTTTGTTCATCAAAGAATATTCTTTCTTCCATTCATATATTGTTTTTCCCTGTATCAACTTTTCACTCATACGATCTTTCTCCTTATTTTATAATTTTTCTAGAAGCTATTTTTAACTGTCATTATACTCCAAATTCCCATCATATTCAAAAAAAACTACTATTCGTTATATAAATAATACGTCTCACTAAACTGTCACTATAAAAAAGAACCAACCTCCATAAAAGCTTGGTATCTTTTTTATCTAGTAATTCTATCTGATCCACCCATATATTTTTAGAAAATCCTTTTATTTTCACTGTTTACAGAGGAACTTGACACTGATTCCTTAATATTACGAAAAGAAACATGAAGGTGAAGAAATAGCATTTGTTTTAGATGAAGAAACATATATAGTATTTGAAGACGAGGAATTTCTTCTATATGAGGTAGGGGGATACTGCGAGAATACTTCCTAATAAAAAACATAAATTTAAAAATACCACTGATAAAGATGTTAAGGTACTATTTATAAAAAGCAATCCTAATTACTAAATTGAACAATTTACCAAAATAAAAAGACATTATTAATAAAATTTATTAATAATGTCTTGACTTTATCCAAGGTCAATACTGTTATAGTTTTTCCCTAAAATAGATACATAAGTATCCCCACAGTACATATACCAATTAATACAGTTACCAGCATGTTTTTTGAAAAATATGCTGACAGGGCTGTAATAACTGAGGCAATTATATAATTATTATTAATAGATATATCAATATTGCCCTGTTTCATAAAAATAGTAGGAACTATCAGCGAGGTTAATACTGCAGGAGCAATAAAGCTCATGAACTTGGTCAATCTTGGAGGTAATTCCCCTTTACTTGAAATTATCATAAGCGGGAAACGAGTACAATATGTGGCAAGCCCCGCACCCAGTATTATCAATATCATTTTAATGCTCATAATCCGCTTCCCCCTTAACCACGTCTTCTTCAATACCTTCTTTAGCCATGAGCCCTGATACTAGGTACCCCGCTAGACTTGCTAATATTCCTGCAATGATTATATACCATTTCCCAGGAAGTAATTTGCTTCCTACTATTGAAATAACTCCTGAGGCTATCACTGTAACAACAGTAGGAAAGTCTTTTACCATAGGTACAATCATACCTATGAATGCAGCTACAAAGGCAAAATCAAAAATGTAATTCAGCTGGCTGGATATAATATTACCGAAAAAGTATCCGATAATCCCCGACGCACCCCATAACACATAAATATTCAAACCACTTCCAAGAAAATAAAAACCAGTAGGCTTGCTACTCTGGAAATGGCTGTATGTTACAGCATAACTTTCGTCTGTCATAAAAAAAGAACTAAGCATTTTCATTTTCTTCGATTCATGTTTTAAATGAGGTGACATAGACGCTGCCAGTAAAAAATGTCTTAGATTAATAATCAAAACAGTTATTATTATTGACACTGGACTGCTTCCGATTGCTATCATCTGAACCGCAGTCATTTGCGAAGCCCCCGCAAAAATAAACGCAGACATGGCTATAGTCTCAAATATTGAGAGTCCTGCTTTACATGCCATAACCCCGTAAACAACTCCATATATTGAAACACTTATCCCTATTGGAATAGTATCAATGAAGCCTTTAACTAATTCTTTAATTTTTCTTTCTACTTTCAATTTAAAAACAATCCCCCTCATACAATTTATATCATAAACAGATTGTATCATTGCTATTGTATGGTTTCAATGTTATAATTGTATGCAACACAATTTTAGGATATGTGAAGACTAATAATCTTTATGTAGCCTAGAGAAATACTAGGAGGTCTGTATTCCCGTAAATTCTTTTAAAAACTACCCAATGACTTGGAAACCTAATAGAGATCATCTTACATCACCACTATACCTTTCTATTGCAAACTTGCTGGAATATGATATTGTAAATGGTTATCTTGCTCCAAACACAAAGCTACCCCCTCAAAGAGAGCTGGCGGATTATCTAGATATTAACCTTAGTACTATAACAAGAGCATTTAAAATATGTGAATTAAAGGGATTGATTTATGCTACAACCGGAAGAGGAACTTTCGTTGCACCAAATGCAGGAGCAACGATCTCAATAGCAGATAATGAAATACAAAAAAACTATATAGAAATGGCAATTATTAAACCTGTTGACCAATTCAATTCTCTTGTGGCAGAAACAACAAAGAGTGTTTTATCAAAAGGGTATTTAGAAAAGCTGTTAGACTATAATTCTCCATTAGGTATCCCATACCATAAAATGTCTGCTCGAAAATGGCTGCATAAATATAATATGAATGCAAACATTGAAAACATCGCTATTACATCCGGTGCCCAAAATTCTCTCACGCTAATCCTAATTTCTCTTTTTCACTCAGGAGACAAAATTGCAGTTGATAAATACACTTATCCTAATTTTATTCAATTAGCCAATATGTTAAATATTCAACTGATTCCAATAGAAGGAGATGCTTTTTGAATGAAGCCAGAGGAATTGGATGCTCAATGTAAATTGAATAACATACAAGGTATATATCTGGTACCTTCTTGTAATAATCCTACAGCGATTTTAATGAACATGGAACGGAGACGTGAAATTGCAAAAATTATAAAAAAGAATAATCTTCTCTTAATTGAAGATGCTATTTATTCTTTTCTTGCCCCACAAAACTATCTGCCTATTACTAGTTTTATACCTGAACAGTCTATTTATATTAACAGCACCTCAAAATCGTTATGTTCAGGGCTACGAGTAGCCTTTATGGTCTATCCCGAAAAATATTCTTCAGAAATAATTCGTGGAGTTTATAACATAAACATAAAAACCCCTGCATTAAATACAGAGATTATCGCTGAGCTAATCAATACTGGAATGGCAGACAGAATAATTGAAGAAAAACTATTAATTTCAAAAGAACGAAACGAAATCTATAAAAAATATTTTCAAATAGAAAATCCAAATGAAAATCAGGACAGCTTTTTTCGTTTGATTTCATTAAAGCAAAGGTTTGATGCAGACCAATTTGAAAAAAAAGCTTTATCACATGGCATCCGCATTTATCATTCAAATCGCTTTTTAGTGGGAAACCACGATGAAAAGCAGTTTCTACGTGTATCACTTTCATCAACTGCTAATTCTAGCGAGTTAGAAAAAGGGTTATCTATATTAAAAGATATTTTATTAGATCCAACTGATAGTGAAGATATACATTCGTTAATAATATAAAGACTTGTGGTGAAAACTAACCACAAGTCTTTTTCATTTGCCTATCTCGCAGAGAATTAAATTATGCTAAAGCAAGTCATTCTGAGTATCAAGGCTATCTAAATAATTAGTACCCCAATCACACATTGCATTTATTATATGGATTATACTTTTTCCAAACTCTGAGAGGGAGTACTCTGTTTTAGGCGGAACTACTGGATAAACAGTTCTGATAATCAGTCCATCAGCTTCTAATTCCCGTAATTGTTGCGTAAGCATTTTTGGGGTAGCTTGAGGAATAAGCTTCTGTAATTCATTAAAGCGAAAAATTTTCTCTATCAAATGAAACAAAATGATTGCTTTGTATTTTCCACCAATTAAGCTTATGGTAGCTTCAACCGGACAGTTAAATGTTTTTAAATTGGTCATTGTTCACTCTCACTTTCTTTTTGGGTAGTATATTACAAAAAAGTACATTCTTAATTAAATGATAATTAATGATAAAATGATAACATGAATTAATTCAATAAGCAAGAGTAGTCATGATTATAATTAGGAGGGTTAAAATAATGAAGAAAAATATTGGATCAGTTGTAGGTCTTTATCCAACGCCTTCAACGATAATAGGAACGATTGTATGAGATAAAGTTAATTGGAGTAATGTTGCCCATATAGGAATCATAGGATTAGATTCTATAATACTTAGTATAAGAAAAGGACGTTATACAAATCTTGGTATAAAAGAAAATAAAACAGTCTCTGTAAATATAGTAAATGAAGATATGTTGGTAGAAGCCGATTATGTAGGGATTGTATCAGGTAAAACAGTTGATAAATCACAAGTCTTTGAATACCATATGGGAGAACAAAAAATGTTCCAATAATCGATAAATCACCACTTTCCATGGAGTGTGAATTAGTAGATATTTATGATACCAAAGATTATGAAAATTTTATCCTAAAAGTTGTTCATACACATGTGGAAGAAGATAAGCTAGATGAAAATGAAAATATAAATTATGAAAAGGTAAGACCATTATTATTTGAAATGCCCACAAGAACCTATCTAAGAACAGGTGATGTAGCTGGAAAGTGCTGGAGCGCTGGAAAAGAGTATAAAAATTCATAAATTTAAAGGAGAGAATATTATGCCAGTAATAACATTAGAAGGATCAAAATTAAGTAAAGAACAAAAGAGCCAATTAGTAAAAGAGTTAACAGCTGCTGCTGCTAAAATTATGAATGCACCAGAACAAGCCTTTGTAGTTTTATTAAAAGAAAATGAAAAAGAAAACATTGGTGTAGGCGGAAAACTAATATCTGAAAAATAAAGTATTTAAAAGCATCTATATTAATTGGAGTATCATGAGTCATTCAAAGACGGAAAACTCACTAAAATAAAATAGTTCGTAGTATTCTTATATTGTAAAAAAACCTCGTAAACATATAATGCTTACGAGGTTTTTATGGTGACCCATAGGAGAATCGAACTCCTGTTACCACCGTGAAAGGGTGGTGTCTTGACCGCTTGACCAATGGGCCATATAGACCTGGCGACGACCTACTCTTCCACACAGTCTCCCGTGCAGTACCATCAGCACTGTAAAGCTTAACCTTCGTGTTCGGAATGGGAACGGGTGTTACCTTTACGTCATAATCACCAGATTTATTTAGTTGAGAGTTAAGAATTAATAGTTATGGTTATTTTTTCTCCTATCGTCGAAAAAACGATAATTATACTAACTAATAACTTTATACACAATAAATTATTAACTCTTATGAGAATATTATTCTCTGAAAATTGCACAGTGATAAGTATAGCTTTTTTATGTGGAGCTTAATTAATTTAAATTTTAGATTTTCACGCTAGTGAAAATCATCATTAACTCTTAATTCTCAACTCTACACTGTTAACTATTTTTTGGTCAAGCCCTCGACCTATTAGTATTAGTCAGCTGAACATGTTACCATGCTTACACCTCTAACCTATCAACCTTGTGTTCTTCAAGGGGTCTTACTAGCTTATGCTATGGGAAATCTTATCTTGAGGTGGGCTTCACGCTTAGATGCTTTCAGCGTTTATCCCGTCCTGACATAGCTACCCAGCTGTGCTCCTGGCGGAACAACTGGTGCACCAGAGGTCAGTCCATCCCGGTCCTCTCGTACTAAGGACAGCTCCTCTCAAATTTCCTACGCCCGCGACGGATAGGGACCGAACTGTCTCACGACGTTCTGAACCCAGCTCGCGTGCCGCTTTAATGGGCGAACAGCCCAACCCTTGGGACCTACTTCAGCCCCAGGATGCGACGAGCCGACATCGAGGTGCCAAACCTCCCCGTCGATGTGGACTCTTGGGGGAGATCAGCCTGTTATCCCCGAGGTAGCTTTTATCCGTTGAGCGATGGCCCTCCCACGAGGAACCACCGGATCACTAAGCCCGACTTTCGTCCCTGCTCCACTTGTTTGTGTCGCAGTCAGGCTCCCTTCTGCCTTTGCACTCTTCGAACGATTTCCAACCGTTCTGAGGGAACCTTTGGGCGCCTCCGTTACTTTTTTGGAGGCGACCGCCCCAGTCAAACTGCCCACCTAACAATGTCCCGTGACCAGTTTCATGGCCGCCGGTTAGAATCCCAGTACTGTCAGGGTGGTATCCCAAGGTTGACTCCACAAAGGCTGACGCCCTTGTTTCTCAGTCTCCCACCTATCCTGTACAGACAATACCGAAATTCAATGCTAAGCTACAGTAAAGCTCTACGGGGTCTTTCCGTCCAATCGCGGGTAGCGAGCATCTTCACTCGCAATACAATTTCGCCGGATTTGTTGTCGAGACAGTGCCCAAATCATTACGCCATTCGTGCGGGTCGGAACTTACCCGACAAGGAATTTCGCTACCTTAGGACCGTTATAGTTACGGCCGCCGTTTACTGGGGCTTAAGTTCATACCTTCGCTTGCGCTAAGTATTCCCCTTAACCTTCCAGCACCGGGCAGGCGTCAGCCCCTATACTTCAGCTTTCGCTTTAGCAGAGACCTGTGTTTTTGCTAAACAGTTGCTTGGGCCTATTCTCTGCGACCTACTTGCGTAGGCACCCCTTCTCCCGAAGTTACGGGGTCAATTTGCCGAGTTCCTTGACAACAATTCTTCCGCTGGTCTTAGGATTCTCTCCTCACCTACCTGTGTCGGTTTGCGGTACGGGCGCCAACATCCTCCATAGAGACTTTTCTTGGCAGCGTGGAATCAGATACTTCGCCCATAAGGGCTCCCCATCACACCTCAACATTGACTAAACGGATTTGCCTGTCTAGTCTGTCTAGATGCTTAGACGCACATCCAATAGTGCGCACATCTTATCCTCCTGCGTCATCCCATTTGTAATAACGTCAGTTGGCGGTATCGGAATATCAACCGATTGTCCATCACCTACGCCTTTCGGCCTCGGCTTAGGCCCCGACTAACCCTGAGCGGACGAGCCTTCCTCAGGAAACCTTAGGTTTTCGACCAATAAGATTCTCACTTATTTCTCGCTACTTATGCCAGCATACTCACTCCTGTACAGTCCACCGCTCCTTTCGGTACGACTTCAATCCATACAGGAAGCTCCTCTACCACTGATACTTACGTATCAATCCATAGCTTCGGTGGTAAGTTTTAGCCCCGAACATCTTCGGCGCAGGATCTCTCGACTAGTGAGCTATTACGCACTCTTTAAATGAGTGGCTGCTTCTAAGCCAACATCCTAGTTGTCTTAGAAATCCCACATCCTTTTCCACTTAACTTACACTTTGGGACCTTAGCTGATGGTCTGGGCTGTTTCCCTTTTGACCACGGATCTTATCATTCGTAGTCTGACTGCTTTGATTCAAGTATATGGCATTCGGAGTTTGATAGGGTTCAGTAACTGTTGTCAGCCCCTAGCCCATTCAGTGCTCTACCTCCATTACTCATTCAAAACGCTAGCCCTAAAGCTATTTCGAGGAGAACCAGCTATCTCCGAGTTCGATTGGAATTTCTCCGCTATCCACAGCTCATCCCATGGTTTTTCAACACCAACGTGGTTCGGTCCTCCACGGAATTTTACTTCCGCTTCAACCTGTCCATGGATAGGTCACCCGGTTTCGGGTCTACGACATGCAACTTTTCGCCCTATTCAGACTCGGTTTCCCTTCGGCTCCATACCTTAAGTATTTAACCTTGCTACACATCGTAACTCGCTGGCTCGTTCTACAAAAAGCACGCCGTCGCACATAAAAGTGCTTCGACTGATTGTGGACACACGGTTTCAGGTTCTATTTCACTCCCCTTCCGGGGTTCTTTTCACCTTTCCCTCACGGTACTGCTTCACTATCGGTCACCAGTTAGTATTTAGCCTTGGGAGGTGGTCCTCCCTGCTTCCCACAAGGTTTCACGTGTCTCGTGGTACTCTGGATTAGACCTGACTGCTCTTCCTTTTCACTTACAGGGCTTTTACCTTCTACGGCGGAGCCTTCCAGCTCTCTTCAGTTAAAAAATTGCAGTATTTATGGTCTATCCGCAACCCCAGGAACAAGTTCCTGGTTTGGGCTCTTTCCCTTTCGCTCGCCGCTACTCAGAAAATCGATTTTTCTTTCTCTTCCTCCGGGTACTTAGATGTTTCAGTTCCCCGGGTATACCTCTATAAACCTATGAATTCAGTTTATAGTACATTACGTTAGTAATGTGGGTTGCCCCATTCGGAAATCTCTGGATCACTGGCTATTTGCGCCTACCCAAAGCTTATCGCAGCTTATCGCGTCCTTCTTCGGCTTCTGGTGCCAAGGCATTCACCATGCGCCCTTTGTAGCTTGACCAATTTATTGCTCATATTTCTATGAGTTTGATTAAAGTTACAAAAGTTTATTACTTATTATTATATAAGTAGTTTTACCTTTAGCTTTACTTTTTTATGTTAAACAATTGCGTTGTTTAACTAATTCACTGTGCAATTTTCAAAGAACAATTTGAAGGTTTTAATCCTTCAAAATTAAACAGAGGCTAAACCAGTCTTTCAGACAGCATTACCTGTCTGTATTATCCTTAGAAAGGAGGTGATCCAGCCGCAGGTTCTCCTACGGCTACCTTGTTACGACTTCACCCCAATCACTAACCCCACCTTCGGCCGCTGGCCCCTTTACAGGTTACCTCACGGACTTCGGGTGTTGCCAGCTCTCATGGTGTGACGGGCGGTGTGTACAAGGCCCGGGAACGTATTCACCGCGACATTCTGATTCGCGATTACTAGCAACTCCGGCTTCATGTAGGCGAGTTGCAGCCTACAATCCGAACTGGGATAGGTTTTTGAGTTTTGCTCCACCTCGCGGTCTTGCATCTCTCTGTACCTACCATTGTAGCACGTGTGTAGCCCTGGACATAAGGGGCATGATGATTTGACGTCATCCCCACCTTCCTCCCGGTTAACCCGGGCAGTCTCACTAGAGTGCTCAACTTAATGGTAGCAACTAATGATAGGGGTTGCGCTCGTTGCAGGACTTAACCTAACATCTCACGACACGAGCTGACGACAACCATGCACCACCTGTCTCCCTGCCCCGAAGGGCTTCATGCATCTCTGCACTATTCAGGGGATGTCAAGTCCAGGTAAGGTTCTTCGCGTTGCTTCGAATTAAACCACATGCTCCGCTGCTTGTGCGGGCCCCCGTCAATTCCTTTGAGTTTTAATCTTGCGATCGTACTTCCCAGGCGGAGTACTTATTGTGTTAACTGCGGCACAGAAGGTTGGACCCTCCTACACCTAGTACTCATCGTTTACGGCGTGGACTACCAGGGTATCTAATCCTGTTTGCTACCCACGCTTTCATGCCTCAGCGTCAGTTACGGTCCAGAGAATCGCCTTCGCCACTGGTGTTCTTCCTAATCTCTACGCATTTCACCGCTACACTAGGAATTCCATTCTCCTCTCCCGCACTCTAGATATCCAGTTTGAAATGCAGCACCCAAGTTAAGCTCGGGTATTTCACATCTCACTTAAATATCCGCCTACGCATCCTTTACGCCCAGTAAATCCGGACAACGCTCGCCACCTACGTATTACCGCGGCTGCTGGCACGTAGTTAGCCGTGGCTTCCTCCTTTGGTACCGTCATTATCGTCCCAAAAGACAGAGCTTTACAACCCGAAGGCCTTCATCACTCACGCGGCGTTGCTGCATCAGGCTTTCGCCCATTGTGCAATATTCCCCACTGCTGCCTCCCGTAGGAGTCTGGACCGTGTCTCAGTTCCAATGTGGCCGATCACCCTCTCAGGTCGGCTACGCATCGTCGCCTTGGTGAGCCTTTACCTCACCAACTAGCTAATGCGCCGCGGGTCCATCTCAAAGCGGATTACTCCTTTAATTAGTTCTTCATGCGAAAAACTAATGTTATGCGGTATTAATCTCCCTTTCGGGAGGCTATCCCCCTCTTTGAGGCAGGTTACCCACGTGTTACTCACCCGTCCGCCGCTAATCCACCCCGAAGGGCTTCATCGCTCGACTTGCATGTGTTAGGCACGCCGCCAGCGTTCGTCCTGAGCCAGGATCAAACTCTCAATTTAAAAGTTTGAATGCTCATTACTGTTTTACTCACTACTAATATATAGTAGTTAAAGAATTGCTGGTTTAGTTTATTTAATAAAAGTCATTTGACTTTTAACCTCTGTTTAATTTTCAAGGATCATGTCGCTTATTTGCGACTGGATTTATATCTTATCATCTTTATCTTAGCTTGTCAACCGGTAACTTATCACCAGTTTGTTTCTACTAAGTTATCGCTGAGTGCAACTGATCGAGCAGCTATTTCTACTCGTCTTTGCCGCCTCTCGAAGCGACAAGTAGTATCTTATCATGTATGTGGATGTGATAAATCAACATTGTCCCTCCTTATAATGGAATATACTATTAATACTCTATTATTCTTATATATACTCAACAATTCACATAACGACACGCCTGACTTAGTTTTCAGTGTCTCAGTAGTAATTACTACCTCCTAAGTTTTTCCTTATCTAACTCAACAAGTAGATTTTTAATATTAAATACTCTAGAATATCTTCGCAAAATAAAAAAAGAATACGATAGTAAGTTTATAATGACCTCCGTATCCTTTTCATATTTTATTTGGGGGAATGAGTGTGTACTCTTGTATAATTATAGCCAAGTTAACTTTTCTTTATACCTTCTTTATCTATGAGAGTATTATCCTAAAATTCTAATATTTTTAACATGGTATTTTTTATTTCTTTTTGAGAACAATATATTTGTATCTAAAAGGAGGTGATATTTTGGCACAACAAGGAATTGCCCCACATGAATCTTTTGAACTTCACGAATTATTAACATTTAAAAATGTATGCTTAACAAAATCAACTACAATGTCAGCATTAGTCTCTGATGAAAGATTGAAGTCAATTCTACAACAGGACATTACTACAACTCAAAGTCATATTAAAGAATTAAGAAGTCTCATGGAGCAATCAAGTATGGCAGGTAGCACAATGTAACATATCAAATTTAAGAAGGAAGGCGTAATGATGAATGCTATATTAGAAGGAATCACTGGAATGGATAAAATGAATGACCAAGTTATCGCTACTGATTTTTTAATTGCAGCAAAATCCGGCATAAAAAATTATGCAGCAGCACTTTCTGAAACAGCTTCTCCAGAAGTTAGAAATACTTTAACAAGACAATTAAATGATGCTATAAGTATGCATGAAAGAATAACAAACTATATGATGGATAATGGATATTATCATGCTTACAATCCGCAAGAGCAGTTTAAGGTTGATATGAAAGCAACAGATATGGCACTGAGTTTAGGAAAATAATTTTATTTTTAATAATGATTTAGCATTATAAATTAAATGGCCTATTTAAATGTATAATGTTTTTTAATACAAATACAATACTTAAAATGAATTAGATTAACTTTAATAAGCATACTACAAGTTATATTATGACTCAATTTCCTACTAGGGATTACTTTAGTTCACATTACTTCTATAACTTTTTCAAGTGAAAAAACAGACCTAAAGTAATAATATTGTATTTGTATTTTTCATCAATCCTAAAAAAGAGAGTAATTTGGAATCAGCTTAGAAGTGTCTAATATACATAACTTATTTGATTTACTCTATAATAAGATGTTTTTATGAGTAAGTACCTTTTTTGTGGACCAGTTTAAATTAATAACTTTATGTTCTTATATTAAAGCGAGAGAGGCTTTTAAGTAAATCTTATAAGCCTTTCTTTGATATCACCTTTTTAATCTATTATTCTTTACTTTTCTCTAAAACATTATTAGATACGTATTTATGGAAGAACAATTCTCCTACACCTATAACAACAGCGCATATTAGCGCATTTGTAAAAGATATTGTTGTAGCATTCCATAGAAAATTGAACATATATATGGTGGCTAGTGCCAATCCAACATCCGCAATAGTAGCCACGGTATTATTAGTTGCACGGAGTATTAATAGGTCACCTATAATATATGCAAGTATCGTAACAGCAGCAGCTATGTATAGTATAGAGGTAAACCTTAATTCAGTTAACATATAAAGAACAATCTCTAAAACAATTGCTGTCATAACAAATTTTATAAGTAAAGCTGTGATATGTTTCACGCTATCACCTCCCTCTAATTCTTTTATAAAATTAGTTTTCCTAATCCTATAAAAAATATCCTCTTGTGTTTATAATAGTTACGTTGTTCTATTCCTAAAGGAATAAGTAAAATATAAGCCTTTTAATGAAATACAAAAAACAAAAATCGCTAAGTAACTTAGCGATTTTCAATTACCTGTCGACGACTTACTCTTCCACACAGTCTCCCGTGCAGTACCATCAGCACTGTAAAGCTTAACCGACCTGTTGGGAATGGGTATGTTACCTATTTATTTGAACAAATAAAAAAACACTAGATATTATACCTAGTGCTCTTCTGCTAATTACCTGGCGACGACCTACTCTTCCACACAGTCTCCCGTGCAGTACCATCAGCACTGTAAAGCTTAACCTTCGTGTTCGGAATGGGAACGGGTGTTACCTTTACGTCATAATCACCAGATTTATTTAGTTGAGAGTTAAGAATTAATAGTTATGGTTATTTTTTCTCCTATCGTCGAAAAAACGATAATTATACTAACTAATAACTTTATACACAATAAATTATTAACTCTTATGAGAATATTATTCTCTGAAAATTGCACAGTGATAAGTATAGCTTTTTTATGTGGAGCTTAATTAATTTAAATTTTAGATTTTCACGCTAGTGAAAATCATCATTAACTCTTAATTCTCAACTCTACACTGTTAACTATTTTTTGGTCAAGCCCTCGACCTATTAGTATTAGTCAGCTGAACATGTTACCATGCTTACACCTCTAACCTATCAACCTTGTGTTCTTCAAGGGGTCTTACTAGCTTATGCTATGGGAAATCTTATCTTGAGGTGGGCTTCACGCTTAGATGCTTTCAGCGTTTATCCCGTCCTGACATAGCTACCCAGCTGTGCTCCTGGCGGAACAACTGGTGCACCAGAGGTCAGTCCATCCCGGTCCTCTCGTACTAAGGACAGCTCCTCTCAAATTTCCTACGCCCGCGACGGATAGGGACCGAACTGTCTCACGACGTTCTGAACCCAGCTCGCGTGCCGCTTTAATGGGCGAACAGCCCAACCCTTGGGACCTACTTCAGCCCCAGGATGCGACGAGCCGACATCGAGGTGCCAAACCTCCCCGTCGATGTGGACTCTTGGGGGAGATCAGCCTGTTATCCCCGAGGTAGCTTTTATCCGTTGAGCGATGGCCCTCCCACGAGGAACCACCGGATCACTAAGCCCGACTTTCGTCCCTGCTCCACTTGTTTGTGTCGCAGTCAGGCTCCCTTCTGCCTTTGCACTCTTCGAACGATTTCCAACCGTTCTGAGGGAACCTTTGGGCGCCTCCGTTACTTTTTTGGAGGCGACCGCCCCAGTCAAACTGCCCACCGAGCTGTGTCCCGTGACCAGTTTCATGGCCGCCGGTTAGAATCCCAGTACTGTCAGGGTGGTATCCCAAGGTTGACTCCACAAAGGCTGACGCCCTTGTTTCTCAGTCTCCCACCTATCCTGTACAGACAATACCGAAATTCAATGCTAAGCTACAGTAAAGCTCTACGGGGTCTTTCCGTCCAATCGCGGGTAGCGAGCATCTTCACTCGCAATACAATTTCGCCGGATTTGTTGTCGAGACAGTGCCCAAATCATTACGCCATTCGTGCGGGTCGGAACTTACCCGACAAGGAATTTCGCTACCTTAGGACCGTTATAGTTACGGCCGCCGTTTACTGGGGCTTAAGTTCATACCTTCGCTTGCGCTAAGTATTCCCCTTAACCTTCCAGCACCGGGCAGGCGTCAGCCCCTATACTTCAGCTTTCGCTTTAGCAGAGACCTGTGTTTTTGCTAAACAGTTGCTTGGGCCTATTCTCTGCGACCTACTTGCGTAGGCACCCCTTCTCCCGAAGTTACGGGGTCAATTTGCCGAGTTCCTTGACAACAATTCTTCCGCTGGTCTTAGGATTCTCTCCTCACCTACCTGTGTCGGTTTGCGGTACGGGCGCCAACATCCTCCATAGAGACTTTTCTTGGCAGCGTGGAATCAGATACTTCGCCCATAAGGGCTCCCCATCACACCTCAACATTGACTAAACGGATTTGCCTGTCTAGTCTGTCTAGATGCTTAGACGCACATCCAATAGTGCGCACATCTTATCCTCCTGCGTCATCCCATTTGTAATAACGTCAGTTGGCGGTATCGGAATATCAACCGATTGTCCATCACCTACGCCTTTCGGCCTCGGCTTAGGCCCCGACTAACCCTGAGCGGACGAGCCTTCCTCAGGAAACCTTAGGTTTTCGACCAATAAGATTCTCACTTATTTCTCGCTACTTATGCCAGCATACTCACTCCTGTACAGTCCACCGCTCCTTTCGGTACGACTTCAATCCATACAGGAAGCTCCTCTACCACTGATACTTACGTATCAATCCATAGCTTCGGTGGTAAGTTTTAGCCCCGAACATCTTCGGCGCAGGATCTCTCGACTAGTGAGCTATTACGCACTCTTTAAATGAGTGGCTGCTTCTAAGCCAACATCCTAGTTGTCTTAGAAATCCCACATCCTTTTCCACTTAACTTACACTTTGGGACCTTAGCTGATGGTCTGGGCTGTTTCCCTTTTGACCACGGATCTTATCATTCGTAGTCTGACTGCTTTGATTCAAGTATATGGCATTCGGAGTTTGATAGGGTTCAGTAACTGTTGTCAGCCCCTAGCCCATTCAGTGCTCTACCTCCATTACTCATTCAAAACGCTAGCCCTAAAGCTATTTCGAGGAGAACCAGCTATCTCCGAGTTCGATTGGAATTTCTCCGCTATCCACAGCTCATCCCATGGTTTTTCAACACCAACGTGGTTCGGTCCTCCACGGAATTTTACTTCCGCTTCAACCTGTCCATGGATAGGTCACCCGGTTTCGGGTCTACGACATGCAACTTTTCGCCCTATTCAGACTCGGTTTCCCTTCGGCTCCATACCTTAAGTATTTAACCTTGCTACACATCGTAACTCGCTGGCTCGTTCTACAAAAAGCACGCCGTCGCACATAAAAGTGCTTCGACTGATTGTGGACACACGGTTTCAGGTTCTATTTCACTCCCCTTCCGGGGTTCTTTTCACCTTTCCCTCACGGTACTGCTTCACTATCGGTCACCAGTTAGTATTTAGCCTTGGGAGGTGGTCCTCCCTGCTTCCCACAAGGTTTCACGTGTCTCGTGGTACTCTGGATTAGACCTGACTGCTCTTCCTTTTCACTTACAGGGCTTTTACCTTCTACGGCGGAGCCTTCCAGCTCTCTTCAGTTAAAAAATCGCAGTATTTATGGTCTATCCGCAACCCCAGGAACAAGTTCCTGGTTTGGGCTCTTTCCCTTTCGCTCGCCGCTACTTAGAAAATCGATTTTTCTTTCTCTTCCTCCGGGTACTTAGATGTTTCAGTTCCCCGGGTATACCTCTATAAACCTATGAATTCAGTTTATAGTACATTACGTTAGTAATGTGGGTTGCCCCATTCGGAAATCTCTGGATCACTGGCTATTTGCGCCTACCCAAAGCTTATCGCAGCTTATCGCGTCCTTCTTCGGCTTCTGGTGCCAAGGCATTCACCATGCGCCCTTTGTAGCTTGACCTATACCGAAAATTGCTATTAACTTCGCACTTCTTCGTCAAGTCTTTCATTGCGGTGCTCATTTACCAGTCAGTAAACTCTGCTCCTCATTCAAGCCTCTCCTCGAATTGCTCGTTACTATCAATTTTCTACTTTCACCTTAAAATCAATATTTACAACACATTTCTGCGTCAGGCCTCTCGTTCAGATACTCATTTACCATAAGTAAACTCCGCTCTTCACTCGTGTCCTTCCTTGAACTGCTCGCTTCTATCAATTTTCTGGTTTTAGTTCAATAAAATCTACAAAGGTGTTAAATATACTTTCGTATAAGTAATTTACCTTTAGCTTTACTTTTATTTTGTTAAACAATTGCGTTGTTTAACGTTTCTTCACTGTGCAATTTTCAAAGAACAATTGGAGATACATCATACTACATTGATTAGTTAAAATCAACTAGTAAATAATCCCTCAAGATTAAACAGAGGCTAAACCAGTCTTTCAGACAGCATTACCTGTCTGTATTATCCTTAGAAAGGAGGTGATCCAGCCGCAGGTTCTCCTACGGCTACCTTGTTACGACTTCACCCCAATCACTAACCCCACCTTCGGCCGCTGGCCCCTTTACAGGTTACCTCACGGACTTCGGGTGTTGCCAGCTCTCATGGTGTGACGGGCGGTGTGTACAAGGCCCGGGAACGTATTCACCGCGACATTCTGATTCGCGATTACTAGCAACTCCGGCTTCATGTAGGCGAGTTGCAGCCTACAATCCGAACTGGGATAGGTTTTTGAGTTTTGCTCCACCTCGCGGTCTTGCATCTCTCTGTACCTACCATTGTAGCACGTGTGTAGCCCTGGACATAAGGGGCATGATGATTTGACGTCATCCCCACCTTCCTCCCGGTTAACCCGGGCAGTCTCACTAGAGTGCTCAACTTAATGGTAGCAACTAATGATAGGGGTTGCGCTCGTTGCAGGACTTAACCTAACATCTCACGACACGAGCTGACGACAACCATGCACCACCTGTCTCCCTGCCCCGAAGGGCTTCATGCATCTCTGCACTATTCAGGGGATGTCAAGTCCAGGTAAGGTTCTTCGCGTTGCTTCGAATTAAACCACATGCTCCGCTGCTTGTGCGGGCCCCCGTCAATTCCTTTGAGTTTTAATCTTGCGATCGTACTTCCCAGGCGGAGTACTTATTGTGTTAACTGCGGCACAGAAGGTTGGACCCTCCTACACCTAGTACTCATCGTTTACGGCGTGGACTACCAGGGTATCTAATCCTGTTTGCTACCCACGCTTTCATGCCTCAGCGTCAGTTACGGTCCAGAGAATCGCCTTCGCCACTGGTGTTCTTCCTAATCTCTACGCATTTCACCGCTACACTAGGAATTCCATTCTCCTCTCCCGCACTCTAGATATCCAGTTTGAAATGCAGCACCCAAGTTAAGCTCGGGTATTTCACATCTCACTTAAATATCCGCCTACGCATCCTTTACGCCCAGTAAATCCGGACAACGCTCGCCACCTACGTATTACCGCGGCTGCTGGCACGTAGTTAGCCGTGGCTTCCTCCTTTGGTACCGTCATTATCGTCCCAAAAGACAGAGCTTTACAACCCGAAGGCCTTCATCACTCACGCGGCGTTGCTGCATCAGGCTTTCGCCCATTGTGCAATATTCCCCACTGCTGCCTCCCGTAGGAGTCTGGACCGTGTCTCAGTTCCAATGTGGCCGATCACCCTCTCAGGTCGGCTACGCATCGTCGCCTTGGTGAGCCTTTACCTCACCAACTAGCTAATGCGCCGCGGGTCCATCTCAAAGCGGATTACTCCTTTAATTAGTTCTTCATGCGAAAAACTAATGTTATGCGGTATTAATCTCCCTTTCGGGAGGCTATCCCCCTCTTTGAGGCAGGTTACCCACGTGTTACTCACCCGTCCGCCGCTAATCCACCCCGAAGGGCTTCATCGCTCAACTTGCATGTGTTAGGCACGCCGCCAGCGTTCGTCCTGAGCCAGGATCAAACTCTCAATTTAAAAGTTTGAATGCTCATTACTGTTTTTACTCACTACTATATTATAGTAGTTAAAGAATTGCTGGTTTAGTTTATTTAATAAAAGTCATTTTGACTTTTAACCTCTGTTTAATTTTCAAGGATCATGTCGCTTATTTACGACTGGATTTATATCCTATCATCTTCATATTAGTTTGTCAACTAGTAATTTACTACCAGTTTATTCTCACTAAGTTATCGCTGATTTGCGATGGATTTATATCTTACCACGCTTACCTCAGCCCGTCAACTAGTAATTTGTTACCAGTTAACTGATGTACCTAATCGGTAATTGCGGCCGGATTTACATCTTATCATTCTTGTATCAATTCGTCAATCAGTAATTTGTTACCAACTTAACTAACGTACTTAATCGCTGAGTGCAACTGACTGAACAGCTATCTCTGTTCGTCTTTACCGCCTCTCAAAGCGACAAGTAGTATCTTATCATGTGTGTGTATATGATAAACTAATAGTATCACTCTTTATAATAGAATATACTATTAATGCTCTGTTATTCTTCTACATACTCAATAATTCATATAGTGGTACACCTGACTTAGTTTTCATTGGCTCAGTAGTAATCACTACCCCTAAAGCCTTTAATTAATCCCAGTTATTAAATAGATTAATTTGTGAAGCAAAAGCAATAATAGGATAGTAGGCATTAATCAAAATAAATATAGTATCACTACTGAATTTAATTTTAGCAAAATAAAAACTCTTTCCATCTAGTTTAAAGTCAAATCTTCGATCTTAAACTTTAGAAATATTGCTGATTTGAAAGCAAATTTTTTTAAATTCATATTTATTTACTGCTGTAGATATCACTTTATCATTTGAAAACCCGGTAATTCCATCGATCAATAACATAAAATCCACCTTCTTAATTTAATAATAATTAATATTTTAATAAAAATGTCTTACAACCTCCACATAGGTCAATTGCAAAAATCTCTAACCTTCCTTGTATATTAGCATATCATAATGTTTCTCTACTATTAATACCATACCAATCTTTCTCCACAGAACCCAGCCTCCTATTACTTTTTATGAAGTGAAACTTGAATCAGATGGAGTTCCAACTCCACCTGATTCTTAGTTGAACGAATCCAGGGATGTAGCCGCTCGCAACGTACACTTTGAAGAAGATGGGAGTACTAGAGCGGGTAGTCATCGGATAAATGTGAAATAGAAATAATACCATAATCATGTATGCCTAGAATTAAATACTGTTTGTAATTCGATATAAGACGTGGTATTATAATATTCGCGAGTAAGCCAGACAATCGCTGCTGTGGAAACACAGGAGAGGAAAGTCCGAGCTCCATAGGGCAGGGTGCTGGGTAATACCCAGTCAGGGTAACCTGAAGGAAAGTGCAACAGAGATATACCGCCGGCTAGTTTCGGTAAGGGTGGAAAGGCGAGGTAAGAGCTCACCAGCGCATTGGCGACTTTGCGGCTATGTAAACCCCACCTGGAGCAAGATTGGGAAGTATCAAGGGGCGGCCCGTTCCACTTCCCGTTAGTGTCGCTTGAGCCTACTGGTAACAGTAGGCCTAGATAGATGATTGTCAAATACAAAACTCGGCTTATAGACTTAGTCGCATGAGATATCCACTGACTTTTCAGTGGCTATTTTTATTTTTTGCCACCGGTTTGCCACCGCTCAAAACAGCAGCTAATTTCTCAGTAGCATTCTGCTGCATTTTTAAATTTATGTGGGAGTAAATGTTAAGAGTTGTGTTTATATCAGAGTGTCCTAATCGTGTCTGAATAACTTTAAAATCTACTCCCTGTTCTAATAAAAGACTTGCATTTGTGTGCCTCAAGTCATGAAATCTTATACTCTTTTCAAATTCCATACTATTTAGTATCTTTCTAAATTTTGAAGTATAATAATTTGGATGAACATAGTGACCATTTTCCCATGTCATGATAAAATCAAACTTTTTACCGTTAAACACATTATCAATATAGTCTGGTCCATATTTGACCTTGTTTTTGTTTTGAATCTTTTTATGTTCTTTTAATATCCTAATTAGATTATCCGAAATATATAAGGTTCTTTCACTTTCATCTGTTTTAGTGGTTCCTATCATTACTCTTCCATTAGAATAAGTTAAATTATTCTTTATGTTAATGCAGTGATTGTTAAAATCTACGTTCTCCCACTCTAGACCTCCAAGTTCTCCACGTCTTAAGCCAAGTTCTATTACAATATTTAGACCTAATTTAAATGCATAGTCATAGTAAATAGTTTCGTCTAAGGAGTCTATTATAGTGTTAAATTCCTCAACAGTTAAAACACTTGCAACAAACTTATCTCTTTTAGGTCTATCTATGTATTTACAAGGGTTATTATTAATTACCTGCAGTTTTACCGCTTTATTAAAAGCAGAATTAATTACTCCGTATAAGGACTGTAATGTAGTACCGCTGAGTTTTTTTCTTTTTGCAGTTAAAATCATATTTTCAATATGAATAGGCTTTATATCTTTTAACATTATGTTTCCGATATTAGGATTGATATTATTTCTTATAAATTCACGATAACGGTGGTAGGTACTTATTTTTCTATTCTCCTTGATATGATTTTCTAGCCAATTATTTAAGTAATCCCCTACGGTTTCTTTCTTAGGTTCTACATACCCCGTATTGAATTTAACAATAGCTTCTGCTAGAGCTGTTTGTGCTTCCTTTTTTGTTTTTCCTCCCCTCCTTTCTATTCTCTTTCTCTTACCGCCAATTGCTCCAACTTCAAAATAATAATACCAGACACTGCCCCTTTTTCTTACTCCTCCTGTCATGAGAAACCTCTCCTTTATGATTTTATAAAAACAGTTATAATTAACTGATTTTTAACTTTAGAAAAACTACTATTTTCTATATTTGTAGCTAATAAGCTTTATTTGTTTTAGACAATCATCTATAAACTCAGACATATCCTTATCACTAAGTTTAGTTATATTCACTCCTAAAAAGCTTGCTATTACAGGTTGATTCAAAAAACTTACTTCTTCTGGAGTCTTAAATAAATTACCTTGAAAATTACTCCTACCCTCTGAATTATTTTTTAAGTAATCATGAATATAATCCATATCTAACTCAGGATCACTTTTCATGTGGTCCACTATATGGGATACATCTTCATCCTTTTCCTTATTCAATCTGGATTTAATAAATTTTTCTATATTTATATTTTAAATTTTCATCTTGGAAGAAACTTATTGAAACTCCACATGCATCAGCAATTTGAGTTAAAAGTACAAAACTAGGATATGTTCTGCCGGACTCTATATCCCCAATATAGCTTTGTGATTTATTTAAGTCACTTGCTAACATTTTCTGAGTATATAGTTTACCTATCTTTTCAGACTTTATCTTCCTAGCACCTTTCACTAATTCTCCCAATTCTTTTTT
>NZ_LWAE01000001.1 GCF_001623875.1 Clostridium magnum DSM 2767 | reverse complement strand
CACCAACGTGGTTCGGTCCTCCACGGAATTTTACTTCCGCTTCAACCTGTCCATGGATAGGTCACCCGGTTTCGGGTCTACGACATGCAACTCTTTGCCCTATTCAGACTCGGTTTCCCTTCGGCTCCATACCTTAAGTATTTAACCTTGCTACACATCGTAACTCGCTGGCTCGTTCTACAAAAAGCACGCCGTCGCACATAAAAGTGCTTCGACTGATTGTGGACACACGGTTTCAGGTTCTATTTCACTCCCCTTCCGGGGTTCTTTTCACCTTTCCCTCACGGTACTGCTTCACTATCGGTCACCAGTTAGTATTTAGCCTTGGGAGGTGGTCCTCCCTGCTTCCCACAAGGTTTCACGTGTCTCGTGGTACTCTGGATTAGACCTGACTGCTCTTTTCTTTCACTTACAGGGCTTTTACCTTCTACGGCGGAGCCTTCCAGCTCTCTTCAGTTAAAAAATTGCAGTATTTATGGTCTATCCGCAACCCCAGGAACAAGTTCCTGGTTTGGGCTCTTTCCCTTTCGCTCGCCGCTACTTAGAAAATCGATTTTTCTTTCTCTTCCTCCGGGTACTTAGATGTTTCAGTTCCCCGGGTATACCTCTATAAACCTATGAATTCAGTTTACAGTACATTACTGCTCGTAATGTGGGTTGCCCCATTCGGAAATCTCTGGATCACTGGCTATTTGCGCCTACCCAAAGCTTATCGCAGCTTATCGCGTCCTTCTTCGGCTTCTGGTGCCAAGGCATTCACCATGCGCCCTTTGTAGCTTGACCTATACCGAAAATTGCTATTAACTTCGCACTTCTTCGTCAAGTCTTTCATTGCGGTGCTCATTTACCAGTCAGTAAATTCCGCTCCTCATTCAAGCCTTTCCTCGAATTGCTCGTTACTATCAATTTTCTAGTTTTAGTTCATAAAAATCTACAAAGGTGTTAAATATACTTTCGTATAAGTAATTTACCTTTAGCTTTACTTTTATTTTGTTAAACAATTGCGTTGTTTAACGTTTCTTCACTGTGCAATTTTCAAAGAACAATTGGAGATACATCATACTACATTGATTAGTTAAAATCAACTAGTAAATAATCCCTCAAGATTAAACAGAGGCTAAACCAGTCTTTCAGACAGCATTACCTGTCTGTATTATCCTTAGAAAGGAGGTGATCCAGCCGCAGGTTCTCCTACGGCTACCTTGTTACGACTTCACCCCAATCACTAACCCCACCTTCGGCCGCTGGCCCCTTTACAGGTTACCTCACGGACTTCGGGTGTTGCCAGCTCTCATGGTGTGACGGGCGGTGTGTACAAGGCCCGGGAACGTATTCACCGCGACATTCTGATTCGCGATTACTAGCAACTCCGGCTTCATGTAGGCGAGTTGCAGCCTACAATCCGAACTGGGATAGGTTTTTGAGTTTTGCTCCACCTCGCGGTCTTGCATCTCTCTGTACCTACCATTGTAGCACGTGTGTAGCCCTGGACATAAGGGGCATGATGATTTGACGTCATCCCCACCTTCCTCCCGGTTAACCCGGGCAGTCTCACTAGAGTGCTCAACTTAATGGTAGCAACTAATGATAGGGGTTGCGCTCGTTGCAGGACTTAACCTAACATCTCACGACACGAGCTGACGACAACCATGCACCACCTGTCTCCCTGCCCCGAAGGGCTTCATGCATCTCTGCACTATTCAGGGGATGTCAAGTCCAGGTAAGGTTCTTCGCGTTGCTTCGAATTAAACCACATGCTCCGCTGCTTGTGCGGGCCCCCGTCAATTCCTTTGAGTTTTAATCTTGCGATCGTACTTCCCAGGCGGAGTACTTATTGTGTTAACTGCGGCACAGAAGGTGGTACCCTCCTACACCTAGTACTCATCGTTTACGGCGTGGACTACCAGGGTATCTAATCCTGTTTGCTACCCACGCTTTCATGCCTCAGCGTCAGTTACGATCCAGAGAATCGCCTTCGCCACTGGTGTTCTTCCTAATCTCTACGCATTTCACCGCTACACTAGGAATTCCATTCTCCTCTCCCGCACTCTAGATATCCAGTTTGAAATGCAGCACCCAAGTTAAGCTCGGGTATTTCACATCTCACTTAAATATCCGCCTACGCATCCTTTACGCCCAGTAAATCCGGACAACGCTCGCCACCTACGTATTACCGCGGCTGCTGGCACGTAGTTAGCCGTGGCTTCCTCCTTTGGTACCGTCATTATCGTCCCAAAAGACAGAGCTTTACAACCCGAAGGCCTTCATCACTCACGCGGCGTTGCTGCATCAGGCTTTCGCCCATTGTGCAATATTCCCCACTGCTGCCTCCCGTAGGAGTCTGGACCGTGTCTCAGTTCCAATGTGGCCGATCACCCTCTCAGGTCGGCTACGCATCGTCGCCTTGGTGAGCCTTTACCTCACCAACTAGCTAATGCGCCGCGGGTCCATCTCAAAGCGGATTGCTCCTTTAATTAGTTCTCCATGCGAAAAACCAATGTTATGCGGTATTAATCTCCCTTTCGGGAGGCTATCCCCCTCTTTGAGGCAGGTTACCCACGTGTTACTCACCCGTCCGCCGCTAATCTACCCCGAAGGGCTTCATCGCTCGACTTGCATGTGTTAGGCACGCCGCCAGCGTTCGTCCTGAGCCAGGATCAAACTCTCAATTTAAAAGTTTGAATGCTCATTATTTTTTTTACTCACTACTATATTATAGTAGTTAAAGAATTGCTGGTTTAGTTTATTTAATAAAAGTCATTTTGACTTTTAACCTCTGTTTAATTTTCAAGGATCATGTCGATTCACATCGACAGCTTATTTAGTTTATCATACCTATTTTGCTTTGTCAACACTTTTCTTTCACTGCATAATGTCACAGTTATGTGTTGTTCACAGCTTTTATATAGTATCATACAAATTAAATTATTGTCAATACTTTTTTAATTATTAAGGCAGTTCTTTGAACTATGCTAATCTATTGTGAATACGACTAATCACAACTGCTATGCCTTGCAGTATTAGTCCAATTAAGTCAAATGAATCTGAAAGAAATTCACACACAAAATAATCATAAGTCCCTGCGTAAAAATTACAGGACCTACATTTTGAATTGAAGCAAGCTCTAAAATTCAAATGGGGATCTTTTAACCCATCTGAATTTTAGAGCTGCGAATGCATGGCTTACTTCGCGTTGAACTCCCATTTAAGCAGAGAATCAAAATCTATGATTTTGTGTGAATCGATTACTCCTCTGACGTTAGGAAGAGGAGTTCGCTATAAATCAGGAAACTTACGCCAAGTTAGTAAGTCTAAAATATTTATTTTCAAATCAATCAGTTACTCTTAAAGCCCCATTTATTTATTACTAGTGCTAAATCTTATCATATTCCATGAAAGCTTCGGAATTATCACATCTATAATACCACCCTGATTTGATTCTATTTTTACATTTCCAGTTTTAACCTTATCTGGTTCACCAAAAGTATTTTGAGCATATAAATCTGGTCCATCTAAAACTACATGTTTAATAGGAATACTATTTTCAAAGGATCTAAAATCTATCGTAAATTGTATATCTTCCTGTTGGTCACAATTTAAAGCAAATACCGTTACAGTTTCGTTTTCTTTATCATATGTAACTGCTGATTGAACTATTGGTGCTTCACCATACAGATTTGACTCAAAAGTTGAACATTTCACAATAGGCTTTAAGGCTTCTCCTCTTCCAAAATTAGATACTTGCTGGAATGGATAGAATATAGCCTGTTTAACAATTCTGCCACCTTTTTCTGTGAATATAGGTGGTATAACGTTTACAAGTTGAGCTAAACAAGCCATCTTCACTCTGTCCGCATTATTTAAAAGGATACATAACATTCCTCCAAATACTAATGCATCAACAAGGGAGTATATATCCTCAAGTATAGGCGGAGCAACTTCCCACGGAAAACGGGTTTGTTTCTTTTGATACCATACATTCCATTCATCAAAATGAATATTCACTTGGATGCTCAGCTAACTCTAAAAAACAACATATTAGACATTTTAGAGTTAGCTGTAAATAAAGTAAGCTAGCCTAAATAATTGTTAAGTTTTCAAAAAATTCACCTATCGGTGAGTTAGCTTTGCTATACCATTTTTTAAAGTTAAATTAAATAAAAATAGTAATTTTAAGAGTGCTCCGCACTAAAAACACTTAGGAGTCATTTTGAATGCTACTGGAAATTAGTTTTCCAACTCACTCTTTTAATTAACCTATATTATGCAATTATTTTAACATTGTATATATAATATATCTATGCATAAAAATAACAAAGTTTTGAAGCATTAATTATACAAGTCTACAAATTGAAGAAAAAGACCTACAGAAAGTAAATCTGCAGGTCTTTTTATATAATGTTTTTATTTTAGATTCTCAAGCTTTTCCCAAAGTTCACTATGTACCTTTTTAAGATTAATTATTTTAAATTGATTATTTACAAAAGCCTGAGTTGTTTTTCCATTTGCCAATAATTTACCGTCTAGTTCTCTTATTACATTATAATTAAAAATAACTTTTACCGGATTCATTTCCCCTATGGATGTCTGTATAATTATATCATCATCATACTTAGCACCTTCATAATATTTACAATAGGTTTCTACAAGTGGCATCATTACACCTTGCTTTTCCATATCACTATATGTCATTCCTGATTTTGTAATAAAATCCCCTCTGCCCACTTCAAACCAAGCATAATAATTTGAATGATGAACTATTCCCATACGATCTGTCTCTACATACCTTACTTTTAGTTTAGTTTCACTTATATACATATTAATTATGCCACCTTTTCTAATATTTTTGTATATAAATCTATTTTACCTTAATTATGGATTTTGTCTATATTTATTGAAAAAGCGATAAATAAAGGTCAGCTTAACCGTCCTTTATTTTATCATTCACTATGGTACTTTATATTAACTTATGCCCATCAAAATTATTTTATAAGTTTTATGTGATTTCTTCGATTAGATTAATTTTTGAAAGAGAAATTGCTATAGTTCCTTCAATAATTACTATACCCTTACCTGTACCAGTTACAATTCTACTATTAATATACTTAAACTCCCCCTCGCCTTTAGTTTGAATCGAAACCTTCTTACCTATGATTGATGCAAAATATCTTCTAAGGCTTTCCCCTTCTTTACAAACTTCTAGATCACAGTTATTTTTAAAACTTATACCATAAATCAAATTACTTCTTATAGCTACTATTTCCTGTATAGGTATTACTATAGTATTGTTTACCGTAGTTTTTAATTTAACAATAGTACCTTCGACACTTAATACAGTAACAGCATTGAGTAAAAACATTGTTGAATCTGCAATAGATATATCAACTTTTTCTTCTATTAATTCTTTCAGTATTTTTTCCATTCCATCAATACAATTATTATAAATCTCATTTTTTGTAATATCAGCATCAACTATTATATCTTTATTTTTACCTTTATTTACAACTATATCTTTAACTATATTTTTATCTTTATCTATATATATATCTTTATTTTTATCTATATCTTTATCTTTATCTACATCTATATCTTTATTTTATCCATACTCTTATTTTTATCTATATCTTTTTCTCTATCTATATCTTTATCCTCAACTTTATTAGCCATTATACCCTCACCCCTCTTAGATATAATATTGTTACCATTTGCTTTTACTAAATTATCATTTTTATTCTCTTTTAATTTATAATCATTTTTTGAAACTTCAGTTTTACTTGCATCCTTATCATGATTATGATCCTTATTAATAGTTTTAATTTTATCTCCCTTTGGAACAGCTTTTTTTTGAATCCTTTCTGAAGAATCATTTTTTATTATATCTCTGTTATGTGTTTGCTCATATATTTTATCTAGGTATTTAGGAAACATGTATAGAAACAAATCCATTATTTTATCCATATCATTATTTGATTTTTTCAAAACATTACCTCCGTAAATTCCTAGTATTACTACATAATATGTTTTTTATCTATTACCAGTTACGGATTTTATTATTAAAACCTAACGATAAATAAATTCCTTATTCTTCTGAATTTACTATTGTTCTCTAAACTTGAATTTCCTATATAATACCCATGTATTATCTTTCCACTTATATAGAGATAAGTTATCAAAATATAGTTTAAAAACATAGGTATGCTCATTTACATAGTCCCATATTTCTTTAAATTTATCCTGAATTCTTCTAGAAACAATAGTGCAATGGAATACTTTATCCTTGCCTTCATTTGACTTAAATTCAATCCAAGGTATTTTAATAAGTTCCTCTATAAGTTCATCATGAACTTCTTTTGCTTCCTGTGATACTTCAACATCCATATAGATAACATCTCTTCTAAATTTACCAAATCCACTTACTTTTATAGGAGTTTTAATTCTCTTAGCTGTAAAATCTTCTAATACTCTTTCCATTTCCGATATTTTATCTGTTTCGAAAGGTGCCTTTAGAGTTATATGCGCAGGTAACTTTTGACGTCTTTTATTAAACTTTTGACAAACGGAACTAACGAGCCCATCATGAAATTTTTCAGCTTTGCCCTCTATAAGACAAACTAATACATATCTATCCAAATTTATCATTCCCTTCATTTATTATACTTACCGTATGCTAGTTATCCACCTTAAGGAATTATTTTTTAGTATACGCTTTTAGTTATGCCTTTTTTTAAGAATATTATATTACTTAAATACTAAAAATTATCTTTTTTAAAAAAGATGTGAATATTAGAGCAGGTAGTCAGCGGATAAAATCAATAAATCTCGAGATTAAATCTCGAGATTTTCTTTAAATACAGTTCGTTATCATATTTGTATACTTTTTATCGTCACTTATCCTTATGAGGCTTTCAATAAATCGCTTACTCCTACTTTTCGGTAATTGCTTTCTTTTAATTAGTTTAATCATAACCATACATGTATCATATTTCTTTACATGGGTATGACCTTCTTTAAAACTCTTATGTGTATTATGCACTATATAACCATCTCCTGCCTTATAAATTTTAAAATCAGGACTTTGATATATTTGTGTTGTCAACACACTCACCTCATAATTATAGTATCATGCTGTTGTTATAAAAATATTAAAATGAAGTAAATATTATGACACTTAAATAATAAAAGAGGCTAGTATATACAATTTTAAGTATACACTAGCCATCTATTCTCAATTATTTAATAGTTACAATATTTTTTTGTCCGCGTTTTACTTGATTTCCGCTCTTAACTGATACTGTTTGACCTTCAGTTAAATTTGTGAAAACAATTGGTGTAATAACTGATGGAACTTTTCCTTTTACTTCATTTAAGTTTACCTTTAGTATAGGCTGACCAGCTTTAACTTTAGCACCTTGCTCTACTAAGGCTTCTAGTCCTTCACCCTTTAGGTTTACTGTGTCTATACCAAAGTGAATTAATATTTCACTTCCGTTATCTGCAGTTATTCCAATAGCATGTTTTGTTGGGAAAACAGTTGTTATTACCCCATTTACAGGTGATACAACTTCTCCATTTGCTGGTTCTATAGCAAATCCATCACCCATCATTTTTTGTGAAAAAACTTCGTCTGGAACTTCTGTTATAGGTAATATCTTTCCATCTATTGGAGCAACAAAGATATTATCATTTGATTTTGTAATTGCTGCTTCTTTCTTAGGAGAATCTTTCACAACTGTTGGAACTCTTCCAGCCATGATATCTTGAATTTGAGTCTTTAACTGGTCTGATCTTCCTCCAAATATAGCCTGAACATTGTTTCCAACTTCCATAACTCCTGCTGCACCTAATCGCTTAAGTTCAGTCTTATCTACGTTTTTAACATCATTAACACTTACTCTTAAACGAGTTATACAAGCATCTAAGTTAGTAATATTTTCTCTTCCGCCTAGTGCTGCTAATATTGCTGATGGTAATTCTGAACCTTGAACATTAGATGCTCCTTCATCTTCAACATCTTCTTCACGTCCTGGAGTCTTAAGATCCCATTTTCTTATAGCAAATCTAAATCCAAAGTAATAAATTACTGAGAAAACTAAACCTACTGGTATTACTAACCACCATGCTGTTCTATTTGGTATAACTCCGAATAGGATATAGTCTATTAAACCACCTGAGAACGTCATACCTATCTTAACATTTAATAGTTGCATTACCATGAAGGATAAACCTGCAAATACAGCATGAATTCCAAATAATACTGGTGCAACGAACAAGAATGCGAATTCTATCGGTTCTGTTATACCAGTTAAGAAAGAAGTTAGTGCTGCTGATGCGAGTATACCACCTGCTATTAATTTCTTTCCTGGTTTTGCTTCATGATACATTGCAAGTGCTGCTGCTGGTAATCCAAACATCATAAATGGAAATTTACCTACCATAAACGTACCTGCTGTAAATTGTGTTCCACCGTTGCTAAGTACACCAAACTGAGTGAAGTCTTTTAATTGAGCCATGAATATTGTTTGGTCTCCTCTTACAATCGCACCACTTGCTTTACTTGCATACTCTCCAAATTGATACCAGAATGGATTGTAAAATATGTGATGTAATCCGAATGGTATTAATGATCTTTCAATAATACCAAATATGAATGCTGCCACTGTAGGATTTGCATCAATCATATTTCTTGAGAATGAATTTAATCCATGCTGAATTGGTGGCCATATGAATACAAGTATAATTCCTAAAAATATAGCTGTTACTGCTGTTACAATTGGAACGAATCTCTTTCCTGCAAAGAATCCTAAATATGAAGGTAATTCTATATTAAAGAATTTCTTATAAAGCTGTGCTGCAACAACCCCTACTAGGATACCTCCAAATACACCTGTTTGTAGTGATGGAATACCTAAAATTGATGCATAAGCTGGATTTCCGCTAGCTAATACCTCTGGAGTAACTCCTGCTACTATTCCTAAAGTTTTATTCATTATTAAGAAACCAACGATTGCTGCAAGTCCTGCAACACCTTCTCCGCCCGCAAGTCCTACCGCAACACCTACTGCGAATAACAATGATAGATTACCAAATATAATATCTCCTGATTGTTCCATAACTTTAGCAAAAGTTTGGAAACCATGACCACCTAAAAATGTTGCATATTTTAAGAAGTTAGGGTTTTGAAACATGTTACCAAAGGCAAGTAAAATACCTGCAGCTGGTAATATTGCAACTGGAAGCATTAGCGCTTTACCAATTTGTTGTAGTTTACCAAAAAGACTACTGTTTTTAGACATATAGTTAACTCCTTTCATTCCTCAAAAATAATTCATTAATTTTAATTATTGTTTGCTAAAAAACTTGAATTAATTCACAAACTAATTTTATTGTGCCCTAAAACACAAAAGGCATGAGCAAAGTATTTAAGTTTAGAATATATCTACCTCACTAGTATAGATAGATATAAATCTAGCCCTAAAAAACTTTTGCTCATGCCTGATCGAATCAGTAACACGCAAATTATTATTTACTTTTTACAAGTCGTAAACTTTTTCATGAATTACTCTGTAGTAATGTTTCCGACCTGTTATGTTTTTTATTATATCAGAGCATTAATAACTTTTCAATACCTTTTCTTAAAAAAATCTTAAAACTTTTTAAACATTTATTTCTGCTTCTTCTCCAAGCAAATTTTGATTTTTGATTAGTATAGGTTTTATCTGACTTTCAATAAAGTCTACTACCTGCCCTGGAGCTCTTCCAATAAACTTATTAGGGTCTACCAATGCTGTCATCTCTTCTTTTGTTATATTAAAGAATTCGTCATTTATAATTCTCTCTATTAAATCATTTTCTTTTCCTTCTACTTTAACTACTTTCCCTGCTTCCATAGAATGCTGTCTTATTCTTTCGTGAAGTTCTTGTCTATCCCCACCTTTTTTTACAGCTCCCATTATTATATTCTCTGTAGCCATAAATGGAAGTTCACTTTTCACATGAGCTTCAATAACCTTTGGATATACAACCATATTTTCTGATATATTCATATACAGGTTAAGCACTCCATCTAATGCTAAAAACGCCTCCGCTACTGCTATTCTTTTATTTGCAGAATCATCTAATGTTCTTTCAAACCACTGAGTTGAAGCTGTTATAGCAGGATTTAATGCATCTACTATTATATATCTTGCTAAAGCTCCTATTCTCTCTGATCTCATTGGATTTCTCTTATAAGCCATAGCTGATGAACCTATTTGATTTTTTTCAAAAGGCTCTTCCATTTCCTTCATATTTTGAAGGAGTCTCATATCATTACTAAATTTATATGCACTTTGAGCAACCTCTGAAAGAGTATTTAGTATTATTGAATCTACCTTTCTTGAGTAAGTTTGTCCTGTTACCATAAATTCATTTTCGAAACCCATCTTCTCTGTAACCATTTTATCTAACAACTTTATTTTTTCTTCATCGCCATTAAATAACTCCATGAAACTTGCTTGAGTACCAGTTGTACCTTTTACTCCTCTAAATCTCATATGATCTATCACAAACTCTAGGTTCTCTAAATCTAAGTAAAGATCTTGAATCCATAGAGTAGCTCTCTTACCTACTGTAGTCAACTGAGCTGGCTGCAAATGAGTAAATCCAAGAGTAGGCATATCTTTGTATTCCATTGCAAACTTAGCTAAAGAATTAATTGTATTAAGTATTTTTTTCTTAATAATAAGCAAAGCCTCTCTCATGATTATTAAATCTGTATTATCCCCTACATAGCAACTAGTTGCCCCTAGGTGTATTATACCCTTCGCTTTAGGGCACTGCTGTCCATAAGCATATACATGACTCATAACATCATGCCTTACTTCTTTTTCTCTCTTTTCAGCAACTTCGTAATTTATATTATCCATGTTTGCTTTTAGCTCTTCTATTTGTTCTTCTGTAATATTTAATCCTAATTCCCTCTCACTCTCAGCTAAAGCCACCCACAGCTTTCTCCATGTCTTAAACTTCATTTCCTCTGAAAATAAATAACTCATTTCTTTGGAAGCATATCTAGTATTTAACGGTGTATTGTATACATCTTTCATCTCAAAAGCACCTCCGTACGTATGTAATTTATATTTATAGTTCTTTCATTCACATTATAACATATATTTATAAGATTTCATATATATTATGTTCGTATTTTATATATTTTATAACTACATTATTAAAATAATTTATGTACAAACTGTTCTATTTTTCTGTCAATTTAATATAATTTACTAAAATAACATTTATAGAGATTTGGAGGTATTTATGTATAAGTTTAAACTTATAGACAAAGTTTCTTTGATTTTAGTAATCATAGGAGCAATAAACTGGGGACTTATAGGTTTATTTAATTTTAATCTTGTAGATGCTCTTTTCGGTCAGCCTACAAACTTAATAGGTAGAATAATTTATATTTTAATTGGTGTTTCCGGTGTGGACATGCTAATGCTATTGTTTAAAACAAAAAAGCTTTAAACAATAAATAAAAGGCTCAACTTATTTGAGCCTTTTATTTATTGTCTACTATTCTTCTAATGAATTTAATAATTTAACTATTTCTTCAAGAGCTAATGCTTCATCATCACCAGATGCAACAACATTTACATTTGCATTTTTAGTAACTCCTAATGACAATACTCCAATTAAGCTTTTTACGTTTGCTTTCTTTCCGTCGAATTCTATACTTATGTCTGATTTAAAAGAAGACGCCTTCTTTACTAGCAATGTTGCTGGTCTTGCATGCAAACCTGTTGCACTTTTAACTATAACTTCTTTAGATACCATTTAATTCACCTCTATTAAAAATTTTTATATAATATTATTTGACAAACTTTTCTTTTAACATTATAGCATGTTTTCAACATCTTTCAACATGTAAATTATTATGAAAATGGTTACAGTTCGATAATTTTTATAATATTTTTTTGATTTTAAAATTTTCACTATTCTTTATTGAAATCAATTCTATATTTAATGATAAATATTTGCTATTTTAATTCTTTAACAAACCTTCCTATTCTATCTAATCCTTTTTCAATATTTTCTGCAGATGTTGCATAAGATAATCTTACGTAGTTATCTATGCCAAATCCTATTCCAGGTATAACAGCTACTTTTTCTCTTTCTAATAGTTGATCACAAAAGCTTATAGAGTCTTCAATTTTTACATCATTAAACTTTTTGCCAATTGTCTTTGATATATTCATCATTACATAAAAAGCACCTTCTGGTTTTATACAAGATAACCCATCTATCCGGTTTATCTCATTTACCATATAATCTCTTCTATTCTTAAACTCAGCAACCATACTATCCATAGAAGAAGTATCACCCTTTAAAGCTGCTACTGATGCATATTGTGCAATAGAATTAGGATTTGAAGTAGTATGGCTTTGAATATTAGACATTAGTCTAACTATTTCCTTATTAGCTGCAGCATATCCAATTCTCCATCCAGTCATAGCATAAGCCTTTGAAACCCCATTTATAACTATAGTTCTTTGATAGGCATCTCCTGATAAACTTGCTATACTTACATGCTTAGTATCTCCATATATTAATTTTTCATAAATTTCATCAGATAAAATTAATATATCTTTTTCTTTAGCAAAGTTTGCTATATCTTCTAGCTCTTTTTTGCTGTAGACAGTGCCTGTAGGATTATTAGGGCTATTTATGAGTATCATTTTTGTATTCTTTGTAATAGCTTTTTCTAATTTTTCAATAGTATACTTAAATCCGTTATTTTCCTCTGTCTCCACAAATATAGGCACTCCACCTTGAAGCTTAACCAACTCTGGATAACTTACCCAATAAGGTACCGGAATTATAACCTCATCGCCTGGATTTAAAGCTGCTGCAAAAACATTTGCTAAACTCTGCTTCGCTCCAGTAGATATTATAATTTGGGAAGTATTGTACTCTAATCCATTATCTTTTCTAAATTTTTCAACTATAGCATTTTTTAACTCCATAATTCCTGATGCGGGAGTATATTTTGTATATCCTTCTTTTATAGCCTTTATAGCCGCTTTCTGAATATATTCAGGAGTATTAAAGTCTGGTTCCCCTGCTCCAAAGCCTATAACATCAATTCCGTCTGCCTTCATCTTTTTTGCTTTAGCTGTTATAGCTAGAGTAATGGATGGCTCAATTTGTTGAGCTTTTCTTGATAATATCATTTTATCTCCTCCATATACCATAATTTTACAGCCCCAACTATGCAACAATGTTATTATAGTTTTTTTGCAGCATAGTATAAAAATTTATATGTCAGTGCTTCATCCATTCCCATAGTACCTAATCCATAATCTGTATTTATGGTGTTTCCGTGACAATCACTCCCCCCAGTAATTAGTAGCGAATATTTTTTTGCTAAGTTATAATAATGGTTTAGTACTTTAGGAGAATGTGATGGGTGAAACACCTCTATTCCCTTAAGACCATATGTTTTGAGGCCTTTTATCAATTTTTCACCAAACATACTTTTGTATATTTCTCCAGGATGTGCTAATACGGCTATTCCCTTTGCATCAGATATAAGTTTAAGAGCTTCTTTATAGTTAATTTTTTTTCTTTCTACAAATGCAGGTCTATCTTTAATTAGATATTTTTGAAAAGCTTCTTTAATACTACTAGTATACCCCTTTTTAACAAGGAGTTTAGCAATATGAAGTCTTCCTATTGATCGATCGTAATATTGTCTATCAATATCTTCAATATTAACATCAATATCTATTTCATTTAATTTTTGTATTATTTTTTTAGCTCTATCTTGTCTATTATTTTTTATCTCATCAAGACTTAGTTTTAAATTTTCATTTTGAGTATCAATAAAATAACATAAAATATGAATTTCAATATTTTCATATTGAGAGCTTAGTTCTAATCCAGAAATAATTTTTATGCGCTTACTATCTGCATAGTTATTCACAATATATTGAGAATCAATATTATCGTGATCTGTAATAGAAATACATTTTATATTTCGTTTTATTGCTAAATCAACTATTTCCTCCGGTGTTAATCTTCCATCAGAATAGTTGGAGTGAATGTGCAAATCTGCATAAAGCATTTTATCACCCATCTTCTAAAGTTAGTCAAAACTTTTAAAATATCTATTTTAAACAATTTTTGACTAACCTTTATAGTTTAGAAGGCCTAAGCTTTTTTTAACTTCTAGCCACTAATATTACACCTATAATAATGAAAATAACACCTAAAAGTCTTGTAAATGAAATATTTTCTTTGAATATAAAATAGGAAAAAATCATAGTAATTATATAGCCTATACTAACCATAGGATATGCATAACTTAGCTCCACCTTACTCAAAACTTTTATCCATAACAGAAAACTAACTCCATATGAGATAATTCCACACATTACAGGCATATTTCCTAGTATATTGAATATGCTTCCAATTAAATATTTTCCTGCAAAATTTAGTTCGAGAGCAGACGCTCCATATTTAACCAGAACTTGTCCGATAGCTCCTAAAAATACAGAAACCAATATTAATCCTATCATAAACGCAACTCCTTATATTTCAATATTGCAAAGCTCATGAAGTGATAAAAACAATATACCATTATAAATATTTCTGGAAATGCATATCTTCCCTGACCCTCTGTTATAAAATATATAGAAGTAAACATATAGAATAATATTATGACATAAATTCGGAATTTATTCAACATATGAACTTTTCTGAATATAACAGCATGTAAAATCACAACACTGTAGATAAGTATATAAATTATAGCTGGAACAAAAATTATATTTCTTATGTTATTTGTTATGCTATAAAGTATAGATTTGGTATAATCACTTAACATACTTCCATTAGTGCTATAGACAATATCATCACCTACAAAATATGTATTAAACAATCTTTTAAAACCAAGCTTCATGAATTCTATTGGATGACTTTTAATCCACTTTTTAGCTGAACTAGCTAACATTTTATTTTTCTCAGTCATGTTTGCATTTTTATACTCTTCTGTTATTACAATTGAATTTTCCACATCACTTGCGGCCATCCATCTGCCTCGGTCATTTTGAGAGTTGTTGTTAATATATAGAACTATTCCCCCATTATTAGATACATAGGTAGGCTCTCCAACAAGTTTTGTATTTCTGTAAATCCAAGGTGATATAACTGTCATAGCAATTATTAATATAATTAATGAATTTTTTATTGACATTATTAGCTGTTTTTCCTTTAATAAATCTACTAAAAATACTGCCAATGCAAATACAACAAAAAATGGTTTAATCATTGTATTTAATCCTGTTAAAATCCCAATGTAGACATATTTATATTTAATATTACTAAAATATATATTTGTTGTAATTAGCAGTATTGTTGTAAATAATATTTCAGTTGCTAAAATGCTGTTATAAAATATATTATTAGGCATAAATACAAATAAAGCAAAGATAATTTTTCTACCTTTTTCATTAATATCTATTTTATCTAGTATTAATAGAAAGCATATATTACTCACAAAGGCAAGTATTAAATTAAATACTTTAGCATTAATCATACTAGCACCAAATAACTTAAAAATACCACCAAGTACTATTGAATACCCTACAGATGTATAAGTGTCTCCCCAAGGCAATCCATTTGCTATACCAACAGCCAAATCATAATAATACTTGAAATCTGAGAAAGGTTTTGTATCTACAAAAACTATCCATAATATTGATGCAATTAATCCAGTGATTAGTACTACTTTATAATATATGTCTTTTTTTAAGCTTTCTAACTGCATAAATTTAAAATCCTTTCTATAACTCATCTCTATAGTCTTAAATATATTATAACTAAAACAGATATCATCCATAACAATATATTTATTAGAAATGGAATATCCTTTTCGAATACAGCTTCCGGTTTTCCTCCTACATTCTCCTTGTCCACTAGATATTCATATCTAAAAATTCCATATAAAACAAAAGGAATAGTAAATATCATAGTTTTACTTTGTGTAGAACTAAAAGTATACAAACAATACGCCATCAATATAGATGGTGTTACAATTGTAAGCATCTTATCAATCATATGTACCGAGTATTCTTCTAATATCTTTCTATGAGAACTTCTTTTGTCTTTTAATGTTATGATCTCACTCTTCCTTTTATTTAATCCTAAAAATAATGAGAGAAGTATCGTGCATAAAAATAGCCAAGGTGATACCTGGACTCCAGTTGCTACACTTCCACTTTCAACCCTTAATACAAATCCCAGAGTTATTACCATAACATCTATAATAACTACATTTTTCAACTTAAAACAATAAAGTATATTTATAAACATATAGACTGCCAATACAGATAAAATTAGTATATTTAGCATCTTATATGAACTCCATACTATTCCTAAAGCTATAAGTATATCCAATATGATTGCTATTTTTTTCGACACACGTCCACTAGGAAGTGGTCTTCTCTTTTTATCCGGATGACACCTATCTTTTTCTATATCCACAATATCGTTTAATATATATATTGAGGACGAAGTAAAACAAAATAAAATAAAGGTTAAGATATTACTCATTAGTAGATTAGCATTAAAAAAATTCCCTGAAAAAACTATTGCTGCAAATACAAAGAAGTTTTTAATCCACTGCTTAGGTCTCATTAATTCTAAAACTGCTTTAACGTCCATTACTTTCCTCCTTATTATATGCTACCTTACGTCTTTATCCGATAACTACCCGCTCTAATACTCCCTACGCACGGTGTGAAAGCGACTCACACAAAATCAGAGATTTTGGTTCGCTGCTTTTCTCAAAGATTACGTTTCGAGCGGCTACGTTCCTGGATTCGTTTAACTAAGAATCAGATGGAGTTTGGCCCCATCTGATTCAAGTTTCCACTTCATCCATTTTAACATAGCCTACAATATAGTCAATATTATTAATTAAAAATCAAAGGGACCTGATTTAACTTCAAGTCCCTTTTAAAACTCATTTTTGATTTAATTCTTTATCTTGGCTGCACAATTAACTTTATTGCAGTTCTTTCCTCACCATCTATTTCAATATCCGTAAACGCTGGAATACATACTAAGTCTATTCCGCTTGGCGCAACGAAACCTCTTGCTATAGCAACGGCTTTAATAGCCTGATTTAGAGCCCCAGCTCCAATTGCTTGTATTTCCGCTGCTCCCCTCTCCCTTAAAACTCCTGCTAAAGCTCCTGCCACTGAATTTGGACTTGATTTTGCTGAAACCTTTAATACTTCCATAATAAACCTCCTATATATTATATTACCTTTATTAGTTATTGTTACTACGTTATAATATTCTACAGAAATCTAAAAATTCCTTTTAAATTTTGTAAACTTTCTATATCTTACAAAATCTAAAAGGAATAATTTTACTTTTATATGACTATAAACTATTTTGCATATTCTATTGCACGGGTTTCTCTTATAACATTTACTTTTATTTGACCAGGATATTCCAACTCACTTTCAATTTTCTTTGCAATATTCCTTGCCATTTCAACAGACCCGGCATCATCAACTTCTTCTGGTTTGATCATAATTCTAAGTTCTCTTCCCGCTTGAATGGCATATGACTTATCTACACCTTCACATGTATTTGCAATTTCTTCTAATTTTTCTAAACGTTTGATATAAGCCTCCAAAGTTTCTCTTCTAGCTCCAGGTCTTGCAGCTGAAATTGCATCAGCAGCCTGAACAAGTACAGCTTCTAAAGATTGAAATTCTAAATCACCATGATGGGCTCCAATAGCATTTACCACTATAGAAGACTCACGATACTTCTTAGCAACTTCTGACCCTATAATAGCATGAGGACCTTCAACTTCATGGTCTACAGCTTTACCGATATCATGAAGTAATCCCGCTCTAGTAGCCATCGTTGGATCCATTCCAAGTTCTGAAGCCATAAGACCAGCCAAATAAGCAACTTCAATAGAATGCTTTAAAACATTCTGGCCATAACTGGTTCTGTACTTAAGTCTTCCTAGTAATTTAATTAATTCTGAATGAAGACCATGTACTCCAGTTTCAAAAGTTGCTTGTTCTCCTTCTTCTTTAATATCATTTTCAACTTCTTTTTTAGCCTTTTCAACCATTTCCTCAATTCTCGCCGGATGAATTCTTCCATCAATTATGAGTTTCTCTAATGCTATTCTAGCTACTTCTCTTCTTATTGGATCAAATCCTGAAAGAATTACAGCTTCTGGAGTATCATCAATAATTAAATCTACACCAGTTAGGGTTTCAAGAGTTCTTATGTTTCTTCCTTCCCTACCAATTATTCTTCCTTTCATTTCATCATTAGGTAATGTAACAACATGAACAGTGGTTTCTGCTACATGGTCAGCTGCACATCTTTGTATAGAGTAGGTAATAATCTCCCTTGCTCTTTTATCAGCTTCTTCCTTAGCTTTTGCTTCCACTTCTTTAATCATTATTGCAGCTTCATGCTTTATTTCTTTATTTACTTCTTCCAATAAAATTTGCTTAGCTTCGTCAGAAGTCAGCCCAGACAATCTTTGAAGTTCTTCTCTTTGTTTTCCATACAATTGCTCTACACTTACTTGTAAATCATCAATTTCCTGTTGTTTTTTACTTAGACCTTCTTCTTTCTTCTCAAGAGCATCACTTTTTTTGTCAAGTAACTCTTCTCTTTGAATTAGTCTTCTTTCCAGTCTTTGGACTTCATTTCTTCTATCCCTAGACTCTCTCTCTAAATCGTTTCTTAGCCTATGAACCTCTTCTTTAGCTTCTAATATTGCTTCTTTCTTCTTCGATTCTGCTTCTCTCTCAGCATCTTCTTTCAATCTATTAGACTCTTCAAGAGCCTGTGACTTTATAGCCTCAGCTTTATTCTTTGTCATATAGAATATAACAAACAAACCAATTGCTATTATTACACCAGCAATAATCTCATATATAATAAAATTAGTATTCACATGGACACCTCCTTTGCTTTATTTGTGTATCTATATTTTAGCTAAATATGCAAGCATAGAATAGGTGTCATATATATTCATTTGGTAATTTTAAATACATGATAAACCAGAATTTGTCTTCATTTTATATTATATTTTAATTATTGTCAAGTTTATATATACCCTATTCGCCAAAGTATATTAAATAATTTCCTTATAATAACATAATCGCAGGCTATTCAAGCCTGCGATTATGTTACATCTATTGCGATTATTTTTCACTACTACTTGCTTCCGCTTTAGTTTCACTTTTATTTTTATTAGTTTCTACTGTTTTTAGTACTGGTAACTCATGCTTTTCTCTGATTTTATTTTCTATTTCATACATTACATCAGGATTTTCTTTAAAGAATTGCTTAGCATTTTCTCTTCCTTGACCAAGTCTAATATCATTATAAGAGAACCAAGCCCCACTTTTTTGTACCAGTTCTTCCCTTACCCCTACATCAAGAACATTTCCTTCTCTTGATATACCTTGATTATACATAATATCAAATTCTGCCTGCTTAAAAGGTGGAGCAACTTTATTTTTAGTAACTTTAACCTTTGTTCTATTACCTACAATTTCATCGCCTTGCTTTATAGAATCTATTCTTCTAACGTCCATTCTGACAGATGAATAGAATTTTAGTGCTCTTCCTCCTGGAGTTGTTTCAGGATTTCCAAACATGATACCAACTTTTTCTCTCAATTGATTTATAAATATTGCCACACTCTTTGACTTGTTTATAGAACCTGTAAGTTTTCTTAAAGCCTGTGACATAAGCCTAGCTTGTAATCCTACATGAGAATCTCCCATTTCACCCTCTATTTCTGCTTTAGGTACTAAAGCAGCAACTGAGTCTACAACCATTACATCTATAGCTCCCGATCTTACCAGCGCTTCAGCTATTTCTAAAGCCTGTTCTCCAGTATCTGGTTGAGATACAATTAAGTTTTCTATATCAACACCTAATGCCTTAGCATAAGCCGGATCTAGTGCGTGTTCTGCATCTATAAACGCTGCTGCACCACCAGCTTTTTGAGCTTCCGCTACAATATGTAGTGCAACTGTTGTCTTACCTGATGATTCAGGTCCAAATATTTCTATTACTCTTCCTCTTGGTACACCACCAATACCCAAAGCTATATCAAGATCAAGACATCCTGTTGATACGGCATCTATATTTAGTCCACTTTGCTCTCCAAGTTTCATTATAGAACCTTTTCCAAACTGCTTCTCTATTTGTCCCATTGCAGCTTCTAATGCTTTTAGCTTTTCTGCATTAATATTCCCCACCGGGATCACTTCCTTTCACTTCGAACATTTGTTCTAATTTCATTATATACTATAATACTATGACGGTCAATAATATATAAAACTAATTTGCCTATATATTAAATAGATATTATGGGTATTTACATGAAAATTAAGTATTAATTCCTTATTTAGGAATCACATACACTATTCTTCATTATGGACAAATCACTAAGATTTAATCAATGAAATGAAAATGGATAAAATTAAGAGACCAAAAATTAAGAATGCGTATGAACTTTTGCACTAATACAAAAATTTATAGTCGTTACGCATTCTCAATTGATGTTAATTCTTTTTATTTATCTGACTTCATTACCCCTCTATTTTTTAAGAAATAATCCAAACCAGATATTATTGTAATAATTACGGCAGCAGCCATTGCTATATCTGTAGTAATATTTAGAAATTTATGAGGATAATTTATAAACTTTTTTACTAAACCTAGAGACACATGATTATAGTTTAGATTAATCAGCCCCATTATAATTGCAATTATTTGTGTAACTGTCTTTGCTTTTCCCCAGGCACTAGCTGCTATAACTATTCCTTCAGCTGCAGCTACAGTTCTCAAACCCGTTACTGCAAACTCTCTAGCAATAATTATCATAGCTGCCCAAGCAGGTACTATATGAAACTCTACAAGAGATATCAAAGCTGCTGTTACCAATAGCTTATCTGCTAAAGGATCCATGAACTTCCCAAATCTTGTTACTTGGTTTCTACTTCTTGCTATATATCCGTCTAGAGTATCAGTAACAGATGCAATTATAAATATTGCAATTGCAATAGGTTTCCCATAAGGTATACCTTTCATTGAAATAAATACCAAAAATAATGGAACCAATATAATTCTTAATATTGTAAGCTTATTTGGAAGATTCATCGCATACAACTCCCTTTAAATCATACTCATAGCTACTTGTTATTTTGACATTAACCATAGCTCCCTTATTTATAACTCTATCACTTTGGAAATAAACTAAACCATCTATTTGTGGTGCCATCTCATAATTTCTTCCATACCACAAGTCTTCTTCTTTTCCTTCTACAATAACTTCATAAATCTTGCCTACTTTAACAGCATTAAGCTCTTTAGAGATTTCCTGTTGAAGAAGCATTAATTCTTCCTCTCTTTTCTTCTTTACTTCTTCATCAATTTGATTTTCCATAGTAGCTGCCGGTGTACCTTCTTCCTGTGAATATGTAAATACACCTAATTTGCCAAACTTTGTTTCCTTAATAAATTCTTTTAGTTCTTCAAAGTTTTCCTCTGTTTCACCTGGGAAACCAACTATGATTGATGTTCTTATAACTAAATCTTTCACTTTTTCTCTTAACTTATTTATGTTTTCTACTATCTGTTCTTTTCTTCCTCTTCTTCCCATAAGCTTTAGAATATCATTACTTATGTGCTGAATTGGAATGTCTAAATACTTACATACTTTATCATTATTTGCTATCTCATCTATTAATTCATCCGTAATTTCTTCTGGATAACAGTACAATATCCTTATCCACTCAATGCCATCTACCTTAGAAACCTCTTTAATTAACTGTGGAAGCATTTTTTTGCCATAGATATCAATACCATATCTAGTAGTATCTTGAGCTACAAGTACAATCTCTTTAGTTCCTTGATCTGCTAAGCTTTTAGCTTCTTTCAATATGTTTTCTATTTCTCTACTTCTATATCTTCCCCTAATTTTAGGAATTACACAATAGGTACAAAAATTATCGCATCCCTCAGAAATTCTCAAATATGCAGTGTAAGCTTCTGTAGTTAAAATTCTTTCACCCTCATTTATAGATAAATCACTATAATTAAAGCTATAAAACTTACTTTCTTTACCAGTAATACATTTTTCAATGCTTTCATTAAGCTTGTTATAATCATTAACTCCTAGCATTATATCTGCCTCTGGCAAAAGCTCTTTAAGTTCCTCACCGTATCTTTGAGTCAAGCATCCTGTTACTACAAGTAGCTTACAATTGTATTTTTTCTTGTATTCTGCCATTTCAAGTATAGTGTCTATGGACTCTTGTTTCGATGACTCTATGAATCCACAGGTATTTACAATTATTACATCTGCTTCTCTAGGATCATTTATTATAATATTATCAGCATGTATATTTTTCAAAATAATTTCCGAATCAATTCTATTTTTATCACAGCCCAAACTAATAAGTCCTATTTTTAATTTTTCCACTTTTATCCTCCTGTATGTACACAAATGATATTTAATAAACTCATATTTTATTTTAAATCTACTTTTTGTATTTTACAAGACAAAATTTAAATTAAAGCTCATCTCTTTTTATCAGTACTTGCCTTGGTTTACTTCCATCCCTTGCGGATATTATTCCTCTTTCTTCCATCTGTTCCATTATTCTCGCTGCTCTATTATATCCAATTCTAAGCCTTCGCTGAATTAAAGACGTAGATGCTTGACCTGCATCTACCACGATTCTAGTTGCTTCTTCTAGCAAATCATCACTTTCAGAATTTTCTCCATTAGTGCTTGTATCTATTTGCTCTATTATATGATCTTCATATTGGGGCTCTCCCTGCTGATCTTTTATGAAGTTAACAACTTTTTCAACTTCACTTTCCGAGATAAATGCCCCTTGTATTCTTACAGGTTTTGCTTCACCTACTGGATAAAATAGCATATCTCCTTTTCCAAGAAGCTTTTCTGCTCCAGCAGTATCAAGAATTGTTCTAGAGTCAATTTGACTTGATACCGCAAAGGATATTCTTGAAGGGATATTTGCCTTAATAACCCCTGTTATAACATCTACAGAGGGTCTCTGAGTAGCAATTACTAAATGCATACCTGCAGCTCTTGCCATCTGTGCCAAACGTCCTATATAATCCTCAATATCATTAGCACATACCATCATCAAATCTGCTAACTCATCAATAATTATTACAACAAAAGATAGTTTGTTTTCTGCCATTCCTTTATCAACTAATTCATTATAACCTTCAATGTTTCTTACACCATTATCAGCAAAAAGCTTGTACCTTCTATTCATTTCCTGAACAGCCCAGTTTAAAGCACCTGCAGCTTTTTTAGGATCTGTTACAACTGGTATCAATAGGTGTGGTATTCCATTATAAACACTCAATTCAACTACTTTTGGATCTATCATCAAAAGCTTAACATTATCCGGTGAATATTTATATAATAAGCTCACAATAAGTGTATTAATACATACACTCTTACCGGAACCAGTAGCCCCTGCAATCAGCATATGAGGCATTTTTGTTAAATCTGAAACTACACAATTACCACCTATATCTTTTCCTAAACAATATGCCAAATTTTTATTTGAATTAATGAATTCAGGAGATTCCGTTACTTCTCGTAAGTATACAGCTGCTAATTCTTTATTTGGTACTTCTATTCCTATTGCAGATTTTCCCGGTATAGGTGCTTCTATTCTAACCCCGGATGCTGCTAATCCTAAGGCTATATCATCAGATAAATTAACAATTTTACTTACCTTCACCCCAGGGTTTGGTTGCAATTCGAATCTAGTTACCGAAGGACCTTTACTAACCTGAATGACTTTGGCCTCAACTCCAAAGCTATTTAAAGTCTCTTCAAGTTTATTAGCATTGCTAATTAGTTCCTTTTTATCTTCCTTATTTAACTTAGATTGAATATTGGGCTTTAATAAATCTAGTGGTGGAAAATTATATTTTAGATTTAAAACAGATTTATTATTAATTATCTGTTTTTCTAATTCTTCATTTATGGAATTATCCTCTATCTTGTCAGAGGCATATTCAATTTCTATATGATGTCTTTTATTTTTACTTTGACTATTATAATCATTTCCATTTTTATTTATTGAATTTTCTTCCTCTTTTTTATCTCCAGCTTTCATAAAATCAAGTATTTTTATTCTATTATTAATATTTTTAATAAAGCTTTCTTTTTCATCATCAGATTTTACTACTTTGTCACTCTTATCTTGGATTATTGTATCATCTTCTTCAATATAGTTTTCCTTTAATGCATACTTAATTTTATGTAATATATCATACAATGTTACTCTACTCATAATTATAAAGGATATTATGTATAAGGAAATAAAAATCACATAGCAGCCCGGGGTTCCAAACAAGTTAAATAGTTGCACATCTATTAAGAAACTTATAATCCCTCCATGAAGTATTTCATCCGTTTCATATAATCTACGTATACCTGAAGACACATTATCATTAATATAATAATTAGACAGCACTATCATCTGCGTAAATAAAAGGGTAGTAACAATAAAAAGTAAAATCCCATAGAATTTTTTACTGAAATTTATTTTGTTCTTTTTTACTACATAACAAAATCCTATAAAAATTATTAAGATAGGGAATATAAAAGCTCCTAATCCCATAACGGCTATTAGTAATTTTTTTATAAACTTGCCTACAATTCCAGAGGACGTTGATGAAAAAATACTAATAATCATAAGTATTCCTATAGTAATTAATAAAATTCCTTTTATGTCACTATTAAATTCATATTTTTCAGTTTTTCTAGCCATATTCAATATCACCTCCAGCAATATAAATATTTCTACATAGCCTACCTATTTCCTTTTTATACCTTTAACAAATATAAATTACCATAGGAAATTTCCTATGGTCGTTTTTCGCCCTCACTTTTATTTTGCTGTATAAGCTCTTCTAGTTTTCTAAGTGCATCGCTTATACCACCAACTTCATCAATCAATCCTTCCTCAACTGCCTGCTTACCAATCAAAATAGTTCCCATATCATTTAAAAGTTCATCTGTTTGAAGCATTAGACCCTTTAATCTATCTTTATTTATCTTCGATGTTCTTACTACAAAATCATTTATCCTTTCCTGCATCTTATTAAAATATTCAAAGGTTTGCGGAACCCCTATAACCAATCCATTCATTCTTACAGGGTGAACAATCATTGTAGCGGTAGGCGAAATAAATGAATAATCTGATGAAGTAGCAAGTGGTACACCAATAGAATGCCCCCCACCGATTACTAAAGATACCGTAGGTTTACTTAAACTTCTTATCATTTCCGATATAGCAAGACCTGCTTCTACATCTCCACCTACAGTATTCAATACCACTAATATTCCTTCAACACTAGAATCATTTTCTATAGTAATTAACTGTGGTATAACATGTTCATATTTAGTTGTCTTAGTTTGAGGCGGCAAAACACCATGCCCTTCAATTTGACCAATTATAGGAAGTATTTGAATTCTGTCTCTACCCTTGGGAATATTAGGAACACCTAATTCTTTTATATTCTGTAGTTCTTTATTTTCCACTTCATTTTTAGTTTCTGATTTATCTCGATTATCACGATTTTCTCTTTCATCTGACATGTAGTAATCCCCTCCTTGCATAGCCTTATTCTATGCATAAAAGGGGACCTATATACATGCTAATTACACTCTCCACCTAATTTAAATTCTCTATGAAGTGCATTAACAGCTTTTTCTACATCTTTACTTCTTACAAGACACCATATAGTAGTATGTGAATCTGCAGTTTGAAGTATCTGTATATTTTCTTTAGCTAACACCTTTAATATTCTAGCCATAACACCTGGTATACCTCTCATTCCACTGCCAATTAATGCTATCTTAGTACAATCTTCTATATAAGAATACTGAAGTCCAAGGTTTTTCATTATAATTTTTAAGTTTTCCATATTTTTTTTATCAATAGTAAATATTTTTTGATTTAGGAATACATTTATCAAATCTAAGCTTATCGAATTATTTGCCAATTCATCAAATAATACATAATAGTTTTCATTATCTTTATTTTTATCGCACTCTACCGTAACTTGTACTCTATCATCCATTGAAGTAATTCCATCGATAATATTGTTAGAAATCTGCATAGCTTTACCACTAATTATAGTTCCTTTGCAATCATTAAGAGTATTTTTGATAACAAGTGGAATATTCCCTTTAGCAGCTATTTCTACAGCACCAGGATGAATTACCTTAGCCCCTTGATCAGCAAACTGGAAAACTTCATTATAACCAATCTCTTCAATTAAACTTGCATCTGAAACTATTCTTGGATCTGCTGTCATAATTCCATCAACATCTGTATAGATTTGAATTTCTTCTGCTTTTAAAGCTACTCCTAAAAGTGATGCAGTGGTATCACTTCCACCTCTTCCTAAAGTAGTTACATATCCATTTTCACTTATTCCTTGAAAGCCAGCAACTACAGGTATTTTTCCTTCTCTAAGTATATTCAATAATCTTTCTGGCTGAACCCTTAAGACAGATCCATTATTATAGTTATCATCAGTTATAATTCCTGCTTGTCCTCCTGTCAATGGTACTGACTGTAATCCATTTTTAGATAATTCATCACTTGTTACTACTGTACTTATAATTTCACCACAACTCATAAGCAGGTCTACAGCCAAAGTATTTTTCTTAAATTCATCACTTATTAAAGAAAGAAGGGTATCTGTTGCATAAGGCTGTCCTTTTCTTCCCATAGCAGATACTACTACTACAGGCGAAAAACCTTCTTCTATTGCCTTCAATATCTTATTAACTACTAATAATCTTCTCTCATGGGTGGAAACAGAGGTTCCTCCAAATTTTTGTATTAATATTTTCATCATTTACCCTCCATGAACATTCTCTAATAACAGTATATTAGATAGATCTCAATATGTTAACGAGATCTCTTAAGCATTTTATCTTCTGCATCAATTATTATAGTTTTCGAACCTATTTTTTTTACATACTCCCAAGGCACTTCTATAAACTCACTCTTGGCAAATAAGCCAAATTTAGACTTATTATCATTTAAAATTAATAATTTTAGATTTCCATCCTCATCAATAACTATATCATTATTTCCTAGGCAATTAAATTTATCTCCATCATTAACATTAATTATCTCATACTTCTCCATGTCACTATAAAACTTTATATTTTCGCTCATATTTAAATACCTCCTTAATATTATGTATCTACTACTTTACATATTATGTATAATATTAAGGAGTTATTACCAGCTCAATTATACTAGTTTACTTTTTTCACTTTTAAAAGATACTATTTCTGTTGTAAGTATGTTATTTAAAAGTTCCCTATCTATATTTTCTCCTACAAAGGATGAATTGATTATGCCATGAGCAAAAGTCTTTTGCATAACTTCCTCCAGCTTATGTCTATCTATCCTATTTATCTTTTCTATAAGATCTGTAGGAGTTTTTATTTTGTTCAAAAATAATACAGACTTTCCGTTACTAAACATCCTACTACTAGTACTTTCTAGCCCTAAAATATAGCTTCCCTTTAGCTGTTCTTTGGCTTTCACTAATTTATCATCACTTATACCATTCTGAACAAATTTGTTTATTTCTTCCTTTATCATATTAATGGCATCAGCTGCATACTTAGGGTTTAAGCTAGTATATATATTCACAACGCCAGTATTCATAAAAGCCGAAATATAGGAATAAATGGAGTAGCACAAACCTTTTTCTTCTCTTATCTTCTGAAATAGTATAGATGATGCACCACCACCAAAAACATTGCTTAAAAGTAGTAAAGAATATAGATCCTCACTTCCTGTTTCTATACCAGGAATGCCAATGCTTATATGAAGCTGTTCAATACTCTTTTTCTTAAATAAGTTTTTACTTAAAATTTCCGGTTTAGAATACTTAGTTAACTTTTTATTAGTACTATTCCAGTTACCAAAATATTTTTCTACAAGTTTTTCTATGTTTTCGGGATCAAATTTACCTGCAATTGATATAACAGAATTCTCAGGTATGTAATATGAAGAAATATATTTGACTATCTGATCCCTGGTAAAAGATTTTACTGTATCTTCTGTTCCTAATATAGGTAGCGATATAGCATCATCTCCCCATATAGCTACACTATGTAAATCGGATAACACATCTTCTGGTGAATCTTCGCTCATATTTATCTCTTCTATAATTACACTCTTTTCCTTCTCAATATCCTCTGGTGAAAACTTACTATTAAAAAGCATATCAGATATTACATCTAAAGAAAGTTCTAAATAGGAATCTAAAGCTTTTACATAAAAGCACGTAGCCTCTTTACCAGTAAAAGCATTTATTTGACCACCTACATCTTCTATACATTCAGCTATTTGAAGTGCTGTTCTATTTTCTGTTCCTTTAAAAAACATATGTTCAATAAAATGAGATATCCCACTATTAGCTTTATTTTCATTTCTTGAACCATTTTCTACCCATAAGCCAACACTTACTGAGTTCACATACTCTATATTTTCAACAACTACTCTTAACCCATTGTCTAATTTAAATAAATTATACATAAGCGCCTCCTCAGGAATTCATATATTTATTATACTAAATTATATTAAAATTTGAATTTCCTACAATAATAATACGAGAACAAAGCGGCATAGCCGCCTTTTTTGCTTTTGGCCTATCTATATACTCTATTCCTTATAATATTTCATATTAATCTACAAATTAGCTTTTTTTATATCTAATAAGTATTGTTTTAATAAAAAGTTTTAAATTCCTACTTAAAAAATAAAAAGGCATCATAATGCCCTTCTATTTTTATTCTTCCTTTGAATCTTTTTCCTCAGAGTCCTTTATAGCATCTTTTCTTGAAAGATTAACTCTTCCTTGATTATCTATTTCAGTTACCTTAACTAGTATTTCATCTCCAACAGAAACTATGTCTTCAACTTTATTTACTCTAGCAAAGTCTAGCTTTGATATGTGTACTAATCCTTCTTTTCCAGGAAGTACTTCTACAAAGGCACCAAAAGTAGTTATCTTAGTAACCTTTCCTAGATATATTTCTCCAACCTTAACTTCTCTAGTTAGATCGTCTATAATTTTCAATGCCCTCTTCGCGCATACGCTATCATCAGACATTACAAATATCTTTCCATCTTCTTTTATATCAATCTTAACACCAGTTTCTGCTATAATTTTATTTATAACTTTTCCACCTGGCCCAATTACGTCTCTAATCTTATCAGGATCTATATTCATTATATAAGTCTTTGGAGCATATTTTGATAGCTCTTCTTTTGGCTTAGAGATACATGCATTCATTTTTTCTAAAATATGAATTCTAGCAGTTCTTGCATCTTTTAATGATGTTTTTATACACTCACTAGATAAGCCATGAACCTTTGTATCAAATTGAATAGCGGTAATACCAACTTCTGTTCCTGCTACTTTAAAATCCATATCTCCAAAGAAATCCTCTATACCTTGTATATCAGTAATAACCTTTTCTTTAGATAAATCTTCACTTGTTATAAGTCCCATAGCAATTCCTGCCGCTGGTCTTTTTATTGGAACTCCAGCATCTAATAATGCCAAAGTACTAGCACATACACTTGCTTGAGATGTTGATCCATTTGAACTTAACACTTCTGATACAAGTCTTATAGTATATGGGAATTCATCTTCATTAGGAATTAGAGGCTCTAATGCTTTTTCAGCTAAAGCTCCGTGACCAATTTCTCTTCTTCCTGGTCCTCTTAAAGGTCTAACCTCTCCAACACTGTAAGACGGAAAATTATAATGATGCATATATCTTTTAAATTCTTCAGAACCAAGTCCATCAAGAATTTGAACATCACCTAAAGCTCCTAATGTTGCAACAGTCATTACCTGAGTCAGTCCCCTTGTAAATAATCCTGTTCCGTGTGTTCTTGGAAGGAATCCGTTATCACAGCTGATAGGTCTTACTTGATCAAATGCTCTTCCATCTGGTCTTCTATCCTCATTTAAAAGCATGTTTCTTACTACTTCTTTTTGCATTCCGTATATAATTTCTGCTATATCTGCAGAGTTATCTGGATATTTTTCACTAAACTGCTCACTAATCTTTTCCTTTGCAGCATTTACAGCTTCATTTCTTTTATCCTTGTCTGTTATGTACATAGCTTCTTTTATGATATTGAATGCAAAGTCTCTAACTTCTTTCTCTATAGACTCATCTACTTTATGAAGCACAGGCACTTGTTTTTCTTTGCCTAATTTTGCAACAACCTCTTCTTGAAAAGTCACTATTTTTTTGCATTCTTCAAAACCAAACATTATAGCATTATACATTACATCTTCTGGTATTTCATGCCCTCCGGCTTCTACCATCATTACTCTTTCCTTAGTTGCACATACAGTTAAGTTTAAAGTGCTTTTTTCTCTCTCGGCTAATGTTGGATTTATAATAAACTTATCTTCAATTAATCCTACAGATACAGCCGCTACAGGTATATTAAAAGGAATACTGGATAGGCATAAAGCCAGTGATGCACCGTTTATAGCTAGTATATCTGGTGAGTTATCCTGTTCTACAGATACAACAGTACAAACCACCTGCACATCATTTCTATACCCCTTAGGAAATAGCGGTCTTAGTGGTCTATCTATTGCTCTTGCATTTAAAACTGACTTTTCGGAAGGCTTACCCTCCCTTTTTATAAATCCTCCTGGAATTTTACCTACAGCGTATAATCTTTCCTCATACTCTATACTTAAAGGGAAGAAATCAATCCCATCTCTTGGCTTATCTGATGCATTTGCGTTAACAAGAACTACTGTTTCTCCATAACTAATAAGAATAGCAGAATTTGAAAGCATACCTACTTTACCGCATTCAACCTTCAAAGTTCTACCTGCAACAGCAGTCTCCATTATTTGACTCATAAATTAACCTCCTTTCACAGGTTTCAATATTATTATCAATATTTATCAATATTATTATACAATTTAAATTATAGATTTAAAATATTTTTTACTACAAGCGTTGAAATTGTATTTTTATTCCAATGTTTTTTTTTAAAATAATAGAGCGGTTTTGAGCCGCTCTAAAATTATTTTCTTAAATTTAACTGCTGAATAATTGTACGATATCTTTCAATATCTTGAGCCATTAAGTAGTTTAAAAGACCTCTTCTTTTACCAACCATCATTAAAAGACCTCTTCTTGAATGGTGGTCTTTCTTATGAACCTTTAAGTGATCATTTAAGTGATTGATTCTTTCAGTAAGTAGTGCTATTTGCACTTCTGGTGAACCAGTATCACCTTCATGTCTTGCGTATTTTTTCATTAATTCTTCTTTCATTGCCTTTTCCATTGTATACACCTCCGATTGTTAAATCCCCTGTATTCCAAGAAAGCCGTCGGCAAGTCGGTATTCTTAGTATAAGGATCACGATTGTAATTATAACAAATAAAAATAAAATTGTAAATTAAATTTTGAAATTAATTTCTAGCTTTTGCTTCATTGCATATATCTTGTCTCTCTTTAATTGTTCCGCTAATTCATCTAATGAATTAAACTTTTTTTCTTCCCTGATTCTTTCAATAAAATATACCTTTACATGCTCATCATATATATCTTCATTGAAATCTGAAATATGAGTTTCAATATTTAACTTGTTATCATGAGTAGTAGGATTGTACCCTACATTAGTTATTCCTTTAAATATTCTTCCCTTATGTTCAACTACAGTATAATAAACACCACCTTTGGGAAGAACATATCGCTTATTATAATCAAGATTTACAGTTGGGAACCCTAGGGTTCTTCCTAATTGCTTTCCTTTTACAACATTCCCTTGTATCATAAAAGGTCTTGCAAGTAATTTGTTAGCCTTCTTCATGTCCCCTTCATCTACTATTATGTTCCTGATAAAGGAGCTACTGACTATCTGACCTTTATATTTTACTGGTTCTATTATATTTAAAGAAAAATCATAAGCGTTACTCATTTTTTTTAGCAATTCTACGTCTCCAAGATTTTTGTATCCAAATCTATAGTTAAAACCTACTATTAACCCTTTTGCTTTGTAATGCTTTACTAAGTTAATTACAAAATCCTCTGGAGACATTTGCATAAAGCCTCTATCAAAGTTTACCATACTTATTATATCCAATCCTGACTTTTCTAATACCTCTAACTTAGAATTATTATCCATAATAAGTTTAGGTGATATTTCTGGATTAATAGTAGCAAGGGGATGGTCTCTAAAAGTGAAAACCATACTCTTCGCATTATTTTTTTCTGCAAGCTTAACAGTTTTACTAATGAGACTCATATGACCAATATGAAGTCCATCAAAACTTCCAAGTGCAATATACGTCCTATCATGTAAATCTCTTGTAAGACTATCTTCTAAAATAATCATAATAAACTACCCCTGAACTAATAATTTTGTCATTTTAAAGCCAAAATCTTTTTTTACTCCAATTCCAACGAAGTCATTTTCTCCAAGATAAACTCTATACAACTTATTTGTTTCTATATTACCTATTATAGCATTATCTTTAACATTGACACCATTAAGTATAAGTTTTTCATATTTCTTATCTATTACAACTTTAGGATAACTTTCTAAAGCTTTATCCATTGGAATTAAGTAGTTATGTATATTATCAACATTTAATTGATCAAGCTCCATAGAATTTAAAATGTTGAAGCTTCCTGTTTGTGTTCTCTTCAGATTCCACATAGTTCCACCACATTTCAATTTTTCACCAATATCATAACATAAGCTTCTTATATAGGTACCTTTGGAGCATTTAACTGTAAAATGTACTACTGGTAAATCCACACTCAATATATCTATATTATAAATATGTACTTTTCTCGATTTTCTTTCTATTTCTATTCCCTGTCTTGCTAGGTTGTATAATCTCTGACCATTTACCTTTAGTGCAGAATACATAGGTGGTACCTGGTCTATTTCTCCCACAAAGCTTTTAATTACTTCTTTAACGTCATTCTCAGACAAGTTAACCTCTGAGGTTTGAAGCACTTTTCCTTCCCTGTCATATGTATCAGTAGTAATTCCAAGCTTAAGTTCTACTTCATATATTTTATAGTCGCTCATTATATAATCCACAAGCTTTGTAGCACGACCTATGCATATAGGTAGTACTCCTGATGCCTCGGGATCAAGAGTACCTGTATGACCTACTTTTTTCGTTTTTGCTGCTTTTTTTACTACTCTTACAACATCAAATGAAGACATGCCTGTTGGCTTGTTAATATTTAATATTCCATCCATACTTATCAACTCTTCTTCTTATATTTATATACCACATCTTCAAAATAACTATTCAGTATAATATATGTAATTTGTTATTTTGTTTCATATGGATAACCAACTTAATATTATATTTTTCTTTACTTTAATGATTTTTTTAATTCAGTAACTATTAATTCCTTAGCTTCCTCAATAGTCTTATTTTCCAATCTCATACCGGATGCTCTTATATGGCCACCACCACCAAAGTTTTCGGCAATTTTTCTTACATCCACCTTTGATTTAGATCTTAGGCTTACTTTAACACCATCATCCGCTTCTTTTATAAGTGCTGTAGTTTCAACAGAACTTACCTGCATACCTATATTTATTAGATCAGAAGTATCCGCAGTTTCAGAATCAAGTCCAAGCTCCGAAATCATTTCTTTAGCAATAGCCATTATACAAATTTCTTCATCAATAAGTTCCATTTTCTCAATAGCTTTACCACGTAATTTTATTGTTTGAAAATTTTTGTTATCAAAAACAATTCTATGAATTTCACTAAAGTCAATGCCTGTATTAATTAAATCGCCAGCTATTGTATGAGTGACAGAAGTTGTTCCTGAATATTTAAAGGAACCTGTATCTGTAATTAAAGATGTATAAAGACATGTAGCCATGTCTTTATCTATTTTTATCCCCATAATGCGAAGCATTTGGTAAACAGTTTCTGACATGGCAGAAGCATTAGTATCTACATAATTTAAATCACCATATAAATCGTTTGACATATGATGATCTATATTTATTATGGTATAATCCTTATTATTAAAATCTAAATCAGCATTAATCCTTTTTGTGTCTCCACAATCTAGTACTATAACACATTCAGTTCCCGGAATTATTGTAAACCTTTTTCCATCTATCCTATCAGAACAAGGCAAAAACTTAAAATCTACTGGAATCTCTTCCTTAGAAAGTATATAAGCTTCTTTCCCTATCTTTTGTAGTCCTTGCATCAAAGCTAAAGAACTTCCCAATGAATCTCCATCAGGTGATGTGTGAAAAGTAATAGCAATTCTATTGCTATCTTTTATTTTACCTAATATATTATTCATTATCATGATGTTCTTTCTCCCTTATCTTGTGTAAAAGTTCATCAATATGCATACCTTGTTCTATTGTGTTATCTAGTTCCATAATAATCTCTGGTGTGTATCTCAAATTTATTCTATGACCAATCTCTCTTCTAATAAATCCAGATGATCCCTTTAAGGCATCTAAAGTACTTTTTTTAGATTCTTCATTCCCATAAAGGCTTACATAAACCTTAGCATATCTTAAGTCTTTTGTTACATCTACCTTAGTAACACTAACCATAGCACTTATTCTAGGATCTTTTATATCATTCTGAATTATACTACTTACTTCTTTTCTCATTTCTTCATTTATTCTATTACTTCTATATTTAGCCATAAATTCTCACCCCGTATTAGTAAAAGTTATAATTATATTTTAACTCTCTTTTTTTATTTTTAGTCAAGATTATATGAATTAGGAATGGAAAATGAGGAATGACTGTGGTTTTCATTCCCAATTTTCCATTCCCAATTACTACTATAGTTCTTTCTTTTTAATTTCTTCCATAGTAAATGCTTCTATTATATCTCCATCTTTTAAATCATTAAACTTCTCTACTGAAAGACCGCATTCATATCCGCTTGCAACTTCTTTTGCATCATCTTTAAATCTCTTTAAAGATGCAAGTTCTGATTCAAATATTACTATGCCATCTCTTATAACTCTTACACTGCTATTTCTAGTAAGTTTTCCATCTAATACGTAGCATCCTGCAATTGTACCTACGTTAGATATCTTATAAACCTGTCTAACCTCTGCTTTTCCAAGAACTACTTCTTTGTATTCTGGTTCAAGCATACCTACCATAGCTGACTTTATATCATCTATAGCATTATATATAACTCTGTATGTCTTAATATCCACAGCATCCTTTTCTGCTATAGCGACCGCATTGTCATTTGGTCTTACATTAAATCCGATAATTATAGCATTAGATGCAGATGCTAATGTTACATCAGTTTCCGTTATTGCTCCAACTGCTCCATGTATAACTCTAACTTTAACTTCATCATTAGATAACTTTTGAAGTGACTGTTTTATAGCTTCTATAGAACCTTGAACGTCAGCTTTAACAATTATGTTTAATTCTTTTACTTTTCCTTCTTTTATCTGGCTGTACAAGTCCTCAAGCGAAACTTTATGTGTTGATTGTAAGTATTCAGCTCTTAATTTATCTTTTCTCTTCTCTGCCATGTCCCTTGCAGTCTTTTCATCTTTTACTTGATGGAATCTATCACCTGCCGCCGGAACTTCTGACAATCCAAGTATTTCCACCGGTATAGAAGGTCCCGCTGATTTAATCTTTTTACCCTTATCATCAAACATAGCTCTAATTCTACCATAAGTAGTACCTACTATTATTGAGTCCCCTACATTTATTGTACCATTCTGAACAAGTAATGTAGCAACAGCACCTCTACCTTTATCTAGCTTAGATTCTACTACAGTTCCTTTACCATTTCTATTTGCATTTGCTTTTAATTCCAACATTTCTGCAGTTAAAAGAACCATTTCAAGTAGAGTATCAATACCTTCTTTTGTATGAGCTGATACTGGAACACATATTACATCTCCACCCCAGTCTTCAGATACTAATCCATATTCAGTTAATTCTTGCTTAACTTTATCAGGATTTGCACCTGGTCTATCCATCTTGTTTATCGCTACTACCATTGGTACATTAGCTGCTTTACAGTGGTTTATAGCTTCCGCAGTTTGTGGCATTATTCCATCATCTGCTGCTACAACTAAAATAACTATATCTGTTATCTGAGCGCCTCTAGCTCTCATTGCTGTAAAAGCTTCATGTCCTGGAGTATCTAGAAATGTAATCTTTTGTTCATTAATGTTTACTGTATATGCTCCTATATGCTGTGTAATTCCACCTGCTTCTGTTGCAGTAACTTTAGACTTTCTTATGGCATCCAATAATGAAGTCTTACCATGATCAACATGCCCCATAACTGTTATAACTGGTGGTCTATCTTCTAAATTTGCTTCATCATCAACATCTTCTTCAAGATCAACTTCTTCTTCTTCATTGCTTTCTTTTTTCACTACTATAGCTTCGAACTTTTCTGCTAATTTTTCTGCAGTTTCAAAATCTATTTCTTGATTTATACCTGCCATAACTCCCATAAAAATCAGTTGTTTAATAACTTCTGTAGATGATTTTTCTAATTTTTCAGATAGCTCTTTAACGGTTATTGTTTCATCCATTTCAATAACTGTTTCTTCAACTCTATCTTCTTTTTCTTCTATTATAGTAGATTCCTCATTTCTATTTTTATTTTTACCTTTATTCTTTTTGCGGTTCTTTTGTGAATTTACATCAACTAAATGTTCATATTTTTCCTTTATGTCTTCATTAGGAGCTTCATTTTCATTCTGCTCCTCTTTTTCTTTTTCTTTTTCTTTCTCCGCAAAAAGTTCTTTTATTAACTCCGCATCTTCCTCTTCAACTACGCTCATATGATTTTTTACTTCTACACCAAACTCTTCTTGAAGAATTGTAATCAATTCTTTGCTTGATATACCTAATTCTTTGGATAACTCGTAAACTCTTATTTTTGACAAAACATTCACCCCCGAAACTAAAGTTCCTCATTTTCTTTCCATAGACAAATCAAACGTTCGCTCATTTTTTTGTCAGAAATAGCTAGAATTTTTATTTCATCTAAACCCAAAACACTGCCTAATTCTTCTTTGCTATATCCTTGTAACAAAGGCACTTTATATTTAGTACTATATTTGGAGAATTTATCTATTGTGTTTTCAGATGCATCTAAAGATAGTATTATTAAATGAACAGCCCTTCTTTTTACTGCATCCTCACATTTATTATATCCTTCCAAAAGTTTTCCTGCACGTTTAGTTAGGCCTAAAAATTGAAGAAATTTATTTTTCATTATCAATTTCTTCCTTTAATCGGCTATAAATCTCGTCACTTATCTGAGCCTCTAAATTTTTCTGAAGTCTTCTTGCCTTAAAAGCTTTTTCTAGACATTCAATATTTCTGCAAACATAAGCGCCTCTGCCGTTTTTCTTTCCAGTTAAATCCACAGAAATGTCACCTTCTGTACTTTTCACTACTCTTATTAGTTCTTTTTTAGGCTTCATTTCCATGCATCCTGTACACATTCTCTGTGGTACCTTTTTCACCTTCATTTTAAACACCACCTCATCTAAAATTAGATGTCTTCTTCAGATATTAATTGAATATCGTCCTCAACTACTAATTCAGGATTATTTCCAGCCTGTGATCTACTTTTAATATCAATCTTCCAACCTGTAAGTTTAGCAGCTAATCTTACATTCTGACCTTCTTTTCCTATAGCTAGTGATAATTGATTATCATCTACTACAACCTGAGCAAATTTGCTTTCTTCATCTAATGTTACATCTACCACTTTAGCAGGGCTTAGGGCATTAGCTATATATTCTTCAGGAAGCTTACTCCATTTAATGATATCTATTTTCTCATTTTTAAGTTCATTTACTATATTTTGTACTCTTACCCCTTTTGGTCCAACGCATGCTCCCATTGGATCTACATTTTCATCGTTAGAAGCTACTGCAATTTTCGTTCTGGATCCTGCTTCTCTAGCTATTGACTTTATTTCAACTGTACCATCAAATATTTCAGGCACCTCAAGTTCAAACAGTCTCTTTATAAGACCAGGATGAGTTCTTGAAATTACAATTTGAGCACCCTTAGTTGTGTTTTTCACTTCAACTATATAAAGCTTTATTTTATCATTAAAATTGTATTTCTCTCCAAGCATTTGCTCATTTGGACCAAGCACAGCCTCAGTCTTTCCTAAATCTACAAGTACGTTATTTTTATCCTTTCGAATAACTGTTCCAGTTATTATGTCATCTTCTTTTTCAGCAAAGTCGCTATAGATAATTCTTCTTTCTTCCTCTTTTATTCTTTGAATAACAACTTGTTTTGCTGCTTGTGCCGCAACTCTTCCAAACTTTTTAGGAGTTACTTCTATACTAACAACATCTTCAATATCATAGTTAGGATCTATTTCTTTAGCTTCTTCTAAACTTATTTCATTTATTTCATCATAAACTTCATCTACAACTTTTTTCTGGGAGTAAACGTGAATTTCTCCATTTTCTCTATTCATTGTAACCTTAACGTTTTGATTGTTTCCTCCGTAATTAGCGTAGTTTTTCTTATATGCTGCAACTAATGCATCTTCTATTGTTGTAAATAACAAATCTTCGCTAATTCCTTTTTCTTTAACTATTTCTTTTAAGGCTTCTATAAATTCCTGATTCATTTCCTAATATACCCTCCCTTAAAGTTCGCCTCTCAAATTCACGCTCGAAACCTTACTCCTTGGAATAGAAACTTCGTGCCCTTCACTGTTAATCTTTAGTTCTTCGGAGTCAAATGCTATTAGCTCTCCTTCATACTTTTTCTTTCCATCTAGTAGTCCAGATAATTTCACTAGAATCTTTGACTGAACGTATTTTTGTAAATGTTCCTCTGTATAAAGTGTTCTATCTATTCCTGGTGAGGAAACTTCTAAGTAATATGCTTCTACTATTGGATCCTCTACATCAAGCATTTCACTTACTGCTCTACTAACTTTTTCACAATCTTCTAGTGATATACCACCAGTTTCCTTATCTATGTATATTCTTAAGTAATTTTCATTTCCCTCTTTTACGAATTCTAAGTGATATAATTCATAATTTAATCCTGATACTATAGGTTTTACTAAGGTTACAAGTTTATCTATTAAAGCATTTTTACTCATCATAATCCCTCCTTATGTATATATTCTGCAATTTTAAATAAAAAATGACTGTATATAAGAATATAGCTCAAAATATTAGGCTAATTTAAAAACGCAACTTTCGCTGCGTTTTTTGCAAATAGAAAGAGCGGGTCCAAACCCACTCCTCCCTGTTAAACAAACTTCTGTAGATTTACTACATTCATTCTAGCATACTACATTAGTTATTTCAAGAAAAAGTTAGCATTGTTTAAAAGTCAAGAAAAAATCTTGTTTCTATCTTGTGGATCCCATAGGAAAATTTCAGGATAGTTAGAAGCCCTTTATCCTTATGAGTAATATTATTCCCCATAACGTAAAATTCATCCATTTTTCTTTTTATCCTAAAAATATGTAGCATAATACCCTTTAGAATAACAAACTTTAAAGTATGATATTTTTACTGCCATCATAATATATGCCACATAGTAATCAAATTCACATGTCTTTAATTTGATTAATCAATTCTTCAACTAAATCCTCTTCTCTTACCTTTTTAACTATTTCACCTTTTTTAAAGATAAGACCCTCGCCATTTCCACCTGCTATACCAATATCTGCTCCTCTGGCTTCTCCAGGTCCATTTACCACACATCCCATTACTGCAACCTTTAAGTTTTTATTGTAGTTTGCTAATCTTTTTTCAACGGCCTCTGCTATCTTTATTAAATCAATCTGAGTTCTTCCACATGTAGGGCAAGATATAAACTCAATCCCTTCATTTATATACCCAACAGACTTTAATATTTCCCTACCAACTCTTACTTCTTCAACTGGATCACCAGTTAATGATACCCTTATAGTATCTCCAATTCCTTCAGTTAGAAGAGTTCCTATACCAATACTTGATTTAATAGTTCCTCTCCAAAGAGTTCCTGCTTCTGTAACACCTAAATGGAGGGGATAATTTGTTTTTTTAGATATAATTCTATATGCATCTATCATTTGTACTACATTAGAAGATTTTATAGATATAGCTATATCATCAAAATTTACATTTTCCAAAATTCTAACATGTTCTAGTGCACTCTCCACAAGAGCATCTGGACATACTGTACCGTATTTCTCTAGTATGTCTTTTTGTAATGATCCAGAGTTAACTCCTATTCTTATAGGTATATTCTTATTCTTAGCAGCTTCTGCTACTTCCTTTACTTTTTGAACATTCCCAATATTGCCCGGATTTATTCTAAGAGCTGAAACTCCATTATCTATAGACTTAAGTGCCAGTCTATAATCAAAATGAATATCTGCCACCAATGGAATGCTTATATATTTTACTATCTCTTTTAATGCATCACAAGCTTCTATATCTGGGACTGCACACCTTATTATATGACAACCAGCTTCCTCTAGTTGATTTATTTGTCTTATAGTTTCTTGAACATTTCTAGTATCTGTATTAGTCATAGATTGGACAGTTATATCTGCATCTCCACCAATATATGTATTTCCTACTTTAATTTTTTTAGTCTTATTTCTATTCACTATATCAACTCCTTCACGAAAATTGGGAATGAAAAATATCTAATCTAATCTTCATTCCCAATCTATTGTCTAAAGACTACTAAACACTTTCAAATTCTGTCCGATGACTGCCCGCTCTAATACCGCCATTTTTGTAATGTAGGTTTTGAGCTGCTACGTTACTGGATTCGTTCCACTAAAAATCAGATAAATTCCAGACTTCATGTGATTCAAGTTTCACTTCAAGCTAAATCTTAATAGGATACAATATATCTTTTATTGTTACTAGAACCATTAATGTCATTAAAATGGCGAATCCCACATAGTTTATAATTCCAACCTTGTTATCATCTAGCTTTTTACCTGTAATCAGCTCAAATAGGAACATTATTATATATCCTCCATCTAAAGCTGGAAAAGGAATTATGTTAAATATACCAAGCTGTACACTTATATATGCAGCAAAAGCCATAAGACTTAAAATTCCAGCTTTAGCTGCTGCTCCAGAGAATTTTATTATTGTCAAAGGTCCTCCAACATCATTAACTGAGGCTTTTCCTTTAAATATAGTCTTGAAAAAACTACCAGTCTGCTTAATTAGTGATTTAGTTTCAACAAAACCATATGTTATTGATTGAGAAGCTGTAGGCTTTTCTACAGTAGTTGGATATATTCCAACTACATATCTATTTTGTTCAGCATCTTTTACTGGAACAACTTTTGTGGTATTAGTTTGATTATTACGAATATATGTTATATCCAAAGGATTTCCATTAGCAGTGTATACAACTGTTACAAAATCCTCCCAGGTAGAAATCTTTGAATTGTTAACTCTTACTATTTTGTCACCAGCCTTTATTCCCATTACGTCTGCTGGTTGATTTGGCACTACTTTTTCAACTACTGGAGATAGATAGCCTCTCATACTGGCTATTATTGCAAAAAGAACTATACCTAGAATAAGATTCATTATAGGTCCAGCTATAACTATACTTAATTTACGTAATGGACTTTTGTTATTAAAGGCTCTTGGATCACTACTTTCACCCTCATCTCCAAGCATTTTTACATATCCACCTATAGGTAATAATTTAATAGAATATTGTGTTTCCTTTCCTTTTATTCCCAAAAGCTTTGGTCCCATTCCTATGGCAAATTCTTCAACTTTCACCCCATTAAGCTTTGCCATTGTAAAATGACCAAGTTCATGAATTATAACCAAAACACCAAAGGCCAAAATTGCCATTATAATATACAAGTAATATTCCTCCCAACTGTATTTAAAGTTATTCTTGTTTTTTTACAAGTTCCTTAGAACCATTCCTGATCTTAGAATCTATCTTTAACATATTTTTTAACTTTAGAATCAATTTCCAATAAATCTTCTAAAACATAGCTCTGTTGAACTTCAAATTTATTCATACATTCTTCTAATATGTTTCCTATTTCTAAGAATTTAATTCTTTTACCCAAAAACAATTCTACAGCTGCCTCATTAGCGGCATTTAATATTGCTGGCATTGTCCCACCGACTTTTCCTGCTTCATAAGAAAGCCTAAGAGCTGTAAAAGTATCCATATCAGGTTTTTCAAAGGTTAGGTTTTCCATATCATAGAAATTCAATCTATCTGCTACCGCCTGCTCTCTATTAGGATAGTTAAGTGCATATTGTATAGGAAGCTTCATGTCTGTACTACCTAACTGAGCTATGATACTTCCATCTCTATATTCCACCATAGAGTGTATTATACTTTGAGGATGTACCAGTACTTGAATATCATCATACTTAACATCAAATAACCAATGAGCTTCTATAACCTCAAGTCCTTTATTCATAAGCGTAGCAGAATCAATGGATATTTTCTTTCCCATATTCCATCTAGGATGTTTTAAGGCCTCATCAACTGTAACCTCTAAAAGATCTTCCTTTCTCTTACCTCTAAAAGGTCCACCTGAGGCTGTAAGTAGTATCTTACTTACAGCTGATTTTTTATTTCCTTGAAGACACTGAAAAATAGCACCATGTTCTGAATCCACTGGTAGTATTTTTATATTATGTTTTTTAGCTTCGGAAATAACCAATTCTCCTCCTACCACTAATGTTTCCTTGTTTGCTAGAGCAATATCTTTTCCCGCTTGAATAGCCTTTAGAGTAGGTACCAACCCTATCATTCCAACTACGGAAGTTACAACAATATCCACCTCCTGTAAACTTGCTATAGTATTTAGACCTTCCATCCCAAATAATATTTTACATTTTAAATTATTATCTAGGCAATATTTTCTTACTTCTTCATAAGCTTTTTTCTCTGTTAATACTGCATAGAGTGGTGCAAATTCATTAATTATATCAATAATTTTATTAGAATTATTGTTAGCTGAAACAGCTACTAACTCGAAGTTCTCTTGCTCTCTTCTTATCACTTCAAGTGTCTGAGTTCCTATGGAACCTGTTGCACCAAGTATTGTAAGTCTTTTCATTCTAACATCTCCTAATTCCAGTTTTACTTCATCTTTAACTTAATGAGTTTTCTCTTTTGCCATGAAATTTTTAACATGATTAACTATAGCATATTTATCAAATAAAATAAAGTAAACACCTTTATTAGCTATAGTATACGAGATAACTAGTCTTATTTATGAATATGCTATAAATTTTATGTTTATTATTAACATTTTTATTAAATGTACATAAAATATAATTATAGCAATTTTACGGAGATTATTATGTATTTATTTAGACAAAATCAATATAATAGAAACAACGCTGTAGCCTATGCCATAAAATATGCTCTTAAACCAAATAAGTCTTACAGATATTTCCCATTAGTTAATGATCGCAGTGGTGATTGTGCCAATTTTATTTCTCAATGTTTAAAAGCCGGTGGAGCACCCATGAATTTTAGTAGACAAAACCCTTGGTGGTATAAACGTAATTCGATTAATTCAAAAAATGATACTTGGTCTATTTCTTGGACAGTAGCAAATTCTCTTTATTGGTATTTAAAAGTAAACCAGAAGTCAAATTTTTACGGCCCTAAGGGATTAGAAGTTCAAAATATTTCAGAACTTCAACTAGGAGATCTAATCTTTTTCCAAGACAACAAAGGTAGTGTATTCCACTCAGCAATAGTAACATCTTTTTCATCTAACCGACCTTTGATATCTCATCATTCTTTCGAAGCTTTAAACATCCCCTATTCAAGTTCCTGGCCTGCATCTAAATTACGTTTTTTAAAAATAAGCATTTAAACCATAAAAATTACATCATTAGAGTACATTTCTCACAGCAAGATGTATAATATAAAAAATAGAGGGTTTAGATTAACATTAAGCTAATCCGCCCTCTATTTTTATCCCGTGACTACCTGATCTAATACTTCCATCTGATTCACGTTTCCATTTCATTCAAATCTTTAAATTCCAACTACAAATGTTAAATAGTAATACACCACTACCGAAGCAAAAAGTATACTATCGAATCGATCTAGAATTCCTCCATGACCTGGAATCAAATTACTATAATCTTTTACTCCAACATGTCTTTTTATAGAAGATGCTGCAAGATCTCCAAATTGACAAAACCCTCCACAAACTATACCTATTACTAAAAAATGATATATCGGTATTTCTATACCCTTAGAATTAATTATAAATCCAAATATGCCACAAGCTATAGCACTGCCTAAAATTCCTCCAATAGATCCTTCTACAGTTTTTTTAGGACTTACTGCAGGACATAACTTTTTTTTACCAAAGAATCTGCCTGCATAATAAGCAGCAGTATCACAAAGCCATGAAGAAATAAATATTATCCAAACTAAATAGTTTCCATTAACTTTACTATTAACTAGAACTATAAAACTAAAGAATATGGCAACATATAGAAATACCAGTATGGTTACTGAAATATCTATAAAATTATAATTTATATCTAAGACAGGAATACACATAATTATAAAGACCGTAATTACTAAAATGAAAAATATAAGCTTATAATTAATATCGTTACTCAAGGTTATATAATATATAAGACATAATAAATAGCCCGCTGAGCTTATAGCATTAATATTCTTCTCCCTTATTACCTTATAAAATTCGTGCATTCCCAATAAAGACAGTATCATAACTCCATATTTTAAGTATACTCCACCTAAAAACAAAAGTATGAGAAATGGAGCTATTATTAATGCCCCTATATATCTGTTGTTCATTTTATCATCTCCTAAGCTTATATTTTCAAGACTTAGTCATATATCTCTAACTTTGTTTAACTCCTCCGAATCTTCTATCTCTATTTTGGTAATCATAGATAGCTTTATGTAAGTTTTCTTTTTTAAAATCTGGCCATTTTATATTAGAATACCAAAATTCAGAATAAGCACACTGCCACAATAAAAAATTACTAAGTCTTTGCTCTCCACTAGGCCTTATTATTATGTCTGGATCAGGCATACCCTTTGTATCTAAATAATTGGACAGAGTATTATCATTTATATCATTTTCATTTATTTTCCCTTTTATAATATCTTCATGCATTAACTTAAAAGCACGAACTAGTTCATCTCTACCTCCATAGTTTAAAGCTAAATTTAAAACTAATCCTGTATTATGTTTTGTATTTTCGTAAGCATTTATTAATTCCTGTTGACATACCTGAGGTAATTTTGATATATCTCCAATATGGTTTATAACAACATTGTTTGAATCTAATTCACGAAACTCTTTTTTTAAGTATTCCATTAGCAAACTCATTAGAGCACTAACTTCGTCTTTGGGTCTTACCCAGTTCTCCGTGGAAAATGCATATAGTGTCAAATATTTAACTCCTATATTACTACATTCCTTCACTATTTCTCTTATGGCTTCAACTCCAGCCTTATGTCCCATTGTCCTAGGAAGTCTTCTTTCCTTGGCCCATCTGCCATTACCATCCATTATAATAGCTATATGCTTTGGTATATTCTTTAAGTCTATATTACCTTCATTAGTATAATTCTGATTACTTTTTTTGGAACTAAAAAAATTTAACATATGCCATTCTCCATTCATAATTTTATAAAAGTTTCTCTGTTATTGCTAACAAAAACCTGCGAATTCGCAGGTTTAAAACAATTCATATTATATTGACATAATTTCTTTTTCTTTAGCGTCAACTATTTTATCTATTTCCTTAATAAAATTATCAGTTCTTTTTTGGATATCATCTTCAGCCTTTTTAATTTCATCTTCAGATAAGTCACTATCTTTCTTTAAAGCCTTAATTTTGTCATTACAATCTCTTCTTATTGATCTTATAGCAACCTTTGAATCTTCTCCTGCCTTCTTTACATTCTTTACTATATTTTTTCTAGTTTCTTCTGTAAGTTCAGGTATAATAAGTCTTATTAATTCCCCATCACTTGATGGGTTAATTCCAAGGTCTGATTTAAGTATAGCTTTTTCAATTGCTTTGAATGCACCTTTATCCCAAGGCTGAATAGCAATTATCCTTGGTTCTGGAATTGATATGTTTGCTAATTGATTTAGTGGAGTCATAGCTCCATAATATTCAGCTTCAATTCTATCTAACATAGCAGGATTGGCTCTTCCAGCCTTCATAGAACCTAAGTCTCTCTTTAGTGATTCAATTGTCTTATTCATTTTTTCATCTGCAATTTTTAAAATGTCTTTAATCATAGAAAATGCCTCCTTATCTTTTATTCCTTAGAAACTAGTGTACCAATTTTTTCTCCCATAACTGCTTTTCTTATGTTTTCTGGATTATCTAAACCAAATACTAAAATAGGTATGCTGTTATCCATACATAATGATGTTGCAGTGGAATCCATTACCTGTAGACCTTTTTCAAGTACTTCAATATAATTTAACTTATCAAACTTTTTAGCATCATCATATTTATGAGGATCTTTATCATATACTCCATCAACCTTTTTTGCTAGAAGTATAACATCAGCTTCTATTTCAGCTGCCCTTAAAGCTGCTGTAGTATCTGTTGAAAAATATGGATTTCCTGTACCTGCTGAGAAAATAACAACTCTATTTTTTTCTAAATGTCTCATTGCTCTTCTCCTTATAAAAGGCTCTGCAACTTCTTTCATTTCTATAGCAGTTTGAACTCTAGTGTTTACTCCTATGTTCTCTAATGAATCTTGAAGAGCTAAACCATTTATACAAGTGGCAAGCATTCCCATATAGTCAGCAGTAGTTCTATCCATTCCTTCTCCACTTCTGCCTCTCCAGATATTACCACCACCTACAACAGCTCCTACTTCTACTCCCATATCTACTAGTGATTTGATTTCTTCAGCTATTTTTTTAGTAACATCAAAATCTATACCATATCCTTTTTCTCCAGCTAAAGCCTCACCTGAAAGTTTTAGCATAACTCTCTTGTATTTAGCATTATACATATATTATACCTCCAAATTGTCAAAAATTACACACATATTAAGGTTTATACTTTAAAAAAAGAGAACACACTGTGTTCCCTCTTCAGTTACTATTTACCCTGCATTTGCTTTTGAACTTCTTCAGCAAAGTTCTCTTCTTTTTTCTCAATTCCTTCACCTTTTTCAAATCTTACAAAAGCAGCTACTGTTATTGGAGCACCTACTTCTTTTGATTTCTCTTGAAGGTATTTTTCAATAGTTAAATCAGGATTCTTTACATAAACCTGTTCAACTAAACAATTTTCCTTGTAGTATTTTTGAACTCTTCCAACAACCATTTTTTCAACGATTTTTTCTGGTTTTCCTTCATTTAATGCTTGAACTCTGTAAATTTCTTTTTCTTTTTCTAATGATTCATTATCTACAGCATCTCTATTTAAGAATAATGGATTAGTTGCAGCAACTTGCATAGCTACATCCTTAGCTACTGCAGCTAAAACATCACTATCTTTTTCACATTCAACTTTTACAAGAACGCCTATTCTTCCACCACCGTGAATATAGCTTGCAATTGTACCATTTTCTACAGCAAGTTTTGAAAATCTTCTTACTGCCATGTTTTCACCAATTTTTGCTATTAATTCATTTACAGTTTCTTGAACAGTCTTATCTGTTCCAGCTATGTATTTTTCTTCTACTAATTCTTCTATAGCAATAGCCTTTGTTGCTGCTACTTGTTTTGCAACATTATCAGCAAATGTTACGAAGTCTTCATTAACTGCTACGAAGTCAGTTTCACAGTTAACTTCTACTATTGAAGCAGTTTTTCCATCTTCTGAAACGTAAGTCTTAACTAATCCTTCAGCTGCTATTCTTCCTGCTTTTTTAGCTGCAGCTGCTAATCCTTTTTCTCTTAATATTTCTACAGCTTTTTCTGAATCCCCATTAGCTTCACTTAAAGCTTTCTTGCAGTCCATCATGCCTGCTCCAGTTCTTTCTCTTAACTCTTTTACCATCTGTGCAGTTATCATCGTAGATTCCTCCTAATTTTAACTTAATTTAAGAGGTAAATAAAGAGATTTATTATCTTTATCTACCCCAACAAATTATTCAGCTAATTGTTCGCCCTGTCTTCCTTCTATTATAGCATCAGCAATCTTAGCTGTTATTAATTTTACAGCTCTTATTGCATCATCGTTTCCAGGTATAACAAAATCAACTTCATCTGGATCACAGTTTGTATCAACTATAGCTACAACTGGTATTCCTAGAATTTTAGCTTCTGATATAGCATTTTTTTCTTTTCTTGGGTCAACAACGAATAATGCTCCTATGTTGCCTGCGTTCATTTCTTTGATTCCGCCTAAGTTTTTCTCTAATTTTTCCTGGTCATTCTTAAGCTTAATAACTTCTTTCTTTGGAAGAACTTCAAAAGTTCCATCTTCTTCCATCTTTTCTAATTCTTCTAATTTGCTTATTCTTGTCTTGATTGTTGTGAAGTTAGTCATCATACCACCAAGCCATCTATTGTTAACAAAGTGCATACCGCATCTTACAGCTTCTTCTTGAATTGCTTCTTGAGCTTGCTTCTTAGTTCCAACAAAAAGAACATCTTTTCCTTCTTCAGAAACACTCTTAATGAAATCATAAGCTTCTTCTACTTTTTTAACTGTTTTTTGTAAATCGATTATGTAGATTCCATTTCTTTCTGTGAATATGTATGGAGCCATCTTAGGGTTCCATCTTCTTGTTTGATGTCCAAAGTGAACACCTGCTTCTAATAATTGTTTCATTGAAATAACTGACATAATATTTTTCCCTCCTAGGTTTTTCCTCCATTACCGTCATATTCATAAAATACCTTTTTAGGCACCATTTTACGAATTGGGTAATGTGCGTATTTTCTTACCTTAAGTAGTATATCATAAGCATTAAAGCTATTCAACAACATTTTTGAAATTACATAGCTAAATTTAGAATTATTATATGAAAGATCCTTAAAATAACAGATAATTAATTACTTTGTATATATATATTATTATTATTACAGTAATATTTATACCAATTTAGATAAAATTCCAGTTCAGCAGCGAATCAAAATCTATGATTTTTTATAAATCGGTAAAGCAGACATCTCAAATCTATGATTTGATGATGATGCTTGCTCTGTGAGTACTCCTCTGACATATGAAGAGGAGCTCCGTATAAAGATAGGAGTACTGGAGCTGGTAGTCATCGGATAAATCAACTTAGACAGAATAAAAAAAGGTTAAATTAAATATTAATTTAATTTAACCTTTTTTTATTCATATAGTATAGAGTACTTAGAATATTAAACAAACTCTCTTCAGTCAATTTAATACTATATCCTCATAGTATTATACTACTTTATTTTTTTCAGTTCATCTATCAACTTTTCATTAAGTATTCTTATATGAGTACCTTTCATACCTAAAGATCTGGATTCAATAACCCCTGCACTCTCAAATTTTCTTAATGCATTTACTATTACGGATCTTGTAATTCCAACTTTATCTGCTATCTTAGATGCTACAAGTAAGCCTTCTGTTCCATCTAACTCATTGAAAATGTGTTCTACAGCCTCTAGTTCTGAATAGGAAAGTGTTCCTATAGCAAGCTGAACTACTGCCTTCTTTCTTGCTTCTTCTTCTATTTCATCCTGCTTAGATCTTAATATTTCTAACCCAATTATTGTAGCACTATATTCTGATATAACTAAATCTTCATCTGTAAAAGATTCATCAAATCTTGCAAGTAATAAAGTTCCTAGTCTTTCTCTATTACCAATTATAGGTACAATGGTTGTTAATTTATTTGGAATTCCACAATCTTTTTCTTCTTCAAATACACAAATATTTTGACTTGTTAAATTTGAAAGAGTTTCATGAGCATTTAACAACTTATTATTATAGTGCTCTGGAAACCTCATTTCACTTATAACTTTTTCTTTAACTATATCACACTCAAAACCTGCTGAAAAATTATAGCCTAGTATTTTTCCTTTTCTGCTTATAATATAAACATTACAGCTTAATACATCACTTAATAAGTTACATATATCATCAAAAACTACTGGCTCTGTCCCTGTTTTTTGTAGTATTCTATTTAACATTCTTGTTTTATTTAACAATGATGTCATTTGTACCCCACCTCACTATTTATTTATAATCTAATAACTTCTATTTTATATTTTTATTTGCGTCTATGACCTATATCAAGAGTATACGCAGCAAATATCATTGATATTTGCTAAACAACATCATCCTACCGATAATTTAGACTTTTTAAAATATTTAGAATTATTTCCTATTCTTTAATTATAATAACACAATAGCTATTACATTTCAACATTATCTTTATAAAATTCGACATATTAATTATTTTTTTTTATTTTCTTTTAAAAAATTATTTATTTCCTTCATTTTTTACTATTTCTATATTGATATTTACTTCTTTATTGTCATTTTCTTCATCCGTATTTTTAGCAGGTCTATTTTCTATATGTTTACATTCATCATTAGCACATTGTAAATAGTCACCTTTTGACTTACTAAACTTTTTCACCATATAACTATTACAAGAAGGGCACTTTTCCTCTACAGGCTCAAACCAGCTTACAAAATCACATTCTGGATAATTGCTGCATCCATAAAACTTTCTTCCCTTTTTGCTTTTCTTGATTAAAACCTTACCTCCGCATTTTGGACATTTCACATCTAATTCCTCAACTATAGGTTTAGTATTCTTACATTCCGGATATCCAGGACATGCAAGAAAATCACCAAATCTTCCATGTTTTATAACCATATTTCTTCCACATTTATCACAAAGAATATCTGTAACCTTGTCTTCAATTGTAATTTTAGCGATCTCTTTTTCAGCTATATCTATAGCTTCTTTTAAAGGTGAAAAAAATTGATCAACCACCTTATTCCAGTTTTCTTTTCCTTCTTCTATATTATCCAGCTTTTGTTCCATTTCAGCAGTAAATTCTACGTCTACTATCTGTTTAAAATATTCGCTCATAATAGTATTTACGATATCTCCAAGTTCCGTTGGTTTTAAAGTTTTCTTCTCTCTTTCCACATATTTTCTATCTAGTAACGTAGAAACTATAGGAGCATAGGTACTTGGTCTTCCAATTCCGTTTTCTTCAAGTGTTTTTACAAGAGTAGCTTCTGAAAATCTAGCTGGTGGTTGAGTAAAATGCTGCTTTTCATCTATAGACTTTTTCATAAGCTTTTCACCATCTTCTAATTTTGGCAAATTAATATCTTCCTTTTCCTCATCTGTTGCATATTCATAAACTCTCATAAATCCATCAAAGTTCACTATTGACCCACTAGCCTTTAATCCATATTCTCCATTAACAATATCTACTGATGTAACATCCATTATACAGGATGACATTTGACTAGCTACAAATCTATTCCAAATTAGAGTATATAACTTATATTGTTCGTCTTTTAAATTTTCTTTTGCAATCTCTGGAGTTATCTCAACATTCGTTGGTCTAATTGCTTCATGGGCATCCTGTATATTCTTCTTACCCTTAAAGTTTCTAGGATCTTTTGGAATATATTCCTCGCCAAATTTATTTGATACAAAACTCCTACAAGCTGCTTGTGCCTCTTCGGATATTCTGACTGAATCAGTTCTCATGTATGTTATAAGACCTACGGTTCCATGTCCCTTAATGTCTATACCTTCATACAATTGTTGAGCTATTGACATTGTTCTTTTAGTGGCAAAATTCAGTTTTTTATATGCATCTTGCTGTAATGTACTTGTTGTAAAAGGTGGTAGAGGATTTTTATTCTTAGAAGTTTTTTTAATATTTTTTACTATAAACTCCGCGCACTCTAAATCCTTTATAATTTTATCAACTTCTTCTTTATTGCTTATTTCTAATTTCTTTTTCTTTAAGGTTGTTAACCTAACAATAAAGGCTTTTTTATCATTGATCTTATTTAGAGCACATTCTACCGTCCAATATTCTTTTGGTGTAAAACTTACTATTTCTTTTTCTCTATCACATATAAGTCTAAGTGCTACAGATTGAACTCTTCCAGCACTCAATCCCCATTTAACCTTACTCCATAATATTGGACTTATTTTATAGCCAACTAATCTATCTAAAACTCTCCTTGCTTGCTGTGCATCAACTACATTTATACTAATTTCTCTTGGAGATTTAATCGCACTCTTAATAGCATTTTTAGTAATTTCATGAAACTCTATTCTACATTTTTCTCCCTCTTTTAACTTAAGTACATGCGCTAAATGCCATGAAATTGCCTCTCCTTCTCTATCAGGGTCAGTAGCAAGATATATCTTTTCACTTTTTTTTGCTTCCTTTTTTAACTTATCTAGCAATTCCCCTTTTCCTCTTATAGTTATATATTTAGGATTATATTCATTATCTATATCAACTCCCAATTGACTTTTGGGAAGATCTCTAACATGCCCCATAGACGCTTCTACCACATAATTTTTCCCTAAATACTTTCCTATGGTTTTGGCCTTTGCCGGTGATTCTACTATAACCAATTTTTGTCCCATTTTATACCCCAGTAAACTCCTACCGTCACTAGAGTTTTTGCACCCCCTTGTTTTAAAACTATTTATAATATTATTTATTTTCTATATATTTAATAAATACTATTCTCTATTTAAATAAATATACCTTATTTTATTAGATTAGCATAGCTATACTGTACTTCCCACTTTTACATAATAGTTACCTGAGATACATATTACTACATTTTCAAGCTGCAATTCAAATAATAACTCATATAATCGTTTTATGTCAATATTAGTTCTCGCAAATATGTCATCTATATGTATTGGAGTATCACTAATAATATCACTAATTTTCTTTTTTATCCCCTCTAATCTGCTTATATTTTTCTCGCTATTACCTATATGTTTAATACCTAAAAAGGCAAATAAATCTTCAAAATCAGTGAAAGGATATGCTCCATCCTTTATTAATTTATTTGTTCCCTTACTTTGATTAGAAAAAATCGAACCTGGTAGAGCAACTACTTCTTTACCTTGTTCAACAGCTAAATTAGCGGTAATAAGTGAACCGCTACTTTCTCCTGCTTCAACAACAATTATAGTATTACTCAAGCCACTTATAACTCTATTTCTTACAGGAAAATTATAATTAAATGGCTTAGTCCCTGGCAAAAACTCTGATATTATGCAGCCGATATTTAAAATCATATCGTATATTTTCTTATTCTCCCTTGGGTATATCACATCTATACCAGATCCTAATATTGCACAAGTATATCCCCCGGTTTCTAAGCAAGCTTTATGGGCACAGGTATCTATACCTCTAGCCATTCCACTAATTATATTTATATTATTTACCGAAAGCTCTTTGCTTATTAAATTTGCAGAATTTTTTCCATAAACACTACAGTCTCTGGAGCCTATAATTGCAACATTATATTTCTCATTAAGTTTACTTATATCTCCTTTATAAAATAATATAGAAGGCGAGTAATCATAGTTTTTTAACTCTCTAGGATATTTATCTTCATTAAAATTTACAGTTTCAATTCCTTGATTTAATGTTTTTTTTAGTAAACTTTCAAATTCTATTTTATCCCATGCTTTTTTCAAGCAACACTTTATTTTTTTATCATCATAATCAAATAATGATCTTTTATCAACATCGAAACCGTAATTCCATATATCTTCTATACTATTAAATTTCTTCATCAATTCAATCTTTATTCTATTAGATAACTTTACTGAACAAAACCATAAATCAAATATATTCATATTTTTCTCCTTAAAAAATTATTTTTTCCACCTTTAATATTTCTGCTACTTATAAAAATGAAGAAATTGTATAATATAAAGACATCTCTACATCATATAATTTCTTCATTTAAAAATCTTCTATACTGTAAGGCTTCAATAATGTCACTTTCTTCTATAGCTTTCCTTTCATTTAAATCCGCTATTGTTCTTGCAACTTTTAGTATTCTACTATAAGCTCTAGTGCTTAAATTATACCTACTATAAATTTTTTCTATAATTTTGTTGCTTTTATTATTTAATTTGCAATATTTTCTTATGAGCCTTCCGTCCATCTGAGCATTTGAATATATATTCTCTTCCTCAAATCTATTCTTTTGTATTTCTCTGGCTTTTTCTACTCTAAGTCTAATACTTTTTGAAGACTCTCCCTTTGACTTAGATTGAAGTTCTTCAAAGGATAACGAATTCACAAAAGTAAATAAATCTATTCTGTCTAGTAACGGCCCTGATAACTTTCCTATATAACGCTTTCTTTCATAATCTCTACAGGTACACTGTTTTGAGGAGCCATAATATCCGCAAGGACATGGATTAGTAGCGATAATAGCCATAAAATTACAAGGATATGTTACAGTACCAGATGCTCTGCAAATTTTAATAACCCGATCTTCTAAAGGTTGTCTTAAAACCTCTAAAACATTCTTTTTAAATTCTAAAATCTCATCTAAAAATAAAATTCCATTATGAGCTAGCGATACTTCACCAGGCATTAAATTGTTTCCCCCACCAATAAGAGCTACATTAGTTGTAGTGTGATGAGGGGTTCTAAATGGTCTATCATACACTAATCCTGTTGTTTTTTCTAATTTGCCAGACACACTATAAATTTTAGTAACCTCAAGCCCTTCTTCATAACTTAATGGCGGTAGTATAGTAGATACCCTTTGAGCTATCATAGTTTTTCCTGATCCTGGAGGACCAATCATAAGAAGGTTATGATTGCCTGCTGCTGCAACTTCAATTGCCCGTCTGCAACTTTCCTGTCCTAATATATCTTCAAAATCTAATTTACCTTCAATTTGTTTTTCGTCATTTCTATATTCATATGGCATCAAGTCTCTATATTTTATGTACTCCACAACTTCTTTTAAATTTTCAAAAGGGTAAACTTTAGCTTCTTTAACGACAGAACATTCTTCAGCATTATATTGAGGTAAAATAAAGTTATTAATCCTATTATTTATACCTTCAATAGTAATAGGCAATACTCCTCTAACTCTTTTTAGATCCCCTGATAGAGATAATTCACCCATAATTAAGAATTTCTCTGCATCCTCAAACACTATCTGTTCTGTAGCAATTAAAATTCCAATAGCTATTGGTAAGTCAAATAAAGCGCCTACTTTTCTTATATCTGCAGGAGCAAGATTAATAACTATTTTACTTACAGGAAAATCAAATCCTGAATTTATTATCGCAGCTCTTACTCTTTCTTTTGATTCCTTAACAGAAATATCTGGAAGGCCAACTATATTGAAACAGGGAAGACCTCTTCCAATGTCGACTTCTACAGAAACAATTGCACCATCAATACCAGTAAAAGCAGCAGTTGTAATTTTAACTGCCATAATATCACCTCTGCTTAAGTCTTGACAATTATATGTATTTATATACTTTAGAATTATTAGAAAAGATTACTTTATTAGCATGTCTATTGTATTTACAAATTGAATTAATATTGCTAAAATTGAAACATACCAATATTTTATATATACGGCTCAAACTAACAACATTTCTTTATCATTTAAATAGTTCAAAATTACTTAAAACTTCAATAAGCATGTAAATATATTGATAAGCTATGAAAGGAGCGAATTTATGCATTCTTTTAACAAGGATATAGGTTCCCTGGGCGAAGATATTGCTGAAACTTATTTAAGACAAGTAGGCTATACCGTGCTTGATAGAAACTTTAGATGTAAAATTGGAGAGCTAGATATAATAGGAAAAGATGGTGATTATATTTGTTTTATTGAGGTTAAAACTAGATATGGATCAATATATGGAAGTCCCTGTGAAGCAGTTACTTATTCAAAATGTTTAAAAATTTATAAAACTGCAGAAACATATATAATGCGCAAGAAGCTTTTTAAATTTAATTTTAGATTTGATGTAATTGAGATTATATTAAACAATTCTAATAATAAACCTTCTATAAGGCTTATTAAAGATGCTTTTCAAATATGAATATCAAGAATTATTGCGACCCTTAAGTAATGATGTCTTTTTAAATTTAAAGAATGACACCTTAAATTTAAGAAGTGTCATTCTTTAAACTGCTCATTTCTAGTTTATTTTTGTTAACTATATTATGTTTTTCAGGAAACTCATTCTGTGTATTTTACATACCCCATACTCCTTTATGGCGTTAACATGTTCATTTGTTCCATACCCTGCATTGTTATCAAACCCGTACTGAGGATATAACTTTGAATATTCCTTCATCAGGTTATCTCTATAAACCTTTGCTATTATAGAAGCACAGGCTATACTAGCACTTTTAGCATCACCTTTTATAACAAATTCGTTATGTATATCTAAATTTTTAACAGCATATCCATCAGACAATGCAATATCCGGAGGTATCTTTAGCCCTTTAACTGCTCTTCTAAGTACTTCATTATTGCACCAAGATATACCTCTTTCGTCGATTTCGTTATTGTTTATAAGAGCAATATTATAAGCTATTGCTTTTTTCTTTATTATTTCTGCTAACTCTTCCCTATGCTTGGGGGATAACTTTTTAGAATCCTTAATCCCTAATATTAAATCAGTGTCCTCTTTATATTTTAGACTTAACACCACTGAGGCTGCAGCTATCGGACCTGCTAGAGGCCCCCTTCCAACTTCATCAACCCCTGCTAAATATATATAATTACCGAAACTTCTATCAAAACTATACATATCCTTAACTCTTATAATTTCATTTTCTTTCTTCACAAAAAATTTATTTAAACTGTCGGCTAAAGCCTGAACATTTTTTCTGCTGTCATTCTCTAAAAATTTTGTAATGTTGTTAATTTTTTCTCTCTCAACTTGCAAAAAATTTTCTTTTAAATACGCCACATAAAGTTTAAGGCTGCCAAAATTTAATTTAGCAGTCCCTTCAAATAAGCTTTTCTCTATTTCATTAAAATCTACACCCATTATTAAATAATCTCCATTCATTAAGGTCTTTCTAAGGAAATAGCGCCTAATTTTCCACCCCTAAATTCATCTAAAAGAAGTACCGCTACCCTATTATAATCTATCTGACCACCTGAAACAACAGCGCCTCTTTTCCTGCCTATACTGTTCATATTTTCTAATGGCTCTTCACTTAATTCTGTAAGTTTATATCTTGCCATCAGTCTATCTGGATAATCTGTTTGAAGTTTTTCAATAAGCTTTAAAGCCAATTCTTCTATATCCATAATTTCGTCCTTTATAGCTCCAGTAAAAGCTAGGTTTAATTGAGTTTCATCACTTTCAAGTTTTGGCCATAAAATTCCTGGTGTATCCATAAGTTCCATTCCTATTTTAGTTTTAATCCATTGTCTGCTTCTTGTGACTCCTGGTCTGTCACCTGTTTTAGCTATATTATTTTTAGCCATCTTATTTATAAATGTAGATTTTCCTACATTAGGTATTCCAACAACCATAACTCTATCTACTATATTTACAATACCCTTTGCTGTCATTCTATCATGCTTTTCTTTTAAAAGTTCATTTAATAATGGTTTAATACCTTTTAATCCGTTACCAGTTATGCAGTTTACACCGATTACTTTTATATTATCATTAGAAAGATATTTAATCCATTCCTTAGTAACTCTCTCTTCACTTAAGTCGCTTTTATTTAGTAATATTATTCTAGGCTTATTACCACAAAGATCATCTATATCTGGATTTTTACTAGATGCTACCAATCTAGCATCTCTAATTTCTATTATAGCATCTACAAGTTTTAAATTTTCTTTTATTTCTCTTCTGGTCTTTGCCATATGACCCGGAAACCAATTTATAGCCATGTTATCCTATCCTTTCTAGTGAGCAGAATCTAAAAATCCAATTGTATTAAGTGCACTTTCATTTGCTAATGAACTTAATCTTCCAAACTTGCTAAATGGATATATTCTTAATGCCGCTCTTCCAACTACCATTTTATAATCAACAAACCCTACATCTGGATACCTACTATCTCTACTATTATTTCGATTGTCACCCATTACAAAAACTGTGTTTTGAGGTACTGTTACTTGGTTAAAATCATTCATAGTTTGCTCAAGTATGTATGGTTCATTCTTTTGTACATCATTTATATATAATTTATTATTTTCTATTCTAACCTTATCTCCACCTATTGCTATAACTCTTTTAATGAATTTCTCTTTAGGATCTGCTGGATATTTAATAACTACAATATCACCCGGTTTTGGTTCTCTAAAATAATAGCTTACCTTTTCAACTATAAGTCTGTCTTTATGATTCAATGTTGGATCCATAGAGTGTCCGTCTACACTTACCGTTTCAAAAACAAAAGTTATTATTAAAAATGCAGCTATAATGGCAATAATCATCGATTTTCCTAATTCAATTAATTCTTTTACCAATTCTCTACACCACCTTAATATAAAAAAGGGACTTTATAAAGCCCCATTTTCACTATCTTATTTCTTTAACTTTTGCTGCCTTACCTACTCTGTCTCTTAAGTAGAATAATTTAGCTCTTCTTACTTTACCTCTTCTAACTACTTCTATCTTTTCAATTATAGGAGCGTTAACTGGGAATGTTCTTTCTACTCCAACATTGTAAGCTACTCTTCTTACTGTGAAAGTTTCTCTTAATCCACCGTTTTGTCTCTTTAAAACAGTTCCTTCGAAAACCTGTACTCTTTCTCTATTACCTTCTTTAATTTTTACATGAACTTTTACAGTATCCCCTACATTAAATTCAGGTAAATCAGTTCTGATTTGTTCCGCTTCTATTGCTCTTATTATTTCTAACATTTGTGCATTACCTCCTAAAAATTATTCGACGTTCATATCCAGCATTTTTGCAGACAGAGGAGCGCCTGTGTAGCACGAATCATATTTTATCACATATATCTATGTATTTCAAGACAGAATTTTATTTTTTGGTAAATGATCTAATTTAAGTTTAGCTCTATTTTAATAACCCTTCCTTTATCAGAAGCTTTTTGTCTTCTTTGGATAACTGAAGTTTACCAAACAAATCCGGTCTTCTCTCTTTCGTTAACTTGAGTGATTGAAGCCTTCTCCATTTTCTTATATTTTCATGATGTCCTGATATCAATACTTCTGGAACTCTAATTTCTCTAAAACACTCTGGTCTCGTATATTGAGGATACTCAAGCACTCCATCATAAAATGATTCATCTGTGTAGCTTTCGCTACTTGAAAGAACTCCTGGCATAAGTCTACATATACCATCAACTACCGGTATGCATGCCATTTCTCCACCAGTGAGTACAAAGTCTCCTAAAGAAATTTCTATATCTATACACTCATATGCTCTCTCGTCAATACCTTCATAGTGACCACATAGAAAAATCAACTCTTTTTCTTTTGATAATTCCTTGGCCATATTCTGATTAAAAGTTTTACCTCGGGGGCCTAAAAATATCACCTTGCCTTTGTTACTTTGCTTTGCAGCCTTTATACAATCCACTATAGGTTGCGCAGCCATAACCATGCCTGCTCCACCTCCATATGGGTAATCATCAACTTTCTTATGCTTATCTAGTGTATAATCTCTAATATTTAAAGTATTTATATCTAAAATTCTCTTTTCCTTAGCTTTTCCTATTATACTGTGGTTAAATATTTCAAACATCTCTGGAAAAAGTGTTAAAATATCTATCTTTATTGCCATGTTTCCACCGGTTTTATAACTATTTGTTTATTTTCAACATCTACACTAACCACAATACTCTTTAAAACTGGTATCAAAAGTTCTTTTCCTTCTTTTATCCAATACACATCATTACTTGGGGTATGAATTACATCATAGATCTTTCCAAGCTGGGCTCCATTCTCATCTATAACATTACATCCTATTATGTCAGTAACAAAGTATGCACCTTCTGGAAGTTTAACTGCATCTTCTCTAGATACTTCTAAGTATTTCTCCCTATATTTGTTTGCATCCTCTATAGAGTCTATCCCATCTATTTTTAATACTACTGTCTTTGTTTGCAGTTTACACCACACTACCTCTTTTTGTACTCCGTCTATGTAAACCTTTTTAAGCTTTCTAAATCTTTTCATATCATCCGTCAAGGGATAAACTTTTAACTCACCCTTAATGCCATGGGTATTTATTATTTGTCCAACAGTTATAAACTGCTTCATAGATATACCCTCCTAATCACTTTACATTTTTACTCATTATTTATATTTACCATTATTAATTTATTAATACTTATTTATGAAGTGAAAACTTGAATAAGATTGGGTTTCAAATCCAATCTTATTCTTAGTTGAACGAATCCAGGGACATAGCCGCTCGCAACGTACACTTTGAAGAAAAGCAGCGAACAAAAATCTCTGATTTTGTGTGAGTCCCTTTCACAGAGTGCGTATGGGAGTATTAGAGCGGGTAGTCATCGGATAAAAAAATAAAAGAGTTAGGTGCACCTAACTCTTATATTATTTCAACAACAACTCTTTTATTTTCTTTTATAGCTGCTGCCTTTACAACAGTTCTAATAGCCTTAGCTATTCTTCCCTGTTTTCCTATTACTTTTCCCATATCATCTGGTGCAACTTTTAGTTCAAGAATTATTGATTGCTCACCTGCAATCTCATTAACTTGAACCATATCTGGGTTATCAACTAGTGATTTAGCTATAACTTCAACTAATTCTTTCATTTAATACACCCCCAGTGACTACTTGCCAAGCTTTTCATTTAATCCTGATTTTGCAAAAAGTCTCTTAACAACGTCTGTAGGTTGAGCACCATTCTTTATCCATTGAACAGCTTTTTCTTCATCAAATTTAACAGTAGCTGGCTCAGTTAAAGGATTGTAATAACCTATTTCTTCTACAAACCTACCATCTCTTGGAGATCTTGAATCTGCTACAACTATTCTGTAAAATGGAGCTTTGTGAGCACCCATTCTTCTTAATCTAATTTTTACTGCCATTAGTATCACCTCCTTCTAGTAGTAAAACGCATACTGCACTAAACTATTTACTGATTAAGTTTATATAAACCTTTAAAAAGGCAACTTACCAAATAATCCTTTTTTAGCTCCTTTTTTGAAGCCCTTTTCCATTCCCTTCATTTGCTTCATCATCTTCTTCATGTTTTCAAAATCCTTCAGAAGCTTGTTGACTTGCTGCACTGTAGCACCTGAACCTTGTGCAATTCTCTTCTTTCTTGAAGGCGAAGCGCTTATTAGTGAAGGGTTCCTTCTTTCTTTTATAGTCATAGAATTAATCATTGCTTCTATCTTTGTCAATTCTTTTTCACTAGAACTTAAATCTACACCTTGGAGTTCTTTTGTATTTACTCCTGGTATCATTTCAATTAGTTTATTAAGAGGTCCTAGCTTTTTCATTTGTTGCATTGAAGCTAAAAAGTCTTCAAGGTTAAATTCTTGACTCATCATACGACTTCCTATTTTTTTAGCTTCTTCTTCATCTATGGATTGCTGAGCTTTTTCGATAAGTGAGAGTACATCCCCCATACCTAAAATTCTTGAAGCCATTCTATCTGGATGGAATACTTCAAAATCGCTCATTTTTTCACCAATACCTGCAAACTTTATAGGCTTACCTGTCATGGACTTTATAGAAAGTGCGGCTCCACCTCTTGTGTCACCATCTAGCTTTGTAAGTATTACTCCATTTATGTCTAGCTGCTCATTAAAACTATTAGCAACATTTACTGCATCCTGTCCTGTCATCGCATCAACAACCAATAATATTTCATCTGGCTTAGTACTTTCCTTAACATCTTTAAGCTCATTCATAAGCTCTTCATCTATATGAAGTCTACCTGCTGTATCTACTATAACAACATTTAGATTATTGTTTTTTGCATATTCTATAGCACCCTTGGATATATCTACAGGTGACACCTTATCTCCCATAGAAAATACAGGTACATTTATCTGATTTCCAACAACTTGAAGCTGTTTTATTGCTGCAGGTCTATATATATCACAGGCTGCAAGTAAAGGTTTCTTATTCCTCTTTCTAAGTTGGAGTGCAAGTTTTCCTGCCATAGTAGTTTTTCCTGCTCCTTGCAGTCCTACTAGCATTATAACTGTCAATCCAGTCGATGAATATTTAATTTCACTTTCAGTGCTGCCCATTAAACTAGTAAGTTCATCATTTACTATTTTTATAACCTGCTGTGCTGGAGTTAAACTCTGGAGAACTTCTTCACCAAGGCACTTTTCACTAACGACTTTTATAAAATCTTTTACCACCTTATAATTAACGTCTGCTTCCAAAAGTGCAAGTTTTACTTCTCGCATAGCATCTTTTATATCTTTTTCAGAAAGCTTACCTTTGCCTCTAAGTTTTTTTAAAGTATCCTGAAGCTTAGAAGCTAACCCTTCAAAAGCCATGCTATTCCTCCTAAACATTATCAATTATGTATTTTTTCATTTCTAATAATATCTTTAAGCTTTTATCATCACTAACATTTAACAAATCTATGCTATTCAAAATGGAATTCTTAACCTTTTCCATCTTTAACTTTGTTTCCATTAAATGAAGCTTTTCTTCATATTGTACTAGAAGTTTGTGACATCTCTTTATTATATCATGTACTGCCTGCCTGCTAGTACTAGTAAGCTCTGATATTTCAGCTAATGATAAATCATCATTATAATAAAGGTTCATAATATCTCTTTGCTTTTCTGTTAAAAGCTCACCATATATGTCTACGAGTACTGAAAGTTGTATTCTTTCTTCCATGAGATACTCTGCAATATTCAATACTGCATTTTCACTTCCTTAATTTTTTTCAAGTGCCAATCATGCATTAAATAATACATTCTTAACTCAACGAAGTCTATGATATCAAAGATTTCTACTGCTGTCAAGTATTTTTACTTAACACTTTTATTTTTTTAATTAACAATGATTTATCAAATTTTATTTAAAGCTAAATAATATCTTTTACTTTTATCCGATGACTACCTGCTCTAATACTCCCATCTTCTTCAAAGTGTGAGTAAAGAGCGGTTACGTCCCTGGATTCGTTCAACTAAGAATCAGGTGGAGTTTGAAACTCCATCTGGTTCAAGTTTTCACTTCATAATATCATTCTTTAAAAAAGTGCATCTGCAAAATCTCTAGGATTGAATTCTTGAAGGTCATCTATCCCTTCTCCAACTCCTATTAATTTTACAGGTATATTAAGTGTATGCTTTATAGAAATAACAATTCCACCTTTTGCAGTACCATCTAATTTTGTTAAAACTATGCCATCTATAGGACAAACTTCCATAAACTGTTTAGCTTGTTGTACAGCATTTTGACCTGTAGTAGCATCAAGCACTAACAATGTTTCTCTATGAGCGTCACCATACTCTCTATCTATTACTCTATTTATTTTCCCTAACTCATCCATTAAATTTTTCTTATTATGTAATCTACCTGCAGTATCACATATTAGTACATCTACTTTTCTTGCTTTAGCTGCCTGCACTGCATCAAAAACTACTGCCGCAGGATCTGAACCTTCCTGATGCCTTATAATATCTACACCAGATCTATTACTCCACACTTCAAGTTGATCAATAGCCGCAGCTCTAAAGGTATCTGCTGCTGCCATTAACACCTTATATCCATCACCTTTTAGTTTAGAGGATATTTTTCCTATGGATGTGGTCTTTCCAACACCATTTACCCCAATAACTAAAATAACCTCAGGTGTTCTTTCAGGCTTAATACTTCCACCTTCTGTTCCTAACATTTCTACAATAACCTCTTTTAAACAACCAGTAACTAAAGAAGGGTCTTTTATTTTTTTCTCTCTTATCTTTATTTTTAGCCTATCAATAATGTCAAGTGTTGTCTCCACACCAATATCCGCAGTGATTAGTATCTCTTCTAACTCTTCATATAAATCATCATCTATAGTCATAGCCCCGCTTAGCATATCAGTTATTTTTTCAGTAAAATTATCCTTAGTTTTGGTAAGTCCTTCTTTTAGTTTATTAAAAAATCCGCCAAACATTTGCATGCCTCCTAATATATTTTTTCACTTTGTTTATCCAACAACTATCTTCTCTAATTGAAATTTCCAATTTATGATGCATCTGATGCCTCTCTACTTAAATCCACTGAAACTATCTTTGATATTCCTTTTTCTTCCATTGTAACACCATATAATGCATCACAGGCTTCCATGGTTCCTTTCCTATGGGTTATAACAATAAACTGGCTATTCTCAGAAAACTTCTTTAAGAATTCAGCATATCTAGATACATTGGCATCATCTAGAGCTGCCTCTATTTCATCTAGTATACAAAAAGGTGTTGGTTTCATTTTCAGTATAGCAAAAAGTAGAGCAATAGCAGAAAGTCCCTTCTCTCCACCGGACATTAAATTTATATTTTGAAGTTTCTTTCCGGGAGGCTGTACTGTTATATCTATATTCCCTGTAAGCTCATCCCCATCAGATAAAATTAAATCTGCACTTCCACCTTTAAATAGTTCGTTAAAGGTTTCATTAAAATTATGCCTTAACTTATTAAAGTTTTCATTAAACACTATTTTCATTTTATCCGTCATTTCATTTATTAAACCCATTAGTTCTTCTTTAGCATTTATCAAGTCTTCTCTTTGAACAGTCATAAAGTTTACTTTTTCAGTCAAATCCTTAAATTCATCAATTGCACCTAAATTTACTACCCCTAAAGAAGATATATCATTCTTTAAGTTTCCAATTTCCTTTTTATAAGCATCAAAATTTTCTATTTCAAATTTATATTTTAAGGCTTCCGCATAAGTAATTTCTAACTCATCATTAAGTTTAGAGTATAAAGATTCTTTCTCAGTTGTAAACCTTGCTAAAGAAAGCTGAATTTTATGTAGTTCATCCTCTTTTTTATTAATTAATAGATTCAGATTCTCCACTTTATCACTATGTATTTTTATTTTTTCCTTTATCTTTATTATTTCTACATCCTGATCTTTAATCTTTTCTTCCATGTTTAATATGTAATTTTCTATGTTTTTAATTTCTTTTTTACTATGTTCTATTTGAAGTTTAAATTTATCTATGTTTTCCATAGATTTTTTATTTTCATCTTCCATGCTGGCCTGTTTTAATTTAAGCTCTTTTATATCTAACTGTAACTTTCTCAATAAATTGCTATTATTCAAAACACTTTCATCTACTTGTGCTTTCTCTATTTTAAATTCTGTAAGTTTATCTCTATCACTTTTAATTTTGTTAGTTTTATCCTTTAGTTCTTCTTCAATCTTTTTAATTAAGCTATCATTTTCTTTCTGTCTTATGATAAGGTCTTTTAAATGAGCTTCTTTGATTGTCAATTCATTTACAGTATCCTCAAATTTTTCATTTATTAATTCTATTTCTCTATTAGATATCTTTAATGTCTCTTTTAACTTTTCATTTTCATCATCAATAGCATTTATCTTACCTTTTATTTTAGTAATTTCAATATTTTGAGAATATATTTGATCCTTTAGGTTTAAGCTTTCCTCATCTAGAATTTTTATGTCAGTTCTGTAGTTTTGCAATGCAATATTTAAAGCCATTATTTTTTCTTCACTGCTTTTTATTTTAACTTTTATATCTTCTATCTCTCTTTTTCTTCCAATAATATTACTAGCCTTATGGTGTAAACTTCCCCCTGTAAGTGATCCTCCAGGATTAACAACTTCGCCAGAAAGAGTAACTATTTTAAAACTATACTTACTTATCTTTGCTATTTCAAGAGCACTATCCATATCATTACAAATTATTGTTCTTCCAAGTATATATTCAATCGCATTAGTAAAAGCATTGTTATACTCTATCAATTCACTTGCAATACCAATATATCCACTGACCTTTTTGACATCAGCTTCTCCAAAAATTTTTTTCCCCTTAACTATAGTTAATGGTAAAAAAGTAGCTCTTCCAATATTATTATCCTTTAAATACTTTATCAGTATTTTAGCTATTTGCTCATCCTTCGTTATTATATCCGATATAGCCCCCCCAAGAGCTATTTCTATTGCAGTTTCGAATCTTTTTTCTACATTAATTATTTCGCCTAAAACAAAACAATTATTTTTATCAATGGATACCTTACCTTTAGTTACGTCTCCCATTAGAATCTTTACTGATCTATTATAACCTTCATACTGCTTATCTAAATTAACAAGCATATTATGGTTAGCTTCTAATTTACTATTAAGATTTGTTAACTCTCTAAGTTCTTTATCCTTTAAACCTAAAGTCGAATTTAATCTAAAGATTTGTTGTTTATTAGTTTTAATATTACCTTCAAATTCAATTATTTTATTTTTTATTTCTTCTACTTGGGATAAAAGCATATCCTTTGTACTAGTATTTATTTTGATAGAATGCAAATAACTTTCACAAGAACTTTTAATACTATCTGTTTTTTCTTTAAGTGCCTGAACACCATTGTTCAACATAAGAATATTGTTTTTTAGATTTGATATATCACTTAAATATTCTATTTGATCGTCTTTTAACTTCTTTATTAGATCTGTTTTATCTGAAATAGATGCATCCATAGATGATATAGTATTTTCATATTTTTTTATTTCTGCATTAAGCTCTGCCTGCTTAACCTTTGAATTGTTAAGCTCATTAACCTGTTTTATTTCACTTGTTGTTAGATTGCTAATTTTATCTTCAATTTCTCTAAGTTCATGTAGATTTTTTTGTATAAAGCCATGTAAATTTTCTAGCCTTTCTCCTAGCAAAACAATCTCTGCTTCGCTTTTTTGCTTCTTTGATTTATTATCATAGTATTCTTTTCGATAATTAGAATTTTGTTCATTTATATTTTCAATTTCTTCATTCCATTTCACAATGCCAGCTTTCAAATCAATAAGATTACTATTTAACTCATCATTATTAACATTCATACCTTTAATGGCACTTTCAATTTCAGCAATCTTATTATGCACGTTTTCTATAGAATGAACAATTATATTAATCTCTTTATTCTTTAGTTCTTCGGAAAGTTTTATAAATCTCTTAGCCTTTTCGTTTTCAATACGTAGAGGTTCTATACGTTCCTCATAAGTACCTAAAATATCGTCTATTCTTATTAAGTTTGTCTCCGTATTTTCTAATTTTTTCTGAGCCTCTTCTTTTCTCCATTTAAACTTAACTATGCCTGCTGCCTCTTCTAAAAGACTTCTTCTTTCTTCTGGCCTACCACTAAGTACAGCTTCAATTTTACCCTGACCTATGATAGAATAACCTTCTTTACCTATACCTGTATCCATAAAAAGTTCTTGTATATCCTTCAATCTACAGTGAGTATTATTTATATAATACTCACTTTCTCCTGAACGATATAGTCTTCTAGAAATAGTAATATCACTATATTCTAATGGTAATTTTTTATCTTCATTGTCCAGAGTCATCGAAACTTGGCAAAGACCTACAGGTTTCCTAAACTGAGTACCTGCAAAAATAACATCTTCCATTTTACCGCCTCTTAGGCTTTTTACACTTTGTTCACCAAGCACCCATCTCACTGCATCTGATATATTACTTTTACCACTTCCATTAGGCCCTACTACAGCTGTAACTCCATTTTTAAATACTAATTCTGTTTTATCTGCAAAGGATTTAAATCCTCTTATTTCAATTGATTTTAGAAACATAAAAACTACTCTCCTTATCTCCCAAATATCATTGGAAGCAAGCTAGCTATAAACATCAGAACTACAAGAAAAACTATAGCTTTTCTCAGTTTTTCTCTAGTATTCCTTTTCATAAAAATAACCCCCTTCATGTATGAAGTGAAATTTAAATCATATAGCACCTATATAGTTTATATTAAATTTATTAAAATATCAATTATAAAATAAAAACCCTGTTTTTAACAGGGTTTTCTATCCATTTGCCGCCATTTTCAAAATCATTCTTGATTAAGGTAAAATTTAATTTATATCACTTTATAAATTTAATAATTAAAATTTTACGATAAATACCATCTTTTATTAATGACAAGAATTTCTTTGCTAGCCGAACTATCTTGGTTCAACTATAAATTTTATAGCTGTTCTTTCTTCTCCTTCAATAGTTATCTCCGAAAAAGCTGGCACAACTACTAGGTCAATACCATTAGGTGCTACAAAACCTCTAGTAATAGCAATTGCCTTTACCGCCTGATTAACTGCTCCCGCTCCAACCGCTTGAACTTCTGCAGAAATATTATCTCTCAAGGCTGCAGCTAAAGCTCCTGCAACTGATTTTGGCTGTGATTGAGCTGATACTTTTAATACTTCCATGTAAAATTCCTCCCTACAAATATTGTTATATTCATAGGTAATAATTCTATAAAATAGTTAAATTTCCTTCTTTATACTTTTTTATAATGTATTCATAAATTGACAAATTTTTCTCAGTTTCTTCTGTTATTAAAACTAAAGTTTCTCTACCAACATGGTTATCTTGAATAACTTGCACGTTTAATGTCTTTAATTGGGTTATCATGTCATTAAAAAATTTCTTTTTGTGAGCATATAGCTTTGATAAATCTTTTCCATTTATTTTAATTATGATTTTCTTTTTATAGTTTTGGGGAATTTCACTTAAAATTAACTCATTATAAAGCATTGATTCCACTAATTCTCTAAAGGCAGGATGAAACGGTCCTGCAATCAGCTCTTTTCCAATATTTATTTCTTCTGTAGGCTGAAGCCCTACTCTTATAACTTTTATATTATTAGCGATTAGCATAGAGTAAATTGTTTTTGTTATTTGTACTGCTTCATATAATTCATAAGGTCTATATGTTCCTAAGTTATACATTCTTTCCATAGGAGTATTTTTTATAACTAACGAAGGATAAATTCTATATATATCCGGTTTCATAAGTATAGATTTTTCTGTTGTTTGTATATCTTTTTCAAAGGTATCACCTGGCAACCCAAGCATAATTTGATGTCCTAATATAAAACCATACTCTTTTATTAGACTAGAAGCTCTGGATACATCCTCTTCCGAATGACCTCTACCAGATTTTAAAAGCACTTCTTTATCTAAAGATTGAACACCTAATTCTATAACATCTACAGAATAGCTTTTTAAATTATTCAATATCTGCTCATCTATGTAGTCCGGCCTAGTAGATAAATGAATGAGGTCTATACTCCCATTATCCTTATACTCTTTGGCTATGGCTAGAAGTTCCTTTTGTCTATTTATACCTATTGCTGTAAAAGTACCTCCGAAGAAAGATATTTCAACTATAGAGTTTTCTCTTCTTATAGTTTTTAAGTATTGTTCTATAGTATTCTTCACAAATTCTGCATCTACCTTTTCCTCAGTTCCTGTAATAGTATTTTGATTACAAAAAACACAGTTATGGGGACATCCTTCATGTGATACAAATATAGGTATTATATAGTGACGGTTACTCATTCTCTTCCTCCATTTTTTTTAGTGCTTCTTGTGCTGCATTCTGTTCTGATTCCTTTTTGCTATAACCTATACCTTTTCCTAAAACCTTATCATCTACAGATACCTGAGTATAAAATTTTCTTCTATGAGGCGGCCCTTCATGTTTAGTCAAAACATACTCTATAGATATATCTCCATTTTTCTGCATTACCTCTTGAAGTTTGGTCTTATAATCCAATATTATTTTATTCTTTATAGCTTTTTCGATAGTATCTTTAAAATTGTCTATAACAAATTCCTTAGCCACTTGAAATCCACTGTCAATATAAACAGCTGCAATTATAGCTTCTACACAGTCAGCTAATATTGAAACTCTTTCTCTTCCCCCTGTGAGTTCTTCTCCCTTACTCATCTTTATATATCTTCCGATTCCCCATCTCTTAGCAATTTCATGAAGAGAATTCTCACAAACAATCAGTGCCCTTCGCTTAGTAAGCTCCCCTTCTGATTTATTTGTATACTTTGAAAATAAGTATTCAGAAATAGAAAGCTGTAAAACTGAATCTCCTAAAAACTCTAATCTCTCATTGAATTTTATATTTTTCTTTCCATTTGCATAAGAACTATGTGTTAATGCCACTTTTAATAATTCCTTGTCCTTAAAACACACTTTTAACTTCTCTTCTAATTCTTCCAAAATGATACCTTGCTTAACTATCATCAGTTTGACTCCTTCTGAAGTTTATTCTTCAGTTTGCTTTTAACTTAAGCAAATTCAAGAATAAACTACCGCTTTATAAATTTTAAAGTCCCGCATATAACGGGACTTTTAAGCTACTACTCTTCAGTGTGATTTTTTATGTAATTAACCACATCTGAAACTGAACTTATCTTCTCAGCATCTTCGTCTGGTATTTCTAAATCAAACTCTGTTTCCAAAGCCATTATTAATTCAACTATATCAAGTGAATCAGCACCTAGATCATCAACAAATGATGATTCCATGTTTATCTCTTCTAAATCAACACCAAGCTGCTCAGCGATTATATCTTTAACTTTTTCGAAAATCATTGTCTCACCTCCTAAAAGCTTTCTACACATAAATAATATTACATAACTATTGTACCGTCAATACAAATACAATTAAAATTTATTATACTTAATTATCTAAATATTAACACAGTGACTTCTTATGCCTTTAATTCTATGGTTATCATAAAATTCCTTACTTAAAATTTAAATTATACTTAGGCATATCTTAGCAAAATTAAGGCACAGTTAAAAACTTTCCTACTAGTGTTTAAGTCAAATATTTAATCTTGCTTGCTAACAGTCATATTTTCCAATTCACTTTTTATTTTGTCAATGATCTTGTTATCGTAACAATTTACAGCCTGTTTTATAGCATTTTTAAAAGCCTTACTATCGGAACTTCCATGAGCTTTAATACATATTCCTTTAGAGCCTAAAAATGGAGATCCACCGTACTCGGAGTAATCAAGCTTTTTCTTTAAACTTTTAAATACCGGGCTTAAAAAAACCGCACCTATTTTAGCAGTGAATGATTTTAGTATCTCTTCTTTTATCATCTTAAACACATTTAGCGCAACGCCTTCATACATTTTTAGCACAGTGTTTCCAACAAATCCATCGCAAATTAAAATATCTACATCACCATTAGATATATCCCTAGGTTCCACATTACCTATAAAATTAAAATCTGTATCCTCTAAGAGCTTATAAGCAGTTTTTGTAAGCTCATTACCCTTTTCTGCCTCGGCACCTATATTAACCAAACCTACTTTGGGATTTTCTATTTTCAATATATTTTCAAAATATATTTTACCCATTAATGCAAATTGTATTAAATATTCAGGTTTACAATCTACATTTGCTCCAGCATCTGATACCATAAAGGCTCCATTTTTACCTGGCATTATAGGTGATAATGCTATCCTATCAATTCCCTTGATTCTTCCCACAATAAGCGTTGCACCAGCCATAAAAGCCCCTGTGCTTCCTGCTGAAATGACTGCATCCGCTTTATTGTCCTTTACTAATTGTAGAGCTTTAACCAAGCTGGAATCTTTTTTCTTTCTTATTGCCATAACTGGAGATTCATTTGTATTTATTACTTCTTCAGCATGTAAAATACTTATTTTATCTTTAGGATATTGGTACTTATCTAACTCCTTTTTGATGAGTTCTTCTGGTCCAGTAATGACAATGTTTGCACCTATTTCTTTTACAGCCTGAACACATCCATCAACTACTGCACTAGGTGCAAAATCTCCACCCATGCCGTCAACTGCAACTATCATATTCCCACATCCCTTTTCATATAATGTAAAAATTGTTAATTTATAGTTTAAAAAAAAGAAAGTCGAATGACTTTCTTTCTCTTATTTTTCAGTTGAAACAACTTCTTTGCTCTTATAATATCCACAACTCTTGCATACTCTATGAGCAAGCTTCATTTCATGACACTGAGGACATTCAACTATTCCTGGTAAACTTAATTTAAAAGTTTGTGCTCTTCTTGAATCTCTTCTTCCTTTTGAAAATCTTCTCGCTGGATTTCCCACAGTAAAACACCTCCTTAATCAATCGAAAACATGTCTTTAAGTTTTGCCAATCTAGGATCAATATCATCGTTCTCACATTGACATGTGGAAAGATTAAAATTGGTGCCGCATCGCTGACACAATCCCTTACAATCTTCCTTGCAAAGTCTTTTAATTGGCAGTGTAAGTATAATGTTATTTTCTATTACTTCTGTGATATCTATAGTATCACTATCTATAAAGATGATATCCTCATCTTTATTGGCTTTTTCATTATTAGTAAACTCTTCCTCAATAGTCATGTCAACAGAGTAACCAAACTTTTGAAGGCATCTAGAACATGTAAGCTCCAGCACCGCATGTATAGCACAATTCAAAGTTAAAATATCTCCTGATTTAGTTATGGTACCATCCAATTTAATTGGTTCTAATAATTGAACAGTTTCACTTCCATCATAAAAACTTTCCTCATTAACTTCAAGATGTAGTTCCTTAACGGCTCTTTCTCTTTTTAATAACTCTGATACATCTAATTTCATAATGCTCACCTCTATATATTAGCCACAATTTATTATATAGAGATGAGCATTAAAAGTCAAGTTTTATTTATTATTTTGCACTTTCAACTATTTCTTTAGTGTCTCTTGCTATCATAAGTTCTTCATCTGTTGGTATAACAAATACTTTTACCTTTGAATCTGGAGTGCTTATTTCTAAAGCTTCTCCTCTTTGACCATTCTTTTCTGGGTCAATTTTGATTCCTAGGTAAGTTAAACCTTCACAGATCGCAGCTCTGTTTGATGCTGAATTTTCACCAAGTCCAGCTGTAAATATTATAGCATCTACTCCATTTAGAGCTGCTACATAAGTACCTATAGCAGTTCTTACTCTATAGTCAAATACATCTAGAGCAAGTTGAGCTTTCTTATTTCCTTCTTTAGCAGCATTTTCAATGTCTCTAAAATCACTGCTTAGTTCAGATAATCCAAGAACACCGGATTTTTTGTTCATTAAAGCATCAGCTTCTTCAATGCTCATACCAGCTTCTTTTACTAAGAAAGGTACTATAGCAGGATCTATGTCTCCGCATCTAGTTCCCATAACTACACCTGCAAGAGGAGTGAATCCCATTGTAGTATCAACTGACTTTCCACCTTTTATTGCTGCTAAACTTGCTCCATTTCCTAAATGGCAAGTTATCATTTTTATATCTTCTGGTTTTTTACCCATCATTTCTGCTGCTGTCATTGAAACAAATCTATGTGAAGTACCGTGGAATCCATACTTTCTTACACCGTATTTAGTGTATAATTCATATGGTAGTGCATACATGTATGCTTCTTCTGGTAAAGTTTGATGGAATGCTGTATCAAATACTGCAACCATTGGTGTGCTTGGCATTAATTCTTTACAAGCATTTATTCCTATTATGTTTGGTGGGTTATGTAACGGAGCTAACTTTACACATTCTTCTAAAGCTTCCATAACCTTTCCATCAATTAAAACTGAGCTAGCATATTTTTCTCCACCATGAACAACTCTATGTCCTACTGCTGATATTTCTGACATGTCGCCTATTACTCCATGTTTTTTATCAACAAGAGCATCAAGTACTAATCCTATAGCTACTTTATGATCTTTCATTGGTTGTTCTATAACAACTTTTTCACCATTAACCTTATGAGTTAATACTGAACCGTCAATTCCTATTCTTTCTACAAGACCTTTTGCTAATACATTCTCGTTTTCCATGTTCATCAACTGATATTTTAATGATGAACTTCCACAGTTTATTACTAATACTTTCATTCCTGATATTCTCCTCTCAAATTAAACATAAGCTTCTTTAATTTATTAATTACATTATTATTCGCTGGTTAACCACCACTCAGCATCCACCCTTATAAGCCAATGTTAAGTGGTGCAATATTTCTAAATTTATTTAATTAAAAATCACTTCTATCTATCTAGTTTCACTTAATTATTTTGCTTGAGCTTGAGCTTGAACTGCAGTTACAGCAACAACATTTACTATATCATCATCACTACAACCTCTTGACAAGTCATTAATTGGCTTAGCAAAACCTTGACAAATTGGTCCTATAGCTTCAGCATTTGCAAATCTTTGAACTAGTTTATATCCTATATTTCCAGCTTGAATATCTGGGAATACTAAAACATTTGCCTTACCAGCAACAGTGCTGTTTGGAGCTTTTAAATCACCAACTTTTTTAACTATAGCAGCATCTAATTGTAACTCACCATCTATTTCTAGGTCTGGTCTCATAGATTTTGCAAGTTCAGTTGCTTTTCTTACCTTATCAACTAATTCATGCTGCGCACTTCCCATAGTTGAGAATGATAGCATTGCAACTTTTGGTTCTATTCCACAAAGAGCCTTTGCAGTTTCTGCTGTACTTATTGCGATTGAAGCTAATTCTTCTGCTGTTGGACATGGATTAACAGCACAGTCTGCAAAAAGAAGTAGTCCACTTTCACCATATTGGCTGTTTGGAACATTCATTACAAATGTACTTGAAACTACTGACATTCCAGGTGCAGTTTTGATTATTTGAAGTCCTGGTCTTAATAAATCTCCAGTAGTATGTATTGCTCCTGAAACCATTCCATCTGCATCACCAAGTTTAACCATCATTGTTGCATAGTATAATGGGTCTCTAACAACTTTGTCAGCCTTTTCTAAAGTCATTCCTTTTTTCTTTCTTAGCTCGTAGAATTCATTTGCATAGCTAGCTGTTTTGTCTGAAGTTTCTGGGTCCACTATTTCAGCACCCTCTAAATTCACACCAAGACTTGTAGCTTTTTCTCTTATTACTTTTTCGCTACCAACTAAAATTACATTTGCAAGTTCATTTTTTAATATTTTTCCAGCTGCTTGAAGATTTCTTTCCTCTTCTCCCTCAGGCAAAACAATTCTTCTTTTGTCTGCTTTTGCCTTTTCCCAGATTTGTCTCATTAATTCCATTTTCGTTTCTCCCTTCGAAATTAAAATTAAACTAAAATTGCATACACTTATAATATAATCCTTTTATTATATGTTTTTCAATAATAATTTGTATATTTTAGTTTTTTTCTTGAAAAATTTTTTTATTCCGGAACATTTGTGTAATTTTTGCAATTTTGTATATTGGCATTCAATACTGAATTATACCTTCTTTGCAAATTATGAATCGAATTTAATATACTTGGAAAAGTATAGAATTTCCGAACAGTCTGAATACATTTACAAAACGCATTTATTTTGCAATAATAGTGCAAATTTTGCAAGTTATTATTATTAAAATTTCTTTACCAATTCTTGTTGTTAAAATTTATTTATGATGAAAAAATCATTTTAAAAATAGTTTTTAATAGATTAAACTTAAATCCCATTAGTATATTAAATTACAGGATAAAACTTGCTCATTTAGACAAAAGTAAATATAATCTACTTAGGCATCTAAAAAACAACTAGATGCCTTATATTGAAAATCTTAGGAGGAACGAAATATTGATGAATATTACAGGTATTGTAGTTGAATATAACCCCTTTCACAATGGTCATTTATATCACATAAGTAAAACACGAGAAAAAACTAACTGTGATGCCATTGTAGCTGTAATGAGTGGAAACTTTGCTCAGAGAGGTATTCCAACTATAGTTGATAAATGGAATAGAACTAAGATGGCATTAATGAATGGAGTCGATTTAGTTATAGAGCTTCCTTTAATCTATAGCTTATCTTCAGCTGAATTTTTCGCTTTTGGAGCAGTTAGCCTCTTAAATAGTCTAGGCATAGTAAACAATTTATGTTTTGGCAGCGAATGTGGGAACGCTGAAATATTGTCTTTTATAGGAAAAATATTAGTAGAGGAACCTTTAGAATTTAAAAAGATTTTAAAAGAAAATTTAGATAAAGGACTATCTTATCCTAATGCTAGGAGCAAATCCTTAATTCAATTTCTTAATGTTTTTGATGACAAAAAATTGTCAACTCATAATATTGAGGAAATATTATCTTCTTCTAATAATATTTTAGGAATTGAATACTGCAAAAGTTTAATAAAACTTAATAGTTCCATAAATCCATTTTCTATTCAGAGGGAAGGCGGAAACTATAACAGCCTCTCTTTAGACGATAGGTTTTCTAGCGCTACTTCAATTAGGAAATTTATTAAAGAAAATAACAATTTGAAAGGTATTGAAAGTCATTTACCACAGAATGTTTACAACATTTTATCTAATCTTAAAAATAATAATTACAATTTCACCTTTGAAGACCTCTTATTACCTTATATTAAATATAAATCCATACTATTTAAGGACTCAATAGAAAATCTTCCCGATGTATCAGAAGGTATTCATAACAGAATATATAGATTTTTAGAAGCTGCCAAAAGCTATGATGAATTAGTAAGTTCCGTTAAAACCAAAAGATATACTTACACCCGCATAAGCAGAATTTTATGTCAATTCTTTTTAGGCTTCGAAACCTTTGACACCACTACTTTAAGACATAAATCTTGTCCTTATGCTAGGATTTTAGGTTTTAACGACATGGGTCTAAAAATATTAAAAGCAGCAAAACAACAATCGTCAATACCGATATATAATAAATTGCCTAAAGATTTAGATGAACTTCTTACCTTAGATTTACTTGGAACAAAAACATACAGTTTGATTAATGGAAGTATTAGCCCTAACTCCGATTATGTTATAAGTCCAATTAAGAGGTCCGAACTTAATAACTAGTGGTCATACCAGTATATTTTATTTCATATTCCTAAAATAGAATAATTACTCTCTTTTCTAAATATAATTTTAGTAAGTTTATGAAAAAGTGGGTGATTGGAATTTGGAAATTATATTCTATATATTAATATTAGTAATAATTCTGTTGTTAGTTTATCTATTAAAAAACAAAAACATACTTGTAACAATAATATGTTCATTACTTATATTACAGATTATAGCAGCACCAAAAATCTGCATTGATGGAGCTATTTCAGGTGCGCTACTTTTTTTCTACAAAGTATTTCCTTCTTTATTTTCTTTTTTAATAGTATCTAATATTATACTTTCCTATGATGGAATTTACATATATTCTAAAATACTTGGAACTGCTCTATGCAAACCTCTAAAACTTCCCAAAAGCTGTAGTTTTGTTTTAATCATAAGTGTGTTATGTGGTTATCCATTAGGTGCAAAATATGCCTGCGATTTATATGAGGGAAATATAATAGACCTTAAGACTTGTGAAAGACTCCTTAATATAGCATCTAATGCAAGTCCGTTATTTATCTTAGGTTCTGTAGGTATATCAATGCTAAAGAGCCCCTTAATAGGTTATATACTCCTATTGTCAAACCTGCTCTCTTGTATAGCTATGGGCTTTATAATGCCAGGCAAAATGACTTACAAAAAAAACGCTCCCGAAAAAATTCATATTTATTCAAATATGAATATTGGAAACGTCCTTAAGAGCAGTGTTGAAAACTCTATCAAAACTTGTTTATCCATAGGAGGATTCGTAACTGCTTTTTCAGTTATAAACAGCATACTTAAGAATAACTACTTATTTAGTACACTAATGCATAAAATATCAAATATACTTCATTTATCTAAAGATATAGTTGAAGGCTCATTCCTTGGTATAATAGAAATGACTAACGGCTGCAACTTAGTTTCATCCTCCAGTGCATCATTGTTTACTAAGATAGCTATTGTAAGTTTTCTTTTCACCTTTAGTGGTTTATCCATAATTTGTCAAGTCTACTCTTTTACTTATAAATTTGATATATCAATGAAAAAATATATATTAGGAAAAGTGTTTCAAGGATTAACATGTTCTATCATAAGTCTCTTACTATATAATATATGTACTTTTAATTTTTCAAAACAGACTTTTACGTATAATTACAGTATAAATGCTAATATAGAGAACATTTTTATCGCAACTGTTCTTATATTAGTCTTTCCTTGGCTATTTTTCAAAATAAAAAATCTACTTCATCTCTCTTAGCTCTTTGATATTTTCTCTTATTAAATCGGTCTTCAAATCAATCTTTGATTCTAAATCAGTTAGAAGTTCCTGTAATTCATTCTTAAGGCTGATAAACATTTGATTACTTTTATCAGCTATTTCACTATCTAACTGATTTAGAATTTCATTAGCATAATCTCTAGCTCCAAGTCTAATAGACTTTGCATTTCTTTGTGCTAAAGCTATTATTTCTTCCGCTCTATGGTTCGCCTCTTTTGTAATATCATGATTTTCAACTTGTCTTTTTAAAAGAATTAAATTTTCCTTCTTTAAGTTTTCAGATTCCTGAATAGCATCACTCAGAATTCTTTCCTTTTCTTCAACTATCCATTGAGCTTTCTTTAATTCATCCGGCAGATATGCAATTACCTTTTCTATTATTTCTAAGGTTTCCTTTTTATCTAATACAACTTTTCCAGTCATAGGAACCTTAGCCGATGTTTCTACAATCTCCCTAAGATACTCTAGCAGTTTAATAACATCCATAGCATCTCCCCCTAAAGGTTATTAACCTTTTTCATAATATCTGGTATTATTTCATCTGGTACTAGATCTTTAATACATCCACCAAAGGTAGCTACTTGTTTTACAGAAGATGAACTTAAAAAAGAGTTTTTAGAAGTAGCCATCATAAATGTAGTTTCTATATCTGGATCCAACTTTTTATTCATAAGTGACATTTGAAACTCATATTCAAAGTCTGAAACAGCCCTAAGTCCCTTAATTATAACTTTTGCATCCTGTTGTTTCATAAAATCAATTAATAATCCACTAAAATATTGAACTTTTACATTAGGAATATGATTTATTACTCTCTGAATTAATTCTACCCTTTCCTCAATGTTAAAAAGACCTTTTTTATCAGGATTTACTAGAACCGCTACTATTAATTCATCAAACACTTTAGCGGATCTTTCTATAATATCCAAATGCCCATTAGTTACTGGGTCAAAACTTCCTGGATATACTGCCCTTATCATATTTTAGTCCTCCTTATATCTATAGAAACAAACTGTAGTATTACCATACCTTCTAGAGTCCTTAAGAATTATTTTATCTGTTCCTTGATATATTTCTTCTTGTGAATCAATTTTAGTTACTATAAGGCCGTTAATATCTAATAATCCCTCTTTTTCTATAATCTCTATAGCTAGTGGAATCATATTCTTCATATATGGTGGGTCAATAAATATTAAATCAAAAACTATATTTTTCTTACTAAACTCTTCAAGAGCTTTATAAGAGTCCATGTTAAAGCTTTTACATATTTCCTGAAACTTTAAATTTTCTATATTTTTAGCTAGGAAAGGATATGTTTCATTACTTCTATCAACTAAGTAACACTCCTTAGCACCTCTACTTGCGGCCTCTAAACCTAAACTTCCAGTGCCAGCAAAAACATCTAGAACTGTTGCTCCGTATACCCTATTTTGTATTATATTAAACATAGCTTCTTTAACTCTATCTAAAGTAGGTCTCGTAGTACCTGCACCAACTGGTGACATAATCTTTCTACCCCTTGCAAGACCTGCGATGATTCTCATAATTTTTCCTCCTAGTATCCTTTATTAATTTATAAAGGCTATTACTAAACCTCTACAAATCAAACATTTACATATTATTTCTCATTATCGTCATTTTCTATAATATTTTAACATATATATCTTGAATATACAAAATTATTTTGTTTATTACAAAAGACATCCCCATCAAAACTAATTAAGCTTTTTTTATCTAAATATTAATTAAAGCAAATAAATCTTGTACTTTGTTCTATCTTTTTTAAAATCTCATTTTTGATTTTTATATCTTTTTCATCATTGCTTTCTATAAGCCTTTTTGCTTCCATATTAGCTGCCTTGAATAATTCAATATCTTGAACTACATCTGACAGTATTAGACTAGTTTCTCCTGATTGTCTAAATCCGAAGATTTCACCAGCACCTCTAATTTTCAAATCCTGTTCTGCAATAAAAAATCCATCATTACTACTTTTCATTATCTCCATTCTTCTTCTAATAATATCATTTTTAATTTCTGCAATTAATATACAATAAGATTTATGCTTTCCTCTTCCAACCCTTCCCCTTAACTGATGAAGCTGTGCCAATCCAAATCGTTCCGAATTTTCTATTATCATAAGAGTAGCATTAGGTACATTTATTCCTACTTCTATAACAGTTGTAGATATGATAACCTTAGTTTCTCCTCTTTTAAATCTGTTCATAATTTCGTCTTTATTTTTCGGTGTCATTTTTCCATGTAATATTTCAACAGATACATCTTCAAAATATTTATGTTTCAGTTCTTCATATAGTTTTTCCACAGAACTCAGATTTAACTCTTCACTTTCCTCTACCAAAGGACAAACCACATACACTTGTCTTCCTTTTTTAAGTTCCTCTAACGCAAAATTATAAGCTCTATCTTTTCCTGATTTATTTATGTAATAGGTTTCTATTTTCTGTCTTCCTGGTGGAAGCTCATCAATAATAGATACATCCAAATCTCCGTAGAGGTATAAACTCAAGGTTCTTGGTATAGGCGTAGCAGTCATGACAAGAGTATCTACGTTTTTCCCTTTATTAGTCAATTTACTTCGCTGCATTACACCAAACCTATGCTGCTCATCTGTAACTACTATACCTAAATTTTCAAATTCCACATCCTCTTCTATTAGGGCATGGGTACCTATTATTAAATTTATCTCTCCATCTTTTAAAGCTTTTTTTATTTTTTCCTTGTTTTTTTGTGTAGTGCTGCCACAGAGCAATTTGATATTAATACCAAAACCCATTAATAGTTTTTCTGCTTCAATATAATGTTGTGTAGCTAATATTTCTGTAGGTGCCATTAAAACTCCTTGATATCCATTTTTAATTACATTAAATATAGCTATAAGTGCTACAATTGTCTTGCCACTACCTACATCCCCTTGAACTAATCTATTCATCGGACATTCTTTTTTCTCATCTATCAAAATCTCTCTTATTACCCTACTTTGCGCATTAGTTAAGTTATAAGGTAATCTTTCTTTTAATAATTTCAATTCTTCTGCAGCCTTAAATGCTATTCCATTCTTATTCTTATTAAAATAATCCTTAAGCATTAATATTTTTAATGAATATGTAAATAGTTCCTGAAATTTTAGCCTTTTTGTAGCTTCGTGCAGATCCTCAGTGCTTTCCGGCTTATGTATAACTCTTATGGCCTTATCTAGGCTAGCTAACTTATACCTATCTATAATTAAATCAGGAAGATTTTCATCTATAGTTACTTCCTGCAGAACCTGGTTAATTAATTTTATAATTAAGTTATTTGTAACTCCTGACTTAAGTGGATACTTAGGTATTATTTTTTCTTCAGTTATAACTTTTTCATTATTTTTAACTAACGCAGGATTTGTAAGGCAAACTTCTCCTCTAAAGTCCTGCAATTTCCCCATTATAGTATATTCTTTATTTATTTTAAAATAATTTTTTATATAAGGTTGATTAAACCATTTACCCTTAAATTCATTATTACCATCATCAAAAATAATAGTTGACAAAACTTTTCCTGTTTTAGTTTTTATATCTTTCTCTATCTTTACAACCTTACAATTAATTATAACTTTACCAAAGTTATTTCTACTAGGTAAGGCATCAGAAGCGGAGATCATTTCATAATCTCTTGGAAAGTATAAAAGCAAATCTAATATATTGAAAATGCAACATTTCTCTAAAGCCTCTGCAGTCTTCGGACCTACACCCTTTATACTGCTTATACTGCTATACACATTCACTAAATCACCTCATTTTTTTACAATTTAGTATCGAGAATTATAGATACACTACTTAACTAGACTTATTATAGGTATTTACCTGCAAGTATTTAATAGTAAATTTAGCTCTACTCATGTAAATAAAAAAAGCCTTTTAGGCTTTTTTTATTCAACAGAAACTATAAAATAATATAGAGGCTGCTGTCCATTATAACTCTGAATATCTAAATTTGAATACTTATCTTCAAGATTAGCTACAAACTCTTTTACTCTTTCTTCTTCACAATCTTTTCCATATAATATAGTAATCAGTTCACTTTCTTCATTAACCATATGTTCTATTATATCTTGGCATACAACAAACATATTTTCTCCAACTTCTTGTATTTTCCCTTCTACTAGTCCTAGGATATTTCCCTCTTTAATAATTTTGCCATCCATTTCAGTATCTCTTACAGCATAAGTAACTGAACCAGAAGTAACTGAATTTATAGCTTCTTCCATAGCTTTTATATTAGCATCCAAATCCCCATCCGGATTAAACACAGTTACTGCTGTGATTCCCTGCGGAATTGTTTTTGTAGCTACTACCTTAACACTTTTATCTGATAATTCAGCAGCTTGATTAGCTGCCATGATTATATTCTTATTATTAGGTAGTATAAGGATATTTTCTGCATTTATGTTATTTATACACTCAAGTATATCTTGAGTACTAGGATTCATCGTCTGTCCGCCTTCTATTATAAAATCCACACCTAAATCTTCAAATATATTTTTAATTCCTTCTCCCATAGCTACAGATATAAAGGCATATTTTTTTAGTTCTACTTCAGTTTTAGAAGGAGTCTCCTCATTTTCACTTGCAGCTGCCTTCTCTCCTGAATATGAATTGTCCTCAATACTTAACACATGTCTATGTTGTTCTCTCATATTGTCTATCTTTATTTTTGAAAGTTCTCCTAATTTAATAGCCTGAGAAAGAACCCAACCTGGATCATTTGTATGTATATGAACTTTTATAATATCGTCATCACTTACCACTACCATGGAATCACCCATAGTTTCTATATTATTCTTAAATTTATTTATATCACTATTATTGGATCGAATAAAAAATTCAGTGCAGTAACCAAATTTTATATTCTGCTCACCTAAGTTTTTAGCAGCAGATTCCATTGAAGTTTCTTTAATTTCTTTAACCTCTACTAATTCCATACCCTGCTGTAACGCCTCATACATACCTTGTAGTATTATAAGAAGTCCCATACCACCTGCATCAACAACTTTTGCTTTTTTAAGTACAGGAAGCATTTCAGGTGTTTTATCTAGAATTAGCTTACTATATTCACAAACCTCCCCCAATAGTTCGGTTACATCACTTTGATTTGATTTTATAGCACTTTCCCCTGCTGCTCTAACAATTGTAAGAATAGTTCCTTCTGTTGGTCTCATTACCGCTTTATATGCAGATTTTGAACCTTCCATTAAACTGTTAGCAAATTCTAAAGCATTGGCTTCATTCTTTCCTTCTAACCCTTTCGCTATACCTCTAAATATCTGTGAAAGTATTACTCCTGAGTTACCTCTTGCTCCCATAAGAGCCCCTTTAGCTAATTTTCTTGAAACCTCTGATAAGGACATATCATTAATATTCTGTAGTTCTGATACAGCAGTTCTAAATGTCATAGACATATTAGTTCCAGTATCACCATCAGGAACTGGAAAAACATTTAATGCATTTACATATTCTTTTTGTTCCTCCAGCTTGTTACTCGCGTTTACAATCATATTGTAAAAGCTCTGCCCATCTATATTTAAGTATTTCATTTTTTTGAATTACCTCCCTAGACTCTAACACCTTGAACATTTACTGTGATGCTTGAAACCTTAATTCCTGTATAATTTTCTACATTGTATCTTATCTTTTGAATTATGTTATTTGCAATAACGGATATTTTTGTTCCATATTGAACCATTATATATAACTCTATAAATAACTCATTATCTTTAGAACGAACTCTTACACCTTTGCTTAGACTTTCACCTTTTATTAACTCCCAAAGTCCATCCTTAGCATTTTTGGAAGCCATCCCTACAACACCGTAGCATTCCATAGTTGAAATTCCTACAATATTGGCAACTACATCCTCTGAGTAATTAATATAACCATTTTCGTTGGCAATATTACCTATCATACAAAACCCTCCTAACTATAGCACCATATAACATATTTTATATTAAATAACCCATTTATTCAAGGAAATATATTATCTCTAATGTTATTTTTACTATTTAATTTTTATTATATACTTGCGCGGATTATGTATTGTGTGGTAAAATTATAAATGTTTGAATTGAGAGGATTTTATCTTCACAATTTTTTAAGGAGGTGTTTTTAATGTCAAGAAAGTGCGAAATATGCAATAAAGGCGTTGTATTCGGCGTTCAATACAGCCATTCACATCGTCAGTCCAAAAGAACTTGGGCTCCAAACATAAGAAAAGTTAAAGCTATAGTTGAAGGAACACCAAAGACTATACATGTTTGTACAAGATGCCTACGTTCCGGTAAGGTTCAACGTGCTATATAGAAATTGAGAAATAAAAATGCAATTGTTACAAGGCAATTGCATTTTTTTCTTATCTTATAAATGAAGTGAAATTTGAATCAGATTGTATTTCTACGCCTAACCTGATTATTATATGTTACTTTTTCTTCTGAAAAGTTTTATAAAAGAAGATAAAAAACTAGGTAGCTTGAAAGCAAAGATTTTCATAAAAGTACCTCCTTTATTTATTGTGTCCTATTAAGTACCAACCACAGTAAATCAATGCACCTCCTACAGCTATTATCCATCCCCAGATAGGGATAACAACTGTTATTACTAGTCCTATACCAATAGATCCACAAATTAATCCCAATCTTCTATATTTTCTTTTACTACATCTTTTCGTCACATTATTATCCCCCAAAAGTGCTTTATAATATTATATGCAACATATCCCTATACTGTTACAATAAATCATATTAATCTTTACTATAGAATATAAGCAAGATTCCACTTTTAAAATCAATGTCTACATCATTGTTTAGAAATTCATTTGATACTGTACGAGGGTCTCCTAAAGTTAAGTCATAGTTCTCAAGTTCAAATTTGGCCCCTCTTATGTTTAAATCTTTAACTTTATCACAATATGCTTGAAGAGAAAAAGTCGTTCCCTTCTCTTTTTTTATTCTTATAGGTTTATCTGTTATTTCAATAATATTGTTATTATCCTTTATATATGCCTTTATATTTAATTTCAAACATTTTAAAAGCATCCCCATATTTCCCATAAAGTGATCCATTCTTGTTCCAGTACATCCTAAAAATACGATTTCACTTGCACCAAGTTGAGCAGCCTTATTTAGAACAAGCTCAGTATCTGTAAAATCTTTATCCTTTGGATATGTATCTATAGTGCACTTTTCATGTGCTCTAAAGAATTCTAAGGCCTCTAGGCTTATAGAATCAAAATCCCCCATTAGAAAATTCGGTATTATATTGTACTTATATAAACACTCCCCACCACTATCTGCACAAATTAAAAAGGAACTATCCTTTAGTTCTTCTTTAATCAATTCATAAGAGGGGGGAGATCCCCCTGATACTATTAGTATTTTCATTTTAGAACTCGCCTCTTAAATCCTGTATGTTTTGTTCTATCATACCATCCTTAAATGCCGCTGATCCCGCAACAATTACATTTGCTCCGCAATCTACTACTGCTTTAATATTATCTTTTCCTATACCACCATCAACTTGAATCATAAGATCTTTATTAAATTTATTACTTAACTCTTTTACCTCTTTAATCTTTTCTGAGCAATATTGTATGTATTTTTGACCACCAAATCCTGGATTTACAGTCATTATAAGTACCATATCTAAATTAGGCATTAAATGTTTTATGTTTTCCACAGGAGTAGCGGGATTTAAAGCTATACCAGCTTTTACTCCAAAACTTTTAATATAATTTATAGTTCTATCTATATGTCTATCTGCTTCATAATGTATAGTTATAATATCTGCTCCAGCCTTTACAAAATCCTCTATATATCTTGCTGGTTCCTCTATCATTAAATGTACATCAAAAGGAAGCTTTGTTAAGTTTCTTATACTTTTAATAATTGGTATTCCAAAAGATATGTTAGGTACAAACATTCCATCCATTATATCTATATGTACCAAATCTGCTCCATATCTCTCTAAGTCCTTAATATCTTCTCCAAGTTTAGAAAAGTCTGCTGATAATATTGAAGGTGCTATTTTAATCATAATTTTCTTCCCCCTTGTATTCCTTATATGCGCATAAAGATTATTAATCTTTATGTCCCTTGTATTCCTTAAGTGTTTACCATTGTTTTCTATTCATAATTTCTTCTAAAGTCTTCACATAAAACTTATAACGTTTAGCATTTATCTCAGAATCTTCTACTGCATTTTTTATAGCACAATTGGGCTCTTTGTAATGAAGACATCCTGTAAACTTACAGTTTCCTATGTACGTTTTAAATTCTGGAAAGCAGTCTTCCAGGTCATCCTTTGATATAAAATCAATATCCATAGATGAAAATCCTGGTGTATCCACTACAAAACCTTCACCTACATCTATGAGTTCGCTGTGTCTTGTTGTATGTTTACCTCTTCTAAGTTTTTCACTTATCTCACCTGTTTCCATAAGTTCTCGTCCCGCTATTTTATTTAAAATAGTAGATTTTCCTACTCCAGACGGACCACAAAGAACAGTAACATTGTTTTTTAACTTTTCTTTAATTTGCTCTATTCCATAACCTTCTTTAGCTTTAATAAATAAGACTTCATATCCTGTACTTTTTATCATATCTACTATTTCATTTGCCTCGTCATTTGATGTCAAATCTAGCTTATTAAAACATACAACTACTTTAAGATTATTAAATTCACAGTTTATTAAAAACTTATTAAGCAAATCCTCGTTTATTTCAGGATTTTTCACCGCAAAAACTACTAAAGCCTGAGTAACATTTGAAACCGCGGGTCTTATTAGCTGATTGGTCCTTTTATGAATTTTATCTATGACTCCCTTTCCATTTTTAACTGTAATTTCTACTATATCTCCCACCATAGGAGTAAGTTCGTTATGTCTAAACTTTCCCCTTGCCTTGCATTCAATTATATCTTCATCGGTTTTAATATAATAAAATCCAGCTATACCTTTTATTATAGTTCCTTGCATATTTCCTCCTATCTATAATTAAATATTATCTATCAAATTCCATTATACATGAATTGAAACTTGAATTAAATTAGTTTTAGATTTTATGATATTCTTAAACATTTGACAAAACTCTCACTTTTACAAGCGAGAGTTATCTCATATCTAATTTACTTCAAAATAAAATTTTTATACAATATATAAAGTTATCTTTTTACTTAAAGGATAGCTATATTTATTGGCTTTTATTAGTGCTTTCACTTTCAGTTGGCTTCTGGGTTGTTGTATTACTACTTCCCCCTGTTTGCTGCTGTCCTGATCCTTCTGTAGTACTACCGTTAGTACTGCCTCCACTATTCTGCCCACTTCCATTCTCTTGTTGTTTTCCATCATTTGTTTTATCAGTATTGTTATCTCCTTGTTGCTGTTGATCGCTAGGCCCCTCATTTTTAGGTGTTTCATCCTTTTTCTCTGCTTCTTTATATTTATAGTAACTTAAATTAACTGTAGTCCCTTCTTTTACTTGCTGCGATGGTTCTAAACTTTGGCTCGCTACTTTTCCATCCTGAGACTTATCTGAAGTATTTACTATTGTTTTTGACACTTTAAGTCCAGCATTAACTATTGCAGATGCAGCTTCATCAATATTTTTACCACTTACGTCTGGTACAGTTGTGTATTTAACTTCTGGTCCTCTACTTACTACTAAACTTACCTTCGTATCAGTTGATGCCTTAGAATCTTGCTCAGGACTTTGACTTATTATTAAGCCTTCAGCCATAGTATTACTGTAACTTTTAGATACGCTACCTAATTTTAATCCGCTATTTGCTATAATATCTTTGGCAGACTCCAAGTCAACACCTACTAAATTAGGAACTTCTAAACTATCCTGTCCACCACTTATACTTACTCTAACATCTGAATTAACTTTTACCTTTGTTCCTTCAGATGGATATGTTCTAAGCACAGTTCCTTCTGGCTTATCACTTTTTTCTTTTCCTATCAATACAAACTTTAACTTCTTGTCTTCTACTGCTTTTTTCGCATCCTCTTGTTTCATCCCTACTATGCTGGGTACTGTTGTTTCCTTTGCCGAAACTGCTGATATTTTACTGTAAGCAAAATATCCTGATACAGCACCTATTACTATCACAAGTATTGCTATAGCCACTCCCATTATAGTTTTTCTTTTTCTAGAATCTATTCCTCGGGGACTTTTCGGTCTTCCGTCATCTTCTTCATAATCATATTTATCATTTATAACTATAGGATCCATAACTCTAGTCATATCATTATCAAAACTATTAGTGGATACATTAAACTCCTGCTTATTCTCAATTTTCTTTAAATCTACCAACATATCTTTTACATTTTGATATCTTTTAATAGGTTCTTTTTCCACTGCTTTTAATATTAGCTTATTTAGACTTTCTGGAATACTTCCATTTAATTCTTTAGGTGGCAAAACAGGTTCCTGTATATGTTTCAATGCAACTGATACAGGACTTTCAGCATCATAAGGTACTCTTCCTGTAACCATTTCATAAATTACTATTCCTAAAGAATATATATCTGTTCTACAATCAACAAAACTTCCTTTAGCCTGCTCTGGAGAAAAGTAGTGAGCTGATCCCATAATTTTGCTAGAATTAGTTATAGTTACTGAATTAGATGCCTTAGCTATACCAAAATCCGTTACTTTAACCAAGCCTTCATCTGTAACTAAAATATTATGGGGTTTTATATCTCTGTGTATAATATTATTTCTATGTGCACACTCAAGGGCTTTACCAATTTGAATTGCTATATTAGCTACCCTGCTTGTTTCTAATCTTCTTTCTTGTTTTATTATTTCTTTTAAAGTTTTACCTTTAACATATTCCATTACTATATAATTGATGTCCCCCTGAGTTCCTACATCATAAATATTTACTATATTGTTATCTGAAAGACTAGCTGCTGCTGTTGCTTCTCTTTTGAATTTTTCAACAAATTCCTTATCACTAGAAAATTGTTCTTTTAGCACCTTTACAGCAACATATCGATCCAATAGGTGACATTTAGCTTTATAAACTAAAGCCATACCACCTTCCCCTATTCTTTCTAATAACTCATATCTATTTCCTAGCATAGTTCCAATCATCTTCACACTCTCCTCCAAATACAATAACTGATATGTTATCTCTTCCACCTTTTAGCTTACTTAAATCTACTAACATTTTGCAGGCATCCTCGTTATTATTATTTAGTATTATATCATACATTTCGCTGGTACTTACTAAATTAGATAATCCATCTGTACATAAAATAACTTTTTTGATGTCACATAAATCAATTTCAAATGTATCTATTTCTACAGATATATTTGTACCTAACGCTCTCGTTATTATGTTTTTATTAGGGTGACTTGCTGCCTCTTCTTCTGTAATACTGCCTTCGTCAATTAATTGTTGTACAAGGGAATGGTCCTTGGTAACTTTAGTTATACCATTGTACTTCATAATATAACAACCGCTGTCTCCTACATTAGCCACTATCATCCTATTATCCCTTACCAAAGAAGCAGTTATAGTTGTCCCCATTCCAACTAATTCTTCATTCATCTTTGCTAACTGAAAAATTTTTTCATTAGCAATCTTTATACCTTCAATCAAAGCACTTTCCATATCATCAATACTATCCAAGGACTTTATGTAGGAAATAGTGTTCTCTACTGCCAGTTTACTAGCTACTTCTCCTGCATTATGACCACCCATTCCATCAGCAATGATGTAAATGCTGATATCATCACTTTCATAAAATCCTACAAAATCTTCATTAATTTTCCTAACGTTACCTATATCTGATAAAATCCCCACCATTATTTACACCCCTTTTACTTCATTATTTGATTTTAAATAACTTCTTCTTAATTGCCCACAAGCAGCATCTATATCTGAACCCATTTCTCTTCTTATAGTGGTTTCTATGTTACTTTCCATTAGTATATTATAAAACCTTTTTATATTATCCATAGAAGACTTTTTAAAATTGTTTTCCTTCACTTCATTTACTGGTATTAAATTAACATGACACAACGTACCCTTTAACAAATTTACCAATTCTATTGCACACTCTTTACTGTCATTAGATTCCTTTACTAGAGCATATTCGAAGGTTACTCTTCTTTTAGTCTTATATATATAATATTTGCAAGCCTCCATAATCTCATCTATGGTGTATTTATTGGCTATAGGCATCATATTTTTTCTCAAGTCATCATTTGGAGCGTGAAGGGATATTGCTAATGTTATCTGCATATTTCGATCTGCCAGCTCCTTAATTTTAGGTACTATTCCACAAGTAGAAAGAGTTATATGTCTCTGTCCTATATTAAGGCTATATTCACTATTCACTATATTTAAGAATTCCATGACGTTATCATAGTTATCCAATGGCTCTCCACTTCCCATTAGAACTATATTGGATATTCTCGCTCCGATTTCTTCCTGAGCCTTTAGTATCTGAGCTAATATTTCTCCATTAGTTAAATTTCTCACCATTCCTTCTTTAGTTGAAGCACAAAACTTACAGCCCATTCTACAGCCTATCTGTGTTGAAACACATATAGAATTGCCATGCTTATATTTCATGACTACAGTTTCAATAATATTACCATCTCTATATCTATAAAGAAATTTAAAAGTATCGTCAACACTAGATTTATATACATGAACAACTTCTGGTATTTCTATATAAAAACTTTTTTTTAGTTTTTCCTTAGTAACTTTAGATATATTGTTCATATTATCAAAATCCCATGTATTCTTCTTATATATCCAGTCAAATACTTGTTTTGCTCTAAATTCACTTTCTTTATTCTCTTTCATCCACTGCTTCAATTTATCAAGACTCAAGTCTAAGATATTGTACATATATTACACCTACCTATGTTTTATCATTTTAGCAACGAAGAATCCATCCATATTTTTATCAGGCAGAATAGTTATATATCCTTCTTTATGATAAATGATATTATCTATTTTTCCATAATAAAGTGGCTCTATTGTAAACTCTGGGCACTTTTTAATAAACCACTTTATATTTTCTTCATTTTCTTCTTTACTTAAAGTACAAGTAGAGTAAATAAGTTTTCCACCCTTTTTTACATACTTAGCAGCATTCAGCATAATCTCTCTCTGAACTTTAACCAAATTTTTTATAGACTGCTTATCTTTAGTCCATTTAATTTCAGGTTTTTTTCTTATTATACCTAACCCTGAACATGGTACATCTATAAGCACTCTGTCTGCTTTATCGTTATAAGCTTGAGAATAAATTGCTGCATCCAAAACCCCACATCGAATATTATTTATTCCTAGTCTTTCAGCATTTTCTTTAATTAATGGTAATTTGCTCTCATGAATATCAAAGGCTAATACCCTTCCTGTATTATTCATTATTTCTGCAGCATGACAGGCCTTTCCACCTGGAGCACTGCATAAATCTAGAATAACCATATTTTCTTCTAAATCCATAGAAGGAGCTATCATCATTGCACTTTCATCCTGAACAGTAATCAATCCATCTTTAAATAAAGGATTATCCTCTATATTTTTCCCTTTTTTTATTTGAATAGCTTCTGGACAAATCTTTCCTTCTTCTATATCGTATCCACTTTCTTCTAACCTTTGCCAAGCTTCTTCATAATCTGTTTTTAGATTATTGACTCTAACAGTTACAGAAGGAACTAAGTTTAAACCATCAAGAATTTTTTCAGCTTGCTCATTACCATAACTCTCTACAAATAGTTTAACCATCCACATAGGAAAAGAATACTTAAAACTTAATTCCTCTAATTTATTATTTTTGTTATAGTAGTCTACTGAACCTTTAGTTCTCAAATAGCTTCTTAAAACCCCGTTAACAAGCTTTGCACCCTTTGGAGATTTATTTTTAGCTAATTCTACAGCTTCATTTACTACTGCAAACTCTGGAATTTTATCTAAATATGCAATTTGATACACAGATATTCTAAGAATATTTAAGATATATGTCTCTAATTTTTCAAGTCCGCTCTTTATATAATAGCTCAAAATATTATCAATAGTATATCTATATTTTAAAGTTCCATATACAATTTCAGTTACTAGAGCTTTATCTTTATCGTTTAACTGGGAATTATTTAATTCTCTGCCTAATACTATATTGGAGTATGCACTCTTATCAAATACTTCCTTCAGTATCTTCACCGCTGTTTTTCTTGCACTATTCATCATATTACCTCTACTTTTATTTTTTTGTATTAGTCGTCACTTCTGCTTATCAAAATTAATCTTATTAACTCAGATATAGATGTTAATGCCGCTGCAACATAAGTCATTGCTGCTGCACTTAAAACGGATTTTGCTCCTTTTAATTCATCTCCATAAAGTACGCCTTTATTTTCAAGCACTTTTAAAGCCCTATTAGATGCATTAAATTCCACTGGAAGGGTTATAACTTGAAAAGCAACCACTACTGTAAAAAGTAATATTCCTATACCAATAAGCCCCTTCATTCCAAAAACCATACCTAATAAGAAAAGTATCCATGAAGCATTAGATCCAAAGTTAACTGCTGGAACAATAGAATTTCTAACTATTAAAGCTGTGTAACGTTCTTTATGCTGAATTGCATGACCTGTTTCATGGGCAGCAACCCCAATAGAAGCTACAGAATTACCGTAGTAGACCTCTTGTGAAAGTCTCATCACTCTTTTAGAAGGATCATAGTGGTCTGTCAGTCTTCCTGGTACAACCTCAACAGGTACATCATACAAACCATTACTATCTAGAAGCATTCTTGCCACCTGAGCTCCTGTATAACCATTACGGCTACCATATTTAGAATATTTGTTAAAGGTAGAAGAAACCTTAAATTGGGCCCAAGCTGCTACTATCATTGCTGGAATTAATATGATAAAGCTACTATCAAAAAACATAACCGCACCTCCATCAACTTATAAGATCTTATAAAACTGAAAAATTATTTTCCTAATATAATACCCTTTTCTAAATCATGGCCTTTAATGTATTCACTAACATACATAGGCTTACCACCTGGGAATTGTATTATTTGAAGTAATAAACACCCTTTTTCACAAGCAACTTTTATCCCTTCTTTTGTTACATCTAATATATATCCTGGTTCTTTGCTAGAGTTATCATGTAGCACTTTAGCTTCATAAATCTTCATGCTTTGACCATTATATTGAGTATATGCTATAGGCCAAGGGTTTAACCCTCTTACATGATTCTTTACATTGATACTGCTGTCATTCCAGTTTATTTTAGCTATATCTTTATTAAGCATTTTAGCATATTCCGTAGGAGTTTCACTTTGCTTTTCTCTTGCAATAGTCCCATCCAATAACCCCTTAATAGTTCTTATTAAAAGTTCACTACCATCTTCCATCAAAATATCATGAAGCTGCCCTGCAGTCATATCCTCAGTAATATCTACATGACTTTTTAAAAGCATATCTCCTGTATCTAAACCTATATCCATAAACATTGTGGTATTTCCACTCTCTTTTTCGCCATTAAGTATTGCCCAATTTATCGGAGCAGCTCCTCTGTATTTTGGTAATATAGATGCATGCAGATTTATACAACCATACTTAGGTATATCTAATACTTCCCTTGTAAGTATTTGTCCATAAGCTACTACTATAATAAAATCTGGTTTCATATCTTTTAATTTTTTCAACATTTCAACATCACTTTTTAGCTTATCAGGTTGGAATACAGGTATATTATTCTCTATCGCTACCTCTTTTATAGGAGAGATTGATAGTTTTTTGCCTCTACCCTTAGGTTTATCTGGCTGCGTAAATACTGCTTTTACTCCAAATTCATTAATAAGCCCCTTTAGAGAAGGTACTGCAAAATCTGGAGTACCCATGAATACTATATCCATATTTTATTTACCCCCCTTGTTATCTATAACCTTATCAACAAACAATACACCTTCTAGATGATCAATCTCATGACATAATGCTCTAGCAAGCAGCTCTTCTCCTTCCACTATAATTTCCTCACCTTTTTCATTTAAAGCTTTTACTTTTACTTTATAAGGTCTTTCCACCTGCCCCTGTTCTCCTGGAATACTTAAGCATCCTTCCACATCTACATAACTTCCTTCAGTAGATATAATTTCTGGATTAATAAGTCTTAATATCCCCTCTCCTATATCTATAACTACAACTCTTTTAAGTATTCCTACCTGCGGTGCCGCAAGCCCTACTCCATCTGCATCATACATAGTTTCTTCCATATCATTTAATAAAGTTATTATTCTTTCATTTATTACATCTACCTTCTTACTTTTTTTTCTAAGTAATTCATCTTCATGTTTTCTTATAGTTCTTAACGCCATTATTTCTACCTCCAAAATTTATCCGAACTTATTGAAATATATTATCATAATAAACTATTCGGATTTATATCAATACTTACTCTTATATCATTATAAACATCTTTTAATAAATCATAAACTATTTTTCTTATATTTCCACCAAATTGTCTATCTATTTTGCCCTTTAATATAATTTGCCATCTATATAATTCTTTAATTTTAGAAATTTCACAAGGGCATGGTCCTAGCATTTTAATTTTATCATTTTTTTCTAATTCATTTCTTAAGAATATGCCAACATTTTGTATATTTTTTATTAATAGATTTTCATTTTTGCTACTCATATTAATAAGTATTATATCTGAAAAAGGTGGATACTCCATGTTATCCCTTAATTCTATTTCTTCTTTATAAAAGCTTTCATAATCGTTTGCTGCAGCATATCTTATACTATAGTTTTCAGAGCTGTAGGTCTGAACTATAACCTCTCCTTTTTTTTCTCCCCTTCCAGCTCTTCCTGAAACCTGAGTTATAAGTTGGAAGGTTCTTTCTGCCGATCGAAAATCCGGAAGATTTAGAGATAAATCGGCAGCAATTACTCCAACCAGGGTAACATTCTTAAAATCAAGCCCTTTTGCTACCATCTGTGTTCCTATTAATACGTCTGCCTTCCCACTTTTGAAGGTGTTATATATTTCTTCATAGGAATTCTTACCCCTAGTTGTATCAAAATCCATTCTCAAGGTATTTGCAGACGGGAAGTATTTTTTAATTTCTTGTTCTACCTTTTCAGTTCCTACTCCAAAATATTTAACATACTTGCTGGCACATTTAGGACATGTGTCCGGTACTGATTGACTGCTGCCGCAATAATGACACATCAACTTACCTCCATTGCTATGATAGGTAAGTGAGATATCACAATTGCTACATTTAAATACATATCCACACTTCCTACAGGAAACAAAAGTAGAAAATCCTCTTCTATTTAAAAAAAGTATTATCTGCTCCTTCCTACTTAATCTATCTTCGATTGCTTCATATAAGCTTTTACTGAAGATAGATTTATTATTATTTAGAAGTTCCTCTCTCATATCTACAATTTGTACTTCTGGCAAAATAGCACCATCTGCTCTATTCCTTATACTTATTAGATCAATTTCGCCCTTGTTGCATTTATAATAAGTTTCTATAGAAGGGGTGGCTGATCCTAATACCAATTTGCAATTCTCTATTCTACATTTTAATTCTCCAATTTCCCTTGCATTGTATTTAGGATTACTATCTGACTTATAACTTCCTTCATGTTCCTCATCTATAACTATTAACCCTAAATTTTTAAAAGGTAAAAAAATTGCAGACCTTGCCCCAATAGCTACTTTTACCTTCCCCATTTTTACACGAAGCCACTCATCATATCTTTCTCCATCTGATAATTTACTATGGAATACGCTTATATCTTTGCCAAATCTCCCTTTAAATCTTTCAACCATTTGAGGTGTAAGTGCAATCTCAGGTACAAGTATAATAGATTCCTTATCTTGCTTTATCATCTCACTTACTAAGTGCATATATATTTCCGTTTTCCCACTTCCTGTGACACCATGAATTAAAAATGTTTTTTTACCTGAATACAATATTCTTTTTACAGCTGTATTTTGTTCATCATTCAGGTTTTTTTTCAGATATTGGTCATATTGTCTTACATTATAACGATTAATAATCTGATCTTGAGCAGAAAGAAATCCATATTTTAGCATCGTATTTATCGAAGATAAGGATAGATTGTATTCATTACTAAGAGCAGTCTTAGTATAGATACCTTCGTTAGATTTTACTATTTCATAAATATTCTTATAGGGCTCTTTGTAATATTTACCTTCCAGTACTTTACCAGTATATATCAATGTCTCTCTCTTATTTTTCATTCCTTTAAAAACACCAGCTGGAATAAAAACCTTTATACAATCAAGGTAAGTACATAAATACTTTTCTCTCATTTCTTTTATTATAATCAAATCTTTTTTTGTGAATAGAGGAAATTTATCACATATTTCCTCTATTTCTTTTATTCTTCCATTACCCTCATATTCTTCATAAAGTTCCACTACAAAACCGTCTATTTTTTTATTTCCCATACCAAAAGGTACCTTTACTCTAAAGCCAATATCTATTATATTAACTAGATTTTCAGCAATCTTATAAGTAAAAATTTTATCTACTTGTATAGAACTATTATTAACTATAATACCTACGTATTTAAACACTCGATCACCCTTTTAAGATTAATACTAAATAAGAGAGGCATAATCTTACAGTATACGTAAGTTTCAGCCCCTCTTTCTTAAACATTTATCCCATGACTACCCGCTCTCTGCTTTCATCTCCTTCAAGATAGAAGCAAAGAGCGGCTATGTCCCTGGATTCATTCAACTAAGAATCAGGTGGGGTTTCAAGCCCCACCTGATTCAAGTTTTACTTCATTAAATCAAATAGCCTACTAGCTACCTGTCTTTTTGACATCTTATCTAAATGAATAGTTTTTCCATCTCTGCAAATTATGGTTACTTTATTATTATCAGAAGCAAAACCTGTATCAACAGCTGTAATGTCATTAGCCACAATATAATCTAGATTTTTATTATGTAGTTTCTTTTGAGCATTTTCTAGTAAGTCGTTGCTTTCAGCTGCAAATCCTACAAGAATTTGATTATTTTTTAAAGTTCCTAATTTTTTTAGTATATCATTATCTTTAATAAAAGTTAAATTTAATTCTTCTTCAGCTTTTTTTATTTTCCTATCTGAATACTGCTTAGGTTTATAATCTGCTACAGCAGCAGCTTTAATTACTATATCTTGCTCATTGAATCTATCTAGAACTTCTTTCAACATTTCTTCATTAGTTCTGCTACTAACTACTTCTATTCCAAATGGCGCAGCTAGGCTAGTAGCTCCACATATAAGAGTTACTTCTGCACCTCTGTCCCTTGCTTCTTCAGCTATAGCATATCCCATTTTTCCAGATGATCTATTAGTTATATATCTTACTGGATCTATTTGAGCTATAGTTGGTCCTGCTGTTACAAGAACTTTTTTGCCTTGCAAATCTTTCTTATCGTACATCATACTTTGTATGTATTCAGAAATAAGTTCTGTATCAGCAAGTTTCCCTTCTCCTTCGTCACCACAAGCCAGTCTTCCAGAGGCGGGATTTATGAATTTATATCCCAAGTTTTGGAGTTTATTAATGTTATCCCTAACAATAGGGTTATTATACATATTTGTATTCATAGCCGGAGCAAAAACTACTGGAGCCTTTGTAGCCATAATAGTAGTGGATAACAAGTCATCCGCTATACCATTAGCAACCTTGCCTATAATATTCGCAGTAGCAGGAATTACAGCTATCAAGTCTGCTCTTTTAGCTAGTGAAATATGTTGTATTTCCCATGCCTTAGGTTCAGAAAACATATCTGAATTTACAATATTTTGGCTTAAACTTTGAAAACTTAAGGGAGTTACAAACCTTGTTGCTGATTCTGTCATTATAACATGTACTTCAAAGTCTTTCTTCTTTAGTTTGCTTATTACATCCAATGCCTTATAAACCGCAATGCCCCCTGTGACTCCTACAACTACAGTCTTTTTAGCATTTGTCATTACTTAATACCTTCTCTAACAGTTTCGTAAGTAATAGTCTCCTGACTTATTTCGTTTATTGATATTGTAACAGGTTTATTTGAAGTTATTTTTACAAGAGGCTCCTCACCTTCTATTAATTGTCTTGCTCTTTTAGCAGTCATAGTTACTAGTGTAAATCTATTTTCCACTTTCTTTAATAAATCTACTATCGATGGATTAATCATAGAGTTGCTCATGAATAATGCCCTCCTTTGAATCTAATATTTTTTCTTTTACTCTATCAACTCTGCATCTTTCAGCTACCATTATACCTTGTATCTTTTTTACCGCTTCTTCAACAGTATCATTTACAACCGCATAATTATATTTAGACACATAGTTTATCTCTTTATATGCTGATTTAAATCTTGTCATTAATGATTCAGGTGTTTCACTGCCTCTGTTAATTATTCTTTGTTTAAGTTCTTCCATTGAAGGTGGAAGTATAAAAATAAATACTCCTTCAGGATATGTTTCTTTTACCTTTAATGCTCCTTGAATATCTATTTCTAATATGACATCATTCCCATTATTTATAGCTTCTAAAGCTTTAGATTTTGGGGTTCCATAGTAGTTGCCATAAACTTCTGCATACTCTAAAAAATCATTCTTTGATATTTTTTCCTCAAAATCTTCCTTAGTCAAAAAATAGTAATTGACTCCATCTACTTCTCCGTTTCTCGGCTGCCTTGTAGTTGCAGAAACAGAAAGCCAAAAATCATTTTCTTGTAATAGAGCTTTGCAAATAGTTCCCTTTCCTGCACCAGAAGGTCCTGATATAACTACTAAAAGACCCTTTTGATCCATTATTCATCTACCTCGACTTCTTCTTCCTCTGCTGCTTCTTTTGAAGACAATCTATGTGCTACTGTCTCTGGTTGAACTGCTGAAAGTATTACATGATCGCTATCAGTAATAATAACAGCTCTTGTTCTTCTTCCATATGTAGCATCTATAAGCATTCCTCTATCTCTAGCTTCTTGGATTATTCTCTTTATTGGTGCAGATTCAGGACTAACTATAGCTACTAATCTATTTGCTGAAACAATATTACCAAAACCTATGTTTATTAACTTTATACTCATATGCTTCCTCCTAGACATTATTCAATGTTTTGTATTTGTTCTCTAATTTTTTCTATTTCATTCTTTATGTTTAAAACATTATTTGTTACTTCTAAATTATTTGCTTTTGAACCAATAGTATTAATTTCTCTATTCATTTCTTGAATAATAAAGTCAAGCTTTCTTCCCACAGCTTCATTTAGATTAAAGGTTTCCTTTAATTGGACTAAGTGACTGTTAAGCCTAACTATTTCTTCATCTATTGCTGACTTATCTGCAAATAGAGCTACCTCTACTGCAATTCTATTTTCATCAACTTGACCTTCTCCTAACAGCTCTTTTAATCTTTCATTAAGCTTTTCCTTATATTCCTCTACTACTAAAGGTGACTTTTCTTCTATTTTATCCAATAAACTTTTAATATAGTCACATTTTAATAGTATATTTTTTTCAAGCTTTAATCCTTCTCTTTCCCTCATATCAACAAGCAAGTTCACAGCATCTCTTAAAGGTAAAGAAAGAATTTCCCACAAATTTTCAACATCTTCCTCTTCTTGCTTAAGATTTACTACATCTGGAAATTTAGAAATAAGAGCTAATGATATATTTTCCTTTATATCATATCTTTCCTTTATTTCATTAAGACATTCAACGTAGCTATCTGCAAGCTTTTCATCTAGTACTACTTTAGCACCCTGCTTTTCATAGTTATTTTGGGTAATGAAAACATCTACTTTGCCCCTAGTTACCTTTTCTTGAATAACTTTTCTTATCCTATCTTCAAGAGACAACAAACTTTTAGGCATTTTCATGTTTAAGTCACAGTATCTATGGTTAACACTTTTTATTTCTACTGTGAAACTTCTTCCATCCTGATCTATATTTCCCCTTCCAAAACCAGTCATACTTCTTATCATTACTATTTCATCCTTCCGTGTTGCCTTGTCAATTCATACTAATTATACATAAATATTAATAATAATTTCAAGATAAATTTACAATTACTAAATATGTAGTACTTAATTAAAACTGTTTAGTAAAAAGATTATAACATAAAATCACCATAATGAACCCATTTACTGAAATATTGCAAATATACTTTTAATTTTAGAGTATCTAATATGAAGGGTACAGCCCCCTCTAATACCTCATCTTATTCAAATTTCCCTTTATTATTCTATTATAATCTAATATCTAGTATTTTTCATGATTTTTATCAAATTTGTTTCTACTTTCTTTTATCTATATTATAAAGCCTGTGAACATTACATTCACAGGCTTTATAATATAAGTATTGTAATTTTAACATTTTCAACATAAAGAATTACCATAAAGTTACAATATGATGCAAATTAATCCACCGTTACCTTCATTTATAATCTTCTGTAGAGTTTTTTGTATTTTTATTTGTACATCTTCAGGCATCTTGTACAACTTATTTTGAAGACCTTCCTTCACAAGTATCTCTAAAGACTTTCCAAACATATTACTCTGCCATATCTTAGATGGATCACTTTCAAACTGTTCAAATAACGATTTAACCATTTCTTCACTTTCTCTTTCAGTTCCCATTATAGGAGAAACCTCTGTCTCAATATCTGCTCTTATAAAGTGCAGTGAAGGAGCGCTCGCCTTTAATTTAACACCAGTTCTATTTCCCTGTCTAACAATTTGAGGTTCTTCTAATTTCATCTCTGAAAGTTGAGGCGCTACTAATCCATATCCTGTTTCTCTCACATCTCTTAACGCATCTGCTACTTTGTCATACTCAACCTTTGCTTTATGCATCTCCTTAACTATGTTCAACAAATCACTTTCTCCACCTAGTTCAGTACCACAAACTTCACCTAATATTTTATAAAACAAATCATGTTTAGGCTTTAAATTAATCCTTGCAGTACCTTCTCCCATGTTAATTTCAGTGATATTAGAATCTCCCATGAAATCCACTTCTTCAAAACCTTTTACAGACTTACCTATATCTCTAACCTTATATACACTTTTACACATGTTTTTTACCAACTCAAAAAAGTCTAATTTTAGCCAATGAGACGGCTCTAATTTTTCTATCCACTCTGGCATGTCTATATTTATTTCTTTTATTGGGAATTCTTTAAGTATTCTCTGAAAAACATCTGTTATGTCTTCTTCTTTCATATTAAGTACATCCATTCCTTGGACAGGAACATCATATTTTTCCTCTAGTTCATTCTTTAGCAGTATAGCATCCTCACTATTAGGCTGTTGCGAGTTTAACACAATTATAAAAGGTTTATTTATGGCCTTTAGTTCATTTACTACCCTTTCCTCAGCCTCAACATAGTCCTCTCTGCTTATATCTGTAATTGAGCCGTCAGTAGTTACTAAGAGTCCTATTGTTGAATGTTCATTTATAACCTTTTTAGTTCCAATCTCTGCTGCTTCTTCGAATGGAATTTCATAGTCATACCAAGGAGTGGTAACCATCTTTGCCTTGTCACCTTCCATATAACCTTGAGAATTTTTAACTATATAGCCAACGCAGTCTACTAACCGAACTTTAAATTTAGTATTTTCATTCAAGCTTATTTCTATAGCCTCATTAGGAACAAACTTAGGTTCTGTAGTATGAATGGATTTCCCTGAGGAACTTTGAGGTAGTTCATCTTTTGCCCTTTGCTTTTTATAGGAATTCTCAATATTAGGTATAACCATAAGCTCCATAAATCTTTTTATAAAAGTAGACTTACCAGTTCTTACGGGACCAACTACCCCTACGTAAATATCTCCCTGCGTTCTCTCGGCTATATCTTTGTATATATCAAAGTTCTCCAAAATATTACCCCCAATAATCTAAATGTTAACAGTATATATATATTTAGCCGAAGATAAATTTATTACTAAATAATATAAAAAAGTGAGGATAAAAAATATTTCTTGATCCTCACTTTTCATCTATTTAATATTCTTCACCCTTTTTATCTCTAGTCATAAGCTCATATACGCCATATTTAGGCTCTTTACCTTCAAATATAACTTTATACAAAACATCCGTAATGGGCATAGATATTCCTAACTTTTCTTTAAGTTCGTAAAAAGCCTTACACGCTTTTATCCCTTCCACTACCATTCCAATTTCTCTTGTTGCTTCCTCTGCTGTAGAACCTTTACCGATTAATATTCCCGCTCTTCTATTTCTACTATGCATACTTGTACAAGTAACAATTAGATCGCCTATTCCAGTAAGCCCTGCAAAAGTCTCTTTTTTCCCTCCAAGTTTAGTACCTATTCTTACAATTTCACTCATTCCTCTAGTCATCAATGCCGCTTTAGTATTGTCTCCATATCCTATTCCATCAGATACTCCTGCTGCTAAAGCAATTATATTTTTAACTGCCCCACCAATTTCAACACCTATAATATCTTCATTAGTATAAACTCTAAATTTATTAGTCATAAACAAATCTTGAACCTTTTTTGCATACTCCATCTTTTCCGAAGCAACAACTACGGTAGTTGGAATATCCTGAGCTACTTCTTCCGCATGACTTGGTCCGGAGAGTATGACTACTGAGTTGTTAGGTAGTTCTTCACTAATCACCTGGGATAACCTTTTTCCACTCCCTGCCTCAATGCCCTTAGCAATGCTAATTATTATCTGATTTTCACTTACAATTTCTCTAATATCCTTACATAAATTTCGCACTACATGTGAAGGAACAGCTAAGACTATATACTCACTATCCTGAACCACTTCTTTAATATCAGTAAAAGCCTCAACTCCAACAGGTATAACTGCGCCGTGTAGATACCTTATGTTTTCTTTTTTTATATTGATATCATCTACTACATCCTTATTTCTATCCCAAATTTTAGCCAAAACTCCTTTTTTGGCAAGCATTATGGATAATGCTGTTCCAAAGCTGCCGCCACCTAAAAAGGCAATTTTTGAACACATAACTATTCCTTCCTTTCTCTAAACTCCATCTTTATTCCAGTGCCTTTAAAATCAAAATTCTCTCTTAATTGATTTTCAAGGTATCGCTGATATGAAAAATGTAATGCAGATGGGTCATTTACAAAGAATACGAATGTAGGTGCTTTTACGCCTATCTGAGTACAATAGTATATTTTTAATCTCTTAGTTCCTATAATAGGAGGTTCTTTCATCATAAGGGCCCTACTAATTACATCATTTAATACCCCTGTTTTTATTCTCTTGTTATAGTTGTTATAACATTCCTTTACAGTTTGTAGTACCTTCGGTAATCTTTGACCAGTCTTAGCAGATATAAATAGGTACGGTGCATATGACATAAATGATAAACTTCTTCCAATCATAGTTGTAAATTCATTCATAGTTTTATTATCTTTTTCTATTAAATCCCATTTATTAACTATAACCATTATAGCTTTATTAAGCTCATGTGCATATCCTATTATCTTCTCATCCTGGTCTGTTATACCTTGAGTTGCATCTAACATTAGTATGCACACATCTGCTCTTTCTATAGCAGTATAAGTTCTTATAACACTGTATCTTTCTATCTCTTCTTTAACTTTACTTTTTCTTCTAAGTCCTGCAGTATCTATTAGTAGGAATTTGCCTTCTTCAGTCTCTAAATAACTATCTATTGCATCTCTTGTAGTTCCCGGTATATCGCTTACTATAACTCTTTCTTCACCTAATAATTTGTTTATTAAAGAGGACTTTCCTACATTTGGTTTTCCCACAAAAGCGATTTTTATATATTCATCATCTTCATCTTCCAGCATAGCCTCATCAAAATAGGATACCACTTTATCTAACATATCTCCAAGTCCAAGGGCCTGAGAAGCGGATATAGCTATAGGATCACCTATACCTAAGTTGTAGAATTCATAAGCATTATCTTCATCTTTTAAGCTGTCAATTTTATTAACAACTAACACAACTGGTTTTTTGCTTTTTCTAAGCATTTGAGCAACTTCTCTATCTGCCCCAGTCAAACCTTCCTTACCATCTACTATAAATACTATTACATCTGCAGTTTCTATAGCTATTTGCGCCTGCCTACGCATTTGAGCAACTATAATATCTTCACTTTCCGGTTCAATACCACCTGTATCAATCATAGTAAAGGTATATTTTAACCACTCTGCTTCTGCATATACTCTATCTCTTGTAACTCCAGGTGTATCTTCTACTATTGATATTCTCTTTCCTGCTAACTTATTAAATAATGTAGATTTTCCTACGTTTGGTCTTCCAACTATTGCCACTATCGGTTTTCCCATTATTTATTCCTCCTCACAATGTTCATTTATTATCTTTATCAAATCTTCTCCAGTATAATCACATACTAGAATTTTTCTATTTAAAGTTTTTTCTAATCCTTCTACTGTAATATCATCTAGAAAAACTTTTTCCTTATTGTATGCTAATTCATAACCTTTTCTTAGCATACAATCTGGTATTATAACACACTTTCCTATAATTTCACATCTTAATTGTTCAATTATATCCTTTGCAGTAATTAGGCCCGCTACTGTTATAGTTTCACCAAAGAAATAATTTATTATTTTTTTTACACTTATATCTATTTTAGGATTAGCTGCCATTATACTTTCTGCAGCTTTTAACACTTCATTATAAGCTGATGCTCCTGTTACAATTGTAAAAGATCCTTTTATATCTTTTTGGAGATGGACTAATGAATCTCTAATATGGTTCCTAAAAATTCTTATCATTCCAACACCATCTTCTAACTGCTTAAAATTATCATAAAATTCAGTTGCCGGAAGCTCCCTTTCAGCAGTAACATAAAATTCATCAGACATTCTAACAAAAGGTACACCTAGCTCCTTTATATACTTTCTCTGCATCTTTGCAACTCTATCTAATTGTTCTGCCGCTGTAATTTTATTATATAAATCAAGTTTAAATAAGCCTTCCCTAAACTTAGTAACACCTACAGGAACTACTGCTAAATTCTCTATTTGTGGGTATAATTTATACAGATCTTCTATAGTCCTTTCTAATTCATCCCCATCATTTAATCCAGGACATAGAACTATTTGGCAGTTAATGCTTATTCCTGCATCAGCCATCCTTTTAAGTCTACTATATACATTCCCTGCAAATCTATTATTAGTCATCTTAATTCTAAGCTCCGGGTTAGTAGTGTGTACAGATACATTTATAGGGCTTATTCTATATTTTATTATTCTTTCTATGTCTTCTTCACTCATATTAGTCAAAGTTACAAAATTTCCTTGAAGAAAAGCTAATCTAGAATCATCATCTTTAAAATATAAGGTTTCTCTCATACCCTTTGGTAACTGATCTATAAAACAAAAGACACATTTATTATGACAACTTCTAGGCGTGTCTAAAATTGCATCCTTAAATTCTACTCCTAAATCCTCATCATACTCTTTTTCAATCTCTAGCTCCCATATTTCACCGTCTGGCTTTTGTATTTCAATTTCAACATATTCATCAGAGATCAAAAATTTATAGTCAATAATATCTTTAACTGCTTCACCATTAATACTTACTAAAATATCTCCTACCTCTATCTCCATTTCTTCAGCGATACTTCCAGCCTTTACTACTGCTATTTCATTTTTCATATATCCAACTCCTAATTATGGTTTCTCTAATATTTCTTAGGTGTCTGTGTACCAATAATAATCCAAGTGTTTCTAGTGTATATCCCTATAATTCTTCATTTAGTAATATTACCCCAATCTGTTTATTTAGTCAATGCATAATAAAAAACCCTTCTATAAAAGTGAGAAGAGTTTTTATCTAAGTTTTTATGTATATTTATATTAAATTTATAAGAACTAAAGTTCCCGCTGCAATTGCTGCAGATGCTGGTATAGTAAGCAACCATGCAGTTACAATTTCTTTTGCAACAGCCCATCTTACAGCTGAAAGTCTTTTAGAGGCACCAACACCCATTATAGAACCTGTGATTATATGAGTTGTACTTACGGGAGCATTTAACATTGTTGCACTAAAAATTACTGCTGAAGCACCTATCTCCGCTGTAAAACCGTTAACCGGCGCAATTTTTGCCATTCTAGAACCCATAGTTTTAATAATTTTCTTACCACCTAAACTTGTTCCTAGAGCCATAGCTAATGCACAAGATACCTTAACCCAGGTTGGAACAGCAAACTGTGGTAAAAAACCAGCACTTACAAGTGCCATAGTTATTATACCCATTGATTTTTGCGCATCATTGCCTCCATGGTTTAAAGCTATAAGCATGGCCGAACCAATTTGAGCCTTTGAAAATATTTTACTAACTGTTGCAGGTCTCGTATTTCTTAATGTCATATTTATAACATTCATAAGTACCAAGCCTATGAAAAATCCAATTACAGGTGATAGTACTAACCATATTATAACTTTTGAAAAAAGGCTTGCCCAGTGAACTATTATAAAAGATTTTTTATACATAATAGCAGAACCCACTAGACCTCCTATAAGGGCATGGGAAGAACTGCTTGGAATTCCAAAATACCAAGTTATTATATTCCACACAATTGCACCAACCAAAGCTGCTATAATAACCTCTAGAACGATACTATTCGGATCTACAATACCACTTCCTATAGTTTTAGCAACTTTAACATTCATAAATGCTCCAACAAAATTCAATAGCGCTGACATAATTACTGCCTGCTTTAAGGTTAAAACTCTTGTAGATACAGAACAGGCTATAGCATTAGCACTATCATGGAATCCATTTATAAAATCAAACACTAAAGCAACAATAACTATAGTAATTATAATTATCATACTACTAGGCATTTTTCATTACTACTCCTTCGATAACATTAGCTAAATCTTCACAGGCATCCAAAGTATCTTCAAGATATTGATATATCTCTCTCCACTTTATAACTTCGATAACTTCCATGTTTCCTCTAAATATATCCATAATGGCTTTTCTGGAGACTTTGTCTCCTTCTTCTTCTATTCTATTAATCTCTATAATTTTCTTTGATAATTCCTTGCTTGTCTTCATATTTTTCAATTCTTCCATTAGGATAATTATTTCCTGACAACATTCCACAATCATTCTGCTTAGGATTTCTGCTTCTTCTGTAGAATTATTTACATTAAGCATAACAAATCTACTTGCAGTAGATTCTATTAAATCAATAATATCATCTGTATCTTTTGCTATAAGATAAATATCTTCTCTGTCAAATGGTGTTATAAATGTGTTATTTAATTGCTTAAGTATTTCATGTTGCTTTCTATCTCCTTCGTGTTCCACCTCTTTAAGCTTCTTAAGATTCTCTTCTGAATTGTCTAGATCTTTTAAAAATTCTACTAACAATTTTGAAGCCTCATAGGCAATGTTAGCAGTTTCAACAAATAGATTGAAAAATTTGTCTTCTTTTGGGGTTAAACTAAACATTTCATCCCTCCTGATATTTTTGAAAGTATAGATTTGCGACCTTATAAAGTATAACATAAAATTAACAGAAATAAAACATAAAATTAACCTATCATTACTTAGTAAACGTTTGAATTTATATATTTTATTATAGTATTTTATTACATATATAGACTTTTTCCTATTTTTCTAAAAAATAGATATATTTAATTATATTAATCAAAATTAAATATATCTATTTTTTTTAATACAATTTAAATATATTATTATACTTTTAAACAAAAATTCCAGCAAAAAAAATAAAAAATCGGTATTTTTTATACCGATTTGATAAATTTAGTCATTTAGATCTTTTTGTTCTCCTGTTACTAAATATATGGTCCATTCACATACATTAGTAATATGATCTCCTACTCTTTCTAGATGTTTAGAAACAAATAAAAGCTGAGTTATTTGATTAAAATTATTCTGTCCCTTTTGCATTAACCCAACTAGCTCTGAAAAGATGTTTCTATATAGAGCGTCTACTTCATCATCCATCTTACAAGCTGCATAAGCACCTTCTACATCTCCAGCCACGTGGGCATCTAATGCTTTTCTTATCATCTCTTTTACTACATCGCCCATCTTAGGAATATCAATCAATTCCTTAATATATGTTTCATTCTTAAGTCTTATAGTTATTTTTGCTATATCAACTGCATAATCTGCGATTCTTTCAAGATCTGTAACCAGCTTAGTAGTAGAAATTATAGTTCTTAAGTCTATAGCTAAAGGCTGTTCTTTTGCTATTAATTTTATGCATTTATTTTCTATTTCCCTTTCAAGTTTATCAACTAAATCATCATTCTCTATTATTTGTTCTGCTAGTTTTTCATCCTGTTTAACCAACGCTTCTATGCATTGATGAATTTGTTTTTCTACTATACTTCCCATTCTTAGCAAATCATTATTAAGCTCATCTAATGCATAGTCAAAGCCAGTTCTTGTCATAATTTTCACCTCATTCTAATTTAATAATTACTGTTTTTCCTATTATCTCACATCTTTGATTACTTTTGAAATACTTTATTCTATAACTAACTGCCACTAATACTAAAGCTTTTATAAGCAGAAGCATAAGTGGCACTAAGTTCCTAAATTCACGAAATTAATAATTATAAGGAGCTTAAATACCATATAACTTTTAATTTCACCTCATGAGGATATATATTTTTATTTATCCAAACCTTCCTGTTATATAATCTTCTGTTCTCTTATCCCTTGGATTATAGAAGATATCTTCTGTTTTTCCACTCTCTACTATTTCTCCACTTAGGAAAAAAGCTGTATGGTCAGATATTCTTCCTGCCTGTTGCATATTGTGAGTAACTATAATTATAGTATAGTTCTTTTTAAGTTCATCCATAAGTTCCTCTACCTTTAGTGTTGATATAGGATCTAATGCAGAAGTCGGTTCATCCATAAGCAATACTTCAGGCTCTACAGCAAGAGTTCTAGCTATACACAGTCTTTGCTGTTGGCCTCCAGACATTCCTAATGCACTTTTGCCAAGTCTGTCTTTTGCTTCATCCCAAAGGGCAGCACCCTTTAAACTCTTTTCTACTAACTCATCCAACTTACTTTTGTCTCTTATTCCATGTATTCTAGGACCATAAGCTATATTATCATATATAGACATAGGAAAGGGGTTAGGTTTTTGAAAAACCATACCTACTCTTTTTCTAAGCTCTATTTCATCATAATCCTTATATATATTAGCACCTTCAAAAAGCACTTCACCTTCTATTTTAACAGATTCAATCAAATCATTCATTCTATTTAAAGTTCTCAAAAATGTAGACTTACCGCATCCAGATGGTCCTATTAGTGCTGTAACCGCATTTTTTTCTACATCTAAGTTTATCTTTTTTAAAGCCTGGGTATCCCCGTAATATAAGTCAAGATCCCTGGTTTGTATTATGCCCATTTAACTTCCTCCTTATTTTTTACCTGTATAAGATTCATATATTCTTCTTCCTAATATTCTCGCTGAAAGATTAAATAACAATACCATTATTACAAGCACAGCTGAAGCTCTATTAGCTATCAAAGATGCATCTGGTACCATTCCTTCTGAATTTAACTTCCATATATAAACTGACAATGTTTCAGCAGGTCTCATTAAACTAAAAGGAGAGGATTTATCTATTAAACTAATATTGTCAAAATGTAATATAGGCGCACTCATTCCTGCTGTATAAAGCAGCGCTGCTGCCTCACCAAATATTCTTCCCGCTGCAAGTATTACTCCTGTTAAAATCTGTGGTATCGCTGAAGGAAGTATTACCTTTCTTATGGTTTGCCATTGTGTCGCTCCTAGTCCTAAACTTGCTTCTTTAACAGGTTTAGCAGCTGCCCTAACAGCATTCTCACTTACTCTTGTAAGTGCTGGTAAATTTAACACTGATATAGCCAATGCACCAGAAAGCAAGGTAAATCCCCAATGGGTCATATTAACAAATACCAAAAGCCCAAATAATCCCACTACTATAGAAGGCAATGAAGCCATAGTTTCAATACTCAATCTTATAATATTCAGAATAGGTCCCTCTTTAGCATATTCAGATAAGTATATACCTGCCCCTACACCAAAAGGTACTGATATTAAAAGGGAAACAATTAGCATATAAAAGGAATTAAAAAGTTGAGGACCAATCCCCCCTCCCGCTTCTCCTGCTTTTGGATTTCCAAATAGGAAAGAAGGTCTTAAACAGTCTCCACCCTTAACTAGTATATATCCTATTAAAGCAACAAGAAGAATTACTACAAATGCTGATACAGAATATAAAATTCCAGTCCAAATTCTATCTTTCAATTTAGCGTTCATTATTTGATCTCACCTCTTTTTCCAATAAGCCTTATAGCTAGAATGAATACAAAGGATATAATTAATAATAAAAATGCTAAAGACCATAAAGCATCATTCCAAGCCGTTCCTGTCACTGTATTTCCCATATCCATAGTGAGAATACTTGTTAAAGTAGCTGTAGGACTTAATAGATTTTTAGCAAATTTTATAGAATTTCCAATAACCATTTGAACCGCTAAAGCTTCTCCAAAGGCTCTTGCAAGTCCCAATACTATACCCGTTAATATGCCATTCTTTGCCGCTGGTATTATAACTTTACTTATTGTTTGCCACCTTGTTGCCCCTAAGCCATAAGAAGCCTCTAAATAGCTTTTAGGTACAGTTTTAACTGCGTCAGATGCTAGACTAGCTATTGTAGGCAAAATCATAATACTTAATACTAAAATTCCTGCAATTAAACTAAACCCTATACCTCCAAAACCCTTTTTAATAAAAGGTAACAGTACACTAAAACCGATCCAACCATAAACAACAGATGGTATTCCAACAAATAGTTCCAATGCCGGTTGTAAAATTTTCTCTCCTATTCTTGGTGAAATATAATTCATGAAAATTGCTAAGGCAATGCTTATAGGTGCACTTATTATAACAGCTCCTATAGAAACAAAGGTAGAGCCTGCAATAAATATTAACGCTCCAAGTTTAGGCTTATCACTGTCAGGACTCCATTGTGATGTGAATAGAAACTCACCTAATGAATACCCATGTTTTACAAAGGTATTTAAGCCTTTTAAAGCTACAAACCCTATAATAGTAAAGGTTAGAACTACAATTAATAAGCCACAAAATACAGCAAAACCTCTACCTATATATTCACTTTTCAATTTCTGCCATGTTGTTCTTTTTTCCATATCATATACCTCAATATTATTTTTTTATTGACCTAAGGTCATATAAGTCTTTTAATAACTTAAACTACATATTTTTCAAACTATTAATAATTAGTTTTAAATCCATTAGTTATCAGTCGCAACACCAATTCCTATCCGAGTAATTTTCGGTAAGTATTACGACTGATAACTAATGGGTTAAACTTATAATCATGTAACATTTTTATCATCTAAATAGCTGGCTGCTTAGCAGCCAGCCTAAACTTTTCTATTTAGTTTTCATATCACTTGCCGGAATATATCCCATTTTCTCAACAAGAGGTGCATTTTCAGAACTCATCATGTAATCAATAAATGTCTTAGCTAGGTCTTTAGCTTCACCTTTAGTGTACATATGTTCATATGACCAGAAAGGATATTTTCCTGTAATTATATTATCCTTAGTAGGCTCTACTCCTTCAATTTTTAACATTCTAACATTTTGCTTAGCTTCCTCACTAGTTAATGCAGATAAAGCTAAGTAACTTATTGATCCTTTTGTAGATACTATTGACTTTTCAACAGCACCATTTGAATCCTGTGTAGTTCCTAAACCTTCCTTTTCATCTTTTCCACCCATTATAGTATCCTTAAATGTTGTTCTTGTACCGGAAGACTTTGTTCTATTTATTACATTTATTGGAGAGTCATCTCCTCCAACCTCTTTCCAGTTAGTAATTTCACCTGCAAATATCTTTTGTATTTGATCTTTTGTTAAGTTATCAACTTTAACATCCTTGTTAACTACTACTGCAAAGCCTATTGCACATACTTTATAATCAACTAATTCTTTTGCCTTTTCTTTATCTAGCTTTGTTTCAGCTAATATATCTGAATTACCTATATCTGCAGTTCCATCTGAAACTAATTTTAATCCTGTGCCGCTTCCTCCGCCTTGAACATTGATTGTAGCTTTAGGATTTTTTTCAGTAAATTTTTTTCCCGCCTGCTCTGCTAATGGTTGAAGCGCAGTTGAACCTGCAAGTGTTATTGAACCTGTTATTTCTTTAGTTCCCTGAGTAGTATTTCCTGCGTCTTTGTTTCCTCCACATCCTACAAATGCTCCTGCTACAACTGTTATTGCCAGTGCAGCCATCATAGCTCTTAAGCTCTTTCTTTTCATTAAGTAAACCCTCCTCAAAGTTTTAATGTTAACAGTTATCTTACTCTTATATAATATTCCCTTAAAGTTAACCCCCTATTATAGAGATGTTAATTTAACTTAACATTTTTGCAACGTATGAATCTTTTATATGAACAAAAAAATACCCATAGATATAAGCATCTAAGGATATTTTCCCTAATTTTCATTTAATTATTACAACTATTTTATTTAACATAGATTTAACACAACTATAATTTTAGTCTTCCTTATCTTTTTCTATAGGTATTTTAACAGTAAATTTACTACCTTTTCCCACTTCACTTTCAACTTGAATTGTACCATTAAAACCAACAACTATATATTTTACTATAGCCAATCCTAAACCAGTTCCCCCTTGTGCCCGGGATCTTGCTTTATCTACCCTATAAAACCTTTCAAAAAGTCTTCCTAAGTGTTCTTTAGGTATACCTACACCATTATCTTCTACAGATATAAAGAAATCTTCATTTTCACATTTCGTTCTTATAACTATCTTGCCATTATTATCTGAATACTTTATTGCATTATCCACTAGATTAATAAGCATTTGCTTGAACCTATCACTATCTCCATTCAAAATAGAACTGCTTTCTTCCCCAATTATTATTTCAATATTTTTCTTTTCTGCTGTATGTTTCATTAAATTATAGACATCCTTTACAATATCACTAACCTTAAACTCATATTTTTTTCCTTCAATATTATTTTCTATATGAGAAAGAGTTAAAATATCATTAATTAATCTTGTTAACCTATTTGCCTCATCCTCTATTATACTTAAAAATTTTTTTCTATTTATAGGATCATCTACATATTTTAACGTTTCTGCAAATCCTTTTATAGAAGTTAGTGGAGTCTTTAATTCATGGGATACATTAGCTACAAACTGGGATCTAATATTTTCAAGCTTCCTAACGTCGGTTATGTCCTGTACAACTGCTACAGTACCAATCTTCTCCCCCTCATTTATAATATCTGCCGTTCTTATTCTTAAAACTCTTTCCTTAGGCCATAATATTTTCATTTCTCTAGAATCTTCTTTTGTACTATCAAAAATATCGTCAAATTCGAAATCTCTTATATTATTCATTAGATTTTGACCTATAATGTCTTTATTTATACCAAAAATCTTTTTTGCATAAGGATTTATCATTATAACTCTATGTCCCTTATCTACCGCAATTACTCCACTGTCCATACTCTTTAGTATGGCTTCTAACTTATTTTGCTTATCTAATGAATCTCTCAAAATATTTTGGATTATGCCTGCCATATTGTTAAAGGTCATACTTAAGTGACCTATTTCATCATTAGATACTATCCTAACTCTTCTATTGAATTCACCTTCCGCAATTTTATCCGTTGTAAATTCAAGATCCTTAATAGGCTTAACAATAGACTGTGACATTTTGGAAGCAAAAATTATAGAAATTGATACGGAAAAAAACATTATAAGCATATAATATTTAAAATAATTACTTTCAATTCCTTTAATAGTCTGCATTGTAATAGCACTTCTTACAACAAATCCATCTTCAAACACTGTTGCAAAATATAAAGTACTATATCCCGTTGTAATACTATACCTTATACTAAATCCCTCTCCATACTGCCTTGCATCTATTACTTCTTTTCTTGAATTGTGATTATCCATAGTTTTAGAGTCTGCAATAGAATCGCTTAAAACAATTCCATTTTTATCAATATAGGTTTCTCTTATCATTTCATTGGTAAAATTATTCTTAAAAAAAATTCTTCTATCTTCTAATTTTTCATTTTTCAATACATTTATTATAAGCTCGTTATTTACTTTTAAAGTCCGCTTCATATTTTCTAGATATTCTTGATTTTCTATTACTACAAATAATATAGTCATTATAGTCAAACTAAAGAGAAGTGTGCTCAACATCGAAAACATTAATTTTTTTTTCATCTTAATCACCAATTATTCTCCTGAACTAAATCTGTACCCAATTCCCCTAATAGTTTCTATATACTTCGGGTTTTTATCATCATCTTCTACTTTTTGTCTGAGATGCCTTATATGAACATCTACAGTTCTTGTTTCTCCAATATATTCATATCCCCATATTTCATCAAGTAAAAAATCTCTTGTCATTACTCTACCCTTATTTTTTATCAAAATTTCAAGTAATTCAAACTCTTTTAAAGTAAGTTCTACTTTTGCCCCTTCTTTAGTTACCTCATGCTTCTCAAAATCAATATTTACAGTTCCAAAGCTATAAGAATTATCTATTGGTTTTATATTGGTTCTTCGGAGTATAGCCTTTACTCTAGCAATCAGTTCCCTAATTGAAAAAGGTTTAGTCATATAGTCATCCGCACCTAATTCTAATCCTAATACTTTATCAAACTCCTCACCCTTTGCAGTTATCATGATTATAGGTGTTGAAGAAATAGAGTTATCCCTTCTAATTTCCTTACAAACATCATATCCATCCATATTCGGAAGCATAACATCAAGAAGGATTAATTGTGGATTTTCACTTTTAACCATTCTTAATGCCTCTAATCCATTATCTGCACAAATGGTTCTATATCCATTTGTGTCCAAATTAAACTTAATTAATTCCCTTATGTGTTCTTCATCATCAACTATTAAAATTTTTTCTTCCGCCATAGCTTTACCTCTCTAAAATGTATTATTTTCGAACTAACTAGTCAGTATATAAATATATTTGACTAGCTAGTTCTTTTTTAATGCTTATTTGATAAAAATAAATGAAAATAGCCTTTTGTATGCATTAGTATTTTTTCTATATGAATGTAGTTCTATCTCATTACTACATAAAGTACAAAGATTTATATGATTAATATTTTCTTTTCTTACTCCTTTAGTATCTAATTGATGAGTTATGCACTCTACCATACTTAACATTCTTCCTTTAGCTATATCTACGTCTTTGTATACTTCAGAGTTTTTAAACTTTTCTATTAATTCCTCACTAACTTCATAACAGCACTGGTGTATATGCGGACCAATACATACCACCAAGTTTTCACTTCTAGTACCATACTTTTTTTTCATCTCTTCAATTGTTTTTGATACGATACAGGAAAATGTTCCGCGCCATCCACTATGAATTGCCGCTACAACTTTACTAGCTTTATCATAAAGCAGGATAGGTACACAATCAGCTGTAAATACTCCAACAGCTGCAGATTCTTTATTTGTAATCAGTGCATCACCATCTTCAACTTTCCCATTATAGATATAAACATTGTCACTATGGGTTTGGTTTAAGAAGCCTACTTCATTAACACCAAACCACTTTTTTATATTTTCTATATTCTTTCTTCCTTCATCGGCATTTTTATTAAAATCCAATCCATTCTTTCCAGTTGAAAATACAGCATTAGCTCTCCCTAAATCCAGTTTTATAAATTCATAGCCCTTAATTAAAACTATTTCCATACTTAACCTCCATAGTTAATTACTCCTTGATAACTTTATTTAGTAAATTTTATCACTATTCTTTATTGATTTCTATATTATATATATCTTACGAGATAACTATTGCTATTTTAAAATTATAACACTAGTATATTATGTCTAATGAAATTTTTGTTAAGAATATGTTAAATGTACAATTTGCATTTAAGAAAATTTTTCTAACAGCAATATTAAAACACTAATTTTATATAAAAAATAGATAAAGCTAGTGCATACCTTAAATTACACTATAAGATATACACTAACTTTATTCTCTTAAAGTTGTATATGCATTCATTTATTTCCCAGTAAATTTTTAATTTCTTCCATAAAGGTATTTATATCCTTAAACTGTCTATATACAGATGCAAATCTCACGTAAGACACTTCATCTAGAAGCCTAAGATTCTCCATTATTAACTCGCCAATATACTCAGAATCGACTTCTGTAAGCATTTGATTATTAATTTTCTTCTCTATGTCATCTGCAACATTTTCAATTTGCTGCCTTGACACAGGTCTTTTTTGACAAGCCTTTATTAATCCATTTATTATTTTGGTTCTATCAAAATATTCTCTATTCATATTCTTTTTTATTACCAATATAGGTACATTTTCAACCTTTTCATATGTAGTATACCTTTTATTGCATTTTAAACACTCTCTTCTTCTTCTAATAGACATATCATCTTCCGTAGATCTTGAATCTACCACCTTACTTTCTGCATATGAGCAATAAGGGCACTTCACTTTTCTTCACGTCCTTCTACTTTTAATATGGTTTTGCATTCAATCTAAACCATGTATATAAATATTATACACTTTTTGATATAAAATTCTACTACAATTTACTATTCCTTTAACATTAATTGCCCACCATCTACAAGTAATACATCAACCCCTACTTTTTTAACATTTTCCCATGGAAGTTCTATATCTTCTGTTTTACCAAACCATGACATTTTTTGTGATGGTAGAATGATAGATATGATTCTATATTCATCACAATCTATCTTTAAATCTTTGATAAAACCCAATTTTGTTCCAGTATTTATATCTATAATCTCCATAGATTTTAAATTTCCTATAGAATATAAAGCCTTTTCATCATCCATTTTTTATTTCCTCCTCTTAAATTTCACACCCTAAAAGTTGATATTCCTCCAACCATATAATTTTATAGTCTTAATAAATAATATGATAAAGCTTATTTATTAATTACTACAAAATAAAAACTGAGAATATATATCGGCTTTTAATGCCAAATACATATTCTCAGCTCTTAATCTAAAAACCACCTATAAGTACAATAATAAACTAATCTAAACGTATTTTCTCATATGTCTTAAAGCTGTTTTTTCTAATCTCGAAACTTGTGCCTGTGATATTCCTATTTCGTCTGCTACTTCCATTTGAGTTCTACCATCAAAAAATCTCAAATTAAGAATAAGTTTTTCCCTGTCATTTAGTTTTTTCATTGCTTCCTTTATGGCTATATTTTCAAGCCAGCTATCATCCATGTTTTTACTATCACTTATTTGATCCATAACATAAATTGCATCTCCACCATCATGATAAATTGGCTCAAATAATGAAACAGGATCCTGAATAGCATCTAAAGCAAATACAACTTCCTCTCGTGGTACTTTTAATTCTTTTGCGATTTGTGATATAGTAGGCTCCTTATTATTTTCTCCTATCAGTTTATCTCTAACTTGCAGCGCTCTATAGGCAATATCTCTCAGGGATCTACTTACTCTGATTGAGTTGTTATCTCTTAAGTATCTCCTTATCTCACCTATAATCATCGGAACGGCATAGGTAGAAAATTTAACATTTTGACTCAAATCGAAATTGTCAATTGCCTTTATTAGACCTATACATCCAACTTGAAATAAATCATCAACATTTTCACCTCTATTATTGAATCTCTGAATAACACTCAATACAAGCCTTAAGTTACCTTTTATAAATTTTTCTCTAGATTCATCATCTCCATCTCTCATTGTCATTAATAAATGTCTCATCTCTTTTTCCTTTAAAATAGGTAACTTTGCCGTATTTACACCACAAATTTCAACTTTATTAATTATCATAAAGCCATCAGCCCCTTCAGAATATATAGCATTTAAATTATTTCCTAAGAAGCCGATTTTTATACTAAAGACAACCTTATAACATTTTATTTATTTCTTTCTTTAATCTTTTAATTATTCTTTTTTCCAACCGTGAAATATAGGATTGAGATATACCAAGCATATCAGCTACTTCTTTTTGCGTTTTTTCTCCCTTTCCATTTAACCCAAATCTTAAATTAACTATTTCCTTTTCCCTATCACTTAATTTTTTCATAGCTACCATCAAAAGTTGCTTATCTACTTCATCCTCTATCAAATTGTATACTACATCGTTTTCTGTTCCTAAAATATCAGATAATAGCAATTCATTTCCATCCCAATCAATATTTAATGGTTCATAAAATGAAATTTCTGCCTTTACCTTACTATTTCTTCTCAAATACATAAGTATTTCATTCTCTATACATCTAGATGCATATGTAGCTAACTTTATTTTTTTCTCTGGATCAAAAGTGTTAACCGCTTTGATTAATCCAATTGTACCTACTGATACCAGATCTTCTACATTTACGCCTGTATTTTCAAACTTTCTCGCTATATAAACCACCAATCTAAGATTTCTTTCTATCAGTGTAGATCTTACACCTTCATCTCCAGTAACAAGCTTAGCGACTAAATCATCTTCTTCTTTTTTACTCAGCGGTGGTGGAAGAACATCGCTCCCACCAATGTAGTAAACACTCCTAATAAACAACTTGAACTTTGACAATATTCTATTCAACAATACTTTTAATTTTATCATAATCTCCCTCCAATTAATGCATCATTCCTCAAATAACTCCTCTAGATAAAAGAGCTTCATAGTCATTAAAATCACTTAATCTTTCTCCTGCAAAGGCAACAATAACTTCTCTAGTTGTAGTCTCATTTCCCTGGTGTATTTTTATATATTCAGGTTTAAATCCTTGGAGGTTTCCACCCTTTCCGCTTACAACTCTATATGGAATATAAAATTTGTCATAGCACTTTAAATCCACATCCTGAAAAACAGACTTTTCTACTATTACTACAGGCAAATTAGTTGCTGGCTCTCTTAATTCATTACCTGTATCAAGAAATGCATTAATACTTTTTTCAGAATTTTTTAATACGATATCAATACTATATATAAGATTACTTAGGTCTTTTCTCTCTTTAATAAAAATCACTACTCTATCAATAATCATATATATTGTCATTACTGAAAGCATAAGCTTCTTATAAGAAAAATTTATAATAGCAAAATTGTTAATATCATAATTCTGACTGTATTGTATAAATATACATGCACCTGCTAGCATCATAGAATATAATATAAATATTACTAATGCCTTTATATTAAATATAATTTTTCTTTTTCTAAAACTAATTAATACTAAAATTGCTGCTACAATAATTTTGAATGAAACAGATGAAAAATTTTTTAACTGGGGATAAACTAAAGTTATGACATACAAACTTCCAATAGTTGCCGCTAAAAGAATATACCTCAATTCCACTTTAACTCTAAGTGTCCTAGCCGTTATATATAAAAGAAACAGGTTAACTACTAAATTTTCAAAAATCAGAACATCTAGATATATAACCAAGTAAAAGGTTCACCTCCATCTTGAATTATTTTCCATCTCATTACTCTTATTATATACCTATCCATTTTAAAATTTTGTCATTTTTTAATAAAAATTACTATTTTTATTTGCTATAATGTGTCACCATATTTAGATTTGTAAAATTAAACTTTAGCAAGATAGGAAAATTAAATTCATAAAGTGAACCTTCAATTAGACAACAAAAAATCCATGCATAACAATTATGTTATACATGGATTTTTTGTGAAAATTTTTTTATTTTCTCTGTCTTCTTAGAAATGCAGGTATTTCAAGATTAGTTTCATCATAAGTTTGATATTCTACCGTAGCTGCTGCCTCGTCCCTATTGCTAGTAAAACTTACAGCTGGTTGTTGATTTTGAGTAATCTTCGCAACAGGTTCTGGTGGTTTAGCCTGAACTTTTTCTGTTTCAAATCCTGTAGCAATTACAGTAATTCTTATTTCATCTTTTATATTTTCATCTATCACTGCACCGAATATAATGTTTGCATCAGGGTCTGCAGCATCTTGAACTATTTCAGCTGCCTCATTTATTTCTAAAAGCCCTAAATCTGGTCCCCCTGTTATATTTAAAAGTACACCAGTCGCTCCCACTATAGATGTTTCTAAAAGTGGACTTGATATAGCTTGTTTAGCTGCTTCTTGAGCTCTATTATCCCCTGTACCTCTACCTACACCCATATGTGCAAGTCCTTTATCTATCATAATAGTTCTAACATCTGCGAAGTCAAGGTTTACAAGACCAGGTATTGTAATTAAGTCAGATATACCTTGTACACCTTGTCTTAAAACATCGTCTGCATATTTAAAGGATTCCATTAGTGTAGTCTTTTTATCTACTATTGAAAGTAACCTTTCATTTGGAATTGTAACTAGAGTATCAACTCTTTCCTTTAAATTTTTTATTCCCATTTCTGCATGAAGCATTCTTTTTCTTCCTTCAAATGGAAAAGGCTTTGTTACTACCCCTACAGTTAAAATACCCATGGATTTTGCTATTTCTGCAATTACAGGCGCTGCTCCGGTACCGGTTCCGCCTCCCATACCAGCAGTAATGAATACCATATCTGCACCTTTTATAGCTTGAGATATTTCTTCTTTACTTTCTTCCGCTGCTTTATTCCCAATCTCAGGATTAGCACCAGCACCAAGTCCTTTAGTAAGTTTATCACCTATCTGAATTTTTTGCGATGCCTGTGAAAGCATTAACGCTTGTTTATCTGTATTTACAGATATAAATTCAACATTCTTTAGTCCTTCTCTTATCATTCTATTTACGGCATTATTTCCACCGCCGCCACAACCAATAACTTTTATATTGGCAAATTGTTGAACATCAACATCAAAATCTAGCACAATACTTACCTCCTATTAGAAAAAATCTGTGAAAAACTCTTTTATTTTTGTTATAAATCCCCCATTATTTTTTTCTTCTTCTTTTTCTTTTTTGTTTTTTTCTCTAGTCCACTCTCTTTGAACTTTTTCGGTTTCCTTTTCCTTCTTAGCAATAAAGTTTCTGTCTTTCATTGAGTCCGAGGCATCTTTAACTGCTCCAACGGCAGCTGAATACAAAGGACTTGCTGCTCCGATATATTCAGGTGTTCCGACTCTAACAGGTTTCTGTAATACTTCTCTACTAAAATCTTCAATTCCTTTAATTAAAGCTAGTCCACCGCCAACAATCACTACACCTGAAATTTTTTCATAGTGTTCACTAGCTTTTAATTCACCACTTATGATGTACAATAATTCCTCTACTCTAGCTTCTATTACCTGCTTAAGGGTATTGCAACCTACACTTATTTTTTCATTATAATCAGCGTTTACTTCTATTTTAAAATCATTGTTATTTGAATCTACGCCAACACTACCATATTTAATTTTTAATTTTTCAGCCTCTGAAAAAGGTAGCTTTAGACAAACTGCTATATCATTAGTTATAGTATTTCCCCCTAGAGCTATTGTACTAATACCAGCTAAATTTCCACCCTCAAACATGTAAATATTTATAGATTCTGCACCTACATCTAGCAGTACAACCCCACGTTCAATTTCTTCTCTCTTAAGCGCAACTTCTGATATAGCAATAGGTTGGAATACTACTCCAGCAACCTTAATTCCAGCTTTATCTACACTCTTAAAAAGGTTATTTACTACAGTACTTTGAGATAGTATAATTTGAGCATCTACTTCAAGCCTTAAACCACTCATACCAATAGGGTCTTTTATTTTATCATATCCATCTATTACATACTGCTGAGGTATTACACCTATGATTTCTTTATCGGACGGAATTGTAATAATTTTAGATGCTTTTATTACTCTTTTCACATCGTTCGCTTTAATTTCTCTATCTTCTGATGCTACAGCTACAACACCTTTATTCCAAACCAGTTCACTTATTCCTCCTGGTAGAGAGATATATGCTTCTGTAATTTTAATATCAATCATGCGTTCAAGCCCATCAATGCATTGCTTAATAGATTCAGAAGTACTATCTATATCAACAACTATACTCTTTTTCACACCATTACAATTTGCCGACGTAATTCCCATTATTTGTAATCTACCGTACTTGTCCAACTTTCCAGCAGCAGCACATATCTTCGATGATCCAACGTCTATTCCAATTATATATTCACTCATTAAGCATTTTCCCCCCCTGTAAGAGAACCATCAAAGTATATATTCAACATAGATTCTATATTTCCTCTTATATTTTATCATATTTTAATAAATTCTCAAATATAGTTAAACAATTTCGTCCTTTTATTTACTACATATAACAAAAGGAAAGACTCATAGTCTTCCCTATTACTATTTAGTTGGCTTTTTCTAGATCATTAATTTTAACACTTCTGGTATGAACAGTATGGCTCCATTCCTTTTTATTTTTGTCCACAATTCCTTGGACTGAAATAGGAAACCATGTAAGCGCATAAATAGGATATATTATGTAGTACCAGAATATTTTTAAATTAAGCTTCTTTTCTAAAACTAATATAAAAGGTGTATATATAAACTGTACTACAGCAAATATTACAGCTGTGATTGTAGACAATTTAAAATCAAAGGAATATATAATTGTATTAAAATTAGTTATCAAATCTGATGCTTTAATAAAATACTGAACTAACCCTGTTATTGCTGAGATACCTATTAAAATTGCAACTATAGGCTGAATACTATATAATGCACAGTCTAAGGCTATAAAACTGCACTTTGATATGGATCTTTTAAACAGCTTGAAAAAATACCTACTTGCAACATCAGCAAATCCCTGCATCCACCTTTTCCGCTGTCTCCAAGACTGCGCAAGAGTAAGAGGTTTCTCATCATATATTATGGCATCATGAGCCCAACCTACTCTGTATCCATGTAATACAAGCTTACAAGTAAATTCTAAATCCTCTGTTAAACAGGTCGCGCCCCATCCTAACTGTTCAAGTATTTCTGTATCAATACAAAATCCTGTCCCACCTAACTGGCTTGATAACCCTAAATTACTTCTAGATAATTGAAACATTCTGTTACAAGTCCAAAAAGCTATTGAATAACTGCCTGTAATCCATGTATCTTCAGGATTTTTACTATCTAAATATCCCTGAACAACCTTATATCCATCACAAAGCTTTCTATTCATTTCTTTCAGAAAGTTTTTATGAGCAAGGTTATCTGCATCAAAAATGGCAACAGCATCATATTTTTTATTCATACTGAAAATTTTCTCAAACATCCATTCTAAAGCATAACCTTTTCCTCTTTTTTCCCTATTCCTTCTCTCATATACTATAGCACCCTTGGCTCTAGCTTTTAAAGCAGTTTTGTCCGTACAATTATCTGCAATAACGAAAATATCATAAAGATGTTTAGGATAATCAAGTCTTTTTAAACTTTCAATAATTCCTTCAATAACTATTTCTTCATTATGTGCTGCAATAATTAATGCAAAACTCTTTTTTGGCTCTACTTCTACCTCTTCTTTTTTTCTCCATATACCGAAAAAAGATATACATAAAGAATATATGGTTATAATAGAAACGACATAAGTCAAAATACGAGAGGTATCATGAATTATTTCCTTAAAAATGCTCACTCCCAATCCCCCTAATTCACAGTTATTTTAGCATAAATAAAAATTAATTACTATACAATTTGCAATAATTATAGAAAATATTTTATAGATATTTGGAAAACTGCTTAACTTCAAGCTATACATAGGAAAATATACGTAGATTGAATTAATTATTACTATTTATAAGTTTTTTGAATTTTAGCATATTTTTAACCTATACAATCAGTTTGTTATTAATTGAAACCTATGGTATTATATAATTATAAAAAACAAGTTTAACTGTTATAGTACAGTACTTAGAAAAGGGGGTAGAGCCTTATGAGGCGCTACGAACTGATCTTTTATATCGATTTAAGAAGGCTTCATAAAAAAGACGAATCCTTTGGATAGATCCTCCTAAAAAATTTTAAAGTAAAGTTTTTTAATTTAAGGGGGATTTATTATGAATACAACTATCGAAAAAATTAATAATATTGATATATCTGAGAGTAAAATAGAGAAAACTAAGGAAGATGAAAAGAAGCCGTCTTCAAAGGATCAATTCTGTTTGAAGGCACTAGATTATTTTGTATTCTAAATAATAGTAAATAAAAATAAGGACCAATCCAAGGTCCTTATTTTTATTTGTAATCTTTATCTCTATAATGAAATTATTTTACTTAGCATATCCCTATCAATAGCATAGCTTAAAGCTGTCTCATAAGATATTAATCCTTTTTTATAAAGTTCTGATAAAGACATATCCATTGTCTTCATTCCATATTTCGCTCCAGTTTGTATAGAAGACTCAACTTGATGGGTTTTTCCTTCTCTAATCATATTCTGAATCGCAGTAGTTGCTATCATTGTTTCCATAGCTGCAACTCTTCCTTTTCCATCATATTTTGGCAGAAGTTGTTGAGATATAATACCTTTAAGTACTGCCGCCAACTGTATTTTTACCTGTTGTTGCTGATATGGTGGAAATACATCTATAATTCTATCTATTGTTTTGGCTGCACCTATTGTATGTAATGTAGAAAATACTAGATGTCCAGTTTCAGCTGCTGTTAACGCTACTGATATAGTTTCTAAATCTCTCATTTCTCCAACAAGGATAACATCTGGATCTTCTCTAAGGATTGATCTTAAAGCATTGGCATAACTCAAAGTATCTTTTCCTATTTCTCTCTGATTTATTATTGATTTATTATGTTTATGTAAATATTCAATTGGGTCTTCGAGGGTAATTATATGAGAAGCTCTTGTTGCATTTATTTCATTTATCATAGCTGCTAGAGTCGTACTTTTACCTGAACCAGTTGGTCCTGTAACTAACACTAATCCTCGCTTATTAGTTATAATCTCTTTTACAACATTAGGAAATTGAAGTTCTCCTAGTGTAGGTACCTTTAGTCCAACAACTCTTATTGCTATAGCGTCACTTCCTCTTTGTTTGAACGTGTTAACCCTAAACCTTCCAATACCCGCTACTGAAAAAGAGGTATCTGACTCACCAGTTTTTGCATAGCTCTCATATGCCTCATCAAGTATTTCCTTAGCATAATTTTCTGTATCTATAGGTTGTAGTTTTTCACTACCTATTTGTCTTAATTCTCCATTAACCCTTATAACAGGTGGTACTCCTACAGTCAAATGTAAATCTGATGCATTTTCTGTCATTGTAGTTTCCAATAAGTTTTTTAGTGGTATCATTTAAGTTCCCCTTTCACGAAAATAACACATTATAATATATTAGACATTATTATAAATCTTTTTACTATTGTACATTTATTATTCTACAAATTTTATCAAATTCCTTTTAATTATTATATATAATTTAATTTTAATTTTTTATAAAACGAAAATGAGAATTAACAATAAAAATTTAATTAATTCCCATTTTTAATTCTCAACTTTCATTATCTTCTTCCCAAACCTAATTCTTTATTTAATTTTTTTAGTGCTCTTTTCTCTATTCTCGATACATAGGATCTGGATATGCCAAGAATCTTAGCTATTTCTCTCTGAGTCTTCGGTTTTCCCTCTAAAAGTCCATACCGCATTTCAACTACATTCTTTTCTCGTTCTGATAGACAAGTATTTATTTTTGAATACAGTTTTTTTACTTGTATTTTACTTTCAACAATTTCAATTATAGAGTCCTCATCACTACTCAACACATCCATCAGTGATATTTCATTATACCATACATGTTGTATGTAGCAAATCTTTTATCTATTTTTTTAGGATATAAATAGGTAGAAACTCCATCAGAAAATATGTAAATTATAGAACTAGGTATTAAGCCTAGTTCTTTTTATTACAGCATGAAGCAATTTACTTTTTACTTTTCTACTATAGGCATTATTCAAACATAAAATAATAATACCATTATTTTTTATAGCATACCACTCAAAATTTTTGTAACTGCAATATACTAAACATATTTTTATATTTTTATATTTAAGTTTATGAGCTTTAAATTTATTCATGTGTAATTCTCCCTCATCTTGCATATTATGAACATTATACCAAACACGTGTTCTATTGACAAGTTAACATTTTATGCTAAAGGTGTGTTTTTGGTATATTTAGAGCACAAATCTCTGTAACAAAATTATACCCTTGTCCCCAAATTATTTCATATTTTTCGTTTTACAAAATCTGATTTTAATATTCCATTGTTTGGATAAATGTAAACAGGTAGTTTACATTTAAAAATAAATTAAATATTTTTTATTCCTTTTCTGTTGTACGCTGTCGTATTTTGTTATATAATTTTTTTAATAATCTAATAAAATTTGGAGGTAATCATGCAAACTAACTTTAAGCAATTTAGACTTGCATTAAATCTGTCTCAATCTGAGTTAGCTGAAAAAGTTGGCGTATCTAGAATTTACATAAATAAAATAGAAAGGAACATTGTTTTCCCATCTATGCCTATTCTAAAAAGAATCTCGAAAGTTCTTAATGTATGCACATATAAATTAATTAATCCCTGTGTAAACTGTACTCTGGAAGATTGCTGCGAGAATTTTTTTTATCTATGTCATAACCAATTACGTTATAATATATCAAAATAGACACGTAAATACCTAATTGCGTTACAATTTCCCTATATCTGCTAATAGGGGGATTGGGTATGATTAAGATACATCTTTCAAAAATACTAGGAGAAAAACGAATGTCTCAAGCTGAACTTGCCCGAATTACGAATATAAGACCAAATACTATTTCGGAAATATATAATGAGCTTATAGAAAGGATTAATCTAGAACACTTGGATAAAATATGCGAGGTCCTTAATTGTGATGTTGCTGATTTAATAGAACATATCCCAAATAAAAGAAGATAACAGAAGCTCTGGCATAACCCAGAGCTTCTGTTATTTATAATCTATATACTAATTAAAATCAAATGAATTATAGTTAATAAACTTCCAATTATACACGCCCACTTTATAGAGTTCAAATTACTTTTATTCTTTTTATTAAATAATTTATTGCCTGTAAACCCTAACATAGCAGACATTATAATGTATTTAATCAGTAATCCCATATCATTACCTCTTACTAAGTGGTTTTGGAAGAGCTGTTATAAACTTAGCATATCCTTTTTCATATCGCATTAGGTTTAAGCTGTGGAATTGCTTAAGGTTAAGAAGATCCTCTAACTCATATGGGCTTAATTCATCCTTTAGTTCTTCAAAATTCTTTTTATCAGCACCCTGTAATAACATATATGAAGCTCCACTGGCCTTAATCTCATACTTTAATTGAGGTAATAACTGATTCATGTAATGGGCTGATATAACTATCTTAGTTCCAAACTTTCTAAGCTGACTTAATACTGCACATATAATGTGTTCTGCTGTTGGTGATTGGTATATCTCATCATAGTAAACATTGCAACGCTTTGGTTTCTCATGTAATGCACCTCTAAGTTTAGTCGCAAGAACTATTTTACTTGTAAAGAATGTTACCAGTACATTTTTTACCATAGTATTATTAAAGGCATCTTCTGGCATCTTAATTAATATTACTTTTCCCTGTTCCATAGCTTCAACAAAGTCTATATTATTGTCGCAACTCATATTGAACATATATTTTAAATAAATATTCTCCTGGATAAGATTTATTCTATCTAAAATACCATCTATCTTACTTTCTTTAGTTCCTACAATTTCTCTTCTTAAAACTTCTTTTGTTTTTCTGTCTGTTTCGACTTCTACATCGTCAAGCTCCTCCAGAGCTAGCACCATATCATTATAGTAATTTAAACCATCTTCACTTAAATTATTTTTAACATAGTCAATATACTCATGTCTTTTTTTATAGTCTTGGAGACATTTAATAACATCACCTATGGAAGCTCCGTCACGTAAATATACTATATTAGCAGCAGCTGATAACACTCTTCTCATTTTAGATGTAAGAGGGTATCCATCTGTATTAATAGAATCTACAAAAGCCATGGTTTGCTCAGCCTTCATGTTAGCCATTTTAAACATTTCAAACTCTTCCATACCTGCTGATCTTACTTCATTGAATCCTAGGCCTTGAAAACATTCCTTCTTGGATAAATCCAACTCAATTACATCTTCTTTTCTTACAGCCATCTTAACAGTGTCAGCAAGTTCACAGTTTTTAATATAATCCATTATTATTACACATTCTTTATTGTCATTAGCATTCTTACACATATTGGCTATTAAAGTAGATTTACCTCCTCCTTGAGGACTAAGTAATAGTAGTGCTAGATTACCAAAATTATATTCGTTTCTCATATATGCAGGATATTCTTTTCCTTTATAAGTGGCCTTTCCAAGATATACATAGCCTTGTTGTAGTTCCTCTGGAATAGGGTTTTCTAGTACATTTACCTTAGTATTAACTTTAAATCTCTCTAATAAGTCTCTTCCTGGTATTTGGACTAGGTTATTACACTCCAATGTACTCATTCTATTAGTTTCAACTCCTTTTAATTTATACTCATTTAAATTTATATTTGCCTTGTTATTTAACTTTTTGTATACAAGAGAGTTATCTTCTCCTATTGTCTTATAGGCTTCTAAAACTGCATATGCGTTATTTTCTTGCCTTATCTTATCTTCACTCTTGCTTAACACAACTAACTGTGCATCTACAACTGTAGCACCTTCCTTTTTATGGGTTATTTTAGATAGGTTACTAGTTTTATCAACTAGGGTAACAGCTACTTCACTATTTTTGATAGGCTTCCCGTCGCACACAATGTCGTTTAGAATATCGAAAGCAAAATCAATAGTTTTAATTATACCTATACCTATATATTTAAGAGCAACTACAGGGTTAAATTTTTCCTTCTCAATAGGTAATCCTGCATTTATTTTTTTCATGGTTTCTTTATAAACACCTACCCACCTTGATTGATTTATAGGTGCCAGATTATAAATTATGTTAATCCTATCATCCTTCTCCATGATGCCCATAACATTAAGAATATTATTAAGAGGATCATTGACTTTTTTATTTACCTTTAGAGATAAGGCATCTTCTTTAGCATATCTAAGTTGATATTTTTCAGAATCCTGAGGTATTTGTATCTCTCCTACTTCTTGAATTGTTGCTCTTTTCCACACCTCTGAACATTTTTCGATAAATAGCTTAGAATATTGTTTTGGAACTAACATATAAAACTTACAATCGTCTTTTGTTATATCTATTATGAAACTCGCCTTCTCTGGAAGCTTATATGTCACTTTAAATCCTTTGTTTTTCATCTCTTTGGTAATTCGTTGATAAGGTAATCGATACATATTAGCTATAGTCTTTGCTACAAGCTCTGTATCATAATTCCTATTTGAAGTGTCAGGAGTTATTTGTAGAACTGAATATTTAGGTTTGACTATCTGAAAGAACTCGCTAAATGAATAAGTTTTTTCCTTTTGAAAGATTTTTTTTATATTCAATAATATCCCCTCCGAAAATTAATAATAGTGGAGGTTTATCACTCTATAATCCTATGTAAAATTATTTTAAAGCCGTACTAAACATCTGAATGACCAGATAAATAAAAATACTACTAGCAGCAACTTTTTTACCTTTTTTCCACCCAATAATAAAAGCTATAGTTGAAAATAAACATATAAATAAACATATCCAAAAACTATGCTTAACTACTCCACCCCATAGCCACCATACTAATACTTTAGGGTTGGTTAGATAGTAATATAATTTTCCCGTTACTTCAAAGAAGTGTTTTATATTATCATTTAGTGTATCTACTCTTTGTATTAAATCCTTAGTTCCCTCAACTATCCTTAAACTATCAAGATCAAACATGAATTTAAATTCGGGTTCCTCTTGAGGAGTTGCTTCTGCTAAAAATTGAGCTAAAGTCATAATAAACATACCTATACCTCCTTATATAAAAGCACCTCTTATAATTTCAAAAAACCACGGAATTAAGTAGTCTGCTGCACATACTAGAAATCCTGTACCAACTTTTTTCCAAGATCCTTCTCCTTTTATAATTAATTCAAGTAGGGCTTTAAAGGTATAAAACATTGCTGCGTAAAATATAACACTTTGAAATACACCGACAATTTTCCAGCACGGATCATCTAAACTTGGCATCCCTGTAGTTGGTTTAGCCATAACCTTTTCCGCATATAGCATTATACCTAGAGTTACTACTAAAGTATTGTATAACTTACTATCTTCTTTTAACTGAACTCCATCATCATTAAGAACCTTTGAGAGTGCATTCATAGCTCTTTCCTTTCTACTCATGCCTAAGATTTTCAACCCCTCACTAAATGAATAAGTTTTTTCCGGAATAATACTAAACATAACTTTCCTCCTCTTATATTAGATTTAGTGATTAAAATAAATAGAACTGTTAATAATAAAAGTAGCTAAACTAATGAAAGGAATTGATAGTATGGGATTTTTATTTTTCTGTTCAGCTACCTACGTTGCATTACAATTAGCGCAGGATATATTTGCAAGATAAATTGTAAATAATTTGTTAACAATGCCTAATCACACTAGATTTGACAAAATTACAGGAATTTTTAAAAAAGTTGTAGCATACACTGTTAATGTGCAGCAGATTCAGAGGTGTGATAGCAACTCAGAATTTGATGTATATTCAGCAGTGACTTAGGCTTAGTCTACCCTTTTGTGGCAGGCTTTATTTTTTTATAATTAAACTTATCAAACTCTTCAAATACACTAGTTCTTATATCTAATCCACTATAATCTTTACAATCCCATATTTCTTTTACCTTATTTCCTTCGCTATCTACCAGTGTAGAGTCTCCGTTTGTAAATTCAAGGGTAATACCAAGTTCCCAGTCAGCTTCGTCAATTCTTTTAAATATAACAGTATTAATTCTGTTTATATTTTTCATTACTCAACCTCCTGAAATATTATTTCTGTACCCTCCAATGGTGTCCACGGGTCCCCATAATATTTAGGTATATAGGCCTTCTCATAATTATTAGAATCAAATTCAATACAACAAGCACCTGTATCTATTGCCTTCCAACCTTCAGATGTAGCTATTAGCCAATGTAAATCTCCATAAGTCTTTTCTACCAATATCATTCCGCTTACTAAATTATTCATTACATACCTCCCGAAACCAATTTACTTTATACTTAAAGACCTGTTCTACTTTTCTTTTCCTATCTTCTTCTAAAAAGGTTTCCCCACTTGCATTTGTCCTTTTCCATCCTTTTTCCCACGTTGAGCTTTTAGTCTTCTTAAGTAAAATTGGTTGATAGAGATTCATAAGAATACCTCCATGCTTAATTTACGATTTACGCCTATCCTATCGTTGTAGTGCCAGAAGACACTATGATTGTATAAAGAAGTGATTTATTAAGATTTAATATTAATACTTAAAGTTCTTTTTTATCCCTTTTAGCATCTCCTGTAATTCTTCCCCTAGCTCTGCATCTTTTTTTAGGTCAAACTCAGGCTGATTTTTTCTATAACTGCAGATTAAAAATGTGATGAATATAGAGAAGTTACTTCCAAACAATTCTTTTGAAACATCTAGTCCGTATTTAAGTACATCCTCCTGAAACGATACTGCCTTAACTACTGCCATTTCTCTCATCTCCTTAAGATTAAACTTTAATTTTAATTGCTTTATACTCTATACTATGATTAAAGTTTAATTTTAATGCATGTCCACTATAAAAAAATAACTATTATGTACTTTTATTTTAAAAAATAAAGAACCCTATTAATTGGATTCTTCATAAATAATTAAATCTTCCATAGTACACTTAAGTTTTTTAGATATTTTACATAATTGCTCTACTGAAGGTTGCACTGAATTATTTTCATATCTGCTATATTGGTTTGTAGCTATATCTAAAAATTCCGCAAAATCCTTCTGTTTCTTGTATCCTATTTTTAACCTAATCTCTAATAGTCTATTTTTCACCCCATGTATATCCCCTCCCATTATTAGTTTGTGTACATATCCGATAAATGGTATCAAGTTCCTTTAAAATCAATTTAAGAGATGCATAGGCATCCCTTGAATTTTTTTTACTTATTTCAATAATATATCACCATTTCTTATTGTTATATATTGGCCAGCTGCTATTGTTATATATTTGTCCCCCGTGAAATTATCATTTGAGACTATATCACCCATTCCATGTTTGCTACTTTTTGATACCTCAACATACCCTCCGTTAGAAGATCTAACTTTATATTCTCCTGGTTGAATATCGACACCAACTTTGTATTGTCCACTAGACAATTTATTATCTGTTGGAGTTACCTTAGGAGCCTTATCAGCAGGGTATGTTTTCGCATTTTTAGTTGTAAAATATTGCCCACTTGCAATAGTTACATATACCCTTCCTTGTATATTTTCATTCATAACAATACTATCCAATGATCCGGTGCTATCTTTCGTTACTTCTACATAACCTGAGGTATCACTAGTTACCACATATTCTCCAGGTTGTATGTCCGTACCCACTTTATACATTCCTTCTTTTATTGAATCATCTTTAGGTGCTGGCGCAGTCTCTTTTGTTTTAGTATCTGCTGTATTACTACTTGCAGTAGTGCTACTATTTGCTGATTTTTCATTGCCACAACCTGTAGCCAAACTAGTAGCTCCTAGTATTATAATTGCTAATAATCCAGTTATTATTTTATTCATTAACTTAATCCCCCTATGTATATAAATTTTATATTTATTATATCAAATTTATATACATTTTGTAAGCAAATAGTAAATATAGAATATATTTTAAAATAATTCAAAATTACATTGACTTTGTACTCCATACGGAGTACAATTATATTAGAGATAACGAAAGGAGAAAATAGCATGGCAGTTAATCCTAGATTTCAAGTAAGAGATACAGAAGAGGAATTAAAAAAACTTGATGAAGCTTTAAAAATACTAAACTACAGTGACAGAGCCGCATGGTATAAGGAAATGAAAAGACGAACAATAATTGAAGCTGAAAAGAAAAAGGCAAAATAAGAGGAAGTTCCCCACCGGCAAGTGAATAAACTTCCTCTTAACACAACAATACAAATAAGGAGTTGCTAAAAAATATAATAGCATACTCCAGTGGAATATGAAAGGAGTAATTAAAAATGTTTGATGAGAATCTAGCTAAAAAAATAGAAGGTTTGAAAATCTGGACTGATGAACAAAAACACTATATAAGTAACCACTTATATTTTAAAAAGATAAAGGATTATTTAATGAATGAGTATGGAGGAGAGGTTTATGATCCGATTTTACACTATGAGTTTTGTACTAATATCTTAGATACTGAAGAATATAATTCAACTTTATACTTTTGTATTCATTATAAACCAAAAGACTTTCCTATTATCAGTTGTGTTGGTTTTCGTATTATGTACAGCTATGTTGTATATAAAAAAGATAATAGCTTGTGGGAGAAATTTGAAGCTTATCGCAAGAGTGACGAGGTATGCTTACAAGGAGCTGGAGAAGATAAGTATCCAAAGATATACAGAGATGAGTATAGTAGATCATGGCAAAAAGACGGATTCCATAAAATACTTACGTATCCTGAGTTAGAATAAAAAAACACCCTAGGCTTTTACACCTAGGGTTAAAATTACTTCATATCATTTGTTATGTTTACTGGATCAATGACCTTTGGCACTTCTGGATTAGTAGCTGTAGTTTCCTTAACTGCCTGTCTTGCAGTAGACTGGCCGAAGTAGAATGCTATTACCAAAGAAAATACTGTTAGGTACTGCTCTGAGGTAACTTTATTTACAATGGCCAAGTAGCAAAACACTATAGTAAGCAATAATGCTATGATTTTTTTAATTTGTAAGAACTCTTTTAACATAATAATTCCTCCTAGTTATTTAAGAATATATTCCATGTTTCTAATGTCAAAATTCCACTAGTAGGCCTTCCCCAGTTCTTTTGCAGATTGGTTATTGCCTGGAACGTAGGTTCATCATAAACCATATCTATATAAGAGCCTTTCTTTAAATATCCCCACTTGACAAGTCTTTGCTGCATCCATAACACAACCTTAGATTTATGTCCTTTTACTATAATACTTTTAATACCATTCAGAGCATCTAGTGTCTCCTGCCACTTATTTCCGTCTACATGCTTAAGCTTGGCATTATAGTCACAGTTAAGGTCCCATTGTAGGGCTTTAATAAGCTGTATTCTATTCGGGTCCTTTACATTTTCAAGTAGTATATTATTATAGTTGTTTACTAGTATTGCTTCACTAAAGTTATTTAAATCAACGTTGGTATGTATACCAGGTATACTTCCGCATTCTGAATATTGATGTCCAGCATAATTAGATGTCATTGGCTTACTTGCACCATAATTTGCAACCCATAAAGGTAAGTCTTTAACAGAGCTGCTTAAATTGTCTCTATAAAAATAATCTCCTGTGTATATTCCAACTTTCTTACCTTGTCCTAATAAGTAATCTGCAAACTGTCTTACTGCATTACTTGCTTCAGATATGCTCCAGTTATCACCTTCTATATCACAGATATATAAACAATCTGCATTTAGGCCTTCTACAGCTTGTAAAAAATGTTGTGCCTCAGCTACAGGATCATTATGTCTTAAAAAGTGGTAGAATCCTACTTTTAGCCCTGCTAACTTCGCAGTTTCATAGTTAACTTTTAAGTAAGGGTCAATAAAGCTTAACCCCTCACTAGCTTTTATATAAACTATTTCTACTTCTGCATTCTTTACCTGTTGAAAGTCAATAGCTCCTTGATTATTTGAAACGTCTATACCTTTCATTAAAACCATCCCCTTTATTTTTTTAATAATATTCCCATAACAAAAATAGAGACTGTAACAAATATGCCAAGTCCCCATTTTATTGTGGATATAAAATCATCCATTTTTTTAATCAAATTTTTTATATCTGTTTTATGTTCTCTGCTGTCTTGCTCAAGCACTTTTAAACGTTCCGAATGATTATTAAGTCTAATTTCATGATCTTCTAGTTTTTCATCTATGGTTTTGTGTTTTTCATTACATAGTTTTTCATCATATGCCATAAAGCACCTCCATTTTATGTGTTAAAAAAGAGCCTGGACTTGACTATCCAAACTCTTAAAAATCACTATATTCAATTTTTACGATATATTTATAATATTTTTCAAAAGCGACAATTAATCCAAAGAAACAATCTCTGCAAGTACATCAGTAGCACTTGTTATCACGTTATCAACTACTGTTCCGTTTTTAACTGCTGTATAAGGTTGTGTAATAAATCCCTTTATTCTATCTTTTAATGGGATAATATAGCCATTTTTGTTATATGATGAAAAAACACGTACCCCCTTTACATAAACGCCTGTTCGTCCACCACTATCGGTTTTGGCTTTAATAACAGTTTTATGTTGTGTATTCATTAATTTTTGATTACGATGTGGATTTTTAAAGAAATAGCCATTATAGGTTGCATACATATTTGTAGTACTTGTATATAATCCATCTGTTGTAATTTCACTATCACCACCATTGGGATGTAAACAAAATTCTATGTTAATTTCTTCGCCTATCCAATCAATTTCTATCGTATCATCAGCTACATTTGTCTTATAAGTCCACATGCTAGGAGCAACTTCTGTTCTAGTCCATGTTCCAGTAAATACCCCATTCACTTCTGTATGTTCGGATATTTTTTGATTTCCAACTACTGAAATACAAGTGATATAAGCAGTTCCACCAATAGCAGTTATTTTAATATCACGCGTTGCCATATTTACTTCATTTGATTTATAAAGTAATGTTTTTTGTGCGTTTGTCCCTAAATCATCACCAAAAGCAACGCTCGTAAGTGCATTATATCCAGTAGGAGTTTGAACCGTAATTGTACCTGTCGAAGCTTTCATTAATCCAGCAACAAAAACATAATCAACTGCAATATCGCCAACATAAAATTGAGCACTTTCTCCATCGTTTAACACAATCGCTTCATCAAGACCTAAATAAGTTTTTCTCGAATTTCCGATACCTGTTACAGTAGCTACATTATAAGCAAGATTAGGTTCAAACAAAGTTTTAACAACTTTTCCATCTTTATATATATTTTCATTAGTTACAGTTGGAGTTGCTAATAGACAATCACGACATAAGTTTGCCATTTTCTCATTACCTGTATCATTTGGGTGCGTTCCATCTGCTGTGTATAGTTTTAAATCAATTCCCTGTTCTTTTAAGTCATACCAATGTTTATTTACATCTATTAAACTTGCCCCTTCTTCTACTGCAACTCTTCTAATTACATCAGCATACAAGTTGTAGTAATCTTTTTCTGTCTCCATTATTTCACCTGTAACCATATCAATCATTGGTTGTTCCGTCATGCAAAAGACATCTATTCCATTACGTATTCCCATTCTTACAGCTAGTCGATATAGGTTTTCAAATAACTTAATATCGACATGATTATTATTTGCATCATTTCTTCCTGTACAAATAAACCAATAATCATAAGTAAATGGTGTAGTGTTTAATGATTTTGATGTTAAATCTTTACCAGTAATCATCCCAACGTTTGGAATAACACTTCGTATATCTTGACTTCCTACCGCCACGCATAGAGGATTGAATCCAGTCATTGGTTGACCCAATGCTACAACATCTCTTACCTTTTGACTTAAACGATAAAACCATGTTTTTCCGTATTCACTTGAACCATTACCTGCTCCAATGCTATCGCCTGTAATGTAAGCCTTAATCGATGGTTGTTTCATTAAAAATTTTTGTCGTATATATTTGTGACGAGCCACATAAACTTCTTTTTTTACTAAAATCGCATTATCAATATCTTTTTGAGCCGCCTTTTCAGCCAAAGACGACGTATTTTCATTGATAGCAGCAACTAAATTTTCCTTATTTACTGTATTTAACAGAGCTAAATTTCCTGTATTTTTTACAGTTTCATGGAACATATTAATGTTATCCTGCAATATATCTTGTATGCTTGAACTAGAGGCATATTTCTCTATTGGAGCATATACTATTTCACCTAAGGACTTTGTTTCAAGTAGGGATTCTTCATCAGTTGCATCCCAATTATATCCACCATCAATTAATACATCTATGCTCTTAATCTGCTTTAAATATACTGTATCAAAACAAGCTTGGGAATACGATGTGTCATTTATAAGTTCTCTACAGTTCATGTATAAAGCTGTAAAAACAGTAGAGATACTTTGGTCATCAGCTAAATGCCCACCATCTTTTGTATATCTATCATAAAATAATATTCTTTCATCATTTGTAGTAACTCTTAATTGATAAAATCTATCTAGCAATGACTTAACTTGATCTGTAAATCCGCAATATGCCATACCTTTTATTGCCCATAATTGCAAATCACCAGTAAACCATGTTTCTGTACTCCAACCACCTTCTATCCAATCCCAGTTCATTGCTGTTGGATTAGCTACACCATTTACAAAAGGTCCAGTCTCAGCATCATATTTATAGAAGCTGTATAACATATTGTGTCCTGTAGTTCTTCTCATACCATGATTATTATAACAATCTATAAACCAATTTTTGTGATTATTTAATATACTTTGAGGATAGTAGCTAATGCCTTCTATATCAGATCTTTGAGCATTTCCAAATAAAGTTACGTAATTCGTTATAGCTTTATAAATAACATCAATGCTTGTATTTGAAAAACTTGTCCATTCTGGAGCAAAACTACCCTCTGTATTTGATATAGTGTTATAAACAGCCCCGTTCATATATCCCGCTATTTCACCATTGGTTATTCTTGTAGATATATTTTGTTGCCACACTGCAGCCTGATCTAATAATTCTTCAATAGCAGTTTTATATATTAACTTAGGTGATATTTTATATGCTTCTAACAATGCCCATATAGCTTGATATTGTACTCTGACATGGTATCCCCAACCTGTTCCTGCCCATGTTCCATTGGAATGAGTAAAGCCATTAGGTATATACTTAAAGTTGGCACCATAAAAACTACCATCTTGTAAGTTATTCGCTATAAAATCAGCACATTTTTCTATAATAGACTTTATCTCTGTGTTAGCATCTAAACCATAGACCTTGCATAATGATACAATTGCCCAACAAGTAGCAGGAAGATCAATGGTATCACTTAGTTTTTTAGTAGTAGGATTAATATTATTAAAAACCCCACCTATAGGAACATTTGTCAATCCTGAAGCAGCATAAACAGGATCATTAGCATCAGTCACTACTGCAGGAGAGTTAGTAAAAAACCTTGCTATATATTTTAAATCTATGCTTTTAAAAGACTTTGCATTTAATGTGTTTTCATTTACAGCTGCTACTAAGTTTCCTTTACTTGTTGTGGCAAGATTAACTAAATCTCCTACTTCTTTCTTAGTTGCAAGAATAACTGCTGGGTCAACTTTTAAAGTTACTGCAGCCGTGTTTGTAACCTCAATTATAATTCTTATTCTAAGATCTTTAGCACTTCCCTGGCTCACAATTGGTTTATATGTCTCAGGATACTTACCTACAGCTAAAAGATTTCCCTTGTCATCAAATACACCTGCCTCACGTATCATAAAGCCGCCTACATCAGCTGGTATAACTGTTTCTAACACCAACCAATTAGCATTGGTTGAGTCTACTGTTATATTACCTATGTTCCCACTCCACACTTCATGCACAAGAGTAGTTTGAGTTTCTGTAGGATTGTAATATGCACCATTACCATCCCCTAGTTTTAATGTAGTAAAATTAACCTTTATTCCTAGTGCGCTTGCATTTGCTATTTGTGCTTTACCTGTATTAGTTAAGATTGTATAAAAGTTTTCTGCCATACATTTATTCCTCCTTTGGATATAATGTCGAAGTTTCTATGTTATGAAAATACATACCTAGTTCGACACTAGGTGTAACGTCAATATTAGTTGCAATATAAGGATATAAACTAATTGATTCGCCACTTACATGACATACTGCATTATAGACGCCTTTAGCTGTTGGATTGAGATTTATTGAAAGAGAATAATCTAAATGAGCTGGCTTGATAGTTTCAATAGTTTGGAGTAAATCCAATAAGCTAACAGCCTTACTTTTAACATTAAAATCAATATCAAAAGTGTACATTGAATAATTTTGAATTAAACTTACTAGACCATCTGTAAACTTTTTTAATATATCTGTCATATTTGAAGCAGTCATAGTGTATATCTGAGAAAGTTTATTTAATACATTAACTCTTCTGACTTCAATATTAATTGAAGTGTTTGTTGTTATACCTACCAACTGCTCCCATAACACAAGCCCCCAAGTTGCAGTATTAGGAAAAAGTTGATTCAGAAGGTCCTGCGTGTCGCTTTCTAAATTATCTGTTTCCGCTTGATACTGAATAAATAAATCTGTAAATATATTTGAATCAAACAAAAATGGTGGTAAATAAGATTTTAAATCCAATTAAACCACCTCCTAACTATATGTTATTGTACTTAAAACTGCTTTTTGTTCATCTGTTGTTGTAATATTGGATGTTCCTGTATTAAGTGTCAGTTCTGTAAAGTCACTTACCCCCTCAGTCAACGTTACAATTGCTCTAATGTTATTGTAGTTTACTGTGTCACCTGGATTAAGCTCACTTAAATAATCCCTTATAGATGTTTCTACATTTAATTTTACATCGTCTAAATTGTAACCAATTTTAATTGTTAACCCAGTTATTATAGTATTAATTTGAACTTGACTTACTGTTACTACCGTTACATTTGCCAATATAGGAGCTACTTCTTTTAAATGATCTTGTACGTTTTTAATTATAGTGCTATCCAAGATAGCTCCATTTTCTCCTGCAACTACCAGTTTGATTGTACCCGGACCATTTGCAAGAGGAATAACCTTAACATATAAAACCCCACTTACCTCTTTTGCCCATCTTTCATAGTCAGTTTTATTTCCACTGGAAGGAGGGTTCTGAACTTTTTGTAATAGTCTTGCTATCAGTTGTAAATCTGTTTCATCATCTGTTCCGCCTGTTGTTGGTACACTGTTTGTTACACTGGTTACCCCATTAATTGCAATGGGTATTTGAATTATAGTATTGGTTGGGATATTGTAACTTGTTCCAATAGCTGTAGCAGTTATATTTGCTGTAGCAGAACCATTTGTTATTACAACATTTGAATCTATTGTATACTGTAGACCCCCATTTGTTTGTACTATAGTCCCCTGTTGAATAACTGTATTGTTAACACCTGTAAATACTACCTGACCTTTAGACTTTACACCTAAGTTTCTAGTCACCCCTCTACTCTCTGCATTATAATCTAGATATGTTCCACTGCTTGTTTGTGGGAAAGCGTAGGCTAATATTTCATCTAATATAGCTCGATTGGAACTTAATTCTTTTCCAAATGCTGCAGCTGAATCATAGGCGATGTAACCCTCTGTTTTATCTACAGTGTCAGACATATTACTTAATATCCTATCTCTTATGATTTCTTCACTTTCACTATATGCGGCCACTATATGTCACCTCCCCTTGGTCTGTAAGAGCTGTAAAACCAACTGTCAATGTATCGCCATTACTATTAGCACTAAAGTTTTTTATACCTGTTATATGTGAGTTTGCACTTATACACTCCAGGACTAATCTCCTAGCCTCACTCTCAACCATACCACTACTAAAACCTTGTCCTACTAAAGTATCTAAGTCATGCCCATAGCTATCAGAATAAACACTATAAGTCATTTTTACAGTTTTCAAAGCTTTCCACATCCATATCTTAAGTGCTTCGGGGCCTTCAACTATTACAAACTTTCCGTTAACCAATCTAAATTCATTATTCTCAAAGTCCCATGCATACTCTCTTGGGATAGTTGCTGTTGCTGTTACGGCTTTATCTATTATTGTATCTACGTTAGCAATTGAACTAGGGAAAATACTCATAGTTTCACCACCCTACATAATAAAATGTAAGTCTGTTCGTTTGATGTAGCTAAACAAGCCACCATATCATCTTTTTTCAGCCCATCTGTGAAGCTTAATTCTGCATCTGGAATAGCAATATTTGAAATACTTTTGTCTTCTGCTGTTCCTGTAGCACTCGTTGAAGGAATTGAAATTTTTCTTTTATAATTGGACAATAAAAAATCAGCCACCAAAATATTATCTTTTGTAAGGGGCTGATCTCCTACTTTAATTGTTAGTGGATCAGAAGATGTTACCGTTCCTATTTCAATAGGTGGTGGATTATATTTTTTCCCTTGGTTTTGCATTCTTTGCAGTATGCTAACATAAGGATCACCAATATTCATTATTTATCCACCTCCACTAGCTTCATTTTAGTTTTAAAATTTAAAGTTAAATCCATAGTATATAATCCTGTTGCAACTTCCCACGTATGAGTATCAGCATCTATACACATAACAGTATTAGCTAAACTGTATATATATGGTATATTCACTGTTACCCCCCAGCCAGTAATACATTTAGTGTTGCCTAATAAATTTACAATTATAGTTTCATCCACTCCATGCAACATGCTATTTGCAGTTGTTAGAGGTGATTTATCATCCTCTGAGGCCTCATATACATCCTGTAATACCCCATAAGCTTTTATCCACTCTCTCTGCCATGCAGTGCCTAAGTACTCACCTTTATCATTATAAATATTTACCTTGTTAACCATATTACTAATTGTATCTGAATAATTAGTATTGCCTAAGTTTATACTTGGACTTATAACAAAGTTATCTACCGCAACACCCATATTCATTATTCCTAATACATCTTTATTCATATAAGGCATAAAGTTATATTTGCCACCATTAAAGTGCCATACTTTCGTATAAGCCATCATTATTATCTCATAGAAAGATTTCTGCTTTGCTAATAGATTTATTTTATATCCTGAAGTCCCAATATCACCGCAAAATATTCCTGCATCTCCACAAATTGTTCTCACAATGTCTTCTGGAGTTATATTCGTAAAGTTGTAGGATCCTTTAGACTTCGTTAAATAAATCATGCAGTCGAAAGCCACAAATTTAAGTTCTTGACTTTGCGAGCCTATCTCCCTGTCAAATACATGGCCTCTAAAAAGTTCTTTTCCATCCTCCTGCATCCAAATTAAAGTTCCAGGAGCTATCTGCACATTAGGTTGATTTTTATCCCATATGCTATATGACATTGTAACATCAAGTTTTCTTGCTACTTGCTCTTTATCCCCTGACCATACTATAGTCTTGCAAAAATTAGTTATATCTGTTTGAATTGGTCCTTTACTTGGGCTTTGATATAAACTATATAACTTAATCATGTTATCACCCTGTATTCCTTTAATTGCAGTGAAAAATAAATATCCCCTGTTCCGTCCTGCTCCTTAATCTTGAAACTCTCAATTGAACAAAGGATGTTTACTGGAGTGCCTGTAATTACATATCTTATAGGTTTACCGCTACTTATCATTAATTCAATAAGTTCCACACATTCTTTAGGGGATGGAAAACCTGTATATTGGCAAAAACCATAGTTTTGATTAGGGAAAAAACTCTCTATTGGTGCTATTTCAGCAAGTTTGGGTTTACCTAGAAATGAAACCTCTCCAATACCTTCTACTAAAAAGGAACTATTATTATTCGCCCATGTAATTTCATAATCAGCAGGAGGTATTGGGAGTCTTAGAGAATAACTACCTTGTTTTAACCAAAATTCCATATAAGTATCACTCCTCTAAAGAATTTTTATTTTTCAAGAGTGAAAAACTTATTTTAACCCCTGTAATCTTTTCTAACTTATCGAAACTATCAAGATCCGTAAACCCGTTTTTTGTACAATCCTGATTAAAATTACAATCATAACATGCTTGTTTTGAATCTTTATCTTTACACCAATTGGTTTTAACAAACTCTTGAATATGTTTTGCTATACAATATAGGTCTTTTTCCTTTAATTTTCTCATATAACCCCTCCTAAATTATATTTGCTTCAGCTAGTATTAATTTTTTAGCTAATGCAGTAGCTAATTTATCTATATCTGCATCCTCACGAATTATAATTTGATTTGCTAATTTAGCTATGGTTATACTTTTGCCATTAGAATTCATTGAATTTCTATGATCTATAACTTTGCTACCTGAAGGTATCCAAACTTTTTCAGGGCCATTTTCTCCTACCCAAGTTTCTCCACCTCTCCAATAACTTGTACCTAATGCGTTTTTACCTGTACGCTCTGATGCTTTCTCACTAATTGTTCTAGTATCATCTATCCTTGTTTGGGTGAATGTGACTGCTTTATCTTGTGCTTTAGTACCATTCCATGTTGTCAGCCAATTCCATGCATTTTGTATCGCTGATGTTATACTATTCCAATGTATATATATTTCATCTAGTATCTTTAATAATGGATTAGTATTAATTATAAATTGTCCGATTGGATTATTTCTAAACTTTTCCCATGCCTGTGATACTGCTTCCTTAACTTGATCCCAGTGTTTAACTAATTCATAAATGACTATCCCCAATGCTATTACACCCGCAATAACTAGCACTATAGGATTCGCACTTAATGCAGCATTAAACAACCATTGTGCAGCTGTTGCTGCTTTTGTTGCTGCAGCACTTGCAAATAAAGCTATCTTTTGGGCACCTAATGCTATTGCATTTGCAGATATAGCTATAGTTTGTGCTCCTACTGATACTACTACTTTCCAACCTTCTAAAGCATATTTCGCAACAGCAACTATTAATTGACCTGTTATTACTAATGCAGTCTTTGTTGCTTGTGCTGCTGTTTTAATCAAACTTGCGATAAATCCGGCTGTTATTTTAGCTCCAGCTATAACTGCTTCAGCTCCTGCTTTAACCATACTAGCTATAAAACTAGCTGTTACTTTAGCACCGTTGACAACTGCACTTGTTCCGGTTTTAACCATGCTTGCAACAAAACTTGCTGTCACTTTAGCTCCATTAGCAACTGCAGCAGCTCCTGTCTTAACTACGCTAGCTATAAAATGTGCTGCTATTTGTCCACCAGCTATTGCAGCTTTTGTTCCTGTAATCAATAAAGCTGGTCCAAAGATAGTTCCTAATATACTCGCAGTTACTTTTATTTCAGTTTGATTATCTTTTAAAGTTTTCTTAAAGTCATCAAATTTCTCAATCGTCTTTTTAACAGCTCCGTCTTTAAACTCTATTAGTTTATCTTTAATTTCCTTGACTTTGTTAACTAAGTTTTGAAATTCTTCTTTTACTTTACTTATGGCTTTATCTTTTAATTCAACAAATTTATCTCTTAGTTCTTGTGCAATTTTACTTATTTTATCCCAGTGAATATATAATAATATAGCAATGGCTATTATAGCTGTTAGTGCAATTACTACTAGATTCCCTGGTGTTTTAAGCCAAGCCATTATTCCACCAGCTTTTTGAATATCCTTTGTTAACCTAGCAATACTTGTAGTAGTATGTCCTATGCTACTAGTTAACGATCCTATTATCCAAATGGCAGGACCAGCCGTAGCTGCAAACATAGCAAACTTTATTATAACTTCCTGAGTCCTTGGATTTAACTGACTGAATCTATTTGTTAGTATTGTAAGGTTATCTACCATTTCTTTTAAATGAGGTAAAAATGTTTGTGCCAATGTTATACCAGCAGTTTCAAGGGAACCTTTTAATTGTTCGAGAGAGCCTTTAAAATTATTTAATTTCTCAGCTGCAACCTGTTCAGCTGTAACTTTGCTCATAGCTGCTTTCATATCAGTAACACCTTTTGAGTTTTCTTTGTAAAGTATATTCGCAGCCCTTATAGCATCGCTGCCAAACAGAGTTTCCATAGCTTGAAGCCTTTGAGCATCTGTTAAACCTTTCATACTATTATTGAGTATTTCAGATATCTCACTTAACGACTTTAAGTGCCCTTGTGCCGTAAAAAACTTACTTGATCCATTTTCAGTAACAAGATTTAACTGTTTAAATAACGCTACTTGTTTATCAGTACTCGGCTGCAAATTCATTAACATGGTTTTTAAGCTAGTACCAGCATCACTACCTTTTAATCCATTCTGAGCAAATACTGCAAGTGCTGTAGATGTGTCATTAAAACTCATACCAACAGAACTAGCTACAGCAGCTACAGAGGATAGCCCAAATTTTAATTCCCTAACATCTGTAGCAGATGCATTAGCTGCTCCTGCTAAAATATTTGCTGCACTACTTACAGTTAAATTATCTGCTTTAAAAGCATTCAGTGCTGTGCTCGCAATCTCAGCTGCTTCTCCTAATTCTAGTTCTCCTGCAGTTGCTAAATTCAGAGCACCCATCAGTCCACCATTTAAAATATCTTTTACACTTACACCGGCCTTAATTAATTCCTCAATACCTCTAGCCGCATCTTTGGCACTGAAGGCTGTATCGGCTCCTGCCTTTAAAGCTAAATCAGAAAGTTGCTTCATTTCTACACCAGTAGAACCACTTACTGCTTTAATACTAGACATTTGGGCTTCAAAATCCATGCCTGCTTTTACTGCGGCTGCTCCAACTCCAACAAGGGGCATTGTTAATGCTGCTGTTAACCCAGCACCAGTACTTTCTAAACTTCTTCCTACTTTACTTATATCTCTACCCATATAATTGGCCTTTTTCTGAAAATCAGTTATATTAGCATTAACATTCTTTAGTGTTGCACTAAATTGATCTCTTAATGTTATTATTGCATCTATTACATGTGCTATGTTAACCACCCCCTTGTTCTCGTTCTTTAATTCGTTCTTCTATTTCATAATGGATAAAAGCCCTAATGACTTTTTTCTCCCCAGATTTTCTATTATAATAATCACTTGGCATTATACCTTTATGACGAAAAAGAAGATAGGCTGTCTGTACATTCCCATCTTCTTTTATTAGTTTTTTATTTTTTCTTCATCCTCATCATCATCTTTCTTGTATCCACTTAATTCATTTATAGCATTATATAAATCATCCATTTCACCTGAAAGAAGCAATTTTCTAATTAATTCTTTAGGTGTAGGCGCATTAAAATGCTTCATAACTTCTTCATTCTTGAAAACTTCAGGACATCCAGCAATAATTGTCATTGCCTTCATTTCATACATATTAATTTTCTTTATATCACCTTTTTTTAGTTCAATGGCTCCCTCTTGTATTTCAGCATATCTTTCTGGGTCAATAGCCTTACAAGGAAACTCTACTTCTTGTCCCAACTTCTTCAACTGTAATTTTATATCCTTTTTAGGCATCTCTATTTTTCCTGCATCTATTTTTAATAACTTTTCAACTATATTCATAACATGTACCTCCTAATTAATCTATTAAATCTAATGGTTCCCAATCCTGGAATGTGAAAGGTATACTTTCTTCGCCATTCTTTTTAGCATCCCAGTCAATTAGTGTAAGCTCATCAAAAGTAACTCCTTTGAGAGTTATTCTCTCAGTGCCAAGTGCATCTGGATCAGCTAGCTTTGACATAATTGTAAACTCAGATTGCTTACCAGCTCTTATATCAGAACTTAAAAGACTTATCATCATAGAAGTTACCTTGTTGAGCTTTAATGTACCTTTGCAATCTATACCTGTTATTTTTTGCCCATCAACTAATGTTCCACACATGGAAACTGCTGTTTTCTTTAATGAAACTTTAGCTTGAAGTGATGTACATTCAGCCATTTTTTCACCACTCAACCACATTTCTCCCCAAGTTCCGCTTATAACCTGACTTGCTTTATAACTATCCATATATAATCATACCTCCTACATATAAAGATTTAATACTAAGTCTTCCATTGCATCTAAAGGCCTTGTTGTTCCAGCTAAGAGTACAGATGATCCTGTATTAGCTTCTTTTATCTCCTGGTCTTTCATAGTATCAACATCTGTTCCTTGGCCTTTTAAGTATAATTTCTGTGATTCCATATCAATTCCTACGGCATTTTTACCTCTATCCAGCAACTGCTGCAATTCTAATCCCTCTAAATAGGCATTTATAGCAGTAATTAAAAGACATTTATGGTCATAATCATTTGGAACTTTACCGACATAATTATCATCATAAGTTTTTCGTATATCACTATATATAAGATCTATAATGTCTACAATTTTAATTTTCTTAAAATCAGCTCCTTTGTCTGCTGTGGTAGTAACAAGTGAGTTTACTGCTCTTGCTATTTTAATTTTCTCACCATCATTCATCAAGACTAATTTACCTGCATCTATAAGTGCATCAAACTCAGCTTTTGTGTGATGTGGTACATCAGTGACCTCAGGTAGTGGGGCATACGTAGCTGCCATATATAGTGGAGTTCCTGCTATTATTCCAGCGATTCGTGAACAATATTGTGCTGCAGTATAGGTTTCACTTCCTACTTTTATATCATCTGTAGCAAGATTAATTATTCCTTCATGGTCAGCAGTACAATTTGGTAATACCGCCTTAACCTTTAAGCCTTTTGTATCTCTACAAGACTTAATCCAACTAGCAAAAGCAGTAACTTCTCCTGCCACTATACTAGGAACACATACATAGTCCCATTTAACAGTTTCTAAATATGTTTGTGCTGCAGTATAATCTACTGCATCTGTAGCTATTACATAAGCGATAACCTTTATAGGTGGGTTTACATATCCTATAAAAACTCTTTGTATTTCTGCCTTGTTTTCAGTACTTAATCCACTAGGTATGTCAGTGTTGCTTGTCATTACTATTGGATTAGTTAAAGGTGCTGGTATCGTGTCTTTAATTATCATTGCAACTATTCCACGTTCACCACGTGCAACAGCACTTGTTGCTAATGATTTAAATATTATTTCAATATTAGGTAATCCCATAAATATTTACCTCCTATAACTTTAAACTTAAATTTTGCATTAATTCAGCCTCTGGTGTGTTATCTATAATTTCATCATAAAAATTTAAATCAAATCGAATTGAATATATATTATCAGTATCATTTTCAGTATCATCAATCGTGTCTGATCTAAAGTTTCTTACTAAAAATTTTCTATTGTTAACTTGTAGAGTTGGAATAAAACTCTTTTTTAAAACATCATACATTTTAAGATTTTCTAAATCTGTCTTATCCTTTGAAAAATAAATTATCTCCGCCATTAAGAAGTTTTCACTTGTATCTTTTTTTAAAATGTCACTTGATATTGGTATTAGCTGCGCAAAAAAACAAGGCCTTGTAAATCCCTCTTTAACCTCGTTTCCATACACTTTATATCCAGTTCCTTTAAGAACATCATTTATAGATTTTTTAATATCTACTAGAGTAATCATTTATCCATCACCCAAAACATCATCTAGCCACCTTCCCAATACTTGTGGTAGTGTCTGTTCCATCTCTTTCATACTTATCTCCACCATATGTTTCCCTGGTACAAAACCAACTTCTTTGCCACTTTTAGTTACTTGTCTATGTCCCTTTTCTACAAGATGAAAATGTGGGCTTGTATTTGTCATAGTTATATTCATAGAATCTTTTTCATAGTTAATCTTGCTTAATTTATACTGGTTTTTCATGTGCTTTTTACCTTTACCAAGCGTTGTTTTATCTCTAGCACTTTTCCTAAGGTCTTTGCCTAGTTTCTGTAAGATTTCTTCTTCTTTGTAAGGAAAGTTTTTTCTTACCTCATCAAGTTTATTCTGTATCTCTTCAAGCCCCTCAAACTTTATTTCAAGGTTGTCATCCATTTTTAACCACCTTCTCTATGCACATGATTTCTAATAGTTCGTGTTTTTCAAAAGGATCTATTATATCTTTAATATTAAATATCCTTTCGCCATATCTTATTTGCATATCAGGTGTTATATCTTTTGCGTACCTTATAGTAATTTTATAAGTCAACTCTGCTTGTATTTTTTTAGCCTCTAAGTATTCCCTACCCTTTACAGGTGCTATACTAGCCCAAATTGTTTTAAAATCTTGTGATACTAGCACATTTTCATTTGCTTCATTCTCAACTTCCACCAACTTTTGTAAAGTTATTCGTTTATTTAGTGAACTTATTTTCATGGTGTAACCACTTCCGTATTATAATCTGTTGACAAAGACAGATGAGTTTTTAACATATCATAACATTCTCTATACCTATTCGCTTCTTTATCATCACTACTAAACTCGGCCTTACAAAATGTTTTGATTGCTCTTACTATTAGTGGATCTGTATCAACTATTTTGCTTTTAATTATTCCACTCAGTTGTAAATCTGCGACTGCTGCATCTATTGCGTCCTGTATATCTTCATCTAAGTCAGTATCATCTACTCTCAGAGATAACTTAATCTTATTAAGTAACATATAAGTCCTCCTTCATGTTAATGAAAAGAAGGGAATTTCACCCTTCTACATTAAGCCGTAGCTTCTGAAATCTTAACAAATGCTTCATCAAGTGCTGGCTTACCATCTGCTACCGCAAGTCCTCTGTAAACTATCTTACCACTCTTAAATCCTGCTGATCTATCTGAAGATATCTCTGGTGTTTTACTAAAGTTCATGTAATAGTAACTCATATCTCCTAAAAGAACAGTATCGTCTGGAACATAGTCATCAAGAATTATTGGATAACCCAATATAGTCATTGCTGCTTTATCCTGAGGATTATAAGCAAATATAGGTTGTTTCATATCATCTTTTATTTTTCTCACTCCACCAAATAGCATTTTTCTATTCATTACAAAAACACCATTATTATGATACATAGTAGGTAATAAGGCTAACGCATCCATCAAGTTATCATAACCTATTGAACCACCAACAGCCCAAGTAGTTGAATTACTTGCATCCCATGTAATACCCCCAAGTATTCCAGTAGGTTGTCCTGAACCACTACCATTTACTATAGCATTCTCAATAGCTATTGATAATTGTCTTCCAATCTCACCAGCTATATAATTTTCAAAAGCATCTATGGTCATTGCATCAGCAGCTGCGGATATTTCAACTAACTTAATCAATTCATATCCGCCAAGATTTAAAGTTTCTACAGTGTCATCTGAAGAAGCCCCATCTGCCCCCTCAGTTTTCCATGAAGCCGCGTTTTTAGCATTTGCAATTACAAGTGATAGGTTTCCAGGCATATATGAAACATTGATTTTATCAAACAATGCAGATGTCTGTCTTAACTTATCTATAATCATATTTAAAGTAGTAGTTGGCACTGCCCCACCTGCACTTGCCGCTCCTGTTGTTAATGCTCTTTGTTCACTTTCATCAAGGATTTTACCCTGCAATCTTTTTAGATAAGCTGAACGATACTCAGGAGATTTTAAGAGTTCTTCCTGCGGCATTAAAGCAAAGTCTCTTTTTTCTCTTTTTTCTTCCTCACCTGGTGTAATAATATGCCTTCCTTCTATTTCTCCTTCATTTATCTTCTTTGCTATATCCATTCTTCTTTCGATATCACTTTGCTCAGTATCAAGGTTTCTTAATTCTGACTCAAGTTCATCAAGTTTAACGTCTTTGCTATTACCTTCAAGTTGTCCTCTTATCTCTATTTTTCTAGATCTTATTTCTTGTAATCTCTTTTTCCACATATATTTTTACCTCACCTTTCAAAAATTATAGAATAAAAAAAGAAGCCTTTTAACTTCTTTTATAAATAAGTTCTTAATATTAACTTTTTTCTTAGTTCTTCATTTTTTCTAATATCTTCCTTAAAAGTCTCTAAACTTCTACAACTTATTTCTGAACTATCATAAGCTGGAAATGTACATGGACTTACTTCAAATATTTCAGCTTCTACTATGCTTCTTTTATATATTTCTTTACCTTCATATTGAACCTTGGACCACATATCATTCAAACATTTAAAGCCGAATGATGAACCATCTACATCACCGCGCTGTACACTTTCATATGCATCGTTGCCCCATGAATTATTAGGTACATCAACATCATAATTAAGTCCACTTGTATCAGAATTAAACCTTAGTGTGCCAGCTGATACACTTCCGAGAGGCTTTGAAACATCATGATTCCATAATGCTTTTTGGGTTCGATTTTGTAATGATTTATCAAAAGACCCAGGGGCGATTTCTTCAAGCCACTCATCTCCCCAACGGTCTCTTATTAATGTTGGTGAATTATATTTGACAGCATATCCTCCTATGGTTTTCTTTGCATCATCACCAATCGCTCTAACTTCTATCTTTTCAGTTACCAGTTGTCTGCGTTCCATCTCCTTTGTCACCTCCTTCATTTCCCGTTTGATACTGATCTGCTAATTTAGCATTCACCATATTAAGAGTTTGTACCCTTCTTGAGCCTTCTTCTCCACCAATAGTAGGCATATTAAACATATCCAGTATCTGGTCAAGACTTGCAGCACCTATATTAGTTAAAAATGTCCCTACTGCAACCTTTGTAGCATTACTTGCATACTGTAGCCTGTTTGCCTCAAACATAATTTCATTACCAAAACCCTGTTCTTTACCAGTAAATGATTTGGATGTAAACTCTTGCCCCATCTGAATTCCTATAGGTTCTAGTATACTTTCATAAAATGCATTCCATTGCTGCTCTGTGTAGTTAGAAGTAACAATTTCTTTACTTATACCAAAATACTTATAAACCTTTTGTTCTATAAAATCCATCTGTGGCATATTTACTATTTTAGGATCAGCCTTTAAATCTATATAATCCATAGAACCATCTACAGAAGCTACCCCGCCATTATTATTAATGTTCATATAATCATCCATAAAATCTTTTGTTCTATCTTTTTTATCTTGTCTTTTAAGTATCTGGGTAAACTTTAATATACCTCTTATAAAGGCTGAAGTTTTTATAGCATTAACAATACCTTGGTCAGTAGTATGGATTAATTCCAATGTAGGATATAAAGCATAATCATTTGTTTCACCAAAAATATCATCTTTGTAAAAGAACCTTCTTAGATGAATTAATTGAACATATGGTACCGTGATATAGTCTCCACCCATAAATGTAAACCTCGCAAATATTTCTCCATTATATTCAAGAAACTCAGTATTTGAAGCATTTATAGGATAAAATCCTTTTATATTACCTTTGGAATCTAACCTAATGTATATAAAAGCATTATTTTGCATATATAACTGAGTTATAACTTTATAACGAAACATATATGCATTCATAAACGGATTAGGTTGGACACTCAACAAGTACTGCAAGTTATCATCAACTAATGAAACAGTTCCATCTTTAAAATTACGTCTCATGTGTTTTGGCTGAAGTTTAGCAGCATTCCTTGCTATAGCATCTACTGCTGCTCTTACTACATCACTAGCATATGCTTCATTTCCAAATTGACTAAATATAGGCATATAGCCATTCATCATTTTAAGCTGAGTTGCTTGCCCTGTAGGTTGTCTTGGTTTATTATTCCCGAATATCATAGAAAATAAGCTTCTTCGCTCTTTTACCAATGCCTCACCACCTTTCTATCCGACTAATGCTTGATAATCCTCTGAGTGTTCTCCAAGTCCTACATAAGCATCAAGGAGACTTACCATGCCATCAATACGTGCTCTTTGATTTTTGCCTTTAATAGGTCTTATATTGTCATTATCATCATATTTAACTGTAGTGTTTGTTAAACACCATTTTAAAACAGGATTATTGTTGTAATTAATGATTTTAGATTTCAAATCTGCTTCCATCATTCTCATCGGCTGACTAAACGTTAAAGCTCCTTGAGCGCACTTGACCATATTGAAGCCTTTACCTTTCATTTCATCAACCCAATAACCTGCTAATGCCCTATCATAGTAAATCCATAATGGAGTTATGTCATATTCCTCCATCATTTTTACATACCACGCTGTAACATCTGAAAAATCAACTCTAAAACCTTCACAAGCTGTAAGTAGTTCTCTTTCTCTCCAAATGTCATATGGTATCTTATCTTCATTAGCACGCTTTTCTATAAGTTCCTCAGGAAGGAAGTACTGTTGCAGTATATACTTTTTATTACTTCCTGGTTTCATGATTAATAAAGTTGCGCATGTTAAGTCAGTTGTTGCAGATAAGTCGCAGCCACCTATTGCATAGGTATTTCTCAACTCTTCCATGTCAAAGATTTCAGTGTTGTTCACATCTTCAAAACTTAGCCATGCATCTGCATTAGTCTCTCTAATATTAAAGTCTTTACACAAAAGGTTCTTAACCAATTTAGAATTTGACTTTGCCTTATTTACTTTGTTTTCTAACTGGTCAAGCTTTTTGATAGTTCCTAGTCCTGGATTGGCTTTTTGCCAACACTCAGGCTCAGTCCATTCTTTTCTCTCATCTAGTTCATAAATTATAGGTAAAAATCTTTCATTTTTATAACCTTCAGAATCCTCAAAGCCATTTATGAGCCTTTCGGCCTCATCATACTTTAAGTCATACACACATTCTCTTACTGTTCCAGCTGTAGTTGTTACAAATACTAAAGGTTCCTCTCTAGCTGTTGTACCATCAACTATAACATCATATAAGTTCTGGTCACTCCATGCATGTATTTCATCAAGTAAAGCTCCGTGAACATTTAAACCATCTAATGAGTCAGAATCTCTTCCAAGAGGTTTAAAAAAAGAATCGTTAAATTCGCTTACCATATCACTTACAAGAGGTTTTATTCTCTTAAGCAATACAGGTGACTTTTTAACCATTCTTTTAGCTTCTAACCATATTATTTTAGCTTGATCTTTTTTAGTTGCACATGCATACACCTCAGCACCGGGTTCGCCATCTGCTATCTGCAAATATAAACCTATTGCGGCTGCCAGAGTTGATTTACCATTCTTTCTAGCAACCACAAGCATTACTTCTTGGTACTTTCTAGTACCATCTATTTTATGGACCATACCAAAAGTCGCAGCAACTAAAGCTTTTTGCCATAGCTCAAGTATAAAAGGCTTACCTCCCATTTTACCTTTAGAATGTTTACAATAATTTTCAATAAACTCTATAGCATGATTTGATTTTTTAGGATTGAACTCCCACTCTGACTTAGGATCTAATATTATTCTTATAAGCTCTTTATATACCTTATATACTTTTAGACTTACTTTTCCCTTATTACTTTGTATCCAGTTCCAGTACTCTACTATAGGATTATAAGTTTCTTCATATACAATTTTTCTCAATCTTTGACTTCTCATTTGTTGTTCACGAATTCATCAAATCCGTCATCCTCTGACTTATTATTTTGTTTAGGTAATAGATCCGTTAACTGCTTCATAACTGCCATATGATTTTTTATCATTGTATTGTATATTTCAACTTCTGGAGATTTCTTAGTCCCCCATTGATTTTCGCCATTTTGATACTTAGACACCAGACCATTTTCACCATTAATAGTTTCTTGTAAGTCCTCCAATGTAACTGACATGAAGGCGGCATTCTCAATGAGCGAATGAACTGCTTTTTTAGTTTTAGCATCCACTTTAGTAAACATTTTATTAAGTTTTTTTATTTCTACACTAATTCTTGTTTCTTTTGACAGTTCTTTTTTTGTTTCAGTATCGTTCATTAAATTCACCTGCCTTTCTTTGCCCTTGGATACCACACCCCCTTATAGAAGAGCTTTTGTGTTTTTTGAATGGGGGACTCACGGTCTCCGCCGATACGTTCTAATTAAGTACCCTGGGGGGCAATTTGATTATTGCTTTATTAAATTACCTTCACTGTCAAACATCAAACCATATTGTGTAACTCCATTACTCATGTGTTCTTTGTTGTGGCAGTCTTGACATAATAATTCTAACTTATCCCAGTTAAGTGATACCTTAGGATTGTTTATATTAGCTGGTGTTAGCTTCTCTTTATGATGAACTATCTTACCAGGCTTACTACATCTCTCGCATAGACCATATCTGTGTATGAAATAACTATCTCTGCAGCTCTTCCATGTTTTACTTTTATAGAACTTCTTTGCAAACTCTTTAGCCACTATTTAGTCACCTACTTTTAATAGCTCCTTTATGTCTTCTATAGCTATCATGTCCCATAGCATTCTTACAATCTATAATACTGCAGTAGTGTCTACATCTAGCTACAGCTCTTTTATCATTTATGTTACCTGTAAAATGCTTGCACATCTTATCACTTCTCTTCTTTGGCTCATAATAGTCACAAATCTCTTTATTCATATTACTTCACCTCTTAAAATAAAATAAGCACTCGGATTTCTCCAAGTGCTTATTTATAATATTATTGTTAACTATGTCCAATAATCGCATAATACAATCTTACTATATAATATAAAACATATCAATGGCACTAATTATGCACGTATTATGCAAATTCCTTTATGCTTTCTGGAAACAATATAGTCTTTAAACTATTTATTAATCTTTTTCTATTCCTTGTTATCGTAGATTGATCTACAGATAGTTCCTCTGCTATCTGGTCATCTGTTACGTGATCTTCTGAATTTAAATATTTAAATTCTATTATCTTATAATACTTGTCCTTTTTCACCTTATCTAAAGCATTATCTATTCTTCTAATCTCTCTTTCAGTTTCTAATTTTTCTAGCTTATATTTTTCGATTAATTGTATATATCTTTCTTGAGAACTCATATTACCACCGCCAGTCTGATATATAACAATAGATCCTGACTTTTGTGGTAGACCATGCTTTTCTATATATTCTATATCCTCATCCTTTTGATTCACAGCATCTTTTAACATTTTATAATTTAACAAAATCAATTCTACTTTTCTGAAATAACTTAAGTTATTTTTTATATAATTGCTATTTTTTAGTTCCTGAAGCGTTTCTTTTGCTGCTTCTTTGGCTGCCTTATTTATTAATTCATCTACATTAACTTTATTAGTCTTATTGTTTTTCATACTTATTCCTCCTATGATTCAAAAATTATTCAGTAACATCTTTATACTCTTTAATTCTCGCCTTAACAGCTTCCAGTAACATATTTTGATTTACCTCTTTATTTCCTAAAGCTCTCATAACATCTTCATCAACTGTTCCTTTTGTAACTAGGTGATTAATAACAACATTATCTTTCTGTCCTTGTCTATGAAGTCTTGCGTTGGCCTGTTGATATAATTCCAAACTCCATGTAAGTCCAAACCAGACTATGATATTTCCACCATACTGGAGATTTAAACCGTGTCCTGCTGAAGCTGGATGAACTAAAAGTATTGGTATATTACCTTTGTTCCATTCTGCTATATCCTTGGAGTCCTCTAAACCTACAGCTTTTAATTTCTTAGACTTTAGAAAATCAACTATTCTGTCAAAGTCATGTTGAAAGCTATAGAATATTAACACTGGTTTACCATTGGCTGCTTCTATGATATCTAATAATGCCTTAAGTTTTTCTTCATGGATTTCAATAACTGATTTGTTTTCTGAATAGATAGCTCCATTTGACATTTGCAGTAACTTGTTTGTAAGTACTGCTGCATTAGATGCTGTTATGTCATTTTCTCCAAGCTCCAAGACTAGATCCTTTTCTAATTGCTTATATTTTTTAATTGCACTTTCAGATAGATTAATATCTATTGTGTTATCAATTCTTTCTGGAATATTTAAATAATCCTTTGCCATCATAGAGATACATATATCACCTATTTTTTTATGAATTGCATCTTCTGCACCTTCTTTAAGTTTCCAGTTATAAACTACATACTGGTTTCTATCTCCTGGCTTAAAATATTGCTCTCTATAACTTGTAATAGTCTTACCTAATCTTTGTCCACCATCAAGTAAATAAACCTGTGGCCACAAATCTATTAAACTATTAGGTGCTGGTGTCCCTGTAAGGCCTACTATTCTTTTAAAATATGGTCTTACTTTCTTCAATGACCTAAATCTTATTGCTTTAGATGATTTAAAACTTGATAGCTCATCTATAACCACCATATCAAAAGGCCAATTATTAAAATAATTTTTAACCAACCATTCTACATTTTCTCTATTTGTAACATAAATATCTGCTCTTTTAGCCATTGCATTTATTCTTTGCTTTGGAGTTCCTAAAACCTTTGACACTCTTAGGTGATTAAGGTGATCCCATTTAGCTACCTCAGTAGTCCATGTATCTTCCGCAACTCTAAGTGGTGCTATAACTAAAGGCTTATTTACTTCTCCAAGGAATAATAAATCATCTATTGCTGTAAGTGTTGTTACTGTTTTTCCTAATCCCATATCTAGAAAAAGACCTGCTGCTGGATTATTTATAATGTGAGTTATGGCATATTGCTGGTATTCATGTGGTTTAAATTGCATTACCTCTCACCTCACTTATAAAATCCATAATTTTTTCAATCGAATCTATGCACTCAACTCTAAACCCTAAAGCTCTTAACTCTTTTGCTCTATAATCTTGTATTGCTCTTGGTTTTTCTCCTGTTGCTTTAAGTTCTATAAAAATAATCTTTCCATGTGGTAAAAGAACAATCCTATCTGGCACTCCTGACACCCCTGGACTAACAAACTTTAATGCTTTACCACCTATCTTCTCTACTTCCTTTTTTAGTCTTTTTTCAATTCTGGCTTCATACACTTATATCACCTTTTCATTTCCTGTAAAGTTCTTATACATTCTTCATCATTTAAATCTGGATACATCAGTTTATTTAAATCATTATCTGAAAGTGACCTATATAAATCTATGTCTATGATTTTCACTAAAGCATCATCTATATCTGATCTTAGTGCTGATACTTTTTCAGACACATTATTAATTCTTTTTACTAAAGCATCAGTTTTATTTAATGAATTAGATAGTAAGACTAAACTTTCTTGTAAAGCTGTATCTGAAACCTTTAGTAGTATTCCTAATTTTTTAATATTATCTAAATCTGAAAATTGTTTTCTATTTGCCATTTTCAAATTACCCTCTTTCTTTTAAGTGTCAACAATGTCAACAAATTTTCTATATAGACCTATATACGTGTATTAGGCGTATAGGCGTTTACGTATATACGCCTAATAATATAAATACTACTTATATAATATTTTTTGTTGACATTGTTGACAATAATCTCTTAACCATTGTCATTACTTGCTTTAGAATGTCAACACACGTGTCAACAAGAGTACTTTTTCTGTTGACATTGTTGACACTTACAATAAATGTAATTACAACTTTGTTGACATTATATTTTACGAATAAAACCTCTTTGAGTACCATATGTTTTACCAAATCTCATTGAACTTTTACTCTTTTCCCATTCACTAAAACTACCTAAAATATCATTTATTTCTCTTGCAGTCATAGGTGAAAGTTGCTTAGGATCACCATTAAAAAGTTCCACCCATATTTCCATTACACATGTTTTGTCTCTTCTTATATTGCCCTCTGATATGTCTCCAAAATCAGAGCCATGTATATAGTTTCTTCTTTCAGCAATACTTAGACTGTACCAGTTATCTGTGATAGGTCTATTCAAGTATTCTTGAATTAATCCGGCTTTTGCGCTTTCCTCACTATGAGAATCCTGCTGCTTTTGTGCTTCTTTTTCTTCCTCTTTATTTAAGTACAATGGTTCATCATTCTTCCAGAGCTCTAAAGCCTCAGCCCATATTTGATCAATTTCATAATCTGTTAAGTCTTTAAATACACTCTTTTTTCTCTCTATTACCCCAACATCCACTGGCCAAAACCTTCTATTACCCGTTTTATCTCTTAGGAACTCTCTGTCATTAGTTGTACCTATAAACACACATTGTCTAGGGAATCTACTTGTCCTTCTACCATAAGCCACTCTGTATATATCTTCTGTCTTGGATAGAAAGTGTTTGGTTGCTTCAATATCTGCTTTCTTAGTGGCCATCATTTCACCCATTTCTAGCATCCATACACCTTGTAATTGTTCATAGGCTTCTTTACCACTCACAGTTGTTAAACTATCAGAGTACCAACCCTTTCCTAGTTTTTTAATAATAGTACTCTTACCTAACCCTTGAGGTCCTGAGAGCACCGGCATGTTATCGAATTTAATCCCTGGAACAAACACTCTTGCTACTGCAGCAACTAATATTTTTCTTGATACTGTTCTTACATATGAATTATTCTCGGCTCCTAAGTAGTCTATAAATAAGGTGTTTATTCTCTCAACCCCATCCCACAGAAGGTCGTTTAGGTACTCTTTAATTGGATGGAATGCGTGTTTTTCAAATGATAGAACTAATGCATCTGCACATTTTGCAGTTGAACTTATTCCATAGTATTTTTCAATGAATTCTCTAAGTCCACTATCATCAGTATCATTCCAATCTGATTTATTGTCTTTACTTCTCCAAGGAAGTTTCCCCAGCACTACAGCTCTATTAGAGAATTCATTGTAAGCTATTCTACCTTTGAGCAAGGGTTCATTTTCTATTATTAGCAAGAAGTTACTTATAGTACTTCTTATTTTTCCTTGGTCTGTGTAAGTTAGTTCCTTTACCCATTCAGTTTCTAATTCTTCTTCAGCTTCAACTATTCCAAAATCCTCTTGGGCTTTCTCCATACGTTCTTTACCTAAAGTCTGCATCACCTTTTTATCAGCACTTGCAAACTCTGACATCCTACCAAATGAAGGTAATCTATTCGCTGGAGTATCTTCTTTAGCTTCATCATCTAAAGAACCAAACTTATGGATTCTTACTAAGTCAAAGGCATTACACAATATTCCTGAAGTTGGGTCCGTACCATGATGAGAGAAACTGAATTTATCTTCATAGACTACAACTCCACCGGTGGTACTTCCTTCTGTATATGTGTATCTTGTATCATCAGCACCAGCAGTATAAGCATCACTTAGGAACTCTGCTATCGCTTCACTAATACTATAGGTCCTACAGAAAGCCCCTATAATACCTTTCTTTTCTAGTGGGTCTTCTTGCTTCTTAATAGCACTATTTAACTTTGCCCTAGCTCTGCTGCTTTCTGGCCAATAACTTACATCTTGCCATCCAAATGTATATCTTGCTAACACTTCATCAGGATCCAGCCATTTTAAATCTTGGACTTTGAATATATATTCACCATCACTTGAAGTACTTGGCCAATACATAAGTCTTGACGGTTCATAGGTTGTATCATCAAATTGGTCTATTCCTAAATCATCTGCAACCATTCTAGCTATAGCTTGATATTCATCTGGAAGCACAGGTCTTGATAGTGGAATAACTATTCTTAATCTTTGGTTATCTGGTGCATGCGTATGAGTTGAATACATGACACATGCAAAATCCCACAGGAGTTCTACACTGGACCATATATCACCTTCAACATAGTCTAAGTCCAATGTAAGTAAAGTTCTATTAGCTACATTCTCAGCCTTTCTACGACCATTCTTTAATGAACCTCCAACAAATCCACCAACATCTTTGATTCTATCTTTATCAGTCTTAGGAAGCTTTTTATATTCAGCATACGTCTCTGGTGTTCTTGTAGTTTTACTAAGCTTTTCAACTAAAGCTGAATACAGCATATTTTTGTTTTTCCAGTGGGTTTCTTTTTTACTTTTTCCAGTCGCAAGTGTTACAGATCCATCATGCTTTATTTTTATAATTGATTTGTCTTCTGTTTTATATTCCAAATTACCACCTCCTTTAAGTCATTTCACTTTTAATCATCTTTCTAAGAGATTCGCTTATACGCATGTTTAATATTTTCATCATTAAGAGCAGCATAAATCAAAGTGGTTTGAGGTGTCTCGTGACCCATGATGTGTTGTAATACTGTTATGTCCATACCTGCATTAATACTATGGGTTGCAAATGTGTGCCGCATTAAGTGAGGGAAAATTGATTTTTCGAATCCTGCTCTAGTTGCTATCTTTTTTAATTCTCTTTGTATAGATCGTCCACCCATTCTTGCAAAAGGATATTTACTAGCAGTAAATAAAGCAGGATTATCACCTTTTCGTTCTTTTAAATAATTTTGTAGAAGAATTTTTGTTTTTACATTGAAGTATATTTTTCTTTCCTTATTTCCCTTGCCTATTACACGGAGAGATTTTTCGTGCCAATCAATGGCACTTATATCAATATTCACTAATTCTGAGAGTCTGGCTCCCGAGCTTACCAGGAATTCCAGTAATGCCTTTTCGCGCTTTGTTTTGCAAGCTTGTCTTAATATCTCAGTTTCTTCACCATTAAGTGCATCTCTTAATCTCTTAGGTTCCTTTGTATTCTTAATCTTTAACATTGGATTTTTAGGTATATATTCTTCTTGAAAAAGCCAAGAGAAAAATGACTTTAGGATTGTGATTTGACCATTTACACTGCTTGGTTTTAACTTCTCACATCTATTAGCTAAGTACATTCTTAAATCCATGGTGGTGATACTTGCTAATGGCTTTCTAAGACGGGTTGCAAATATCAATAACTGATAATTATAGTTTTTTAATGTCTTCTCACTTAATCCATCAAGTCTCTTTGTTGCTAAGTATATTTGCAGTTTTTCTTCTACATCACTTGCCACTAAAGCTGTCTCAGTTGGCGCAATATCATATTTGTACAATACTTCTTCCACTATGCCTCTTGCCTTAATTTGATCCATGTTCGGGAACTCTAACGATAACTTCCCTATTATTTTAATTACAACTTCATCTTTACTACTTGCACTATACATATGTTTCCTCCTTATATTGCTACACTGAGACAACTATGTTATAATACAAGTGTCTCAAGTGAGATTTAGAGAGCTGATAAGTTGTCCAGACTGCGCAGCTCTCTATTTATTTAACTTTTTATATTAAGCTTCATTCTTTAGCTTAAACCCATTTACTTCAACATCCTCATTTAGTTCAATTAGTAGACATCTTTTGCCTTCTTCTGTTACTATTTGTTTTATTAAGTTAAGTCTATCAGGTGTAATTTCTACTGTTGCATACTCATTTTCAATCTTTATAGACTTGCTGTAAAAGTCAGGAATTATATTTTTTATTTTAAAATCATAATCCCCACCACAAACGTCATTAAATGCACCTTTGACTGCTTCTGTATTTTCTATACCACAGTAGTTTAAAATATCTTCTAAACTTTTTATGTTGATAACTGGCTCTTCATCATCTTCTTGATACTCAAGTTTTTCATATATGCTCTCATATATTTCTTGCATAGTTTCGGGTTTAATTCTATCCCCAATAACAATATTTAATATTATATTAAAGCTTTCCTTTTCTTGTAATGCACTATTCTTAAGCTCACACCCTAACACATTTTCTACAAAGGTAAGATTCATTTGTTGAGATTTTGAAGAATAATATATTACTTTATTGACATCAATATATTCACTATTAATACTTGGAAACATAAATCCATCTAATGGTGAATTTAAATTTATTACAGTATCTAAGGCTGAATTAGTTTTAAAAGCCATTTCTTTATAATCAAACTTTAAGGCTTTCTTAGGAATATCAACTTTGTTTATGCTGCATAGTATAAATTCAATAGCTTGAACATAATCATCTGGAGATTCTTCCGACTCTTTGCTTCCTTTTTTAGCTGCTTTGTAATATTCTGCTCTTACAAAATTTATTACTATATCTGTATCATACGTAAAATGATTAGATATTTTGTCCACTATCTTATCAGCATACTCTACTATACTGTTTCCTGAGGATATGGCCTCATGCAATAGATGTTGAGTGTTTGTTGAGTTATCCTCCTGAGAGTTCTTAAAGTCTAATTCGAAAATTTTAGTATCAATAGCTCCAGTTAAAATCTTTTTAAAATTTGATAGATAGAGCTCTCTTTTTTCTGTATCCATCATTTCAAAATAATTGAGTTCTCTTGTTATGATTTCCCCGTTATCTTTCTTTAGATATACACTATATGTTTCTTTTATAGGCATGAGATAGCTACTTAATTTAAACTCTTTTCTTAAATTGACTAGATCTCTTTTTTTCATTTTTTATCCTCCTGTACCTCTATTTTTTACTTTCTATTTACTGTAATCTTTATGACAGCTTTTGGTTTCCAAAACCTATCTGTTAACTTTTTATTATGTTTATGAACAGCATCCTCAATATTTATTCCATTCATAAACAACTTAAATAATATTGCAATACATACTTGAACTACATCTAAAACTTCCTCTGCTATATGATCCTTGTCCCCTTCTTCTATTGCTTCACCAAGTTCGTTAACTTCTTCTTTAAGCTTTTTAAACACATCTTTAAAGCTCCACTTGCTGTTGTCACATCCAAGCTTCTTATTTTTATCTAATACCATTAGTTTCATGTTGCTATACCTCTATTCTTTTTCTTCCACGTGATTTTACCTCGATACTATTTTCATTTAGATATTTTAATACGGTTGTTGCAGAACATTCATAAATTTTCGCTATCTCAGTAACTGTCATGTCCTCTTCCCAATACAGCCTTTTTACTTTTTCTCTTTCATTGGGACTAATTTTACTTGGGTGACTGGCTTTTTGACTTTCACTCCTTGTTTTTAAAAGTCCCATTTTTGAAAGAGCTTTATCCGAACTAAACCCTGCAGCTATACTTAAAGCAAATGCATAAAAATTTTCTTTATTTGCAGCAAAGTGCATTTTCAAATTACATCACCTACTCTAACAATTAAATTCAGCTTTTATAGCTAGTTCATACTGTCTTTGTACTCCGGTTGGATGCTTACATTCATCAAACATAGCATCTAGCATCACTTCTGCTTCTTTAAAACCCACATTTGCATTTTGTGCTAGTATTGCTACTGTTCTCACTCTCTCATTCTCACTACTCTCTAAGTATTTCAAAGTATTTGTATTCATCCCTTTTATACCTCCTATTTTTATACCTTAGTTACTCATAATTTTTATACTATTTAATCTCCCAACTACTACATACTGGAATACATTCACTACATTTTGCACCAGTTATTTCGCATATTTTTACTTTTATTTCATATCCCAATATTTTCATCAAATCATCTGTAGACAATTCTTTTGCAGCATAATCATCTATGCAAACATAACTAATTTTTATGCCATCTTTACATTCTTGCACTTTTAAAGTTCCTTCACCTTTTTGAAATTCAATATTCTTCATAAACCTCTCCTTCGTTTAATCAACTACTTTGCTTAGTTACCGTTTTATCTATATATAGATAATTTAATGTTTAAGTTATTAACAGGTTGCTTTTAGCTTTGCCCCATGCTTAGCATTAAAATCATCAATCATTTTATTTAGCAAAACTTTATATTGTTCAAAATCAACCTTATCCTTTATTACTTCATAAGTGAACTTAGTTCCTTTTCTTGTGATTTTACCAACCTTCTTTACCTTGAATCCTTTTTCACATTCCTTTGTATAGCAATACAACATTCCATAATCAAAAGCTTTTTCATTTTCCTTTTGCTCTTTTAAATTTAGAGTTGGATACTCTATTTGATATTGGACTACTTCTATTCCGTCTACAGCCATTATTCTTCATCCTCCACATCAGGTCCCTCACCAAAATCTTCAGCACATCTTTTGCTATTAGGAACCATATACATGCAACCACTACCACTTACGCTGCATTCATATCTTCCTGTATCTTCATCAAATGTTGCACATTTACAACTCATTTTTATCCCTCCAATACTTAAATTACTTCTCTAATTTGTTCTTTACATAGCTCTGGTAGATTAGCTTCTACTAAAACTTTTGCTAATGTAGGTACTACAGCATTACCACATCGTGCTTTCTGTTGTGTAGTTGGATACTTCTTGCCAGTGTAATCATGGTCTATAATATAACTCTTAGGAAAACCCATACCATTAAATAACTCCCTAGCTGTAAGCATCCTTAAACCTATATCAGCTATCTTATAATCTTTACCTCTAACTACCACTAACCCAAACCTGTCTTTAGTTGTTATAGTGTGAATTGGTCCATTAAGACTTTGTCCTGTATCGCACCCATAATATTTTGTTAGGAATGCATATACACTATCTTTCACAGGTAATTTTATATCTTGGAATTTAACCGATACTAATCCAAATCTATTCTGTGTAGGTATTGTTGCTATAGGTTCTCTTAAACTACTGCATCTAGTTTCATTCCCCTGGTGCGTATAATAATGACTTAGGAAGTATGCTGTGTCATTAATTACATAAGGTTCATCTTCAATTACATATTTTTGAATGCCCCTTGCAATTCTTATTAATGTATTTTCTACTAATGGCTTTTTCCTATTGAAAATACTAGGTACTGGTATACTCCAATCAATTATGCTGCTTGCCGGAACATATGGCAATTTACCTTCTCCATGTGTCGGCTCTGGCCACTTAATTGGTTTTCCATCACATCTAGCTATTAAGAAAAATCTTTTTCTAGTAGTTGGTGCTCCATAGTCCGCAGCTACCAACTCTTTATATTTAACTTTATAGCCTAAGTGTTTAAATGCATTTATGAAACTTTTAAATGTTCTACCTTTTTCTTTTTCTATAGGTTTTCCATTATCTATAGGACCCCAGGTTTGGAACTCTTCTACATTCTCAAGAATAATTACTCTTGGCCTTACAGTTCCTGCCCACTTAATCGCTACCCATGCAAGTCCTCTTACCTTCTTTTCAACAGGTTTTCCCCCTTTGGCCTTACTAAAATGCTTACAATCTGGAGAAAACCAAGCTAATCCCACCGGACGCCCTTGTACTGCTTTTCTTATATCTACATCCCAAACCGATTCACAATAATGCTTGGTTGTTGGATGATTGGTTTTATGCATTTTAATAGCTTCCGGATCATGATTAATAGCTATATAAACTGAATACCCTGTCGCAAGTTCCATACCTGTACTGGCTCCTCCACCACCAGCAAAATTATCCACTATAACTTCATCAAAAATACTCAATTGACTCACCTTATCACCTCACTCTCTGGTAAAATTTCTCACTGATTTAATATCTGAAATGCGAAACTACTTTTTCATATTCAATCTTTCAATATAATCGGAGTAATCAATTCCGTATTCTAATTCTTCACAAACAAATTGCTCTCTTTCTTCTTTTGAAATACGTAATTTAAAATCAATAAATTGTATTTTATATTTGTTTTTTCGCCTACATTCTTCACATAGAATAGGACTGTCTTTTACATTTGTGAGTTGAAACATTTTAGTTTCTTCTTCTGAAAAATAATTTTCACAATAATCACATTTTGATTTATCTTCATAAATTCCTAAGTTCTTGTGAACTGCGTCAGTAATGCTCATATCCATACAGACTAAGGTATCTATTATTCTCTGAGCAGTATGAGGCTTTGTAGGTATAAATTGTAATATACCTCCTCTCATATTATGCTTGTCAAGTAACTCATTTACCTCGTCAATTGAATATTCTTTAGTCATGTCAAGGTTTAGTTTTTGTGTTATTTCCTTAGTAATTTTTGATTGATACTCTTCTCTATTTTCCTTCATTATTATTCCTCCAACTCTTCGCCATATTTTCAGATTACGAATTATTATTATAAAATAATAATAATTATGAATTTAATCTTTGAATATCCTCTATAATATCTATGGTTAAATACTCCTTAGGTATATTAAGTTCTTGTACTTCAACTCCTGGTAGATCATCTTTCTTTAACTCTAAATCATCTTTAGGTATAAACATTGCTTGTTCATCAATCATTAAAGCACTGATTAATTTTAAGCCATCATCAGAGGAAGGAATTGCTTTATAATAACCATGGTCCTCTCCAACTATAATAAATTCATTGTGCAATTTTGCTCTTTTTACTAACTTCTCATAAGTTCTACTTCCTTCTTTTAATTGGTAAGTTTTAAATTCTAAATTCACTCTATAACCTCCTAGCCCTTAATCCTTCATGTAGTAATTGCACTCATATCCATCTGCCTTAAGTGGAAGCCCAGGTGCCCAGTCTATTGGCTCTCCGAAAATCCCGTTAACTTCTTCTATGTTTCCGAATTCCTTAGGAACATCCATTATTATTTCATCATGTACATGCATTACAATGTCATATCCAGCCTTAGTAACATTGAACATTGCTTCACCTAAACAATCTCTTGCAGTAGCCTGTACTATATTCTCAACAAGTTTAGGTCCGTAAGTATCTATTCTAGTCCACTGTTTAGATGTTTGTTCCATACCTTCATATGTGATTTTATCTCCTGAGAATGTTTGATGTGCTTCTATCTTAGGTCTTAAATAGCTTAGTTTTCTACCACTGGGTAGTTGTATAAATAAAACCCCTGGATCATATATAAACTTAAGTCCAAATTGCATACATACCGTAGTTTTTTCTCTTATAGCTTTTTTGGCTGCCTTATCACAATCCCACCAGAATTTTGTAATATGAGGATTAGCATCTCTCCAATGCTTAACAAGTTCCGGGAGTTCTTCTTCTGGAATACTCTTAGATTTATCCATACTTGTTATAGCTCCAACACTACCACCATATCCAAGTGCAAGTTCTGCTATCTTACCTTTTTGTCTAAGATCTGAACCCTTTTTAATACTCTCTATTGGAATATGAAACATCTGACTTGCTGAGGCTTCGTATATTTTTCCATGAGTTTTAAAAACTTCTAGTCTCCAATCTTCCCCTGCATACCAAGCAATTACTCTAGCCTCTATAGCACTAAAGTCAGCTACTAGAAACCTATTACCTTCTCTTGGTATAAACGCAGTTCTTATGAGCTGTGAGAGAGTATCTGGAATGCTATCATATAGGAACTCCACATCATCAAATCTGCCCTCTCTTATACAATTCCTAGCATCATCTAAATCGGGTAAATGGTTCTGAGGAAGGTTCTGAACCTGGACTAGCCTCCCGGCCCATCTGCCAGTTCTATTAGCTCCATAGAACTGTAATAGTCCTCTTACTCTTCCGTCCTCACATCTTGCATTCTCCATAGCCAAATATTTTTTAACAGAGGTCTTAGCCATAAGCTGCCTTAGTTCTAATATCCTTTTTACATTTTCGTCTTTAGCTTCTTCAATAAGCCCTGGTATACTATCTTTTGTTAGGCTTGTTACTTCATGACCAACCCTTTCACCAATCCATTTTTTTAATTGAGTTGGACTATTAGGGTTATTTAGACCTGTTATTTTTATAGCTTCAGTTTCAAGCTTTTTAGCATATTCTGCATCACATTGAATGGCTTTTTCTATTAATGCTATGTCAGTACCAACACCTCTATCATTTATGTGTTGGTCCAGCTCCCATAGCCTTTGTTCTTTTTCTGTAATTTGATATTTACTTAATTTGTTTCTTATGTCTCTTTCAACTGCAACGTCTTGTTTACAATATTCCTTGAACAATTCCCATTTTTCCGGTGCATGTTCTGGAAGATTTCTAGTTCTTCCACCATTGGCCTTAGTAGGTTTGCAAGGCTTACAAAAGTATTGAATTAAAGCCTTACCTTCTTTCATTTTCTGCTTATCTTCTTCAAATCGCATTGCCTTACCTACCATATCAAGTGAGCTAGGTAATCCCATGACTAAAGCCTTCACCATAGTACATTGCCATTGTTCCGGGGGCATATTACCGGGAAAGAATATATCATTTTTTAGTGCATTTCTTTCAAAGTTAGCATTGAAAGCACTTTTAATTATTTGTGGATCATGAAGAGCATTTATAACTTCCTCTGGCAATCCCTCGCCTTGGGCAAGGTCTACTATTTGAACTGGTTCATCGTTGAAAGCATATGCAAATAGAATTATTTCAAATGATGGGTGCTCACAGTATCTATAAGCACCCACATTTTTAATATCTAAGTCACAGTATGTTTCAACATCTATACTTAGAATATCCATAAGTATTAACCTAAGAAGTCATCTTCTGCTGATTCTACTGCATCAAAGTCATTTTCAGCTCTTGTAAATCCTCCAAGTGGTTCACCATCTGCTAACTTTTGGACATTACCAAGACCTGCTGCAATCCCTTTATTTCCTGATGCTGAGAATGGATAAAAATTAAGTGTTAGTCTACCGTAGCAGCCACTATATACTTCTGTAGCATCTAGGATAGGTTGTACACTAGCATCAACTACTCCTGGTTTATTCTTACTTGAAGCATTCAAGAAGTAACAATTTGCATAAGCTTCATCATCTGGTCTTTCTGCATCGCCATCTCTTAATGGAGTTTTTAGTGTTGGAGGTACCTTACCACCCCATTTAGATTTACCTTGTTCTTTAGCTTCATCTACAGCTGCTTTGATAGCCTTTAATGTCTCTGTATCTGTTTTAGGAATTATTACACTCACTGAGTATTTTGGTTCGTTTCCTTCTATTGCATGAGGCTCAAATAAGTGAGCATAGCTTAATCTAACCTTTCCTGTAGTTACCTTTGTTCCTGTTCTTTTTGCTATTATGTTTGCCATTTTGCATTTCTCCTTTATATTTAAAATTTTTTTATTTTTAAAGTTCCTCTAGTCTTTCTTCTGCTGAACACTCAACACAACTTTGTAATTGCTCTTGCAACCAGTCAATCTCTTCTTCTGTACTGCACTTTGCAAATAAATCACCTATGAATATTTCTAAGTCTAAAGATTTTAAACTTAACTTTCCTTTTTCATTTCTTTCTAACATGACCATTTCTCCATTCTATTCAAAGTCTGTTTTTGCAGAATTAAACACCTCTCTTTTATCTGACTCAACAACTAATACCGGTTTACCTTGAGGCTTGACAATGTAATCCCCTAGCAATCTGTTAACCTCTTTCTTACCTAAAGCAGTTTCCATGTTAGAGATACCTGTAAGCTTTTTAGTATATATAATATTTTCTAAGAAACCTTGTCCAAGTAATATCTCACCAACTTTATTTTCATCAGTCCATTTTCTATTGCTTCTTCCCTCAACCACTTTCCATCCTGGGAACTCTTCACCATTTAAAGCTTGTGCTAAGGCCCAGTCTTGTACATCTTTAGCCCACTTGATTAGTTCATCAGCTCTACCTAAAATATCTGCTATATCAATGCTGCTTAGGATGTCAGGTTCTTGAAAATCATATTTAGCCAGTTCCATGTTCTTATCAGCTCTTGCTTTACATACTGCTTTAGCTCTACAGAATCCGCAGTGATCTCCTGCACAAAATTCTCCTTCACCTTTAAAGGCTAACTCCGCGGTAGGCTTTACAAATTCATCTGCCCACTTTAATAGTTCCTCTACACTTATTTCATCTGTTGATATTGAATCTAGTCTAGGTTGTATAATAGTCATTTTCACTTTTTCAATATCATATAAGAACTCAAATTCAGATATAGCTCCTAGAGCATATAATCTCATCTGTTTATTACCTACTGCGCTTACTGGAACACCTTTACCATACTTGAGGTCACATATCTCCATAGTTCCATCAGCTATTATTACAAAGTCCCCTGTTCCAAATCCCTCAGGAACCCATCTACTAAAATCCAATCTTTGTTCAATCTTGAATAGAGCATCCGGTGTCTTCGCTTTAGCCTCTGATACTTTTTCCATACAAGTATCAACATATATCTCTACATAATCAGGCATATCCTTAGTGAATAGTTCATTTGATTCTACCTTTTTAACTTCAGAGTTATACTTTCTTGTACTGATTTCACCTAGATTATGCATTAGTCCTAGTTCTCCAAGTTCATGGGCTAGTGTTCCTTCTGCTGCATATCCACTCGTCTTATTTTCATAGTTCTGTTCAAGTCTTGCACTAGGAGGACATGACATCCACCTTGATGCAGAACTTGCACTTAATATTGCATGTTGTGCCATTAAAGTAACTCCTCCGCATCTTTATATATTGCTGCATAATGTTCTTCCTTTAAGTCAGGTAATTTACTAGCACCATACTTAGCTACAAGCTCTTTAGCTTCTTTCTGTTTACCAGACTTCATTATTGCACCAATTCTTTCTCTAACCATTTCCTTAGTAACCTTAGGATCTTCTTCTTTCTTATCTTCCTTTGGTGGATTTTCTTCTGACTTAGTTTCTCCCTTTGGTAGTTCTTTTTGTTTTTCTATTCCTTTTTCATATTCTTCTCTTGAAATCTCATTTGAGCATTGAAAATCTATACCTGTCGGGATTACTTCGCCTTTTGGTAAAATCCAATATGAATCAGATTCACCGTGATAATAATATTTATCACACTCGGCAACTTTAGTTTCTTCCTCTTTAACTTCTTTCTTAGTTTCTACTTTATCTGCTACAGGTACTTTTACTACTGGTTCTGATGCTTGTTCCCCAGTAAAGCTTCTTGTACCAAATGTACTAATAAAGCTTAATAACTCCTCATTTGAATTGAATTCTGCTGTAATTTTCATTGTTATTTCCTCCTCTAGTTTTTCTTTTTATTTTTAGGTTCATCTGGACCCATATCGTTGATTTCCATTACTCCATGACTACCACCACTTTTTGATTGGTACTCAATTACAAGCTTTCCTCCTTTACCTCCAACAGTATATTGATTAGTAATAATAGCAGTCTTATATATAAGATCAATTGCTCTCTTAGGTACATATATAAACTGATTATTTTCTACTGGATAGGCTATTTTCTTTAGCTTACTCATTACTCAAAACCTCCTAAGAACATCTTAGTTTCAAAGGCTTCAATATTTACTTTTTCTACTATCCATTTAGATGCATTTTTAACATGCTGCTTATTATTTGAATACCTTGAGAAAACACCTATGGAGTAGAAACTGTTAGTTGGCACTACAACTACATCACCTTCTTTCAAGTCTTCTATATCTGTGAGATATGAGTATTCCATGAACTCTTGATAACCTTTGAATTTAATTAATGCTACTTTGCCAGTCAATGGCTTAACCTCACTTTCTTTCTAATAAGTTTGCACTTATATATCTCTTTCTCTTTTCATTCCAGATAAGATCTATTACACTCGCACACTTTTTACAATGAACTTCTTCTAAATCACCCATTATGAAAAAGTCTGCCTTAACACCACAATTTGGACACTCATACAATGCTAACTTTAGTTCACTTATAGGTATTTCACCATGACACTTTTTACATGATAAAGACTTATGCGATACTATCTGCCCATCTTTGATACCAACAACTGTTATCAATAACTCATTACAATGTGGGCATTTAACCATTACTAGCCTTTTCATAACATACTCCTTAGGTTCTTGTTCTTCAGCTATAACAATCTCTTTTGTATCTTCTACCTTTTTAACTTCACTATCCTGAACTGTTTCAGAACCTAATGCAGCCCTTACCAAGTGATTGTATAATCTAGTAGCATCTATTTCTGGAAGGTCTATGTTAAACCTTGATATTTTATTTAAAGTAATTGCAACTTTCATTTATAATTCAATCCTTTCTTTTTAATTGATAAATTTTTCAGTATTTGCTATACTGAGATTGCGAATTTTTATTTTTGGTTCCTTAGGGAACTCTTTTTTATTTCAGATACTTCATCAGCTAAACTACAACTTGGGTTTCTTTTCTTACATGCATTAGGACAACTTTTTACTTTAGTGCAATAGAAACAACATAGTTGACTTTTTAAATCAATTGGGCATTTACCTACTTTGCAATAAATCACATACTCACCACACTTTCTTTAGTATTTCAATGAACCAATATGCAATCTAGGAGCTTTATAAGTGTTTAGCTCAATACCATTCTTAACTAGTATCTTTTTTACTGTAGTTGGAGAACAATCAGCACTTAATGCAGTTCTTTGTAGTGTTTTATACTTTTCATATAGTCCAATTATTCTCGCTTCATCAAATTGCTTTTTCATCCCTACCTTTCCTCCTATAAACACCTCTTTAATGTTGCTACGCATTTAACTGCTATGTTTAACATTTCTTCTACTTTAGTTCTTTTTCCAAACCTGATATTATTGAACTTTATATCTTTAGATGTCATATCCATTACAGCTGTAAATTCTGTATTAGAGATTGATTGTCCAATGTTATTTTCCAAAAGCTTTTTTAACATTACTTACACCTCTTCTTTCCTGTTAGGATCAAGCACAGTTTCAAATTCAATTTGGTCATTTTCCCCATTGTACCTAGCTCTCAATATAAAGTAGTCCGGGTTATCTGCATCATATATGGAATAGCCATTATTATTTAGAACATCTAACTGAGCATTAAAACTTTCTACTATTGTTTCAAAAGCCTTATTTGCCATCCTTATTTACCTCCTTAAAGTTAAGATTTTACCAGAGCTTACTTCTATAAACTCATAATATTCTGCAGTTCTCATAAGTCTTAAAAAGTACTTTGGATTGTGTCCTTCCTTTGTAAGTAGTATTTTCTCAGCTCTTGTTAACCTTCTAGGACGTTTCAAACCATCATCTCCTTTTATTATCTTTCTGCTGGTAAAACTACATCTTTGAATACTTTGTAAAATCTACTACCACATGCATAGAAGTCCCAACCCTGTTGCGTAAATAAGTAGGTAGTTTTCATATGTCCGAGTAGTTCTTTTACTGTCATTTCTTACACCTTCTTTCTAATTTATTTACCTTTAGTTACTACTAGGCTTTCAAGTAGTACTTACAATACATCTCCTTAGTCTCCAGTGGAGTTTGATTTTGAACCAGAGCTTGTACTACATTTTTGTTCTATTCTAAAATCTGAATCATATAATAAAGTAGGAAAGTGTTTCTGTTTTTAGGTAAAATATTTTTTATAAAAAGGCTTATGAAGCCTCGTTTATCTCTTGCGCAATATTTTCTAAAACCTCTTGTACTTTCTTCCAGTTCTGTTGATTTTCATCTTCTGAGATGTTAGGCTCAACTATGATTACTTTTGCCATGCTTACCACCTCTATATATGTCTATTCTTCATCTGGAAAAAATATATCTGGAACAGTTTGTCCAAGTGCTATAGCTATTTTTTCCATTGTTTCTTTTGTTGGGTTATTCTTATACCCATTCTCAAGATTATTAATATATCCTGGAGTCAACCCTGTTAACTCAGCCAATTTATAAATACTTAGTTTTTTACTTTCACGTATTTCTTTAAGCATGGTATATCCTTAACCTCCCCCTATGTTCTACCAGAACACGCTTTATGTGTTAAAAACCGATTCATTTCGTGTTCCATGAGTACATAATATCATGTGCTGTAGGAACATACAAATCACTGTATTCTCATAGAACACGATTAAGATAAAATATCATATTCTGCCAGTATATACCTCGCATTTTCTCCCGTTTTCTATTGACTTTATATTCTGTTAGCATATATTATATTCTTGTAGGATATAATATAGTTTGGAATGATTTAAGAAGGAGAGATAGCTAATGTTTGGCGAAAATATAAAAAGAATTAGGGAACGGAAAGGCTTAGGAGTAAACGAACTGTCTAGGTTAAGTGGTGTTAATGCCAGCTATATAAGTGCAATGGAACGAGGTGAAAAAGATAATCCAACCATTACTACATTAAAAAAATTAGCAGATGTACTGAATGTAACAATTGATGAATTGATTAGAAGTGAAACAACCACTTATACACTACAAGACAATGGCATTGAAGATAATCTTGTAAGAGAAGATGCTGCCTTATACGAAATAAGAGAATTCAAAACAGCTGAATCTGCCATGCAGTTTATTCTTAAACAACCAGCTATAATGGGATATGGCGGATTTGATAGTAATAAAATGAGTGATAATGAAATAATAGAATTTGCTAATGAAATATTAAATCTATTAAGAATGTTAGGGCCTAAATATAAAAAATAATTTTATACTAAACAAAAAGTAATACTAGATTGAAAATAAATTATGGGGGAAATTTATGAGACAGAATGAAATTATTGAACTAGCACGGGGGATTAGAAAAAAATTTAACACTATAAATACATTTGAAATTTGCGAAAAACTTGATATTCCTATAAGTTTTACAAAATTAAAACCGAATATTTACCCAGCTTATACTATACAAGTTGGCGAAAAACCAGTTATTAATCTAAATGTACACTTTACAGTAGAGTCACAACTGGTTCTTTGCGCGCACGAGCTTGGTCATGTTTTAATGCATAGTGATAAAATAATTAATCAATTTAATGATAACCATAATGGTAATTACGAATATGAAGCTAATTTATTTGCAGTAGCGTTACTATTTAATCAAGATAGTATATGTATTGATATGCGTGAAATGGATAACTATATGTTAAAAAATTTGTTAGATTATAATATACATTTAAAAATGTGACAGATATATTTCTATTTTGTCATATTTTTATTAAAGAGGTGTTATTTTGGATAAAGTTTGTATATATCTCAGAAAATCACGTGCTGATGAGGAACTTGAAAAAACTTTAGGCGAGGGAGAAACTCTTTCTAAGCATAAAAAAGCTCTTTTAAAGTTTGCTAAAGAAAAAAAACTTAATATAGTAGAAATAAAAGAAGAGATAGTATCAGGTGAGAGTTTATTCTTTAGACCAAAGATGTTAGAACTACTTAAAGAAGTTGAAGCTAAACAATATAATGGTGTTTTAGTTATGGATATGCAGCGTCTAGGCCGTGGAGATATGCAAGACCAAGGAATTATACTAAAAACTTTCAAAGATGCTCATACAAAGATTATAACTCCTCAAAAGACATATGACCTGGATAACGATTTTGATGAGGAATATAGTGAATTTGAAGCATTTATGAGCCGAAAAGAATTGAAAATGATAAATAGACGTATGCAAGGTGGAAGAGTACGATCTGTAGAGGATGGTAACTATATAGCCACTAATGCTCCATTAGGATACGATATACACTGGATAAATAAATGTCGCACATTAAAGATAAATGAACCAGAAAGTGAAGTAGTAAAACTAATTTTCAAAATGTACTGTGATGGAAGTGGAGCTGGTAATATCGCAAGTTATTTAAACAGTTTAGGTTATAAGACTAAATTCTCCAATACTTTTAGCTCTAGTTCTGTTTTAGCTATTCTCAAAAATCCAATCTATATTGGTAAAGTATCATGGAAGAAAAAAGAAATAAAAAAATCACGAACTCCAAATAAAGTTAAGGATACTAGAACTAGGGACAAATCAGAATGGATAGTAGTTGATGGTAAACATGAAGCTATAATTAGTGATGATGTTTTTCAAAGAGCTCAAGAAATATTAGGTAATAAGTATCATGTACCCTATCAAATAGTGAATGGTCCATCAAATCCTTTAGCCGGACTGATAATATGTTCTAAATGCAAATCTAAAATGATGCTAAGAAACTTGCGAGGTATAGGTAGAATATTATGTAATTCTAAATGTGGAAACAAGAGCGTAAGATTTGACTATCTAGAAAAAGCGATATTAGATGGCTTAGAAGAATATTTAAAAAATTACAAAGTAAGCATTAAGAATAACCCTAAGAGTTCTAATATAGAAGTGTATAAAAATCAATTGGATACATTAAATAATGAACTACAAACTTTAGCTGATCAAAAACTAAGATTATTTGATTTGCTAGAACGCAGAATCTATGACGAGGCAACTTTTCTTGATAGATCACAAAATTTAGATGAAAGAATAAATAAAATTATGGCCGGAATAAGCAGTTTGAAAAAAATCATAGAAACTGAAAATAAATCTGTAAATAAAAATGATGTTGTCAAATTTGAGAATATAATAGATGCATATAAAATGACTGAAGATATACAAAAGAAAAACAACCTCATGAAAAGTATTTTAATTAAAGTTGAATACAATAAAGATGCAGATCAAAAGAATGACGACTTTGAAATTCAAGTGTTTCCTAAGCTTTTGCGTTAGACATACAACATGCCTAACGCAATTCATTGCCTTCCTTATCAATACCAATTGGATCTTGTAAATACACCTCGTTCTTGGTTTTCTTATTATTCCTTATAAGCATAAGTATTTCATTTTCTATGCATTTTGCCGCATATGTTGCCAGTCTTGTTCCCTTTGAAACATCGAAGGAATCTATAGCTTTAATAAGTCCAACTGTTCCAATTGATATTAAATCGTCTACTTCCTTCCCTGGGTAAGAATATTTTTTTACAATGTGTGCAACTAATCTTAAGTTTCTCTCTACTAAAATGCTTTTAGCCAGCATATCTCCTTCTTTAAGTTTCTTTAAATAATATTCTTCTTCTTTGTCATTTAACGGCTGAGGAAAGGAACTACTGTTAGTAACATAGGCTGTCAAAAACACCATATTACCTATAATATCCAATAAGTAATTTGTTAAAAACACGGGCTGCTCCTCCTAATAGTGCTTATTAATATATTATGAGGTAGCCTTAGAAAACGTGCATATAAAAATAATTATTTTGATTAATACTTATTTCTTAAGTGTTTTTACCCGTAAAACAACTTACTTAATTTTTCAAATATTGTACTACTCCATTAACTACATCCTTAAATATAGGAGCAGAAGTATTACCTCCGCTATCTTTGTCTTTATCTATATCCTGAATAAAAACAACCATTGAATAATATTTACCATCAACTTTAAAAAATCCTACAAACCATCCATCTGAATGCTCTTCCGCTTTTCCGGTTTGTTTTGAAAGTTCAATTCTTTCAGTGGTTCCAGTTTTGCCACCTATCTCCACATTATCCATATATGCCGCCTGGGCAGTACCTTCTTTTACCACACTTATCATTTGTTTTTTTATTATGCTAGCAGTAGACTTTTCTATTACTGGCAACTGTTCTGTTTTTAGTATCTCTATTTCATTATTACTATCATCCACATAAGCTTCTACAATATGTGGTTTTACATACATACCATTATTCACAACTGTATTAGCAATACTTATAGACTCTATCGGTGTTATCCTAATACTCTGACCAATGGATGCAATTCCTAACGTTCCATCACTATTTTTTGCATCCTTTACTTCGAAATTACCACTTTTTTCACTATCAAAACCCAACACCTTTTCCATTAACCCTTGAGATTTAGCATTATCATAGAAATTATTAAAACCAACTTTACTACCAACTTGGGAGAATATGTCATTACACGAAACCTTAAAGGCTTCCTCTATTGTTAAAGTACCATGCTTTTCATGCTTTTCATTTTCATATAAACCTCTACAGGTAAACGTGTCATTTACATTTATACTTTTTCTATCTAATCCCGCTTCTTCTACTATGATTTTGAAAATAGAACCAGCAAAAAAACCATTATTCGTGGCTGCTCCTATATTAACATTTGGTTTGGTATCATCCTTTTGAACCATAGCCTTTATTTTACCAGTACTTGCTTCCATTAATACTACCCCTATTTGAGTAAAATCTTTATTTTTTTCACTGTTTAATATTTCTTTTATTTTTTCTTCAATATTTTTATCTACAGTTAGTCTTACATTCATATTATTTTGGGGGAGTTCTGTTTTTTCGTCAATTATATTGCCGTTAACGTCTCTGTTGAACACAATTTGAGGTTTTTTATTATCTTTTGTTTTATTATAAATCTGCATTTCTAATGAATCGTTAGATTTTAGAGCACTATTATCTGTTCTTCTCGGATTTATCAGTAGATTTTCTAGCTTCCAAACCCCATCTTTATCTGCTGCAGAATATTCATAGGTATAAAAACCTTTAACATCTTTAATATTTTTCAATTTATTGTAAGTACTCTCATCTATTTCGTAGTAGAGCTTTTTGCTGCTGCTTAATACATCATTTTTAGATAAATCATAATTATCATTATAGTTTCTTAATGTATAAATCAAGGTTAATGTCTGATCTGAATCTGCATCCAAATTATTTCTTGTAAATATATCAGGAGAGATTACAGCATAGTATTTTTTATTATAGTTAATTAGTTGTTTCCCATTAGAATCGAATAATAAATAATTAGTATCTGTGATATCTTCCTTATAGGAATACTGTGAATCTGCCATTACACTAAGTTTACTGGATCCAATATATTGATATTGCACCATTCTTCCACATAGCGCTACAAGCATCGTTACAAAAAGAATAAGAATAATATATTGTCTTTTTCTTATTAAAGCTCTGCTTACTTTTATTATCATAAAAAAACACCTCATCTCAAACTAAAATTTTGTCCAAAATGAGGTATTTTATTCACTTATTTACTATTCCATTTTTAAAAACAGCAAATACTATAAGACTTCATTTGATATTTTCCTTTGGTTCAAGTTAAACTTCTTATTTACTAATGAATATTATTATTCATTACATTTGATTTAAGAATTTTTACTTTCTTTATCTTTTATAAGCATATCGCCTTCTTTTAACTCTGTCTCAACATTTACTGTAAATATCATCTGCGCAGAAGGTGCTGATTCTATTTTCTCGCCCTGTTTATTCTTCATATTATCTAAGGTTATTTCAAAATTGTCTCCTACAGCTCTTAAAACTTCTACCTTATCGCCTTCAAAAACTTTATTTTTCTGTTCTATTGTCGCAATTCCTGTCGCTTTATCATATCCTCTTACTAAGCCTACTATATCGTAATCTCTTATATATGAAGAATTTTCATATTTTTGCTTATTAGGGTCATCAAAATAAAATCCTGTAAAATACTCTCTATGACTTACCTTCATGAGATTATCTAACCATTTCTTTTGGAACTTGTATCCTTGGGGATCTTCAAAGTAAGCATCTATTGCTTGCCTGTAGGATTTAACAATAGCCGCAACATAATAAGAACTTTTCATTCTACCTTCTATTTTAAAAGAATAAATTCCTGATTGAATTAACTCTGGTATATGTTCAATCATGCACAAATCTTTTGAATTTAGTATGTAAGCTCCTTTATCATCTTCAAACACTGGAAAATATTCACCTGGTCTTTTTTCTTCTACAAGATAGTATTTATATCTGCATGGCTGTGCACATTGTCCTCTATTTGAATCTCTGCCAGTCATATAATTAGAGATAACACATCTCCCAGAATAAGCCATACACATAGATCCATGTACAAATGCTTCTATATCACAGGATTCTGGAATCTTTTCTGTTAATTCCTCTACTTCCTTTAAAGATAACTCTCTAGCAAGAACTATTCTCTTAACTCCCTGCTTATGCCAGAATATTGCTGACTTCCAATTTACATTATTCGCTTGCGTACTTAGGTGAATCTCGAGTTCTGGTACAACTTCTCTCGCTGTCATGATTATTCCTGGATCTGATACAATTATAGCATCTACACCCATACTATGTAGATTTATTAAATACTCCTCTATTCCCTCTAAGTCTTCGTTATGAGGAAAAACATTTATTGTAACAAAAACTTTTTTTCCTCTTTGGTGTGCATATTCTAGACCTTCTTTTAATTCTTCATCTGTAAAGTTATCTGCAAAAGCCCTTAAGTTAAGCTTACTGCCACCAAGATATACTGCATCTGCTCCAAAATTTATAGCTGTTTTTAACTTTTCAAGACTTCCTGCTGGTGCTAGTAATTCAGGTTTTTTCATACTAATCCCTCCTCGTAGTAACTGCAACTCCATCTCCCATAGGCATAATTGAAGTTATAAATTTTTCACTATCCGATACCATCTCTAAATATTCTCTCATTCTTTTAACTATAGTTATCTTTCTTCTCTCTACAAGTTCATCTGTGGCAACCATACCTCTAAATAAAACATTATCTGCTATTATTATTCCATCTTTACTTAATAATCTTACACAATGGTTAAGAAAATGATTATAATGGCCTTTTCCAGCATCCATAAATATGAGGTCATATTTGTCATCTAGTTTTTCTAAAACCTCTAGACAATCACCTTCTATGATGTTTATCTTATTCTTAAAGCCATGCTTTTCTATATTGCCTTGAGCAAGTTCTATCATTTTCTTATCTCTCTCAATAGTAGTTATTAAACTATTTTCTTTAGAACTTAGACTCATTAGAATTGCTGAATAACCTATAGCAGTACCTAATTCTAGAATTTTCAAAGGCTTTTTTATAGTTATCATTAGCTCTAAAAACTTAGCTACTTCCTTATGTATTATTGGAACATGGTTGCTGTGTGCATAATCTTCAAGTTCTTTTAATATTCCATTATGATCTTTTATTAAACTTCTTATATAATGCTCCATATAATCATGTGTAATACCGCTCATTTTTTCCTCCAAAACTAAATATAATTAAGAGTTAAGAGTTAAGGGTTAAGAGTTAACGTAATTTTTTCGATTAAAATCGAAAAAATAATAAACGTATCTTATATAGAAACTGTTTTATGTTTTTTACAAAAAAACAATTTTCTTAAACTCTTTACTCTTAATTCTTAACTCTTAACTTAATGTTTAATCTCCCTGTGTAACCTTCTTCACTTCTAAAAATTGTTTTTCGTTATCCGAAAAAAAGTGAGTACCATCATTTTTCGATACAAAAAATAGGTAATTAGTTTCCTCTGGATTCATTGCTGCTTTGATACACTCTAGCCCAGGACAGGATATAGGGCCTATGGGTAATCCCTTTACAATATAGGTATTATAGGGTGAATTTACCTTTAAATCATTATAATAAAGTTTGTCTTTATGTATACCTAAAGCATATAAAACCGTAGCACAGGATTGCAGTTTAATCCCCTTACTAAGCCTATTATAAAATACAGAAGCAGCCTTTCCTCTTTCATCCTGTCTATCCACTTCTTTTTCGATAATTGAAGCCATAGTTATAATTTTATCTAAATCTTCCTTATTAATATTCTTGCCAGTTTCTCTTTGAATATTATCAATTACTTGAGAAAATCTTTTCACCATTACATTTATAATTTCTTTTCCTTCAGTCCCTTTGAAGAATTCATAGGTATCCGGAAAAAGATATCCTTCTAATTCATATCTTCTGCTTGGATAACTCTTAATGAAATCTGGTAACTTATATTCTTTGCAACTTTTTATAAAATCAGACTTAGATATTATTCCTTTATCGTCTAAGGCTACCGCAATATGCTCAATATCATAACCTTCCGGTATTACTACCTTAACAGTCTCATCATCTTTTATACCTTTATTTAGGTATCTTGTGAACTTTTCCAAGGATATATTCTTAGAAAAAGAATATATCCCTGGTTTTACAGATTGACTAATGTCATTTCTATTTATATATTGGGTAATAAAATACTCGCTTTTTATAATTTTTTTATAATTTAAAGTATTTATAACGTCACTAAGATTTTCACCGTTATTGACAGTAAACTGTACTTTTTTTTCAATAGACTTGAGAGGATGCCTTATTACCTGATTTCTATAGTAGAAAACTCCACCTAACAGAAAAACTATGGCAACCAAGCAAATCAGAAAAACTTTGAACAGAATTTTACCCTTCATTACAGTCCATCCTTATTTTTTTCTTTGTGATCTTTTTCTCATATCTGGATTTAATATTTTCTTTCTCATTCTTATATTTTTAGGTGTTACTTCTACAAGTTCATCTGATGCTATAAATTCAAGGCTTTGCTCTAGAGTCATTTGAGTTACAGGTACTAATTTCAAAGCATCATCTGCTCCTGAAGATCTTGTATTTGATAACTGTTTTTTCTTACATACATTAACATCAATATCCTCTGCTCTTGAAGATTCTCCAGCTATCATTCCTTGATAAACTTCGATTCCTGCTGGTATAAACAATGTTCCTCTTTCCTGTGCATTAAATAACCCGTAAGTGATTGATGTTCCTGTTTCAAATACTACAATTGATCCTCTAGTTCTTTCTGGAATTTCACCTCTGTAATCTTCATAGCCATGAAGAACATGATTCATTATACCATTACCTTTAGTATCAGTCATAAATTCGTTTCTAAATCCAATAAGTCCTCTTGCTGGAACTTTAAACTCAAGTCTTGTATATCCATTAACAGCTGATGTCATATTTACCATTTCAGCTTTTCTAGGTCCTAATTTTTCCATAACAGGTCCCATAAATTCTTCTGGTACATCTATTGTAAGGTATTCTATAGGCTCTTGTTTCTTTCCATTTTCTTCTTTGAATATAACAGAAGGCTTAGAAACCTGGAATTCATATCCTTCTCTTCTCATTGTTTCAATTAAAACTGAAAGATGAAGTTCTCCTCTACCACTTACTTTAAAGCAATCTGCAGAGTCTGTTTCTTCAACTCTTAAAGATACATTTGTTTCTAATTCCTTCAATAATCTATCTCTAAGATGTCTTGATGTAACAAAATCCCCATCTTGGCCAGCAAAAGGTGAGTCATTTACCATAAAATTCATGCTTAATGTAGGTTCATCTATTTCTACAAAAGGAAGTGCTTCTGGAGTATTTATGTCTGACAATGTTTCTCCTATATTTATGTCTGGAATACCAGAAACAGCTACTATATCTCCAAGTTGTGCTTCATTAGTTTCTTCTTTTTTAAGTCCATTATAAACATAAAGGTTTGAAACTTTTACGTTATCAACTTTTCCATCTTTTCTAATTAATGCTACAGCCTGATTTTTCTTAATGCTACCTCTTTCAATTTTACCTATTCCTATTTTACCAACATATTCGTTGTAATCTATAGTAGTAACTAGCATTTGTAGTGGCATGTCTAGGTGCCCTTGTGGTGCTGGAACATTTTTTATAATAGTATCAAATAAAGGATCCATATTTGTTGATTCGTCTTCTAGTTCTTTTTTAGCAAAACCAGCTCTAGCAGAACAATATGCTACTGGAAAATCTAATTGCTCATCATTTGCCCCAAGTTCTACGAACAAGTCAAATACTTCATCTAGAACATCTGCTGCTCTTTCATCTGGTCTATCTATTTTGTTTATAACAACTATTGGCTTTAAGCTTAATTCTAGAGCTTTCTTTAAAACGAATTTTGTCTGTGGCATTGGTCCTTCATAAGCATCTACAACTAGGATAACACTATCTACCATTTTAAGAACACGCTCAACTTCTCCACCAAAGTCAGCATGTCCTGGTGTATCTACAATATTTATTTTTATTCCGTTATGCATAACCGCAGTATTTTTAGAAAGTATAGTTATACCTCTCTCTTTTTCAAGATCGTTTGAATCCATAACTCTTTCTTCAACTTTTTCATTTTCTCTAAAAACATGGCTTTGCTTAAGTAGTGCATCTACTAGAGTAGTTTTACCATGGTCAACGTGCGCTATTATAGCTACGTTTCTTATATCGTTTCTTGTAAATAATTCCATTAATTTTTCCTCCAATTTTTGTTAAATAGAAAATATATTATCAACATAATTATTCTATTTTGTTTTCTCTCAAAAAAATTGGATACTATGAAGTATCCAACTAAATTCATGCTTACTTATCTATTTTAGTATCTTAGTCTTAAAAAGTCAACTTTTGTAGAATTATTTTGCTGCACCAAATGAAAAATCTATTCCTATAGCCTCATTTAATATTTTCAAAACATCATCCCACATAACACTAAATTTTTGTTCTGCCTGAAGATATTCGGCTACCGATGGATTTGCTGCTATAGTTGAACCTATATTGTTAAGCTTTGCCTTAATCTCATCGGATATGTTACCGGTTTGCATTTGCTGGGAATATGCTTCAAATTGCAGTTTTCTAAAATCATCTAAAATTTTTGCATTAATTTCATTTTCTTTAACTTTTTTACTAACTTCTCTTAGCTGAACAACCTCAGGACAATTTTTTAGCTCTTTTGCAAATTCATGAGCTTTATCATATATATTCATAATATATTCTCCTTACATGCTAAATTATCAATTAAAAATTGAAAGTCGAGAATTGAAAGTTAAAAATTAACTGTCAGTTCTCAACTATCAATTCTCAATTTATTTCTATATTTCCATAATAATTGGCAATATCATCGGCTTTCTCTTTGTTTTCTCATACAAGAACATTCTAAGCACTTCTTTTATATTAGATTTTATGCTAGCCCATTCAGTTATACGTTTTTCTTCACATTCTCTTAATGCACCTTTTACTAGTTCTCTAGCCTCATCCATTAAATCTTCAGATTCTCTTACGTATACAAATCCCCTTGATATAATATCTGGTCCTGCAATTACACTACCTGTTTCTTTCTCAATTGTAACTACAACTGTAAGTATTCCGTCTTGTGAAAGATGTTTTCTGTCTCTTAATACTATATTACCAACATCTCCAACTCCAAGTCCATCTACAAAAACCTGACCTGAAATAACAGTTCCGTTCTTTCTAATTAAATCTCTCGTTACTTCTATTACTTCACCATTATCTGCAATTATAACATTATTTGATGGTAAACCTAACTTAACGGCTAATTCAGCATGCTGTTTTAGATGTCTATATTCACCATGGACAGGTATGAAAAATTTAGGTTTCACAAGGGTGTGCATAAGCTTTAACTCTTCTTGACAAGCATGACCAGAAACATGTACATCAGCTAATGCCTCATATATTACTTCTGCACCTTTTTTAAATAACTGATTTATAACTCTAGAAATTAACTTTTCATTTCCTGGTATAGGTGTAGCTGAAATTATTACACTATCGCCTGGAAGAATACTTATTTTCTTATGTTCTGAAGCTGCCATTCTCGAAAGTGCTGACATAGCTTCTCCTTGACTTCCAGTAGTGATAATTACTATTCTATCTTCAGGATATTTGTTTATGTTATCAACATTAATTAAAACGTTTTTATCTACCTCTAAATATCCTAATTCCATTGCCACTTCCATTATATTTTCCATACTTCTTCCGGAAACTGCAACTTTTCTATCATATTTCATAGCAGCTGCAATTATTTGCTGTATTCTATGAATATTTGATGCAAAGGTAGCTACAATTATTCTTCCTTTTGCATTAGTAAAGATTTCTTCAAATGTATCTCCCAAAACGCTTTCTGACATAGTGTACCCTGGTCTTTCAACATTAGTACTATCCGCTAGCATAACAGCTACGCCTTTTCTACCTAATTCAGCAAATCTAGCTAAATCAGCTACACATCCATCAATAGGAGTATAATCGATTTTAAAGTCTCCAGTATGTAGTAGTACTCCAACTGGTGTATGTATGGCAATTGCAACAGAATCAGCTATACTGTGACTAGTTCTTATAAACTCTACAGATACATTATCAAGCTTAACAATATCCTTTGCCTTCACACATTTTAAGTCTACTACACTTAATAAATTATGTTCTTTTAACTTTGTTTGAACGATTCCTAACGTTAACTTTGTACCATATACAGGAACGTTCATCTGCTTTAATACATAAGGCAGTGCTCCAATATGATCTTCATGACCGTGAGTCAAAAATATACCTTTTACTCTTTCTATATTTTTCAGAAGATAGCTGATATCAGGTATTACAATATCTATACCTAGCATTTCTTCATCTGGGAACTTTAGTCCACAGTCTATTACTACTATGTCATTTTTAAATTCTATTGCTGTAAGATTTTTTCCGATTTCATTTAATCCACCTAGTGGAATAATTTTAATTTTTTCTTTTTCTTTGCGCAAAAAAATCTCCCCTCCTTCATCATTATTATTAATCAACTTTATTTATTATAATTCTGGGCACAGCGTTCACATATCCCAAAAAATTTAACACTATGATTAGTTATTTTAAATTTATACTTTTCTTCCACTTCATGTTCTAATACCTCTAAAAGATCATCCTGCACCTCAATTACGCTTCCACAAATTGTGCACACAAGATGATGATGTTGATGATTTTCTTCTTCATGTACTAGTTCATATCTACCACATCCATCATTAAGGTCCAACTTACATATCACTCCAATTTCTTCCAACAACTGAACTGTTCTGTAAACCGTTGCGAGACCTATCTCTGGACATTCTTTTTTTACAAGGTCATATAACTCTTCTGTAGTAAGATGATTTCCTTCGTTTCTTATTATCACATCTACTATAGCCCGTCTTTGCGGTGTTAATTTATAACCTTTTTCTTTTAAATTACTTTTTAATTTTTCTATTTCTTCAGGCGAAAGCTTTGACATTCGACTACCTCGTTCCAACCAAAAATTTTAAAATTATTTTCAAACTTTAGTTTAATACGGAATTTTTATATTGTCAATTGAAAATCAACTAATATTATAAAAGCTATGATATACATAGCTTTTCAATAGAAAATTAATTAAGTTCACCATCTTCACCAAATAGGGTTTCATATGCCTCTGAAACAATTGCAAACTCATCATCATCTTCTACAGTAACTAATAAGTCGTTTCCTTCTTTGTCTTTATCTATTCTAAGAACTATAGCCTCATCTGTTTCCTCATCGTCTTTTGGTACAACAATTACATACTCTTTATCTTCTATATCAAGCTTTGTAATTACATCAAACTCTACTTCATTTCCATCTTCATCATTTAAAATTATGCTAGTTACATCATTTTCCATTTATTTCCACCTCTTTCATTTTAATTAATATTTATTATGAGACTCCTAATATTATAGAGGAGTTAATATCCTAATTCTAATTAAATATAGACTATAAGTATGTTATTCAAGCTAAAAACTTAAAACTATTTATCTGTAGTTTTCAATTTATCCGATGACTACCCGCTCTAATACTCCATCTTCTCAAAGAGGGAGTAAAGATCAGCTACGTCCCTGGATTCATTCAACTAAGAATCAGCTGGGGTTTGAAACCCCATCTGATTTAAGTTTCCACTTCATCTAGTTCCTATACTGTCTAAATATCCTTGTAATATATACATAGCAGCCATTTTATCAACTATCTTTTTTCTTTTTGAACGGGATAAGTCTCCTTCAAGCATTACTCTATGAGCTGCTACTGTAGTTAGTCTTTCATCCCACATTTTTATAGGCAACTTAATATTTTCTTCTATTAACTTACAAAATGCTATCACTTTTTCACTTTGTGGTCCTAAGGTTCCATTCATGTTTTTAGGAAGACCAGAAACAATAGTTTCTACCTTATATTCATCACAGACTTTTTTTAATTCTTCTAAATCTTTTTCGTTACTTTTTCTTCTTATAGTAGTAATACCCTGTGCTGTAAATCCAAGCGGATCACTTACTGCAACACCAATAGTTCTATCTCCTATATCTAGTCCAAGAATTCTCATTAATTTTCTCCTAATTTTATTATGTTCAAAATTTAAAATAAAAATGCCCCTAAGGGCATTCTTATTTTATCCCTAAATATGCTTTTAAAACCTCTTCTAAGATCTCATCTCTTTCAAGCTTTCTTACTAACGCTCTTGCTCCATTATAATTAGTTATATATGTCGGGTCTCCTGAAATTAAATACCCAACTAATTGATTTACCGGATTATATCCTTTTTCAATTAGCGAATCGTAAACTTCAGTCAATATTTCTTTAGTTAACTCTTTCTTGCTCATAGAAATATCAAACTGAATCGTATTATCGTTACCCATGTTCTCACCCCGCTAACAATTCTAATTAAGTATATTATAGAACATATTTAATAAAAAGTATACTATTTAACTAGTTTTTCCATGATAGCAGCACAACTTACTATTGCTTCTTCTAATTTTTCAGGCAGTTTTCCTCCAGCTTGAGCCATGTCTGGTCTTCCGCCACCGCCACCACCAGTGATTGCTGCAACTTCTTTTATTATTTTCCCACAGTGAACACCTTTTTCAATTGATGCTTTAGTTGTCATAGCTACAAGCTGAACTTTTCCTTCAACCTCACTTCCTAAGACAACTGCACATTCTCCGCCTTTGCTTCTAATTTTATCAGCTAAATCTCTTAGTGCATTTCCATCAACGTCCTTTAAAATACCAGTAAATAACTTTACTCCCTTTACTTCTTGAACATTGTTTAATATATCATCCTCTGCACTACCTGCTAGCTTTGATTTTAATTCAGAGATTTCCTTTTCTCTTTCTTTTAATTCTGCAGCTTGTAGTTCTAATTTGTGAAGTATCTCTTTTTCTGAGCATCTTAATTTTGCGGATATTTCCTTTAACAGTTCATTTTTAGCTTCTACATAGCTAATCGCTCTTGGACCACTAACAGCTTCCATTCTTCTTACGCCTGCAGCTACTCCTGCTTCTGAAACAATTTTAAATAGGCCTATTTCACCTGTATTCCCTACATGAGTTCCTCCGCATAATTCTTTGCTAAAGTCACCAACAGAAACTACTCTAACTTCATCTTTATACTTATTGTCAAATAAAGCAATTGCTCCGCTTTCTCTAGCTTCTTCTAAAGTCATTACCTTAGTATTTACACTTACAACCTTCATTACATTTTCATTTACTAAATTTTCGATTTGTTTAAGTTCCTCAGAGTTTACAGCTTCAAAATGATTAAAGTCGAATCTTAATCTTTCGTCATCTACATATGAACCCGACTGATGTACATGCTCTCCTAGTACTTTTCTTAAAGCTTCATTTAATATATGTGTTGCTGTATGGTTTCTTCTAATATTGTTTCTTCTTTCTACATCAACACTTAGCGTAACTTCATCTTCTAGATTTATCACCCCGGATAAAACCTTTATAAAGTGCAGTGTCTTTCCTGCTACATTCTTTTTACAATCTAGCACCTCTGCTTTTGAAGAACTATTGAATGCTATACCCTTATCACCAACCTGACCTCCCATTTCTGCATAAAAAGGAGTTCTATCAGTAATTATTACACCAGTATCTCCTGCTAAAAGTGAGGAAACGAATTCTTCATCCCTAATTAAAGTCTTAATTTTCGATACGGTTGTCGTAGTCTCATATCCTTCAAAAATAGTTTCTATTTCTAAAGGAATCTTATTAAGTATGGTATCTTCAGCACCCATGTAGTTTGTTTCTTCTCTAGCAGCTCTTGCTCTCTCCCTTTGACTCTGCATTTCTTTATTAAAACCTTCTATGTCAACAGTCATACCGTTTTCTTCAAGTATTTCCTGCGTAAGCTCTAGCGGGAATCCATAGGTATCATATAGTTTAAATACTTTTTCTCCAGATAACACAAGCGCATTATTATTTTTCAGATCTTCTACAAATTCATTTAAAATTTGAATTCCACTATCTATAGTTTCATCAAATCTTTCCTCTTCTAGTTTTATAACTTTCTTAATAAAGTCCTTCTTTTCTTTAAGCTCTGGATAACTACCACAGGAATTATCTATTACTATATCCGTTAGGTTATGTAAAAATGGTTTATTTATTCCTAAGGATTTTCCGTGTTTAGCAGCCCTTCTAAGTAATCTTCTAAGCACATATCCTCTTCCCTCATTTGAAGGTAAAATCCCATCACTTATCATGAAAGTAACACTTCTAATATGATCAGTTATTAGTCTTAAGGATATATCCGCCTTGACATCCTTACCATATATAGCACCAGTTACTCTACTGACTTCATCTAGAATAGATTTTATAGTATCTACTTCAAAAATATTATCTGTGCCTTGCATAATACTTGCAATTCTTTCAAGTCCCATTCCTGTATCTATATTAGGGTGTGCTAACCTGTTATAGTTTCCTTGTTCATCTTTATCAAACTGAGTAAACACAAGGTTCCAGAATTCCATTACTCTATCATCATCTGAAGCTTTAACAAACTCTTCTGCAGAATTTAGTTTTCCTTCCCCTTTATCAAAATGAAGTTCTGAACAAGGCCCACAAGGTCCTACTCCAAGTTCCCAAAAATTTTCCTCTTTTCCCAACCTAAAAATTCTAGAAGGGTCTATATCTGTTTTTTTAGTCCAAATATCAAAAGATTCATCATCATCTAAATAAATAGTTACATATAATCTATCTTTTGGAAGCTTCAGCACTTCTGTTGAAAATTCCCATGCCCAAGGAATAATTTCTTCCTTAAAGTAATCTCCAAAAGAAAAGTTTCCAAGCATCTCAAAGAATGTTCCGTGTCTTGAAGTCTTACCTACATTCTCTATGTCACCAGTTCTTATACACTTCTGTGATGTAGTAACCCTTTTGCTTGGTGGAACCTGTAAACCAGTAAAATAAGGTTTTAAAGGCGCCATACCTGCATTTATTAATAATAAACTCTTATCATCCTTCGGTATAAGTGAAAAACTTGGTAATCTTAGATGACCTTTACTTTCAAAAAAGCTTAGGTACATTTCTCTTAATTGGTTTAATCCCAATTTTTCCATAGCAAATCTCTCCTTTGTAAATCTAGTATTTCTTTTAATAAAAAAACTCCCATCCCAGCAAGGGACGAAAGCTCATTCCGCGGTACCACCCTAATTACACAGCTACGCTGCAAACTGTGCATCTTTCAATACTATGGCTCATGGGCTGCTTCACTATATTTTTCAAGAAGTTTTCACCATCCACTTCCTCTCTAAATGCAAAAATACATTTACTCCTCCCAATCACTGCCTTTATATCTAATTATGATACAAATTATAAATAAAAATATAGTTTGTGTCAATATATATCATATGTTAAGGGTAAATAATAACTGATATATTAGTAAAATATTTACTAAATATATCCAGTGACTACCCGCCCTAATACTCCCATCTTCTTCAAATTGTACGTCACGAGCGGCTACGTCCCTGCATTTGTTCAACTAAGAATCAGTTGGAGTTTGAAACTCCATCTGATTCAAGTTTTCACTTCATCAACAGATTTAGAAAAGATAATAGTTTAGATCTTCATATACTACTTTAACTATAACCCCTATAGGAACTGCTAGTATCATGCCTAAAAAACCTGCCGCTTCTCCTCCTATTATAAGAAGTAGTATTACAATAAGTGGGTGCATACTTATACTATCTCCTGTTATCTTAGGTGATAATATATTCCCTTCTATTTGTTGAAGCACATATAGCCATACTGCTGTCCATAGAGCCTTTTGTGGCGAGTCTATCAGTGCAATAAATATTGCTGGTACCGCCCCAAAAATCGGCCCAAAATATGGTACTATATTAAAAAAAGCATTTAGCAATGATAAAATTACTGGAAAGTTAACCTTAAGCGCTATTAATATTACAAATGTTGCAATACCTATAATCATACATAGAAGTAACTGACTTACTATATATCTTCCTAATATTTTATCTATATCACAACTTATTTTTCTTATCATATTTCTACTTTTTATGGGTAAAAAATTCAAAAGTTTATTTCCAATATAATCTCCATCTGATAAAAAATAATAAGATATAATAGGTATAACTGCAATAGTTACTATATTCTGTCCCACATTTAACAAAGCATCAAATACATTTGCAAATACGCCTATTAAATAATTGTTTATTTTTTCATAAATGTTGTCCATTATTATATACATTGTCTTATTATTGCTTATGGGTTTTAACTTTAAATAGAATTTATCTATAAATCTTTGAATACTTTCCAAAGTATTGTTTAGATTTAAACTTTCTTTAAGCATAGAAGGTATCAAAACAACAAAGGCAGCCAAAACTATTAATATTAATATACATATTAATATTAGAGCTGCAGTTCTTTTACTTAACCTACTTTGCTCCATTCTTTTTTGTATAGGTTTTAGAGTATAGGCTATTGTAAATGAAATAAACAATAAATATAGCACTTCTCTAACTACAGAACTTTTCAAAGATAAGAAAATCACAAATAATATTACTACAAAAAACATCACGTATTTATATAGTTTTTTTCTTTTTATTTCTTTCATCTAAATCCTCTTCCATAAATAATTTGTGTGGAATACTTGAGAAATTTAAGTGTTCATTTTGCCAATTATATAAAAGGTTTTCTTCTCCAAGTACCAATTGATTAATTAGTACTATCTTTTTACCTGATATAAAATTTGTAATAAATCCTGTAGATATTATTAGTGCCTTTATAGAAAAGTTCTCTTCTTCGAATAATATATCCTCTACCATGCCTACTATGGTGCCTTTTTTATCTCTGGCATCCATACCTTTTATATTTTTAAATTGCAAAAACATTCCTTTGACTGCTTCTGTGATAACCATAGCAGAATTATAACTTACTATATTCTCATTCATTACATTTAAATCTTTCTTAAAAAAGCTTGATGTAGATATATTAAAGCCTATGACTTTTCTTTTGTTAAAGTCTATAAGTAGATCATTAATATAACCCAACCTTTTACCATTCACATCTATTACATCCATAAGAATAAAGTCTTTACTTCTATACACGTTATCACCACCATGTTCATGTTATAACATATAACTGATAAAAATCTGATATATAGTATTTTTGCCAATTAACAAAAAAATATAACCTCTTAGTGAGGTTATATTTTTCAACTATTCGTCTCCGTGTACATGTTCGTGGATATCGTCTGAATGGGTTTTCATTTCCCAAGGTTCTAATCCTTTTGACACTCTATATTCATTTATTGCCTTATGAATAGCTTCTTCAGCAAGTACTGAACAATGCATCTTTACAGGTGGAAGTCCGTCAAGTGCTTCTGCTACTGCTTTATTGCTTAACTCCCAAGCTTCTTCTACAGTTTTTCCTATTATTAGTTCTGTAGCCATACTTGAGGAAGCTATTGCTGAACCACATCCAAAAGTCTTAAATTTTGCATCCTTAATGATGTTATCTTCAACTTTAAGGTAGATTTTCATTATATCACCGCACTTTGCGTTTCCAACCTCACCAATTCCATTAGCATCTTCTATTTCTCCAACATTTCTAGGATTTCTGAAATGATCCATAACTTTTTCACTATACATAACTATCTACCTTCCTTTTTTGCATTTTCACTTTTTATAAAGTCTTCCCAGAATGGTGACATTTCTCTTCTTCTGTTAACTATTCTTGGAATTACTTCTAAAGCATAATCCACATCTTCTTCTGTAGTTCCTGATCCAAGACTTAATCTTAATGAGCCATGTGCTACCCCGTGTGATAGTCCTATTGCTAAAAGAACATGAGATGGATCTAATGAACCAGAAGCACAGGCACTTCCTGTGGAAGCAAATATACCTTCATCATTTAAATCTAATAGTAGAGTTTCTCCTTCTACTCCTATGAAGCTTACATTTACATTTCCCGGCATTCTACCTTCACCTATAGGACCATTCACTTTAACATAAGGAATTTGTTCAACAAGTCCATTTAAAAGCCTATCTCTTAAAGACTTTAATCTGTTAGCCTCTGTTTCTAATTCTTCTACAGCTAATTCGATAGCCTTTCCAATACCAATGATTCCTGGTACATTCTCAGTTGAAGCTCTTTTACCTTTTTCCTGTCCGCCACCGTGAATTAAATTTTCAATTTTTACACCTTTTCTTAAATACATTGCACCTACACCTTTAGGTCCATAAAACTTATGTCCAGCCATTGATAGTGCATCTATGTTCATTTCTTTTACATCTATATTAACGTGCCCTATAGCTTGAACTGCATCTGTATGGAAATATACATTTCTTTCTTTACATATCCTTCCTATTTTAGCTATTGGTTGAATAGTACCTATTTCATTATTGGCAAACATTATTGATACAAGTATAGTTTTATCAGTTATAGCATTTTTCAACTCTTCTAAACTTATAAAACCAAATTCATCTACTGGAAGATATGTTACTTCAAATCCACTCTTCTCTAAAAACTTACAAGTATGCGTTATAGCATGATGCTCTATTTTAGTAGTTATAATATGATTCCCTTTATTTTTATTTGCATAAGCAATACCCTTTAGTATCCAGTTATCACTTTCGGAACCACCTGCTGTAAAGAATATTTCATTACTTTCAGCATTTATAGCTTTAGCAACTCTTTCTCTTGCTTTAGTAACTGCTTTTCTTGGAACATCTGACATTGAATACATTGAAGACGGATTACCAAAATACTCTGTAAAGTATGGAAGCATTTCCTCCAACACCTCTGGTTTTGTATAAGTAGTAGCCGAATAATCCATGTAAACTTTCTTATTCATTAACATTATCCCCTTTCGATTTCTGATATTTCATTTCATTATAATCATCTACCATATCTTGTAACGTGGTTGATCCCATAACACTATCAATACTCTCTTTAATCCTAGACCATAAAAGTCTAGTTGCACAACAATCTATATTATTACAGGACGTCTCTTTATCCTGCTCTATACAATCCGATATTTCTATTGGCCCTTCTAATACTGTCATTATATCAGCTACAGTTATATCCTTAGGTTCTCTACTAAGTATATATCCTCCCTGAGCACCTCTTATACTTTTAATTATATTCGCCCTTCTAAGAGGAGAAAATAATTGCTCTAAATAGTATTCTGATATATGTTGTCTTTCAGATATACTCTTTATTGATGCCGGTTCTTCACCATAATGAATAGCCAAGTCAACCATAGCTTTGACACCATATCTACCTTTAGTTGATAGCTTCACTTAACCACATCCTTTAATGTTGAGTGTTTTACTATACTTTCAATATCATAATAACAAACCCGAGTAAAATTGTCAACAATAACTCTAACAAAAAATTGCAAAAATAGTTTTATTTTGCCCACTCCATCAAAATCTCCTTCATAGCATCCTTGGCATAGCTTCTATCTGCCACTTCCACTGTTACATCTGATAATTTTTTGATAACTCCATAAGGTTTTTTAAGAGAAAGTCCTTCACCTTTTCCTGTAATTACCCATAAGGTCTTGTAGTTTATTGGAAGGCATCTTAGTTCTTCCTCTCCGATTCCATCTGTAAAATAAATCAATAAATGATCTCGCATTTTATATCTATTAATATATTCGAACACTGGTGAAAAGGCTGTTCCTCCTTTTCTATCTAATTTAGCTTTAATATCTTTTTTGCTTTTTGCATTGTAAACTCTCCTAACTTGATTATCACACTCTAGAATAGTAATATCTTCATGATGATTTTTTACAATACTAAAAATCTCAGTCATTATTTGATCTATTTCTTTATCTGTTATACTTCCACTTATATCGATTGCTACAATTATTTTAGCAATGCGTTTTGATAATCTACCTCTTAAATCTAGTCTATTAGGTTGTCTTCTATTCTTCCTAGTAATAGTTTTTTTATAGCCATATGGAATAGTTCCTATGACTTTCTTTAAATACTCTTGCCACGAAATTTCAGATTTTCGATCCATATTTTTAACAATATTTTTAAATTCATTTGGTATTTTTCCTCTTATAGCATTACTTATAGCCTTCTTAGTAATATCGCTTATTTGCTCAAAATTTAAAGAGTTTTCTGATTCTGACCATATATCATGGGCATGAGCAGGCTCATGGGTTCTTTTTACAACTCCATCACCCTCTTTCATTTTCTCTTCAATCATTGATAAATTCTCTGAAGATTTTAGCTTATCTATACCTTCTTGAATAACTTTTGCATATTCCTCCATAGTTAAGTCTCTTTTCAAATCTATATTATAAGTAAGACTTATATTCTCAATATTATCAGACCAAAGGGGCATATGCTTTACATATTGATTTATAGAAATATCCATAGCCCTACTTATGGCTAGATCACTATATTTTCCTCTTATATTTTCTGCCCTCCTAAGATGATTATACATAATATGATATACTTCATGCTTTACCAAAGCTTTCATTTCCTCTAATGTACATTCCAGAAATATATATGGATTGAAATATATTATAAAATGAGCTAGCGAAGCAGTATTAGCAACCGCTGTTGGTAGATTCAACTTTATCTCCCTTTTCATTTGTATAGTAAAGAGCGCGAAAAAATTGTCTTCACTTTCCATCATTGAAAAAGTACAAAACTCAATCAACTTAAAAAACTTACTTTTAAATTCTTCTGTCATATCGTTATCATCTTGCCACTGCATCATCTCACTATATAGTTTTATCCTCAAGTCTTCAAATTTACTGTTCCCTTTCATAATTAATCTCCTTTTCTAAGCATGTACTTGCTCATACATAGAAAAATAACCTTCTAAAAAAGATTCCTCAGATAAAAAATCTTTATATAGACCATCTTCATAGTTCCACTTTATCTCCTGCATTATTCCCATCTTTAAATCCACTGGATAAAACTGAAGAAACTCAGAAAACAACTTAATGTCTCTCTCTGTATATTTTATACTATTTAAATATGTCAATGCATTTTTAGCTGATAAATAAAGTCTTGAATGACTTTCAGATTTGATTTTTTCCTTTAATTCTTCATTTATTTTGTTCTCGGAGAATATTTCCTCCGGTTTTATAAGTGGATTTTTATTATTTTCCAAATAATTGTAAAAATCTTGTGCTATACTAGTTCCAACATTACCTTTTACTACATTGTAAAAAATCCTTGATGGCACTGTTTTTATACTATTTAAATAGACCCTATAAGCATTTGATATTCTTTCCCAGCTTCTCGGAGTGGCTTTTATAGTTTCTTTGGAGTGAGGAGTATGCAAATATTCTGGAAAACTTGCTATAAACTCCAATATATGTTCATGAATATTGCTCTCACCACTTATAACGTTTCTTTCAAAACCCCAACTTAGCCATGATTTTGTATCTGATTCCATCTCAATCCAAACAAATCGATCCTCTTGTGCTGGATCCATGTCCACCACCTGATAATCACTTTCTTCAAAGGAATCATATTTATTAGATGGATTCATTGCTGCTACCACTTTAACATTTTTATGGAGCCTATACCCATTTATCTCCCTGTTTAAAATAATATTCATAAGTTCTTGTTGAACACTGTGTTCACATCTATTTATTTCATCAATAAATAATAATATTTCTATTGATGGATCCTTTATTAAAATATCATCAATTTCCTGTAGTTTTGTATGCACTGCATAAACGGTTTTCTTTCTATTAACATCCTTATACTCAATATTTATGGTATAATCCTCAACTATTGGAAGTCCACCAATTTCACCCTCTTTAAGCATATTTCCATCAATATTAATATAGTAATATCCATTCCTACTTGCTAAAGCTTTAACCAATGCAGTTTTGCCTATTCCACTCTCACCAATAAGTAAAGGAACTGCACCACTATTAATAACTAAATCTGCTGTAAGCATTGAATCTATAAAGTTCATTTTCTACACCTTCCTTTATATAAATATTCTATATGTCTACCTTAGAGTTGTTAACTTATAATCAACTAAAGTAGCTTTAGCCTCCATACTGCCATATTTATGAATAAATTTTACCTTATCAATATCTAGAATATCATCCTCGATGAAATCTATAATATAATCCTTATCTGTATTTTTATCACTTAATTTTTCTTTTAAAATCCTCTCTATTTTAGCCAATTGAACTTTTCCATCTAAATACTTCAACACTTTAATATTAACTCTAATAAATTCACACCAACTTTCTTCTGTAATATTATCAATATATATTACTGCTTCTTCATTCTGAAATATAGCTTGTTTTTCTGCCTCTAAGGATGGATTCTTAATGTATTTTATAGCACTCCACTCATTCTTAACTGCTGCCAATTGAACCCTTTCCAAAGGATTCTCTATGTACTTTATCGAATCCCAATCCTTTATTACCGCCTGTAGTTGCATATCTTCTGCCGGATTTTTACAAAATTGAATTGCCCATCCCTTCTGTTTTATAGCGCTCTTTATCAATACATCACTGGGATTTTTAATAAATTTTAATGTATTCCATGCTTGCTCTATAGCAAATAGCTTCATTTCTTCAGAAGGATTTTCTATATATTCAATAGCCCATTTATTTCTCTTTAATGCTTCCCATTGTACCTTCTCAGTAGGATTCTCTATATAATTTAAAAGCATTCCATTTGCCTCTATTGCTGCCATTTGCATTTCTTCTGTAGGGTTTGATATTGTCTTAATGTAATTAGGGTTCATGGAAATCATCTTTAAAGTTTTCTTTTCTTCCTCATTCACCAATCTCACCTCTTCATCTATCTTCTCTAATTTGTGTCATATATGCCTTAACTGCATTTTCCATCTTATTTTCACAAGGCTCATAGTAAACTCTACTCCTTATATTGTCTGGTAAGTATTGTTGTTTAACATAATGATTTTTATAATTATGAGGATACTTATACCCCACTCCTCTACTTAACTTTGATGCTCCACCGTAATGTGCATCTTTCAAATCATTAGGTATATCACCTACATCTTTGTTATCCAAATCACTTAAAGCTGCATCTATTGCAACGCAAGCAGAATTGGATTTTGGGGCAGTGGCTAAAAGTATTACTGCTTCCGCAAGTGGTATTCTAGCTTCCGGAAAACCTAATTGCATGGCTGAATCAACACAAGCTTTAACTATAGCTATTGCATTAGGATAAGCTAGACCTATATCTTCTGCTGCTATAACCATAAGCCTTCTACATATAGATATCAAATCACCTGCTTTAACAAGTCTCGCTAAGTAGTGAATAGCTGCATCCGGATCACTTCCTCTTATAGATTTTTGAAAGGCACTAAGCACATCATAGTGTTGGTCGCCTAGTTTATCATAATTTAATGCTTTTTTGCCCGAACATTCTTTAGCTATATCCAAGTCTATCAGTATATTTCCTTCTTTATTTCTAGGTGTAGTATAAAGAGATAACTGCAAATTATTTATAGACTTTCTTAAATCACCACCACTATTTTCAGCAAAAAATTCCAATGCGCTTTTATCACAAAGTATCCTTGTATCTTTTAATTCCTCACTAACAACTTCAACAGCTCTTTGTAAGGATAAAATTATATCTTCCTTTTTCAAATATTTAAATTCAAATACAGAGGATCTGCTTAGTAAGGCATTATATACATAAAAATATGGATTTTCAGTAGTACTTGCAATTAGAGTTATCTTGCCATTCTCTGTATACTCCAGCAAAGACTGCTGCTGTTTTTTATTAAAGTTTTGTATTTCATCTAAATATAAAAGTACACCATTTATAGTTAAAAAACTATCCAAATCATCTATAATGCTCTTTATATCACTTACACTAGCATTGGTAGCATTTAACTTATAGAACCGTTTATTTGTAGTACTTGCTATAATATTGGCTACCGTTGTTTTTCCCACACCTGGTGGTCCATAAAAAATCATGTTAGGTATTTGTTTACTTTTTATAATTCTATTAAGTATTTTATTTTCTCCTAATATATGCTGCTGTCCAACTACTTCTTCAAGCTTATTAGGTCTAATTTTATCTGCTAAAGGTTTCATACTAACCTCCTTCTAGTAATAATTATTATTAAATAACATTTTACATCATTGTAAATAAAAATTCTATAACCTATGTCTCAGTTATTTATTCTTATCTTCTATAAATTTATCTACTGTAAAATCTAAGATTCTTTCACTTGTTTTCAATATTTTTTCACCTTGTTTATAAACCATATGTCCTGTCCCTTTTACTGTTGCCCCAAGAATATTTCTATTGTAGTTTTTATTAAACTCTTCTATCTGCTCTTCCGTGGCGCCAAGCTTTTTTGCTTGCATTACAGCTCTATCATAGGTCCATTTGTCTTTATCCAGCGTATCTTCTATAGAACCTCCAATAAGCTCTGTCCCTACATCTAGTACACTTCCTATTAAATCAAAAGGGGCTTTTATCCCATTAATAATTAAGAATGTTTTTCTATAAAATCTCAAGGTCTCTGCTAATTGAAGCCAAGAATAAATATCTTCTGGATTTTTTCTTACTTGCTCTTTAACTTTCTCAATATCAGAAATCCCCTCCGCTAAATCATTTGCTATTGTAGCAATAGGCATTTCCTGAAATTCTTTTTGAAGCTTTTTTACAACATTTAAATTTTTATTCTCCTGCTTCCTTTTTTCTCTTGAAACTTTAACCTGTTTCTTTAATTCTAGCTTTATAAGTTCTCTTTTTTCATTTCCTTCCTTCTTCTCTTTTAATAACTTATTTTCAAGATTTTCTTTTTTTATTTTCAAATGTGCATCTTGCCCATCCTGAGACTTTTCTAACTTTTTATCTATATTTTTAATATTTTGCTCTAAATACTTAGATTTGACATTTTCTTTAGTTGAACTAACTGCAAGTTTACCAAGTTTTATTACTTTCTTCAAAATTCCCATAATCAACTTCCTCCTTACAAAAATTAGTATTGAATTCCTATAAGACATACATACTTTGCCATATACTTATAAAAAAATATAGGATAAATAGTTTTGAATTTTACTATCTATCCTATAATCATTATACTATTTTTCTTCTTCGTAGCAATTTACTATTTCTCCATAGTAGATAGTATGATAATTTTTGCTATCATACATACTATTATCTATCTCTTCATCTAAAAGGTTTGGAGCCATATCTTGTTTAAACACAACCTTACATTCATAATGAACTCCACATCCCTTTATAACAGGAGTTGAAATACTTTTTCCTTCCTGTAATTCTAACCCACATTCTTTAAATTTATCCACATTTCTTCCTGATTTTGATCCACAAACTCCCAAGGCCTTCTTCATATTCTCATCTAAAGGCACACTTACAGTAAACTCTTCAGCCTTCTCTATAAGTTCATGAGTATGTCTTGACTTTCTAACTAACACAGTAATCATTGGTTTTTTCCATATGAACCCAATACTTCCCCAACTTATAGTCATAGTATTAGTTTCATCCCCAACCTTAGTAGTTAAAAAAGCTCCTTGATTATGTAAATATCCCATAGCTTTCTCTAAATTTTGTGTAAAATCCATCTTCTGTTCCCTCCTGTATTTCTCATAAGTACAAAACAATCATCAATTGTTTTGCTCCTTGAGATATCTATTAAATTTCAGTCAACATTTAACTATATATTAAGTATATTTTTATCCGATGACTACCCGCTCTAATACTCCCATCTTCTCCAAAGTGGGATTAAAGAGCGGCTACGTCCCTGGATTCGTTCAACTAAGGATCAGGTGGGGGTTAAATGCCTAAATGGCATTTAACGGGCAAAGCCCCGGGGTCGTAGACAAACTCCGTCTGATTCAAGTTTCACTTCATATTTAGATAAATTCAATAAAGCACTTTTAAGTAGAATAGTATCCTTAATGTAACTTAGGAGTTTTATAGATAAAAGGATTGATTCTCATTGCAAAAGTTAACCCCATTTCCCATAGTATTTCCCTTTTATATTTTTTCATATTCCTTTTTTCTCTCCTTGAAGTAAACCGCTTTTAAGTCGCATAAATCTATTATTTCCCTAGCTACATGAAAATTACTACCTATAGCTGTAGTATTATGTGCATCAGAACCTACTGTTACATGTTTACCACCTAGTTCCTTAAATCTTTTATAAATACTTATAATATTTTTCGCAGCATTCTCGTCACTAAGTCTTCTAGTGTTAAGTTCCATACATTTATCTTTATCTATTAAAGTTTTTAATATTTCATCTATCATATCTGAGAAATCTCTATAGTATAGTTCTCTATCATCATACCTTGCATATCTGCAAATATAATCAATATGCCCCATACTATCAATAAAATCATATTTTTGTATACCACTTAGCATAGTAGCTAAATACTTTTCATAGGCTTCTTGCTTACTTTTTTCTTTGTAATATGTTTCATAATATACATCCAAATTATCAACTAAATGCACAGACCCTAATACATAGTCAAAAAGTCCTTTTTCTGTTACTTCTCTGCTTTCTTCTATGCAGTCATCCTTTATGCCAATCTCAACTCCAAGAAGTAGATTGTTTCCTCTATATTTAGAATACTTCTTAAAGTAATCATCTACATCAAAACAAAATAAACCTTTTTCAGGAAACTTTAAATCCATATGCTCTGTTATTATTAAAGAAATATTTTTATTTTGTGCAGATTTTATAGCTTCTTCTATCTCCATTTCTGAATCCGTAGAAACTTTAGTATGAACATGAGTATCAAACATCTTTTATGCGCCTCCCTAAGTTAACTATTCCATATAGAAATTTTACACTGTTATATAAAAAAAAGAAAGGTACTCTTTAATCTTATGTATAAATAAACAACATAAATTAAATCTTGAAATTCATTATAGCTCTATCTAGGGATTGAGATAAATTATTTAATTCTTCAGTAGCTCTTACAATTTCATTTAATCCCCCAGCTTGTTCCTCTGAGGATGCGCTAGCTTCTTCTGTTGCTGAAGCGGTATCTTTAGCAATATCCTCTACTTCGTAAAACTTGTTAACCATTATATCCTTGTCTTTATTAATTCCTTCAAGTTCATCACTTACCTTTAATATACTCTCCTCTAGTGTCTTTAAAACTTCCTGAATATCTTCAAGAGACCCACTAGTTTCTTTTACATTAATTTCTGTTTCTCTGCTTATAGCTTGTGAATAATTAATTTTTTCTAATACCGCTGTTACACTGTTCCTGATTTGAGTAACTATATCATTAATTTGTTGGGCAGATTCACCAGACTGCTCTGCTAATTTTCTAACTTCATCTGCAACTACAGAGAAACCCTTACCATATTCTCCTGCTCGAGCTGCTTCTATACTAGCATTAAGTGCAAGCAAATTAGTTTGCTCTGTAATATTTTTTATTGTGTCTGTTATTTCATTGACTTTTTGAGAGCTCTCAGCTAATACAGTTACTTCCTTTAGTACCTCTTTATCAGACTTGGCAGTTTTATTAAAGCTCGATAATAATTTACCTATGTTATCTATTCCTCTTTCGGTTGAGTTACTAACCTTTTTTGATGCATTAATCATTATTGCTGAATCACTCAAACATCTATTCACCTTCTCACCAAGAGTATTTGACAATTCAGAACCAACTTTTATACTTTCTACCTGTTGTAAGGCACCATTAGATATAGATTGAATAGATGTAGCTATTTCTTCTCCAGCAGCGCTAGACTGTTTACATATCATGACTAAAGAATCAGAAGATTCTTTTATTCCTTTTGAACTTCCTATAGCATCTTTTAGCATATGAACTACTTCATCTATCATCATATTAACAGACTTTACTATAGAGTGTATTTCAAAACTTGTTTTTACATTTTCATTTAGCCTCTCAGTAAAATCTCCTTTACTAAGCTTGCCCATAACATTTACAAGACTTTCTATAGGCTTGGTAAGAGATTTTGAAAATAAGTTTCCAATAACTATTGCTAAAATAACTAATATGATTGAAATAATCGTAATTATTTTTACAACATGATTTATTTTTGTTTTAAGCTCGGCACTTGGTATAAATCCTACTACACTCCATCCTGTTTCAGCATTTTTTAAAACAAATACGTAAAATTCTGCTCCATTTATGTTTTCAGTTAAAGTTTTTCCTGAGGAATTAGTAATATCCTTTATCCAAGCCTCATCCTTTTCAGTTTTACCAATAAAATTAGAATCTTTATGAGATATTATTCTACCAGACTTATCAAGGACTGCAGCATATCCTGCATCTCCTATTTTAATATCAGCTACTTGTTGAGCAACTTGTTTTAGATTAACATCTATACCTGTCACCCCAACAACTTGACCATTATCGTCTTTTAAAGATTTTACATAGCTAATAACATAATGACCTTTATCAAAAGCATCCTCATAAGGGTCAGTAAGTACTACCTCCCTATTTTTTTCTACCGCCTGAGGATACCAGGGTCTCTTTCTTGGATCATATCCCTCTGGTAGGTCTTGCTTTGGCTGAACAAGCATTCTTCCATCACTTACTCCTAGATAAGCACAATTCACTTGCTTATGAGTTGTAGAATATGTATTAGCTAACTGTAAAAATCCATTTTCTGCATTACTATCCTTTATTACATTATTAGCATTAGGATCTTTAGATAGCATATCAACAGCCTCTCTACTACTTTTATCTATATACTTTATAGTTTCATCAACTTTTGCTAAATTCGAATACATGTAGTCATTAAAAATGTTGGTTAAGTTTTCTCTTACCGAATAATAGCTAAACATAGCTATAATACACTGCGGAATTAGAGCCATCAAAACTAATAAAAATATAATCTGCCTTCGTAATCTAATTTTTCCCTTCATAATAATTTGAGCCCTCCTTAGCATATTTATTTCTAATTTTTAAATTAGGTATTATTTTTTTGCATATTTATTAAAGTTTATTTATTATATAAGCTAATATGATAAATAAAAACCCATCTAGTTCAAGTTCTACACTTAATAGTAAATTCCTCTATTTTTTTCAAATTAAAGAACTATTTTGTTGTTATTTGCAAAAATTATAATACATCTATGAAATTATTAATATAATAAGCTGAATAAAAATAATCTCTTTTAAGCAATTTTTAAACTACTTAAAAGAGATTATAACTTGAATTAATGTTTTTTAGTTTTCATCCATATCTGGAAACATGCATATATCTGCATAGTTAGAAGCTAAATCTCCAATTATTTGAGTTGTTTCTTTAGGGTTTTCTTTAAATAATTCTATAACTAATTCCTGATTTTGTGAGATAAACTGGTAAACATTCAAAGTTATGTAGTCTCTGATTTTAAGATATATGTAATCTTCTTGCAACCCTACAATTCTTTCGTCTAAATCAGGAATAGTATTATATCTTTCAATAAAGGCTAAATCATTTTTATCCAAGTTTTTTCCATTCTTGAATACAACTTTCCCATTTACTACTTCTGTTTTACTTTCCTCTTCTATTTTTTCTATTATGGCATTAATCTCGTCCACTTCAGGAACCTGTGCATTTTGTCCCCATTCATGTATTACATCTAATTCCTTATTCCATAACCTTTTAAGATAAACAATTTCTGCTTTTAATACAAGAGAATATTCCTCATTGTTTTCTGTATTTTCTTTTTTTCTGCTGAGAATATTAAATATGCTTTCATACCACTGGCTTTTTGCACTTAATATTGGCTGTGCACCTTTTTCTACAAGTTCTACTATTAAATCGTTTTTATTATTGCTATCCTTCCCCATAATTAATTCCTCCCTACTACATTCTGCTATTATTTTTAATGATTAGGCAAACTTTAGGCACTTAATATAATATTTCAAATTTAATTATACCATATTTTCATATTTATGGCTTTTTATTTTAACAAATTAAAAACAGTATTATTGATTTCATTTTTACAAATGATAGTATTATGTCCTTTTATTTTTAATAAATATAGATATATTTATTAAGTAAATTAAATATTTTAAAATATATTGAGGTGATAGCTTTGAATAGAAAGCATCGTTCTATACTCTTCCATCCAAGTTCAACTTTTACCAGCCGTCATATAAAAAATGCATCAAAAATACTAGGACTTTCATATAAAGAATCCTTAGAAACCCATATATGGGTTTATGAATTACACTCCCAAATACAAAAGAGAGCTGGCAATGGATGTGTTTTAAAAGGAGGAGCCTCTGCTCAACTATATCTTCCTATTGATTATCAAAGATGTACTGCTGATTTAGATTGCGCTACAGATTTATCTCCAAAGGAACTACACAAAATTATGTATTCTATTAAGGATGATTTTTATAAGAATAATATTCATTGCAGCTATATAGAGTATATTCCCAGAAGTGTAAAAGTTCATGGTAGAACTATCCCCATGATGACTTTCATATTTGATCTTTCTTTTCAATTTAATAAGAAAAAATGGCTGCGCCATCCTGGAATTAAGATAGATTTTTTATTTTTGGATTTAAAAAAAATTCATAAAACAGAAGTTTTATACGGGGAAACCCTAGGACTAAATCTTTCTTATACTCCTATTGCTATTGATAAATATTCAACTATTAGTGATAAACTTATTACTCTTGCCTCTAAATCCTTAGGACTTCAAAGGAATAAACTGGAGGGAATTTACAAAAACATCTATGACTTATATTGGCTAATAAATACTTATAATGACTTAGAGAGTTTTAAAGTAATATCACAAAGGATAACGGAAAGCCTAGCTATGGAAATAGAAATGAAAAATGGTACTCCTATAACTATTGATGAACTTTTAGAGGATATTCTATGTACTCTATATGATACCGCTACGGTAAGCTTATTACAAAGTTCTTCAGAACTTCCGTTCTCAATTATAGAATTTAAAGAGGTGTATTTGCAGAAAGAATTTCGAGATTCATTGAATACAGATATGTGGAGTGCAATGTGCTTGTATCTTTATATTTGGATATTTTCTCTTAAAATATATTTATATAATAAGAATTATTCAAGCTTAGAAGGTTTAAATACTGTTATTGATAAATACGATTATTATTTATCCTTAGTTAAGAAAGAAAGGCGTATGTTTAAAAGGGAATTAAAAGAAAATGTTATATCTAAAGATCCTTTACTAAATCTCGAGGGTACAGGTAATGTATTAAGACTCTTATATTTAGATCATATTTTGAGCAACATGAAGCCTAGTTTCTTAAAAAACAAGTAAGTTAACCTTAAAAGGTTAACTTACATAAAAACTTTATTATATATTCTCTATTGGCTTTCTTTCAGCCTTTTTGTTACAAGTCTTTTCTCTTCTCTTATCTAATTCTTGTGCTATGTCTTCAATATCTATGCCCTGATTAGCCATTAAAACTATTAAGTGATATATCAAATCACAAATCTCACTAACTTCCTCAATCTTGTTATTATTCTTACTCGCTATAATAACTTCTGTAGCTTCTTCTCCAACTTTTTTTAGTATTTTGTCTAAACCTTTTTCAAATAAATAACTTGTATAAGAGCCTTCTACCGGATTACCTCTTCTTTCCTTTATTACCTCATAGAGCTGCTCTACAACGCTTTTTATTTCCATAATAAATCCTCCTATTTTCTGCCTATCTCCCTATAGAAACAGCTCCTGCTTCCAGTGTGACAAGCTGCTCCAACCTGCTCTACTTTCACAAGCAAAGTGTCTCCATCACAGTCTATAGTAATACTTTTTACATATTGATAGTGGCCTGAGGTTGCACCCTTATTCCAGAATTCCTGTCTTGATCTACTCCAAAACCAGGTTGTTCCTGTTTCTAAAGTTTTTCTTAAGGACTCCTCATTCATGTAGGCTAACATCAATACCTCATTATTTTCAAAATCTTGTACAATTGCTGGAACTAAGCCGTTACTGTACTTTACTTCTTTTAAATTTTCTATAATAATATTTTGCAATTTTTCGTTTTCCATATTAATTACCTTCTTTAGTAACAAATTTTATTCGCTAGCTACTCTATTTCCTTACCTCTACACCTTTTTCTTTAAGATAGTCCTTAACCTCACCAATACTTAGTTCTCTATAATGAAAAAGTGAGGCTGCTAGTGCTGCATCTGCACCAGACTGCGTAAATGCCTCATAAAAATGTTCTAAGTTTCCACATCCACCAGAAGCTATTACTGGAATATTAACTGCTTCTGTTATAGCTTTTGTAAGTTTTATATCGTACCCAGCTTTTGTACCATCTGCATCCATACTTGTTAGAAGTATTTCTCCTGCACCTAAGCTTTCTGCTTTTTTTGCCCACTCTATTGCATCTAGTCCTGTATCTATTCTTCCGCCGCTTATAAAAACATTCCATCCGGATTTGTCTTCCCTCATCTTGCCATCTATTGCTACTACTACGCATTGACTTCCAAACCTATCAGAAGCTCTTTTTATAAGTTCAGGATCTCTTATAGCTGATGAATTAATAGAAACCTTATCTGCACCTGCTCTTAAAATGTTTTTAAAATCCTCTATATCACTTATGCCTCCACCTACAGTAAGAGGTATAAAAACTTTTTCCGCTGTTCTTTCCACAACCTCTATCATAGTTTTTCTTCCTTCATGAGTTGCAGTAATATCTAAAAAAACTAATTCGTCTGCTCCCTCTTCATTATAAAATTCAGCTATTTCTACTGGGTCGCCTACATCTTTTAAATTAACAAAGTTTACCCCTTTTACAACTCTGCCCATGTTTACATCTAGACAGGGAATTATTCTTTTCGTAAGCAAACTCCACACCCCTTTCTCTATAAACAAATTAACGATACTTAAAACTTTTAATTACTATTAATTTAGCTTATGATTTCTTTCACTTTTTCTATAAAAAACTCCATTTCTTCTTCAGATCCTATACTTATTCTTAAATAATTATTTATTCTATCTTTATTAAAGTATCTTACCAATATCCCTTTTTCTCTTAACTTAACAAAAAGCTCTCCTGCAGGGTACTTAGGATGACCGGCAAAAATAAAGTTAGCCTTTGAAGGTATAACATTAAATCCCAGATCTCCTAACTCTTCTGTAACTTTTCCTCTGGTTTTTATTATTCTAGATGTACATTCTTTAAAATATTCTTCATCCTTTATTGCTTCTACTGCAGCAACAGCAGCAACTCTATCTATTGTATAGGAGTTGAAGGAATTTTTTATTCTGTTTAATCCATCTATAAGCTCCTCTTGACCAAGTGCAAAGCCTACACGAATTCCTGCTAAGGAACGAGATTTAGATAGTGTCTGCACCACTAAAAGATTAGGATACTCTCTTATAAGACCTACCGCTGAAGTTCCTCCAAAATCTATGTATGCTTCATCGATTATAACCACCTTATTAGGATTATTATCTAAAATGCTTTTTATAGAATCTAACTCCAATTGCTTGCCTGTTGGAGCATTAGGATTGGGAATAATTACGCCTCCATTCTCAGTTAAGAATTCATCAACTGGAATTGAAAAATCATCCTTTAACTTTGCCAGTCTATAATCTATATTATATAAGTTACCATACACTGGATAAAAGCTATAGCTTATATCAGGAAAAACTATAGTTTCATCCTGATTAAAAAATGTCAAGAATGCAAATGCTAAAACTTCATCTGATCCGTTACCTATAAAAACCTGCTTTTTATCCAAGTTGTAATACTTAGCAATAGTTTCACTTAATTCATCACAATTAGGATCTGGATATAATCTTAAGTCCTCATTGGCTGCATTCTTTATTGCATCCAGCACTTTTGGCGATGGGCCATAGGGACTCTCATTTGTATTTAGTTTTACATACTTTTTATCTTTTGGCTGTTCACCACAAACATAAGGTTCTACACTTTTGGTGATTTCACTCCAATACTTACTCATTACTAATCACACCTTCTAAATATAATTATTTACATAACTCTATAGCTTCTTTTAAATCTATATTTCCTGAATATATTGCTTTACCTGTAATAGCTCCATAAATACCCATTTCATTTATAGCTTTTAAATCGTTAATATCTTTAATTCCACCGGAAGCTATTATATTACAGCTTACACTATTTTGTATCTTAGACAATTGTTCTAAATTAGGACCTTGAAGTGTACCATCCTTACTTATATCAGTAAATATAATTGTCTTTATTCCTATTTTTTCCATTTCCTTAGCAAAGTCTATATAATTGACCTTGCTCACATTAAGCCATCCATCTACAGCTACTAATCCATCCTTAGCATCTATTCCCACTGCAATCTTTTCACCATGCTTTTTTACAGCCTCTTTAACCATTTCTGGATTATTTAAAGCTGCTGTTCCAAGTATAACTCTGCTTATTCCTTTTTCTATAAGAGTATCAATAGTCTCTAAATCTCTTATACCTCCACCTAGCTCCACAGGTATGTTGACTTCCTTAATAACGCTTAGCACTACATCTATATTTTGAAGTGATCCCTTTACAGCACCATCTAAATCTACCATATGCAGATATTCTGCCCCTGAGTTTTTAAAACCTAAAGCAGTTTTCACAGCATCTTCACCAACAACCTCTGAAGATGACATCTTTCCTTGATAAAGTCTTACACACTTTCCATCTTTTAAATCTATAGCCGGAAATATTATCATAATTTTATCCTCCTTAACCCCTTGTAAGTTTTGCAAAATTCTTAAGCATCTGTATTCCTACATCTCCGCTTTTTTCTGGATGAAACTGTGCTCCAAATAAATTTCCATCACTAACTATTGCTGGTACATCAATTTCATAAAAAGTTGTTGCACTAATATCTTCCTTATTTTCCATTTCTGCGTAAAAAGAATGTACAAAATACACATAGCTGCCTTCATCTATGCCTTCAAGTAATGCACACTTTTTATCAATTTTAAGACTGTTCCACCCCATGTGAGGAATTTTTACATTTCCATAAAGTTTTTTTATTTTTCCTTGTATAAGTCCTAATCCCTCACATTGTTTTACTTCTTCACCTTCAGTAAATAATAACTGCATTCCTAAGCATATTCCAAGTACAGGCTTTTTCTGAGCTACTACATGTTTTAATGTTTCATCTAGCCCTTTACTTTTTAAATTTTCCATAGCATCTGGAAATGCTCCAACTCCTGGTAAAATTACTCCATCACTTTTCTCTATTTGTTCTTTGTCTGAAGTTATTATTGCTTCTTCACCAATACTCTCTAAAGCTTTTTGTACACTTCTTAAATTTCCCATACCGTAATCTATAATAGAAATCAAAATTATCCCTCCTTACAGGCTTCCTTTTGTTGACATAACACCTTTTATTCTTTCATCCTTAGTCACTGCTTCCCTAAGCGCTCTTCCAAAAGCCTTAAACAACGCCTCTATCATATGATGAGCATTTTTACCATAAAGCACTTTTGCATGAACAGTTATTCCTGCATTAAAAGCTACCGCTCTAAAAAATTCTTCTACTAGCTCTGTATCCATTTCTCCAACCATCGGAGAGTTAAATTCAGCTTCAAAAACCAAATAAGGACGACCACTTATATCCATAGAAACCAAAGCTAAAGTTTCGTCCATAGGAAGAAATGATGTGCCATATCTTGTTATTCCCTTCTTATCCCCTAATGCCTTCTCAATACACTTTCCAAGTGCTATTCCTACATCCTCTACAGTGTGATGGGCATCTACATATAGATCTCCCTCAGCTTTTACATTCAAATCCATTATCCCATGCTTTGCAGCAAGAGTAAGCATATGATCAAAAAAACCGATTCCAGTATCTATATTGTATATTCCGTCTCCATCTAAATTGACTTCTATAGTAATGTTAGTTTCATTTGTCTTTCTATCAAGTTGAGCTATTCTATCAGTGCTCATATCTTTACTCCTCCACTTCTATTTCATTCTTACACTTATGGAATTAGCGTGAGCTGTAAGTCCTTCTGTTTCTGCAAGCTTAACTATCTTTTTCCCTACTCCTAAAAGGGCCTCTTTTGAATAGTGTATAAAGCTTGATTTCTTCACAAAATCATCTACAGAAAGTGGTGAGAAGAATCTTGCTGTTCCACTAGTTGGAAGCACATGATTAGGTCCTGCTATATAATCTCCAAGAGGTTCTGGTGCATAATCACCTAAGAATATTGAACCTGCATTTTTAATATCTCCTAGTATTAAAAATGGTTCTTTTACACAAAGTTCTAAATGTTCCGGTGCTATTTTATTAGACATATCTATTGCTTCTTTTATGCTATCTACTATTATTATTACACCGTAATTCTGTAAAGAATCTAATATTATATCCTTACGACTTAAGCTTTCTACTTGTCTTGTCAATTCTGACTTAACTTCTTCTGCCAGTTTTAATGAATTAGTAACTAATACTGATGAAGCTAACCTATCATGTTCTGCTTGAGACATTAAATCTGCTGCTATATATTCTGGATTTGCTTCCTCATCAGCTATAATCAAAATCTCGCTTGGTCCTGCTATCATATCTATATCTACATATCCATAGACACTCTTTTTAGCCATTGCTACATATATATTCCCCGGTCCCACTATCTTATCTACCTTATCTATAGTTTCTGTACCAAAGGCAAGGGCACCTACTGCTTGAGCTCCACCTACTTTATATATTTTATCTACACCTGCTATGTCTGCTGCTACAAGTATATTAGGATTTATACTTCCATCCTTTGAAGGAGGTGTAACCATCACTACATTAGTAACTCCAGCCACTTTAGCAGGTATTGCATTCATTAATACGGATGATGGATAGGATGCAGTACCTCCCGGTACATATATCCCTACATTTTCTAAAGGACGAATATTTTGTCCTAGTATTACTCCCATTTCTTTTGTTACCATCCATGAATTTTTCTTTTGTTTTTCATGGAAAAATCTAATGTTTTCAGCCGCTAATTTGATGGCTTCTAGGAATTCCTTATCTACAATCTTATAAGCCTCTTCTATTTCTTCTTTGTTTACACAAAGATTATTTTCATTAACATTTTCACTATCAAATTTATTAGTATACTCTATTAAAGCTCTATTTCCCTGCTCTTTTATATTATTTAGTATTTCTTCAACCCTGAGGATTACTTCCTGCTGAACACTTTCCTCTCTGTCTCTCAATGTACTTAGATATCTACTTCCTTCTTCTGTATTACCATATACTATACTTATAATTTCTTTTTCCATAATGCATCCTCCAATATGATCTATCTAGGAATTAAAAGACAATTAATTCTTAGTCCTCAGTTATCTCTTCTCTTCTTTTAACTTCCCTTTGAACTTTTTCTATTATTTCTTCTATTTCGTCCTTTTTCATTTTAATACTAGCTACATTTACTATCATTCTTGCACTTATACTGCATATGTCTTCATAAACCGTCAACCCATTTTCTTTTAAAGTACTACCTGTTTCTACTATATCAACTATTGCATCAACTAAGCCTAATATTGGCGCTAACTCAACAGAACCTTCTATCTTTATAATTTCTACATCCTGTCCAGTTTTTCTAAAATAATCTCTTGCTACATTAGGGTATTTTGTAGCTATTTTCTTTTTGTTATATCCTTGATAAAAATTTGAATTTTTAGGTCCTGCTACAGAGAACTTACAACAACCAAATCTTAAATCTAGAACTTCATAAAACTTTTTATTCTGCTCCATCAATGTATCTTTTCCAACTATACCAATGTCAACAACACCATGTTCTATATAAGTTAAAACATCTGCAGCTTTTACAAGGACAAATTCTATATTACAATCTTCATTACGGAATATAAGCTTCCTTCCTTTATTTAAAAGCTGACTGCAATCTATTCCCGCTGCCTGAAATATATCTATAGCACTCTCTTCAATTCTTCCTTTTGTTAAAGCTATCCTAACAGTTTTTTTATTTTCCATACTGAAGCTCCCCATTCCATTTAATTATTGATATAAAAAATCTACCTTTTTCTAAAAACATTACCTAATCATTAATTTTAATAACTCTATTTATTCCCTTCTTTTTCGCATATTCCATTGCTTCCTCTTCTGAATCCATGAGACTAAGTTCTGCAACTATATTATTTTTTCTAAATTCTACTGCTTTGCTGTAGGCCTCTTTAAAACTATCTTCTTTATAATAAATTAATACTTTTTCCCTATTCTTTGCCCTCTTAGATTCAGAATTTTCAAGAGCTGCCATTATACTATCTACATCTATAGCAAGCCCTGTAGCAGGTTGCTCCTCTCCAAACTGAGATAGAAGATTATCGTATCTTCCTCCACTTAGTATGCTTCCACCTACCCCGTGAGCATATCCTCTAAAAATTATTCCTGTATAATAATTTAAATTCTGCACCATACCTAAATCTATAGATAAATACTCAGAAAGTCCTGTACTTTGTATTATATTATAAACTTTTCTTATGCTCTCTAGTGCCTCAAGTGCTTTAACATTATCTGTTAACTCCGCAGCTTTATCCAGTACCTTTATATCTCCAAACAGCTTTGGAAGTTCTTTTAAAATACACAGATTCTTTTCATCTATCTTATCCTCTTTATCCTGTAAAAGTTCTGAAAGAGCAGTAAAGTTTTTATCTTCTATAAATCTTCTTAACTTTTCCTTCTCGTCATCCATTAAATCAATCTCTTCCATAATGGCTTTGAAAAATTCAGCCTGACCTAATTCAACTTTAAAATCTTTAAGGCCACATTTAAGTAGTGCTGCTATACCTGTTATTATTACTTCTGCATCTGCTTTAATGCTCTTAACTCCAATTATCTCAATACCTGATTGAGTAAATTCACTATTTTTACCATTCAAACTTTCATTTAATCTATATACATTTGATGTATAGCATAACTTTAACGGATGAGCTATATCTCTTAATTTAGTAGCAGCTATTCTAGCTATAGGTGTTGTCATATCCGCTCTTAAAACTAATATTCTTCCTTGACTATCAAAAAGCTTATACATTTTTTCTTGAGGTAACGTAGCATTTTCTCCACTAAATACATCATAAAATTCCAATGTTGGCGATATTACCTCTAAAAACCCGCTATCTATATAAATTTTTCTTAAAATATTTTCTAGTTCTATTTTTCCGCTGCACTCTTGAAATAAAATGTCCCTTGTACCCTCTGGTATATATCTTCTCCAATTTATCATCTACTTCACTTCCCCATCTTTTACTTTACCAATTCATCATGATAAAGTTTTAAATTACTATAGTGATATAATAACAGTTTATTTTAAAAAATTCAATAGTTTAAAAATTTTTTATACTATTAAATTCAAAAACAATTCTTTAGTGCTCAGATATTAGTATATCACATAGAATATATTGAAGTGCTTTTAGCAAGCCTTCCTATTTATTATTACTAATATTAAGGAGGAACATACCTTGTTCAACGATAGGAATATTAATGACTGCGATTATTGCATGAGCATGTATCGTCAAGATCAAACTTTATTAAATCTTATTACTGAGGCAATGAAGGATGAAAAACATGATACAATAAAATACAAAAAAATGATAGGAATGACTGACAAGGATAAAGTTCGTAAACAAATTGAATTTGCTTACAAGGATGAAATGAAACATTACAAAATGTTTCAAAATATTGTTTATATGCTTACTGGAAAAAAATATGACGTTCCTGATCCAAAGGTTGAGGAATATAAATCTCTACTACCTGCTGTAGAAAGCAGCATAAATGGTGAACTTGAAGCTGTTGAATTATATAGGAAAATTTTCTCTATGCTTCGTACAATGCAGATGAGAGATATGCTTTATGAAATTATTACAGATGAGCAAGAACACGCAACTAGATTTGTGTATCTATACAGTATGTTAAAATAGCAACTTTCATATTTAAAAAAAACTTATCAAAGATACCATAATAAAGTTTTATTAATAGCTAGAAATCAGTATAACCCTAGCTAGTTAGCACAATTTAGTGATAACTTACTAGGGCTATTTTAAGTAGTTAATTATTATTAAGATATATTTTTTTCATTAGTAGAAAAATCAACATCCATTAAGTCAACAACTTTTGTATTGTGTTTTCTTTTATATCCCCACCATAATGCTATAAATAATGGTAATCCAATATATGAAGAAATTACTCCACTCCAGTCTATTTTATCTGCTTCAAAATAGCTAAGTCCTTGGCCCAATGTAACAACTGTACATAATACTAGGGCTATAATTGGTCCTAACGGAAATAGCTTTGCTACATACTTTAACTTTCCTAAGTCACGTCCTTGAGCAACATAAGCTTTACGGAAACGATAATGGCATAATGCTATACCAATCCATGTAACAAAACCTGCAAGTCCTGAAGCTGCTACAAGCCATACATAAACAGTTTTCTCTGCATAAAGGCCTGTTAAGAAACAAAGTGATGCTACTATTGTAGTAGCTATTAAAGAATTTATAGGAACTCCTCTTGAGTTAACTTTTGCAAGCCATGCTGGTGCCTTACCATCCTTAGCCATTGCATATAACATTCTACTTGAAGCATACATTCCTGAGTTTCCTGCTGATAATACTGAAGTTAGGATAACTGCATTCATTAATGAAGCCGCTGCTGCTATACCAGCTTTCTCGAATACCATTGTAAAAGGACTTGTATCAACTCCAGCATCCATATAAGGAATTAATGCACCTACAACAAATATTGTTCCTAAATAGAATATCAATATTCTCCAGAATATTGTATTAATAGCTTTTGGTATATTCTTCTCTGGATCTTCACTTTCTCCAGCTGCCACACCAACAAGTTCTGTTCCTTGGAACGAAAAACCAGCAATTAAAAATACCATGAAAATTGATTTAGCTCCTCCAACAAATGGTGCTTCTCCAACTGTAAAGTTTTTAAACCCTACTGCCTGCCCACCTATTATTCCTACTATTGTTGCAACACCTACTAATAAAAATATAATAACTGTAATAACTTTAATACTTGCAAACCAGTATTCTGATTCACCATAAGCTCTTGCTGATAAAAGATTAAGCACAACTATTAATATAAGGAATAAAACACTCCAAAGAAGCGCTGGCACATCAGGAAACCAATATTTCATAAGAAGGGCACCTGCAACCATTTCCGCTGCAACAGTAATTGCCCAATTGTACCAATAATTCCACCCCATTGCAAATCCAAAGGCTGGATCAACAAATTTTGATGCATATGTTCCAAAAGAACCTGAGTCTGGCATAAATGTTGCCATTTCACCTAAACTAGTCATTAAAAAATAAACCATAATACCTATACAACCATAAGCAGCTAATGCTCCCCTGGGCCAGCTTGGTTAATTGTAGCTCCAAGAGCTAAGAATATACCTGTTCCAATGGCCCCCCCATTGCAATCATATTAAGATGTCTTGCCGTTAAGCTTCTTCTAAGTTCATTATTATTTTCACTCTTCTTTTCTGCTCTATTATCCATTTTTCTACCTCCTTATCGGTTTTTACTTTTCCGATAAGTGACATAACTAAGATAAATATAAAAAATGCCCTAAGCATACACTCAGAGCATTGAAACCTGTATTTACAGACATAAACACATTATTTCTACAATGAATGATAGCTCTCCACAAACTAGTCCGTTGTGACAGTCCTGCACATATTCTATGCAAAACCAGCAATACAGCATTAAAGCCTCTACTGTATACTTCGGCAGAATTTCCTTTCTAATTGCTTCATAGTGCTTATCTCCACAATCTTACTCTTAAATTCTGCTCCTCTACCTCAGTTATTCACTTACAATTAAATATTATATATCAAAATTTGTATTCAGTAAAGACTTTTCATTCATTTTTTTTACAGAAGTACTTGACAATAAGTAGCAAATAATGTATTTTGAGAAAAAAATATATAAATATAAATATTTTTAATAAATAATGTATTTATATTTTTGATAAAAGATGTTATTATTATAGCTGATTTATTGTATAAGATTTATATATGAACTATACTTTACATATGAAGTGAAACTTGAATCAGATGTGGTTTGTCTACGACCCCGGGGCTTTGCCCGTTAAATGCCATTTAGGCATTTAACCCCCACCTGATTCTTAGTTGAACGAATCCAGGGACGTACCCGCTCTTTACTTCTCTGACGGTAGGAAGAGAAGTATTAGAGCGGGTAGTCATCGGATAAAATATGGTTCATCTAGTATATGAACCAATATAATCCAGTATATGAATCATATTATAAGTTTAAAATATTATTATCTCATTAAAGGGGGTACTATAAATGAAACCATTTCAAGTTCTCATTAACGAAACTTTAGAAGCTGAAGATTTAGAAGAACTAGAAGCAGCTGCGGACTTATTCCAATTTGGTATTGAAAAAGGCTATTATAATAAAAGACAAGTAGACGAATTTAACAATGCATACTGGAAAGTAAAAAATATTTGTTTAGCTTATGAAGTTGCTGAGCAGATAAAAGGAAATAAATTAGATATTATTAGTATAGTTTCTAATGCTCCTGCGGAAGTAAAAAATAATAAATCTGAACTTATTAACTACGTAAATGGACGTTTAAGAGCACTAAGAGGAAAAATTAAAGGTATTAAATAATTTATAAAAAGAGTCTCAATCTGTAAATTTTAGTGAAAAATACAGATTGAGGTTCTCTTTTTTGTGTTAAAATATATATGCGGCAACAATACAGTATTCAAAGGAGTTGTTCAATGTTGGAAAATCTTTACTATGAAAATCCATATCAGAAAGACTTTACTGCAGAGATCATAAATACAATTGAGAAGAATAACAATTATCATATTGAACTTGATAAAACCTATTTTTATCCCCAAAGTAAATTCCATCCATGTGATGTCGGTTATATAAACGGATCACCTGTAACTCATGTATACGAAGAAAACGAAAAAATATACCACGTTATTGAAGTAAAACCTTCTAAAATACATAAGGTTAAATGCATTATAGATTGGAAAAGAAAATATGATTATATGCAGCAGCACTTAGGCCAACATATAATTTCTTCTTCTTTATTTCAATTATTCAACTTAAGTACGATAGCTTTTCATATTGGAGATAGTTCTTCATATATTGATGTTGATAAAATTATTGGAGTTTCTGAAATTAAAAATTGTGAGGAAATGTGTAACAAAATAATTTTTGACAATATTGCAGTAGAAATACTATATCCAACTAAATCTGAGTTAAAAAAATTATCATTAAAAAAAGTCTCTCTAAAACCAGGTGAAAAAATTAGAATAGTTAAAATTGGCGATATGCATATAAGTCCCTGTGATGGACTACACCCTAATTCAACAATCGAGGTACAGGCAATTAAGGTAACTAAGCTAACTAAAATTAACTCTGGCACAAGAATTGAGTTTATATGCGGCTCAAGAGCGATTTGTGACTACCTTACTAAACATCAATGGATAGACAAAATGTCTAATCTTTTATCCTGTAACACTAACAATCTTTTAAATGAAGTTGAAAAACTTTCAGGGGAACTTAATAAAGCTCTTTCTGAAAAAGCTTCACTAAAAGCAGAAGTTGCCCAGTACGAAGTTCAAAGTATGCTAAACTCCTGCGAAAATATAGAAGGTATTCGGATTCTTAAATCTATATATGATAAGGTTGATCTAAAATATGTTTCTCTCTTGGCTTCAAAATTAGTTTCCTTTTCAAAGGTTGTAGTTTTATTTGGAGCAAAAACTGAGGATAAAGCTCAACTTATATTTATGCGTTCAAAGGATGTAAATACTATCAACATGAATCTTCTTTTAAAGGATGCAATAACCCTAATTGACGGAAAAGGTGGAGGAAGTGAACTTGCTGCGCAAGGTGGAGGGAAAAATAACAATAATTTAGATTCTTCAATAGAATATGCTTACAATAAAATTAAGGAAGCTATCTTTTCTGATTCTAAGTAATTAAACTATTTTATAATTTGTAGAGATATTCCAAGTATAATGTTCTTTGTATCCCTTCCGATAATGATTATAGGTACTATATTATTATTAAAAGAGAATCATAGTCATGTTCATAGTTAGTAAATAATTATTATAAAATGTTGTACTAATAATAAAGCTAATCGTATAATTAAAATGTAATATAATAAACAATTATATACTTGAAAAAATAGAAGGGAACTATAGGAAAAGAGAAATTATGATAGATAAAATGTTTGACAAAAGAAAATCTTTAATTCTTGTAGCCGACGATTCTAGATTTATGAGATTCACATTACGAGAGTTCCTGGAAAAGGATGGATATGAAGTTATTGAAGCCAAGAATGGTAAGCAAGTTCTCTCCTTATTCGAAGAACGAAAGCCTGACATAATTTTAATGGATTTTATGATGCCAGAAATAGATGGTGTCTCTGCATGTGCTCAATTGCAACAATTACCGCAAGGTAGGAATACGCCGGTAATTATGATTACTTCTTTAGATGACGAGGAGTCTGTAAACTTGGCTTTTGAGGCTGGAGCTACCGATTATATTGGCAAACCTATAAACTGGGCTGTTCTACGCAAACGTCTAAGTCGTTTATTACAGGCAAGACGTACAGAAATAACACTTGACCAAAATGATGCCTTTGCAAGTTCAATAATCAATCATGCAATAGAGGGAATTATCACCATCGATGTCAATGGCATAATCGGATATATTAATCCTTCAGCAGAAAAAATTTTCGGTTATGCATCTAATGAAGTAATTGGAGCCAGCATAAACATGCTTATTCCAGAGCTTTGTTACAATGATTGCACTAACCTCGATGTGAATAGTAAATTTCCAGAAAAAAACTTAGAAATTCTCGGCCGCAAAAAGAATAATTCAAACTTACCACTTGAAGCTACAATAAGTAAGTTTTATGTAGATGATAGATTTTTCTTTACTATCATACTACGTGATATTACAGAAAGAAGACACTACGAGGAAACTATAAGATACCAGGCTTTCTACGATTCTTTAACAGATTTACCTAACAGACTTTTATTGAAAGATCGTATAGAGCTTGAAATTTCTCACTCTAAACACACTAATCAAAACCTTGCGATTATGTATCTTGATCTGGATAGATTTAAGCTTATTAATGATACCCTAGGTCACGATATTGGTGATAAATTACTAAAAGAAATTGCTGTAAGATTAAAAAGTTGTGTAAATGAAACAGATACAGTTGCTAGAATAGGCGGTGACGAGTTCGTAATTTTATTGCCTGCTATAGCTCATGAAGAAAACATAGGTAACATAGCTACTAAGATTCTCGAAACCATCAGAGAGACTATAATAATTGACTCCCACGAACTTTATATCTCTGTTAGTATTGGTGTTACCATTTACCCTGACGATGGGAAAGACGTTGAAACCTTACTTACAAATGCTGATGTAGCTATGTATCGTGCTAAAGAAAAAGGAAAAAACAATTTTCAACTTTACACACCAGCATTAAATGAAAAGGCTCTTGAACGATTGGCAATGGAAAATAGCTTACGCAGGGCTTTAGAGTATAAAGAATTTGTAGTTTATTATCAACCAAAGGTGAGCACTGAAACAGAGCAAATAATTGGAATGGAAGCCTTAATACGCTGGCAACATCCTAATTGGGGACTAGTTCCTCCCGCAAAATTTATTCCTTTAGCTGAAGAGACTGGACTAATTGTTCCTATTGGCGAATGGGTGCTCCGTACTGCCTGTGCTCAAACCAAGGCTTTTCAAAATGCTGGATTACCACCTTTGACAGTAGCTGTTAATCTTTCAGCACTTCAATTTCAACTTCAAGATTTAACAACAATGGTATCTAATGTGTTAGAAGAAACTGGACTAGATCCTCGCTACTTAGAGTTAGAAATTACCGAAAGCATAGCTATGCAGAATGTTGAGCATACCATTAAGATGATTAATGAGCTAAAAGCAATGGGAATAAAGTTTGCAATAGATGATTTCGGTACTGGCTACTCTTCTTTAAGTCAGTTAAATAGTTTTTCTGTAAATAAATTAAAAATTGATAAATCTTTCGTAAGTAAAATTGATGGGGTAAAGGATCATTCAATAATTGCATCAACAGTTTTAGCCTTAGGAAAAAGCATGGCACTGGGAGTGGTTGCGGAAGGGGTTGAGAATCAAGAACAGGTTAACTTCTTTAAGTTAAATAAATGTGACGAAATGCAGGGTTACTTTTTCGGAAAACCTATGTCTAAGGAAGACTTCGAAATGTTTTATTACAAAAAACTTCATAAAGATTAGGCTATAACAAGCATCCCAGTCACTATGCTATAACTGGGATGCTTTTCTTTTTCTCTAGATGACTACCCTATCTAATATTACAGTCTAAATTCAAATTTTACTTCATTTATTTACTTTGTTATACCAATTTTTAATAATTAAAGTACTCTCATCACTTGGATAATAACGTTTATCCAAACTCTTTTCACCTATTGCAAATATTGAAAACCCTAAAAACCATGATTCATTTTCGAATGATCTTCGATAAGCCTCAAAACAATTTGCCTGCTCAACGTTATTTACAATATTATTTTGATATGGATCCCATGGATGAACTGAAGCTTTATTGATTTTAGGAAATCCAAGTTCTCCAAAGAAAATAGGCTTATCCCATTTATTATGAAAATTTTTAATTTCTTTTTTTATATTTTGTTTTCTATCATATATTTGAGTACTTTGTATAGAACTTTCTAAGTTTTCTACTGTATTGTTATCTTTATCTGTAAGTTCAAAATAAGCTGCAATAGATATAAAATCCAACTTTGAAAACATTCTATTATTTAATTTTTTTTCATAGGCTTGTGTAGTTTCTGGTTTCCATTCAGCAGTATACCACCAACCTGTTCTATAGGTTATTAATCCCTTATAATATAATCTAACATATTCTATGGTATCGCACCAATATCCTTCTGCATATTCCATATTTACAAAACTTGACCCTATATTTAATGCATCTACATGATAAGGTACTGCAATGTCATCAATTAGTACTTTTAACACATTTGTCTTCCAATTCCAAAAGAAAGTATTTATGTTATCAGGTTTCCAGGCTGTTTCGTATTTACTACCATTATCTATCCATGGGTAAGGTTCTAATATTATATTTATCTTTTTTCCATTTAATTTTTTAATTAAGCTCTTTGCCTTATCTTCACTAGATTTATCTACAATCATACTACTTGAAGATAAGTTCTCTATATTTATTACTATAGGTATATTTAAAGTATTCAACTGAAATTTATCTACATCACTTAAAACCTGATCAATATTATAATCTGTAGCCAGATTTCCCGATTTAATTTTTGTTTGGAATTTTTCATTTAATGTCTTTCCTTCAAATTCATTTATTTTTTTATTAATAATCCCTCTAGCTTCTGGGTTAGTTTTAATAATATAGCCTGCTGCTATGAGAATTATAACAATTATTAATATAAAAAATGTTATTACTTTTTTCTTGTTCATTTTTACCCTCGCATATTTATTCATTCTTTTTATCATGAGTTATCCTACCGTCGCTATTCATTACAGGTATTTTATCTCCCAAAAACTTAGGTTCTATTCTAAGTACATTTACTAAAAAGAAGTCTTTACATATTGCAAAACTTTCTCTTACTTGATATTTTTTTATCTCTACATATACGTGCTTATCAGCAGTTACTCCATAAGCCTCTATACCTTTCTTTCTTCCTATATATACGGCTCTTTTCAAGTGATAATCTTGGGTTACAATAACTGCCTTATTTACATCAAATATTTCTTTTGCTCTATAAATACTTTCATATGTACTAAAACCTGCATGATCCATAAATATATTGGCAGTTGGAATCCCTCTTTGTTCTAAATAATTTCTCATAGCATTGACTTCATCATAATTCGGATCACCGTGATCGCCCGTTACTATTATTTTAAGATCTTTATTATTTTTCAGTAATTCTAAAGCTGTATCAAGTCTATCCTTTAAAATATCTGATACCTTACCAGAAGAATATACAAATACACCAGGAATTATTACTGCATCAACCTTTGGAATAGACGAATTTTTATCTAGAATGTATTTGCTAGCCTCATGGGTTACTATTAGGTTGATTATAAATAGTAAAAAAATAAGGATAAACAAAATACTTATTATGTATTTAAATGACTTTATTACTATTTTAATGTTAACCACCTCCTAAGGATTTATATAATCTGAGTTTCATATGATATTTCTTAAATAAACACCGTATTAATTTCTAAGCAATAGTAAATAATCCGATTATTGCTTGTACAATATTTCAATTATACCATATCATAATATGGGAGAATAATATATTAATTGTCAAACTTCTATATTACACAAAAACTTACCTAAAATAAAATTAGGATTTAGTACTGAAAATTAATTTTATTTTCAATACTAAATCCCTTATCAAATTATATAAAAATTTAGGGGCAAATATTATTATTAATGAATTTTTATTTTCTTAAAAATTCATTAATGGCTGCAGCAGCCTTCTTTCCAGCTCCCATAGCTAGTATAACTGTAGCAGCCCCTGTTACAGCATCTCCTCCAGCATATACTCCTTCTCTTGAAGTAAGACCCGTTTCTTCCTGTGCCACTATACATTTACGATTGTTTATTTCTAATCCTTTAGTAGTTGATGCAATTAATGGGTTTGGTGAAGTTCCAAGTGACATTATTACTGTATCAACTTCCATTACAAATTCTGAACCTTCTACTACAACAGGTTTTCTTCTGCCAGATGCATCCGGTTCTCCTAGTTCCATTCTCACACATTTCATTCCTGTAACCCAACCCTTTTCGTCTCCGATAATTTCTATTGGGTTTGTTAGTACATCAAGAATTACACCTTCTTCTTTTGCATGATGTACTTCTTCTACTCTTGCAGGAAGTTCTGCTTCTGATCTTCTGTAAACTATATGAACTTCTGCTCCAAGTCTCAGTGCAGTTCTTGCCGCATCCATAGCAACATTTCCTCCACCCACTACAGCAACTTTCTTTCCTGCTTTAATTGGTGTATCGAAATCTTCTTTAAAAGCTTTCATTAAATTGTTTCTTGTTAGGAATTCATTTGCAGAAAATACTCCATTTAAGTTTTCTCCTGGTATTCCCATAAACTTAGGAAGTCCAGCACCGGAACCTATAAATACAGCATTAAAGCCTTCCTCTTCCATAAGTTCGTCTATCTTAACAGTTCTTCCTACTATTACGTTAGTTTCTATCTTAACTCCAAGCTTTTTAACATTTTCAACTTCATGCTTAACTACTGTATCCTTCGGAAGTCTGAATTCTGGTATACCATAAACTAAAACCCCACCTGCTTCATGTAGTGCTTCAAATATAGTAACATCATATCCTTCTTTAGCTAAGTCTCCTGCACAAGTTAAGCCAGCAGGACCACTTCCTATAACAGCTACTTTTTTGCCATTGCTTGGCTTTCTTTCTGATAAGTCTATATCATTTTCTCTTGACCAATCAGCTACAAATCTTTCAAGCTTACCTATAGCTACTGCATCTCCTTTTATTCCAAGTACACATTTTCCTTCACATTGGTTTTCTTGTGGACATACTCTTCCACAAACCGCTGGCAGTGCACTAGACTTTGCTATAATCTTTGCAGCCTCTTCAAACTCGCCATCTTTAACTTTGCTAATAAAATCTGGTATGTTTATAGATACAGGACAATCTCCTACACATCTAGCATTTTTACAGTTAAGACATCTTGAAGCTTCTATCATAGCCTCTTCCTCTGTGTATCCTAAGCAAACTTCCTCAAAATTAGCTGCTCTTACTTCTGGCTCTTGCTCCTTTATTGCTATTCTTATCATTCTATTTGTTACCATTGTTTCCATTAGTTTTTTCCCTCCATACAACTACATTTATGACCTTCCGCTTTTTCTTTAGCAACAAGTTTTCTACCTTCCTCACTCTTATAAAGGGTTTGTCTTCTCATTGCCTCATCGAAATCTACTAAATGACCATCAAATTCTGGACCATCAACACAGGCGAATTTGGTTTCGTCTCCTACAGTAACTCTACATGCTCCACACATTCCGGTTGCATCTACCATCAATGTATTTAGACTTACTATAGTTTTTAAGTTATATTCTTTTGTAAGCTTGGCTACAAATTTCATCATAATCATAGGGCCTATAGCTATAGCAACATCATACTTATTTCCACCATCAATAAGTTCTTTTAATTGATTTGTTACTAACCCCTTGAACCCGGCTGATCCATCATCTGTACAAGGATATACATTAGCTCCCAATTCTTTCATTTCATCAATAAGAAGTAAATAATCTTTTGTCTTTCCTCCAACAATAACATCTACATCTACGCCATTTTGTCTTAACCATTTAACTTGAGGGTATACTGGAGCTGCACCAACACCCCCTGCAACAAATACTATCTTCTGTTTCTTTAACTCTTCTAAGTCTTCATGAATAAATTCTGAAGGTTGTCCAAGTGGTCCTACAAAGTCTGCAACAGAGTCTCCTGCTTTGTAAGTAGCCAATTTATTAGTTGAACTTCCTATAGTTGCGAATACTATAGTTACAGTTCCTTTTTCTATATCATAATCACAAATGGTAAGAGGAACTCTTTCACCCTTCTCATCTATCCTTACTATAATGAACTGACCTGGTTTTGCTGATTTAGCAACTCTTGGTGCTTCTATATCCATTAAATAAATATTTGGAGCTATCTCTCTTCTTTCAACAATCTTATACATATAAATCCTCCTAGGTTATTACAGTTTTTACATTGATTTAATAGTAATTTTTATGTTTATAGTTTGTTTATTTATATTAAAAAACAAAATCTCAAAATGACATATATTTAATTCTACCTTTGAGATTTTGTATTATTTGCGTTATGCTTCACCTGCATACTCTAAAACTATTAGAACATGAATTGTCTGTGAGTCTAAATCTTAGAAATTAACTTTTTCTCCAGTAAACGAACATTCAAATACTTTTTTCATTTCTTCTACAGATATTGATCTTGGGTTTGATCCAGTACATGCGTCTTTTACTGCATTTTCTGATATAAAGTCAACATTTGCCTTAAATTCTTCCTCAGTTACACCATATTCTTTTAGTGTTAGAGGTATTTCCATCTTCTTGTTCATATCTTGAATCATAGCTGTTAATGAATCCACTAGTTCATCATCATTATTTCCAACCAAACCCAAATTTCTAGCTATAGCAGCATATCTATCTCCACAGGCTTTTTTATTAAAATCAATTACATATGGAAGGAATATTGCATTAGCACATCCGTGTGGAATATGGAACACCGCACCAGTTTTATGTGCCATACTGTGAGTGATTCCTAACAATGCATTTGAAAATGCCATTCCAGCTAAACATTGAGCTATGTGCATTTCATTTCTAGCATCCTTATCTCCTTCATAAGACTTTACTAATTGCTCTTTTGTCATAACTATAGCTTGCATTGCAAGTGGATCTGAGAAATATGATCTTGCACTTGCTACATAAGCCTCTATTGCGTGAGTTAATGCATCCATTCCAGTGTGAGCTGTTAATTTTGCTGGCATTGTTTGTGCAAGCTCTGGATCAATTATAGCTATATCTGGTGTTAAGTTAAAGTCAGCCAAAGGATATTTTATTTTAGCCTTATAGTCAGTTATTACAGAAAAAGCTGTAACTTCTGTAGCTGTTCCACTTGTAGATGGTATTGCTACGAATCTAGCTTTTTGTCTTAACTCTGGTATTCCGAAAGGAATCACTGCTTCCTCGAAAGTAAACTCTGGGTACTCATAGAATATCCACATTGCTTTAGCTGCATCAATTGGTGAACCCCCGCCTATTGAAACTATCCAATCTGGTTGAAATTCTCTCATAACTCTTGCACCTTCCATAACAGTTTCAACAGATGGATCTGGTTCAACGCCTTCTATTAATTTAACTTCCATTCCAGCTTCTTTTAAGTAAGCTTCTACTTTATCAAGAAACCCAAATTTTTTCATTGAGCCTCCACCAACAACAACTATAGCTTTTTTACCTTTCAAGTCTTTTAATACTTCTAAAGTGTTTTCTCCAAAATAAATATCTCTTGGTAATGTAAATCTTGACATCTTTCGTTCCTCCTAAAATATCCCTAATTTGATTACTGTTTTATATAAATTTCAACCATTTTATTATTCATTATTTATATATAGCAATATATGTGCCAAAGTTAAAACTCTTTATTTTCAATGTTACATAAAAATAAAATCTCAAAATGAGATGCTTCATCGTCTCACTTTGAGATTTCCAGTTATCTTTTTCACAATTTGAGATACATATATTTCCACTGCAAACTTTTTCACTAAACACTATACACTTATGCCATATTTTTTTATTTTTCTATATATAGTAGCTCTACTTATATTAAGCATTTGTGCAGCCTTGATTAAATCACCCTTATTTTGTTTAACAGCACTTATTATACTTTCCTTTTCAAGTTCCTCTATAGTTAAAACCCTTTTATTGTCCTCTACCTCAATTGTTTTTTTGTTAACTAAGTAATCTAGTAAATATTCTTCTCCAATGTTATCCTCTTCACAAAGATAATAAGAACGTTCTACCGCATTTCTCAATTCTCTTACATTCCCAGGCCAACTATAATTCTTAATAATATCAATATAATTTTTACTTAACACCTTAAACTTATTAAGATTTTTAATATTTAGTCTATTTACGAAGTAATTAGCTAAAGTCTCTATATCTTCAACTCTTTCCTTTAGTGGTATGGTTTTTATACTCATCACATTCAATCTGTAGTATAAATCCTCCCTAAAGTTTTTATTCTTTATTTCATCCACCAAATTTCTATTTGTAGCTGCTACTACCCTAACATTTAATGTTTTTTCATAAGTACCTCCAAGCCTAGTTATTTTATTGTTATCTAAAACTCTTAAAAGCTTTGACTGCATATCTAATGGAAGTTCACCAATTTCATCCAAGAATATAGTGCCTCCATTAGCTAACTCGAATTTGCCTGGATGTCCCTCTTTAGTTGCCCCTGTAAATGCCCCTTTTTCATATCCAAAAAGCTCACTTTCCATAAGCTCTTTAGGAAGCGAAGCACAGTTTACTGCCACAAAAGGTCCACTACCTCTATGGCTGTAATTATGTATAGACTGGGCAAATAATTCTTTACCAGTGCCACTAGGTCCTTCTATTAGGATATTACAACTAGTAAGAGCTGCTTTTTTGGCAAACTCAATAGATTTGCGCATTTTATCATTTTCAGTTACAATATTCTCAAACTTATAAGAAGCAGAAAAACCTGCAATAGTGTTAGCTACTTTATGCATATATCCTTCATCTTTAAAGGTTATTACATTTCCCTGAATTCCTCCATTTATGATAAGGGGAAATGCATTTATACTACATTTAACTCTTTTATTTCTCACATAAAAACTGCAATCTAAATTGTGATAAGTTTTTTCTACCTTTAGCGTCTTATTTATGAATTCTATATCTCTAAGTAATGACTTAATATTTGAATCTAATATTTCCTCTTCACCAATACCAAGTATTTTAGAAGCCATCTTATTTGTTCTTATAATATTTAACTCATCATCAAGCAGAAGCATTCCCTCTGACATAGAATCAAAAATCACATTTAGAAGTCTATTAGATTCTAGTAAGGAGAATTGTTTTTCTATAGAATAGGCTCCTGAAACTACTATTCCTGTAGTATGTGAATGAGCCTTTGAATAATAGCCAGACATATTTATACAACCTATAATCTGCCCTTTTGAGTCATGTATAGTAGCGGTAGAACAAGTAAGACCATGGTTTTTTAAATAATAATGCTCCGGACCTATCATCTGTATAGGTTTATCTAGATAAAGGGCAGTTCCTATTGCATTTGCCCCAATGGAGTCTTCAGACCAGTAAGTACCTAGTTCAAAGTTTAAATCCTCTATTTTCATCATCTCTTTGTTGCCTACTATATCAATAATACATCCTTCTCTATCAGTAAGTATTATTATAAATCCTGAACCAGTCACTATGTTGTATAAATTCTCCATTATAGGACGAGCTATATTTATAAGTTCTTCATTTTCTTTAAGTTTTTTACTTAATTCTATTTTTGAGGCTCTTTTTATATCTGATTTATAAAAGTGTATATTATATTCTTTACTTCTTAACCAGGATTCTTTTAGTATCGGCTCTAACCCTTGATGTAATATATTATTTTTTACAAAGTCAAACCAATACTTTTTTGTATTTTGTATATTTTTTAGCACAAAATCACCTCTATATTTAATAGACTGTTACTTATTTTATCCTATATATAATTTTACAGCAAACGGCCTAATATAACAACCGATACTTATTTTATCTTATTTGTTCCTACTACTTCTACAACAAATGGCTCATAAAAACATATAAGGTGTATTATTAAGTTCAACTTAATAATACACCTTATGTTCTCTGTATAGTAATAAAAAACTATTAATTTTAAGTTTCTATTCATAGGTTATTTTCTTATTCTCATCACAGACAATCTTACTAATCTTTCCCTCCAAGTTAGTATATAGAACTACCTTATGTCTCCATAAGTCTACAATATACTTAATAGTTTCAACAGCGTACTGTATCTGAAGTTCTCTGCCGTCAAAAACATGTTCTAAAGTTAATGTTTTATCGAGCATTGACATATCTACAACTCTTATATTAGGGATAGACCCCATACCACAACTGCTACTTAAAGTATCTCTTATTTCCTTCCAACCTTCATCATCAGATATTTCATCAATAACATAATTTTTGTCTTTCTTAACATATTGGAACAAGTTTAATTTAACACAAAGCTCTTTAGTAAGGAATCGTCTTAGGAAAGACTCATCTCTCTCAAGAAGTCTTGCTTCAAATATTTTTTCCTCTCCATACTTTTGAACTAAGTCCTTATAAATTTCAAAACCTAAGAAATATGGGTTGATACTTCCTTGTAGTGGAACAATAACATCGTTATGCCTCTTTATAAATTCCAAATGAAGTTTTTGTGGCAAATCTAATCTCTTCAAAATGTTATAATGCCAATAACTAGCCCAACCTTCATTCATAATCTTAGTTTCTATTTGAGGAATAAAATATTTTGTCTCATCTCTAACTATTTCTAAAACATTCTTCTGCCACTCCACAAGATCCCCATATTTAGCTATAAAACCCAATATATCTTCTACTGGTTCCTGTGGTATTTTTTCTACTTCTGGTGGTTTAGGCTTTACTTTAGGAATTATTGGGCTATCATAACAATCAGTGTTTCTATAATCCTCCATTTTCCTTCTTCTTATTTCCTCATCCGTTAAATCTTTTACCCCAATAGCTCTATTGGTTTGGAATTTTAGAGCGTGGGCAGCATTTAACATTTTTTCTACTTCTTCGTAGCCTATGCTAGGATCATTTATATATGATCTTATCATATCACCATGATTCTTAAACATTTCTACGGTATATTTTGCATCTGTAGCAGTCTTAAATAATCTATTGTTTTTAAAAAAATCATTGTGTCCATATACATGGGCTATAGTCAATATTTGTAACAATAAAGTATTATCTTTCATAAGATATGCTATACATGGGTCAGAATTTATTACCATTTCATAAGGTAATCCTGTAAGGTTATAGTTATACAAAGTTCTAAGTTTTTCATACGCCTTACCAAAACTCCAATGTGGATACATAGATGGCATACCAACATAAACTTCATAAGCAAGCATATCATTGTAGTTTATAATCTCAAATTCTTGTGGATAGTAATCCAGCCCTATTTCCTTAACTTTCTCTTCTATAATATCGTTCCACTGCTCTAGATCGCTTACAGTATACTCCAAAGCTTCACCCCCCGAGCTAACCCTGTTCATTTTTTATGTCGACAGTGAGCATTTCTCTGAGTGCATCCCACATGTCTTCTTTTTTCTTCATTGCAACAGATACAAAATTATTTCTTTTAACTTCATTAGCATATCTTTTCTTTATGGCACTAGTATATCCATAAGCCATTATTTCCGCATATCCAAATAAATTTGATACATCACAAAGCTTATTTGCTGATTTTACCGCTCGATCATTATCTTCACTCCAGTTGTCTCCGTCACTTACGTGGAAGGAATATATATTCCATATTGCTGGATTAAATTTTTCATTTATTATTTCTAGAGCTTTATCATAACCACTGGATATATATGTCCCACCAGATTCAACCTTATGAAAAAATTCCTGTTCCGTAACAACCTTGGCAGAAGTTGAATGTGCTATAAATACTACTTCTACATTAGAATATTTCATCTTAACAAATTGATATAGCATAAAGAAGAAGGATCTTGCTAAATATTTTTTATTTTGATCCATAGATGCTGATGTATCCATAATGCACATAACTACTGCATTATATTCTCTTTTTTTTGTAGGTTTTACTCTATAATATCTAAGATCATCTTCCTTAAAAGGAAATCTCCCTACTAAATTGTCATCTTCAAGTGTATATTGATTAATTATCTCTTCATTTAATCCAGTATCTTTAACTCCCTCTCTAAGAGCTCTTTTCATCCCCTGCTTTCTTTTAAGCTTTTCTTGCACTGTCCTTTTTTTGGCAAGCCTTGGAGGAATACCACCTTTTTGATAACCACATTTTTTTTTGGCACCATCAGATATTATTTCTGAAAATCTCTTTTTTGTTAGATTCGGTAAATTCAAATCTTGAAATACATACTCCATGATATCATCAATAGTTATTTCTGTTTCGTATATATCTTCTCCCTCTTCATTACCTGCACCCTTATTACCTTTTCCTTTACCGTCTTTTTCTGTTCCAATAACATCTCCTCTTTTTTCAGTTCCATCACCACTGCCTACACCAGGAGAATTTTTTCCATATACAAATTGGTATTCCTTTAAACCTCTTATTGGAATTTTAATCTTCTTATTTTTTGTCTGTCCCATTATACTTTCTTCTGATAAAATATCCACCAAATTTTTCTTTATAGAATCTTCAACTAATTCTCTATGTCTCCTTTTATCTTCTGCGGCTCTATCATGTCCAATCGGATTGAATTCTCTGAATACAGCCATACTATCAATCCTTCCATAGGTTATTAGCTGCATATTTAAGTATTACATTACAGCAATGATCACAATATCCATTCCTCTTCATTTCTTCTACCATTGAACTATACTTCTTATCCTGTTCCTTATCCCTAACCTTAGATTTAGTAACTATGCGAGACATCTCTCTTACTGAGGAAGTTATCTTCTTTTCAATAGCTTCTTTTAAAGGTTCATAGGATGTGTAATCTATACTTCCACCTTTTCTGATTAAGTAGAACATATAGGAAGTTACATCAGATCTAAAACCTTTAGCTGAACCTTCTGATATACCAATTTGTTCTTCAATAGAGCGCATAAACTTTTCATCTGGTTCAAGTTGTTCACCTGTTGATCTGTCTTTAATTTTTGATTTATTTACATATGCTTCAGCATGATCTAAATAATTGTTGAATAGACTATCTGCCTGTTCTTTGAAGCTTTGTATAAATGCCTTTGTTATTTCTTTCTCAAGAATCTTATTGTATTCTTTTCTAACTGTATCCTGTATAAATGCAAGATACTTTCTTCTTATATCATCAGCAGTATCTAAATCTTTTATTGATTTTATTAGACTTTCCATTACACTTAATGGGTTAATACAATTGTATTCAGAATCAGAAAGAGCATTATCAATAGCCTTAATTATAAATCTTGTGGATATACCATCCATACCTTCTCGAAGACCAGCTTCTTCTCTAAGCTCTGTGATATCTATTCTCTTAGTGGTTCCTTTTTCTACTATTTCTTCTCCGTTATATATCTTAAGCTTTGTTAAAGTATCTACTTTATTAGATGGCATTAATCTAGTGAGTACTGCAAACATAGCTGCTGCTTCAATAGTATGAGGTGCTATGTGAGCTTTAAAATTACTCTTTTTTAAGATTTTTTCGTATATCTTTATCTCTTCATTTAATTCCATACAATAAGGAACTTCAACCTTAACAATTCTGTCCAGTATTGCTTCATTGGTATGATCTGATTTGAACTTATTCCATTCTGCTTCATTAGAGTGTGCAACAATAACACCATCAAAGTATATCATCGAACCTTTTCCTGGAGATGGTATTGATTTTTCTTGAGTTGCCGTAATAATTGTATGAAGATATTCTACATCATTCTTAAATACTTCTATAAACTCAACTAATCCTCTATTTCCCACATCAAAAGCCCCATTTAATGAGAATATACGAGGATCGTCTTCTGGATATAAATCCATTTTAGATATGTCCACCGATCCTACAAGAACTGATGTATCCTGATTATTAGGATCAACAGGAGGAACTACTCCTATTCCTTTTCTTGATCTAATAGAGAAACCTGTTTTAACTACTGGAAACTTTTCATATTGCCCTTTGAATTCTTCTTTTAATTTATGCCTACATACAGGACATAAGTCACCTTCTATTTTTACTCCTAGAGTCTCTTCAAATTGTTTTCTCAGATGCTTTGGAACCAAATGAAGTGGCTCCTCTCTCATAGGACAACCTTTTAATGCATATACTGGTTCAGCTGCTTCCATAGCTTTTTTAAGGGACTCAACTATTGAAGATTTTCCTGAACCTACAGGCCCTACTAAATAGAGTACTTGTCTTGATTCTTCACCAAGCATAGCTGCTGAGTAGAAATAACTTACTAATTTCATCAACGTTTTCTCAATTCCAAAAAAGTCATTTTTGAAAAAGTTATAGCTTTTAATAGTCTCATTACCATATATTTTTCTTACTCTTAAGTTTTCCTCAGGTTTTAAAATTTCCATACCTGGCTTAGTTAATATATTGTACATTCTTTTATGCGCAAGTTGTGCTATCCCTGGATTTTCCTTTACTATTTGAAGGTAATCTAGAAAGGTTCCCTCAAAATTATCCTTTTTTCTATTATCTCTATCCTGCTCTATTAATGCTTTAAAATCCATTCCTCAACCTCCATTTAAAAGTGATAACTATGCAAAGAATACATAAAAGAATATATCTTAAAGGATATATCTTTGTAGTATTTATATTAATTTTTTACAGGTTTTAGAACAGATATAATTCTTATTGGATTTTATTACAAAAAACAAAGAACTAGCTTAATTAAAATCACTAGTTCTAAGTAATATAATATGAGTAAAAAAGTTACATTTATATTATTACCCATAAAAATTATAGTATACATAATTTTATATTTTTTCCGATGACTACCCGCTGGTTCAACTAAGAATCAGATAAGGCTTGAGACCTCATCTAATTCAAGTTTCACTTAACATGACAACTATCAAAGCCTATTTAAAATACTGTACTCCAGCTTCAAATATTTTTTGATCCTTATTCCCAGATATATTCTTTAGCACGTTATCGCCAATTCTCTCAGAATGTGCCATTTTACCAAATACTCTTCCATCTGGACTTGTTATACCTTCAATAGCATAAACAGAACCATTAGGGTTAAATCTTATATCATAAGTTGGATTGCCTTCAAAGTCTACATATTGAGTAGCTACTTGACCCTTACTTATAAGATTCTTTAACACGTCATCATTAGCAACAAATCTTCCCTCACCATGAGATACAGGCACACTGTGTATATCACCAACATTAACATTGCTAAGCCAAGGTGAAAGATTTGAAACAATTTTCGTATTTGACACGGATGATACGTGACGGGCTATTTTATTGTAAGTAAGAGTTGGACATTCCTCATCTATATCTCTTATTTCTCCAAAAGGAACTAAGCCTAACTTGATAAGTGCCTGGAAGCCATTACATATACCAAGCATTAATCCATCTCTGTTTTTCAAAAGTTCCATTACAGCTTCCTTTATTTTTGGATTTCTAAATATTGTAGCTATGAACTTACCAGAACCATCTGGTTCATCTCCTGCACTAAATCCTCCTGGAAGCATTACTATTTGAGAATTATTTATTGCCTTAACCATATCATCTATAGATTTCTCTATATCTTTTCCTGTTAAGTTCTTAAATATCATAGTCTCTACATCAGCCCCAGCTTTTGCAAAAGCTCTTTCCGAATCATATTCGCAATTTGTTCCTGGGAAGACTGGTATAAATACTTTAGGTTTTGCTACCTTAATAGCTGGCGCTTTAGCAATTTTACTATTATTAAACTCTACACTTTGTATTTTATCATTTATTACTTCAGCATTAGTAGGGAATATGCTTTCTAGAGTATTTTCCCAAGCTTTAAGCATATCATCAATATTTATTTCAACGTTATTTATATCTATTGAAGCCTTGCCTTGAGTTGTTCCTAATACTTTGTATTCAACTCCACTTAATGATTTTTCTAAATCTATATCATTACTTACTTCTATAATAATTGAACCATATTGAGGTGCAAATAATTCTTCATTGCATACTACTTCAGCAAACTTCATTCCTATTTTATTTCCAAAGCTCATTTTACTTACAGCTTCACAAATTCCGCCTCTTTTTACAGTGCTAGATGCTAAAATATCACCATTAATAATCATAGAAGTAACTGCTGCTAAATTCTTTTTGAGCACATCGAAGTTTGGAAGATCATATTCATCCCTAGTCATAGGAATAATTACAACTTTGCTGTCTTCCTTTTTAAATTCTGGTGAAATAACTTTATCTACATTTACTACATTGACTGCAAAAGATACTAAAGTTGGAGGAACATCCATATCTTTAAAAGTTCCACTCATACTATCTTTTCCACCAATAGCTGCAATTCCCAATTCCTTTTGTGCAAGTAATGCTCCTAGTAAAGCAGCGAATGGTTTTCCCCATCTTATAGGATCTTTCCCTAGTTTTTCAAAATATTCTTGGAATGTCAATCTTATTTTACTTGCATCACCACCGCAAGCTACAATTTTAGCCACTGATTCTACAACTGCATAAACTGCTCCATGGAATGGACTCCATTTTGATATATTAGGGTTGTAGCCATAAGTCATTATAGTACCTGTTTTAGTTTCTCCATTTAAAACAGGTAACTTAGCCACCATACCTTCTGCTGGTGTTAACTGATATTTACCTCCGAAAGGCATAATTACTGTACCTGATCCTATTGTGCTATCAAAGCTTTCTACAAGGCCTTTTTGACTACATACATTTAAGTCACTTAAAATGTTAATCCATTGTTCTTTAATATCTTTTATATATGTCTCAGCTTTAAAATAATTTTTATCTTCTTCTGGAACTTCAACTGTTACATCTGCAATTCCTCTTACACCATTTGTATTTAAGAAGTCTCTGCTTAAATCCAGAATTGCCTTTCCATTCCAGTTCATCTTTAATCGCTTATCACTTGTTACCACTGCAACAGTTGTAGCTTCAAGATTTTCTTCAGCTGCATACTCCATAAACTTTTCTTCATCTTTTTTAGCTACTACTACAGCCATTCTTTCTTGAGATTCTGATATGGCAAGCTCAGTACCATCTAAACCATCATATTTTTTAGGCACTAAATCAAGATTTATATTTAAGCCATCTGTAAGCTCACCAATAGCTACAGATACCCCACCTGCACCAAAGTCATTACATCTCTTAATTAAACTGCTTACTTTTTCTTTTCTAAATAATCTTTGTATTTTTCTTTCAACTACAGGATTTCCCTTTTGTACTTCTGAACCACAGCTTAATATTGAATTTTCTGTGTGTTTTTTAGAGGAACCAGTAGCTCCACCACAACCATCTCTTCCTGTTCTTCCTCCAACAAGTATTACTACATCCCCTTCTGTTGGCTCTTTTCTTATAACATTTTTCATTGGAGCTGCACCAATTACTGCACCAATTTCCATTCTCTTAGCTACATAACCTTCATCATATATTTCTGCAACCTGACCTGTTGCAAGTCCTATCTGATTTCCATAGGAACTATATCCATGTGCTGCTGAAGTAGTAATTTTCTTCTGTGGAAGTTTACCACTTAACGTATCCTCTATTCTAGTTTTAGGATTACCACTTCCAGTTACTCTCATAGCTTGGTATACATATGATCTTCCTGAAAGTGGATCTCTTATAGCTCCTCCAAGGCAAGTTGCTGCCCCTCCAAAAGGTTCAATCTCAGTTGGATGATTGTGAGTTTCATTTTTAAACATCACTAGCCATTTTTCTAGTTTGCCATCTATATCTGCATCTACTACTATACTGCAGGCATTTATTTCTTCTGATTGATCTAGATCATCTAGTAATCCATTTTTTCTAAGTTCTTTCATGCCTATAACTGCCATATCCATTAAAGTTACTGGCTTCTCTACATCTACATATAGGCTTTTTCTAGATTCTAAATATTGTTCGTATGCTTCTCTTATTGGAGTAGATAAGTTTCCTTCCTTTATTTCTATATTAGTTAACTCTGTCATGAAAGTAGTATGTCTACAATGATCTGACCAATAAGTATCAATTACCTTAATCTCTGTAATAGTTGGATTTCTTTTCTCAATATCTCTAAAATACTGCTGACAGAACTTTAAATCTTCAAGTGTCATTGCAAGCTGTCTGCTTTCTAAAAAGGCTTTAAGTTCATCGTTATTCATATTAATAAAATTATCTAAAATTTCAACTGAATCTGGTATTTCTAATTCCATATCCGCACTTTTTGGCTTTTCCAAAGAAGCTTCCCTTGAATCTACTTTATTTATACAATAATCTTTTATTTTGCTAAATTCTTCTTTTGATATATTGCCTTTTATTACATATATCTTTGCAGATAAGATTTCAGGCTTTTCATTTTGTGTTAATATTTGAATACATTGAGAGGCAGAATCAGACCTTTGATCGTATTGACCTGGAAGGTATTCCACAGCAAAAATATTATCATCCTCATCTATATTTAGTTCTTCTTCATAAACATTATCAACTGTTTTCTCTGAAAAAATAGTGTTCTTAGACTTTTCATATTCTTCGTCACTTATTCCAAATATATCGTATCTATTAATTACTCTTACACCTTTAATATTCTTTATATCCAGATTATCTCTTAAATCTAAAAAGATATTTTGAGTTTCCATATTAATGCCTTCTTTTTTTTCTATAAATAATCTTCTAACTATCATTTTCTTTGCCCCTCTCCATAATTTCACGAACATTTTTGCCTAATGTACAAGCATCATTCGTAACTATCATTCGTAACTATTATATCACAATATACCTATTTTAAAAGTACAAATTAAAAATATTTCAAAAAAAAATATTAAATATTAAAGACTTTTTAAGTTAATACTTTATCCGATGACTAGCCGCTCTAATACTCCCTCTTCTCAAAGAGTACGTTGCGAGCAGCTACGTCCCTGGATTCGTTCAACTAAGAATCAGGTGGGGGTTAAATGCCTAAATGGCATTTAACGGGCAAGGCCCCGGGTCGTAGACGAAACCCCATCTGATTCAAGTTTCCACTTCACATATCTTTAACATTTAATATTGTTTTTAATTTTTCTTATATTAATTATTTAGTCACCTTACTATTAGTATCTCTTTTGCATCTTTGCCTAATTTGCATGGCTTATTATAGAGAGGTCTATTTTTAGAAACAGTTCCCTGTACTATGTGCCCCGTAATTGTTTTCACCATTGTTTCCTCTCCTACTTCACAATTATCCAGGCAATTTCCTCTAATATAAATTCTAACGGTCATATCTCCATAACAATCCATCAATTCCTCTAATTCAATCCAACTTCCTTTATTTATCATTTAAAACTCCACCATCCTCTTTAGCAAATTTTATTAATCACAATAGTTTATAATTATATATATGCTAATTATTTCTAAAATATTAGGCATCTGAAAGGAAATACTCATTTAAAGATGCTGTGAATACACTGGATTAATATGATATAATAGGCTTTGTAACAACTTAATAAATACATTTCACCATATTATTGAGGAGAATAGAATATGGATATCAATAGAATAATGAACATAGCAGCCTGTGCTGGCAAAATAATACTAGAAAGCGGTGGGGAGATTTATAGAGTTGAAGAAACTATTGTAAGAATATGCAGTGCTTACAATATAAATAATGCCCAGCCTTTCGCAACTCCTACTGTAATAATAGTTTCAGCTTCTAATGAGTATGGCCAAACAATATCTGTTGTAATGAGAATAAAAAGAAGAAGCTTAAATTTAGAAAAAATCTCAAAAGTAAATGATATTTCTAGAAATATAAAGTGTAAGGGGTTCACCTTAGAACTTATTGAAAATGAATTATCTAAAATTGATTCAGAAAAAGCTTATAGCACTAGGATAAATATACTATGTGGAGCAGCAACAACTGGTTTCTTTGCTTTGGTTTTCGGTGGCAATTTAAGAGATTTTGTTGTATCTTTCTTTATAGGAGCTTTGATTAAAACTCTCTCTATATTTTTAAATTTTGTGGAAACAAATGAGTTTTTTATAAATATTACATGTGGTGCTTTAGCTGCACTAATCGCTTTATTAAGTGTTCATTTAAATATAGGTAGTCATGCTGATAAGATTATAATAGGCTCAATTATGCTTTTAGTTCCAGGTCTCTCTATAACTAATGCTATAAGGGATACTATAGCCGGCGAATTACTCTCTGGTATTACCCGTTCTATTGAAGCTTTCTTGGTAGCTGCTGCTATTGCCTTAGGCACTGGAGTTGCAATGAAATTATGGTTTCTTTTAGGAGGTGCTTAATATATGCTACTTAATACTCTATATACCCTTATTGCTACCTTCTCTTTTAGTATTCTTGCAAATATAAGAGGTAAAAATTTAGTATTCGCTTCCTTAGGCGGCGGATTTACATGGTTTATTTACCTTGTTAGTAGTAATTATATACACACTTCAAGTATACTCTGCTATTTTATTGCTTCTATTTTCGCTGCAATATATTCTGAAACAATGGCACGAATACTTAAAGCTCCTGTAACTACCTTCGTAATATCCTCCGTAATCCCCCTTGTTCCTGGCAGCGGGATGTATTATACTATGTCTCAATCTGTACAAGGAAATGTTACCATGTCCCTAAATTTAGGAATTCAGACTCTTGCTATTGCCGGAACAATAGCTATAGGAGTATTTTTAGTTTCATCACTATCAAAGACTTTATTTCATTTTAAAAGAATGTTGGATATAAAGTATAAAGAACTAAAAACAAATGAAGTTTCAGGCAAATATTTAACCTGAAACTTCATTTTTACTTTAGAAACATGGTAAGAGTGGATACTAATTCCTCTATTTTTTCTTCTTCAGATCTATTGCTGTCATCACAAATCAAACAAGTTTTAGCATAGTTTTCTAAAACGAGCCCCCCCACTTTATTCATTGCTGCCCTTACTGCTGCAACTTGAATCAAAATATCCTTACAGCAAGCCTCGCTTTCAACCATTTTTTCAATGCCTTTAATTTGGCCTTCTATCCTTCTAAGCCTAGTTTGAATATCCTTTTTTGTTACAACCTTCTTTTCTTCCATATGTTCTCACTCCTAAATTCTTTTGAACCATCTTATATCTAATTAATATATATTTATCCGATGTTTAACAGAAATCTTTCAATGACTTCTCCAATAGCTCCATTATTATTGTCTCTTTCAGTAACATAGTCTGCAAATTCCTTTATATAGTCTCTAGAATTCTTAACTGCAACACCTAATCCAGCACATTTTATCATACTTATGTCATTTTCATCATTACCTATAGCTATGCATTCATCCAAAGAAATATCATAATGAGCTGCTAATATCTTAAGTCCATTTCCCTTATTTACATTTTTTCCGCATATTTCAATGTTATCAATATTGGATTTTGTAGTTTCAACCCCTGGAATGCTATCTAATCTTTTTCTCAATTCATTCAAATATTGTAAATCTTTATCTTGAACTACTATTTTATTGATATCTTTATCAATATTTTTATATATTCCTTTGCATCACCTATTAACCTTATTTCCATTCTTAAATCTCTATCAGATTTTCTGTTAAAATTATAGACTGATTCTATTGCAAATCCAAATTGTTCACCATAAACTGTTCCTTCGCTATAAAAATGATAATAGGTATCTTTTTGTTCTCTTAAAACATCTATAACTTTTAATGCACTATTTTTTTCAATACTATTTGTATATATATTATTTTTATTTTCATCTAATATTATAGCTCCGTTACAACAAATCATAGGTTGATTTTTAGAAACTGTAGCTTCATAAAACTTTAAACCTGCTGGTATTCTACCCGAAGCTATTACAAACTTTATCCCTAAGTCAACCGCCTTGCTTATCATTGTTAGATTATAATCTGATATATGCTTATCATCATCTAATAATGTTCCATCCATGTCTACTGCTATAACTTTGTATTTCAATTTCAAACCCTCCTAATTTGTTTTATATTAAATTGCATCACTTAGTAATAAAAATGTAAATTAAAACATATTGTAATTTAGAATAATCTATGTTAGGGTGATGCAATTGAAAAAAATCCTATTTTTTCTAAACACTTTATTAATTATAACTATTTTATTTGTGGGGTGCAATTATAATTTCAGCAGTATTAAATTTGAAAAAACAAAACCAAATAACTTTTATTATACAAATATATTAGCAAAAGATTTAACCTTAGAATCCTCTTACAAATGTATAATCCTAAATACAAATTTTTATAATGAAAAAGAATTATCCAAAGAAAATGCAGAAACAATTAAAGCTATGTTAAAATCTCTTAATAAAAATAACTTTATATCCAAGCCTACAGACCTTGCTGAAAAACCAAGTTATAAGATATTTCTCACTTTTGATAAAGACAAGTTTGTAATTAATATCTATAATGAAAAATATCTATCTATCTACCCTTGGGATGGAAGTTTTCCAGTGGATTACATAGATATGACAGGAATACCTGCCTCTCAAAATCTGTACAGTCTTGCTAAATATATATTCAATTAAAGGAAAACTACAGAATACAGCGGAAATACACTGCTATATTCTGTAGTTTTTTATTATTATTGTGTCATTACGCCGCTATCAGCATATATTATTATTGTTATTAATATTATGAAAGGTGACATACAGATGTTTGTTTGCCCTTATATGTCAAGATCTAATTTATTTTATAGAAATCCAGAGCTTATATCCTACGTAAGAGTCCTTCATGCCAGTCCAAATGCACCAGCTGTAGATATATATGTGAATAACGATCCAACCTTTAGAAACATTTCCTACAGAAAATTTTCTCAGTATATTCCATTGGAAGGTGGTGGCCTATATAATATAAAAGTTTTTCCTGCAGGTACTACAGTTAACCCTATTATAGACCAAAACTTATTTATACGTGAAGGTACTATTTATACTGTCGCTGCTATAGGGGAACCTTCGAATATTAGTCTACTAACTGTAGAAGATTCTCCACTTAGACCAATATCACCTGGTAAAGCTTCTGTAAGATTTGTTCATTTATCTCCTGATGCGCCAAATGTGGATATTACCTTACCAAACGGAAACAAATTATTTAGTAACATTGGTTATAAAGGAATTACTCAATACATTCCTGTTGCTGGTGGCACATATACTATTCAAGCAAGACCTACAGGTACTACTAATGTAGTTTTAACTGTACCTAATATTAGAGTACAACCTAATAAATTCTATACTATCTATGCTGTTGGATATGCTTCAAAGACTCCTGGTTTACAGGCTCTAATTCCCCTAGATGGTAATAGCTATTTACAGCTGTATAGACCTTCTCAGTATTAATTTTAGATACCCAAAATAGAAAGTTGACTTATTCGGAGGGATAAGTCAACTTTCGGCTGTGGATATCTAAATTAATAACCTAATTCTTTTCCAACTATAATAACTTTAATTCTTCCCTTTTGTCCCTGTCTTCTTATAAGTACATAATCATTACAAATTCTTTCTTTACTGTTACAGTCCATGCAATATCCAATCTTTGCACAAGGTGTTTCTCTATTTAGACGCTTTGCATTAGCTGGTGCTGCATATTCTCTATTTCTTGCAATAGCTTCCTGAACATCTCTAACGATTTTATTAACGCCCACAATTACAATCACATTGTCAGGACCATAAATCATTGCAGCTACCCTATTACCATTACCATCTACATTATATAATTCACCTTTTTCAGTTACAGCATTGCTACTTACAAAATATGCATCTGCAGAAAAAGTTTTTCTATAAATATCTTTAAGGTCATCACCCTTTAACCCTTCTGCATATCTATCAAGATAATTAAAATCACCTTTTCTCAAAAATTCAATAACTCCTGTTTCAAAGAGAGTCATCGATCCTCCTACTGATACAGTATCCCCTTCTTTTACTAATTCACTTATCTTCTCTATTAGTTCACTGTTATCTTCTACAAAATATGCTTCAATATTGTTTTTCTCCAAGTTTTCCATAGTTCTTTTTATTTTTTGTTCTTCAACCCACTTAATGTTATTATCCATTTCATTTCCCCCTACCTTTTATAATATAATTATTTATAATTATAACATAGTAATAATATCAGCACTCTATTTTTATTTCTTTAACATGTTGAGGATAAAAAAATAAAGATACTTACAGTATATTCAACCATAAGTACCTTCATTATATGAATACCTGATCACACTCTTATATGATTCAAGTTTCATTTTCTAAATTTATAATATAAGTATAAGATTATACACCTTTAGCTCTACCAGGCTATCAAACCTTAACTATAATTTTTGAACATTAGATGCTTGTAAACCTTTTGATCCATCAACTACATCGTACTTAACGCTTTCTCCTTCATTTAAATTCTTTCTTTTTCCTTCTTCTTTAATGGCGGAATAATGAACAAACACATCTGTTCCATCTTCTCCAGATATAAATCCATATCCTTTTTCATCATTAAACCATTTTACTACACCTGTTAACATTAGTAAAAACCTCCAAATAATTTATTTCCCCATTTATTTAAAAGATTAATTTATCCGATGACTATCCGCTCTAATACTCCCATACGCACTCTGTGAAAGCGACTCACACAAAATCAGAGATTTTGGTTCGCTGCTTTTCTTCAAATTGTACGTTGCGAGCGGCTATGTCCCTGGATTCGTTCAACTAAGAATCAGGTGGTTTTTGAAACCCCATCTGATTCAAGTTTACACTTCATCCGATAACTCTTTCCAAAGACTCCCTGTAACTCAAGTTTCTCTTTATAGTCATAGGAATCATATTAAATTAATCTCCAATAAATGATACTACAGCTTTATTATTTACAAAATTTCATTATTAATACATTTGATTTATATTAAGAATGAAATTGCTATTATAATATAAACTGCTATTAATTGGACTCCCTCAAGCCAGTTAGATTCTCCATCACTAGCTACCCTATTTACTATTAAAACAGAAACTATCATTGCAACTAATTCAAACTCATTAAATATTATACTCATTGGTTTAAATAATAAGCTTATAAAAATAAGTATAGGTGCTACAAATAAGATTATCTGCAAGCTTGATCCTATCGCTATCTCTACTGCAACATCCATCTTATTTTTAGCTGCCATAAGAACCGCTGTACTATGCTCTGCAGCATTACCTATAATAGGAATAATAATTATACCAACAAAAAATTCACTTAATCCTAGTGTGTGGGTCATGGGCTCAACGGAGCTTACTAAAAATTCACTCTCTAGTGCAACCGCTATAGTAGCTAATATTAGAACAGTTATTGATTTTTTTAAGCTCCATTTTGCCTCTCCACTTTCCTGATGTTCAGATCCATATAAATCTTTATGGGTATAAAAAGAAAAATACAATCCCAGCAAGTAAATTATAAACATAGCTATAGCTATTCCTATACTCAGCCATTCATACCTTGCTGTAAGTGCTTCAGTTTTTATTGTGTGAGTAAATATTGCAGGTATAGTTAGACCAATAACTGCAAAAAGAAGCATACTAGCAGAGACTTCTACCACCTTTTTATTAAACTTTTGAACTTTATATCTAATTCCCCCAACAAGCATACTAGCTCCAAGTACAAGTAATATGTTTCCTATAACAGAACCGGCTATAGACGCTTTAACAACATCAAATAATCCTGCCTTTAATGCAAAAAATGATATTATAAGTTCAGTAGCATTTCCAAAGGTAGCATTTAAAAAACCTCCAATTCGAGGCCCTGAATAAAATGATATTTCTTCTGTAGCTTCCCCCATAACCCCTGCTAATGGTATTATGGCTAAAGATGACAATAAGAAAAGCCACATAGGGCTAACTTTCATTAAATCAGCTACAATACTTATAGGTATAAAAATTAAAAAATATTTTAAAAAACCCATTTATTTACCCCTTTCATATATGCTATTATTTGCATATAACTACAAAAGTATTTTATCATTTTATTTAGCAAAAAATAAGTATTTTTTATATTATAAATAACGCAGGAGGGTCTTAAAATGCAAGAGGAACATACTAAAGCAAATGAAATCGCATGGAATCAAATGGCTTATGAAGCATGGGTCTATCGTTTTGGTAATCCAAAGGAAGCTTCCAAGAAAGTTATGTCTGATCCATCTTCAAGACTTGGTACATTGAGTAAGTACTTGAAGGATGTTAACAATAAAAAAATAGCTAATCTTCTAGGTTCAAATGGTACTAAGGCTGTGTCATTAGCACTAATGGGAGCTACTGTCTCTGTAGTGGATTTTTCTTTTGAAAATTCAAGATATGCATTGGATTTGGCTAGAGAATCTAATGTAAAAATTAATTATATAGTATCTGATGTATTAAAAATGCCTGAGGAGGAAATAACAGGAGACTATGACATTGTCTTCTGTGAACTTGGAATCCTTCATTACTTTACAGACTTAAATCGTTTTTTCGAAGTGGCAGCTAAGCTTTTGCGTAAAGGAGGGACTTTCTTAATAGAAGACTTCCATCCCATATCTACAAAGCTTATTACTACAAAAGGCAAAAAACATAAGGTTACAGGGGATTATTTTAGTACTGAAATTGAAGAAACAGATGTAGCTTATATGAAATTTGTTCCAGGCATGGAGTATCTAACAGAGGAAGAAAAAAAGGGATTTCAGAAAGCTCACCTAAGAAAATGGACTATAGGTGAAATAATAACTGCTGTTGCTAATAATGGATTTTACATAAAAGTATTTGATGAACTTGAGAGTCCAAAACCTGAAGATAAAGGTATTCCTAAACTATTTATTATTTCATCTGAAAAGTTATAACAGATTATACTATCGAGCTTTAAAAATGATATAATTATATGTAGATATTCAGCTTGAGCACCTCACTTGTAACAAATTCAATCAACTACAAGACTTGGTGCCTAGCAAAACTATGAAGTGCAAACTTAAGGAGTATATTTATGAAAAAAGGAGATAAAATTGCCGCTATGATAATAATAGGGTTAATCATAATTAGTGCTATTGGAGTCTTTGTATATAAGCAATACAGTAAAGATTCTCACCATATAGCAGTAATAAAACAAGATGGAGAAATCATTAAAACTATTGACTTAAACGAAGTAACGGAAAAATCACAAATTAGAATTCCATATAAAGATGAAGATTTCAACACTATAGAGGTTGAGCCTGGGAGAATTCGTTTTATAGACGCTGATTGTCCTGATAAAGTTTGTATTAAAACCGGTTGGTTATCTGAACCTGGCCAAACAGCTGTATGTCTTCCCCATAAACTTATGATTAAGATAAATGGTAAAGACTCATCATATGATCAAATTTCAAGCTAATAGCCATCTATAGCTAAAATATAATTTTAAATTTTCAACGGGGTGAAGTAATGAACAAAACAAAGAGAATGGTATTTTTGAGTTTTTTAGTGAGCATTGCACTGGTTATATATATTGTTGAATCGCAAATACCTGTTTTATTTCCCGGCATAAAATTAGGCCTTGCCAATATTATATCTTTAGCAGCCCTAATATTACTTGGCTGGAAAGATGCTCTTTTAATCATGCTTCTTAGAACCCTTTTAGGTTCCATCTTTGGGGGGAGTATGTCTGCATTTATGTTCAGCATAGCCGGCGGACTTTTAAGTAATATAGTTATGATTATTCTTTATAAAAATTTTAAAAATTCAATGAGCCTATGGACAGTAAGCATATGCGGTGCTATATTTCATAATATTGGCCAACTCTTGGTAGCATCCTTTGTAGTGCAGGACTTAAGAATATACATATATCTACCTATCCTTTTAATATCAGCGGTACTTACCGGATACTTTATAGGGTTATGTACTAAGTTTTTAACTACCCACTTGGATAAAGTGCCCATACTCAAAGAAGTCACAAGTAAGCATTCTTAATACAAGAACTTTATCTAATGAAGGTATTTATAGATATATTTATAAATTATATGAAACATGATACACTATAAATTCGTGCTAACGTAAAAAAGCTAGGATTAATGCCTAGCTTAATCTATAAGTTGTGCAAAAGAATTATCCTATAGATATCCATAGAAATACCAGTGCTAAGTTAATTTCGGAACTTGATTATCTATACCTTTTTAACAAATTCAGATTTTAATTGCATGGCTCCGAATCCTTCAATTTTACAATCAATATTATGATCTCCATCAACTAAACGTATATTCTTTACTTTTGTCCCTATTTTTATAACTGATGAACTTCCTTTTACTTTCAGGTCTTTGATTACCGTTACAGAATCACCATCATTTAATACATTTCCGTTTGCATCCTTAATAACTTTTTCATCTTCATTACTTTCCGCTTCTGATTCTAACTTCCATTCATGAGCACATTCCGGACAAACATAAAAGCCTCTATCCTCATAAGTATATTCTGAATTACATTTTGGACAATTTGGCAAATCAACCATTATTTCATTTCCTCCATTCATTATTCTTAGTTCTACTATGTAACAATCATTTTATTTTCTTTTTTACAGCTCTATACAATGACCATTATATAGATATAATTTACAAAAGACAAATAGTGTGTTTCGTACATGCTCATATATACTATCATAGTTTTTTATTAATGCCAATAGTCGTTAGTTAAATAATGGTATGAAAAAAACCTCCAAACAAGGAGGTTTTTTTACCATATCCATATATATTATCTTAATAGGGGTTTACAGCTTTTTTATCCGATGGCTAGCCGCTCTAATACTCCCTCTTCTCAAAGAAGTAAAGAGCGGCTACGCCCCTGGATTCGTTCAACTAAGAATCAGGTGGAGTTTGAAACTCCATCTGATTCAAGTTTTACTTCACTTAGAAGCATTTGCAGCAATCTCTTTTTTACTTTCACTTATAGATGCTACCCCAATTGCTGGAACTATAGCTCCAGTTGGACATTTAGCTACACAAGTAGGCTCTGTACATTTTTCAAGACAAATATGTGAATCTACTGATGCTAAATTATTATCAACTTTCACAGCACCGTGCGGACAATTTTTAGCACAAATTCCGCAACCTATACAGGAAACAGAACAAAGCTTCTTTGCCACTGCACCTTTATCCTTTGAATTACAATTTACAGTTACTGGCGCACCAATTGGTACCATTTGCATAACATGTTTAGGACATACAGTTTCACATTTACCGCATCCTGTACACTTCTTAGCATCAATTATCGGTAATCCTTCTTCACTCATTGTCATTGCTTCAAATGGACAGTTTTTAACACAAGTTCCAAAACCAAGACATCCATTTTGACATCCTTTTGGTCCTCCTTGTAATAAACTTGCCGCAAGACAGTCCTCTACGCCTTTATAATTATAAACTTTAACTGCTTTACTATGTCCACCAGAACACCTTACGTGTGCAATTCTTGGTTCCATCTCTGGAGCAGCTTTACCAGTTAATGTAGCAACCTGATCAGCTATTGGTTTTTTACCTGGAATACAAAGATTAGGTGGTACATCTGGATTAATTACTACCGCTTCAGCATAAGCCTGACAACCTGCATATCCACAGGCACCACATTGTCCTTTTGGTAATATATCTTCAACAATATGAATAAGTGGATTTACTTCAACAGCGAATTGTTTATTAGCATAAGCCAAAACCAAACCAAATACTAAACCTACAAGGGTCATTACAATTAAAACCATAATTGGAATATTCATATTCTCAGCTCCTTTCTACACTGCAATCATGCCGGAAAAACCAAGGAAAGCTAATGCTAGCATACCCGCTAAGATAAATGCAATTCCTAATCCCTGTAGTGGTTTAGGTACATCTGCTAATCTCAATTTTTCTCTTAAGCTTGCCATTAAAACTATTGCTAATGCAAATCCCAAACCTGAACCAATGGCATGCACAACACTCAACGAAAATGAGTAACCTGAATCAGCATTTATAACTGGAACTCCCAAAACAACACAGTTTGTAGCGATTAATAGTAAGTAAATTCCCCACATATTATATAATGCTGGGGCTTGCTTTTTTATAATCATTTCTAACAGCTGAACAAAGCTTGCGATTAAAAGTACAAAAACAGCTGTAGTTAAGAATTCTAAATGGAATCTTACAAGCACAAAATGATGTACTAACCATGCCAGCGCTGAACTTAAAGTCATTACTGATGTAACCGCCATACCCATACCAATAGAAGCATTTAGATTCTTGGAAACTCCGAAGAAAATACACAATCCTAGGAATCTTGTTAAAACAAAGTTATTTACGACAACAGCACTTATAAAAATAGTAAAATACTGTTCCATTAAGCTTCACCCCTCTCAGCTTGGCGCTTCGCCATATTATCTACTACCATTTTCCAACCAGCAACCATCAAGCCAATTGTTATAAAACCACCTGGAGGTAAAATCATTATTAAAGCAGGGTTGTACCATGATCCTAATATTTGAACTCCAAATATAGATCCAACTCCTAAAAGTTCACGTATTATCCCTACTAATACCATTGCAATTGCAAAGCCTGATCCCATTCCTAGTCCATCAAAGAAAGATGGTACTACAGGATTTTTTGCAGCAAATACTTCTGCACGGGCTAGAATTATAGCAAAAACAACTATTAGTGCTAAATAAATACCTAATGCTTTATAAAGAAGAGGAGCATATGCTTGTAATAGCAATTGTACTAATGTAACGATAGTTGCAATAGAGGTAATGTAAACTGGTACACGAACCTTAGGATTTACAACTTTTCTAGTTATTGATACTACACAGTTATTCATAGTTATAACAAACATAACTGATAGTCCCATAGTCAAAGCATTTATTGCACTAGAGGTAACTGCTAATGCAGGGCAAAGACTAAGTGCGAGAACGAAAATTGGGTTCTCTGCAATTATTCCTTTCTTATATATATTCCATAACTCTTTCATTCTACTTACCTCCTGCAAATTCATTATACTGCTCTACAGCTTCCTTAACACCTTTAGTTACCGCTCTTGAGGAAATTGTAGCTCCAGTCATTGCTTGAATTTTATCAGTCTCTGAAGGATTTTTAGTAACTTCTAATTTTTCTGCTGTTTTACCATTAAACTGATCTCTGAACTTTGGTTTAGCTGCATTGTCTCCAAGTCCTGGAGTTTCGTTATGAGCTGTTATACTATAGTCAATAACCTTTCCGTCCTTTGTAACTGCCACAAGCATTTTAATGGCTCCACCATAACCTTTGCTTTCTGATGGTATTACATAAGCAATTGGTTGGCCACCTTTCTCAGCTACATACCAATCTTTTTTGCCATCAACAGGCTTAAATCCTTCTGCATCTTTTACTAATGACTTCATCGAATCATTTTTTAACTCAATAGCCTTCTGTGCTGCAACTGGAGCTGTTACATAATAAGTTCCTGCAATAATTGCACCAGATACGAAACAGGCAGCTGTCAAATTCATGGCTATTTGAAAAATACTATATTTTTTCTCTACATGTTCTGCTGACATTCCCAATTACCTCCTTGTCCCAAATTTAACTGGAGTGCACACACGGTCGATTAAAGGTGTAAGCGCGTTCATTAAAAGAATTGAATAACAAACACCTTCTGGATAACCACCTTTTAATCTTATTAATGCGGTAATGGCTCCAGCACCTATTGCAAAAATAATCTGACCTTTACGTGTAATTGGAATAGTTACCATATCTGTAGCCATAAAGAATGCACCTATTATTAATCCTCCAGCCATCATATGGAATATAGGATCACCTGTAAACAATCCAGTTGGATTTGGTCCAACAAGTCCGCCAAAGGCCCAAGTTAAAATTCCTACTGTACCAATCATAAACACAGGCACTTGCCAATTAATATAACGTTTGTAAATTAAGTAACATCCACCAAGTACAAGTAAAATTGTAGATGTTTCTCCAAGAGATCCATTACGAGTTCCTAAAAATAATGCCTTATATAAATCTGGAGCACTTCCAAATGTCTCTATTAACTTTCCATAACCTTGTTGTTTTGCGATATTTAACGGTGTTGCTGAAGTCACAACATCCACACTAGTAGTTATCTGTGACCAAGTAGTCATAGCAACTGGCCATGAAGCCATTAGAGCAGCTCTTCCAACGTGAGCTGGATTAAAAATATTTTGGCCAAGTCCACCCATAGTATGCTTTGAAATAGCGATTGCTATAAATGAACCAACTATTGGCAAATAAATAGGAACTGATGGTGGTAAACACATTGCTAATAGTAAACCTGTTAAAAATGCACTTCCATCATTAATAGTTATATCCTTACCTCTTACTTTTTGTACAAAGTATTCACTTGCCATAGCCGCAAGAACACTGGCAATAATCGTTGTTAACGCCGGTATTCCAAAATAATATACTGCAAAAAGAGCAGCTGGAGCTAATGCTATGTTAACATTCCACATAATCTTTGAAACAGACTCTTCACATCTAATATGCGGTGATGTGGAGACTGTCAAAAGGTCATTATTAAATTTTGTTTCAGCCATTTACAAACCACCTCCTATTTTTTTGCAGCCTGTGCTGCATTTTGTGCTTTACAGTACCTAACATATTGAACGATATTACGTTTAGCTGGACATCCGTAAACACAACTTCCACATTCTACACAATCTAGTAAGTTAAAATCTTCTTTAGCTTCCTGATATAAACCACGCTCACCAAGAATACTTAGCATACTTGGGTTAAGTCCCATAGGACATGCATCAACACAGCGACCACAACGGATACAAGCCGATTCTTTACCTGAGTTAACATCTTCTTTACTTAGTACTAATATTCCAGAACTTCCTTTAATAATAGGAATATTTATGTTAGATTGAGCAAATCCCATCATAGGGCCTCCAGAAATAATCTTCTCTGGTGTTTTTGCAATACCGCCACAATATTCAATAGCATCCTCAAAAGTTGTTCCAACTCTCACGAGAAGATTTTTAGGTTCTTTAACGGCTCCACCACTAACAGTAGTTACTCTTTGTATTAAAGGAATACCATTTACTACTGCATCACTAATAGCCATAACTGTACCTACATTTTGAACAACTACTCCAACCTCCATAGGTAATCCACCAGATGGGACTTCACGACCAGCTAAAACTTTAATAAGCATTTTTTCAGCACCCTGTGGATACTTAGTTGGTAGGCCAATAACTTTAACGTTAGTTCCTGAAAAAGCTTTTGTCATAACACTTATTGCGTCTGGCTTATTCTCTTCAATTCCTACATAACCTATCTCTACACCTAAAAGTTTCATTACTATTTTAACGCCTGTTACAATTTTGTCTGAGTATTCAAGCATAGATCTATGGTCAGCTGTTAAGTAAGGTTCACATTCAGCTGCATTTAGGATAAAGGTATCTATTTTTTTATCCTTTGGTGGTGCGAGTTTAACATGAACTGGGAAAGTTGCTCCTCCCATTCCAACTATACCTGCATCACGAATAATAGAGCGTAATTCATCTGCATTTAATGTCTGCCAATCACGTTGAATTGGTAGTCCTTCTAGCCATTCATCTTTTCCATCGTTTTCAATTACTATCGCTAAACATTTTCCAAATCCAGCATGAGGATATTCAGCCACATCTACTACTTTCCCTGAAATAGATGCATGAATATTACATGAAACAAATGCATCACTGCTAGCAATTACCTGTCCTTTTTTTACCTCATCACCTTTTTTTACTATCGGTGAACAAGGTGCACCAATATGCTGTCTAACAGGAATAACAACTTTACTTGGCAACGGGGCTATATCGATCGGTTTACTAGATGTATAACTTTTGCGATCGTTTGGATGAACTCCGCCACGAAAACTTTTTGACATTTTTTCAACACCTCTCTTATTAATTATAGAATGCGCGTTATGATAGGCTTTGCTTTATTGTTTTTATTAGTAGCTCTATCAAAAACTTTTACATATAAAACTGATAAAATAAAAGCTATTATAGCACCACCTATTTGAAACATTTTCTCTGATTGTCCAAATTTAGCAGCTACCCATGTGCCACAAATAGACCCTAAGAAAATTGCAATAATAGGTAATATATAAACAACAAATGCTGCTTTTAACATATTTTCTTCTTTAAGTTCAAAAACTACACGCTGACCAGGTTTAGCTCCAACTGGATTTTGAACTTCTAAAACAGTGGCATTATCACCAGGACATGCTCCACAATTTTTACAATCACCATGTCTGTTTGATTTAACTTTAGCTATGTTTCCATTTGTCTCAATAACAACACCTTGAACTTCTTTTTTCATGCTTATCTCCTCTTTAAAAATTATTCATTTTTTAAACTATTTATTAATTGAATTCAATATAAATGTAAATTTTTTCCTTAATCTACTGTTATTATAACACAAAGAAATCCAAATTTATAAGTATTGTCATAAAATAGAATATTTTACCTTATTTTTTTACTGTATTATTCTTAATATGCAATCTGTATCAATATTTTCAAATAATATTTGTACTAATATTATTTGAAAACAAGTTAAATGTATTATATTTACAAACTAATTTTACCAATATTTTTTTTTGCAAACTTTTCAGCTTATTCTTTCATTGTGATTTACAATAAAGACATAAATCGAAGTTGAGATTCAAAATACATAACCTTTATTTTTAATTATACATGTTAAAAATTTAATTACAATACGTTTTAGTAAACGTTTGCCAAAAAAATATGTTTCTATTTTTTTGAACATTGCTAATTTCAGTTAATATTTCGGCAAATAATAAAGGTGAAAATCCTTGTAAAATCTAGCAATATAATTTTGTGAATTTTCTAAATAATGAACATAAATATTTTAAAATTTCATACTATACTTTGAAAATATGAAATTTTTAGTTTTTTTGAATGATAAATCTTTATAATTTTCAGAATACTGATTGTTTGTATCCTAATATATTTCTTTTCATTATTTTTCTTTAAAATTCACTGAACAAAAGTATTGTTAGATAAAAAATTAACTAGCAATACTCTTGTTATTTTTTTATCACATTTTGTAAAATAATTATTACTAAAAATTTCTTTAATGGATTATGTGTAAATTTTAACAATAAATTCAAATTTGCAATTTTTATTTTTTTATAATTCATTTTTTGTGCCAATAAAGTGTGAAATTGTACAAATAAATAATATTAATGCAGATTTTATAAAAGTGTTATAGTTTTTTTTTGCATTTTTTCATAACAGTTGCCATATAAAATTATGCTTATTATAGTACTATACACCTTGTTGTTATATTTTTTTTATACTTATATCATAATAATTTGTTAATATATTTTACAACATATGTGTCTATATTTAAATTAATACTAATTTGATACTCATATCTAATAATTAGGCATATTTTTACTTATAGTAACATATAGCTTATACTACGTACTTTTTACAAATCACTTTCTTTTTTATTAATTTTATAATTATTATCATATTTAAAAGGGGTTGATGGAATTGAGTCTTTACCTTTTTATTATCTTTGCTTCTATTATTATTGCTTCTTTGTTTATAGTCTTTCTAATTAAATTTATCTTTTCTCAGGACAAAGGCACTGATCAAATGCAGAACATCTCGAATGCCATTCGTGAAGGTGCTATGGCATTTATGAAAAGACAGTATAAAACAATCTTTTCTTTAGCTCTAATAACTGCAGTATTAATAGTCATATCAAATTTCTACGGAAATTTATCTAAAGGTTCCGATATAGCTATTCGATATGCATGGCACATTGGGGTTGCCTTTGTTACCGGCGCTCTATGTTCAGGTATATCTGGATATATAGGAATGTATATGGCAGTAAATTCTAACATAAGAGCTGCTGCTGGTGCCAAAAAAGGGTTAAATTCTGCCTTAACCATTGCTCTTAGAGGTGGCGCTGTAACCGGTCTTGCTGTAACATCACTTTCACTTTTAGGTGTAACTACATTATTTTTAATATACGGCGGGTTATCCGGCAGTGATTCCTTGATAAAGGAAGCGCCTTCTCTGTTAGTCGGTTTTGGTTTTGGCGCATCTTTTGTTGCCCTTTTTGCTCAACTTGGTGGGGGAATTTATACTAAAGCTGCTGATGTAGGTGCTGACCTAGTGGGAAAAGTTGAGGCAGGAATTCCAGAGGATGACCCTAGAAATCCTGCTGTTATAGCTGATTTAGTTGGGGACAATGTAGGTGATTGCGCCGGAAGAGGTGCCGATCTATTTGAATCTACAGCTGCTGAGAATATAGCTGCTATGATTCTGGGAGTTGCACTCTATCCTATTTTCGGTTGGAAGGGTATTTTATTTCCTCTTGTTACAGGTGCTTTAGGAATTATATCTTCTATAATTGGTTTATTTTTTGTAAAAGCTGATGATAATACAGATAATCCTATGTCCGCATTATATAAAGGTTACTTAATAACAACAGTATTAAATCTTATATTCTTATTTTTCCTTACTAAGTCCATGTTTTCAGGAAAACTTCCTAACGGTGGTGAAATAAACTATTTATATTTATACTTCTGTGCATTTATAGGTATAGCTCTAAGCTATATATTTGTTGTAATAACAGATTATTATACTTCATATAAATATAGGCCTGTAAAATCTATAGCAGATTCATCCCAAACTGGTGCAGCAACCAATATAATTACAGGTATATCTGTAGGTATGGAATCCACAGTTCTTCCTGTGCTAAGTGTTTCAATAGCTATTTTTGCATCCTATAAATTTGGCGAATTAGCACTTGTAGGTGTATCTAACAGTGGCCTTTACGGTATTGCCATAGCCACTATAGGAATGCTCTCTACTTGTGCATATATTCTTGCCATGGATACTTTTGGTCCTATTACAGATAATGCCGGTGGTATAGTCGAAATGTCTGGAGCACCAGAGGAGATAAGACTTATAACTGATAAACTAGATGCTTGCGGCAATACCACAAAAGCTTTAACAAAAGGCTATGCTATAGGGTCCGCAGCACTTGCAACTCTTCTATTATTCTTTGCTTATTTAGAGCAAGTAAAAAAAATCTTAGGAAAACCGTTAGATTCTTGGTTTGCTGTAGATATTGGCAAAACAGATGTATTCATAGGCGCTTTTTTAGGTGCTATGGTAGTATTTATTTTTACTTCTACTGCCATTCGAGCTGTAGGAAAAGCTGCTCAATATGTTATCTTAGAGGTTAGAAGACAACTTAAAGAATTACCTGGAATTTTAGAGGGTAAATCTAAACCGGATTATGCAAATTGTGTTGACATAGTTACTAAAGGTGCTCTAAAAGAAATGATACTGCCTGGAATCATACCTATCAGTGCACCAATAATAGTAGGTGTAATTCTTGGTAAAGAGGCCGCTGCTGCTTTCTTACTAGTCTGTACTATAACCGGCGTAGTTATGGCTCTGTTCTTAAATAATGGTGGTGGAGCTTGGGACAACGCTAAAAAATATATTGAATTAGGAAATTTAGGTGGCAAAAAATCAGAAACTCACAAAGGCGCCGTTGTTGGTGACACCGTAGGAGATCCATTTAAAGACACTGCAGGACCATCTCTACATGTTCTTATAAAACTTATTAGTACCTTAACTTTAGTTTTAGTTGCTCTATTTAGCTAGGAAATCTAACAAAAGTTCATGATATCAAACTTAGAAAGCTAACTTAATATTAGGTATTTCTGTTGGGATCTCTGAGAGCACATTTAACAATTTAAATCTAGCTCTTAGCGAAACACCTTAGAAAATTTATAAAATTAAATATTGTCTGAGCGACAGCGAGTTTATTTAATTTTATTAATTTTCTTTGGTGCGAGCCTTAGAGATAGCTTTAAATTGTTAACAGTGCAGAAGAGATATCCACAGGAATACCTTGCTCAAGTTAACTTTCTAAGTCATTTACCTTCCAAAGAAAAAAAATTTAGGGAACTTCTTTATTTTAAGTGTGTTTGCTGCTTCTAAGTAATTACTATATATCTTCTGATCATCTGCCAATATACATAAAGTTCCTACTTTATCTCCTTTATTAATAGTATGATTTATCTTTTCTGGTTTGAGAACCTTAACAGTATATTCAACTCCATGTTTTGTTGGTATGATTATATCCTCTGCACATTGCAAGGTTAAAGTACCTTTATCTAAGCTTACTTCTCCTGCATTATCACCTTTTGAAAACATTTTTTTAAATTCGTAATTCTTACCTACATAATCATAAATTTTTTTAGTTTCTTTCCATCTAGGGGTACAATTTAAAACTACTACTATAACATTACTTCCTTGTACTTTAGCTGAGCTAACCAAACACTTTCCTGCCTTACCTGTATAGCCTGTTTTTACACCATCAGCCTCAGGAACTTCCCATAGTATTTTATTTATATTATGATAGCTTCTTGTAAATCCATAAGCTTTCCCATCTATATCCTTAGCACTTACAATTTCATTAAAAAGCTTATTTTCTTGTGCCTTTGCTGTAACAACCGCTAAATCATAAGCTGTAGTATAGTGCTCATCACTATCAAGACCATGAGGAGATTGAAAATGAGTATTAATAACACCAATTTCGCTAGCATATTCATTCATAAGCTTTGCAAATTCTTCTACACTTCCACTAATGCCTTCTGCAATAGCTATTGCTGCATCATTACCTGATCTAAGCATCAATCCGAATAATAGCTCTTTTAATTTTATCTTTTCTTCCTTCTTATATCCAACAGTTGATCCCCGGATACCTGCTGATTTTGAAGATATCTCTATTTGTTTTTCTAAATCACCATATTTTAATGCTACCAATGTTGTCATAATCTTTGTAGTACTTGCCATTGGTACTAATTCATATGCATTTTTTTCATATAATACTACCTGGGATTTACTATCCAATGCGATTGCAGATCTTGCATCTACATTCAAGCTATTACTTATAGTTTTAATTAAAACTTTATTATTTACTGTTAAAGCTTTAGTTTTACATGGATCACATAAAGCTACTAAAAATATAAATAAAATAAAAGCACATATGTCTCTAACTCTTTTTCTCATCGCTCATTATCCTCCTCTGAACGTTAATTTGAATAACTTAATAATTCCTATAGTATATTTTTTCTTAAAACCACTAAATTAGTCTTTAAATTTTTTCCATTAAAGTTATATTAATGTGGTATATGGTTAAAATAGTAATGGAGAGCAATCAGGAGGATTCACAATGCTATTTATTTGGATTTTATGTATTTTAATTCTTTTATTTATAATACCAATACCCATTAAAATTAAGGTGAAATATATTGATATGAAGTTAGATTTTTATCTTTATAATATAAACTTAAATAATATACTCCGTCATATTAAAAGAAAAACTAAACATATAGTTGAAGATAAACCAGATCGAGTACATAACTTTGGTAACAGTATAAAAACCTTCTCTACTTTAAGAAAAAAGCTTAAATTCAAACCTGTACTCAAACTCAAATTGGATCTGATATACGGTCTTGACAATGCAGCTTATACCGCTTTACTTCATGGAATAATTACCTCATTTTACCCAATGTTAGTCCAATTCCTAAGTTTGTTTTTTAAAATCAGTGAAAATAATATTGAAGCACAACCGGAGTTTAACAAATTTATTCTAAAGTTAGAAATTGATAGTATAATTTTTATTAATTTGGCGAAAGTTATTTATATGTCCCTTATTACTTATAGACACCTTAAAGAGAGTAACAAGGAAAATCTGGCTAATACATAGTTACAAGGAGGAATTTCATAATGGATAATCATCCTATAGAAAATCTATTAAAAAGTACCATGGAAAATCTTAAAGACATGATAGATGTCAATACCATAGTTGGAGATGCTGTTGAGTCAAAGGATGGCTCTTTAATAATTCCAATATCTAAGGTTTCATTCGGATTTATTTCCGGTGGAAGTGAGTTCAATAATGGAACTGGAGAAAAAATTGAATCCAAATATCCTTTTGGAGGTGGTTCAGGTGCCGGAATAACAGTAAAACCAGTTGCATTCTTAGTTACTAAAGGGGATTCCATAAGACTTTTATCCTTAGACCATCAGAATACTTATGATAAAATAGTTGATTCTGTTCCTCAGTTAATGGATTATATTAAAGGAATGGTAGCATGTAAAGACAAGAAACCCGATAAGGATTGTGAACAAAAAAAAGATGATATCAAAGAAGGCTGTCCTGTTGAAAATTTAGAAAATGATCATACTATGACAACAGATGCTAGATAACTATTAAAAATTCAGAATGGAAGGTTTAAGTTTCCATTCTGAGTTTTTTTAAATATTGTATTTAATCATTAGTTTCTTTTGAATCTATTAGTCCAACAATCTCATCAAGAACAGGCATTTGTTCAATATTCTCAAGGCCAAAATACTTTAAGAACTCATCAGTAGTACCATATAATATAGGTCTTCCTGGAACTTCTAATCTTCCACATTCTTTAATCAGTCCTTTTTCTACTAGATTTGAAACAGCTCTATCGCTTTTTACCCCTCTTATTTCGTCTATATCAATTCTTGTTATAGGCTGCTTATATGAAACAATTGCCAAAGTTTCTAAAGCTGCTTGTGATAATGACTGTCTTGAATTATTACCCAATAGCTTTTCAATATAATCACTATTTTCAGATTTAGTGACAAGACTATAGCTGTTATTAACGTTTATTATTTTTATCCCTCTATTTTTCACATTATATAGTTTCATCATTTCACTAAGTAAATCCTTGGTAAAACCTACACTACATTCTAATATGGATGCTATTTGCTTAATTTCTAATGGTTCTCCAGACACAAATAATAAAGATTCTATTATCGAAAAATAAATACTTCTTGGAGAAGCGTCCTCTATCTCAATCTGGTTTATATCCTCATTCTTCATCTCCATTTGTCCTTTCCACATAAATCTCTGTAAAATTCTGTTCCTGAACTACTATTATATACCTCAATTTCATAAGCTCTAGTAATGCAAGAAAGGTTACAACCGCCTCTATTTTTGATGTACATTCATTTATAATATCTGAAAATAGTACTTTTTTACCGATTTGTATATTTTCTTTTAAATACTCCATTTTATCTTCAATTTTAAATTTATCTATAGGAATTTCTTTATTTATAACATTAGAACTATTTATCTTATTTCTATATGTTGTTATTAAATTACTATAAAGCTCGTACAACTTCAGTATACTAACCCCTTCAAGAAAATCCTTTGGGTTTACATTTTTCTTCTTTTCTTCTATTATTTCAGGCTTTTTACTAAATATCCTTCCTGCGCCTTGTTCTCTTTCCTTCAGAAATAATGCTGCATTCTTAAACTTCTTGTATTGTATTAGTTTCTCTATCAATTCTTTTTCCGAGTCTTTTTCATCTAAATCCGCAGCACTTTCATCATCTTTTGATTTTGGAAGAAGTAGTTTTGACTTTATCTCAATTAAGGTTGCTGCAATAACTATAAATTCAGAAGTTATTTCAAGGTCCATCTCCTCCATAGTATGTATATACTCTAGGTACTGATTGGTAATCTCATATATCTTTATATCGGATATATCCATCTTATTTTTTTTAATTAAGTGAAGGAGTAGATCAAAAGGTCCTTCAAAATTCTCTATTTTTATATTTAAAGACATATATTCTCTCCTAAATTAAACTACAAATATTTTTCATTATACAAATAGTGCCATCTGAATTCAAGTTTACACTTCAGTCCTTACAACTCTTAATTATCCACAGCATTAGTAATTAAGTCAACTATTTTACAGAAAAAACAGATGGTTCATGCAAGAATATTTCTTCATGAACCATTTCTTTAATATCATCATTATTCAATTTATTTATACTTACCCTAAATACCATTATCTAAGATTCTACCAAGGTTATCCTTCAGGTTGCCTAAAATACCTGCTTTCTTTATATCTCTATCACTATAAAGTTTAGCTTTTCCAGCTAGTTCTCCATTTACGTATACTTCACAATAACCAACTACTTCATGTGCTTTAAATTCTTTTTTGTCTTTATCTATAATACATTTTTTAGTTATTTTACTATCTCTACCTTCTTCCATAATTACATTTAGGTCTTCTTCAGCCTTAGCCATGAAGAATCTATCACCCTTACTATTTAATAGAACTTTCTCAACATCCATTCCTTTAGTCAAGACTTTTTTAGAATCATACTTTGAAAAACCATAATTCATGAGCATACTAGCATCTTTATTTCTTACCTTAAAGCTCGGCGAACCCATTATTACTGTAAGCATTCTGACTCCATCTCTTGTAGCAGTCGCTGATATACAGTACTTTGCTTCATCTGTAAATCCTGTTTTTAAACCATCGCAACCCTTAAAAAACCTAACTAGTTTATTATGATTTACTAGTCCTATTGGACTCTTTCTTCCTTCAGAAATAGTTTCCATATATGTTCCGGTGTATTTTAATATTGTAGGATGTTTTAATAACTCTCTAGACATTAAGGATATGTCGTAAGCTGTAGTTACATGACCTGGTGCACTTAATCCAGTGCAATTTTTAAAGGATGTATCCTTCATTTCAAGCTGCTCAGCTCTTTCATTCATAAGTTTTACGAATGCCTCTTCACTACCTGCTAAATATTCTGCCATTGCTACTGCTGCATCATTACCAGAAGCAATACCTATACCTTTAATTAGTTCTTCTACTGTTCTAACTTCTCCTGTATCTAGAAGCATAGAACTTCCGCCCATTTTTTTTGAGTTTTCACTTATTGTAACCTTATCAGACATTTTTATTTTACCAGAATCTACAGCTTCCATTGTTAAAAGCATAGTCATAATCTTCGTAACAGAGGCTGGCGGTAATTTTTCATGAGAGCCCTTTTCATAAATTATTTTTCCACTTATCGGTTCCATAAGCAAAGCAGATCTGGCATCTACATTTAAGCCACTTTCCTCAGCTTTGGTATCTTGCTTAGCTCCCTGAGTTGGATTTGCTTTAACTGGTCTAACAAAAATACCTATAGTAAAAATTAAGATTAACACCAAGCTTATTAAAAGTCTTTTTCTCTTTTTCATGTTTTTTTCCTCCTTCCTTTAAGTGTATTTTCTCCCGAATTTAATAATATTATCACAGAAATATTTAATACACCTAATGCTAAGAAAAACACAACACTAATTCATCGGAATTAATGTTGTGTTTTTTCTTAACCTTTAAACTTGAACAATATATTTGTTATCTGACTATATTGTAGATAAGCGGAATATTATTTTCATATTTTGACTCTATAACATAATTATTTAATATATCTTCTGATGCTTTTTTTCCTTTTTCTTCACTGCTGCTATGTACATATGCTATAATGTCACCTTTTTTAACCTCATCTCCTCTTTTTTTATTTAAGACTATACCTACTGATAAATCTATAACACTTTCTTTTGTAGCTCTGCCTGCCCCAAGTTCCATAGCAATAAGCCCTATTCTCTGAGCATTGATTTTCCTTACATAACCGTCTTTATCAACTACTACCGGTATAACATATTTAGCTTTTGGAAGCTTTCCAGAATCATCAATACAAGATGCATCTCCACCTTGTGCCGCAACAAATTCTTTTAATTTATTTAGTGCTTTACCAGATTCTATAACTTCAGCAAGCATAGCTCGAGCTTCCTCTAAAGTTTTAGCCTTTTCTGCAAGAACTACCATATTGCTTCCTAATACAAGACACAACTCTAATAAATCTTTAGGCCCTGTTCCTTTCAAAGTATTTATAGCCTCCTCTACTTCCAAGGCATTGCCTATAGCAAATCCTAAGGGTTGATCCATATCTGATATTACTGCTACAGTATTCCTTCCCACACTCTTACCTATGCCAACCATCTCATTCGCTAACTCTAAAGCAGCTTCAGAAGTCTTCATAAATGCTCCATCCCCTACTTTAACATCAAGAACAATAGCATCAGCACCAGCCGCTATCTTTTTACTCATTACACTAGATGCTATTAAAGACACATTGTCAACTGTTGCTGTAACATCCCTTAATGAATATAATTTTTTATCTGCAGGTGCCAGCTCTCCAGTTTGACTAACTAAGGCCATCTTTATTTTATTTACATTATCTATAAACTTTTCTTCAGGCATATCTACCGAAAAACCCTTAAATGATTCTAATTTATCAATAGTACCACCTGTATGTCCCAGTCCTCTTCCTGACATTTTTGCTACAGGTATACCTAAAGATGCAACCATAGGAGCAAGTACTAATGTAGTTGTATCTCCAACACCACCAGTACTGTGCTTATCTACCTTTATACCTTCAATCTTAGAAAGGTCTAAGACATCCCCAGATTTAACCATAGCCACGGTTAAATCTGCAGTCTCCCTTCTATTCATCCCTTGAAAAAATACAGCCATTATGAAGGCTGATGCTTGGTAATCCGGAATAGTTCCCTTTGTATAATTTTCGATAAAATAATCTATCTCTTCCCTACTAAGTTCTTCACCGTTTCTCTTTTTAAGAATTAAATCATACATTCTCATAGCTAACTACTTTATAAATTATATAAAGTAAACTCACCCCTCTTTCTATATTAAAGATAGTCTATACCATTCCATATTTTATTTGCAAAACTCTCCCCGTATAAATCATTCTCCACATTTAGTAAATGCAAAATAGTTTTTCCAATATCTGAATAGCTTTTTCTTATGCCAATATTTATACCGCTTTTTATTCTTTTACCATATATAAGTACTGGTATATATTCTCTAGAGTGATCTGTACTAACCGTTGTAGGATCACAGCCATGATCTGCAGTTAATATTAGTATATCTTCATCCCTCATAAAAGATATGATCTCAGGCATTCTATTGTCAAAATCCATCAACGCTTGAGCATACCCCTGAACATCATTTCTATGACCATAAAGCATGTCAAATTCAACCAAATTTGTAAAAATAATACCCCTGTTATCTTTCTTCATGAATTCTAAGGTTTTATCCACACCATCCATATTGTTTTTTATATGAACTGCCTCTGTTATACCTCTTTTATTATATATATCTTCAATTTTACCTACAGCAATAACATCCAAACCTTTTTCTTTCATATAATCCAACATAGTTTTATCAAAGGGATCTAGCGCAAAATCTTTTCTATTAGGTGTTCTTGTAAATTCGCCAACTTTGCCAATAAAAGGCCTAGCAATTATTCTACCTATTGCCTTCTCCCCTATAAACATTTCTCTTGCTATCGAACACATTTTATATAGTTTTTCCAACGGAATTATCTCTTCATGAGCAGCTATTTGAAAAACACTATCGGCAGAGGTATATACTATTGGATATCCAGTTTTTATATGCTCTTCTCCTAATTCCTTTATTATCTCTGTCCCGGAAGCTACCTTATTACCAATTATTTTTCTACCTATTTTATTTTCAAACTCTTTAATAATATCTTCTGGAAATCCATTTGGATAAGTGTTAAGAGGCTTTCTTAATACTGAGCCTGCAATTTCCCAGTGACCTGTTACCGTGTCTTTACCAATAGATAGTTCTGCACATTTTCCAAAGGCACCTGTTGGCTGTTCGACATCAACAATATTTTTTATACCTGTTATATTACCGAGACCTATATTCTCCATATTAGGCAACCTTATTCCACCAACAGCCCTTGATATATTTCCTAAAGTATCACTCCCCACATCACCATAATCCTTCGCATCTGGAAGTTCCCCTATACCTACACTATCAAGTACGATTAATATAATCCTTCTCTTCATACTTACCTTCCCTTCATATGTTACTAAGATTCTTATGCCCTGGGATGAGATTTCTTATACACCTCTGCAATTTTATTCTTTCTGGAAATGCTAGAGTATATCTGTGTGGCAGACATATCTTTATGTCCTAAAAGTTCTTGAACTGATTTTATATCTGCTCCATTCTGTAAAAGATGTACCGCAAAAGAATGTCTAAGTGTAAAGGCATTGATATTTGTATCTATATGGGCTTCGTCTGCATAATACTTAATTATTTTCCAAAATCCCTGTCTAGTCATTTGAACACCCTTTAAATTTAAGAAAAGTAAATCCAAATTATAAATATTTATCTTTGGCCTTATTCTTAAATATTCTTCAAGACATTTTACCGCAAAAGACCCTATAGGTATTATCCTTTCCTGATTTTTTGAACCCTTACACTTAATATAAGATAATTTTAAATTTATATCATATATTGTTAAATTCAAAAGTTCTGTTACTTTCATTCCTGTGGCATACACAACCTCAAGCATAGCTTTATCTCTTATACCTTTATTTATGCTTAAACTTGGTGCAGAAAGCAACTTGTCTACCTCTTCAATCGTCAAAATCTTCGGTATATTATGTTTAATTTTAGGTATTTCATAATCTACAACAGGATTTTCATTAATAATACCTTTTTTCATAAGATATTTATAAAAATTTCTTAAGGAAACTATATTTCTCACAATAGATGATGCAGCCTTTCCTTCCTTTTGCAAATATTGAACATAGGCCATAACTGAAACTATTTCAATTTCTGTTATTTTCTCTTTTCTTTGTTTTATAAAATTATTAAACCTACTAATATCTCTTACATACGCATCTAATGTATTTTTACTTACGTGCTTCTTTTCCAACTCTTCAATATACTTTAATAAAAGGTTACTCATAGTTTTCTCCTACCCTTTTAAGCATTTTATTCAGATCTAATCCAATAGTCAATTGCTTATTTTTTTATCATTTATAATAAACTTCACTTTATAGTATTATTATAGTCTTAAAAATCATTAAAAACAGTTATATATTTATAAATAATATCTAAATTCTTATTAACAATATTATTAACAAGTATACTATTATCGTAAACATTAGGTTTACTTATAAAGTAATATAAAATATAGTCTAGAACTTTTGGTAATAACAATCCAAAAAATATAAGAATCAAAAAACACTTTAATAGTACTATTATAAAATCACCAAATTCTTTATCTATACTCATAATATACCACATCCAATACTTGCTACTATAAATTTGATCATATTAGGAGTAATATAAGCTTCCATGAAAAATCCAATAAACATAAGGATCACTACTATCATAAATGAAAAAGAATAGGAAGTAATCCTGACCCATATATTTGATGTCCATTGTCTATTAGCCCTGTCTCTAAGTATTGTCAAAGAAAATTCCATAGCAAGCACAGATGCAAATATTATGCAGGGAATATATATAATATTTTGAGGTAATACACCTAGAAGTGAAAACCACATACCTTTAATACCCATGCCGTTTATTATAAAACTTATACTAAAACCTATAGTAAATCCCTTTATTATATCTATTATTAATATAACTGGAATTCCTATCATAGTAAGTCCAAGAAACCATACAACTAATAGAATAGGTATATTACTTTTAATTGTTTCAATAAGAATAGATTTATAATTTATACCACCAGAGTTAATAGTAGTACTGAAATTTTTAAGATAACTTAAAAGATCACTCTTTTCAAAACCACCCATGTATCTAACACTGTATATTCCCATTACTATTCCGGTACAAACACACAAAAGACTTACTACGTAAAGCCAAAAGTTATTTTCTACATGCTTATTCATAAGAGCTAATATTTTGTTTTCTGACATAATTTCATCCCCCTTTTGTTTACCCACCTTTTAAATATTTATGACTAACAAAAGAGTTATATGACTGACTTATATCATCATAAAAGCACTTATGGTTTTAGAATCTATTATTTCCCCGTTTTTTATCATTTCTTTTATCTTATCTATTTTTATTTCTCTTATATTTATAAATTCATCTTCATCACCTAAGCCATCTTGACCTTTATACAATCCCTTAGCCATATATATGTATATATATTCATCACAGAATCCTGGACTTGAAACAATCTTACCTAAATATTTAAATTCTTTAGCTTTATAACCTGTTTCTTCTTCCAATTCTCTTATACCGCATAGCTCTATATCTTCACCTTTTTCAAGCTTACCTGCTGGTAATTCCAAAAGAATTTTTTCTATAGGTTTTCTAAACTGTTCTACTAATATAACAGTATTCTCATCCTTATAGGCTAATATAGCTACCCCACCAGGATGATTTACAACTTCTCTACTTGCTCTTCTTCCATTAGGTAATTCAACAGTATGTAAATTTACATCAATAATTTTTCCTTTAAATATATTTTTAGTCTCTACAGTTTTTTCAGTAAAATCCATTATGTTATACCTCCAGATATTATTGGTTTAAGCGATAATATTAATCTACTTTTTAATTTAATAATAATTTTATACTTTCAACCTTTAGTTGTCAATTAAAGGAACCTTTTTCATCTTAGTATTTTTCATAAAATTCTAAACTATTTTTCTTTGCGTTAATTACAAATAGAAAAATATCTATATTATAAAATACGAACAATTTTACAATATAGATATTTATATAATAATTTATAAATCCCCCTAGTATATAAGACCTAGGGGGGCTATATTAAATTGTTTAACATATATTATTTATTTATCGATAATTGTTCATCTATTTTTTGTACAATTCTCTTATAATCTCTTATAATCTCTTTTAGCTCCTCTTCTTTATCAGTATCATCTGTAAGTTTATCTCTAAGATCATTAATTCTACTTATTATTAAGTTTTCTATGTTTTTGATTTCTTCTATTTCTAAATCTATTATCATGTTATCACCTTCCTTGTTTAATAGTATGTCATTAAACGTTATTCTAGTATTCAAAAAAGTCTTCTTATTCATATTTAACGAATAAGAAGACTTCAATTCGATGTACTAACTTACTTTATTTTTGAGTCTTAACTTATCCGCTACCATTGCAATAAATTCTGAGTTTGTTGGCTTACCTTTATCATTATGTATTGTATAGCCAAATATCTTATTTATTGTTTCAACTTGGCCTCTTGACCAAGCCACTTCAATCGCATGTCTTATCGCTCTTTCCACTCTACTTGCTGTAGTATTATATTGCTTAGCTATTGAAGGATATAATTCTTTTGTAACTGCAGATAAAAGTTCCATATTATTAACAACCATAGTTATTGCTTCTCTTAAATACATATATCCTTTAATATGTGCAGGAACTCCTATTTCATGAATAATATTTGTTATTTCTTGCTCTAAATTTGTAGGTTCAGTCTTAGTAAATTTTATTTCTGTTGTATCAATTATTGCTACAGTTTTCCTTGTCTCATCTCCACTGCTTATAGTGTTATTAAACATTTGTCTTATCCTTTTGGTAAACACATCCATATCAAAAGGCTTCACTACATAGTAATCTGCTCCCAGTGTAATAGCTCTTTGGGTAATTTTATCCTGACCAACTGCAGAAAGAACTATTATTCTTGGCATAGGACTTATATTCATACTATTTAATCTCTCTAAAACTCCAAGACCATCAAGATGCGGCATTATAATATCTAATACTACTAAATCCGGCTTCTTTTCTTCTATAAGCTTTAAAGCTTCTATTCCATCTTTTGCAATTCCTGTAACCACGATATCTCTCTGATTTAAAAGGTAATCATTTAGAATATTACAAAACTCTTTGTTATCATCTGCAATAATTACACTTATTTTTGATTCTTCCATATTTATTACTCCCCTTTATCTTATTAATTCCCATATCTTAACAAATAATAAATTCGACAAAAGAAGTTTAATTCCTTCTTATGAGAAAATTTTTTTTGATATATTTTCAAATTTAAAAGATAGCATATTTTATGCTATCTTTATATTATACAATGATTTACCTTTAATTTACCATAGTTTTTGTATTTATTTTAATTTTTTATGACATTTTTCCATTTTATGATAATAAGTCTTTACTAATAAGCTATTTTGATAAAATGTTTGCATCCTTTAACATCCACTCTATATATATTCCATAACCTACATCAGGCTTATTTATTAATACATGTGTTACTGCTCCGACTATTTTGTTATCCTGTATTATAGGACTACCACTCATCCCTTGAACAATTCCTCCAGTTTTTTCCAAAAGTTTTTGATCAGTTACTCTTATAACCATACTTTTAGGCCCTGGATTATCTTGCGCCAAGAGTTTTTCTATTTGTATATCATAAAACTTAGGCTCTTCTCCATCTATTGTAGTTAAAATTTTGGCAGGTCCTTCTTTTATTTCATTTCTCAGTGCCACTTTCATAGGCTTACTAGATTTATTAGTCAATTTAGTTTCAGTTTTCCCAAATATACCACATTCCGTATTTTTTTGTATTTGACCTAATGTATCTTCTTCGTTAACAAATATACCTTTTAATTCTCCTGGACTTCCTCTTAAGCCCTTTTTAACTGATATAATAGATGACGATATTATTTCACCTGAATTTATATTCAAAATAGTACCTGTATCCACATCTGTAATAGGATGACCTAAAGCTGCAAAAATACCACTTCTTTCATCATAAAAAGTCAATGTTCCAACCCCAGCTGTAGAATCCCTTATCCATAACCCTACTTTGTATTTATTATCATCTGAACTCTTTACAGGTTTTATTACTGTCTCTATTTGTTCGCCTTTTCTCTCGATTAATACCTTTAAATTCTTACCTTCACAGTTATTAATTTCATTTTGGGTTTGCTCTGAATTTTTCATTGTTAACCCATTTATTTTTATAATATTATCACCTATTTGTATACCCGCTATAGCAGCAGGACTAGTTATTTTACCACCATCTGTTTTTATATCCGATAAAGCTACTACCAAGACTCCTTTTGTACTTAATTTTACTCCAATTGGTTGACCTCCTGGATATAAAACTACATCATTACTTACTGATTTTATAGACACAGATTTTATAGGAAAAACGCCTAATACATTTACACTTGCTTTTCTATCCTTTTCAACTTTATTTATTAGATTTTTATTTTGTCTTTGCTCACAAACCTTAACCAAGGTATCTGATTTTATATTTTGACCTTCTCTTATAAATATAGTTGTTGGTATATTTTGCACTTTATAATAGGCAACTAATGTAATCAACAGGATAGGAATTATTATCCAGCACATCATACTTTTTATTCTTTTTCCCATGCTTTAACCTCCTGTCTTTATTGCATTTTCATATATTTAAGTTGCCCTTCAAAAACTTTTATTATGCTAATATATACTTTCAATTAAAGTTAATACTTTGATTTAAAAACTAAATTTATGTTAATCATAAACTTTTAGTAATACACATAGTTTGCATCATTTCTAAGAAATTAATTACAATTTTAAAAATAATTTTTTAAAATTTACCACAAAAAAACAAAAGACTGGAAAATCACAGTCTTTTTTAATTTCATACTTTATTTACCTTTTTAGAATCGGCCATATTAATCAACTCTTTTGCATGTTCAAGTGTAAGTCTTGTAACTTCAGAGCCACCTATCATTCTAGCTATTTCATATTCTTTTTCTTCTCTATTCATTTCTCTAACTCTAGTGTAGGTTTTTTCGTCCTTAATCTCCTTCGATACCCAATAATGTACATCAGATATACAAGCAATTTGCGGAAGATGAGTAACACAAAATACTTGATGCTTGTTTGATATGGAATACATTTTTTCAGCTACAGCCTGAGCTATTCTACCACTAATTCCAGTATCTATTTCATCGAATATAACTGTAGGTATTTGATCTTTATCTACAAATACGGTCTTTAAAGCTAACATTATTCTTGAAAGTTCTCCTCCTGATACAACCTTTTCCAACGGTTTTAGTGGTTCTCCAGGATTTGTAGATATAACAAATTGTACTTTATTCATACCATTATGAGTAAATTTATCTTCTAAGTCTACATTTATCTTAAATAAACTTTTTTCAAGTCCAACAAAGTCTAGTTCATTTTTTATTTTTATCTCTAATTTTTCTGCTATTTTACATCTCTCAATATGTAATTTTTCACCCTCAATTTTTAATTCTTCTTTTAGTTTACCTTTTTCTTTTTTAATTTTTCTACTATTTCACTACTATTTACTAATTCTTCATATTGAGCTTTAATTTTATCTTTATACTGAATAATTTCCTTAATAGTTTTACCATATTTCTTTTTAAATCCATTTATTTGATAGATTCTGCTGTTTATAAACTCTAATTCTTTTTCATCATAATAAATATTATCTTTAATATTTCTTATTTGCTCTATATTTCCTTCTATATTATAATAGGCCTCTTGAAGAGAATTGCATATTTCCTTTACCTTTGGTAAATTACTCTGTACTAATGCAAGTTCTTTTATGACAATACCTAGACTATCGTAAATAGAGGCTGTATCTTCATCTCCACTATACAGATTCATATAGCACCCTGTTAGGGTTTTATTTATTTTTTCTGCATTAGAAAGCATTTTATACTTTTCTTCTAATTCTTCTTCTTCACTTTCTTTTAAATTAGCAGTATTAATTTCATCAATCTGGTATTTTAAAAAATCCGAAAGTTTTTCTTTATCTCCATTTTTTCCCAATAATTCATCTATCTTATTTTTTACTATATTTAACTTATCATACTTTTCTTTATAGTTATTTAGTATTTTTTTTATGTTATCTTCGCCATAATAATCAACATATAAAATATGATTTTCAGCCATAAGTAAATTTTGATTTTCATGCTGTCCATGAATGTCTAGCAAAGTGCTGCTTATCAATTTTAGAGTGGATAATAATATTGATTTTCCATTAACTTTTGCAATACTTTTACCAGTTTGAAAGGTTTCTCTACTTATTATAATTAAATCTTCTAATTCTACGTCTAATTCTCTAAGAATTTCTATTGTCTTAGGGTTTTCAACGGTAAAAATAGCCTCTACAAAAGTTTTATCTTCTCCTGTCCTTATCAAGTCCTTATTAAATTTACTTCCAAGCACGAAGTTTATAGCATCTATAAGTATTGATTTACCTGCTCCTGTTTCACCTGAAAGTACATTAAAACCTTTATGAAAAGATATAGTCAAGTTCTCTATTAATGCAAAGTTTTTTATATTTAACTGAAGAAGCATATATTAAAAGCCTCCCACTATGAAATCATTTTTTTCATTTTTCTAGTTATAGTTTGAGCTTTTTCATTATCTCTTGCTAATACAAATATAGTGTTATCTCCTGCTATAGTTCCTGCTATCCCATCAAAATTCAGCGAATCAATAGCTTCTGCTGCAGCTGAAGCTGAACCAGATATGGTTTTTAAAATTACGAACTTATCCACATTTTCAACACCAATTACAGTTTGAGAAAAAATATTAACAAGCTTGTTTGATAGAAAGTTTTCAGTATGCATTATAGTTGCATATTTATATTTACCATTTTCTGACAAAACCTTTATAAGCTTTAGTTCTTTTATATCCCTAGAAACTGTAGCTTGTGTAATATTCATGCCACTTTTTCTAAGTTCATCTGCAAGTTCTTCCTGTGTTTCTATATCCTTAGAGTTTATAATTTCAAGTATTTTAGCATGTCTTGTTACCTTCATATACTTCACCTTCACATTCCTTTGCCCTATACGTAATTTTTTTCTTAACGTGGTAAAATAGTCATTTTCAGCGAACTTTATCAATTTACATTTGTATTTTGATCTAAAAATATTTATCACATTAGCACTATCCGTTTCTATCCATTCTTGACCATCCGCTGATAGAAAAACAATTTCATTATCTCTTCTAACTTTTACAGCTATCTTACTTTTCCCGTCTAATACTATAGTTCTTGATGCAGGAGACTGTGAATACATTGGTGTTAACGCCAATGTATCAAGTTCGGGATGTATTATAGGTCCTCCTGCAGCTAAATTATAAGCAGTAGATCCAGTTGAGGTACATACCATAATGCCGTCTGCATCAAAGGTATTATAAAACTTATCATTAATAAACACTTCATACTTCTGTATTCTTGAGGAAAGTGCCTTATATATTACTACATCATTTAAGCCACAGTAATTTCTTGTTTCTCCTCCCTCATGATAACTACATTCAACCATTGTTCTTTCTTCAATGCTGTATTTTCCATCAAAAAGATTTTCAATTGCAACATCGATATTGGTATTATCTACCTGTGCCAAGAATCCTAAATGTCCCATATTTATACCTAGAATAGGTACACTGTGCTTGTGCATATGTCTTAAAGTATTTAATATAGTACCATCGCCGCCTAATACTATTATTACATCTAGCTTAGAACTCTCTATTTCGTTTAACCCCATACAATCTTCATAAACTCTAATATTAATATCAGTATTTTTCTTTCTAATTGTTTCAATTACAATATCCACCATTTTTTTATTTGGATCTTTTGTCGTATTCACATTAATACCTATGTTTTTCATAGTGCCTCCCCATTTAGCTCATGATGCGCTAAGTTAACCTTGTTATCAATATCCTCTCGTTTAAAACTTTCACCAAAATCTTTCTCCTTAGTAAAATAAACCAAATATTCCATATTACCCTCCGGGCCTTTTATAGGTGAATAATCCAGATCAATAATCTTAACATTGGATTCTGTTAAAAAATCTATAATTCCGCATATAACCTCTTTATGTACTGATTTCTCTCTGACTACACCCTTTTTCCCTACTTTCTCTCTTCCTGCCTCAAATTGTGGTTTTATCAAAGCCATTACTCTTCCTTTTTCATTGAGTAGATTTAAAACAGTAGGTACTACTTTTTTTAGAGATATGAAAGATACATCTATGCTAGCAAAATCTCCATATTCACCTATATCCTCTGGAGTAACATATCTTACATTTGTTCTTTCCATGCACACTACTCTTGGATCAATTCTAAGCTTCCATGCAAACTGGCCATATCCAACATCTATAGAAAAAACCTTTTTTGCTCCATTTTGAAGCATACAATCTGTAAAACCTCCAGTAGAGGCACCTATGTCAAAACATACTTTATCCTTCAAGTCTATATTAAAATTTTTGACAGCTTTCTGAAGCTTTAATCCTCCTCGACTTACAAATGGTAATTCCTCACCTTTAAACTCAATATTGGAACTTTCTTTAACCTTTTCCCCACACTTATCAAATCTTTGACCATCTATAAATATTTGTCCTGCCATTATACTTGCTCTAGCTCTCTCTCTAGAAGTAAAAATACCCTTTTTAACTAATAGAATGTCTAACCTATCTTTTGTTTCTGACATAGTAAACTCCTTCACACTTAAACTATTTTCAATATGCTTTTTATAATTCCCTCTGGATCTAAACCATATAATTTATATAAAATATCGGTTTTTCCATGTGGTATAAATTCATCTTTAAATCCAAGATTTAATATTTTTACTTTCTTATCTAAAGAATTTACGTACTCAAGTATATAAGAACCTAAACCTCCACGTAGTACATTATCCTCTATAGTTACTAAATTAACTTCTTCCTCAACTAAATCTTCCAGCAACTTTTTATCTAGTGGTTTTATAAAACAGGCATTTATAACTCTAACATTGATTCCACTCTTTTTTAACTTTTCTTTTACTAATAGTGCATGTTGAACCATTTTCCCCTGTGCAATTAGAGCTATTTTACCTTCTCCATGTAATACTTCCCAACTTCCAGGCTTGAAGTTTTTTATAGGCTCTAATTGTAGGCCAGCATTATCTCCACCCCTTGGATATCTTATAGCTATAGGACAATTTTGGTTAACTGCCCACTTAAACATATATTTAAGTTCCGGTATACACTTAGGTGACATAACTGTCATATTTGGCATATGGGTTAAATATGATAAATCAAAGACACCCTGATGGGTTTCTCCATCATCGCCAACTATACCAGCTCTATCTATGGCAAATATAACAGGAAGCTTCTGTATGCAAATATCATGTAGAATTTGATCATAAGCCCTTTGAAGGAAAGTAGAGTACACTGCAAAAATAGGTTTTAACCCTTCTTTAGACATACCAGCGGCTAGTGTTACAGCATGCTGTTCTGCAATTCCAACATCGAAAAACCTATCAGGAAACCTTTCAGCAAATTTATTAAAACCTGTTCCATCTCTCATAGCAGCTGTTATGCCTACTATACTATTATTCTCTTCAGCAAGCTCTATAATCTCATCTCCAAAGGCTTTTGAATAAGTATCACAGGAAGTGACACACAATTCACCACTATCACAATGGAAAGGTCCTATTCCATGAAATTTCCCTGGATTTTTTTCTGCGAATTCATACCCTTTTCCTTTTTTAGTTATTACATGTAATATAACTGGCCCTTTAATATTTTTTGCTCTATCTAGTACTTCTGTTACTTCTTTTATATTATGCCCATCAATAGGTCCTAGGTACTTTATGCCCATATCCTCAAAAAACATTCCTGGTACTAACATTTGTTTTATACCATTCTTTATTCTTTCAAGATATTTTGCCATACCTTTCCCTATATTAGGAATCCTTTTTATAGTACTTTCTATTTCCTCTTTAAATTTATTGTATTTAGGATCTATTCTTAATTTACTTAAATATGTAGATAACCCACCTACATTTCTTCCAATAGACATCTGATTGTCATTTAATATTATAATAAGTTTAGTTTTTCTATAACCAACATCATTTAATGCTTCTAATGCCATTCCTCCAGTTAAAGCTCCATCACCTATTACAGCTACTACTTCTGAATTTTCATTTCTTAAATCTCTAGCTCTTGCCATACCAAGGGCTGCTGATATGGACGTACTGCTGTGACCGGTTTCAAAGAAATCATATATACTTTCAGATCTCTTTGGAAATCCGCTTAAACCTCCAAATTGCCTAAGAGTCTCAAACTTATCTTTTCTTCCTGTAAGTATTTTATGAATATATGCTTGATGTCCTACATCCCAAATGAGCTTATCTTTATTTAAATCAAGCACATCAAATAGGCTTAATGTAAGTTCTACTACTCCCAAATTAGACGCAAGATGTCCTCCTGTTTTAGAAACCTTATCTATTAAAAACAATCTTATTTCTTTTGCTAACTGTTCTTTTTCTTTAATTGACATATTCTTTATATCATTGATATTTTTATAATTATCCAACAAATTAGACATTCTCATCTATCCTTTTAAAAAATATAATAAAAGCTACTAATACATTGACTTTCTTTAGTAGCATATCAGATAAAAGAGAAATACTTCAGCAAATTACTATTGATAAAATAATAATTTACTGTTCAGTATTACTCTTTTTATTATTCCATTTAGACTTGCTTATAAAGTCATAATATTTTCATTATAATATTATTTTTCTCTGTTTAGTAGAAATAATGTGATATCCTTTAATTTAGAATTATCACCTTTTAAAGTATCTAAAACTTCTAGACATTCCCCAATTAATGAGTTACACATTTCTATACACTTATTTAGTCCATAAGTTGTAATAAAAGTAGTCTTATTATTATCTAAATCACTTTTTGCTTTTTTACCCAGTACCTCTGTATCTCCAACTATGTCTAAAATATCATCTTTTATTTGAAAAGCTAATCCAAGCTTTTGTCCGTAATAATCTAAATTTTTTATTTCTATTTCTGGTGCTTGAGCGGATATTGCCCCTGCAAGTATTGCAGCTTTTATTAATGCACCTGTTTTTTTACTATGCATATAGTAGAGCTGATCTATTGGTATTTTAGTATTTTCACTTAATATATCAACAGTCTGCCCTCCTATCATTCCCTCTACTCCTGAACTTTCTGCAATCATTCTACAGGCCTTAATTGCACTTCTATCCTTCTCCATACAATATTTAAACATTATATTCATGGCTTCATTTAAAAGTCCATCTCCTGCTAATACTGCAATGGCCTCACCAAATACTTTATGATTTGTAGGTTTTCCTCTTCTTAAATCATCATTATCCATACATGGTAAATCATCATGTATTAAAGAATAGGTATGGATCATTTCTAATGCTGCTGCTACTGGCAAAACTTCCTTATAGTCTTCTTTATAAAGCATATAAGTAAGTATAAAAAGTAATGGCCTTATTCTTTTTCCACCAGCATTTAAACTATAGGACATAGCTTCATAAACTTTTTTATTATATGATCCTTTGTTTTTAAAATACTCGTCAAGCCAATTATCAATTTCTGTCCTTAACCCCTCTACTGTGATTTCATTTTTCTTATTCATATCACATTTCTCCATTCATAATTAATACCAAAATAAAAAGAAGTAACTTAAAGCAATTATGATTTAAAGCTCAGCATGAAAATCCTTTTCTCCATCATCTGTAAGCAACTTTATTTTTCCTTCTGCTTCATTTAAGGTCTTATATAATTTGTTGCACAGTTTTATGCCCTCTTCATATTTCTTCATGCTTTCTTCCAGCGAAAGTTCCCTATTATCCATAATATTTACTATCTCTTCAAGCTTTTCCATCATATTTTCATAGGATTCACTTTTTCTAGGCATAATCTCACTCCTCTTAAGCTAAGATACTAAGAATTGAAAAAAAACTAAAAACTCATCTTAGTTTTCATTAATTAACTTTATTTCCGTACTTCCATCTTTCAATGTTACCTTTACACTACTTGCTTCTTTTAAAACAGCTACCTTGCTTATTATATTTCTATTCTCATCTTCAATTATAGCATAGCCTTTATTTAATACATTTAAGGGGTTATGAGCTGAAAGTAAGGCATTAGCTTTAACTAATCTTTCTTTATCTTTTTCTATTCTTCTTTTTATTTTTATAGTAATTATTTCTCTTAATCTATCTATATTATTGTATTCATTTACTATAAGTACCCTAGGGCTGTTGGCACTTAAATTTTTCTTCATTAAATCTAATTTACTTCTCTTCTCCATTAAAATCATATTTACAATTACGCTCATAGTATTTTTATATGATAAAATTTTATTCTTAAATTCCTCTAAATTAAACACAGCAATTTCTGCTGCTGCAGAAGGTGTTGGAGCTCTTCTGTCACCTACAAAATCCACTATTGTATAATCAATTTCATGTCCTACACCAGTTATTATAGGTTTCTTTGAATTATAAACAGCTAAGGCTAGGGATTCATCATTAAAACACCAAAGCTCTTCAATAGATCCTCCACCTCTAGCTAGTATTATAATATCTATATCATCTATTCCATTTAGTGTCTCTATTCCCTTTATTATATCTCTACTAGCATTAATCCCCTGCACTAATGCTGGATATATTATAATTTCAACATTTCTATTTCTTCTTTTCGTTACATTTATAATGTCCTTAATGGCCGCTCCTGTTGGTGATGTTATAACCCCAATTTTATTTGCGTATAGTGGTATAGGTCTTTTATGTTCCTCATTAAATAGCCCTTGGTTTTGAAGCTTACTTTTTAGCTTTTCAAAGGCTATATAAAGTTCACCCATACCTTCAGGCTTCATTTCATCACAGTAAAGCTGATAAGCTCCATCCTTCTCATAAACAGAAACTCTTCCCTTAACTACTACTTTCATACCATTTTCAGGCATAAACTTTAACTCTTTCGCCGCACTTCTAAACATAATACAATTTATTTTACTGTGCTGATCCTTTAAAGAAAAATATATATGTCCACTGCTATGAATTTTAAAGTTAGAAAGTTCACCTGTTATATTAGAATTAGATAATATAAAGTCACTATCTAATACCTTTTTTATGTAGTTGTTTAATGCAGACACTGTCAAGGTTTTAATATACATACTATTTCTACCTTCTCTTAATATATTATTTTTCCCTAAAGAAAAACACAGTTAGCTTAAAAAACCTATTTATCCTTTATCATACTTCCAAGAACTCCATTTATAAATGATGCTGATTTGTCAGCAGAATATCTTTTAGCAAGCTCAACTGCTTCATTTATAGAAACATTGTTTGGAATTTCATTTTCATATAAAAATTCATATGTACATACTCTTAATATAGTTATATCTATTTTTGAAAGTCTATTCAACTTCCAGTTTTTAAGATACTTTTCAATTTCTACATCTAGTGCATCTTTATTTTCCTGAACACCTTTAAGCACCCTAATAACATATTCCATATCTATATCTTTTAAATCAATATCTTCCGAAGTTAGTTCTTTTTTTGCAGGCAACCCTGTTTCTTCATTAATAATCTCAATATTATCTACTTCTATATTTTCCTTTAAGTTTGCTATAACGTCCTTAAAGTCTTCCTTATTTATAGTCATCTGAAATAATAATTTCATTACTAACTCTCTTGATTTTCTTCTATTCATTTTTTCCTCCTAATTTGGCTAAGTATTCTTCTACAATTAATTATTGTCATTTTAGATATAATTATACTTAAACTATTGTACTAGTTCAAGTACACTATATAGGTTATTTTTTTACACATGGAAACACCCTCTGAATACAGAGGGTGATCAAATTACTCTTCCATCTCTTCAATAGCATCTTCAGTTTTAGGAATCATGACATTCTGCACATGTATGTTTACTGCAGAAACATTAAGTCCTGTCATTGACTCAACTGCTTTCTTTACATTTTCCTGAACTTCCACAGCTATATCTGGTATTTTTACGCCATACTCTACTACTACATACAAATCAATAGCTGCACTATTTTCTCCAACACTTACTTTAACACCCTTTGATAGGTTTTTCTTACCTGCCAATATCTGAGTTATGCCACCTACAAGACTAGCACTCATACCAACTATTCCTTTTACCTCGGTAGTAGCTAGACCTGCTATTACGCCAACAACTTCGTCAGATATTTTTACAATACCTAAGTCAATTTCATTGTTTATATTTTCTTCCATTCTTGTACCCCCTAGGTTTTTGACATCATTCATAAGGTAACCTTATGTACATTATACCAAATAGATTTTTCTTTTACAAACAAAGAATGTGTCATTTAGGTTTTATATAACAATTTATTTGTAAAGAAGTATTAAGTCTTTCACATTTTAAAATAGATATTCTATCTTAAACTACGAAAGACTTAATGTATATGTTCAAAAACTTATTCAATTTATTTACTGCTTAGTTGTAATTTCTACTTCTTGTATCTTTGCTATTCCCAAAACTACATTTTTAATTTCCCTTGTATCCTTATCAGTTAGTTTGTCTTTACCTTTGACTATTATTCTTGCCTTGTTATCTTCTATGGAACAAATTACATCTTCATAACCTTTTGCCTTTAAAGTAGTTTCTATTTTAGATTCATAGTTAGTGTTCATGGCTAATTGAGTATACTGTTTAGCGGCCTCGTCCCTATTTTCTTTAGATACATTTTTGTCATCAATCAAAGTCTTTAAGGTTTGTAATGTGGTGGCATTTTTCTGATCACGAGTTAACTTAGTTTCATCAAAGAATTGAGATTGATTATTTTTCTTGTCACTATTATTAAATGATACTGCACTGTTTGTCTTCCCACTATCTACCCCATTTACATATAGTGGACTATTTAACTTTGTTGCAAGCACCCCCGCACAAACGATAAGAACTAAAAGAGTCCCAATTATTACAGCTTGTTTTTTATTCATTTTTATTCCCCCTATCTACCTTTCTAAAAAAATTATATGCTCAAGAAATAATTTATATACTACTTTTTCATAGGATAAACATTAACTTTATTTTCAGGAATACTGAATAGGTTTACCACTGCCTTTGATATTCTAAGCTCTGTAACCTTTTCTTCAGCACCTTCTGCTACAACACAAACTCCTGTAACTCTTGGCTTATATTTTTTAACTATAAGAGGTTCAGATTTATCCCCTTCGTTTGTAATAACTACAGTACTGCCATTATTCTTCTGTGTAGTATTTCTTGTTCCTCCTTCAGTATCCTTCTCCTCTGTAGTACTAGTAGAGTCATTAATATTAACAGCTGGTACCTGCTCTTCTCCACTTTCAAAACTTATCATAACATCAACTTTACCGACACCATCAATTTTTTCTAAAGTTTGTTTTAATTTATCTTGTACTGCAGTTTCATAATCTTGAGATACTTTATCTGCAGATGTAGTTGTAGCTGCATTTCCATCTGCTTTGCTGTCTCCTTTATTACTGTCTCCATTAGAGTTTAAAGCTTGAACACTCGGCAAGCTTGTAGACTTATAAGAACTCACCATCATAACCATTAAGACTCCAGCTAAAAGTAGAATCAACAAGTTAGGCATAACCTTTTTCCCTAAAGCATCTTTGTCTTCATCACTCTTTTTAAGCTTTTCTAACCACTTTTTAAAATCCATTATTTTTCTCTCCTTTTTATCTTTTTTTCTAACTTCACATGTGATGTTAAAATTGTAAAACCAAAGTTTACGCAATATAGTTCCTAAAGTTTATATATCTGAATTACATCTTTAGAAACATTTAGTTCATTACTTAAATACTTTTTAATCTCCATGCTTTTCTCATTATCCATATTGTCACTACTGTTAACGGATTTAGCATCGCCGCCAATTTGAATCTTTTTAATCTTTTCAATGCCTCCTTCTTTAACTCCAACTCTAATATCTTTTATGACAATTTTGTCATTTTCACTATCGTAAGATGCATCTGCTTCAACTTTATAATTACTATCTGGATACTTTTCTTTTAACTTTTTTTCGCAGCTAGTTTGTAGATTTAATTTAAATACCTCTAGAGTGGAACTTAAATTTTTTTCCTGATACTGCCTAAATTCATTTTCAGTTTTCCCTTTATCAAAATTTTGAATCACATCAGTTGTATAGGTATTTATATCGAAATTTCTATCAAATAATTTTATTATTGGATTGATGAAAACTGTAATTAGAATTAACCCTAATACGAATTTAGCATATTTTTTCGTACTGTTATCTGGAAGTACTATTTCTACTGCTGTGATAAAAAATATCGCTGTGCAAATAGTTATAAGCCATTCTCTAAGTGCTTGTAGCAATGTTTATCACCCTCCTTCATCTGTTTTTAGATCATCCCCCTATCATTGCTTTTCCTGCAGAAGCAATAATAGCTATCATTAAGAAAAACATAACAGAAACACATATTAAGCAAGATGCCACAAGTACAATTGATTCTCCTGCAGAATTTATACAGTTAACTAGTCGTCCATCACTTATAGGCTCTATTAAAGCTGCAGTAAGCTTATACAAAAATGACATAATAAAAAGCTTAATTATAGGAAATAGCATTATGACTATAATTGCTATAAGTCCAAAGCTGCTCAAAGCATTTTTCAATAATATTGAATACCCAGCCACTGCTGATATAGCATCTGATAGGCTTTTTCCTACTATTGGTACAAAGTTATCTACTGCAAATTTAGCAGTTTTTGCAGTGACTTGATCAATTGTCTTGGCAGTAATTCCTCTTATAGTAATAATACCTATAAACACTGTCATTATTATTCCCTGCATCCACAGCGCTATCTGATTTAAAAGTTTTGTGAGTTTATTTATTTTATATTCCGATGACATATTATTTACAAATTGAAGTACAAAAGCCATACATATTATTGGAATTATTACATCCATAAATATCTTGGCACTTATAGTTATAGCTCCTATAACTATAGGATCCATAACTGCTGCCTCTACAAATCCACCTACACTGGCTATAAGCATTATCAAAATAGGTACTAAAGCTGTCATAAAATCAGTCATTTCCTTTATAGTAGATCTAGCTATATCTACCCCGATATAAAAACTTTTAGCCATTATTATTATTAAAAGAGAGTAGCAAGCAAAGTACGCTATGTTAGACAAGCTTTCATTACTAAATGCCTTCTGCAAATTAGTAAGCAATGAGCATATAAGCGCAATTATAACTAAAAGTGCTAGTAATTTTATTGAGGCTGCTAGTTCTTTAACTGCATATATGCCTACAGCATTTATTAACTTTTTAGTTGATATTTTTCCATCTCCCGTTTTCATAAAATCCTTAACATAAGTTTTGATATCTATATCCTTAAGCAGTTCATATTTTGATTTAGTGTTTGACACATAATCATAAAAGCTCTCTATTTGTTCACTTGCTGCTTTATTTTCAATAATATTGGTAACATTACTATTTTCCTTAGCTTGTACATTAAAAGATGTTATAAGAATCATGAACAAAACAAATATAATCTTTTTCATATTAACACCTACATAATCTTTAGAATTGACTGCAACACAGCCATGAGTATAGGAATAGCCAGTCCTAATATAAGAATTTTACCTGCAAATTCAACCTTAGCTCCTAAAGAACCTTGTCCCGCATCTTTGCATATTTCACTACAAAAGGAAGCTAAATAAGCAATTGCAAGTATTTTAAAAACAGTAGTCAAATAAATAAAATCTATATTGGCCTTTGCAGCCAACTGCTGGATAAATTGTAGTACCACTGTAATTTTAGTTATCATAAATAAAAATATAACTATGCCTACTGCTATACTTATATAAACTGCTAGATCATCTCTTCGACCTTTAAAAACTAAAACAATAAATAGTGCCATAAAGGCAAAAGCGACTATTTTTATTATTTCCATAGCTTCCTCCTAAAGTTGAAACATTGTTCTCACTGTTGTAAATAACTTATTTACCAAATTTATTACCATCATCAATACTATTAAAATACCTGCTAAATTTGTTACTACAGCATAGTCTGCCTTACCACTAGCTTCTAAAACCTTGTTTATAAGTATTACAATAATCCCTACCCCTGCAATTTTAAATATTAAACTTATATCCAACATTCTAAGCCCCCCCTTTTTTAACATTATACGTATTTTAAACTAAGATTATAACCAACATCGCTCCTAATGAAAATCCAAGATATCTGTACATCTTAACATTATGCTTCATCAAATCCTCGGAACTCTTTAACTGTTTCTTTAAGTTTTCCAAGGTCAGAGAAAACATTCTTTGTTGACCATCTATATCTGATTCTCCAAGTGTTTTAGAAAGATCAAATATTATGTTTATATCTTCTTTTTTTAGATTTAAGTTATCTTTTTGCTCTTCTATCACCTTTTTAAAAGCTTGATAGACATTGTCCACCTCATTAAAAAATAGAAGAGAGGATACTTGTTCAAGTATGTTTTTAATAGGATTAATACTCTTTTTTGAAACATCTAAAATTGCTTCAGGAAGTGGAGTATGTGTATATACAATTTCATTTTGAAGCTGATGGATACATCTTTGAATCTCATTTAGTTGCTTAGTTCTTTTTTTAAACCTTTCTCCGTAAGTGAATCCCATTCCTGTGGAGGCACATAAAATCATAATGCACCCTAAAATCTTCAGCATTTTATCCCCTCCAAACAATGGATTTATTCGTAAGATCATATATATATTCTACAGTCCCCGCACCTTTTCTACTGCTTAATACAATAGCTCTCTTAAAAACTTTATTTTCAATAATCTCCTTAAAAACAGGTCTACTGTATAGGTCTTCTATGCCGTATCCATGTATTGTGGTAATTAAATTTACTCCTGAGTTTAAAGCTGTCAAGATGCTATTCATGTCCTTATTTGTTCCTATTTCATCACACAAAACAACATCTGGAGACATACTTCTAATTGCCATCATTATTCCTTCACTCTTAGGACACCCATCCAAAATATCCGTCCTAATTCCAACTTGAAGTTGAGGCACCCCGTTATAGCAAGCTCCTATTTCGCTTCTTTCATCAATAACACAGACTTTTTTACCATTAAAATTCACTCTAGCCATACCCTCAGAAATATTCCTTGTTATATCTCTAATTAAGGTTGTTTTTCCACACTTAGGAGGGGAAATTATTATTGTGTTTATTACTTCATTATTGCTTACAATAAATTTCATTATAGAATCAGAACAAGATAAAACCTCTCTACAGATTCTAATATTAATTGATCCTATATTTTTTATTGTTTTCACTTCATTTTTCTCTATAATACATCTCCCACATATTCCTACTCTATGCCCTCCTTTTATTGTTATATATCCTTGCTTTATCTCTTCTTCGAAGGCATAGATAGAATAATTACTCATTCTTTGAATAATAGTTTTAATATCTTCTGCTCGAGGGATATACTGATTTATAAGTTCTTTATTACCAACCTGATAAATTAGTGGTTTATCTACTCTTATTCTTATTTCTTGAAGTTCTTTTGAATCTATTACATTTTCAAGATCAGATTTAATATTCTGTGGCAAAATATTTAAAATTTCTTTTGTATCTATTTTTCTCATCTCCTTTCTTTATATTAATTTCTATTTTCATTTTTAAAAAATTATTCCAACTAAATAGAAATTATGGTAAATTTTTTTTATTATTAAATAGAAAACCTTATTTCATCTGCTTCAACTTTTTCTTCATTCTACTTTGATCATTGATTATAAAAACAAATAAAAAATACCATGCTAATGGTTTTATCCATTAGCATGGTATTTTGATTTATCCGATGGCTACCCGCTCTTTATTCCCTCTCATCAAAGAGAGAATAAAGAGCGGCTACGGCCCTGGATTAGTTCAACTAAGAATTAGAGTGGTTTGGAACCCCATCTAATTCAAGTTTCACTTCAGATTTAACTATTATTTGCCGCATTCGCAATTACAGTTCTCAAGCGGCATTTTATTATGGCAATTTGGACATGTTATTTCTTCTCTCTGTCCTAATAAATCCTTATCAACATATACATCATCGCTACAATTAGGGCACTTTAACTGAATGAAGTTATCTCCTACATCTTCGTAAGGTTCATACTCATCATCATATATGCCACCTTGTAATTCTGATAAATCTTCATCTATAGCATCAATATATTCTTCCATATCTTTTTGAGAATCGGATATGTGGGAAATTTCCTGTGCCATATCTTTAAGTACATTGACAACTTCTATTAAGACCTTCCCTTCCTTAGTATCTTTATTGATTTCTAATCCATCTACTAAACCACTAAGATAGGAAACTTTTGAGATAATAGAATTCATTAAACCACATCCTTAAACTTATTTTGCCATTAGTATTCCTTAAACTCTTTCCATATATTCTCCAGTTCTTGTATCTACTCTTATAACTTCACCTTCATTTACGAATATTGGAACTCCTACAACTGCTCCTGTTTCAAGTGTAGCTGGTTTTAAAACGTTTGTTGCAGTATTTCCTTTAACGCCTGGATCTGTTTGAGTTATCATTAATTCTACAAAGTTTGGAGCTTCTACTGAGAATGCCTCTCCCTTAAAGAATTTTATTACAGCAAACATATTTTCCTTTAAGAATTTTATAGCGCCTTCTACTTTTTCGTAATTTAAAGGAATTTGTTCAAAAGTTTCTTGATCCATGAAGTAATATAATTCACCATCTGAATATAAATACTGCATTTCTTTTCTTTCTATAACAGCCTCTTGAAGTTTTGCTGTTGGGTTAAATGTTGTATCTGTAACTCCTCCTGTTATAACATTTCTAAGCTTTGTTCTAACGAAAGCAGCTCCTTTACCTGGTTTAACATGAAGAAACTCTATTACAGTATACACTTGTCCATTATCTTCAAAAGTAGTTCCTTTTCTTATTTCTCCTGCTGATATCATTTATGTATCCCTCCAAATATCTATTATTCATTTATATTATAACCCTTACAGGTAATCATATACTCTTAATTGATACATATCAATTGCTTTAAGGATTTTGATAAAATTTCTATACCATCTTCTTTTATTAAAAGTAGATCTTCTATTCTTACTCCACCAAAATCCGGTATATAAATTCCTGGTTCATCTGTAACTAACATGCCTGCTTGTAGTTCTTTAGTATTTCTATAGCCAACAACTGGTGCTTCATGGATTTGCCTTCCTACCCCATGGCCAAGACTGTGCCCAAAATAGCTTCCATACCCTTTTTCAGTAATAAAATCTCTTGCAACTTTATCAACTTCACTAGCCGGTATACCTGGTTTGAAAGCTTTTAATGCTCTTTCCTGTGCCTCTAGTACAACATTATAAATCTCGCTCATTTTTCCAGTGGGTTCTCCTATAACAAGAGTTCTTGTCATATCAGAACAGTAACCTTCGTAAACACATCCATAATCAAGAGTTAAAAATTCTCCTCTATTTACTACCTTATCAGTAGCTATACCGTGAGGTAAACTTGATCTAACTCCAGACGCAACTATAGATGGAAAAGATAATGCTGTAGCTCCTAACTTTTTCATAAAAAACTCAAGTTCTAGCCCTATTTCTCTTTCTGTCATTCCTGGTTTTATAAACTTAATAATATGATCAAAAGCTTTATCAGCAATTTCAGCAGCCTTTCTTAAAACTACTAATTCACTTTCATCCTTTATTATTCTTATTTCCTCAACCATTCCTTCCATAGGAACTAATTCGCAGCTTATTTTATTTTTGTATAAACTATAATTTCTAAATGAAAGTATATCTTCTTCAAAACCAAGTTTTTTTATGGCATTTTTATCTACTAAATCTGATAAAAAATCTACAAAGGTACCATTTTTGCTGTATTCCACTACTTCATAATCTTTAACCTGCTGTTTAGCTTGTTCTGTAAATCTTGAATCTGTAATGAAAAATGCTTTATCCGAGGTTATCACTGAAAAACTCTCATCTCCAGTAAATCCGCTTAAATAGTTTCTATTGGCATCTCCAACTAAAAGTACTCCATCTATTGCCCTTTTGTTCATCAGCTCTCTTAATTTTGTTATTCTTCTTTTAAACATTCTCAATTCCCTCCACTGTTCATACAAACAATAGTATCAAAGCTATTTTTCACGCTTTTTCATAGAATTATTCTTTATTCTTTTAAAGCTAAATTTAAATGAAAATCATTATACTTTAACTCTAAAACTACACTATATTGCTACAATTCTAGATGAACAATGTTATTTTATCAAAACTTGTGATTATTTGCAAATATTTATATTACTTATTCTTAATAAAATTCACATTAAGTCTCGCAATTATATTATTATCTTCACACCTTTCTATTTTAATATTTTGTACATTGTGAAAATTATCTTTACTTTCTATGTTTTTTAGTACTTTTTCAACTGTTGATATATCCCCTAATATTTCAACTTCTACAGAAGCGATATCACTCTCTTTTTGCTGAATAAATTTTACTATTTTTATTCCTTGCTGCTTTTCAAAAACACTAATAATATCACTATAGCCAAATTCCCTAATGGATTTATAGTTATCTTCTTCATTTACTTTCACTTGTATAATTTTCTTTTGTCTTTCGTTTATTGTTTTTAAAACTATATAATTTTTAAATATCAAAAATACTAAAGCAAATATACAGATAGAAATTGTTAAAATATACTTTTTATTATTATACATACTTACATCCTTTTATTTCATCTCTAAATTAGCTTTGAAATTTTTATTTTCCTGTTCATTAGCAGGTTCTAAACTTTTTACAATAAATTCGTTCTTATGTTCTAGTTCATTAACAAAACTTATATAATCAAAAACTTCAGGATTGATTTCGATGTTTACATTCCTATTTTCAACAGAGATATTCTTAAAATTAATATCTATTGGCATGCTCTTAATAAAAATAAAGAAAGTACTTAAAGTTTTATCACTTCCATAGTTCTCTTTCTTTTTATTTAAATATACGCTCTTTTCTGCCGAGATTTTTTTCTTAATATTATCATCTAAAAGTTTAGCCTCATTTAATCTTAATATTAGAATATCTAAAAAAATTAAATCTATAATAATCAGCATTCCTATACAAAGTTTCATAATCTTTCGTTTTTTATTTATTTTATTTTCTAAATACCACTGAGGCAAGAAGCTTATTCTTTCCATAACAAATCCACTCCAAAATTTTACTTTAAACAATATTAAAATCTCTCTAAATCCTTTTTATCAATATTTCCTAAGTCCGTACAGTTATACTCTTTAGACAAACTTTCTATCAACTCCTTATCCTGGAAACCTAGAAAAAATATACTGGAGAAGTCTCCAAAATTACTCATAGCACAACACTTTATTTTGAACTTTTCTAACTCTTCTATAAATCTTTCTCTACGATAGATTTTACATAAACTATTTCCGATTATTTTGCTATCTTGACAACCTAAAAAATACAAATTCTTTTCCATAAAAAATATAAAAATGTAATTTTTCTCTTTAATTCTTTTCCTGTAATTATTCAACACATGAAATTGTACTGGATATATTCCCTTTATTTCTCCACCATTTTTCACACATTCCTCAAGTAAATCTACTTTACTCCAGTTTAAACAAAACACTATTACTTCTAGATTCATTCCGTTATCCTTAAAAACTTCATAATTGAACATTATATTATCAATTTTTTTAAATCTGTATTCTAATTCATTTTTAATAAGAGAATACAGATTTTTCTTTTTTACTTTTGGCAAAATCATATATTTTACATATATCTCTTCACCATGAACAATAAAGAAAAGGCTTTTATTTTTTAAATCTACTTTAATATCTTTAATATCTTTTACTCTAATCTCAGAATTATCTAACTTGTTATGCTTTATCTTTTCCATGAATCCTTTTTTGAGTAAGCTTTTATATAATAACCACTGGTCGCTAATTTCTAATATTCCAGTTCTCTTTATCACTTTAACACTCCTTTTGTATAGGAATAATCTATACATCCATAAATTATAGAACTATCGTTAACTTTATATTGATAGAATTCTTCTTTATAAAATTTATTATTAATATAATATTGAACTAAAAAATAATTTTTATCTTTAACATATTTTATACAGCACTGATCATATATTAAAGAAAAGTCATCTGCGGAACTAAGATAATTTTTTATCTCTTCCTCAGTAATATTGTTAACATTTCCATAGATATTCTCATCCAATTCAGTTAAAAGATACTCTCTGTACTTTTGTAATTTATCTACTTTCAGGACATTTTTCTTCATCTTTATACTATTTTCTCTTTTTAAGAACTCCATTTTATAACATCCAAATACTATAGAAAGACATAAACTGTTTATAATTAGCACATAAATTAAAGTGTATCCTTTACTTTTACTCTTTCTAAACCTAAACATCTTTTATAAATATTACCTTCCTTTGTCTCAATAAATATATACAACAACTGATTTTCTTGCTCAACTTTAAAATCCTTAATATTTTTAAGTATATTATTAGTATGAGAGTAGTCATATGAAATAATAATATCTTGGTCCATATCAATTCTAATGTAATCATATCCAGACCTATTATAGCTTTTTAACTTAATTTTATTATTTTCTACAGTTGTATATTTAGCACTGTTAACTTCATGCTCAATTATTATAAAAGCTTCGTTAACATAAAAAGATTCCCTGCTTTGTATTATTTCTTGTCTGTGAATTTTTAGATATTTGCAAATTATCAATACTTGAGAAGAAATTATAAGGCCTGCTATTGATGCTGCTAATAAAAGTTCTATTAATGTAAAACCCTTCTTTGTAAACTTATTATCTTTTATATTTCCCTTTATAAAATTCACACTCCATAATATTAATATTATTATTGACCTTCGCATAAAGCTTTAAGTTTAATTTTAAAACATACCCCTCTTCTATGCTAATTACTAAATACGGTTCCTGGAATGGCTTGCTTTCGATAAAAATGTCTATAAGATCTTTTTGCCGAAGCTTATCAAGATTAATGTCTTCTTTAGATATATAATACTTATGCTCTAAGTTGAGTTGCTCTACTTCATTGTATGCAGCATTATAAATCATTCTATTTTTAATTTCTTCCATTACCAAAGTATAGTTATTTATTTCCTTATTATATTTTTTAATATTTAATACCTTTACACCAATTGTTAGAGTTATCATAAATAAAATTGAAAATAGTGTAACACTACATATTACTTCAATTAAATTAAAGCCCTTTTTCTTATTTAATTTGTACATATTCCGTACCAACGCACATAGTTATATCATGTGTCTCCCCTTCCCTATCTATAAACTTAATAGTACATGAACTTCCTGTTGTCCCTATATTAGTAATTTTTATTTTATTATCTAGCCCTACTTGTTTTAAACTAAAGTCATCTGGTAAGGGCAAATTATTAATCTGTCTTATACCACAATTTAAAGTTATCATATTTCTTTCGATGTCAAAATATATGTATCCACCTACACTGTTATCTCTGCAATACTCTTTTGAATTATTAATATAATTCAAAAGAGTATTGCAGAATAATTCAACATCTATTTTATTATTTAATTTTCTATATCCTCTAATATTTATTAAGCTTATACTAAAAAATATAGATATAATGCTCAAAACTAATATTAATTCTAAAAGAGTAAAACCTTTATTTTTATCTTTGATGCTAACCATATATTTATTTTACATGATATCCTCTCTAATATTTATCCGATGACACCAGCTCTAATACTCCCACCTAATCCAAGTTTTACTTCATTATTCAGCTTCTGGAGTTAACTCATATGTATTGGCTGCAGCATCAATGTCTATGGTATAGTTTTTTCCATCAACATTATAATTAATTTTTAAAACCTGATCTCCATCTATAGTTGTACTAACAATGTCATCCGAAACCACTGTTGTTAACGTAGTTATAGTACTTGTAACATCATTTATAACAAACTTACCATTATTATCTCCATAGCTTGCCATAGCTGCTGTTTGAATCTGTTTTGCAGTATTCACAGCCTTTATATTTTTTGCCTTATCCATATAAGCTGAGAACTTAGGAATCATAAAACCTATCAAAATTAATAATATAGATATCACAATCATAAGTTCTATCAATGTAAACCCTTTTTTCTTGTGAACTAATTTATTTCTAAACATAATTTTCCTCCCAAAATTTATCTGAACTATAATTTAATTATCCAATTGAATCCATAATGCTAAACACTGGCATAAGAGCCGCTATTACAAATGCTCCTATAAAAAAGGCTAAAAACAAAATTGTTATAGGCTCTATAAGAGCTATCACTTTTTTCAAAATTTCTGCCACATCATCCTCAAATATTTCTCCAGCCTTTAATAACATATTATCTAGGTTACCACTCTCCTCTCCTGTTTTTACCAAAGCTAGAAATAGATCATCACCTATTCTCTGCTTTCTAAAGGAATAGTAAATACTTTCTCCTTTTTTTATATCTTCCGCTGCAATCATAACTTTTCTTTCCACAACTTTATTTAAAAGTATACTTTGAGTAATCTCTAAAGCCTTTACAATAATTACTCCTGATGATACTAAAATTCCCATAGAAATTGAAAATCTAGATATGATAAGCTTATTATAAAACTTATTGAATAAAGGTATCTTCATTTTCAAACTATCTAAATAAGTTCTTCCGCCTGGTGTGTTACTATAAATGTATATAACCCCTATGAAAGAAAATAAAACTATATTAATTTGAATAATATTGGTTTTAATAAAAGTATAAAAGAATAAAACGAATCTGGTGATTATAGGAAGTTCTCCCCCACTGCAATTTAAAATTTCCATAAACTGAGGAATTATTTTCATCATTACAAATATAATCATAAAAATTGAAGTAACAAATACTAACATCGGATATATTATTAAAGTTTTTATTTTTACAGATATCTTACTGCGTTTTTCATAATACTGTGACAACTTTTTCAGCACTTCATCCAAATTGCCACTTTCTTCCCCTAGTTTAATCATTTCAATCATAAATGTTGGATATATACCAGAAAACCTTTTCATTCCCAGGTATATTGTTTCACCTTTACTTACACTCTTATCAATTTCGTATAAACTTTCTTTAATTTGTTTCTTATTATTTAAGTCTCTTATAATACTGAAAGCTTGAGAAATAGAAATTCCTGAATCAATCATAGTACTTAATCCATTACAAAAAACACTTAGATCTTGAAAAGTAACCTTTTTATAAAATAAACCTTTAAAGCTTTTCCTTTTCATTTTTAAATCTAACAAGAAATATCCCTTATTCCTTAAATCAATTTTAAGTTTATTGATATTTGTATCGTAACAATATCCTTTTATTCTACTACCTTTTAAATTGACCGCAGTATATTTAAATATTCTTTTCACCCTTTCCATAATTAAATGTGGTAGTTATATATACTCTTCCCCTAAAAAAGCTAAAATCTAATCACCTTTAGTTATTTTAGATGCTTATTCTAATAAATTCTTCGTAAGTTGTTATGCCGCTTCTAACAAGGCTTGCACAGTTATCTCTTATAGAATTTATATTATTTTGTAAATTATATTTCCTTAATTCCTCTGCATTTTCTATAGCTTTAATAATATCTTTTTTAGTTTCTTTCATATTTATTATCTCATAGACCACTGTTCTTCCTTTATATCCAGTATTACTACATTTACTACAACCATTGCCTCTATACAATTTATCATTGAGGTCTAACTTTAAATTCTTAGCTTCATTTTCAGATGGAAAATATTCTTCTTTGCAATAATGGCATATTTTCCTTACTAGTCTTTGAGCAATAATTCCCACTATGGCATCATTAATAAAATAAGATGGAATGCCCATATCCTTAAGCCTTATTATAGCTTCTGCTGCATCATTGGTATGAAGTGTACTCATAACTAAATGTCCAGTTATTGCTGCCCTCATAGCTATTTCTGCTGTTTCTTGGTCCCTTATCTCTCCTACCATTATTACATCTGGATCCTGCCTTAGAATACTTCTTAGACCTTCGGAAAAGTTAAATCCTATTTTGCTGTTAACATTAACTTGATTAACGTTCTCCAGAGTGTACTCTACTGGATCTTCTATACTTGTCACATTTTTTTCTTTTTTATTTAAAGAATTAATCATGGAATATAAAGTAGTAGTTTTTCCACTGCCTGTGGGGCCGGTTACGAGAACAATTCCATTTGGATTAAAAATCATGGACTTTATATGTTTAACATCTTTTTTACAAAATCCCAGTGAGTCTAATGCTTTCATTCTTTCTGAGTTATAAAGAATTCTTATAACGATTTTCTCTCCATATACTGTAGGTATAGTTGATGTTCTAAGATCATAATTTTTATTCTCATACATGTATTTTATCTTTCCATCCTGAGGAATTCTCTTTTCTGTAATGTTCATAGAGGCCATTATTTTTAATCTTGCACAAATTAGAGTATATATTTTTTTAGGTATGGATCTGAATTCAACAATAACTCCGTCTATTCTAAATCTTATTAAGGAATGATTTTGAAATGGTTCTAAATGTATATCACTAGCACTTCTGAATATAGCGCTATTTACTATGGAACTAGTAAGTTTAACTACGGGAAATTCTTGTAATTTTTCTTCTTCTATGAATTTTTCTTTCTCTTCACTTGTATTAAAATTATTCTGAATCTCTATAGTTCTAATAGCTTTCTCCACACTATGATTACAATAATAGGTATTTATTGCCTTTGTTATGCTTTCTTTTGACGAGTAAAAAAACATTATTTCTTTACCACTTATAAACTTTAATTCTTCTTCAATAGATAAATCTAAGCTTTCACTAATGGCTACACATAAATTGTTATCATATTCTTTAAAAGCTATTATACAATTAGCTATAGCTATGTGCTCCGCAATGTTTTTAACAACTGATATATCAATCAATAACTCTTCTAAATCTATGGTCTGTAGCTCTTCTACATTTACCACTTTGCTATATCACCACCTCTTATTATTTAAATATAGACTAATCAAGCCTTATTACAATGTATACTTGTAATAGTTCCATACTCAAATTATGTCCATCATTTTTACATTTAAACAAGCTGTTATAAATAAAAATAGGATTTAGTACTGAGGTTAACTATTTTCAGTACTAAATCCTTATTTTAAAAATGATTTCATGAAAGAAATTTGAATCAGGTAGGTGGTAAATGCTTAAATGGCATTTAGCGGCAAATCACCCGGTGTTTGACAAAATCTTATCTGATTCAAGTTTCCACTTGATCTAAGACTTATCAGAACTATAAACGCTATATTTCCCTTCATGACTAGAAATTAAATTTATTGAACGCTCTTTATTATTATACATAAATATGTCTTTTTTATCCTTGTTATCTTCATTCTGCATGCCAGAAAAATAGACATTACCTTCTTCATCTAAACCCATACCTGAAAGTGTATCAATTTGTTTTGGAAAATCGTAAGTTATTCTTTCTAACTGTAAACTTTCAGTAGAAAACTGATATAATTCTATGCTTCCTCCCGATCCTTCAGCAAATAAAAATATATGGCCATTTTTTACATCTACTGCAGATCTATAGATTTCTTCTATATTTTCTGCTACAACTCTAGATTTTTTATCTTTACTATCATAGTAATACAATTTGAACTTATCTTCTTGGCTTGCAAGGAATAAAATATCTTTATCTATAGGAGTAAAGTACATACAATAGCCATTCATATTATCTAGGTATACCTCTTCTTTATTACTACTAAAATTATATAAATATATTTTAGTAGAATTTTTTTGACCTTCTATACTCCCATAATAAATAATTTTATTTTCATCTATCCATTGATATAAATTTCCAGATACCAATACCTTTGAATTCATATTTATATACTTTTTATTATTTATATCATATATTTTTAATCCTTCAGCACTCTCTTTTGCATCTTTGCTAAAAGTTCTAAATACAATTTTATCTCCTAAAGAGTTGATTTTTAAATCTACCGCTGAATAAAAATCTTTTAACTCTTTTCTCTTTTTGTCCTTAACGATTACCAATTTGTTGCTGTCCAAATTTTGCCCACTGCCAACACTTACCGAATATATATATGCAGAATTCTTGACACTATACACCATATCAATTATTTTCTCTATATTTCCTATATTGTATAGAGCATTATTTTCGATTTTAAATACATCTGCAGTACTATCTTTATTTTCTATTGCAGTAACTTGAGAATAATGTGGTAAATTATTAACTTCTGGTAGTTTTTCTTCTTTTGAACCACATGCGGTAAAGCTTAAAATTGCTATAAAAAAGGTTATGAAAAAGGTTGTTTTTGTAAGAACATTCATTTAATTTTCATATTCCCCTCTAAATCTCATATTCTCCTTTGAAGGATACTACTGCTGGGCCTGTCATAAAAACACCATCTTCCTTTATTTCAATTAATAGTTTCCCTCCAGGTACCTGAACCTCTACCTTAGCATCTGTGAAACCTAATTTATTAGAAGCTATAACACATGCACAACTTCCTGTTCCACAAGCTAGAGTTGGACCAGCACCTCTTTCCCAAGTTTTCACTTTAACTTTATCTTTACTTATAACTTCACAAAAATTAACATTAGTTCCTATAGGGAATATTTCATTCTTTTCTATATATTTTCCCTCTTGCACATCATGTTGATCAAGGTTTCCAAATATAACTGTGTGCGGCACCCCCATAAGCATACTTGTTATATTATATTCCTTATCATTTATTTTTATTTGCCTATCTATAATTTCTTCAGTAAATTTTGCTGGTATATCTTCTATTTTAAAAGAAGGAACTCCCATATTAATAGTTACTTCCTTCACTTCATTATTTTCTATATTTAAAAATGCTTCTTTTATTCCATCTCCAGTTTCAATTTTAATTGAATTACCTTTTACTATATTTTCATCCCATACATATTTTGCAAAACACCTAATTCCATTTCCGCACATAGATGCGTATGAACCATCTGCATTCATTATAATCATCTGAGTTTCAGCAATATTACTCTCTCTTACTATGAGTATTCCATCTCCACCAATTGCAAAATTTCTGTTGCAAAGGGTTTTAGCCAATTCTCCTTCTCTGCCTAAAAACTGACCCTTTCTATCATCTATAACTACAAAATCATTACCAGTACCATTCATTTTAGTAAATTTCATTAAACTCTGCCACCTTTGCCATTATTTTTTCCAGTTTTTCAACTTCAAAATAAGTTTACTACTCTACTACAGTTTTATCAATAATATTATTTAACTTTATTTTAAAAAGTTTAAATGTTATAATTTTATATTATTCAATGGATTGTAGTTTATCCGATGACTAGCAATCAGATAAGGCTTTGGCCACATCTGATTCAAGTTTTACTTCATATAAGAAAGGATGATATTCATGGCTTTAGATGGCATTTTTATGCACAGCATTGTAGAAGAATTAAAAAGCTATTTATTAAATGGTAGAATTGATAAAGTAAATCAACCTGAAAAAGATGAAATAATTTTATCTATAAAAAATGATAGAAAAAATTATAAACTTTTAATTAGTGCTAGTTCTGTTTATCCTAAAATACATCTTACAAAAATAAGTAAGGTTAATCCAATGCAGCCACCTATGTTCTGCATGGTTTTAAGGAAACATATAAATACAGGAAGAATTATAAATATACGACAACTAGATACGGATAGAGTAGTTTTTATAGACTTTGAAGCCTCTGATGAACTAGGATTTAATAGCATATATACTTTAGTAATAGAAATCATGGGAAGACATAGTAACATTACTTTAATTCGTCAAAGAGATAATATGATTATGGACAGTATAAAACATATTACTCCTGCAATAAATTCTATAAGATCTCTTTATCCTGGAATTGAATACATTTTTCCTCCTAACTCCACAAAACTTAGTCCCTTTGACTACACTAGAGAAGACTTTAAAACTTTTATTACGAATAACCATATTAAACTAGATAAAAATTTCTTTTCGAAGATATTTACAGGAGTAAGCTCACAATTTTCTAAAGAAATGAACTACGAATTTATTCATAATGATAAAGATTTTTCTTTTGAAAACTTAGATGAGATATTTGAATTTTCAAATCAAACTTTTGAAAAATTTAAACGTAACGAATTTTACTTTGCCTCTTACTCCTGTAATGGATTAGTAAAAGATTTTTATTGTAAAAAACTTACTTATCTAAATGAATATACTGAAAAGTTATTTTCGTCACCTTCTGAAATGCTTGAAGATTATTATTTTGAAAAAGATAAAGCAGATAGATTAAATAATAAAAGTTCAGATTTGCAAAAGCTTTTAAATATAAATTTAGAAAGATGTTATAAAAAATCTGATATATTAGAAAATACACTTAAGGACTGCACTAATAAGGATCAATATAAGATATATGGAGAGCTTTTGACTGCTAATATTTACAGTTTGAAGAAAGGCGATACTTCTGTCAAATTACAAAATTACTATACTGAAGATTGGGATTATGTTGACATAAAACTTGATGAAAATAAAACTCCTACTGAGAATATACAATATTATTTCAAGAAATATACAAAAGCAAAAAAAGCTGAGGAAGCAGCAAAGATTCAAATGGATATAACTGTTGAAGAAATAGAATATCTGCAATCAGTGCTAACAAATATAAAAAATGCAGAAGACTATGAAAGTATAGAAGAAATCAAAAGAGAACTTATGGAAACAGGATATATTAAGTTTAAGAAACAATGTAATAAAAAGAATAAGGTTTCAAAACCTATGAAATTCCTATCAAGCGATGGAATTGAAATATATGTAGGAAAAAATAATTTTCAAAACGATTATTTAACTTTAAAGTTTGCAGATAAAAGGGATATCTGGATGCATACTAAAAATATCCCTGGATCTCATGTTATAGTCAAAAATTTTGGAAATATTCCCGATAGAACTTTAGAAGAAGCTGCTGTAATTGCTGCCTTTTATAGCAAAGCAAAGGATTCTACTAAGGTACCAGTAGATTATACGGAGGTAAAACAAGTACATAAGCCAAACGGTTCGAAACCTGGTATGGTTATTTATCATACTAACAAGACTATTTATGTAGACCCTAAAAAACTAGATTTAGAGCAATTAAATTAAATTCAGGACACTTACATAGTATCTAGTCTATCTTTAAGTAAGAGACTACGCAAGTGTAACTTTGACCTATAACTTGTCAACCTGAGTGGTAGGCAGATGTAAAGTGTTCTGTCAGCCTTCACTTCAAGAACAACCTCTAATACTGGCTCAATTTTAAAAAGGCAATTTTTTCAATGCTTTCTTTGAAAGCTGAAAAAAATTAAGCCTTTTTAATATCGCCAGTATAAGAGGTTGTAATCTTTCGTTCAATGCTGACTTCCACACTCTACATCTTCCCACCACTCAGGCATAAGGTTCTAGATCAAATCTAACCCCTTGTCCGAGCTTTAAGAATTTGATATACGCTTTCATACAATACATATTCGCTTCTATTAATTCTTTTAAATGACTCCCATTTATAACTAGGACTTTACAATGGTCTAATTCTTCAATACAACATTTCGATAATTCCTGTTTTAATAGTGCTTTACTACCACAAAATGAATCTTTCTTTATGAAAAAACGTGTTATATCATTTCCGTTAATATCAATATAATAGCGCCTTAATAATGCTGAAATAACAAAGTATACCTCTTTTTGCATATCTCCTCCATAGACAGTTATCTCCACCTTAGATATCTTTCTAATTGTAACCATATGTGCCGCTTTTTCAACAACTTCATCGCGCATTTTAACCAGCATAAAATTCTCAACTATTTGCTATATTTGCACTAATCTTTCTAGTATCTTTCTTCTCTTTTTTCTATAACTTTTCTTTAATTATAAATTTTTCTTCATTTGTTGTAATTAACATATGATAATTACAACAGAATTTTTTACATTACAATGCAAAAACACCGTAAAATTCAAATTTTAATAATACAGCGCCCTAGTGAATTTTTCATTTTTAAGTTGTGACGTAAGATAGGAATTTTGTGTTATACATTTCATGCTAACCACGTTCCCTCACCTAAAATATGAACTATCCAAGATTTTGGAATGTGCCTTAGCGATCGTTTTCAATATTTTCTATTGCTTAAAAACATACTTGGATATAAAATTTTTTCTTATTAAAATCACTATCAAATTAATGCGTACGAAAATGTTTTGTTTAGAAAAGCCTTAACTATACTATTTTTATTAAACAAAAAAGTATACCATAAACTGATATACTTTCTTATTGCTTAATTTTGTTGTATAAGAGCTAAGATATTTACCGGCGGTAATAGTATTGGTTTTATTCCAGATTTTTGAGTTATTGTTGCTATATGCTCTCTCATATAAGGAAACATAAGTGCTGCAGAATTATTCCTTATGTAATCTTCAATATTCATATTTTCACTGCCTTTTATTACTGAGAATACTCCAACAAATGTATTTTCTAACTTCAATGCTTCTTTATCAGCACTAATAAGCGTTATTGTTGAAGAAAGTTCAACATAATAGCTATTATCCTTTATATCCCATCCAGTTCCAATTTGAAAATCCAATTTTGAATCTTCGGGAACATCATAATCTCTCCAAAAATTCTCCTTAACTAATATAATATTATCAAAACTTATTCCAGGTTGTTTATTCTTGTCCATTATGCTGCTAACCCCATTTCTTCAACTTTCTTCTTAACATGGGCCAACTGGAGAGTTGGCTCATTAAGTACAATATTTTGAACTTCACTATAAAATCCAAATGTACTAAGTCCTTCACCACTAGTGAATACAAAATTTGGTCTTACATTTGATATAGTGTCTTTTTCTAAATTAATGCTATAAGAAAATCTATTTATGGCTGGCATATGCTTACTTTGTATAATACTTGGGTTAGCGTATACTGTTGTATCCTTTTGTAATATATAACTAGGCTCTAAACTTTTCGCTTTAATATAATCATATCCAAAAGAAAAATTAAACATACCATTATTGTAAAGAATCTCCTTCATTTTAGATCCAATAAACTCTAAAAATGACTCACTTTCGAATTGCAATACCTTATTATTATGCCATATATCGTACATACCTACGTCTTCATCATAAGCATAATCAATTATAAGATCCGAATATTTCTCTTTAACTGATAAAATAAAAACTTTTATTAAATCTTCATGGGATCTAGCATCCATAGTGATACCCCCTTTATACTAACTTATCTAAAACTTCGTTAATTGAATTAAAATAAAACTTAAATGCTAAATTAAATTCATTTTTATTATCTATCCTATCTTCATTATAATCTGCATCTACCCTGAGTCTTTTCAGCTTAAACATCGGTGAAAGTTTTGCTACCTCTTGTGGTGGAAGACTACTTAATAAATTATTAGTGAATTCATTAATAGTAAAAACATGTGAATCCTGACCACTTGGCGGCTTTGTATAAAAACCTTTTTTCTTTGAAATATAAATTATCTTTTCGTAAAGAGAATAATAATATCTACTAACTGCAGCATCGTAAAGGTTATTACGTTCTGCCCAGCTAGCAGTCTTAAAATTATCCTCTGATTTTTGTAATAAATTCTCTACTCCCATATCAACACCTATTTCTAGTATATGATTTTTGACTAAAACGTTTCTTAAATTAATTTTAGCTCATAAAAATTCCAATACAACAAATTCGACATAAATTTATATAAATAATTACTATTTATTTCATAGTACTAAATATTGATATGAGGATGACTTATTAATATATTATGTCCATTCGTATCTAAAATAAACTATTTATATATTATAGTATAATATTTATGCATCTATTTTATTTTTATCACATTTTCTTACAGCTTCGACTCAACCAATGGTAATTATATCATAGTTTTCATTAAACTATTTGATTACACAAGAACCTCAATAAATACTGGTATACCAATATCTTAAAGAGGTTTTTACTATAGGGTTTCTAGATACTATCTTAACTTATTCATAAACTTTATATTTTAAAGTTTATAGGATTATATTTACCAATAAAAGCCTTCAATAAATTGATTCTCAAGTCAAAAAATATATATAGGGTTTCAATTCCGAAAGTTAGCTTATACAGAGGGATATGTTGCTAATTCTCAAAGCACATTTAAATACTTTTTTATGAGTCTTAGTGCAGGATTTGAGGAAAGCTTAGAACCTTTGATTGTCTGAGCGTAAGCGAGTTATTAAAGGTTCTTAGTTTTTCTCAAATCCGAGCTTTAGACTCATTAAAAAGTATTTATAGTGTAGAAGACTTGGTCGCATATCCCGGAGTGTAAGCTAATTTATAAGCTTTGAACCCTGTATGATAAAATTCACCTAAGAACTATGCTGTTCTTCCTTCTCATAAAACTTCTTCTCTGGTTTTGGCCCAAGATATTGATAATAGTAGCACTTTAGTTTTCCATTATAAAGCTTTCTATTTTTAGTGGCATCTTTCCCAAAAAGCTTTTGAAAGTCTGGATGTGCTGTAATTACAAAGTAGGACCAGTCCTTTAGTTTTTCAAAGGTTTGCCCCATATCTTTGTATAATTTTTCTACTTCTTTAGCTTCGCCAAGTCTTTCCCCATAAGGTGGATTAGTTATTATGAAACCATATCTTTTTTTAGTACTAAAATCCTGCATAGGCATTTTCTGAAAAGTAATGTATTCTTCAACTCCAGCTTTTTTAGCATTTTCTCTAGCAGTTCTAAAAACTCTACCATCTATATCTGATGCAAGTATGTTAAACTGTTTATCATTAATAGCGTTTCTAGCATATCTTCGGCTTTCTTCCCATATGTTATCAGGTATAATACCCCATTTTTCTGATATAAAACTTCTATTTATTCCTGGCGCAATATTTTTTCCTATTAGTGCGGCTTCAATTGCAATAGTACCTGAACCACACATAGGATCTGCCAGCATTCTTGATGTCTCCCATTTACTTAAAAGTACCAATGCAGCTGCTAAGGTTTCTTTAATAGGTGCTCCACCTGCATTCTCTCTATATCCTCTTTTATGAAGACCAGTTCCTGAGGTATCTAACGTTAAAGTTGCTATATCCTTCAATAAACCTATCTCCACTTTATATTCAGGACCATCCTCACTAAACCAATCTGTATTATACTTTCTTTTCATTCCTTCAATTATAGCCTTTTTTACTATAGACTGACAATCTGGAACACTAAATAATGTAGATTTAACTGATTTTCCTGTTACATGCATAAAGGCATTTATAGGCATTATGCTGCCCCAATCTACTGCTAAGGTTCCTTGGAATAATTCCTCGAAGGTTATTGCCTTAAACTCTGCCATTCTTATTAAGATTCTATCTGCAGTTCTAAGCCACATGTTACAAGTTACTATATCTCTTTCGTCCCCTTGAAAGGTTACCTTTCCATTTTCTATCTTCAAATCATCATAACCAAGTTCCTTTAACTCACTTGCTACTACTGATTCCAACCCAAAGGTTGATGTTGCAATTAGTGTATAATTCATTTTCTATCTCCTCTTACTATGTATTAATAGATACCAATAATTACTTAAACCTATAACTCTATGATAATAAAATATTAGACCAACAGCATTACTTTTGTTACCATTTTATCCTATAATAAATTTATTATAACCATAAAGCAGGAAATTTTAAAGGAATAAATAAACAGAAAAAATCTCCAAAACTATTTTATCAAGCTTTAGAGATTTTTTCTAATTTTATTTTCATCATTAATTTAACTTTATAATTACTAAACTACTTTATCTTCTAATCTATCATTCTCGCCACTATGATCTTCTTCAGAAGCACTGGTATCTGGCAATATTAAGTTTAACACCATTCCAACGATTGTTGCTAGTGCAACTCCTGCAATTTCTACATCTGCACCGTTGAATTTGAATTTAACTGCAGCGCCGCCGATTCCAATTACTATAATAATTGACGCAAGTATTAAATTTTTCTTTTTCCCAAAGTCTATTTTGTCTTCTACAAATACTCTAAAGCCTGATGAAGCTATTATACCGAAAAGTAGTATACTTACTCCACCCATAACTGGTAGAGGCATAGTTTCGATTATTGCTGCTACTGGTCCTATAAAGGAAAGTACTATAGCTATTATTCCTGCTCCTCCAATTACCCATACACTATATACTCTAGTTATAGCCATAACACCTATATTTTCACCATAAGTTGTATTTGGAGGTCCACCAACAAATCCGGCAAACATTGTAGCAACACCATCACCTAAAATTGATCTGTGCAATCCTGGTTCCTTTGTAAAATCTCTTCCTACTATGTTATTTGTAACATAAACATGCCCTATATGTTCCGCTAATGTTACAAATGATACTGGAGCCATAAGCATCATTGCATTTAAATTGAACTTTGGCGCAATAAATGGTGGAAGTCTAAATAGTTTTGCATTAGCTATTGTTTCTAATGCTTGATGAGGAATAACCCCAAGAGCTAAAGCTGTTATATATCCAGTTATCATTGCTACAAGTATTGGTATTACTGCTAAAAATCCCTTAAAGTACATACTTCCAAGTACGCCTACAGCTAAAGTAACTACAGATACTGTTATCCATGCCCATCTTGGTACATTAGCTAATGACGGATCTGTATAAGCTGAGTTTAAACCAGCCCAATTTATGGCCGTTCCTGCAAGTCCAAGTCCTATAACGATAACTATAGATCCTACAACTACTGGTGGCAAAGCTTTATTCAACCAACTAATACCAAAAAACTTAATTATTACTGCCACTATAATATAAACCATTCCTGCTGCCATAACACCAGATAGCATAGCTTCTGGACCATAGTTTTTTGAAGCTACTAGCATAGGTCCTATAAATGCAAAGGATGAACCTATATACGCTGGAAGCTTTGCTTTAGTACATAATATATATAGTAATGTACCAACACCACTACAGAATAATGCAATTGATGGACTCATTCCTGTAATAATTGGTACTAAAATAGTAGCACCTACCATAGCAAAAAGATGCTGAAAACTCAATGGAATAGTAACCCCTATCGGCAACTTTTCTTCTACATCTACAAAATTTTTCATTAATATTTCCTCCTTTATAGTCTCACGGGACCATTTTAAAAGCATATTTTATTTACAACAGTCGATTAACTTTTAGTGACTGATAACAATAAATTATTGTTCATAAATTTTTACTGAATCACATCCATCTATTTCGGTAATTTCTACAGAAACAAGCTCATTTCTTGAAGTCGGAATATTTTTCCCTATATAATCAGGCCTTATAGGAAGCTCTCTATGACCTCTATCTACTAACACAGCTAACTGCACCATTTTAGGTCTTCCTGCGTGTATTACTGCATCAATAGCTGCTCTAACTGTTCTACCAGTATATATTACATCATCTACTAATATTAGTTTCTTTTCTTCCACATTAATTAAATCCATATCAGTCACTATTGGCTGTTCATCTAATTTACTTAAATCATCCCTATAAAGAGTTATATCTACACTCTCCACTTCAACCTTTCTTCCCTCTATTTGCTCTATTATTTCAGCAATCCTTTTAGCTATTGGATATCCTCTTCTCTTTATACCCACAAGTACTATATCCTCTACGCCTTTATTTTTTTCAATTATTTCATGAGATATTCTAGTTAAAGTTCTTTTTATTCCTTTTTCATCTAGAATAATTGCTTTAAGATTCATAACAAATACCTCCTCTTTTAATTTAAGTACTAAACTCAACTTGTCCAACACATAACTACTTACTAAATATATAATTTAAATTTCCTTTTTACATAAAAAAAGCCCATACTCAGTGAGTATGGGCGCATTAAGCCTACATAAAGTCTGATTCATCGCCTTATGACCTCACTGGATCACTTAAAGGATATTCAATTATAAAATATTTGTAGAATATTGTCGTTTAATCTTTTATAAATTCTCTTGCATAGTATATCATAAACTTTTTTTTATTTCAACTCATTTTTTAGAATACCTATAACTTTTGTAAAATATTCTGGTAAATCAGACTGAAACTCCATATATCCTCCTGTAGAAGGGTGTATAAACCCTAGTTTTTTAGCATGGAGCATCTGACCCTTTAAATTAAACCTTTGTTTTTTATGTCCATACACTGGATCTCCTACTAGTGGATGACCAATATGAGACATATGCACCCTTATTTGATGTGTCCTTCCTGTTTCTAACACACATTCTACTAATGTATTATTGTTGAATCTCTCCAATACTTTATAATGAGTAACTGCTCTTCTACCATCCTTAATAACTGCAATCTTTATCCTTTCAATAGGATGTCTCCCAAGGGGTGCATCAATTGTACCTTCATCCTTTTTTAATACTCCTTCTACTAGGGCTAAGTAAGATCTTGTCATAGAATGATCTTTAAATTGCTCTGCTAATTTATTATGCGCATTATCATTCTTAGCTATTACAAGTACTCCACTGGTATCTTTATCTATTCTATGAACTATTCCTGGTCTTGCCACACCATTTATACCGGACAAATCCTTGCAATGACTTAAAAGAGCATTTACTAAGGTTCCATTATAAATCCCTGCCGCTGGATGAACAACCATTCCTTGAGACTTATTTACTACAATTACATCATTATCTTCATAAACTATATCTAAGGGTATATCTTCCGGTTCCACATTGAGACCAACAGGCTCTGGTATTAGGATACTCACTTTTTCTCCTGACTTTAATTTATAGTTACTTTTTTTTAATTTTTCATTAACCTTTACATTTCCTTCTTCTATTAAATTTTGAAGATAGGATCTAGACTTATCCTCAAAATATCTTGACAGAAATACATCTAACCTTAAGTTTTTTAAATCTTCATCGACTATAAATTCTTTATTTTCCATAGTTTTCTTCCTTCATTAAATAAATTGCAAGTAGTGCTGTGCCTATTACAACTAACATATCCGCAACATTAAAAGTAGGAAAATAGTATTCATCTTTGTAGTGAATCATAATAAAATCAACTACATACTTATATCCTACTCTATCTATTAAATTTCCTATAGCGCCACTTAATATAAGTGCTAAGCTTATTCTTAATAGTTTTGAATTAGGTTTGTACTTAATTAAATAGTAAACTATTGCTAACATTATAATAAAAGTTATTAATGACAAAAATAATACCTTATTTTGAAATATTCCAAAAGCTGCTCCCCTATTTTCAAGGTATGAAAAGCTAAAGAAATCCTTTATCAAAACTATCTCTGGCACCTTAATTAAAGTATTTAGTGCCCATATTTTTGTAATTCTATCGAAAAATAATCCTAAAACTATTATTAAAATCTCCACATACATTCCCCCACTATTAAATTAAAAATTTCAAAGAGGAAATTGAAAATCAAAGATGATTTTCATACAACAACTGAAAATCATCTAACAAATCTCAATTCCCTATTTTTTAGTCAGGTAATTGATTAATATATTGACCATTACTTATTCTTTCTATAGGATCTACATAATCCTCATCCTGATCAGTATACCATTCCGGCTGATTTTGTAACCTATTGAATCTATCAACAGCTTGATAACTATCCTCCGCATCAAATCCTAACTGATCATCATAACTATAATCATTATATCCATATCCAAAAGGATATCCAAGAACATCTTCTTCTATAGGTCTATTGTTCTTTTCTTCAGGCCTTATATCAAATACTTCTTTTTGGCACTCAGTACAGAACTGGGCATAGGGAATAAACTCCAGTCTCTCTGGCTTTATATCTATTCCACACATTTTACACTTACCATAAGTGCCATCATCAATACTAACCAAGGCATCTTCTATTTTCTTTACTATAGTCATTTCATTTCCTTTGAAAGCTAAACCTCTTTCCTTGTCGAACAACTCTGTTGCAGTATCAGAGGGATGATTATCATAGGCAGATAACTCTCTAGACATTGATGAATTAGAATTAATTGTTTCATTCTCCTCCATCTGATGCAATAATCCATATACTCTATCTTTCTCTTTATTTAGCTTTTTTCTAAAGTACTCTAATCTTTCTTTATCCATAACCACAGAAACCCCTTCCTCTAGTCTTACATATTATTTCATGCTTATTCTTATTTTAACTAGATTTTTTTTATTTATTCTGCAATTATGGAACCTTTTTCTTTAGTTTTGAATTGACTTAAATATTGGTAAGCATACTCTTTAATATCTCTGTAGAGTTTTTTATTGCTATTGGAGCAAATTTTTCATAATCCATATGAGCTCCATTATTTGCGTTATCTGATATAGATCTTATTACAACGAAAGGTATATTATTCAAATAACAAACCTGTGCAATACTTCCGCCTTCCATTTCACATGCAAGTGCTTCGAACTTTTCATTTAACCATTTTATTTTTTCTGTATTACAAATAAATTGATCTCCAGTTACTATTCTTCCTACGAAACTTTTTTGTTCTTTGATGTTATCACAGGCATTCTTAGCTTTGTCCACTAGTTCTTTATCACACTTGAAATCATATGTCTCTAGTCTCGGTATTTGTCCAACCTCATATCCAAAACCAGTAGTATCCATATCATGCTGAACTAGGTTATTAGCAACAACCACATCTCCTGGATACACATCTTTGCCTATACCGCCAGCTATCCCTACGTTGATAACTTTATCTACAGCAAAATCATCTATTAAAATTTGAGCACAAACAGCAGCATTTACCTTTCCTATACCACTTCTTACAACTACTAGATCCTTGCCATAAAGCTTTCCAAGATTAAAACGCATATTTGCCTTTACCTCTATTCTTTCAAGCTTCATTTCCTTTAGTAAAATTTCTAATTCTTCATCCATAGCTCCAATAATTCCGATTATCATTTTATTACCTCCTCGTAACATATCTTTTTAACGTTGAAGGAACCTTTCCTTCGTAATTTCTAATTTATCCGATGACTACCCGCTCTAATACTCCCACCTTCTCCAAAGTGTACGTTGCGAGCGGATACGCCCCTGGATTCGTTCAACTAAGAATCAGGTGGGTGGTTAAATGCCTAAATGGCATTTAACGGGCAAAGCCAAGGGTCGTAGACGAAACCCCGTCCGATTCAAGTTTACACTTCATCTTGGATTTATCAACTTCTTTAATTAAATTAAATGTTATGTTACTATTTTTTTACCATGATTAATAGCATACATAAATGAGGAATAAATGTCAACTTCTCACTCAACAAAAAAATCTCACTCATTTGAGTGGGATTTTTTCTTAATCATTTACAAAGAAATTTTTAATTTCTTCTAATTCATCTACGTTAATAGCTAATTCTTCTTTCATCTGAGAGCCTGAGTTTTCAGTTTTCTTTTGCTCTTCATTGCTTGAGTATTCTGCAGACACTAGTTCTATTTCTTTTCCACTTATTTGGTTTGCTTTATTAATATTTTCACTTACTTCATATCCTATATTATAATTCTTTACAAATTCCTTTTCCATATCATCGAACATTTCAAGTTGTGACTCCATAAAGCTTCTAAATTTAGTTCTAAATTTGCTAAACTCCTGTTTCATTCTTTCAAATTCATCATTAATATGTATTACATCACTATGAGCTTTATCTATTATCTTTTGTGCTGTATCATTAGCGTTCTTTAGAATTAACTCACTTTCCTTTTTAGCATTTTCTCTTGCCTGGTCAGATGCATTTTGAGCTAAAAGCAAAGTGTTTTGTATGGTATTTTCCATCTTATTGTAATGAGCAACTTTTTCTTCAAAATTAAAAATCTTTTCTTTTAAAGATGAATTTTCTTTATAAAGTGCTTCATAGGTTTCAGCTACTTTATCTAAAAATTCATCAACCTCATCTACATTATATCCTCTAAGAACTTTTTTAAATTCCTTGTTAGTTATTTCCATAGATGTTATCTTCATTGTGAACACCTCGTATCAAATAAATTTTTTTACAACAAGCTTTATCCTTCCACTTCCTGTCCATCCTGCCTCTTCTATAATTTTAAATTTTCCGTATCCTCTTACAGTTACTATACAATCACTTTTGAGCATCTTATCTTTTCTTGAAGCCTCAGAATAATCTACAAGGACTTTGCCTTGTCTAATTAATTCTTCTGCTTTACCTCTTGATGTGTTACATAAACCACTAACAACACAATCAATTCTCAGAGAGGAAACATTCACAATATTTGTTTGAAAATCATATACAGGAATTTCAGTTATGTTTGTATCTAAAATACTTACAGCACAAGTACATCTACTTACGCTTTTCAAATTCATTCTAATATAATCATCTAGTTCAACCTGTACAGCTAAATAACACTCATCATTCTTTAAAATCAAATCTCCAAACTTTTCTCTTTTTATTCCTAGAGACATTACTGATCCTAAATAATCTTTATGCTTAAGCTTATTGAACTTATCCTTGCATGTAATCCTAATTAAACTTATTGGATAATCCCACACCTCATCATAAGAAAATGCTATAATTTTTCTTTCAGCATCCTGAAAAATACCGTTTGTATGTACTCCAATTCCCAGTTCTCCAGAAATATCCTCCGTGATTTTCCATATATTAGGTGTATAAAATTCTCCTGTAAAAATAGTTCTATTTGTTTTTTTTGCTAAAATTATTTTATCATAAATACTAGAAACTATGCTGCTGTCTACTGAGTTAAACTTATTTAGAAAAGTTTTCTTATCCATAGTATTTCTTTATATAATACTAAATACAATTGCTCTCAAAATATCAAGTATGAATAAAGCAATTATAGGTGAGAAATCAATCATAAGACGGGGCATAAGTTTCTCCTGAATTTTTCTTCCTGGTGCCATAAAAGGTTCTGTAAATATTCTTAAAAAATCTAAAAATACATTACTTCTCCCTGGCATAACCCAGGATAAAATAACTTCTATGAATATGGCTCCCTCAAGAAACCTAAACAGCAAGGATATTGCAACTCTTAAAGTATCTATCATCTTACCCTCCGTAATTATTTATTCCAGCTAAAAAGACCTTTACCAGATAACTCACTTTTCAAGTCATTACTTACCTCTACAGTTGCTGGTGATAGTATATATACGCCTCTTTCTACTTCTTCTAAATCTCCACCTAAGGCATAACTTGCGCCTCCCATAAAATCTAAAAGTCTTTGAGCCGTTCTTGGTTCTAAACTAGTTGTATTTATAACTACAATTTTTCTATTTTTAAGTTCATCACAGATATCTGCAGCTTCTTCATAACTAGTAGGTTTAACAATTTTAACCTTTGCAGAAATAGTAGTATGTATACTTACTACTTTGTTCTGTCTTTTATTGTTTGACATAATAGGTTCCACTTCTGCAATATCATTAACTGCTTTTTTCTCAGCCTTTTCCTCTTCTATCTCTTCTAGATCATCCTCTAAACCTAAAAATCCCATCATTTTGTTTATCACTTTACCAGCCATAATATTTACCTCCTATTTATTATTATAATTTCTTTTTCCAAATATACCTGAACCTACTCTTACCATATTTGAGCCTTCTTCAACTGCCTCTTCATAATCCTCTGTCATACCCATAGACAATACTTCCATGACTATGTTATTAAATTTTCTTTTCTTTATGTCGTTAAATATATTTTTCATTTGTTTAAAATATTCTTTACAGCTTTCTTTGCTTCCTTGAGGAACGATTGCCATAAGACCCCTTATTTTCACATGATTGCATGCTTCACAAGCTTGTAGTAATTCTTCTAAGTTCTCCAGATAAATTCCTGTTTTACTTTCTTCTTTGCCTATATTTATCTGGATTAGTGCATAGGCTGTTGCATCACTAGCTTTATACTGCTTTTCTATTTCATCTAAAAGTTTTATACTATCTAGAGAATGAATAAGATGTACCTTTCCAACTATATATTTAACTTTATTTCTCTGAAGGTGACCTATTAAATGCCATCTTATATCTTTTGGTAGCTTATCATACTTATCTACAAGTTCTTGAACTTTATTTTCACCAAAATCCCTAATTCCAATACCATATGCTTCCTCTATTACTTCAACAGGTTTGGTTTTCGAAACTGCAATTAAAGTAACATCCTCAGAAATGTTGTTTTTAATTCTATTTATATTTTCTTCAACTGACAACTTTATCGTCTCCTTTTTATGCCAAATTGAATTTTAGATAGTTAATTAACTATACAATTCTTCTAATTTTCCAATTTACCATCTAACTATTAATACTATTCTTCATAAAATTTAAAATTCCTTCAAAATTAATTAATTTTTTAATTAATTTAAATATAATAAATATACTTATTGGAATAAATTGCAATATACTGCTATTTTGACTTTATCCGATGACTACCCGCTCTAATACTCCCATCTTCTTCAAAGTGGGAGTAAAGAGCGGCTGCGTCCCTGGATTCGTTCAACTAAGAATCAGGTGGAGTTTGAAACTCCATCTGATTCAAGTTTTCACTTCATAAAGCTTAGTTTTGGCTGATCTGTATAAGCTGAAATTCGTATTTTATCTGATTGCTCAACTTTTACATTTAATTTTCTAATCATCAAGGTTTTTAAGTAATTTTCATTTGACATCATATAGTTATATAGAACTTCCTTATTTCCAATGGCGTCAATACTAAATTCTGCTGCTATTTTTACACCATTTACTCTTAGGAAGGGTCCACTGCAGTACACTTCTGAACTTTCCACTATCCTTAGACCATTTATTGAAATTGCTTCTGCTCCAGCATTTCTCAAGTCATTTAATACCTGTATTATATCAGTATTATGGACAAGTCTTAACTGATAGTCAAAAGTATCTTCAACATCTTCTATGCTAGCATCATTTAATTTTATCTTTATTCCTTGACCTTCCACTGGAGTTTTTCCAATTATTATTTCATTTTCTCTCAATTCTTCTTCTATTCCTTCTGTAACTTGCTCCTGACTTTGTTCATTACTTTTATACTTTTCAAGTTTAGAAGAATATTTATCGTATTGTTCTACAAGTCCAACAATATCATTATATAATTTATTTTTATAATTGTATGCATCGTGATACTGCTTCGTACTCAAAAATACCATTTCACTACTTCTAGAGAAACTAATATTCATTGATATTAGTATACCTATAATTATAGAAGCTATGAATACAAAAGTGTTAGCTTCGTTATTTTTCATTTATTCCACCTCATTGACGAGATCTAGCTTTCTCTATTAATAACCTTCTTATTATTGCGAAGTTATCAAATACTCTTCCTCCAAAAACTATAACTGCTGCTAGGTATATAGGCACCCCTAGCTTATCTCCTAAATAAGCAAGCCCCGCAGCTAATACTGCGTTTCCAAAAAATCCTGATATGAATATATCTGGCTGAAAATTCTTAGCAAGACTTCCTTTTATTGCTCCGAATACAGAATCTAAACAAGCTAATATCGCTACGGACATGTATGGAGAAAATTGATCTGGAATATTTACATTCCAAACAATACCAATTATAACTCCTATTATAAGCCCCAAAAAACCAACCATCCTAGACAACACTCCCTTATAGTCAATTATAATTATAAAAAATAATATATTATACCTACTAACCTATTCTTTAACTGGCTTAGCATACTCAAATTTATAAGTTTTATTATACTTATTTATTTTAATATTATCAGTCTTCTCAAATTTCACATCACTCAAACCTTTAAAATCAGAAAAAACTTCTGGAAAACTCATCGCGCTATATAACAAATTTTTATCTCCTATTGCCTGTATTACAATTCTTCTTGAAGGAGAAATTTTTTCATCATTTATTAATATATAATTACCTGCATTTCTTATTCCCGTTCTTGAAACTACTCTTATATCATTTATAGATATAGCCTCCGCTCCAGCAAATCTTAATTCATTTACAAGATAAACCAAATGCTTATCTGTTATGTGATCCTCTATATTATTTCCAAAAATTTTACTATCTGGTGTAAGATAAATGGTTATGCCTTGTCCGCTTACATCAGTAGTTCCAGTAAGAATTCTAGTGTCTTCAAGTTCCTTTAGCATATTTTTTGTAGCATCACTTTTTCCCGCTGCTGCCTTTTCGTAATTTTTAACTTGATTCTGAAGATCATCAACTTTAGTTTCTAATTCTTGTTTTTGTTTCTTATATTGTTCTATCTCAACAGTTACATCAGTACTATTTTTATTATTAGTATTTAGTAGTGCCTTATCTTGTTTCATAAGAACTTTAAATTGATATGCAACCATAAATCCTAATATTGCACATACCACAGCAACACCAACTTGCGATTTAACTCTACGCATCTAATACATCCTCCTAATTTTGTATAAAGAATACAGGATTACCCTCAAAACTTACATCAATATATCCTTTAGCCCCTTTTATCTCTTTTCTTTCAATCATATTTAGGGCCTTATTCATTTTCTTATCTATATCATCTTCATTACCAATTTTTATCAAGATATTACCATAATATATTTTTATATCTACTGAACTACTTACATCAATAGACGTTATACCTAAAATTTTATTGCTTTCAATAATATCACCTAAAGCTTTTACTACATCTACTCTTCTACTATCTGCATCGTTAATTATTTTTCCAAGTTCCACCTTATTATAATCAAGTCCATCTAATTTTATTAACTTCATGCCGCGTATATCCTCTCTCTGCTGCAGTACAATAGCATTTTTATCAATTACAAGGTTCATATTATCTTTTACATTATAAAATACCGCTTCCCTCTCTTTTACACTTATTTGTACAGTGGATGGCAGTTTTCTTATAATTTCAGCACTATATATATATGGATTGCTTAAAATATTATTTTCACTGTCTTTTAAATCAATATAAAATATATTATTGCCAGTACTTATTTTAGAAAGCGAAATAATATTACTTTGTGAAATATTTTTATTTCCAAGAACCTGAATTGTTTTTATATTAAAATATGGAAGCTTCAGACAAAGTATTGCACATAGTGATATCATAAGCGTAAACAACAAAAGTGTCTTTTGCAGTTTCTTTTTTCTTCGTCTTCTTAAAATCAATTCATTATCTGTTTTACTTGTAGTTTTACCCATATTACACCAACCTGCCTTAGTTCACTGTATTAAGATATATATATAATAACACTTCATAGAATTAATTTCATTAAATTATTCATTAAATTTATATATAATTTATCTTTTCCGAATATAAATTATAGCATTGCTTAACGCAATGCTATATTAAGAATTAACTATATTCATTTTGCCTTGATATATTTAGAAGTACACCCATGGCGATTAGATTAAACACCAGTGATGACCCTCCATAACTTATAAACGGCAATGGTACTCCTGTTACTGGCATAGAACCTGTAACAACTGCTATATTTATTATGGCTTGCACCGCTACTACGGATGTAATGCCCGTAGCTAAAAGAGTTCCATAAGTGTCCTTTGCCCTTACCGCTGTAACAATTCCTCGCCATATAAAAATAATAAACAATATAACAATAAAGGTACAACCAATAAGCCCCAACTCTTCTCCAATTATTGAAAATATAAAATCATTATGAGGTTCTGGTATGTAGTAACATTTCTGCCTTGACTCGCCTAGTCCCATACCCCATATCCCACCAGATCCTAAGGCTAATAAAGACTGAATTAGCTGATATCCCTTACCTTTTGGATCTGCCCAAGGGTCCAAGAAACTAGTAAACCTAGCCATTCTATAAGGCTCAAACAGTATACCTGCTACCCCTGCTAATCCTACCAACCCAATTAATCCAAGCATATGAGAAGTTTTAGCTCCTGCCACATAAAGTACGATAAGTGTAACTATCATTATTACCGCGGCAATACTTAAATTCTTTTCTAGAAATACCATTCCTGCATAGAAACCAGAAACTAAAAGGTATGGTACAACTCCGTGACTTAAGCTCTTAATCTTTTCACCTTTCTTTTCAATACTTTTAGCCATATATAATACTACGATATATTTAGCGATTTCTGAAGGTTGCAATGAAGCTGGACCAAGATTAATCCACCTTCTAGCCCCGTTTACTGGTGGGAAAGCAAACACCGCTGATAGAAGTATTATTGCCCCTATCATAATTATTTTTGTATATTTTTTTATCTTATGATAATCAGTTCTTATAGCAAGAAACATGGCCCCTATTCCTACCAAGGCTACTAATCCTTGCTTTTTTAAAAAATACATACTATCATTTTTAAATGCAGGATTAAAAAATGCACTATAAGAACTGGCACTATAAACCATAACAACTCCAATAGCTACTAGAAGCATTATAGTTGAAAAAAGCATAAAATCAATGGGCCCCATTTTATTGCCAGGTTTACTCATCTTTATTCCTCCTACCTGATTACTCCTATCAAGCTAGCAACCTAAGCCTAAACTAATAATGACAAGAATGCCACTAAGCACAAAATAACTGTAACAATGCAAAATATAGAAACTACTTTTGTCTCATGCCAGCCAGATAACTCAAAATGATGGTGTAATGGACTCATCTTGAATATTCTCTTTCCAGTAAGCTTAAAGGATGCTACCTGAAGTATAACAGATAATGTTTCCATTACATAAATTCCACCTACTATTATAACCAACAACGGCATTTTTAATATCATAGCTATAGCAGCAATTGCTCCACCTAAAGCTAAAGATCCTGTATCTCCCATGAATACCTGCGCTGGGAAAGCATTATATCTTAAAAATCCTAAAAGTGCACCTGCAACTACTGCACAAAATATTGCTAAAGTATAATGTCCTGTAGCAAAGCTTACTAAAGCAAAGAAGGTCATAACTAGTAGTGTTACAGATGTAGCCAAACCATCAAGCCCATCAGTTAAGTTAACTGCATTAGTTGTTGCAGCAAAATAAATTATTATAAATGGAATATAAAATACACCTAAATCCCAAGTCTTATGCGCAAAAGGTAATATTATAGATGTACCTATATAAGGATTATGAGCAGCATAATATGCAAAACTACCTGATACAACTAAAAGGAGTATCATTTTTTGATAAGCTCTAAGACCTAAATTTTTCTTTCGAATAATTTTCAAACCATCATCTAATGCACCTATTATCCCAAAAGCTACAAAAGCATATAGTGCAACCATAGCTTCATCACCAGGTTTTTTAACTATAAGCAGCATAGTTATAAATGATGAAATTATAAATATTATTCCTCCCATTGTAGGGGTTCCTGCTTTCTTTTGGTGACTTTTAGGTCCTTCTTCTCTTATACTTTGGCCAAATTTTAGTTTGTGTAACAAAGGTATTATGACTGGTCCCTCTAAAATCGATATTAAAAATGCAACTAACACTGAATAAATTAATCTATCCATTATACGTTATCGCTCTAAGATTAGAGCGTCTTCACCTCCCCTTATCCGTTATTCTTCTTTAGTTTATCTACTATTTTTTCGAACTTTTCAGCCCTTGATGCCTTTACTAAAACTGTATCACCAGATTTTAGATATTCATTTAAAAGATAATCCACTGCTTTATCGTAGTCATCGAAAGCCTTAAATTCACTTTTGAATTTATTAGTTAAACCAAGCTTAAAGCCTTCTTCGTATGCATTATTAAATTCGCCTAGTGTTATTAACAAGTCTACTCCATTTTCTGCAGCATACTTTCCTACAGCTCTATGTGCCTCAAAAGCTATTTTGCCTTGTTCCCCCATAGTTCCAAGTACTACAACTCTTCTATTAGAGTTTATATTTTTAAGAACCTCTATAGCCGCTCTCATAGACTCAGTATTTGCATTATAGCAGTCATCAATTATATTGAACTTACTTCCTTTAATTATGTCTAATCTCATTGCTGTAGTTTGTAAGTTCTTTAATCCTTGAATTATATCTTTATTCTCAATACCTAGAACCTTACCACAAGCTATAGCTAATAGTGAATTATATATAGTATGTTTTCCTGGAACATCTGCATGAAATTTTTCTCCAGTGTTATGCCCATTCTCTCTCAAAGTAAAATCCACAGAAGCCTCTCCTAGTTCTATGTCCTCAGCCTTAAATTCCACATCATTATCAACAGCTGTTTTAACAATTTTGAATTTATCAGTTTTAACCGTAGAAAGTAGATCATTATCTGTATTTATCACCAATATACTTTTATGATCAAAAAAATCTGTTATTTCAAGCTTTGCTTTTAATATATTTTCTCTGCTTCCAAGCATTCCTATATGAGCTGTTCCTACATTTGTGATTAAAGCAATATCTGGCCTTGCTGCCTTTGCCATGGAATGAATTTCATCTAAATTATTCATTCCCATTTCTAAAACAGCAATATCATAATTATTATCTAGTTTAAAAATCATTAAAGGAAGTCCTATCTGATTATTAAAATTTCCCTCTGTCTTAAAAACCTTATATTTGGAACTAAGAGCAGCCGCTACTAAATCTTTAGTGGATGTTTTTCCTGTAGACCCAGTAATGGCAACTACTTTTAAATTTAGCTTGCTTCTATAGAATTCTGCTAAATCTAATAACGCCTTCCCTGTATCTTCAACTTTAATAATAGTAGTATCTTTTTGAATCTCTTCTGAATTATATTTAATTTGATCAACAATACATATTGCTGCTCCCTTACTACTGGCTTCCTCTATATAATCATTTGCATCGAACTTTTCACCTTTAAGTGCAATAAAAATATTACCTTTTTCTATCTTTCTAGTATCAGTGCTTACTAAATTAAATCCAGTAAACTTACCTGGAATTACAATTTCCCCTTGTACTGCCTTAACTATTTCATCCAGTGTCATGTGTTCCAACTAAAAACAACCTCCTTCCTATAACTCTTTAACTATTTCAGCAATAATTTCTCTTTCATCAAAATGTATTGTTTTATCCTTTAAAACTTGGTAATCTTCATGGCCTTTTCCTGCTACAACTATAATATCATCTTTTTTAGCCATTTCCATTGCTTTTTTAATAGCTTCTCTTCTGTTCTCTACCATCGTATAATTATCTTTTTCTACTCCTGTAATTATTTCATTTATTATTGACATTGGGTCTTCAGTTCTAGGATTATCTGATGTAATTACAGCTAAATCACTTAATTCTGTGCCTATCTTACCCATAATAGGTCTCTTCGTATTATCCCTGTCTCCTCCACATCCAAATACACTTATTAGTCTTCCTTTTGTAAATTCTCTAGCAGTTTTCAATATGTTTTCTAATCCATCTGGAGTATGTGCATAATCAACTATAACTTCATAGCCTAAATTATAATCTTTTGTTACTATTTCACACCTTCCTGGTACACAAAGCATGTTCTCTAATCCTTGTTTTACCACTTTAAGAGATATCCCTTCTTTTAAACATGCCCCTGCACTTCCTAGTGCATTCATTACATTATATTTACCTGGTATATTTAAATTTATATGCTCAGTCTGATTATCATATGTTATATTAAAATCAACACCTCTAGAATGCATATGTAAGTCACTTCCCTTTAAATCAGAAGTTTTATCTATTGAGTAAGAAATTTTGCTTCCTAATGCATCACTATAGACTTTTTCTCCATATTCATCATCTATATTTACAATTGAGTTTAATGTATTTTTAAATAACATAAGCTTTGCATCATAGTAGTTTTCAAAAGTTTTATGAAAATCCAAGTGATCTCTTGTTAAGTTTGTAAATATTGCCTGAGAAAACTTAACCCCATAAGCTCTATGAAGATATAAAGAGTGAGAGGATACCTCCATTACACAATACTCCACACCAGCATCAACCATCTCTTTAAATAGCTTTTGCAATTCTAAGGATTCCGGTGTAGTTCTGTGAGATGGTATTTTTTTATCCCCAATATAATTTGCTATAGTTCCAACAAGCCCTACCTTATAGCCTGCTGTTTCCAATATTGATTTCATCATAAACGTAGAGGTAGTTTTTCCATTGGTGCCTGTTATCCCTATAACCTTAAGCTTATCTGCCGGTCTGTTATAGTAATTAGCTGAAGCCAACGCCAATACTTTTCTGCTATCTTCAACTTTTATCACAGTACACTCTGGAAGGTTTTCAATATCCTTACCACAGATAACAACAGAAGCTCCATTCTTAACTGCACTATCTATATATTTATGACCATCTGTATTATATCCTTCTATACAAACAAACAAATCGCCCTTCTTAACTTCCCTTGAGTCATACTGTATTTCCCTTATCTCTAAATCATCATTTCCTTTAATAATTGTATAGTCTATTTGCTTCATGATTTCTTTTAGTTTCATAAACTCAACTCCTTTACTTTAACATAGCATTAGCATGCAGCACATATAGAATTCTTCTATATGTATTGCATGCCTAAAATTTAGTCTCCTATTTCTTCTGTGTGAAGGGTTATAACCGTACCTTTTTCTACTTCTTTTCCTACTTCGACACTTTGATCAGATATCATTCCGTTCCCGTCAAATTCCGCTTTTAGCCCTACACTATTAAATACTGCTACTGCTCTTTCAGGGCTTAATCCAGTAACATCTGGAACAGCCACTACTTTATTATAAGTTGGTGTAGTACCTGTGTAAAGTACAATTTTACTTCCTTCTTTAACGGTATACCCTGGTTTGGGATTCATATCTACAATATACTCACCATTAGCATCTGATTCTGCCTCCAAGTGTTGCTCCTTTAATACCTTTTCCGCATCAGCCTTTTTCATACCTCTTACATCTGGCACAACCACATCTTTAAGCATGCTTCTAGCTATATCACTGCTGCTGGCATCGCTTTTCATAGCCAGATAATTGAAAACATCATTAAAGACCTGTTGCGCCACTGGAGCAGATATTTGACCAGCATAGTAGTTAGATGGATCCGGTTCATCTATTGATACAAAAAGAGTTACTTTTGGGTCATTAGCTGGTGCCATACCTACAAAAGATGCTACATACTTTCCTTGTTGATATCCTCCAACTCCTGCCTTTTGTGCTGTTCCTGTTTTTCCGGCTATATGATAGCCTTCTATAAATGCCTTTTTACCTCCACCTTCAGAAACAACCTTTTCCAAATATCCTCTTAATTGTGCTAATTTATCTGAATCTAATACCTTTTTAATATTATTGACCGATATATCAAATTTCTGATCTGTTATCTCAACATTTTTACTTTCATCATAATGAGCTATTTCTTTCATAACATGAGGTTTTATTAGAGATCCCCCATTAGCTATCGCATTGAAGGCTGTTAAAAACTGAATTCCTGACACAGTATTAGCTTGACCAAAGGATATAGTAGCTAAATCAATCTCACTTATATTTTCTGGTTTCTTAATAATCCCCTTTGCTTCTCCTGGTAAATCTATTCCTGTCTTTTCACCCAAACCAAACTTTTTTATATATTTATATAGATTTTCCTTACCTACTTTCTTTCCAACTGCAGCAAAACCCGCATTACATGAATTCTTTAGTATTTCTATAAAATTTTGTTCTCCATGTCCTGAAGTTTTCCAGCAGTGAATTATCTTATTTCCTATTGTAAAACTTCCTGTGCATATAAACTTATCACTTTCGGAAACAACCCCTTCTTCAAGAGCCGCTGTTGCTGTTATTACCTTAAATATAGATCCTGGTTCAAAGGTATCACTTACAGTTCTATTTCTCCAACTCTTTTGAAGCTCCTCGTAGGATACTCCTTTTATCCAAGGATCATTTGGGTTATAGTCCGGTTTATTTACCATCGCAAGTATTTCGCCATTTGTAGGGTCCATAGCAATTATTGAAACTGCTTTTGCTTTATTATCCTTTAAAGCTTGGTCTGCCGCCTTTTCAGCAAAATGCTGAATCATTTCATCTATAGTTAGAATTACATCTCTTCCGTCTACAGGCTTTGAGTATTCTGATATGGTGTATGGCAGATCTTTACTCTTTCTATCAGTTTCTGCTATTCTAACACCTGGAGTACCTGATAACTCCTTATTATAGTAAAGCTCTACTCCCGTAAGTCCATTTCCATCTGAGTTAGTATGCCCAAGTACATGTGCCAAAAAATTATCATTAGGATAATATCTTTTAGTATCCGCCGATACTAAGACTCCATTTAAATTTAAATCTCTAATTTTATCTGCTGCATCCTTTTCAATTCTTCTTTTTAATGTAGCAGATCCAATTGGAAGTCCTCCTGGCAGTGTTTTACTTAAAGTTTTTGATACTTCTGCCTTATCCATTGATAAAGCTCCAGCAAGCTTTTCCGCCACTTGATCTAGTGATAAATTCTTTTCTTTCATTGTATCTCTTAGAGTATTCATGTCCAAATCTACTCTATACACATTTGCACTAACAGCCAATTCATGTCCATTTCTATCAAGGATTCTTCCTCTTTTGGCATCAATTTTTACTTCGCTTGTCCACTGATCAATTGCCAAGGATTTTAATTTTGGGGATTGGTATACCATTATGTAAAACATCCTGCTAAATAGTACGCAAAACGTAAGGAAAAGAAAACTGAAAATAACTATCATTCTTTTTCTAATGATAACTGTATCCCTGTATTCCTTTTTAGCCAACCTGTTTACCTCCGTTAAACATTACTGTAAATATCAATATAATTAAAGCAAGTTAATTTCTACTTCATCCTATAGTATATCCAAATCCTTATGAGACTTTTTTATCTAAAATAGTATTTTTCTTAATCTATTCCAAATGTTCTGTTGTGCTTCTATTTCCTTTTTCTGTTCTCTAGATTGTATAACTTCTTTACTTAAGTTTGTGTATATTGCCCCACTTTTATCAGGCTTTATCATCTTAAGTTTATTTATCGCGGTTTCTTCTATCATTTGCAAATTATTATATTTAACTAGTTCAACTTTCAAATTTTCATTTTCCTTATTTATTACACTTATACTGGATCTTACTGAATTTAACTCTCTTTGCATGTCATATATAATACAATATCTTCCCACAAGTGTAAGTCCCGTAATAAATGTAAAAATAATATTTCTCATAACTTTAACCTTACTTTTTACTCTTCTGTTTCTTTGTTTATTCTGTTTTAGTTTTCTTTCTCTTTCCTCTTCTCTTTGTAATTGGTCATCTTCATAAGGATTATAATTAGGTTTAAGAACAGTATTACCGCGTATAACACTATTTTCATTTACCACTATCACTTTATTCACCCCACACAATTTTTAGAACTAAATTTTCTCAGCTACCCTAAGCTTTGCACTTCTACTTCTTGAATTGTTTTCTCTTTCCTCCTCAGAGGGCTCTATTGGCTTTCTACTTACAATTTTAATTGTAGGTTTTTTCTCACATACGCAAATTGGAAAATCTGATGGACACTTACATGGATTTTCTAATTCCTTAAATTTCACTTTTATTTTTCTATCTTCTAATGAATGAAATGTTATAATTGCTATTCTTCCTGCAGAATTGAGATGGTTTACACTATCTTCTACTGCTTTATTTAGTATTTCAAGTTCTTTGTTGACCTCTATTCTTATAGCCTGAAAAGTCCTTTTTGCTGGATGACCATCTTTTTGAAACCTTGCTGGTATAGCAGCTCTTACTATATCTACAAGTTCTCCAGTAGTTTTTATACCTTCATTCCCCCTTCTTTCTACTATAAATTTAGCTATCCTTTTAGCAAAATTGTCTTCACCATATTCTTTTATTATTTTAAAAAGCTGCTCTTCACTATAAGTATTAACTACATCATAGGCTGAAAGATCGCTTTCTCTATTCATTCTCATATCCAGTGGCGCATCCTTCATATAACTAAATCCTCTTTCAGCTTCATCTAGTTGATATGATGATACTCCTAGATCCATTAATATTCCATCTACTTTATCTATATTTAAATCCTTTAATATTGAATCTATATTATAAAAATTATTATGGACATAAGTTACATTATTAAATTCTTTTAATCTTTCCTTTGCTGCACTCAAGGCAGCTGTGTCTTGATCAATTCCTATTAGTCTTCCATTATTAGATAACCTTTTAGCTATCTCATAGGAATGGCCCCCGCCTCCAAGGGTACAGTCTACATATATTCCATCTTCCTTTATATTCAATGCTTCTATACACTCACCTAATAAAACTGATACATGTTTAAACTCCATATCTTACTTCCTCCAATTTTTCTTATCTTTCTATCATACTTCTTGTTTCCTAATTTATTATCAATACGTGTACTCCATTCATTTTCTTATTACTCCAATTTTTCTTATATTTCTACCACACTTCTTCGTTTCCTAATCTATAATCAGTATGTGTGCTCTATTCATTGCTCTTTATTCCAATTTTTCTTATATTCCAAGTTCACTCATCTGTTCCGCTATATCATCAAAATCTATATTTGAATTGTTATACTCTTCCCAGTTCTCTTTACTCCATATCTCCACTCTATTTGATACACCTATACTTACTATTTCCTTTTTTATCGCAGCATATTCTAAAAGACTTTGTGGAATTAAAGTCCTAGATTGCTTATCCAATTCCATTTCATTAGCTCCTGAAAAGAAGAATCTTACAAAAGCTCTTGCATTTTTATTAGTTAAAGGGAGTTTCTTTAATTTCTCTTCTAGCGATTGCCACTCATTTAAGGGGTATGCATATAAACAACCATCTAAACCTTTTGTGAGGATAAATTTATTTCCCAACTCTTCTCTGAATTTCGAAGGAACAATTATTCTATTTTTGCTATCTAAGGCATGTTCATACTCCCCAATAAACATATTGTCCCCCTATTTTGTTATTTCACTCCACTTTACCCCACTTTTAACCACTAAGATTACTTATTCTATAATAACATAAAATTTCCTCTTTTTAAAAAGCTTTTTTAATATTTTTTTTAAGTCTATTAAAATTGTTTTTTCCAGCTTTATCGACTGATATACTTTTAGGATGTAGCAGCTATGTTGTTCTATTTATCTCAAATAGTGTAAAATTTATTCATATTCTGTAATTTGTCCTATTTAAATTAACTTTAACTCTCCTAAATACGACTGTTTTTTCTTAGTAAAAATTACATAGACATGTAAGTAAGAAGCCTAATTTTAATGTAGGTATTTTTATGGATTATACTCCAACCATAACCACTATATCCTTAACTTTTATTAATAAAAATATATTAAATTTTTAACACTAATCATGAATGAAAATTTCTAACAGACAAAATTTTCATACTAACGCTACATATTATATATAACTAAGATAGGAAAGGATGATTTAAAATGATGAGACATAAAACTATGAAGTACATGTTTAAGCGTCATCATATGAATTGTTTAAATAACTGTGAAAAAATGTGTATTGCCGGAATTATAGGAATTAGCTTTATCCGAGGTATCATGGTTGGAATGTATTTAGGTCGTAAATAATACTATTAGCAATCTTAAGCTAGCTCTAAGGTACTTTGCCATGAGCTAGCCTAAAATTGTTTATATATAAAATCTCCTGCTTTTCTTGAAATGGCTAGCTTTGTAGAGTATAATTTAATAGATTTAATTTGAAAATATAAGTTATTATGAAAGGAATGTACATAAATGAAATTAGGAATTGTAGGATTACCTAATGTAGGTAAAAGTACTTTATTTAACGCTATAACGCAAGCAGGAGCTGAATCAGCTAACTATCCCTTCTGTACAATAGAACCAAATGTTGGAGTAGTTAGTGTTCCGGATAAAAGATTAGATGTCCTTCAACAAATATATGGTTCAAAAAAGAAAATACCTACAGCTATTGAGTTCTATGATATAGCAGGATTAGTTAGAGGTGCAAGCAAAGGAGAAGGACTAGGAAACAAATTCTTATCACACATAAGAGAAGTTGAGTCAATAGTTCATGTAGTAAGATGCTTTGATGACCCTAATATAGTTCACGTAGATGCTACTATCGACCCTATTCGTGATATTGAAACTATAACTCTTGAACTTATATTCTCAGATATAGAGGTTATGGACAGAAGAATAGAAAAGGTTGTCAAGCTTGCAAGAAGTGGCAATAAGGAAGCAAAAGCTGAATATGATTTAATGATAAGAATTAAAAATCACCTTGAAGAAGGAAAGCCAGTAAGAACTTTAGACTTAACTGAAGAAGAAACAGTTATTGTTAATGGATTCTTTCTACTTACAACAAAGCCAGTATTATATGCAGCAAATATTTCTGAGGACGACTTAGTAAGCGGCAATCTAGAAAATGATTATGTAAAAAAAGTTAAGGAATTCGCAGCTAATGAAAAGTCTGGTGTAGTAGTTATTTCTGCTAAAATCGAAGAAGAACTCTCTACTTTAGATGAAGAAGAGAAAAAAGAAATGCTTGAAGAATATGGACTTGAGGAATCTGGCCTTGATAAGTTAATTCATGCAAGCTATAAGCTTTTAGGTCTTATGAGTTTTCTAACTGTTGGACCTCAAGAAGCAAGAGCTTGGACTATAAGAATTGGTACAAAAGCACCTCAAGCTGCTGGAAAAATTCATTCAGATATTGAAAAAGGATTTATCCGAGCTGAAACCATTTCTTATGACAAATTAGTAGAAGTAGGCTCAGAAGCAGCAGCTAAAGAAAAAGGCTACTACAGACTTGAGGGAAAAGAATACGTTATGCAGGACGGCGATATAGTAAACTTTAGATTTAACGTGTAAATCTTTTAAAGCTATCTCTTGGTATAGGTCTTAGAGATAGCTTTAAATTATTAACATTATCAGAAAGATGCTTATAAACAGGCGAGTTCAAGCTAACCTTTATGCTATTTACTTGTTTTTCCACCTCTTTTACTTTCACTTTTATCTGCGTATTTTTTTGATTCTTTTAATATCTCATCCATAACATAACTATAACCTAATTCATTCTCTCCCATTAGAATCTCCACTGCATCTTTAATATGAGACATAGAGTATATATGAAAATTTCCTTTTGTAATCTCCTCTTCAACTTCCTGATTTAGCACCAGACTATTTACATTTGATTCAGGAATTAGTACACCCTTATCTTTTATTGTATCTACTAACTTACATATCTTAAAGAACCCTTCTATCTTCTCGTTCACACCACCAATTGGCTGTACTTCTCCAAACTGATTTATAGAACCGGTAACTGCTATATTCTGTTTTACACCTATTTTGCTCAAAGAGGACATCATCGAAATAATTTCTGCTACAGAGGCACTATCTCCATCTATCTTTCCATATAATTGTTCAAAGCTCAAGTGGAAATCCACAGGAAGTCTCTCATATCCTCCAAGTAATGTGTTCATAAATCCTCTTAGAGTATTTATAGCTTTATTATGAATTTTACCACTTAAATCACTTTCCTTCTGTACATCTATTATATTTCCATTTCCTTTATAGCAGGAACAAGTTATTCTTATCGGCTTTCCAAAACTGAAGTATCCAGTATCTATAACTGATAGTCCATTCACCTGACCTATAAGCTTATCTTTTACATTAATAAATATTCTATTTTCCCTGTAACTTTCATCTATTTCCTTTTCTATCAATTCCTCATAGTAAGCAGTATCTATTATATCCTGACCTTCTATAAATTTTCTATTTTCCCTTTGCACCCTATTATTTGAGAGCATTAAAACTCTTTCTAACTCATACTCATCAATATATAATTTATTTTTATCTTCCGCTTTTCTTGATAGAAATTTTGCTAACTCTTTTACAGCATCGTCTGTAAGAGATTGGACTCCATTGTCACTGCAAATACTGGAGAGCTTTCCTAAAAAAGATTGCTTTGTTTCTTTATTGATATCTAATGTTGATTTATACTCAGCTCTTATTTTAAATATTTTTTTAAAATCCTCATCATAGCTATAAAGTAAATCATAGGTATGATAATCACCTATTAGTATAATCTTTGCATCAAACTTCACAGGTTCTGGTTTCAATCCACTAAGTGATAAAAGTTCTAGATATCCTCTGTTGTAATCTAAGTCTACTTTTCCACTAATAAGGGACTTTTTGAAATAATAATAGGCTGATGAATTAGTTAAAAGACTGCTGACCCTTAATATTAAACAACCTCCATTAGCTTTTAAAAATGATCCCCCTTTAATTAAGCTTACATCTGTTGTATACACCCCATTCTTGTTCTCATATTCCATACTTCCAAGTAAACTATTGATATTGGGATCCTCTTCAAATATTACAGGTGGTGTATCATTTTCGCTATTATCAACTAAGACATTGACAACATACTTATAAATTATTTCACTTATATACTCTTCATCATCTTCATAATTTATTGAGTATATTTCCATTACCTGTTTTTCAATATTGTCACATACATTCTTTAGAAATTCTAAAGTCTCAGGATCTTCTTCAAAATCCATTAAAAACTGATTTCTTAGTTCTTTTGATTCTTTATTGTAATATTGTACCATCAGCTTTTTTATTTTTTCAATTTCTGATAGTTCCATCTTCTTTAACTCCTCTAACAAGTCCTGAGCATTAATTTTTAAATTACCAACTTTATTTAATATATTTTCTTTTTCATCACATTTTAAATCATCATAATCGTTCTCATTCATTAATTCGCCCTCTTCTTTAAGAGGAATGAAAGTGAATCCATTTTGTGTAGCTTTCATTGTAAATCCATCATCTTCTGCCATTTTTACAAGTTTATTTATTAAATTGCTTCTTTTTTTCTGAAGACTTTCAACTATTTCTTCTTTTTCCTTATTTGAGGAACTGTTATAGAACTCATAGGTTCGCTCTGCATATAATTTTTGTATATTTTCAAGGGTTCTCTTAAGCTCTACACCTTTACCTCCTGGTAAAAATAAAGGTTTGGGGCACTTTTCATCATTATCCACCACATAACATATATCTTGAGGCTTATCTTTAGCTTCAAGTTTTTTTCTTACAAATTCAGTGATCTTATCTAACTTATCCTTTGAAAAATCATCTATAAGATAAACATTATATCCCTCTTTCTCTATCTCTAAAGCTGTTTTTATTTTTTCATATACCTGATCATATTCAGGCATACTATCAATATCTTCTCTCTGATTAAAGTTAGTAACCTTAAAATCATAGATTATTTCTTGTGGCGTCAATTCTCTATTCATATCTCATCCCCCTTTCACCGCTTACTATAATAATATTCTTAAAAAAGAGATTTAGGCACAAAAAACAAAAAAATAAAGGGTGAACTTGATCTTTTTAATAACTTTACTTAATTATCGCATGTATCTATATATATGTAATAGGGAAAACTATTACAAAAGTTACTCATTATATTTTAAAACTGAGAATACTATGTTATAATATACGTAAAATTCTACAAGCAATACTGCTGAGTACTCAGCATTCAATAATTTTTTAACACAAAGGAGTTATACATATGAGTTTTAAAGAAAAAATCGCTCAATATTACACAAAATCCTATTTGAAAAAATACGGTGATAGACTTACTCAAGTGCAAGGTACTGTTGTATCTGTTAAAGTTTCTGAGAAGACTATCTTATGGATATTTAATAAGATAACTGTTACTCTTTTAGTAAGACCTGAAAGAAGCAAGAACGTAATTAAATGCGTTTATTTAAGAAACAGATGGTTCAAAAAGCCTGAATTTATAACTGTAAATCAGGGGAATCTTGTTTTAGTTCAAGGATTGAAAGGTAAAAAAGGTAAAGGAAACAGCGAACAAGTTGAAATGATTAATATTAGAAACATGACTACTAAAAAAGACTTAGTGCCTATGGAAGGAAAAATGCAGAAGGTACAAAAAGTTCAAAGAATGAAATAAAAATAAAAGGTTAGAATTGCCATCGCAGTTCTGACCTTTTATTTTTACTTATATATCTCTATGTCTCAAAATTAACTTCAAGTTACAATTCTCTACTGTTATCTTTACTTAAAGTACAAATAGAGGCTATTTATTAATGCAATTATTCCTGAGAAGAATAATACTATTCCCCATTGACCAATGCCAAGTGCTGTTGTGTGGAATACACCTTGCATAAATGGAATATACAGTACACATAAAATCATAGTTATTGAAATAGCTACTGCACCAACAAGATAAGGATTAGTAAATAATTTTATTTCAAATATTGAATGTCTTTCAGATCTGCATTCAAATACATGTATAAGCTGTGACATTACTAAAGTACAAAGGGCCAAAGTTCTACAGGTCTTCAATTCAAATCCATAGTATCTTCCTACCAAAAATGCCAATACTGTACATGCTCCAATTAAAGAGCCTCTTACAATAATTTTCTCACTTAATCCTCTAGCAAATATACTTTCGTTTTTAGGCCTTGGCTTTCCACTCATTATATGACCATCAGCCGGATCTACTCCTAAAGCCATAGCTGGTAATCCATCTGTTACTAGGTTAACCAATAAAATTTGAATAGGTAGAAGCGGTGTATCTAAATATAATAGTGAGGCTAAAAACATAGTTAAAACTTCCCCTAGGTTACATGAAAGAAGATACCTTATAAATTTTCTTATATTATCGTAAATTACTCTCCCCTCTTCTACCGCGGATACAATTGTAGCAAAGTTGTCATCTAAAAGTATCATAGAAGATGCTTCTTTAGTTACATCTGTTCCAGATACCCCCATAGATATACCAATATCTGCTTCCTTAACTGCCGGTGCATCATTTACACCGTCTCCAGTCATTGCCACAATTTTATTTTTAGTTTTAAAAGCTTTTACAATTCTTAATTTATGATTGGGACTTACCCTTGCAAAAATCGAAAGTTCACTAACCCTTGAAGCCAACTGCTTGTCACTTAATCCATCTAATTCTTCTCCTGTTATAACTTCAGATTGGCTCTTACAGATATCTAAATCCTTCCCAATTGCAAAGGCTGTATTTTTATGATCTCCAGTGATCATAACAGGCCTAATACCTGCCATTCTGCATTTTAAAACTGCGTCCTTTACTTCTTTTCTTGGAGGATCTATAATTCCTGCTATACCTATAAATATTAGATTATCTTCCAAGCCTTTTCCCTTTATAATATTCTGTTCTTTATAGGCTCCAGCAATACATCTTAATGCATTGAAAGACATAGTTTCAACTGCTTTCAATACCCTTTGTTTATAATCTGATGTAAGTAATTTTACCTGACCTTGATCTAATATATATTTAGATCTGTTTATTACTCTTTCTGGTGCACCTTTTACATAACAGGTTTCTTTTCCGCCTTCTTTCATTACTACAGACATCATTTTTCTATCAGAATCAAAAGGAATATCATATACTCTTCGCGACACATCTAAAAATTTTTTTAAATCTGTATTTTCTATGAAAAATGCCTTAATTAATGCGGTCTCAGTAGGATCTCCAAATAAGCTTTTTGAAATATTGCTTTCCTGAAAATCGAAATTACAGTCATTACAATATGTAAAAGCTTTTTTTAGCAATAAGTTTTCAGGCACTTGATCTTTGTCCACATTAAAAACTCTTCCATTAAAATACATAGCCTTTACTGCCATCTTATTTTCTGTTAAGGTTCCAGTTTTATCACTACATATTATTGATGTACACCCTAAGGTTTCCACAGCTGGAAGCTTTCTTACTAAAGCATTTCTCTTTAGCATCCTTGAAACTCCAAGTGCTAATGCTACTGTAACTATTGCTGCTAGACCTTCAGGAATTGCTGCTACTGCTAAACTAACACCAAGGAGGAACATCTCATATCTGTCTTCCCCTCTCCAAATACCTGTTAGAGTTACAATTGTACATATAACAATACAGATTACTACTAATACTTTTCCTAAAGAATTGAGCTTCTCTTTAAGAGGGGACCTCTCATTTTCAATGCTCTGAAGCATACCTGCTATCTTTCCCATTTCAGTATTCATACCTGTTTGTACAACTCTGGCTTTACCCTTACCAGTAAGAACTATAGTCCCCATATAGGCAGAACTATCTTTCTTTTTAGAGCTTTTTTCTACTCCAACAGATTCTCCCGTTAAAAGAGATTCATCTACCATAAAATTGCTGTCTTCTACAAGCATACAATCTGCTGGAACTCTATCTCCACTCTCAAGTACTAATAAATCACCTATAACTATTTCCTCAGCATTTATTACTTTAATATTTTCATCTCTTATTACTTTTGCAGTAGGTGCTGCTAATTCCTTTAGAGCTTCTAGAGATTTTTCTGTCTTATACTCTTGTATAAAACCCAATATTGCATTCATTATAACTATAACCAATATTGTAATAGCATCTGCTTTTTCTCCTATAAAGCCTGATATCAGTGTAGCTGCAATAAGAACCCATACAATGAAATCATTAAACTGTGCTAAAAATATCTTTACAGGAGATATTTTCTTCTTATTTTCTAGCCTATTTGGCCCATGTTTTTTCAGCCTTCTGGCTGCTTCAACTTGTGTTAACCCATTTTGTAATTCCCTTTCATTAATCAACTCCATCCCCCAAGCACTACATTTTTACATGGTCTTTCACTAATTAAATATATGAGGAGATGATGCAGTATTATGATTAAGTAAATTACAAAATTTTTTAATTAAGCTAGGTAAAGCATTTCCAATGACTGTTTATAATTATCATTGATTGAATTACTATTTAAATAAAGAAACTTTAAATTAGCTAACAGTAACAGAACAAGAATCAGACTTATTTCCATCAAGTGTAGTTGCTGTAATAATAGCAGTACCAACACCTACTGCTGTTATTACTCCATTATTTACAGTAGCTACATTTAGATTAGATGATGTCCATATTACAGCTTCAGTAGTAGTATTATTTGTTCCTTCTTCATAATATCTATCCATTATTGTTTCTTCTCCTTTTGCTTCATAATTACGTATATAAATATATACGTAATTATGTGAGCATATTGAGGGGGTCCTATATTAAATTTGCGAATTTTAAATTTTATGTTAAAATATCTTTGATAAAACTTAGCTATTGTATATAATATATATGGGCTTTACTTATAAAAGTTATAGATTATAGATATAATTTACTGTCTAATTCCCAAATACAAAAATATTTATATACATATAAATTAGGAGGAATTCACAAATGAATGATGTAGTATACATAACAGGGCATAAGAATCCAGATACGGATTCTATTTGTTCCGCTATTTCCTACTCAGAATTTAAAAACAAAACTGGAATAAATGCTGTTCCTATTAGATTGGGAGAAGTAAGTCGTGAAACTCAGTTTGCACTTGATTATTTTTGCGTTAAGGTTCCAAAATTAGTGGAGACTGTAAAAACTCAAATAGCAGATTTAGAGATTGATAGTGTTACACCTATTTGTGCTGAAACTTCATTAAAGACAGCTTGGTCAATGATAAGAAAGAATAACGTTAAAACTTTACCTGTTGTTGATGATGAAGACAGATTAATAGGTCTTGCATCTCAGTCAAATATAACTTCATGTTATATGGATATATGGGATACTAATGTAATTGAGAAAAGCAATACAAAGCTTGAAAACATCTTAGATACTCTTTCAGCTAAATGCATATATGTTTCTGAAAATGATCCTAAATTTACAGGCAAAGTAGTTGTTGCAGCGATGCAGCCTGAAAGCGCTGGAGAATTTATAGATGAGGGAGACTTAGTTATCTGTGGAAATAGAGAAGATGCTCAAAATGTAGTACTTAACTGCCATGCATCTCTTATGATAATAACAGGTAATCATGCTGTAAGTGACGAGATACTACAAAGAGCTAAAGAAGAAAATTGCTCCATAATAGTAACACCTTACGATACATTTACTGCCTCAAGATTAATTACTCAAAGTGTCCCTGTAAGTCATGTGATGACTAGTGAGAATCTTGTATGTTTTAGAACTGATGACTTCATTGATGATGTAAGAGAAGTTATGCTTAAAACTAGATTTAGAAGCTATCCTGTTGTAAATTTTGAAAATAAAATAGTAGGAAATATCTCTAGATATCACTTAATTTCTAAAAATAAGAAGAAGGTAGTACTTGTAGACCATAATGAAAAAGCTCAGTCTGTTCATGGTCTAGAGGATGCTGAAATATTAGAAATAATTGACCACCATAAAATTGGAGGTGTTGAAACAGGAAATCCTATATATTTTAGAAATGAACCTGTTGGATGTACAGCTACAATAGTTGCTTCTATCTTTTTCGAGAATGGTATAAGACCATCTAAAAAGACTGCCGGTCTTTTATGTGCCGCAATTATTTCAGACACATTGTTATTTAAATCACCAACTTCAACTAATGCAGATAAACTTACATTAAATAGACTTGCAAGTATAGCTGATATAGATCCTGAAAAGTTTGCAAAGGAAATGTTTAAGGCAGGATCTTCATTAGAAGGAAAAACACCTTCTCAGATACTTAATCAAGACTTTAAGCCATTTAGTATGAGCGATATTAAAGTTGGAGTAGGCCAAATTACAACTATGGATACAGAAGGTTTTGAAGCTGTAAGAAAAGATGTTGTTGAATTAATGGAAAAAACAGCTACCGATGAAGGTTACGGATTAGTTCTTCTACTAGTAACGGACATATTAAAAGGTGGTTCAGAATTAATCGCTATCGGTGATCATACGGATGCTGTTTCTAGAGCCTTTGGTGTAACCCTTGAGGGCAATAGCGCTTATGCACCTGGTGTTCTTTCAAGAAAGAAACAAGTTGTACCTCAATTAACTGCAGCAATGGCTTCTCAAAAATGAAGTGAAAACTTGAATTAGGTGGAGTTTCAAACTCCACCTAATTCTTAGTTGAACGAATCCAGGAACGTAGCCGCTCGCAACGTACACTTTGAAGAAAAGCAGAGAACCAAAATCTATGATTTTGTGTGAATCGCTTTCACAGAGTGCGTATGGCAGTATTAGAGCGGGTAGTCATTGGATAAAACTTGGGAATCTTAAAGAAATAACTAGAATACTGACTAGCTGCTTCTTTTAAGGTGTCTTAAATCATTAATATTTTTAAAAAGCTCCATTTTTTATCTCTTAAAAGAGTAGTAAAAAATGGAGCTTTTCTTCTATGAGCCGTACGTCTTCCAGTAAAATTAATCTTCTATCTCACTTATATCTACCTTTTTTATTTTTACACTACCAGCATCCTTCATAATCTCTGAAGGCTGATCTATTCTTTCTACTGGCTGCTGCATTTCCATAATTGGTTCTTCCATACCCTCCATTAGTTCTTCCATTTCTTCCATCCCCGCCATTGGTTGCTGCATCTCCATATCCGCTGATGGATATGGCATTTCCATCATTGGTTGCTGCATTTCCATATGCATCGCTGGACATGGCGTTCCCATCATTGATTGCTGCATTTCCATATGCATCGCTGGACATGGCGTTCCCATCATTGGCTGCTGCATTCCTATATGCATCGCTGGACATGGCATTCCCATCATTGGCTGCTGCATTCCCATATGCATAGCCGGACATGGCATTTCCATGATTGACTGCTGCATTCCCATATGCATCGCTGGACATGGCATTCCCATCATCGGATGTTGCATTTCCATATGCATCGCTGGACATGGCATTTCCATCATCGGCTGCTGCATTTCCATATGCATCGCTGAACATGGCATTCCCATCATTGGCTGCTGCATTCCCATATGCATTGCTGGACATGGCGTTTCCATCATTGGCTGCTGCATTCCCTTCATAAATGCTTTATCTTCTTGCTCCTCTAACTTAACTGGAGCCATCATGTCCATATTGTGCTTGCTGTGCATGCAATGATGCATCATAGGGCACATAGCATGCTTCTTATGTTTCCCATGCTTTCCCTTACATTTTTTGTCCCTCGAAAATGTATTATCCATTATATAAATCCTCCCAAAGTATTGCATCCATATATTATATGTATAAGAAAGTCATATGTTTACAAAAACTTGAAATAAGCTAAAACATAGACTAAAAACAAAACACACCAGATTAATAATATAAAATCTAGTGTGTTTTGATAAATACTTGCTGACAACCTTATATCTTATTAAAGTTAACTGGCGAACTTTATCTTCCCTTCATGCTGTTAACAAGTCCCCACATTTCATCTGCAGTTTTAAGAGTTCTTGAACTAAGTTCAAAAGCTCTTTGGGCTACTATCATATCTGTCATTTCTTTTCCCATATCTACATTAGATAATTCCACAAATCCTTGCATTATACTAACATCTGTAGTTATATTCACTGTAGCTCCAGCACTTGGAACATATAGGTTTTCTCCTATTGACCTTAAAGAGTTTTGACCTACTGGATTATAAATATTTATTTTTCCATAAAGTAAACTACTTTTGGAACCATTATTATCTACAGCTAAATAAACGTCTCCATTCTCCTTTACTGCAAAGTTATCCGTAGTTAGAACTGTACCTGAACTCAGCATATTAGCTCCCTCTTCAGTTAAGGCTACATCTAACCTATTACCATTCTTATCTACAATTTCACCGGCACTGTCTATATTAAAACTTCCTGATCTTTCATAAGCTTTACTTCCATCTGGAAGTGTAACTCTAAAGAATCCCTCTCCATCAAGAGCTAAATCAGTGTTTTGACCAGTCTCTTTTAGACTTCCTTGACTAGTATCTCTAAGCCAATTTGTGGCTTTTACTCCCGTACCATTTATAAGAGTATCTGTATTATTTCCACCGGTAGGAGTTCCCTTTCTGTTTAAAGTTTCATAAACCAAATCTTGAAAACTTACATCTTCCCTTTTATAACCTACTGTATTTGCATTTGAAATATTATTAGATACGCTATCTAATTTTTCCTGCTGTGCATTCATAGCAGCTCTACTACTCCACAAAGCTCTTATCATAACAAAAATCACTCCTTATTATCTTACACTTCCTACCTCATTTACTAATTTATTTAAGGTCTCATCCAAGGATTGTACTATTTTCTGGTTTGTCTCAAAGCTTCTCATAGTTGTAATCATGTCCGTCATTGCATTTATAATATTAATATTAGACTTTTCAAGTGACTTTTGCTTAACTAAAGCATTATTTTCCGTTGGATTATTTCCTTGGTATAGATTGTCTCCTATCTTTTTTAATGTTCCATAATCATTAAAATCTACAGTATATAGTTTGTACACCCTACTACCATTGACACTTATATTTCCATACACATCAGATACCATTTTACCATTACCAATATTAATAGGCTCTAGTTCATTGGTCTGCAGATTTCTTCCCATTACTTTATCACCAGAATCATTTACTAAGATTCCATTCATATCTACATGAAAATGACCATCTCTTGTATAGTATTGCTCATTGTTAGTTCCATTATTTCTTTGCACAGTGAAGAATCCTTTACCTTCAATTGCAAAATCTGTATCCTTATCTGTGGACTGTATCATTCCCTGAGTAAAATCCGTATTTACTGAATCCAATTCACTTCCAAGGCTTATTGAACCTATTACATTCCTTACGTTTTTGCCTCCAGATACTTTATCATAGTTTTGTAGTAGCACATCATCAAATTTACGTATTGCTAAATTATCACTTTTAAAACCAACAGTATTTGCATTAGCTATGTTATTAGTTATTATATCCTGTTTAGCTTCCTGTGTTATCATGCCCGATACTGCTGTATACAAACCTCTTATCATTTGTTCACACCCTTATCCTTTTCATTTATTACCTTAACCTCATCTGGATATACCATTCCCATAGATCTAGCCTTATCTTCAATCTGACTTTTACTCATTTGGTATTCTATTTTTGCTCCAGCCATAACAGTTGTAGAAATAATAATTCCTATTCCTATTCCTATTAAAAGTTTTCTGTCGCTTAGAAAGTCTATTAATAATTTTATTTTAGATATAATTCCTTTATTAATAGTACCTCCCCCTTACCTATACCTATTTTTTCTGATATCTCATCAATGGATAACCCCTCATCTAACATTGTTTTTATCTCAGTTACTTTAATATTATTCTGATTGCCCTTATTATTTTCATTACTCTTGCTAATTTCATAACTCTTATTATTTTCGTCCACTACATCATGATTATTTAGTTTATTATTTATTTTTTTTTCATCATCTTTTTCGCTTACTGATTCTACAACATTTATAGATTTATGTTCAAATTCATTTTTATCTTTTTCATTTAATTCACCATTCTGCTCAAGCTCAATTTCTTTCATAACTACTTCTTCTAGTTGCTGCCTAGCTTCTTCTGATTTTAAATCCTTATTTATCTCTATCTCATCATTATGTGAATTTCTTTCATATAGGTTTTTATAAAATTCCTTATCTTCTAAGTTGTCCCTATGACTTACTTCTTTAAAATTATCATTTTCCCTTGCTACTTTCAAAGCTTCAATTTCTTGCTGAAGTTCTAATACCGTTTCAGATAAATCCCTTCTAAGCCTTCCGATTTCTATCTCATAATCCTGCATGCTACTCTCTTTATCCTTTAGTGCTCCACTAAAAGACTTTTTCTGTTTTTTTATTGCGTTAACATTCAACACTATTAATACTATTGCAATAAACAAAAGTAAAATTACTTCAGTCATATCTATTCTCCTCTTTAGCTGGCAAATGTAATTACTTTTTAGTTTCCCTAAACATTAATTTTAAATACACCAAATTACTTCAAACTTAATATGTGCAAATCTATGTCTGAAAATTAACTTATGTTAGGTATTTCTATGGATATCTCTAATAGCACATTTAACAATTTAAAGTTAGCTCTTGGTGAAACATCTTAGAAAATTAATGAAATTAAATATTGTCTGAGCTACAGCGAGTTTATTTAATTTCATTAATTTTCTTTGATGTTGAGCCTTAGAGATAACTTTAAATTGTTAACAGTGCGGAAGAGATATCCATAGAAATACCGGTGCTAAGTTAATTTTCGCTCTTGGATATCTAGATATACTTCAACTTAGTCATTGACTTTCTTAAATGGACAATTGCTCTGCTGTGAAGTTGGCATACTCTAGATTCGGAAACATTTAAGACCTTGCCTATTTCCTTTAAAGTTAAACCATCATAATAGTATAAAGATAATACCGTTTTATCCTTTTCGTTAAGCATATCTAAAGCTTTTGCCAAATATTCTAACTCTTCTTTTTCTTCTAAACTTTTTTCTGGGCTTGGACTTTTATCATCTTCTATTGTACCGATTAGAGGAATATCATCATCTTCTGAAAATATTAAATCCTCTAAAGAAACTACAGATATATAATTTATATAATTTTCAATTTCCATCATCTCTTTTAAAGATATTTGCATAGCTTTAGCTATTTCAATATCCTCTGGTTCTCTTCCAAGTTGTTTTTGCAGTTTTTCTACAGCTTCATTATATTTGTTGAGCTTATCCATGGCTCCTTTGGAAATGGGACTATTCTTTCTCAACTCATCTATCATAGCACCTTTTATTCTTATAGATGCATAAGTTGAAAATTTCATTCCTCTAGTTTCATCAAACTTTCCTATAGCATCCATAAGACCAAGCATTCCGTAGCTTACTAAATCCTCAAACTCGATATGCTTAGTTTTGCCTATTATAACCCTTGATGCAATATATTTAACTAGCGGTATATACTTCTTAACTAATTGCTCTTTCATATCTAATTCAGCTGCCATTGCCATAGATTATTCCTCCCTAGCCCCTTTTTTCATTTGATCTCTCATTGTATTGAAAACCATCTTAATTATAGTTTCACGAACTTTCCTGTCTAAATCTATAAAATTTAATCCACATATAATCTTTGGATTTTTCCTATCGTTTTCAACCCTAACTATTTTTCCTTGAATAGTTACATTTTCGTTGCCAAGAGGTATTGTCACCATAAGCATATTACCTCTCTGGATCTTATTTTCGTATTTTCTATCTATAGCAACTCTCATTCCACCGCCGCTAATGTCTAGCGAATATGCATCAAAAAACTCAATTTGATTATCACCTATGGTGTATATATTTTTCTCATTACAGATTAGTGCACAATAAACATTTATCATTAAAGGAACCCTTGCAAAGTTTCTTCTTTGAACCATTGTTACTTTTTCAGGTTTTTTTAGCATAATAATAAGTATTTTTTCTACTTTTCTTCCTATTACTACGGTATCAAACCTAAATATATCTTTACCATAATAATATACTGCTGTAACCTTTTCTCCTCTTGCTAAAGGTAAATATTTCCCATCACTTACAGGAATACTTATCCCTAAATATTCATCTGTTATATCTTGAATATTGCTTTTATAGGAATCATCATTATATTCTATTTCTAACTTACTATTGATTAGGAATTCTACCTTAACACTCATACCATATTACTCCTTTTACTTCTTATGAAAAAATATTAAAGATTTTTCTAAACAAATCCTGCACACTACTTTCTTTTTTATTTACTTCTTGTCCTATTATCCTATCTGCTATATTATTTACATCCTTCGCCACAGTAGAACTTGGATAGCTAATTACAAAAGGTTCTTGTTTTCTTACAGCTTGAACAAGTCTCTTATCATCCGCTATACTTCCCAGGTACTGGAGATCTATATTTAAGAATTTCTTTGCTGCGCTGTTAAATTTATTAAAGGTTAGCTCACCTTCTTTATCGTCTATTATTCTGTTTATAACTACTTTGGCCGATTTTTTTATATTAAAATGACTTACTGCTTTTATAAGACTATATGCATCAGTAAGGGATGTTGGTTCCGGTGTAGTAATAATTATAAGTTCTTCACAACATGCAACAAATCCAAGTACAGTTCTATTTATTCCAGCTCCAGTATCCATAATAATATAATCAAGATCGGCTAAACTTGATAGTTTTTCTATAAATTTTTCACGCTGCTCAGTCTCTACTTCTTCAATTCGTGCAACCCCTGTTCCTCCTGGAAGTAGTTTTACCCCATGGGGACCTTCTATCATAACTTCAGCTATAGTTTTATTTCCTACAATTACGTCAAATACATTGTACCTAGGTAAGAATCCCATAAGTACATCGTCGTTCCCCATACCCATATCTGCATCAAATATAAGTACCTTTTTTCCTCTCTTTTGAAGGGATATAGCTATATTTACTACAAAATTACTCTTCCCTACTCCACCCTTCCCAGAGGTTACTGTAATTATTCTAGGTTTAGATTTCTCTGAGCCTATATCTTTTTTATTTTCTTTATCTTTTACAGCTAACTGTCTTAATTTTTCGGCCTGATCTAGCATATTACTTCCTCTCCTAAAATAAGATTTGTTAACTCTTTAGGATTCATCATTTTTATATCATCTGGAACATTTTGTCCTGTAGTTACAAAGCTTATTGGTTTATCTGCACATTCCAGTATATTTAGTATTGATCCATAGGTTGAGGTTTCATCTAGCTTAGTTACTATTATACTATTATAGTTCAATAACTTGTACCCATTAACTATTACCTCTATATCCTTATTCTTGGTAGTGCAGCTTATTACAAGATGGATATTTTCCGTATTCACCTTATCTACAAAGGCTCTAAGCTCCGATATCTGCATAGTATTTTTACTGCTTCTTCCTGTGGTATCTACTAGAATTACATCGCAATCCTTCATGCTTTCTATTGCTAATTCCATATCTTTTATACTTAGTACTACCTTAAAGGGTATATTCATAATATCTGCATAAGTCTTTAGCTGTTCCACTGCGCCTATTCTATATGTGTCAATAGTTATAAGGCCAACCTTCTTTTTCTCCAGCAGCGCAAGTCTTCCTGCGAGTTTTGCAATAGTTGTTGTTTTTCCCACTCCCGTAGGTCCAACAAGTACTACAACATTATCCAGTTTAGTAGGTACCACATTTATCATGTCCTCAACTACTTCTCTAACCTTCTCATCTTCTGTTTTACTTTCTTCTATCTTATTTACTTTATCAACTATTCTCTTTGCAAGGTTTTCATTTAAGTCACATTTTTCAAGCTTTAGTTGAACCTTCCCTTTACCAGATTTTTGTATATTATTCATATTCATCATTTCGTTAATCATAGACTTCATTTGCTGAACTTCTTCTACAATTTTCTCATTATATCTCTCAATTAAATTTTCATCATATATAACTCTATTAGATCTAACCTTTTCTTCCATATCTTCTTTTATTTCAATTCTATCTTGACTTCTCTTTTCCACCTCTGTAGATACTTTACTTACTACTGCCTCTTCGCCAAGCTTATTACTCATTAGTTTTTTTATAGCATCTATACTTTCCTGCATATCCTTTGAGCTGTCATTTTTATTATTTTCCACTGCAGCTGTAACTTCAAGAATTTTTTTTGTGAAAAGCCCAAATATTCCACCTTTTCTTATCTTTCTTTGACTTACTATTACTGCATCCTTCCCTAATTCATATCTTATGCGGGTTAGAGCCTCAGTCATATTATTAACTCTATATTTTTTAATAACCATTAGATGGAAATCACTCCTTCAGTTCTTATTTGAATATCATTCGGGATTTCATTAAGTGATAGCACATTTACTGCTGGAAATACCATTTCAATTAGTTTTCTAAAAGCAGGTCTTATTTTTGGTGATACTAAAATTACAGGTTGGTTTTCATAAAAATAAACTGAATCAAGAACACTTTTAATTGAATTCAATATTCTTCCTGTAATATCAGGATCTATTGCTGGAAATGAACCCTGCATAGATTTTTGTATATTATTACCTATTAAATCTTCTATTTGAGGATCTAATGTAACAACTGTTACTGCCCCATTATCATCAACTAAAGAGTTACATATACCTCTTCCTAGTGCAAACCTTACATATTCAGTAAGAACCTCTATATCCTTTGTTGTTCTAGAGTTATCTGCTAAAGACTCCATTATTGTTACCATATCCTTTATAGAAACCCTTTCTCTTAAGAGATTTTGAAGTACTTTTTGAATCTCACCTATAGTTAAAAGATCTGGTATTAATTCTTCTACTACAGCACTATATTTCTCTTTTACTGATTCAACTATTAGTTTAACTTCCTGTCTTCCAAGTAATTCATAGGAATGATTTTTTATTGTTTCTGTTAGATGGGTAACCATAACAGTAGTGGGATCTACTACTGTTAACCCCCTTATTTCCGCTTCTTCCCTCTGATCCTTATTTATCCATATTGCAGGAAGTCCAAAGGATGGTTCCATAGTTCTTATTCCCTGAATTTCACTTTCTCCATTAGTTGGATCCATACATAAGAGCATACTTGGCATAAGTTCTGATTTTGCAAGCACTGTACCTCTTATTTTTATAACATATTCATTTGTTTTTAATTGAAGATTGTCTCTTATTCTAATAGGTTGTACAACTATTCCCATCTCAATTGCGCACTGCCTTCTTACAGAAGTTATTCTCTGGAGAAGATCTCCACCGGAGCCTTCATCTGCTAGAGGAATAAGTCCATAACCTATCTCAACTTCCATTGGTTCTACAGATATCAAACTCATTACATTTTCAGGTTCTTTACTCTCTGTTTCAGTTATTTCCTGTTGTTCTATTTCTGCTTGTTGTATAATTTGTTCCTTTGCATCCTTATAAAGCAAGTATGCTGCGACTCCACAAGCTACAGATAGAATAAGGAATGCCATATGAGGTAGTCCCGGTATAATAGCCATAAATAAAAGAACTACTGAAGCTATCGCTATAACTTTCGGAAACCCTGTTAACTGTTTTACAACTAATGTACCAAAGTTTTCATCACTTCCAGAACGTGTAACCAGTATACCAGATGCAGTAGATATTAAAAGTGCAGGCACCTGTGTTACAAGTCCGTCTCCTATAGTAAGTCTTGTATAGGTCTGAGCAGCCGTTGAGATATCCATATTAAGCATCATAACACCTATTATTATACCTGCTAAGATATTTATAGCTGTGATTATAAGTCCTGCAATGGCATCCCCTTTAATAAACTTGGATGCACCATCCATTGAACCATAAAAATCTGCTTCCTGCTGTAATTTCTTTCTTCTTTCTCTAGCCTGACTCTCATCTATAGTACCAGCATTTAAATCTGCATCAATACTCATCTGTTTACCTGGCATAGCATCCAGTGTAAATCTTGCAGATACTTCGGATACTCTGCCAGCACCGTTAGTAATAACTATAAACTGTATTATAACTATGATTAAGAAAATAATTATACCAACCACATAGTTTCCACCAACAACGAAGCTTCCGAAGGCATTAATTACTTCTCCTGCATAACCATCTTTAAGTATAAGTCTTGAAGACGATATATTTAGTGCCAATCTAAACAATGTGGTAATTAAGAGTAAGGTTGGAAACACTGAAAATTGCAGTACTTCTGTAGTGAACAAGGTTAAAAGAATAATTACTACAGATACTGTTATATTAAAAGCTAAAAGTACATCTAATAGGATTGATGGTAGTGGTATAATAATCATCAAAACTACCGCTATAACTACAAAGGCCATTAATATGTCTATGTTATTTTTTATACTGAATTTGCTCTTACTACTTTCCAAGATATCACCCCGTTTTTGTTACTACTTTTTCTTAAGCTTATAAACTAATGCAAGTATCTCTGCTACTGCTTGATACATTTCAACTGGAACTTCCTGATCTATTTCTAGCTCCTTATACATAAGTCGTGCAAGTGGCTTATTTTCAATAATAGGTACATCATTTTCCTTTGCAAGTTCCTTAATCTTTAGAGCAACACTATCTGCACCCTTTGCTACAACCATTGGAGCATTTTGTCCTTCTTCATACCTAAGCGCTACTGAAATATGTGTTGGGTTTGTTACAACAACAGTTGCCTTAGGAACCTCCTGCATCATTCTTCTCATAGCCATTTCTCTTTGCTTCTGCTTTATCTTACCTTTAATTTGAGGATCCCCTTCGCTTTGTTTATATTCTTCCTTTATTTCCTGCTTGGTCATTCTCAAATCCTTGTTAAATTGATATCTTTGATAAATATAATCAGCTAATGCTATTACCACCATTACGATGGTTATTTTAAAAAATATACTTACTGTAAGTTTTCCAACAGCTGCTATTACTCCTGCAGCATTTAAATCTCCTAGTGTAAGTATATAGGTATAATTATCTTTAATAAACTTGTACCCTATAAAACCAACTATGGATACTATTGCTGAATCTTTTACAAGCTGCACTAAGGACCTCATAGAAAACATTCTTTTCAATCCACTTATAGGATTAAGCTTTTTTAAATCTGGCTTTAATGGTTCTCCAGTGATAAGTGCACCAGTCTGCAAAAAGTTTGCAAGTACTCCCATAAGCATTATTGGAACCACTATCGGCAAGAAGATTACTGCCAGTCTCCATATAACTATAACTGAAATCTTCTGCACACTATCATAATCTAATGCCATAGTCAAATAATTATTTAAAAATGTGATCATTGTAGTTTTTAGTTCGTTTCCAACAAATCCCCCTAAAGATGCTAGAACAATAGTCGATGATAATAGTGTTAGTGCTAAGGCTACATCCTTACTTTTAGGTATCTGACCTTTTTTCCTTGCATCACTCTTCTTTTTAGGAGTAGCTTCTTCAGTTTTATCGTCAGAGGCAAATATTACAAGTAAAGGTATAGTTTTGTAAAAACCTTTTATAGCATCTGGTATGCCATAGAAAGAATTTTCTATAACTCTTAAAAATATAGGAAGTGCAAAAGAGAAGGCTGCAAGTCCTACAAGTATTTTTATGGGAAGACTAAGTATCATTAAGTTTAAATTAGGAACTGTTCTTCCAATAAGTCCCAAAGTTAAATCTGTTATAAAAATTATCAATACGATAGGTATTGCTATTTTCAACCCTATGCCAAAGTATTCAATAAAAACTCTTATAATTACATTTATTGAATCTTGGGATAAAAAAAAGTTTCCAAGTTTTATTACACTAAAGCTTTCCATCAATGCCTTTATCAGCATATGATGTCCATCTACAATAAAAAACACTACCATACTAAACCAATATAATAATCGTTCCATTAAAGTAGTATTACTGCTTGAATTTGGATCAAACATTGTCATCATTGAAAATCCCATTTGAAAATCCATAAGATTTCCAGCTACTCTCACTGACATAAAACATAAATTTACTATAAATCCTAAGGTAAGCCCTGCCACTGCTTCATTCATACAGTTGATTATAAAAGACATATTATTATTTATGGTATTAATACCTGAATAATCTATTCCAGGTACTAATATATAAGCCATAACTAAAGTTAAACCGGTTTTAACGGTGTTTGGAGTCCCGTTTGGGAAAAATACGGGAACTACTAGAAAAAAACAAAACATTCTAATTGTAATTAAAATTAATGCTGTAAAGTATAAAGTGTCAATCAATATTTATCACCCCACATTAACAATAGATTTTTGACAATAGACAATTACAACAAACTCCTTTTGTTATATAAAAAAGCATCCTAAATTGTCAATTGTCAATTTCTCAATCGTCAACCTGGATTTTACTGCGTAATGTGCGCTATATAAGTAAATATCCTTTCAGTAAAGCTTACAAGCTGGTGGAGCATCCAGGTCCCTGTTAAGAGCCCAATAACGGCTGCTGCTATAAGCTTTGGCACGAAGGTTAATGTCTGCTCCTGTATTTGTGTTGTAGCCTGAAACACACTGATGATTAATCCTACTACTAGGGATACCCCTAGTAGTGGCGCTGATACTAGGATTCCAGTCTGAAGTGCATCTCTTATAATTCCTATAACTAAATTTTCGCTCATTTAACTCACCTCATCATGTGAAACTCATAATTAAAGACTTCACTAACAAATACCAACCATCTACCATTACAAACAACAATAACTTAAAGGGCAGAGATATCATTACCGGTGGTAGCATCATCATACCCATTGACATAAGCACGCTTCCTACCACTAGATCTATTATCATAAATGGAATATATATTAAGAATCCTATTTGAAAGGATGTTTTTAACTCACTTATCATATATGCTGGCACTACTACATGTAATGGAGCATTATCCTTAGTTGCCTTATAGTCTAGCTTTGCAACATTTATAAATAAGTCAAAATCCTTTTTTCTTGTCTGCTTAAGCATAAAATCCCTTAGTGGCTTTGCCCCTTGTTCAATTGCCTGATCCTGAGTTATCCTATTCTCCATAAAAGGCTGTATAGCATTAGTATTCACCTGACTATAAACTGGCTGCATAATAAATATAGTTAAAAACAAGGCTAGTCCAATTAAAACCTGATTTGGTGGTGACTGCTGTGTTCCTAGTGCAGTCCTTAAGAAACCAAAAACTACTATAATTCTTACAAAGCTTGTCATCATCATAATAAAAGAAGGTAACAACGTTAAAATTGTAAGCATTACTAGTAGCTTTAAGTTTCCTACATATTGCTGTGGAGTGTTTGCATTATCTACGGAAATGTTAATCTTAGGTATAGGCAAAGTCTCTGGTGCCGCATGAACCTTAGTAGTAACAAATATTATAGATACAAACATTAAAGCTAACGCAGTTACAATAATTTTGCTATTTTTTTTATCCATCTCTACCTTCCTTTTTTAATCTTTAGTTTTTCATATACAGTGGTTAAATTAGTTTTATCACAAAAATTTTTAAATCCTGATTTTTCATAAAAATCTTTCAAACTCTCATACTGTGGAATAACTCTTGCTGACTCTATTTTTGAGATTTCTTCCTTCTCTAATTCAGAAACTATTTCAAGCTTACCAGTAACAGAAGACATAACATATCCTTTTTCACCTATCTTGACTACTAAAAGAGCATTCTCCTTTGAAATAGCAGCTCTCTCAAGAATTTTTATATATCTTCCATTTTGAATGTCTTGAAGTTTGTTTCCACCGTACTTTATAGATATATATATGAGCAGAAGTATAAAAGGTAAAAATATTATTATTTTAAAAAGCATCCATAAAAATTGTAAATCCATTTAATACCTCCATTCATATTTTAGAATTTTACTGCACTAAAATATCATTTATATAAACGTTATTTAATTGTCCTTTTTCAAGTAGTGGATTTATTCTTTGAATAATTTCAATTTTAATAGTCTCTACTCCTTTAGGAGTTATATCAGCTGCCTTCTTAGTTCTTATAACGCTTATTATAGCATCTCTTAGTATTGGTTTTTTCTCTTCTAATTCTGTAGCTAATTTTTTTTCATCATATCCTAGAAAGATTTTTACCTTTAAATATCTTTTGCCATCTTCATCTGCTAGGTTTATTAAAAACTCATCAAGGCCAAAAGTCTTGGCTGAAATTACTGGCTGCACAAAAGATACCTGCTGCCCAGTTGCCCCTGCTTGCTGCTGACCCTGCTGTATTACAACCTGTTGAGTCGTATGTGCCGCAGTTTTAGCTGTTGATCCTTTGTCTTTTAAAAACATAGTATAGCCAAAATATCCACCTGCACCAACTACAAGAATAGTAACAACTGCTATTATAATTATTTTTAACTTGCCGCCGCCTTTTTTCTCCTTTTTATTCTCCATGCCACTAATCTCCTTTTCATATACCATACTTTAAACTAGTTCTAAGCTGCATTCCATATAAAATATGAAGCATATTACCATAAGGTTAATTTAACGTTCCTTTAAAATCTATTAACAAGTCTTATAATTGCTGTTCTGTAGAATTATTATAACTAATTCTCTACTGCCTTCATAGGTGCAATTTACTGGTCATCATAACACAAATAATCTTTCAAGTTAATTACATACAATAAAATTTCTACATTGTTTCAGCAGAAGAAATTTACACTTATATATCCCATTATTAGTAGACTTTATTGCCATGATGCACTGATTTTTGAGAGTAATTGCACACCTCAAACCCATAACAATAATATCTTATGGGCCAGCATAAATCTTTCGCTTATACTCTATTACTTTTTTAACTATTTCATCATTGGATTCTTTCACAAGATATTTTTTACCATTAGTAAGTGTAATCACGCTTTCAGGAATTTCTTCTACCTTCTCAATATGATCTGCATTAAGAATATACTCTTTACTATCTAATCCAACAAGTTTAATCATAATTATCTCCTATTTTCACTTATTATTTTTTAGACTCTGACTTAGTTATAGGCATCCATAGAAGCAACTTAAACTGTTAATAACACTGAAAGAAGCCTTCTATGAATACCAGTAATAATTAAAATTTAATCAGCTGAATACTATCTCTTCAAGTTAACAAGATCCTGAAGTATTTCGTCCCCAGTACTTATTATCTTTCCATTCGCTTGGAAAGCTCTACTAGCTATTATCATGTCTGTAAACTGTTCAGCTAGATCTACATTTGACATTTCAAGCATTCCTTGAAGCATATCACCATACCCCTTGCTGTTGTCAACATCGGTCTCTGCGCCTATTCCACTTCTTAACACTGGCTCCCCTGAGTTTGCTGAGTTTTGATATAGGTTTTTTCCTAATTTTTTAAGACCAGCATCATTTTTAAAGGATGCCATAGCTACTTGACCTAAAGCAGCAACAGAGCCATCAGCTAACACAGCCTTTAGTAATCCATCCTTTTCTATAGAGAAAGATTGAACTCTATTTCCTTCTATAGAATCAGGTATAACAAGTGGAACTAATCCAGTCTGATCAGCAATTAATTCATCACTGTTATTAGCATCCTGGAAAGCTACACTACCCTGAACATTTGGGTCACTGGAATAGGTTATCGCTGCGTTACCAACGGTGTATCCTAAAACTCTATAACCATCAGAAGTTAATAAATTTCCTTGACTGTCTAATGTAAAAGAACCATCTCTAGTAAAAGATGTGCTTAGCACTGCACCCCTTACTAAGGTATGTTCCGTTTCATCTACCTCTAATCTAGTTGTAGCCGAATCTGTGTCTAATTTACCTTTAGCTACAATAAAATACCCTGATCCGTCTATAGCCGCGTCTAAACTTCTACTTGTAGGCTGCATATTTCCTACAGCTGTATTGGTATCAATTCCTGCTATTTGAACTCCTAAACCAACCTGTCTGCCGTTAACACCACCAGTATTCTGTCCTGGTCCTAAAGCTTCAGAAACATTTTGGCTTACCATATCCTGAAATCTTATTCTTTGAGATTTAAATGCTGTTGTACTTGAGTTTGCGATATTATTTCCAACTACATCAAGCTTTTTTTGATTGGCCTTTAATCCACTAATTCCTGAAAACATTGATGGTAACATTATTTTTACCTCCGATTTTTGTTTTTTAATTTATATATTTTATCTAGCTTTGTTTCATTCGTTCCACAAAGCACAGCCCCCTGATTTAGTTAAGAATTAAGAGTTTTATTTTTTTGTTTTTTCGCAGAAAAAACTTCACTAACGCTCAATTCTAAATTCTAAACTCTTAACTCCACAAGTCCTGCTGTTTATAACATAATAACACTATCTATATTAGTAAAAACATTTCCCTTACTATTGTCCTTGTCTAGTGCAGTAATTATAGTTCTATTTTTTATTGAAGTTACAAGCGCTGTATCTTTATATAGAATTACAGATTGCTGACAACCCTTTTCCTCTGCTTTGTTTATTCCTTCATTTATATTTTTCATATCAGCTTCATTAAAGCTTATATTCCTTTGTCTAAGTCTTTCTGCTGCATGATTTGAGATAACAAAGCTTTCTTGCTTATTAATTTTTTTCCCTAAAACATCCTTAAAAGAATTTTCTATGTTTTTAGTTTCTGTATTTGTGGTCTTATGATAGGACTTAAAATCTTCAATTAGATGAAGTTTGCCATTAATAACTCTATATCCCATGCAATCACTTCTTTCTAGGATTAACTTTCTGTTATCCTTATAACTTCATCGAATGAGAATTCTTTAGTTTGGCCTTCACCTATTTGAACATTTACTTTTATCCCTTCAGTATATCGTAATATTCCCTTTAATACACCAGTGTAATTTTTATCATTGCTGTCTTTTTCATCTATTTCTACAGTTTTTCCTATTATAGCTGCAGCATTTAATAAATTATTAGAATTACTTGCAGAATTTAGTGCACTAGAGGTCTCTTTAATTTGAGTTACATCATTAAGACTGAACTCTTCATACTTATCTACTATGTTTCCATTTGCATCTTTTTCTTTTCCAACTGCAACATTAATTTTTATTTCATCGCCACTTTTAACTACATTTTTTACTTGTCCACTGTATAAGTTTCCACTTTGGTCATATTTTCTAAGAGTTACTTCTTTTCCTATAAGTGAATTTGCTCCTGTTAGCCTAATACTACTATTTAGATTTGCCATCTGTTCAAGGCCTGCAAACTGTGCCATTTGAGCAACAAATTCGGTACCATCCTTTGCATTTTGAGGATCTTGATTAGAAAGCTCTGCTGATAATATTTTTAGGAAGGCATTCTTATCCATATCCTCTCCAGTCTTTACTATTCTAGTACCTCGGCTTGTCTTAGTTGCGTTAGCTTGATTAATCTTCTCTAACAAACTCTGAGTATCTGTACTGCTTACTGTTGTTGCCAAATTTCTCACCTCCAACTTCTATTTATTAAGTCTAACTTTCAATTCTCGACTATCTACTTTCAACTTACTGGGAAATCTAAGCCAAAATATTTACATTGCTATCTGCTTCAATCTGATTATCTATTACAATATCCTCTTCACCTATTGCTCCTATAGCCTGCGCTTTCTTTCCGTTTTGCTCTCTTCCACTTCTGTTTTGATCAGAACCATCCTTAAAGAAAGTAGTATCTTCATTGTAAAGGCTTAGGGAAATATCTTGAATCTTTATATCAGTATTTTGAAGTTTGCTTGTTATATCTGCTAAATTTGAGTTAAGCAAATTATATGCCTCCTTATTAGCAGCATTAATACTTGCTTTCATTGCACCTGATTCCATAGTTATTTTTATAACTACTTCACCTAGTTCTTTTGGATTTATCTTTACAATTAAGTCCTTCATATCATTTGTCTGCATATATTTTAGAGCTTTTATCATATCAGTGCCAATGGTATTTTTATTTATAACTATTTTTTGTAGGTCGCTAACAGCATTATTGTCTACTTTCATATTATTGAATTGAGACATAAAATTTGTCACTCTTGATATTTTATCGTTATTATCTGATAACAGATTTTTCAAAAATCCGTCCTCTCCTTTTGAGTCACTGCTGTTTAGCAGGGAAGAGTTATCAGAAGCATCTCCATCACTAACTGCTTTTATCAATATTTCTGCACTTTTACCATTGAAATTTGTAGCCATTGATGTAAGGTTGCTTGTAACTTCTTTATTTGTTTTTAATTCCTTTAATGCAGCACTTAATTCTGACTGTACCTTTGAAAGTATATCATCACTTATTAGAGACTTTATATCAGTATTATTAGAAGCATTTGCCTTATCTGATGACTGAATCTCAGAATCTTTTCCATTTATAGCTGCAAATAATCCATCAATAAGTTTATTCTTAAATGCTGTCTCATCAGTTATATTGGCATATTTGCTAGGATCAGCATCTATGATAGCCTTTATTCTATCCTTTATATTTGATAAATCAAGGCTAAAAGAATTCCCATTCATAAGTGATAAAAGAATAGTTAAAAGCTTGTCTGGCTCTACCTTATCTTTTAAATCTTCTAATGAATTTATTTCATCTACTTCTTCATTAGACATTCCAGACTCTTTTAATGCATCCTTTACTTCCTTTGGTACTGGCTTTGTACTATCACCTTCCCTTACATTATTGTTTTTTACAGCATAATTTTCTTTGTAGTTATTATCATATCTTGAAGTTTTTTGTGATACTTGTGCCAATTCCTTAGCATCATTTTTAACGCCATTTGAGTAGGTAGCTTTTGCGAATAAGCTATCAAAAGAATTGTTACTGCTTGTGGATTTAACATTAGTTTTTGTTATATTATTCATTGAATTGTTAAAATTTAGGATATCTATTTTCATTAATTTCACCTCCTTTCAAGATTATCTATAAACTATTTTGTTGTCTAATAAAAGCATACAATGCAAATTCATCATTCATTTTTTGTTCTATTAACTCCTGCTCTTTAATAAATTCTGCCTTTTGTTTTTCTTTTAAAGATTCAACGGTTTTTCTATCAATTTGCTTTAGTTTAAGATCTTCTCTCTTTTCCTCTAAAACTCTTTCTTTAATTTTTAACTCTTTTGAAGTTTCAGCTATGTTGTAGTTTATTGCATTTAAATAGACATGTTTAATTTTGCGCTCTATAACTGATTCTTCCCCTGACATTTCTCTATATTTTGTATAATTCTCCTTAAGATTATTGAGCTTTTCTTCTACTTTTAACCTTTCACTTTGAGCCTCTTTAAAATTCCTTTTACTTTCTTCTTCTTTATCGGCTCTAATATCCAAAAGCTTTTGCAGCCTAAACTGATAGTACTCCATAATCTTTCCCCCCAATTTTTAAATAAATATACTCTGAAGTTTTTTAACACTTTCCCCAAAACCTGAATGTTCCTTCATTCCTTGCTTTAAATAAGCTGTTATTTCATCGTTGTATTGTATTGAAAGATCTATCTTTTTATTACTGCCTTTCACATAGGCTCCTATATTTATCAAGTCCTCTGAATTTTTATAGGTAGCCATGAGATCTCTTGCAAAGGATGCAGCTTGTTTATGATTGTCATCTGCTATCTCAGACATAAGTCTGCTTATACTACTCAGCACATCTATTGCAGGATAATGATTTTTAGCTGCCAATCCACGGGATAAAACAATATGTCCATCTAGTATACCTCTAACCGCATCAGCAATTGGTTCATTAAAATCATCACCATCAACCAAAACTGTGTAAAAAGCTGTAATAGAACCTGTACTTGACATACCAGCACGTTCCATAAGTCTAGGTAACTTTGCAAAAACAGATGGAGTGTACCCTTTTGTAGCTGGCGGTTCCCCAATCGCTAGTCCTATTTCTCTTTGTGCCATAGCAAATCTAGTAACAGAATCCATCATTAATATTACTTTTTTGCCTTTGTCTCTAAAATATTCTGCAATAGCTGTAGCTGTAAAAGCTCCTTTAAGTCTTACCAATGCAGGCTTATCTGAGGTTGCACAGACAATTATAGATTTCTTAAGACCTTCTTCACCTAGATCTTTTTCAAGAAAATCTCTAACCTCTCTACCTCTTTCTCCTATAAGAGCTATTACATTTACATCAGCTTCTGCGTATCTCGCAATCATTCCTAGGGTTGTACTCTTCCCAACCCCACTACCTGCAAAAATACCAATTCTTTGTCCTTCTCCGCAGGTTATAAATCCATCAATTGCACGAACTCCTGTAGGTATAACATCTGTAATTCTTCTTCTCTTCATTGGATCTGGAGGTTCCGTATCAAGTGGATATAAGGTCCCCCCAAGGAGTTCTTCTCCATCTAGAGGGTTTCCAAGACCATCAAGTACCTTTCCAAATAAATCTTCTGAACATTTAACACTTAAAGGCTTACCTTCCGGTACTACTCTACAGCCTGGAGCAATACCTATAAGTTCTCCAAGAGGCATAAGTATAACATTGTCTTCTCTAAACCCTACTACTTCACAAGTAATCGGATGATTTTTTTCATTGTATATTGTACATACTTCGCCAACGAAGGACTTAATTCCTTCAACTTCTACGGTAAGACCTATAACTTTTTTTACTATTCCCTCGGAATAAGTGAAGGTGGTTTCACTTATTTTTTTGTTTAATAAGTTGAAATTTAGGTTTATCATTAATTACACCTCTAGATTTAGTTAAAAGTTAAGAATTATGAGTTGAAAGTTAAGGCAGTTTTTCCTCCTTATGTCGGAAAAACAATTTATTTTAGAACGCCTTCACCTGCGGTGAACATCGCATATTTAAATTTAAAGATTTTTCGACCAAAGGGAGAAAAATCCTCTCTAACTCTTCACTCTTAATTCTAAACTTTAAACATTTACTCTACACTATTAAAAATCTCCCGAACCTTTTCCAGGGCAATATTAGCTCCCACTTGAATTTTACCATTTTCTCTCTCTATGACTGCACTTCCTTCTTCCATAGATTCATCTGGTATTATAAATATATCGCCTCTAAATGGAAGTTGTTCTTTCCAAAGCTCAATCTTACCTTTAAATTCTTCACAGTGTACTGGGTTACTTTTAATTATAAAAGTGTTGGTATTCTTTACTTTTGATAATGCCTCAAAGATTATATTGTTTAATCCATCTTTTTCTTTAACTTCTTTTTTTAAGATACTCTCTACGCAATTTATTATTAAATCTTTTATCTCATTTTCTTTTTCTTTAAGGTATCTTTCTTTTTCCTCTACGGCACTTCTTAAGACACTGTCTGCATTATTTCTTATAATTTGTCCCTCTTGAAGTGCTTTATCTAGATTAATTTTATACCCTTCTTCATAGGCCTTATTAAATCCATCATTATACCCATTTTGATTACCTTCTTGATAAGCTCTTTCATAAGCTTCCTTGGAAAGCCTTTCTGCCTCTGAATAAGCTGAGGATAGAATTTGTTCCCTTTGCTTTCTAGCATCTTCAATCATAGTTTTTGCTAAATTTTCATAGCTGTCTATAAAACTCTTTGCATTTATTTCTTTTTGTAGTTCCTTTTGCTTATCTTCTTTAATTTGTTCAAACTCAGTTACTATTTGCTTATTACCCTCTTTTACTACGCTGGAATTTTTGATAATATTATACGATGATTGCATCTTCTCCACCTCTTGAAATTACGATTTCTCCAGCTTCGTCTAATCTTCTTATTACGCTTACAATTCTCTGCTGAGACTTTTCCACATCCATAAGTCTTACTGGTCCTAGGAATTCTATATCTTCCTTTAATGCTGCAGCAGCTCTCTTCGATTGGTTTCTGAAAATAGAATTTGCAACTTCTTCTGAACATCCTTTAAGTGCAAGTGCAAGTTCCTTAGTTTCAACTTCTCTAAGAACTCTCTGTATAGAAACATCATCAAGAGTAATAATGTCCTCAAATACAAACATAGACTCTTTTACTTTTTCTGCTAATTCTGCGTCTTCCTTCTCTAGTCCTTCTGTAATATTCTTTTCTGTAGTTCTATCTACCTGGTTTAGAATTTCGACAATAGTTGACACTCCACCAATTACCTTCATATCAGATTTAACTACTGAAGATAACTTATCATCAAGAACCTTTTCAATTTCCTTTACCACCATAGGTGATGTGTTACTCATAGTTGCTATTCTGTAAGCTACTTCTGATTGAGTATCTTCAGGAAGTGAGGATAATATCTGTCCTGCTTTGTCTGGTTGAAGATAACATAATATTAGTGCGATGGTCTGAGGATGCTCATTGTTAATAATATTTAAAAGCTGTTGAGCATCCGCCTTTCTAGCTATAGCAAAAGGTCTAAACTGCTGTGTAGCCTCTGTAACCTTATCTAATATTTCCATAGCTCTTTGATTGCCTAAGGCTTTTGCTAGAAGGTTTTTGGCATAATCAATTCCACCTTCTGTTAAATAGTCTTTAGCCTTATTCATCTCCATAAATTCCTGTAATATTTCTTGTTTTTGATCGGATTTTACTGCTGAAATATTGGCTATTTCATAAGTTATTTTTTGTATCTCTGACTCTGGCAGTTTTTTTATTATACCTGCAGAAGCTTCTGGGCCAAGCGTTATAAACAATATAGCTGCTTTTTGTACTCCTGTTAGTTTTACATTCTCCTTAGCCAACTTTCATCACCTCTCATCCTCTGCTAACCAAGATTTAACAATATCTGCAACCTGCTCAGGTTTATCCTTAGCATATTTCTTTATCTCATTTTCAAAATGAGTTCTTTCATTTTCCTCATCAAGCTCTATTGGCTTAAATTTAGGACGTTGTTTTCCATCTTGACCCTCAGTATCATCGCCTATAATAACATCAATACCTTGTGACTCAAGTTGTGCTCCTAACAATTGATCTTCTTCTACATTTTTCTTTCTTCTCCATAAGAACAATGCTATTGCTAATCCTAAAAGTGCTGCAGCTCCAATTCCAATCATAGTATACATTTTAGTTTTCGCTGCTTGCTCTGCTGCCTTTTCCATTGCATCTAGGTCTTTTTTAGCATTATCTTTTATTGTAGTATCAAAAGGTACACCTTCTACACTTATAGTATCTCCTCTTTTATCATCATAGCCTATAGCTGATACTGCAAGATTTCTTATGGAAGCTTTAGTCGCATCATCCACATTTCCATCTAAAGCTATTGAAGCAGTTAATCTTTTAACTGCACCTGGAGCCTTTATAGTCTTTTGTTCCACCTTTGACACATTATAATTTTTAGTTGTTTCTTCATGTGTAGTTGTTTCACCGTTAGCATTTGTAGCTGCAGAATTTGTCATATTATTGTCTACTGGACTACTAGAAGTATTCCCTTGTCCTGTTGAAGTGTCCTTTACACCATGTTCACTTACTACAACTGATTTCGGATCATAAGTTACTGAATCCTGTTGTACTGCATCAAAATCCAAATCTGCATTTAGCTTAACCTTAACTTTGTCTTTACCATAAATCGCTTCCAGCATACTTAGTAATCTTTTTTCCATATCTTCTTCATAATTTTCTTTTAACTGTTGTTGTTTTTCTGCTGGAGTTGTTGAATCTGCTAAATCTTTATTATCATTATATACATCCTTTGAAAGCAAGGTCATTTTATCATCTATAACTTGTACATTTTCTTTTGGTATATTTTTAACACTTCCTGTTATTAAAGCAATAACAGACTTTACTTGGTCTGAACTCAACTTTGTTCCAGCTTTTAATTTCAAAGTTACAGAAGCATTCCCAGGCTCTGTATCTTTAACGAAAGCTGTATCCTCTGGAAGTACAAGGTGTACTCTAGCATTCTCTACCTCTGGAAAGCTCTTTATAGTTCTCTCCAATTCTCCCTGAAGTGCTCTTTGATAATTTATTTTCATTTCCTGATCTGTGGAGCCAAGTTTACTTTTATCTAAAAGTTCAAATCCTTGACTTCCATTAGTCATTGATACTTCAGAAAGCATCTTCATTCGAAGCTGATCTACCTGTTCTTTTGGTACTAATATTGAATTACCACTGACCTTAGCATCTACTTTATCAGCCTGCAATTGTTTATAAACTGCCGCTGAGTCAGTAGGGTCCATATTAGAGAAAAGAACTTCATATTTAGTTGAACCTACAGATACTCCCAAAAACACTAGAGCCGCTATTATTCCTATAAAAAATACACCAAAAGCTATCTTTTTGTTTTTGCCAAAGCCATTCCACTTTTCTTTTAAACTTTTAAAACTTTCTGATAGCTTACCCATATAATCTAAGCACTCCTCACTATAACTGCGTTCTACTTAATTCTTGATATGCCTCAACAAACTTGTTCCTAATCTGAACTGCCAGTTCTAATGACATTTTAGCTTCTTCGGTGTCTAACATAACCTTATGAATGTCATCCTCATCCCCCTGAATAAATTTCTGGGTGGTGTCTTCAGCTTTAATTTGATTCTCATTAACTGCATCTAACTTCTTCTTTAATAAATCACCGAAGCTGGCTGAGTCTTTTTCACTTATCTCTTCTTTATTATCCTTATTGCCTATTTTCTTAAAAATCTCAGTATCTGGAGTAAACTCATTTATTTTCATAGCCTAAATTACCTACCTTCCTATTTCTAAAGCTTTTGAGAACATACTCTTTTCAGCATTAATTGCATTAACATTTGCTTCGTAGGCTCTTGTTGCAACCATCATATCTGCCATTTCATTCAGTACATTTACATTAGGCATTGAAACATATCCTTCTGTGTCTGCATCTGGATTAGACGGATCGTAGACTCTTCTTAAAGGTGAATTGTCTTCCTCAATTCCAACTGCTTTTACTCCCATTGGTGTAGCTTCATATTTGCCATTTTCTTTATTCAATTCTTTATTTAAATTCTCTTGAAAAACAGCAACTTTTCTTCTGTAAGGTTGTCCATTTGCTCCTCTAGTAGTATTCACATTTGCTATATTTGAAGATATTGTGTCCATTCTAAGTCTTTCAGCAGAAAGTCCACTAGCACTTATCCTTAAAGTGTTAAATGCTCTAATCATACTATGTTATCTCCCTTCGCAGTATTCCCCTTAACTATATTACCTTCCATTTATTACATACCTCTCCATAGTCAATCTGCTATTAGCCTGAGTTACAAGTGCATTATACATTAAAGTATTGGCTGCTTGATTCACCATTTCATTATCTACATCAACATTGTTACCGTCTTCTCTCATACTAGATGAGTTATCTATTCCTGTCTTAATTTCTCCATATTTAATACCGCCATCTATATGCTTGTCATCTTCTGTTTTAAGGCTTACATTATCTATATTTTCCTTTAATGATTCTTCAAAGGTAACATATTGTCTTTTGTAACCCTTAGTATTTATGTTAGCTATATTGTTTGATATGGCTCTACTTCTAAGAGAAGAAGCATCTAAACCTTTTTTTAACAAATTATACACCAACTGATCTTTTGACAGATTTTGAAAATTCACTTTATCATCCTCCGTAATTTATAACATCATTAGAGATTTATTGTCATTTCTCATGTTCATTCATTTTTTAATTAAACTTTATTTTTAATTAAAACCTCATTTTATTCATAATTATTTTATCATAAAAGTACTGTTTTGTGTTACTATTGTTCAAAATTATCTTATTTTTTTATAGGTTTTTGTAATGCTTTTTTTGATAATCACGATGATTGGATTTCCTACCTTAAAGATAATATCAAAATTGGACTTTTTCTTATATTATTATATAGTATAAAGGAACAATTTGCTACTTTTCAAATCATGTTCTATAGTTCATATTATACGGATTTTTTCCTCAAATTAAAACATATATTGTCATAATTCAGAGACATATTTATATTACTAAGATACCATTCCCTCAAACTCCTTGTAAATAAGAAACTAATTCCACATCTTTAGTCAAATTTATTTAATTCTATTATAGTTATTGGTATTCAAGACTGAAGACTAATTTACTCCTGATGTTAGGGAATTGTAGGGATTATTTTTAGATTATATAAAATGTTGTTTGTATTTGTATATTTAAGAGCTAATTTACAATATAAATAAGAAAAGCAGCATATATTTTTAGTAACAATTAAAAATATATGCTGCTTTATTTTGATGTACGCCTATTAGCATACCCCTATATTATTTTTTATTTACTTCTCACATTCTCTAAAATTCTCAAAACATCCTGCGGGAACTTATTTGTTTGTACCATCATTGCATTTCCTGCTTCTGCAAGTATATTATTTTTTGCCAGTTCAGCCATCTCAACTGCTATGTCCGCATCCCTCAAATTGCTATCTGCCCCATCCATTATATCAGATATTTCATTTATATCTTGAAGGCCGCCTTCAAATCTGTTTTCTAGTGCTCCGTATTTACTTCTTACAGAAACTATTTTATCTAAAGATCTATCTACGATTTCAAGGGCTTTATCAATGGAATTATCTACTATATTATTTACTCCTATTGTCCCATCATTTTTATTGGCAGATCTAATTGACTGTAATGTATTTGTCATATCAGTCCCTACTTTATCTGAAGACAGTGCAAATTGAGGTATTTTAACACTTTCTCCAGCATTTGCTCCAATAGGCATCTCCAGAATCTTATCTTCTGCTAAAAGTTTTATACCATTAAACTCAGTTGTTTTAGCTATATCATCTATCCCATCAATCATTTGGTCTATTTCATTTTGGATAGTTTTTTTATCTTCCTCAGTATTGGCACCATTTCCAGCCTGCACAATAAGTTCCCTTATTCTTTGAGCCATTGAGGTCATGCTATCTAAACCACCCTCAGCAGTCTGCAGCATACTAACTCCATCCTGGGCATTTTTCCCTGCCATCTGCAATCCTCTTATTTGCATTCTCATTCTCTCACTTTGTGCTATAACATTTGGGTCATCTTTAGCATTATTAACTTTATAGCCTGATGATATTTTATTCATAGCATCACTTTGTTTTTGTACTGCTTTAGAATAACCCCTATACACATTTAGAGAGGCCGTATTATGACTTAATCTCATAAAATTTCACTCCAAACCATCTATATTATATTTAATTAATTGAGATACATAGTTAACTTCTCTCAATCTAACTAATTCCCATTAGTAAGCTTTATAATCACATTGTCTTTTGATTGACTTACATCTATATCCCCTTTAGCAATAACAGTCTTTCCATCGCTACCGTAAAAATATAAAGTTGTTGTATTTTCACCTACAAATGAAAGGGCTGCTTCTCCAACATTAAACACTTTATCATTACCATTTATCTTTATAGTTTTAACATCTGAAAGATCTATAGAATTTATTGTTATCTGCTTAAACATAGGCAGAACAGGTGACACAACTACCTTAGCAGATGCAGTGTTATTACCACTAGTCACATCAATTACTTTGAACCCCATCACTGCTGATTTCTTTAAATTTTTACCCTTGTTAGATTTGATATTCTTTCCTACAGTTATTTCATAATTATGTCCAACCTTATATCCTTGTTCTGACGGATTAATTTTTATTGAACTATTGTCATCCCCTATGGTTGTACTTATCTGTTCTGTGGTTCCTGTTGTTAAGTCTCTAACCTGCACACTATTAGCAAAGGAATTAGCATCTATAGAAGAATTAAATCTGATTGTCCACACCTTATGAGTATCAGAAATTGTTTTATCACTAATTTTACTTATACTATTATCATCAATTGATACTATAGCTTTATTATTTAGAGCCATACCATCGGCAAAGACTATAGTGGATATAGAAAACCCTGCTATAATCAAAGCTAACGTCCAAATCTTAAATCTTCTTGATAACTTTTTCAAAGTTCTCTTCCTCCTAAAAAATATATTTAAATATATAAATTTTACATCTCTTTTGTATAATTATCGTTATAACATCTGTTATCTTTAGTCAATTATATTTTTACGATAAATTGCTTTTTACTTAATTACTGTACTTTCGTTGCTATAATTCTAAAGAGCAGCAGGAATACCTACTGCTCTCTTAACTATGTCATGTAATTATTTTTAACTTAAATCTGTAATAACACTAATCTAATTAATAGAATCTACTAGATAATAGGTACCCTACTTAACCTGTGCTATGGCATGACTACTTTTTAAAGCCTTTCCACTATAGGTTTGAACAATGTAAACATCATCCCCGTTAATAATATTATCTAATTTAGGATTTGTCGGATCTGCTATCTTAGTCCATCCATTACTTGGATCAGTTATATCCTCACCTAGAAGAGGGGCTGGCCCAAATACTTTATAGTAGTATTCATATTGTGTATCTAGTGTTGTACGAACTAATACATTTCCTGCTGTTCCTGATATTGATAACATGCCTAGCGGTAGTGCTACTCCCTGATCAAAGGCTACAGTTAAGTCATCACTTTCAGCAAATTGAGTACTTCTTGTGATATAAATATTATTATCTCCACCATTTTTATACTCGATATATCCAGCTGGAAGTATTATAGTAGCTTTAAATTTCTTCTCTGCAAATGGATTAGGATCTGGAACATATTCAACCATTTGTGAACCTATTCTTACCTTCACATTGTCTACCTTCTTATAAACATTTACTATATCTCCCTGCTGCAGTTCGGTAGTCGGAGCTATTTCTACTATATCATTTTCTGTTAGCCCATTTGGAAGTGTGCCATAATTAATTACTTTTATACTTAGATTATCCTTATTAAAGGTTGGTTTTCCAGACACTCCTCCAGTTATTTGAACCTGTACCGGTTCGCTTTCAAGAACCCCTGCTGAGGTTCGAGTTATATACACATATTTAGCATCATCTGTTACTGTCTTTTCTCTTCTTAACACAATTGTAGAATTTAATACATTTCCTCCTATAGACGGCACTACAATGTCCTGTCCTAACAATTCTGATTTAAGAGGATCTCTATAAACCTTTATTGTATCCCCAACTTGTAGGTTAGCTACTACTGGAAGCTTTATTCCTTGATCGTCTAAATTTATATATATCTTATCATCTAACAATCCTGCATTATTAATAACTTTAACAGAAGTAGCTGGTATTGCTTCACTTGCCATAGATAATGTTAATGTAACTTTAGTTCCATAACCTACTATTGTACCTTCATACTGTACTGCTGATCCTTTTGTACTCTTTGTTGGATTTAAATTCCAGTTAACTAATAGTTCTTGTATACTATTGTCACTCATTACTGCAGTAACCTTATCTGGTAAATACTCTTCTAAGTTATTAACATCTGCACCTACTGCATTTTTTGTAGGTGTTGCTACTTTATCATATGAAAGAATCTTCAAATCTTGTTTAATCTTTGTTATAGCAGTAGACGAATAATCATAAATCGCCCTGCCATAGCTGTCTTTCTTACTGGAAATAGTAGGCTCATTTGCAATAAACATACTGCTTAGCTTGGTATAATAAATTTTGCCTCCTACTATATTTATAAAATTAGTATAATCATTGGAATATTTATCTCCAGATATCCTTAAGTAATCTACTAAAGGCGCCCTATACATTTTGTTTCCATCGGTAGAATCTGCATAATAGATCCACTTTCCATCATCCGTTATATTCATAGAAGATATAACTGCATTTGAGCCAGTATTCCCGTTACTTACCAATATAGTTCCAAAACTTCCCCCATTCTTGCTTATCCATTTTAATTGACCTAAAGAAGTTACATAATAAATTTTCTCATTGGCTAAAGTAATAAACTTAGCATTATCACTTGAAATCTTGCTTCTATAAGTTCCATCAGTATGGATAGCATATATGGAGTTTCCTTGATTTTTATTTGTATAGTAGATCATATCTCCTGATACTATTATATATTCTGCTTCATCGCTAGTAACATTTTCTCCTGGAGACTTGGAAGCATTTCTACTAATCTTTCTTATGTTTCCAACGCCAGTACCTGAGTGATAGCTATAATATATATATTCTCCTAAAACCACTAAATAAGATGCCTGATCTGTGGATACAATTCTTCTTCCCGTTCCATCTACTTTTATCTTATAAATTTTTTGTCCATCTGAATAATTACTATAGTATATCCAATCGCCAACTACATTAATAAATTTAGCATTATCCTCGGAAATTTTATAGCTTTGCACTCCGTTTGTCTTGTATATTCCACCACCATCACTAGAATTACTATAGTAAGTCCAATCTCCACTTTGAGTAGTCAACCCATTATTATTTATATTTCCTAGTCCATTAGCACTTGGATTATAACTTTCTGGTGGAATAAAATAACTATCCAAAGTAAAGTTTACAGTATTTTTTCCTACTTGTAATGTTTGTGGCTTAGTTGTGGCTATTGGTACTTTATCTGAAGAAAGTATCTGCAACCTTAAATACGGATCTGTAGAGATTAAATTTAACACATAATCATCATTACTTTCACCACTTATTGAGCTAGGCACTCCAATTTTCTTTATTAAATCACTGTTATTGCTGTTATATACTTTAAAATACTGAGGCTCTAGGGTATATGGTTTTACATTAACCTTACTGGCATCTGGTATCTTTATACTTATAAAGTTCATTATCCCTGAACCTACTGGTGTTACAGTTATTTCAGCTTGTATAGTAGAGCTCTCAGTATCTGGATTAAATTGGCCATTAGTAAGCTTGTATATATTTTTGTTTCCATTATAATCATAATAAGTTAAGCTGTTTACTCCTAATTTTGTTAAATCTGTAATCTTATCTCCACTGAATAAACTTAAAACATTACCAGAAACATCATTATAGTAGATATCAGTATATTGAGTGGAATTATTTAATATATCATTTAACTGCTTTACATTTTTCGAAATATAACCTACATCATAAGCTTTGTTACCTATTATAAGAGCGTTAGTTGGCAAAGCTGCAAATACTTTAGTTGAAAACATGGTAGCCATAGCTGTAGCAGCTACCAGCGCAACTATAAGCTTTGTCTTTTTCATTTACCTTCACCTCTTCTGAAATTTATTCTATTTAATTTATTAGTTAGATACAACTTTAAGCATTAGCACAACTGGCATCTTATAATGATTTACGGTACCCTTTAGATAATATGTTTGAGGAGTACCAAGATCTATAAACGGACTATCCCATGTAACAGGTACATAAATTATACGGTTATCGGAAGTTTTAGCCGCAACCTCAGTTGGTAATTCAAAATAGCTTCCTTGAACTACAGTTTCTGTAATTTGAAGTACATCTACAATCTTAGGTGTTACAATTAAAGTTAAATATGCTTTGTAAATAGAACCCTGTACCGTTCCTTGAAGTCTTACAATTCCTACTTGGCTTGTATCAATGCTTTTTGTACTCCATGTTACAGGTAAATTTTTATTACTAATTTTATCAAGTACTGTTTTCGGCAGTGTGTATGCCTCTCCTTGTACTATTTCAATTACAGTATCATCAAATTGGTCGTTACTTGTATTTCCATTACCATTATCTTTTACTACTAACGTGAATTTTACTTTTTTGCTGTACTTCTCAACAGTACCATAAAAAGTATATATTCCCGGATTACTAGTATCTTGATTTCCATATTCCCAAGATACGTCAACTTTACTAACAGTGCCATCTGACATTTTAGCACTTATAGTTTCCGGTAGAGTATATTCATCTCCAATGTTAACCTCAGACCCTGTATCCTCAACCTTAACTGGTAAAGGCTTTATAATAAGTGTTGTAACTATAGTTCTGTCTGTACCATATATCTTTCCATATAAAGTGTATACTCCAGGTTTTGAAGTAACTACCTTTATCAGGTTCCAGCTTACAGGTACTTCCTTTATAGTTCCATCAGTTGCTGTTACTATAACTGTAGGTCTAGGTGTATATTTTTGATTCTGCCATATAACATCTGTAAAATCCTCCACATATGCTATGTCCAACGGCATATATCCCAAAGTATATTCTGTATCATACCCTACTACCCCAGTACCACCTAATATCTTAATATTTTTAACAATCTTTGATTTAAGCAAATCTTCTGTGGCCTGAGCCATAGGACTATCTACATATAGAATTGGTGATGCCGTCTTTGGCGCTATGGAAGATGCCACAAGAGAATCCGGAAAATCCTTAGCTGAGGCTACAAATATAGTACCTGTACTTATTTCATTTTGAAAGGCATTTATTATAGCTGCATTTCTTTCATAAACGCTGCCTTCTCCTACCCTTTTGGCATTTGGTATAAAGGACATCACAGAATCACTTATTTGAGCTTTTCCACCTATTACATAAGCCTGCTCTATTTTACTATTAGCTTTAAGATATTTCTTAACGGAATCCGGAATAGTATTGACGCCGGTTAAGATAATAGGCATTCCTTTTAGTGCAGCAATAGATGCTATGGACATTCCATCATGAAAATCTGCTCCATTGACTACAGCAATTTGACTTGGTTTCCCAAGTTTTTGTGCTACTAAAATACCGGTTTCGTATCTGTCTACTCCTCCAAGTCTTGTAACCTTCATACCTCTTGCTTTTAGAGCATCCTCTATACTTTGTGATACCACTCCTTTGCCTCCTATTATAAAAATGTTTTTCACATTTAACCTATTAATCTCAACAGATGTATATGGACTTAATAGGTCTTTATCTGTGAGTAATATAGGAGCTTCATATTTTTTAGCCAGAGGAGCGGCACTCATTGCATCCGGAAAATTTTCACCGTTAACTATTACTGCGTAATCAGTATCTTCTTGCCACCCGTCCTGGGAAACTTTTGCTGCTGTCTCATATCTATTAACGCCATTATATCTATTTGCTATACTAGCAGCATGCACTTTTGTAAAGTTAACAGCAGTACCGATAATTACAGCTAGAACCATAATAGTTATTTTTTTACTTATAAGTGTATTAGCAAACCTGCTGCTTTTCATTAAAGAAAAACACTCCCTCCTCAATTTAGATAATTACAATCATTTTCTCACAAACTTTATTTCAATTTTTGAGAAGAATTAAAATATATAATGTTTATCGCCCACCAGCATATAATACTTGATTGGTATTATATGCCCCACCTGTCAATACCTACTTTTCGCATAAATTTCTTTTTCTCATTAAACATTAAGTAAAAATCTAAATCAGATAAAAGTACTAAAAAATAGTCATTAAGTAAAAAAAGCTGTATGGGCATTTTATCCCATACAGCTTTTTTTACTTAATTTGAAATTGTATATCGCTGGCACTTTTACTTACATCTACAGTAGCGCTTCCTAAAAGTGTATATCTATCATCTCCATAGAAATATACCTTAACACTGCTTTTATTCTCTAATACATTAAGCGAAGTTTCCCCTATATTAAATAGCTTTTCATTACCTTCAATTTTATATTTCTTTATATCTGACCTAGAAGTTGCATTTACAGTTATAAGCTTAAATGCCTTTACCACAGGAGAAACCTCAACCTTACCTATAGCAGCATTGTCACTTGTTACAGAAAACTTCATAATGTTATTTCTATACAAGCCTTTTTTTGTTGTAGCTTTAGCACCCTTTTTTACAGTTATTTGATACATCTGACCTTTTTCATATCCTCCAGAAGGTGGCGTTACTATTATAGAGGATTTTGTTCTTTGGAAAACCGTCACCGGAACAGTCGTCCCTAGTTGACCATTACTAACTTTATTTACCTGTATACTGTCTTTTACAGAATTAAAATCTATTTCTGTGTTAAAGTTTATAGTCCAAGCCTTATTGGTATCCGTTGTAATCTTTTGAGTTATTACTTTATCCTCTGTCTGTGAGCTAGCTGCATAGACTGTATTATAATTTATTGAATTTGGATTAATTATGCTAAAAGCCCCAAATTGAACAGTACTAATTACAGCTATAAACGCAATGAGTTTTTTATATTTTAACTTCAAAATTTATTTCCCCTTTCTATTAGCTAGCAAGGTCACTATTCCTTACTAGCCAAATAGTTATGTTTTATTTGCTGTTATACTTACGGAGTAACTACAGCTGTTGCATGGCTGCATCTAAATGCTTTTCCGCCATCTTTTGGATCAATGTATACTTGAAGCACATACACATCATTACCATTTACAACACCAGTTAACTGTGGATTAGTCTTATCAAATTTAGTCCATCCACCACTAAGCGGATTACCAGATATATCGGTTATTATGCTTCCAAGCTCTGGAGTAGATGCTCCAACCTTATAATAATACTCGTAATTTTGATCTAGTTGTGTACGAACAAATACCCCAGAGGTACTAGTTCCAGAAATAATCAACTGCCCTAATGGCAATGCTACACCTTGATTTACATCAACTTTTATAGCCTTTTCCCAGCTGCTTTCTGCAAACTGAGTACTCTTTGTTATATAAATTTTGTTCTTACCATCATAAGTATCACCTGAAGAATCATACTCAATATATCCAGCTGGAACAGATATAGTAGCTGAGAATTTATTTGGCGAAAATGGATCTGAGCTTTGTACATATTGAACCATTTGTGAAGCTATTTTAATCTTACCGTTATCCTTTGTATTTTTGTAAATATTTACTATATCTCCTTGTTGAAGCTGAGTCGTTGGAGCTATTTGTACTATATCATTTTCTGACAATCCATTTTGTAGAGTACCATAATTAGTTAATGTTACATCTGATGTACTTATAGCAAAGGTTGGAGTTCCTGACACTCCGCTTATTGGAACCTGCACCACATCACTTTCAAGTACGCCAGATGAAGTTCTAGTTACATACACATATTCAGCATTGTCTGCTATTGTCTTATTTTGTGCTAATGTAATTATGGAATTCAACAATCCTCCTCCTAGGGATGGAACTACAGTGTCTTGTCCTAACAATTCTGATTTAGAGGAATCTCTATAAACCTTTATTACATCTCCTATCTGTAAATTAGCTTTTGTTGACATCTCCGCCCCAGTATCATCTTTATTTATATATATTTTGTCATCTAATAATCCTGCATTATTAATAACCTTAATAGATTTTACCGGTATAGTTTCACTTGCCATCGATAAAGATAAGCTAACTTTTGAACCATATCCTACTACTTTACCTGTATATTGCGTTGCTGCACTATTTGTGGTTTTTGGATTTAAATCCCAGTCAACTAATACTTCATGTACGCTGCCATCGCTTAAAACTGCAGTAATTTTATCTGGTAAATAATCTTCTAAATTGCTTGTGTTTGTACCTACTGCATTTTTTGTAGGTGTTGCCACTTTATCATAGGATACAACCTTTAAAGGTTGAGCAATTTTTGCTACAGCTGTTGAACTATACTGATAAACTGACGAACCAGAACTACTTGAGCTTGCACCAGAAGAAATTGTAGGTTCATTTGCAATAAACATAGAACTTCCTTTACTATAATAAACATTACTTCCGGCTAAAGCTATAAAATCAGCATAACTGTCAGCATACTTATCTCCAGATATTTTTAAGTAATTAACTATTGGAGCTCTATAAAGCTTGTTTCCATCAGCAACATCAGTATAGTACATCCATTTTCCATCACTTGTTATATTCATAGCTCCTATAACTGCGCTTGAGCCAGTACTTCCATTAGTTACTTGTATAGATCCAAAGCTTCCTCCAGTTTTGCTTATCCACTTTAACTGGCCCGAATCAGTAACATAATAGATCTGGTTATTAGCAAAGGTTATAAATTTAGCACTATCAGTAGAAATTTTTGTTCTAGATCCTCCGTTGATTGAAACGGAATATATGGAATTACCCTCGGTTTTATTTGTATAGTAGATCATATCTCCTGATATAGTTAAATATTCAGCCTCATCACTGGTAATATTACTTCCTGCAGATCTATTTGCATCTCTGCTTACCTTTCTTATATTTCCAGTTCCATTACCTGAATGGTAGCTGTAATATATATACTCTCCTGAAACTAGAACATAGGAGGCTTGATCTGTACATACAATTCTTCTTCCTGTACCATCTACTTTTACCTTGTATATTTTTTGACCATCACCATAGTTACTATAATATATCCAATCTCCAACTACATTTATAAACTTAGCATTATCCTCACATATTTTATAACTCTGAACGCCATTAGTCTTATATATTCCGCCGCCGTCTCCTAGATTACTATAATAAATCCATCCATTACTTTGAGTTGCTAATCCAGTGTTATTTAGATTTCCTACTCCATTTGTATTAGTATATGTATAACTAGTTGTTGGAGTATAGTAGTTATCCAGGTTAAAAGGTACACTCTGTGATGTTGCCACACTTAAAGTTTTAGGTTCACTTGTAGCTATAGCTACCTTATCAGAAGAAAGTATTTGTATTCTTACAGTTCTATCCGTAGTAACTAGATTTAATATATAATCATCATTACTTTCACCATTATCAGTATCCGGAGTTCCTATCTTTTTAATTAAATCACTGCTAGTATTTGTACCATTATTAATAACCTTAAAATATTTTGGAGTTAAAGTATAAGGGGCTACATTAACATCGCTGGCATAAGGTATCTTTACGCTTATAAAATACATACTGCCTATTGATGTTACAGTTACTGTAGCATTTATCTTTGAACTAGTTTTATCTGCATCATAAGTATATCCTGTTGTACTATTTCCGCTGCGAGTATACATAGTCTTATTTCCACTGCCATCATAATATGTCAAGCTGCTGCTTATACTTGAACTGGTAGTAGAAAGTTCCTCTCCATCAAATAAATTAACTATCTTACTTAATCCATTTACATAATAAATACTTTGATATTGAGTAGAATTATTTAATATATCACTTAGCTGTCCTAAGTTCTTTGAAATATAGTCCATGCTATAGGCTTTATCTCCTATTATTATGGTGTTAGCTGGTAAAGCTGCCAATGCAACAGTTGAAAAACTAAGGGCCATAACTACAGAAGCCACTAATACTTTTATCTTTTTCATTTCAGTTTCACCTCATTTAAAATTTATAATAATTAATCTAATAAGATACAACCTTCAGTACCAGTACTACTGGATCTTCAAAGTGTTTTACAGTACCTTTCAAGTAATATGTTTGAGGACTACCTAAATCTACAAACGGAGTCTCCCATGTAACATCTACATAAATTGTTTGTCCATCTGAAGTCTTTGCAGCAACCTGTGTTGGCATTGTGTAAGTGCTTCCCTGAATTACTGTCTCCACGATTTGTGGCACTTCTACAATTTTTGGTGTTACTATTAGAGTTAGGTATGCATTATAAGAAGATCCGGTTACCGTTCCTACAAGCCTTACAATACCTGTTTCACTTGTATCAATACTTCTAGTATTCCAAGTTACAGGTAAATTTTTATTTGTAACCTTATCTAACACTGTTTTAGGTAATTTATAGCTTTCTCCCTGAACAATTTCAATTGTAGTATCATCAAATTGATTGCTAGGTGTACCTGAACTACCACTGTCTCTTACTACTAATGTAAGCTTTACTTTCTTACTATACTTATTCACAGTACCATAGAAGGTATACACACCTGGAGTATTTATCGCTTGATCTCCATATTCCCAATTTACATCTACCTTTGCAACTGTACCATCTGACATCTTAGCATTTACAGTATCCGGGAAAGAATATGAATATCCACTTTGAACTTCATCGGAAATATCTGCTATAGAAACCGGCAAAGGATTAACTATAAGGGTAGTGGTTATTGTTCTATATGTACCGTCTATTGTTCCATTTATAGTATATATTCCTGGCTTAGACGTACTTAAGTACGATACATTCCAGGTTACAGGCATTTCCTTAAGAGTACCATCTGTAGCTGTTACTACCACGGTAGGTCTTGGTGTATATTTTTGATTTTGCCATATTGTATCAGTAATATTATTAACGTAGCTTATGCTAAGTGGAATACTTGACAAAATATATTCTAAATCATATCCTACTACTCCAGTACCGCCTAAAATTTTTATGTTATTGACAATCTTTGAACTTAAAAGATTTACTGTATAATCCGAAATGGGACTATCTACATATAAAATTGGCGATGAGGTCTTTGGTGCAATAGACGAAGCCACAAGGGAATCTGGAAAATCTCGTGCAGATGCAACAAATATAGTGCCTGTACTTATTTCATTCTGGAAGGCATTTATTATACTTGTATTCCTCTGGTAAACATCACCTTCCCCTATTCTCTTTGCATTAGGGATATATGATAGTACAGAATCACTTATCTGATCTGTTCCACCTACCACATAGGCTTGTTCTATTTTTTTGTTTGACTGTAAATATTTTTTAACTGTATCCGGAATATAGTTGCTGCCAGTTAAAATAATAGGTATTCCCTTCAAGGCTGCAATGGATGCCATAGACATTCCATCATGAAATTGATCTCCGTTAACTACCGCAATTTCATTTACCTTTCCAAGCTTTTGTGCTACCAGAATGCTTGTTTCATATCTATTGGTTCCACCAATTCTTGTAACTTTAATTTCTCTAGCTTTTAATGCATCTTCTATACTTTGTGATATAACAGACTTTCCACCTATCAAAAATACATTTTTTACTTTTAACCTATTAAGCTCCACAGAAGTGTAAGGATTCAATATATCTGTATTAGTCAACAAAATTGGCGCATCATATTTTTTAGCTAATGGAGCAGCAGTCATCGCATCCGGAAAATTATCTCCATTAACTATTACTGCGTAGTCAGTATCTTCTTTCCATCCATCCTGACAAACCTTTGATGCTGTTTCGTATCTATCAACACCGTTATATCTAGCTGCTATACTTGCAGCATCTACCTTTGTAAAGTTGAAGGCGGCAACTAAAGCTGCAGACATAACTATAGCAGCCAACTTTTTGCTTTTAAGTACAAACCTAGTTCTTATATTTTTCATTAAAATGCATCCACTCCTTTCTAGGATCTCTTCTAAATGAATATCTATAACTTAATTTAGCAATATTACAATTCATTTTCACTTAGTATTTATTCATTTTACTATACTATTATCGTTTAAAAGTTTATAACATTTAGTTTAATTTTACATAAGTGCCACTAAAACAAATCTTAAGTCATTTTTTCTAATAAAAAAACAATAATTTAACTTATTAGGTATATTATATACAATAACACAAAAATATAATAGAACAAAAACAAACTAAGCATTAGAATATATTAATGCTTAGTTTATTTCATCCGATGACTACCCGCTCTAATACTCCCATACGCACTCTGTGAAAGCGATTCACACAAAATCATAGATTTTGGTTCTCTGCTTTTCTCCAAAGTGTACGTTGCAAGCGGATATATCTCTGAGTTATACTAATAAAACCCATTATTCATATTATCAGTTCTTACATAAGCTTCAAATAACTCTAAAGCCTGCTGCTCACTTATCTGTCCATTAACTAACTTACGGTGAAGTATATACAAATTAGCATTCATATCCGGATCAGTACTTTTTGTCTCTTTCATTTTCTGTAGTATTTTCTCTTCAAGGGATAAGCTGTCCATATTTGTTTCGGCTTCTAATAACTTTACTAGAGTGGCAGCTTCCTTTTGTATACTTTTTTCTTTAGTTGTTAATCTTATAGTGTGAAGTCCCGCTTTAATCTTGTCTATAATTTCCTTACTTATTAATATTTTCTCTCTATTCTCCAAAACAAATTCCCACCTTTTACAATTAACTACATTTATAAATTATTTAAAATAAATTTTCCATAAATAATTATTAAATAGTCCATATTATAATTCTATCAATGTAATTACCATGCTGTCAATTGATTAATGGAAAATTGAAAATAATACAAACCATGAAAATACCGCCACACTTTTGAAAGTATGACGGTATTAATAATGAAAACCTGTAACTACATTACATTTTCCTGCACTAAATTCTCTTTTTTATTTTCTAAGAACTGAATATTATCTGCTTCAACCTCGGTGATATATTTCTTTGACCCATCAGCTCCAGTATAACTTCTTGTAGTTATTTTTCCACTTATGCCTATAAGTTTTCCTTTTAATAAGTAAGGCTGAATTTTATCACCATAATTACTCCAATAAACTACAGAAATAAAATCTGCATCCCTTTCTTCATTTTTCTTCGAAAATCTTCTATTTACCGCTAGCACAAATTTTATTACACTTCTTGTGCTTCCCTCTAATTGTATAAGTTCTGAATCTTTTGTAATTCTTCCAACCATTATTACTTTATTCAAATCCCTGTCCTCCTAACTAAGGAATCTAAAACAGATAACTAGTCAGTATGCTAGTATATTCTGTCTTAAATACCTGATTTTCTTTAATTATGTCCAAGTTAGGAGGATCTAATCACTGTTTAGAGCCACATTTATCACAAAAACAAGCTTTTTTATCTATAAGATTACCGCACTGCTTACACTCTTTTTTATTCTTCAATTTTAGTATTTTCTTATTTATTTTGCTTAACTCTTTTTCAAGTTCCTTTATTTCATCACAGTATTCAAATATAACCTTAAGATTCAGTATGTCAGGCTCTCCATCCTTAAAGTCCTTGTAGATTTTTTCTCCTATTTTTGTATATATGTCCTCTATTTTTTTCTTTAATGATGAAGCTGATAAAGACAAATCAGAATACTCAATAAAATCTTGCGACTTTTTAGCAGCAGCATCTGCACTCTCTTCCAGTGATATCTTTAAAATCTTTAGCTTATCACTTAAGGACATAGTTCTCGCCTCCCTTTATACGCTGACTCCCGCTCTAATAATCCCATATGATTCAAGCTTCCAACTTATTCATTGTCTGACAGATTCCATATTGGATATATAGATGTATTATCCAAGGTTCTTAAGCTTACCATAACCGTTTTAATCATATTATACTTTTTCAATCGATCATTAACTACTTGCCAATTTATATTCCCAATAAATGTATCTATATACTTCTTTCTATCCGTTCCAAAGTCCATAAAATAGGCATGTTCATATACATCCAATATCAATAAGGGAATTGAGTTCCAAACTGCCCCAACATCATGTGCATCTGATCCAAATACATGAAGTTTATTATCTAAAGGGTCGATGGCAAGTATTGCCCAGCCTCTCATAGCAAGGCCTACACTTTTAAAATACTCTAAGAAGTTTTCATAGCTTTTAAAATCTCTCTTTATTAAATTTAAGATGCCACCAGTAGGTTTATTATTGCCACCAGTCATATTTTCGAAATACATTTGATGAAGTTTTACTCCATCTACTGCATAGGTTTCTCCAAGCTTTAAACTTCTCATTTTACTGAAAGTTGGATTACTCTCTCCAAAACTTTTAGCGTCTACTGAGGTTCCCCATATTTCATTTACTTTTGTTACATATCCAGTATATAGTTTATAATGCTCTTCCAGTTGTTTTTTAGTTATTCCCTTTACCGTAGAAAAATTATATTTTTTAGGTACCAAGTTAGCCACTTTTTTATCTCCTTAAATACTTATTACATAATAAGTATATTCATGATAACTTTAAAATGTTAAATTTTATCTATTCTATAACAGGAAAAATAACCCAATTCGTCCGTCAGGTAAAAAAGACAGGGTTCCTAAGCTGAAGCCTGGAACCCTATCTTAAAACTAAACAACGTTTTTCTTTGGTAAAATTTCTGTCCAATATCCATCTGGGTCTGCTATAAAATAAAGTCCCATTCCCTTATTTTCATAGCATATGCATCCCATTTTTTTATGAAGTTCATAGGCACCATCAAAATCATCCGTACGAACTGCCATATGTATTTCATTGTCTCCAAGATTATAAGGTTCTTTTCTATCACGAAGCCAAGTTAATTCTATTTGATAGTCCTTAGTTCCGTCTCCCATAAATACAAGGGTAAAGCTTTTGTCTTCAGGTTGGTATCTGCGAATTTCCTTAAAGCCTAGTGCTTCTTTGTAAAAAGCTACACTTTTTTCAAGGTCCAATACATTTATATTATTGTGATCAAATGTAAAATTCATTGTTTATTTCCCCTTTCAATTCATTTTGCGTTAAATATTATTAGTATTGTAAAATCAATGATATTATATCATAATTTATATATTAAGTGAAACTTGTAGTTAAGCGAGGTGTTGAAACTATGATTAATTCTAAACTAAAAATTCATTACATATACCACAGTTGTTTTGCTGTAGAAACCCCAAATTGTTTTTTAGTATTTGATTATTACAAGGAACCAGATAACAATCAAGAATCTAATCTTTCAAAAAGCTTTGTATTAAAGGATTTAATCACAAAACAAAAAAATGTATTAGTTTTTTCTTCCCACAGTCATCATGATCACTTTAATCCTGCGATTTTAGAATGGGAAAAGTACAACCAAAACATTAAATATATTTTAAGCAGTGATATAACCTTAGATAGTTGGAAGGCTAACTACTTTAAAATCTCTCAAGATGAGGAATTGTTTCTTAAAACTAAATTAGAAGATGCTCAAAACATCCCTACCTCTACGGAAATGAACAATGAACTTGAAACTGTTTATATAAAAGCTTATGGCTCTACAGATATCGGAATATCATTTTTTGTGAAAGTTGATGGAATAAATATCTTCCACGCTGGTGATTTAAACTGGTGGCATTGGAAGGAAGATTCTGATGAGGAAAGAAAAGCTGCTGAAGAAAACTTTAAAGCAGAAATTGATAAAATCAAAGGTCAGCCTATTGACATAGCCTTTTTCCCAGTAGATCCAAGACTAGAGGAATTTTATGGTATTGGTGCTGAGTACTTTATAAAGGAAATAGCACTTAAGACCTTAATACCTATGCACTTTGGAGATAACTCCTATATTACTAGAGAATTTGCAGAAAAAAACTCTAAACTTCCTGTAAAGATTGTAACTATAACTAATCCAGGAGAGGAATTGAAAATTTAAGAAAAAGTTATATGCGGTTTAAATTTCTAAAATCACCCAATGTGAAAGGATATGATATCAATTCTGAGGAACATTTAAATGCTTTTTTATGAGTCTTAGCAAGGGATTTGAGAAAGGCTTAGAAGCTTTGATTGTCTGAGCGTAAGCGAGTTATCAAAGCTTCTTGGCTTTTCTCGACTCTGAGCTTTAGACTCATTAAAAAGCATTTATGGTGCAGAAGAATTGGCATCATATCCCGGTGTATTGGCTAATTTTAGAGCTCTGAACCGCTATAAGATATTCTTGCTCTTAACATTTTAAACTATACTAGTTATTACTAAATTAGTACTTCTAACTAAATCTATTTCATAAGGATCAATATCCTCTTTAGTTTCAATATCTTGTATAACTCTAATTACAGGTCTATCTGGAAAGTTTTGATTTTGTCTTACTACGTACCCTTCAACTCTATCAGATAACTTTACACAGCAGCCTAAAGGATATACTGAGAAGGATTTTCTAAAGCTCTGCACCACTTCTTCATCAAATATAGTTCCACTGCCAGCTAGTATTAGTTCATAGGCATCATTTGGACTAAACGCCTTTTTATAATCCTTACTATTGGTTATTGTGTCATAGACATCACTTACACAAATTACGCGAGCAAACCTATTTATAGATTTGCCAGTTAATCCATAAGGATAGCCTTTACCATCTACTCTTTCGTGATGCTGCTGAACTCCTTTAATTATATTGTCCGACATTCTTATATTCTTTTTAAGAAGCATAGCTCCTAAATAAGGATGTTCTTTATATTGATTTAACTCTTCGCCAGTCAAGCTTCCCTGTTTCTCTATTATTTTTTTAGGTAATTGAGTTTTCCCAATATCATGGAGAATTGCTGCAACCCCCAATTCTTTGATAGCTGATGAATCCATCCTCATACCTTGTCCTATTATTGCTGATATAATACATACTGATATACTATGAACATAATTAGAATTGCTATGAGTTTGAATATCATATAAGCTCTTAGTTATCTCCTTATTTTCTGAAATATAACTTATAAGATCCTCTACAGTTTTTACATATTCGCCCATAGCCTTCTTGTCAGCTATGATGGCTGTATTTTTCATTATTTTTGACATACTTTCCATTGTATGCTGCTTTAACCTACTAATACTTTCATCTTCTACTTCGACATCATCTAATCTTTCATCTTCTACATAAACGTAAAATACACCCATTTCCCTCATCTTATTAATGTATCCACTACTTAATTTTGTACCTGCTCTTAATAATATTTTACCATCATTTGTAAATATATTTCTACCTAATACTTCATCACCTTTTAGTCTATTTATAACTTCTAATTTCATAATCCACCTCTAAAGTTTTAATTCCATAAAATAATAATATAATAACGTATCTCAATTTTCAAATTTATTTTTAAGCTAACTTTAACATATTTTAAAACTTATTTTTAATGTACAAATCTTCAAATCTATTATCTATACTTTCGGATGCTATTAGAAATTATTCTATTACAGTTTCAAATTTCCAATATTAAATTATGTTTTTTGCAAGGAAATAAAACTGAAAATTTCCTTGCAACAGCTTTACAAAAGCCTACATCCCGTTTTATATTCAAACTCTTTTCTTAAATCTGTTATCTTTTCTTCATCTAAATTTTCCACCTTTAACTCTATAGTCAAGGCTGATGGATTAAAGGATGGATTTTTCTTTAGGCTTATACCCTGCTTTTTACATAGTTCTATGGCAATCCTTATTATTTCATTTTGATTTACCGCATCGGATATTTTCATACCCCACCCTGTTTTTTTAACTAAAGAATTAATCTTTTCGATGTATTTTCTTCCTATTGCAGGAGATATGAATGATAGTTCTATGTATTTTCCCTTCTCATTATTTTTTATTCCTTTTTTATAGGGCATAAATTCTTCTTCTTTAAAACTTTCTTCTATTACTTTTAAAGCCTGATTCTGCTCCATAACATTAGTAGCATTACTGACTTCCACAATACTGCTAGCTTCATTACTTACGCTTTCACCTGGATTCTGTATTAAAATATCTATTCCAGTGCTTTCTTTAAATAGCTGTAGCTTTCGTTCTTCCATAATTAACTTTGAATTTAGTATTACAACAGCTTTTTTATCTTCAAGCTTAAAGGATATTTTTTTAATATCAGCATCATAGAAAATCTCCCTTATTAGATTATCCACTGCATTTATATTTACTTTATCACTTATTTCTGCCTTCCAAGAGGTTTTCTTTTCAAATTCATTGATGGCTTCAAATATACTTTTATCTACTATCTCTGGAAAGTTGAAGCTTAAAGATACTTTTTTCTCATCATATATCAAACTAGCCTTTTTAAATTCATATATACTAAAATATTCATTAATAAAATCATTTAATTCATTAGGCTTTAGTTCTCTTTCCTTTGTATCCTCATCTACCTGCTCTTTTGTTTTAGCTTTAAACAAAAATAATCTTCTAGCATCACTTTCAAAATAAGAAGACTGAACTATAAGCTTTTGAACTTTTTCTATATCCTGTGCTTTTATTTTACTATTTCCTGTCCATATGTAAATTAAATCCTCTATTGTAAAAAGTTTTTCTTCATAGTTATTCAGTACAAATCCCCAAAGTTTTTCTATGTTATCTTCACTCAGCTCTTCATTTGACTTAATAACCTGAGGCATTTGCTTTTTCCACTGTTTTCTAGGATTTTTTATATTTATTTCATAATCTTCGCCAGATTTCGGAGCATATATTCTTCCTCCAACCTCTGAAGATATTTCCTGGGCAAAGGACTCTATAACTGCTCCATCACCATGTACTAAAAATATGTTATTAGGACTTAATAAATTTATTAGCGACTTAATTTCTCCCTTATCGCCATGAGCAGAAAGTCCAACCTTTTCAACTCTACATCTTACAGGAATACTTTTTCCACTTATCTCTAGCTTTCTTTCACTCTCTTCACTTTCTAAAAGATTAAGCAGTTTTCTACCTGGTGCTTCCTCATCTTGATATCCTGTTATAACAATATATCCATTTTCTAGTGAAGCAAATTTTTCAGCATAATATTGACTTGGTCCCCCTGTAATCATTCCAGAACTTGACACTATTATGCATGGTTCTTTATCCTCAGCTATTTTTTCTCTAAGCTCTCTTTTGTCAACCGGAGTTATATTTTCATGGTAAAAGGGCTCTATTCCTCTTAATATCTTTTTAGCTAAAGAATTTTTTAAATATAATGGATTAAACTTATAAACTCTATTAATATCCTTAATCATACCGTCTACATATATATTTATATTCTTTATTATTTTTTTATTTATAGCCTTCTGTAGAATTAATAAAATTTCTTGAGCTCTTCCTAAAGCAAAGGCAGGAATAAGCATTTTACCTTTATTTATTTCACATTTTCTCACAAGCTCTATAAGTCTTTCCTCTTCCACTTCTCTATTAGAATGAAGTTTATCACCATAGGTAGTTTCAAAAATTGCTGCATCTGGTCTTAGCTTTGGAACCTTTAACCCATCCACTGACCTCTGTGAAAATATAGAAAAATCTCCTGAATAAAATAAAGAACCTTCTGGAGTGGTAATATATACACAGGAAGCACCGGCTATATGACCTGCAATATAAAAGGTTAAAATTACGTCTTCAAAAATAGGAAAATCAACAGAATAATTTATAGTAAAAATCCTATTAAGCATATTTTCTACATCCTGCTCAGCATAAAGAGGAATTTCAGCTTCTCTATTGTTCATAATTTTCAAACTGTCATATAATAGTACCTTCATTAAATCCTTTGTCATATTGTTTGCATATATTCTCGCATTAGGATATTCTTTGCTTATTAAAGGAAGGGATCCAATATGATCTAAATGAGCATGACTTATGATTATAGCATCTATACCGCCATATTCTTGAATAGTTCTAAAATCCGGCAGAGGATCTTTAGAAGCACTCTGCCTTATTCCTGAATCTAAAAGTATATTTTTATTATAAATTTTTAGGAGTATACAGCTTCCGCCAACCTCGTGAGCCCCTCCTAAAAATGAAATTTTCATTATAATACCACCATCCTCTTGCTATTGTTTTTTATTTTATCCGATGACTACCCGCTCTAATATTCCAATCTTTATATGAAACTCCTCTTCCTATCGTCAGAGGAGTACTCACAGAGTAAGCGACCATCACCAAATCATAGATTTGGGATGTCTGCTTGACCGATTCACACAAAATCATAGATTTTGGTTCTCTGCTTAACTAAAAAGCTCCTCTATATCCTTCTCTCCCATATTGGAAAGCAAAATTTCCTCTCCTGCATTTTCTTCTAAAACATCATTTATTATTTCCTTCTTTTTCTCTTGTATCTTATGGATTTTTTCTTCTATAGTCCCCTTAGCAATAAGTCTTATAACCTCTACTGTTTTCTTTTGACCAATTCTATGGGCTCTGTCTGAAGCTTGATCTTCTACTGCTGGATTCCACCATGGGTCATAATGAATAACTATATCCGCTGAAGTAAGGTTTAATCCTGTTCCTCCAGCTTTAAGAGATATTAAAAATATAGGTATTTCCCCCTCATTAAACTCTTTTACCATTTCCCCTCTGACTTCTGCTTTTACACTTCCGTCTAAATATATATACTTTATATTTTCCTTTTGAAACATGTATCCAATATTTTTAAGCACAGAAGTAAATTGAGAAAATAATAATATCTTGTGTCCTTCATTAACATTATTCTGTACTATATCTTTAAGGGCTTCCATCTTCCCATTGTCACCCTCATAGTTTTCTATAAATGTAGAAGGATCACAGCATATCTGTCTGAGCCTTGTTATTATTGAAAGTATTTTTATTTTACTTTTATTAATTCCCTTATCCCTTATTTCATTATCTATTTCCTCTTTAGCCTGCTGAAGGTAAGCAGCATATACTTTCTTTTGATCATCTGTCATATCTACCACCATATTATGTTCTATTTTAGGTGGAAGTTCTTTAATAACATCTTTCTTAAGCCTTCTAAGTATAAAAGGCTTAGTATGCTTATTTAATTCCTCCAAAGCTTTTTTATCTCCATTTTTTATAATAGGCGCCTCATATTTTTGACTAAACTTTCTATGATTTAATAAATATCCTGGCATAATAAAATCGAAAATAGACCACAATTCTGTAAGGGAATTTTCAATAGGTGTTCCTGTCAATGCAAAATAACTATCGGCTTTGATTGATTTTACACTTTGAGCATTTAAAGATTCAGGATTTTTTATATTTTGAGCTTCATCTAAAAAGCAGTATCTAAATTTTATATCTTTATATTGATCTATATCTCTTTTAATAAGTGCATAGGAGGTTATAACTACATCGGAATCCTCTATTTCCTTTAACTGATCCTCTCTTGCATCCTTACTGCCTGACACAACTAAACATTTTAAACTTTGCTGAAATTTATTTATTTCACTTTCCCAATTGTATACTAAGGACGTAGGGCATACTACTAAAGAAGGCAGCTTTTCTTCATTTCCATCTACTTCTGATTTTATGAAGGCTATAGTCTGAAGGGTCTTTCCAAGTCCCATTTCATCTGCTAAGATACCGCCAAAGCCACAGCTTGAAAGGGTTTTAAACCACTTGAAACCAAATTTTTGATAACCTCTCATAATGTTATCCAAGTTTTCTGGAATGGTGTAATCTATGTCACCAATATCCTTAATGTTATTTACTAACTCTCTAAACTTCTTATTTCTTTGTACAAAGCTTATGTTATTTTCCTTTAGATTTGCATCTATATAAACTGCATTATACTTAGAAAGAATTATTTGATCTTTTTCTAAGTCTGAAGTCTTTACATTTAAATAATCCATCATATCTGACATATTTTGAAGTTCACTAGACTGAAGAGGAATAAACCCTCCATTTTTAAGCCTGTAATACTTTTTCTTTTGCTTTAGCGCATCAAATACATGCTTCAATTCTCCTCTATCTACCCCATCAATATTAAAGGTAAACTCTAAAAGGTCTTCCTCATTAAATCTTATATTGGATTTATAATGTTTATTGGTATAAACTTTTATATCTTTAAAGGCATCAGAATAGTATACTTCTGATAATTCCTGAAGTTTTTCTAAGCCATCCCCTATAAAATCTAAAATTTTATCCTCTTCCTGTAGAAGGAATTTAGATTTATTCTTTTCAAATTGAAAAGCAGTCAAGGTATCTACTATAGATGCTTCTCCTTCAATGTCCCTAATCAGTACCTTCTCATCTTCTCTTACTTCAGTATCCCTTAGAGGATTTATATCTACATTTCCATATTTAAATACTACATCACAAACTACAGCTTCTTTGTCTTTGTCAAAATAAAGACAGGATTTTAAAGGTTCTTCGTAAAACTTATTTTTAATACTTTCATCTACTGTTACCTTTGTACCTATCTTTTTTAAAGCTGGAATTATATAAGAAGCTATTTCTTCACTTTCACTTTGATGAAAAGTAATTTCAGAGCTTTTTTGTGCAACAAAAGTATTGTAAAGGGATTTGTATACCCTTACCTGCTCATTTGTTGGCATATATATTTTATTGTTATAATAAAAATAATTTCCGTTATTAAGTAAAGCCTTAGGCAGCTTTGAAACTTGAGATAAAATTATAGTATCTCCCTTAGTATCTAATTTAAATTCTAAAGGAAAATTTTCTCTTACTACTTTAACCTCACTATAGCTATCATCGTTTATAACTAAATCTATAGCTTTTTCTCCTATATTGTTAAGAAATTTTTTTAAGTTATTTTCTGTAAGACGAGCCCTTTTACCACTTAAAAATCTTGGCGTTCTATTATAATGGTAATCATACATTACCATATCCTCTGTAGTCCTATCTACCTCGTATAAATCCCTAAGAATATTTATTAAAAATTTGTCTTCTTCCTTAAATCTATGTATATATGGATTGAAGGTAAATTTTTTACCAAACTCCAAATCACCCTGTTCTATAACTGCCGCTAAAAAACTCTTCATATTTTTTACTACATAAAGCTTTTCTTCTCCCACCTTTAATTCAAGAAAAGCTTCACTTTCTCTGCGGTTAATATTAAATTGAAGCTTATATTGAAGATTTAAAGTTTTAGTCTCTATTATTGACTTAGATGGTATTAAGCTTTCCTTTAACTGTTGAATTAATTTGCTATTTTTCTTTATTACTAATTTTTTTTCTAATTCCTTTTTTTCTCTAACATATTTTATAAGCACTGCAGCTATATGCTTACAGGGTGCATTATAAGCATAGTATTCCTGACAATTACAATAACAACTTATATTTTTATTGCGATTTGGATATATTGCACTTACATTGTATTTTTTTAATATAAATGAGGAAGAGGTAACCTCCCCTTCAATGTTAATTCGTTTAACTCCAAATTCTTCTTGAATGTTCAAATTTATCTTTTCTACTTGACCATTTTCATAACATTCGATGCCCCTTGCATAAGTTTCCTGGTTTAAGTTGCCTCTTATTATATCTTCATTTATTTCAAACAAAACTATTTCACTCCTGCCTGCGTTCTTGTTAAACATTCTATCACAAAATAGTAATTTTAAACATATCATTATCCTGTAGCAATCTTTAATGGTCTAGGCATATATTACAAATTCTACTCATAATATATATTGATTACCAAAATTTTCAGGAGGTAAATATATGAATATCAACTACAGTCCTATGAAAACAAATTCCGAATTACGATCTACTGCCCGAGATCAATTAAGGGGACAATGGGTAACAGCCATACTAATATCTGTAGTCTTTATGATCATAAGTGCTCTGCCTAACGCCATCCCCTATGCTGGTTCAGTAATAAGTATAGTACTGACAGGTCCACTTACTTTAGGCATTATTTCTTGTTTTATAAGATTGGTTAGAAAACAAAACTTTACATTTGAAAATGTATTTGATGGTTTCAAAAATTTCACCTCAGCCTTTATATTACAAATCCTTGTAACACTCTTTGTCTTTCTCTGGGCATTACTTCTTATAATACCTGGCATAATCGCTGGATACAGATATTCAATGTCCTTCTATATACTCTATGACAATCCTAATTTAGGAGCAATGGAAGCTTTGGATTTAAGTAAAAAAATTATGATGGGAAATAAGTGGAGATTATTCTGCTTACATTTAAGCTTTATCGGATGGGCTTTACTTTCTATCCTTACCTGCGGTATTGGATTTTTGTGGTTAGTTCCTTATATTAACACTAGTGTAGCTAATTTCTATGAAGGTATTAAGAAAACTATGTAGCAATTAATATGAAATTATAAGAGAAGGTATATAGATTTGTTTAGATTAAATCTATATACCTTCTGCTTTAATTACCTTTTTAAGAATTTTTCCAAAGCATTAAACTCATTAATATACATTTTCTTGATTCTTTCAACTATATTTTTAGCAGTTGTTTCATCATACATATGAGATGTTCTGTTTCTATCTAACATCATCTCAATCCATAAGTCTCCATTAGATATTATCTTATGCTTAAAAGCTACCCTTATGGTACTTCTTGGAGCTAAAGCTTCATCTAATATTCCTTGATCCTCTAGATATAATTTCATAACCTTCCAACTCTGCTCAAATGTGAATTCAAATCTTTGAATAATACCATCTATTATTATATCATCTGTAATATCTTTTTCTAATGCTTCTCTTAATCTACTCAATGCATTTATAAAATCATATCTTCTTTCCTCTAGTCTCTTCATTATATATAACAACACCTTCTCTTAATATATTTTCTATTAATTCTTCTTTACTAAGCTCATTAATGGATAATATATCAAAGCTTAAGCAAGTATTTAATTCATTTATATCCATATTTATTTTTGCTAAAATTAAATGAGATACACCTTCACCAAATATACATAAATCTACATCAGAATTATACTTGTTATCTCCTCTAGCTCGTGATCCAAATAATAAAACTTTTTCAACCTCTATATATCTACTAAAAATTACTTCTAACTCATTTCTTAATTTATCATCTATCAATTTAGATTCCACGAGGATACCTCTCTACTCAATAATTATTATAACATAGTGACAATATTTTAAATTAACATATATTTAAAATAGCATATTATATATTTTACCACATACACTTATCTTAAACACAAAATTTTTTAAAATATATAAATTATTGGAACAACTCTTCTATTTCCTTTTGAGATAATTTAGAGATAAAGTTTTCTTCACTATTCTTGTCAGAAATAACATTGTCAACTATATTTCTTTTTCTATCGTGAATCTTTAATATTCTTTCCTCTATAGTATCCTTTGTAATAATTTTTATTACCTCAACATTTTTAGTTTGCCCTATTCTATGTGCTCTGTCCGTAGCTTGATCCTCTACAGCAGGATTCCACCATGGGTCAAAATGTATAACAGTATCCGCCCCTGTTAAATTTAATCCATAGCCTCCAGCTTTTAATGATATTAAAAACACCTCACCATATCCTCTATTAAATTCATCAACAAGTTCCAATCTATCCTTACTTTTTGTTGATCCGTCCAAGTATAAGCAGTTAATCCCCTTATCCTCTAATCTTTCTTTCAATATTTGAAGAACAGATATAAACTGAGAAAACAATAAAATTCTATGGTTTCCAGCTATACTTTCCTCAATAATACTGTCTAGTGTAAGGATTTTTGCACTTTCACCAATATAACCTTGTAAAACTATTGATGGATGACAGCAAAGCTGACGGAGCTTTGTTAATGCGGATAGAATATGAATATGACTTCTATTGTAACCCTTTGAAAAAATTTCACTATCTATACTTTCTTTAGAACTAGATAAAAATTTAAAATATGCCACCCTTTGCTCTTCTGTCATTTCCACAATTATTCTATGTTCAATTTTTTCTGGAAGTTCGTTCATCACTTCATTTTTTAAACGTCTTAAAATAAATGGTCCAATGATACTATTTAAGCTTTCAAGAGCTTTTTCATCTTTATAGTTCATAATAGGAAATTCATATAATTCATTGAAGTTTCTATGTGAAAGTAAATATCCTGGCATACTAAAATCAAATATAGCCCATAATTCACTAAGTTTATTTTCAATTGAAGTTCCTGTAAGTGCAAAACGAGCTTCCGCTTTTACTAACTTGGTGGCTTTTGCCGCAGCAGTTTTAGGATTTTTTATTTGCTGTGCTTCATCTATAAAACAATAACTAAATTCTGTTGAACCATAATAATCTATATCCTTTGCAAGAATACTATATGAAGTAATTACAACATCCGCTTCTTCAATAGACTTTATTAAACTGATCCTATCCTTTTGTTTCCCATAAATCACTATAGTTTTTAATGTAGGTGCAAACTTCTCTATTTCCCTTTCCCAGTTGTATATAAGAGAGGTGGGAGCTACTACTATTGCTGCTTTTTTATTTTCTTTATTCTCTTCTATATAAGATAGGATTAGTGCTATAGCTTGAAGAGTCTTACCAAGCCCCATTTCATCTGCAAGTATTCCACCAAGGTTTTGTATTGCAAGAGTTTTAAACCATTTAAACCCTGTTTTTTGGTAGCTTCTCATTACATCTTTCAATTCTTCAGGAACTTTAAAATCATTTTCATTTATCTTTTCCATATTCATGAGAATTTCTTTTAGTTTTTCATTTTTTTCTTTATAAAACTTTTCATTTTCGGCTTGTTTTCTTAATATCTCTTCATCTAGATTATCTCTTCTCTTATATACTCGTCCCGTTGTTACCGAAATTTTTCTTAAAACAGTAAACCAGCCTTTTAAAGTGGACTTACTTTCTATCTTTCTTTCACCTATAATATTAGCAATCTTTATTAACTGGTTATTTTCTAAAGAAACATAATCTCCATTGCTTAGTCTATGATAACCTTCATCATACTGAGCCGCCTCAAGGATATTCACTACATCTATGAAACTTATATTACTTATATCTAAGGTAAACTCTAAATACTGGTGATAAAACTTTACTTTTGGTGTATATTCACCTGCTTCATATATTTTTACGTTCTTAATATCTTCAACACAGCTTACGGTAGCAAGCTTTTCAAGCTTTTCTATTCCCTTTTTTATAAAATCAACAACAGCTTTTGTATTATCATAACTTAATAAAAATCCTTCTTTAGAATGAACAAATTGAAGATTTCTTATTAACTCTATAATTCTTCTCTCTTGCAATACATCTCTTTTACCCACTTTAGAAGAGTTTGCATACTTTTCATCACTAAAAGGATCTATTTCAATATTCCCATAAGAAAACTTAAGTCTTACTATAATTCCTTTATTAGATTCATTTATGTCTATATATGTTTTAACAGGAATATCTTCCTCTTTTGCTTTTTCCAGTTGAATAACTTTTAAGCTTTTACTAATATCTTTTAATTTAAAGGATAGGAGTGAAATTATTCTTTCTGCATCTGTAGATTTATACCTTATCTCTGAACTATTTGTCTCCATGAATTTCTTATAAAATTGTGAATACTTATAAACCTGTACAAAGCTTGGCTTATATATGTTTCCATTAAATAGAAAATAATCATTTTCAAAGGTTAAAGCTAATGGAGTAGGGTTAAGTTGTTTAAGTATAACTCTTTCTTTTTCCTCTTTTATTTCAAACTGAAGGGGCATATCCTTTTCAATAATTTTTATATTTTTATAAAGCTTGTTTTGAATATTAATATCAAAGCTTCTATCTTTCATTATTTCAAGAAAATTTTTCACTTCCCCATTATCAAGATATACCTTATCCTCTTCAAATTTATCTTTACCAAACTTATTTGAGGTTGCTATAAGTTTTATTAACTGTACATCTTCCTTTTTAAAACCATGCTTCTCTGGAACGTATGAAAACAAATCCCTTATCTTTAAGGGATTTCAGATTGTTCAAAAACCCTATGCTGAGCATAGGGTTTTATCATATCCCAATTTAATTATGCGGTAGCATAAAAAAGAGGCTATTTGATTTTTACAGTAATAGGCAATTAAACTATCTAAATAAGCAAAAAATAGGTGCGATAGCACTCTGGCTATCTTCTTCATATTCTGAACTGCTGCTGTCAACAAGCATTGTTCAGAAACCTTTTTAATTCCACGCATGCGGCAATAGCGCAGTCCATGTAGATTTTTTGAATCTGCAAAGCTACGCTCAATAGTTTCTTTTCTTCTTTTATATAAGCATTTTCCTTTATCAGTCTTAGTAAACTTGATCACTTCATCTTTATAATCTTCCCAAACATGACGATAAACAACTTTTCTTTTACTTTTATCAGATAAGCAATTTTCTTTTTTGCTACATTGGCTACAGTACTCAGTTTTACATGCGTATTCTTTATACCCATCACGATTAGTAGTTCTATACTCTAATACTCTTAGATCTGGGCAATAATATATATCTTGCTCTTTAACATATTGGAATCTAAATTTAGTAAATTTACCTTTTACATGAGGACTACGTCTATATCCCATAACGGCCTTTAATTCTCGTTTAAATATTTCTTTGCAAATATTATTAGTAGAATAACCAGCATCAGCTCCAACATACTTAGTCTTAAAATTAAACTTTTTTATTTGAACATCTAGTCTTTCTATATAAGGGTCTACATCATTTATATTACCAGGTGTTACATACACATCTGTTATTATGTTATACTTTCCATCTACCGTTCTATGATCTAAATAAAAGAATCCTTTTGGTTTTCCATCTCTGTGCATATAGCCACTATCAGGGTCTGTAGTGCTGGCTTTAATTTCTTTAGTTTCTTCTATTTTGTCTTTTTTTTTAGAGGCTGTTTTCCATGGGCGATTCTATCCTTATTTATATCTTCTTCTAACTCGTTAAAATAATCTTTAGTTGACTGAGTGATTTGTTCTTTTATAAATTTATTTTTATTAGCGTTAGCTTTCAAGTGTGTAGAATCTGTATAAAGAATTTTTCCATCTACTAATTTTTTATTTATTGCTTGAAATACAATGTTATCGAAGATTTCTTGGTATATATTCGTATCCTTAAATCTTGTTATTCTATTTTAACTTATGGTAGAATGACTAGGAATTTTATCTGTTAATGAAAGCCCTAAAAACCAACGATATGCTACATTTACTTCAATTTCTTTTACGAGCTGTCGCTCTGATCTTATTCCAAATAAGTAACCTATAAACAACATTTTGAATAAAACAACTGGTGGAATTGCTGGTCTTCCATTATCAGGACAATAGAGATCCTTAGTTAAATCTCTAATAAATGAAAAATCTATATATTTATCAATTTTCCTTAACACATGATCTTGGGGAACTAAATTTTCTATATACACTAATTCTAATCCTTGTTGTGCAGAATTGTTTTCTCGAATCATAATAATTAACTCCTTTTAACTTTTTAAAAAATCTCATATTATATAAATTCTACACAGAATCTTAAAATCCTTTTTGAATTCAAAAAAAAAAAAAAAGCCCTTTCGGGCTAAAATTTAAAAGGCTGCTGACAAAATATGTTTATCAACAGCCTGAAATCCCTTATCTTTAAGGGATTTGTATATTTAAGAGCTAGTATAAATTCTTTAATATTATCTATTTCATAGGTTTTATTTTCACCAATTTTTAGCTTTATAGCATAACTTTTATCATTTTGTCCCATATGATATTCAAAAGTAACATCAAATTTTAATGATGTTTTAGATTTAAGTCTATTTACTATTTTTGATCACATCCTTCTCAAAACAAAGAAACTACAAAGCCTGTCTCTGTAGTTTGAATTAGGTATACTATAATATTATATCACAATTATATCCTTTTTTATTGCTATGCCAGCTGCTGTTTGTGCCTTTGATTGACTCATTACCATTGATAGTGCTGCTATATCCATAGTTATTCCTCTTATTTACTATTTTTTCCAAGTCACAGTTACCCTAGTGAATGGAAAATTCCTTCCTGTTAACGATAAAGAAATATTTCTATATACTATAATTTCTTTCTAAGTTCTTCGTATTCATCATCTGTAATTTTTACATCTTTCAATATACCTTTAATAAGACCTCTTTTTAAATCCTTACCATGAACTGGCACTACAGTGCATCTTCCATCAGAATGTGCAAAGAACTTATGACTACCATTTTGCCTCACTTCACCAAACCCAAGCTTTTGAAGTATTTTCACCATATCTTTATCTGAAATAATAGTTAGTCTACTCATTACATCACCATATCAAGCTGCTTTGTTTCTATGAAATCAGTATTAAATACATCTATACCATGTTTTTCTGAAACTTCCAAACATAATCTTACTGCTTCTTGTACATTTGCCATTAATTCAACCATAGTATCACCTTGAGTATGGCAACCTTTAAGTTCAGGAACAGTTGCAATAAAGCCTCCATCTTCATCTTTTTCTATAAGTACTGTAAATGTATACTTTTTCAATATATCAACCCCTAATAAAAATATTTTCCTACATAATATAATATTATTATATCCAAGTCCATAATGAATTTCACCACATATTTTTCACTATTAAATAGAATAAAAAGTTAATTTCTACTCTAACACCCTAAAATATCGGCACTGTTAGCACTGTAAAAATCGCATAACAAATACTGCCGGTAGTGCCGATATCTACGGCTGTTTGTCTGACTAACATTGTTCTGAATACTATAATCCTTCACCATCTGATCCATTAGGTCTGTCATGTACACACATTTAGTCATGTACCTTCCTGGAATATTGAATCTTGGTAGTACTTCCTCATCATTTGCTTCACTACAATTCATCAAGTTCTCTAATATATCCTTGCTCTCCAATAATTACTGTAGTATCGGTAATGCTTGTTTAAGTAGAAATTGTTCCTGAAGACTTAATGTTATTCCTGCACTATTTCCATCAGGAACAGTAGTAGATTCTGCAACATCATCTTCTGAACTAAGTTAAAATACTATTCCTTATCTCTTTTATAGCTTCATCAGTAAGTGGTAAAATGCCCTTAATAAGTGATATATCGTCTGGGTTTTCTCTCAAAAGCCTTTCATCTTCTTCTGTAAGCTTAAACCTATCAAGAGCTTCCTTTTTGACTTTACCAATATACTTGTAAAAGTCCTGGTTATATCTTCTTACTGCTTCATTGAATGAATATCTATTGTATAGCCATCCTGGTATTCCATAATTTTCAGCTGTTTCAGTTGCTTCATTGTAAGACAATTCCCCATTTGTATATCTCTCAAAAATAGAATCTGATATTTCTTTTTCTGCCTTAGTCCAATTATATTTAGTCCAACTATACAACTAACCACACCTTCTTATTACAAAATTACATTTACTAATTTATTTACTCGTTTTGTTTTTTAGCTCAATTACTTTTTCTACTGATAATCCTGTTCCTTTAGTCACAATTTCTTCACTTACACCAAGTTTCAAAAAGTTTATAGCATCTTCTTCTTTTCCTTCTTTTCTTCCTCTGCTGACTTTATCCTAGTCCTTTGGTCACTAATTTCTGCATATTTAGCTTCGTATAATATTCTAGCCTTTTCGTCCTTACTCATTATCTTTAGGTGACATTATGAAATTATCATCTATTACTTTTTCTTTATTGGTCCCTTTTCCCTTAGGCATCCAATCACTTCCTCTATATTTACCTTTGACTATTATCATTCATTATATTCATACTTCTATATTTTTATTTTATCAGAAAATTAGGTTCTATTCTATACCATTTATAGCCGTAAATACCGGCACTACTGGAATTATTGTCATACTAATCTTTACATTGCTGATAGTTGCCAATATTTTAGGCTTAGAATAGGTGTAGGAGAAAAAATTCAACTTACAGTAGCAGCCACAGTATACTCTACTCCAACTTTGGAGGGCTAGTAGGGTGGAAAACTGAGCCCTGTTTGCCCTACCAAATTAGGAATAGCTCCCACATCAAAATGAGCACCAATAGCTATTTCTCCTGCCATTAGTGCTCATTCTAATATTTTTCCATCTTCCGTTCTTCTACTTTCACTATCTAGTGCTCTAACCTGTGCTGCTAAGTCGTTTATCCTAGTATTTAGTTCTTCCAGTTCTCTTGCAATGAGATTACCCTTCTTAGCCTGCTCCGACAATTGTTTCATTAACAGTAGCTTCTCCTCCATGATGTCTAGCATCTTCTGCCTATACTTCACCCACTGCAGTTCCTGCTGTAGCTCTTTCTCTGGATTCTCTTTTTCATCCATCTTCATTAGACACTTAGATCTATATGATTCCCTAGATTAGGGTCTACTGCAGAGTTCTTCAACACTTCTGTCATCTGTGTGCCAGCTTCCTTATTTGTATCCATGGCCATCTTGGCTACCGATATACCAGTTGCTGTCTGTCTGTGCCTTTGATTGACTCATTACCATTGATAGTGCTGCTATATCCATATGGTTATACCTCCTTCGTTTTTACATTTTTACAAACACCTACCATCTTAGTGAGGAAGCTTGTCGACAAACTTGGTAATTTTACCAAACAAAAAAATATTGTAAATCAATACTTTCAATTGTTTTTCTAATTTATCCTCGAAATCTCTGGTCACCCTAGTGGGAACCGAAGAACCCCACTTACACTATCTATCTCCCATCTAAATGATGTGAGAATTCCACCCACTTATTTTAAAAGCTTAGTGCCTTTTATCCACTGTTCAGTTTCTTTAATTCCTTGTTCCAACGTATATTCTGGTTCCCATGCCATAAGTTCTTTAGCTTTGGAATAGTTACATTTCAGCTTCATTATTTCGCTTTGAGGATGAATATGTTTTACATGCTTTATACTTACTCTATCATTTGATATAATTTCTGCTAATTCATTTATAGTTACATCTCTACCAGTTCCTGCGTTAACTATTTCTCCATTAACTTTTCCACAATATCCAGCCATAATAACAAATCTTGCACAGTCCTTAACATATAATAAGTCTCTTGTCTGGTCTCCGCCTCCATATATATTAATATCTCTTCCATGTATTGAATTATTTATAAAAATAGCAACAACTCCACCTTCTCCTCCAGTTTTCTGAAATGGACCATATGTATTAAATGGTCTTATAACAACAGTAGGCAACTTGTATGCATTGCAATATGAAAGCACCATGTTCTCTGCTGCTATTTTACTTCCTCCATAAGGAGATACAGGCTTTGTTGGATGTCTTTCATCTATTCCAGCTGCCCCAGCTACATCATAAACCATACATGTGCTCATAAACACAACTTTACAAGGGTAAGTATCTTCTGAAGGATCTAAAACCCAGCCATCCCCATCCATTCTTCCGTTTTTACCAAACATCTGAATTTTAGCCTTTTCTAATATATTAAAAGTACCAACTGTATCATTAAAGAAAGTAGTTCTTGGATCATCTATGCTGTCTTGAACATTTATTGATGCAGCTAAATGGTATATTATATCAAACTTTTCTTTAAAAATCTCATCAAGTATCTTTTCATCTTTAATATCGCCAATTATAAATTTGAAGTCCTCTCTTTCTTGAAGGTCCTGTATATTTTCTAAACTTCCATTAGACAGATTATCTAATGCCACAACTCTATGACCATCTTCCAAAAGTCTTTTTACAACCCAACGTCCTATAAATCCTGCTCCTCCAGTTACTAGTATATTCATATTTATTACTCCTTCCTATGTGTAAAATAACAAAGTTCAAAGAAAAAATAACAGATAAGACTTCTCTTATTTTTTCTGCATGCAAAATAATAAAATAAAAAATCTCTTTATGATATGTAGTTTTAAATATTTCCAGTTAAAATCTTTGCAATTCTCTCTGCACCCTTGACATCTACGATATTACTTGCTCTTTGGCTTATTGTTCTTCTTAATTCATAGTCATTTATAAGTTTATTAACATTAATTAAAAAGTCTTCTTTATCTATTTTATCATACCAACCTAAGTTTTTTATAATTCCCATGCTATTTAATTTTTTACCAATACCAGCTTGGTTATCTGCTATTATTATTCCTATAGTAGGAACTCCGCAAGCAGCTAGTTCATATAATGTACTTCCGCAGGCAGATATAGCTATATCACACTTTTCCATTATCTTATACATATTGGCATTATAATAAAGCTTTATTTTATTGTTTTCGTACTTTTTTAGGTGTTCACCATGTTCAAAAGAGGGTCCTACTACAACATGGAAATTAAATTCCAAATCCCTAACCCAAGATAAAATTTTATCTGTAAGATAAAATGGATCACTTCCACCTACAGTTAACATTATATCACCTGCTTTAGGTTTTATATTTTTAGGAGGTAAATCCCTAAATTCGTCTCTAAGCATTATATATTTAGCACCAAGAATTAATTTTGTATCATCATTTACTTTGTAATTAAAATCCTCAGCATCTACATTTTGATTTAATAAAAAATCCACATTGAATTTGTAAAGATTCATATCATCTATATATGTTGTTTTTCTAAACATAGTTTTGGTTTTATTAAAATAATTCTCATCTACATTATAATTATCTGTAATCAAAATATCTGCAGTAATTGTGCTGATATCTTCTAATAAATGACCTTCTCTTACAAAACAAACTTTAAAACCCTCTGATGTTATCTTTTCTATACCTTTCTTATATTTATCCGAAATACCTATTTCTTTAATTTTATCACTTAAAAACTTATGACAAAGCTCAGCGTCATAACTTGGAATATCCTCCGAATCTATCCTGCATATGTAAAATACCTTATTATGATGCTTTCTCAGTTCTTTTGCTAAAACCAGGGTACGCATAATATGACCCATACCGATTTTAGCTCCTCCATCGGCACGTATAGCTATTTTCACAAAACCACCCACCTAATTTTTTATCCGATGACTACCCGCTCTAATACTCCCATCTGATTCAAGTTTTCACTTCATAAAAAAGCATTATTAAATAGCATATTAAACATAACTTGTATTTGTATTAGTTTTCTAAATCTTACCCTAAACCATTAAGATAGTATTTTTAAACCAATCCTTCATCTAGAAGCATTTGTCTCACCTGCTCTCTAGATATAGCTTCCATATCGGAGGAATTATAACTACCTATTTCAGCTTTTTTTTCATCACAATAGTATTTTTTCATATCTTTAATATAAGTTGGCGGTATTACAGCATACATATCCCCAAGATCATAAGCAAATTCTGACTCTTCTTCTGTCATAAGCTCTTCAAACTTTCTCTCTCCGGCTCTTAACCCTATACTCCTAATCTCTACCTCTTCAAAACACATGTTAAGTTTTTTACAAGTCTCTTCAACTATAATTTCAGCTAAGTCCTGCAGCTTTATAATAGGCATTTTTAGTACGAATGCCTCCCCACCATATGCTATCTCTGCAGAAGTCATGATAAGTTTTACAGCCTGACTTAATGTCATCATAAATCTTGTCATAGTAGGATCTGTAATAGTTATACTTTTGCCTTCTCTTACTTGATTTTTAAAAAGAGGTATAACAGAACCTCTAGACCCCATAACATTGCCAAACCTCACTGCGACGAATTTAGTTCTTGCAGTACCTTTACTAAAGTTAGCAGCTTGTACTAATTTTTCAGCAAGAAGTTTTGTAGCACCATAAGTATTAGTTGGATTTATTGCCTTATCTGAGCTTGTAAATAATACACACTCCACATTATTATGTATTGCTGCCTTTATTACATTTTCCATCCCGGTTATATTAGTCTTTATTGCCTCTGAAGGATTATATTCACAAGCTGGTACATGTTTCATAGCTGCTAAATTAAAAACTACATCTATTCCTTCCATAGCCCTTTCCAATCTATCATAATCTCTTACATCCCCTATTAGGAATCTAAATAAATTATCGTCATCTAGTTCTTTCTCCATAATAAATTGTTTATACTCATCTCTACTTAGTATTCTTATAACATTAGGTTCATCTTTAACAAGTTCAGTGATTAATCCCCTACCTATAGTTCCTGTTCCACCTATAACTAGTATGTTTTTATTCTTAAAGTATCCCATCTGTTTCCTCCTTCTAGATAAAAACTAACTTCAAAGAATTTTTATATACTCTATTTATCGTCCATAATTTCACTTTATTTATTAAATTCTACAAACTTTCTATATCTCAATCTATCAGCATATAAAAATACTTTAAACATTATAAAAACATGAGAAATTAAAACCCTCATGTTCAATATTTCCATCTTCGTGGATCAATTATATCTTTTTCAATGTCAGAAAAATTATTACAGATACATTCCCTTTCTATATTTGTAAATTTAACCTCTTTATTAAAAATTTTAATATTTTGCTCAAGCTGCTCCTTGTTTTCGCATCCAATTAATATGTAATCTATAAAAAGCTGTTCTTTTACATAAGAAAATAAAGCTTCTTCTTTTGAAATATTTTTCAGCTTACACAATTCATTTAACTTAGAAACATAGTAAAAAGTTTTAGAATGAATTTTATCCATTTTTCTTTTATCTGCAAAAAACAGTCCTTGGAGGTAAACACTTCTTGCTCCAATTTCTATTCCTGCTTCTTTTGCATTTTCTAAAAGATTTCCTTTAATCCATCTTTGATCAAAAATATTAAAAGGTATTTGAATAAAATTTATTAAGTCTTTGTATTCTTTAAGTATCAACTCTAGTTCAGGTACATCATATATAGAAACTCCTATATTATTTATAACACCCTCACTTTTTAGCTTACACAAATAGTCAATGGTTTCCGGTTTTAGTACCAAATCATTGAAGTTATGAAATAAATAATATTCTATAACTGATACTTTTAAATTGTTTATTGAATTTTCAAAGCTTATCTTTACTTGTTCTAATATGTCTTTGTCAAAGTTTAACTTTGGAATTTTAGTTGAAATTTTAAAATTCTTTTTTGTATCTTTTATAAAATTCCCTATGATTTTTTCTGAATCCCCATAAGCTGATGCTGTATCTACAAGGTTTATCCCATTATCATGAGCTGTATTAAGTATATCAAAAGCCTTCTCACTGGAAGGCTTTCCTTTTTTATTATTTATTCCGTAATCTAGTCCTAGTTGTACAGTACCTAATATTAACTGTTTCATCTTATATCACCCTTCATTTATTTAACCAAATTCCAGTTCATAGGTGTTCCTTTTTCTATATTCTGCTTTGCTTCCTTTCCAATTATATCATAATAATATCTTGGATGCATCCCAAAACCCGGTCTTATGGAACGTACATTTTCTTCAGTAAATTTTTCTCCTTCTTTAATATCCTGAGTAACAAATAAAGAACGAGAAAACTCTCTACTATTTTTCATTTTTTCGGTTAATTCATAGGATACTCCCCCCAGTGCTTTTTCAACCTCTCTTATAGACTTAACCATTTGTCTTAATTCATCTGGCTCAAGAGAAAATGCAGCCTCTGGTCCTCCGTCTGCTCTACAAAGTGTAAAATGCTTTGCTACTGTTTTAACTGCTAATGTCACAGCCTCTACAGATACAGAAATCCCTAAGATGTGATCAAATAAACTTAATAGTACATTAAAAGTTTCACTTAAATTAGGTATGGTTCTTAAATTCACATCCTCAAAAAATGCTGAATAAGCACTTTAACTTACAACACTTTATGCTTCAATTGGCTTAACGATTATGTTATTATGAGATAGTTTAAGAAGATTTTCAATTTGTGTGTAAGAAATATTATCCTTCAATTCAGTAACTGAGCTTAAAAATTCTCTTTTTGTCCTATCTTGTATTATAAATTTACAACCACTATATGTTTTTTTATTTAGAATATTTTTTAGGAACTCACAACTATATATCTTTATTTTTTTATTACGAATATTTATTTTATATATATCGGTAACTACGTCAGAATTTGAAAGATCAACACCTCCTTTAATAGCTTCAGTTACTCTTTTTACTTGCTTCTTTTCTGCATCTCCTGTAAACAATGATGTTCTTATTCTTACAATTAAGCTCATATTATTTGATATTTTTTTAATAACATCTTTTATCATTCTAAGTAAAAAATAGTTACCACTAATTTTATTTAAATTAACAAAACCAGAATTTTTTATATCTTTCAATAAACTTTGTTCTGTAGAATTTAACAGAGTATTAATAAATTTAACTAATAAACTTTCAATACAATTTATCTGACCAGTATCATAAGTTTCAAATTCTTCAAGCTTCTTAATAATAAATTCCCTTATTTTAAAGTTTTCGTTACAAACTGTATCTTTTTTAAGTTTTTTAATAAATATTGTTTCCTCAATATTTATATCTGGACCACTTACATTCCTCCATTAAATTAACCCCCTTACTTACACATAAATTCACCTTGTAAGATAGAAAATACATAAGAGTCCCACAACTTACCATCGTAAAAATAATTTTGCCTTAACACACCATCTTTCTTAAAACCAAGTTCACTATACAATTTTATCTTTTTCATATCAAATTCATATATTTCAGTCCATATCTTGTTCAAGCCTAACTCATTAAACCCGTATTTAAAAAGCAATCTACAACTCTCTTCTGCATAGCCTTCTTCATCAATATAAATATTATTCAAACCTATGTAAAGTGATAAATCTGCATGTCTATGAACCCAGTTTATATAACAAAGTCCACAACACCCCAAAAGTTCATCATCAGAAACCCTTTTTATTGAAAACATAATAGTTGAAGGATCATTTAAGACTTTAGATTCGAACCACTTGTTTTGCATATCAGTATTTATTTCTCTATATTCCCTGAAGTATTTTCTAAAATCTTCTCTATTCCTCCAATGCATAAGTTTATGTAAATCTTCCCTTTCTATCGATGTAAGGTAAATCTTTTCCCCTAATATCATTTATTTTACATCCTCCCATTTGATATAATTATCTTTCTTTATATCTCTAACCAATACTTTACCTATAAGTTTTTCTAGCTCATATGGTGGTATTCCATCTTCCTTTATTGGCCTTACAGGAAATAGATCATCTTTACTTAAAACGGTACCTAATTTTATATCTTTTGTATAGTATAGTGCTCTTCTCTGAACCATAACTGTCTCTTTTTCATTCAGTTCTATTTTTTTTATTCCATTTCCTAATGCAGACCACAGTTCTATAGACCTATCTACCATATCCCTCCACGTAGTTGGATTCATAGAGAATTTATGATCAGGCCCTACTCTATTGTTGTCATCAGTAAAATGTTTTTCTATAACACAAGCACCTAACGCTATTGCTCCAAGCACAGTAGCATTACCATATGTATGATCTGATAATCCTAAGATGCTATTAGGAAACTTTTTTTTATATTCTTTTAATACATTTAAGTTCACATATTTATAATTTTCGCGATTAGCTGTATAGTTTGTATTACACTGCATTATAATAATATTTTTATTTATATCATAAATGGTATTCATAGCCCTCTCTACATCTTCCATAGTAGATGCACCTGTTGCAAGAATTACTGGCTTATTTTTACTTGCTATATAGTGCAATATTTCGTTCCATGTAATATCCCCAGACCCAATTTTAAAAGCATTAACAAAAGGATCTACCAAGTCTACCGATTGAAAATCATATGGGCTAGTCATATACTCAATTTCAACTTCATCGCACTTCTTTTTAAGATTTTCTGTCCAATCTTCTGGAATACTAGCTTCTTCGTATACTTCATAAACTGACTTTTTCCAAGAAGATTGATGAGAAAGTGGTTTTTCCAAAGACTTAAATCCATTTTTACTAACTATTTTAGAAGCTTTAAAATTTTGAAACTTAGCTGCATCTGCTCCAGCCTGTTTTGCCATCTCTATAAGTTTAAACGCCCTATTTATATCTCCATCATGATTTGCAGCTATATCAGCTATAAAATATGGCTTTTCACCTTCTCCTATAAATCTGTTTCCAATCTTAATTTTACTCACACTTTAGACCTCCTTTTATAAAAGCTTGTTCAATATAATCATTATACATTTCGTTTATTCCATCATCAATTTCTATTTCATAATTAATTATATTTTTAAGTTTAGTTAAATTAAGTATAGTATTTTTAGGTCTTTTAGCTTTAAAACTTATACCATCCACTGAACTTTCACTTATTAGACTACTATCGAGATTAAACTTTCTAGCTAGCTTTATCAAAAATTCATATTTATTTAATCCTTTTTCACAGCCAACATTCACCATACCATTAAAATCTATGCCAATAAGATTAAATATAACCTTTGCAAGTTGCTTAGTATACACTGGATTAAAATAGACATCTTTAAAACCTAAAATTTTATTATTATACTTTAAGTTATTTAATGCCCACTCAACAAGTGAATTTCCTTCTGGTATATGAAATCCATAAATATTAGTTCTTATAACTATTGTATTAGGATTCTCTTTTAAAACCAACTTCTCTCCCTGTAATTTGCTATAAGCATAGTAATTCAACGGATTCTCAATTTCTTCTTCGGTATAGTTTCCTTTTATCCCATCAAAAATAGAATCCGTAGAAATATATACAAATTTCGTTTTCACTGGTTTATAACTAGCTAAAGCTTGCGCTGCATACGCATTTAGTTTTAAAGCATACTCCTTATCCTTCTCACATGCATCTACATTGACATTAGCTGCACAATAAATTATTATATCAGGATTTAATTCATTTAATATTGATATTGCTTTATTGAAATCAGTTAGATCACATGCGTGTTGATATACTTTTTTATTATCTTTTTTACTCCTATTTATTCCATGTAGGTTAAATCTTTCTTTGTTTGAAAAGAGAGAAACTATATCCTTCCCTAACATTCCATTAGAGCCTGTGATTATAACATTGGGTTTTTTCATAATTTATCTCCTTAGCATATACTATATCAAATATTCTATTCTATATAGAAAATTCAATTTTTCTCTTCTAAAATATTTTACAATTTTTAGATTTACACTAGATTAAATCATATTTAAATTTGCAAGTAAATTTTGAAAAGTAATAAACATATCTATATATCAACTATTTCCACATCCTTGGGTTAATTATTCTTTTTTCAATATTACCAAAACTTTCACATATGTATTCTTTATCCTTCTTAGTAAAGTTTATTTTCTTATCAAAATTTCTAATATTTTTTATAAGCTGCTTCTCATTTTCACAACCTATAAGAATATAATCAATTTCTTCATTGCCTTTTATAAATGATAATGCTAATTGTTCTATTGTAGTTTCCTTAATTTCGCACAAACCCCTTAATTTTTTAATGTACTCATATGCATTATTATGTACTTTAGATGCTTTTAACTTATCCGTAAAAAATAATCCCTGAAGAAAAACGCTCCTTACTGCAATTTCTATGTTTTTTAACTTAGCCTTTTTTAATAAATCCTTTTTAAGCCATTTTAAATCAAAAATATTGAATGAAAGTTCAACTATGTCTATAGAATTTGATAAATTATCAATAATATACTCCATTTCTTCTGTATCATAAATAGATACACCTAATTTATCTATTAGTCCTTGCTGTTTTAAATTTTTAATATACAAAAAAGTATGGAGATATAAAACAAAATCACTGAAGCTGTTTTTAATATGCTAAAAGCCTTCTCTAAGGAAGGCTTACCCTGTATATTATTTATTCCATAATCAGTACCTAATTGTACTGTTCCTAAAATAAATCCACTCATTTTTCCACCTGCTTCAATACTTAATAATAACTTATCCTAAAACAATTTTTAAAGGTTCTCCTTCCATATAGGAAGCTGGATTTCCTGATTCTATGGCTTTCTTATAAACTCTCATTGCATCCTCAAACACATTTAGTGTAAAATCTATATCTTTATCCGTATGAGTATAACAAGGAAAAATACTCCACCCTAAAAGGACTCCCCTTTTTACACACTCCTGCATAAATATGGAATTATACAACCAATCCCTTTTGCCATTATTATCTTTATAATCAAATGCCATTCTACAATGATATCCTTCTAGTCTTATGTTAACTCCAATTCTCTCAGCCATTGCATTACTTTCCTCTTTAATCTTCTTACCCAAACTCCAAATTCTTTCCGTTACATCTTTATTTTTAAGCTCATTCATAACCTCAATGCCTGCTGCAAGAGATAAGGTTTCCCCACCAAAGGTTGTGGATATAAATATTTTTTTATCCACATCATCCATTATTTCTCTTTTTCCTGCTATTATGGAAAGTGGCATACCATTGGCAGCTCCTTTACCAAAGGTAGCTAAATCTGGAGTTATTCCAAAATACTTCTGTGCCCCTCCTATACTAAATCTAAACCCTGTAACTACTTCGTCAAATATTAATATTGCTCCATTTTTATGGCATATATCTAGAGCATTTTGGAGAAAATTATTTTCTGGTTCTTCTAATATGACAGGTTCTATAATTACTGCCGCTATTTCATCTTTATATTGTTCAAAGAGTTTTTCTAAAGTAGCAAAGTCGTTATATTCAAATTTATGTACATACTGCTTTAACTCTGGTAGTATCCCACCCTGTCTTACACTTTCACCAGCTACAGTCCACTCATGCCATCCATGATATTCCCCACGTATTATATGCTTTTTCCCAGTGTATGCTCTTGCAATCCTTATAGCTCCTTCTGTAGCAGAAGAACCAGTTTTTAAAAATCTTACCTTCTCTGCACAAGGTATGTTTTCTATACAAAGCTCTGCATATTCAACTTCGATTGGACTCACAAGAGAAAATCCCATGCCTTTTTTCATCTGCTCTATAACTGCATTATCTACTGGTTCATAAGAGTAACCTAATAGTATAGGTCCAAGTCCCATGTCATAGTCTATATATTCGTTTCCATCTGGATCCCATACGTGAGCATCCTTTCCTTTCTCAATATATATAGGAGACACTCCTTTTATATGAGTCTCAGGTCCTTTGCTATAAAGCTGAGTTCCTGAAAGTATAGTATTGCAAGCCTTTTCCCAATATTGATTTGATTTATATAATTTTCTGTTAAATATTTTCGCCATCTATATCACACCAATCTATAATTTTATTTAATTAGAAAAAGCTATATTATATTACTTAACTATCCTATCTTCTTTTAATGATTTTCTATATCCTTCATTAATATCATAATTTTCATTTATCCTAGTATAGTCAATATGTTTTTCTAAAAATTTAATAGTTTCATCTAAACTAAAATATGCTTTCCCAATCCCTTCATAGATGTTTTTTATAAGCTCATAGTCTTCTTTATAGTCTAATGTAAGTCTATAGATAGGGTACTTTTTATCCGAAATCACATTAGTTTTTTTATACTTATCATTTTTTTTCATATAAGGAGTAACATGCTCTCTTTCAGATGCTAGTCTTGCATTTTTCCAAGCCTCCTCTAGCACATTGAATGAGAAAATCTCAACATCTAATCCGTCTGGATATGTATATTCGAAAGTATTTGATACATAGTCGTAATCCCCATCTAAAAATACTTTTATGACCTTATCAACTACATTAGCATCATGAAGTGGACAATCCGCTGTTATCCTTACTACATGGTCTCCAGGACTAATACCTTTATTTTTGGCAGTTTCATAATATCTCGTAAGTACATCATTTTCACTATGAGCAAAAAAGTCTATGTTATTTAGTTTGCAAAAGTCAATTATTTTTCTATCTTCATCTAAGTCACTCGTTGCAACAATTATTTTGTCTATTAATTTACTATAAGATATTCTATTATATACATGCCCCAAAACAGGTTTTCCCTGAATCTCCATCATAACTTTTCCTGGTAACCTCGATGATCCTAACCTTGCTTGAATAATTGCATAAATCAAACTATTCCCTCCAGTTTGCTAAAGTCCTCAGATGTTAGCCCAAAAATTATCTCATTAATATATTTCCCTTTATAAAAATAATGCTCTTTTAGTAAGCCTTCTTCATTAAATCCAGCCTTTTTAAAAGCACCTATTGATCCCTTATTGAGGTCATAACAAACGGCCCATACTTTATGTAAATTAAGCTTGTGAAAAGCATACGCAGTTAAAAGTTTTATTGCTTCAGTAGCATAGCCTTTGCCCCAATAATTTTTTTCACCAATTATTATTCCTATATCTCCAATTCTATGAATCCAATTTATGTTTCCTAATTTTATGTTTCCAACATGTTTATCTGTAGCCTTATCGACAATTGCTAAAAAAATTGAATTGGTTTCACCATCCATTTTAGAAACATAATCCTTTAGTTGATGAATGGAGTATGGCCTAAATCTACTTTCTGTATATGCTGTTATTTCTTCATCATTCATCCATCTATAATAATCGTCATTTACATCTTCAATCCGTACTTCCCGTAGATATAACCTTTCTCCATCAATAAAATGACTATAAGATACATTATCCATAATTGTCACCTTCCTCATTATACCCTAATATTTATCCCACTATTTGATAAATAGAATCTTGCCTTAATTGGACTCTGATCTGTAAAATGAAAAATACTTCCTGCTGAAACTGCTGAAGCATTCGTCTCTTTAAGTATGTTATAAAAATGCTCCAATGTTCCAGCACCGCCAGATGCAATTATAGGTATATTTGTATTTTCCGAAACGTATTTTATAAACTCTATATCATATCCCTGCATTGTTCCTTCATTATCAATATTAGTTAATAATATCTCACCAGCACCTAGACTTATGCAATTTAAAATATGTTCAAATGGAGATATGCCTGTAGGAGTCTTCCCTGAATCTATAAAAACTTCCAATTTACCTTCTATATTTTTTTTATAATCTATACTAACAACCACACATTGGTCACCAAAAGTCTCTGATGCTTGTCTTATTAAACTAGGATATCTTATTGCTGAGGAATTAATTGATACTTTATCAGCTCCAATATCTAAAAACGCTTTTATATCATCACAATTTTTAATGCCTCCCCCAACTGTAAGAGGCATAAAACACTCAGTTGCTACTTCTTTAATAACATCATAAACCTTTTCGCGACTCTCTGCAGAAGGACATATATCTAAAAATATTAGTTCATCTACCTTCTGAGCATTATATACCTTTGCCGCTGTAATAGGATTTCCAACGTCTCTAAAGTTATCAAAGTTCTTGCCCTTAACCATTCTCCCATCTTTTAAAAGAAGAGAGGGTATTATTCTCTTTTTAAGCATGTTAGCCCCTCCAGTTAGAAAAGTTCTCGAGTATAGCCAATCCATTCTTTTGACTTTTTTCCGGGTGAAACTGCGTTATAAAAATATTATCTTTTTGTAACGCAGCTGTAAAAACTTGCCCATAGTTACATACAGCAATAATTTCATTTTTATCCTCTGGCTTAAATACATAACTATGAACAAAATAAAAAGCTTTTTCTTTACTAAGTCCTTCTAAAAGCGGTGTACTATTCTCAATACTTATATCATTCCAGCCTACATGAGGAACTTTTAGATTGGATTCATTGGTCTCAAGTTTTATAACTTCACCTTTAATCCATCCTAGTCCTTTAAAATGTCCTTTTTCATATCCATGCTCTGCTACAAGCTGCATACCTAAACAGATACCTAGAAAAGGCTTAGCTTCTTTAATCACTTCTTCATCTAAGATTTGTTTCAAACCTGAGTTCTCCAACACTTCCATTGCAGCACCAAAAGCCCCTACACCGGGCAATATTATTCTATCACATTTTTTAATTTCTTCTTTTTTATTAGTAATTACGCAATCAATACCAAGATACTTTAAAGCATTAAATACAGAATATTTGTTACCCATTCCATAGTCAATAATTGCTATCATTTTTACTACTTCCTTTTTAGTTTTTCTATTTCTTCCTTAAGCAATTTATTTTCTTTTATAAGATTATCATATTCTTTTACTATTTCTTTTATTGATTTGTTATTGTTTCCCTTAAACCACAACTTTTGATCCCATAGTTCTTCTCCTTTTTTTAATTCCTCTGGATCACATTCATTAGGATGCACAATTTGATTTAAAGCTATTTCGTTAAACTCTTTCTCGGTAATTCCAAGGTATCCAAGAAAAACGTCAAGGCTAGCTGGTCGCTTTCCTTCATATTTTTTAACAAGTTCTAGTGCTTCTTCTCTATTTAACCTATTATTTCTTATATCTATACTTGTAAGGTGAGATGTTCTTGCATATCCTCTCTTAATATACTTTAAGTAATCCCTTACTCCTTGCATCGCACATTCAATTTTTTCGTAACCATATCCAGGAGGAACACCTTCAACATCTTCTTCCTGCCAATTGAGTTCGGCCTTTATAATTTCAGTTTGTTTTCTTACATCCCAGGGAATATAGCTGCCAAGGCAAAAAGAACGGTAATTAATTGACTTTAAATCTTTTAGTTTAGGATACGTAAAAGGACTCAAGTCTCTCATGCTTATGCTACCATCAAGCATTCCCACCATATCTTCAGCATTTATGCCTAAATTTATAAAACGGTTAAACTTCTCTTCATCTACTTGTTCTATTCCATCATCATATGAGTAATAAGAAGTATATTCTGCACTCGGCTCTCCCCATATAACTAATGGAACATTGTACTTTATTGCTACCTGCATAGGATACGCATAAATTCCTGTGTGACAATGCCAACAAAAATCACCTTTTCTCTTTAAGCTTTCAAGCATTAATTTCTTTACAACTTTCCAGTTTGGAGTAAATTTTAATACATCCACTCCTAATTCTCGAAAAGTTCTTAGTTTATTCTCCTCTACCATTGGTCTATAAAATCCATGATCAAATGAAATAACCAATGGTTTAAGATTATAATCTTTAACTAATTTGTAAAGTGTAAAGGTACTATCTTTACCTCCGCTAAAGGGAACCAGACAATCATAATCACCTCTTCCCCTATAAACTTCTAAAAGATTTTTAAGTTCAAGCTCTCTTTCTGCCCAATTAATGTTTTCTTTTTTATATTCATTTTGTTTACAAACATTACAAACTCCTTCTTCATTAAAAAATATTGTTTCATGGGTTTCCGGTGTAACACATTTTGAACATCTTTTTAATTCATACATACAAAAATTCCTTTCTTTAATCGTTAATAATTTTATTCTTTCTCAGTTACTTCTTCGTATACTCCCTGTAGTCCTAATATTCCCAATCTTTCTTCTTGTATTTTCTCTTTTACTTCACATACTTCTTCATTTTGAAGTTTGTTCATTTCTTCTTGTGATAATAAATTAAATTCTATAAAATTATCATTATATTCGCTTAACACGGCTTCAAAAATTTCAAAATAACTCTTTAATTCTACTCCAACACGCATTAAGATATTCTCCAACGCTTCTACCTGCTTATTTTGATCTCCACCGTCATATTTAAAGGCTGAAATTGTAGTTGAATAATTTCCATGCAGTTGATATTTCGTAACCATATCATAAAATGGAATTGATAGCATATTTTGTTCCAATTTATTGATTTTTTCATACTCTTTTAATATCTCATTTGGATTTATGCCTTTATCCTTCATTTCTACGGCTTTCTTTAACATAGTTACACGTTCTTCAGCTATCTCTTTAATTTCTTGTAATTCTTTTTTTATACCATAAACAACTTTAACAACATCTTTTAAATTATCAACTTGTTCATTTTTTTCCTGCTGAATAATTGCTTGTATTTCAGATTCAAGTTTGCACAGTTCTTCCATTTTATTTAATTTATCTGAAAGCTTCATATAGGTTGTACTTGGTATATATAAACCTCCCTCACTGGTATTTGTAACTGCTTGTGAGTCTACCTGATATCTATTCATACTTCTAACCAGTGCATCTCTCATTCCCATAAACTTTGAATCTGTATAAATTTCTTTTCCTTCTGAATCTTTATCTTTTATAAGTCCAGCAGTCTCAAAATTCACATTAATATTATTAATTGCCCCTTGAGCATACATTGTATTATCCTTATATGCAAGATCTTGACCAATTAAGATAATATCATTACAACCTATATTACATAAATATTCAAATATTATATTGGCAATTGATAATTCTGAAATAACAAGCTTATTTTCAATTTTTGCTTTATCATAAACATATCTGCTTAATATATCTGAATCAGCAATAAGTCTAAACTTTGGTCCTGAATATTCTGGTAAAATATCAAAATATAAATTGTTTGTATAAATCAATGGAACATCACAATTTTTTAATTTTTTAAATATTGTAGTATCTACATGTGGTGAAAATGCTGCCCTAAAATGAGGAGTAATGTTGTTTTGTTCAAGAATTTCAATTGCAGTTCCTACAGCAATAACAACTGCCTTATTTTTTGCTTCTTCCAAAATACTCATATTTTTATTCAAGGATGGCCCAGCAGAAACAATGATAACAGGCGTTTTTTCTAGTAATTCGCTCAACCTATTCATTTTATAGCCTTGAACTTTCAAATTTTTCATCACATTAACTAGTAATCTATAAGTATTATGGAAATCAGTGCTAGTATTCATACGAATTCTTCTTAATACTTCTACAATATGTTTACTCATTTTATTATAATAATCATTAAATAGTGTAACATATGTTATACTATTTACAAACTGTATATTTGTATTAATAGCCTCTCCTATCATCTGTTCAAGTGCTAATGCTACCTCTTCTGCTGGTTTATTTACTATAAAAGAAATCTTAGGAATAGACTTTAACAAACTCTCTATTTTATTAAACTTTAAAAATCTTTTAAAGAGTTGTATATTGGGTTCAATAATAATAACATGCTTTATATTTAAAGCATTTTTCTTTAAATATCTAAAGACATGACCATAACCAACACCAAATAAAATTAATGTTCCTGTATTTTCATTAACTTGAGATAAACTTTTTTTACATTCTGCTATTTTATCATAAATACTATGTAAATAACACTTAATTTCTCCTTTTTCTACAATACAATTATCTTGTTCTTTTAAGTCACTTATTTTAACTTCATATAAATCTTTCTCTTTAGTAATGATATCATAAATTTGCAAGGAATTTTTTTTCAAATATCTTAAGTTATTATCATATATCTTCATAATATACCTTATTCCCTTCTTAATTTATATATTTATTAGGTATAATTGGGAACAGCTCAAATTTCAGAATGTCTGCTAATAGTAAATAATCTTTATTATTCATTGCTTCTTCCATCATAGTTAACACTTTATTCAATGAATTAACATTTTCAAATTCATTTTTTTGCAAAGAAACATCAATAGAATTAAATAAACATCCTATTAGATTCATCACTTTATTTATATCATACTTATAAATACTATCTACAATTTGATTTATCTGTTCTTTTATTTCTTCATACATAAGCTTCATCTCCTTATTCACAAATTGCATCCATATTTAGTTTATCGGTATTTTTATAATTAAACTTAACTGTTTTACTAAATAAAACTAAAAAAACCTTGGTAAACCTTATTATAATTATTTTACTAAACTAAAAGCAGATGGGAAGTTATCACCATCTGCCTTTAACAAAAATTAATATTAAGCTTTATTATTATCTTAATAACTGAAGAACCTGCTGTGGTTGTTGGTTAGCTTGTGCAAGCATAGCCTGAGCAGCCTGAGAAAGAATATTGTTCTTTGAGAATGTTGACATTTCTTTAGCCATATCAACATCACGAATTCTTGATTCTGCAGATGTTAAGTTTTCTGAAGCAGTAGAAAGGTTACTTATAGTGTGCTCAAGTCTATTTTGATAAGCACCAAGTTTACTTCTTTCTGCTGATACAGTTTGAATTGAGTCATCAATTGCATCAATTGCAGCAGTTGCTTTCTTAGCAGTTGACAAATCTAATGAATATTGTGTAGTAGATCCACCTTTGTCTACAGTTGCCGTTGTAGTAAAGTATGCTGTTTTACCAGTACTTGTAACTACTGCCGAACCAGCGCTTTTTCCTGCAACTTTAATTGAGGCAGCTGACATATCGCTAAATGATACTTTAAAAGTTTGATCTGCATTTGCACCAATTTGTAATGTCATACCATTTTCTGCTCCAGATGCTGTTCCTTCAGAAGCAGTTAAACTTGCTGTAGTCTGTGCTGCTGCAACAGCACCTGAAGTAGCTGTAGTAACTACTAAAATATTTTGATCTCCAGTAGATTCATTAGCACATATACATAATGTTACACCACAAGCATTTGCACAACCTGCAGCATCAGTTCCTACAAGACATGTTACTATATCAACAGCACATGCTACTGTACCATCTGAACAGTAAATATCTATAAGAGTATCTGCCCCTAATGCTTGCTTTGCAGCAGCAGTATTTTCATAAGTTCCTGAATTACTATTGTAAAATGCAACTGTTTTATTTCCAATAGTAAATTTTAGACCTTCTGCTACAGTCTCATCACTTAATGAAATTTTTTGTATCTGACATACTGCATCTTTACCATCAGTTTTTGTTGATGTAACACATGATGTATCGGTAAAACTAGCAAGACAAAGTCCAACACCTGCAGCATTACCATCACAAGCACCACCTTCAACAGCAGTAACCGTTAACTTATTACCAGAAGCTACTGCTTTCCAATCAGAGGTTAATGTTGTATTTATAAGATCTGCTAATTGAGAAACTGAACCAGATACTGATGTACATGTTATTTGAACTGAACCTATACATGAGCCTAAATCAGTACCATTGAAAGTTAGCATACATGAAGAACAACTTGTAGCTGCAGTAAAAGTAATCTCATATGAAGTCTGTGTTGCATTAGCTCCTGCTTTAGTAATAGCAACAGATGCACCAGTAACTTGTGATGCTGATTTAGTTCCATCCATCAATACTTGCTTGTTAAATTCTGTTGTACCAGCAATTCTATTTATTTCTGAGGACAACTGATTAACTTCTTTTTGAATTTCATTTCTGTCACTTGCAGTATTAGTATCATTTGAAGCTTGTACAGCAAGTTCTCTCATTCTTTGAAGAATGCTATGAGTTTCACCTAATGCACCTTCTGCAGTTTGAATCATAGAGATACCATCTTGAGAGTTAGCTCCTGCTTGGTCAAGACCTCTGATTTGTCCTCTCATTTTTTCAGATATAGCTAATCCCGCCGCATCATCTGCTGCATTGTTGATTCTAAGACCTGAAGAAAGTTTTGTCATTGACTTACTTGCATTTGCTGCATTAGCATTCATTCTGTTTATCGCATTCATTCCTGGTAAATTGTGATTAATTATCATAATATTCCCTCCTTGATTTGTTTTAGTGAACTTCCTTGTTCACCGTTTTTATTTATTTTTAAAAGTCAGTGATGACTAATAAAACTTGGTTAGTTAGCAATTGACAGAGGACAGTTGACAGTCAAGGTAGATTTTCTTCTTTACGTCGGAAAATCTTTAAATTTATTGTTTTTAGTTTTTAGCCGTTAGGCTTTGTCTCCTTATCAATCATCTGAAATTTTCAAGTTGTTTTTGGTTGTTTTAACTATAGACCCTAATATTCTATTTATTTCTTTACATTCGGTAAGTAATATTTTAGATGCGTTAGCATCAATATACTTAGTTGCAATTAAAAGTTCTATCCAATATTCTGTCTCTGAGGCTTCTTTCAACGCTATGTTCATTTTCATTAAAAAATCCCGTTTACTCGATGCCTGTACAGCTTCTTTTGTATTTGCACCTATGCTTGTTCCTGATCTAAGAATCTGTTTTGAGTCAATTGTCAACTTTCAATTAAAAAAGAAGCCAACTATCCCCGCCCCTTCAGCATCCTGCTGAACTACGAGAATAATTGACTCCTCCTGAGTACTTCCCTTATTAAATTATTTAGCTTGTCTAAGTTGTTCTTCCCAAACCTCACCTCTAGTGATCTTAACATCCCTTGGTGCTTCAATAGCAAGTCTTAAATCACCTGCTTCACTTTTAACAACCTTTACTTTAATATTGTCGCCAATTACGATGTACTCCCCTGGCTTCCTGCCTAATACTAACATTTAATTTCCCTCCTTGGATTTTAATAATAAAAAAAGTACAACTAATACACCTACTGACTTCCGCCTCCTGCAGAGTATAATAGGTATACTAGTCGTCCTGACTTTTTCTTTATAAACTTTTATATTAATTTATTCGGTGTATTTATAGGAAACTTTATATCCATTTCAAATATTTTTTTCTTATGTTTCCTATTATTTCTTGTTAATTAATTATTCGATTGAAATTGAAGAAACTTTACATTAAAATAAAAATTCTTTTTATTTTTTTCATAACAAAATAGCCACTTTATTAAGGCGTATTTAAAACAACTAGTAAGTTTACCTCAATAAAATGGTTATTTATAATACTCACTGCTTAACCAATACCCTTTTCCCCTCAAAAGCTATACCAAGCTCAATTATATTTTCAACTCCTCTTTCTATAAGCTCTGCTCTATAATCCCTTTCTTTAATCTGTTCCAGTGCTGCATCTGCTGCTTTTTCCAGGTCTTCCTCTTCATCTTCATCTACTTTTTTGAATTCCATTACTATTCCTATTTTGCTTGTGGCCTTTGGAATTACACTAACATCATATCTTCCATATCCACTCTCACGGTTAGATTTCACTTCATAGTTATCTCCAAGTCCTAAGAGCATTCCAAGTACAAAGGCGTGATATACTTTTTCACTTTGGCTTCCTGCAGGGTCAAAGTAGCTCATGCTGTTTTTTACAAAAATCTTTAATATCTTTCCAAAAGTTTTATATCTCCTGTTACAAGGCTTTTAAGCATTGTATTGAATTGATCATTATTTATGCTTTCTCTAAACCAGCTGAGTATTATCTGTCTATACAAATAATTTACTTCCTTATTAGGTATACTTAAATTGCAGTGCAATTCTCCCTCATTACGTCTCTTTTTTACAACTTTAAGATATCCACTAAAAAGTAAAAAACTCCATACACTTTCAGTTCCCCTATCTATTTCTGCTATAAATATATCTTCATTTACGATTTTTTCTATAACATCACCTTGGATAAGTTGCTCCAACTCTTTTTTAACTCTGCTCCACCTTTTGTAACCAGCATTTTTACTAAGTCATTACTGGAAGTATTAGTCCAATAAGGTTTAAAGCCATCTTTAAAATTATATACATAATTTAATACCGACCATGGATTATATATAACTCTATCTCCAAAAATATATCCATTGTACCAATTTTTCAATTCTTCAAAATTAGCTTCTATTCCATAATATTTTAGAATATCTAAAACCTCTTCTTCTGTAAAGCCAAAATACTCACTATATCTTGAACTTAATAAAGTACACACATTAATATTATTTAATCCTGAAAATATGCTTTCCTTCGCCACCCTTAGTATTCCTGTTAGTACGGCTTTTTCTAAATGTTCATTGTCCTTCAAGCCTGCACTTAAGAAGTTTCTCATAAATTCTATTATTTCATCATAGTATCCTTTTAAATATCCACTTTGAATAGGTACATCATATTCATCTATGAGTATTACTACCTTTTGTTTATGAAATCTATATAAATAATTACTTAGTATTTTCAATCCTCTCAAATAAGTTACATAATCTGCTTTTTCTTCTAGTATTCTTATAAACTCATCTTTTTCAAAAGAGTCTAAAATATCACTTTTTAAAAGGTATCTATGTTTAGCAAATTCATCTTTTATAATTTTTTTCAGACCTATTTTACAATGTTCCCATTTAGAATGTTTTTCATCTTTAAAAGTAATGAATATAACAGGGTACTGCCCTTGCTTTGCCATTACTTCTTTGTCTGTATATATTTTCAAGTCTTTAAAAAAGCTCTTCGTTTGTCTCTTCTGTTTTTTCAAAAAAACACCTCAATATACTTATATTCAAAGTCTTTCCAAAACGTCTTGGTCTTGGTAGCAATATAACCTTTGATCCATCATCTATGATTTCTTTTATAAATAAGGTTTTATCTACCAAATAGAAATTTTCCGTTACAAATTCTTTAAAATCACTTCCGCCTAAGGATATTCTCTTCATAAATATTCCCACGCTCCTTACAGATATCATCTCTATAATTTTCCTTAAATATATCTATTGCCTCTTTTGATTTTAGCTTATCTAATATGTTTACTTTATGACTATCCATAGTAATCTTATCATCTCCTCTACCTTAGTTATTAATCAATTTTGTATGTTATCCATTAATAAAAGGTTCAAAAACATTCTCTGCTTTAAAAGTTACTTGCGAATATAACAATAATTTACAGTTGTCCTCATTTTTATAAATACCTTTTAATTTATAGGAACTGCCATCTAAATAATATTCCTCTATGGTTCTATTTTTATAATCTACCAGTAAATACTCTTCTATTCCAGCATCAGCATATAGTTTCATTTTATATTCTCTATCATGTTTTTCAGTGGAATCACTTAATACTTCAAAAATTAACTTAGGCATCTCTAAATGTAGTGTATCATTATTATACTTATCTTTTATATCTTTACCGCAAAATACAGATACATCTGGTATTCTGTATTCACCATCTGCAAATTTAACATGCAGCTCACTAATTGCCATACAATTACTAGGTAATTTCCCTCTTAGAATAGCTATTGTATTATTAATACTCATGCTATGTTTTGCACTTGGACTAAGCTATATAATTTCTCCATTAGTGTATTCTGTCCTGTAGCCAGTATTAGCTCTTATACTCTCCGCTAACTCCAAGAATTGTTCATAGGTAAAATATAGATTATTGTCTGCTAAACCCATATTATTCTCTCCCTTCTAACTCTTTTAACAACTCACTCAGCTTAATTATATAACTATACTCCCTACCACCGTTCCTTTTCCATACCATTTTCGCGCCCCTTATTACATATATTTTACCACATCCCCTTTTCTTTAAACACAAAAAAGAAACTGCAGAATCTTAGTCCTACAGTTTCCATTTTCTACAATCCAAATTTATTTATATTAACTAACAGCTCTTTCCCCTGAGATAATTTTGAAAAGTTCAGTCTTTCTCTTTATCCTATGAATATTAAGTAAAATATTGTCGAGTTGCAAAAATATCTTATTAATACTCTATTTTGAATAAAACTGAATTAGGCAAGCAATAGCTATAGGCATTGACATATGGAAAAGAGCCAGAACTTTCGCCCTGACTCTTTAATACTACTTTTTTAATGAAGTTAAAAAATATTCACTTTTAACTACGGGACTAACTGAAAATTAAGGATTTTAGTTACCTGCTTAAATTATCTTAATAACTGAAGAACCTGTTGTGGTTGTTGGTTAGCTTGTGCAAGCATAGCCTGAGCAGCCTGAGAAAGAATATTATTCTTTGAGAATGTTGACATTTCTTTTGCCATATCAACGTCTCTTATTCTTGATTCAGCTGATGTTAAGTTTTCTGATGAAGTTCCTAAGTTAGCTATTGTATGCTCTAATCTATTAGTATAAGCACCTAACTTTGCTCTTTCAGATGATACTGTGTCAATTGCTGTTTGGATAGTTGTGATTGCTGAATTAGCACCTGCTTGAGAAGTAACATCAATATTATTGACCCCTAGTGCAGTAGCACTCATATTATTTATTGCTAATTGAGTGTTTTGATCTTCATTTGCACCAATTTGGAATTTCACTGATTTATCAACAACATTAATAGCTTTCGCATTACCATTTGCACCATGGTTTGTAAGAACAGTAAGTTCAAATCCCCCAATATTTAGAGTGCTACCATCATATGCAGCAATTGCTGAATTATTAACAGCTTTATCTCCAGATAAATCAATCTCTAAACCATTAGAAGTTAAATCAAATTTTGCAGTACCATTTCCAGTAATATTTTCAGTCGCAAAATCAAAATGAACCCCTGCAATATCTACAGCAGCATTAAGAGCTGCTCCCGTAACGTTAGTTACAGTTCCATCTGGTCCTGTTAATTTTAGGTCTGCTGATGTTCCAGCACTAAAATTAGAAACATCTAGTGTATATGCTCCATATTTTATCTGAGCTCCAGCTTGAACTGTAATATCATTTTGTATTGTAGCTGCTGTAACAGCTGTAGCTCCTGATGTAACTGTGAATGTATCCGTTCCAGCAGCTACCATATCTAATGAATAACTACCACTTGTCAAATCAGAACCTGTAGCTTGTAAATTACTATAGACTGCAGCACCAGCTCCTTGTTGAGCTGTTTTACCCATGTCTCCATTTAACAACTTCTTAGTATTAAATTCTGTATCACTTGATATTCTTGTTATTTCACCCTTTAATTGGTCCATTTCCTTCTGTATCTGTCCTCTGTCTGTATCATTATTAGTATCATTAGCTGACTGAACTGATAACTCTCTCATTCTTTGAAGTATGCTGTGAGTTTCATTTAGTGCACCTTCAGCAGTTTGAATCATTGATATACCATCTTGAGCATTACCAGAAGCCTGATCAAGACCTCTTATTTGTCCTCTCATTTTTTCAGATATAGCTAATCCTGCCGCATCATCTGCTGCATTATTAATTCTAAGACCTGAAGAAAGTTTTTGCATTGACTTACTTGCAGTTGCTGAATTAGCATTCATTCTGTTTATTGCATTCATACCTGGTAAATTGTGATTAATTATCATAATAAATTCCTCCCTGAATTTTAACGGGCGTCCTTGCCCTTATTTTTTATTTATAGTTAAGCACTTTATCAATAGACAATTAACATTGGACAATTGACAATTATTAAACCGTCAACTTTTAGCTATCAATTGTCAATTAACTTAACGCTTACTAACTGAGATAAATTATAATTTCAAAAACTTGTCCTAATACTTTTTACGACTTACCTCCACAATAAAACTTACTGTTTCATCGGCGGTTTTACTATAACTAATGATTTTCATTTTTACTAACTAATCTAAGTGGCCACTTAAGATTATTTTTCTTTGTCTTATACTTAGTTATCGTAATTATTTTTGTTAACTTTAGCATTTTTTTAATTTTAAGTTTAATTTTTTTAAATTTTCTATTTAATTTTTGTTTTGTAACATATTTATCGGTACTATTTTTGTTAACTTTACTACTTTTTTTGACTTTTTGTTTCTTTTTTAGATAGACAATTTTAACATTTAATTATATGGTTTTGTTAATTCAGTAACCCTAATTTAGCTTAAAACTCGTCTATCTAAATTTAGTATTTCATTATTGTAATAATGTTATCGGAAGGTTACAACACCTCTTTACACCTTAGGTTATATGTAAATTTTACCTAAAATCCCTAACTATTCACCCTATAATTATTATCCTTCCCCTCAATCTCCACCATATAATCCTTACACATCTCAATAATCCTACTGCCTACCCCTTCATCAAAATATAAAAGTTTTTCTGCTGTAAATTCAGAGGACACAATCATTGGGCGATTATTCATGTATCTATAATTTATAATTTCAAAAATTATATTAATATCAGACTCATTAATCTTTCCCTTAAACAAATCATCAATAATAAGCACCTCAGCAAGCTTGTATCTTCTCAGACAACTAGCATAGTACTCTTCATCTAAAATATTCTGTTTAAGCTTTAGAATTTCATCTCTATAGGACATATAGACTACTGGAATATTTTTAGCTAATAGGTTTAAGCCTATGGCAATACTTAAGTGAGTTTTTCCTGAGCCTACTTGTCCCAAAAAACCTATGCTGTTTTTTCTAGTAGACCTTATATTGTTGAAGTTTCTAAAATAGTCTATAGCTGCCTCTTTAGCTTTCTCAGTGCTTCTGTTGTAGATCTTATAATTTCCAAAGGTAAGTCTATTCTTTTCAGTTTCAATACCAGAGTTCTTCCACAAAACTCGAGTTTTATCCATTTCTCTACATTTGCAAAAAACTATTGTATCTTGATATTTAGAACTATTCTTTATGGTAAACCCCCTTCCTTCACAGATTGGACATTCACCATTAGATATCTTTAATTTCTCTGCTTGCAAAGCTTTTTTATCCTTAGAATTATTAATAACACATAAGTTTCCCCTATCTTTTTCAGATGAGTCCTGAATCATCTGTATCTGTTCTTCTCTTTGGCTCTGGTGGTTTATATCCTGACCATTTTGTGCCGTCTGTTCTCGAAGTTTTTGAATTATAGCATTTATTCTGCCCATGGATTCCTTTAAATTGTCCATTGTCTCCATCCCCCTTATACTTTTTATAACTCTCAATAAATTTTTCAGCTTCTTCTAAAGTTTTTATACCATTATCCCGCCAATTGTATAATACTGTCTCCACATATCTTAAATTTCTTGCATTTCTTTCTATTGCCTGCTGCAGGGCAAGTATAATAAGTTTCGGTTCTTTAAATTCATCATGGAGATATTTTATTTTTTCTAATTCATAGGAACCAGGAAGTCTTATATTTTCGCTGTAAAAACAGACTATTTTCTTAAATCCATCTACTGATTCTTCCGGGAATAAAATTAAATCCTCAGGAGAATTACTTTCTTGCCCCTGGGCCTTACTATCATCTTTATTATTATCCTGTGAGTTAGTTTCTGTAGTAGTTTCTGGTATTGGTCCGTTAGAATTTACCTCTTCCTCTGGTATTTCTTCTCCTTTGGACAATTCATTTATGTCTGTGGTTTGGTTATTTATGTCTGTGCATTGATTATTTATATCACTGCTTTGGTTAACCTTGTCCGTGGTCGTTGCTATTTTATCTTCACAGCTCTCTCTATCCTTCTCCTTATCATTTTCAGCCTCATATAATTCTTCTAAAGCTTTATAATCTATGGTATACCATTTAGTTTTATCTACCTTAGATCTATTAAAATTACCAGCTATAACTATACCCATACCCTCCAATTTCTTTATAGCCTTTTTTATAGTACACCACTTTACAAGAAAATTAACTAACCTCATCTAAATATATTAAGGAATTAATTGCCTCTAAAGCTTCTTGATTAATATTGCTCTTTTGTATCTTTTGCACGAAAGTGCTTAATATTAATTCTTTTGATATTTGGTAAGAGATAGCATTTTTAATTTCTTGAGGACTTTGAAATTTATATTTAGAAAAAGACTTATGAATAAAAGGCAATATTACTACAAAGCTATAGGCGATAGCCAGTAAATTAGTATAATTTTCTATTGCCTTTTTATTTCGTACCATGTAGTTACCAAAAGACCAAAAGAATTTATGTTGATAGAAAAACACTTCTATATTCCATCTGAATTTATATGCAAAAAATGGAATAAGAGTTGGTCTTTCTTTATCAGCTTTACATTCATCTACAGTATAGTTTTTAAAAATTTGTATATCTGATGGCTCTATGGAGCAAATATAAACTCTTACAGATGAGAATTTATCTACATCTGTAGTTGTTACTGTTACTATAACAGGTTCATTAAACAAATTTGTTAAAACCTTTTTAGTTGCAATATAGTAGTCATCCTCTTTAGTGTAGTCAAAATCTCTAATATTAAGTTTTAAACCTTTCTTTCTTGGGCGTCCTCTTTTTCCAGTAGGTTCTGGACATAAATCATATATGCTGGTATCAGAACGGACTGCCCCTATGATAGAAAGATTGGTATAATTTCTGAACATATTTAGAAAAGGTCTTTTAGTGTACCAACTATCGCATAACACTATAACTTGGTAATCTAATAGTAACAGCATAATGTTTTGTATCATCTTACCAGCTATTTCAAGTTTGGTTTCACTCTTATCATAGAGTTTATATCCAACTGGCAATGTAAGGTATTTGATTTTACCACAAAAGAGTATAGGGATGCTTATAACCAATGATACAAAGCAATGTCCATTTAAGAAAGAGGTGCCATCATGCTTTGTATGGTCAAAAAGCTTACCGTAACAATCAAACTTATCTCCAAATTTAGCTTGAAGTGTGTCATCTATAATTAAGAATATAGTTATAGTAGACTTAAGCTCTTCGGGAATAAGTGAGATTGCTATTTTTACTGTTGCAAACATTAAGCTCTCTATCGAGAAGTTTGTATAGGATAAAAAATAATAAAAGCTATTAAGAACTTTATTCCAATACTTTTTGATAAAATTGTCATATAAAAATTTTATAGAACGAACTTCTTGAGTTGAAAGCATAGCAGTAACAAGTAAAATAAATATATGAAAGCTCCGCTTATTGAAGATGGAGCGATATTTACTTAAATAATTTTCTATTGTTTTAATTGTTGATTTTTCGTCAATACTAATCATAGTACTAGATACCTCCTAATCAGTGCTGGTTTGCTCAATATTAGTATTGATAATTAAGAGGTATTTGGTACGTTGTATTTTTTGGTAACTTAAATTACTTGTAAAGTGGTGTTATAGTACTTACAGAAAGAAAACAAATCTGCTCCTGCCAATTTTCATAGGTATTATAAACCCAAGGCCTTCCGTCAATAATATTTTTCTTCTTCTCCAGCCAGTAATGTATTTGATTTAGTATTATTGTCTCATTAAGCCCCAGAAGTTTTGCAAGCTTCGGCTGAAATACCATTAGATTATTCTCTTTTATTAATATGTTTACCAATGTTAACACCCCTCAATTTTTTTAGTTAAGAATTAAGAGTGTAGAGTTAGTAGTTTAAGTTTAGTTCTCTAAAATACCCTTTAAGTTTCTCCAAAACCCTACCCTTCCTCTTAGCCAATGTGTTCATATTTATACCTTTTTTTATTCCATATTCCTTCAAGGGCTTGTTTTTAAAATAAAACCAATCAATTAGTTCTCTTTCATCTTCCGTTAACTGATTTAAGGCTTTTTTTAGTATGGTTATCTTCTCTTTTAAAATAAACTCCTCTTCTACATCTTCATCAGAAGCTAATAGTTCCATAAGCTCTAATCCATCTCTATTTACATTGTTTAAACTGCATTTAAACTTTTCATCCCATTTTTTACTTATAACCTTCCTCAATTCTTCATTAAAGGCATTTTTAATTACAGTTACAGCATATGTAGTAAAAGCAACTTTTCTATCTACTTTGTACTTATTAACTGCTTTCATTAGTGCCATAACACCTATTTGTATTAAATCCTCTACTTCGTATCCATTTATATAAATCTGTGAAGCTTTTTTTATGATGAAGGGTTTGTACATTTTTATTATTTGCTCTAATGATTTTTTATCACCAGCTTGTGCACTTTTAATTAAAGTATTAATATCAACTTTATTTATAATAATCCCTCCCCGCAAAAGTAATATGAAAGATTTTATTTTTCAGTTACTGACTATTTCTTCTGATTAATATATATACTCCTAGGCACTAAGTAGGCAAAGTTTTTTTGTATTTTTTTAATTTTGTAGCTGAAACTGTGTTATCCAAATTTTTTATAAATAAAAAAACTACTAAAGTATATCTCTATACATTTAGTAGTTTCTTTCAGCAGTTTTTAATTCTGCTTTTTGATCTCTTAGTTTTTTTCAAATCACTCTCGTATATTTCTCTTTCTTCTTTAATCCAAATACATAATATCAAGCTTTTCTATAGCTTTTTTATATTTTCATCTAAGGCTAATTCTTCTGGTATTTTATTATGCTCTAGTGTTTTTTTAGATTATTTATTTCACCTACAGTAAGTCCCGTCTTTAGAGCTATTGTCTCAACATCTAAGACATATAATAAATTTTTAGCTATCTGAATTTTTTCTTTTTTTCTTCCTTTGTCCTCTGCAGTCTTTATTTCAGCTTTGTGTACCCTAAGCCTTTTAAGATCATTTTCATATATCTCTTTTTCCTCTACGTTTAAATACATAATATCTAGTTTCTCTATAGCTTTTTTTATACTTATATCTTCTGCTAACTCAGATGGTATCTTATCTCTATTAATTTCATAAGCTCTATTTAAAAATACAATCCATCTATCCAAGGCTGTTTTTATTTCTTTAAAACCTTTATTAAACTTTCCTAATTCTATAAAATGCATTTGAAACATATCTGAAAATGTATTTTTGCTTTTCTGGTTATATACTCTATAAACATTATGAAAATCTTCTTCATTTAAATAATTAAAATCCAAAATATTTATTCCTATAGTTTTTCTTAAGAGATCGAAATCTTCTCCACTTTCTATCTGGTCAGAATATACTTTAGCCCAATAGTAAAAAGCTCTTTTATCATAATATCCTTGTTCTGCAATCTGCATTTCTATATCATACCATATTCCCTTTTCATCTACTGCCTTTATGTCTAAAATTGACATTTTACCATTTTTATAATTTGCTAGATTATATGGATTCTTTAATTCTACATCTTTTATTTGTTCATCTTCTGATAAAACTGAATTTATAAAGGAGATAAGCAAGTCTTTATTATCTTCACTTCCAAATAGCTTTTTAAAGGCAAAATCTACTTTTGGATTTATCCTACACATAATCTTCCACTCTCCAAATCTTTCATCTTAACTATACTTAATATTTTACATACAAAAAAACTATTTGTCATCAGATTTTATAAGCAAACTTTTTATACTGCTTGAAAGATCGTTTATACTCAAAGTAAGCGCTTCTAATTTGCCTTCAAATCTAACTAACAGATAAACAGACACCGCAATCGGAAACCCTACGTTACCTATAGTAGTTAAAAGATCTGCATTCATATACAAGCCTCCTTTTATATAATAAAGCAGCTAACTTTAACATTAGCTGCTCCACTGCATGATTTACTAATTACTTAACTGCAAATTCAGTAGAAGTTTTATCTACCAATTCTGCTGAGTCCTTGGTCTTTAAGTCACCACCTGTGGATGTAAATATATTTTTGGCAATAACAACATCCATAGCCGCCTTTACCTCTGCTTCAGTGACAGTATCCTTTATATTATTAACCCTTATAGAAGTCTTTTTTCCACCTTCATTTAGAAAGTTCATTACTAGTATATTACTCATTGCACATACCCCCCTCTTTTTTAGTTAATAGTGAATAGTTGATAATTAAGAGTTGGTCTGCTTTATTTGTAAAGCAGAGATATACACCCTTAATTCTTCCTTAACTATTCACTATTAATTCTTAACTATTAACTAAACCGCAGTTATTCCACTTTGGTCTTCCCTTATGACTTCATTTAAAGTCTTTCCTAATAGTTTTTCCATCTCCAATGTCACATCTAATATGTCCTGTTCAACAGCTGTAGTTTTTACTTTTGCAAACCTCTGTGATTTGATTATGTCCTTTCCTTCTGCATCTACTCCATCGTTGTACTTAAGAACTAATGTACTACTTAATTTTGTTACTATAGCAGCCATGTATATCAACTCCTTTCACTTAATATATAGGGATACTTTAGAAAAATGTGACATTATAAATCTAGCATATTTAGTCCTCGAGTTAAAATCCCTCTCTAAAACCTTATATTTGACCCATCTGCCGCCTAAGTTTTTTTATGGCTCCTCTCTTTCTCTCTACTGCTGCTCTGTAGCAAATTCCTTTCTCTCTTGCATATTCATCTAAAGTTCTATTTTCAAAGTAAAACCAAAATATAATCTCTTTTTCCCTGTGAGAGAGCCTATTTATTTCAGCATGAAGCCTTCTCTTTTCTTCATTTTCTATAATATCATCTTCTACGTTATCCTTGGAAGCTAAGATATCAATAATTTCATAACCTTTATTATTTACTGCATTTAGACTTATCTCACTTACAGAATTCACCTTATATTTCATCAATCTATAGAGATTTGTCTTAACAGTGCTCACTGCATATGTAGTAAATGCATACCTTCTATTTGTTTTATAATTATTTATAGCCTTGATAATAGACACTTGTCCTATTTGTATCAAATCTTCCAACTCAAATCCTCTTATATAGATTCTTCTGCAGGTTTTTATTATAAAAGGGATAAATCTTGTGACTATATCTTCAATTGCCTCTTTATCTCCCATTTGTGCCTTCTTTATTAAATACATACTTGTTACTTGGCTCCTAGTATTTACTTTAGTTATAGTCTCCATTTTTTATCCCCTTTCACTTCTTCCTCTCAGAAAACCTTCATTCGTAATCCTAATTCCTCCATCTTAATTTATTTTCAATTGTTAACTACAGAAAGATATAGTATTTAAATCCAAATTTATACGAACAAAAGTTCCTGTATGTATATTATACAGAAAGTTCCATTCTCTAGTAAACAAAATATTTCCCCTAAATTCTTTGTTATTTAGACAATCTGAACTGATACCCTAAACATTATAAATTTGACATATGGAGTTAATAAAATACTAAAACAAACCCATTAGAAAGTTATCATTACTTACTAATGGGTTTGTGGGAATCTAACTATAATATTGTTCTAATAATTTCTTTAAAGTTCTTTACTTAAGAATACAGCTTTAGCTTGTAGATTATTATATCCACTGACTGCTACTTTTCTTTTCTGAGTTTGCCTTATTTTTACTAACAACTCTTCTTTTCTATTTTTCATTTCTTCTTCCAAGGTTTTATGCAAGTTTTCTATATCATATTTTACATAAAACTCTTTCAATTGTTCCTTCGAACAATTTAGTTTATTAATATCATCTAAAATCAATTGTCTTTGACTAAAAAACTCATCTAATTTTTCGTATTGTTCAGACTTAACTATTTCCATAATAGTCAAAGTTACATTTTTATATTTAATAAAACTTTCTTCTAACGACAATTCATCACCTTCTTTATTAAATAAAATTTAACAATACGCTATCTACAATGATTATTAAAAATTTATTTCTAATTAGCCTGTTCCAAGCATAGAGCTAAGTTGAGCCTGTTGTGCATTCAAATTGTTCATAGCTGTTTCTAAGGCTGTAAATTTAGCATAATATCTAGTTTCAGCATCTGACATTTGCCTTGTGATTTTACTAATACTTGAAGTTTGTTTATATACTTGATCTGGTAATGTATTTTTTCCTGAAGAACCTGAAGAACTATAATCATATTGCTTATTTACAAATATATTCATACTTCCAGATAAAGTATAAGTACCATCTTCTCCTAGACCCGGTGCTGCTACATAATCTCTAAGTATAATATCCATTCTTTTGAATAAACCATCTTCCATATACTTCTCTGAGCCAACATAAGGCTCATTAGTGCCTAAAGCGGCTTCTGAAGCTCCAATAAATAATTTTTTAAAATCATCAATATTATTCTCAATAGCAGTTTTTAATTTTGTTTCATCACTAATAATAAGCTTACCTCCATCAGTGTAATCTGTTGAAGTATCTATACCTATGGCATTAGCTGCATACTTACCAAAACTTAGTGCTATTTTTCCTGCGCTAGTATCTGAACTATTATAACTACTATATACTGGTGAAGAAAATATTCCCCTCACTTGAGTCATTAAACTACTTAAATAGTCATCTTTTCTAAGTATTCCAACCTTTGCTTTAGTTTCCCATGCACTTATTTGATCTTCGCTCATAGCTTCTTTTTGAGCATCAGTTAGTGGAGCATAATCACTATTTTTCTTTTCTGTTAACTTTGTATTAATTTTTGATATTAGTGAATTATAATCCTCAATGAATTTTTTAACATTACTAACAACTGTATCTGAATTTGCGGTTATAGTTATATTAGAATCTGGATTTGTTGCATTATTAACTCCAACAAGATTATAAGTAACACCATTTAAAGTAAATTTATTAGAACTTTGAGTAGTAGTTACTTCTGATCGTCCTGGTTCAGTAATTGCAACTATAGCATCTTTACCTATACCTGTAGTAGATGATATACCTAATTCATTTACTATATCATTAGCTGCAGTTGCATCATTAGTTATACTAATATTTGAAGAAGAACCATAATCTTTTGATTGAAATGAAAATTTACCTGTAATAGTATCTACACTTAAAGTAACAGCACCATCAGTTGAACTATTAACTTGATCAATTAGATTTTGTACAGTAGTATTTGCATCTACAGTAAGCGAAACAGTAGAATTAGTACTTCCATTAGTCAAAGTAAATTTTATAGATCCTGCTGAAAAATTTAAATCTGAAACTAATTTTGAAGTAGAAGATATTCCACCATTAATAGTTAAATCGCTGCCGCCTATATCAGAAACAGTAGTGCCACCATCTACATCAGTTCCATCCAATGTAATAGATGCTGTAGATGTAAACTTAATATAATTATGAGTTCCATCATTTACATAAGATGCAGAAATCTTGCCCTTTAATGTACCATTAGATGCAATTTGTTGATTTATATCTGATGCCAATTTAGACATATTACTTGAGTTCATAGCGGTATCTATAGCACTTAATGTTATACTTCCGCTAGACCCAAAATCAAGTACTTTACCACTCCAATTTGATAAATTCGTTACTTCTACAAGTGAATCTTTAGTGCTTCCTTCAATCTTAGCTTGTGTTGCCAATTGATTGACATTAACCTTATAAGTTCCAGACTTAGCAGTTGACCCTACTGTTGCTGAAACTATAGATGTATCATCACTTGCAGCTGTATTAATGTTTAAAGAATTTCCGGACAACATATATTTACTTGAAAGTGGATCAAAATATTCCTGTAATCCTTTTATATCCTTTATAATATCTCTATATGCTTCTTGTTTCCATTGTACCGTTTGCTTAGCTTGATTAGCTTTGTCTATCCTCGTTTGGTAGCTTGAAAGCATAGATTTAACGACACTATCTGTATCAATACCAGATGCCATTCCTGATATTCTTAACAAACTAGAACTGGAAGTGTTGCTAGTTGCACTTATACTCATATATATCCCCCTTCTTTTGAATTGACAATTGACAATTAAGGTAAAATTCATCACTATTAAATCAGTACTTCAATGATACTTTATTCTTAGATTTTCCTTAACAAATTATGAAAAAAATCCTCCTTTATTGTCAACTATTAATTATTATTTCATCCCTTTAGCTACCTTATAAGCCTGTTCCCAAGTATCCTTTATATCCTCAATCAAAGGAATAACCTCATTCATTATTTCTACATCCTTTTTAATATTAGCATCCATAAGTCTTCTTGTTATAAACTCATATACGCTCATTAGTCCTTTTGCCCATTCTCCACCTTTATTCACATCTAAGGTTGCCATTAGTTCGTAGAATATATTTTGAGTTTTTACTATATTTTCATGTGCTCTTTTTACATCTTTATCTAAAATTGCTTGTCTACCAATTTTCGCAAATTTAACTGCTCCTTCAACTAGCATAAGCAGCAGTTGATCCTTTGAAGCGTAATTTACACTATTAGTTTTATATGCATTATATGCGTTTGTTGCATACATGTACAACACCCCTTTTATGTTTAAAATTTAATATTCTAAAATACATTTTTTAAATTATGATCTTTTTCTGAAACATATTACCCATACTTCATTATCGTATACATTTATTAACTCTTAATTACTAACTTCTAAAAATTAAATATAAAAATAATAATGAAGTGAAAACTTGAATCAGGTGGAGTTTCAAACCCCATCGGATAAAGTATTTTTTCCCTGCTTAAAATGAAGAATTAAGATTAGCTTCTTCAAAAGAGCCAAATCTTAATTCTTAAAAATTATTTTCGCACATCAAGAAAATGACCCCTATTTTCATCCTCTGATGAACTATCTGCTTCTTTATAGACTGGTATTTGTACTTCTTCTACCTTTACAGCTTCTACAAAAAGCTTTTTCTTCCCTTTTTTCTTTTGTCTCTTTAATTCATCTTCAAAGTCCGCTTCATTATCTTCTTTGTTCTTCTTGGTATCCTTATTTATAACTATGCCTGTCTTTGTGTGAATTTTTCCTGCACTTGTAGTTTCTTTAACCCTTTCACGTACTTCCGGGTCTATTTTATTTAACCTAAACTCCATAAAATCCCACCCCCAGATTTAGAAGTTAAATAAATAAATAAATAATAATTATGCTTTCTTGTCCACAAACATTCCTGCTAATTCACAAAACTTATCTATCATATCAATTATTTGTTTTGGTGGCAGTTCTTGTACTACTTCTTTGGTCTTGTTATCTACTATTCTTACAATTAAATCTTTACCTTTTCCGTAAACTTCATATTCTGCATGAGTAGCTTTGTCTTCAAGAAGTTTATTTAGCTTATCTACGGCCTTACCTACTTCTTTTTCTGTCAAATTTTTTTGACCACTGTTTTCTTGATAAGTATCATTCTGTTGGCTTCCTTTTGCTCCATCACCTATCACAATTGTTTCCTGTACAGTTCCTTGTGTATTTGCTGGACTTGATGGAATACTCACATTTAATGGTAATGTAGATTGTCCTGCTTGATTTATGTTTCTAATTTCCATACTTAACCCCCCTATTACTTTAAATAAATCCAAAACTATTTTTTTATATTTTTTAGTATACTAATATCCATGGCTGCTGCATTTTTATTTTCTTGCTCTACTTCTTTATATAATTCTTTTCTTAATATGGTTACACTTTTAGGCGCTGATATAGAAAGTTTTACCGAATTGTCATCTGTTTTTATTATAGTTATTTCTATATCATCTCCAATTAGAAGTGATTCACCTTTCTTTCTACTTATGACTAACATCCAATCATCTCCTCGGCAGCTCTATACCATCCAAAATCACTACCTTATATATTTTCATAAAGATATTTTTCCGCAAAATATTTTTGTACAATATTGTAGTTGATTATTTCTCAAATAATGAATGTCTTATAGAATAATTAGGATTATCTAGTATTATTTGTTCCCCTAATTTGTTCTTTATATTTATAATTATTGGAGCTTTTAAGTTAACTGTAATTTTTTCTATAGCTGAATTTAAGGTTACTGTATTTAAAACCAATACATCCTCAGGACTTTCTATTTTTAATTCATCAATTTTTTCATCCTCTAACTTAAATTCATAATTCTTTATTACATAAAAAGGAGAAACAACCACTAATCCTATACTGTCATCTTCTAAGGAATGAAGAATGCTAAATATCTCATTATCTTCTACAGGGAATATGATAAATTTATTTAATCCTTCAAAACCTGGAAGACCCTTTTTAAAACTTAAAATATCTTTTTCTTCGTATTCTCTAACTCCATGATATTTTGTGTTCAATTTCATTATCCTTAACACCTCATTTAGCAATGAACAACGGACAACGGACAATGGACAATAACAAAGTTTTCTGCCAAAGAAAAAAACTCTCCTTTCATTGTCAACTGTCAACTGTCAACTGTCAATTGAAATAGTTATCTCATATAATCCATCAGCGTTGGCTGTAGAACCTTTGCACTGGTCTGCAATGATGCCAAATAAACTGTCTGCATTGTGGCAAATTCCATAGTTTTTTCTGTTATATCTATATCTTCTGTTTTTGAGAGTATATCTGTCATATCCAAGTTTGATTGTTCATTTTGTTCTTTAGCGCTCTCCATTCTATTTTGCTTTGCTCCTACCTCTGAGCGCACCTTTAGGATTTGTGACATAGCTTTATCCATATCCTTCAAATCATCATTGGTAAGGGCTGATGTTGCCTTTGATGAATCTGCAATATATAAGATATTGCCAGAAGAATCTTTTAAAACATTTCCTGAAGCATCCTTCTGTTCTACCATACCATTTAAATGCTTTACTACTCTATCTAAAAGATTTCTTATATCATCCTGTTCACTTGTTCCGTACTTGAGAACATCCACAGCTGAAACATTATATCCAACTAAAACGCCCTGTGAAAGCTCAGTCTGACGTTTAGATTGAATATTGTCAAACTGGGTAGATGGCAGCTGTTTATTTATAGAACTTTGCAAATCTGTAACAGAAGTACTAGGAGGTGGCCCCACCACATCAGGAAGTATCTTAATTATATCGTTTCCTAATGCTTTAAAAGATATTCTGTTATCTGCAGTCTGTTCCGCTACCAATTTACCTTTCAAGCTAGAAGAACTATTTAATTTTCCATTAATATCGTCTACTACATCCTTTATTGTTTTTCCAGCTGCAGTAAAATCTCCTAAAGATATTGATTCTTCAACTGGTGTCGCAGTAGAGGAGTCGGCAATACTGAATTTTATATCCTTACCACTCCAATTGGCTGCCACATCTGTTACAATATCAGACTGTACAGGATCTACTACCATCTCAGTTCCATCACTATTACAATAGGTAAGCTTAAAATCTTGATTTATTGAAAAACTATAAACATCTCCATTTGCATTAGCGGTTGCATCATTAATCTTTATTTTTAATCCATTACCTATATCAAAAGTCCCTCCAGATACTGTGGTACTTGTCCAAGTGGATCCATTGTCTGTAGAATATTCTGCAGTTGTAACGTTACCTGTTGCTACAGTTACTCCAGTCACTTTTATTTTATAACTTAGAGCACTTGCGCCTGTAAAGTCACCACTTAGTACAGCATCTCCACCAGAACTATTGGTTTTATCAACCTTGGCTGGTATATTGAATTGTGTTTTAGAATCTACTGGCTTAGATGCTCCACGGGTTCCTGCAAATATATACTCACCATCAAAGCTTGTATTTAATATCTGAGCTACTTGCCCAACTCTTTGATTTATTTCATCTTTTATTTTTTGTCTTTCATCTGAACCATAGGCTGCATTTCCTGCTGATACTAATTTTTCTCTTATTGATTGAAATACATTTCCCATTTGACCAAGGGCTGTATCTGTGGTATCCATCCAGTTTATAACATTAGTTATATTCTTATTATACTGTTGATTTGCATTTATGGAACTATGCATCTGCATGGCTCTAGCTACATTAAATGGGTCATCAGAAGCTCTTCTAAATTTTTTTCCTGATGCCATCTGCTGCTGAAGGGTTTTCATGTTATTAAGGTTTACATTCATGTCGCTTAAAAAGTTATTAGCGAGCATTTTATTAGTTACTCTCACTGTGTAATCACCCCATATTATTAATTATAAGCTTGAAGCTATTACAGAATTACCCTGTAATAACTTTCTTAAATTTCTTAAATATAGTTTCTATCTTTTCAATCCATTTATAACCACATCAAGCAATTCATCCACTGTAGAAATAATTTTTGCATTTGCTTGATAACAGTGCTGAAACTGGACTAAGTTTGCCATTTCCTCATCAAGAGAAACTCCAGATACTGAGTCTCTTGATTCTTTAAAGCCTGCCAGAAGCTTCGCTTGGTTGTCCACCATTCTCCTAGCTTCCTGCTCCTGTATGCCAAGCCTATCTACTGTATCCTTAAAGTAACTGTCTATAGTCATGCCGCCTGTATCATTTGATATTGTTTTCAAACCACTTACAGTTGAATCTGTCTTTAATATTCCGCTTAAAAATTCCGTTCTTTTAGTATCCTTTTTTATATCTTGAATAGACATCAGTCTATCTCTAAGCATTTGTACTGCTAATGCTCTGCTTCCATCACTTTCTCCACTTAAGTTGTTTCCATTTTCATCATATTTTGCAGCAGTTTTTATAAGCAGTGGATTATCTATTATAGCCTGATTTATAGTAATATTGGCAGCAGTAATTTCCTGTTCTGCAGTGTCTATATTAGCTATAGCAGCTGTATCTGTACTTGATGTTGCAGCATATTGCGATTTTTTATCAGCATTTACAAAAAAGTTATTTGCACTAATTATTTTATTTGCTGAATCTTTTACATCTGCAGTTGGTGTATCACTTTGGCTCAATATACCATTTACTGCAAATGCTAAGCCTTTTGCAAGCTTATTCAACTGATCCTCATAGGTCTCTATATCTTGCTGTACAGACATATATCCTTTTAATTCACCGGTAGGTGCTTGAAAAAGTGCAAGTTCCTTAAAATCACAGCTTTGACCATCCGCTAAATTACTTGCATCTCCATCACCACCAGCTAATTGTTTAGCTTTTTTAGTTGTGTCCTCAGGATAGTTTGGATCTTGTACCTCTTTTACTTTAAAAGCTACACCATTATCGTTTGCCCATAGCACTCTGCATTCATTTAACTGATTAAATTTCTCCTCAGCATTAGAATCTTCTGTATCTTCTAATGTAACCTTTATAGATACTTTATTTGCATCATCAGTCATATCACCATTTTTATAGTAAACAACTGTATAAACACCTTCTTCTCCAGCCTTTTTTCCTGATGGAGGATTTATTTCACTTATATAAGAAAATTTCGCTGTTGGCTCAGCTGGTGTTGCATTATTAGCCCCTGGCAATATAGCCTGAGTTATATTTAATGGTGTCTTACCATCTGACCCTAGTGGTGCACTTCCATTACCATTATCATTAGCATCAGCGGAAGTAGTTACATTAATTCCCTCGAAGGCCTTTTTATCAACCTTTATTCCAAACTTGGAACTTAACTGATCTAATAATAAATCCCTCTTATCCATTAAATCGTTTGGATTATTTCCTGATACGCTTACCTGTTTTATCTGCTGATTCAATTGACTTATCTGGCTTAACATACCATTTACATCAAAAACCGTATTCTTTATTACTTCTTGAGCATTTTCTTTTAACTTTTCCAATTCTGTATAGGTATGATTTAGTTCATTGGTTAAAGCTAGTGCCTGCTGAGCAACTATTGACCTAGCATTTGATTCTTTTGCAGAAGTTGCTAGTGTATTCCAGGAATCAAAAAACTTACCTATCAATGTAGATATACCTGTGTCTGTAGGCTCGTTCATTATATTCTCTATCTGACTCAAGAATTTATCACGACCTGTATATTGGCCATTTACACCATTTTCAACTCTTACCTGATAATCTAGAAAGCTGTCTCTTACCCTGTTAACCGCAGAGACATCTACACCAGTTCCTACTTGGCCAGCACTACCAGGAATACTTTGTGGCCTTGATGTTTGCAGAGTTACCCTTTGTCTTGAATACCCTTCAGTATTGGCATTGGCTATATTATGTGATGTTGTATCAATAGCTCTTTGTTGTGCAAAAAGCCCTCTTGTTGATATATTAAGAGTCCCAAATAAACCGGACATTCTTTTTCCCCCTTTTTAATGAAACTCCTCTTCCTATTGTCAGAGGAGTAAGCGATTCGCACAAAATCATAGATTTTGGCTCTCTGCTTATTTTCTCTTACCATAAGCAGTATAAGTCTTTGGTCCTCTATCAGGATTTAGAAAATTTAACATCTGTGTAGTAAATCCTAGACCTTGTCTTATTAAAAGCTCATTTGTATCCTTTTGTAACTGAATTTCCTCTAAAAGTTTTTTTATATTTCTATAATTGTTTTCTAACTCTTCATTCTTTAAGTTATCTATTATTTTACTCATAGCTTCGCCCTTTGTTATATTTCTTCTCTCCACCTCAAAGCGAGCTACTTCTCTAGCACAATTTTCAATTTTTCTGGTTATCCCATCTAACGCAAAAACTTCTCTTTTTGTTAAATACCCAAATTGTTCATCTAAAGCTCCCAGTAAATCCTGAAGGGCTTTATACTCTTTAATCATTATTCTATTTAATTCCTGAGTCATCTCTAACCTCCGTGTTTCTTTAGTTAATAATTATGAATTAAGAGTTATAGATGATTTTTCTCCTTCCGTCGAAAAACCTTAAATTTAAATTTTTATGTTTTATCATAAAAAATTATCCTTAACTGTTAATTCTTAATTCTCAACTCTCAACTCTTAACTCTTAACTATTTCCCCTTATTTCTTCAAGAATTTTTGCCGCTACTAATTTTGAATCTCTGGAATAAGTACCATTTGCTATTTGATTCTTTATAGTTTCTATCTTCTCATTTGAATTCACAAATTTATCGTCTAAAGAATATGAACTTAGGTTTTTTCCAAGTGATGATATCTGAATAGAATCCTTCTGTGAAACCTCTGCTTTTTTCTCTACGCTCTTTGCTTGACTTGAGTAAATGTTCACTATTTTACTTGGATTAACTCCATTTATTTTCATATCTATACACTCCTCTGGTTACATTTAAACTTCTACTATTATTACTTAGTTATATTATCGACTATATACTAATAATGTTTATACCCATAAAAGAAAGTATTTACTCTATTTTACGCTCAAAGTCTCGTTATTTTACCACTTTAATACTCTAGTTAATTTGATTAAAAATCCACATAAAAAACAGCCTTTCTAAAAGGCTGCTTTTTATCTTCCCAGTGATTTAATTCTCTCTTCATTGCTTACAATACTTGTAATTCTTACACCAAAATTTTCATCAACTACTACAACTTCTCCATAAGCTACTTTTTTACCATTTACCAATATTTCTACTGGTTCTTCTGCGAGTTTATCAAGTTCTATCAATGAACCTGTTCCTAAACTTAGTATATCTTTAATGTTTTTCTTAGTACGTCCTAGTACTACAGATATTTCTAAAGGTACATCTAATATTAAATCTATATTTTTAGGCATTCCTTGACTAGACTGTGTTTGAGTTAAAGGCTGGAAGCTTGCCTGCTGCACTTCCACTGGTGGTCTATGCATTTCTGCAGGTTTTTCATATATAGGTTGATGCTGTGCCATTTGATATTGCATATCTTGCTGAACTGGTTGCTGCTGGTACATTGGTTGTGGTTCTGGCTGAGAATAAGCTGCGTGTGCTGTTTGTTCTGGCTGTTTCTCTGGCTCTTCCTGACCCATCATTATAGATACTATCTTTTTAGCAGTAGCTATTGGTAAAATTTGCATTATATTACTATCTACTAAATTACCTATTGTTAGTGAAAAAGATACTTTTACTATAGGTTCATCATCTGATATATTTTCTGATAGAGGTGTTGTTATCTCACTCCAAATCTTTGATATAGGAGGTGATATATTTACCTCTCTCATAAACATGGTAGCCATTGATGTAGCTGCAGAACCTATCATTTGATTCATCGCTTCAGAAACTGCACTTAACTCTATTTCAGTTAATTCTTCAGTATGGTCTGGAACGTTCCCATCCCCTCCCATCATAAGATTGGCAATTACGAATGCATCTGTAATCTTCATTACTAGAAGATTTTCTCCCATTATTCCGCTTATATATTTAACTTCCAAAGCTATATTTGGAACTTCGAATTCATCTTTTAAATTTTTCAACATAGTAACACTTACTACTGGAGTAGTTATATTTACCGGCTGATTTAATATTGTAGAAAGTGCTGTGGAGGCAGAACCCATAGATATATTACCAATTTCTCCAAGTAAGTCTTTTTCTACATCTGTTAATTCAGGTAAATCCTGTGCTGCAGCAGATACATCTACTGATGATTCAGTTTGTGCATCTCCTCCTCCATTTAATAGTGCATCTATTTCTTCCTGTGAAAGAAAGCCATTACCCATAATTTTCCACTTCCTTATCTATAATATCTATTATCTGAATGCCCATGTTTTTGCCAATTATTCCAGGCTTTCCGTAACAATATGGTTTATCTTCCACCGTTAGCTTAACAGGACTATTATTCTTTTCTTTTAAAGTAACAACATCACCTACGCCTAAATTTAGAAAATCATTTACGGTGATATCTGCTGTTCCTAGTACTGCACTAAGCTTCATATTTACTATATTAAGTCTATCTCTTAGTTTTTCTCTTGACTCGTTTATAATATCCTCATCGTTATCCTGGAACCAGTATTGAACAACTAACTTATCAAGAACTTTTTCTATACTAAGATATGGTATACAGATGTTAAGAAAAGTACTGCTTTTGCCCATTTCTACAGAAAAAGTTATTAAAGCTACTGGTTCATTAGGTGCCAATGTTTGATTTAAGGCTGGATTCGTTTCAAGACCTTCAATTTCAGTTTGAATCTCTAGTACATCTTCCCATGCAAGTTTTAGATTTGAGATAAGTCCTGTGTTAACAACTTTTATGATATTTTTATCTATATCTGTAAATTCCCTTAATTTATACTTTCCCATTCCTTTGCCGCCTAATAGTACGTCTATTATTTCAAAAACAAATTGAGGATTAGTTTCGAATAATACAGAGCCACTTAAAGGAGGCATTCTAAATATAGTTAGAATAGTTGGATTGGGTACAGAATGAATAAACTCTTCATAAGTTATTTGCTGAACAGATTCTATTTTTACTTTTACATTAGCTCTAACCTGTGCTGTTAGGTAGTTTGAAATTATTCTGGCATAATTATCATGAATAAGCTCAAGAGTCCTTATGTGATCCTTAGAGAACTTCTGAGGACTTCTAAAGTCATAAGGTTTTACTTTTTGCTTTTCTTCTTCCTTTGGCACCTCGTCTGGCGTTAGTTCTCCCGCTGATAACGCAGCTAAAAGGGCGTCTATTTCGCTTTGTGATAATACGTCTGCCATTTTTTTCCCTCATTTCTAAATAAAGAATTTCTTAGCCTTAGTTATTAATTCTAATTTGAAAGAAGCTTGTCTATATCTATTAGGGTTACTATTCTTTCCTTAAAATTAATAACTCCTTCAATATAAGCTTTTTTTCTATCATCACTGATCTTTTCTATGATATCCTCTTCTACATCTAATACTTCATCTACTTGATCTACAGTTATTCCTACTAATTCATCTTCCATCTCAAGTATAATTATATTATTTTGTTTTTCTTCTTCCTTTTGAACATCCAATAAAAGATTTATATCAAGAAGGGAGATAACATTACCCCTTAGATTTATAAGTCCCTTTATATGCCTTGGAGCCTTTGGAACTCTAGTTATTTCCATAGCATCATTTATACTTTGCACTTTTGCTGTTTCTACAGCAAACTGCTCATTATTTAACTTAAATATAACAACCTGCATAATCTACACCTCCATATAATAAGTAGTTTTAAGCCCCTATATTCAACTCTAAAAATTTAAATTTCAGAATTGAGAACTTGGAATTAAGAATGAAGGTAATCTGATAATAAAGCCGCGATATATGTCCACTTTATTATCCAAGCTATAAATCTATAATATCAAAAATAATACTCCAAATTCACTAGTTTTTCAGTGGCAAAACTTCCTTAATTCTCAATTCTAAATTCTCAACTTTATATAACTACAAAGATTTTAGTTAAGAGTTAAGAATTTAGAGTTAATAGTTATGGATGATTTTCTTTCGCTAACGCTACAGAAAATCTAAAATATAATATTATTGAAGCTTTGCTTCAATACATTTCAAATTTAAGATTTTTCGTAACAAAGTGGAGAAAAATTCTCCTTAACTCTTAACTCTTCACTCTTAATTCTTAACTTATTTCTATCCTACAACTTTTTTAATAGCTTCTAAAACTCTATCTGGTTGGAATGGTTTTACTATAAAATCTCTTGCTCCTGCCTTTATAGCATCCATAACCATTGTTTGTTGCCCCATAGCAGAGCACATTATTATTTTTGCTGCTGGATCAAAGGCTTTTATTTCTTTTACAGCATCTATACCATCCATATCAGGCATAGTTATGTCCATTGTAACCACATCTGGTCTTTCTTTTTTATATAGCTCTACAGCCTTTATTCCATTATTTGCTTCTCCAACTACTTGGAATCCATTCTTTTCTAATATATCCTTTATCATCATTCTCATAAAAGCAGCGTCGTCAACAATTAATACTTTAGCCATTTTCTTCCCTCCAAATTTATTTACTCCTGTTGTAACTATCTTATCCGATGACTACCCGCTCTAATACTTCTCTTCCTATCGTCAGAGAAGTAAAGAGCGGCTACGTCCCTGGATTCGTTCAACTAAGAATCAAATGGGCTTTAACCCCCCCATCTGATTCAAGTTTCACTTCACACTCCTAAAGTGCTTAATATTTTTTCAAGTGAACCAGGCATTGGTACATAATAAAAATGCCCGCTTATTTCTTCATTATTTTGTATAAATAATGTTTCTATATCAAGCACATAATCATCAAATTGGCCTGATTCTATGAATGTTGTAGAGAGTATTGCTCCTAACATATCATAGGTTACTGCTGGAACTGAAGGCATTACAGTTAGTCCTGTGAACTTTGCTATTGCATTCATATAGGAACTTGATATAATATTGCCAATTTCACATATTACTGAATTTCCCATATCACTTAAATACTCTTCTTGAAGCCCTGTCAAAATCTCTACTAAATTTAATGCTGTATCCTTTTCAAAGACAAACAATATATTTCCTGGAATTTCTCCCAGTACTCTTACTATAACGCCTACAACTATTTCATCTCCACCTATACTTGAAAATATATCATCAAAAGGCACTATATTAATTGCAGGTACTGTCATATCTATCTTTTTATTTATAAGCTGTGATAACGCTGTAGCAGCATTTCCTGCGCCTATATTTCCCACTTCACTTAATGCATCTAGTTGTAATGTTGTAAGGTCTTGATAGCTCATATATGCATTATACCTCCTTACACTAAGGCAGCAACATCTAATATTAATGTTACAAGGCCGTCTCCAAGTATTGTTGCTCCTATATATTCTTTTAACCCTTGAAGTGTTTTTCCAAGAGGTTTTATAACTATTTCTTTCTGTCCAAGAAGTCCATCTACCATAAGACCTACTGTTTTCTCTCCTACTTTGACAATTACTATATAATTTTTATTGCTATTTGATTTTTCAACATCTAATCTCTTATTAAGTCTGATAAGTGGTGTCACATTACCATTATAAATTATAACTTCTTTATTATTAGTCATTTTTACTAAATCATCACTATAGTCTATAACTCTATCAATATATCCTAGTGATATAGCCATAGTCTCATTACCTACATTTACAAGTAAAGCTTGAATTATCTGTAGGGTCAATGGAAGTCTTATTATAAAAGTAGAACCTTTATCTTTTTCGCTGATTACATCTACAGTTCCTCCAAGTGCTGATATTTTAGTTTTTACAACATCCATACCAACGCCTCTACCGGAAATATCTGTAACTTGTTCATTGGTACTAAATCCCTGCATGAATATTAGATTCCTAATATCATTATCAGTCATACCATCTGTATTTATACCTAATCTTTCAGCTTTAGCCTTAACTTTATCCACAGGTATTCCAGAACCATCATCTTCAACTTTTATTACAGCCTTAGTTCCTTCCTGGTATGCTATAAGCCTTATCTTACCTACGGGATCTTTTCCTTGTGCAATTCTCTTTTCTTTTGACTCTACACCATGATCTGCTGCATTTCTTATCAAATGGATAAGTGGTTCTCCTATTTCGTCTATTACAGTTCTATCAAGTTCAGTATCTGCTCCTTGAATTATAAGCTCCATTTCCTTTCCAAGTTCTACTGATAAATCTCTTATCATTCTTGGGAATCTATTAAATACGGAGTCTAAAGGAAGCATTCTTATCTTCATTACTAGGTCTTGTAGGTCTGAAGTAGTTCTTGCAACCTGTTCTAATGTTTCATTTAGATCATTTAATCTATGATTACTGCTAATTTGCTCTAACCTTGTTCTATGAATAACAAGTTCAGACACCATATTCATAAACTTATCCAATCTTTCTAAGTCTACTCTTACAGACTGGTGAGCCTTCTTATGCACTTCTTTCTGAGCAGGTTTTGTATTATTTACTTTAGTTTGTACTTTTTCCACTGCTGCAGGCTTTGGTTCTATAGTAGCTTTTATTTCTTCAACTTTAACAGTTTCCAGCTTCATTTCAACTTTCTTAGCTTTTTCTGCTTTTACATCTACTTCATCAACAAAAACCTTATCTACTTCTGATATATTCATCAGAGTTTCATAAATTTCACCTTTTTCTTTTGTTGATAAGAAAACTAAATCTATCTCAAATTCAAAGTTTTCACTTTCTATATCTTCTGTACTTGGTACTGACTTTATTATTTCCCCGCACTCTTCTAAACTCTTAAATATTAGAAATGCTCTAGCTGATTTCAACAGGGTATTTTCGCTTAAAATAATCCCTATTTGATATGATTTATAGCCTCTATCTTCAGCTTGTTTTACTATATTTATATCATATTCATTTAAATCTAAAGGCACATTTTTATTTTCTTCTAAAGCTGGTTCTTCTATATCTTTAATACTTTCTTCCTTCTTTTCTTCCTTACTATCTGTAATGGATCCAAGTTCTTTAATTATCTCTTCAATTGTCACCTCACCCTCTATCCCGTCAGATATATTATTAACCATCTGTTCCAAAGTATCAAGGCATTTAAATAATACAGTGACAACTTTTTGCGTAACCTTTAGTTGTCCATCTCTAAATTCTGAAAGTACATCTTCCATTTTATGAGTAAGTTCTGCCATCTGATTAAATCCCATTGTGGCAGCCATTCCTTTTATAGTATGGGCTACTCTGAATATCTCATTTAATTTATCTATATCATTTGGCTCCTGCTCAAGTTGGAGTAGTGAATCATTTAAAGTCTGTAGGTTGTCCATTGATTCTTCTAAAAACATCGACATATACTGTGATGTATCCATTTTATTACCTCCTTATAACTTTCTATATATAAATGTAGAAGCTTTTTCAAAACCATAATCTCTGTAATTATAAATACTTTCCGTTGCACCTACAAATAGTAATCCGCCTTTTTTTAATGACTGACTAAATTTTTTATAAATTTGGTCTTTTACATCCTGATTAAAATATATTACCACATTTCTGCATACAATCAAATCAAAATCTCTTTCATAATTTTCAAGTATTAGGTCATGTTTTTTAAAGGTTACCATACTTTTTATTTTTGGACTAATATTATATTTATCGTCCTTTATGGTAAAATACTTACTCAAATATTCTTTTTTCACATTTTTTATTTCCGATAAGACATACTCACCCTTTTTAGCTTTATCTAATATAGTGTTGTCTATATCTGTTGCAATTATTTTATGCCTTCCCATAGGTGAAAGTTCATCTAAATACATAGCTATGGAATAAGGTTCTGCTCCGATAGAGCAGGCTGCACTCCATATCTTAATTGAACTACCGTTCTTTAACAATTCATTTTTTAATTTATCCTTCAAATCTTCAAATATCTCAGGATTTCTAAAAAATTCAGAAACATTTATAGTTATAAAGTCCAAAAATTTTTGTTTTTGAGCAGGATCTTTTTTTAGTAATGTTATATATTCTTCTACAGTGCTAACCCCTACTCTAGACATTAGGCTTCCTATTCTTCTATGCAGTTGATTGGACTTGTAGGCGGATAAATTTATATTAAACTCCTTTAAAACCCACTGCTCAAAATAAGCCATATCCATAAAGACTACCTCCCTTTTCCACATACTGCTTTTACTATTTCATTAGCTATATTATCTATTGGTAACACAATATCTACCATTCCTGTTTCAAAAGCAGCCTTAGGCATACCGTATATGGTACATGTGGATTTATCTTCTGCTAAGGTGATACCACCACTTTTCTTAATTTCTATTGTTCCCTGAGCGCCATCTTTCCCCATGCCTGTGAGAACAGCACTTATTATATGGGATCCGTATAGCTTTGCAGCTGATATAAATAGCTTATCCACCGCAGGCCTAACTCCCCATAAAGTAGGTTCTGTGTTTAGGTGAATTTTTCTATCTGTTCCTACTTCCATATGAAATCCGCCCTGAGCTATATATACTGTATCCTTTTCTATACTCATACCCTCTGCTGCCTCTACAACTTTTATTTTGCTGTTTAAGTTAAGTCTTTCAGCAAAGGCCTTTGTAAATCCAACGGGCATATGCTGAACAACAAATACAGGCACTCCTAATTTTTCTGGAAACGCAGTAATAACAGCATATAATGCCTTTGGTCCTCCTGTAGATGCACCTATAACCACTGCATCTATTTTTTCCAGACTATTTCTTTTTATAGCTCTATTTTCAACTGCTGCAGGTCTAACTATTGGCCTAGCTTGTACTTTTGATTTTTCATAGGCTAGTCTTATTCTTTGAATCAAACCTATTTTCACCTTATTTATATCAAGAGATATTGCTCCTGAAGGCTTAGGCAAAAAGTCAAAAGCTCCAGCCTCAAGGCATTCCATTGTAAGCTGAGGTCCCTTCTGCGAAACACTACTTAAAACTATTACCGGTATATTAATATTATTTTTTTTCATTTCTTTCAGTGCTTTGATACCATCCATCTTAGGCATCTCTACATCCAAAGTTATGACATCCGGCAAATTATTCTGTAATTTAGTGAGTAAATCTTCACCATTTCTTGCTGTATTTATAACTTCCATATCTGATTCTTCATTTACCATATCTGAAATAATTTTTCTCATTAAAGCAGAATCATCTACTATTAAAACCTTAATCTTATTCAAATTAGTATCACTCCAATTTTTATTAAAGTTCTTTTACACCCATGCCTACAGTCTTTATTTGAACCATCCCATCAGAGGTATTAAAAATCATCGTTCTACCTTTATTTCCTCCAATATCTTCAGCCAATAACGGAATTGAATATTTTTTAAGAGCATCTTTTACTGCTATCCCATTTCTGTTTCCTATATCCATAATCATGCTTTTATCCGAAAAGTTAAACATAGATGCTCCTCCAGCTATCTTAGCTCTAAAGTTTCTTTTTAAAGCTCCTAGTTTCTCTAATCTTTCTATTAACAGTGGAACTGCTAAATCTGCAAATTTTAATGGATTAGTTACATTGTTAAACTGTGTGCTATCTGGCAGCATTATATGTGCCAGCCCCCCTAAACCTTTAACCCTATCGTATATAGCTATACCTATACATGAACCTAGTCCAACTGTAATTATTCTATCAGGAGAAGAAGCAGTGTTCATATCTGCAATTCCTACTTTTATTTCTTTTATCTCCATAAATATGCACCTTTCAACTCATATTATATAAGCTTTTTTTCTTCTTCCGTTAGTATTTCGCCAAGATTTAAAAATATTATTATTTTGCCGTCTATTTTAATTAATCCTTTTATATATCTTTGAGATATACTTGCTACTATTTCTGGTGGTGTCTCTATATTTTTTTCGCTTACATCTCTAACCTCTGATACTACATCAACTATGATTCCGATTTTATCCCCAGCTTGTTTAGTTACTATAATTTTTGATTCATTTTTTTTATCACCTTGAGATAGCTTAAACTTTCTTGCAAGTGATATTACTGGAAGTATACTTCCCTCATAATTTATCACACCTTCAATAAAATCTGGAGAGTCTGGAAGTGCTGTAGGTTCTTCATACCCCAAAATTCTCTCTACTTCCATAATATCTGTAGCATAAAATTCGCCGTTTATACTAAATATTAAAACCTTAACCTCTTTATTGTCCATTATTATCCCTCCTTGATCAACACCTAAAAAAGCAGAATAGTTATAGTCTCATTATATAATAAACTATGCTATATGATAACAGCTTTTTTATAGGAATTACTTAAAGTTTTAGCTTATCTACTATTATATCGTCATTTTTGTCAATATAAGCGTGAATATTCTTGCTTGGCAGTTCTAAAACAACTTCTCTATTACCTACCGAAAATATTGTATTCTGATAAGCAGTGTCTACCCATATATGACCTTGCTTCTCAACTTGAAGCTTGGTAGCTACTCCCGCTGTACTACCAACAGTTCTACATTTAATTTCTTCTTTGGCTCTTAGAACACCGCCTCTAGCCACGCTCTTTTCCTGAAGAAAATATATACTTCCATTGGCAGTTATATCTGATATATATTCTCCCTTTCCTGTTATAAATATATCTCCAGAGCTTTGTATATTAGAATCTTGACAGTATGATATTCTAACATCTACAGGAATAGATAACGCATTTTTAAGTTCAAAAATTATTTCATCTATAGAATTTACTATTAAATCAAGCTCTGAGTAGTGTTGTATACTTATTGGAGCTATCCCTAACAATCTTGACCTTATGAGATCAGTTAATATATTATAATTTGCTATATTAGAAGTATCGTCCTGTAACTTTAAATCTGTAACTACATTTAAACACAATTTTGGAAGCATTTTATACTTATTTTCTATAAGAATTTTTACTAATTCTCCATCTTTTCTGTCCTTACCTAGAAGATCATATTTTTTTATTTCTGCTACAGCTTCTATTAAACCTGAGATTTGTTCCTTTAAACTTGACAAATCCTTAAGTGCCTTCAATTTTTTCACATCTTCACCGCCTGCAAATACATTACCGGCAATTAAATTTCCTTTTATATTTATGTTTCCACCTGCTTTTATTTTAGCTCTTTCTACATCTTTTTCTATATCTAAATGGTTTCCACACTCTACTTCCATTCCTTCTTTTACGCTGCCATATACTACTACATCGCCAATAAACTTAATATTTCCTGTTTTTAAATCTACGTCACTTCTTACTTCATGAACTGGATAAACAAAGAAGGCATTACTCTTTATGCAAGGCTTTCCATCTATAGCTGCTGCAACAGAATTTTCATTAATTAATATACATCCTTCTCCAACCTTTAACTTTATCTTTTTGCAAGGTTTGTGTTTTTTTACCTTGCCTGTTACATCACAACCATCCTGTCCCGCTTGCCCCTGATGTCTAATTGCAATAACTTCAGACTTATGAACAGCTTCTACGGAACCTATACTTTTAAAATCAATATTACCAACTTCATCCTCTTCAAGCTTTTTTAAATTTTTATCAGTTTTAAATTTTAATTCTATACTATCATCTGATCCATTTACTACTTGCTTTCCTTTTGCTACTAAAAGTTTTATCCCTCCATTTTTTACACATTGTTTCAAATTTTCTTCCATTATACCATAAACTACTTTATTATTGTTTAACTCTTTCTTCACTTCTTCTATAGTATATTTAGGAGGATTAATTTCTGACTCTATTTCTAACTCTAATATTGCTATTGAACTTTTCTTTTTATCTTTTAACTTATATTTATGCTGAGGTTTATAGTCAATTGTAGCATACGCTTCCATATGATCTTCTGATAAATTTATTTTTAACTCTCTAAATGCGGTAGTTTCTTCAAAAATTATTTCAATTTTATTTTCCTTAGATATTTCTTTTTTCCCTTTAACCTCTAATCCATCTACAATAACCTTTATATCGTTTCCTACTAAAATCGTTCCATGCCTTCCTCCTTCTTCAGGATTATTTACTATAATGTTGCCATCTATAATCTCTATGGTTCCATCATTTTTACCTAACTGAAAGTATTCTTCTTGATTTTCAATACTTTCAGAACATTCCCCATCTTCCTCTGCTATATGTTCATCAAAAATTTCTACTTCTATTTTAGCTTTTTTCTTAAAGAAGGATTTTTTTTCTTCTAATACTTCATACTTCAAATCATCTACAGGTATCTTTAACTCATCACTTGCCGCTTGTAAACATTTTTCTACTGTTGCCTCACAATATAATTTTTTCATAATTAAACTCCCTTTAATAAAATAATAATCCAAATGACTACCCGCTCTAATACTCTTATCTTATCCAAATTGTACGCTGCCAACGACTACGTCCTGGATTAGTTTATGTAAATGTTATTTTTTGCTCTTTTTCAATAATTATCTATATTATTTTATCAAATTAATCTTATTTCTTTAAAAATTGCTAGTTTATCTAATTCTATTATAACACGGCAAGAGCTAAGTTAAAAATATTTATTATAACATTAAAAAAAAAATTAAATTTTAAAAAGGCAATTCTTTTTACCTTTCACAATGTGAGTAAATAGAATTACCTTTTTAAAATCTATATTTTATCCGATGACTACCCGCTCTAATACTCCCATCTTCTTCAAAGTGCACGTGCCGAGCGGCTATGTCCCTGGATTCGTTCAACTAAGAATCAGATGAGGTTTTGAAACCTCATCTGATTCAAGTTTCCACTTCATTTTTTTTTATCACCTTAGCAGCTATTTTACCTTTGCTAAGTTTTCCAAAAACTACAGTTATACTAGATATTAAATCCATATTAGTTATTATTACTGGTGAAACTAAACTTTTAGCCTTTGTTTGAACTAACTTTTGATCAAAGGTTATTAACAAATCACCTTTTTTAACAATATCACTTTTTTGTACATGTGCTTCAAACCCTTCACCACCAAGCTTAACTGTGTCTATTCCCACATGTACTAGTACTTCAATTCCCTCATCTGTTTTTATTGCTACAGCATGTTTTGTAGGAAACATAACCCTTATAACTCCACTGACTGGAGCATACACCTTATTATCCTTAGGTATTACCGCAAACCCATCTCCTAACATTTTGGCTGCAAAGACATCGTCGGGAACTTTCTCTAAGTTTATTACCTCACCCTTTATAGGATTAGCTATTTGTATATCTTCCCCTATGGTTGATAGGTTAGGATTTTGTTCTTTGCCCCTTGTTTCTTTAATACCTTCTTTTTTATAGGGCATATTATTTTCTATTAGTATTTTTATATCGTCTTTTATTCTCTCAGCTTCCGTCCCAAATATTATTTGTACACTATCTCCTGTTTCTAAAATACCCACTGATCCTGCTGCAGTTAGCAGAGATCTATTTATAATTTCTGGTTTCCTTAGAGTAGCTCTGAGTCTTGTTATACATGAATCTAAAAACTCAACATTCTCCCTGCCTCCAATTGCTTCTAATATCATAGCTGCTTTTTCCAAGCCAACTGTATTAGCAGTATTAAAAGTAATCTGTTCTTCATCTTCTCTACCAGGAGTTTTAATGTTCATAGCCTTTATTACAGAGTAGAATACCAAAAAATAAAGTGCAAAATATACAATGCCTACTGGCCATATAAGCATAGGGTGCTCTGCAAATTTAAATCCGAGAACATAGTCAATTGCTGATGCAGAGAAGGTATATCCCAATCTTATATGAAGAAGACTGGTTACTATCCCTGCTGAAAAGGCTGCTAAAACATGAAATACAAATAGTATTGGTGCAACAAATATAAAAGAAAATTCAATAGGTTCTGTAATACCAGTTAAAAAAGATACGAAAGCTGCTGAAATCATCATTCCTGCAATTCTTTTCCTATGCTCTGTTTTTGCGGCAGCTATCATAGCAATAGCCGCTCCTGGAAGTCCAAACATAAGAATAGGATATTCAGAAGCCATGAATATGCCTGCCGTGGGATCTCCATGAAAAAATCTTGCTGTATCACCAAAATACTTGACTCCATCTAAAGTAAAGGAACCAAATTGATATAAAAATACCGGGTAATATATATGATGTAATCCAATTGGTATTAAAAGTCTCTTACCTGCAGCATAAAAGGCTGGACCTAATACAGATGCAGACGCCCACTTGGCAAATATATCTATAAACTGCTGCATCGATTGCCAAATACCAGCGCAAACCACAGCAAAAATTAAAGCTGCTACTGAAGTTATTATAGGAACAAATCTTTTTCCCGAAAAAAACCCAAAACTTGTGGCAACCTTATCTTATGATATCTATTATATAGTATTGCTGAAATTAACCCTATACTAATACCACCGAATACCCCCATATTAATATCTACACCTGCAGTTTTTGTTGCAGCATTCATAACAGATTGAAGAATAATCTGTCCAACCACCGCTGCAAGAGCTGCAACCGCTTCTCCTCCAGAGAATCCAATTGCTACACCTACTGCAAATATTAGTGGTAGATTTCCAAAAATAGCATCTCCTGCAACTGCTAAATATTTAAACCCAGCTCCATAATTACCAAGTAAATCATCCTGCCCAATTCTATATAAAAGTCCAGCTGCCGGTAAAACTGACACAGGAAGCATTAATGATCTACCTACTTTTTGGAGCACTGAAAATACTCTTTTCATATGTTCTCCCTTACTATTCTACAAGTCTTTTTATGTGAAGTGCTATATATCCAATTTCATCCTCTGGAACATCCATAGAAAATAAGTCTTCAATTTTCATGGCAATTTTAATTCCTATGCTATATTCAGTGAATAATTCCTTCTTTATACTTTCCAATAGATGATTTTTAATGGTTTTATTATTTTCCACTCTCTCTATCATAAAATTTATATGTGTTACTGTTCTTATGTAAGCTAATGAATTTTTTTCTAGCTTTTTACCTGTTAACTTTTCAATTAAATCCATTACCTGACTTATCTTTTTAGTATAAGCTAATGATTCAGATACATTCTTTTCTGTAAGAGCAGCTCTTATATGTAGACATATAAATCCAGCCTCATCTTCTGGAAGATCCGTATTAAATCTTTCATTTATAAGCTCTACTGCTTTCACAGAAATTCTATATTCTCCTGGATAAAGGGCACTTAGTTCATTTATAAAAGGATTTTCTATATTTACACCCTTTTCTATTCTTTTTAAAGCAAAACTTATGTGGTCTGGTAAGGATATGTGTATAGCATCGTTTAATTTTACTTTCAGCTCTGCTTCAGCATAGTTAATAATCTCTTCAGCTATCCCAACTATTTTGCTGTCTATGCTTTGTAGTACTTTCTGATAATTTTCCCCCATTTCAGAGGTCTGTTTAGCGAAAACATTTTCAACAGACTGCTCGGGTATAGTTCCATTTTTACCAAAGTCAAACCCTATACCTTTACCTATTAGTATTAATTCTTCTGAATTTTTTTGAGCTATTACAACATTATTATTAAGAACCTTTTTTATTTTATAACCATCCATCCGCTTCAACTCCAAACACCTTTAAAATATATTGTTTATATAATCATTTATAAAGATCTCTTGGCCTCATTATATCCATCCATAATCTTAAATACAAATTCATTGCGAGAAGAATTGAAATTCATATCCTCTACCTTACTTATAGGTAAAACTTCCGGTGAGGTACCTGATATAAATAATGCATCTGTATTGTTTATATCCTTGTAATGCACTTTTTCTTCCAACACTTCTAATCCCATGTTTCTACATACTTCTACTATAACACTTCTAGTTATACCAGGAAGCACATCCTCTAGAGGTGAAGTTATAACTTTTCCATCCTTTATCATAAATATATTGGATTTACTGCCCTCTGTTATAAAACCGTTTCTGTCAACAAGTATAGCCTCATATGCCTTTTTCTCTTTTATCTCTTTCTCTACTAATTCTCTAAAATCCATATTTATTATCTTAGCGTTAGGATTTTTTCTTTCTCCATGATAGAAAATAGTCTTTACACCATTTACATAATCATCCTTAGATGGGTAGTGGTGCTTTATAAAATAAGCTAGAAATATTTTGTTATCAACATTAAAAACAAATTTAATATTTCCTATAGCTATATTATTTTCTTCTACAAGTTGTTTTATTTTTTCTTTTATCTCATCTTTAGTAATCCACAATTCTACACCAACCAATTTAGAGGAACTTTCTAATCTATCAAGGTGTCTTTCCAGAAATAGTGGTCTTCCCTCTATTATCCTTATTACTTCATATAAGGCTTTACCCTTTCTAAGAAAGCTATCATCAAATTCACTACAATCCTTTACTTGATCGTTAAGTATGAAATATTTATATAAACATTCACTCATGATTATTCACCTTTCTCTATATTCATAGGGTTTTTAAATAGGTCTTTAATTTTCGAACATTCAACCCTTAAGCACTAATATAATATCTAAATATATTATACTTTACATTATATTATTTAAACAAACTATTTTATATATATTGAAACAATTTTCACTTATGTATTTTTATAGTTTGATTTTCTACTTCCAATTAAGTATCTCTATTTTATCATGTCCTTTTTTATAATTAATAAGATAAGGATTTCCTACTAAATTAAAAAGAGGTAAATCCGCAAGAGAATCAGAAAACATATAGGAATTTTTAAAATCCACTTCTATACCTTCTTCTTTTAAAACCTCCATAAGTCTTCTTACCTTTTCCTCTCCTTTACAGTTTTTCCCCGCAATCTTTCTACTGTATTTACCACCTACACTAGTAAATCTAGTGCCAATTACCTTATCAACTTCTTTTATTTTATATAGTTCATTTAAGTAAAACTCCGCTGAAGCTGATATTAAATACACCTTACAACCTTCAGCTTTAAGTTTTTTCATAGTATCTATAGCATCAATGTAAAGTATTTTACTTAATCTTTTTTCATAAAATTCTTCTACCAGTCTTTGCATACTTTCTTCCTGCATTCCATCAATAAAGGCTATAAAGTTTTCCTTTGCTGTTTGAGAGTCAAGTACTTTCACTCCATATAAAAAAGCAGACATAATACTTTTTGGGGCGTGTATTATAAGTTTTGGATTCTTTTTAATCATAAACCAATAGAATTCTGCAAGAGTTTCTCTTTTTGTTAATGTATAATCAACATCGAATATTGCTAGTTTTTCCACAACGAACACCTCTCTCTTTTAGTTAAGAATTAAGAGTTAAGAATTAAGAGTTATGGTTGATTTTTCTCACTATGTTCGAAAAATCTTTCAATTTATACTCTCTCGTTTTGCCAAAGGCAAAACATTAATAAATTAATTCCTAGATTTTTTATGCCTTAAGCATAAAAAGTCATCCTTCACTCTTCACTCTTAATTCTTAACTTTTAACTAAATTAAGTCTTTGTATCATAAAGAAAGCCGATGCATCTCTGCAGCGACTTTCTTATAACTTTTATGGATTTCTTATTCTTCTTCTGCCATTAATTGTTCATAATAAGCAGATACTTCTTCAAACTCAGAATCATCAGGAATTATAAGTTCGCCTTCTTCACCTTCACCTACTACTTTAAATAGATAAACTGCTCCGTTTTCTGGGTGTTGAACTATAGCATATTCACTATCCTTATATTCAAATCCATCAATTACTTCACAAGCAACTACATTTCCCTCTTCATCTTCTAAGTCAACTATTAAAGGTTCATGGTCTCCGCATCCACAGCCGCAACCTTCATGTCCATGTTCATGCTCATGTGAATCACATCCGCAACCTTTATTTTCTTCGCCACAACCGCAGCCACATTCATTTAAATTTTCTTTATCCATAATATATCCCTGGAACTAACTAAGTATTTAGTGTGCAATTTTAATTAAACTTAAAAATTTTATTGTTATGCACCCTAATATGGTCATATAATTCTATGAACCACCAACTTGTAGATAATCCAGGTATTTCACCTCCTTTTTGTTATATGTTCTAATTTTAACCTTAATTCCGAAATAATAAAAGTGTTTTTTAAAAAATTTATTGTTTAAATTCTATTATTACATAAAAAAATATATTACGACATAAGAAGACACACAAATAATTAAAAATTAAGAATTAAGAGTTGAGAGTTATGGTTGATTTTTCTCACTATGTTCGAAAAATCTTTCAATTTATAGTATCCTTGTTTTGCTTTCAGCAAAACAATATATGTTAATTATTAGATTTTTTATGCCTTAAGCATAAAAAATCCTCCTTCGCTCTTAACTCTTCCCTCTCAACTCTTAACTAAAAAGATGAAGCGCAATGCACTTCATCTTTTTTATTATAACCTATTGATTTGCAAGTTTCTTGTAGTTTTCAAGTCTTTCAAATGCATCTCTTTGAGTTTTTTCGAATAATGCATCTGCTGCTTCTGGGAATTGTTTAGCAAGTGAAGCGTATCTTACTTCGCCCATTAAGAATTCCTTGAAGTCTGCTGTTGGTTCTTTTGAATCTAGGATAAATGGATTCTTTCCCTCTTCTTTTAATGCTGGATTGAATCTGTACATAGCCCAGTATCCGCACTCAACTGCTTTCTTACCTTCTAATTGGCTCTTACCCATACCATTTCTTAATCCGTGGTTGATACATGGTGAGTATCCGATTATTAATGATGGTCCTGGATATGCTTCAGCTTCAGCTATAGCCTTTAATGTTTGGTTCTTGTCAGCACCCATTGATACTTGTGCTACATAAACGTAACCATAGCTCATAGCCATCATACCAAGGTCTTTTTTCTTAGTTTGCTTACCGCTAGCAGCAAATTTAGCTATTGCAGCTGTTGGAGTAGCTTTTGAAGACTGTCCACCAGTGTTTGAGTAAACTTCTGTATCAAATACAAATACATTTACATCTTCTCCTGATGCAAGAACGTGATCTAATCCACCGTATCCAATATCATAAGCCCAACCGTCTCCACCGAAGATCCAGTTTGATCTCTTAACTAAGAAGTCTTTGTTTTCATATATTTCTTTTAATTTAGCACAATCACAGTTTGCAGCTTCAATTGCAGCTACTACTTTATCAGCTCTTTCTCTTGATCCTTCTCCAGCATTCATGTTGTCTAACCAATCTTGAAGAGCTGCTTTTAATTCAGCGCTTGCATCTCCAGCTAGAACTTCTTTTACAGTCATAGCTAATCTATCTCTTACTTGTTGAACTCCTAGGTACATTCCAAGACCAAACTCAGCATTGTCTTCAAATAATGAGTTAGCCCATGATGGTCCGTGTCCTCTGTGGTTAACAGTATATGGAGTTGCTGGTGCTGATGCTCCCCAAATTGATGAACATCCAGTAGCATTAGCTATCATCATTCTGTCACCAAATAATTGTGTTACAAGCTTAGCGTATGAAGTTTCCATACAACCACCACATGCACCTGAGAACTCAAGTAATGGTTGCTCGAATTGGCTTCCTTTAACGCTGAATTTATTTGTTGGGTTTGCTTTAGGTGATACCTTCATAGCATAATCCCATGCTGGAGTCTTTTCTAATTGAGATTCAAGTGGTTCCATAACAAGAGCTTTTTCCTTAGCTGGACAAATGTCAGCACAGTTTCCGCATCCTGTACAGTCAAGTTGTGATATTGCCATATGGAATTTAAGACCCTTAGCACCTGTTGCATCTTTGCTTTCTAATACAGCTGGAGCTTTTGCTGCTTCTTCTTCAGTTAAAAGTACTGGTCTTATTGCAGCATGTGGGCATACAAATGCACATTGGTTACATTGGATACACTTGTCCATCTTCCATTCTGGAACGTTTATAGCTACGCCTCTTTTTTCGTAAGCCGCTGTTCCTTGTGGGAATGTACCGTCTTCCATTCCTATGAACGCACTTACAGGAAGTTTGTCTCCTTCTTGTCTGTTCATTGGGTTAACTATCTTGCTGATGAATTCTGGAACTTCAACAGTTGCAGCAGCTTCTTCTACAGCATCCTTCCATGAAGCTGGAACTTCGATCTTAACTATTGATTCAACACCCTTGTCGATAGCAGCGTTGTTCATATCAACAACTTTTTGTCCCTTCTTACCATAAGAAGCTACAACTGCATCTTTTAAGTATTTGATAGCATCATCAACTGGAATAACGTTAGCAAGCTTGAAGAATGCTGATTGCATTATCATGTTGATTCTTCCGCCAAGACCAATTTCTTGAGCTATTTTAACAGCATTTAATGTATAGAATTCAATGTTGTTTTCAGCTATAAACTTCTTATATGAAGCTGGTAACTTTTCTTCAATTTCTTCTGGTGTCCAAACAGTATTTAATAAGAATTTAGCACCCTTCTTTAGTCCATCTAATACGTTATATTTATAAACGTAGGATTGATTATGACAAGCTACGAAATCAGCTTTGTTTATTAAGTATGGGGACTTGATTGGAGTCTTACCAAATCTTAAGTGAGAAACTGTTATACCACCTGATTTCTTTGAGTCATATGCAAAGTATCCTTGTGCATACATGTCTGTGTGGTCTCCGATGATCTTTATAGCACTCTTGTTTGCTCCAACAGTACCGTCTGATCCAAGACCCCAGAACTTACAAGCTTTAGTTCCTGCTGGAGTTGCATCTATATCTTCTCCAACTGGTAATGAAGTATTAGTTACATCATCAACTATACCAATTGTAAATCCATCTTTTGGATTTGCTGATTTTAAGTTTTCGAATACTGGAAGAATATGTGCTGGAACAGGGTCTTTTGAACCTAATCCGTATCTTCCTCCAACTATTACTGGTTGGAATTCTTTTCCGTAGAATGCATTCTTAACATCTAAGTATAATGGTTCTGCTAATGATCCTGGTTCTTTTGTTCTATCAAGAACAGCTATGCTCTTAACAGTCTTTGGTATATATTTAAAGAAATGCTCTAATGAGAATGGTCTATATAAGTGAACATTTAATAAACCAACTTTTTCTCCCTTAGCCATTAAGTAATCTATTGTTTCTTCTATAGTGTCACATGCTGAACCCATTGCTATTATCATTCTTTCAGCATCTGGTGCTCCATAATAATTAAATAGGTGATATTCTCTTCCTGTTAACTTAGTTATTTCAGCCATGTAGCCTTCTACTATTTCTGGAAGTGCTTCATAGTATTTGTTTGAAACTTCTCTTTCTTGGAAGTATATATCTGGGTTTTGAGCTGTACCACGAGTTACTGGATGATCTGGATTTAACGCTCTTCTTCTGAAAGCACTTACTTCATCCATGTCAACTAATTTTGATAATTCATCATATTCTAAAACTTCAATTTTTTGAACTTCGTGTGATGTTCTGAATCCATCAAAGAAGTTTAAGAAAGGAACTCTTCCTTTTATTGCTGCTAAGTGAGCTACTGCTGATAAATCCATAACTTGTTGTACTGAACTTTCTGCAAGTAATGCAAAACCAGTTTGTCTACAAGCCATAACGTCTTGGTGATCTCCGAATATGTTAAGTGAGTTTGCAGCAAGTGCTCTTGCAGATACATGTAAAACTCCTGGTAAAAGTTCTCCAGCGATTTTGTACATGTTAGGTATCATAAGTAAAAGACCTTGTGATGCAGTATATGTAGTAGTTAATGCCCCAGCTTGTAAGGAACCGTGAACAGCACCAGCTGCTCCTGCTTCAGATTGCATCTCCATAACCTTTACAGATTGTCCAAAAATATTCTTTCTTCCTTGAGCTACCCATTCATCAACATGTTCAGCCATTGGTGATGATGGAGTTATAGGAAATATAGCAGCTACATCTGTGAATGCATATGAAATATGCGCTGCAGCAGTGTTTCCATCCATAGTCTTCATTTTCCTCATAATAAAAAACCCCTTCTTTCTTACAATTTGAATTTTATCTATAAATTAGAATTACACAGCATAAGTGATGCTGTATAATTTTTATAGCTCATTATCTTAACATTTTCTTTCTATTAAATGAATTTTTCGACAATCATTGTATATGAAACATGTATAAATTACATATTTTTGTCTCACTTTGTAGTAATTAAACGTTTTTACACCAATTTTTAAAGTAAATATAAAAAAATACCTTAAATAAATATGTAATTAAAAGTATAATTTTACTATACAACAAATTTTTAAATATGTAAAACTCAAATTTGATATCTATAGGTAGTTTTAACCTATTTAATCCTACTTTGGTTTACCTTTCTCTAAAAGTCGCGTTAATTTGCAAGTATCTGTATCAATAAATTTTTAACTCTGTATCATAAGTTTACTAACTATTACGTAAAACGAAGAGAGTAAAGACATCGCCCCTATTATTGTACACTGTGAATAAAAATAAGAATATTACAGTATTTAGCTATTTAATAAACTGTACTGTTCTAAAACTTTGATTATGCCATCTACTCCGTTCTTTATCGGACTTGCTGTCATACTACTGATATATTGATCTTTATTTCTATAAAGTTGATCTAATTTATCTGAAAGTATAGTCTCATTTAAGTCATCTTCATTAATCACCATGCTGTAACCTCTTTTTTCAAAGGAAGCTGCATTTAAAATCTGATCCCCTCTGCTGGACTTTTTCGAAAGAGGTATTAATAGGTTTGGCTTTTTCAGTGCTAGCAATTCATAGATAACATTAGCTCCTGCTCTCGATATTACTATATCTGCTGCATTCATTATATGCGGAAGTTCTTCACTTATATATTCAAACTGTTTATATCCCTTTTTATTATTTAGTTTTTCATCTAAATTCCCTTTTCCACATATATGTATAACATTATACTTCATAAGTAACTCATTTATTACTTTTCTTACAGTATCGTTTATAAATTTGGAACCCAAACTTCCACCTATTATAAGAAGTACCGGTTTGCTATCTTCAAAGCCACATATTTTTCGCCCTAAGGATTTATTTCCTTTTAAAATCTCTTCTCTTATAGGTGTACCTGTAAGCACTCCTTTATCATTTTTTATATTTTTTACAGACTCAGGAAATGTAACACAAACCTTAGTACAGTACGGTGCTGAAAGCCTATTTGCCAGTCCCGGTGTCATGTCTGACTCATGAGCTATAACAGGAATTTTATTAAAATGAGCTGCAATAACTACCGGTACTGACACGAATCCGCCTTTTGAAAATACTATATTAGGCTTTACTCTTCTTATTATAAGTATAGCTTGAAGTATACCTTTAACTATTCTAAAGGGATCAGTAAAATTCTTTATATCAAAGTATCTTCTAAGCTTTCCACTAGCTATGATGTGATACTTAATTTTCTCTGCCTCTATTATTTTTCTTTCTATACCATCTTTTGTTCCTATATATTCTATTTCATAACCTAATTCTTTAAGCTTAGGTACTAGAGCTAAGTTTGGTGTAACATGCCCTGCAGAACCTCCACCTGTCATTATTATTTTCTTCAAAACTTTACCTCCCTAATTTTGTAGATAGAAAATTCCGCTGGAACATTACCTATTGGATCTAATAACACCCCAGTGGAACCTAATACCTAGTTTATGTCTGAAAACTCTATATTTATTCTATCATCAATATTTTCTAATAGCATAGCATGGCTATTTACATGATTAGTTTTAACACATACTTTTTTAAATTTAACTATAAATTCTGTGCCCATTCCAACTTCACTGATTACTTTTATTTTACCACCCATTAATTCTACGATTTTCTTAACAAGAGCAAGCCCTATACCGGTTCCTTCTGCCCTTCTTGAAAGAGAACTATTCACCTGTGAGAACCTATCAAAGATTGACTCTATTTTATCTGCTGGTATACCAACACCATAATCTTTTACGCTTAGATAAAAATTATCTTCTTCTATTTTTAAACAGACTATAATATTTTTACCTTCCGGAGTAAATTTAATGGCATTAGACAGCAGATTTAATAAAGTTTTTTCATATTTATCCTTATCAAGTGTTACAATACATTCTTCTTCATTTGTATCAAAAATTAATTCTATCCCTTTACTTACAGCATAAGAGTTAGCGGAATTTACAATAGTTTCACTCAAATCAACTATATCAAATTCTGTGCTGCTTAAGCTTAAAAATCCAGCTTCTGCCTTTGAAATATCAAGTATATTATTAATTAACTTTAACAATCTGCTACAATTTTGATTAATTCTAGAAAGTGTTTTATCCATATTAGGAGTTATTTCTCTATTATAAATATCATATGCTAGTTGCAGGGAAGAATATATTATAGTTAATGGAGTTCTTAACTCATGTGAGATCACAGTAAAAAATTCATCTTTTAATTTTGTTATTTTTTCAAGTTCTATATTATGATTTATCTCTTCAGTAACATCTGATCCATAAATGTGAATTCTAGTAGTATCATCTTTACTTTTATAGGGTTTAAACTTCATTTTATAGAATCTCTCATCACCTTTAGACTCTTTTACCTTATAAGGACTCATAGTATATGGTATGCATTTTTTACCAACAAACTCCAAAACATCATATAAATTCTCATTAATTTGTTCTTCAGTGTTATTTTCTTCACTTAAGGACTCCTGCACACCGGGTCCCATAATCTCTTCATACTTTTTATTAGTAAGCCTGTAAGCTATACTTGGATAATCTACTACAGCTATAGGTACACTTACAGTGTTTACTACATTTCTTACGAATTCTGCCTGCTCTTCTGCATTTATTTGATGAATTTTTATTTCAGTAACATCTTTAATTGTCATTATAGTAGACTGTAATTCATCATTTTTATTTATTATAGGAGCAGTATTAACTTCTATGTACTTTACTTCTAATGTATTTTTTTCCTTTAATTTAAATGTAGCATTTTTCATAGGTTTTTTACTCTTAGAGTACATATTGTATATCTTTTTTAAATCCTGCTCTTCTTGTTCAATTGGAGTTATCTCATATTTTTGAACTACTCTATTGTTTACTAAATCTATTGCCCCTAGATCTAAAATTTTAAAAACAGCTTTATTACATAAACTTAATTTTTCATTTTCGTCAAAAACCAAAATTCCTTCTGAAATATTATTAATAACATCTTTCAAATGCATAAGATGTTCTTTTTCCCTGCTTCTTAGTATTTCTATAATATCACACTTAGCTTTCAATTCTGTAGAAAGTTCCAAAAACTTTTGTCTTTCATTTTTAATCTTTAAACTTTCTAAATAGTCTTCCGTTACATTTTTAAAAGTTATAACTGCACCAATTACCTTCTCATTTTCAATTAAAGGAAATGTTGATGCTGAAACATATACTATTTGATCTTTGATATTAACCTTTAAACTTAAATTTTGAATTTCCTCCTTATACTCTAGACATCTATACAAAGGGAAATCCTCTAATTCTAGTTTTTTATCGTCTTTAGAAAATGTTTCATATTTATAAAAGATATCGTAGCAATTTTCAGTTGCACTACTCTTCTCAATTTTAGATAATATTTCAAGCCCCTTTTTATTACTATATATTATATTACCATTTTCATCTGTTATATATGCAAAATCAGGTAGTGATTCTATTATTTTTTCTGTCAAATTACCACTTTTAAATATATTACTTTTAGATTTTTGCATCTATGTTCTTCCCCCATATCTATAATCTTCCAAAAAATATAATAATTATAGAAATTCTATGCCAAATTCAAAATTCCTTCTACCAATTACTGTATGTTCTATTTAAACATTAGAAAGTCTAAAATCCTTAACCACTAATTGTAAGCTTATGTTTCCATTATATTCATTTATAGAGGGTGAAAATATCAAATCCATTTTTAAATCCATGGGACCATTATTCAACATTTGTAAAAGCTTTTCTTCACCATAAGTCTCTGATATCATTTCTTTAAATTTTTCTCCTCCATCAAAACATATAGCATCTAGTTTTTCAAAGCTTCCATTAGGCCTACAAAAAAGCTTCAATATATTTTTATCTTTACCAATTAAATACACCCTAAATATAGTTACATTTTTCTCTGCAAAAATTGGTGATGAATTAGCTTTACCAAAAGGTTCTAACTTTTCTATATCTTCAATAAGCTTAAAGGATATTTCATTTAGATGAAGCTGCCTATCAATTCTTATTTTAGGTATTATATCCTCCTCTTTCAGAGAACAGCTAGAATTTAATGCTTTTCTTAAGAAATCAATATTTTCTTCTTTTATAGATAATCCTGCCGCTAATGGATGTCCCCCAAACTTCTCCATTAGTTCTTTGCATTTTATTAACTCCTCAAACATATTATACTCTTCTATGGATCTTCCTGAACCTTTTGGCATTTTTTCACCTTGTGTTAGTACTATGGCTGGTACATTATATCTTTCCTTAAGTCTCCCAGCAACAATACCAGCTATACTTTCATGTACATCCGGTTTGTATACTACCAGAACTTTATCCTTTCTCATTTCTGAGCACTCTATCATTTCAATTATTTTATTTACACTGTCAACAGTCATATCCTGTCTTTCACTATTTAGATTATGGAGTTTTTTAGCAAGCTCCTGTGCCTCTTCTTCCTCTATGGATAAAAGAAGCCTTAAAGCTAAGATAGCGCTTTCTAATCTTCCAGTTGCATTTATACAAGGCCCTATAACAAAACCTATATGATATGAATTTAATTTTTTACCTTCTAATGAAGTCTCTTTAATTAGTGCCTTTATCCCAATATTTGCTGTTGAATTTAACATTCCTAAACCAATCTTAGCAATTATCCTATTTTCTCCTGTTAAATCAACTACATCACAAATAGTTCCTATGGCTGCATATTCCATGAACTCATAGGCTTCTTCTTTTGGTATATTAAAATTTTTATAAAGCACTTGCACAAATTTAAAAGCTACTCCTGCTCCACATAACATTTTAAATGGGTAAGAACAATCATACTGCTTTGGATTTATTACTGCATCCGCTTCTGGAACCACAAACTGCCTTTCTCCGTTCTCTAGGGTTACAAAAGGTATGTCATGGTGATCTGTTATCACAACAGTCATCCCCAGTTCTTTTGCAAATTTAATTTGTTCTATTGCCGCTATACCGTTATCGCAGGTAATTATTACTTCATAGCCTTCTTCCTTTAATACTTTTATACTATCGCTGTTAATTCCGTAACCTTCAGTAATTCTATCAGGTATATGATATTTCACATCAGCACCAGCTCTCGTAAGAGCTGAATATAAAATGTATGTACTTATTATGCCGTCGCAATCGTAATCTCCATATACAACAATTTTTTTACCCTCTTCTATAGCATTTTTTATTATAGCTGTGCCTTTATCCATATCCTTCATAATCATTGGATTATGTAAATTTTCTAATTTAGGATTCATAAACTTTATTATTTCTTCCTCAGTTTTTATACCTCTATTTACTAAAATAGAAATTATAATTTCACTTATACTAGTTTTCCTAGATAGGTCTTTGATGTCAGCACTGCATCGTTTTAGCATCCATCTTGCCATAAAAAGTTTCACCTACTTTCCTCAACTTATTTCATAATAAATATCCGAAACAAGTTTCACTTTATTATAACATGTAAACTATAATCTTGAGACAAGGAATTTGTTATTTATCCTACAATTGTTTTACATTAATTGTGTATTTTCTACAAATAAAAGTAAAAGGGCAATAACTAAGACCTATTAGATCTAGTTATTGCCTAAAAAGGCTAGTGTGAAATTTACACTTTTTGTATATCTGTCACTTTATATCCTGTATCATCTACTACATTTTTAATTTTATCATTGTCTACATTTCCTTTAACATCCAAAAATACAGTATCTGTTCTAATATCTATATTTACAGAATTTACTTCTGGGAGTTCCATTAATGCATCATGAACCTGTTTTACACAGTTCATGCAGCTCATACCCTGAATGGTTAGTATCTTTTTCATTTTTTATATCTCTCTCCTTATATTCTTCTGTACATATAAATTTTATCCACTTTGCTGCATTCTATAACAATTAGTTTGTTAGGACTTGTATCGTTGGATTCTTCAGGACTTTATTTATAACTTCTAGTATTTTTTGTTCACCAATATACTCTAAATTTTCCACTTCTTCATAAACTTTTTCAGCACTTCCATACATAAGTTCATAGGTAGTTAGTTCTTTGCAAAGCTGAATAGATTTTTCAAGCTTAAGCTGCCTTTTTAATTTTATGCTTTTGCTTAAATCCCTTATCTTTTCTTCATTAAAATATCCTGAAGATTTTTTAATCTCCTCTATTTTATTATTTGTTATTGCTAAAGCTTTCTCTATATTTTCTACTGAGGTACCCATGTTAATAGTAAAAAACTTTATTCCTCTTTCATTTTTAATAAGACTACCAAGATCATAAGCAAGTGCATTTTTCGTTCTAATTTCTTCATATAACATACCGCTAGTACCTTCACCAAAGGCAGAGTTAAATAATGTTAAAGCTTTGAACTCATCTTCTTCTAAATGATCTATATTAAATAAATATTGTATTTTAGCTCCCTTTATATTCAATACTTTTTCAGTAAATATTCCTGGGTTATTTGTCTCTTTTACTTCTCTTGTAATTCCTTTAAATTCCTTATTCCATTTTTCAAAATACCTTTTCACTATAGCAAGCACTTCATCAAAAGGTAAGAATGAACAAATGCTTATAACACAGTTTTCAGGAGAATAATATCTTTTATAAAATTCTTTTATATCTTTTAATGTAATTTCTTTTATACTGTCCAACTCACCAATTATCAAGTTTTTGATTCTTTTTTTATTAAATGAATTATAAAGTAAGCTATCCTCACAATGTTGATATATATCATCACTCCACTCTTTCCATTCTTCCATTATAATATCCATTTCTTCTTTAAAACCTTCTTCAGGAAATATAGGGTTTAAAATTATATCAGAATAAAGTTCTAATCCTCTTTCAAAATCCTCTGAAAGAGATGTACCATAGTAAACTACATATGGAAAGTTAGTCATAGCATTTTCAAATCCAAATATCTTATCACATAACTTATTAATTTGCTCTTCACTTCTTGTTTTGGTTCCCTTTGATACCATGTGTTCCACCGCATGAGCAGTTCCCATTTTAAATCCATATACCTCTTCTAAAGCCCCAGCATTAAATCCTATACAAAAAGATGTTATATCTGAGCTTCTAAATTCATATATTAGTTTAACTCTATTATTTAATATATATTTTTTCATATATCCTCCCTACTATCTAAATGGGGAGTAGAGGATTTTACATCCCTATTCCCTTATCTACCTATAAAAATAAAGAGGAGACTTGTCCCCTCTTTATATAATACTACTCTTCAATTATATATGGTATAGTAATCATCGCAATATTTCTTCTCTTTAAAAGCATTGTCTTAATGAATAATGAAGTTTGATTGTGAAGTATATTTCCCCACCACTTCGTAACTACAAATTGAGGTATTACAACTGTTACTGTATCCATCGGCCCTGCTGCATATTCCTCTGACTCTATATATTTAACCAGCGGACCTACTATATGCCTATAAGGTGATTTCCTTACAACTATAGGAATTCCAACGCTATATTCGTCCCACTTTTTACAAAGTTTTTCTGTAGCTTCATCATCTACAGACACATGAAAAACTATAATATTATCTGATATAGTCCTAGCATAGTTTAATGCCTTTAAGAAAGATTTATTTAAAGTATCTATAGGAACTATAACATATCTCTTTTGTTCTGCTAAATTTATCTGTTTAGGTTTTTCATTTATACACAACTTTAACTGTCTTGCTACTTCTGAATAATGTTTTTTTATACGAAGCATGAAATACACAAACATTGGTGTAACTATGAATACTACCCATGCACCACTTGTAAATTTTGTTATTCCAAGTATTATTGCTGTAGCAAAAGTTATAAAAGCTCCTACTCCATTTATTGCTGCTTTATGTCTCCAACCACTTTCCTTAGTTCTAGACCATCTTATAAACATTCCCCATTGAGACAGTGTAAAGGATACAAATACCCCTACTGCATATAATGGTAACAAATAATGAGTATCCCCTCTAAATATTATAACTAATATAATTGATACAATACCTAATGCTATAATTCCATTTGAATATCCGAGTCTTTTTCCTCTCTTAGTAAACTGCCTTGGAACAAATCCATCTTTAGCTATATACGCAAGAAGTAAAGGTAATCCCGCAAAGGCAGTATTACTTGCCATTATAAGTATAATAGCTGTAGTTGCCTGAATTACATAGAAAAATATATTTGTACCAAATACCTGTGAAGCAATCTGAGCCACTACAGTTACCTCATGAGTGGGAACCGCATGGTAAAGGGTTGCTAAATAAGCCAGGCCTCCAAATACTACAAATACCACTACCGAAAGAAGACCTAGAACTATCTTTGCATTTTTTTGACAAGGATCTTTGAAATTTGGTACTCCATTACTTACTGCTTCAATACCTGTTAAGGCTGTACATCCTGAAGAAAAAGCCCTTATAAACAGAAGTAATGTTATATCTCCAGTAATCTTTGGTATATCATAGACAGGCGCTGGTGTATATCCCAAAACCTTAACTTTAAAAACACCCCAAATAATCATAGTTATTATAGCTATCAAAAATAAATATGTTGGTATCCCGAAGACTTTAGAAGACTCTCTAACTCCTCTAAGATTTCCAATAATCATAAAAACTATCAAAAACACAGTTATAGCAACTTTATGGTCTAAAAGCTGCGGTATTGCAGATGTTATAGCAGCTGTTCCTGCTGAAGCACTAACAGCAACAGTAAGTATATATCCTATAGTCAGTGACGCACCTGCTATTAATCCAGGGATTGTCCCTAAATTGTCCTTTGCTACAATATAAGAACCGCCTCCCCCGGGTATGCGTCTATAGTTTGTTTATAGGAAAGAGTGACCATAAACATTAAAAACACAATACAAAGAGATGCCAAAAACATATACTTATAGGACAGTATCCCAAGTACAGGTATAAGCACCCATAATATTTCCTCTCCAGCATATGCTACAGAAGATATAGCATCACTGGATAAAATAGGCAATCCCCAAAATATATTTAATTTTTCATCTTTCAAATCATCTGTCTTTAGAGATTTGCCTATTAATAATCTTCCCAATTTTATTTCCATTGTCCACACCTCTAAAAATTAAATTTTTATAAACTTTTTAGGTATGGAATGATTATATATTATCTTTAAGTTTTAGCATAATCCTATAAAGTCATATTTTTCATGTATTTTGGCTTAAATTTTTCTGTTTATTCATAAAAAGTTTATATTTTAGTTGTTTTTTGCAGTAATGCTTAATATAAGTTAAATATCAATATTTTCAAACTCTTCTAATTATGAAAAATGTACATCTTTTATTAACAATTTCTTTTGTTCATCTTCCACAAATTTCACAAGCATAGCTTCTTTTAAATCGTCAACAGTTTTCCTATCTGCTAAGTTCTCTAGTATTTTAAATGAAAAATACATAGCAGTTGCAGGTCCTCTACTTGTTATAATATTACCATCCTGAGCCACAATATCCTTACAATATGTTACTGCGCCCAACTCTCCTTCAAAACCTGGATAAGATGTAACCTTTTTACCTTCTATCACTCCTGCCCTCCCTAAGACTATTGGCCCAGCACATATAGCTGCTAAAATCTTGTCTTCAGCATTAAACTTTTTCACAAGCTCAATAACTTTTTCACTATCTCTTAAATTAGCAGCCCCAGGCATCCCTCCAGGAATAACTAATGCATCATATTTATCTACATCAACTTTTTCTATTAAATTGTTAGCTTTTACATGTATACTGTGAGAGCCTAAGACTTCTTCTGAGCCATCAATAGAGCAAGTTATGCAGTGAACTCCTCCCCTTCTTAAAACATCAACTACAGTAAGAGCTTCAACCTCTTCAAAGCCCTTTGCAAGTAAAACTATTGCTTTTTTCATAGTTAATCACCCTTCTTTTTTAATATATTAGGCATCTGAAATAAAATATACTAGCATACCTGCCGGTTATTTTATTTCAAATATCTTTATCCCCTATTATAGCATAATATCTCTTATAACATCATAATTGCAGTCCTGTGCAGCTGTAAAACCTGTTACTATAGTATTTATCCCCTGAAAGTCATTAAACTCCTCAAAAGCTTTCTGAAGCCTATTTATCAGTTTTGTATCTAATTTAGAACTTGCCGCAATAGCATCCTTAGGTATATCTTGTGTTTGTGCAATTATTTTTATATTGCTTATATCTACACCATTTCTTTGAACATTATCCAGTGCTTCATTATAAGTAGCTCCAGCGTCAATTTCTCCTGATAGGACTGCATTTATTACATTATCATGACTTCCTAAAAATGAAGTATTTTTAAAAATTGTATCTGGATTTATGTTATTTTGTTTTAATATATGCCTAGCATATAAATATCCCGAAGCACTTTTTTTATCTACATAGCCAAAGGATTTGTCTTTTAAGTCATTTATATTTTTAATTTCACTATCTTTTTTCACTATTATGTATCCGTTATAGGATGTTTTGCCATTAATTTTTGGTGTAGCAATAGGTACAACATTAACTTTTTCACGTGCATCTACATAAGCAGAAGGTGAAAACCATCCTATATCAATAATATTTTTTTCTATGTAGCTTTTTAAAGCATCATAATCTTTTACTATAATTACACTTGCCTTATAGCCTATACTTTGGCATATTCTCTCAAGTACGGGAACATACATATTTTTTATGTTTTCTGGGTCAGTAAAAGGATTCACTCCAAATATTATTTCATTATCTTTCTTTAGCTTTGATAATATTTCCTGAATATAGTCTGCTGTGCTGCTTAATTTATTACAATAGCTTAATAGAGCATTATTTTTATTTTCCTGCAAATCTACCATTTTTATAGACTCACAAGCCACATTATAGGTTCTTTCAACTGCAGACGCCACTGTATTAACTGCCACTTCCATCTCATTAGAAGTGGCAACCTGTTCTGTAGACATATTTCTTAAATTTAATATTGACTCTACTGTTGTCTTTACTATGCATTCAAGTTGTGATACTAATTTAAACGACTCTTTAGCGGAAATTTGGAATTCCTCAATTCTTTCTCTAAAACTGATTATTGATTTGTTAGATTCATTTACCTCAATCATTATTTCTTTAACTATTCCTTCAATCTGTACAACGGCATTTTCTGTTTCTTCTGATAATTTTCTTATCTCCTCAGCTACTACTGCAAAACCTTTTCCGGATTCTCCTGCTCTAGCAGCCTCAATAGATGCATTTAATGCTAATAGATTTGTTTGACTAGATATTTCTCTTATATATTGTACAAAGTCAGTAATTTTTTTTGACGAATCTTTTAATTTTAAGTTCCCCTCCGAAACCTCCTCCATGCTGATACCTAAACTGGTTAAATGCCCCCCGATATCTTCCATAGATTCTTTATTATTTTTCAATAGTTCAGAAGATTTTTTAGAATCCTCCTCCATTGCAATTAAATCATTATTAAGTTTTTCTGTTATACTAACAAATTCATTAATCCCCGCATTTATTTCTTCAGTACTAGCATTATTTTGTTCACTGTACTTTTCCACCTCATAGGCAACTTTAACTAAATTTGATAGTGTTTTCATACTATCCTTACACAACCATAGAAGCTGCTGAATATCAAAACCTATAGTCTGCCAAGTTAAAGATATTTGTTCATAATGTTCTTCTTTCTTATAAATCTCAGTCTGCTTTTCGTCTATCTTTTCTTTAGTCTCCCAACCTAAGAAGTACATACATAATGTTATAATTAGAATACTTCCAGCTGTTAGCATCCACATAGAATTAAAATTAATCCCTCCAACTAGAAATAAACATAGATTTAAACAAATAATACCAATGCTCTCTATAATAATTATCCTCGTTTTCTTCATAGTCATCCCCCAAGTTACTTAAATAATTTCATTAAATCAAGAAATTTTTAACCTGTGTGGCTGATAGGTGTGTAGTGTGGCAGTCAGCTTTGAACAAAAGATTACAACCTCTTATACTGGCGATTTTAAAAAGGCTTCATTTTTTTCAGCTTCCAAAGGAAGCATTGAAAAAAATGGCCTTTTTAAAGTTGAGCCAGTATTAGAGGTTGTTCTTTAAGTGAAGACTGACAGAACACTACGGATCTGCCAGCCACAGAGGTTTGCTATCTCTTATATTTAATTAGAGTTTTTTACTATTTAGCCCATCCCATTGATCTATTTACAGCTTCATGCCAGCCTTTTAATAACTCAACTCTTCTTTCTTCTGCCATGTTAGCTTCAAAATTCTTTGATATAGCCCAGTTCTTAGCTACATCATCTCTATCCTTCCAATAGCCTACTGCGATACCAGCAAGGTATGCTGCACCTAAAGCAGTAGTTTCTATAACTTCTGGTCTATCAACTTGAACATCTAATATATCAGATTGGAACTGCATTAAGAAGTTATTAGCACATGCTCCACCATCTACTTTTAAAGCTTTAAGCTCTATTCCTGAGTCTTCCTGCATAGCTTTTAATACATCATATGTTTGGTATGCTAAGGATTCTACTGTAGCTCTTACAAAGTGTTCTTTCTTAGTTCCTCTTGTTAAACCAACAATAGTTCCTCTTGCATATTGATCCCAATACGGAGCACCAAGTCCAACAAAGGCTGGTACTAAATAAACTCCATTTGTATCTTCCACAGCAGTACAATATTTTTCTGATTCTGGAGCAGACTTTATCATTCTAAGCTCATCTCTAAGCCATTGTATTGAAGCTCCTCCTATAAAGATACTTCCTTCAAGAGCATATTCTACTTTTCCATCTATACCAACAGCTATAGTTGTTAACAGTCCATTCTTAGATTCAACTGCTTTTTCTCCTGTATTCATAAGTAGGAAGCAGCCTGTTCCATAAGTATTTTTAGCTGTACCAGGTTTAAAGCAAGTTTGTCCAAATAATGCCGCTTGTTGATCTCCTGCATCTCCTGCTATTGGAATTGCAGAACCGAATAATGCTGGGTCAGTTTCACCATATACGCAGCTTGATGGTTTTACTTCCGGAAGCATTGATTCTGGTATGTTAAGTTCTTCTAATAATTCCTTATCCCATTTTAATTCATGTATATTATAAAGCATTGTTCTTGATGCATTTGTATAATCAGTTACATGTACTTTTCCTTTTGTTAAGTTCCACATAAGCCAAGTGTCTATATTACCAAAAACTAGATTTCCAGCTTCAGCTTCTTTTCTTGCTCCTGGTACATTATCAAGTATCCACTTAACTTTTGTTCCTGAGAAATATGCATCTAAGATTAAGCCTGTTTTCTCTTTAATAACTTTGTCAAAGCCTTTTGCTTTTAATTCATCGCAAACAGCAGATGTTCTTCTACACTGCCATACTATTGCATTATAGATTGGAAGACCAGTTCTTCTATCCCAAACTACTGTTGTTTCTCTTTGATTTGTAATTCCTATAGCTGCTATATCAGTTGCTTGTATATTTGCCTTTAATAATGCTTCTGATGCAACACTAAATTGAGTAGCCCATATTTCCATTGGGTCATGCTCAACCCAACCTGCTTCAGGATATATTTGTTTAAATTCTTTTTGAGCTACACTTACTATTAATCCCTTTTCATTGAATAGAATACATCTTGAACTTGTTGTTCCTTGATCTAATGCCATAATATACTTTGCCATAATTAATCTCTCTCCTCTACATACTTTTTTATTGTTATCGATTCCACAAATATCAGGCAGAGGCTTTTACACCTCCATCTGATCAGGGTTTAATTTTGTTTACAAATCCCACAGAGCATCTGCTGTAGTAGATATAGCTATTGCTCCTGCTGCCAATGAATCCATTACATCTTTTTTATTTTTTATTAGCCCTCCAGCGATTATTGGTACATGTACCTTTTGTTCTAAAGAGCTTATTATTTTACTTGCAACACCAGGCATAACTTCTACTGCATTTGGTTTATTTTCTTGAATATTATTTATGCCTGTATTTAATGAAAGTGAATCTATCACAAAAAGTCTTTGAATAGTATATAATCCTATATTATTGCCGCACTTAATATTTGAAGCTTTAGTGCTTATTATTCCATGGGGTTTGGCAAATTCTTTTATAAATTTTATACCTGCTGAATCTCCCTTTAAACCATCAATAAAATCTACATGTACAAAAACAATTTTTCCTTTTTCCTCTAGCATTTTGCATACTTTGGCTATGTTTATAACATCTCCATAAAGTACAAACACTATAGAAGCTTTACTTTGTAATGCCTTTTTTAAATCTTTATCGTTCCTTATTGCTGCTATAATCGGGTTCTCTACCAATATCTCTTTTAGGTTTTTCATCCTCAGGACTCCTTTAAACTTTAAATTTAATAGTATAGTATATAATTTTATCATCTTTGATATTCGTTTCAAGCTTAAATTAAATTATTTAATGAGCCCCAAGATTATACCCCTAATTTAAATTCTATTAAAATACTGATACAAATACTAATCCAGCTAAAATTGCACCAACTACTGGCCCTAAAACTGGAACCCATGAGTATGACCAGTCTGAATCACCTTTACCAGCTATAGGTAGTATGGCATGTGCTATTCTTGGTCCTAAGTCTCTTGCTGGATTTAAAGCATATCCTGTTGGTCCACCAAGTGATAAACCTAAACCCCAAATCAATGCAGTTACAACACCTATTGAAAGACCATCTGCTGCTTTTACTGTACCAATTCCTAAAATTATAAATACAAGCATGAATGTAGCAATTACTTCAGTTAAAAAGTTTGATGGTAAGTTTCTTATTGCAGGGCCTGTACAGAATATACCCAATTTAGCTCCCTTATCATCTGTTTCTGCCCAGTGCGGTAAATAAGTTAACCATACTAAAGCAGCTCCCACAATAGCGCCTAACATTTGTGCTATAATGTATGTCGGCACCTCTGCAGCTGGAAATTTACCAATAGCAGCCAATGCTATTGTTAATGCTGGATTAAAATGAGCACCACTGATACCACCAAATATGAAAGCAGGTAGTCCAACAGCAAAAGCCCATCCAGTAGTTATAACCATCCAACCTCCATTTTGTCCTTTACTTTTGTTTAGTAAACAGTTAGCAACAACACCATCTCCAAGTAAAATTAGGATCATTGTTCCTAGAAATTCTGCCATAAAATGTGACATTTTGATACCCCCCTAAATTAAAAATTTTGAATAATTTTTAGTCTCCTCTTGTAACCGATTACGTCAAAGGTAATTATTAAGATAACAAAAAAGCCGTACCTTAAAAAAATCATAATCATAAAAAATGATTTTTTAAAATACGGCTCTCCAAATCTCTGCCATCTTTATAATCTTTAATTAAATTATAGCTGAAATGTTTTAAAATTGCAAGATAAAAATACTTTTATTTTATTTTTGTTAAAAAATTATCTAACTCTCGATAAATAATGCAAGTTTTGACTTCTAACGCATTCATTTTTCACAATATTTTTATCTCGCTACTTTTTTATTTATATAAGTAATTAAAAAGTAATTTTGCTGCAAATATTGATAAATCTTAAACTCTAAGTAAACTATTTCACTTCCATTATGTTATCATCCATAACCAATAACATTAGGTTTTTTCCTCTTCCTGCTCTATTTTGAAGTTTAATATCTTCAACATTTGTCTTTTGCTCATTATACTTTGATTTTATTAAAACATTCTTTTCTAAATTTCCTACATTATTAAGTATATCAGCATAAATTACCTCATCATCATCTTTAAGACTTATACCAGTTACACCAGCAGCTATTTTTCCCATGAAGCTTACACTTTCTCCACTAAATCTAATAGCCATTGCCTTTTTAGTTATTAATAGAATTTCTTCGTCATTACCTTTAATATATTTTACACTTATCAAACTGTCTGTATCGGATTTGAATTTATATCCAACAGTTTTAAGATACTCACCTTTAAATTCACTTAAAGCTGTTTTCTTTACCATTCCTTTTTTAGTAAAGAAGTATATACATCCAGCTTCTTCAAAGTTGCTAACTGAAATTATACTTAAAATTTTATTTTGATCAATGTTATCCCAAATTTCATTTATATTTATACTCTTTTGACCTAAATTTTGAAGCATTACCGCCGGTACTGAAAATACATTTCCATCACTTGAAAATACTAATATCCTGCTAGATGAATTAGTAAAAGTACTCCTGCCTCGACTCACTTGTTTATCTGATATTTTAATTATTCCTTGTTTATCTATAGTTACACTAAAGGCTTTATATGAAAATTCTTCTGTAAAATCTACTTCAGTGACTCTATCACTTAAGGATAAATTAAACAACTGGGTATTTATTATCCCTCTATCTGCTGCTTCTATTTTGGGTTCCTCAATTGTAAAATTCAGTCCTTTTTCAGTTACTATATTAATAAACTTTTCTTCTCTATCTCTATCTACTAATTTAACTTCTAGAAGATTTTCTTCACCTTTCAACTTTAGTGCCATGATTTTTGTATAGTTTGTATTAAACTTATCTATACCCGTCTTCTTCATACACCCACTGCTAGTAAAGAATATAAAATCCTTTTGAGCAGCTAAATTATCTATAGAGTAAAATGCTATTATTTTCTCTTGCGATAAATCTAGACCTCTTATTAAGCTATCTAGTCTTTCCCCTTTTTCTTTCCATTTAAACTCTGGAATATTTATCCCTTTACTTTGATACATATTTCCCTTATCAGTAAAGAACATTAAACTGTTTTTTGTATTAGAATTTATAAGAAATTTATTAAAGTCTCCTTCTCTATATTCGATATCTTCAACACCTGTATTTAGACGATTATAGGTTTTTACAGGAATTCTCTTTATGAAGCCTTCATTTGACATAGTGATCACTATATCTTCCTCTACTATAAGCTCTTCTATGTCTATTTTAGCTTCTTCGTCATTTTCAACTATAACTGTTTTTCTATTATCAGCAAATCTTTCTTTTATTTCTAAAAGTTCTTTTTTTATTACACTTAAAAGCTCTTTTTCACTTCCAAGTATCTTCTTAAGCTTTTTTATTTGTCGTTCAAGCTCTTTATGTTCCTTTTCAAAGGCTACAATTTCAAGACCTGTAAGTCTGTAAAGCATAAGCTCTAGTATAGCTTCAGCCTGAATTTCAGTAAATCCAAACTTATCCATAAGATTCTTACCTGCATCTTTTTTAGACTTAGAGGCTCTTATAGTCTCTATAATCTGATCCATTATACCTATAGCCTTTATGAAACCTTCAACTACATGAAATCTTTTCTCTGCTATTTCAAGTTCTCTCTCTGTTCTTTTTGTTACTACTTCCTTTTGATGATTTATGTAATGATGAAGTATAGGCTTAAGTCCTAAAGTTTGAGGTTTTCCTTCTGCTATAGCAACCATATTATACGAAATATTACATTGTAAATCCGTTCTTTTAAATAAGTATTTAAGTACTTTGTCTACAACATCTTCATCTGCAGATTTTCTAAACTCTATTACAGCCCTAACTCCAGTTCTATCGGATTCGTCTCTTATATCCGAAATAGCCTCTAAAGCCTTTGAGTGTTTTTTGTCAGCTGTCATTTCTGATATAATTTGAAGAAGCTTTGCTTTACTTCTTCTATAAGGAAATTCAGTTATTACAATTCCTAGTCTTCCACTTTCCAATCGTTCTATGAAAGTTTTTGCTCTTAAAGTAACTCTACCTTCTCCAGTTTCATATGCAGACAGCATAGAATTCTTACCTATTATAATTCCGCCAGTAGGAAGGTCCGGTCCTTTTATGTAATGCATAAGCTCCTTTGTATTTATCTCCGGATTATCCATACAAGCTATGGAAGCATCTATTACTTCCCCTAAATTATGCGGCGGTATATTTGTAGCAAGTCCTACTGCTATTCCAAAAGCTCCATTTACAAGTAGGTTTGGATATCTAGCTGGCAAAACCTCTGGTTCTTTTTCAGAGTTGGAGTAGTTATCTACCATATTAACTACTCCTTTATCTATATCCCTAATCATTTCCATGGCAATAGGTGTTAATCTTGCTTCAGTGTAACGCATTGCCGCCGCACTGTCCCCATCCATAGATCCCCAATTTCCTTGTCCATCTATTAATGGCTTTCTTGTAGTAAAATCCTGTGCAAGTATTACCATAGCATCATAGACAGAAGTATCTCCATGCGGATGGTATTTACCTAGGATATCCCCCACTATTCTAGCTGATTTATAATAAGGCTTATCAGGAAAAGCCTTAAGCATATATGAACCATATATTATTCTTCTGTGCACAGGCTTAAGTCCATCACGTACATCTGGAAGCGCTCTATCCTTAGCAACCTCTACTGCATAAGGAAGATAGTTATCTGGCATAGCTTCTTCAATAGAAACTTTTACTATATTTTTGTCACGAGGAACTATTATTTTCTTAGACATACATAATCCTCCTGTTTATCTTGTAGTTATTATCTTTTTCAATACACATATTAAAACTCGGCATATTTATACATGTAGCTCTTTCTAGGAGCTACTACCTCTCCCATAAGAAGAGACACCATTTTTTCCGCCTTTGCTGCATCCTCTATAGTAATTTGATGAAGAGTTCTTGTCTCTGGATTTAGCGTTGTCTGCCAGAGCTGTTCTGGATTCATTTCTCCTAATCCTTTGTATCTCTGTATCAAATTGCCCTTGCCAATCTCTTTCTTTGCCTTTTCCAATTCTTCATCACTATAGGCATATTTTGATACCTCTCCACCTTTTCCTTGCTTGTATACTTTATATAAAGGTGGTTGCGCCAAATAAAGATGTCCGTTGGCAATCAGTGGTCTCATGTATCTATAGATATATGTCATCCATAGTGTTCTAATATGGTACCCGTCTACATCCGCATCTGACAAGATAATTATCTTGTCATATTTCAAATCAGCCTCGTTATAGTTATCCAATACTCCTGTTCCAATAGCAGTATTAAATATTTTTAGTTCTTCACTTCCGAGTACATTTTCTAACTTTTGCTTTTCAGTATTCATAATTTTACCTTTAGAAGGCATTATAGTCTGGAATCTTCTATCCCTTGCCTGTTTTGCAGAACCTCCCGCTGAATCTCCCTCAACTACGATGAACTCACAAACAGAGGAATCTTTTAAAGTACATACCGCTATTTTTCCTGCTAGAGGTGCTGTACCTTTTCCTATCTTTTTCTTTTCTGCTTCGTTTATTTTCTTTATCTTTTCTCTTCTTGCTGCTGCTTCTACTGCATTATTTATTAATGATCCTGCAGTCTCCTTATTATCCTCTATCCATTCAGAAAACCTAGTATATGCTAAATCATTCATCATAGTATAGGCTTCTGTATTTCCAAGCTTTGTTTTAGTTTGACCTTCGAATATAGGATTGCTTATCTTAATTCTTACTATAGCAGTCATACCTTCTCTTAGGTCATCACCTTCAAACTCTTTATCCTTTTCCTTCACTAAGTTTAGCTTTTTAGCCCATTCCTTAAAGGCTCTTGTCATTCCAGTCTTAAAGCCACTTTCATGGGTTCCTGATTCTGTTGTAGGGATATTATTTACATAACTGGCAATATACTCAGTAGTAGAATCAGTAAATTGAATACATACTTCACCATACATATTCAAACCATTTACTTCTCTTTCTCCTTCAAATAATATAGGAGGATTGTGTAGTGTAGTTTTGCTTTCATTTAAGTAATCTATAAAGTCAAGAAGTCCTCTCTCTGAGTGATATTCCTTTTCTACTACTTCCTCTTTTCTATCATCAATAAGCTTTAGTGTTATTCCTTTATTCTGAAAAGCCAATTCCTGAAGTCTTTCATCTATTACATCGAATTTAAAGTCTGTAGTTGAAAAAACTTCTGAATCTGGCATAAAGGTTACATTTGTACCAGTTTCTGTTGTATCTCCAATTATTTTCAGTTGTGTTACAGGTGTTCCAGGCATTTCTCTTTTTACTGTCTTATCGTAGGCATTTTCAAATCTTTGTTTATATATATGACCATTTTGTCTTACTTCAACTTCAAGCCATTTTGAAAGAGCGTTAACTACAGCAGCTCCAACACCATGAAGTCCACCTGAAGTTTTATATACATCATTATTAAACTTTCCACCAGTATGTAGTTCAGTAAATACCATCTCCACCCCTGATTTTTTCTTTGTAGGATGCATTCCAGTAGGTATTCCTCTACCATTATCCACTACTGTTACACTCTTATCCTTATTTAAAATTATAGTGGCTTTATTTCCAAAACCATTGGATATCTCATCTATGGCATTATCTAGTACTTCCCATATACAATGATGCAATCCTTTAATTCCCGTAGAACCTATATACATACCTGGCCTTACACGAACCGGTTCTAACTTTTCTAAGGAAGTCAATGCTGTAACATCATAGACTTGCACTTTTTCCTCTATGTTCTCCATATGATTCCTCCAAAATTTTATAATATACGTTGTTCACTATTTAATATGATTATTATAACAAAAGCTAATAACAAAAACAAATGTTCTCATTATTTATATTCTCTATACTTTGACTTATTATACAACAGCATTATCATTTAAACAACTTTTAGTAAAATTTTAAACCACAAAATAAAGCTAATTCCATCATTATTATGGATTTAGCTTTAATTTTTATTACAACCAAATATATTAAATATTAATTCCATTACTTTTTAATCCTTTTGCTCTCCAGTGTTATTCTTCCTTAATAGTTCTAACAACTCGGAGTTTTGATTTGTTTGTAGCAGGAAGCAAAGCTGCTGCTAATCTTATCATATACCTTATGCTGTCATCATCAATATTTCTTTTAAATTTTAATTCTTTTAAAGCCTCTCTAGCGAGCTGCAGGGCTTTATCTTCCTTAACTTTATTATTCTCATCCTTATAGTTATCTTCAACATCAATCACAATTTTTGAAACTATTCTTAGTATCTTTTTCACATTTTCAGATGTTATTTCTGTATCTGTAAGAGTTCTTAATATACTATAGGTTATACCAAAGTAATCCTCCTTAAACTTGCATTCCTTTTCCTTTAAAAGATACAATAAGTATCCTAAACCTACTACTAAAAGGACTATAGAAACATATTGAAGGATAATATACTCCATAATCCCCCTCCTTAATATTGCTACAACCATGCTCTTACTATATTTATATGCAGAAATTTTAAAAGGGGGACTTGTTTAATTTTTTATCAGATATCTATTCATTTGTAAATGCAGCCTCACAAGGCCTATACTCATTATTCATCCAACTTATTATATTATTACAGGTTTCTTCTATATCATTATTTTTTATACTTAAATCGTAATTGTATTCTTTATTCTCATACATAGGATCATAATATTTAACCATTAGCTCCTCAGCTACTGATTCATAATTGCAGCACTCTATTTCCTTAATGTAATTATCAATCTTTTTATCACTTATATATTTTCTTAACTTATTTAGAGCATCTATTATTTGTGAATTATTATCTTCTGTCTCTAAATTATCACTTTTAACATAATCTTTGATTATATTCTTCACTCTAAAATCCATGTCAGCTGTTATATTTATATGCTTGCCTTTCATCATAGCTGAGTAAATAAATTCTGGTATAATTATATTTCCTATCCTTTTACTTTCACCTTCAACAAAAATGTTGTTACTTTTCCTATTTTTTAAACTATTATATAATAAACTTTCAAACTGTTTCTGACTATTCTCACTACCAAGACCTACACTACCCAAAAGTGACCCTCTATGATTGGCTGCACCTTCTAAATCTAATATATCATATCCTCTTTTGGACAAATTCTTTAAAATATCAGTTTTCCCGGTTCCAGTATTGCCATGAATCACTATAAAGTTTATTTCTGTTATTACTTTAGGCAGTTCCTCATTAATATATGCTCTATACCTCTTATATCCTCCTCTTAGCTTTAATGCATTTACACCTAAGGAAGTTAAAAGTGAAACCAAGGAGCTACTTCTCATGCCACCTCTTGCACAAAAGAATATAAGCTTCTTATATTCTTTTTCTAATCCATTTATTTTTTCATATATAGTAGGCAGGTTTTTAGAAACTGCTTCTACTCCAAGTTTTTTTGCTTTTTCAACACTTTCTTGTACATAGACAGTCCCTATAACTTTTCTTTCTTCGTCATTAAAAAGGTATATATTAACAGACCCAGGTATGGTTGCTGCTTTGAATTCTCCTGGACTTCTTACATCAACTAAAACATATTTATCATTAGTATATTTTTCGTCAATCTGTGAATATTCTATGGTTTTTATCATAAGCTTTATTACTCCTATAATTTAAAAATAAAAAACACCTTCCTATTTGAAAGGCGTCCTTACATCAATAAATGTAATACGTATTTATCCTATGACTATTATAGTGTTACTACAATAATTATGCAAATTTTATTTTTTTATAACTTATATATAGGAACCTAATACCGATTCTTATTTTCTATATATTCATTAATTTTATTTAAAGAATATTTATGCTCTCTAATCATATGGTTTGGTAGGAGAGGACTTAAAGTTCCAATAGCCATAACCTTACATTCACTTCTATGCTTTAGCATCTTCTCTAAGTATAGAATGAATTTTTTCATCAAATCTTCTACTTGTGCAGCTAACATTATCAAAGCTGACTCACCTGATTCACTTTGCATCATCATCATTTGCAGTTCATTAGCTTTTACTGACAGCATATCAAATTTCATCTTAAAGGCAAGTGCTTCATCTCTAAGAATCGATTCAGTTGGGTCTAAAAATGAAGCATAAGTTGAAGCATGACCTGACCCATCAGCTATCCATTTTTTCAAAAAATCTATAAAGCAAATAGGCCGTTTAAGACATTCTAAGTAATTTTGCGGAGACATAAGTTCAAACCTAAATTCCATGGCTTCATTAATTTGGTGACTAATAAAACTTGGCAGTAAATTTATCTCTAATTTACAAGTTAAAAGCCCCTTTACTATCTGCCTTTTAAAATTTATAAAATCATTCAGCGCTTTCATTATACTGGGTATATTCATCTCAAGATCATATTCAGATTTTACCTTATCCATCACAGCTTGAAAAAAGTCTCTAAACATCATTGATTTTTTAATATATGTTACTTCTTTAGGCGCAAAAGTGCTACTTTGAAATATAGAGTGGTCTCTCATTATCCCTATCCAAAATAATAGATCTTCTTTTCTTTTATACAATTCTAATCCTCCATAAAATTTTTGTAGCCACATTTATTATATGCAGTGTTGTTTGATATTGTTACTATTAAATGTAGTAACAATATCAAAACACTAAAAATTAGTATGAAGTGAAAACTTGAATCAGATGGAGTTTCAAACTCCACCTGATTCTTAGTTGAACGAATCCAGGGACGTAACGGCTCTTTACTCCCGCTTTGAAGAAAAGCAGAGAACCAAAATCTATGATTTTGTGTGAATCGCTTTCACAGAGTGCGTATGGGAGTATTAGAGCGGGTAATCATGGGATAAAAGAAAAGGTTATTTTTGTGTAAAATAAGAGCTAATTAAGCAGGTACCATATCCTTTTGATTTTTTCTTGCCCAATGTCTATGCTCGGCAATAGCTTTAATAAACTCTTTATTAAAACCATTAATATCTGCGGAATTTCTTATTGTTACCACACCAAGTTCTGTTATTAGCTCTCCCTTATTCTCATTCCCTGCAATAGCAACTCCTTGCATTTGGGAGGCTGCCAATAAGTCAACGCCCTCATTAGTAGCACCGATTGCTTTAACATGCTTAAAGGCTTCATTAATAAAATGCAAAGCGTCTCCCTGCTTTAGTAAACTATCGATATTTTGTTTACCTCCAGTAACATATACTGCATCGTACATGATAGAGGCAGCGTTAAGGTAATTCCTACCAACCTCTATTTGTTTTCCATCTTCACTTGTAATCATACCCAAACTTTTACTAACTATTTCAGTATGCACTCCTTCATTCTTCATTGCATCCATAAATTGCATTAATTCAGGATAGTTAAAGCCTTTATCAACAAGAACTGCTACCTTTCTAGTCTTTGCAATTTTAATAGTATTAGCCTGACTAACAGCTGGTGAGGAAGCAGTTACTCCTGTTCCGCCAGCCGTTTTTGGAGGCATTGCACCAATTCCCTTTGCAATCTCAATTGCTAGTTGGCCATCAACATTATTAAACATATCAACGACGCGCTGTTTAATATATTTATCCTTTACTGAACCAACTTCAAAGTGGAAAGCATCAATAATATGTTGTTTTTCAGGTTCAGACATACTATTCCAGAAAAGAGTAGCCTGACTGTAGTTATCCTTGAAGGATTCACTGCGCTCTCTTACTTTTTTTCCATCAACTTTCTCTGCATAGTGTAGATAACCATTATCAACATCTGAAGCAGGTTCAGGTGTATTCTTTTGAATTGAATTCGGATGATAGCTTACAGCTCCCTGATCTATTGTCATTCTATGATATCCGTCACGTTGGTTATTATGTATAGGAGCTACTGGCCTATTAATAGGTATTTCATGAAAATTAGGCCCTCCCAATCGAATAAGCTGAGTATCTAAATAGGAAAATAACCTACCTTGTAATAGAGGATCATTGCTGAAATCTATTCCTGGCACAACATTTCCTGCGCAAAAAGCCACTTGTTCTGTCTCTGCAAAAAAGTTATCTACGTTACGATTTAATGTCATTTTACCAATTATTCTTACTGGAATTATTTCTTCAGGCCATATTTTCGTTGCATCTAATATGTCAAAGCCAAATTTAAATTCGTCTTCTTCATCAATCATTTATACTCCCAATTCGTACTCCGGAAATTCTCCCATATTAATGGCATCCCAAATATCTCTTCTATGATAATCTGGGTCTTTACCAGCTAGCTTTTGCGCTTCATCCCATACTAATGAGTGTACTCCAAGCAAAGGTTTCCAATGAAATTTCACGAAACGCCCTTTACCTTCAGCATTAACAAATCTAAATGTATTAACACCGAACCCCTCCATCATACGAAAGCTTCTAGGTATAGCTCTATCTGACAATAACCACATTATCATATGTGCGGTCTCAGGCGTATTTACAACAAAATCCCAAAAAGTATCATGTGCTGCTGAAGCCTGCGGTATTTCGTTGTGAGGTTCTGGTTTAAGCGCATGAACAACATCCGGAAACTTTATAGCATCCTGAATAAAAAATACTGGAATATTGTTTCCTACTAAATCATAATTTCCATCCTCAGTATAAAACTTTGTTGCAAAACCTCGAGCATCACGAACAGTATCTGCGGACCCCCGTGACCCTACAACAGTGGAAAATCTTACAAATACTGGTGTTTTAATTGATGGATTTTGTAAAAATTTAGCTTTAGTATACTCTTTCATGGACTCATAAACCTGAAAATATCCATGGACTCCAAAGCCACGTGCATGAACAACCCTCTCTGGTATCCTTTCATGATCAAAATGAGTTAATTTCTCACGAAAATGAAAATCCTCCATCAATGTAGGCCCGCGATTTCCAGCCTTCAGTGAATCATCAGTATTGGTTACTTTTACTGCTTGATTTGTTGTAAGCTTTTGATTAGTGTGATTTGAACGAAAAGTCTCTAGCTGATCATTCTTACTTCCCTCATATATCTTTGATCCATTATACTTTTGTGTAGAATCCAATTTCACCAGTCCCTTCAAATACTTTAGCAAAATTAATTTAATAATTTTTATATAAACCCATAAATCTACTTATTTATTATTTGTTCATATTTACATAGTTTATTCACTAAAGTGAGACTTTCTTTACACAAATTACTATTAATATGTTTAAATCTATTATTTCTTCCTCAAAATAAATTTTCCGCCATACATAAATTATGACGGAAATCTCTATTTTTATTATACTATGAAGTTCTTAAATCCTTGATGTTACTTACTTAATTTAACAACTGTCTCTATATGTGGCGTGTATCCTTTAGGTTTGTCCTTATTATCTTTTTTAATATTAAATTATATCTTTATATACCCTGAAACCACTGCAGTGTAATGGTTAGATAAAATTTTCTATACCTTACCATATCATTTTAAAACCTGTTATAACTTTTGTATGGATGGCAAAATTCAATTTTGCCACCGGATATATTTAAGTTTCTGTTTATGTACATAATTAAACTCAACATTATTTTCTAAAAAATATGCTAACTATCATATATGAAAAACAAAAGCACTACTATTGCAAGTAATGCTATCAGTTATTATTATTTATTATATTATCCATCAACCTTTTAAGATTTTCGCTTTTTGAAAACTTTATGTAAGACCTTCTTATAACCTCAATAAACGGCAATACTTTACCATTCATCTTTATAATTTTAGGTTCTTTTCCTTCTTCATAAAGTTCAGTAAATTTCACATAACAATTTTGTAAGTTATCAAGTTCATTTTTGTCATGTACCCTAATATATAAAAACAAGATATCACAAAAATTAATAATTTCAACAGCTGCCAAAGATTTTATATAAGGAGCTGCTTTGTTGTCATCTGACATATAATAATAAATATTACATGCCTTAGCAAAAGCAGCTGTTCTTCTCTCACCATAATTTACTGGTTGCTTTTCTTTTGATTCGTTAATTGCCTTCTCTTTCAGAATCTTATCCGTATCTCTAAATATTTTTTTCTGATTAGGAGTTAATGACTCATAATCTAATCTTTTTAATTTTCCCTGATTATATAACTTTTCTATTATTTTTCCCTCTACGGTATTTTTTTATTTAATTGTCATAAACATAGTCACTAATAAAAATAGTTTCAAGTATATCTAACGCATATTTTAATGCATCAGTTTTTATAAGATGAATTAAGATATCTGCGTCAAATATGGCCTTAACTCGTGGCAATTCCTCATATCCTAACTTAAAAGGTTGCTTATAAAGTCATCTGCATCTTTATTACTTTCTTCATAAGGTTCATACCAAAAAGTTTCTGGTTCACAACCTAAATATCCAAATATCACTACCAAATCATCATAATCCGTATATCTGTTGTCATAATTAGACTTAAGTAGCTGTAAATCTTTTTGCATCAAAGATCTTAATTTAGATGGCTTATTTAATTTATTATCATAACCTAAGTTTTTAGTTAAATTTTCAAGCTTTCCATCAATCTCTAAAATTTTCTCTAAATATTTTTGTTTGTTATCATCAATTAAGCTTATTTCCTTAAGTCTCTTAGTAACTGCAACATAGTCTACACCATATAAATTCTGTAGTTCAATTATTGTTAGCTCATTTATCACACTGTCTTTATTACGGTACTATGCCACTACTTTCACTGGTATAAAAGCAAGTAGAGATTAATAAAACATTCACTTACAAAATTAGTGGATAATAGCTTGTTTTCTTGGGAGAAATGGTTAGGTAGCTAATAGTAATTAGTAAACCATATACTTCCATAGAAGCTATCGCTATGCGGGCAAGTCTGCCCTTTGGTTTAGGAATATTATTCCATGCTAGTTTAATTTAAGAACCTCACTATAAAAAATGATTATAATACAGATGTCAATTGAAATATTTTCTAAGAATTAAACACTAGTGGTCTACTCTATATATTTTTTGTCATATAGTGCATGAAACTTTCGTTTCTTATTGGTCTTGGCACTTAGATATAGTTTTCTCTGAAGTTCTCGAACTTTGTCTATGGTGTTGCTAGCTTTCGCATTCACTCACTCTTACCCCCTTTGAAAACCTGAATAAAGCAGAGTTCCTTCCCTATATACAGTTTTGTTGTCTGCATAATTATTGGTACTATTAACTCCTCCGACTCCTTCTCTGCTGAATAAACATTTTCGCCTTCGACTTATATGTTCTCACTTTACAGCTATCGCTGTGCAGAGGAAGTTCTCTCCAGTTCCGAACCATGCTATAAATACATGTCGCTTCCCATACACCGGAGGATTCTTCGATATTGCTTTCCAAGTTCTTCATATCTTCCATGGTCTTCGCCCATTTTCACAAGGCTCAACTTCCTCTTTGTCTGCTTTCGCAGTCCTTTTTAACGATACGGCAGAATTCACTTTATGTTACCACCTGCATTCTTGCTCGCACCCTTTCGGGTTACTTTACCCCCACGCTTCAAACCCAGTATTTCTACTACGCTTGGTGGTTAGCTACAAGGCTTCTTGGCAATTACCTTGACTGGACTTTCACCAGTAAGCATGGTCCAGCTTTGCTGGACACACTGATAAAAAAAGAGCATTTCTAAATGCTCTTGATGTTGCATATCATATGAATACTTCGAACTAATTTTTTCACAAATTGAGGATATAAATACTCCCATACCAATAAGGATGAATCAGATAACTGTATTAGCAAGTGGTCAGATTCTTAGTGTGTGATATACTATCTATATGCTCTACTTAATTAAAATCCTATGGTAAGTTTTCTTACCTTTACGTATCTTTATACTGTTTTTTAATTGTTCTGAAGTAATTATATAATCAATTGATTCAACTTTGGAATCATTAAGAAACACTCCGCCTTGCTCAACTAAACGCCTCGCTTCACTCTTTGAACTAGCAAGTCTGCATACAACCATTAAATCTAAAATATCAATAATCCCTTCATTTAACTGTTCACTTGATATTTCGGTAGTTGGCATATTAGAATCAACGTCACCACCCCTAAAGAGAGCATGTGAAGTTGACCTTGCCTTTTCTGCCTCATCATCACCATGTACTAGTTTTGTTAGTTCATAGGCTAAAATTTCTTTTGATTTGTTTAATTGGCTTCCTTGCCATTTATCCATTTCATCAATCTCATTAAGAGGCAGGAAGGTTAGCATACGCATGCATTTAAGAACATCTGCATCTGCAATATTAAGCCAGTATTGAAAAAATTCAAAAGGCGAAGTTTTGTTTGGATCGAGCCAAACTGCTCCCTTTGCTGTTTTTCCCATTTTATTACCTTCACAGTTCATTAGGAGCGTAATTGTCATAGCGTAAGCATCTTTTCCTAAATAAGTTCTTTTATTTTTTCTTCATCGGTAACCTGCGCAATTAAGCCTCTGGCTACTAATTCATCATAAATTTTCATTGAAATAGCCTCCTCTATAAATAATAAAAACCCTCTGCGTCAAACTGACGCAGAGGGCAAACATGCGGTACCACCTCTGATTTAGAAATTCTTCACAGAATATCCCTCAACGAGTGCAATCACACTCTTACGCTTTATCGGGCGTTCCCGTCAAACCCTACTATATGCTCAGGCTGAGGCTCCAGGATGTATTCGTATCAGTGTGTCTGCATCCTCCCACCAACGGATGCTCTCTGAAAGACATGAAACTGAACTACTTCTTCCCTTCAAAGCCTTTAGAATAGTTGCTTAATTGCATTATAAATTAGAAGTATATAAAAATAAAGTCACAAAACGACACATGTGTGACATTTTGAAATATTTTAGTCAATATATCTTAAAATATCTTTGGGCAATGTTTGTTGTAGTAATGATACCAATTTTTGTTTTTCCATTTTCATTCCGCCAAGTAGCCATTCTATAACCATATCCGTACCGCCCCGTGAGGCTATATCAATAGCAAAATGCATTATCTCTGATTCAATGTCAGCACCTTTAAGTGTCAGATATTTCTCATATGTTTTTCTTGTAATGGAAATATCATAATTACGTAGTCCATTAATATCACTACTAGCATAAGCATTTTTTAATACACAAGATTCTTCTTCATTAGTAATTTTTCAAGTGATTCTGCAAAAATTTCGTTACCATTCATAATACTTCTCCACTAACGTATTATTTTTCTAAAGTTTAAATTTTATCTAAAATGACTATACTAATGCAACTTCTTAATGAACAATAGGTTACTGTTGTAATACTTCGTTCATTATGAATATTGTGTAACAACTAGATTTTTTATTATATCAAAATAATTGAATAGTTATAACTATATTGCTTGATTAATCTACTTTCTCCACCTGTATAGAAATTTTTGAATAATACTTATCTGGATTTTTAGTAATTATCTCATCTGATATATTTTCTATATAAACATTTCCACAAGCACTAAGATGATTCTCCTCTATAAACTTATTTATTTTATTAAAAATTTTTGCATCTTCAGCTAAGTAGCTATTGTCATAGGCTATAATATAGAGGCCTGCAGGTTTTATAATTTTTTCTACATAATCCATATCAGAAGAAATCTTATAAAAGTATCTATAAGTTTTAATGTTATCATTAGCTACCTCTTCATAATTAACATAAACACCTAAGGGATAGCCATACACCAATTTTTTATTCTTTGAATAATCCAGAAAATCAATAAAATCCTCATCAAAACTGTTAATATCAAATTTTATCTCTGGACCTAAAAACAACAGCTCCTCATTAAAATTTTCTAAAAGTATCTTATCACAATCAATATTAGATATTACAGGAATATTATTAGTTCGTTGTTCTATAATATAATTCATTTGATTTAATCTATTAAGCTCTTCTAATATTTTCTGCTTTTGAATACTAATTAAATCAATAAAATTATCTGGAGATACATTTTCTATATAATTTTTTATCTCCTTTAATGGAATACCTAAGTCTTTTAAAGCCATAATTATGGTTACTTCATCTAATTGATTGTAAGAGTAATACCTATAGCCATTTTCTTTCACAAATACAGGCTTTAATATTCCTATATCATCATAATATATTAAATTTTTTCTAGCTATGCTGGACAATTTTGAAAAATCACCTATAGATAAATATTTCTTAGAACTTATAAACTCCTTCACAAACTACACCTCTATATTTACAAAATGTTTAATAATATTTTTCTTTTTAAAATATTCTATTGCGAAAAGTATTGACTGTCAAGTTACTGGACAGTTTATGATAAGGTCTATAAATAAAAATCACAAGTAAAGGGAGAATTTTATGTTAAAGTTATTTAAACATTTTAAAGTTAATAAAATACTTTTGACTTCGCTATTTATAATTATACTCTTAAAAACTGTAGGTATATTATATCTTCCAACACTGACTGCACGCATAATAAATACTGGAGTAATAAAAGGTGATATATCTCACGTATTAAAAACTGGTGGAGTGATGATAGCTGTTGCTATATTTACTGGAGTACTAGCAATACTTTCTACGTACTTTTCTGCAAACTTGTCCTCTACACTTTCAAGGGATATTAGAAATAAACTCTTTTCACATGTGCAAAAATTATCCATACATGATTTTAAGGCTTTTTCTACTTCTTCCTTAATTACAAGATGTACAAGTGATGTGAATCAACTTGAAAATACAGTAAATATGTTTTTTGAAATGATTGTTCCAGTGCCATTTATAACCTTAATAGGAATGCTCCTTGCCTTGTCTAAAGACATCTATATGGCACTTGTAATATGTGTAACAGGAGCTGCCTTTATAATATTTAATGTAATTATAAGCAAAAAAATTATGAATCTATCACTTAGTATGCAAACAAAGCTGGATAAAATAAACTCCCAAATTCTCCAGTATATAAGTGGAATAAGAGTTATCCGTGCTTTTAATCGTGATAAACATGAAAATAGATTGTTAAATGAAACCTTCACAAGTTATGCTGATGTTAATATCAAAATGAATAAAATATTAGCTGTAGCTATGCCAGGAATAATGGTTATAATGAACCTTTGTGCCGTAGCTATTTTATGGTTTGGATCAATCAGAATAAGTAATGGAAAGATGCTGCTTGGTGATATTATGGCTGTTATTGAATATTCAATAATAATATTTGTTTATTTAGTAATGGCTGTAATTGTACTGCTTAATGTTCCACGTGCCAGTGTGTGCTCAAAACGTATATTAGAAGTATTAGAATATGAGCCTGAAATAGTAGATGAAAAAACAACCGAGTCTATTCCAAAGGGTAGAAAAACTTTGGAATTTAGAAATGTCACCTTTTCCTATAGGGATGCTGAAAAACCTGTTTTAAATAATATTAGCTTCCTGTGTCAAAGTGGTAAAACTACTGCAATTATAGGGGCTACTGGTTCAGGTAAAAGCACTATTGGTAAATTAATACCAAGATTACATGAAATACAGGGTGGAGAAATTTTGATTAATGGTATTAATATAAGAGAGTTTTCTCAAGAGAATTTAAGGGATATGATAAGTTTTTCACCTCAAAAATCATTTCTCTTTAGTGGAACCATAGCTAATAATATAAGGCATGGTAAAAAGGATGCAACTATGAAGGAAATTAAAAATGCAGCTAAAATAGCTCAAGCAGATAACTTTATCTCAGAATTAAATGGTGATTATAATTCCTTTGTAGCGCAAGGTGGCAGTAACTTTTCAGGCGGACAAAGACAGCGAATATGTATAGCAAGAACCTTAGTTAAGAAAAGCGATATATATGTATTTGATGACAGTTTTTCTGCCTTAGACTATAAAACAGATGCAAAGTTAAGAGAAGCTCTAAAGTCAATAGTAAAAGATTCAATTGTCATAACTATTGCTCAAAGGATAAGTACAATAATGGAAGCAGATCAGATTATAGTTTTAGAGGAAGGTAAAATAGTTGGAATAGGAACCCACAGTGAATTGGTTAAAAATTGTCCTATTTATATAAAAATAGCTAAGTCACAATTAAGTGAGGAGGAACTGGCATGCTAAATGAAGAAAAGTCAACAGAGGCAGTGTCTTTTGATACTGAAATGTCAGTAGAAAAAGCCAAGGACGCAAAAAAAACTTTAAAGAGATTGATAAAGTTGCTTTTTAATCAAAAGCAGAAAATAATCATTGTACTCTTCTTCGCTGTTGTTAGTTTAGTATTTACAATGACTGCCCCTTTGATCTTTAGTAAAGCCATTAATGTTATCTATGAAGGAATAAAAAATGTATCACTTTCTGGTGTTTTCAACATAAAATTTGATGTTATAAAAGAGCTTTCATTGCTGCTTATAGCTATATATTTACTATCTTCCTTATCAAACTTTATACAGCAGCATGTAATGGCCGCTGTAGCTCAAACTCTGGTATTAAACATAAGGAAAGACATAAGTGAAAAACTCTCAAGAATTCCTTTAAAGTATTATGATACTCATAAAAAAGGTGAAATTTTAAGTAAAATATCAAATGATCTGGAAAAAGTATCAGACACTTTACAATCAGGAATGATGCAATTTATTACAGCCGTACTTACAATTATAGGTTCTGTCATCCTGATGTTTTCAATAAATTGGATATTAACATTGATAGCCTTTTTAACTATTATATTAGGGGTTGCAGCTACCTCCATAATTGGAAAAAAGAGCATTAAATATTTTACAAACAGACAAGAATCCTTAGGAAGATTTAATGGACAAATAGAAGAATATTTTACTGGCCAAATGATAATAAAAACCTTTAACATGGAAGAAGAAGCCACAAAAACTGTTGAAACATCAAATAGTAAATTATATTCTGATGAAAAAAAAGCTCAATTTATTACCTTTGCTATAAATCCTTTAATTCGTTTAATGAATCAAATAGGATACGTATTAGTAGCAGCACTTGGTGCCATTTTCGTTATTCAAGGTAGATTATCAATAGGTCTAATACAAGCCTTTTTCCAATATGTAGATCAAGCATCAGAGCCACTAACTGAAGCAGCATATATTTTAAATTCACTGCAGGCAGCTATTGCTTCCCTAGAGCGTGTATTTGAAATTTTGGATGAAGAAGAGGAAACACCAGATGCTGCAAATTATAAAACTATATCAAATCCAAAAGGTAATATAAGCTTTGAAGATGTAAAATTTGGATATGGAAAAGAACTTATACTCACTGGCATAGATTTAGAGGTAAAAGCAGGTCAAAAGGTTGCTATAGTTGGACCAACCGGTGCAGGAAAAACTACCTTAATAAATTTACTTATGCGCTTTTATGAATTGAATGGTGGAAAAATTAAAATTGATGGCATTGATATAACTAAACTCAAAAGAGGTCACTTACGTTCTTTATTTGGAATGGTGTTACAGGATTCCTGGCTTTTTGATGGAAGTATTAAAGATAATATTTCCTACAGCAGAGAAGCTTCTACTACTTCAGAAGCTCACCAAGCTGCCAAACTTGCAAGCGCTGATTATTTCATAAGAACCCTTCCTCATGGTTATGACACAGTTATAAATGATGAAAATTCTTCAATTTCTCAAGGACAAAAACAGCTTTTATGCATTGCCCGCGCTATTTTAGCGAATCCTTGTATTTTAATACTTGATGAAGCAACTTCAAGTGTAGATACTCGTACAGAATTGGAAATACAAAATGCTATGGATAACCTAATGAGGGGAAGAACAAGTTTCATAATAGCACACAGATTATCTACTATTAAAAATGCAGATAAAATATTGGTTATGGACAAAGGTAATATTGTTGAACAAGGAAGCCATGATGAATTATTGGCTAAGAATGGTTTATATAGTGATATATATAATAGTCAATTTGCTAGAAGTATTACTGCAAAAGCTTTATAGTGCTACAGCACATTTTTAAGATATCTTAAGATTTATCATAGTTTAATCTTAAGATATTTTTATTAAAATAAATTTAATTCATTCAATATTAAATTATCTGCTAAAGAGGAGGAATTTCTTTGGAAATAAATAAACAAATATTAAAAAACGCAGCTGAATATATACTTTTAGGGTTAATTATCTACCTTATGAGAGATTTATTCAATTTAGTTCTTTTCACTTTTTTATTTTCTTATATAATTTACAATTTACAAAAGTTTATAGTAAATAAAACACATATACATAAGGCTATAATAACAATTTTCTTGTATTTTATTATAATTGGGCTAATAGGGTTTTTCATATATAAATATATTCCTGAAATCATAAAGGAAACTCAAATAATATTTAAAGAAATATCCAAGATTACTTTGCCTGATAGATGGGCAATATATGTAAATTCTTTAACAGAACAAATTGATATAGCAAAGTCTTATGATAAATTTATGAATACAATATTAAGTATTGGCAAAAATGTAGTACAAGGCAGCTTGAATGTATTTATTTCTCTAATGTTAAGTATGTTTTTTGTTTTAGACAAAGAAAAAATAGTAAGATTTGTACATAAATTTAAAACAAGTAAAATATCTTGTGTTTATAATCATTTTGAGTATTTTGGAACAAATTTTTTAAATTCCTTTGGTAAAGTAATACAGGCTCAATTTTTAATAGCTTTAGTAAACAGCCTTCTTTCTGTAATCTTTCTATGGATTATGAACTTCCCTCAATTGATGGGGTTAGGATTTATGATATTTATATTAAGCTTTATACCTGTTGCAGGAACTGTAGTATCTTTAATACCACTTTCTCTGATAGCCTTTAACATTGGTGGATTAATTAAAGTAGTGTCTGTAATTATAATGATTGCACTAATCCATTGTTTAGAGAGTTATATATTGAATCCAAAACTAATGTCAGACAAAACATCACTACCTATATTTTTTATATTTATCATACTAATTGTTGGAAAACACTTCATGGGAGTATGGGGCCTATTGCTTGGTATACCGTTATTCATTTTTATTCTAGACATTTTAAATGTTAAAATATCAGATATATCTAAAAAGTCAATTTAAAATTATAGTTTAAAACAGAAGAATAGAATCTTATACTTTTATGATTCTATTCTTTTATTATTCAGTTTAATAAAATAAACCGCTATATTTAAGAATAATGCTGAAAATATAGTATTTTAAAAGGACCAATAAATCAGTCCTTTTAGTTCGTTATTTATTAAAAACTTTTCATCAAATCTATTCGATAACTTGGAATTTATTGAAGAGTTCTGTTCATATTTTTTTCAAATCTAAAGAAATAATCACCTTCATCAGCTGCCATTCCGCCTACAGTCTCTGGCATATTTGGATCTCGGTGGAGTGGGTTATAAAACTCAACAATGTGAAAACCACATTTATTGACATAGAAATGAATGTTCCTCTTTTCAAAATACGGTGTACATGTTTCCCATACCTTTGTTTCAGGGTGTAAATTTTCTATTGCCTTCCAAAGTGCCTGCCCAACGCCAGTTCCTTGACAACCAACTTTAACAAAAAGAAAATCCAAATGATTATGATATGTTTCGTTATCAACAGTTATGACTGTTCCACCGGAAACCTCACCGTTAACAATTGCCTGATACGCTTCAGCACCATTGGCATTGAGTGAATCATCTATGTCCTTTTCTGGTAAAATTAATTCATCGGATGACCCGCATTCCGTTTCGTATCCATATTGAAATGCCTCTTGCATGTCTCGTTTAAACATTGCAATGTTTTCTACTTTAAGTGGAACCAATGTAAGTTTCATATTCATCACCTCATAAATTACTATTTGTCGTTCACCATATATTACGGTTACGAATCTCTTCCTTTTTTAATTATTCATAAATAACGTCAATTATTAGACATTATTTACCATTTTATTTCATCTTGAATTTCTCTTGTCATTGATCCTAAAATTAACTCTGCTTATCCACTTCACGACTTTATAGGTAAGCTAATTTGCACAAAGAAGATATTCTTCTGTTTTTCAACAGTAATTTGCCCATTATGTCTTTCTATAATTTTTTTACATGTTTTCAGACCTATTCCTGTGCTGTTTACTGCTTTTAAGTTATTATTTATTTTATTTTCAATATAAATAGTTACTAACTGATTTTGTATATAATATTTGACTTTAATTGGCACCATTTTATCTGCATATTTAGTAATATTAGAAAAAATATTATCAAAAACTCTGCGTATTGAAATCAAATTTACTTCTATACAAAAAGTTGTATTACATGAATCTATTTGAAAATTAAATCCATTGTCTTCTAATATAAAAATTTGTTCCCCCACTAATTGTTCTAAAAGTTCATTTCCATCAAAGGCTTCCAGTTCTAGATTATCATCATTAGTATTAAACACTGTAAAGTATTCAAATAGTTTGTCCGAAAGATATTTAATTTGATATGCTTTTTCTCTGCTATTATGAATATACTGTCTTAAATTTTCATCTGTCTTATACTTTTTGTATTCTATGATATCTAAATATCCTACCAATGCGGTAAGAGGTGTTCTTAAATCATGTGACATTGCAGTAATCAACTCACTATTAGCTAAATAAGCCTTATTTTCACTATCTAATTGTTCGATAAAGGATTTTCTCATCTCATTAATGCCTTGAGCCAAAGAAGCAAGTTCATCTTTTCCACTAATGGTAATTTCATGACTTAAATTACCACCTTCTAATATCTTTAATTCATTCTCAAGTATTTCTATGTATGTAGTCTTTCTTTTTATAAAAATCAACATAATTACTATAAAACATAAAAAAGCAATTACACCATCAAAAATACTTACAATGTAATAATATTTATATTGAAAAAAGCACTCCATATACATTTTTGCATCTGTGTCAGCAAATTTAATCTCATAAAGTGAACCAGTAGGCATAAATGGGTTTTCCTCAGGTTTTCCATAATAGATAGTTGAATCATTTATATCAGAGTTGTAAATTAACTGACTATCCTTGTAGATATAAAGATTCACATATTTCTCTTTGTGAACCCATTGAGTTATTTTATCATGATCATTTATTTTTAACTTATTATCTGATACATATTTAGAAAAACTGGATATAGCTTGATTTTTTTGGTTATTTATAAAATAATTCTTACTGAAGTGACTATCTAATATACTTTCCCCTATAGTTTCTAATGAAATAAAGATTATACAAGCCATTATAAATGAGAATATTATGCTTAAAATTAATTTAATTTCTAATTTTGTACATAAAAATTTCTTATTCAATCCTATACCCCTTTCCCCATATTGTTTTTATATACCTTGGATTTTGTGGATCCTTTTCTAATTTTCTTCTTAGGTTTCTTATATGTACCATAATCGTATTATTACAAGAATAAAAATATGGTTCCTTCCAAACGCTTTCATATAAATTTTGTGCTGAGAACACCTTTTTTCTATGATTTGCCATTAGTAACAGAATTTCATATTCAGTTTCTGTAAGTATGACTTCTTCATTATCTATTAACACTTCATTTGAGGTTGTATTTATAGTCAATTCTTCTATATTAATATTTTCATTTGGGCTAACCTTCTCTTTTCCTTTATATACATAATACCTTCTAAGTAATGCCTTAACCCTTGAAACAAGTTCTGTATAGGAAAATGGTTTAGATAGATAATCATCACATCCTGATGAAAATCCCATACATTTATCTGAGTCTTGTGTTTTAGCAGTTAAAAGTAGAATAGGCGCACTTGTTTTTTCACGGATTTCTATACATGCTTTAAATCCAGATTTTACAGGCATCATTATATCAAGTATGATTAAGTCTATATTTTCATTAACTTTAACTACAGCATCTTCGCCATCTACAGCTTCTATTATGTTGTAGCCCTCACTTTCTAATAAAACACGGACTATCTCTCTTATTTCTTCGTTATCATCTGCAATCAAAATATTCTTCATATTATTTTACCTCCATTTCATTATTAGTATATATTGCAATAAGTTTAAAATCTATATTATTTAAATGAATTAAGAATTCTTAAGATTTATTATATCTGAATCTTAAGATATTCCTAATAAAATGTTAAATAACACAATGTGTAGGGAAGGATAAAACAATTATGAATAAATTTAGAAAAAACTTACTTTGTAAAACATTACTGGTTTTATTAGGTGCCTTTACAGCTATAATGCTGGTAAAATATTTACCCATTATTCTTGAATTGACTATGTCACTTGATAAATTCAGAAGTTATATAGTTTCTTTAAAAGGTTTAGGCTCTATTGTATTCATTGCATTTCAAGTACTTCAAACAGTGATTGCTCCAATTCCTGGAGAAATAATTCAGGTTGCTGGTGGATATATTTATGGAGTACCCTTAGGTCTAATCTACTCAATAGCTGGTATGCTGCTTGGAGCTATTATAGCCTTTTATTTTACCCGAATGATAGGTAGCTCTTTTGTAGAAAAGCTGCTAAATAAAGAAAACTCTCAATGGATGAAAGATATTATGGATAGCAAAAAATTTTCTATCATTTTATTCATTGTTTTCTTAGTTCCTGGATTACCAAAAGATTTTTTGATATATGTTGCAGGATTAACCCCTATAAGACCTTTAAGGTTTTTTGGAATCTTACTTGTTAGCAGATTTCCATGGCTTTTAGCATCTGTAAGCATTGGATCCAATCTTCATTATAGAAACTATACATCAACAATAATAGTATCCTTACTGGCTTTAATATCTTTTATTTTAGGGATGCTGTACAAAGATAAACTTATAAACAAACTTTCATATAGTAAGGATTCTCAAGAATCTTACAAAATTAACTAAAGGAGTGGTTACACATGTTAAAAACGTCTATACCTAATTTACTTTCACTTGTTAATTTATCGTTAGGAGTTCTCTCCATAATGGAGACTTTTAATCAAAATTACCTTTGTGCTTCGATTTTAATAATTATCTCAGCCCTCATAGACATATATAATGTTAGAATTTCTAAGTTTTTAAATCTAAATAGTAGCCTTGGAAAAGAATTAGATTCTTTAGCAGATTTGGTTTCTTTTGGAGTTGCACCAGCTCTTCTAATATTTATAAAGTACTATTTTTTCAATCTTGAATATGTAGAACTATTAGGAACTTGTCTTATGTTAACATATATTATGAGGGGCTGCTACAAATTGGCCAAGTATAATTTAGATGAATCTACTGAGAAATTTACCGGGGTCTCCATAACAGCTGCAGGTTGTGCTATTGCGCTTTTTTCATTAGTTACACCTAATAATAATCTTTTTATGTTTCTATCAATTGTTTTAGTAGTGCTTCTTTCTTATCTTCTAGAATCAAAACTTAAGATTAAAAAAATATAAACTAGTTAAAGCTAACACAAAACCATTTCCTATATATTGTGGGAGCAATGTCATACTACAGAAGTTTGTAAAGACTTATCTTCAAGGTGACGGGGTATATACTGTTGTTAAAAAAATTAAGGGCAAGGTTAGGATTAGTAGCAACTGCTTCACTTTGCAAGTTTAAATAAAGCTTCTCTTAGTGCACTTCAATATTTTTGTACTATTGCTGGTGTAGCTTCAGACACTTAAAAAGTAATCGTATTAATGCCGTAGTTTATAACTCACAAGTGGTGCGGAAACTTGCTTCTTAATCATGTGATATTCTTTATTAGAAAGAACTTGCCAAAAAAACATTATTATTATATTAACCTATCCGTGCTATTTTGATGCAAATCTGCAGTAGCCTTCTATTATAATTATACGAGGCATTGAGGAATTGTGGAAACTACAAAATATTTCGATTTTAATTTATTTATTGTAGATTTAAATGCCGTATCTTACATTAGATAACGCAATACTGGATTATATTTTAAATTAATCGTCAGGATAGTAGGTTTAGCAACAGGTTCAATTTTTATTTTTAAGAGATAAATTGAAATCTACAACTTTCTCTGTTAATATCCCAATTACGTTATAAAATTATAGTAATCTTATCGTGGCAATAAAACCTGTATTCATTGTTTAGAATATAGGTTTTATTTAGTCATAACAAGTTACTGTTATGCGGCTACATAAGAAAGATACGACATATTATTTTACTATAGTAATTTAATTAATCTATTATGTTCGTTGGAAACTCCCATATTATTTGAGAAGTATTATATTCTATCTCATTTGGTACTAAAACAAAAACATCAATATCAACATTTAAAAAACAAGATAATAGAAGTAGCCCTTTAACTTGTTTTTTTCTGAGTCTATCTCCTGTATCAGTTCGCTTTACTTCAACAAACTTTAGTTCAGTTAAATCTGGTTTGTAAACTAACATATCAGTTTCTTCAAATGGAGCTTTTTTAAGATCTCTAAGTGGAAACATGGTAGAATATAATTTTCTTGCCGAGTCATATTTTTCACTGCCAAAGTACTTCTTAAGAACTATCTCACCTTACTTCCATCTGAGAGTTCAACTGTACCACCATCTACTACTCTAGATACTATTACTTCTTTAAAATTAAGCTTTGCTAAAGCATTAGATTTATCTTGCTGTGCTACTTGCTTTTTTCCTTCCTCAGCCTTCTTTGTATCTTCTGCTTTTTTAATTTCTTCCGTCTTCTTTACAGCCTGATCTTTTTGCTGTTGTTCTATTTTTGCTTTTTCAGCAGTTAGCTTTTGCTGCTCAGCTGTTTGTGGATTTGTATTAAAGAATCCTATACCAATTAATAATATGAATGCCAAGCCAGAAGTAATTAAGCCTTTAACTACCTTATTCCACGACTTGAATCTCTCACTTTTGGTATAGAGATAAAGTCCTAAACATAATGACCCAAATATAAGTAAAATACCTGCTAACTTAGGTGAGATAACCAACAAAATAATAAATAGAATGATACCTACTGGAATTGCTACTATCTTATTCTTTAAGAATTTCATTTTGCTCCCTCCCGCTTTTATTATATGAATAAGTACTTTATTATAAACATTCTATTGAGAATACATATTGTAAAAAAGAAGAGCTGTAAACTCTTCTTCACTAATCCCCCTCAATAAATCTAAATCTAGAGTTCCCGCTCTTTATCCAATTAATCAACTCACACCTAGGCACCCTTTTAGGTGCTATTCTAAGTATTTTAAAGTGCTTTTTATAAATTATTTGATAAGCAGCATTTAGTTCTATCCTTAAAACCTGCGCCATTTCCTTTATTGTTAATAATGCTGGTAGCTCTTTCATTTGTTTTTCTGTCATAATATTTTCTCCTCCGATTTCTCTCTTAAATATTCTTAAAAAATATTTCTTCTATAGTTGTTTTAAAAAACTCAGCTATCTTTGCTGTTTCATCAATAGTAAAGCTTCTCTGACCATTTTCTTTGCGGCTGTATTCAGATACTGTCATATTTAAAAACTTGGCCATTGTTTGCTGCTTTACATTATTTTTCATTCTTATGGTCTTTACTCCACTATTTACCCCATGAATTTATCCTCCGAAAAGCTCTTTTATAAATCTATCTGTCTTTTCTTTTCCCTGAATTTTTCTTATATCCTTTCCTGTGTTTTTTATAAAGCTGCACATACTAGCGAGCCTACTGTAGGTTCTGTCATCATACCTTTCTTTCAGCTCTTCAATAGTAATATTGGTTGTTATAATAACAGGAAGGTTCATGCTGTTTCTTTTATCTATGATTTGATAAATCATAGCCCTTGTCCACTTGTTGTCTTCTTCGGTTCCAAGATCATCAATGATAAGCAAATCCGCATTTTCTAGAGTATTAAGTACTGTAAAAATACCTTCATCTCCCCAGGTTATTTTACTTCTACCTATTCTTTCAGTAAGAGCTATAGCTCCAACACATATAACTGGAACTAGCTTTTACTAAGTCATTGGCTATACAAGCGGAAAAGTAAGTTTTACCGTTACCAGGTTCCCCGTATATGAGCATTCCCTTATTCTCTGTTTTCATCTGTGGAAACTTTGCTATATACTTCTTGGCAATATTATATAAATTCTCGTTTCCTAGTTGATGATTCCAGTTTTCCAAAGTGCATTCTCTAAAACTCTTATTCATCATACTGTTGGAAATTATCTGTTTAAGCCTGATCTGTTTTTGCTTATTCATATCCACCATCTGCTGCCTTTCATAGGCTTCTCTTCTGCATCTACAGGCTCTAGGATATACCCTAGTTCCAAAGGACATTTTTACAGCAATACCCACAGCTTCACCACATACTTCACACTTTGGTATAACATAGTTATTATTACACGCTGAATCCAATTCCGTCTTCTTGGACCTCTTTAGTACCTGATTCAGTGCTTCCATCCTTTGTTCTCCTCTATTCCTTTGATTTAAATAACCTTCAAACTTTGGGCCAAATAAAGTTTGAGGCCTTAAGTATTTTTCCATATTGGTATTCATCCACTCAGAAGCTTTATTGTCTATTACTTTACAAAAGTCACCTAAAGAAAACCCTTCGTTTACCCTGGCTTTTATAAGCTGCTTTGTCTTCCTGTTTGAAGCTTTGTATTTTGTACCTGCTGCTTTATTTAAATAATCTATAACTTGACTATATATATTATTATTTTTAATAGATTTATCTTTTAATAGATTAATCTTTTGTTCAGGATTATAATCCGAGGGCTTCGGATTATAATCCGGCCCAATTGGTATAGAATCTGATAATAAACTTAAATATTTACTCCCAATATTGTAGTAAGAATATACACCTTTACTTTTTATAGTTCTGTGTTTTAATATTTCGACTTCAGCCATATTTTTAAATCTTCTATAAATGCTGTCCTTCTTCAAATTTAGCATTGGAAGTTCTTTCATTATGCCCTCATATTTAAGCCAGTAATACAGATCCCCTTCTATTGTTTCCTTTACCATAGTGCCGCTGTCTTTAAAATCAACAAAATATCTAAGCAGTACTGCATCTATTACATCTAATCCAAATTCCATTAATTTAGCTTGATTGTAGCCTAGTATAGTAAACTTCATGGAATCACTCCCTTTGAGTATTAATAAATTGATGCCTCATTTTGGAATGTTAGTTCTTTTATATTCTCTAAATCCGACAGATCTTTCCCACTGTACTCTTTTAAAAATTCTAACAGAGTTGGCTTTGTTACTTTAATCCTTCCCAGCTTAAGAGCTGTCAAAAGTCCTTTTCTGATCAAATCATACACAGCATTTTTACATAATAAATACAGCTTTAATATCTTAATCAAAACTATAATGCAAATTTTCATAAAACTAATTTATAGAATAACTAAAGGAGAGATGCCTTATGCAAGGTGGAGTACGAAAAAGAGGTAACATTTGGTACTATTATTTTGACCTTGGAAAAGTTAATGGAAAAAGAAATAAAGTTGAAAAGAAAGTCGGTAGAACTAAGAAAGAGGCAGAAACAGCTCTTCGAAAAGCTCTACATGAATTTGACAGTTGTGGTTCTATACTAAATGAGAGTGATATTAGTATTGCTGATTATTTTGATTACTGGTACAACGAATATGTGCTTATAAATTGCAAGTATAATACTCAGATAAACTACAATCGAATTATAAATAATCATATAAAACCTGCTCTTGGAATATATAAACTTAAATCATTATCACCATCTGTACTACAAGAATTTTGAATAAGAAATATAGAAATGGCTTTACTAAAAATGCCTTATCAGGTTTTTACGGAGTGCTTTCAGGCGCTCTAAGAATGGCGGTATATCCTTATGAACTTATAAAAGAAAATCCTATGCAATATGTATCTATGCCTAAGTACAATGATACAAAAAAGGATAAGGATGATTTAAAAGTAGTTTCATTGGAATGCTTTAATAAAATTATAAATAGATTTCTTCAAGGTAGTAGTTTTTATGTACCACTCCAAATTGCTTTTAATACCGGCATGAGAGCAGCCGAAGTTTGTGGTCTTACATGGGATTGTGTAGACCTAAATAATAAAACTATTACTATCGATAAAATACTTTTAAAGCAAGGAAAAGGATGGGTCTTTGGAACTCCTAAGACTAAAAGCTCCAATAGAATCATCCTTATTGGCAATACTCTTCATAACATTTTAAAACAGCATAAAAAATTTCAAACTGAAAACAAACTAAAATACGGACAATATTACACGGAAAATAATTTTGTATATAAAAATGAAAATGGTGAACCTGTAACCACTGATAGCTTAAAATATTTAAGCCGTGTAGTTAACTATGAATTACAAATATCCTTTAACTTTCATTCTTTGCGCCATACTCATGCCACTATGCTTTTAGAGTCCGGTGCCAATATAAAAGATATCCAGCACCGTTTAGGACACAGTAAACTTGCTACAACAATGGATACCTATTCCCATATTACAAATAAATTAAGACAGGATAGTGTAGACATATTAGAATCTATTGTGTCTAAAATAAAATAGTTTGCCACCCTTTAAAAAAAGCGGTGGCAAACGGGTGGCAAACAGCCAATTTTTCGTATTTAATTTACGTAAAATCGTTGATATTACTTACTTAATTTAACAACTGTCTCTATATGTGTTTTGGCAGTTAAGTGATACTGTAACGCAGAAACAATTGAGGTTAGACCCCCTTTGATTTTAGATGATCGTGTAAGTATTTTTATTTATTGCTTAGACAAATTTCATTTAGGTAAAACAGTATAGGAATAAACCACTTCTCCATTGGTATGTCCGTTTATCTCATCCTTGGTCAAAAGAGATTTAATATAGTCAACCTTTACCTGATCAACTGACACTGTAACCCTCACATGACCTGAATTAGCATATTTCACATCAGATTTATATGCATCTGCATTGTATAAAGCATAGTTTGGATCAGCAGGTTCAGGCAGCGTCTGGTAAATCACACCATCTAACTGCTGTTTTACAAATATATGATCATGTCCCTGAAAAAAGATAGTCACTCCATTTTTGGCCATCAACTGCTGAATTGGTAGTTCCCATCCTGGACGTTTCTTATCAAATTCCCACACACCTTTTTTGTTTTTACCTCCCCATTCATACTCATCCGCAATATCTGTACCTCCACGTCCAGTGCCAAGGACATGATGAGTAAAAACGAACTTATACTTAGATTTACTTTCTTCCAGTGTTTTCTTTAGCCACTGATATTGTTCATCACCAAGGGTTATACCCCACATATCAGATCTTTTTTCGCCACCTTTTAGTACATTATCCACCGGAACTGAAGAATGCCAGTATGGATCTATTACAACAAACAAAGCATCACCCCATGTCCATGAATAGTAATCTCGAAGCTGTCCAATTAAATCTACCGTTTCTTTATCTCCTGTATAGAAGTTATCTGGAGCCGGCTCAGAAAAGTAATTATTACGGGCATTTTGCCCCCACACAGCAGCATTGTTGGCTGTTCCATCTAAGACATATTTAGCTGCCTGCTCATGGTTACCGTTAACTAGAAATATTGGCGAAGAGCTTCCTACAATACCTAGAAATTTTCTTTGATTAATATAAAGTTGTTCAACTGCATTTTTGGTTATTGTCTTCATAGTATCCACACTAAAATCATCACCTATTGTCAGATAAAAATCAGGCTTGTCCTTCTGTACATTATGCATTGTCTGCAAATATAATTCTGGATTAAATTGCTGACGACGTTCTGGGTGCGAATCACCTTGTATATCAAAGGTGAAAGTACTTCCAGATGTACGTTGCGTAATAAATGAATTTTCCTTAGATGTTGCAAAGGAATCTCCTCCAACTTCACGATACCTTATACGATAGTAGTAGTGAGTATTTGATTGAAGCTTTTCAATTAATATTTCAGTAGGAATTGATGCTTCCGCTGTTATCCTTTCTGTCTGATTTTTGTACTTTTGAGGTTCTGTACCATATTCAATGTATAGTTCTATTTTTTTGACTGGAACAACATTAACTGTTATAGATGTATCCGTAGGTCTTCCTAGTACTTCAGGTGCTATAAAGTCTGGGTTTGCATTTACAATCTCAGCAGGTAGCCCCTGTGTTCCGTTTGTACCAACAGTGATCTTTTTATTTTTATTATTTTTTAATTTATCTGAAGAATAACCTAAATTTACCTCATTCGTTTTCTCTAGTGAATTAGCGTAAGATACACCTGAAATGCCAATAAACGCAATCAATATTATAACGAAACTTTTTATAGTTTTTTTCAACCTTAATCTCCTCCATTTCCATCTATATATGTTAAATAGCATTGTTTATGATGTAGTATTCCTGTTCCCAAAGCAAAATTTTTATATATTTTTTATTCTTATATACGAATAAGGGATGCTTGATATTTAAGAAAATCAATGCATCCCCTGTTACTACACAAAGAACTTCAAGAGTATTAATGCTGTATTATTTCATAAAACATCAATATTACTGTTCAGTAGTTTCTGAAGTATTTTGTTCTGTTTTCACTGATTGTTTTTCAGCCTTTGCTTCTTTTATTTTTGCTTTTGCTTCCTCAGTTGTAAGTCCTGTAATATCTATACCTAGCTTAGATGCTTTTTCTTGTAATTTTGCATTACTTACTTCTTTAAGCTTAGTTTTAATTTCTTCATCTGTAAGCCCTGTAATATCAATACCCAGCTTAGTTGCTTTCTCTTGTAATTTTGCATTACTTGCTTCTTCAAGTTTAGCTTTTGCTTCTTCATCTGTAAGCCCTGTAATGTCTACACCTAACTTAGCTGCTTTTTCTTGTAATTTTGCAGATTTCTGAGCTTGTTTTTCAGCCTTCTGCGCTTGCTTTTCCTGTTTAGCCTCTATTTTTGCAGCTTTAGCTTCCGCACCTTTAGGCGTTTTGTCAGCTGCAAAAGCTGTAGCAGCACTTCCAATACTTACAATTGTAGCAATAATAATTCCTAATACTTTTTTATTCATCATAACTAAATCGCTCCTTTTTATCTATTATTTTATTTATATATACAACCCCAAATTGATCTTTGTTTCTGTTGAACTAAATCTATTTTGGGGATACTGTATAAGAATCTGGTATGCTTTTGTTAACTTTATCCTGTAAAGAGGTTTTCACATATTCTACTACCACCTTTGCATCAGATACTACAACCCTCAAATACCCTGCAGATGGGAGAAACACTCCATCTTTATAGCTATACTTAGCTGCGTCACCAACACTGTTTCCAGGAGTTCCTGGCTGTGGCACAAGCTGATAGATAATTCCATCTAAGCTTTGTTTACCATAAAAATGATCATGTCCATGAAAAACAGCTGTCACATTGTTATCCAACATAAGCTGATGTATAGGCTTGCCCCAACCAGGGCGCATCTTGTCAAACTCATAGTTACCATTGGGACTGTACCCGCCCCATTCAAAGAATTTTGCTGCTTCAGCACCACCCCTAGCATCCTTACTATAACCTCCTACAAGATTGTGAATAAAAACAAATTTGTATTTTGCATTGCTATTTTCCAAAGCACTTTTGAACCAATCATATTGTGTCTTTCCTAGTGTATACTTCCACCCATCATCATTTCCTCTAGCCTTTTCTGTTGAATACGTAAAAGGGTCAAGAACTATAAACTGTACATCACCTTTGATAAATGAGTAATAATTTGCTGTTAACCTATTTCCAGAATATGATGCTTCGGATATATCCGGAGGAAAGTATTTCAACCGTGCATTCCTAGCCCATGCCAACATGTTATTTTGGCCATTTCGTGTATCCCATCCATTTTCACCATCATGGTTTCCAGTGACAAGGTAAAGAGGTATTGAACCCAAAGAGCCAAAATATGATTTTGCTTCAATATATCTTTGTTCTACCTCATGCTGGGTTTTTGCAAATTTCTCAGACATAAAAGTATCACCTAAATCTATAAGAAATGATGGCTTTTTTGAAACAATATTTTGCAATGTCTGTTTATAAAGGTTTATATCAGTATTTTCATCAAGGTGAGAATCAGCTTGTATTGCAAAGGAAAAACCATTCTCTGGCACACTTGTCATTGTAAGTGCTGGTGTGGCCCCTATTCCCAATGTATTTCCTATGTTATCCTTTTTTCCAGCCTTACCACTTTTCTGCCCTTGTATTTTTTTCTGATTTTCAGCACTATTAACATTACTATTCTGAGTTAAGAATTTACCTTTACTAAAGTTCATTGCTTTCACGCCATATGATCTATAGATGATATAACCAGTGCACATCAAACATATGGTAAATATGAGAATAATAAATTTATTTTTTCTCATAAATAATCACCTCGTTTTGCCAGCTTTTTTTACCTCATTATTATTTCTAAAACTTTCTGGAGCAGTTATTTGCCCTGCATTTTCTGGTACATTTCCCACACCAAACATAAAATCTGTATTTGGTATTTCAGGCATAGCTACTGGTGTTGAAAATCTGTATCCACCTTGAGGTACAACATTAAGATTTCTAAGTTTTACAAGCGCAGCCCTTTGATCTTCTGTAAGCGTTTTATTCACTGCTGAAAAACGAGAAGCATAAAGCGCAGACATCTTTCCATCTAGTTCTCCATAGCGTTCAATAAGAGAATATACCTTTTCTTTATCTATAGTTCCTCCACTCATAGCCTTACGCAATTCAGTAGCAACTTGAGTCCTAATTTGCGCTATTTCTTTAAGTGAATCACGCTGCTCATCTATTATCTCAGTTATCAAAACTCTTTGATTTGTATTAAGAATATTTAAGAATTCTTTTCCACTGTCCCCAGTAATATCTGTACTAATAAAATAATTTGGATTATTCATAGCAGGATAATCCTTCATATAAAAACCTCCAAAGTATGTCCCATGGCGCTCTGGACAAAAATATACATCTGCCTCAATGCTACCCTTATACCATGAAAACAATTCGCTTGCATAAGTCATAACTGCCACATATTCATCATTATTTATAGTCTTTTTAATGGTTTCATCCTCAGAAACTGCTGGCCATGATGAATAATTATTAAACTGCATTTTTCCCAAGTATGCTTTTTGCTCATCAGTAAGAGAATTTATTATCCCACCAACTACTACTGCACGATTATAGCTTAAATCTGCATCTGTTTTATAAAGATCGGCAGTATATTTAGAAACAGCTTCAATATTTAAACCAGTTGATCCAGCAGGGATTTTTCCTTCCAAGCTGCGCCTAAAAGCATTCATTATAGGAAAACGGTTATATGCAAAGTTTGTATAAAGTGGTGCCTGCTCTTTTGCGAGTGCCACTAGTTTTGCTTTTTGATCGTCATTTAAAATATAAAGCACATTGCTTGCAACTCTAGTAAGAAAGGTTGTGTTGTGCCCATATCCTGCCGTATCTACATCACGCATATATTGAAATCCAAAGAAATCTGCTACCTTTCCTGGCGGCATAAAGGTATCTGCTCCACTACTGCCAGTAATAAAAGCAAGTCCGCTAAATGCAATTGTAGAAAGCTGTGCATTATCACTCATTGCCTGTTCCAGAGTATATTGGCTGCTATTAGGTTTGTTTTTTTCATTTGCAGGAGGCGGATTCTTTTTTTGCATTCCATTTCCTGCCTCTTGCAGTATTTGCACATCCTTTACTTTAGCTGGTTTCTTCATTGCATTTGAGGTAGCAAATACTGTTGTTGAAATTCCACCAATTATGAGAGTGCAACTTATAATTGAAGCTAAATTCTTTTTCATTAATATATCCACCCCTTCTAAAAATTTATTTGTTTTTTTACTACTAACTTGTTATAAGTACATATTAAAGTGTTATTGTGAAATTTCGGTGAAATAAATATTATATTTATAAAATTTTACTACATGATTAATTAATACTTAATTTATACAATGTAAATCCATTAAATTGCTCCTTAATAGGTGTACAATTTTTAATTATCCAATCATTTATATTTCCACTTGAATTATCAGTGTTTATAGATGCTTTATTTTTTGTAATAATTGCATATTTAATCTTACCAATCCTAATCATATTCTTATATTCTTCTAAAGTTAAGGGATTATCGCCACCATTAAAACCACCTAAAACCATAACTGGTTCCCCAGATTGAAGAATTAACTCTGCTCCCATATCCATAGCACTTGGGACAGAAGCAATATATGTTGCGTTTCCTCTGTTGTCTTTTAGGAAGATAATCAAATTTGATAACTCTGGATGTCTATCAAATAAATCTCCCTGATTTACAAGCTCTGGACCTGCAATTGGTAATTGAGCATTGTTTCCATAAATAATTGGAGTAAATGACCAAATACCAGGTAATATCAAAAGTGCTGCTATAGGTATGGATATAATCTCTTTTTTCACTCTCTTTTTAATTCCAAAAAATATTAATGTAATTGAAACTGCAAAAACCACGGCACATAATGGTAAAAGCCAGTTAAGCCAGTCTTTATAAAGACTTTGAATATATAATTGCGTTGCTGCTGAAGCTCCAAAGATAGCTATAATGACACTTTTATTTTCAGAGTATTTTTCAAGTAAAAGCGAAACTCCTATTCCAATAAGTCCAGCAATAGCTGAGGAAAGCATAGCAAGATAATAGCGGTGTACCATTCCAATTGAAAAGCTAAAATAAATAAACATTGATATAAAACACATAGTAAAATAGAAAAGAGAGATATTCTTAGAACTTGGCTCAAGTTTTTTTCTAAATAATTGATACAAACACAATAAACTAACCATTAACGCTGGAAATAGAAACCAGGATATTTGTCCTGCAATATTATTGTTATATAACCTAAATATTGATGTAGGACCACCCTCACCACCTAGTCCCTGTCCGTTCATAGGCTTTGGTTGTGGTGAATTTCCACTAGGTGGTCTATTTTTGTCCTCAGCCTTTGTTTTGCCAGGAGGATTATTTCCTGGTTCATTTTTTCTACCATTTTGCTGTGAAGTCATATGGCTATTGTTTCCACCTCCAGAAGCTCTACCAATTAATCTACCCATACCATTATTACCCAAAGTCAGATTTATCTCACTATTAGTGCCACTGCTTCCTACATAGGGTCTGTTTTGAGCTGGAGTAAAGTCAACCGCCATAATCCATGAAAAAGAAACTATAACAAGTATAACAATAGAGATTGCAGATGAAATCATTCTTTTTAATATTTTTTCTTTAGAAAATAAAAAATAGGTTGAATACACTGCAGGAACTATCATATAAGCCTGAAGCATTTTTACATTAAATCCAAGACCGATAAATAAACTTGCAATAATGAGATGTTTAATACTAGACTTTTCTGAAGCTTTAATGGTCTGATCTGAAGCTAAAATAAGCATAAAAATTAGTATTCCATCAATGGTATTGTTTCTGCTAACTGCTACAAGAATTGGTGTTAAGGCAAGAACCAATGCTGAAATTATCCCTGCAGTTTGCCCAAACCGTTTATTTATAATTTTATATATGAGATATACAGAAAAAACACTGGCAAGTGCTTCTGGAAGTACTATAGCCATGCCATTAAATCCAAATATCTTTGTGAATAAAACTTGTATCCAAAGTCCTAGTGGCGGCTTATCTATGCTAATAAAGCCCACTGAATCTATACTGTTATAGAAAAAAGCATGGAAACTTTGTCCCATAGAGTATACTCCTGCGGAGTAATAAAGATTAGCAAGTCCCTCATCCCAAAGTTTCCATATATAAATAACACATGCTAATAATACCGTCAACAATATTGGAAGGTTCTTCTTGAGTTTAAATTTCATTATTATCTCTCCTCTATAATCACTATTTACTACTAAATACCCATAATTTATAACCAAAATAATTTATCCCCTGTGCAATTACTGTAATTATTAATTTTGACATATAAACATTTATACATAAATTATAATTTAATATCCCAAGAGCAATAATTGATATGCCAAGTGATACTACGTTTACTGAAATAAATCTAACAGACTGAATTACTATACTACATTCTATATCTTTTTCTTTAAACGTAAATATTTTATTCATTATAAAACTATTTACAATACCTACACTATACCCAAAGACCTGACATATGAGCTTATCTATATGAAAAAAGCTAAAAAGTATAGAAAACGTAACAAAGTCAACACCTGTATTAATAAATCCAACAATTAAAAAGTGGATAAATGTTTTATATTTCTCATATAGATTTAGAATATTATTATAAAAACTATATTTTATTGTTTTACACAATTAAAATCCCACCTTTTCATCAATTATATAAAGTGGTCTACCTTTTACTTCATCATAAATACGTCCAATATACTCACCAATTATGCCAAGCATTATTAACACTAAACCATTAAAAAATAGACTTAATGCAACAATAGAAGTCCATCCGTGTATAGCATCATTAACAAATAATTTTTTAAATACTATAACAATAAGATATAAAAAACTAAATATTGATATTGAAAAACCTATAATAATTGCCAGCCTTAATGGCTTGTATGAAAAAGATATAATAGCATCAGAAGCAAATTTAATCATTTTCTTAAGAGGATACTTTGTTTCACCTGCAAACCTTTCTTCTCTTGCAAATTCTACACCAGTTTGCTTAAATCCTAACCAACTTATAATTCCTCTAACATACCTATTTCTTTCCGGCACTCTTTTTAATGCTTCACAGACCTTTCTGTCAATTAATCTAAAATCTCCTGTATCTACTGGTATATCAACATCAGTCATCACTCTTAATGTTCTATAAAAAGCTTTTGCTGTAACTTTCTTGAAAAATGTCTCACCTCTTCTACTAAGCCTTTTGCCATAAACAACATCATAGCCTTCCTTCCACTTTTCAATCATTTTTAATATGATTTCAGGTGGATCTTGAAGGTCAGCATCAATTACTATAGCTGCCTTGCCATTAGAATTGTTCATTCCAGCAGTTATTGCAATCTGGTGTCCAAAATTTTTAGAAAAACTTATTAGTTTAATATTCTTGTCCTTATTGCATATATCTTTAACCATCTCAAGAGTCCTATCCTTGCTCCCATCATTTACAAAAATGATTTCATATGCTTCCCCTGTTGTTTCCATTACCTTTTTTAGTCTTTTATAGGTTTCTTTAATAACTAACTCCTCATTATAAAGTGGCACCACTATTGAATATTGAATATTAGTTTCATCCATATGGCATTCCCTCCAAATCAACATATAATATAATTTCACTCTCGAATTGAAGCTAATTCTTTTTCGTACAACACCTTACTTTTCAAAAGTAAAATGTACCTATAAACAGTAGCTACTGCTTATAGGTACATTTTATAATCTTCTTGTGAAATTAGTGTGAAACCTTTAAGTAAAACAAGTTATTCTCTCTAGAAAAATCTATGGTATCTCAATAAAAAATAATACACCATCATCTACATTTTCTACACCTGTTATACCTCCATGAAGTTCTGCTATTAATCTAACTATAGAAAGACCTAGCCCATGCCCTCCATATTGCCTTGCCCTAGATTTATCTATCTTGTAAAAAACATCCCAGATATTTACCAAGTCATTCTCTGGTATATGCTTACCAGTATTAAATACAGATACTCTTACTCCATTATCTTTTTTTTCCACAGTCACCTTGATATATTTCATTCCTTCTGCATGATTTATGGCATTTGTGATATAATTATTTACAACCCGCTCTAGAAGTTCATAGTCAGCATCTACAACTAAATTCTTTTGTATATTCAAATGCAGTGTTATATCTTTTTCAACAAATACAGCTTCAAACCTTTCTGATAGCTTTTGAATCACCCCCCCAACATCAAACTTAGAAATGTTCAATTGAAATAATCCAGCTTCTAACATTGAAAGATTTAGAAGCTCTCTTACCATGTTATCCATGCGATTGCATTCTTCCGCAATGACTATACAATATTTCTGTGTCTTTTCAGCATCATCTGCCACACCATATTTTAAACCTTCCGCATAGCCTTTAATTACCCCTATGGGCGTTTTTAATTCATGAGATATATTTCTCACAAGCTGTTTTCTACGTTCAACATCTTGCTTAAGTGCATCCATGCTGTCACTTAATTTTTCGGATATTTTGTTTATGCTTTTTCCAAGGCTTCCAAGTTCATCATCTGAATCGTAAAGCACACGTTTATTAAACTCAAGATTAGATATTCCTTCTGCCACCTTACTCATTTCAATAACAGGTCTAGTTATTGTCTTTGAAAAAATAAATATGAATATTCCACCCAAAAGTATTAACACCAAGCCTGCAAAAATATAGAACTGATTTGCAATGGATACACTTTCATTAATCCCCTTCAAAGGCTTTCTAAGAATAATAAGGTCTCCATTATCCAATCTAGATATAAAAACTAATTTTGGAGCCTGATCATTTGGTTTTGAAACAACAGAGTATACATATTTCCTAAGCAGCTTATTCTCATTTTGCAAAGCAAGCTGCTCGATTTCACCAGGCAGACGCATTGCATCGGGACCTGGCTTTTGTGGGAATGAATTATATTTTACACTTTGCTCCCTGTCCGTAATTATACAGCTTATTCCGTCAACACGATCTATGAGATTTATGAAGTTAGCGATATTTTTTCTGTTATTTACATATTCCTCACTAATTTTTTTACTTGTTTCTATAAAAACAGCTCTGTTTTTATAAATGTAATACCGTTCCAAAAAAAAAGCATTTAAAAGTATGCCGCAAAGCACTAACAAAACCATGAAAATAGAAAATAGTACAAACAGCTTTGTTCTAATTGTTCTCATGATTCATCCACCTCAAACATATACCCGCTGCCACGTACAGTTTTTATATATTCACCACATGATAAAAGCTTAGCCCTCAGGGTTTTTATATGTGTATCAATGGTTCTTATATCCCCTTCAAAATCATAACCCCATATATTTCTTAATATTTGCTCTCGGGTTAATACTCTGTTCCTGTTTTCTATTAAATAAATCAGAAGACTGTATTCCTTACGATTTAATTCAATTTCCGAATCACATATCGACACCCTATGTGTTTCTTGTTTTATCCTCATTCTTCCAATTTTCATCTCATCAAGGCGGCTCTTTTTTATTTTCCTTAAAAGTACATTAAGTCTTGCAACAAAAACTTCATAGCTAAATGGCTTTGATATGTAATCATCTGCTCCTTTTTTTAGTCCAAATACCTCATGTTTCTCATCCCCTAAAGCTGTCAGCATGATTACAGGAACCTCGGAATGTTCTCTTATTTCCTTAAGCACTTCCCATCCATCATATATAGGCATCATTACATCTAATATAAGTAAATCAATATCCTTCGAGTCAAAAAATATATCGATAGCTTGTTGACCATTACAAGCCTCTACAGAAATATAGCCCTCTTTTTTTATTATATCGCATACAAGTTCTCTGAAAATAGGATCATCGTCTGCAATCAAAATTTTCATATCCATTAACAACACCCTCTTATGATTAATATTAACCAAGTGAACTTTTTTAATATACATTCTATAAAACTTATGTGAAATCCTTGTGAATAATTATTTTATATCCATCAAGGATTTTCAAATACTCTTATTATATATTGATATTCCTTCTAATACTGGTTTAATCAATAACCTAGCCCATTATTTCCAAATATTAAATATTTGTCTCACTTTACAAATCGAAAAAAATTGTCAATATGAAAATCCCCCATGTTTACTAATCATTTTATATATTCAATTATAACTTCTATCTCAGTCCCATCGAGCAAGCTTACAATATTCTTTTCCCCTTCAAACATAGTCATCTTCTCTATTAGCCTTAAAAATAAATTTACATCAAATTCTTTTATTGGCTCTGCTTTTTCAATAATTTTTATAAACTTCTTTGACCTATACCTTACTAAAACGTTGTCACTCTTTAATCCATCCTTCCACTTCTCCATAAAATAATCCTTGTTTTCAATAATAGTATTGAAGGTATTTATAAAAGTCTGGTATAAAACCTTATCATCGATGTGTTTATTTTGGCAGCCTTTTTCACCTTTTATTTTATACCTATTGCTACACATCCAAACTTTTCTTTTAAGATTTTCATTTGTGGAATGCCATGTTTTCCTTCCAAATGAACTGCCGCATCGTCCACATATAACTCTCCCTGCAAAAGGATTATCTAATGTTGCATAATCTAATTTAAATACACCATAAGTTTCAGCAAATACTCGCCTTCTTTCCATCTCAAGTTGTGCCGCTTCCCACATTTCTTTATCTATAATTGCTGGATGACTCTCCTCCACATAATACTGCGGAACTTCACCATTATTCTCTACCCTTTTCTTCGTCAAGTAATCTATGGTGTAAGTTTTTTGAAGCAACGCATCTCCTTTATACTTTTCATTAGTTAGTATTCCTCTTATGGTGCTTTCATACCATTTAGCTTTACCATTCCAGCCTTTAACCCCTTCTTCTTCAAGTTCTCTTGCAATCCTATTTGAACCTTTTCCATCAAGGTAATCCTTATAAATTCTTCTTACTATCTTGGCCTGTTTTTCATCTATTATTAAGTTTCCTTCTTCATCCTTATCATAACCTAAAAACTTTTTATGGTTGACTACTACTTTTCCCTGTTCAAATTTTCTTCTAATTCCCCAAGTGGAGTTTTCGCTGATACTCCTAGACTCGTCTTGTGCCAAGGAACTTAAGATGGTAAGTAAGACTTCTCCTTTTGAATCTAAGGTATTTATATTTTCTTTTTCAAAAATAACACCAATGCCGAGCTCCTTAAGTGTTCTTACATAATTCAAAGTATCAAGAGTATTTCTTGCAAATCTGCTTATAGACTTGGTTATTATCATATCTATTTTTCCTGCTTTGCAATCCTCTATCATTTTATTGAACTGTTCTCTCTTTTTAGTGTTTGTTCCTGAAATACCTTCATCTGCATAAATACCAGCACATTCATAATCTGGATGCCCATTTATATAATTAGTATAATAATTAACCTGTGCTTCATAACTTGATAACTGTTCTAATTGGTCTGTTGATACTCTGCAATAGGCTGCCATTTTCTTTTTTTGCTGCTGTATTTGCTCCTCTAGATTGCCCCTGTTTGCTCTTGCAGGTATAACTGTAATGTTTCTTGCCATCTTTGACTTCCTCCCTTACAATAATTTCTTCCTTTATATTAAGCCTACTTATAAAATCATCATCAATTGATGTTCCAGTACAGGCATCTTTTCCGTTTTTAATATAATTACTGCATTGCCAAACTATCTTTTTACAAGAATACTTGCTATTCCAAGTCCGTCTCCTTAAGGTAGATCCACATTTACTGCAGTATAGCATTCCTGTTAATGGATACCTTTTAGCGTACTTATATGTATCTCCTGCAACATTTCCTTTTGCTTCTGCTCTTCTTTTAATTTCTTCTTGAACCTGTTCCCACATTTCTCTTGAAATAATAGCTGAATGATTATCTTCTATATAATAGCTGTCAATCTCGCCTCTATTCCTTACAGAACGCTTTTTCAAATGGTCTGGTGTATAATATTTCTGAAGTATAGCATCGCCCTTGTACTTCTCATTCTTTAATATTAAATATATAGAGCTTTCACACCATTTCTTTCTACTAATAGTTTGCACACCCTCAACATTAAGTTCCTTTGCAATGGTGAAGCCGCCTTTACCACTTAGGTATTCATTAAAAATTCTTCTCACCACCTCAGCCTCTTTAGGATTTATAATTAAATCTCCATATTCATCCTTGTCATACCCTAAAAACCTTGTGGTGTTTATTATTAATTCACCTTGTTCAAATTTCTTTTTTGCTCTCCATTTAAGGTTATCACTTACATTCTTGCTTTCTTCCTGTGCAAAAGAAGAGAGGACAGTAAGCATTAACTCACCGTCCCCTGATAAGGTATTTATATTTTCTTTTTCAAATCTGACTTCTACACATATATCTTTTAGCTGTCTTACAGTTTCTAAAACAATAGCAGTATTCCTTGCAAATCTCGATATAGATTTTGTGATTATCAAATCTATCTTACCATCTCTAGCAAGCCCAAGCATCCTTTGAAATTCTGGTCTATTTTCAGTAGTTCCTGTAATACCCTTATCTGCGAACACTCCTGCAAATTCATAGTCTGGATTATTAGAAATGATATTTTCATAGTATTGTATTTGATTTTCTAGAGATTCTTCTTGCTTTTCACTATCAGTTGAAACTCTTGCATAAGCACATACTCTTTTCTTCTGCTTTTTCACTTTTAAAATAGGCTCTATAATTCTTACACGCATTAAATTTTCTCCTTTCTATCAAATTCGTACTACCATATATCACTCTAAAGGTGACATAAGTCAAGCTATATAAAACTAAAAGCCGCTACCTAAAACCTTAAGTAACGGCTACTTATTAAATATTATAATTGTTGCATCAAAGCCTGCTGCCTTTAACTTCTGCACTTGATTTTCAGCATTTTCTCTTACTGAATATGAACCAGCCATTACTCTATAGAGAGTTTGACCATCTTCTGGTTGAATTGCTATTGAAGTTTCAACGTAATCAACTCCTACTTGTGCTAATATTTCTTTTGCTAATCCCTTTATTATTCCATTTCTCTTTGAATCAAACAAATTATTATCTTCTGTGTTATCAATAAAGCCTATCTCTATTAACACTGCTGGAGCCTTGGTTTCTCTTAATACATAATAGTTAGCTTCCTTTACCCCTCTATCTGTAAAACCCAAGGCTACAAGAGATGTTTGTATCCTTTGAGCCAAACTTTTAGATTTTGCTCCTGAATTTAAATATGTGTAAGTTTCAGCTCCTCTAGCCTTTTCTGGTTCATAAGCATTTCTATGAAAGGATATAAAGTAATCATAAGTATTTCTATTTTCAAAAGCACTTCTATCATTAAGACTTACTGTAGCATCTGAAGTTCTTGTTTCATCAACTACAGCTCCATGCCTTCTTACCTCTGCTGCTACAGCTTTTCCTAAATCTAATACATCATTAGATTCCTCTCTATTATTATAGGTTGCTCCTGGATCATCTCCACCATGTCCATAATCAAAACATAATCTAGCCATTAAGTTTTTCCTCCTTATTTAGCTGCTCTAAAATATCCTTTAATTTCTTTGGTATTGGTAGTCCTATCTTAGCTGAATTTTCTATAATACTTATACCTTCATTAGAAATATAGAAAAAAATAACAGCACTGCGAATTGCGCTACCGTTTTTAATCAAATTAACATCTATTATATTTGCTATACCTACAAAAACAAAAATAAGTACTTTTTTAAAGATTCCTCTAAAACCAATTTCACTTGATAGCTTTCTATCTACCACTGCTACCATTAAGCCTGTTAAATAGTCAATGATAACAAAGGTAATCAATGCATACATAAAGCCATCAACTCCTCCTAAAAACCAACCTATATAACCACCAATGGCCGCAAATATAGCTTGGAAACTATTAATCAAATTTTTCATTTCTTGTCCTCCCTTATTAATGCGTTGACATATCCAACGGATTTACATAATCACAGGTAAAATCATATTGTATTTTCATTGTGTTAGTTGGCGTTTTTGTTATTGCTTCTGGTAAAAGTGTATGTGCAGCTGCTGGAACAATATACTGCTGTTTCAATTCTCCATAGCCACTACCGTTAAATGTAAACATAGTAGATGTATCATTATCCCAAACAATACTATTGTAGCTATTATAACTTAAGCTTGAGGTACCATATGTGGTTAAATCACTATTTAATTGTAGACAAGTACCATAGACTATTACCGCCCATAATTTATTATTAGGTATTTTGGTTAATGTAATAGCTCCATAACTCCCGCTGTATATTTCAGTCTTACTAGCAAAAGTCCCATCTTTGTTATACTTTGCTACACAGCTTTTATATTTAGAATTTGAACCTGATGTGTCTGTACATCCAGTATAAGTTATATAGACATAAGCATCACTTACCACAATATCAAAATACTGCACACCATAAACAAGGTCAGCTGGGATTGCAGCACTTTTTGAATAAGAAGCTACTACTGCAAAATTCTTATCTAACTTTTTAAAAGAGCCATCACTTATTAATATCCAAAAGTTTGTACCATCATAAGCCATGGCTTTTGCCGCTGTTGGAAGAGTTATATTGTTTTTCTTGACACAAGTATTCTTATCATATACAAATAAAGTTGTTGAACTAGTCTTTAGTACATAGAGATTAGTTTCATCTGTACATAAATTATAATCTGGTAAGTATATCCCACTACCGCCTGATTCTAATGTTTTTTTAGTATATGCTGGATTTATTCTTGGACTTTGAGCATTAGTATCTGTACTAGCTCCTCCCATCCAATATATGCTTTTAAAAGTTCCATTAGCTGCATTGGTAGGAAAATCCATAACATAATGCTTTGTACCAGTAATTCTTGTAGTTTCAGTTTTGTTTATACTACCTCTTAAATTATCATTACCACTGTAAGTATAAACACTATCCGCATAACCTACTATGTTTCCCCAAGTAAAATAATCATAAGGATCTTCTGGAATATCTCCTGTAGTTAAAACCATTATTCTAAAGGGATAAGTTACATATATATCGTTAAGTATATTATCTTGAGCATTATCTAACATTGGGTAATAAAAACCATCAAGATAAGCCATGTTGCCAAATACTGCGGATATTCTGTTTTCACTTTTAGCTTCATAAGTCTGCTTTCCTGTAAGCGAATCATATAACTTAACTGTAGCAGTACCTGTAAATGGTCTTATTAATTTTGTCTTTAATACTTCTATGTTAGTTCCTTTTATTAAATCTCTGCTGTAAGCTAAACTTTCTTTGTATGGCATGATACTCCCCCGCTCTAGTTATTTATCCGTATTTAAAATCTATATTTTATAATTTGGGGCAAATAAAGAATCCTATACCACTAGATATAGGATTTAGTCATATCATTTGCTCTTTCTAATATGATTTTTTTGTTTTAGTTGTGAAATAACTTCATGGGCAAAATTATTATATTTTTCTATTAAATCATCTCTAACTAAGTCGACTCCTTTTTCCCACGCTAATTCTTCTCTCATATTTTCTACCTTATTAAGTTTCATAGTCAATTTATCCATTTTTTCATATTTATCATCATTGCTATCTTTACCAAAATTAATATCTTTCATTTCTTGTTTGCACTCGTCATATATAGATTTGTAATACCCTCCATTGTCTTTCAAGTCCATTATATGTCCAATTTCATGGCATGTAATAATTTCAAAATAATCATCTAAATTTATTTGAAAATAAGTTGCACTTTTTTTAATGTTCTCAAAATTAAAGAATATCTTATTCTTATTTTGGTCATAGTATGCATCAAATTCATCACAATTTGTTTCTTCAATACCACTTATGCTAATTTGATGTTTGTTAAGTAGTTGTTTTATAAATCGCCTACCTTCATATATATCCATAATAATCACCTCTAAGTATTATATATTTATTAAAAAGACACTAAAGAATCTTTTCTATTCTGTTACTTGATCCCAATTATCTTTATATACCTTAAATATACTTTTATGTTTTATATAATCCAAAGTTTTCCAAGTCATAGTTTCATTTGTATATAGGAAATTCCCACCTTCATCCATTATACCTCTAGGCTGGCTTTTAGGTCTTTCTTTTAATTTACATTTTGGAATTATCAAAGTAGTATACTTTTTATGGTTAAATTCTAATAAAACAACTACTAAAAAATCAAAATCGCCTTGAAAATCGCCGTTAATAACTTTACTTGATGATAGTTTCCAATTTATTGTTTTAACTTGTAACTTAACATTCTTATTTTCTAATAAAACTATAATATCCCATCCATCCTGTATTGGATTATTAGATTTAATAGCTTTATAATTATTTCTCCACAATTCACACAATGTATAATATTCACCAATAATTCCAGAGTCCATCCTATCATCTCCTCCTAACATTATAATTATAGCATGAATTTTTACATTATCTATTTATCCATAATTTATTTCTACAGTTAAATATAGAATGTGCTTTATTACCTAATTACGCATTAATTAATTTCTATATATAATTAAATTTAATCAACTAAAGTTTTCTTCATAATCTTTAAGTGAGAACATCCACTTAGTCCTAGTTTGTATTATAATTAACCCTTACTTGCTTTAACTTTAAAATATCTGTACTTGATGTAACTTCCATATACCAAGCAAATCTTATCTTCTTATTTGAAATACCAAGAGATGTCCATTGTGCTTCAGTAATTCCTTGAAGAATTGTCACAGACATTCCTTTATTTTTCACATCCTGTATATTTGTTATATCTACTAACACCCACGAACTTCCATTACATGTTTTCCATGAGACTCCACTATCTGTACTTACTATAAAAGCTATAATTCCACTGCCTATATTATCTGAGGTTATTACTGCATTCATGATATCTTTTATATATGCTTCACTAAATGAAATATCATCTTTCATACTTACTATTATTGGCTTAGGCTTAATTGTTTGAGTTACCTTTGGTGCAGGCATTTCTGCTAAAGGTGACCATATTTTTAAGCTTGGAGCTGAACTTGTTATACCTGTTCTTTCTTTACGGTATGAGTAATCACCATAGGTTTGAAACTTATCTGCAGCTAACGGTAATTCTGCAACCTTAACATAACTTGAAGATGCTGTGTCCCAATGTTTAATATCATTTCCATCTACCATAAGATATTTTATATTAGTTTGAATATATGAACCTTCTTGAACAGTATATGCTTTCCCTCGATCCTGCTGTGGAACAAACGCATAAGATTTATTATTTTCAAGAGTTAAATTAGTAGTTCCAAGTGTAGGGTTTTCAAAAGCATTTGTTCCTGTATTCGGTATCTTTTCAATAACAAGGACCATAGCACCATCATTATAAAGTATAAGTTCCCATACCAAATCAAGAGTTCCCCAAGTGCTGTAGCTTTGATGACCTTCCCATCTTATTCTAAAGGTAGGTTTATCATTTACAGTTTCTTTAGCATAATAAATGTTATCTGCTCCTGCATCTCTTCTATTTATCTTAAGCTGCTCATTTGCTCCAGTAAAACCAAGCCATGAATTACCATTACTGTTAATGGTAGTTCTACAATTTACTCCATTGTAGAAAAAATCAAAACCTATGTCTGAAAAACTTACTGTATTATCATCATTATGAGAGCTTACTGAAGTCATGCCGCTATTTCCTTTTGGAGCAATTATATTAGTACTATATACTCCCATACTACTTAACCTCCAATTTTTCAATACTTGCAAAATTGCTGCTGTCTAATAACTGAAAGCTGTACATTTTGCCTGTATCTATAGTTTCAGAAACTGCTGTTCCTTCATAAACTGTTTTAAAGTAAAGTCCATCATTATCTATTATTAATACATTGTCATCTATTGAATATTTGTACTTATACTGAGGATTAAAATATAAAATTTCACCATACTTTTTAAGTGAAATAGCATAATTTGTATTCATTTGCTTTCCACTGGCTATTGCTGATATATCAACAGTAAGATGATTAGTGAAGGCTTGTGTATACGGATTTTCTAGCTTGATATCTCCACAGCTGCTCTTAATTTTACTCATATACAACCCATTCATATTTACAAGCCCCTGCTTTTCAAAACATTCTGCATGTGCAGGATCTGCACTTAATCCTCCTTGAAGATTTCTACCATCAATCATACACTGAAGATTAAACATCGGTATACTTAATGTACCTGTGTCTACTTTCAAAAATACAGCAATATAATGTGGTCCTCTTGAAACCTGTGGTATTCCAAGAGGTATTCCTACAACGTTATCACCTTGCTGCAATTTTTGTTTTGGAGTAAAGGGAATATCTTTGTTATCAAGCTGAATTTGAATTGTTACAGTGCATACAGAACTAGCTGTACAGTACATACAAAAATTCATAGAAAGGTTGGTGGATGATACTGCTGTAACTCCAAGATATATTGGTTCTATTGCTGTTGTTCCCACTGTTAGTGCTGTAGGGTTAGCATAATAAAGCATAGAGCTTAAGGCTTCAGCTACCTTATTACCAAGTTCATCTATAGTTGTCTTAATAATACCCATATCTAATTGATTTAATATGTTATCTTTGGGTTGCCCAAGTTCAACTTTAACATTTACACCAGTTAGAACATCCTTCTTTATTTTAAGCACAGGCACTTTCACATCTATTTCAAAGTCTTTGTGCCTTACTATAACTAAATCGCCTATGTTAACAGTTTGAAGATGTTTATAATTTTCATATTCCTTTGTTTTACTAAGTTCAATGAAATCCACATCTATACTTACTTTACTTAACCCTATTACATTTGCTGATTCTTTAGCCAGCAGTCTTAAAGTAACTTCATCTTCTGCTTCTTTGAATTCTACCTTCTTTATGATTGGAAATGGTGGATACTTATCACTATTCCAATTAGGAACACTTATATATTTTTCAGTAAGCTTGATGCCATCTTTTCCTACTGGATAAAGCTTTGTTACAACGCTGGTGGTATCTACATTAAACTTTAAACCAACTATATTTTTACCCTGAGCAATCAGAACTCCTGCATCTTTACCAATAGAATTGAGGATTTTTATATCGAAGTTATCTCTTTTCAGTTCCCCGCATGCCCATATATCAATTATAGAAAATATAGCTTCTACAGGATTTTTCTCAATTACACTAATTGAATTTGCAGTTATAATATCACTATCTACTGTATATATAGTAAGTAAATCTCCTATTAAAGATTTTTGTAATGCTGTTTTTACACTACAATTTTCAGCTTTCATACTTTCGATAAAATAGTAGGCTAAATCATAAAATATGTGTTTTGACCATACTTTAATAACGTTTTTGCCATCACTGTTTTTTTCTACTTTATATATCCTAAAAAGCTGACCATCTGCTTTGATAATATTCCATTCTTCAAGATACTTTGATTTCTTAGAATTGGCAGGATACTCAAGCTCTAAAGAATAATCTCCATTTAATTCTTCTATAATATAGCAGCTTATAGCTTCACTTAATATTCCAAGACCATTATTATCAAAGTTTCCTTTAGTAGTTTTCTTATCGTAGATGCATATCATTACAACCACCGCCAGTTTGGTAAAAGCTCTATTTTAGTAACTCCGCCGCTCCACTCTATAATGTTTTCACCTGGTTTTAGTTTTAAAAATTCACCACTCATTTTCCCATTTAAATTATTTCCTGTATCATCATAACAGTCCTGTATAACTGAATTTACTATGACTTTCTCAGTTATACCTTTAAAGCTTATTTGCTCTCCATTTATTTTTAAAACTATATCACCTGATCCATAAATACTTGTTATAGGTTCACTTTCAATGGTTCCTGGATTAGTTATTGAGGTTTTTGATTGATTTATTACTACTGCAGTATTTTGGGTTGCATACTTAAAAGGTCTGCAGTTAAAGATTATTGGAAACTCGCTGAAATATTTATAGACTTGTTTAAAATCAATAGCATTTACTACTTGTGCAATATACTTTTTATCTGATTGAAAATTAAATGTCAAATTACTTTCTCCTGCATTAAAGAGCCAAGCTTTTATATCATCCAGCTTATTTGCAAGGTTTTGTTTATCTTTTACTGAACATTCAACGGTTAGTGTTATATCTTCATATGTTTTCTCATCAAACCTTAAATTAGAATCTCTTCCTGGAATGTTTGTTGTGCTTATTCTACGCTTTGGAGAAGGAATGCTCGGCCTTTGTGCTATTAAAATTCCAAAATCATCGTAGCTATTCTTACCACTAAAATTAAAACTAAGCATCCTAATTACCTCCCTTTCCCATAGCTATTCTCTGTCTATAAAACTCCAGTTCATATGCAAGCTGTTCTATATCTTTTTCAGTATTATTAATAAAATTTTCTATGTGTAAAGTAAGCCCATTGTTATTTAAATCTCTGACTTGTCTTGATATATCCTTAGTTGGCACTATAACTTCTGACATTTTAGCATTTACTTTCATATCCAAGGATAATCCTTTAATAGCCTCTGACACAACATTCTTACTTTTATTTATACCTTCAGCAAGACCACTCATAAAATCTGGCATCCAGCTTTCATAATCCGTAAGTGGTCCTTCATCTGGAACAGAAAAGTGTAAATAACTTCTTATCTTAGCTGCTAGTGCACTTACTGCATCTTCAACACTACCTATAGCTGATCTGATTCCATTTACAATTCCCTGTACAAAGTCTGCTCCATAGCTCCAAGCTCTCTCAGGTAAACTAGCTAAATAACTTAAAGCACTACTTATACCACTCTCTATAGAACTTCTTACACTTCCTATAGTGCTGTTTACTCCATCCTTCATTTTTGTAAACATATCTGAACCATAACTATAAAGTTTACTTGGAAGTTCTGAAAACCAAGTTAAAATAGAATTCCATATATTAAGCACTGTTTCTTTTATATTTGTGCAAAGATTTATTACAGTTTCTTTAAGTTTAGTCCAAGCACTTATAGCTGTATTTTTTATTGCTTCCCATATATTGGTTAGCGCTGTTTTTATGTTGTTCCATATACTTTCTATATCCGATTTTAGTTGTGTAAAATTACCTGTTACTATATCAATAATTATAAGTACAGCACCTAGAACAATATTCTTAATGATATCCCAGGTATTTTGAAATATGGTTTTATAAAAACTTAAAGCTGGCTCTAAGAATCCTTTTATACTATTTAGGCCGTTACTGATAGTGCTTTTTAAATTTTCCCAAGCTGTTAGTGTTGAAATTTTTACATTCTCCCATGCACTAGATATGGATGTTTTTATATTTTCAAAGGTTAAAACTATACTGCTCCATAACTCTGAAGCCTTAGCTTTTATTTGATCCCAATGTTGATATATTAGTACTCCAGCAGCTATAGCTATTCCTATGCCAATTACCCAAGGATTGAATATTGTACCTAACAGCTTTGACATTCCACCTAACTCACCAATAGCAGTTGATACCTTACTAAAAGCACTAGATATATCACTAACAGCTTTTACTACACTAGCTATACCAACCAAAGCAGGACCAATTGCTGCAACTATAACACCTATAATAAGTATTATTTTTTGCGTGCTTTGATCTAACCTTCCAAAAGCTTGTATCCATTCATTTAACTTAGTAATTATAGGAGTTATTATAGGTAGTATATTCTGACCCATTGTTGCACCAAGTTCTTTTAAGCTCTCTTGAAACACTCTCATCTGGTTAGCTGTACCAGCACCTGTACGTTCAAAATCTCCCTGGGCATTCTTTGTCTTTTCCAAAACATAATTATATCTAAGCTGAACCTTTTCAGCTTCTGTCATATCTTGAGTTTTCTTCTGTATTCCTTTGCTATAGGCATATTGCTGAAGGTTAGTATCTGTCATCACTACCCCTAACATTTTTAAGCTTTCTGTTTCACCAGTAAATATGCCATTTAAGGCTTCTTCAGCTTGCTTTATATCAATGTTTTTAAAACTTGATAAATCCCCAGCTAATCCGACTAAAGACATGGACATTTTTGCCGCTTCTTCTTGATTTAGCCCCATGCTTGTTGCCATGTCACCATAAAGAGCGGACATATCTAATGCTGTTCCTTTTGCTATACCATAACTTTTAAGAGTAGTTTCTGACCAATCCTTAACTTTTTGATTTACACTTCCAAAGGCAACCTCAACTTTATTCATACTTTCATTTGTATCTGAAGCTAATTTCACACTTGCAGTACCTGCTGCAACTAAAGGAGCTGTTAGTGCTAAACTTAATTTTGATCCTACATTGCCAAGCCCTTCACCTAGGGTTTTCATTTTACTTCCTATACCATCAAGACTTTTCCCTAAAGAAGTCCATTTACTGCTTTGAGCTTCTATTTCTTTATTAGCTTTAGAAAGTTCATTCTCCATTTGTGAGAGAGTCTGTTTTGCCTTATTAAGTTTTATCTCGAGCTCTTGTGTAGATTTGCTGTCCTTCCCCTTAGTTTCAGCACTCTTATTGTAGGCTTGATCCAGTGCACTTACCTTTTGCTTTTGGAGTTCTAATTGTTTAGCAAGACTTTCTGATCTTAATTTAAGACCTTCAATACCTTTTGCATTTTCTCCAAGTGCCGCAGTGTTAGCTTTAAACTCACTATCAAGAACTCTAAGATTTCTATTAATACTGCTTATACCATTTTGAAATCCACTTGAATCAAGTCCTATTTTCACAGCTAAACTTCCAAGTTCTTCTGCCACTCTCTCACCACCTCTACAATATATTTAAAACAGCAGTTAAGTTCTTTCTGTATTCCTTATTAGCCCTGTAAATTAAAATATCAAAATAATAGAATATATCCATTTCATCAACATCATTCAGTGTCCATCCCTGCTCTAAAAGCTGTGAATAAATTTCTTTTATAAAATCAAGCGGAGACAGTTTTTCATCACTATCTCCGCTTACTTGTTTGGGAATTCCTTTAATTTATTTCCCATAGTTCCCACTATTCCATTTATGCTATTGTTAAGAGTTTCTATAAGTTTGTCTGCATCAAGCCCATCATAAAAATCATCTCTGCTAAATTTGTTACCATAGAGATCTACAACGAAATCTACTAAGCCATCTAAATCCTTAGTTTTTAAGTTATTGAAATCTATGTTTTCATTTATCTCGATGGCTTTTCTGAGCATTCTTGTTTTTACCTTAGGCATAACATAAGTTTTGTTATTTAGTACTATATCCACAGTTCACACCCCCTATAAATTAACCTGCTGTATATGCTGAAGTTGAGCTTAATACTAATCCTGCTGGTCTATTCGTTGAGACAGCTACCTTTACCCTTACCTGTACTTTTCCTGCCGCATAAGCACTATTTCCAATATTTTGTGGATTTGCTGTTACTGCTAACCATGTTGCTCCTCCATCTGTGCTGTACTCATAATCTGATGCCTTATCATACCCACTAACATTAGTCCAGCCAAAAGTATTAGCTGTATCATCTTGAACTGGGTTTGTTGGTGCAGATGGTACTACTAATAAACTATATACCTTAGTAAACCAAGTAGCTCCACCAGTAAATCCACTATCTTCATCAGCAGTATATTTCCACTTGCCATCTGCTCTTGTAAGAAATGTACCTTTAAGTTTTGGTGTTTGGAATTTAGTTTTATCTTCCTGAGTTGAATGCTCTTCTTCTGGTTCACTAAACTTTCCTTTAAGTAACCAAACATATCTGTACTTTCCATTGGCTTTTTTAACCTTAAACCCTATAGCTACATAAGGAGCTATATCATCAGCTTCATAACTCATTACTTTAGTTGTAGTATCTAATGTATGTCCAAGAAGTACGGCTTGAACCTCTAAAGGTAAATCTTGAGTTTCAATTTCCACATCTACCTCTCCCATACTTGATACTGTTTCTACTGCTCTGTTATCAGCATACAAAGTATCTGAATTGCTTTTAGGATTAATCTTTACATTTATTGCTGGAGAAATTAAAGCTGGTGTACCATAAGTTGGCGCAACTTCATCACTTAAAACTGCATATACTAAGTTTTCTACTCCTACTGGAGCACTATTTACTATACCTGACATGCTTATTACCTCCCTTCAATCTGAATAAAAAATCTCATTGCTTTGTGATATATTTTAGTATCTTCCTCAAATAAATCAGCCGCAGAAGTTCTTATAAACCCTGCGGCTTTCATATAGTTTTTTACTTTTTCTATAAGTTCTGTATAATCAGTTTTGCTCCATACATCTACCTGAATATAATAGCCTGTAGCTTTTTCTTCATTATCAGCATACTGCTCACCTTGTTCTAAGTAATTAAAAAAAGTTATATAGGTGTGTTCCTTTCCATTGTATTTTTGAAAAGAAACTGGGACCTTAAGAGGCTTTAAAGCTTCAAGAATTAGCGTATTTATCACTTCAAACCCTCCTTCAATGTTTCAGCTATAGCTTTCCTTATCGTATTCTTATTTTTCTCATAGGCAGGTTGTAAAAAAGGTCTTGCAGGCATTTTAGAAGTTCCAAATTCTATAAATTTTCCATAGAACACTTCTGAATTATCCCCTCTATCCACACCTACAAGAATATATTTCATTCCATCTTTCTTTTTTACATTGGTTATCTTAAGACCTTTTTTAAGCTTTCCAGTTCTCACAGGAACATTTTCCTTTGCATCTTCAAGTACAGGCTCTGCTGCATTTTTTAGTGCTTTGTTCTCGAGCCTACCAACATTTGCACCCATTTGTTGAAGTTTATTTAAAATCTCGTCAACGCCTGTAAGCTCTATACTAGCCACTATTCTCAACCTCCAAAGCTTTTATTTCCACATACTTATTTTTATATTTGATATTATCTATGGCATTTATGTTGTACTGCTTATCTTCAAATAATATCCTCATATCACTGGTTAAGCTGGATAGATATCTTATAGTAAACTTCACTGTTTTCTCTGCTTGCACAGCTGCAGCTGCAAAGAATTCTCTGCCTTGAAGATTTTCAGCCTTTGCCAAGCAAGTTATAAAATCTTGCCATACTTCCTCTTCAAAACCATTTTCATTTGTGGAAGTTGTAAGCTTTTGAAAAGTTATTTTGTGTTTTAATTCCTCTGTTCTCATACTGGTATCACCCTATTCATACTTAGTAATGAATTCCTTGCTTCTTCAATTTTAGTTCTTTCATCAGGCCTGTAGTCATCATAAAGAAGTTTCATGTGAAGGATCATTGCCCATTTAACTGTTTCAGGAACACTTTCTGCTTCAGCTCCAAAGCCAGAAGTAAATCTAATCCTTACAGCATTGACAGTTTGCAGAGTTATTGTGGGCCACAACTTACAGTAGCCAAGCACAATTCTATTAACAAAGCTGTCTGTATCAACAATGTAGTTACTTTTATTAAATATAAATTCTTTACCATTCGTATCATAGTACTTAATATTTTCAACACTTTGAACTGGTGAACTGCTTTCAAATAATATATAGTTATACTTTGGAAAATCATCAAGTACCAATTCTAAAGTTTGAGTGATATATTTTCTATTTTGAAAATCTTCACAAAACTCTCTTGCCTGTCTGATCATACTGAATAAAATAATATCATCATCATTATCAACTATTCTTAAATGCTGTTTTACTTCTTCCAAAGTTATAGGTTCAACTGCTGGTGGAGTTATAACTTTTAATGCCATAAGATCACCTCAAAAGTAAAGGAGCCAAAAGGCTCCCTAATTTTAATCAACTACTGCCGATAGCTGTTCAGTCTGGGTGTATTTGTTTTCTAATATAAACTCACCACATGCAAAATTTGTAGCTTGAGAACTAGCTCCAATTCTTATATTTAAACAGCAGAAACCATTATTCATATCAAGTTTAGCTGGGTCTATATAAAATATTATTTGCTTATTTTTTGCTGTATTAGCTACAGTAAAGCTTACTCCATCTGACTGCCTTACAAGTGTATCACTTGCTGAAACATCCTCATTTGCCAATATAGGAACATCATTTACTAAAGGCTTTGCACCGGTTCCTTCTACATCCTGTGATTGGTATAAAGAAATTTGTGTTGCATGTCCAGCAGTTTGAGCTAGATTTACAATAACCGCTGCTGTAACAGCATTCTTAAGAGTTATATAATCACTTGTTATTGCAGCATTTGTGGTTTTAGGTTCAAATACTTGTATTATTTTATAGTTTTCAACTAAGTTCATTTTTTAACCTCCATTTTTACAATAATTATTGCATGCATTTTCAATATACATTCTATTAAACTTCTGAAAAATAATATAATAGAAGCTTAATAGAATAAATAATTGACATAATAGAATTTTAGTAATATCATATTAGTATAATATTACAAGAGGTGGTTATTATGTTATCAATTGAACAAATTGCTCAACTAAATTCAAACAACATATCAGTTAATCCTGATCATACTAAATCAGTTGTTAAACAACTATGGAATAATGCATCAACTCATCAGAAACAAAAGGCTGTAACTATTGGTTCTTATAAGAATACGAAATCATTCGGTCCAGTAAAAGATATTGGCAAAATCTCTGTTCGTATGGCAATTGTTTTATCACAAGTTTTTAATGTTAACCCTTTTTACATTATAGGTGAAGAAACTGAAGACAATGGCTTTAATGAAAATATAATGGATCAATTTTTACAACGCTTTGGTTTTGGAGACTTTGCTACCTCTAATGATTCTTACACCCAAGTTCCATCGATTCAACGCTCTCCTATTACAAATGATATACTCAAAGATTTTGCCAGTAATATAATTGATTCTGTAGAAATGACTGATGAATTAATGGCATTATCTGAGGAAGAAGCTATTCAACTTCTTAAGGCGTTAAATACTAAAGCTAAATTAAATAATTTTGATTCAGTTATTAAATTGTTGCTCATTAAAAAAATTCTTGCTTCTTAATATTACTAAAATTTAGTGTTATGAGGTGATTTTTATGAACAAAAAATATGTTAAGATGTTTCAAAAAGCAAAGCAACTTGTCAACGTCAGTTCTTCAACTATACAGCTTTTTAATTTTTTAGAAGCTAATCCATCAACTTATTCTATAGGTGTTTCAACAAATTGTACCATTTATAAATTTGGCATACCTGTATGTTACATTTATTTTAAAACTCGAAGCATTGAAGCATGGGACGAAGATCAATCTGGTAACGAATGTACTAAATTTAATGATCTAATAAGTAAATTTACCACGACGCCAAATTTAAGATTAGTTTCTAAGCCAAATGGTGTACCTATTCAAAAAGCTTCCTTGTACACTGATGCAGATGTATTAGATTTACTTAACGCTATTCAAATTCTATAATTCTCTTACCCTGATGCAGAAAATTCATCAGGGTTTTATTTTTTATTCCTATCTATCATTCAAAGTTACGAATGGACTCAAAGGATTAGCTCCCTTATAAGGTGTTATCGGCTTACTCTTATAAGGCATACCATTGAACTTATAAATAAATCTAAATACCTGCTCGTCATATAAAAATCTCACATGAATAGAAACATCAGCAGATGGTGCTTTCTTATCTATTCCAATATATTGTGTTGGATCTGCTAAGATTATATCTCCCTTTTTACCAAGTACTGAGCACTGCTCTATTGGAATTATTGGTCTATTAAGTAATGTGCTGTACTGAGATGTTGCAGCTCCACCAGAAGGCATAAACACAGGTGCTCCGCCAGTTCCAATATTAAGTGCCATAGTATAAAGCTGTGGTTCTATTTCTTGATTTATATACCAAACAGCATTTGCTCTGAGTCTTGCAGGCATTGAACTCCACATTCTAAGTATGTTCTCATACTTAATAGTACCTGCTGCTTGGTCTTTTTCTTTAGCTACAGTAACTAAAGCATCTGAGTTTAATATTCCAAGAGGCATTCCAACACCACTACCATTAATAATGGCATCATCAATCTTAAAGCTCATTTCATCAGCATAAGCTTGTCTTACTATAGCTTCAAGTGCAGTTGCATCTTGAAGTAAATCATCAGTTACATAACAAAGTGCTAAAAGCTTTTGAAGAGACATTTCAATTTCTTTAAACTTTGGTTTACTTTGAGCTGCTGTTTCAGCTTCAGCTACCCAATAAGCTTGAACACCACCCCATCTGCTTCCATTTGCTCTGCTGTTTTCATCTATCCCAAGTGCTCTAAGTCTATTGGTATTAGCTCCTATAGGTATCATTCTTATTCTGTTTGCCACTTGGCTTTGAGTCATCATGGATTCAAATAAATCATTTATAAAATCATTCTCAAGAAGGAATCCACCTTCTGAAGCTACACTTTCATTTAATCCAGTTGCTGAGTTTTGGTAAGTTAATCTATTATCCATTCTTCCACCAGGACTTGATGCCTTAGCAACAGCACCTAAAAACTCTCCCATGTTATTCCACTTCTTTTCATTATAGTCTTTAGGCTGAGCATATATTGGTTCATTTACTGGAGTCTGTGCTTGTTTTTGTCTTTCAGCATCTAAGGCATCAATCTCCTTTTGTGCTTCAATTTTGGCTTTATGAGCCTTAATTTCAACAAGCTTTGCATTTATTTCTTCTGCTGTAGCATCCTCTTTATTTATAAGGTTTTTAGATTCTGTTTCTAAATTTGATAACTGAGCTAATAGCTCTTTCATTTTCTCTGACATATAATATACCTGCCTTTCATTTTGAAAATAATAAATGCCCTAAAGCTCACACTCTAAGGCAAGTTTGGATTTTAGTAATTTAATTTTTTCTTCATCTTTATGGACTTCCTTGAATCTTTTATTATATTGCGTAATAAAATCTCTAGTCTTATCATTAACACTATTTTGAATTGCAAATCTGCTAAACATAAAGGAATTTTCTATTGGCTCAGTATCTGTTTCTTCTTTATCTTGTGTGTAAAGCATTCCATCAACAAAGCCTTCGCTTACAGCTTTCTTAGCACTCATCCAAGTTTCTTCATCCATCATCTGTGATATCTTGGCTCTGGATTTACCTGTTTTAAGCTGATATGCATTAATTATTGTATCTTTAACTTCATCCAGCACATCCGCTCCATGCCTTAAATCCTTAGCTTCACCTTGGAAATTTCCCCAAGGGTTGTGAATCATTAGAATTGACGTTGGTGACATGAGTATTTCATCCCCTGCCATAGCTATAACTGAAGCTGCTGATATTGCAACACCATCTACTTTGACCTTTACTTTTCCTTGATGCTCCTTAAGTGCTGTATAAATTCTTGATGCCGCATAAACATCTCCACCATAGGAATTGATCCATACATTTATATCTTTTCCCTTATACTGACTAAGGTCTGCCATAAAGCCTTTTGGTGTTACATTTTCTATTCCAAAGAGCATAGACCAAAAGTCATCATCCATAGCAATATCACCATCAATTCTAAGTTCTATCTCCTCTTCATTTTCTTCATTCTTTGCAAAGTTCCAAAATGGCAATTTCATCACTTCCTTTCACTAATCATATTAAATATTTCTTCCCTTAAAGCCTTAAGCTGTTCTTGTTGTTTTCCTGCCTCACCCATGTTTAAAGGTTCTAAATAAATATCTCCATTAGGTATTGGATTCATATTTTCAAGTCTTCTTATATCATTAACAGAAAGCCATCCCCATTGTCTTCCTTGTGCATAAGCCTCATATCTTGATTTAATATCCCCACGGAGCAAGCCACTAATATTAAATTCAAAGTATCTGTTCTTTCGTTTTGATTCAGGTGATAAAAGCTGCAGATTTAAATTTTCCTCCCACCGCTTAAACCAAGGTAGCATAGTATAAACTATAAACTCCAAACTCTGATGCTCAATATTGTTATTAGTAGACCTTGTTAGATCCTGTACCAAATGAAGAGGTATCCTAAATATCCTGCACACATCCTCAATTCTAAATCTTTTAGATTCTAAAAACTGTGCATCTGTAAGTTTCATTGTGACTTCTTTAAACTGTCCACCACCTTCAAGTATCATTGGAACACCTGCATTTTGAAGTCCAGTATAGTTTCTTTTAATATCTTTTTTAAGTCTTTGAAAAGCTTCATCTCCAAGCTCATTAGGATACTGAAATATCCCACTTGTAGATGCCCTATTGTGATAAAAGTTTCTTTCAAATTTATCTTGTGATAACCCAATATCAATAGTTAAAGCTGCATAAGTAAGAGGTGTTATTCCTATGTAACCATCTAAGGTTAGTCCTGGAATATGAAGTATTTCATCTCTTGTTTTAGGTTCCTGTTTTCCATCTATAAAATAAAGGAGCCTTCCTGTGCTTTTATCTATATCAATTCTCACCCTTTCCCAAGATATGGGTCTAAGCTCTAAAAGCTCTCCATGAAGATTAAAAACCTTCTGTGCTATTAAGTTTCCTCCAAGATTTATATTTGTCATTCCAAACTCTTTGAATTGCCCTGGTGTCATTTCTGCATTTGGTGCATAATGAAGCACTCCATACTCAGCAGTATCTGTTACTTGACTTCTGTTGCCTTTATCATCTTTTTCATAAAGAAGTATTGGACAACTTGCTAGAGTTTCTGAAAGTACCCTATTACAAGCAAACACAGCAGAAAAACTCATAGCTGTATCAGTATCTATTCTTAAATTGTCTACTGGCACATCTTCTCCACCTAAAAAATTCTGCGAATACTTTTGCAATACTTCGAATAGAGCATTTTGTGGAGATAAAAACAGCTTGCATCTATCTATAAATTTCAAAACATCACCTCCTAATCAAGTAAACTTCTCATTCCTCTTTTTTCATAAACTGATTCTTTAGATTCATGTCTTATTGCTCTATCAAGTGCCATAATTAAAGCAACAACTCCATCTATCTTTTCAGTCGATTTCTCTTTATCTGGTTTAATGTTTCCAGCGGGATCAGTTCTAACATATACATTATCCATCATCCAACTTAAAACTGGATGCGCTCCATGTACTATTTTCTGCTCTAAGGCTACTTTCATAAGTTCCTTTGTAGGTGGACTCATATCTTTATAGCCTTGTCCAAAAGGGACAACTGTAAATCCTAAACCTTCTAGATTCTGAACCATCTGCACTGCTCCCCACCTATCAAAAGCTATTTCTTTTATGTTATATTTCTTTCCAAGCTCCTCAATAAAACTTTCAATAAAGCCATAGTGAATAACATTTCCTTCTGTAGTTTTTAAGAAGTCCTGCTTTTTCCAAATATCATATGGTACATGATCTCTTCTAACCCTTAGTTTTAAATTATCCTCTGGTATCCAAAAGAAAGGTAAAACATAATATTTATCATCTGTTGGTATAGGTGGAAATATTAATACAAAAGCTGTTATATCATTAGTACTTGAAAGGTCAAGTCCTGCATAGCACTCTCTCCCCTTCATCTTATCTATATCAACAGCAAAAGAACATTTATCCCAAACATCCATAGGCATCCACCTTACGGATTGTTTTACCCATTGGTTCAGCCTTAACTGCCTAAATATATTTTCTTCTGCTGGATTTTCCTTTGCACTTTGAATTGCATTTCTAACCCTTTCTATATCAATGGTATGCCCTAGTGATGGATTAGCTTTATACCAATTAGCTTCATCTGTCCAATCATCCTCATCATTAATTCCATAAATAACAGGATAAAAAGTAGGATCATTCTTTTTGCCCCTTAAAATATCATCGGCCTTTTGATGTACCTCATAACATATAGAATTTCTATCCGTACCGGCTGTGGTTATAAGGAAAAATAGTGGTTGAGTTCTCGCATCTCCTGAACCCTTAGTCATAACATCATACAATTCTCTATTAGGCTGGGCATGAAGCTCATCAAAGATAACCCCATGTACGTTAAGTCCATGCTTTGTATAGGCTTCTGCTGATAGTACTTGATAAAAACTATTTGTTGGCTTATATACAATTCTTTTTACAGATATTATAGGTTTTATTCTTTTCTTTAGTGCAGGACACTGGTCAATCATATCTATTGCAACATCAAATACAATTGATGCCTGCTGCCTATCAGAAGCACAGCCATAAACTTCTGCTCCCCATTCATTATCACCACAGGTCATAAGTAGTGCTACTGCCGCTGCAAGTTCACTCTTTCCATTTTTCTTAGGAATTTCTATATAAGCAGTATTATACTGACGATATCCATTTTCTTTTACATTTCCAAATATATCTCTGATGATTTTATCCTGCCAGGGAAGTAAATCAAACGGAACTCCTCTCCACTGACCCTTTGTATGCTTTAAGCAGTTGATAAAACTTACAGCTCTCTGTGCTTTTGCTTCATCATACATTATTTCATCTCTCCCCTTAGCATCATTTCCATAGGATCTAAGCAATCATTAGAACCTTTATCTGCAACAATCCTGCTTCTTGAAGAAGGTGTAAGTCCAAACTGCTCACAGAATTTAATCATTATCTTAAGATAAGTTTGGGCAATGGATACCTGTGGCACTTGCTGCCAATATCCGCTTGGTGTTTTTACAATTGTTCCATGCCTTGATATAAATTCTTCAGCTTCCTTCCAGCGTGCATAAGCTTCACAATATCCTGCAAAAGCAGCCATATCAACTTCTGTTAATACTCCTAGTTCTTCAAGCCGTTTTGCAACTCTTCTCCATTCCTTTTTAGCTTCAGCATCAAGCCAAGTAGGACACTTTGGTGCTTTCTTATGTGGCTTTGGTTCAAATTCATTGAGTGCTCTTTTTCCTGGATTGCCCTCAAGCTCCTTTACTGCAGTTGGCTTTGGTTTTCTTCCTCTCTGTGCCATAGGTTTCACCCCCAATCTTTAAAATTTATCAAAAGAAAAGAGCCTACAATTGTAGCCCCTTAACATAACATTTTATTTACCTTTAATACCTTTATAGTTGTAATTGCCTTTTTTAATTTCTTCATGGTCAGCCTTTACAGCTTTCTCATAATCCTTATCCTGCTTTTCCTTACTTAGGCATTCCATACAAATGCAATCTGTATTAAACATTGACATGATTCTGCCCTTTTCCAAGGAACCGCCACATCTATCACAAGTTTTCTGTGTAAAAAATTTATCCATCACTACCTCCACTATCTAAGTTCTGATAAACATTCTGAATATGCAATTTGTAGTGCCTTTAAGTTAATTCTATTATCAGAATATCCTCTGGCAATTACATTAAAATAATATTCTGTAGGTGCTGCTGCCATATTTTCATATTCTTTAGCCATAACATAAATCATAGCTTTTGTAGGCTTGCCTTCTACATTAACTTCAACTTCTTTCTTTATATATAAATTAGGATAACCCTCATATAAATCAAGTGCTCTCTCACATTCTTCAGTAATCTCCCATAAAATAATTGGTACTGTTCTACCTTTACAAGGTTCTATATTGGCAACCCCTTTATATCTTCCTCTGAAAGTTAACTTGTATCCTTCAAGTATTCCAATTCCTACGACCTTAGCTTTTGGGCATCTATTACTCATTTGTTCTAAATTCATATTAGAACCATAGGCCCCATATAATTTTCCTCTTTCATCCATTTCTCATTTCTCCTTATAATAATTTATTAGATAAAGAAGGTAATGAATTTCCCTCTTTATCTATGGAGTTAGCTTCAAGCAGCTCTTGGTCTTCTCCAAGCTGCATCCCCATCAAGTGCTTTCATAAGATGCTGTCTACAGTTTTTAAATTCATCTCCGATAAGTCCAAGTCTCAGTAACCAGCACCTAAATGTATATTTTTCATTATCAGTATGAGTACGCCTTGCACTAGCACTCTTTTGTTTTAATGCTTGATAGCTGATTGCCAAGCAGAAAACTATGTAGCTTCTAATTTTACCTGCGTGCAAAGTCCCATTGAAAAGCCTAAATTCAATTGTTCCTTTAGTGAAAGTACTGTGTAAATTTAATCCATGATATCTGCTTGAATGGTAATGCCTGCTTCTGCTTTCAACACCATATTCGCTATACCAAATATCAGCCAGTGCTTTTAAGTTTTTAGGCTTTTTCTTATTGATTGTTTCAATCAAATTCTCATTAACCTTTTTGCAATACCTTACCCTTCCAGGATCTATCTCCAAACTCTTGTAAATCAAATCTTCCTTTGAAGCCATAAGGTTAACTAAATTCTTTAAGGTATTTGGAGTGTGTTCTTTTGCTCCTATTTGAATATGAATCCCACATTTTAATCTGCTTTCGCTGACAGCACCTGCATGTCTAAGCTTCCTAATAACTTCTTGAAGCTTTTCAATGTCCTCATCATACTTTAAAATTGGTGTTACTAATTCAACACTGTAACTTTTATCTGCTGAAGTTAATACACCTTTTTCTTTTTTCATTGTTTCAATACTGGCATCGCTCATTATCTTCCAAACTCTTCTGTCTGGTGCTGTTACTTTGTAAGTATCATAGCTGTCAAAAGTTCTTTTTACCTCTCCACCTAAAAACTTTGCTGTAACCTCCGCAGCTTTTTCTCTAGTAATGCCTGTCATTTCAATTTCTACACCAATTGTTTGATTCTTCAAGCTTAACCCTCCAATCTCACAATGTATCCAAAGCTGTTTGCGTATACTCCGTAACCTTTATAACCTTGTTTTTCTGCTGTTTCTAAAAGTTTTAAAGCCTTTTCTTTGTTTTCTACTCTGGTTCCATCGTAAAATTTGAATTCTCCATCCTTGGTAAGCCTTCTTAGTTCCTCTTTCATTTCGTTTTACCCCTTTCAAAGTGTGTTTTTTGTTATACTATATATCACTCTAAAACACATATATATCAAGGGTTTTATTCACTTTTAGGTATATTCTTATATGCTATTTTTTCACCATCTCTTAAAAGAAATACATCTTCATCACTACCTGCTTGTTCAATAAATCTCTTAACTATAACATCAACATATTTTTCATCTAGTTCTATAGTGTAGCAAATTCTATCTGTCTGTTCACAAGCAATAAGAGTAGACCCACTTCCTCCAAAAGGATCTAAAATGATAGAGTTTGTTAAACTTGAATTTGTTATTGGGTAAGCCACTAAAGCTATTGGTTTCATTGTTGGATGATATTTTGATTTAGTAGGTCTATCAAAATTCCAAGTAGTTCTTTGTTTTTTATCTCCATAAAACTTATGACCTGCAGTAGGTTTCCATCCAACAAGCACAGGTTCATGGTTATATTGATAATCACAACGTCCAAGTACTGGTGAATTCTTTATCCATATACAAGTTTGGTGGCAAAAGAATCCTGCATTTTTAAAGGCTAATCTAAAGTTAACTGTTTCCTTATCAGCATGAAACACATAGATAGAACCACCATCTGCAAGATTTTCATACATACATTTATATGCATTAAGAAGAAATTCGTAAAACTTCTCATCTTCCATATTATCGTTTTGAATTTTACCAGCATTCCCTTCATAGGCAACATTGTAAGGAGGATCTGTTACAACCAGATTCGCTTTCTTCCCTTCCATAAGTTTTTCATAGGTTTCAAGTTCTGTACTATCACCGCATATTAAACGATGCCTGCCTAATATCCAAATATCGCCCTTCTTTGTAATTGGAACTTCAGGTGGTGCTTCATCAAAGTTGTCTTCTTTCACACCTTTGGGATGAAATTCATTAAATAATGCATCGATTTCTGGTGGGTCAAAGCCTGTAAAAGATGTATCATAATCTAGGTACTGTAAATCCTTAATTAAATCCACAAGCAATTCTTTATTCCATTCACCACTTATTTTATTAAGCGCAATATTTAAAGCTTTTTCTTTAGTTTTATCTACATCCACAATCACACAATCAATTTCTTTAACTCCAAGTATTTTTAATACTGATATTCTCTGGTGCCCACCAATTACTGTTAAATCTTTGTTTACAATAACAGGGTCAACATAACCAAATTCATTTATACTATTTTTTATCTTTTCAAATTCACTGTCTCCAGGCTTTAACTTTTTCCTTGGATTATATTCAGCTGGAATAAGTGAATCTATATTTAACTTTTTAAATTCCATCATCAATCCTCCAAAACCTATCTTTTATATAACAGTCATGGCTACAATATTTTCTTTTTTTATTACCATAAACACTGAACTCTTTTCCACAATGTGGACAGATATATTTATAAATAGCTGTTTCTTTTTTATTTCTTTTATCTTGATTTTCATTCCACCATTTCCGTCTACATTTATCAGAGCAAAATCTCCTGGTCCTTCCCTGACCTTTTTGCTTGAGTGGTTTTTCACAACAGGCACATAGCACATTTCTCTTTATTTTTTCTTCAACATTAAGAGCAACAACACATGAAGCACCATCTAAACCATTACGTTTGCAAAATCCTCTAACACTATCTCTAGTTAACCCTAAAAGATTAGCAATACCTTTATATCCCATACCTTTTAGTCTCAGTTCTTTAATTTTTTCTTTCTCATCACTAGTCATATGAGCTGTTCCTTTCACTAAACTTTTATGCAATAAAAAAAGTAACCACAAAACCTTACAGCTACTTAATTTGAACTTGCTATTATGCGATTTTTTAGTATCCCCCTTGCTTAATTCTGCGAAAATTTACACGAAGGGGACCACCCGGCCCTTTGGGAACAGGCCCTAAAGAAATATGCCCCCTCCCTCTTGGTTTTGGGTCTTCACTCATCCTTTTTCCAAGGGTAACAATAGACTTCGTTTTTGTTTCCAAACCTTCCATCTTCCTTTGCAGTCTTCACATCGTGATGATGCTTACATAGAGATTGCCAGTTACTCTCATCCCAGAAGAGTTCTTCATTACCTTTGTGAGGTATGATATGATCAACTACTTCTGCAGCAGTAACTATTCCTTCTCTTTTACATTCTTCACAAAGAGGATGCTTCAAAAGAAACTGTTTCCTTAACTTATACCACCTGCTATTATAAAGTTTCTTAAAAGGTCTGCTTGTCTTGTTGTATTTGCTTTCAAATTCTTTTTGATGCTTACTACAGTACCTTTCGTTTGTAAGTTCAGGACAGCCTGGATAACTACAAGGTCTTTCAGGTTTTCTTGGACACATTTCTTTTCCTCCCTTTTCTTTTATCATCACAAGTTGTCCTAGCTTTAGGAATAATTGTAGTCTTCTTTGCAGTAGCAGTAACCTTATCCGTTGTTTCTTCTCTCCTAATGCACCTTGGAAAAATACAATACAAAAGGCTAGGGCTGATTTTATTACTCCAGATACACTTTCTACATTTATGAATAGCCATATCTATTCCTCCAAAATAAAAAAGCCCATTGAGAATTGTTTCTCAAAAGACTTACTGTTATTAAATTTGACTTTTGAATACGAAAAAAGGATGCCCTTTAAGACATCCTTCCACTAACTGTATTATATCACTTTAAAAACGAACATACCGAACAGCTTTACTTTTTTATAAATTTATGCTGCTACATAAAAATTTGTCCAAACATTTTTTTGCTATACACTCCTATATCAGATGGGTTTAGCATATTGTTCTTCTCTTTAACTGCTGTAAAGTAATCACTAATTAATTTCTTCTCAATTTTTCTATCTGTAGAAGCTGTTGCAGGTAAATCTCCACGAGTAGCGAGCCATGGTGTTTCCGCATGAGTGAATGCTTCTAAAATTTTTCCACTATAACAGCTAAGATTTTTAATTACACTGTCAATAATGGCTTTTTCAGAAACAGTTAAATTGAAATCCTCAGCAGTGTCGGAAACACTTATCGGATCAAATCTATATTCTCTGTATTTGAAGTATACCTCTCTAAAAACTGGACCATGAACCCAAGCTTCACAGTTTTCATCAAAGATAAACTGATTTACAAAAGCGTAGTAAAATCCCTGAACATAATATAGAAGCTTTTGTAATGCCAATGGTGTAATATCTTCACATTTACTTAAAAGATAGTTAACAACCACCTCTATCTTTTCGGTATCTGAAATCTGCTGTGTTCCTAAAAGCATTTGCGTTGCTAATTTACTCTTTTCATAAGATGACTGTGATTTAAGCTTATCTTTATTGCTTTCTAAAATTGAAAGATAATACTCTGGTTCTTCATATATTTTTTGCAAAATTGCTGAATATTGTTGTGTTGGCATATCTCCATCATAATACCGGCTAAATGTCTGTTCTCCCCAACCTAAAAGTAATGATAATGGTCTTTTACCAATGTTGTACTTTTGAGGTATTTCCATTGTTTTTTCCAAAGAAATAATATTATGCTGCTTTCTAAATTCATTATAAAGCTGCTTCAAATTATAATCATTAATTTCGTTAACAAAAATTTCGTTAGTACATTCATCACAAACTGCTACTTTCCCATAATAGTTATAAGTTTCACCTTTCAATTCTGCACTCATATATTCATCTTTCTCGGTGTACAATACATCCTTCCTGCAATACTCGCAGAAAGTTTCTTTGTTCTTCATTGTGCAATCCTCCTTTCAAAATTCCAACCCATTACCTAAACAGGTAGTCGATTGGCTTGTTCCTTTTATGAAATGAAACTGCAATTACTCGTTTATTATCACCATACTCTATAATATTGAATTTTGTATAAATGTCAACAAATTCCTCTTCCCCAAAAACATTAAACAAAGTTCTCTGTGGACAAAAAACATAAAGAATTTCATGCTCAAAGCCAGGATTTATATTGTTTAACGAATGACAAAAATCTGTTACTGCAATACTTAGTAAAATTTCTTTCTGTTTTTTAATATCCAGCCTATAATCATTAATCAGCTGAATGTTTTCCTTCCTGTTTTCATTTTGTGAAATTGTATATCGATTATTGTTGACACAATCTTTAATCTTCTGTAAAATAACGTCAACTTCTTCTTTTGTATAATCCTGATTATAATGTTCTGACATTGCATCAACTCCCATCTTTTGTTCTTATTGTACTATATTATATGCACTTTGTCAAAATATATGCATCAATTGATACACTTTTTATAAATAATCAAAAAGACTTCAGCACATATTGTACTAAAAGCCTTTTTCTATTTTTGCAATTCTAAATATAAACTTAAAAACTACATCAAATAATTTTAGTGTTCCCTTAAATATCTATTATGTCTCATCCTAATACTATCTTCTGTAGCATATGGACTAATACTTGCTGCCACCTGTTCCCAACTTAAGCCATTGATATATCTAAGACTTAAAATCATCCTCATCTCACTGTTATCAATACTTTCTATGTACCTATTTAGACGATTTAGCTCATAGAAGCACTTCTTTAAATTTAAATCTAGAAGCTCCTTAAGATCTGCAATCTCTGCCGCATACTTACCAACTTTATCTGAAATGCCTAAAGCATGTGGCATACCTGTTATTCTTGAAGAAGTAGATGTGGCAACACACTCTAACTCTGTTATTCTATTTTTTAATTGCTCAATTTCTCTGTTCAAATAATACAGTTGTGATAACTCCTGCTTAGTCATAAGTTTTACCTCCAATTCTTGCTTTAACTGCTTGAAGCAATACTTCTTGACCTACACTTTTATTTTCAAGTGCTCTCATAACATTTTCATCTATAGTTCCTTTTGCTACAAGATGATGAATAATTACATTTTGCTTTTGACCTTGTCTATATACTCTTGCATTAGCTTGTTGATAAAGCTCTAAACTCCAGGTAAGTCCAAACCAAATTATAATATTTCCTCCTGCTTGTAGATTAAGTCCATGTCCTGCTGATGCTGGATGTACAAGCATTATTTCTATTTCACCGTTATTCCATTTTTTAATATCCTCTGAAGTTTTGAGTTCTTTGGCATTTTTAAAATATTTTTTAAGTCTATCTCTATCATGCTTGTACGCATAGAATATTAAAACTGGTTTTCCACTTGCTGCTTCTATAATTTCTTCAAGAGCTTTTAGCTTTTCATTATGAATTTCTACAACTTCATCATTTTCATCATAAATAGCTCCATTAGCAAATTGTAAAAGCTTATTTGTAAGTACTGCAGCATTATTTGCGACTATATCTGAATCTTTAAGGGGCAGCAGTAGTTCCTTTTCAAATTTTTTATACTTTTCTTCTACATCCTTTTGAAGCTTAACTGATATTATATTATCTATTCTTTCTGGAAGTTCTAAGTAGTCTTCTGCTTTCATACTGATACATATATCTGATAGTTTTTTATAAATAACATCCTCTGCTTCTTCTTTAGGTTTATAACTGAATATTATGTTTTGATTTCTTTTATCTGGCACAAAGTATTGGTCTCTATATGATGTAAGTGTTTTTCCAAGCCTTTCTCCTTGATCTAAAAGATAAATTTCTGACCATAAATCCATAAGACCATTTGGTGATGGTGTTCCTGTAAGTCCAACTATCCGCTTAGCTCTTATCTTTCTTAAAGCTTTAAACCTTTGAGATTTTGGAGATTTAAAACTCGAAAGTTCATCTACAACTACCATATCAAAAGGCCAATTCTTACCACACTCTTTAACAAGCCATACTACATTTTCTCTATTAATAACATAAATATCAGCTTTTATATTTAAAGCAGCTCTACGTTCTTTTTCGGTTCCAAGAATCTTTGATATTTTTAAATTTTTTAAGTGATTCCACTTTTCTGCTTCTACTGTCCAAGTATCCTCTGCTACTCTAAGTGGCGCTATAACTAATGCTTTTACAATATCAAAGTAGTTATATATAAGTTCCTCTATTGCTGTAAGTGTACAAACCGTTTTACCAAGACCCATGTCCATCAACAGTCCTACTTTATCCTTATTCAAAATCCAATTGGTAGCATATTCTTGATAACTGTGAGGTTCATATTTCATTCCATCACTTCCCTTATAAAGTCATTAATAGCTTTTATACTATCTATGCAGTAAACCTTAAAACCTAAAGCTTCAAGCTGCCCCTTCCTTTTTAGCTGAAGTGGCCTCATCTTTTTACCTGGTGCTTTAAGCTCCACAAAAACAATTCTTGTATTTGGTAGTAAAACAATCCTATCTGGCACACCTGCTACTCCAGGAGATACAAACTTTAATGCTAATCCTCCAAGCTTTTTTACTTCTTTTGTGAGTACCTGTTCCAGATATTTTTCGGAATATACCATAGCCATATCCTTTCCTCTCCATTTGCTACACAAATTGTTTTAACTCCTATTCTTTGTTTAACTTCTCTAACTTCCTTTTTGGACATACCTTTAATTTTTGCTGACTCATATACCTTTGAATATTCAACAAATTCGTCTTTTAATATATCTTCAATAATGCTTTCCATTAATAAAATCCCCTTTCAAAACATATGGAACAAGTAGGTGGTACAAAGGTACAAAAATCCCTTACGTGCATATATCACATATATAGGTGTATCTATACTACTTATTTATTATTATTTATCTAAATAGACACTCTTGTTCCTTGTTCCATTACATATGCTAAACTAGCTTAAAATCTAACTTTCTTAATGGAACATTACCTCGGTACAACCTAACGGCTCGTTCCCCTTGTTCCTGCTAATTTAGGAACAAGCTTTCATTGAATTATTCCTGTTCCACTCTCATAAATGCCCTTTGCTTGTTATAAATCGGAAATCTAGTTGTACCACTCTTTGTTCCATCATAAGGTTTCCAGTTTTCAATTCTAGCCATAATAGCAGTAATCTCATAAGAATCTGCCTTTTTAAGATTGGCTGAATCCTTTCCAAAGCATTCACACCAAATCTCCATAGGACAAATTAGATTGCGCCTTTCAGTACCAATTTCAGCACTTCCAAAGTCATCACTATTTAAAAAGCTTCTACGTTCATATAAATCCATAGAACTCCAATTGTCTGGCAAAAGCTTTTCTAAATACTCCCTCACCAAGCCTTCACGGTCATCAGTTTCCATTGCATTTGCCTGCTCTGAAATAGCTATTTGTGCTTCATCACCCTTTAAGAATAGATCTTCACCTTGCCTATAGACACACAAAGCTTCTGCCCAAATCTGATCTATATCCTTAAGTTCCCAGGCCTTTTTTACACTATTTCCACTAACTCTAACAGGCCAAAATCTACGGTTTCCTGTTATATCTCTTAAAAAGCCACTTTCACTATTGGTACTGCCAACTATTACACACTGCCTTGGGTGACTTTCAACGTTAACTCCATAACTGGCTCTGTACTTATCATCAGTTCTTGAAACAAAGGATTTAACAGTTTCCACATCTGTTTTCTTTATTCCAGCTAGTTCGCCAAGTTCTAAAAGCCAATATCCCTGAAGCTTTTCAGCTGCAGCTTTATCACGCATATCAGTTATGGTTAAGCTATCTGAAAACCACTTAGTACCAAGCCTTGCAAAGAAAGTGCTTTTTCCTATACCCTGTGGTCCGTTAAGAATTAACACACTATCAAATTTAGTACCAGGTTCATAAATTCTAGCTACTGCTGCTACAAGAGTTTTTCTTATAACTGCTCTTGAGTATTTATTATCTTCTGCTCCTAAATAATCAATTAAAAGTGTATCCAGACGCTCTACACCATCCCATTCTGGCAATTCATTTAAATATTCTTTTATAGGATGATATGCTCTTTCAGCTGCAACTGCAATAAGTGCTTCTTTTAGCTTTGTTGGTGACCAAACACCATAGGTTTTGTCAAAATACACTTTAAGCGCTGACATATCAGAATCGTTCCATCCACCTTTAATTTGTTTCCATGGTAAGTTTCCTTTAACATCAATTCCATCACGATGCTGATTATAGGCAATGCCCTTTAAGTTATCATCATTTTGTATAATAAGAACTAGGTTATGCAAGTCATCTTTTATTTGTCCACTTTTTGCTATACTAAGCTTTTCTTGCCAATCTTCCTCACCCTTAAAATCCTCTTCAGCCTCAGCCATTCTTTCTTCTACAATTTTTCTTTTAACCTCTCCATCCTTCATAACAAAATCTATCATTGCTTTATAAGATGGCCTCTTTACAGAAGGAGTACCTTCTATAGTTTCTTTATCAAGTTCACCAAACTTATGGATTCTAAGTAAATCAAAAGCATTGCACAGCTTTCCTGAAACTGGATCAGTACCATGATGTGAATATGCAAAATCACCATTTTCATAAATTATAAGTCCACCCGTAGTACTTCCGTTTGTATAGGTGTACCGGTTATCTTCACTGCAAGGTGTGTATATATCACTTAAAAATCTTTCAATGACATCAACTACTGTATAAGTCCTGCAAAAAGCTCCTATAACTCCAGCCTTTTCTTTTGGATCACCCTGCTTGTCTGATATCTTTTTTCTTTCGACTCTACTTCTTGAGCTCTCTGGCCAAAATGAAGAATCCTTCCAATCAGTGTATCTTTCAAGTACTTCATCTGCATTTAACCATATCTCATCTAAAACCTTAAATACAAATTCTCCATCCGAAGATGTAGAAGACCAATACATTAATCTATGTGGCTGATATGTAGTGTCATCAAAGAAATCTATACCTAAATCTCCAGCTACCCTTCTCGCTATAGCTTGATATTCATCTGGTGTGACTGCTCTACTTAAAGGAATAACAAGTCTTAGTCTTTGTTTCTCAGGACTGTGTTTATGAGTAGAATACATAGCACAAGCACAACCTAGTATGGTCTCAACAGAAGCCCATAAATCACCCTTTACAAAATCCGCATCTAAAGTAATAAGCTGACGGTTTACTACTGTATCCGCTTTTCTTCTTCCATTTTTTAAGCTTCCACCGACAAAACCACCTACATCTTTAATGTTATCTTGATCACTTTTAGAAAGCTTTTTATATTCTTCATAAGTTTCACGAGTTCTTGTAGTAACACTAAATTTTTTAACAAGCTCTGACCAAAGTATCTCTTTATTTTTCCACTCCATTTCCTTTCTACTTTTACCTGTAGCAATTGTAATAACACCATCATTTATCACCTTTTCACCCCCAAGTTAATCTTTTTTATAATAGTCCGTTTCAAAGCCTGCAGCTTTAAGTGGTAATCCAGGTGCCCAATCAATAGGTGTACCCATAATTTCTTCTACTTCATCTATTGATCCGAAACCGTAAGGAACATCTAGGATTACTTCATCATGAACGTGAAATCTAATCTTATATCCTGCTTTATCTAGCCTCAGCATGGATTCAGCTAAACAATCCCTTGCTATTGCTTGAATGATATTTTCTGTAAGCTTACCTCCATAGGTACCTAATCTTCCCCACTGTTTTCCCTGCTCTATACCTTCATAGGTAATCCTCTTTTTATTGAATCTTGGGTCCATTTCAAGTCTGGGTTTAGCATAAGCAAGATTTCTTCCTGAGGGAAGCTTTATAAAAAGCACTCCACCTTTACAGTAAAACTTAATTCCATATTGAATAGTAACTGCTTTATTTTCCTCTAAAGCTTCAATTGCTGCCTTTTCAATATCACTCCAAAGCTTAACTATTTTAGGATTTGCCTCTCTCCACGCAGCAACAATTTCAGTTAGTTCATCTTCCTTTAGTCCCATCTTTATAGCACCCATAGCAATAAGTGCTCCAGTACTCCCTTGATATCCACAAGCAAGAGTTGCTACCTTACCTTTTTGTCTTAGTTCATATTCAGGATTACCCTTTGCGATTTTCTCCATAGGCACACCAAACATTCTACTTGCTGTCATTTCATATATCTTGCCATGACTTTTGAAGGTATCAATTACCCATTTTTCTCCTGCAAGCCATGCTATAACTCTAGCTTCTATGGCACTAAAGTCTGCTACAATAAATCTTGAACTATTTGAGGATATGAAGGCTGTTCTTATAAGCTGAGATAACACATCTGGTACACTATCGAATAAAAGCTCTAAAATTTCATACTCTCCTGCTTTAAGCAGCTGCCTAGCTTCTGTTAAATTCTCCATAGTATTTCTTGGGAGGTTATGGATTTGAACTAGCCTTCCTGCCCATCTTCCTGTCCTATTAGCACCATAAAACTGCATAAGTCCTCTAACTCTATCATCTATACAAATAGCCCTTCCCATAGCCTCATACTTTTTAACAGAGGTTTTGGAAAGCTCCTGCCTTAATTTCAATACCTTTTTAACTGCATCATCTTCTACATCGTTTAATAGTTCTTTAACCTTTTCTTTTGATAAACTATCAACTACTATACCCTTACTTTCAAGCCATCCTTTTAACTGAGCAGGGCTATTAGAATTCTCAAGCTTTGTAAGCTCTTCTGCTTCTTTAGTTGCCTTTATATGATAAGCTTCATCACATCGAATAGCATTATGTACTAATACTCTATCAACTTTAACTCCGTCATCATTTATTCTCTGATCCAATGCCCAAAGCTCCCACTCTTTATCTGTCATAGGAAACTGATCTAATTTCTTTCTTATGGCTCTTTCTACTTCAACATCTTGTTTACAATAATTCTTGAAAACTTCCCATTTTTCACTATCATGCCGTGGAAGATTTCGTGTTCTTCCTCCGTTTGTCTTTGTAGGATTGCAGGGCATAGAGAAGTATCTAATTAAAGCTTTACCTTCACTCATTTTCTGTTGTGGTAAGTTTAAGCATTTAGCCACACCTGCAAGATTACCTGGAAGTCCTAATACTAGTGAATGAGCTGCACTACATCTCCACTGATCTGGTAGCATAGGCTTTTTTAGATATGTATGTAGGCAAGTTCTTTCAAAATTAGCATTGAAAGCTGTTTTTATAATCTCTGGATTTGTAAGTGAATCAATAATATTTTGTGGTAATTTTTCACCACTTGCTAAATCTATAATTTCAACTGCTTCATCATTAAAAGCATAGCCAAATAAAAGTATGTCAAAATCTTTTGCTTCTGTATAAGCATAAACTCCGCATTTTATAAGATCTACGCTACTGAAAGTTTCAATATCTATACTAAGTACATCCAACTTATCATCTCCTGTTAGATAAAATTGGGGTGAGAAGAATCTCGCCCCTAATAGTTATTAATCTAAAAAGTTGTCTTCACCCTCTACAGCATCAAAGTCATCTTCAGCTCTAGTGAATCCTCCTAAGGGTTCTCCATCTTCTAATTTTTGAACATTTCCAAGACCTGCTGCAATTCCTTTGTTGCCGCTAGCACTATATGCATAAAAATTAAGAGTTAACCTTCCATAGCAGCCACTATAAACCTCTGTTGCATCTAAAATAGGATGTACATTTATATCAACTATTCCAGGTTTATTTTTACTATTAGCATTTAAGAAATAGCTGTTTGAATAAGCCTCATCATCTGGTCTTTCTTCATCTCCATCTCTTAATGGAGTCTTAAGATTAGGAGGTATCTTGCCACCAAATTTGCCCTTTCCTATTTCCTTAGCTTCATTAACTGCCTCTTTTATAGCTTTTAAGGTTTCTTTATCATCCTTTGAAATTATTACACTAACACTATATTTAGGGTCATTACCTTCTATAGCATGAGGCTCAAAAAGATGAGCATAGCTTAATCTAACCTTTCCTGTAGTTACCTTTGTTCCTGTTCTTTTTGCTTTTACCATAATCCTTATTCCTCCTTGAAATCTGCTTCTGCAGTATTATTTATTTCTGGTCTTTTATCTTCCTCTGGTACCAAAACTGGCTTACCACTTGGCTTTTCAACAAGGTCTTTTAATAATTCCTTGAACTTGTTTTTACCTATAGCTTTTTCCATAGCTGTAATTGTAAGAAGTGATTTAGCGTAGATTTTATCTTCCTCAAAACCTGCCTCTATTAAAGCCTTAGCAACTGCAGCTTCATCAACATATTTTCTAATGCTTCTCCCCTCAACAATTTTAAAGCCTTCCCACCTTTTACCCTCATTTATTGCTTTATTAAAGGCATATTCCTTAATATCTGATGCATATTTTTGAAGTTCATCTATGCCCTTAAGTACCTCTACTATTTCTTCATCTGTAAGAAGGACTGCTTCCTTAAACTCTAAAGCCGCTAATTTCATATTTTCCTCAGCCCTTACTCTACAAGTATGTCTTACTCTACAAAACCTGCAATGCTGTCCTGATTTAAATTCACCCTCGCCTTTTATGGCAAGTTCCGCTTTAGGTTTAACTTCCTCTTCAGCCCATTTCAATAGCTCTTCTACAGCTATTTCATCAGTAGATATGTTATCAAGTCTTGGCTGCACTATGGTCATTTTTACAGTACTAATATCATAAAGACATTCAAACTGCTGAATTGCACCTAAAGCATATAAACGCATCTGTGTATTTCCTATAGCTGATACAGGAACTCCTTGACCAAACTTTAGATCTACAATCTCAAGAACAGCATCAGTTATAAGCACTAAATCTCCTGTTCCAAATCCTTCAGGAACCCATGAACTATAATCAAATTTCATTTCTACCATAGTTACTGCATCCTTTGTACTTGCTCTTGCTTCATTAATTTTTTCAATAGCAAAGTCTACATAAATTTGAACATATTCCATAAGTTCTTTTGAATAGAAGGAATCTTGCTTTAACTTTTTAAGTTCTTTATTAAACTGTGTTTTCTTTAAATTACCTAGATAGTAGTTGATGTGAAGCTCTGCTAATGCATGAGCAAAGGTTCCTTCTTTTGCATATTCACTATTTTCCTCTTCAACGGTTTCTTCAAGTCTTACAGAGGGTGGACACTGCATCCACCTACTTGAGCCTGAAGCTGAAAGTAATGCGTGTTTTTTCTCTGTCATTTATATTTCCTCCGCTGATTTTAAAAGTTCAGGATATTTTTCTTTTGGAATATCAGTGAGCTTATTTACACCAAAGCTTTTTATTAATGCTTTAACTGCAGCTTGCTTACCATTTTGAGATAAGCTTGATAGCTTAGACCTCACTTCTTCTAAAGTAATTGGCTTTGGAGCTTCTTCTTTTTTCTCATCTTTGCCTGCTTGTACTATTTCTTCACTTTTACTTTCAGCTTTAATTTCGGTAGTCTGTCCTTCTTTTACTGATGTAGCAGTATCTAGTTTCATTTGTGGTAGTGCTTCTGCTAAAGCTAATAATGCATTCATAATATCCGGAGAATCAATTTTCACTTTAATATTGATATCCATCCAAAACACCTCTTTCTTAATCTTTATTTAAAATTTTTTTACAACTCTAATCGAATATTTTTGTATATTTATTGCACATTTTGTTCTTTACCAGAGTAAAAAAATAGGTTGTCCACTGTTGTTCCGAACAAATCTGCAATTCTTTTAGCAAGTGCAAATCCTGGCATCCTTCTATTATTTTCAATCATATTAACATAGTCTTTGCAGATACCAAGTTTCTCTGCTAGCTGTACTTGCGACATTCCTTTAAGCTCTCTGTATGTAACAAATACCTTGTTTTTCATAATTTTCTCAACCCCTTCTCTGTTCGTATGACTAAATTATACCGAACGATTTGTTCAATGTAAATCGAACAAAAAGTTTTTTTGAACATTTTTTTCGACAAATTGACGTTTATCGAACAATTTGTTATTATAATATTAGAAGATGGAGGTGAATCTTATGCTATTTGGTGATAGAATTAAGCAGCTTAGAGAGAATGCAGGTATGACTCAAGCTGAGCTTGGTAAATTAGTTGGTGTTTCAGATAGAGTTCTAGGATATTATGAATCCAATGAAAGATTCCCTAGAAAACAAGAGGTAATTTCAAAATTTGCATCAGTATTTAATGTTTCAGTTGATTACCTTCTTGGCACTGATGGTTCCTTTATGCAGGATGCGGGTGAGGCATATGGAGCTATAGGACACAAGCAAGCACAAGGTGTATTAAAAAATGTAGAAATGTTATTTGCCGGGGGAGAATTAATGGAAGAGGATAAAGATGAAGTTTTTAGGATAATTTCAGAGCTTTACTTTGACGCAAAAAAGAAGAATAAGGAGAAATACGGCAGAAAGAAAAAAGACAAATAAATTATTCTTTTTCTTATAAGCACCTAGGGGGAGGGTGGAGAATGAATTGTTCAAATATTTCTAAATGCGCCAACAACCTAATAAAAACTTATGAAACTAATAATCCATTCAAAGTAGCTGAATATCTTGGAATTGATTTAAGATATAAAAAGCTTCAAAACTTAAAAGGGTTTTATACTTATATTCTTAGGAATAGGTATATAGTTATTAATGATAATATAGATGAGATAAGTGCTAGAGTTGTCTGTGCTCATGAAATTGGCCATGACCGCTTCCACAGAGGTCTTGGAATTAATATGTTCCAAGATAAACTATGTGTATCCTTGAAAACCTCTACACCTGAGATACAGGCAAACTACTTTGCAGCAGAATTTCTTATTTCAGATAATAATTTTTTTGAGTTAGCATCTGAAAAATGCACCTATGATCAAATAGCTAGTTTATTAGGTGTCCATACTGAACTTGCAATGATAAAGGCACAGATATTAAATAGTAGAGGCTATAAATTAAATGTTCCTTTTGTACCACAGGCTAATTTTTTAGGGAAGATATGACTAAAACCACCGACTGTTGCAAATCGGTGGTTTATTTATTATAAGTCTACTTTTTAACGATTATGTCTATTAATTTTTCATTTGTTTCATCACCAAGTAGCTCTAATAATTTTTCAGCAATTACCCTACCAAGTAATGGCGGAACTGCATTACCGATTTGTTGATATTGAGCATCTTTAGTACCACAAAATACAAATGTATCTGGAAAAGACTGCAGTCTTGCTACTTCTCTTATACTAATAGCCCTATCCTTTTCGGGATGTATCCACATAGATTTTCTGGCGTTTAGAACTGTTCCTGATGGTGATCCATATTTTAAACGTAAATATATAGTATTTTGTGTTCTTGATGGATCACTATATGTTGTTTTTAAATTTTCACTTAGATTATGAAAGTTTTGTCCTGGTTGTAAATTCCTAAACCGTTCCAAAGCAGTATCTCTTGTATCCGTTATGACATGATTATATACTAACTCTCCCTTATTTAGGTATTTTTGCAAAGGATTTAACTCTTTAATTTCTTTAATATCTTTTTGAATTGGTTTGGACTCTACCATTACTGTAGTTTGATATTGAGCTAAATCTGCTATTGCATCTCTTATAGTATAAAACTCATCTGGTGACTTAAGTATAGGTTGAGGCAACTCTACTTTGTCACTTTTTAAATATTCATTCTTGACACCTATGATAATAAACCGTTCCCTACTTTGAGGCACTCCATAATTTACTGCATTCAAAACTCCACATTCCACAATATATCCCATAGATCTAAATTTTTTAAGAACATATTCAATAATATTATAAGTATTAACTATGATACATATATTGCTCTTTTCAGCAACCATACCTATTAACGTAATATTATAATCCCTAATCTCCTTCATTTTATAAATAGCTTTTTGAGTTTCTATTATTATTTTTAATGAATCTCTAAGCTTCTCAAATTCATCATCGGATGTTAAAAATGTATTTAATCGTTCTTTAGTTTCAAGAAAGACTTCTTCATATTCTTTACTCCAAAAATTCAATTTGAAATCATCCCAGCTATTTAATATCTTTTCTATTGACTTTTCGTGATTTTCAAGATATTTTTCTAACTGTTTTGATGTTTTAGAGTTGCGATAAATAGTATTTATTTTAATATAATTCTGTTGTTCTAATAAATATTCTCCTAACACATCTTCTTGCTTTAAAAAATCTATAAACTCATCTGTGCAAATTGTTGCTTCTGCAATTGTTATAATTTCTTCCTGCAGACAAACTCCTAATTTTTCAACAGTTCTTTTATCTTTGTCACTACAAAAAAATTTATGTTTGCTAGAATTAATCATCTTGACATTTTCCATAACAAAAGCTTTAGGTTTAAGTTGTTCAACTGCCCTAATATATTCATTTACTAATTGATTATTACCACAAATTAACTCATTTTTTTGCCGATTAGCATTTGAAAATCCTTGGCAAGGTGGTCCACCTATTATAATATCTATATCACCATATTTTTCTTTTATAGATTTATATTTGCCATTTGTAATTTGTGTAATATCTGATTCTATTTCAGCACCTGGATGATTTTTTTTATAGGTTTCTTGAGCATGTTTATTGTGTTCAACAGCAATTTTTATATCAAATTTCCCAGTTTCCTGAAAGCCATAACTTAAACCTCCCGCACCGGCAAACAAATCTATTGTTGTGTATTTTTTCATTGTATACTCACCCTATAAAATATTCCTTTCCCTAGTTGATTATCTCCTGTTTATTCCTATAAACTAACAATTTCAAAAGAATAACTATGAAGATTTACAGTAAAGTATATAAAACATTCCAATAATTAGATACAACAATCCTATTGTAATCCACTAACATAATAGCAGAAATATCTTAAGTAGTAAAGCAATACAAAAATTGAATTTCTTAACTCGCATTAATATATTAATACCTTACAAATTGATCATAATATCTTAAGAAGTAACTCTTTTGTGATAATTTAATATATTTTATAACCTTCTGAATTAACCTGTTCAAGAAGTTCTATTAACTTTTTACTTTGATGTGAATTGGGCAATTTTATAGGCATTTGTATTGCTAATTTTAATGCTACTATTACATCTGTAGTAACTAATTTCTTTGCTATTGCAAAATCCATAACATTCTTCCAGTTTTCTGAGCCATATTCCAAAACTTTTGTTTGAGCTTCAATTCCAGAAATCATTTTTTGATCTTTTCTTGCATTTTTTTCTGCCGATTTAATTTCAATTTTATCAACTAAAACTTTTTCTATTTCGGCATTTAATAATATCTTATTATCTTTTACTTTTGTCCAGCACGTTTCTCTTTTGCACCATTGTGTTACATTTATAGTTTCTCTTTTGGGATCTGTTATAGTTTCAAATACAGCTTTCGTAATATTAATTAATTCATTAGTTATTGCTTCTGGCACTGACTGACGATTCCATATAATTTGCAAATCAACTTCCTTTTCTGGAAATTGAGATTTTATTAATTCTTGTAACAGAGCAATAGAATATGTAACAATGTTGGCCCTATATCCTTGCTCATACCATGCCTGATGTGTAACTATATATTCAGTATGCTTAAATAGTATCATCAGTGCCACAGACTCCTGAAAATACTTCTCATTAAATCCTACATCAGAATTTAACCATTCTGTATCAACCCATTCCGCAAAATTCATAAAGTTAGTTTGTGCTCCTCGACTAACTATATGAGGTAACCCTCTCCATGAATTCCGAACTTTTGCAAAATCTGTTTTCGTAATTAATTGTTTTTTAGGATGTTGTGCAACAAACTTATTTTTTTCAGACTTTGTCATACGCATTTGAGCTTGCAAATATTGTCCTCTTGCCCTTTCATAAAACCATCGTGTGTCATACTGCAACCCACCAACTGCTGGAGCAAATAATCTTCTTGAAATTTGCTCCATTCTTACATGAAACGGATGTGTAGAAAAAAAGTCAGCATCACTTACTTTATTCTGACTATTAGAGGATCTAGAAATATTTCTTATTAAATCTGCTGATTTATCTAGATCTGTATCTATCTCAGTTATTTTCATTTGAACAAACACACTTTCAAGATTTACTTTATCTTTATGTCGTGCATTAGATAGTGAAGCCGTTGTTTGTCCACCATTTATTATTTGAAAATCTTTTGCGAAAGTAATATATTTTCCATCATCAAAATTCTCTATAACTAAATCCATAGCTGTTGCTGAAACGCCATTATTAAAAGCAAAAAACATATTGGGTGCTTTTAAAATAGTTTCTCTAATTTTCTTATTTACGGCTACTTTGGTTGATAGAAACGATCTTACATTACCCTCGAGTAATTGACTTCCAAAATAATCATAAATATCTGCTAGTGCATGTCCAGGCATTATACACAAAAAACTTCTGTATTCATCTGTTGTTGCACCACTTGCTTCAAGGCATGGTATTCCCTTTCTTGTATACGCTTTAAAATCAATTTCAATATTTTGCCTTCCCATATCAGAGAAACAAACTTTGAACAATCTCTCAATATCCCAAATTTGACATTCCACTTGAACATCATCAATGTTTTTTGATGGTAGTACATCTATACGATCACTCATATATCCATCGGTAATCAACAATAATCTATATTTTCTAATTCTACTTCTATTTGTTCGTAATAGCTCAACTAAATCTGCACAAGGAGTACTTATCTCTATTTCCTTGTATAGCTTATTACCATATGCTTCATCTACAAAATGAAGTAGCCTATCAAATATTTGTATTGCCTGAGAGCGTTTTACAACTCTATTCTCTTCACTCCCAGAATAATCAGCTATTATAAGATTCATGGTATAATCAAACTCATCAAGAACATATCCATCAATCCTAAATTTCCTATTACTTTTTCCAGTGCCCATAAAAAAAGATGGTATGAAATCTGGCAAAACTTCTGCACTAATTAAGTATTCTGTTGAAACTTTTACAAAAGCAGCTACCGTGCCTTCACCAACAGTAGCCGCTGTTGATTTTATGTCTTCCAAAAAATCCTTGCGAAAATCTTGCATATCCATATTCATCCACTCCTATTTTATTCTCCAATCTTCAATTGATGCTAAACTAATGTTATATTTAGCCGATATTATTTGCGATGGGATATTTGATTTAATAAGTCTTGGAAAGTTATCATCAATCCTATACTCATTTTTACCACCAGATTTATATCTCTGTTCATTATATTCTTTTCTATCAACATATCCATATTTAAAAAGTTTATTTTCAAATATTTCTCTAGCTTTTATGTTATTTGTAAACACATTTCTTAATTGCTCAACTTTTTCTACTAATGTAAAACCTATTGTATTTTCAGATGCTGTTTTATCTAAAAAATATACACAAATCCAACCTGGTAATTCCGCATCTAATTGTTCTTTAGAAGATATTGATATACTATCTGTCGATATTCCTGTGCACTTAATCTCTGTCCAGCCATTAGCATATACGAAATCTTGATCTGCTCCATCCGGTCCAATCCATCCATCTATAGCTACTTGAATGTCCATGCCATTTTCTATATTTTCTTGTAGAAACAGCATTTCTCCTATAAGCCCTTTTCTACAGGCATCATCCATAAGGTCAGCCCGTTGATGCTCCATCAACTTAAGCCATTTATTATATCTTTCAATAATATAATCAACTGTAGCAAGTCCTAATGATTTATCACGAGAAGATTCTATAATATCCCAGCATAAATGAGTAAATACATCCTCATTATCCTTCTTGATTAATCGAAAAGAAATTGCCCATTTGCCATCCACTCTTTGTCCTGTTGAAGCAATTATTGATTTAGAGGACGAAATATTGCCAGGGTCATTATCAGTTAATAAAAGAATTGTTTTTTGATTTATATCTTCATAGCCGATATACCATTCAAGCGGATGAGTTTCATCTATTCTTTTATAGCCACCACCATAAAATGGAATTTCATTCCATTTTTTTATCAATTCCTTATTAGATAACATCTTCATCATCCTCATCTTCATCAATTTCAATCCAATTTCTTAAATCTACCATATTAACAACATAACTAGCAACCTCTGTCCCTTTATCTGTAGCTGGAAAACCAACACCTAAAGCAAAAAGATATTTAGGTATATTTTGAGATAAGTCCTTACCATCTTCTGCCAAGCATTCAAGCACGTGTAAGAACAATATTGGGTTTCTTCCTTTAATCAGATAACCACTATCTGAAACTGACTTATTTTTTCCATGTATTTTAGCAAACTCTTCCTTAGCCTTTTCTATTTCTTTTTCTGATAACCCAATCTTTGTAGATCCACCAGCTCCAACTTTCACTTTTGTACCACTAATTTTTATCATTTTATTATCTTCCGTAATTGTACGTATAGCAGGTAAAATTTCAATATCGTTATACGCCCCTGTCAAAGTATACACATTTGTACTTGATCCTTGTGGTATTGCCACATCCCATTCTACTAACTCGCTACTACCCTCAATATAATCAGCAAGTGCTCTACCTTGAAAAGATAAATGCCAAGGATGTGTATCAAAATTTCTTAATAAATTTACAACCAAATCCTTTGGGATACCCTTCCAAAACTTAGCATTTTGTGGTATCTTTACTACAGTTCCAATGCTATCTAAATTTGCTACAAACAATTTGAAAGCTTTTTCATTTGACTTCAAAATATTAACATCATTTTTTAATCGCGGTGTTTCCAAAAGTCTACCTGACACAGTGATTGGTCTACTAACTTGAGTTGCTGTTCTCATTTTATTTCTAGCTGTAGCTATTAAAGAATTTGGATCTTGTCGAACCTTCAGCCCAAACTCAGACGGTGTTTGATTAACAGCTCTCATTCTTGCTATCTCTAGCTTTAATTCATTTGATGCTTCAGTGATATATCCATACCAATCTACTGCATCTTCAGCCATCCATATTTTAAATAAATCAGCATAGTTTTCTCTATATCCAAACCATCTTCCCATTTGTAATAAAGTATCATACATTTGTGAGTTTCTATAAAAATAACTTACACACAAACCTTCAAGTGTTAATCCACGAGATAAACTATTACCGCCTACAGCTATTACTCTAAATCCATCAGTTTTATGTGCATAATAGTCTAAACTTGCCGAACCTGTCTTTTGATTTACAGCACGTACATCAATAGGAGTTACTGCTTTATATAAAAACACTTGCTGTAAGTGCAGCCAAGTGCAGCCTGCAATATCTTCCAAATTATACTTATCCCAAATTGCTTTTAGAAATCGGACTGAATATATTTGACCTGACTCTTCTTCATCAAGTGCTGCATAGTTTCTCAATTCAGACCTAACCTTTATTAACCATTCATTTACTAACTCACTTATTTTTGTTTGAATATCTGTAAATCTACTAACATTTATCAACATAGATCTATGCTCTGTATTATCTCCACGTAAATCTCTTATTGCATTTACAATCATAAAATACCCTATTGCTTCAAACATACTTGGTGGTAAATCATAAACATCATCATCTTTTTTATGGTTAAATGGGAGAAAATTATTCATTTCTTCATTTTCAATTTCTATAACAGAATTAGTGTATGTTGCATTATTGCCAAAAATAGCATCAGCTCCTATATAATTAGTTGGAGGTGACAATGCATATATAAAATCTCTTGGAAACAAGTCGTCTCCAATCATCTCATCTTTTGTCTCTGGATTAATAAAAATATTTGCAAAAGGGGTTGCTGTTATACCCAAATATGATGCTTGATAGAAGCTATTTAATATATTTCTAATAGCTGAGTTTATGGCAGCTGGATTCTGATCCTCTTTTTTAGTATTTACAGAAGCGTTGTCAGCTTCATCATCTATTAGAAGTAGTGGCAAATCTATTTTATTATTCATATCTGCATTATTCGACACTAGCCATCCTTGTAAATTATTTAACACTTTTTTATTTTTTTTCACAACAAAGATAGCAGGTTCACTTATGTTTGCTAATGTTAAATCATTACTTTTCAAAATTACTGAATTAAAATCTGTATTCACGGAAGTAAAACATGAAATTCGTTTATGTGGATTAATTCTACCAACACCAAAAGGTGTATTTTTTATTATTTGATCAGCCTTTGGGTCTAATAAATATTTACTTCTCCTTCCTGCAAATTCAGTATCTAATCGTTCCTGAGTTTGTATTCTTAAATTTTCCATCATCCCAGCCAAAACTATGATAACTTTATACCCACAATCTGCTGCTTTATTACAAATAGCAGTGAAATTTGCTGTTTTGCCTGACTGCACATCTCCAAGTACAAGTCCTCTCCTTTGAAAAGAATTTGTAGTGTCTTTAGGATCACCCAGTAAATCCACGATTTCATCTGAAACTTTATCCAATGTTGCAGTAACTCTTGTATTCCACCTTTTTTCATCTTCAAGGTATTTTTTATATCTATCCCAGTAAAAGAAATCAATATTAGCCCGTCTTGCTGGTAACCAAGATTGGTGCTTACTATTTGGATCATAGATATATACTCCATCATCCATAATAATAACCATTGAAGCCTTCAGTTTTCTTAATATATATTCATATTCCTCGTCTGTTACAGGTGAAGTAGCCTGTATCATATTTCTGATATCATTTGCTTCTTTTATAAATTGAGCTTCAGTTGGTGGAATTTCTTTATACTTTGTGTTTATAGACGCAGAAATAAACCTTTCTAACATTTCCATATTGACTTTATTCATTTTGTTTTGCTCCTTTAAATTTGCAATTTATAACTTCTTTATATTCTAAAAACGGTTCAGTAACAACCAATCTTTCTAGCAGTTCCTCCCTCTCAAAATTATTCCTGCATCCTGACAACAATTGAGTCAATATATCGATTGTTGCGTCTTCAGAAATTTTTACCTCATTTTCAACTCTCTCATCGCTTATTAAATCTACGTATAATGAGTTTAACGGTAAATTACCCTCTATTTGCAGAAGTAACTGTTCTAACAATTGTTTAGCCTCTACACTAATAACTTGTAATTTTTCTAGTAACGGATAATCTCTATTAATCCGGTAAATAATCCCATTCTGTCTTGTTCTTATCCTATTCCAAATATGAATTTTTGAATCATCTGTTTCTTTTTTGCCTCTATATGTCCAAGTTCTTTTACTTCCTTCAGAAATTTTTTCAATGATATTCCCTAAATTTTTTCGTATCTCCTCTGGTGGTATTGCTGTTGACTTTTTTATGTCTAGTGCCCATAGATCATCAAGTGAATTAGGAATATCAACCTGAACTCTTGCAAGTTTTGACAATTCTCCTTGCCTCATTAATCTAAACCAAGTTGCCCAAACAAGTAATCTTTTGTTTCTATAAACATAAAATCCTTGTTTCCTCCTTAAACCATCCTTACCACCCAGTTCTTTAATTTCAGATTCTGATAACTTCGAAGTATGTGGTAATATATATGGTCTAACAATTACGCTCTGTTCTCTAATAATTATTGACTCATCATCCATTAATTGAATGCTTTTCTTTGCTAAAAAAGGATCGGTAGCTTTAACATTATTATTATTTATAAATATATCAATTTTTTTTAATCCTTGTTCACCTGATAAAAACCTATGGAAAACTAATGATAAATGTTCTCTGACTATATCCATCTTCAATCCAAAGGATGTAACAAAATCGATTTCTCCAATGATTAATCTGTCAAGATTCTGCCAAACTACAATTGTTCCATTACCATATGTACTAAGTTCACTAAATTGTGGCATTTGTTTAATTTCATCATCTTCAAGAATAATAAGAGACCACTCTCCAGTTTGCAATACATAATCAATATCCCATCTTCTACCAGACAGCTCCCCATTCTTTAAACTAATTACTGTTAATTTCCTACATTGAGATAATGATGCAGTTTTAAGACCAAGTCCAAATCTTCCTAGATCATTAGAGTCCCTTTCCTCATTTGGATTTTTACTTCCATATTGCATAGCTACATTAAGTTCATCTCCTGTCATACCTTCTCCATTATCCAAAATCGAAATATATGGCTGTCCTACAGGGAAAAACTTAATATTAATTGTAGATGCTTGTGCAGTAATGCTATTATCTATAATATCTGCAATTGCAGCTTCAAGAGAGTAACCAATTGCTCTTGTAGACTCCATAAGAGTTGGAGCATATGGCGGCAAATTAATAGTTCTCATAGTACACCTCAAACTTATGAATATTAAACCTTTTTATGAATATATTTACACTGTAGACATGTAGATATATTATTAATTGATTATGTAAGTAAGCAGCATAGGCTTTAATCTGCTTTTAAATAAATAATAACTTAAATAAATAATTTCATTAGTAAAAAATAATGCAATTATATTATAATCCTTATTATTTCAATTTTCCATAAAATTGGACAAATAATTCAATCTTTATATAATTATTTCATTTTTTAAAACTCATATCTTTCCTAATAGAATAGATGTTTGTTTTTTCATTTATTCTATATAAACACGCAAAACCTATACCTTAACGCAAATGTCCTTATTTCTGCGTATTTGTACAACCCCCTAACACAAAAATTCCCTCAAACCGTAGTCTGAGGGAACATAAAACACACTTCAATATTTACTTAAAATCCTTCAAAGCCTTTGATATCAGCCTATTTCTTAACTAGCTTAACTACTGTCTCAACGTGTGGTGTATGAGGGAACATATCCATAAGCTTAACCTTTTCCACCTTATATCCCGCCTTTTGCAATACCTCAAGATCTGTAACTAAAGTCTTAGGATTGCAAGATACATAAACTATGTCCGATGCATTAAATTTTATAACATAATTCAATGCTACAGGATGGACTCCTGGTCTTGGTGGATCCAAAATTATAACATCAGGTTTATCTTTAACAGTTTTAATAACCTCTGCTACATCACCTGCGATAAACTCGCAGTTTGAAAGACCGTTAAGCTCTGCATTTTCATTGGCAGACTTTACAGCTTCTTCTATAAGTTCGATTCCCAAAACTTTCTTAGCCTTAGGTGCTACAATCTGTCCAATTGTACCTGTTCCACAATAAAGGTCAAAAACTACTTTAGATGATGCATCGCCTAAAAAGTCTTTAACTATACTGTAGAGTTTTTCAGCTCCCTTTGAGTTAGTTTGGAAAAAAGACTCAGGAGCTATTTTAAATTTAAGACCTAAAAGTTCTTCTATTATGTAATCTCTTCCATAAAGTATATCTACGCTATCTGCCTGAACTACATCTGAAAAGCTATCATTAAAAGTATGTAGTATACCCTTAAGTTCTCCTTTATAATTTAAATTCTTAAGTATCTCTGTAATTTCTTCATAATTAAATTCCATTTGTGAAGTAGTTACTATATTTATTAATATTTCACCTGTGTTACTGCCTTTTCTTATAACAAGATTTCTTAGGTAACCTTCACGCTTCATTATTCTATAGTAGGGAAGCTCTTTTTTTCCAAAGTAGTTAACAACAGTATCTAATATGTTTCTAAAGTCGTCGTCTACTATTTGGCACTTATCAACATTTACGATACTGAAGCTTCTTCCTTTCATATGCATTCCTAAAGTGAGTTCTCCACCCTTTTCTAAATCTCCAAAGGAAAACTCCATTTTATTTCTATATTCAAACTCTTCTGGGCTTTTTTCTATACCTAAAAATTCAAAGTTTTCAGTACCTGAATTATGTAAAAGCTCTAGAACCTGCTGTGATTTTAATTCCAACTGATTTTCGTAAGGTAAAAATTGCGTAGTACAGCCACCACATGCATTAAAATGTGGACATATTGGTTCTACTGCATGATTTACATTTTCTATGACTTCCAGAACCTTTGCTTCAGCGTATTCCTTCTTCTTCTTTGTAACTCTAGCCCTTACCTTCTGTCCCGGCACTGAATTTTTTATAAATACTTTCAGTCCATCTAATTCTGCTACTCCTGTACCAGGAAATTGAGTTCTATCTATATGAAATTCGTATTCGTTGCCTTTTCTCAATTCTTATTCTTCCCTTTCTTTAACTTCTAATTTGCTAAACCTCTGTCCTAAAGTTTTGCCATCTTTTAATTTTTTCATTAAAACTGGATATAAAACTAGTATTATTAAAAATGTTATTATATATACACCTTTAAGATCTACAACATAATATCCAAGTATAAGTCTCATTAAAGCATCAAATAAATATAAAGCTGCAACAGATGCTACTGCTGTTACTGCTGTATCAATAAGTGCTGCTTTAAAAGTATTTAAAGCTCTTTTATTTGTTTTTTTATCTACCTTTACTAATTGTGTTTCATCACTAGTAATCAATTTTCTCTCATCACTATCTTCTTCTTTTGTATCATCAAGAACGCCTGAAGCTATCTGCCCTAAAGCCTTCTGTTCTTCTCTTAATTTTCTATCCTCAGCCGCTTTTTCTAAAAGTGCCCTCTCTAGAGCAGCTCTTTCAAAGGCTTTTGTTTCTTCCAAATTTTTAGTTCTTAATTCTTCTAAAAATTCCTTTTTAGCTTCTTCTTCATCTATCAAAATGTGTTCTAAAGATTCTTCTTTCTCTCCCATTACCAAATTCCTCCTAGTATTTTTCACTTAATATAACAACTATTATTATGCTATACTATTTCACTTATGTAAATAGCTATCATAGATGATTTATTTTTGAAACAATTTATTAACATTTTATTTTGCAAATATACATATATTAGTTTTATAATTTAATGTGGTACAAAATTTATACTTTGGAGGACTTAAAATGGATAAGATAAATACTTTTATTCGTACATATATAGATTTAATTTTATATATTACATTAATGCTAATAAAAGTTATTATATATGGCAGTGAGATGCGCGCTGAGTATTTCTCCTATACTTCACTATTTTCACCAGTACTTGCATCTCTTTTATTTCTTGCGGCTATATCAGTTATTTTAAATAGAAAAAAAAGAATAGGTTTTCTATACATATGCAATTTACTTATAACTTTATTTATAATCGGCGACCTAACTTACTTTAGGTATTTTAAGGACGTAATATCTATACCTATTTTAATAAGCGGGCTCCAATTAGGTGCTGTAAAATCCAGTGTTGCTAGTCTTTTTAAATTCACTGACTTAATTTATGCTGCAGACTTTATATTTATACTTCCACTAGTAAATCGATATAAATATAAAAATGGGTTAGATGTGCGAAAATCCTTGAGCTTTTCCCTCTTTCTAGTCTTTTTCGTTATAGGATTAAGTATTAATGTTAAAGCCTTTTACTCTCTATCAAAAGAGCAACCAAGACTTTTAAGTACAATGTATAATAAGGTCTACATTGTTAGAAAACTAGGTATACTTAATTATCACTTTTTAGATTTCTATAATTCTATGTACTCTAGTATAAATAGAAGAATTCCTGTGTCAAAAACAAAAGAGGCAGAAATAAAAACATTTTTACAAAATAATAGCACTAACACTTATAACCTAAGCGGAGCAGCCCAGGGTAAGAACTTAATTATGATTCAGGTTGAAGCTCTTCAAGACTTCACAATAAATAGTAAAATAAATGGCCAAGAAATAACTCCAAACTTAAATAAATGGGCTACTCGCAGTGTTTATTTTAATAACATGTATTACCAGATAGCTGCAGGAGGAACCTCTGATGCAGAATTTATGACAAATAACTCCTTATATCCTGCACCCTCAGGTTCAGCTTACTTTTTATACTCCAGCAATGAATTCAACTCTATGCCAAAGAACTTTAAAGCTTCTGGCTATAACACTGCGGCATTCCATGGTTATAGAGAAACCTTTTGGAATAGGAATGTAATTTATAAACAATTTGGATTCAATAACTATTATAATGAAAATGATTATAATATTGATGATAATGTAGGCTTGGGACTAAGTGACAAATCTTTCTTTAATCAATCCATTGACAAGTTGAAAAGCTTAAATAGCCCCTACTACGCCTTCTTAATAACACTAAGCAGTCATTTTCCTTATGATGATCCCTCAAAGTATGGTGACTTTAACGTAGGAGCTTACGAAGGCTCTCTTTTAGGAGATTACCTAAAGGCTATACATTATACAGATGTACAGTTAGGAATGTTTCTAGATAAATTAGATAGTGAAGGTATATTGAAAGACTCTGTAGTAGTGCTATATGGCGATCATTATGCTATTACTAGAAATCATGAAAAGGAACTAAGCCAGTTTTTGAATAAAACCTCTCCTATGTCAGATATAGAATGGGCTAAACTTCAAAAAATCCCTATGATGATTCATTTTCCAGACGAATCAATAAAAGGTGTAAATAGTATTAATGCAGGACAAATGGATATATATCCAACAATCTGCAATCTATTTAATTTGCCAAGTAAAAACTTAATGGGTAAGGATCTATTTAATTCAGAGCAAAAAAATGTAGTTTTTAGAGACGGATCCTTTACTGATGGAAACTATTATTATTTATCTCAAACTGATACCTTTTATGATATGTCAACAAATAAAAAAGTTGAGGAAAATGAAGACTTGAAAAACAAAAAAGAAAATGCTATAAACCAACTAGAATACTCTGATGCTATTTTAAAGCACAATTTATTGAAAAAGTTTGAAAGTAGTTCTGATTGATATTAACGGTTTTATTAATATTTATCATATAGGTATAAAGAACATGAAGTAAAACTTGAATCAGATAGGATTTAAAACTTATCTGATTCAAGTTTTACTTCATTATACTAAATTTCTATGTTAAAATTAAACATATACAAGTGACTTAATTATAGTAGGCGGTGTTTTTATGACTATGAATTTAATATTTTTATGTACAGCGGGCTTTTTTGCAGCTTTTATTGACTCTATAGCAGGCGGTGGTGGTCTTATAAGTGTACCTGCCTTTTTAATAGCAGGTATTCCTCCTCATTTAGCCTTAGGCACAAATAAGTTTTCCTCTTCTTGTGCATCATTTACTAGCTCACTGAAGTTTGCACAGTCAGGAAAAGTAGATTTTAATATCATAAAATTATTAGCTCCTTTTACACTGATAGGAGCTATTTTGGGAGTAAATACAGTACTTAGTATAGATGCAAAATATGTAAATATAATTGTAGTTGTACTTCTATTACTTGTAGGGGCTTACAGCCTATTCTCAAAAACTATAGGCATGGAGGATAAATTTAAAGGTCTTAAGAAAAAAAGCATATTTTTGGGTATGCTTCTTGCGTTATCAATGGGATTTTATGATGGTTTTTTCGGACCTGGTACAGGCTCCTTTTTGATTTTTGGACTTATATCCATATATGGTTTTGATTTTGTACGTGCTGGTGGTAATGCAAAAGTTCTAAACTTTGTAAGTAACATTACCTCCCTAGTAATGTTTGCAATAAGTGGACATATCGATTATAAAATCGGTATACCTGTGGCCATATTTATGATAGTTGGAGCAAAGTTTGGTACAAAAATAGCACTTACTAAGGGGGCTAAACTTATGAAACCAATATTTGTTACAATGTCTTTAGCTGTTGCTGTAAAGATGCTATATGGAATTATGAACTAAAAGCTGAATTAGATAGAGTTTCAAACAAACTCCACCTGATTCTCAATTGAACGCACTAGTAGTGGTTAAATTTTGCATTTTCTTGGGGAGGTTTACTTATGGAAATAGTATTGGACTTTGACTTTAAATTGGACAAAAATATAGTAATAAACACTTTAAAGTCCTATTGTGAATTTATAACTGATGAAGAAATTAGCTCTATGTATGAGAAGTTACTACCTATTCTATATAGTTCTGTACAGCCGGCTGGAGTCTTCACCATAACACCAAAAGATGAAGATTTTACTTTTGATGTAGTTCAGGATTGTAATCATATAGTTTATTGTGTTATTACTATGGGGGATAGATGTACCGATGAAGTTAATAAACTATTTAATTTAGGTAATATGAAGGAAGGAATGGTACTAGATGCTATGGCTACTTCATATTTATTTGAAATTAGTTCGCAGTTATTTAATCATGTTCTTAATAAGAGTAATGAACTAGGAATGGGTCTTAGCTGCAGGATTGCTCCAGGGGATGGGGAGATTCCGTTATGGTATCAAAAGAATATATTAGATAAATTAGATGCAGGTAATTTTTTAGGTATTTATATGGTAGATGACTGTATGCTTTCTTCGCTAAGGTCTATGGCTTATATTTATGGTGCAGATAAGAAAAGAGAGTTCAGTAAAAAGGACCATGACTGCAGCAAATGTAATAATAGAGACTACTGCAGCATGCGAAAAGTATCTAGTTAGCAAACTCTATGTATATAAAAAATCCAGGATAACCTGGATTTTTAATTATATTTTTTATATTTTGTTTTCGCAGCTTTTCTACTTCTTACTTTTTTATATATCATGTCTGAAGTTATGGCAAGAAGTAAAAAGGCTGATAACAATATCTGCATTTTTTCTCCAAAGGCTGGATTAAGGTAAACCATCAACTGAATCATTAACAACATCATTCCAGAAATAATAAGAAAATTTATTTTAAAGCCAATATATTTTTTATCAATACCCTCTCTGTCAAGTCTAAGCTTTTTTCTAACAGCTGTGCTATATTTCATTCCTAAGCCCTGAATAAGACCGGTAACGCCAAGTAGCGTCATCAAATTGTTCATCAAAGCACTGTTTGGATCCATTAATTTCATCCTCCTAATTTTAATTATCAAAAATAAATATTATAATTCATTTAATAACTTATAAAAGATTATATCATGTATATTTATATTATACAAACAAATCATAGGCGAAGGAGTGATTTTTATGTCGTTAAATAAAATTAAAGGAAATAGTTACTACATAAGTGCTACTACAAACTGTGGAATTTTTGTATTCAAAAATAAAAATTGTCTTCTAGTAGACACTGGAATAAATAATACAGAAGCAAAAAAAATAGATCAGATACTTATAGAGAATAATCTTCATCCTAAATACATAATTAATACCCACAATCATCTAGACCATTGTGGTGGAAATACTTATTTTCAAAGAACTTATCCTGGATGTTTAGTATATACTTCACTAAAAGAAAAACTATTCATGGAAAATCCTGAATTTCAAGCCTCTATACTATCATCCTCATCACCTATTAAAGGAATAGATAAAAGCAATAAGCCTATAACTGTAGATTTTGTACTAGACTATGGCACAAATAAAATTAATGACGAAAAATTTGAAGTAATCTCTTTAAAAGGTCACTCTATAGAGCAGATTGGAATAATTACACCGGAAAAGGTATGTTTTCTCGGAGACTCAATATTTAGTGAGGAAATACTAGAAAAGTATTCTTTTCCTTATCTTTACGATATTGAGGAGAGTATTAGTACTTTAAATCTCTTAAAAAATGTTGATGCAGATTACTTTGTAATAAGTCATTGTAACGATGTGCTAACTAGGGATCAAATTATAGCTCTTGTGGATAAAAACTTAGAAAACATAGAGAATTTTAAGAATCAAATATTAGATCTACTAGATCAGCCTTTAACCCGTGAAGACTTACTGGAGAATATAACAATTTTAAATGATCTGTCTCTTAATTTCTATCAATATCATTTAAATTTCGGGGGTATCTCAGCTTTTATAACATATCTCTACTCAAAAGGGCTGATCAATTATTCAATTGAAAACGGAAAATTATACTACTTCAAAAATTAGATAAGTTAAGAGTTGAAAATTAAGAGTTATGGATGATTTTCTTTCGCTAAAGCTACAGAAAATCTAAAATATAACACCATTGGAGCTTTGCTTCAATAAACCTTAAATTAAAAATTTTTCGAAACAAGGTGGAGAAAAATTATCCTTTACTCTTAATTCTTAACTTAACCATAATTCTCAATTACTAATAACTTATCTTTGTGTACAAGTAAAGTTTCCACCTTGAAACCCTATAAAAAAAGGTTTCTGCATAACTTTGCAGAAACCTTCTTTTTCATATTTTAAGCCTTTGCTTTTGATTCATCTTCGAAATTCATTGCACTGTGTTTTCTACCATATCCAAAGTAAATCACAAATCCTACCAATAACCAAATTACAAATACCATTTTTGTAAAGTTTGGTAATTCATAAATTAGGTATAAACAGAATATAAGTCCTATAATCGGAACTGCTGGAACTGCAGGACACAAAAATGGTCTCTTAACATCCGGTCTCTTTTTTCTAAGAACTACAACTGAAACACAAACTACACAGAATGCTGCTAGAGTTCCTATGTTTGTCATTTCTGCAAGTCTTCCTATTTGAACAAATCCTGAAAGGATCATTGTCACAGCACCAACAAGCACAGTACTCTTCACAGGTGTTCCAAATTTCGGATCTATTTCTGCAAATACTTTTGGAAGTAATCCATCTCTTGATAATGAGAATAATACACGTGTTGCACCAAAAGCCATAACAAGTAAAACTGAGCTTATACCAGTAACTGCACCAACAGAAACTAATGCTGATCCCCAGTTAATTCCAACCTGTTGTAATGCATAAGCAACTGGAGCTGCATTATTATGGAAATTTTGATAAGGAACCATACCAGTTAATATACCTGAAACTACAATATATAATACTGTACATACTCCTAATGAAGCAAGTATACCTATAGGTAGATCTCTTTGTGGATTCTTAACTTCTTCTGCCGCAGTTGTAACTGCATCAAATCCAAGGTAAGCGAAGAATATGATTGCTGCCCCCTTGAATATACCACCTACACCATATGGTAAGAATGGGTTCCAATTAGCTGGTTGAACATGACCAGCACCAACAACTATAAATAGAATAACAACTGCTAGTTTAACTATAACAAGTACGTTATTTAACTTAGCACTTTCACTAACACCTTTAATTAGAAGTAATGTGATAACAAATAGAATTAATATCGATGGTAAATTTACAATACCACCTTTTTGTCCTGGTGCATTAGTTAATGCATCTGGAATATGTATTCCTGCGGAACTAAGTAACATTACAATATAACCTGACCATCCAACTGCAACAGCCGCAACTGCAACTACATATTCTAGGATAAGATCCCATCCTATAATCCACGCCCACAGTTCTCCTAACCCTACATACCCAAAGGTGTAAGCACTTCCGGCTACAGGAATCATAGCGGCAAGCTCAGCATAGCATAGCGCTACGAAAGCACAGGTAATTCCGCAAAATATAAATGATAACATAAGTCCTGGTCCTGCATAATCTGCTGCAGCAACTCCAGTAAGAACGAATATACCTGTACCTATGATTGCTCCGATACCAAGCATTGTAAGTTCAAATGCCCCTAGTACCTTTTTCAATCCTTTGCCTTGTGTCTGACCTATCATAGCTTCAAGCGATTTCGTTCTAAAAATAGATTGATTACTTGACATATATTACACTCCTTTCAAAAATAAAAAAATAAAAATAAAAATAAAAATAAAAAAATTAAAAAATTCCTTAATGTAGAATTTTTTAATTATCATAAATTATAACATACATTTATGGGAATCTTGTATTTGTTTGAATATTTAGAATACTAAAAATAAACCTCCTCTTTTTTTAACAAATCGGCTTGTACCAATACTTATAAGTTTTTTGTAAACTTTTACAAGTATAAAGTTTATATTTTTTTATTTTTGCCTTTAGCATGTTATTTTTTTGACCATTCAGAATGCGAACTATTCATTTTTCAGAATCATCTCTTTTTTTATAAAAATCAAGAATTATCTTCACCTCATCGGTTCCATAATACTGAAATACTGGAAATGAGAGCAAGGTTTTTTTGAATATTTGTCCTCTACTCTCACTAAATGTATTTCCTAAAATAGATTTCCTATAAGCTTCCCTTTGTCATTTGAAACCACGCCTAAGTTATATACCTGCACCAAGGTACCATCGTATTTTGTTTCTTTTCCTGTCTCAAGTTCTGTAACTACATTCATTGAGGGATTATTAATATATATCTTGCCATTTGTAGTTATGTATATATTATTCTTACTTGTTTCATGCTCTAGGGTTAGAATCTTCCATTCTTGCTTTCCAGTCTTCACATCACCTATGAAAATCTTTTTAACTTTCCCGTTTCCGCCATTGCCAACATAAACTCTGTCTTCGTTATCTGAAGCCAATAGATAGTGTGTTGCATTTTCTCCTGTAGCTATAGGATTAGTATTTCCAGCTATTCTTATTCTATTATAGGTAGTGTCTTCATAGATTAATTTATCCTCTTTATTAGCTACGGCTATTTTTCCTAGCTTACAGTTGACATATTTTGTTTCTTCCACTTGGGCCATTACATTAATACGATATATTCTGCTCTTTGCTCCTTCTTTCCCTACTTTAACGTAAGTTACATTTGTAGCAGTAGATAGAGCCATATCTAAAACCTCATATTTATCATCAGCTAAAGATATTTTCAACTCCTTATTTTTATCATTACTTAAGAAATTCTTTTCATCCTTCTTTGCATTATATGATTCAAACTTCAAATAATTTGAATTGTGACCATCATTATACTTTTCCGCAATCAACATTATATCTCTATCCGGTAGCCACTTATATGAAGAAAATTTTGCATTATCATCAATTTTTATTTCTTTCTTTTTATTATTTGAAGTGTCCACCACTTTTATTACGCCATCCTCATAATAGGAAATATAGTTTCCACTATAGGAAACTCCAATATTTTTCCCATCCTCAGAGACCTTCACATTAATTTTGTTAGCTTCTTTCTTCACCGTAGTATCAACCTTCATAGCATTAAAGGTTGTTTCAGCATTTAAATAGAATTGATCAATGTAAAGTAACCCTACTAACTCTAATGCTATAGGCATAATGGTCCATATAATTATTTTCCTAAGTCCTTTCATCATTACACTCTCCTCTAAGGTTTTACATATAAAGCGGTAGCAACAGTTCTCTCTCCATTCCAATCGCAAGGATTATTTATAATTTCCCCATTTAAATACATTGTAGAAGACGAACCTCCATCAAGATTACTTGCATTTACTACCCCTTGCTGTAAGAGTATATTTTGAACTTCCTTTAATGTAGCACCTGGTTTTAATCCAGTTCTTCCATCTATAACAAGCATTATAATAGTTCCATCACTTTTTTGACCAATAGCGGTTCTAGGATTAAGTCCCTCATCTTCAACAGCAACGGTTTTACCATTTATTACAAGAGAATTTCTAAAAGAAACTGCCTCTACTACATTTTTCTTTTTCAAATCATTTAGTGTATGGTCACCAACTATTAATGTTCCATCTGCTGTAAAAGCTGTAATATTAACTTTTTCATTGGCTTTCACATCACTATATATTACTTTGCCATCCGATATAACAAGCCCTTCAGGATATGCCCCTGTTCCAGCCCAAAGCTTACCGTTAGAGGATCTATCTGTAAATCCTCCTCCATTAATAGCTGCAACAGCTCCATTTTCCTCAGCTATTTCGCTAGTTCTTTGTCCTACCTCTCCAATCCTTTTAGTATATCCTATCTTTAATCTTGTTGGATCATTTATTTCTAAAATATATCCATCAAATTTTTTAGTATGTATATCATATCTATCTATTCCTTTATCCCCCGTATGTGCTACTTTAACTCCATTCAAATTCTCAACTTCACTGCTTGTTGTTTCACCTGTTTGTGAACTTTTTAAAATTTTACTTATTTCCTCTTGAGATAAAAAGGTTGTGGCTATATATTGATGTGTAAAGGTAGCCATAGCCGTTCCTACTATTGTTCTTTTTACATTTTCGAAAGGTCCATAAAATACAAACAGTGGCGTTGTAACAGTTACCACTATCAGTGTATAAATTAAAAAAGCTACAGTTGCTTTAATTGAGAGTTTTTTTCTTTTATTTATTTCTTTATTTTCAACTTCCTTCATATTTACCTCCAAGTTAATCAGGTATCTTCACATTATTAAAGAACACATAACACATTTTACTATTATTTTAAGATTATTTCTATATTATAATGCTCATAAATTGAAACTTTTTTGTAAATCCATTCCTTTCATATACATTTAATGTAAAAAACAGACAGAAGCATTACCTCTGTCTGTTCCTAAAATTATATAACACCTATGTCTTTTCTATAATAGATACCTTGGAAGTCTACATTCTTTAAATCTTCATAGGCTTTTGCTCTCGCATCTTCAAGTGTAGCTCCTAAAGCTTGAGTACATAAAACTCTGCCGCCACTAGTTTGGAATACTCCATCCTTTTGTACAAATCCTGAAGCAAAGATTCTGTTAGCCTTATCTATTCCCTTAATTTCAAAGCCAGTTTTATATTTTCCTGGATATCCTTCAGATGTTGCTACAACACAACAGGAAGCTCCTTGATGCCATTGTAGGTCAAAGCTTGAAAGCTTTTTATCTAAAGCAGCGCTTACAAGTTCTACCAAATCGCTTTCCATAAGCGGTAAAACTGCTTGAGTTTCTGGATCTCCCATTCTTACATTGTACTCAAGTAGGTATGGTCCTTTTTTAGTTATCATAATTCCGAAGAATATTATTCCTGTATAGTCTAAGCCTTCTGCTTTTATACCCTCTAAAGTAGGTTTCATTATTTCTTTATCAAAGGCTTCTAAAACCTCAGCAGTGCAGAAAGGATTAGGCGATATAACTCCCATACCTCCAGTATTAGGACCTTTTCCACCATCATAGATTTGCTTGTGGTCCTTTGCTGATATAAATGGAAGTATTATAGTTTCTCCATCAGTTATAGATAGTATTGAGGCTTCTGGTCCTACTAAAAACTCTTCAATTACTACCTTCTTACCTGAACCTTTAAATATATCTTCTACCATAAATTCTATTATAGTCTCTTCCGCATGGTTGTAGTTTTCACATATAACTACACCTTTTCCAGCAGCTAATCCATCAGCTTTGATAACTATTGGATAGTCACAGCCTTTAAGATATGCAAGGGCTCCATCCTTATCCTCAAACACTTCATAAGCAGCAGTTTTGATACCATATTTTTTCATAAATTCTTTTGAGTAAGCCTTACTTCCTTCTAACATAGCAGCCTCTGCTGATGGTCCAAAAATCTTAAGCCCTGCCTTTTTAAATTCATCAACAATCCCATCAATAAGTGGAACCTCAGGTCCTACTATTGTTAAATCTATGCTATTTTCCTTTGCAAAAGTCAATAGTTCTTTTATATCAGTTATATTAATATTTTCACATTTATTTTCTGCAGCAGTACCACCATTTCCAGGTGCACAATATACCTTTTCTACTGCAGCATTTTGAGCTGTCTTCCATGCAATAGCATGTTCACGGCCACCAGATCCAACTATCAATACTTTCATTACTTTCACCCCTAAAAATATTCTTATCTTTTAGTGTTTAAAATGTCTCATTCCTGTAAACACCATAGCTATTCCATGTTTATTACACTCTTCAATAGATTGATTATCTCTTATAGACCCACCTGGTTGAATTATAGCCTTTATACCATATTTAGCAGCTTCCTGTACTACATCTTCAAATGGGAAGAATGCGTCAGATGCTAATACTACTCCATCTCCAGCTCTCTCTAATGCTTCACAAGTTGCCCATATTCTGTTAACCTGTCCGCCGCCAATACCTTTTGCCATTCCATCTTTTACTACAACTATTGCATTGGATTTTACATATTTACAAACTTTCATTCCAAATAATAAGTCATGCATTTCTTGCTCTGTAGGTGCCTTTTCTGTTACAACCTTAGTTTCATTAACTAATTGATCATCAGCTGCTTGCACAAGTATTCCGCCATCTACCTTTGCAAGTTCTACTTTGCTTTCTGGTTTTACATCGCACTTAATTACTCTTAAGTTCTTCTTAGCTTTTAAAATTTCTAGCGCATCTTCATCGAAGTCTGGTGCAATTACTATTTCAAGGAATATTTTAACCATTTCTTCTGCTGTAGCTTTATCTACTTTTCTATTTAAAGCCACTATTCCACCAAAAATTGATGTAGTATCACATTCATAAGCTTTTAAATAAGCATTATAGCAATTATCGCTAACAGCTACTCCACAAGGTGTATTATGTTTTACTGCACAACAAGCAGCTTCATCAAATTCATTAGCTACCTTCCATGCTATATCCATATCTTTTATGTTATTGTAGGATAATTCTTTACCGTTCAACTGTATAAAGTCTTTCATAGACCCCTTTTCTACAGTTGAAGTATAGTAAGCTGCGCTTTGATGAGGATTTTCTCCGTATCTTAAACCCATAGATTTTTTATAAGACAATGTTAAATATTCAGGGTATTCTTCTTCTAGTAGGAAGTTACTGATTGCACCATCATAAGCAGACATTAAGTTAAATACCTTACCTGCTAATTTTCTTCTTGTTTTAAATTCAACGTCGCCATTTTCTTCTATCTGCTTCATAACATCACTGTAGTCATTAACATCTGTAAGAACAATAACATCCTGGAAATTCTTAGCAGCAGCTCTTATCATTGTAGGTCCGCCAATATCTATAAACTCAACTTTCTCTTCAAAAGTCAAATCTTCATTAACTTTATCGAAGAAAGGATATAAATTTACAACTACCATATCAATTGGCTTTATGCCCTTTCTTTCTATTGTCTGCATATGTTCAGTATTATCTCTTATAGCTAGAATTCCACCATGCACACTAGGATGTAATGTCTTAACTCTACCATCTAATATTTCTTCAAAGCCAGTTACATCTGAAACTTCTGTAACTGGTATTCCATTATCTTTTAGATACTTATACGTACCACCTGTAGAAAGTATTTCTACACCCTTTTTAGCTAAAAATTCACCTAATTCTAGTAATCCATCTTTATAAAAAACACTTATTAATGCACGAGTTAACATTTTTAATTACCTCCATTTTTTATTCCATCTGATTGAAGTTTCCACTTCATATCTATATTGTTACTATCGCTTATCTATGGAAAGCCTGCTGACACAAGAACTCTAATTTGCTTTAACAAATTAGAGTTCTTATACTGTCAAAAGTAACATTGAGTTTCCGGATTATAAATTAATTAACAAATACTTTTCTTCCTTGAACCTTAACTTGACCTTCTGCTATAAGCTTAATTGCTTCTGAAAGAGCTATGTGCTCTTGTTCAAGCACTCTTTTTTGCAGAATTTCTGCACTATCCTGTGCATATACTGGTACAGTTTTCTGCAGTATAATAGGTCCGCTATCAGTTCCACTGTCCACAAAATGCACTGTACATCCTGATACCTTTACCCCATACTCTAAAGCTTTTTCATGTACTTTAATTCCATACATTCCATCACCACAAAAAGCTGGTATTAAGGACGGATGAATGTTTACTATTTTATTTTCAAACCTTGAAACTAATTCACCCTTTAATATAGAGAGCCATCCAGCACAAACTATTAAATCAACCTTACCATCAACTAGCTTTAGTATTTCATCTGAAACACTATCTTTATAAACTTTTCTATCTATAACGTAAGTTTTTATGTTATGCTGACATGCTCTTTCTAAGGCATATACACCATTTCTATCACTTATAACCATTTCTATACTGCACTTTTCTAAATAGCCAGTGTTAATGGAATCTATAATAGACTGAAAATTTGTTCCGCCACCTGATACTAGCACAGCTATTTTAAACATCTGTTTACCCTCTTTTTAAATTATTTTTACTTCTTTTGGGCCTTTTTCAACATGGCCTATCTTATAAGCTTTTTCACCCATTTTACCTAATTCTTCAATAATATTATCAGCATCTTCTTCTTTAATACATAAAACAAAACCAATTCCCATATTATATGTGTTAAACATATGCTGCTCATCCACACCTAAGCTCATAATATGCTTTAGTATTTCTGGAACTTCAAAACTATTTCTGTTAATAACAGATGTAAAATCATCCTTAAACATTCTAGGAATATTCTCAAAGAATCCACCGCCAGTAATATGAGCCATTCCTCTTATTTCGAATTTTGGTAAAAGTTCTAATATAGGTTTAACATAAATTTTTGTTGGAGTTAGAAGTACTTCTCCCATCTTTTTTTCACCAAAATTTTCATCTAAATCAGTAATCAGCTTTCTAATAAGTGAATACCCATTACTGTGAGGTCCGCTGGAAGCAATACCTACAAGAACATCTCCATCTTGGATTTTACTTCCATCAATGATGTCGTCCTTCTCTACAACTCCTACAGCAAATCCTGCCATATCGTATTCTCCTTCTGGATAGAAACCAGGCATTTCTGCTGTTTCTCCACCTATTAAGGCACATCCAGATTGAACACATCCCTCTGAAACCCCTTTTACTAAATCTGCAGCAACATTTGCATCAAGTTTACCGCAAGCTAGGTAATCTAAGAAAAATATTGGTTTTGCACCATGACATAAAATATCATTTACACACATTGCTACGCAATCTATGCCTACTGTATCATATTTTTTTGTTTTAAAGGCTATTTCCAGTTTTGTTCCAACACCATCTGTTCCTGAAACTATTACTGGATTTTTATATTGACCAAGCTCAAACATTCCAGCAAAACTACCTAGACCATTTAAAACTCCAGGTATCATTGTTCTTGCTGCATGTTTCTTTATAAGCTTTACGGATTCGTAACCTTCTTCTATATTAACTCCTGAATCTTTATATGTTATCATATCTTCACTCCTCAACTTTTAACAGATATCTTCATATTCTCTATTGAGATTATGAAGTGGAAACTTGAATTAGGTAGGGTTTCAAAACCCCATCTGATTCTTAGTTGAACGAATCCAGGGACATAGCCGCTCGCAACGTACACTTTGAATAAGATGGGAGTATTAGAGCGCGTAGTCATCGGATAAATTATTTTTAGTGTACTAAAATTACTCTTCCAAACGTTCCTTTGGAGTTTCCATTGGTGCTGAAACCGGATATACACCATTAAAACATCCCATACAAAAACCTTTATCTTTGCCAAGAGATTCCACTAAACCTTCTTCACTTATATAACCTATACTATCTGCACCTATTTCCTGTCTTATTTCTTCTAAAGTAGCATTAGCTCCAATAAGTTCACTTCTATATGGTGTATCAATTCCAAAATAACATGGGAATTTTACTACAGGAGATGGTATTCTGAAGTGTACCTCTGTTGCTCCTGCTTTTCTCAAAGAGTCTACTAGACGTCTGCTTGTAGTTCCCCTTACTATAGAGTCATCTACCATTACTACTCTTTTGCCTTCTATATTACCCTTTAATGGGTTAAGTTTTACTGCAACAGCTCTTTCTCTCATCTCTTGAGAAGGCGTTATAAATGTTCTTCCAACATATTTATTTTTTATAAATCCTACTCCATATGGAATTCCTGAAGCTTCTGCATAACCTACTGCTGCTGCAATACCTGAATCCGGCACTCCTACAACTATATCTGCTTCCACAGGACATTCATCGTATAGTCTTTTGCCTGCTTTTATTCTTGAAGTATATACATTAATACCGTCTATAGTACTATCTGGTCTTGCAAAATATACATATTCAAAAGCACAAGTTTCACACTTAGTTCTTTCTGCAAAATTAATAGATCTTAGCCCTTCTTTATCTATTATAACAATTTCCCCTGGAGCTACATCACGTACAAACTCTGCTCCAACAGAATCTAATGCACAACTTTCTGAGCTTAGTATATAGCTATTGTTGATCTTTCCTATACAAAGCGGTCTTATACCATTAGTGTCACGAGCTCCTATAAGCTTATCTTCTGTTAAAAGCACAATTGCGAAAGAGCCTTTTACAGCCTGTATTGAATCTACTACAGCTCTTTCTATTCCCCTTTTTGCTCCTCTAGCTATAAGATTCAAAATAACTTCAGAATCATTAGTTGTTTGGAATATACAACCTCCATCTTCTAGAAGTTCTCTAATTACATCTGCATTTACTAAGTTACCATTGTGTGCAATAGAAATGGTACCTAACTTATACTTTCCAAGTATAGGTTGAGCATTATTTAAATTACTTGATCCTGTAGTTGAATATCTTACATGACCTATAGCCGCTGTACCTTTTAACTCTTGTAATATTTTTTCATTGAAGACATCAGAAACTAATCCCATATTTTTATGACAGTTTAATTCTTTTCCACTTGCTACAACTATTCCCGCACTTTCTTGTCCTCTATGTTGAAGGGCATATAACCCATAATATGTTATAGATGCTACATCTAATTCCTCTGCTGCAAAGATACCAAATACTCCACATTCATCTTTGAATTTATCCTCTTCAACATCTAATGGTAGAGACAAATCGAACTCATTTTTTAAGTTGCACATTACAGACTTTCCTTTCTAAAATACAGATTTTTTACTATTGACTTATTCTTTTAAGTATTTCTACATATGCTTCTTTAACATTTCCTAAATCTCTTCTGAATCTATCTTTATCTAACTTCTCATTAGTTTTTGCATCCCAGAATCTACAAGTATCTGGTGATATTTCATCTGCTAAAAGTATTTCTCCATTAAATCTTCCTAATTCGATTTTAAAGTCTATTAATTTTATTCCCTGCTCTAAGAAGAATTCCTTCAATACGGTATTAACTTTTGTTGCCATTTCATATATAACTTTTAATTCATCAAAAGTAGTAATACCCATTGCTACTGCATGATAATCATTTATAAGCGGATCTCCTAAATCATCATTTTTATAGCTTAATTCTAAAACTGTAGTTTTAAGTTCTGTTCCTTCTGCAATACCGTATCTTTTTGCCATGCTTCCTGCAGCTACATTTCTAACTATAACTTCAAGAGGAACTATTTCAACCTTTTTACAAAGCTGCTCTCTATCACTTAATTTCTTTTCAAAGTGAGTTTTTACTCCCTTTGCTTCTAATAATTCAAATAGAGCTGATGTAATTGCATTGTTCATAACACCTTTTTCTTCTATTTGACCTTTCTTTTCTCCATTAAAAGCTGTTGCATCGTCTTTATAATAAACAACTACTCTGTCCTTATCATCAGTAGCATATATTTTCTTAGCTTTTCCTTCATATAACATTTCTTTCTTTTCCATTTTATAACTCCACCCCTTCTTCATTATCTTTTATAAATTTCTCTTTCATCTCTTTTCTATATTCTTTTAATTTATCTTTAATTTCAGGATATTTTATAGATAACATTTGTACTGCAAGCATACCTGCATTATAACTGTTGTTTATACCTACAGTAGCAACTGGAATTGATTTTGGCATTTGAACTATGGATAGTAATGAATCCATTCCTTCTATAGCTGCATTGATTGGTACTCCTATAACTGGAATAGTAGTCTTAGATGCTATAACACCTGGAAGATGAGCTGCAAGTCCTGCCCCTGCAATTATACATTCACAACCCTGATTTTCTAAATTTTCTATAGTTTCTTCAAGTTTCTCTGGTACCCTGTGAGCTGATAGTACATATGCTTTATATTCTACATTGAACTCCCTTAAAGCTTTAGCAGCTCCACTCATTTTTTCTGTGTCTGATTTACTTCCAAAAATAATAGCAACTTTCATTTAGTATCCCTCCACTTAGCTTAATTATGAATAAAAAAATTCCGCTACAATATTCTATGGGGAATCCTGTAGCGAAATCTCAGGTAAAATGCAAAATATACCATATCTTGTATTTTACATTAAAGTTTCAAGATTCACCCATAGAAAGGAAATTTAAGGTTTCCTAGTAGAAACTCCCGAACCTTATTATCAGGATTATATGGATGTTTTCATTCGTTTTTATGTACTCATATTAACATATACTGAAAATCAAATCAATACATTTTATTTATTTTATATTTTATTATTCGTGTTAAATAAAGAATTTAATATAATGTTAACACTAATGTACGCCCCATTACGAATATTGTTTTCAATATAATAAATGCAGCTTCTAAACTTACTATTTTAATATCCTCCTGTCTACTGTTTAATAATGGATTTATGATATAATTAGGTTAATTTTAATGAAAAAACTATCTAAGTTTTAGTATGTAGAAATAATAAAAATTTAAAACAAATTTGTAACAATTAATTTAATTAAAAAAACTTTGTGTATTAAGCACAGCGAAAGGAATGAATATTATTATGAAAATAGTGTGCGTTGGTGACAGTTTGACCTATGGGTATGGGGTTTTGGGCGCTGAATGCTGGGTTGAACTTGTTAAAAACAAGCTAAATATTCCTATTATAAACAAAGGTGTAAATGGTGATACTACTGCAGGTATGCTTTCAAGATCTTACATTGATGTTATTAAAAATAATCCTACCCACGTTATTATTATGGGAGGAACTAATGATTTTATAGCTAATCGTTCTTTGAACATGGTTCGAGATAACATAACTGAATTAGTAAAAGAGTCCCTAATCTATAATATAAGCCCTATAATTGGAATCGAAATGCCTATAGATAAAATATTGGCTGAAAGAAAATGGAGCGCAGACTCAGATTATGATAGGATAAATAGTTTAATAGAGGATTATAAAGAGTGGATATTAAAATTCTCTGCTGACAATAATATATCTTGTATAGATTTTCATAGCTGCTTTAAAGAAAATCTAAAAATCAAAACAGGAAAAGAACTATACATAGACGGTCTTCACCCAACGGCTTTTGGTCACCAATTAATGGCTGAATGTGTCTATGATATTCTTAAACCCTAAAGAAAAAGTGACTTATTGAAAGTCACTCAAATAGTAAATTATAAATATCAGAAAACTCTACATTGGTACTTTCTATAAGACGGTTATCTAATAAATTTATTATTTCTTTTTCTTCATGACTCTCAACTATTTTCTCATCGGGAAGTAAAATTGAAAAAGTACTACCTATGCCAACTTTACTTTTAACAGATATACTACCTCCTAATGCTTAGACAAACTTTTTTACCAGTGATAAACCAATTCCTGTACCTTCTGCTTGCCTTGATAAGGAGCTATCTACCTGTCCAAATCTTTCAAATATTATATCCATTTTATTCGCTGGTATCCCAATTTCATTATCTTTGACTTCAATACATATGCTTTCTTGTATAGAGCACAAATTTACAACAACAAACTTACCACTTGTTGTGAATTTAATAGCATTAGAAAGCAGATCTAAAAGTATTCGCTCATATTTTTCATCATCAATTGCAATAATCTTATTATTAAATGAAGATGTAAAATTTATTGTAATTCCTTTATTAGAAGCATAACTATATACAGAGTCAATAATGGCTTTTGTCAGGAACACAATATCAATATTCTTTTTACTAATCTTGATACTTCCTGCATTAGCTCGAGTAATATCTAGAAGATTATTTACTAATCTTAATTGTCTAAAGTTATTCTGGCTTATCATACCTATATACTTTTTACCACTATCAGATAACTCCTTATAACAAATATAGTTTATTGCTTGAATAGCGGTGATAATGACATTAAGTGGCGTTCTAAGTTCATGTGATATCATAGAGAGAAATTCATCCTTCATCTTCATAGCATTCTCAAGTGCTTCCCGTTTCTCTTGCTCTGCCTTAAATAGTTTTTCCTGCGATTCCTGTAGAGCTTGTTGATTATGTATAAAATCTGTTATGTCGCGGCCACTGATAATACCATACATAAAGTTGTTGTCTTTATCAAATATAGGTGTTCCACCTATATTTGAATAATGCTGCTCTCCATCCAATTTATAAGTTAAAATTATCTCTTTTATAGTTTCACCAGCTTTTATACTATGAACAGGTCTATACTCTATGGGAATAATGTTGCCGTTTATATAACAAGTTTCTGCGAATTTAGAACTATCATCTATTGTATTAAGCGTTACATTATTAATCCGTTCTCTTCCTTTTTTATTTACAATTAAATATTTATCATTCTTATCAAAAACCATTAAAGTCTCCTGCATGTTATCCAGTATAGCCTCAAGCATTTCTTTCTGAGTTAACATATCTTGCTCATATTTAACTTTTTCTGAAATATCACGCATACATAAGACCGCATAGTCTATTTCTCCCTCTTCACTATAAATAGGTCTTCCATTGATACTATAATAAACAGTGTTGTCAGGCATTTTTACTGTTACAAAAAATCCATTGACCTTTTCACCTTTTAACATTCTTCTACCTGGCAGATCATTTATATTAAGCTCATTTCCGTCTTTGTCATAATATCTTACATCCGAATGACTACCTTTACTATTTATAATATCTTCTGGCTTATAAAATGAGTCTTCAGCTGCTTTATTAAGCATAGTTAATTTATAATTCTTATCCAATAAGAGCAGTCCATCAGTCATATTTTCAACAAATAGTTCCAGTAGTTTTTTTGTTCTTCTATTATTCTATTCTTTTCTTCCAATTTCTTTCTATAAACAACTCTTTCCGTTACCTTATGAGAATAAATCAATATATATCTAACACTTTCCTTATCATAATAAAGGAGTAAAAGTAATATCCCAGTATGTCGTCCCCCTTGAAAATTTATCAAATTCAAATTCTTTTACATGTTCTGATTTACCACTTCCAACTATTTTATTCCATAGAGTCTCAGCACTACTATTTACCCATCCTGTAACAATTTCATCTACTGCTCTCCCCAATGCATTTTCAGGTATATTATGGGGCGTTTCAAGAAATTCAAGGTACATTTGATTAGCTTTAAGCAAAGTATAATCTGGAACACTATACATTGCTATCCCACATACATTTCCCAAAGACATTTGAGAAATCAAATTAAAACTGAAATCAGATTGTAAATTTGACTTTTCTCTTAAAATAAATATTTTCTCATTTCTTTCTTTTACTATCTCAATTTAAACCATTATCATTTACGTTTGTAATTGTATAAGAATACTTTACCACATTATGTCATGTATTTATACTTACAGTGATATAATCAGTAAACTCACAGTGAGGTTGGGGTCTTATAGTAGCTTAACAAGGTAGTATTTTATTAAGGCAGGAATTTCTCGGATGTAGCCGATAAATTCGTGGTGCTTATAAGGAGTAACAAAAACTCCTGAGTAACTTCCATTTATGTTCTGCTGTTTTGCCATAAGTGAAGCCCTTTTTAAATGATACTTATTGGATACTATAATAGCAGTCTTTAGTCCTTTCTGATCCATTATAGCCTTAGAATTTATTAAGTTTGCCATGGTAGATGCGGACTTATCCTCAACAAGTATTTTAGAAGCCTCCATTCCTTTAGATATCAAGTATCTCTTCATAGCCTCCGCTTCTGATATGTTCTCTCCTTGACCTTTACCTCCAGAAACTATAATATATTTACCATAGCCCTCTTTATAAAGCTTAAGGGCATGTTCAGTTCTCCACGCCAAGAAAGGACTAGGTGTGGTTCCATATACTTGGCATCCTAGCACGATTATACAATCAGACTTTTTAGGCTTTGAACTTTCACCGAAATAGAATACTTCAAATGTAGTCACTAGAGTAGCTATAACGGCTATAGAAGTAAAACACAAAATAAACTTCATGGCTTTATTCATAGAATTAACCACCTTTACATCAATTATTTTAAAAAATGTTATTGATATAATATTAATTCATTCTATGTAATAGTTCAACGAAAGCATACTTTATTTAATATATTGTTAATTAATGTATATCTTATCAACCACATATTAACTGAAATCTAATATATGTTAACATCTTTTTATCCTTATTTTATTGATAAAATAAACAAAAAGTCTTTGCGATATTAATTCACAAAGACTTTTTGTTTCATATATATATATACTCGGCTAATGAAGCCTCATTACTATTCTGGTAATAATGTAAATCTTAATATAAATAATGCTGCAAGCACGTAAACTATTGGATGAACTTCTTTCTGTCTTCCTGTTGCAATCTTTACTATTGGATAGAATATTATTCCTGCTGCTATACCATTAGCTATACTATAAGTAAATGGCATAATAGCTATTGTAAAGAATGCTGGTAATGCCTCTGTAAAATCATCAAAATTTATCTTTGTTACTGCACCCATCATCAACACTCCAACAATTACAAGTGCTGGTGCTGTAGCTTCTGCTGGAACTATTCCTACTAATCCTCCACAGAATAATGCTAGTATAAACAGAACTCCTGTTGTAAATGAAGTAAGACCTGTTCTACCACCTTCTGATATACCTGATGTAGATTCTACATAAGTTACTACAGTACTAGTTCCAAATATTGAACCTGCAGTAGTTGCTAATGCATCTGATAAAAGAGCCTTATTCATATTTTTAACTCTGCCATTCTTATCAAGCATTTTTGCTTTTTGAGCTGTTCCAACTAACGTTCCAATAGTGTCAAATAAATCTACTAAACTAAATGTTATAACTACCATAATTAAGCTTGCAAAAGCTCCTACCATTCCCGCCTCGCCAAGCTTTAAAAGACCTTGAAAGTCGAAAGCAAAGAAAGTTGGTGCGAGTGACGGTGGCGCACTTATTATTTTTACACCTTCAAGATGAGTTATTCCAAAAGGAATTCCCACTATCGTTGTAATTACTATTCCAATTAAGATAGAACCTTTAATGCCTCTTGACATTAATATTGCTGTAATAGTTATTCCAATAAGTGTAACTAAAACATGTGGATCTGTAAATTTACCAAACGCAATTAAAGTTGCTGGGCTTGCTACAATTACACCACCGCTTTTAAGTCCAATAAGAGCTATAAATAAACCTATCCCACCTGATATTGCTATCTTAAGATTCTGTGGAAGAGCATCTACTATTTTTTCTCTAATGGAAGTTACAGTTATCACTATAAATAATAGACCTGATATAAATACTGCTGCTAACGCCTGTTGCCATGTATATCCTAAAGTTAAACATACGCTGTAAGTAAAGAATGCATTTAGTCCCATACCTGGTGCTTGTGCAAAAGGTAAATTAGCATAAAGAGCCATTACAAAAGTACCGACTGCTGCTGCTAGACAAGTAGCTCCAAAAACAGATGCTACAACAGGGTCATTTATTGCAGATATTCCAGCTTTAACAGCTGCATCACCTACAAGCCCTTGTGCATTCATGCCTGATTGCATTAAAATATTAGGATTAACAAAAATTATATAAGCCATTGTAATAAATGTAGTTATTCCTGCAATTATTTCTGTTTTTACATTAGTATTGTTTTCTGATAGCTTAAAAAATGAATCCAAAAATGATTTTTGTCCTTTTACAGGTTCAGCTTTTTTCATATGCATTGTTTTTCCCTCCAACAAAAAAAGCTCCTGATTCGAATCATGAGTAAATCCGAATTAGAAACTCTAATTAATATAATGCGGATTCACCCATAGTCAGAGATTTACGGTACTCTGGTAGAAACTCTTGAACCATATTTTCAAGATTATACGGACGAACTAATTTATTTACATCATACATATTAACATCATTAATTTGATAAGTCAATGTGTTTCTAATAAACTTTATGCTTTAATGTTCTTGTCATTACATAAGTTATATATATTTAGAATATTCATTTTTCGGACCATTACGAACTATATTTGATTTCTTACTTTTTTATCCGATGACTATCCGCTCTAATATTCCTGCTTCTTAAAGCAGGAATAAAGAGCGGCTACGTCCCTGGATTCGTTCAACTAAGAATCAGGTAGTGTTTGAAACCACATCTGATTCAAGTTTCCACTTCATGAAGATGATGATTTTTTTGTTATTTCATTGTAATCCACTTCATACAAGCTAAAAATCCTTTCATCTAATTTTCTTTGAAGTTTCTTAATATTTTTATCAATTTTTATAAGTTCTATACTATTAGATTTTTTTAAATTCTCGATTTTCAGTATAATTTTATCCACTATAGCTTCTATTTCCTTTTGCTTTTCTTTGTCGCAATATTTTATAGGAATTTTATTCAAGCTATATTTTTTTATCTGCGGTGTAGAATTTATATTTGTTATAAGAAAGTTTAGATAGTACCATTCTATTAACTTTGAATTTAATATCGCCAAAACATATTTATAGGAAAATTCTTGGCTTAAATTTATTATTCCATAGAGAGACTGCTCAACTATATATCCTTTTGTATCCAATGCAGCAATTATTTTTTTTCCTGTTTTCCTTACAATTATTTTATAAGGCATAGCAAGTTTTCTTATATCTTTTGTACCACCCTTTATATTTTGAGGAGTAAATTCATAATAAAACTTATTTATAGCACTAAATCTACTAATATTTTCTCCTTTTAGTATTTCTACTTGCAGAGTACTTGTTTTATCCTTTGTCACTTTTTTATTCTCACCAATAAATCCAGTGAAAGTTGTACTTATGTCTCCAATCAGCTTACTGTCTTTTTCAATTCGTTTTTTAATATTCATATATTCACTATTGTTTTCATAAAAAAACTCATAATTAGTATTTCTCAAATACTCTTCCTGGTAAAATAAATAATCCCTTTCATTATATACTTTCATTTTTATTTGATTATTTTGTCTATGACTATTTTCTATTATAAAAATCATAGTATCAGTATTTATATTTGGAAAATCTACTTCAAAAGCTAAATTTAATATATTATAATTTTCTAACAACTCTTTTCGCAAAGGTTTGTATTGCAAATTTTTACCAAACCTATCTGGAACTACGAATCCAATCTTTCCATTTTCTTTGACTAAAAAAAGAGCTCTTCTAATAAAGTATTCATATAAATTTGGTAAAAACTTGTTTCCATCATATCTGCTTATATAATAATTCATAAGTTGATCTTCGATATCTCTTTTATGCTTTCTACTTAATGAAACCCAAGGAGGATTGCCAATAATATAATCATATTTTTGGCTCCAAAACTTACATATATTCATTAGATTATTGAATTCATCTATGCTTACTTTTTTCTCCTTTTGTATTCCATCTATGTCATCATACTTGCACAAGAAAGTTTCTACATCAATCTTTTTAATTTCTCTCCATTTGTAATCTTCTTCCCATTTTAGTAAACTATCACAACAAACTATATTAGGTTCTAATCCCAAATTCTCTTTTTTCTTTGAAATGAGATTTGTTTTAGTAAAATGTACAGCTTTACTGTCTATATCAGCACCATAAATGCAGTGTTTTAGTATATGATAATGTAAATTTTCTTTCCTCCAATATTTTTCACCTTTTATATTTTCTAGCTTTCCCGATACTTCTATACTATATTCCTCATCTAAATATTTTTCCTTTATCAAATGAATTTTTTCGGCAAACTTATCCATAAGGATTTCATAGGCTTTAATTAAAAAATACCCTACTCCACAAGCAGGATCTATAATTTTAATAAAGGGATTTTCTAGTATATCTAAGTTCATAATAGTATTTTCAATTATGTAATTTATGATAAAATCCGGCGTATAAAAGCTTCCATAAGTTTTTCGCTTTTCTCTATCCATTAAGGCTTCATATTCTTTCCCAAATACAGCTGAAAATTCCTCATTTTTTTCCATATTTTTATCCTCAATACTCTTAATCAATTTTTTATCCAATGACTACCCGCTCTAATACTCCATCTTCTTCAAAGTGTAAATTGCGAGCGGCTACGTCCCTGGATTAGTTCAACTAAGAATCAGATGGATTTGAAACTCCATCTGATTCAAGTTTCACTTCATCCGATTCAAATTTCACTTAATTAATCTCCTTAATTATTATATTTTAGCATATATACTGAAAAGTATAAAAATTTTTTTTAGGGATATTCTATAATTATGAAAGTTGTGTAAAATACATTTGTTTAATTAAGTAGTAAATTTATATGTTATATAACCTGATGTTTAATATAAAGGAGGCTCCAATTTATGCACAGAGAAACTAAAAAGGAAACAAAACATCAAAGTAAAAAGCCTGCAAAACCAGAGGTTATTTATGAAGAGGAAATGATGAAGAGGCCACCTCAAAGTGTCTTAGATATTGATAGAGTTAGCAAGCCATAGCTTTTACACCCTAGGTAAGACCTGGGGTTATTTTATTGTATTGTAACAATAATTAAACAATTTCTTTATAAAGCGTTCATACTTTTGTCATTAAACTGTAACAAAAAAAAACTATTATAAGTATATAGAAAAACATCGTGACAAATAAGGAGGAACATTTTATGGATAACTTTAACAATGACCATATAGATAACAATACCTCAAAGGACTTACCGGATGGTATACCTAATGGACTTTCTGATAGCAAGGTAGTCTATGCTGATTATTCAGAAGTGAAAAATTCAAATTCAAAAAAAGGTAGTGGCAGAAAGAGACTTCTATCCTACGTAATGGTAGGATTAGTTTGTAGCATTATAGGGGGAGCAGCATCCACTGCAGCTTCATTGTATTTTTTACCAAACTCAAGTTTATTTAAAAGTACACCATTATATCAAAGTCTTGCTAATAATACAACTAATACAACTTCTAGTTCCAGCAGTTACCTTAAGGCTTCACCGGTTTCAGCAACAACAGGCCCTCTTTCTGTGACTGAAATAGCAAAAAAGGTAAGTCCTGCAGTAGTGGGAGTATCGGTTAAAACTCAAAGCAACTCAAGTATGTTTGGTAGTTCGCAATCTGAAGAAGGTATGGGCTCTGGAATTATAATTAATGAGGAAGGATACATCCTTACAAATTATCATGTTATAAGTGGGGCTAATCAAGTAAGCGTCATTTTTAATACGAAAAAAGAAGTGGCTGCTAAAATAATAAATTATGATGCAGACTTAGATTTAGCTATAATCAAAGTAACTGAAAATGTTAAAATGCCTGCTATTGCTGAATTAGGTGATTCAAAAGATCTACAAGTTGGTGATCCTGTAGTTGCTATTGGAAATCCTTTAGGAAAGGAACTGTTAGGTTCTGTAACTTCAGGTATAGTAAGTGCTACAAGCAGGGAAATGGAAGTCGGTAACTCAAAGCAGACTCTTATACAAACAGATGCAGCTATAAATCCTGGGAACAGCGGCGGTGCCTTAGTTAATTCTGCTGGTCAAGTAATAGGTATAAACTCTGCTAAGATTGGTGGAGATGGTGTTGAAGGACTTGGCTTTGCTATTCCTATAGATATAGTAAAACCTAAAATAGAGACTTTGCTAAAACCAATATTAAAAATAGGTATCTCTGGTAGAGATATAACCTCTGATATATCAAAAAGGAATAATATTCCAGAAGGAGTTTATGTCGTTCAAATACAAGAATTTAGTCCTTCCGAAAAAGCTGGAATTCAAGTTGGTGATATAATACAGCAGTTTGATGGAAAATCCATAAAATCAGTAGATGACTTAAATAAAATAAAGGCTGAACATAAATCAGGTGATGTAGTAAAAATTCAAGTATACAGGAATGGATCTACTAAGACTTTGAGTTTAACACTATCTGAATAAATAGAAACTAAAAAACTGAAACCTTATATAAAGAAAAATATTATATTTAGTAGTTATTGAATAAAAAGCGGCAAATAATCAGCTTGGTATCCTCTCTTTATAAAAACAGTTTTACTATTTTTACTGTCTATGTATAAATGGAGCATATCAGCTAGATTACTTGCCTCTTTTTTCCAAAAACCATATATAGTGTATTTCTTCCGGCCAGCAGGATAACCCATATTCATTTTTACTATATTTAACTAATTTTTTTCCTTTTTTACTAACTTCTTTGTTTTTTAAATACTTATTCCAGTTGCTCGAAGATCCCTTTAAAATTTCTTTGATAATATGGCTACTTTCCTTTTGTACCTTAAAATCTTTAATGACTCTTAAAAGATCATCAAAATTTTTCAGCTTATTTTTTAAGCCATTTTCTACTTCCTCAATGGACAAATATCTTTCATTGTATTCCAATAGTTTTATAATCTCTGTTTCTAAAATTATATATATCTCATCGACTAAAGATGAATAGTAATCATTACAATCTTCTTCGGGCATAAATGAATCTCTATCAATATATAGTTCTTTAGACCTAGATTTGTCAATTCTACTTTCTATTAAGTCTATTTCAGAGTCTTTAAGTTCATAAGAACTATATATTGTATCATTACTTTCATCTGTATATTTCTTTAGTTTATTCTCCAATTTCTTTACTTTTTCTTTATTTTCCTTATAGGTGTATAGAATCTTATCATAGCTACTATTTTTAATTAACTTGCTAAACTGTATATCTTTGATTTTATTTTTTATACGAAAAATCTTTCTTATAAGATTATCATATTCATCATCTAATAATTTAAAATTTATTGGAATTCTTTCTACATCATAATGTTGTATATAAGGATATGCCCTTGGATTCGTTATCAAAGATTCTTTAAAATAGAAATTACATAAATTAGATTGAATTTGTCCAAGTAAAGTATAAATTTTGCTGCAATCAAAAGGTATAATCATATATGCCGATTGCTCAGCTAAAACACCATATTGATCTAAAGAGGAAATTATAGAGTTACCAGTCTTTCTTAACAGAATTTTAGGTTTTATATAATGCTTTTCTAGATTTTTTGTTCCACCAAATATCTGTAATCTGTCTACACAACAATATCTATTTTCATTCTCTATTATATACTCTCCTAGATCTCTCCCTATAGCTATTCTTGTCCTTTCCTTCCTCTTAGATGCATACCTAAAATTATTTTCCTTATCTTTTATCATCATTCCTACATGAATTTCACATAGTTCCTTAAGCTCTGCTGAGCTGTTTTTTATTTTTTCTACTATATTTTTATAATTAGTTTTTGTAAGAATATTCAAAATAAATCTTTTATCTATCGCTATATCCTTTTGTCTTAATTCCCTACTCTGGAACTCCTCTTCGCCGCTATATTCTAGCCTTAAAGATATTTTATGATCAGAACTATAGTTATTTTTCTCTACAATATATGCCGCTGTTCCCACAATAGCTTCTTTAAATATTGGGTTAGAGAATTGAGTAACATTAATTATTTTTGCATTATTCACTAAATTTTTTCTAGATTCTATATAACTATTTGTTAGAAAATATCTATCTGGTATTATAAAACCATGCCTTCCTCCAGGCTTAAGCTTATCTAATGCTCTTTCTATGAGCAAATAAAATGTATTTTTTTTATATCCTATAGTACTATACTTATGTAATATGTATTTCCAGTAATCTTCATCCAATTCAGACTGGAGGAGCATTATGTATGGTGGATTACCTATTATATAGTCAAATTTATTACTCCAAAATTCACTTAAACATTCAGCTATTTGATTAGCTTTATCTTCATTTATATCTTCATATCTACTATTTTTATGTTGCTTTCTTAAAATACAACTTAATGTTTTTAATTCTTTTGAAAATATAGCTTCTTCCCATTTTAATAAGCTATCACATAAGATAATGTTCGTCTTTAAAGCTATCGTTTTATCTTCTTTACTTATAAGATTTTTTTTCGTAATTTCTACAGCCATAGGGTCTAAATCCGCTCCATACAAGCAATGCCTTAAAATATGATAATGCAAGTTTTCCTCTGTCCAGTAGTTACTTCCCTTAATTTCCTTAACAATATTATTTTCATCTTTATTATCTTCTATGGTATAAACTTCATTGGCGTACTTATTATTTAAAGATGTTAAATTTTCTTTGAACTTATATTTTAATATATCATAAGCTTTAACTAAAAAATACCCTGCACCACAGGCAGGATCTAATATTTTAGCAAAAGGATTCCCTAAAACATCCAACTCTGAAACAGTGTATTGTAGTATATAATCTACTATAAAGTCTGGAGTATAGAACATCCCCATCGCCTTGCGAGTTTGCCTATCTGTTAATTTTTCGTATACTGCTCCAAATACTTCTTTATTTCTCTGCAAATCCGCTCCCCCCATATACAAACATCCTCCAAGAAAAGCTATTATTATTTCCTATATATCTATTTACTATATATTACACTAAATGGAATATTAACTCAATAATCACTTTTCTTTTACTAATTGAAGCAAGATCTTAATTCAGATGGGGTTTCTTTCACCCCATCTGAATTTTAGAGCTGCGAATGCATGGCTTACTTGGCGTAAGTCAGGTTAAACACTTAAATGTTTCAATAATTGCAAAATAAAAAATCAGGTAGGTTTGCCCTCACCTGATTTAAGTTTCACTTCAAGATTTAATATTCACTTTATTTCTGTAGCTAAATATGAAAAATCCTATACTCAATAGTACTCCACTTAAACTTACTAATTGGGCAACTCTTATACTTCCTAACATTAAACTATCTGTTCTTAAACCCTCTATAAAGAATCTTCCCATAGAATATAAACCTATATATAAGAAAATTACAGTACCTTTTTTATGGGTTTTATGAAGTATGTATACAAGAATGATACAAACACATATATTCCATATTGATTCATATAAGAAAGTAGGATGATAGTAAGCCCCTTCAATATACATTCCCTTTTGTATGAATAAAGGAAATCTTTGTATAAATTCACTGGATACCGGTCCACCATGAGCCTCACTATTAAAAAAGTTTCCCCATCTGCCAATTGCTTGCCCTATTATTAGAGAAGGTGCTGCTATATCAGCCATTTCTAAAAAATCTAGCTTTTTATATCTTGTATAAATATAAGCTGCCACTAAGCCAAATAAGACTCCTCCATGAATTGCTAAACCACCTTGCCTTATATTAAATATGTCTATAAGATTATCTCTATAATCATTAAACTCAAATACCACATAATACGCTCTAGCGCCTATAACAGCAAAAGGAAATGCAACAAGGAAAGTATCCAAAAGTTTATCAAAATTATAATTCTTCACTTTACAATTCAAGCTTGCTAAAAAAAGCGCAGCAATAACCCCCATTGCAATTATTATTCCATACCATCTAATTTCAAATCCATTAATCGAAAATGCTATTGGATTCATAAACTCACATCCTATCTTCTATATTAATATAACAAACATTATATCACTGAAACTAATTAAATATAAGTAGTAAAAAACCTGATACTCTTAAAAAGTCTATTCCTTCCTTTAAAATATAATAAGTTTACCAATCTTTACTGGTATCATTGTTTGTTTACTTCAGATACAAATTCATCTTTGTGCATAAGTTCAAGAATGTGAAGGGATAAATACAGATGATGTATGGTATTTGCATCATCAAGCTTTAATTTCATAATCTTCTCTATCTTGTCGATACGATAGCACATTGAAGCACGGTGAATATGTAAAATATTTGCGGATACCGACTGATTTTTATTATTCTTTAAATAAACATAAAGACTTTTAGTTAAACATGTATTATTTTTTATATCATATTGAATTAGCGAGTATATAGCTGGGTTACAAAATTTCTCTAAACTTTCATATGTGGAATGACTATTCAATAAGTCATATATTACATAATCCTCATATGGATAAACTGCTTTATTAATATTAAGACTTATTCCCAGCTCAATTGATTTTAATCATTGATTATAGTAATATTTCAAATTTGTAAAATCCTTTATACTTTGACTAAGTCCAGCATACAAATTATTTTTTTTCAGAAATTTTCTCATAGTCTCATATTGACTCCCAAGAATATCAACTTTTGTCGGATTATTGATAAGCAAAACAATGTAATCATTATATACTAATGATTTATTTTGTGTAATAATCTCAGAAATTTTATGTCTCAAATATGTTAACGGTAATTTTTTATTGGAATATTGCTTTACATCAAAAGTAAGGATATAAACTTCTGAGTTAAGATCTAAATTTAAAGATCTCATCTTATCCATAATCAGTTCATTATCCTTAATAGAGTTTTCCAACAAGTCTTTGAAAAAGCTCTCATAAACGGTACCTTTAGTATACTTATAGAATTTGTCATTTTTCATTATTGTTTCAATTACATCACATAATAGTGAAACAAGTTCAATATCCCCGTCTTTAAACGGTCTTTCAGCATCTGTTACTATTATATATCCTATTACAATGTTATCAATTATGACTTTTCCTGTAATCATATTATTATCATCCATGCCTTTTATCATAATAGGAGAACTACTTCTATCAACCTTTTCTGATATTTTCTTAAATTTTGCAGTATACATTGCATTATTAGAAAAGTACCCCTTTTTTATATGCTCGTCCCAATAATGACCAACGGGCTTGTCATAGCTGGAATTAGCTATGATTTTACTACTTGTATCATTAAATACAATAGGATTTCCAAGAAGCTTAAATCCAATGTTGATAATATGTTGTATACCTTTCCCATGTATCAGTGCATCCAATAATTCTTCCTTATAAAGAAGAAACTCAACGTCCATATTCACAAAGAATCACCTCACATATAAATAAAGTATATTACAAACTGTAAGGTTTTGTAAACTTATATTTTTACATTTACAGGAGGAGCGAGAGAAGCAGGCGACTTCCTGTCCTTAAAGGCCTTCGAAAGATTTTCATGGCAATATACAAAACGAATTATAGACATTATTGCAAAGGAAGGTTCTATTGCCTACTTACATTTAGATATGAGTTGGAATAGATTTATAGATTATTTCCTTGACTTGCCTAAAGGTAAATGTATCTTCTCACCAGACAGCACAACGGACATTTTTAAAGCAGGCGAAGTGTTAAAAGGTCATATGTGCTTCATGGGTGATGTTTCACCTTCACTTTTAACTTTGGGTATTCCTGAGGATGTTTACAAATATGCTAGAAGATTGGTTGATGAATTTGCACCACAGGGACTTATTATGTCATCTGGATGCAGCATACCACCAAATGCCAAACTTGAAAACGTAAAGGCAATGGTTGCAGCTGCCTTAGAAGGATAAAAAAACGTAAAAAACTCAAGGCTAAAAACCTTGAGTTATATACGACATATGTGACCAAACCTATAAGCCGAGTTCTGTATTTGACAATCATCTATCTAGGCCTACCGTTACCAGCAGGCTCAAGCGATTCACCCGGAAGCGGGACGGGCCGTCCCAAAGCGCTTCCCTATTCGATCTTGCTCCAGATGGGGTTTACATAGCCGCAAAGTCGCCAATGCGCTGGTGAGCTCTTACCTCGCCTTTCCACCCTTACCGAAGCAAAGCTTCGGCGGTATATCTCTGTTGCACTTTCCTTCAGGTCACCCTGACTGGGTATTACCCAGCACCCTTGCCCTATGGAGCTCGGACTTTCCTCTCCTGCGTACCCGCAGCAGCGATTGTCTGGTTTACTCACAGGTATTATAATATCACAGCACCTACGAAATTGCAAATAAAATATTACTTGTATTTGTAGGGACTTCTGCTAAACTCTGATTCAAATACAAAATTTTCGTATCCTTTAAATTTTAATTGATTTTTTAACCATTTTGCTACAACTTGCATAGCTGGCCATTCAGTTCCAAAGTGTCCCGCATCTATAACTGGAATTCCTTCTTCATTAAAATCACTAACATAGTGATAGGTTGTATCTCCTGTTATTATACAATCTGCTCCTAATCTTCTTGCCTCACTAAAGTAATCCTGTCCACTGCCATTTATAACTGCAACTTTACTAATCTTATAGGAATCTTCTCCAGAATATCTTAGAACAGGAATATTCAAGCTTGTTTTTACCTTATCACAAAGTTCCGATAGAGTTGTAGATTCAGTAACCGTTGCAATTCTACCAATACCAGTGTTATTGTCATTGTCTCCTCTTCTATCAGAAGGATCTATAGTAAAATAATTATTAAATCCTAGCAACTCCATAATTATCTCATTTATTCCTCCCTTAACAGAATCAAGATTAGTATGACTAGAATAAACATTAATATCGTTCTTTATAAGCTGTAATATCTTTTTTCCTATAAGAGTATCCGTAGTTATGCTATTAGGCTTTTTGAATATTAAAGGATGGTGGGTTAATATAAGGTTACATCCTTTTTTCTTCGCCTCTTCTATTACTTCTAATGTGCAATCCAAAGCTACAAGTATGGAAGTTATCTCACAGTCCCTGTCTCCTACCATAAGCCCCACATTATCGTAGCTTTCCTTAAACTTCGCAGGAGCATGCTCTTCCATTATTCTATGTAAATTTTTTACTTTTAAAGTCATTTCAGTAACTCCTCCAGCCTTTTTATATTCTCCTTTAATTCCACTTTTCTTTTTTGTGCTAAATCTGTGTTGTCTTTTATACTGTGGAATATCTTTTCACCTCTTTGAATTTTATATTCTATAAACTCTTTAAGAAGAGGATGTTTTTTACTTAACAGCTTTTCTCCAACTTCATAGAATATGCTATCAACACTTTGAACGTTATTATCATATTTTATTTTTATTATTTCATAAAACTTATTTTCATCAATACACAATTCTTCATCTATTATTTTATACCCTTTTGAATAAATATATTCTCTTAGTACCTCAGGGTTTTGAACTGGCTGAAGTATTGCGAATTCAGCTTCCTTAAATATATCTATATTCTCTTCTATAATATCTCTTATTAAATTACCACCCATACCGGCAATAACCAATCCTTGAACTTCTCCTTTTTTTAAGGTAGAAAGTCCTCCACCTAATCTGCAATTAACTTTATCCTGCAAATCTTCAATTCTCACATTAAACTTTGCCTTCTCAACAGGTCCCTTATTGATATCAGAAGCTATAGCTCTATTACACACTCCTTGCTTTATCAAATATATAGGTATATACCCATGATCCGTCCCTATATCTGCAACACATTCACATTTATCAACCATCGAAGCAATAGTTTTAAGTCTCAAACTAAGTTCCATATTTAACTCTTCACTCCTGTACTTATTTGTCTTTTAGTTACCTAACATCAAACATTAACTTACATTAGGTATTCCTACGTTAATGCTTGTTGCTACTTATCTGAAGGTAACTAATATTCTAAATTGCATAATCAAAAAAACTAGAGATATAATTAAAGATACATATATAAATTTATATGCAGACTTTCTATCGTATTTTGCACAAAAATATGAAGCATAATACATACAGAAAAGAATTGCCATATTAAGCACTCCATATATAGTTTGCTTAAAAGCAAATTGCTTGCCTGTCCCAAATTTCACTGCAACAAACTGTGAGTTAAAATTTAGCGGCATCATGGCAGGAAGCTTGTTATATAAATACAATATCAGTGGATTTAATGTAATTATCAGTGTAACAATAGCTACAATTATTAAAGGAATAAGAAATTTTTTATCTTTATGAAGATGTATATTCCTATTTACCTTATACTCCCAAACCACAGGAGATACTCCTTTTTTATTCAACTCTCTTTCAAATTTATCAAAGTCTTCAGGAGATAATCCATAATTAATATCTTTTGTCTTTAGATAAATTACATTATCTGTTGAAGTAACAAACATATAGGTAATTCCTATTTTATCAATTATAGCTCTTCCAATGGCAAAATGATTCTTACCATATCCAGATAATTTTACACCTCTTATATGTCCTTTTGCTTTTGTATATCCTTCTATTTCGCTAAAAGAAATTTTAACTTTTTTAATTCCCAATGCACTATTAATGTGTAGATTTTCATCATCCATAGAATATTTTAATGACGTGTATATAATTAAGTAATAAATCTGATATATATTAAAAACAACAAGAACTATTTTAAGCAAACTTGAAATTTCATAGGAATTCATGAAAAATAACAAAGTTATAAACAAAGCATTATATAGTACGCTTATACCTAATATAGGATATACTCCCGAGCCTTTAATTGACTTATAATTTTCCACACCATCACCTTCCTATATATATTATAACATAGTTTACAAATATATTACTGAGTATAGTAAAAGCACCATAGTTTAAGGTGCTTTAATCTAAATAATCCTTTAATTTTTTACTTCTGCTTGGGTGTCTTAGTTTTCTTAGAGCCTTTGCTTCTATTTGTCTTATTCTTTCTCTTGTAACATTAAATTCTTTACCTACTTCTTCTAAAGTTCTAGCTCTTCCATCATCTAATCCAAATCTAAGTCTTAATACTTTTTCTTCTCTAGGAGTTAGTGTATCCAAAACATTTATAAGCTGTTCTTTTAGCATAGTAAAGGCTGCTGCTTCTGCCGGTGCAGGTGCTTCATCATCAGGTATAAAGTCTCCAAGGTGACTATCTTCTTCTTCTCCTATTGGTGTTTCAAGTGATACAGGTTCTTGTGCAATCTTCATGATTTCTCTTACTTTGTCTACTGGCATTTCCATAATCTTAGCTACTTCCTCAGGTTGTGGTTCTCTTCCTAATTCTTGAAGAAGCTGTCTTGAAACCCTTATTAATTTATTAATAGTTTCAACCATATGAACAGGTATTCTAATAGTTCTAGCCTGATCCGCTATAGCTCTTGTAATTGCCTGTCTTATCCACCATGTAGCATAGGTACTGAATTTGTAGCCTTTTCTGTAATCAAACTTTTCTACCGCTTTTATAAGTCCAAGATTTCCTTCTTGAATAAGGTCAAGGAACAACATACCTCTTCCAACATATCTTTTCGCTATACTTACTACAAGTCTTAAGTTAGCTTCTGCTAATTTCTTTTTAGCTACTGGATCTCCATCTTCTATTCTTTGTGCTAAATTAATTTCTTCATCAGGAGAAAGTAATGGTACCTTTCCAATTTCTTTTAAATACATTCTTACAGGGTCATCTATTGCAATACCTTCAGGAATACTTAAGTCCAAGTCTCTTTCATCAACTTCTACATCCTGCATATCTCCAATGACTTCTATTCCCATAGATTCGAGTACTTCATATATTTTTTCTATTTGCTCAGGGCTTAGATCTATTTCATCTAGTTCATCCATTATTTCTTTATAGGTTAAAGTGCCACTTTTCTTACCTTTTTCAATAAGCTTTTTAACAATTTGCATTTTCGCACTCTTATCTTTCATTATTTTTCCTCCTTCAGCCATTACTGTATCCCACCAATCTTTCTTTGTATTTCAATAAGTTCCTTTGCCAATTTCAAGGACTCTTCTATGTTTCCCTCTAATTCACATTGTTTGATTCTATTCATAATGTATTTTTTCGACTCCTCTAACCTATATTTTTTTATTCCTCTTATGTAATCATTTATCATGCTTTCATAATCATAGTCATTATAAATTAAATCTGTCTCTAGAACATTAACCCATTCTTTCGAGGTATCTACGTCATCACATCTTGATTCTATGTGTTTTTCCATTTCAGCTTTGCTAAATTTGATATTCTCAACGATATAACCGTATATTTTTCTATGACTTTCTAAAATAAGATCATCTTTTTTTATATTATTTACTACATATTCAAAAGCTTCATTATCATTTGTCATAATCTTCAAAAGTGCTCTCTCCGCCTTTAAATATGCTGGTTCTAAATATAATTTTTGTCCAAAATCCCCATCTATATTCACATTTTCATCTTTTTTTACATTTTGTTGAATCTTGTTGTTTAACATATCAAATAAAGCCTGATCCCTAATTTTAGTTTCTTCCGATATTTTTTTTACATAAATTTCTGTTTCTATAGGATCCAAATCAGCTATTACCTTTAAAGCTTTTTCTGCATATTTTATTACATCATTAGAATTATTAAGATTACTGCTTTCTCTTATTACTTTAATTTTATAATCTGTCAATGTGAGAGCTTCATCTATGAGTTTCAAAAAAGCTTCTCTGCCATTATTCCTTACAAATTCATCCGGGTCCTTTCCCTGAGGGACTGTCAAAACCCTTACTTCTAACCCTACTTGCTTAAGTATCTCCAATCCTCTCATCGTCGCCATTTGTCCAGCACTATCTGCATCGTAAGAAATAATAACTTTATCTGCATATCTTTTTATGAGTTTTGCTTGGTTTATAGTAAGAGCAGTTCCGAGTGAGGCTACTGCATTAGTTATACCCTGCTGGTGAAGTGATATGCAATCCATATATCCTTCAACTATAATAAGCGCTCTAGAATTATTACTTTTTATTGCAAAATTTAGTCCATAAAGATTAATTCCTTTTTTAAATAGAGTAGTTTCTGGTGAATTCAAATATTTAGGCTTTGAGTCATCTAAAACTCTGCCTCCAAAACCAATAACTTTACCTCTATAATCAAAAACTGGGAATATAATTCTATTTCTAAACCTATCATAGCAAGAACCCTTTTGACTCTTAATTATTAGTCCGCCAGTGAGCATATCTAACTCTGTATACCCTTTGCTTATTAGATGCTTAAATATACCATCCCAACTATTTAGTGAAAAACCAAGACCAAATTTCCTGATGGTACTTTCAGTTATGCCTCTATTAAGTAGGTATCTTTTAGCATTATCATTTTCCTGCAAAGATTTAAAGAAATACCTAGCAGCAGCTACATTTAATTTATATAGCTTTTCAAAACTATCTTTATTCTCTCTGTCATTATCCAATTCCAAATCTATATTTGCTTTATCTGCTAAAAGCTTTAATGCTTCAGGAAATGTCAAATTTCTAGTTTTCATAACGAAGGTTATAACATTGCCAGCCTCTCCACAGCCAAAGCATTTATATATTTGCTTATCTTGAGATACACTAAAAGACGGGGTCTTTTCGTGATGAAATGGACACAAACCGGAATAGTTTCTTCCTGCTCTTTTTAGTTTTACGCTTTCAGATATAATATCTACTATATCATTTGCCTCTTTTACTTTCTGAATGACATCTTCCGATATCAATAAGTACTCCCACCTATCTTAAATTTATTTATACCCAGAAGTATTTATATTCGACATAAATTACTGCATTCCTTCTTCAAAATTAAATATTTTTCTTTTAATAATATTTAATATTTATATATATTCTTTATAAACATTAAATATCCTTCAAACAATATAACTTTTAATAAGTAAATTTAAAATTTATTAAAATATACAATGTTTATTTTACCCATTTGTATGGAAAAATTATTCCTAATAAACAACAATTTTAGGCACATATATATCATTAAATAGCAATAAGCAATAATCATCGCTCATACCTGCTATATAGTCAGCAACGCCTATGTATAGGCCCTCTTTCTTAACGATATCCATATAAAATTCTGGCATCTTCTCTGGATATTTAAGAAAATACCTAAATACCTGTTCTAATACAAACTTTGCCTTATCTCTTTCTATCTTTAATACAGATCCCTTATATATGTTTTCAAACATAAAATTTCTCAATTCCGCTAATTGATTAGCTATCTCATCGCTTAATGAGACTTCTATCATTCCCTTATTTATATTACCCAAAGTATTATAAATACAATCCTTAACTAATGTATCTATTCTTTCACTATTGCTTTTTCCTAATACATTTATGGAGTTTTTAGGCAAATCTTCTTCTCTTAATAATCCTGCCCTTATAGAGTCATCTATATCATGATTTACATAGGCAATTTTATCACTATACCTTACAATCTGACCCTCTAAGGTAAAAGCTTTAGAACTTGAGCTTGAAAATCCACTGTGATGCAGTATACCATCTAATACTTCTTCAGTAAGATTTAACCCCTTTCCCAACTTTTCTATCTTAGTTAAAACTCTTACACTATTTTCATTATGTCTAAAACCACCAGGTAAAAGTTTGTCCAGAACTTCTTCACCATTATGTGCAAAAGCCACGTGGCCTATGTCATGTCCCATAGCAATTGCTTCAATTAAGTCTTCATTAAGTCCTATGCCTTTGCCAATAGTTTTTCCTATTTGTGCCACTTCCAATGTATGGGTAAGTCTTGTTCTATAATGATCTCCCCAGGTTTTTATATAAACTTGTGTTTTATGCTTAAGTCTTCTAAAGGATTTACTGTGTATTATCCTATCCCTATCTATCATGAAAGCTGTTCTTAGTTCATCATCGCTTTCATTATTTTTCCTCCCTTTTGTGTTTGATGAAAATGATGCTTGATCTATTAATATTAATTTTTCTCTTTGCTCTAGTTTCTCTCTTAAAATCATATAAATCACCTTATAAATTTATTCTATATAAATATTTAAAACTCCTTTTTTTAATGAAAATGTATATTATAAAAAGATATTTAATATTATTATATGGAAATAGCTTTTTAAGGAGTGTTTAAAGTGCCTTATCCTCCTAAACAATATAACTTAGATTTATTATCTGAAGAAAATGTAAAAAAATACGTACTTCCTAAATATAATCTACAGCACGCACAAGTTACTAGAGTTAAATTTAAAGATACAGATAAGCAGAGAGCAGTCTATAAGGTAGAATACTTAGAAAAAACCTACTGTCTAAAGAAAGTGTATTTCTCCATAGAAGAGTTACTTTTTGTTTATTCTTCCGTGGAATGGTTGTATAGACATGGTATAAAGGTTCCAAGAATTCTCCCTACAAATGATAAAGGTAGGTTTGTAGAATATAATAATATGCTATTCATATTGACTCCTTGGGTAGAAGGAATGAAATGTAGTTTTGACAATATAGAACATGTACTTTCCTCTGTAGTTAACTTATCTAACATCCATACCATAGGTAAAAAATTTATTCCTATAGAGGGAAGCACTACACGAAAAGATTTCCAAAGCCTTCATAATTCTTTAAACAAACATTTTGAACAACTTCTTTCCTGCTCTAATTTAGCCTATAAATATAACGATAAGTTTTCAAAAACATTTTTACAACATTCCGATATAAACTTATTATTAGCTCAAATTGCTGTGCAAGTATCTTCTTCTATAAACTACAAGAATTTAAGTTCATCTTTGTGTCATTTAGATTATGTTAATAAAAATATAATCTTTGATGAAAATAATAAATTATGGGTTATAGATTTTGATAAGTGCTGTATGGATTATTGTACTCATGATATTTCCTATTTTTTAAGAAGACTTTTAAAAAGAGAAAAAACAAACTGGGACTTAAAACTTGCTAAAAGTTGTCTTCAATCCTATGAGAAGAGTCATCCTTTAAACCTAGATGAATATAAGTATATTCTTTCATATGTATGCTTTCCTCAAAAATTTTGGAAAATCTCAAAAGACTATTATAATAACATCAAAAGATGTAATCATAAATCTTTCCTATACTTGCTGAATAAAGCTACTGAAAAAGATTTACAGCATTTGAACTTTATTATATGTTTTGGAAAATATATAGAAAAGAAATTTAATACTAAAATAACATAAGAGGCTATTGCATAATGTATAAAAATCCATTATGCAATAGCCTTTTCCTTATAGTTTCAGCTTAACTTAACTAAAGATTACTTTCTAGGTTTTTTAACTTCAGCCTGAGCTGCAGCAAGTCTTGCTACCGGCACCCTAAATGGTGAACAAGAAACATAATCTAACCCAACATTATGGCAGAATTCAACAGAAGAAGGATCTCCTCCATGTTCTCCGCAAATTCCCAAATGAATATCTGGTCTTGTGCTCTTTCCAAGTTCTACAGCCATCTTAACCAGCTTTCCTACCCCATCTTGATCTAACTTTTGGAATGGATCAAATTCATATACTTTCTTATCGTAATAATCCCTCAAGAACTTTCCTGCATCATCTCTTGAGAAACCAAAAGTCATTTGTGTTAAATCATTTGTTCCGAAAGAGAAAAACTCCGCTTCTTTAGCTATCTCATCTGCAGTAATAGCAGCTCTTGGTATTTCTATCATTGTTCCAACTAAATATTTAAGGTCTATGTTTTCAGCTGCTATTATTTCATTAGCAACTGTCACAACTATATCTTTAACGTACTTTAACTCTTTTACTTCCCCAACCAGTGGTATCATTATTTCAGGAACAATATTATACCCTTTTCTTCTCTTAACATCTATTGCCGCTTCTATTATAGCTCTAGTTTGCATTTCCGCTATTTCTGGATAAGATACAGTTAAACGGCAACCTCTATGTCCCATCATAGGATTAAATTCATGTAGAGACTCTATCGTTAATTTTAACTCTTCAGGAGTTAAATCCATTTCTTTTGCTAAATCCTTTATATCCTCATCTTCCGTTGGCAAGAACTCATGTAATGGCGGATCTAGGAATCTAATAGTTACCGGCCTATCCTCCATAGCTTCATAAATACCTATAAAATCTTTTCTCTGCATTGGTAACAATTTTGCTAAAGCTTTTCTTCTTTGCTCTTCAGTTTTCGATATTATCATCTCTCTAACTGCTGATATTCTATCTTCATCAAAAAACATATGTTCAGTTCTGCAAAGACCTATACCTTCTGCTCCAAATTTAATAGCCTGATTAGCATCTCTTGGTGTGTCAGCATTAGTTCTAACCTTCAATGATCTTACTTCGTCAGCCCACTTCATAAATGTTCCAAAATATCCGCTTATTTCTGGATCAACAGTTTTTATTGCCTTTCCATAAACATTTCCAGTACTACCATCCAGTGATATATACTCACCTTCATGATATACATTTCCTCCAACTTCAAAAGTCTTAGCTGCCTCATTTACTCTTATGTCACCACATCCAGCTACGCAGCAGGTTCCCATTCCTCTAGCAACAACAGCTGCATGAGATGTCATTCCCCCTCTAACAGTAAGTATACCCTCTGAAGCTACCATACCTTCTATATCTTCTGGCGAAGTTTCAAGTCTTACTAGTATTACTTTCTCACCCTGTTCATGATGTTCTTTTGCATCTTCCGCTGTAAAATATATTTTACCACAAGCAGCCCCTGGTGATGCCGGAAGCCCCTTAGCTATGACAAAAGCATTTTTCAATTCACTTTGATCAAAGTTTGGGTGTAAAAGAGCATCTAACTGTTTTGGGTCTACTTTCATAACAGCTTCTCTAGTTGTAATAAGACCTTCATTAACCATGTCAACGGCTATCTTTAAAGCTGCCTGAGCTGTTCTTTTTCCATTTCTTGTTTGTAAAAAATATAGCTTACCTTGTTCTATGGTAAACTCCATATCCTGCATATCCTTATAGTGGTTTTCCAAATTTTGAGCTATCTTCATAAATTCATCATAGCAATCAGGTAAATCTTGATGCAGTCTTGATATAGGTTGCGGAGTTCTTATACCAGCAACAACGTCTTCTCCCTGCGCATTTATTAAATATTCTCCAAATATAAGTTTTTCACCAGTAGCAGGATTTCTCGTAAATGCTACCCCTGTTCCTGATGTTTCCCCCATATTTCCAAATACCATTGATTGAACGTTTACTGCTGTTCCCCAATCACCTGGTATATCATTTAATCTTCTATATACTATAGCTCTTGGATTATCCCAAGATCTAAATACAGCTGTTACTGCTTCCAATAATTGCTGCTTTGGATCTTGCGGGAAGGATGTTCCCATTTCTTTTTCATATATATTCTTATACTTGTTAACAATATCTTTTAAGTCTGAAGCTGTTAAATCAGTATCAAATTTAACACCTTTAAGTTCTTTAGCCTCATCAAGCACATCTTCAAATTTTCTCTTTTCTATTCCCATAACAACATCTGAAAACATTTGAATAAATCTTCTATATGAATCATATGCAAATCTTTCGTTATTAGTTAGCTTCTTCAAGGCCTCTACAGTTTCATCATTTAATCCTAAGTTTAGTATAGTATCCATCATTCCAGGCATTGAAGCCCTTGCACCAGATCTTACTGAAACTAACAACGGATCACTTGTACTACCAAACTTTTTACAGGCTATTTCTTCAATTTTAGCTAGAGCTCCATAAATCTGATTTACTACTTCATCTGCCATCCTTTTGCCATCATCATAGTATTTAGTGCAAGCTTCTGTTGAAACTGTAAACCCCTGTGGCACAGGTATCCCTAAATTAGTCATTTCTGCAAGGTTGGCGCCTTTTCCCCCAAGTAAATTTTTCATGCTAGCATTTCCTTCGGTGAACAAGTATACATACTTTTTACTTTCCATAAAGTCACATCCCTTTATTTGGTATTTTGGTATATATCAACGGATATTTTTATCCGTTTATCCAACTTGATTGTTTCCCCCCATTTTTACAAATAACCTTGTGATATTTGTTTTGGAAACTTTGCCCACAATTTTCAATACCTCTTTTGACCCATTAAATGTTCTTTCTATTACTGGAAGACTGTCTACTTCATGTTCCATAATTTTTTGTGCTACCAAATATGCAGTATCCTCTTTTTCCACAAATATTATATTAGGCATTCTTGTCATTATTATACCAACAGGAACCTTATGCATATCAGTCCCCCCTATTGCCATCTTAAGGAAATCTTTTCTAGATACAGCTCCGGTAAGTACTCCTCCACTTTCTATGAACAGGGTACCTACATCATTTAAAAATAAATGGACTATAGCATCATACACAGTTGTATTCTCATCAACCATTACTGGTTTAGACATAATGTCCTTTACCTTAATATTCCTTATATAATCATATATCAAGCTGTAAGAGGGTTTTTGTGAATATATATATCCTACCTTAGGTTTTGCTTCTAAAATTCCTGTCATAGTGAGTATGGCTAAATCTGGTCTTAATGCAGCTCTTGTAACGCTTAATTTTGCTGCTAATTGTTCACTTGTTATTGGCTCAAGTTCTTTTACTAATTTTATTATTTCTTCTTGTCTTGGTGATAACTTAATGGTACTCACCCTCCCTCTTTATAATGTAATTACAACACTTTCTCAATCTTTTTTAGTAATCAGTGTAACACTTTTTCTATTTTATCATATTTGCTTATGGTTATTATAACATTACATACTATTAATAGTATAGCATTTTTATATCCTTACTTTTAAGTTTATATTTGGTTTTATGACTATATTCCTTTAAAAACAAGAAAATTTTCACAAAATCTTTATATTATACTTAAAATACTGCTATTTATATTATTTACTTGAAATTAATCAAATATTTTCATCTATATATAAGCTATACAGAAATTTAGATAATTATTACATGAAGGAGAAAAAGTCAGCAGTTAATCATATGCTGACTTTTATATATTATTCAAGTTTAGTGCTATTTATTTTCTTGATCTTTATTTTCTTTATCTATATCTTCAAATTTTACAGTATATTGATATGTGTTTTCTTCTTCGTCTTTCTCTTCTTTATTACTAAATTTATCTTTTACTGAGGATGCAGCATCAAAAACCTTATCCTTTACATCTTTTACTGTTTCTTTCATATCCTGCATAGTATCTTTTACACCAGTCTTAATAATTTTGTTTACAACTTCTACTGTTCCATCATCTTTAGTGATCTCTATTGTAACCTTAGTTACCACTGCTGTTAAAATTCCTATAGCAATTAGTGGTGGCCATATTAACACTGTTAAAGTTGCTGCAATACCAGCATTTACAGGGATATCAACTATAACCTTTTCATCTTTTTTTATTCTTATTCTATTTACATTTCCTTTTTTAACCAAATCTTTTAACCAATCTAAAAATTCATCCTTTGAAGTATATATATTGTTCATAGTTGTCTTTTTGTTCTGTTCAATATATATTAATGCATCTACTACATTTCCACTACAAGCCTCTAATGCCTCTTTCGCATCAGTATAACTAACACCAGTTCTTTCTCTTATAATATCAATTTTTTCTAGTGTAATATCACTCATTTCTTTCACTCCTTTTATTAATTTAAATAGAAATTATTTTAATTTACATCAAACCTTATCTTCATGAAACTCTGTTAGATAATTAAATATTTCCAAACTTTTAGGCTTTCTAAAATAATTTTGTTCTATAAGTATAGATAGGAGCTTATATAATTCTCTTTTTACTTCTTTAGACAACGTAACTCTATAAATGTTTTCCAAAGGAACTTTAGTCAAATATTTAAGAGCATTATATGCTGCATAGCTTATGTATGTACCATTAACCCTCATACAATCCTTACAAACTCCTCCTGAGTACTGTAGACTAATATAATTAGAAGAAGTTAATTTTTTTCTGCAAATACAACAATAATCCAAACTGAATGCATATCCTGTTGCTTGTAAAATCTTTATTTCAAAAGCTCTTGCTAGTGTTTCTATATCTACTGCATTATTTTTTATAAGATAAAAAGCTGTGACAAGATGTTTAAAGAGTTCTCTGTTACTTTCCTCATCCTGCATACATATATCTACAAGTTCACATAGGTAGGCAGAATAGGTTAAAGTATCTAAATCACTCATCAAATCTTGAAATGAATCTATTACCGAGCTTTCGTTTATTATATATAAGCTTTTTCCTCTATATACTACATAATCTCCATAGCAAAACTGCAGTGTGGTGGAAAAAAGATTGCTCCTATTTTTCTTAGAACCTTTCGCAATGGTGGATATTTTCCCTAATTTTTCACTAAAGAGCCAAACTAGTTTATCTGATTCTTTTATATCTTGGGTTTTAATGACTACAGCTCTAGTTTTAAATATAGACAGAAAACCACCCCCAACTGTATTATGCCCAATTATAAAATATATTTTTACAAATTTTTATCTTTTTTAACTTTTTAAATGAATTTTTGCATATTATTTTTTGTATCCAAGCTCTTTCAAGAGATTATTGCTGTCTCTCCATTCTTTCTTAACCTTTACCCAAAGTTGTAAATTAACTTTAGTTCCTAAGAAATTCTCAATATCTTGTCTAGCATAAGTAGATATCTTTTTTAGCATTGAACCATTTTTGCCTATTATAATTCCTTTATGAGAGTCTTTCTCACATAAAAGATTTGCATCAATATGATATGTTCCATTGTCACTTTTCTTCATTGCAATAATTTCTACTGCTGTACCATGAGGTACTTCCTGAGAAAGAAGTCTTAAAGCTTTTTCTCTTATGGTCTCAGCCACAATAAATCTTTCCTGCTGATCTGTTACCATATCTTCTGGGTAGTATTTAGGTCCTTCAGGCATATATTTTACCATCAGTGTTTTAAGTTCATCTACATTTTTTCCCTTTAATGCAGATATAGGTATAATTTCAGTAAAATTAAACACTTCAGAATAATTTTTAAGTGTTTCAGCTACTTTATCTGCTGTATTTTCATCAATTTTATTTAAAACTAAAAATACTGGTACATCACACTGTTTTAGCTGTTCTAGTATATGCATATCTCCCTTTCCTACTTCGATTTCTGGAGTAGTTAAGAACAGTACTAAGTCTACTTCTTTAATTGAATCTTCAGCAATTTTAACCATATATTCGCCAAGCTTATGCTTTGGTTTATGAATTCCTGGTGTATCTACAAACACAAGCTGAAAATTATCTTCTGTTAGTATAGTTTGTATGTTATTTCTTGTAGTTTGAGGCTTGCAAGATACAATTGATAACTTTTCTCCCATTATCCAATTTAATAGTGTTGATTTACCCACATTAGGTCTTCCTATAATTGTCACAAATCCTGATTTAAACATATATTCTCTCCTTATTTTTTACTTTTGTAGATCTTTTTTAGTAAAAGCTCCCGGCAAAATTTCTTCTAAGTTTTTTACTATATATTCGTCTTTGTTTTTAGCGATTATTATTTTTATATCTTCTGCAGCAAATTCTGCAATTACCTGTCGGCAAATTCCACAGGGATAAGTATAATCATTTTCTAAGCCAACTATAGCAATAGCTTTTATTTCTTTATGTCCATCGGATATTGCTTTAAATATAGCCGTTCTTTCTGCACAATTTGTAGCCCCATAAGATGCATTTTCTATATTACAACCAGTATATATACTGTCATCCTCCATAAGTATAGCTGCTCCAACCTTAAAATTAGAATAAGGCACATATGCATTACTTCTTCCTTCAAAAGCTTTGGATACTAAAATCTTATAGTTCATATTTATTCCTCCATAAATATTTTTACCCGTGGTAAAATAATTATATCCTCTAGTCACGTAAATAAATTATAGCACTATTTACATTCATTTCAATATTTTTCTCTAACCAAATACTCTAAATAGCAATACTGTAATCAAGGTTCCAAATACCCCGCCAACAATAACTTCCATTATAGAATGAACCTCTGAATCAACTCTGCTTTGAGCTACTATGAAAGCCAATACATAGCTTAAAATAACTACCGTAAACTGCCCTGTTATAAGTGCTATAGTTGTTGCTATAGAAAAAGCTATTGCACTATGCCCACTAGGCATTCCACCTTTAAGTGGTGTTCCTTCGCCAAAAATTGCTTTTACTACTATAGTTGCTATGATTACAATAGCTAGTATTATAAATATAGTATAAGGATTTGTAGTTTTTACTTTCCTAATAACTATAAAATTTATATACTTAAGTTTATCCCAAAATATTATATATCCAACCAAAATAGCATTTACAGCAGTTACTAAGACTCCTCCTGCAGCTACATTTTTAGCAATCTTTACCAAAGGATGATAATAATTTGTGGTAGCATCTACAGCGAATTCTATTGCTGTATTTATGAGCTCTGCCATTATAACCATACTTACAGTTATACTTATTGCTAAAATCTCCATTTTACTTAAATCATAAAAGAAACAGGCAGTTAAAACAAGCAGAGCTGAGATCATATGTATTCTCATATTCCTCTGAGTTCTAACTGCGTATATAATTCCTTCGATTGCATAATTAAAACTATCTAACAATTTTTTAACCTTCATTATAAATCCCCATTTATCTTGTTAATGCAAATCTATTTAATATCTCTTCTTCTCTTTTTCTCATAATTTCTTTCTCTTCTTCCTCCATGTGGTCGTATCCCAAAAGATGAAGAACTGAATGTACTGTAAGGTAAGCTGCTTCCCTTAAAAAGGAGTGATCAAACTCTACACTTTGTTCCTTTGCTTTCTCAAGAGAAAGAGCTATATCTCCTAATACTAAATTACCATCATCTAAATCGCTTGGCTCAAATTCATAATTTAAATAAACCTCCTTAAAAACTCTCCCATTTGGATAACTGAGCATTGGGAAAGAAAGGACATCTGTAACCCTATCAATATTTCTATTTTCTCTATTTATATCTCTAATTTTTTCGTTATCAATAAATATTATACTAATTTCACAAGGAATTTCTACCTTTTCCTCTTTTAATGCATGTTCTATAACAGTCTCTATGGTATTTTTAAGTTTTTCTGTTACTTCTATTTTATCCTGTCTGTTATCTATAAAAATCATTTATCTATCCTCCGATTAACCTTAACTTTATTTATTTGCCCATTTATCTTCTGGATATTCTATTCTCTCATGATATATACCTGTCAAAACTTTTAGAAAGGCTTCTCTTATCTTATTCAAGTCTTTCAAGGTAAGATCGCAGTTATCAAGCTGTCCTTCATTTAATCTATCTTTTATAATATTATTTACCATCTCTTCTATTTTACCCTTAGTAGGATCATTTATAGACCTTACAGCAGCTTCAACACTATCTGCTAGCATTATTATTGCCGACTCTTTTGTATCTGGTATAGGGCCCGGATACTTAAAATCTTCTTCTTTTATATCTTCAGGTCTCTCACTAGAATTTTTCATAGTTATATAAAAATACTTTACAAGAGTTGTACCATGATGTTGTTCTATTATATCTATTATTGACTTAGGGATTTTATATTCTTTTGCCAATTCCACTCCATCTTTTACATGGGAAGTTATTATAAGAGTACTCAAATTAGGGGTTATTTTGCTATGTGGATTATCCTTTCCTAATTGGTTTTCCTTAAAAAAATAAGGTCTCTTTATCTTTCCTACATCATGATAATAAGCTGAAACTCTAGCAAGGACTGGATTGCCTCCAACTACCTCTGCCGCTACCTCTGCAAGATTACCCACTAAAATACTGTGATGATAACTTCCCGGCGCTTCAATAAGTAATCTCTTTAACAGTGGATTATTAGGATTAGATAGTTCTAAAAGCTTTATTGTGGTTACAATATCAAAGGTACTTTCAAAAAACGGTAAAAAACCTATAGTAAGTACACCTGATACCACACTGGCAATTCCTGCAAACAAAGTTTTATTCGCTACGTCTACGCCATTGTTGCTTAGTAAAAAACCCAAGGAGAAAGTCAGTATAATGTTAATAGCAACTATATATAAGGATGCGTATAAAATATCATTCCTTTGCTGCATTTTTTTTAAGATTATAGACCCAAAAATAGCATTTACTATAGATAATATAGTTATTTCTATACTAAACTCTACCGCCCCACTTATTAATATACAATTTAATACACTTATAATCAGTGAAACCCTATAGTTTACCAAAAGCGTAAAAATCATCGGTATACAAGCAAGGGGTATTAAAAATGGTGAAATAATTGAAAGTGATCTAGCTAAAAGTATAGCTATACAATTTAATATATTTATCATTATAAGTTTTTTTGCATCATAATATATATCACTATGATATCTAAAAAGATAAAACCATTGAATAAACATAACTAGAAGTATCAATACTATTAAGCATATATATATATACCATTGAAAGCGAGAGTTATTATTTAATAGTCCTAAGCTTTTAAGTATATCTATTTGGTTCTTAGTAACAGGTTCTCCCTCTTTTATGATTATTTGGTCCTTTTTAATCATAACAGGAGCAACCCTCCTTATGGCATCCTTTTTAAGTTCTTCAGTCTTTTCTTTATCATAAAAAAAATTAGGCGTAATTAAAGAGTACCCTAGGGTTGAAGATATTTCCTTTAAGGACTTAGATAGTTTGGAGCTGTTAACCTTAAGCAGTATACTCTCCTGTGCTTTTTTTATATCTTCTTGGTTGTCCTTTTGACTATTATCACTTATATTATTATTATCATAAATATCTGACATGGTTTTAACTAAAAAATCCTGCAATATCTTTAGTTCGTCCTTACTAATTTTTATAAGTGTTGAATAATCATCGTCTGATAAGCTAACCTCACCGTTATTTTTTAGTTTCTGAACCTTCTCCTTATCATCAATTGATAAATCCTTTATTTGTGATAGTGCTAAAAAAAAGGAGTTTAGTCTATCAATGGTTTCTGTTTTTACCTCTGTTCTTTTATTATACTGAATAGGTACCGAATCAACAGCTTGCTGAGTTCTAGCTTCCGTAGACAACTCATCCTTGACTTCTCTGGGTGCTTTTATATCAACTCGTGCAATATCCCCTTCTTTTAAGCTGTATTTTTTGGTTACTAATGAAGTTACTAATACCGAATATATAAATATAAACGTCAATACAAATATTATTATCCTATTAAATTTTTCACCTACAAATAGTTTCTTTAGTGATATTGTTCCCATAATAAACCACCTTTGTTTATCCTTATATGTTTTATCCTATTGTTGCTTTTGATCTTGTTGTTCTTTTGGTTGTTCAGGAATTGACTCTTTTAAGGCAACATTTTCTTCTGCTACTACTAATACCCTTACCTTATACGTATCTCCAGCCTCATAACTCACTATTTTATCTATAATTTTAACAGACTTATCTAGATTTGAACATATTTTTGAGTAAAGTTGATTTGCTGTTTCCTCCACTACCATCTTAGGATCATTATGAATGGTAGTTTCCTTTACCTCATAAAAAGTTTCTGTTCTAGTAAAGAACTTGCTCTCTTCTATTTTATCATATTTAGCAAATTTATTTGTAGATTTTTTTAGATAGAGTTTTTTTCCACCCAGTTCTATATACACGTTGCTATCCTTTTTACCTGTTCTTTCTTTTTTTATTTCACTTATTTTAGCTTCTTTAACTTCCTCGTAAAAAGTCCTACATATAACATCTCCAACGGCATGAACAGCATATGTAGCCCCTTCCTTTCCTTGCTCACCTTTGACAAGGATCTGCCCTTGTCTAATCATATCTCCCTGTTTTACCACAGGTGTTCCAGCAGTTGTATACACCCTTACAACTTCTCCATCCCTTCTAGCGACTAAATTACAGGGTCCATCCTCTGGAATAATAGTAGGGGGAGATTGTCTTTCTGCAGCAGAAATCTTTAAATTAGCTCCTTCTATTCTAGCTTTAACCCACATTATACTATCATTATTTTTCATAAGTTTTCCTTCAATATCATATACATTTACATTTTTTTTACTGATTCCCGGCTTTATTCCATAAGAATTTAACTGCTGTCTTATTTCATAGGGAGATAAATATTTATCTGAACTTATTTCTATATTCCAAATAAAGGTGGACAAATAATATATTATGCCAATAAATAATATTATACCAGCCACTAAAGCTATCCTTCTTTTTATCTTTATTAAAAAGAAAGCAAGTCCCCTTCTTCCAACTATCCTTATTTTAGTTTTTGTTCTTTTAGCTATATCTTCTATTTTATCATAGTCTTTAAGACTGATTTCCATAGTCATGGTAGTTATGCTCTTCTTTTTAATATTCCTTATATAAACACCATTTTTCCACATCAGGTTAACAAACTTTTCAGGTATAAGGGATTGAATTTCTATAGTAATTATTCCGCTTTTATATTTTTCAAAATTTAATTTACTCATTTCCCTCATAAGCAATAGATTTGAATTTTCCGCCTATTGTTATGGTACTACCACCCATAAACAATATCTCAAATCTACTTCCGAATATTGATATTAACCCTACCCCTGAATTAATCTTAACCTGATTCTCACCAAAAAGCACAACTCCTTTATGGTTTTCAATAATTATTTCATTGTCACCTGTAACAGTAATCTTTGGCATATTAAGGATTATGTCTCTAGGTAAATCTAGTTTATCTGCAATATTTTGCTTTGTCCTATATAATTTATCCTCCACTTTATCACCTCTAAAAATTCTTTCATACTAATTTATGAAGCATAAATTTAATAAATGACAAAATAAAAAAGGTTGAGATAAACTCAACCTTTTATTTATTTAAATATTGTTTTACAATTTGACTAACAAGCCTGCCATCAGTTCTTCCTTTAGTTCTAGGAACAACTATAGCCATAACTTTTCCCATATCTCCTATGCTATTAGCGCCCACCTCATCAACTGCCTGACGAACAATTCCGGAAATCTCCTCTTCACTTAACTGCTGAGGAAGGTAACCTAACAAGATTTCTATTTCAGCATTAGCCTTATCTATCAAATCCTGCCTGTTTCCTTTTTCAAATTCTAATATAGCTTCACGTCTTTGCTTAACTTCCTTTGCTAATACATCAAAGATTTGTTCATCGTCAAGCTGCTCTCCATCAGTTTTTTCTACTAATAGAATAGCCGCTCTAGCCATACTGATTGTATCCGTTTTAAATTTATCCTTAGCTTTTAAAGCTTGCTTCCAGTCTTCCTGTAATACTTCTTTAAGAGACATTATTTAGACCTTCTTTCAAAAGTACTCTATTTAAACTTTCTCTTTCTTGCAGCTTCTGATTTCTTTTTTCTTTTTACACTTGGTTTTTCATAGTGTTCTCTTTTTCTAACTTCAGAAAGAACACCAGCTCTAGCGCATTTTCTCTTAAATCTTCTTAATGCACTTTCTATAGTTTCATTTTCTCCAACTCTTATTTCTGACATATCTTATCCCTCCCTCCGCTAGCTCAATTTAATTTTCAAAATTAAACGCAGCCAATGTGGGTCACATAGCACATTGACTATTATACAACATACCTTTAGAAGCTGTCAACAATTTCGTTTCATCTCATTGGTTCTATTTTTAAATTTAACCTGGCGGCCACTGAAGTGCTCTACCACCTAACACATGAAAATGAATGTGATGGACTGTTTGGCCTCCATCATCTCCACAATTTGTAACCACTCTATATCCTGTTTTATCTATACCTAATTTCTTAACTATTTCTTTTACAACTATATATATGTGAGCAATTATCTTAGAATCTTCCTCAGCTATTTCATTTAAATTACTTATATGTTTTTTAGGTATTATTAAAACATGTGCTGGAGCACATGGACTTATATCCTTAAAACCTAGTACCATATCATCTTCATAAACCTTATCAGATGGTATTTCACCTTTTATTATTTTACAAAAAATACAATCTTCCACTGTTTCACCTCCCTTGATTTTATAGTATTCAATATTTATATGAAATATCCTTCTAACCACAATAAAGTTTTCAAAATTTTAATTTTTACATCATATATCGATTTTTTACTGGATGATATCCCCTTTTATTTGCTCACCTTTAATTTCTATAAGCTTAGTATTTACAATCTGTTCATCTATACTTTTATTGCTACTTGCTACTACTTTTATATAATTAGAAGTATACCCTTCATAGACACCTTCTAAACCATTGTGTTTCTGTTCATATAACACAGGCATATCCTCACCAATAAACCTACTCATAAATTCTCTCTCTAATTCTTTATCAAGCTCTATAAGTTTGCTACTTCTTTCATCTTTAACTCTTCCATCTACTTGATTCTTCATTTCTGCAGCTTTAGTACCTTTTCTAGGACTATATTTAAATATGTGCATTTTAGACAACTTTATTTCTTTTAGAAATTCATAAGTAATATTAAACTCTTCTTCTGTTTCTCCTGGAAATCCAGCTATAATATCTGTAGTTATCGATACATTCTTTATATTTTCTCTTAAATCTTCTACTATCTTCCTATATTCTGATGTAGTATACCGTCTATTCATTCTCTTAAGAGTCTCATCACATCCACTCTGTAGTGAAAGATGAAAATGAGGACACAGTTTTTTTAATGAACTTATTTTTTCTATTACACCTTCTGTAAAGAATTGAGGATCAATGGAACCTATTCTTACTCTCTCAATCCCCTCTACAGTATCTATTTCTTGTAATATACGTACTAAATTCCAGTCCTCACTTAAATCAGCTCCATAAGAAGCTATATGTATTCCCGAAAGAATTATTTCCTTAAAACCGTGGGCTGCTAATTCTTTAACTTCCTTTATGATTTTTTCTGGTTCTTTACTGCACACTGCACCTCTAGCAAAGGGAATTAAGCAATAAGAACAAAATCTATTGCATCCATCTTGAATTTTTAAGAAAGCCCTAGTTTTTTCTTGATATTCATCTATTCTTAAATCTTCAAATATATCATTTCTAAGTACATCTTCAACTTGTATTACTTGGTCTCTCTCTTCTCTCGCTCTATTAACCCAATATACTATATCTCCCTTATTTTTAGTTCCAAGTACTACATCAACACCTTGTATTTTGGCAACTTCTTCAGGAGCAATTTGCGAATAGCATCCAACCGCTGCGATCACTGCATCTTCATTTGTTCTTCTAGCTCTACTTATCATCTGTCTAGATTTTCTGTCACTCATATTAGTTACAGTACATGTATTTATAACATATACATCTGCATAGCCCTCAAATGGCACTACTTTATAACCTTCTTTTATAAACTTTTCTGTCATAGCTTCAGTTTCATACTGATTAACTCTACAACCTAAAGTAGTAAAGGCAACTTTCATTAGCTTATTCCTCCTAAATCTCCTAGCTCATACATGATTAAAGATACACAAACAAACCCTGCTGTTTCTGTTCTAAATATTCTTGGTCCAAGTGTTACTATATATGCTTCCAATTCTTTAAGTCTATTTATTTCTTCTTCCTCAAAACCGCCTTCTGGCCCAATTATTACTGCAATTTTTTTAATATGACTTTTATTTATAGAGTTCACCATATTCTTAATACCATGACCTTCTGCATTTTCATAAGGAACTACTATTAAATCCATATTTTTTAATAACTCTAAAAGCCCTTCAAATTCTAATGGAGTATTTACCTTAGGTATTATACTTCTTTTGCTCTGCTTACAAGCCTCTAGTACAATTCTGTTCCATCTATCTAATTTTTTAAATTCTCCTAACTCGTTTTTTACTACAACTCTATCTGTAATTATAGGTGTTACTTCCTTTACCCCAAGTTCAGTAGCTTTTTGAACAATTAAATCCATTTTACTAGATTTAGGAAGACCCTGAAACAGATATATTTCTACCGGACTTTCATTATTTAATGCTAATTTTTCAACACATTTTACCGTAACCTGTTTTTTATTTACATCCTCAATTTGTCCTAAGAATTCCTCTCCATCGCAGTTATTTATACTAACATTATCTCCAACCTCAAGTCTTAAAACCTTATATATGTGCTTTACATCGTCACCTTCAATAATAGCAGTATCTCCAAGTATATTACTCCTTGGAACAAAAAATTTATGCACAACAACCACCTCTTCTTAACAAAGAATTAGGCATCTGAAACAAAATATACTAGCATACCCACTAGTTACTTTTTGAAGATGCCTTATAGTCTAGCAACAATACAAACCCACTCTCCGTCAACATTTACTTCTTCAACTACGAATCCTGATTCTTCAAGTTTTTTTACCACATCATTCTTTCTATCTAATATTATTCCTGAGGATATAAACCTTCCCCCCTCAGCAATAAAGTCTTTAACTCCATCAACTAAGAATATTATTACATCAGCAATAATATTTGCAACTACAATATCAGCCTTTCCTTCAATAACTTCCATAAGGTCTCCATGAAGTATTTTTATATTATTTATGTTGTTGTATTTAACATTTTCCGATGCAGAGTTTACTGCTACAGGATCTAAATCAACACCAATAACCTCTTTTGCTTTTAACTTTGCTGCAGTTATAGCTAATATTCCTGAACCTGTTCCTATATCGAAAACTGTAGATTCTGGTTTTACATACTTCTCTAGAGCTTTAATACACATTCTTGTAGTCTCATGGGTTCCTGTACCAAAAGCCATTCCTGGATCAAGCTCTACAATTATTTCTTCGTCTTTTACTTCGTAATTTTCCCATATAGGTTTTACAACTATTCTGTCACCTATCTTAGTAGGCTTATAATACTTCTTCCAATTATTTTCCCAATCTTCTTCATTCACCTTAGATGCAGTAATTAACCCCTTACCTTTCTCTATGCCAAACTCATCTAAATTGTTAACGCTATCTTTTATATATTTTAAATATTCATCAAAATGTTCATCCTTCTTGTAATATCCCTTTACAATTGCTCCTTCTTTTACCACTAGTAAAGTTTCATCAAAATAGTCCCAATCACCTGGATTCTTTTTCTTGAACTCTATATCCTCAGGGTCTTCTATTGATACACCCTTAACTCCTGTATTATATAATATACCTGATACTGCTTCTACAGCCTCACTACTAGTAACAATTGTGACTTCCATCCATTCCTTATCCATACCTTACCTCCACTTTTTCTTAATAAGTCTACTTTATAATTATAGCCTAACACTGTCAATACATATCATAAGAAAAAACTTTGTTTCTCTAATTATGAGAAACAAAGTTTTTTAACTGCCTTACTTTAAACTATCCTTTATTTTGTCGATAAAAGACTTCTTAGATCCCTCTCCCTCTGGCATTTCTCCACTAGCTTCCATATATGCTAAAAGGGCTTCTTTTTGCTTCTGATTTAGGTTCTTAGGAATATCAACAACTACATTAACATATTGATCTCCTCTACCATGGCTGTTAACTCTTGGTACTCCTTTTCCTTTTAACCTAAACACAGTTCCTGGTTGTGTACCTTCTGGAACCTCATATTTAACATCACCATCTACAGTTGGTACCTTAAGTTCTGTTCCCAGTGTAGCCTTTGCAAAGCTTATATGTGTATCAATATAGATATCAAAGCCTTTTCTTTTAAAAGTAGGATGGCTAGCAACTCTTATATTTACATATAAGTCTCCTGCTGGTCCACCATTATTGCCATGCTCGCCCTGTCCTCTCATAGGCATTATATTCCCTGTATCCACACCTGCTGGTACGTTAATTTTTATCTTTCTCTGCTTTCTGACTTTTCCTTTTCCCTTACATTCCGTACATGGGTCTGTAATTATTGTTCCCTTACCACTACATTTGTCGCAGGTACTCATGCTTACAAAGCTGCCAAGAGGTGTGTTTCTCTGAACCCTAACCTGTCCTGTTCCACCACACTTATCACAAGTCTTTGGATGACTACCATGCTTAGCGCCAGTTCCACTACATTTTTCACAGCTTTCACTTCTTGTTATATTGATTTGTTTCTCGCATCCAAAAACTGCCTCTTCAAAGGTTAAACTTAAAGTATATTCAAGGTCACTGCCTTTTTCAGGTCCATTTCTTCTTCTTCCGCCACCACCGGAGAAGCCACCGCCGAAGAAAGAGTCGAAAATATCTCCAAATCCGCCAAAGCCTGAAAAATCAAATCCACCCTCAAAGCCTCCGCCGTTAAAGTCAGTAGTTCCATATTGGTCATATTGAGCTTTCTTTTGCGGGTCTGAAAGCACCTGATAAGCTTCATTTAATTCCTTAAATTTTTCCTCTGCTTCTTTATCACCTGGATTTCTATCTGGATGGTATTTAAGTGCTTGCTTTCTAAATGCTTTCTTTATTTCATCATCACTTGCACCTTTCTCTAACCCAAGTAGTTCATAAAAATCTTTTTTTGCCATCCTTTTTTCACCACCTATTAAATTTCCTCAATAACTAACTCACATCTATAGCTTTTTAGCTATTTTGCAAAAATGTTTATTAATTCTTGAAATTTACTCCTTAGCTAACTATAACTGATTTAAATCTCACTTAATTACAACACTATAAATAAGTTCTTTATTACTTAAAATTAAGGGAAGAGTAGAACTCATCCCTTAATCATTACAGCTATATATTATACACTATCATTATTAAATTAGTGAATAGTTATTTTAAAGATTTTAATTATTTATCATCTTCAACCTTAAAATCAGCATCTACTACGTTATCGTCTTTTTTAGTATCTGCATTTGCTCCACCCATGTTGTTTGGATCAAAACCAGCACCACCAGCTGCTGCTTCAGGATTTGCTTGATAAATCTTTGATGATACTGCATAGAATGCTTGAGTTAAATCTTCAGTTGCTTTCTTTATAGCTTCGATATCATTTCCATCTTTAACAGCATTTAATGCTTTAACTTTCTCTTCTATTGATGCCTTATCTTCTGCTGAAACCTTATCTCCAAGATCCTTTAATGTCTTTTCAGTTTGGTAAACTATTTGATCAGCATTATTCTTAACTTCTATTGACTCTTTTCTCTTTTTATCTTCTTCTGCAAATTTTTCTGCATCTTTAACAGCATTTTCTATTTCATCATCGCTTAAGTTAGTTGAAGCAGTGATTGTTATATTCGCTTCTTTTCCTGTTCCTTTATCCTTAGCTGAAACATTAACTATACCGTTAGCATCTATATCAAAAGTAACTTCTATTTGAGGAATTCCTCTTGGAGCTGGTGCTATACCTGAAAGAGTAAATCTTCCAAGAGTCTTGTTGTCAACAGCCATTTGTCTTTCACCTTGAACAACATGTATTTCAACAGATGTTTGGCCGTCTGCTGCAGTTGAGAATACTTGACTCTTCTTTGTTGGTATTGTTGTATTTCTTTCGATTAATGGAGTAGCAACTCCCCCTAAAGTTTCTATACCAAGGCTTAATGGAGTAACATCAAGAAGTAATACGTCCTTAACATCTCCAGTTAAAACACCTGCTTGTATTGATGCACCTACTGCAACACACTCGTCTGGATTAACTCCCTTTGAAGGATCTTTTCCAGTAAACTCTTTAACTGCATCTTGAACTGCTGGTATTCTTGTTGAACCACCAACAAGTATAACTTTATCTATATCACCTATTGTAAGTCCAGCATCGTTTAATGCTTTTCTCATTGGTTCTATTGTTCTTTGTACTAAATCATGAGTTAATTCATTAAATTTAGCTCTAGTTAAGTTTAAGTCTATGTGCTTTGGTCCTGTTGCATCTGCTGTGATGAAAGGAAGATTTATATTAGTTTGAGTTGATGATGATAACTCAATTTTAGCTTTTTCAGCTGCTTCCTTTAATCTTTGTAATGCCATTTTATCATTTCTTAAATCTATACCATTTTCAGCCTTAAATGTATCAGCTATATAGTTCATTATCTTTTCATCGAAGTCATCTCCACCAAGCTTTGTATCTCCATTAGTAGCTTTAACTTCAAATACACCATCACCTAGTTCTAGTATTGATACGTCGAAAGTACCACCACCTAGGTCATATACAAATATCTTTTGATTTGTGTCCATTTTATCCATACCATAAGCAAGTGCTGCTGCTGTTGGTTCGTTGATTATTCTTAATACTTCAAGTCCTGCAATCTTTCCAGCATCTTTTGTAGCCTGTCTTTGGCTGTCATTGAAATAAGCTGGAACTGTTATAACTGCCTGAGTAACTGTTTCTCCAAGGTATGCTTCTGCATCAGCTTTAATCTTTTGTAATACCATAGCTGATATTTCCTGTGGAGTATATTCTTTTCCATCTATATTTGTTTTATGGTTTGTTCCCATATGTCTCTTTATTGAAATTATTGTTTTATCTGGGTTTGTTATTGATTGTCTTTTTGCAACCTGTCCTACAAGTCTTTCACCATTTGCTTGGAAGGATACTACCGATGGAGTTGTTCTTGCACCTTCAGCATTTGCTATAACTACTGGATCTCCACCTTCCATAACTGCCACACAAGAGTTAGTTGTTCCTAAGTCAATTCCTATTACTTTTGCCATTATAAATTACCTCCTAAAATTTAACTTGCTTAAATTATATATTTTCAAAATTAATCTTATTGCTTTACCTAAGGCTAATTTGCAACTTTAACCATACTGTGTCTTAAAACTTTTTCACCTCTTTTATATCCCTTTTGGAATACTTCAACAACCTGGTTATTTCCATATTGGTCGTCATCTACATGCATTACTGCATTATGAACATGAGGGTTAAACTCACCCTCTGTTGAAATTTCTTCAACATTTAATTTCTCTAAAGCATTTTTAAATTGCTTTATTGTCATTTCTACTCCCTTTTTAAGGTCATCTACTGTTCCATCTACTGATATAGCTCTTTCTAAGTTATCAAGTACAGGAAGCATTTCTTTTAGAACATCTTCACAAGCATCAGTATATATACCTTCTTTTTCCTTAGCTGTTCTCTTTCTAAAATTATCATACTCTGCTACTGTTCTTGCCAATCTATCCTTTAGTGTATCATTTTCATTGCTCATCTTCTTATTTTCTTCTACTAGGTTCTTATTACTTTTTGTCAATTCATCTACTAAAGCTTGTGAAAGTTTATCAGAATCATCTGCAGCTACTTTATCAGTGTCAACTTCACATTCCTCTAAAACTTCCTCAGAATTATTTTCTAATTCTTCTTTAGGTTCATTGTCTCTAATTTCATTTTGATCTTCTACCTTTTTATCTTTTCTGTTGAACATTTAGATTTTTCCTCCAATCTAGCATTTCAAAATTACTATTACCGGTATCAAATTACCTATCATCGAAGTAAGAATGTGTTAAAATGTAATTCAACTCTCTTACTACATTACCTAATATAGATATAACCTTTGAGTAAGGTATTCTAGTCGGTCCAATTACTCCGATTTCTCCAATAGGCCTATCATTTAAGCTATAAACTGCAGAAACAACACTGCAATCTTCTGCACCTTCTATAAAGTTTTCATTACCTATCTTTACCGAAATATTTGAACCATTATTTAATAACCCTACGATTTTATCTTTGTTATCCAGCAATGATAAGAATTCACGTGCCTTTTCAATATCCTTATATTCAGGATAATTAAATATATTTGTTGTCCCTTCTGTATATATTTCTCGGTTGTCACTGCTACTTAAGCACTCATATAAAACTGGAATTGTAGCATTAAATATATCTTCATATCCTGCTAAGTCTATTCTTAAGTTATTAATAACTTCTAGATTTATCTGTTCACAATTTAGATCTTTCAATCTGATGTTTAATATATTACTTAATTTAGCTAATGCCTCTGCACTTACATTTTTGCCAACTCTTATAACATTATTTTTAATTATACCATTGTCTGTTATTATAACTAATAACACATTATTAGAGTCAATGTTAATAAGCTGTATATACTTTATATAACTTCTACTCACTGAAGGAGTTTTCACTATACATGTCAGTTTAGTAAGTTCAGATAGAAGTGATGTAGTCTGTTTTATTATTTTATCTATTTCAAACAAAGCTGTATCTATAATTTGAGTTTTTATTATATGTTGTTCCTCTGGTGTTAAGTTAGGTACATGCATTAATTTATCCACATATAACCTATATCCTTTATTAGAGGGCTTCCTACCTGATGAACTATGCAGTTGTTCCAAATACCCCATTTCCTCAAGATCAGCCATTTCATTTCTTATCGTGGCTGAACTTATCCCTAAGTCGTACTTTTTAGCTATGGTTCTGGATCCTACAGGCTCAGCAGTATTTATATAATCATTTATAATAGCCTGAAGTATTCTGATCTTTCTTTCATCCATTTCCATAATATCACCTCTTTATTAGCACTCATCATCGTTGAGTGCTAATCGCTATGATTAAAAAATATCACTCATGATTTTATTTGTCAACCTTCCATAAATCACAATATTTCATCATATAAAATAATTTTATAGATTTAAAAATGATATTTACTATATTTTCTCCATTTTTCTTTAAATATCTCATAATATCAATTGATTAATACTCCTCCATCCTTGCAAACCCTTATAAAATCTACTTTCACGGATTTTTTTCATTCGATTAAAATTAATAATATATCTCAATCTAATAAGAAATCACTCATTACAACATTAGAAACTTCTATTCCTCTGTCACTTAAAAACAGATTACCCTTATTTTCAACTAACAGTCCATCACATACATGTTTTCTTATAACATCTCCATATATAGAATATATTTCTACATTAAATCTCTTATAAAATTCATCAATGGAAATACCTGCTATCTTTCTCAATCCCATAAACATAAACTCTTCCATATCCTCTTTTACAGAGTTTTCATGAACATCTAGTTGTAGATTAGCTCCTAAGTTAACCCCTGCAATATATTCTTCTATATTTTCGGCTTTTCTATACCTCACACCATCAACATATGAATGAGATGCTGAGCCACAGCCAACATATTCCTCTAAATTCCAATAAATTAAATTATGATTACATTCTTTATTTTTTTTAGAAAAATTAGATATTTCATATTGATGATATCCGTTTGACTTAAGAAAATCCACTGCAAACCTATACATTTTTCTTTCTACTTCCTCTTCTGGAAGCTTAAACTTTTCCTCATCATACATTTTACAAAAGTGTGTATTTTCTTCTATTATAAGACTATAGCAAGATATATGCTCAGGCTCCATTTCCACAATCTGTTCTAAAGTTTCTTTCCAGTTGTCGTAACTTTGATCAGGAAGTCCAAACATTAAATCCACATTTATATTGTTAAATCCAATATTTCTTGCCAGTCTATAACTCTCTATAAATTCCTCAACAGTATGTACCCTACCAAGTTTTTTTAACATAGAATTCTGCCAAGCCTGGAGACCGATACTCAATCTGTTAACTCCCATTGTCTTTAAAAATTTGAGCTTTTCCTCAGTAAAAGTCCCTGGATTCCCCTCCACTGTAAACTCTAAATTTAGTGTCTTATCTAATTTATCAATAGAATTTTTTATATTATTCCATGCTTCTAACGATAAATAGGTGGGAGTTCCCCCACCTATGAATATAGTCTTTATGTTTCTTTCACCGATACTATTAATGTCTTTTGCTAGTGCTTGTGAATACTCTAACATAAGCTTTTCTTTTCCACTAAAAGATGGGAAATCACAATATAGACACTTTTGTTTACAGAAAGGAATGTGTATATATAATGCTACTTCATTTATTTCTTTACAACCTAATTTCTCTGAATTCATGAAGACACACCCTCTTCTTTCTCTATTCCTCTGTTTTTAAAATTGCCATAAATGCTTCCTGTGGAACTTCTACACTTCCAACCTGTCTCATTCTCTTCTTTCCTTCTTTTTGTTTTTCAAGAAGCTTTCTCTTTCTTGATATATCTCCACCATAACATTTTGCTAATACATCTTTTCTCATAGCTTTAACAGTTTCTCTTGCTATAACTTTTCCGCCAACAGCAGCTTGAATAGGTATTTCAAACATTTGTCTTGGGATAATTTCCTTTAATTTCTCCGCTATAGCTCTTCCTCTCGCATATGCCCTTTCATCCGGAACTATCATAGATAAAGCATCCACTATATCTGCATTTAAAAGTATATCAAGCTTCACGAGTTTTGCTTCGCTATACCCTGATAGTTCATAATCTAGGGAAGCATATCCTCTAGATCTTGATTTTAAGGCATCAAAAAAGTCATATATTATTTCATTCAATGGAATTTGATAATTCAAACTTACTCTGGTTGTATCTATATATTGCATATCTTTAAATATTCCACGTCTATTTTGTGCTAAATCCATAACTGGGCCAACATAATCAGAGGGAGTTATTATAGATGCATTTACAATTGGCTCTTGCATATACTTTATTTCTGTAGTATCAGGAAGATTAGTTGGATTTGTAAGTTCTATAACAGTACCATCAGTTTTTCCTATTTTATATATAACGGATGGAGCTGTAGTTATAATATCTAGGTTAAATTCTCTTTCTATTCTCTCCTGTATTACATCCATGTGTAAAAGTCCTAAAAATCCACATCTAAATCCAAAGCCTAGAGCTATAGACGTTTCTGGCTCAAAAGATAGTGCTGCATCATTTACTTGAAGTTTTTCAAGAGCTTCTTTTAATTCATTATATTTAGCTCCATCTACCGGATAGATACCACTGAACACCATTGGAACTGCTGGTCTATATCCTTCTAGCGCTTCACCTGCAGGCCTCTTAGCTTCTGTTACCGTATCTCCAACACGAGCATCTCTAACATTTTTTATTGAAGCTGTAAAGTATCCAACATCTCCAGCCTTTAATTCTGGAACCGCTAAGTATGTCGGTACAAATATCCCCGTCTCTGTAACTTCGTATACTTTATTTGATGCCATTAACCTTATTTCAGTTCCAGGTTTTATATTACCCTCTTTAACTCTTATATGAGACACAACGCCCCTATAAGTGTCGTAATACGAATCAAAAATAAGAGCTCTTAGCGGTGCTTCCTCATCACCAGCTGGTGCTGGAACCTTTTCTACCACTGCCTCTAGCACATCTTCTATATTAATTCCTGTTTTAGCTGAAACTAAAGGTGCATCATGAGCTTCTATGCCTATTATATCCTCTATTTCTTGTTTTACTTCCTCTGGTCTTGCACTAGGTAAATCTATTTTATTTATTACTGGAACCACTTCCAAATCATGATCTAATGCTAAATAACAATTAGCTAAAGTCTGAGCCTGTATCCCTTGAGTAGCATCTACTACTAATATAGCTCCTTCACAAGCTGCTAAACTTCTAGAAACCTCATAATTAAAATCTACATGTCCTGGGGTGTCTATAAGATTTAAAATGTACTCTTCACCGTTTGGTCTTTTATAAACAAGTCTTACGGCCTGTGACTTTATTGTTATTCCTCTTTCTTTTTCAAGCTCCATATTATCAAGTACCTGTTCTTCCATTTCTCTCTCAGTAAGGGTACCTGTTTTTTGTATTAATCTATCTGCAAGGGTTGACTTACCATGATCTATATGAGCAACTATTGAAAAATTTCTTATATATTTTTGTCTTTCGCTCTGCATACTGCTTTTAACCTCCATTACTAATTCACAATTTAAAAGACTTGCAGATTGTTGCAAATCTTTTGTATACCCTAAATACTATAAGTAGTCATAGTAGATTATAACACAAGAGTACTATAGTGAAAAGTATATTGTACCTAAATTACACTAGGCTCTCACTTAACTTTATTCTGTATTTTATTACCTATCTTATCTTCTAAGTTTTTAAATACATTTGTTGTATTATTTATAAAGTTAGAAGTCTTATTCATAATTTTAGAGGTACTCTTTTGAAACCCATCTTCGATATTTACCAATAGTCTTTCAGAGCTACTTTTCATATTTTCCACTACCTTTTTATTTACATAAAAAGAATATCCATGAAGATCCATTCTAAAATCAAAAGGAGATAATGTATAATTTATTTTAAGCGACGATCTATCCTTTATAAACTTTGGTAGACTATTGCTTATATTTACAAAACCATATGTGACTATTGTAAAACATATTATTATAACTAATATAATTCCTTTCTTCCTCAAAATAAAAAACACCCCTAAGCATAAATTAGAAACTGAAATTAAAATATATCTCTCCTCATATCAAAATTTCAATTATCCTATTATTTAAGGATGTACTCTTTTTACACTATTTATTCAAATTTATGTAATCTTTATTAACTTTTGTTAATACATCTCAAAAATATACTAACAGATTGATCAATTATTTTTTTAAGATACCCAAGTACAAACTAGCTGGCAAATACTTAGAAATAAAACTAAACCTAAGAATTAGATAAGCCTTCGCCCTATCTAGTTCTTAGGTTAAAATACTACAACTATCTATTTAAACATTCAGCTATAATTCTAGCAATATATTTTGCTGACGCCTTTGATTCGTCTGTTGTATTAATGTCTGCACCTACTTCTATTAATATAGCATTATTGCTCTTATCTTGATTAAAATACCTTGTACCATAATTATAGTATATCACTCCCCTACATAAACCAGGGAATAACTTATCAGAGGTCTGAATAAACTTATTTGCAAGAGCCATATTTTTATCAAAGTGTGGATTTTTTCTAGCCATAACTAAGGATATTTTAGCTACATTTTCTCCATTCATTTTCGTAGTAATCGCCTTCTTATCCTCAACTGAATCTCTATGCAAGTCTATTATTAATTTAAAATCACCATATTGTTTTAAGTACTTATCTAATGTTACTGCGGATCTAGCATAACTTTGAGTATAGGCCTCTAAATCGTGTACAGTTTTATCATTTATTGCAGATATTCCATAATTTGATTGAAGTTCATTTACTAACACATCACCTACGGCAACAACATTTTGTGTATTATCTGAACTTATTGCATTACCTGGTTTGTAACTTTCTGTAGTGTGGGTGTGGTATATTAAGACTTCAGGCTTATTAGCGTTTATAGCCTTTTTTAATTTTGGATCATATAAATTTACCACTTTATTTTCTAAATCCAAATTATCATTAGAATTTTGCCCAGAATTATTAACCTCTCTTGATACTTGCTTATCATCAAGTTTAAACTGATTAAAGTCTACATTTGGTTTATCTTTTGAACTTGTATCATTTAATCCAATGAAAGCTACCTCTCTGCTAAGTACTGATAGAGGACTATTTAAATTAAGTCCAATCATTTGTAATGCAGTCTGACCAATGGAGAATCCATTTTCCGCCATATCATCCTCATTAAAAGCTGTGGCCTTAACTACAGGCATAGCATAGTTTAAAATCTCAACATAGACCATGTTTCTTTTAATATTACTACTAGTAGTGTTAGCTCTCGCTGCACATGGTAAAATAATAATCAGTAGTGCACTTAGCATTAAAATAAATGCCTTTAGTTTAAAGTCTTTTTTCTTATTTATCTTTTTGTAACTCAATTACTTCACCGCCATGAAAAATCTCAAAGCAGCTTCCCCCCTCTCATGTAAATCTATCTTCTGCATAGTTCTGGTATAATAAATTTATATGTGAGGGGAATCTATTCTATTACTATGAATTTAATTCAAAAATTTATTTATATCCTCTATATCCAAAGCTGGCTGAAGAGCTATATTTATTCCATTTGCAATTACTTTAGAAACAGAATCTATTACTACATCCACTTCCTTTGGAGTCACCATAAGATTTCCTACATATGGATTCAAAATATCCTGAATCATTCTTTGTTTTTCATTTTTATCTATTGATTTTAACATATTATAAAACTCTCCACCCTTTTGGGATTGCTCTATCATTTCATCTAAAACCATATCAATAGTATCATTAGCCATAGTTGCTGCATCAACAACTGTTGGTACTCCTATAGCTATCACAGGTATTCCTAAGGTTTTCTCGCTTATTTCCATTCTCTTATTCCCTACTCCAGAACCTGGAGATATACCTGTATTACCAATTTGTATAGTTGAATTTACTCTTTCCATTTTTCTAGATGCTAAAGCATCTATACATACTATTAAGTTTGGTTTTACTCTTTCTACAACACCCTTTATAATTTCTCCTGTTTCCATGCCTGTAAGTCCTAAGACTCCTGGTGCTATGGCACATACTGGTCTAATTCCCTCATCAATTTGATCTGGTATTAATTGCTTTAAATGTCTTGTTACCATAATTTTCGAAACAACCTTAGGCCCCAATGCATCTGGAGTTACATTCCAATTCCCAAGACCTACTACTAAGGCTGTCATGCTGTCATCAATTTTTATCATAGTGGAAAGAGTTTTACCAAGAACTCTACTTAGATCATCCATAGTCTCTCCATCATAATGAGTAAATCTAGGCATATCTATAGTCACATATGTACCCTTTGGTTTTCCCATCATCCTTTCTCCAACGTCATTTATTACTTTTACATAAGTTATCTTTATATCTCCTTCAACATTTTCTTGAACTTCTACTCCCGGTATTTCATTATTCTGTTTTTGATATATCTCTTTTGCTTCTACAGCTAAATCTGTTCTAATACTAAACATAACTTCACTCCTTCCAACATTTATCCTTGTCTAAAATACCTCAATTTTTAGTATTAGGTTCTCCTTATTTCTGTGACCTATTCCTTTTTACCTATTGACAAAAAAAAACACTTGAAGGTAGTGTTGTTTAATGCTATAATATCATTTGTTGAATAAACGAGACTCACTAGCAAATTTTCCCCAAAGCTGTTGAGACCCTATAAAAATATAAGGGGGTGAAATTATGGCAAATATTAAATCAGCTCAGAAGAGAATCAAAGTTACTGAAACTAAGACTCTTAAGAACAGAATGATCAAATCAGCATTGAAAACTGCTGTAAAGAAATTCTTAGTTGCTGTGGAAGGCGGAAACGCTGAAGAAGCTAAAACTACTTTTGTAGCTGCTGTTAAAGCACTAGATATGGCTGCATCAAAAGGAATAATACATAAAAACAAGGCAGCAAGAAACAAGTCAAGATTAGCTGCAAAGTTAAACGGCTTAACTGCTTAATAAATAAACCGGTTTTTTCAACCGGTTATTTATTTTTTTGTTTATTTATTTGATGACCATCTGCTCTTATGCCTCCAGTTTTCATTTATCCCGCAATAGCACTTATTATTAAAAGTTCCATTTCTGTTTTTTCATTTACAGATGAGCTTTTTATTTTTTGCTCTGTATTTAAACAAAGTTCTATAGCCCGTCGAAGTTGCCTTATAGTGAATTTCTTGCTTTGACTTATGAGCATATCACAGGCATATTCAGATCTAATATTCAATTCCTTCATGATATCTTGTTTGCCTTTTCTATTTTCTAAACTAACCTTTACTCTAAACAATAAATTAAATTGTCTCTCAATCATATTTAGTATGTGAGGTATTTTTTCACCTTTATATATAAGCTCATTTAAGACCCCCAGAGCTTCTCTTGCCTTCTTCTGTGATATAGGATTTACTAAATCAAATATATCATCATCATTGCTCTTTAGGAATAATGTTTTAATATCATCTTTAGTTATTTCTCTATCATCAACATAACAGCAAAGTTTTTCCACTTCATTTTCAATTACACTTAAATTGTTATCTTCCATTAAGCTACAAAAAACTTTTAACTCTATTCTTTCTATTTTTTTACCTCTAATTTCAAAAAAGCTTTTTACTTTGCCTTCCAGTTGCTGACCTTTTATTTTATCTGCTTTAATTACACATACTTTTTTATCCATCGCATATATTCTTTTACCAGGTTTATCCCTCTTACCTTTAAATACATCATAAAGAATTAGAACACAATGTGATGGTACATTCTTTATATATTCACTAACCTCTTTAAAAGATTTATCTGCCGAAAGTTTACTATCGCCTTTTTCATCTTGAATAAAAGATGCTCTATATATTAATACAACTTTCTTATCGCTCATAAATGGTAAAGTTTGACAAGCGTTAACTACAGGATCAAAGCTATCTAATGAATTTCCATCAAACTTAACATAATTTAGCTCCATAAAGTTCTTATCTAGAAGTTTATTTACTATAGAGTAAACCCCTTCTTTAATAAGCTGTTCATCACTACCACAAAAAACATAACAATTTTCTATAGAACCTTTCTTAACATTTTCCTTCAAAGTAAATATATCTATCATTTTTAAGCACCTCAAAACTAACTATCTATTTACTAGTACATATTAAATACCCTGTTAAACATTATAACATATAAATTATACTTATTTTCGCTAGTATAATCTGTATTTTTAAATGAATTATTTGACATATCCCTAGCAGGAAGTTTCGTTATACTGTCAGCATTAAAGGCTGCTATATCGTCCTTTTTCACATCACTATTAATAAATATTAGCTTTGTATCTCTATCTAGAAAGGCTAGGTTTATAGATTTATTTTTATAATAAGGAATCACCTGCACACATAAACCGCTATTAAGTTTAATTAAGGAGCTATTTTGAGGATTAGTAATAATTTTATTCACACCCATTTCCTCTTTAATACTTATTACCTTCTTTGCTGAAGATTGATCATAATTGCATATCATGGTACTATCCATCTTATACTTTATAATAACAGCTTCTCCATTCAGAAACTTGGTATAGTAAACCTGTGGAACAAAGCTATAACTTGAGCATACCATCGTAAGCAAAACAAAAACAGGTAAGTATTTGAACTTTTTATATCCGTGCCTGTAAAATACAAAACTCATATATATCAAAATAAAAGCTATGCCATCTAAATATCCTAAAAGAGTAACAGCAGGACATACTTTTAAAATCAAATAGTTTGCTCCCTCAACAGCGGTCAGTATAAAATTTATCCCAAAATTCAAAAATTGAAATACTGGTTTTATAGAACAGCATAGAAGCGCTATATTTCCTAATATCACTAAAACTGAATACATAGGAAGCAGAAGTACATTTCCTATTATAAACCCTCCACTAAAACTCTGTATAGTAAATGCAATATAAGGCATAGAGAATATTTGAGAGCTTAAAGTTATACTTAAACTTTCTCCAAGGATTTCAGGTAACTTATATAAAAATCTCAATATTTTTTTATAATATAAAAGTATGCCAATTGTAGCTAGAAATGAAAGCATAAATCCAATATCCATTATATAGTAAGGCTTTATTAACAGTAAAATTAATGCTGAAAAGCTTAGAGAAGACATGCTATCATAATTTTTAAATACTAATTTTGAAAACTTAAATATAAATATCATTATAAATGCTCTTACAGTGGATGCTTGAATTCCAGTAAAGAGTATATAAATAAAGCAGACTAAAATAGAAAGCTTTAATCCTATTAATCCTTCTAATACTTTGTAGATAATCGCCATATGAAATCCAGATACACTAACAGCATGAACTACTCCTAGTTGTTGAAATTTGCTTTTCTGACTCATAGAAAGGTATTCTGTGTCACCATAACACAACGCCATTATAATTGCTGATTTTTCTTCACCTAGAATTTCTTTAAATTGCACATATATATTTCTCTTTACATCGTACAAATAATAAATAAAGTCATTTTTGCCCCTGACGTATTTTTCTATATCATATTTACCTATAATCCCTCTAGGGTAATCCTTGTTACTTTCGAATTTTCCATATACATCTAATTTTTCCCCTTCTTTAATATCCTTTATTTTTCCACTCAGCATAAGCTTTCTACCTTTATAATTTCCTTGGTAATAGTATCCTTTCTTATCATCTACTCTAACTTCTATATGATTTGGAACCTTTAGGTTAAAGTACATCATAAAGCTAAAGATACCCATTAAAAAGAAAATGATATTTATAATAAAAAAGTTCCTGTCTATTGTAAAAAAGAAAATAGTAAAAAAAGATGCAGCAATAACTGCACCTATTATTAGATTCTGATATAACATAAAGGCGGAAAGACATCCTATGAATACTGAAACAGCATAATACATCATAGGTTTTTTTATATTTTCAACCATTTCGCAGTCCACCTCCCCCTGTTATTCTATCCAGGTAACAGGAAAATTAATCATACTGCCCTTCTTCATTAAACTTACCAACCATCGCTATTACAATCCATATACACATGAAAATGCCTACAGTCTTCCAATAGGCTATATTAATTATGATTGCTATCCCATAGATTATAATCGAAAATACAAATTGTATAATAACATTTAGTAATATAATCAAATTAGAAATCTTACTCTTAAATAGTAACTTATTTGAAAAACTATAATTAAAAAACACAGCATTTAAATTTAATATAGTAAAGGCAGTAACTTGGGCAAATCCGATTCCCTTACTATAACCTAGTACGAAGACTACAAAAGCTATGATTCCCATTAAAACTCCACGTGATACTATAAAAAGTGCTCTCTCTTTTATAATATTTTTATCAATAACTGACTCTACACCATATAAAACTTCATCCTTATACTGATATATTAAGGCTAAAGATGATAGTATCATTATGATATTATTAAACCAAAAGGCTTCTACAGCCATTAATGGCACTTTATATTTCCACGAATAGATAAGTGTTATGAATGTAACCATAGTAACACTGCAACTGACAATATAAGAAATTACTTTTTTTAACACACTGACTATTTTTCTTGAATCTTCTAACACATTTAGAATATCTACAAAATTAATATTATTTAATAGAACATCTGATAGCTTTTTTACTATATTACTCTTTGAAGTAGTAATTCCTATATCTGAAATTTTTAGCGAGGGTAAGTCTACTAACTTCGAACCTGTTATAGCTGTAGTATATCCATAGCCCTTTAGCGCCTTTATTGCTTTCACTTTATTCCTTGGGCTTATTCTTGAGAAAATACCTATTTTCTCTCCGATACGTTCAAATTCCTCATCAGACATATTATCAATTTCTACACCGGATACAATTTCTTGAAGTTTTGATATAACTCCCATCTTTTTACCAAACGCAAAAGCAGTGAGTTTACTATCCTCTGTTATAATAATAGGTTTAATCCCCAATGCCTTACTCTTTTTTATAGACTCTATGGCTTCTTCTCTTAAGACATTTTCAAATCCGACTAATCCAACAAAGACCAAATTACTTTCAATATTTTCCTTACGGCTTGGCTCATAATTAAAGTTTCTATATGCGAATCCAATTACAGATAGACTTTCAATTGACATAGTTATATCTGCTTTTTTAATTGCATTTATATCCTCTTCTGTAATCTCTGTTTCTACACCATTCTTCATTATATGGGTGCATCTACTTAAAAGAGAATCAACAGTACCTTTAATGTTCGCTCTATAATTTTCATCTATGACATTTATTGTAGTCATTATTCTTCTTTCAGTATCAAAAGGAATTTGAAGAACTCTTCTATGTTCTCTATCAAGTCTTTTCTTATCCATACCATTTTCTAACCCAAAAGCAATAAGAGCAAGTTCAATTAGATCATTTTTCGGACTTACTATTTTACCTACATTAGTTTTAGTATCATTACATAAAACTCCTATGCTAAGTATTCTATATAGGTTTCCGTTTTTTGCGCCTTGTTCATTGTTATCTAAAAATTGTCCATAAGTATCAACTATATTTCCATCGGTATATACCTTAACTGCTTTCACCTTATCCTTAGAAAAGGCTCCTACTTTATCAGTACAAATAGCATTTACAGAAGAAAACTTCTCTACTACAGATATATTTTTCATAATTATAGAACTTTTCTTCATCTTCTTAAATAATATAGCCGAAACTATTGTAATAACAATCACCATACCTTGAGGAATGGAACTAAGTACGAATACAGCGGAATCTCTAAGTATATAAGTTATTTTCTCCTTAAAAACCATGCTGCCTACAGAAATATTGAATATCATAAAAGCTAATATAAGCACACTGACATAATTAATTATCTTATTTACTCTTCGGTTAAAATACTCAGTTTTTTCCTTTTCTCCAAAAAACAATTTAATTATATTAGATATTTGAGTATCCATACCAGTGGCAATAACAATTCCCGTTCCACTTCCACCTACCACCACTGAAGCTTTAAATAGAATATTTTTCATATCAGACAATGCTAATTCTTTATCCTCTATTTTAGTCTCATATTTTTCAGATATAAAATTTTCACCTGTAATTGATGATTCATTTACCTTTAATTCATCACTTTCTATTACTCTTAAGTCTGCAGGTACACCTTCTCCTTTTCCTACAATAACAATATCTCCAACAACTAATTCTGTAGAAGGTATTTTTAAAGTTCTTCCTTCTCTGACTACTCTTGCAAAGCCCTTATTAAATCTTTGGAGCTCCTTAATATTCTTTTCTTCATTGTATTCATTTAGCGCAAAACAAAGAGTACTTACAATTATAATAGTTACTCCCATTCCTGCCATTGCAAATTCTTGAAAATACAAAAAGATTGCCGAGCAGATAAATAATAATATTATCCATAATTCCTTTACTTGATTCATAATTAATGAAGTTAAACTTTTTGTTTTTGGTATAAGAATTACATTTTCCCCATACTGCTCTCTATAAGGCTTTATTTGCTCCTCGTCAAGACCGGAATATATATTGCTTTTTAAACTTTTTACTGCTTCACTCCAAGGACTGCCATACCATTGAATCATACCTTTCCACCTTTCCATGCCAGTATAATTAATATTATTATATCATATAAAAACAATTGATAAAGCAGTTAGTGTATATTATTGATATACACTAACTGCTTTTCTTTACTTCCAAGTTATATGAAGCGTAAACTTGAATCAGATGGGGTTTCGTCTACGACCCGGGGCTTTGCCCGTTAAATGTCATTTAGACATTTAACCCCCACCTGATTCTTAGTTGAACGAATCCAAGGACATAGCCGCTCGTAACGTACACTTTGAAAAAGATGGGAGTATTAGAGCGGGTAGTCATCGGATAAATTAGTTATCTATGTTCTACTAAATCTATGGCACCTAACACTATATGAGCTAATCCAAAACCTACCAAACCAGTCTCAATCATTGGCATTATTTCTCTCTTCTTCATTCCTCTTTTCTTTATATCCATTGCTCGCATAGCTACAGCTCCAGCTGTTACTACCGCTCCTAGAGCTGTTGGAATAACTCCTTCTCTCATGAAAATCCCTCCTTAAATATTGGATACACTACTATTTTCTCTTATAGCAAGACCATTTATTCAATTCTATATAATAAAAAGATTTTTAACAATTTTTTCAGAATAACTTAAAGTCTTTATACATCTTATATCAGTGGATTAACTAGTATGTTTTAAAATACCTAGTTACAGTTCAGATATGTTGATTTCATCGAGAGTCAATCCTTTAGTTTCAATTCCTAATAGAGCAATCACCACTGCTACCACTGCAAACACTAAAGTGAGCATAACAAATACGTAAGTGAATCCAGCCTCTTTACCCTTAATTCCATACACTAATCCAACTATATAAGGAGCGGCAATGGCACCAATGCGGCCTACTGCTGCTGCCCAACCGACTCCGCTGCCCCTAGCCCTTGTAGGATAAACTTCCGGTGTATAAGCATACACTGCACCCCATGCTCCCAAGCTGAAAAAGTAAAGTAGGCAACCAAAAACAAGTACAGTAGTTACAGATGTCGCTTGACCAAATAGATATGACGATAAGGCAGTGCCTGCTAAGTAAACTACTAAAACTACTTTGCGACCAACTCTCTCTATCAGATAGGCAGAACTATAGTATCCAGGTAGCTGAGCAATGCTCATAATTAATGTGAATTCGAACCCCCTTACTAAACTGAACCCTTTGCCGACGAGGAGAGTAGGTATCCACAAAACAAATCCATAATAGCCAAAATTAATACCTAACCATAGAATCCATAACACAAGAGTGCGCCTAAGGTACACTTTTGACCATAAATCTGAAAGCTTGATGCTACTTATCTTCTCCTCCTTCAACTGATTAACTACAGATACTTTATTGCTTTTTACTCCGGCCTGCTGTTCCATTTTACTTACAATTTCATCCGCTTCCTGATAACGGCCTTTTTGCTCCAAATATCGTGGAGACTCCGGAATATTTTTTCTGAGATAGGCGGCATATAATGCTGGTACTCCTCCTAAGAAGAATCCAATACGCCAGCCATAAACAGGAATTAAGAGATAAGCGATTAAAGCAGCAAGAATCCATCCCCAAGCCCAGAAACTCTCTAGCAAAACAACCATCCGACCTCGAGCCTTAGCAGGTGAGAATTCACTAATCAAAGTAGATGCTGCTGGTAGCTCCCCACCTAAGCCTAACCCTGTTAAAAATCGGAACAACAATAACAAGCTAAAGTTAGGAGCAATTCCAGACACAGCACTGGCTGACCCATATAACACAAGAGTAAAGGTAATAACTGTTCTTCTACCCCATCTGTCAGCAGCCATCCCGGCAACAGCGGCTCCAATAGCCATTCCTACCGCCGAAGCACTTCCTAACAGGCCTAAATCAGCGGGAGTAAGCTTCCACTCTTTTCCGATTGCAGCCATTACACCAGCAACCATCCCTTGATCCATAGCATCAAAGAGCCATCCAATTCCTGTTAAAAACAGAACTCTCCAAAGCATAGGTGTAACAGGCAATCTTTCAATCCTTTGAGAAATACTACTCATTTAACTCATCCTACCTTCTGTCTTAATTTATTCCTTTCCTAAATTTTCCCCACCTAATAGCTTTTTATGCCCTTCGTTGGATATTAATGAAGATAAAAAAACATTACTGTAAAAAAGCTGTGTATTAGGACGACAAGCACTCTCTCTAACGTGAGAAAATATATCTAGAGCTTAAAAAATTTAATATAATTTATGTAAAAAAAAGGAAATTATCACATACACGTAGAATATAAGCTTTATAGGGGGTGATTTACATGGCGAGTATGCCATCTTATAGTCAACGAGTTTCAATGGAGTTAAAACAAGATTTAACGAATCTTCAGAAAAAATATGGAGGACAACCCAATGATTTTCTTCAACACCTGGTAGATCTTTATAAACGGGAGTTAAACGGTGAGTTTAACAATATTACGCTCAATGAGGCAGCACTTACAGCCTCTAAGCAGCTTACTGAAATTAGTACATCTGCCCATGACCTATATATGCAGCTAGTTAGAAATTCCGATATCAATTTGGAGTTAACAGAGCTTCGAGGAAAACTTTCTAAAGCCGAAGCCCGAGTACAGGACCTCGAGCAGAAACTAGTAGATAAGGATTCTATAATAGCTTCTATAAAAAAAGAGCACACAGAAAAGCATGACCAGGTTTGTAAAGAATTTGCACAAGCATTAGATAACTTAGAAGATGCTTACAAGAAAGCTGTTGAAGCCAGTGTGCTACCTGATGAGAACAGTATCTTTGGCTTTTTTAAGCGCAAACACAAAAAAGAAACAGCAAACAATCCAGGGTAGAGAGGATATCTCCTCCCTGGCTTTATCATAAATAAAAACCTTGAAAGAATTACGTAAATCCTCTCAAGGCTTAAAATCACTATGGTGGGAATATGCGGCAAATTAATTTTCCATATTATGAGTTACAATGACTATAAATCTAAATTTTTATCTTACATCTATTTTATCTTTCATTTTTTCTAAGGTTTTGTCCCCTATCCCGCCTAATTTTTTCAAATCTTCAATTGCAGAAAATGAGCCACTTTTTTCTCTATAGTCAATTATTTTCTGAGCTGTAACATCTCCTATGCCAGGCACAGTTTTTAACTCTTCTTTTGAAGCAGCATTTATATTTATTTTGCCATCCTGTCCTACGCCATTACTTTTAGAGCCTTGAGGTGCAGCGACTCCACTTTGCCCCTCAACTTTCTTGTCTACATATATATAATCCTCATCTTTTAGTTTTTTTGCCAGGTTTAACTTATATTTATCTGCACTTTCTGTAAATCCCCCTGCCATCTTAACTAAATCCTCCACTCTACTTTCCTCTTTAACTTTGTAGACTCCTGGCGTTTTAACTTCTCCATTAATATATGTTGTTATATCTTTACTTTCTTTACTTTCTATTGCTGGAATTTCATTGAATACTTCTTTGCTATCTACAGGTTCAGATGGCTTTGATATAAAGTACCCCACTAATAGAAACACAGAAAATATAATTAGGATTACCATAGATCCTATAAGTCTTTTTTTATTCCTCATTTTTACCTCCAGTAAAATTATTTTCTACCCATAACTTAAATTATTGACAGCTTTACTAAAATGCTGTCGCATAAATAAATTTTTTTTGGTATAATAAAGATTAGTAACTTTTTAGGAGGCAAGAATGAGAAAAATAATAATGTTCTTAATATCGTTTACAATTATTTTTTTAAATATTACATATAAAGCTTATGCCAAAGAAGACCCCCCTGTTGTATCTGCAGATAGCGTTGTTCTAATGGATGCAACAACTGGTGAAATTTTATACTCGAAAAATCCAGATACAGCATATCCACCAGCTTCTACTACAAAACTTATGACAGCACTGTTAGCTTTAGAAAAGTGTAAATTAGATGACGTAGTAACAATAGGTAAGAATCCACCGATAGTTGATGGAAGTAAAATATACTTATTTGAGGGTGAACAAATAAAAGTTAGAGAATTACTATATGGTTTATTGCTTGTTTCTGGTAATGATTGTGCAGAAGCACTAGCTGAACACATAAGTGGTTCTATAGATAAATTTGCTATTGAAATGAATAAAAGGGCTCTAGAGCTTGGAGCAAAAAACACTAATTTCATAAATCCAAGTGGTTTATTCAACGATAAACATAAAACCTCTGCTAGAGATTTAGCTCTTATAATGAAGGAGTTATCCCAAAACCCTGAGTATACAAAAATTGCTACTACTAGTTTTTATAAAATTCCCCCTACAAATAAGTCTACTGCGGAAAGACCTTTGTGGAATGAAAATAAATTAATCCAAAAATCATCCAAACTTTATTATGAAGGATGTGAGGGTGGTAAAACAGGATACACTGTTCAATCTGACCATTCATATGTATCTACAGCTACAAAAAATGGTCAAAAACTTATTGTGGCATTAGTACATGATAAAAATAAAACCTTTTTTCCAGATGCTGCAGCATTGTTTAATTATGGTTTTAACAATTTTCAGCTTATGCATTTATTTTCTAAAGGAGATTTGGTTACAACCTATACAAATAGCGATTTAAATATTCCTTTACTAGCTGCTTCCGATTTTTATTACGTTAAAGAAAAAGACAGTGGCAATATAGTTTCTAAATGCACTCTAAATGATGAGAATCTATCAGCTAAATTTTTTAAGACTGGCGATGTAATTGCGGATGCAAATATCAATTTAAATAACAAAACAATAGGCACATTGAAATTGATGAGCGGAAGTAACCATGAATTAAAACAGGCTATACAATCAAATCTTTTTGAGAATATTGATTTCAGGATTGAATACTTAATTCCGCTTATTGCTACTATCTTTGTTGTTCTAGTATTTCTTCTTAAAAAATTCAACTTTTGGAGTAGAGACTTATAAGATGAAGTGGTAACTTAGACCAGATTACAATATACTAGCATGTATTTACTGAATAAAAAAGAGTTGATGACTTTATATAAAATTGCAGTCATCAACTCTCATTAATTTTTTGTATCAATTCTATAATATCTTTAGGTAACCCTACTTCTAATTCTATATCCTTACCGGTTCTTGGATGAGGAAATTTAAGTCTATAAGCATGCAATGCCTGTCGTGATATATATTCTTTGTCATCCTCTATGCCATATAGTACGTCGCCATATAATGGATGACCCAAATGAGTTAGATGTACTCTTATTTGGTGAGTCCTTCCTGTTTCAAGAGTAAGCTTTACCAAATCACTATTTTTGAATCTTTCCATAACTTCGAAATGTGTTACACTATCCTGTCCTCTTTCATCAACTGCCCTCTTTATACTGTCATCACTGGGTCTATAAATTGGAAGATTAATTGTACCTTTTGTCTCTGACATATTGCCATGAACAACAGCTAAATAACTTTTTTCAAAAGTATCCTTTACCATATCTCTAGCTAATGCCATATGTGAAAACTGATTTTTAGCTATTATAATAAGACCAGACGTATCCATATCCAATCTACTTACAAGTCTAACTATGCAATTTTCCCCTTTTTCTCTAAAATAATATATAAGACCATTTGCTAAAGTTCCTGATTGGTAACTTTTTGTTGGATGCACAACCATTCCTGGCCTTTTATTAACAACTATTATATCACTATCTTCATAGATCACATCTACATCCATTTTTTCTGGTTCTATATTTTGACTTTCTTCTTTTATTAAATCAAAAGCTACTTCATCATTAGTCTTAAGTACATAATTAAGTTTAGCTCTGTTTCCGTTAACAGTTATTCTTCCCGCTAAAGCTGCTCCCTTAATAAGTCTTCCTGATAATTTCTGTACAGCTCTTAAATATTCTCTTAGCTTCATTTTCTCTTCACTAGCTTCTATTTTAAAAATAAGCTTATTTTCTTTCATAATACGCTCCTTACTAATCATAGGGAGTGAACTGTTAAAGTCCACTCCCTATCAGTTATGTATAATTACTCAGCTAAAGCTATCACTTCTATTTCAACAAAAGCATCCTTTGGTAAAACCACTTGCACACATGATCTTGCAGGCATATCTTTTTCAAAATACTTTGCATATATCTCGTTAACAGCAGCAAAATCACCCATGTTCTTTACAAATACAGTTGTTTTTACAACTTTATCAAGAGATGTACCAGCTTCTTCAAGTATTGCTTTTACATTTTCTAAAGCTCTCTCAGTAGCCTTCTTAACATCTCCTCCAACTAATTCCCCAGTTGTTGGATCTAATGGAATTTGACCTGATGTAAATATTAAATTACCAACCTTAACTGCTTGTGAATAAGGTCCTACTGCTCCCGGTGCTTTTGTTGTACTTATTATTTGCTTTTCCATAATATCTAGCCCTCCTAAAATTCAAACAGTAATACTTTTACTGTTTTTATACTGATTCTATCCAAACAATACTATTATATCAAACTTTTCGTTTTATGTAGAATAACTTGTATATATTTTTATATTAAGCCAACATTCATTAATTTGTCCCTACTTGTGACCTTTACATAGAAGGTAATTCCTAGCCTCAATTGTATCTAAGTGCAATAACTGCCCTCTATCAATGACAAACTTAATAGTATTATCAAAAGATTTTAGCAGCGCCAAATCCAAATCTTTATAAGCTAAACTTCTTAAACTCTCTACTCCTGGAAAAGTTCTGTTAGGTTCTATATAGTCTGCTATGTAGACGATTTTTTCTAGCAAACTCATATCTTTTCTCCCTGTAGTATGATAAGCTACAGAATTTAATAAATCCTTATCCTCTATTTCCATAGTTTCCTTTGCAATTATAGCTCCTACTGGTCCATGAAGTAGTTGAGGACTTTCCTTACATATTTCATTAATATGTACATTATGCTCTTTTGATATTTTAATAAGCTGATCGTCACTCATATTTTTAGCACAATCATGCACAAGTGCTGCAATTTTTGCTTTTTCTAAATCATCATGATATATTTCAGCCAGCTTAATCGCTGATTCTTTTACACCTAAAACGTGTTCATATCGTTTTGCTTTAAGATTTGCTTTTAGGTATTCTTTTATTTGCTCTTCACTCCACATCCCTATCACTCCAAAATAATATAAAATATTTTAATATTTATAAAGATTAAGTTGTTTAATTATATTATAAACACTTTCAGGCAAAAGATAACTTACATTTTTCCCTTCCCTTACAGTATTCCTTATATTAGTTGAAGATATATCTAACAATGGTATATCTAAAAATATAATTTCACCATTGTACTTTTTTTCCACTTTACTTTTTTGCTCTTCTATATTTTCTATGTTATATCCTGGTCTATTGAATACAACCATCTTGCACAATTGAAAAATTTTATCAGCATTTTTCCAACTTTCAATATCCATAAGACAATCAGCGCCAGTTAAAAAATGCCATTCAGTATCTTTTTCAAGATCATTAAAATGTTGTAAGGTTTGATAAGTATAACTTAAGTTAATCTTATTTATTTCATAACTACTTATGTCAAAGGATTTTTCCTCTCTAGTAACTGCTTTTACCATCTCATATCTAAAAGAAGCATTTGTTATTTTCTTTCCTAGTTTATGAGGTGGATTTCCTGATGGCATAAAAATAATCTTATTAAGATTAAATTTATACAATGCCTCATAGGCTATATGTAAATGGCCGTTATGTATAGGATCAAAGGTACCACCAAAAATAGCTTTTTTAATCATATAACTACCTTCTCCATCAATTTTAATCTTTCAATATAAACATCAAACTTAGGAATTTAATTTATACATCTATGATGTATAAATTAAATTCCTAAGTTCTATCTAGGGATTTCTATTTTAGGATTCTTTTTTGATTTTCTATAAAGTACAATCTTATTTCCTATAGCCTGAACTCCCTCACAACCTAATTCTTCACAAATTATGTCTGAGGCTTCTCTTGCACCATAATCGCTATTTCCTAATACTGATATCTTTATTATTTCTCTTGCTTCTAAAGCATCATCTACTTGTTTTAAAAAGTTTTCCTCTATTCCACCTTTACCTACTTGAAATATTGGACTCATTGTATTTGCAAGAGACCTTAAATAACTTCTCTGTTTACTTGTAATCATCTAGTTTACCTCCAAATTATAATAAGTACTCAAATTCAAAATCTTTAAGCCTTACCATATCTCCATCTTCAATTCCTAAATCTCTAAGTTCCTGTAATATTCCTTTATTTTTTAATACTTTATGGAAATATCTTAGAGCATCTGGATCATTTATGTTTACACTTGCCAATAATCTATCTACGAAACTTCCTTCAACAACATATACACCATCTTCTTTTCTTATGCTGTAAGTAAATTTCTTTTCTTCTGGTACAAACTTATCTTCTTCGCTTATTTCAATATCAGTAACAGGAATTGTACTTAACAATCTAGCAGCTTCTTTCATTAATTCCTCTACCCCTTGATTTGTAGCTGCAGACATTTTTATTACTCTGTCATATCCAAGCTCTCCAACCTTTTTCTTAAAGTCTTCAAAGACTTGATCATCAAAAAGCATATCGCTTTTATTTGCTGCAATTATTTGAGGCCTATCCCAAAGCTTTATACTATATTTTTTTAGTTCTTCATTTATCTTTACAAAGTCCTCAAAAGGATCTCTTCCTTCTAATCCTGATATATCAACTACATGAATTAATACTCTTGTTCTTTCAATGTGTCTTAAGAACTGTATTCCCAGTCCTACACCTTCAGCAGCTCCTTCTATTATTCCCGGTATATCTGCCATTACAAAGCTTTGTATTCCAGGCACAGCTACTACACCAAGATTAGGCTTCAATGTTGTAAAATGATAGTTTGCAATTTTGGGTCTTGCTTTTGATACTACAGAAAGCAATGTAGATTTTCCTACATTAGGGAATCCTAATAATCCTACATCTGCAAGTACTTTAAGTTCTAATGATATAAATCTTTCTTCACCCGGCATACCAGGTTCTGCAAAATCAGGTGCCTGCCTAGTAGGTGTTGTAAATCTCACATTACCTCTTCCACCTCTTCCACCTTTTGCAACTACATACTTCTCTCCTGGATGCGACAAATCCACCATTATTTTATTAGTTTCCACATCTCTAACTACTGTACCCATAGGAACTTTTATATATAAAGTTTCTCCATTTTTACCAAAGCATTTTGATCCTGAACCATTACCGCCTCTTTCTGCCAGGTATTTTCTCTTATATGTGAAATCCAAAAGTGTAGTCAAATTAGGATCTGATACCAAAATGATGTCTCCACCATCTCCACCATCTCCACCATCTGGTCCACCGAAAGCTATGTATTTTTCTCTTCTAAAAGAAATAGATCCATCTCCTCCATCTCCAGATTTAATAAATATTTTGGCTGTATCTACGAACATAGTGTTTCACTCCTTTATTGTGCAATTAAAAATATATATGTAAACGCAATATATGCCGTTATTCTCAAACTTACTAAATATATTATTAACCAAATTCTATTTTTTAATATTACTTTTTTATTAAAGATTTTAAAAAAGCACCCTTTGTTAGGGTGCTTTTTACTATTCTGCTACTACTTGTTCAACATCAACAGGGTATACACTAGCTCTTTTCTTATCTTTTCCTACTCTTTCGTATTTAACAACTCCGTCAACTTTTGAGAAAAGAGTATCATCTGAGCCTCTACCTACGTTAACACCTGGATGTATTTTTGTTCCTCTTTGTCTAACTAATATGTTTCCAGCTAAAACAAATTGTCCATCAGCACATTTAGTTCCAAGTCTTTTAGATTCACTGTCTCTACCGTTTCTTGAGCTACCTACCCCTTTTTTATGAGCAAATAACTGAAGGTTCATAACTAGCATCGTATACTACACCTCCTCTACTTCTATCTTTATATATTCACCGTATCCTATTTCAATACTCTTTAAACCGAGTAACATAGTTTCCATAAGCACTTGACATTTTGCAATATCTTCATCTGGTAATTTTTCTAATGAAAAATTTAAAAAGCCATCATCTAAAGAATATGTAATTTTAAGTTTTAAAACTTCAAGTATACCTATTAGTATAGTCTGCGATATAGTCGAAATAGCACAGCATACCATATCGTAGCCTTCGTCTACTGACTCCGCATGACCTACCATTCTAATAGAAACTAGATCCCGATCTCTTTTATTGAATATTACATTAACCATAATTATGCGTTAATTTTTTCTATTTGGATCTTTGTGTATGCTTGTCTGTGTCCTTGTTTCTTTCTGTAGTCTTTCTTTCTCTTGTACTTGAAAACTATAACCTTCTTTTCTTTTCCTTGAGCAAGAACTTTAGCAGAAACCTTAGCTCCTTCAACTACAGGCTTTCCAACAACTAACTCTCCGTTATCCTTGCTTACTACAAGAACATTGTCTAGTTCGATTGTTGATTCAACTTCAGCGTTTAGTTTTTCAACGTATACTACGTCTCCTTCTGAAACTCTGTATTGCTTTCCTCCAGTAACTACAACTGCGTACATTAAAATACACCTCCTCTATACGGTCTCGCCATTAAAGGTACATAAAAAACTTAGAGTTTATTTATGATTTACAAAACCCTTTCTGTGCGGTCTACAAAAGCCATTTTATCACATGTGTTATTACTTGTAAAGTTATTTTACCCATAAATCTTTGATATCTGCAAATTTTCTATCTGATTCATAAAAATCAGAGCTTCTACCTTAAAATGTTCCTCTTTCTTATATGTAACATAAACTTTCTTATTTAAGGCATCTATATTTTTAACAAAACCTAATATATCACCTTTTATATCATTCTTATAGGATTCGTCTATTTCTATATGTATATCATTTATATCTCTTTGTTCATTAATTCTTAAAATTTCATTTCTTATAAGCATACATATATAAGAAAACTTTATCCTTTTTCCTTTTCCTAGACAAGTTCCACAATCCTCCTCAATATACTCATATATTGACTTACCAGATCTTCTTCTTGCTACTTGAACTAAGTTAAGTTCTGTAAAAGGATAAATTACAGTTTTATTCTTATCACCAATAAAACCTTCATTTAAGCACTCCATTATTTTTTGCCTATTTTCTTCACTATCCATATCTATAAAATCTATAACAATAATACCACTTAAATTTCTAAGTCTTATTTGTCTTACTATTTCTTCTGCTGCCTGATGATTAGTAATAAAGGCCGTTTTTTCTATAGAAGTACTTTTTACATTTTTTCCCGAGTTTACATCTACAACATACATTGCTTCAGTTTTATCAATAATAATATATCCTCCACAATTTAAACCAACCTTATTATTTCTAAGACTTAATAGTTCTCTTTCAATACCATAATAGCTAAAAATACTTCTTATTTCCTCATGAAGCTTTATACTTATCTTAGTATCAGTTATATCACCTGAAAACTCTTTTATGTAATCATAATCTTCTTGTGAATCCACATATATTTTACAGTTAACACCACTTATCTTATCCCTTAATACCCTTCCAAGTATTCCTCCAGCATTAAATAAAATACCCGATTTAACAGAAAAGTTAGCCTTATTACTTATATCATTATATATACCATATAGTTTATTTATTTCCTCATTAATAATCTCTACTGATACACCAGCAGCATTAGTTCTTATCATTACCCCTATATCTTTAGGCTTCTCTATATTCATACAAATGTATTCTTTCAAAGTCTTATCTTCTATTTTCTTTGAAAAACTCACATCTTTATTAAGATTCATTAATACACAATACCTACCTGGTATACTTATAGCATTAGTAACCTTGGCACCTTTGCTTCCTAAATCCTCTTTTATTACCTGTACTAATATTTCTTCACCTTTTTTTAGCTTCGTATTTTTAAATTTATTGTCAATATACATATATACATTTTTTTTATGGCCTATATCTATAAAAGCACACTTTATTCCTGGGACAATATTTTTCACAATGCCCTTATATATCTCACCAGGATATGGTTCACCGGTTTCTTCTTCTAAAAAACACTCCTTAAGTCTATCATTTTCTTTAATAGCAATTCTCAAGAGCTCTTTTTGTCTTTCAATAAATATTTCCTTCACAGTATCACCTCTTTTTTGAGTTAAGGATTAATAGAAAAAAAACCTTAACTCCTGATCTGCCTTTATATCATTTCTGCATACTTATAAAGTGGTACTAGCTTTTTCTTGACTTCAGCATACATTTCTTCTCTTTTTATATCAACAAAGGCATCCTTATTTGCTTCTCTTGTATTTTCTTGTATAAACTTTGCTAAAAGCTCTGCAGATAAATTTTCTCTACTACCACAGGATATAATGGTACGTATAGCTAAAATGTTGTCTACTATATTATAATCAAAGTCTTTCACCTGCGATCTTATATCTACTTCACCTTCTTTAGTCTTTGTCTTCTTAATAGTATTCCACTCTTTCAAGCTTAGCAATTTTTCTATATCTTCATTTAGAGAATCTACATTATTGTATTTTATCCTTATACGATATTTTGCAGCGTCAATTGCTGCCATGGATTTAAATACCTTTTTATTTTGCTCCTCTTTTATTTTTTTAGCCTCAAAGACTTTTACCCCTGCAGGTGCACTAGCATTTAACTTTTCCTTTATTACATTCTCATCTATCTCTTCTTCAAAACCAACATCCATATAATCACCAGAGGAGTATACACCTACTGCTAGTGGTTGAGCTAAAGATAAATTTATATGTGGATTAAAACCCTTAGAATATTGTATAGGAAGTCCTGATCTCCTAAGCATTCTCTGAATTGTTCTCATTAAATCTAAGTGAGCTACAAATTTTATGTTACCTTCCTTACTGAACTTTATTAAATAACGCACCTTCAAAACACTTCCCTTCTAAGTTAACATTTACTCCACAATTCTCACAACCTAACCTGCAATCCGGAGTTATTTCTGCTTTCTTTGCTCTTTCATTTTCTCCTATTAGGAACTTTTTGTTTATTCCCACATCTATAAAGTCCCATGGTAATACTTCATCATAGCTTCTGTCTCTATAGGAATAGAAATCTCCATCGATTCCACATTCTTTGAAGGCCTCCATCCATATGTCGAAGTTAAAATATTCTGACCAACCATCAAACTTAGCACCTTTTTGGAATGCCTTAATAAGCACATCACAAAGCCTTCTATCACCTCTAGCAAAAACAGCTTCTAAGTAACTTACTGGAGTTTCATGCCAATTATAACTGATATTCCTGCTCTTTATAGAGCTTCTTAAAGCTTTTATTTCTTCTCTTACATCATCCATTTTTATTTGTGGAATCCATTGGAATGGAGTAAATGGTTTAGGTACAAAAATAGATGTGCTCACTGTAACCTTTAACCCCTTTTTCCTTTTTTCCTTTGGAACAGCAAAATACTGATCTACAACCTTTTGAGCTAAATCCGCTATTCCTACTACATCTTCAATAGTTTCATAAGGAAGACCTATCATAAAGTATAGCTTAATAGTAGACCAACCTGATTCAAAGGCACTTCTTGCAGAATCTATTAAGTTTTCTTCTGTTACACCCTTGTTTATAATATCTCTCATTCTTTGAGTGCCTGCCTCTGGTGCAAAAGTCAGTCCAGTTTTTCTCACTTTCTGTATCTCATTTATTAAATCTACAGAGAATGAATCTATTCTAAGAGATGGCAGTGAAACTCCAACTTTGTCTTTTTCATGTTTTTCTATAAGCCTGTGTATTAGATTTTGTAAATCAGAATAGTCACATATACTTAAAGATGTCAGTGATAACTCTGAGTATCCCGTGCTTTTTATTAATTGCTCAGCCATTTCTAAGAGCTTATCTGTTTTCTTTTCTCTTACAGGTCTATATATAATGCCTGCCTGACAGAATCTACATCCTCTAGTACATCCTCTAAAAGTTTCTAATACTATTCTATCATGAACTATCTCACCATAAGGAACCAAGAACTTATCTATTGGATATGCTACATCATTAAAGTTTTTGATTATTCTTTTCTTAACCTTTGCTGGTACATCATCATATAAAGGCTTGAATTCTTTGATTGTTCCATCTTCATTGTATTCTACTTCATAAAGCGATGGCACATATATTCCTTCTATATGAGATAACTCTCTTAAGAACTCTTTTTTTTGACCCTTACCTTTATATTTTCCATAAAGATCCATAATTTCATTCATCTGTTCCTCACCTTCACCTATAGCAAAGAAGTCTGCTATATCATAAAGAGGTTCAGGATTATAGGCACAAGGACCTCCACACATAACTATAGGAGCATCTTCTCCTCTTTCAGATGCCCTAATAGGTATTCCAGCTAAATCTAGCATATTTAAAATATTTGTATAGCTCATTTCGTACTGAAGAGTAAATCCTACAAAGTCAAAATCTTTTATCGAATCCTTACTCTCTAAACCATATAGAGGTATGTTATTCTGTCTCATAAGACTTTCCATATCAGTCCATGGTGCGAAAACTCTCTCGCAGAAAGTATCTTCTCTTTCGTTTAAGACATGATAAAGGATTCTAGTACCTAAGTGTGACATGCCCACTTCATAAACATCTGGAAAACAAAATGCAAAACGAATATCTACTTTATCTGTATCCTTATTATAGGAATTAATTTCTCCACCTATATATCTTGTAGGTTTTTCTACTTTAAACAATATATCATCAGAAATTTTGTTCATTAAAAATCCTCCTCTTGTGTTTGTCATATTTTTTCCAATAACTAACTGCCACTAATCCCCTCGCTTTTACAAGCGCCGAGACAAGTGGCACTAAGTTCCTGGATTCGTTCAGCTAAAAAGCATATGGAGATTAAATACCTAAATGGTATTTAACGGGCAAAGCCCCGTAGTCGCAGACAAAACCCATATGCTTTAAGTTTCACTTCATATTCTAACACACTAAGTCAAAAATTAAAAATATAAATTCTTCCCTAAACTATAACACCACTTTACAAGTAATTTAAGTTACCAAAAAATACAACGTACCAAATACCTCTTAATTATCAATACTAATATTGAGCAAACCAGCACTGATTAGGAGGTATCTAGTACTATGATTAGTATTGACGAAAAATCAACAATTAAAACAATAGAAAATTATTTAAGTAAATATCGCTCCATCTTCAATAAGCGGAGCTTTCATATATTTATTTTACTTGTTACTGCTATGCTTTCAACTCAAGAAGTTCGTTCTATAAAATTTTTATATGACAATTTTATCAAAAAGTATTGGAATAAAGTTCTTAATAGCTTTTATTATTTTTTATCCTATACAAACTTCTCGATAGAGAGCTTAATGTTTGCAACAGTAAAAATAGCAATCTCACTTATTCCCGAAGAGCTTAAGTCTACTATAACTATATTCTTAATTATAGATGACACACTTCAAGCTAAATTTGGAGATAAGTTTGATTGTTACGGTAAGCTTTTTGACCATACAAAGCATGATGGCACCTCTTTCTTAAATGGACATTGCTTTGTATCATTGGTTATAAGCATCCCTATACTCTTTTGTGGTAAAATCAAATACCTTACATTGCCAGTTGGATATAAACTCTATGATAAGAGTGAAACCAAACTTGAAATAGCTGGTAAGATGATACAAAACATTATGCTGTTACTATTAGATTACCAAGTTATAGTGTTATGCGATAGTTGGTACACTAAAAGACCTTTTCTAAATATGTTCAGAAATTATACCAATCTTTCTATCATAGGGGCAGTCCGTTCTGATACCAGCATATATGATTTATGTCCAGAACCTACTGGAAAAAGAGGACGCCCAAGAAAGAAAGGTTTAAAACTTAATATTAGAGATTTTGACTACACTAAAGAGGATGACTACTATATTGCAACTAAAAAGGTTTTAACAAATTTGTTTAATGAACCTGTTATAGTAACAGTAACAACTACAGATGTAGATAAATTCTCATCTGTAAGAGTTTATATTTGCTCCATAGAGCCATCAGATATACAAATTTTTAAAAACTATACTGTAGATGAATGTAAAGCTGATAAAGAAAGACCAACTCTTATTCCATTTTTTGCATATAAATTCAGATGGAATATAGAAGTGTTTTTCTATCAACATAAATTCTTTTGGTCTTTTGGTAACTACATGGTACGAAATAAAAAGGCAATAGAAAATTATACTAATTTACTGGCTATCGCCTATAGCTTTGTAGTAATATTGCCTTTTATTCATAAGTCTTTTTCTAAATATAAATTTCAAAGTCCTCAAGAAATTAAAAATGCTATCTCTTACCAAATATCAAAAGAATTAATATTAAGCACTTTCGTGCAAAAGATACAAAAGAGCAATATTAATCAAGAAGCTTTAGAGGCAATTAATTCCTTAATATATTTAGATGAGGTTAGTTAATTTTCTTGTAAAGTGGTGTAAACTATAATTGACAATTAAATAAAATCAATTGTCAATTATTTAGATTTATCTTCAATTTTCATAAATTCCTCTATTGTTATATTACCATATAATTTAAGAGCATTAATTATTTCTTCTTCATAAATTATATCTATAACTCTCATTTCTTCATCTAAAATAGTAAATATATTGTATTTATTCTTGTCAAATAAACTCATTGCACATAATAAATCCTGTTTGTAATACACAGAGGTATTCCTATTATCAATATATCCCTTCTTCGTAAATTTATACTTTTTCCTTATAATATCTCCCATAATTATATATGATACCCTTTCATTTTCTTTTAGTGATGATATTATTATAAACAAACCTATTATTCCCAAATTAAAGTTAGTACTGCCTTTTAAAAACATAAAAACATATAAAAGCATAAGTAAAATCCCAATAATAATACTTAAAATCATCACAATTTTATTAGACTTCTTGTATGTGAATCTAAAGTTTAATAAATCCCTTAATATTCTTCCTCCATCTAAAGGAAATGCAGGTATTAAATTAAAAATTCCTATAGCTAAGTTTCCTGCAATCAACATATACAAATCGTTACTAGGAAAGTTTTTATATAAAAAATAAAAAATCACAGCTAAAGCTATGTTGCTCATAGGTCCTGATGCAGATATAATTAAATCTTCTTTTGGTGTAGCATCATCTAAATCCCTAAATTTCAACACAGCACCAACTACTATAAGTTCTATATCAAAACCTGAAAATCCGAAGTATCTAGCAGTAACATAGTGCATCATCTCATGCACTATTACAATAAGAAAAACATATAACAACTGTCCTTTGTATCCTATAATAATTAAAAATATTACATAAGGAATGAAATACTTACTTACCTTAATCACCAAACTACTCCTACTCATTATTTTTTAATTATATTAAAATATTGATTTGGATCTTCATTTTCCCCCATGTATAAAAGCTCAAAATGAAGATGCGGTCCAGTAGATTTGCCCGTATTTCCACTTTTGGCTATAACCTGACTTTTTTTTACCGCATCTTCTTTTTTTACAAGTATTTTGTTTAGATGTCCATATTTAGTTTCAATCCCCCCACCATGATCAATTAAAACATAGTTTCCAAGTTGTCCATCCAGACCACATTCTTTTACCTTTCCATCATAAGCAGCCAATACATCTGTATTTTCTTTAGCATCTATATCTATACCAGCATGAAACTTTTTTTCCTTTGTTATAGGGTCTTCTCTATACCCATAATCAGAAGTCTCTACTCCGTTCACTGGCACAATAAATTCATTCTTAATCTTTGTTGTAGCACTTTGATTGCCTGTTATCTTACTTCTTATCTGTTGAATTATATTTGTGAACTTGCCCTGCAGTTTTGTTAGATCAACAGTTTTAGCCTTTTCCATTAGATCTTCATAATTAAAATTTTGATTTAAAACATTTTTAGAATAATTATAAACATTTTGAGTTTCAGGGGTCACTAATATCTTACATCCTATAATAAAAAGAAAAAGTATCAGAACTCCAATCAAGTCTCTGGTGATTCTTCTAACCCAATACTTTCCTTTAGGCTTTCTAGTATCAATGTTATTATAGCCCATATGTTGATATGGAGAATTTCGTATCCTATTTTTTTTCTTTAAAGAACTATAGTAATCCTCATATTGTGAATTATAATTTCCCATAAAGAACCAGACCCCCAATTTTTAATATTTTGTTCACTCACAGAATTCTTTTCGTATGTACTGTTATATATATATTTTGTTTTCCTATATTTTATGATTTTAAAATAGAAAAAACCCTAACAACATATGTCATCAGGGCATGTCCGTAGTTATTCTGAATCTTTGTGACTTCTAAGTGCCTTTATAAAAACTTCAGCTGATGCAAGGTTAGTTGCAAGAGGTACACAATGAACATCACATATTCTTAAAAGTGCAGAAATATCTGGTTCATGTGGTTGTGAAGTAAGCGAATCTCTCAAAAATATTACAAAATCCATATCTCCTTCAGCCACTTTTCCTCCTATTTGCTGATCCCCACCTAATGGGCCTGAAAGAAACCTATGCACCTTTAACCCAACTATTTCGGTTATAAGTCCTCCTGTAGTACCAGTGGCAAATAGTTGGTGATCTTGGAAAATATCTTTGTACCTTTTTACGAAGTCCACCATATCATCCTTCTTTTTATCATGTGCAATTAGTGCAATTTTCATAACATAGATTCCCCCTAAAAATTAATTTTCTTTCTTCTCATTCCTATATTTAAAACAAGTCCTAAACTCATAAAACTTGTTAACATAGAACTACCTCCATAGCTCATGAACGGTAATGTAATACCTGTTATAGGCATTAAACCTATGGTCATGCCTATATTCTGTAATACAGAAAATAACAAAGTGGATATTACCCCCACACAAATGACTGATCCAAATAAATCCTTGGAGTTTTTTGCAATACCTATGAGTTTATATATAAGTATCCCATAGAAAAACAATAATACTATTGCCCCAATGAGCCCCCACTCTTCTCCTACAACTGAAAATATAAAATCTGTATGCGCTTCAGGAATAAATCCTCCTGATATTTGAGTACCTTTTAAAAATCCTTTTCCCAAAATTCCACCAGAGCCAATTCCAATTTGTGATTGTATAAGCTGAAGGCCTGAACCTAATTCATCTGCTTCCGGATTTAAGAAAGATAACAACCTAGTTTTCCAGTATGCTTCCATAAGAGGTGAATTCCAAACTATAGCAATAGTAGCTATTACCCCTGCAATGCCTCCTCCTATTATCTTTAGATTTAAACCTGATGCAAAATAAATTCCCAGTACAATAAAAAAGCAAACCATTGTCATTCCCATATCTGGCTGAATAATTATTAGACCCATCGGCAAAGCCGCATATGCTGTTAACTTAACGAAGTTCCTTAAGTCATTTATTTTTCCTTCTATGTCACTTAACTGTTTAGCTAGCATTATTATCATACCAAGCTTTGCAAATTCAGATGGCTGCATTGAAAAAGAACCTATTTTCATCCAGGAAGATGCTCCATTGACTGTTGATTTAAATATGGTATCATTCAACACAAGCAAAAATACACCAAACCAATAAATTATGTTAGCATAACTTTGAATAATAGAATAATCAAATATCAAAATGAAATATGTCAAAAATAGTCCTGCAATTAACCAAATGAGCTGAGCTTTTAAATAATAATTGCCAAACTTTAAGTGAGTGGCACTATAAACATTTATTGAACTAAATATCCCTAAAACTATTACTGTTATTATTACAGTAATGTCTAATTCTCTCAAAAGCTTTCTACTAATCTGGAACCTTTCTAGCATAGTATCCCCCTCCATTATAAATAAGATTATACCATATAGAAAAAAAAAAGCTATGCACAATTTTATCCGATGGCTAAACAACAATTTCCTTGTTTTTCAATGTTGCTCAGCCTCGGATTCATACAACCAAAATTGAATAGAGCCTATAATTCTATCCAATTTTAAATTTCACTTTGTGCATAACCTTATAAATTAGTTTTCATTCTTTTTATTGGAATACTAGCAATTAAGGCAGGTGTATCTCCCTGTATCTCTTCTGTAGTTGTCATTTTAACATCTACTTCACCATTATCGATTTCAACATATTTTGAAAGTACCGCAAGAATGTCTTCTTTTATAGATTCTAATAATTCCGGTGATATATTTGCCCTATCATGTATTAGAATCAATCTTAATCTTTCCTTCGCTACATCCTTTGAGGAAGTCTTTGTGGAAAATATCTTAAACAAGTCCATCTTACTCCCCCCTTATTTTATACCAAATATTTTCTTTAGTGATGAGAAGAAACTTTCTTGATTGCTACTTAAATCCATAAACGGTATTGTGTCCCCAGTTATTCTTCTTGCAATATTTCTAAAAGCCTGTCCTGCAAATGCCTTATTATCTAAAACTATTGGCTCTCCTTTATTAGTTGAGACAGTAATAGTTCTATCATCAGGTACTACCCCTATTAACTTTATTGCCAAACTGTCTAATATATCATTTACATCTAACATATCACCATTTTTAGTCATCTGATAATTTATTCTATTTATTATCAAATGATGATTTTCCAGCCCTCTAGCATCTAGTTTCCCTATGACTCTATCTGAATCTCTTACAGAGGTTACCTCAGGATTTACAACAATTAATGCTCTATCTGCCCCAACTATTGCATTTTCAAATCCCTGTTCAATGCCCGCTGGACAGTCTATTATAACATAATCAAATTCTTTCTTTAATTCCGTTACCAAGTTTAACATTTGTTCTGGACTCACATCATCCTTATCTCTTGTTTGTGCTGTAGGTAATAAACAAAGATTAGGAAGTCTTTTGTCTTTTATTAGCGCCTGCTTTAGCCTACATTTATTTTCTATTACATCTAACAATGTAAAAACTATTCTATTTTCAAGTCCCATCAAAACATCAAGATTTCTAAGTCCAGTGTCACCATCAATAACAACAACACTTTTACCTAACGCCGCTAACCCTGTACCAATATTAGCTGTAGTAGTTGTCTTTCCTACTCCGCCTTTACCTGATGTTACTACTATAGATTCTCCCATTTCTACTACCTCCATTAAATAAACTTATTAAGCAAATATGGTTCCACAATAATTGTCTCGCCTTTCACTCTTGCAACTTCCGGATACTGAGGTTTAGGGCTATCTTCTGGGGATCTAGTCATGATATCTGCAATTTGTAATATTTCTGGTTGCAAATAAAATGCAGCAACTATAGCCTTAGAGTTTCCTCCAAATCCCGCATGTGCGTATCCCCTTAGAGCACCAAGAACTATTATGTTCCCTCCAGCATATATTTCAGAACCTGCATTTACATCTCCGATTATAACTACATTTCCTGAGTAATTTATAACTTGTCCACTTCTTATAGTCTTTCTTAAAAACTTTGTGCGCCCTTCATAAATACCTGTAAATGTTTTGCTGCTTTTTTCTTCCTTATCCTCGAATATGCAGTCCTTAATTAAAAATTGTTCAAACAAAATATTCTTTAACTTACGAAACTGTTTTTCATTTATATACTTCATCTCAGTGGTTATTTTAATAGCAGATCCTTTATAAAACACTTTTCCTACAGATAGTCTCCTAATTAAAGCTTCCAGCATCTCGTCAAAGTCTTTAAATTTATTCATATTAATAATTGCATTTATTCCATCTCTGTTACCTTTAATTATTATATTATCATCCATATTAGACCTCCAATGAAGTGGAAACTTGAATCAGATGGGGTTTCAACCCCGACCTGATTCTTAGTTGAACGAATCCAGGGACGTAGCCGCTCGCAACGTACTCTTTGAGAAGAGGGAGTATTAGAGCGGATAGTCATCGGATAAATCACCACATCTTATATTTCAACACAAGACCCCTAAATCCTTCTAAATTTTAATTTTATTTTTAAATTAATTTTATTTTTAAAAAAGATATATACAAGCACTCTATGTGTGTATATATCTTTTCTTAATTTTTGATTAACAGCTAGTTTGAAATAGCAGCTGCATTTGTTTCGTTTTATCCGTTATTTTCGGCATTTGCAGCCTGACTGCTATTCTGTGTATTATTCAATTTAAAGTATGCGGAATATATATCCCTTGCTACATAAGCAGCTTGAGCTCCCTGACCACCATCAAATATCATAACACATACAGCTATCTGAGGAGTATCTAAAGGTGCAAATCCCACATATTCAGCGTAGTCTGTTCTTCCGAAACTTTCCTGATTAGTTAAACTCGCCGTACCAGTTTTTCCACCGGTTTTTATAGGGAAATTTTGAAACGCTCCTGCAGCAGTACCCTTTTCATTAACGGCAGCCATCCCTGCTTTAACTGCTTCTATATTTTCAGGCTTAACTCCCGTTTGTTCTATTACTTCAGGCTTTACCTCTTCTATTACCTTTCCATCAGCATCTAAGAATTTATCTACTAAATGAACCTTATATCTTGTTCCACCATTAACAAGAGTTGCAATGTAATTTACCATCTGTATAGGAGTAAATTGGTCCATACCTTGACCTATAGAAGCATCATACATATTAAACCCGCCTCTTAACTGACTATTAGCATCCGAAACAGCTATATAATATATAATATCAATTATTTTCCCAATTTGTTTATCAGTAATATCTTTTCCACTATATTGAGAGTCTGACTGTATTAAATCTGAGAACATTTTTTTGTAATTTGACTTGTCAAAAGCAGAACTTCCTTCTTTTATAGCATTTTGTATCGACTTTTTAATATCACTTTTTAATCCCTTAACTTTATCAGAATCCTTATCATTATCATATAAATCTATAGAGGTGAAACTATTTCCCCTATCATCACTACCATTTTTAAGAGTTGACATAGTTTTCCACAAGTAAATATTGGCAGCACTGTTTTTCGCAGAAGTACTATTGTACACCTGCCCAAAATTCTCAGGTATCTCTATTCCTGTAGATGCTTTAACATTAGAGTTAGGATCTTTTCCTAGTCCAAATTTCCAGGCATATTTAGCTAAGGAATCATCCCCAAAAGCAGTTCTAAGAAGCTTACCGACAGTCATAAAATAAGGATTACTTGATTTTTCTATAGCCTTTGTTAAATCTACCCACCCATTAGCTCCATCAAGTATAAATTGATAAATATGTCCGCCACCTTTATCAAAGGTTCCATTGTCATACATACCGTAATATGGAGTTATTACTCCACTTTCAAGCCCAGCAATTGCAGTAAGTGGTTTAAAAGTAGACCCTGGAGGCACTAGTGATTGAGTTGCATAATTAAAAAATGGCTTAGGATATATATCATAGAGATCTTGCCTTATAGTTGTATTATTTTGTATGCTTTTATCCAGTGGAAATAGCATATTTAGCACGTCATCTTCGCTTTTTCCAGGATAGTATGACATTAAGCCTCTCTGTTGAATGTACTGCATACCAAACTGAGTCAAATCTGGACTAAAAAACTTATTATAGTCCTCCGATGATAACCTCCCTGGTGCTGCAAATAAGTTAGGATCATATCCAGGTCTACTGACTAAAGCTAGTATAGCTCCTGTATTAATATCAATTGCTACTGCTGCTCCTCTTGTTGCATTAGCGGTGTTTGATCTATACTGAGCAAAAGGGTTATCTCTTAATTCTTTCATTTTCGCATCCAAAGCATTTTCTGCTGCAGCCTGCACATCCTTGTCAATAGTAAGCTGAATACTTTGACCTGGATAGGAGTCTCTTCTTCCAAGTTCTGCAGTCACTCTGCCCTGTCTATTAAGTTTTACAATTCTTCCACCCTTTGAACCTTTAAGTCTATCTTCAAAAACACCTTCAATACCAGCTGCTCCTACGTAATCAGTACTTACATCATATCCTTTTTCTTGATATTTATCTTGATCTGAACTTATTTTTGATATATATCCTAAGAAAGATGAGCCTAACTCTCCGTAAGGATATGTTCTTATAGGCTGAGTAGTTACATCTATACCTGGTAATTCATTTAATATCTGCAAGAATTTAAATGCGGTATCCTTCTTTATGTTAACAGCTACTGTTACAGGTTTATATCCAGAAAAACTCTGCATTTTAAGAGTATCTTTAACTATCATAAATCTTCTTTGCTCTTCTAAAGAATACTTACTTTCATCTATTTTGTATTGTTTTACAAGCTTTTTAAAAGTATCCTCTGGAGTTATCTTAAGTAACTCTTCATCTATTTTGTTTTGATCCTCTTCTGTCAATTTATCCTTTTTGTTACTGAATAGCTTTTTCTGAATTTCCGCATCCAATCCTCTGTCTTTCTTGAATCTTAACTCAAGCAGTCGTTTTGTTTTAGCATCATCACTTCTAAACTCAAATCTAAAGGGATTTATCTTTAATTCAAAATCATCTTGCTGTGCCTCTCCACTCTCATCAAGAATTTTAAAAACCTTGTCCATAGTATCAAAAAAAGTTTTATCGCTGTCATCGGTTTGGTTATACACCAATACATAACTTTGAGTATTTGACGCTAGGAGAGTACCATTTTTATCTAAAATGTTTCCTCTTGGTGCTGGATCAGGAATTTCCCTTATAGATCTGTTATTCGCTTTTTCCTTATATTCTTCCGCTTTCAGCACCTGAAGACTAAACAGTTTTGAGGCAATAGCAGTAAATATAATAATCATAATTACTATTAAAGCAGTATATCTAGTAAATTCTATCTTCTTATTACCCTTCATGAAATCACCATTCCTCTAGAACTTCCATCTTATCTGCATATATTCTTTTTGACAAAATCTATATACTTTTTTGTACATTATAAAACCCACAATAGTATTATAGGTGCTTACAAAGAATATATTTCTCACATCTGTATATATTCCACCTAAATATAGTATTAATATCAAAAGAATACCTTTTACAAAACTAAGCATAAAACCAGACGCTACAGGAATAAGCATTTTTTCCTTAAATATGTTATTACCTATAACACCAGCTATTATGCACACAATCATATTTACAAAAGCATTTAAACCAAATGTACTTGTAAAATACACATCTTGAAGCAATCCAGAAAAAACCCCAAGCCATAGACCTTCCCACGTTCCATTCACAATAGAATAACAAACTATAAAAACCAAAAGTAGGCTAGGATAAATAGTTCTAATAGCTAAAAATGGCATTAAAACATTATCCAACACAAAAAGTAAAATTGCCAAAAGGAATAAAACTAATATTTTTTTCATTCTATATCACCTTAGTACTTCACATCTATTTTGTTCTTAGGTAAAACTATAAATACTTCTTCAAGCTTATTAAAGTCAACATAAGGTTTAATTATGGCATTTTTCATAACCTTTCCCTTATCCTCTTCTACACTGATTACTGAACCTATTCTTATACCTTTAGGATAGATACCACCAAGTCCAGAGGTTAAAATCACATCACCTGTTTTGATATTAGAATCTAAGGGAAGATAGTATAATTTAGCTAACAATCTATTATCACTATCCTTATATCCCTTAACTATTCCTCCATTATCATTTGTACTTTCTATAGTTCCGCTTACTGCTAAGTTTTCGTTGGACAAGGACTGTACTATTGCCCAGTTGCTTCCTGTAGAAGTAACCTGACCTACTAACCCCTGTTCTGTTATTGCTATCATTTGTTTCTGAATGCCATCTTTACTTCCTTTATTTATTACAAACTGATCCAATAGACCGCTACCACTTTTACCTATTATATCAGAACCTATATAATCATATTCTGATCTCTGATCTTTAAAATTTAGCATGCCTCTTAGTTTTTCATTCTCTTCTTTAAGAGAATCATAATCAAGAGCCTTGCTTTCAAGTTCACTATTTTTTTTTCTAAGTTCTTCGTTCTCTTTTTTTACATTTGAAAAATTAAAAATAAAGCTTACAGAATCTTTAACTTTGCTATTAAACTTATATATTCCGCCTTGTATAGCATTAAAAGTTACACCTATTCCATTCCCGGTAAGAGAAATATTATCACTCTTGATAGTTTTAAAAATTAAAATTAAAAAGGTAACTGACAGTAATACTATAGTTACCGCCAGTTTATTTCTAAAAATCTTCATTTTGTTCTCTATTTTCTACTAGATACTATTTTATCAATAGTATCTAATGCTTTTCCTGCACCTAATGCAACACAATCAAGAGGGGATTCTGCTATATGAACAGGCATATGTGTTTCTTTATTTATAAGTTGATCTAACCCTCTAAGCATCGCTCCACCGCCTGCAAGCATTATTCCTTTGTCCATAATATCTGAAGCAAGTTCTGGTGGTGTTTTTTCAAGGGTTGTTTTAATAGCTTCAATAATTGCTGCAACTGGTTCTTTTAAGGCATCTCTTACTTCACTTGATGTAATGGTTACAACCTTAGGAAGACCTGATATTAAGTCTCTTCCTCTTATATCCATTGAACTATCTTCTCCTGTATCAAAGGCTGAACCTAATTCAATTTTAACATTTTCAGACGTTCTTTCTCCAATTGCAAGGCTATACTCCTTTTTTATATAGCTTATTATTGCGTGATCTAATTCATCTCCTGCAATTCTCAATGACTTACTTGTAACAATACCACCAAGGGATATTACAGCAACTTCTGTAGTACCTCCTCCGATATCTACAATCATGCTTCCTGTTGGCTCATTTACAGGAAGTCCTGCTCCAATAGCTGCAGCCATAGGCTCTTCCATAAGTAAAACATCTCTTGCCCCAGCCTGTTTTGTTGCCTCATCTATAGCTCTTTTTTCAACTTCAGTAACCCCTGAAGGGAAACATACAACTATTCTAGGGCTTGTAAAAGCAGACTTTGGGCTTATTTTTTCTATAAACTTTCTAAGCATTGTCTGAGTTACATCAAAATCAGCTATTACACCATCCTTCATAGGTCTTATAGCTACTATGTTTCCAGGAGTTCTTCCTATCATCTGTTTTGCCTCATCACCAACAGCAAGCACTTTCTTTACATCGCTATTAATAGCTACAACAGAAGGTTCCCTAAGTAAAATTCCTTTTCCTTTTACATATATTAAAGTATTAGCTGTACCTAAGTCGATACCCATATCTCTTGATATTCCGAAAATTCCCATTAAAATTTCTCCTTTCACTCTTTACAAAATTCCTTTTTCCTTTAAACTTATATAGTTTCCATTCCCTATAATTAAGTGGTCCAATAAATCAATTCCAAGTAGCTTTCCGCACTCTTTTAGTCTGTAGGTTATATTAATATCTTCATTACTTGGAGTAGGGTCTCCTGAAGGATGATTATGGCATATAACTATAGATGCACTACTCTTTTTAATAGCATCACAAAATACTTCCCTTGGATGCACTATAGATGAGTTTAAACTTCCAATGGAAACATCCCTAATAAAAATCACCATATTTTTTGTATTTAGCATAATTACTTTTAAATATTCCTGTTTTAAGCTTCGCATTTCTTCCATAACTAATTCAACTGCATCCTTAGGTGATGATATCTTATATTCATCTCCATCTTTATAGGACTTAAACCTTTTTGAAAGCTCTATAAGAGCTACAAGCTGCGCAGCTTTTGCCTTTCCAATTCCATGGACATTCATAAAATCATCCAAGTTAGAATTTAAAAGCCCATTTAATCCCCCATTTTTCTTTATAATTCTGCTACTCAAATTTAATATATTTTCTTTTTTGCTACCAGACCTCAAAATTATAGCTAAAAGTTCAGAATTAGATAATGCTCCAACTCCATACCTAAAAAGCCTCTCTCTAGGTCTTTCATTTTCGGGTAAATCTATAATTTTAAAAGTTTCTTCCATGTACTATTCGTACTCCTTTTATAAATTTATACCCATTCCCCTTAACATTTTTGACAATTTATTTAAAGGAAGCCCTACAACATTATAATAGCAACCATGAATTTCTTCAACAAAAATTCCACCATAACCTTGAATACCATAAGCACCTGCCTTATCTTTATACTCACCATTTTCTATGTACCTTTTTATCTGATCATCTGACAAATTGTCAAACTTAACATCTGTACATACAAAATCTCTGCTAACATTTCCAGTTTTGCTATTTATAATTGCTATACCAGAATAAACTTGATGAGTATTTCCACTTAGAAGCTTAAGCATATCAAAGGCTTCATTTTCATCTTTAGGTTTTCCAAGTATCTTTCCATTAAAAGACACAATTGTGTCACATCCTATTATAATTGCTTCATCATTTATGCCTTGGCAGACATTTAAAGCCTTCCCCTCTGCCAACCTCATAACATAAGAATCACACTGTCCATTAAATTTAATAGATTCTTCATCAAAGTCACTTATTATAATTTCAAAACTTTCTGTCAACCTATTTAACAGTTCCTGTCTTCTACTAGAAGCTGATGCTAAAATAATTTTCATAATATCACTTCCTAATATCTCCTGTATAGTATTATGGCCATAATTATGCCAATTATAGTCATAACATTAATATTAAAATTTAAACCTAAAGCTAAAGTCATAACTTTAAGATTTAATATTATTGGTGTTGACGTACCTATGGCATAAGAATCCTTAAGAAAACTTAAAATATGCAAGCTATTTCCCAGTATGTCTCCTATAAGGCTTCCACATACTGCCCCCAGAAATATTACAAACCATAAAAAACTTACGCCTTTTTCAACCCCTCTCACGTACACATCCCCTACCTTAATAATATATCTAATATAGTTTATCATTTAATAAAATTATAAACAAGTATAGTAGTCTATTGTTTAAAAAATTTTTTAAATTATTTTAAAAAAAGTCAATCGAAAAAGATGGTAAGCCTTGGTTATTAGAAACCTTTTGCTCCCATCTTTAATCATTCCTATTACTTCGAATTCATTTTCTTTAAAATAACATATATATATTCGTAATTTTCAGCCGCTTTGTCTTTAGTTATTTCCTTAGGCATTTTATTTACATGATCCTTAATTTCATTTAGTACAGATATATTCTTACTATTACTATTAACTTTATTTAAAGATGTACACCATTTTTTTAAATCATCTGTCTGTACTGCTTTAACATTTTTTTCACCAAGCTTATTTAATATTTGTATATTAGCATTTATTATCTCAGCAATTTCAGCATCACAAAGATCACTGGTGTTTATTGTAAACAACATTTTTGAGTTATCTATTTTTTGTTCTATCAGTGACTTCATAACTTGTTCTCCTTGACTTTCAACATATATACCCAAAAAGACTCTAGTTTTGTTATCCTCTATTATATTAAAAGGTGTACCATACTGATTTAATATGCTTCTCTCCGCTTCTACATTTTCTTTATTTTTATATATTCCACCCTGTACTGCTACAAATTTAATAATTTTACTATTACTGGTTGTACCATCCGTTGCTTTGGTACTATTCTTTGTTTCGCTAATATTACTGATATCTGTATTCCCTGTACTTACACCTCCACTGTTTCGCATTATGACTTTAAAAATAACAGTCCCAAATACAAATGCTAATACAAAAATTAAAAGCATTATAAAAATAAATACCTTGTTACCATTTTTTCTTTTCAAATCATATCTTGTGTATTTCAATTTTTCACCTCCATTTCATAAACTTTCCCAAAACCCCTACTTATTTTCTACGTTTTACTAAATTGTGAAAAATACTACACAACAGTAGTCGTAGAACATCTATTATATATTAATATTTATATAATTATAAACTTATTACCTTTTTCATAATTAACATATCCATCGATTTCCCATCAATACAATAAAAATCTTTTACTATTCTAACTATTTTGAACCCGATATTTTTCCAAAACACAATATTCTCTTCATTTTCTTTAATTATTCTAGTAAAATAAATATCTATACCATATTCATCAAAAAAATAATTCATTAATTCCTGTATAATTTTCATACCTATACTAGCATTTCTATATTCATGATTAAGATAAAAAAACCATATCCAAACCTCATTAGGATTTTTCAATTCCAATCTCCCTTTTAAAATTCCTATTAACTCATCCTTATTATTTATCTTTAAAAAAAATTCACATTCACTTATATAACTTTCTAAATATCTTTCGTATAATTCCTCTAGACTATCTTCTCCATAGGCAAATTGATTTTCAACTTCCATCCAAGCTTGGATTTCCGTTAATTCATGTTCATCTATATTAGAAATATTTATATCATTAAAGTTTATTTTTAACTCTAACATAAACTCACCTCTTTTTAAAATATACTATATTTTTAAAATTCTACACTAACTTTTAAATTCCTTTTATTTAATAAATCCTTAACAATTTAGCCTTTCATATAATAAGTTGCAAAAAACATGAAGTTTCTGAATGCAATACACATTCAGAAACTTCTTTATTTAAATCAAGGAGTTTACATACAAATTGCTAACTTTCTGATAAAGAAACATTTATTTCGAAGCAATTACCACTTTCCATAACTAATGGCACACAAATTGAATTTGATTTTGTTGTAGATATTTCAATATTATTTCCTATCATAACAGTAGGAGGAGTTATATCTAATTCCATTTGTTTGGATGCAAATATTGTAGCTGCATTTCCCGAAATCATGTTAGCTAGTTCACCTATGGCTGATTTGGCTATCTCATCAAGATGTGTCACTGGCATTCCACACATCATACGAGATGCAATGTTACACGCAGCTTCACTACACAAATTAAAAATAACTTGACCTTTTAAACCTCCAGCTATACCTATTATTATTATAACATTATCACCAATAAAAGACGAGTCTCTTAAAAATAACGTTCCTATATCTGTCTTTTCATTAGCAACTTGAGCTAACATATCCTTACTGGCTAGGATAAATGGATCTATATACTCTAAATTCATTATATTTCATCCTCCAACCTCATTTTTTATTTGTTAATACTAATTATTATATAAATTTACGTTAAATTCAACATAAAATTGTATTATATATGTTTTTTCACAGATGATGCATTTAATTTCAAGTAATTTAATAAAGTTTCGTTACACCTCATTTCACTCTCATTCTGAAACAGAATCATTCTCAAAACGATACTATTAGTCATGATTTTATTTTTCACATCGTTCCACAATGATAATATAGCAAAAAAATATCACTTTGAAACAATCCGTCATTTAAGTTAATGCCAATATATGTTATACTTATTTTATTAGATTTTTGGGGGTAAAATATATGAACGACTTGGGATTTTGGTCAGATGTAGATGATATGTGTAGAATTGATATGGATAGTATATTGGAGTACGATATATCTTCTTTTATTCTTCAAGCTATTTTAGATAGCTCAAAGGATGGTTTAATTGTTACAGACGAAAATCTTTTAATAAAAAAAGTAAATATTGCAGCTGTAAAAATATTAGGAATTAAAGAGGATACCTTATACGAAACTTTTCTTACCGAAATATTAAAAGAAGATATTTTAAATACAATTATGTTAACAGGGGAAAAACATATTGATGAGGATCTAAACTTTTTTGTTAATGGTACCAGAATAAGATGTGTAACAAATATAATACCAGTAAGAATAAGAGGAAAAAATATAGGCTTAGTTCTATCCTTAAGAGACACTAAAAATTTACATAAAATGGTCAATAATGTTGTTGGATATAAGGCTTCTTTTACTTTTGATGATATTATCACTAAAGATGAAGGAATGCGAAGCGCTATTGAACTTGCAAAAAAGGCTGCTAGAACCAACTGCAACATATTGATAGAAGGGGAAAGCGGCACAGGAAAAGAGGTATTTGCTCAATCTATTCATAATTATAGCTCAAGAGCAGATGGCCCTTTTGTTGCAATTAACTGTGCTGCAATCCCGAGAGAACTTGTAGAAAGCGAACTTTTTGGCTATGAGAAAGGTGCTTTTACAGGAGCTTCTAAGGGAGGTAATCCCGGAAAGTTTGAACTTGCAGATGGAGGAACAATATTTTTAGATGAGATAGGTGAACTTCCTCTAGATATTCAATCTAAGCTCCTTAGAGTTTTGGACAACCTTAAAATCTCACGAGTAGGCGGAACATACGAAAAGAGTATAGACGTTAGAGTAATCGCCGCAACAAATAGAGTATTGACTAATGAAATAGAAAACAAAAATTTTAGAGGAGATCTCTACTATAGACTTAATGTTATGAATATAGCCCTTATTCCTTTAGAAAAAAGAAATGAAGACATTGAACTCTTTGCTCAGAATTTTGTAAGCAAATTAAATGCAAAAAAACCTAGCGATCCTAAATACATTGATCCTTCTTATATAGAAAGTCTAAAAAAGCAAAGTTTCCAAGGTAATATTCGAGAACTCAGAAATGTAGTTGAAAGATCCTATTATTTATGTGAAGGAAACTTAATAACTAGCAAACACTTACAAAATAAAGCTCGACAATCTAATATAACAGATATAGTATCTCCTACTAAAGAAATACTTCCTCTCGAAACTGTTGAGGAGCAGTGTATAAGAGATGCCCTTGCACACTGTAAAGGCAATGCCATAAAAGCGGCTAATTTATTAAAAATAGGAAAAGCGACAATTTATAGAAAGCTAGCTAAATTTAATATTGATATTGATGAATTTAGTTAGCAACTTAAGAGCCAAACACCATTTAATTAAGATCTAGCATTACTTAAGTTATGGCGATTTGGCTCCCTACCACATTTAACTACCTATTTACTCTTGATTTATATCTAGTATGCAAAAGTTCATGAGATTTATGACTTAAAGGTTCACCTAAAAATTCTTCATATAAAACTTTTACACCTTCATTTTCATGTGATTTTCTAACTTCTAAGGCAGAATCATGTTTATATAATCCTGCTTTCCTATTTTCGTATGCTACTTTTTTATCCTGTTCAAAAATCAACTTTGGCTGACCTCCACCACTAACGCATCCCTCTGGACAAGTCATAACTTCTACGAAATGTAAATCGCACTCTCCTGCTTTAATTCTCTCAATTAAAGGTACAACATTCTTTAATCCCGAAACTATCCCAACCTTTAATTTTAAATCTCCTACCTGTACTTCGGTAGTTCTAAAACCTTCCTCACCTCTTATTTCTGTAAGATCTACATTCGGTATTGACTGTTTAGTAATAAACTCATATCCAGTTCTAAGTGCAGCCTCCATAACACCACCAGTAACTCCAAATATTGTACCTGCACCTGAATAAGCTCCTAAAGGATTGTCGAATTCTTCTTCAGGCAAATCTAGAAAATTAATATTTCTACTTTTTATTAACTGTGCCAATTCTCTTGTGGTAATAGCAACATCTACGTCTCTGTATCCACTATCTTGCATTTCTTCTCTTTCTGCCTCAAAGGCCTTGCATGTACATGGCATAACGGATACGCTATATATTCTTGATGGATTTACACCATTAATTTTTGCCCCATATGTTTTAATTATTGCTCCACCCATTTGCTGTGGTGATTTACAAGTTGAAAGATTAGCCAAAAGTTCTGGATTTGTCTGCTCCAAATACTTTACCCAAGCAGGACAGCAAGATGTAAACATCGGAAGAACTCCACCTTCTGTTATTCTCTTTATAAGCTCAGTTCCTTCTTCCATTATAGTAAGGTCTGCGGCAAAATTCGTATCATATATTTTATCAAATCCTAATCTACGTAATGCAGCAGCCATTTTACCAGGCGTAAGTGTTCCAAGGGGCATTTCAAACTCTTCGCTTAGGGCTACTCTTACAGCAGGTGCACATTGCACTACTTTTAGTAAATCCTTACTATCTAATAATTCATTAACCTTTTTCACCTGCCCCATATTATATGCGGCAAAAATAGGTTCCTTTACGGTATTTAACATACCTCTTTCATGCATTTTTTTGCTAAATGGTGTTGGAATTTCTTCATAAATAGAAGCATAACCTTTACATATTTGTACACATTGACCACAAAGAATACATTTATCTGCATTAATGCTTTGAACTTCTCCTTCATTACCTTCTATCGCATCAACAGGGCACACTTCTGAACATCGTTTACAACCTGTACATAATTCTTTATCTATATTTATTATGGCAGTATTAGCTGACATCTCTACCATCCCCTTCTTTCATAGATTTTAAAAAGCTATATCTTTTTATTAAGCCCAAGTAATTGTAACGCAGCTTTTTTATTACGAGCTCTTTTATTTTCTTTTGGATTAGCTATTGTTAAAGCATCTTTAGGACATGCTTTAACGCAATTCGGTGTACCACCTGCATCCTTACACATGTCACACTTATACGCCATTACACTTAATTTTCTATCAACTCCACCATTTATTATTGGACCTTCATATCTTGGTAACAAATCAATTGCTCCCACTGGACATACTAAACTGCAAGTTTTACATCCTATACAAAGTTTTTCATTTATAAATATACTTCCATTTACTTCACTTATAGCCTTAGCTGGACATGCATTTGCACAAGGTGCATCTTCACAATGTCTACATTGAATTTCTATAACCGAATTATTATTTTTTATATAAAATAATCTTGGTGTTATAGGACTATCCATAGTACCTACTGTTAATCCTGTATTGTTTTCTCTATGAGATGCTGCACAGGCTACTTCACAGGATCTGCATCCAATACACTTTTGAGGATCTCCTATCACAAAAGAGTTAAGATCTGCTTTCATTTAATTTACCACCCTTCTTTAATTTTCAACTCTAGGTATTTTATCCTATATCCCTACATCTGGAAATGCATTTTTAGTTTTGTCTAAGCTTGATTTTCTTCTACATTCTTCACAAAGTATTTTTTCCGCCTTTACACCTGCTTTAGCAAATGCAAATTTCACATGATCTTCAGTAGCAAACTCTTTACCGCACTCTTCACACTTTTGTAATTTAAATTTTTTGCCCCATATCTCTCTTTCGCCGTATTTGTCAACTACCGGTATAGCATTAGTTGGACATACATTTGCACACGCAGCACAACCTATACACTGTGGCGATGGCTCACCATACGGAGTAGATATAGCTTTAAATATACCTCTATCAACTGTAGATATTGCACCGGTTCCCATCTTCTCACAAGCCTTAGTACAAAGTCCACAAATTACACAATTTTCTGTTTTATGTAACTTAAATCTATTTACTCTTTTTTCCTCAACACCAAATGATGCTGCTAACTTTTTAATTTCTTTATTTTCAGGACATTTGATCAGAAGAAGCATAGCTAGTTCTTTTCTAATTTTTTTTATTTTTTCAGAATTAGTTATAACCTCAACTTCACTAGTAATAGGGAATATACAAGAAGTTACCACTTTTGCTCTTCCTCTATCTACTACCTCTACCACACACAACCTACAACTTCCGAGCCCAGCAAGAGCATCACTATGGCATAGTGTAGGTATATATATGTTATTTCTTCTTGCTATCTGAAGAATATATTCTCCTTTTTCACACTCACACATTTTTCCATCTATTATAATTTTCATATTATACCACCTCCTTATTTAACCTTAACAGCATCAAACCTACATATATTCATACAGTTACCACATCTTACACACTTATCTATATCTATCTCATGAGGTTTTTTAACTTCTCCTGTAATACACTCAACAGGACAATTCTTCTTACAAAGACTACAACCCTTGCATTTTTCGTCATCTATAATAAATGTTGTAAGCGGCTTACATACTCCCGCACGACATCTCTTATTTTTTATATGCTCCTCAAATTCATCTCTAAAATATCTTATAGACGCTATTACAGGGTTTGGAGCACTCTTACCAAGTCCACATAAAGCTGCTTGACGTACCATTGAAGATATTTGAAGAAGTTCTTCTATATCTCCCTCTCTACCATTTCCTTCACATATATCTGTAACTAATTCAAGCATTCTTTTTACACCTTCTCTACAAGGTACACACTTTCCACAGGATTCCTCCGCTAAAAAGTTAAGATAGTATCTTGTAACGTCAACTATACAGGTTCTATCATCCATAACAATCATACCACCTGAACCCATCATAGAATCAGCTTTTACAAGGCTTGCATAGTCTACTGGTAGGTCAAGATATTCATCTGGCAAACATCCACCTGAAGGTCCACCTATTTGGACTGCTTTAAACTTTCTATCGTTTAATACTCCTCCACCTATATCAAATATGATTTCTCTAAGAGTGGTTCCCATAGGCACTTCTACAAGACCTGTATTTTTTACTTTTCCTACTAGCGAGAATGCTTTTGTGCCCTTACTTTCTTTCATTGTACCTATAGAACTATACCATTCCCCACCTTTATTGATTATTATTGGAATATTAGCCCAAGTTTCTACATTATTTAATACAGTTGGTTGCCCCCATAATCCTTTTTCAGTAGTGTGAATATACTTAGCTTTTGGTTCGCCAACTTTTCCTTCAATTGAAGATAATAGTGCTGTAGATTCTCCACATACAAAAGCACCACCACCTCTTACTATGTTAATATCAAAATCAAATCCGCTATTCATTATATTTTTGCCAAGATATCCTTTTTCTCTTGCCTGGTCTATTGCTAGCTTCATATTTTCAATAGCTAATCCATATTCATCTCTTATATATGCAAACCCTTGGTTTGCCCCAATTGAATAAGCACAAATTACCATGCCCTCTATAACACTATGAGGATCTCCTTCCATTATACTTCTATCCATAAATGCCCCCGGGTCGCCTTCATCACCATTACATACTACATATTTAGGAGCAGTATCTATTCCAAAGGCAGTTTTCCATTTGCTACCTGTAGGAAAGCCGGCACCACCTCTTCCTCTAAGTCCAGACTTAGTGACTTCTTCTATAATGCTCCATCTGTCCATATCAAACAATGCTTTTTTCAGAGCCTTATATCCATCTTTTTCTAAATAATCATTGAAAACAGTAGGATCTATTTCTCCAACATTTCTAAGTGCTATTTTCATCTGTCTTCTGCAAAATTCACTCTCTTTATGATTTCTAAGCCTTTGCTTTGTTGAAGTTTCTAGATATAATAATCTATCAATAACTTCTCCATTTATTATTGTCTTCGTTACGATTTCTTCTGCATCTTCAACTTTTACCTTAAAATAAGCTATATCATCAGGTTGAATCTTTACTACTGGTCCTTTTTCACAAAGACCATCGCACCCTGTAGCTTTAAATTCATATTCTGTTTTAATGTCAGCTGATACTCCTAATTCAGCTACCTTTTTCTTAAGTTCCTCATATAATTCCATACTATTTCTAGCTAGACAACCTGTTCCACAACATACATAAATCGTTTTCTTCATGCTCATATTATTCACCTCTATATTCATCAAGAATTTCTTTTACCATTTTAGGTGTCAAGTTACCATAATATCTCTCATTTATCATCATAACAGGTGCTATAGCACAACATCCTATGCAATTAACAGTATTAATTGAAAACTTAAGATCTTCTGTAGTTTGTCCCGCTTTAATGCCCAGATTTTTTTCAAGCTCGTCTAGCACAATCATTGATCCTGCAACGTGGCAAGCTGTCCCATCACACACAGTTATTATATTCTTTCCTTTTGGCGTTAAACTTAATGCTTTGTAAAAAGTAGCCATCCCATATAATCTGCTTACTGGAGTATTTAGGTATTCTGCAAGAGTTTCTAATGCCTCCCTAGGTATGTACTTATACTTCCTTTGTATATCTTGCAAAATAGCCAAAGTGTATCTTTCTTCCCTAGGATGCTGTTCTATTACCTCTTTTGCACATAAGGAGTCATCTCGTGTAATTTCTTTTTGTACCATGTCCATTTAAATAATTCCCCCTTTTACATAATAATTTTATATAAATAAAATAACTTTAAGAAAAGCTCAACTATAGTATCTTTTTGAATGTAGAATTAACCACTATTTTTGAATTATATGATTACATTGGATTATCTTGTCATCTTCATGTTAAATTATTCTGAATTTAAAGTCAAATCTACTTTGTTAAATAATATAGTATATACACCTAAAAAAAACCATTTTAAATAGCATTTACTTGAAATTTCTATCAATATTCATATTTTTTTTTAATATAATTGAACAAAATGAAAAAATCCACTTAAAATATTGCTTTTTTAAATAAGACATCCTAATCCGACCTTTATTTTTGTTATTTTTTTATCAATTCATCAATATATAAACTTACTTGTACAATTATTAATGCATTTACTTAAAATCCTTAATTGTAATTATTATCCTACATACTATTACAAAAAGAGGGAATCATATTAATGGCCTTAAAAGACCATACTTTTTTTATTGAAGGGAGATATTTATGGATAATAGTAAAAACTTACAAGAAACAAAACAACTTAATGCTCAATCTAGAAGCGGTTCTTCTAGTGCAGGAATGTCTAGTAGTACAAATAATTCTGATTTAGAAGAAGCAAGACAACTTAATGCTCAGTCTAGAAACAGCTCACTTGGAATGGGAATGTCTCAGAGCTTCAGCTCAGGCATGACTAGTTCTTCAGACAGTGCTGATTTGGAAGAAGCAAAACAACTTAACGCTCAATCTAGAAATAGTTCTTCTGGCATGGGCGCATCACAAGCTTTTACTTCAAGCATGACTAGCTCTTCAGATAACGCTGATTTACAAGAAGCAAAACAACTTAATGCTCAATCTAGAAATAGTTCTTCTAGTATGGGCGCATCACAAGCTTTTACTTCAGGTACAACTAGTTCTTCAGATAGTGGTGATTTACAGGAGGCAAGACAACTTAATGCTCAATCTAGAAATAGTTCTTCTGGTATGGGATCATCACAAAGCTTTACTTCAGGTGTGACTAGTTCCACAGACAACGATGATTTGCAAGAAGCAAAACAACTTAACGCTCAATCCAGACAAAACAAAAAATAGTAGTATTATAATTTATTTTTCTCCTTAGGTAAGTGAGATTAATAACAATAAGTATTTTTTATAACCTTAACTAAAAGCAAGATATCACTAAACACCCCTATTACTTAAAATGGTTTAGTGATATCTTTGTTTTATGTTTAATTTTTTAAGATAAATCTTTAAAAATTTAGAATCAATTTTTCATTTTTCTTTTATACACAATTTCTCCACTAATAATAGTCATTATAACTTTAGTCTTTACAACATCTAAGGGCTCACCATTTAAAACTATTATATCTGCATCATATCCTTCTTTTAAACTCCCTATTCTATTACCACACTCTAACAGTTCTGCTGCATTACTAGTTATAGCTCTTATTGCCTCTACTGGTTTTAGACCTTCCGATACAGCTAAAGCTGCAATTGCTCTTAATTGGTCTATGGAATTATACGGATGATCCGTCATTAAAGCTATCTTTACCCCAGCTTCAACCAAGTTAACTGCCGAACCATAACTTCTTTTTCTTAGTTCCATCTTTATTCTAGGTGTCAACATAGGTCCAAAAGCTATAGGTACATTTTTCTCCTTTAAATATTCCTTAACTAAATGTGCTTCTGTACCATGTTCTATTACAAGTTTTCTTATTTTAAACTCCTCTGCTATTCTAATAGCAGTAACAATATCATCTGCTCTGTGCGCATGAGCTCTTAACATTATTTCACCCTTTAATAGAGGCTCTACAGCTTCTAGTCTAATATCTCGCTCCACTACTTTTCTTGCTTCCTTACGTGCAATATAATCTTGAGTTCTAATAAATAATTCCCTTATTAGAGATGCAACTCCCATTCTTGTAACAGGACACTTGCCATGAATACCATAAGTAGCCATCGGATCTTCTCCAAAGGCTATCTTAAGTCCCGAAGGATTTTTTACTATCATCTTGTCAATTATGTTTCCATATGTTTTTATAACAACATTCTGTCCTCCAACAGCATTATTACTGCCTGGTCCACTCATAAGACAAGTTACACCAGACATCACAGCATCTCTAAAGGCAATATCTAGAGGATTAATTCCGTCTATCGCTCTTAAATGAGGTGTTACTGGATTTGAAGTCTCATTGTTATCTATTCCTAACTTACCAGTAGCCTCTTCAATAATGCCTATATGGGTATGACAATCAATAAAACCTGGCAATACATAATTTTCCTTTACATTAATAATTTTCACTTCATTAGATCCACTATGTATATCTACATCAACTTGTTTTATCTTTCCATCTTCAATTAACACATCACTTTTTTTAACATTTCCAGTGTTAAAATCTATCAGGAGACAATTCTTTAATAATATGGAGTTCACATGTATTCCCTCCTTTTGTAAACAAATATCGTATAGGTTTTAGTTTTTTAATTAAGATAATATTAAACCAGAGTATGTTTTGTTTAAAAAGGCTTCTAAAATTAAACTTAGAAGCCTTTTGTCTATTACTATCTTCTTGCGCTTTCTATAGCTCTTCTAGCTGCTAATATCCAATTGCTAACAGTTGAGCTAGCCATATTAGTCCCATCTACCTTAACATCGTAATTCTGCTTTTGAACCATTGCATTTGATAATTCCCTTCTAATCTGATCTACTGCGGCTAATGTTGTCCCTCCACCTGTAGATCCAGTAGTTGTTCCACCTGCAGTTCCAGTGTTTGTTCCACCAGGCGCAACTATTTTATTTGTATCTACATTTGCTGTTCCACCGGTAGTTCCTCCGATAGTCCCTCCGGTAGTTCCACCTGTTGTTCCTCCGGTGTTTCCTGCTGTCATTCCATCAGTTGTTCCAACTCTATTAATCTCTCTACCTTCTGCATTTACCGACTTTAAAGCTACATCTACAATTTTACCTCCCTTTACTGTAACTATAGCCGCTTCATTTCCACTTGCAGTTCTATTGCCTGCGCCTAAGTACACACCATCTCTTAATGTAGTAGTGTAGTTTGCTTGATTTGTCCCTCTATTATCTGTTTGGTTTGTACTCTGATTTGTACCTTGGTTTACATCCCTGTTTCCTAATGCAGTATTTCTGTTTCCGCATCCCACTATAGAACTCAATATTAAAATAGACATTATTGTACTCTTTGTTCTGTTCATAATACCTTCCTCCTAGTTTTATACTTTCACAAAAATTGTATTTAATCGCCAATAAATACTTTAATTCACTTACTATTAATTTTTATTAATATAAAATATTCATATCTATAATTACCTAAAATGAAATTTTTATTCTAACCTATAAGATGGTATTTTAAACTTGTAAAATTTTATCAAACTATAAAACTAAAAACTAACGCATTATTAAGTTATAAAAAAACTTAATAGTGAAACAATAAAATGTACACAGACTATTAGGTTATGGAGGTGGAAATTATGACCAAAAAGTATTCAGTAATATTGATGGAAAACGAAAACTCTTGTGCAGTTAAACAAGTAAGTCAAAATACCTATAATCAGATAAAAAACATGAAGAGCAGAGGTGAAAATGATGCAAAAATCACCAAAAGCATGACAGAATTAGATACTACTGAAGATAACATAGTTATGAATGGTGTTAGTAGAAGTGAGGCTATAGAATATGCTTTAGATGATGGTGAAGATTATGTAATTGTAAGGGCTTTTGATACTTAAGAAAATAAATTAAGAGAGGTATTTCTACCTCTCTTTTTAAGCATATCTGCTTTATTACTTATTATTATCCAAAATACCGGTACTCTAATTTTGACACCTATCTTTCGATAGGTGGGTGTCCTCACAAATGTTTCTATCTCTTTAAAGCCACTCAAAGGTCTCACAAAAATTACATATTCACATCTAAATATTGAACTCCCGTAGTTGAACTGTAGGTTCAAAATATAGAGCTTCTCGTATATTCCAGAAATAATATACATTGGTGCGAAAGACGGGACTTGAACCCGTACGGTCTCCCACACGCCCCTCAAACGTGCGCGTCTGCCATTTCGCCACTCTCGCATATTTAGCCGATACCTACACGGTTTTTATTACTTTCTCGTATATCCTACCGACAAATTCATTCTACTACGTATTTTTTTAATCGTCAATAGGAAAATGATGAAATTTAACCTTCTATTTATATAAATACTATAACTTTCAGTGGGTTATGAAAATTTCTATGTAGAAAGAACAGTTTTCATTGCTTAGCTCCTATAGAAACTGTTACTTTCCCAATATTGTCTTCTTTATATAAGTATTTGTATATGTTATAGTTAACTTTAACTTTCTTTATATACTTGTCCGTTTCCTTAAAAGGTATGTAATGAAGATTTTTTCCGTCAACTGAATGTTCTGCACTTTTAAGCCACTTTTGTACATTACCTCTTCCTCCATTATATGCAGCTAACACTAATTCATTATTATCATTAAACTCTTCCTTTAAATTATTTAAGTACCAGCAACCCATTCTTATATTAAAGTCTGGATTGTATAACATTTCAGTTTTAAAACTATTTATATTCATCTTTTCAGCTGCCCACTCTGCTGTATCTGGTGTAATTTGCATAAGCCCATAGGCGTTCTTGTTTGACTTAGCTCCTTCATCGAAATTACTTTCTGTTTTTATTACTGCTGCTACTAAAAAAGGGTCTAAATTATATTCCTTGGAATACTTAATTATATTTTCTGAGTACTTTAGAGGAAAAAAAGTCTTTACTATATTTTTTGCATTCATAATTAATATAATAAGAAATATAATTCCTAATGCACGTTTTGTAACTTTCAACCAATTTATGCTTTAAAACAGTCATGTTCTAAAGCACTTCACCCCCTATACTATATGCAAATTTCTTGTAATATTTTATTTACTTGTCGCTTTGTTCTTTCTATAGTTCCTGAGTTATCTATTATATAATCCACAACTTTTTTCTTATCTTCTAGAGACATCTGTGAATTAATTCTGCTAAAAACCTGATCTTCTGATAGGACATCTCTTTTTTTTACTCTTTCTATTTGAGTTTTTAAGTCCACCCAAACCAGTATATTAATATCCATCTTTAGATGTAGTCCATTTTCTATTAATGTTGGAGCATCCAAAATACAAACTTCTTCTTTTTCTTTCTCTAACTCAGTGATTCTATTAAATATCTCATTTTTAATAAAAGGCATAATTATATTTTCATAATCTTTTTTTCTATCTTCTTTTGAAAATATAAAGTTTCCAAATTCTTTTCTCTTTAATTTGCCATTTTCATTAAAAAAGTTATATCCAAAATGTTTCTTCACTTGTTCAAGGATTTGAGGGTAGGTCTCCAAAACCTCCCTAGCTACAATATCTGCATCTACTATAGGAAAACCTTTTTTTTTAAGCATAAGTGATACTGTACTCTTCCCACTACCTATACCACCTGTAAGACCAATCTTTAACACCTTATCACCAGCCTATACCTAATTGAGAATTGAAAGCCTCAAATAGCTTTCAATCCTCAACCATATTTCTATTTTGCTTCGTACCAATTTTCTCCTACACTAACATCAACTTCCAATGGCACTCTTAACTTAAGAACATTTTCCATTTCTCTCTTAACCATAGCTTTAACTTCTTCAAGCTCATCTTTATATACATTTAAAATTAATTCATCATGAACCTGAAGTATTAACTTACTTTTAAATCTCTTTTGTTTTATTTCATTATATACATTGACCATAGCTAATTTAATTATATCTGCTGCACTTCCTTGAATAGGTGTATTCATTGCAAGTCTTTCTCCGAAAGATCTTACCATCTTATTAGAAGCTTTTATCTCAGGTATAAACCTTCTTCTATTCATTACAGTTGTAACATAAAGAGTTTCTTTTGCTTCATTTATTATATCATCCATATATTTTTTCACACCTGGATATCTGTCGAAATACGCATCTATATAATTTTTCGCTTCTTTTCTAGATATCTTTAAATCTTTAGCTAAACTAAAATCACCAATCCCATAAACTATACCAAAATTTACAGCTTTCGCATTACTTCTTTGAGTAGAAGTAACTTCCTCTATAGGCACTTTAAAAACTTCTGATGCAGTCTTTGTATGAATATCACTATGATGTATAAATGCATCTATTAGATTTTCATCATTACCTATATGAGCAAGCACTCTAAGCTCTATTTGAGAATAGTCAGCTGAAAGTATAACTTGATCTGTAGTATCTGGAACAAATACTTTTCTTATTTCCTTACCCATCTCATATTTTATCGGTATATTTTGGAGGTTTGGTTCTGTACTTGAAAGTCTTCCTGTAGCAGTTACAGCTTGATTAAAACTTGAATGAATCTTACCATCTTCATCAATTACAGCTTTTAAACCTTCAATATATGTTGAATAAAGTTTAGTTAATTGCCTATAGTAAGTTATTTTTTCTATAATAGGATGCTTATCAGAAAGTTCCTCCAAAACCTCTGCATTAGTGGAATAACCAGTTTTTGTTTTTTTGATTACAGGTAGATCTAGTTTTTCAAATAATATTTTCCCAAGTTGCTTAGGAGAGTTTATATTAAATTCTTCTTCAGATAATTCAAATATCTCCTTCTGTACATTATCTATTTCTAGTTTAAACTTTTTGCCAAGCTCTGTTAATTTGTCTTTATCTACTCTAAAACCTTCATACTCCATTGAAGCTAAAACATCTGTCAATGGTTGCTCTACTTTATACAGAAGCTCTTCCATGTTTCCTTCTTTTATTTTAAGCTCTAAAACTTCAAAAACTTTGTTCAAAAGATCAGTTTTCTTAACCTGGCATTCTTCAGAATCTCCTGGCACATTAACCTGTAAATAGTCCTGTAAAATAGTTTTAAGATCATATTCTCCCTTTGAAGAATCTATTAAGTAAGCGGCTATTTTTGTGTCAAATTTAACGCCTAAAAAGTCTACGCCCATTTTATGAAGTATAGTGTGAGGTATTTTAACATCATGACTTACTTTTTTTATCCCCTCATCTTCAAATATATTTTTAAGTAATTCTGCAACTTTATCTTTATTTTCTTCATAAAGTTGTTTCAATTCTATTACATAATTATTTAGGTCTAGATTTATAAATATTTTTTCTATGTAACCTCTTGAGTATATGTTTTCTTCAACTGTTTTAAACGTTAAATATAATAATTTGTTATCCTTCTTACATATAAGAACTATATTTTCTGTAAGTTGTCTAAACTTTTCTATATCATCAATTTTAAGATATTTCACTTCAATTTCTTCTGTATGATTTTCTAAATTTTGATTTAAATTTTCTCCACCTAACATTTTATCTATTAGAGATTTAAATTGAAGCTTAATAAATAATCTTCTTACTCCCTCAGCATCATAGTTGTCTTTGGATTTTATAGAATCTAAATCTATTTCTATAGGCACGTCAGTCTTGATAGTTGCAAGCTTTTTACTAAATATAGCCTGTTCACTATGCTGAAGTAAATTTTCTTTTATTTTTTTACCACTTATATTATCTATATTCTGAAGCACATTTTCTATGCTTCCATATTCCTTTATTAATTTAAAAGCTGTTTTTTCTCCTACCCCTGGCACTCCTGGTATGTTATCAGATGAATCTCCCATCAGACCTTTTACATCAATGAACTGAGTTGGAGTTACCCCATATTCTTCAATCATTCTATTTTTATCATAAACTTCTTTTTCTGTCATTCCCTTTTTAGTTATTATAACATTTATATTTTCAGAAGCTAGTTGAAGTGCATCTCTATCTCCAGTAACTATATAAATCTCTATATCCTTATTTTCTGCAAAATTAGAAAGGGTTCCTATTAAATCATCAGCCTCAAATCCATCTATCTCAAATATATTAATAGAAAGAAGCTCTAAAAGTTCTTTAACAACTGGAAATTGTTCCGCTAACTCTGGAGGCATTTTTTTTCTTCCTGCTTTATAATCCTTATACTCATTATGCCTAAAAGTAGGAGCACTTCTATCAAATGTAGATACTATATAATCCGGCTTTATCTCCTCTTTCATTTTCAAAAGCATAGTGGTAAATCCATATATTCCATTTGTATGTAAACCCTCTGCATTAGTCAAAGGTGGTAATGCATAATAGGCTCTATTCATCAAACTATTACCATCAAGTATTAGTAATTTTTCTTTAGACATACTTTAACCTCCAATATAATTATCTTCTTCAACTTCTTTATTATAACATATAAAAACAAAATTTATTATTTAACTCAATACTAATTGGAGTATAAAATAAAAATTGAGAATGGCCTTTATAATAACTCCATTCTCAACTTTTATTTAAATTACTTTTAATTTATAATAACTTTAATTATGAATATATGTCATTTATTTAGAAAATAACCTTCCTATCATATTAAATAAGAATTTGCATGACTCTTCTTTTTCTTTTTTCTTATCCTTTTCTCGTTTTAAGTTTTCCAGTTGCTTATTATTACTCTTCAAACTTTTTATCCACCCTTGCATACAAATCACTCCTTTTCCATTTATTGTATTGAGGTTGTTTTTATTATGTGATTAAAATTGTATAAAAAAACTCGTCCTATTTATTATTAATATTATAATATTTTTCAAGATAAATGTCACTAGTAAAATCAAAATATTTTGAATTTTCTTTACTAAAGCAAATTGAACCCCTACACTTAAAGTGTAGGGGCTTATAACCATCTTTGGTTTTATTAATTTACTTACTCATAGCTTCTTCTATAGCAACAGCTACTGCAACGGAAGCTCCAACCATTGGGTTGTTACCCATTCCGATAAGTCCCATCATTTCAACGTGAGCTGGAACTGATGAAGAACCTGCAAACTGAGCATCTGAATGCATTCTTCCCATAGTATCTGTCATACCATAAGAAGCTGGACCTGCAGCCATGTTATCTGGGTGAAGAGTTCTTCCAGTACCGCCACCGGATGCAACTGAGAAGTATTTCTTACCTTGCTCATAACATTCTTTTTTGTATGTTCCTGCAACTGGGTGCTGGAATCTTGTTGGATTAGTTGAGTTACCAGTTATTGATACGTCAACCCCCTCTTTATGCATTACTGCAACACCTTCTCTAACATCATCTGAACCATAGCATTTAACTTTAGCTCTTGGTCCTTTTGAGAAAGCAACTTCTCTAACTACTTCTAATTTTCCTGTGTAGTAATCAAATTTAGTTTCAACATATGTAAAGCCGTTAATTCTTGAGATTACATAAGCAGCATCTTTTCCAAGACCATTTAATATAACTCTTAATGGCTCTTGTCTAACTTTATTAGCTTTTTCAGCTATTTTTATAGCACCTTCAGCAGCTGCGAAAGATTCATGTCCTGCTAAGAATGCAAAACATTTAGTTTCTTCTCTTAAAAGCATAGCTGCTAAGTTTCCGTGTCCTATACCAACTTTTCTGTCATCAGCAACTGATCCTGGGATACAGAAAGCTTGTATTCCTTCTCCTAAAACTTCTGCAGCTTCTGCAGCCTTAGTACATCCTTTTTTTATAGCTATTGCAGCACCTAATATGTATGCCCAACAAGCATTTTCAAAGCATATTGCCTGAGTCGATTTAACTATATTATAAACATCTATTCCCTTTTCATCACAAACAGCTTTAGCTTCTTCTATAGTTTTCATACCGTACTTTTCAAGCACAGGTGTTATCTGATTAATTCTTCTTTCATAACTTTCAAATAATGCCATTTCAATCGTCCTCCTTATATATTACTCATGTCTTGGATCAATAACTTTTACAGCTTCATCAAATCTACCATATTGTCCAGTAGCTTTTTCTTTAGCTTCGTTAGCGTCCATTCCTTTTCCTATCATTTCCATCATTTTTCCAAGGTGAACGAATTTATATCCTATAACTTCGTTATTTTCATCTAAAGCTACGTTTGTAACATATCCTTCAGCCATTTCTAGGTATCTAGTTCCTTTAAGCTTTGTTCCGTACATAGTACCAACTTGGCTTCTTAATCCTTTTCCTAAATCCTCCAGACCTGCTCCTATAGGTAGTCCACCTTCTGAGAAAGCAGTTTGAGTTCTTCCGTATACTATCTGTAAGAACAATTCTCTCATTGCTGTATTTATAGCATCACAAACTAAGTCTGTGTTTAATGCCTCAAGTATAGTTTTTCCTGGTAGTATTTCTGACGCCATAGCTGCAGAGTGAGTCATTCCTGAACATCCTATTGTTTCAACTAAAGCTTCTTCAATTATACCATCTTTAACGTTTAATGTAAGTTTGCAAGCACCTTGTTGTGGCGCACACCAACCTATACCGTGTGTTAATCCTGCTATATCTTTTATCTCTTTAGCGCGCACCCATTTTCCTTCTTCTGGAATTGGAGCTGATTGATGGTTTGCTCCTTTAGTTACGCAACACATTCTGTCTACTTCTGTTGAATAAATCATTTTTTATTCTCCTTCCTACTTAGTACGTATTATTATACCAGAACATAAAACTATATCAGGTTCTATATTCCATATAAGGTCATTTTTGCCCTATAGGACTATTTCGTACCCACCGGGACACAAAACGACTAATTCATAACAATTACATTTTAACAAATATCACCTTGTACCACAATAGATTTTTATAAGAATTTATAATAAAATCTATACTTTATTATAATATAGTTTGAATAAATGAAAAACTCCACATAAAAAGAGCTCAAAGAGCCCTTTTATTAACGAAGATTCTCTAACTTGTTCTTTAATTCTGTAGCTTGTTTTGCTTCATTTAATGCACTGCTGATTTCATGATTAAATTTTTCTTTCTCTTCTTTATCAATTACAATATTTTTCGTTAAGTGTTCTAGTATATTTATTTTTTCTAGTTGTATTCTATAATAATTATATCTTTCCTGACAATCACTTATTATTTTATTCTGTGCCTGAAGCAATTCGTCTATAGCTTTTTTTCTTAATTCCTCTTTTCTCACTTCTTTAAATAGGTCCATACTGATTACCACCCCCATATTTTTTTATATTCAGAATCAAATAAAGTTATTCTATTTATTTTAAATAAAGTTTTCCCAAAAAACTTGACTCTTTAGATTAATTATGTTACTATAATTTATGTAATTTGCCGAAGTGGTGGAACTGGCAGACGCGCCGGACTCAAAATCCGGTGGTAGCGATACCGTGCGGGTTCGATTCCCGCCTCCGGCACCATGGTTATCCACACTATTTTCAATAGTGTGGATTTTTTATTTTGGCTATATTTAAGAATAATATTGATTATTTTGAAGTTTTAAAGGAAGTCCGTTAAGGGCTTCCTTTATGAATATTATAAGAAAATTATGAATTACAATAAGATTTAAAATAGACCAATCAAATATCTTGATTGTAAACTTAAATATTTTATAATTACATAAAACACCTTTTGCCTATAATCATTCTCAACTAATTACTTCTTCAACTCTCCTGATAATAGCCTCTATGCTTGGAAACAGGCTTGGATATTTATCATCTTTATTTTCAACAAAGATTACCCCGTCTTCTTTAAGCATTTTCACATTTCTTTGTACACTTGGTTTACTGTACATTGTCGGATTAATATGAGTTGCAAAAATAATAGGTGCATTGGTTGACAATAGATTTGTAGTAAGCAGATTATCTGCTATTCCATTTGCTACCTTTCCAAGGGTATTAGCAGAAACTGGTGCAACAAGCATTAAATCAGATTTAAGCGACAACGACTGGTGATTCATATCATAAGCCTTTGGAAGTTCAAACTGCTCAATCTGGATAGGTGTTCCTGCCTCTCTCTGTACCATAAGAGGTGTAACAAAATTAACTGCATTTGTCGTCATAACTACATGTACCTGCGCCCCAAGCTTTTTTAATTCTCTAATTAACGTAATTGACTGGCCTGCCGGACTACATGCTGTGATTCCCAAAGTTATTATTTTTCCTGATAACATATTTATTCCTCCATTTTCATATAATTCTATCTGCATTCATTAAAAGTCCCTAATTACAATATAATATAGTTATATCCTTACAATTATCAATATTCCTTCTAAGATGATGTGCAATCAGCATTAATTTGCAAAATTTTACTGTTGTCCTCTTATTTAATTATATTGTATATCAATAGAGGTTTCAAATATTTAACATTACTATATAAATATTGCTTTTCTTATTTTAAAGTCCTTTAACTGTGTATCAGAAAGAGAAGTATGTGACCGGATTAATAAATGTTTTTATTTTATGGTATTATTTTCTACATTAAATAATTTTCACCATTGAAGCTAATACATACAATTTGCAAGATATTTTCTTGCAATACCATGAAACCCATACATCCATTCTTTTAGTTTACACTGAAAAACTTCTAAAAGTTTAATAGTTAGCTATTATCAATTCTTTAAATTTTCTTCTTCCTTTTTCTTCTTTGCATACTGAATATCCAACTTCAGTTTCATTAATATTAAAATCCTTATACCATTCTCTAACTTTATCATTATCATTTATAGTTAATAGAAATTTTCCTTTGGCATCTCTTAAAAGATTTCTTAATTTTAAATGATCTTCTTCATTAAACTTATTTTTGTATCCACAAGTTTCAAAGTACGGTGGATCACAGAAGAAAAATGTATGTGCTCTATCATACTTTTTGATTATTTCTTCAAAACTCACATTCTCTATGTAAGTGTTTCTAATTCTTTCTTTAAGTATTATTAAATCTTCCGTATTAAAAATCTGTGGTTTAGGAATCCCTGTAGTTCCATATCCAAAGTTATCTCCCTTACTAGCAAAACTTTGTGATAATAATATATGAACCTTACAGCTCTCTAAATTTCTGTAAGAGGCTTTGCATCTATGTCCTTGTATTGAGAAAATATATCTCTACTACTAACTTCATAAGTAAGTAATCTTTCTTTCAACTCTTAATTTAAATCGAAATGTGAAAGCTGCTGTCGAAAGTAGTTAATTATTTTTTTGCATACATAAAAGAGTTTTCACCCTTCTTTCTGCAGATATATACTCACATATATTAATATTAACTGATTTATTAGTGTACTTAAGTATGTATTCATCTAATTTACTATCATTCTCAAAGCACACAATACTTCTATTAAATCTTTTATCCTTAATTATTTGTTTTATCTCTAACCCACAAGCTACTAAAAATACTATTAGATTCTTATCTGTGATTTGTTTCAAATTATTCATAGCTAACATCTCCTCTGTCCGAATATCAGTTCGTGTTAAAGTACAATTTTTTACTCCTAGATTTTCTCCAGGAGTAAATCTATTATTGAGTAATTGTATTATTTGTTATTGTAGTTCCTTTGTCTTTACCTTGATTTATGTTAGCGACTACAGACTTTATTGTAGCAAATATGTCCCCAGAAGACAGCATCGTTTGTGCAGTAATCTTCTCTACAGCCTTGCTATGTTTTATCGCTCCTTCCCAATTATATTCTTTTCCCATCTGCTCTACAGCCATAACTATTCTTTGAGGAGTTTCTACATCATTTATATTTAATTAGTGTTATGTTATGCTAAATTATTAATACAAGCATAAAAATAGTTAGTTCAATTTTGAACTAACTGATAATACACAAATTTTTTGTATTACGGCGTAAAAGCACCATAAAATTCAGATTTGAATAATACGGTGCTCAAGAAATTATTCGTTTTTTCATTTGTTACGTTAAATAGGAGCAATGTGTAAAATGAAAAATTGACACTATATTAAGGTAAAAATTTTATGTAAATTTTCTATACTATCATGATTTATTTTAATTGGATAATTTTGTTAATTGTTCAGCTAAAATCGTAACATTCTGCATAGCTGCATTCTTTGAGTTTTCTGATAGATTTCTTATTTCTGTTGCAACCACTCCAAAGCCTCTTCCTGCATCACCAGCTCTTGCCGCTTCAATAGCAGCATTCAGTCCAAGCATTTTGGTTTGATCGGCTAGGCTTTTTATTGAGTCTAATATTGAATTAATTTCTATTGATATTTCCTTAACATTAATAATTTCTTCACTTAAATCCTGTTGATTGTTTGTGACATCAACTTAGGATGCTGACAACTCTTCCATCTACTATAATAGGTGCAGCAAAATCTACAAGACCAGCATGACAAGTATAAACATAAGGTTTTCCTGTTTTTGCTGCTTCCTCTCCACCCCTTTTATGTGATTGGGCACATCTGTCAGCACCAATTTTAGTAGAATGAGTTAAGTCCATACAAAAACTTGTATATAAACTTGGCTTAGTTACAGGGATTCCATTAATATCTACAGTTATACTGGCAATATCCATACTTTCAGCAAAGTTATCTTGAAACTTCTGAAGTAAACCAATATCAATAACATCGTTTATTTCTACTGAGTCTAAATTAATACTATTTGAATCTAAATTGCTACTATTAATTATTTTTACCATAAGTCTTACCTTCTAGAGTATTGTTATCGATTTGAAAATATAGTTTACACATATGTTGCTTTGTATGATAATTGGTATTATAGCAAAAAAGTAAAACCCTTCCATAAATAAGTATCATATTATTTTAGAATAACTTAATCTAATATTAAAATGTTGTACGACAATGATTCATGAAAAAAACAACTAAAAGATATATATTTACATTACTTTAGATGATGATTTTTGAAATAAGTGCAAAAATCATTTACTTTTTAACACCACAGTATTCAACTTTCAAAGAACATCTTTCGTATTTTTAATTTTAATAGTTAGTATTTGAAATGCGACAAAAAAACCGTAAAATTCTGTTGAATAGTACGGTTTTTGAATAAACCTATTTTAGTTGTTTTTTATTAAGCTACTACATATACAATTGAAATTACTTAAAAAGCTCGTCACCACTTTTAAAGCCTAATCCAGTCTAATACTGTTCTATGAACTTTATAATCAGCCTCCGGTGCGACAAATATAAATGCAGCATTAACTTTCATTTTTATATCTTCCCCTAATTATAATTTTACTAGTCTACTTATTCACGCATACCAATATGATAAATTATATACATAATCGTACCATATGTGTAAGTAATATACTATTAGATTCCCAAAGAACATTGCTCGCGTATTCAATTTTAACAGTTATGTCGCTATCTAATCATAATTACTAAATATCATTATATTTAGGTATACCAATAGTCGGTAACTCTATTTTTATTACGAAGTGACTAATCAATTATATATTTCTTAACCTAAGTCTTTCATCTGATTTTTTGCCTTATCAAATATAAATTTATCTTTTTGAAAGGGTTTATTTACGCTATTATATAATTAGGTAATATTTACAAGTAACTTAATATTTTTAATATATTATTTGGAGGTAGATTATATGGAAAGTTTGAACAAATTCATTCTTATATTAGCATCATGTACTATTAGCTTGTTATATATATTTTCTTCTAGCGTTTTTGCCTCTGAAACATTGCCCTTTATACAACAAGACTGGTACTTAAATTGGACTGAGTTACCTGTAAAAGAAGATGTATCTGTTAATAAAGTTTGGTCTATTACATTTACACAACCAGTTGATAAATCATCATTGAATAACTTTTCAATTTATATAAAGGATAATAAATTTAATATTATTGATACCAGTTTTCAACTGAGTGAAGATTATAAAACTCTAAATATATTACCTGCTTCTAATTATTCTCCTGGTCACTCATACTCCCTATATGTTACTAATCGAGTTAAATCAACTTCAAACTACTCTTTAGCTAAGCCAACTTGTATGACTTTTACTATTAATGTAGATGCTATAAAAGTTAATGATAGCTATAACAATCAAAGCATAGAATTGAAAAAAATGATATAATAGTTCCCATATTAAAAGGAAAGTATAAATCACTTTGTCTCTTCTTAATATGCTTACTCAGATCTGGACTTTATTTAATCATCTTATGAGCTTCGTCAAAGCCTTTTTTAGCTTGGTCAAGTTTTGTTGCTATATTATATATTTCTGGAGAACCTTCACTGTCACCTACCAGAAGATAAGTCTCAACTGCTGCCATCTCCGTTGTCTTTCCATTCTTACGGCCTTCTATTGTAAGTACCTCATTATACTGCCTTAGTAATATATCCTGATGGACAAATCCAAAGATAGCCTGAAACTTAGCTTTTTGAAATAATTTTAAGCTTAGAGGTGATCCTAACTGTCCCTGAGCCTGTTTACAAAATGTTTCTATAAAGTCAATAGGTCGATTTGCTAACTCCTCATCAAATATCCAAGGTCCTGTTTTCTTATAGAGCTTATTGAGTAGCATTTCGTATACTTGCTTAATCCTGTGGCAAGCAACTATTTTTCCATCTAAAACTTTAGTGCCATACTCTTCTAAAAAGGTCATGCTTTACTTATCCCCTTCCCTTTTTAAAATTTTTTCACCCAGTATTTTTGTTGTACCCCCTACGGTTCCGCTAGAGATCCTTATCATCATTTTATAGGGGGGCTATCCACTAACTCTCCTGCTTCATTAAAACTAAATCCTTCTCTAGTTATTTCCTTTTCATTTCCAATATGCTCTTTATTATGACACTCCTGACATAAGTACTCTAGCTTCTCCCAATTAAGTGTCACATTTGGATCATTAATGTTTTGTGGTGTTAGTATTTCTTTATGATGAACTATATAGCCTGGCTTACCACACCTCTCACATAATCTATGTACTGATTTAATATAAGATCCTTTGCACTTCTTCCATGCTATACTATTATAAAAAGCTTTAGCAAATTCTTTAGCCATTACTCATGCTCCTTTAGTCCTAACTCTAATAACTTATGATTAGGCTATGTTTAAGAATTTTATTGACTTTAAATATATTAAGGGAGCTTCTAATTTGAAGCTCCCTTAGATTCATAAAATAAGAAAGATACGAATCAAATTAAATGGTAAACCTATGGCGGTACAAAATACATATCACTTTTATTCGAATTTATTCAGTGAAGCCTTTTGTCTGCATTTTTTCTGCGTTACGAAATAACGCCATTCCCGTTTTCATTTTTCTAAAATTTAACTTTTTATAAAATTTTTCTTTACCTGGTGAAGCATATAATATAACACTACATTGAGGAATACATTTTAAAATGCCATTAACAATTGCTCTACCCACACTTCTACCTTGATATTCAGGTAATACTGCTACATCATAAATTGCTGCTTGATAGATTCCGTCTGAAATTGCACGACCAAAACCAATTAACTTATCACCATCAAAAACAAATGCAACAGTATGGCTATTTTCAAATGCTTTCTTATGCACTTCTCCTTCAAAATATGACATTCCGACTTTTTCCAGTATCTCAGATACATAATTCCAATCAATATTTAAACAACTATATTGAATTTTCAAATTCATCTCTTTTCCTCCTCGAAGTAATAATACAAGCTTAACACTATAGACTAAGTATAAATGGTTACGTTGCGTAAGGCACAAGTGAAATTTAAATAACTTTATTACTTCGTATTTATTTACGAGTCCGTACTACTTATTATATCATTGGTTTTTAACATCTTTTTTAAACATAGCCTATCATTATAATACCTATTTATTATTTTCATCAGCCCATCACTAATTTTTATTTCTGAACCATCATACCTGTCACATAAAAAAATATAGTCTTTATTCTCTTCTAACCTTTTAACAATCTCTTTTATTACCTTGCTGTTTTCGATAACAGCATTATTTTTACTTATTAAAAACACCTCATTTTATTTAATAATTTCCATGTAAAGCCATGTAAACAAACCCTTGAATGTTCGTGTTTTTTGATTTGAATGTGCCATTTATATATAGAACCACACATTCATTTTTAAAAATCTCTTCTTAATATATGTCATCATTTTTTCGACCTCGAATGTGCATAGTGCTTAAAATAGAACATTCAATATCAAAAAAATAAAAAACTCAACTATCTTATCAGATCGTTAAGTCTATCACTGTATTTATCATATACTTCTCTATCTAGTCCTAAATATCTTTTTGTAATCTCTGGGCTTCTATATCTAAGCATTTCTTTCACAGCTATAATATCATGATCACTTTCAATGTAAATAGAATATGCATAGGTTTTTCTCATGGAATGAGCAGATATGTTGGTAAGTCCGAAAGCTTCTCCAGCTTCTCTTAGTATTCTACTTACATGACTAACTGAAATGTATTTGTTTCTTCCTTTTCTAGACTCGAAAACATACTCATAGTCTTTCTTATCTTTAATGTAATTTTTAAGTATACTATATAAATTAGATACAATTTTAACCTCTCTAGGCTTTATATTTTCTTTTCTAATCTTTTTAGTATTTACCTTTTTACCTTCTAAGATCTCAAAGTATCCATTACTTAATGCTGATTTTATATCTCTAACTTTTAATTTAACTAAGTCACCTGCTCTATAGCCTGTAGAGATTCCTGTAACAAATAGAATATAATCTCTTTCATTTTTATACTTTAAATAATCTTGGATATCTAATACAAGTTCTTTATCTTTTATAGGTTTAGCTGGTTTCTTCTTTGCCACTTACATCACCTCACCTGCTTAACCCTCCCTCGAACTTTTCTATATACATGACCTTCTTCCATAAGTCTTTTAATACTGTTGGACTCAGATTCATAATTGTTTGAATTGCTTTTAGTGTTTAATACTTTAAATTCCTGAGGTTGTTTTTCCTTGACAATATCTTTTATTTTCACAACATCCACCTTTTCTATATAAATCAAAATAAGCACCTGGATTTATCCAAGTGCTCTTCGTTTCCACCAGTATATAGTCCCCACTGGTGCACATCCGTATTTTATTTATTTCCACAATATCATTATATTACTGAATTATAAATATTGAGCAGCCATAATATAGACATCAGTTCGCCAGTAAATTTTATACAAAATGTGTATGTTTTGTTATCCACTTTTCTAATGATATTCCAACCCAAAAGGAATAAATTCCAAGGGTTATTATACATAGTATCCACCACTTTATCCATAGTCCAAATAACCCTATGGCAGTGCCCTCAAATCTCAATCTTCTTCCTTCAATTACTGTATGCTTTATTTTCCAATTAATTTTCATACATACTGCCCATGGAAAGCAGCTTCCTAATGTACATACTGTTATTATAATTCCTAATATGGTATATCCTATTAATTGCAAAAGTCCTCCATCAAAATATGATTGAGTTGATGTTGAATTATTAATATTTACATTTAAACTTACTTCACTCATTTTTTCACCCCCTTTATATAACATATTCGTTAATGTCCTAAAAATCCCTTTATTTTTACATTAATTCAACAAATTTCATACTAAAATTACTATAGTTAGCTATTTATAGCTTATATTCCATATACACTTATTATTATTTTATTTAAGGCTCTACGTTTAATACGCTGACAAGTTCTTTCACTTACGCTTAATTCACTACAAAACTGAAAATAGCATTTGTCCTTTATATAAAAGTTGTCTATTACCTTTTGCTCTATATCTGGCAAGATTTCTAGAGCTCTGTCTATTTGTTTCATTTTAGTTTCCATATGTTTTATTCTTGATTTTAACATCTCTTTTTTACTTACACTTACCTTAGTATTCTCCATTTTCCTATACCTCCTAAAAATAAAAAAGCTATAAAACTACCTTTGTAGTCCTATAGCTCCGTTAGCTCTTCTACAACTCCATTTAGTTGTAGGTATATTATTTAATTATTTTTATGTCTACTGCTGCAACTTTTAATCCTTTTGGTGTTACTTTTAATGTAATCTCTTTCCCTTCATGAAGATTATCTACCATCCTAGATATTTTATTTTTTAATTCTTTATTTAATCTTAACTTATCCATCTGTAATCTCCTCAGTCTTAATATTTGAAATGCGACGAAAAAATACCGTAAAATCATCTTGAATAATACGGCATTTTTATAATTCGTTATTAAGTTATTCACACTTAAATTATAGTACCACTAAGCTTATCTACTGTTTTTTTATTATAAATAGATAGCATATAATCATAAAAATCCTTGAACTCTTCTTCTGTAGGAAAGTATCTTCGCGCGTTGATTTTGTCCAATATTCTTTCATATAGGTCTATTTGAGTTACGAGTTCATCTAAAGTAGTTACAGCTAATTCCTTATAAGAGTCATCAATCACTTTTTTTGTTTTCATTATTGCTTCTTGTGGAAAATGATTTTTTTGAGGCATTTTTCTCATAGTGTACTTTGTTATTTGGAATAATTCATTTCTTAAATCCTCAATACTCTCTAAAATAGCCTTATCAGGAGTCACTTCATGCTCACTTAATGCAGATACTTTGAATTGTCCAAAACTTTTTAAGAATGTAGCGTGTTCTGGATTAGCTCTGGATTCTTCCAATGTAGCAACAAGTTTACTATTTAATCTTTTCTTAAAATCAACTATTTTTGTAAATCGCAAATCTCTTGGATATTCCAAATATTCAATTATTCCCGTATCAAAAGAATAATTGGTCTTATCATCCTTTACAATAATCGTGGGTTTATCAAAGGCTAATCTCATTCCTAGTTCAAACATTACGTTAGGATTTTTGCCGCTTACATCACAAATTACAATATCAGAGTTGTATACATTTTGAACTATTCGTTTTTTGATTATTCCAATATCCTCAGCTTCACTTACCATCATTGTGGTGAAGTCATAATTTTTAACACTAGCAGCTGCCTCAATTAAAATACCTTGTACCTCTGACCAATGTTCTTCTGAACATCCATCTATAGCTGATATGGGCATTATAATTCCACACTTAATTTTTTCTAGTTTATTTTGTTCTTCACTCATTTTTACTCTCCTTCTAAATTATACAAGAATACCCCTATATTTGTGTTTTAAATAATTTGTAATATATGTAAATTATATCATAACTTTATATTATATTACAATTATTCTACGTATTAAAAATAATACCATAATTAAACACCGTACTGTTCAGTTATCAAAGAGCATTAATCAGATTCAATAGTTATCTCATCTTTTATTCATTTTCCGTACTATTCCTTACCAATTACCAGCGTTGGAACCCTTAATTCATTTCTACAATACGCATTATCATAAGCGTAACACTCATACAACTCTTCACCAACTTCCACTGCAACCTCATCCTCATCATTAAATCCTTCAATAAGCCTTTTTAAATCTTTAATTTTCATAAACATGTTATCCTCCACCATTAATCAAACTGTAAATTTTCTTTCTCTAATACTTCTAATTCCACCCTAAAAGCTTTTTCTTCAAGTCATCATAGTCATATTCTCTATGTTTAAAATTATTAAATGTGCTTACCTTTCTAGTATTCTGCTTTTGACTATTTTGCTTATTGTCATAATTACCTTCCAGCACTTTTAATATATTTTTACTATTTAGCAGCCAATCAAATGCACAACCACTCCATTTCCCATCTCTTCCAGAAAGAAAATCACTTTTTTCCGCCTTCGTAAATAGCTCTATAAAAATATTCATGTCCTTACACTCATTCCATCTAGCTTTTATAGCTCTTTTTCTATCTGCAGTTGTTTTAATTATTTTAGGCATAGATATGCAAATGGTATTATAGGCTTTCACTATATCTTCATAAGGAACAGGAATGCGAGTATCAGATGTTTCATCTGATATACCTAATCCACAATTTTCCTTAAACTCATCCACATTATCCACATTATTCACAATATTGTCTCTATTTTGATAACTCTTATGTATATTATCTTTATTATTTTTATTTTCTTTTTCTTTTTTGTTTTCTTTTTGTCCGCCTGTCGTTGACGTGCCGTGAAGGGTATCATTAACCGTATCGTCTAACGGCTCGTCAACGTCACTACCACTAGCCGGACTACCTTCTACTTTATCAGGTTCATCTATTAGTCCATACTTAGCTAATTCATCAATAAAAACCTGTTTTATAGTATCATTCTTAATGCTGTTTAAAACATAAAGCAGCAATGACTTGTCCTCTATTTCTTTAAAATCTTTCTTCACACAATCTACTATTGGAGTACCACCATTTTTAAGGTTAAACTTGCCCCAATTCTTAATTGCTATTTCTCTAGTCTCTTCATTTTACTTAATAAGATTATGATGTTCTTGAAATCTAAATATTAAGCTATTTATAGATTCCATAAAATACCCCATCTCAAAGGCTATAAGCTTCTTAGTTATTCTGTATATCCCACACTGAGTTGTATGAGGATTAGTTAATAGGTATAGGAAGAAAAGCTTATCCTCTGGTGTAAAATTTCACTTACCTTTGGATCTTCCAAAAAATTTGTATAAACATATCTAAATTGAGCCATAAATATTCATCTCCTATCCTAAAATTGCAAGTATTGCTCTACGACCTATTGCTGTATGTTTTGTTCCATTATTAAAATCAATATTTAAAATCTCATTACCTAAACCATATTCACGCACTATAGTTCCCTCTATAGCTTCTTTACCATATAAAGCTTGGAGTGTTCTGAGTAAAATAGACATATAGGATGTACGATTTTCTTTGAATTTTTCAGCATTCCATATTACACATTTTTCAATGTATAATTTTAAAAACAATTCAAATATTAGCAAGTAAATTTATGTAAGAGCCCTACCTAAAAGATGCTACTAAAAAATTAGCAGGCAGTCTTTAATTTTAGGTAGTAATCTCTTTTGTATTCTTTAGGAGATTTATATTGTAATGTTGAATGCAGTCTTATAGAATTATAAAATAATTCTATATACTCGACCACTGCAGTTCTAGCTTCAGCTCTGGTTTTAAATTTGCGACCATAGAGCTTATCTTTTTTTAGAAAAGTTGTTTTCACTTTTGAGATGCAGATTCCACGAAACCCATACACTTGTGTATTGTGTTTTTATTATTTTTTGATTAGGAGGAACCTGTATGTTAAAAGGGGTTACGTATAATAGATTTAGCTCTACTATGCAGAGAGAAGAATGCATAGTAGCACAAATAAGATTTAGTCATGGTTATGCTAAGAAAAATAATATTGAAATAGTAAAAGATTATGCTGTATAAGCCTTTTTCTTTAACCTAAATAAATTATATTAGAATATATTAAGAATAATAACTAGCCTAATTCATTGATATAGGCCACTTTGAAAAGTGTGGATGACCCCAGTGTCACTCCTGCGAACATATGGACTTAAAGTTAGTGCCATTTCATAAACTCTCCCCATTTTCCGCTAGTATGCCTTCATATAACCCTTTTCTCCCAAAGGTATCTTTAAGAAGAGCTGTTTCAAATTCAGCATTATCAATTACTTTACACTTATCGCTTTCAATAGTCTGTAGTATTTTTTCATATTTATCCAAATACATAATCAAACCTACTGAAACCTTTTCACCATGTAATGCATCAATATGCTCATTGATTACAGTCATTTCCCACAGATGAGAGATATGATGTTCCGCACCGAATGCAAGTCTAGAATTTCCGATCATCTGCATTGCCAATCCTGAAAGAAGTAATGCATACATCAGCTTCTCCATGCATTCTTCATTCCCTGACTTTATATTATCCAATATGCTCTCTACTTCCGTAACAGCTTCCATCTCCAACTTATGGATTGTGGGACAGAAATATTCACCAGTAATGATATGTGATATTTTCCAATCTACTAAGGCTGTATACTTGTCCATTAAATCTGATATTCCGGATGCAGTCAGTCTATAAGGTGCCTTACTGAAAATATTCACCAAGAATTTCTTCTGTTACTTTTTTAATATTTGAATCACAAATAAAAACTGGAAATTTATATAGCTCTAAAAGTTCGCTTAGGTATCTGCTGGCTTTAGGTTCAATATAGATACCTTGCACAGAAATAGCATGGGTACGTCCACAACTACAATTACCTAAAAAAGGCTCTAAATCTATCTGCATAGTTTCTCCTCCTAATACAAATTCAACAGTTCTTTTATACCACTGATATCCAAGTAACAATCTTCAACATTACCAAAGCCATACTTTGCAAACACAAAAGGAATTCCGGCAAATACCGTTGCCTCATAATCCCCCTGAGTATCTCCAACATATACTACATCATCTAAATTGTTTCTTTCTATAATAAGTTTGATATTTTCTCCCTTAACTTTACCAGTATCTCCAAAACACTCATAGTCTGTAATATACTTTTCTATTCCTGCTTTTTTCATGAATAATTCAATATAGCCAGATTGACAATTACTCACAATGAACAAACGGCACTTTTCTGAAAGTTTCATAATGGTTTCTTTTACATCAGGAAATAACAGATTATCCGTATTTTCTAATAAGGCACTATGCTCATATTTACAACATTGTTCTAATAATAACTTTCTTGTTCTCTCACTAGCATCAGAAAACAAATTATTTGCGATTACATCCATAGTCTTTCCAAACTCTTTTTTTAGCACAGAAGATGTTATGTTTGTTGCTGTTCCACCAACCTCTGATATTGCCCTATTCCAAGCTTTTGCTACAACCTCTGTTGTATCCCATAATGTACCGTCAACATCAAATATTATGTTTTGCATGATGAAAATCTCCTTTATATTTCTAATTTATAACATTATAACCGATTTTCCTTAACTGCTCCATACAAAGTAGCCAACGTTTTAGATTTTAATTTCCACCTCAGACACTACAAAAGGAGATGTCCCCAAATTAATAGATTTAACAACATATAGTTTTTACTTCAAAATACTTAATACAATATGCCGTATATAAACCCATCGGGGACAACTCCCTTTTATTCTTTTACTTAGCTTTAAACTGGAACTTCAATCAATACGGCATCAATTTTATACTACACTTCTTCTAAATCTCTTATACCTACATTTAGCTCCTCATCAGTCTTCATATTTTTAACTCTAACTGTATTGCTTTGCTTGTTGATGTTTTCTAACCAAACAGGATCTCCTTTATAACTGACTTCTATCACACCTAGTGACTCAATAATTTCAGTTGCTCTTTCTATATTCATTATATATCTCTCCTTTTTATAATACTTCATTATGTAGTTTATCCTATAAAAATAAAAAAATCCCCAAGCCTTAGCAAGGAGATTGAGATATCTAAAATCTCATTTACATTAACACATTTCTTTTTAAGATAAGTGCATAACTAACTCTAAATTTGTCTCATAATAATTTTTTGTGGTAAATCCTAGTCAAATAATTTACTATACTTATTTAATTCCCAATCTAACCTTTGACTTACCAGCACTACTTCTGGATCAGTTAGGCTGCCTTTTTTCCTAATCAAGTCATGCATATAGTCTCTTATCCGCTCTATTTTTTTTACGTTTTTCTTTAACTGTTTTTTCACTATAAGCACCCCCATACTTAATAAATATTCTACAGTATTAATTAGTATAAACTTATTATTATTTACTAATTATAATTATATTATACACCATTCAACGGGATTTTTCAACCATTTTTTATCAAATTTTAAATATTTTTGAAATTAAAGTGCATAAAAACATGTTCTTTGGTTTTTTTGCTAACTTTATGTACTAGCAGTTAACTTTTAGATTTAATAGGATTGCAATATATGGAATTCCTTATCCTATTACCTTAAATATAGTTTTGCGATATAATTAGTCCAACACTAGGATATTATGGATAATTACGTTAATATAGCCAGATAGCATTAGCTGTCTGGCTTGTAAAACACTAGGAACTATGTTTTATTTATAATTCTATTTATATATATGTTTAAATGCATTTAACTTCCTTGCTGAGATTGGGATAAACTTTCTGCATCCTTTACGTCCTGTTGAACTTGCTGCTGAGGTGTTGCCTGGACATTATACCATTGATTATTTATTGCAATATCTGATAATCTAAAATGTTCATTAATATTCATATTTAATTGACCACTTAGCATTTGTCTTAATTGTGGATTTGTAGTTTCAGTAATAGTTTTAGCCAAAGCTTCTATTCTAAACTTTGATCCTACTAGCATATCTAGCGCTATATCCTTATCGTTAAGGCTATTATTGCTACCTTCATTACCATTACTATTATTATTGCTATTGTCACTACCCTCACCAAGTATATTATCTAGCCACGACATATCATTTGCCTCCCTTATTTAACATGTTGATTTATAAAATTTTGCATTTGCTGTATTGTATTCTTCCTAGTATTTAAGGATTCTTGAACAAAGTTCTTTAATTCTTCATTCTGAACCATTGAAATATTAGTTTGATCTTTCTTTACTCCTATGATTTCGCTACTAAACAATTCATGCAGTTCTAATAATTCATGATTAGTTAATCCTGGGTTACTATTATTATTGTTATTTTGATTATTACTGTTGTTATTGCATGCATTACTATTTTCAGTATTATTACTTTGATTATTATCACTCTTATTATTTACGCTATTGTTGTTTCCATTATTGTTATTTTGATTATCATTAGGCATAAAATATTCCTCCTATTTATTTTATTTTTCTCTATAAATTCATTAATATCCTGAGAAAATAAACACATCTAACTTTAGTTTTCCAGATATGGCTTAAAATATTACATGAATTATATTACAGTTATTCAATACTAATAAAATGTATAATACTGCAACAATTGGTAATCATAGTACTAAGAAGAAAGGGGGTTTAATACTATGACAGGTATAATAATGAAAGTTATTACTTATCCATTTATACTAATAGTTTCAGATTATTTGTTTAGAGACATTTACTATTCCTATATTTATCAACCAATTTTTATTGCTGTTATTCTTGCTGTAGCCGGTAATCTAATGGAATTATCTTTACTTAAACTAGGTACTCTGTTAATAAGCACTGCCGCAGATTTTTTACTTGCTTTTGTTATAATTTATTTTAGTCAATTTATACTGCCCGGTTCGAGAGTTACTCTAATGGGTGCTGCCTTAGCCTCAACACTTTTAGCATTAGCTGAGTACTTTCAACATCTTTACCTAATTAGAAGTGGTAAAACTGAAAAATCTGAGTAGTTAAAAGTCCTCTTCTATTTTTTTAATATAAGGGGACTTTTAATTTTTATTTATCAATGCCTTTTATAATACGCCTATCTGATTTATGTTTTACTTCATTTATCTTTTACACCATTTAATTCATACATATGCGCTGGAATTTCCTCTTCTCTTATTGTTCCATCACTATTTAGACCTGTCTGCATAGTGAGAACATTTTTCTCTTCTCTTCTTCTATCTGGAAACCTATTTACCTCATTTATATTCTTTAACTCTTCAAGTTCACGTTCAGTTACTTCTTTACCTATCATTTGTCTTTTCACAAAATCACTTCCTTTCAAAATTATTTTTTCCTTTGTAGATTGTTTTATTCTCATATAGGCCTCACCTTAAATAAACTAATATGTATAAAAATATATTACTTGGTTAAACTTAATAGTAACTTGGTAATGTAATAACTCCTATAAATTTGGTGACATTTATTTTACTTTTTTCGCTGAAAAGGAAACCTAATTAAGCAGGTTTCCTTTTCTTATACTTAAAAATATCTAATCTGGTCTTACATTATCATTTTTCCTTTGTTTGTCTTTTTGTCCTTGCTTATATAGATTTTTTCCATTATCCATTTTATCAATTCCCATAGCTGAAACCTGCCTATTGGTAAACTTTCCTTTTACGCCCATTTGTTAAACCTCTCTTCTGTATTTTATTTGATGAAGTGTAAACTTGAATCAGATGAGGTTTCAATCCCACCTGATTCTTAGTTGAACGAATCCAGGGACGTAACCGCTCGCAACGTACACTTTGGAGAAAATGGAAGTATTAGAGCGGGTAGTCATCGGATAAAATATATACTAAAAATGATTTGTAATATCCTTTTGTATTCTTCTAATATCTTTTTGTCTTAGTCTAGTTTCATCTTTTATTCTTTGTAGAGTTTCTCCATCTAGAAGCATTTCTCTTGCTTTTTTCTTTGCACCTTCTAACTCTTCACTCATAAATAAACCTCCTATCTATTTCCCTCCATTTTTTCTCTTGCTTTCTCTATTTCGTGATTACTAAGACCTGTTCTTTCTCTTATTTCAGACGCACCTGCACCTCTATCTATTAAATCTTTAGTTTCTTCCATAGCTTTTTCATGATGACCTTTGTTTGCAAATTTTCCCATATAATAGTCACCTCTTATTCTTACATTTTTGTTTTATTTTTAAAACTTACTTTAATACTAGCTCCAATTTTCTTTAGAATTCTTACCATTTTTATGCTGTGCCTTGTAACTAGCACTTCTGGAGTGATATTTAGCACTATTGGGATCATCGGACCATTTTTTAGGATTTGCAGCTTTATTTTCTGGTGAAAGTTTAGTATCCATAAAAATTCTCCTTTTCATGTTTTTATTCTGTTTAATCTATATTAATATTAAAACCTTTAACAAAAATAAATAATAAGATATCTATTTAATATTTATTAATCTAAATGTTTCTCTGACATAGTACCGAATTTAGCCCTAGAACTTTCATCTTGAGGATCATGATTTATGTGTTTTTTTCTAAATCTGCCATCAGCTTTTTTATTATTATTTGTATACTGCATTTTATTTGCCATAATTATCGCTCCTTTCTAGTACTAGCTTTTCCCGACCTGAAATTTTTATGCTTATACAAAATGAGTCCTTTTAAAAATTTATGAACTTAAATAAATGTATCTTATATAAATCTTTTTCTTAAAAGACATACTCCATTTAATTCATATTTAAAAGTACAATTAAAACATAAATTAGTACTTATTTCATTTATTTGATATAATATATTTAATATTTCGCAGTATTATTAAATTCCTTATTTTTACTTTGGAGGTTTTTTTATGAATTTTAGATTACCAAAATATCATTCACCAGATTTCACAAAAGATCAATTTGTTGCAGCACCAAATGTAATTATAGAAAAAGTTACCATTAAAGGTGTTGCTCCTGAAAACTACCATGCAACTTCTATTTATCCAGAATACTTTAAGGTAGATGGTAAATGGATACTAGCTTCTGAAAGCCGTATGGACTGTGTTGTAGTTTTAAAAAACGATAAAAGTTTAGAAGTAAAGGAGTTTAGAAATTTAGACATAGGTGACAGTGTAATTTTAGGCAGAAATGAAAATGCTGAAAGCGGTATCTATGTTCATGTAGGTGGATTTACATACAACGAGTCAGAAGAACAGCAATCTTTTGTTTTTAGAACTGGACGAACAAGGGAAAGCTCTTATTCAAAAGATTATGATAGTTTATATGAACTATTAAAGCACGAAAGAGAACATGGTTATATATTGTGGGTATTAGGTCCTGCAGTAATTTTTGATCATGATTCGAAAAATGCCATGGCTGGGCTAATCGATGCTGGTTTTGTAGACGTTATTTTTGCAGGAAATGCATTAGCAACTCATGATTTAGAAGGATCTATACTACGAACTGCACTTGGCCAAAATATCTACACACAACAATCTGTTTTTAATGGACATTATAATCATATAGATATTATTAATAAAGCTAGACGTGCAGGTTCATTAGAAAAATTTGTGGAACAAGAAAATATTAAAGATGGAGTTGTTTATTCTTGTATTAAAAATAACATCCCCTTGTACTTGCTGGTTCCATAAGAGATGATGGTCCTCTGCCTCCAGTTATTTCTAATGTCTATGATGCTCAAGATGCAATGAGAGTACATTGCAAAAAAGCTACCACTGTCATATGTCTAGCCACTCAACTTCATACAATTGCTACTGGAAACATGACTCCAATGTTTAGAGTTGATGGTGATACAATTAGACCTGTTTACATATATACTGTAGATATTTCAGAATTTGGTGTAAATAAGCTTAGAGATAGAGGAAGTCTTGAAGTAACTTCTATAGTCACAAACGTTCAGGATTTTTTAGTTAACATTGCAAATAATTTAATATAAAGTCAAAGTTAATTAGATGGTAGTGTTAGAACGACTATCTATAGGATAACTCAATATTGTAAGGAGGTAAAACGTATGTTAAAGCGTAATCTTACAGCAGAGTTAGTTGGAAAATTTAATGAAGCTCTTGCTAAAATAAAAGAATATAGAGAAGAAGGCAAAAACGAAGAGGCCTTAATTGTAATCGACAATACTCTTAAAGATTTATTTAGGCTAGGTTTTAAGTTTTTCAATTCATTTTCTGATGAAAATTTAATAGATATGGTAAAGACTGATGGGACAATAAATGCAGATAAGTGTATAATGATGGCAAAGCTCTTAGAAGAAGATGCGGAAATACTTGAAGATTTAGGTAATTCAGATGAATCATTTTACATATATCTAAAATCTTTAAATTTATTTTTAGAGGCCTTTTTAAACAAGGATGAAGACTGTGATCTTCAAGGTTTTTTCTCAGATATGGATATTATTATAGAAAAAATCTGTAATTATAAAGTTCCTGTTATCCTTCAAAATAAAATGATTGATTATTATATTAAAACTAAAAACTATGATAAAGCCGAAAACATACTTTATGAAATTTTAGAGGAGAATGATTTTAATAAAAATCTTTTAGAAAAAGGTATTTCCTTCTATGAAGAGCTTTTAAATAAGGATGATGAAGACTTAGAAAATGGAAACCTCTCTAAGGAAGAAATAATTGAATCATTATCGTCACTAAAGAAAAAGCTATAACTTTGGATGATTAACCTTATACTCCATGAAACATTGTAAATGTATTGTTGAGTATAAGGTTAATTCCTAACCTAGATGTCTACATATAGATATCTTTTTTATTTAAATTTTTATATTTTTAATTTCAGTGATTCCTGTATTACTTCTACTGCTTCTACCTATAAAGGTTATATAAGATCCTATTAGGATAAATAGTATACCTAATATAGTATTACTTGATATGCTTTCATGTAATACCATAAGTGATAATATTGGTGCCAATGCTGGTTTTATAAAAAACACTATAGAAGCAGTAGTAGCGGAAGTCTCTTCCATAGCATAAAAATAGAATAAATAACCTAATCCAGTTACTACAATACCAAGATACATCAAAGTAAATATATTACCTTGATTAATACCATATATTATCGGTATATTAGATAATAATGATAACCCAGCTTTCTCATTTAATTTAACTATATACTGTATATGAGATATTAGCATTAAGAATAGCATTATGAAATTCCCCGCAAGAAAAGTAAAACAATTCATAATTATGCTTCCATATCTATCAGAACGCATTTTTCCTATAACACTATAGAATGAAAAGGTAATTGCAGCTAAAATAGCAAGTACTATCCCCTTAATATCACTATGAATATTAAAAGGATTTAGTATACATATTAATCCTAATAAACTAATTAATAGAGAAAAGATTGTATTTTTATTTAACTGTTCTTTTAAGAGAAAATATGCAAATGGAATTGTAAAGACTGGATTTGTACTAAAGACTATTGCAACAGTTGAAGCCTTAGTATACACTATGGCTAATTGAAAGAAAGACATACTTACAAATATGCATAAAAAACCACTTATAAAAAAATATCCAACATCATTTTTATTGAGATCAATTTTTCTTTTTCTCAAATCCTTTATAGCCAATGGCAACAATATCAATGCACCTATAAGAAACCTTAAAAAATTTAACTCAAAGGGATTAATCTCTTTTGAAACAACTTTTCCGGCTATCTCCATAGTGCTAAATATTATGGCAGACAAAATGATGTATATATAACCCTTACTCATAGTTCAAACCCCCATCCTCTGTTTAACTACTTCTCTTCTTAGATTTAAATTATTAAGAGAAGACATATAACTTACTACCTATGATATTAAGTATAATTTTGCATGAAAATAAAACCCCACCATGCCGTATTTTGAGTCATTTTTGAACCCGCTCCTCGCAGGTGGGTATCTCCTTTTTGCTTCATGTTCTCAAGTTACTAAACCTGAATATCATTCCACAAAAAGAGCTCGATTCCCATAAAAAAAATGTTGGATCAATATAAACTCATTATACGCACATGGTAGGAATTTTTACTTTGTTTTAACATTTCTATACTTATATTATACTATATTATTTATAAGTTTAACATGTTGATTTTTTTTGAATTTTATCATAATTCAAAAATATCTTTATTTTTCTTCTTCTTTCATTAAAATTCCAAGTTCTTTTAATTGAATATCATCAACTACATTTGGAGCTTCTGTTAAAGGACAGAATGCATTTTGATTTTTAGGGAATGTTATAACATCCTTTATGTTTTCTGTACCAGCAAGGAACATAACCATTCTGTCAAAGCCGAAAGCTAATCCGCCATGTGGTGGTGCTCCATATTTAAATGCTTCAAGTAAGAATCCAAAGCTTTCCCAAGCACTTTCTTCAGTGAATCCTAGGAATCCAAGCATTTTTTGTTGAAGTTTTATATCATGTATTCTTATACTTCCTCCACCTAATTCTTCCCCATTCAATACTATGTCATAAGCCTTAGCTCTAACCCTTCCTGGATCACTTTCTAGATATTGAATATCTTCATCCATAGGTGATGTAAATGGATGATGCTCTGCTTGGAATCTTTCTTCCTCTTCATTGTATGAAAGTAATGGGAATTCAGTTATCCATACAAATCTATACTCATTATTATTTTCTAGTATTCCTAATTCCTTAGCCATGTGAAGTCTTAATGCACCTAAGCTTTGAAATACAACACTGTTCTTATCAGCTACTATAAGTACTAGATCACCAACTTTAGCTTCGATTTTGTCCAATACAACCTTAGTTTGTTCTTCATCTAAGAATTTAGCTATAGAAGATTTTATTCCGTCTTCTTTATAAGCTACCCATGCAAGACCTTTAGCTCCATATCCTTTTACAAAGTCAACTAATTTATCAATTTGTTTTCTTCCCATTCCAGCACAATTTTCAGCCTTTATAGCTCTAACTGATCCGTTGTTTGCTAAAGCATCTTGGAAAACTTTAAAATCAACATCCTTAACAACTTCACTTAAATCATTTATTTCCATACCAAATCTTAAATCTGGTTTATCGCTTCCGTACTTTTCCATAGCTATTTTATAAGGCATTCTCTCTATTGGAAGCTTAACATCAACTCCTGCAACTTCCTTAAATACCTTCTGAACTAATCTTTCATTCAAACCTATAACATCATCTTCTTCCACAAAAGAAAGTTCCATATCTATTTGTGTAAATTCTGGCTGTCTATTAGCTCTTAAATCCTCATCTCTAAAGCATTTTGCTATTTGGAAGTATCTATCATATCCAGACATCATCAAAAGCTGTTTAAAAAGCTGAGGTGATTGAGGTAATGCATAAAACTTTCCTGGATAGTTTCTACTTGGAACAAGATAGTCTCTAGCACCTTCTGGTGTACTCTTACCAAGTATCGGTGTCTCCATTTCAAGGAATCCGTTCTCATCAAGGAAGTCTCTAACTATCTTAGCAGCCCTATGTCTTATCATAAATATTTTTTGCATATCAGGTCTTCTAAGATCAAGATATCTATATTTTAATCTAATATTTTCACCAGCATCTAGGTTTTCTTTTATGTAAATAGGTGGTGTTTCTGATTCTGATAAAATTTTAATTTCTTCTCCTTTTAATTCCACCATACCTGTAGGAATTTCTTTATTTGGAGATTCTCTCTTAACTAAAGTTCCTGTTACAGCTATACAGTACTCTGATCTTACAGTATCTGCCTTTTCGAAAGTTTCTTTATTTATCTCTTCTCCAAAAACAACTTGAAGTATCCCTGTTCTATCTCTTAAATCAACGAACTCAAGTCCTCCTAAGTTTCTTCTTCTTTGAACCCATCCCATAACAGTATACTTATTACCTACATGGGACTCTCTTAATTCACCACACATAATGGTTCTTTTAAGTCCTTGTAATGCTTCTCCCATTTTCTAATCCTCCAATAAATCACTTAATATTCTTCTATTTTTTTCCGATGACTACCCGCTCTAATACTGCCACCTTTATATGAAACTCCTCTTCCTAACGTCAGAGGAGTAATCGATTCACACAAAATCATAGATTTTGGTTCTCTGCTTAACTGGGGGGAAAGAGCGGCTACGTCCCTGGATTCGTTCAACTAAGAATCAGGTGGGGGTTAAATGCCTAAATGGCATTTAACGGGCAACGCCCCGGAGTCGAAGACAAACCCCATCTGATTCAAGTTTCACTTCATTTTAATAATTCTACAATGCTATCTAAATCCTTTAGGTTAACTTCGAATTGTTCTCCATCACTCATTCTTTTAAGCTTCGCTGTGCCCAATTGTAACTCGTTGTCTCCAAGTATAACTGTAAATCTGCAATTTGTTTTATTTGCGTATTTCATTGAGGCTTTAACACTTCTATTCATGTGATCGCAATCGCATTTTACGCCCTTTTTCCTTAAATTATTTATTAACTTTAAGGATGCTATCTTTGCATCTGCTCCCATTGCCCCTACATATAAGTCTATATAACTTGAATTAGGTATTTCTAAGCCTTCTGCATCTAAAGTCATAATAAGTCTTTCAAGCCCTGCTGCAAATCCAAAGGCAGGCATATCTGGTCCACCTAATTCTTCAATAAGCTTATCGTATCTTCCACCACCGCAAACTGTTAAATCTTTATATATAATTTCAAAAACAGTCTTTGTATAATAATCTAACCCTCTTACTATATTAGGGTCAACTGTATACTCAATATCCATTGCCTGTAAGTATTTTTTTAATTCTTCAAAATGATCTTTACACTCATCGCATATGTAATCAAGTATAGTTGGAGCATTTTTTGTTATCTCTTTGCATTTCTTCTCCTTGCAATCAAGGATTCTCATTGGGTTTCTTTCAAATCTTGATTTACAAGTACCACATAATCCCTCATAATTTTCTTGTAAGAATTGTTTTAATGCATCATTATATTTTTTTCTACATTCTGGACATCCTAAGCTGTTTATATTTAAGCTTAAGTCCTTTAATCCTAATTCATTTATTGCTCTCATTGCTAGACTTATACCTTCTGCATCTATTGAAGCCTCTTTTGAACCAAAAACTTCAATTCCAAATTGATGAAACTGTCTTAATCTACCTTTTTGAACATTTTCATATCTAAAAGCTGGCGTAAAATAGTAAAGCTTTGTTGGTTGAGCTTCATTATAGAGACTACTTTCAATAAAAGCTCTTACCGCTGGGGCTGTTCCTTCTGGTTTTAGTGTAACACTTCTACCACCCTTATCCTCAAAAGTATACATTTCCTTCTGCACAACGTCAGTAGTTTCTCCTACTCCTCTTGTAAATAATTCTGTATGTTCAAACATTGGAGTTCTTATTTCTCTTATTCCATACTCATCTGCTAACTCTTTAAATTTATTTTCAACATAATGCCATTTGTATGAATCCATCGGTAATAAATCTTTCGTACCTTTAGGTGCCTGCATAGCCATTTTTTTAGTTCCTCCTCTATTTATACAATGTATCTAAAAGATTCAATTTCTTTTGAACCATTTCATCCACTCTATTTAAATATTCTCTAACATCCTTAACATTGAAGTGTCTTTCGAGTCTATTCTCATCTAAAAATACCACTTTAGTAACTGCACCAGCCCCGCAGGCTATAATAGTCTGTCTTTCTTCAATCATTTGAATGTTATATACTGCTTCTTTACCTTCTATAGTATACCCTATATTCTCCATATTTCCCACCATATTTTTTTGTCTATACATATAGTATGGTTTCATGTTTAAATCTTTAGCTAGTAACACAGTTTTCTCATACATTAAATTTAATTCACTTTGCTCTGGCGTAGCAAAGCTTACTTTATTAATTATATTCTCATGAAGCTTAGAAGCTCTTTTAATAGACATACCATGAACTGTTATGCTCTCCGGATTAAGCTTTAGTATTTCTTCGCAAGTTCTCTGCACATGAGATAAACCTTCTCCAGGAAGGCCTACAATAATATCCATATTTATATTTTTGAATCCACATTCTTTTGCCATGATATATTTATCTATTACATCTTTAACATTATGCCTTCTTCCAATCAACTTCAAAGTATCATCGTTCATAGTCTGCGGATTTATACTTATTCTGTGTACATTATACTTTTTCATGCTGTTAAGTTTACTTGAAGTAATACTGTCTGGTCTTCCACATTCTACAGTAAATTCTTCAACATTATTTTGAGCTATGAATCTATTATGAATATGCTCCATGACTTTTTCAAATTGCTCATCATTAACAGCTGTAGGAGTACCCCCTCCAAAATAAACACATTGAATATTTAAATTCTTTTCTTTTATGTAATCAGCAGTTTTATCTATTTCATAGTACAAACTATTTAGATATGGTTCTACTAAACTCTTACATCCCTCAATAGGATTAGATGTAAAGGAACAATAAAGACATCTTGTAGGACAGAAGGGCATTCCTATATAAATACTAATATTCTCTTCATCTGTATTTACTAGTTCCTCTTCTACCTTAGCTACATTTATACAAAGCTCCGCCTTATCTTTTCTAGTACTATAATGCTCTCTAAAGTAATTTACTATATATTCATTGTCTCTACCTTCATTTATTAATGACAAAGCAATTTTGCTAGGCTTAACACCTATCAGTGCTCCCCATGGCATTTCTTCTCCTGTTTCCTCTGAAAAATACTTAAATACTGCCTTCTTTACTCCATCCTTATATGGAAGTTTACTATTTAAGGCTATCTCCTTAGAATTCTCTTTGTGTGTAATAACTACTTTCCCTTTAGTAAGTTCTATACTGAAATTCCAGTCTTCTTCTACAAATTCAATATCAGAAAGACTAAAAAATATGTTAATTATTTGATAGATATCATACCTATACTGCATATTATTTAATTTAATTCTTATTTTCATTATGTTTCTTTTATTTAAGCCTCCTTAATCTTTAGCTTTAAAATTAAAAACGGAGAATTGAGATTTAAGATACAACTTCATCTGAATTCTCCATTCCCAATCTTTATCCGATGACTACCCGCTCTAATACTGCCATCTTTATATGAAACTCCTCTTCCTAACGTCAGAGGAGTAAGCGATTCACACAAAATTATAGATTTTTGTTCTCTGCTTAACTGGCAGTAAAGAGCGGCTACGTCCCTGGATTCGTTCAACTAAGAATCAGATGGGGTTTGAAACCCCATCTGATTCAAGTTTCCAATTCATAAAAAAGGGTTATACATTTTTTCTCTTCCTATATTGCTTTCTAAGCCGTGTCCCGGAAGCACTCTCATATGATCAGGTAATTCCATAAGCTTCTCTTTTATACTTTTAATTATTGTTTCAAAATCTCCTCCAGCTAAATCGGTTCTCCCTATAGAACCGGCAAAGAGAGTATCTCCCGTAAATACCTTGTCATTTACTATAAAGCAAACTCCACCAGGCGTATGACCTGGAGTTAAAATACACTTTATTTGCATACTACCTAATATAAATGTATCTCCTTCGTTAATATATTTATCAACACTTTCTACTATATCACCATACATAAATTCTCCATTATTAATTAGTTTATAGTCCTGTTCATTTATGTATATAGGTGCAGTAAACTCCTTTTTTAACTGAACTGCTGCACCTGTGTGATCCGCATGACCATGGGTTAGTAATATATACTTTACTTTTGCACCCATATCTTTTGCTGCTTTTATTAGGTTATCAGCCTCTCCACCAGGATCAATTACTGCTGCTTCCTTTGTGCCCTCATCCATTAATATGTAACAGTTAGTCGCATAAACCCCTGCAGGAATTCTCTTTATTTGCATAGAAATACCTCCCCATTAATTAAATAATATTTTAAAATGTTTTCTTGCTATCTATCATAAGAGTTACAGGCCCATCGTTTTCTATGGTGACCATCATATCAGCTCCAAATTTTCCTGTTTCTACTTTAGGCAATACTTCTCTACATTGTCTAACAAATTCTTCATACATTTTCTCTGCATCTTCTCCACCTAAAGCCTCTATAAAACTCGGTCTTCGTCCCTTTCTACAGTCCCCATACAAAGTAAACTGGGAAACCACTAAAAGTTCCCCACCTACATCTATAAGTGATTTATTAAGCTTTCCATTTTCATCTTCAAATACTCTTAGGTTTAGTATTTTATCTCTCATGTAAGTTATATCTTCATCTGTATCTTCTTTAGATATACCTAATAAAACATTAAAGCCTCTATCGATTTCTCCTATAACTTTTCCATCTACCTCTACCTTTGAGTACCTAACTCTTTGTACTATTACACGCATTAAACTCTCCCCCTTAAACCCTATCAGCTGCTAGTTTTTAGTTCTATAAACATCAAGTACGCCTCTAAGTTTCCTTATCTTTTTCATTATATCTTTTAAAACTTCGATATCAGATATTTTTAGTTTTATATTTATAAATACTATTCCGTTTCTAGGTGGCTTAGCATTTACTGCATACAAAGAAGTTTTAGCAGCACTTATTATTTCCATGCATTCTGAAAGTATTCCATCTCTATTCTCTGATTTTATTTGAATTTCTGCTACATATTCTGCACCCTTAGGTCTTCCCCAATTTACCTCTATAAGCTTATTATCTTCATTTTGAAGTAAAAAGTCTACATTTTTGCAATCTTTTCTGTGAATAGAAACGCCTCTACCCTTTGTAATATATCCTATTATCTCATCACCTGGAACTGGATTACAACATTTTGCAAATCTAACAAGCACATTGGTTTCACCTTTAACTATTATACCTGGAGAGGTAGCCTTAGTTTTCTGCATTTTATTACTATTGCCTTTGTTTAATTGATCCTGTATAACTCTCCAATCAGTAACCTCACTTTTTACAGTCTTAGCATGCATCTCTTTTATTTTTAAAACAATAGTAGATGGTGCTACTGCACCTACACCTATGGCTGCATACAAGTCCTCTATGATGTTCATATTATATCTTTTAAGTATACTTTCTAACAATTCGCCCTTTGCTATTTCTCCAAAATTGTAGCCCTGCTTTTTTGCTTCTTTTTCAAGAGAGTCCTTACCTTTAACTATATTTTCCTCTCTTTTTGCTTTTTTGAACCAGGACCTTATTTTACTCTTAGCCTGATTGCTTTTAACCATGCTTAGCCAGTCTATACTCGGTCCCTTTGGAGTGCTTGACGCAAGTATCTCAATAATTTCTCCAGTTTTTAAAGGGTAATCTAAAGGAACCATTTTACCATTTATTTTAGCGCCTATACAACTATTGCCTATATCCGTATGTATTTTATATGCAAAATCTATAGGTGTTGCATCATGTGGCAGGTTTATTACAGTACCCTTTGGAGTAAACACGAAGACCTCATCTGAAAATAAATCTATCTTAAATCCTTCCATGAACTCTTCTGCATCTGAAGTCTCCCTCTGCCATTCTAAAATATCTCTGAGCCAGGTAAGTTTCTTATCTATATCTTCAGCATTATCCACACCTTCTTTGTATTTCCAGTGGGCAGCTATTCCGTACTCAGCTGTTTTATGCATTTCAAAAGTTCTAATCTGTATTTCAAAAGGCTTACCTTGTGGTCCTATAACTGTAGAGTGAAGAGACTGATACATATTTGGTTTAGGCATTGCAATATAATCCTTGAATCTACCTGGTATAGGTTTATATATTGTATGAACTATTCCTAATACTGCGTAACAATCCTTCACTGTATCTACAAGTATCCTAACTGCTGTTAAGTCAAATATTTGATCAACGGTCCTATTCTTCTTAACCATTTTTCTATATATACTATAAAAATGTTTTGGTCTACCATCTATATCAGATGGAATACTAGCTTTATCAAGACTATCTTTAAGCTGTGCTACTATTTCTTCTATATACTTTTCTCTCTCTACTCTCTTTTCTGCAATTTTTCTTACTATAAAATAATATTCATTAGGATTCATATATCTAAAGCCTAAGTCTTCTAATTCCCATTTAATTTTCGACATACCTAGTCTATGTGCGAGGGGAGCATATATGTCAAAGGTTTCCTTAGCTTTTTCTTTCTGTTTGTCAACAGACATATACTTTAGAGTTCTCATATTATGAAGTCTATCTGCAAGTTTTATTAATATAACTCTAATATCCTTTGCCATTGCAAGAAGCATTTTTCTTACATTATCAGCTTGCTGCTCTTCTTTTGTTTTATACTTTATCTTGCCAAGTTTAGTTACACCTTCTACAAGATCAGCTACTTCAGAACTGAATTCCCTGCTTATATCTTCATGAGAGTATTCTGTATCTTCAATTACGTCATGAAGTATTCCTGCTGTAATTGTACTAGTATCCATGCCCATATCTGCTAATATATATGCTACCTCTACAGGATGCATTATATAAGGCTCACCAGACTCTCTTCTTTGATCCTTGTGTGCCTCATAGGCAAGATTATATGCTTTTTTTATCATCTCTTTATCTACATTATTACAATTCTTATCTATTTTTTCTATCAGCTTTTCCAGCATATTACTACTCCCCTAAAATCAATGGCTGGTTAAGAAACCAGCCATAATTTTTTATTAATATTATATTATATACTATATAAACTTGCAATTTTAATTTCTTTATGGCCAATCACTAATATATTCTATAGTTTAAGATAATTATTAGAAATCTATTTAGAGGTCATATTCAACTAAAGACATTATATCATAACCTTCTAATTTAGATTTACCATTGAGTTCCTTTAATTCTATTACAAAATTCGCAGTTACAACTTCTCCACCAATTTGCTCTACAAGTTTAGCAACAGATCCTATAGTTCCTCCCGTTGCGAGTAAATCATCTACTATAGCAACTCTTTGACCTGGCTTTATAGCATCCTTATGTATCTCTAATTCATCACTGCCATACTCTAAATCATAATTTACACTAATAGTATCATAAGGCAATTTACCTTTCTTTCTTACCGGTACAAAACCAGCTCCTATAGCATAAGCTACTGGAACTCCAAATAAGAAACCTCTAGCTTCTGGACCAACTACTACATCTATATTTTTATCCTTTAAATACTCTGCCATTTTATCTATTGTATATTTCAATGCATCCTTGTCCTGTAATAGAGTAGTTACATCTTTAAAGCTTATTCCATCTTTAGGAAAATCATTTATTATTCTTATCTTTTTCTTTAAATCCAATTCTATTCCCCCTCAATTTATATACCAAAACTACATAAATCTTCTCAGTTCATTTTACACTTATATATTAATTATTGACATATTTTTAAATTTTAAAAATATATTCTTAAAGTATACATAATTCATTACCTCCAATTTCATTCTTGAGGTATTTAGCTATTTGTTCAGCTCTATCCATATTAGCAGTAGTAAAGAGTTCTACAGCTATTCTAGCATTATCTACACATCTTCTATTCTTTACTGAAGGTATAATATTATGTGCCAATCTATACATGCTTTCTTTATTTATGCTGATAATTTTATGAATCTTTACTAAAGCCTTAAAGCCATAATTATTTGTATAATTTAAATGATGAATACCTTCGTTAATTATATGCTTATTTTCACCTGTTATATTCAGACCTCTTGATAAAGTTCCAATCATAGCTAAGTCTAAATATTTACTTATAGATTTCATTTGATAATACATAGATACTGCTTGTGCTAACTTAAAAGCAATGCCTACTGCCGTTAAGTCTTTAAAAGGGTATTTACAGTCCTTTTGATTTGGATTTATAACAACAGTCTCTGGCAATTCATCTTTACATTTGTGATAATCTGTTATAATGACATCAATCCCTAATTCTTTGCATAACTCAGTCTGCGCTACAGAGTTAACACCACAACCAACAGTTATCATCAATTTAGCACCTAAAAATTTTATGTGATTTTTAACAATTTCTGAATTTATACTAAAATCATCATCTATATCATCAGAAACAAAATACTCAACATCTGCATTTAAATATTTTAAAACAAGAAATAATAAAGATACAGCTGTTATCCCATCTAAATCATAGTATCCATAAATTACAATCTTTTCTCTTTCATTTACTGCTTCTATTATTCTGCTTAAGGCTTCTTTCATTCCTTTTAAAAGGAAAGGGTCCTGCATACCTGAAAATCTAGAATCATGCATTTTTCCTTTTTGTCTCTCCATAATAAAATCCTCCAAATTTATCGAAAGCATATATATTATAATTGATATTGTCGTTTTTTACAAACCCTTTCTGAAGAGATTTTTAAGAATAAAAAAATCTAGAGTTTTATATACTCTAGATTCTTTATTTTATCATAACAAATTGTTAATTTATCAAACTATAATTTATTAGTTAAATACTATTTAGCAGTATTTAATACTTTTTTGTTTTTTGAACCATTCTTTTTTAACATTGCCCATATTGGTGTTGCTATAAATATAGATGAATAACATCCAGATACAATACCTACTAAAAGAGGTTCTGAGAAGTTTCTTATTGACGGTACATAAGCATAAACTGCTACAAGCATTATGAAAACTGTTAAAACTGTATTTATAGATCTTGCCATAGTTTGAGTTAAACTTGCATTAGCAAGTTCACTAACACTTGCTCTTCTCATATATTTTTGATTTTCTCTAATTCTATCAAAAACAACTATTGTGTCATTTATAGAATAACCTATAACAGTAAGTACAGCTGCAATAAAGCTTGAATCTATTGGTATTCTAAATACTGCATAAACTGCAAGCATTATAAGCACATCGTGTATAATGGAGATTATTGCTGCAAGACCAAATTTGAACTCAAATCTTAAAGCTACATAAGCAAGGATAGCTAAAGATGCAATTATTATCGCCTGCATAGCCTTAGTTCTTGTTTCTTTACCTATTGAAGCTCCTATGCTTTCTTGATTTGTTAAACTGCTTTCTTTAAACTTTTCTTTAACCTCTTTTACAATACTGCTTATATTATCATTAGTTAAATTTGCACTTTTTATTTCTATGTATGTATTATTAACTTTGTTTGTTTGTGCATCTTTATCATACTTCTTAACTATAGTATCAATATCAGCTTTATCAAAATCTTTTCCAATATTTAATTGAACTACGGTACCACCTTTAAAGTCTAGACCATATTCTAAGCCTTTAGTGGCTATAGTTCCTAGCCCTATAATTATTATAATCGCAGAAATAGCAAACCATATTTTTGACTTTTCTATAATTTTAAGCATACTATTTTGCCCCCCTTCTGAAATCATGTACTCCGAAGGTTCCTATAGACCATTTGTGTTTAAACCATCCCATACCAGCAGCAAGCTTTATTAGGAGTCTTGTTACTGTTATAGCCGTAACCATACTTAAGGCAACACCTATAATGAGTGTAAGTGCGAATCCTTTTACAGCACCAGAGCCAAGACCATAAAGTACGACACCAGCAATAATTGTGGTTATGTTAGAGTCAAGTACTGATGACATAGCTCTATGGAAGCCTGCATCTATAGCAGCTCTTACTGATTTACCACTTTTCAATTCTTCCTTCATTCTCTCAAAAATAAGTATGCTGGCATCTACCGCCATACCTACCGTTAGAAGGAAACCTGCAATTCCTGACAGCGTTAATGTAACATTTACACTTGCAAAAGCTAAAAGGACTATATATATGTATAATACTAGTGCTATACTTGCAAGAATACCTGGGATTCTATAGTAAAGTATCATAAATAGCATTACTATCGCTATACCAACCTTAGCTGCTAGTATACTTAATGGAAGGGCATTTGCACCTAAAGAAGCTCCTATTGTTTTTGTTTCTACAGGTTTAACAGTAACAGGCAATGCACCAGAATTAATAATGTTAGCCTGTCTTGTCGCTTCTTCAAGACTTTTACTTCCTGAAATTGTAGCTTTTCCATTAGTTATATGGGCCTGAACTGTAGGACTTGTAAGCTCTTGATCATCCATAGTAATACTTATAGTTTGACCCATAAATTTCTGAGTTGCATCTGCAAACTTCTTTGCACCTTGATCATTAAGCTCAAGACTAATAGTAGGCTGAGCATCTTCAGGATTTATGTATGCACTAGCTTTTTTAACATCTTTACCAGTAAGAATAGTACTCTTATCAGGACCAACAAATTTTAGTTCACCAGTTTTAGCAATACCCTCTTCTATTTCTTTAGCATCAAACTTACCTGGTATTTCTATTCTAATTCTTTTTTGGCCTTCTCTAGTAACAACAGTTTCACTTACTCCCATCTTATTAACTCTCATAGATATAAGTTCAATTGTTTTGTTAATTGTTTCTTGGTCTACGTTATCTCCTTGAATCTCTTCTAGAACTGAAACTCCACCCTGAAGGTCGAGACCTCTGTTTATAACTTCACCAAAAGACTTAAGTCTATACCCTCCAGCATTGACACCATAGACACCGGAATAACCTAGAAAACCTATCACAAGTACACATATAATAAATAATATGGTACTCCTTACCCTACTTTTCATTTTTCTCCTCCTCTGTATAATCAATACCTTATATTTACAAACATATACATTAGCAATTATATTACTTAGGAAAAATCCCGTCAATAAAAAGATTAATCAAAATTTGAGGTACTTTACCAATAATATTGTAGCTCTATATTTTCTACAAAACTATTTTTCCATGATTTTTGCTTTGAGCGCAATCGAACACTCTATTCTCTTCTTTTGCATCTTACATCCTAAGTGATAAGGAATATTCATATCTCCATTAAAATTATAGTTATTAGCTTGGCATCCACCACTACAGTAAAATCTTGCCCAACATTTTTTGCATTCAGGTTTATTATATATATGAGCTGCTTTAAATTGTTTTGGTATTTCTTTATTCAACTCACTGTTATCTTCTAAGCTACCTAGTTTAAAACTGTCATTACCTACAAACTGATGGCAAGGGTATATATCTCCATCTGGAGTGATAGCTACATACTCATGACCTGCTCCACAACCTGATATTCTCTTATAAACACAAGGTCCACCCTGTAAATCTATATTGAAATGGTAAAACTTAAATTCTTTACCCTCTCTATGACGTTTAAGCATCTCTTCATAAAGCTTGTCATACTGTTCAAATATAGTAGGAAGGTCTTCTTCTCTTAATGAAAGAGGATGTTCATCTGGTAAAACTACAGGCTCTATTGAGATTTCATCAAACCCTTCATTTGCTAAAAACTTTACATCCTCAAAAAAGTCAGTGTTTTCTCTTGTAAAAGTCCCTCTTGCATAATATTGCTTTGATTTATCTCTCATCTCTACCATTTTCTTAATTTTAGGCATGATAGTATCATGACAACCGCTTCCGTCTACCCTTACTCTTACCTTATCATTTACATCTTTTCTTCCATCTATACTTAGAACTATATTACCCATATTTTTATCTAGGTAGTCCATAGTTTCATCATTTAACAATGTAGCATTTGTTGTCATTGTAAATCTTATATTTTTATTGTGAAGCTTTTGCTTCTCCTTTGCATACTCTACGATTTCTTTTATAGTATCAAAGGCCATTAAAGGCTCTCCACCAAATAGGTCTATTTCAATATTCTTTCTTGGTCCTGATTTTTCTAAAACAAAATCAATAGCCTTCTTGCCTATTTCAGGTGTCATCAACTTTCTACAGCCCTTGTACTCTCCTTCATCTGCAAAACAATACTTACATCTCAAATTACAATCATGAGCTATATTTAAACATAGAGCTTTTACGAATGATTCTGAGTTATCAGAAGCTAATGCTATGCTTTCATATAAGTCTTTTGAATAAAGTATCTCTTCTTTTATTAATTCTTCCAATTCACCATAAGCTTCTCTTATTTCATCTTCTGTATACTTGTCCTTAAGTTCAGCTATGAGGTCTTCTATATTTCTTAGCCCCTCATCGTCCAAAAGGTCATATACTAACTCATCTACTATATGTACTGCTCCTGAGTTTATGTCTACTACGTAATACTCTTCACCCTGTTTAAATTTATGAATATCTGCCAAATTTTTTTCCTCCTTAAAAGTCTTGAAGTTTTATCTAATATTTCAAAAGTAACAATTTCACTTTGCAAATATCTATTTAAATTTAAAGCAGTAACATAATGTTACTGCTCTAAATTATATTAATTTTCACAAGCTAAGTTAGCAACAGTGCAAGAAGTTTTACATGCTGACTGACATGAGTTAGCACATTCTTTACAGCCTGGCTTCTTTAAGCTATCTTTTAAATTTGTTCTGTTTATAGTCTTTATATGTTTCATATAAAATTCCTCCATTCTTAAAGTTTTCCGTTTGATTATAACATAAATCCTTTATAAAATAAAGTTTAAATGACTATCAACTTACCAACTTTTAGTCCTTATTATTTTACAAATTTATTCCAATTATACCAGATAAAGCTCCAACAATTATAGCTAACAAAATTCTCGGAATTCTATCAGTACCAATTACAGCCGAATTTCCAGATACTAACGATACCATATACAGTACTAATAAGTATAATATAGTAACTATAATACCAACCAACCAACCTCGCCTTTTTATCTTTCTAACTGCATATATAGAACCATACATTATACTTAAAATAGTTGTAACAAGATAGAATGTTGAACTGGCCTTTTCGCTGACTTCAGTAAATGTCATTACAACTGCAAAAATAAGCAATAGTACTACTGTTATTATAAACCCCCTAAGTACTCCTTCCGCTGCAGGAAGATAACCATTATTTTTTTCCACTTTAAAACACCCCCCATCTAATAGTATCTATGTAGAAAGAAGGTGTTTTATGATTAAATTTTATGTTTCTTTTTTAGCAACTGATTTTTCACTTTTATCCTGTGTTTCAACTTGAGATAGTAAATTTAATACTCCAGTTTTATCAAGCTTTATTTTAGTCTTATCAGGACCAGTTTGTAAAATTATAAATCTTTCTTGTATGTTTATAATCTTTCCTATTATACCACCCTTAGTCATTATATCATCATTTACTTTAAGGTTATCTAGCATAGCTTTATATTTCTTTTTTCTTCTGCTTTCCGGTATAATTATTGCCAAGTAGAAAAATGCCAACATAGCTATTATTGGTGACAATTGGATTAACATTTGCATTCAAATCACCTCCCTTTTTAAGTTTAACTTACAATAAGAAAACTTTTGAATCTAGGCCCTTCCACCCCATTGTTCTAGTTTCTGTTTTTTATAATCTTGGAAGTAATCCCCATCAATTGCTTCTCTTATTTCCTTCATAAGGTTATTATAAAAATATAAATTGTGAAGCACACAAAGTCTCATTGCAAGCAATTCTTTAGCCTTAAATAAATGCCTTATATAAGCTCTTGAGTAATGTTTGCATGCAGGACACTGACAACCTTCATCTATTGGGTTTGCATCAAGTTCGAATTTTGCATTCATTAAATTTATTTTACCATCCTTAGTAAAGACATGTCCGTGTCTTCCATTTCTTGCAGGAAGTACACAATCGAAGAAATCTACCCCCCTGTCTACCGCTTCTAATATATTACTTGGTATACCAACTCCCATAAGGTATATTGGTTTATCCTGCGGAAGGTGAGGAGCCACTGCATCTATTATTCTGTACATCTCCTCATGAGTTTCTCCAACTGCTAAACCTCCAATAGCATATCCATCTAAATCTAATTTAGCTATAGTTTTAGCATGTTCTATTCTTATATCTTCATAAATTCCCCCCTGATTTATTCCAAAAAGCATCTGCTTATTATTTATAGTATCAGGTAAGGAATTTAATCTGTTTAATTCATCTTTACATCTATATAGCCACCTAGTTGTTCTAGCCACAGAATCTTCAACATATTCTCTTGGTGATGGATTTGGTATACATTCATCAAAAGCCATAGCTATTGTAGAAGCTAAATTGCTCTGTATTCTCATACTTTCTTCTGGTCCCATAAATATTTTTCTTCCATCTATATGTGAACTAAAATAAACTCCCTCTTCTTTGATTTTTCTCATTTTTGACAATGAAAAAACTTGAAATCCACCTGAGTCTGTTAAAATAGGTCTGCTCCAATTCATAAATTTATGTAATCCACCCATTTTTCTTACCACTTCATCACCTGGTCTTAAATGTAGGTGATATGTATTGGAAAGTTCCACCTGACAACCAATTTCCTCTAAATCTATACTAGATACAGCCCCTTTTATGGCTGCTAAAGTTCCCACATTCATAAAAACTGGAGTTTGAACTACTCCATGAGGAGTTGTAAACTCTCCCCTTCTAGCATTTCCACACTTCTTAAGTAATTTGTACATCTGAACGCTCCTTTTAATTAACATTTATTTTTCCGATGACTACCCGCTCTAATATTCCATCTTTATATGAAACTCCTCTTTCTTACGTCAGAGGAGTAAGCGATTCGCACCAAATCATAGATTTGGGCTCTCTGCTTAACATGGAATAAAGAGCGGCTACATCCCTGGATTCGTTCAACTAAGAATCAGATGGAGTCTAATGTACCATCTGATTCAAGTTTCACTTCACAAACATTGCATCTCCAAAACTAAAAAATTTATACTTTTCACGTACTGCTGTTTCATAGGCATTCATTACATTTTCTTTTCCAGCTAAAGCACTTACAAGCATTATTAATGTTGATTGCGGAAGATGAAAATTTGTGATTAATTTATCTACAACTTTATATTTATATCCTGGAAATATAAATATATCAGTCCATCCTGACTGTTCTCTTACTTTACCACTTTCATCACCAATAGTTTCTAAGGTTCTACAGGAAGTTGTTCCCACTGCAATTACATTTTTCCCATTTTCCTTTGTTTTATTTATTATATCAGCAGTTGCTTTTGACATACAATAGTATTCTGCATGCATGTTATGTTCCTCTATATTTTCTACTTTAACAGGTCTAAAAGTTCCCAAACCAACATGTAGAGTTAAAAAGGCTATACTTACACCTTTTCCTTCTATCTTTTCTAGTAACTCCTTTGTAAAATGGAGCCCTGCTGTAGGTGCTGCAGCTGAACCTTGTTCCCTTGAATAAACTGTTTGATACATTTCTTTATCTTCAAGTCTTTCTGTTATATATGGCGGCAAAGGCATCTGTCCAAGCTTATCTAGCACTTCTTCGAATATACCCTCATATTCAAACTTAACTATTCTGCTTCCTTCCTCACCTAGACCAATTACCTCGGCTTTAAGTTCTCCATCTCCAAATACAAATCTAGTTCCTATTTGTGCTCTTTTTCCTGGTTTAACTAGAGTCTCCCAAGTATCTTTATCTACTCTCTTTAGAAGTAAAAATTCTATTTTACCACCAGTTCCTTCTTTACTTCCTATAAGCCTTGCTGGAAGTACCCTTGTATCATTTAGCACAATACAATCTCCTGGTTCCAAATAATCAATTATATCCTTAAACACCTTATGTTCAATTTCACCATTTTCTTTATTCATTACCATTAATCTTGCTTCATCCCTTTTTTCCATAGGATGTTGAGCGATTAGCTCTTCTGGCAAATTAAAATCAAAGTCAGTAACCTTCAAAACTTTCCACTCTCCATTTCATCTGTAGTACGAGTATCTAACATTAGCATTGACTTAAATCATCATTCCTAAAATAAATCAATAACCGATGTTACATATCTTCTTTTTCAAATATTGAATATTGTTCTACTGTTTGTTTACCTAATTTTTTACTTCTATTTAGATGCTTATAGGCACTATCAGATGCGACTCTTCCCCTCGGTGTCCTTATAATAAATCCTTTTTGCAGCAAATATGGTTCATATACATCTTGAATAGTGTCTAATTCCTCTCCAATAAAATAGGAGAGAGTTTCAAGACCTACTGGTCCTCCATTAAAATTGTCAATTATGGCTGTTAATATCTTATTATCTATACTATCAAAGCCTTCTTTATCAACATCTAAAAGTTCTAAGGCCGCTTGGGCTGTGTGAATATCTATTATTCCTGTTCCCTTAACGTCTGAATAATCCCTGACCCTCTTCAATAGCCTGTTGGCTATTCTTGGAGTTCCTCTAGATCTTCTGCCTATCTCACAAGCTGCATCTTCTGTTATTGGCACATTAAATATCTTCGCAGATCTTACCATAATTTCTTTAAGTTCATCATCTTCATAAAACTCCATTGGACATAAAACTCCGAATCTATCTCTTAAAGGTGATGTTAAAAGTCCAACCCTTGTAGTAGCCCCGATAAGAGTAAATTTAGGTAAATCAAGCCTTATAGATTTTGCAGAAGCACCCTTTCCAATGACAATATCTAAAGCATAATCTTCCATAGCTGGATAAAGTATTTCTTCAACATTTCTATTTAATCTATGAATTTCATCAATGAATAGAACATCATAATCATTAAGACCTGTAAGAATTGCTGCTAAATCCCCTGCTCTTTCTATTGCTGGGCCAGAGGTAACCTTTAAGGTTCCACCCATCTCCATTGCTATTATATTTGCTAAAGTAGTTTTTCCAAGACCTGGTGGACCATATAGCAATACATGGTCTAAGGCTTCTTTTCTCTTCTTTGCTGCTTCTATAAAAATTTTAAGTTTATCTTTAACCTTTCTTTGTCCAATGTATTCACTTATTTTTTTGGGTCTTAAACTATATTCATGATCTCCATCTTCTTCTATATTTAAAGGTGTAACTATTCTATTCTCCATAACCATTACCACCTATTCTTAATTCATTAAAAGCCTTAATGAGTTTTTAATTATATTTTCTAAAGTATCACTTTTGTTAACAGAATCTAGAACTTTTTGAGCTTCTTTTTCTGTATAGCCTAGTGCAATAAGTGCTTCTAAAGCCTCTAAAACATTTCCCGTATTTTCTTCTGATAAAATTTCTTCGCCACCAATTGCCACAAGTTCATCTGGCTTTATTTTATCCTTAAGCTCTAAAATAATCCTTTGAGCCATCTTTTTTCCTATACCCGGTGCTCTTGTTATTGTTTTTTCATCACTAGATAAAATGGCATATTTTAAGTTATTCACATTACTTATTGATAAAAGAGATAATGCCGCTTTTGCCCCTACTCCATTTATAGTTAAAAGAAGTTTAAACATATTAAGTTCTTCAGTAGTCAGAAATCCATACAACCCAATAAAATCTTCTCTTACAATTTGCTGTAAATAAAGTTTTATTTCTTCGTCTATCTTTGGAATCTGAGCAAGTGTACTTCCTGAAGTATGTATCTTATATCCTATGCCATTATTTTCAACTACTATGTAATCCTTATTCATGCCAGCATAAGTTCCCTTTATATATTCATACATAAAATTCCTCCGAATTTACAAATTTTCAATTCTGCTTTTTTCACCTATTATAGTACTATACTAGATATTAACTATGTGCCATCTATAACATATACTACTTTACCATTTTAATAAACTTAATTCAAGTAACGCAAAAACACCTTGAAGGCTATTATTCATAGTCTTCAAGGCGTGATTCTGCATCTTCTCTTGTATCACACTGAAAGTATTTGTCACCTTTCGTTAAGAGCTGTATATCTGCTTCTTTAAGCTTATCAGTCTTTATGTCCGTTAAATCTCTTTCATCATTTTCTATAAACATGTTTCCGTCTTTATCTGTTTTATATATGGCAATGCGTCCATCCTTTATTCCAAGTACATATTTATTCGGTGCATACTTATCTACTTCTCTTATTAAAACTACCTCTGATGAAGTTATATTCTCTACTTTATATCCTTCATTCTTATATATTTCATCAACTTCATTTTTTTTCTTTCCAGACAAATTCTCTGCTTTTTCCTCTTTTTCTGTTACAACTTCCCCGCTTTTAATGTACTTTACTTTAAATACTAAATTTGCATTAGCTGATACTACATCATCTAAATTCGAATGTACTGTTAAACCATCCGGTGCTACTGAATTAGTGCTATTAAATTGATCCTTGTTATCTTTTATATTTGTCACCTTCAATTTATTTACACATACATAAAAACTTAAACTAAAAATTGCAATAGTTAAAATAACTAATAAAATAGTCCTAGCTTTTCTTTCATCCATAATATCCCTCCTTAGAAATATTATGGACATCAACTCGCAACATTATTCACGTTTTATTATATTTTTTATTAAATACATATTATATACAGCTATATTCTTCAACCCTAAACCTATTGACCTTAATGAATTGCTTTCTTTCCATATCTTTTCCCTGAAGCCTCAACACTTGCAATAGTAACTAATGCATTTTCATCAAACCCATGTACAATACCTTTTAATTTAGCAATCTCTAAACGTGATACAACAACATATATGACATTTGTTGCTTCACCTTTATAAGCACCTTCCCCATGTAATAATGTAACCCCTCTTCCAAGTCTATCCGTTAACGCTTCAGAAATATCCTTGTTTTTTTCAGATACAATAATTACTGCTTTTGACTCATCTAACCCCTCAATAGTAATATCTATAGTCTTAAATGCAATAAAGTACGCCATTAGAGAGTACATTGCTCTATCCCATCCAAATATTAAGCCTGAAGCACCTAATATAAACAAGTTAAAGAACATTACGATTTCTCCGATAGAGAAGCCACTTCTTTTATCTAGTATAATTGCAATAATTTCAGTCCCGTCTAATGAACCACCATTTTTTATAATCAATCCTACACCTGCTCCAAGTATAATACCACCAAATATAGTTGCCAACAGTGTATCTTGGGTTATACTAGAAACTGGGTGTAAAATTGATACACCAATTGACAAACATATTACTGAAAACAATGTTGAGAGAGCAAATGTTTTTCCTATTTGCTTATAACCAACAATTAGGAAAGGTATATTTAGTATAAGTATAAAGATTCCTAATGAAAGATTGGTTATATAACTTGCCATTATTGATATGCCTGTTATTCCACCATCTATTATATTATTTGGTATTAGGAATATTTCCAGACCTATTGACGCAAGAACTGAACCCAAAATCATTAATAAAACTTTATTAACAGCATTAAAAATATGATTATATTTATTTTTCATTTGACATCCCCCTTTGGCTTGCACTATCATAAATTACTATCCCGTAATAACTTATGATTAAATTATACAATTAAATACAAATACAGTTAAAAAATAAAAAACACCTCCAATACAGACGTATGTCTATATTAAAAGTGTTCTTAATTAGGTATATAAATTCCCTCGAAGCCCCTATTCTTCAAAGCCTTCTGGGAACTCAGCGTTGTGGTAAACGTCCTGAACGTCGTCATCATCTTCAAGCTTATCGATAAGCTTTTGAACCTTTACTGCTGTTTCCATATCTACTTCAGACATAGTATCTGGTATCATTGTTATTTCAGCTGATAGGAACTCAAGTCCTGCTCCTTCTAAAGCTTCTCTAACTGTACCAAAGTCTTCTGGAGTAGTAGTTATTTCAAATACTTCTTCTTGAGCATCGAAATCTTCTGCGCCAGCATCTAAAGCTTGCATCATGATTTCATCTTCATCCATGCCATCTTGTTTTTCAATAATGATTTGACCCTTACTTTGGAACATGAAAGAAACACAGCCAGTTGAACCTAAGTTTCCGCCTTGTTTTGTGAAGGCAGCTCTTACATTACCTGCTGTTCTATTTTTGTTATCAGTTAAAGTTTTTACTATAACTGCAACTCCACTTGGTCCATATCCTTCGTAAACTATCTCTTCATAGTTTAATCCTTCCATTTCGCCTGCGCCTTTTTTAATTGCTCTTGTTATTGTGTCTTGAGGCATATTGTTAGCCTTAGCTTTTGCTATTACATCTCTTAATTTGCTATTTGTGTCTGGATTTGATCCTCCATTTTTAGATGCCATAGCTAGTTCTTTTCCTATTTTAGTAAAAATTTTACCTCTTTTAGCATCCGTTTTACCTTTTTTGGCTTGTATATTATGCCACTTTGAATGTCCTGACATATTAATTTCCCCCTAACTTATGGTTTATATATTATTTTTGCTAATTATTAAAAATCTAATACAACTACTTGATCTGATGACTACCCGCTCTAATACTCCTATTTTGTTCAAAATGTGAGTAAAGACCGTCTACGTCCCTGGATTGGTTCAGCTAAGAATCAGACCCATCTGATTCAAGTTTCACTTCATATGTAGTTTTAGAGTCCTTATTATTTATGGTTGGAAAAATGCCTAAATTATTATATCATACAAAACCTTGTAAATACAAATATTAATATGGCAAAAATGGGGTTATCTATTCTTCTTTAAACAATCTATTTTCTAACTTAAAATAATAATTCTCATCGCCTATAATAATTTCACATTTACCATTTGTAGTTTCTACTGTGTTACTTTGTAGAACCTCAACTACATCTTTTGGACAGTACATTGTAATTTTAACCTTATCTGTATAATCAATATTTTCTGTATGCCATAGGTTTTGTTCAAATAAGTATTGAACTTTACCTAACATATCATAATCTATTATAATATCTATTATTAATCCTTTGACCTTTTCTACAATTCCTCCCTCACTTACAGCTAATGCAGCACCCTTTGAATATGCTCTTACAAGCCCACCCTTTCCCAGTAAAATTCCACCAAAGTATCTTGTAACTACTACCACAACATCGGTTATTTCATTCTTTTTTATAACTTCCAAAACAGGTATACCGCCTGTTCCCTGCGGTTCTCCATCATCGCTATACCTCTGTATTCCCATATTTTCACCAATAACATAGGCATAAACATTATGCCTTGCTTCTCTGTGTTCACTTTTTATTTTATTTATAAATTCTTTAGCCTCATCCTCATTATAAATTCTTTTAATATGTCCAATAAAAACCGATTTTTTTTCTTCAAACTGAGCACTTACCTCATCCTTTATTGTAAAATACCCCACTTATATCACACCTCCCCTACCTCTGAAAAGTATTCTTCTGCTGTTCTTTTTATATAATCTTTCTCAGTTTTTTTATAAACTTCTTTTATTTTTTCCATGGCATTCTCACTTTTTATTTTTATTAAAGCTTTTATAGCATACATAACTACCTGGGGATTTTGATCTTCTAATGCTCTAATAGCTATTTTTTCCATATCTTTTTCTCCAATTTTCCCTACAGCTGAAACCGCCATGCGCCTTACATTCACATGATTATGAACTGATGCCTTAATTAGAATATCTAATACTGTTTTATCTCCAATTTCCCCCAATATCCACACTGCATTTTCTTTATCTTTAGTTTTCATATCAGCATAGTTATCCCTTATAAATTGAACTAGCTTGCTTTTATTCAAGTCATTTAGGTATCTTAGAGCTTCTATTTTATCCTGTTTACCAGATTTAGATATAACCTGAAAAAGCTCTTCTTCATCATTACTTTTAGCCAGTATACCATATTTTATTTTACCATCTAATACATGCTTTTGAATAGTTTCCTTATTTAAATTCCTAATTCTGCATAAACTTTCAATTGATTTTCCCTCAAGAAACAAAAAATATGTTATATCTTCATCACTATAACTAATTATGTCACTCCAATTTATATTTATCATTCCTTTTAAGCTCAGACAAATCACCTCTTTTCCACGAAGTAGAAACTTGAAGCAGATGAGGTTTCAAATCTCATCTGACAAAATTCATTCCATTAGATGCCCTAGTACCTCTACTCCTTCCCTTATGTTATTTTCATTTGTTTTAGAAAACCCCATTTTAAAATACTGTCTTCCATCTGATGGATTTTTATAAAATAATGTTCCTGGAGTAATTAGTACATTTCTATTTTTCGCCATTCTAAAAAGATTGATAGAGTCTACTTTAATACAATCTCTTATTTTCAAATAAAAATGCAATCCCCCACCAGGACTTATAAAATCTACTTTTTTCCCCAAAAATTCTTTTAAACATTTTTCTGTAAATAAATATCTGTCTTTATATAAGTTATTTAGATTACTTATGTAATCTTTCCAAAATCCCTGTTTAATATATAAATCTAGTGCTCTCTGCATTAGGCTGGAAGTGGATATATCTGTATTAATCTTAGAATTTTGAATACTATCCTTAAATTTTATTGGAGATATTAGATATCCGATTCTTATTCCAGGAAGGAATATTTTTGAAAAACTTTTTATATATATTACCCTATCGTTCTCATCAAGACTTTTGAAACTTCTATATTCTATATCTTTATCATAAATTAACTCTGATAAATAGTCATCTTCTATAATATAAAAATCATAAATTTGTGCTAATCTTAAAATCTGCTTTTTCTTTTCAGTAGTATAGGACATACCCGTAGGATTTTGAAAATAACTCATAGTGTAGAAACATTTGATCTTATTCTTTTTTAGTATTTTTTCGAATCTTTCTACATCAACTCCACCACTTTCCATAGGCACTTCAAAAATATCTGCTCTTCTGGATTTAAAAACAGAGAGAGCGCCACTATAGGTTGGCCTTTCAATTATAACACTATCATTTGTATTTATAAGTGCTTTAGATACTATATCTATTCCCTGCTGAGCTCCCGATACTATTAAAACATCATCACTATTAACTTTATTTGCCCAAAAAACTTCACTAATACTTTCCCTCAACCCTTCATACCCTAGTGCTTCTTGATATACAAGAGCTTCTGCACCATCCCTATCAAGTACCTCATTTATCACATTTTTGAAAGCACCTATATCAAAGAATGCATTATTAGGAGTTTCCCCGGTAAAGTCTATATATTCGTATAATGCTTTTGAAGATATCTTTTTTAACACCTCTGAATATTCTTTCTTAAAATTTTTACTTATATCTTTTCTCTTGGCATAAGTACCACTCCCTATTTTTTGAACTGCATATCCTTCACTTTGAAGCTTTTTATAAGCATTAACTATAGTTACATTATTTACATCTAGAAACTCTGCAAGACCTCTTATGGAAGGCAACCTTTCCCCATCTTCTATTTTATTTGCATCTATTAATTTTTTTATATGCCTAGTAATTATAATGTATTTAGGAGTTTCCTCTTCTAATAAACTTATGAAATACTTATTCATCCCTCTCACCTCTCCCCTTTGATTATTTTAACTTAGGGATATTCAAAAAATAAACGAACTTAAATTTAGTGTTACTAAAACTTAAGTTCGCAAACTACACTCATAATAAATTTTCTAGATAAAATAAACATTTTCCTTAAATAAGATTTTACCCTTCTCATCTTTGTAATCTCTAGTTTCTCTTTTTATTAAGTCCTTTAACCAAAGCTTGTTCAATATCTCTTCCATATTTATATCGTAACTATAAAATAATTTATCTCTCTTAATATCTTCAGCACTTAAAAAGCTATCTTTTTCTCTCATATAATTAATTAAAACATTTGTTAAGTTCCTAATTGATGAGTCTATGTTTTTTTGCAAGTAAGCAAGAGTATCATTTATAGCTTCTTCTATATTTTTCTTGTTAAAAAATAAATCATCTACACATTTTCTAAAGTTATCATTTAAATTCATTGCCATAGTCATTGCATCTTTACTTATCATATATCCTGAGGAATTTATATATAATCTTGCAAATTCTTCTACAGATCTTACCGCTGCAGAATGAGCAGTGTATATCCCGTCATTTTGTAGATACTTTCTACTTAGCCCCATATTTTTTAATAAATTGCCTAGATAAACCATATTCCATCTTTCCCTATCTAGGTCTGGATAATACCTTCCATTGTCGTATCTAGCGGTAACTTCTCTATCCTTTGAAAATACAAGTCTTGATGATGCAAATATTCTATGAATAAACCCCCCTCTTAAGTCTTCTTCATGAAGTTGCAGGAACTTGCTTTTGCTCATAAGTTTAACATGTACAGGTATATCTTTTTCTTCCATATATATATTTTCTATGTCTGAGCTTTTTTTATCTAATATAACAAACATATCTATATCTGATTCGTCCCACAAATCACCAGTAACCATACTTCCAAAAACCATAACTGCTAGCACTGAATCATTGGACTTCATTCTTTCAATTATACTATTAAAAGCCTTTTGATATTGCAAGATAGTCCTCTCCATATTTTTAATTTTCCCCCTTTTTTTTAACTAATAAGAATTAAATGAACATTGAATTTTTTTATATTATATACTTATATAAGTATAATTACAATACTAAAGTTGCAAGGATGAATGATTTCTTTCAATATCTAAATATTGATTTTATATACTTTACTACTTTCTGTAATTCCACAATTCTCACATTTGAATAAATGTATACAATAGTTGTCGGCATCATTTATGGGATCTTGAGGCCCATATGGATCTGAATAATCTTGAACCCTTCCCATATTTATCATTAAGCTACCACAATCTTTACATTTTGCATCTGTGTCTTTTATTTTATTGCACAAAGGACATATTTTTGCCATTTTTTCACATCCTCTTTATGAACTTATTCTCTATTTTATCATATACCTTTCACATTTATTATATACTTCATCATCTACTATTGCAGAAATATAAGTTCCCTCATCTTTATATTCTTCACTTTCTACCTTCGCATTTCTGTGAAGAAAAGCTACTATAGATTGCTCGTTATAAGGCACAATATATTCTGCCTTCTTCATTGTATATGGCAGTAATTTAGATACTTCATCTAATAATAAGTCTATATTAATCTCCTGCTTAGCAGAAATGCTTATAGTATTTATGTTACTATACTTTTCTTGAATACTTTTTATATGCTCTTCAGAAGCACGGTCTATTTTGTTTAGAACTAGCATGGTTGGTTTATCTTTTACTCCAAGTTGCATCAAAACATTGTTAACCGCATCTATTTGTTCTTCCGCAGTGCTTGATGATGCATCTACAACATGTAAAAGCAAGTCAGCATATGTGACTTCTTCCAGAGTTGATTTAAAGGCTTCTACTAGGTCGTGTGGAAGCTTTTTTATAAATCCTACAGTGTCTGTCACAGTAATAGTTCTGCTATCCGGTAACTCTATAGCTCTAGTTGTTATATCCAATGTAGCAAAGAGCATATCAGCTTCAAATACCTTTTCTTTTTGAGCAGTTTCTTTTGGCATAGCTATTTCACACAATTTATTTCTTAGAGTAGATTTGCCAGCATTTGTGTATCCCACTAAAGATACCTTTGGTATATTATTTCTTCTCTCTCTCTGAGTTTCTCTAACTAACTTTATCTTTTTTAGTTCCCTCATAAGATCATATATTTTTTCTCTTATATGTCTTTTATCTACCTCAAGTTTTTTCTCTCCAGGTCCTCTGGTTCCAATTCCTCCACCAGTTCTAGACAGAACAGTACCCAGTCCAGACAGTCTTGGCAACCTATATTTCAACTGAGCCAATTCTACCTGTATTTTAGATTCTCTACTTCTTGCTCTCCTCGCGAATATTTCAAGTATTAATGTAGTTCTATCTATAACTTTTGCTCCTATATTTTCTTCTAAGTTTCTTACTTGTGAAGCAGAAAGCTCATCGTCAAATATAACTACATTTGCACCACAAGCCTGCCTTAGCAGCCCTATTTCCTCTACCTTGCCTTTTCCTACATAAAAAGCAGTATCTATTGAAGATCTTTTTTGTAACACTTTTTCTACAACCTTTACATTACATGCTTTAGCAAGTTCTGCAAGTTCATCTATGCTCTCTTCATCGTCTACACCTACAAGCACTGCTCTTTCACTATCATCATCTATAATATCTTCATTTTTAAGTAGATTTTCAATATATTTTACTTTATCTAATATATTGTATTGAATAGTCTGATCAATAGATAGAGGTCTAGTCATTTCGCCAACAAGTATATCATTTTCTATACTACAGAAGCCTAATGTAATATCCGTACATCCCTTATCGCAAACTCCTATTGCTGCTATGCAATCTAGTTTAAGCTTTAATAAAGCAGACATATCTATAGCAGAAAGCCTTGAATTTCCATTTGGATGAGTATGTATTATCCTAACTCCACATAGCTTTTTTTCTTTAACATCTATTTCTGGCATTTCTACTGTACTACTATCGCCTACAGCTACAGCAACCACCGTTCCTTTTCTGTTAACCGCAACACTAACTTCCCTATTTAAATATATTGTTGCTTCTGAAATTATACTTATTAATTCCTCAGTACAAATACTGTCTCTAGGAACTCTAATATCATAAACCCCATTTAACTTTTCTAGAATAAAATTTTTTACACCTTCTATATTTCCATATACCATAAAATCATCTCCACAGTTTATTTTGAATAAATTTATAATAACTAAATAAAAAACAAATAATCACATTAGTTCATATAGTTAATTTTCCATATAATATATTAATATATGTGGAAAAGTTTTAAATATTATATATTCAAGTATTTTACAATTTAAATACATAACTTTATATTTTTCCAAATACTCTCTTCACTTGACAACTTTCATATAATTTTATACTATAAAGTCGTTGTTGTAAATATATATGGTTGGAGGACTGTTGATGGAGGAAAAATCAAGAAATATATTAATAAATCAAGAGAAAATTTCTAAAAGGATACAAGAACTTGGTAAAGAAATTAGTAAATCCTATGAAGGAAAAAACTTATACGTTCTTTCACTTTTACGAGGAAGTTTTATATTTGCGGCAGACTTAGTAAGAGAACTAAGCGTTCCTGTTAAAATAGGATTTATGACAACTTCAAGTTATGGCCATTCAGAAGAATCCTCTGGATCTGTAAAAGTTGTAAATGATATTCCTGATGATATAAAGGGATATGATGTTCTTATTGTAGATGATATAGTAGATACTGGAATAACAATGGATTTTGTAAAAAAACATGTTAAAGAGCTAGGTGCATCTAGTGTTAAATGTTGTGTTCTCTTAGATAAACCTGAAAGAAGAAAGATAGATATAAAGCCAGATTTTTGTTGTTTTGAAATTCCTGATGTATTTGTTGTTGGATACGGACTAAACTATGGTGATTACTATAGAAATGTACCTTATGTGTTTAATTGGGAAGAAAAATAATCATATTCTTAGTTTTATTCACTTAATCTAATACTCTCAGCCTGTTAGAAAATGCTTTTTTTCTAACAGGCTTTTATTTTTAAATGTAGAGCAAAACTTGAATCTCTGTTCTTTATCTTTCAAATTTTCATATATATTTTATTAACCCTTTCATTTATGTTATAATAGTTTAAAATTAGTTAATTGCTGAATAAAAACAAGGAGGACAATTATGGTTAAAAAGCGCAAAAAAGCTCCTAATAAAGCTTTGAAAATTACGCTGATTACTATATTAAGTTTATTTATATTATCATTGGTAGCATCATTTGGGGTGGTTTTAGCTATAATAAAAAACGCACCAGACCTAGATGTGAATCAAATTTTAACTTTGAATGAAACATCTGTTTTATATAATGATAAAGATCAATTTATGGATGTGGTAGTTACGCATGATCAAAGAACGGTAATTACATCTAAAGATATGCCCGAAGACTTAAGAAACGCTTTTGTAAGTATTGAAGACGAAAGATTTTACGAACATAATGGGATAGATTTAAAAAGAATAAGTGGTGTAATATTAATAGACATAAAAAGCAAATTAAAAGGTCAATCAACACTACAAGGTGCCTCAACAATAACCCAACAACTTTTAAAAAATACACTTTTATCATCTGAAGTGTCAATTAAGAGGAAACTACAAGAGATATATTTAGCCCTTAAGTTAGAAAAGTATTTAACAAAGGATCAGATATTAGAAGCCTATATGAATACCATATTTCTAGGCGGTAGAGCTAATGGAGTTGAAGCTGCCTCTCAGCAGTACTTTAGTAAAAAAGCTAAGGATTTAAACCTAATAGAATGTGCTTTTATTGCTGGTGTAACCCAAAGTCCATCTGCATCCTTCTCTGCAGTAACTAAAAAAAATTCATCATCTTATATAAATAGAACTCAAACTGTATTAATGAAAATGTATGAAAATGGGTATATATCTCAAGACCAGTATAACAGCGCATTAAATGATTTAAATAGCAATAAACTTACTTTTCAACTTCAACTAGATACTAATAGTAGACTTAGTTATGAAGCATTCTCTCTTCCAGCTATCGACCAAGTTAAAAGAGACTTAAAACAAGAATACCATTATAGCGATACAGAGGTTCAACATTTACTTATGTATGGCGGATTAAAAATATATACTACTATGGACAAAGATGCACAGGATAACACACAAAAACTATTAAATAATGATAGTACATTGCAGAATAAATCTAAAAAAGATAAGGATGGTAAAATAATACCACTTCAGGCTTCTGCTGTAATAATGGATTACCACTCAGGTGAAGTAAAAGTAATTATTGGTGGAAGAGGAACTCAAGATGCTCTATCTTTTAATAGAGCTACTGAAGTTAGTGGCATAAAGGCTTTTCCTAGACGTCCGGGCTCCGCTATAAAGCCGCTAACAGTTTATGGGCCTGCAATAGACTCAAAACAAGTAACTGCTGCTACTGATATAAAAGATGCTCCTCTTCCAGATAATATAGCCAAATTATATGGCCAAGGTGGTAGGCAGTATCCTTATAATGATAGTAGAGAGTATGGTCTATATGGTGAGAGTGTAACTTTAAGAACTGGTTTAATGCATTCTTTAAATACAGTAGCTGTGAGCCTAGAAAATCAAATAGGTTTAAAAACTGGAGCTGAATATTCTGAAAAGCTTGGACTTAATTTAAATGCTACCGATAAACAAAGTATTGCTGCACTTTCTCTTGGTCAGCTTACAAATGGTACCTATCCATTAAATATAGCTGCCGCATATGGAGTCTTTGCAAATAATGGCTTATACACTTCTCCAAAGCTTTATCGAAAAGTAGTAGATAGAAACGGAAGAGTTTTATTAGAAAATAAAACTCAAACAAGAAAAGTATTTTCTCCTGAAACTGCTTATATAATGTATGATTTATTAAAAGGACCTGTTAGTCCTTCCGGTACAGGGCCTAACGCAAACTTTGGTGATATGCCGGTTAGAGGAAAAACTGGTACCTCAGGAGAGCAAAAAGACTTATGGTTTTCCGGTCTTACCCCTTATTACTCTGCTGCTGTATGGTTAGGATATGATGACAACTCCATAATTAATGGTATTTATAGTAATACTGCTGCTGGTGTGTGGGCATCTATAATGGCGCCGCTTCACGAGAACCTACAGCCAAAAGATATTGACATACCTGAAGGTGTTGTAAGTGCTGTGGTGTGTGAAGATTCTGGCAAGTTACCGACTTCTGCCTGCTATAGTGACCCAACTGGCAATAAAACCTATAGTGAGCTATTTATAGACGGCACTATACCAACTGATTACTGTAATCTTTCTCACTCCTATCGTACTAATGACTCTATTATTGATAACTTATTGAAGCCTTTTAAAGGTGATACTCCTAATTCTAATGAAAATAATACTATTAACACAGACAACAAAGACAAGAATAAAAATGATAATGCAAATTCTAATGAAAATAACACAGAAACGGATAATATCAATACGGATCAAGATGATGCAAACAGTCCAAACACTAACACTGACAATAACACAAATATTAAAAAACCAAATAAAAAAAATAATGTTATTGAAAATTAATTTTATTTTTTAAAACTTAACCCAGCTCTTTTGAAGCACTGGGTTAAATTTTTACTCTTTTGTTTTTGGATTAAATAGCAATGCCATTATATACCCAAATATTATAGCTGCTGTTATACCTCCCGCAGCCCCTTTTATTCCTCCTGTAAACGCCCCTATCAAACCTTTGCTTTCTACTTCTTTTATAGTGGCCTTGGCAAGAGAATATCCAAACCCAGGTAGGGGAATTGTAGCACCAGCCATACCGATCTTAACTACATAATCATATATATTTAATGCCCCCAATATTACACCCAAGGTTACAAAACTTACTAAAATTCTTGCCGGTGTAAGTTTTGTTTTATCCATAAGTATTTGTGCTATAACACAAATCATTCCTCCTACTACAAAGGACATTAAGTAACCTCTCATTTTTTCTCTCCTATCTTTCCATATTCTATAGATACTGCATGAGCAATACCTGGTATACTTTCACCTTGAAGAGAGGATGTAGTACTTAGTAACGCTCCTGTAGAAATTAATAAAACTCTTTTAAATTTTCCACTTAGCATATTTTTATATATATATCCTGTATAAACTACTGCAGAACATCCACATCCACTTCCTCCTGCATTTGTTCCTTGGGTTTCACAATCAAATATTTCTTCTCCACAATCTATATAATTTTCTCTTATATTATAGCCATATTCCTTTAATAACTTTTCAGTAATTTCCTTTCCGTATTTGCCTAAATCTCCAGTAACTATTAAATCATAGTAATTGGGAGTTCTCTTTGTATCATTAAAATGTTGATATATTGTTGAAACTGCTGCCGGAGCCATTGCTGCTCCCATATTATTCGGATCATTTATTCCATAATCCTTAACCTTTCCTATTGTAACATGAGTAATATAAGGGTAATTCCCTTCTTTCCCTAAGACCATAGCACCTGCACCTGTTACTGTCCACTGAGCGGTAGGTGGTCTTTGATTGCCAAATTCTAATGGATATCTAAACTGTCTCTCTGCAGCTGCAAAGTGGGATGATGTAGCTGCAACCACATAATTTGCAAAACCTCCATCCATAATCATAGCTGCAACACCTAGGGATTCAGTCATGGTTGAACACGCACCATATAACCCTAGAAAAGGTATGTTCATGCCTCTGGCAGCAAAACTAGATGATGTAAGTTGATTTAATAGATCACCAGCTAACAAAAAATCTATTTGTTCTTCTGTAAGTCTTGCTTTTTTTATACTTTCCAGTACAGCTGTATACATCATATCACTTTCTGCTTTTTCAAAGCTTTCCTTACCATTTAAATCATCTCTTAAGATTATATCAAAATAATCCTTTAGATTCCCTTCTCCTTCTTTAGGTCCTACTACACTTGTAACAGAAATTATTCTAGGTTTACTTTCTAATCTTACAGTATGTTTACCTATTTTTTTATTCAAGAAGATCCTCTCCCTCTCATATCTTTTGCATAATAAAATAAATAATGCCCACTACTACTGATGAGCTTATTCCATATACAAGCACCGGACCCGCTATAATAAACATTTTAGCTGCTACTCCAAATATATATCCTTCTTTTTTAAACTCCATAGCTGGTGAAACTATAGAGTTTGCAAAGCCAGTTATTGGAACTACTGTACCGGCTCCAGCATGATTAGCTATTTTATCATATACCCCTATTCCTGTAAGTAGTGCCCCTATAAAAACCATAACAATAGATACATACGTTCCCAAATCATCTTTTGGTATGCCAATATTTAAAAAAAAATTATTAAAAAATTGTCCTACATCACAAATAAGCCCGCCTATAATGAAAGCATTTATACAGTTTTTTAACATATTAGGTTTAGGCTGAGTTTGTGAAGATATTTTTTTAAATTTCTCTTTTACTTTTTGCTCCTTAACTGACACAGAAGTCACTTCCTTTATTTAATAAGTGTGCAACTGATTTTAGTTTGTACAGTATTTTAATTTTTTAAACAAAATAAAATAGGATACAATTCACTGTATCCTATCCACCTAATGTTTCTCTCATTATTTTCAAAACTTTTTTTTCAATTCTCGAAACCTGTACCTGACTTATGCCAAGCATTTTAGCCACCTGTATTTGAGTCTTATCTTTAAAATATCTAAGCATAATAATTTGTCTCGACTTCACATCTAGGCTTTTTAAAGCTTCCTTTAATGCTATTTTATCTACCATTTCATTGTCTTCCTGAGGATTTTCACTAAGCTTATCTATAAGCAAGACTGGTGCTCCATCATCCTGATGAATCGTATCATATAAGTATTGAAGGCTGTTAGCTGATTCTGTTGCAAATACAATGTCTTCAACAGCTACTCCTGAGTACTCAGATAATTCCTCCACAGTTGGGTCTCTATTAAGTTTTTTAGTTAGTGCTTCTTTATCATAATGTAGTTTTTTTGCAGTATTTTTTACACTTCTACTTACTTTTATCATTCCGTCATCTCTTATAAATCTTTTTATCTCTCCAAGTATCATAGGAACGGCATAAGTAGAAAACTTAACATTATACTGATCATCAAAATTATTTACAGCCTTAACTAGTCCCATACATCCTATTTGAAATATGTCTTCATATTCATACCCTCTATTTAAAAACTTTTTGCTTATTGTAGCCACTAGAGCCATATTAACCTCTACTAATTTATTTAAGGCACTCTTGTCTCCATTTTTTGCAAGTTTAATGAGTTCTACATTGTCTTCATAATTATAACTCAATTTTTTTACAGCTTCTTCACTCATATCCTTCACCTAACTTAAAGATCTGAAAACTTTTTTCATTATCAATCTTGTCCCTTTGTTTTTCTCAGACTCCACTGTTAAACTATCCATAAAAGTATCCATAACAGTAAATCCCATTCCTGATCTTTCTAGATCTGGTCTAGATGTATACAAAGGCTGCATAGCAAGCTCTATATTATCAATTCCAGTACCTTGGTCTTCAATTATGACAGTAAGTTCCGTGTCCTCAATATATGCTTCAATTTTTACTATCCCATCTTTACTATTCTCATATCCATGAATAATGGAGTTTGTCACTGCTTCTGAAACTGCAGTTTTAATATCTGTTAGTTCCTCTACTGTAGGATCAAGTTGAGATACAAATGATGCCACTGCCACTCTTGCAAAACTTTCGTTTTCTGATTTACTGAGAAACTCTACTCTCATCATGTTATCGTACATTTCTAAATCCCCCCACTAAATATTCTCAACTGCTTCATCAATACTGTCATAAAGCTTAATTATTTTAAACATACCAGATAGTTCAAAAACTCTTTTTACAGAATCTCTAGCCTTTGTAATACATATAGATCCCTTCTTCAAGTTTAATTTTTTATATCTGCCAATTACTACTCCTATGCCAGAGCTATCCATAAAAGTTACACCTGAAAAATCCATTATTAATTTAACTATGCTATCCCTATCCAACCTATCATCAATTTTATTTCTTACTTCTTCTGCACTATGGTGATCTAATTCTCCAACCATGTAAGCTATTAATTTATCATCTTTGCTTTCAAATTCTAAGTACATACTATCCGCGCTCTACTAAAACTATATAAAAATATTGCCATAATAGTTTTAGCGCTAAAGCCTTTTGCTTTAACTTTAATTTACCATGCTACAATTTGTGGTACATCGTAACATGACTGCAATTGAATTAGAATATCAATTTACAGTATATGCAGATCCATCTGCATAGTCCGAGCCAGACACTCTTACCCCCCTTCTTTTGATTATTATGTATAATTTTCAAAATATAAACATAAAATATTATACTTATCTATTATTATATACATGGAATTATTTTCCTGCAAGTTATTTAACATTTTTATCATATATTTTTACCATTTTATATTTTTTTATACATAATAATAAGGAAAAACATATATCTATAATACTTTCCTAGAAATTCTACTATTCATTGTCAATTAATTAAATCATTGTTATAATATTATTTGCTTGATAAAAACACAGCGTATTAAAAGTTTTAATTAGGAGGTATTTATTATGGATATGTGGTTAAAAGAAGGCCAAATAGCAGATGCTGCTATGACATACAAAATAAAAGAAACTCTTGTTACAAAAAAAACAGAATTTCAAGATCTTGCTATAGTTGATACATATGAATTTGGAAGAATGTTGGTTTTGGATGGTATAATACAAACAACAGTAAGAGATGAACATGTTTACCATGAGATGATTTCTCATATTCCTCTATTTACACATCCAAATCCAAAAAAAGTACTTGTAGTTGGTGGAGGCGATGGTGGTGCTATAAGAGAAGTTCTTAAACATCCATCAGTAGAAAAAGCTGTATTATGTGAAATAGACGGAGATGTTGTTACTGAATGTAAGAAGTTTCTACCTGAAATAAGTTGTGCATTAGAAGATCCAAGATGTGAGGTATTCATAGGTGACGGAATAAAGTATGTTCACGAGCACAAAAATGAATTTGATGTTATTATAGTAGATTCTACAGATCCATTCGGAGCAGCTGAAGGTTTATTTGGCGGAAGCTTCTATAAGGAAATATATGAATGTTTAACTGAAGATGGAATCTTTATAGCTCAAACAGAAACACCATTCTATTTACCGGACGTGGTTAAGCGTGTTTATGATGATGCTAACGCTGTTTTTCCTGTGACAAGATTATTTATGGCAGCTATTCCTACATACCCTAGCGGATTCTGGAGTTTTACAGTAGGTTCTAAGAAGCATGATCCAAAGGCAGTAGATTTATCAAATACTATAGATATAGCTACCAAATATTATACTAAAGAACTTCATAAAGCTTGCTTTGTACTTCCAAAGTTTGTAGAAGATATTATAAGATAATTACATGAGGAGTTAAGACTAGTTCTTAACCCTCCACAATATTAATTTCATCCTTACTTAATTCAAAAAACTTATATAGATAGGATTCATCCATTTGACTATTATAATCTGCAATATATGGTATTGACAATTTCATAAGCTTGTTGGGATAGTATTCAAATAAATTTTCACCTAACTTTTTTCCAAAGGTTTTAAAATAAAACTCATATAGTTTACTATTTAATAAATAAAGTAGGTAATCATAGGAAAATACAGTATGTTCTTTTAATACCAATGAATATACATCTGCACTAAAATAGCTTCCTTTATCTAATGCAAATCTATTTGTACTAGATTTGTAAGGAAAAATTATTTTTTCTTTTTCAAATATTCCCCCATTTCTGCCCCATTGAAGTTCATACCATTTTCTTAGACCTTTTTTACATTCTCTTCTATTCATTAGTTTTTCCCTGTAGTTTATTATATAATTTATAGCATTAGGATATTTTTGTTCATTATCTATTAAATCAGAATATATTACGAACTTGCTTTCACCTAAAACCTGACCTTTATATATATAGCTGCTTTTTATCCACGGCTTTATTATATCCCTCTCTATATTCTCTTGAATTATTGTACTGTAATCTACAACAAAAGCCTTATCACACCCAGTTATTATACCCTGATAACTATCACAAATATCTTCCAGAAGGAAAGGACTTTTCTCTTCTATTTTTTTTATTATATTCCTCTGTTTTTCGTCTACTAATATCCAGCCCTTATTATCTAGATTTTTACTTAATACATAAAACTTTTTATAATTGTTGTCCTCATTTATAAATAATGCTTCATAAAAATCCTTTTTATTTTTACCTGTACTGGTCATAGGCTTTATCACTTCTATTTCTACATTATCAATTTGATTTTTAGGTATTTCTTCATTAATCAAAAATATTATTGCAGGATCTACACCAACATTCTTAAAAGGTCTAATACCATAGAAATCTACTATTTTATATAATTTGGTTTTTTCTAATAATATTTTTCTCAATTCTTCTCCGCTCGGCGATTCTATAAAATATCTAGATGTAATAAAAGAAAGCTTCCCCTTATACTCTAGTTTTTCTAATGCACTTTTGAAGAAGCAATAAGATATATCTCCCTTATCTTTATAAATACCTTTGTAGTTTTCTTTGAGAAGCTTTGAATACTCTTTATCTACTGATTTATGCCCAACATAAGGTGGATTTCCTATGATAACATTAAAATTCATATCTATACTATCCAATAAAAAATCTTTCTTTTTAAAGTTTTGCGTATTTATATATCCACTTATAGTGAACAGATCCAATAGCAACACTGTTAAAGCATCTTCATCTATATCAAAGCCATACAAATTATTGTCTATTATGTGTTTTGTTATATCTTCTTCTTTTAAATTTATACAGTTTTTTTCATTTATTAAATTTAGATTTTCACTAAAAATTTCTTTAAGATACTCAAAGCATGGAATTATTAAATTTCCACATCCACACGCTGGATCCAGAACTTTTATGTTAGGATTATTTATTATATCTTGTGGTTTTAAAGCTTCTTTTATAATAAATAAAGAAATCTCCTCTGGAGTATATACTATTCCTTTTTCTTTATTTAGCCCATTAAACCTAAAATATTCCTCTGACAACTTATTTTTAACCTTAATATTTAACATAGTCTTATAATTATTTATAGTTATGATCTTATACATGTTATCTACTGGCTGTAGAATTAAATCATAGAGTTCCTTTATTTTCTTTACAAAACTTTCATGCATCTTTTTATCCTCATTTTAACTAAGTATAAACCATCAAATTAAGTACATCATAAAGTATATCATATAATTAGTTTGGTAGGTGATATTTTAATGTATAAAAGAATAATAAGTATATGTTTATTAGTAGTAACAACTTTTTGTTCTTGTAGCAATAAAGCTGGTATTATAAATGACAATATGCCTAACACTACAGCTTCAAATAACTTAGTCCAATATCCTAGTGATTCAAATGACTCTAATAAAGATACTGACAAAAAAGATCAGTCAAATACAGATATAGATATAAAAAGCTTAGATAGTTCTAGATTAAACAGATCAGAAAAAAACTGGTTTTTTAAACCTAAAAAAGATGGTACACCTGCTGAAGAACCACAAGATATACTTAATCTAATAAATAAATATTCAGCTTATTATCTAGGTGATACCTCAAAAAAGGTTATGTATCTTACCTTTGATGAAGGCTATGAGAATGGATATACCTCCAAAATATTAGATATTCTAAAAGCTAATAATGTACCAGCTGCTTTTTTTGTCACAACACCCTATGTAAATACTAATAAAGATTTAATAAAACGAATGGTTGCCGAAGGTCATTTAGTGTGCAACCACACTACAAATCATCCATCTATGGCAGAGGTTGCAGCTAAGGATTCTTCTAAATTTGAAAATGAGTTTCTTGTGCTAGAAAAGGCCTATGAAGATGTTACTGGTCAAAAGATGCCCAAGTATTTTAGGCCACCTATGGGAAAATATAGTGAGCTTTCTTTATATTACACACAAAAACTAGGTTATAAAACTATCTTTTGGAGCTTTGCTTATAGTGATTGGGATCCTAAAAAACAACCTTCAGAAGACTATGGTAGAAAAATCATAATGGAAAGATCCCATAATGGAGCCATTGTTCTACTTCATGCAGTATCAAAAACTAATACTGAAATATTAGATGGAGTAATTAAAGAGTGGAAAAGTAAAGGGTATGAACTTCAAAGTCTAGATAAGTTGCCATAGATTAATTAAAAACCATTATATACTTCTCTTGACACGGAAACTTTTTGGTAGTATATTTTAATCACACCAATTAAGTACACTTTTGTATTGGAGAGGTATTCATGAGAATTACACAAGAAGCAGATTATGGATTTAGAGTTGTATTTTACTTATCTAGACTGGGATATGGAAAAAGGGTTGAAGCTAAAACTATATCCCAAGACGAAAACATACCCCTAAGATTTCTTCTCAAACTTCTAAGAAAACTTACTCAATCGGACATTATAAAATCCTATAGAGGTGTCAACGGTGGATATGCCCTTAATCAGACTCCTGAGAACATAACCTTAAAATCAGTGTTAGAGTCTATTGACGGTCCTATTCATCTAAACCGATGTCTTTATGACCCTAATCATTGTAATTTAAAGAGATCATCCCTATGTGGTGTTCACTGTGCTTTAGAAACAGTTCAACATAAGTTAATTACCGAGCTGGAAAGCATAAATTTTAAAGATATATTGGATGGCAAAATCTCATAAAATGATAGATTTTATGAGTTATCCTCAAAAATTTCAATAATAAAAAAGAGAAGCTTAAAATTCTGAATAGAAGATTTTAAGCTTCTCTTTTTACTAGACAAATTAAAATAAGAGACAGAAAACCTTGGCCTTATTTTTTTAAGTATTGTTATATATATCACAATGTCTTACTTAATATTTTAAACCCAACACTATATAATACCTTATAAAATTAATCTCATAGTGCTATATAGTAATTGCAATATCAGCATATGTATGCTACAATGTTGCATACATTTATAAAATCTGAAAATTGATTTTGCAAAAATAGCACATTTCATTTGTGTACAGATATTTACAATTCAACGTTTGTTAAAGGAGCTGATTTTATTATGGGTCAAAATAACTTTCCAGATCAACAAGGATTGTACAATCCTAATATGGAAAAGGATAGCTGTGGTGTTGGATTTATATGTCATATAGATGGATTAAAATCAAATTCCATACTAAGACAAGGTCTGCAAATATTAAAAAACCTAAAACATAGAGGTGCTGTGGGAGCTGATCCTACCACTGGTGACGGTTCTGGTATTATGCTTCAAATACCACATGAATTTTTTAAAAGAGAAACGCAAAAACTTGAAATACAATTACCAGATCCCGGAGATTATGCTGTGGGAATGGTGTTTTTACCTAAGGAGCCTAATACAAGACTTTTCTGTGAAGGCATATTTGAAAAAATATTAAGGCAAGAAAATCAAAAATTATTAGGCTGGAGAGAAGTTCCTATAAGTGAAAAAGCTTGTGGTGAATCAGCTAGAGCTACTCAACCAGTAATAATGCAAGTATTTGTTGACAGAAATGGTCAACCACAGGATGAGTTTAGACAAAAATTATTGATAGTAAGAAAACAAGTCCAAAGCTTAATTCGAAATTCTAAAAAAGCAAATATAGATGACTTTTATATTTGCAGCTTGTCAGATAGTACAATAGTATATAAAGGACAAATTCTAGGCTACATGCTGGATGAGTTTTATTTAGATTTGCAGGACCTAGCTTTCAAAACTGCAATTGCAATTGTACATGAGAGATATAGCACAAATACTTTCCCATCCTGGAAACTAGCTCAACCTTTCAGATATATAGCACATAACGGTGAAATTAACACTATTCGTGGAAACATCAATAAAATGAACGCTAGGGAAGGAGTTATGTACTCTAAAAGCTTAGGAGAAGATTTTAAAAAGATTTTACCTGTAGTTGAACCTGGCGGCAGCGATTCTTCATCCTTGGATAATGCATTTGAATTATTTGTTCGAAACGGTCATTCAATGGAATACACAATGATGATGCTTATCCCTGAAGCATGGGAAAAGGACTCAACAATGGATGAAAATAAGAAAGCCTTCTATGAATACCATGCTAGACTAATGGAGCCATGGGATGGCCCTGCGACTATTGCCTTTACTGATGGTACTAAAGCTGGAGTTACATTAGATAGAAATGGACTAAGACCAGCTCGCTATTTGATAACAAAAGATAATTTAGTTATTCTAGCATCAGAAACTGGTGTAGTAGATGTGGAAAATGATATGGTAATTGAAAAGGGCTTAGTTGAACCTGGAAAATTACTTTTAGTTGATACTTCACAGGGAAGAGTTATTTATGATGACGAGACTAAAATGAAAATATCTAAAACAAAACCTTTTAAAGAATGGACTAAAAGAAATAAGTTAACTCTTAAAGATATACAACAGTCTTGTGAAATAAAAACAATGAGAAGAGAAACTCTATTGTTGAAACAAGAAATGTTTGGATATAACAAATCAGAACTCCAAAATACAATTGCATATATGGCTAATAATGGCGAAGAACCAATAGGGTCTATGGGATTGGATATTCCTCTTGCGGTATTATCTGATAAACCTCAGCTTCTATTTGACTATTTTAAACAAACTTTTGCTCAGGTTACAAATCCTCCTATTGATCCTATAAGAGAAGCAACAATTATGTCTTTAACTCAATATATTGGAAATCACGGTAAGGTTCTTGATGAAATAGAAACTGAATTAGATCAAAAGTATATTGAACTTCACCATCCAATGCTTTCTAATTCAGAACTAGAAGACATAAAACATCTTGATGATGAATACTTTAAAACAATTACAATCCCAATAATTTTTGAAACTGACCGTAAAGACGGCTTAAAAGAAGCTTTAGAATATTTGTGTAAACGTGCGGAAGAGAGTGTTATGAAAGGACATAATATTTTAATATTAAGTGACAGAAACACGAATTTATATTATGCTCCAATTCCAAGCTTACTAGCTTTAAGCGCCGTAAATAACCATCTTATACAGAAAAAATTAAGAACCTCAGTTGATTTAATAGTGGAAACAGGCGATGCTAGAGACGTTATGCACATGGCTTTATTATTAGGCTATGGAGCAAAAGCTGTTAATCCGTATATGGTATATCATATTATTTTAAATATGATAGAAGAAAAAAGATATTTAAATAATATAGAAACTGTTGAAGAAGGATTTAAAAATTACTGTAAAGCTGTTTCATCAGGCCTATTAAAGATTATTTCAAGAATGGGGATTTCCACATTACAAAGCTATAGTGGGGCTCAAATATTCCAATGCGTAGGTATACATGAAGATATAATAGACCAATACTTTCCTCATACTCCTGCAAGAATCTCAGGAATTACTCTTGATAGAATTGCAAGCGAAGTTGTAGAAAGGCATTGCTCAATCTATGAAAATGATTCTAATTTAAACCATAAAGAACATCATATACTTCCACCTACTGTTGTAAAAAAACTTAGGGATTTATCTGTAAATAATACTACATCTGACGATTCCCTTGAACAAACTGATAGACTTGTAACCATAAGAGACCTATTGGAATTTAAAAACAGAAGAAGCATTCCAATAACTGAAGTAGAGCCTGCTGAAAACATTTTAAGACGTTTCACAATTTCCGGTATGTCTTTTGGTTCCTTAAGCAAAGAAGCTCACGAAACAATAGCTGTTGCCATGAATAAAATCGGTGCTACCAGTAATTCTGGTGAAGGTGGCGAAGATCCTAGTAGATACCAATTAGGATTTAATAGAGAAAATCCTAAAAGTGCAGTTAAGCAAGTTGCATCTGGAAGATTTGGAGTAACTACTAATTATCTTGTAAACTGCAACGAACTTCAGATTAAAATGGCACAAGGTGCAAAGCCTGGTGAAGGTGGCCATTTACCTGGTAGCAAGGTAACAAAAGAGATTGCTAAAGTTCGTCATTCTATTCCTGGAATAGATTTAATATCTCCACCTCCTCATCATGACATATACTCTATAGAGGATTTAGCTCAGCTTATATTTGACTTAAAAAATGTAAATCCAACTGCAAGAATAGGAGTAAAGTTAGTATCCGAGGTTGGTATTGGTACTGTTGCTGCAGGTGTAGCTAAGGGACATGCGGATGTAATTATGGTTAGCGGTCATGATGGTGGTACAGGAGCTTCTCCTATTAGTTCAATGAAATATGTAGGCCTTCCTTGGGAATTAGGGCTTGCGGAAGTTCAACAAACTCTACTATTAAATAATCTAAGAAGTAGAGTTACTGTGCAGGTAGATGGAAAATTAACCTCTGGACGAGACGTTGTCATTGCAGCTTTACTTGGAGCAGAAGAGTATGGATTTGCTACTACTGCACTTATATCACTTGGTTGTATAATGTGCCGACAATGTAACTTAAATAAGTGTCCTGCTGGAATTGCAACTCAAGATCCTGAACTTCGTAAAAAGTTTAAAGGAAAACCTGAACACTTGATTAGTTATCTAACTTTTGTTGCCGAAAAGGCACGAGAAATAATGGCACAGCTTGGATTCAGAACGGTAGATGAATTAATAGGAAGAGTTGATGTATTAGAGGTTAAAAAAGCTTCTAAAGACAAAATTAAAGATTTAAACTTATCCCCAATTTTATATAAACCAGAGCTTCCTTCTCGCATAGTTGGAAAGCGTACTATTCCACAAGAGCACAAAATAGATGAAATAATAGATAGAACTTTAATTCAAATATCACAACCGGCTTTAGAAAAAGGAATTAAGGTTGAGGGTGAATTTAGCATTAGAAATACAGATAGAACTGTAGGTGCTATGTTAAGTGGCGAAATTGCAAAACGCTATGGAAGTGAGTATTTACCTGAAGATACTATTAGATTAAGATTAAGAGGTTCTGCTGGTCAAAGTTTTGGCGCTTTTGCAGTAAAAGGTCTTACTTTAACTCTTCATGGAGAAGCCAATGACTACTTAGGAAAAGGACTATCTGGTGGCAAAATAATATTAGTTCCAGAAGAGAACTGCACTTTCAACCCTAGTGACAATGTTATAGCTGGAAATACACTCCTTTATGGAGCAACCTCTGGTAAAGCATTTATCCTAGGTAAAGTAGGTCAAAGATTTTGCGTAAGAAACAGTGGTGCCGATGCAGTAGTAGAAGGCATAGGTAATCATGGTTGCGAATACATGACAGGTGGAATGGTGGTTATTTTAGGACCTACTGGCAGAAACTTTGGTGCTGGTATGAGCGGTGGAATAGCTTATGTTTTAGACGAATCTGGGGACTTTATAAACAAGTGCAATAAAGGGATTGTACAAATAAAATCTGTAACTAATCCTAAAGATGTTTCCAAATTGAAAGAACTAATTAGCGAACATTATTCATATACTAATAGCTCGAAAGCTAAAGAAATTCTGGATAACTGGGATGCTAATATAAGTAAATTTTTAAAAGTGACTTCTCCTATTTATGAAAAACAATTAGACTTACATGAAAATCTATAAATAATCACGCACGAAAGTTGACTTATCCTGCTGGATATAATACTAATCTTCAGCACGTTAAATATTTCTAAGTAGTCTAAAACTCAGAATTTGAGAAAAAGCAAGAACCTATGATAACTCGCTATACGCTCAGACAATCATAGATTCTAACTTTTCCTCAAATTCTTCGTTAAGACTACTAAAAAAACATTTAAATCTATCTTCAGATTAGTATTATATCCCTCCGAATAAGTCAACTTTCTGTTGTGAATATCTACATTATTCTAAAGTAAAAAAATATTCTCTTTTATGTTCAACACAAGAATTATATTTAATGCAGCACTTCTACTTTATCAGTATAAGTTGTATTCCAGTTATTTAAGAATACATGGTTTTTAGCATCCTTTTTAGTTTGATCATTTTTCTTCTCAGCAATTTCTCCTACAGGGCTTAGGCCTACTACCCTATAACTTTCAGGTATACCTAGTTCGCTTTTAACCTTCTTTTCATCTACTGCTGCAATCCAACAAGTCCCATAACCTTCTTCTGTAGCAGCAAGAATAAAGTGCTCCATAGCTATAGCACCATCTACTAAATAAAATTCTTTATTATCTGTTTCTCCTGATTCTTGAGGACTAGCTACTACTACTGCAACCATCGGTGCCTCTTTAACTGAATTTGCAGCATCTTGTGTTTTATTTTTAATAGACTCAGCTATGACACTCTTCTTATGTTCTTCTTCTACTAAAATAAACTTATAGGATGCTTCGTTCTTCCAAGATGGAGACATCATAGCTGCATTAATCATTCTTTCTACTTTTTCTCTATCAAGACTAGTATTCTTAAATTTTTTTATACTAGTTCTATTTTCAATTACATCATAAAACTGCATATAATCACACTCCTTTAAAACATAGTCTGCGTAAATTATATACTGATTATTCAACATCAGCTGTGTAATTATAAGAACTATTTCTGTTTAGATTTATTATATTTTATCACTTGTAACAAAAATTTAGGTATGGAAGTTAATCTTTTAATTCTCCATGGCTCCTTTGAAACTCTATATAACCATTCCAAGCCTAAACCGATCATCCATTTGGGTGCTCTTTTAATTTTTCCAGAAAATACGTCAAAGCTTCCTCCAACACCCATAAAAACTTTACAGTTTAACTTATCCATATTATCAATTATGAACATGTCTTGTCTTGGTGAACCCATAGCTACAAATATAGCATACGGCTTTTTACTTTGAATATCTTTTAAAATATGATCACAGTTTTTTAAGTCAAAATACCCATCATGACTTCCAACTATATTTAAATTAGGGTATTTAATTTTCAGCTTTTCTATACAGCTTTCTAGTATGTCCCTTTTAGCACCAACTAGGTATATACTCTTACCTTCTTTCTCGCATTTCTTTATTATTTCTTCCATTACTTCTATACCAGCAATCTTTTCTTTTACAGGCTTTCCAATAATCTTTGCTGCCAATACAGTCCCTACTCCATCTGGAATTATTACAGCATTTTTTCCGGTAAAGCTAGAAAACAATAACTCATTATTAAGACCATTATGTAGTACCTCTGGATTTCCTGATATTATATTTACCTTATCAAACTTTTCTATGTAATTAATCAATTCAAGTTTAGTACCATTAAAAATATTGTATTTTAATATTCTAGTAAACATTGCTTCCTCCATTTATAATTTATGTTATATAGAAAAAAATTAAGTAGGATCTTTCCCACTTAATTTTACATTTTAAATCTAAACTTTTCAATTACATCCGATGACTACCCGCTCTAATACTCCCATCTGATTCAAGTTTCCACTTCATGATATTAGAATGCACCTTCTTCATTTACCACAGAGAATACTGTTCTAAATAATATCTTTATATCAAACAATATAGAAAACTTTTTAATATAAGTTAAATCATAATAAACAGTTTTGCCAAGTTCAATCTCTCCTCTTCCACTAACCTGCGCTAAGCCCGTTATTCCAGGAGGAACTAAAAGCCTTTGTCTATATTCCTCAGGATAATATTTAACTACATCTGGTATTTCAGGTCTTGGCCCAACTAGGCTCATATTTCCAATAAGTACATTAAATAATTGTGGAATTTCATCTAAGCTAGTTTTTCTTAAAAAAGCTCCTGATTTAGTTATTCTATTATCACTCTTGCTTTGAAACACAAAATTCCCTAAATCATTTGGATCTATTTCTAATTCTCTTTTCTTTTCAGCGTCTACAATCATTGTTCTGAATTTATAGATAGTAAAGTCTTTTCCATCTTTTCCTACTCTAATTTGTTTAAACACAGCTGGTCCCTTTGAATCCAACTTAATCCATATAGCAAGTATTATAAAAACTGGAGATAATATAACTATTCCTATTATAGACAATATTATATCCATTAATCTTTTGATAAAAAATTGAATCTTCTTACCTTCTACATCTCTTTCTATGTCTATTTTTATACTTTCATTCTGCATGAATATCCTCCTAAAACTTAAATGAAGTGAAACTATCTACAATTATACAATATACCAAATATATAATAAGTTTACAATACATTTATAGAAAATCCCTACCTATCCCTAATAGGTTTTAGGAAGAAAGGTAGGTATCTTTATTTACAATTTATAAATAGTTTTTAGCTTTATTTATTACTATGGGACTTATAAATGATACTATAAAGGCTTTAACCAAAAATTGCAAACTATTTATTGCAAAAGAATTATTTATATAATACTGTGTAAAATAGTATAATATAATCGCATGGGATAGGTATATAGAGTATGAGTTTTTAGCAATATAACTTATCCACTTCATAAAAATATTTTCTTTCCATTGTATGCAAAATACGAAAAGTATAAATAATATACTGTATAAAAATATCGTAGGTCTTAAAAAAGTAGTGGCATATTCAATATCTTTACCTACTCTTATACTGGTAAAAGCCTCTTGCAGCATTATGTAAATTGAAAGAAAAAATAGAACGTAAATTATTCTTCTATATTTTCTTATCTTTTCTAAAAACCTATCTAAATTTTCTCCTATAAAGGCGCCAAAGGAAAAATAGAAAATCCAGTCAAGTAAATTTTTTCTCTCTAAAAACCATTCCATATCATCAGACATTACAAAGTAATGACTGTAAATTAAAATTCCAAATGTAAGTAAAAAACTAGTTATAACAGCCCATTTCTTACCTATAAACCTATATAGAAATGGATATATAAGATAAAACTCTATAATTAAAGGAACATAATAAAAATGGTAAAAAACTTTTCCATAAACCACATCATATACTACACTGTAAATTTCAAAGTTCTTGGTAGTTAAATATATATATATTAAACACCAAAGAATATATTGTGGAACAATTCTACTAAATCTACGTCCAATAAAAGCAAAATATCCTAACTCCTTTTTATTACTTAAGGTTAATCCCATTCCAGATATAAATATGAACGCTGGTACGGAAAATCTAGAAAGTTGATTAATTATAATAGATATTTTATAGATATATGAGTTAATATCACTCCTATATAATATAGTCGCCGAAACATGAATAACTACTACTGCGACAATAGCTAAAGCTCTAATTACATCCATTCCTAAAATCTGTTTTTTACTAATTTTTTACCCCCCTTTCTCTAACATATGTTTATGCTATTTTACTTCTAATATTATCTATTAAATATTTGAATTCTTCAACTTTAACAAAATATAAACAAATACAATATGTAATACTTCCTAAAACAAATGAAATAATAAGGGATATTAGACTTCCTACCATTTCATCCACAGTTCCAACCTTTAGCATAACCATTTTATTCACAAAGAATAAAGTTATTCCCATAATACCTGAAGAAAGAAGTATCTTTAAGAAACTATTCCACATTTTTTTAAGCTCAATACCTTTTAACTTCTTATTTAAATCCAGAGCCATTAAAATAGTTGTAACAACTGCCGATATTGTAGTTGCCAGTGTTAATCCTGATACCTTCATATACTTCATAATAATAATATTTATAATAATGTTCATTATTATTCCTATAAAACTGTTTATCATAGGGGTTTTAGTGTCTTTGATTGAATAAAAGGCTTTATTAAGTATATCTCTTACACCATATGCAATCATTGCAGGAGCATAGAAAAGTAATGCACTGGCAGTTAAATCAACAGCTTCGCTGCCAAAAGCTCCTCTTTTAAAAATCACTGTTATTAACGGAACTCTCATTACTGCAATCGCCACAGCTGCTGGTACCATTATAAGCATTATAGTACTTATTGATTTGCCCAATGCCTTTTTATACTCTATTTTATCTTCTTTAGCTGCTAACTCTGAAAGTGTAGGATAAACAATCATAGCTATTCCTATAGCAAAAACCTCATATGCAAGGGTATTTATCTTATTTGCGCAATCTAAAACTGTAACAGCACCGAAAAATATATTTGTTGCAAAGGATCTATTTACAAATGCATTTAACTGTACTACAGAGGTACTAATAATAACTGGCACCATTAACTTAAACATACTTAATATTTGTTTATCCTTTAAATCTACAATTCTTTCATATCTATATCCTAACCTTTTATATTTAGGTACATTGATTAGAAATTGTATAAAGAAACCAACTACTGTAGCTATGGCAAAGCCTTTTATTCCAAATTTATTAGTTAAGAATACTAAGTAAATTACATAGACTATATTGGAAACCATAGCCATAGCTGCAGGTTCATAAAATTCTTTATGAGACTGAAGTACCCCTGTAACAACACTTTGTAAACTAACAAATATCAAAGATAACATCATTATTCTATTGATTTCTACAGCAGCAGAAAATACATTTGGATCATTTCCAAATCCATGTCCAAATACATATATTATATATTTACTAAATACTATAAGCAAAACCATAACTATTATAGTAAAAATAGAGTATAAATTTATAACATTATTTACAAATCTATTACTAGCCCTCTTTGTACTATTTTGGAGATTTTCAGTATGAAGGGGTATAAAAGTAGTAGTAAGTCCATAACTAACTGTAGTAAGCAGATATACCATTCCTAAAGCAAAATTATATATATCTGTAACATAAGTAACTCCAAATTGAGCTGCTATAAGAGCATCCCTTACTAAGGCTAAAACTTTTCCTAAAATTATTAGTACCATTACTATAATTGAACTTTTTATTACTTTCTTACCTGCCATCAATTTCACTCCATTATTTTTTTTAAAGTATTTCCTTATAAGCACTATAATATTTGCTGCAGAAGCTATCCATAGAATATCTATTCTTTACAAACTGATAAAGATTTTCTCCCATAATATCTAACTCTTCTCTTCTATCGTAAGAGTCTCTCATCTTTTCATATATGTCCTGAGCTGAATTAGGATCTACTAAAAATCCTCTTTGCTCATTTATAGTTTCTTCTATATCCCCAACTTTTGAACATATGAAAGCTTTTTTTACTGCTGCACTTTCCAGTACTACTAAAGGTGGTGACCCGCCTTCACTAAAAGAAGTTAGAATACTTATATCCGCTGCATTTACAATATCTATTGGCCTATTTGCAAAACCTGTAAGTATTATATCTTTTTCTAAACTTAAAGTTTTTATTTGGCTCCTTACTGCTTCTTCCAGTTCACCATCACCAACTAAGAGAAGCTTCACTCCCTCTCTTTCTTTCTTCAGTTTACTGAATGCTTGTATAAGCCCTAAGTGATTTTTAATAGGATGCATTCTAGCTACAGAAACATATACAAAGTCTTTCTCCTGCAAACCATACATCTTTCTAATAGATTCTTTATTACTAACAACATTTATGGCATCATAATCTATTCCATTGTTAACTATAAATTTCTTTCCTTTAAAATTATCTTTTTTAAGTAAATCACTTATATAATTAGACACACATATATAATGTTCAAAGCTCTTTAAGCCTTGAATGCTTAAAGGAGTAAAAAATACTTGTTTAATTTTATTGTTTAAAAAATCCTTTTTGTAGTTACTATGTATGGTAGCTACTGATGAAACTTGGAGTTTATGCTTTAAAAACCAATGCATAAAAAAGGCTTTTGCTCCATGAAAATTTATTATATCTATTTTGTTTTCTATGACATATTTTAAAATTGAACCATCATAGGCAGCCTTACTTCCAAACTGAACCATAGATATACCTAAAGCTTTACCTCTTTTATAAAGGTCTCCTGGACCTATACACCCTATAGTGCATTCAAATTTATCTTTAGAATAGAAGCTTAAATTTAAAACATGATTACCTCCGCCTCCATTATCATTACCAGATATTATTTGTAATACCTTAATAGTAAACACCTCCGAGAATTAATAAACTTTGTTCAATAATAACTTAAATCAATACTTTATTCTGGACTAAATCCTATTTAACAGCTAAAACAAATAAGATTTATTACTTTTCACTCTAAACATGATTCCTTGTGATATAGCTAAAAGTATCCAAAAGTATGAAGTTGTTTTAGGGACAAAAAATAAGTTATCAGATATATTCATGACATAGAATGAAATCATGGATGCTAAAAATCCTGTATAAAAAAACTTATAGAATTCATCTTGAGTAGTAGAAATAAATTTCTTTACCTGAATTAGTGCTGATATTAATATACCTATAAAAGAAATTCCCCCTATTATTCCAAGTTCACTCTCTATTTTCAAATAGGAATTATGAGTAGCTTTAATATCCATATAAAATTTAAACTGTGGATATATTTCTGTATACTTATCATGTAAAGTGGCATAATTTCCATTCCCAACTCCAAATAACGGATGATCTTTTATCATCTTTTTTGCTATTTCCCATAAATATACCCTAGATTCATTCTGCGTTTTATCGGTTATAGCCATTAACCTAGTTCTAATGACAGGTATAAATATAGATATACCCCCTAACAGTGCCATAAGTATAACTAATCTAAAGCTATATACAATAGCTAATATAACAACTCCAACCATAATACCTATTATAGCATTACGAGATCCTGTTAATATTAAATTAGTAAATATCAAGGTACTCAAGATTATATAAAAAATCTTTTTTATTTTCTCTTTTTCATAAATAGCTAACATTATCATAGGAAATATAGCCAGTATAAGAAATGCAGCTAAATTATTAGGATTATCCATATTTGCTGTTATCTTATATCTTAGATATCCATAGTTTTCTCTAAACTTTCCCTCTAAACCATATCCAGTAAAATATTGATATACACCGAAGAGACATAAAATTAATGTGCTAAATATATAAGATTTTATCATACCTATTGTACACTTTTTACTATTTAGATCATATTTAATAATAAAATAAATTATTATGTATACAATAAATCTTATACTCTCACTTAAAGCCAAACTTTTATCCACAGCATAACTTACAGAAATAAGCATCATTAAAGCTAGAATACTCATAAATATACTTAAATAACTGGTAAAAAAATCTTTTATACCATCTATAAACTTACTTATGCTTTCCTTACAAATAACAAGCTGTACTAAATATGACAATATTATTAAAGCTAAAATAACATCTGCCAGTTTCTGTCCAGCAATCTCAACTTCACTACGTATCAGAGGTAAGATTATTATATATAGACAAATTAAGCAATATGAAATTTTATGTAAAAACATTCTTCATCACTCCTTCCTTAAAAAGTTGCCTAAAAATAATCACAAAAACAAAACCTATTTAGTTTTTGTTTTTGTGATTACGAAACAGCTTATTTGCATGAATTTAATAATTTCAATATTTTTTCTGATGCATTTCCATCTCCAAATATATTTTCCTGCTTTTTCTCTGGATAGAAATTCACTATACTGTCTAGTATTTTATGCTTATCTGTTCCAACAACTCTATTCCAACCATTTTCTACCGTTTCTACCCACTCAGTTTCATCTCTCATAGTTATACATGGTTTACTCATAAAAAAAGCTTCCTTTTGAACACCACCACTGTCAGTAACTATTTTTTCTGAGTTCATTTCAAGATTTATCATTTCTAAATATCCTACAGGATCTATTACTTTTATGTTATTATTGAAGTTTAGACCATAATCAGTAATATATTTTTTAGTTCTTGGGTGAAGTGGTAAAACTACATCTTTTCCACATTCATTTAAAGCTTCAACTATATTTTTTAGTCTGCTAATATCATTAGTATTTTCAGCTCTATGTATAGTTGTTAGAATAAACTGACCTTCCTTTACTCCTAATTCTTTTATTATGCTGTTCTTTTGCTCTGCTAACTTTTTAAAGTTAAGAGTAGCATCAAACATTACATCTCCTACATTATGTACTCCCTTTTGAATACCTTCATTCTTTAAATTATCTAAAGCTGATTTTGTAGGAACAAATAATAGTTTAGAAAGGTGATCTGTTAATATTCTATTCTGTTCTTCTGGCATACTCATATTAAAGCTTCTAAGTCCAGCCTCTACATGAGCCACTGGTATCAATAGCTTACTTGCACATAAAGCTCCAGCTAAAGTGGAATTAGTATCTCCATAAACTAGTACTAAGTCAGGATTCTCTTCTAAATATATTTCTTCTAGTTTTATAAGCATATTACCGGTTTGCTTTCCATGATTACCAGAGCCTACTTCCAAATTATAATCTGGCTTTGGTATTTTAAGCTCATCAAAGAACACCTTTGACATATTTTCATCATAATGCTGTCCTGTGTGGACAAGTATTTCTTTATGCTCTTTTCTTATAATATTTGAGACAGCAGCAGCCTTTATAAACTGAGGTCTTGCTCCTACTACAGTTAATATTTTCATTTATTTCCTCCTCAATGCTTATTAAAATCAACTTCTACCCGCTCTAATACTCCCTCTTCCCAAAAATCGAGTAAAGAGCGGGTACGTCCCTGGATTCGTTCAACTAAGAATTAGATGTCGTTGCCACTCCATCTAATTCAAGTTTCCACTTCATTGATTTCTAAGCAACTGATCTTCTGGAACTGCTCTTAATTTTTTTGCAGGAGTTCCAGCGACTATTGTTTCAGGTTCCACATCTTTTGTTACTACACTTCCTGCTGCTACAAATCCATCTTCATTTATTACCTTTCCTGGTAATATTGTAGCTTGAGCTCCTATTCTTCCACCTTTTTTAACAGTAATACCCTTAAAGTGATTATATCTTTCTTTTGACCGTGCAGCAAAATTATCATTAGATGTCACAACTCCTGGAGCTATAAACACATTATCCTCTACTTCTGAATAAGCTGTTAAATATACATTTGTTTCTACTTTACAGTTAGAACCAACCTTACAGAAATTCTCTATTGCGGCTCCTCTTCCTATAATAGTTTTGCTTCCAATTGTAACATTTTCTCTTATAGTAGCTAAATCTGCAACTAGTGTCTTTTCTCCAATTTCGCAACCACAATAAATTATAACCCCAGCCCCAATTAAGCAGCCTTCAGATATAATTGCTGGTGGAAATTCTTTTTCATCCTTAAATATACTATTTACGGATCTCATTGGTTGTTTTCCTAGGACAGAATTATCATCTATTCTAACGTTATCGCCTATTTTAGTTCCCTTACGTATAACTACATTATGTCCTATAAGACAGTTATCACCTATAACTACCTCATCCTCAATAACTACAAACTTACCTATAGTAACATTACTGCCTATTTTAGCATTTTCACATATATAACAGTCAACCATATTAATTTCTCCCATCAATAACTATTTATCTAACTTTTCTACCCCTACCATTTCCATAGTTGAAAAACTCTCCATAGGGAATTTTACAGGCATTCCAGTAAGTCTTGACTTATATGCTGCAAGAATAATAGACATACCTTTCTTACCTTCTTCTCCGTTTATTAAAGGTTCCCTATCATTTTTTATAGCATCAATCATATCCTCAAATAAAGGCGTGTGTCCAAATCCATAAACACTATCTGGATCTCCCTCTTGAGATTTTAATATCTCTGCTTCATCATCTTTATTATCTGCAAATTTCCATGTTTCTATTTTATTTACAGCTAATCCGCCAATGCATACTGTTCCTTGCGCTCCAAATATGCTTAGAGTTTCTTCTAAATTTTTAGGATATACACAAGCTGTTCCCTCTACTATTCCAATAGCACCATTCTTAAAACGTATAATTATAGCTCCAAAGTCTTCTGCTTCAATGTCTCTTATGAATGTATCACATTGAGCATATACTGTATCTATCTCTCCACCCATCATCCATTGAAGTAAATCTATATTATGTATACATTGGTTCATTAGAGTACCACCATCAAGTTTCCATGTTCCCCTCCATGGTGCTTGCTCATAATATCCCATATTTCTGTTCCATAGTATTCTAGCCGTACCATTTATAAGTCTTCCAAATCTATTTTCTTCAACAGCACTTCTTAATTGTTGGATTGGCTTATTAAATCTATTTTGATGGCTTATGCATAGTTTCACATTATTATCTTTTGCACATTTTATCATTTTATCAGCATCTTCTATAGATAGAGCCATTGGTTTCTCAACTATAATATGCTTCTTTTTATTCATGCAATATATAGCTATTTCTGGATGATATCCACTTTCAGTAGCTAATGCTATTACATCTATGTCTTCTTTTTTAAGCATGTCCTTGTAGTCTGTATATACTGCAACAGTTGCTTCTTCTCCTAATTTAGCAATATATTCTTGCTTCTTAGCTTCTGCATTTTCTACAATTATGTCACAAGTAGCAACTAAAACAGCATCTTTTTTATTAGCAATTAATGCTTCTACGTGCTTATAGGATATTCTTCCGCATCCCACAATGGCAAACTTTAACTTATTCATAAAAACACCCCTTAAATTTAGTGATAAGATAAGCCTAAAAGGCTTATCTTCTTATTTTTATAGCTTATGAATTTTTTCTCTATTGTTCTTCACATCTTTTGTAGCATTTCTTGTATCATATACAATCTTAGCCCTAGACACGATTTCTTCATAATCATAGTTGCTGTGATCTGTAGTGATAATAACTATATCAGAATCATCTATTACTTCTTTCCAGTCTACTGTGTAATACTTTTTACCAGCATGTTTGAACTCTGGTATATATGGATCATTAATTATTAGTTCTGCGCCATTCTTCTCTAAATGCTCCATTACTTTTAAAGTAGGTGATTCTCTTGGATCATCTATATCCTTCTTATAAGCAACTCCTAAAAGAAGTACTTTAGCGCCATTCATTGCTTTTTTATGCCCATTTAAAAGTTTCATAGCATTGTCTACTACAAATTCAGGCATCACATCATTTATTTCTCCGGAAATCTCTATAAGTCTTGTATGATAATCATATTCTCTTGCTTTCCATGCTAAATAAAATGGATCTAGAGGTATGCAGTGTCCACCAAGTCCTGGACCTGGGTAAAATGCCATAAATCCATAAGGCTTTGTCTTAGCTGCATCTATTACTTCCCAAACGTCTATGCCCATTCTTTTACATAGTATAGCCATTTCATTAGCTAAACCTATGTTAATATTTCTAAAAGTATTTTCCAGTATCTTTTCCATTTCTGCTACTGCTGGTGATGATACTGTATATATTTCTCCCTCAAGAACATTTCTATAAAGAGTGGCTGCAACTTCAGTACACTCAGGTGTACATCCCCCTACTACCTTAGGAGTATTTTTAGTCTTAAATTCTTTATTACCTGGGTCAACTCTTTCTGGTGAGAATGCTAAGAAGAAATCTACACCACATTTTAATCCGCTTTCTTCAAGTATTGGTCTTAACACTTCTTCAGTCGTTCCTGGATAAGTAGTACTTTCAAGTACTACAAGCATTCCTCTGTGTAAGTACTTTGCAACACTTTTAGTAGAGTTTACAACATAAGATATATCTGGTTGTTTATATAAATCAAGTGGTGTAGGAACACATATACATACCGTATCTACATCATTTACAAAGCTAAAATCTGTAGTTGCTCTTAGTTTTCCTACTTTAACTAGCTCTTTTAAATCTTCATCTACTACGTCACCTATATAGTTATGTCCTTCATTTACCATTTTTACCTTTTCATCTTGAACATCAAATCCTATAACATCATATCCTGCTTTAGCTTTTTCAACTGCAAGTGGAAGTCCTACATAACCTAATCCAACTACACCAAGTTTAGCTGTTTTATTTTTTAGCTTTAATATTAAATCTTCTTTTAATTCTGACATATTTGTTAATCCTCCTGTATTCCTTATAAGTGCGTAATAGTTATTAATTATTACGTCTCCTTTATTCTTTATAGGCGTAACAATTACTAATTGTTATATATAATTATTTCTTATAAATTCATATAAAAATATTATTTGTTATATCTACTAGCTTTACGCAATCTTACGTTTTTTATTATAATATAACCAAATTTTTTTGTCATCCTTTGTTTTTCTTGCTTAGATTATTTATCCGATGACTACCCGCTCTAATACTCCCTACGCACGTTGTGAAAGCGATTCGCACCAAATCAGAGATTTGGGCTCTCTGCTTTTCTCAAATAGTACGTTGCGAGCGGGTACGTCCCTTGATTCGTTCAACTAAGAATCAGGTGGGGTTTTAAACCCCATCTGATTCAAGTTTCCACTTCACTGTTTTTCTTTTCTTATAAACTCTCTTATTTCGTTTTCTATTTTATCACCACATTCTTTTGGTGATATTTTTCCTGCTGTAAGAAGCATATATATCTTATTACTACTTTGTAATGCCTGTATTTCTGCCACGTTAGGTATTAAATCACCATACTCAGCTTGTTTAACAAACATTTTTTCTTTGTCGTTATTTTTTACTTCTGGTATGGTATTATCGAGATTTAAAGCAGGTAATCTACCTACTGTTTTAAATAGACCTTTTGGAGTTTCTTCCAATAAATACTTAAATAAATCCCAAACTTCTTTTTTGTCTTTAGATTTACTTGTTACAAATGCATCTCTACAGGAAACAAAAGTACTCATTTGTTTACCATTATAAGTAGGAAGCTTAGTTACAGCATAATTAATATCTGATGTATCAATATCACTTATATCTGAAGATGCACTAAAGTAAAAAGCTATTTTACCATCTTTAAAATCATTTCTTGCTTTAATACCTTCGATATTTGCTGGCATTAATTTATATTTTTGAACCATATCCTGAATCATAGCATAGCCTTTAATGGCGCCTTCATTGTTTAATCCTATATCATGGACATCATACTTTCCATTGACATTGTTAAATATGTATCCTCCATTAACCTGTACAAAAGGAAAACTTAAATAAAAATTATTTATATCATATTTAAATCCTAACTTCTGGCTTTGATCAATCAGTTCTTCCAGTGTTTCTGGAGGAGTTTTTACCTTATCCTTATTATAATATAGTGCATAAGTTTCTATAGATATAGGCGCACCATATAACTTATTATTAAAGGATACTGTTTTTAAAGCAGATGGAATGTATTTACTTTCATCTAGAAATCCCTCAGGAAGTTCAGCCAATAGTTTTTCACTATTTAGTTTATCCATTTTATCATGAGAAACCCCAAATTGTATATCTGGCTGCATATTTTCTTTTGAAGCAGCTATAAATGCTCTATTGTCTCCTTTATCAGATAAAACTCTGACTTTCCTTCCATTTTCTTTCGCCCACTTTTGTGCCACAGCATCTACTTGTAATACTTCATAATTGGATAGATTGCACCAAACTACTATCTCATCATTATTTTTGCCCTGTAAATTCGAACACCCTGAAAAGCTTATTAAAAACATTACCATTAATAATGTTATGGCTATGACTTTATAATACTTTTTCATGAAAAAATTCCTTTCTCCTACAAAATATTTAGCCTTTGACTTTTGACTTTATCAAATTAAATATGATCATAAGTTCTTTTACTCTTAGAGCTAAAAGCATAGTTACATATACCACTACTCCCACAGCTACACATAAAATAATTATAATCAATTGTCCTTTAGTACCAACTAAAAACACTTTTAAATAATGATTCATAAAATATATAACTACTCCCATAACACCTGATGCGGTAACTATCTTAGAACTAGTTATAAACATTTCCATTCCATTTACGCTACCAACTTTTTTCTTCAAATCAATTATTAATAGCACACAACTTACAAATGCAGATATAGTTGTTGCCAAAGTAAGTCCACCAATGCCCATAGCCTTTACTAAAAACACACTAGCTATGGCACTTACTACCACGCCTATGGCTCCATTTATCATAGGAGTTTTGGTATCTTGTATAGCATAAAAGGCCCTATTAAATACATCTCTTATACCCCAAAATATTAAACCAGATACTAAATATAAAAGTGCAAAAGAAGTCATTCTAACTCCTCTTTCATTAAAAGCTCCACGCATAAACATTACACTTATTATAGGTACTCTTAAAACTAATAATCCAACACAAGCTGGTACAGTAACCAAATTAATATTATTTACTGCATTGGTAATATGCATTTTGAAATTTTCATATCCATCAGATTTTCCCGCCCGTGTTAGGGAAGGATAAATTACTGTAACTATAGCTGATGCAAAGGTAAAGTAAATCAGTTGATTTAGTTTATTGGATAGATCTAATGCATATATACTTCCATCTGGTAAACCTGATGCCAAACTTTTTTGAATTACCTCATTAATTTGATTAACTCCTGTACCAATTATAACTGGAGCTATCAGTATAAGCATTTTTTTTATTCTTTCATCTTTAAAATTTATTTTAAAGCTATATTTATAACCATTCTTCTTTAACCAAGGCATTTGAATCAATATTTGACATCCGTAGCCTATCATCGTTACAATTGTTAATCCTACAATTCCGTATTTGTTGCCCATTAGTATGTATATTATAATTGGTGCATTAGCAACTATACCAACTAAAGCAGGTGCAATAAAATCATCCAAGGCTTGAAGTATTGCTGTATAACCACTATTTAAACTTAAAAATAGTATATTTATCATGCTTATTTTGGTTAAATATACTGTTAAATCATGCTTTTCACCAGTAAATTTAGATGCTGCAATTTTTACAACCTCTGGTGTAAAAATCCAACCCAAAAAGCAAAGTACTAAAGATACAATCATCAAAATATTCATTATGGAATTGGCGAATTCAAACATTTTTTCTTTTCCACATTGACTGTATGTTTCAGTTAAAATAGGAATAAATGTAGTGGTTATAGCTAATCCAAACAGTCCAAATAAAATATTAGGTATAGTTAAAGATATTGTATACGCATCTGATGTACCAGTTGCTCCAAAAGCACTACTAATTAAAATATCTCTAAAGAATCCAATTGCTTTACTTATAAGAGATACTACCATTATTATTACTGCTGCTTTTGCAAGTGTTTTTTTACTCATATTTTCCTCCAAAACTCTAAATTCTTGTATTTCCTAATAAAACCTTATCCAGTATCCGTACTTTCTTTAAAACTAAATCAGATAACAAAATCGGTAGCATTCCTGCAATAAGCATCATTATAGTGACAAATGTATAGTCTAGTTTTAACATCTGAAAGAGTATTACTCTAGTTCCAGTTTGAAAAAACCAAGAAAATAGATATATGTCATAACTGTAATCTCCTATGTATTTAAATATCTCACCTAATTTATTATTAGCCATCAAATAGGAAATATTTATAAATAACACACTTCCAATTAACGCTGTAGTTAAGCTGTACATATAATAGAACTGAGCTGATACACTTTTCAAGTTAATTAGTACCAGTGCTATAAGCGTAATCACTACTAAAAGCTTCTTATATTTAAATTTTTCATATTCTTCATAAATTCTATTGAAGTATATTCCCAGATAAATATAAATTAAATAATGAATTACTCCCCAGGCGTAAAATAATGGCATCTTATTTAAAGGTATTACGTTTAAAATAGCAGTTATAATTAATACTACTTTTATAGGTATTTTATTTAATAGTGGCATAACTGCAAAAATAAAAAATAGTGTATATATAAACCAAAAGTATTGTATAGGCGTGCCAGTGTGATATATTGTACCGTTGCCTGCAGGATATAACAATACATCAACAATCAATCCATTTAAGTCTATAGGTCTTGCTGCATATATGTTCATATATAATTTAATGGGAATTGCAATTAAGGATATTGCCAAATAAGGTACCATTAGCCTTTTAAATTTGCCCTCTATAAACTTTTTGTATTGAGATAGATTTAATATATTATATATTTTATAAGCAAAAAATCCTGATACTATAAAGAATAAAGGCATATGGAAAGAATAAATAAACTTATATATATATGCATAAAGAGGATTATTGTTAAACTTATCGTCTGGAAAGGAATGTCCTAATACCACTAAAAAAATTCCTATTCCTCTAGCTATGTCCATATCCTTGTAATACTTCTTCATTATATTCACTCCTAAACTTCCTATATAGTAAAAAAGGGAAACTTATTAATAAGTTAATCCCCAAAACTTAATATGTTATATCTCCTCAGGTAGTAAGTAGGCTAAAAATAATCCTATTCCCAGTCCACTGGTAAGCATAGTTGTTAATAGTGGTCCGTTAAATAATGCCATTATTCCACCAAAAAGCAGCGAGGACACAAGACATACATTTTTCTTTTCTACATACTTTACAACAAATAATATAAAGTAAAGCATTAAGGCAAAGACTATCATACCTATAATACCAAAATTCATGTAAGCATCACCATACCAGGTTACATTTAATCTCATCTCTGGTTTTCCATAATACAGTGCACCTAAGTAAAGTGATGGCTCCATCTTATATACATTACTAAAAAAGCGACCAAGTATACTATGTGACAGATTTACTTTGGGATACATCCAGAAGAAGTCATAATACTCTAAAGCGATTAAAGATGGCCATTCAAACATTCTTACAACTGTTGGTAGATATAAAGTGTAATAACTCGGATAATGTTCAAGTATTGATTTCAATACTCCAGAATTAACCAAAGAAAACTGCCTTACCATTGATATGAATCCATCTATAAGGGCTAAACCTGTAAATGCCACTATAACCTTCTGTATAAAGCCCCTATTTATTCCTTTGTCTAATATAAGACCAAAAAAAGGTGCTAAAATAAGTGTAAGGAATAAACTTTTGTATGCAGTGAACATATATAGTATAAGTTCTAAAACTATAGGTATAGGCGCTAACTTATACTTTTTCTTATATATACAATAAGTTAAGATAAATGGGTTAACTACATTTCCCATCCATTGGACAAAGTAGTCAACAAATCTTCCACCAACTTCTCTATAGTGTAATCGCACAGAATACACATCTGTAAAAGCTAGTTTAATATCCTTAGGTAATCCTAAAGTCTTAAACAAATAACCATATGCTCCAACTACAAATATAAGAATAAATATCCAAAATACTCTCTTCCTAAGATTGAAACTTGGAAATTTTATATTAAATTTTGACAATAAATACATGCCTAATATACATAATGTTTCAATAGTATATATATATACTATTACATTTTTATTATCAGCAACACCACTAAATATATAAACCACTATAATTGGAATTGCACTTAGTAATGTAAATAAAAACCAATATAAGTGAGCAACTCCTTCAATTTTATCTGGAATAAAAAATATACATGCTGCTATTATACAAGCAAGTGCTGGTAAAACCTTCATGGCCCTTATAAGTTCTTTTGGATTAACGAAAAAATTAAAAGATAGATACGGCTTCGATGCTACTAAATAACCTCCACACAATATTGCTACAAATAGAATATAGAAAGCCATTATTACAAGTTTATTTTGTTTTCTATCACTGCTGAAAATACTTAGCAGTTTCTCCAAATAATTTTTCATGCTACTTATCCAACCTCTCCTAGTTACGCTGTCCTTTATTTGACTTTAATAGTTGCTCAAAAAAACCAATAAAAGTTCCTGCTCCATAATATACATGTAATAAAAAGAATAAAATAAACATCAATGGTACATATTTTATTCCATTTTTAAATCCTATCCTAAGAGATTCTGTTAAATCTATAAGAAAATAACTGCCTAGAACCATTATCTCCATTATTGTCCCCAAATAAAAATAATTACACATAACTCCAAAGAATATTATTGATGCAAAAAAAGCTGCCGGTACTAGATGTCTAATCCTTATAATTTCTCTATTAGTAAGTAAAGAAGTCCCTATTTCTTTACCATTTTGCAAATTTTGATTTAATACTTTTTTTATACTAACTCTTGGTTTATAATAGGCAATAGCATCTTTATTTTGATATATTTTATATCCAGCTTTACCAATCCTATTATTCATGTCATTGTCTTCACTTCTTTTTAATTCCTCATTATAGAAGCCTACTTTGTCAAATACCCACCTCCAGAAAGCACCATTCCATACTGTATCTACATAGCCCTCATAGTCTTTCTGCCTAAACTTAGCTACTCCTATTCCAAACTTACTCTCATGTAGAAAAACTATACAATCTTCTACATAGTTTCCTGATGTAACTAAATAAGTTGGCCCTCCAACATTAACAACATTTTCGCTCTTTAATTTATTCAAAGTACAGACACATTCTTTTACATAATTTTCGTCATAAATGGCATGAGCATCAATTCTTACTATTATGTCTCCTTTTGCCATTTTGATCCCCGCATTTAAGCCCGCTGATTGTATTCTTTTCTCATTATCGATTAAAACTATTCTTTTATCCTCAAAAGCATTGATTAAATTTCTTGTGTTATCACTTGACATACCATCAAATATTAAAATCTCAATAATATTTTCGTAATTTTGCTTAAGTATAGAATTTAAACAAGTTTCTATATATTTTTCTTCATTATAGACTGGTATTATTATTGAAACTGTATTATTATAACCCATATTTATCTCCCTTTAAAAAATATAACTACCTATCGTATATATTTTTTAGCTTACCTTCATTAGATTCCCAAAAACAATTTTCTTTAAAGTTTCTCATATTTTCCACAATATTTTTCTTTTCATTCTTATCCTTAACTAACTTATCTATAGCTTTTCCAAGCTCTTCAGATAGATTTTTTTCTGTTATACCGTATCCTAACTTGTTTTTGTGCACCTCATATCCAAACTCTGTATCTCTATTGGCAATTATAGGTGTCTCTGTAATAACACTTTCATAAAACTTATTAGGCATAGAAATAGTCGCAGTATTTCCCGGGTAAAAAGCATATGTAACATCAATATTTCTATATAGTTCCTCTAATTGTTTTATGTTGTAAGCACCCTTTATCTTAACATTTGACAATTTTTTTGAGTACTCAGCTAATTTATCTGAATGTATTCCTCTGCCGCATATTATAACTTCAACATCATCCTTATACTTTTGACAGATATCTATTAAAATTTTCATTTCATCATAATATCTAACAGAGCCGATAAATCCTATTCTTAGTTTGTTGCTCTCAGTTTTTTCTATGTTTTTAAATAGATCCTTATATGGTGCATTGTTTACTACAACTACTTTTTTACTAATTTTCTCATAAAGCTCTGCCATTTTAGGAGTTACTACTATATGTGTATCCACTGCTTTCAACATCTGCTTTTCTCTAATCACAATAAAACTACTAATAAGTTTATTTATAGCACCTGGTCTGTCATAAAAATACAGATTAAACAAATCATGTTCGTCATAAACTAACTTTAACTTTAATTTTTTATTAACAGCATAGCCTATAAATAATCCATCAAAATCGTGACAATGTATTGCATCAAAATTCTTATCTTTTATGTAATTGTAAATATCATCCTTAAAATCAAAAAACTTAAAAGCCTGCTTATATCCACTTCCATATTTAGTATTTCCAAAAAATCTAACTATATTTATCCCGTCTATAATCTCTGTAGGTTTATCTACATATTCTCCCGCTCTATCCCAACACAAAATAGTTACACTATGACCTAGTTTAGTTAAGGACTTCGCCTCTTTATATACTCGTGGATCTGGATCAAATCCATTAGTTAAAATCATTGCTATATTCAAAATTTCCTCACCTCATAAATCCATGTTAAAGTTAATTATTATATGTACCTTATTCAGCACCTGTTAATATGATATTTCACCTATTCAAACTTCACTTGATCTTAGCCTTACTCAATAATAGAGTTATATATATCAATAGTCTTTTGTGCATTTCTCCTCCAAGTGTATTCGCTAAGAACGGTCTTTCTTCCTTCCTCACCAATTCTCCTGGCCTCTTCTTCATTATTTAATATGTATTCTATGGTTCCAACTAAATCTTCAACACTATGTGGTTCTACTAAGAATCCATTTTCTTTATCTATAATAACATCTTCTATTCCTTGACCCTTTACCCCTATTACCGGTACTCCGTTATTCATAGCTTCAATATACACTATTCCAAAGCCTTCTTGCCAACTTGGTAAACTAAAAATATCACACTTACCCATAAATTTTATTGCTTCTACATGAGGCAATCTACCTAAGAAAACAACATTCTCAGTCAATGACAAATCACTTGCAAGTTTTTTTAGATTTTTTACTTCTTCACCATCACCAGCAATATAATACTTCATATTAGGATACTTTTTTACCAATATTGATACAGCTCTAATATTTAAATCAATGCCTTTTGTTTTTATTAATGAAGATACACTTAATATAACATAATCCTTTTCGCTTTTTGTAAGTTCAATACTTCCGTACTCTTCCGGATTAATCCCATTATTTATTACAGTAATTTTCTCTCTTATCTTGTTCTCTTTAATAACATTTTTAAGCTTAGTACTTACAGTTATTACACTATTAGACTTCTCTAATACACGATATACATTTTTTCTACACTTATCATTTTTATTTATAGTGTATTGAAAATCTTGCCCATGTATAGTTACTACAAAAGGACACCCATAATTATCACTTAATAACATTGCTGAAAATCCAACTGGAATTGCTGTGTGTGCGTGTATTATTTCAAATTTAAAATTTCTATATATTTTTTTTATTATCTTTTTTATTCCTAAATACATAAAAAATCCAGAGTATTCAAGAAAAAATCCCCTCGGGAATTCTATGTATCTTGGATAAAAAACTTCAACACCATCAATTACTGCACTTTTAGGAATTTGAATATATGCTTTTAGTTTATCGCTTAAGCCTAAAAAACTAGGAACATAAGGTACAGGACATATGACCTTAACCTTACATCCCTCTTCTATTAACTTTTGAACTTGTTTATGAACAAATATGCCCAAGACACCATTAGCCGATGATGGATACATATGTGATATAACTAGTACATTTCTCATTAATTTATTCATCCTTTTGCTATTTTTAGAGTTAACTACTTTTTTCTCTTATACGTTGGCACCTTTTCTTCAACAAGTTTAAATATATCTTCTTTATCCATAGAAGCTGCCTTTTTAAACTGCTCTATAGATTTTTCCACAAATTCTAGATCAATATTATTAGGTTTTTCCACAAATATCTTATCATGCTCCGTAGATGTCAATGCCACCTCATCCATTAAAAGCTCTTCATATAGTTTTTCTCCTGGTCTAAGACCTGTGTATTCTATTTTTATCTCCACATCCGGTTTATATCCAGATAATGTTATCAAATCTCTTGCTAAATCTACTATTTTAACAGGTTTCCCCATATCAAGTACAAATATTTCTCCACCTTTAGCTATAGAACCTGCTTGAATAACTAATTGAGCCGCCTCTGGTATAGTCATAAAAAATCTGTTTATTTCGGGATGCGTAACTGTAACCGGACCTCCTTCTGCTATCTGCTTTTTAAACAGAGGAATAACTGATCCATTACTGCCTAAAACATTTCCAAATCTCACCGCTACATATTCTGTAGTGCTGACCTTATCAAAGGCTTGAACCATGATTTCGCAAAATCGCTTAGTAGCTCCCATTATATTTGTTGGGTTAACTGCCTTATCTGTACTTATTTGAACAAACTTCTTAACCTTATATTCCTGTGCACATTTTAATAAATTATATGTTCCAATTATATTATTTTTTATTGCTTCTACCGGATTACTCTCCATTAATGGAACATGTTTATGAGCTGCTGCATGAAAAACCACATCTGGTTTATACTGTTCAAATATTTCCCTTAGACGTTCTACTTCTCTTATAGACGCTATTATAACTTCTTTATTTAATTCAGGATGAGTACGATTTAACTCCATCTGCACGTCGTAGACATTATTTTCATATATATCTAGTATCAATAATTTTGCCGGTTTAAATTTAGATATTTGTCTGCACAATTCTGAACCTATGGACCCTCCTCCACCTGTTACAAGTATTGTTCTATCTTTTATATATTTATTTATATTCTCGTTGTTAAGAGTTACCTCTTCTCTTCCAAGTAAATCTTCTATATTTACATCTCTTAACTTAGAAATGCTTACTTCACCATCAATTATTTCATATATCCCTGGAAGAGTTTTTAGCTTGCAATTTGTATCTCTACATATGTTTATAATCTCTCTTTTAATTTCAAGATCAGCAGAAGGAATTGCTAATATTATCTCTTCTACGTTTCTCTCTTTACATACCTCAACTATTCTGTCTCTTCCACCAATTACTTCTATTCCATTTATTAATCTTCCCTGTTTTGAGGGATCATCATCTATAAGTCCTACTATACTATAATTAAAACTTTTATGTCTCTTTATTTCTTTTATCAATAAAGCAGATGCATCTCCAGCTCCAATAATAAGAAGTTTCTTCTTAACATCTATGCTATCTTTGCCTAAATTATTGTCTTGAGCAACCCTCCACATAAATCTCACTGCACCTAGCGCAAGTACTGATAAAATCCAAAAAATTATATGAACGGAAAAAGGAAATCTATAAAGTTTATTCTCCAAAAATTTATAATAAACAAAGTAACTGTAAATTATAAATATAATATTAGACAATGATATAGAGTATATAACAGACATCAACTCTTCAACAGATGCATATTTCCATATACTGCTATATAAATTGAAGAATCTGTTGCATACTAAATTTATGATAACCACAGGGATTATTGATAGTTTTAAAAGCATCATATATTCCTGTGGTATGTTGAACTCAAATCTTAATAAAAAAGAAAAATATAATGAAACTATAAGAAAAGCAATATCATATATTATTAGCTGTTTATCCTTCTGCATATCAACACTTCCTTGAATATTATTATAAAAGCTTTTATTGAAAACTCTCTTTTTCTATTTTACCTCATAGAAAAAATTATTCAATACATTTTTTCTAATAAAGGCTTACATATCCTATAATCGTAATTTACATAAAAATAAAAAGGCTACAATTCTTGCACCTTTTTATTTTTTGTAAGAAGTTTCTCATATACTATTTTACGGTAAGTTCTTCTACCGGTACATTTTTCACCTTATCATTATTAGTATTCTTATGAACATCCTTAAACAACTCTGTATCTTTTAAACTTAGTAGATATTCTAGAAAAGGCTTTTTAAGATCTTCTCTTTTTAATGCATACTCTACTGTAGCCTGAAGAAAACCTAATTTATCACCTACATCAAATCTTCTGCCTTGGAAATTATAAGCATACATTGCTTCACTACCTATTAAGGACCTTAACGCATCTGTAAGTTGAATCTCCCCACCTTTTCCTGGTGTAGTATTACTAAGTATTTCGAATATAGCAGGAGTTATTATGTATCTTCCTAATATAGCCATATTTGATGGAGCTTCTTCTACTTTGGGCTTTTCTATTAAATCTTTTACTTTGTAAACTCTATCTTCTATGTACATACCTTTGACTATGCCGTACTTATACACTTGATCCTTTGGTACTTCTTGAACACCTATAATCGAAGTCTTATATTCGTTATAGCAATCTATAAGTTGTTTTAAACAAGGAATCTTACTATCAACTACATCATCACCAAGCATTACTGCGAATGGCTCATTTCCTACAAAGGTTTTTGCGCAACTTATAGCGTGTCCAAGGCCTCTAGGCTCTTTTTGTCTAATGTAATAGATATCTGCCATATTAGATATATCCTTAACTAAACTTAATAATTCTTCTTTTCCATGACTCTCTAACTCGTTCTCAAGTTCAACTGATTTATCAAAGTGATCTTCTATAGCCCTTTTATTTCTTCCAGTTATAATTAGTATCTCTTCTATCCCAGAGGCAACAGCTTCCTCTATAATATATTGTATTGTTGGTTTATCAACTATAGGCAGCATTTCTTTTGGTTGAGCTTTAGTTGCAGGCAAAAATCTAGTTCCTAGTCCTGCAGCAGGTATTATGGCTTTTTTAACTTTCATTAATAAAACTCCCCTTTCATCACTATGGTAAATAAGCACTTCATCTTACTCAATTAACCAGTATTACTCTTATTTACTAAAGTACCATTATATATAATATACTTTTATAAAATTTCTATACTAAGAACTAACAGATTAAGTTACTTTATATTATTAATTATACCATCTAGCTGCAGTACTATTTCATCATTTGCATCTAATTTTTTTGCAATATCCAAGTGATTTTTTGCATTTTTAATATCTCCTGAATTTAAATAGCACATAATAATATTAGTACATATCTCTATAGACTTTGTAACCTCGAAGGCTTTTCTAAAGTATGCTATAGCTTTTTCATAATCATTAAGTGAAGCATAATTAATACCTAATTCATTTACTACTTCTATAATATCACTATCTATACTCAAAGCTTCATTTAAATAATATATAGCTTTTTCATGATTTTCCAATATTCTATAAGCAACAGCTATATAATAATACATAGCAGCATCATCTGCGAATTGATCAAGCAAAGGAATTAATATTTTTAAGGCTTCATTAGGTTCATCATACAATAATTCTTTTGCCTTTTCATATTCTATTATTGATTTTAATGATTCCTTAAATTCTGTAATCTCTAGGGTCTGTTCTCCTCCCCTAGAGATATAATTATTTATACAAAATAGTGCTTTTTCATAGTCTCCTTCTTCTCTTCTAATGATAGCTTCATAAAAATAAGGTAGAGCATAATTATCTTTAAGCTTAGCACTCCCCATTATTTCTAGTTCTTCATCTTTAAAAGACTTATCTTTAGACCTTAATTCCTCTGCAATAGTTATTGCTTTATCATAAACTTCAATATCATCATCTATTTGTATTAATCCTTTCAGTAAAATAAATGCTTCTTGAAGCTTTCCTTCTTTCACATTTTTAGCAATTTTACTTTTTACAAATATAATACTATCCTCTATGTTAGAAAGTATCTTTTTATATTCATTATTAAATTTAAAATCTTTATCTGCTCCCATAACATAAAACATACCTTCTATAAAAAAACTCATCGGAATTTGTTCCATATTTTTTTGTTCTTTAATATTATCTATAATATTTAAAGACTTCACAGGTATATATATATCCTCTAAAACTTCTGTACTAAATAACTTTTTAATATTTTCCTTCTTTACTTCTAAAAAGAGTAACTTATTTAATTCCTCTGCAAAACGTGATTTTATATCCATAAATCTAACACCCACTTTAAAGTATTTATTAATTTTAATACTATGAATTTTACTACAAACTATGCTCAATATCAAATCTCCACTAATATTATTCGTCATGGTATACTGCAAAAAAACAGGGTAGCTAAGATTCTTTATCTATAGTTAGCACCCTGTTTTAAGTAATTATACTGTTAAAAACTAACAATTACAAGCTTCATCTATAATATTCATAACTCTTTTTTCAAATATCTTTATTTTTTCTTCTGCATCATCTAAACTAGTTCCAGTAGTTGATAAATAAATTTTCATTTTTGGTTCAGTACCAGAAGGTCTTACTACAAACCATGAATTATCTTCTAAAACAAATTTTAATACATTAGATTTAGGTAAGTCTATTACATTTTCCTTTATATTTACAAGATCCTTCTCTACACTTGACTTATAATCCATTTTTTTAACTATTTTTATATCCCCAACACTGCGACTCATAGAATGTCTTAAATATTGAAGAGCCTTTTCAATTTTTTCTTGCCCCTCTTTTCCATTAAGCTCCATAGAAATCAACTTTTCCTTATAAAATCCATACTTTTCATAAAGATTCATCAAAGCTTCATACAAGCTCATACCTTTTTTCTTATAATAGAGGGTCATTTCACATATAAACATTGCTGCAATAACTGCATCTTTATCTCTTACAAAATCTCCTCCAAGATATCCGTAACTCTCTTCAAAACCAAATAAATACTGTTTATTTTTCTTTTCCTCAAATTCTTTTATCTTTTCCCCTATATACTTAAAACCAGTTAATACATCTATAATCTCTATATCATACTCATTAGCTATATCTGCAGCCATTTCTGTAGTTACTATTGTTTTAATTACCGTACCATTTGATGGTAAAGCATTTAACTCTTTTAAGGATGATACTATGTAGTGAGTTAAAAGCGCCCCTGTTTGATTTCCTGTGAGCACTTTATACTCTCCAGTACTGTCTTTAACTACTACCCCTATTCTGTCACAATCAGGATCTGTTCCAAATATTATATCAGGCTGTATATCTTTTGCCATGTCTAATGCTATATTGAAAACCTTAGGCTCTTCTGGATTTGGATATGCAGCTGTTGGAAATTGTCCATCTGGTTTTTCTTGTTCCTTTACTATAGTTACATTTTTATATCCCAATTCCTTAAGGACTCTTCTTATAGGAATATTTCCAGTTCCATGTATCGGAGTATAAATTATTTTTAAATCTTCTGCATATTTATCTAATAAATCTTTTCTTATTGTTAATCCCTTAACTTTTTCAATATAAGCTTTATCAATATCTTCTCCTATTATATATAATAGACCTTTTTCCTTAGCTTCATTAACATTCATTGTTCTCACTTCTGAAAAATCACTAATTCCTTGTACATATGAGATTATTTCTTTTGCGGCCTTATCAGTTACTTGTCCACCATCTTCTCCATATACCTTATATCCATTATATTGCTTTGGATTATGGGATGCAGTTACTACAATACCTGCTTTACTCTTCAAATGTCTTACAGTATAAGAAAGCATAGGAGTTGGTCTCAAATCCTCAAATAAATATACCTTTATACCATTAGCACATAAGCAAGTTGCCGCAGCTTCAGCAAACTCCTTTGACATTATTCTTGAGTCATAGGCTATGCTAACAGAAATATTTTTTTCGTATTTTTCTATTAAATACTCTGCCAATCCCTGCGTAGCCTTTCCAACAGTATATATATTCATTCTATTAGTTCCTAATCCAATTACTCCTCTAAGTCCACCTGTTCCAAACTCTAGATCCTTATAAAATCTATCCTCAATTTCTTTCTCATCTTGTATGTTTCTTAATTCCTCTTTTTCAACATTGTTTAAAAAATCCGAATTTATCCATGACTCATAACTTTCCTTATATAACATCTTGAACCTCCCTATCATGTAATAATTGATATTTATAATATAACATTTAGTATTAACTATTATACTATAAATTGTAAAATAAAAACAATTATAAAGTATATTTATTTAAAATAAAATCTAATTCTTTATTTAATTATTGAAAAATTGGCACCGCAGCATGTTTTTAGCTTCCTGCTTAAAAGCAAAATGTCAAAAGAATAATTTATTGTTTATCCTTTTGACATTTTTTTCATATTACTCTAACAATCTTCTAGCATAGCATCCCGATATGACTTATATTTTTCTTTATTCCTCAGTTTCCACTTCAATATCTGATGGCTTTTTATTCATAGTCACTGATGCTATTATAGAATTAAAATCTTCTATAATAGATATATCTCCAGCCATTTCTATGTCACCAATTCTATATGAATCACCTATATCTAATTTTGAAAGATCTACATTTATAAATTTAGGAATACTTTCACCTTTGCATTGAACCTTAACATTTGATTTTTCTTTTTGTACAGCTCCTCCTTTTTTCATTATTAAATCTTCACCATTGAAAACTATTGGAACTTCTGTTTGAACAACTGTATTTTCAGGTAACTCTGCTAAATCTATATGTGTAATCTTATGGTGCACAGGATCTCTTTGAATTTCCTTTATTAAAGCCTTATGACTTTCTCCATCTAAGTTTACACTTAGTACTCCATGTTCACCACTTCTAGTTATTTCTTTATTTAGTTCTAATTCGCCAATTTCAAACATCATGTTATTTATATTCTTTCCATAAATAATTCCTGGTATTAATCCTTTTCTTCTTTCTTTTTTAGCCTCATGTGATGTTTTCTTAATTCTTTTATGTAATATAATACTTTCCATATAAAATTCCTCCTAGTTTCACTTCATCATACTATTCATTATTTACAAAGTTTGCTACATTATTCATGCTTTTAATAATAAAAATATTTATTTTATAAAATTAATTCATATTGTTGCATTTACAATACATTTAACATATAATTATATTGGTCCAAAAGAAAACCTAGGCCAACCCTTCAGCCATAAGGCTTTAGAGGGTGTATTTTTGTGAAAGAAGGTGCTTTATCAAGGTGTATAAATTAGATCAAAATGAAACTCCCTTATTTGACGCATTAATGGAGTATGTAAATAGAGAAACAATTCCTTTTCACGTTCCTGGCCATAAAAAAGGTGAAGGTATAGATGAGGAGTTTAAAAACTTTATTGGTCAAAATCCATTTAAGATTGATGTTACAGTTTTTAAATCAGTAGATAGTCTTCATCATCCTACAGGTCCAATAAAAAAAGCCCAAAAGCTAGCTGCTGATGCTTATGGTTCAGATGCTTCTTTCTTTTCAATTCACGGGACTTCAGGTGCAATACAGGCTATGATAATGTCTGTAGTTTCTGCTGGAGATAAAATAATAATTCCAAGAAATGTTCATAAATCTATTACTGCCGGAATTATATTAAGTGGCGCAATCCCTGTTTATATGCAACCTGAACTTGATAAAAAAGTTGGTATAGCTCATGGCGTTACACCAGAAACTGTTGAAAAGACTTTAAAGGAAAATCCTGATGCAAAAGCAGTTTTAATTATAAATCCTACCTATTATGGGGTAGCTACAGATATAAAGAAAATAGCAGATATGGTTCATAGCTATGATATTCCATTGATTGTAGATGAGGCTCACGGACCACACCTTGGTTTTAATGATAAATTACCACTATCAGCGATGCAAGCAGGAGCTGATATTTGTGCACAAAGCACTCATAAAATTATTGGAGCCTTAACTCAATGTTCTTTACTACAAGTTCGCTCAGAGCGAGTTGATATAAACAGAGTTCAACAAATTTTATCATTGCTTCAAACAACATCTCCTTCATATATACTAATGGCTTCATTAGATTGTGCAAGAAGACAAATTGCTCTTAATGGTGCAGAACTTTTAGATAAAACCATAGAACTATCAAACTATGCTAGAAATGAGATAAATAAAATTCCTGGATTCTATTGTTTTGGCAAGGAAATCTTAGGTAATGATGGTGTTTACGCTCTTGATCCGACTAAAATAACTATAACTTGTAGAGATTTAGGTATAACAGGTTATGACTTAGATATGATATTGTCAAATAAGTATTATATACAAGTTGAACTTTCCGACTTGTATAATGTTTTAGCCGTAGGATCCTTTGGTGATACTAGACAAAGCATTGATTCACTAATAAATGCTTTAAAAGAAATAAGTAAAGACTATTATGGAAAAGGAAATAAAAAGTCTGACTTTATAGATATACCTAGTATACCACCACAAATTAAAATACCACGAGAAGCATTTAATAGTTCCAAAACTTCTATACCATTAAAAGAAAGTATAGGTATGGTAAGCGGAGAATTCTTAATGGCTTATCCACCAGGAATTCCTATACTATGTCCAGGCGAGGAAATCACTCAAGAAATAATTGATTATGTGCAGAGATTAAAGGATACTGGATTATATGTTCAAGGAACAGAAGATCCAGAAGTTGAATATATTAAAGTTGTAAAGTAAACTTTATGCTCAAATTAAAGAAGTAAGAGAAAGCTATTTTTTAAATTTGCTTTTTCTTACTTTTTATTTATTTAAGTAAGTATATTAATAATAAATTTGCCGCTTATTTTATTTAAAAATTTAAGTTATGTTTAGATTAATATAAAATTCTATTTGTAACATCTTTTACTGTTTTACATCCTGTAAGTACCATTGATGATTTTAGTTCGCTTTTCAAGCCTTCTATATAAGCCTTAACTCCTTCTCTTTGACCACCAAAAGAAGCAGTTACGAAAGGTCTACCAATTAATACTGCATCAGCTCCTAATGCTATCATTTTAAGTACATCTACACCATTTCTAACTCCACCATCTGCAAGTATAGTAACTTTACCTTTAACAGCTTCTGCAATCTCTGGAAGAACATCTGCGACTCCAGGAGTTTGATCTAACACTCTTCCTCCATGATTTGAAACCACTATAGCATCAACGCCTGCCTTAACTGCAAGTTCTGCTTCATCAACAGTCATTATTCCCTTTAATATAAACGGAAGTTTTGTACTATCTACAATTTCTTTTATTTCTTCCACAGTTTTAGGTCCAACTGGTTTTCCATGAAGCGCAAGAGTTATAAGTCCTGCTGCATCTATATCCATACCTACAGCAAAAGCCCCTGCTTCTTCTGCAAGTTTTATCTTATTTATAACGTTACTGTTTTCCCAAGGTTTTATTATGGCAATTCCTTCTCCATTAAATTTCTTTAACTGTTCAAGATTTGTTATAAGGAAAGAATCTACAGCAGTATCTCCAACCATAGGATAAACACCTGCATCAAGACACCCTCCTATTACCCAAGAAATATATTCTTCTTCTGTAAACTTTCCACCCATATTTAGTGTAGTTCCTGATACTGGTGCTGCAAATACAGGCACATCCATTTTCTTTCCAAATAATTCAACTGATGTATCTGGATTTTTAGCATCATGTATAACTCTCATATTAAGTTTGTACTCTGCTAAAGAATCTACACTAACTGAAAAAGCATCACCTGTACCCTTTCCTCCCATTCCTGGAACTTGTCCTGCACATGCTTTACCATTACAAACCGAGCAAACTTTACAGCTGCCATTTAAATTCTCACGTGCATTTTTTAATACTTCTTTGTAATCCATCTTAATACCTCCCCATTTTCCCGCCTTTATATAGATGTACAAGTCCGAACTTAGACTTATTCTTTAATATTTCTAAGTTCTCAATTGTTTATCTATATAAATCTGCTTTAAACCTATATAATAATTATAGTGTACTTAGCAATTTAATGCAAAAAATTACATGTATTTTATTTTTATAAATTTTTAATTTCAAAGATTAGCATATATGTTGATTATAAGTTAGTAAAATCAATGGCTTAATGAGGTACATATTCAACTTCTTTAGTCATATTTTCATTATCAAAATTTGATGCATAAACCCTAGCGGAGAACTTATTCCCCCCCCTAAATATACTGCATCTGCTCCTGCCTGCACCACTGCATACAAATTCTCTATACTTCATGCTGCTAATAGTTCTATATATTCATTAGTTCATCTCCTAATTGTAATTTTATTCAGATTCCATTAATACATCAAGCATATAAATTTGAGAATGAAAACAAAATTTTTTAAAATTAAAAACAAGGAAATCAGTATATTAATTACTTTTTCCTTGTTCTAGTAAATAAGTCATTTGAAAATTTTTAAGAGTTTACACATTTTTATTCTCATACTTAGAAAATATCAAATTGCAGCCATAAATATATATTCTTCACCTTCAAGTTTTTCTGATATTTTTTTATAGCCAAGTGTACTTAGACTATTTTTCAAATTGTCTATTGAAATTTGATTATTTTCCTTATCACGGAAAGTAAAAATCATCTGACCATTATCATTTAATATTTTTTTTAATGATAATAAAACTTCTTTAACATTTTCAAACTTATCTAACCCTTCATCAATATATATATAATCGAATTTACCCTTAATACAGCTAAATTCTAAAGTATTTTCTTTAACAAAAAAAACGTTATTACATATGGTTTTTAAGTCCATCAGATATTTTTCTTCTAATGCATAATAATCTAAAGTAACACCGGTAGCCCCTTTTTCCTTTATTATATTCTTTATTTGAAGTGAAGTAGCTCCACAAGTTTTACCTATACCTAAAATACGCACTTTCTCATTCTTACTACTAATAATATTATTTAAAATTCTGAAATCAATCGCCGCAGCTTCCCAAGAATCTACTCCAAACTTCGCTTTAAATATTTCTCTGTTCCTACCAAGCACTTTTGTATAGTCATCTTTTATGGTTACAGAGCCAAAATGATGCACATAGGTATCTTTTGCAAATATAAGCTTATACCCAGCTCTTCTGTATCTATAACTTAAATCATCATCATCAAAGCCACCAGGAGAGTATGCTTCATCTAGTCCACCTATAGCTTTAAGTTCCTTAGTTCTAAAAAGTGCCACATACATCATAAGCCTTAGCCTTTCTTCCCATTTACTTGGATCTGATTTATTATATTTCTTTGCAAATTTAACTAACTCATCTGCATTAGTATAATTAGAACATACTACCTGGTAATTTGAAGAGTAATTACATGCAGGTACTACAATACCTACACTTGAATCTAGCTCCATGACTTTAATTAAATTATCCAACCAGTTTTCCGTAAGAATTAAATCATTATTTAAAAATACGGTATACTCACCAACACAATACTTTAAAGCCTCATTAAAAGCTTTATCTCCTCCAACGTTAGTTTCAAAGTTTATCTTTATTTTATTAGGCAAGGATTCAAAATATTCTCTAGTACCATCACTTGAACCATTATTTACAGAAATAAAGTCAAAACTAATATGTGATGTATACTTGTAAAGACTATCAACAGCGAGTTTAGTATATTCCAGTTTGTTATACCCTAACATTATGATACTTACTTTTTTCATCAAATTCACTTCCTTAAGCTACAATAATTACAAATTTGATCTACATCAAATTTATACATATCGCTATTTTCAAAGCATTTATACCAATCTACTGTATACTTAATGGCTTCCTCAATGCTAAGTCTAGGTTTCCATCCTAAGAATAACTTCGCTTTTGTACAATCAAGACTTAATAGATTAGCTTCATGAAGGAAACTATTATAAAAATCTAAATTACAGTTTCCACTTCCCCAAGCTTTTACGGTTAAATCTACCAGGTACGAAACTTTCACTATCGATTCAAAATCAGGTCCAAAGTTCCATGCCCCACAATAATTTATGCCATCACAATACATTTTTTTGGCCAATTCTAAATATCCACATAAGGGTTCTAACACATGCTGCCATGGTCTTATAGCTTTTGGATTTCTTATTCTTATACTCTCACTATTTCTTAACGCTCTAATACAATCTGGAATTATTCTATCCTTTGACCAGTCACCACCACCAATAACATTGCCAGCTCTTACAGATGCTATAGCCTTACCATGGCTTTTATAAATTTCTTCAGTAAAAAAGGATTTTCTATAGGAGTTTATAATTAGTTCACAGCATGCTTTACTAGAGCTATACGGATCGTAACCTCCTAAAGAATCATCTTCTTTATATGGCCAAATTTGCTCTTTATTTTCATAACACTTATCAGTGGTTATCATTACAGCAACTTTAACAGTTGTACTTTGTCTTATCGCTTCAAGAACATTTAATGTACCTAAAACATTAGTTTCATAAGTCTCCTTGGGATTTTCATAAGATAATTTAACTAAAGGCTGTGCCGCAAGGTGAAATATTATTTCAGGCTTATAAACCGAGAATACATCGTTTAACTTATTCAAATCTCTAATATCTCCCCTTATGTCAATTATCTTATTTGTAAGCTTAATGATTTCAAAATTATCATTTTCTGTATAGGGTGCTAAACCATAACCAATTACATTTGCACCAAGTTCCTTAAGCCATAAGGCTATCCAGGAACCTTTAAAACCACAATGACCTGTTATAAGCACATTTTTATCTTTATAAAAATTATTAAACAAATCTAATTGTTTATTAGCCATGGCATCACCCCTTTACTACACATGTTATTTACGAAAATGATATCCTTTTGTGTATCTATAGATTTCCAAAAACCTTGATGTTCATAAACGGCAAGTTGTTCATCCTTTGCAAGTTCTACTAAAGGTCCTTCTTCAAAAGCACAGTCTTCTTCTGGAAAATAACTAAATATTTTTTTATTCATTATCATATACCCGCCATTTACCATATCATTTAATACAGGCTTTTCCCTAAAAGCTTTTACAATTCCATCTTCTACATTCATAAGTCCAAAGGAACAAGTTGGATGTACCCCTGTGAGAGTAGCTACTTTGTTTTTCTTTCTATGATAATCTATAAGTTCTTGTAAATTTATATTACTTAAGCCATCTCCATAAGTGAACATGAACTCATCTTCATCAATATATTTTTCAATTTTCTTTATCCTGCCACCAGTCATTGTTTCAATCCCCGTATCTATCATTGTAATATTCCAATTTTCATTTTCATGGGTTTGATAATCTATTTTGTTATTACCATCTATATGAAGGGTGAAATCATTATTTCTCCAGTACATTTCCATGAAATACTGCTTTATCATATCACCCTTATATCCAATACATAAAATAAAATCATTATATCCATGGGAGGAATAAAATTTCATTATATGCCATAATATTGGTTTTCCTCCTATTAATATTAATGGCTTAGGTCTAAATTCTGTTTCTTGTCCCATTCTTGTGCCTTTTCCGCCGCAAAGTATTACTACCTTCATTTTATCATCTTAACCTCCCTTGCAGGGTTTCCTACAACTAGTGTATAGGGTTTAACATCTTTTATAACAACAGCTCCTGCTCCTATTACTGCACCCTCGCCAACAGTAACTCTTGGTAAAATCGTTGCACCAGTATAAATTGTTGCATAATCTTCTACAGTAACAAGCCCAGCTAAATGTGCTCCAGGACATATATGCACACCTTTTCCTAATTTGCATTCGTGATCTACTGTGGCACCTGTATTTATAATGGTTTGTATTCCAATTTCAACTTCAGTGCAAATGGCTGATTGGGGAAGCACTTGACAACCAACTCCTAATTTGCAATTCCTTGATATATAAGCTGACTTATCTATAATTGAAAATGGTCTTAATCCCCAGCTCATTAATTTATGATGAATTACTACTCTATCTTTTCCATTGTCTCCTCCTATAGCCACTGCAAAATAGGTTTCATTTTCTATAAAAAATTTCTTATACCAAGTATTAAATCCCTCATCACCATAATATATATCTATATCATTAAAAGGGGATTTTATATCTTTATTCTGCTCAAATATAGCTGCAAGTTTTATTTTATTATCAAGACTTTCTCTTAGCATTTTTGCTTGACCTGTACCGCCTCTAAATATTATTTGTTTTGTCATTTAAGACACCTCAGTTTAATTTATCAAAAGCCTTTAGGTTTTCTATGACATAGTTTACTTCCTCATCTGTCATATCTGCATGAAGAGGAATAGTAACAAACTCTTTCCATAGTGAAAGGGCATTAGGAGTTTGATTTTGATATTGTATAAAATAAGGATGTAGTGTAAGTGGCATATAATGAACCCCTGTAGCAATATCTTTCTGCTGCATAAAGCTTATAAATTTATCCCTATTTTTCACTCTTAACATAAACATCCAATAGCATTTCTGACTTTTATCATATGGCAATGCCGGCATTAAGCTTAAGCAATCCTTAATACCGTCTAGATATTGACCTATAATTTCCATTCTTCTTTTATTCATTACAGGCAATTTTTTCAATTGTGCAAGTCCAATGGAAGCCGAAAGATCATTCATGTTATATTTATACCCTAGTTCCAGTATCTCATAATACCAATGGCTATTACCCTTATTTATAGAATTCTCCTTTTCTCTCTGCCAGGTATCCTTGTTCATTCCAACCCATCTGCTACTTTTTAGTGGTAATATAAGCTCCTTGTCATTTGAGCATATCATTCCTCCATCTCCTGTGGTCATACATTTTTTCTCCTCAAAACTATAACAACTTATATCTCCCAAGGTTCCTAAAATCTTTCCTTTATATTCTCCTCCTGCTGTATGAGCACAATCTTCTATAACCTTAAGATTCTTATTTCTAGAAAAGTCCATTATTTCATCCATCTTAGCAGGATATCCTCCATAATGCACTGGCATTACAGCAACACAATCCTTATCATACTTTTTCTCTAAATCCTCTACACTTATGGTTAATGTATCCTTATCTACGTCTACAAATACAGGCTCTAAACCGTTATAAAGTGGTGCCATAGCTGTTGCTGCAAAGGTTAAGACTGGTACAAGAACTTTTTTTCTCTTAGGAAATTTAAATGCTGATATAGCTAAATGTAAAGCAGCAGTACAGGAATTAACACCAATAGATTCTTTACATCCAATGTAATTTGCCCACGCTTTTTCAAACTCCCTTGTTTTAGGGCCTAAGCCTAACCACGCTCTGCTAAAAGTATCTTTTATACTTTCTGTTTCTTCGTCACCCAATGAGGGTTTAAATAATCTTACTTTCACTTTGAATACCTCCAAAAATTAGCTCTTAAATAATGGCCAACTACTATCTTTACTAGATATAACTATTGGTTCCTTAATAGGCCATATAATATTGAATTTTGGATCATTCCACCTTACTCCACCTTCAGCCTCGGATGTGTAATATTCTGTTACTTGATAATACACATAGGTATTATCTTGTAATGTTTGAAATCCATGAGCAAATCCTTTAGGTACATATAAGGCTTTATTATTTTCTTCTGTAAGTTCTACCTCAACCCACTGACCAAAGGTTTTTGAGTCTTCTCTTAAATCAATTATTACATCATACAATGCTCCTTTTATGCATCTAATATATTTTGTTTCACTATAAGGATTTTTTTGATAGTGCATACCTCTCAAGGTTCCTTTTTTTAAATTGTAAGAAATATTACATTGAACAATATTTGTCTCTAACCCATGCTGTTCAAATTCTCTTTTACACCATGCTCTTGAAAAAAAACCTCTATTATCCTTTATGGGATTAGCCTCTATAATATAAGCTCCCCTTAATTTTGTTTCATTAAAAATCAAAAATATTCCTCCTAAATCATGCTAATCTTATACATTATATTCAAGTTTGTTTTTAATTGTTACATAGGATAAACCTGCTGAAAATCAGTATTAATCGTACAAAATTTAAACATAGCTATTGAAGTCTTAACAAAACTAAAAAAAGCAGACAACTAACTTTAAATTATTAATTTAAAGTTAGTTGTCTGCTTTTTTTGTATATAAATCATTTACGTGGTAACTATAAAATTTTACGACACTACTCCTTATAGGCTCCATATAAAACTATCTCCTCCTGGTCTCCATTACTTTCCTTTGGTATTATAGCAATATTGTATGTTTTATCTATATAAAGTGGACTATCATCTAGATTGTTATATTCATCAGCCACATAGTAGTTATCTGTATTTCCATTTTCTCTAGTTACCTGAAGATTTATAACTGAATCATACTTAGATTGTGCTCCTATAGTTCCTGTGACCCTTACCTGCCTTATGGTGGCATCTTTTTTATTATGCTCTTGTTCCTTTTTACAATTTACTCTTATAAAAGGTATAACATATTCATCTTCACTCTTTGAAGACCCAAAACTTGTAACAATTCTTTTGGTTCTTCCGTATAAAACAATACCTTTATTAGATATTTTATTTTTTACCCATAATAAGATAATATCAGTAATATCCACTGTCACTGCTACCTTTGAAGTTATAGGGTAAAATTCCTTTTTAATATTACAGATATCATCTGGATGATTTCTATAGGTTGTATAACTGCTGAAATCGTCACCAAGTAGCCTTATAAAAAAAGCTTCATTATGATCATCGTAAAAGTTATCAGTTTTAAATAATACCAATTCCGCTTTTAATATTAAAACATCGCAAGGTATTGATGAAATATCAAAAAATAAATAACTGTAATATTTACATTTTCCATCACAGCCTACTAATATTCTATCTTTATTTAAATTTTTTTCAGGAAATTTATTCGTTACTGTAAGACTCTTGGCAGCTGGAATTATAATACTACTCACTCCATAACCTCCAATACTTTAGTAAGACAGTTGGAGCTTTACAGCTCTAACTGTCAAAAATACTATCTGCTACTCTTTTATACTCCATCCTTCAACGTCTGTTCCTACAATAGTAGCTGTTACAGCTTCAGTTCCACTTAGTTGTGGTATGATAGGCATATATACAGTATCTGTAACAGCCGTATCAACTGTATAATTATATTGTCTAGCTAAATAATATCCTTCAGTGCTGCTATCAGCTCTAGTAACTACTATTTGTACTCCTAAATCTAAAGTTGCATTAGCAGGTGCAGTACCTGAAAGTACATACTCTTGAAGAGTAGCTGTTTTAGGTGTATCAAAACTTAAAGTAGCCATAAATATCAACCCCCACTTTTTAATCTTTAGAGTAGACTTTGTCTCTCTACTATAGATATATGAATTATTTAATATTGTGTGATTAAATAATTATTATTATCATGAAAAGAAAAACATACTAAAGATCAGTGGTTACCACAATTTAAAAAGAAGAAGCTATTTTAAATAGTTTTAATTATTTTAAAACGCTTCTCTTTTTATTTCTATATTTTTATTTCTATATTTCTTTACAAGTTAAAATTAACTTCATCATTTCCAAAGCTTCTATATCTATTTTTTCGTATATTTTTATTGACCTTATAAATTCCTTATATGCAAATTCAAAATATCCTTTTTTATAATATAGCTTTCCTAGCAATAATAGTATACTATCATCATTAATAAGATTTAAGAGTTGTACAGCTTTTTCAAATTCATCAAAACTATTTGATTTCAAAATTATTTCTAATAAATCAAATATTGGATGCAGAAACTTAATAGAACTCTCTTTATCCTCTGCAATTGGACTATATTTGTTTCCTTGCATTATATCTTTAAATGTTTTATAAACTATAGTTTTCTCATTTTCGTTGAAATTTTTAGCTATATCCAATAACTTGTCTGCATTACTATATTGATTATTAAATATTTCACATAATATACTGTAATATACAGATTTGCTATAAAATCCCCCTAGTTCAACTTTAGCTAGGCTGTCCAACGCTTCTTTGAATTTTCGCTGATAAAATAATAATATGCCTTTGTAATAATTTACTTTTGGTGAATGTGTTTTATAATTTTCTGATCTATCTGCATATTTATAGGCAATATCAAACTTATTTTTACTATAAAATATATCTGATAACAATAAATTATTATTTTCATCTAAATTACCATTAAAATAGCTTTCAAGTTTTGACTCTATTTCGTCTACAGAAAAATTTTTTATAAACATTATTTGAGATATTTTAAGAATAGCTTCTGTAAACTTAGAATTTAATTTTAAAGCCATATCCAGATATTTATAGGCATCATCATAATTTTCTCTATCGAAATGAATGAGCCCCATTAGATAATACGCTCTATAACTTCCAACACCTGAAAGATCTCTAAATACTGCTGGTGGTTCACCCATATCTATGCATTTCTTAAGTGCTTCAACCGCTAAATCGTATTTTTTCCTATTATAAAATGCCATTGCCCTACGAAATTCTAGCTCAGTAAATTCAGGATAATATTTTAATCCCTCATTTATTAATTCAATCTCTTCCTTAAATTGGCCTAAAACTTCATAGCAATAGATCATTTTTAATATAAGCTTAGAATTAAATGTCACAAGATGAGGATTAAAATTTTCATAGCTTTTTTTATAGCAATTTAATGCTTCTAAAAAATTTCCCATAGCAACATACTCTGTACCCATATTATAAAGCATGAAACTATCTTTAGGATTATCTTTTAGGATTTTTTGTATAATTTCCATGTTTCTTTTTCTTTTGTTTTTTACCTCCACAGTTTTATTTAAATACCCATAGTGATAAAACTTTACATCTACTAATTGTACATTATCACCTTTATTTTCAAATACAATTTGTTCATGTATGTCCCCTTTAAATTTAATTCCCTTGCCATTTTTAATAAATCTTACATTTAAATTTGTATATATATCTGAACCAGGAGTCTCTCCAACATAACTTAAGGTTTCTCCAAAGTAAATATCTACATTATTATTTTTATCATTAACTAAATAAATTACTTTATCCCTATCCTCTCTTCTAAGCTCATCATCAGCATCCATAATTAAAATCCAATCTTTTGAGGACTTTTCCAGAGAAAAATTTCTTGCATTAGCAAAACTGTTATCCCATTCGTAAAAAAACACCTTTGCCCCATAACTCTCAGCAATTTTAACTGTGGAATCTGTAGATCCAGTATCAACAATTATTATTTCATCCACAATATCTTTTATACTTTCAAGACATCGTGGTAGATTTTCTTCTTCATTTTTAACAATCATACATAACCCTAATGTCAACCAAATAACCTCCTTTTTTCATAATATAGAATGCCAAATGCATGTTAACCTTTTAATTTTAATTTCTATATTATGATATGTATATAAACCTAATATGCTAATTCAAATTATTTATCCGATGACTACCCGCTCTAATACTCCCATCTTCTTTAAAGTGGCAGTAAAGAGCGTCTACGTTCCTGGATTCGTTCAACTAAGAATCAGATGGAGTTGAAACTCCATCTGATTCAAGTTTCACTTCATCTTGAATTTATAGGGTATATATTACTGAAAATTTCTCTTACATTAAGGACTGTAAAATAAAGTTAAAAAAATCAGGAAAATTACCTTTAGATAATTCCTGATTTCTATTCTTCAATAAGTCATGTATAAATTCCTGAATTCATCTTCTTCGGTATAGACTTTAATACCGTTTCTCTTTAAAAGCTCAGCGGTAATACCATTTCCATCTATTTTATTTCCAGTAAAAGTGCCATCATATATTTTTCCATATCCACAGGATGGACTTTTAGCTTTTAATATAGCAGTTGTAACATTACATTTCTTAACTATATTAAGAGTTTCGTAAGCTCCCTTTATAAATTCTTCTGTAGAATCCTGTCCATCTATTCCCTTTACTTTGCATTTTCCATCTAATACATCTGCACCTGTGCCATTAGAAATCTCATGAGCTGCCCTCGGAGTAGTTAGCCCCCCTAACTGTTCAGGACATACAGGTATAGCCTTCCCCTCTTTTAAAAGCTTCAAAATCCTTTCATCAAGATTATTATCGCCGTTGTATTTTGTATTGATCCCGCATAAACATGCACTTACAATTATCATCTAATCACCCCACTAATTGAATTAAGAGTTAATGGAAAAATTCCTTAACTCTCAATTCTCAATTTATCCGATGACTACCCGCTCTAATACTCCCATTTTTTCCAAAATGGCAGTAAAGAGCGGCTACGTCCCTGGATTCGTTCAACTAAGAATCAGATGTGGCTTAAACCCCATCTGATTCAAGTTTTCACTTCATTTCAGTTCCACTACAGTTACTCCAGTTCCGCCTTCACCATATTCGCCCAGTCTGTATTTCTTCACATGAGAATGTCTTTTAAGCATATCCGTTATTGCATTTCTAAGTATTCCTGTACCTTTACCATGAATAACTGTCACCTCACTAAGACCTCCCATATATGCATCATCTAGGTACTTATCCGCAGTATACATAGCTTCCATAGCATCCATACCCCTCAAATCTACAGAGGTAGAAACCGCTCTTAGGTTTAGCTTTGCTTCTCTCTTTATTTTTTTCTTTTCCTCCTTTGTTATTCCCTTAGAGGCTCTTAAATCTTTAAGCTTAACACTTATTTTCATAATTCCAGCTTGAACTTGAACCTCGCCCTTGCTATCAGGCTTTGATAGCACAATAACCTTTTGATTTAATGAAGGTAAAAAAACCTCCTGACCTTCTTTTACCGTTGTAAGTGCTTCACCTTCATCTTCTTTACCTTTGTTGATCTTTTCATCAGCATTTTCAAGTCTTTCCTTAAGCTTTCTTCTTTCATCTTCAAGCTTTTGTCTTACCTTTGAATCATATCCCATTCTTTCTAGTTCTCTCATTTCCTTTAGGATTTGATCCGCATCTTCCTTTGCTTCCTTTATTACTCTTTTTGCTTCCCTTTGAGCATCAATTAGAGCCTTCTCTCTAGTATTATTAAGACTATACATTTTTTCTTCATACTTCTCTTTAATTTTAGCAGCTTCTAGCTTTAACATCTCGGCTTCCCTTGCATAGTTTTCAGCTTTAATACTTTTTTCTTGTAGACTTTGGATTAAATCCTCAAATTTTAAGTTCTCACTAGATATGCTTTCTTTTGCATCCTTTATTATAAATTCCGCAAGCCCTAATCTTTTAGATATTTCAAAAGCATTAGATTTACCTGGAACACCAATTAAAAGTCTATAAGTTGGTCTTAAAGTTTCTACATCAAATTCAACTGAAGCATTTTCAACTTCTTCTGTTTTTAAGGCATATGCCTTTAATTCACTATAGTGGGTTGTTGCCACTATTCTCGCTCCTCTTTTTCTAAGATTCTCAAGAATAGATACTGCTAATGCCGCTCCTTCTGTTGGATCGGTCCCTGCACCAAGCTCATCAAACAAAATTAATGATTTCTTATCTGCTTTGTTAATTATGTTTACGATATTAGTCATGTGCGATGAAAATGTTGATAAACTTTGCTCAATACTCTGTTCATCTCCAATATCTGCAAATATCTCTGTGAAAAAGCTCACAGTAGAGTTTTCTCTTGCAGGTATCATAAGCCCGCTTAGGGCCATAATGTGTAAAAGTCCTACAGTCTTTAACGTAACTGTTTTACCTCCTGTATTGGGTCCTGTTATAACTAAAGAAGTGAATTCTCTTCCTAAATACATACTCATAGGTACTGCAATTTTTCTATCAATAAGAGGATGCTTTGCTTCAATAATATCTATAATACCTTCATCATTTATTACTGGAGCTGTGCAGTTTAAATCACTAGCAAATTTAGCCTTAGCAAAAATAAAATCCAACTCCCATATAATGTTAGCATTATTTCTAACTGCAATTATATTCTCATAGACCTTACCTGAAAGCTCAGCCAATATTCTCTCTATCTCAGCCTTCTCTTTAAGCATAAGCTCTTTGATTTCATTATTCAAATTAACAAGTCCCATTGGTTCTATATACAGGGTAGCTCCACTAGAGCTTTGATCGTGTACAAGTCCTGGCACAGCTCCTTTATGTTCTGCCCTAACAGGAAGTACATATCTTTCTCCTCTCATAGTGTATAAGTTATCCTGTAAATAAGCAGAGTAACTTCTTATAAGTGAGTTAACCTTATCTCTCACTGATGAATTTTTATCTTTGAAAGATCTTCTTATACTATAGAGCTGTGAGCTTGCTCTATCAGATACTTCGTTTTCCCCTTCTATGGCTAAAAATATCTGCTCTTCTAGATTCTTTAAAGGCACAATTCCTTCACATATATCTTCTATAACTCTAAAGGATTCCTCCTCTTCTCTATGACTTATATATTCCTTAAATCTTCTTGCAGCTCTTACCATTGCTGCTATTTTTAAAAGCTGTCCAGGCATAAGTGACGATCCTTTTTCCGCTCTAGTTATACCCTCTCTTATGTCATAAACTCCTTCAAAAGGAGGACTACCTTTTGTAACCAAAAGTCTCAAAGCTTCTCTTGTTTCTTCTAAATGCTCCCTTGCTTCATATATATTGTTATAAGGTCTTAATTCATCTATTAAATCCTTTGCTGCACCTGTACACGTATATTTTTTAATCTCTTCTTTTATTTTATTAAATTCTAAAATTTTTAACGCTTTCTCATTCATTTGTTTAACCACCTTTTCAGCAAACCCTTTTATACTAAATTCGCAGAAATTTCCTTTCTATTCTACACCTCTTTTAAAATGGCCTCTTGTAAAGCCACTAAAGTCTTCTGTCCACACTTTTCTCTTAATTGCCTGTAGAATTTTTTTAGTTTCATCATAACCTTCATCTATTAAATCTACCCTAAAGGATTTTATATTCATTGATTTTAACTCATTTATATTTGGTATTAAATTATTAGGCACACTATTATATATATAACTTCTACAGAATTTATCTGTTTTTAATATAAACTCCTCCCCCATTCTATCCTTTAATACAAAATCCCCCTTTTTACAGGCACCATTACAATTTTTAGAGCTACATCTTTCTCCAAAAGTACTTCCTATAGCACAATATTCACTAACCATAAGTTCAACTTTTCCATAAACTAATATCTGTAAAGGTAGCTGTGAGTTCTTCATTACATCCTTTATTTCCTTCTTATTCAGCTCTACACTTAAGCAACTCCCATTTATAAAGTCTCTATAAAAATCTAAAGCATAGCTGTTAAAAATGTTTAACTTGTAATCTCCTATTATTTGAGTCCTTCCTTTAAATCTACTTATTAAACCTAGATTTGACGTGATAATACCATCTATATATTCTAGTCTTTCTTCTATAGCTTCACATAAGGATTCAAACTCTTCTTTTATTATATTAGGTAACTTTAGTAATATTTCTCTATCCTTAAATCTGTTTAAAGAAGCAAAACCTAATTCACCAAAAGGATTTATTGCAGCACACCTAAAATCAGATTCTATAAATGCCCTGAGCTGTTCTTCAGTGCTTAAGTATACTATGTTACCAGGTATATCAGCTGTTACCTTATTTACTTTTGATTGTTCAGCTCTACCAATATTATTCTGAATATTTAATTTTTCTTTAATACTTGAATCTTCATTCTCTATTATATCTTTATTACTATGTTTATTTAATATATAATTTTCTATTTTAGAAACTAACTTTCTTCTTACTTCATTGATAGCCGATACCGGTAAAAAACCATCTTCAAATTCAGGTATCTCTATATTGTTAAATTTAAAAGGTGTGTCTCCTGCTTTACCTAAACCTTCTATTATTCTATCCTTATCTAATGGTTTTTTTAATGCTTTTTGAACCTTTTCACCCTCAATAGTAAAACTTTCATTTTTATAAAATGTAGTTAATGTTATAGGTTCATCTACTTTAAATTTTACTGATAGACTTAATTCTATCTTTTTCTCATAAGGGCTTTTATAGATTTCCTCTAACTCTTTTGTAAGCTTTACATCAGACATTTTATAAAGTACATCACCACTTTTATATTCTAATGGCAATAACTTTACTCTATCACCCTTTAAAGCCTCCTCTACTTCCTTTCCCTTTTTTATTATCTTAGAAAGAGTAAATCCACCATTACCATTTCTAATTCCATCTTTTAGAGATATATTCTCCTTTAGTTCTATTGTTAAATCTTTTTGTACCTTCCCCAATTCTACCCCTGTATTTTTAGGAAAAGAGTATGCCATCATATCCTTTCCTGTATTCCCAAGTAAATATGCCTTTGAAAATCCTTCCCTATTAAATAACTGAAGAAGCTTTTTCTTTTCATCTTCTACCTTAAAACATTTATCATTATCTTCATTACTATTCTTAGATTCTTTTTGAAGTTCTATAGCAGTTGAATAGTGCTCCCTTATTACACTATCAATTACTTTCCTGTATGCTTGAATTACACCAGCAACATATTCTGGTCTTTTCATTCTTCCCTCTATTTTTAGAGAAGCGGTTCCACTATCAATTATTTCTTTTATATTTTCAATTGTACATATATCCTTAGGGCTTAGAATATATCCCTTCTTTTCTGACATATTCTTTTTATTTATAACTGTATAAGGAAGTCTACATGGCTGAGCACATCGTCCTCTATTTCCGCTTCTTCCACCAATCATACTGCTCATTAAACATTGTCCTGAATAAGAAATACAAAGTGCCCCATGAACAAATATTTCTGTTTCTACCCCCAATTCACTAGATATATGTTTTATTTCACGTAGAGAAAGTTCTCTAGAAAGAACTATTCTTTTAAATCCAAGCTTATTTAAAAATAAAGCCCCCTCAGCATTATGTATAGTCATCTGAGTGGAGGCATGCAATTCAAAGTTCGGTAGCTTTGTTCTTATTAAATTTGCAAAACCTAGATCCTGTATTATAAGTGCATCCACTCCTATTTTATATAAGAATTCCGCATACTCTACTGCTTCTTCTACCTCGTGTTGTTTCAAAATTGTATTTATAGTTACATATATCTTAACATTATATAAATGACAGTACTCTACTGCTTTAGTCATATTTTCATTATCAAAATTTGATGCATAAGCCCTAGCAGAGAATTTACTTCCTCCTAAATATACTGCATCTGCTCCTGCCTGCACCGCTGCATACATACTTTCCATACTTCCTGCTGGTGCTAGTAGTTCTATTTTTTTCATTTATTCATCTCTCCTAAAATGTTCTAAAACTCATTATACAATAGATTAAGCATATTTAAAATGTTATATTCATTGTTATTTATCTCTTATGAAAAAACAAAACTTAAAATATACTAAAAGCATAAAATATATCTGTGTTAAACAAAAAAGAATCTCTTAGTTAATAACTGCATAACTAAGAGATTCCTATTTTTCATTATTATTATAATCTTTTCTTTATTTTTAAAATAAACTATCTTCAAGTCTTGATAAATTATTCTTTTAAGAATTCAGATATAAACCCTTTTAGTGCTTGTTCCCATGCTCTCATCTTATCTCCAACAGTGCACCTTAACATCATATTATCTAATGATGAGAAAGCTGGTCTTTTAGCTACTCTATTTATTTTATCTGATGTAATTGGATTTATAGTACAATCTATGTTGGTATATTGAACTATAGTGTTAGCAAAATCGTACCAGGTGCATTCACCAGTACCTGTACAATGGTATATTCCATATTCATAGGTTAAAGCTAGCTTTAATATATGGAAAGCTAAATCTTCTGCATTAGTTGGATTACCCCTTTGATCATCTACTACATCCAAGTGTCCTTTTTCTTTTGCTGCTTTTATAATTGTCTTTACAAAATTATTTCCGTTATGCCCGTAAAGCCATGCGGTTCTTACTATAAAATATTTTGAGCAAAATTCTCTAACATAGTTCTCTCCAAGTAGCTTTGTTTTTCCATATACGCTTACTGGATTAGCTATATCATATTCTCTATATGGAATAGTTCCATTACCTTCAAATACATAATCTGTTGATATGTGTATAAACTTTGCATCTATCTGTTCACAAGCAATAGCTAAATTTCTTGCTCCTAATGAGTTTACTTTAAAAGCTAAATTTTGATTACTTTCGCATCCATCTACATTAGTATAAGCTGCTGAGTTTATAACTATATTAGGTCTTACCTTATCCATATATTCTCTTACTAATCCTAAATTTGTTATATCTAATTTTTTACTATCTGTTCCTATAATCTTTGCATATTTATACTCCTGCGGTATAGTCTCTAATTCACAGGTTCCATTTTGTAAAATATGAATAATTTCACTACCTAACTGTCCTTTGCATCCTGTAATTAATATTTTCATCTTTCCTATCTCCTATTTGTCTGATAAAAATTAACTAGAAGTTTATTTTACATTCTTTTAGCAAAGGTGCCTTTTTGTCTTTTTCAGATAATAATACTTTTTCTATTTTTTCTAATGGCCAATAAATATTTATATCAGGATCATTCCAAGCAATTCCACCTTCGTACTGTGGATGATAAACGTCTGTACACTTATATACAAACTCTGCTTCTTCTGAAATTACTAAAAAACCATGTGCAAATCCTTCTGGAATATAGAACTGTTTTTTGTTCTCCTCACTTAAAAATACTCCATACCATTGACCATAAGTTTTTGACTCTTTTCTTAAATCTACCGCTACATCAAAAACTTCTCCTTTTATTGCTCTCACAAGTTTTCCTTGAACATGCTTAGTTTGAAAATGTATACCCCTTAGCACACCTTTTTTCGACTTGGACTGGTTATCCTGTACGAAAATCATATCTAGACCTGCAGCCTTGAAATCTTCATAATTATACGTTTCCATAAAATATCCTCTAGAATCTGTAAATAACTTAGGTTCAATTATATATAACCCTTTTATAGGAGTTTCTATAAACTTAAATTGTCCCATAAAATTAGCCCCCTATTTATTTTCATACATATTTTTATAGTAATTTTGGTACTCTCCAGAAGTTACATTGTACATCCATTTTGGGTTATCTAAATACCACTCTATAGTGTTCTTTATTCCTACCTCAAAATTAGTCTCTGGATACCATCCTAATTCATTTTTTATTTTATTCGTATTTATTGCATATCTCCTATCATGGCCTTTTCTATCTTCTACATATTTAATTAAACTTTTCGTTATTTTTTCATCTACATTTTCATTTAAATATTTTATAATAATATTGACTATTTCAATATTAGTTTTTTCATTGTGCCCACCTATGTTGTAAACCTGTCCCATTTTCCCTTTATTTATAACTAAATCTATTGCTTTACAATGATCTTCTACGTATAACCAGTCTCTTATATTCAGCCCATCACCATAGACAGGTAACTCTTTGTAGTTTAAACAATTATTTATTAGTAATGGGATTAACTTTTCTGGAAATTGATATGGTCCATAATTATTTGAACATCTTGTTATATTTATTGGCATCTTATAGGTATCAAAATATGCCTTAACAATTAAATCTGCACTTGCCTTGCTTGCGGAATATGGGCTGTGTGGATTTATTGGAGTTGTTTCTCCAAAGAAACCTGTCTGCCCTAATGAACCATACACCTCATCAGTAGATATTTGGATATATTTCTTTTCCTCTTTAAACCCACGTTCTGTTTCCCAGAATTTTTTTGCTGTATTTAACAACGTAATGGTTCCTAATACATTAGTATTTACAAATACTTCTGGTTCTCTTATACTTCTATCCACATGAGATTCTGCTGCAAAATTCACTATATAATCTATATCATATTTTTTAAATAGTTCTTCTACTAATTCCTTATTACATATATCTCCTTGAATAAAAGTATAGTTAGGATTACTATCTATCCCTTTTAGATTTTCTAAATTGCCTGCATAGGTGAGTTTATCTAAATTTATTATTCTTATATCTGAATATTTATTTAGCATATATATGATAAAACTTGAACCAATAAATCCCGCTCCGCCTGTAACTAAATAAGTTTTCATAATATCCTCCAATCTTTATATTAAAAATTACAATAGGAATATATCCCATTGTAATTTATATATCATTTTTTTGATCCACCTTACCAATATAGTTTTCTAAAATCTCATTAATTTTATTAACATCTATTATTAATCCACCTGTATTAAATCGTTGATTAAATTTATTAAGTGTATTTGATGAATGAATGTGAAAAATAAAATTTTTTTTATCTATTATCTCATGTGGTAATTGTATTGCCCCTGCATGTCCACCAGGCAGCTTATATCTTACTCCTTTCATATATTCTTCCGACTTATATATAAGTGTGTAAAACGGTGGGCTTTCAAAGAAATAATTTGCTATGCGTTTTCCAACTGAATCATACAAGTAACCCTTTTGATTAATGATTGCTTTTGTTTCCTCTTTATGTTGAAAGTCATGTAATTGCTGAATATAAGAAACATGATACATATCATCGCAATCAACTCTTACAAGATATAAATACTTGTAATCTTTTATAGTTTCCTTCATGGTAGAATTAAAAAGTTTATGATTTATGAATTGTATATTTTGTGGAAGCTGTTCATATCTACTTAAAGCATCACAAATCATATTTTCTGTAGTTGGATCATATAATAGAAACGCTAAAAAATCCTGATTTGTTTGATTTTTTAAACTTCTTAGGGTATAGTTCATAAAAATCTTTATCCTTGAATCAATCCAGTCCTTTGAAAATCTATAGTCTCTAAAATTAAAGGTATTAAAAGCACTAGCGATAACGATTTTTTTTTCTTTCATCTATCAACAACTCCTTCTGAGTGAAACATCATTTAAACACTTATATCACTGGTCCTATAAAATTCTCTAATATCTTGCTTATTTGTGAACTATCGGTGATTAAATTATTTAAATTTATATCTAATCCATATCCATCACTTAATCTTTTATATGGATTTAATGTATTTTTCGAATGAATATGCCATATATAGTTATAATTTGGCAGCAACTCATGTTTAAGATAAAAAAATGGAATATGCCCAGCAGGTATTGTATACTTATTTTTATTTAGCCTATACTTCATCTCTTTCTTTGAATATATTAATGTGTAAAGAGGAGGATAGAGGTAAGAAATCTTTAATAAATTATTTTCAACCGAATTATATATATATCCATTTTGATTTACCAATACTTTTGTATCTTTTTTTGGAATAAAATCATACAATTGCTGTACATAAGACTTATGGCACATATCATCACAATCTATTCTTGTAAGATATATATAATCATAATCATCAATATTTTCCATAGCTTTGTGTTTAAATTCATTGTTTTTCACAAAGTGTATATTATTAGGAAGCTTATCATAACGGCTTAAAGCATTCTTTATAATATCTTCTGTACATCCTTCATACTTTATTAAATATATAAAATCTTGATTGGTCTGTATCTTAAAACTTTGCAATGTATATTCCATAAATAATTCCATTCTATAGTCAATCCATTCTTTTGTTAGTATCTCTTTTCTATTAGGTACAACTCCTACAATATTAAAATTACTGTTGATAACAATCTTATTTCTTACCAAGTAAATACGCCCTCCCATCATAATTAAATATATTTAAATTATTTATGCTTCATATCTGTCTTTAGATAAAACCAGCTTTACGTCCATCCTCTAATAGATGCTTCATTTCTGCTAATCCTATCTTACGAAGTTTCTGATTAAAAATACTCCGTCCACCATGCTTCCTAATAGCACATAATGTATCTACTATATATGCACAGTTTCCTTTCTGTAGAAGAGTAAGCCACATTGCCATATCTGGAATACACTGATATTGTCTTCCCATAAAAACCCCATAACCTTCAATATCTTTTTTTCTAAAAAGTACTGCTGTAGGTTCACCAATAAAATTACGCCTTGTACGCAGCATGCGTGCTCCTATCTCCTTACCATCATACACACTATTTTTATTAGTAATTGTCACCGTCACTTCGTTATCTGGTAATACTCTACCTTTACTATCTATTAAGTTTCTATGAGATGTAACTAACATGATATCCTTATCCTTAAGGTATTCCACCATTAACTCTACCTTTTTAGGATAAAATATATCGTCATCATTCAAATAATTTATATATTCTCCACTTGCCAAACTAAGGCACTTGTTTGAATTTTTTGCGCCATAGTTTCCTAGTGGGCCTCCGTTATTATAATATTTCACAGATTTATACTTTTCTAAGTACGGTTGTATCATCTTTTTAACTTCATCATTAGTGCTATCATCACATATTATTATCTCTATATTCTTATAGGTTTGCTGAAGTGCGCTATTTAAAGCTATTTGAATAAAATCAGGTCGATTATAAGAAGAAATTAGTATGCTGACCAAAGGATATTTCTCGTTATCTAAGTCCACTTTTATCACTCCTTAGTTTTGAAACTTTATCTATATCAACGTTCACAAAATTTCATACTCTCTTACTATCTTCTAGTTGATAGAGTAGCACCATTTGATTCTACATCTAAGTAATCATCATAAACTCTAATACATTTTATGCATAATTCGCCTTTACTGTGAAACTTTTTAATTCAAATACAAAAGATCCTTCACCTAATGAAGGATCTTCTGTATGATGATCTATATTATAAATTTTTTATGAATTTCCTCATCTTTTTAATTCATTTTCTCCGATAAATCCTGCTTTGCATCCGTCCTCTAAAAGGTATCGTATTTCTTTTTTCCCTAATATACCTATTTGCCTATTTGAAGTTTTTTGTTGTCTATGAATTCGAAAACTACTTAGAATTTCTGGAATATATACAAATTTACCTTTTAAAAGAAGATCTAACCACATAGCCATATCCACTAGACATTCATATTGTCTTCCCATAAACATCCCAAATCCTTCAATATCCTTTTTTCTAAAAAGTGCTGTAGTAGGTTCACCTATAAAATTAAGTTGTGTTAGTAACATTCTTCTTCCAATCTCTTTACCATCATAAATACGATCTACATTACTTATTGGTTTTGTTGCAGCGATATCTGGTAAAACATTGCCTTTACTGTTTATTCTACTTCTACGAGAAGTTACTAAACTAACACTATCATCTTTTAAATACTTTACCATTTTTTGTATTTTTGCACAATAGAATTTATCATCATCAAAAAGATAGTTTATATACTCACCATTTGCTAAACTTAAACATTTTTTTGAATTTTCAATCCCATATGCACCTAAAGGTTCTCCATTATTAAAATATTTTATATTGCTATATTTTGACAGATAAGGTTCTACCATAGTTTGAACTTGATTATTAGTACTATCATCACATATTATTATCTCAATATTTTTATAAGTTTGTTGCAACGCGCTATTTAAAGCAATTTTTAGAAAGTTTGGTTTGTTATACGCAGGAATTAGTATACTTACTAAAACATCATTTTCTTTGTTAATATCCCCCATCTATCACCCCTCCTATATTAGTATTCTTATTGATAAACTGCACCTTAAATTTACTATTATATTGATCTGATGGTCTTATAAATAATTTCCATACTCCTTCAAAAATATCTTTCTTTCCTCTTCATAATTTCCTTTATTTTGAACAGTAGTGCTCCAATCATGTTCACACCAAGGATCAGTCTGTTTTGGTATTCCAACTTTATATCCTGCTTTTTTAAACTCCATACATTGGGATATATCATAAAAATGCCATTTTTTAAAAACATCTTCCCTCCACGCCACATCGTATTGTGTGATCATAATAAGTCCATCTATAGCATCTACAATTTTATACTCTCCTTTAACTTCCCACCATCTTAATACACTAAACTTTCCTCTTCGGTTTTGAACAACTTTACCGTACGGCGCACTACTTTTCCACCATATACCAGATTTGGGTAGCCTAGCAGCACCTGCTACACCCAGCATACCAAGTTCAGAATGTTTTTCAAATAGGTCTATAACATCAAATAGGAATCTTTTATTAAGAATACATACATTTTGATGTAAATACACCTTATACTTTGCTTTAGTTTTTTTCATAGCAGAATTATACCCTGAACACATACTTTCTGTATTTCTTATAGAAATAATCTCAATATCATAATCATCAGGTACATCAAGTTTGTTGATATGCCCTAAAGCTTTATTATATTCATTTTCATTATTTACACAGAATATGAAACATATCTTTTTTTCTTCAGATATTGTATCCATTTTTAACTCCTTCTAACTTAAAATATTATATAAATACATATAATTTTTATATAATATTTTATGCATGACTCTTCTTATTTGCAAATCCAATATTGACGTATATAAAACTACTTTTTACGAGGATTTACTAGTCCAAATTCTCACTTTCTAATTATACCTGCCTTTACACCATCTTCTAAAAGATATTTCAATTCTTTCAATGCCATTTTATGCACTTCACTTTTACGGCCTCTCTGACCTCCATGTATTCTATAACTACTCAGTATTTCTGCAATATATACAAATTTGCCTTTTAGCAAAAGGGTAGCCCATGTTGCCATATCATAATTACATCTATATTTTCTACCCATAAATACACCAGGTTCATCTATATCTTTCTTTCTGAATGACACGGTAGTAGGTTCTCCAATGAAATTTCTTCTTTTTAGAATCATCTTACGTGCAATTTCTTTTCCATCATATATTTTATCAATAGTGCTTATTGGTCTAGTATGTGAAGCATCAGGCAGTACATTACCATCTTTGTCAATTAAGCTTCTTCTTGATGTAACTATGGTAATTTCTTCATTTTTTAAAAACTCAACCATTCTTTCTATTTTCTTTGGGTAAAAAACGTCATCGTCATGCAGAAAATTTACATATTCACCAGAAGCCAAGTTAAAGCATCTGTTATGATTCATTCTAGGTTGCCTTCCTACTGTTTCTGCATTATTAAAATATTTTAAATTGCTGTACACTGCTAAATAAGGCTGAATCATATTCTTTACTTCATAGTTTGTACTATCATCACAAATTATGATTTCTAAATTTTTATAAGTCTGATTTAACGCACTCTCCAAGGCAATTTTGAGAAAATGTGGTCTATTATACGCTGGTATTAGAACACTAACAAGGGGATCGTTATTATCTAAATTCATCTATCTTACACCTTTCTTTATATTTTTTAATTTTTCTCACTTATCATAAATATACTTAAAAAATCTTATATATTGCATATCATATATTTTAATTCATTATATTCTTACAGTCATAAAATATGTCAAAGTTAGCTAAAGAACCGGGTATAATTCCAACTATGCTAATTTAATATTTTTAGATATGTCCACTAGCTTATTAATAACAGTATCATCAACGATGGAAGAATAGATTAAATCTAAATTAGCTCTAATAATATCTTTTGGCCAATTCCACCAATGGATTTTTTCAAGTACTGATATAATATTATTATCAAATCTCTTTTTAATTACTCTTGCCGGAACACCAACTATAATTGAATATGGCTCCACGTCTTTAGTCACAACAGAGCCAGCACCTATTATGGCACCATTTCCTATTTTAACACCTCGTAAAATAACAACATTTGATGCTATCCAAACATCATTTCCAATAACACACGGTTCTAAATATTCCTCATGATTATTATTAATTAACTTGCCAGTATCCATCCTATGGTATCTCGTTAATCGACTCGTTGTTACCTTGTTATAATCATGATTAGCTCCCCCTATAGATACATTCCAACTTATGGAACAGAAACTCCCAATGTCGGCATAAAGTATGCTTGTGCCTAACCCTGTATAAGTATAACTACCGATTTTTGATCGAACAATCCAATTTCTACGGTTAATTTCTGAATTACTTTCTAAATGGCTTTCTGCAACAATTGCTGAATCTCCAATTGATACATAATCACCTAAACTGCTATTTTTAACCTCTGCATTTTTATAAATTCTTAAATCATTCCCTAATATATTATTTATCAAAACTGCATCTGAAGAAATATAATTATTTTTATTCATACATTTAACCTCTTCACTCATTGTATTTTATGACTTAAATATTTAAACAGAGACTCAATAATATCTTTCATATCATATTGAGGTTTCCACTTTGTATCCATGTAAAATAAACTAGAATCCATTCCAACATCTAAATAAATATCTTTTTCTTCAATTTGAATTTTTACTGATTCTTCTAGATAACTTTTTCCAACCTCTGCAACAAGATTTGCGATCTCAATTATACTATATTGACTATTTATTCCCAAATTATAAACTTCTTTCCATTCTTTTGGATTTACTGAAAGAAGTGCAATAATACCAGCTGCGGCATCACGAACATCCATATAGCTAAAGACTTGTTTCCCACCAATTATTTTAATTGGCTGTCCTTTTAATGCATATTCCACAAATTTATATGGTACACGATCACTCAATTCATTTCCAATTAAAGAGTTTAGTCTAATATTTGTTGTTACTATTTTATTCTTACTAATATTTCTAATATTGCTGGCTAATAACTCTGCTGTATACTTTGATAGTGCATAAAGTGAATCCGGTGATAATGGTGTTTTTTCTGTCCATAAAGGCTTATTTAATTGACCGTACACACTTCGCGAAGAAATGTTTATTATTGAAGGAACTTTATTTTCCAATGCTTCTATGAATACTTGATTTGTAAAATTTAAGCTAGTAACTAGTTCCAAAGCATTTGATGATCTAGTAAACCTACAGTGAATTATAGTATCAATTATACTCCAGGGAATTTTTCCACTTTTCATATCACCTATATCAAAGCAAGATGACTGTTTTATACAAGGTAATCTTGCCATAACCTTTTCTTTATTTGAAGTTAGCACAAAAATTTGATAATCTGTTTTTTCTGATAATTGTCTTATTAATTCCCCGCCTAAAAACCCCCCTGCTCCAGTTACTAAAACTCCTTGTCCGCTTTTATTTATTTTCTCTCCTTTTATTTCAATTTGCTTCATAAATCATCTTCCTTTTCTTTTAATTAAACAGATCTTTAGTATCAAATGTTTCCAAAAGCATATTTTCACCATCTTCTGAATAGACTTTGATAGTATTATATATCTTATCTATAACCTTAGCTAATTCATCCTTGTTTTCAGCAACGATTAACACCCGAATAATAACTTGCTTAAGTGTGCCAATATCCGATTCTTGGATAACATCCCCTTCATTATATGCTGGCACAACATCTATTACTTCTTCTAATGAATATACTTCATCAACACCAAGAATTCTACCAACTTTTCCTGGTTTCGCTAAAAACGTTATATTACATCCACACTCTTTAAAATTAGGATTAACAAGTGGTTTAATAGAAATTTTATTCATAGATTCCGCTAATGCATAATTTATCATCATCTCTAAAGGATTAATACCACTTATTTGTCGTATAATCTTATATTCCAATGATCCTGTCAATCGAAAACCCATTTCATAGAATATACATTTTCCATCCTCTACAAAAGATTGAATAAACATCATCCCGTTTTGAATATCAATAGATTTAAACATTTCTATCACTTTATGATTAAGAGATTCTTGATAAGATTTTAAATGCTTTGAAGGAAAAATATATGCTACAGGTAATGGTATAATTCCACCTTGTTTATTTTTTGTATACCTATCTGCCATAGCACTAAGATATATCTCTCCATCTTGAATTATATAAAAAATAGTAACTTCCTTAGCGGTCATATATCGTTCTATAATAACCTGCTTGCTTGATGAAAATGATAAGGCTTTTTCATAATTTATCTTTAAATCCTCTGCATTTTCACAAATATGAATTCCTCTAGCCCCACTATTGTCAATAGGCTTTACGAGCACAGGAAATTTAATATTTTTTATATCCTCTACTTTAAATGGATAATTAATTTTATACTCTTCAACTACTGGGACACCAAATTTATTGCAAAGTTTTTTAAACTTTACTTTGTTAGTAGTTATTTCAATTTGTGCTTTAGTAGCATAGCAAGGTAAATCTGTTTTTTCGCAAATTTCTTGATAGTACGGAAGCATTGAATCTATGAATCCGGTTAAAATTCCATTAATTTTTTCTTTTTTTATTAAGTTTACAACACCATCTACATCAGTAGTACTCACCATAAAACTTTTATCTGCAATTTTTTTGCCTGGAGAATCTTCTAAATAATCTGTTACTATTATATATGCTCCTTTTTCCTTTGCCTGTCTTATTATTTCACAAGATAATGTTGTTCCTCCTAAAATTAGTAATTTTTTACCTTTTAAATTCAATACAATCCCTTCCTTTCACACATCAAAGCTAATTCATGATATTTATTACTAATCCAATTTATAATTCTATTGATTATTGTAATAAATATATTTGCTTTATCCCTAGTTATATTCTAATAAAGACTTTATAATAGTTTTCATATCTTTTAACTCATACCTCTGATCACATGGTAATGGCAAAATATTTGCTGCATAATCATATTCTATGCTACCTTCTGGTGTATCACTTAAAACATTTGGCCAAAGTGTTGGTATATATATTTTCTTCTTAGTCATTTCCTTTCTAACTTCCATTCCATTATTTACATGAAATGGATATGCAAATGCACCATCTGGAGTAATAAATTTCAATTTATTATATACACCAAGTTTACTATCTAAATAGGAATAGTTTTCGTTTCTAATTTGGCGAACTCTTTCATAATCAATCGCACCAAGAATATTATGTGTTAGTTTTGACATATACTTCAGTGGCTGACTCTTGAAAGATTCATCATTATTCTGAAAATCAATGTAGTATTCTGAAGCTATATCTTCATAACGTCCTAAAATATGAGCCATACGTTCTTTAGAAACATCAACTGTTAACTTTTTTTTAATCCTATCATTTGTTGAAAGATATGCCCCATCAGGTACACCAAAAAACTTTCTGCAAGAATATATCGTATCTATCCCATCTATCGGTTTTTGAAAGAAAGCATGAGTATTGTCTAATATAATCTTCATGAATTGCTCATTAAGATCATAGACTTTCTCATTTGTCAATTTTCCATAATAATTAACAATATATAAATACTCATCTTCAGCAAGATTTTTATTAAATATAGGCATAAATTCAAAATCTATTTTATAATACTCAAAATCATAACCATACATTTTAAGCATATAAACTACTGAGTTACATAGATAATAAGGAATATATAACTTCTTTATATTTTTTGCCTTTAGAAGATATAAAAGAGCATTTCTCCCATTATTCAGTGAAATTAGATCCTTATAATATTCATTACTTATGAGCTGCTCTAATTCAAAGTATCCACCTATTTCTTTCATTTAAATTGCCTCCTATTAGTAACTTATACTATCCTAACACTTTTTTATATCTTCTATAGAATTAAATCCAATATTTGTACAATTTTATTCAACTACAACATTTATCCATAAATTTGAATTATCCATTTTTTCTATCATATCCTCCATTGAAGTGAACTTCATAATCAATATCCCCATTGTTTGATTTGCCCCCCTAAATACAGGGATGTTATCCCCAATTTCATAGTTCAGATGACTCTCAACAATATTGTTCTTTTTAACATCCTCATTAATTCTTATATCTTTTAGAATTCCAGCTTTATAACTATGAATTGCATAATAACTCCAATAGCCTTTTGGATCTACCATTTTAATGTCACTGCAATCCTCTGCCATAGCAGCTTTTATTGCATATTCCACCATATCAACACTGGTTGCATATTTCGTAACCTGTGGTATATAGTTACCTCCATTTCTTGGTCCTATCTCCATTAAATAAACATTTTCGTCTTTATCTATTCGAATATCAAAATTGTAAGCTCCAGTTTTCATGTTGAGTAAATTGAGCAATCTTTGAATTTCTAAATGGATTTTTTCGTGTATTTTTTGGGGCATATTATATGGGAAGCTTGCTGAAATCGGTACAAAGGGATTAAGGCCATTATTGTTAAAGTGATCATTTCCAAAGCATCTAAATACCAATTGACCGTTTAACGAGAAGCCATCCCCGGCTACCTGATATCCAAATTTATCTACAAATTCTTCTATAATAAAACGTTTTGATCTAGAGTATGATAATGCATATTTTATTTGTTTGTCCAAATTATTTATATCTGCCAGCTTACTTACTCCTTTACTGCCAGAAGAATCAACAGGTTTTATAATAACAGGTAATGTAAAGCTTGATATATCCTTTTTTGCTTCTTCAATAGAGCTAAATCCCTTTGCTTTTGGAGTACAAAAGTTATTTTCAGCGAGAAAAGCTCTAAATTTATCTTTGTTAGTAAGTAATTCAACGGACTTATATGGACTAGTTGGCAGTCCTAATTTCTCTGAAACATATGCAGCTGTTGGTGCAGCTGGATCTGAGGCATAGGCAACTATTCCACCTACCTTTTCCTTTTGTGCAACCTCTAATATAGCTTCTTTATCCGTTGTACTCACACAGTAAAATTTATCTGCATAATGCTGTCCTGGATTATCTATTAAATGATCACATAGTACTGTATAATAACCTTGTTTTTTTGCACATTCAATAACGGGTATTTGTTGATTAGATCCCCCTAATAATAGTATTTTTTTCATTTTATCGCCTCTTTGCTATTTTATATTCTTACCCTTTTGTTTTAATTATTCATATAAAACGTTAAGTTCTTCCATATAATAATTTATATAATAATTTATATTATAAATTTTCACGAATTTTCTTATCTACTTATTTTTTATTAATATCCCCCATGGTGGCTCCCTCTACATTTCCATTTTCCTTATTAGGATATAATTATACCCGCTTTTTACCATCTTCTAAAAGATACTTCAATTCCCTTAATCCCATTTGATGTATTTTACTTCTAAGACTTGCCTGACCTTCATGTATTCTAAAGCTACTCAGTATTTCTGCAATATATACAAATTTACCTTTTAGTAAAAGGGTAGCCCACGTTGCCATATCGGAATTACATTGATATTTTCTACTCATAAATACTCCAAGTTGATCTATATTTATATCTTTCTTTCTAAATAGTACAGTTGTGGGTTCTCCAATAAAATTCAAGCTTTTAAGAATCATTCTCCGTGCGATTTCTTTTCCATCGTATACTCTATCTATCGTGCTTATCGGTTTGCTATATGAAACATCAGGTAATACATTCCCATCCTTATCTATTAAACTTCTTCTCGAAGTAACTATCGTAACTCCTTCATCTTTTAAAAACTAAACCATTCTTTCTATTTTCTTTGGGTAAAAAACGTCATCGTCATTTAGAAAATTTACATATTAACCTGAAGCTAGGCTAAAGCATCTTTTACGATTTTCTGCGGTGCCTAGTCGTCATACTGTTTCCACACTGTTGAAATAACTTATTTGCACATACCTTTCCAAGTACGGCTGGAGCATATTTCTTACTTCATAATTTGTACTATCATCACAAATTATGGTCTCTATATTTCTATAAGATTGATGAAGGACACTCTCTAAAGCAATTTTAAGAAAATGTGGTCTATTATATGATGGTATTAGAACACTAACAAGTGGAATATTATTATCTAAATTCATTTTATTCCTACTGCCATAAAATGTGCCAAAAGTATATTATCTTAAATGAAGAATATTTGTTTAATGGCAAAATTAAAAAGTGTAAGCATTTTATCTTACACTTTTAATTTGTACCAAATAAAACTATACTGGTAATATACATAACCTACCTTAGTTAAAGGTAATGTTACTGCGCTATCCGACAATCTGTTTCCTTATGCATCAATTAATATTCTATGGGATATAACAGCAGCTAAACAAAATCATTTTTCCTCTTTCTTATTAAAATTACACCACTTTACAAGAAAATTAACTAACCTCATCTAAATATATTAAGGAATTAATTGCCTCTAAAGCTTCTTGATTAATATTGCTCTTTTGTATCTTTTGCACGAAAGTGCTTAATATTAATTCTTTTGATATTTGGTAAGAGATAGCATTTTTAATTTCTTGAGGACTTTGAAATTTATATTTAGAAAAAGACTTATGAATAAAAGGCAATATTACTACAAAGCTATAGGCGATAGCCAGTAAATTAGTATAATTTTCTATTGCCTTTTTATTTCGTACCATGTAGTTACCAAAAGACCAAAAGAATTTATGTTGATAGAAAAACACTTCTATATTCCATCTGAATTTATATGCAAAAAATGGAATAAGAGTTGGTCTTTCTTTATCAGCTTTACATTCATCTACAGTATAGTTTTTAAAAATTTGTATATCTGATGGCTCTATGGAGCAAATATAAACTCTTACAGATGAGAATTTATCTACATCTGTAGTTGTTACTGTTACTATAACAGGTTCATTAAACAAATTTGTTAAAACCTTTTTAGTTGCAATATAGTAGTCATCCTCTTTAGTGTAGTCAAAATCTCTAATATTAAGTTTTAAACCTTTCTTTCTTGGGCGTCCTCTTTTTCCAGTAGGTTCTGGACATAAATCATATATGCTGGTATCAGAACGGACTGCCCCTATGATAGAAAGATTGGTATAATTTCTGAACATATTTAGAAAAGGTCTTTTAGTGTACCAACTATCGCATAACACTATAACTTGGTAATCTAATAGTAACAGCATAATGTTTTGTATCATCTTACCAGCTATTTCAAGTTTGGTTTCACTCTTATCATAGAGTTTATATCCAACTGGCAATGTAAGGTATTTGATTTTACCACAAAAGAGTATAGGGATGCTTATAACCAATGATACAAAGCAATGTCCATTTAAGAAAGAGGTGCCATCATGCTTTGTATGGTCAAAAAGCTTACCGTAACAATCAAACTTATCTCCAAATTTAGCTTGAAGTGTGTCATCTATAATTAAGAATATAGTTATAGTAGACTTAAGCTCTTCGGGAATAAGTGAGATTGCTATTTTTACTGTTGCAAACATTAAGCTCTCTATCGAGAAGTTTGTATAGGATAAAAAATAATAAAAGCTATTAAGAACTTTATTCCAATACTTTTTGATAAAATTGTCATATAAAAATTTTATAGAACGAACTTCTTGAGTTGAAAGCATAGCAGTAACAAGTAAAATAAATATATGAAAGCTCCGCTTATTGAAGATGGAGCGATATTTACTTAAATAATTTTCTATTGTTTTAATTGTTGATTTTTCGTCAATACTAATCATAGTACTAGATACCTCCTAATCAGTGCTGGTTTGCTCAATATTAGTATTGATAATTAAGAGGTATTTGGTACGTTGTATTTTTTGGTAACTTAAATTACTTGTAAAGTGGTGTTAAAATTATATTTTTCAGGTAATATTGAATCAGGCTTTATATATAAATTCTTGTAATATCTTAACATAAGGATATTTTCCTCATAACCACCAATATTGGGGATATTTTTTTCTAAGCATATTATTTATCATTAAACCGCAAAAATCCATACCACAAGCATCATCAAAAATGTAACCAGCTGAGAAACGAGGATTTACCGCTGAAATGTAGTACTCACCATTTATCAGAAAAGCTTCTACATCCAATGGCCCTGTTAGTCCAAGACAATTTGTTAAATTTTCCACTGTCTTAAATAACTTCTCATCTTTATAAGAACTTCCCTTAATTGTACCCCTAATCGCATTAAGCAGTTTATGATTAAGGACAAATATAATTTTATTTCTCAGCCGCTTTATACACCTTGCTATATTATTGATTTACAAAAGTTCAATGAAAATGTTACTTGCATTATTTCGGAGTTCAAAAATGAATGGGGAAACAACATAGGCTTTGGTTATTCTATAAAAACTAATCATTTGCCTTTTTTACTCCAGTACGCAAAATCCTCTGATTTTTTAGCGGAAACTGTGTAAAGTGATGAGTATTCCTTCGGACTTTCTCAAGGTTTTGACTGTCAAAGTATTATATATAACGGACCTCAAAAAGATGAACAAATGCTTCTTAATACTCTTAATGAAGGTAGCATTGTAAACGTAGATAATTTTCAGGACCTTGAAATCATAAAGAGAAATATTAAATTTTTAAAAAAAGAAAAGTGCAATATTGGTATTCACGTGAATTTTGATTTAGAAAAAATTTGCCCTGGTGAAACTATATCAGGATCTGACGTAAGTAGATTTGGGATTTGCGTGGAAAATGGCGATTTTGAAAGATCTCTAACTCTCCTAAAAAAATTAGGATTAAAAGTGCATGGACTGCATATGCACTATAGTACTAAAACTCGCAGTATTGCAGTTTTTAAGGCTCTAGCTAAGAAAGCTGTTGATTTAATTTTGCAATATAAAATGGCTGACTCATTAACATTTATCGATATTGGTGGCGGTTTTTGGGGAGGAAAGCAGTTGCCATGTAAACCCACTATGAAAGATTACAGCAAAGTGATTTGCGATCAATTAAAGAATGCTGTATCTCCTGATAAAGTTCAATTAATTCTTGAACCTGGTGTATCTATACATGTAACTGCAATTGATTATTTATATCGTGTAATTAATGTTAGGGTTATAAGAGACACAACTATAGTGACAGTGGACGGTTCACTATTGCATAATAGTCCTTATATGACCACTAAGCAGTTTGCGTTTTCAACAAATTGTAACAGTGCTTTAAAAATACCAAAACAAATTATTTGTGGTAGTACCTGCATAGAGAAAGACAGACTTCTTTACTTACAAAATTATAATGAATTTCAGAATGGCGACTTAATAACATTCCATTATGCAGGTAAGTATACTATATGCAAAAATAACTGTTTTATTAATTGTCCACCAAGAATATATATAAAAGATAATGACAAGTATTGTTGTGTGAGGGATATGTCATTAGACTTAATGAGCCAAATTTAATTAGGTGGGGAGCTATGAAGATACTTTTAACTTCAGTTGGGCGACGAAGCTATCTGGTTAAGTATTTTAAGGAAATTATAGGAATTAATGGTGAGGTACATGTTTCCATCAGTAGTGATCTTAATCCTGCATTTCAATGTGCAGATAAATGTGTCATTGCACCGTCAATATACGAAGATAGCTATATTCCGTTTCTAAAAAAATATTGTATTGAAAATCAAATAAACGCAATTATCTCTTTATTTGATATAGACCTTCCAATACTCGCTGCTAATAAGAAGCTATTTGAAGACATAGGACTAAAGGTGATTGTTTCAGATAAGACTGTTATTAATATCTGCAATGATAAATAGAAGACATACCAATTTCTTATCAATAATGGTTTCCATACATCTAAAACCTATATATTACTTGAAACTGCGATCCAAGCCATAAAATCTTGTAAAATTCAATATCCTGTGATGATAAAACCACGTTGGGGTATGGGATCTATTTCAGTGCACGAAGCAGACAATGAATTAGAACTAAGAATATTGTACAACAAGACGAAGCAAAACATTATGAACACTTACCTTTAATATGAATCTAGGGATAGACTTGAATATAGTGTAATAATTCAAGAAAAATTAAAAGGTCAAGAGCATGGCTTAGATGTAATAAATGATTTAAATGGTAATTATCAAAACACCATTGTAAAAATAAAATATACAATGCGGTCTGGTGAAACTGATTGTGCTGAAACTGTTAGCAATTCAGTATTAAAAGATTTAGGTAAATCTATTAGTGAAAAACTTCGTCATATAGCCAATTTAGATATGGATGTGTTCATGGTTGATAAAACTCCTTATATATTAGAAATGAATGCCCGTTTTGGCGGAGGTTATCCATTCAGTCATATAGCAGGTGTAAATTTACCCAAGGCTATTGTGAACTGGCTTCAGAATAAGGATGTTGATAAATCTATACTTACTGAAAAGATAGGCGTTTTTGCTCATAAAGATATAGAAATAGTAAATATGAACAAAATATAAAATTAAAGTAAATATAAAAACCAGGCAAGCTTCTTTTAACCTTAGCCTGATTTCTCTTTTTAAATTTGATTTTTTATTATCTCAACAATCTTTTTTGCTACATTTAATTCCATAGAATAATATATTGGCAAACATAAAATTAGTTTTGATATATATGATGAGTTAGGTACATCCCTCTGTTTTCTTATATAAGATAACTCATGAAGAGAAGGATAAAAATATCTTCTTGGATATATGCCTTCATTATTTAGGTTTTCCTTCACTCTAATTAACACTTCTTCTTCTCTAAATACAACTGGAAAATATCCATAATTTAAAGTTCCATCTTCATTTTTCTTTTGAAAAGTTAGACTATTAGGTAAATTATTCATATAATACTCATATACTTTTTTTCTTCCCTCTAAAATTTTATCTATATCCTCTAACACACAAAGTCCCATGGCTGCTTGAAACTCATTCATTTTTGCATTAATCCCTAAATCTTCAATACATTCTGGGCATTTTATACCGAAATTAATCATAAGTTGAGCTTTATGATAAAGTTCATCATCATTCATTACAAGTGCACCACCCTCTATCGTGTGAAACACCTTAGTGGCATGAAAACTAAGGGTGGATATATCTCCATAATTCAATACACTTTCTCCCTTATATTTTACACCGAATGCATGAGCAGCATCATAAATCACTTTAAGATTAAGATCCTTTGATATTGTGTCTATCTTTTCCACCTCACAGCTGTTACCAAATACGTGAACTGGTACAATTGCAGCGGTGTCTTGATTAATATTAGAAATTATTTTATTGGGATTTATATTAAAGGTTTTTTTATCTATATCTACAAATTTAGGGCTTAGTCCCTCCCATACCTGACTGCTTACAGTAGCAACAAAGGAAAATGGAGTTGTAATTACTTTACCTTTCAAATTTAAAAGTTTATATGCCAACTGTAATGCTAATGTTCCATTAGAAACTAAAACTATATTTTTTATACCTAAGTACTCCTTCAATTGTGTTTGAAGTTTCCGTACCAACTCTCCATTATTAGTAAGCCATCCTGACTTAAATATTTTTTCTACATATTTTTCATATTTTTTTAAATGTGGAAGATAAGTTTTAGTTACATTAATCATATACTAATTGCCTCCAATCAAACAATTTACTCTAAATAGTTCGTAAAGATATTGTCCACGATTCTATACCTTACTTTATTTATATGTAGGTTATTTTTTTTAGTGATTGATCATACTTTATACTTTCCCCATACAGTAACAGTTTGTCTAAAAATTTATATTATGAAATTATAAGAGTATTTCAACATTCAACTTAAAATATATTGAAAACAAGGAGAGAAAATATAAATGAAAGGTATAGTTCTTGCAGGTGGAACAGGTTCTAGACTTTACCCATTAACTAAAGCAACTAATAAGCATTTACTTGCAGTAGGCAAATATCCAATGATATTTCATCCCATAGCTAAATTAAAAGAAGCTGGCATCACTGATATACTCATTGTAACTGGAAAAGAGCATATAGGGTCTTTTGTAAATATTTTAGGTAGTGGGTATGACTTTGGGGTAACGTTTACCTATAAAATTCAAGATCAAGCTGGAGGGATTGCTCAAGCATTATCACTTGCTGAAAATTTTGTTAATGGAGATAAATGTGTAGTTATACTTGGTGATAATATTTTTCAAGATAATATAAATAAATTTGTAAATGATTTTGAAAAACAAGATAATGGTGCTAAAATACTAATCCAAAAAGTTCCTGACCCCCAAAGATATGGTATTGCTGAAATTAATGGGGATAAAATTATAGGTATAGAAGAAAAACCCAAAATACCAAAAAGCAATTTCTGCGTAATTGGTATTTATATGTATGATAATAGAGTCTTTAATATAATTAAAACATTGCAGCCATCTGCCAGAGGAGAACTTGAAATAACAGATGTGAATAATTGGTATATAGTTGATGGTTCTCTTAGTTATGATGTACTAGAAGGCTGGTGGACAGATTCTGGAACTTTCGAATCTTTAGCTTACGTAAATGAATTATCAAAATACGTCAATTTAGATCATATAATTGGTAAAAAATTCAGTTCGTAAAATATTAAGTTTTCTATTAGAACTCTGTCAATAAAAAGTAGCTATTGATGAGACCTCTCATATTTTATATATTAGATAAAAGAATTATTTGATTATATATGTAATTAATAATTCTACATTAGGAGGAAAATGGACATGAATGTGTATGTTTTTGGACTTGGTCATATAGGATTACCTTTAGCTGCATCTATTGCTTTAAATAACAAGCAAGTTCAAGGAATTGATATAAATCCAGATACTATAACAAATATAAAAACTAAAAATATTATTATGTATGAGTATTATAATGGTAAGCATATATCCGAAATTATTTTAGACTTAATTAAACAAAAAAAATTAGCTGTTAGTACTAAATTTAAAAGAATAGATAACCAACCTTCTGTTTTTATAATTACAGTAGGAATTGGTACAAAAGAAGATAACTCTCAAGATTTGTCTCCTATTCAGTCAGTAATTGATGAACTACTTCCTAATCTTGTACCAAGAGACTTATTAATTTTTAGAACTACGATGATTCCTGGTACATGTGAAAATTTCATACTTCCTCAATTAGAGGCATTAAGCATACCAGTTTACTTGGCATACTGTCCCGAAACTATTGCAGAAACTCATGCTTTCGAAGAATTTAGGAATAATCCTAAGGTTTTAGCTGGAATTAATGAAGAAAGCTATAAAGCAGCCGAAGACTTTCTAAAATCTTTATCAGATGCTCCTATTTATAAAGCTTCTAATATTAGAACTGCAGAAATGGTGAAGGTAGCTCAAAATATACAAAGGGATGTTAATATAGCTTTAATTAACGAACTAGGCGAAGCTGCTTCTGCTTTAAATATAGATATATATGAACTCCAAAACTTAGCTAATACTCATCCTCGAGTAAAATTACTTCAACCAGGCCCAGGTGTTGGTGGTTATTGTCTTCCTAATGCCCTTGGTTATTTGAAAGAAGCATTAGTAAATTTAAATGTGCCTCTAAATCTAACACACATTGCAAGAAGTATTAATGATGAGAAGCCTCTTAAGGTTGTACAAAAAATAAAGGAGGCACTAAAGGATGCTAATAAAGATATTTCTGATTCTTCCATTGCTGTAGTTGGCCTTGCGATGAAAGATTATTGTGCAGACTGTAGATTAAGTCCTTCTTTAAACATTGTTGACTGTTTATTAAAAGAAGGAGCTAAAGTAAAAGCTTATGATCCTGTCGTTCCATTGATCTATGATTTTCAAACCTCAAGCTTCAAAGAATGTATTAAAGATGTTGATTGCTTAGTAATCGCTGCAAAACAACCTGGTATCACATTTGACTTACCTGAAATGGAATCATTAATGGAAAGTCCTTTAATAGTCGTAGATACTAGAAATACTTTTCCTTATTATGATAAAGTTACTTTATATAAAATTTAAAAGATATCTTCACAACAACTTAAGAAAATGCTATAAGTACACACAACTATGTATTTATTGTGATATTGTCTAAATAAAAAAATCAGGAAATTTTACTAGGCTTACTAATAAAATTTCCTGATTTTTTAATATCTTGATATATATAATTTACATACTTTCAAATTCCTATTATGAAAATATTGCAATCTGATCTCTAAGTGAACTAAGTTTAGAGCAAATCTGATATATTCCTCTAGGGTTTGAGGAGGATTTTTCTATATAATTAACAAAGTCTTTTCCTAAAATCATATCAAGATCAGAACTATAACTACTAAGTTCATAAAATGCATTAATGGTTTCTCTCTGCAAATGTTGATGAACATTCTTCCAGTCACTGTAGAATTTAGAATTCATTTTTTCTCTTAAGTTTTGTAAAATTTCTTTATTTCTTAAATTAATAGCGTTCCAATCGTCTATATTTGAATCAAGTAGCACCTTACATCCTTTGAACCTAATATCTGATATTGAAATATTATATAAAGTTTTATTATTAGATGCAGGCTTAGATGCATAATCAATCCATATTAATATAGGTTGCATACGTTCAGTAAGTTCTAACATAAGTTTAGAATTATATTTCTCTTCAAAAGTCAAAGATCTTGATGCTTTAAATAAAGATTTGGACATTAATGGAAACCACATTAGACAATCGTGAAAACATTCATAAGCTCTCATACCAAAGTGATACCTGTTTCTAAAATATACATAATGAGATTCAAACTTATCCATAGGTGTTGTCCCCGGAAGTTCACTTATCTCATTAACAAGTAGTTCATTAAGTCTATTTTGAGCATTGGGGTATGCTGCTACTGCTGAACGGGAAAATGAATTTGTTAATCTAATAACTAACTCCTCAATTGAATTTGCACCATCAACTTTATTTCTATATATTTTACTCCAAAAGGTTCTATAAATTTCACCACATCCACCACTAAATCTTATTTGTGAATTATTTTCACCTTTTGGAGACCATGCACCAATTGCTAATCTATAATAAGTCCCCATAAAATAGCTTCGCCAAATATCAAAGCTTTCTGATACTGTCATTGGAAACTGAGGTCTTCCTATTTCACTATAAAAACTACCACCAAAAAGATTTTTTAATCCTGCAGCAATTTGAAGGTCTGACGATCCAGGTATATCTTTTGTATAAATTTCAATTTTTTTAATAACATCTTCAATATTTAAAATTGCACCAAAAACTGATCGGCTATCCATACCTCCTGATAGGTCAGTTATAAGCTTTTCAAATAAGTTTGATTCTATTACAGCTCTAATATTGTCTATAACCTCTTTCTTTCCTTTTTCTAGCAATTCATCATACTCTTTGTTACTACATCCTGTCAAAGCATCTATTACAGATTCTTTGGGTGCTATTTTCCATCCATCCTTATCAACCTTAGCTTCATGGTCAAATGCTAACTGCTTAACACCTATAATATCCATCTTACTTGAAATATTTTGGCTAAGGAATGTAGTATCAGAGTAAAGTGTTGCTATAACTTTATCACTATCCAATCTTCCTTTATGCCCAATCCACGAAAGAAAAAGTAATATCAAATGATATCTGTTAGAAATAATGAAAAGGTTCTTCTCATCAAAGTAAAATAAAGTCCCACACCCGAAAAAATCCTGAGTTATTTTTATATTTTCATCATTAATATCAATTAAAGTAAATAATCCAACACTATCATAAAGCTCTTTCTGTATACTTTCATTTAAAGGCAAAGACTTCTGTCCAAAATAGAATTTATTATTTAATTGAGCTATCCCTGAAAAAAAAGTTACTTCATTTTTTTGTGTGAATCCTTCCAAATCTTTCGTTATTACAAAATTAGATATTTGTCCATACGTTCTCTGAGGTAGAAATGTTAAATTTATTTTTAAAGCTTCTTTCCTTATATTTTCAATTTGACTATTATTAAGTGCTTTATCTTTAACTGAAAACAATAACAAATCTCTAAAAGGATATGGAGAATTCCAAAATGCAACCTTATTCATAAAAAATCTCCTTACATTTAATTCATAATTCTCAATTTCTATTTAAAATCAGCTCTACCTCCTTTGTGATTACTTCACTTTTACCACATTTTTTTTGGATATATTTCGAAGCATTTGAGGACATCTCTATAAACTTATCCGGATTTTTATACAAATATTCAATTCCACCTGCCATTCCTTTGTAATCTTCTGCTCTACTTAAAATACCACAATTACTTTGAACAAACTCTGGAATAGCTGTAATGTTGTTAGATATAGGAACTAATCCACTTGACATAGCCTCACACATAGAAACTCCTTGTGAATCCAATCTAGTAGGACAAAGAAATATTCCATACTGCTTATGAAGTTCTGCTATTTGTTCTTGAGTTAGAAAAGTTTCAAAAATTTTTATATTTCCAAAATGCTTTATAGGATTTAAAGTTTCATGAAATAAAATGCCTTGACCATAAATTACAAATTCTAACTCCTCAAAAAAATCACTTTTACATAATTCTAATATTGCCTTCACTGATAAATCATTAGCATATTTTTTTGAACTAAATGGTCTTATGCTTAGGATTTTTTTTCTTTTTTCTTTATCTTTCTTATTAAATTTGAATAAGTCTTCATCTATAACATTGGGTATAATATTGAAATTTTTAACTTTACATCCTATATCTTCTTCAGCTATTTTTTCCTTAAACCATTTTGATACAAAAATAAAAGTTATTTGCTTATCTGTATTTGTATATAAATTTCTCATAAATTCTATTTTTTTATTATTTTCACCTAATCCATTTATTATTGTATCAATGTCCTTTTTTATGAAATCATAATTAAACCATCTTCTATACCAATTTTCTGTTTCAAAGCCGTGTATCCAAATTACTAAAGGAATATCTGGAGCTGTCTTTTTAATAGAGGTTATCATTTCTTCATTTACAAAGTGTATTAATATTTTTTTATAATTTCTATATTTTAATAAAGTACTAAGACCACTACTATCTCCTGTAAAAACTGTGCTCCCTTTAAACTCATATTTGCCGAAACCTGATGGATTTCTGGATAAAGAAAAAACATCTATATTTAATCCACTTTCTCTATAAAGTAAAACCCTCCTATGAACAAATGCGTTTCTATAAAGATTATTTGAACTAGGATAAATATTAGTTAATACTAGATACTTATCCTGTTTTTTATTAAAATCTCCAATGATCTGCTCTTCTAAAATAGCGCTATAATATTGATTAAATACTTTTATACTAATTTTTTCTATAAGAGCTTTTCCAATTCCAGTAACTCTGAGGGCTACTCTTATTTTTTTTGTTCCTGCCTTAGCGTAAATATATCTTGTACTATTTAATTCAAAACTATTAACTTCTAATTTTTCTTTATCCGAATATCCAACAATGAATAATTGAACATTAATACTTCCCGTAAACTTCCCTACAAAATCTATTAGGAACATAGCGTTTTCTTGTATATTTTTAAAGTTAACTGCGTTAACATTATTAAATGGACTCATTATTTCATATCCTATATATTGAAACTTATTATTCAATAAGCAAGATTCTATTTTTAGAAAGTTATTATTATTGGATATTGTTATATTATCTCCGGCTTCTTTTTGCCACTTATTTTCTCTTAGATCTACTATTAAATCATTAAATGTCTTTTCTTCTAGTTTATTACTATTGTTATCTTTAACGTCTCTATTACCCATCACTCCATTCACCCCCATTATATTAAAACAGTTTTCTTTTTTACTTTAACTCTAAAATTCGATCTGTTTCAATATCTCCTTATTTTTTAAATTATGGTCATAATTCGAAACAAAATTGTACTTATCTATACTAAACAATCTGTACCCAAATTTAAAACAATTTTTTATCATATGATTATTTAATGACTCAGATATTAAATCCTCTATTTTTTTGAATTTGAAAATATTTTTATTAATTATACAACTGTCATAATCTAAATTGTCAACATACTCAAATTCTTGTCCTTTATTCTCCAGCTTCAATTCGTCAATTAAATTAGACTTCTTTTCAAGTTTATAATATGATTTCTTTCCCACTATAGACGCATCTGCATATTTTTTAGCTAATATAAGATCTTCTAAAAAATATCTTCCATAATAATTGTTATAAGAAAAATAACTTATATAATCTCCATTTACAATGTCAATTACAGGCAAACTTTTATTTAAAGAATTTAAAGACAAAACTTTTACATTTTTATCAATATACTTATCAGATAAGGACTCAATATCATCAAAGTTATCAATCAGTAATATTAACTCTTTATTGTTATATGATTGATATTTAAATTGATCTAAAATAACGGTTAACTCTTTTAAAGATCTAATTATACTAATGACACTAATTATAGGGCCACTACATTCTATATTTATATTAGCTATATTCAATATATAGTTTAATCGTTCTTCATAAGTGTGTTTTTTCAAAACCAATCTTAATCCACTTAAAGCTATCCTATTATAATATTCCTCATCATTCATTAACAGATTAAAGCATTTTGACAACTCATTAGCATCATCACTTGCAGCAACTATATCACCAAATATATCTTTAATTCCCGTTGAATATGAACTAACAATAGGGGTATAAGAGGCAATAATTTCAAATACTCTTCTTGAAAACATACTTAATGCATTCTTTGCACTAGTTACATTAATAAATACTTTGTACCCTTTATATGCTTTTTCTATTTCATCAGCCTTTAAATATCCTTTTATAAAAGGCACATATTTCTCTGGAAACTTAAATCCAGGGTCATTATTTATAAAGTTTCTATCATAAATATCTATTCCATACTTTGATGCCGCAGTAAATAACCTATCAAAATCTTCCTGTCTCTCCTTAAATTTAGATGCATGGTATGAACCTGCATAACAAATCTTATTTTCTCTATTCTCAGCTATTTTTATTGGATTATGAATTTTAGGTTGTGCTGCAAAAGGTAGAAAATATACTCTATCATGCTTTAAAAATTTCTTATATTCATCTATACAACTTTTTTCTGTAGTAAATATATAATCAAAATATTTACATGTTTCAATGAATCTATCAAAATGAACTGGATCTTCTTTATTCCAAAATACAGTAGGAACACAATTGCTTTTACACCATTCCGTCATCTCTTTTAACTCTTTTATATTTTCTTCATTATAATATCCAACTTTTCTATTCCAACTTCCTTCAATGCCCTTCCATGCAGATTCTACCATTAGAATATGAGGTTTATCTATAGAAAATACTGCTTTCCAATTATACGGAGTAAATGTTATCAATCTACACATAGGCTTATAACATTCCATTGTAAATTCATCAAAAATACATGCAATTTTCAAATCTTCAGTGGATGCTGGACTATCAAAGCCTAATTTTCTTAAATCAGAAAAGTTCATAAAATCTATCTGTTTTTCTTTGTATATTTTTATATTTTTTAAGTTGCACTTTCCTTTACCTTCAATTCTAATTCCTAATCTATAGAACTTTGCATCTGAACTAGGTGTAATAACTTTTTCTTCATTTAAATTAATAAACTCTAAATTTATTTTTTCTTTTTCCGAATAAAAAACAATACACATAGATACTAAAATACTTTCATCTTTTTCTCCTGAAAATTGTACTTTGTAGTTATAATCATTAGATAAAGTAAAAATTTTTTTAGAAGGACGTATTGAAAATACTACATTAGGTTCAATATAGGATATATACTGAAATTGCTTATTTGACAAAGATGAAGTAACAAGTAATGATTTGTTATCATTTTTAATCTGTAACAAATTACTTTTTTTGATAAAAACATTGTTACTATTAATTGAAATATCTTCAACTATTGTATAGTTATATTCTTTAGTATCTATTTGTTTATCTGATACATCTTTACATTTATCTTCATTACACATATTTTATCACCTTTAATAATATTTATATAAATTATTTTAAGATCTACTTATAATTTATATACTGTATCTCCCATAAATTCATCTAATCTTCTATAGAAGTCTCCATTCCCTTTAGAAATCCAATTAGAACATCAAGGAGCTCACAACTTATATTCTCTATGCTATTAATCCATAAACAAAAGTTCTTATATCTAATACAGTCTTTACCTTCAATATATTCAATTAGATGCTTGTACTCATTGATCCAATTTAAAAATTCTTTTTTATAATTGCTAACATCAGAATAGTTATTTTTATATTTTTCTTTCAACTTTATTCCATCCTGTATTAGTTTTTTTATTTTATCTTTCATCTTTACGCCTCCATTTTTATTAGGCATAGACTTGTTACTTTATATCACTACTCTAATTTTTTCTTAACTGCTTCTGTTGCTCTTTTTCCACTTAATAAACTGTCACCACTCCATAAAATTAACTCTTTCTATATCTTTAAATGTATCTATGGCTGTCCAAAAAGCTTTATGCTCAAATACAGCTAACTCCCCATCTGTTGTAATTTTCATAAGTGGTTCATTTTCAAACATACAGTCCATATCAGGAATATAATAAACATATATATGATAAATTAATGTTCTACTTAGATTATATGTAAGTCTTGTCTACTTTGTGATTAAAATATATTTTAGCTTTTACAGAGTAAAATCCTGCACTTTAAAAATTTGCAGGATTTAAAAAAATCAAGAGATAATCTATACAGTTGTAATTTGCCTATAATCATCTACACATTCAATTATCTTACATTTGTTCAAGAATTCTTCATCTTTTATTTTCCAGGTATGATCATTACTAGATGAGTGTCTAATATAAACATAATTAAACCTATCTGTTGAATATAATTTAATATTTTTCTGTATACATCTTTTTAAAAAATCTGTATCACATCCTTCTGATTTACCAGTAAATTCCACCTGATCTAATACTGCTTTTCTTATAATCGTAGTTGAACCACATAAAAATTTTACATATTGATTTTCTAAATCTGGAAATCTAATAACTAAGGTTTTACTTTTTTCTAAATATGCATAATATGTGTGTTTACCTACAATATCTGCATCAGTATATTTGAAAGCATTCATCATATCCCCTATAAATTCCGATGCATAATAGTTATCGTCATCAAATCTAGCTACATAGTCAAAACTAGATTTACTGATTGCATAATTTAAACATTCCCCTAAAGATTTTTCCTCATCTAGTCGAAATATCTTTACATCTTTATGCATGCTAGCTTTCTTTTCCCAAGTATCCAAATTCATGCTATTATTATTTAATATAATAATAAGCTCTTTATTTTCATATTTCTGTCTTTCATAATTTAAAAATACATTATTAACACTATCACAACGATTTGTACATGTTATAATAGATACACTTGGGCTAGATTGCTTTTTATACAAAATTCCAACTTTATCTAACATACTTTCAAAACGATGAGTATAGGTATGTTTATTAAAAACTTCCCTTTGTCCCTGTAATGATAATCTATCTCTTAGCTCTTTATTCCTTAATAAAGATTCTAAATGTTTTAAAGTCTCTTCTTCACTCATAGACAATTTAACAATTTTAGAGAACATATTCTTTATTCCCAAAGAATAGCTGCTAATTACATTTGTACCACAGGCTAATAATTCAAAAACTCTTCTTGAAAACATTGTAGGACTATCATCCATAGAATTTACATTTAAAAATACATTATATTTCTTATAAGTTTGATACATCTCTTCATATGGAATACATCCTCTATTACAAGATCGAAAGATATCTGGAAATCTGTAGCTTTCACTTACAGTATAATTATAATTTCTATCGTAAATTTGTAATCCATATATTAAAGCTGGCTTTAATACATTTTCCATATTTCTTTTTCTATTTAAATGTCCATTATTATACCATGTTCCAGCAAATGCGACATATCCAAGCTTTTCCTTATCTTTGCCTACAGGATTATGGATTTTAGGCTGTGCTCCAAATGGTAATACATATACATTTTTATGCCCTAGAAGTTCTTTATACCTGCTTATACAGTTAACATCAGTAGTAAATATATATTCAAATAATTTTGCTGCAGGTAAAAAAAGCTCAAAGTGATATGGGTCTTCCTTATTCCAAAATACTGTAGGAATTTTTAAATACTTACAAAACTTAACTAGTTTTTCTAGTGTCCTATCTTGAGATTTAGCAAGATAACCAACCTTTTTTCTCCAGCTTTCATCAATTCCTTTCCAAGCTGATTCTACTAATAATAAGTCCGGTTTTTCTTGTAGCAATATATTTTTCCAACTATCTGAATATAATTGAATTAAATTGCACTCATATTTTAAGCACTCATAACTAAAAACATCCAAAATACACGCTACTTTTATACGTGATTTTTTTTTATTAGTCTCTTGACTTAGTAAAACTGGCAACTCTTTTTTATCATAATTATCTTCAACCACTTTCTTCTCACCTCGTAACCTCACTCTCTACTAGATACATTTATTTTTTTACTGTTCCTTCAATTCACTTTTTTATTTCATTTTATGTTTGTTATGTTATATCTGTGATAACAATCAGTAATAACATTTTTTTACTCTATTTCAACTGTTATACAGTACTTTTTACTGTTCAATATAAAATACTTTCACCATTTGGAATTTTTACATATATAATAAAATAAGTCTATAACTGAAAAACATGCTTATGACTCAAGAACATATATTTGCTATATAAATATATAATTTATTTTTTCAAACTTAAATAAAAGTATGTTTTAACAGGTGATACTATATGAACTTTTATCCTTATAATAAATATAAACTTATAAGATCCTCAAATGAAAATATCATAATAGAAAAACCTTATTTAAAAATAGCGTGTATTCTTGATGATTTTAGTTACCAAAACTTAAAATACGAATGTGACTTAATTCAATTAGATATAAAAAACTGGATACAGGTTTTGCAAGACGAAAGACCCAATTTGTTATTAATAGAATCTGCGTGGATGGGAGTTAATGGAGATTGGTATGGTAAAATTTCAAGCATAGATAGCAAAGAAGGTACTACACTACAAAATGTAACAGAATTATGCAAAAGACTTCAGATACCTACTGTTTTTTGGAATAAAGAAGATCCTTATCATTTTGATGAATTCATCGAGGCTGCTAAACTATTTGATTATATTTTTACTACAGATGAAAACTGCATTGAGAAATATAAAGTTTTTTTACAGCATGATCGGGTGTATACATTACCATTTGCAGCACAAATAAAAACTCATAATCCAATAAATAAAGAACAAAAAAAAATAGGTAATGTTGCTTTTGCTGGTGCTTGGTATAATATTGGACATTTTCATAGAAAAAAAAATATGAAGTATATATTAGAACCAGCTTTAAAATATAATTTGCATATTTATGACAGAAATTACAATTATAACAATGTCTATCTTGACAATTATTTTAGATTCCCAGAAATATATCATACTTTTATTAAGGGGTATGTTCCATATGAAAAAATTGCTGACCTCTACAAAAAATATAATATATTTTTAAATGTAAATTCAGTAGATGATAGCTCAACTATGTTTTCAAGAAGAGTTTTTGAATTATTAGCATGCGGTATAAATGTAATCAGTAGCTATTCTCCAGGCATAGAAAAAACGTTTCCTAAAATCGTTAAATTACCTAGAACAAAAGAAGATACCATAAAGTACCTTGAACTCTTAATAAAAGATAAGGAATTTAGAGATCGATTATCCTTACTTGGTGAAAGAGAAATTTTTAATCATCATACCTATACATTAAGACTTGAAACTATTTTAGACAAGGTAGGCATAAATTATAAAAAACCTAATACTCCTGGGGTATCTATCATAACATGTATAGATAAAGAAGATAACATGGAAATTATATTTAAAAATTATGAAAGACAACTCCATAAAAATAAAGAATTAATCATTATAGTTAATAATAATGGTATAAATATAAACCCATGGCACAATAAATATAGAGACTATAAAAATATAAAAATAATTCAAATAGGCGAAAAAAAATCTTTAGTTCAATGTTTAAACTATGCTATTGAGCATAGTAACTTGGAATATGTAGCATTTTTTGATGATAACTACTATGGAGAAAATTATTTAGTGGATGCTGTAAATGCATTTAAATATAGTAACGCAGATATAGTAGGCAAATGTAGTTATTATGCTTACTCCGAAAACTACCAGTTACTTGTAATTATACTACCTAATATCGAAGATAAATATGTGAAATATGTAAAATTTTCTACTATGGTTATAAAAAAAAGTGTTTTTGAAAAACTAATATTCTCTGAAAAATCATATAGATATGATATGGAATTTTTAAAAAATTGCGTAGATAAGGGTTTTTCAATATATGCTACAGATCGATTCAATTATGTTTGTATAAGACATGCTTCCTCTAAACAACCCACATATAAAATAGAAGATGGAGTATCTTCAGGAAAGATTAAAATAATTGGTTATACAGAGGATTATATTAGCACTATAACTGTATAATATGAGAATAATAGTTAAAAAGTGGTATTCCAATCATACCACTTTTTATCAATTGACCAACTTATCAATAATCAGATAAATATTTTTCACTTCTTAGTTTATATAAAAAAACATTTCCTATAATAATATCTTCTTATAGTATTCATACAAAGCATTAATGCATTTTTCCCAATTATAGTTTTGTAAAATATGATTTTTTAGATAAGAATTTTTACGCTGCTTAAATCCTTTTTCAACTGCTAAGGCAATATCTTCTTCGTTATAAGGGTTACAATAAAGTGCCATTTCCTTAAAATACTCTTTCGAAGTTCCTTCTGAGGTAGAAACTATATTACAACCAGCAGCAGCTGCTTCTAGGTTAGATAACCCTGGATTCTCAACAAAACTTGGAAGTACATGAACTTTAGCAAATCGATAAGCATTATATATATTATAACTGTCCATGAAGCCTAAATACATAACATTCTTAAATTGTATACATTCGTTAAAATAGCTTTTATCATCAACACTACCTATAAGCACCAACTGTCTACCTAATTCATTACAGATTTTTGCAAGAGTTAATTGATTCTTCATATTGCATATTTTCCCTACACATAATATATAGTTATTTAAGTTAAATCTTTCTTTTAAATTATACAACGGAATATCCTCTCTTTCTGTTTCTACTCCATTATATATAATTTTATAGTTTATTCCTTCTCCAAAGTCGCTTTTTAATAATTTAGCTTCCATTTCACTGTTAACATATATCATTTTACAACCTTTTAGTATTTCCATTCTATAAGGTTTACACTTATCCCATAGTTTTACACCCTCATAATCTTGTATATACTCATAGTATCTCTTTAGATTCCAATAAGAAGATGTCATTACTATAACTTTTTTATATGATTTAGCTATTTTATAATACTTATAAGCATCACCTATTCTAGTTAAATTAAACAAATGTACTATATCATAGCTAGAATAATCTATAATTCCACCATTATTTATCTCTACCTGTAAACCTTTTCTCCCTAAATATTCTGCTGTTTTTATAACCTGCATAGAATCGCCTGCAAAACTTCTATAGTAATCATTTCTTATGCATAGCAATATTTTCATAGAAATCCTCCTACTATGTTCTTAATAGTATTTCTTAAAATTATTACTATGCACTGAAAATACTAATTATTACGTTTTATTTTTGATTCTTATATGCACATACATGATAAAGTATTGTATCATTTAATCTTTTAGTATCTTACATGAACATTCATAGTCTATATACCATACTATGTAATAGGATTATTAAATAAATTTAATCTAATTTTTATAAGAAGGTGAATATTTTGCAAGAAAAAAATAAAATAATAAAATCTAATTCTCCATTATATGAAGAGTTTGCCCTTGATGAGCTACCAGATGATTTAACTTATGATGAGGATTGTGATCCTTGCACTCATGATAAAGAGGATCGTCCTCCTTGCACTTCAGTTGATGCTGACTGTTGTGGTACATCTCCAATTCCAATAAGATTAGAGCCCTGTGAAATTTCCGATACTAAAGACATAAAAACAGAACTTACCTGCCAAGGAAGATTAGTAACCGTTCGAGTTATTCTTAAGTGTGTTTGTCCTAATAAAAAGATTGCCGTGGGAGTACTACTCTTTGAAGGATCTAAGGTTAGGGGCTTTGAAGTTAAGGAAATAACTACTCCTCCACTACCTTCCAGTCACCCAGGTGAAAATTGCGAGCATGTTGTTGTATGTAAATTCTGCTTTGTACTACCTGGCTCTTTATGTTGTCATCTTAAATTAAAATCAAAAGTTATAGCCCACTATACTGATTTTAATATTGAACAATGCTCAAATATTTGTCCAAATGATCTACCTAAAAAATGCTGTCCTTAGTATTTATTTAATAATAGGTCTGGAATTTAGAATTCCAGACCTTATATCTATCCACACTAAGCTAAATTTTATCAATATATAATTTTTTATTACTGGAGGATTGGTTATTTATGCTTTCTCGATTCTTTTCTTCAAATAAAAAAAGTAAAAATAACAGTTCTAATAATGATTTAAACACTATAGATCAATCATTAGATATCTCAATTATAATTTCCTGTAGAAATGAGATTAACACTCTAAAAAAGACTATAGATTCTATATTAAATTCAAAAAATGTACTTTCCTTTGAAATAATTATAGTTGATGATGGTTCAACTGACAACAGCTGTAGTTTTGTATATACAAATGATAATTATAAAAATATAAAGCTTATTTTTTCTAAAAACATAGGTGTAGCCGCTGCAAGAAATTTAGGCACCAAATCATCAAAAGGAAAATATTTATTTTTCTGCGATGCACATATATCAGTTCCTGATTACTGGCTAGATAGTATGGTAAGGACATTAAAGGAAAGCAACGGTGATGCCGTAATTCCGGCAATAAAAAATATGGAAACTGAAGATAGAGGTTATGGTGGAACATGGAATACCAATCTTGAATTTATATGGCTCGGCAAACCAGACAGTTCTTATGCTGAAATTCCTTTAGCTCCTGGATGTATTCTAGGAATAAAAAAAGATATATTTGAAACAATTGGCGGCTTTGACAATCACCTAAAACTTTATGGGGTTGAAGATCAAGAGTTCTCCTTAAAACTATGGTTATTCGGGTATAAGATTTTAATAGATACATCAATAGAAGTAAATCATCTTTTTAAAATATATGACTCATATAAAATAACTTATTCTGATCTTATATACAATTATTTATGTCTTGCATATCTACACTTTGATTATAATAATTTAGTGAAAATACTGGAGCTTTTTAAATCTAAACCTAACTTCAATATAGCTTTTACAAATTTAATGCTAAATGAAGATTTACTAAAACAAAGAAAAAAATATTTTATAAAAAGAAAATTCGATGAGAACTATTTCTTTAAGAAATTCAACATCCACTTTTAATGAATATATAGAATGGAAGTGAATTATATATGTTTGATGTTTCAATAGTAATTCCTTGCAAAAATGAAGTTAATAACTTAAAAAAAACTGTAGACTCTATAATGAACTCAGAAAATAACCTTTCCTATGAAATTATTATAGTTGATGATAGTTGTACAGATGGAAGTTGTGATTTTATAAATAAAAATAAAGAAATTTATAAAAATATAAAACTTATTTCTGCACTCAGTTTAGGAGCAGCGGGTTCACGAAACTTGGGGGCAACCGCAGCATTAGGGAAGTACCTATTTTTTTGTGATGCTCATGTTTCTGTTCCAGATTACTGGCTGGATACTCTTATAAAAACTCTAGAACAAAATAATGCTCATATCATAGCTCCTGTAATTAAAGACATGATAAAAGAAAATTCTAAAGGTTATGGCCAAACTTGGAATAAAAATCTTGAAGTTACATGGTTACTAAATGAACCTAAAAACAATGGTTCTGAAATACCTATAGCTTGCGGATGTGCCTTCGGAATAAAAAAAGAGGTCTTTGACGCAATTGGAGGATTTGATAAATATTTTCAGGTATGGGGAAAAGAAGACGAAGAACTATGTTTTAAATCATGGTTATTCGGATATAAAATTATTTTAGATACATCTGTAGAAGTAAAACATCTCTTTAGATCAAGGCATCCCTATCAAGTAACCTATGAAAATGTTATATATAACTTTCTATGTATGGCCTATTCCCACTTTAGTAACAAAAACCTAGCAAAAGCATTAAATATAGCTCGTAATAATTATGCTTTTTCTTCTGCTGCTGCAAAAATAATGCTTAATGAGGGCTTAATAAAGCAAAGAAAAGAGTATTTTAATAAGAGAAAATTTAATGAAGATTACTTTTTCGAAAAGTTTAACATATCTTTTAATAACATAAAAACTAATAAAATAGGCTAGTAACTTGTTAACCGCCTATTTTATTAGTCCATTTTTATACACAGATATTATTAAAGAAATTTTAATCATGTTTTTCCTTAGAGCTCCTATGATGCTTGTTCTTATGTTTATGTTTATGCTTATGCTTATCTTTATCTTTATGTTTATGCTTATCTTTATCTTTATCTTTATGTTTATGCTTATCTTTATGTTTATGCTTATCTTTATCTTTATCTTTATCTTTATGTTTATGCTTACGATGTCGCTTATTATAATGTTCTAACATCATTAATAAAGATTTATAGTTACAAGAGTTTACATCACATTTTTCAATACAGTACTTATATTGATGTTTATGCCAGTGTTTGCGGTAGTGATGATCTTTATACCATAAAGGACAAGGAGAAATAGGCAGCTGACAAGCGCAATCTCCCATACTTATTTCTATATCAAGCTGTTTTACAATTTCACAAGGTTCAAATTCTACAACAACTTCTTTATGTTTATCAAAATTATTACAATCAGATATGTTCTTTTTCATTCTCCTATCCCCTCTAAAAATTAATTCCAACTTAATTTACTACTATCATTATATGAAACTATTATATGAAACTTTCATGTAATTGTTCTTACAGCAAAATAAAAGCCAAACTAATTGAGAGACAATTAGTTTGGCTTCTATTTTGTAACATCATTTAATAATGGATTATTCTTTTTTTTTCTACTGCTAAGCTTATTTGATTCTCTAATAGTTTGTGCTGTAAATCGATAACCTTATACTTGGCAGATTGAAGTTGAAACTTAATTTCCTTATTTTGCGCCTTAAGTTCTACATTCTCTTTCATGTATTCTTGAGCTGTTTTCTGGATTATTTCCATTTCTTCCTTCAATCTTCTTAGTTCATCTTCTTTTTGTTGCAAATACTCAGAGTTAGTGTTATTTTTTAATTTTACTTGAAGCTCTGAGTTATACTCCTGCATGTGCTTAAGTTGACCTTTTAAAGATGCTACTTCTTCCTCATAAGACTTTTGCTTTCTTTGTATCTGTTCAACCTTTTCTAAAAAATTCTCATATTCTCTCTGCTTCTTAAACATATCATCTACTATATTTACTGCAGAAAGAATAGCTGCTGATGATGTACTTAATTTGGTGTTATTCTCTAATATATTTTTTACTTTTTTATCAACATAGCCAGCTACCTTATGTAAATACTCTTCCTGTTCTTCACCTTTTAAATTGTATTCAACGCCGTTTATCTTAACCGTTACTATATTCATGCGAACACCCTCTTAGATAATTACTCTTTGTTCCAGCTTATATATAGTTATTTTAACATAAAATTTATACATATTAAACAATTTTATTACGCATCTGAAATAAAATAACAAGTCAAAGATGCGACGGATATTTTGTGTCAGACAAGGAGACAGGTTCCGCAGATAACCGACCCTATCTAAGGATTCTGCCAACGCAGTATGACGCAAAATAGACTAGCAGATTGACTAGTTATTTTTTGAAGATGCCTTAACTTATAGACAATAATAAAAGCAGTAGAGTAATTTTCTTACACACTACTGCTTCTATTATTGGGGATGTCTGCTTATCTTAACTGTGCTCCAAGTCTATTTTCTAAAGTTCTTACTATTTTATCATGTACTTTACTTACTTCTTCATCTGTTAAAGTTTTGTTTTCTAATCTGTATATCATAGAATATGCTATACTCTTCTTTCCTACTGGAACCTGTTCACCTTTATATACGTCGAAAAGTTTTATACTTTCAACTATATTGCCACCTTGTTTCCACATTATATCTTCTATATCCTGAACAAGTACAGCATCGTCAATTAAAATTGCCATATCTCTTGTAACTGCAGGGAATTTAGGAAGAGCTTTATATTTTTTATCTAGCTTTGCATAACTATACAATACATCTAAATTTAATTCAGCAATATAGCATCTTTCATCTACACCATAGTTATCTGCTACATCAGGATGTACTTCTCCTAAAATACCTACTAGATCCTTCTTTATATATAAAGTTGCAGTTTTTCCTGGATGGAAGCTAGGATTTTCACTTTCTCTCTTAAAGGAGAATTTTTCGATACCTAATGCATCTAATATATTTTCAACTACTCCCTTTATGTGCAAGTAGTCTACATTTCCATATAAACCTACTGTTACTAGATTTCTTTCTTCTGGAAGCTTATTTGGATCTTCATTTGGTATATATACCTTACCAATTTCAAATAATCTTGCGGCCTCATTATTTCTAGAATAGTTTCTAGATAGAGATTCCATTATAGATGGAATAGTTGTTGTTCTCATTATGCTATAATCTTCTCCTAGTGGATTTCTTATAGCTATAGCATTTCTTAAGCTACTGTCTTTATCTAGAAGTATTTTATCGAAAACTTTACGACTTACAAAAGAATAGCTTATTGACTGATTAAGTCCGCTTCCTATAAGTGCTTCTATTACTTTATCATCTAATTGCTGTTTTCTATTTTTTCCACCTCTAGTATTAACGCTTCTAATAACTGTTGTAGGTATGTTATTGTATCCATATATTCTTGCTATCTCTTCAGCAACATCTTCTTTGATATTTACATCGCTTCTAAAAGTAGGTACAGTGATAGCTAGGGTATCTCCCTTTGTTTCTGTTACTAGTTCTAATCTATTTAAATAATCTATCATATCTTCCTTTGGTATTTCTGTTCCAAGGAATTTATTTACCCAGTTATAATCTACTTCTAAAGTATGTGTCTGAAGTTTTTCAGGGTATATATCAATAGTCCCTTCCATTACTTCTCCTGCACCTAATTCTTCAACTAGATGACAAGCTCTATTTAAAGCAATTTGTGTTAAGTTAGGATCTAGATCTTTTTCAAATCTTGAAGAAGCCTCAGTTCTAAGTCCTAATTTTTGTGAAGATACTCTAATATTTGTTCCGTTGAAGTTAGCAGATTCAAATATTATAGCTGTAGTATCATCTTTTACTTCTGAATTTAGTCCTCCCATTATTCCAGCAAGCCCTATAGTTTCTTCTCCATTCTTTATATTAAGAACATCAGAGTTAAGAGTTCTTTCTTGCCCATCTAATGTAGTAAATTGTTCTCCATTCTTTGCTCTTTCTACTACTATAGTTTTTGATGTTATCTCTCTAGTATCAAAAGCATGCATTGGTTGACCAATCTCTAGCATAACAAAATTTGTTATATCTACTATATTATTTATTGGTCTAACTCCAGCTTCTAATAATCTGTCTTGCATCCAACCTGGTGATGGTTCTATTTTAATGTTCTTTACCCCTCTAGCCATATATCTTCTGCATAATTCATCTCTTACTTCTACTTTTAGTTCATCTTCTATTTTATCTGTACATACGGATTTATAATCTAATACAGGCATTTTATAAGTTTTATTTAAAGTAGCAGCTGTTTCTCTAGCCATACCAACTATACTTAAACAATCCGGTCTATTAGAAGTTATTTCTAAGTCTATTACAGCACTTGTCATATCTAGAACTTCTTTTATGTCCTTTCCAACAGGTGTGTCCTGAGGAAGTATCATAAGTCCGTGTACTGGCTCATCTCCAGCTATCCCAAGCTCCTCTTCTGAGCAGAACATACCATTTGAAACAACTCCCCTTAACTTACCTTTTTTAATTTTTAGACCTCCGTGAAGAGTTGAGCCATGAAGAGCTGTAGGTACTACATCTTGCTCTTTCATATTTGTTGCTGCTGTAACAATTTGTATAGGATCAGCTTCCCCAATATCTACCTGACATATAGATAACTTATCAGCATCTGGATGTCTTTCTATTTTAATTATTTTTCCTGTAACAACATTCTGTATTTCATCACCTGTAACTGCAACCTCTTCAACCTTAGAACCACTTAAAGTTAATCTGTCTCCTAAATCCTTTGGTGAAATATCTATATCAACATAATCTTTTAACCATATAACTGGAACTTTCATCTATGTATCCTCCTTTTTTCTTTTAAGTACCGTTACTTTTAATTACATTATCGTTTTTTAGAACTGCTTTAGGAATCTCATATCACTTTCATATAGCTGTCTTATATCATCTATACCATACTTAAGCATAACCATTCTGTCTACACCAAAACCAAAAGCAAATCCGCTGTAAACCTCAGGATCAATTCCACAATTTCTTAAAACTTGTGGATGAACCATACCGCATCCTAGAAGCTCCATCCAGCCTTCTCCCTTACATACTCTACAACCTTCACCATTACAAACAAAGCAAGTAGCATCCATTTCTGCAGAAGGTTCTGTAAAAGGGAAGTGATGTGGTCTAAATTTAGTCTTAAGTTCATCGCCAAACATCTTTTTAGCAAATAACTCAAGGGTTCCCTTTAAATCAGCAAATGTTATCCCCTTATCTACTACTAAGCCTTCCATTTGATAAAATATTGGTGAATGTGTTGCATCTACTGCATCTGAACGATAAACCTTTCCTGGCGCTATCATTTTTATTGGTGGCTTTTGATTCTCCATAGTTCTTATTTGTAGTGGTGAAGTTTGTGTTCTCAAAACTATGTTATCATTTATGTAGAATGTATCCTGTTCTCCTCTTGCTGGATGATTCTTAGGTATATTTAATGCTTCAAAATTATAGTAATCAAGTTCTACCTCAGGACCTTCTTCAATTGTAAAGCCCATAGAAATAAATATTTCCTTCATCTCGTCTAAAGTCTGTTCTAAAGGATGTCTTTTACCTAAATTCTGTCTTATTCCAGGCATAGAAATATCTATAACTTCATTTTGAAGCTTAGCATTTTTTTCTTTATTTTTTATTTCTCTAGAAGCTTCTTCTAGCGCATTTTCTAAAGCTTCTCTTACCTCATTAGTCATTTTACCAGCCAAAGGTCTCTCCTCTGGAGACAATGACCCCATTCCTCTTAGTATAAGAGTTAGCTCTCCTTTCTTACCAAGGTATTTAACTCTTATACTTTCAAGCTCAGAACTAGTTGCTGCATTTTTTAATTCTTCAAGACCATTAACTTTTATAGCTTCTAATTTTTCTTTCATTTGACCTGCTCCTTTCAAGTTTCACTTCATTACCAAATAAAAAAAGCCCATCCCTCATTAAGGGACGAACTTATATCCGCGTTACCACCCAAATTAATACTGCTAAACATTAACAATATTCTCTTTGCAGATTTATCGATCTTACCCGCTAATTGCTACTTCACTGTTTCACAACTAGAACTCCAGAGTGAACTTCAATATATAACTTCTTAAAAAGGCTCCCAGCCAAGACCTTTTCTCTCTAAAAAAAACTATATATCTACTTTCTCTATCACAGTTAATATATGTTATCTTGCATTTTTTTATTTTACATTTTCATTCATAAATTGTCAACAAAAATTTATTACATTGTAATATAAAAATTAATAGCTAAGTAAAATTGTATTTTTTCAGTCATAATCCTAAAAAAATCTATACAAGATTAAATACTTTAGAATCTAATCTTGTATAGCATGAAAGAAGTGTAATTTATTATAATATATTTTTACTATATATTGATAATTTCTATTTTAAATATATTATTTTTATGCCACTGATCCCTTGTCCTTGTTCATGATACTATTTTTATTTCCATACCAAAAATATATTGCAAACCCTATAACAAGCCATACTAGAAATCTTAATTGAGTTACAACTGGAAGTTTAAAAATTAGCAATAGACAGAATGCTATACCAAGTGCAGGAACTACTGGTACTAGTGGACATTTGAAATTTCTTTGTATATCTGGTCTTTTTTTTCTTAATACAATAACTGCTGCACATACTATTACGAAAGCTGTTAATGTACCTATATTAGTTAACTCTGCTACTACGCCTATTGGTGTGAAACCAGCTAATACAGCAGAGACTATACCAACAAATATTGTACTTTTTGCAGGAGTTTTATATTTAGGATGCACCTCACCAAATACTTTAGGTAGTAGGCCATCTCTTGACATAGCAAATAGTACACGTGTTTGTCCAAATATCATAACTAAAAGAACTGATGTGATACCACAAACTGCACCTACTGATACTAAAGCTGATCCCCAATGTATACCTACCTGTTCAAGGGCATAAGCTACAGGTGCTGCAGTTTCTTTAAACTGTAAATAAGGCACCATTCCTGTCAATATTGCTGAAACAACAATGTATAATACTGTACAAACTGCTAAAGAACCTATAATTCCTATTGGTAAATCCTTTTGAGGATTTTTAACTTCTTCTGCAGCAGTTGAAACTGCATCGAATCCTATATAAGCGAAGAATATTACAGATGCTCCTGATATAACACCACTCCATCCATAAGGCATAAATGGAGTCCAATTTGATGGATTAACATGGCTTACTCCTAATGCTATAAACAATAAAACTACTGCTACTTTAATAGCAACTATTATATCATTAACAATAGCACTTTGTTTAACTCCTACTAGAAGTAGAGCACTTATTACTGCAATTATAAGAATTGCTGGAAGATTAACTAATCCTCCTTCATGTGGTGCTTTTATAAAGGCAGCAGGAAGATTTATTCCTACAGCTGATAAAAGCTTAACTATATAACCGGACCAACCTATAGCTACTGCTGAGATAGCAAATGCATACTCTGCAATCAAATCCCAGCCAATTATCCATGCCCAGAACTCTCCTAAAGCTGCATAACCATAGGTATAGGCACTTCCCGCAACTGGTACCATAGCCGCAAACTCTGCATAACATAGTCCTGCGAAAGCACAGGCAATACTAGAAATTATAAATGATATTACAAGAGCTGGACCAGAGTAATTTGCAGCAGCTATACCTGTGAGGACAAATATACCTGTACCTATTATTGCGCCAATTCCAAGCATTGTCAATTCAAAGGCTCCTAATACTTTTTTCAGCGACTTTTCTCCAGTTGATACATCTAAGAGGTCTTCAATTCTCTTTTTCCTAAAAATATTGTTCATAACTCATTTTCCCCCTTAATAAATAAAAAATTTTATAAAATAAACAAAAAAATTATAAACGCAATTTAAATAAATTTAAGAATTTTCACTTTCATATGACTAATTTGAAAACACTTGAAATTTGAATCTTTTAAATTATAATACCACCATTTGTTATGTTAATCAATGCTAAAACATCAAAAACTTTGCATATTAATTATAATTTACTTACTCGCACTGCATTTAATTGATAATTTAATAAAATTACGATTTTCATCTTTTCACGGTGCTATTTTATCCATATTTCTACATTACTAATCCAAAGAACATTCAGACAATTAAAAATAATACAAAAAAGTGATTGCCGATATAATATTATAGCAATCACCTTTTTGTATTATTTTTAATAGATGAAGTGTAAACTAGAATCAGATGGGGTTTCAAACTCCACCTGATTCTTAGTTGAACGAATCCAGGGACATAGCCGCTCGCAACGTACACTTTGAAGAAAAGCAGAGAACCAAAATCTATGATTTTGTGTGAATCGCTTTCACAGAGTGCGTATGGGAGTATTAGAGCGGGTAGTCATCGGATAAATTATAAAACTAACTTAGCTTCTGTCTTATAACCTCAAACATCATAATTGATGCTGCTATTGAAACATTTAATGATTCAGCTCCTCCAGGCATCGGTATTTTCACCTTGATATCTGAGAGATCTAAAAGTTCTTTACTTACGCCATTGCCTTCATTACCTACAACAATTATACTTTTATTTTTTAAATCTGCATCAAAAAAGTTATTATCTGTATCCAAAGAACTAACCACAAGTTTAAATCCATTGCTTCTTAAAAAATTGAGCTGTGATAAATTATCATCATGTATTATAGGTATATGAAATATAGATCCCATTGTAGATCGCAAAGTTTTTTCATTATATATATCTACAGTACCTTTGGTAACTATAATTCCCAGCGCACCTGCAGCATGAGCTGTTCTTATTATAGTCCCCATATTTCCCGGATCCTGTACTCTATCAACTAATATATAAAACCCCTGTTTATTTTCTAAGCTAATGGATTTATTATTTACTACAGCTACAATTCCTTGAGGGTTATCCGTGCTGCTTATACTTTTTAAAACTTGATCTGTTACAGTATAAACTCTAGTTTCTTTTTGAAGTTTGCTGTGAACATCAAAACTATCCCATCTATCCTTGGCATTCTCACTTATAAAAACTAAAGGAACCTCAAAATTAGATTCTAAACCTTCACATACAAACCTAAATCCTTCAATTAGAAACTTGCACCCTTCATTTCTATATTTTTTTTCCTTTAACTTTTTTATATCTTTGATTAGGAGATTATCTCTACTTTGAATAGTTTCCAATTACACTTCACCCTTATCCTTTAATAATCTCTAGTTTATTTATATTTTTATACTTGCCAATTGCCACCACTATATCTCCCTTTATAATTTTATATTCAGAACTAGGAACTACGTCAATATCATCCTGTCTTTTAACAGCTACTACATTTATCCCATATTTTGCTCTCATATTTAATTGCCCTAAAGTTTTATCATGCCACTCATCTATGGCTACAATTTCAGCTAAACTATATTCAGATGATAGTTCTATATAATCCAATATATTGCTTCCAACAATATCATGTGCTACTCTTACTCCAGTATCTCTTTCAGGGAATACTACCTTATCTGCTCCTATCTTATATAATATCTTTGCATGCAGTTCAGAGTTAGCCTTAGCAATTACATACTTAATACCAATCTCCTTAGCTAGAAGAGTTATCATAATACTATCTTGCATATCTACACCTATTCCAATAACCGCTACATCAAAGTTATTTACACCTAGGGATTTTAAATTTTCTTCATCAGTAACATCTGCCTGAATAGCATGGGTTACATATTCTGCTATATCATGAACCTTTTCCTCATTTGCATCTACTGCCAATACATCATGTCCTAATTTGTATAAAGTTTCAGCAACAGATGTCCCAAATCTGCCCAATCCTATTACAACAAATTGTTTTTTTTTCATAAATTTCACCCCTATCCAATTAAAATTTTACCGTCAGGATACTTTATCGAACTAGGCATGCTTTTTTGTGCAAGAGCTAACGCCACAGTTAACGGACCTAATCTTCCACAATACATAATAATACATAGTAATATCTTTCCCGAATTACTCAATTCCGGAGTTAATCCAAGTGACAATCCAACAGTTCCAAAGGCAGATACAACTTCATAGATAATATACTCTAAAGAAGCTTTTTCAGTTATGCACAGTAAAATCGTTGCCACTAAAACAATCCCACTTCCTAAAATAGTTATGGTAAGCGCTCTGTATACGAGTTCTTTACGTATTCTTCTCCCATATATCTCTGCATCTTCTCTACCTCTAATGATAGATAGAACTGTAACGATAAGCAACGCTGCAGTTGTTGTCTTTATCCCCCCTGCTGTAGAACCTGGAGATCCTCCAATAAACATAAGTACTATGGTTAAAAACTTTCCTCCCCCAGTCATATCTGAGGTAGGAATAGAATTAAATCCAGCAGTTCTAGGTACAATTGACGCAAATAAAGAAGATAAGATTTTACTTTTTACAGGCATATCACCTATTGTTTTAGGATTATACATTTCAAATAGAAACATTAAAATTGTTCCACCCAAAATTAGTATAAGAGTAGTAACTATAACTAATCTTGTATGTAATGACAGTTTCTTTCTAATTCTGAAATTGTATATATCCTGCCACACAAAAAAACCAAGTCCTCCTATTACTACCAAAGACCCTACAGTAAGTATTATTACTGGGTCCTCTGCATATGGAGTTAAACTTCTAAATTCTCCTATTAAATCTATCCCTGCATTACAAAAGGCAGATATAGAATGAAAAATGCTAAAATATATACCTTTTACATATCCAAACTCAGGTATAAATTGAGTTGCTAAAAACATAGCCCCTATAGTTTCTACTACAAATGTAAATACTAGTACATACTTTGACATCTTAACCAATCCTTGAATAGAAAAGGAATTAAGAGACTGCTGTATTACTAATCTTTCTTTTAATGTAATTCTTCTACCCATAAGCAGTGCAATTAAAGTAGATACAGACATAAACCCTAAGCCGCCAATTTGTATTAAACATAGTATAACAAATTGACCAAAGTAGTTCCAGTGAGTTCCTGTGTCTAATGTTACTAATCCTGTAACACAGGTTGCAGAAGTTGATATGAAAACACAATCAAGGAAATTGGTATAGCGTCCATCTTGAGATGATATAGGCATCGCAAGTAAAACTGCTCCTATAAAAATTAATACTAAAAACCCTATGACCAATATTTGAATCTCATTCACTTTAAGCCATCTATTAATTATTACCTTCATTAGCATATACCTTCCTTATAATTTTCAAACCTTTATTAAATAAATTTAAATATATTATTTGTATAAATAGATCTATTTATTTATCTAAAGTTTTCTGTAAAAGAAAAAAACGCAGCAATTAAGCTGCATTTTTTTATGTAATCACTATTAAGCGTTTAATTGCTTTTTAGCTATTTCAACTAATTCTGTAAATGCTTTTGGATCATTTATAGCTATTTCTGAAAGCATCTTTCTGTTGATGTCGATGCCAGCAGTCTTTATTCCATTCATGAATCTTGAATATGAAAGACCATTCATTCTTGTAGCAGCATTTATTCTTGCTATCCAAAGACTTCTGAAATCTCTTTTCTTTAATTTTCTGCCAACATAAGCATTTCTTAATGCTCTTATAACTGTTTCATTAGCAGTTTTGAACAACTTGCTCTTTCCACCATAGTAGCCTTTCGCAAGTTTTAATATTTTTTTATGATATTTACGAGCATTGACAGCTCTTTTTACTCTTGCCATTTAAAAAACCCTCCTTTTTAAAACCTGCCATTATGCATAAGGCATTAATGTTTTCATTGTTTTTTCTTGTGTTTCTGAAACATAGCCAGTCTTTCTAAGATTTCTCTTAGTCTTTGTGCTCTTCTTTGTTAGTATATGGCTCTTGAACGCTTTTGCTCTCTTAAGCTTACCTGTTCCTGTAACCTTAAATCTTTTTGATACACTTTTCTTTGTTTTCATTTTTGGCATAATAAAAATCCTCCTCTCAATTATGCTTTCTTAGGCGATAAAATCATTATCATGTTTCTGCCTTCTAGTTTTGCTTCTTTTTCTATAATACAAACATCTTCAACTTTCCTATAAAAAGCATCTAATATCTTTTTACCTACATATGAGTAATCAGCTTCTCTACCTCTAAACCTAACTGTTACTTTAACTTTATCTTCTGCAATCAAAAATTTTCTTGCATTATTTGCTTTGATAGAGATATCATGTTCTTCAATAGTTGGGCTAAGCCTAACTTCTTTTATATTTATAACTTTTTGCTTTTTCTTAGCTTCTTTATCCTTCTTAGATTGCTCATAAATGAATTTTCCATAATCCATTATCTTGCAAACTGGAGGATTTGCATTTGGTGATATCATAACCAAATCTAACTCTTTTTCTTCTGATATATTAAGAGCATCCCTAGATGACATAATTCCAAGCTGGGAACCATCCTCGCCAACAACTCTTAATTCTTTTGCTCTTATTTCTTCATTCACAAAAAAATCTTTACTGATAATCTTCACCCCCCAGATGGATTTTCTTAGCGCAGCTTTGTTACACTAAAAAAGGACGGCAAATGCCGTCCTGAAAATACACAATACTTAATAAAGAATTGCTCAAACCTTACTAGCTGTGCTGCAAGGTGAGAAACGGCTGTTTCTTCTTAACAAATAGTATTATACTATGGTAATATTAAGTTGTCAACAATTTTTATTGAACTACACTTATTTTTTTATCAATTTCTTCTTTGATCTTTGAAATGAAGTCATTTAACTCCATAACACCTAAATCACCTTGTTTTCTGTCTCTTACAGCTATTTTTCCTTCACTAGCTTCCTTATCACCAATAACTAGCATATAAGGAACTTTTTGAAGCTGAGCTTCTCTAATTTTGTATCCTATTTTTTCATTTCTTAAATCTATTTCAACTCTTATATCATTCTTCTTTAATTCGCTAGCAATTTTCTTAACATAATCAGTCTGAGCATCTGTTATATTCATAATTTTAACCTGTACTGGCGCTAACCATGTTGGGAATGCCCCTGCATAATGCTCAGTAAGTATTCCTATAAATCTTTCAACAGAACCAAAAACAACTCTGTGAACCATAACTGGTGTATGCTTTTCTCCATCAGCTCCAATGTAGGCCAAGTCAAATCTTTCTGGAAGTTGGAAATCAAGCTGTACTGTTCCACATTGCCATGTTCTTCCTATACAGTCTTTTAAGTGGAAGTCTATCTTAGGACCATAGAATGCTCCATCTCCCTCATTAACTCTGTAATTTAGGCCTGTTTCTTCTAACGCATCTCTTAAACCATTTGTTGCTGCTTCCCAATCTTCATCACTACCCATGGAATCCTCTGGTCTTGTTGAAAGTTCAACAAAATACTCAAATCCGAAGACCTTATAAAAATCATCTATAAGTTTTATAACATTTAATAATTCTTCTTTTATATTCTCTTTAGTTAAGAATAAATGAGCATCATCCTGAGTAAAACATCTAACTCTCATAAGTCCATGTAATGCTCCTGACTTCTCATGTCTATGAACTAATCCCATTTCAGCATATCTTAGTGGCAACTCTCTGTATGAGTGTATGTCATTTCTGTAAACAAGTATTGAACCAGGACAATTCATTGGTTTTATAGCATAATCCGCTTCATCTATCTTAGTAACATACATATTTTCCTTGTAATGATCCCAATGTCCTGACTGGTGCCATAATGCTTGATTTAAAATTACAGGAGTCATTATTTCATCATAATCAGCCTTTCTGTGCATTTCTCTCCAGAAATTCTGAAGTGTATTTCTTACTACCATTCCCTTTGGATGGAAAAATGGGAATCCTGGCCCTTCTTCATGAATACTAAATAAATCTAATTCTTTTCCTAGTTTTCTATGATCTCTCTTTTTTGCTTCTTCAAGCATCTTTAAATATTCATCAAGTTCTGCTTTCTTTTCAAATGCAGTTCCGTAAATTCTTTGAAGCATCTTTTTCTTTTCATCACCTCTCCAATAAGCACCAGCTATTGAAAGAAGTTTTACTGCCTTTACCTTTCCAGTAGAAGGTACATGAGGACCTGCACATAAATCAGCAAATTCCCCCTCTTTGTAGAAAGATATTATTGAATCTTCTGGAAGATCATTTATTAGTTCAACCTTGTAAGTTTCACCTTTTTCCTCCATTAGTTTTATAGCCTCTTCTCTTGGAAGTTCAAATCTCTCAAGCTTTAAATCTTCCTTAACTATTTTGTTCATTTCAGCTTCTATTTTTTCAAGTGTTTCTGGAGTAAATGAGAATTCCGCATCAAAATCATAGTAGAATCCAGTATCTATTGCTGGTCCTATAGCTAATTTAACATCTGGATATAATCTTTTTACAGCCTGTGCAAGTATATGTGATCCAGTATGTCTTAATATCCATTTTCCATCAGCATCATCAAAAGTCAATATTTCAAGCTTACAATCAGAATTAATTTCTGTCATAAGTTCAGCTCTTTCTCCATCAATTTTAGCTCCCACAGCCTTTTTAGCTAATGATTTACTTAATTTAGCAGCTACTTCTACTACTTTTGTGCCTTTCTCAACTTCAACTATGTTTCCATCTTTTAAAGTAATTTTCACCATTACCTTTTCCTCCCTTATAACATTTCATTTTAAGAATAATTAGTTGCAAAATAAAAACACTCATTCCCTAACATGGGACGAGTGTAGATCGCGGTTCCACCCAAATTTAATAGCAAATAAACTATTGGTAGCTAGACCAATATAAAAGCTATTATCTCTAGACCTTTAACGCAGGCTTACGGTAATACTTACTAAACTTCAGTTTACAACTCAAAGGTGGTTTTCAACAATCCTTACCCAAAGAACCTTTCAGCCGGTGAGTTCTTCTCTCTTAGAGCAGTATATTATTTACTCTTCCTTATCATGGTCTTTCATTTTTATTAAATTATATTACTTAAGCTTATACATGTCAATATGTGTAGTGAATAATATCAAAAATTTTTAATTTTTACATTATTTTCCTAAAAGAATTAAAATTTCATTTAAAATCTTTTAGACTCTATAGAGATTACCTTTGATTTCTTTGCAACTTTTACAATCATTACAAAACTCTACCCTATCTGTGAATACCTTTTTTACCGTATCAATCAACTCTTCATTTCTACAATTCTCCGCACAGTGAATTACTACCTTCTCTGGAGAATTAGTAATTAGAACACTTATAAGAATATCCTCATCATTTGTATTTTCTCTATATCTTAAATCATTTAATTCATTAAAGAGCCTTTCAGTTATATCTTCACCATTTTTATCTCTTATTATATACTTTCCATCACTGCTAATTTCTATATTCATTAAATCTATCTTACTGTCTTGTATTTCAACAAAATACTTTAGTAATTTTATAAATTCATTATACTCTTTCTCAACCATGTATTTTTCTACAATTTTATCAATTATAGCTTCTAAGTCATCTCTCAACTCTTTCATTCTAAAGGTCATGAATCCATTTATATTTATTTTCCTATTTTCGTCTATACATTGGGCTATCTTATCTATTATCTGATTTTTTTTATTAATACAATAAACAGAACTTTCATCTATTATTGACCCTTCACTCTTTAACAGTTGTAAGCTACTATCCCTAATTTCCTTTATTTCATCATATTTCAAAAAAAAGTATGTATCAGATAAAAACTGCATCATATCTTTGTTATAAAACTCATCTATTACTACATTATATAGTATATTAGCCACATTTATATTAAATATATTTCTAAGTCTATCATCAATTTCTTCTTCACAGAATATTTTTACGAAGTGAGTATTAGACTCTATGCTTTCTGAAATACCTATAACTTTATTTCTACTTTTGAAACATTCTTTAACTTTATTTATTCCATCTATTATATCTTCTCTATTTCCACTATATACCACTGTAAGCAATAGCATTTCTCCACACTCCCTTCTCAAGGATAGTATGTGTTTAAACCTAATCTATATTCAAAATATTTTTGCCAAATACCGACAATTTAAAATTTAGTTGAAAATCAAACTGTATCCCTATAAAATATATATGAATTTCATATTATTTTTTCAAAGAAAGGATCTTTTTATGAAATATGCTATCATTGATTTTAGAACAACTATGGAGGAAAAATACTCCTTGAAAAATTTAGGACTAGAAGTTTTAGTGTGCCCCCCATCACCACTTCTTTACAAGGCTGTTTGCGGTCATCCTGATATGCTTTTACATATAATCGACAGTAAAACTATAATGGTACATAAAGATATGGATAAGAATTTTGTTGAAATACTAAAAACTTTAGACTTTGATGTAGTTTTTTCATCGAATAGTTTAAAGGAAAATTATCCTGAAAATATTATTCTTAATAGTATAAGTTTACCTAAACTATTTATTCATAATTTAAAACACACAGATAATAATCTTCTTAGTTATATGAGAAATAAAATATCTATAAACGTAAAGCAAGGATATACTAAATGCTCTACTGCAATCGTAAGTAAAAATTCAGTTATGACTAGTGATAAAACTATTGCAAAGGCTCTTATAAAAGAAGATATGGATGTTCTTTTGCTGCCACCTGGAGATATACTGCTTCCTGGTTTAAACTACGGATTCATAGGAGGTTGCTGCGGTCTTATAGATGAAAATTCTATGGCCTTCTATGGAGATTTGAATTATTATGCTTTTGGGAAAGAAGTTCTAAATTTCTTAAAAAAATATGATGTTGAACCTATCTTTCTAAAGAAAGGAAAACTAATAGATAGAGGAAGTCTTTTTATAGTTAACAATTAAAATATATTCCCACATTAAACGAAAAGTAATACATTCTATAATTAAATTTTCAAATAATCTATTAGATTATTTTTCACAAAAAAATAATTACAAAAATAAAAAACTGCTTGAATTAAGCAGTTTTTTATGGAGGCGCCACCCAGATTTGAACTGGGGAATAAAGGTTTTGCAGACCTCTGCCTTACCACTTGGCTATGGCGCCATTTTGGAGCGGAAGACGGGATTCGAACCCGCGACGTTCACCTTGGCAAGGTGACGCTCTACCACTGAGCCACTCCCGCATTCTGGTGGCCAGACCAGGAATCGAACCAGGGACACGAGGATTTTCAGTCCTCTGCTCTACCGACTGAGCTATCTAGCCATAAGTGGCGACCCAGAAGGGACTCGAACCCTCGACCTCCGGCGTGACAGGCCGGCACTCTAACCAACTGAGCCACTGGGCCGCGTTTGGTGGGCACAACAGGGCTCGAACCTGTGACCCTCTGCTTGTAAGGCAGATGCTCTCCCAGCTGAGCTATGCGCCCAAACGCTATGTCATCAAGACATTTAATATTATATAACTTCTTTTTCAAGAAGTCAACACTTTTTTTAAAGTGCTTGTCATTTACTGTTTATTCAGCAGTTCCGACAGGTATTATAATATAAAATTACAGTAATTTTGTCAACGAATTAATTAGTCATTATCTTAAACTAGCCCCTTATTTCTTCTTACTTCAACTAATTACTTCGTTTTTCTACTTCAATTTAACCCTAGTATTTCTAGGAGTATCTCTTACCCAATGGTAACAATTTAAAGCTATCTCTATAGTGTTTTGCCAAGAGATAGCTTTAGATTAGTTACTTATCAGCAGTAACAGACTTTATAATTTCCCCTATTTGCTCGTGAGTGAATTTATAAGCTTTATTACAAAAATGGCACTTAAGTTCTTCTTCTTTGCCTTCATTATATAATTCCTCTAGATCCTTTTGTCCAATACTTATAAAAGCTCTTTCTACCTTTTCTCTCGAACAATCACATTTATAGGCTGGTATCATACTGTCATGTATTTTTAGATCCATACCCTCAAATATATAATTAAGAATTTCTTCTATTGTCATTCCCTTAGTTATCATTTCTGTTACGGATGGTATTTCTTGAAGTCTATAGGTAACTAAGTCCGCAGCTAGTTCATTGGCACCTGGCATCATTTGAATTATAAATCCGCCTGCTGCCTTTACACTTAAATCTGTATCAACTAGAACTCCTAACCCTACTGCTGATGGTGTCTGCTCTGAAACAGTGAAATAATATGCTAAATCATCTCCTATTTCTCCTGTATATATAGGTACTTGACCAACATAGGGCTCTCTTAATCCCATATCTCTTATAATAACTAAGTTTCCATTTTTACCTATAGCTCCACCAACATCAAGTTTTCCCTTACTATTGGCTGGTAAATCTACAGAAGGATTTCCTATATATCCTTTTACGCTGGCATCAGCATAAGAAGTCACTACTACACCCCGTGCCTCTCCTCCTCCTGACATTTGAAGTGTTAAAGCATCTTTTTCTGATTTAAGTGTAGCCCCCATAAGGCTTCCTGCTGTAAGCATCCTACCAAGGACTGCTGCAGCTGTTGGAGCACAATTATGAAGCTTAACTCCTTCATTTACAAGTTCCGTGGTTATCGCTGCTATTATTCTAATATCTCCATTACTAGCCGTAGCTCTTACTAATTTATCTGTCATAATTATATATCCTCCTCAATGTATAGTTTTATCCATGAAATTCAACTTTTTTCCTTACTACATAAACTATTCTTTCCGTAGTATTTGTTATATCTTTATCCTCATAGTTATCCATTATTTTTATAACTTCAAACCCAGCTTCAGATAATAATAATCTAATTTCTTCAAACTCATAGGCTCTTTCACTATGCTCTTCATCAAATCTTCTATAAAGGTCACCTTCTTTTACGAAGAATGTGAGATACATGTCCACAAGTTCATCTTCAAGATGATTTTCCCATATATAAGTGACATTTTCATCATCATAATTATATATATTGTTGCCAAGTATTTTTGTCAACTTATAATAGGAGTTTATATCAAAAATAAAAATCCCGTTATCTTTTAAATGATTAAATACACACTGAAAGTACTTCTTCACTTCTATTTCGTCTAATATATAATTGGTAGAATCCAAACAACAAGTTATAAGATCGAACTTTCTGTTTAAATTAAGCTCAGTTATATCCTGACATATAAACTTAACCTTTTTACCCTTGTTTCTCATCTTATTTTCTGCTTCTGTAAGCATTTCATAAGATAAATCCACAGCCCATGTATTATCAAATTCAGGTAAGATTTGCTCTGTTAAGTTTCCTGTACCACAACCTAAATCAAGATAATCATTTTTACCTAAACTCTGTTCTTTACATATTTTTAGTATTACATTAGCCCATTTTTCATAATCTATATCTTTATTTATAAGTTTATCATAAATATGCGCAAACTCTTTATAGCACTCCATAATAGCTTCCTTTCAAAATCAGAAAATTAAAGTAGATTATTCATCAATTAATATTATATATTTTTAACAGATAAGTCAATAATCTAAATTCACCTGATCAATACACCATTTGATAATTCCATTTCATATGAAATATTAACAAGAAGAACTACATCTATATACTTATTCAATTAAGAATCAGGTGGAAGTTAAATGCCTAACTGGCATTTAACAGACAATGTCTAGGAGTCGAAGAGAAACCCCATCTGATTCACTTTCATAGGATTTGCTTGGCTATACTTCATGTATAATTTAAGATTTTCTATTTGCAAATAATGATAAATAAATTAACTAGTACAACAAGTTAATTTAACTTCCTTGTTGATTCTTTAAAATAACCTCATTTTTAGGAATCTTCAATTCTTTTTTTCTTCTAGTCATTATTCCACCTATCCTCCCAGTCTCCTCGGCAGTAAGTCCACTCCATCCAAGTTCATTGACCTTTTCACTAAGTCCTAACTCATCTGCTATCTCATATTTAAGTTTTTCTCTTAATTTTTCTGCTTCTGTTAACTCCCTATGTGATTTCAATTTAGCCTTTATAACCTTTTTAAGCGGAGCATTTGCCATACTATTACCTCCTACTATTTCTATTTAATCGATAACTAATAATCAATTAAGATGAACTCCAACATTATTTAAACTTCACTTCATTATTTTTTACACTAATAGAATTATTTATACATCACATACCTTTCAGTATCACTGATTCCGACCTTGTGTATATGCATATTTCAATTCTATTTCCGGTCCAAATAGAGGATACATTAGTTCTTTAGCATACTTACCTTTATAAATTTGCTTATTTCTATAAACCGTTGGAGATATGACTGCATCTTCTAAAAGCAAAATGTTTTCTGCCTCTTTAAAATACTTAAATCTATCTTCATTTCTATCATTTCCAAGAAGACATGCATTATTAATTAAATTATCATATTTTGAATTTGACCATCCTGTATATATAATATTTGCACCTGTCCTCCATGTTTCAAATTCTGCCATTGGATCATTATAATCTGCTGACCAAGTCATTGTAGAGATTTGATATTCTCCATCTGCAATTCTTTTTTGAAATTGATCCGGATCAACGTATTCAAGTTTAATGTTCACTCCAAGATTTTTGATGTACATTTGTTTTAGAAGTTCAGCTATTTCTTTTTGATTTGTGTCTATGTTTGGTTGCAAATAGCTAATAGTAATTTTACCTGTATCTTGATCCATCCCTAGTTCTTTAAGGCCTTCTATGAGTAAAGTCTTAGGATTAGTATTATCTTCTTTTAACTTTTTTATTGGTTCAAAGCTTGATTTTTGTCTAAAATCTTCAGTGCCTATCTGTAAGTAAGGTGGTACAAGGGCATATGCAGGTGTATGTATACTTTTCCAAAGATTTTTTGAGATCTCCTCTCTATCCAAAGCAACAGAAAATGCTTTTCTTATTTTAGAGTTACTGAACAACTTATCTTTTTGATTATAAATTTCATAATTGGTAGAAGCTTTTGAAACCTTTATACTATCAAATTTTGTCGTCTTATCAAGTTTATCTTTTAATTCTGGTTTTATAATTTTTCCAGCATCTAAAGAACCTCCTTGTAGTTCACTTGATATCTCTATATCTGATTTTATAATTTTCATTGTTACCTTTTGCAATTTTACTAACTTAGAGTCCCAATAGCTTTCATTTTTAGTTAACTCAATTTTATCGTTATGAATCCATTGCTTAATTTTAAATGGACCACAAAATACCATTGTATCTGCCTCAAAGCCATATTTATCTCCATACTTATCAATGATGTCCTTTCTTTGTGGCTGCATTATATTAAGGCTTGTTAAATTCAAAAAATATGCACAGGGACTTCCAAGGATTATTTCTAAGGTCTTATCGTCCAAAGCCTTCACCCCTACTACATCTAATTTTATTTTTCCATTTCTATTTTTTTCCACATCACTGTACTCTCTTGCGTCCTTTATAGGATACAATAAAAATGTATATTGAGAACCAACCTTAGGATCCAAAGTCCTTTTAATGCCATACTCATAATCCTTAGCTGTTACCTTGATACCATCAGACCAATTATTATCTCTCAAATGGAAAGTCCACTTTAATCCATCAGAGGATATATCCCACTTTTCTGCACCTGCTGGCTTGACTACATCTCTGCCATCTTTGTCCGTTTCAACTCGTGTCAAAGCTTCGTTAACTTCCGCTAAGACTTGAGAGGAATAAACATCTCCTGACTTAGATGGATCTAAATTCCTCGGCTCGTTATCTAGAGATATATTTAAATACTGTCCTGTATCATATTGGGCCATAACGCTTTTCTCATTATTTTTTCTACAGCCAGATAAGTTTGCAATTAAAAATAAAGAAAGCATAATAGTAAAAACTGCATTTGTTTTATTTTTCAAATCATTCTCTCCCCTTAGTATTAACAATAATTATATATAAATTAAATTATTATAATGATTTATAATTCCATATACTATATTTTGATTACTTATCCAATTTTTATTCAATAATTCTATATTTTCATATTAAATTTCAATATATTGATTTCATTTGGTATTAAAATTAATTATTTATCTTAACGCCATATATCAAATAGCACTTTTTACAATATTTTAAGCACTTTTACCAATACAAGTAGTAAAAATTATACATATAATATATAGTAGATAATAAAAATTCATAAAATTCATACATCAGCTTTTAAATATTATAAAGAACAAGCTGAATACTCCGATAAATATGAATTTATATACATATGAATTATACATAAATAAAAAAGTATATATTTTTATTTGTAGCAGTTATATAATATATACAATAATATAATATTAGAGAACTTTGGAGGTATTTAAAATGAACTATAATGTAGCTGTAGTTGGCTGTACAGGAATGGTTGGCCGCAAATTTATTGAAGTTTTAGAAGAAAGGAATTTTCCAGTAGATACAATATATTTCTTTGCATCTGCAAGATCTGCAGGAATCACATTGAAATTTAAGAATAATGATTATGTTGTAGAAGAGCTAAAAGAAGTTAATATTAAAAATAAGAAGATAGATTTTGCTTTATTCTCTGCTGGTGGAGATGTAAGTAAAGAATATGCACCTATTTTTGCTAGATATGGTGCCACTGTTATAGATAACAGCAGTGCTTGGAGAATGGATCCTGAAATACCTCTAGTTGTACCAGAGGTAAATCCTGAAGATATTAAATGGAATAAAGGAATAATCGCAAATCCTAACTGCTCTACAATTCAAGCAGTTGTTGCATTAAAGCCTTTGCATGATAAATATGGAATAAAGAGAATTATATATTCAACATATCAAGCTGTATCAGGTGCTGGAATGGGTGGATATAATGATCTATATGAAGGTTATAAAGGAAACTCACCTAAAAAATTCCCTTATCCAATAACAGGTAACTTATTACCTCATATTGATGTTTTCTTAGAGAATGGATATACAAAAGAAGAAATGAAGATGGTTAATGAAACCAAAAAGATATTCCACGATGATAATTTAAAAATCACAGCTACAACAGTTAGAGTGCCTGTAGCCTATGGTCATAGTGAAAGTATAAATGTAGAGTTAGAAAAAGAATTTGAACTAAAGAATATCTTTGAATTATACAAAAACTTTGCTGGAATAGTTTTAAAGGATGATGTACAAAATCTAGTTTATCCAATGCCTATAGATGCAGCTGGTCATGATGAAGTTTTTGTTGGAAGAATTAGAAGAGATTTTAGCTTAGATAATGGCTTAAATTTATGGGTTGTTGCAGACAATATCAGAAAAGGAGCTGCTTCCAACGCAATCCAAATTGCAGAATGTATAATTAAAGAAAATAAATAATTTATATAAAGAAGTATATTTATTTAAATTATTTATAATATATAAAGATGAGGTGTTTGTATGAGTTTATTTAAAGGTTCAGGTGTTGCTATTGTTACCCCCTTTAATACTCAAGGAGTAGATTTTAAAAAATTAGAAGAACTATTAGAATGGCATATCAAATCAGGTACAGATGCCATAATTGTTTGCGGAACTACTGGTGAAGCTTCTACTATGACTGAACAAGAAAGAAAAGAAACAATAAAATTTGCTGTAGACATAGTAAAAAAGAGAATACCTGTAATAGCTGGAACTGGAACAAATAATACTGCAGCATCAGTAAATATGAGTGAGTGGGCCGAAGGTATAGGCGCAGATGGACTTTTAGTAATAACTCCTTATTATAATAAGACTACACAAAAGGGACTTGTGGAACATTTTAAAGCTGTAGCTACAAGTGTTAAAATTCCTATAATTGTATATAATGTTCCTGGGAGAACAGGTATGAATATTACTCCAAAAACATTAAAACAGATATGTGATTTTGATAATATAGTTGCAGTTAAGGAGGCTAGTGGAAATATAAGTCAAATAGCTGAGATAAAAGCCTTATGTGGAGATAGACTTGATATATATTCAGGTAATGATGATCAGATAGTTCCTATCCTCTCATTAGGTGGTTCAGGTGTAATCTCTGTTCTTGCAAATATAATCCCTAAAGATATTCATGACATATGTGAATTATATCTTTCAGGTAAAACTAAGGAAGCTTTGAAATTACAGCTAGATTCTTTAGCTTTAACTAATTCATTATTTATAGAAACAAATCCCATACCTGTGAAAACAGCAATGAATCTTTTAGGTATGGAAGTTGGAAACTTAAGACTTCCATTATGTGATATGAGCGAAGCAAACCTTGAAGTATTGAAAAAAGAACTAAAAAATTACGGTCTTCTAAAATAATACAAACATTTTAATATTGATAACAGAATAGTGTTATTTAAACTGGGAATTGAGAATAAGCAATTGAGAATTAAAATTGATTTTTTCTCGGTTCCCATTTCTCATCAAGGAGGGTTTTGAGATGGTTAAAATTATATTAAGTGGATGCAACGGAAAAATGGGAAAAGTAATATCTGGATTAGTATCAAATTTTCCTGATTTAAGTATAGTTGCAGGTGTAGACAAAAATACTGGTGAATCTACTTATCCTGTATTTTCTAATATATCCGATTGTACAGTAGACGCAGATGTAATTCTTGATTTTTCAAGACCAGATGCAGCAGATAGCCTTATTAAATATGCTAAGGAAAAAGGTATTGGAGTTATTTTATGTACAACAGGGTATACTGACGAACAGCTTCTAAAAATTAATGAAGCCTCCAAAGAAATACCTATGTTTCGTTCCGCTAATATGTCAATTGGTGTAAACGTAATAAACAATGTTTTAAAAAATATAAGTGCATTATTATACAAAAACTTTGATATTGAGGTAATAGAGAAACATCATAACCAAAAGGTTGATTCTCCAAGCGGCACTGCCCTTCTTCTTGCAAACACTATAAAGAATTCAGTACCAGAGGAAACAATTTTTGTTCACGGTAGAGAAGGAATTGCAAAGAGAAACCATAAGGAGATTGGAATACATGCTATAAGAGGCGGAAGTATAGTTGGTGACCATGAAGTTATCTTTGCTGGTCAAGGAGAAGTTATAGAAATTAGTCATTATGCTATATCTAGAGAAGTATTCGCTATGGGTGCTCTTAAAGCTTGTGAATTTATGTATGGAAAAGAAAAAGGTATGTACTCTATGGATGATGTAGTTAAACTATAGAGAAGAACAGCCGAAAGTAGAATTACACTCCGCAATATGTTCCCAAGCTTCGGCACTATAAAAACTTTTTAGTCAATCTAAATCTCAGTATTTTGAAAATCTAAGAATCTTTGATAAACTCGTACCTCAAACATATCAAAGACTCTAAGATTTTCTAAAATACTTCGCTAAGATTGACTAAAAAATTTTTATATGTGCTTTTAGCTCTGGGAACATATTCATGCGTATAATTCTACTTTCTGGTATGTTTCTCTATGAAGATACTCAAATCCATAAGCTGACATATACAATTAGCAAACCTCTTGAATTTATTAAATTCTATAAAATGTGTAAGCCAAACTCTAGATTTGTTCATCTATAATTTTACTTTATATTAAATGCTCTTTAGCCAATTTTCAATTCTGTCTGCTGCCTCTTTCAATTGTTCCATGCTATAGGCATAGGATATTCTCATATATCCTTCTCCACCTACTCCAAAAGCAGATCCTGGAACTACAGCAACCCCTGCTTCTTTTAGAAGCCTTTCACAAAATTCTTCACTTTTCATATTAAATTTCTCTATAGATGGAAACATATAAAAGGCTCCCATTGGAAGATTTGCTTCAAATCCCATTTTTATAAATCTATCATGTAAATAGTCTCTTCTCTTAATAAATTCTGACTTCATATATTCTACATCTGACATGCAGCTTTTAAGACCTTCGTATGCTCCCCATTGCACAATAGAAGGTGCACAAGATACATTATATTGATGTACCTTCATTATGGCATTCATAAAACCTTCTGCTGCACATACGTACCCCAGTCTAAGCCCTGTCATAGAGAACATTTTTGAGAATCCACCAACAGCTATTACCTTATTTTTTATATCATTAAATTGAGCTATGGAGTAGTAGTTATCCTCGAAACATAGAGAACTATACATTTCATCACTTATAACCATTATTTCATTGTCCTTAATTATTTCATATAGTTTGTTATTGTCTTCCTTAGATAAAATAGCTCCTGTGGGATTAGAAGGATATGATACTACCATAACTTTAGGCTTCTCTTGACTTATTAATATTTTTAGTTCCTCAAAGTTTATAGAAAAATCTTCTTTTAAATTATAATTTATAATTTGCCCTCCTAGAAGCTTTACGCAACTTTCATACGCTGGGTAAGCAGGTGTTGGTATTAGCACTTTATCTTCAGGGTTTAGTAGTGCTGTAAAAACATCCATTAATCCCTCACTGCCACCTATAGTAAGACATATTTCGTCTGCATCATAGTCTATGTGCTGGTTTTTTAAATACTTTGATATTTCTTCTCTCAATTCTAAAATACCCGCATTTGATGTATATGTAGTTTTATTATCTTCTATGGCTTTAACCATAGCTCCCTTTATCTTTTCAGGCACATTAAAATCCGGTTGACCTAATGTTAAAGAAATGGCATCTGGATAATTAACTACCTTATTAAAAAACTTTCTAATACCTGAAATTTCTATGTTTTGTACATTTCGAGAAACAATGTTATTTATATTATTCATCTTGTTACTAGCCCCTCTCTGTTTTATTTCTCCATATCTATGATTATAGCATTTATAAAAAAATATCCAATCCTATTTTTGCCTAATGCCAAAAATAGGATTGGTATACTTTTTAAATATATAATTTACAAATTAATTTGAACAGGAAGTAACATATTCATCAATAGCCTGTGCTACTTTCTTTGAAGTTCTTACTGCCTCTACAACAGTCTTAGCACCTGTTACTACATCTCCTGAAGCAAATACTCCTTCTCTAGTAGTTCTTCCAAATTCATCAGCTTCGATTAATCCAAACCCATTTACATCTATTCCTCTAGTATTAGAAACAATATTTGCCCTCGGACCTTGCCCTATTGCAATAATTACAGAATCAACCTCAAATATATCCTCAGAACCTTCTATCTCAACTATTTTCTCCTTCTCCTCATCAACTTTTACCGATTCTGTTCTTGTATATTTTACACCTTCATCCACTATTTCTGTAGGTTTTTTAAATAATTCAAATTTGACCCCATCAATTTTTGCGTATTCGACTTCAAGCTCTTTTGCAGAAATATTATTCAATCCACCTCTATACATTATAGAAACATTCCTTGATCCATTTCTAATGGCAGTTCTTGCAACATCCATAGCTACATTACCTGCTCCTATTACACAAACTCTGTCCCCTAATTTATAGCTTTCAGGATTTTTTAGATAATCAATTGCATAATGAACATTTCCAAAGGTTTCTCCCTTTATACCTAATGGTCTTGGTCTCCATACACCAGTACCAATAAATATAGCTTTATATCCATCTCTAAAAATGTCATCAACAGTTATAACAGATCCTATTAAAATATTAGGTCTTATCTTTATCCCCATACTAATTAATTTTTCTTTTAACTTTTCTAAAATACTTTTAGGTAGTCTAAATTCTGGAATGCCGTATCGGAGCACTCCACCTATATTGTCATGAGCCTCAAAAATAGTTATGTCATATCCCTTGGCCGCAAGCATAATAGCAATACAGATTCCCGCAGGTCCCGAACCTATTATTGCTATTTTTTTGTTAATGCTTTTTATAGGTTTATTATCAATAAATTTAATATAATATTCTGAAATGTAGTTTTCTATTGAACCTACTTTAACAGGGCTACCTTTTCTACCTAATACACAGTGACCCTCGCATTGATCTTCATGTGGACATACTAATGAGCATACTATTGATAAAGGATTATTTTCAAAAAGCTTTTCTCCAGCTTCCATGATATTTCCACTTAAAAACATTTGTATAACTTCATTTATTGGTGTATTTACTGGACACCCTTCTTTACACATAGGTTTCTTGCAATTGAGACATCTTTTTGCTTCTTCTATAACTATTTCACTCATAAATCTATTCCTCCCTATAATAACTTTTGTACTGTTAATTATTATATTTTCCTGCAACCATATCAATATTCAATTGCATGAATAGTAACCATTAGTACTCAATCACTTTTAGATACTTGCACAATAGATATAATTAAAAAGTATCCGATGCTATATAGTGTATTCTATCATACTACTAATAATAGTTAAATAAAAGTTATCTTATTAACAATCATATAAAAACCGTATATATAATATCCAAAATGTTTTCATCCGATGTATCCCCGGCTGGTAGCCGAAATCCAATCTGATTCAAGTTTCACTTCATCATATTAATAGCAATATCAATGGAATTGTGACAATAGATAAAAAGGTTGATACAAACACACACTTAGAGGCAAATATCTCATTTGAATTGAATTTTCCAGCAAGGATTGCAGTAAATGATGCTGCAGGCATTGCTGTAAGAGCTACATTTACCCCTAAAATTTCACCACTAATACCTATTAATTTTAAAGCTGTAAGTACTAAAACCGGTATAATAATAAGTCTTACAAAAGAACCATAAAACACTGCCCCTTCAAAGATTCCTTTAACCTGTGAATCTGCAATCATGGCTCCAACCATCAGCATAGATAATGGAGTAGTCATGTTCCCCATCATATTAAGTGTTTTAGTAATAATTATTGGAAACTCAATAGATAGTACGAATGGAATAAATCCAATTACTACAGCTATTATACCAGGATTTAAAAATATTTGTTTTAGATAATTAGACTCCTTCTTACTTGTAAAAAGCATTACTCCTAATGTCCACATAAATACTCTTACCGGTATACAATATATAGAAGCATAAAATACACCTGTTTTTCCATACATAGCCTCTAGTATGGGATACCCCATAAATGCTGCATTTGAAAATACTGTAAGATATCTTAATACGTTTTTCCTATCATCTGAGGATTTAAAATACAGTATCTTACCTGCAAAATAAGATATGAGATGAATACAGGTAGAAAAAACTAGTATATAGACTGCATTGAGAAGCATGTCCATCGAAAACTTCTGGTTAAAGGATGAGATAATCATAAGTGGTAAAGTGATATTAAGTATCAAATCTGTAATACCTTTTTTGACTTCATCATTTAATATTTTCTTTTTTCTTGCTATTATTCCTATTCCCATTACTATAAACAGGATTGCTACCTGTTGAATAACTGCCGTATTAAACATTACCATCCCCCCTAGTAAAAACTTATACTTAAAAAGTATAATCCTTTAATATGATCTTCGCAACATTAGCAACATATTCCACATCTGTATAATACCTATAATATTCAAATAATGATCCATACACATTTAAAATAATTGTATTCGTTATGAAGTGGAAACTTGAATCAGATGGTGTTTCAAACCCCATCTGACTCTTAGTCATCGGATAAAAAAGTATCTTTATCCTGAAAATACGCCAGTATAAAGATACTTTTTATAACATCATCTTATTATATTATACATTGTGAACTTTTATCATATTAGTAGTTCCTGAATGGTTTACCGGTATTCCAGCTGCTACTACAACTGAGTCACCCTTTTTTACTAGTCCACTATTTGATGCCATCTCTACAGATATAGCAATTAATTCATCGGTTGTTTCAACCTTAGGAGCTAGTATTGGAATAACACCCCAATTTAAAGCTAGTTTCCTAGCAACCTTTTCATAAGGGGTAACAGCTACAATTGGGCATCCTGGTCTGTATTTTGAAACCATTACTGCTGTACTTCCACTTTGTGTAGCTGTAATTATTGCTGGTGCCTTTAATTCCATAGCTGTAGTACAGGCTGCTAAACTTATAGCATTTGCAATATTCTCACTAGACATAGAACCTTTTCTTCTCAAATTGTCTTCATATTTAATTGAACTTTCAGTTTTCTCTGCAATTCTTGCCATAGTTGTAACTGCTTCAACTGGATATTTTCCGCTTGCAGTTTCGCCGCTCAGCATTATAGCATCGGTGCCATCAATTATAGCATTAGCTACATCTGACGCCTCCGCTCTTGTTGGTCTTGGATTTCTCATCATAGAATCTAACATTTGAGTTGCTGTTATAACTGGCTTCCCAGCTTTATTGCATTTCTCTATTATCCTTTTTTGTACTAGTGGAACTTCTTCTGCTGGTATTTCAACACCTAAATCTCCTCTTGCAACCATTATACCATCAGAGAATTTTATTATTTCATCTATATTATTAATTCCCTCTTGATTCTCTATTTTCGAAAATATTAGTATATCACTTCCGCCGTTCTTTTCTAAAACTTTTCTGATGGATAATACGTCTGATGCCTTTCTTACAAAAGATGCGGCAACTATATCTATATTTTGTTCTATACCAAACTTTATATCAGCAATATCCTTTTCCGTTATGGCTGGAAGTTGTATCGAAACCCCTGGTACGTTGACCCCTTTATGATTTCCAACTAATCCTGTGTTTTTTACTACACAATGAATTCTGTTACCTTCAATAGATTCAACTTCTAATCCCACTAAACCATCATCTATTAAAATACTATTTCCTGGTTTTACATCTTCGTGTAAGTTTCCATATGTTACTGAACAAATACTCTCATCACCCACTATGTCTCCACCAGCTACAATAGTAAACTTTGTATCCTTTTTTAATTCCACCTTACCATTTTGAAAATTTCCAGTTCTAATTTCTGGTCCCTTAGTATCTAGTATAATCGCAATAGATTTATTTAGCTCTGCACTAATTTCCTTAACTAGCTTTATTCCTCTTCCGTTTCCTTCATGATCTCCATGAGAAAAATTATGTCTTGAAGCATTCATACCAGCTGAAATTAGTTTTGATATTACTTCTCTACTTTCACTCGCAGGACCTATAGTGCATACAATTTTAGTTTTTTTCATTGACTCCCCAGCCCTTTCTCTAACTTATATTAATGACCTTCAATTATATTAAATTGATTAATCTTATTATATTTTCAGCAGTTTTCTCTACATTTTGTTTTCCCTTTTCTAAAGCTTCTTCTAATGTAGTTAACTCATTGATAACACTGAATACGGAGTCAATTCCCTTATCATATAATACTTCTATATCTTTACCAACTCTACCAGCAAAGGCCACAACAGGTTTGTTATATTTTTTTGCAACTGTTGCTACTCCTAGAGGTGTTTTCCCGTATTGGGTTTGAAAATCAATACTTCCTTCTCCTGTCCAAACCATATCTGCAGATTTTATTTTTTCTTCTAATCCTGCATATTCAATTACCATTTCTATGCCTTTTTTCAAAGTTCCATTTAAGAATGCCATTAGTCCTGCTCCTAATCCTCCTGCTGCCCCTGAACCTGGCACCTCTAAAATATCTTTACATAATTGCTCTTTGATTACCTCAGCATAGCGTCTTAAATTATTATCTAACACTTCTATCATTTCAGAAGTAGCTCCCTTTTGTGGTCCAAATACATTTGAAGCGCCTCTTTCTCCACATAATGTATTATTAACATCACAAGCCACTTCCACTATAACTTCCTTAACCCTTGTGTCAAAACCACTTAAATCTATAGTATTAAGTTTACTTAATTCCTCACCACCAAATCCTATTTCCTTTCCATCCTTATCTAAAAGTTTTCCACCTAGAGCTTGAACAACTCCTGCACCGCCATCATTAGTTGCACTGCCGCCAATACCTATTAGTAGCTTTTTTACACCATGATCTAGACATGCCTTTATCAATTGTCCAGTACCATAAGTTGTTGTTATCAAAGGATTTCTTTTTTCTAATGGAACTAAATGAATCCCACTGGCACTAGCCATCTCTAATATTCCCGTTTCTCTATCCCCTAATATACCGTATTCCGCTTCTACTTCATTTCCTAATGGTCCAACTACCTTTAACTTATATACCTCTCCACCAGTAGCATCTACTAAGGATTGCATAGTTCCTTCTCCACCATCTGCCATAGGGACATGTATACATTTAATACTTTCACTTACTTTTTTAATTCCTCTCTCCATTGCTTCACAAACTTCTTTGGCAGTCATACTTTCTTTAAAAGAATCTGGTGCCAATAGAATAGTTAGGTTTTCTTTCATATTCTATACCTCCAAATATCATTTTCCATCTTTATCAAAATATCTTATAGATAATTACCAGTAAAAATATATGGTTTATATTTATTTAATCCAATATTACATCTTATTTTTCTACTTTTATTATCATATTTTTTGATACATGAAACAATATTCAGTTGCACAAATATTAATCATTTACAATAATTTGTTTTTATTTATTTGCATAATAAATTGTTCTTATCTTTTTTCAAAATTAATCATAGCACTATAAATCCAGAACAAGTCTGCATATTTTCTAGGATTTTTATTTGTTAACTTGTGAATCTTATTTAATCTATAGCCGAGAGTATTCCTGTGGATAAATAATCTGCTAGATACATTATTAAGTTCCCCATTTTCCTCTATGAGAACTTTTAATGTTTCCCTTAACTCTCCATTCTTGTCATTTTAACTTAATAATTGGTAGGTGTCTTCTAACTCATGTATTTTCCATTTAGCATTATTTTGAGAAAACATCATATCGCTCTTTAAGAAATCAAAAATATAGGTATTATCACTTGGATACATTTTCTTCTCAAAAGCAAGGGTTTCTTTGGCTATCTCAAAAGATTTATAAACATCAAATAATTTATCATATACTTTCCCTGTGGATATTTTTGCATTAATGCCTATTTGCGTCCGTATTTTTCCACTCACTTCTTTTACTTTTTCTTGGTAATTAGCAATTTTATTATTTATACAAAAACACTTATGCAGTAAAACAATTGTTTTTGTGTTAATCCTTGCTGCTAAGGATTCTTTAAATGCTCCCTCTAATAAACTTACTATTCTATTGGATAAATTTGAATCATTATTTTCTGAAGTGTCTTCAAAGTTTAATTCAACTATAAAAATAGCCATAGGATGATTATATGGAATCTTAAATTTCTTAGTGTATTCCTCTAATAAAGGAAAGGAGTCTTGTCTATTATATATAAGTGCTGCTATTATTTCCTCTTTAATTTTATTATTCCATTCAAGTTCTCTAATAAAGTGTTCTTGTTCTATCATCATTTCTGCTGTCATTTTGATTAGTTTACCATAACCTAAAACCTCTTTAGGTCTTCCTGTAACACCTATTACACCGACAACCGTATTTTGAAATTCAATAACTAAATTAATGCCTGGATAAACACCGTTTAACTTTTTGCTTTGATTTTCATCTACATTAAATTCTGATTTTCTTTGAAGAGCTATTATTGCACCCTCATGAATAGTTCCAAGCCTACTTTTATCTCCTGATGCTATAATAATTCCTTTATCATTCATTATATTTATATTATGACTAACAACCTCCATAGTTCTTTCAACTATACTTTGAGCTAAATCACTATTTAAAATTTCCACTATCAATCTCTCCTTTTACTATATCAAATAAATCTTAAAATATAATTGACAGACTCTTTTATTTTTGAATGTTAATCATTGCACTATAAAGCCAAAATAAATCAGTATATTTTCTAGGGTTTTTATTTGTTAATTTGTGAATTTTATTTAGGCGATAACTGAGAGTATTTCTATGAATAAATAATTTATTTGATACATTATTGAGCTCGCCATTCTCCTCTATGAGTGCCTCTAATGTTTCTCTTAATTCTCCGTTTTTATCACTGGACTCTATTAATTTATAGGTATTTTCTAACTCGTCTATTTTCCACTTTGTACTATTTTGTGAGAAAATCATTTCACTTTTCAATAAATCAAAGACATAAACACTATCACTAGGAAACACTTTCTTTCCGAACAAAAGCGTTTCATTAGCTATTTCAAAGGATTTGTGGGCATCATATAAGTTATCAGCTGTTTTACCTGTTGATATTTTTACATTAATGCCTATTTTGTCATATATCTTTTCGTTAACTTCCGTTAATTTTTCTTTATAGTCCGTAGTTTTATTATTGCTATATAAATACTTGTGTAGTAATACAATTGTTTTCTCATTTATCGCTGCTGCTATAGATCCCTTGAAGGTTCCTTCCAATAATCTTATTATTCTATTTAGTATTTCTAATTCTATCTTTTCAGAAGCTTCTTCAAAATTTAACTCAACTATAAAAATATTTGTAGGAGCATTATAGGAAATTCCAGATTTTTTCGCGTACCCTTCCAATAGAGCAACTGAATCCTGTTTATTATATATAAGTGCTAACAACACTTCTTCTTTTATTCTGTTATTCCACTCTAACCCCCCTAATAATATGTTCCTGCTCTATGATCATTTCTGCTGTACTCTTAATTAATTTACCGTATTGCGAAACCTCTTCTGGTCTACCAGTAACCCCTATTACCCCAACTACTCTATTTTTAAATTCAATAACTAAGTTTATTCCTGGAAGCACGCCTTTTAACTTTTCACTTTCATTTTCATCAACAATAAATTCTGATTTTCTTTGAAGGGCTATGATTGCTCCTTCATGAATGTTTCCAATCCTACTTTTATCTCCAGATGCTATAATAGTACCTTGCTCATTCATTATATTAATATTGTGACTAACAACGCCCATAGTTCTATCGACAATACCCTTAGCTAATTCACTACTTAGAACTTCCATTTACCCTTCCTCCTCGTATAATAAGTTTATAGCAGTTATTTACTGCCTATAAACTTATTTATTTTTTATATTTTGTATAGATTAAGAAAGCATCTCAATTTTTCTAGTGGGGATTCTCCCAATTCAGTATTGCTGATTCTTATACTTTCCGATCTATACTGTTTTAACCTACTATTTATTAAAGGATTTTCTAATGCTAAAATAGTCATAACGGAACTTTAGCGAAGGTTACTGCTGTATTCCTCCTGCAAAACACATTGTGTTATTGCCTGTAAAGCTTGCAGCCTGACCAAAGTATCATATTCTGCTTACACAAATGTTGCATCTCCTTTCGCAGCCACCAGCAAGGTTTTGCGTCTGGATGAATGCTAATTACGCGAGGTTGCAGTTAGTACTTTGGATTAGGATAATCCTTTCTAATTTCCTCATTATTTTTGAAAGGTGGTGATTTCATGAAGAAATTAGATTACTTATCAACTCTATTTGTTGGTATCGATATTGGTGCGAGACAAAATGTTGTCTCTGCTATTAATTTTGAACAGGAATTCTTGATTAAGATGAAACCTGTTCCTAATACGCAATTTGGTGCAGAGCAACTTGAATCCATGCTTGTTAAGGTTTTAGAAAACAATACTTTTAAAGCTGTTATAATCGGCTTAGAATCTACTTCCTTTTATGGAGTACATATAGCCAATTTTTTATCTGCTAGTGAAAAACTTATGACTTACAAACCTTATGTTTACTGCTTGAATCCTAAGGAAGTTGCTAACTACAAAGAATCCTTTAATTCTCTTGATAAAAATGATGGCATTGACTCTTTTGTTATTGCTGACTTTGCAAGAGTTGGCAGAATTCATATTGAACCTTGGCGTGGTTCTCAATATCTTGCTCTGCAAAGACTTACAAGGCACAGACTTCATATTGTTGAATGCTTAACTAGAGAAAAAACTTACATGTTATCCAATGTATTTCTTAAGTTCAGCGAATTTGCATTATTACAGGGAGAAGATCATCCTTTTTCTAATAAATACGGTGCTACCGCATCTTCAATACTTACTGAATTTCTATCTTCCGAAGATATTGCAAATACATCAATTGAAGAACTTGTTGACTTCGTCAATAGAAAAAGTCGGAAAAGGATTTCTAATCCTCAGATGACTGCTGAAATTTTGCAGCAAGCTGCACGTAATTCATACCGTCTTGATAAATGTTTGTATGAGCCATTAACAACCTCTATTGCTTGTTCTTTCAACTGTATTCAGGCTTTTGATAAAGAACTTAAAGGTATTAACAAAGCCATTGAAAAAGCTGTTATGGGAATGAATCCTGTGGAATACAAAATATTAATGTCTATTCCTGGTTTTGGCCCTGTTTACTCCAGTGGCATTCTTGCTGAATTAGGAAGTGTGCATGCATTTCCTAGTAATGATGCTATTGCTAAATACGCTGGCATCGTGTGGAAAGAAAATCAATCTGGAGGTTTTAAAGCTGAAAATACACCTATGAACAAAGCTGGTAACCGTTATTTACGCTATTATCTCATAGAAGCTGCAGGAAGTGTTGTTTGCCATATTCCTGAATATCAAGAGTTCTATCAGAAGAAATTTGCTGAAGTAACTACACATCAGCACAAACGAGCACTCGCGCTAACATCTCGTAAACTTATTCGTATGATTTTTGGATTGCTGGCTAAAAATCAGCTCTACTCTTCAAATAGAGTAGATTAATCTATATAAATTATACGAACATACTTTCTCATTGGACTGTATGTTTATTAAGGTTACCCATTTTTAAAGAAATCATTTGATTTTCTTTTCATTTTGTTCTTGACATATTACCAAATTGCTTTTAATCTATGAAGTGGAAACTTGAATCAGGTGGGGTTTCAACCCCAATCTGATTCTTAGTTGAATGAATCCAGGGACATAGCGGCTCTAATACTTCCATCTTGAAGAAGATGGAAGTATTAGAGCGGGTAGTCATCGGATAAAAAATAATTCTAATATTACTATGTTTCATAAAATACTTCTTTCGTTATTATTTTAATAAGCAACTTCTATGCCAATTTTTTTATTAAGAACAAATATTGATTTATATTGCTTCTTGTATAGGTTATCAATAAATCTATGTTTAATTTTTTGAAACATGTTTCAAAAAATTAAACACGTTTCAAACTTGTTGCATAAAATAAAACATCCACCTATTTTTTCATAGGTGGATGTTTTATTTACTAATTCCTAATAATTTCATATAACGCCATAAAGTCGTCCTACTTATTTTTAGCTCTTTTGCAATCAATTCTCTGTTTCCATCATATTTAGTTATTAAATCTGTTATTCTTTTATAAGAAATGCCTTTTTTATTAATTATAAATTTGTCGCCATCTGTAATGCTGTGTATTTCAGTAACAACATCTTCTTTTTCTAAGCTATTTTCGATGTAAAAACTGTTGTGAATTTGTTTTTTTATAAAATCAGCAACAATTCTTTCACAAAAATTTTTTAATTGCCTTACGTTACCATCCCAATCAAACATTTCAAGTTCGCCTAGTGCTTTTTTAGAAAGAGAAATTTCCTTTTTAAACATTTCTGCATACATATTTACAAAAATTTCAGCTAAATATGATATGTCTTTTTTTCTATCCCTCAAAGGAGGTACTTTTAATACTAGGACACTTAACCTATAAAATAAATCCCTTCTAAATTTATTTTCTTTAACCATACCATATAAGTTTCTGTTAGCGGCAGCTATTATTCGTACATTTATAGGGATAATGGTTTCCCCTCCAACACGACGAATTTGTCTTTCTTGAATGACACGTAGCAATGTAACTTGGCCGTATAAATCCATTTCAGATATTTCATCTAGGAATATCGTCCCATTATGGGCTAATTCAAAGAGTCCTATTTTACCTCCTTTTGCCGCTCCTGTAAATGCACCTTCTTCATATCCAAAAAACTCACTATTTATTAAAGTTGATGGTATTGCACCACAGTTAACTGCAACAAAAGGACCTTCTCTTCTTGAGCTTAAATTATGTATACTTTGAGCAAAGAGTTCTTTGCCTATTCCAGTTTCTCCTATAATAAGTACATTTGATTCTAACTGAGAAAAACTTTTTGCCATCTCAATAGTTTCCTTTATTTCTCCTGAAACACCTTTTATATCATCAAAATTATACTGTGCAACATTTCCTTTTAAGTATAGGCTTTTTCTGACTTTTATCTCCACATTTTGAAGTTCACTTACTTCTTGAAGAGTAATTATTATATTGGAAATCTTATTTTTAATAGTTACTGGAGTAATGCTTATAGCAAAGGCTTTTCCTCTGATTTCAATAACTTTTCCGGTAACTTTTTCTCCCATATTCATGGATTTAGAAAGTAACTTACTATCTATGTATTTACAAACATCCTTTATATGCTTCCCTATAGCTTCTGATGATTTATACCCTGTAAACTTTTCTGCTAGTTCATTAAATGTAGTTATGTTCTGAAACTCATCTATGCTTATAATGGCTTCTGAAACAGAATTTAGTATAGTACTTATTTCCTTTGATTTCTTTTTTTCCATATAAACTGCATTCTGTATCTCTAGTGCCTTTGTGTACGCCTCTTGAAATGATGATTCTGATGATTCAAGCCAAATATAGTTCATTCCTACCTTCTTTGCTGCTTCACATCCTACATGACCAGCAATTATAATGTCCACTTTATCTTTTATTGCTTTACTAATTTGGTTTTCTACATCCTCTATATCTTTTACTTCATAAATTCGTATATCTAAATTTAATGTATCTAAGAACGGCTTAATTGGGTGTATTAATTCTTTGTATCCCATATAACCTATAGTAAAATCATCCTTTTTTAATTTTTTCTTTGCCAAATTAATTGCAGACATAATTTCAACACCAGTTATTGGTATTTTCACAACAGGAATTGTATTAAATTCGGATTTAATCCTGTCTGCCCAAGTACCTCTTGAAATAATCACATCTATGTCTTGATCTTCTAATTGCCTAATACATTGAACAGCCTCATCAAAATGAGTATTTATAACTACTAATTCATCTGGGTTCTTAAGCTTATTTTTTAAATTATATCCTAATTCTGCTACATAATCTCCCGTTGCAAGTAAAATTATTTTTGACATATTGCAATTTTCCTTTCTTTAATTCAGCTATTGTTATGAAATATGTATATATGCATCTTACTATTTTAGCTTAATATTTGTGCAACTGAACATTAATTCATGTATAAAATAATACTAATCTTTAAGAATATTATAACAGATAATATGTTTAAAGATTAGTATTATACATCTAATTAAAATTTATATTGTTAAAGGATTATATGCAACAAAAATTGAAACAGCTGACTTAAATATATAGTTTAAGTCAGCTGTTTTCATGAAGTGGAAACTTGAATCAGGTAGGGTTTCAACCCCACCTGATTATTAGTTGAACGAATCTAGGGACGTAACCGCTCTTTACTCCCTATTTGAGAGAGAGTATTAGCGCGGATAGTCATCGGATAAATGTACTATTTAGTAACTTCAGTGTTTCCTAATTTTTCATAGAATTTTACTATTGCAGAGTGATCGCTTTGGCCTTCTCCATCTTGGCTTAGGTTTCTTAGCATTTCCATTACTTGGCTTGTTAAGAATAACGGTGCTCCTACTCCTGCTCCTGTTTCAAGTGCATTACTTAAGTCTTTTATGTGTAAATCTATTTTAAATCCTGGTTTAAAGTTTCTATTCATAACCATTGGTGCTTTAGCATCTAATACAGTACTTCCAGCTAATCCGCCACGAATAGCATTATATACTAATTCTGGAGATACGCCTGCTTTAGTTGCTAATACAAAAGCTTCTGACATAGCAGCTATATTTAATGCAACAACGATTTGGTTTGCTAATTTAGTTACGTTACCAGCTCCAACTTCACCACAAAGAACTGCACTTGCACCCATTTTCAGTAACATGTCTTTAACTTTATTGAAAAGTTCTTCTTTTCCACCTACCATAATAGATAAAGTTCCATCGATAGCTTTTGGTTCTCCACCACTTACAGGTGCATCTATCATTTCTATGCCTTTTGCTGCTAACTTTTCAGCTATTTCCTTAGAAGCTAAAGGTGCTATAGAACTCATATCTACAAATATAGTTCCTTCTTTTGCTCCATCTATAATACCATTTTCTCCTAGAGCAACTTCTTTAACATGTGGTGAGTTAGGAAGCATTGTTATTACGACTTCACTTTTAGCTGCAATAGCTTTTGGAGTAGTTTCACTCTCAGCTCCTAATGCTACTAATTCATCAACTGCAGCTGTATTACGATCTAATACAACTAATTCATATCCTGCTTTAATTAAGTTTTTTGCCATTGGCTTACCCATTATTCCAAGTCCAATAAATCCTATTTTCATAAGTTAATTCCTCCTAAATTTATTATTTAATATTAGCTTACCATATATGCAAGCACTGATTTTTAGCATTTAATTTATACTGAATGTCCTTTTGATGATTTTATTATCATACTTTTTGATATATCATTCAATATTCAATTGCACAAAGAATTTTCCCTAATAGCACTTTATTTTTATTTATTTGCATAATATATTAGTTATTTGCATAATAACTTAATTAGATTAGCTAAGTATTCTTGAATAGACATTAAATATACCTAGAATATATTAGCTAAGTATACTGTAAAGATATTCTAGGTATATTATAAATTGACATAAAGACGGCCAGAATATATCAACCATTTTGAGGTATCTCAGCTGGCTTAGGGAGTGAAAATTATCACAATTGTGTAAAAGAATTAGCTGACACATTTAGTGTCAGCTAGAATACTATAATCTAGGTTAAAACTAGAAACCAACTGCATTTAATGCTAGTACACCAATTAAACCAAGAACTGCTAATATACACGTATACATTGTTCTTACTTTAAGAGCATGAGCTACTGAGATACCGAAGTACTCTTTAAACATCCAGAATCCTGGATCGTTAACATGTGAAGCAAATACACTACCACAAGATGTAGCTAGAACCATTAATTCTGGGCTCACTCCACTTGTAGCTAATATAGGTAAAATAATACCTGAGGCTGTTGTAATAGCAACTGTAGCCGATCCTACTGCAACTCTTATCAAAGCTGCTATTATCCATGCTAATACTATTGGAGATACATCTAGGCCTCCTACAACTTGCTTCATTACGTTTGCAACACCTGCATCAACAATTACTTGCTTAAATGAACCACCAGCACCGATTACTATAAGTATCATTGCGATTCCCTTTATAGAATTGCTGCAAGCTTTCACTACCTCATCCATCTTCTTTCCACGAGCTATTCCAAGAGTGTACATTGCAATAAGTGCTGTTATCATTAACGCTATCGGTCCATCACCAAAGAACTTAAGATATACTAGAGCCTTTGATTTATGCGGCAAGAAAATTTCACCGAAAGTAGCTGCTGCCATAAGAACTACAGGAGTTAGTGCTACAAACATACTAGAAGCAAAGCCCGGCATTTCTTCATCTGAAAGTACCTTTGAACTTACTAATCCTTCTGGTATACTAGCTATAGCACTTTTTACATAATTGCTTCTTGTATATACAACACCAACAAGTATTGCACAAGGAATAGCTATAATCAATCCATAAAACAATGTTTTCCCCATGCTTGCGTTATATAGCACAGATACAGCGGCTGGGCCTGGGTGCGGAGGCAAGAAACTATGAGTTGTTGACAATCCTATAACAGCTGGTAATCCAACCTGAATTAATGGTAACTTCGTTTCTTTAACAATTGTATAAACAATTGGTATTATCATAATAAATCCAGCTTCAAAGAACATTGTAACACCAACAATAAATGAAGTTAACAACATAGCCCACTGAACTCTTTTTATTCCAAACTTCGCAATAAAAGTGGTAGCTATACGCTGTGCGGCACCTGAGTCCGCCATTAACTTACCAACCATTGCTCCGAATGCAAGAATAAGTACTAAACTACTTAACTGGCTTCCCATACCATTGAATATTGATTTAGCAACTTTAGCTAGAGGCATTCCCTCCATAAGTCCAACAAATAATGAAGTAAGAATTAGTGATGTAAAACCATCTAGCTTTACAGTCATCATTAAGAATAATAGTAGTGCAACACCTAGAGCTACAATAAATAATGCCATATAAATCTCTCCTTTTTTAATTAATTTTTATTGAAAAAGTTTAGTTTTTAATTGTTTCTGCCAACTCATTCCAGATTACTCATAATTATTTCAATCTACTTTCCAAGCTACACCTTTCATTGTAGATAAATACTTTCACCTCCATACTCCTGTAATAATTTAACTTGACATTATTAAATATGTTAATAAATTGATTGTTGCTGAACTTTTAAAACTCTTTTTGAAACGTTTACTAATGATGAAAATAAATATAATTTTTATTAAGGTTTTGATTTAAATAGTAAATTATCCAAATAGAGTCAATTTATATAAACTTTTTAATTAAATATACATGGATCACACTAGTGTTTTTCTTAAATACTTTGTGTTTTTATTATCATATTTTTTAACGTTTCTATCAATATTCAAGTGCACAATTTTTAATCGTTAACAGAAACCTTTTTTTATCTATATGCATAAATATTTTTTATGAACTTTTTAACATAAATCTATAACCGCTCTCTTAATACAGGTATTTTACCTATAAATAATTATTTTTTTAACAGAAAAAGTCTTTTATACTTACCTTTAAAAAGTTATAAAAGACTGATAAGAATTTAACCAATAAAACAAATAAAGAGAATGTTAAAGAAAAACTTTTTAACATTCTCCAAACTTAAAAATTAAATTTATTCTCAATTTTATACGTCTTAATCTTACGCTATAATGTAGTTTTACTTATAATTTCTTATTGACTTAAAGAATATCCAAACTCATTTTTCTGCGTGGCTTAGGAAAAGCCCCCTCTAATCTATCTAAATTTTCTTCAGATAAAATAATAGATCCAGCTTTAGCATTTTCTATTACATGTTCTCGCTGTACAGCCTTTGGAATTGCTATTACATCCCCAGAACGAATGCTCCAGGCTAAAATTATTTGTAAAGGCTTTACATTATGTTCTTTTGCTATCTCATTTACTATCGGATCATTTAATAATTGTCTTCTTAAAATCCCTCCCTTGGCAATTGGACAGTACGCCATAAGAGGCATATTACGTTCTCTCTGCCAAGATAATAAATCAAATTCAATACCTCTAGAACCTAAATGATACAACACTTGATTAGTGATGCAGTTCTCTCCATTTGTATAATTCCATAATTCTTCCATGTCCTCAGTATCGAAATTTGATACTCCCCATCTTAGGATCTTTCCCTCTCTACAAAGTCTTTCCATTCCCTCTATTGTTTCATCTAAAGGTACTCCGCCTCTCCAGTGTAATAGATATAAATCTGAATGGTCTGTACCTAACCTTTTCAAACTATTTTCACAAGCAGTAGCTATATTCCTTATGCCTGAATTGTGTGGATATACCTTTGATACCAGGAATACTTTATCCCTAATTCCTTTTATCGCTTCCCCTACAACTAATTCAGCACCTCCCTCACCATACATTTCTGCTGTATCAATCAAGGTCATTCCTAGCTCTATTCCTAACTTTAGTGCATTGACTTCCTCATCTTTATCTTGTAGTCCTTCTCCCATATACCATGTACCCTGTCCTAATGCCGGCACAGATGTCCCATCTGCTAACCTTACTACTCTCTGCTCATTTATACTTCTAATCTGCTCTATTTCATCTTTATTTAATAGTCTCATAATTCACCAATCCTCCCTTTAAACATTAAATGTATAACTTTATTATCATACTTTCTAAACACTGCAACAATGTTCAGGTGCACAATTATTAACCATCAGCAGTTGTATATTTTCATTCATATGCATTAAAAATCTATATAAAAATAGCCCAGTATCAAATACCGAGCTATTTTTACAATTTTATCCTTTTAGTTCTGGTACAATATTAGGTGGTGTTTCTCCTAATACCGCTTTAACAAGATTTTTAGCCGCCACCATTGCCATATCAGAACGAGTCTTTTCTACTGCTGAGCCTATATGTGGTAATGTAATTACATTTGGCAACTTAAGAAGTAGATTTTGAGAATCTATCGGTTCTAACTCATAAACATCAAGACCAGCTCTAAATATATTATTATTCTGAAGTGCTTCAATTAGTGCCTTTTCATTTACAGTTTCTCCTCTAGAAGCATTTATAAAAACAGCTGTTGTTTTCATCATATTAAATTCCTCAAAATCAATATAATGATATGTATCTTTAGTAAGAGGGGTCATTAGTACAATAAAATCAGATTTTTGTAAAAGCATTTCAAAATCACAGTATTCTACCCCTAACCTATTCTCTATATCATGCTTTCTATTTCTATTATAATAAAGGACCTCCATATCAAAACCTAGCTTTGCTCTTTTAGCTACAGCCTCCCCTATTCTACCCATCCCAATTATTCCAATAGTTGAATGATGTACATCTACTCCAAAAAGATTTTTTTCGTCTTCCGGTTTCCAATTTCCCTCTTTTACGTATTTGTCTAATTCGCTAATTCTTCGAGCTGATGATAAAATCAGACCAAATATTAAATCTGCTACTGTATTATCTAAAACTTCCGGAGTATTAGTTCCTATCACATTGTGTGCCTTCATTTCTTCTATGTCAAAGTTATTATATCCAACAGAAACATTACTAACTACCCTTAACTTTTTTGCATGGTCTAACAGTTCTTTATCAATCTTTAGTGCAGATAACAGTACCCCTTCTTTATCGACAAGCTTATCTAATAATTCTTCCCTTGATATTTTTTCCTTACCACTCCATTTCTCATAATCACAAAACTGACCTATATAATCCTCTACTTCCTTGGGAATTTCTTTTGTAATATATACTTTAGGCTTTGCCATTTCTTCTCCCCCCAATCTTTCTATCCGATGACTACCCGCTCTAATACTTCCTCTTCTCAAAGAGAAAGTAAAGAGCGGCTACGTCCCTGGATTCGTTCAACTAAGAACCAGATGGGGTTGAAACTCCATCTGATTCAAGTTTCCACTTCATAGCTCTATTATTTCAAGATCATCTGGAACTATTATATTTCCCTTAAAAAATTCTCTTCCCTCTTCTGTATATAATTTCTTTCTGTCTACTATATTTTTGTCTTCAGTATGATACATAATTATATTTTTTACATTTAATTTAGCTGCCGTTTCACATGCATCTTTAACAGTAGCATGATGTTTTTCATAGGGTTTAAAAATATCTCTTTGTGAATATAGACAAAAAGCTTCATGAAGAAGATAGTCAGCATTATTAGCGTATTCAAATAATTCTTCTCTATAAGGCTCATCCCCTAAGAAAGTTAGTTTTTTTCCATTCTCCAAAGTTGTACTAAAGCCAAATTGAAGCTGCTTCGTACTTCTGATATCAAAAAACTCTATATTCCAATCTAGTATATCAGTTTTATATTTATCATATATTTCATTGAATATTATTCTATTTCCAATATACTTATTAAACTTTTTCGCTAAAAGTAGATCCGCTATAGTTTTTATAGCCTCTATGTTTTCCTTGTGACAATATATATTTAATATTCCATCGTACTTATCATTTATAATCCTTTGAGCTACTGCTCGAATAATCCATACTATCCCAGTAATATGATCATTATGTCTATGAGATATAAAAACATGATGAATCTTATCTATATTTATGTTTAACTTTTCAAGATTTGCCAGTACAGTGTTTCCTCCACCTGTATCTATTAAAAAGTGTTCTTCTCCATTTGTAATTGTAAAACATGTGTTATAACACTTTGTAACCATTGCACAGCCTGTACCTAAAATATTAATCGACTCCATATTTACCCTCCAATATACTAATAGCTTATACCTAGTTCCATTTCATAATATTTCAATAGGAGGACTATGTCAATATTTTAGTCTATATCACCCAAAACAAAATCACTGTAATGTGCATATGTACAAAACATGCTGTTATTACTAATCAATCTTTGTGCATATGAATATTGAATGCTCCCTAAAAAAACATGATAATAAAGCCATAAGTAATTTATTTATTTTAGGAAGAATTTTCATGTTTAGAGGAGTTTTCACACCAATGGTAACCATTTTTGATGAAAATGGTAATTTTGATAAAGAGTCTAACAGATTTATGATTGAAAAATTAATTTCCGATGGAATTTATGGAATATGCTTATTAGGAACTACTGGTGAGTTTTTCAATATGTCTTTTGAGGAAAAAGCAGAATATATAAAATTTGCTTCTGAAACTATTAACGGAAGAGTTAAATTGATCGTTGGAGCTGGCAGCAATAATATAAAAGAAGCTATAGCATTAACAAAATGTGCAGAAGAAAATAATGCTGATGCAATTCTTGCTTTACCTCCATTCTATTTCAAATTAGATGACAATCATGTTTATGAATATTTCGCAGCTATAGCTAAGAACACTAAATTACCTATAGTATTATATAATATTCCTAATAATACTAATGTAAGTTTATCTGCAGACCTAATATTAAAGTTAGCAAATAACTTCGAAAACATTGCTAATGGTGGTGTAAAAGATACTACTCCAGCATTAAGCAACGTAAGAAACTTTGTTGAGAGAGTTAAAAAAGTTCATAAAAACTTCTCTGTTTACTCAGGAATTGATGAATATCTAATTCCTAACTTAATGATAGGCGGCGACGGAATCATAGGAACTCAAACTAATACACAAGCAAAATTATTAGTTGATACTTTCAAAGCATTTGATGCTAAGGATTTTGACAAGCTATTAAGTAATCAACAAGAAATAAATAGAATTATGGCTGTACGTGAAATGCCAGGAAACAACATATTGTCAACAAAAACTGCTGTTTCTATAGCTTTAGGTCTAGATTTCAACACATCTTTAAGATATTATAATATAACTAGTGATGAAAATACTAAAGAAAGAATCAAGAACGTTGTAAAACCTTCTTAATTCTAATTATAAAAAAACGTTTACCATATGTATTCGATAAATACATTTAGTAAACGTTTTTTTATAATATCCTCTCTAATAAATGCCTATTAACTTCCACCATAACATTCCTATACCTAGCCAAATTATCAAATGAACTATTGACATAATAAAACCTACTTTCCACCATTTTTTCTGTTCAACATATCCAGCTGCAAAATATACACTTCCTTGGGCTACGCCATAATGAGTGAATTCCTTCCAAGGATACCACTCCTGTAGAAACAATTATAATTAGTCCTAATACTGCAACAGATGTTGAGTCTAACTTTATCCAACTTCCAAAAACCACAACTACTGTAAATACAAAAATCATTATCTTTTCAGATTTTTTCACCTTGCCCAGTTCCTTTAATTTTTTATCCATAATTTCATTGACATTATCCATTTCTTTTATATCTGGCGGACATACTAGATATATAACTAATGGTATAACTATAAAGCTTACCAAAGAAGGAACTACCCCTAATAAAAGCCAGTTTCCAAAGGTTATATTATCACTTACTCCTAAAGCTTTAGCCGTAGATATAGCCAGTAGATTCACCGCTGAAGATGTCATGAAGAAAGAGCAAGATATCAGATTACTATAATTACTAATCCTGCTATAATTGATATAACAAATGGAACTACCTTTATATTAGGTTTTAGTTGAATTTCTTCTATTTCTGATTTATTACTTATCATTTTTCATCTTCTCCCATCCTTGTGGAGTTAGCATTCTAGAATATGTTTAAAGCCGTCCGAGTAATCGGACGGCTTTAAACATATTCTAGGATATTTTATATTATTTATATCAAACTTTATATTATCTATACCAAATCTTATCTAACCATACATGGTTTCTTATTGTCAAACTTCCATCCTGGAATTAAGTATTGCATTGCCATAGCATCATCACGTGCACCTAAACAGTGTTTATTGTATAATTCATGTGCTTTAGCTACTTGATCCATATCTATTTCTATACCTAGGCCTGGTTTTTGAGGTATAGATACCCAACCATCAACAATTTGTAATGGTTCCTTAGTTAAACGATCTTGGCCTTCCTGCCAGATCCAGTGTGTATCAATTGCAGTTACTTGTCCTGGAACTGCTGCTGCTGTATGAGTAAACATAGCAAGTGATATATCAAAGTGATTATTTGAGTGTGATCCCCAAGTTAATCCCCAGTCATTACATGTTTGACCTACACGAACTGAACCTTGCATTGTCCAGAAGTGAGGATCTGCTAGAGGAATTGTTACTGATTGTAATGAAAGACTGTGTACAAATTGTCTCCAGTCAGTTGCAATCATGTTTGTAGCAGTTGGTAAGCCTGTTGCTCTTGTGAATTCTGCCATTACTTCACGACCTGAGAAACCACCTTCAGCTCCACATGGATCTTCTGCATAAGCTAAAATACCATGCATATCTTTACATAATCTTATAGCATCTTTTAATAACCATCCACCATTTGGATCAAGAGTTATACGAGCTTTTGGGAAACGCTCATGTAGTGCTTTTATAGCCTCTATTTCCTCTTCTCCTCTTAATACTCCACCCTTTAATTTAAAATCTTCAAATCCATAAAGTTCATGTGAAGCTTCTGCAAGTTTAACAATTGCTTCTGGAGTCATAGCTTCTTCAGTACGTACACGATACCATTCTTTAGAAGCACCTTCTCCACTTAAGTATGGAAGATCAGTCTTTTTACGATCTCCTATATAGAATAGGTATCCTAACATCTGCACCTTATCTCTTACCTGTCCTTCACCAAGTAACTCAGCAACTGGAACATTTAAGAATTGTCCTAGTAAGTCTAACATAGCAGATTCTATAGCTGTTACAGCATGAATAGTTATACGTAAGTCGAAAGTTTGTAATCCACGACCACCAGCATCTCTATCAGCAAAAGCTTCTCTTACTTTTCTAAGAACTTTATTATAAGTACCAATTGATTGTCCAATTACTAATGACTTAGCATCTTCTAATGTTTTGCGTATTCCTTCACCACCTGGTACTTCTCCAAGACCAGTATTTCCTGCACTGTCCTTTAAAATTACGATATTACGAGTAAAGAAAGGTGCATGAGCTCCACTTAAGTTAAGTAACATACTATCATGACCAGCAACTGGTATAACTTGCATCTCAGTAACAACTGGTGTGCCTTGTCCAATATTTTGTAAATTATTCATAAACTTAACCTCCATTTAGATGTTGTATAAATTATTTAATTTAGAATATTATTTTTTAAGTTAAAGTGTTGACAATAACAACGTTTACTCAATAGAACTTTTAAACAGTTGATATTCATTAATTAATGTTTTTTTCTTTGTTTCTATGTTCTTATTATCATATTTTTAACAATATAAAACAATATTCAATTGCACAAATATAAGGAGTTGTCAGTTATTGCTTTTTAGTTATATGCATAATAAGTCGTTTTCTATAGGAATCTTTTTTATGCTAATTTGATACATAAAATCAGTTTGATATCTATCACGCACAACAAAAGAACATTTTAAGGATGGGCACGAAGCACTTATCCTTAAAATGTTCTTTTTTACCTTATTTGTCTTCATAAATAAAACTCTTTATCATATTATATATAAAATACTTAATGCAAATATAAGCTAAACAAGCTTTTGATTCATAACATCTAATAAGTTCAACTTTTCAATTCTGCTTCTTATTTCTTCTCTATTAATAGAATATAATCCTGTTTCCTGCATTCTCTTAAAATATTCTGCTCCTGCAAATGTGTATCTATTTCTCCTACCTTCCTTAGTCATCATTTTGTAATTTGCGTAAGCAATAATATCACCAATAGCAGTAGTCTTAGGAAGTGTTAGAGGAGGCATACCTAAACAATATCGTACAGCATTGTGCCCTGCTAAACTTCCGGTGCAGATAGCTTCTGCTTGCCACAACAAACTGTAAGCATTATACAAAATATAACAGTTAACTTTTATAAGGAATTATATAAGGATTTAGATGAGCCTACTGTAGGAAACCGTATAGAAAAGCAGCGAATGATTATGAATTTATCTCAAAGAGATTTAGCAAATGTTACAGGTGTTTCAAGTTCAACAATTGAGGATTATGAATCTTCCAGAGTTTCCCCTTCACCTAATGCTCTACTCAAAATGTCTAAAGCGTTAAGAAAGCCTTTAGAATGTTTCTATGATGATTACTATAAATTTATATTCTCTGATTTTAAATCTATAATTAAAAATTGGAGAATACAAAATAATTTAACTTTGTGGCAGTCTGGTAAACTAACTGGTATAGAATATAGGACCATTAGAAAATGGGAAAATGGAAAAATTATAAATAGAACATACTTTGAAAAAATAATAAAATATCTGTGATTATAGATGTTCCTATTGTTAACAAAATCAATGTTTACACTTAGCTTAGCGATGTTAGCCTATTAAATAATCTAATTGCTATATAAATTACTTAATAGAATAATGTACTTAAATTGATTATTAGTATAAAATTAAGTAAGGTATACTACTATTTTAGTTTACCTTACTTAATTCTAATAAATTCATCGACTACAGAGCCTGTAATCTTAATAATCAATAACATACTATTGCTTACATTGCTCATAATTATTGATGGCATTAACATGAATTAATTTCAATTTATTTATGAATCATCTTTGCAAATAAAGCCAGTATTCCCGATGTAATAAGGGGTCCTACGGGCACTCCTCTTAAAAAGGCTGAAGCCGCAACTGCTCCTATTATCATGGCAGGCATAACATCGCTATGTCCCTGAACAGTAAGATATTTCAAGCCTTGTCCACTTAAATATGCTGTTAAAAACTAAAGAACTAAAGCTGCTATACCTATTCAGGATGTAACTACGCTTTTTATATTTTCTACTGCAATGCTGCCATTTGCAATAGGTATCATTATGGCAGCTATAAGGAGTATAAGTCCCCATGTCATTCCGCTTTTTTCTATAGACGGATACACATATCTGTCCAAACCTAAGAGTTTTAGCATAAATAAAACACATGTAGCAATAGCAACTGAATTAGCTTTGCCAAATATGGCAACAGCAAGAATCAGCAATAAAATGATAGTAGAACTCAAAACAAATCATCTCCTGAATATGCCTCCAGAAGAATGATGTAGGTATACTTATCCCGACTATATCGGCACAATTTTTATGGAATAACCATTTATCATACATTTAGCATACAATATCCACTTCTTGATGTCTTTCTTACCGTTATATTGTGTCTAACAATTCTTCATTCAAGCTTCCTGTTCTATAGCCTTGCATATCTAGTGTCACATATCTATATCCAAAGCTTTTTAATACTCTCGATATAACCTCAAATAAATTATTATTAAATAACTTAACTATATCATCCTTTGGAACTTCTATCCTTGCTAAGTCTCTATGATTTCTAACTCTTACTGCTCTAAAACCTAAATCTATTAAGTATTTTTCCGCTCTTTCAATTCTGTCAAGTTCATCTACCTTAATTTCTTCATTATACGGAATTCTTGATAATAAACATGCATAAGAAGGTTTGTCCCAAGTTTGAAGTCCTAACACCTTAGAAAACTCTCTAACTTCAGCCTTTACTATACCATTTTCCAAAAGTGGACTTTTTATACTAAGTTCCTTTAAAGCTCTAAGACCCGGCCTATAATCCTTAGTATCATCTAAATTAGTACCATCTATAACATGTTTAAATCCTTCTTTTTCTGCTACTTCCTTTATTTTTGTAAAAACAGCTATTTTACATAAGTAACATCTATCTAAAGGATTAAATTTTATTTCATCAATAATCACTGGTACCTGTAAAAGTTCATGTTTTATATCTATTTCTTTTGCTGCTATTTTTGCCTCTTCAATTTCCCACTTAGGTATATATGGCGCTACTACTGTTAATGCTAATGCTTTTTCTCCTAGTGCTTCCTTTGCTGCTTTAGCTACAAAGGTACTGTCTACACCACCTGAAAATGCAACAACTACACTTCCTAATTCTTTTAAATATTTAATTAAGTTTTTGTATTTTATGTTCTCTATCATTTATTTTACCTCCCTTAACATCATTCCTTATTTTAATTGCAATGATTAATACTTTATAGATTTTAAAATTTTAAATAAAATTAGTAAAAACAATACCCCAATAATAGCAGATACAATGTATCCCACTACATTAGAAACTCCTGCTAAAGAATAACTCTGCATTACGGCATTAAAGCTAAAGCCTTTTTGGATTCCTTGTGGCACATACCCTAACATTTGTTTTAATTGCTGCTTATTCCACTCACCCCAAGCGGTGCCAGATGCTAATACCCCTAAAGGACTTAAACAAATAAGTGCAACAATAAGGATACATATAGGACTTGTTTTAATATCCTTGTCCTCATATATAGTCCCAGCTGATATCTTTTTAATATAAGCATATATCCCCATTGTAATTAAACCTTCTAACACCCCTACCACTAATAAATGGGGCAACATCATAGCTGGAATGGCTATCTTTAGAGGATATGGACAATAAAGTGGCAACCCAGCATTATCCCTAAATAATATAGGTTGAATACCAAGCATAAAACCCACGGACAGCGCAGCTATATTAATTGATATATACGATGCTATAAAAGCTGCAATATACTCACCTTTTATTGTTCTTACTCTATTTTTTATAATTCTAAAAATAAAATATCCAACAAACGGCATTATAAATGCCATATTGAAAGCATTAACTACAAAGGTTAGTATTCCACCATCTCCAAAAAAAAGAGCCTGTATTAACAAAGCAGTGGTAATAGATATCATGGCTGCATAAGGGCCTAATAAAATTGCCACTAATGTTCCTCCTACAGCATGACCTGTAGTTCCTCCTGGCAGAGGAACATTAAACATCATAATTAAAAATGAAAATGCTGCACAAACTCCCAACATAGGTATTTTTTTTCTGCTTATATCTTCTTTTATCTTAATTACAGCTTTTCTCCATAGTGAAACCATACCAGCTCCTATTACTACACAAGTAGATGGACTTAAATAGTTATCGGGAATATGCATAATTATACTCCTCCAATTAAAAATTTACCTCTTATATCCTAACGTTTCTGAAATTTTAGTAACAGCTTCTTTAACGTCTTTTGCAATAAACTGTAATTTTTCATCACTCATCCTACTAGCTGGCCCCGCTATACTAGCAGAAGCTACTACTTCACCTTTATAATTCATGATAGGTGCTGCAACACATTTTAACCCAACTTCTATTTCTTCGTTATCTATACAATATCCCCTTCTTCTGATTTCATTAAGTTCTACTTTTAATTTATTCAAATCTGTAATAGTATTTCCTGTGAATGGTGTGAATTTCAAATCCTTAGTGATGTTATCAACCTGATCCTCAGGCATAAAGGCTAACATTGCTTTTCCTACTCCAGTACAATACATAGGAGCTCTTTTTCCTACCTGTGAGTACATCCTGATTGCGCTTCCACCTTCTACTTTATCTATATATATTATCTCACTTCCATCTCGTATTGCCAAATGAGCAGTTTCCTGATATTTGTCTACCAACTCCTTTAAATAAGGAAGTGAGTTTATTCTCAAATCCATATCATCTTCAACCAATCTTCCCTGTTCAAAAAGCTTTATTCCTAACTTATACTTGCCATTTTCTAAATTTTGTTTCAAATAGCCTCTACTCTCAAGTGTAGAAAGAAGCCCAAATGTAGTGCTTTTATGCAAATCTAATCGATTTGCAATTTCTGTAACTCCTAATTCTTTGTCCCTTTTCGAAAAACACTCCAATATCTGCAGAGCTCTATCCACAGATTGAATTAAATTTGATTTACTTTTTCGCATTTTATTCATGTTTCTCCTTTCTTATTTATGACCTCCATGATGGTCATGCATATGATGTTCCTGCCACATTTTATTTCTCCATTTGTCTCTTAATGCTTCTACTAACTTATGGGCTAATTCTTCTTTTGATGTGCCTTGTTTCAATGATTCCATAATAACCCCCATACCTATTTTAACCTCATCATTAGGTCCTGGCAACGCAATAATTAATGTTTGACCTACTTGCCCAACTCCTATTCTTACACCTTCTTTTTCATGTCTTCCTGTTCCTTTTTTAAATTTTACAATATAAGGTGTAATAGCATCCTGATCTAATTTTAAAATAGCTTCCACAGTCTTATCTTTATCCTCGGCTCCCACTCCACCAGTAGTAATTATTATTCCATATCCATAATTTGTAGCCTGCCTTAACTTACCAGCAATTAATTCTAGATCATCATCTAAAATATCTCCAACGCTGACATTGTACCCATGTTCTGTTAACATATTTTTAATGAATGGTGTGTTAGTATCCTCTATCATTCCTCTTTTTACTTCAAAACCAGTAGGAAATACCACAACCCTTTTTGCAATAGTCTCTTCAATTTTAACAGCTATCTTATGCGTTTTTTCTATAACCTCTTTTGCATCCTCTTCATCTAGCCCAATCATGCCTAGTATTCCTGCAGAATGTATATCTGTATCCTCGAAAATTTCAAATCCTTCTATGTGTGATAATCTACATAAAAGTTCTTTCTTTTTACCAAATACAGATTTTGATTCTAATTCACGTTGTAGAATATCTAAAGTAATGTGAGTATCTCTTACATCTACCACCAATACCTTATCTCTAGGTATATTTAATACTTCTGCTGTAACTTCTGATACCTGTGTTAAATTTACATTATCTAATTTAATATTATTAATCCAAAGTTCTGTTTTCTCCAATAAATTTAAATCCATTGTAAATCACCTACCATTGTTATATTTTTTTCCAACATATCTATTAGCTGACTCTTTTACTATATCATAGACTTTTTTAAGTGGTATATCATATTCTCTAGCTTTAGCACTACATTCTGAATACTCAGGAGATATATTTAAAACTTTACCTCTATGTTTTGCTATCTTAACTGAAATTTTTCCCAAATCCGTATTAATTTTTTCAATTTTATATGGTATCACATATTTGTCAAATTTAAAGACCTTTACTCCAATAGTAGTGGTTTCTTCAAATATAACTTTTAATATTTTATCTAGATTATTATGTTGTCCGGTAACACAAAGTATATTAGCAGCCCTATTTTTTTTCATATAGATAGGCTGTAGAAATAGATCCCTTGCTCCTACAGAAAATAATCGCTCTGATATATACTCATAAAATTGGGGATTCATATCATCAATATTAACCTCTATCTTAATAGCTTCACCATTTTTAATAAATTCCTGCTCTAAAGTATTTTCTTCCTTGTTGTTTGCTAACTCTCCAATACAAACTCTAAGTAAATTAGGTATTTCCAAATCTCTAGTTCCTGCACCATAGCCACAAGTTTCAATATTCATATTGGGGATTTTTCCAAATTCATCGCAAAGTGTAGTAATAATAGCTGCTCCTGTTGGTGTCACAAGCTCCTTTTCGATTCCTTTGGAATACACTTCAACTCCTTTTAATAGCTCAATAACAGCAGGTGCTGGTAATGGTATTATTCCATGCGCACATTCTACAAATCCTGTACCTACATGTATAGGGGAAGAATATACCTTTTCAACTCCCAATAAATTCATTCCAATAACAGAGCCACATATATCTATAATTGAATCTAAAGCTCCTACTTCATGAAAATGTATAGACTCCACTGTAGTATTATGAACTTTAGCCTCTGCTTCAGCTAGTCTAGTGAATACTTGAATTATTCTTTCTTTTACCTCAGGATTCAGTTCGCTTTCCTCTACAATAGCTTTAATATCACTTAAATGTCTATGAACATGCTCTTCTTTAACTATAACGTTTACTTTTGTACAACATATACCACGTTTCATTACTTTTTCTGCTTCTAAGTCAAATGGTATTCTAAGTTTCATAAGTTCCTCTTTTAGAACATTCAACTTTAGACCATTATCTACCAATGAACCTAAAACCATATCTCCACTTATTCCTGCAACACATTGAAAGTAAGCAATTTTCATAAGATATTCCTCCTATTATTTTTCCTTTAGAGGTATTTTTATTACATATGAATAGCTATATTTTACTATAACCTTATTAATATACTAACAAGGTTATAGCAAAATATACCTAAAAAACATCTCTATTAGCTTCTGTAATTATTAATTCTATTTTTGTTTACTTAGCTCATAGGCTACGTTGATAATCATATCTTCCTGTCCACCTACAGTTTTCCTTTTACCCATTTCCATTAAAATATCTCTTGTATCAACTTTAAATCTTTCTGAGGCTCTTAATGCATGTAATAAGAAACTACCATATACTCCAGCATATCCTATACTTAAAGAATTTTTATCTATAACTTGTGGACGTACCATGTGAGGCACTACTACATCATCTGCAACATCCATAATTTTATATAAATCTACACCTGTTTCATAGCCTAATTTAGTTAAAACCGCTATTAAAACTTCAAGTTGTGCATTTCCAGCTCCTGCACCTATTCCTTTACAAGTGCCATCAACTATATCAGCTCCTGCTTCTATGGCTGCTAAAGTGTTTCCAATAGCTAGTCCTAGATTATTATGTGCGTGATGTCCTATTGGTAAACCGGTAGCTTCCTTAACTGCTTTTATTCTTGCTGCTATTTCATTAGGAGTTAAAGCTCCAGCTGAATCTGTTACATAAATAGCGTCTGCACCATAACTAGCAAATTTTTTAGCTTGTTCTACAATTTTGTCAACTTCCGCCATATGTGACATCATTAAAAATCCTATAGCTTCCATTCCTATGCTTTTTGCAAATTTTATATGTTGTTCTCCTACATCTGCTTCTGTTACATGGGTTGCAACTCTAACTACTTTAGCTCCATAATGATGTGCAACCTTTAAGTCTTCTATTGTTCCTATTCCGGGAAGTAAAAGCACATCTAACTTAGCATTTTTTAAAACCTTTGAAACTGCTTTTATATACTCTTCATCAGTTGCTCTTGCAAATCCATACTGATAGGAAGAACCTCCTATTCCATCACCTTGACCTATTTCAATAGTATCTACCCCTGCTTCGTCTAACCTTTGTGCAATTTCAGCCATAATCTCTGGAGTAAATTGATGGCTTACTGCGTGCATACCATCTCTTAATGTAGTATCTACAATTCTAATTTTTCTTTTCATTTCAAATTACCTCCCTGCTCGTTCATTCAATAATCTTTGAGCTATCTTATCTGCTGCTTTTACTGCTGCTGATGTTATAATATCAAGATTACCTGCATACTTTGGTAAATAGTCTCCTGCTCCCTCAATCTCTACCATTGCTGTAACCTTGTCTCCATCTATAATTGGTGGAAGTTTCAATGTATAACCTGGTACATATTCCTGTACCTTTTTAACCATTTTTTCTACTGCTTCTCTTATGGCATTTTCATCTGGATTTTCAACCTGAGTATATATGGTATTTCTCATCATTAAAGAAGGTTCTGCTGGATTCAATATGATAATGGCTTTACTTTTGTCAGCTCCTCCTACCTTTATAAGTGCACTTGATGTAGTTTCTGTAAATTCATCAATGTTTTGTCTTGTTCCGGGACCTGCACTTTTACTAGCAAGTGTAGCTACAATCTCTGCATACTTTACATTTGCTACTTCATTAATTGCTGCAACAATAGGAATAGTTGCTTGCCCTCCACAAGTGACCATATTAATGTTATCACTCTCAAGGTTTTTCTCAAGATTTACCGCAGGAACAACATAAGGTCCCACTGCAGCAGGTGTTAAGTCTATAGCAATCTTCCCATCTTTTTTTAATAAAGGTGCATGCATTTGATGTGGCTTAGCTCCTGTTGCATCAAAAACAATATCTATGGATTTGTTTCCTAATATAGCCTCTATTCCTTTAGACGAAGTATTGTATCCTTCCTTAGCTGCTAATTTTAATCCTTCTGATTCAGCTACTATACCAGTAATTGTATCTAACTGGATATACTTGCTTCTCATTAATTTGTACATTAGATCCATACCAATGTTTCCTGGGCCAATAATTGCTGCTCTAATTTTTTCTGACATTTAAAAATCATCTCCTAAAATATTTTGTTATTATTCAAATACTGCTTTTACTCTTCCTAATCTATCAAAGGTAGCAGTAAATACACACTTTTCATCAAATTCATAAGCCTTAGTAAGTGAACCGGATAAAATAATCTCACCAGGCTTTAAAGAAATACCATATTCACCCAACTTATTTGCCAACCACGCTACTGCTATAGCTGGATTTCCTAACACCTCAGCTCCCGCTGCAGTATCAATAACCTTGCCATTCTTTTCAAGTACCATACCAATATGTTTTAAATCTAAGTCTTTTACTGATACCAGATTACTTCCTAGTACAATCATCGCACTAGACGCATTATCTGCTACAGTGTCCTGTATTTTTATTTTCCAGTCTTTTACTCTACTATCAACAATTTCAAATACAGGCATAACTCCCTCTGTGGCTTGAAGAACTTGTGCTACTGTAACTCCCGGTCCTTTTAACTCATCTTTAAGTATGAAACCAATTTCTGCTTCAATTTTAGGTTTAAGGAATGAGGATATTTTTATAGGTACTTCCTCTTCTCCTACCATATTGTCTAATATATGTCCATAATCTGGCTCTGGTACTCCAAGCATCTGCTGCATTCCTTTGCTTGTTAGGCCAATTTTCTTTCCTACAATTCTATATCCTTGCTGAACTTTTCTTGCTATGTTTTCAATCTGGATTTTATATGCATCATCTGTTGTTATATCTGGATATACATCTGTTAATGCTGTAATTGGCTGAACTTTTTCTTCAGCCTCATATAAAGCTGCTGCAGCTTCTTTTATTTGTTCTTGATTCACGATATTTTCCTCCCTTTCACAGGTATTTTAAAGCTTAATTATAATAAGATTATCATATGAATACATTATTATACTTTTTTGTTCTAAACTATCAAACACTGTTCTGATAAGTCTTTAAAAATTAAAGGATATCCATTTTCATATCCAATAAAGGTGCATCTACAATTTGTTTTCCTATACATAATGTATCTATTCCAAGTTTTACGTACTCTGGTACATCTTTAATTTTTACACCGCCTGAATAAGCTACCTTAACTTTGTTTCTACTATTTGTACTTTCTAGTGTTTGTATGCACTCTATGGCATCTTCTACTTTTCCTGTATCGACCATAAGTACATTTGCTCCTCCTTCAAGAGCTTCTATTGTTTCCTCTTTGATACTCTTTTCTACCCCTCTTAGCTGGATAACTTTAGTATGCTCTCTTAAAACACTAGCAGCCTTTAGAGTTTCACTAATACTTCCAAATATTTTTACATAGTTTTTATCTAAGTACATGAATGGAGGTTCACATATTCTGAAATCTCCTCCTCCAATGCTAACAGCTTCTCTAATTAGACCTTTTATTTCTTCCGGCATTTTTTTCCAAGAACCACTTACAATGCTAATTTTGCCTTCACTAGCAGTAACAGCTCTGTTTGTTGCTGTAGCTATTCCAGATGCTTTAGCCATCTTACCCATAATAACATTTTCTGCTGCGGTAAGTTGTTTTGGTCCACCTGAAAACTTTGCTATCATATCGCCTGGATTTACTCTTTCTCCATCTTTTGCTAGAAACTCAATTTCCAAACCTATTTCTTTGAGCCTATCTTCTACATGTTTACTTCCTGCCAGAATTCCTTCCATTTCTATTGTAATCTTAGCCGTAAATTTATTATCAATAACAGGTTGTAGAACTAGATCTACTATATCTATTGCTGTATTATTTTCCATATAAGTTTTCCTCCCATATACTCAAATAATTTTTTATTTGAACTAGAGATTTATTCTTTATTTTAGCTTAAATCTCTAATTCATACAAATTATTTATTCCTATACTGTTTTTTCTACAGATACTTCTGTCACTTCTATTACTTTTTTTTCTTCTTTAAAGTCATTTGCTTCCACCAATAGTGAAACAACCACTCCGCCTATAATTGCCAACAATGGCGCACTAATTTTTAGAACAGTTATATTGCTCATTGCAATGACTAGTGCAAAGAATGCTCCATACTTAAACTTTTTCACTGAAAAAGCATCATGAAATGCACTATATAATACATTAATCATAGCTAACCCTGCAACTATATTTGTTAATGCGGCAGGTAAAGCTGCAACAAATGCTAGAGCTATACTAGCAACAATTCCAAAGAGTGCAAATAGAACTCCATTTACAACGCTAGCTACATAACGTCCTTGCTTATTTTCTCCAGCCTCTTCACTAGCACAAATAGCTGTCATAGGGCCTGCTATATTAGCATTATGACCTCCAAAGAAGGCTGTAATCATACTTCCAATACCACTTACCATAGTCATGGCATTAATAGGTGCCTTATATCCTTGTGCCATTAAAACTCCTGCTGCCTGAGCATTTTCTGAACCTATAATTAATATTGCAAGTGGAATTGATACTGATAAGGTTGCCCCCAGACTGAATTGAGGCATTATAAGGTGAGGCGCAATAAATTTAAAGCTTGCAGCTTTAAAGCTTAGTGAACCATTTACAGCTGCAGCTGTTATACCTAACACCAATGCACCTAATACCGGTGGTATCTTTTTAGTTAACTTAGGTATTATAAAGAAACCAACTAATGTTAGTAATCCTACTACTGGAGCTTGCTGTGTAGATGTAATAATTCCGGTACCGAATCTTATCATTGCTCCTGCTATCATAGCCATAACTATAGGTAGAGGAAGCCATCTCATTACTTTTCCGATTAATCCTGAAAAACCTAGTAGAAGTACTATAATACCTGCAATAAAGTATGCTCCTGCTGCTTGATAAATATCATAACTTTTAAGTACACTAACAATCATAACAACCGCTGGAATATTAAATGCACCATTTATTGGCTGCTTATATCTTAAAGCCAAATATATACTAACTAGTCCACCTATAAAGTAAATTGAAAATAACCAGGAAATGGACTGTACATGAGTTAACCCACCGTCTGTAGCTGCTTTAATTACTAATAGTGCAGGACCTGTGCAGCCAAAGATGGCTGCTACAGAGCCTGCTGTTATTGTATTACCATTAAGGTATTTCGGTAAATCCCTCAGCCCTTCCATCATTCCATAACCCTTTTCAAAACGCGATGCTTTTTCTTCTTTTCTTATCTCCATAATTTCCCCCACATCCTATTATTTATCCATTCACTATCAGTCATAAGCCTCCCAACTCTACAATAAAAAGTTAACGTCTGTTCCGCAATGGACTGATTCAAATAACACTCAGATGGGTTTAAAACTCCATCTGAGTGAAGTTTTATTTTATCTCGCTTCGAAGATTTTTATAACTACAAACTAAGGTTACTTTACTCTATTTGGATCAATTCCTCTTTGTTTTAACCATTTTGGAAGAAGTTCTTCATCTACTCTCTTGCTTACAACCGGAGCTTTTTCTTTTAACAATTCCGCAAGGCTGCTACTTACATTCAAGCCTGCTCCTGCACCATCAAAAATAAGTACTTTGTCAGTTTTTGTAACATTATAAGCAAATTTCATAGCTGTATCTAAGCTATCCGCAATCACAGCATGTTCCATGTATGTTAGATTCTGCGAATCCTTGTTCATAAGATCTGCTTGTTCACGTCCTACAACTATTGTTGGTGTGTGAGCAGCGAAGAATGCACTTGGGTATCCTCCCCATGCGTAGTTATGAACAACCATTTTAATTGCTGAATTTATTGGAGGTATACTATCTAAAAGTGGCTTACCATTTCTACCGTAAGCAGCCTCTGTATACCATGTATAAGGTGGCATTGGGCATTCATCCAAATCAAATAAATCTCCATTAGCCCCAACAACGTTTGCATAGATTACGCCTGCCGCAAATACATATGGAACTGGGCATGGGAAATCTAGTCCAATAATACACTCATCAATTTCACCTAGAAGTGTCATGATCTTTCCATAGTATTTTAATCCTTCAACAGTTAATCTATCATTCAAAGCGAATAAGTTATTGTCCGCATCTACATTAACCACTCCAGCTGGAGACATATTTAAAAATGCTGCAAAAGCAAATTTGCTCTGAACGAAATCTGAATTAAAAATACATCTTGCTGTAAAGTTAGCACCTCTTGGTCCTAAGTTTTGATGATAAGTTGAACGTGTTTCAATTCTAGCATAGGACATACCGAAAGGCTTAACAGCTCTATCCACCTGTCTATGGAAGTGAACTTCTCTAACGTCACTATTATGAACGTGAACTACCCAATCCGCATCATATATTGCTTTTATTCCATAAAGAGTCCCTATTTCAGTCTCAATAGCAATACCTTCATCTATAGGAGCCACACCTTTTACTTTCCCTTGAAAATACTTGTCTAATCCAAAAGATTTAATGTATTCTTCTGTTTCTCTGAAGCGCAGACCTACACCAGCTCTTAATCTTATATTCTTTGTACCAGTTTTTCTCTCAATTACATCCCTTACTGTTCTAATAAGTTCCGCATATGGTTCTCCACCTAGTAATGTAAATCCATGGTGAGAAGCACATATATTAACTGAATCTTCCGACTTAATCTTACTCATATCTATATTTTCTAATACCTTTTCAGCAGCCTCTTTTACAGCTTCTATCCCCTTATCACTTGGGAAAATAACATCTGGGGTATCAGGGAATAATTCTTTTAATAATAGAGAAGTCATTTCTGGATAATCTGCCATTCTTTTAGTAACAAATTCTGGCGGAACTCCATATTGAGATTTTCTTGGTTGCATTGGTATAAAAGGTTTACGCATATTATATTTCCTCCTCTTCTGATGTTTTAGCATTAGCTAATTCTTCTAATAATTTAATATCTCCATCAAAGTAGAACCCTGATTTAGAGTATTTTTCTTTTGTTTCCTCAGGAATATCCCATAGAGTTGGAGTTAAGCCATACCACTGATATCCATCTGGTCTTTCCGGTGTTATTCCTGCAGCTTTTAACATTCTAAGTACTGGTTGAATACATTCAACAGAGCATCCGGTTCTAATTCCTGTTTCCAAGGATATAGTTTCCGGAGTATGTGAACCCTTTAAAATAGCTGCAGCAACTTCCTGTGCTCTTGTTTCTGTACAGTAACAAAGAATTTGCTCTGGATTGAAATTAGCTTTTCTGCAAAGCTCGTCTACTTTTTTCATATCTAAACCCTCTAAGCTTACACTTACTTTTAGAGGTTCTTCTCTTTTAACTAGCTCAATTGCATAAACAGGACAGCGTTGTTCGCAGTTTCCGCAAGCACGGCACATATCTGCATTTATCACAGCTTTTCTATTCTCCATATTGATAGCTAGTGTAGGGCAAACTTTTGCACAAGTCTGACAACCAATACATTTGTCGTTATTTACTTTTGCCAGTAATGTTACTAGTTTCATCTTTCTACCTCCAAAATAATAATATTATTGTTTATAAAATTGTGCTTGATAATTCTTCTGGTTAACTTGAAAACTACAAAGCATCTCGTTCTGCATAGTCGTACGTCGTTCTTGAAAACATCTAAAAAAATATTTTTATTCTTGAAACGTTTTCCTATATACTAAATAAAAATATTGATGTGCTGCAATGTCGTACATCGTTTTCATATTTTATTAAATTATTTATGTTTTTATTGTAGTAAATTAGCCTTCTCATGTCAATGTTCGCGATTCTTTTTTACTTAAGTATTTTTTTCAACAAATTTCAATATTTTAAAAGATTATTTACAAGATATCTTGATTCTAAATAATAAAAATATTATTTAATTTAATACTTTTTAACTTAACAAAAATCTAATTAGAATTTTTTATTAATCGTTCTATATTGTCGCACGACGTTCTGTATATTATGCATAACTCTATTGTAATCAATTATCTTTTGCATGTCAATAATCGATTTCATTTTTTATTCAGGTAGTTTCTATGCACTAAATAAAAAATAATTAGCTATGTTATAATTTATTAATAATACTTGCAAGATACCCTGCTCCAAAGCCATTATCAATATTTACAACACTTATCCCACTAGCACAGCTATTAAGCATGGAAAGTAATGCCGTCAGCCCTCCAAAACTTGTTCCATAACCAACGCTTGTCGGCACTGCGATAACAGGCTTATCTACTAGGCCTCCTATAACACTAGCAAGTGCACCTTCCATTCCAGCAATTACAATAATTACTTTTGCTCCTCTTATAAGCTCTAATCTATTGAATAATCTATGTATACCAGCTACGCCAACATCAAACACTTTCTCTACTCGATTTCCAAATATTTTAGCTGTTTCAACGGCCTCTTCTGCTACCGGAATATCTGATGTACCCGCAGTAATCACAGCGATATATGAATCCATCTCCTTTACTTCTTTTCTTTTTATAATTATTGTTTTAGATAATTTATTATATTTTGCATCTGGACAAATTTCCTTTATAGCTTCATACATCTCCACTGTCGCTCTAGTTCCTAAAATATTGTTTTCCTTAGTTAACATAAAGCTTACGATCCCTTTTACTTGATCCACTGTCTTTCCTGCACAATAAATTACTTCAGGATATCCAACCCTTATCTCTCTATGGTTATCTATAACAGCGTATCCTAAATCCTTAAAAGGCAAATCCTTTAATTTTTCCATTCCATATTCAATGCTTATATTTTGCTCTTTTATACCTTTTAATAACTCTCTTAACTCTTTTTCATCCATTTCATCCACCTCTTTTTAAAAATATGATAAAGTTATTTAGTCATAATTATAACATAATATAATAGACATACAACATCGTTCTAATAGGATATAATTGAAACAAAGCAAGAAGTATGTGGTATAGTGTAAATTCATATAGTATAATGTAAATTGTAGTAGATTAACCCTCATGTAATAGGGGGGAAGAAATTAAGTGTCAAAAATTAGAACTTCACTAAAATCTAAATTATTATTGTTTTTTTTAATTGTTTCATTAATACCACTAATAGTGTCATTACTTTTTCAATGCTTTTATTTTTACAATACAAATACCCAAAGCATTGAAAATTATGAGAGCGATATTGCTAAAACAAATACTCAAACTATAAACTTGTGGCTTAACAACTCGGTATCAACATTAACAACATTATATAAAAGTCACCCTGAATTTAAAAATGCTGATAAAGATAAGATAGTACCAATTCTTAAGGAAATACATAACAGCGATGCCGAGTCTGAATACTACTTTTTTGTAGATAAAGACGGCAATACCTTTATAGATAATGGTAAAACAACAAATATTGCTGATAGATCGTATTTCAAACAAGCTAAAGATACTAAACAAGTTTTAATAAGTGATGTTATAGTAAGCAGAACATCTGGAAACAAAGTCATAAACGTTGTTGTTCCAATAATCGATGATAGTGGTAATTTTCAAGGACTGATATGTGATGCTGTAAATATAATAACAGTAGAAAAAGTTATGAAATCTATAAAGATTGGACAATCTGGCTATGGATATTTAGTTGCTCAGGATGGGACTTTAATAACCTATCCAAATGAAAAACTTATAGGTAAAAACTTGGAAGACACCCTTATTAGAGCTGATCAACGTGATATTGTAAAGGATAAAGTTTATAACAATAACAAGGGTTCTATAAATTACTATGATATTTATGGCATAAGGAAACTTGCTTCTTTCGAAAAAATATCTCAAGCCAACTGGACATTAATTGTAACTGCTCCTTATAGCGAGATATATAACAATGTTGCAAGATCGGTATATATTTCACTTTCCATAATTTTAATTGCAATAGCATTTGTAATAACTATTTCGTTATTTGTATCAAGGTATATTTCTAACCCCATAATTAAAATATCAGATATTATGGATAAAGCTTCTAAAGGTGATTTAACTCAAAAACTAGAAATCAGAGACAAAGATGAAATAGGACAATTAATGGAAAATATAAACAAAACTTTCGGATCTCTTTCTAGGATAATTGGTAACGTAATTATAAAATCTAGGGATTTAGATATATCTGCGGAAAACTTATCTGCTTGCGCACAAGAAATTGCATCATCTTCACTGGGAGTTTCCATGGCAACTCAGAATGTTGCTAAAGGTTCCTATTATCAATCTCGAGACTTAAGTGAAATAATGAATATGATGGACAACTTTAGCAAATTACTTGATAAAATCTATAATTCCTTAAATCACGTTAAAGATAATAGCGACTTGACACAAAGCCTATCTCAGGATGGTAGTAACGAACTTAGTAAATTAAATTTGTCAATACAGGATATAACTGAATCCTTTGACAAGGTATGCAATAATATAAACACATTAGATTTTAATGTTAAAAAAATAGAAGAAATAACTGAGTTAATAAAGTCTATCTCCTACCAAACTAATTTATTATCATTAAATGCTTCAATAGAGGCTGCAAGAGCAGGCGAAGCAGGTCGTGGATTTTCAGTTGTGGCCCAAGAAATAGGACACCTTGCTGAACAATCCAGAAATTCAACAGAAAATATATCAAATATCGTAAAAGAAATACTTTTAAACATGTCAAATGTGGATATTACAAGTTCTAAAATGAAAGAAAAATTAATTTCTCAAATTGAAACTGTTGGCCATACTACTAAATCCTTTGAAGGAATATTGGATTCAGTATTTAAGACTGGTCCAAGTATTAACCAAGCACATTCTGACATAGATAATATGCTTAAGGATAAAGATATAATTATCAATAAAATGCAGTCTATTTCAGTAATCTCTGAAGAAACCACCTCTACTTCCGAGGAAGTTTCGGCTTCAGCTCAAGAAATGAATGCATCTACAGAAGAAATCTCAACAACAATACAAGAATTACGAAATGTGTCTAACGAGCTAATTAAAAGTGTAGCAGTGTTCAAGATTCAAGGTGATACCGAAAACTAACATAACTAATGCAAATATACAATTAGGAATTGAAATATAAGTTTTCAATTCCTATAGTTTATTTACTATACAAAAATATTAATAATATGCATTAGATTAACTACTGATTCATAATAACCGGCAAGCCTAATTTTTCTACACTATCCTCCACTTCTTTTTTGTCTATCGAATATATTCCTACTTCCTGGTGTACACAAGTATACTATACCGTACTGTACAAATTGAAATTGCATTACAACTTGAAGATATCTACAAGAAAATAGGAAGTTAAGCCCATTAAAAATTTTACAATTATTGTTTGTTCAGAAATCTCTTAAAGATTGAAATTTTTTAAAATTAATAAAAATTGTCATTAATAATTAAACATTAATAGAAAATGATGTTATTATAAATTTAACTTGTACTTGATATAAGCTATATTTAGCAATATGCATTAGATCTCGCAGTTAAAATATTAGGGAGATGAACTTATTCACCTCCCCACAATCGTATTATTAAAGTGGTTCTTTATAAAATGCAATATCATAAGTCCCTAAGCATACTTGGACAATTACTTTGCAACAATTCAAAACATAAATATGCAGCCTGCTAACTAAATTAAAGCACCTTATGTGGAAGGATTTCAGTCCAATATCCATCTGGATCAGCTATAAAATAAATACCCATTTCTTTATTTTCGTAACATATACATCCCATATTTTTATGATGTTCATAAGCTGTATCAAAGTCATCTACAACTATGGCTAAATGGATTTCGTTATCTCCTAAATTATAAGGTTCTTTTCTATCTCTTAACCATGTGAGTTCAAGGGAATGCTCAGTAACACCATCTTGTAGGTATACTAAAATAAAATCTCCATCAGGATGATTATGTCTTTTAGCTTCCTCTAATCCTAATGCTTCTTTGTAAAACTTAAGACTTTTTTCAAGATCTAAAACATTAATATTATTGTGATTAAAAGTAAATTTCATTTATAACACTCCTTTAAAAATAATTAATAATTTATAAATATTTATTATATTTTTATAGATATTAACATTTTCAATATAAGCATTATATAAATTAAATACAAGTATGCACTTTCTAAATACATAGTTACAAAAAGTATACAATAACACTTACTTCATACCTTCCAAGTTCAATAAAAAGTTTTATCTGCAATCTCTAAAGCTTCATTTCGCTCTTTTTACATACTCATCACTAAAGTTTTTCTGAACACACCTGCATAGCACAACATCATAAACTTAAGAAATTTTCAATGTTAATATTAATATTTTTTTGTTCAATATACCACACTTTACATATATTAGGCTTATAAAAAGGCATAAAATCCTATAATTAAAAAATGGATTTTTATGCCTTTTTAGAAGCTACTTTTTTGGTTATTCTTATATTTATTAGTCAGATTATGTTTCCTATCCTGACTTTTAAGCTTTCTCAACGGTACTACATATCGTTCCATTGCTTCCTGCAACTGGATTAGTTTTTTCTTTCTGACCTTATTATTGGGTTCTATTAATATCTTAATAAATTTCTCTTTAAATAATCCTATAGCTATATTTTCATTGATTCGAATTGGATATTTGTACTTTTGGCTTTTAGAATCTTTAGTTATTTCCTCATTTGATGCATGCAGAACATCCTGTATCATGTTATATACTACTATTTGTGCCCAAAAATCCTGATATACATAAAGAGTTGCTTTTCCAGTAATACTTTCAAACTTCATTTTGTTTTTCAACGTATGGTATTTCTTTTCGATTTCCCATCTCTTAAAATATAGACTTTCTATTTCTTCACCACGAATTTTAAATGGAAGATTAGTCATTAAGGCAATCTCATTGCCAGATGGAAGCCTTGAAGAAATAATTCTTGTACTAGTGTATTCCTTGGCTTTTAGTTCTTCTATAACTTCTGGGTGATTCTTCTTTATTTTAGCTAATCTAGCTGGAGTGTGTATTACTTTACAGACTCATCCATTTCAGTCATAAGTTCGCGTTCCTTCTTATAATCATTTGATGATAATCTAAATAAATACTTAAGATTATTCTTTTCTAAGAAATTAACAAATTCAATCGATGGATATCCTCTGTCAAACACAATAATAAATTCAGTACCTTCAAGCATTCCTTTTGCAGCTTTGATATTTTGCTTTGCCAATTCACTTTCACTTGCTTTGATAGAATCTATTTGCAAATCTAAAAAGAAATGATTGAACACATCAAACATGCAACTTACCAAAGCCCTTACTTCACCTTTACTATGTTGATTACCACATTCACCAAAGGTTACTCTGTTTTCATCTGAGTTTGGAACCTCTGCTTTACTTCCGTCAATAGCAAATACCATATAATTATTCCATAATATTGGCTCGTCAGAAAAATAAAAATCTTGAAGATATTCCTTATTTAAAAAGGAAAAAGTTTTATAATTTAATTTTTTACGTTGCTGCAAGAATCCTTGTTTTGAAATGTTCATAAAAGCAGCTCCTTTTTCAATAAAATATTTATGGAGTTCCATTGCCGTGGTCAATCCTTTTTTAGAAAGTGTGCATAGGATAATATCTTCTAGTGGCATTTTTCTTTTCCTTGTAAAACTTTTTGGGTGATTTAGATGTGCATATTCTTTCATAGCATCAGAATTTATAGCTTTAACTATTTTCGTAAATCTTTCTTTATAGCTATTAATCATATAACCGCCTCTTCACTTATTTTAACCCATATAAAGAAAAAGAAATCTAATAAATAGCACATGCTATATCAGATCTCTTTAAGTTTATGATGTTGTGCATAGCAGGTGGTTTTCTTTACACAAAAAGACCAAAGTTATCTTCTATAACTTTAGAAGATAATTTTAGCCTCTAGTTTACTGGTGAGCATCTATAAAATCATATATAGATTCTAACTATTTCGATTTTTTCTACGAATTATGCTTTTTATTATTGTATTACTTTCATATCTAAAATCATCATTAAACCATAGAATCCTTCGCTTTTAGACAATTATCAAAAATGTCAAGAAACAGTTTTCTTGATTATTTCTTCAGCATGCTGAGAGGAATTTCAATATCAGGCACAGACGCTACATTGTTTCTATTATGAATATAATTTGCAACTGCACCTAATATGTAAAGCCAAAAAGCATTTGCTAGTTCTTCCGGGTCACCTCCACGGAATTCACCACTTACCTGCCCTTGACGTATAATCGGAGCCAACCATTTTTTTGCAAAATTAGTACGGAGAAAATTCTCATTCATATCTGTCGGAAGTTCTCCTTTTATAAAAGTTGCAATATATATCCTCATAGGTGGAATATAGTCCTTCGTTGTTGAAGTGATTTTAAGTCCGAAATTTCTTAAGGAATCAGTAGGGGTAGGCCCATTTAAAACTTCTACAAGGCAATTTTCTATATATTCTGTAATAGCTTTAAAAATATCTATTTTTAAAGGAAAGTATTTGAATATAAGGGCTTTACTTACGCCTATAGCCTGAGCTATGTCACTTACACGGGTATTATAATATCCTTTTTCATCGAATAATTCCAATGCTGCATCTAATATCTGTTTACGGCGCTCAATCTGTATTTTTTTACTTTTCTCTGCTGATATAGGCATAATACTTCTCTCCTGTTTTCTATAATTTACTATATTTAATTATATCAGTTGACAATATTATATCAAGAAAAAAACTTCAAAGCTTGACCGACGGGTTACTAATTGCTATAATGATTTTAAAATAACCGGCCGGTTACTCTTATTTTTAATTTTTTTAAAATATATTGTTAAATATTCTACGAAGGAGAGATTTTTTATGTCAATTAAAACTTTTAATTCAAGCCCTGTATTTGCTCCAATCACAATAGGCAGTACAAAGCTCAAGAATAGATTAGCTGTTTCCGCTATGGTTACAGTATTCTGTGATTCTGACGGCTTTGCAACAGAGCAATATATCGCCTATCATGAAGCTAAAGCAAAAGGCGGCTGGGGACTGGTTATAACAGAAGACTATGCCGTTGCCCCTCTAGGCAGAGGTTTCTGGACAGCAGGTTTATGGAAAGACGAACAAATGGAAGGACATACAAAACTTACACAACGTGTTCATCAATATGGCGCTAAAATCATAGCTCAGATTTATCATGCAGGACGTCAAGCTTCATATGATGTTATCGGGGAACAACCTGTTTCCGCTTCACCTATACCATGTCCTGTTATGGGATATATACCTCATGAGCTCACTATTCCAGAAATAAAAAAAATAGTATCTGAATTCGGTGATACAGCTCTAAGAGCAAAAAAATGCGGTTTTGATGGTGTGGAAATTCACGGAGCTCACGGCTATCTTATCGCTCAATTTATGTCAAGCTATTCCAATAAGCGTTGCGATGAGTACGGCGGACCTATTGAAAATCGTATGCGTTTCCCGCTTGAAATTATTTCAGACATCCGTGAAAAATGCGAAAAAGACTTTACAGTTACGTTTCGTATATCAGGTGACGAGTACATGCCTGGAGGGCGTACAATTGAAGAAACAAAACTTATCGCAACAATGCTTGAACAAGCAGGTATTGATGGTATTCATGTTACCGCAGGTGTATATGGCAGTACATCGGCTGTAATTCCTCCGCTTAATGTAACTAACGGCTGGATTGTAAACCTTGCAGAAGAAGTTAAAAAGGTTGTAAATATACCAGTTATAACAGTAGGACGAATAAATGACCCTCGTATGGCGGAAACTATACTAGCCTCAGGTAAAGCTGACCTGGTAGCAATGGGTAGAGCTTCTCTTGCAGACCCTGAGCTTCCAAACAAATTTGCTGAAGGACGCTACGATGATATAAGGCACTGTATAGGTTGCCAACAGGGCTGCCTTGCAAGACTATTCAATAATGAGCCTATACATTGTGTAGTAAACCCTACATTAGGATTTGAATATCTTAACGAAACAAAGAAAGCAGAAAATCCAAAGAAAGTAACAGTTGTTGGCGGAGGTCCTGCGGGCATGGAAGCAGCAAGGTCTGCAGCATTAGCAGGTCATGAAGTAACTCTTTATGAAAAATCTGAAAGGCTTGGGGGTCAGTTTGCTCTAGCTCCAATCCCTCCATATAAAGGCAGCATGGCTTATCTTCCATCATGGCTGGCAAGACAAATTAAAAAACTTGGTGTAAATATTAAGCTTAACACAGAATACACTTCTGCTGTTTGCGATGAAGAAAAGCCTGATGTAGTAATAATAGCTACTGGTTCTACTCCTGCAAAGCCCCCTATTCCAGGTATAGATGGTGCTAATGTAGTAACTGCACAGGATGCACTTGCAGGAAAAGTTACTGTAGGAGGAAAGATCCTTGTAGCAGGTGGCGGTATGATTGGTTGTGAAACGGCTACTCATTTTTCTATGCAAGGTAAACAGGCTGCTATTGTAGAACTTCTTCCTGAAATAGCTACTGATGAAGAAAGCACACGTCGTGAATTTTTACTTAACTTTATAGATGAGAAAAAAATTCAAGTAATGAAAAGCACTAAAGTAATAGAAATAAACGAAATGGGTGCAAAACTTAAAAAGGACGAAGAAATTTTTGATTTCGCTGCTGATACAATAATTCTTGCATTAGGTGTAAAATCAAATTCTACTCTTGAAAAAGAACTTGAAGGCAAAACCGAAGTCAAAGTAGTAGGTGATGCTTTAAAAATACGAAATGTTCTTGATGCGGTACGTGAAGGGTTTCTTTCAGGTACGAATGCTTAATTGTTAAAAGACCGCCAAAGTACGTAATAGTACCACTAAAAAGTAAGAATTTTTACTATAACAACAAAAACCAATACTTCAGCTAATATTCAAGTAAATAACATGATTATTAGGTTGTTGAATAACTGTTTTTTCAAATGTACAAATATTTATTTTAAGCCAAAATAAATATTTTGATGTGATTTTAATTATTTGTAAATCGTTGATATTTAGCTGTTTTGTCTATTCCCAAATTTAGTTATTTAACAGCCTAGATTATATATTATACTACAATAGACTTCGCCGTTCCAGAATTGAGCCTCAACTTTAGCTCGCCTAACCATTTTGTTCAGTGATTGAGCTGAGAGTGATTTAGCATAATCAAGTTTGTACTTATGGATAAATTAATTTTTTACCAAAAGCTATAAGGAATCATAATTACCTAGATTTCGTACAAATATAAAAATCACATTTTCACATAATTACCTGTTATTATTATCCAAAATATTCCACAACCATCCGTTTTTTAGGCGGAGCCTATTAGGATAATTTTGCAAATTTAAAATTGACAACGCTAAAGAAAACTAAAATTTAGTTTCTAATTTTAGATTATATTGTATGAACAAATTACTGTATTTAAACTCATATATTAAAAGTTAGCTGTTCATATTTAGGAGTACAAAGTGCGTTAGCAATTAGATTTGATAGCTTTGTTAATGGTGGAATAGTAACTTTAATTCCTTCAGTAGTTCTTTTAACAAAGCCTTTTATATTACCAATGCTTTTAACTAAAACCCTTACCCCTACATTTTCAAGCTCAGTTCCATATAAAACTGTAGACTTAAACTGACTTATAAGATTATGAGTTATAAATACTAACCATAAGAAAGCATAAATACCATAAAACTTTGAAGTTCTAAGTTTTTTTATATTGTATACATTCTTAGCCATTTTGAAAAAGGCTTCTATAGTTTGACGTTTATTATAAAAGTGAAATAATTCTACTGAACTCATTTCATGTCTACTTATATTGCTTATAAGTAGAGAATACTTTAAATTTCCTTTTTTAGATAATGTCTGAACTATAATATACCTAAGACCATCGTTTGCAGAAAGCTCATATACCCATGCAGCCTCATCGGCTTGAGTGTATTCTTGATAAGGAATATCTTTTGCAAGATTTTTAGCTTTAACAGTAGAATATCCCTTAGTAATAAACTTTAATTTAGGAATGGAAAGTAACTTTTCAATATTCTCTGCTGAACCAAACCCACTATCTGTTCTTAAAATTAAATTGCCATTACGGAGTTGATCCTTGTATTTAAATAGAATAGAGCTTAGTAATTCATCATAGTGTTTGTTGCAATGAGAACTTCCTGAATCTAAGAACATTGCTACTGTTTCAGAATACTCACCTGTAAAAGCGTCAGCTAGTTGATAACCCCTTTGATTTTTCTTTTTAGCAAAGTAGCCTTTTTCAGCTAATTCAAAAGTTTTACCATTGGCAATTAAACCTGTTTGGTCACAGTCTACGACCACTCTTTGAGTGGAATAAATAGAATTGCTATGCTCCATAAAAAGCTGGTTATGAATATCTTGGAGTTGACTAATACTGTCTGAATTCATACGTGTAAGCAACAAATTAATTTGTGATTGATCTGGAACATTATACATATCAAACATATTTGCAGCAAGCTTTTCTACACCAAGTTTTTCATTAATATCTTTTGATGTTTCACAGCCAATTACTATAGACATCATAGTAATAATAAGCTTTTGATAAACAGAATACTTTACTTTTTTCATTTTAAGTTTAAAGTATTCAAAGGGCTTAAAAAAGTTGATTTTTAAACCAAACTGCATAATTGCAATTAACCAAGTGGAAGTAGTTTCTTCTTTACAGTTATCTTGAGAATAGGTAATATTATTCATATGGATAATACCTGCCTTTCTTTAATTTTTGTGTGGTAACAAGATTATACTTCAAGGCTTGGTATTATCCTTTAATTATTTTTTTAAAACTAGTTTATGGAAAATATTAGATTTTGCTTGTACGAAACTTAGGTAATTAAAATAGTTAAATATGAAGTATGTGTCTATGGATTTCCTGTTCTTTATTACAAATAATATTATTATAAATTTAACTTGTACAAGGAAGTGAAATCATGCCAAAAGATAGATTAAACAAAATTAGTTGTAGTAATTATAGATGTGAAATTGAAGTTACATTAGAAATTTTAAGTGGTAAATGGAAAGCTCTTATTATTTGGAATCTTAATCAATATAAAGCTATCAGATTTAATGAATTCAAAAGATTAATTCCAGAAATAACTCAAAAAATGTTAACTCAGCAATTAAGAGACTTAGAGCAAAATGGCTTAGTTCATCGGACTATTTATCATCAAGTGCCTCCTATGGTTGAATATTCACTTACTCAAATGGGAGAAGATTTGATTCCTATCTTGGAAGCAATGGACAAATGAGGAAAATATTTTGTAGATAATTATAAGCACTAAAATCATACATCTTAAAAATACAATATTAATCTTTATACTTAGCTTTAAGGTAATAACCCTTCTATATGATTTAATCATGAACACCCCTAGCGATTATGGTCAGTCTACCAGAACTAGAAGGAAAGCCTAAGGGTAGAATATAGTCAATATTGATTTATAATAATTGTATAGTATAAGCTATATTTGACAATATGCATTAGAAAGGATTGATCTAATGAAAACTTTATTTGAAGAAACTAAATTAGGAAATATTACTATACCAAATCGATTTATCCGAAGTGCTACATGGGAAAACATGGCAACAGAAGAGGGACATATTACAGAGGAACTTTATAGAATCTATGAGGAACTAGCGAAAGGTGACGTTGGCTTAATTATAACTGGATACGCAAATATTGTAAAAGAGGAAAAACCTAACCCTGGCATGATGGGAATCTATAACGATTCATTTATTAATGAATATAAACAATTAACCAATTTAGTCCACAGTTATGGTTCAAAAATCATCATGCAAATAGCCTATGGTGGAACAAAAACTACCTTTAATCTTGGTGAAAGAGTTATTTATGCTCCAAGTGAGGTTGCTGAAAGAAGTACAAATGTTATAGGTAAAGCCATGACTAAAGAGGATATAAACTATATAGTAAATGCTTTTGCTGATGCTGGTAAAAGAGTAAAAGAATCAGGTTTTGACGGAGTAGAAATACATGGTGCACACACATATTTAATAAATCAATTCCTTAGCCCCTATTACAACAAAAGAACTGATGAATATGGTGGTAACTTAGAAAATAGAATGAGGTTTTTACTTGAAATATATTATAAGATGAGAGAAAAATTAGGAAATAATTTCAATATATTAGTAAAGCTTACTGCTAGTGATTTTTTTCAAGACGGATTAACCTTTGAGGAAACTAGACTTATTTGTAAAAAGCTAGAAGAAATCGGTGTTGATGCCATTGAAATATCTGGCAATATTCATGGAAAAGCTAAATCAATGGTTGGACAGGTCTTTAATGATCATGAAATACAAAAAGAAGGTTATTTTCTTGAATATGCAAAAGTTATCAGTAATGAGATTAATGTTCCAATAATTACAGTGGGTGGCTTTAAAAATATTGATAACATTGAAAAAATCTTAAATGAAACAAATATTGATTATTTTGCTCTATCAAGACCTTTCCTTGCAGAGCCTTATTTAATAAAAAGATGGAAAGATGGAGATAAAAGACCAGCAATATGTGCTAGTTGCTCAAAATGTAGAACTTCTGAAGGAAATTATTGTACAATTTTTAATAAATTATAGCTATTATCAAGCTATGTTTTATTTAGAACTTTAAGGTAGTTTATCCTATTTATTCTCACAGTTAAAATATTAGGGAGATGAGCTTACTCACCTCCCTATAATCGTATTATTAAAGTGCTTCTTTATAAAGTGCAATCTCATAAGACCCCAAGCATACTTGGACAATTACTTTGCAGCAATTAAATATTTATTTTTATTCCTAAGATTTGTGCAGAATGTATCAATTGACTCTGCTACAGTCTTTGCATGAGCAACAGCTTCAACTACCGTTTTAGCTCCTGTAACAACATAACCTGAAGCAAAAACTCCTTCTCTTGTAGTATATCCAAGTTCATCTGTTATCAATAAACCTTGATCAGTAGTTTCAAAGCCTTTGTTATTTGAAACTATATTATTTTTAGGTGATTGGCTTACTGCTATTATTACAGAATCACATTACAATAAAGCTTCCGTTCCCTCTACTGGTACTGTATTAACCTTGCCATTCTTAACAATAACTTTTTTAGTTGATACATATTTTACTCCTTCTTCTAATATCTCAACAGGTGCCTTAAATAATTCAAATTTAACACCATCTTCTTTTGCTTCTTAAATTTCTGATTTTGTAGCAGACATATCTTCTAAGCCTTTTCTATAAAGAGCATATACTTCTTCAACACCGCTTCTCTTTGCAGTTCTTGCTGCATCCATAGCTACATTCCCTGCACCAATTACGCAAATTTTTTTGCCCAGATTATAAACACCCGGTGACTTTAAATAATCTATTGCATAATGAACATTCCCTAAACTTTCACCCTTAATATTTAATGTTTTTGGATTCCATACACCAGTTCCTAGGAATATAGCCTTATATCCATCCTCAAACAGCTTATCTATTGTAAGCACTGGTCCTATTAACGTGTTAGGTCTTATTCTAGCACCTAACTGAATAAGTTTTTCATGAATTTTGTCTAAAATATCTTTAGGCAATCTAAATTCTGGTATACCATATCTTAATACCCCGCCTGTTTTTTCTTTGCTTTCAAATATTGTTACTTTATAATCTTTTGAAGCAAGAATAAAAGCAATTGTAATACCAGCTGGACCTGATCCTTCAATAGCAATCCTATCATTTAATAAGTTATTTGGCTTATTAAATTGAACAGACTCTAGAAATTTCATTGAAATATGATTTTCAATTTCATAGAACTCAATAGGTTTTCCCTTTATTCCTCTAATACAGTTTCCTCTACATTGATTCTCATGTGGACATACTATTGCACAAATAGCGGATAATGGATTATTATTAAATAATAATTGCCCAGCTATTTCTATTTGGTCGTCTTTAAACAACTGTATTACCTCTGGTATAGGTGTACTTATAGGACACTTTTGTTTACATCTTGGATTTTTACACATTAGACATCTATTTGCTTCTTCTTTTAACATATTCATTTGTACATCCTCCTAAATAATTAAAGTTATAACTGGTTATTAACCAGCTATAACTTTTTGCATAAACTTAGAAGTTCACTTCTGTTCCATAATAAGTAGCTTCAAATAATTTCTTCATTTCTTCTACAGATATTTCTCTTGGATTTCTACCTGTACAAGGATCAGCTACTGCATTCTTAGCAATTTCATCTAAGTTAGACTTGAAGTTTTCTTCTGATATTCCAAATTCTTTTAAAGTAGTAGGCATATTCATAGCAACTCTAAAATCTTTAACTAGTTGAACTAGTGATTGAACTAATTCATCTGTTGTTGTCCCTTTTACCCCTAATCTCTTAGCTATATCAGCATAATCAGCTCCAGCTGTTTTAGCATTAAACTGCATAGCATGCGGTAAGTATATTGCGTTTGCACATCCATGAGGAATATTAAATATTTTTCCTGTTTTATGAGACATTGAATGAACTATTCCTAATATAGCATTAGAGAATGCCATTCCAGCTAAACATTGAGCTATGTGCATATTTTTTCTAGCTTGTTCTTCTCCTTTGAATGAATTAACTAAGTTATCAACAGTCATTTCTATTGATTTCATAGCTAATGCATCAGTTATAGGATTTCTAACTTTTGAAACATAAGCTTCAAAAGCATGCGTTAAAGCATCCATTCCAGTATTAGCAACTAATGTTGAAGTCATACTTTGAACTAAATTAGTATCAACTATAGCAACATCTGGAGTTACGTTATAGTCAGCTATTGGGTATTTAACTCCTGTTTCATGGTCAGTTATTACTGAAAATGAAGTAACTTCTGAACCAGTACCGCTTGTAGTCGGTATAGCTATAAATCTAGCTTTTTGTCTTAATTCTGGTAAGTTAAATGGCTTAGCAGCCTCTTCAAAAGTGAATTCTGGATATTCATAAAATATCCACATTGCTTTAGCAGCATCTATTGGTGAGCCGCCGCCAATACCGATGATTAAATCTGGATTGAATTCTTTCATGGCTTCACCCCCTCTTCTAACCGTTGCAACTGAAGGATCATTTTCAATTCCTGAGAATACTGCAGTTTCAATATTAGCTTCTTTTAATAATTCTTGTATTCTTGGAACTGTTCCATCTTTTATTAATCTTTCAGAACCAATGACTAACATAGCCTTAGTTCCTTTTACTGATTTTAAATGCTCTATAGCATTATCTCCAAAATAAACATCTCTTGGTATAGTAAATCTTTGCATTTATATTTCCTCCTTCAATTAATTTACTTTTATTGGTAAATTAATTATTAAAATTTTGTTTTTTCTTTTTATGCTTGATACGAGTATTAGTATAACCCTACTAATTTCAAAGAAAAAGAAGGCACTTTTCGGTAGTGCGGTTTCAAAAAGGTAGGAAATACGTATTTATGGTGAAACAAAATTTTTTTTATTAATATAGTCAGTGTTGTTACTTTTTCTTTAATTCGCTCATTATTTCTTTAATTTTATATCAATATTATTGTTTGAAATACATAAAATTGAAATATATGTGATTAGCATTCAAAATAAGTTGTATCGTCTTTCTTGTTTATTTTTCATTTGCTCTTTTTTATTCTGCTTATTTAATACAAAATACATATTTTGTGGAGATACCCTCACCCAACATAAAAACATGGCCGCCTGCAATCCGCTATTTAAGCGACATACAGGCGGTTCGTGGGTATTCATGGTAGAGGCGAATCGTACTAAACCCCTCACCAAGAAACTACATAATCTATATTACAATTCAGAGTTAATAGTTTACCCAAGAATATACATAGAAATGCAAACATAACTAATTTCTTCTTCCTGTTTATTACATCTATTGAATCTAGAAAAATATGAGAATCATCCTTACTAAATACCTATACCATACTTTAAAAGTTATACTATAGCGACTAAATTTGAAAATATTGTAAATAATTATGTGTAGGGGGGTGTCATTATGATTACATATAATGACAAGTTAGGTAATACCATAAGAAACTATCGAAAAGCAAAATATATTTATTAATATTGTAGGAGGATTTATAATGAATGAATCGCAAAATATAAGTAATGTAACCATTGAATATAAAAATGATATAGATTCAACGAATAGAATAATTGATTTTATAATAGATTTCTTATTAGAAAGTAATTTGCCGTTAGGAGAAGATATTGATACAAGAGCTTGTAGAAAGGGACTTAAAAATGAGTGATCCTACTCCAGAAGAATACGCTGCAATTTACGCAAGAAAATCAACTAAGCTAGAAAATAATTCACTTATTTCACAGGCTTCATTAGCTAGAGAAGAAATTAAAAAGCGAAATTTATTTGTATACGATGTTTACGAAGATGAAGAGTCCGCTACCAAGTTTCACCCAATGCATAGGCCTGGTTTTAAGAAGTTACTGTATGATGCTATGTATGGAAGGAAAGTTTAAAACTTTGGTTGTTTTTAGAAGAGATAGACTAGCAAGAAGAGTTGAGGATCTTATTGACATTAAAAATTTCTTCAAAAATCACGATATTAAAATAATTTATTCAAATTATTTTAATATCAAGTAGATGAAAACAGCTATCTTTCAGGGTTTATAGAAAATATTATTATGTCTGTTGATGAGCTTGAGCCAAGTATATTATCCGAAAGAATAGCTATTGGAAAAATGCCAAAAAGAAAAAAAGGTGAATATTTCTATAAACTTCCTTCAGGTTATAAACCTTCAATTGATAATAAGACTGGAGAAAAGATTATATATTGTAAAACTTGTGGAGACCCTATATACCTTATCAAGGAGCCTAATATTTATAGATGTTTAAAAGGTTGCTCTAAAATTGAAAAGGTATGGATGGAAGACTTTCTGTTAAATAAAATAATAAATGATTTGCTCTCAAAGAGAAACCTTGAACACTATCAAGAAAAAGAGTTAAAAAAGATTAAAGATGAAATTTCAAAGGAAGATGAGAGGATTAACAAAATTAGATCACAACAGCACACACAAATGTATGAGCTAATTAAATCATTTAATCCTAACACTAATATTGATTATAGTCGTATTAGTGATTTAATCTATGATGAAAAAAATAAAGAAAAAGATATAGACAAGAAAAAAAATGCTGTTCAGATTAATATAGCTTTAGAACAGATTGCTGAGATATACCAAACTAGTAACAACGCTATCATAATTAATAAATTTAAAAGAAGCATAGGAATATCTCAAGAACTGTTTAAAAGCACTATTAATAAAATTGTAATCAAGAATAATGAGAAGGTGAAACTAAGTGAGCCAGGAAGCTATAGAATTGACTATATCAAATAGTAAAGCTGCAGTTTGCATAAGAGTATCTACCACTGAACAAAGCGAAAAACTCCTTTCACCTGAGTACCAAAAAGAACAAGTTCTAAAGTATATAGATGAGTATAATGAAAATATCGATAAAAAAACTTATAAAAATGAAAATGATAAACCTAAAAAATTGGAGCTTTATGAAGATAAAGTTTTTGAAGAAACAAAACCTGCATCAACAATTTTTACTAACAATGTAGATAAGACTCTTGAAGAAAGGCTAAAAAGTAGGCCTATACTACAGTATATAATTGACTTAGCTCAAAACAAAAAAATTGGTCATCTTATAGTACTGGTTGACAAGAGATTTTGAGCAGTTTATAGCCCTTAAATACATCCTTAATAGAAATAATATTAAAATTCATTATACACTCCCAGGAGAAAATATAGATATTGAAGACAAAAAAATAAATAGATTTGTAGATAACATACTTGCAAGTGTAGCTGAATTGGAAGCCAATGTAATATCTATTAGAGTAAAAAGTGGTAGTAAAATCACGGTGAAAAATGGCAACTGGGCAGGTGGAAGGCCTCCTTATGGCTATCTTATTCAAAGAATAAAAATTCCTGGTAGATCCAGGCCTATTGCCAAGTTAAAACCATCTATCTATGAAAGAAGTCTTATCGTAAACATATTTAAGTTTTATAATCTAGGTTATGGATATAGGAAGATTGCCCAGCTAATGAATGATATGTGTGGAAATAACGCTTGGACAAAAGGCAAAATAGAAAGCATTATAAAAAACGAAACTTACACTGGTTATATAACCTGGGATAGGCGTGGTGGAAGAAGGCATCCAGGCCGACACTTATAAACTACCCAATCAAATTATGATGAATCACTATGCTTTATTCACAAAAAATATTGGGATACATTAAAAAAACTTAGAGCTCATAAAAGCACTTTAAAAGACCCCAAATATTACAATACTCCGTACTTATTAAAAGATAAACTAATATGCGGAATATGTGGCGAAAAATTAAAGCCTAAAAACTATGGAAAAAACAAAGATGGTAATAATGTTTGTGTATATAGATGCAAAACAAATATTGGTAGAAAATACGAATTAGTGTTTAAAAAAGAATTAATTAAAAATATAGTTATCTCAGAGCTAAAGCATTCTTTAAAATTGAAAAACATTAATAACATTTGGGATATTTACTGCAAAGAAAAGGAAAAGAAAATAGAGGAACTTGATTTGTTAACTAAAGATCTATATGGTAAAACAGAATATTTGGATTCATTAATCAAGAACATTAAGATTATGTTTAAAGATTTAACTGATAAAGATCTTAAAGAATATGTAAAAATTGATGCTAAAGAAAAATCAAATAAAGAAAAATTAGAGGGTTGTCTAAGATCAGATCTAGCAGGTCATTTAATTTATCAAGAAACTCTTTTATCTAAGGTTAAATCCCAGTATCATAAGGAGAAAGAGACTAAGAAAGAAGAGTTTAATCGCAAGTACATTAATAGTAAAGCTGAATTTGAAAAAGTTCTTAGTAATTTTATTGTAGACATCAATAAACTTGATACAAGAAGAAAAAGAATATTAATAGATCTTGTAGTAGATAAAATAATTGTTAATCTTCTAGATGGACTACCTTCGGTACAAATAGTCATTAATCCTTCAGAAGTAATAGGGTGACATATCCCAGCATATGCCGCCTTTTTTATGTTTTTGTTACTTAAGTATTACTATTATCGGATATAAATACTCAACTGCGTATAGTATGAAATAAGTAGTAAAAATGTTATCCCATTTAAATAAACACTATAAATGTGAATAATTTCTTCATAAACTCTATAAGCATATATTAGTAAGTATTTTTGTGGAGGTACATATGAGTGTAGACGATAATTCTTATAATTCAAACAATAACAATGGTTCTGAAGAAAATAACACTATAACTAACGAAGATGAGAAAATAAAAAATGATTTCGCTACTATTTACGAACATGATAATGGGGTTTTAAGCTTAATTCCTGGTTATAACCCTGAAGAGCCTATAAAAAAACACAAAAAAAATAATAAAACAGAAACTGAACATTCTATTGTAATGAATAGTTTAGAAACAATATAAAAAAAAGTAGATCAACTACAAAAGGATGTAAATTAGCTTATGGAAAGAGGGAAAAAAATTAATGGCACAGATAAAAATAACGAAGAGATACTAAGAGCTTTGATTTCTAATCTGCCAAATGTAAATTCTATTGAAAAATCCAAGGATAAAGCACAAAAAAAGGATGCCGCAGATATGCCTCAACCTGATATTTTCGAGGAATTCTTTTCTATATATCACAGCTCAACTGTAAAGAAGTCTATTAGTATAAATAAGGAGCTGGAAGATAAAATAAAGAAACTTATTGCTCAGCATTATGGGATAACTGATAATAATTCAAAGATTATTAATATGGCCTTGATGATTGCGTTATTAAAAATGCATTAAAATAGTTAAATGAAACACTGATGTTTTTAGGAAATACCTATAATCGAAAATATCCTATGATTCTCACAATTATATATAAAAAATCATCCACCTATACAAGGTGGATGATAACTTCTTTCATATTTCATATAAAGTTTATTATATATCTTCTAAATTCAAGGGAGCCTTGCTAGTAATTGTTCTATCTTTTGTCTTATTTCTTAAGGTGAATTCAACACCTAAAAATTCTTTTATTTCTCCTATTAGACTTATCTTTATGATTCCAATATTTAAACCCTTCTTGATTTTAAAATCAATTGTTATATATGGAGTCCCTACATCTCTTTTATTTATTCCTTGTATTTCTATCACATTATACTTTTTATCTATAGGAATATCCGATTCTAACTTTATTACATTTATATTATTTGATACGGTCATTAGCTCATATGTATGCTCTAAGCTTCTATTACACTTTATAATTAATATTAGATTACCTGAGCCACCACTTTTATCTCTAGTAAATATGTAATCTACAAGCTCACTATTAATATCATCCTCTACCACTTCTACAGATTTGCATATTTTAGGTATGAGGATTCCTATTTCACATATTTCTTTATTTCTGTAATTGAATTAAGTATTTCTAGTGCCTTATCATTCTCTCCATGAACTAAGGCATTTCTAATATCTGCAAGATCATATTTATCCTGCATAATTATTCTTGTTGCACGTAACAAGCCCACATTTTTAATAGTGCCAACGTGTGTAACACTCTTATGTTCTTTTATATCTTCAACTGTATTAACTTTATATAACCAGGAAGATTTAAAAGAAAGCTTAAATTGCTCCATTTCAATTACCCCTTAATAATATTTTTATCTTATCTTCATTATTTAAATTTTTACTTGAAAAATTATCTATAAATAATTCCTTTAATTTGATATATGCATTTTCTAGTATAAAGTTGTCAACTTTATCGTTATCCTTAATATAAATTCTGAAAAAACCTTTCTCATAATTTATGCCAGCATCAATTTTATGCATTAGGAACTTATTATTACCTAGTGTCTCATTGTAAATTATCTGTAAGTTAACTGATAAAATTATTCTTCCATTTAAAATTTTACTTCTCACTTCAGTGTGCTCTAAATAAGTTTTTGCCATCAAAACTTGTTGAATATATCATAGTATCTAAATCGATATTGTATCCATCTTCATGATCAAAGGTAATTGCACTAACAAAGAATTCGCTAAAATTATATTTCATGTTTTCTAACTCATATATAATATCTAAAAACTTAATAGTATAGCTATTTATCATTTGATACGTTGCTACAGGTCCGTTCGTTTCTAAATCAATACTAAGTGTCTGAGATAATTTCGGCTTGACTAATTTTAAATTGTTATCATTAAAATAATCCTGTAATACTAATTGTATAATGCCTTTTATATCACAATATATACCAGAATTTCTAGTTTGTATATATACAATATTGTTTGCATATATTTCTATTATAGCCCTTCTAGGAAGCAAGTACGTGTAGCTTGATTCGTTATTATAGTCGTATATATATTTGACTTTGCTTATAGTCGCTAATATTCTAATACTCTGCTCTGAATAATTTATAATTTTGAATGATATTACTTCTTCTTGCCCATCTGCTGTTTTTCTTATACTATTAGGCATTTCAAAAAATTCTCTTAGTTCACTAATAGCAACTTTATTTTTGTTATCAAATTGTACAAAGAAACCATCTAGTACATTTAAATCTGGATTAAAAGCATGCTCCTTTATAGAATTATAAAATTCATTACTAATTTTTCCATTTTCGAAGTCAGTTATTATCTTCTTACATATCTCTGAATACTTTGAGTTATCATTTATTGGGTATCTATTGATTTTTGATAATTTTTCAAGTTTTTCCCTACTCAATACCCTAAAAGCATGTTTTAAGGTTATAATTTTCTGAGATTCATATTCTCCATTATAAGTAATCTCTTCCATTTTGATCCTTGCAAAAACACAATGCTTTTTATTTTAGAGCATTATTATATTATTATGTATTTAATCAAATATCTAACCTTCTCCTTTTTCTATTTTGTGTTTTGTTCTCCTCCCTAATATAGCAGTTTCTAAAAATTACACATTAAAACTTAAAATAACTTTTAATAAAATTAAGATACCTTACAGAAAATATGTCCTATAAGATATCTTTCTATATATATTGTACACTTTGTAGTCCTTAACATCGTTCAATTTTCTCTTTAGTAGTTTCTAAATAAATTTTCGTTAACCCTTAAATTAAACATGTAACATAGTTATCAGTATATCTTGTCTAAAACATGTCTTAATAAAAAAGTTATATCTTACTTATTTGAGTCACTGGTTATTCATTCTTTATCTTCTAGTCTCTTTATTAATTCATCTATCTGGTGTGGAGGCACTATTTTTATAAGTACTCTTGCTATTGACTTTGAATAGTTCTTCGTTAGTTCATCCATATCTTCTGGATAAGTAACTATAACACTTTTAACCTTTTCCTTCACATACTTGCCCCCTATAGCTTATGTATGCTTCATTTACTTAAATATAATAATAGTATCCATAGTCTCTTACTAGATATATGCCATAAGCACTCATAATAGATATTCATTTACAGCCTTTTTGCACATATATAAGCATGTCTAATGTGGTTACCTTTAACTATCTCAAAATTCCCCCTTTAGTTTCACATTACATTAAAAATAATTTATTAAAACCCAATCATTCGGAATACTATTTAATATAAGCTTTTTTTACTAACTAAAATATAAGGAGTGATACCTATGATTGCAGCAATATACTCTAGAAAATCTAAGTTCACTGGTAAAGGTGAATCCATTGAAAATCAGATCCAGCTCTGTACCAATCATGCAAAAAGCTTAGGAATAGATGAATTTTTAATCTATGAAGACGAAGGTTTTTCTGGTAGAACTACTGATAGACCTCAATTTCAGAAAATGCTAAAAGATGGTAAGTCTAAAAAGTTTAGTTTCCTTATATGCTATCGTCTAGACCGTATAAGTAGAAACATAGCAGACTTCTCCACTCTAATTAATGAACTACAGGAACTTAACATTGATTTTATAAGCATTAGAGAGCAATTTGACACATCAACACCAATGGGACGTGCAATGATGTACATAGCCTCTGTATTCGCTCAATTAGAGCGTGAAACCATTGCAGAACGTATTCGTGATAACATGCTAGAGCTTGCAAAGTCTGGTCGTTGGCTTGGAGGTCAAACCCCTCTTGGATTTAGGAGTGAAAAAATGAGCTATTTTGATTCTGAATTTAAGGAAAGATCTATGTATAAACTTACTCCTATTGATAATGAGCTAACAGTTATAAAACTAATATATAACAGGTACTTAGAATTTAAATCCCTCAGAAAAGTAACCCAGTATCTTTTAGAACATAATATTAAAACAAAATTAGGTGCAGACTGGAATGTTAGATCTGTTTCAGACGTGTTATCAAATCCTACATACGTTAAAGCAGATATTAATGTATTTGATTATTTAAATAAGAAAGGAATAATTACAACTGGTACTCCAGATAGCATACATGGAATGTTAACTTATAACAAGAAGAAAGGTACTAACCAATATAGAGAAATGGATGAGTGGATAGCTACTGTAGCAAAACATGAAGGTATTATTGAGGCAGCTAATTGGTTAGAAATACAGGAGACTCTCAAGACAAATAAAGTTAAGGCTCCTCAGCTCGGTAGAACTCATAATGCTTTGCTAACCGGTATATTAAGATGTGGCAAATGTGGTGCTAATATGACTGTAATTCATGGTGGAATAAATAAAGATGGAAAGAAAATATATTATTACTCTTGTGCCATGAAAACAAATTCTAAAGGCACTAGATGTAATAATGGTAACGTAAGAGTTGATAAAATAGAGCAAGTTACTATAAATAAACTAAAAGAAATTACTAAGGATGATAACATTCTAATTGAAGAGCTAAAGTCACTTAAAGACGAAATTTCTTCAACTACTGATTTGTCAGGAACTGAAACTATTAGCAAAAGTATTGCTGAACTAGAAATTAGCATAAATAACTTAGTAAAACAACTAGCTGAAAATAAAAACTCATCTGCAGCTAAATATATAATAACTGAAATAGAAAATAGAGAAAATGAGTTAACCTCACTGAGAACTAAACTAAATAATATTAATAATGAAAATGAGAAAAAATACGATATTGATGTTAACTTAGATTTAATAATAAAAAGCCTTAGTGAGTTTAGTAAGACTATAGAAATGATAGATATAGATTATAAAAAATATTTACTTTCATCTGTTGTAGATAAAATCACCTGGGACAGTTCCACCGGCCATATAGATATAAAGCTTTGGGGAGGTGCTAAAAAAAAATAAAAGGCACTTTCCTAAATATATCCAATTTCTTGCAGTTTGTTAATTCAAGCTTCAGTATGCCCTACGAAAAGACCACTCTTCTCTCCACCACAGAACAGATTACTTATTCCCTTTACCCTCATGTCATCTGATCTTGGAGCCACAGAAAGATACCGAATAGAGTTTCCTTTTCCTCCTGCATAAGGGTCAATGTATTTTGCATTTTCCAGACCCTTTATTTTTCTTAACTTCTCTAATGGGTAGTATGAAGTCATTAACTTTACATGTGCTATGTGAACAAAACTGCAACATTTAAAAAAATATTTGAACCTATTGAAAGTACTGGTGCAATAGCATACGCTACTCTTTCAGAAGATACTATTGCACACAAAATCTATAAATTAAGAATGCTTCAAGGATTCACTCAGCGTCAATTTGCCCAAATGTGTAATATAGGGTATTCGAGTCTATGTAGATATGAAATAGGATATAAACCAAATTTAAAAAACTTAAGAAAAATATGTGAAAGCCTTAATATACATATAGATTATTTTTTAAAACAGAAAGCTTAGTAAACTTTCTGTTTTTTTATTTTCAACTTTAATATAACTCTTACTTTTTTATTTTGCATTGGCTTCTCATCTTCTGTTTTATATGTTGTCACTACTACTCATCCCCTTTTGTATTTTTATGTAATAAATTAACTATGTTATATTACAGTGTTTAAAAGAACGCTTAATCATTAAACTGTATTCATTTTACGTCGCGTAACGCGACTCTTTTTTTCTTCTCTAAACTTATCATGCTACCATATTTTTGAGGTGGTTATAATGTTATTTCATGAAAGACTTAAAGGCCTAAGAGAGGATAAAGATCTAACACAACAAGAAGTTGCAGAAGCTTTACATATTGAACGCAACACACTTTCTGGCTACGAAATAGGATATAGGGAGCCTAACCTTGATATGTTAGTCAAAATTGCTGATTATTTCGATACAACCTTAGACTATCTTTTATGTAGAACCAGTCTAAAAGTTTCATTTAGCAAGTTATATAAGAAAAACAAGAATGAATAAGTATTTCTGATCATTAACATTGCCTTAAATATTTTACAATAAAAAGATATTTGTTTTCTGTAACTTGATATATTTAGTTTTATGCACTTATAATAGCATTTTTATAAAAATAATTCCATAATCTATAAAAAATACCGAAACACTTGTCACCACTCAAATTTGTAAAATTTAATCTAATATGCAAGGAAACTAATAAATCTATATTCAAAAGCACTCTTAAATAGAGTGCTTCTTTAAATATTCAAAGCTTTTACAACTCTTAACGTACGTGGTTTATCATCTTCTCTTTCTAATATTCCCTTTTCAACTAGCCTATCTATATATCCTTTAACTGTACTGGTTGATTTTAGTCCAGTTAGTTCGCACAGCTCTCTAATAGTTGGTGGAAATTGATGTTCTTTTATGTAAGTAATTAATACCTTTAAAAAATCAATTTGCTTTTTAGTTAATGCTGCTTCTATCATCATAAATATATCTCCTCACTATTTATAATTTGTATTCTTATTATAACGAACACTTGTTTATTTAACAAGCGAACATTCTAATTTTATTCCAATTTTGTAAAACTAGTGACTAAAAAAGAAAAAAAGCCCAAAAGGGCTTAGTCTTATATTTTAAATAAACTTACTCAATTCTTCTAACTCATTTTGCTCTAAGTCACTCACTTCCGGTAACTTTACCTCACCTTGAGTAACTATATTATCATCAAGTAACTCACTTTTACTAACTTCAAGTAACTTCGTATCACTTTGAGTAACTTCCGAGTGAGTAACTTTAAGTAACTTTGTATCACTATTACTCACTATATAGTTATATAAGATTTCTTTTATGGCATTATTAGGATTTATAAACTCCTCAAGGAACTTTGCTATAATTTTTTCTTTATCTTTGCTTTTATTAAGAGTGAACTGAACTCTTGCACTATTGTTGCTTATTGCCATTGCTCCACACCTTCTTAGCCGCTTCCAATGCTCCATCTACATTGCTTGTTTCTGCATTTTGATGTATTTTAAATTTACTTAATGGAAGTTTAGTAATATAGTCTTTTAACATCAAGCTTGTACCTCCAGTGAATATTGTATTATAAGTTTTAAGATTAACATATGGCTTAACCAGATTTAATATATCACCCAAAAATTCGATATATTGCTTAGACTCTATTTTAATAAGTCCATTATCAATTAACCTTTGTACATCTTCCTCTGTAAAATCTTCACCCTTAGCGTTCTCTATAGCTTTTATTTTAGAGTAGAAATCAAATGATCCTAGTTTAATTGTATTGGTTTTTGCTATTTTTCCATTTTCCAATACACATATATTAATCGTTCTTGAACCTATGTCTAATATACATACATCACCTTTTCTATCTTCTATATCTAAACTGTAGTATGAAGCATATCCCTCTGGTAGCACCAATAAGTCATTTATTTTTATACTTCTATCTTCGCGATTAAATTTAAAATTAAATGTTTTTTCTTTAAGAGCTGCCACTAACTTAGCTTTATTTTTCATCTGTATTATTGGTAGCAATAAGGTAAGATTAGTTTCTGTTGTATCTGCTGTATTAGCTTTTCCTATACCATAAAGAAGTTGAGCCATATAATCCCTATCAGCCTTGTTAAATTCTCTTGATAGTTCTCCTATACCTATATATGTTTTTGTACCATTATATTCTATTCTTTGAAATCCTTCTTCATATGATTGATAATCATTAGTTATTTTACTGCTAAATTTACCTTTGTTATCTCCTATAAATTTCACATTAATATTCCCTAAATCAATTATTGTGCTTTTTATTTCTTTACTCATTATAAACATCTCCCTTATATAATTTAATCAGTATCTTATTCTTGCTTTAACTTCATCAGACAGACTCATATGTCTATCATCGTAATTATAAAAATAATAGCCTCCATATTCATCAGAATGTTCTATTCTGCCATCATTCCATTCACCATATTTTCTATTATAGATTTCCACTGGATAACCACATGTAAGTTCTGTACCTTTTAATTCATATCTTCCATTTTTATTTAATTCCAAATAACCTTCTTTAGTGTCTTTAGAATAATGCTCAACAGTATTTACAAAATCTTCAATACTTGATATAAACTCTTCCATTGCTTTACAAGCTTTGTTATCCTCAAAGATTCCAGTTTTAGCATTATCATATATGCTATTTATTCTGCTTAAAGCATCATTTGCAATACTTGCAGCCTTTATATAATCCTTATCCATAATTAATAAACCTCCTATGCAGGCAACTCATATGGTTCCCCATACAATAATGCCTTTTTTAATCTATCAAAATCATATTGTCGCTGTTTAAAATTATTAAAAGTGCTTTTAACTGTATTGCTTTCTTGGACATTAATTTTGTTTGCTATAACCCATTTAGTGTAATTGAATGTATTCCTTACTTCTCTCTGCTTTAATGTGTAGTTATAGCTTTCTATCACTTTACTTTCATTATTATTAGCTAATTTTAAAAGCTCCTTTGCTTGAGAATCATCAAATCCTGTAGCTTTTACTATCTCTGCAGTATTTTTATTTATAACAGGCTTTTCTTGTTGATCCGCTCCTATGACATCATCAATGTTTACTTGCCCATCTAGTGGAGTATTCCCATCACTATCTATATGTTTAGGTTTCTTTTCTTCCGTTGGAGCAGTAACCTTTGCTGTGTTATCGGTTTTTAAAGTGTATTTATACTCATATCTCCCCTTACTTCTTGATTTAGTTTCTATAAGTACACCTTTGTCCTTTAACTCCTTCCAAACTCTTCTGAAGGCAGTCTCACCATAACCACTAATGGATCTTATGTAGTCTCTTTTAATAGAAAAGTTATCTATAGTTGATAAGTATTGTAGCTTAACATAAAGCCCTATAGCTTCTAAAGATAGGTCTGCATTAAAAATTATTGAATTGTTTATTTTAGTGAATCCTTTAGTAGTCATGTAGCCACCTCCTTAATTTACTTTATGTTGTTATGTTGTTATGTTGTTAAATAAAGTATATCACTCATGTTGTTATGTTGTCAACAACATATTTTTAAATAAAAAAATAAACCAAGGTTTATTCACCTTGGTTACTGCTTTTACGTTTTTCAAGTACAAGTCTTAATCCTTCTTCAATTAAATCATTTATGTTACACTCTTCTTCTACCGTTAACCGTTTTATATCTTTTATTAACTTTTCATCAATAGTTGTATTTATAGCTTTTCTTGCCATACCAATCCCTCCGTTTAATTCTTAAGTATATTATACCACATTTATTGTTATGTTGATATATATTTTTATTGTTATCTATAAAATTTACACTTGACAAAACAACCGCTATCTATTATTTTATAGTATACCTTTAGGTATATAATATAGTTTTATATAGTAGTTGTTTATATATAATATCATTTATATAAAGTCTTATTTAACTATAGTATTATTATAGATGTGGGTTTCCCACGTGTGGTATTATCCGCCTATGGTATGGGTATAAAATTCCTGAATTCCATATGTTTAAATTACACATACGGATTATAGTTATCCACACTTTTCCCACAACTTAATCACAATTTATTGACATACGTACTCTTTCCAAAAAGAAAAAAGCCCCTAAGGGCTTCGTGAAAATATATTTTTAATTAATATTTATATTTGCTTTTTTACTACCTTCAGCAACTAAAAGCTTCCAGCCACCTTTACTATATGAATCCTTAGAGATTTCAAATACGTCAGCATCTTTTACGGTAATGCCAGGGTTTAAATCACTTACAATTTTTCTATCTGGATTAACCTCTGTTGCAAATGTACTTGAAGCATCAATATCAGCCTTATATTTAGTTCCACTTTTATCTGTTAAATTTATACTAGGCTTAGAAAAACTCCCAACAGGTTTATCACTAATGTTTTTGTATTGAAACTGAACAGCTATATATGTTCCACCTTCAGATGGTGTTTTTTTAATATATTCGCCTCCAACTTGAGCTTTTTCCTCAATAGAAACAATAGTAACTTCAAACTTATCCGTCTTGATTACATCTCCTACTTTATAAACTGGATCTTCCTTCTTTGATTCTGCTGATTTGCTTTGAGTTGTTTCTTTTGTGCTAGCAGTTGAAGTTTTAGTAGCATTGTCTTTATCACCACCCATACCTGAACCAATTCCACCTAATATAACTAATCCAAGAATTATAGTTATTATTTTATGTTTCATAAAAAAGTTTCGTTGATCCTTTCCACAGTGAACGCATTTATTCACCCCTTTTGCAATTTGATTGCCACACACTTTACAATTTTTCATTTTACTCATTTGTGATTCCCCCCTAATATGTAAATTTTGTACTAATTATATCAAATTTACATGCATTTTGTAAAGAAATTGTAAATAAGTATAACTTAAGCATATTTAATTACAAAAAATAAAAAAGCCCCAAGCCTAAGCCTGGGATAAATTATTATTGTGCAGCTGAAGTTGTTGTTTGCACTGTACTAGCTGCAGTAGTTATAGCATTTTTAAGAGTAGTATTTTCTGTTGTAAGTTGTGCAACTTGAGCTTGTAATGCTTGTTTCTCAATTTCTTTTTCAGCTTCGGTTTTCTCAACATGACCACTTTCATTTACTGCATACTCAATAGCTGCATCTATAAGTGTTTTTATAGAATCTGTAGTAGTTATATTAAGCTCTTTTAGTAAGTCATTTACTACCTCTTCTGCTTTAGTCTTTCTATCATCTTTTCCTATCTCTCCGGAGTGATATAACTGCTGTGCTTTACCTACTGCTATTTTAGCCCATTTCTCTATATACTCTAAATTACTTGCAATTGCAGGTGGTAGTACAGGCTCTATAGTATCTAATGTTGCTCCTGCTGTATTTACAACCTCTTCTGCTTTATTTAAAATACTCCCTAGCTTTATGCCCTTTTTCTTTGCATAGAATGTAAAACCTAAAAAACTTAAAACTCCACCAGTAACTACTCCTGTAGTTACTAATTGAATTGTTTGTACGCTTATCATAATTTCATTCCTCCAGAATTTTATTTTTTAATTTAAAAGAGAGCCTTTTACAGCTCTCTTGCATTAATTGTTTAAGAATATATTCCAGGTTTCTATACGTAAAATGCCATCTGTAGGCCTTCCCCAGTTCTTTTGCATATTCGTTACCGCCTGGAAAGTTGGCTCATCATAGATTCCTGTATCTGTCCCTTTATCTAAATAACCATACCCTATAAGCTTCTGTTGAATCCACTTAACTACGCTGCTTTTATGTCTCTTAACAATAATGCTTTGTATTCCTTTTAATGCAGCAATAGTAGCAGCATCTGCAATTCCTGTTAGTGTTAATTTTGCATTATAGTCTATATTCAAATCATACTGCAATGCTTTTATAGCATCACTGATCTTTACTGTGGAAGTAGTTGACGTTACTGTATTTGACACAGTCTGTCCAGTTAAACCTTTCACTATTGCATCGGCTATAGCTTCAGCATTATATATATTCATATCATGCTGAGAATCTACAAAGCAACACTCAACCAACATAGCTGGCATATTGGTATGTTTGATAACCGCTAATCCCTTACCATCTTTAATCCCCCTATTTTTATAACCTAAAGCACAAATAGCATTTAAAACTGCAACTGCCTCTGGTATTTCTTTTGATCCATAAGTATAAATCTCGGTCCCAAATCCTCCTATAGTAGCGTTAAAGTGTATAGATATAAATATTCCTGCACCACTATTATTAGCTGTATCATATCTATAGTATAGAGAAGCATCTATATTAGTAGCTTTATCACAACTACAGTTTACAACTTTATATCCTAAGGCCCTTAGTTTAGCTATTACCCTCTCACCAACTTCTCTAGTTAGTAAGCTTTCCTCCTTAATTGCACTAGTACCGTAATCTGGTCCTGAAAGTGTATGTCCCATATCCATTGCAATAATAGTGTTTAAACTTAACATTTTTACTCCTCCTCTTTCTTGAGTTCTTTTTTATTACCTTCTTTTAGTTGGACTAATATTTCCTTTAATTTTTCTGGTATTGGAACCCCTAATTTAGCTGCATTTTCTAAAATGCTTATACCTTCCATAGACGCATAAAAATAAATAACTAATGTTCTAAACATCCACCCTTGACCAAGCAATCTGTCTATAAGTACAGCTAATATTAGGATTATGAGCATAGTAAATTTCTTTTTCAAGCCTAGATAACCCTTATTAGAACTCAACTGTTTATCTTTTGTACCACACATAAGTCCCATAATATAGTCTAAGACCATACACGTTAGTAAAACTTTTAAACCAATTTCCCAAGATCCAAATAGCCAGGTAAATAATGTTCCCATTCCAGCTCCTGCTGCACCGATGGCTCCTGTTTTACCTGTGAAGTATTCATTAAGATAGTCTAAAAAATGTTCCATTACATACCTCCTGTTTTCACAAAAATAAAAGAGTCTGGCCATATCCAAACTCTAAAAATACTTATATTTAATATTTACGATTTATTCATCTAAGTTTTCCTATACGACATAATCAATACCAGTAATTGTTTTATATTCTTCTGTTGTTATTTTTCCATCAACCACTAATGTTTTTAAAAACAAAGTATCGCCAGTTATTGTAAAATACTCTTGTGGGGTTAATCTATTCAAACTAACCCACGTTTGTAATTGTGTCTCCGTTGCCCAATGGTTATCATATGCTTTTTTACACCAATCAAAATTACTCATACTTTAAATTACCCCTTTCATCATTAATTGAGTTTGTAAATCAAATAATTGGCTTCCCAAACTATTTTTATCTTGCTCAATTTGCATTGATTGAACTTGCGTTTCAAATAATTGCGTTTGCGTTTCAAACAGTTGTGTTCCTAAATAGTTAATAGTTTCTTGTGCTAACTCTAAATCTGTTTTTGGTGGAGGTAGTGGGGTTTTATCATGTTTTTCCACTACACTCTCAACTAATTCTAAATCAACGTCGTCGGGAAACTGTATTTGCGCTACGTCTTCCCCTACTTCAAAAGTTGTAAAACTCCCTGCTAGCAAGCCCGCTGCTATTAGTTCGTCTTGTAGTTTACATACGTTAACTTTCTCGTATTGTTTCTCTATCATACTTAGTCACCTTCTTTCATTTCTACATAATCGCCCACTCTGCATAAGGTTACATTAGCAAAGGCTAAAGGCTGGGAAGACCCCGAATTTTGCCATACTCTCACGCCCACTTTGTCCCCTGCTGCCAACCCTATTACACTTACAATAAAGTGCTCTGTGTAACTGTCGGGCGCTGAAACAATGGAACAATCGTAACCAGCGCCGTTTATTAGTATCCATGCTTTTCTGTTCGCACTGATAGCATTTGGTCCCCATGTTGCTCTAATTACAGCTACATATACCCCATAAGTGTTAACTGTAACATTAGCGCTATCTATGTTTATATCAGTAGCATTAGGTATAACTATACTACTTGTAAAATTACGAGAAGCCACTACATATGTGTGATTTAACCTTCTACTAGCGCTTAACCCCTTCATAACTTCGTCTATGTTAGCTTTTAAACTGCCTGCAATTTGATAAGTTATAGACGCAGGGCGTACCCAACTTTTCGAACTGCTTTCTATAACTAAATCCCCGGTAGGGAAAGTTACTAAATTAGGTTGGTTTATCTCTAGTATTACTGGTGTAGCTAATTGATAGTATAGGCGGTAAGGTATATAACCATTACCACATAGCGCAGTCGGGCACGTAGTTAAACTGTAGTCTACACCACTAACACTTGGTGACGCTTGATTTATCTTAGCCCACGCTTTAGTACCAGTGCCGTTATACGGTGTCATTGAACCGCCACTTTCTAACTGATACATTTTATAACCGTTAAAATACGCCCTCAATTCGTCAACGGATGGCGTGTATGCGTCTGCCCAGCCTGAATCAGCTGACGGAATGGTAATAAACAATTGATTAGGGAAGGACGCGTCTAAATTAGAGAACAACATATAACTGTCGGCGGTAGTACCGCTGCCATTTACAGGTAAGACTTTGCTGTTATGCTTATATAACACAGATGTTGAAGTACCGTATATATTACTTAATGAAACTACTACTCTTTTAAAGCCAGTGCCATGTGCAAATAAAGACCAACTTAAAGCACCATCTAGTGCAGCTTTTTCTATTCGCTTTATCCACTTACCCTCTGTTATTTCATCTGTTGTTCCGCTAGGTACACTTCTTAAAGGGTATGGAATTTTCATATAAGCTTCTTTACAAGGCTCATAGGCTGTAGCCACACTTCCTTCCTCCAGTTGTATCTGATAGTCTTCTGCATACATTCTAGTTGTATCGTCTATCGTAAACTGTATTGCTATATATCTTGTGTTAGACCCTGTGGTATATGTGAAACTGCTAACTGCTGACGCACTCCACGACACAGCTGTGGTTAATAAGTTGCGGTTACAATCAAATTCGTGTACAGCGTATTTCAACGGGCTACTTAAGCTTACGGCGTAGGTAGTGCCAGGTTTCGCTGTTATAACACCATCACGGTGTGTTAAGCTTTTTACGTAAGCTACAAAATTACCGCTAGTTCCGTAGCTCCCCTGCACTAAGTTAAGTTTATTTTTTCCGCGTGTCTTGATTACAGTGAAGCTTTCTCCTACAGAATAATCACCATTCACGTAAGGACTTGGCACGAAGTTAGCGTCTGCGTATTGTGTAGCTGTTATTTCTTCTAACATTATTCCGTCTACGTAAGCGTATTGACCGCTGGCTGTACTTGTTAACATAACCATTAAGAATTGAATATTTTCGCTTCCTGCAAATTTGTACATCACTTTGTTAAACTTGGTAGCATCTGTTATAGTGGTGCCTGCTAATGAAGTATAGTTGGAACCATTATACTTCATTAAGTAAACATTGGTTGCATTCCCATTTTTTAAATAAGCTGATACGCAATAATACTTGGAAGCATCCAGACTCTTGCTCACTATATTTAGGTAGACACCGCAAGACCCTATTGTCTGTGAGGTTATCTTTATACTGTTAGATCCTATAACTTTATTACTGGAATCAAGACTTGGTGTTCCGTTACTTTGCGACCACCTGCCTACATCTTCACAATCCCCATCTGTACCTAGTAAATTAACTACAGTTAATCCTTCAATCTTTGTAATTTTCATCTGTTTACAAAATTCTGTTATTATAGAATTTATCTGATTTGTTGTTGTAACAGTATTTTGATATAAAGGGGTTATAATATCAGCTTCATGCGACGAAATCTTTTCATCGATAGTATCCATATTATCATTAAAATCTTGTACATCAGCTGGATCAGTGTAGTCCGGTTTCTTTAGTTGTAAGTTAGTTGTATACTTCATTACATAACCTCCACATAAATTTTTGCTTTTAATATTTCAGGGCCAATCCTATAGGTAAATTCACAATAAAATTTGCCCACTTCATTAGCAGCAAATAGAGTTAAGATTTTATGTTCTTCAATTGTTGGTATTCCATTTTCAACTATTTCTCCATTAATTTTTATGATTGAAAAGTCAGCTGCTTCAATTATAAAATCTTGATTCAGCTGACTTACTACTTCTATTCCTATTTTTCTAACTTCTCCTTTTTTAAAATACATTACACCAGCTCCTTGTATAAAAATTCTGGTTGGAGCTCTTTATATCCAAACTCTTCATTATTTGTTTCATGTATAAATTCACTATCTAAAACTTTAAATGTAAGCTTATCAAAATCTATTAATACAGCCATATCACACATATTTGATTGATTACCAGCATCATCTATAGCATGAAGTTCAAGTAAATAAATGCCGCTCATTCTCTTAGGAATTTCAGCTTTGAATTGATTTGGAGGATAAAAGTCAAATCTGACTTCTATCCCGTTTATATATCCTACAAGCTTCATATTAATCCGTCACTGTAACTGATATAGTAATAGTTGATCCAGTGTTAACAGGGTTTGGCGTTACTGTAACTGTCGATATAGTTGGTGGTGTTGTGTCAAGTGTTACTGTTCTTGTTACTTCGCTATATAATCCAGAACCATCTGTTGATCGTACTATGATTGTATTTGTACCTTGAGCTAATGTAATTGCTTTGCTAAAGCTTCCACTTGATAAATTAACAACTCCTTGATCTGTGCCATTAAGTTTGATTGTTACGGTAACTGGAGAAGATGTTGTATCATTGGTTGTTCCAGATACAGTTAAGCTAGGATTATTAGTTATAAGTCCATTTGTAGGGTTACTTACATTTAATGCTGGCGGAACAGTATCAACTGTGAAGCTTGTACTTACAGTAGTTGCCTGGTTTCCATCATTGTCTTGAATATCTATTGTTATACTATGGGAACCGTCAACTAAAGCACTTTGAACAACATAAGAACAGTCATATCCTCCAGCAACGCTAGTACAAGTCATTCCAGCAGATGTATTCCCAATTGCTGAACCACCATCAATTTTAAGTGCTAGAGAACTAATTTTTATTCCAGAATCAGCATCCCTTAGTTGGAATGTAATAGTAGGGGTTGAGCTTACAACTCTTGCCCCACTTGAAGGAGCTGTTATAGTTATTGTAGGTTTAACTGTCTCATTTACATCTAGTTTTAAACTGCTGCCTAATGTAGCATCAGTGTCATTTTTTGTTGTGATATTACCAGCTTGATCTGTTGCTGTTACTGTTACCGGATAATAATGTCCTGCGTTTACATTATACGAGGTAGTGCTAGGAGCTGTTATTGTTCCTTCCCACTTACCACTTGTGCTATTATAAGTTAAATTATATGTTTGTCCATTTATTAAAACTTGAACTGTTTGAACTGCCATAAAGTACCTCCTAAAAATATTTTAATTTTACTTGTTGCCAAGTTGTATTTTTAATAGTTCCCCATGTTGTGCCTTTAGCATCACTCCATAAGGCTATTTGTTCTACTATAGTTACAGAAATCAAAAAAGCTTCATTAACTTTAACTGGATTTTTGCTGTACTCTACATTACTAATTATTAACATTTATGTTCACCTACTACTTACCAATGAGCTTACCCCATGTATAAGGCTTTTTTAAGTCATCTATTTTAGCATCAGTATTGGCTTTATCAGAATCTATTTTATCCCAGTTATCATTTAGCATTTGTTTTATATTAAACGTTGAATTACCATCTACAGAAGGATCTGCTTTGTATAAATTTAAGTTGGGAGTATTACTGGCCAATCAACTCACCTCCTGCAAATTCATTTAGTTTTCTTTGCTCCAACTCCGATAAAGTCATTGTATTATCTATCTCTTTAATTAATAGATATCTGTATGAATATACCAAAGCTAAATGTGCTGGTTTTACATCTTCTAATGCTTTTTCCAAGCCCTCTAAATCTTTTGGTACTCCAAATTCTCCTACAAATGTGACTTTTATTTTTCCATTAACAAAAGAAACAGTTACATCTCCATTTCTCCATGAATTTGCTACTGCTTGTAATAAATATATATCTGCTTTACCATTACTTTTCCACCTAGCTTCAAGTTGACTTCTTCTATCTTCAATTGCTGCATTACTATCTGTTTTAAACTGAAGCATATTTTCTACTACTGGAATAGCCCATGTCATAGTATCAAACCAATATTGATTTTCTAAATCTTCAATTGCTGCATTAATTTTATCTAATGTTATGCCTGCACTATTGAACAATTCATTTATCCAAGGATCTTCTCTATATAATTTGTGTAGATTCTTAATTAAGGTATCTTTTGTCATGGTAATAACACCACCTGTGTCAATACTGGAACTTCGCATAAAGTTGCGCTTAACGATAGATGAATATTTGTGTTACTATCGTTTATAGTAAAAGTACTGTTATCATAGTCAGCTATGCCATCAGAAGTTATTATCAAATTACCTATTTTTGCATAAGAAACATAGTTGTTATCTTCATCTAAGGCGATTCCCTTGAAATATAGAAGAACATTATTTGTTATATTAGCTATAATCTCATCATCTGTATAATTAGCATTCGCTTTTGTTACTTTAACTTTTATGACAATGTTCTTAGCTGTAGCACTTTCTACTGTACAATATGCTCCAATTGGAGCTTCTCCGCTTCCATCCCCTTTAGGTATATTACTTTCATTTAATGGATCAATATGTGCTTGTGTTCTACTAACTAAATCAGAATTTGCAGGAAGCTTATTGTCATCCACTATAACTGCTTTGACAGTGTTATCTCCATTCCATGTAGGAAAGATAATTGCACCTCCAACACCTGTAACTTCCTTAGCCCAAGCCAAATAATGATACTTGTTAGCACTAGTAGGAGGTTTTCTCAATGCTTCATAGTACCTTTGTCTTAGAGAATCATCAGTTTCAGCATCATATCCATCATATGTTGCAGCTGTATTTGTTACACTTGTTATTCCTGCTAATGTAACTGGCATCTGTGTTATAGTATTTGCCGGAACATTACTACTAAATCCTATAGTAACCGCTCGTATATTAATTGAACCAGTACCAGTTATATTTTTAGTTTCTAGAGATATAAACTGTACTCCTGAAGCTGTTTCAAATAAATCATTTATATTTATAGTACCAGTGCCATTTACAGTTAATACACCTATAGATGCATTTCCAGGCTTTCTAGTTATTCCTTTACGCTGCTTAGTATATCTTTCAAGTTCATCGCCGGTTAGGTTATCTACATTTATCTTGTCAAATATTAATTTTAATGCTGCATATATGGATGCCTCTTCTATGGCAAAAGACTTTACAATATCTGCTGTTGGATTTCCAACTGACTTTTCATAACTATCATCTATGCTATCCAGCATTTCTTTATTTATATTTTCTACAGTTTTATCTTCGAACATCTATATCACCACACTTTGATATAATAATTCTTTATTTACTAATTCAACATCCATAGCAACTGTAAAAGTTCTTTTTTCTTGAGTTATAACTATATTTCTTACATCCTTTATATTTTCATTTTTAATAAGAGCCTCTCTTATTTCTCTCTGCATTTCGGAATATGTATAAGAATTTAATCTACTACCAAGTAGATCTTCTATCTTGCATCCGAACTCTGTATCCTCATACACTTTATATTTTTTTACCAAAGTGTTAAGACATAATCTTATCCATTGCTCCAAAGCTTGTAGACCAGTTATTTCTATCATATTTCCATCTTTAATTACAAATTTATTTTCAGTAAAATCAAATAAAAAACTCCTACCTATTTTTAGTGTAGAAGTTTGATTTTCTGTATTAATTTGCTCTTCTAAATCTGGTATTAAAGGTATAGTGTCCATAGTAACCTACACCACCTTATCTATTAAATAAAATCTTTTTCCACTTTCAGAGGCAATAAGTAGCACTTTATCACCTTTTTTTATACCTTCATGTGTAACAATACCTGTGTAGGTTTCACTAGTAATATTTATAGTTACTGGCATAGTGTATTCCGTTGCACTCTTACAAACTGTTATATGAGTTTCATTTAATAATACGTTCCCTCCAAATGTACTTATTTCTAATGGATCAACACTTACTACATCGCCAGTTATAGCACCTATTTTTTCTACATTATTTCTTTCATTAAAAGCTTTCGCAAATCCTATGCTATAATCCATATTATCACCTACCAAGTAATTGTTATATTAATTTTGTGATTATTATTATTTAATGTATGAGAACAAGATTTAATCCTGAAAACTCCATCTAGTCCATACTTTTTTATGGTTAACGGAAGTTTTCTATTACACCTTATTAGTTCTGCATCTTCTAATCCTAAAACATTAAATGTTGCTTCTCTTTCAGTCCCTCCATTTTTGTTGAGTAAGTTCTGTCCTATATTTCTAGCTTGACTTTCATCTTTTTCGTCTAATTCTATAACATCCGTAAATGCTCCATAGGTTTTAATTCCGTTAGTATATTCCAATGTATCTAATATCTTATAATCATCATCTTTATTGGTCATCATAATAATTCTATTTTTCATATTCTCCATACTTCTAGTTATAGAAAAGTCTGAACCTAATTTATATTTAGATGTTAATACTGGTATATCTTCAAAGGCATTTACATATAGATGCTTATTTCTCATTTCCCTTATAAATTCAACACCAAGTTCTTTACTTGCCATATCAAGCATATCATCAACCATTTCAATCAATGTTTTTGCTTTGTATATCTTGTCAACTTTAGATACAAAGGCCACCACATCATGCTCTAGGCCCCAATATTCGCATAGATGGTTTATAGCTAAATGAGTATTAATATTATTAAACTGTATTACACTCATTTTATTTTTAGTGTAATATAGTCCGTAATCCAAGCAATTATAACTAGCACTGGTCTTCTTATTATTCTTTTTTATAATCATTCCTCTCCAAACAGGTCTACTGTCTTTAAACAAAGAAATATGCATACTCTCTGGTAAATCATATAAACTATCAAAATTTAAATCTGAAACAAATGTATCCTTATCAAAGCTCCATGTAACATTATTACATTTCGGCAGTATATCAACCCATTTGTCTTTATGTAATCCATATAAATACCACATTAAGTTATCTCCCTGTATTCTTTGAAATCTACTTTATACTGTACATCTCCCAATCTATCCTCATACCAACTTAAACTTTCCACTGTAACTAACATATTTGTAATTTCAACTGGTAATTTCAAATTAGGGTTTCTATTAGCTACATACCGAATTGGGTTCTTTTCTAACATTGCATTATGCATTAAATTAATTAAATCATATGGATTTATTTTACTCTTAGCAAAAGAATATTCTTTATCCATACCTGGAAGCCAACACTCTAAGCTAAATTTAATAGCATCTACATTACCAATAAGTGTATAAACTCCATCTTCCCATGTTTCAAATTCCTCATTCTTAGCTGCTCTTGAGAACTCTGGAAACCTCTCTGGGAGAATAGGTAATTGAAATACTTTTGTTCTATCTTTATCACTTATAAAAATATCAGCTATTTTAATCACCTCCAGAAAAAACAGAGGTAATTTTTTACCTCTGCATTGCTAAACTAACTTTATTGTAAATATGATTTCCAACCTCATCAGCAAACTCTTCATTTCCTATCACATTGCCCTGTATAGTCACATATATATATACTCCTTTATTATTACTATCAAGTATATCTTTTGTTTGACTAGCTGTATGAACTTTTGAACCTTTAGGCATTTCTACTAATTCCCTACCATATTCACCAACCATAGTTAAACCACCTGGAGAATATGAAGTACCAGTAGCATTTTTACCTATACGCTCTGCTTGTCTTTCTCCAATGGTTCGGTTATCATCTATCCTTGTCTGTGTAAATGTTACTGATTTATTTTCTGCTTTAGTTCCATTCCATGTTTTTAGCCAATTCCATGCTTTCTCTACCCATGCACATATATCTTTCCAATGAGTAACAACTTCTGCTATTGCCAATGCTAATAATCCAAGCAAGGTAATTACTGTTCCTATTGGGTTACTTTTCATTGCTAAATTTAATAGATCCTGTGCAATTGCTGCTGCACCCACACCCATCGTATAACCATCCCAGATGATAGTCGCAACGGTTATTAATCCTGATAAACTTTCTACTATCATAGCGCCTTTAACTGCCAATTCAAAAGCAACAAAAGCACCGATTGCAGTATAAACAGCTGGTCCTATTTCCTCCCAATGATTTGTTACAAAGCTCACAACTGCAGTTGCTCCGTCTAACACATCTTTTAAAATCCATTTCAATGTATCTAGATTACCTGTTGCTACATCTGTTTTTATATTATTAATAAAAGTTGAAAGTCCTGTAGCATCTCCAAACTTTACAATCCATGACCATAAGTTTTGAAAACTAGGCGTTATGTAATTTATAACACTAAATACAGAATCTTTAACCTTAAGTATTTTTTGATCTAATCCACCAGCATTTACAGCCAGCAATACCTTGTTTAAAGATGGAAGAAATATGCTTGCAATAGATGCTCCTGCCTGCTCTGCACTTGTTTTTGCTATTCTTAATTGGTTAGCAAAGCTTTGGGAAGTTCTATTAAAGTCTCCTTGTGCATCTTTACTGGCCTTCATGAGATACATATATCTAGCCATTGTTTGCTCGCCTTGTGTCATCTTGTCCCATTTCTTGCCTAATGTCTTTACATATTCGCTTGTTTCTAAATTTGCTACAGACATATTGATACCTAAAGCCTTTAAAGGCTCTGTTTCTCCAGATATTCCGCTTTTGATTTTTTCAAAGGCTTCTTCCGGTCTCAAATTATAGAATGAAGCAAAATCCCCAGCAAGCCCTGTCATGTTCTCAGACATTTCTACAAGTTTATCAGAACTTATACCGCTAGACTTCATTAATGCACCTAACGTACCATTAAATTGTTTAGCTTGCAAAGTAGATAGTCCATACGCATTTAAAGCTTTATCTGACCACTGATCTATTACTTTGCTGCTGTTTCCAAATGTAACATCAACTACGTTCTGGACTTCATTTAAATCTGATGCTAACATTATACTCTTTCTTCCTGCTTCCTCTATTGCATAGCCTATCCCTAATCCCGCAAGTGTACTAGTAATATGATTTCCAGCCTTAGAAACAGCTCCACTCATTCCACTAATAGCTGCTTGTGACTTTTTAGTTTGATCCTGAAATTTTCTAACATTATCTGTGGTCTTACTAAGAACATTGCTAAAATTATCCTTCAGGTTAAGTATGGTACTAATAACTTTTCCCATATTCTCACCTCTTTTCGCCAAATAGAGCACTTACTAATAGTTTAATTCTTTTCACATCTTTCTTTACTTCAAGTTCAAATTCAAACTCCATACTTTCAATATAAAATTGTTTTTCTGTAGGTGTTAAATTTATAAGATACTCCAATTTAAATCCTTTTTGGAGGTAGTAGGAAACCCAATAAAATTCCCCTCCAGTATCTCCTCTACCTCTTACAAGTTTTTTATTGTTTCACCTATATCTCCATTAGCAAAAGCCTTGTAAATGTCTGTAGCTAGTTCTAAGACTTCCTTTTGGTCAAATATTTTCTCTACAACATCCCAAGGCTCATCTGGTTTTAATTCTTCCTGCAACTCTTTTTCTTTTAAATAATTACAACAGCTATAAACTAAACTTTTACTAGCTTTGTACATTTTCTTCATGTCTTGATCCACTATTTCTTTATTAGCATTTACAGTAACACTATTAGCCATTTCATTAGAATAATCTAATAGTTCATCATCACTAGGTCTTGTAAATGTTAATGAACAACCTAAACTAGAAACTTCTAAATCTAGTATTTTTACCTTACTTTCCTGTTTTTGCTTAACTTTATTTAAAAAGTCCTGAAATGTTACTTTACTCATACAAATTCCTCCTAATCATCTATTTTATCGCCTAAATCAGCTTCTACGAATGTAAATGGCAATTCTTGTTGTATCAACTTACTACTTTCCATATCAAATAGCGTAAGTTCATTAAATATTACTCCACTAACTTCCCATCTTTCAGCTTTTCCATCAACACGACCTTGTTTAGCTATTATTTTTATATCTGGAAAATTACCAGTTTTAAATCCTTCAAAAACTAATTCTGAGGCTTTTGAATTAGTTTTATTTAGTGTGAGTGACCCTTCCCCTTCATAACCTTGATAACGCTGATATGTTTTCGGATCACCTACGAAATTTACCTTTTCAAAGTTAGCTTTAACCTTAGCTGTTGCCTTGGCTATATCACTCCATAATTCGTTATTTACCCAAATACTGCATTCATTCGCACTTAGTACTTTGTTGCCTTTATTTGCAGCTGTCATATAATTACCTCCTAAAACTAATTTGTTCTAAAATAAAAAGAGTGGTTTTACACACTCTTACATCATGTTTATGTCGAATTTTAGATCACAAACAGAAAACAATATTTTAACTTGTCCAGATAAAAACATTTGTCTTTTAAAACTCATATTTTTTACTTTTGTTTCATCCCAATTCTGTGCTTCAGGGTATCCTGCTGCAATCCAAGCTGCTCTTTGTAACTCAACATTTATACTAGACTTATTTTCATATTCACTATCTAAAACATCTGTCTTAGCTAAGTCCTTTAAATAGGAATTAACAGCACTTAAAAAAATGACTTGATTATCATATTTATTCTTATATTTGCTGATAAAATCACTTTTGAAAGTCTTTCTTATATCATCAAACATTAAATCCTGTGCCTCTACAATTTCAACGAAAGCAAGATCTTCTGTTTTATCCGTTGTGAATGTTGTCAGAGAGTTTATGCCCAGTGCTATTTTAACTGTACCTTCATCATTCACAAGAACCATTTTTCCTTTTGCAATTTCAGCATCCACATCTGCAGGTTCAACAACAGATGCTAAATTAGGAACTTCTAAATATGTAGTACCTTTAGTTACATTGGCACCAGCTAATAAACCAAGTATAGTTGGAATTATTTTCTGTGAGTCCTGCTCCCCTCTATTATCTTTAAAAGTAACTTTAGTTTTAAATAAATCTACTACACCTTCGCAATTTGGTGCTGTTGTAGTGTCGCAAACAGTTGACTTAAAAGTTTTCTTCTGTGTTCTAATTTGTTTAGTCCAGGTTGAGATTGTATCATAATCAGCTTTTTCCCCCACTGTGGAAATCCAGCCGGTGCTCAATGTAGCTACTATATTTAAAGCATCTGTTATAGTTTTTATTGTATCTATTCTAACAACTATTACTTTGTTTGGAGTGCCTTCCATGCAGTCTTTTATATACTGCAAGTTATCAGATGTATATTTAGTGCTATCAGCTTCAACATCTGTAATTAATTTGTATTCCTTTGTACTAAATGTTTTATCTGTATCATCTTTTAATATTAAGATAACATTACCTCTAGCACTTCTTTCAACGAAGGAACTTGCCCTCTGTTTGAAAGATATATCTATATCTGGCTGTTTTATCGCCATAACACTACCCCCTCAAATTTTTAAAATGAAAAAATAACCCTAGTAAAAGAAGTTATTTTCACATATTTGTATTTATTTTTATATCTAGTTCCTCGATCATTTCTCCACTTCCAGAATCGTTTTGACTGTCTTCTGGTAACAACTCAAGTGTGTATAATTCAATTGTAGCTAGCAAGTACCCTTGCTCTTTAACCACATCAAAGTCTATATTATTTATTGGAATGTAAAAATCATCATTTACTTTTATATATTTTAGAAAAATATTTTCTAATTGCTCTTGCATATCCATTAATTCTAGCTTATTATTTTTTCTAGTTTTAGAAAAATAAAAAAGCTTTAACTCTACATTTCTTTCTTTGTTAAAAGCATTCATTAAACCTGTTTTATTATTTTCAAAATCAATGAAAAAGGATGGTCTTGTTAAATTTTCTGTTATATCTGTAGATGTAAATTTGACATTTTTAAATGTAGTATTTATCAATCCTTGTGTTACTTGTATTACCACAGCTTTATTAATATCTTTCAAAGTTATAATTTAAACCACCCTCTTTCTGTTGGAAAAATTATTTTTAAAATTAATAAAACTTTATATTTTTATGCTACATTACAATCCTTTTTCTATAATTTCTTCTAAAAACTCTTCTACATCACTATAATATCCACTTTCAAAAGCTTGTCTTGCCTCTTCCATAAAATTAAATCCTGGAATAAATTTCTCATTTCCATTGCTAGCTTTATGAATCCATCCTCTATCAAGTAGGTGAGCATGATGGGATGAATTTAAAGCTCTTACACTCCATGCTCCGTCATATTTATATATTTTTCCTCTTTTAAATCCTCTTAATAGATTCCCAGTAACTTCTCCAATTCCTTTTGATTTATAAGTGCTTTTATTAAGTTTATTAAGTTCATTACCTTCTTTTCTTAAAAACTTTTTAGCAAAAGTGCCTTGTTTCATGTTGTTAGAAGTGTTTTCTATTGTTTTTGCATATTCCATAAGTTCAGATAAATCAAATCCATCTGCCATTACATCACCTATTCTGTAATTACTTCTGTAAATATCTCTATAAATTGATTGCTTTTAAAATCTGGTTGAACATATTTAATTTCGTACTTTATTCCTTTATAAATTATCCAGTTATCATTTTTTATAAGTGGAAATGCATTAGATCTTATTCTAAATTTATGACTTGTTTTTGCAACTAATATATTAGGTTGACTAGTTTGTACTATTCCACTTAAAGGGATTATAGATGCCCATACATTTTTTATTTTTCTTGGAGATATATCAACTTCCATAGCATTATTTTGAACTTCTACATTTCCCCATATATCAATTTTATGTTTTAAATCACCAGCATTCATATGTATGCCTCCTACTATAGCAAGTTAATACTGTACATATCTAGTATAGATTTTATAACCGGATTAACTTTATCTTTATCTACTGTATACTGTCTATTATCATACAATTCACTACAAAGTACATAAACTACTAAAGACAAGTCTTCTTTTTCATCAACCTTAACATCATCTAATCCTGTATAGCCTTTTATATAAGCCTTTGAACCTAATAAAATACTTTGTAAAAATACATCCTCTTCATTAGTATCAATTTTTATATATTCTTTTAAATTTTCTATTGTTATTTCACTAACCTTCAAATTGATCACCTCATAGAACTGAGAAGGTGGATTACCCCCATCTCTAATTAAACCGCTGCCTTCATTACTAACTTAGATATCTTTTGAGCATTTTCAACTTTTGAATCTATTTCTATCCATCCAACTACACCGATAGCGTGCTGAGTAGCAAATTTTTCTCTAAGCACTTCAATAGATATATCCTCAGATAGCTTAACAGCGAGGCCACTCATGTCTCCATAGTAAATTGCAGTTTTTCCAGCTGCCATTTCTGACATATTATCAGATGTATAAACATCTTTACCAAGTAAAGTATATCCCCATTTTGCAGATACATCTTTATTCAATAGGTAGTTTCCATCATTGTCTTTTAATTTTCTGATTGATTTTCTGGTTTTTTTATTCATGATCCAGATAGCATTCCCTTGATATACATCAGGAACTTCTTCTTGAACATCAATTAATTCATCTGCAGTCAAATCAGTGGAACTTGCTGCATCCACCTTTTGAGTAACAGTGCTAAGTCCTGCAACCTTATCTACAGTACCATTTAGTAATTCTTTTTCTATCCATTTTGATATAGCATCTGCCATAGCCCCTATAACAAAGTTAACAATATCAAATTGAGAATTATTTATAAGAGACTTAGAAACCTTGCTTAACGCCCCAGCTAGGAAACCCTTTAATTCAATGCTCTTAAGTTTTCCAGAAGTAGATTCTAACTCTGTAAATTCAGTAGCATATGACATTGTTATTGTCTGAGTTGATTCATCATAGTAAGGAATATTTAAAGTGCCGCCAACATTGTAACGAGTTGAAAGTTGGTATATAGGGCAGATATCATATACCTTCTTTATGATCTTATTTGCTATAGATGAAGGAATAATGGCTCCATTATCGCCAGTGGTTAAATTAATGTCCGCTCTTTGCTCAACTACTCCTTTGATATAGTTTGCAAAAGCTCTTTCCTCTGCTTCTTCTGCCCTAAGCTCTTCTTTTTTCTTAGGGTCAACAACATTAAGATTTAAGTCTCTTGCTCTTTCCTCTGCTTTAATTGTTGCATCAATGTTAGCTATTTCCTTCTCAAGTACATTAAATTTTGTCATTTCTTCATCATTCATAGCTCTTGTTTCAGTTTTTGCCTTATCGACAATCGCCTGCATTTCTACTACTTTATCATTTCTTTGCTCAACTAGACTTTTTAAATTAGCTCTGTATTCTGCAATTCTTTTTTTTACGTTTTTCATTTATTAATCTTCCTTTCTTTCCTTCACTTTTTGAATTCTTTTTTCAAATTCCGAATAATCGATTGGTGTCTTTGTGGTTTCATCAACAACAACTGCTCTAAATTCATCACCTCTTTGCTCTGATATTACTTCCTGGTCTGCCCTTTGCTCAATAGAAGTACCAACATAACAAGGAGACATTCGATCGTCTATTATAGATACCTCAAATAAATCCAAATCCGAAACAATTCTCCGTGGTATATCTCCGGCTCTTTCTTCAATCCGGTCTTTATTAACATACATTCCAAAAGACCAGCCTTTAAGCTTTCCATCTTTAGCTTTTTGCATAACTTCTGAATCTGTAACAGTGCATATTGCTCTAAGTCCAATATTATCCTCAAACAATTGCAAATTTCCATATTTAAATGAGCCTAATTCTTTACCATGATTAAGTAGCAAATCAACATTATCTGCTCTTTCCAATGCTCTATCGAAAGCTCTTGGTTCTATCTGCTCAACCATTTTCCCTTTTGCAGTTATAATAGGCTTTGAATCTCTTCCAACAGCATTCACATACCCATCCAAAAGGACACTATCATTCCTTATTTCTATTCGCATCATTTTCACCCCCTTTCAAATTATCAATACTTGAAGTTTGATTAGTGTTAGGTGTATAAATAGTTTTAGTTTCAACATCATATAAAACCGAATCCAGCCCTAGCTTAATCCACTTTAGACCTAATGCTGGAAGATCCTCCATGAATCTAACTTCATCTATTTGAAGGAAATTAGCTTCAATGCCTGTTTTGTAAGCTTCAAATCGTTCCTTAATGTCTCCCTTTAGCATTTCTTTAGTATCAAAAGCAAAATAAAAAGAACTCTTCTCTTTTTCAAGAAGTAGTTCTCGATTTAAAGCACATTGAATTACTATTAATACAGGCATAACTCCCATTTTAAAACCATTAGTGTATTCCTTAGATGATGCAGTCCCTTTTATGATGTTAACTGGAATATTAAATAATTTGCAAATCTCTGCTGAGTTAGTTTCTTTATTTTCATTTAACTGCATTTCAACAGAAGTATTAGAAGCTTCTTGAAACTCCAATCCATCATTTAATACAACTACGTTTTCGCTATTATTACTATATAGATTCCTCCATGCTGTCTTCAATGCTTCTATAGCTACTTCTCCCAGTTTTCTTTGTGATTTTAAGAATCCTTTCTTATTCCCACCTTTTTTAACTAGATTTTCTTCATATACAAGCGAATTATAAGCTACACTAAGAATTAAGCTATTTTCTTCAATAATGCTTATCCCTTGAGCACCATCTTTAGTATTCCTTAGTAGTTTTATAAAGTCATAAGGCTTGTATGTTTTACCATTAACTAAAATATCATAATCTTTAAAAATAGGATCTACGTTTTTTATAATAGATATGTTAGTTTCATCAACATAATATAACCCTCTGTATTGATTTTTTTCTTTGCCTATATAGGCATATCCACCTTTACCAAGAAAATAATCAGATAACAATGCTCTCCAAAACTGCACAGCATCTAATGTATCACCTGTATCATCATTCAATAGCTTAGTTCTTATATCATCTTTTACCTCAATAGCCTTTCCATTTTCCTGCTTGTACAATTTAATAGGTAACATTGATACTGCATCCGCTACAAAGTTTATGCAACTTTTTAAAGCTGGAATATTCAGTGCCTGCTCCTTAGTAATAGTAGTTGAACCTAGTAACGCCTTTAATAATACATCATCCGCTGGAGGAGTTACTGTTGTTTCGTCAGCTCTACTCTCTTTTTTTCGATTAAACCACCCCATATTATCACCTCCTTCTATATGACTTGCGCTCCAAAATCATCTTCTCCAAATAGCATATCTTGCTGCAATAAATAAACCGCATTTATAGTTGATACGACCATATCAACCTTCCCTGCAGATTTCTTTTTATTAACGTATTTATTTAGATTTGTATCCTCTGTGCAACGTGCATTTTGAAAATTTATCTCAAGCATAAGGTTTTCATCATAACAGAAATTTTTACTAAGTATATGTTCCTTTATTAGCTTTGTAGGCATATGCAACACACTTGAATGTTGTTTTATTTCTACACATTCATATCCCGCTGCTTCAAGCTTTTGCACTGTACTTATTGCATTGTATCTGTCATATCCTATTTGCGTTATCTCTACACCATATTCTTCTTCAAGTCCTTTTAAGTCATGCTCGTTATCTCCAGTTATAAATGTTTCAACAAATCCATAGTCTATTACCTCATCTCCACATTCAAAACAAACACCTTGTTTTATCAGTTTATTATAGTCAACATTTTCTCTTTTACTCTTATAATCCTTTTTATCACTAGGTATAAACCCCCATACTTTAACATAAATCTTTCCTTCATGTTCAGTAACCATTGCAACTGAGGTATTATCATCAGTTTGTGATAAATCCAATCCTAAATATACTCTTTTGCCCTCCCAAAAGGACAAATCTTCTTTGATTTTGCACTCTCTAACCTTAGTGATTTCGATATATCCTTCTACTCCAAGCCCTTTATATTTAATATTGTTATGCTTACAAAGGTAATTTTCTCTTTTATTTTCATATAAAATAGCCATTATTCGCATATCTTTTATGGCCTGAAATATATAATCATGTGCTACAGCAACAGGATTACTTTGATATATTACTAAATCTTCTGTTTGCCATTTATCTTCAACTAAAAATTCATCATCTGGCTCATATAGTAATGCAAATCTTCGTCTATTATCTATAAGGCCATCTAATGTTTTTTTAGATATGTCAATTTCATCTATCATGGCGTTGTTATCATTAGGATACTGAGTGCTTATTATAATTCCTAACTTATTGAATAAAGTTATCTGAGAGGATCTCATAGCCTCAATAGGGTAACTGTCCATTGCACCCGCTTCATCAGCAAGGAAAGCATTAGCAAGTTTACCATCCATTCTGTCCTCACTATATGCCAAAGGTACATATTCGCTATCTGTTAATAAACATCTTATTTCACTTCTAAGTACTTTAAATACATCTTCTTCTGCCAATAAAGGACTAACTTTTATTATTTTTCTTATAGCAATTTTAAGTTCTGATGATAGCTTTAAATCTGGAGCAACCGAAAAGAAACGTGAAAAGGGCTTATCCGTAAGTAATAAAAGTATAAAAATAACCGCACTATTGAAAGTCTTAAAATTTTTACGACTTATCTCTAATACAGCTGTAATGTAGTACCTTATATCCTTGTTTTCATCATTTTTTAACTTAGTACATAGAGTTGCTACTATAAGCAACCAGGCATAATCTTCTAATCCTTCATCCATTGGACACATTAGATCAGGATGCACCATTAACTTTAAAAGTTTATTTATTTTATTAAGTTCTTTTTCGTCCACATAAGCTTCATTACTTTTCCCATCGGCAATATCTAGCCACTCTTTAGCTTGTTTTTTTACATACCTTGGAACCTTTCTATTAGGCTCAACAATACACCATTCAGCATATTTGTAAGCCTTACTTTCTTTAACTTCCATTTAGTGCTTCCAACAATTTATTAGTTGATTTTTCTTCTTTTTTAGGTATGCTTCTAAGTGCTGAAGCTATAGTCATTACATTTTCCTTTTCTATATCTAAAAGCATTCTTCTTTTAGATTGCACTTGCTTATCAAGTTCTATCATGCTTCCTGCTAGGCAAGCCATATTATTGCTGAAGCTCTTAAGTTCCTTTGATTTTTCTTTTCCTTCCAATTCATCAATAACCGAATAAAAAGTTTCCTTTAACGTTTCAATAAGGTTATATAGTTCTTCCCTTTTCTTTTCAAAATCTGCACACTCGGCTTGAATTATACAGTACCTATTTATAACAGGCTCATAAATAGAATCATTCTTTTCTATATTTTTAAGTAGCTTATTTATTCTTAAAAACTCTTTATGTGCTACAGGATTATTCTTAACTTCTGGACGCTCTTTTATAGCTACACCAGTAGCTAATGCAGCTTCTCCTTTTTCTCGTAACGCTAATTCTTTTTTAGTTCTATGAGATTTCTTTTCAGTTTTTAAAACCGAAAAAGGTTTGGGTGGTGTAGGCATAATAAAGCCTCCTTTCAATTATAGATTTCTCAAATAATTATATAAATCAGAAAAACCCCAGATTCGTTTCTCATGTTTTGAAGCAAGAGTAATACATTCTGCATCTGGTCCTATAGCTACATCTGATTTTAGTCCATCTACATTTTTAGATTCTGTAGTAGTAAATTTTATCTTATCACCGTTCATAAATTCTATTTCACGTTTCGTCCTATTTACTTTCTTTATTTTCCGACTATGTGTCCTATATATATCATTTATTGAAGAATAAATTTCTTCTAACCTTATTTGCTGAATAATAATTTTCATACTTTCTCCTTTTAAAAAGTTGATGTGGGAATATTTTATTTACAGATGGGGGCATGTGGTGTTCTGACCCCTGCTATTTTTTGACCTTGCCACTAGGGGGGATGCTTTTGGCATTGTTTAATAATAAAATCTAGTTTCATAAACTTTTATTCTCCTGTTCAATAATAATCTTTAATATAACATCTAACGGTATCTCTCCGCTCTCTGCCATCTCATGATGATGTCCACATACTGTAATAAGATTGTCATTATCTAACCTCTTTTCAAAGTCTTCTTCAAGTGCTATTGCATGATGAACTTCAAGATTATCATATGCATATTGTTTATATGTATCATACAGCTTTCTAATACACACCTGACATAAGAAATTGTCCCTCTGCTTTATCTCTTCCCTTTTCTTTTGCCAAGCTTTAGTCCATCTGAATTTATCTTTATGATTATTCTGTTTTTTTCTCTGTGGTTTCTTACCACAATCATACTTACTATCATGTATCTTACCACAATACTTGCAACTCTTTAGCATTACTAATCACCAAGGCTACTTATTTCCATCATCTTAAACATAAACCTACCTGCTACACTCTCCGCTTCTTTACTTACATCTTGACCCGCTGCCTCTTTTGTTTCTAACTCTAACATCTCATCTATAATATCTGCCGTCTCTCTAAACAAGTCTCTCATTTTAACTATGCTTTCATCTCTTTTGCTCATTGTTATTCCACCTCATTAAATAAAAAGAGCACTAGAATTAACCAAGTGCTCTTTACTGTGCCACCAGTTTGTAATCCCTGCTGTGGCACACCCCAATATTTTCATACTATCATTCTAGCATATCCATATTATCATTAAAATACCATCTTTTTATCATTTTTATATCATATCTAATTTCATGCCATCTATACCGAATAGATTTATACTTAATTCATTAATCATTTCGTTTATCCACCTTCGAGCAGTTATTACACTGCAGCTTAACTGTTCCGCAACTTTTTCATATGTCATTTCGTCTATAAAGAACATCTTTAAAGCTTCATATTTTTCTGGAGAACATAGTTTACGTTGTTTATTTCCAAGAGTTTCCATAGATACATCTATATGAGCAATCATAATTAATGTTTTAGTCTTACTTTTCTTTATAGATAGAATATACAATTCATCACGATCTATTTCTCCTATATCTATCAAATCTGTTTCTAGCCTAGTAGCATCACTTATTGCATTTTTTACATGGCTTTTTAAATCATTGTAATGACTTAAAAGTAATCTTGTATTGTGAAACACCTTCTTCCTCTGCTCCTGTCTTTTCTCCTTATCATATTCCTTTATAGCTTCCTTTGTAGCCTTACTTATTAACTCGTCCACATTTATGTTGTTTTTTCCCATACTGTATTACCTCCTACGTCAATCACTTCTATACGATTATTTTTTAAGAGAGTTTATCTATGGTTGTCCACGTCTCCACCTACCTCTGGCGCACTTTTCAATCCCGCTATTTTGTGTATCTGCTAAATCAACTAAAAACTTTCTTCTTTTATATTCTTTCTCTTTAAGTCTTTTCTTGGCATATTCCATAAACCTTTCTTTATTTGTCATTAGACTTACCTCTTTAAGAATTTATAATTTTCACATCACCCATCTATCATAAATTTACAATAGCCAGGTAATACTTAGTTGGATTATGAACTAATCCCTGTAATACTCACAGTCTTTATATTCTTTTGGCATACCTTTGCAATCCTTATCACATTTTTGTTGTTCTTCACATTCAAAACAACACTTGTCGGAATTTATTATGTCGCACCCTAAAAAACAAAATTTACACCCCATAAAATCACTCCTTTAAATAAGTCACATAATATTCAAGATCTTCACCTGGTATTTGCATTTTGACTTTTCTAGAAACCTAATCAAAGAATCTTATTTTGTTCCAACTCTGTTTGTTTTTTTCCTATGTAAGTTTTTAAATGCAACTTCTTGTTTTTCTATAAAAATTCCTAAACTCTTCAAAGGTTCCAAATCAACTACCATAGCTTGTATAATCATCTGAGGTGTTATCCCCACATATCTATAGTAGTCTTTTTGTGCTTCGGTTAGATATAGCCCAACTCTTTCAAATTCATCTAAGTTATTCTGATCTTCATTCATAATTTTTCTCTCCTTGATATCAATTAATATAATCAAGATCTTCAGCTATATCTTGTAATGCGACTATTTCAATTCTCTGCCACACATAGGACAAAACTTAATAGGTATTGAACTTTCAACATTTAAATTCCCTTGTTCATCACATGCTTCTTCAACTCCAGAGCCTATAAACCTCTTGCCAAATTTGTCAATTAGTAAAGTAACATTAAACCTATCCCCACATATTGAACTCACTAGATGCAATGTTGAATCAGAACTTAACACCTCTATTTTTTTATCTACTAATTCTCTTGGATACTGTTCGCAATACTTACATTTTCCCATAAACCAATCATTCCTTTCTTATTTGTTAATACGCATTATTTACATAATTTGTCTTGATAAAATATCTTTTTTATTGATGTATATTTTTGAATTATCTGTTTATCGTTTTATCTTTATATACAGATAAAATAATATTTAAATTGCTTCTCTAAACTTTCCATTACCTTCACACAACTCTGGTAAATTCGCTCTCACTAGTGCTTCAGCAAATGGTGGAGGTACCGCATTACCACAACGTGCTACCTGTGCCGTTTTGGGATACTTTTTCCCTTCATAATCACGATCTATAACATAATTGCTTGGAAATCCCTGAGCTGCAAATAGTTCATGAGGTTCTAACATCCTCATTCCTATATCAGCTATCTGGTAATCTTGGCCATAAATCGTAACTAATCCAAATCTATCTTTGCTCACTATAGTATCTAAAGGCTCCTTGATATCCTGCCCTACTCCTTGACCATAATACTTAATTAGAAATGCTCTTACCTCACCGATATGACCAGGTCCAGCAACTATTGTATTCAATGGTTCTTTCATATCTGTTCCTATCATGTTTTTATTCATTTGTATAATAAAAGCACTTACTAATCCGTATCTAGGTGAGCTATCTAATGTCATAATTGGTTCTTTAATAGATTGTCCCCTCACTCCATCCTTTGTTGTTTCAGAGTGATATTGAATCAAATACGGAGTTACCAGGCAATGTTCAGCTTTGCTTACTATTGTTGTTAATGGTTCATGAATTGATTTATTCCTATCTTTTGTAAACCCAGTTTGACCAATCTGCATTATAAAAGGTTCTGGACTTTCAATTACAAATTTTTTTATTCCTTTTGCTATACGTTTCATGGTATTTTCCGCAAGTGGCTTCTTTCTGCCAAATATACTTTTACAAGGGATATCCCAATCGATAATTTCAGCAGCTGGTACATATGCCTTTAATAATCCATCCTTAACCTCCTCACTATGTCTATCTCCATGAGTAGGTTTAGGCCATACTATAGGTTTACCATCACACCTCGCAACCATAAAGAATCTTTTTCTTTTTGTAGGTGCTCCATAATCAGCTGCCACAAGCTCCCTAGATTCAATTTGATATCCTAATGCTTCGAGTTGTCCTCTCCATTTCCAATATGTTTGACCCTTCTTACTTTTTATAGGATGTCTGCGCCTATTTAAAGGCCCCCAAGTCTGAAATTCTTCTACATTCTCTAACATAATCACTCTTGGTCTAACAAGTGCTGCCCATTTTAGAACAATCCATGCCAATCCCCTTATCTTCTTATCACAAGGTTTCCCACCCTTTGCCTTTGAGAAGTGTTTGCAATCTGGACTAAACCAAGCTAAACCTACCTTACGACCTCTTACAGCCTTAATTGGGTCTACAGTCCAAACTGATTCCTGATAATGCTCTGTAGTTGGATGATTAGCTTTGTGCATTGCTATAGCCGCAGGATCATGATTGATAGCTATGTCTACGCTATGCCCTATGGCTAACTCTATTCCAGTGGATGCTCCCCCGCCGCCTGCAAAATTATCCACTATTATTTCATCTAGTATACTAATCTGTTTCATTTTCTCACCAACTTTCTGTCGTATTTTCTTCACTTTATCTACTTTTCTATAACTTCAGCATCCTGCTTTAACACGTGCCCAAGTTTTCCTCCAGCATCTTTAGTAGTTACTATATAGTCTTTTGTATTTTCTTTCTGAACAGTATAAGTTTTTCCTATCTTATTTTTATACCAAATCCCTTCCCTGCTACAGTTCATTATTATGATTTTCAATCATATCACCCTTCTTTTTTTTATAAAAAACTCTCCTGAGTGGCTTGTACTTTTTTCCTAGGCTTATCTTCTTTAACTGGTTTTCTTTCCAGCTTATTTATTCTCTCAATCAGTGATTTTTGATGTTTCTTTGATATGCTGTATTCAAGCGATAGTTTTAGTAGTTCTATTGGCGTTAACTCTTTAATAACTATGATTATCACCATCTTTCTTACAGATCCTTTACTTTGCGTAACATCAAAATTTAATATCTACCATTCCCAAAATTACATAACCTTCTTTTACAAAGCGAATATCATCAAGTTTATAAGTTACTAATTTGGGTATCCATGCTCCTGTATACCTTTCTTTGTTTGGTTCAAACTCCTCTAATATTAATGTGTCACCAACCTCATAATCTCGATCATTTTTCCGTACTTCAAACTGCTTAATTCCGCTTTTAATATCATTAAAAAATGGTGTCCATGTTTTTAAATAGTGTACATTAGGCAAAATATCAACTCCTTTTGAGTTATTTCATCTTTATCCCCATAAATGATAAATTATAAATTTGCTTTCTTATCTCTTCAGAGATGCTTTTACCAGCTCCATCTACTGTTATTTTTACTTCTTGTACAATTTCAGTGGATCCATTAATTTTAGCTTTAAGTTCCTTCACTTCTTTGTAATTTTTATATGTTAGTCCTATATTAGCTGCACCTTCTAAAGCAATTAGTATTAAAATAACGTTTAATAACATCTTTAATCCTCCTCTATCCAATCATTCATATCTTATTTTTTCTGCATAAACGAACTTATCATCTATTATTTCCACCTTATATTTTTTACGCTCATACATTTTTACTAGTCTAATTTTCTCCTTAAAATTTCTAAACCTAATACATATAACTTTTATCATCAGCCCTGGCATATTCTTTCCCCCTTATTTTCAAATGGGATATTTCGATTACTTATAAACTACCTTATCCTTTCCTCTTGCTCACCTTTATTCCAGATCATCCTGCAGCTTGTGTAAATATTATTTAATACTCTCATAATGTGTTCTATTCTGCCTTTTAAAGTTGTTTGCTTAGTTTTTGTGACCTTTTCAAGGTCTCTGACTTCAATTAGTATGTTGCTCCATCTTTCATACTGGGCAAGGGCACTTTTATGCATCTTATATGCCCTTGCGTACTCTACATCTTGTAAGGTATTAAATTCATTAACTAAATTAATATAGTTTTCTGCATCCTGCTTATAGTCTTCCACGTTATCACCTCATTTACAGCTTTTCAGACATCTTGCCTATAACACCCATAACCGCTTTTTTATACTTTTCTTTAACTTCATCCTCTTCTATATCTGATAAAGCACCAAGTAATGCTTTGAATGTATTGACTAATTCCTCAAAATATATTGAAAATTTAACTACCGGCTCATTATTACTAGAACTTTGTTTTACCTTTTCTCTAAGATCCTGGAGCTCTTTTTCAACTTCTTCAGGAATCTTTTCAATAACCTCTGGAGAAGCAACAACCTCTATAGGTTTTTCCTTAAGTGCCTTCTCTAAATCTTCTATCTTTTTACTTGCATCTAATAGCTTATCCTCAGCTTCATGAAGAGATGCTTGAAGCTTTTCAACATCCTCATTGTTTCCAGATACTTGAGCCTTGGCTAGCTGCTCATTTATACTTTTAATATGAGTTCTAAGATTCTCAATTTCTACTTCTCTATTTGTTAGTTCCTCTTTATTTTTACTTTCAATAGCTTCGAGCTCTTTCCTTTTTGTTAGGAAAATCTATAGGATTTTCATATACAGCAAACATAGGAAAATTAATATATCCTACATTACGTTTATTAAATTTATAAAGTTTACTAACACACTCATAATTTTCATCGAGAAAATTTTCAATAATTACACTTTTCATTTTGCCCTTACCCTCCTTTCTTTTTTTGTTGATAACCTGTGTATAACCTGTTAATAGTTTGTGTGTATTTCTCATTCTAGTCGTCTCATCTTTAAATATACGGACCATCCGGTTATATCGTTATATTCAGCTTTAAATCCATAATCACTGTTTGTAAGGGTCCATCCTGGGTATTTCTTTTCCCAGTATGACCTGCTAGGTATTTCCTTACATATTTTTTCAACTTCTCTTCTGCTGTATTTATGGTCATTAGTTCGGGACCACGGCTTTTTCAAATTGTGTGACGAACTCCACCGCTTTTTTCTATTCTTATACTTTGTAAGATATCTACATAGAGCTGCAGTTCCATTTTCATCTGGCTGCAATCTATCTGCATTTATATAGCCTATGCTTTCACCCTTCTTTTGTCCTTTTTGTTTTCTTTTGCTCCAAAGGTCTTCTATGACCTCTCTGCTAAGACCACCATTCATAAAAATATGATGATGTATTCTTACAGGTTTTTCTCCATCCTTTTCAACGCTGTATTCTGTCACAAGTATATACTTTAAGGAATCCAGTCCATCTTTTTTTCTTCTATAACTAATTCTGCGTAAATAGTTGGATATCTCCTTCTCAGCCGCTTCTATTGTTTCTGGTAAAAACTTATCTTTATATGTTACAGCAACGTGTAAATCACCTTCTCCAAAATTTGTATTTGCTAACTGTGTTAAATATCTTCTTGCATTTTTATCATTCAGATTCTTCTGCTTTGGTTCACTCTCTTTTTTTCTCTTAGATCTCTTGCCTCTTCTACTTACCTCTTCCTGATTTTTTGTGTAAGTATATATATCTACTTCTAAATACTTTTCTCCACAATATATCTTCTTCTCTCTTGTGAAAGTCTTCATGTCTTTTCTCTCTTCTCCTTTCTGTCAACTAAGGAGTATGTATCTTATAAACAATATCTATCCTCTCTCTTATATACTTTCAGTCCCTATCTCTTATTAATTAGTTATTAGTATTTCTTAATATATATAATTAGATAGTATCGTTATAATCTTAATACCCTATACAAGCCGTAAAAAGATTGATTAAAGTCCGTATTTTATTGACCTTCACCGCTTTAATTTGATATAATGGGAATAGAGATTTTTTATTAAAGCGATGAATTTTTATTAAAACGCCTTACATTTATCTGGCCGGATATATGCAAAGCGTTTTTCTTTACCATTTTTATTGTTTATGAAAACCATTTTTATTCCCTTTAACGATTCCTTATTCTGCCATGATCTCCCTAGTTCAACATTCATCTTTTCCACATTCTTTTATGATGGTACCTAGTAGATGGCTTCTTCATAACTCCTATTTTTGTTAAATATGTAGCTTTACTAGATATTGTTGTTGCTCTTCTATCTAAGGCTAGGCTCATTTCTTCTGGGCCTATGATATAATACCAATCAATTAAATATTGCAAATCTTCCTGGCTCCAAGGTTGACCATGTTTACTATGAAACTCTGGATGATACTTCATTCTTCCCATTTTGTCATACTCAATCGGAATCACTTTCCAACCTCCATACCATTAAGAACTTTATGCTTTGCAGTTATACCAAACATAGTTTATTCACTCCTCTCTTATGACAAAATATTCGAGTTAAACTCTTTTGACGTTTTTCTTTTGTAAGTAGCCCTACTTCTCTAGGTGTCATTATTGGTTTTGTAGCAGCTGTTTCAATATCCCATCCTGATTCTAACCTTCTATGAAACGTTCTTTCACTAATCCCATTTTTTTCAGCAAGTTCCTTAAACTCTTTTGGATATTTTCGACTTTTTTCATATGCCTGCTTTGCCTGAGCTTTTCTATCTTGTAACGGCTGAGTCGCAGCTCTCTCTAAATCCCATCCAAGTTCATTTGCTCTGTATTTAAAAGTACTGTAGCAAATTCCATTTTCTTGTGCTAACTTTATCCAATCTGATCCTAATCTTTTATGTCTACTCGGCGAAATACTAATTGCTTTTTCTTTATTCCACGCTAATCTACGGATTCTTACTTCTAATAGAGCTTTACTTATTCCATTAGCTTCAGCCATCTCATATTCTTCAGGAGTTATATAAAAATCATAAACATTTACCATTTTACGCTCCTATCTACGAACATCTTTTTAGAGCTATAGCACATCTTTCAGCAATTATTTTTGCATCATTATGACTAGGCTTTTTGCCAAAGCTCTTAAAATTAAACTTTATATCATCAGCTGTCATCTTCCTAATTTCTTTAAATTCCACATCCGAAATAGGTTGTCCAATTTTGCTCTCTAAAAATTTTTTCAGCATGCTATTCCTCCTCGTATAATAAGTTTATAGCAGTTATTTACTGCCTATAAACTTATTTATTTTTTATATTTTGTATAGATTAAGAAAGCATCTCAATTTTTCTAGTGGGGATTCTCCCAATTCAGTATTGCTGATTCTTATACTTTCCGATCTATACTGTTTTAACCTACTATTTATTAAAGGATTTTCTAATGCTAAAATAGTCATAACGGAACTTTAGCGAAGGTTACTGCTGTATTCCTCCTGCAAAACACATTGTGTTATTGCCTGTAAAGCTTGCAGCCTGACCAAAGTATCATATTCTGCTTACACAAATGTTGCATCTCCTTTCGCAGCCACCAGCAAGGTTTTGCGTCTGGATGAATGCTAATTACGCGAGGTTGCAGTTAGTACTTTGGATTAGGATAATCCTTTCTAATTTCCTCATTATTTTTGAAAGGTGGTGATTTCATGAAGAAATTAGATTACTTATCAACTCTATTTGTTGGTATCGATATTGGTGCGAGACAAAATGTTGTCTCTGCTATTAATTTTGAACAGGAATTCTTGATTAAGATGAAACCTGTTCCTAATACGCAATTTGGTGCAGAGCAACTTGAATCCATGCTTGTTAAGGTTTTAGAAAACAATACTTTTAAAGCTGTTATAATCGGCTTAGAATCTACTTCCTTTTATGGAGTACATATAGCCAATTTTTTATCTGCTAGTGAAAAACTTATGACTTACAAACCTTATGTTTACTGCTTGAATCCTAAGGAAGTTGCTAACTACAAAGAATCCTTTAATTCTCTTGATAAAAATGATGGCATTGACTCTTTTGTTATTGCTGACTTTGCAAGAGTTGGCAGAATTCATATTGAACCTTGGCGTGGTTCTCAATATCTTGCTCTGCAAAGACTTACAAGGCACAGACTTCATATTGTTGAATGCTTAACTAGAGAAAAAACTTACATGTTATCCAATGTATTTCTTAAGTTCAGCGAATTTGCATTATTACAGGGAGAAGATCATCCTTTTTCTAATAAATACGGTGCTACCGCATCTTCAATACTTACTGAATTTCTATCTTCCGAAGATATTGCAAATACATCAATTGAAGAACTTGTTGACTTCGTCAATAGAAAAAGTCGGAAAAGGATTTCTAATCCTCAGATGACTGCTGAAATTTTGCAGCAAGCTGCACGTAATTCATACCGTCTTGATAAATGTTTGTATGAGCCATTAACAACCTCTATTGCTTGTTCTTTCAACTGTATTCAGGCTTTTGATAAAGAACTTAAAGGTATTAACAAAGCCATTGAAAAAGCTGTTATGGGAATGAATCCTGTGGAATACAAAATATTAATGTCTATTCCTGGTTTTGGCCCTGTTTACTCCAGTGGCATTCTTGCTGAATTAGGAAGTGTGCATGCATTTCCTAGTAATGATGCTATTGCTAAATACGCTGGCATCGTGTGGAAAGAAAATCAATCTGGAGGTTTTAAAGCTGAAAATACACCTATGAACAAAGCTGGTAACCGTTATTTACGCTATTATCTCATAGAAGCTGCAGGAAGTGTTGTTTGCCATATTCCTGAATATCAAGAGTTCTATCAGAAGAAATTTGCTGAAGTAACTACACATCAGCACAAACGAGCACTCGCGCTAACATCTCGTAAACTTATTCGTATGATTTTTGGATTGCTGGCTAAAAATCAGCTCTACTCTTCAAATAGAGTAGATTAATCTATATAAATTATACGAACATACTTTCTCATTGGACTGTATGTTTATTAAGGTTACCCATTTTTAAAGAAATCATTTGATTTTCTTTTCATTTTGTTCTTGACATATTACCAAATTGCTTTTGTATTCATTTAACCTATCTTCTTAATTAGCAATTCCACACCTGTAATTCTGTGAATAAATATATAACACTCTGAAGTCTTCTTACGTCTTAAAAAATCCCCTGGATCATATCCCTGCTGCTTTATTATTTTTTTCTCCGCTAACGTTAATCTTTTCCCTCTTATTGGTTTCAAAATTACTACCTCCTTTTGTAAGCTTGTACTACTTGACTGTTCTATTCTAAAATCTAGAACATATAATAAATTGTGTGGTGTTTCTATTTTTATGAAAAATAGTTTTTATAAAAAGGCTTTTCAGCCTATTCATCATATGTATGTTTATCCAAATACTCTTTGATAAGAAACAATGTAATTACTTATCATCTACATCTTTCTTTTCAAGCTCTGTAATTAAATACTGAAGTTCATCTGCTGTTAGTTTTCTACTAACTATTTCCGCTAACTTTTCTGCATATTTTTTCCTTAAGGAAGTTTTGTCTTTAGGAAGAATTAATGTTACTATACTCATAAAGCACCTACCTCGAAATAATTCCTCATTTTATAATATTCTGATCATGTTTTTTTGTTGTCACTTTTTCTCCACTTTTATATTTGATTTTAAGTACTATCCTTTTCACAGATCTTCCACCCCTCATTTAAATTAAATTTTCAACTTTTTCTTCTAGAGATTCAGCAATTTTAACTAATGTATCTATTCTAGGATTTTTCGCCTTCTTAGTTATTATTAGGTCGTGTAACGTTGAATACGATATTTCACTTTCCAAAGATAGCTTGTACAAAGAAAATCCTTTTATCTTCATCTTTTGCTTTATTTTTTCTACATTCATCTTATCGCCCCCTTATCGCTTAAGCGATTATATTTTAATTTTATATCACATTACCGATAATTCAAACTGTAATTTCCCGCCTTTTTATCTTATTTGCTTAAAATAAATTCCAAATACTTGTATTTTCTACATAATTCTTAGTTTTTTATCGGTTTATAGATAAATATGCCGATAATTTATCTGTAAACCGAGCATCTTTGCACTTTACTAATTATCAGTTTACCGATATAATATAAATAGTTAAATATTTGTATTGAGGTGAAAAAATGAACATATCAGAGTTAGGTCAAAATATAAAAAAAGTTAGAGATCAAAAAGGCTGGACATTAAACAAATTGAAGCAAGAAAGTGGAGTTGGCTATGCAACACTTCATGATATAGAGAATGGTAAAAGCCAAAATTTAAATTCTTCAAATCTTGAAAAAGTAGCTAAAGCTCTAGATGTAACCACAAATGAGTTGCTAGGAATTGATGTAGTTGAATATACCGTTATTGATTTAGAAGAAACATTAGATGCAGTTTTTCAATCAGATGAATTAGAATTAGATGGTGTCTTAATAAATTCTGATGAAAAAGAAGAATTAAAAGATTTGTTTGCAGTGGCTATAAATAACATAAGAAGAAGAAGGAGGAATAAATAGTTAAATGAAAACTATAGCAATATATAGTAGAAAATCTAAATTCACTGGTAAGGGTGATTCTATCGAAAATCAAATTGAGATGTGTAAAGAATATATACTAAAAAAAATAGGTAATGTTGAATTTTTAATATATGAAGATGAGGGTTTTGGTGGTGCCACAATAGAGCGACCTCAATTTAAAAAATTAATTAGAGATATAAAATCTAAAAAAATAAGTGCTTTAGTATGTTATAGACTTGATAGAATTTCAAGGACTGTTGCTGATTTTTCCTCTACACTGGCTATACTACAAGAGAATGATTGTGATTTTATAAGCATAAAAGAAGAATTTGACACTACCTCACCAATGGGACGCGCAATGATTTATATAGCAAGCGTTTTTGCTCAATTAGAAAGAGAAACAATAGCAGAGCGTGTTAAAGATAATATGCTTGAACTTGCGAAAAACGGCAAATGGACTGGTGGTAAAATACCTTTAGGCTTTATCTCAAAAAGGGTAAAATATAATGATCCTGATGGTTTACAAAGGGAGTATCCAATATTAGAAATTAATAAGACAGAAATGGACTTTGTAGAATTTTTATATAAAAAATATTTAGAATTAGGTAGTTTACACAAGTTAGAAATATATATAACAAAAAACCAATTAAAGTCCAGAAATGGCATAATGTTTGAGAAATCCAGTTTAAAATTAATACTTCAAAATCCTGTTTATGTAAAAGCCACCCTAGAGGTAACTGATTATTTACAAGAAAATAATTGGAATATTTATGGCAAGCCTGATAACTTACATTCTCTTTTAACCTATAATAAGACGGAGCAAAATATTAAGAATGGTAAATACACCAAATCCTTAAAACCTAAAACTGAAAGGTTTGCAGCTGTAAGTAATATAAAAGGGGCCTTGGATGCCGATTTGTGGTTACAGGTACAAAGACAATTCGATAAGAATAGAGATACATTTCCGCGCCTTGGAAAGACACATAACGCCTTATTGGTGGGTAAATTAAAATGTGGCAACTGCAAAGAACATATGCTTGTTCAACATGGTAGAATTTCTAAAAATACTGGTGAAAAAATATTTTATTATTCATGTTCATTAAAAAGAAAATCTCATAAAAAATTATGCAGCAATGGCAACGCAAAGGCTAAATATGTAGAAGATCTAGTTATCCAGAGTCTAAAGCTATTGGCTACATCAAAACGAGATTTTATCGACAAACTAAAAGACGCATACACATCTACCTTAAAAACAAATAAGACTTCTATTGAAAAAGTTTCTTTAGAGAAATCTTTAAATGAAAAAAGAAAACAAATTGACACTTTGGTTACAACGTTATCTAAAAGCGAAGGTATAGAGGATATAATTCTAGACAAAATAAAAACTTTGAAAAAGGAATGTGCTGATATAGAAATTAAAATTGAAAATTTTCAAGATTTAGCAAAGCATGAAAAGGTTAAAAATATAAATCTGAAATTGATCGAATCAATTATTAATAAGTGTGAGATAATTGATACTCTTACACAAGATGAGCAAAAAGAAATAATTGATGTTTTAATAGACTGTATTTATTGGTATGGTTCAGGCAATGGTAAAGGAAAGATTAAAATTAAATTTATAGGAACTGATGATGAAGACTCTGAGGAAGTTGAGTTGCCAGATGATGAACTGCAACAACAAATGTTGCAGTTTAGTTCTTCTAGCATGTCCGGTATCAAGCAAAACTATATTTTCAGCAAATTCTTTTAAAGCATACTGCTGACATACTTTTGCTTTTAATTTATCCATATTTACATCTTCTTCAGGAACTTTTATAACAGCACTGCCCTTCTCATTTAGCTCTTTCACTATATCTTCATCTAAACTTTCCTTGCAGAGTTTGCATGAGCCGCTAAATGCCCCAAATATGTCGTCTTCTCTTTCGCCTTGAAGGTCGTCAACACCTGCCCTCATACTTATACTAACTCTAGGTCCAAAGGCTGGACATCTTAATACGCACATAGAACAGCCATTACCATATCTTAAACAGTTTCCCATAGGGCCTGTAGATCCTGTAGCCTCGATAAATACATCTCCCTCTTCATAACTTCCATCAGCTAGATATAAACCTTTTATTTTATCCCCTTCTTTTTGTATATCCACTACTCTTGAAATCATATTTAATTCAATTCCCATGTTTTTTAAATATCTTCTAACTGCAGGTTCAATCTTGTTTACATCATAAAGCCAAGCATGTTTATGTCCTGGAAAGTCTATATTCTTGTGCCTAGTATTGCTGTCTGTAATATTTATTAAATCTCCTGCTCCAAGTGCAATAAGTTCTTCTGCTGCAGTATATCTCCCATTATTCCTCATTATTCCTCCAACATTTCCGAGACCTAAAAGCATATCAGTTTTTTCATAAAGTACTACTTGAGCTCCAGCCTTTTTAGCAGCTATTGCCGCAGCACATCCGGCCCATCCACCACCAATTACTATTACCTTCATCAAATATCCTCCTTAAATTTAGCTATTGATTTTGAAAGCTCCCATCTACATAACTTTTAACTATATAAGCCTTCTTTCCTTAAATACATGCTTAGGATCAATTTGAACTTTACACAGCCTTTTAACTACACGATTCTTATATCTAGTGCTGCAAGTGCCGCATACTCCTTCCCCACAACACATCTTGGAATTGTTGCAACATGAGAAGTTTATTGAATCTCCTATAAGATCTAATAGCTTATAAATTAGTATGTCAGGACCATCACAATGAATTAGGTTAACATTTTCTACTTTCAAGATTTGTTGTAATATTGTTTTAAACTCACTGCTAAGTTCTCCATTTTGCAGCATCTTACATTGTAGAATTTCAGAGTTACACATTTCATAATGTTCTTTTCCAAAAATATTTGTAAAAGGAGTTTTATCCACTATAGAAATAATTCTATTTCCATTAGCATATAGTTTTTTTAGTACTGGTGCTCCAGGTGCAGTTCCTATCCCTCTTGCTATAACAATAGAAACTCCTTCCTTTGCTTTGTAAATATTTTTCAAACCCAGAACTCCATTCCAAAACGGACCTCTTATAAGTAACTTTTCATACTCTTTTAGCTTACATATAGATTTTGTCTTTGTTCCTCTTATCTCTATTGCTATCTTTAAAGTGTTATCTTTTGTATCTGCTTCCATGATAGAAATTGGTGTATCATAATAAATTGAAGTTTCAGGGTTTCTTACAAATATAAAACTGCCTGGATATATAAGTTCATGTACCAAGCTTCGAGAAGCACTTATTGTGAAAATACATAGTTTATCTTCGCATACTTCTTTTTTAATTATAGTGCATAAGCAACTATCTCTTCCTTCTTTGGCTTTTTTGTTGTTCAATATATATTCTTGGTACATGCAAACACCTTTCCAATTTACACAATCGCAAAAAGTTTTCCCTGATAGTTGAGAACATACTATACAATCTCCAGTCTCTGCTAAATGACAAGGACAGTAAGCACTACCAGCATCAATACAATCCTTTATTTCATAGTCCATTTAACTACCTCCTAAAGCACTCTACTATTAGAATATTTCTCTATTCATCATTTTGTTACTAAAAAATTCACTTTACCCCTTTAATTCATGAAACATATTTATTATAATGTTATTATTGATTTAAATACTTAACTTAGGAGGTTCAATATATGAACTATAATTTAACTGATCCGTATGAAATTGCAAGATACATAAAAGAAGCTAAGAAATCAACTCCTGTTAAGGTGTACCTTAAGGGTGACATCTCAAACTGTGAATTAGGAAATATTGAAAGTTATAATGGATCTAACTTCTATGTACTTTTTGGTGAGTCTGACGAAGTATCAAGTTTTCTAGAATCTAATAAAGATAAAATTGATCAATTTAGAGTTGAATACGATAGAAGAAATTCGGCAATTCCTCTTGTTGATTTAAGAAACATTCAGGCAAGAATCGAACCAGGTGCAATTATAAGAGATAAAGTTAAAATAGAGAAAAATGCTGTTATAATGATGGGTGCCGTTGTAAATATAGGTGCTGAAATTGGAGAAGGCACTATGGTGGACATGAATGCTGTTGTAGGGGCAAGAGGTACTCTTGGTAAAAGAGTTCATCTTGGTGCTGGAGCCGTTGTTGCTGGAGTTTTAGAACCACCTAGTAAGTCACCTTGTATAATAGAAGATGACGTTTTAATAGGAGCAAATGCTGTTATCCTTGAAGGCGTTAAAATAGGCAAAGGTTCTGTAGTTGCAGCAGGTTCTGTAGTTACTGAAGATGTACCAGCAGGAGTTGTTGTAGCTGGTGTACCTGCTAAAATCATAAAAAACGTAGATGATAAAACAAAGGACAAAACTCAAATACTTGACGATTTAAGAAAATAGAATACATATTATAATTAAAAGCAGTGAGGTAATTTTTTACTATTCACTGCTTTTATAATTACTTAAAATATCTTTACACCTTATAAAGCCTCTGATAGGTTACCATCGTTTTCTTCTTTTTGTGATATATAATTTTCACTGTTATTTATATAGTCTTCATCTGCAGCTTTTCCCTCTTCATCTTTACTTGCCTTTTCCATTTTTGATATAGAAACTTCATATGCTATCTTTTTAATTACTTCTGTTTCAGAAATCTTCTTTTGGTATTCCCTACTTTGCAACCTTCCCCAGACCCTTATATTATCACCAACTACCAAGCTTCTACAGAATCTTGAATTCCTTCCCCAAGCAATCGTTGGTATGTAGTCTGATTTGTTATAAGACCTATTAACTGCTAGAAGCATGTCTGAAATTTCTCTTCCAAAGGGAGTTGTCCTATATACCGGTTCCTTACATATAAATCCATCTAGGAATATCTGATTTGGGTTTTTACTTTTCTCCTCACAAACAGTTATATTTCTGGCAAATACCGTTAATATTAACCTATTGGCTCCATCCACAAATTTATTATAAGACCTCAATTGGCCCTCTACTATAAGCGGAGAGCCAATTTTAATATCCATGCCTCCTATAAGTCTTTCTGATACAGTGACAAATAAATCATCCTTTGCATCACTTAATCTTGGAACCTCAATATAAAAATTATAAAATCCTTCCCCATACATTTCATGGCTAAACTCTAGCTCTGAAACAACTTCTCCTTCTAGGTAAATCTTGTTATTTAACATTAAATTATCCATCATAACCCCTCTTTCCCTTAGTTTTATATTATCTATCAACATATAATTATTCAAAAAATCCGAAAAATATACTTATTAAAATTTAAATCCTTATATTTAACTTAATACCGTAAGCTTTTTTCCTTTACTTAAAAAACTTATATCTTTTCCTTCAATTAGGCTTATTGTAATTCCTACCATTGCTGCATATAATTCTTGATCATTACCAAAAGTCATATTTACAGGTATTTCTTCTGGTTCAATTATTCCTAGTGCATTATGATTAACATCTCTTTGTAAACAGTAAACAAAACTGTTATTATCCTCCATGCTTGAAACTGTAACTGTATTTTTACCTCCTAATCCATAAGTTATTAAATTCCCGTAAATATTTATATTATTATTATTTTTAAAATTTATTAAATCCATATTAATTAAACAGTAACTACCATTTATCAATATATCTTTAATATTGCTCGTGGATTCAAATATTACATAATCATACTGTTTTTCATTTTTCACAGCATATTTTGTGAAAAACTCAGCTTCAACACCTGTTAACTTAAAAATCTTCAGTAAATAAGAATGAAATGTTTTACTATCACCAATAATAGCTATTTTCTTCATTTCTTTACCTCCTGATAAAAATAATTGATTTAAAATTATTTTTAGCAGGCTATAGTTTTTTATACCACATCATTGGCTATCCTAAAATGAATCTCCTCCTTAAAGCCACTCCTCTTTTCCATTATAATACAGATTTGATCTATCTTTCAATAATTGTTATATGTCAAAGACTATAATTAGCTCAAATATTTAAAATATTAATTCAATTAGCAATTTGCTTACCAGAATAATCTATTTTATAGTTGTCTTTGTAAATTAAATCTCCTACTTTTACAAATTTATATCCTTCACTTTGAAGCTTTTCTATAATTCTAGGTAGATTATCTGGTGTATATTTGGCATTATTATGGAATAGCAAAATAGATCCTGATTTCGTATTCTTAATAACCCTATTATATTCTAAATCAGAACCTTCTTCTCTCCAATCTACGCTATCTACATCCCATTGCACACAATAATGTCCTGTTTCCTTTACTATTTCTATTACTGTATCATTATATGAACCTGAAGGGCATCTGAAAAGCTTTGTAGGTTCACCTGTTACCTGCATTATTTTAGCATCAGCAATATCTATATCTTGAATAATTTTTTCTCTTGATAGCTTGGTCATATCTGGATGCATGTTAGAATGATTCCCTATTTCATGACCTCTTTTGTATATTTCTTTTAATTTATCGGGATATTGATCTATCCATCCACCAACAACAAAAAATGTGGCTTTTACATTATATTTATCTAAGGTTTCTAAAATCTTTTCAGTATTATCTTTTCCCCAGCTTACATCAAAGCTTAAAGCGATTTTCTTTTCTTTTGTATCAATGCAATAAATTGGCAAGCTTCTATCAATTTTAATAAATGTAGTTGTATTCCTATAATTCATAAAGACAGAAGATGCCGCTCCAATAAAAAGCAAACTAAAAATAATTATAATCTTTTTTGATATTCTCAGATTCAAAGTTCCCCCTCCAAAATATAGTTACCATTATAAACTTATATAGTATTTTTTACAAATATTACACAAATTAAATATTTTTTACGGATTTTATTTTATTTTCATATCCCTCAATCCATGGAAAAACATGTGAAAAAAATAAAGCACCCAGCATATTCAGTGCTTTATTTATTTTCATATATTTTATGTTATAATATAAATTAGTAACTTATTCATATGGGGAGGATAAATAATGTTTGATAATACTTTAGAATTAGCAGAAAATAAATTATTAATTCTATATATATTTAACAAAATTAAATTTCCTGTTTCCAACAACCATCTAACACAGATTATTTTAGAAAATAATCTTATAAACTATTTTACTCTTCAGCAATATTTAACTGAACTAGTTACCTCTAATTTTATAAAGTATACAGATGAATCAGGTAATCATAGATTCACAATAACAGATAGAGGTATCAAGGTTCTATCTTTATTTGGAAACAGAATTTCTAATACTAAAACCGATATAGTAGATAACTATTTAGACAATCAAATGGAGAGTATAAAAAAGGAAGTTACTGTAACTGCTGATTATACTATTGAAAATAAAGATAATTTTATTGTAAACTTAAAAGCTATAGAAAATGATTCTATTCTTATAGATATCAAAATTAATGTAGGTTCTAATAAGCAAGCAAGAAGTTTATGTGAAAAGTGGAAAAGCAATTCCTCTGATCTTTACAACAGTATTATTCAATTATTAATACAGGAGTGATCTACTTCTGTTGATTCAAACTAAGATCATACCTGTAGGTTCTCCTCCTATAGGTATATATTTCTTATTTTCATCCTGTATATTTACTTTTATTAATAAATTATTATAGTTGTCCCCTACATAAATATTTCCACCACATTTTATTATTCCTCTAGGCATACCTCCAACAATTATTTTTTTATTCTCTCTATAACGGTTTATGTCAATTATGCTTATAGTTCCATCACCAAAGTTAGATATAAATCCAAAATTTTCATCACAATACATATCTATTGGTGAATTTCCAACAGTTATTCTATTAATAACCTTGTGATTCTTTAAAGACATTATCGCTATGCTTCCTTTACAATCGGATCCTATATTACTCTCACATACCAAAAAATATTGTCCATCTACTGTAAATAATGCCTTTGTAGGATATGCTCCTACTCGTATTCTTTTGATATTCTCATGATTAGCACAGTCGATTAATGTTATGCTATCGTCTTCCATATTGGACACTAATAAAAGTTTTTTTTCTCTATTCAAACATATACTATGTGGTAAGCTTCCGCATGGAATTTCTTCAGTAATTTTCTTACTTATAAGATCAAAAACTACTAAGCTATTAATGTCACCACATATTATATAAGCATTGTTCTCAAAAACCACCACATCGTTGCAATGTATTCCTATATAGTAATTATTCTCCTCTACTTCCTTCGATATATTTAATATAGATATGCTATCACTATAATTATTAGCTATTATAAGCCTGTCATTATTCTCACACACACCATGTGGTCCAACTCTTCCATTCATACTATTTGAGCTTAAAAAAATTTTCTTGTCTTCAGTAAAGTTATTTAAGTTAACCTTTGATATACAATCAGAAGAAGTATTACACACATACAAATAGTTCAACATTATCACCTCCTTACAAATATAATATGAAAGTTAGCTAAAATGGGTAATAAGAATTATATAGTTTTTTCGTATTGAGTAATATGGACATATTGTATATAATATTTGTGTCAACTGAAAACTTATATAGGGGGGGAGGTATTCTCATGTATACATATAAAACTAGTGGTGTTTGTTCTAGGTCAATAAATTTCGATATAGCAGATAATAAAGTAATTAACGTAAGCTTTGAAGGCGGTTGTAATGGAAATCTTCAAGGGTTGTCTAGTCTCTTAGAAGGTATGGATGTAAATGAAGCTGTGAAAAAATTAAAAGGCATTCCCTGTGGTGGAAAAGCTACATCTTGCCCTGACCAGTTTGCAACAGCACTTCAAGAATTAGTAATAGGAAAATAGTTATCTTAATTTGATATAAATAAACACGGACGAAAGTTGACTTATTTATATCAAACAAATAAGGATACCTTTTTCAAAAGATATCCTCACTTGTTTAATATTATTAATTTGAAGTATGTAGTTACCCATCTACATACTTCTTATAATTTTTCTCATATCTCCAATCATATATAGAGAGCCAGAAATAAGCAGTATGTCATCTTCTTGACAGTAGGAACGAGCTAGTTCATATGCCTCTTCATAGCTGTCCACAGCATCACATTTTTCATTATATTTTTGTATAACATTTTTTAACTCCTCAGCACTTTCTGCTCTATAGCTGTTAGGAGTAACTGCAATAACCCTCTCTGTCAAAGGAACAATAGTTGCTACCATCTCTTCTACTTCCTTATCAGCAAGTATTCCAAGGATTAGAACCATCTTATTATAATTGAAATACTGTTCTACATTTTCCTTTAACTTTGTTATACCATCAATGTTGTGTGCCCCATCTATCACTACTAAAGGCTTATTTTTGATTACTTCCAGTCTTCCAATCCACTTAACTTCTTTTAATGCATTAATTATATTTTCCTTTTTTATCTTTACTCCCTGTTTTATAAGTTCTTCTATAATAAGAATTGCCGTAGCACAGTTTAAAACCTGATGTTTTCCTAATAGCGCTAACTGAACATCGTAAATATTCTCAGTTGTTTTAATTCTAACTCTTTGGGTATATGTTAAGCTGTTTTTATCTATCTTATTATCTTCTATGTACTCTCCTGAACTGTGAGAAACTTTTATTAATTGGCAACCTCTTTCTTTACATACCCTTTCTATAACCTTCTCCGCCTCTTCTTCTTGCGGATACATTATTACAGGAACACCATTCTTTATTACTCCAGCTTTTTCACAAGCAATTTTTTCTAGAGTATTTCCCAGAATTTGTGTATGATCAAGACTTATTGAAACAATTACACTAGCCATCACTCCGCCAGCTTCTTCTGTTGAAAATGCCTGCATCACATTTGTAGAATCCAATGTTCCCCCTAATCCTACTTCTACAACTGCAAAATCAACTTTCTCTTTAGCAAAATGATAAAACATTGCACATGTAATTATTTCAAATTCCGTTGGTTCATCGTATCCTAGCTCTATAACTTTATCTACTGCCTTAGATACTTCTGTAACTACTTGGCTTAAATCATCCTTAGAAATATTTTCTCCATTTATCTGAATTCTTTCTTCAAATACTTCGAGGTAAGGCGAAGTATACATACCCACTTTAAATCCAGCATCCACTAATATTTTTGTAATCATTGCTGTAGTTGAGCCTTTTCCATTTGTACCTGCTACATGTACGGATTTAATTTTTTTATGTGGATTTCCCAAGAGCTCTAATATTTTTTCTGTTCTGCTTAATCCTAAATTAATTCCAAACTTAGCTGTATTGGTTATATAGCTCATCGTTTCTTCATAGTTCATAAATGTCACATCCCCACGTTTTTTCCTTTATTTTATCAAAATTTTACTATTTAATCAAATAGGAAGAACCTTCAGTTTTACCTTCCTGAAGGTTCTTCCTTTATATTATTATTTTAAGCTTTCTAGTCTTTCAATAACAGCTTTTAGCATTTCCTTATACTTGTCACCTTTAGCTTTTTCTTCATCAACTACTGCTTGCGGTGCCTTTGCTACAAATTTTTCGTTAGCAAGTTTCTTCTCTACTCTGTCTATTTCTTTTTCTAGTTTTTCTTTTTCTTTATTTAGTCTTTCAAGCTCTTTTTCAAGATCTACTAAATCAAGTAAAGGCATAAACATTTCTGCGCCTCTTGTAACTACTGAAACTACATTTTCTGGAGCTTCATCCTTAGTATTTAAGAATTCTACATCACTAGCAGAAGCAAGCTTTTGGAAATAAGTTTCTCCGCTCTTAAACGCTTCTAATGCAGCTTCTTCAGTTACATAAGCCATTACCTTAGCTTTTCTTGATGGTGGTACGTTCATTTCAGTTCTTACATTTCTTAAGGATTTTATAGCTTCTATTATATATTCCATATCCTTTTCAGCTTTTTCATCCCTAAGTGCTTCATCATATTCAGGCCATTTTGATATAACTATTGATTCGTAACCAGTGTAAAGATGAGTGTATATCTCTTCTGTTATAAATGGCATAATTGGATGTAATAACTGTAAACTTGTAGTTAACACTTTGTTTAATACGTTAAATGCAACACCTTTAGCCTCTTCATCTTCACCATACATTACTGGTTTTAAAAGTTCTATATACCAGTCACAGAATTCACCCCATATAAAGTCATAAACTTTCTGTGATGCTATTCCTAATTCAAATTTTTCTATATTATCTGTTACTTCTTTTACTAAAGTATTCATTCTAGATAATATCCATTTGTCTGCAGCAGTATATTTCTTACAGTCTTTATATTTGTTCATTATCTCTTCGTCTATATTCATAAGAACAAATCTTGAAGCATTCCATATCTTATTTGCAAAATTTCTAGCTGCTTCAACTCTTTCTGGATAGTATCTTATATCATTTCCTGGAGCATTTCCTGTTATAAGTGTGAATCTTAAAGCATCAGCACCATATTGTTCTATTACTTCAAGTGGATCTACACCATTTCCTAAGGACTTAGACATCTTCTTTCCGTTAGCATCTCTTACTATACCATGAATTAGTATATTCTCAAATGGAATATCATCTGCACAATAAAGTCCTGAGAATATCATTCTCGCTACCCAGAAGAATATTATATCGTATCCAGTAACTAACGTGCTATTTGGATAAAAATATTTAAAGTCTGGTGTCTTTTCTGGCCATCCAAGAGTTGAGAAAGGCCATAATCCAGAACTAAACCATGTATCAAGTACATCCTTATCCTGCTGAAGTTTTTCTGAATTACATTTTGTACATTTTGTTGGCTCATCTGAAGCTACAATAACTTCTCCACAGTCTTGACAATACCAAACAGGAATTCTGTGGCCCCACCATAACTGCCTTGAAATACACCAATCTTGAATATTTTCCATCCAGTTGAAATAAGTTTTTTCAAATCTTTCAGGTACAAATTTAATCTTTTTAGTTTTTACAACCTCTAGAGCTGGTTTTGCCAAAGACTCCATTTTTACAAACCACTGCTTTGAAACCATAGGCTCTATAACAGTGCTGCATCTATCATGAGTTCCTACATTGTGAGAATGATCTTTTACATTCACTAAGAAGCCTTCATTTTTTAGATCTTCAACTATAAGCTTTCTAGCTTCATATCTATCTAACCCATCATATTTGCTTCCTGGTAAATTAATATTTCCATTTTCGTGCATTATTATAAGTTCTGGCAAGTTATGTCTCTTACCTACTTGGTAATCATTTGGGTCATGAGCTGGTGTTATTTTAACTGCACCTGTACCAAATTCTAAATCAACATAATCATCTGCCACTATTGGAATTTCTCTGTTAACCAGTGGAAGCATTAAAGTTTTTCCTACTAAATGAGCATATCTCTCATCCTTAGGGTTAACTGCAACAGCAGTATCTCCAAGCATTGTTTCTGGTCTTGTAGTAGCTATTTCTAAATACTCGTCACTTCCTACCACTGGATATTTAATGTGCCAGAAATGACCTTCGTGCTCACTGTATTCAATTTCTGCATCAGATATAGCAGTTTGACATTTTGGACACCAGTTTATTATTCTATTTCCTTGATAAATTAATCCATCATTATATAGTCTAACGAAGAATTCTCTAACAGCTTTGTTTGCCTTTTCTTCCATAGTAAAACATTCTCTTGTAGAATCTACAGAACATCCTAATTGTTTTACCTGATCCATTATTCTTACTCTATACTCATCAGCCCATTCCCAAACCTTCTCTAGGAATGCTTCTCTTCCCATTTCTTTTTTCTTAAGACCTTGCTTTAAAAGTTCATTTTCAACCTTAACCTCTGTAGCTATACTTGCATGGTCCTGTCCTGGAAGCCATAAAGTGCTGTAACCCTGCATTCTTTTTGTTCTTATGATTATATCCTGGATAGTATCATCTAGTGCGTGACCTAAATGAAGCTTTCCTGTAATATTTGGTGGAGGTAATACTATTGTATAAGGCTTTTTATTCTCATCTACTTCTGGAGTAAAATATCCTTTCTCCTCCCAATTTTTATAAAGTTTTTTTTCAAATTCTTTTGGATTGTAAGTTGTAGCCATTTCTCTTTTTTCTGACATCATTCTTCCTCCTTAAGTTATTAAATGTTTTTGTATCTTGCCACTATATATTCATTAGCATATTTAGCATTCATAATAAAAATAAAAAGAGCCTTCAATCCCATAAAAGGACGAAGACCCGCGTTACCACCTTTTTTCCTGTAAAGTTACAGGCTCTTAATACAATTAACGGTTAAGAAAACCGTCTTTACCTACTATAAATTCAGTAAAGAAACTCCAAAGCTACCTTCAAAGTGATTCGTATAGAAAGTCTCTCAGCTAATAAACTTTCCTCTCTTAATACTATTCTTACTTCTACTCCTCTTTTTCACAGTCATTTTTAATATATTTGACTTTTAAGTATTATTATAACGTTAATTCATAAACTGTCAATACCCTTATAAATAGTAAATACATAGTTATCTAAACTGAAACTTCCTGTAGCCTAAATTTATTTACCTCTTCTATCATTTTTATTGTAACACTATTTAAAGCTAATGCAGATTTAGATACTTCATCAGTGGAGTTATTTAGTTCTTCTGATGATGCTGCTATCTCCTGTGAAGAAGAAGTAATTTCTTCCGCTACTGCAGAAGTAGAGCTCACTTTTTCTATGATATTATTCTTTTCTTCATGTAAACCTAAAGCTGATAAATTTACCTCATCAATTTTGGGAATTACTATTTCTATAGCTGAAATAATTTTCTTGAATGAACCTAATGCCATGTGAATTACTTCTGATTGTTCAACTAGCTCATTATTCATCATATTAGTTGAATCTACTATTTCAGTAGTATCATTTACTATATCTATAGTTATCTTGCTTATATTCTCTGACGACTCCTTACTCTCTTCTGCTAGCTTTCTTATTTCCTCTGCAACAACAGCAAAGCCCCTACCTTGGTCACCAGCTCTTGCTGCCTCAATTGCTGCATTTAAAGGTAAAAGATTAGTCTGTCTTGAGATATTATTTATATAGTTTGTAATATCATTTATTTTTCCAAGCTTAATACCTAATGCATTCATTTTTTCTGTAAAATTATCAAATGAAATACTTAGGTTATTTACAGATCTAACTAAACTCCCTAGCTTTACATCACTTTCCTTAGCCATAGCATCTATATCTCTTGAATTATCATCAATCTCTTTTATATCACTTACTATACGTTCAATTTCTTCACCAAATTTATTTAATTCTGAACTGATACTATATAAATCTAATGATTGAGCTTCATTTGATTTTGAAACCTCGTAAATAGCTGCTGAAACATTTTGTGATGATGATGTCATTTCCTCTGATACTGAAGATAATGTTTCTGCTTGTACATTTATATTATCTGCAGTACTCTTTATACTTTTAATCATATTAGATATATTGGATCTAGTCTTATCAAGTGCTCTAGTCATTAGCCCAAATTCATTCTTGCTGTTGTTATCTAAGCTTATTGTAAAATCTCCATCTGCAACACGTTCTAATTTTGTTATCATTTCTTTTGATGATTTATCTACAACCAAAATTATTATATATGAAATTATAGTAAATATTCCTACCGCCAATATGTATATAATCCCCATTAGTTTTACATTAGCTCTATAAGCATCATAAGCATTTTTCTTTTGAGTGGCTGCAAGTTCTTCATCATAACTTTGTAGATCACTTAAAATACTTTCTATTTCAGTTTCCAATTGTTCAATTTGTTTGATATTTTCTGCAGAACTGCTATTATTAAGCTTATCTACTAATTCTAGAAATGAATTATATGTTAGCTTAAAGTCATTTATATATTTTGCCTCACGTTCATCCATTGTAGATTTTTCATAATCCTTCAAATATTTATCAATATTCTCTTTATAAGTTTTTGTTTTTGCATCTCCATCATTTGAATGAGTAAGGCTAGTGAAAATACCTTCAATTTTAATTTGATAAAAATTACTTCTTATGTTTCCAACATCAGCTACTGGAATTAAACGTTCTGAATACATTTCATTTATACATTTATCTAAAGCCATCATATTGAAATAACCTATAAATCCTATAACTAGTGTAGCTATAATTGCTGATATTGTTAGAGACATAATCAAAGTTTTAAGTCTAAAGTTTTTTAATTTACTTAACATATAATCCGTATCCCCCCTGCATTACCTTTTTATGCTATAACTTTAACATTGGAATGTTACAGTTATGTAACAAATTGTTATACTTTTCTTTACAGAAACTCATAAGGTAACGAAATACTACAAAAATGCCTTGAAGTTACATTAATAAAAAATTTAACATAAATCCTACCTTTATCATATTATGAATTAGTATACAAATATTATTGGAGGATATATATGAAAAAAAGTAAGCTAACTATTTATTCTCTTGTTTCATGTTTCATATTTATTATTGCCCTGTTTGCTGGATGTGGTGGTACTAAAACTACTAATGAAAATTTAACAACTGTTAAACTAAATGAAGTTACCCGTTCTGTTTTTTATGCTCCAATGTATGTTGCAATAAGCGAGGGATTCTTTAAAGAAGAAGGCATAAACATAGATTTAACCACTGGACAGGGTGCAGATAAAACCATGCAACAAGTATTAAGCGGCAGCGTAGATATTGGTTTTTGTGGCCCTGAACAAGTAATCTATATCTATAATCAGAAAAAAGAAGATTATCCTGTTCTTTTTGCACAACTTACCCAAAAAGATGGCTCTTTCCTTGTTTCAAGAAAAGATGAAAAAAACTTTAAATGGGAATCCTTAAAAGGTAAAACCCTAATTGGTGGAAGACCTGGTGGAGTACCTGAAATGGCTCTTGAATATGTACTTAAAAATCATGGGCTTCAACCTGGAAAAGACTTAAATGTTATAACTAATATTGCCTTTGCTGCTACTACTGGTGCATTTAAAGGCGGTACTGGAGAGTATGCAGCTCTATTTGAGCCTAATGCAAGTATGTTAAAAAAAGATAATTCTGGTTACGTGGTAGCTTCTGTAGGAGAAGAGGCTGGAGTTATTCCTTACACCTGCTTCTTCTCAACTAAATCCTATATGGATAAAAATCCACAGATCATAGAGAAATTCACAAGAGCTATTTATAAAGGACAGCTATGGGTTCAAAAGCACAGTGATGAAGAGGTTGCAAAATCTATAAAATCTTTCTTCCCAGGTATTGATGAAAGTATTCTAGTATCTGTTACAAAAAATTATAGGAGCATAGACGCTTTTGCACCAACTCCTATATTAAAATCTGAAAATCTAAGTAGACTTATGGATATAATCCAATCTTATAAAACTGAACTAATCCCTCAAAGACCAGCCTTCGATAAGATCGTAAATAATACCTTTGGTGAAAAAGCAATAAAGGATATTAAGTAAATAATAGAGAATGGGCTTCCCCATTCTCTATTATTTATTTGATCCATCTTCTGCCGCAAGTTCCGCCTTTGCTTCTCTTTCAAGTCTTAAAGCTTCATTTTCCATAGCCTTAAACGCAACCGACAGCATAAGTTTTATTCTATTTAATTGATTAACTTCACTAGCTCCAGGGTCATAGTCTATAGCTGCTATATTGCTTCCTGGATATCTTCTTTTTAGTTCTTTTATCATACCTTTACCTGTAACGTGGTTAGGCAAACATGCAAAAGGCTGCATACATATTATATTCTTCACTCCACTCTCTATAAGCTCTACCATTTCTCCCGTTAGAAACCAACCTTCTCCAGTTTGATTTCCTAATGATACTATTGGTGATGCTCCTTGAGCTAACTTTTCAATATTTAAAGGTGGAGAGAATCTACTACTATTGGATAGTGCTATTTTCATATGCCTTCTGTAGTACTCTATAATTTTTATAAATATATTCCTTGAAACTTTATTCTTTTTATTTCCCGATAAATATTCATACTTAAATTTAGCATCATAAGCACAGTATAAGAAAAAGTCTACTAAATCTGGAACTACAGCTTCGGCACCTTCATTTTCTATTATATCTACAATATTATTATTTGCCGTAGGGTGAAATTTCACAAGAATTTCTCCCACTATACCAACCTTAGGCTTGCTAACATTATTTATTTCTAGAGTATCAAAATCCTCTACTATAGAATATATATTCTTCTTAAACTCATTATGGTTTCCGCTTTCCACATTCTTTTTACATTTTTCAATCCATTTCTCATATAGGATATTGGCAGATCCAGGAATCTTTTCATATGGCCTTACTTTATACAATACTCTTATAAATAAATCCCCATATAATAAAGCTATTATTGCCCTATTTAAAAGACTAAGAGTAATTTTAAATCCTGGATTTTTCTCCATACCTGCTGCATTTAATGATATTACCGGTACATTAGACATACCAGCTTCTTTTAGCGCTTTTCTTAAAAATCCTATATAATTTGTAGCTCTGCAGCCTCCTCCAGTTTGAGATATCATTACAGAGGTATTATTCAAATCGTATTTACCAGATTTTAACGCTTCAATCAATTGGCCTACAACAATTATAGATGGATAGCAGGCATCATTATTTACATACTTTAAGCCTTCATCTACTGCTGTTTTGTCTACTGATGGAAGCACTTCTAAATTATATCCTGTAGATCTAAATGCCTCTTGTAGAAATTGAAAATGAATTGGAGACATTTGAGGACATAAAATAGTATGCTTCTTTTTCATACTCTTTGTAAAAATAACTTTCTCATCATGCAAAATGTTTTTATGTGCAATAAATCCAGTACTTTCTCTTTCCTCCAAAGCAGCTCTCAAGGATCTGATCCTAATTTTTATAGCACCTAAATTACTTCCTTCATCTATCTTTAGGACTGTATATATTTTCTCATAAGAATTCAATATTTCTTGAACTTGATCTGTAGTTACTGCATCTAAACCACATCCAAAAGAATTCAACTGTATAAGCTCTAAGTTATTTTGAGTAGCTACAAAACTTGCGGCAGCGTATAATCTTGAATGATATACCCATTGATCCACTACTTTTAGAGGCCTTTCCACCTCTCCAAGATGAACTACAGAATCCTCTGTAAGCACAGCCATACCATAGGATGTAACTATATTAGGTATGCCATGATTTATTTCCGGATCTATATGATAAGGTCTTCCTGCAAGTACTATGCCCTTTTTACCTGTTTCCTTTAAATACTTTAATACCTCTTCACCTTTTGCCCTTATATCCTGTTTGACTTTTTCATCCTCTTTATATGCCTTTTCAACAGCTTCACTAATGTCACCCTTAGGTATATTAAATTCCTTGAGTTCATCACAGAGCCTTTTAATAAGCCTATTTTTATTATCTATAGGTAGGAAAGGATTCATAAATTTAATGTTTTCATCTCTTAATACATCCATGTTATTCTTAATAACCTCTGGATAAGAAGTAACCATAGGACAATTATAATGGTTCTCTGCTTCCTCTAATTCCTTCTGCTCATAAGGTATACATGGATAAAATATTGCCTTTACACCTCTATTTACAAGGCTCATTATATGACCATGAGCTATCTTTGCAGGATAACATGCTGATTCAGATGGTATGGTCTCAATTCCAAGTTCATACACTTTTTTAGAGGATCTTGGTGATAACTCTACTCTAAACCCCAAATTAGTAAAAAAAGTGAACCAAAATGGATAATTCTCATAAATATTAAGAACCCTTGGTATTCCTATCTGCCCTCTTTTTGCCTCTTCCTCTCTTAGCGGAACATATTGAAATATTCTTTTGTACTTATAGTCATAAAGATTAGGTATATCACTATTTTTCTGTTCTAACCCCGCACCCTTTTCACATCTATTTCCTGAAACAAAAGCCCTTCCATCAGAAAACCTATTTGTTGTTAGAAGACAATTGTTAGCACACTTGCTACAACGGCCCATATATATTTCACTAGTAAACTTATCTAAGTCCTCAATACCTAATAAAGTACTTTGATATCCTAATTTATATCTTTCTTTAGCAAGTAGACTTGCACCAAAGGCTCCCATTATGCCAGCTATATCCGGCCTTATAACTTCTCTTTCAGATAAAATCTCAAATGCTCTTAAAACAGCATCATTATAAAAAGTTCCACCTTGTACAATTATCTTATTTCCTAAATCCTTAGGATTTCTTATTTTTATAACTTTAAAAATAGCATTTTTTATTACTGAATAAGAAAGCCCTGCAGATATATCTCCTACAGCAGAACCTTCCTTCTGTGCCTGCTTAACTTTTGAATTCATAAATACGGTACACCTAGACCCTAAATCTACAGGTTTTTCAGAATATATTGCCTCCTTTGCAAAACTCTTTACATCCATATTTAATGAATGAGCAAAGGTTTCTATAAATGATCCACAACCAGAAGAACATGCCTCATTCAGCATTATACTATCAATTACTCCATCCTTTATTTTTAGACATTTCATATCCTGCCCACCTATGTCCAAAATAAAGTCTACTCCTGGCTGGAAGAATTCTGCTGCCTTATAATGAGCAACTGTTTCAACTTCTCCTATATCTACTAAAAGAGCAGCTTTTATAAGTCCTTCACCATATCCAGTAACAGCAGAATTTACTATTCTTGCTTTTGAAGGTAACTTTCTATATAAATCTTTTAATATTTTTATTACAGATTTAAGAGGGCTTCCTTCATTGCTGCCATAAAAAGAATAAAGCAAATTTCCATCCTCGTCTGTGACTGCTGCTTTTGTTGTAGTGGACCCTGCATCTATCCCTAGGTAACAGGCTCCTTCAAATTCATTTAGTTCTTTCTTTTTGACCACATATTGACTATGTCTTTCTCTGAATTTCTCCAGCTCTATATCGTCTTTAAAAAGTGGTCTTAAAGATTGAACCTCATCAGCTGTCGATACTCTTTCTAGCTTGTGTAATCTTTTAACTAAAGAATCAAAAGAAATAATAGATTCCTTTTTAGAAGCAAGTGCTGCTCCCATGGCTACAAACAGCTGCGAATTTTTAGGAAATATAACTTTTTTTTCACTTAACTCTAAGGTTTCTACAAACCTTTTTCTAAGCTCAGATAAAAAGTATAGAGGCCCTCCTAAAAATGCTACATTACCTTTTATGGATTTACCGCACGCAAGTCCACTTATAGTTTGATTTACTACCGCTTGGAATATAGAAGCTGCAACATCTTCTTTAGCCGCTCCTTCATTTAATAGCGGTTGTACATCAGTCTTAGCAAAAACGCCACATCTAGCAGCTATAGGATAAATGACATTGTAACCCTTTGCAAGTTCATTTAATCCCTGTGCATCCGTCTTAAGAAGTGATGCCATTTGGTCTATAAATGCCCCTGTACCACCAGCACAAGTACCATTCATCCTTTGGTCTATTCCATCATCAAAAAAGGTTATTTTAGCATCTTCACCACCAAGTTCTATAGCTACATCTGTATTTGGAACAAATCTTTCTATAGTATTAGTACAGGCTATTACCTCTTGTATAAAAGGTATACTTAACCATTTTGATACAGATAGACCACCAGAACCAGTAACCATTATTGTTATGTTTGCTTCTTTAAAATCTATATATGACTCCTTTATAATACTAACTATAGTACTTCTTATATCTGAAAAATGTCTCTGATATCTACTGTATACTACGCTGTCCTTATTGTCAGAAATAATAATTTTTACCGTGGTTGAACCTACATCAAGTCCTATATGAAATAATTTTCTCATAATTCTTATCACCTTTTTATAAATTATCTAAATTTAATAAAAAATCTATGTTTACTAATAAATATATAATTTATAGTCAAAAAAATAACCATACCTTCTAAATATACGGTTAATATATAATTTAAATCTAAAATATTTAAATTTCCTTAGTTGAGTAATATGCCCTCTACAGTAATATTATAACATATTTTTACTGTTCTGCGCTTATTATTTATTTGCAATTGATTTACTATTATCTTAACAATAAACTGCCTTTGCTCATATAATGAAGTATACTATTGCCAATTAAAATTTGATAGGGGATGATTCTTTGAGCAAAGTATCTATAAATCATATTTATATGAACTATCACTCCTTAAAAACTTGGACAAAAGCATTAGATGACATAAATTTCGAGGTAGAAGAAGGTGAATTTTTAACTATAGTTGGACCTTCTGGTTGTGGAAAATCAACACTTCTTAATATAATAGCAGGACTTTTAACCCCTTCTTCTGGAGATGTCTATATAGATAGTGAAAAGCTGACTTCTGTTTCTAAAAAGATGGGCTATATGTTTCAAAGAGATCAACTTTTTGAATGGCTCACCGTTTGGGATAATATAATACTAGGCCTTAAAATTCAGCATAAATCTATAGATAACTATAGGGAAAAGATCAATGGTCTTCTCAACGATTATGGTCTATGGGATTTTAGATTTCATTATCCTGAGGAACTCTCTGGAGGAATGAGGCAAAAGGTAGCGCTAATAAGAACTCTTGCATTAAACCCTGAAGTTCTACTTTTAGATGAACCCTTCTCTGCTCTAGACTACCAGACACGGCTTAATATTAGTGATGAAATTTTTAAGATAATTAAAAAAGAAGGCAAAACTGCTATAATGGTTACTCATGATATTTCTGAGGCAATCTCTATGTCAAATAGGGTACTAGTACTGTCTTCAAGACCTGCAACTGTAAATAAAATATTCAAAATAGAATTCGCTCAGTCCCATGATTCACCTTTAAAATCTAGAGAAGAACCTGAATTTAGAACTTACTTCAACGACATATGGAAGGAGTTGAACTCTTAATGTCAGAAGGATTTAGAGAACATGAACTGTACATTAAAAAAGTAAAAAGAACAAAAACAAAGGTTATAGCAACAAGATTTATTATATTAATATCTATATTTGCTCTTTGGGAAATAGCAGGAGATTTAAAATGGATAGATCCATTTCTAACTAGTACCCCTTCTAGAATGATAAAAAGTCTTATACAACTCTATGCTGAAGGTAGTTTGCTCAAACACATATGGATTACCTGCTTTGAAACTATACTTGGTTTTGTAATAGGAACTATTTTAGGTACCTTAATTGCTATTATTCTATGGTGGTCTGACTTTATTTCAGAGGTTTTAGATCCATATATAGTTGTTCTTAATGCACTTCCTAAGGTAGCCCTTGCTCCTATTATAATATTCTGGGTTGGTAATGGCATGACTGCAATAATCTTAGTGGCATTGTTAATATCTATAGTTGTCACCATACTAACCGTATTGACTGGATTTAAAGAAGTAGATGTAGATAAAATAAAGCTTCTTAAAACTTTAGGTGCCTCTAAATTACAAATTTTATATTACCTTATACTTCCTGCTTCCATTCCTACATTAGTTTCAGCATTAAAAATAAATGTAGGACTTTCATGGGTCGGTGTTATAATGGGTGAATTTTTAGTTGCCAGAGAAGGTTTAGGCTTTTTAATAATATTCGGCGGCCAAATTTCTCAACTAGATACAGTTATGCTAAGCATAATAATACTGTCAATTTTAGCTTATTTAATGTATGAAATAGTAGAATTTATAGAAAAAAGGGTAAAAGTTAAATCTCAACATTAAGCGAAGCTACAATCGGATAAATCTATATGTTTATTCACTGGCACAACTTAGTTTTACACTTTGGTATTTCACTCCTCCATATAAATAGATGGATTCCTTATACAAAAGCAACAATACTAGCTTGAATAGTTATATCATGAATAAAAAATGACAATATGGATAACATTTTAGATGGAATATTTTTGGATAAATATTTAAGGAGGAGTTAAATGAGCTACTTTCAGAAAGCTAATGAATACTATAATTCTAAGGATTATAAGAGAGCTATAGATATGTACCAACAAGCTATTAAATTAAAAGAAAATGAAGCATCCTCATTATATAATTCCGCAGTATGTTTTATAAAACTTAAAGAATACAAAAAAGCTATCCCTCTTCTAAAATCAGCCATTAATCTAAAAAGAGAAAGTAAATATTTCTTTAACCTTGGCTATTGCTATACTATGTTACAAGATAACAGAAAAGCCTTAGTATATTTCAATACTGCTTGGTGCTTAGATAATGATGATATTGATTGTGAGAAAGCCATAAATATAATAATAAAGAACTATTTATCAAAATCAAAATGAAGAGAAACTCGAATCAGCTGAGATTTAGATGCCCTTCAAGCATTTAAATCTCAGCTGATTCTTAGTTGAACAAATTTGATTAAGCTTCGGGCTTGTCCTATATTATTTTAAAGTTTCAAAAGTGTACCCTTTAGACTTTAAAAATTCTATAGCTTGAGGAAGCGCTTGTTCCGTTGTTACCTTTGCAGGTGCATCATGCATTAAAATTACTACATGATCTTCAGTGGTATAATTCTCTAGTTTGCTCATAAGTGTACTAACTGGCACATTATTATGTTCCGCATCGCCATTTAAGTCATTCCAGTCTATATGGTGATAGCCAGCCTTTTTAGCTGCATCTCTATATGGAGCTAATCTTTGTCCAAAAGACCCCCCTGGAAATCTTATAAGCTTTAAGTTATAATCCTCACCTATAATTGATTTAAGAAGCTTGTCATTCTTGTCCAAATCACTTATAAAATTATTTGTGTCTGCATATATATATTTCATGTTGTGAGAATAAGTATGGTTTCCTATAACATGTCCTTCTGCAACCTCTCTTCTTACTAAATCACTATTTTTTTCAGCATTTTCTCCAATAACAAAAAATGTTGCTTTTATGTTATTTTGTTTTAATATGTCAAGTATCTTAGGGGTATTGTTAACTGACGGTCCATCATCAAAAGTAAGATATGCTACTTTTTTCCCATCAGGCTTATATGGGTCAAAAATTCCCCCTTCGCCTTTATTATTATTATTATTATTATTCGTTATATTAGTCTCTCTTTTATTCATACTATCTTCGGTACTTTTTTTCTGTCCATCTTTTTCCGTATTAACTGTGGTACTATTAGCTGCACTTACTACAACGCTTTTTTTATTGGATATTCTTCCACCTAGATAAAAACCAATGGTAAATAGAATTAATAATGATCCTACAATAATAATAAAATTTCTTCTTTTCCTCTGTTTATTTTTCTTTATTCTGTTTTTGTACTTTTCCATAACCAACCATCTCCCATATTGTTATCACCATAAATTATACAACTTTTTGCTAAAAAAACATATTATTTTAAAATTTTGTTTATCTACCATTTGCCGGCAATTTGAGCATCTTTGTGATCTAGTTCAAACCTTTTGCTATTAAAATAATTTCCTCCCTTGTAAAAGGTTGTATCTACATTAATCCACTTGTCTTCTTCAGGTAAATACACTTGATTCCATGCATGGCTTACCCAGCTTACTCCATTAAATCCTTCTCCTGTTATAAGTCTAACCTTTATATTATTTGCTCTACACATTGCGACATATAAGCAGGAGTAGTCAAAACAAATTCCTCTTTTTGAATTAAAGGTAGTAATTGCCCCGGATTGTACATTAAAATCATTGTTTAAAACCTTATTTGCCTTATCATTGTCATAAGATATATTGTTTCCTATCCAATTATATAATGTTTTTGCCTTTGCTTTAGTATTACTTTCATTTTCAACAAGACCTTTAGCAAATTGATTTATATCATTGTTAGATTTCACTCCTTCATCAAGAGTAACTCCATTATAGTAAACTATAGTTTTACCCTTTGTAACAGCCTTACCGGTTGCCGTTTCTTTAGGTTCATTTTCCCTAATTACAATCTTAAATGAGTTGTTTATTATATGGGGTAAATTCTTAGCAATTTGCGAATTAGTAACTGGAATAATAATATTTTCACAAATAACACTATAAGGCTCAGATGTCTCTAAATATTTATTTAATTTATTGTTTGTACTAAATATGGATAACATATTTAAGATAAATGATACTATGAGCACGTAGCATACTGCTTTAGGAATTTGGAAAAGTGATCCTATCATCCTTTTAAAAAAATTACTTTTTGAACTTAAAAATCTATCTATACTATCTAAAATGGGATAAAAAGTTAAATAGTTTATAAGATCAAACATAAGTCTAATAATTTTGTAGCATATCAGCACTAACAAAGGTATTATTATAGCATAAATTATAAGAGTATTATTTTCTATATACTGTACTATATCTTGTGGTATTAGCCTATAAATATCTATATATATACCATAATCATGTTGTATAAAAATCTTTTTACCATAATAGATTCCTATAAATAGTGCAATAACAAAGGCTACATTTCTATTTATATCATCTATATCAGATTTTAAATCATGGGAAGAAAACTTAAATAAAAAACCTTTTAATATTGGATAGAAGAATAATATTACTATCGCAGCTGTTACAGGATTAAGTTTCATATTCATCATTATTCACCTCTCATTTAATAGAGATTATTAAAAATAGTTTTGAGCCTTAAACCCAAAACATTTTTATTATTTATATCATTATTTCACTTCATAATAGAATTTAGCACAGATTTTATATTGTCCCAAGAATAACCTCTGCGGATAAGATAGTCACTTAACTTTTTATAAATCTTTCTGCTGTCATCTTCTGATTTCATTATAATACTATACCTTTTTTCTGCAAGTTCATATAACTTGCTTACATCTTCATCTTGTCTTTCCTGTTGAGTTTCAGTCATATTTAGATCATTTATCTCTTGTTTTACTATATTATTCAAGATATTTTGTACAATATCTAAATTGTACCCATTTCTTACTAAATAATCACCTAGCTTCTTGTAAATTTTTCTATTATCCGATTCATTTTTTATTAGTAATCTATACTTCTTCTCTGCTAATTTTAATGCTGTATTCTCTTCGATATCCGAATCTAGACAACTTAATTTTTCCTTTACTAAAATTTCATTAATTCCCTTATTTATAAGAGCATATTTTATTCTATTTTTCCCCTGAGACTTTAACTTGTCTTTTATATAGGCTTCAGCATATTTTACATCATCAATAAATTTATACTCTTTTAAAAAATCTATAGTTTTATTTATAATTTTTTCATCATATTCTTTTTGAACTAATTTATCAAAAATTTGCCTTTCTGTCTTATAAGTTCTCTCTATAATTTTTAGGGCGTAACTTTTACATTTTATAAAGTTATCCTTGTCAATTACTTCTTTTAAAGAATCAATATCTATTTCTTTATCTTTTGACAAACTATATGTATATATCAGCTCCGCACTACAAGCAAATGAAAATTCTTCATTTATATATACATTTACTCTGTCTTTATTTCTCTTTTGTAATTCAATTTTTGTTATAATGTTTTTCTTTTTACTCATATTAGAATCTCCATCCATATGACTTTCAAACTTAATAATTCAGATAACTTTTATTTCTGCTTTTTCAGTATGTGTATAGTAGGTTCTCTTAACACCAACTTAGCCACATCATATATATCCTTTTTCTTTACCTGTTCCAACTTCTTCATATCACTTACAAACTTATAAATATCGTCATCATCAATAATTTGATGGAGTACATAATTTCCGATATCAGTAGAGTCTTCTAATGTAAATGCAACTGCAGTCTTTAAAACCTTTTTCATAAGTTTTATAGTGCTATCATCAAAAATAATCTCCTCATTTTTTATTCTATCAATACACTCGTCTATAACTTTAATAGTTTCTTCTATACTTTCTTCACCAACTGCAGTATATATATATAAAGTTTTAACATTGCTAGTTAAGTCCAAGTCACTGTATACGTCATATGCTAAGCCTCTTTCCTCTCTTAACTCTCTAAATAATATAGAGTTGGCACTCTCACCAAATTTATGATTTAATATTCTAAGGGCTAGCTCTTCTTCTTTATTTACGTTATGAAAGGTAAATAAATAAATTATCGTACTCTGTTCTATATCTTTCTTATAAGAAACCTTTTTACAAGGTATATTATTCTCAACAATAACCTCTTCCCTTTTAAATTCTTTCCAGATCCACTCTTTAAAATATCTCCATACCATGTCCGATATTTCATCATGATCAAAGGGTGAAACTATGGATATATAACAGTTATTTGGTACATAATACTTTTCATAAAAATTTATCAACTTCTCTTTGTTAAATTTTTTTACATTCTTTTCGTCCCCTATAGTCTCATATTTTAAAGGACTTTTATTAAATGCTATTTCATTTATTTTTTTGAAGCTGAAGTCCTCAACGTCATCTTTACTTGTCCTTATCTCTGCAAGTATTACATCTCTTTCCTTTTCAATTTCCTCATTTGGAAAGGCCGCATTTATCAGCATATCCGAAAGTAGTTCTACTGACTTTTCTAACTCATCACTCAGTGCAGTTATGCTGTATACTGTGCTTGTATTATCTGTATAAGCATTATATTCTCCTCCCAATGCTTCTAGTTCCATGTTAAGCTCTTCATTTGTTCTGTTCCTACTTCCCTTGAAGAGCATATGTTCTATGAAATGAGATATTCCCTTTTCATTTGGTTTTTCATATATAGACCCAATCTTTATACCTGCATGTATAGCTGCTATTTGTGTATCTTTTTTTATGGTAATTAACTTTATTCCATTAGGCAAAACTTTTTGTTTTCCATCAAACATACAATATCTCCTTTACCTCATAGTACATTAGATAATGTACTATAACTACTAAATAGTTATCTTCTTACAATTAATATTTTTAATATAACTTATAAAATAATATAAATTATAAAATAATATTAGTACATTATATTATAATTTATATTAGTAGAAATAAAAAGCTTCTTGGGTAATATATATATGAATACCTTGACTAAAAAAGTTTGATATTAAATATATCTCTATTATATGAAAGTAATTTTAAAAATTTTCAAATTTTGAAATTAAAAATTGATAATGTGTAAATACTATGTTATGATAGAGTTTGTTTTTATATTATAAAGAAGAAAGAGGAATTTAAAAGAAGAAAGAGGAATTTTAATGGAAAATATAAAATTTAATAATTTAAAACTTGATGAGAAAATACTTCAGTCTATAGATGCAATGGGGTTCGAAGAACCTTCACAAATACAAGCGGAAGCTATACCTGTAATCCTAGAAGGCCATGATATAATCGGTCAGGCACAAACTGGTACTGGTAAAACTTTAGCTTTTGGTGCTCCAATGATGAGCATGATAGAAAATAACACTAAAATATCAGCTTTAATACTTGCTCCAACTCGTGAACTTGCAATTCAGGTAAATGACGAATTAACTCGTGTAGGAAAGTTCAAAAGACTTCAATTACTTCCTGTTTATGGTGGCCAGCCAATAGATAGACAAATTAAATCTTTAAGAAAAGGTGTAGATATTGTTGTTGGTACTCCTGGAAGAATCTTAGATCACATAAAAAGAAATACCATAGATTTAAGTGAAATAAAATTCTTAATACTTGATGAAGCAGATGAAATGCTTAACATGGGATTTATCGAGGATATAGAAGAAATCATTAAAGCATCAAATACTAGCAGACAGACTTTACTTTTCTCTGCTACTATGCCAGATCAAATAAAAAGATTAGCTTCCAAGTATATGAAAAAAGATGCAAAGCACATAAAAATAGTTAAAAATGCATTGACTGTTGAAAGAATAAAACAGCACTACTATGAAATAAAAGCTAAGGATAGATTTGAATCTTTATGCAGAATTCTAGATGTAGATGAACCTTCTAGTTCTATAATTTTCTGCAAGACTAAAAGAGGCGTAGATGAACTAGTTGAGTCTATGCAAGCTAGAGGTTATAATGTTGAAGGTATGCACGGAGACATGAATCAAAATCAAAGACTTAATACTCTCAGAAAGTTTAAGGAAGGTACTTTAGATTTCCTAGTTGCTACAGATGTTGCAGCAAGAGGTATTGATGTTGATGACGTATCTCACGTAATAAACTATGAACTACCTCAAGACATAGAGTCATATGTTCATAGAATAGGGAGAACAGGAAGAGCAAACAAAGAAGGTACTGCTTATTCACTTGTTACTCCTAGAGAGTATATGTTCTTAAAACAAATAGAAAAGTCTACTAAGAGCAAAATAAAGAGAAAAGATGTTCCTACAATAGATGAAATTTTTGAAACTAAATATAAAAATATAGTTAAAGATATTAAACAAACTCTAGAGGAAGATAACTTTAAGAATTTCATTCAAGTTGCCACTGAATTAGATGAAGAATATAACCTAGTAGATGTAGCTGCTGCTCTTATGAAAATGCTATTTGAAAAAGAACTCAGCTTTGATTATACTGAGAATTCTATAAAATCAGATGAGAATGTTAGATTATTCCTATCTGTAGGTAGAATTGATAGGATTACTCCTAAATCTTTAGTAACTTTTATATCAACAACCGCTAATGTAAATGCTGGAGAAATAGGTGATATAGATATATTCGATAAATTTACTTTTATCGATGTACCAGAAAGACTTGTAAATCCTATTATGAAGGAATGTATAGGAAAAAGACTACAGGGTAGAAGACTAAATATAGAAATAGCTAAAAGCAAAAAATAATTAATCTTTAATAATCTTTTCAATTCAAACAATTAGTTACATAAGAAGCTCACAATATTAAATATTGTGAGCTTCTTATGTAGTTGTAAAAGTACAAGGAGGATATCAGAACATATGACTAAAGTATCTTTTAAAGGAAGTGCCATGCTAAATCCGGTACCTGCAGTACTTATAACTTCTAAAAATAAAGAGGGAAAAGTTAATGCATTTACCGTTGGATGGATTGGTACAGCCTGCACAAAACCACCTATGATAACTGTAGCTATACGCCCCGAAAGATTATCCTATGAATACATAAAAGAAACTTCTGAATTTGTAGTAAATTTACCCTCAAAAGATTTAGTCCGCAGTGTTGATTTTTGTGGAGTACGTTCTGGAAAAAACATAGATAAAATAAAAGAATGTAATTTTATATTAGAAGACAGCGAAAATGTAGATGTACCTGGCATAAAACAGTGCCCTGTAACACTTGAGTGTAAAGTTAGGAGCATAACTCCACTAGGAAGCCATGATCTTTTCTTAGCGGAAGTTTTAAATATCCATGTAGAAGAGAATTTAATCGATACTAATGGTAAAATCCATTTAGAAAAAGCTGATCTTATATGCTATTCTCATGGAGAATATTTTCCTGTTACACCAAAAGCTATAGGAAAGTTTGGATATTCTGTTCAAAAAAAGAAAAAAGGTACTAGAAACAAAAAAAAGTAATGCTGTAGCATGTCCCTCTTACATAGAATTATCAATAGGAGGGGTATTGCATGTCAAACTTTTTAAAGCTATTATTAACATTAATCTTTATATTACTGATTGAAATCATATTGATATACGCAAGATATAAAATATCAACAACTAGCACTTAAGAAATACCTTAATTTCAAGCTTATCTTCTTGTATTATTGTATTAGTAATATTATAATATTGTAGTAAAGAAGATAGATTTAAATTAAAGTAAATATATACAAATTTTAGAATAGTAGGTGACTTTTATATGAAAAAAGTAATGCTGACAGAAGCAGGAAAGAAAAAATTAGAAGGCGAATTAGACTACTTAAAAACAGTTAAAAGAGCAGAAATTAAAGAGGCTTTAAAGCATGCTCGTTCACAAGGAGATTTAAGTGAAAATGCAGATTACGATGCTGCTAAAGATGATCAATCCATAAATGAAACAAGAATAATGGAAATTGAAGAACAATTAAAAAATGCAGTTCTAATAGAAGATTCTGATGAAGCAGATGTATTTGGTATTAATAAGACTGCATTAGTAAAGTTTTATGATTTTGACGAAACAGAAGAAGTTACTTTAGTAAGTTCAGTTGAGGCAGATGCTAAAAATATGAAGATTAGTATAGAATCTCCCCTAGGTGAAGTATTATATAAATCAAAGATAGGTGAAAAGAAGACTGTTTCATCACCTGATGGAGACTATGAGGTAGAGATTATTAAACTTTTAGACTAAGATACTTAAATAATATTTTCAGATTAAATAAAACTAACTTAAGCATATTAATGCTGAAGTTAGTTTTATTTAAGTTTAATCAAGTGTCTTACTAAATTTTTTCATAGTAGCTGCTATGATTATTAAAATTAATGCCAACAAAGAAACAATAGGACTAATTAGATGTGAAATTCCTACTCCTTTAACAATAATTCCTCTTAAAATTTCAAGGAAATATGTCATAGGTAAAACACAACTGAGATAGTATACTAGCTGAGGCATAGCCTCTCTAGGAAAGATAAATCCTGAAAGAAGTACACTTGGCAATAATAATGCAATTGATGCCTGCATAGCCTGAAGTTGAGTTTTTGCAACAGTAGATATAAGCATTCCCATTGCTAAGGAACATATTAAAAATAAAGTTCCTAATAATATTAGTAATACTATACTTCCCTTTACAGATACTCCAAATATTATATAACCTAAGATTAGAGCAATAACCATATCGAAAAAACCTATAATAGTATATGGTATTAGCTTGCCAACTATTAGTTCAAATGCTGTAACCGGAGTCATAATAAGTTGTTCTATTGTGCCTTTTTCTCTTTCTCGCACCATAGCGAAAGATGTTAGAATAACAGTTATATTTTGAAGAATTAATCCAATTACTCCCGGTATGTTAAACTTACTGCTCTCCAAAGTTGGATTGTATAAAACGAGGGCTTTAAATTTACACCTATGTTTGAACTATTTTCCACTCCAGACTTACCTACTTGGATTTTTCGTAAATTTAGTGAATAGTTATTGCCGATTAATAGAGAGTAAGACATAGCTGTTCTTGCTATAGTGGGATCCGAGCCATCTACTAGTATCTGAGCTTCAGCACTGCTGTTTCTTCTCAAGTTTTTTGCGTAATCAGGTGGTATAACTAATCCTACCTTTACCCTTCCCATGCTTATATATTTTTCTACATCCTCCGGTGAATCCACAGCCCCATAAACCTTAAAATAATAAGAATTAGTAAACTTGCTTATCAATTCCCTGCTATCAGAAGTCTTACTTCCGTCGTAAACTACTAGGCTTACATTATTTACATCAGTATTAACTGCAAAGCCAAAAAGTAAAAGCATCATGATAGGCATCATTAAAGCTATAGCTAAACTGGCTTTATCCCTTTTTATGTGTATGAATTCTTTCTTTGTAATTGTAAGCATTCTTTTCCATCTCATTTTCAACACCCCCTTTACTCTCTCGATATCTTTAAATCATTAAAAGAGGATATAACATTTCTATTCGAAAGCTCTTTAACATAATTTATAAATATATCCTCAATATTGTCTGTGCCGTGCTCTTTATATAAAGCTTCAGGGGTGTCAATAGTAATAAGCTTACTATTATATATAAAACCAATAATATCGCAAATAGATGCTTCATCCATGTAGTGAGTAGTTACCAAGACAGTTATCCCATCCTTAACTAAACCAGTAATGGTATTCCAAAATTCTCTTCTAGATACAGGATCAACTCCTGCAGTAGGCTCATCAAGCACTAACAGGCTAGGATTATGAATAAGTGAACATCCTAAGGCTAATCTTTGTTTCCAACCACCGGATAAAGTTCCTGCTAAGCTTTTTTCCTTTCCATTTAAATTTGCCATATTAATTAATTCTTTTTTTCTCTGCTCTAACTTATCTTTAGGTAACATATAAATATTTCCATAAAACTCCAAGTTTTCTTCTACAGTTAAGTCCTCATACAAACTAAACTTTTGTGACATATATCCTATATTTTGTTTGATCTTTTCGGACTCCTTTACAAGATCATAGCCTAGTACTTTTCCTTCTCCTGAGGTAGGCCTTAGTACTCCACAAATCATTCTTATGGTTGTTGACTTTCCAGAGCCATTAGGTCCTAAAAAACCAAAGATTTTTCCTTTAGGTATATCAAAAGATAAATCATTAACTGCAGTAAAGTCACCAAACTGTTTTGTAAGATTTTTTATTGAAATGGCATATTCCATCTTAAAGCCTCCATCACTTCAAATTTACATCCATAAGCATACCTGGCTTTACAGACTCCAAGTTATCTAAAATTCTTATTTTAACTTCATACACAAGCTTCATTCTATCCTTTTTAGTAACAATATTCATCGGAGTAAATTCTGCCTCTGGGGAAATATAAATAACTTTTCCCTTTATTGTTTTATCTTTTAAAAATTCACTTTTAAGTATTACTTCTTTATTCAACTTAATAGAAGGCAATATACTCTCCGGCACATAAACCTTTACCCACATATTTTGATTATCTAGCAAAGTAGCTATAGGACTTCCTGGAGTAACATACTCCCCTTCTTTAAAGTTTACAGTTTCTATAACTCCATCTTTAGCCGTTACTATTTTACTCTTATCCAGTGCAATTTTGGATAACTCATAATCTTTTTTTGCTTTATCTAAGTTGTACTCGGCACTGTTTTTATCTCTTTCAGTTGCACCATTAACTAATAAATTTAATTTTTCGCTAGAAGCATCAAGCTGTGCCTTGTAATTATTTAGCTGTGCTTGTGTACTATCTAAAGAACCCATAGCATTATCTAAAGTACTCTGTGCATTGTCTAACTCATTTTTTGCTGCATCTACTGTAGATTTCGCCTCAGCTCCATTTTTATACAATGTTGATGCATCTTCATATTTTTTCTTTTTATAATCAGAATTTGTTTTTGCAGCAGAAACATTATTTTGAGCTACTTTTAGTGCAGATTCTCCTTGTTCCACTAAAGCTTGAGCTTGTCTTACTAAAGCTTGTTGTGACTTTATTTCTTCTGCTCTATTACCATCTTGTATTTTTCCCAGCTCATTTTCTGCATTTTTAATAGAAATTTCAGCATTTTGAAGCTTCAAGGAGCTTTCATTAGACCCAATAGTAGCAATCAACTCCCCAGTTTTAACTTTGCTTCCTTCTTTAACCTTCAATTCACTAACTTTTCCTGATACCTCAGCAGACACATTTATTTTATCCGCTTCTACATTTCCATAGTAGATAAATTCATTTGATTTGTTATACTCTGTAGATTTAAACAAAAAGAAAGCTGAGGTTATAACTCCTATTACTAATAGAAGCATTATAACTTTTACCTTATTCTTTTTTTCCAACTTCACCACTCCCATAATTAAACTCATATATTAAAAATGATTCTATATCACCAAATAAAAATCTTGTGATTAGGGTATTTAACGATTAAGCCTCTTCAATCCTGCTATTTTTGTTTCCGGCTCCATGCAAGAATATATCTATAATTTTTTTAATTTCATCCTCATCGCTTTCTATTTTAAAAGTCTCCGGAAAAATGTTAGTAAATACTATATATCCCATTAGTAAACTCATTAGAGTTCTAGTTATTACTAAAGGATCTATTTCCCTAAAGTTATCATTTTTTATATTATCCTCGATAAATGCACTTATGAAAGGAATAATTTTAGCTCCTATTTCATTTTGAACTATATTTAGAAGTTCTGGGTGATATGAAGACTCTATAAAAACGGTTTTCACCAATGGTAAGTTATTTTCTATTAAATCTAATCTATCTAAAAATAAACTTTGCAATACTTCTTCAATAGCTTTATCTGCTTCATTTTGTACGATTTGTTCTGCAGATTTTAAAATTAACGGTCTAAAAAACTTTATAATTAACGGAAGCACAAGTCCCATTAATATATCTTTTTTTGTTTTATAGTACCTAAATATTGTCCCCTCCGCTACGTCAGCTTCCTTTGCAATTTCACTGGTTCGAGCTCCCTCGAAGCCTTTTTCCGCAAAAATTTTTGTTGCAGCATTTATTATTTGCCATTGTCTTTTAGTTATGTCCTCTTCTGAAAAATTTTCATCAAATAAAAACCTCTCTAATGAATCTTTATCTTCTGGTATATTAGAACTCATAATTACCTCCTATATTTTTAATCTTAATACTCTACGAGTCCACAATCCCAAAATGAGTGAGTACTCATTTTAGATTTTATAATGTTATCCGAATTTTGTCAATTATTACTTTTACCTCACAAATGCAACTATAGTACCCTATTTGATTTAATGCAAAACCTAACTGTCAAACTAGCCCTTTTTATTATCAAGTTAATATTTGAAACTATTTGACATAACTGTATTCTATATGGTAAAATGTAATTATCTTTGAAGTTATACTTAATTTAATTAAAAGACGTTCACACAGAGATTTATTATTAATGTGTGTAATGAGAGCATATCAATCTGAGGTATTTATTTACTTGGATTCATATGCTCTTTTTTGACGAATTCTTAGCTAAATGAAGTGGAAACCTGAATCAGGATGGGGTTTCAAAACCCATCTGATTCTTATCGAACAAAAAGGGGGGGAATTATTTTGAAAAAAAATTTAAGAAGTTTTCTTTTAATTTTTTTTGGTGGTCTGTTGGTTGCAATTGGAACTTACTTTTTTCTTGCACCAAACCATATTGCTGCCGGAGGAATAAGCGGAGCTGCTATAATTATAAATAGCATACTCCAAAATATCCCAATAGGTGTATTTATGATGGGTATGGAACTTATGTTATTTGTTATAGGTATGATAGTAATTGGACCTATTTTCGGCGGAAGAACTATATTCTGTAGTTTTTCAATATCCGGTATGGTTTTATTATTGGAAAAGATTTTTCCTAATATTAAGCCCCTAGGCAATGATGTTTTGGTACAGCTTATATTTGGTATCTTAATTTGTGGATTAGGTATGGGAATAGTATTTAATCAAAATGCCTCTACCGGCGGAACTGATATCATTGCTAAAATAATAAATAAATATTTTAAAATTAGTATTGGTAAATCACTTTTAGCTTCAGATATTACTATTACAATAGCTGCTACAGCTGTATTTGGAATAGATAAAGGATTGTATGCGATACTGGGTGTTATAATAACTGCTACTGTTATAGATAAAGTTATTGCAAGCCTTAACACCTATAAACAAGTTGCAATAATAAGTAGTGAAGGTAAGGAAATAAAGAATTATATTGTGGATAAATTAGAAAGAAGCGCAACAATCTATTATGCTAAAGGAGCTTACCACGATAATGAAAGAGAAGTAATAACTACCATAGTAGATAGAAAGCAATTCTTAAAATTAAAAGATTATATAAAGGATATTGATACTAGAGCCTTTATTACAGTAAATGAAGTAAATGAAGTTCTTGGTGAAGGTTTCGCAGAACTTACGTAGTTTTAATAGCAATATAAAATAGAAGAATAGAACCGTGTAAAATGTACCCTATCGTATAGACCTTTTTTAAGTGTCTACTCTATGGGGTACATTTTAGTGAGTTCTATTCCTTTATTTTATATAACTTACAACATTCTTTTTTCTTTCTAGTACCCTAGTTGGTGTAACTTGCTTATAACCAAAGGTTACAGCATAAAAAGGAGTATATCCTTCTGGTATATTTAACTTACTGATTTGATCTTCTTGCTGAAAAAAGTACTTTATAAGCCCATTCCAACAAGAACCTATATTTAAACTTTCTGCTGCAAGCATCATGTTTTCCGTGGCCGCTGAGCAATCAACAATTGGAGAAAATCCTTCATCTCTTCCAGAAACAATAATAACTGTAGGTGCATCATAAAAAATATGAAGTTTTTCATTTTTACCCATTTTAGCTATCCATTCAACCTCTGAGTTAGCCATTGCCTCCTTAGTTTTAACACTTATAAAATCAATCAGTTCCTTATTTTGTATAACTGTAAAATGCCATGGCTGCTCATTATGAGCACTTGGAGCATATATACCTGCTTCTATTATTTCATTTAATTCAGTTTCGTTTATTTGCTCTGCCAAGTACTTTCTTATACTTCTTCTCTTTTTTATATTTTCTATCACTACATTCATCTTCCAACAATCCTCCTTAAATACATGCATTTACCATGCATTTTTCAGTATAACCTAACTTTTTATTTATATCAAATACAAATAAGTTGACTTTGATAAAAACAAACTTAATTGTCCGTAACTTATGTTACTGAAAAAATGTATGTTTAATAATATAATAAAATTCATAAACTAATATATAGAATTCACTATTAAAAATAACTTAATAATTACATAAAGTAATATTACATTACTCTATATGATTTATTTGACTAATGAGAGGAGAAATTTAAATGAGTAGATTTTTAGCCCCTATTCACACATGGTTATTCAATAAAATAAGTTTGTATGAGGAACTAGAGTCAAATTTAGTTAAGTCCTATACAGAGAAGTTTGGAGAAAATACTGAAAAAATATACACTGATATAAAGGATAATTTTGGCTACCCTTTAGAAGCTAAACCTATTGAGGAATTGATTGATCTTACTAACATTCACGGATGGCTACAAAATAAAATATCTATAGCTGAGACAAGGCAGGCTGCTTTAATAACAAAATTATACAATACTTATGGAGACGAAGTTAAAAATATTGCTATTAAGCTTTATTCCGAGCAAGGAACCCAATGCGGAGAAGATGCAAAACAAAAATATGAAGTTAATAATGCCCCTGAAATTTATCAAGCATTAAATAATTATATTTTAGAAGGCATGCCTTGTGATAGAGTAAATGTTATTACTGAAAACTCTGATGATAAAGTAGAATGGAGAAATGAAATGTGTTTACACAGAGGCTATTGGGATTCAGTTCAAGGAAATGTCTCTCTATTCTATGAGTTAAGAGATGCTTGGGTAAAATCATTTGTTGACTCTGTAAATAATAACTTCGTTTACAATGCAAATCGTAATGAGGCTACTTTTGAAATTCTAAAAAAATAATACTGAGCACCGGAGATGAAATAATAATCCGGTGCCTTTTTCTCTAAAGTTTATCCTATAGCTTACTGCCACTTTTCTTCTAATCTTTTTAAGATTTTCATATAGGTATCTTGTATATTAGTTTCTGCAGCAGATTCCTCTACCGCCCTACATGCATTATTTACATCTTCTAATGACTCTACACTTAAAGCTCTCTTTGCGAAAGAATAAATAGCTTTATCTTCTTTATCAATATGCCTAGTGAGTAAATCTGTGTAACCTATAGCATTTGCTATAACATCTACCCTCGAATCCCTATCTCCTTTTTTAACTCTTTGTAAAGCTAATTCTAAATTGCTGATAAAGAGCCTACCTAGGTCATGTTCTATAAACATTCCTGAAAGCGGTGCTTTCACCATTCCTCCTATTTGTTCTTCCATTTTTTTAAAAAGAATAGATTCCTCTTTATTATGATGGTGTTTGTCTGCATAATTCCTTATAAACTCAATTATACTTTTGAAATCCTCATAGTCAATCTCTCCTGATTCCAGTATGGATATACTCATTTTTCTAATAACATTTAGTCCTCTTTTTATATATTCATGCTCTTCCTTCATCAACTCTACAGCATCCAATTTTTATTCCTCCCTTAATTAACTTATATTTCACTATTTAACCTGACTAACTTGGCGTAACTCTCCCACTTCTTCAAGTGGGAGTTCAACGCCAAGTAAGCCATGCATTCGCAGCTCTAAAATTCAGATGGGGTAAAAGAATCCCCATCTGAATTAAGATCTTGCTTCAATAGTTTTACCTTTTATTCTTTAAATAACTTGAATTATTACATTAAGTTATTATCTGCAATAAAAAAATTTGTATGTAAAAAAGATACCTTACTAAACGTAGAGGTATCTTTTCTAAAAAAATTATATGTTTAATCTGTTACTTCAAATTGGTCTTTTCCTACTCCACATAATGGGCATACCCAATCCTCTGGTATATCCTCAAAGGATGTTCCTGGATTAACTCCGTTATCTGGGTCTCCTGTCTCAGGGTCATAAATATACCCACATACAACACATACATATTTTTGCATTGTAACACCTCCCTATAATTATTATTAGGATAAATCACCCTAATTATATCTAGCAAACTTTTCCTAATCGGAATAATATTAGCAACTAATGGTAATAATGAGATTAGTGTTTTATATTGAGGAGGTTATCATATGAGAGTTCCAAATCATATTGGGATTATACCTGATGGAAATAGACGTTGGGCAGTAAATAATGGTTTAAGTAAAGAGCAAGGGTATGGACCAGGACTAAAGCCAGGATTGGAATTGTTTAAAATTTGCAAGGAACTGGGTGTTAATGAGCTAACTTACTACGGATTTACTACTGACAATACTAAACGTCCAGCAGTACAGACTAAAGCCTTTACTCTAGCCTGTATAGATGCTGTTAAAATGCTTTCAAAAGAAGATGCTTCTCTTTTAGTTGTTGGTAATACTAAGTCTCCTATGTTTCCAAAGGAATTATTGCCCTTTACCGAAAGAAAAACTTTTGGTAAAGGCACTATGAAGATTAACTTTTTAGTTAACTATGGTTGGGAATGGGATTTAAGTGACGTTCTTGATTTAGAAACTACAAACAGAAAGCACATAGTAAATTCACTAAAATCCTCTGATATAAGTAGGGTAGATCTAATAATAAGATGGGGTGGTAGACGAAGACTTAGCGGCTTCTTGCCAGTTCAATCTGTATACTCTGATTTTTATATTATAGATGATTATTGGCCTGATTTTAAGCCATCACACGTGTATAAAGCACTACAATGGTATGATGAGCAGGATATAACACTAGGAGGTTAGTTAATTATATGAAGTGGAAACTTAAATTTTAAACAAGATTAAATTAATCTTTTAGATGTGCGATAATTTAGTGTAGCTCTATTTATCTGATTGTTAGTCATAAGATAAATAGAGCTTCTAAAATTTACTTATTTATCTCCAAATTCATCAGCATAGGCTTTAGGTGATGGTCTTGGTGCTATAACTACAAAACAAGACATATTTTCATTACCATTATTCTTTAAACTAAACATCTCCTCCCCTGCACAATGAATAGCATCTCCTACTTCAATACTATTCACTTTTCCATCTATTGTCAATTCACCTTTACCTGCAATTACATGAAGAACTAAGTCACTTTCTTCATGCTGATGTGGTGGCAATTCTTGACCACTTTTGAGATTCAAAACAAAAGCTAGAACCTTTTCCTCATTGAATAAAACTCTCTTGGTAAATGTATTATCCAAGTAAACCATTTTGTCTGCTATTTTTTCGATCCTCATAAAATTTCACTCCTATCAAAATTTATCCGACGACTACCCGCTCTAATACTCCCATCTTCTACAAAGTGGGAGTAAAGAGCGGCTACGCCCCTGGATTCGTTCAACTAATAGTCAGGTGGGGTTTGAACCCCCATCTGATTCAAGTTTACACTTCATAAGCTTCCTAAAGAACTAATATAATATCAAACTTTAACATTCCTATAATAGTTTCTCATTAAAAAGTTGTAATATACATTAATAGCTATCTCTAATTTTTCTTAGTGACCCTCCCCTTTTTTATTGTTTCTTTAACACCTCTTACTATAGCTGCAATATTTTTATAGGTTTTTAAAGTTCCATAAGTCACTATAGGTCTTCCAAAGGTAACAAGATTTAATCGTCGAGATGAAAATCCCCCTATTTTCATCCATATGTTTACCGCAGGATGAGTGTCAACTATATAAAGCTCCTCTGCTTTTATTCCAGCAATATTAAAGGAATCTACCATTGCTGGGATTACAAAATTAGGCTTATATTTACGACCAAGTGTATATACCTTAAACCCAAATTCATCTTCCCCTATGTATAATAAGTGTCCAAGCTGACTTTTCTGTATTTTGTCAAAAGTCGGGAGAGATAGTATTTCATTTTTATCTGGAACTTTATCTATTGGTAGATTGTTTATATGAATATTGGCTGCAACTGCTGTAGAATGTGTTCCTCCTACATCGTGATAAATAATTATCATTGACAATTAACACCTCTTAACTCAAATTTAATATTTTTTCATTCAATTAAACTTAATCACAAGATTTACTTCAAAAAATTAATATTTATAACTTATTATTCTACAGAGTTAACTTATATATTCTTATGTTATTTCCACATACCTACTTATTTTATTAATAATTCTACTTATAGCTTTTATAAACTTTGAAAATACTAATATATGAAAGAGTCATAAAATATTAATATGAAGGGATGGATAGAAATGAGTAAAAAGACTATTAAAAGCTGTTCTTTTGAAACACCTATTGAAAAACATGAGACTGCTTCATGGGCTAATATTGAAGAAACAAAACCTGTTTCCAATGTAAGTATACCTAGTGAAAATGAAACTCGAAATGCAAAAGATTATGTTGATAGTAATGAAAAATAATAGATTTGATGTACTATAATAAAAGAGTCCTCTTCTTGTAGAGGACTCTTTTATTGCATAAATAAGCACCATAAGAGATAACCCTACACATGATGCTTATTAAATTTATTAGATATGGATTTAATATAGACTTATCTTAAAATTCAATAATTAATACTGCATATCAGCATGTCGTCTATAAGTTTGATATTTTTCTTTTGCATGTTTTTCTGCAGTTGTAAATAATTCTTCAGCAATATCAGGAAATACTGTTGCTAGTGAAGTATACCTAATTTCACCATTTATAAATTCTCTAAATGATTGTGTCGGTTCTTTAGAATCCATTACAAATGGGTTTTTACCCTGCTCACTTAATGTTGGATTGTATCTGTATAAGTGCCAATATCCTGATTCTACTGCTTTCTTTTCTTCTTTTTGGCTAGTTCCCATACCGGATTTTATACCATGGCTTATACATGGAGCATATGCTATTATTAAAGATGGTCCTTTGTATTTTTCAGCCTCAACTATCGCCTTTATTGTATGATTCATATTTGCTCCCATCGCAATCTGAGCAACATATACATATCCATAACTCATAGCCATTAACCCTAAATCTTTCTTTCTTACCTTTTTACCAGCTGCTGCGAATTTTGCAACAGCAGATGTTGGAGTCGCTTTAGAAGACTGTCCTCCTGTATTTGAATATATTTCTGTATCCATTACAAATATATTTACATCTTCTCCCGTTGCAAGAACATGATCTAATCCACCATATCCTATATCATAAGCCCAACCATCTCCACCAATAAGCCAGTGTGATTTCTTAATTAAATAATCCTTTTTCTCCATTATTTCTTTCAATATTGGGTTAGAATTATAATCCTGAGCTTTTAGTGCCTCTAAAACTTTAGCTGATGCTGATGCAGACTCCTCCCCTTCTTCTTTAGACTTAAGCCATTCATCAAAAGCTTCTCTAACTTTATCATCTGTCTGGCCAGCCATATACTGCTTCATTAAATCTGCTATTCTATTTCTCATCTGACCTACAGCTAGGAACATTCCATATCCAAATTCTGCATTATCCTCAAATAATGAGTTACCCCATGCTGGACCCTTCCCTTCAGCGTTTACAGTATAGGCTATGGATGGTGAACTTGCACCCCAAATTGAAGAACAACCTGTAGCATTAGCTATCATCATTCTATCTCCAAATAATTGAGTAATAAGCCTTATATATGGAGTTTCTCCGCATCCTGGGCATGCTCCATTAAATTCTAATAAAGGTCTTGCAAATTGACTTCCCTTTAAAGTTTTCTTATCCATTAGATGATCTTTGTTTGTAACCTTATTTGTTACGTACTCCCAATTTTCAGATTGTGCCTCAATCTCCTGTTCTGCAGTTTGCATAACAATAGCTTTTCCTGGAGCAGGGCATACATCTGCACAATTTCCGCATCCAGTACAATCTAATGGAGCAACTTGGATTCGGAATCCTAAACCTTCTAGCCCTTTTCCAACAGCTTTCTTTGTTTCAAATCCAGCTGGTGCATTCTTCATTTCTTCTTCGTCTACTAAGTAAGCCCTTATAGTGGCATGTGGACATACATATGCACATTGATTGCATTGGATACATTTATCTATCTGCCACTGAGGTAACATCACTGCAATACCTCTCTTTTCATATGCAGTAGTGCCCATTGGATATCTTCCGTCTTCCATACCCTTAAATGCACTTACAGGAAGTTCATCACCTTCATGTCTCGCCATAGGCATCTGTATATTCTTAACAAATTCATTACTTATTGTACTACTCTTTTCTTCATCCTTTGCATTTTTCCATGAATCTGGTACACTTACTTTTACTAGTGCTTCTATACCTCTATCTACTGCAGCTTTGTTCATATCTACAATTTTTTGACCCTTTTTACCATAAGCCTTTTCAATAGATTCTTTTAGGTATTTAATAGCATCTTCAATTGGAATTACATTTGCTAGCTTAAAGAACGCTGCTTGCATAATCATATTGATTCTTCCACCTAGACCAATTTCACTGGCTATTGCAACGGCATCTATGGTATAGAAATTAATATTATGTTCAGCAATATATCTCTTAAGATTTCCTGGAAGTTTTTCTTCTAACTCTGATCCAGTCCATGGACAATTCAATACAAAGTTACCATTCTTTTTAAGACCTCTTACTAAATCATATTGGAATACGTAAGATTTGTTATGGCATGCGATGTAATCAGCATTAAATACTAAATAAGGAGATTTTATAGGCTGCTTGCCAAATCTTAAATGAGAAACAGTACTTCCTCCAGATTTCTTACTATCATAAGAAAAATATGCTTGTGCATAAAGATCTGTGTTGTCTCCTATTATTTTAATAGCAGACTTATTAGCCCCTACTGTACCATCAGAACCTAATCCCCAGAACTTACAACTTATTGTTCCTTCTGGTGTGGTATTTATAATATCCCCTTCTGGTAATGAAGTGTTAGTTATATCATCTACTATACCAATTGTAAATCCATTCTTAGGATCATCCTGTTTTAAGTTTTCAAATACTGATAATATTTGCGAAGGTCTTGTATCTTTGGATCCTAATCCATATCTTCCTCCTACTATTACAGGCTTCTTTTCATTTTCATAGAATAACTTAGTAACATCAAGATACAATGGTTCAGCTAATGAACCTGGCTCTTTTGTTCTATCTAAAACTGCTATTCTTTTTACGGAATTAGGTAATACGTTAAAGAAATATTTTGTTGAGAACGGTCTGTATAGATGAACCTTTATACGTCCAACTTTCTCTCCTTTTTTCATAAGGTAATCAATTGTTTCATCTATTGTATCACAAATTGAACCCATTGCAACGATTATATACTCTGCATCTTGTGCTCCATAATAATCAAATGGATGATATACTCTTCCTGTTATCTTTTCAATTTCTCTCATATAATTTTCCACTATATCAGGAACAGAATCATAAAATCTATTTGCAGCCTCTCTTCCTTGGAAGTATATATCTGGATTTTGAGCAGTTCCTATTACGGAAGGATGCTCTGGATTTAGCGACCTATCTCTAAACTCTTTTATAGCATTATAATCTACTAATTTTCCTAAATCCTCATAATCTATGGTTTCTATCTTTTGATATTCATGTGAGGTTCTAAATCCATCAAAAAAATGTAGAAATGGAACCTTTGATTTAATAGCGCATAGGTGAGCTACTGAGCCAAGATCCATTACTTCTTGAACACTAGTCGAAGCTAAAAGAGCAAATCCTGTTTGCCTTGTAGCCATTACATCTTGATGGTCACCAAATATAGACAAAGCATGTGTAGCAATAGCACGAGCACTTACATGGAAAACACAAGGCAATTGCTCTCCAGCCATTTTATACATGTTAGGAATCATTAACAATAAGCCTTGTGAAGCTGTATAAGTAGTGGTTAATGCTCCTGCGGCAAGTGAACCATGAACTGCTCCAGCAGCCCCTGCTTCCGACTGCAGTTCTGAGACCCTAACCGTTTGACCAAATAAGTTCTTCTTGCCATGGGCAGCCCATTCATCAGCAAGTTCTGCCATAGGCGTTGATGGGGTAATTGGAAATATAGCCGCAACGTCTGTAAAAGCATAAGATGCATAAGTTGCAGCCTCATTTCCATCCATAGTTTTCATACTTTTAGCCATAAGACTAATCCTCCTGACACTTAATAAATTTAGTATTTATATTTTTTTCTCCAACTTATTATTTGATTTAGAAGGATTCTCATACATAAAATTTAAAAATTTTGCTATTTTTTATAATATAATTAGATGATCAAACATTAACATTCAGCATATATTGGTCATATACTAATATTGTAGCTAATATACTTTATCAATTGATAATTTATTTCACCTCAAAAACCATTGACTTTTTACCAATTGTGCCTTATTATATTATTTATATTTCATTATCAAGTGATAATGAATCAGATCTTTATAGGCGTAATAATTGATAATTATTACGTACAAAAAGAATACATGGGGGTAATTTTATAATGAATGCTAAAATTAAAATAGCAAGACTTTCAGTGCTTTCTAATACAATTCTTATAATCATTAAACTTATTGTAGGCATTTTTACAGGTTCGGTAAGTATAATTTCTGAGGCCATCCATTCAACCATGGACTTAGTGGCTGCCATAATAGCCTTTTTTTCCGTTAGAATATCAGACAAACCTGCTGATGCACATCACCCTTATGGACATGGTAAAATTGAGAATATTTCCGGAGTTATAGAAGCACTTCTAATTTTTTCAGCCTCAGTTTGGATAATAGTTGAAGCATTAAAAAAGATAATTAATCCAGAGCATATAGAGTCTTTAGGTATAGGTTTTATTGTCATGTTTGTTTCTGCTGGAATTAACTTTATCGTATCTAAAAAATTATATAAAGTGGCTAAAGAAGAGGATTCAATAGCTTTAGAGGCAGATGCACTCCACTTGAAAGCAGACGTATATACATCTCTTGGTGTTGGATTTGGATTGTTATTGATTTGGATTACAAAGTTAAACTTTTTAGATCCTATAGTTGCTATCCTAGTTGCAATATTTATTTTGAAGGAAGCATATTATCTTCTTAAAACTGCTTTTAATCCTCTGCTGGATGTTAGTCTATCAGAAGAAGAAATTAGTATAATAACTAATGCTATATCTAAGCATAGCTCTGTATACTGCGATTTCCATGATTTAAAGACAAGAAAATCCGGATCTACTAAGTATATCGACTTGCACCTCGTTTTTCCTGAAGATATGTCTATAAAGAGTGCACATGACATATGTGATATTATAGAGGATGAACTTGAAAGTTTATTAAAAAATACTGATGTTATGATACATCTGGAATCCTGTACTCATCAGTGCACTTGCTGCAATCATAAATGTTGATTATATAGAGATAAAAAAACTCCCTGTTGAAAAACGGGAGTTTAAATTTTTTTATTGTAAATTAATAATTATAGTGCATTTAAAGCTCTTAATAAATTATCGATATCTAAACCATGTACTTGAGATGCTTCTTCTATTGTTTCACCTTGTGCTGATGGGCATCCAACACATCCCATACCAAAAGTCATTAAAACTTCTGCATATCTAGGATTCATTCTAATTATCTCGCCTATTGTCATATCCTTTGTTACTTTTTCCATATTATATACCTCTCTTCATTTATATTTGTTATACCAGTATTATTATGTACGCTTACCATAAGTTTATTATATTTTTATTTTATGAAAAATTCAAGAAAGCACTTTTCAGTTCAATAGTAACTTAATAGTAACCTACTAAAGTATAACTGACTTATAATATAATTGTAATATTAACTAATCAACGTATCAAGACTTATTATTTATTTTTATATTGCTAATAATATCTATAACATTATTTTTTAAAACTATTTATTATTTTTCAATGTAAATTCTGAATTCGATATTTTTAAATTTCCTTTTAATCCATCTGTAATATAAACTTCTTTATCTTTAGTTACAAAAATAGCCTCTATGCCTTTCAAAGTTTTAACATATTCTAAGCCTTTATCTATTCCCTTATAGAATATATTTTTTGTCATAGCATCTGCATCTATAGATGTATCTGTAATTATTGTTACACTAGCGAGGGAATCCTCCATAGGGTATCCTGTAAATGGATTCAATATATGGTGGTATTTCTTACCGTTTTGCTCAAGATATCTTTCATATATTCCTGAAGTTACTACTGTTTTATTAGTAATCTCTACTGATCCTAAAACACCACCTCTAGCCTCAAATGGATTTTGAATTCCCACCCTCCACGGGCTTCCATCTGGGTTACTATTAATGGCAAGTATATTGCCTCCAAGATTTACAATTCCATGCTGTACACCATTTTCTTTTAGTATTCTAGCTGCTTCATCTGCAGCATAGCCTTTTGCTATACCACCCAAATCTAAAGACATTTCAGGTATTTTTAGAAAAGCAGTCTTATTTTGTTCATCTAAAATTAAATCCTTATAATTAATTAAAGACTTTTTTACCTCTATTTCTTCTTTTGATGGAACTCTTGCTTTGTCTGTACCTATTCCCCATAACTTAACCAACGGCCCTACTGTAATATCAAATGCACCATTCGCCTGTTCTGAATAATATCTTCCCTTTTTTAATACATAAAAGGTATCATCAGATACTTTAACAGGATTTTTTCCTGAAGCATCACCTACTGCATCCAGCTCAGTTCCATCCTTATTAACGCTCATTTTATCCTCTATATTTTTTATTCTAGTAAACGCCTTAGTTATTGCCTCCTCTTTGTCAGCATCGTAAACCTTTATCGTACAAATAGTTCCAAGCATATACTCCGTTTTTTCAACTGGTTCTACTGTTTTCTTGCATCCAGTAAAAAAAGACATAAATATTATAAATACAATCACAATGAATACATTTTTTCTTATGGTAACATTCCTCATTCCCATAGTATAACCTCTTTTCTTTTACTTTAATTTTAAAGGAAGTCCACAAGCTACGAGATATACTTCATCACTTAAATTTGCTATTAACTGATTTAAGTTTCCTAAAATATCACTAAAGATTCTTCCCAACCTATGCTCAGAAACTAAACTCCAACCTACTTCATTTGTGACGATAATTAGTTCTTTATTATTTTCCTTTGCAATTACAATCACTTTTTCCACTTCTGATTTTATATGCTGGCTAAGTTTTATTATATCCTGTTGTGACATAGTATCAAAATCATAATTTTTATCAAACATTAAGTTTGTAACCATAGTACCTATGCACTCTAGCATTATATATTTATGACAATCTTCTTTAATTACCTTATCTAATTCCTTATATCCTTCGTGAGTACCCCATTTAGAGTTTCTTCTCTCTTTATGCTTTTGAACTCTTTTTTCCATTTCTTTATCTGTTACCATTGCAGTGGCAATATAAAGTACATCATCTTTATCCTCTAATAATTTTTCTGCAAAAGTACTTTTTCCACTCCTACTTCCTCCAGTAACTAATATCACTTTTCCCATTTTACTCTCTCCTCTTCACTTTCATACGATAACTATCCGCTTTAATATTGCCATTTGATTAAGATTTTAATTTATTTCATAATTATAGCAATCAAAATTAGAGTTAATATTTCTACTAATTCATTATTTGCTCCAAGAATATCTCCTGTTATTCCACCTATCTTACTTTTACAAAATTCATTAAGTACAACTGATAAAATTATACCTGAAACTAATAGTATTATTACATATTTAGGATTCATGACTAATATGAGAATTCCTGTTGTTATTAAAACGGTAATAACCAACTGCATCTTGCCAATGTTGCCTATAAATAAATTCCCTGTACCTGTATTTTTAGCGGTATTACCCATAGCTGACAAGAATACTGTAGTAAATCTTGATATCATAGGAGCTACTATTATTGCTATAGAAAACTTAGGAGCTATAGCTACTATTAGTGTATATTTAAAAAGGAAATCAAATATAGTAGCTATACAGGAATAAGTTCCTATTCTACTATCTTTCATTATTTCAATTATTCTATCACTGCCCTTAAATGCAAAAAAACCATCACAGGTATCTCCAAGGCCATCGATATGCAGTCCTCCTGTTAACAGTACTCCTATTAACAATACAATAACTACCGTTGGCTCTAAGGGTAAAATTTGTATAAAAAGTTTATATGCCCCCCATTGAATTCCACCTATTATTAATCCAACAATCGGCAAAAACACAGAGCCTCTTCTAAAATTCTTACTTTCACAAGGTAAACTTAAATTTATAGGAATCCTTGTGAAAAATTGAATAAATAATAATAAATTACATATAGTTTCTTTCATAATATTCTCTTCTCCCCCTTGCTAATTATACATGAGTTATACTATCTATGTATAAGTTTTCATATTCATATTTTATAATAGTTATATCACAGTTTCTAGATCCAAAGCTCCAGAAAAAATCTAAATTTCCCCCTAACAAGTAGCAATATACAGATCTTATAACCCCACCATGAGTTACAATTAGAACATTATCTTCATTGAGCTTCAAAATGTCATCCATAAAACTTTTTACTCTGTTATAAAACTGTATGTAGCTCTCTCCTTCTGGCGGAGTAAAACCTTTCCAATCATTGCACCAATGCTTCCACTCATTCGCATAAAGGGCTTTTATTTCTTCATGGCTTTTTCCTTCAAATACCCCAAAATTTGTTTCATTTATTCTTTTATCCTTTATTAGTTCAAATTGCTTGTCTTTCAATAAAATATTAGCTGTTTGTACTGCTCTTTTCAGTTCACTAACATATACTTTTCCAAAATTTACGTCTTTCAATTTTTCTGACCCTTTTTCAGCCTGTAAAACACCTTTTTCTGTAATACTCACATCGATACTTCCATAATAACATCCCTTTTTATTATGCTCTGTTTCCCCATGTCTTACAAAATATAAATTCAATTAAAATTCCCCCAAATCATCACATACTTCTATCTAATTATATAAAAAAATGTAAAATACTCAAATATTTCAAAATACCTGCTACACCATCTTTCAGTTCGAGGATTTGACTTAAATTACTCATTAGTTTATTTCTTCTTCGTTAATACTTACATAAAATGTCATACAAACTAATTATATACTATTTTATATAAAAACAAAGAGTGGATTAGCCTCCTATATTTAGGTTTATCCACTCACTTTTTCACTTATGATTTAGCCCTGTAAATTGTCAGGTTCATGAAGATATAAATATGATTGACAGTAATTTTATATCAACCTATTGTCTAGTATATAAGCATATTTAATATATTATGGTCATCCTTCTTATTATTGATTTTAGTGTTAACATTTTTAAATTCTGTGTCTATCATTTCATTCTTCTTAATTCCAACAGCTCGCCCTGAGTAATCATTAATTAATAAGTTTACTGCAGCAACCCCCATCTTACTTGCCAATACTCTATCAAATGCTGAAGGATTCCCACCTCTTTGTATAAACCCTAGCACAGTAGTTCTCACATCAACTCCTAATTTTCCTTCAATGTATTTTTTTAGTTCCTGTAAATCATACATTCTTTCTGTAATTATAACTATATTGTCATTTTTTTCAGCACTCATTCTTAGTTTTAGTTTTGAACATATAGTATCAAAATCCAATCTTTTTTCTGGAATTGATATTATATCTCCACCACCAGCTAATGCTGAATATAGAGCTAAATCACCACAATATCTTCCCATAACTTCAACAATAGTAGTTTTGTCATGCGAAAAATCTGTATCTTTTATTTTAGCAATACAATCCAGTACGGTATTTAAGGTAGTATCAAAGCCTATTGAATAATCCGTATATGTTAAATCATTATCTATAGTTCCAGGTATCCCCACAACCTTAACACCTAATTTATGTAGTTTATCTGCTCCTTTAAATGATCCTTCACCACCAATTACAACTAAAGCATTTATATCAAACTTTTTTAGTATCTCTAAAGCTTTTTCTCTCCCTTCTTCCTCCATGAACTGCAAACATCTAGCAGTTTTCAAAATGGTTCCACCCCTGCCTGATATATTCTCTACATCTAGAGAAGTTAATCTTTGAATATCACCGTCCATCAAACCTTGGTATCCACGTCTTATTCCCACTACTTCAATATTATTATAATTTGCTGTTTTTACTACTGCCCTTATAGCAGCATTCATTCCTGGAGCATCCCCTCCACTTGTTAAGACACCTAATCCCATCAATATTAACCTCCATTTCATATATGTTATTAATTTGTACTGCCATGTCTTATGAAGATATTTGTATTCAAAGTAGGAAATTTAATATTTTTAAGAATCTAAACTAGGTAAAGTTGACCCACCAAAAGGCATCAATACTATTTTCGAATCATTTCCTTTTTCTTTGAAAGCAGCATCTACTGCACTTTGCACATCACTAAAGGGTTCCATGAATATACTTCTTACAAAGTCTGGTTCTAACTCTGAAACTAAATATATCTTAGCCTTTTGTAATATCATTGCTATAGCAGCTGCTTTGTGTCCTCCAAGCTGAAAATTCTTTTTTATTTCTTCAATCATGTCTTCGGATCTCTTTGCATTTAACATCCAATTCTCAAAAGTCTTTTCTCCTAATCCTTCTTTACAAGAAGCCACCAATATTATAATTCCCCCATCTTTTACTGCATGCTTAGAATTATCTAGTGCCTTTTGTGCTTGATATAAATTTAAATCCTTTGGATATCCACCTGGAGTAGTCATAACAATATCAGCTTTTTCTTCTATATGAATCTTATAAAAATCATCTAAAAACTTGCAACCCTCTCTATGAGCTTCTATGTAATGACCTGTTACAGCTTTAATTATTTGTTTACTACTATCCAATACCACATTAACTATAAAATCTATCGGTACAAATTTTTCAACTGCTTCTATATCTAACCTTACTGGATTAGTCTTAATGTTTCCAGTTCTTGCATCCTCTTCTACCATTCTGCTGTGGTTTGCTTGAATAGCTGCTCTTGTGGAAACCCCCGGCATTATAGCTTTAGCACCACCACTATACCCAGCAAAATAGTGGTATTCAATATTTCCTAGACAAATTCTTCTGTCTGCCTGTGCTACAACCTTATTGATATCTATAGGTGTTCCATTTGCAGTTACCCCAAGATGTACAAATTCTGTTGAGTTACTGTCTATACATTTTATTTTGTTAAAAACCTCTTCACCAACTAAGTATTTCTTCTCATCTTCTGTGTGTGCTCTGTGACTTCCAAGGGCAAACACAATAGTGATATCCTCATCTTTAACTCCTGCATTGTTTAATTCCTCTATAACCACAGGTAAAACTACTTTACTTGGCATAGGTCTAGTTATATCGCTAGTAACTATTACAATCTTTTCCCCTGGTTTAACAATATTCTTTAATACATCTGTGCCAATAGGATTTACCATAGCTCTTTTTACTTCTTCTACACCTGTTAAACCTATCTTCACTTCATTAGGAGCCAACACAGCTAAAACATTTTTATCATCTATTTGAAAGTTCATTTTTCCCTTTGCAAATCCAAAACTATACTCCATCTTTAATTTCCCCCTATATCTGTTTAAAAATAAACAGTAGAGTCAGACTTCATTGTCACCAATGTCTAAATCTACTGTTTTTATTTAAGTTTTAGAAAAACTAATTCTTTGTCAGGATATTTTACTCAGTTATTTTTACTGGTCTTCCTTCTTCATAAGATTTCTTTGCAGCAATAGCAATTATTACTGGTTTCAAACCGTCTATCCCTTGAACTGGTGTTGGAGTATCATCTTTTATTGCTTGGAAGAATTGTCTTAATTCCTCTACAAAAGAGTCTTTATATCTTTCTAAGAAGAAGTACTTAGGTTTCTCAGCAAATACACCATCTGCTGTACTAAGTATTGCTGAAGAAGGAGTATCATTGCTAACAGTTACCCCTCCCTTTGATCCAAATACTTCAACTCTTTGATCATATCCGTAAGCTGCTCTTCTGCTATTATCTATAACTCCTATAGCTCCATTTGCAAACTTTAATGTTATTAAAGCTGTGTCTACATCTCCAGCTTCTCCAATTGCTGGATCTACAAGTACTGCAGCATTTGCATAAACTTCAACTACTTCACTTCCAGATAGGTATCTTACCATATCAAAATCATGAATAGTCATATCAAGGAACATTCCTCCTGATACCTTAGCATATTCAGGTGATGGTGGTTCTGGATCTCTTGAAGTTACCTTGATAATATGTGGGTCTCCAATTTTTCCTTCTTTAACCAAATCACATACCTTGCTAAAGTTGTGATCAAAGCGTCTATTAAATCCTACTTGATATTTAACTCCTGCTTTTTTAACTGCATCTAATGCAGCTGATATTCTTTCAAGATCATAATCTATAGGCTTTTCACAGAAAATATTTTTTCCTGCATTGGCAGCCTCAATTGATATAGGTGAATGTGTATTAGTTGATGAACAAATAAGTACAGTGTCTATTTCTGGATCATTTAATATATCATGATAATCTGCATATACATTTTCTATTCCAAGATCAGTTGCCCAATCTTTAATTTTATCCGCATACATGTCCGCAATTGCCTTAACTTTTACATCTACAAAATTATTCACAACATTTTCTGCATGTAACTTTCCTATTCTTCCAGCACCTATTATTCCTAGTACAATTTTATTTGACACAACAATCTCTCCCATCTAATATAAAATTTGGTAAGTTATGATTATAACACGCCCTATAAATTTCTATATTTCAAAAGCAATGTTAAATAAAGTGTATTAACCTGATATGCTTATAGTCCTGTCTTTTCTTTTATGAAGTTCCTAGCTTTAATTGCATATTCTAATGGATTAGCCTCAGCTGGATCCTGTTCTGCTTCTACGATAAACCAACCTTCATAATTATTTTCATCTAAAATCTTAAATAGTGGGTCATAGTTTATCATTCCATCTCCCGGAACAGTAAAGACTCCAGACTTAACTGCATTCAAGAAACTCATATCTTCTTTTTTTACTTTAGCTAACTTTTCCTGTCTTATATCTTTTAAATGTACATGTTTTATTCTACCTATGTACTTTCTTAAAACTGCATCTGGATCTACATCAGAAAAGGTAAGATGTCCTGTATCAAATAGTAAATATACTAATTTAGGATCAGTCATTTCCATTAACTTATCTATCTCCTCAAAGGTCTGAACCCCTGTACCCATGTGGTGGTGGTAAACAATCTTCATACTCTTTTCAGCTGCAAGTTTGCCAAGTTCCTCTAAGCCTTTTGCAAGTTTACCCCATTCTTCTTCAGTAAAATGTGGTTTTTTGCTTAAAACAGGTGTATCCATCATTCCTTGAACACTATGTCCCTGTTCTGATACAACTATTATCTCTGCTCCCATTGCATGTAGAAAATCTCTATGTTCTACAAAAGCACTTGCTGTTTCTTCAAAAGGCTTAGTAGTTAAAAATGAACTAAACCAAGCAGCTGCAATTTTTACTCCTCTTATCTCTAAAGCTCTTTTAAGCACTTCAACATTTCTAGGATACTTATTGCCTACCTCACTGCCTGTAAAACCAGCAAGAGCCATTTCACTAACACATTGCTCGAAAGTATTTTCTTTTCCAAGCTCAGGCATATCATCATTGGTCCATGCTATTGGTGCTATACCAAGTTTTACTTTCTCTTTATCCAACATAATTATTCCTCCAATAAATGTGATATTAGCTTCCGCCATGAATAAACAATTTGATTTTATTTAGTACTCTCTAGCCTTCGCTATATTTTCTTTTAGTTCTTTATGAGCCTCTTTTATAGATTCTTTATCTGATATCTCAGCAAGTCCAACACGCCACCAAGATTCATAATCATGAGTCATTGTCTTTGGAAGTATTTTTATATCAATTAGTGTAGATACTGATTGCTTTTTAGAATCTTCAATAGCAGCTTTTAGTTCCTCTACTGTTTTTACAGTATATGTCTTACATCCATATGCAGCTGCACTCATTGCAAAGTCTATTGGAACTAGTCCGCCATCTAACTTACCTGTTTCTTCATTTCTAAATCTAAATTCAGTTCCAAAACTGCCCATTCCATTACCCATTTGTAAATTGTTTATACATCCAAATGCCATATTATCAAATACTAAAACATTTATTTTCTTTCTTTCTTGGATAGATGTTGGTAACTCCGAATGCAACATCATGTAAGATCCATCCCCCAATAGTGTATATACTTCTCTATCAGGTGCTGCAAGCTTAGCTCCTAAAGCTGCATTTACCTCATATCCCATACATGAATATCCATATTCCATGTGATATGTGTTAGCTTCCTTTGGTCTCCAAACTCTTTGCAAGTCTCCAGGTAAGCTTCCTGATGCTCCAACAACTATTGCATTATGATCTAACATTTCATCTAATATTCCTAATGCTCTTGTTTGAGTTAGGTATGCGCCTGTTTGTTTTCCAAACTCCCCCAATACATGATCTAAGTGTCCAGCTACTTCTGGTTTAAATTCTTCCCCAGTATATTCTAGTTTAAATAATCTATCTAACTCTGCTTCCCACTTAGATTTAGCTTCTTTTATTTCCCCTGCATAGGCAGACTTATATTCTATTTTCTCTAGTTCATTACCTATAGCTTCTAAAGCTGCTTTACCATCTGCTACAACTTTAACTGCATCTAATTTATAAGAATCGAACTCAGCTACATTTATATTTAAAAATTCAACCTCTGAATTTTGGAATAGCCATTTTGATGATGTTGTGAAGTCGGTGTATCTAGTTCCTACTCCTATTACAAGATCCGCTTCCTTAGCAATAATATTTGCTGTTAAGTTACCTGTTGTTCCTATTCCGCCTAAATTTAATTCATGATTCCATACGATAGCACTTTTGCCTGCTTGTGTTTCTCCAAAAGGAATGTTAAATTTTTCAGCAAAATTTTTGAAGGCTTCAGCTGCTTCAGAGTATCTTACTCCTCCACCACAAATTAATATAGGTTTTTTCTTTTTAGAGATTAACTCTACTGCATCTTTAATCATTTCTTGTGTTGCAGGTCTTCTCTCTATTCTATGGATTCTTTTCTTAAAGAAATACTCTGGATAATCATAAGCTTCTCCTTGGACATCCTGTGGTAATGCCAAAGTAACCGCTCCTGTATCAGCAGGATTTGTTAATACTCTCATAGCACTAATAGCAGCTGACATTAGTTGTTCTGGTCTAGTTATTCTATCCCAATACTTACTTACAGCTTTAAAAGTATCATTTGTACTTATGCTTAAATTGTGGAACTGCTCTATTTGCTGAAGTACTGGATCTGGCTGTCTAGTTGCATATACATCTCCTGGCAGGAATAGCACAGGGATTCTGTTTGCAGTGGCAGTAGCTGCTGCTGTTACCATATTTGCTGCTCCAGGTCCTACAGATGAGGTGCAGGCATATATTTGCTTTCTATGCATTTGCTTTGCGAAACCCATAGCTGCATGAGCCATTCCCTGCTCATTTCTTCCTTGATGAACTACTAGCTCCCCAGGATGCTGTTCTAAAGCTTGGCCTAGTCCAAGTACATTTCCGTGTCCAAAGATTGTAAATACACCTTTAACAAACTTATTTACAGTTCCATCAAACTCAACATATTGATTATCAAGAAACTTAACAAGAGCCTGAGCTACTGTAAGTCTTATAGTCTTCATATTTTCACCTCTTACAAATCAAAATTTTATTTGTCTGGCCAAATTTTAGCATCCTTTTCAGTAACCCATAAATGCTCTGGAACAAAGGTTGGTGTTATATATGGGTTTCCATCTATATGTCTTATAACCCAAATGTAGTACATTGCATACCCTGGTGCTGTAGCTTGTGGGTGTGTAGCATTGTCTAATATTTTTACAGTATCATTGTTTCTTAATTTAACTGCATCTTCACCTAGTTCTGAAAAGCCATATCCCTGTTCTGGGTTAAACTTATAGAAGTATATTTCTGGTTGTGGATGATAGTGAGGTGGATAACTTGACCACTTGCCTGGGTAATCTATAACTTCTCCTACAACTAGATTTGAATACCTAGCATTTGAATAATCAAATACAGTTCGTACAATTCTTGTGGAAGCTTCTTTCATTGTGCCCGCTCCACGATTTTCACTTCTGCACTCTTTATTTGTATATAATTTTGATTCAAATAAAGTGTCATTTGTTGTTTTTGTCACAGAAATTTCAGTGTCCTCAGAAAGGCCTGTAATTTTAACTTCAACATCTTTTGGTACATGAAGTACCCATGGTTCCTCATCAAAACATGATTTTCTTACAGCAGTTTCTTTTTTACCTTCATACTCAAAAACCACTTCACCTTTTATTAAAAGAAACGCCCTTTCTTTACTGTCTTTATCTATTTCAACCTGATCCTTAGCAAGTCTTAGTATGCCAAAATCCATCATAGTATTATGTTCATCTTCATCAATAGTTGTTATAGAATTGTAGCCATATTTGAAAGCTTCATCCTGCCTAATTCTTAACATTTTAGTCACCTCTCATAAAATTAAAATTATTTTTATTTACATGCTTTTTCTTTCCAATACTCTCTTAGCCTTTGATATTATATCTTTATAAGTAAGTCCATACTGTTCTTTTAGATAGTCTACAGGTCCAACTTGACCAAATCTATCTTCAACTCCAACCCTTTCAAGTGGCACAAGTTCATTTTCAGTAATTACTTCTGCTACCGCTGAGCCTAAACCATTTACAATACTATGGTTTTCAGCTGTTACAATAGCTCCAGTTTCTTTTGCACATTTCATTATTGCTTCCTTGTCTATTGGTTTTAGGGTAAATATATTTTGAACTCTAGCTGAAATACCTTCCTTTGTTAACTCTTCCGCTGCCTTTAATGCTTCTTCTACCATAATCCCTGTAGCAAATATTGTTAAATCCTTACCTTCAACTAATGGAACTGCCTTTCCAATTTCAAAAGTTGAGCCTTCTTCATAAATTTTCACTGCATTTTTTCTTAAAAGTCTTGTATAGAAAACTCCATATTTATCTGCAATTTGTTCTGTAATATTCTTAAGCATTACGCTGTCAACTGGTTCTATGATTGTTATTTCTGGAATGTTTCTAAGTATCCCCATATCCTCAAAAGGCATATGAGTTCCTCCATTGAATGCAGCAGTTACACCTGGATCACTACCTGTAATCTTTACATTTAACTTTGCATAAGCACAGGATAAGAATATTTGATCATAGCATCTTCTTGTAGCAAAAGGTCCAAAGCTGTGAGCAAATGGAATTAACCCTGTAGCTGACATACCTGCTGCTGTACCAATCATATTTGCTTCTTGAATTCCAACATTAAAAGTTCTTTCAGGATAAGCCTTTTCAAAGGACTTCATTCCCATAGAGCTCATTAAATCTGCATCTAGAGCAACTATATTTTCATTCTTTTCTGCAAGCTCCATAAGAGTTTTGCAGTACACATTTCTCATTTCCATTGATTCTTTTTCTCTTTTTTCTGCTAATTTTATATTCATTATTTCACCACCTCTTCTAATTTACTTTCTAGAACACTTAATGCTTCATTCATCTGAATTTCATTTACTGTTACATGGTGGTTACTTAGAATACCTTCAGCAAAAGTACAGCCTTTACCTTTTATTGTGTTTAAAACTATAACTGAAGGTGTACCCTTATTAGCCTTAGCCTTTTCTATAGCATTGTATATTTCTTCTACATCATGACCATCAATATCTTGTGCATACCATCCAAAGCTTTCAAATTTTGCTTTAACGTCTCCTACATCATTGATATCCTTTGTATATCCATCAAGCTGTTGTTTATTATAATCAACGAAAACTATTAGATGATCTATTTTTTGTTGTGCTGCACATAAGACGCTTTCCCATACTTGTCCTTCTTGTATTTCTCCATCACCAAGTATTAAATAAGTATAGCTGTTCTTTCCCTTTAAGCGATTTCCCAGTGCTACTCCTAATGCTGTTGATGCACCTTGTCCAAGTGAACCAGTAGTCATATCAATACCTGTAGTAAGATTTCTGTCACAGTGACTTGGGAAATGAGTTCCAGGTTTGTTTAAAGTAAGTAATTCTTCTTTATCAAAATATCCTTTAAGAGCTAGTGCTGAATATATGGATGGACCTGCATGCCCTTTTGAGCATACAAGCCAATCCCTATCTTCCCATCTAGGATTTTTAGGATCTATGTTCATTACTCCTCCGTAGAGCACTGCAATTGTATCAGCTACTGACATAGCACCGCCAACATGTCCAAATCCTAAGGTACCAATAGCCCTTACAGTTTCTATTCTTATCTTAAGAGCCAATTCCTCAAACTCTTTTTTCTTATCTAAATTCAACATACTGCGCCTCCAATTACTTAAAAAGTTTTATTATAAGCCTTTTTCATTGCCTCTATTAAAGGCAATTTCACTCCAGAAAGGAATCTTACCATTGCACCTCCAGCTGTACATACATAGTTTATTTTTGATGTATCAATAAACCGCTGTGCTGCACTAACTGTATCCCCTCCGCCGATAACAGAATACCCTTTAGCTTCTGCTATTGAATTCCATATAGCCTTTGTACCATCTTCAAATATTTTATTTTCATATACTCCCGCAGGTCCATTTACAAATATAGTACCTGCTTTTGCAAGTTCTTCTTCAAGTATCTCTATAGTTTTATGTCCTATATCCATACACATGCGACTTGTAGGAAGGTCTTCTATACAAACTTCTTTTCTAACCCCATCCTCTTCATATGCTATGTCCACTGGATACACTATTTTCTCACCATACTTTTGAAGATAGTCTTTTGCAGGTTCTATAAATACATCAAGTTTTCTATCCTTTATGAACTTTATATTAGCCTCTCCTAAATCATATCCTTGTGCCATAAGCATTATATGTCCTGTTATACCAGCGCATAATATTTTGTCTGCAGAACCATTTTCTAATACCTGCTTCATCATTCCAAAGGCATCTGATATTTTAAGCCCTCCTAGTACAAACACTGAAGGTTTGTCTGGTGTTTCCATAACTTTTGTAAGTGCACTTATCTCTTTAAACATAAGTGAGCCTGCTGCAGTTGGAAGCAATTCTTGAAAAGCTACCATAGATGGAGCATTTCTGTGAGCTGCTGCAAATGCGTCATTTACATAACAATCTACTATTGGAGCAAGACTCCTTACCAAGTAGGTGTTTAGCATTTCATGAGCCTCAAGTTTTACGGCATCCTCGAAAGTGGATATTTCTTCTGATAAATATCTAAGATTACCTAAAAGAACTAATTCACCACTTTTCAAATTCTTCACTGCCTCTTGAGCTGCTAGGCCGCAAACATCATCAATATATTTAACTTCTCTACCTAATCTTTGTGATAATTTTTCTGCGTGTTCTTTCATTGATATAAGATTATGATAGTCAAGTGTATCTCCTTGATGTGCTATTATAGCAATCTTTGCTCCCTGCTCTATTAGGTATGTTAATGTAGGGATACTCTTATTTATTCTATTTTCACTTACTATCTTTTTAGTTTCAGGATCAATTGGTGAGTTTACATCAAGTCTTAGTAATACTGTCTTATCTTTATAGTTAAATTCTTCCATAGACCTTATTCCTGTTTCTATTTTTCCATCCATTTTCCCAACCCCAAATATTTATTTGTTTCTGCAACTGCTTCTAATCTGTCTGTTTGCATTTGCATTGCTGCTCTTACAGCATCCATATTTTCTGGTATAACTACAGCTTCTTGTGGAATATTTATTGCAAACATTATATCCTTGCCAGACTTAACAATAGACTCTTCAAATAATGCTATTTCGTACATATCTCCTCTTGGATTTCCAAGATCTCTTGCATATCTAAATAAAGAAGCATTTCCTTGGAACCCATCAGCAAGTTTTACAACTCTTATTCTTGGATGTTTACTGAATAGCTCTATTAATTGTTCTTTTGATATATCCTGTTTAGGTGTAGCTAGAACAGTAATTATATGTCCATGAGTTACTGGTGTATGAACTAGTATTCCTGTTGCATCTACATGTGGCATTATTGTCATAAGGTCTAATGCTTGATGGCTAGGTGCTTTGTCAACTTGTAATGCATTTGTAAGTCCTCTATGGTAATCACCTGGGTCAGCAACACGTCTTATTATTGTAATGGCAACTTTTTCAATACCAACTTCTCTATCTAGGCAGTCAACAGCTCTTATTAATCCAGTAGTATTACAGGAAGTTAATTTTAAGAATTGCTTTCCAAGACCTTTTTCATAGTTTGCATACCCATGGAAAAATACATCAGCAACATCATTACTTTCTCCTCCTTGGAATATTGCTTTTTTATTGTATTTTTCATAAATTACTTTATTTTTTGCTCCTATTCCACCAGGACTTGCATCAAGCATTACATCTACTTTTTGTACCAAGTCCTCAAGTGTTCCGCTTATTGGTATTCCAGCTTCATCAAATAATTTTTGATTATCTGGTAGTGAATTATATAAAGCATAAGGCATTCCTTTTTCTTTTAACGCTCTTACTGAAAGAGTAGGTGCAACGTCTGCAACTCCCACTAACTCCATATCCTTTTGAGCAGCAACTCCATCTGCCAATCTTTGTCCTATAACTCCATATCCGGCAACTCCTACTTTTATCATCATTCATTCCTCCTAAATTTTGAGTTTAATTTTATTTATTTTCATTAAAGTCATTATATTTATGTTTTAATGTGAACTTCTACTTAAGTAATTCTTTTGTATGTTTTTCGACCATTTCAGGTGTAATATTTTCTCTTCTTGCAATACCTGTTTCTATGGCTGCTTTAGCCACATAGTATGCAACCTTTGGAGCTATTCTTAAATCAAAAGCCTGTGGTATAACATACTCTGGCTTTAATTCATCTTCACTTACAAGTTCGGCTATAGCATACGCTGCTGCTATTTTCATTTCATCGTTTATATCGCTTGCTCTTACATCTAAAGCCCCTCTAAATATTCCTGGAAAAGCTAATACATTATTAACTTGATTTGGGTAATCTGATCTTCCTGTACATACTACCTTAGCTCCTGCCTCTAAAGCCAATTCTGGAACTATTTCTGGATTTGGATTTGCCATAGCCATTATTATTGAATCCCTATTCATAGACTTAACCATTTCCTGAGTCACACAATTTGCTACAGATACCCCTAAGAATACATCTGCTCCTTTTAGTGCATCAGCTAGAGTTCCTTTTACTAATTTCTTATTTGTTACTTCTGCTATTTCATCTTTGTATTTATTCATACCTGCTGGTCTACCTTTGTATATAGGTCCTTTGGTATCACATAAGATAACATCTTTAGCACCCATTTTTATAAGTAATTTCGTAATAGCTGTTCCTGCTGCTCCTGCTCCATTTATAACAATTGTTATGTCTTCAAATTTTTTATTTACTAATTTTAATGCGTTTATAAGACATGCTGAAGATACTACTGCGGTTCCATGTTGATCATCATGGAAAATTGGTATATTACTTATTTCTTTAAGCTTAGATTCTATCTCAAAACATTCTGGAGCTTTGATATCCTCTAAATTTATCCCTCCAAAAGTAGGTTCCATAAGCTTTACAGTCTCTACTATCTTATCTATATCCTTTGTTTCTAAGCATATTGGAAAAGCATCTACTCCTGCAAAAGCTTTAAATAATACTGCTTTTCCTTCCATAACTGGAAGGCCTGCTGCTGCTCCTATATCTCCTAGGCCTAGTACCGCTGTACCATTAGTCACAACTGCTACCCAATTTCCTTTTGACGTGTAATCATAGATAGTTTCTAGACTCTTTTCAATTTCTAGACAAGGTTCTGCAACTCCTGGTGTATATGCAAGTGTCATATCCTCTTTATTTCTAACTGGCACTTTGCACTTTAGTGCAATTTTACCTTCATTTTCTTTATGAAATTTTAATGTTTTTTCCCTTAACTCCAATGTAATTTCCTCCGTTATTCTTTATCGTAAAATTAACTTTTTGAATATTCTGGACTTAACTTATGCACTTGTAGTTTGTGCACTTGTATTTGAAGTTGGAACTGCTTTGGCTTTCTTTTGAGCCTGATTTCTTAGAACGTCTACATAAACAGCACCAATTATAACTAAACCTATTGCAACTGTTTGATAATCTGCTGGTACACTTAGAAGATTTAATCCATTTCTAAGTACAGCCATAATCATAGCACCTATCAATGTTCCCCATACTGTACCAGATCCCCCCATAAAGGATGCTCCACCTATTATACAAGCTGCAATGGCGTCTGCATCATAATCTAGACCTGCTAATGGGAATGCTGCGTTAACTCTTCCTACTAGCACTATTCCGCATAACGCTGACATTATTCCAGATATTGTATAAACCATTACTAATGTTCTTGGTACGTTAACACCAGATAACTTTGCTGCTTCTGGATTACCTCCAACTGCATATATATATCTACCTTGAGCTGTTCTAGTTAAAAATATGTGAAAACCTATGAATACCACTATAACTAATATGAAACTTACTGGTACTGATCCTATTTTCTCTGATCCTAAAAATTGGACTGATTTAGAAAAACCTGATATTGGAGAAGCTGCTGTAACTATAAGAGCTAATCCTCTTGCTACATTTTTCATAGCTAATGTGGATATAAATGGATGAGGCAATTTCATTTTAGTTAACATAATACCGTTCAAGAAGCCTAAAAAAGCGCCCACTGATAAACATATTAATAGTGCTAAAAACGGATTTACATGATATTTTGATGTTAAAACTCCCATTACACATATAGACAACGCTAGCATTGCTCCAACAGAAAGGTCAATACCTGCCGTTATTATTGTAAGCAACATACCTACTGAAATTATGCTATTTAAAGCTGATTGGTTTGCTATATTCATTATATTTTTAAAAGTTAAAAACTGATCTGATGCAAAACTTAAAATGACACAAAGTATTAACAAACCTAATAAAGAACCAAACTTGGATAACATACTTTTTAAAGATTTATCCGTGCTCAAATCGAATCTTGCTTTTTTAGTTGTCTGTTCCATTTATTACATACCTCCCGAAGCGGCTTTCATAATATTTTCTTGATTAGCCTCTTTTCTATCAAATTCTCCTGTAAGCTTTCCTTCATGCATAACAATAATTCTGTCACTCATGCCTAGCACCTCTGGCATTTCTGATGAAATCATTATTATCGCGGCGCCCTTGCTTACCAACTCATTCATAACATTATAAACCTCAACTTTGGCGCCTACATCTATCCCTCTTGTTGGTTCATCAAAAATGTATATATCTGCATCTGTATTTAACCATTTTGCTATAACAACTTTTTGCTGATTTCCTCCACTAAACTGTCTTACTATAAAACTGTCAAGTGGTGGATTTATATTTAATTTCTTAATATTCTCTGCACATCTTTGTTTTGATTTTTTTCTATCCAGTAAAAAACCCTTCGTTATTTTATTAAAAGATGAAATATTCATATTAAATGCCACAGTATTATCTAGAATTAATCCTTGTCCTTTTCTATCCTCAGTCAAAAAAGCTATTTTATTTCTCATGGCATCTCTAGGACATGTTATTTTAACTTTTTTACCGTGTATGTAAACATCACCAGCATCTTTTGAGTCTGCCCCAAAAACAACTCTCATAACTTCTGTTCTTCCAGCCCCTACAAGGCCTGCTACTCCAAGAATCTCACCTTTTTTTACACCAAAAGTTACATTTTCAAACACACCATTTCTACTTAATCCTTCAACTCTTAGTACTTCCTCACCTTTTTTAGTTTCTACTTTTGGAAACTGTTCTTCTAGATTTCTTCCAACCATTAATTTTATTAGAGTATCTGTTGTAATCTCATTTTTTTGTAAAGTTTTAACCTTTTCTCCATCCCTCATAATTGTAACTCTGTCACAAATCTCTATTATCTCTTCAAGTCTATGGGAAATATAAACTATTCCTATTCCCTTCTCCCTTAAACTCTTTACAGTTCTTAATAACTCTTTAACTTCTCTATTACTTAAACTAGCTGTAGGTTCATCCATTATTAATACTTTAGTTTTTACACTTAAAGCCTTTGCTATTTCAACCATCTGTTGTTGCCCAACTCCTAACATACTTATAGGCAACTTTGGATTAATTTCTTGTCCTAAATCTTTTAATAATTCTGAGGATTTCTGAATCATATATGCTCTATCAAGAAGTGTACCTTTTTTTACTTCTCTACCTAAAAAAACATTTTCTGCTACAGTAAGTTGTTTAACTATATTTAATTCTTGGTATATAGCTGTTATTCCTAGCTCCATAGCATGTTTAGGTCCATATATAACTGTCTCTTTACCTTCAATATTTATTTTTCCTTCATCATTTCTATGTGCACCTGTTAGAATTTTAATTAATGTAGATTTACCTGCTCCGTTTTCTCCAACTAATCCCAGAACCTCTCCTGGATAAACATCCAAATCTATTTGATTTAATGCTCTAACCCCAGGAAATATCTTGGAAACGCCTTTTAATTCAATAAATGGCTGTTTCATTACTTAAATCACCCCAACTTTTAAAATAAGTTCTTACACTCACTATTAATTCTGTAGTTTATGATGCCCAACAAGAATAATTATTTTATATAAGAATTGCTATATCGGCTTGTTGGGCTCATATTTTTGTTCTTATGCTAATTATTTTTTAAGTATTTTATCTAACTCAGCTTGAGCTGCATCTACATTTTCTTTACTTATTACTTTTGTACCAGTATCAACTCTATTTTCAACTTTTTCCCCTTTAGCAATCTTAACAGCAGTTTCTACACCTAGTTTTCCAATATTATATGGACTTTGTGCAACTGATGCTGTAAGTTCCCCAGCCTTTATTGATTTCAATGCATCTGCTGAACCGTCAAATCCTACAACAGCTACACCTGTTTTGTTTGATTGTTTAAGTGCTCTTTCTGCACCTAAAGCCATCTCGTCGTTTGAGCAGAAAACACCTTTTACATTTGGATGAGTTTGTAATAAATTCTCCATTACTGACATAGCTTTATTTCTATCGCTATTTGCTGGTTGAATTTCTACAATTTTAACACCAGCAGCTTCTAACTCCTCTTTGGCACCGTTTACACGTTCATCATGGGTTGCATCTCCTAGTGCGCCTCTTATAATAACAACCTCTGATCCTTTTCCAACCTTTTCAGCTAAATATTTACCGCCAAGCTTACCACCTGCTAAGTTTCCTGTTCCAACGAAAGATTTTTTCTTATCCCATTTTGCGTCTGTATCTATTAATACAACAGGAATGCTTGCTTGATCTGCTTTGTCAAAAGTTGCTAAAGCAGCACTTGGCTGTGATGGCGCTACAACTAATACTGATACTTTCTTTACTATTTGATCTTCCATTAGTGAAGTTTGTCCAGCGATATCGGTTTCATCATTAGGTCCAAGTACCTTTACATCTACACCTAATTCTTTGCCAGCATCCATAGCTCCAGCTTGAACTGTTTTCCAGTAGTCACTATTTACAGCTTTCAATACAACAGCAACATTAGCTTTTCCATCCTTTTTATCTGATGTTTGTTGATTTTGGCTAGTGGATTTGCTTCCACATCCTACAAGTGCTGATGATACTACCGCTGTTACAGCTAATATACTTAGTAATTTTCCATACCTTTTCATATAATTTCCCCCTCAATTTTAATTCTTAAGTATTCTCTTACTTTTTTAAATACTTTCCTACTTTAATAAAATTACTAATATCCCCCTTTCAGCTATTTAGATACAGATTATATTTATGTAAAAATATTGAGTTCCGTATTTGTATGGATTATATTTATGTAAATATAATCAGTTATGTATTTACATGAATTAATATGAAAGCATTTGATACTATATTTATATGGATCAATATGATAGAATTAATTATACATACGCCTTCTATTTTATTCCATATTTTTATTATTCATAGTTTTTGTCTTGTGATTCTTGCACTTTATGTGTTGCTCTATTAAGATAATACTGTATATTCGAAAAATTCCAAACTTTAATTTTTAATTATTCCTTTGTTTTTTTCACACAATTATACTTCGAATAATTGTGAATACTTTGTTTAATAATAGTGTTAATTTTGTATTTATCTATAACTTATTTGCTGAGTTTTAAAGTAAATTTCTAAGTCAAGTAAAAATATAGCTTTAATTTTTAACTTTCTATTTAAAAATTAACTTCAATAAGGTTATATTTTTAAAACTAAGTTTTAAAATTGAGGGGAGATATATATGAACTATTTAAAAAACAATATAAAAATCAACTTTAAAAGCACTTTTATAAAACTTCTTTCATCTTATATAATACTTACATCCATAATTTTATTTATATCAACTACAATTTTATATAATGGCTATAAGCGGCAAATAATAAAAAATTCTACTAATTCATCTGAAAAAATATTAAACCAAGCAAGTTATTATATTGACTATAGCTTAAATTGGGCCAAGCTTTTTACTTATCAACTGTATCTTAGCCAAGATATTTCTAACCTTATGTATGGTGAACAAGATAAACTAAGTGCAATTGATGAGAGCTCAAAAGTTATGTACTTGAATTCTTTACCTCCATCTATTCAATCTGTTTATATCTATAATAATAATAACGGCAAAATTTATAGCTCTATATCTAATTCCATAGACATTAAAGATTTTTATGACCATGAAATATTGAGTTTTTTAAAAGATTCTTCAGAAACATTTACTTCAAAACTAGTTCCAAGAAAAATAAATACAGTATTAAAAAACAATTTGAAGTATGATAAAGATGTTCTTACTATTGCATTATGCAATAGTAAAAATCCAAAAAACTCTTTACCTGATGGTGCCATAATTGTAAACTTAGATGCAGTAGAAATTCAAAAATACTTTAAAACTATATCTGAAGATGGATGTGATTTATTTGCCGTTGATGAAAAAGGAAATATAGTTATGCATTCTAATTCAAATATGTTTTTAAGAAATATTTCTGAAAATAGCTATATACAAAACATATTTAAATCAAAAAACTCAAAAGGTAGTTTTTTATCTACTATTGATGGTACTCCTTGTGTCGTTACATATTCTTCTTCTAGTAGATTAGGGTTAAAGTTTGTATCTATAACTCCATATAAAACCTTACTTCAAAGTATTAATGTCATGACAAAACTGCTGATAGCAATGTTTATTCTTTTATTTATTGTAGGAATAATTTTCTCATACATTGTATCTAAAAAGATCTATTCTCCTATTGATAAAATAGTAAAACAAGTTAAGAGTAAGTTACCTATAATTTCTGATTCTGAAAACACCATTGATTCTAATGAACTAGATCTGTTATCTTTAGCTATTGATAATATACTTAATGAACCAGTAACATTAAAAAACCTTACTAACGAAGATACAAGCTTCATAAGAAAACGGTTACTAGAAGGTCTTTTATTAAATGATGGTGTAGCTATTAAAAATATAAGGACAAAACTCAATGAACTAGATATCAAATTACCTGATGAAGGCAATTTAGTGGTAGTATTTAAAGTAGATAGACTTAAGGATTTTTATTCTAAATATGATCATGACGGCAGGAACTTATTAAGATTTGGCATTTGTAATATATGTCACGATGTATCATCGAAATATTATAATAATGAATGTATTTTTATAAACAGTACCTATATGGCGCTTATTTTGAATATATCAGATGAAAATTCAATGGAAAACTTAGACCTAATTTTTAACCTTATAAAAGAAATTCAAGAATATGTATCACTATATTATAAAATTTCTCTTTCTGCTGGAATTGGGTGCTATATTTGTGACATAAATCAATTGTCGATATCCTATAAAGTTGCTATAAATTGTTTAAAATATACATTAAAATTTGGAATAAATTCTATTCTTTATTATAAAGAAATAAATAAACATATAAATAATGATTATCATTATGACGAGGGTATGGAAACCTTACTTTTTAACTCTATTAAATTAGGAAACATTAAGAGTGTAGAAACTCAACTTGATAAGATACTAGCTACTATCAGTACATATTCTTATAGTAATATGCTACTTAGCATATCTCATTTGGCATTACACTCGAAAAAATTAGTAGATTCTCTACATTTTATAAATAATGAACCTTCAGATATGAGCTTAAAAAGTTTCTTAAATAATTTAGATAAGCTAGAAACCTTAGATGAAGTTAAGTTCTGGTTTATGAGTTTCTATACTGATTTCATTAATCAACTTAATGAGAAAAAATCAAATAAATCTGACACTATTGTGACTACAACATTAAAATACATTGAGGAAAACTATAGTAATCCATGCTTATCAGCGGAATCTATTGCAGATTACGTAGATATTTCACCTAATTATTTAAGAACTATATTTAAAAATACAGTAAATAAATCACTTTCTAACTATATATCAGAATTTAGATTTAATAAATCCAAGGCTTTGCTTGAAACAACAGATCTTACCGTGTCTGATATATCTACAGCTGTAGGATTTAGTAATAGCAATTATTTTTATACTGCTTTCAAAAAAAACTATGGTATTTCACCAAATCAGTATAGAACTAATTATAAAAATAACTCTATCATTAGCTAAGAATTAAGCTACCGCAACCGTATTTGGATATTAATGTAAAAAATCTGTTGTGTTAGGTACTAGTAAAAGCACCTAACACAACAGACTAATACCATTCTTAGACTTTCTAAGCAATATTATCTTCTGATTTTGTAAACTTATCTTTTCTCGCTTTATAAATAGGATAACCTATTAGTGTAAGAACTATTCCTAAACCTGCATTTAACGGCTGAGTAAATAAAGTATTTAGTATTATATATAATCCCCCAATTATAGCTATAGCCGGCATTATAGGGTATAAAGGAACTTTGTATGGTCTATGTAGATTAGGTTGATTCTTTCTAAGTACTATTACTGCATAGAACGTCATACAGTAGAATATCCATATTACAAATACCAATAAATCAGTTAACTGATCAAACTTACCTGAAAATATCAACAATATTGATATAACTGTGATTAATATACCGCTGTTTATTGGAGTTTTAAAGGTTGGATGTAACTTCGCTAACCATTTACTTCCTGGTAGTTTATTCTCTATTGCCATAGCATATGGAATTCTCATTCCAGTTAGTATATATCCATTTAATGCACCAAATATTGATACTAGTATACCTATTGTAATAATCTTTCCACCTGATGGTCCAAAGATTACATTTGCAACATCAGCAGCTGGTGTTTTTGTTGCAGCAAGGACACTTGCTGGTAATACAAATAAATAAGCTATATTTATCAATATGTAAACGGCCATAACTAATGATAAACCACCAACTATTGCTCTAGGTAAGTCTTTGGCTGGGTTTTTCATTTCTCCCGCTATAGCTCCAACGTTTATCCACCCTTCATAAGCAAACATTGTAGCTACGAGAGCTGAACCTAAACTTGTACCGATTGGATGATCCGCAGCTGTCATAGGAAATAATCTAACTACACCACCATCCCCATTCATAAGTCCCACAACTATGATTGCAACTAGTGGTATTAACTTACCAAAGGTAGAAACAGTCTGAATAACTGCCCCTGTTTTTGATCCTAACGAATTCATAAATAATAAAAAAATAGTTGATATTATTGCTATTGGAATTAATATTGCATCACCTAAACCTAGCAATGAAACCACTTGAGTCGCAAATATTATTGCAAGAGCAGCTACATTTGCTGGAAAATATATGACTATTTGAGCCCATCCTAAAAGATATCCCCAAATATCACCATAAGTTTCTTCTAAGTAAGCTACCATACCACCAGTTCTTGGTATAGCTGCAGATATCTCAGCAGCTGTAAGACCACCTGCTATAGATATAATTCCGCCTAAAATCCATGCTGATATCCCTAAGCCCGGAGCTCCTGTGGCACTAAATACTGCCCTAGGTTTAAAAAATACTCCAGAACCGATAACCATACCAATAACGATTGCCAGAGCGGGTATAAGACCAATTTCCTTTTTTAATTCGTCCTTACTCATTTTCTGCTTACCTCCCTATAAGTTTATTCGATAAGATAATAACATCACGCATATTTTAGTTTAAGCATATTTTTACAATATTTGCATAAAATTATTCATATATCATAAAAGTTTGTTTTTAGAAACTTAAATTTCTGAACTTAAGGTAAAACGTACTATTAATTTCAAAAATTGCTTTTGACAATTAATAATTTTTATTATATAGTATAAGTAATTATATAACTAGGATGGTGTATATGAATAATTTAGCTAACATTTTTAGGGAAAAGAAATTAAAGCTTACTCCTCAACGTATTGCTGTTTATAAATTTTTACAATCTACAAATGAACATCCATCTGCCGAGACAATATATAAAGCACTTCAAACAGAGTATCCTACAATGAGCTTAGCAACAGTTTACAAGGCTTTAAAAACATTAGTTGAAGTAAATCTTGTTCAAGAACTTAATGTAGGTGAAGGTAATTTTAGATATGACGGTAATACCTCACCGCATCCTCACATACAATGTTTAAATTGTAGTAAAGTAGATGATGTCCATGGTGTTTGTTTTTCAGACTTAAATGACAAAGTTAAGGACTTTACTGATTACGAAGTTTTAGCAAACCAAATATACTTTTATGGTATATGTAAATCTTGTAAGAATAGCATTAAAGAAAACTAGCTCTTATTAAGTATAAACATTAACAGCAGTTACAATTATTTAGTAACTGCTGTTCTATTTTACTTTTTAAATTCTTAATTTTAATTAGTGCTTATTTTTTCTTAAATTACTTATAGGCTTCATCTACTACTTCTTCCCATTCCTTTTTAGTCTCTTTGCCAGAAAGCATTTCATCTATCTTAGAAGATATATTATTTTTTAACTTTTGTGGTATATTATAAACATAAGCTACACTATCCTCTGTACTAGTTGAAAGATGCTGTATAACTATTCCTTTAACACCTTTCTCTTTATCGCCATTTACTTTCTTATTTCCAGTTACAAATCCTTTTTCCTTTAGTTTCTTTTGAGCATCATCATTTAGTACAAATTTTATAAAATTACCTACCTCTTCACCATTTTTATTATTTACAGCTACACAAATAATAGAATTTAATACGACGGGTACATTAAATTTAACTGAGGAGTCATTTATATTTTCGCCAATTGCCTTTATATTGTCATCTTTAAAAGTATTAGCATAGTAAGATGAACATATTATAACTGGTATATCTCCTTTTTCAAATTTATTCACCGTACTTTCATTGCCAATTTCAAAGGTATTTTTGGTTATGCTTCCATATTTAATCAAATCATTTAAAGTATCAAAAGCTTGCTGCATTTCAGTTATAGTTTTATAAGAATTAGCTCCGCTATCATACTTGCTTTCTAACTTTCTCATACTAACTCTATTGTTTACTATGATAGAAAACAAGCCACTATTTATATCTAAGTCTTCTGAAATTACTACTGGTATTCGTTTAGACCCTTCACCAAGTTTTTTTAGCGTATCTTTTAAATCACCTAGAGTTGTAGGTGCTTTTAACCCTAATTTATCAAAGGTATCTTTATTATATAAAACCTCCATTGTGTATGGAATTAACCCTATTCCATAATACTTATCCTCATATCTTCCATATGCTTTAACTACATTGTAATATCTATCATTTATTTTGTTTTCATCGTAGTAATTCCCCATATCACTTAAGAGTCCTTTTCTACTTAGTGTTAACATGTTATTTCTTGATGTAATAACAATATCCGCTTCATTTCCCTTGCTTATATCTTCTTCTATTTTTTCTCCTATGGCGTTATTTAAGCTAACCTTAACCTTGGGATTTGCTTTTTTATATTCTTCTGTAACAAATTTTATTATATTTAAAGACTCCTTATCTTTAACGTCTAGATATATGTTCAACTGTTTTTCTTTTGAGGTCTCGTTGTTTGAATTACCACAGCCACTTATATTAATAATCAGTGCCATCAATAAGAAAATTATTAATGTTTTTCTCTTATTAAACATAGTTTCCTCCTTTCACTTCAGTAGTTTATCTATTTAATAATTTATTTTACTTATAAAAGCATTATAAGCTTATTTTGTACATAATAATTAAATATATAATAACTTCATATAATTAAATGGAGGTGAAATATATGAAGTTTAGGGTAATATTTCTAAAGAAAAAATTTATCTATTTTTTAATTTTAGCATTAGTATTATTTATATTATTAATAATTTTAATGATATCAAAGAAACCTTCTCCAACCTTTAGCAATATCAATGATGATAAAACAATAAAAGCAGATTTTAATGGGGATGGAAAAGATGAGCTAATGTCTGTAAAAAGAGATGGAGACAAGTATAGCATTGAAGTTAAAACTAAAGATAAGAGCTACGCTATTGAAACGGATAAAAATGCTCCACCAATTGGCTCACACTCTCCTTACTGGCCAATGAGAGTAACTCTTATGGATGTATCTAGAGATAAAATTCCCGAAATATTTATTCAGTCTTCCAACAATGAGAACTCTGTTCAGCATTTTTTTATTTGGAACGATGGTAAGTTTGAAAATATTTTTTCCAATTCAAATAATATTTTGGGGTTTATAGATTGTAAAAACAATAAAACTCCAAAGGTTATCTCAGGAAAATTACAGAATGATAACATATTATTGTCAAACTATATGTTTTTGAATTACAAATTTAAAAATTATAATTATGATAGTAATAACATATTTATGGGGAAAGATACAGTCTGTACTTTTGTTAAGTTTATACAAGGCCTTCCTCATAGCCAAGCCTATATGCCTAAAGACATATTTTCTCCAGACATAGTAACCTCTGGTTTATCTGCAGTAAATAAATTAGCCAGTGAGAATAATACTTATGTGTTTCAAGATGGATTATTCGTAGAAAATAAATGTAATAAAGATGGTGACGTCTCTGAAGTACTTTGGACCTTAAATTTTAGAGGTACCTCTAATACAGATAGTAGCATAGTAAAAAATTATACTTTGAATCTTTTATTAACTCCTGACACAGATAGTAAAGAGAATTACTATTTCAAGATTTATTCTATGTATTTAAAATAGATGAAACAAAAAGGGACCGCTTTTAACGGTCCCAAGGGGGATGGGGGGTTATTACACTAAGTGAAAGTTTGTTATCACTTAGTGCTTTAGGAGATTATATCTCCGAATTACATTTATTATATTAACCCATCCCGTAAATTTTATTCACCATTTTTAAAAAATATTTAATATTTTTTATACATTTCTTGAACTTCCTGCTTTATTTCATCTCTAAGCTCCGAAGGTTCTATTACTTCTGCATTTTTACCAAAGCTCATTACCCAATTTTTAACACCATCGGTTTCATCTACATAAACGCTAAATAATACTGATCCATCTTCTAGACTTTTTATTTCCTGATTTACATGCCATTTTGTATCTTTTATAAAGGATTGAATATCCTTATCAAATTTTATTATAACTTTAGTTTTTTCTCCTGTAAATAGCCCCCAACAATTTTCTAGGTAATCTTTTAATTGAAAATTATGAGGTCTCATATATATTTCATCAGTTACTTTTAAACTCTTGATTCTCGATACTTTAAAAGTCTCTACCTTCTCCTTCATATGACAATAACCAATTATATACCATGCTCCTGATTTAAATATTAGATTATAGGGATCCACTTTTCTTATAGTTAAACTATTCTTATTTATAGAGAAGTAATTTAAACTCAATGCTCTTCCCCTATTCATTGAATAATTAATTTTTGATATCTTATCTTCTAAATTTTGTAGAGATCCTATTTCGTTTATTTTAAAATCACCATTATCATTCAAAGACTTTAATTCCATATTGTCATTCACAGAAAAGCTCTTTATTTTAGATACAGCACTTTCTAAATGCTTTTGATGTATAAACCCATTTTCTTCTGTAAGTATTTGTGTTGCCATAAGCAAAGATTGTATCTCATCTTCACTAAGCTTGGATGGCTTCATATAAAATTCCTCGTCTATATAAAATCCGCCATATCTGCCCTTTTTTGTGTGTACAGGTATACTTGCCTTATTTAAGCTACTTATATATCTATATATAGTTTTTTTGTCAACATCTAAAGTTTCAGCTAGTTCCGATGCAGTAGTAAGTCCCTTGTATTGTAATGTAATTATCATTTCAAGTAAATGAGATATCTTAGACATAACCTTTTACCCCCGATATAAATTTATAACTAATCTCTATTTATATCGTCTTATTATTCATTTATTTTAGTGGGTTTATAAATAAACCTAAAATATATATTAATAGTTATATTTATTTTTTAGTAATATGTACATTTTTTTGTGTCAAATGGTATAGGAATGAATAGTATATACTATAAAACAAATTAAAAGAAAAGCTAATTAAGTAACCATTAGATGAAAATTAATTAAATCAAAAGAAGTAAAGTAATAAGATTAAAATAAAACCATAGCCCAGAAAGGGGGGTCTGAATATGAGTCATAGACATTGTTGTTGTCACGATCATGAAGATAGAGGTAATTTCTTATTACCGCTAGCAGCTTTAATAGGATTAATATTGCTAGCTTTTGGTAGATGCAGAGGTACTATTTATGCAGTGCTAGTTATTCTTTCTGTTCTAATAGTTTGTGGATGCGGCATGAAAACTAAATGCTAATTTTAGGTCAAGATATTAATTAATCTGTGTCAATAATACAAAAGTGTACGATATGTCTTATAAAACAACTGATGGCAACTAAGTATTAAAAACATCAAGGTAATATATGGATAAAACAAAAGACATAAAGTGATAAGAATTAAATAAAACCACAGCCCAGAAAGGGGGGTCTAAATATGGAAGTTTTTCAAGGTAATAGATTATTAGCTCTAGCAGCTATAATAGCATTATTACTTCTAGGATTTAACAGAAGGAAAGGTGCTCGTTACGCTGTATTAATTACTCTAGCAGTATTGATAGTTTGTGGATGCAGCTGCCGTCACTAGAATCAAATATTAAATAGGGAGAGCTTAACAGCTCTCCTTTCTATAAGGGAGTGATATAATGGGTAAACATCATCACAAAGCCCCTAAAAATTCAACTAGCGTTTCTAGTAACTCTAGTGGATTAGGTAGTTTTGGTGGCTTTAATATAGGTGATTTGCTAAAAAATATAGATATAAATCAAGTTATTTCATTACTTTCTTCATTTGTAGGCGCAAAAAATATGAATACGGATCAATTAAGCTCCATGATTCGTAATCTTGACTTAAATGATGTAAGTAAAGAAACTAGTTCATCTAAAATAGATATGAATAAACTACAGTCTCAACTTTCACTTTTAGCAGATAGACTTGACCAAGTAGACGGCGGTAAAGGTGCTAATGTTCATGATGAGTTATTAAACGCTGTGAATAATCTTCAAAATACACCTGGCGGCACTGACGCAATACTCGATTTTATAAAATCAAATCTTAGCGGCGCTGATGAAGACACTAACAAAAGGAATAGAAAATAAAGACAAAATTAGTACGTATGATTACCAGTTTAAGTGAATATATGTATCATGTACAAATATTTTATTTATAAATATAGTTAAACTCTATAATAAATAAAATGGACGTACATAGTATAGCTTATTATGTACGTCTACAGGGCATCTTCAAAAAGGTGCTCTATTAAAGTTTTATTGTTCCTAACTTTTCTAATAATAATATTGTAGTTGTTACCGAATTAAACATAAAATGATTAAATACTGAATACCAATAACCTTTTTTATTAATTAGATAACAATTATATAATCCTATCCACACTAGCACTGGAAATGCTCTTAAATTAAAGTGTATAAATGCAAAAATTAAACTACTTAATATAGATGCAAGATATATTCCTATTCTTGGTCTAAAAGTTTTTTGAAATAATATCCACCTGAATACAAACTCTTCAAGTACTGGCGCAAATATTGTAACTATAGGTATCATAATCAAAAATTTATCTAAGGGCATATCTGTCATCCAAGTAACTATTTCTTGTTGTTCTGCTTCAACCTTAAAATTAGAAAGTAAAATTGTTTCCAATGCTGATATAAGAATAGTCATTAAATAGGAGATAAAGGTTACTTTTATCCCTACCATAAGATTAAAACTTTTTAAGCTAAATTTAAACCTTTCATAATCCCCTTTAAACTTACTGCTTAGACTCTTCTTACTATAATACATACTGTAAAATGAAACATATTCACTTGTAAAGGTATCATGAGCATTCTCAGCAGACTTTAAGTATTTAATATTTAAAATTACAAAAATAAAAGGGAGCAGGTTTTGAGTAAAAAACGAAATTATAATATACAAAAATCCCATTAATACCAAAGGCACTTTTCCTTTATGTTTTTCTCTCCAAAAATTTGCGAACAGTATAAATGGAGGCATATAAACAAACAAAAATACAAGGGCATCTTTAATAATATCAATTTTAATCATTATATTTTCTCCCTGCTTATTTCTCCACTAGCTAATCCTTAGCTTCAGTCAAGGTTTCTTCCATAACTTGTAGAAGTTCCTCTTTGCCTAATTTTTTAAGAGAAGAAAAAGTTAATAATTGATCATCTTGCTGTAATCCTAAGGTATCTTTTATTACTTTTAAGTTCCTTTGGATTTCAGACTTTTTTAATTTATCAATTTTTGTCGCAACCACAACAGTATCATAATTATAATATTTTATCCATTTGTACATAATTATGTCATCTTCGGTTGGTTTATGCCTGCAATCTACCAGAAGCACTATCTTTTTTAACTGCTCTCTCTTAAGCAAATAGGTTTCAATTACTTTTCCCCAGCTTTCTTTTTCTACTTTTGAAACTTTAGCATATCCGTATCCAGGTAAATCAACAAAATAAAATTCATTATTTATTAGAAAAAAGTTTACTAACTTAGTTTTACCAGGAGTACCACTAACTTTAACTAACTTTCTTCTATTAGTCAGAGTATTTATGAGAGAAGACTTACCCACATTAGATCTTCCTACAAAAGCTATCTCCACTCTATTATCTGTAGGATATTGAGATCTAAGTACCGCTGAGGTCGTAAATTCTGCTTGTTTTATTTCCATATATTCATCTCCGTATATTCTTTTTTCTCATGAAGTGAAACTTGAATCAGATAGAATTTTAACCACCATCTGATTCTTAGTTGAAATAAGTTTAGTCATTTTTTACAATAGCACTTTTTAGTACAATATCTATATTATCTGCTATTATATAATTCAACTTACTTTTAATTGTCTTAGGTATTTTAAATAAATCTTTTTCATTATCTTTAGGTATTATTACAGTATCAATACCGGCTCTATAAGCAGCAAGACTTTTTTCTTTTAATCCACCTATAGGTAAAACTCTACCAGTTAAAGTTATCTCCCCAGTCATAGCTACATTATGTTTTACTTTCTTTTCACTTAAAGCAGATACCATAGCAGTAATCATTGTCACACCTGCTGATGGTCCATCCTTCGGTACAGCTCCCTCTGGAACATGTATATGAAGGTCTTTATTCTTATAGAACTCTTTATCTATTCCATATTTATAAGCATTAGCTCTAACATAGCTATATCCTGCTTTCGCAGATTCCTTCATTACATCACCAAGCTGTCCTGTCAGCTCTAATTTTCCTGTTCCAGGCATAACAGTTACTTCTATAGGAAGGGTATCTCCTCCGTATCCAGTCCACGCCATTCCCATTACAACTCCAACTTTATCTTCTTTATCAGCTTTATCATAAATATATATCTCAGGACCAAGATAGCTTTTAACTTTGTTCACTGTTATAATAATATTTTTCTTATCTTTTTCTAGCATTTCTGCTACTGCTTTTCTTATAACAGAAGATGTCTTTCTTTCAAGACTTCTAACGCCTGATTCTCTTGTATAGTGATCAATCAAATAATAAATAGATGCATCGGAGAACTTGATTTTTTCTTCATCTATTTCATGCTCTTTTAGCTTTTTAGTTATTAAATGATCTTTACATATATGAAATTTCTCTTCACTAGTGTAGCCAGAAACTTCTATAATCTCCATTCTATCAAGCAAAGGCCTTGGTATAGTCTCTAGACTATTGGCTGTAGTTATAAATAAAACATTAGATAAATCAAAGTCAAGTTCAAGATAATGATCCCTATATGTATTATTCTGTTCTGCATCCAGTATTTCTAAAAGTGCATCTGCTGGATTTCCTCTAAAATCATTACTCATTTTATCTATCTCATCTAATAGAAATAGTGGATTTTTCGATTTTGCTTGCTTCATTCCATATATAATTCTTCCAGGTATAGCTCCAACATAAGTTTTTCTATGACCTCTTATTTCAGCCTCATCTCTTACTCCACCTAAAGACATTCTTACAAACTTTCTATTTAATGCATTTGCTATAGATCTAGCTATAGAAGTTTTACCTACTCCTGGTGGTCCAACAAGGCAAAGTATAGGACCTCTTAGTGAGTTACTCATTTTTCTAACTGCCAAATATTCGATTATTCTGTCCTTTACATCTTCAAGACCATAATGCTCTTTTTCTAGTACTGCTCTAGCAGTCTTTATATCTAGGTTATCTTTTGTTTCAGTATTCCAAGGTAGATCAAGAATCCAATCTAAATATGTTCTTATCACTCCACCCTCAGCTGAGTAACTTCCACTATTCTTTAATCTATCTAATTCATATAACGCTTTCTCTTTAACTGGCTTTGGAAGCCTTGCCTTATTTATTTTATTTTTATACTTCGCTATCTCTTTTTTATCTTCATCTTCTTCGCCAAGCTCTTCCTGTATAGCTTTTAATTGCTCTCTTAAGTAGTATTCTTTTTGAACTTTATCTATTTTATTTTTTACTTTTGCTCCAATATTTCTTTCTAATTTTAATATATCAACTTCATTAGTTAATATCTCAAGAAGTTTTTCAAGTCTTTCCTCAACATCATAGGCCTCCAGAAGCTCTTGTTTACTTTCTTGCTTTAGCATTAAATAAGAACTTACTACATCTGAAAGTCTTCCAGGACTATCTAAATCATCTGTAATTACTGTTTCTACAGGTATACTTCCTGATAACTTCGTATATTGCTCAAAACTCTTTTTAACAGAACGAACAAGTGCTTCACATTTCTGACTTTCAACACATTCTTTGTCCTCTAGCACTTCAATTTTAACTTTTAAAAAAGGTTCTTTCTCAATATATTCTTTTAATCTTCCTCTGCTTTCACCTTCAACTAGTACACGTACAGTATCTCCTGGTAATTTTAATATTTGTTTTATGTTACAAATTGTACCTATGTTAAAAATATCATCTTCATCCGGTTCTTCAATTTTAGCTTCCTTTTGTGCAGCTAAAAATATTTTTTGATCTGAAAGCATTGCTTCTTCCAGTGCAAGTATAGATTTCTCCCTACCTACATCAAAATGTAAAACCATGTATGGAAATATAGTAATGCCTCTTAAGGGAATCAGAGGAATAACCTTCATATCTTTATCCATATTTCTCCCCCCGTTTTTTTATTTTAGTATAACCTACTAATAAATTAATATATAGTTAGACTAATATATTATAACCATAAAATAGTTTTTTTTCAATTATTGTATTAAGCTTGCCTATTTTTCACCTGACTAACTTGGCGTAAGTCTCCCACTTTATATGAAACTCCTCTTCCTAACGTCAGAGGAGTAAGCTATTCACACAAAATCATAGATTTTAGTTCTCTGTTTAAGTGGGAGTTCAACGCCAAGTAAGCCATGCATTCCCAGCTCTAAAATTCAGATGGGGAAAAGAATCCCCATCTGAATTAAGATCTTGCTTCAATAACTTATTAGCCAGATGGGCTTAAAAGCCCACCTGATTAAAGTCCTCATTCTATGTAGCTGATTCAGCAGAGAGGACATCTACATTTGTTTCTATTTGAACAGTTGAACTGTCTTTATCTTCTTTTAATATAGAAATATCAAGTACTTCATTAATATTTTTCACAGAAATAACCTTTATTCCTTCTAATTGAGAAAAACTATCCTGCCAATTTTCAATTGGTATTATTACAATCTTTGCACCTGCTTTTTTAGCTGCTTGAATCTTTGCATTTACTCCACCTATAGGTTTGACATCTCCATGTATAGATATTTCACCAGTCATTGCTACTTCATTATTTATTGGTATATTATTTATAGCACTATAAATAGCTGTAGCTATACTTATGCCTGCTGAAGGTCCATCTACAGGTGCTCCTCCTGAAAAGTTTATATGTATATCATATTCATCACAATTTAGGTTAAATATTTTTTCTATTACAGTTATTACATTTTCTACTGAGCATCTTGCCGTGCTTTTTCTTCTCATTTTTCTGTTTTGATTACTTATCTCTTCTTCTTCTATTATGCCTGTTATTCTTATATTGCCCTTTCTAAGGGTTACCTTCTTAGCTGTAGCCTCTACTTCCATTACAGCCCCCATGTTTGCTCCATAAACTGCTAATCCATTGACATATCCTACTGCTGGAAATTCTCTTATTTTCTTTTCAGGTCTTGGAGAATATTGACCATTCTCTATTACCCATTCTACATCACTTACTGTAATTTCCTTTCTTGCTTCATCTAATGCTATACCTGATGCAAGTTGAATTAAATTTACAACATCCCTTCCATTTTGCGAATATCTTCCTACTAAATCACATGCCTTTTCCCCTATAGTAAATCCTATCTTATTAACTGAGTTTTTAGCTATAACTTGAATTTCATCTGGTAAAAGAGGCCTAAAAAATATTTCTACACATCTTGATCTTAATGCTGGAGTAATTTCCTCCGGATTTCTTGTAGTAGCTCCAACTAATCTAAAATCTGCAGGAAGACCATTTTCAAAAATATCCTTTATATATGTGGGCATATTATCATCAGATGAATTATAATAAGAACTATCTAAAAAAACTTTTCTATCTTCTAAAACCTTTAATAATTTGTTCATTTCAATAGGATGTAATTCTCCTATTTCATCTATAAAAAGTATCCCTCCATGTGCTTTCGTAACGGCTCCTGCCTTAGGTTGCGGTATACCAGCTACTCCCAAGGATCCTGCTCCCTGATATATAGGGTCATGTACCGATCCTATAAGGGGATCTGCTATTCCCCTATCATCAAACCTTATCGTAGTGGCATCAATTTCGATAAACTTTGCATTCTCGGCAAAAGGTGAATATTCTTTTTTCTTTGCATGTTCCAGCACTAATCTAGCTGCTGCAGTCTTACCAATTCCAGGTGGTCCATATATTATAACATGCTGGGGATTGGCTCCACATAAAGCTGCTTGAAGAGCTTTTATTCCCTTTTCTTGACCTGTTATCTCACTAAAAGAAGATGGTCTACTTTTTTCTGTGAGAGGTTCTGTTAGCTTTATCTCTCTTAATTTTTTAAGTTTCTCCATTTCCTTTTTATTCTCTCTATCTATGATTACCTTTCTAGATTGCTGATTTTTTAGTGCGTTAAAAAAGTAAGCTCCCATGACAACAGTAACTATTAATTCAATAATCATTAAAGAATACATCATTTTTAAAACATCCCTCCAGAATTCCCTATATTACCTGTAAAATAATCTCTGTAATTATTATGCTCATCTTTTATGGAGGATATTCTAATATTAATTTAAAATGGTGAATTGAGGATTAAAAACAGAAAAGAGTACCGTTTTTCACAGTACTCTCAATTCTCTATGCTGTTTCTGAACCTTTTCTAGTTCTTGACTTTTTAACTTTTATTGGAGTTCTCTTTTCACCCTCTGCATTAACAAGTTCAGGTTGCTTTGTAGTAATAGTTTCTTGATTCACAATTACTTTGGCTATTTCTTCCCTTGAAGGAATATCAAACATTATATCCTTCATGGTATCTTCTATTATTGCTCTAAGACCTCTCGCTCCTGTACTTCTTTTCATTGCTTCATCAGCAATTGCTTCTAAAGCCTCATCAGTAAACTCAAGCTCAACATTGTCTATTTCGAAAAGCTTTTTATACTGTTTGACAAGGGCATTTTTAGGTTCCTTTAAAATGCTAATCAATGCTTTTTTATCTAAAGCATCAAGTGTTACCACTATTGGAAGTCTTCCTACAAATTCAGGAATAAGACCAAATTTCAATAAGTCCCCTGGCATTATATCCTGTAAAAGTGTTCCAAGATCCTTTTCCTTTTTAGATTGAATTTCGGCACCAAAACCTAATGTGCTGGTTCTTGTTCTATTTTCAATAATTTTATCTATTCCATCAAAAGCACCACCACAAATAAATAATATATTAGATGTATTTATTTGTATAAATTCTTGGTGAGGATGTTTTCTCCCACCCTGAGGTGGTACGGATGCCACTGTACCTTCAAGTATCTTTAATAAAGCTTGCTGTACACCTTCTCCTGATACATCCCTAGTTATAGATGGATTTTCTGATTTTCTAGCTATTTTGTCTATTTCATCTATATATACTATTCCTCTTTCAGCTCTTTCTATATCATAATCAGCATTTTGAATAAGCTTTAATAGTATATTTTCAACATCTTCTCCAACGTAACCAGCTTCAGTTAAAGTAGTAGCATCAGCTATAGCAAAAGGTACATTTAAAAATTTTGCTAAGGTCTGAGCTAAAAGAGTTTTTCCTGATCCTGTAGGTCCTAATAGAAGAATATTACTTTTTTGCAATTCAACATCATCATTATTAATATTTGAGTTAATTCTTTTGTAATGATTATAAACTGCTACTGCTAAAGATTTTTTTGCACCATCTTGACCAATTACATATTGATCAAGATAACCCTTTATATCTATAGGCTTAGGAAGAGAGCTCATATCTACCTGAACGTCTTCTTCAAATTCATCGCTTATTATCTCAGAACAAAGTTCTATACATTCATCACAAATATATACACCTGGCCCCGCTATCAATCTTCTAACTTGATCTTGAGTTTTGCCGCAAAATGAACATTTCAATTGTTTCTTTTCATCAATTTTGGCCATTATAACACCTCTCTAAAGGTTATTTCTTTTTTACAATTACTTCATCTATTAATCCATAGTTTTTAGCATCCTCTGCTGACATGAAGTTGTCTCTTTCTGTATCCCTCTCAATTGTTTCTAGTGGCTGACCTGTTCTTTCACTTAATATAGTATTCAATTTTTTCTTTATTTTAAGTATTCTATCTGCATGAATTCCTATATCTGTCGCTTGACCTTGAAATCCTCCAAGAGGTTGATGTATCATTACTTCAGCATTTGGCAAAGCAAATCTCTTTCCTTTTGCTCCCGCGGTAAGCAAAAATGCACCCATTGAAGCTGCCATACCTACACATATAGTTGACACATCTGGTTTAATATGCTGCATAGTATCATAAATTGCCATTCCAGCAGTTATAGATCCGCCTGGGCTATTTATGTATAAATGTATATCTTTATCAGGGTCTTCTGCCTCTAAGAATAATAACTGAGCTACTACAAGACTAGCAGTAACATCGTTAACTTCCTCACTTAACATTATTATTCTGTCCTTTAAAAGTCTAGAATAAATATCATATGATCTTTCTCCTCTGTTAGTTTGCTCAACGACTACTGGTACTAAACTCATAATCCTCTCCTCCTTTTTAATCACCATATAAGTGATTTTACCCATTTGAAATTTATTTATATCAACCTATATAAGGATGAAAACCCAGCATATTTTCAGTTTAAAATTAATTGCCAGAAAAACTCCTGGCAATTAACCCTTTTTTATATCTTATGCTGTTGCTTTACTATTATCAACTAACATTTTTACTACTTTTTCATTAACTACATCTAATTTTAAGTAGCTCTTTTGAGAATCAAGAACTAATTTAGCTGTTTTTTCTAAATCCTTGCTTCCGTATTGTTTTGCCATTTCTGTAGCTTTAGCTAAAAGTTCTTCTTCAGTTGCATCTATATTTTCAACCTTAGCTATTTCTTCAATTACTAAATCTGTCTTTACTCTCTTATCTGCAGTTTCTTTCATGTACTCTCTAACTTTTTCTTCAGTATTATTTGTGTATTGATAATATGTTTGAAGATCTAATCCTTGATATTGTAATCTCATTTCTAAGTCTTTAAGCATATTATCTATTTCTTTATCTATCATAACGCTTGGAATGTCAACTTTAGCATTTGCGCAAACAGCTTCAAGAACTGCTTCTTCATATTCTCTCTTAGCTCTTACTTCATTTACACCTTCCATTTTCTTTCTTACATCAGCCTTTAATTCATCTAAAGTATCAAATTCTGAAACTTCTTTTGCAAATTCATCATCTAATGCTGGTAATTCTTTTATTTTTATATCATTAACTGTAACTTTGAAAGTAGCTTCTTTGCCATTTAATTCCTCTCTGCCATACTCTGCTGGGAAAGTTACTTTAACATCCTTTGAATCACCTTTATTTAATCCTATTAATTGGTCTTCAAAAGTATCTATGAAAGAACCTGAACCGATTTCCAATTCATAATTTGTTCCTTCTCCACCTTCAAAAGCTACCTCGTCAACAAATCCTTTAAAATCTATAACAGCAATATCTCCCTTTGCCACAGTTCCTTCTTCTTTTGTTTCAACTCTAGCATTTTTTTGTTGCATTGATTTTAATTCATTTTCTACTTCTTCTTCTTTAACTTCATATACAGGTTTAGTTACTTCTAATCCTTTATATTCTCCAAGTTCTACTTCTGGAACAACAACTACTGCTGCAGTGTAAATGAAATCTTTTCCTTCTCCAACTTGAACTATGTCTATTTGTGGATAATCAACTGGCTTTATGTTATGTTCTTTTAAAGCTTCTGGATATGTATCATCACAACAGAAATTTATAGCATCTTCATAGAATACTCCTTCGCCATAATATTTCTTTATTATATTCATTGGAGCTTTACCTTTTCTGAATCCTGGTATATTAAATTGCTTAGCATTCTTTGTAAATGCCTTTTTCATTGCTTCATTGAATTTCTCTACCTCTACTGTTATTTCTAACTTTACTACATTATTTTCTATCTTTTCCATTTTAGCGTTCATTATACTTTTCCTCCTAATAACCGTGCTTATATTAACCTCATTATTATAACATATATTTAAAAGTATTAACATATGTTACTTAATCTTATATGATCCTTTATATTATACCAAAATTTCATTTAGTATAGATGAAATTTCTGTATTAATAATTATATACCAAAAAACATAAATTTTACAATTATTTTTTTAATTTCACTGTTGCCTTAATAAAAATTTTTTTGAATCAGAGATTTCCTTTAATTCTGTATAATTATTACTGTAAACTTCTATAATTCCAACTTTATTATAACCCATTTCCTTTAATTTACAAAATATTTTTTTGTAATTTACATCTCCCTTGCCTGGTAATAGGCAAATATTATTCTTATCTCTATCGTTTATATGAAAGTTGATTATATTTTCTCCCATAATATCTATGTATTTTTCTGGATCTACACCCGCTTTATAGGCTTGTTTTATATCTAAAGTAAAAAACACTGGATATTTACAATTTTCTTTTATCATACGTAAAAAATTAATATCAGAGGACATACACCATGATACATTCTCTTGTGCAAGCTTTATTCCCTCTTCTAGTGCAACATATGCTAATTTGTTATATACCTCTAATATAAGCTCGTTTGTGATAAAACCTGCTCCCTGATGTCTCATACCATGAAATGTATAACAATCAGCCCCTAACACTTTAGCTGCTTTACATATCTTTTTAAAGTATACAAACATATCATCTCTTCTTCTTTGATAACTATCAAAAAGGAAAGGTTCAAAGGAAGATGAAAAGCCATGTACGGAATGTATTCTGAAGTTATTTTTATTCTTTTCTTCTAAAAGTTCTTCTATAAAACTCTCTTCATATTCACTAGGACTATTTAAAAATATTTCCCCTCCTTCAAAGCCTAAGCTTTTCATTAATCCTATACTATCTTCTGTTTTCACATTAGGATAAAAACTAGCTGATGATAACCCTATCTCCATTAAAACCTCCACTAACTATATATAAATAAACATATTATCTATTCACTAATACTACCATCTGATTTCAAGAAAATTGTTTTTCCATCCTCAGTGACAGTTAGTCCTTTATCCGTTAACTCCCCAAGTTTTAATTCTTCTCCTTGTATTTCCTGAACCATAACATTACTTCTATCACCTAAGCTTTCTATCCATACGTATTTAGTTGTTTTTCCAATCCAAGGTAGTTGACTTATATATGCAATATTATTGTCATCTATAAATCTTGGAGATGAACACCAAATATAATCAGGTTGTGCTGAAAGTTGTGCATTTTTTTCTATTACAGTACCATTTGTTGCAGTATACTGTGGATTTGTCACATCTTGTTTGTTACCATTTATATCCACCAATATGATACTCTGAGATTTATCATCAAACAATATAGCATTTTTCCCTGAAGGGCTAATACTATATAATGAACTACCATCAGTTGTTGACACAGGTTTAAATATTTTGTCATTATCCTTTGTTTCATAAGCTATACTTATAGTTTTTCCATTACTTAATTGTATATCATACGCCTCTATTTTTTTCACTTTCTGTTCAATTACTTCTATTTTTTTACTTTCTGTACTTTTTGTATTATTCTTATCATTAGTACTACTACTTTTGGATTTCTCTAGATCTGTACTTAAATTTTTTACTAACCCCTTCATAGATATAGATATAGTTATAAAAACACCTGCTATAATAGCTATAAAAATTGCGAAAGTTATTCTTTTTTTCCTCTTCTTCATTTGTTTTTCATAGTCTTTACTAAATATACTTGGTTTTGCCACTAATAATTCCTCCCACCAAAACTATTATATTCATTTAAAAGCAACTATACATTGCAAATCATTAATTCACTTTTAATCCATTACTTATTATAACTCAAAACGAAAAAAATAATAATAATTTAAGTAAAGATTCTTTCATTTGTTAGAGTTCAGAATCCCTATCTCTTAATAATAATGAATAAAAATAATCCCAAGTCTTGAATTTAAGTTTAAGACTTGGGATGAATAAAGTAAGTTAAATAGTTCTAGCTTCTATTATTTGATATTTCTGCTACCTGGTTTTACGTAAGGAATTCCTTCTTTACAAAGAGGACAATTTTCATTTTCATAACTTTTTACCTCAAGTTTAACTGCACTATATAAAGGGTACTCAATCTCTACCCCCTCAGCTCTTCTATCAACTATGCAGCAAATACCTACTATTTCTCCCCCTTGAGCCTTTATAATATCTGCAACTTCAAGAAAAGACTTACCTGTAGTTATAACATCTTCTGATATTATAATCTTCTGGCCCTTTTTTATTTCGAATCCTCTTCTTATTGTCATAGTTCCATCTTGTCTTTCAGCAAATATTCCTGGTTTTCCTGTTTGTCTTGCTAATTCATAGGATACTACTACTCCACCCATAGCTGGTCCAACTACCATATCGAAATCAACATCTTTAAGTTTATCAGCCACTACTTTTAAAACCTTCTCTGCCTTATCTGGGTACTGTAGAAGCTTAGCACACTGGCAATATCTATCGCTGTGTCTTCCTGATGAAAGTAAAAAGTGTCCTTCTAATAATGCCCCTACTTCTTTTAATGTATCTATAACCATCATATCTGTATTTTCCATATCTAATTCCTCCTTAGTATTTTTATATTATTCCTCTTATTTCATCTAAACTCTTTATATTTTCAGCTTTCATGTAATCCTCAATACCATTGATAATATCTATGCAAATATCTGGTTTGATAAAATTCGCCGTACCAACTTGAATTGCATATGCACCTGCCATTATAAACTCTATGGCATCCTGCCAGGAGCATATTCCTCCTAAGCCTACTACTGGAATGTTAACAGCTTTTGACACTTCATAAACCATTCTAAGAGCTATTGGTTTTATTGCTGGTCCTGAAAGGCCTGCACTAATATTATTGAATACAGGTTTTTTCTTTTTTATATCTATAGCCATTCCTTTAAAAGTGTTCACTAGAGAAAGTGCATCAGCTCCAGCCTCACAACACTTATGTGCCATATCTACAATATCTTCTGCATTAGGTGACAGTTTAACCATGAGTGGCTTTTTACATACACCTTTTACTTCCTTTACTGCCTCATAAGCTATTTCTGACTTTATACCTAAAGCCATACCACCATGCTTAACATTTGGACATGATATATTTAACTCTATCATATCTATATCTGTGTCATTAAGCAGTTCTACACCCTTTATATAATCTTCAATAGTTCCACCGCCCAGATTAGCTATTATTGCAGTGTCTATTTTTTTCATTTCAGTAAGCTCATATTTTATAAAATGCTCAACTCCAGGGTTTTGAAGTCCTACACTGTTTAACATTCCACCTCTTGTTTCAAAAACCCTTATCCCATCATTTCCTTCTTTTTGATTTAATGTAAGTCCTTTGGAACATATACCGCCAAGCTTTGATACATCATAAAATTGTGCATATTCTTCACCAAATCCAAAAGTACCAGATGCAGCAATAACTGGATTCTTTAATTTTACACCGCATATATTAACATCAAGCATTAGATACTATCCTCCTCAATTACTATGTCATCTCCCCAAAATACCGGGCCATCTTTACAAGTTCTTTTATTGCCATTTTTAGTTTTACATGTGCAGACAAGACAAGCACCTACACCGCAAGCCATATGTTTCTCCATAGAAACATATATTGGTACCTTCTTTTCTCTACACATTTTAACTACCTTTTCCATCATTATCTCAGGGCCACAACATAAAACCATATCATAAAGTTCTGGCTTAAATAATTCTGTTACATATCCCTTGTGCCCTACTATTCCGCTCTCAGTGGATACATTCACATTTTTTACACAATCCGTAAACTTTTCAATAATGTAAGCTTCATCTCTAAATCCAGCATAAAGATCTACTTGGCAACTTTTCAAACTCTCCGCTACATAGAACATAGGAGCAGTACCTATACCACCTGCTACTAATGCTACTTTTCCTTGTATCTTATCTATATCAAAGCCATTTCCTAATGGTCCTGTAAGCTCTATTTCATCACCAGTTTTAAGTTTACTTAAAATTTCAGTACCTTCTCTAACTAATTGGTACAAGAAAACTATTTTTTCCTCATCTAGATGGTGTATACTTATAGGTCTACCTAAGAGAGGTTCTCTGTTCCATGCCTTAAGCATATAAAATTGTCCAGGCTTTCCTGCAAACTTACCTTTTATAGTTAACTTAAATACTCCATTCGCTATTTGAACATTTTCATAAACTTTTTCAGTGCTGTAATTTATCTTAACTCTCTCCATCAATCATTCTCCGTTTCTTAATATATCATTACTATCCCTGTTTTCTAACTGCACTAAGTATATCTTCTTTCATTCTTATAGCTTCTTTTCTTGCATAATCACCAAAGCATTTTGCTCCATCTTCATGCTTTTTATATGCAAGAAGTATACCTCTTGAAGAGTTAACAACTCCGCCATTGCCATTCTTTAGATAGAGGGCTACATCCTCTGCAGTTCCCCCTTGAGCTCCATAACCTGGTATTAAGAAGAACATTTTATCTAAATCTTTTCTAAGCTTAATCCCTTCATCTACATGAGTACATCCAACTACTCCACCTATAGAACTATAACCACAAGTTCCCAAATAATCATTTCCTAGTTGTTGTATTTTTTCTCCTACTACAGAATAAACTTTTTCATTTTTATCTGTATCTATATACTGTATGTCTTCTGCTCCCTTATTTGAAGTTCTTACTAAAACAAATAGTCCTTTCTCCTTATTTTCTACATATGGTAAATAAGGTTCTAATCCGTCTAGCCCCATATAAGGACTTAATGTTACAAAATCACTTTCAAAATCTCCTTCAAAATGTGCTTTTGCATACATTTCAGCAGTTTTAGCTATATCCCCTCTTTTTATATCTGCGATTATTATTGATTCTTTTTCTCTTATATATTGCAGCGTTCTTTTATATGCGCTAAGTCCAGCCAATCCCAAAGCTTCATAGTATGCTATTTGAACCTTATAAGATGATGATACATCTAATGTAGCATCAATTATTGTTCTATTATATTCAACTATAGCATCTTCTATTGATGTATGTTTATCTAAAACCTCTTTAGGTATATATTCAACTCCAGTATCTAATCCTACACATACGTGTCCATTTTTATTAATACTTTCATATAGTTTATCTATAATCATTTTAAATTCCACTCCATTCTTTAATACCGCTTTCTATTCTACTACATTTAAATATTGTATAAATTTATAAATCTATATTAGAATTAAAGCCTAGATTTGCTCGTGAGTAAAAACAACTTTTCCGCCTTTTATTGTCTTCAATACTTCTCCATATACTTTCATACCATTAAAAGGAGTGTTCTTTCCTTTTGATTTAAAATTCTCTGATACTATCTCATATTCTTTGGAGATATCTATAAGAACCAAATCTCCATCATATCCTATTTTGATTTGCCCCTTCTTAACTCCCAAAATATCTGCAGGGTTTTTAGACATTATTTCTGAAAGCTTGCTCAAAGCTATATTTTCCTCTTTTACTAGTTTCGTATAGCATATTCCAAAGGCAGTTTCTATACCTGAAATTCCTGGAGCACCATTTTTCTTATCTTCTGCAGTATGTGGTGCATGATCTGTAGCTATAGCATCTACATAGCCATCTTTTATTGCTTTTATTATAAAGTCTACATCTTCTTTTGATCTGATTGGTGGATTAACTCTATAATCATTATCCGTAAGCGCTATATGGTGTGGTCCAACTTCACAAGTTACATTAATTCCTTTTCTTTTAGCATCAATAACATATTCCATAGCTTCCCTAGTACTTACATGAGCCATATGAGCTGCACAACCTGTAAATTGAGCTAAGGTTATGTTTCTCCATGTCATAGTATTTTCAGATAATCTTGTATCTATATCTGTAAGAGTATGTTCTTCACAGTGGCACATAACTATTCTTCCACTTTCTTTAGCTTTAAGCATAGCCTTAATCATTACCTTACTATCCATAACATCTTTTCCGTCTTCTGATATCATCTTCACAGTGGAGTCCAATTTATCTAAATGACTTATATCATTCCCATCAAAATTATTTGTAATCGAAACAACTTGATGTACATCTATAAGTCCTACTTCCTTAGTTCTATTTAAAACATAATTTACAGTGTCCATAGTGCTACATACCGGATTTGTATTAGCCATAAGATTCACCATTGTATATCCACCTCTAACAGCAGCATAACTTCCACTTTCTATATCTTCCTTATAAGTTAGACCTGGATCTCTAAAATGAACATGCAAATCTATAAAGGATGGCATAAGAGTAAGCCCTTTAGCATCTATCCATTGACACTCCTTATGTAGATCCTTACCTATTTCACAAATTACACCTTTATTTATATAAATGTCACCAATAAAATCCTGTGACCAATCAACTATTCTTACGCCCTTTACTAATAATTCCACTTATATCATCCTTTCGTTTCAGTTTTAAAACTATTTAATTTGTATATCTGAAACTTTATATATTTCATCACAATACTTACATCTATATTCTCCTGTTTTTTCATCAACAAGATAAAATGTATGCTGTATATTTCTTTCTATGGATGTTATACATCTTGGATTATTACAATTCACTACATTTTCAACCTTATCTGGAAGTCTTAATTTTACTTTTCCTATTATAGTTTCATTTTGTATTTTATCTATTGTAATATTAGGATCTAAAAATCCTAGTACAGTAAAGTCCAATTCTAAATTATTTTCTATCTTTATTATGTCTTTTCTTCCTAGTTTATTACTTTCTACATTCATTATAAGTGCAACTGAATAATCAGCTTTATCAAGTCCTAAATAATTAAATATTTTTATTCCTTGGCCAGATTTTATATGGTCAATTACTATTCCATTCTTAATACTGTTTATTGTTAACATTCTTCATCATTCTCCCTTCACCTAAAGCTATTTAACCCCTAAAAGCTTAGCAATTAAAGCCATTCTTACATACATTCCGTATTTAACCTGCTTAAAATAGTATGCTCTCGGGTCATTATCTACTTCATAAGATATCTCATTAACTCTTGGCAGTGGGTGAAGAACTATCATGTCCTTAGATGCCTTTTCCATTTTTTCTTCATCTAATATATAACTATCTTTAAGCCTTATATAATCCTCTTCATTAAAAAATCTTTCTTTCTGAACTCTAGTCATGTATAGTATATCCAACTCACCTATGACTTCATCCAATTTTTCTATCTCGCTAAAATATATTTGTTCTTTTTCTAATTTTTTCTTTAAATACTCTGGAATCTTAAGTTCCTGTGGGGATATTAGTATGAATTTATTATTTTCATATCTTGACATAGCCTTTATTAGAGAATGAACAGTTCTTCCAAATTTTAAATCTCCACACAAGCCTATTGTTAAATTTGACAATCTGCCCTTTGCAGCTTTTATAGTTAAAAGATCTGTAAGTGTTTGAGTAGGATGTTGATGACCACCGTCACCAGCATTAATGACTGGTACTGGAGAATGCTCTGCTGCAACCTGAGGTGCACCTTCCTTTGGGTGTCTCATAGCCATAATATCTGCATAACAACCTATTGTTTTTACAGTATCTGCTATACTTTCACCCTTTGAAACAGAGCTGGAATTTGGTTCTGAAAAACCTAGGACTTCTCCTCCAAGTCTTAGCATTGCAGCTTCAAAGCTAAGTCTTGTTCTTGTACTTGGTTCATAAAATAATGTAGCTAGTAATTTACCTTTGCAGAGATGTGAAAATTCCTCTGGATTTGATATGATCTGATTTGCTAGTTCTAAAACTTCCTCTACTTCTTCTATGGAAAAATCCATAGTATCTATTAAGCTTCTTCCTTTTAACATACTTAACTCCTCCTTCTTAGCCTCTCTGTGCTAAATTTAAAGGTATAAAAAATGCCTTCCCCTAAAGGAAGGCATGAATATACTAAAACTTACAACAGGAACGACATATTCTTGCTACCTTCCCGGCCTCACAGGACCAATTTAAAGGTTACGTTTTAAATTTATTTTATTTTTATCCGATGACCACCCGCTCTAATACTCCCATCTTCTTCAAAGTGGGAGTAAAGAGCAGATACGTCCCTGGATTCGTTCAACTAAGAATCAGATGGGGGGTAAACCCCAACTGATTCAAGTTTCACTTTCATTGCTCTCATATTACCACGAATTAATTATAAAGTCAATAACTCATATAATTCTGTTTATTATTAACAAATTTATGTTGTTACAATATGTTTCCATCATACAGGTTTAGAAATCTGAACCAAATAACCTTTTTCTCTCAGTTTCTTTACTATCTCTTCACCATGCTCTTTTGATTGAGCAGTAACTACTAACTGAACATCTGCATAATCCAATCCTTTTTCATTCCAGTTATCATTTTGTCTAACTGTAACAACATTTCCTCCCATAGCTCCTACTTCGGTTATTAGGATACCTAATGTGCCTGCCTTATCCTGAAGTTCTACTACAAATTTTATTCTTCTTTTTTGAAGTACTAATTCTCTTTCAATTATTTTGGACACTGTAGCTATATCTACATTACCACCACTTACTATGGCTACTACATTTTTACCTTGTATTCCATTTACCTTTTTTGCTAATAGCGCAGCTATTGCAGAAGCTCCGGCACCTTCTACTATTAGCTTATTTCTTTCCATTAATGAAAACATCCCATAAGCTATTTCATCTTCGCTTACCGTAACAACTTCATCAACGTACTTTTGTATATATTTAAAGCATTCAGTTCCTGGTGTACTAACAGATATTCCATCTGCTAGTGATTTTGCACCAGGTAGTGTTACCACTTCTCCCTTTTCCATAGAAGCTTTTGTTGATGCTATTATTTCTGGCTGAACTCCAATTATTCTAATTGAAGGTTTTATAGCTTTAGCTGCAGTTGCTATTCCTGATATTAGCCCCCCTCCTCCAATTGGGATTACAATTACATCCATCTCTGGTAAGTCCTCTAGTATTTCAATCCCTATTGTTCCTTGACCTGCCATAACATCTAAGTCATTAAAAGGATGTAAGAATGTTGCTCCAGTTTCTTTTTGTATCTCCACAGCCTTTGCATAACATTCATCATATACCTGGCCAAATTGAATAACCTCCGCACCATATTCCTTTGTGGCATTTACCTTAGCCTGTGGTGCAGTTACTGGCATTACTATTCTAGCCTTTACTCCAAATGCTGTTGCAGCATAGGCAACACCCTGAGCATGATTTCCTGCTGAAGAAGCTACAACTCCTTTTTTCTTTTCTTCTTCTGTTAAGTTAACTAGTTTATTATAGGCTCCTCTTAATTTAAAAGCTCCTGTCTTTTGTTTGTTTTCGCATTTTAAATATAAGTTACAACCACATAATCTTGAGAAAGTACTTGTATGAAACATAGGAGTTCTTCTTGATACTTCCTTAATATTTTCTTGAGCATTTTTAATTCTTTCCAAATTTAATTCCATATCCATTTCTCCCTACACTTTATTATAATTCATTATATTTTAGTATAATCAGTTATTCCCGCTTTATTTATTTTAATTTTAATAGCCCAAAACATCAAACTATACATTTGGTGTTTTGGGCTATTGTTTAAATATAATATAGGAATATTTTTATCTATCCTCTCTGAAATAAGGAATACTCAATCCTTTTGGAGCATTATTTTTTCTGCTTTTTTTCAATGATATAACAACCAAAATAATAATAGTAACTAAATAAGGTAACATATCTATAAGATATTGTGATATTTGAATTGACGTATTTTGAATTCTAAATCCTATTATATCAAGTCCTCCAAAAAGGTATGCTCCAGCCATAGCCTTGTAAGGATTCCATGCTGCAAATATTACTAAAGCTACAGCAATCCATCCTCTTCCAGATGTCACGTTTTCTTGCCATGCTGGTACATAAACTAATGATAAATAGGCACCACCAAGACCACAAAGAGCTCCTCCTATGATTATATGAATATACTTATATAGATTTATATTAATACTAGCAGCATCTGCAGCCGCTGGATTTTCACCAACTGCCCTTAAGTTTAGACCCTTTGACGTATTATATAGATAAATACCAAGAATTATAGCTGTTATATATCCAATATAAACAAACATATCATGCTTAAATAGTATATCTCCTAGTACTGGTATATTGCTTAATCCCGGAATATCCTTTGGAGCAAAAAAAGCCTTAATACTGTCTGGAGTAACTTGTCCTACAAGCTTTTTTCCAACTAAACTAGAAAATCCTGACCCAAAAATAGTTAACGTCAAGCCAGATACTACCTGGTTAGCTCTTAGACTTACAGTTAAAAATGCAAAAATAGCTCCCCCGAAGCCTCCTGCTGCCATAGCTGAAACCAAAGCTATAGTTGGATTTCCCGTGTTCAATCCAGCCATAAACCCTATTACTGCACCCATAAGCATCATGCCTTCAACACCTAGATTCAGGTTTCCTGCTCTTTCAGTAATTATCTCTCCTAAAGTAGCAAAAATTAAAGGCGTTCCTGCAACAATAGCTGCTGATAAAAAAGATACTATATCTTGCATTTATGCTGCCTCCTTTGTTGTCGATAACTCTTTTTTAGTTATCTTATATTTTATAAAAAATTCGCTTCCAAGTACAAAAAATAGTATCATTGATTGAAGCATAAGTGCCGCAGCATCCGGTATTCCATATGCAGTTTGAATAAATTGTCCACCTTCTACAAGTGCTGCAAATAGAATAGATGTAACTAAAATAAATGGAGCACTGAGAGATGACAACCATGTTATTATAATAGCGGTAAAACCCACGCCTCCTGATACTTCTACAGATAAAGTATTACTTATAGCAGATGCCTGTATCATACCTGTTAAACCGCATAAACCACCACTTAATACCATTGCACTTAGTATAGTTTTATTAATGTTGATACCGGCATATAGTGCTGTTTTTTCACTTTCGCCAAGTACGGTTATTTCATACCCTACTTTAGTTTTCTTCATAAATATATACATAAAAACTACCAGTATAATAGCAATTATGAAGCCTACATGTATTCCGAATATGTCAGGTAATATAGCGTTATCACTAAAGTTGGGTATCTTAGGGAATCCTTGAGCATTTTTATCTTTCCATGGGCCATATTGAAGAAAAGTAATCCACTTTATGGCAATATAATTCATCATAAGTGTAACTATGGTTTCATTAGTTCCCCATTTAGCTTTAAAAATAGCAGGAATTAAAGCCCAAATGGCACCACCAACTATTCCTGCCAGAATCATTGTGCTTAGTAATAATGGTTTTGGCATATCCGGGAATTTTAATGCAAAGAATGAACATAAGAAAGCTCCCATAAGTATTTGTCCTTCTCCACCAATATTCCAAAACTGCATTCTAAAAGCAACTGCAATTCCAAGTGAGGTTATAATTAGTGGAATAGCTTTAATTATTGTTTCTTTAACACTATAAGTTGAACCAAACGCACCCTTCAGCATAGATCCATATACATCAATAGGGTTAAGTTTTATTACAGTTAAAAATATAGCGGATAAAACAAGTGCTAAAATAATGGCTATACTTCTAATAACTATGCTTTGTCTATTGCTTATTTCACTTCTTTTTACAATTCTAAGCAATTTCTGTTCCCTCACTTTCAATATTATTACCGGACATTAAAAGTCCTAGTTTTTCTTTTGTTACGGAAGCAGCATCAACTACTCCAGTTATAGTTCCATCACAAACTACCATTATTCTATCGCATAATTGTATCAATACATCCAGGTCTTCCCCAATAAACAGTACACCTACACCTTTTTTCTTTTGTTCATTAACTAAGTCATAGATTGTGTAGCATGTATTTATATCTAATCCCCTTACTGGATAAGCCATTATAAGAACCTGCGGTCCTGCTTGAAGCTCTCTGCCTAACAATATTTTCTGTATATTTCCACCTGATAGATTCTTAATAGGATAAAATATATCTGGCGTCTTTATTTGTAATTTTTCCTTCAGCTCTTTTGCAGAATCTATAACCGGCTGCTTATTTATAATAAAACCCTTCTGATTATGATATGATTTAAGAAGTAAGTTATCCACCATATCCATAGAACCAACAAGTCCCATACCTAATCTATCTTCTGGTATAAAGCTCATACTTATACCTTTTTTTATTATATCTCTTGGATTTTTTCCAACAAGATTTTCTCCGTCAAAGATAACTTCTCCAGACTTAATCTTCGCAATACCTGCGATAGCCTCACATAACTCTTTTTGTCCACTATTAGCTATTCCAGCTACCCCAAGTATCTCACCCTTATTTAGCGTAAAGTTAACACCTTTTATAGCTTCTATACCTTCTTCATTTAATACTCTAAGATTATTTATTTCTAATACCGGTTTCTTCATATCGTAATTAGTTCGTTTTATAAATAAATCTACAGAATGACCTACCATCAATTCTGCAAGTTCTACTGGAGAGGTTTCTGTCTTGTTTAATGTCCCTGCAGTTTCTCCCTTTCTTAAAACGCTTATTTTGTCAGATACACTCATTACTTCATCCATTTTATGAGTTATAAAAATTACGGCACAGCCATTTTCCTTCATTTTATTCATTATCTTAAATAATTTCTCTGACTCTTGTGGTGTAAATACTGTAGTCGGTTCATCTAATATGAGTATATCTGCACCTCTATATAAAACCTTCAATATTTCTAAAACCTGTTTTTCACCAACTGACATATCATACACCATTTTATCAATTTGAACATCTAAATCAAATTTTTTACATATATCCTCTATCTTTTGTCTTACTTTTTTTCTGCTTAAAAACAAGCCTTGCTTTTGACCGAGCATAACATTCTCTTCAGCTGTCATATTTTCTACTAATTTAAAATGCTGATATATCATACCAACACCTGCTCTAATTGCATCACTTGGAGATGAAAAATTTACTTCTTTTCCGTGAATAAATATACTTCCACCATCAGGAGTGTATACCCCTGATAACATATTCATAAGTGTACTTTTTCCTGCACCATTTTCTCCAAGCAAGGCATGAATTTCTCCACCGTTAACCAATAAGTTTACATTTTCATTTGCTGTTACTTTACCGAAAACCTTCCTTATATTTTTCATCTCTATATAAGGTATATTGTTATTCATACCATCACCTCTAGATTTATTTTCTTAAATCAAGCTAAAGACTAACTATCCTTATACCTACACTTATACTAAATGGAATATTACGGATAGTTAGCCATTGAAAATTACTCTATAAGATGAAAATTGAGAATGAACACTCATCCTCAATTTTCATTATATCTATTCTCTAGTTATTTTTTTATTTGTCCTTCAACACCTTGAACAAGCCAATCTATGTTTAATATTTCTTTATCTGTCATTACCTGACCAGCTGGTACTTTTACAGCTCCAGTTTGATCTTTTATTTCTCCTTGGAATACTTTATTTTTACCTGATAATATGTCTGCTTTAGCCTTTTCTACAGCTTCTTTTGCGCCTTCAGGAGCATTAGCTGTAAGCTCAGCAAGATCAAATATTCCGTCCTTCATTTCTCCAAAATAACTTTCAGATTTCCATGTTCCATCTTGAATTGCTTTTATTTGCTTAACATAGTAAGGTCCCCAATTCCAAACTGGTGCTGTCATATAAGCTTTCGGAGCCTTATCTCTCATATCAGTATTATATCCTATTGAAAAAGCACCTCTTTCTTCTGCCGCCTGTTGTGGACCAGCAGTATCTTGATGCTGTGTTATTACGTCTGCACCTTGATCTAATAAAGCTTTAGCAGCTTCCTTTTCTTTAGCTGGATCATACCAAGTATGAGTCCATGCAACTTTTACTACCGCATTAGGATTAACAGATTGAACTCCTAACGCAAAAGAATCTATTCCACCTATAACTTCAGGTATTTCATAAGCTGCAACAAAACCAATTTTATTTGTCTTAGTTTTCATTCCAGCAACTATACCAGAAAGGTATCTTGCCTCATACATTCTTCCGAAATAAGTAGACATATTTTCTGCTGTCTTATATCCAGAGCAATGCATAAACTTAACATCTGGATGTTTCTTTGCTGCTTTTTCCATACCATCCATAAAACCGAAGCTTGTACCAATTACAACATTAACACCTTGGTTAATCATATCTTCGATAACTTTTTGTACCTCAGCAGTATCTTCTTTAACTGATTCTTTATATATTGTGGTAACACCTAATTCTTTTTCTAGGTATTTTCTTCCTGCATCGTGGGAATAAGTCCAACCACCATCTCCTACCGGCCCAACATATAAAAAACCAATTTTTAATTTTTTACTGTCAGAACTTTTGTCAGTACTTTTTGTCTGATTACTTGAGCTTTGGCAACCTGTAAGCAATGTACCGAATGCCAAAATTAGCACTAAAAATAAACTAGCAATTTTTTTCATTTTTATTACCTCCATTAATAATTTGTTACATATTTAAATTTATTTTCCTATGTTTCAAAAAAATAGACTCTCAAAAAAATTGAGAGTCTATACTTTAGCCTATAATTCATACAAAAAATAAACTTAAATATAAACACCCATAGTCAGACAATTTACGGTTAACTGGTAGAGACGTTTAGTCCTTATTACTAAACTTATATGAGTGCGAATAATATTTGTTTTTTTTTATCTAATATTCGTTTTTATTATAAACTAATTTCAACAAGAAATCAATATATTTTTAATTAGTTGTAGTCGATAAAGCTATAAAACTTCCTAGTAGCTTTTTTTACATTTTACTTCACAATGAAAACTATATCCGATGACTATTCTGTCTTTACACTCACTTGATTCAAGTTTCACTTCTTTTTGCCTTAAAAGCAAAAAAACACTGAAGAATTTTATTCCTCAATGTTACATACTATTCTTTATAATTTTATATACATTGGTGCGCCCAGCAGGATTCGAACCTGCGGCCTCTGGATTCGAAGTCCATCACTCTATCCAACTGAGCTATGGGCGCTCACAGGATAACAGTGCGCTTTTATTCGCTCCAGTTAACTTAATATATACTTTCCTAAAGATCATTAAAAACTATATTTTGGAGCGGGTGAAGGGAATCGAACCCTCGTAACTAGCTTGGAAGGCTAGCACTCTACCATTGAGTTACACCCGCATGTTTGGAGCGGAAGATGGGATTCGAACCCACGACGTTCACCTTGGCAAGGTGACGCTCTACCACTGAGCCACTCCCGCAAACTTTGTTGTTTAAATGGTGCAGGTGAAGGGAGTCGAACCCCCATGCCTAAGGCGCTAGATCCTAAGTCTAGTGCGTCTGCCAATTCCGCCACACCTGCATAATTAAAACATATTTTATTTTAACTTTCATCTATCAAGTAATAGAGAAAATTATTTTGGTGGCTTACCGGGGAATCGAACCCCGGACAACTTGATTAAAAGTCAAGTGCTCTACCGACTGAGCTAGTAAACCATAATAATGGGGTGAACGATGGGACTTGAACCCACGACAACCAGAATCACAATCTGGCGCTCTACCGACTGAACTACGTCCACCATTTTTGGTGGGTCATCGGGGGCTCGAACCCCGGACACCCTGATTAAGAGTCAGGTGCTCTACCAACTGAGCTAATAACCCATATATTTGGTGCGTCTTAAGGGATTCGAACCCCTGGCCCACGCCTTAGAAGGGCGTTGCTCTATCCAGCTGAGCTAAAGACGCATGTTTTGGAGCGGGTGAAGGGAATCGAACCCTCGTAACTAGCTTGGAAGGCTAGCACTCTACCATTGAGTTACACCCGCATGTTTGTATATTTTTATTAGTGGTCGGGGTGACAGGGATTGAACCTGCGACCTCATGGTCCCAAACCACGCGCGCTCCCATCTGCGCCACACCCCGGTATTTGGTGGGTCATCGGGGGCTCGAACCCCGGACACCCTGATTAAGAGTCAGGTGCTCTACCAGCTGAGCTAATAACCCACATATTTGGTGCGTCTTAAGGGATTCGAACCCCTGGCCCACGCCTTAGAAGGGCGTTGCTCTATCCAGCTGAGCTAAAGACGCATATTTTGGAGCGGGTGAAGGGAATCGAACCCTCGTAACTAGCTTGGAAGGCTAGCACTCTACCATTGAGTTACACCCGCATGTTTGGAGCGGAAGACGGGATTCGAACCCGCGACGTTCACCTTGGCAAGGTGACGCTCTACCACTGAGCCACTCCCGCAAACTTTGTTGTTTAAATGGTGCAGGTGAAGGGAGTCGAACCCCCATGCCTAAGGCGCTAGATCCTAAGTCTAGTGCGTCTGCCAATTCCGCCACACCTGCATAATTAAAACATATTTTATTCTAACTTTCATCTATTTAAATAATAGAGAAAGTTATTTTGGTGGCTTACCGGGGAATCGAACCCCGGACAACTTGATTAAAAGTCAAGTGCTCTACCGACTGAGCTAGTAAACCATAATGGCTGGGATAGCAGGATTTGAACCTACGAATACTAGAGTCAAAGTCTAGTGCCTTACCGCTTGGCGATATCCCAATGTATGGGGTGAACGATGGGACTTGAACCCACGACAACCAGAATCACAATCTGGCGCTCTACCAACTGAACTACGCCCACCATATGGTGCGTCTTAAGGGATTCGAACCCCTGGCCCACGCCTTAGAAGGGCGTTGCTCTATCCAGCTGAGCTAAAGACGCATGTTTTGGAGCGGGTGAAGGGAATCGAACCCTCGTAACTAGCTTGGAAGGCTAGCACTCTACCATTGAGTTACACCCGCATGTTTGTATATTTTTATTAGTGGTCGGGGTGACAGGGATTGAACCTGCGACCTCATGGTCCCAAACCACGCGCGCTCCCATCTGCGCCACACCCCGATATTTAATATACCTTTATGTCATATTTTGTATTTTAAATTATGGTCGGGGTGACAGGGATTGAACCTGCGACCTCATGGTCCCAAACCACGCGCGCTCCCATCTGCGCCACACCCCGGCATTCAGGAACTTTCCTGAATTCGTTTCGTCGTTGTTACTAACTCCCGACGACATAGATTATTCTACACGATATATTTATATTCGTCAATACTTATTTTAAACTTTTTTTATTTTTTTCTCTAAACCCCCTTTATACTAGGGTTTATCTTGTCCTTTTCTATTTCAATAGAAGCTACACTATTGAAGCCATCCCTTGATAAAGCTGGGCTTCCAGGATTCACAAACCATATCCCATCTTCATATACTATTTTCGATACATGTGAATGTCCAAACAACACAATGTCAGCTTCTACTTCTAAAGCTCTATATCTTAATCTTGACAGATCATATTTAACATCATATCTATGTCCATGAGTAATAAAGACTTTTTTTCCTGCTATAATCTCTATTCTCTCACTTGGGGTATCTACCGCAAAATCACAGTTACCTTTGACATTTATAATCGGACCCTTATAATATTTGGATATTTCCTTAACATCTTGAACATTATCCCCCAAATGAATAATTACATCCGATCCTTCTAACTTTTTTATAGCATTTTCAACTACCCATGTATGTCTATGCGTATCACTTATTACCCCTATTATCAATTTTTAACCCTCCATTATATGTTTCTTAATTTGTTCCTCCAGCTTCTCAAAAGCTTTTGCTCTATGACTAATAACGTTCTTTAAATCCGAATTCATCTCTGCACAAGTCATTTCATATTTAGGCACATAAAATATTGGATCATATCCGAACCCATTTTCACCTCTTTCTCTGTCTAAAATTACTCCTTCTAATTCCCCTTCAACCTTTATAAGGTTATCATAATCTGACACTAAAACAATAGCGCATACAAATTTAGCTGTCTTTTCATGCTCTTCTTTATTCTCTAACAAACTTAATAACTTTTCATTATTCTTCTTATCATTGCCATGTTCTCCTGCAAATCTGGCAGAATAAACTCCAGGGGCCCCGCCTAGGCAATCTACCATAAGCCCTGAGTCATCTGCTAAAACCATACATTCAGGAATAATTTTATATATTTCTATAGCCTTCTTATACGCATTTTCTACAAATGTATTACCATCTTCTTCTACTTCTACATCTATTCCTGCTTCTTTAAGAGATACTACTTCTACAGGATATTTAGATAGTATCTCTTTAATTTCTTTAATTTTTTTGGAATTATTACTTGCTACAATTAACTTTCTCATTTACTCTCACCTGTTCCAATCCATAAAGAATCCATTTTCAGACTATCCTTTTGAGCTTGAATCATTTGTTTTATGCCCTTTTCTCCTAATGCTAACAATTCATTTAAATCGTTTCTTGAGAAAGGACTTTCCTCTCCTGTACCCTGTAGTTCTATAAATTCTCCAGCGTCAGTCATTACTATATTCATATCAACCTTTGCATGAGAATCTTCTTCATAGCATAAATCCAGCATTTTTATATTATTTACAATTCCAACACTTACAGCACTTACAAAGGATCTTATTGGATACACAGTAAATGGTGAATGTTTATGCAGTTTATTAACTGCATCTACTAATGCTATAAAAGCACCAGAAATAGATGCTGTTCTTGTTCCACCGTCTGCCTGTATTACATCACAATCTATCCATATGGTCTTTTCGCCAATAGCTTTTAAATCAACTACAGATCTTAAAGCCCTGCCTATTAACCTTTGTATTTCCATAGTTCTTCCATCCATTTTGCCTTTAGTTATATCTCTGACTTTTCTGATATGTGTAGCTCTTGGTATCATATTATATTCACAAGTTATCCATCCTTCACCCTTACCCTTTAAAAATGGAGGCACTTTATCCTCTATTGATGCAGTGCAAATTACCTTTGTATCCCCTGTTTCTATTAAAACTGAACCTTCAGCATATTTTGTATAATTCCTTGTTATTTTTATATGTCTAGTTTGATCATTTTTTCTACCGTCAACCCTCATTTTTTTACCTCCTCGATATAATATCAAATCTTATCATTTTTCACTAAATTATTATACGATATTTAATTTTTATTTTCATATTAAATATTTTTTTTCAAAAGAAATGGTTTACTTCTCTGAAAATACATTAGTTCTATTTCCATGTCACTATTTACTAAGAGACTTTTTCCTTTAATAATTTTACCTATAACTAAAGCTTTAATACTCTCTTTTTGCAGTATTTTTAGTAATGATTAACCACCTCTAGCTTTAACAAGGAAACTTTTGAATAACATAAATAAAATTTTTTCTCTTCTAAAAAATAAACTAGCACCATTTTATAGTTTCCATCATATTATTAATATAAGGATTAATTTATGGTGGTGTATGTGTTTTGAAATATATCGGTCCCTTTTTAAGAATCAACAAATTAAACAAAGAAAATATTAATCATCAACTCTTTTATTTAGCAAAGGAATCCTTAAATCAAATTGTACTATATTCTAAATGCGGAGTATATAGCTCACCAAAAGAACTTAAAATGAGAAATACTTCTAACTTTGATATTAACACATTTAAAGACCTTTCTCCACTTTTATGTATATATAGAAAGGCGAGTCCTAAGCTTATAAACCTAGATAATAAGCTTACTTGGAACGAAGATAAATTTAAAAAGGAAATAAACATAGATAGTAATTCTTTAATGACATTATGCTTACTTGATCTTTCAGATTACTATAAGAATTTTAAGGACATAGATACAAATAACTACAATTTAAGCGAGCTTTATCGTTCATTATCTAATAAGCAATTAGAGTTTTATGCTTCTTATTTTAGGAATCAAGAAGGCGTATTTATAGATAAAAAGTTTCAGGGTAACTTATATGATGAAGAATTAAAGTTTGAGGAAAAAGACAAAAAATTTAGTTTTGCATCCCAAGCACTCCTTATGGCTGCATTTTATAAATGCTCAGACTTAATGGAAGGTGAAGAAAAAGAAAGTTACAAAAATTTTTCTCTAGACATTTTAAATATGTTTTTAGAATATAGAGAAGAATTATATGATCTCCCCGCTGATGAACTTGTTAAATTATGCATAGGATTAAATACTTTTTATAAGTATTCTAAGAATGAAGAATGTAAACTTCTACTTTTAGATTTATCTGAATTTTTATTCGAAGATTCAATTGATACTAAGCTTTCTTTTACAACTAAAGATATAGAACTTAACTGCTTAAAATATATAAACTATATACTATTCTATAAGAACACTGGTATCATTAAATTTAAAGATAAAGCAGACAAATTAGTTTCTAAACTTTTAGACTTATATGACCCTGAAAAAGGAATCTTTACAAAGTATACTGAAGGTAAAGACATTACTTTCTCTTGTACTGAAATTATATTATATCTTTTAGTTTGCATAATAAACTCGGATATAAATGAACAAGAAAACAAGAGTAATGAAATTATTATAGATATATTTAAGCGCCAAATTATAGATTCAGGAATTATTCTAAGCTGGCCTGATGCACCTGATTTAACTAATGTGGAGAGATATAGAAATTACTCTTTGAAACCTGATGATTTGATGGAAGAACAGCATTTTAGAATGCCCTCAATACCAACACCAGAAAGTTATGAATTAGCTCCTGTATTTGCAAAACATGTTACTTATAATAAAAAGAAAGAAATCTTTAAAGACCCAAGGCTTTCCTTTGATAGTTATAAAAATATGCTAATATTCTTCTTCATTATACAAGTCTTAACTCCTAATAAACTTTAAAAAATAATTTTTAAAGTTTATGGATATAATAATATAACCCACAGTACAAGCACCTTATAGCAAATAGACTTCAACCTGCTTGATAAGGAGGTACGTAAATTTATGATGGACATAAGTTGTTCTGAGAACTGTATGCATTCAAAAAACGGTAAGTGTACATTTAACCACGTTACTCCACTTTCAAGTGTTTTTAGCTTGGAAGCAGGCTGTGCTTATTTTATTCCTAAGCAATCTACCAAAAAAACTCCCTTAAAATAGGGAGTTTTTTACTTAGCACATACTTTAGGCATCTTTGACTTGTTATTTTCTTTCAGATACCTTATCTAATTTTATATTACCTTTATTAGTTGTATATATCCCCTCGATACTATCTTTTTTACAAATTATATTATTATAAAAATATAGTGGAACTACTGGTACATCCTCCATTAATATATTTTCTGCTTCTTTTGATAACTCTATTTTTTTAATTTTATCTTTTTCCATTTTAGCCTTTATAACTTTTTCATCAAATTGTATATTTTTATATCCATAAAAATTAATATCTGAACTAGATATCCACTGTTCCAAGAAAGATAATGGATAATCATAATTACCTTCACAATCAATCTTAGCCATATCATAATCTTTTTTCTTTATTTCCTCGGAAAATTCTTCTTGTTCATAACCTTGGCATTCTATTTTTATCTTTAAGTTTTCATTTAATTTTTTTGCTATACCTTCACATGTTTTCTTATTCTCTAATGTGTCTAAATAAATTAATTTTAGAGTTTGCTTATTTTTTTCATATTCACTGTTACTTATTAAACTTTGGGCAGTCTCTTTTTCTAAATCTTTCTTGAAAAACACCTTATTTATAAATTTACCGCTCATACCGTCACTAATATTAGAGGGTATATATGACAAGGCCTCTTTTACTGTGCCATTAAGTATTTCATTAGCTATATTACTTCTATCTATTCCTATAGAAATCGCTTTTCTAAGATTTATGTCCCTGACTATACCTTCCTTCTTTAAATTAAATATTAGTAAACTAGAATCACTGGAGGATGCTGTTTGTGCTTTTCCTGAATTGACAAGATCTTTAAATTCACTGATTGGAGGGTTTGTAAATAAATCAATTTTATTATTTTCAAAAGCTGCAAGGGTTGCCTCACTACCATCAATGCAAGTAAGCAAAATCTCATTACTTTTTATTGAATCTTCATTCCAATAGTTAATATTCTTCTTTAGAGTTATATCATTATTATACGAAAGGTCATCTATAATAAAACTACCTGAATATAATATATCCTTGTAGTCTTTCTTCCATGTCTTTAAACTATCATTTAATTTTCTTAAAGAATATATAGGCTGAGAAAGTATATTTAAAAAATAGTTACAAGGATAGTTTAATCTTATTTCAAGATTTTTTTTATCAATTGCTCTAACTGCTACATCATTAAAGTCACACTTCCCTTTCCTATAATCTTCTGCTCCAAATATATAATAAAGCTGCTCAGCATATCTATTATCTATATCCTTACTTAAAAGTTCAGAAAAAAATGTAACAAAGTCCTCGGCATTAATATCACTTCCATCACTCCACTTTGCATTTTCTCTTATTTTAAAAGTATAACAAGTATCATCATTACTTAAAACCCAACTCTCAGCAATTGCAGGATTTATTTTTCCCTTATCATCTTCGCTAACAAGGCCTTCAAACAAATTAACTAACAAGTCCTGCTGTCTTAAATCGTAACTTTCAAGCATAATTAAATCTTCTGGTGCTTTTCCCAAATTATAGACCATATAATCTTTTAGTTCTTCATTTTTATTTCCCTGCACACTTTTTTCAACACATCCACTAGAAAACATTATACTTAAAATTAATATACAACAAATGAACCTTTTCATAGTTCCCTCCATTAATTCCCTCACTTAGTACACTATCTAAATTATTAACACTTATTTTGAAAAATAAACAAGTATTATTTTCTAACTTAAAATTAAATCGGTACGAATTATGATATAATATTTACATATTTTGAAACATTTCCAATTCAACATATGTAAATTAGTAAAAATAAACTGAATAAAATGGAGGAAACTAAAATGATACTTACCATAGAAATATTAGGTATATTAACTATGTGTACTATAATATTTATTTTAATATGGGGATTTATAACTCTAAATCAAATATTAAGACAATTGAAATATAAAAATTATCTCATGGAAAAACTCACACAACATGTGCATACTCTTGTACAAAAGTATGATGCCTTGCTGCAACAGGATAGTAATTAAAATTACTTATCTATAGCTTATCAAAGACTTATTTCAAAAAATGCTCGTTAAATACATAAAATGTATTTAACGAGCATGCTGTCCATTATTATAAACAGACCTAAATATCTTCAAACTTCACTTCATCTTACATTCATATACATGAAAAATATTGTTCCCACTGCAATTATCATGCAAGTTATAGGATATACTATATTTTTAAGACTAGCCTTTAAGTCAAACATTCTAGCAGCTAAAAAAACCATGGTAAAAAATATACACCATTGTAGAGTGTTATAGCTGTTAAAATATTTTACATATATAAATTGATATGTAGTAAGGAGTGTTAATATTAACGTAAAAATAGTTAATGAAACTCCTATCCAGCCTAAGCAATTAATAGCCCTTCTCATTTTTTTCCTCCACCCATTAGTGCTTTATTTTATACAAACAAAATCATTTTCACCCGATGACTATCCGCTCTAATACTCCCATCTTTATATGAAACTCCTCTTCCTCAGGTCAGAGGAGTAAGCGATTCACACAAAATCATAGATTTTGGTTCTCTGCTTAACTGTGAGTAAAGAGCGGCTACGTCCCTGGATTCGTTCAACTAAGAATTAGACGGGTTTGCAAACCCATCTAATTCAAGTTTCCACTTCATGATAAACCCTTTTCGAAATTTTGTAAATGTCTGTTTTTCATAGGTAATTTTGCATAATAGTTAATTTCTTAGAATTTCTTCAAATTCTTCTTCATTTATTATTCTTACTCCTAATTCTAAAGCTTTATCATGCTTCGAACCGGCTGCTTCTCCTGCTAAAAGGTAATCTGTTTTTTTACTTACACTTCCTGATACCTTTGCTCCAAGGGATTCTAATTTTTCCTTTATTCCAGTTCTGGTGTAATTTTTTAATGTTCCTGTCACAACTACAGTTTTTCCACTAAGAGGACTTTCCGACACTTCTTCTTCCTCATAATAAGGCTTTACTCCTAATTCTAAAAGTTCATTTATACTGCTTATTATCTTTTCCTCTTTAAAAAACTCTAGTATGCTTTTTGCAACAATGCCACCTATATCCGGGACTGCTATAAGCTCTTCTTCTTTAGCCTTTTGTATATTATTTAATGTTTTAAATGTTTTAACTAAATCTGTTGCTGTTTTTTTACCTACATTAGGAATACCTAGAGAATAAATAAAGGATGGTAAATCGCAATTTTTGCTATTTTCTATAGCATCTATAAGATTTTGTGCTTTCTTTTCTGCAAATTTATCTAAACCTAAGAGATCATCTTTTACTATTCTATACAAATCAGCTATAGACTTTATTTGCAGTTTTTCAAATAATTGCTCTGCTGTCTTTTCACTAAATCCTGCTATATTCATAGCTTCTCTACTTCCAAAATGTACTATACTCTTAACCATTTGAGGTTTGCAAGATAATGTGTTATCACAAAAATAGTGTACGCCCTCTTGAACTAATTCACTACCACAATAAGGACAACTTGTAGGTGCCTCTATTTCTCTACTATTCTCTATGGTTTGCTCCACTACACCCATTATTTCAGGGATAACATCGTTAGATCGGCGAACAAATACATCACAACCTATTCTAACACCTTTTCTATGTATATCATCCATATTATTTAGGGTAGCTCTTTTAACAGTAACCCCAGCAAGTTCTACTGGTTCTAGTAAAGCTGTAGGAGTTACTCTTCCGCTTCTGCCAACATTCCATTCTACATCTAAAAGTCTTGTAGTAACTTCTTCAGCTTCAAATTTATAAGCTATAGCCCACTTAGGAAACTTTACAGTGTATCCTAATAAATCCCTAGTTGCAATATCATCAACTGCAATTACTACTCCGTCTATGTCATAGTCAAGATTGCTTCTTATACTTTCAATAAACTTTAATTCTTTTTCAATTTCCTCTACAGTTTCGCACACCTTTATGTAATCATCTATAGGAAGTCCCATTTCCCTGATAAAATCCATCATCTCTATATATGTTTTGAAAGAAGGTCCTTCATTATACCCTACATCATAAAAGAACGCAGATAAATTTCTTTTTGCGGTTTCTTTTACGTTTAAATTTCTTAACGCTCCAGCGGCACCGTTTCTTAAATTTTTAAGGGTCGTTTCTGACTTCTTATTATATTCCTCGAAAGCAGTGCGGGTCATTATTGCTTCACCATGGACTTCTATAGTATAGTCATTATCTATTTTTAGAGGTAATGTTTTTATTGTTTTAGCTTGAGCTGTTATGTCTTCTCCAACTACACCTGTACCTCTAGTTGCTGCTTTAATAAGTACACCATTTTCGTCATAGGTACAGTTTACAGTAAGACCATCAAACTTTTTAGTTAATACATACTTAAGTTTTGGAAGCTTATCTTCATGAGTCGAATTATATTCCTCCAAAATCCTCCTATTTCTCGTATCCCATTCTCTTATACCTTCAAGGCTTTGGGATTTATCCAAACTCCACAACCTACCCTTATGGGTATATTTTTTAAACTCGGATAGTGTAACATCTCCAACTCTTTGTGTAGGCGAATAGGGCATTACTATATTTGTTTCCTTCTCTAGCTTAACTAGTTCATCATATTTTTTATCATATTCTTTATCAGAAATACTAGCACTGTCCAACACATAATATTCATATGAATATCTATTTAATTCGTCAATAAGCTCTTTAATTACTTTTAACTTATCATTATTTTCACTCACGCTTTAGCCTCCCTATACTGCTTCTAGTGGAGCAACTCCATACATTAAATTTTTTATTCCCATTTTATCGAAGGCTATAGTCAATCTAATATCACTACCGCTCTTAGAAACACTTACAATTGTACCTACTCCAAATTTGCTATGTTTTACTTTTACCCCAGCCTTAACATTTTCAGGTTTTAAAGAATTAGTGCTACTTTCTTTATCATTACGATCAGTGGCAGTATAAGACATACTACTAGGAACAGTTATTGGAGGTTTTATGGAATTAAAACTACTTCTAGGTCCATTACCACTTATACCCCTACTTTGATTACTACTTATTCCTCTATTTAAATTGCTATTTATGCCGACATTATTGCTACCTCCGAAGCTAGGAAAGCTTCTTCTTATAGCCCCTTCATATTCCTTTAAATCTACTGATATTTCATCAATAAAATCTGATTGAGAATAGGATACAGTTCTTCCAAACACTCTTCTAGTTTCTGCAGAAGTCATATAAAGCTGTTCCTTAGCTCTAGTTATTCCAACATAACAAAGTCTTCTTGACTCTTCCATTTCGCTAAAATCATTTAAAGATTGACTTCCTGGGAAAATACCATTCTCCATACCAACCATAAATACTACAGGAAACTCCAGTCCTTTAGCACTATGTACTGTCATCATCACAACCGTATCTGCATCTTCATTAAAGTTATCTATATCTGAAACTAAAGTAACCTTTTCTAAGAAGGCAGACAATGATTTATCTTCAGATGAACTTTCAAATTCAGCCGCTGCAGATACAAGCTCCTTTAGATTTTCAACTCTACTAAGATCATCTATATCCTTTGAGCTTTTCAGCTCTTGTAAGTATCCAGTACTGTCTAGTATTTCCTTTATTAAAGTAGAAACAGAAATTTGATCTCTACTTCTTATAAAACTATTTATTAAGCTTACAAATTTTTTGATAGAAGACACAGCTCTAGTTGGAAGATTCAGTACCTGTTCCACATCTAACAAGACACTATACATGCATTCATCCATTGAGCTTGCAAACTCTTGAACTTTTTGTACAGTGGAATCTCCTATACTTCTTTTTGGTACATTTATTATTCTTCTTAAACTTATATCATCAAGAGGATTATTTATAAATTTCAAGTAAGCCATTATATCCTTGATTTCTTTTCTATCATAGAATTTTAATCCTCCAATAATTCTGTAAGGTATATTAGATTTCATAAAAACATCTTCAAAAATACGTGACTGTGCATTAGTTCTATATAGTACTGTAAAATCTTTAAAAGATTTATTCTGTTCCTGCTTAATTTTTTTTATTTGAGAGGAAACATACATACCTTCATCAATGTCTGAATGAGATCTATATATTTTTATCTTTTGCCCACTATCACTATCTGTTCTAAGCATTTTATTTTTTCTTTGGGCATTATTTTTTATAACATCATTTGCAGCCTTTAGTATATTAGCTTTAGATCTGTAATTTTGCTCTAGTTTTACAACTTTAGCTTGAGGATAGTCCTTTTCAAAATCTAAAATATTAGTTATATCTGCACCTCTCCATGCATATATACACTGATCATCATCTCCAACGACACAAATATTTTTATGGGCTACTGCTAAAAGTCTAACTAACTCATATTGGGATTTATTGGTATCTTGGTACTCATCTACCATTATGTACTGAAACTTTCTCTGATAAAATTCAAGTACATCAGGATTCTTTTTAAATAACTCTACAGTTTTATAAATTAGATCATCAAAATCTAATGCATTGTTATTTTTTAACTTTTTCTGATATAAAAGATACGTATCCGCAATTTTATTTAATCTAAAATTATTCCCATTTTCTTTCTTAAACTTCTCCGGTGATATTAGATTATCCTTTTGTTCACCTATCTTATTTATTATCTCTCTATCTGTTATATCTTTATCATTTATATTCAACTCTTCCATACACTGTTTCATAAGAACTTTCTGATCATAGCTGTCATATATTGCAAAGTTTTTATTGTATCCCAATTTATCTATTTCTCTTCTTAAAATCCTTACACAGCTTGAGTGAAATGTTGAAACCCACATAGAGTCTACCTGGTCACCAACTAGAACTCTTATTCTTTCTCTCATTTCCTCTGCTGCTTTATTTGTAAAAGTTATAGCCAAAATTTTAGAAGGATATATATCTAAATCCTCTATCATATGTGCTATTCTATAAGTTAATACTCTTGTTTTACCTGAACCTGCTCCAGCCAAAATTAATAGCGGTCCGTTTACTGTTACAGCCGCCTCATACTGTTCCTTATTTAAAAGTTTCTTCAAATCCATAGTATTCACTCCTTGGCTTTTTTACTTTGCCATGTTTATTTCATGACTGTTCTCTCTAATACGTTGATCTCTAAATTAACCTCAATCTAATTGAAGTTTCACTTCATATTATAACATTTCAACATAAGTTTAATCATTAAAAAATAAAAAAATGTGCTGATTCATCCACTGGTTATAAGTGGTACCAACACATAATATTTTAATTTTACCATACAAACTGCTCTATATATTTTTAGTCTATTTCTTATCTTTTAATCTTTCTAATATTATCTTATAACCGTCACTACCATAATTTAGACACCTATTTACTCTGCTTATTGTAGCAGTACTTGCTCCTGTAGCAGCTGCGATATCAAGATATGTTTTTTTACTCTTTAGCATTTTTGCTACTTGAAGTCTTTGTTCTAATGCCTTTATCTCATTTATAGTGCAAATATCATCAAAAAGTCTATAGCACTCCTCTTTAGTTTTTAAAGATAGTATAGCCTCACATAAAAAATCCATCGCTTCACTTTCCAACTTGGATTTATATTCTTCCATGAGCTCAACTCCTTATTTAATCTACGTATTTGTTATTATCTTTTATTCTTTAATTTTATCACGTATTAAAGTATTAATCTATAAAAATTTACTTCTATCAAGTATTAAAGTATTAACGCATAAAAAAACAGCCCATTGGGGCATGGGCTGCTTGTCAATAAATAAAAAGGGGGCTATTTATCCTTTTATTTATCCTTGCATGACTATTATAGTAGAGATGATATGAAATTTCAAGTTTTTTTGCAAATTAAATTGTAAAAAATATTTTAAATTGATAGTTTTAAATCATATTTTACTAATTTACATGTATTCTTGTATTTCAGTAAAATTAAACTAAATTTCCTTGAGAATTTTCACTTCTTCTTCGGATAATTCTCTATAGGTTCCCTCTTCTAGTTCATTATCTAATTCAATAGGTCCAAATTTTATTCGTTGTAAATAAACTACATTTTTATCCCTGCTAATAAACATTCTTTTTACTTGGTGAAACTTTCCCTCCTGAATAGTAACGTTAACTCTTGAACCATTTTCATCAGCTTCTAAAATTTCTAATTTTGCTGGTAAACACTTATACCCATCATCTAAAACTATACCTTCTGCAAAAGCTTTAACATCCTCATCAGTTACTGCTTTATCTATTTCAGCATAGTATACCTTATCTACATGCCACTTAGGTGATATAAGTCTATGATTTAACTCTCCATCATTTGTTATTAATAGTAGCCCAACGGTATCTTTGTCCAATCTTCCTACTGGAAAAGGTTCAAATACCTGATGCTCTGGTTCCAATAAATCTATTACAGTTTCATCATAATTATCAAAGGTAGCAGAAACTACTCCATCTGGCTTATTCATCAACAAATAAATAAACTTTTTGTAGTTTATTAATTTACCAAAAACTTTAATTTTGCTCTTTTCCGGATCTATCTTCATACCGCTATCATTAACTACTACATCATCTACTTCCACTATTCCATCTTTTACAATAGCCTTTACCTCTTTTCTTGTTCCATATCCAAGATTGGCCAAAACTTTATCTAATCTTTCCATGAAAAATCCTCCTACATATCTTAATCTATTAAGTATTATAACCTTTAAGCAAAAAAATAAAAACAGTCTAATCAAAGACTGTTCTTATTTGCCATAATATTTCATTACTTTCTGCACATAGTCTCTCGTTTCATAAGGCAATCTAGTAATATCACTTGTGCCCTTTACTCCTCTACGTTGAAGTGTTCCTGGTCCAGCATTGTATGCTGCTAAGGCTAGTTCCTTAGTATTACTATACATATCAAGCAGTCCCTTTAGATACTTGGTACCTCCATCAACATTTTGTTCTACGTTATAAGCATCAGAAACTCCTAGTTCTTTAGCAGTGCCAGGCATAAGCTGCATTAATCCCATAGCCCCTGCACCAGAAGTAGCTTTTGGATTAAAGCTTGATTCCTGCTTTATAACAGCCATTATAAGAGCTTTATCTACTCCATATTTTCTAGATGCTCTATCCACTGCATCATCTATACTTGTATTACCACTATTCACATCACTATTTACATCTTTGTATATGGAACTTAATCTTTGTCCTGCACCATATCCAAGATTACTTAAGTCCTGATCTCCTAATCCAAGCATATTTAAATCTATATTTCCATCACTATCAGTCATAGCTTTAGTTAAACTTTCCATCATAAGTGAAAAAGAATCTGAGTTTCCTACGGCTTCTTTGAATATTTGAGTCATTAACTGAAACTGCAAAAGTTTTTCAGCATTCTTGTTATTATCTACTTGCATTTTTTTCACCAACCTCTATATTCTTTACACTCATATGTTATCGTACTTTTCTCTAAATACTTTAATATAATTGTTTAAGTTAATTGGTGGCTACTAATCCTTTCATTCTACATTAAAGATAAAAGTATCGTAGTCTTCATAGGAAACTTTGTTATATTGACTCTTGGCTAATACTAATATTTTGTACTTATCCTTGCTGAATGGCATAAAAGTATAATAATTCTTCTTACTATAATTCTGAACTAAATTCCATTCATCCTTCTCCATTAAGAAAAATTCATATACTACATCATTCCCTCCTTCGCTTCTAACAGTAAAATTAATCGGGTCATTACAAGTAAACTTTACCTTATCACAGGTTATCTTAGTATTAGTTACCGGAAGGGTCTCATGAACTTCTATTCTAACTTCTCTCTTACAATCAAAGGGCTTATCACTTTCTATGTTTTTTCCAAAGATCTCAACAGTATAGACTCCGCTGCACTTAGGAGTAAATACATAACCCTTTTCATCAACAAAATCTGTCTCTTCAACTTTATGGTTATTTATTTTTAATTCATACTTCATTAAAATATTTTTTGTATTTTGCGCTACTACATTTAGTGCAATTTTCTCTCCCACCATGTAATATTCTCTTATTGGAAAAAGAACATAATCAATATTGGCCGGAATATATCTTAGGACTTTTAGAGTTATAACAGAATGAGAATCAAATTCCCTATCAGAATACTTATCCTTTACCCTTATATCTAACTCATATTCTCCCTGTTCTTTCGGTATGAAATTTATCCAATTACATGTGCCGTAATCTATCCTTTCCAATTCCTCTTTATCTTTCCGTATGATAAAAGAATACCTTAAGTCTGTTCCTCCAGAAGCATGTACAATAGCTTGTACTTTTTCATCTATTAAAATTTTATCCTTTTTATCAACTAATATATCATCTATCTTTACAGGTTCCTCACTTCTCTCATCAACAACATAATCAAATGACTCGGAAGTCTCATAATCTCCCTCGAAGGATTTGTCTTTCACCCAAAGAGTTATCTTATAGTTACCGGGGATCTTGCTCTTCCAAACATAAGAATTATTTCTTATATATCCGGAATCTTCACTACAACTTCCGGTAATAATATATCTGTATATAACTTTTTTTCCTCCTATAACTTCAGCAATCAAATCGATCTCTGTTCCAGTCAACTGTGGGGAATTTAAATTTGATGTGAAATTTCTTATTATCAATTCGTTATATTTTTTTACTCTAAAATTTATAACTACTCTAGTATCAAAAATACTAGTAGAATACATATCTTTTGCTAGGCACAACAGCTTATATTCCCCACTTTTGGCCTCCACGTAGTTAACAACTTTTTTTGTAGAATAATCTTGTACACATTCAGCTTCACCACTAGGATTTATTTTTATGAATTTATACAATATTGTTCTTCCTTCTTTATGGGAAGATTCTACTTTAAATATAAGTTCTGTATCCTCTATCAATTCAGAGTTTAAGCATTTAAAGTCAGTAATTTGAATTTCTTTAAGAGGTATAACTTCAAATTCTATGGTTTCAAAATCGTCATAGCTATTCTTTGAATCTATATTTTTACATTCAACTAGTATTTGTCCTTTTCCTTCTGATTTTACCACCCAAGTCAAAGTGTTATCAGCTGAATAATCTTTTATAATTTCCCATTTATCTTTTACTCTAATCCAATATCTAAACATAAGAGGAACCTTATTAGCATCTACAAATAAATTAAGTTTTTCACCTAAATTTAACTCATATTGATCTAGTGAGAGATTATTTATTAGCTTTTCTTCTACTTTGCCTATTATGTAATCTATCCTTGATATATAATCAAAGCTTCTATGGCCATCTTTTTTTTTGCCTTCAACCATGATTATATATTTCCCCTCTTCTTTAGGAGTCCATTCTACAGATCTGTCATTAGTAAAATCCTTTAATGTAGTCCAAGTTCCATTGGAGCCTATCATGTATTTGTAAAGCAAATCTTCCTCTAATGTATCTTCTATACTTATTACTATCTTTGAATTTTTTTCTTGCGGACTTTCTAAATTAAAATTTATAGCTAATTCATTCATTTGTACTACACATCCTCTGTTTAAAATATCCCATGAACTATATTATACTATAATCCCATATTTTGTAATAGGCTTTTATTAACATTTATATTATAATTTTATAATATAGTTATTATATAGCTTAAAATATTATGATAATTTTATCGGAGGCCATCTAATGAAGATTTTTAAAGTGGTTCTAGAAAAATTTAATAAATTAAAGGCTTCAGTTGATGATTTTACCCAATTTAGACCTTATATATTTCAAGTTCAAAATGGTAATTCTCAGTTATCTATAAAAAACTACTCTATTATAGAAAATGATATAGTAATAACACTAAATGAAGAAGTAAATATAAAAAACAACTGCTTTCTTAGTTATGAATATTTATTGGAAAAAGTTTGGTTTTACCCTCTATTTTCCACAAAAGAATTTGATGACAGGTTTTATCACGATCTAGCGCTAGGCGCTATATACAGTAAAAACTATACAATATTTAGAACATGGTCTCCTGCTGCATCTAGTATTAACTTACTTCTTTATGATACAGCAGAAAGCTCCAATTCTGAAAATGTAAGACGGTTTGCTTTGAAAGAGAATAACGGCTTATGGTCTACTCTGATAAAAGGAGATTTACAAGGTTCCTACTACAACTATGAAGTCACCGTATACAATAATGTAAGTGAAATAGTTGATCCTTATGTAAAAGCTGTAGGTATCAATGGTATGAGAGGCGCAATAATTGATATAGAAAAAACTAATCCTGAAGGTTGGAAAAATGATAAATCTCCAGAACTAAAAAACTACACAGATGCTATAATTTATGAAACAAGCATACGGGATATATCAATCCACCCAAATAGCGGTGCAATCTATAAAGGTAAGTTTTTAGCACTGACTGAAGAAAATACCGTATCAAATAAACAAATATCTACATGCTTAAATCATATAAGAGAATTAGGGGTTACACACATACAATTTATGCCTATTTTCGATTTTAGCTACACAAGCGTTGATGAAAGGAACCCTGATAGATATAACTGGGGTTATGATCCTCAAAATTATAATGTTCCAGAGGGAAGCTATTCAACAAATCCCTATGACCCATACTATAGAATATATGAACTAAAGAAAATGATTTTCTATATTCATAAAAATAATCTCTCTGTGAACATGGATGTGGTATTTAATCATGTTGAAGACACCATAAGCAGCAGCTTGAAAAAGGTCTTTCCTGAATATTATTTTAGATTTTCAGATGATAATACTCTATCAAATGGAAGTGGATGCGGTAATGACACTGCTTCTGAACATTCAATGATGAGAAAATTTATTGTTGATTCTGTTATGTACTGGGCCAAAGAATATCACATTGATGGTTTTAGATTTGATTTAATGGGATTACATGATATAGACACAATGAATTTAGTAAGAAAAAAGCTTGATGAATTTAAAAGACCTATAATGGTATATGGTGAAGGTTGGGACCTAAATACGCCTTTGGGTAAAAACATAAAAGCAACTGATTTAAACTCTAAAAAATTACGCCCTATAGGTTTCTTTAATGATAAAATAAGAGACTGTATAAAGGGCAGTGTATTTAATGCTCTGGACAAAGGTTTTGCTACAGGAAAATTTTTCTTAGAAAACATGCTAAAGAAGTGTATATCAAGCTACTACCTAGATCCATATCAATCTATAAATTATGTGTCCTGTCATGACAATTATACATTGTGGGATAAAATTGACTTAAGTTGTACTAGCGAAAGCTTTGAGGATAAAAAGAGTATGGTAAAACTATGTGCTTCAATTATATTAACTTCTCAAGGAATACCATTTATATATTCTGGAGAAGAGTTTTGCAGAACTAAAAATGGAGATCACAACAGTTATAATAAGCCTGATTCTGTAAATTGGCTAGATTGGGATAGAAAATCTGAGTTCATGGATGTTTTTCATTATTACAAAAAGCTTATTCATGTAAGAAAAAATCATGGTGCCTTTAGAATGTTAAATATTGAAGACATACAAAACAATTTAATTTTTATAGAAAATACACCTAATAATATTGTTGCATTCATTATAAAAGATCATGCTAACAATGATACATGGAAGGATATATTGGTAATTTTTAATGCCAATAAAGAAGCCGTACACATAAATATACCAGAAGGTCCTTGGGAAATGGCTCTGGATAGCAATTCATATACAAATAATCAAATAATCTCAGGATCAACTATGTTTATAAATAGAATTTCTTCATATATACTATTTAAACTTTAAAGAAAAACAGAACTTGTAATTTTATACAAATCCGTTTCATAGCCTTCAATGGAGTTATCGTATATGACATTAGTTATACGAAAATAAGAACCTATCAAAACATTACTCTTTGTTAGGTTCTATTTCTTTCTGCTTTTTTATTAACTTTAGTAGATTGTTATATAATCTTTCATCATCTTCCTTACTTCTTTTTTTAGGATTAGATGTTTTACCACCACCCCGTCGAACCTTAGCAGATATATGTCTTTCAAATAGAAGCTTATCTATATTGCTATCATCATAAATATATCCTTTAGGACTTATTGCATAAGCCTTTTTTCCAAGTACCATAGCCGCTACACCAAAATCCTGGCTAATAACTATATCCCCTTTTTTCGCCTCATTAGCCACAGCCATGTCCACACTTTGAAATCCTTTATCCATGTATTTAATAGTACTGTAGTTGCTATTTAGTATATGGCTTATATCACAAAACATAATAACTGGCACATCATTTTCCTTAGCAGCCTTTTCTATTAAATCTTTACCTGGGCATGCATCTGCATCTACTATTATCTTAATACTAAACACCTACTCTCATCTTTATATTTGTTGTAATTAATTTTTCCTACTATAAATTAATAGTTGACAGTGAAGGCCTATCTTTTCTGAATAAAGAAAAATTAACCTTTGCTGTCAACTGTTAATTACTTAAGTCTTGCTTCTAAATCAGCCTTTAAATCTTCAAATCCTGGCTTTCCAAGAAGAGCAAACATATTTTTCTTGTATGCTTCTACACCTGGTTGATCAAATGGATTTAATCCCATTAAGTATCCACTTAATCCACAAGCTTTTTCAAAGAAGTATACTGTGTAACCAAAATAATATGCAGTTAATTCTGGTATACTTATAATTATTGAAGGAACGTTTCCATCACTATGAGCTAAAACAGTTCCTCTTAAAGCTTGATGATTTACAAAATCCATAGTTTTTTCTGCCAAGAAATTTAATCCATCTAGATTTTCTTTTTCTGCTTCTATAGTTAAATCTTTTCTTGGTTTTTCAACATTTATAAATGTTTCAAATAACACTCTCAAACCTTCTTGTATGTATTGTCCCATTGAGTGTAGATCTGTTGAAAAATCTGCTGCTGCTGGGAATATTCCCTTGTTATCTTTTCCTTCACTTTCTCCGTATAATTGCTTCCACCACTCTCCGAAATAGTGTAAGCAAGGCTCAAAATTAACTAACATTTCTGTAGTCTTGCCTTTTCTATATAGTGCATTTCTTGCTGCTGCATACTTATAAGCATCATTCTTTGCAATCTCAGTGTTATTATATGCTTCTCTTGCATCTGCTGCACCCTGCATCATTTCTTCTATATTAACACCTGCTGCTGCTATTGGAAGAAGTCCTACTGGAGTTAAAACTGAAAATCTTCCGCCAACGTTATCTGGAATTACAAAAGTTTCATATCCTTCTGCATCAGCTAAAGATTTTAATGCACCCTTTGCTTTATCAGTTGTAGCAAATATTCTTTCTTTTGCTCCATCTTTTCCATATTTCTTTTCCATTAAGTCTTTAAATATTCTAAAGGCTATAGCAGGCTCTGTAGTTGTACCTGATTTTGATATAACATTAACTGATATATCCATACCCTCGATAGTTTCTAATAAATCTGCCATATAAGTTGAACTTATATTATTTCCTACATAGAAAATAGCTGGACCTTTTCTCTTATCCTTTGATAAGCTACCATAGAATGTATGAGTTAGCATTTCTATTGCAGCTCTAGCTCCTAAATATGACCCACCTATTCCTATAACTATAAGTGCATCTGAGTTACTTCTAATTTTTTCAGCAGCTTTTTGTATTCTAGTGAATTCTTCTTTATTATAGTTAACAGGTAGGTCTACCCATCCTAAAAAATCGCTTCCTGCACCAGTTCCTTCATGTAACATCTTGTGTGCTTCGTTAACAAATGGTTGTAGGTTTGTAATTTCATGCTCCTGTAAATAAGGCATAGCATTACTTAAATCTAATGTTAAACTTTTTTTAGACATTCTTTATACCCTCCGCATTCATATTAAATTAGCCCTCAGTGAAATTTTATTCTATTAATTCATATAAATCAAGATGTTAATATACATTTTTTACACAAATTAACAGTTGAAACCTTTTACATTAAGATTATTTTGAAATTTAATCTTTTACATTGATAAAATTGTATCAAGTATTAGTATTTGCATATAATAATATTTTAAAACATAAAAAATTTAAAAATATTACACTTATATAACTTTACTCCATTTTTATGGATATACCTTTCAACACATTATTCACAATTTGTCCACAGCCAATTGTGGATAACTATAAAACATCTCATAAGAATAATCCAAAAACAAAAAAGTGTTTTTGATTATTTCTATTTAGAAATTAATATCAAAAACACTTTTTATATTATCTACGTCATTGATTTATCCGATGACTACCCGCTCTAATACTCCCATCTTCTCCAAAGTGTACGTTGCGAGCGGGTACGCCCCTGGATTCGTTCAACTAAGAATCAGCTGGAGTTTGAAACTCCAGCTGATTCAAGTTTACACATCACAATAGTTTTCAATGCTTCAGGTTTATTCCCACTCAATAGTAGCAGGAGGTTTTGAAGTTACATCGTAAACTATTCTATTTACTCCTTTAACTTCGTTAACTATTCTTCTACTTACTTTGTCTAAAACTTCATATGGTATTCTAGCCCAATCAGAAGTCATTGCATCTGAAGATGTTACTGCTCTTAAAGCTATAGTGTGACAATAAGTTCTTTCATCTCCCATAACTCCTACTGATTGTATATTAGGAAGGCATGCAAAATACTGCCATATAGCTTCATCAAGACCAGCATTAGCTATTTCTTCTCTAAATATAGCATCTGCTTCTCTTGTTATTTCTAATTTTTCTTCATTTATCTCACCAAGTACTCTTATTGCAAGTCCTGGTCCTGGGAATGGCTGTCTCCAAACTAATTTGTGAGGAATTCCAAGCTCTTCTCCTACAGCTCTAACTTCATCTTTAAATAACTCTCTTAAAGGCTCTATAAGCTTAAATTGAATGTCTTCTGGAAGTCCACCAACGTTATGATGACTCTTTATTGTAGCTGAAGTGTCCGTACCACTTTCAACTATGTCAGGATATATTGTTCCTTGAACTAAAAAGCTTATTTCTCCAAGCTTATTGGATTCCGCTTCAAATACTCTAATAAATTCTTCACCTATTATTTTTCTCTTTCTTTCAGGGTCTGATACTCCTGCAAGCTTTCCTAAGAATCTATCTTTAGCATTTACTCTTATCAAGTTCATATCAAACTGCTCTTTAAATATTTTTTCAACCTGGTCTCCTTCATCTTTTCTAAGTAAACCATGATCTACAAATATACATGTTAACTGCTTGCCAATAGCTTTATGAACAAGTACTGCAGCAACAGATGAATCAACTCCACCAGATAATGCACAGATTACTTTTTTATCTCCAACAGTCTTCTTTATAGCTGCAATCTGCTCTTCTGCAAAAGAAGACATAGACCAATCGCCTTTTAATTCGCAAACCTTAAACAAGAAGTTTGAAAGCATTTTCTTTCCAAAAGGTGTATGTTCAACTTCTGGATGGAACTGAACTCCATATATTCTTCTTTCCGCATCTTCCATAGCAGCTACAGGAGTTTGGCTTGTTGTTCCAACTATTCTAAATCCAGCTGGTGCTGTTTCCACATAGTCTGTGTGACTCATCCAGCAGCTTTCATTTTCTTCAACTCCATCAAATAATGGACATGAGTTATCTAATTTTACATCAGTTTTACCATATTCTCTTACTTCAGGACTTTTAACATTTCCGCCAAGAGTATGGGCAATAAGTTGCTCACCGTAACATATTCCAAGTACAGGAACACCTAGTTCAAATATTTCTTTATCTATTCTTGGAGCACCTTCTCCATAAACACTGTTAGGTCCTCCAGTAAAGATTATTCCCTTAGGATTCTTTGCTTTTATTTTATCTATTGAGTATGTGTATGGTACTATTTCGCAGTATACATTATTTTCTCTGACTCTTCTTGCTATTAACTGATTGTATTGCCCTCCGAAGTCTACTACTAGAACTAATTCTCTTTCCATTCTATCCTCCAAAACTTTTATTTTAATTTCTACTGTGCACTTACACTGTAATTTGGTGCTTCTTTAGTCATTGATATATCATGTGGATGGCTTTCTCTAAGTCCAGCTGATGTTTGAACTACAAAATTAGCTGTGTTATAAAGGTCTACTAAAGTTCTTGCTCCAAGATATCCCATGCCTGAACGTATTCCACCAACAAGTTGGAATATTGTATCTGCTACATATCCTTTATAAGGCACTCTTCCTTCGATACCTTCTGGAACTAACTTCTTGTTTCCTTCTTGGAAGTATCTGTCTTTACTTCCACAAGCCATAGCTGCTAAGGAACCCATTCCTCTATAAACTTTATAACTTCTACCTTGATATATTTCTGATTCACCTGGTGATTCTTCACAACCTGCTAACATTGAACCCATCATTGCAACCTTAGCTCCCGCTGCTAAAGCTTTTACTACATCGCCAGAATACTTTATACCACCATCAGCAATTACTGGGATTCCATATTTTTCTGCTTCTTCTACACAATCCATTACTGCTGTAAGCTGTGGCACACCTACACCAGCTACTACTCTTGTAGTACAAATTGATCCAGGTCCTATACCAACCTTTACGCAATCTGCTCCTGCAAAGATTAAGTCTCTCGTAGCTTCAGCTGTAGCAACATTTCCTGCAATAATTTGTAGTTGAGGGTATTTTGCTTTAATAGTCTTAACTGCTTCCATAACCCCTTGTGAGTGTCCATGAGCTGTATCTAAAGTAATTACATCTACTCCTGCTTTAACTAAAGCATCTACACGTTCCATCATATTTCCAGTAACGCCTACTGCAGCTCCACATAACAATCTGCCTTTTTCATCCTTTGCACTGTTAGGGAATATCTTCACCTTTTCAATATCCTTAATAGTTATAAGTCCTTTTAGATTATTGTCTTTGTCTACTAAGGGAAGTTTTTCTATCTTGTGATTTTTAAGCAGTTCTTTTGCTTCTTCTATAGTAGTATTTTCTGGAGCCGTTATCAAGTTCTTACTTGTCATAAGTTCTGATATTTTTCTGTCGTAATTTGTTTCAAATAATATGTCTCTATTTGTTATTATTCCAACTAATTTTCCATCAACTGTTATAGGTACTCCTGATATTCTATACTTACTCATAACTGCATTAGCATCATTTATAGTATGATCTGGTGAAAGATAAAAAGGATCTGTTATTACTCCATTTTCCTGTCTTTTTACTCTGTCAACTTCATTAGCCTGCTGCTCTATGCTCATATTTTTATGTATGATACCTATTCCGCCTTCTCTAGCCATAGCTATAGCCATTTTAGACTCAGTAACAGTATCCATCCCTGCACTCATAAGAGGAATATTTAGTTTTATTTTTTTAGTTAGATTTGTAGCTAAGGTAACCTCTTTTGGTAGAACTTCTGATTTGTTTGGCACTAGAAGAACGTCATCAAATGTATATGCTTGTTTTATAATTTTTGCCATCAACACACACTCCCTTTAAAAAATTAATTATTCATAAAAGCTCATTTATTGAGTATTTTCTACATAAATAAAACAAAAAATTCGTCTATCTATATCTACCGGGAGTGTTTTAATTTTCACAGCTTAAAACAAAGAACCATACCCAATTGCACTGTGTGTGAAATTAGTATGGTGGTGCCACAATAACTTCACTCATAGTCAGGACTTTGCGGTTCCCGGTAGAAACTCCCTGCCATATTCAGGGGATATACGAGTTAAATTAAGAAATTATTCAGTTTATGATTTTTTTCTTCCTATCAAATTGACTATTTACACTATTTTATTCAATTTTCACGGTTTTGTCAATGAATTTGTTGTAATATTACTTTTTTCAACGGTGTTTGACTTTCTCTCCAAAGCTACAGTTATTCTACTCTAACTTTCCTTTAATTATCAATCTATGGGTAGCTATTCTTATAGGTGTACAAGTTACTAATGTAATAATAGGTTCTTTTGTATTATCTAATACAGAAATTTCAGATGGTTCTACTACTTTTTTTTCATATACCTTATATTTGTATTCATTTATATTGGTTTTTACAATAATTTCGTCATCAACTTGTAATTCGTCTAATCTATTAAAAAACTCTCCATACGTATAGCTTCTATGACCGGCTATGCAAAAGTTACCCATTTCTCCTGGTAAAGGTGTTCCTGGAAAATGTCCAACTGCATACTTTAAGTTTTCACTTTCTATTCCCTCACAAATAGCAGCTTTAAGATTAATTTTAGGAATAGTTATTATACCTATAGCACCTTTAATATTATCTAAATCTTTACTTTTAATTTCAGAATCATCTGTATATGTTTTTTCTTTATCTACATCTTTAATAGTATTTTCAAAAGCATTTATCATATCTTTCTGATTTTTATATACTTTATACTTTGCAAAGCCTGAAAATGCTATTAAAGAAATTCCTGCTAATATCATAATTATTCCTATGATTTTTTTCATAAATACTCCTTGGTTTAACGCCTAATTTACTAAAAATATTAAGGCTAGCTAAGCTAACCTTAATATTCTTAATATATCTATTTCTTTCTTTTTCTTCTGCCTGTCAAAAGATATCCTACTCCTATTAATGCTCCACCTAAAGTACTAAGTGCTTTAGAATCTAGAACCTCTCCTGTTTTAGGAAGCTGATATTCTGCTTTTCCAGCATTTTTAACAATTGGTTTTTGATCTCCTTTTACATCAACCTTTATAGTAGATTCTCCTACCTGACCTTTACTATCACTTACGTTAATAGTAAAGCTATCTGAGCCCGTATAATCAAGGTTTGGTTTGTAATCCCAAGTTCCATCTCCATTCAATTTTACAGTACCATGAATAGGTTCACTACCAACAGTATAGCTTAGGTCCCCTGCACTGTTTCCCTTAGGATCAACTTTGCCATTTACAGCTTCATTAATATTTGTATTCACATTATAATTAGGTACTTCTGTAGGAGTATTAATTGATGTAATAGTATCCTTAATCACTATATCTACTACAGATATAGCACTACCACCTTTACCATCATTAACCTTAATCATGAAACCATCTGTTCCTACATATTTTTTATTTGGAACATATATCCATGTTCCATCACTCTTTACTAAAACTGACCCATGACTTGGTGAAGATAGCTGTACAAATGTTAACTTATCATTATCGATATCCTTAGCCTCAATTTTACCTGATAAAGAGGTATCTTTTTGTAATGCTACATTATAATCTTTGGTAGTAGGCTTATGATTAACTGTTCCACTTACAGTACCTCCTCCTCCACCTCCACTTTGTGCGATAGGAACTAAATATATAGGATCATTGTGTACAAGTGTTGTTCCTACGTGAATATTATCTGTTTTATATGAATTATATCCTGATTTTGTGACTACTATATAGTAATCTGTATTAGGATAAACCATAAAAGCATATTCTCCATTATCGTTTGTATTTTGAGAATATTTGTTATCATTTGGCGCAAATCCTGGTATAAGAGGCAGTTCTGTTACTGGTGTATTTGTTTTTGCATAATATAAAGTTGCATTAGCTCCACTTAACGGCTGCTTGGTAAACGCATCATAAACTACTCCATAAGGGTCTATAAGTGCAGTACCTATATTAATCTGACCTTCACTGTTTACTGTTACAGGTAATGTTCCTACAATTATTTTTTGGTTATTAGGAAACGTATAAGTTACGGCCAATGCATATGTTTTTCCATTTTCAAGCCCATCTACTTTAAAAATTCCTTTGTTGTCCCCCTCATCATCAATGCTTGCACTTATACCATTGACTACCTGTGCTGAAACAATATTTCCTAAACTATCCCCATAGTAAACATCCATGCTATATCCTAAATAGTCATCAAGTATATTCATCTTTCCATCTGATCCTTCTGCTAAAATCAATCCAGTTGCAACCTTATCCGAGTTAAAGTTCTCAGTTCCTGTACCAGCTATATTTCCTACCGAAGCAGTCTGTTCAAAAGTTTTTATTACAGTACTATCTCCAATTTCAACAGGCTTGCTAATGATCAGATCATATTTTTCATTTCCCTTTGGAACAGCTATAGTATACGTACCATCTGCACCTGTCACTACTTTATCATAGAAATCTGTAATCCCATCATTATTAAAATCTTTTGATACTACTATTTCAGCCCCTTCAATTGGATTTCCAAGATTATCTGTTACAATACCCGTAATACTTCCTGGTTCAAAAATTACTAAAATTTGAGATTGTGCATGAAGATCTCTAACAGAGTCATCTACCTCTGCTTTAATAGTAATAACTTTTGAATCAACTCCACTTACATCCTCTGATGTAAGCATTACTGTAGCTTTTCCATCTTTATCTGTAATAGCTGTTTTGCTGCTAAAATTACTGTCTGGTATCCCATTATCAGCACTAAAATTTACAGTAACACCTTCAACCGGTACTCCGTTTTTATCTAAAACTGTTGCTGTTAAATCAGTTTTTGATTTTCCGTCTCCAACAATTGTACTTGGGTTTGCAACTAAACCAATTTTGTAACTAACTAACTTTACATCTTCTGTAATTGTTGAATCACTAGGAGTTACAACTTGTGCATTAAATTCAATGTTTTTTGTCGCATACTTAGTATTTTCAACAACTAATACGTATTTACCGATAATTACATTATCAAAGGCATATTTCCCACTATTATCTGTAGTTGTTTGTTTAATTAATTTGCCACTTAGATCATTCATTATTACAGTACATCCTGGAATTACATTGCCAGTTTCTTGATCTGTAACTGTACCAACTACACCAATAGTTTGTGGATTTACTAATATTTTTACTATAGATATTGCACTTCCACCTTTTCCATCACTTATTGTTACTGTAAAGCTGTCTTCTCCTACATAGTCTGTTTCTGATGTATAATTATAGGTACCATCTGCATTTACTGTTACACTTCCGTGCGCTGGATCTGTTCCTTTTACATAAGTTAACGTATCTCCATTTGCATCTGTTCCTTCTACTTTTCCACTTACTGCTGTATTCTTTGTTGTGTTATTTTGATAGTTTCCTACTGTTGGGGCCACATTTCCTAATTCTACATGTATTGTTACTATTGATTCTGCTGTTCCGCCTTTTCCATCTGACACCGTTACTTTAAAGCTGTCGTCTCCTACATAGTTTGTTTCTGGTGTGTAGGTATAGGTACCGTCTGCATTTACTGTTACGCTTCCGTGGACTGGGTCACTTCCTTTTGTATAAGTTAGTCCATCTCCATTTGCATCCGTTCCTGTTACTTGTCCATTTACCGCCGTATTCCTTGTTGTATTGTTTTCTGAGTTATCTATCGTTGGTGCCGCATTTCCTTCTACTACATGGATTGTTATTGCCGAGCTTGTTGTTCCTCCATTATTGTCACTTACAGTTACCGTAAAGCTATCGCTTCCTACATAATCTGTTGCTGGCGTATAAGTATAACCTCCATCTGCATTTACTTCCACACTTCCATGTGATGGTTCTGTTCCTTTTGTATAAGTTAATTCATCTCCGTTTGCATCTGTTCCTTCTACTTTTCCACTTACTGCAGTATTCTTTGTTGTGCTATTTTCGTAGTTTCCTACTGTTGGTGCTGCATTTCCTACTGTTATATTTACTGTTACTTCTGCAGTTCCACCTTTTCCATCGCTCACTTTTACTTTAAAGCTGTCTGGTCCGCTGAATCCTGGGTCTGGCGTATAAGTATAATTTCCGCTTCCATCTACTGTTACTGTTCCATGCGCTGGCTTTTCGCCATCTTTTACTTCGTATGTTAATGAATCTCCATCTGGATCTGTTACTCCTAAGTCTCCTGCTGCTGGTGTTCCATATGATGTTGTTATATTTTGTGTATCTGTTGCTGCTGTTGGTGCTCCATTTACTGCTGATACATGTATTGTTACAGTTGCTTCTGTTGTTCCGCCTTTTCCATCGGACACTGTTACTTTAAAGCTGTCGTCTCCTACATAGTTTGTTTCTGGTGTGTAGGTATAGGTACCGTCTGCATTTACTGTTACGCTTCCGTGGACTGGGTCACTTCCTTTTGTATAAGTTAGTCCATCTCCATTTGCATCCGTTCCTGTTACTTGTCCATTTACCGCCGTATTCCTTGTTGTATTGTTTTCTGAGTTATCTATCGTTGGTGCCGCATTTCCTTCTACTACATGGATTGTTATTGCCGAGCTTGTTGTTCCTCCATTATTGTCACTTACAGTTACCGTAAAGCTATCGCTTCCTACATAATCTGTTGCTGGCGTATAAGTATAACCTCCATCTGCATTTACTTCCACACTTCCATGTGATGGTTCTGTTCCTTTTGTATAAGTTAATTCATCTCCGTTTGCATCTGTTCCTTCTACTTTTCCACTTACTGCAGTATTCTTTGTTGTGCTATTTTCGTAGTTTCCTACTGTTGGTGCTGCATTTCCTACTGTTATATTTACTGTTACTTCTGCAGTTCCACCTTTTCCATCGCTCACTTTTACTTTAAAGCTGTCTGGTCCGCTGAATCCTGGGTCTGGCGTATAAGTATAATTTCCGCTTCCATCTACTGTTACTGTTCCATGCGCTGGCTTTTCGCCATCTTTTACTTCGTATGTTAATGAATCTCCATCTGGATCTGTTACTCCTAAGTCTCCTGCTGCTGGTGTTCCATATGATGTTGTTATATTTTGTGTATCTGTTGCTGCTGTTGGTGCTCCATTTACTGCTGATACATGTATTGTTACAGTTGCTTCTGTTGTTCCGCCTTTTCCATCGGACACTGTTACTGTAAAACTGTCATCTCCTACATAATCTGTCGCTGGTGTATAAGTATAGCTACCATCTGTATTTACTTCTACACTTCCGTGTGCTGGATCTGTTCCTTTGGTATAAGTTAATGCATCTCCATTTGCATCCATTCCTTTTACTGTTCCATTTACTGCTGTATTCTTTGTTGTATTGTTTTCTGAGTTATCTATCGTTGGTGCCGCATTTCCTTCTACTACATGGATTGTTATTGCCGAGCTTGTTGTTCCTCCATTATTGTCACTTACAGTTACCGTAAAGCTATCGCTTCCTACATAATCTGTTGCTGGCGTATAAGTATAACCTCCATCTGCATTTACTTCCACACTTCCATGTGATGGTTCTGTTCCTTTTGTATAAGTTAATTCATCTCCGTTTGCATCTGTTCCTTCTACTTTTCCACTTACTGCAGTATTCTTTGTTGTGCTATTTTCGTAGTTTCCTACTGTTGGTGCTGCATTTCCTACTGTTATATTTACTGTTACTTCTGCAGTTCCACCTTTTCCATCGCTCACTTTTACTTTAAAGCTGTCTGGTCCGCTGAATCCTGGGTCTGGCGTATAAGTATAATTTCCGCTTCCATCTACTGTTACTGTTCCATGCGCTGGCTTTTCGCCATCTTTTACTTCGTATGTTAATGAATCTCCATCTGGATCTGTTACTCCTAAGTCTCCTGCTGCTGGTGTTCCATATGATGTTGTTATATTTTGTGTATCTGTTGCTGCTGTTGGTGCTCCATTTACTGCTGATACATGTATTGTTACAGTTGCTTCTGTTGTTCCGCCTTTTCCATCGGACACTGTTACTTTAAAGCTGTCGTCTCCTACATAGTTTGTTTCTGGTGTGTAGGTATAGGTACCGTCTGCATTTACTGTTACGCTTCCGTGGACTGGGTCACTTCCTTTTGTATAAGTTAGTCCATCTCCATTTGCATCCGTTCCTGTTACTTGTCCATTTACCGCCGTATTCCTTGTTGTATTGTTTTCTGAGTTATCTATCGTTGGTGCCGCATTTCCTTCTACTACATGGATTGTTATTGCCGAGCTTGTTGTTCCTCCATTATTGTCACTTACAGTTACCGTAAAGCTATCGCTTCCTACATAATCTGTTGCTGGCGTATAAGTATAACCTCCATCTGCATTTACTTCCACACTTCCATGTGATGGTTCTGTTCCTTTTGTATAAGTTAATTCATCTCCGTTTGCATCTGTTCCTTCTACTTTTCCACTTACTGCAGTATTCTTTGTTGTGCTATTTTCGTAGTTTCCTACTGTTGGTGCTGCATTTCCTACTGTTATATTTACTGTTACTTCTGCAGTTCCACCTTTTCCATCGCTCACTTTTACTTTAAAGCTGTCTGGTCCGCTGAATCCTGGGTCTGGCGTATAAGTATAATTTCCGCTTCCATCTACTGTTACTGTTCCATGCGCTGGCTTTTCGCCATCTTTTACTTCGTATGTTAATGAATCTCCATCTGGATCTGTTACTCCTAAGTCTCCTGCTGCTGGTGTTCCATATGATGTTGTTATATTTTGTGTATCTGTTGCTGCTGTTGGTGCTCCATTTACTGCTGATACATGTATTGTTACAGTTGCTTCTGTTGTTCCGCCTTTTCCATCGGACACTGTTACTGTAAAACTGTCATCTCCTACATAATCTGTCGCTGGTGTATAAGTATAGCTACCATCTGTATTTACTTCTACACTTCCGTGTGCTGGATCTGTTCCTTTGGTATAAGTTAATGCATCTCCATTTGCATCCATTCCTTTTACTGTTCCATTTACTGCTGTATTCTTTGTTGTATTGTTTTCTGAGTTATCTATCGTTGGTGCCGCATTTCCTTCTACTACATGGATTGTTATTGCCGAGCTTGTTGTTCCTCCATTATTGTCACTTACAGTTACCGTAAAGCTATCGCTTCCTACATAATCTGTTGCTGGCGTATAAGTATAGCTTCCGTCTGTATTTACTTCTACACTTCCATGTGATGGTTCTGTTCCTTTTGTATAAGTTAATTCATCTCCGTTTGCATCTGTTCCTTCTACTTTTCCACTTACTGCAGTATTCTTTGTTGTGCTATTTTCGTAGTTTCCTACTGTTGGAGCTACATTTCCTAATTCTACATGTATTGTTACTATTGATTCTGCTATTCCGCCTTTTCCATCTGACACTGTTACCTTAAAGCTATCATCTCCTACATAGTTTGTTTCTGGTGTGTAGGTATAGGTACCGTATGCATTTACTGTTACGCTTCCGTGGACTGGGTCACTTCCTTTTGTATAAGTTAGTCCATCTCCATTTGCATCTGTTCCTTCTACTTTTCCACTTACTGCTGTATTCTTTGTTGTGTTATTTTCATAGTTTCCTACTGTTGGTGCCACATTTCCTAATTCTACATGTATTGTTACAGTTGCTTCTGTTGTTCCGCCTTTTCCATCGGACACTGTTACTGTAAAACTGTCATCTCCTACATAATCTGCCGCTGGTGTATAAGTATAGCTACCATCTGCATTTACTTCTACACTTCCGTGTGCTGAATCTGTTCCTTTGGTATAAGTTAATGCATCTCCGTTTGCATCTGTCCCTTCTACTTTTCCACTTACTGCTGTATTCTTTGTTGTGTTATTTTCGTAGTTCCCTACCGTTGGTACTGCATTTCCTACTGTTACATTTACTGTTACTTCTGCAGTTCCACCTTTTCCATCACTCACTGTTACTTTAAAGCTGTCTGTTCCACTAAATCCTGTTTTTGGTGTATAAGTATAATTTCCGCTTCCATCTACTATTACTGTTCCATGCGCTGGTTCATCCCCATCTTTTACTTCGTATGTTAATGGGTCTCCATCTGGATCTGTTACTCCTAAGCTTCCTGTTGCTGGCATTCCATATGATGTTGTTATATTTTGTGTATCTGCTGCAACTGTTGGGTTATCATTTCCTGAGTTTACTGTCACTGTTACTGTTTCTGTGCTCGTCCCACCTTTTCCGTCACTTACTGTATAAGTAAATGTATCGGTTCCATTAAAGTTTGTATTTGGTGTATAAGTTACAGTTCCATCTTCATTTATTACTACTGTTCCGTTTGTTGGTGTACCTACACCTGATACTGTTAATGAATCCCCATCTATATCACTGTCATTAGCTAATACTGATATTTTTACTGGCGCGTCTTCTTCTGTTGTCGCTGTATCTGCTGCAACTGTTGGAACATCATTTCCTGGATTTACTGTCACCATTACTGTTTCTGTGCTCGTTCCACCTTTTCCGTCACTTACTGTATAAGTAAATGTATCGGTTCCATTAAAGTTTGCATTTGGTGTATAAGTTACAGTTCCATCTTCATTTACTGCTACTGTTCCATTAGTTCCATTTGTTACTGAATCCACAGCTAACGTATCTCCATCTATATCACTGTCGTTAGCTAATACTGATATTTTTATCGGTGTATCTTCTTCTGTTGTTGCTGTATCTGCTGCAACTGCTGGAGCATCATTTCCTGGGTTTACTGTCACCGTTACTGTTTCTGTGCTCGTTCCACCTTTTCCGTCACTTACTGTATAAGTAAATGTATCGGTTCCATTAAAGTTTGCATTCGGTGTATAAGTTACAGTTCCATCTTCATTTACTGCTACTGTTCCGTTTGTTGGTGTACCTACACCTGATACTGTTAATGAATCCCCATCTATATCACTGTCATTAGCTAATACTGATATTTTTATCGGTGTATCTTCTTCTGTTGTTGCTGTATCTGCTGCAACTGCTGGAGCATCATTTCCTGGATTTACTGTCACTGTTACTGTTTCTGTGCTCGTTCCACCTTTTCCGTCATTTACTGTATAAGTAAATGTATCGGTTCCATTAAAGTTTGCATTCGGTGTATAAGTTACAGTTCCATCTTCATTTATTACTACTGTTCCGTTTGTTGGTGTACCTACACCTGATACTATTAATGAATCCCCATCTATATCACTGTCATTAGCTAATACTGATATTTTTACTGGCGCGTCTTCTTCTGTTGTCGCTGTATCTGCTGCAACTGTTGGAACATCATTTCCTGGATTTACTGTCACTGTTACTGTTTCTGTGCTCGTTCCACCTTTTCCGTCATTTACTGTATAAGTAAATGTATCTGTTCCATTAAAGTTTGCATTCGGTGTATAAGTTACAGTTCCATCTTCATTTATTACTACTGTTCCGTTTGTTGGTGTACCTACACCTGATACTATTAATGAATCCCCATCTATATCACTGTCATTAGCTAATACTGATATTTTTACTGGCGCGTCTTCTTCTGTTGTCGCTGTATCTGCTGCAACTGTTGGAACATCATTTCCTGGGTTTACTGTCACCGTTACTGTTTCTGTGCTCGTTCCAACTTTTCCGTCACTTACTGTATAAGTAAATGTATCGGTTCCATTAAAGTTTGCATTCGGTGTATAAGTTACAGTTCCATCTTCATTTATTACTACTGTTCCATTAGTTCCATTTGTTACTGAATCCACAGCTAATGTATCTCCATCTATATCACTGTCATTAGCTAATACTGATATTTTTACTGGCGCGTCTTCTTCTGTTGTTGCTGTATCTGCTGCAACCGTTGGTGCATCGTTTCCTGGATTTACTGTCACTGTTACTGTTTCTGTGCTCGTTCCGCCTTTTCCGTCACTTACTGTATAAGTAAATGTATCTACTCCATTAAAGTTTGCATTCGGTGTATAAGTTACAGTTCCATCTTCATTTATTACTACTGTTCCATTAGTTCCATTAGTTCCATTTGTTACTGAATCCACAGCTAATGTATCTCCATCTATATCACTGTCGTTAGCTAATACTGATATTTTTATCGGTGTATCTTCTTCTGTTGTTGCTGTATCTGCTGCAACTGCTGGAGCATCATTTCCTGGATTTACTGTCACTGTTACTGTTTCTGTGCTCGTTCCACCTTTTCCGTCATTTACTGTATAAGTAAATGTATCGGTTCCATTAAAGTTTGCATTCGGTGTATAAGTTACAGTTCCATCTTCATTTATTACTACTGTTCCATTAGTTCCATTTGTTACTGAATCCACAGCTAATGTATCTCCATCTATATCACTGTCATTAGCTAATACTGATATTTTTACTGGTGTATCTTCTTCTGTTGTTGCTGTATCTGTCACTGCTGTTGGGTTATCATTTCCTGAGTTTACTGTCACTGTTACTGTTTCTGTGCTCGTTCCACCTTTTCCGTCACTTACTGTATAAGTAAATGTATCGGTTCCATTAAAGTTTGTATTTGGTGTATAAGTTACAGTTCCATCTTCATTTACTGCTACTGTTCCATTAGTTCCATTTGTTACTGAATCCACAGCTAATGTATCTCCATCTATATCACTGTCATTAGCTAATACTGATATTTTTACTGGCGCGTCTTCTTCTGTTGTTGCTGTATCTGCTGCAACCGTTGGTGCATCATTTCCTGGGTTTACTGTCACCGTTACTGTTTCTGTGCTCGTTCCACCTTTTCCGTCACTTACTGTATAAGTAAATGTATCGGTTCCATTAAAGTTTGTATTTGGTGTATAAGTTACAGTTCCATCTTCATTTATTACTACTGTTCCGTTTGTTGGTGTACCTACACCTGATACTGTTAATGAATCCCCATCTATATCACTGTCATTAGCTAATACTGATATTTTTACTGGCGCGTCTTCTTCTGTTGTCGCTGTATCTGCTGCAACTGTTGGAACATCATTTCCTGGGTTTACTGTCACCGTTACTGTTTCTGTGCTCGTTCCACCTTTTCCGTCACTTACTGTATAAGTAAATGTATCTGTTCCATTAAAGTTTGCATTCGGTGTATAAGTTACAGTTCCATCTTCATTTACTGCTACTGTTCCGTTTGTTGGTGTACCTACACCTGATACTATTAATGAATCCCCATCTATATCACTGTCATTAGCTAATACTGATATTTTTACTGGCGCGTCTTCTTCTGTTGTTGCTGTATCTGCTGCAACCGTTGGTGCATCGTTTCCTGGATTTACTGTCACTGTTACTGTTTCTGTGCTCGTTCCACCTTTTCCGTCACTTACTGTATAAGTAAATGTATCGGTTCCATTAAAGTTTGTATTTGGTGTATAAGTTACAGTTCCATCTTCATTTATTACTACTGTTCCGTTTGTTGGTGTACCTACACCTGATACTGTTAATGAATCCCCATCTATATCACTGTCATTAGCTAATACTGATATTTTTACTGGCGCGTCTTCTTCTGTTGTCGCTGTATCTGCTGCAACTGTTGGAACATCATTTCCTGGGTTTACTGTCACCGTTACTGTTTCTGTGCTCGTTCCACCTTTTCCGTCACTTACTGTATAAGTAAATGTATCGGTTCCATTAAAGTTTGTATTTGGTGTATAAGTTACAGTTCCATCTTCATTTATTACTACTGTTCCGTTTGTTGGTGTACCTACACCTGATACTGTTAATGAATCCCCATCTATATCACTGTCATTAGCTAATACTGATATTTTTACTGGCGCGTCTTCTTCTGTTGTTGCTGTATCTGCTGCAACCGTTGGTGCATCGTTTCCTGGATTTACTGTCACTGTTACTGTTTCTGTGCTCGTTCCACCTTTTCCGTCACTTACTGTATAAGTAAATGTATCGGTTCCATTAAAGTTTGTATTTGGTGTATAAGTTACAGTTCCATCTTCATTTACTGCTACTGTTCCGTTTGTTGGTGTACCTACACCTGATACTATTAATGAATCCCCATCTATATCACTGTCATTAGCTAATACTGATATTTTTACTGGCGCGTCTTCTTCTGTTGTTGCTGTATCTGCTGCAACCGTTGGTGCATCGTTTCCTGGATTTACTGTCACTGTTACTGTTTCTGTGCTCGTTCCACCTTTTCCGTCACTTACTGTATAAGTAAATGTATCGGTTCCATTAAAGTTTGTATTTGGTGTATAAGTTACAGTTCCATCTTCATTTATTACTACTGTTCCGTTTGTTGGTGTACCTACACCTGATACTGTTAATGAATCCCCATCTATATCACTGTCATTAGCTAATACTGATATTTTTACTGGCGCGTCTTCTTCTGTTGTCGCTGTATCTGCTGCAACTGTTGGAACATCATTTCCTGGGTTTACTGTCACCGTTACTGTTTCTGTGCTCGTTCCACCTTTTCCGTCACTTACTGTATAAGTAAATGTATCGGTTCCATTAAAGTTTGTATTTGGTGTATAAGTTACAGTTCCATCTTCATTTATTACTACTGTTCCGTTTGTTGGTGTACCTACACCTGATACTGCTAATGAATCCCCATCTATATCACTGTCATTAGCTAATACTGATATTTTTACTGGCGCGTCTTCTTCTGTTGTTGCTGTATCTGCTACTGCTGTTGGAGCATCATTTACTGATGATATTGTTATACCAACTGTAGCTGGTTCTGCAGAATATGCTGTTCCGTCACTTCCATTCCAACCAAAGCTTGTACTTCCATTCCAGTTTGCAATAGGAGTAAATGTCAGATGTACTAACTCCGTTACTGATATTTCTTGGCTTATTTTTACTGGTACTCCATTTAGACTTAATATTCCGTTTTCCGGTAAACTGGTTACTTGGGTTTTTGCCAAGCTATTCCCATCTACATCTGTAAATTTATCACTAAAATCTTCTGCTGTAAAAGTTACAGCTACATCCTCTGGTCTAGCGGGAACAGTTATATTTTCTACTATCGGTGCATCATTTACTGGTAATACAGTTATATCAACTGTTGTTGTTTCAGAGTATGCTGTTCCGTCGCTTCCCTTCCAGTTAAAACTTGTTGTTCCATTCCAATTTTCACTTGGGGTAAAAGTCAAGTTTGCTAAATCTGCTGCTGAGATTTCTTGTCCCACTTTTACCTCTAATCCATTTAGCTTTAATATTCCATTAGCTGGCAAACTTTCTATTTTAATTTGTGTTAATTTATCCCCATCAGGATCTGTAAACTGACTTTCAAAATTCCCTGCTGTAAATGATATAACTTCATCTTCATTTCCCATCCTGTCTACTTCTGATATCGTTGGATTATCTTTTACTGGGTTTACTGTAACAGTTACTGTAGCTGTGCTTGTTCCTCCTTTGCCATCACTTACTGTGTAAGTAAATGTATCTGTTCCATTGAAATTAGCCTTTGGTATATATGTTACTTTTCCATCTCCATTTATTGCTACTGTTCCATTTTCTGGTTGTGTTACTGAATCTACACTTATACTGTCTCCATCTATATCACTATCATTTCCTAAAACTGAAATTATTACTGGTTTATCTTCATCTGTTATTGCTGTATCTTCTACTGCCGTTGGATTATCATTTACCGCATCCAATGTAATAGTTGCTGTCGCTGGTGTTGTTGCATATGCTGTTCCGTCACTTCCATTCCAGCCAAAGCTTGTAGTTCCATTCCAGTTTGCAGCCGGGGTAAACTTTAATTGTGCTAAGTCTGAATCTGATATTTCTTGGTCTACTGTTACTGATGTTCCGTTTAGACTTAATGTTCCATTTGCTACCGATGGTAAGTTTGTTATTTTGATTTTTGTTAAGCTATCTCCTGTATCTGCATCTTTATACGCTCCTGTGAAATCTGTTGCTTCAAAGGTTATATCTTTGTCTTCTGCTCCACTTTTACTTATATCTTCTACTGTTGGTGCTGTATCTATTCTAAAAGATAAAGTAACCGCATTTCCTGGAAAATAAGTCCAAGTGTCTATTCCCTTATGATTTCCATATCCACCATTAGAAGTATTTCCAAAAAAAGAATGTGCACCAGCTGAACTATCAATTCCTGATAGCCCGCTGACAGGATCGATATTATTCCCAGAATCTGTTGCGCCAAGATTAACAGATGTTCCATTTGCTGTTTTATAATTACTTTCATCGTAATAAACTGTATGTTCATTAAGTCCACTTGGAAATGAACTAGGTGCATTTATCAAGTCAACTTTTATACCAAACGGGTTATACTCTGCATCTATAATTGGAAAATGATACTCTCCACCCTTCATTACAATCTGTGCAGAATAATTACCTGCTCCAACTATATTTCCACTAGCATCTTTTCCATCCCAAGAAACTGTATTAGCGCCTACTGTTGCTATGTTTTCTATAACTCTATCTTTTGATGCATCAAATTTTCCATCTTTATCTGTATCAATAATTAATTTATAGCTACAAAATTTATCTGAGTCAAAAGTAAAAGTTCCACCTTCTCCGATTAAAGTCTTTAAATTTCCTGCAGTAGTTCCATTAAATACAAAATTAGAAGCTGTAGCAGGTGCGATCGCATTGGTTGGCAAAGTATCTTGAGGTAAATCGCTGCTTGGCACGTTTAAAAAAACGTTATGAGTTATATCTGTAGCTGTATCTGCTGCAGTAGGTAATTGAGGTGCCACGTTTCCTTGTATATTTGTTAGATTATCATCATCACCACTAACTGTATGGTATAAAGTCATATTATTAGTTTTATCAATAAATCCCCGATTATTTGAAAAAAACATAAACCCATTAGGATCTACTCCATTCATAGAAGTTTTATATTGGTATCCATCCTTTGTTAACACATAAAAATCTGAATTAAGAACTTTCTCATTATGACTTGAATCTGTAGAATTCCCTCCCATATATAAAGAAATATAAGAAGTAAATACCCTGCCTTTTTTCTCAATACCTGATGAATCTACTACTGTTATATCCCAAGCTGCTATCTGGCCATTTTGTGTGTTTTCAAAAGTAGGATCAAACTCATAATCTACTGGTTTAAATTTCGGATCTAAATTATCAGTTGAGTTATCTCGACCATACCCAATAAACTCTACCTCATAAATCCCAGTTTCCGTTGCAGTTATACTTATAGGTGTGTATCCTCCAGATCCTAAAATTGAGGGACCTGTTGATTCTTTTGGAACTGTATCAATAAAACCGACTCCAGTGCTACTATTAACATCATAATACTGTCCGTTTCCATCGGGAGCTTTTACCCATATATCTTGATTTCCTACTTCGTATCCCAATTCATCATATCCATAAGCACTTGACCCCAAATAAATTGTTTCTCCTGCCTTTACATATACTTTAAATATAGTTCGTCCAGATATTCCTGCCTGTTCCATAGCTGATGAACGCAGGTAAGGCCTATACCCTCCATTTTTCACTAAATCCCTACTACCTTCTGCTTTAACTATAGAAGTATTAGCGTAACTGCCATACAATACTAAACTAAGTGTAGACAAGGCAATAATTTTTTTTCTAGCCACATTTTTCATCCTCTCTTCATTATTAAGTTTAATATTTAATACCCGTATATTAATAGAAACTAGGATATCATCCTAGTTTCCTAGCTTAATTATTAAAGCCCTGATGATGCAGGATTTACTGTTATCTTTATAGTAGATACTGCTGTTCCACCTTTTCCATCACTTACAGTTACTATAAAACTATCTTCACCGCTAAAACCGGTCTTAGATTTATACTTCCAAATACCTGTTGCACTGTCTATTTTTACAGTTCCATTCGCTGGTGATGTTGTTACTGTATAAGTTAATGTATCTCCATCTAAATCTGTTGCAACTACTTTATCTGATAATAAAGTCGCTGTAGTTGTTGTTTCATTGTAATCTGACACTACTGGTGCATGATTTACTGGGGCTACTGAATTTACTGTTATATTTACTGTTCCTGTTGCACTTCCGCCTTTTCCATCTGATACTGTTACTGTAAAGCTGTCACTTCCTACATAATCTGAGTTTGGTGTATATACGTAGCTTCCGTCTGTATTTACTGTTACTGTTCCATTACTTGGACCACTTGCTTTTACATAAGTTAATGTATCTCCATCAACATCTGTGCCTACTACTTTATCATTTATTGCTACATTTTTGTCTGTTGTCTTATTATAATCTGGTATTGTTGGTGCATGGTTTACTGAATTTACTGTTACATTTACTGTTCCTGTTGCGCTTCCACCTTTTCCATCTGATACTATCACTGTGAAACTATCTGTTCCAGCATAGTCTGTTGCTGGTGTGTATGTGTAGCTTCCATCTGCTTTCACTGTTACACTTCCGTGGCTTGGATCACTTGCTTTTGCATAAGTTAATGTATCTCCTGTATCAACATCGCTTCCTTTTACGCTATCATTTATTACTTCATTTTCATTTATTGTTTTACTGTAATCTGGTATCGTTGGTGCATTATTTGCTGAAGTTGGTTTTACTACTGTTATATTTACAGTAGATACAGCCTTATTACAACATCCATCCTTTACTGTTACCTTAAAGCTATCATCTCCTACAAAACCAGACTTTGGCGTATACTCCCAAGCACCTGTGCATGAACTTATTTTTACTGTACCATTTGCTGGTGATGTTGTTACTGTATAACATAATCTACATCCACTAAAATTTGATCCTACTACCTTACCCGTTACTTTAGTGTCCACATTTGTTGTAACATTATAATTCGGTACCGTTGGCATTGGTTTTGCTACTGTTATTCCTACTGTTGATACTGCTGTTGCTCCTCTTCCATCGCTCACTTTTACCTTAAAACTGTCACATCCACTAAACCCAGACCTTGGTACATAAGTCCAAGTTCCATCAGAATTCACAGTTACAGTCCCGTGACATGGATCACATGCTTTTGTATAGGTTAACGTATGCTTACTTTTATCTACTGCTACTACAGTACCCGATATAGGTGTATTGTAAGCTGTTGTTTTGCAATAATTTGGCACTGTTAATTCGCAACTCTTTTGTCTACATTCATTTGACCCGCATCTATCACTGTCTGACCCACACCTATTATATCTATCCCAGTCTGTTCCACATTTATTTGGTTGGTTACACCTAGAAGTACCTGAACATGATGTTTTTACCTTTTCTGTACGTGAACTTGACACATCACAAGCTAATACCTGCATTACATTAAAGTTAACAAAAGCCATTGTAATTAAAGATAAAATAATCTTATTTCTTTTCAAAAAAATCTCCCCCTTTAGGTTTAAAATTTATTTTTTTGTATAAAAAACCGACCTTTATAAAAATAAAGGTCGGTTGCACTACTAACTCACCATATACAAAGTGCCCAATTAAGCATATGGATCACGGTTTCCCTATAGTAAAACATATTAGTTTTCATTTGTACTTGTCTAATTATACATCATAAACAGTTAACAATCAGTTAACAATTTAACTAATTATTAACATGTACTATAAATTTCCTTTTGTAAATGATGAACTTAAATCTTCTTCTAATTCAACACCGAACTCTTTTCTATAATCTAATTTGTATTCACAAAAATGCCTCTTAGCAGAAACTTTATCGCCAGATTTTATATACATTTCTATAATTTTTTCATTAATTTCTTTGTTTAAAAAATCTGTATTTAGTCCTTTTTTCATTATTTCTAATGCCTTCATATGTATTTTATTATTTAAATAAAATTCACTTATCAGGAGAATTGTTTTAATATATAAATGTTGTAAATAATCCATTTTATGTTCAGACCAATCATAATAATTACCCTCAAGATAATTTCCACAATAAAGCTGTGAAATTTTTTCGTATTTTTCAATATTTGAAGTATCTATTTTTTCATTCTTTAAAGCCAATGATTGTAACTCATAATAATCACAATAAATTTTATCTACATTCAATTTATAGCCTCTATTATAGTTCTGTATCAAACCACTTATTCCAAAAGCTTCAAGATTTTTTTTTAAGTAATGAATACATACCTTCAAATTGTTACTTGCCTTATTGGCATCAAATTTCCCAAATACATTTTCAATTAATTCTTCTTTAGTAACTGTTCTTCCTTCACTAGCTATAAAATAAGCAAAAAGTTCCTCTGTTTTTGCAGTGCGCCATTTTATTTCTGCTTTATCATCTGTCATAACTCTAAATTTTCCAAAACAAAATACATTTAACTTTTCTATTTCACTAAAAACAGAATACTTGTTTATAATTCTATCTTTTAAAGGAGTTTTTGAAAGGTACTCTGATGCATTCATTTTAAATCCACTCAATACATGTGCCTTTACTTCATATTCAGTATAATCAGTAACAAATAAAACCACTAATTCAGGATGAAGGTTCAACATTTCACTTACAAATTTCATTCCATTGATATTAGAAATATTACTATTAAAAAATACAGCATCTACTTCTGTACTTTTTAAAAACTCTAAAGCATCAAAATTAGTTGTAAATATTCCCTTTACCTGCTCATTAAATTTTCTTCCAATATTTTGGAAATTTTTACACCTTCCTCAATATCATTATCTATTACAATTGCACTAATCATACTTTAATAGCCTCCGCTTAGAATTTAATATTACTAAACTAAATTATCTTGTTTAAAGTTTAGTAATATAAATGAAATTTTTCAATAAATACTCCAAGGACCTCCTTGGAGTATTTATACTATTTCAAAGGTGGTAAATCTACTATATTAAAATCAAACGTAAACGGCTTCTTGTGTCCATTACTATCCACCTCTAAACTTAAAGGTTGCTGTGAATTAATTTTTATTGTATTATCTGTTACTTTTCCTAGTGATGCATTTCTATTTACTTTCATTTTAAATACAAGTAAATAGTATTTATATCCTGTAGATACAGTTTTAGTATCCATTGGTATTGTAAATTCCTGTCCATTTCCACTTGTTACTACAGTACCGGTAATAGGAGTTGTGTTTATTTTATTAAGTGTAAAACTATTCTCATCAGTAACTTCATATAAGTCAAATGCATTATTAACAATGTTTATATTATTGTTATCCTTATTAATTTGTAACTTTACATCTTGACCATTAAATACTGTTTTTATACCTATACCAATGTCAACATTTAAGCTTCTTACTATGTTAATATCTACATCTAACAACTTGCCATTTAAGAATATTCCTTTTTTTACCACTGAAGTAGTGTCTATTGTTAAGTTTACTGTATTTGACTTGTCACTTACATTACCTGCTCCATCTCTTTGTGTTGCTGTTATTGCATGTGCTTCATTTGTTAATGCTGTTCCTGGTGTCAAACTCCACTTTCCATCACTGCCAACCACTGCTGTTCCTATTACTGTTGTACCATCATATACTGTCACTGTTAATCCTGCTATTCCTGTTCCACTGATAACTGGTGTGTTATCGCTTGTTCTCATTCCATTCTCTGGTGACGTTATTACTGGTGCTGCTGGCACTATTGTTAAGTTTACTATATTTGATTTGTCACTTTCATTTCCTGCGGCATCTTTTTGTGTTGCTGTTAGTACATGTGCTCCTCTTGCTAGATCTGATGATGGGGTTAAACTCCACTTTCCGTCACTGCCTACTACTGCTGTTCCTATTGATGTTTCTCCATCATATACTGTTACTGTTAATCCTGCTATTCCTGTTCCACTGATAGTTGGTGTATTATCACTTGTTTTTGTTCCATTCACTGGTGATGTTATCTCTGGAGCACCTGGCACTATTTTTAAATTTACTGCACCGGACTTATCACTTACATTGCCTGCCTCATCACTTTGCATTGCTGTTAGTACATGATCTCCATTTGCTAATGCTGTCTCTGGTATTAAACTCCATTTTCCATCACTGCCTACTACTGCTGTTCCTATTGATGTTTCTCCATCATATACTGTTACGGTTAATCCTGCTATTCCTGTTCCACTGATAGTTGGTGTATTATCACTTGTTTTTGTTCCATTCACTGGTGATGTTATCTCTGGAGCACCTGGCACTATTTTTAAATTTACTGCACCGGACTTATCACTTACATTGCCTGCCTCATCACTTTGCATTGCTGTTAGTACATGATCTCCATTTGCTAATGCTGTCTCTGGTATTAAACTCCATTTTCCATCACTGCCTACCACTGCTGTTCCTATTAATGTTTCTCCATCATATACTGTTACTGTTGCTCCTGCCACTCCTGTTCCACTAATGGTTGGTTTAGTGTTACTTGTCTTTGTTCCATCTGTTGGTGTTTCTATGATTGGTGGTAATAGTGGTTTCAACAACACCTCACTGCCTGAATTACCTGCTAAGTCAGTGGCCCAAACCGTTATATCCTTACCATAAAAAGCATCTGGTATTTGTACTCCTCTTACTTCAGTACCTATAGTATTTGAAATTACTACTTTTTCATTAGAAGAAATACTGCCATCTTTGTTCACATCGCATTCTAACCAAATTGAATTTACCAATTCATCTACAGTAACATCTATAATTTTATATGTGTTATCTGTATAAACAGGCTGTACTTGTGGTGGATTTTTGTCTACCGGCACTCCGGAGCCAATATTTCCCGATAAATCTCTTGCTTTAATTACTATATTTTTCCTAATGAAATTATCCGGAACCTGTATATCTTTTAATTGGTTTTTAGTATCTGTAGAAACTGTTACTTTTTCATCAGAAGAAATTTTACCATCATTATTCAAATCGCATTCTAACCATACTAAATTTACATTCTCACTAAAGGTAGCATCTATTTTCTTATTGCTGTAAGTGTAATTTGCAGTAATGGTAGGTGCCGTTGCATCTATTGCTTGATGTAATACCATATTACTAGTATTATTAAATTTATTTGTTAAATTTACTTCAATTACATTGTCTCCATCCTTTAAATTAACACCCAAACATTTATAAATACCTGTACCTGTATTCTGGTTAGTAGCAATAATTTCACCATTCACTTTAAGAGAAGTAATTGTAGCATTAGGTTCTGTAGCAAAAGTTATATCTCCTGGTCTTACCTTATTATTCTGTTCAATATCCTTTAATTCTACATTAGATACTGAAATCAAAGGGACTGTTTCATTCACAGTATTATTGTCTTTATCTTTTGCATTTACACATAGACTAGTATTTCCTATTAGAACACTTTGATTTAAATCATGTGATTTGCTACTATTTAAGTTTAATAATCCTGTTGTATCAGTCCATAAATCAACAGCTTTCTCAGTGCCACCTATATTAAAGCTTTTAATTGTATTAGGCGAATTAGTATTAGAAGTAATAGTTAAAGTATACACATCAGCTTGACCTGTTTTGGGTACTAATGTAGCCGAAATATCTGCTGGTGAATTTGGGAAAACATTAATAGTAGCTTCCGGAAAAGGATTTTTAGTTATAGATCCATTTATATCTTTATAAGATATAAATGAGGTTTGATTACTACCTAAAACGTACTGTGCCGCTGTATTATTCGCCCCAACTGATCCCCATAATTTTTCAATAGTAAATCCTGTAACAGGTAATGGTTCGTAATATTTTCCTGTTGAGTCTAACTTATAGCTTATACTACTTAAAACACCAGTTATTTTCTGACCTGATACTATAAATCCTGTTGGAAGTACTGCCTGTTGAAGGCTTATTCCTTGTGGTAAAGTTTCTTCAAACTGAACACCAGTTATAGTAAAATCACTCTGTATCTGACCAGCAATACCGTCATAAACACTACTCATATCTGACTGAGAAAGTGCTACCTTATATTCTCCTCCAGCACGTCCTGCAATCTGTGAAAGCTTACTTGGATCTGCACCATTACTAAAAGCAATCATTATTGGTTTAATATTTAAATCTGTATCACTCTTCATTATATCAGATATATTATAAGCATAATTCAATGCTAATTGATTATAATCATTATCTCCAGGATTTACAACATACTTAACACTGCTATTAATATTATCTGTACTATAGTCATATTTTGATATACTTTTAAAATAATAATCAAATTGTGCATTTCTATCATATATCCAGCCTGTGTAGTAGCTTCTACTACCTTGATTGTATACCAAATTACTATTATCTTTGACTGTAGAAACTGTTGGTACACCATCCGTTAGTAAAATAACATATTTTTTTCTACCTGTATTCCCCTGATTTTTTAATAACCAATACGCAGTTCTTAAGCCATCTCCTATATTAGTTCCTCCATCAGTATTAAAGATACTCGAATCATTAACCTTATTAATTAAACAATTATACTGAGTGCTATTGGCTAAATTACCAAAATTTAAAGAAGAACCATCTAAACTTACTACATTAGCCTTTGTACTGAACTTTACAATAGCAATATTGATATTACTATCTCCTTTAAATTTATTTATAAAATCTGTAGCTGTATCTTTAACTACCTGCATTTTAGTCTTTCCATTGCTATTTGAAAGACTCTCATCCATACTTCCTGAATTATCTAATACTAATACAATATCGCTTCCTTTCTGATAAGAAGGATCCACATCCTCAACTGGTATTTTATCTGGTTGTATGGTATACGTAAGATTAAAGGGCTGATTTGCTGTAACATTAGGTTTATCCACAGTTTTACCAAGCTTTATTGAGGCAGTAACATTAGTAACACTAATATCATTTACTGGAAATAATAATTTCCCATCTGCGTTATCAATATCTTTATAGGTAATAAAAGAATTACTTCCTCCATTTGTATCTTTACTTAAAGAATAAGTTCCATCTTGAATAGCTTTTACTTTTATTTGAAAATTTATTGAACTAGACGAGTACTTATTTGTACTAGATGAATATTTATAAGTTATATTGCCAAGATCTCCTGTTATAGTTTGTCCCGAAACAGTGAATCCTGCTGGCACCTCTTGTATTTGCATGCCTACTGGCAATGTTTCTTGAAATTTTATAGAGTTTACCGGTAATTCACTTTGTATTTTATTGGCTAATTGGTCATATACTGTATCAATATCTGCTGCTGTTTGTACAAAGGAACAAGTTCCTTCTGCTTTTTCTGATATTTCTTGTAGAGTATTTTCCCCATAATCGCTCATAGTACAACCAATCATAAAAGAGTTTATATTAGAGTTAGCTGGAATAATTGCTGCTATTTTATCTGCATAGGCTAATCCATTAGTACTATCATTAGATGAATTTATGCTATATCCTGAACCTTCCTGACTATCTGTATAGTAATTATAAACATATTTTCCTGCTGAATTACTCCAGATACGACTTGTATAGCTATAGAAAGTCGGTTCGCCATCCGTAAACAATACAATATATTTTTTTGCATTAGTATTTGTTGATTGTGTGAGCATATAATATGCCAACCTAAGACCATCACCAGTATTAGTCCCCCCATCTGGCTGAAACCCATCTATGCTATTTTTAATTGTATCAAAAGAAGTATTACTAACAAGCCCATTACTCTTCTTACTAGCTATATTTGAATATTGGATTAATCCTATTTTAGTGTTACTGTCTGTGCTAAATTTGTCTACAAATCTTTTTGCCGCTGCTTTAGCTACACTAAGCCTACTGCTGCTTCCTAAAGATTGATTCATACTGCCAGAGGTATCCATAACCATTACAATTTCTTTATCTGGAGCATCAGAAGCAGACACTGAAACATCATTAGGCTGAATAGTATAATTTAAAGTAATTTCATCACCTACTCTTGCTTGTGATTTATCTGCAGTTTTTGTTAATGTTATAGGAGCTTTAGCTATGATTTGAGCTTTTACTGGAATTGCCAGTAAAAAAATTTGAGTTAAAAGAAACATAAATACTGTTATACAACTTATAATTTTGTTATTATTTTTTTTGTTTACATTCACCTTTATCCCTCCTTTTTATTGATATTACATAAATATATATCTATATCAATAGATATTAAGCACATAAACACTTCTTTCCCTACCTTTTATAAACATTAGAATAAGTTTGAATCACTCCACCCTCATTCTGGAAAGAATATTTTAAAAGTTCATCTGTACTCATATTACCTTTAATCTTTGTAAAATAAATATATAAAATCTTATCACTAATTTCATTGGTGCCTTTTACATATAAATTTACATCTACATCAGCATCCATTTGCAAAATTATTGTTCTATCACTTGTATTCATATTATTTTCAATCTGCCAACTATCAATCAATTTATTAAAACTGTCCTTAAGATTTAATTGTATATTACTATCCTTATTAATCACCTCAATATTATACTTTTCACCTTTTAACAATACCTTAGTCTCTGATTTAGGATTTTCTGTAGATGCAATTGAATTTTTATTTTTATCTACAACTTCCACTGTGGCTACTTCATTACTATTTCCACTGGTATTCTTCTGAATTATCATCTTTATATCGTATTTAGCACTATTATATGTTTTTTTATAAGTTTTTGATATTAAAGAAGACACATACACTCCAAAAATAATAATTAAAACAAGCCCTACTAATACAAATATTAAGGAGAAACCTTTTTTCTTTTTCAACTTATACCTCCTTACTTTTCACTCTATGGATAATTTCTAAACTTAACCTGACTTGTTAACACATATGAATCAACTAAATGCTTTGAAAATTTAACTTGAACTTTAATTCCACTACACTTATCAAAACTTTTTCCTAAAGGCAATGGCTCTACTTTTATGTCATCAATATCCTGAGCTACTTGCATATTTACATTGTCATCTGTTTCGCCATACTTTAAAGTTTTACTATTAGAGTCATATATAAAAATATAGTTATAGTTTCCTCCTGTTCCAGTTGCTATTTGATCTACTCTACAAAATTTTATATATTTTATACTTTTAACGGTACTATCACTTTTGCAAGATATAAAACCAGTATCATCAGGGTCAGTGTTACTTTCACTTATTTCTTCAATTTTCGTTGCTTGCATAGCCTTGTTAATGAAATTTTCTAAAGAATAATTAGCTTCTCTCTGAAGATCATTTTTATTTTCTGTGATATATAAAGACTTTAAATTATAATTAAGCAAGGGTGAAACCATTGCCAAGGTTATAAACAATATTAGCATAGTCACTATTATCTCAATTAAAGTAAATCCCCTTTTTATTTTAAACTTTTTAAAACTTAACACCTTATACCTCTTATTGTGCATTATTAACTTAATCATTTTTCAATTTTCCAGTTTCTCATGATAATAAAGTTTTTTCTTACAAGATCCCCTTTAACATTATTGTCTGTATTAATCTGTACATTAGTTTCAATATTTTGAGTTGTTTCAGGCGTACCTGTAAATACATCCTTAAAATATTGCTCATAATTATATGCAATTAACTTTTGTATATAACTATTATTATTTACAAACTCTTTCCTACTACTGTCTTTTACTTCCACATTACCTGCTGCTATTATAACTCCAGTAAAATTAATACTTCCACATAAATACACATTTCCTTTAGTTATAATAATACCTCGTCCAACACCATTATCATCTAACTTTATTTGAGTACCACTTGGTATATTTGTCGCATCTTTTCCGACTATTACACAATCTTTACTGTTATCATTATTCAAATATATAATATCATTATTTGAATTTTTAGTTACTTCATCTCCTGGGGTATTACTAATTTCACCAAAATCAACTTGATTCTCAACTTCAGGATCTGAGGAGTATACAGCTTTTTTTACTTTTCCCTGTGCATATACATTTGCTAAATCTTTAACATCCCCCATTTCATAAACCATACTAGCAAAACTATTCTGCTTATCAGCAACTTTACCATCGTTATCACCATAATAATTTCCGTTATAAACATTTCCATTCGCAATTATGGCACCTGTATGAATGATATTCTTATCTGCTCTTTCTCCTGGTTGGAGGTCAGCAGCCATAGGAAGTGTTATTCCATCTCCTAAATTTAATTCATTATTAGTATCATTCTTATGCTCATCCACATAAATACTAAAATAATCACTTTTGTCCTGCCAATTTAAATCAGTATTATCAGTATCTCTAAACCTTGTAACAAGTCGAAGAGGATCTAAATAATCAAAAACAACATTATCTTCTTTTAAACTTTGCTTCGGTTTATTTTTATCTCCCCCATAATACTGATCCTGTCTTGCAGCTTCCTCAGAGGTTAACCCCTCAGTATAAGCTCTATAATTTCCTTTTACAGCAACAGATTCACCAGTTTGATAAAAGGATTTACTATTATCATCAGTATTGATATGTGTTGTTTCCGTTAATGTCGAATCATCGCTTATTTTAATATATGCTGTTCCCATCAATATCGCATCATTGCTTATTTTAATTGATGAGCCTGACCCAAGATCCTCTGAATTAACTCTAATACAACTAGAAACCTTTGTTTGAATTATGCTCTGAAACTTACTTATATCATTTATTCCATAAAAATTTGCTATATCTATATGCGATGTGGTTGCATTCAGTGCTAAATCGTTATTTGTATATACGCTATTTTGAACTGTAAGATTTGAACTATCCGCCCCTTCTGCTATTTCTACATTTGAAGCATATACATTGCCACTACCATTTACGGTCACAGTATTGTTAGGTTTTGAAATTTTGAAATTTTGAGATGTAGAAGCATTTCCTGTTAACGTTACAACAGAATTGCTATTATTTATATTTATACCTCCATCATCTGTATCAGTCCCCTTGACATATATGTCTCCAGTTACATTAAATGTTCCTCCGATTTTAAGATCACCATCTATACAAATAGCTTTATTATTCCAAACAGATATAATAGGTAATTTAAAATTATTAGTAGAAGTATAATAAATGGCATTATAATCCGGTGTTAGTATATCATAACCTACATTTATAATTTTTTTCACGTTTTGATCTGTAAAATTAGATTTAAGATATAGTGCTAATACACTTTGCCTCTTATTTGTATTTCTGTAATTATTAATATCTTTAAATTCAACTTCAACTGGTCGATTTTCATCATCCTTATTATATATTTTTACACTTGGTTTATTGACAATATTTGTAGAACTATAGTCTTCATCCTTCATAGGAATAGTTCGAGTTAAATTATTATCTTCTGAGTTCCAGTTATCCTTTATATTATTTTCTACGTAATCCATATAAGCTTGTTTAAATGTTATATTCTGTTGTTCTTTTACATAACCTTCATTTACAGTAACTCCATCATCCTCTATATATAAACTTTTAGTATTATTATTAGGACGAGGATAAGCTGGTATCTCACCGTTTTTTAGCTTTTCTTTTTCTTGTTGAAGTATACCATCCTCTCCATTTAAAGTATTCATATAAACATCTACTGCAGTATTTCCTTCCTTAATACCTTCATCAACAATATTACCAATTATACCATAGGCTATATCTAAACCTGATTCAGAAAAATATTGATTTCTTTTTTCAGTAGTTTCAACAAATCTTTTTTTATAGGAAACAAGGGTTAAGGAAAGTATAGAAAATCCAAAAGTAGCGATTACAGCAAAGGTTACTACTACAAATATTAAAGAAGAACCCTTTTTCTTTTTCAAAACTATCCCTCCCTACTGCTGAACAGTTTTATAAGTTACCACCTGACTTATAGGCTTATCCCCACTTTGAGGATCAGTATTTTGCCCATCTTTAAATAGTTTTATAGTTATTTTATACACTCTTGTATCAGTATTACTATAAGCATTTGTAGTATCAGTTTTATTATAAATATTAGAATAAATATTAACTTTTCCTTGCTGATTTGTTAATAAAGAATTTATAACATCATTATTGTACTCCTCTGATAAAGTAGTATTCTTCGATTTTACTAAGTACACACACATACTACTTTCACTTATTTTATTGTAACAATTTATATACAACTTTGCAGTTGGTTCATTTTTTTCATTAGCATCAACTTGTATAATAACATTTGAATCTTTGCTAGTACTTGGATTTTTGTTAACTACCCATGGCTCTTTATTAATATTGTTGTTATGATCATCTTTAACATTTATTATTAAAACGTTGCTACCATCATCTTTACCATTACTTATTTCTACTGTGTAACTATCCTTTAAATCATAAGTATGTTGGCTTCCATCCTTAATGTCCAATTCCATATGTGCTGCTATATCTAAGTTTGTCATGTCCTTACTAATTACTATTTTCCCATCATACTGAATGCTGTCATAACCATTATAATTGGTATCACCTGTATTTTCATCAGGATTTGGTGATGCTACTTGTGTAGCTGTTCCTGTAGCTACATCTGAAAATTTATATTCCGTTAAAGGCTCTACTAATACATTTACAAAATATCCATCTGGTATATCTAAATCTTTATTTCCATCAGGTACGTCCTTATTCTTAAAGGTCTGTATCTGTCCTAATTTATTTTTATCTATACCTTTACTTTTAAAATCCTCTGCATATTTTTGTGCTATATATAAGGTTTGCTGTTTATCTTCTCCAGACTTGTTTGTTTTAACGCTGGAATTTATGATCATCATCATAGGTGTTAACACGAAAGTTAAAATAGTAAAGGCTATAAGTGTCTCTATAAGCGTTAATCCTTTTTTCTTTATATTAAACATTTTGTTTCACCTTTTAATTTCTTGTTATTTGTACATTACCGCCTTCCCCTGAGATACTCACTCTTGGCTTTACATCATCATCTCTTTCAATATTTACACTTACTGTTTTATCAGTTTTGTTATAAATTTTTATATTAACACCTGAAGTATCTGTAGCATCTGATCTTTTATTTGAATATATTTTGAAATCTATACCACTTTCTTTAGGTGTAAATTCCACGCCATCCCCATCATACTGAGCTGGATATTTATCTCTACTGGTTTTATATTTATAATAGTACTTGTTATCTTTTTTAGTTAAATGTAACTCTACACTTTCTACTTGTGGATTATCAGCATAAACATATGTACTCTTAGTACTATCTTTTGCTCTTCCTAACATAACTGTTGGTAAATCTGAACTTACAGACCTTACAGACATTACAAAGTCATATATTGGTTCCTTTATAATTTTTCCAATATCTTCAATACTTGATAATATAGTATTTCCTTCCACAGCTCCATCAAAAGGATTGACCTTCCCATAAGCGTTATTAAACTCCCACTTAAAGAAATCCTTATCTTCATCTGAAATTTTAGGTATAGCATAAAGTTCTAATTGCATAGTTCCTGTAACTTGATCTGTTGCCCCTTGAGATATTTTTAAATTTGAAACAACAATTCTCTTACTGTAAGCCTCTGTACTTTTTATAAATTCCATTAAGTTTTTATAAGTGCCAATAAAATTTATGCTTACAGACATATTTTCCACAGAAGGCATATCTTTATTATTGTTGTTATTACTATTCTTAGTGCTATTATTCTTGCTATCACTATTTTTTTTAACTGGAATACCATTATATTCATCCACAATACTCTTCATATTGCTTTCTTTATCATCTTTGGTTTCTTTTTGTGTTTTTTGTACAGTGACAGCCTTTATATCAGAAAATGCAATAGAAAGTGCCTTCAAGTTGTTGTCAGTTAACAGCTTATCTATATCTACAATCAAATTTTCTTCTCTTATCTCTGGAAAAAGTCTTGAGGTCATGCTTGTTGCTTTAGCATAAATTATTTTTATGTCTTCTTCTTTCTTCTTTTTAGAAGCAATCTTACTACGTATATCCTGCAATTTTTTATCATACTCTGCTTTTTGATTTAAAATATCATTGAGTTTATCTCTTTGTAGAGAAAATACAAAGTTATAATATCCTTCCGTTACTAAAAGAAAAATCAGTACTGCCAAAAGTGTTTTTCCTCTTTTACTTAGCTTCATCTTCATCAGCTTCCTTTAACGTACATTTTATAGAAAAAGTATATTTTGAAACATTAGCTCCTGTAGTATCGTTACCTACAACAATGTTTCCTACAGCGTCAGTAATATTGGTAACCTGTACATCTTTAATATTATCTAAAGATTTTAGATTGTATTGAAGTTCTGCAGCGTTAACTCTACTCTCCGCAGTCCCCTGTATATCAATGCTCCCACCACTTCCATTCTCGCCAAGGGTAACAGAAAAACTTTTAAAGGATACTTTTCCTGGAAGGGATGAGCAGATTTTTCCCATTAATTCACTATTAACTAAATCCTTATTTTCGAGAGCACCATTTATAATATATACTTGACCATAATATTTATTTAATATATTGTATTTTCCATCAAGCTTATCTATTTCACTTAATTTATCTTTGATTTGTGGAGATTCTAATTCCTTTTTTATTGCCTCAAGCTCTCTTTGAGAATTCTTTATTTGAATTGTATTCCAAATAAAACTAGATATAAAAATTACACATAAAAATACTACAACGACAGAAGCTCGTAATAGCTTATTTTTCTCTTGTTTATTTTTACCATTATATGGTTCAAAGAAATTAAAATCTTGTTTATTTTTTTTCTCTTTTTTGGGTAAATCAATTTTTGTGTTACTAAGTTTTTTCAACTTATTCAGTAGTTCGTCTTTTTTCATAAGTTTACCCCCAACCTAAAGTCTTATTAATGCACCTATACCATTTAAAAAATAATCCATGTTTTCCTTAACTACATCTTTTCCTAACACTACATTACTGATAGAATTAATATTTGACACAGGAATATTTAGATTATTTTCCATATAACCTGCCAAATCTTTTAGCCTTGACGTTCCTCCATGTATGAATATTTTGTCTATTTTATTTCCAACCTTTTTATTAGTGTAAAATTGAAGAACTCTTCTTATTTCGTCAATCCAACTATCTACAGTTTCTCTTATTACTGCATTAGCCTCTTCCATATGGGCTATTCCTTTTTCACCTAACAAATCACAAAACTCTTTCTTTCTTTTTTCAGCTTCTTCTAAGTTAACATCAAAGCTTCTAGCTATGTTTCTATCTATAACATTTCCACCGGAAGATATGATTCTATTAAAAACCATTTTCCCATCAGAAAATATATTTATACTTATTTTTTCTGCACCCATGTCTATAACTGCTGTGGTTTGTTCCTTTACGAATATTTCTCCATTTATATCAAAGCTATTTTTAAACAGCTTACTTACTGCATTAAAGTTTACATCTAGTGCCTCTGGCTTTAATTGAAGTTCTTCTGCTAATTTAAGGTATTGTTCCGCCATATGTTTGGGATATGTAACTGTTAAGGCATTTAATTTATTTACAATACCCCCAGATGATTCATCTTTCACATGTTCTAAGACGTTATATTGAACTATGTAGTCTTCCATAATTATAGGAAGGTACTGTTGAATTTCAAATTGTACTACAGTATCTAGTTCTTCATCCTCAACATCTGGTACTAACACTTCTCTGCTTATAATATCAGTACTATTCGTTGTAAAAATGACATCCTTTGTTTTAATTCCATTGATAGCTAATACTTGGCCTATTGCCTCTGTTAGCTTTATTTTATCTGTTATATTTCCGTCCTCTATACAGTGAAGTGGAGTATACGTAATTATTAATTTATCTATATAAATTTTGTTTTTGTTGTATTTTCCATATGCTATTTTTATGTTTTGGCTTCCTATGTCTATTGATAGGATTTTTTTTAGAAACACTAAAATCACCTCTCTAAGGTTCTGATTTACTCTTTTATAACTTTTTCTTTTATTCTACAAACTAAGTGTAAGGTTAAAAAATATTTTAACTTTACACTTTAGTTTAATTGTCCCAAGACCTATTCATATACTATATGCTAATTAAGTGCTCTTAATTAGCATAATCGTTATGTGGTGTAGGATACACCTGTTTATCTGATGAAGCATGTGTGGAACCAGCATCTACGTAAACAGTTATACTCTTATCAGCATTATCTATAACTGCACAAAATTGAGTATTAACACTTGATGTATGATTATATTTTGGAACCGGTATAGTTTGCAATTTATTTTTTACTAAATCATCATTATCTGTTCCAGATGCTACGCTAGAGCTTATTTCAATTGTAGTACTACCTGTAGTCCCTGATAATGTTATTTTATCTTCAGTTATTAAAGTAGCCACTGCATCATGAATTAGTTTACCATTGGCAATATCTGCCTTCTTCTTTGCATTATCCTGTGTCCCCATTAACTTTGGAATAGCCAAAGCTGCTAGTATTGCTATAATGGCAACTACTATAATAAGCTCAATAAGCGTAAAACCTTTCTTCTTTTTAACTTTCTTTGTTAAAGTCTCTGTCATTTTTAATTCCTCCTTCAATTTTAAAAATTTTATTGTATGTTATTATACATATCAAACATCGGTAATAGCATTGCTACTACCATAAACCCTATAACTACACCCATGATCAAAATCATAAGTGGTTCTAGTATGGAAGTAAATTGTTGTATTGCAGTATCCAGTTCATCATCATAAAAGTCAGCAGTTTTGTCCAATATTTCATCTAGTGAACCAGACTCTTCCCCTATTTTAATCATGGAGCAAAGCATAGGTGGAAAAAAGCCTGCTTTTGCTAAAGGCTCTGAAAGTACACCTCCTTTCATCATCTGTTCTCTCACTTCCATCACTTTGTTTTCAATTATTTTATTTCCAAGTACCTTTGATACAACTTGAAGTGCTTGGATTAAGTTTACTCCACTGGTGAGAACTGTTGATAAAGTTCTTGTAAACCTAGAAATTATAATTTTTTCATTTATATTTTTAAATATAGGCAGTGTTAACTTCATTTTACTTGAAAAAATCTGTCCATTTTCCGTCTTAAAATAATACTTTAGTACAAAACCTATCCCAAGTATTATAACAATAAATAAGTACCAAAAACTTTTTAGAAAGCTGCTTGTTGCTAAAAGCATTTTCGTTGGTGCTGGGAGTATTACACCATTATCCTTAAACATACCAACAAAAATAGGCATTACAAAGGTCAACATTGCAATAACTACCCCTACGGAGATTATACCTAGTACTGTAGGATAAACCATAGCTGCTTTCACCTTGTTATTTATTTTACTTTCTTTTTCATAATGTTCTGCCATTCTTCTCATTACTGTATCTAGAGTACCACTGACTTCTCCAGAGTTCACCATATTTATAAATAAATCAGGAAATATAGTTCCTTGTTTTTTTAATGCCTCTGAAAATGTTAGTCCTTTTCTTACCTGCTCATCTACAGATACTATGCTATCTTTTAACTTTTTATTTGTAATCTGCTGACCGAGTATATTTAAGCACATACTTATGGTGGCACCTGCATTTAGCATAGTATAAAACTGTCTACAGAAAATAGCTATGTCCTTTGTTTTTACCCTTACAAATAACTTAGAGTCTATATTTGTACCTTCAACAATTTCTTCAATCTTCAGAGGGTAATAGTTATTACCTCTCATCATTGCTACAACATCTTCCTTGGTATTAGCGGTATAAACATTCTCAATTTTTTCTCCATTTTTACCTATTGCTTTATATTTAAAACTAGGCATATTATAAATGCACCTGCTTTCTTAATATGAAAATTCTAGCTATTCGTTTAAAAAAGCTACTTTTACAAGTTCATCTACCGTAGTTACTCCTTTAAGTACAAGTTCTTTACAGGCCATATTTAGAGTTCTCATACCATATTCCACAGACAAATCCTTTATAATATCACTATTTGCATTACTGGCAATAAGCTCTCTATGTTTTCTAGTTATCTCCATAATCTCATAGACTCCTGTTCTTCCGGAATAGCCTGTATTTTTACAATATCCACAGCCTTTCCCTTTATGCAGAATTAATTTTTTTTCTTTTTCAAAGCCCATTATTTTTTTCTCAGATTCATTAGCTTCATATTTCACTTTACAATAGGGACATATCTTCCTTACCAATCTTTGAGATATTATCCCGCAAACTGAAGTAGCTACTAAATAAGGTTCTGTTCCCATATCTATAAGTCTTGCAATAGAGGAAGGTGCATCATTTGTATGAATTGTACTTAAAACCAAGTGCCCTGTTATAGCTGCCCTTACAGCTATTTCAGCTGTCTCACTATCTCGTATCTCCCCTATCATTACAATATCAGGGTCTTGTCTTAATATTGAACGAAGACCGCTGGCAAAGGTAAGCCCTGCCTTAGCATTAACATTAACCTGATTTATTCCTGGAAGCATATATTCTACTGGATCTTCTACAGTAACTATATTGCATTCCACTTTGTTTAGATCATTTAAAATAGTATATAAAGTAGTAGATTTACCACTACCTGTAGGCCCTGTAACAAGAACAATACCATGGGGATTTTTAATTATTCTGTCTAGCTGTTCCTTCTCACTTTCTGCCATACCAAGCTTTTGTCTACCTATAGTGTAATTATCCCTATTTAGTATTCTAATAACTACTTTTTCACCAAATACAGTAGGCAATATTGATATTCTTAAATCTATTTCTTTGTCATCTACTTTTGTGATGATTCTTCCATCCTGTGGAATTCTCTTTTCTGCTATATTTAAATTAGATAAAATCTTTATTCTTGTAACCAGCGCTGCCTGAGTATCCTTGGGAATTTTTAATGCCTGCTGAAGTTGACCATCTACTCTGTATCTTATTCTCACATCTTCTTCAAAGGGTTCTATGTGTATGTCACTGGCTTTTACTTCAACTCCACTTTTAATTATATGATCTACCATTTTTACTGCTGGAGCATTTTTTATATCCTCAAACTCCATTTCATTCTGCTGGTTTAACTTTGCTTCCTGTTTTTTCTCTTTAGATAATTCTTCAGCGGCTTTTTGAACATATTGATCTGAATAGTATCTCTCTATAGCTCTATTTATTTCCCCTTTAGTAGCAATAAGCACCTGAACGTCGTATGCTGTTGCAATTTTCACATCATCTATAGCAAATATATTTAAAGGATCCCACATTGCAACAAGTATTTTATCTTCCATAAAAGCTACCGGTATTAGAGTATGTTTAGATGCTAAGTTCGCCGGTATGCTCATTACAGCTTTTTTATCCACATTTATCATGTCTAATTTTATTCTTTTGATTTTCAACTGCTGTTCAAGCACATTAATAATTTCATTTTCTGAAACAATTCCTTGACTTATTAGTATTTCTCCAAGACGCTTCCCTTGCTCCCTTTGTTTTTTTAGAGCTTCTGAAAGTTGCTCTGTAGTTATCTTTCCTTCTTCAACTAACATATCTCCTAGTCTTTTTTTTGTAGCATGATCCATATTACATTCCCTCTTTAATATCTTAATTAGCTTTAAGAAATCTCTTGTAAACTACTATTATTCTTTAAAAAGTTTATAGTTATCCCCAAGATAGCCCAATAAACTGGGGCAACCCCTACTACACTAATATTAAAGAATGCCTGTAGTAAATACCCTAGTATACTGCAAAATATAGGGATTATAAATATATTATTTTTTATATTATTCTTTGCCTTTAAAATTATCCCTCCAATGAATATTAAATAACAAATAAGTGAAGGTATGCCCATAGTAACAGCAGTATGCAAGTACTCATTATGTGCTTTATCAATCTTTTCTACATTAATGCTTTTAACATTACCCTTCTCATCCTTCTTTATATGGATAAATCCGCTGCCTGGTGTCACTACATCCTCTGTAAATTTTTCCATAAAAACTATACCAAATGTATCTGGACCACTTCCTATAAGTGGTCTATCTTTAAGTAGCTGGACACCTCTTTCCCATATAAAAAATCTATGTGATCCTGCACTTTCTTTATCCCTTGAATTAGTCAGAATAGACCATCCATCTGATTTTATAGTTAACATTCTATTTAGAGTCGCATTATTATTTATAGAATTAAATCCTATAGTAATAACAAAAAATATTATAATTATAGTAACAAATCTTTTAAGACTCATCTTATACTTATAAAAAAAGTAAAATAATAGACATACATAAAATACAAATGCTAACCAAGCACTTCTAGTATATCCACATAACATACATAGGTACAAAAGACAACTTAATAACAAGTATATATATTTTTTACTGTATACAAATGCAAAAATGCTTATAGGCATAATAAGAGTTATATAACTACCCATAAAGTTTCTATGACCTATTGTAGCAATAGCTTCTGTATGTCCTAGAACTTTTCTTAAAGGTTCAAATCCATAATATTGACATATACCATATATAGATATTATAAAGGATGAAACCACTAAATATTTTAGATGTTCCTTTGAAAACTTGTAGTATCTGGAACAAATAAAGTATATAAATATGTAGCAACATATAGCCGCAAAACCCTCTTCCCTTTTTGGTGCTCCTAAAACTGATTGATACGGATCTACAGACAATACTGTAGATATTCCTGCTAACAATATATATGTAACTAAAGCATATTCTCCTAGTTGTCCTTGAATTCCTCTGTTTCTGTATTTAATAAAATGAAATATTGCTAATATACCGCTTATTACATATACAAAGAGAATTTTTGGATGACTATACAAATCTGATGAAAATGGATTTATAATCAAGGGAACCCCACAAATTATTAGCAGAGTATATAAATTAAACACCTTAGTATCAGTCATAACGAATTTATTTCCTCCTCTGTCATATCAATATCTAGTTCTCTATTATTAAAAAATTAAAGAAGTATATAATACCCAAATTCTTTCTCCAACAAATATAGTTACAATTGCAGCTATAGCTATAAAAGGCCCAAAAGGAATATAGTCTTTCTTAGATTTCTTCCCTGATAATATAAGCAACAAACCTATTACTGATCCTATAATAAAAGATAAAAATAACATTATAATAGTAAGCTTTAAACCTAGGAATAATCCACATACAAGACAAATCTCTGCATCTCCCCAACCCATACCGCCTTTTGTTATCAATATTATTAAAGACAATAGTCCTCCACCTATAACTCCTCCATATATATAACTACCTATTGGTATATCCATATAAAGATATATACCTAGAAATATTGCCGAAGAAATTATACCTGTTAGAGTCGTTGAAAAATAAACATCTGTAGTATCTAAATCAATCATTGATACGACTACTAATAAACTTATTAATACTATATACTTAGCGAAATCTAAACTTATTCCAAATTTAATAAATGTAATTACAAATAATATTCCTGTAGTAAATTCTATAATTGGATATCTTATCGATACCTTTTCGCCACAGTATCTACATTTTCCTTTTAAAAACAAATAACTAATTATAGGAACTAAATCATACCCCTTAATCACATTTTTACAGGTTGTACAACTTGATGGCGGATAAACAATGGATTCTTCTCTTGGTATTCTATATATACATACATTAAGAAAACTTCCAATTATAGCACCAAATATAAAAATAATTCCAAATAAAATAATCATATTGACTCCTTATTTTATTTTAAACAAAACCCCATACTCATAAATATATCTATGAATACAGGGTCGGTTGCATCATTCACTCCATACACGCCATTGATGCCCAATTTTGGCTATGTATTTCTCAGTATCCCTAATTTACTTTTATTACTATTATTTTAGCATATTATATAAACATACTCAATAAACTTTTTTATCACATTTATATTTTATTACCTTCCTCTTACAAAACTCTGACAAAAGAAAAAAACTGCATATTAAACAGTTTTTAAAATTACTACACTTTTATTAATTAATCTATTATTTAATTTGCACCTTGTCTAACTATACTAGATATTGGTGGATATAAGTCATAGGAAATAACGTCTGAACTAGTGACTATTCCATTCTCATATGTATCTCTTTTTACTTTTACCTTATGTCCTGAATATCCAGTTTGCACAACAGAAACTTGACCTTCAGGCAAATCAGAATCATTGATAGTTTTTGTATCTGGTTTTATTGTTTCATACACATCACTTATAATGTCATATTTTCTTTTTGTTAAGCTGGAATTAGAATAAATGTTAACATATAAACTCTTTTTTTGTGTGTACGCATCTATATATATTGGATATTTCAATGTATTTTTAAATTTAAAGTCAATATTATTCCAATCTACAATGGCATCTAGCCCTAGCTGCACATATGAAAAGGGCATAATGTTATGTGTTCTTTCCACTGGTTTTATTCCAGCTTTCAATACAGCATTGTATAGAGTGGAAGATACTTGTGATATCCCTCCATTAAATCCCGATTCACTAACATTACCTTCTAGAATCGGTACCTCAACAAATCCTCTATCCTTTGTTCTTTCTCCTACACAATCATTAAAGCTAAAGGTTTCCTGCGGCATTAGTATCTTGCCATTAATCAGACTTGTTGCCAATTCAATATTGTGAGCTCTCTCATCTGTCGATAGTTCAAAGCTTGTACTAAAAGATGAAATATTAGTATCTATACTGGAAAGTTCACTTGATAAAATAGATGCTGCGACTTTTTCAATTGGAACTTGGATTTTTATATTTTCACTATATCTGCTATTTATTTCTTTCTTAATATTTTCTTCAAGTTTTTCTTCTTCTATCTTCTCTCCTTTGATATCGTCTGTAATCTTTATAGTACCATCATTTATCTTTCGAGCAGTAGCATTTTGTGGTTCCTTGTTAACGCTTTCTTCAACTTTATTTATAAAAGCCTTAATATAGTTTTCATTATACTCAAAGAATACATTGTACTGATGTGTGGTGCTTCTTTTTAAAAGCTCACATTTTTTATATGAATTAAGATTTTTTCCCAAGTTAAAAGCTGCATTAAGAACCTTATCCATATCATAGTTTGTAATTAATTTCGAATTCTCTAACACATAAACTTTATCATTAATTAATACATTTGTGTTATTTTTTAATAGCGGATCAATGTACTGTGATTGAATTAATTTTTTGGCTTCTGCTTTTGTCTTACCACTTAAGTCTATATTAGCTACTTTTATACCGGGATATATTAAGTTGTCCCACTTTTTACTTTCACTTTGTATTCTCCATGTAAAACCACATAGCATACCAACTGAACTGAGCAAAAACTCTAAAATTAAAATTTTTGCAGTGTTAGTAATACGATATTTTCTTTTTCTCATAAATGTACCTCTTAATTCTGCAACAGCTAATAAAATATAGCATTGACTATTATAAACTGCATAAGAATTTGTCTATGTAAAAATCATAGTGTGATTAATCACCCTTTTTAAAGAAATTTATGATGCTATTTATCTTTTCTATTTCGTATTGTACTGTATTACTCTGTTCTTGTAACATTGCTTCTTTTACATGTATTTCCTCGTTATAAGTATTTATTAGATTATTTAATTTTGTTATTTCTTCATTATATTCTTTTATTATATTATTAATTGAAGTGTTATATTCCTTTGTATACTTACTTAGTGCATTTAACCTTTTTTCACCATCTGAAAGAAGATTCCGCAAATTTGTATTTGAAGCTGCAATAATACCCATTAATGATTGCTTTTTTACTTCATATGGCAAACTTTCAGGAAGAGCGTTAATAAAGTTTCCTAACATAAAAACTGTATTAACATTACTATTTTCTATACCATATAAGTCATAAATCTCATGAATGTGCATATTCCTCTCATGGTTTGAATCTAATTTTGAATTTTTTTGCTTTTTTTCAGTATTACTTTGAAAAGATTCAGTATAACTTTCTTCCACATCTATTTCGATGTCTTTAGGTTCAACTTTCTTTTCTATTATTTCATCATCTATCTTGGAATTATCATTTGCTTCGTCGTTTACCTCATCATTTACCTCATTGTTTGCTTCATCGTTAACTTTTTCAACTAAATTAAGTTTTTCAAACACATCCATAAGTTTCGACATATTCTTCTCTCTCCTAATCATAAATCTCCTTAAACTTAAAATTTATATTTTTAGCATAATTTAAGGTGTTACTTCTAAATCCAATTATAATATATTATATATAATATCTTTCCCAAAAACTATCCCCACTACAAACATAACAAAACATACTATTATACAAGAAAACTTCTGCGTAATTTTATAATTTTTTAAAAACATAAATCTTTTCAGCAGTTTGAGAATAGCTTGATAAAAAAATAAGGATATAATAAAAGATATCAACTGAATGGCCAATAATTTCCACATCATAAATAATCACATCCACTTATTACTTAGCTTCATACTTTGTTAAAATATCTAACAATAAACATTTTTTCTCATTTGTAGTTAATTATATACTATTATATTGTCTAATTCAAGCTTATGCTAGCCCTCTGATAATAGTCTACATCAATTAATTATATGTCTCTACCATAAGTAATTATAGAAAGATATAATACCATTATCAATTCAATTTCCCGCTATTATAATTTGTCACTTTAGTAAAATTAATTATCTATACCTAACTTAGGTCCTATAAACCTTCTTGGAGTTTATAGAATAAGATGAATAATTATAAATTCCCGTTTCGTTATCTGTATATACTATAGACACACTGGCAACAATAACATATCCCTGAGAACTACAGCTTCCATTAGAATAAATAGAAAAATTATAGATTTTTGAATTACCTACATCATTTCTAGTAATTGAGCTCATAAGATTTGCTTTATACACTGCCAGGTTATCACCATAAAGTCCTCCATTACTATAGAGATTTGTTATTATAGTTCCACTAGCTACATTGCAATTATTCTTATTAATATAATCTATAAAATCATAAATACCTGTTTCTGCACTATAATAGGCCTTTGTTTTATTAAGTCTATCCATCGCTATTCTATTATTTTTAATACTAACCTCCACCATAAATGAAGCCATTATAAAAGTTATCATCATAATAATAACAACACTTAAAAGAGCAGAACCTTTTTTTTTCAAAAAATCCCTCCTTTACTTTTTACATTATCTTTTTATATTTACTGCAGTAGAACTGGTTATCTGAGTTTTTCCCTTTGAAGCTGATACAACAATTAATATTAGTTCATTCTCATCATTTGACGTTCCTTTCACAAGCTGAATAGAATTTATATTAAAGCATTGATTACCATTATTATCACTTAAACTCTTGCTTAAACTATTATAATATATATCAGGATTAGATGTGCTTGAATTCAAATCAATTAAAACCTTGCCATTTGAGCTTACCTGAGTTACCCCTATGCTACTTGAGCCTTGAAAAATCAAGTTGGTAAAACTGTAATTTCTAATTTCATCTGTGAGCATATTTAAAGCTTTGTTTGCATTATATTGAACATTAATATTATTGTTAAAACTAAAGGACTCTCTTATCTGTGAAAAAAAAACTTGATAAAGATACATAGAAAAAACACTAAATACTGCTATAGTTATCATTAATTCAATTAAAGTAAATCCTTTTTTCTTCATATAACTCCTCTTAATTTTTTAAAAAATGAGATGTTAATACAACTTCATTATTTTTATCAGCTATATCTTTACGTATTCTTACAGTAACTTCTAATAGTTCTGGCAGACCTTGATTATTAAGATTTTTTACTTGAACTATAACATTATATCCATCGATTTTTTCATACTTATTATGCAAATAATTATCATCTACATAGATACCAATGCCTGTTGTAGTAGTTTTAAACTTTTCCAAAAGCTTTTGTGCTTCCATCATCATATTTTGTCTATCAACTTGCATATTAATTTTTTTATTTGCTGCAATATTAAGTCTAATTACAAAAATAGACATTATCAAAAATATGGTAATGGCAATCATAACTTCTATATAAGTAAAGGCTTTTTTCTTCATTGTTAAACCTCTATATCCCTAAAATTTTTATTTTGTAATTCTATAATTGTTATATACATCAAACCCTAATAAGCTCTAAGATTATTATTTGCCACTAACTAATCTCATATAAGCATATTTATTGCCACCATAATCCACACCGTATATTTCATATCCACTGCCGTCATCCAATACATCTACAATTACAGTGCCTTTGTAGTCCTTGAAATCTCCTCCTGTAATATATTTACCAATTACTACTCCATAGCCGCTGCTAAAAGTGGTGCTGCTAACTATCTTTTTACTATTCCAGCTGGTTATATACGCATTATTTATTGTTAAGCCTTGAAGCTGCTGAAGGGCCAGACTACTCATAGTATCCTGATTATTATATGGTGAAGCGGCAACATTAGCGTTAACATGGCTTACTAAAGCATTATATACAGCTGAAACATTATTTGCTAAGGTTTGTGTCATTTGTGAAGTCACTTCAGTAGATAAATTAATTGTAGTATATCCAACGTTATTACCCTTTTGCTCTACTCCGTATACTATATATCCAACAGGATTTGAGGTTTTTACATAGACTATTACAGTTCCTGGTCTGTTAGAATATTTAGTATCTATATCTGACGTAGGTTGTGGCACTGAAATAATAGAATAATTTAAATTGGGATTCACCCATGAATTTTCATTGCCTATTGTATCAATATTTAGAAAATACGGATTTACAATATGTTTAGCCGAATTACCTGGTGTAAATTTGTTCATCAAACTATCATATAAAGGTCCTTGAATTATATTCCACATTTGCCCATTTGGCACTCCTTTTATTATATTTTCTATAGAAATACTTTTAATGTAACTAACTACATCACCAATATTCTTCGTGAGATTTGTGTCATTCCCGCCTTGATTTCCGCCATTGTCACTACCTCCAGGAATCACCCCACTTTGGGCACTAGGAGGAGTAGGTGGAAATTTAATAATATACATATTACTCATCTGTCCACTACTATCAACACCATATAACACATATCCCGTACTATAAATAATAATAACTACATTACCCTTTAATCCTATTCCCTTTGGTAAATTACCGCTGTTATTTACTGTATTGTTATCCGAAGGTAAATTATCAATATTATAATATATCAAAACTGATGAGATGGAAGAAGCTGTGATATTGGCTATATTACCCTTTGAATATATAGTAGCGCTGCTATTGAAAGGATTAATTAAATTATTGCTGCCTGAAAAGCTAGATGCCATATCTGCAGCAATATTGCTTAATATAGTAGCCAGCGCCTGTGAGCTAGTTTGATTTGAGTCAATGGATACTTGATAAGAAATTCCATCCTTACCTGATCTATTTTCTAGATAGCTTCTGGTTAGTAACACATTAGTGCCCACACTAGTGTCTTTTAATTGCTGTTTTATAGCTGCTGCTTTAGGTACTATAATCATAGAAAGTAATCCTATAATTGATATAACTATCATAATTTCTATTAATGTAAACCCGTTCTTTCGCCTCATCTTTATCCCACCTTGCAGTCCAATATGGATATTTACAAAATATGATCTTATAGAATTAAAAGTTGAAAAAGTAGTTTTCCAACTCAATTACTTACCTTTCTCATTTACTTAAACATATCTGAAATATTTTTAAACCCTTCCTTTTTGCTGTCATAAAATTCATAGTTATAATCCTCCTTCGTGTTATATTTTTTATTTTTTTGAATATATTGACAAAAAACTATATCAGCGGAAAGTTTGCTTTTAGTTAATAGATCTTCTATCAAACTTTGATTTGCTAAATTTTCTTCAACAGTAGCTATAGCTATGCTTTTTACATTTAATTGTCTAGTAGTCAAGTTAGCTAAATTTTTTATAAAATTTTCTATTTTTTCTTTCTCACCTATTACGTTTAGTTCTATTGTAAGTGTAAAAAAGCTCTCACTTGTATTTTTATTTACATCTCCAGTGGTTACCTTGTTCTGATTATTAGGAACTTCCTCTTGATTCAACAATTGAAAGGATACACTTTCTCCAGAAATATCATAAATTTTACATCCTGTATAAAAATCGTATATTAGCTGGGGAGTATTAATTTGTGAAGGTACTTTATTATTAAAATCTGATGTTTGATTTTTTAGCTTTTCTACTTCATTTTTCTCATTCTTTATAGCTTCCTTTTTGCTGTTAAGCTCATTTAACTTTTGTTGCTTTTGTAAATATTTACTTTTAGCTTTCTCCAAACTATCTAACTGATTTGCTATGAAATATGTGTATATAGAATAATTAATTCCCATAAATATTATTCCTATTAAAATCATCAAATCTTTTTTGTTTTTATCCACTTGGATTCACATCCCTCTAAGTTTTCTTAATTTTGAGACTAACTCTAAGTTCCTTTAAATCATCATTAAGTTTTATTTGTGGGAGTTCAACAGGTTCAAATATATTTATTTTATTTAGAGCAATGATTGTCTTAGCACCATCTAAGGTACTATTATTTATACTAACTGTTATATTTACATTTTCTTTATCTACAGTAATGCTTTTAATTAATATATCCTGAGGCATTCCTCTTCTTAAACTATCAAATATTGTAATATAATCAAATTCATCCTTTTGAATTTTTTTCATATTTTCAATTTTATTCTCATAAAGCTGTTTTTCACTTTCCAATTCCTTAGCTTCATTTTCTATGCTGCTAATAAGATTTATCTTTCTATCTATACTGGTTGTATCATATCTTTGAATACTTATTTTAGAATATATAAAAAATAGCAGAGTAACAAATATTGTTATTATAGAAAATACCTCTATTTCTAATAGTATTAATCTATTAACAGACCTTTCTTTTTTATCTCTTCTGAATAATTTATCCGCAAAATCAATTTTCTTATTATATATATTTTTTATTGAAGTATATGATCCTATAATATCGGAGTATATATTTCCGTTAACAGGACTCTTTTTAATTAGTTCCAGTAATCTACCACTTAGACCACTGACAACTTCCATGGAAACTTGACTATTTATTAAATTTAAAAGTTTTTCATTATTATATAATTCACCAAGAATATATATCCTATCAACTCTGTTTCCAAAGTGTCTTGTAGAATAAAAATTTAAAAAATACTCCAGATTCTCATACAACTCAACAAACTGTTCCCTATCAGAATCATAGCTTTCATTAGGAATATTAGAATAAAGAAATACTTCTCCTTTATCAAGTATTGTTAAAGTACTTTTCTTATTGTTAACATCTAATACGGCTATGCTTTTATCTTTTTCATCATCAAAAAGATTTGATATATAATTAGGATATATTCCAATTGATTTAGGGCTTAGCCCACATAATTTAATAAAATCTAATATTTCCTTCACTTTGCTTCGAGGAACTGCAGCTAGCATTATTGACATTTTTCCCTTTTCACCTTTCTTGGCTAAACATATAACTTCATAATCATAGCAATAATCATTCATACTGACTGCGAAATAGTCCTCTATGTTATTATCAATAAACTTTTTTAATTCTTTTTTATTCATTATTGGGGTTTCTATAACTCTTGTTATAATATTATCCCAATTTAATATTATATTTACATCTTTGTTTCTTATCTTAGTTTTTTCCCTAAGTTCCTTTATTTTATTTAGACTTTCTTCAAAAGCATAGCTCGGAGATGATATATTAGTTTCACTATGCTCATGTATTTTAATTGCTTTTTTTATTTTTATTGAATTAATCCCTCTCCGTATAACTGCAATATCTGCATAATTCTCTTTAAAGCTGAATACTATTCTATAAAACATATGTCTACCTCCTATTACAGATAGTTAACTTAATAATTTAACAACAGAGACTATACCCTAGATTATTAAACTTTTAGCAACTTATCTATAGGTACTTTAAGACTTACATTATTTCATGTTTTGAGTCATTTGCATTATAGGTAGTGCCATTGCAACTATTACTATACCTACAATACTTCCAATCACTAAGGTTAAAACAGGCTCGATTAAAGCCATAATTCTGGTAATCTGCAGATCTACTCGCTCATCATACTTATCAGCTAATTTTAGCATCATATCATCAAGTCTTCCTGTCTCCTCTCCAACTTTCATCATCTGTATTACAAGAGGATCAAAAACATTTTCATCTTCTATTGCTTCTGAAAAATTCATACCACCCTCAAGCTTAATCTTAGCATTCTCTATCTTTGTAGAAATAAATTCATTACTTATAACGGCCTTCATATTGTCCATTATTGTTACAATTGATACTGCTGATTTTAGAAATATACCCATACTTCTTGTAAATCTTGAGGTAATAATATTTTTATTTAATAGTCCTATACTAGGAATATTTAACTTAGCTTTATCAATAATATACTTAACTTGAGGTATAGTTATAGCATATTTTATAAGTATAACTATTAAAACTACAAATATAATAATAAATAAATAATTGCTATTTATATAATTCATTATTTGCAACAGCCATGTAGTAATTAGAGGTAATCTTACATCTGTAAACATATCCTTTAAATCTGGAAATATAAAAAAATCAAAAAAAACCACCATGCCAATTGATACTATTAAAATTAATAATGGATATATAGATGCACTTTTAATCTTACTTTTTATGTTAGCCTCCATTATGTAGAATCCTTCCATATTAAAAAGTATTGTGTCCAAATTACCACTAACCTCTCCTGTTATAAGCATATCTATAAGTAATGTTGGAAAACTTCCTGTCTGTTGTATTGCTGCTGACAGGCTATTTCCTCCTTTAATGCTTTCAATTAATGAACTTAGTATCTTTTTCATGTTATTATTTTTAGCTTGCTGCTCCATAATCTCTAATCCATTTAAAATATTTACACCTGAGTTTATAATCATTGCTATTTGTCCACAGAAATTAGCCAAGGCTTCATCATTCAAAGTTCTCTTTAAAAGTGCCAACTTTAATAAAGTATTTTTTTCTTTAACATATATTATTTTCAAATCTCTCATTTTTATATTTTCTATAACTCTTTCAATATCAGCCCCTTCTTCAATTCCTTTTACTATATTGAACTGTTGATCCCAAGCCTTATATATAAATTTCTTCATAGAATCATCCTTCAAAATTTATTTACTCTACTATTGACTTGTTTCTCCATAGGTTGCTCTAAGCAACTCTTCAACTGTAGTTAATCCTTGAAGAACTTTACTAACGCAGGATTTTCTTAGAACATTCATTCCCTTTTCTATAGCCAGTTCTTCAATTATACTAACGGAAGTATTATTATCTATAAGATTTTTTATCTCCTTATCTATTTCCAGTATTTCAAATATACCTATCCTTCCTTTGTACCCACTATTATTACAAAAGCTGCAACCCTTTCCTCTACTTAAAGTAACAGGTTCACCTATTCCTAAAACCCTCATTTCACTTTCATCACTTATATATTTTTCAATACAATTAGGACATATTTTTCTTACTAATCTTTGGGATATAACTCCTATTAAAGTAGCTGATATTAAAAATGGCTTTATGCCAATATCTAAAAGTCTGGTAATAGTAGATATTGAGCTATTCGTATGCACTGTAGATAGGACCATATGTCCTGTAAGCGATGATCTTATAGATATTTCTGCTGTTTCACCGTCTCTTATTTCTCCTACAAAAATTATATCTGGATCCTGCCTAAGTATACTTCTTAATCCACTTGAAAAATCAAAACCTATTTTTGTATTTACCTGCATCTGATTTATGCTCTTTAATTTATATTCAACTGGATCCTCGATTGTTATTATATTCTTAGATACCTCATTTAAAACATTTAGAATTGAATACACTGTAGTTGTTTTGCCACTGCCAGTTGGTCCAGCTACTAGTATGATTCCATATGGCTTTGATATCATTCTCTTTAATTTAATTAAGTCAACTTGCCCTAATTGAAGTTTTTCTAAATCCATTGAAAAATTATTTTTATCCAGCAATCTCATAACAATTTTTTCTCCTGAAATTGTTGGCACAGTAGAGATTCTTATATCAATACTTCTATTCCTTGATTTATAAATAATTCTACCGTCTTGAGGAATTCTATTTTCTGCTATATTTAAGTTAGCCATTATTTTAACTCTACTTATTACAGCGGCAAGCATATTTATATCTGCCTTCATAATTTCTCTTAAAATCCCATCCACTCTAAATCTGACTCTCATTTCTCTTTCATCTGGTTCTATATGGATATCAGAAGCATTATATAATGTGGCATTCTCGATTATTGTATTCAAAAATTTTATTATAGGTGTAGAAGCTTCATCTACTATCTCATTATCCTTATCCTCATTTTTATTAATATAATTTTTACTATAACTATGTGCTGCTTCCTGAGCTCTACTTCTTCCATAATACTTTTCTATATTCTCGAGTACGCTATTTCTGAGTGCAATTGCTATCTTCACATTATATCCTGTGGCTAATTTAATATCTGCAATAGCAAAATAATTTAGGGGATCACTCATTGCAATTAATAAAGATCCATTTAAAATATCTATTGGAATTACCTCATACTTCTTTGCAATATTTACAGATATAATATCTATAATGTCCTGTTTTATGTTGATACTATCTAAATCAATTAGGGGGATTTCTAATTGATGCTTTATTGCATTTACTATTTGTTCATTTGTTGTGAATCCTCTATCTACAAGTACTTCGCCAAGCTTTCCACCGCTATCTCTTTGTATAATAAGAGCCTTTTGTAATACATCTTCAGTTATAACACCTGCATCTATAAGTATTTCTCCTAAACGCTTTTTTATCTTTGCCATATCTTAGACCTCTCTTCAAATCATTATTAATTATAATTTCTATCATCGAAGTCCAGTTTATACTTTTTTAATATAATATTCATGTATAAATAGATAAAGAGGCTGTTATATTAAGAACTTTACATACAATATATTGTTTTGCAAGTTTAAAATTAGCACAGTATATTGTAGTATTTATTTTTAGTGTAACAACCCCTTTATCCGTATTACTTCACTATAAATACTTGTGTTGGCAATCCAGCATTATCTATGCCATATACCACATACCCATCTGTATGAACATCTACAATCACTTGTCCTGCATAAGTAGTTGATTTCACTACACTTGGAACAGAATATGAAGATGAAATGCTTGTTGTCGGAATTCCTGTTCCTGTAAAGGTAGCTCCATCTACAATGACTGTAAAAGCATCACTACTACTGCTAATTGGATTAATTAATTTTTGTGAATTATCAGTATTTGAAATGAATGCTGTAGTCATTGCACTATTTAACTCAGAGCCACTTAAATATGAATTAGCTGAGCCATTAATTGAAACCTTTGTTTCTAAGTATCCTCTTACCGTATTAACATTTGTAGTTACTCCTGCATTCTTAGATTGATTCTTAAAAAGCTGAGATTTTGGTATTAGTACTACTGCAAGTATTGCAATAATAGCAATTACTATCATGAGTTCGATTAGAGTAAATCCCTTTCTTTTCATAAGACACTGTCCTCCTTAAAGCTAAAGCTGCCATCCTTTAAAGTTATCTTATCCACATAAAGTTATCTTATTCCTCTTATATAAATAATTTTTGTAAAAACAAAACGCCATGTGAAAACACATGACGTTTCATTTTAATCTTAGTACATTCCGTCCATACCCATTCCTGGTGCTCCTGGCATTGCAGGTGCATTTTTTTCTGGAATATCAACTACTGCAGCTTCAGTAGTTAAGAATGTTGCTGCTACAGATGCAGCATTTTGAAGTGCTGATCTTGTAACCTTAGTTGGGTCAACTATACCATCCTTTAACATGTTTACATAAGTATCATGTAAAGCATCGTACCCTATTCCAGCTTCACTATTTCTAACTTTTTCAATTATTACTGAACCTTCAACTCCAGCATTAGTTGCTATTTGTCTTACTGGTTCTTCAAGAGCTTTTTTGATTATGTCTATACCAACTTTAACGTCTACAACATCTGAAGTTAATTTTGCAACTTCATTAATTGCATTAACATAAGCAGTTCCACCACCAGCAACGATTCCTTCTTCAACAGCTGCTTTTGTAGCTGCTAAAGCATCTTCTATTCTTAATTTTCTTTCTTTTAATTCTGTTTCAGTTGCAGCACCAACTTTGATTACAGCTACTCCACCTGCAAGCTTTGCAAGTCTTTCTTGTAATTTTTCTCTATCGAAATCTGAAGTAGTTTCTTCAACTTGCTTTCTTATTTGTGCTACTCTGTTATGGATAGCTGTTTTGTCGCCTTTTCCATTTACTATAGTAGTATTTTCTTTTGAAACTTTAACAGATTCTGCTCTTCCAAGCATTTCTATTGTAGCTTCTTTTAAATCTCTTCCTAATTCTTCTGAAATTACTTCTCCGCCAGTAAGTATAGCTATATCTTGAAGCATTTCTTTTCTTCTGTCACCAAATCCTGGAGCTTTTACTCCTATGCAAGTAAATGTTCCTCTTAATTTGTTAACAACTAGAGTAGCTAATGCTTCTCCTTCTATATCTTCAGAGATTATTAATAATTTCTTACCTTGTTGAACTATCTGCTCAAGTACTGGTAATATATCTTGAATGTTTGATATTTTCTTATCTGTTATTAGGATATACGCATCATCAATTGAAGCTTCCATTTTTTCTGTATCAGTTACCATGTATGGACTTAAATATCCTCTATCGAACTGCATACCTTCAACTACATCTAGCTCAGTTCCCATAGATTTTGATTCTTCTACAGTGATAACACCTTCGTTACCTACTTTTTCCATAGCATCCGCTATAAGCTTACCGATTTCTGGATCAGCAGCTGATATTGCAGCAACTCTTGCTATGTCTTCTTTTCCTTCAACTGGTCTTGAAATCTTCTTGATTTCTTCAACAGCTTTTTCTACAGCTATTTTTATACCTTGTCTTATAAGCATTGGATTGCTACCAGCTGTAACATTTTTTAATCCTTCTCTTATTATAGCTTGAGCTAATAATGTAGCTGTAGTTGTTCCATCTCCTGCTACATCGTTTGTCTTTGTAGCAACTTCTTTAACAAGTTGAGCTCCCATATTTTCATATGGATCTTCTAATTCTATTTCTCTTGCTATAGTAACACCATCATTTGTTATAAGTGGTGCACCAAATTTCTTATCAAGAACAACGTTTCTTCCTTTTGGTCCAAGTGTAATTTTAACAGTATTAGCAAGCTTATCTACACCTGCTTGCATAGATCTTCTAGCTTCTTCACTAAATAAAATGCTTTTTGCCATTTTAAAAAACCTCCCTATAACTTCTATCTTCTATTTAACACGCTTAGAATTTAATTACTCAACTACTGCTAGTATATCGTCTTGTCTTAGTATAGTGTATTCTACACCCTCAACTTTAATTTCATTTCCAGCGTATTTTGAGAATAATACTCTATCCCCAACCTTAACTTCCATTCTTACTTCTTTTCCATCAACTACTCCGCCAGGACCTACTGCTACAATTTCAGCTTCCTGTGGTTTTTCTTTTGCTGTTCCTGGTAAAACTATTCCGCTTTTTGTAGTTTCCTCAGCTTCAATTCTTTTAATAACAACTCTGTCTCCAAGTGGTCTGATATTCATTATAAACCCCTCCTTAAAATAGTAGAATTTATTTTAAATAATTTATTAACTTATCTTGTTAGCACTCGTCATGATTGAGTGCTAATACAATTATTATAATAATCAATAGTTTTTATATTTTCAAACTCCAATTTCATACTTATTAAATTGTTTATTGTCAAATAGGCCGATTTATAATAAAATTAGTAAATATTTCTCCTTATTTCTATTGATTACATTACTATACTGTTTATACATAAAATTTTCACACACAAAAGCATACTTCTATATTATTATCTATTTATATGGATATAATACAAATAATATAAAAAAATCAAAATTTATGGGAGATTTTAAAGATATATGAGAACTACACATACTTACATCTATTATTTTTCCAAGCTATTATTAACTATTTTTCTTTTTCTGTTTGTTTTTATATTTTCAGTAAAGGTTACATTAAACTTTAAACCTCTTTATTACTTCGATATAAAATATTTAAATATCGAAAAATATACTAATTTAAATATAGAGCAAATTAAATCCACTTATGATTATTTAATAAACTATATCAATACTCCTAAACCTACTGGCTTCAAAATTCCTCTTTTAATCTCATCCAGAGAAGGAATAATTCACTTTGAAGAAGTAAAAAAACTATTTACCAACCTTGATTATATACTCCTTATATCTACTTTATTTATTGCACTTGGAGCATATTTCATGAAAAAAAATAGAGACTTTTCACCTTTAAAGTGGTGCTCAAATCTTCTTTTTTTCTGCTGCTTGCTTATATTAACAGCATTTTTCATAAACTTTAATAAGTCTTTCGATAGGTTTCATGAGATATTTTTTAATAATGATTATTGGCTTCTTAGTCCACAAACAGATCCTGTAATTAATATTTTACCTGAAGAATATTTTCTCCACTGTTCTATTCTTATATTAATCTTAGTATTATGCTGGAGTGTAATATTGAGAGTAATATATAAAAAAATTAATTCCTCTAAAGGATATTCCTAACTTTCCTTAGAGGAATTACTTCTAACTATACTTGATATTATTTTTTCTCCTTTAAATATGCCTATTAAAAATAAAACTACAGCTACAATTCCTATAGCAACTAAAGTAATACGGTTTCCCGAATTAATTTTTGCTCCAAAATAAGCAGATATAAAGATGCCAGGTATTCTTCCTAAAGTAGAATAAAATATAAAATTCTTAAATGTTATATTCGATACCCCACATATATATGCTAATACATCCTTAGGTATACCTGGTATCAGATACAATAAAAAAACTATAGAATTTATTTTTCCCAGATTTAAAACCCTTTGAAAAAACTTTAAATCCTTATCGGATATTATCTTATCAATTAATGGTTTTCCATAAAAATTAGAAATAAAATAAACCATCATGCTTCCTGTTGTTATTCCTAAAAGTGATAATCCACTTCCAAAAGTGGTACCATATATATATCCACCTGCAATTTGAACAATTTCTCCAGGAATAAAGAATGCAACTACTTGAATAACTTGAAGAATAAAAAAAGCAAGTACGCTGTATTTACCATAGGACATTATTATTTTTTTCAATTTAGCTGGATCTTTAAATAGCAAAAAATATCTATGATAGTACTCATAGGCTATAAAAATTAAAAAGATAAAAATCAAGCCAAGAATTATGTATGATTTGTTTTTCGACAGTTTGTTTAAACTTTCTTTATGAAACTTTTTGTACATATATCCACCCTAATCCTTAAAAATGTATATTTTAAAAGTTATCTCTAATTATAAGTCAAATCTTGTAATATTCAATATATAATTAATATAGTGGTCGATTAGTGCTACATTTACTACTTCTACTATTAATACAATTGAATTTTCAGTTCGTCTATCTTATTATGTACATTTTTATAAATTATAATAAAAAGGATTTAATACTGAAATTAAATTTGTTTTCAGTACTAAATCCTTTTTTGTACTAGACTTGAAAAACATATTATGAAGTAAAAACTTGAATCAGATGGAGTTTCAAACTCTGCTTGATTCTTAGATGAATTATTCCACATTTATGTTATTTTCTCTAGCATAGTAAAATAAATATTGCTGTGCAAATCCTGATAATTCACCAAATTTATTTACTGCAAATTCTCTTATCTTTTTCAGAGATACGTCTGGTGCCAAATAGAAATGCTGCATTGCTCTTTTTACCCATACATCTACAGGAAAGGCTGAATACTTTTGCATTGAAAAAAGCATTATACAATCAGCTACTTTAGGTCCTATTCCCATGAACTTTTGTAATTCCTTATGGCATTCATCGTCATTCTGTTCTTTAATCCACTCTATGCTGTACTTTTCGTCATACTCACCGCTAGGTTCTATTTTATTTAAATAAATCTTATTTACTGTGTCTTTTATATATTTAGCCCTAAAACCAGTACCGCACTTTTCAATTTCTTCTTGTGATGCCGCACTTAACTGTTCAATACTTGGGAATGCATAATATTCCTTACCTTTATATTCAATAACCTCTCCCCATTTAACACTTATCTTATCAATGGCCCTCTTTATCATAGGTATTCTATTATTAGCAGATACTATAAAAGATACAATTAATTCGAACGGGTCCTGTCTTAATAATCTTATTCCATTTCCAAACAGCACTGACTTTTCTAGAAGAGGATCTTTGCTTAATATATTTTTAATGTCACCATAGTCTCTATATAAGTCAAAATAATCAGCCCATATATTTTTAAAGTCTTCTTCTGTTGTATTGTAGATTATCACATCATTTTCTCTTTTTTCTACTTCTATTACCTTTCCAAAGGCTACTCCAATATAATTTCCATTCTCCTGCTTATTCCATCTGAAGCATTGACCACATTCGAAAATATGTGCTAATTCAAAGTTTCTAACATCTCTTATTACTACATGATCTGCAAAACCTTCTACATGGCTAAAGTCCATTACAGTTCACTCCTCTTAGTCCACACTATTTCTTTCCTTTACAACAATATCTTCTAAAACCTCTGCAGCAGCATAAAGTATTGAACTACATCTTATCTCATCATTTCTATACTTTTCCTTTAACTCCTTACAGTTGCTTGTATTTAGTTTGTCCTCGAACCCTTTAAAAAATTCCTGTGAAAGTTGTTTCATTTTTTCACTTTCGTGAGCTCTTTCCTTTGTAAACATAATTCCTAAAACAGCTAAAGAACCAGTTACAGCACCACATATGCTTTCAATTGCCATTCCGCCTCCAAAAGCTGCCATTGTCTTTAATGCATTCTTATCTAAGTTTAAGTTATATTCTTCATTTGCAGCATAAAGCATAGTTTCAGCACAATTAAAATCATATTCCTTACCATAATACTTTTTCACATTATCTAATAACATAATCTCCACCTCTTATCATTATTTTTTTCAATTATACACCATAATGCTATTTTTTTCCACTTAATTTAGCTAATAGAAAATAACCTTAATAGGCTATTAACGTGTTCGCTTACATTAGTAGCCTATTAAGGTTATTTTGATTATAGGGCTTCTAACTTGAACTTTAACTTATGCGTAGGTATATGTCACCAAAACTGAAGCACATTTAAAAACTTTTTTATCAGTCTTAGTGAAGTGTTTCATAAAATCTTAGAATATTCGATTGTCTGAGCGTAAGCGAGTTTGTCGAATATTGTTAGATTTTACGAAACACGAACTTTAGATTGATTAAAAGTTTTTAACAGTGCTGAGGTTTGGTTACATATTCCGAAGTATAAGTTAAAGTTCCGACTTGGAGTCCTATATAGATAGATGTGCTTAAAAGTTGACTTATTCTCTTATCAAAAGCCTTATATCTCAATGTTTCTGGATAATGAATAAGTCAACAACTGAACAAATTTATCTATAATTATAGAAGTGATTTATTTGGAGTTACAAGTATTTTTACGTGTGATTTCTTTTCTGGTCCAGTTAAAGCACCGAATCCTTCTTCTACTATATCATCTAAGGATATTCTTTTTGTAATATATCCTTCTGCTTTAATTCTTCCATCACTCATTTGAGCAATTGTTGCCGGGAACTCATGTCTATAAGCTATTGTTCCAACTATTTTCTTTTCTGTGAATACTAAAACATTAGGATTAAAGCTTGTTTCCCCTTCCCAAATACTTGTTACTACCATAGTTCCTTCAAACTTTAAACACTCAAGCCCAGTATTAAAGCCTATTTTAGCGCCTGTAGTTTCAAATGCTGCATCAACACCAACTCCATCTGTAAGCTTTTTAACTTCTTCAATTATGTTAACCTCATTTGGATCAAGTACTACGTCTGCACCAGCTTTTTTTGCATACTCCTGTCTTATTGATTTTCTTTGTAAAACTACTACAAGTTTTGCACCAGCTGCTTTTAAGCATTCTATAGTTGCAAGACCTATTGGACCTGAACCTAATACTATGGCTGTATCTCCAGTTTTAAAATTAGCCATTCTTATTGAATGAAGTGCTACTGCCATAGGTTCTATTAATGCTGCCTGTTCATAGGACATATTGTCTGGAATTTTATGAACAAATTCTTCCGGGAACACAGTGTATTCTGCAAATCCACCGCCACTTCCACAAAGTCCATGGAAACCTAGAGACGAACAGAGATTATACTTTCCTTCTCTACATGCAGCACACTTACCGCAAGCTACAATTGGTTCAACAGCTACTCTATCTCCAACATTAAATTTAGTTACACCTTCACCGATTTCAACTATCTCACCTGAAAATTCATGCCCTAAAACTACAGGTGCTGTATTTCCACTTAGTGGATGAGGTTGGCCTACCGGAATGAATATAGGTCCTCCTAAGTATTCATGTAAATCTGAACCACAAATTCCGCACCATTCAACTTTAATTTTTACCGTGCCCTTTACTGCCTTTGGTTCTTCAATTTCTTCAACTCTAACATCATTTTTACCATACCATAATGCTGCTTTCATAATTATCCCTCCAAATTTAACATAGTTGTTAATCTATTCACATACATATATTAGCAAGTGTTATGCCAAAATAAAAAGAACCTATCAATAGGTTCTTTTTGTTTCTAAGGTGTCAATATGATACACTTTTAACTGTGTCATTTTGACACAATAAGAAATATCTTTCTCATTTTGACACATTTCTATCTATTTATTGTTAATGTTATATTTTTTTATTTTCCTGTATAAGGTAGATCTGCTTATATTTAAATATTTTGTGACTTTCATTATATTTCCTTCGCAAGCTTTAAGTGCATTTTGAATAGTTTCTTTTTCTAATCTTTGCATCGGAATAATATTTAATTCATTTTCATCACTTGTAAGTTTGTCCTTAATAGTTATCATTGTGTCTTCATCATATGAGGAAACAAAATCTTCATCACTTAAATAATAATCTCTCTCCACTACATTTCTAAGCTCTCTTACATTTCCCGGCCAATTATATTGCTTTAATTTATCTAAATAGTTTTTACCTACTTTCTTATGCTGCTCTCCACTTTTAGCATTTAAAATTTCTACGAAATGCTTAACTAATACATCTATATCTTCTTTTCTATTATTTAAAGGTATGGTTTTTATGCTCATTACATTTAGTCTATAATAGAGATCTTCCCTAAAATTTTTTCTTTTTATCTCTTCCTTTAAGTCTCTATTTGTAGCACATATAACTCTTATATTCAATTGTTTTTCATAGGTTCCGCCAATTCTTATAATCTTATTATTATCTAATACTCTTAATAACTTGCTTTGTATATCTAAAGGCAATTCTCCGATCTCATCTAGAAATATTGTGCCACCATTTGCAAGTTCAAATTTTCCAGGATGTCCTTCCTTAGAAGCTCCAGTAAAGGCTCCTTTTTCATATCCAAAGAGCTCACTTTCTACTAATTCTCTAGGTATAGATGCACAATTTACTGCAACAAAAGGCCCCTCTTTTCTTTTACTATAATTGTGTATAGATTGAGCAATAAGTTCTTTACCTGTGCCGCTTTGCCCTTCAATAAGAACATTACTATGACTTTTTGCTATCTTTTTACCGAACTTAATTATATCTTTCATTCTTTCATTTTCAGTTATGATATCCTGAAACCTATAAGAAGCATTATATCCAATTACTTTACTTACTAGTTTATGAACATCCTGTACCTCTCTAAAGGTTATAACTATCCCTATAACTTTATCAGTTACTTTCATTGGTACAGCATTTATTATACATTTTACTCTTTTCATGTTTATATAAAAATCACACTCTATATTGTTGTAAGATATATTATCCCCATTTATTATTTCACTAAAGTTAAAATTATTCATTAACTGTTTAATATTCATTTTCACTATTTCTTTGTGCATTACTTCTAGAATTTCAATTGCTCTATCATTTACCCTTTTAATATTTAGTTTCTCATCTAGAACAATCATACCCTCACATATAGAGTCAAAAGTAATATTCATAAGCTTATTAGAGATAGTTAGCGCCATTTGTTTTTGTATTAGCTGAGCAGCAGAGGTAACCATACCAAGTGTGTGAGAATGCGCACTGGAAGACTTTCCAGACATATTAATACATCCTATTATATTTCCATCTTCATCATGAATAGGTGAAGCAGAACAGGTCCATCCATGTTGATTTATTCCATAATGCTCTGCTCCTATAGTTTGCATAGGCTTATCTAAAAATAGCGCCGTCCCAATGGCATTAGTTCCTACAATGTTTTCCGTCCAAAGTTGTCCTTTTACGAAATTTAACTCATCTGCCATCCTCATAATATCATCATCACCAATTATGTCCATAATATATCCATCTTTATCTGCCAACATTATAGCAAATCCAGAACCTTCAACAATACTATATACATTTTCCATTACAGGACGTGCTACCGAAATTAATTGTGCATTTTCTTCAATTTTTAGTTTTTCCGAAGCTCTATAGTTAAAGTTTCCTTTTCCATCCATAGGATCAACTTTATAACCTTTACATCTTCGCCAAGACTCTGCAATTTCATTTCTTACCTCAGGATTTATACGTCCATCTTTAATAAATTCATTCCAAGCATCGGATATAAAATCTACATAATTTTTCACGTTTTTCACCCTCATACTAATCCATTTAATATATAAACATAAAGAAAACCTTAAGAATCTTCATATGCTTGAATTCTATCAAGTTTATCCAATTTCTTAGGTTTTCTTTATGTTTTAGACTATAACAGCATGTCTCTATTTGCTTAAGAATTCATGAATAGCTGCAGCAGCTTTCTTTCCAGCCCCCATAGCTAGTATAACTGTAGCAGCCCCTGTTACAGCATCTCCTCCAGCATATACTCTTTCTCTTGAAGTAAGACCTGTTTCTTCCTGTGCCACTATACATTTACGATTGTTTATTTCTAATCCTTTAGTAGTTGATGCGATTAATGGGTTTGGTGAAGTTCCAAGCGACATTATCACAGTGTCTACTTCCATTACAAATTCTGAACCTTCTACTACAACAGGTTTTCTTCTGCCAGATGCATCCGGTTCTCCTAGTTCCATTCTTACGCATTTCATTCCTGTAACCCAACCCTTTTCGTCTCCGATAATTTCTATTGGGTTTGTTAGTACATCAAGAATTACACCTTCTTCTTTTGCATGATGTACTTCTTCTACTCTTGCAGGAAGCTCTGCTTCTGATCTTCTGTAAACTATGTGAACCTCTGCTCCAAGTCTAAGTGCAGTTCTTGCCGCATCCATAGCAACATTTCCTCCACCTACTACAGCAACCTTCTTTCCTGCTTTAATTGGTGTATCGAAATCTTCTTTAAAAGCTTTCATTAAATTATTTCTTGTAAGGAATTCATTTGCTGAGAACACTCCATTTAGGTTTTCTCCTGATATTCCCATAAACTTAGGAAGTCCAGCACCAGAACCTATAAATACAGCATCAAAGCCTTCTTCTTCTATAAGCTCGTCTATCTTAACAGTTCTTCCTACGATTACGTTAGTTTCTATCTTAACTCCAAGCTTTTTAACATTTTCTACTTCATGCTTAACTACTGTATCCTTTGGAAGTCTGAATTCTGGTATTCCATAAACTAAAACTCCTCCAGCTTCATGTAGTGCTTCAAAGATAGTAACATCATATCCCTCTTTAGCTAAATCTCCTGCACAAGTAAGTCCTGCAGGACCACTTCCTATAACTGCTACTTTTTTGCCATTGCTTGGCTTTCTTTCTGATAGATCTATATCATTTTCTCTTGACCAATCAGCTACAAATCTTTCTAGTTTACCTATAGCTACAGCTTCTCCTTTTATTCCTAATATGCACTTACCTTCACATTGGTTTTCCTGTGGGCATACTCTTCCACAGACTGCTGGCAATGCACTGGATTTTGCTATAATTTTTGCTGCTTCTTCGAAGTCTCCCTCTTTAACTTTACCTATAAAATCCGGTATGTTTATAGCTACAGGACAATCTCCTACACATTTAGGATTTTTGCAATTTAAACATCTTGAAGCTTCTGCCATAGCCTCTTCTTCTGTATATCCTAAGCAAACTTCATCAAAATTAGTTGCTCTTACTTCTGGTTCCTGTTCTTTTATTGCTATTCGTTTCATTCTATTTGTTACTGTTGTTTCCATTACTTTTGTCCCCCCATACAACTACATTTATGACCTTCCGCTTTTTCTTTAGCAACAAGTTTTCTACCTTCTTCACTCTTATAAAGAGTTTGTCTTCTCATTGCCTCATCGAAATTTACTAAATGACCATCAAATTCCGGACCATCGACACAGGCAAATTTAGTTTCCTCCCCTACAGTAACTCTACAAGCTCCACACATTCCGGTTCCATCTACCATCAATGTATTTAGACTTACTATAGTTTTTAGGTTATATTCCGCTGTAAGCTTAGCTACAAATTTCATCATAATCATAGGGCCTATAGCTATTGCAACATCATACTTATTTCCACTATCAATAAGTTCTTTTAATTGATTTGTTACTAATCCCTTGAAGCCAGCTGATCCATCATCTGTACAAGGATAAACACTGGCTCCTAATTCCTTCATTTCATCAATAAGAAGTAAGAATTCTTTTGTCTTTCCTCCAACAATAACATCTACATCTACGCCATTTTGTCTTAACCATTTAACTTGAGGATATACTGGAGCTGCGCCAACACCCCCTGCAACAAATACTATTTTCTGCTTCTTTAGTTCTTCTAAGTCTTCATGTATAAACTCTGAAGGTTGTCCAAGAGGTCCTACAAAGTCTGCAACAGAGTCTCCTGCTTTGTAAGTAGCCAATTTATTAGTTGAACTTCCTATAGTTGCGAATACTATAGTTACAGTTCCTTTTTCCAAATCATAATCACAAATAGTAAGAGGGACTCTTTCACCCTTCTCATCTATTCTTATTATAATGAACTGACCTGGTTTTGCTGATTTAGCAACTCTTGGAGCCTCTATATCCATCAAAAAAATATTTGGTGCTATCTCTTTTTTCTCAACTATTTTATACAATTTTTTCCCCTCCAAATAACATCTAACATATTAGTTTTCACACTTATTTTATATATATAAACTATTTAAAAAATTGTTAGTTTATAATTTGTAATTTGTCTATTAATTTTAAATATAGCTAATATTATATCATATCTATCGCAATATTCGATACTAAATTAACATTTAAAATCTGGAATTAACATATTTCCGCAAATTTCACGCAATTAAAACAATTTAAATTAATGAATATAAAGTTTACGTGAATGAAAATAAAAAATAAAAATAAAAAAATATATCATTCCAAACAACATAATTCTCGTTTGAAATGATATATTTTTCACAATGATATTTAATCATTGTAGAAATTCAAGGCAAAATTTGAAAAATAATGCCTTACTTTTCATTAAGTAGTTAACACAGGTGAAAATTTATAAACATACAAATTTACAAACAAATGAAGGATTTTGCTATTTAGTCATCATTTAATAAGCAAGTTAGTGTTAGTAAACTGTCACTTAAATGAACATTTTCAACTTTTACATCTTCTGGTACTACAAGATCTACTGGAGCAAAATTCCATATTCCCTTTACACCGTTTCTTACTAAAATGTCACAAACTTTTTGTCCGTTATTATTTGGAGTACATATTACCCCAATATCAACTTGGTTTTCTCTTAAATAGTCACCTAAATAATCTATATCCATTATTTCTATGTCTCTTATTCTAATACCTATGAGTTTAGGATTAATATCAAACATAGCCTCCAAGTTGAACCCAATTTTTTCAAAGTCTGTGTAATTCGCAATGGCTTGCCCAATATTACCTGCGCCTATTATTATTGTCTTATATGGTTTTGTAAGTCCTAGTATATTGCTGATTTGATTATATAATTCATTTACATTATAACCATACCCTTGCTGACCAAAATCCCCAAAACAATTCAAATCCTGTCTTATCTGTGATGCCGTGAACCCAATTTTCTCACTTAATTCCTTTGAGGATATTCTATCTACATCATTTTTCATTAATTCTTTTAAATATCTATGATATTTAGGTAATCTCTTTATGACGGCCATTGATATATTCTTTTTCTTTTCCATACTGCACCTCTTATTAATATATTAATATAATGTTTATATTATAGCTTTGTTTATATTTTATCACTTTAACTGAATTTTGTCCTACTTTTTATAGTATTATTTAAGTGTATAATATGTCAATAACATATTTTTTATGCTTTTATATGTATTTTAATTTTTTTATTATTTTTGTAATTTTTTGTTTTGACAATAAATTATACTACAAAAAACACCATATACATAGTAAAATATTAATGATTAAGGAAGGTGAATACTATGATAATTTTAAGTTGTAAGGATATTGAAAAAAGCTATGGAATAGATGTTATATTAGAGAATGTAACTTTTAATATAAATGATGGTGAAAAAGTAGGACTAATAGGACCTAATGGCGCTGGCAAATCTACTCTTTTTAAGATTATTACCCACCAGCTGGAATACGATAGTGGAGATTTATATATAGATAAAAATAAATCTATAGGATACTTAGCTCAACATTTATCTTTAAATTCGGCAAATACAATATACGAAGAATTAATAACTGTTTTTCAAGATTTAGTAGACTTAGAAAATAAATTAGCTAAATTAGAAATATTAATGAATGAACCTTATGACCCTAATAATGAGGATTATCACAATAAAATAATTAAAGATTACACTACCTGTACTGAGCTTTATACAAATAGAGGTGGTTATACTTACAAGGCTGAAATAAGTAGAGTTCTTAAGGGGCTTGGTTTTACTGAAGAAGATTACTCTAAGCCAATTGATATTTTAAGTGGTGGTCAGAAAACCAGAGTTGCTCTTTGTAAGCTTCTTTTAACAAAACCAGATATTCTTCTATTAGATGAGCCTACTAATCACTTAGATTTAGAAGCCATAGAATGGCTTGAGGACTATCTAAAATCCTATAAAGGGTCCATTGTAATTATATCTCATGATAGATATTTTTTAGATGCAATTACTTCAACTACACTTGAGCTTATAAATGGTCATGTTAACACGTATAATGGTAACTATAGTAAATTTTTAGACTTAAAGGAGAAAAATTATGAAGTTCAGTTAAAGGCATATAATCTTCAGCAATCAGAAATCAAAAGACAGGAAGATATAATTGAAAGATATCGATCTTTCAATAGAGAAAAAAGCGTAAAGGCTGCTGAGAGCAGACAAAAGGCTTTAGATAAGATTGATAGAATAAAGGCACCTGATAAAGAACAAAAATTAGGCAAGGTTACTTTTGAAACACAAATTAAAAGCGGAAATGATGTACTTCATGTTGAAAACCTAAGTAAATCCTTTGGCGAAAAAGTTCTATTCAACAATTTAAATATTGATATTAAAAGAGAAGAGAAAATAGCCTTAATAGGTGAAAATGGCAGAGGCAAAACAACTCTATTGAAAATAATAATGAATGACCTAGAACCTGACAGTGGTATTTCAGTTCTTGGAAAAAATGTTTTTATAGGTTATTATGATCAAGAACAATCTAACCTTAATTTTGAAAAAACAATAATTGATGAAGTATGGGATGACTTCCCTGAATTAACTACTACGGAAATTAGAAATGCTTTAGCGTCCTTTTTATTTACAGGAGATGACGTATTTAAAAAGATTTCATTACTAAGTGGAGGCGAGAAATGTAGAATTAATCTTTTGAAGCTTATTCTTTCTAAATCTAATTTCCTACTACTAGATGAACCTACAAATCATTTAGATATAATGTCACGTGAAGCTTTAGAAAATGCAATTTTAGGATATGATGGAACAGTGCTTGTTATATCCCATGATAGATACTTTCTAAATAAGGTTATTAACAAAATATATGAATTAGCTGAAAATGGCGTTAAGGAATACCTAGGAAACTATAGTTATTATTCAGAAAAAAAGAAAAATCCATTAAGATTTCAAGAGGAAGAAGAAATCATAGGAAAAACTAAAACCCAAATACAAAATGAAAAGAAGAAAAAAAGGGATTTAGAAAAAGCTGAAAAAGCTGAAAAACTAAAAGTAAAAAATATTGAAGGTGAAATTTCAAATTTAGAAAAGCTTATAGTTGATCTACAAAACCAACTTTGTCTAGAAGAGATTTACTCTGACGCTAAAAAAAGCGAGAACATAAACAAACAATTATTAGAGGCTCAAAATAATTTAGATGCCCTTTATGGTGAATGGGAACGTCTTATTTAATAAAGTGTAAACCTTGAACTAGGGGCAGATATTATAATACTTAAAGTATTCCTTAAGCTTTAAATATTACAATATTTGCTCCTGGCCTATTAATAACTTAATTTTTCATCTTTTGTCCACAATATGGACAAAACAAAAATTTCTGGTCTGATACAGCAAGCTTCTGACCACAATATGGACAAAAAGAAAAATTACTTTTCTTTTCACTTACATTCGGGTTACTTAAGAGATTCACCTCGGTATGTTTATAGCTTATATCACTAAGCCCTCTTTCAACACTATCTTTAATTACCTTTACATTACTATTTCCTGTCTTAGATAAAGCTTTATTTAAAATCTCTAATAATCCTAGCTTATTAATTGGAGTATGAATAACTTCATCTACCTTATTTTCAATAAAATCTTCTAGTTTTATTAAGTCACATGAAGAGAGTAAGCATATAATTCCAGGATTAGTGCTCTTAATATATTCTATAAGTTTATCTCCTGTAGTGTCTCTCATGATTAGGTTAGCTATAACTATATCTGGTTGACACTTTCTTACTTGTACAAACACATCATATTCATTTGCTACTTGTACACTATATCCTATGTCATTCAAATAATCTTTCATTACAAGACTTTCAAATTTACAATCATTAACTAAAAGTATTTTTTTCATGGTTTCACCACCATATAACAATCTAATCTAATCTGATTTTAACCCATAAGTTACTGTTTTTCAACCAATTTTATATATATTTAATTTACTTGCTTAAAACTTGTCCCTTAAGAACACCCCTAATTTATCATCTACCTCACTTATATGTGTCAGAAGCCCTTCTGAAAAAAATTCATTTGCCTCTGCTAATTTAGTAAGGGGTATATGTTCACATTTAAATGCATTTTCTAACGTATAAACCTTACGCATAAAAATATTATGCTTTTCTTTATGTTCTTCATAATTTTCGAAGTTATATTTAATCATATAACCTTCTTCATCTGCAAAATGTTGTTCAAGGTGATTTTTTAAATTATTAAAGACTTGTACTATATTTTCCTTACTACCTCCGTTCATAGAGACATTATAAAATTCTTCGATTATGCTGAAGATGATTTTATGCTGCTCGTCAATCTTCTCAACCTGTACTAGTAACCTATCAGTGAACAAATTTAACATAACCTTATTAATCCTCCTAATTGAAAAGCCGTCGATATGAAATATAATATCTTTATTAAAATTCTATGTCAATGCATATATATTTAAATTCCGAGTAATTCTTTTAACTTTCTTACATTATTACGACTTATAGGCACCTCTGTCTTTTGCAAATCATTCATTACTAGTTTATAAGTTCCATTAAACCAGGAGTAAAGCTCTTTTATATTATCCATATTCACAAGATAACTTCTATGGGCTCTAAAAAAATTAGTTTTTCCCTCTATTTGATGTAGGGTATACCCCACTAAATAACTATCATCCTTAGTCTTAATATATGTTTTTTCATCTTCTATATAGCAAAAATATATATCTTTGATATCTACTAATATAATTTTTCCATTTCTCTCACAAGGTAGTTTCTTAACTAATTTTTCTTCTTTATCAATTTTATTTATTATTTCATTTATTATATTTGGCAGTTCCTTGTTATCCATTTTTTTGCTTTTCCACTTAGCCTCTAATCTACTTATGGTTATACTAATTCTTTTCTCATCAAAAGGCTTTAGAATATAGTCCAAAGCATTAACTTCAAATGCTTTTATTGCATACTCCTCATATGCGGTAACAAAAATTATTTCTATAGAGCTATCTAATTCTTTAACTTTACTTGCAAGCTTTATACCATTTTCAAGTGGCATATTTATATCCATAAATACAGCATCAGGCTTTTTGTGTTTAATAAGCTCCATGCCACTTTCACCATCATGAGCTATTCCTTCTACTTTTATAGAGTCATACTTTGATATTATATAACTAAGCTCTTCAGATGCTGGTATTTCATCTTCTACAATAATACATCTTAATTTATTCATTTATTAGTCCTCCCTTTGGTATTAGAAAACTTACCCTAGTACCTTCGTTAAAAGAAGTTGTTATGTTTAATTTATACTGATCTCCATATAATAACTTTAGTCTTTCACTTACATTTTTAAGCCCTATTCCCGGCCACTTATTTACAACTTCCTTAAATCTCTCCTCTTTCATACCTACTCCTGTATCCTCTACGCTAAATAATATTCCTCCCTGAGAACAAGATGCTTTAAGCAATACACTACCTCCAGATAACTTGGGAAGTATGCCGTGTTTGATAGAATTTTCTACTATTGGTTGAAGTATAAAAGCAGGTACTTTCATATTCAGCATATTCTGTGGTATATCAACTATGAATTTAAGTCTATCGCCAAATCTGGCTTCTTCAATGGATAAATAAGATTGTAAAAAATCAAGTTCATCCTTTAAAGAGAGAAAATCTTCTTGTCTTTTTAATGTTTGTCTAAAATAATTTGAAAGATCGATGATAAGTTCTCTTGCTCTAATAGGGTTTGTTCTACAAAAGGATGATATAGTATTTAAAGCATTGAACAGAAAGTGAGGTTCTATTTGAGCTCTTAAGGCTCTAAATTCCGCAGTGAATGCTTCTTGTGCTAGATTATTCAACCTGTACAACTCTATTTGAGTAGATAAAAATTCGCTTAAGTCTTTTGCAAATTCCCAAAAGTAAGAATTAATATTTTTTTCTGACTTCACCTTTAACCCAATTACCCCTTCAAAACTATTTGTAGATGTAAAAAGAGGCGCACATATAAAAAATATTTCTTTATTATTGCTTATAAATTTAATTACTACATATTTCGGTGATTTATAATAAGCCTGTACACTTTTACTTAGAGTTTCTTGATCTATTTCATCTCCACAATAAGTGAGAAAGCCATCTTTTCCTCCTATAAATACTCCTGAATTATTGGACATTTCATGTATAATCTCAGCCACACTTTTTGCAGTATCTTTATTTAAACCTTTTCTCATATGCCCTATAGTTCTTTTTGCAATATTAAGAGCCTTTTGTGACTGCATAGCACTTAGTATGTTATATTCATTTCTAGCATTCTGTATTATATTTATAAAAATAACTACTCCAAAAGAATTTATAAGAATCATCGGTAACCCTATGATTGTTACCAAATTTACTGCATCATCTAATGGTCTTGAGAAAATCAATAAAATAAGCATTTGAAGACATTCTGCTACTACAGCTCCAATAAATCCACTTCTCACACTAAAGGCTCCATCTTTAGAGTATCTTCTAGCCAGAGCTCCTGTTATCCCTTCTACTATTGCAGCTATACCGCAGGCAAATGCTGTAAAACCTCCAATAAAATATCTATGAGTTCCTGAAATAAGACCTACAGCAATTCCTACAACAGGTCCTCCTACATATCCAGCAGCTATGGCGCCTATAGGTCTTGTATTGGCAATAGCATACGGTTCTAAGTTTACACCAGTATATGTACCTATAATAGCCACAACACTAAAGAACACAATCATACCAATCTTATCTGTAATCTTTAGCTCATCTTTTATCAGATTTTTAAAAATATGAGATTGATTATATATATATGCAGCCAAAGCGATTAAGGCCATTCGTTCTAATAACTGTACATAAAGCAAACTATCCCTCCTCTCAACAGTAATTAGCACAGCTGGATCAGCTCCATATAAATTGAAGTTTTATTTGATCAATTCAGATTACTATAATATTCTCTCTATACTATATTATATAGTAAAATGAAAATATTTAAATAACTTTATTACTACCATGTCAATTAAGGTTGAAATTCTGCTATTCATTGCCGATTTTTATCTCTTCAAGATAATTATATATGTAAATTTAAAGTAAAGTATTATTATATAAGCATAGCAAAGGAAACGTTTGCAATCATTCTTTTAATGCATAATCAATATATCAGTTTTCATTTGCTAAATTTATTAATCATATATGAAGGGGATCTTTATATGAACTCTATTGTTTTAGTTATTATTGCTGCTCTTGTATTAACTTTAGGTTACAGATTCTACGGCGCATTTATAGCAGCGAAAGTTTTAGCTCTTGATGAAACTAGAGCAGTACCTTCCAAGGTTCACGAAGATGGTCGTGACTATGTTCCTACAAACAAATGGGTATTACTCGGACATCATTTTGCAGCAATTGCAGGTGCTGGACCACTTATAGGGCCTGTACTAGCAGCTCAATTCGGTTATCTTCCAGGAACACTTTGGATTTTGATCGGTGGTGTAGTTGCTGGTGCTGTCCACGACATGGTAATACTTTTTTCTTCTGTTAGACATGATGGACAATCTATTGCTGAAGTTGCTAAGGCTAACTTAGGTAAAAGAATGGGTTTTATTACTTCTCTGGCTGTTATTTTCATACTTATAATAACTATGGCTGGCCTTGGAATACCAGTTGTTAACTCACTTTATGACAGCCCTTGGGGTACTTTCACTGTTGGATTTACAATTCCTGTTGCGATGCTTATAGGCGTTTATTTAAAATTTATACGTCCAGGAAAAATAGGCGAAGCTACAATTATTGGTATGGCACTTATTATGGTTGGTGTTATTGCAGGACCATACATTCAACATACAGCACTTGCCCCATACTTTACGTTTAATGCTAAACAAATGTCACTTATACTTGCAGCATATGGTTTCTGCGCTGCAGCACTTCCTGTATGGCTACTACTACTTCCAAGAGACTACCTAAGTACCTACATGAAACTTGGTGTTATTGGAGCTCTTGTAGTTGGTATACTAATAGTTAGACCTGTTATTCAAATGCCAGCTATTACTCAGTTTGTACATGGTGGTGGTCCAATTATTCCTGGTAAAGTATTCCCATTCCTATTTATAACAATAGCTTGTGGTGCTTTATCTGGGTTCCATGCTCTTATAAGTTCTGGTACAACTCCAAAGCTTATTGCAAACGAAAAAGATATACTTCCAATAGGTTATGGCTCAATGGTTATAGAATCCTTTATAGCTTTAATGGCATTAATTGCTGCAACTTGTCTTCCAACAGCAGATTATTTTGCTATAAACTCAGCTCCAGCTGTATTTGCTAAACTGGGAATGACTCCAAATGAGCTTCCAATGCTTTCAAAGATGGTTGGTGAAGAACTTGCAGGAAGACCTGGTGGTTCTGTATCTCTCGCAGTAGGTATGTCTTACGTATTTTATAAAATACCAGGCTTCGAACACTTAATGGCATACTGGTATCACTTCTGTATAATGTTTGAAGCACTATTTATTTTAACTACTATAGATGCTGGTACAAGAATAGGAAGATATCTACTACAAGATCTGTTTGGTCAAGCATATAAACCACTGGCTAAAAAAGATTCTTGGGCTAACATAATATTCTTCAGTGCACTTATGTCCTTCACTTGGGGATATCTGTTATACACAGGAAATATATCTACAATATGGCCGCTGTTTGGTACTGCAAATCAAACCCTTGCAACTATAGCTTTTGCAGTAGGTACAACAGTTATAATCAAAATGGGCAAGCAAAAATATGCTCCTATAACTATAATTCCTATGACTATAACAGCGATAATAACCTTAACTGCTATTATAACTAATATATTCTCAAACTATTTACCAAAACACCAAAACTTATTAGCAGGTCTTTCTACTGTATTAATTGTAATGATGGTTATAATTCTTGCTGAAAGCGTTAAAGTGTGGATTAAGGAATGGAAAAAGCAATCTTCAAGTAATGCTGAAAATAGTACCCATGCTATTTAAAAAATAAAATTTTAATGAAGAGTAGGTATATTAACTTTATACTTACTCTTTATTTTTAGTGTAATTTTTTCCAATTTTAATTGTATTAGGCAAGTATGTTGACCTTTCATTTTCTACCATTCACCCTTGCTTTTCTACCATTCACCCCCGTTTTTTGACCATTCGCAGTTTAAATATATCCTATTCACGCTAAACATAATACTATTAATGTTAATAATTATCTAAATTTTTACTAAGTAGATGAATTTTTACATTTACTGTAAACATCTACACAAATAAATTAAGGGGGGTTTTTTTATGAATTCAATAGTCCTTGTCATTATCGCTGCTCTTGTTTTAATTATTGCCTACAGAACTTATGGCGCATTTATAGCAGCAAAAGTACTAGTTGTTGATGAAACCAGAGAAGTTCCATCAAAAGTCCATGAAGATGGACATGACTATATGCCTACTAATAAGTGGGTACTATTAGGTCACCATTTTGCAGCAATTGCAGGTGCTGGACCACTTATAGGGCCGGTACTAGCGGCACAATTCGGTTATCTTCCAGGAACTCTTTGGATTTTAATCGGTGGTGTATTTGCTGGCGCTGTACACGACATGGTGTTGTTATTTGCATCAGTTAGACATGATGGTCAATCCATAGCTGAAATTGCTAGAACAAATCTCGGTACAAGAATGGGATTTGTTACTTCTATAGCGGTATTATTTATATTAATAATAGCAATGGCTGGTCTAGGATTACCTGTTGTTAACTCACTTTATAACAGCCCTTGGGGTACTTTTACAGTTGGATTCACTATACCGGTTGCCATATTGATAGGTCTATATTTAAAATTTGTAAGACCTGGCAAAATTGGTGAAGCTACTATTATAGGTATGGCTCTAGTATTATTGGGGGTTATATTAGGACCAACTATTCAACACACAGCTTTAGCACCTTATTTAACATTTAATGTAAAACAGATGTCAATAATACTTGCTGTTTATGGATTCTGCGCAGCAGCTCTTCCTGTATGGTTATTATTACTTCCTAGAGATTACTTAAGCACATATATGAAACTTGGAGTTATCGGTTTATTAGCCATTGGTATAATAATAGTTAGACCAACTGTTCAAATGCCTGCCATAACACAATTTGTTCACGGGGGCGGTCCAGTAGTTCCAGGTAAGGTGTTCCCATTCTTATTTATAACAATAGCTTGCGGAGCCTTGTCAGGCTTCCATGCACTAGTAAGTTCAGGTACAACACCTAAGCTTATATCTAGCGAAAAAGATATTCTACCAATAGGATTTGGTGCTATGCTTTTAGAATGCTTCGTTGCTCTAACGGCTTTAATTGCGGCAACTTGCCTTCCAACTGCAGATTACTTTGCTATAAACTCAGCTCCTGCAGTATTTGCTAAGCTAGGAATGATTCCAGAAGAACTTCCAATGCTCTCACAAATGGTTGGTGAAAACTTAGCAGGAAGACCAGGTGGAGCTGTATCCTTAGCTGTAGGTATGTCCTATATATTCTATAAGATTCCTGGTCTTGAACACTTAATGTCCTACTGGTATCATTTCTGTATAATGTTCGAAGCATTGTTTATTTTAACTACAATTGATGCAGGAACAAGAATAGGAAGATACTTACTTCAAGACTTGTGCGGAAAGTTCTATAAACCTTTTGAAGACAAGAATTCAGTATTTAACATGGTATTCTTTAGTGCATTGATATCACTTAGCTGGGGGTATTTATTGTACACAGGTAATGTATCTACAATATGGCCTATGTTTGGTACCGCAAACCAGATGCTTGCAGCTATAGCCTTTGCTGTTGGAACAACAATAATTATAAAGTCTGGCAAAGCAAAGTATGCACTGATTACTGCAATACCAATGGTAGTTATAACTATAATAACCTTAACTGCCGCTATTCAAAATATCTTTGGTAACTATATACCTAACAAGAAAATACTGTTAGCTGGTGTATCCTTTATTCTTATAATACTTGTATTAATTATAATAGTTGAAAGTGTACGAGTATGGATGAAAGACTTAAAAGCTATAAAAGAATCTCATAGTGAATCAGTTTAACCTGACTAAATTGGGGTAAAAGAATCCTAATCTTAATTAAGATCTTGTTTTGATTTAAAAATTAAATCCACAGTGTGAATCTATAAAGGTTCACACTGTGGATTATTTATTATTCAAATATATTTACAATTTCATTAAATATGCCTTGATTTTCTTTTATCTTTTCTTCGTTTCCTAGCACACATAAATAATTTTGCTTCATTGAATCAGAGATTAAATCACTGTATTTCTGAATATCTTCAACCTTTGTATTTAAAACTTCTTCTCTTTCCCTTTGAATATCCTCATAAGTAACTTTTTTAATATAATTCTCAACTGCACGTTCACCCTTCATTGAAGGAGTTAGAGGAAAATCTAAATCAGATACAGTTCCTATAATATATTTAGTCATCTGTCTATCATCAACCTTAAAGCTCTTAAAATAGCTTCCTGCCTCATCATAAACCTTTAGTGTTCTATCTAAATTTGGATCACGATAAGATGTAAAGAACATATTACCGTTTCTTTGGAAGGCAGAAAAGCTTCCATATGCTCCACCCTGAACACGAACTTGATTCCATAAATAGTCGTAATTTATTATAGCCTTTAATACTTGTAAACTTCCACTATATGAATATCCTAACTTTATGAAATTGTAGGCTTTAGCAACATACTGAACCTTGGCTGATGTCATTAATCCTTCATTTTTAGGTCCAAATTCAAATTTGTATTCTTCAACTGCTGCAGGCTTATCTCCCAGTTCATTGTAAACTGGGTTAAAGTTTTTCTTGAATTTGTCATAATCCTTTTCTTCTAAAGTAACACTAAGCAGTAAATTACTCTTATTAAAAATTAAGCTAGAAACCTCTTTAAGCTTACTGCTAATTTCTTCGGCTTTATTATCAAAATTTTTCTCTAGTTCTGCAATAAATTTATAAAATGATAAACCACTTAATATATCTTCGTACTTACCAATATTAGAAAAATAGGAAAATAGGTGGTTTGCAGCCACTATGTGTCCCTTATCAAAAATTATCATTTCCATGCGTGATTTAGTTTCTTGGATTATTTCCTTTAAACGCTTGTGATCATCAAACTTTGTATGACCAATAATTTCACACAATAAGTTAGACAACTTATCCACACTATCAATGATAACTTTAGATTTTACTATGAACTTAGGATAAAACTTTTCAGAATTACCCTTTTCAGCATAAGCTTGCGCTATATATCTAATACCTCCTGTGTTGATATTGATTTCCTTTGCCAAGTCTTCATAGTAGTATTTTTCTGTACTAACCTTACCTAATACAGTACTAAGTATTGATATATAAGGTATAAGCTCTTCTTTAACTCCTTCAGTGGTGAAATACATATTCACATATGCAATTCCATTTGTAAACACCGGATGAAAAAGTGTTTTAATACCTTCTTCTTTTTCTACCAATGGAAGCTTTTTAGCCTTAGGATCAACATCATTTATAGATAACAATGGTATTTTCTTTAAATCTTCTGGTGAATCATGGGTCACTTGTCTTTCTTTTAGCTTAACAGTATCCTGTATTATTTTTTCTATTTGCTCATCTGTAAGACTTTTTTTCAAGTCTGCTAACTTTTTCTTAATTAAAGCTTCCTTTTCTTCTGATAGTCCCTTAACTGGTTTTACAATTAGCACTGAACTATGATTATTATTAAGAATATATTTTTCTATCATATCTTCAAAGTATCTGCTGTTTAAGGCAGTTTTTATCTTTCGGAAAACACTCTCATATTCTAAGTGTATCCATGGCTTTTCATTATAAAGCCAACTATCCATAGCCTTCATACTATATATAAGTCCCTTTGGATAACCATGGTAGTCCGCTTCTCTTAATTGAAACTCTTTTATATTGATAGATGCTTCTATTAGCTTCTTATCAATGCCTTCCTTAACAAGCTTAGTTAAAGTTTGTATAATTAAATCTTTGAATCTTTCCTTTTCACTCTCATTAGAGTTTTTAGCCACTATGCTAAACATTGGTTGAAGCATACTAGCTTCAAAGGATCCAAAAACATCCTTACCTATTTTTCCGTCAATTAGAGCTTTTTTTAACGGTGATGATGGTGTTTCTAGAAGTAAATGCTCAAGAATATCAAAAGCCAGATAAACCTCAACATCTGTTGCTTTACCAATTGCAAAATTCATACTCAAAAATGTTTTATCTTCTTCTTTTTCAGTGTTTGATATTGGGTATTTTATAAGTACTTCATTTTGTTTATCAAAAGGTTTCTGAGCTAATATTTCTGAGTCTACTTCAATCCTATCAAAATCTTTGAGATATTCTTCATCTAAAAATCTTAGCTTTTCTTCTATATCCATATCACCATATAAATATATATAACTATTAGAAGGATGATAGTATTTCTTATGAAAAGCTTCAAATTGCTGCTGAGTTAATTCAGGTATTACATCTGGATCTCCTCCTGATTCAACCCCATATTGGGTATCTGGAAAAAGAGATTCAGAAATCTTTCTAAAAAGTATAGATTCAGGTGATGAGAATGCACCTTTCATTTCATTGTACACAACACCCTTATATATGATCTCTGCATCTTTATTATCTAACTCATAATGCCATCCTTCTTGCATCATAATTTCAGGATATTTATATATATTGGGATAAAAAACCGCATCTAAATAAACATCCATTAAGTTACAAAAGTCTTTTTCATTTGTACTTGCCACAGGATACATTGTCTTATCTGGAAATGTAAATGCATTTAAAAAGGTGTTCAATGAACCCTTTACCAGTTCTACAAAAGGCTCCTTTACAGGAAACTTTCTTGAGCCACATAGTACTGAATGTTCTAATATATGTGGTACTCCTGTACTGTCTTTTGGAGGAGTTCTAAAGCTTACTGAAAAAACCTTATTATCATCATCATTTTTTAGATAAAATAATTTTGCACCACTTTTTTCATGTTCAAATAACATACCCTCAGAATTAATTTCATCAATCTCTCTTATTTCCAATAACTTAAATCCATTATAAACACTGCCTAATTCGACTTTCATTACTTTTATTCCCCTTTCAGAAATTTTACTTTACTGTTAAATCCATTTTTTCAGCTTATCATAACACTGCTTAGCTTCCTCGTATCCTTGGTTATATAGATTTAATAGCTTTTTCGTATCCTTTTCAATTCTTCTCACTTCTAGTATTTCACTTGGTCGGATTACAAAGACCTTTCCCTCATTCTCAAGTTCCTCTATATATTTTATGGTTTCATTATATATTCTATAACGGTTAACCATAGCTTCTACTAATCCCTTATATTTAGGATATATTGTTTTAGCTAAGAACTTCATTTTAAAAGGTTTTTTTACATAACCTTTATTTCTAGTTAAAACTATTACATTTTTATTATTCCCATCTTCTATAGATTTCTTTATAGGAACAGGATCTATTACTCCTCCATCTAATAAACTTAATCCTTTATGCCTAACAATAGGTGCTAGAAAGGGTAAACTACTAGAAGCTCTTATAATATCTAGTATGCTATCACGACAATCTGTCTTTTCAAAGTACACTGGTTTCCCATTATCACAATCCGTAGTTCCAATAATAAATTTTTCTTTAGCCTCATGAAAGGTTTTAGTATCAAAAATTTCAAGTTTATTTGGAACTTCGTCATATGCAAAATCAGTACTAAAAAGTCCTTTTCTTCTTATTAAATTTCTATAGCTTAAGTATCTTGGATCATTAATATAATTCAGGTTTATTCTCTTATTTCTTCCCTTTTGTCTTGAAATATATGAGGCCCCATTACAAGCTCCCATTGAAACTCCTATTACGTATGGAAAATATAAATTTTTTTCCATAAAAAAATCTAATACTCCAGAAGTATAAAGCCCCCTCATACCTCCACCTTCCAGAACCAATCCTATATCTTCCATTTAGTTTCACACCTCTATCTCTATATAATTCGATGTTAATTATTATATCATATTATTGTTATGTTTATGTTATTTTAGCTTAATATGGGATGCCATATATCCACTGAGGTTCCTTGTCCATATTCGCTGCTGTATGAAAGAGTAAATTCTTCTCCATAATTTAATTTAATTCTTTCATTTACATTAAAGATACCATATCCAATTTTGGTGTTTGAAGAATGTCCTTCCTTTAACACCTTGTTGATTTCCTTTAACTTGTCTTCTTTAATTCCTATTCCATTATCAATTATCTGAATATGAATCTTATTATCTTCTATTTCTCCGGTAATGGTTATTTTTCCCTTGCCTCTTTTTTCTTTTATACCATGATAAATAGCATTTTCAACTAAAGGCTGCAATATCAGCTTTATTACATCATACTCCAGAATATTATCATCTATATTAATCTCATAGTTAAGTTTATCTTCATATCTTGTTTTTTGTATAATTAAATAACTTTCAACATACTCTATTTCCTTTTTAAGTTTTATAATCTCATTACCATTATTTAGACCAATCCTTAAAAGATTTGTTAGATTGCCAACCATGTCCACTATATCTTCTGCATTATGCTCCTGTGCCATCCACTGAATAGTGTCTAATGTATTATAAAGAAAATGAGGTTTAATTTGTGCCTGTAAAGTATTTATTTCCGCTTTTCTTTTATTCTTTTCTTCAATCTGAACCAGGTTTATAAGATTCTTGATTTCTCTAAGCATATTATTGAAAGAGTTGCCAAGTTCACCAATCTCATCTTTATACTTACTATTAAAGTAACAATCTAGCTTTCCCTCTTCTGTTCTTTTCATAAGCCTTCTTAATTTTGTAATTGGATTTACTATTGATCTTGTAAAAAATACAGCTAATATTACTGCAAATACAAGGGTTATTACCGCAATAGTAAGTGAATAATATTTTATATAAGTTACAACTTTTAAACTTTCTTCAAGGGGTGCTACTACTACAGTTTTCCATCCGGTATAAGTTGAATCCATGTGCATTATTTCATAATCGTTATCTTCTAATCTTTTAATCATCACGTTGTCATTGTAGCCTTCCAGCCACTCTTCCTTTATTCTATAAACTACATTATTAACTGGTGAATAAACTATATCCCCAGTAGAGTCCACAATATATACAAATCCATTCTTTCCAGGCTTAACATTCTCTATAACATTTTTAATAATATCTAATTTCATATCAATAAGGATTACCCCAATAACATTTCCAGTTTTGTTATCTATAACTGCTTTAGACATAGAAACCACATCATCTGCAGAATACTTAAAAATATTATTAATATTACGCCCTATAGGTTTACTAAGAAGTTGTATATTTTTAGGGTCATGATATGCTTTATAATACCAGTTTTCATTTGTAAACAGGTCTCTAGATGTCCTATACATAACATCACTTACATATATATCCCTGTCATTAACTATCATTATTCCAGCTATCTCAGGATGCACAGATGTAAAACTTGTTATTGCCTTGCATACATCATCCTGTACACTATTATCGCTTTGTTTTACATCATTGTTGTTCAGAAAGTTTAATACTCGTAAGTCCTGTGATAGATATGTAATTATATTCTCTGTATCCTTCATATAAAAATCAATATTGTTACTGATTTGTTTTGCCATTTGTTGAGTGTTGGCATTCTGTGCATTAATCATTGAGTTTTTATATATTAAGTTCCCCAGGGTAGTTATTGTAATTGTTGGAATTAAAATTACTAAGAAGAAGTAAAAAATCAACTTGACTCCTATACTGCTATTTAATAGATAATAGATAACTCTCTTCAATTTTATCCCCCCAATTACATACGTTATGATATACATTGTTATCTTTAAATATAATATCATTTAGGCATGAGATTATCAAAAAGGCGATCAATACTCCGCATGATCACCTTTCTAACATATTATCGGCAAACTATATATTGCCTTATCAACTTATAACAACCTTTTTCTTTTCATCTCTAATAACAATAATTCTCTGGAGAACAATGAATATAAATAAGAGCATACCTACAGCAATCTTAGTCCACCATGAATTAAGTGTTCCATCAAACATTATAATACTTTGGATTATACCTGTAGTTAAAACACCAAACATTGGGCCTATAGGGTAACCCGATCCCCCTGTTAAAAGTATACCTCCGATTACACAGGCTGCAATAGCATCCATCTCCATACCATTACAGTGTAATCCATAGCCTGAAAGTGTATATATAGTGAATAATAATCCACCTAGAGCAGAGCAAAAACCTGATAATGTATAAACAAGTACTTTTGTTTTTCTTACATTAAGTCCCATCAACATGGCTGAATTTTCATTACCACCAATTGCATATACTGTTCTTCCAAACTTGGTATACTTTAATACATATACTGATGCTGCTACTACTATTAAACTTATGATTACATTAATTGATATAAAAGTATCTGGTGCAACAGGTATTCTAAATGCAGATATCTTTGTAAATACTAGATTTTCAATAGTAATAGTATCTATACTTATAATATAACTTGCTCCTCTCGCAAAGAACATGCCTGCCAAAGTTACAATCCATGGATGAAGTTTAAACTTTTCTATTAATACTCCTTGAACTGCTCCAAAAACAATTCCAACAATTAAGACGAAAGCTATGACTACAAAAGGATTAGCTCCATGCTTTAGCATACTTGCAGTAATCATACTTACAAAAGCTACCATAGCACCTACAGAAAGATCTATGCCACCTGTGAGAATAGTCAGCGTCTCACCAATAGCTATTACAATTAAATATGCATTATCAATGAAAAGATTAGATACAACCTGGCCTGAGAAAAATCCACTATACATAACCGAACCAATTAAGAACAACAACGCGAACAATGCAACTGTAGCATAAATTGAAATATAAGCTGAATTTAATTTAAAACCTTTCTTTTTATGATCTAATGCTTCACTCATATCTCAGCCACCTCTTTTGCCTTATATTTTTTATTATTTATTGACTTTTTACCCTTTAACATCTTTCTAAATTCAGCAGACTGTATAATACACACTACTATAACTACTATAGCCTTAACCACCAGTGTAATTTCTGGAGGTACCCCCATACTATAAATAGTAGTAGTTAAAGTTTGTATAAATAGAGCACCTACTACAGTTCCTCCTAAATAAAATCTACCACCAGCCATAGAGGTTCCCCCAATAACAGTAGCTAGAATTGCATCTAACTCAAGCCATAGACCAACATTATTAGCATCTGCACTCTTAATGTTAGAACACAGTATTATACCTGCAATTCCTGCAAGAATACCACAAATAACATAAAGTGAAAAAATTACTTTTTTCGAATTTATACCTGAATATCTACTAGCTGTATTATTAACTCCTATAGATTCGATAAATAACCCTAAGGCTGTTTTTCTAATTAACCAATACATTACAAAAGTAACTACAGCAGCTATATATATAGCAACTGGTAAAAACCAATATCCGGTACCAATGAAAATAAAGTCCTTATTGGTAAAGGTTAATATTTGGCCACCTGTAACTAGCTGTGCAATACCTCTTCCTACAATATATAGTATCAGTGTACCAACCATAGGCTGAACTCCTATGTATGCAACCAAAAACCCATTCCATATTCCACAAATTAAACCTACTACTATTCCAGTTAATACGGCTACCGGAACTGATCCTCCACCTACTATAACAGTGGCAGAAATAGCTGCACTTATTGCAATTATAGAACCAACAGAAATATCGATACCTTGAGTAGCAATTACTATAGTCATGCCTAAAGAAATTAATATAAGTGGCGCTGCACGATTAAGTATATCTATTAAATTTCCAAACAAGTGTCCATCTTTGATAGTTATGCTCATAAAGCTTGGTCTTACGAAAAAATTTAGTAGAAGCAATAAAATTAAGGCTACTAAAGGCCAAAATATTTGCGTATTATAAAGCTTTTGAAATATACTTTGGGATTTTGTATTATCCATTAGTTAACTCCTCCTTCCGCAATTATCTGTAATATACTAGCTTCTTCTATATCTTTTCCCACTAATTCTCCTATAACCTTTCTATCCCTTAGTATAATTACCCTATCACAACAGCTAACCATTTCCTGAAGCTCAGAAGATATAAATATAATTGTCATACCTTCCTGAGCAAGCTTTTTAACCAGTTTCTTTATTTCATCCTTAGCTCCTATATCAATACCTCTTGTAGGTTCATCAAGAATTAATAGTTGTGGATTTGTCGCTAGCCATCTGGCAAGTATAACTTTTTGTTGATTACCGCCACTTAAGTTATCAATTCTTTGCTCTGTACTAGGTGTTTTAATACTCAATAATTCTATATACTTCTTTGCTATCTCCTGTTGTTTTTTCATAGGAATATATTTAAAAATACCTCTATTTGATTGAAGAGATAATACTATATTCTCTCTTATAGTTAATTGACCAACTACGCCTTCAACTTTTCTATCTTCTGGACAAAAAGCTAATCCCTCTTGTATAGCTTTTTGAGGATAAATATAGGAATATTCTTTTCCATTGATATTAAGTACTCCATGATCTGATTTATCTATACCAAATAACAATCTTGCACATTCGCTTCTTCCTGATCCTAGCAATCCTGCTAATCCTAAAACTTCGCCCTTTCTTATGTCAATATTTAAAGCTTCTATAGTGCCTTTTCTTCCAAACTCTTCAGTCTCCGCTAAAACTTCACTTCTATTTTTTATATTATATTCACGTATTACATTACTAGACTTTTTCATCTCCTCATAGTTTTTTCCTATCATCTTAGAAATAAGCTCCATCTCAGGTAAGTTATCCGCTTCATAAGTTCCAACATAACCTCCATTTCTAAGTACAGTTATTCTATCAGAGATTTCATAGACTTGATCCATGAAGTGGGTTACAAACACCATTGACATGCCTTCTGACTTTAACTTTCTCATTACCTTAAACAATTGTTTAACTTCATTACTATCTAAACTAGAAGTAGGTTCATCTAATATTAATATACCTTTGGATATATCAACAGCTCTTGCTATTGCAATCATTTGTTGAATAGCAACAGAGTAACTTGACAATAATTTTTTTACATCTACCTTTAAATTAAGCCTTTCTTCCAATAACTTTTCAGCATTTTTATTCATTGTATTCCAATCAATACTTCTATTTTTCATAGGCTCACGACCTATATAGATATTTTCTGCTACAGTTAAATTTGGACATAAATTAACCTCTTGGTAAACAGTACTTATTCCACTCTCTTGAGCATCGTGAGTAGAAGTAATTTTAACTTCTTTATCATTTAAAATTATAGTGCCTTCATCTATTTCATATACTCCTGTGAGAACTTTAATTAAAGTTGATTTTCCCGCTCCATTTTGTCCCATAAGAGTGTGTATTTCACCTTTTCTAAGTTCAAACTCAACATTTGAAAGAGCCTTAACTCCAGGGAATGACTTAGATATACCTTGCATTTTTAAAACTACATTGCTATCAGACATTAAATTTCTCCCTCCTTTTCATATAAAAATAGAAATATCATATTCTATTTACCAAATGAATAAATGTGATATTTATAACATAAGAGCTGGAACTAATTCCCGCTCTTATGTTATAAAATTATAATTTTAGTATTTTCTATTAGGCAATTCTGCTTTAGCTTGCTCTTGAGTAAATACTCCCTCTTTTGATATTACCTTTTTATATTTAAGTTTACCTTCTAATACTTGTTTTGATGTCTCCAATAATTGTGGTCCTAAAAGTGGGTTACATTCAACTATACCATTAGATTTTCCATCAGCCATTAATTGGAACATATCTTTAATACCATCAACTGAAACTATGAATATATCTTTTCCTGGTTTTTTACCATATTCCTCTATAGCTTGTATAGCTCCAACAGCCATGTCATCGTTATGTGCCCATAAAACATTGATCTTATCTCCATCTGATTTTAAGAAAGCTTCCATAACTTCTTTACCTTTTGCACGAGTAAAGTCACCTGTTTGTGATTTTACAATTTTGTAGTTTGGACAATCTTTTATAGCTTCATTAAAGCCTTTTTGACGACCTATCATAGCTGTTGACCCAACAGTCCCCTGTAGTTCAGCTATATTAAGTTTTGCATCCTTACCAAAGTGATCTATTACAAGTTTAGCAGCTCTTCTACCTTCCTCTTCCATATCTGAACCTAGGAATGCTGTAACAAGAGATTCATCAGCTACTTTTACATTTCTGTCAACTATAATAACTGGTATTTTAGCATCTTTCGCTTCTTTTAATACTGTATCCCAACCAGTTTCTACTACTGGAGCAAGAGCAATAATATCTACTTTTTGAGCAATAAATGATCTAATAGCTTTTATTTGATTTTCTTGTTTTTGTTGTCCATCAGAGAATTTCAAATCAAAGTTTGGATCTAACTTAGGAATCTCTTTAATTGAAGCAGTTTCTGCAGTTCTCCAACCACTTTCTGCCCCAACTTGAGCATATCCTATTACCTTTTTCTTACTTGATGAACTTGAACTAGATGATGATGAATTTGAAGAAGTAGACTGACTTCCACATCCAGCAAATATACCCGTTGCTAGAACTACTGTTGCTGCAATTGCAGCTAGTTTTTTAAATTTCATTTCTTAAATCCCCCTCTTACATTATGTTAAAACCGTTTACATTTATTATTATATACCCATTGGTCTTGTATGTATTTGTATTAATCAGCAATTATTTACACTTTTAAATCAAAGTTTACCCATTTTATTAACCTTCCTTTACTACTTTACAGTATTTACTTTACCCAATTGTTTAAATACGCTCCTACATTACTTGCAGTAATTCTATCACTACTCAAAATTATTTTTTTGGGTATTCCTTTCTTTTTATTTAAAATGTCTATAGCATAGTTTACTGCTTCTTTGCCTCCTGTTGGAGATGTAAAAGTTCCTTGCAAAACACCACGGGAAACTAAGTCTAGACCTCCATCTTCACCATCAAGTCCATCAACTCCAACAATTTTGATATACTTAATTCCTAGACTATTTGCTGCTCTATATGCTCCCAAAGCCATATAATCGCTATGTGCAAAAATTACATCTATATTTTTATCTTCCTTCAGCACTTCTTTAATTTTATCCTCTGCTTCATCCCTCTGCCATTCACTTATTATAGTTCTAGATATTTTAATATTTTTATGCTCTTTTATAATATCCCTAAAACCTTTACTTCTACCTATAACTGGCGGCGAATCTAATACTCCCTGGACCTCTATAACATTTCCTTCCTTTTTACCTATTAGATCTGCAACAAGGGTCCCCGCTTGTCTACCTATTGATTCATTATCTGTTCCAATATATAAAGTATAATCATATCCTTCTACTGCTCTATCTAAAACTATTACTGGTATTGATTTATAGGCTCTACTTACTACTGGTGTTAGCTGTTGAGAATCATTTATTGATACAATCAACAGATCAATTCCGCTGCTTAATAACTCATCTATATCCTTTTTCTGCTTATCTGTATCTCCACCGGCATCTCTATAAACAATTTTTATATTTTTATATTTTTTTGCTTCGTTCATTATTTCTTTATTCATAGAAATTCGCCATGGTTCAGACAAGTTTGCTTGGGACATTCCAATAACAAATTCTATACCATCAGACCTTTTTTTCATATCAGTTTTTATAGTAATAAATATAATTACAATAGTAAAAATAATTAATATAGATGCAGCCATAACTCTTTTTGATTTAAATCCAATTATCAATTGTTATTACCTCCTCTATATTCCTTTGGGGAAAAGCCCGTAATCTTCTTAAATGCCTTGCAAAAATAATGTTGATTATTATATCCCACTAATTCTGCTATCTGATAAATTTTCACCGTAGGATCACTCATTATATCTATAGCTCTCTTAATCCTTACACTTGTGAGATAATCTATAAAAGAAAGGCCTGTCTCCTGTTTTAGGAGCTTGCTTAAATATGACGGACTTAGATTTAAGTTTTCCGACACACTATCTAGACTCAAATGATTTAAAAAATAATTTCTATCAATATATTTTACTGCTAAATTCACTACTGGCTTATAATTACGCTTCTTACTTATATCATGAATTATATCTTTATAAGCATTCTTTACACCCAAAATATCATTTAATATCTTCTTTTGCTCTATAGATACAGTGTAATGAATATAGGAATTTACTTTGTCTCCAATTTCGCTCCCAATCTTCAACCATTCTTCAATATTTTCAATGTTGGTAATTATTATAATATTATTGTCTTCATCAACAAAGGAAACAATAGATTCAGGGTCACCCAATAAGTCCCCAGCTATATTTATTATTGCAAAATTAATTAATTCTTTATCCCAACCATTTGAATAGACATCTAAATTTAATCTTTCAATTACCTTTATTGCTATCATTCCAATATTTTTTCCTAATTTAATATTAAAAAAACTTAGCTCCTTTACTACATCTTCGTGCTGCAAATTTCCATTTAACCACTTACTCAAAAAAGATGCTTTTAAAGCACTTAAGTTGTCATCTAAGTGTCTATTTGCCCACTCTAAATAATTTTTCTTTTCTTCTATTTTGTTTAACTCATTTACAGCCTTTAAAATTGTTTCCTTTAAGTTATCTCTATTTACTGGCTTTAAAATATAGTCGAAAACCTTTAGTTTTAATGCTTCATGTATGTATTCAAATTCATCAAAACCTGTAATTATTATAATTATACAGTTTTCGGTGATATCCTTTAGCTGCTTTATAAGGTCTAAACCGTTTACAAAAGGCATGCATATATCTACTAGCATTATATTAGGCATTTTCTCCTTAGCAAGGTTAAGTGCTATCTCTCCATCTTCTGCTTCACCTATTATTTCAATATTCAATTCATTCCAGTTCATTGAATTTCTTAGTCCTCTACGTATTCTTGCTTCATCATCAGCAATTATAAGCTTATACATAAAACTCCTCCTCTATAGAAGATTGAAGAAAATTATCATCTGATTCAACTTTCACTTCATAATATATTCTATCACATATTAATTAATGGTTAAATATTCTAATTAAGTGGAACTTTTTGTATAAAAATACCTCTTCCCTAAATAATAAGGAAGAGGTATTTTTGCAATTATTATATGCTATTTTAATTTAATTAGTAACTGTCCTGTTTTAACCTGTTGAGCTTCTTTAATAAATATAGATTCAACAGCTCCATTAGAAGTTGCTACAATATTAGTTTCCATCTTCATAGCTTCAATTACAACCAAGCTATCTCCTTCTTTTACTGTATCTCCTTCTTTTACTAGTACCTTCAATATAGTTCCTGGGATACTAGCTCCTATTTCAAGCTTATTGTCAGGATCTGCCATAACTGTTTCTTCTTCATAACTACCAGCTCCTGCATTACTGCTCTTATCTTTTATTTTGATATCTCTTCTATTGCCATCAACTTCAAATACAAGAGTTCTATTTCCTTGAGAATCAAGCTTACCTATTTCAAGAAGTTGAACAATTAATGTTTTTCCTTCTGCTATTTCTACCTCGCATGTTTCACCTTCTGCTAGACCATGGAAGAATATATCACTTCCCATTCTGCTTAAGTCACCATTTTCCTTAACATATTTTAAATATGCTTCAAATACGTCTGGATATAATGCATAACTTATTATATCTTGCTCTGAAGGATTAATTTTGCAATTCTCTATTAAATGATTCTTTATTTTATCAAAGTCTTCTGGCGGAAGCATTTCACCTGGTCTGCAAGTAATAGGCTCTTCACCTTTAAGAACTAATTTTTGAAGCTTTTCTGGGAACCCTCCCATTGGCTGACCCATCATTCCTTTAAAATAAGCTACAGCTGAATCTGGGAATGCCATATTTTGAGCCTTTTCATATATATTTTCAGGAGTCAAATCATTTCTAACCATGAATATAGCTAAGTCACCAACCATTTTTGATGATGGAGTAACTTTTACTATATCTCCAACCATATCATTTACCTTTTTGAAAGTTTCTTTTATATCATCAAATCTGTGTCCTAAGCCAAAGCTTTCAACTTGAGGTTTAAGATTTGAATACTGACCTCCAGGTATTTCATATTTGTATATTTCTGCAGAACCTGTTTTTAATCCTGATTCAAACTGACTGTAAACTGGTCTTACAGCACTCCAATAATCAGATAGCTTCTGAAGGCCATCTACGTCCATACCTGTATCTCTTTCTGTATTTGTTAATGCTGCAACTACAGAGTTTAATGCTGGCTGACTTGTAAGTCCTGATAAACTGTTGAAAGCAGTATCTACTATATCTACTCCAGCATGAGCAGCCATAAGAACTGTTGCAACCCCATTTCCTGTAGTGTCATGTGTATGAAGATGAATTGGAATTGATATTTCATCTTTTAACGCTCTTATAAGCTTAAGTGCTGCATATGGTTTTAATAATGCTGACATATCTTTTATTCCAAGAATATGAGCTCCTGTTTTTTCTATTTCTTTTGCTAAATTTACATAATACTCTAAAGTATATTTATCTCTATCTGTGTCCAAGATATCTCCTGTATAACACATACAAGCTTCTGCAACTTTACCTTGATTTAATGTTTCATCTATAGCAACTTCCATTCCTTTTAACCAGTTTAAAGAATCAAATATTCTAAATACATCTATTCCTGCTGTTGCTGATTCCTTTATGAATTTTCTTATTACATTATCAGGGTAATTTTTGTATCCTACTGCATTTGCTCCTCTAATAAGCATCTGGAATAATACATTAGGTACTCTTTTTCTTAATTCAGCGACTCTTTCCCATGGTGATTCTTTTAGGAATCTATAAGCAACATCAAAAGTTGCTCCTCCCCACATTTCCATAGAAAACAAGTCTTTTCCGATTACTGATTGTGCCTTAGCTATTTTAAGCATATCTTTTGTTCTTAATCTAGTAGCCATAAGAGATTGATGAGCGTCTCTCATTGTTGTATCAGTTAACAATAGTTTATTTTGCTCTTTAATCCATTTAACTAAACCTTCTGGACCTTGTTCATCTAATATTTGTTTTGTACCTCTTAGAGGTTCAGTGATGCTAACTTTAGGAACTACTGGAACATCAAATTCTGTTTTCTGTCCACGAGTTTCATTTACAACTTTTTCTCCGATAAACTTAAGAACTCTTAATTCTTCATCTGCTCTTGGTGAAATATCAAATAACTCAGGGTTATCTGCTATAAAATTAGTATCGCATTCACCTTTTAGGAACTTTTCGTGATTTAAAACATTTATTAAAAAGTCAATATTTGTTTTAACACCTGAAATATTAGTTTCTTTTATTGATCTAATAGACTTTCTTATAGCATCTTGGAATGTTCTTGACCAAGAAGTAGTTTTAACAAGGAGACTGTCGTAGTAAGGACTTATAACCGCACCTGCAAATCCATTTCCACCATCAAGTCTTATACCAAAACCAGAACCTGTTCTATATACATCAATCTTTCCTGTATCTGGTGCAAAATTATTTGAAGGATCTTCAGTTGTAACTCTGCATTGAATTGCATATCCTCTTGGTTGTATTTCATCTTGTGAGTATATTCCAACTTCTTTAGAACCTAACTCATATCCTTCTGCAATTAAAATTTGGCTTTGAACAATATCTATGCCTGTAACCATTTCAGTTACTGTATGTTCAACCTGTATTCTAGGGTTCATTTCAATAAAATAATGATCTCCATTTTTATCTACAAGAAACTCTAATGTTCCTGCACTTCTATATCCTACAGATTTAGCTATCTTTAATGCATCCTGACATATTGCATTTCTCTTTTCATCTGATAGAGATATAGCCGGCGTAATTTCTATAACTTTCTGATGTCTTCTTTGTATGGAGCAATCTCTTTCAAATAAATGAACTATATTCCCATGTTTATCACCAATTATTTGAACTTCAATATGTTTGGGTTTTTCAAGATATTTCTCAATAAATATATCATCTATACCGAAAGCTTTTTTAGCTTCATTTTTAGCGCTTCTATAGGATGGTATAAGTTCACTTTCTTCTGTTACAATTCTCATACCTCTACCACCACCACCGGCAGCTGCTTTTACCATTACTGGATAACCACAAAATCTAGCAAACTCTAAAGCTTCTTCCTCTGATTTTATTGGTTTCTCTACACCTGGAATAGTTGCAACCCCTGCATTATGTGCTACAATCTTAGATTTGATTTTATCCCCAAGTTTCTCCATCATTTCAGATGTCGGTCCTATAAACTCAATACCAGCCTCTTGACATTTTCTCGCAAATTCAGCATTTTCTGACAAAAAACCATAACCAGGATGTATAGCATCTACACCTTTCTTTATTGCAAGACTTATTATTTCATCAATATTTAAATAAGCCTCTACTGGACCTTTATTTTTTCCTATCAAATAAGCTTCATCAGCTTTAGCTCTAAACAAAGAACGTTTATCTTCATCAGAGTATATAGCCACTGTTCTTATTCCCAATTCTTGACATGCTCTAAAAATTCTTATAGCAATTTCGCCTCTGTTTGCTACAAGAACTCTTTTAAATTTTTTAACCAAATCCCCCAGCTCCTTTTTTATAAAAATTATATTTTTTGCATATTTATTAGTTTATCTACTGCAAATTTTAAAACGATAATAATATTATATATAACTATTAAAATTATTTCAATTGCATTATCAAATATTATCAACTTTCATTTTTATTTAAATGCTTTTCATATAAAAATTATTAATTCCGTAAAATTGTTGATAAATAAGTGTTTATTTATCAACATGATTTTATCCATTATATTACAATGAATTTTTTCACAGAGTTTAAAATCATAACTTCATGTACATTATTATATAGTATATTACTTATGTTGTAAATAGTATGCTATATGAAGTATTAGTATAACACATATATTTTTCAATTATACTAGCATAATTACGTAGGGAAACTTGACTACATATGGAGTGTTTTGTCCCTTATGTAATTAGTATAAGAAAAAAAAAAGAATCTATTCAAGTAGTTAAACTCCAATAGATTCTTTTCTTATATTAGTATCTGGTATCTCTAATTTTAACCTGAATAACTTGGCGTAAGACTCCCACTTCTTCAAGTGGCAGTCCAACGCCAAGTAAGCCATGCATTCGCAGTTCTAAAATTCACATGGAGTAAAAGAATCTCCATATGAATTAAGATCTTGCTTCAATTTCACTTCATCTTTCCCCTAATTTTAAATTAGGTACTGCATTCAATGTCAGTGGTGCTATATTTCCCTTAATATATTCAAAATAAGCAGCACTTCCTATCATTGCAGCATTATCTGTGCATAATATAAATTCCGGAAATAACACTTCTATATCATTTTTCTTACCTTCTTTTATTAGCGTTTCCCTTAGAGAGCTATTGGAGGCAACTCCACCAGCTACAGCCATTTTATTAACTCTCTTTAGTTTACATGCTTTTACAGAGTTATCTACTAAAAAGCTTACTACTGCCTTTTGAAAGGATGCTGCTACGTCAGCTCTATTTACTTCTTCCCTCTTCATTTCCATTTGATTTAAATAATTTAATACTGCAGATTTAACACCGCTAAAGGAAAAGTCTAAAGAATTATTCTCATGAAATTTAGCTCTAGGAAACTTTATTGCATCTGGATTTCCTTCTTTTGATATTTTATCGATTTTGGGACCACCAGGATAACCAAGTCCTATTGCTCTAGCAACTTTATCATAAGCTTCACCTGCAGCATCATCTCTTGTCTGTCCTAAAACTTCAAATTCACCATAATCTTTCATATGTACTATGAAAGTATGTCCTCCTGACACTACAAGACATACAAAAGGTGGCTTTAAATCCTTGTATTGTATGAAATTAGCACTTATATGACCTTCTATATGATTTACACCTATTAAAGGTTTTCCCAGAGAATATGCTAATCCCTTGGCATATTGTAATCCAACTAAAAGTGCCCCAACCAATCCTGGTCCATATGTAACACCTACAGCATCTATGTCTTGCAATGTTACTCCAGCCTTATCTAAAGCTTCCTGCACTACAACTGCTATAACCTCTACATGCTTTCTTGATGCCACTTCTGGAACTACTCCACCAAACTTAGTATGTATATCAATTTGAGATGCTATTACATTTGATAAAACTTCTCTGCCATTAACCACTACTGCTGCTGAAGTTTCATCACAACTGCTCTCTATTGCAAGTATTTTTATATCTTTATCCATAGTTTAACCTCACTTCACTATAATTACAAATATCAACAATTATTATACTTTATACAAAAATTATAATCAACGATTTCAAAATATAGCACAATTTTTAAGTTCCATTTTAACAAACTGGTGTTTGTGATATAATTATTATGAAGTGAAACTTGAATCAGATGGAGTTTCAACTCCACCTGATTCTTAGTTGAACGAATCCAGGGATGTAGCCGCTCTTTACTCCCACTTTGAAGAAGATGGGAGTATTAGAGCGGGTAGTCATCGGATAAACTAAAATTATTTATAACAATTAAGTTTTCACCTTAAAAGGAGTGATTATGAAACATAATTATGCAAAAGTTATAGTAAAAGGCTCTCCGATATCAAAATCAAATTTTAAACTTTTTAACGTAAATGGTAGAGCTATATTGCCGTACAATTCTGGTAAATATCATGATAGATATGCTCTATATGAAGAAGAAATAGCTTATGAAACCCGCTCTCAAAATCCAGGGATAGTTCTATCTGAAGCCTTAATAGCGGTGCTTAAAGTATATTATAAAAGCAGAAAGAGACATCCCGATACTAATAATATTACTAAGAGTATTTTTGATGGTATTGAAAAAAGCGGATTGATAGTTAATGATGCCCAGATTAGAAGAATAATAATAGAGGAATTTTACGATGAAGAAAATCCTAGATTCGAATTAGAACTATTTTGCGAAAGCATCTATTCAATGGAATACAATATAGTAAGAAAAGAATCAGTAGATAACCCCATTGAATATTCTCCTCCTCCTAATAGAAAAAAGGATATAACGTCTATAGCAAAAAAAACTGAAAACCCTTGTTCTGAAAACAAACTGTATTGCGAGATGTGTGGAAAGTTAATAAAAAAAGAACATTCAATTTCAGCAAACAAAGGCAAAACTATAATATGTAAAACCTGTTTTAAAAAACTGTTTTAAGGCTAAAGACAAGCATTTTATGCGTTTAGCCTTATCTTTCTTCTTTTTTAAAAAACTCATCAATTATTTTTTCTGCCATTCTTTTTTGTATATTAGCTTTTACAATTAGCATAATTACAATTGTTATTAATTCATTAAAGTCTTCATCAGAATCCCCGATCATGTTTTTTTTGTCTTCTGCCTCTATATTTAATATTTGTTGAAAATCCTTATTAAAATTTTCAACTTCATTTTTCTCTATCTCTAAAAATTTATTATATATATTTTCCAATTCCTTCTCATGACTTTCACCTGAATTTATAGCTTTAACAAACGGTGAAAATAAATCTTGAATATCTCCGATAGACAGCACTTGCTTTAAATAATAAGTTAGTATAATTAGTACCATATGCTGCCTAGAGTACTTCTTTTTCTTTGGCGGCATTAAAATACCTGCTTTAGTATAATTATTTATCATTGTTTTTGTCAGTATACTATCTTCCTTATTTCTTTTTAAATAAGATAGTTTTTCATCAATAAATGTAGTTACTTGATCCATATATAAATCAATATCTGGTATACCAGCGAACTTCAACTGCTCAAAGGAACTAAGCTCCTCTATAATCTTTTTTAATTCACTTTCATCCATTTTTGCTGCAACCTCCTATTTAGGAATATGAAAATGTTCATTTCGTGGATTACATTTTCAAGTAATCCTCAGTTTAGTTTTATCATTCCCTATAAAGTAAGAAAATGACTATACTTATAATATCATAAATATAGCCATTTACAAATAAACATATTCATTGAATATATTCTTTCTATGCGATTTTATCTTCCTTTTTATCAACCTTAGCAATCTTTCTAGTTGCAACGATGTTAACACCAGTACCAAGTACATTTTCTATTATAATATCTCCTATATTTACAGGTGCGCTTACTACTACATCCTTTAGTTCTTTAATACAGTCGAATATTTTCTCTTTAGGTATATCACTGTCTGTCTTAACAGCAACCATTTCAATTTCTCCATCTTTTACACATACAGAAGAAGTAACTATTCTAGTAGGGTTAGTACATTCCTTAGCAGCATATTCAACACCCTTTTTGCATGTGTTTCCTGTAACTTCAACAACTTCATTGCCTTCTAACTTAGCTTGAAGTTGACATCCAATAGGACATCCAATACATATTAAATCTCTAGTACTCATTTTCTATTCCCCTTCCACCATAATAGTTATTTTATTGCAATTTGGATATTTCTCAAACATTGCTTTTGTTAGCTTAACTGTCTCCATTTCACCTGGAGCAAGCACTCTTTTCTTTGTGTGTATTTCTCTATTTTCGTCAAAGTAAACTGAAATAAAGCTATCCTTGTATGTGTCTCCTACTCTGAATCTTACATCTATTGATTTTTCCACATTTTCAGGATTTATATATTTAGGTACAGTATATCTAACACCCTTTGTAGCAACCACTTCTATTTTTGTTCCATTGAATCTACTGCCTTTTACATATTTTGCTGCATTTTCGCCGGCACTGTAGCTTTCTACTGTAACATTATCTACTAAGTCATGAACGTGAAGTACGTTTCCACAGGCAAAAATACCTTCTACATTTGTTTGAAGACTATCATCTACTTCTGGACCACCTGTTATATTTGATAAAGTAACATTTGCATTTCTTGAAAGTTCATTTTCAGGAAGAAGTCCAACAGAAAGAAGCAATGTATCACAAGGAATAAACTCTTCTGTTCCCTTTATTGGCTTTCTATTTTCATCCACAGCAGCAATTGTTACACCTTCAACTCTTTCATTTCCCTTTATATTTGTAACAGTATAACTTAATTTTAATGGTATATTAAAATCATCAAGACATTGAACAATATTTCTCTTAAGACCACTAGAATAAGGCATAAGTTCTACAACTGCTTTAACCTTCGCCCCTTCCAATGTCATTCTTCTTGCCATTATAAGACCTATATCACCAGAGCCCAGTATAACTACTTCTTTACCTGGCATGTAACCTTCTACATTTACAAACTTTTGAGCTGCTCCTGCTGTATATATACCTGCACATCTGCTTCCTGGTATATTTATTGCTCCCCTTGGTCTTTCCCTACATCCCATCGCTAAAATTATTGACTTTGCCTTTATTTCAATTATTCCATCTTCTTCATTAACTGCCGTAATAACTTTATCACTACTTAAATCCAATACCATTGTATTCAATTTGCAGGGAATATTCATATCTTTTGCTTTGTCTATAAATCTCTGTGCATATTCTGGTCCTGTCAACTCTTCCTTAAAAGTATGAAGCCCAAATCCATTATGAATACATTGATTTAATATTCCACCTAACTGACTATCTCTTTCTAGTACTAAAATATTATCTATTCCTTCTTCTTTAGCTGAGATTGCCGCTGCAAGACCTGCAGGCCCTCCGCCGATTATTACTATATCATATTCTTGCATATCTCTAAACCTCCAATAATTGTAATTAGCCTATCATATTTTTTAGATTGTTTCTTTATCTTTTCCTACTAATATATTAGAATTACCTCCAAATTTAGTTACTTCTGTAGGCTTTAAACTAAGTTCTCTTGCTAAAATTTCAACTATCTTTGGAGCACAGAATCCTGATTGACATCTTCCCATTCCTGCTCTAGTTCTTCTCTTTATACCATCAAGTGTTTTAGCACCTAAAGGTCGTCTTATCGCACTTATGATTTCTCCCTCTGTAACAGTTTCGCACCTACATATAATCTTACCATATCTGCTATCCTTTTTTATAAGTTCTTTTCTTTGCTCATTATCCATTTCTCTAAATTTAGGTATTCCTTTTCTTATAGGATTAAAACTGCTATTCTCCTCAGGTTGTAATTTACCTACAACTATATCTTTTACCATCTCTGCTATAGCAGGTGCACTTGATAAACCTGGTGATTCGATTCCTGCTGCATTTATGAAGTTTTCTGCATCTGCTGGCTCTCCAATTATAAAATCATTATTTGTGCTGTGAGCTCTTAGTCCAGAGAAAGAAGTTATAACCTGTCTCATAGGTATTGGGTTTATACTTAATGCTGCTTTACTTAATATTTCATCAATTCCTTCAGTTGTAGTTGTTAAGTCCTTCTTATCATCTACATCTACAGCATTAGGTCCTATAAGTAGATTTCCATCTACTGTAGGAGTAACTAAAACCCCTTTTCCCATTTTAGTTGGCAACTGGAATATTGTTTTTGAAACCATATTTCCTACTGCTTTATCAAATAAACAGTACTCACCTTTTCTAGCCTTTATCTCAATTTTATTCGCACTTACCATATTATTTATTTCATCTGCAAATAGACCTGCAGCATTTATTACTAATTTTGTTTCTATATCGCCTTTATTAGTCTTTATAATATAGCAGTTTTCTGTCTTTTCTACATTAGTTACTTCTGTTTCAAATTTAAATTCTACACCATTTGTATTAGCATTTTCAGCTAAAGCTATAGTCATTTCATAAGGACATACTATTCCCCCTGTTGGTGCATATAAAGCAGCAACTACGTCTTTGGAAATACTCGGTTCCATTTGTCTTAACTTATTACCATCTAATATTTCAAGGTTTGGAACTCCATTTTTTATACCCTGCTCCTTCAATTCCTGTAGCTTATCCATATCCTTCTCATCAAAGCAAAGCACTAGAGAACCTATTCTCTTAAAATGAAAATCTAAATCCTCAGATAACTTATCAAACATAGCATTTCCTATTGCATTTAACTTGCCTTTTAAAGAACCTGTCTTAGCATCAAAACCAGCATGTACTATCGCACTATTAGCCTTAGTTGTTCCATTTGCCACATCTGTATCTTTATCTACCACACATATCCTCAATTTATATCTAGATAGTTCCCTAGCTATTGCACATCCCACAATTCCTGTTCCAATAATTGTTACATCAAACATTAATATACCTCCTTAATTAATAAAACAAAAAGAGACCCAAAATCTAAGGTATTAACTTAATACCTTAAAAATTGGCTCTCTTAAACTCCGCCTTAATATTTGCTTTTCAAATTGTTAAGACAAGTTTATCATATTTAACTCTATTATTCAACTATGAAAACCTTTTAAATTCGCTTCCATTTTATTATTATGACAATTATTCTTATTTTTCATTTAACTTACTTCAGTTTTCTAAAAATTACATTTAATTTGCTTTTAAACCCTCTACACTAGTTGCAGATTCTTTAGCAGTTGAAGGATTATATTTATATGCCACATAATAAGTAAAACCTACTAGAAGTGCACCTCCAACAATATTGCCTAATGTTACAGGAATTAAATTATTAATAATACCAGCTCCGTTTATTATTTTCTCTGGAGATAAACCTGACGCTTGAACAAAAGCAGGATTAGATTTAGCAAACATACCTGCTGTTAAAAAGTACATATTAGCAACACAGTGTTCGAATCCACATACAACAAAGACCATTATTGGGAACCATGCAATAGCAACTTTTCCAGCAACATCTTTAGCTGCTGATATCCCCCAAACTGCGAGACAAACTAATAGATTACATAATATAGCACTTGAAAAGGCTGTCCAAAATGGAAGACTTGCTTTTGTTGAGGCAACTTTTATTACAACTCCTCCTAATTTTCCTGCACTCATACCAAATACCCCTGCTTTAAAAACTAAAAACGCTATAAGTACTGATCCAATAAAGTTTGCAAAATATACTATAATCCAGTTTCTAATTATATCTTTGATGTTTATTTTTTTGTCCATAAGTGGAACTATCATAAGAGCATTCCCTGTAAACAATTCAGCACCGCATATAACAACTAGCATAAGCCCCGTTGGGAATATTGCACCACTGACAAATTTAGCCAGACCTGCGTCTGCTATGCTGTGTGAGGCTACGGCCGAAGCAGCTCCCCCTAAGGCTATAAACATACCTGCCATAATACCTAATACTACTGTCTGCAGCACTGTTAACTTAGCTTTGTTACAGCCTGCTCCTATAGATGCATCACATAATTCGTTTGGTTTTAACATTCTACTTTCCATATAGCTTTTCCCCTTTACTAATAATTTTTTATAAAATAGTTATTACAAAACTTGTTGCAATAACTGTTCTACACTAATAATTTTTTAAAAAGGCAACTTAAAACCTATTTAAGTGTGATGTTTCCAAAAATATTCTTAACTTCAGGTCTTTTATGAATTGAAGCTTAAATTAGATGGGGCTTCATTCCCCACCCAATTTTCTTCATTATTTTTTGATATTTTTTTAACAAAATACGACATAGTTTTTAGTATTATTTCGAATAAGCTAGTCCAGTAATTGTTCCAATAGATACATCCCCAACAACAGCTAAATCCTCTGCAGTAAAATAAAAAGGTACGTTTCCATCAAATAAAATCTGAGATGAAGCAGGAAACTCCTCATCACCTTTCCACAAGGCAAAGGTTACAAATATGTTATTAAGAAATTCGAACTTATATGCCGCATCTCCCATATTTACTCTTTCTGCTCCAAGCTTTTCAAATACACTTATAAACTTCTCTACATTATTGCCGAAGGTCTTTGATAATCTCAAAAGACATCTTCCATAGAAATTATTATAGTAAACATTTCCTCCATCTACATCTCTATAGGTTATATCCTTATCTAAAGGTTCAACACCTCTAGCATTTATCAAATATCTCAGTATCAAAGTTTTAGGAGGATACTTTTGAATTTCAGTTCCATCTTCCTTTAATACTTCGCCACTAGGATATTTTACAATAACATTTTCACCCATCAATCTTATAGTAAATTCACCTTTTTCTTTATCATAAACACATCCAGTATTTTTTACTATTACCTCAGGATCAAAGTTTTTTAATATACTCTTATAATGCTCATATGGTAATTTATCTTTTCTCTTTTCTTCTACTGCTACTCTATCCATACACTCTCATCCCCCTATTTCGTAAATATATTAAATACTCGCTTAACTCTGTCTCATAAGTATAAGTATCGAAGTCCGAAAGTTGACTTAACTAGAGGTATTTAGATGAGCATATCTGACAGCACATTTAACAAATTTAAGTTAGCTCTTGGCGAAACACCTTAGAAAATTAATGGACTTAAATATTGTCTGAGCGATAGCGAGTTTATTTAAGTTCATTAATTTTCTTTGGTGTTAAGCCTTAGAGAAAACTTAAATTTGTTAATAGTGCAGAAGAGATGCTCATCTAAATACCGGCTACTAAGTCAAGTTTGACTTTCTATTTCCTATATATGTTTCTGAGCTTCTAGCAGCATTTCATCTGCCTTTTCCATAAATTCTATTGCTTTTTTAATAGAGTCAGATGTTTCCACTCTTCCCATCTGTTTTGATTTTTCAACCCAATCTTTAAATCCTTCTTCATGGGATTTATTATGTTCAACCCAATGATTTAGTAAAAGCTTTAAAGTTTTTTCTTCCTTACTTAGGTTATTATTCTCTGCAGCAACCTCACAGCTGCCTTCATGTTTATGTCCATGCCCCTCTCCATGAGAGTGGGTGTGACTTCCATCATGAGTATGTTCATGAGCATGTTTATGTTCGTGCTCATGGGCATGAATATGATTGTGTTCATGAGCATGCTCATGTCCATCATGGTCATGATTATGACTATGAGTATGTTCATGCTGATGGTCATGTTCGTGTATATGGTTGTGGTCATGTAAATTTTCCTTGCACATAAAAAATCCCTCCATTTAATTCATCTATTGTTATATTGTCTTCTCAATTATTATCTTATGTTCTAAAAGTCTTATCTCTTTAAGGATTCCTTCAATAATCTGTTCTTCTCCTAGAATATCAGTTAAGGATAACTTTCCATTTTCTTTTGGGACTACGTCCACTACATAATCCATTAATTTACGCTCGCCATCTTCTGTTATTAAATATGCTGTTGATTCACACATTACTATTCCCTCCTGTATTCCTTATAAGCCCTAAAAGATTATTAACCTTTTAGTCTCCTGTATTCCTTATACTGTACTAAAAGATTGTTAATCTTTTAGCCTCCTGCATTACTTCTTATATTACTTTCAGTATACTCTTTTTTATTCCTATATCAATAAATTTTTCTGTAATTTTGACTTCTTAGCATATATACGTTATTTTTCTAGTAACTGTTTTACTGTAGGGAATTTCTCTATATCTGTATGAGGTAGGAAACTTGCAGATATAAACTCATCCATATAACCTGGATCTGCACTAAGCTCCACATAAGTCATGTGATTTGATAGTTCTTCAAGCTTATGTCTTCCATCCTCACTCATTAATATTAAGTAGCATCCCATCAGAGAACTATTTCCTACATAAGAAATTTTACTTTCATCTACATCAGGAAGCATACCTATCTTTATAGAATTTTTAATATCTAAACTATTTCCTATGCCGCCTGCTATATAAATCTTATCTATCATTGTACAATCCATTCCAAGACCGGTTAACAAAGTAGTAAGGCCGGAATAGATTGCTGCTTTCGCTCTAATAAAATTATCTATATCAACTTCCGTTATGGTAATATCTTTTTCCAATTCATATTCTTCTTTGAATACAATTATGTATTCTCCAATTCCATTTTCATCAAATCTTACTCTTGAAGTATTTAAATTTTTTATCAATTTTCCTCTTCTGTCTGTAATTCCTGAAAACATCAATTCACATATTAAATCAATAATTCCTGATCCACAAACCCCTAAAGGCTTATCATTTCCTATAAAACTAATCTCCGGTTCGTATGTATCTTTATTAATTTTTACTTTTTCAATGGCTCCATTAGCAGCTCTCATACCGCAGCTTATCTCTCCACCTTCAAAAGCTGGACCTGCGGAACAAGCACATGTCATTAAGAATTCCTTATTTCCAAAAACAATTTCTCCATTAGTCCCCAAATCAATGAAAAGAATATTTTCATCTGATGACCATATACCTGAAGACAAAACTCCTGCAGTTATATCTCCACCTACGTAACTAGCTACTGAAGGAACTAAGTAAATAAAAGTTTCTTGATTTACTTCTAAGCCTAATTCAGAAGCCTTAATAAAAGGCGGTTTTACAAAAGCTGGTATATAGGGTTCCATTCTTAAGTAATCAGGATAAACTCCTAAAAAAAGGTGAGACATAGTAGTATTTCCTGCAGCTATAAAGGATACAATTTCATCCTTATCTATACCAGAATCCTCATACATCTTTCTAAGCAAAGGATTTATAGTTTCCTTTATTATTGCATCATTTAATACCTTAAGGCCATCTTTCTTTGTAGAATACATTATCCTATTTATAACATCTGCACCATACTTTATCTGTGCATTTCCTGAGGATGCTTTCGCTATAAGTTTTCCACCTTGTAGATCAACTAAACAAGCTGCTACAGAAGTAGTTCCAATATCTAAAGCAATGCCGTATAATCTATCAGTAGTATCCCCTGATTCCATATTAACTATTGTTGTTTTCCCTTGACCTCTTGGTATGTGGGTTATAGTTACTTTAAAATCTTTTTCTCTTAAAATAGGAGGCATTTTTCTAAGCATAGGAAGTCTGCAAAACACCTGGTTATATCCTAAATTATTTCTCAAGTGTCTTTTTATTCTCTCGAAATCTGATATGTTATCATCTAAAGTTGGTAAATCTAGCTCTATGTAATCTTTTTTTATGTAAGTCTTGAACTCCATTCCATTGTCTAAAATCTGCTTCTTTGCTCTTTCAAATATCCTCTCTTCTCTTTCACCAGATAAAGCTTCTATCTTCATGCCATGCATAGCAGACCCAGCATTAGACGGAACTTCTATAACAACATCTTCCTTAACCTTTGAACAACATGCTAAAATATAACCTTCATTCCACTCCTCATCCTTTAAGTGCCTACTTTTTTGTGTATCTACTTTTCCTTTAACTACTTTTACCTTACATTTTCCACAGGTTCCATTTCCATTACATGGCGCATCAATAAAAACTTCTGCTTTTCTAGCCACTTCTAATAGACTTTCTCCTTCAGAAACTTCAATTTCCTTGTTTTGAGGAATAAATTTAACCTTTAACATATTTTGTGAATACCTCCTTAAAAAAAACTTTCTCGGCAAAACACCGAGAAGTTTCTTTTTACTTTATGCCTGCTTCATATCCAGCAGCGTCTAATAGGTTTTCAAGTTCACCTTTATCGCTTAATTTTATTTTTGCTATCCATGCATCATAAGCATCTTCATTTATATATTCTGGCTCATCATCTAATTTTTCATTTACTTCTACAACTTCGCCAGATATTGGAGCAAATAAATCTGAAGCTTTCTTTGAAGATTCAACTACTCCAAAAGGTTTTCCCTGAGTTACTTCATCTCCAACTTCTGGTAGTTCAACAAATAATATTTCTCCAAGTTGATTTTGTGCAAAATCAGTTATTCCTACATAAGCTACATCTCCATCAACTTTAGCCCATGTATGCTCATTATGATAATGTAAATCGTTTGGTAAATTCATATATTACACCCCATCTCAATAAATTTAAATAATTCACTGTAATTTTTATTTAGATTACCAGTGACAAGTGACAATTTAATCACTTGTCACCGGCATAAAGTTTAAATTATTACATTATTGGATCTAAGTTTAGTGCTGGATGTCCTTTTTCTGTTAAGAACGCTACAACTGCATCTGAATCTGTAGCTATAGTTTCATCACAGATTCTATCTGCAAAGTTTTCTATATCATATAATTCTTTAGCAGTAGCATTTAATCTATCTGCTACAAAGTCTTTCAATTCTTTTGGCATCCATACTATTCTTTCGATTCCGCCTTCTGCCTTCATGAATTTCTTTGATGGAATAAATGCTCTTCCATGACCCATGAATCCTGGAGTTTGTACCCCACCACCTGTCATAGATGCAAGTTCACCAAATGTCATTCCAAGTGGAGTTGTTGAAGCAAATTCTCTGTTTACTATAACAACACCATTTGCTTCTGGCATAATACCTGTTATACATTCGAAACATCCACAAGAAGTCATTGGACTATTTAATATACTATATAATGTAACTTCTGTTACAGCACCTTGTGAACCATTTGCTACAGCTTCATTTACCTTTTCCCAAATACCACATTTTTCATCAATTACACCTTCTTTAGGAACTTCTTGACATGGACCTGTAGGGTTTAATTGAAGTGTAGCTTTAGCATCTAACCATGAAACTGCTCCGCAAAGACCAAGTCTTTCTGGAGTAACTATACAAATATGAGCTGGAGCAAATGATTGACAAAGATTACATGTGTAGAATGTATCAACACTTTCATCAGTTAATGATAACAGTCTTTCATCTCTTTCAGCAAATCTAGGCATAGCCAATTGTTCTTTCATTTCTACAGCTTTTTCTGGATCAGTTATTAATGTAATTTCACATTTATCTACAACTTCACCAAATTCGTCTAACATTTTAGCGTATACTACTTCACCAAAATGTTTTAATCTAAAGCCCTTTTCAAAAGCTTCTTTACCTACTCTTAACCAAGTCATATTTCTTTGTCCAACGTGCATTACACCTTCAATGTAGTTTAAGAAGTAGTGCAGTCTTCTTTCTAGAACTGGTTCGAAGTCTTTTTGCATTTTAGCACCAGCTACTTTTATAAGCATTCCAAGAGGTAATTTTCCTGGAGCATCTGTTATAACATCTATGTCTGGTCCTATAATTTCTATTTTATGGTCTTCAACTTCTCCAACCTCAGCACTCATAACTAATTCCCAAGCTTCAGTCTTGTTACCACCAAACTCTGCAAACATGTCATTCTTTCTAATTCTTTCACCTTCGAATGCTGCTGCAAATGCAACTGGTATTGGAATTTCAGTTATCTTTATTTTAATCTTTCTAGCTTCAAGAGAAGTTTTAACTACTTTATCATAATCTTTTTGAGTTAATAATAATGTAGGAACTTCTGTTACAGTTTGGTCAGTTACTACAGGGAATCCAAGTGCTATTGCACCAGCTCCTGCTGAAACTACAAGTTCGCTTAATGGACCAAATGCATTTACGAAAGCTGGAACTCTGTCTGAACAGTATTGAAGAACTTCAGCTAAATTACCTGGCTTAACTCCTCCGAATATTAAAGCTGCTCTTATAGCAACAGTTACAACATGAATTACTGAAGTAACATCATATCCTAGAGGAATAACTCTTAATTCAAGACCCATTTTAACATTAGCTTCTATAGCTTGATCTATTACTTTACCAACTAAGAATGTTAATAATCCTTTTGATTGGTAGTCTTTTATAACTTTTGCTGCACTTTCAGCATCTGGACATTCTCCAAGTACAACTGCTACACCTGGAATATCTCCTGTAACTAGTGGTACTCCTAATGAACGGATTATTGGGTCAGATACAAATCCAGCACATGGCGCTGCATATGGAGCATCTGAAAGTACATATTTTGCTGCTTCAACTATTTCTGCAGCAACAGCTGTAGCTAATCCTGAGTTTAATAATTTATCAAGCATTTCCTCTTCAACTATTAAACTTCTAACTATGTCTAAAGCACCTTCTAATTCTGCTACAGTTGTGATTTTCTTTCCTGTTGCAGCATAAATTACTGGTAATGAATATGCAGTATCTGGAAATGCAACCTTACAATCTCTACCTTTTTCTTCTACTGCCTTTGCTACAAGACCTTCTGCAGCTGCTAAAGCCTGTTTTGAACCAGTGAATACAGTTTGAAATAAATTCATTTTTAAACCCCTCCCTAAAATAAAATTATGGACCTATTTTTTTAAATATTATAAGTCTAAATATGAATCAGCGTATAATACAGCTCCATTTACAACGTCACAAGTTTTTATTGTTTCCATTAATCTCTTGTCACATGGATTCATTATCGCTGAAGTAAGTCCTGATTGCATAGCCATTGCACAGAATGTAGCATCCATGATTGGTCTTATTTCCTTTGGAGCTCCATTTGATATGTTACTTAATCCACAAGTAGTTCTAAGTCCCATTTCGCTTATCATTCTAATTGCTTCTAATACTTCTTTTTGCTTATCTTGCATTCCTTTTATTACTAGGAATAATGGGTCAAATAATAAATCTGTTGGTTCCATTCCAAGACCCATTCCTCTTTCAAGCATTTCTGTACAATAAGCCATTCTTTCATCATTATCTTTAGTTATACCTTCTTTTGCACATAATGCAATAACCATAGCATCATATTCTGCTGCTAAATCTATATTAGCAATTCTTTCACCAGCATCAGCTGAGTTTACAATTGGTTTTCCTTTTGATCTGTTGTAAACTTTAAGTCCTGCTTCTATAGCTTTGCTGTTTGTTGTATCTAATGCAATTGGAACATTATCAAATTCTTTTTGGAGTAATTGAACACCCCATTGCATTAAATCTTCTCCACCTTTTTCTGCTGGTCCTATATTAAAATCTATATAGTGAGCACCTGCCTCTAACTGCTCTTTTGCTCTCTTTATAATTTCTGCAGGGTTTCTTTCTTCTATAGCCCTTCTAACAGCTGGTGATATACAGTGAATTCTTTCACCAATAACTATAAACTTATCCATAATTAAATATCCTCCTATTTTTTCATTAAAATTTTAAAATAACATAAATACATTATTATTTTATATTTCTAGTTGAGAATGGAGAAAATTCCCCATTCTCAACTTAAATAGTATAAGAATTATTATTTACCTGTTAATTCTTTTAAGAACTTAGGAATGAACATTGATTCTGCTGTTCCAACTATAATTTCCCATCCTGGTAAATTTTCTTCTAAGTCACCTTTTAGAACTGCAACTTTTCCTGGAAGTATAAGCTTTCTAGTCTTAACTTTTTCTTCTATTCCATTTTCTTTTATGAACTTAGTTATGCTGCTAGCTGTAAACTTACCAGCTGCCCATGAAGTAAGAACTGAGTATCCACCAGCATCTGGAATTAACATCTGTACTGGAACTTTTGATCTTTCAACTTCACCTGCTACTATGAAGTAAGTTAAAGCAAAGTCAACAGTACATATTATTGGAGCATTTTCATCTGCACCATTTATTGGATATATACCTGGTTCTACTCTCATTGGTTTTTGTGGATCAGTGAATACATTTTGTCTTAAACCATATAATGGTAATGCTCTAGCAAAATCCATATCGCTTAAAACTATTATTGAACCATATTTCATTGTAAATAATGTAGATAATGCTACTTCCATGAATTTATCACCTTTTGCAAGCTCATCTACAAATAGGATTGATGGATATCCAAATGTTCTATCTCCACCTTGAAGGTTTATTCTTCTTATTTGAACTGTATTTTCAAATGCTTCCTTAACTGAAGCTGAACCTGGATCAAGAACTAAATTCTTGTATCCTAATTTTTGAACTTCTTCAACTAAAGCATATAATGCTTCTAAGCTTTCAGATTTTAAGCCTAAAGCTATGTTATCAGCTTTAACTAACTCAACCATTTCCTTAAAGTTTTCTTTGTTAGCTCCATATACTACTGGATTTTCAGCTTTTACTAATTCTAAAGCTTCTTTAGCTACATTTACATCTTCAACGATTAATATGTAAGCTACTTTTAATCCACTAGCTTTTACTTTATTAACTAAAGCAATATACTTGTCTTTATTGCCAGCATATTTTAATGCAGCAAATTCAACTTTCATTTCTTCACCGATTCTTACATAATTAACATCTATCATATGTTGAATCTTTGCATCTACTTCAGCATCATCCATGCTATCTGATAGTAATACTGCAAATCTATTTCTGTTTACAAAAGTCTTTTCATGACGGAATAATACAGTTTCTCCACCTAATTTATATTCTGTATCACCAGTACCTACTGTTATAGTCTTCATTAGTGGTGCTGTTGCTTCTGATAATTTTTCTATAGCTTCTGAGCTCATATGTGGACATTTACCTATTTCTACTCCACCTGCTGCTACTTTCATTGAGAAAGCCAAACAAGTTGGAAAACCACAATCCTTACAATTCTTTTTTGGTGTTAATTTAAATATATCTAATCCTGTTAAAGCCATTTTGAATCCCCCTTATCTAAATTCCAGTATATATTTTAATTTATATTAACCTAATAATGCATTTACAAAATTTTTAATAGTTTCTACTGATTTTGGATGACGTAAAATAACTGCGTTAGACCCAGATGCTAAAACACCTGTAGCTGTTGCTATTTCCATAGCTATTCCTCTATCTTCTTGTGATCCCCATTGTGGTGAATCTGCTTCTAACTCAACTGTTTCCTTTACCTTCCAAGTATCAAAAGAAACTGGTGTAATTATTGGAACTTGAAGAGTTTTGTCATTTTGTCCAAGAGCAGCAAGTCTTATTCTATCTAAAGTTGAAACAACATATTCATAACCGTATCCTGCAGCAGCAGAACCTGCATTATCAACTATTTTGTCATTAGCAACTCCTAATTGGTTAACTAGTATATTCATTTGTTTTGCAAGGTTTATATCAACTGAAGACTCAGCTCCAATTTTATGATTATAAGCCATTGCACCAGCAGCTGCTACAGTTTTGTAGTTGTCTTCTACTGCTGCTAGTAAAAGAACATTGTGTCCATCTAATTCTTGAGCTACTTTTTCAAATAATTTAGCATCTTTATCGTGATTTCCAGTTCCTGCTACTACAAGTGGAGTTTTTATAGCTTCTGCTACAGCTTTTGCACCCTTTGCAACTTCTTCTGGAGCTTTATCTAATCCGTTTGGATCAGCACTGTCTAACTTTAAGCATATAAAGTCAGGAGCGTATTTTTCTTCTACAAATTTTGCCCACGCAACTGGATCACTAATTACATCTTTATAAAGATCCTTTAAAGCGTCTGACCAATCTTCTGGAACGATATCTGAAATTTCCATACCAACTTTTGGAGTATTACCTACATTTCCATCAAAAGAATAGAATGGAAGTACACTTTCACCACCTAATTTTATGGCTTTTTCTCCTGTTCCAATTTCAACTTCACAAATTTTTCCTGAAAAGTTCTGTACTGATTTTTTGAACATAACTTATTGCCTCCTTAAATTACTTATTAAATTGAATTTTTGATAAAATATCATTTAATGCTTTTTTTGATAGTGAATCCTCTGGTAATTCTACTAGAGGTTTTCCACTAGAATCATATTCATACACCATTTGGTCCATAGGAACAACCCCTAATAATTCTAACCCTTGGTTATTTATTTCTTCCATTGTTCCTTCATTTAGCTTACCTTCTGGTGCCCTATTAACTATAAGAAATATTTGTCCAACTTTTAATTTTAGTTCATCAACTAAACGTCTTATTCTGCCTACAGCCTGAATTCCTCTTCTTGAGCAGTCACTAATTAAAAATAAAGTATCTATATTCTCAACTACTTTTCTGCTTAAGTGCTCCATTCCGGCTTCATTATCTATAACTAAGTATTCATAATTTCCAGACAGAGAATCTATTTGGGTCTTTAGTACCCCATTTACATAACAATAACACCCTGTACCTTGAGATCTTCCCATTACAATCATGTCATAACCTTTTGCTTCAGTTATAGCAGCGCTTAATTTATACTTTAAGTAATCTGCCTTTAACATGCCTCCTGGAAAATTATTGTCACCTGCAAGTGATCTTTGACTTACATCTTCTCTTATTTCCCCAATAGTTTCTTCTATATCTACACCTAATACTTCGTTTAAGTTTGCATTAGCATCGGCATCAACTGCAAGAATAGGACCTTGTGATTTTTTAACTAAGTAATCTATTAGAAGTCCTGTTAATGTAGTTTTACCTGTGCCACCTTTACCTGCTACGGCTATCTTGTATCCCATAGTACAACCTCCCTTTATTGCTATGCATAGGGCAAAAGCCCTATGCTATTACTCTACTGAATGAACACATTGTTTATGAACATCATGAAGTGCTTCCATAATTCCTTCACATAAAGTTGGATGTGGATGAATTACTTCTCCTACTTGTTCTGCTGTTAAACCAAGTTCACAAGCTACTGTTAACTCACCAAGCATATCTGCTGCACGTTCTCCGATTATAGCCGCTCCAATAATTACATCTTTTTCATCTGTAATTACTTTTACAAATCCTTGAATTTTACCCATAGCTTGAGCTTTTCCAAGACCTCTAAAATCGAATTTTCCTACTTTATAATTGATTCCAGCATCTTTTGCTTGTTTTTCTTTCATACCAACAGAAGCAACTTCTGGTTCTGTAAATACACAACCTGGTATAGCTTTATAACTAACTTTCTTCTTTTTATCTAGTACAGCATTTTCTATAGCTACGATACCTTGTCTTGAAGCTACATGAGCTAAATCAGGACTTATAGTTAAATCGCCTATAGCATAAACGCCTTCTACATTAGTTTCTAAATACTCGTTAACTATTACTTTACCTCTATCCATTTGCATTCCTAATTCTTCTAATCCAAGACCTTCTGTATATGCTCTTCTACCAATAGCTACAAGCATCTTCTCTGATTCTACTTTTTTGCCACTAGCTAAAGTTGCAACTACTTTACCCTCTTCAACTTCTACAGTTGAGATTCCATCACCTACAAAGAACTTTAACTTTTCTTGTTTAAAGCTTCTTTGTAGTATTTTTGCTGTATCTTCATCTTCAAGTGGTAATAATTGTGGTAACATTTCCACTATTTTAACTTCAGTTCCAAGTCTATTTAAGAACTGTCCTATTTCACAGCCTATTACACCACCACCAACAATAGTTACTGATTTTGGCTGTTCTTTAAGATTTAAAACTTCATCAGAAGTCATTACATTCTTACCATCGTAAGGAAGGAATCTTGGAACTACCGGTACAGAACCTGTAGCAAGTATTATCTTATCTGCTGGTATACTTTCTTTTGTTCCATCTTCCTTTGTAACTTCAACTTCCTTATTGCTTACTAATCTTCCTAAGCCTCTTACAAGTTTTACTCCTCTGCTTTCAAATAGGTATTCAATTCCTTTTACAAGCTGAGTAACAACTTTTTCTTTTCTTTCTACTATAGTTGCAAAATCTGCACTTATAGCACCTTCGATGTTAACACCAAATTTCTTAGCTTCTCTAACATGATTTAATACGTCTGAACAAGCAAGTAGAGCTTTTGTAGGTATACATCCTACATTTAGGCAAGTTCCCCCTACTTTACCTTTTTCAACTATAGTAACCTCTGCACCTAACATCGCAGCCTTAAGTGCAGCTACATATCCGCCTGGTCCCCCACCAATAACTACTATTTTCATCATGATCTCCCCTTATTTTTTATAATCCTGCAGCATCTAATACTAATGGCACATTTTCTTCAGCCCCAATTGCCATTATGTGAGCTCCGTCACAAAGTCCCTCTTCCTTAGCTTGTTTTATAAATTCCCCTGCTATTTGGATTCCTTCTTTAACTTTATCTTCAGCATTTTTCATTCTCTCAATTAATTCATCTGGCACAAATATTCCTGGTACATTTTTATTCATGTACTTTGCCATACCTGCTGATTTAAGTGGTATAATACCAACTAATAGTTTTGCATCCAAGTGTTTTGTTTTTTCTCTGAAGATTCTTAGTGTATCCATATCATACACTGCTTGAGTTTGGAAATATCTAGCTCCAGCTTTTATCTTCTTTTCCATCTTCATGATTTGTAACTCTAAAGGATCATACTTTGGTGTTACACATGCTCCCAAGTAAAAATTAGGTGTTGAACTTAAATCATTACCAGACATATCTTTACCGCTTGCTATTGTACTAGCCACCTTAAGTATTCCTACGCTATCAAGATCATAAACAGGTTTTGCTCCTGGATGATCCCCTACCATTGTGTAATCTCCAGTTAGACCTAAAACATTCTCTATTCCGAATACACCTGCTGATAAAAGTTCTCCTTGAATAGCTATTCTATTTCTATCTCTTCCTGTTATTTGAAGTATAGGCTCAAATCCAGCATCCTTTAAAACTTTACAAGTTGCTAAGGAGGTAGCTTTCAATGTTGCAGATTGGAAGTCCGTAACGTTAATTCCATGGGCTCTTCCCTTTATCATCTTTGCACACTCTATTAAATGAGAAAGATCTATACCTTTTGGAGGTGCCATTTCTGCTGTAACTGCAAACTCTCCTCTTTCTAAAGCTTCTTTTAATAGGCTCATTTTCAATCCCCCTTAGTCTTATTCCTTATCTTTTAAATCTATTTTTCTTGGATGGTAACTAACTTTATAATCTCTTGGTTCTCTTATTTCTAAAAGGTTATCTAGTTTACCTTGTTCTTTCAATTTGTCATATATTAAGATCCATGCACAATCATTTTCTGGATCTACTTCACATTTTCCATCTCTTGCACCGCCGCAAGGTCCATTTAAAAGACCTTTAGCACATATTGTTACTGGACATATTCCAGCTGTCCATCCAAGTTGACAGCTTCCACAAGCTCTACAAGCTTCTGCATACTGACCAACTCTTTCAACTTCACCTATGAATAATGTATTGTTTCCAGGATATACGGAATTTTTAACAAGTTTTGCAACTGTTTGTGTTCCATCTCCACAAGCTAATGATAGAATTGCATCAGCATCCTTTAACTCGTCCTTTAAGCCTTTTAGGTCTTTTCTTGTTTTTAGTAAATTACAAGAAGGATCAAGTATCTTACATCCTAGAACTTCTTTTCCGTTTTCTTCTAATTTAGCTTTCATTGCTAAAACTTCTTCTTCCCCACCAACTTTACAAGTGGATGCACATAAGGAACAACCTGTGATAATTACTTTTTTACTATCTTTTAGATATTCAAGTATCTCGTCAAAAGGTTTTTTCTCTGAAATAATCATTCTTACTCCCCCATTATTAAAACGCTTATAGGTTGTTTTGTTGCTTGCATGCTTTTACTACATGTTTCGCAAGTATTGAAGTAGTAACTGAACCTACTCCTGCTGGTACAGGTGTTATCATTGAAGCCTTTTCTACACAATCATCTGTATTTACATCCCCACATAGCTTGCCTTCAGCATCAACGTTAATACCTACATCTATAACTGCTGCACCATCTTTAACATATTTTGAATCAATCATTTTAGCTTTACCAATACCAACAACTAAAATGTCTGCTTCTGAACATACTGCAGGCATGTCCGCTGTTCTAGAGTGACAAATTGTAACTGTAGCATTTTCATTTAGAAGTAACATTGATACAGGCTTTCCTACTACCATTGATCTTCCTACAACAACAGCATTTTTACCTTTCATAGGTACTTCATAATGTTTTAATATTTCTATAACTGCTGATGGAGTACATGGTGCAAAACCTGTTACATCACTTTCCATAACCTTAGCCACATTTACAGGGCTGAAGCAGTCTACATCCTTTTCTGGTGCAATTACATATTTGATAACACTTTCATCTAATTGTTTTGGAAAGGGTCTAAATACTAATATACCGTTTGTCGCTTTATCTTCGTTTACTTTTTTAAGTTCTGTGATAAAATCATCCTGTGATATGTCTACTGGGAGCTCTTTAACTTCTGTTTCTATGCCTATTTCCTGGCATCTTTTTAAAGCTCCTCTTTCATAAGCAAGGTCACTTCCGTTTGCTCCAACTCTAACTATTGTTAGTTTTGGAGTAATACCCTTTACCTTTAACCCTTTTACTTCCTCAGCTAAAGCTGCGCTTATAGCATCTGCAACTGGTTTTCCTTTAATTATCTGACCCATACTTACAATCTCCTTCTATTCAAAATTTAGATTTTAAGATTTAAAACTTTCTATGTAAACACCCTCGGAAGAAAATTTACTTTCTTCCGATGGTATACTACAACCTATTACTTAGAAAGCGCTTTTACTACTTTCTCATAAACTTCATCAGAGATTTTGATTCCATCTTGAACTAAAGGTTCTGTTTCTTTTTTTACTTTCTCAACATACTCAGTATCTTTAATTGAATTTATGTTGATTATTACATTTAATTGAGCGCTAATAATTGCAGCTCTTAAACATTGTACTCCTACTCCAACGTCGCTTATAGCTAGCGCTGAACAGTTATCAACTAAGTCCTCATGTAACTTAATACAATCGAAGCATAGCTTAACTATTGATACTGGAACTTGACAAGCTTCCTTTAAGCATTTTTCTAAAGTTTCATCCTTTAGCTTTTTCTGTTCATCAGTATCTTTAGGCATTCCATAAGCTTTTGAAAGAGGTAAGAAGCACTCTGCATCAGCATCTATCATTTTAAGGAGCTCATTTTGAAGCTTTCCACAATTTTCTAATATACCATTAAGTTTTTCTTCATACTCAGCAAATTTTTTCTTTCCTATAGTTAAGTTGCACACCATACTTCCAAGTGCCATTCCTATTGCACCTGTTAGAGCTGCTGCACCACCACCACCTGGAACTGCTGCTTTAGAAGCAAGAACTTCTATAAATTCAGTACAAGTTTTATCTGCCAGTTTCATTATTATTTCCCCCTAAAATTCTTTAGAATAATCCACCTATTACGCCATCTTGATCAACATCAATTTTTTCAGCTGCTGGAACTTTAGGAAGTCCTGGCATTTTCATGATTGCTCCAGTTAAAGCAACAACGAAACCTGCTCCTGCTGAAACTGTTACTTGTCTTACTGTTATAGTAAATCCTGTTGGTCTTCCAAGTTTAGTTTGGTCATCAGTTAAAGAATACTGAGTTTTTGCCATACATACTGGAGTTTTTCCAAACCCATTCTTCTCTAACTCATCAATTTCTTTGTTAGCTTGATCTGCAAATAAAACATCATCTGCACCGTAAACTTTTTGAGCTATAGCTCTTATTTTTTCTCTTATTGGAAGTTCTGCATCGTAAGCAAATTGGAAGTTGTTTTCTCCTGCTTCGATTAATCTTATTACTTCTTTAGCAACTTCTACTCCGCCTTCTCCGCCTTTTGCCCAAACTTCTGATAACTTAACATTTACACCAAGAGCTTTACATCTAGCTTCAACTAAATCTAACTCTGCTTTTGTATCAGTTGGGAATGCGTTTATTGCAACAACTGCTGGTAATTTAAATACCTTAGTTATGTTTTCAACGTGTTTTAATAAGTTTGGAAGTCCTTTTTCAAGAGCTTCTAAGTTTTCATTATTTAAGTCAGCTTTTGCAACTCCACCATTGTATTTTAATGCTCTAACTGTAGCAACTACAACTACTGCATCTGGTTTTAATCCAGCCATTCTACATTTGATGTCTAAGAATTTTTCAGCTCCAAGGTCAGCACCGAAGCCTGCCTCTGTAACTACATAATCTGCAAAATGAGTAGCCATTCTTGTAGCCATTATTGAGTTACATCCATGAGCTATGTTTGCAAATGGTCCACCATGTACAAATGCTGGTGTTCCTTCTAGAGTTTGTACTAAGTTTGGTTTTAATGCATCTTTAAGTAATGCTGCCATAGCACCTTGAGCATTTATTTGTCCAGCTGTTACTGGTGCTCCTGCTCTTGTATAACCTATAACTATTCTAGCTAATCTTGCTTTTAAGTCTGTTATGTCACTTGCTAAGCAGAATATAGCCATTATTTCTGAAGCAACTGTAATGTCAAATCCGTCTTCTCTTGGCATTCCATTAGCTTTTCCACCCATACCATCAACAACAAATCTTAATTGTCTGTCGTTCATGTCAACACATCTTCTCCAAACTATTCTTCTTGGATCGATGTCTAGAGCATTTCCATGATATATATGGTTATCTATCATTGCTGCTAATAAATTGTTAGCTGCTCCAATTGCATGGAAATCACCAGTAAAGTGTAGGTTAATGTCTTCCATTGGAACAACTTGTGCATATCCGCCGCCAGCTGCTCCACCTTTTACACCAAATACTGGTCCTAATGATGGTTCTCTTAATGCAACTATTGTATTTTTTCCTAATTTTGATAAAGCGTCAGCTACACCTATTGATGTAGTAGTTTTACCTTCTCCAGCAGGTGTTGGATTGATTGCTGTGCAAAGTATAAGTTTACCATTTTTTCCTGGAGTTTTCTTTAATAAGTTGTAATCTACTTTAGCCTTGTATTTTCCGTAAAGCTCTATGTCGTCCTCGGAAACACCTATTTTTGAAGCTATCTCTCTAATGTCTTGTGGTTTACACTCCTGTGCTATTTCGATATCAGATTTAAAACCCATTTTAAAATACCCCCATCTCTAATTTTTGTTTTATATTTTTTACCTCCTCAACGGTTTCTTTATTAGAATCGTAAGGAGATTGGTTAACTCTATCAGAGCTTCCTACTGTATCTTTATAATGTATGAAGCCAAGGCATGCACCTTCATCTATATTTTCTAGTATGTACTTTTCATCATCTGCATTCTTTATTTTATTTGCCACTACGAAAACCTTACCAATACCTAAATCCCCTGCAAGTCTTTTTACATGTTTATAAGTTTGTATACTTCTTATTCCAGGTTCTACAACAACTATGAAAACGTCAACACCTTGAGCTGTACCCCTTCCTAAATGTTCTATACCAGCTTCCATATCCATTATTACAATGTCTTTATTTTGAAGCATTAAATGCGAAGTTAACTTTTTTAGAAGAACATTTTCAGGACAAATACAACCTGTCCCACCAGTATCTACTGTACCCATAGTTAAAAGTCTCACACCATTATACTCTTTGCAATATCTTTCAGGTATGTCATCTACTTTTGGATTTATCTTGAACATTTTACCAAAAGATCCTGGAGTAGAACTTGTTCTTTCTGCAACTAACTTCTTCATCTCTGATATAGGAACAATTTCATCTATTAATTTTTCTGGGAAACCTAATGCCAAAGCTAGGTTAGGATCAGGATCTGCGTCAACAGCTAAAACCTTATATCCTTCTTCTGCATAAATTCTACTTATAATAGCTGTAAATGTAGTTTTTCCTACGCCACCTTTTCCTGTTATTGCCATTTTCATTTTCATATGTAGACCCTCCTTTTTTGCTACAATAGTTGCTTCATCTATATTATTTGCTATACGCTTATCTGCATCTTGTCTCAAAGTGACACCGACCGTGATATCGTTATCACTTTGAGACTAATAACAGTTTCATTATGATACTCTTAAATGGTACTGCAACCTATAATAGCATTTTTTTCATATTGGCATAATATTTGCTAATACTATTTATATAAGAATATCACATATAAAGATAAATTTATATTCCTAATTTCTTACGTTTTTCATTAACTCTATTAACTATTTGCTCAACAGTCTTATGTGGATCTGTTTCTACAAAGAATTTAGCGCCTACCCACTCTTCTATTCTATTAGTTAGGATGTCTACAACTTCAGGACCACCTGTAACTGGAGGAACTACTCCAAGCCATGTATCTATACCTGATGCTACAACATAATTTCCTATTGATATAGCTTTTTCTGACATGTACTCAGGAGCTATACCAACTACTGGTAGATCACTTATATCCACTCCTAATTGATTAGCTGTCATTCCAACTAATTCTAGGATACGACTTATATCTACACATGATCCCATGTGAAGTACTGGTGGTATATCTACTAATTCACATACCTTTTTAAGTCCTGGACCAGCAAGTTCTTTAGCTTCTTTCGTTAATAAACCTGCTTTAGCTGCTGCTTGAGCTGCACAACCAGTAGTAACAACTATTATGTCATTCTTGATTAAGCCTTTTATTACTTCTAAATGACCTTCATCATGAACAGTTTTAGGATTGTTACATCCAACTACACCAGCTGCTCCTCTTATAACTCCTGCAACTATAACGTCTGCTAGAGGTTTTGTTGATTGCATTGGTCCTATGTGTGAATTAACAACTCCATCTAATTTATTTAATATTTCTTCTGTACTATATCCAACTTCTGCTTTAGTCTTAGCCTCAGGTATCATAACCTTGCTCTTATCTCTGTTTTTAAAGTTCATTATAGCTTCTTTTACTACAGCAATACCTGTTTTTAGTGGTGCTGCTTCATCCATTTCCATATGAGTCGCACCTGTAATACGTGCTTTTGGTGAAGTAGTTATGAATTTAGTATGATAGCTTTCTGATAATTTAGCTAATGCAGGGAATATACATTGTACGTCAACTACTAAAGCATCTACTGCTCCAGTGATAACTGCTAATTCCTGTTGCATAAAGTTACCAGCTAATTTAACACCATGTCTCATTGTAGCTTCATTAGCTGTACAGCACATACCGCAAAGGTTTATTCCATCTGCTCCTTGTGATTTAGCTAATTCAATCATTTCTGGCATTTCTGCAGCTGCAACTATCATTTCTGAAAGCACTGGTTCATGTCCATGTAAAACTATATTTACTTGGTTATGTTCTAGAACTCCTAGGCTTGCTTCAGTAGGACGTGAATGAGGAGTACCAAACATAATATCACTGAATTCTGTAGCCATATATGATCCTAACCATCCATCTGCTAGTCCACATCTTAATCCCATTTTAAGAATAGCTTCAGCATCTGCCATACATCCTATATGAGTTGAGTGCATGATTGCAACAACTTCTCTATCAAATCCTCTAGGAACTATGTCTAATTTTTCCCATATTTCTTTTCTTTTTGCTGGAACTGTTGGTGGTAAAACAATATGTCCTTCTTGTCTACCAAAATCTCTTAATCCTGCTTGAGCAAGTTCATGAGCTACATCGTATACATCTCTTCCTTCAGTTTCGATGCCAAATCTTGCAGCAACTTTCTTTAATTTCTTTTCGTCTTTTACTTGTATAGCTCCATTTGGACTTGCATGTAATAATTCAAGTACTATACTTCTACCATGGTCTGCATGAGCTGCAGCTCCACCAGCTACCATTCTAGCAAAGTTTCTAGCTACGATAACATCTGCAGTAGCACCACAGATACCTCTTTCAGCACCTTTTCCAGGAACTGGACTTACTCTACAAGGTCCCATAGTACAGTTTCTACAGCACACACCAGCAGAACCAAATCCGCAAGCTGCTTTTTGAGCCACTTTTCTGTCCCAAGCTGTTTCCAAGCCTTCATTTTTAGCCTTGTCCAACATTTGTAAGGTAGTTTGATCGACTGAAATTACTTTTTCTTCACTCATTTTAATAATTCCCTCCTTGTAGGATTAATCCATGAACTAAATGGATGTAATCCATAATATTGCCTAAAACCCTATTATTTTTTTTATTTGAGAATAATTGTATAGTTACATTTATAATTATACTGCTTTTATATTAAAAAGAAAAGATAATTAACGAAAAAATGTTAAAAAATAAACATGTATTTTTTAAAAAATCAAAACTTTGAGAAAATATCTTTATTTGCTTAAGGTTTTTCAATGCAAAATTAATATTTTACACATATTACATGTAATGTTATATTATAACTTTAAGCCGCCAGTGAATTATTAATTTTACTGGTAAATATTGTAATAAAACCTGTGAAATCACTACTAAAAAGGGGCTTATTTACAAGATTTTATATTATATTCCTATATTATCATAGTTCCATTCTAAATTGCAAAATTTTTTTTGATTTTTTTAATAATTCTAGATTATTTTTCTACCAACTATTTCACTGTCATTTTTCAAATTTTATCACTTTGTAATCGTTATCTTGTTTTCCAAAATTTATCTCGCGAAATAAATACTGTTACTAACTTGTATATATCGTCTTATATATTGTTAAATTTTTAGTAAACTTTAATTTAAATTCAAATAACTTTTATAATTTTTATAAAATAATATAATTAGTATCATTTTTAATATTCTTTTTCCGACACATGATTGCAAACTTTTTTCTTTTTATACCTATTGTTTAAAAATATTTTTAATATTATCTTGTGTATTCTAAGACAAAATCTAAAGGTTTTACAAAAAACAAAAATCGCCAAAGAAAAAAGCCTGTAGAATATTATTTCCACAGACTTTTTTCTTTGGCAGGGGCAGTAGGATTTGAACCCACAACCAATGGTTTTGGAGACCACTACTCTACCGTTGAGCCATACCCCTAAGAACAATATTTATTATACATTACATATATTTAAAATGCAAGCATTTTTTTATATTTTTTTCACAGAATTATTTTACAGCAGATTCCTTTTCATAAAAGGCCTTTAGTCTTTCAATGTTACCTTTAAGGACATCTTCATAGCTAGTATCTATACTATATGTCTTCATATTTATAGCTTTAATATTGTAGTTTTTTATTATATCTTCATTACTTTTTAAAACTTCATCACTGTTATATAAAATAACTATTTTTTTATTATCTTTCAACTTAGATTCTAGATCTAGCTTTGCAGTTTTATCAACAGGCATTATTTTAACTGTATCTTTATCTCTATTTATATCTAATATCTTAAAATTATTGTATTTTACAAAATAACTTAGTTCATCTTCAACAACTATAAATGTAAATTCCGTTAAGTTATCACAGGCGGATTTTAACTCCTTTTGATAATTCTCCAGATTCTTTAGTGCTACAGAAAAATTTTTTTCATATATATCTCTATTTTTAGGATCTTTATCTTGAATAGAGTTTTTGATATTCATCAATGCTATTTTATAGTTATCTAAATTTGATAGATAATAAGGATTATCTTTAAGCACAGAGTCCTTATATTTTACTACCTTACTATATGATAAAAGCTTAACTCCCCTTGAAACATTTATTACGCCCACTTTATTTTTATTAAGTTTATCTACAAAATCATTTATCCATGGTTCAAGCCCAGCGCCCATATATATAAATAAGTCCTTTTTCGCTATATTATTCAAACTGTCCTCTGAAAATTGAAAACCTAATTCCCTTTCCCTATTTTTGAACATATATTCAACTAAATGTCTATCCCCTACTATATTTTTCACCATGCCATAAAGCAGCTTATCCGTAGTTATAATATTTAAATCTATATCTTTTCTAGTCTCCATTTTTACGACTTCATTATTATTTATAGCAGTATTTTGTGGCTCTTTACTACATCCGGTTAAAAGTACTATATATATAATTAGAAGTAGACTTAATTTTTTCTGCACCTTTTTCACCTCTATACATTGAATGAATAATATATATATTTTACATAATGTATTTTAACATTGCAAATAAATAAGAATAAAAAGTTAATGTTTCTTTTCTTTTTGTGCTATTTTGGATAAAATATCTATGAGGTGAATTATAATGGAATTTATCGTTGATAGCTTAGAAGACACTATGAATTTAGGCAAGCAGCTTGGAAATATAGTCCATCCTGGTGACATAATCTGTCTTACTGGTGATCTTGGAACAGGAAAAACTCATTTTACCAAAGGTATTGCTGAGGGATTAGAGATATCCTCCCCAATAACTAGTCCTACCTTTACCATTGTAAATGAATATGAAGGTCGTTTAAAGTTATATCATTTTGATGTTTATAGAGTTAATGATCCAGATGAAATTGAAGCTATAGGCTTTGACGAATATATATTCAGCGATGCTGTAAGTATTATAGAATGGGCAAATTACATAGAAGATCTAATTCCAAAAGAACATATATGGGTGGAGATAAAAAAGGTACCGGAACTTGGTATAAACTTTAGGAAAATTATAATACAATATTATGGTGACAGATATAGTTATATAAAGGAGTTAAAATAAAACATGAAAATTTTAAGTTTAGATTCGTCTACAGAATCAGCAACCTGCGCTGTACTTGAAGATGATAGGTTGCTTGCTGAAATAACCTTTAATTATAAAAAGCAGCATTCAGTAGTGCTTATGTCTATGATTGATAGTTTACTAAAAAATTTGAAACTAGATATTGCTTCTATAGATGGTTTTGTGGTATCCAAAGGCCCAGGATCATTTACAGGACTTAGAATAGGAGCTTCTGTTATTAAAGGGTTAAGTCAAGGCACTGGGAAGCCCTTTGTCGGTATTTCTTCTCTAGATGCACTTGCTTACAATTTAGCATATACTTCTGGAATTATATGCCCTATTCTAGATGCTCTTAGAGGTAATGTTTATACTGCCTTGTATACATTTGTAGATAACAAGCTACACACGATAAGCGAGCACATGGTTATTTCCATAGAGGATTTAATTTCGCTTCTAAGCAAGCATAATCAATCCATTTGTTTTATTGGTGATGCAGTTCCTAAATTTAAAGATGATCTTTCCTCTAGTATTCAAAATGTTCGTTTTGCCCCTACTCATTTAAATTTAGTAAGAGCATCATCCTTAGGAGAGCTAGGCTTGAATCTCCTCAGTTCTGGAATACATGATGACTTATATACCTTCGCTCCATTTTATCTTAGAAAGTCTCAGGCCGAAAGGGAGTATGATAAAAAGATGGAGTCATCCCAGAATGAATAACATTGAAATACTTTCATTAAAGCTTGAGCATGTTGATAGCGTTTTGAAAATAGATGCTTTAAGCTTTCCAACCCCATGGAGCAGAGAATCTTTCGAGAGAGAAATTGAAATCAATAAATTTGCACGATATGTTGTAGCAAAAAAAGATGGAATACTCATTGGATATGCTGGTATGTGGCTCATTTTAGACGAAGGTCATATAACTAATATAGCTGTACACCCTGAATACAGAGGAATAGGTGCCGGAAACCTTTTACTAGAGGCACTTATAGAAATATGCCATACAGAGTTAATAACTAGCCTTACTTTAGAAGTAAGAAAGTCAAATCTAGTAGCTCAGAATCTTTATAAAAAATATGGATTTTTAGAGCAAGGTATCAGGAAAGAGTACTATGGAGATAATAAAGAAGATGCAGTAATAATGTGGAAACATAATGTATAAGGAAAGACAGTGACTCTATAAAGTCACTGTCTTCTATTCAAGGACTATTCTATTATAGTTCTTTTTTCCTCTTCTTATTAACATACTTCCATCTTTAAATTTATCTTCTGTTACTACCATGTTTGCATCAGTAATCTTTTCATCATGTATTGTAAGTCCACCCTGCTGTACTAATCTTCTAGCTTCACTTTTTGATGGTAATATTTTTGTACTTACAAGTAAATCTATTATAGTACATCCCAATGTATCCTTGTCTATAGTAACTGTCGGAACAGCACTCATATCTTGACCACCTGAAAATAAAGCTTCTGCAGCATTCTTGGCATTCTGTGCATCTTCCTCACTATGAATAAGCTTAGTGACTTCATAAGCAAGAACTTTTTTAGCTTCATTTATTTCAGCACCTTCAAGTGCTCCTAATCTTCTAACCTCATCCATAGGCAAGAAAGTTAAAAGCGCTAAACACTTTTCAACATCTGCATCAGCAATGTTTCTCCAGTACTGGTAGAATTCATATGGAGATGTTTTCTCAGGGTCTAACCATAATGCTCCTTTTTCTGTTTTACCCATTTTCTTACCTTCACTATTAGTTAATAGTGCAAATGTCATACCATATGCTGGCTTACTCTCTTTTCTTCTTATTAAATCTACTCCTGATATTATGTTAGACCATTGATCGTCCCCGCCCATTTGGAGTACACAGTTATATCTTCTGTTAAGCTCTAAGAAATCATAACTTTGCATTAGCATATAGTTAAACTCAAGAAAAGTTAATCCTTTTTCAAGTCTTTGCTTATAACATTCAGCAGTAAGCATTCTATTTACAGAAAAAAGCGCTCCAACTTCTCTTAAAAACTCCACATAGTTAAGCCCTAATAACCAATTTGCATTATTGTCCATTATTGCTTTGTCATCACTAAAGTCTATAAGCTTAGAAAATTGCTTTTTAAAACATTCAGCATTATGTTGTATCTGTTCCTTAGTAAGCATTTTTCTCATATCAGTTTTGCCGCTTGGGTCTCCAACCATTGTAGTTCCGCCACCTAATAGAGCTATAGGCCTATGTCCTTCTCTTTGCATATGTGTCATAACCATCATCTGTACAAAATGTCCTACATGTAAACTATCTGCTGTTGGGTCAAACCCTATGTAAAATGTTATTTTCTCCTTTTCTAATAACTCTCTTAACTCCTCTTCATGAGTAACCTGCTTTATGTATCCGCGGTCTAATAAAGTGTCATAAATGCTAGCCACTTCAATCCCTACCTTTCTAATGTTTTAAATTGTCATTCCTTGTTATAAGTTATAGTATATATATAAAGTATATTTTTATCAATATTTAAATACACATAATATATGTTTATGGTAAAATTTATTACATACATATAATACTTTACTGAAATGATGTAATTTATGCAAGATTGGTTATTTGAATTCTTACTTTTATGGATAAAGTAATTTAAGGCTGGATTTTATAAATCCAGCCTTAGTATATAAACCTGATGTTATTTTCTAAAAAATAGCCGATGTAATTGAATATTCAAATAATTTAAGCTACATATTTTCTAATAAATTCCGGAATCTCCTGTTCTTCATTAACATTTATGAAAAACTCAACATTGTATTGCTTTGATAGACCTTCAAGAGCGTAAAACAAATGTGCCGCATTCTGAAGATTCTCTTCTATAATATTAAACAATCCATCAACAAAAATTGTCTCAATATCATAATCTTCTGAAAGTATGCCGCACAAAAATCCGTAGAAGCTTTCTTGTTTTCTTAAACTAAATTCACTTGTAGAAATGAGCCTTATTCTAGTGTCCAATTGAAATAAGTGTCTCCTGTCATCATTAATAAAGACAATATGTCCTTTTGAATCCAAAGCCTTCTCATTTGCTAGGTTAATAAGTGCTTTTGTTTTTCCTGATCCTCTTTTGTTACAAAATACGTGAATCATGTTTACCACCCCTTACTTTAATATTTAGGTGCTATCCTTATAATTAGATTATATAATATTCAGAATATTTTTTCAATACATTTTCAAGCATTTAAAAAATATTCATAATTATATCATTTTTACCTTTTAATGTAATATCCTTTTTATATGCGCTATGCCATATTTTGAAGTTTATTTGAAACCTTTAACACCAGGATATATAACCTTAAACTCATTATCATTAATAGAGTTTATAAAATTTACTCTACCTTTGTTTCTAAATGCTTTTTGCATTCTTTTAAAACCCATTCCTGAATTGATAATTTTTGATTTACTATCTAGTGCAATTACTTTTTCATAAACCCACATGTTTCTTTTCACATAATTTACATAGTTTGTATTTCTTCTCTTTATTAATATGCCCGGACTTGTAACAATAATACTATTATAATCAATTATAACTTCTATTTCTTTATAAAACACTGTGTAATCCCTGTAAATTACTGCATTCTTAATTCCTTCATACACTGCTTCTATAGGATAAGATTTAGGTAGTAAGTTCTTAAGAATATTTTCACTTTCGCTAATTATAGAACGCAAATCCCCTTGAACAATCACAGTTTTCTCAGCACTTTTATTTAATTTATTAACTATTTTGACCATATTATGTGGTATGTATATATTGTTATTTCTACAAAAGACTAATAGTCCACCTAATGTAACCATATACTTTCCCGTATCTTTATCTATATATATAATTGAAGCATTTTCCATAAGGTCTATTCTATTTTCTACATTCACTTCAATACCTTGATTAGAAAAGTACTTATCAACAATATTATCATCAATACATTTTACATCACTATTAGGTATTGGGCATAACTCCACATTTAAATTTAAATTTTCGTGAAGAGCAGAGATTATTTCTTGCTTTCTCATTGTATCATTAGTAGATCCTCTTCTTATGTAAAAAGCACCGTTATCTCTCATTTGATATGGTTTTTGTGGTCCATCATATATACTTATAATTGCCACTTTTTTATTTTCATATTCTATAAATTCTAAAGATATTGGTATCGGCGGTTCGATTCTCGAGCTTATAATTTGTTGAACCTTTTCTTCACTGAGTTCTAAATCCCCTATACCAGTTATCCTCTTTGTCTTATCTTCAATTCCTATTATCAGGTATCCTCTTCCCCCTTTTGAATTTGCTATAGCACATATATCTTTAGCTAGTTCCTTTCTTCCACTATCAGTGTCAATTTGAATATATTGTTTAAAATCTAACTTTGGGCCTTCTATTTTTTTTAGCAAGTTTGTAAGCTTTTTCCTATCCATATTAACACCCTCAAATTCATTATATAAATATTCATCCGATGACTAGCCGCTCTAATACTCCCATCTTCTTCAAAGCGGCAGTAAAGATCGGCTACGTCCCTGGATTCGTTCAACTAAGAATCAGGTGGGATTTAAAATCCCATCTGATTTAAGTTTCCACTTCATACTCTCATTTTGTGCAAATATTTTTATTTTAATTATAATACTATTTATACTACTTTTTAATATGTTTTATTATACATTTTTACCATTTTACTTTGAATACTCCTTTGGAATATTGTTTTTTGGATAAAACGTGGTATAATATTTATAGAGTTTTACTCTATAAATAATTTTTAATAGGTCAATTTCTTTCAAGGTACTCTATTCTCCTTAGTCATAGGAGGTAATTTATCAAGAAGAATATTAGTCCTATGGTTTTTAAGGAGGTTTTTTTCAATGGCAGACAAGAATATTGTATGTAAAGACTGTGGAAAAGAATTTGTATTTACAGAGGGTGAGCAAGAATTTTACAAAGAAAAAGGATTTGAAAATGATCCAGTAAGATGCCCAGAATGTAGAAGAGCAAGAAAAGCAGAAAAGAATAGAATGAGAGACAGATAAGAATGTTAAAGAGAGGTATTACCCTCTCTTTTTTTAATATTTTCTTATTACATTAGCTTTCTTTAATATCCTTCCCAAAGGTATTGCTAAAATTATACCTGCAACCACCTGTGTTATATTGCCAGGAATTTCACCTATTGAAAGCATCAACGCTTGACCTAAAGCTACATTCATTACGAAGTGCATTATAAGTACACCTGCTACATAATATGCAGCTATCATCCATATGCCCCCCAATGCAAAACCAATAATATTATTCCACAGATTATTGCCGTCATAATCTTTCCTATAAGCTATAGTTCCTGCAATGTATGCCATAATTCCCTTTATAAAGAATGTAAATGGAGCCCAAATTATATATGGCGAAAATAAGTCGAACATACACATTCCTATAGCTGCAGATAAAAATGCTTTTTTTCTACCTAATAATACTGCAGCTAAAAAAATCATAGTATCTCCAAGGTGAACTACTCCTTTTAAAATAGACCCCATAGGTACATTAATTGCCGCTGTTGATATATAGGTTAATGCGGCCATAAGAGCTACCTGTACCATATCTTGTGTTTTAACATTGCTAAGAGTTATCTTTTTTTGTTCCATCTTCGATCCACACACTCCTTTTATTAATACAATCACATTTAACACTTATTATATTAATAATTGCTAAAATTTCAAAGTGTAACGATACAATATATATCAATGTTAAAAATAAATTTTTATTAATAATTTTTAGCAATAATGATAATAATAACATTATCACTAAAAATATATAAATTTTTTAGGAGGTAATATTTATGTCATTTCTAAGATGGCTTGGTGGTTTTGTATTATTATTTTGGCTTATAGGATTAATATTTAGAATTGGAGGTAGTTTCATCAACCTTCTTCTTATTGTAGCAGCAGTAGTCTTCATAGTTGATGCATTATTTGGTAGAAAAAAAAATATGTAATGAAGTGAAAAATTGAATCAGGTGGGGTTTCAACCCTATCTGATTCTTAGTTGAACGAATCCAGGGACGTACCCGCTCGAGACATACACTTTGAAGAAGATGGGAGTATTAGAGCGGGTAGTCATCGGATAAATAATATAAGGAGTTTAGAATTTTTTCTAAGCTCCTTATATTATTTATATAAAAATAAATCGAATTAACCACTAACAATAACTATATTTACTTATATACTTCCCCTTACACTCTATGATATAATTTATTTTGTGTTGGGAGGGGATCAATTTATGTCTAATTTTATAGAAAAAAGAGCCATCGACGTAGCAAAAAACTTCTTTGCTAAAGCCTATGACTTATTAAATAAATATTTCTTTATTTTGATAGGCTTATATTTTTTACGAAAAGCTATTATAATCGCTCTTCACTCAGACTCAGGCGTTGATTATAAAGCTTACACATTTATGTTAGCTTTTGCCTGCTTCACAGCTTATTCAGATATTAGAAAGGATGTAAAGTGGCTTCCATTCTTATCTTTAGCTATTCCTTTTTTAATGTTTGTATCCTATATAAGTGTTCATGGATATACATTTTGGGGAAAGATGTTAAGTTGGCAAATGAGCAAAGACATCGTAGTAGATTTAAATCCTATGTTTCAACAAATTCCTTTTAACGATGCAGCTTTTGCAAGAATCTATAAACCTGAAACCCTTACTTGGTTTTTAAGAATGGTTTATAATAATGGATTTGTATTACCAGTGTTACTGCCACTTTATAGAGCTGCCATTTCTAAGGATTTTAAAAAGATGCTTAGATACGGTTTATCCGGGCATATTGTACAAGTATTTTTAATTACTCCTTTTTATCTTATGTTTCATTTACAAGAGGTTTGGTATGTGTTGGGACATCCCGATGGACTGGCAAGAAACTTAAGTCCACAGGCTGCTGCAGGGGTTACATTGAATTGTTTCCCATCTATGCATACTTCTATAGCCTTTGCAATGTTCCTATTAGTTATAAGAGAAAAAAGCAAACCTTTCAAATATGTTTGGGGATTCTTTTGCTTAAGTGTAATATTCTCTACAATGTATCTAGAAATACACTGGGTAATAGATGTTTTTGGTGGTTTATTACTTGCCTACGGAACTGTTAAACTAGTAGATTTTGTACTAGACAAAGGTAAAATATTGCTATTGAAACCTCTTAATTCTTACTACTATAACAATATAAAGTCAACTTACATCGACAATTACTATGTAAATTTAATACAGTAATATATAAAAAGGTTTAGACTTTTATCCTCGGATTGATAAAAGCCTAAACCTTTTATGTATATTTTTTAAAGCTATATCTAAATTATGAAATACATATTTACTTATTCTGACTTACCAATATCAGATAATACAAGTCCTTTATTATGTTCTAATGCCCAACTTATTGCCCACTCACTTTGGAATATTACAATATCTCTTTCCTTCAGATCTTTAACAAGTCTAGTATCGCTTGTTAATGTAAGCTTATTTACATCTATATCTGAATTTTCAATCCATCTTATATATCTGTACGGAAGCCTATCCATTTTTATATCTACATTATATTCGCTTTTGAGTCTATATTCCAATACTTCAAACTGTAATACTCCAACAACACCTACAATTATTTCTTCTATTCCTATATTTAATTGCTTAAATACTTGGATAGCACCTTCTTGTGAAATTTGAGTTATACCTTTTATAAACTGTTTTCTTTTCATAGTATCCATGGTTTTAACTCTTGCAAAATGTTCTGGTGCAAATATAGGTATTCCTTCAAACTTAAATTTATTGGTAGTTGAGCATAAAGTGTCTCCTATATTAAAGATACCTGGATCAAATACCCCGATGATATCTCCTGCATATGCTTCTTCAATTATTTCTCTATCTTGTGCTAAAAATTGCTGTGGTTGTGCAAGCTTAATTTTATTTCCACCTTGAACATGGAAAACTTCCATACCCTTTTTGAATTTACCAGAGCAAATTCTCATAAATGCAATTCTATCTCTATGTGCAGGATTCATATTAGCTTGAATTTTAAATATAAAAGCTGAAAAATCTTCACTAAACACATCAATTTTACCTTGATCTGATTCTCGTGGTAATGGTGCAGTAGTTAAGTTTAAGAACTCCTTTAAGAAGGGCTCTACTCCAAAGTTAGTCAAAGCACTTCCAAAAAACACAGGGGTAAGGGAACCATTACTTACTTTATTTAAGTCAAATTCATCCCCTGCTACATCAAGTAATTCTATATCATCCTTTAACTTGCTATGTAAGGCATCTCCTAATAGACTATTAAATATTTGGTCATCTATATTACCTTCTATAGACTCTACTTCAGTTTGGCCATGATTTCCGCCATTAAAAACTTCAACTAACTTTTGACTTCTATCATAAACACCCCTAAAATCTGCACCTGAGCCTATTGGCCAATTTATTGGATATGACTTTATGCCTAAAACATTTTCTATATCTTCTATTAGTTCAAATGGATCTTTAGCTTCTCTATCCATTTTATTTATAAATGTAAAAATAGGTATACCCTTTAGAGAACAAACATGGAAAAGCTTTTTTGTTTGCTCTTCCACACCTTTTGCACCATCGATTACCATAACAGCACTATCAGCTGCCATTAAGGTTCTATATGTATCCTCACTGAAATCTTGGTGTCCAGGTGTATCTAATATGTTTATGCAGTATCCATCATAATTAAACTGCATAACTGAAGATGTAACCGAAATACCTCTTTGCTTCTCTATTTCCATCCAGTCAGATACTGCATGCTTTGAAGCTTTTCTAGCCTTAACAGAACCTGCAAGTCTTATTGCGCCTCCATATAACAACAGCTTTTCAGTCAATGTTGTTTTTCCAGCATCAGGGTGAGATATTATTGCAAAGGTTCTTCTTTTTTCAATCTCATTTATTAAGTCCGCCACAGCTTTTCTCTCCTCTTCTCTTTTTGCTTTCATCAATGATTTTAACTTTATTATGTACTGATGTCAACTGAACTTATTCTAGTACTCAGTAACTAACTTAAATTTATCAAAGATTATTACTATATCACAGTAAACGTTTAATTATCTATACAGTTAACTTCAACAGTCTATAATCAAAAAACTGAACCATTTCTTTTATTGTTATTACTATGTATAATTATTGTATCAATATCAAAACACAATTTAGGAGGTTATCAATGTATAAATTAGTAGCACTAGATATGGATGGAACTTTGTTAAATGAGAACAAGAAGATATCTACTGAAAACTTTAAAGCTATAGAGCGGGCAAGAGAAAAAGGCGTAAAAGTAGTATTAGCTACTGGAAGACCTACAAAAGGAATTAGCCGATACCTAGAAGAGTTAAACTTATTAACAGAAGATGACTATGCCGTTGCATTTAATGGTGCTGTAGTTCAAAATACTAAAACTGGAGAAATAATTGCTGAAAACTTATTGGATCTAAATGATCTTAAATATTTATATGATCTAAGTAAAAAATTATCTGTAAATATCCACGCTCTAACTCCAACAGCTTGTATAACCCCTAAGATTAATGAATATAGTGAATTAGAGTCCAACATTAACAATATACCACTAGAAATAGTTGATTTCGATAAAGTGGACAACTCTACAACTATAGTTAAAATAATGTTCATTGATAAAGAGTTTATTTTATCTAAAGTTATAGAAAAACTCCCTAAAGAAGTTTACGATAAATATACTGTTGTTAGAAGTGCTCCATTTTTCCTTGAATTTATAAATAAAAAAGTTAATAAAGGTTTTGGAGTAGAACTTTTGGCTAAGAGCTTAGGAATAAAACAAGAAGAAGTAATTTGCATGGGTGATGCAGGAAATGACATTCACATGATCCAATATGCTGGTCTTGGAGTAGCTATGGGTAATGCCTTCCCTGAACTAAAAAAAGTAGCTAACTATGTCACAAAGACAAATGATGAACATGGGGTTGCCCATGTAATAAATAAATTCATATTAAAAGATGAAAAAACAAGCTAGTTGCCATATGGTAACTAGCCTATTTTTTATATCAGTTACTGTTTTGGTATAAAACCTATTTTCTTCTGCATCTTTCTAAGAACCTTATTAGAAATGTAATATGCCTTTTCAGCGCCCTTCTTATATACACTTTCTAAATAAGTCTTATCTGATAAGAATTCGTTAACTTTCTTTTGTATAGGTTCTAATTCATTTATTATAATATCAGCTACATCTGATTTAAATTGAGCATATCCTTGACCTTCATATTTTTTCTCAATTTCTTCTGGATTCATTGCAGTTATAGAGCTTACTATTGTAATTAAGTTTTTTATTCCTGGTTGCTCATCAGTATACTTAACTATACCTAAAGTATCAGTAACAGCCCTACTAATTTTCTTTCTTATAACATCTGGCGAATCCATAATTAATATATAGCTATTTGGATTATCAGAAGACTTCGACATTTTTTTCGTAGGCTCCTGCAAATCCATAATTTTTGCTCCCGCTTCTGGAATATACCCTTCTGGAATTGTAAATGTAGGACTATATAAGTTATTAAATCTTTGAGCAATATCTCTTGTAATTTCTAAATGTTGAGTTTGATCCTTTCCTACAGGAACTAAATCAGCATTATATAATAGTATATCTGCGGCCATCAATACAGGATAGTCTAATAATCCTACACTAACAGTGGCTTCCCCATATCTCTTGGATTTATCTTTAAATTGTGTCATTCTGCTAAGTTCACCAGTGTAAGTATAGCAATTTAAAAGCCAAGCTGCTTCTGAATGTGTTGAAACATGTGATTGAATGAATATGGTATTTTTTTCCGGATCAAGTCCTGCAGCTAAATATATCGCTAACACTTCAAGTGTTCTTTTTCTTAAATCCTTTGGCTCCTGTCTTACTGTTATAGCATGTAGGTCTACTACACAGTAATAACAGTCATACTGATCCTGTAATTTAACCCAATTCTTTAGCGCCCCCAAATAGTTTCCAATTGTCAAATCCCCTGATGGTTGGATTCCACTAAATATTATTTTCTTATTGTTCTCCATTTTATACACCTCTAATTTTATTTTTGACATACCTAAATAACTTTATAATAGCAGAAAACTTTTACTTATTAAAGTAAAATGTCATGGAATACTTCCATGACATCCAAAATTTATATTATTTTTTCCATAATCCGTGTATATTACAATATTCTCTTGCAAATAAAACTTCTTCATCTACCTTAAATATTGCTTCTGGTTTTTCACCTGGTTTTAAATACTTTTTATATACTTTGTTTGCAGTGTGTATCTCTATCCACTCAATATAATGCTCCTCTAACATAGGGTGTTCTACTTCTCCAACTCTTACAATTACTCCATCAGTTATACTTTCTATTACAGGCAAGTGTTTCTCAACCGCAGCATCTACAGTATTATCTGTAAAGAGCCTCATTGGCTTTCCACAACAAGTTAAAGTCCCTCCACCTCTATGAACTACTTCTACGATATTTCCACAAATCTCACATTTATATATTTGTTTAACTTCAGTCATAATAGATACCTCCTAATACTTTATTTCTATTAATAATAATTCTAGCCAAAGTTCAAAATTCCTTCTTTTATTTTTATAATTTTATTATTTTTTATAGACTTTGCCAATATACCACCAGTTAAATTATCACTTTAACTTCATATTCTCCAGCTTCTTTGAAAGGTACTATCCTATTTTCAACTTTGCTACCGTCTAACCAAATACCTTTATCTTCACCTCTTAAGACATGAATCTTGTACTTGCAATCTCCTCTATTATAGAATATATTGTAATCTTTCCATTCATCTGGCACACATGGATTTACTGTAAACCCATTACTTCCTTCAAATCTAAAGCCAAGTATACCTTCTATACCCGTTCTATACATCCATCCAGCAGCACCGGTGTACCAGCTCCACCCTCCTCTGCCTGTGTGAGGTTCTACAGCATAAACATCTGCCGTCATAACATATGGCTCAACTTTGTAGACTTGGCAATTTAAATATGACTTAGCGTGATTTATTGGGTTTATCATATTGAATATACTCCAAGCTTTGTTATTATCGCCCATTTTCGCTAGAGCTAATACCACCCATATTGATGCATGAGTATACTGCCCTCCATTTTCTCTTACACCTGGAACATATCCTTTAATATATCCAGGTTCTAATTTAGTAGATTTATCAAAAGCAGGTGTAAGCAGCATTACTATGCCTTTATCCTCTTTTATGAGATTTCTTTTAAGCGCTTCCATAGCTTCTTTAACTCTAGATTCTTTTCCAGCTCCAGATATAACTGACCAAGATTGTGATAAAGAATCAATTTGGCACTCATCATTTTGCATAGAACCTAGAGGTGTTCCATCATCGAAATATGCTCTTCTGTACCATCCTCCATCCCATGCATTCTTTTCTAGGTTATCCCTAATAAATTCTTTTACTTCATTATACTTTTTAACTTTTTCAGTATCACCTTTGGCATTACATAAAGCTACAAACTTATCTAGGATACTGTACAAGAACCATCCAAGCCATACACTTTCTCCTTTTCCTTTGTTTCCTACAGTACTCATACCGTCATTCCAGTCCCCTGAACCCATAAGAGGAATATTGTGTTCTCCAAATCGTAATGATATCTCTATTGCTTTTATACAGTGTTCATAAATGGTTCCTTTTCTATCAGATATTCTAGAAATATTATATCTTTCATCTTCACCTTCTTTTAAAGGTTCATCTTCCAAATACCCAGCTTCTTCATCTAAAATACTGTAATCTCCAGTATTTTGTATATAGTCTATAGTTACATACGGTAACCACAATAAATCATCAGAGAACCTTGTTCTAATTCCGCTTTCTACAACTGGATGCCACCAATGCTGTACATCGCCCTCTAAGTATTGCTTACTTGCACTATAAATTATATATTCTCTTGTAATTTTAGGGTCTAAATAACCTATAGCCATTACATCTTGAAGCTGATCTCTGAATCCATAAGCTCCCCCTGATTGATAAAATGCTGTCCTTGCCCAGAATCTACAGGATATAACTTGATACATTAACCATCCATTTATCATTAAATCCATGGACTTATCCGGTGTCTCTACCTGTATAGTTCCAAGTAAATTCCTCCAGTAAGCTTTTGTATTGTCTAGTTCTTCATTAGCTTTCTGTGGGTCTCCATATTTACTTATAACTTTTTCTATAGAATCAAAGCTTTCATCTTGACCAAGTAATACTAAAATCTCTTTTTCTTCTCCCCTACTTAAAGTTAATTTGGTATTCTGTGCAAAACAAGGATCAAACCCGGCACCTACTGTATTACGCATTTTTTTAAACTTTAAAGCTTTAGGCTTGTGGTAATCTCCTCCTCTACCAATAAACTCCTTTCTATCTCCTGTATATGAAAGTTCATTGCCACCAAACATTTTCATGTAGCATATTAAGTTACCAAAGTGCTCACTATATGGATTTCTGGCATATATATATTTATTTTCCTCATTAAAGTCTGTATATATATATTGAGCAGTTTGTTCATGCGTTACTCCAAGTACAAGTTTTGTATAATAACTAACAGATAACACCCTTTTTTCATCTGTATTATTCTTTAGTTTTATTCTACATAACTTAACACTTTCATTCATATCTACAAACATGGTCATTTCACCTATTACACCCTGGGCTTCGTGTTTGAAGGTTGAATATCCAAAACCATGCTCAATTATATACTCTCCACTATCTCTTATAGGTTTAGGAGATATACTCCAAATCGCTCCTGTTATTTCATCTCTTATATAAATTTCCTCAGCCTCATTATCCATAACAGGATCATTTGACCATGTAGTTAATTTATTTTCTCTACTATTTTTATGCCATGTATAAGCAACTCCACTTTCAGAAACATGAAAACCAAAGCGATTATTTGAAACTACATTTATCCAAGGTGCAGGGGTGTTTTCATAATCCTTTAACACAATAATATATGCATTATTCTCATTATTAAATCCTCCGATACCATTGAAATAAGATAATTCAGGAACCTTAAACTTATAGCTGCTTGAAAGTCTTTCATTTGGATGTACTGCTAAAGTTTCATCTTTCTCTAAATTATTATTAGCCTGAGCTTCCTCATCTATCTCTTCATTAGTATCTTTGATTTGTGATATCAATGATCCTTTTTCTCCGTCTATCACTAATCTTGATATAGCTATAAGTAAATCTACATCTTCCTCTTTAATAGTTGATGTATTATGAAGAAACACTCCTCCTGCTTTGTTTTGTTTATCTCTAGCATGACTTGAACTTATTAAATCTCTTACTGCATCTTGTAAAAGCTGAATATAAGAAGTCCCCTGTAAATTTAATATAACTAAATCTACTTTTAGTCCCTTTATACTCCAGTACTCATGCGCCTTCAAAAGTTGCCTTACTAAATCCGTGTGACTTTCATCCCTTATAATAAGTAAAACTATTGGAAAGTCTCCTGATATTCCATAGGACCATAATGAGGATTGCCCTTTTCTTATATTCTTAATGTAATCAGTTCTATCTTTAAACAGAGTATTTACAAACAGAATTTTTGATGCTATAGATTGATATATATTAGCCTGTGATGATTTTATGCCCAAATAATTCATTTCTACTTGTATTGAGCTCCACGCAAGTTCAAATACCCTATTTATATTATTAATATCGCTATATTTTTTAGCTAGTTGAATTACCTGCTCATTAGAATCACCTACTGCTGTTGTATATGCTAATCTACAGGTTTCTCCCTTATCTATACTTACTCTAACTCTCATGCTAATTATAGGGTCTAGCACTGCTCCTATAGTCATGTTTAACTGCTTATCATTATCCATCGCCTGAGGATTTGACAAATCTCTTCCTCTACCAATAAAATTAGCTCTACTTGTTTCATACTGAACTGTCCCTATAGCTTTACCCTCTAAAGCAATTGTTTGCATAATCCAAGGTATTTTAGAACCTTTTGACCTAGGTCTTCTATTAGCAATAATACAACCTGGATTATCTATAAACTCAGTTTTAATAAATAAATTACTAAAACTAGGGTGAACTAAATCTGCATTATAAGGTGCAAGTGTAACTTCACAATAGCTTGTAATCTCTATATCTCTTGTATGGTCACTATGGTTTGTTATAGATAACCTCCTTATTTCTGCATTGTCTTCACTAGAAACAGTAATCTCTGTTTGAGTTCTTATATTTCCATCTTTTCTTTCAAACTCAGCCTTATCTAACTGAAATGTAACTTGATACTCATCACTTTCTTCCTTACAAGGCTCATAGGTTGCACTCCAAAATTCATTTGAATTTAAATTCTTTATATAAAAGAACATGCCAGTGTTATCCGTTGTCACATCTTCTCTCCACCTATAAACCGTCATATTATCTTTTTTAGCATATCCACCACCGCTATTAGTTATCATTAAAGAGTAGCTTCCGTTTGACATTAAATGAGTCTCTGGCATCTCAGTTTTTGCTGTGCTATATCTTCTACCTATTAAATTTTGTTTTTCTGCTACAACTTCTCGATTATCGTAATGCTGCTCTCTATCATATACGATTACCTTCGCAACCTTTTCTTGAAGAAGTAGTTCCGCAGCTTTTACTCTAGGAATTTTATGAAATCTCTCTTGAAGTATATTGCCTTTTAAAATGTTATCCAGAGCCATCAAACTCATACCTTCATGATGAACCATAAAGCATTTTACCAGGGCTCCCTTATTATCTGACGGAATTCTCTCTTTGGTATAGTCTATAGCTTCATAAAAGCCATACCTTCCTTCCATGCCAATTTTCATAAGGTTTTTTATATTGTCGAGAGCTCCCCTTAAGTCAACCTGTAATGCCATTACGGTAGCATAAGGTGCAATTACCAATTCATTTGCTAGCCCCCTTTTTAGCCCTATGCCTGGGACTCCAAAAGCCTTATATTGATAGTTTAAATCTATATCAAAATGGTAAAATGCAGATTCAGATATTCCCCAAGGAACTCCTCTTAGTCTTCCATAACTTTTCTGTCCCTCCACAATGGCTTTGTAGGTTTCATCTAGCAATGTATTGGGGTAATTTCTCATAATTATGAGAGGCATAAGATATTCAAACATCGTTCCTGTCCATGATACTAACCCTTTACTTCTGCCAGCCACGGTCATAGCTCTACCTAGTTTGAACCAGTGAATTTGTTCTATATCTCCTTTAGCTATTGCTATAAAACTTGCTTGCCTTGCTTCTGACGCCAATAAATCATAATAACTATTTCCTACACTATCTCTTTCTACATCATATCCTATAGAGAATAGCTGTCTTTTTTCATTATAAAGCATTCTGAAATTGGTATTTTCAGCAATATCGTTTATTCTTTTTATTATTTTTTCTATATTTTGAATTAAACTTACTGCTTCATTCTTACTACTTAATAGCAACTGCTTTATCTCTTGTATAAAACCTTTATTTTCTTTGGATTTCGCTAAGTAATCTTCAATTTGCAAGTTATCTATTTCTTCTGGCAAATCCTTCAATGCAGTTTGATCAGCTAACCTTTTTAGTTTTTCTGCTAAACTACTAGATTTATCTAATTTTTCATTTATTAGGTCAACCCAAGGAAACAGCCTTTGAATTTCACTTAAATATTTACCTATGGCATGTTTTGCCTTGTGATTCCAATATAGATCCTTTCCCCCTTCCTTCTTTTCTATTTCTATGCACTTTCTCCAAAGTCCCTGTAATTTCATCTTCCAAGATATTACACTGAGTTCCTCTCTACTTAATTCATCATATATATCTGCATAAAAATTCTTTATATCGAATACTTTTTCAATCTCATAATTAGCAAGCTTCAAAGTATACATTATTCCTGAAACCAATTCTTTTCTGATTACAGGAATCCTTTTATATTCTTCTAAGGATTCATTTACAAGCCACATGTATCCAATTAGATTTCCGCTATCTACTGTAGATATATACCTAGGATAAAGAGGTTTTGAGGCTCTTGTATCATACCAGTTATAGAAATGTCCTTTATATTTTTCTAGCAGTTCCATATTAGTAACTATCTTATCTATTCTTTCTTCCAATTCTAATATTCCTATGTATCCAAGATCGAAGGCAACTAAGTTAGATGTTAATCCCATACCCATATTAGTTGGTGAGGTTCTTGTTGCTATCCCCTTTGGAGGGTCTTCCTGATAGTTATCTGGTGCAAGCCAATTATCTTTGGGACCTACAAAATCCTCAAAGTATGCCCATGTTCTTCTACTTAATCTTCCAAGTAATTCTTGTTGCTCTTCAGTTAAATCCTCTTTTATGCTTACTGATTCTTTGCTTATACTATATGCTATCCAGGGACTAAAGAACCATATTACACAAGAAGGAATCATAAGCAACCCTGTTTCAAGGGAATTATCAAATGATAAAATTCCTATAAAGATACTTATTGCACTACCTACCCACATTAATTGTATAAAATCCTTTAGTCCTCTGCCTGAACTTGCTTCTACATCTTCTGCTGTTTGCCATTGAAGTAAATTTCTCTTAGTTATAATTAATCTATACAAAGTTCTAATTATAGCATCTAGCATTAAGTATGATTGATAGGGTAAAAAACAAAATATTAAAAAAAACTGTTCAATTATGTTTTTACCACTATTAATCTTGCCAGATAAACTTATTCCCTTAATAGGTGATACTACCGCCTCTGATACATCAAAAAGTATCGGACACAGCAATGAAATAAATGTAATTACAAGCCACTTATCCGGCTTAAAAAATATACCTAAAGATACTATTGTAAGTATGATAATTGATGGCGCTAAAAGACTTCTTCTTAAATTGTCGAATATCTTCCACTTAGATAACGTATTTAGAGGTGTCTTTTTTAGTAACCAAGGCAGCAACTGCCAATCTCCTCTTACCCATCTATGTAATCTTTTAGCACTTGAGTTATAATAAGCAGGATATCCATCAATAAACTCTACATCAGTAATCAATGCTGCTCTTACATAAGAACCTTCAAGTAAATCATGACTTAGAACTGCATTTTCTGGGATTTCGTCTTTAAGCATGCTATTAAAAACATCTACATCATATATGCCTTTTCCCGTAAAAATGCCTTCATCAAATAAATCCTCATATACATCAGATATAGAGGTAGTATACATATCCAGACCTGTTTCGCCGGAGAAAATCTTAGAAAACATAGTCTTATTGGCACTTAAATTCCCTACACTCACTCTAGGCTGCATTAATCCGTGTCCTCTCAGTACTATTTTTCTTTTACTATCTACATAAGGTCTATTTAATACGTGCGCCATCGCACCTATTAGTTTCCTAGCACTGCCCATTGGCAACTGAGTATCTGCATCAAGGGTTATTACATACTTAACAGTATATAAATTTTTTATATCACCACTTATTACATCATAACTAGTATTTTTAGATCCTCTTAACAAAGTATTAAATTCTTCAAGTTTTCCTCTCTTTCTTTCCCAACCAAGCCAAATACCTTCTTTTTCATTAAACTTTCTATGCCTGCAAAAAAAATAAAAAATTTCTTTTGTATCTTTACAATATTTTTTATTTAAGTCTTCTATTAGTTTCAAAGCAGTTTTAATTATTAATTTATCGTTATCTTCATGTTCCTGGTTACTATCCTTAAAATCTCCTAGTAGAGCAAAATATGTATTGTTTTCCTTATTAGCTAAGTAGTAAACTTCCATATCGTCAACTAAGCTTTTAACTCTTTCCACATTATTCAACAAGGTAGGAATTACTACTACAGTACTGAATTCCTCGGTTATTCCACGTTTAAACTCTATTTTAGGTATAAATCTTGGATCGATTAGTCTATTAATGCTCCAATTAAATATAGAAATAATAATTTCACTACAGGGAATTATAAGTGATATTGCTATAACTACGTATTTCCACAATACCGGGTTATTGTCATTAATTAAACTAGTTCCTATTATTAAGCTTGTTAAAATTATAGTTCCTAAAACTATAGTTCCTGTATATAAGCTAACATTTCCCTTTATAAATGCACTAGTTATACCTGGAAATCCTTTTTGCTTAAAATCAATCTTACTTTTTAAGCACTCTACCCCATCATCAATTATGTAGTAACCAACATGCTTCTCAAATTCCTGTGACTCTTTACTTTCTAACGCTTCCTCCGCACATTCGATAGCTTTTTTTGCTATAAATGCTTCTGGGGCATTTACGTACTTAGATAACTTTTCCAATCTATGTCTATAATAATCCCTAGACTTAAAATCCATATTTTCGTATATATGTGATGGGTCCTGCCTTAAAACTTTTTCAACATAACTTAACTTTTCAAAGTTTTCTTTCCAGTTTGCTGCTGCAATTTCTCTGATTCCTGTTATAGAATTTCCTATGGATATTTGATAAGAGGACTGTTTGTGATGTTCTATATTTATTAATGTCTCTGTATTAGTTTCTTGTTTATCCAACAGGTTATCTATCCACTTATATACAATTGGGTTTTCTACTCCATTATCTCTTAATACCTTTAACAGTCTTTCAACACAGGTGGTCGAAAATATTATTTTTTCTTCTGAAAGTTTATTAATTTCTTCTGTAACTTTTTCATTGTTAAAGGCATCTATAATTCTTTCTGCAATTTCATCTCCTTTTCTTCTTGCCTTTTGCACTAATACAATTCTTTCTGTAATTTTACTTATATTCTGAATTAGTGCTATTCTTATCATTATTGGGAATGCCCATAATTCACCACTAGTCAATATTTTATTTTTTTGATAAGCATTTATGAAAGTTGCTAAGAGTTCTTCATCTACTCTTCCATCTGTATGGGACACCAATTCTACAGCAATATAGTAAATTCTAGGATACCCCTTTAAAATACCTTTTCTCATTACAGGAAGATTCTTATAATACGTCTCTGGCATATTACTTTTTATATCTTTATATTCCCTTTGAATTATATAAAGATTATCCAATAACCATTCTGACGCTTGAAGTAATTCTTTTTTGTTTCTGACTTCTCTTTCTACATAATCATGACCTTTTAATATTTTTCTGTAACTAGTATCTAGACTTCTCACTAACATTCTTCTACAGTTACCTCTTTTAGTAACAGCCTCATAATTAGATATCTCTAGAGCATGTTTTTCTAATTCATCTCTGCTTACATTTAAAATAGGTACATCATCCATTATATTTTCTTCATCAGCATCTGCTTTGTTGGAAAACATAAGAAAAAATATTATTAATACTAACACCATCGAAACCATAATATAGTAAGGCATAAAAATTCATCCTTTCTTTTAAAAAGAATTTGTGCTTTGATTATTATTCCCAAGAAACCATAAAATATGAATTAGTAATAAATAAAAAATGCACTGAGAAAACTATATAGTTCCTCAATGCATTTTTTATTTACATGCTATATTATAACATTATTTCATTTTCTATAACTTGCTCAAAGGTTTGCCTTTTACAAATTAATTTCGTATTACCATTATTAATAATAACTACTGGTGGTTTTGGTACCTTATTATAGTTGTTTGCCATAGAGTATCCATAGGCACCTGTAGTAAGTACAGCTAATATGTCCCCACTTTCTACTTTCGGAATTTTAACATTACTTAATAGAATGTCTCCTGATTCACAGCACTTACCTGCCACTGTAACAGTTTCTCTTAAACTACTTTCTGCTTTATTGGCTATAATGCATTCATATTCAGCATTATACAATGCAGGTCTTATATTGTCTGACATACCGCCATCTACTGATACATATTTTCTTATATTAGGTATATCCTTTATAGAACCAACTGTATAAAGTGTAGTTCCTGCATTTCCTATAATAGACCTTCCTGGTTCTATAACAAGACAAGGAAGTTTTAGATTAAGCTTTTCTGCAGCAGTTTCTGCCTTATTTAATATTACATCGCAAAATTCCTCTATTCTTTTAGGCGAATCACCTTCTTTGTAATATATACCGAAACCTCCACCAAGATCTAATTCCTTAACTTCATATCCCGTTTCTGTCTTAATATCATTTATTATAGATAACATGATCTCAACTTCTTCTTCATAGGGTTTGGTATCAAATATTTGAGACCCTATATGACAGTGTAATCCAACAAATTCAATATTAGAAAATTTCATCACTTTCTTTACAACATCTATTATTTTGTTGTCTAATACTGTAAACCCAAACTTTGAATCTATCTGCCCAGTTTTTATATATTCATGGGTGTGGGCTTCTATTCCAGGAGTTAATCTTAAAAGAATTTTTTGTATTTTATTTTTTTTCTGTGCTATTTTATTTATTCTTTCAACCTCATACATGTTATCTACAACAAACTTTCCCACTCCTAGATTAAGTCCCATCTCTATTTCTTCTAGTGTTTTATTGTTACCATGAAAATAAACTTCCTCCATAGGAAATTTACTTTTCCATGCAGTATAGAGTTCCCCACCTGAAACTACATCAAGGTGTAACCCTTCATCTCTTACAATTTGACACATAGCTAATGTTAAAAAGGCTTTACCTGCATAAGCTACTTTATTTCCTTTCTCTTCAACTTTAAAAGCATCATAATATCTTCTACATTGACTTCTCGTTAACTCTTCATCAATAACATACAGAGGAGTGGAATACTCTTTTGCTAAATCTACTGTACTTACTCCACCAATATAAAGTATATCATCTTTAATTTCCATAGTACCAACTGTTTTCATGCCGGTTATTCCTCCCCAAAATGTCTAGTCTAATCATTATTCTTTTTTATTATATGCAAAACAAGAAAATTGTTCTTAGTCATCTGAAGGAAAATAACAAATTAAAGATGCCTTATATGCTATAAAATTCTTTAAAAGACTCTATTGTATATATATAGTCTTTTACTCCACCTAGTTCTCTTATAGAATGCATTGAAAATACGGCAATTCCCATATCTACTGAAGATATATTTATATGACTTGAAGATATAGGCCCTATGGTTGAACCGCCTTTCTCATCTGAACGATTAACAAATATCTGAACTGGTACTCCAGCTCTTTCACATATACTTCTATACACAGCACTTGATACACTATCTGATGTATAGCTTTGATTTGCGCTGATCTTTATAATTGGCCCTTTATTAACTATAGGCCTATTTGTAGGATCAGACTTTTCAACATAGTTTGGATGTAGACCATGACCTAAATCACTAGATATCATAAAAGATTTTGCAAGTGCTCTATAATAATCTTCTCTCTCCTTACCTATGCTTATACCTATTCTCTCTAATGTTCCAGACAGAAATGGTGAATCGGCACCTTGTTTTGTAGTACTTCCAACTTCCTCATTATCAAAGCACACCATAATATTTGTAGCCTTCCCCACTGGAGCTTCTATTAACGCCTTTATTCCTGAATGAACCATGGATAAATCATCTAATCTGCCGCAGGATATAAACTCATCATTAAGTCCAATAATTTTTCCTTTTTCAAACTCATAAAGAAATAACTCAAAATCCAATATATCCCCCTCATTTACACTAAGTTCTTTAGAAATAATTTTTAAAAGATATTCTCCTTTTTCAAACTGTTCATTAACTAAAGAAAGTAATGGAAGTATATCTTTTTGCCTATTTAGCTCTACACCAGAGTTTACGTTTCTATTCATATGTATAGCTAAATTAGGTATCACTAGAATTGGTTTTTCTATATTTAAAAGCCTTACTTCAGGGTAAAATGGATTGTTACTTTTTAGTGCTACTCTTCCTGCTAAGGATAGAGGTCTATCTAACCATGTGTTAATAATGGGACCTCCATAGACCTCTGTATTTAGCTTTATATAGCTGCCTTCTACCTCTATATCAGAATTTGGTTTGACTCTAAAGCCTGGTGAATCTGTATGGGCTCCTATTATTCTAAAGCCTTCTTCTTCTAATTCACCATTCCCAACTACAAAGGCTATCATTGCTGATTGATTTTTTACAACAAAATATTTACCTGATTTTTTCAAATTCCAACTATCTTCTTCCCTAAGCTCTATAAAACCACAATTTAAAAGCATTCTCTTAACCCTATCCACAACATGAAATGCTGTAGGACTTTCGTAAATAAAATCTATAAGTTCCTGCACTTTTTTAAGTTCATCATTCATTTTTGCCCCTCCCAAAATAAAAATTGGAAATTAGTTTTGCTTAATATATATCTTAATATTAATAATTATACCAAAACTTATTCTTTTTTATATTAAAAAAGGTAAACTAGAGGTCAATTACTCTTATTATTGAAATATTTTTTAAATATATATATACAAAGTACCATACTATTGCATACTATATAATGATTGTAATAAGTAGGAGTGTGTTTTATGAAAGGTAACATTAGACATTTCTTTCCAGGTGGTAACACTTCACATGGCTTTCATTCCTTTTATGATTACATTATAAGTCAGGATACCGCTAGAAGAAAAATCTGTATAAAAGGAGGTCCTGGTACTGGAAAGTCAACTCTAATGAAAAGCATAGGAACATTTTTTAATGATAAAGGATATGATATCGAATATCATCATTGTTCTTCTGATAACAACTCTTTAGATGGCTTAGTTATTAAGGGACTAAATATAGCCATATTGGATGGTACTGCCCCACATGTAGCGGTCTTCTAAACACACATCAACCTAAAAATTCCAATGAATTTTAATCTTTTGCTCACCTGTTCCTTTATGCTTTTCTCCAATCTCTATATAATCAATTAATTCATCAATCACAGCATGTGTAAGCTTTTCAAAACTTCTATATTTCTCTATTAACTTAATGTATCTTTCAACATCATCACTATTCTCTTTAATTTCTTCTATCATATTTTCTATTTCAGATTTTTTTAGAAGAAACTTCTTTTTATCTTTTTCAAAGCTGCTTGCAAACTCATTGTATTGTTCTGCGTTTATTTCACCACTTATCTTTTCAAGATATAAGCTTTTCAACGCTTCTGTTCTTTTATTTATCTCTTTATTTATTCTAATAAGCTCACTTTCCAAAGTCGTAAGCTTATCATTAATACCTTTCTCAAGCATCAATTCATTGGCCAGGTTCTCCGTATTACATAAGTTTCTAAAGTACTCTTTGATCTTGTTAAAAATAATCTCTTCTAAAAAACTTAAATTAATACTGTGACTATTGCACAGCTTTTTACCTTTAGCTGAGATAGAATAGGACTTACACCTTAGGTATTGGTATCCTCTACCGTTGCTAGTTTTTTGCATAGTGCTATTACAATCTATGCACCTGACCTTAGAAGAAAATAAATGAGCTTCACCTGTTCCAGTACTCCTTATGTTAGACTTTAACCTTTGTTGAACCTTATTAAAAGTCTCAATATCAACTATTGAAGGATGAGTATTCTTAACTATAATCCAGTCTTCTGATGCCAATGATTTTATCTTCTTAGATTTATAACTTACCTTCTGTCTTTTATGTTGAACCATATGTCCTATATACATAATATTCTTCAATATTCTCTTTACAGTGGTTTTATTCCATAGGCCTCTATTATCCTTAGCTTGAGAATTTACGTATTTAAAGCCTTTTAAATGTTTATATTTTGTTGGATTTGGAATCGCTCTTTCATTAAGTATATATACTATATGCTGTACACCATTTCCTTGCAAATACATATTGAAGATGAACCTTACAACTGCTGCTGCTTCCTCATCAATAATTAACTTATTCTTATCATTTTCATCCTTCATATAACCATAACAAGCAAAGGAACCTATAAACTTGCCACTGCTCTGCTTTGATTTAAACACAGCTCTTATAGAATCACTTATATCTTCACAATACCATTCATTAACTAGTCCATTAATCTGTCTAGATTTTTTATTATGTTTTTCCGAAGTATCTACACCATCAACAGCTGTAATAAATCTAATGTTCCATTCAATGAATTTATTGTGTAAATACTTTTCCACAAGCTCCATATCTCTTGTAAATCTTGATTGAGTTTTACATAGAATTATATCAAATTTTCCTGCTTCAGCAGCAGCAATCATCTCGTTAAATTCTGGTCTATCCGAATCTAGTCCTGAGTAATCATCATCACTATATACCTTGTATATAGGCCATCCTTTATCCTTAGCATATTTAATTAACATATTTTTCTGATTGATAATACTTTCGCTATCATCAGTATTATTTTTCTTATTTTTATCTTCATCTGATAATCTACAATATATAGCTACTCTATCCACGGTTATACTCCCTCCATACTTGCTTAAGAAGTATAACTATCTGATTTACCTAATTTAACTATTGGTAAATCAAATAGAAATATCAAAGGAATTGGTCTGAACTTCTACCATTAAATTCAGACTTTCTAATTATCCTTAATAGAATTGTTTCTAGTATTAATTTTCTATCTTTTATATTGCTATTCTTAAAGACCTCTTCAATTATAGGTATAGTTAGTTTATTATTTATGTTTCCTTTATCTGTAGGTGACTTTTTATTATTCTTACTAATATTGATCACCACCATAATATTTATATCTATTTATTTATATGAATTTAATTTGTTCTATAGTATATTAGTCTACGTTAATATAAGTAGCTTTTTAAATTACCGTTACTCTAAACACTTTTCTAAACAAAAAAAGAACAGCTTCTATACTTAGAAACTGCTCTAATTCTTCTTTTAATTAATATTATGCTACAGTACTATCTGCAGCAGCTTCTGCCATTGCAGAAACATATTTTTGTCCTTTATGAGAATCATACTGACCTTCCCATTTTGATATGACAACAACAGCTAATGAGTTACCACAAACATTTACAGCAGTTCTTGCCATATCAAGAATACGATCAATTCCGGCAATGAATGCCAATCCTTCTACTGGAATCCCTACAGAACCTAAAGTAGCTAGTAGTACAACGAAGGATACGCCCGGTACTCCTGCAATACCTTTAGATGTAAGCATTAACACAAGTACTAAGTTGATTTGAGCAAAGATTGACAAGTGGATACCATACATCTGCGCAATAAAGATTGCAGCTATGGCCTGGTATAAAGTTGATCCATCTAGATTAAAGGAATATCCTGTTGGGACAACAAAAGTTGCAATGGACTTAGGACATCCGAACTTCTCCATCTTCTCCATAATTTTAGGTAAAACAGTCTCAGAACTTGCAGTACTATATGCAAGGATAAGCTCATCTTTTAAAATCTTTATAATTGTTATAATGCTTGTTCCTACCACTTTTGCTACTATACCAAGTACAACGAGAACGAAGAAAAACATAGAACCATAAGTAGTAATAGCAAGTTTAGCAAGTGGAATCAGTGACTTAACTCCAAACTTAGAAACAGTTATACCAATTAATGAAAATACTCCTATTGGAGCAACCTTCATAATTTGATTTGTTACCCAGAACATTACATCTGCAGTTGCTTGGCAAAATTGCAGAACTGGTTTTGCCTTCTCCCCAATTGCAGAAACTCCTAATCCAAACATAACAGAGAAAAATATGATAGAAAGCATATTTCCCTTAGCAAGAGCATCTACTATATTTGTTGGAACAATATTTACAAATGTTTCTGCAAAACCATGATGTCCCACTGTCTCAGCTGTATCTACATAACTCTTTATATTGGTCTTCGCAAGAGAGCTCATATCTATACCTGTTCCTGGATGGAATACATTTGCAATGACTATTCCAAGAACTATCGCAATAGTTGTTATTACTTCAAAGTAAACAAGAGTTTTCACACCAAGTCTACCAACTTGTTTGCTGTCTCCTCCCCCTGCAATTCCAACTACAAGTGATGCAAAGACAATTGGCACTACTATCATTTTAATTAAACGAATAAAGATATCTCCAAATGGTTTTAAATAGGTTTCAACTGCAGGATTACCATAAAAAACAGCCCCTACTATAACCCCAAGTATAAGTCCAATGACAATTTGGACTGCTAATCCAAGCTTTAGTTTTTTCACTTTACATCCTCCTCGTATAATAAGTTTATAGCAGTTATTTACTGCCTATAAACTTATTTATTTTTTATATTTTGTATAGATTAAGAAAGCATCTCAATTTTTCTAGTGGGGATTCTCCCAATTCAGTATTGCTGATTCTTATACTTTCCGATCTATACTGTTTTAACCTACTATTTATTAAAGGATTTTCTAATGCTAAAATAGTCATAACGGAACTTTAGCGAAGGTTACTGCTGTATTCCTCCTGCAAAACACATTGTGTTATTGCCTGTAAAGCTTGCAGCCTGACCAAAGTATCATATTCTGCTTACACAAATGTTGCATCTCCTTTCGCAGCCACCAGCAAGGTTTTGCGTCTGGATGAATGCTAATTACGCGAGGTTGCAGTTAGTACTTTGGATTAGGATAATCCTTTCTAATTTCCTCATTATTTTTGAAAGGTGGTGATTTCATGAAGAAATTAGATTACTTATCAACTCTATTTGTTGGTATCGATATTGGTGCGAGACAAAATGTTGTCTCTGCTATTAATTTTGAACAGGAATTCTTGATTAAGATGAAACCTGTTCCTAATACGCAATTTGGTGCAGAGCAACTTGAATCCATGCTTGTTAAGGTTTTAGAAAACAATACTTTTAAAGCTGTTATAATCGGCTTAGAATCTACTTCCTTTTATGGAGTACATATAGCCAATTTTTTATCTGCTAGTGAAAAACTTATGACTTACAAACCTTATGTTTACTGCTTGAATCCTAAGGAAGTTGCTAACTACAAAGAATCCTTTAATTCTCTTGATAAAAATGATGGCATTGACTCTTTTGTTATTGCTGACTTTGCAAGAGTTGGCAGAATTCATATTGAACCTTGGCGTGGTTCTCAATATCTTGCTCTGCAAAGACTTACAAGGCACAGACTTCATATTGTTGAATGCTTAACTAGAGAAAAAACTTACATGTTATCCAATGTATTTCTTAAGTTCAGCGAATTTGCATTATTACAGGGAGAAGATCATCCTTTTTCTAATAAATACGGTGCTACCGCATCTTCAATACTTACTGAATTTCTATCTTCCGAAGATATTGCAAATACATCAATTGAAGAACTTGTTGACTTCGTCAATAGAAAAAGTCGGAAAAGGATTTCTAATCCTCAGATGACTGCTGAAATTTTGCAGCAAGCTGCACGTAATTCATACCGTCTTGATAAATGTTTGTATGAGCCATTAACAACCTCTATTGCTTGTTCTTTCAACTGTATTCAGGCTTTTGATAAAGAACTTAAAGGTATTAACAAAGCCATTGAAAAAGCTGTTATGGGAATGAATCCTGTGGAATACAAAATATTAATGTCTATTCCTGGTTTTGGCCCTGTTTACTCCAGTGGCATTCTTGCTGAATTAGGAAGTGTGCATGCATTTCCTAGTAATGATGCTATTGCTAAATACGCTGGCATCGTGTGGAAAGAAAATCAATCTGGAGGTTTTAAAGCTGAAAATACACCTATGAACAAAGCTGGTAACCGTTATTTACGCTATTATCTCATAGAAGCTGCAGGAAGTGTTGTTTGCCATATTCCTGAATATCAAGAGTTCTATCAGAAGAAATTTGCTGAAGTAACTACACATCAGCACAAACGAGCACTCGCGCTAACATCTCGTAAACTTATTCGTATGATTTTTGGATTGCTGGCTAAAAATCAGCTCTACTCTTCAAATAGAGTAGATTAATCTATATAAATTATACGAACATACTTTCTCATTGGACTGTATGTTTATTAAGGTTACCCATTTTTAAAGAAATCATTTGATTTTCTTTTCATTTTGTTCTTGACATATTACCAAATTGCTTTAATGTATTAATAATTTCAAATTTAAACGATTTTCACAATTTATTTTTATTTAAAATTTACTGCATTAATTCTATAAAATGATCTAATAATCTCTAAAAATGTCAATAATGTTTAGTGAAATTGCATTTTTAACAGCATTTTTTATAAAATATAATAAATTTTCGTCATATAAATTCAGCACGGATACAATTATAACACAGGAATTATATACTTGTCTTTATTTTTTTTTGATTTCTGACGATTGAATGTTAGCATTTCCGTTATTTCTTAACATAATTATGATAATATACTGTCATTTTTTATTTATTAAGCAAAATGTACCGGAATAGCATTAATAAATATTCAATAATTATGCATAATAAAAATTAATTTTATATTTTAAATCTGACTTATTGGCCCTCACAATAAGATTGGACTTGAATATAATAAATATGTTTGCATTTAGTGTACCTCTACTCATGTAGTGGACCCTTTAAACCCAGGTGCAGTGGATGAAATATTAAACATGGGTCAGCATTGGAATGAAAGAGGATTTGAAAAATATAGAACTGAGTTAATTGAAACAAATAAAGAAATTAAAAATACTTTTGAGAGAGCATACAAATTTATAGGTGCTGCAAAACTTATTCATACTGATTGGAGTACTTATAATAAAAAGTCCCTAGATCATTCTAAATTAGCTGCTCTAGAGGAAGATTTAAAAAATAAAATTTTATCTAAATACGATATTACTACCTTAGGTAAAGAAAGGCATCTTTTTGCAACTGCTTTTACACCTAACGGTATCGTAACCTTTATAGATAATCTATGTGAAGAATGTGAAAAGATGTACGTATTAAATGGCGGTCCTGGTACTGGCAAGACCCAAGTTTTAAACTTTATTTTACATGAAGCCTTAAAGAGGGGATTTTTTGTTGAGATCTATCACGATCCCCTTATTCCTGAAAGAATCGAGCACATAATAATTCCTGAGCTTAAAACAGCATTAATTTCTTCAAACGAAATAAATAACAGAAAATTTAATGGCATTCAAATATTTATGGAGAACTTTGTAAACTACTCTCTTATAGATAAGGCTGAAATAGATCAAGATAAAGAAATCTTCTATAATCTGTTAAATAAAGGCTTATCTATTATAGGTTCTGCAAAAAAACTTCATGACAACCTTGAAAAATATTATATAGAAAATATGCATTTTGAAGATATTAATAAAACTTATGGTATTTTATTAAACAGACTTTCTGAATATGAAAAAGAGTATATAAATAGTAAAAAATAATAGACCTAACTTAAATACTCCCGCCTATAAAGCGGGAGCCTATAATACTAATAATTAAATATCTACATATTCACCTTAACTCTAAAGCCCTTTGCTTCAGATACTACTCTACCTATAGATTTTATTTTTCCTGTTATGCATCCTCTACAATGAGCCGGTGTGTCCCCTGTACAGATTTTTCCTGGATAAAGGGCATATAATTTTCTATATTCACCTTCAGTTACATTTGGCATAACTACGTTAGCCCCACTTTTCAGCGCAATTATTCTTCCATTTTTATTTAAACTCTCCATAGCCGTAGTAGCAGGTATATTAATATCTGGCATTAATAGCCTAGTTATCGCCATTACCTTTAAACTGAGTGTAAAATCTCCACCTTTAGCATCTTTTAATGGAGTATCTTCATTAGGTATAAAAGGCCCTATACCAATCATATCTGCTTCTATTTCCTTAAAAAATAGAATATCGTTTGCTAAAGATTCTATAGTTTGTCCCGGAAGACCTACTAAACAACCTGTTCCTACTTCATATCCTAAGCTTCTTAAATCACTAAGACATCTCATTCTTTCCTCATGACTCATACCTGGGTCCATATCTTCATATAGCTTTTTATCTGTAGTTTCTATTCTAATTAAGTATCTATCAGCTCCAGCATCCTTATATTCTTTATATTCCTCAATAGTTTTTTCTCCTATGCTTAGAGTAAGCGCCACGTCTAGTTTTTTTATATTATATATTATGTATTTCATCATATCTAAGGTGTAATATTCATCTTCCCCTGATTGCATTACTATGGTTTTATATCCGTAATCTACTGCTTTTTTAGCTAGATCTATTATTTCATCTGGAGTCAATCTATATCTTCTTACATTGCTATTAGAGGATCTAAGACCGCAATACAAGCAATTTCTCTTACATATATTAGAAAATTCTATAAGCCCTCTTAAATGCACTTCATCTCCCACATACTTTTTCCTAATACTATCTGCAGCATTAAATAGTTCCTCATTACAACTATTATCTTCTAGAAGCCTTACAATTTCATTTTTATCTAAAATATGAGTTTGCTCTGCTTTTCTTATTAAATCTAAAATATTATTCATAGCGATCCACGATTCCTTTCTTACATATAATAATCCTATATTATCATTTTATATCATTTGTAAATGTTTAACTAGAGAAATATTTAAATTCATGGCAAATAAACAGATTTTTCTGAAATAAATAAGAGAGCTTCCAAAAATTGAAAGCTCTCTTATTAAATCGAGGAAGTCTTGTATACATATAACTCATGTAAAGCTCTTGTTGCCATTACATATTTTAATTTATTAGCTTTATCATATTGGTCTTCTAGTGTTGTATCACTATCTATCAATATAACACTATCAAATTCCAATCCTTTTGCAAAATAACTCGGAAGTATAACTTCTCCACTAGAGTATATTATATCTTCTTTATCCAGAACCTTTATATGCAGCTTATTCTTTATTAGACTACCTAAAGTTTCAGTCTGTTTTAAATCTCTACATACTACAGCTATACTTTCATAATTCTTCTCTTTTAATTTTATAATATTATTAATGACTTTGTCTACAAGATTATTTACGTTATCAACCTTTTTTTCTATAACTTCCATACCATTTCTAACTAATGGGATGGTTTTATTGCATTTTAAATACTTATTTGCATAATCCATAATCTCTTTTGTAGACCTATAGCTTTTTGAAAGCTTAAAATGATGTACATCTAAATCTACCAATATATTCTCTAAATTGGTCATTGGAAGTTTCCCTTCTATAGGAACTATTCTTTGATTACTATCACCAACTATAGTAAAAGATTTACAACTTGTAAGTTCTTTTATTACAACAAACTGAACTGCCGAATAATCTTGTGCTTCATCTATAACTATATGCTTTATTTCACTATCGTATTTTAATCCTTCTAATTTTATCTTTAAATATATAATAGGAGCCAAATCATCATAGGTTAAAACTTTCCCTTTATTAAATTCATTGTATATTTCAATTATATTAGGATTATTAAGCCATTTCAGTTCTCTTTTAACCCTCATTACCTCTAGGATTGTTTCTCTTATTTTAGTTCTTCTCATAAATTCCAAGTGATTTTGTTGAACTCTTAATTCGGATTCTGATAAAGATTTCAATGAATCCTCATATTCTTTTTGTATTTCTCTTATTATACTATCTCTTTCATCCTTAAGCTTAGAATATATTATTCTTTTTATCTTTTTGCTTCTTCTAAATAAAGGCATATTATAAAAATAATCTTTAAACATTTTGTTTATTTCATCATTATCTAATATAACTTTATCATATATTTTAATATCGCTAATAGTAAAACACTCATTCTCCAGCTTATTTATAAGTTCATCTAAATCTTTAATATACTCCATAGAACTTTTGTATATTATATCATTGTTAAATTCCCTGTTTTCACTTAGAACTTCTTCCATATAATCCTTAAAACTCATTATATTGTCCAATCCAACAATATCTAACGCAAACTCTCTAAAAGTGGTTTGTCTCACTCCAATTTCTCCAAGACTAGGCAATACAGTAGATATATAATCTATAAATATACTATTAGGCCCAAGTATTAGAACTTTATCTTGAAGCACATTTCTATAATTGTATAAAAGATACGCTACCCTGTGTAGGGCTATAGTAGTTTTTCCACTACCTGCTACCCCATCTACTACTATAGCTTGGTTTCTTGACTGCCTAATTAAGTTATCTTGCTCTGCTTGTATTGTCATTACTATGTCTTTTAGTTTATCTCCAGCACTCTTACTTAGAACCATTTGCAGAATTTCATCTTTAACATCTATAGCTGAATCAAACATTCCTAATAGCTTTGCTTTTTTTATAATGTATTGTCTTTTAGATAATACATCAACCTCTATTTCTCCTAATGGAGCAGTATAAGTTGTTTTTCCAAGCTTACCAGCATAAAATAATGAAGATATCGGTGATCTCCAATCAACAATAATAGGCTCATAATCATCTTCTTTAGTAATTCCAAATCTTCCTATATATATAGATTCATCATCAATTTCATCTTCAAAATTTATCCTTCCAAAATAAGGAGAACTCTTTAGAATAGTAAGTTCTTTTAATTTTCTGTCTAGAGCTTTAAAATATTCTTCCTTTGCAAATATTTCATGATCAAAATATTCAATTATCTTATCTTCATCATCTCTATACTCTTCGATATTTTTTTTTCTTAAATTTACTATATACTCTGCAACTTCTTTTCGCTTATCTATCAAACTTAAAGTTTGATTTCTTATTTCTTCAGTCACTTCTTCTAATCTTTCATTTTCTAAACTAAACTCTATTTCTTTCTTTAGTTCCTTTTCTATATCATTGTTCTCCATAACTTAAATCTCCACTCCAATTCATTATCCATTATGAGAGCCAGTATCTAAAGATTCATCCTCTTTATTTTGTCCCTTACTTTCATCATTGCTCTTTACCATGTGAATAAATTCATCACCCATAAGAGTTTCTTTCTCTAAAAGTCTTTCCGATATCTTAGTCAATAAGTATCTATTATCTTTAAGTATTTTCTTTGATTTCTCATGAGCTTCTTTTATTATCTTTAATGTTTCCTCATCAATAATTGCAGCAGTTTCTGCACTGCAATTCTGAACTGGTCTTCCATCTAAGTACCTATTTTGAATGGATTCTAGTCCCATCATATCAAATCTCTCACTCATTCCATACATGGAAACCATACTTCTTGCTGTCTGAGTTGCTCTTTCTATGTCATTAGCAGCCCCAGTTGACATAGTATTGAACTCTATCTCTTCTGCTGCACGGCCTCCCAACATCACACATATTTGTTCCATCATTTCTTCTTTTGTTATAAGATACTTTTCTTCTGATGGAAGCTGCATAGTGTATCCTAATGCTCCCATGGTTCTAGGAACTATAGTAATTTTATGCACAGGATCAGTATTTTCTAATAAGGCTGCTACAAGCGCATGGCCAACTTCATGGAAGGCTACTGCTCTCTTTTCCTTGTCAGATAAGATTCTATCTTTTTTCTCTTTTCCTGCAATAATTACTTCCACTGCATCCTCTAAATCCTCTTGAACAACCTCTTTTCTGCTATTTTTTACAGCTCTTAAAGCCGCTTCATTTATTATATTTGCTAAATCTGCACCCACAGCTCCTGGAGTTCCTTTTGCAATCGCATTCAAATCTGCTTCTTGTGATATTTTTACACCTTTAGCATGTACTTTTAGTATTTCTTCTCTACCTTTTAAATCAGGTCTATCAACTATCACTCTTCTATCAAATCTACCAGGTCTTAAAAGGGCCTTATCTAATACCTCTGGCCTATTGGTTGCAGCTAAAATTACAACCCCTTTAGAAGAATCGAATCCATCCATTTCTGCAAGCAACTGATTAAGAGTTTGTTCCCTTTCATCATTTCCAGAAATATTTCCTTCTCTGCTCTTACCAATAGCATCAATCTCATCTATGAAAACTATGCAAGGTGCCTTTTCTTGAGCCTGCTTAAACAGATCTCTCACTCTAGATGCACCCATACCTACAAACATTTCAACAAAGGCAGAACCAGATATTGAAAAAAACGCCACTCCTGCTTCTCCTGCCACTGCTTTTGCAAGTAATGTTTTTCCTGTTCCGGGAGGCCCTACCAAAAGAGCACCTTTAGGAAGCTTTGCCCCTATATCTGTATACCGCTTAGGATTGTGAAGAAAGTCAACAATTTCAACTAAAGATTCTTTAGCTTCCTCCTGACCGGCTACATCTGCAAAGGTAACTCCAGTTTCATTTTCTGCATATATTTTGGCAGTATTCTTTCCAAAAGACATAACTCCACTACCCATTTTTTTATCAATACGTCCAAATAACACTCTGCCTAAAAACGTAAAGATTATAAGTGGTAATACCCAATTTATAAAAAAGCTCCTTATAGGACTATCCTCCTGTGGCACTCCACCATATTTAATTTTTGCAGTGTCTAACTTTTTAATTAAATCCGGATCATCTACTCTTTCAGTATATAATACTTTGTTACTTTCTCCCTCATTACTTTTAGGAATAGCTACTAACCTATCTTTAGATATTTGAACCTCTTGAATCTTATTTTGATTAATATAACTTACAAAGTCGCTATACTTTATATGCTCTGATTTTAAGTTTGTTACGTAATCATTTAGAATGAAAACAATAACAGCTACAGCTATGGCATAATAGATTCCGTATTTAAACTTATTACTGTCGAATTTGTTATTAAACATTCTATACTAAGCCTCCACACTTATGCTTATTAATTATAATTATATTATAACAATAAATGCTATTTTACCTATAGTGTTTACAAATAATTAAAAAGTAATTTGTAATTCATACACATTTTGTTATTCATTCAAATACAGTAAAGCGCACTCTGAAAATATGGCTGCTGCCTTATATATTATTTCTTCATCTAAATTAAATTCCGGATTGTGTAATGGCTTAACTATGCCTTTTTTCAAATTATAAGTTCCTACCCAAAAAAATGTTCCTGGTATCTTTTCTTCAAAACTAGAGAAATCTTCACCTATCATAGTAGGTTTATCAACTATGACAACATTTTTATGGCCTATTATTTTGCTAGCAGCTTTACCTACCGTAGAAGTCATTTCATAGTCATTTATAACTGGAGCATGATATGGTAAAAATCTAAATTCATACTTTGCTCCGTTAGCTTCGCTTATTCCTTTAATAATTGATTCCATTATACTAGGAATCTTTTCCCTAACCTCATAAGTAAGAGTTCTTATTGTTCCTTCCAGTTCCGCTGTATCTGGTATAACATTATGGGAAGAGCCTGCATTAAACCTTCCTACGGTAATTACTGCTGGCTCAAGAGGATCTACTTTCCTGCTTATTACAGTTTGAAGCGCCATATATATTTCGCAAGCTACTGCAATCGGATCTATACATCTGTGTGGCTGCCCACCATGGCCACCTTTTCCGTGTATGGTTATTTTAAAATTATCTGATGCTGCCATTAAAGGTCCTGCTTTTATACCAACTTTACCAGCTTCTATATTAGGCCAAACATGAGCTCCTATTATGGCATCCACATGAGGATTTTCTAAAACTCCACTATTTATAGTCCTTTCTGCTCCTCCCTCTTTTTCTTCAGCAGGCTGAAACAAAAATTTCACATTACCATGAATTTTGTCCTTTAAATCAGATAAAATCATAGCCGCCCCAATTAGCCATGCTATATGCGCATCATGGCCACATGCATGCATTAAATCTGGATATTCAGATTTATATTCTATATCATTTTCCTCCTTAATTTTTAGACAATCCATATCAGCTCTTAAAAGCACTGTCTTACCGGTATGGGCTCCTCTTAATACACCAACAACACCTGTGCCCCCAACATTTCTTTCCACTTCAATTCCACATTGCTCTAACTTTGTTGCTATTATTTTAGCTGTTCTTGTCTCATGCAGTCCAATCTCAGGATGTGCATGGATATCTCTTCTTATCTCTATAAGCTTATCCTTGATCTCTTCTGCTTTTTTGATAATTATATCCTCATACATAGATTTTCTCCTTTTTACAAATTCATAATCATTAGTATTTATATAAATAAAAAAATATATTATATATTCCTTCATAATAAATTTTTTATCCAATGACTTATTAAACACATGAAATTTTTCAGCACTAATACTCATTCTTTATCTCTATAATACCACATACATAAAATAAAGAATGAGAATTACTTTATAAATTCTCATTCTAAATCATCATGTATTTTAAAATTTTAGTATGCTCTTCCCCAATAAACAAGCTTCGTAGCTTTCTTTCCACAACATACGCAAGTGTCAGATAAGTTTTCCTGATCAAAAGGCATACATCTAGAAGTTGCTCCTGTATCTTCTTTAATTTTATCCTCACATGCTCTGTCTCCACACCACATAGCCTTAACAAATCCTGTCTTATTTTCTACTATATCTTTAAATTGTTCCATATTTATTGCTACACTAGTTTTTTGTTCTCTTACTGCTTTAGCGGCTTCAAACATTGCATTATGTATTTCATCTAGAAGCGCTGGTATTTTAGCTTCTATCTCATCCATTGGAACTACAATTTTTTCTCCGTTGTCTCTTCTTGCAAGTACTACCTGATTCTTCTCAATATCCTTAGGGCCTACCTCTAAACGAATAGGAACTCCTTTCATTTCATATTCGCTGAACTTCCAGCCTGGCATCTTATCACTATCATCAACTTTAACTCTAGCTACTTTCCCTATTCTTGTCTTTAATTCTGCAGCTTTCTCTAAAACGCCTGCTTTGTGTTGAGCTATTGGAATAATTACTACTTGAATAGGTGCTATTCTTGGTGGAACTTTAAGTCCATTATCATCACCATGAACCATTATCATTGCACCAATTGAACGAGTAGTAAATCCCCATGAAGTTTGATGAACATGTTTAACTTTACCATCTTTATCACTGAATTGTATTCCAAAAGCTTCAGCAAAGTTAGTTCCAAAATAGTGAGAAGTTCCAGCTTGAAGAGCCTTACCATCGTGCATTAAAGCTTCTATTGTATATGTTGCCTCTGCACCTGCAAACTTTTCTTTTTCAGTCTTCTGACCTTTTATAACCGGAATAGCAAGCATTTGTTCTGCATGATCTGCATACACATTTAACATCTGTATTGTTTCTGCTTCTGCTTCTTCCTTAGTTGCATGTATTGTATGACCTTCTTGCCATAAGAACTCTGTAGTTCTTAAGAAAGGACGTGTAGTTTTTTCCCATCTTACAACAGAACACCATTGATTGTATAACTTTGGCAAATCCTTGTGAGATTGAACTGTTTTAGCATAATGTTCGCAGAATAGGGTCTCAGATGTTGGACGTACGCATAATCTTTCTGCTAACTCATCATTACCTCCCTGCGTTACCCACGCAACTTCTGGAGCAAATCCTTCAACGTGATCTTTTTCTTTTTGAAGAAGACTTTCTGGTATAAACATTGGCATATAAACATTCTCATGTCCTAGTTCTTTAAACCTTCCATCTAAATCCTTTTGAATATTTTCCCACATTGCATAAGCATAAGGACGTATTATCATACAACCTCTTACACTTGAGTAATCAATTAGCTCTGCTTTTTTCACAATATCTGTATACCATTGAGCAAAATCTTTATCCATAGGTGTTATCTGTTCTACTAACTTTTTATCCTTTTCCATTTCATAATCCTCCTACTTACTTAATATATTTAATACTTAATATTTTTGACAAGTAAAAAATTTTAACAATAAAAAAAAGCCCAAAATCCCAATAAGGGACCGAGGCTTAATCGGCGGTACCACCCTGATTAATACACTTGTAACAAGCATATTCACTCTTAATTATTAACGGTAATTAACCGCTGTATCCTACTATTATTTCAGTACAGAACTCAGAGGTAGGTTCAAAATGGTCTTTTAGGAATCTCTCACCTTACATTCCTTCTCTAAAAAAAGACTTTAATTTTTACTAATCCTCATCTTTGTATTTTCAATATTTAGACTTATTTTATATGATAAAATATAAGTATCTAATTGTCAATACTATAACAGATACAATTATATTAACCATCGTTATTTCTTACAACAAGGGCAACATTTTCCACATGAGCAGTCTGCGGAAACATGTCAACAGGTTGAATTTCTAAGGTATTATACCCTGATTCCTTTAAAATTGCTAAATCTCTTGCTAAAGTTCCTGGATCGCAGGACACGTATACTATTCTCTTAGGCTGCATTCTAGTAACTGCTTCTAAAAGAGCCTTGTCACAACCCTTTCTTGGCGGATCAACAACTACCACATCTGCTTTTACACCTTTTGTTATAAGTTCAGGTATAACTTTTTCAGATTGTCCTGCAATAAATTCTACATTATTTACATTATTTTCAGTTGCATTCACCTTTGCATTTTCTATAGCCTCTGGAACTATCTCTACGCCATACACCTTTTTAGCCTTTCTAGATAAAAATAATGATATAGTTCCAGTTCCACAATATGCATCAAATACAATTTCATTACCACTCAAGTCTGCATACTCTAAAGCTTTGTTATATAAAACTTCTGTCTGTATAGGATTCACTTGAAAGAACGATAGCGGTGATATGTTGAATTTAAAGTCGCCGATATAATCACTTATTATATCGCTTCCCCATAAAGTTTTGCAATACTGTCCTAAAACTACATTTGTTTTTTTATCATTTACATTTTGTATAATACTTTTTATTTCACTAATGTTTCTGTAAATTAAGTCTATTAACTCATTTTTATGTGGTAATTCTTTAGTTCTAGTTACTATTACAACCATTGTTTCGCCTGTTTTAAAGGCTTTTCTTATCATTATGTGTCTTATAATCCCGCTATGCTCTTCTTCATTATAGGTTTTAATATTATATTTCTTAATCCATTCCTGTATTAATTTAACCACCTTATCTGCAGTTTCATCTTGTATAGCACATTCATTCATATGTATAATTTCGTGACTTCGCTTAGCATAAAATCCAATTTTAACTTGCCCAGCCTTTTCTCCTACTGGAAGCTGTACTTTATTTCTGTATCTATATGGATTATCCATGCCTATGACATCCCGTATAATTATTCCACTCTCAAAAGAATTATCGCTAATACTTTTTATGTTCTCATTATCTTTAGATTCTAATTCTTTTACTTTAAGCTTTCCTATCCTTTTTATACAATCTTCTACTCTTTGCTTTTTAAACTTTAATTGTGCTTCATAAGAAAAGTGCTGAAGTTGGCATCCTCCGCACCTTTTGTAAATACTACAAATTGGCTCCGTTCTATGCTCTGATTGTTCCATTACATCCAATATTTTTCCAAAAGCAAAATTCTTGCTAATTTTAACTATCATTACCTTAACAGTCTCTCCCAATAATGCTCCTGGAACAAAAACTGTAAAGTCTTGTATTTTACCTACACCTTCTCCTTCATAACCTATTCCATCTATATCTAGTATGTATTCTTTGTTTTTTTCTACTGGAATAACCTTGCTCATACCTTCACCACCGTATAAAATCTTTCCTAAATATTCTACATTTTTCTTATTCCTTTGTCTACTAATAAAAATAAGCAGATAAACCTGCTTAACTTATGATATCTTAAACAACTTAACATCCATATTTTCAAAGCGCGCCATTACTTACTATATATCTCTTCACTTATTTTACCTGAAAGTTTCACATTGTGTTTTTTCACTAGTTGTAGCATTTTCACCATGAATCTCCACATACTCGGCACCGCATATTTTATTAACATTATATGTGCAATTCTCTGCATCACAGTCTACCCTTGGTGCCATCTCTACTGTTTGATGACTAAATAATTGACGAAATCCACCTAATAAGTTTCTATTTATGAAATGAGATGTTCCTCTTATATCAGTTTTTTCTACAAAAGTATTACATGCTGTTTCTGGGCTAGTATATGCATCTGTACCTCCCACATGTATAACATTTGCTATACAAAAGTTATTTACATTATTATAACAATGTTCAGCACCACATCTTAATTTTTTACTCATAAAAATTCCTTCCCTCTCTATTGTTATATTATAGTCTATTAGTTTTGAGGAATTTTATACCACAAAAAAATGCACCTTTAATAGAAAGGTGCTAAAGCAGTAGAATCAGTTGTCTCCTAGTTTTCTCATCTTGTTATTATATCCGCATATTTTTTAATTATACATTATTTTAGTAATAATTTTCAATAAAAATTTAATTATTTACCAAATATTTTTTCTGCATTTTTCAACATACTTCTTATAGGAAGATTATAAGGACATCTTTCTTCACAGACTCCACATTCTATACACTCTTCTGCTTTGTGCTTCATGGCAGCATATCTTTCTTCTGCCCATTGTTCAAGATTGTATCTTTCTTTATATCCTTGGAATAAGAAAACTGATGGAATATCAATTCCTTTAGAACAAGGTGCACAATATCCACACCTTCTACAAAATTCAGTGCCAAGCTCCTCAGAAATTTTCTTTACTTTTGCTTTTTCTTCTTCATTTAATACAGACATATTTGAACCTAAGTTTGAGTTTTCCTCTACTTCTTCTATTGTACCCATACCTGGGATAGCACAAGTCACATTTTCATTTTGCAATATGTATTTTAGCGCAAGAGTTCCATCTATAAGTGCCCCTCCTGCCATCGGCTTCATTGCAATAACCCCTATATTTAATTCTTTTGCTCGTTTAAATAGTTCCTCAGCCTGATTCTCTACTATATTATAAGGATACATTATAGTTTCAAACTTGCCACTTTCAATGGCTATCTTCAATATATCAAGGCTGTGAGATGTTATTCCTATATGCCTTATTTTACCTTCATTCTTATATTGTACTAAAGCATTATATGCTCCATCTTCACTTAATACCTTATTATATTCCTCCATGGTTTTTATATTATGAAATTGATATAAATCAATGTAGTCTGTTTTTAGATTACTCAAACTTATCTTTACATCTTTTTTCATACTTTCTCTATCTCTAGACATAGATTTTGTTGCAATAATCCATTTTTCTCTTCTTCCCTCTAAGGCTTTTCCTATGTATTCCTCTGATATAGAATAGCCTCTTGCAGTATCTATGAAGTTTATACCTTTCTCTTCTGCACTTGTAATAACTTTTTTGGCATCCTTATCATCAATCCTCTGTATTGGAATTCCTCCAAAGCCTATAACTGATACCTTTAACCCCGTACTTCCAAGCTCTTTATAATTCATATGAACATCTCCCTTATTACTTCTGATAGTGTAAAGTTTTTTACACTATTTCTTTAATTTATTCTTTATATATCAAGGGTTACAGAGTTTTTTGAATAAAAAAAACAATGCCCCCCTTTTTTCTGTTATAATTGAATCTTCGAACCTCCAAAATAACATCCAAAGGAAAGGACATTGTATGGATTCAATTATAACTTATTTACTTTTATATAACAAATACCTTTTGAAAGTAATTTCTCAATTACTTTTGTTTATTGCTAAACATATTCCCCTAAAGCAGTGGGCTTTTGAGGATTCACATAGTCCTGAATACCAAAAGTTTAAAGTGGATAAGCTACCTAAAATTTTCAATCCAGAACCTGTTGATTATCAATTACTTTTAGCCTACTATGAGCATAAATACGGTAAAACTGTTAAACCAGTAAATCGTAGATCAGCGAAAGCAATTGTTCCTGAATCCACTGTATGTCCTCGTTGCGGTGCTCCACACCAGTATATCTATAAGAACAATGGTTCTAAGGGGCAATATCAATGCAAAGTGTGTGGAGAGCTATTTAACGAAACAAATATCTATAATAAGCCTCTTGCTTTGCGTTGCCCTTATTGTGGATGTATTTTAACTCCTAAGAAAGACCGTAAGCATTTTAGAATACATAAATGTGTTAATAAAAAGTGCTCTTACTATCGTAGCAATCTTGCTAAACTGCCAAAGGACTTAGATAGTTCTGAAAAACATAAATACAAGCTCCACTACATCTATCGTGAGTTCACCATAGATTTTTTTAAAATGGACTTACATGAACTTTCTTCTAGGGTAATTAACTTTAAGTATAAAAAGTTCAATGCCCACATTATGGGTCTTTGCCTTACTTATCACGTAAACCTTAAATTATCTACTAGACAAACAGCTCATGCTATGGAAGAAGTACATGGAGTAAAGATTTCACATACCATGGTAGCAAACTATGCTATGACTGCTGCCGCAGTTATAAAGCCTTTTGTGGATACCTTTGATTATAAACCTTCTAACATTCTTTCTGCTGATGAAACTTATATTAAGGTTAAAGGTGTAAAGCACTATGTTTGGATTATAATGGATGCTTGCAAAAAATCTATCTTAGGTTATCAAGTATCAGATACCCGTGCTGTAGGTCCTTGCATTCTAACTATGCGTATGGCTTTTGAAAAGTTTAAAACCTTTCCAGGTAAAGCTCTAAGATTCATTGCAGATGGTTATAGTGCATATCCTCTTGCCAGCCAACAATGTAAAATACAGAGTGGCTGGGATTTTGACATTACCCAAGTTATAGGACTTACTAATGATGATGCTGTATCTAAAGAGTTCCGTTGGGTAAAGCAAATAGTAGAACGGCTTAATCGCACCTTCAAATCTTCTTACCGTGTTACCGGTGGTTATGGAAGTGAAAATGGTGCTCTCTATGGCGTTTCTCTTTGGGTTGCCTATTATAACTTTCTACGCCCTCATCCTTATAACTACTGGAAGCCACTAAACGAGTTAGATATCTTAAGTAATGCTGGTAATATGCCAGCTAAATGGCAACTTCTTATTTATCTTGGTCAACAAACTATTCTAAATATGCAGAAACAACCAGTAGCTTAACTACTATTTGTTTTTAGATTTTTGAGCCAGAGGTAAATACTTAGCCACCCTTCGGGCTTGCCCTTGATGGTATTACTAATAAATGCTAAAATGCTGTGAACAAGACGGTGAAATCTATCTGTTTTTGAGTTTCTTTGCCGTCGGTGCCAATTTCAGAGCATTTATTTGTCATGCAGTCAAGGGTGGCGATTACAGCAACTAAATTTTATTTAGAAAAAATTTTTCAACTTTTGTGAGCTCTTACGAGCATATTTTTTAAGGCTACTTTTTTCATATCTCACTTTACACTATCTTACTTCTATACTGCAAATTCTACTCCGCTAATAAAAAATTGTCAATTAACTTAATAAAAGACTGTCACTTAGGTGACAGTCTTTTATCCGATGACTACCCGCTCTAATACTTCCATCTTTCTCAAAGTGGAAGTAAAGAGCGGCTACGTCCCTGGATTCGTTCAACTAAGAATCAGATGGTGTTGAAACACCGTCTGATTCAAGTTTCACTTCATATTACATTATATTTGCTCTTCCGTTATAAACAATTCCTCTTATAACGTCCATAGTTATGAATGCACCTGTTTTTAATACTTCAGTTGCTCCTCCTGCATTACAGATAACTGGTATTTCATTTGTTATACATTCTATTGCAAGGTGAGACGTTAATCCGCCTTCTTCTGCTATAACCCCAGATACTCTATCTAATACTGAGATATATTCTCTATCAAGGTGTTTTACTACTAAAATATCACCTTTTTCAATAATGTCATCTGCATGTTTAGCATTATTAGCTATTTTAACGGTACCATATCCTGGCTTATTACCAGCACCTCTACCTTGAACTAATATATCTCCAACAACATGCACTTTAAGCATATTTGTAGTTCCTGAATAGCTTACTGGTATTCCTGCTGCTATTACAACTAGATCTCCCTTTTTAACATATCCAGTTTTTAATGATATATCAACGGATTTTTCAATTAATTCATCTGTTGATTGAACCTTATCTGTAGTTATTGGGAATACACCCCAATTTAGAGCTAACTTTCTTGAAACTTTATCACTTGAAGTTACAGCTATTACAGGGCATGCTGGTCTATACTTTGAAACCATTCTTGCCGTATGGCCACTTTGGGTAGCTGTAATTATTGCTGATGCATTTAATTCTGATGCAGTTGTACATGTAGCAAGGCTTATTGCATTTGGTACATTTTGAATATGGGCTTCTCTCTTTTTATTTAAGATTTCCTCATATTTTAATGTAGATTCAGCTTCTATAGCTATTCTTGACATTGTTTTAGCTGCTTCTACAGGCCACTTTCCATTTGCTGACTCTCCACTTAACATTAGAGCATCTGTTCCATCCATTATAGCATTAGCTACGTCTGAAGCTTCTGCTCTTGTTGGTCTTGGATTTCTTTCCATTGAGTCTAACATCTGTGTAGCTGTTACAACAAACTTACCAGCTTTATTACACTTTTCAATTATCATTTTTTGAGTTGATGGCACTCTTTCTATTGGAATCTCTGATCCCATATCTCCTCTAGCAACCATTATTCCGTCTGAGAATTTAATTATCTCATCAATATTGTCAACGCCTTCTTGATTTTCTATTTTGGAAATTATTTGTATATCATGTCCACCAAATTGTTCTAATAACTTTCTTATAGCTAATACGTCTGAAGCCTTTCTTATGAAAGATGCTGCTATATAATCAACACCTACTTCACAACCAAATCTTAAATCGTCAACATCTTTATCTGTGAAGGAAGGAAGATTTGTTTTTACATTTGGTACATTTGCATTCTTTTTAGTGCTTATCATACCGCTATTTTTTACTATACAATGTATGTCAGTACCTTTTACTTCTTGAACCTCAAGACCTATTAAACCATCTGCCATTAATATCATGTTTCCTGGTTTAACATCCTTATAAAGTTCACGGTAACTTAGATTACACTTTGTAGCATCTCCATCTACATCTTCTCCACAAACTACAGTAAAGTTTGTGCCTTCAACTAGCTCAACTTTTTCTGGAAAATATCCAGTTCTTATTTCAGGACCTTTTGTGTCAAGTACTATTCCTATTGGCTTATTGTACTTTTCTCTCAATTTTTTTACTAACTCGATTCTTTTTCCATGCTCTTCATGATCACCATGAGAAAAATTATGTCTTGAACAACTCATTCCAGCTTCAATGAGCTTAGATAAAATTTCCTCTGAATCACTTGCTGGTCCAATGGTAAAAATCATTTTAGTCTTTTGCATAGCTTACTCTCCTTAACATAACATAATTTTAACATAACATAATTTTAAATATATTTTTATTAATTAATATGATAGTGCATTAGCTATTTCATACAGCTTTTCATCAAACTGTCTTGGAACAGATAGGGCTTCATCAATATCCATGTCAAATATTCTTCCATCTCTTACTCCAACTACTCTAGAAGACTTACCTTCTTCTATTAACTCAATGGCTCTATATCCCATTCTTGATGCCCAAACTCTATCCATACAAGTAGGACTTCCACCTCTTTGTATGTGTCCAAGTTTAGTCGCTCTTGTTTCTATTCCTGTAATTTCCTCTACTTGCTGAGCTAATTCCTCAGCTCCACCTATACCTTCAGCTAAAATTATTAGATTGTGCATTTTTCCTCTCATTTTGCCTTCAAGTATAGTTCTACATAATTTATCTTTATCGTAACCCTTTTCTGGTACAATTATACTTTCTGCCCCACCTGCTAATCCTGCGTAAAGTGCTATATCTCCACAGTTTCTTCCCATAACTTCAACTATACTTACTCTCTCATGGGATGTTGATGTATCTCTTAACTTATTTATAGCATCTAATACTGTATTATTTGCAGTATCAAAACCGATAGTATATTCTGTATAAGGCAAATCATTATCTATAGTTCCTGGTAATCCTACTGTTGATATTCCTAATTTTGATAGTAATTGAGCTCCTTTAAAAGAACCATCTCCACCTATAACTACAAGTCCATCTATTCCAAAGGTTCTTAGTATATTAGCGCCTCTTTTTCTTCCTTCTTCTGTCTTAAACTCTTCACAACGAGCAGTTCTTAATATGGTTCCACCTCTTTGTATAATGTCTGCCACACTATGTCTATCTAGTGGTATAATTTCACCACTTATCAGCCCGCTATATCCTCTGCGTACTCCCATTACATTGAAGCCTTTTGCAAGTCCTGCCCTTACAACTGCTCTTATAGCAGCATTCATTCCAGGGGCATCTCCTCCACTTGTTAACACACCTATTGTTCTCATTTCCATACCTCCTTCGGCCACCGGGACATTTTATGTCCCACAAACGTTATACAATGTTTGATTTAATTCTTATGGACAATCATACTTTTATTATATCACATATTTTTTTATTTTTCATCAAGTTATACTATTAATTTTAAATAAAAATGATTAAATTATTTAATTTACTATAATAATGCTTTAAACTTAGTAGATTAAAGAGGATTAAAAAATCCTCTTTAATATTTTGTTTATTTACTGAGAGAAATATACTTGATTTTTATATTATCTTAATATTCTCATCTCCAAGTTTTCCTTTTAAATTAGATATAAGTTCTACATCATGCTTTATCCAAAACTCTCTATCTAATCTAAACTTTTTTCTTTCACTTCTTGTACATAAATATACCGGAATATCACCTTTAAATTGCAAAAACATCATTTTAAGTTCAGTAAGAACTTCCTTTAGAATTTTTTCATTTTCTATCAATACGTATAAATTTTCAGAGTCTATTTTAATTAGTGGTTCAATTGTTTCACATAGTATTTTAGGCTGCTCTTCTTCTCTTAAACTTACTCTTCCTTTTATTAATATCAAACCATCTTCGGTAACCATATCTTTAAATTTTTGAAATGTTTTAGGGAACACTATAACTTCTATACCTCCATATAGATCTTCTAATCTTATAAAAGCCATCATATCATTATTCTTCGTAAACTTTTTTGTTATTTCAGTTATTATTCCCCCAACTATCACAACATCTCCATCTTTTACTTTAGCCTCTTGTACAAACTCTTCTTCTAATGCCCCATTTGATAGTATGTCTGAAATTTTGATACTGATTCTTGATTTTAAAGTTTGCTCATATTCCTCTAAAGGATGCCCTGAAAGGTACAAACCTGTCATTTCCTTCTCCATAGCTAAAATGTGCCTTTTTTCAAATTCTTTAATTTTAGGATACTGTATTTTAATATTTTCATCATTAAAGCTAGCAAAAAGACTTATCTGTCCATCTAAGTTCTTTTTTCTAGAACTACTTATACTATCTAATACCTTTTCATAAACAGAGAGCATTTGAGATCTATACACTCCAAAGCAGTCAAACGCCCCTGCTTTTATTAAACTTTCCACTACTCTTTTATTTATGGAGGAAATATCAATTTTATTACAGAAATCTGATATATCTGAGAAATTACCTTTCTCATCTCTGGATTTAACTATACTATCTATAATATTCTCACCTACATTTTTTATTGCAGACAATCCAAACCTTATCAAATCTCCCTGAACAGTAAACTTGGCATAGCTTTTATTTATATCTGGAGGTAGTATTTGAATTCCTTTTTCATTCGCAAATCTTATATAATAGGCTACCTTTTCATTATCCCCTTTAACACTATTTAGCATAGCTGCTATGAATTCCGTAGGATAATAGTACATCAAATATGCCGTCTGATATGCAACTACTGCATATGCTGCTGCGTGACTTTTATTAAAAGCATAGCTAGCAAAGTCCATCATTTGATCAAATATCTTATTGGCTATTTCAGGACTTATACCACTTTTCATACAACCTGGAACTTCTACGTTTCCACTTTCATCTACTATTCCATAAATAAAGTTTCGTCTTTCCTCTTCCATGACTTTATGCTTCTTCTTAGACATAGCACGTCTTACCAAGTCACTTCTTCCCATAGAATATCCAGCCAAATCTCTTACGATTTGCATTACCTGTTCTTGATAAACCATTACTCCATAGGTAACATTTAATATATGCTCTAGCTGAGGGGTTAGGTACTCCACAGTCCCAGGATTTCTTTTATTTTCTATATACCTTGGAATTTCTGCCATAGGACCTGGTCGATAAAGACTTATTCCAGCTATAATATCTTCTAGACTATCTGGCTTTAAGTCCTTCATGAAGGATGTCATTCCTGGAGATTCAAGTTGAAATGCCCCAACAGTTTTTCCTTCACCCAACATCCTATAGACATTCTTATCATCATAATCTATGTTATCTAAATCTATATTAACCTTTTTATTTTCTTTTATCATATTTACAGCATCTCTAAGCACCGTAAGGGTTCTTAGCCCCAGAAAATCCATTTTTAGCAGTCCAAGTTCTTCTAGAGTCCCCATAGTAAACTGCGTAACTATGTTTCCTTCATTTTTCTGAAGGGGAACAAAATTCACCAATGGCTGTGAAGCAATAACAACTCCTGCAGCATGGGTAGATGTATGTCTTGGCAGTCCTTCTAGAGCTATTGCTATATCTATTAAATCCTTAGTTCTCGACTCATTTTCATATGCTTCCTTTAATTCGGGATTTAACTCTAATGCTTTATTTATAGTTATTCCTAGAACTGTAGGAATCATCTTTGCAATTCTATCCACCTCAATATAAGGGTACGCCATAGCTCTTCCTACATCTCTAATACAAGCCCTTGCGGACATTGTTCCAAAAGTTACAATCTGAGACACATTGTTTACACCGTATTTTTCTACGACATAATCAATTACTTCTCCTCGTCTTTCATAGCAAAAATCCGAATCTACATCGGGCATAGATATACGATCTGGATTTAGAAATCTCTCAAAAATCAAATTATATTTAATAGGATCTATTTTTGTTATTCCTAAAGTATACGCTACTAGAGATCCTGCTGCAGATCCCCTTCCTGGTCCTGTCATTATAGCATTCTCTACAGAAAATCTCATAAAATCCCATACTATAAGGAAGTAATCAACGTATCCCATTTGCTTTATTACGCCAAGCTCATATTCTAATCTTTCTTCTAGGTCGCCAGTTATAGTATCATATCTTTCCCTTAATCCTTTATAGCACATATCTCTCATATATTCATAGGGATCTGTTCCTTCTGGCAATGGAAACTTCGGTAACTTGGACTTATGAAAATCATAATCAAAGTTACATTGCTCGGCTATTTTCACTGTATTCTCCAGAGCCTCAGGTACATAGGAAAATAATTCATACATTTCCTCAGGAGATTTTAAATAGAATTGGTCGGAAGCATATCTCATCCTATCTTCTTCGTCTACAGTTTTTGCTGTCTGTATACAGAGCAGTACATCATGGGATTTATAGTCTTCCTTTTCTATATAATGAACGTCATTGGTAGCTACTAATGGAATTCCCATACTCTTTGACATTCTAACTAATTCTTCATTTACTTTAAGTTGTTCTTCTATGCCATGATATTGTAATTCAAGGTAGAATCCATCCTTAAATATATCTTTATATAAAAGAGCTATTTCTTTAGCTTTACCTAGATTATTATTTACAATACTTGACTGAATCTCTCCTCCTAAGCAGGCACTTAAAGCTATTAATCCTTCGCTGTGTTCTTTAAGAAACTCATGGTCAACTCTTGGTTTATAATAAAATCCTTCAATTGAAGCTTTAGAAACTATTTTCATCAAATTATTATAACCCGTTTCATTTTTTACTAGCAACACAAGATGATAGTTTTCATTTTCTTTATCGTTCTGTTTAATATGCATGGATTTCCCTGCAACATATATTTCACAACCTATTATAGGCTTAATTCCTTGTTCTTTAGCTTCCTGGTAAAACTCCACACAACCATACATAACTCCGTGATCAGTTATAGCCATACTCTCCATACCAAGTTCTTTTGCTTTTTCTATAAGTTCAGGAATTTTAGCTGAGGAATCTAAAAGTGAATATCCTGTATGCTGATGTAGGCTTACCCATTGTCGTTTTTCTCCATTCATTATCTCACCTTCTTTCATAAGCATAAATCTAAATAAAAAACGAGCAACAAATATAATTGTAACTCGTTGTTAATTACTTTAATCTTCGAAATCTACAGCTGCTGAGGACTCAAGCATAGGTCCTAAGTGAGCTAGTACCTCATCCTTATGAACAGGATGTACTTGATATGCATCCATATCTTCACGTGAATCAAAAGTTGAAACTAAAGCTAAGTCATAAGATCTAGCTGAATGTACAACATCAATACCAACTTTAATACTTCTTAGTGTTGGCACTCTGCCCTCTGTTCTTAAAAGAATCTCTTTCGCCTTATTTATATTTTCCTCACTTTTATCTTTTAACTTAAAAAAAACAACATGTGTAAACATTAATATCTCCCCTTTTTTATAATATATAAATCGTAGACTTGTGTTTCCTTCTTATCTTCTTAATATCTTTGCAGATAAGAAGGCCTTTGCTACAATATCCTTTTTACTATCAAACATCTCTATTTCTACTTTACAGAAATTTCTCCCCATATCTATTATAGTTGCATATATCTCTATTAAGCTATCTATTTGTACTGGTTTCATAAAGTAAGTATTAATACTATCTACAAGTACATTAATATTATTTTTTTGTCTTAACGTCATGACTCCCATAGTAGATAAAAGCATATTCAAAGAGCTCCAAGACGCTGTTCCTATAGAATCTAACATTTCAGGAGTTATTTTCCCAAAAAAGTGAACTTTATCTCCATTTGTCTCAAATTCAAAGTTTTTCAAAACTGCATCTTCTAGGGTTTCTGCTGCCTGAGGCTGTCTTGCCATATGTTGTAGTGCCTTAATCACGTCACGTCTAGTTATAACTCCAACTAACTTTTTTCCCTTAACTACAGGAAACATCTCAATACCTTCCCAACCCATTATATGAGCCGCATAGGCTACTGTAGTTTTGGGAGTTACCGTTATAGGTTCTTTATGCATTACTTTGCCTATAGTCTCATCATCTTTTTCTTTATCCGACAAATCTTTTAAAGTAACAATTCCAACAACTTTATGTTCCTCATCGACTACAGGATATCTTTGATGATTAGTTCTAATCATCACTTCTTTCCATTTAGCTACCGTATCTGTAATTTCTAAAAAATATGGATTAGTCTCCATAATGTCTTCAACTAAAACTATATCTTTCTTTATAAGATTTTCCGAAATAGCCTTATTTATCATGCTTGCAACAGTAAAACTATCATAGGTCGTAGATATTATAGGAAGACATTTTTCATTAGCGATCTTCTTCACTTCGTCACTACATCCAAAACCACCAGTTATAAGAACTCCTGAGTCTTTTAAAAGAGCAAGTCTTTGCGCCTCTTCTCTATTTCCTACTATTAAAAGACAATCTGGTGTAATATATTTTTCCATAGCATCAATTGTCATTGCACCTATAGCAAACCTATGTAAGGTTTTGTGTATTCCATCTTTTCCCCCAAGTAATGTTCCATCTACAATATTTATTACTTCACCATATGTTAAAGCCTCTATATTTTTTTTCTCAACTTTTTCAATTCTTACAGTGCCAACCCTAGGTATAGTTGTAACAATGCCTAGAGCATCTGAATCTTTTATTGCTCTATAAGCTGTTCCATCACTAACACCTAATGCACTGGCTATGCTTCTAACAGAGATCTTTGTTCCAACTTCAAGTGAGAGTATATATTTTATTATATCCTCATGCTTTGACATAGCTTCTTCTACCTTCCTTCTTTTCTAAGTTCATCCGCTATCTTTTCTATCCTTCTTAATCTATGATTAACTCCAGATTTTCCTACTGGTGGACTAAGCATTTCCCCTAATTCCTTCAAAGATTCGTCAGGATAGTTCAACCTAAGCTCTGCAATTTCCCTTAAATTTTTAGGAAGTCTAGCAAGACCAATTTCATTTTGAATAAGCTTTATGCTTTCCACTTGTCTAACTGCAGCATTAACAGTTTTACTTAAATTAGCAGTTTCACAGTTGACAAGTCTGTTTACATTGTTTCTCATTTCTTTCATTATTCTTACGTTTTCTAGCTCTAATAGGGAGGCGTGAGCCCCTATTATATTGAGTAAGTCAACTATTTGTTCGCCTTCTTTAATATAAACTATAAAACTACTTTTCCTTTGTATAACCTTTGAATTTAGACCATACTCATTTATAAGCTTACTTAAATCCTCCGCATACTCATTATCATGAGTTACAAATTCAAGGTGATATGTCTTTTCAGGATTACTGACACTTCCCCCTCCTAAAAACGCCCCTTTAATATAAGCTCTTTTACATTCCTCTGTTTTTACTATATTTCTGGGTATACTATAGTCTAGCGCAAATACATTTTCGTTTGCCTTTAGCAACCCAACCTCTTTAAGTAATCCCCTAACACCCATTTCATCTGTAATTAAAATCATATACACATTATTCTTCTTGAGGGAATTGCTCTTTTTTACCATTATCTTTGTATGAATATTAAATATTTCTTTTAATATTTTAAATATAAATCTAGCAATAGCAGGGTTTTCCGTTGTAACCTTGAAACTAAATTGCTTATTCCCCCCAAGTGACAATGTGCCACTAACTTTCATTATAGCAGACAATTCTGCTATTGCCTCATCTTTACTTATTTCAGTATATCTGCAAACTTCATTCTTAACCTTCAACGAAAATGACATATGCTCGCTCCCTACTTGTTCTTATTTTGTTTTAACCTTTCTGATAAGTAGAAGTATTCAATAATTTTCTTTCTATCATATAGCAATTTTTTATCCATGATAGTCTCTATTAAAATCGATGCTAATTTTTCAGAATTATGTCTTATTAAACCATTCTTAATCTTTATGAAATCCCCTTCTATTACATTCACATTAAGATTTCTTACTTCTTCTTCATCTATAGTAACCAAATGTGCCTCTTCTTCTTTGTATTTTCCCTCTAGCTCTCCATCAATTTTACCCACGTTTATAATAACATAATCAATTATATTGTTACCAGCGTGTTTAAAAATTGTTTTAATATGATCTTCCACAGCAAAACCATCTGTCTCTCCCGGTTGTGTCATTATGTTGGATACATACAATTTTACAGCCTGTGTCTGTTGCAAAGCATTAGCTATGTCCTTAACTAAAAGATTAGGTATAACACTGGTATAAAGACTTCCAGGTCCTAAAATTATCGCTTCAGCCTCCATTATAGCTTCTACAGCTTCCTTAAGTGCTCTTGCATTTTTAGGCTCAATAAATACCTTATCAATACAGCTATTTTGTTTAAGTGCTTCTTCTGGAATATTAGACTCACCTTCTACAATTGCTCCGTTTTTTAGCTTGGCTTTTAAAATTACATTATCTAAAGTAACAGGCATAACTTTGCCTGTTACAGCAAGAACCGAGCTCATTTTATGAACTGCTTCTTCGAAATTATTTGATATACCATCCATAGCTGCTAAAAATAAATTTCCAAAGCTTTGGTTTTTAAGTCTTCCATCTTTGAATCTATATTGGAGGAGTTCCTCCATAAGAGGCTCAGTATCTGCTAAAGCAAGAATACAATTTCTTATATCTCCTGGCGGCAGCATTCCTAAATCTTCTCTTAAGTCACCAGAGCCTCCTCCGTCATCTGCCACTGTTACAATAGCTGTTATATTAGATGTATAGTACTTTAAACCTCTAAGCATTGTAGACAGACCTGTTCCCCCACCAATTACTACTATCTTAGGTCCCTTTACAAGCAATCTTTTTTCATATATAAGGTTTTCAAGTTTTCTAGAGTCTAGAGATACGTTTAAATATCCTTTATTTATTAAGGATATTATGGATCTCATACCTTGAGTTATAGATACATATAAAACAAAAATACCTGAAGTAACAAGAAATACATAAAAAGCAATATAATACGTACTATAAAGCCTATTTCTTACAAATTCTAATACACCAAACAATATAAACAATATACCCATAGCACCCATCATAAGCCATCTCTTAACCTTTATACCAGGCCTAAGCCAATCAACTATTTTCATAGCTTCTTACCACCTTTATTAACATCTTCTTCAATATCTCTATGATCTATGTTAATTTTATGCCCAGAATCTTTAAGTTTGTTATAAATGGCATTTGCAATAGTAACAGAGCGATGTCTTCCTCCTGTACATCCTATTGATACAATTAATTGTCTTTTACCTTCCTTTAAGTAATTTGGAATTAAGAATTGCAACATATCTTCCAATTTATCTATAAAATCTTGAGTTTCTTTAAAACTCATAACATAATCACTTACGGGCTTATCATTACCTGAATACTTTTTCAACTCTGGAATATAGTAAGGATTAGGCAAAAATCTTACATCAAATGCCAAATCAGAATCTACAGGTATCCCATATTTAAAACCAAAAGAAAGTACAGTTATAATTAACTGAGTCTCTACCTGACCTTCCTCTGAATATATTTTAGTTATTTCTTCTCTTAATTCTCTAGTTGCAAGTTTTGATGTATCTATTATGTTATCTGCTCTATCTTTTACTTCTCTTAACCTATTTCTCTCCATTAGTATTCCATTCAACAATCTTCCATCTGGAGCTAAGGGATGTTTCCTTCTAGACTCTTTAAATCTTTTTATTAGCACTTCATCAGATGCCTCAAGAAATAGAATTTCGTATTTATATCCTGTTTCTTTCAAATGTTTCAAGCTTACAAATAAATCATCAAAAAACTTTCCGCCTCTTATATCTATCACCAAAGCAATTTTATCTATTCTGCCATCAGTATTGTAACAAGCCTCTGCAAACTTAGGTATTAATGTTGGAGGAAGGTTATCCACACAAAAATATCCTAAGTCCTCTAAGTTTCTTATAGCTTGAGTTTTACCTGCACCGGACAGACCTGTTACTATAACAAATCTCATAGCCAACCCTCCTGTTAGTAATTATAGTTATATTGTTAACTATTTACCTAAAAATTTTTCATGAAATCTATATATACTATTATGTAGATTTACTTTTATCCTATGAATCCTCGTTCTAATACCCTCATCTGATTCAAGTTTCCACTTCATAATTATAACACAACAATTTATAAGAAGGAATACAAGATAAAATGGAGAATTTAACACAATTTAAGTGTTAAATTCTCCATTTTATTTTATGTCTCTATGACGAAATTTATTTAATCTTCACCTATAATTCTAACTTCAGTAAACAAATCTACATTAAATTTATCTTTCACTGTATTTTGCACAAGTTTTATCAAACCTAAAATATCCTTTGCTGTAGCATTCCCCTTGTTTATTATAAATCCTGAGTGTTTTTCTGATACTTGAGCATCCCCAACTCTCATACCCTTTAAGCCGCTGTCTTCTATAAGCTTCGCAGCAAAATAGCCTTCTGGTCTTTTAAAAGTACTTCCTGCCGAAGGGTATTCCAATGGTTGTTTATCACTTCTTCTCTTGCTTAAATCTTCTATTCTGTCTTTTATTTTTTCCTGTTCACCTTTGTGAAGTTTAAAGGTAACTTCAATTACTGTATACCCATGCTTTAATATAGAACTCATTCTATATCCCAATTCTAGTTCATCTTTGTTAAGTGTTTTTATATTTCCCTCATTATCTATTACTTTAGCACTCTCTATTACATTAGAAATTTCTCCATTATAAGCTCCTGCATTCATAGCAACTGCTCCACCAATGGATCCTGGGATACCACAGGCAAACTCAAATCCTGCTAAACCTTGTTTCAATGCAATATCTGATACATCCTTTAGTAATGCTCCACTCTTAGCAATTAGTTTATCTTGATCTAAAGTTATTTCATTAAGCTTACATAGCTTAATTACTACCCCTCTTATTCCTCCATCTTTAACTAGTAAGTTAGTGCCGTTGCCTATTATATAATATGGCACATTATCTTTCTTACATAAATTTATTATATCTAATACTTGTTTGTGATTTTCTGGATTTACTAGTATATCTACAGGTCCTCCAACTTTAAAGGACGTATGGTTTTTCATTGGTTCATCTATTTCTATATCTTTCGAATCTAATATCTCAGTCAATTTTGTACTGAACTCTCTAAATTTATTCATGGCCAATTCTCCTTGAAATTAAAATTATGTGTTATAATCTAGTATAATGTATGTACAATTCTTAATCAAGATTTATATCACTTAACTTTCCTTTCTTTTTTAAATATTTTACAATTTTAAATTCATCTGTATTCATTATAAGTTCATCGGGTATATTTACAGCCTTAAGTATTTCTTCAGCTTTAGGAAATCTCCCTATTTGGAAACATGTATGCGCATCACTGCCAAGTACAATATTCACCTCATACTTTTTACATAACTCTGCTATTTTAGTACAGTTTTCTTCGCTTCCACTTCTAGATCCAAAAGATCCATTATTTATTTCTATAAGTATATCCTCTTCTTTAGCCTTTTTTACAACCGCTTCTTCCCATATAGGGAATGCTGGATTACCTGAATGTCCAATGATATCAATATTTCTATTATCCATAACATTTAATAATGTCTGTGTATTCTCGTCTCTACTACCAGACTTCATACATACATCATGTAAACTTGCTATAATTATATCCAACTTTTTTTGAGTCATCTCTGGTATATCTAGTCTTCCATTGATATCAATAATATTTGCTTCACATCCCTTAAGATGTAAAACTCCATAGAGCTTTCTTGGTAATACTCTTAAATTATTGAAGTAAAATAAGTGAGGCCCCCCAGGCATACTAGGACCATGATCTGTAGTTGCCAAAACCTTTATTCCTATATTTGCTGCTTCCTTTATATTCTCAAGCCAAGTTGTGTATGCGTGACCACTATATATTGTATGTGTATGTGTGTCTAGTACATATTTCATGCAAAAACCTCCCTATTAAGAGCGAATTTATTCATCTTTATTGTTTCCAAAATACTCTATAATGCTTTCCGCTGCCTTCTTGTCAATAGAAGGTGTATCAACAAGCTCTGTAAAACTTGCTTTTTTTATATTTTCTATGCTCCCAAATTTCTTTAAAAGTTCTTTTCTTCTCTTATCTCCTATACTCGGTATATCCTCTAATATTGAATGAAGTACCCTCTTATTTCTTAGAGTTCTGTGATAAGTTATAGCAAACCTATGTACTTCATCTTGTATCCTTGTAACTAAACGCATAACATCTGAATGTTTATTTATGAAAAGTTCTTCATTGTTATATATCAAACCTCTTGTATTATGTTTATCATCCTTAACCATTCCACAAACAGGTATATTTATATCAAGTTCCTTAAGTACTCCAAGTGCAACATTAACTTGACCTTTTCCTCCATCCATAAGAATTAGATCTGGAAAAACAGAAAATTTTCCTGCACTTAGTTCTATTTTTCTTTCTTGTATTCCTTTTAATTCATCAAGACCATGTTGAAATCTCCTAGTTAAGATTTCTTTCATGCTATCATAGTCATTAGCACCTTTTACTGTATTTATTTTAAATCTTCTATAATCACTATTTTTAGCTCTTCCCTCTTCAAAAACTACCATAGTACCTACAGAATCTACTCCTTGTATATTAGATATATCATATGCTTCTATTCTATGAGGAATATCCTCTAGATTAAGTATATTACAAAGTTCTTGTAAAGATGACTTATAAACTTTTTTATCCTGAATAAATTTCAATTTAAAATGCTCTAGTGTCATCTTAGCATTTTTTTCAACAAGACTTAGAGTTTCCTTTTTCTCACCTTTTTGTGGTATCCTAATTATTACCTTTGATCCTCTCTTCATTCCAAGCCATTGCTCTAAGAGCTCAATATCTTCAATATCCGGTACATATATGGTCTTAGGTACGTATGCAGTACCACCGTAAAACTCTTTTACAAAATTTGTTACTATTTCTTTTTTATCCGTGTCTTCTGTATTTTCTACAGTAAAATGTTCCCTTCCTGTTATCTTCCCAGCTCTTAGAAAGAATACCTGAATACAAGTATCTTTTTCATCACTATATGTATTTATGAAATCTTCATCTGCAAAATTTCCTGTTACTATTTTTTGCTTTTCAGTGACTTTCTGTAATGCTGTAATCTTATCCCTTAAAGCTGCTGCTTTTTCAAACTCTAAGTTTTCTGCAGCTTCCTCCATTTGTTCTTTTAATTTCTTTAGTATATCTTTGTCTTTTCCCGCCAACAAATCAGTTATATCTTTAATTACGTTTCCATATTCCTCCTTACTTATATAGCCACCACAGGGAGCATTACATAATCCTATATGATAGTTCAGACAAGGTCTTACCTTTTCTCCATTCTGTTTGATAAGTCTTTTACATGTTCTGATAGGAAATATACTTTTTATAAGCTCTATAGTCTCATATATAGCATTTACATCTGTATATGGCCCAAAATACTTGGAGCCATCTTTCGCCAAAATCCTAGTCATAAATACCCTTGGAAAATCCTCATTGATGGTTACTTTTATAAAGGGATAATGCTTGTCATCTTTAAGCAATATGTTATATCTTGGTCTATACTTTTTTATTAAATTGCACTCTAATATAAGTGCCTCCATTTCAGAATCTGTAACTATATATTCAAACTCAGCAATGTGCTTTACCATTGCCTTTACTTTATCTGAATGATTTTTTGAGTTTTGAAAATATTGTCTTACCCTATTTTTTAACACCTTAGCTTTTCCTACATATATTACTTCACCTAAAGCGTTTTTCATTAAATATACCCCTGGTTTGTCAGGCAAAACCTTTAGTTGATATTCAAAATCAAACACAAAATCACTCCTCAAACTTATTTATAAAAGATAATTGGAAGTTTGTATATTGTAAATAGAAGACCACCTATCATAAGTAATTCTTCTATAGTGTCACCAATTTTAGAATTAGTTTTATAGGTGATAGGTAACTTAAACTTCTTATTTTTAAAGGGATAAAATAGTGGTACACCCCTATTAGTTGCCATATCGCACAATAGATGCATACCATAACCTATCATGAAATAGTATATTAAGTAATGTATGTTATACATATTCCCTATATATCCAGCAATGAAAGAAAATATAATCATTCCAGAAAGGCTATGGGTTAGCCCATTTCTATGGGAGGATACAGCTATTACTATAAAAGATACGCCTAAAGCCTTAAATATAGGTTCTTTAGCATATAAATAATCATACCATAGAATTATTATGCCCACGCATATATATAAAGTAATCTTAGTAGCCTTATTTTTAAAAGGAAGTATATATTTATTTATAACACTCTTAGGATGATCAATATCAGGTAATATTGACGCTAAAACCACTATAACTATGCCAATATAATTAAACTTTCCCGGCAAACTATTATAAACTGATAAAAATGTAAATATTCCAACTCCAGCATGTGTTTTACCTTTCATATTTTTCCTCTTTTTATCATTTAATTTTAAATTTAAACATATTATTACTATGTTAACTATAAATGATACCATTGTTGAGTATATTATATCACTTTATTCTTCAATAGTTTTACTTTTTACAACAAAATTTCCCGGGAAAAGTGTGAAATATACAAGAATTAAATAATGTTAGACTTAAAATAGAAATGTTTGTAAATGCAAACAAAACCATACATATTAAGTTGCTTCATGTATGGCTTTATTTTATGAAATTTCCCTATAAATTTTTTGAAGCAAGGTCTTAATTCAGATGGGGATTCTTTTACCCCATCTGAATTTTAGAGCTGCGAATGCATGGCTTACTTGGCGTTGAACTCCCACTTAAGCAGAGAATCAAAATCTATGATTTTGTATGAATCGCTTACTCCTCTGACGTTAGGAAGAGGAGTTTCCTATAAAGTGGGAGACTTACGCCAAGTTAGTCAGGTTAAATTTTATTTTCTACAGCATTTACAATTTGACTGTCAATAACATCTGCTGTATTAAGTAATATATCTTCCACTCCCTTTGGCTCAAATTTACCAAATTCTCCGTGATGAGAAAGGATCGAATAGCATATATCATCTAGTTCTTCTTCTGAAAGTATGTTTCCAACCTCTGCGTTTATTTTTTCTATATAGGAAGCTCCCATTATTATATGATCTAATTTAATAGACTTTCTTCTTATTATTCCCTCATAATCATATTCTTTAATTTTCATGATATCATGTATAATAGCTTTAAGAATAAGTCTATCCTTGTTAATTACATGTGCCGCATTCATATAAAAAGGATTATCTATATAGTTGCTTAGAATACACTCCATAGTTTTCATAACACCTACAGTATGAAGAAATAGTCCCCCGCGCTTATTTCCATGAAATTTTTCTGCTGCAACACAGTTGATAAACGACTGCCATCTATCCATGTTATATCCCATTGCTCCCGTTGCTGCAATAGCTATTTTCTTATACTTTTCCTCTAAATTATTAATAGTATTATTAAAATAATCTATAAGATTTGTAGGAATATCATATGCAGGTACAAATTCTGAGTAATCCATAGTATCCTCAACTAGATTTATAACAGGATTTTTAATTTGTATATTTCCATTAAAAGTTCCAGCAATACCTTTAACATGTATAATAGAGTTTTCATTTATCATATCAATTAAGTTGTCATAGTTATCCCATACTGGAAACGCTATAGATCCTGTATTATCCTGCATTATTACCATAATGTAGGGATTCCCATCCTTTTTTCGTCCTATTCTTTTATCACTTACCATTCCATAAACTTCTATGATTTTTCCATTAGTTAATTTACTAATATCCTCTATCTTCATTTTAATCCCACTTTCTACTTTCTAAGTGCTGTTCTCATTACTTCAGATGCTATTCTTGCTGCAGCCTTACCACCCTGTCCTCCATCTTCTACAATTATAGCTACTGCAACCTGTGGATTATCATATGGTGCAAATCCTATAAACCATGAGTGAGGTGGTGCATCTTTTCCATCTACTTGATGATCTGCGGTTCCCGTTTTACCACCAACTTCAATACCTTCAATAGCAGCATTCACACCTGTTCCCTCACTAACAACAGATCTCATAAAATCCTTCATAGTTTGTGCAGTATCTGCTGAAATAACTTGACCTAAAGATTCTGGTACTATACTTTTTACGGAACTACCTTTACTAGTTAAAACCTCATTTACTAGATGGGGTTTCATCATAACTCCATCATTTGCTATAGTACTTGTAACCATTGCCATCTGTAGAGGACTAGCAAGGTCGCTACTTTGGCCTATAGCACTTTGTGCAATACTCCCTTTTTCATATTTCTTCAATATAGGGAATCTACTTGGTTCTACTGGAATTCCATCCGCCGGGATTTCTTTGTTGAAATAAAACTTCTCTGCTGTGGCTTTTAACTTATCATTTCCAAGCTCTAAACCTAATGTTCCAAATACTACATTACTTGAATGTGTATAAGCTTGTTGGAAGTTTATACTACCAAGTACTTCACCGGAAAAATTATTAAGAGAATAGTCATTACTTATGTATAGACTCCCGTTATCATTAAAAGTTCTATTTTTCACTGATGGCATATTTTCTAAAGCACTTACAGCAGTTACTGTTTTAAATGTAGATCCTGGAGGATATAATCCTGCTGATGCTCTATTTATTAAAGGTGTATTTTTATCTTGATTAATAGACTTCCAAATTTCTTGCAGATTATTAGGATTAAAGGATGGTTTAGAAACCATAGCTAATATCTCTCCAGTTTTAGGGTTTAATGCAACTACTGCGCCTCTATTATCTCCTAGTAGATCATACGCTTTTCTCTGAACCTCAAGATCTAATGATGTTTTTAAACTATTCCCTACTTTCTCTTCATTCTTACCTTTGTTTTTTATAAGATTTCTAATACTGTCCTGAATATCTGTAGCCATTAGTTGCTCATCATATTTTCTCTCTAATCCTGTGATACCATATTTTATATCTACATAACCCAATACATGAGCAAAAATCTCTCCGCCAGTATATTCTCTTTTTTGTGTTTCCTGATCTATTCTTTCACTTTTAGTTAGTGCATTGCCATTTCTATCATAGATAGTTCCTCTTAACACTTCATTTCTTTTAACCCATAACCTTCTGTTGTAAGCATTATTAACTATTTTAGGTCCTGTAATTATTTCAAAATAGGTTATATAGGATATCATACCTATAAAAAATATTAAAAAGACCATAAGAACTTTTTTTATATTACTTGATATATCATTCATATCTATCTACCCTCTTCTGATATCTTTTGAATTATACCTAATGAAAAGAAAGTTATAAGCATAGAGCTTCCTCCATAACTTACTAGTGGCAGTGTTATACCTGTAAGAGGAATAGCATTCATAACTCCACCTATTATAACTAATACTTGTGCTGCTATCATTGCACTGTATCCTACCACCAATAACTTTGAAAATTCATCTTCTCCGTATACAGCAGCTCTCATGCATCTATAAAACAGCAAGAAATATAGTATTATTATGGCAAATCCAATTAATATTCCAAGTTCTTCACATAGGGCTGCAAAAATAAAGTCAGTTGTGTTAACTGGGACATACTCTGGATGTCCAAGTCCTAGACCAGACCCTGTAAGTCCTCCAGATGCTATGGAAAGCATAGACTGCACCACTTGATAACTTTTGCCATTTGCGTATTGCCATGGGTTGCTCCATATTTCTACCCTAACCTTTACGTGGTCAAATAGCCTATAACTTATTGTAGCCCCTGCAACAAATAATCCTATACAGGTAGCTACATATCTAAATTTTGACGTAGCTATATAAAGCATAGTTATAGATATGCCAAAGAATATTAATGCAGAACCCAGGTCTTTTTGAAGCACCATAAATCCTAAACAAACCATAACTACAAGTCCTGGTTTTATTAAATCCTTAAAATTTTTATAATCCTTTAATTCAGAGGCTAAATATGCTACAAAAAATAGTTTTCCAAACTCAGATGGCTGAAAACTGTAATTACCTATCACAATCCAATTCTTAGATCCATTGATTTCTTTACCTATCAAAGTAGCCATACCCATAAATATCATAGTAACTACCAAATAAAAATATTTATGCCTGCTAAAACTTTTTAAGTCAGGGAGCAATACCACTATCAATATAAATCCTGTTACGCCTATAGCAAACCAAATAATCTGTTTTATTGAACTTGCCATATTAATTCTATATAGCATTACCATTCCTACAACAGACAATATACTTGAGAAAATAAATATATACTTATCCCCATCACTGAAAAACTTTCTGATTATGAAATAAGAGTATCCAACTAATAGGCATGTAACTATAGCCATAACCATAGCCCCTTTGTCAAAAGGCTGTTTAATTATTGCTAAATTAAAAAAACATACCAGACATAAAAGGTACGTATATCGCAAAAGTTTTTTCTCGTCTCTACTTGCATCCAATCAAAATCACCACCAATTACTTATTAAGCCTATGTATGCAAAATTTACATACCTTGCATACATAGTTTCTTACCCAATCACCTTAAAAGATGTACTTCCTATTCTAATTTCATCTCCTGCATTTAAATATTGTCTACCCTTTACACCTTGATCATTCAATAATGTACCATTTGTGCTTCCTAAGTCTTCTAAAATACAATCATTATTTTTCATATATACCCTTGCATGATATCCAGAAGCATATGGGTCGTCCAATATAAGTAAGTTATCGTTCTTTCTACCTATGGTTATCTCGCCACGGATTGGGATAACTCCACCCTTCCTCAGATTTGAATTATTCCCAGCACTCACTATCTCAAGACCAAAAGACTTTCTATTCTTATTTCTAGGCCTTTTCCCTCCATTTTTTATATCCTTATACATTATCCTTAAGGCCAAAAATATTATGATATAAATTATACCTATAATAATAATTTTAAATATTAGACTTAACTTACTGAGATCCATATAATCACCTTCTTGTAAACTTTTTTGATATATTTTACTTTTAATATACTAATACATTAAAAGACTAGCATATTTAATTTATGCTAGCCTCATATAAATTATAGCATCTTTTTCAAATATTGTCCTGTATAAGAACTTTTATTTCGAACTATTTCCTCTGGTCTACCAGAAAATAAGATAGTTCCTCCTTTTTCTCCACCTTCAGGACCAAGATCAATAATATAATCTGCACATTTTATAACATCTAAATTATGCTCTATAACTATGACGGTATTTCCTGTATCTACAATTCTTTGAAGTATATCTATAAGCCTATTTACATCATCTATATGAAGACCTGTTGTTGGTTCATCTAAAATATATAATGTCTTCCCTGTGCTCCTTTTTGATAACTCATATGCTAGCTTAATTCTCTGAGCCTCACCACCTGACAGCTGTGTTGAAGGTTGACCTAATCTAACATATCCAAGGCCTACATCAAAAAGAGTCTGAAGTTTATTTTTTATTCTAGGTATATTTTCAAAGAACACTAAAGCTTCTTCTACTGTCATATTTAGAACATCATCAATATTTTTAGCTTTATATTTTACTTCAAGGGTTTCTCTATTATATCTTTTTCCCTTACAAACCTCACAAGGGACATACACATCTGATAAGAACTGCATTTCTATTTTTATTATTCCGTCTCCTGAGCAAGCTTCACATCTTCCACCTTTAACATTGAAGCTAAATCTACCAGGTTTATATCCTCTCATCTTTGCTTCTGAGGTATTTGAGAAAACTTCCCTTATAATATCAAATACACCTGTATAAGTTGCCGGATTAGAACGGGGTGTTCTACCTATTGGACTTTGATCTATATTTATAATTTTATCAATATTTTCTACTCCAGTAATATCCTTATGAAAACCAGGATTATCCTTTGATTTATTAATCCTTTTATTTAATCCTTTAAATAATATTTCATTTACAAGAGTACTTTTACCAGACCCTGAAACTCCAGTAACACAGGTTAATGTTCCTAACGGAAAGCTAACATTTACATTTTTAAGATTATTCTCCTTAGCTCCTTTTACAACAAGGCAGTTACCATTTCCTTCTCTCCTAGTGGAAGGAGTTTCAATCTTTTTTGTACCACTTAAGTATTGTCCTGTTATTGACTTTTCGTTCTTAATTATTTCTTCGATGGGTCCTGCTGCCACTATTTCGCCACCATGTTCCCCAGCACCTGGTCCAATGTCCACAATGAAATCAGCTTCCTTCATAGTATCTTCATCATGCTCTACCACAACTAATGTATTTCCTAAATCCCTTAAGTGCTTTAATGTAGCTATAAGCTTATCATTATCTCTTTGGTGAAGCCCTATACTCGGTTCATCTAATATATACAACACCCCAACTAAACTAGATCCTATTTGTGTAGCAAGTCTAATTCTTTGTGCTTCCCCTCCAGATAACGTTCCTGCAGTTCTAGTTAAATTTAGGTAATCTAGCCCTACATCAATTAAGAACTTAAGTCTGCTTTTTATTTCTTTTAATATTTGCTCACTAATTATTTTATTTTTCTCTGATAACTGAAGATCATTTAAAAATTTTAATTCATCCCTTATAGACATCTTAGAAAATTCATCAATGTTCTTTCCCCCTACTATAACTGCTAATGCCTCTGCTTTAAGTCTTGCTCCTTTACACTTAGGGCATGGATTATCACTCATATAATTTTCTATTTCACCTTTTATGTAATCAGAATTAGATTCTAAATACCTTCTCTTTAAATTATTAATAATACCTTCAAATGCATGATTAAATTCTACCACTCTATTATCCTTGGTATAGTTTACTTTTACTTTATCTCCACCTAATCCATATAATAGTATATCTATAATCTCAGGACTGAGCTTTTCTATAGGTGTATCTAGTTTAAACTTATACTTCTTAGAAAGTGCTTTTAAAATACTAAATGTCCACGAATCTTCCTTTAAACTTCCTTCACCGAAAGTAACAACAGCGCCATCTAAAATACTCTTACTTTTATCCGGTATAACTAAATCTGGATCTATTTCCATCAAAGTCCCCAAGCCATCACATCTATCACATTTACCAAAAGGCGAATTAAAAGAAAACATTCTTGGAGTAATTTCTCCAATGCTTATGCCGCAATCTACACATGCAAAGTTTTCACTGAAGAGTATATCCTCTCCGCCTATTACATTTACAATTACCAACCCCTCTGATAACTTAAGAGCAGTTTCTAGCGAATCTGCTAATCTGCTTCTTATATCATCTTTTACTATTAGTCTATCTATGACAACTTCAATACTGTGCTTTATATTCTTTTCTAACTTTACTTCTTCTTCCTCTAAATCAACAGTTTCCCCATCAATCCTAGCTCTTACAAATCCATTTTTCTTAATATTTTCTAATACCTTTACATGCTCACCTTTTCTTCCCCTTATGATTGGAGACAGTATCTGAATTTTAGTTCTTTCTTCCATAGATAAAATTTTATCTATCATTTGATCTACTGTCTGTTGAGTTATTTCCTTCCCGCACTTAGGACAGTGTGGTGTTCCTATCCTTGCATATAAAAGTCTTATATAGTCATATATCTCCGTTACTGTACCAACAGTGGAGCGAGGATTTCTACTTGTAGTCTTTTGGTCAATAGAAATGGCTGGTGATAGCCCTTCTATATATTCTACATCCGGTTTATTCATTTGCCCTAAAAATTGTCTTGCATATGCGGAGAGGGATTCAACATATCTTCTTTGTCCTTCTGCATATAAGGTATCAAAGGCCAAAGAAGACTTTCCAGAACCTGAAAGCCCAGTAAAAATAACTAATTTATCTCTAGGTATTTCTAAATCTACATTCTTTAAGTTATGAACCTTAGCACCTTTTATAATTATGCTATCTTTCATTAGTTTTATTTCCACCCCTTAATTTTTTCATTTTAAATTCAAGTTTCACTTTATTTTTTCTTTTGTTTTTTTAGCTTTAAAATCAAATCACGCAAGTGTGCTGCTTGTTCAAACTGTAAGTCTTTAGCAGCTTGCTTCATCTCTTTTTCATATTTTTCTATAAGTACATCTATATTCTCATTATTAGCTTCTATAGCCTCTTCTAAACTACCATATTCAGCTTTTTCTTCTGCAACTTTTGTAGCTTCTATTACTTCTCTAATTTCTTTTTTTACAGTTGTTGGTGTTATACCATGTTGTTCATTATATTCTATCTGTATCTTTCTTCTTCTACTTGTTTCACTTAGGGCTTTATTCATTGAGTCAGTCACTCTATCTGCATACATTATAACCTTGCTCTCAGAATTTCTTGCAGCTCTACCTATTGTCTGTATTAAAGATCTTTCAGACCTTAAGAAACCTTCCTTATCCGCATCAAGAATTGCAACTAATGCTACCTCAGGAATATCCAAACCTTCTCTCAGTAAATTTATACCTACTAAAACATCAAACTCTCCTTTTCTTAGATCTCTGATTATTTTCATTCTCTCTATAGTGTCTATACCGGAATGAAGGTAATTAGTTTTTATATTCATATCCTTTAAATAATCCGTTAAATCCTCTGCCATCTTTTTAGTAAGAGTTGTCACAAGGATTCTGAATCCTCTACTTATAGTTTCCTTAATGCTAGCATATAAATCATCTATTTGTCCTTTTATAGGCTTAATAATAATCTCTGGATCTAGTAGTCCCGTTGGTCTTATTATTTGTTCTGCTATATTTGTGGAATGAGATAACTCATAATCAGCAGGTGTAGCACTAACAAATAGAACTTGATTCAGCTTACCTTCAAATTCAGCAAATTTTAAAGGTCTATTGTCATAAGCTGAAGGCAGCCTAAAACCATACTCCACTAAAGATTCTTTTCTTGATCTATCACCTGCATACATAGCCTTTACCTGTGGAAGAGTCACGTGGCTTTCATCTATAAAAAGTAAGTAATCCTCTGGAAAATAGTCAATAAGAGTCTGTGGTGGTGTGCCTTTATCTCTTCCATCAAGTATTCTTGAATAATTTTCAATACCACTACAATACCCAACTTCTCTCATCATCTCAATGTCAAAGTTTGTCCTCTGCTTTAATCTCTGAGCCTCTAAAAGCTTATCTTGTGCTGTGAGTTCTTTAAGTCTAATCTCTAGTTCTTCTTCTATCCTAACTATAGATTTTTCCAGCCTTTCTTTAGATGTTGCAAAGTGAGATGCTGGAAATATAGATACATGTTTTCTTGCCCCTATCATCTCACCAGTTAACACATCAAATTCCCTTATCCTATCTATTTCATCTCCAAAAAACTCTATTCTTATCCCCTTATTTGTTGAAGACGCTGGAAATATGTCTAGCACATCTCCCCTTACTCTAAAGGTTCCTCTCACAAAATTAATCTCGTTTCGTTCATATTGTATTTCTATAAGCTTTTTTAGGATCTCATCTCTCTCTTTAATCATACCTTGCCTTAATGACAAAGTAAGGTTTTTATATTCCTCTGGATTACCCAAACCATATATACAGGATACGGATGCTACTACTATTACATCCTTTCTTTCCAGTAATGCAGACGTGGCTGAATGTCTTAACTTATCTATTTCGTCATTAATAGATGCATCCTTTTCTATATAGGTATCAGTTTGGGCAACATATGCTTCTGGTTGATAATAATCATAGTATGAAACAAAATATTCAACGCAATTTTCAGGAAAAAACTCTCTAAACTCTGAACAAAGTTGTGCCGCTAAAGTTTTATTATGAGCTAGAACAAGCGTTGGTTTCTGAACTTTTTCAATAATGTTTGCCATAGTAAATGTTTTACCTGAGCCTGTTACCCCAAGCAGCGTTTGAAATTTGTCTCCATTTAACATTCCATTAACTATACTGTTTATAGCTGTAGGCTGATCTCCTGTAGGTTTAAATTTAGAATGTATTTTAAAAGTTTCCATTCTCTATTCATCCTTATCTTTATTTTTTATTTTATCTAATACTTCACCAAATTTTGTTTCATCAAGCTTTACTACCATGCTATCTTTAGGAACTCCTCTTGGCACAAAAACAATCCCTAACCTTTTTTCACTATTTAATTTACTATAACTGACCTGCTCAAATTTACCAGTTACTTTTTTTACTTTAAACCATATAAAATTCGAACATTCCCTTATAGCTTCTGCTATTCTCTCTTCATTCTCTATTTTTGCATTGTTAACTTCTACTAACATATCTCCACTTTTGATTCCCATCTCATTAGCTGGAGAATTAGGTGCAACATCTAGTACCATTATTCCCTCATCGCCACTTATATACTTAGGCGTTCCCTTCAGCTCTAAATACCGCTGAAAAGCTATCATAGCTTCATGGGCTGCCGCTGCAAATATAAGAACTAAAAATTTAAGATATATGTTTAAAACAGAAAGTTGAGCTAATCCAAATAAAGCTAAACTATATACTATTATTAGAGTTCCAGAAATCTTAGTTTTTTCTTTTCTATCCTTTGTAAAAGTTACAGTATTATAACCTACCATCCCATAAAAAGGTACAAGCGCTACCACTGCATCTTTTAATATGTCAATAGAAATGCCACCTTTAACTAAGGGCCACCAGTTTGGTAGTGGTACCTGCCATGAAGAACCTATAGTTGAACTGTTGTGTAGCATAAAAAATATTGCTATCGGAAAAGCCCAATATCTTTGTAATGCAAATCCACCTATTATCTTTTCATCTCTACTGGTGAACACGGGGATATATCCAGTTCCTCCATCTATCATTACTAAAATACCTTCTACAAAATGCAAAATTGCAACCATTGTCATTAGACTAGCCACATCAATCTTTAAAACATCTAAGTTAGGCATATTAAATGCAGTTGCTATTAAATTTAATATAATACTAATGATTCCCAGAACTGCTCCCGAATAAGCAAAACAAATGAATCTAGGATTGAAAAACATAAATATTACAGAGACTAAGAATATAAGATCTATCGCTGAACGCTCATCGAAGACTATTCCTAAATATGACATAATAACACTTGCAAGCACTCCTCCAAATATACCCATTACAATTTGAGATATAGTAAGCTCAAAGGGTGAATTGATCCTCTCTCCAAGAATCATCTTTTGCATTATGGTTGTTTTTTTATTTTTTCTATAAAGTATAAATGCTAATATAATCAAAAGTGTAACCAGGTAAGGTTCTGTTAATGCAAAGGCAACCGATTTTAAAGTATATATCAAAATATTCATCAGAATGATTTCCCCTCTCCGTAAAGTGAAACTCGCGCCAGATAGAAATTAACTCTACCTGACGCTTAGGCATCTTCAAAAAAATAACTAGTCAATCTGCTAGTCTATTTTGCGTCATACTGCGTTGGCAGAACCCTTATATAGGGTCGGCTATCTGCGGAAACTGCCTCCTTTTCTGACGCAAAATATCCGTCGCATCTTTGACTTGTTATTTTCTTTCAGATGCCTTAGTAAATATTAATTGTAAAAATATAGACTTAAATTATTTAATTTTGCTTTTCGCCATTTCTAAGGCTTTGCTAAACTGAGGGTCTGTATTTCTATCATAAGCCTTCTGTCTTAAATCATCTGGATATTCAACTTCTATGTCAGGTTTAATTCCTGTATGATGTATATTTTCACCATTCGGAGTATAATACTTTGAAACTGTAACCTTCAGTGCAGTTCCCTCTCCTGTATCTAACATAGTCTGAACAACTCCCTTACCAAAGGTCTTCTTTCCAACTAAAGTACCAATCTTATAATCTCTTACAGCACCAGAAAATATCTCTGAAGCACTGGCAGTTCCCTCATTTGTAAGTATAGTAAGAGGTAATCCTATTGCAATGCCTCCCTTTGACTTATATTCCTTTTTATTTTTATATTTATCCACTGTTGAAACTATAACTTTGTTACTTGGGACAAAATTTGAAACCATATCAACGCACTCATCAAGTAATCCACCAGGATTACCTCTTAAATCCACTATTAACGATTTTATTCCCTTATCCTGAAGCTCTTTAAGCTTACTTGTAAAGTTTTTAGCTGTATTTTCATCAAACATTGTAACCTGTATGTATCCTACATTATCACCTAAAATCTCACCTTTAACAGTAACTAAATTTATCTTAGCTCTTTTAAGCTTTACATCAAAGTTACCCTTGCCTTCTCTATATAAAGTTAATGTAACCTCCGTTCCTTCTTTTCCTTTCATTAAGGATACGGCTTTTTCAAGTTCTTTTCCTGTTACATCTGTGCCTTCAACTTTTTCTATAATATCTTTAGGAAGCACACCAGCCTTTTTCGATGGAGAATCTTCAAAAACATCTACTACTACGATACTGTCATCCTTAGCTTGAACTTGGAGTCCTACTCCACTATAGTTTCCTTCTGTTTGTGTATTAAATTGCTCATACTCTTTTTTGTTCATAAATACAGTATATGGATCATTAAGCGCAGATGTCATTCCTTTAATAGCTCCTTCTTCTAACGCAGCCTCATCTATAGTTCCATCATAATATTTATATAATTCATTTCTTATTTCAAATAGTTTTGCAAAATCAGCTGTTTTGGATATATACATTTTAGTTCCAAATAAAGTCAGAGTATTAGTAACAATCAGAATTACTAATGTCCATGTTATCCATTTCTTTTTATTATTCAATTCTTCCACCTCTTCGTTTTAACCTTATACTTTATAGTATTTATATAAATCTTAAATAATTATAACATTAAAAAAAATAAATTTGCAAAACTATTTATAAAATTTAGTAAAAGAGCATACAGTATAAACTGCATGCTCTTTATCACCTTAAACCGCCAGGAATTTCCTAATAGATAAGATACTTCCTAAGGAGCCTATAAGAGTACCTGTTATTATAAATATCCCTAAAACATATGTTAGTACATACTGTGGATCAACTAACTGCATTATAATTAACCCTGACGAAGCTTTAACATAAGCGACTCTGTATGCATAGTACAGGATTAAATCAGCAAATACTGCCCCTATAATTCCTATAATTATACCTTCAATTATAAATGGCCATCTTATGAACCAATCTGTAGCACCTATATATTTCATTATTCCAATTTCTCTTCTTCTGGAATAAACAGTAATTTTAATAGTATTTCCTATTAAGAACAAAGAAACGCCTATTAGTATAATAAATATAACACTACCTACCCATTTTAAGGTTCTTGTTATAGACATAAGCTTTTCTACAACTTCTCTGGCATCTTTAATACTTTCTATACCTTCAGAGCCTTTAATATGGCTGACAACATTAGAAATTACTTCAGGCTTTTCTACTTTTATGATATATGAGTTAGGCATAGGATTATCTTTGTCTAGACCTTCCACAAGACTTTTATTTTGTTCTCCAAGCTGGTTCTTAAAATTTTCCATTGCTTGGGCTTTACTTTCATATGATACATCAACTACTCCATCTACTTCTTTTATCTTCTTTTCTAAATCTCTTTGTTGCGTCATTGTTATGTTATCCTTTAGGATTACTTTTGCCTCAACCTTAGATTCAACTTCTAATATACCTTTATTAACATTTAATAAAGTAAGGACAAATACTCCAAAAATAAAAAGTGTTGCTGCAACAGTGGCTGCAGCTGCAATACTCACTGTTTTATTTCGTTTGAAGCTTTTTACAGCATCTATTGCAAAAAACTTACCTGTACTAATCCTCATATCCGTACATCCCCCTTTGTTCATCTCTAACTAGAATACCTTTTTCAATAGCTATAACTCTTTTTTTCATTTCATCAACTATATCTTTAGCATGTGTTGCCATCACAATTGTAGTCCCAGCATGATTTATATCATTCAATGTGTCCATTATATCCATTGCTGTTTCTGGATCTAAGTTTCCTGTTGGTTCATCTGCTATCAATATAGATGGGTTATTCACGATGGCTCTTGCCAAAGACACCCTTTGTTGTTCTCCACCTGATAATTCATGCGGAAAAGCCTTATACTTATTAGCTAGTCCTACTAAAGAGAGCACTACAGGAACTTTCTTCTTGATTTCCCTTAGAGGTGCTTCTACAACTCTCATGGCAAAAGCTACATTTTCATATATGTTTAAAGTTGGTATTAATCTGAAATCTTGAAATACCACTCCTAACTTTCTTCTATAATAGGGTATTTCCTTTCTTTTAAGATTTGTTATATCCATATTGTTTACTATTATGTTGCCGTTTGTAGGCTGAACTTCCTTTAAGAGCATCTTTATGAAAGTAGATTTTCCAGATCCACTTGGCCCAACTAAAAAAACAAACTCTCCTTTTTCTATATGTAGATTTATATTTGATAATGCAAATATATTATTATTGTATACCTTTGTTACATTTTTAAATTGTATCATTTAAATCTCTCCTTAATATATACATAAACTCCCATGTTTTTTACATTGCCACGTCTATTATAACATAATAGGACATAGAATTAAAAATCAATTCCATTAAAATTGCCATTTAATTTTATTAAATTATTATTAATAAATTGTGACTTAACCATCTTCAATAATATCTTTAAATCCTTCTCCCAGAACTTCATGGGCATGAGTAATAGAAATAAATGCTTTTGCATCTACTTCTTTTATATATCCTTTTAGCCTTATAAATTCTTTTCTACCTAATACAGTGTAAAGAATATATGTATCTTCTTTGCTATATCCCCCTTGCCATGAAGAATGGTACATCCTCTTTCTAACTCCTCAATTATAAACTTACTTATTAAATCATTTTTTGAACTAATTACAAATATTTGTCTCGAAATATTAAGACCTTCTATAACTGAATCTATTACAAACCCATTTAAAATAACACTTAAAAGGGCATACATTCCTGCTTCTGCCCCAAAAGAAATACCAGCAAAAAGTGTTACAATAAAGTCCACAACAAGTAGAGATTTCCCTATATCTACATGAATAAACTTATTTAATATTTTAGCTAATATATCTGTTCCTCCAGTGGATGCGTTTTGATTAAATACCAACCCTAATCCTATTCCGCCTAGGAAAGTTCCAAATATAGATGCAAGTAATTGATTTGTTGTGATTATAATATTAAGAGCAGTTGTTCTTTCCATAAACCAAATAATCCCAGACAACATTAAGCTTGAGTATATAGTTTTAGCTCCAAACTTATTACCTATAGCAATAAACCCAACAATAAACAATATAATATTTAAAATTAATACTATTAACCCTATTTGAAATCTTGGAATATAACTATTTACTATTATCGCTATTCCTGTAACTCCTCCTGCTGCTATTTTATTAGGTGCTAAAAAAAACTGTATGCTTAAAGCTACTAGTAAAACCCCTATTGTAATAAGAACATATTCCTTTACCATTTTCATAAATTTCTTTACTCCTACTATTATTTTAAAATAATTTAATACTACTAAAGGTAAGTATGCCCTATTTTAATTTTAATATTAGTAAAAAAATATGGTGGTATAACACAATATACCACCATACTAATTTAAAATAAATTATTTTATTGTAAGTCCCTTCTTAACAGCCTTAACAATATCATCTGCTGTTAAACCATAAGCCTTAAGAAGTTCTGCTGGCTTTCCACTTTCACCAAATGTATCTTTAATTCCTACTCTTATAACAGGTGTTGGTTGATTTTCACTTAACACTTCACAAACTGCAGAACCTAATCCTCCAATAGTACTGTGCTCTTCAGCAGTTATTACAACACCAGTTTCTCTTGCAGCCTTTACTATTGCTTCCGTATCTATAGGTTTAATTGTATGTATATTTATAACTCTAACCTTTATTCCTTCTTCTGAAAGAGTATTATATGCTTCAAGAGCCGCATCTACCATTAGTCCTGTTGCTATAATAGTTGCATCCTTTCCTTCTCTTAAAGTAATAGCCTTACCCAATTCAAATTTATACTCTGCATTGTCATTGATAACTGGTACACCTAATCTTCCTAATCTTACATAACAAGGACCCTTATACTCAGCTATTGCTTTAATTACAGCTTCTGTTTCCACTGCATCACTTGGGCTTATAACTGTCATGTTAGGTATGCTTCTCATTAGAGATATATCTTCAACTGATTGATGTGACGCACCGTCTTCACCAACTGAGATTCCTGCATGAGTTGCACAAATTTTTACATTTAAATTTGGATAACATATAGAGTTTCTTATTTGCTCAAAGGCTCTTCCTGCAGCAAACATAGCAAAAGTACTTACAAAAGGTATTTTATCACAAGTTGATATACCTGCAGCTACAGTCATCATATTTGCTTCAGCTATTCCCATGTTTATAAATCTTTCTGGACAAACTTTTTTAAAGTCAGCAGTTTTAGTTGATTTAGATAAATCCGCATCAAATACAACTACTTTTTCATTTTCTTGACCTAATTTTGCTAGCGCTTTTCCATAAGCTTCTCTTGTTGCTATTTTATTAGCCATTACTCTTCACCTCCGATTTCATCCAAAGCCTGCTCGCACTGTTCTTTATTTGGCGCATTACCATGCCAACCTGCTTCATTTTCCATAAAGGATACTCCCTTACCTTTTATAGTTTTACAAACTATCATAGTAGGTTTATCCTTCTGAGCTTTTCCAGCATCGATAGCACTGCTTAATTGTGCAAAATCATGCCCATCTACTTCTATTACATTCCATCTAAAAGCTGCAAATTTATCTGTAATAGGCGCTGGTGACATTACCTCTTCACATGGTCCATCTATTTGAAGACCATTATAATCAACAAATGCTATTAAATTATTTAATTTATAATGTGCAGCTGACATAGCAGCTTCCCAAACCTGTCCTTCTTCTAATTCACCATCTCCAAGTAATGCATATACTATATAATCCTTCTTATCTATTTTACCTGCCAATGCCATACCAACTGCTGCTGATATTCCTTGACCTAGAGAACCTGTAGACATATCTACTCCAGGTACTTCATTCATATTAGGGTGACCCTGTAGAATCGAACCAATTTTTCTAAGATTTTTTAATTCCTCTACATCAAAAAAACCTCTTCTTGCAAGTGTACTATATAATACTGGTGCAGCATGACCTTTAGAAAGAACAAATCTATCTCTATCTAAATTTCTAGCTTTCTCTGGCTCCACATTCATTTTGTTAAAATAAAGAGTTGTTAAAATTTCAACAGCTGATAAAGAACCACCTGGATGACCTGAACCGGATTCAGTTAACATCTTTATTATGTCTTTTCTTATAACTTTAGCTATTTGCTTAAGTTCTTCCTCATTTTTCTTCACAATCTCAACCTCCTAATAAACTTACACACGGTAAACAATCTCCTAGTTATTTTATCACAAAAACTTATTTTTATATATAAAAAAATAAGGGTTTAAAAAAACCCTTATTTAAAGTTACTGTAATCCTACACTTATCAGAAGTGCATCATCTACTTTTTTCATATCTATATCTGTCATATGACCTATTTTTTCTTTCAGTCTTCTTTTATCTAAAGTTCTTATCTGTTCAAGCAAAACCACTGAATCTTTATTGAGTCCATAATCTTCAGAAGATATTTCTACATGAGTTGGGAGTTTTGCCTTATTTATCTGAGAAGTAATCGCTGCTACAATTACGGTAGGACTGTATTTATTACCGATATCATTTTGAATAATAATAACCGGCCTTATTCCGCCCTGCTCCGATCCCACTACGGGGCTTAAATCAGCATAAAATATATCTCCTCTTTTCACTACTGTTGTCATCAGCCAAATCACTCTCCGAAAGCTTCGCTTCATATTCTTTAAATTCTTTCATGTCACTCGCAAAGCCCATTTCTGCAAACTCAAGATTAAGTTGAGCCATTTCTTTATATCCTTTTTCCATCTGTTCTATAATATCTAATCTTTTTTTCTCTTTAATATATAATATGATAGCTTCCCTAATAAATTCACTTCTTTTTTTGCAATCTTCCTGAAGTGCCTTATTAAATTCATTATATAGTGTTTCTGAGAGGTTTACCACTAATCTCTTTGAATTTGACATATAAAAATTAATACCTCCTATTAACTTAAGCGAAAAGTTATGTACACACAATTATAGCCATAAAACTATTATCATGTCAAAGAAATTATCTGTTATTTCATCATTTTTCTACCTTTACTTTTTACAAATAATTCTTTATTATTACATAACTGTTATCTTATATGTATGTTACCTTTAAATTCTAATTCAATATGTACTTCGCTAAATTATTAATAGTTTAAAACACACTCCAATTTAAACACTATATATATTTTATCACATATATGCTTTACATTCCATATTATTTTCTTATATACTACAATATACTAGTATATTATACAAAGTATTAATTTTATATACATCAATTTGTCGTTTTACTTGTAGAATATATAGGTGGAATTCATATACTTTTACTTAGCCTCTTAAATCTAGAAAATCACTACACGTAGTTTCTTATCTTGATTATTTCACCATTCTTAGTGTAAATTCTAGGTACCCTTTTACTTATCATACAAACAATTTCATAGCTAATGGTTCCAAGTATATACCCCATATCCTCTGCATCAAATTTTATATCCCCATCAGCTCCTAATAATATAACCTCATCTCCAACCTTTACGTCTCCTATATCAGTAATATCTATCATACATTGGTCCATACATATGTTTCCTACTACTGGTGCAAACTTACCATTGATTATCACTTTAGCTTTACCGGAAAGCATTCTACTATAACCATCGGCATAACCTACAGGTAAAGTTGCTATTATACTATCTCTCTCTGTCTTAAACTTTCTTCCATATCCGATATACTGATCTTTTGCCAAAGTCTTAATATGAACTATATTAGCTTTCCAAGTCAACGCAGTCTTTATACTTAACAAATCCCTATCAACTTCATTTGAAGGATAATATCCATAAAGTATTATACCAGGTCTAGTTGCATCATAGTGGGTATCAGGCAATTCCATTATAGCCGCACTATTTGCTATATCCCTCATATTTATTTTAATATTTCTTTCAACTAACTCATTATAGAACCAGTTATATTTTTCAAATTGCATATATGAATACTCTTTGTTAGCTTCATCTGCTGTGCAAAAGTGAGAAAATAATCCTTCTATTTCTATGTTGGGAAGCTTACTTATCTTATAAACCTCTTCAATACTCTCATCATTTGGCAAAAATCCTATTCTGCCCATTCCAGTATCTATTGCAACATGAATTTTAACACTTTTATCTTTGCTCTGTGCTATTTTAGATAACTTGTAAGCAAGTTCATAAGACGATACTGTTGGTTCTATGCTATATTTAATTAAATCCTCCGCTAAAGTTTCAGGGGTAATTCCTAAAATCATAATAGGGCATTGGATGCCACTATTTCTCAATTCAATTGCCTCATTTAGTACAGCTACTGCTAACCTTGTGGCTCCATTCTCAAGCAGTAGCGGTGCCACATCTATAGCTCCATGTCCATAAGCATCTGCTTTAACAACTCCAATTATTTCCTTACTTTTTGCTTTGCTTCTAATCTGCTGAATATTATACGCAAGATTGTCCAAGTTAACTTCAGCCCATACAGGTCTAAAATTTTTAAACATGATATATTCCCCCATATCTTAAATAATGTATATTTTAATACTAATTACCAACCCTTAAAGCAATTATATAATATTTGAACAAATTATAAAATTCAAATTTAAAAAATTAATTAAAATATAGATATATTTCGAAATAATATGAAACAAATCTATATTCTCTGTCTATTTATTTGCTCATATTAATTTAAACTGGATAATTTATATTTTTTTACATGTAAAATAAAATGGCATAGAACTTATAGTAAAGCTCCTGCCAAATTTACATCTAACTATTTTACATCAAATAATTCCTCTTGCAGTTCCGGATTAAACTTAAAATTACTATATTCAACATTAATTTTTTCTCTATCTTTACTATCATATACAATTAGGTACTTAGGAAAATTATCTCTTAAATTTACGTATAAATCAGCTCTGCTAATGTTTTTATTGTTACCCGGAATGTCTAAATGTATAATTTGGTACTCTTCATTATTTATGTTTTTAAATGAATTCTCAACTTTTTCATTGGTATAGATTAGACCGATGTATTCTCCTATAAAACAAAGCTTAAATACACTGTCAAAGTCCTTATCCGTGTCATAACTTAATCCATTTTGTAAGTCCTTTACAAATATCTTATCTTCTTTATATATTAGAATTCTATTTTCATCTAATTCAAATCTATATCCATATTTTTTATCAAAGAAGTGTTTTCCAGTATAATTTATTACTTGTTTATCATTTTGTATTTTCATATTTATGTCACAACTATAGCTGTCTAAGTTTTTTAGATAGTCAATGACCTTTTCAGTATCTTTTGCATTTTTGTTACAACCTGATATTAAAATTAAAAGAACAAAAGACATAATAGATAATATTAATAGATTTCTTTTCATGTTATTCCCCCTGAAATTGCATTTTCTCAAGCATCAATTTCACTATTAATACTATTCTCTTATGTCTATTTATATTCTTAATCTTTCATAAATTCACCTGTAAATTTTTTAATTATAAAGGGCAAATTCTCTAATATATGACTAGCATTTACACAAAACATATCCTTTGATAGTTTTTCGCCACAATATCCATGTATAAATGCAGCTATATATGTTGCCTCCATTGGTTCATGGCCCTGGCCTATAAAGGATGCTATCATTCCAGTAAGGCAATCTCCCATTCCCCCTGATGCCATAGCACTATTTCCTGTTGGATTAACTAAAGTTGTATATCCATCAGTAATTATTGTATTATACCCTTTAAGTAGAACTATAACATTATAGTCTTTTGCAAACTTTTTTGAAACCTCTAATCTGTTTTCCTTTATGTAATCTATAGACAATCCTGTAACTCGCGCCATTTCTCCTAAGTGAGGAGTTATTATAACCTTACATTTTTTGTTTTTTAGTATATTCGCTCTACCCTTTAAAACATTAATAGCATCTGCATCTATGACCACAGGTTTTATTGCATTGCTAATAACATATTGTAAAAGCTGGTAAGTTACTTCATTATTCCCCATTCCAGGGCCAATTGCAACCGCATCACTTTTTTCTATCATTTCTTTTACTTTTTCCTTTTGATCAAAAGACATAGTCATAGCTTCAACAAGCTTGGAACTTAATATTGGTTGAATTTTTTCACTGCAACATAAAGTTACAAGTCCTGCTCCGCTTCTCACTGCACCTTGAACACATATATATGCTGCTCCAGTAAACCCATCTGAACCAGCTACAATAAATACTCTTCCATAATCACCTTTATAAGAATATTTATCTCTTACCTTTATTTTTTCTCTTATCATGGATTCATCCACAATACATTCATTGTTGTAAAACTTATTTATAGCTATCTCCGGAATTCCAATATCCTCTACAACTATCTTTCCTATTAAATTACTTGTATTATAATTCAAGAAACCTCTTTTATATAATTGAAATGATATAGTTTTATTTGCCTTAACACAGTTTCCCAGAATTTCACCTGTGTTACTCTCAAGTCCTGAAGGAACATCAATAGATATGACATATTTACCTTTGTCATTTATCATAGATATAACTGAATCAAATATTCCCTCAATTTTTCTAGAAAGTCCTGTTCCAAACATAGCATCTATAATTACTTGACTTTTCTCTATAGAATCTCTTAAGATATTAATCTCTTGAATATTATTAATGTTAACTACATTAACACCTATCTCTTTGAGTATATTATAATTAATCCTACAATCATCACTCATTCCATCTTTATTTCCTAATAAAAATACGTTAACTTCTTTATTTAAAACATGTAGATGCCTTGCTACTGCAAATCCATCCCCACCATTATTTCCTTTAGTACACACTACACAAAAAGAACTATATTTATCTAATTGCAAGTTACTTACAACTTTTAAAGCTGCATTTTCCATTAATACGATACCAGGTATTTTTAATTCATTTATACAATAATTATCTATTTTCCTCATTATTTCTGAAGTTGCTATCCTCAAGTTCATCAACCTCCATTATTGCATATGCTATGGCACTGTCTACACCATGTGATATACTTACATGAATCTTATAGTTTCCATATTTTTGAGCTATCAGCCTTGCTTTACCTTTCAAGACTACAATAGGTTTACCTGCAGCTGTTCTATCTATTTCAATGTCTTTAAATTCAAAGCCGCTAAACCCTGTGCCTAAAGCCTTAGAAACTGCCTCTTTTGCCGCAAATCTTCCTGCTACAAACTCTGCTCTTAAATTTCTGCTTTTAAGATATTCAATCTCATTCTTACTAAACATTTTGTCTATAAAGTTAGCATGTTTACCTATAGCCTCACTAATTCTCCTAATTTCAACTATGTCTACACCAACACCTAAAATCAAAAATATCACCCCCGTATCTAATATAATAAGACAAAACTTTTATTTTTAAAAGCTAAAACTGATACCCAAAAGAAAAAAAGAGGATTTTTTCCTCTTCTCATATGATTATTTGTTACTTGTGGTTATTATGCCATACAACTTAGCTCTCTATCAAAATCTATTATATACTCATCAATATATTCGCCAAGCACTTCAATTAAGTGTATTGGAGATACTGCATGATCGTACAATAATTGTAGTAAATTATGTACTTTGTTTCTGTCCGGACTGATGTTTTCAACACAATCTCTTTCTATATTCACCAATTCACCATTCAGTATGTCTTGTCTTTCAATTTCAATTCCATATGACTGTACCTCTATGGCATCTATTTCACAAGGAATAGAAATTTTGCCTTTTAATAGTCTGTAGAAATAGTTATACCTTATTTTTTCTACATTCTCAGTTCTAACTAGATTTTCTACTACCATCACTTTTCCCCCCATAATCAACTTCAAAAATATCTTAACATATTAAATAAAAGAAATCTGTCACTTTATGAGAAGGCCAATTATAACTTATCCCTCTTATATGACATCAAAAAACCTGTAGTACCATATCCATTAACTTTCATATTACTTTAATGTAAATATATACCTTTTTATTTATATATGTTTGTCGAATTTCTAATCATCCTGACTATTTCTTTTTGTAGCCACAGACTTAATAGAATCTGATAAAACCCCCTCTTTTATACCTATATACTTACATATATCTTCCACTATTAAGATACTAGCTACTACTATAGAACAATCATCGTCCTTACAATGTTTTAAATCATATAAACTTACATAGCTTTCCAAAGTCTCTTTTCTGCATTTTATGTCACAATATATGCTATTTAATGTGCTATATAATATAGTATAAGACAGTATAGAAAAATCTCTTTTAGCTTTTTCACTGCCATTTACAACATGCTTTACTATATTATTCAAAGAAGCTTCTTTATAATACTCTTCCATGTGTTTAATGTAACTATTTCCAATGTAATTGCCTATAATAAAACTATCAATTAATGCAATCTCTCCCTCTGTATTAAATATTATCGCTAGTTCCACGCTTTTCTTTCCCTGCATCTCAATTTCATCAATTATTTCTTTTATTCTTTCGTTAAATGCTGTTGTAAATTTTGAATCAAAAATAAAATACTCTAGTTCTCTGCTTGAGCATTCTGATACAAATTCAGAAAAGTTTCTATAAACTTTTTTCATATAATCTTTACTTCTCAAAATATCACCCTCTAGTAAATCTTTTTTAGCAATAAGTACAAATATTAGGAAACCTGTGCATTTACATAAAATTATTACATTTTCCACAAAGAGTTCGATTATCAAGTATATATTTTATATTTTTACTTAAACAAAGAAAAATATACTAAGTATTTTTAATCTAGAACTTTTTCCCTTTTGGCTTTTCTTTTCCTTCCCTATCAAAAGCCAAAGTTGCATTTAACTCTCCTCCCATTATTATTATTATTGCTAATAGAAATAGCCAAGTTAACAGAACTATCACCGCTCCTATACTTCCATATATTTTTGAGTAGTTTCCAAAATTATTTACATAAAATGCAAACCCCATAGAAACTAGAACTAATCCTATGGTAGAAAAAATTGCTCCTGGTATGACCTCAGCCCATGTTAACCTTCTACAAGGCGTATAGTGATATAAGGATGCAAATATGAATACTGTAGATAGTAATATTATGATATATCTAACTACGTTCCACGCAACTTGAAACTGGTAAGAAAGGCCTAAACGTATTGCTAAAATTCTTCCAAGTGTTTGCCCAAATACAAGAAGTAGGATCGTTATTATTATTACAAGTGTCACCCCTACAGCACATAAAACTGCTACTAACCTTACTTTAAATATTGACCTATGCTCTGCTTCATCATAAGCCTTATTTAGGCCCCTAATTACAGCATTAAATCCTCCAGAGGACGTCCACAATGTAATAATTAAGCTTAAAGATAACAAATGTCCATTTTTAGTTTCCACCACTTCTACTATGGTATTTCTAATAAGTTCTAAGGTGTCGTATGGTAAGATTCTATTTAATCCTAATAACACTTCTCCACTACTTATTGGACTATATCCAACTAAAGTCATAAGAAATATTAAGAATGGAAAAAAAGAAAAAATTAAACTATAGGCTAGTTGCGATGCTAATGCTAAGACCTCATCATCCCTGAATCTGAATATCAAATTTTTAGTATCCTTAACTATTTGTACCGCCACAGTTATTTCTCCTTTACAATTTACTTTTAAATTAAATACATTCTTTTCTAAGTATACTTTCCTTTAAAAAATATATTCTATAAATAAGTTGTTCCCCTAATGATAATATATTATTACTAAATCCCCCCTCCTAACTTGAATACTGTTTCAAAAAATTAGGAACCTATATCTAAATCTAAGATATAGGTTCCTAATTGCTTTATTTTAATAGTTGAAATGGGTCCACTTAATAGGTTTATTTGAAATATCTGTTTAGTAATCCTCTAAATGCTGATCCATGCCTAGCTTCATCTTTACACATTTCATGCACAGTATCGTGTATTGCATCATAGTTCAACTTTTTAGCTAGAGTAGCTAAATCTTTCTTTCCTTGAGTTGCTCCATGTTCAGCTTCCACTCTCATTTCTAAGTTTCTCTTTGTATCTGCTAAAACTACTTCTCCAAGTAATTCTGCAAATTTAGCTGCATGTTCTGCTTCTTCAAAAGCTATTCTCTTATATGCTTCTGCTACTTCTGGGAATCCTTCTCTGTCAGCTTGACGACTCATAGCTAGGTACATTCCAACTTCTGTACATTCTCCTGTGAAGTTTGCTCTTAATCCTTCTATTACTTCAGGATCTACATCCTTTGCAATTCCTATTCTATGCTCATCGGCCCAAACTAATTCGCCTTCAACTTTTTCAACAAACTTGCTACTTGCAGCTTTACACTGTGGGCATTTTTCTGGTGCCTCTTCTCCTTCATGAATATACCCGCATATTGTACAAACAAACTTTTTCATTTTATAATTCCTCCTAAATTTATATTAAAATATTTATCTTCTCTCGATATTTAATATTATATGATATTAATTATTGATTTTCAAGTACTTTTATGTATTTTTAACTTATTTTTCCTTACAATAATATTTTGCCACTAATATCATACTTATAAAAAAACTATATTATGAAAAAGAAATTTAATCTCTTAGATATTGATATTTTCTTTATAAATACGTTTCGACGGATTTTATTCAGCTCTACGAAATTATTGATACATTAATAATTACAGTATATTTAAATTGATAATTTATTAATATTTTTATATTTTTATTGATAAATTGCTTGATAATATGAATTTTATGTAATATAATCTTTCATATAGTCAAATAATTTTTACACTTTTAAAAATTATAAATATAAGAAAAGGGGGCGACTTTATTATGTTTGACAGAAAATTTATATGGATTATAGGTGTAATACCTATAGCAAAGACAAGAAAATATCTGCAGCAACATGGAAATTAGCAAATTCAAAGGGTGCTAAAAAAATTGTTTAACAGTAGCCCTTAATTATATTTATTATAGTCAGTGAAGTTAAAACTACGGTTTGCTTCACTGACACATAATTATTAATGAAATAATAATAGGAGGTAAATTATATGGATTTTTCACAACAGTTAGTTAACGGATTAGCATTAGGTAGTGTTTATGCCTTAATTGCTATTGGATACACTATGGTTTATGGAATAATAAAATTAATAAACTTTGCTCATGGTGATATTTATATGGTAGGAGCTTTTTTTGGATACCTTGTAGCTTTCTATTTAAAGTTGAGTTTTATACCCTCACTTTTAATTTCAATGATAGGATGTGCTGTGTTAGGAGTTCTAATTGAAAAGGTAGCATACAAACCTCTTAGAGGCTCATCAAAAATTACCTTATTCATCACTGCAATAGGCATGTCACTTCTTTTAGAAAATGGATTTAGACTTATATTTGGACCTAATCCAAAGCCTTTCCCTGAACTTTTAAAAACAAAAATATATAAATTAGGCGGTTTTCAAATAAACAATCTTCAAATTTCTATGTTATTAGTTTCAATAATTTTAGTTATATTACTTCAATATATAGTTTATAGAACTAAAGCTGGAAAAGCTATGCGAGCTGCTTCCTTTGATATAGATGCAGCACAATTAATGGGTATTAACGTTAACAATACTATCTCTATGACTTTCGCTATAGGTTCAGCATTAGCAGGAGCTGCAGGTGTACTAGTTGGTATGGCTTATCCTAGAATAGAGCCTTATATGGGAATAATGCCAGGTCTTAAAGCTTTCGTAGCTGCTGTTTTAGGCGGAATAGGAGCCATACCTGGTGCTATGGTAGGGGGAATATTGCTAGGAGTGGCAGAGACCTTTACTAAAGCATTTATATCCACAAAACTTTCAGATGCCATCGCTTTTGCTATATTAATAATAGTACTTCTAGTAAGACCATCTGGGTTAATGGGTAAAAAAGTTAGTGAGAAAGTATAAGGGGGATTAATTATGAATAAAAACTTTAAGAGTGCTATTGTTATTTTAATACCGATACTTTTAGCATTTACCGTACTTCAAAGTCTTATAAGTCTTGAAATATTAAATAACTATTATACACAGATACTAATAGTTATTTGCATAAATATTATACTAGCTGCTGGGTTAAATATGATTATAGGTTTCACCGGACAGCTAGCATTAGGCCATGCAGGGTTTATGTCTGTAGGAGGTTATGCCGCTGCAATTTTAACTTTAAAATTACATCTTCCTTTCCCAATAGTTTTATTAGCCGGCGGATTAGTAGCTGCATTATTCGGGCTAATTATAGGTATACCAACACTAAGATTAAAGGGAGACTATTTAGCTATATCTACTCTAGGCTTTGGTGAAATAATAAGAGTTCTTGTTATAAATATAGATGCACTTGGTGGAGCAAGAGGACTTGCCGGAATCCCAAAGGAAACAAATTTCGCCATAGTTTTTTTTATAACAGTTGCCATAATATTGATTATTCGCAACCTAATGACCTCCTCTCATGGTCGTGCAATGTTATCCGTAAGAGAAGATGAAATTGCTGCTGAGGCTATGGGAATAAATACTACTAAATATAAAATTATGGCCTTTGTAATGGCAGCGTTTTTCGCAGGAATAGCAGGCGGTTTATATGCTCATTACTTTATGTTCTTAGATCCAAAATCCTTTGACTTCTTAAAATCAACTGAAATATTAACCTTCGTAGTACTTGGAGGTATGGGAAGTATATCTGGATCTGCTTTGGCAGCAACAGTACTTACTATTCTTCCAGAAGCACTAAGACCAATAGCTGAATACAGAATGGTTATATACTCAGCTTCCCTTATACTACTTATGATATTTAGACCTCAAGGATTATTAGGAACAAAAGAACTTTCTTCATTGAAGATTTTCAACTTTAAAAATAATAACTTAATGAAGTTTAAAAAAGGAGGAAGTGAAGATGTCGCTGCTTAGTGCTAAGGATTTAGTAATAAAGTTTGGAGGATTAACTGCCGTTTCAGGCTTTAACCTAGATATAAGAGAAAATGAGCTAATAGGACTAATAGGACCTAATGGAGCTGGAAAAACTACAGTTTTCAATATGTTGACAGGTGTATATCAGCCAACTAGCGGAGAAATAGAAATTATGGGCGAAAAAACTAAAGGACTAAAGCCTTACGAATTAACAAAAAAACAAATAGCTCGTACTTTTCAAAATATAAGACTTTTTAAACAGCTATCTGTCATTGATAACGTAAAAATATCCTTTAATTATAAAATAGGTTATAGTGTTTTTAATTGTATATTCAGATTACCAGGCTACTATAAGGAAGAACAAAGAATTTTAGAGAAATCTAGAGAATTATTAAAGGTATTTGGATTACTAGACAAAGAAAATGAATTAGCAATGAATCTTCCTTATGGAGAACAAAGAAAACTAGAAATAGTTAGAGCTCTAGCAGCAGAACCAAAAATACTTCTTTTAGACGAGCCTGCTGCTGGTATGAATCCGCAGGAAACTTCAGAACTTATGAACCTTATAAACTGGATAAGAGAAGAATTTAAAATATCAATACTTTTAATAGAACATGATATGAAACTTGTTATGGGAATCTGCCAAAGACTTGTAGTATTAGATCATGGTCAAGTGTTAGCAGAAGGAACTCCTGAAAAAATAAAGAAAGATCCTAAGGTAATAAAGGCATACCTAGGAGAGGAGGTTGCAGTATAGCATGCTAAAAGTTGATAACTTAAATTTATTTTATGGCGGAATTCACGCACTAAGGGATATATCCATAGAAGTAGAACAAGGTCAGATAGTAACTCTAATAGGAGCTAATGGCGCTGGTAAAACCTCTACTCTTAGAGCAATTTCAGGCCTAGAGCCTATTAAATCCGGAGAAGTAACCTTTAAAAATGAACCTTTAAGTAAAGTACCAGCAAATAAAATTGTTTCTAAAGGACTTTCCCATGTACCAGAAGGAAGAAGAGTTTTTGCTAACCTTACAGTTATGGAAAACTTAGAATTAGGTGCGTATCTTAGAAAGGATAAAAAGGGCATAAAAGACGATTATGAAATGGTATTTGATAAATTTCCTAGGTTAAAGGAAAGAATGAAGCAAGCTGCTGGAACATTAAGTGGTGGAGAGCAACAAATGCTTGCTATAGGTAGAGCCCTTATGGTACGACCTGAACTTTTACTTATGGACGAACCATCTATGGGTCTTGCACCTATTGTAGTTCAAGGCATATTTAGCATAATACAAGAAATAAACAAAAGCGGAACAACAGTTCTTTTAGTTGAACAAAATGCACATATGGCTCTATCTATTGCTCATAAGGCCTATGTACTAGAAACTGGAAGTATAACTATGGAAGGCAATCCAAAGGATTTATTAAACGATGATTCTATAAGAAGTGCCTACTTAGGTGAATAATATAAGTTTTTCTTAATAACTTTCAAGTTTTGTTATTTTGCATGTTCATTGTTTTTCTCGCCTTTCCTTTTACTATATTGTTATGTTGATTGGACGAAAAGCAAAGTTCATATAAATTTTATAGCTCAAAGATAAAAATCAGAAAAATAAGAGGGGGATTATTACTATGATTAAAAAATTAGTATCTTTAGCAGTTTGCATTGCAATGGCTGGAACTGTATTTACTGGATGCCAAACAAAAAAGGCAGATAGTAACGAAATTCAAATTGGAGCCGTACTACCCTTAAGTGGTGATATAGCTGCTCTAGGACAATCTTCTAAGAACGCTCTTCAACTTTTAGAAGAACAAGTTAACAGCAAGGGCGGAGTATTAGGTAAAAAAGTTAAATTTATAATTGAAGATGATGAAAATAAACCTGCCAATTCAGCCAATGTAGCACAAAAACTCATTACACAAAAAGTTGTTGGTATTGTAGGTTCCTATTCAAGTAAATGTAGTATAGCAATGGGACCTGTTGTAAACTCAGCAAAACTTCCAATGATTACAGGTACTTCAACAAACCCTAAGGTTACTGAAGCTGGAGAATATGTATTTAGAGCTTGCTTCATCGATCCTTTCCAAGGTACAGTTATAGCTAAATTTGCTTCTGAAGACTTAAAAGCTAAAACAGCTGCTGTTCTTTACGATGTAGGTAATGACTATTCAAAAGGCTTAGCAGAATTCTTCCAAGACGGATTCAAAAAAGCTGGCGGTAATGTTGTAGGAGTTGAAACTTATGCAAATGGTGATCAAGACTTTAATGCACAGCTTACAAAAATAAAAGCATTAAATCCAGATGTATTAGTATTACCAGATATGTATAGTAATGTTGGTCTTATTACAAAACAAGCAAGAGCACTAGGAATTAAATCTGTATTCCTTGGCGGTGATGGATGGGATTCACCAGACTTATTTAAGATCGGTGGAGATTCAGTAAATGGATCATACTTCGCAAACCACTTCTCACCAGATGATACAGCACCAGCAGTTGTTCAATTTAATAAAGACTATAAAGCTAAATTTAACTCTACTCCAGATGCAACTTCAGGCTTAACATATGATGCAGGATCACTTCTTATAAAAGCCATCGAAAAAGCTGGAAGCACAGAGCCTGATAAAATTAAAGATGCTATGAAATCATTAAGCGTTGATGTAGTATCAGGTAAGGTTTCTTTCGACGAAAAGAGAAACCCTGTAAAGAGTGCTGTTATGATAAAGGTTGAAGACGGAAAACAAACATTCGTTAAGAAGGTTAACCCATAATATTATAAGTAAACCTTACAAATAAATAATAAAAAATAGGAGTCCTTATGTTGTAGCAATCATAAGAACTCCTATTTTTTATTGGCACATCTATGCGCCATTTTTCTCCAATAATAGGCTAGAAATATCTCTGCTCTGTAATGAACTATGTTTATGTGAATATACAAAATAGACAATCACTCCAAGAACAGTCCATGCTCCAAAATATATCCATGTTAACTTTGATAAACTAACCATAAGAAATAAGCAACATGCTACTGCCATTAAAGGTATTATTGGCACTAGAGGCACCCTAAATCCTCTTTCTAATTTAGGATGAGTTTTTCTAAGTACAATCACTGATAATGACACTAGAGAGAATGTCGCTAAAAAAACCATATTTGCAAGATCAGCTAACTGCTTTAAATCTACAACTCCTGCAAGCAAGGCAGCTAAGCATCCAACTATCCAAGTTGAAAATACCGGTACATTAGTGTTCTTATCTACCTTTGAGTATATTTTAGGTAATAATCCATCGCGACTCATAGAAAAGAGTATACGTGATGAACCATATATATACGCAAGAATAACTGCTAGAATTCCAATAACTGCACCGACGGAAAGTACAGAGGCTGCCCATCCTTGTCCTACTGAACTTAATGCATAAGCCATAGCATCCCCAACGTTTAATTTTGTATAATGAGCAACACCTGTTAAAACTAGACAGACTATAATATATATCAATGTACAGCCTATCATAGAAGCTATAATTCCTATAGGCAGGTTCTTTTGTGGATTTTTTACTTCTTCAGCAGAAGTTGAAACTGCATCAAAGCCTGCGTACGCAAGGAATACAGAAGCAGCACCAGCAAATACGCCTTTGGTACCAAAGGGCATGAAAGGATGCCAATTCTGTGGATTTACATAAAACGCACCTACTGCTACAAATAGAATTATAACACCAAGTTTTATAACTACCATAAGGTTATTTACTTTTTTGCTTTCTTTTGTTCCTCGTGAAAGAAGAAGAGTGATACAAAGTACTACAAGAACTGCTGGAAGATTAAGCAACCCTCCTTGACTTGGAATATTCACAAACATACTAGGTAAATTGATTCCGCACTCCTTTAGCAAACTGTTAAAATAAGCTGACCATCCCCCTGCAACAGTTGCAGTACATACTGTATAACCTATAAAAAGTGACCATCCGACTAAGTGAGCAATCAATTCCCCTAAAGACGTGTAAATATAGGTATATGCACTACCGGATGTTGGAATGGAAGATGCAAATTCAGCATAGCATAAAGCTACAAGTATACATGCAACTGCAGATCCAATAAAGGACAATGTAACAGCTGGTCCAGCATCTCTTGCTGCAACAAGCCCTGTTAAAACCATTACGCCAGTTCCAATTGTTGCTCCAATGCTCATCAATGTTACATCAAATGCACTTAAAGATCTTTCTAAAGACCCGATTTTGTTGCGTTCTAAGATAGAATTTACATCTTTTTTTCTAAAAAATGAGTTCATATGATAAACCCCCTATAAAATATAATTAATAGTTGTTGGTTATTATTTACTTGATTATACTGGCTTGACTACAAATGAACTCAAAACGCTTCACAATTCTTCATAAAAAAAACAAACCGTTTTCAAAATTCTTAATTCAGAAAACATTTTGTTTAATATTAAATCCTTTATATGCTTTTTTATAATCATATTCTTAGTTATATAAAATTAAATGTCTGCTGATTAACAGACATTTAATAGTCTTCACAGTGCAACAACAACCCCTCGAAAAATTTACCTATTATTACTTTTCCACCGGTTTTATTCTTCCCCTTAATATAATCCATTTCAGCTTTAACACTTGTAAAGTCAAACATTCCCTTAGAAAAATCCTGAAAACTTTCATTATAATAATCTTCTATTCCTATGTACGCAAGATTAGTCAACCCGGTCTTAATTGCTCTTCTCATCCTTTGTTGTACTGTCTTAGGAGTATCTCCAATAATACAACATAAATCATTAAAATTACATTCTTCAAAGGATTTATTTGTTTCTAATAAATAAAGACAGATTTTAATAATATCATTTGTTCCCTTCTCACCTAACATACCAAACTTACTTAAAATACGTTTGATTATTTTCATATTATTATTCTCTGGCTTTTTTTCAGTATTGGTGTCTTTAAATACTTTTTTTATGTCATTGAGCATATTTTCGATTTCAATTTTTTCAGCAACCTTACTTGTAACTTTCTCTACCTCAATTTTATTGATAGGCTTACTAATAAAAAACTCGATTCCAGAATTATAAGAGTCTTCTACTAGTTTTATGTTTGATACCTGAGAAATCATAATAAATTTAATCCTTGGTTTCAATAGCTTTACTTCTCTAACTAAACTATTACCATCTAATTTAGGCAAAAGCAAATCAACTAGTACAATATCTGGATTACAAATCAATATCTCATTAAGAGCCGTTTCTCCATCATTGGAGCTACCTATTACTTCATTTGACTCATTCTCTTCAATCAGATTAGTCAGTATCTTAACAATATTAACATCATCATCAATAATGTAATATCTCATAATGCTTACCTCCTAAATAAATTTCTTGGTATTTTTACCGTAAAGGTTGTTCCCTTATTTTTCATAGATTTTACAAATATGTTCCCTTTAAAAATGTCCTGAACTAAATCCCTTACCAACGTAAGACCTATTCCTCTGCATATACTGCCAGTTTCTTTATCATACTTAGTAGAAAAGCCAGGATTGAATATGAAGCCCAAATTACTTTCACTTATGCCTATTCCATTGTCAGATACAGTAAATACATATTCATCTCTACATTCCTCAATTTTCAATTTAACCAATCCCCTTTTTTTGTTATCCATAGCTTCTATACTGTTAAAAATAAGATTCCTTATTGCTGACATCAAATAAAAGTGCTCTGAAACATAAAAATTGCAGTGAACTTTAAAGTCAAGTTCCACGTCTAAATTTTTCGTTACTATATAATCTTTTATATCTATTTCTAAAATATTTATAATATCTCTTATTCTCATATGTTCAACATCTATTTTATCATTAGCTATCTCTTCAAGTCCTCTCATAACTCTAATATAATCCTTTTTAATTTCGTGAACATCTTTAGCAATATCAAGTGTAAGATTCTTCAGTTCATCAGAGTAATGATTCTTTGAAACAATCTCATACACTGAAAAAGATTTTCTCATTACATCTTCTATTTCAGCAGCATTTTTATTCATAAAATATATTTCACTTTTAAAACTAGAAGTCATTAACATTAATCTTCTATACCGTTCTTCATGTTCTTCTTTTATAAGAAAGGACTTATAATATTTCATCGCTATTAATATAATTAGAGCCATTAAGGTTCTAGCACAAGCTATGATTAAAAGATCCTTAATCATATTACTGTTTATACCAATTATCTTTGTTCGAATGCTTATTTCAACAATATTTGAAAAAAAGTCGCAACAAAATATTAAAACCATAAACTTTGTGAGATCTTTTTTCTTGTTGTTGTAATATAAAAAATAAAACATAATTCCGTAGGTAGTATAAAATGCTATCTCTGGTGCGGTGGTTTTAAGGCTTTCAGTAAAATTTCCAATACTAGGATAAAGCCATAATGATTTATAAACTGGCGTAATTACTCCAGTGATTATTGCTGTTTTTATTGGGTTTAATTCAACATAATTATATAGAAATATAGAAAATACAACAACTGAAAAGGCTATAGTGAACCCTTGGATTAAAAAATTAAAATAAATCTGGGATGCTATGCTTGTACAAATTACAACTATAAGAATCTGCTTTAACTTTTTCATTTAGTACTCTTTCCCTTCATGTGCTTTTCTCTTCTAAAATATATCTTTTTCTGTAGTCTTATTCTTAATTTTCATTAATTAATTCCAATAATAGTATACTACAACTTTCTCTTCAATTCATCAAAGTATTGGATTTAGATTAACTATGTATCTACAATATAGATATATTGTAGATACATCACAATTATTACTTGTGTAATTTTACATTTTTTGTAAATACAATGTATATTTACTGTATCTACAACAATTAAGCGAAACTCATACGCAAATGCGTTATGTACGTTATAGATGTTATATACATACTAGATACCCCCACTCTAAGCCTTGATAAACCTCAAATATTAAAGGGATGCAAGTACCGTCATAGTATTCGCATCCCTTATTTTCTGCTACGCATATATAAACTCAATCCTATCATTCTTATGTATTGAATCTTTTAGAAATCCTATATTCTCAAGCTCCAATGTAGCTATAATCATAAGTATTCTAAAGGCAGCATTTTTACTTCTGATTATCTGTTCCTGCAAAGAATCAATAGTTATCTTATTGGGCCTTGCCTCTTTCAAATACAAATATAGCATCTTTGCCACAGGATGCTCTATTTTAGAATATACGCTGTCCTCACATTCAATTTCTTTAAAATCTATGTTTTCAAGTGCAATTGTTTTTTGTTCCATGATTATTCCCCCATTAAATATCAACTTCTATTTGTATTATTGCCAAAAGGACAAGCTCTATACATGTTCTATAGACTTTTTTGATGTTTTTGTAAAATGGGCAAACTTCACTATTACAAAAGAAAAACGTTAACTTTTCTTCTAAAACAAAAACATGGAACTGATGCAGAAAAAATTACTGCATTAGCTCCATGTTTAATATGACTATTTTATTGCTACGAAGTGAGTTTTTATTTAAATATATTATCAAGATTATAAAGTTCTGTGACACTTATTACTTATAATTAGTGACAATATTAATTATAACTCACAACATTTTGTGGTTGTCTAAAAAATCTTTAAACTCGTTAAAGTAATTACGCCAGAGATATTCAAGTTAATTTTCTTTTACCGATTTAAAAAAGCCTTAAACTGAGGCATTAATATGAAATATGCTTATTGATTTTTGTTTAAAAAAGTTTTGAACTAAAATTTATAATTAACTCATTTATATTCAACTTACAACTTCAACCTCTATTATTACAACTTTTGTATTTAGTATAAAATTAGTAATAATTCATTAGTATTTAAATGAATTATTACTCAATAACCACATATAGGACTATTTTACACACTATGTTATATATATTACGATTATGCCTACAATTCAACTCTACATGAACTGAAAATTTATCTTTAAAGCAAAAAACCTTTGCTAGGATATTTATATTCTTGAATCTCATACAATAGCCTAATCAAAGGAATTTATCTTTTTCTAAAATTATAGTCCTCACCTTTTTAATTTAAAACGCCTCATATGTAATTTTGCTTGCTGTTTCTTATAATAAAAGCTATACTTACCAAACTCTTTATAGAATATCTAATTTAGATATGAAGTTATTAAATTTTTCATCGAATATGTTCTTATATTTTTCAAATTCTAATACCTTATTTATATCTAACTCTTTTAGACTTAATTGAAACTGCATTGTTACGCTAATCTCATTCTTTTCATTATCAAATGAATTAATAATAAAGGTAAATGTATAGTCTTCTTCTTTAAAAGAAGATCTGAATTGAAGTCGACTTAAGTTATCTATATCTTTAACTAAACCTGTAAATGGTGAGTTATCATGATCATGGTAAAAATACTTTTTCATAAATTCTAAACTTTTTATGTTTTTTAATTCATACGTTTTTTTAAATTGAAAACCAATTCCTATAATACTTTCTAATTCTAAACATGAGACTAGCTGCTTTGTATACATCTGTAATGCATCTTTCCATTGATCAATTTCTAGTTTTTCTGACATACCAATTGTAGAAGATTTTTGTCCTATAGATATGCTTATTTTTTCGCCCTCTATTTGTAAAGCACTAGTACAATTATCATCTACTTTTAGTTCATCATTTTTGTCATCTAATTCCTCATATTTAGCAAATATTTTTTGTATTAATAAATTTCCTAGACGACTTACCTTATCCTCATATTTTAATACTAAAGGATAAGTTATTCTTATTACCATACTCATTATGCCCACAACCTCTCATCTTCATAAGGTTCAAGATAAACTAAACTATTATCTTTTCTTCTATTCAATGAACTTACCCCATTTTTGTGTTTATCTTTTATTTTACTCTTAACTACTTCTTCTCTTATTTCATCAATGTTATTTTTTAGTTCTTCTAATTGTTTATTCAGTTGCATAATTTCGTAATCATTATTATATAGATTATGATTCTCTCTTATATTTTTTTTCTTTAAAACTTTTTTTCTAGCCACATGAGAAAATATCAACCCTACCAATAGTAATGCTATAACTATATTACTCATAAAAATCGCCTCTCTAAATTTATTAATCAGGCAGCCATACCTTGTGCGTTTCGATTTGTTAAATAGCTCCTATTATCAATCATGTCTAACACAGGAAATAATATCCAACCAGTGCAACAACCTGCTAGTACTTTAACATCATATGGTGATAAATATGTAGGATTAGCCCACATGAAATAACACACACTCACTGCTAAAACAATTAAACATGTTACAGATGAATATTTTATAATTTTTTCATCCTTAACATTAGCCCAAATTCTAATTTGACATACAAGTGATGCAAAACATAGTATCGTTAATATTAATATTAGAATATTCTTTGCATCTCCATTCCATAGTTGCTGTCGAGCACTACACCATGCTCCTAAAAATGTTAAAAAAAATCCATCTTCTGAAGTTAATCTAAATTCATTATCCATTCCCCATACCCCTCTAATAAATATATATATATTATTTCTATATAAATTTAATAATCCCTTCAAAAATTAAATATTTTTATCAAATTTATACATTAAGTATGTAAAAAGTGTGAATTTTAAATATTGCTATTAGTTAATAGGTATTATCTTAAAAATACATCATTTCTATTTTCAAAATAGAGTATATACTCATAGCTACTAAACAAATATTTTTTTATTTATCTATAATTATTAAACAATTTACTTAAATATGTGTTATATCTTATTAAAATTTATTTAGCCCCCGTTGACCTTTATGAAAATTTAATTATGGCACTAATCTCGAATAAAATTCCAATAAATCCCCTCTACCAAATTACATACTAGCTCTTGTCACATAAAATTATAGAGCAAAATAAATTAAAAGCTATAATACCTATGTTAACTGTTCTTTTAATCTATTTAGTACCTAAAAAAATTATAGCGTAAATAAAAAATCCTAAACATCAAGATGAATTTTGCAATTTCCATATGTTTATGACAACAAGGAGACGTATATAATCTCCAACATCCCAATGTACTAATATTCCACGGTAGACATATTAGGCATTTACATTGAGCCTCTGCGCATATATGATAGTTTCCCTTGAAATCAACCACAGTAGTATATGAGTCTATACCAAGGGAAGCCATTATATATGCAGAGGCTCAGTGTGAATAGCTTACTTCTTTTAATATATCATGTTGAAATATTGATGCATTTATTTTGAAACGTTCTAGTATCAAATATTTATGTATTTTTAGATTGAAATTTACACCATAAATTCTTATGCTTTATTTTCTATAATTTTCTTTACTTTATCTTTAAAGCTACCTCTTAGTCCCGCTTTTCTTAATACCTTCCATATAACTATTTCTTCTTTATCTGGAGTTATACCATTTAAGACTTCAATAATTCTATATCTTTGAAATTCTTCTACACTTTCTAATATTTTATTTAAATATCTTTTTGTTTTTGGTAATTTATCTAAGTGTTTCTCTAAAAGTGATAAATAATTTATTCTTCTCCCGATTAAGCTTTTTGTTATTCTGGGACGCTTACTTAATTGAATCAATATTTTATATTCAGATTGCAACATATCCAGTAGTTTCTCGTCTCGATTATTCCAATCTACTCTTAAAACATTTTTTTCTGATTTATCGCATAATTTCTTAGTATTTAAATTTTCATCTAGCCACTTTTTATCATGCCTATATAACCACATATATTGCTTTTTTACTAGACCTCTTACCTGTGTTCGATTATATTGCGGAAACTTTTGTATTATATTTATCATATCCTGCTTATACTGCTCTGGATTAACATTAGTCTTAATAATATTCATGGTTTTGTTAACCTTTTGTTTTGTAGGGAGTAAGTGCTTTAAACCCATTTTCTCAGCATACTTCACTATAGTTTTAGAATCACATTTCATTAATAATGCTATATTTCTTATAGAGTATCCTCCTTTTAAAATCAAATCCCTTAAGTTTTTCTCCCACAGTTCTCCATAGCATACTACCCTACCTATAGAAAAATTATTTCTATTCATATTCCTTGAGTAAACAAATCCACATTTGCAATAAAATGTTCCAATTTCATCATTTGTTTTACAATCCTTCTTTATATTGTACCTATTTATTACGTATTTTTTATATTTATCGCATACTGGATTTAGACAGGGGAACTTCTTCCTACTTATATTAAAGTTATTTGGTATTTTGAAAAATTCCTCCACACTTTGTACCAAAAATATCATAAATAAAACTTGTCTTAGTGGATTCACTACTCTTTTGGGCTTTCTAGTTATAACTTTAAGCCAATTATATTCATTACCTGAGTCAGGTAGACATTTTAACAATTTTAAGATATCTATTCCATAGTAACTAATAAATTTTTCATATAGCTTTCTCTGCTCTATTCTTTGACTATTAGTTACAAGTCCTTTGTTTCTCAATAACTGAATGTATAAGTGGTGAATTTTATTCTGATCAAAGTTGTCTAACTCATTTTTTAATAAATAACTCATTCCATTTGAAATCTCTGTTAGAATACTCAAAGAATTATCTATGAAATTGCACCTATCAAATTCTAAAATATCAGTATGAAAGGTAATAAATTGTAACCTACTAACTTTATTCTGATGTATTTTGTATGTGTTAAGAAAACATTTATGCGTTGGACAAGTTAATATTCCTTCTACTTGGTGTAGCCTATGTACATATGCTTCTCCAAACTTTTGGACTTCAAACTTTGCACATAATGGGCAATACATTATTCCATTGTTTCTCATAATAGAACCCGCAATAAAACCAGTTTGAGTTTTTAAATCTTTTGCACAACAGCTTTTTATCTTTTGTAAAATAATATATTTCCGACTTTCAGGTAAAAAGGGTAAATAAATAGGCAAAATTGTATGATTATATATCAGATAATTACTATCTATATTGAGTTCATTTGGTAACATATTAGATAAATTATCTAGATACCCAGTAAACTCTAATGATGCTACCACAGAATCAGTTTCAAATAGCTCCTGTAATGTTTTTTTGTAGTTTAGTGAACCAGATACAATATGATATCTTCCTATAGCACTATATAATAGTTCATCGTCATATAATCTAAATAGGTCATTTATCATTTACCTATACCCCAAAATCATCTTCCGGCTTCTTTATCTTGCCTAATTCTTCAAACTCTTTATAAAAATTTTGTTTTTCAACTTCTTTAGTCCTTCTTACACTCTTTCTTCCTAAAGTTTTTGCCTCTTTATTTATTTGCATTTGCTCCTTGATAATTTTTCCGACTTCCTTCATATAAAAATCCATATTGTTTCCTAGTCCATGTTCATTAATAATACTTTTTACGATTGACCTGGTTTCATCCTGTGAAAACCCTAACCTGTCTAAGATAATAGAAATCGTGTCTGTTATTTCTTTTTCTTTTATCACTACTTTATATTTGTCACTTTCATAAATATTTTTTAATTGATTTTTATATTCAGTACCTTCTTTAATATCCTCAATATATTTATCCAGATTAAAAGCTGCTATATCATCAAAGTTCGCTAATAACTCTCTATTATTTGTCTGCAATGCAGTAATCATTGGAGCTGTCAGCATCATATGTTCTTTTGTTACACTATTTATCAACTCAATTGTAACTTTTTCAATTCCATTTAATATTGCCTCTATTTGTACTGCTATATATAAGTTAACCACTCTTTCAGTTATACCCATAGTATTTTTATAAAATGCTTTTCTAATATCATCTGTCAACGGAATAGCATTTTTAGTCCATTGATATCTCCATAAACCTTCTATAAAATCATCCCACTCTTCATCCTCATCCATACGAGTCCATTCAACTTCTCCAATTCCAGAAGCTCTCCTAGCTTGGCGAAGATCCTTATTCAGTACTTTCGAAATTGCTTTATAAGTACCTATATAAATAATAGGTATTTTCAATTCATTCTCTAGTGTTACTAAAAAATTTAATACCTTATCAGCACCCTCTTTTATATTTGCTAAATGTTGAATCTCATCAATAACTAAAGTGCCCAGAGCATGTATTTGCGATATATGAACCATTGCTGCCATCATTGTATCTGTGTTATTTCTCTGATTACCAAATCTCTGTAAATAGTCACTTCCTAAAACTGAGTCAACTTCCTTAAAAAACTTTAAGCATATACCCTTTAGTCCTCCATTATAAGAACAATCTATCTTTATCCATACTAACTGCTTGAATAAAAACTTATCTTCTTTATATCTGGTGTGAACAATACATTGTGGATACAGTGAAAGTATCTTATTTAAAGCCGTACTTTTTCCTCCACCACTTATACCGATTACAGCGAATCCAGGCATTGAAGTAACTGTGTTATTATAAAAGCATTGAATTTGTTTTAGCTTATCTTCTATCCATTTATTATGAATCAATTTTGAGGTAAAATTTATACCTCTTATAAATTCTGGAGTTCCTATGTGCTTTGACGTATATCCCCTTCTAATCACAGCTGAAAACTTTTTTTCTATTTCTATATGTCTAGCTAATACTGTTACATAATTCTTAAGTCTGGTAATTGCTTGAATCCTATACTCAATATTCTTATCACGCTCTAATTCCGAATATACAGGCTCATCTACTAATTTATATACAAGTTGCTCAATTGTACAAAGGGTTGGTAATGCCTCTATAAGCATGTTCCCTCTATAAGTAGGTTCACATTGTTCTATATATCGAGCATTAACTTGCTCTTTATATAAGAACTTTCCATTGTTATATTCTTCATACTGATTATCTATATAAGATCCTTCCTGAACCCCATCTTTAGTGTATACTATGTATCTGTTATCCAGCATTGTTCCTCTCCTTTCTGATACTCTTTATTTTATTAAATATGTTTATTTTAAGATTTGTGTTTTGTTGATCTTTTGTTGGATTTTCTATAATTTCCTCTTTTCTCTCTCCTAACGTAATCGCCTGCTCTTTTCCATAAACTTCATTTTCAATTTTTCTATTTTCCTTAATATTCCTAGTTAAAACATCTTTATTTGATAAGTTAAGGTCATTTGCATTCTGAACGTTATCCTTCTCATTTTGATGAAAGTCTAAATAACATTGATTTTGATAATCTCTCAAGGATTGAAGTTCTACTTTCATATCATTTAGATATGCAGTAATCTCCTCATATGTTTTATCACGATAAAGATTTTCTTCTGCACTTAAATAGCAAGTTATAAACCTATTACCCTTACTGTCGATTACATAAATAATGTTTAAATTTCTAGAGTCATATCGTATATTAACATTCCAATAACCACTATTCCTCGCTTTAGGATACCAATTTTCAACTGTTCCTATATCGCATCTGAATATTCTACCAACAAATTCAATACCCTTTTCCGTTACCTTAGCAACACCATCACGCAGCAAATTTAATTTTAAATATGTATCTGATACAGTTCTTAGATTACCTGAAATGTTTTTAATACCCCAATTCCATATTTCATTAGGTATTGATCTAACACCATCATTAATCATCTCTTGGGTTAATGGATAATTTCCGATGATACTTTTATTATGTAGAATTACTGCATTAATCACATGCCTAGTAAACTCATATATAGTCATAGCAGCATGTTTCCTAGCGTCACTTCCCCCTCGTTTTCTAAAATCACGTTCAATTACTCCATTTAGATAGGGTTTTAAGGTTGATTGAATTATATTAAAGCTTCCTTCAACTGTTCCTTTGGATTTACCCATAAAACTAGCAGTTGTTTCAATACTAATTCCTAAATTACTGACTATTTTTTCCGGGAGTTTTCCAGCCAATTCTCCTCTGTCTGCCCTCAAACTATTCGGCAACCCCCCAGTTGGCCAATCATTATACCCTATTTTAATTCCATATTTTTCGCAGAATTCAACTTTATTCTCAGTACAGTTATATAAAGCAGACACTGCACCTTCATAGCATGCATTCCCTGTTCCAATATAAACTCCAACAATTTCTGTTGTAAAAACATCACTAACATGATAAACAATAGGTCTTCCAATATTTTCACTTTTAATTCTATTTAGTAAATAGACAGGATAAGGAGTAGAATCTATTTCATATATGTACCCAGGCCCAAACGCATGATACTTTGCATTTGATAGTAATGGAGAGTTATTGAGTTTATATTCTTTCTCTCCTTTTCTACCTATGATTTCCTTCTCTATATTCCTTCTCTTATAATACCAATACCTAAACTGAGAAAATGTTGGACATTCATGTGCAGGTATTGTTTTGAATATCAATTCACCATTATCATTTATACACTTTTTACCAAATTCTTCTGCTAACATTATCTTATATACCTTTTGTAGCGATGTCTCTTTATGATTAAAATAATACTTTTTTATGTATGCTTTAAATATATCCTTCCATTCGCTACTTACATTTCTCCCTACTTTATCAGGCTCAACATAAGAAAGATAATTTTTCCTTCCCACTTTTTGTGTTCCAAGATTTTTCTCTTTTCCCTTACCTCCACACTTATATAGTTCTGACGCTAATGCTATTTTTATTTTTCCACCTTGCCAGTATTGTCTAAGGTATTTATATACACTCGCCTTACAAATATGTAATTCATTTATAACTTTTTTAATAAGCTCACTCCTAGTTTTCTCATTGAAGATATCCGGTTCATTGTATGTCAATGCAATTCTTTTAATTACTTGCCAAGACTTTTCTAATAAATCTTTTTGACATTCACTCATATCTATAGAATTCAAATACTTTACTATATCATCTTCTATAGAAAAAATTAGTTTTCTAGAATCAAATTTATCATCTAGTTCCTTAATATCCCTCAGGTGAAGATTTAGTCTTTCAATATTCAGTTCTATTGTGTAACACTGTGTGTACTCTGCATCAACCCAAAGAATTCTTTCCTTAACTTTAGTTTCAGTAAGTTCATAAACATCATTTACTTTGAAAAATTGCATATTAATATTCCTCCAATTACATCCAAAAACTAATGTTGGGATTTCTTAGATTTGTAATATCTTTAGTTATATCTGTCTTTACACTCTTATGACATATAAGATATTTAAAAAAACTTAGGCTCTCACCTTGCTCCCAGCCCTGCACACAATCAAATGTCTCAACTGTTCTTTTAACATCAAAATTATTTCTTTGAAATATATCCCAAAATAATAAAAACAGTTCTCTAATTTGTTTTCTCTCCAACATCCTATATCTATCCCAAAAGTAATATTGATATAAGAATCTAATATTTCTAGCCTTAATGTGATCAATTTCTTTTTCTGTAACAACACCCCAATCTATATTTTTCCGTTTCCAAAACATCTCTTCAATCTTGAATTTTTCCTTAACTCTTTTAGTTATTTTTGATGATGGCTTAATAGTTCTAACTATATCCCTAATCATTTTGCCATCATTAATAGTAATAACAAAGTCTGACGTCATTACAATTTCATCTTTATCAGGCTTATTTATTAATGGATGCCTAAGTCCATATTCCTTCGCTATTAGTATAGTTTCTTCTTTAGGAAGTAACGGGTATTGCTCCCTTATGTCAATTACAGAATCCTCCCACTGAGTATTAAAAAGATAATCTCTCTCTAAATTAGATAATAAATGGTATATACGGTTAACTTTCCATCCAAGTACTCTACTAGATAATCCTTCCGAAGAGACCTCATGTACTTTTATAAAAGGTTTATAATGTATCCCTCTTCCTACCCCTCTATCCTCGATTATCCTGTATTTGTCACTTTTTCTCTGTTTCAATTTATGCCTCCTTAAGATTAGATCTTAAATCGTATAGTTTGATTTTTTGTAATATCTTTTCGTTTTTTGACAGAACTGAAAGTGCCCTCTAAATTCTATTTATAAGACACTTTCATTTAGTATACATATTTTATTAACTAGTAAATGTTCCATTACAAATTCACATTTTTGTTATCTTTTTATATTAATTACTTTTACCAAATATAGGAATAATTATTCATAAAAGAATAAAGTCATTTAGTGTATTTGCAGTTAGTTTAAACCTTCTTCTTAATCATAATTAAATATTCTAAAATATTTGGTATAAATCCATTTTCTATTCTCTTAAGAAATTGACTTTTTACTTACTAAAACACGCTCATTATTTTATATTTCAATATCTATAGAATCAATATATAATTTTAATTGAGTATACTCTTCTTTATTTATACTAGTATGCCTAGCAATATTCGTAAAATTTGGATTGACTCCACTTTTCAACAATTTGACTGCTATATATTTATTCTTTCTTAATCTAAATTCTTCCTTTGATTCAACATTTTCCTCTAGGATTCTTTTAGTTAATGGTAATTTATTTATAAATGCTTTATTTCCTAACATATGATAATCAATTTGTCTAGAAATACTAGCTAAGGTTATTTGAATTGGAGGTATAAGGTGTAATAAATAGTCAATTGCTACTTTAATCTTTTTACTTATCTCTTTATCTCTTTTGTCATAGTTAAAACCACAGCTGCTACTTTTTACTGTTATATTTAAGTTATTATACATCCACTCCTTATCATATTTTAAGAGATATTTATATGCTGTACTTTCATTTTTAAGAATTTCATTTCTAGATTTATCAGGATTTTCGTTGATATATTCTTTTATTCTATTTCTATATTTCTCTATTAGAAAAGTTTGGGATTTAAGATTGTACTCGTTGCTTTCCAATTTTCTGTTGATTTTATGTTTAAATCCTAATTTTACCGCATGCCTAACTATTGTACTTTCATTGCATTTCATTATTCTTGCAATTTTTAGGATTGATGGTTTCTCTTGCATTAGTAGTTCTTTAAGTTTATTATTCCATTGTTCGCCAACTTCAACATATTGGCTTATCTCATATTTATCTCTTTCGTAATCGTCAGTTTCTTTTCTAGTATAAATAAAACCACATTTACATATAAACTTTCCATTGGCTTTTCCGGTATGCCTATTCTTATATACTATGCACTCTGAAATTACATTTTCCTTATAATGACTTGCAATTGGATTCATACATGGCCAAGGTCCATTTCCAAATGGTTCATATTTATTCTCAAAGTGCATTAGCCGTTCCACGCTTCCAAATAAGAATCTTATAAATAATAAATGTTTGGCTGGATGAACAGCTTTTTTATTTCTTGTGATGTCATTTATCCAATTACATCTATTATAATAATTTAAGTTACAATCTAATTTACTTAAAAAGTCTATTGAATAGTATCTTTTCAAGTCTTCAGTTAATTTATTTCCAAATACTAAACCTTTAGCTGATTTATATCCCTTTAATTTTAATGCATTATCATATTTTTCTATAATTTTTATAAGATTGAAACTGACGAAATCTTCAGACACAATATATTTCATGTCTATGGCTAAATTAATCATCTCTTGTGTTAAAGATATGTTATCCTCACCTTCTGCTTCATCCAATATATCATCTAAGCATAAGAATTTATTTTTATTTGATTTACTAAGAATAGAAACTCTATTTAGCATTTTCATATGTCTTAAGCAGACATGATTACCTGGTATTTGATGGAACCTATGTATGTAGGACTCTCCATATTTTAATTTATCTTCCTCAACGCATTCATCACAAAACCTTATTTCTCTAGTATTACTAGCATCTTTGCTTATTCCAAGAAGATTATCAATTTTTATTCTTAGCTCTCCACGTATTGCTTTGTATAGTGTGTTTATATCCTCATTTCTCATAAAAAAAGTAAAAAAAGGTACTAATGTATGTTCTTTAATTAGTACCCCTACCGTTTCTTTTTTATAAATTGACTGTATTGCTGGATGACTTATAAAAGAGTTTAAATTCGTAGGATAAAGTATGCTTGGATTAATATAACTTTTTCCAAACATTTCACTAGATAAATTTAGGTTATTGCTAGATAAATTAATTTTGCAAAGTCTAGCTATCCAACTATAAAATATCTCATCTGGATATGGCTCTAATACTATATTAAACAATTATACCACTCCTTAACAACTTATTAAGGCTTAGTATTTTTAAAATAGGGCATATATTATACGTTGTAAATTTTTCCATTAAATACAAAGTTTTAAGAATTCACTGCTTCAGTCTCTCACTCTCAAATCTTATTACTAAACGAGCTACATTATTAATTTAATAGTGAACTTGCTATTTATAGCTGTAAATAAATGCTTACTCTATATCATTTGATACAATAAATTTGGGGTGACTAGTCAATTTCATACCTATATAATCTCTAACCTAGTCCATAAATTAGTTATATTCTCATTTACTAGTCTTACATCACAGCTTTGATTTATATGCACTGCAAGTTTTCTATCTCTTATTTCATTTAGTTTATCTATGCAACTAGGATCTGCTGTAAGGTTCTTATCATGGAGTATTAAAACGTTGCTTTTGGGATTAATTAAATCCTTTATTTCAGCAATATGTTTCAATCTGTCTTCTTTCTTAGATACAAAATAGAAGAAGTATCTATAGTTTTTATACTGCCTACAAAAAAAGAAACTTTAACACCAATACCTTAAGTTCTATTCAACCATCCTTTATAAAAAACATATACAAATTATATAATCTAACATTTTTTTCATACATTTATATTTAGTTGCAGAAAGCTTGATAGTTGTTACAATCTTACGCTAAAAAAGAGGCATGATAACTTTCAATACCTCTTTTTTATATGCAGCTTTAAAGTATATAGGAATTAAAGCTGTCATTATTAAATATCATTATATGTGCTGGATAAGGAGTTTCTTTAAGGTTTTCCTTTATTTCATTTAGAGATGCAATATCTTTAGAACTCATTCCAGTTCCCATGTTAGGATGAGTATGCCAATCACCTACATATGTTATTATTTCACCTGTTTTATATAGGATATCCTTTAGATATTCTTCAGTTCCCGCAGAACCTTTATTGAAGAGAAATGGACTACCTATGCTATCCTCTGGAATAAAAATATCCATAATATATATAGATTTTTCATTTACATCCATATGGCCTAGGAGTATACCTCCAGTCTCATTAGGACTACTCTTTTCTAACTCAGATTGTATTTTTTTCCACGCATTGTTATATAACTTTATTGTCCAGCCACTTATCTCTAAATATAAAGAAGAAAACTCCTCAATATCTAGTGTTTTAAAGTAATTTTGGGAATAATCATCTTCATCAAAGAAGGATATAGAAACAGATCCTTTATTCTGAGTTTCTTTTATACTTCGCTTTATATAGTTTGCAAATATAGCAGCATGATAAGATATTACATCATCGGAAAGCACCATGGTATTTGTATTACAGCCTAAACCAATAACTATGTCTTCGAACTGGGCTTCCCCAACAGTTTTTCTAAGATAATTATACATCTTTAACCAGTTTGATACTTGAGGATTCTCGATTGAACTAGAGAATAGTGCCATTGCAGTCTCACTAATCTTAGGAGTTTGATTATCTCCTTCTCTCATTAGCAATCCTAATTTTCCGTTATCTGCAATCTCACCTCTTATTAATAAACCTTTAAACTTAAAGTCTGGTGAAGAAAGATAAGCAAATACAGACTTTGATGCTGAGAAATCTAAAAGCACATCATAATTGTTAATATCATTAGTCTTAGCATACTCTATAAATCTTTCATCATAGTAATTGTATGATTTAGAGGTATCTCTTTGATATATGGCATTTAACCTATTTACGATCTCAGAACCTTTGTTTTTTCCAATTGAATCAGCGAACAGTATATGTCTTGCCAGATTATGAGGAGATAATGTATCGTTATCTACTATCGTTATATCAGTAAATCCGTTCCTTGCGAGATGAACAATTATTTTTGAACCAAGCGCTCCAGCACCTACAACTAAAATCTTTTTATTCATATTTGTTGTATCAAATCCGGACATTTTAGAAGCAAGCTTAGAACTAAAGGACTCTAGGTGCTTAAGTGCAGCTACATGACCATTAACATCATAGTTTTTAACTCTACCTATAGACTTTTTTTTCAGCTGAACTATGAAGTTTAAAATCTCTATATTGCTCTCATAACCTATTAATTTCGTTGGTCTTTTAACTGCAGAAAGTACTAAGGAAACCTCTCTTTTTATATTGCTATTTAGCAATACTCTCAGAGCTCGCTGAAAATCAGTACCTAAAGTATTATCTAGTTCGTTTAAATCTCCTAATATTCCTCCTGGTAACTTAAAGTAATCAGAATACACATTATCTCTAGAACCCCAAGTTAGTATCCCTATAAACTTATTTATTTCCTTTGTATTCATTAATTCATTTTCTCTTATTAGACTCTTTAAATTGCTTTTCTCATATATACCTGTTACTTGTATTGATACCAAATCATTATCAGAATCTAAGTAAGCTTTATCTTCGATTGTATTAAAGCTAAATGTTATAAATGCATAGCCACTATGCCCATTATGTCGTTCCCAATAAGACTCTATAAACTTTGTTACTTCACCATAATCATATGTGATAGTTCCAGTTTCAAAATCAATAAGCATTGGTTCGAACTCATCACCTATTCTTATTAACTGCCCACTTGCTGCATCACTAAACCAGGATCTTATTCTACTAATAAACTCTTCTGTAGAATGCTCTATATACCAGTCATCCATACTACCTCTGTGCAAGCATATATAAGGGTACATATTACCAAAAACAAAGGTATGTGGTAATTTTTCAACAGGGAAGTCTTTCCTTCCACTAAATACGACTGGTGCTTTGTAGGAAATTTCATTAATTGAGCATAATAAAAGTACCTTTTCTATCTCATTGATTTTTGCTTTCATTTTACCTCTTCTTAGAGGAAGGTTTACCTTAATATTAAAGGTAACAATCACTTGTTTTTCAGAGGTAAAACTAAACACCTTTACCTCTGAAACGCTTGGGCAACTTTTAACTGAATTACAGAACTTATGAAATTCTGCTCCATAAATGTTTGTATCATATATTTGCTTTCTTGAGATGCTGTCATTAATTTTAGCCATAAGTCTTTGGTGTGCTAGCAGTTTTAATTAACGGCACCGCCGCACTCTCCTTCTTAGTTTCTTCTATATCTTGCTTGACAGGACCATTTTCAGTAAATGTAAATATTAGAGGTTTAGGAGCATCTGCATCTGGATAAGTCGCTAAGCAATAGAAGTTTTCTTCACCAACTGCCTCCTTGTAAAGATTAGCAGCTCTATAATGAGGAGGGTTATCCTCATTTCTTTTAATCTCCTTACAAGAAGCTATAATTACTCTTATATCTTCGCTATCCTTGCCATAATCAATAAAGGAAACCATGTCTTTCTCTGCATTTGGAGCAGGTTTCTTCTTATAATCCTCCATACTAAAGAAATACCATGAGCAATGATGTGGAGCTAAAAATATATCAAATCTCAAATCCTCTTCTGAGTTTAAATTCATAATTCTCCTCCAATTTTCAATTCGGCTATCACCTGCAAGGATTACCACGTTATTAGTTTCCTTTGAGTTAATATTAAATTCAGCTTTTAATATTATTGAGCATTCATTTCTTTCTGCCTCTGTATCATCTGATTCTGCTTTTACAGGGCCAAGTACAAAGAACTTAAACTCTTCCTGTTCTTTACTGTTAAAAATACTTACATACTGACCAGCTGGTGTAGTAACATTCTTTAAATCTTCTAATTTTTCATTATCAGTAGATCCTATTATTCTCACCCTATTACCTACTCCAGTATCGTGTACATCCTCATCTCCTTCTTCCTTTTTATATAATTTGATTCTTCTTTCAGTTTCTTTTCTAAAATCTTTAGCATCATTATTTAAGTCATTCTTATGCTCATTAAATACCCTTGGAGCAAACCATAGCTCGTCTATTATTATCTTGTCTTTATCTTTCTCTCCATATTTATCAGGATCACCCATATAGAAATACTTTGCTATACTTCTACAGTGATCTATGTCCGGGTGTGAAAGAATAAATACATCTAAATGAGGTCTATCGTTACTATCTCTAGGTAACTTCTCTAGCAAATACCCTACTATATCATACTTTTCTTCTACATCAGGATCACAGGAATCCTTTGTAATATTACAGTCTATAAGTATGTTGGTATCGTCCTTAAGCGAAAGTAGAATGGTGTCACCATTACCCACGTGAAAAAATGCTATCTGGTTGATTTTTGAAACCTTTGCCATGTCTTTTTACCCTCCTTAAAATATTGAAATAAATGTTAGTAAAAATAAAATGTAGTTTACATTTTATTTTAAGCTTGATGATTCTTTAGCTAATACATTGCAAGCAAAACGTACTCCATAATTACGGCTTACTATGGAAAAAATTACATATTGAAGAACCAAAAGCATCAAGTAATACCATATGCTTTTTAAATCTCTACTTACAAAAATAGCTGCAGCTGAATAAAATATAAGAAATAAAAAGGATAATGCCGTTAAATCTCTTGAAAATAAGAAGTCTCGATGTGATTTATGTACCATTTCCTCATCCTTATGCTTTTGTGAAAGTCTGTACCATAAAACATTCTGTTCCTGTGGATCTTTAGGCAATTCTCCATGTTCATTCTCTAAAGCATCAAAATCAATTCTACAATCCTTTTTACCTATTTCCGTGAAGATCCTGCAACCTGGCAATGGATTTTTTATACGCCAAAATACCAAAATTGCTTTAAAATTAGTTGATAATATTCCTCTTAATATAAATACAGCAATAGAGCCTGCCCCACCAGCTATTATACCCTCACTTAAATTAATATTCTTATATCCTTGATTTAAAGCATCAATGCTAATATTTTTATTTATAACAAAACACAAGAATATAACAATATTTACAATGAAAAAGGTTACTAATTGCTTATCATAATCCTTTAAATTTTTATTTTCTGCCATAAGCTCCCCTCCTTATATTGAGCACAAAAACCATGCTTTAAAATTACTATCATAATAAGTGTGTTCATTATAGCCCTTTGCAAAAGTTTCATAAGTAGCATAAATATTAATTGTATCTCCTACTATATCAGTTATAATACAATCAGCTTGATTATTAGTTATCTTAGGAAGTCCTCTATTATTCCATGCATCATAGGCCAAATGTTCACATTTTGCATTACCAAAGTAAGTCATCTTAGGTTTTAAAACATCCAAAAATTCATAGCTTCTTCCAGAATCTCTTCCATGATGTGGAGCGATTAAGATATCAACATCTGTTACATCGTCTTTATAAGTATTTAGTATGTGTTCCCACGTCTTATTATCAGAATCTCCACCAAATACTATCTTTTTCCCATTACCAGTACGGTATAAAATAACATATGAACAATCATTGTAATCCTTTTTTTCATTAGCTTCTTTCACAAGATCTTCTGTTGGAGCTAATATATATAATCCATCTCCACCAGATTCATCATTTTCATTTATATTATAAAACTTACCTCTTGCCCCTGAATAAAGAGTAAGCCTTGTTAAATCATTATTTGTATCATCTCTTAATTGTTTATAAAAATTCCAATCATCTTCTGAATAAGGGCTTCCTTCAAAGCTGCCTATTTCTTTATTATTATTTGTATCCCATAAATTTGTAACTTTAAAGGTATTAAAAAACTCTTTTATCCCTCCCATATGGTCCATATCTGGATGTGTTACTACAAACCTAAATACACTAGAAACTCCAAGCTTACTGAGATATTCTATAGGGTTTACAGGATACGCTTTTCTGTTATAATTTCCTTGAATAGCTTTATATTCTGCAGATTCCACAATACTTCCATAGCTTTTCTCAGCTTGTACCTTTTGCGCATTGTTTACATCAATAACAGTTATGTTGCCTGAATTGTGCCTTATCCAAGTGCAATCACCTTGTTTTACATTTAAAAAATGAATTGTGCTCATATTTTTCCCCCTTTACAATTATCTAATACAGATTTAATACTCACCTAAATTATATAATATAGTATATAATACCATCAAATATGTTTTCAACCTTTCTTTCTTCATATACGACTTTATATGTGCTTTATCCTAAACTACTATTAATTTATTTCAAAATTGCTTTAAATTTCTCTGATATCCTAAAATATCCATAGATAACAAAATAGTGGTTTGGATATTACAAAAATCAATCTCTACAGGTACATTTCCGATTTCCGGTTTCATTTTTAATTACTACATCCGGAATGTCTATTTCTTTAATTTGTCCTGCAATGACATCTGTAAATATATCTCTGATACCTTCTGTTTTAGAATGCATCTCACCATAATATGGATTTAATGCAAATGCCTCCATAAACTAAATTCCCTTAATTTTTTATATTTAAATCTTAATAGTAAACAAAATAAAAGAAGAAGTCCCCCCATCATCAGAGGATTCTCCTTCTTCATTATTATAGAAGATACTTATAATCTTTGTCATTATTAATTATAATTCGATGCCAATATTAATTATAATTAGTGATATAACCCACACATCTTTTCAATTTGTATGCTTAATTGTATTAATCATAATTTTTATGAATACAAATGCTATAACTCCCATTGCGATTCCCCCCACCTATAGTTATTAAAATTACTTCTAAATCTTCAGACATCTAATTTCACTCCATTTCCTAAAACTTAACTCAATATAACTTCTATTATTATCAAATATTAAATACTGTATTCAATGAAATAAATATATTGATTATAGGGTCAAAGTAATTAATAGCTTATGCCTTATTTTAGGCCTATAGGTTATAATATCTTTTTACTTTAGTTTATTTATACTTTAACCATAAAACAAAAGTCAGATTAAACTAATTTATACCTTAGTTTAATCTGACTTTTTACTTTATGAATATTTATAAACATCACTACATAGATATTTAATTTGTCTCTATATTTTAAGACTTTTTTAGAAAATCTATCTCGTGCTAGTTTAAAAGTTTTTTAAACAGTTTAAGACTTTTTTAAGCAACGTCACATTTATAACCCCAGTTATATATAATTATTCAACAGTAACTGATTTTGCTAAGTTTCTTGGCTTATCTACGTCACAGCCTTTTCTAACTGCTGTATAGTAAGCTAAAACTTGTAGCGGTATAACTGATAACACTGGTGCAAGTATTGGCATAACTCTTGGAATATAAACTGCTTCATCTACAGTTTTCTCTATATAGTCATGTCCTTCCATTGCAATTCCTAACACATTTGCTCCTCTTGTTTTTACTTCTTTAATGTTACTTACCATCTTTTCAAATAAGTCTTCTTGAGTTGCAAGTGCTATTACTGTTGTTCCTTCTTCTATCAACGCTATTGTTCCATGTTTAAGTTCTCCACCAGCATAAGCTTCTGAGTGAATATATGATATTTCCTTTAGCTTTAGGGAACCTTCCATTGCGATTGCGTAGTCTAAGCCTCTTCCTAAATAGTATACATCTCTTTGATCATATACTTTTTCAACAAAGTTCTTTATTTTTTCAGTATTATTTAATATTTCTACTGTTTTTTCTGAAAGATTTAGTAGTCCATCTTTTACTTTTTCTATTTCACTTTGTTTTACAGTTCCTTTGATTTCAGCCATGTATAATGAGATTATATATAATGCTATTAGCATTGTTGTATATGCTTTAGTTGATGCTACTGCTATTTCTGGTCCTGCCCATGTATAAAGTACATCATCTGCTTCTCTTGATATTGAACTTCCAACTACATTTGTTATAGCAATAATTCTTGCACCCTTTTCTTTTGCTAATCTAAGTGCTCCTAAAGTATCAGCCGTTTCACCGGATTGGCTTATTGCTATCATAAGTGTTCTTTCATTTATAAGTGGATTTCTATATCTAAATTCAGAAGCAATATCAATCTCAACTGGTACTTTTGCTAATCTTTCAATTACATATTTTCCAACAACACCTGAGTGATACGCTGTTCCACATGCTACTATATAGATTCTATCTATATTCTCCAACTGTTCTTTTGTAAGACTTATACTGTCTAATTTTATTTTTTCTCCTTTAACTATTCTAGAAGTTAAAGTATCTTTAATTGCCTTAGGTTGTTCGTGTATTTCTTTCAACATGAAATGCTCATATCCACCTTTTTCCGCAGCATCTACATCCCATGTAACGTGGAATATTTCCTTCTTAATTTCCTCTTTTTTAGAGTTCATAATCTTTATTCCATCTTCTGTAATTACTACATATTCTTTATCTTCCAATAAATACACGTCTCTCGTATGATTTAAAACTGCTGGAATATCGGATGCTATAAAGCCTTCATTTTCTCCAACCCCTACTATTAGTGGACTGTCTTTTCTTACTGCTACAATTTTGCCTGGCTCTTTTTCTGAAATAACTCCTAATGCATAACTACCTTCCATCTTTTGAGTTGCTTTTATAACCGCATCCTCAAGGTTTCCATTGTAGTAGTAATCAACAAGATGAGGTATAACTTCTGTATCTGTCTCTGACACAAACTTATATCCTTCTGATACTAACCATTCTTTTAATACAATATAGTTTTCAATAATTCCATTATGAACTACTGCTATTGTACCATCTCCATTTACATGAGGATGTGAATTTAAATCTGATGGCTCTCCATGTGTAGCCCATCTAGTATGTCCAATTCCTATTTTTGAATTAAGTTCGGTATCTTTAAGTGTTTCTCCAAGGTTAGCAAGTCTACCTTTACGCTTTTGAACTTTTACAACCCCATCTTCTATTAGTGCTATTCCTGCTGAATCATATCCTCTATATTCAAGTTTACTTAATCCCTCTATCAGAATTGACACTGCTTTTTTCTTTCCTAAATATCCTACTATTCCACACATATTAATCTTCCTTTCAATCTAATTATTTATTATTGTAATCATCCTACACGCCTTTTATTAAAGGAAGCTTGTGCAAGAGTACCCAACTGAATTTGTTCTAAAAATCACTTTTTAGGTTTGTCAGTCTTTAACGGTAGTACTCATACCGTGGGGCATCCGCTGAAAACTTCGATACTCCCCACCCTCGTCAAGTTAAGTATCTCTAAACCTGAGATTTTCTTAACCTCTAGCGCTTTAAACTATAAATTAAATATTTAATTTTAATTCAGTACTAAATCTCTCTTCACTGCTCACTCCTTTCTAAAATTTCAAATTTGCGTGCAATAAATACTTCGGCTACAAGCTTCCATAACATTATATTTTATATTATATTACAAGTCAAATAATTTGTGCATGTGATCACTTATTATATTTATTTTTCTTAATTTAAAATTGAATATGATAATTTTTAGTATATAACACATATAAATGAAGGGAAATTGGATTAATTCCCCTTCAAAATGATTAGTTAACTAACTAATAAGTTCTTTAATTCTTCATATTTATCCGCTATTTTGCTAACTAAAGAATCATCTTCAGCTAAACCTGATACAACGGAAATTGCATTTTTAATCCCATTATTTTTTATTCTATTTTGGATTTCCTGTGCTTTATCATCATCTATATAGTTAAATAAAAATCCAGCACCTATACCACAGAGTATGTTTTTAGGCTCTATATCTAATTCATTACATATTCTTAATGGAGTAATTAATCTATCGTTAAATGATAACTTTCTCATTGGATCTCGTCCTACACGGAATAGCTCGTCCTGCAAATAAGCATTTTCAAATCTGCCTATTAACTTTTTAGAATAGTCCTTCAGTGCTTGTACACTTATTTTATGCTTGATACTTAATGCATTCACTGCCTCTAAGTGAAAATCTATAACAGTATTTCTTATAAATTCATCATTTATTGCCTCATGTATAAATTTATATCCTTTAAGATATCCTAAATATGCTATTGTAGCGTGTGCTCCATTAAGTAAAAATAGCTTTCTTTCAAGGTAAGGCTCTAAGTTATCAACAAATTCTGCACCCTGTATATTATTATTAATTTTAATAGCTCCTTTTTCTATGTCCCATTCATAAAAATCCTCAACTGCAACATCAATCGGTAGTTCTTTTTCAATATTTACATTAGGTACAATTCTATCTACTGCACTATTAGGAAACCCTACATTATTTTCCAAATATTCTGTAAATTCTGAATTTGAATTTTCCATTATTGCCTCTTTAAGCATACTAGTAGCGAATAATGCATTTTCACAAGCAATTATATCAAGTTTTTTTGTACTGCTTGCCATCCTTTCCTTTAGCAATTCTCTTAGCAAACTACCAGTACTCTTTAAATTATTAGCCCCTATGGATGTAGTAATTAGATCAGCATCCCTTACCGCATTTTTTAACTCTTCTACATTTTTCAGATGAATTGCATTTACGTTTCTTACTTTTTCTTTAACTGCTGAAGTATTTAACGTTATAACCGTATATTCCTTATATTTATTAATTGCATCTACTAAAGAATCTGCAATATCTACAAAAGTAACCTCATATCCTGATTTCGATAACAAATATCCGATAAAACCTCTTCCTATATTTCCAGCACCAAAATGAATAGCTTTCATTTACATTTCACCTTCTTCTATTATTTCTATAATTTCTTCAGGAGTTTTTGCATTTTTAAGTCTTTCAACATTTGCTTCATACTGAATTGTTAAAGCTATTTTTGATAATATTTCTATATGATCATCACCTTTTCCAGCAATACCTATTACTATATAGGCGATATTACCATCACCGAAATCAACTCCATTAGGATATTGTGCTATAGTAATCCCAGATTCTATTATTTGTTTCTTATATTCATTCATTCCATGAGGGATAGCAATTCCATTTCCCATATATGTCGTAACTTCGTTTTCTCTAGCCATCATACCTTCTATATAATTTTCATTTACATATCCTCTGGAAACTAACATCCTGCCAACTCTCTCTATAGCCTTTTCCTTAGATTCTCTATCAACATTTAATACAATATTTTCTTTACATAAAACTTCTTTTGCCATTTTAATCTTCCTCCAATTTATCAATAATTTCTACTAAATAATTTCTAATTTCTGTCACACTACCTAATTTTAATACTTCAATAAATTCTTCTTTTTCAATTAATGCAATACTTATTTTTCCTAAGCTTTGGAGTATATAATTGCTTTCATTACTACGTGCAATTATTACAATAAAAGTATCTACATCTTCAGTTGTAAAACCTATACTTTCCATACGCAGAGGTTTCTCTATACGATATACCCCTACGAAAGGAGTAAACATTTCATCACTTCTAGTGTGTATTAATGCTATATTTGTTCCTGGAACAACTACATTTCCCTTCTCTTCTCTTTTAAATATAAGATCTCTTATTACTTCTTTATTATTAGTAACATTAATGTTGTAAATGTCATCTACAATAAAGTCTATTAAATCAACAAAAGAGTTAACTTTTGTTTTTTTCAGTTCAAAATTTTTAAGCATAGTATTCACTAATTCATACTCATCATCTGTAATATTTTCAGAATTTGATTCATAGGTTGAATTCATAAACATCTCCTGATTAGCAACTTTAAAGTTAAATATGAAGTCATTTATTTTTTCTATATCATTCTTAGTCACAAAAGGAGATACCTGAAGTGTGTTACTATAGTTTTTTAAACTTATAGGTACAGTTGATAAAATTAAATCATATTTATCATTATCACTTTTAGGACTTACGTCATTTAATGAGCCTACAGTAAGGCTACCTATGTCAGGAAAAAGTGATTGTATCTTGCTACATAATATTCTTGCAGTGCCTATTCCTCCTGGACATACAATAAGCACCTTTATTTTTCTTAAAATAGCCTGCTGCCTTTGCATCGCAACATCTATATGCATGGTTATATAACCCACCTCTTCAGGTGGAATTTTAAGATTATACCTTGAAAATATTAACCTACAGGTTTTATTTATAACCTTATACAATTTAGGGTAATGTTCTTGTATTTCATTAATTAATGGATTAATAACCTTTATTCCTAGGTTTAACATATAAAATGATTGCCTAATATGCTGTGATAAATCTTTTATCAGTTGAGTATCCTTTGAAATATCAATCTTCATTTTTTTCGATACTTCTGAGATGATTTCTATTGCCATATCTCGAAAGTCAATGTCTGGCTCTGTAAAATTATTATTTTTGTTTAATAGATATCTATAATCTCCTAAGTGTAAGCACAAATAGGCTAATTCATCATCCGGTAAATTTACACCATTTTCTCTTAACATTTCATCAAGAACTTTTATTTTTTTATAGTCTTCTAATGATGATATTTCATCTTTAATCTTGTCCGGCAAGGATAAGTTATCATAATTTTCAGTCTTTTTTATAGCTAAAAGTATTTGTAGGAATAGACTAAAATATTTTACATCATTTGCCTTAAAACAGCTAAGCTCTGGTTCATTTAATATAGCTTTTACCATACTTATAATCTGAGTTCCAAATACTATATTGAAAAGTGAGTTAACTGTTTGATCAATCTTTTCATCATAGAGAAATCCTACTAACTCTTCAAAGGGCTTAAAGTTGAAAAGTAATTCTACTAAAGCATTTCTTTTATTCCATTCAGACCCCTCAACACTTATACCATGAGTTCTCTTTCTAATTAAACATAAGTTTTTAGTAACAAATATCTTTCCAATGCTATCTAAATCAAGACTTATACTTCCCATTACTACATTAAATTTATGACCAAAGTAAGAAGCTTTTAAAGGTTCCTTTGCAGTCAACAATTCACAACCAATTACTATTTGTCTTTGCTCTTTACTAAACAACCATTGAATTGGAACTGAATTAAGAGATACTTTAATTTCCTCTATCCCTTCCTTATTACCAGAAATTATAAGATTCATATCTTCATCATTATATATGCTTACATTGTATTTTTTTAGATACTTATTAATAGAAGAAATTTCCCTTAAAATAGTCCTTGTGCTTATATCAAGTTGTTTGTCCAGGCCCTTTATGTTAAAAGGGCCTTCATTTAATACTTTACTTAATATAAACTGTTGTCTAGGAGTTAAATTATCCATTATACTCACCTAGCTTACTAATCTATTTTTTTAATTCATTTATAAACTGATCATATCTTGAGCGATCTAAGAAATTCTTTACAGTTATTATATGAGCGTTTGCAGCTGATTTTTTAGCTCTTTCATATAAATTTTCTTGCGTAAATACCACATCAACTTCAGAAGGTACACTATCTACTGGAGAATGTTTTACTGTGATATCGTTTATTCCCGCATCCTTTAATGCTTTTCTGAGTATAGTCTCTCCCATTGCTGACGATCCCATACCAGCATCACAAGCAAAAACTATTAATTTGATATCAGACTTATCAATATTCTTAGCTTCACTATCATTCTTACCTTTACTTTCAGCTTTCATTTGTTTCATTTTAGTTTGAGCTTCTACTAAATCATCTGAGCTTTCTTCGCTATTAGGACTTCTCTTAATAATAACTGCTGCAACTAGGAATGATACTGCTGCACCAACAACAACCCCTGCTAATACAGGTAACTGACCACCCTTTGGAGCCATAGCCATGAGAGCAATTATACTTCCTGGTGAAGGTGTAGCAACTAATCCCGCATTAGTTAGAACAAAGGTTAAATCTGCAGCTACTCCACCAGCTATAACAGCTAATATTAAAAGAGGCTTCATTAAAACATAAGGGAAGTATATTTCATGTATTCCACCAAGGAAGTGTATTATAACAGCACCCGGTGCAGATTGTTTAGCTGATCCCTTACTATATAGCATATAAGCTAAAAGCACTCCAAGTCCTGGACCTGGATTAGATTCAAGTAAGAAGAATATTGATTTACCTAAATCCTGTACTTGTTGAATACCTAATGGAGAGAATACCCCATGGTTTATTGCATTATTTAAAAATAGTATTTTTGCAGGTTCTACTATTACAGCGATTACAGGCAGTAGTCCCATATTAGTTATTGCTGTAGCAGCACTTCCTAAGCCAGTAGATATTCCACCAACTACAGGTTCGATAACAGTGAAAGAAAGTAATGATAAAATAACTCCTACTATACCAGCTGAAAAATTATTAACTAACATTTCAAAACCTGCTGGAACCTTACCTTCAATAACTTTGTCAAATTTTTTAATAATATATCCACCTACAGGCCCCATTATCATTGCACCTAAGAACATAGGAATTGAAGAGCCAATTATAATACCTGCTGTTGCTACTGCACCAACTACACCACCTCTTGTATCATATACAAGCTTACCACCCTGGAAACCAATTAACAGTGGTAACATGTATGTTATCATTGGTCCTACTAATTTTGCTAAATATTCATTTGGCATCCACCCAGTTGGTATAAATAAAGCTGTTATTAAGCCCCAAGCAATAAATGCACCAATGTTCGGTATTACCATACTACTTAAAAAATTACCAAATCTTTGAATCTTTTCTTTTGCTGATGATTTTTGTTGATTTGAAACATATTGCATAGCTAGACCTCCTTAATTATTAAATATATTTTCTCAAGTAACTTAATATTATTTCGTCTACAGTTATTATGATAAGGTATACAAGCCTCTATTTCAATTTGAACAAGTTCAAAGTTGAGATACGTTTTCAATGACAAATTTAAAATTACAACAATATATTAAAACCTACTTTATATTCTCTTATATATGTTGAAATATAATCCATCCTTCTAATACAATCTAAATATATTCTTTTCTTATCAAATGGAAACTTGAATCAGATGGGGTTTAAAACCCCATCTGATTCTTAGTTGAACGAATCCAGGGACATATCCGCTCGCAACGTACACTTTTGAAGAAGATGGGAGTATTAGAGCGGTTAGTCATCGGATAAACTTAGATTAACTGCATAAAAAAAAGACATGAGATACTCCCCATGCCTTTTCATACACTTCTCTTAATTATTTGCTTTTTTTTCAATAAGTTCTGCTAAACTGTGGGCCATTTCATCAAGTTCACTTTGAACTTCACCTTCAAGCATTACTCTAACTAATGGTTCAGTCCCTGAAGGTCTTATTAGGACTCTTCCACATCCATTTAATTTTTCTTCTATCTTTTTTATCTCTGTTACTATTTCTTCATCTTCATTGTGTATATTTTTCTTGCTATTTGGAACGGTAGCATTAACTAAAATCTGTGGAAGTTCCTTCATCATTGATGCAAGTTCTGATAAAGTCTTACGGCTCTTTTTTACTATAGCTGATAATTGTAGTCCTGTAACAAGACCATCACCAGTAGTGTTATAGTCAATCATTATAATATGTCCGGATTGTTCTCCACCTAGTTTATATCCTTCCTTAACCATTTCCTCAAGAACATATCTATCTCCAACTTTAGTTTTAACTGTTCCTATATTTTGTTTATCTAGTGCTATATTTAGCCCTAGGTTACTCATAACAGTTACTACTACTACATTCTTGTCTAATTTGCCTTGATCCTTAAAGTATTTACCCATAATAGCCATTATAAAATCGCCATTTATTAGTTTCCCTTTCTCATCTACAGCTAAACATCTATCTGCATCACCATCAAAGGCTAGACCTAAATCACAGCCTTTTTTCACTACATAATCCATTAATTCCTCTGGATGAGTTGAGCCGCAATTTTTATTTATATTTATTCCATCTGGGTCATTGTTTATAACATAAACCTCTGCTCCAAGTTCTTTAAATGCCTTTACTGCAGTTATATAAGCAGCACCATTTGCACAATCTAATGCTACTTTTAAACCCTTTAAATCAATGTCTATAGTTGACTTTGCAAATTCAACATAATCTCCAACGGCTTCTCCTGCTTCCTCTATTTTTCTACCTATTTCTCCTCCTGTTGGGAGCGAAACTCCTTCAAAATTGTTTTCTATAACACTCTGTATTTTATCTTCTAATTCATCAGATAGCTTATATCCCTGACTATTAAAAAACTTTATTCCATTATACTCCACTGGATTGTGTGATGCTGATATTACAACACCTGCATCTGCTCCATACTTTCTCGTTAAATGAGCTACTGCTGGGGTTGGTATAACACCTACACAAACTGCTTCTGCTCCCACAGATAGTATCCCTGAAACCAATGCATTTTCAAGCATATCTCCTGATATTCTTGTGTCCATACCTACAAGTATTTTTGGTTTATGAGTTCCCTCTGTTAAAACATAGGCTCCTGATCTTCCTAATTTATATGCTAACTCTGCTGTTAATTCCTTATTTGCAATACCTCTAACTCCATCTGTTCCAAACATTCTCTGCATAGTGATACCTCTCTTTTTGTTTATTAGATACAATTTAATTAACTTCAATCACATTATATGTATGTTTATTTATAATTGTTATATAAGTACAAAATTCTTCATTTACACTACTTATACTACAATATTATATTACAATTTACATATAGTAACAATAGTAAGTAATTAGCTAAAAAAGGTACAGGAATCTTTATAAATCCTGTACCCTTCATCATATTTCTAATCTAATGGACAATATTCTTTCATTATGCTTTCTGCACTTTTTATACCATCAACTGCTGCAGATATTATTCCTCCAGCAAATCCTGCACCCTCTCCAGAAGGATATAAACCTTTTACATTAATACTTTGTAAATTTTCATTTCTCGTAATTTTTACCGGCGCAGAAGTTCTTGTTTCGATACCAGTTAAAACAGCATCACTAGTTGCAAAGCCCTTTATCTTTCTATCAAAATTGATTAATCCTTCTTTTAGTGATTGAGTTACATACCTAGGAAGACATTCTTTTAAATCTTTAAATTCATAGCCTGGATTATATGTAGGTTTTATTGCTCCTAACCTTGTTGTTGTTCTATCCTCTAAAAAATCACCTACTAATTGAATAGGCGCCTTATATCCACCGCCACCTACAGTATAAGCTAATTTTTCATAATATCTTTGAAATTCCATTCCTTTTAAAGGAGTATTTCCTTCAAAATCATCTTCTCCTACAGTAACTACTATAGCTGCATTAGCATTATCTTTATCTCTATCGTAATAGCTCATTCCATTAGTTACTAACATTCCTTCTTCTGAAGCAGCAGCAACTACTTCACCACCAGGACACATACAAAAACTATATACCGCTCTACCTGTGGCTTGGGTTGTATATGAAAGTCTATAATCTGCAGCTTTAAGTCTAGGGTGATTAGCATATTTTCCATATTGGTTTGTATTAATCATATTTTGAGAATGTTCTACTCTTACACCTATTGCAAAAGCCTTAGGTGCCATAAAAACCCCTCTTTTATAGAGCATTTCATAAGTATCTCTTGAACTATGGCCTATTGCCAGTATTAAATTGTCACAAGGAATTTCTTCTCCATTTACCACAACACTTTTTATATAGTTATCTTTTATAACTATGTCTTCAAACCTAGAATTAAATCTTATTTCTCCTCCAAGGTCTATAATTCTTTGTCTTATATTTTTAACAACATTCTTTAGAATATCTGTCCCAATATGGGGTTTTCCACTATAAATAATTTCACTAGGTGCTCCACTATTTACAAACTCCTCAAGGACAAAATCGCATCTATTATCCTTAATTCTAGTAGTAAGCTTTCCATCAGAAAAAGTTCCTGCACCACCTTCACCAAACTGAACATTTGATTCCAAGTTAAGTTCCCCTGTACTCCAAAACCTATTTACCGTCTCTGTTCTATCCTCAACTTTTTCTCCTCGCTCTATTATTAGAGGTCTATATCCTTTTTGGGCCATCAAAAGACCTGCAAACATGCCTGCAGGCCCCATTCCAACGATAATAGGTCTATGCTTCATTTTTTTATTTCCAAGCTTAAATTCTTCTATAACTGCATCTTCAAGCTTAACATCCTTATCATTAGATCTTTTTACAATCTTTTCTTCATTATCACAAATCACTTCTACTGCATAATTGAATTTTATATTATCCTTTTTTCTGGCATCTATAGATTCCTTTAAAATTTTAAATTCTTTTATGTCTTCAATAGATATTTTTAGCTTTTTGGATACCTTATTTTTTAAAGTACTCATGTCCTCTTCTATATTCATTGCTATATTATTTACTCTAATTGACATTTTTAACCTCCAGTGGTTTTCTTTATAGTTACTTTAATACTTGTAGGCTGCTGGGAAACCTTTGATATGCCATCGGGAACATTTATAGTAACCGGTACATCATATTCTCCTTCTGCTAGATTGTTTAAATCTACAAAACAGCTCAAATCTTCAATTTTTAAATTATTTACAGTACTTTCTAAACCTGAAATAGTTAGATCAGCTTTATTATTATCCATAGTAATACTATAGTTATTACCAACATTTATAGTTTTTATATCTAGGCTTAATGTTTTTTGTATACCTTTATCAAAGTTAATTTTAACCTTAACTATACCGTTACTATTTACAAGGGTTACCCCCTTTGGCACTAATACTTTAATTTCAACCGTATCATTTTCAGTTAATTTACCTAAATCAATAATTTCTGTATTCAAAACATTTATGTTAGATAATATCTCTTCTTCACCAGATATATCAATCTTTTCTGGTGATGGTACTACAGATTTTAATACTCCTCCATTTACTAAATTCCCCTGTGTCTTTACACTTATTGGTACACCCTTTATATTTTTAATCGGAACAATAACTTGTAGAGAATCAGGCTTTACACTAACATTCTTAACTATATTCCCTGAAGAGTCTTCTGGCTTAAGAGATGCTGTAATATTTATATCTTTAGATGCATCTTTAATATTGCATATTGCCACCACTCTGTTTACAGAGTTAGCATCTTGTTGAGGTCCAGTTATTTGTACATTTTCTGTTCTTATTATAGGCTGTTCAGCATAAAATCCCTCTTTAGCTTTTCCTTCAACTATCACTTTCACAGAAACAGTCTTTTGTATTATTTCATCCAGGTTGATACTAATCCATAAATTTTCATTATTTACTATTCTTATACTTCCAGGACTCTTTTTAATTTCAACTGGTATTCTGTTTTCTCCCTTTTTCACAACATAAGCACTTAAATCCGACTCTAATTTAAAATCCTCCGGCTTTACTGAGTAAATATCTGAAGCATTTCCCCTTATATCTAAGGTTATACTTATATTTTCCTCTCCAACCGGCACTAATTTAGATTGAGCTAAAATATCTTTATTTACCATCTGAACAGGGACAACAAGTTTACGTTCTCTCACAGGATTCTCTACGTTGAATATGTAGAGCCATAAAACAAAAGAAGCTATAACACAACATACTTTAATAATTACTTGCTGCCTTTTACTCTTTTCTTCCATTCCTTCACCTGCTCCCTAAAAGTCAGCTTTGTATGCTGTCTTTTTTTAATTATTCTAATAAGAATGTCCTTAAGTCGCTCTTTATTATAATTTCTTGTAAGAACTCCATTTACTGCAAGTGAAATGGTCCCAGTCTCTTCAGATACAGCAATTATTAGGGCATCGGAATTTTCCGATATTCCAATAGCTGCTCTATGCCTTGTTCCGAGCTTTTTATTAATATCATTATTACTTGTTAAAGGCAAAAAACACCCAGCAGAGACTATTCTATTATTTCTTATAATAGTAGCTCCGTCATGCAAAGGTGTATTAACTACAAATATATTTTCTAAAAGTGCTGATGAAACTATTGCATCTAATTGTGTTCCTGTATTAATTATATCTCCAAGACCTGTAAGTTGCTCTATTATTATTAAAGCTCCGGTTTTACTTTTGGATAAATTCTCTGTTGAGTTAACAATTTCTGAAACAACCTTCTCCATTGTTTCATCATCCTCTAATATATGCTTATCATTAAAAGCGGTTCTTCCTAAATGCTCAAGTGCTCTGCGAATTTCTGGCTGAAATATAATAATAAAAGAAAGCACACCAATAGTTAAAGTTTTAGTTAAAATCCAATTAAGCATAGTTAGATTAAAAAAACTACTAACTGGTATAAGCAAAATTATAAATATGATTCCCTTTAAAAGCTGTTCTGCCCTTGTTTCTCTTATTAACATGTAAGCCTTGTAAAATATATAGGAAACCGCTAATATGTCCATTACAGATGATACGCTAATGTTTTTAACGGAATTAATTACAATATTTAGAATCTCCAACAGTTTCACCATCCTCATAAATAATACCTACTACAATTATACACCATTTAATACTATTTATATCTAAAACGAAACTTATTTTATAAAATATTAATAAAAAAATATTATTCTCTGTATTTTTTTCAGATTACTGGGTACAATACCATTAGCCTAAGTTTTTTATAAAACGCGGGGAAACCAAAGATTTTGGGGTGAATCGTATTTTACGTAGGTTTTGCCTTTACCGAACCCGTCAGCTAACCCCGTTGGTAATAAGGAGAGGATTAAATTGAGAAAAATTACCATTTGTTTAGCATTGTTAATTTTATTATTAACTGTTTTTTGTACTAAAGTTAGTGCAAAAGATCCTAGTAATGCAGACTCCACATTATTTAATCAACAAGATGAAATAGTTCAAGTTTTTAACTATAATAACAGAACAATACCTATCACTCAGAATGATATACATCTTATGGCAAAGGTTGTATACGCAGAAAGTAATTGCGAACCCTTTGAAGGTAAAGTTGCAGTAGCATCTGTAATATTAAACCGCCTAAAATATCCTGAGTTCCCTAAAACAGTAGATGGCGTAGTTAGGCAAAAAGGTGCTTTCTCCTGTGTAAGAAATGGGGATATAAATGTAGTCCCTGATGAGAGTAGTTATAAGGCTGTATTTCAAGCTCTAAAGGGGGCAGACCCTACTGGGAAAGCAATATTCTTCTATAACCCAAGAATAGCAACATCTCAGTGGATGAAGAATATAAACAAGAAAAACATTACAACAATTGGCAATCATGTTTTTTTCGTAGTAAATTAGACATATAATTTTTTAGCTAGTTTGTAGCTAAGCACATATATAACCACAAACCCTCTGTAAAATTAAATTGCATGGATTTGTGGTTAATTTTAGTTCTATAAGGAATCTAAGTATGAAACTGCATTTAATGCGGCTACCTGACCTTGACCTGCTGCTCTCATATATTGATATGGTTTTCCAGTACAATCTCCAGCAGCAAAGCATCCTTTTATGTTTGTGCTCATATTTAAGTCTACTTTTATATGATCATTTTCCACTAGAAGCCCTGGCACTAGTTGATTAGGTGCCACACTATCTTTTAACACAAAAACTCCATCAGTGGCTATTGTTTCATTCTTTAATATAACATTTCTAACTCTATCGTCTCCTTGTATTTCTAAAGGTTTATCCTTCAGTATTTCTATATTACCTCTTTTTAAATTATATTCAGCTTTGTACATGGGAACATAGAAAATCTTCTCTGCTAATTCACTTACATAATTAGCTTCTTCTTCTGCCTCTCTATTATATCCTATGATTGTTACTACCTTTCCTTTATAAAGCGGTGCATCACAGGTAGCGCAATAGCCAACACCACGTCCTAAAAATTCTTCTTCTCCTTTTAATGGTTTTGTGTATTCTATGCCTGTTGCTAATATAATAGCTTTTGCTTCATACATTTTCTCGTTAACAGCTAAAGCAAAATATTCTCCCATAGCATATATGGTGTTTATTCTCTCTGTTGTTATATCTATATTCATTGAATTGATATGCTTCTGAAACTGGTCTCTTAACTCCGTTCCTGTTATTTCATAAAATCCTAGATAATTATTTACTTTTGGTGCCTTTTCTACCTTACTACTTAAATTTTTATTACCAAATATAATTATGTTCTTGTTTCTTATTTTAGCATTTATTGCAGCAGATAATCCCGCTGGTCCACTGCCCACTATAGCTATATCATATCTATCACCCATGAATTTCACTCCTTATTATTTATAATATTAAAGTATCTAAAAATTTGATAGTGAATATACCAATATATTTGAAGTATACTTCCCCCCAGATGCTTAAAATGACAAATCAACATATTGTCAATTTGTCATTTAAGTTAGTTGCTTTATTTTTAAATTGTAATTAAATATGTTTTTCTATAACACTTTTTATAGCATCTTTTGGTCTGAAACCAACTAAAGTATCTACAACTTCTCCATTTTTTAAAACCATAACAGTAGGTATGCTAGCAATTTTATATTGCGTTGAGGTTACAGGATTTTCATCAACATTTAGCTTGAAAAATTTTGCTTTGTCACCTATTTCTCCAGAGATTTCATCTATAACAGGAGCAAGCATTTTACACGGACCACACCATGATGCCCAAAAATCTACAACTACAGGTTCTGATGAACTTTTTATTATTTCAGCAAAGTTTGTATCTTTTATCTCACTTATCATTTTTCTACCTCCGATATACCCTTTGGGGGTATTTATATTTTATATTTTATATTAAAATTTTTGTTTAGTCAATAGCAGTTACTAATCCTCTAATTATTGAATTACTATAAATTGATTCTGGATAATTATTTAATAGTTTTTCAGCATATGTTTTTGCTGTAGACTTATCTATATCTTTATATATAATAGCTAGATTATATAATACAGTATCCTCATAATTTCCATTAGAAAAATCTTTGTCGTACTGTACATAGTATTTTATAGCACTTTCAGCATCTCCTGAAGAGTAAAAAGCACTGCCAGTCATATATATTATGTGAGGATATAAATAGCTTCCCTGACCAATTTCATATGCCCTAACTAAATATGTCTTTGCATTATTATAATCATTACTACTCATATATGTGCAGCCATTATTATAGAAATACTCAACACCTTCACTTCCTAGCAATTCATTTGCCTTTGATAAAATTATTTTATCGTTATCAGATATGCTCTTCTCTTTCCACTTAGCTGTCTCTTCATAAAGATTTAAAAAATTTTTATTTTCTATATCACTTTTCACCTTATCAGAAGGAAAAATTTCATTTTCTTCTTTATTTGTAATAACCTTATCTTTCTTAGTTTCTCCTGTATCTGTCTTATTTATTACTTTTTTCGGAGATTCTTTGGGAGCGTTTAAACTCTTGTTATCTTTAATAAACTTATCATATATCACAAAAAAGGAACTTAATATGACTAGGCCTATTAGGGCAATAAATACGTATTTAAAATTTATTTTATTATGATTTTTAACTAAGCTTCTATCTCCATAAGTCCTAAGAGTTTTCATAATTTGCTTAGACATACTGTTATTTCTGTCTATCTCTAATACTTTTTCTATGTATTCTAAAGCTTTGTTGTATTCTCCGATTCTTATATAACATAGAGCAATGTGATTATTTACATTTATACAATTAAAATCACTTCCTTCACACTGCTCTAAAAGGCTTAGTGCTTCATTTATTTTTAATTCCTTGATAAGACTTAAAGCTGCTATATAAAGCTGCAATCTTTCCTTATCTTGCTTTGTATCCTCTAAATATCTTTGTGAAACCTCATCCTTGTTAACTCCATAATTCATTTTCCAAAGTCTTTGAGCACTATCTAAATCACCCTTTAAATAGCAAAGTAATCCTTTCAGATTTATTGATGCTGAGTTTTTCATATCTTTAGATATACTCTCTTCACACAATCCAATTGCTTTATCTATATGGCCCTCATTGTACTTATCTAATGCCTTAACATACAACTTTTTGGATTTATCCATTGATTATTCCCCTTAGATCTATTGATTAGCTCCATTAATTACATAAATTAATTTTCCTTCAGAGTTTTTTACATTCATAACCTTACTTAAGCTTGCATCAAAGGAATAAATAGTCCAGTTTTCTATATGTGACTTATTATATGCGTCATCTTCATATACATTTACTTTTAAACTTACATTACTTCCTGACTTTTGGGCAGTCATTATTTGCTGTTTCTTATCAGATGGTTGCAATACAGAAGATAACTTACCTGTTGTTACATTAAGTAAATATAAGTTACCACCTTTAGCAACAGTTCCATGAGCCGATCCTATTATCACAAATAGATTTTTGTTATCTAACCATTCAATATATAAAGGTGAAATTTTATTATCGTTAACAATCTCAAAGCTAGAAATATTATTATTACTATCTTTTACAAATATTTTACCAACACCTTCTTCTGCTGCTTCCTGACCTTTTCCTTCTATACAAGCACTAAAAACTCCATCAGCAGAAGTTTTCCAAGCTGTGCTAAAGGTTGGTTTTTTGCCTTGTGCTAATTGGACTTTCGAAATTTTAGGTACATAATCATTTTTCGGATTTGTCGATTTAGCATCATTTTTTACTTCGTTTGAAGTATTATTTGTTATATTGTTATTAACTGAAGAAGTATTTTCAGTTGGCTTTTGCTGTTGAGTAGACGTTTGAGTATTATTGGTATTCGTTTTATTTTCCTGAGTCCCACAAGCGGTTAATCCTAGGGACAAAACTACTGCCATTGAACAAAGAGTGTATATTCTTTTTTTATTTTTTAATCTTATCATGAATAAATTCCTCCTTAGATTAATAATCTTATTCTTATATTATATACCAAAATATCCTCTAATAGTTGATATTTTAAATATAAACAAAACCTGAACTAAATTAGATATAGTTCAGGTTTTGTTTATGTTATGTTAATTTGAGTAAGCTGGCTTTATTAGTTTTGCATTATTAATTTTTTAGCATTTAATATAGATGATGCACTCATTGAGAACTCATCTAATCCATATTCAACTAGAGTAGCAATAGCTTTTTCATCTCCAGCCATTTCTCCACACATACCACACCATTTTCCTTCTTTATGTGCGCCTTCTATAGTCATCTTTATAAGTCTTAATACAGCTGGGTGCATTGGATTATAAAGATATGATACTTTTTCACTCATTCTATCTGCTGCTAATGTGTATTGTATTAAATCATTAGTTCCTATTGAGAAGAAATCAACATGCTTAGCTAGTTCATCAGCATAAACTGCAGCTGCTGGTATCTCAACCATAATACCCCACTCAATATTTTCTGAAACTTCTATTCCCTCAGCTTTTAATTCAGCTTTACATTCTTCAACAACCTCTTTAGCTTGTAAGAATTCTTCTAATCCAGAGATCATTGGGAACATTACCTTTAAATTTCCATATACTGAAGCTCTTAATAATGCTCTTAATTGGATTTTAAATAACTCTTTTCTATCTAAACATAATCTTATTGCTCTATAACCTAAGAATGGATTCATTTCTTCTGGTAATGGTAAGTATGGAAGTGTTTTATCTCCACCAATATCTAATGTTCTTATAACAACTGGTCTTCCTTCCATTTTTTCAAGAACATATTTATATGCTTCATATTGCTCTTCCTCTGTAGGAGCATCATCTCTATCCATATATAAGAACTCTGTTCTAAATAGTCCTATTCCATCTCCACCATTTGCTAATACTTGATGAACATCTTCTGGCTTTCCTATGTTTCCTGCAACTTCTACACGTTTTCCAGCTTTAGTAACAGTCTTAACACTTATTAGCTTTTTAAGTTCTTCTTTTTCTGCTTCATAAGCTACTTTCTTTTCTTCATATGTCTTTATTGTTTCTTCATCAGGATTTATTATTGCTATCCCTTCTATTCCATCAACAATAATAGAATCTCCATCTTTAACAGCTGAAGTTATATCTTGAAGTCCAACAACTGCTGGTATTTCTAGAGTTCTTGCCATAATTGCACTGTGAGAAGTTCTTCCACCTATGTTAGTTAAGAAAGCTATAACTTTGCTCTTATCAAGCTGTGCAGTATCTGATGGCGTTAAGTCATGAGCAACTACTACTGTATTATCCTCATATTCTGAAACGCCAGAAGCCTTTCCAACTAAATTAGCAAGTATTCTCTTACCAACGTCTTTTATATCAGCTCCTCTTTCTCTCATATATTCATCTTCCATAGATGCAAATATATTGCTGTACATTTCTAAAACATCTTCAAGAGCCTTTTCCGCATTTACTTTATTGCTTTCTATTCCCATTTGAACTGCTCCTGCAAATTCAGGATCTTCTAGTAGCATCGCATGGCTTTCGAAAACTGCTGCTTTATCAGCACCTAGTTCTTTTTCCGCTTTTTCTTTTATCTTGAATAACTGTTCCTTTGAAGCTTCAAGTGCTTTATTGAATCTTGTAACTTCTTCTTGAACATTTTCTATTACTTTTTCTTCTACCTTTACTTCAATTTCTTCTTTTATTAAAACTTTACCTATTGCATATCCTTTTGACGCTGCTATACCTTTTTTCATCGTTTATCCTCCTAAATTATAACTTTTTATCTATAAATCTATATTTTAAATTTAGTGTAATTTTCTTTTAGCTATAATAATTTATAGCAATTTTTATGCCAAACCTTCAAAAAGATTAATACTTTCTATTTGTTACATAGATATTTTGTGTAAAGCTAAGCTTTTATAAACAAAATTTATATAAAAGTTTAAATTACTAATTTTATTGACGAAAAAAACAATTATATATCGAAGTGGAACTTGATAAAAATTAACAAGGACTTTTCATGCAATTACTATATGTCGATGGAAAAACTTTTAGTAGGACTGGACTTATGCTGGTTTTTAAGCTATTATATTAGTTGATATTTTTTATCAATACTCTACTGATGTATGATACTTTTTATCAACTCATTGAATTAGTTATAATATTTTTATTAATTTTTTCAATATAGATTTTATTTTTTGTCAAAATGAGGTGAATTATGTATAAAAACAGTATAATAATCCCTATACCTAATGGTATCCATACAAGAATTGCAGCAATGATAGTTCATAAATCTACAGAACTAAAAAATAAATATAATATAAATCTTTATATAAGAAATCTATCTACAGAGGAACCCTTAGCTATTAGTATGTTAGCCTTAATATCACTAAAGGTAAAAGAAAATGAAATAATTGAAATTTCTTGCAAAGAAGATTCCCAAGCTGGTCAGAATTCTGTGCTGGAACTCTGTAACTTTATTACTAAAGACATAGTAACTAATAACTCTACATTATCTAAAATAGATGATATTATTGAGGAAAATACTATAGCTTATGAGCAGATTGTAAAAAACATCCCCGTAGGTATTTTAGTTATAGATACTAATGGATATATTACCGCAATGAATGATTATTCATTAAAGATTGTTGATAAACAACTAAAGGATGTCATTGGTAGAAACATAAAAGATATTATTCCCACTTCTGATCTTCCTAATGTAGTTTTATCTAAAGAACGAAAAGTTGGAGAAACTCAATATATAAATAATCACCTTGTTATCACTAATAGATCTCCTATATTTTCTAACAATAAGGTAATCGGTGCCTTAGGGGTATTTCAGGATATATCAGAACTTATTGGAGTAAAAGAGTTAAACGAAAAGTTTAGTAAAATATTGGAGACATCTCATGACTTAATCTGTTTTGTAGACGAAAGAAGAATTATAAGTTATGTAAATCCTTCTTATGAAGAACACTTTGGTATAAAGAGCTCTGCAATTGTAGGTAAGGATCTTTTAAAAATATCTCCTAATGGATTAAGAATTAAAGTATTTAACTCAAAAGAGCCTGTAGAAAATATAGTTAATCGTAAAGATAATATAAGTATAATAACCTCAGTACAACCTATATTTATAGATGGGATTTTTAAAGGCGTTATTTCTATATCAAAATCAGTTAACGAATTAAAAGACTTAGTAAAAAAACTTGAAGATTCTGAGGAAGAATTAAGATACTATAAAGAAGAATTAAAAAGGCATACAAATTTAAGTAGTTCTTTCAGTTCTATTATCGGCTGTAGCAGTTCTCTTAAGGATTGTATAATCATGGCTCAAAAGGCTTCTCAGTCAACTTCTACAGTGCTGATAAGAGGTGAAAGCGGAACAGGAAAAGAAGTTATAGCAAAAGCTATTCATAATAATAGTAATAGAAAGGATAAACCTTTTGTTAGAGTAAACTGTGCTGCTATTCCTGAAAATTTACTTGAAAGTGAACTATTTGGATATGAAAAGGGGGCATTTACAGGAGCAGTAAAAAGCAAACCTGGTAAATTCAATATAGCAAATGAAGGAACTATATTCTTGGATGAAATAGGTGATATGCCTATTTCCATGCAAGTTAAGCTCTTAAGAGTATTACAAGAAAGAGAATTCGAAAGTGTCGGTGGTCTTACTACTCAAACCGTAGATGTAAGAATAATAGCAGCAACTAATAGAAACCTTGAGAAAATGATAGAAGAAAATAAGTTTAGGGAGGATTTATATTATAGGTTAAATGTCATTAGTATTATGCTGCCTCCCTTAAGGCATAGAAAAGAAGATGTAAATCTTTTAGTTGAACACTTTATTGAAAAAATAAGTTTGAAATTGAATAAGAATGTTAGAGATATAGATAAAAAAACTCTTATGTATCTTCAGGAATACCATTGGCCTGGGAATATTCGAGAGCTTGAGAATATTATAGAGCGTGCTATTAACATGTGCGAAAATAGCATAATCACAGAAAAAGATTTACCTTTCTATATTAAAAATGAAAATTCAGCAAGCAATAACCTAATAAATCTTAGAAATGGAGAACTTCCTCCTTTAGAGGAATATGAAAAAGAGATAATAACATTAGCTATAAAAAAGTATGGAAGCTATAATAAAACAGGAAAAGCTCTAGGAATTACTCATAGAACCGTAGCCCTAAAATGCAAAAAATATGGTATAGATGTAGACAACCTTATTTAAGGCAATATAGTTTAACTTTTATCCACATTTTTTATATAAAATAATCCCCAGTGGTTGAAAACCACTGGGGATTATTTTATACTTTTAAAAATCCACTAAGTTCTATTTTATTAAATCTCGAAATTCTTTTGAGTTTTTTACCGGATTAAAATCCTCTTCTTCTCTAGCAATTTCCTTAATATCCGGAGACATATCTACTGCAATCTTTAAGTATTTAATAGTATTTTCTACATCCCCTCTTCTTCCGTATATACTAGCTTTTCCGTAATAACTCCATATATAGTTTTCAATCTCTAAATTTTTATCATACCACTGCAGGGATTCATCATAATGACCATAAAGTTCATATGCTAGGGCTTTATTAAATCTAGCATACCCAAAATCCGATTTAAGCTCTAGTGACTTATCTATATTTTTCATTCCTTCATTATAATTATTGCTGTAACATAAAGCTATGCCCTTAATATTATAAGCTTTGAAAAAGTTCTCATTTTCACTTATAATACTATTTGCTATGTTTATAGCATCTGCATACTTTTTATTTCCAAAAGCCTTTACACTTTCCTGATATCTGTTCTCTAACTTTTTATTTTCTTCTTCCTTTAATTTTTTTAATTCTTCTTCATTATTCTTTTCTTGGTTATCTGCCTTTATAAATGTTTGTGAGTTTGTGTTTGTATTGTTTATTTTTTCTATTTTACTTTTATTATTTTCTCTATTATTAATAGCCTCTTTATATGCTATTACCGCAACAACTAGACTTAATATACAAAATATTATTATTTTAGACTTAAAGGAGAATCTTTTTAATAGGCCTCCAGAAAAATCATTACGTTTATCTTTGAATCTCATGATGTTCTCCTTTCATTATTCTGTTATGTATGTTTTCTATACTAATTTATTAAGTATATCATTAACTTTATCAGCTTTATATCACATTAATATTCAGATTTATATTTTATGAATCTTTCAAAAAACTCAATTACACCTTCCTTAATAAACTTAGTGGGGAGAATTACTAATTTTTATTCTCTCAGCTATCTCCTTTCCTATCTTGGAATTTAAAAATTCCCATGTAACTTCTGGAACAATACTTTTAACCTTTTCTAGCTCACCTACTTTTATCAACTCTCTTACTTTGGAAGCGCTTATATAATACTCATCATGTTTACTTCTTTCTATTTCTATAATTTCAACACCGTATTGTGGTAATATACTTTTTAATGTTTCATTATAAGAATTAGTGACACTACAATAAGGTTCTTGACCAACAAATCTTTTTATTATATTGAATTTATCACAAAAATACTTTGCAAAAATGCCACAGTCTATATTTTGATAGGCCCTCATTCTTTCATCTTCTTTTCTTATAAAATAGGAAGGAAATGTAGCTGAAGAAATTATATATTGGCCTCCGGGAACTACTGTTACATTTTTTAAATCTTGTACCCCTTCTTTTACAATGTCATATCTATCTTTAAATGGGAAAAGAGATTTATCCTCCTCTACTAAAAATAACAAAACCTTTTCACAAGTCCTAGATGCTTCTTCAACTAAATATCTATGTCCCTTAGTGAAAGGATTACAATTCATAACTAAAGCACCTTTGGCTGTATTTGAATCTATATTATACTTATTTCTCATATCTTTTAATGCTTTGTTTATATCGTGAACTCCGTATTCTAATAAGGCTGCATCCTCTACTTCATACAAAAGCTTAAAGCTTAATGAAGTAAATACTTTTATCTTATCAGGTTTTGTAAATATAAAACAATGGAATATGTTATCTTGAAAAAGTTTATCCACTAGATGGGATATAAGAGAAGCTGTTACATTCTCTCCTCTTAAATCTTCAGATATAGCAAAACATTTTAAAACATTTTTAGCTTTAGAACAAGTAGCTTTAATACTGCCGCTGAAGTCCCTTAGAACTACAGTATAATCTACATCTAAATCTAATATTAGCCCAAAGCCTTCTAAAAACTTGCTTACTTCTTGTTTTTCATTTTTATCTTTTAAGTTTATCTGCTGAAAGTTTAAATCATCATACATTAGTTTAACTCCTCTATGTAAAATACTTAAAAATATATGCATTCAAATTTCATTTAATAATGCCTATTAAAACAGTAAGATACTTTTATAACCTTATAATTAATACGTTACAAAGCATCTTACATTTATCCGATGACTACCCGCTCTAATACTCCCATCTTCTTCAAAGTGTACGTTGCGAGCGGATACGTCCCTGAATTCGTTCAACTAAGAATCAGATGGGGTTGAAACCCCATCTGATTCAAGTTTCACTTCATTCAGCCTTAGTCTACTGGTTTTCTGACAACATCTATTACAGTCCCATCTCTATATTCAACTATAGCTACAATCTCATCGCTCATTTCTATTGCTTCTGGCTTTCCTGTCATTTTTTCTGCTAGTTCTTTTAATTCTTTTATTGTCATTGTTGGAATACTAGAACTACTTAATTTTTCTATTAAGTCTTTTCTTTTAGGATTTACTGCTATTCCCCACTCAGTAACAACTATATCTATACTTTCACCGGGGGTAGTAACTGTAGTTACACTATCTTTTATAATAGGCAATCTTCCTTTTATAAGATTTGTAACAACCATAGCAAGCTTCGCTCCTGCCGCTGTATCACTATGTCCTCCAGATCCCCCCATTATAACTCCACTTGATCCTGTTGTAACATTTACATTAAAATCAATATCTATTTCTGTTGCTCCAAGAATCATAACATCTAAGTTATTCACAACAGCCCCTTTATTATGAGGATTCCCATACATAGAACCAGACATTCCTTGGTGCTTTGGATTATGCCTATATGATTCGACTGCTTTTAAATCAAAGCACTGAACATCAAAAATATTTCTAAATAGTCCTTCTTCCAACATCTCTACAATATATCCTGTTATTCCTCCAGCTGCAAAACTCCCTACTACAGATTTTTCTCTCATTAGGTTTTTTAACTCCTCTGCCACAGCAAGAGAAGTTCCTCCAGCTCCAGTTTGGAATGACAGGCCATCCTTAACAAGTCCTGACAGTTCAATAACTTTTGTTGCAATCTTAGCTATTTTAAGTCCTACTGGATCTTTAGTTATTTTAGTAGTGCCGGATACAATGCCTGCAGGGTTTCCTATTGAATCAACTTTTACAACATAGTCTACATATATTTGGCTTATTTCTATAGGACATGCTGGATAAGTCACTAAATTGTCCGTTATAGCCACTACTTTATCTGCATATTCAGCATCTACAGTGGCGTATCCTAATGACCCACAGGCAGCATTACCATAAACACCATTTATATTGCCGTAAGTATCTGCAGTTGGTGCTCCAATAAATGCTATGTCAATATGTAAATCTCCACTTTCTATAGCCCTTGGCCTTCCTCCATGAGTCATCATAATAGCAGGCTTCTTTAATAATCCTTTTGATACAGCTTCTGCTACTGGTCCTGACATATAGTTTGTAACTATTCCTGTTACTATTCCATTTTTAATATATTCTACTAATGGCTCGTGTACTGGAAAAATGGAGCTAGCAGCTATGACAATGTCTTTTATTCCCCTTTTAGCAATAGCATGCATTACATTATTAAGTACAAAATCACCATTTCTCAAATGATGGTGAAAAGATATAGTCATTCCGTCTTTTATTCCAATCTTATTTAGTGCATCATCAATACTATCTAATAGTTTTTCTTCTCCAGGTTTTACACTGTTTACTTTTACCCCAATTTTTTCTTTAAGACCATAGTTCTTAAAAGCGCCTTTAAATAGTTCTACTTTTCCGTAACCTTCTATATAATCAGGAATTTCTCTTCCTAGCACATTCTTCATTTGAATCCCTCACTTTTTATGAAATTGTTGACTATGAGTAAAGCTAAGAGATAATCCCTAACATTCTTGCTAATTGTACAGTAGTAATTGCTCTATTTATTATAGGTGCATCAACCATCTTTCCATCTAAAGAAAATACTCCAAGCCCTTTTTCTTTAGCCTCATCTCTAGCTTCAAGAACTCTAAGAGCATACCTAATTTCAATTTCTGTCGGTGCCAAAACTGAATGTATAGTGTCTATTTGTCTTGGATTTATAGCCGCTTTGCCTGTGAAACCTAAGCTTTTAGCTTTTAAAGTATCCTTTACAAGCCCTTCATAATCATTTGTATCAGTAAAAGGTGTATCTATCGCATCTACTCTTGCAGCTCTACATGCAGTAGAAACCTTGTTTCTTGCATAAAAGATTTCTTCTCCTTCTTTAGTTCTCTTAATACCAAAATCAGAGGTTAAATCTTCTGCTCCTAGAAGTATAGCAACTACTCTTTTAGAAGAATTTATTATGCTATACACATTTTCTAATCCATAAGCACTTTCAACAATTGGCATAAGTTTTATATAGCCTTTCTCAAAACCTTCTTCTTCTTCTATTACTGTTAACATTTGTTCTATACATTTAAGCTGCTCTTCTGTAGCTTTTGGAATCATTAAACTATCTGGCTTAACTCTTGCTATAACATCTATATCTTTCAATCCAAACTCTGTATCCAATGGATTAACTCTTACAACCAGTTCTACCTGTGAATAATCTATAAACTTTACAGCTTCTTTAACAAGTGTTCTTGCACTATCTTTTTCAGTAAGGCCTACTGCATCCTCTAAATCAAGTATTACAGAGTCTGCTCCAAGTATTGGTGCACTTTGAAGCATTCCGGGATTGTTTCCAGGCATAAAGAGCATTGTTCTTCTTAGCTTTTTCATTTATATCACCCCTAAGTTAAATTGGAATTCATATTGCCCTTTCTATAGCTGTTTGTACTCTAGCTCTAATTGTACAATCCAGTGCACCTTTATCCTGTACCTTTATAACTATATCTTCTACACCTAGTTCCTGAACTTTATCTAATATTGTCTTCTTTATTTGATTTCCGAATTGCTTAATTACTATACTCTCAAGCTCTAATTCTATTCCACCATTTTCGTTAGGCATTACCATAATTAATATATCATTTGATTCAAGTGTCCCAGCTTTAGCTATTTTATTTATTATCATATTTGCTCCCCCTAACATTGGAACTCTTTATTTTAATGACTGAAGATAATTCATCTGTCCCTGTTCATAAAGGTTATTTCCTTCTGAATCTATTACTACAACTACTGGTAGATCCTCTACCTCAAGCTTTCTTATTGCTTCAGAGCCTAAATCTTCATAAGCAACAAGGTCAGCTTTTTTTATTGATTTGCCCATTAATGCAGCTGCTCCACCAATTGCAGCAAAATAGACAGCTTTATTTTTTTTCATAGAATTTACTACTTCCTCAGATCTTATTCCTTTTCCTATCATGCCCTTTAAACCTATATCTAAAAGTCTTGGTGCATAAGAATCCATTCTATAACTAGTAGTAGGACCTGCTGAACCTATAACTTGACCTGGCTTTGCTGGGCTTGGTCCTACATAGTAAATAATTGTGTCCTTCATATCTATAGGTAAGGCTTCTTCCTTATCTAAAAGCTCTACAAGCCTTTTATGAGCCGCATCTCTTGCTGTATATATAGTTCCTGATATTAGAACACTATCTCCAGCTTTTAAATCCTTAATTTTTTCCTCTGTTAGAGGAGTTGTTATTTTCTTATCCATACTTATACCTCCATACGATAAATTAGAAATTATACTAAAACTAAAGCTCTACTTCTGCATGTCTTGTAACGTGACAATTTATGTTAACCGCTACTGGCAAACCAGCTATATGAGTTGGATAGGTTTCTATATTTACTGCAAGTGCAGTGGATTTCCCCCCAAAGCCTTGTGGACCTATTCCTAAAGCATTTACTTCAGCTAGAAGTTCTTCTTCTAATTCAGCATAGAATTTATTACTATTTCTTTCTGCTAATGGTCTGATTAAAGCTTTCTTTGCTAAATTAGCAGCTTTATCAAAAGATCCACCAATTCCAATACCTACAACAATTGGTGGACACGGATTAGGCCCTGCTTCTTTAACTACCTTAAGCACAAAATCCTTAACTCCCTGCAATCCGTCTGATGGTTTTAACATTTTTAGCTGGCTCATATTTTCTGATCCAAATCCTTTTGGTGCCACAACTATTTTTAATTTATCTCCAGGTACAATATCATAGTATATGATAGCAGGAGTATTATCCTTCGTATTAACTCTATCTAAAGGATCTTTTACCACGGATTTTCTCAGATATCCCTCTGTATATCCTTGTCTTACTCCTTCATTTATTGCATCTTCTAAGCTTCCACCAACAATATGTATTTCCTGTCCAAGCTCTATAAATATACAGGCCATACCTGTATCTTGACATATAGGCATATCTTCGTTTTTAGCTATTTCTACATTAGTAAGAATCTTATCTAATATACCTTTTGCCATATCCCAAGATTCATCATTATAAGCTTCCTTTATTTTATTTTTTACATCATCTGAAAGATAGTAATTGGCATCTACACATAGTTTCTTTACTGCCTTAGTTATTTCTAATACGTTTATTTCTCTCATAGTTTAATATCCTTCTTCCTTTCTAAAAATCACAAATTTAATTAATATTATAACAAATTAATATATGAAAAGGCAGTTTAACAAAAACTGCCCAGTAATTAGTATAACATCTATTATTATTTTCTTCTACTTACTAATGCAAGTACCCTGCTCATTTCATTATTAACTATCATATATCCTTCATCAACACCCATCCCTGGTTTAGCAAGCACTTGCTTTGCCCCACAGGCCATACCGATGTTTGTAGTTACTTCCGCGGATCTATTAGTTTCATTGCAAGTTCCACCGCAGTAAGCTCCCATACCGTGTTTTTTACAATAAATAATAGCTTCAGCTATATTATTTACTCCGCCAAGATCTGGAGTTTTAATCTGTACCATATGCCCCGCTTTATTGTCTGCAAAAAATTTGACATCTTCAATAGTATTGCACCATTCATCTGCAACTATTTCTACATTTATTCCTCTGCTATCAATTTCAGTTCTTAAATTTCTTAATGCTTCCATTTGCTTTTGTCTGTCCTCTACATCCATAGGGCCTTCTATTCTTAATTTGAATGGCCTTGCAGCTTCCTCAAGACTTGCTAAATAATCAACCATATCTTTTATATCATAATTAAAAGCGGTACCGATCGTTCCATAAACATCTATATGTAATATTGGATTATATTCCTGACAACTTCTTAACTTCAAGACTCTATTACTTAACCACTTAACATACGCTAATAGTTTTTCTCCCTTTAGACCAAGTTTATCTTCTACATTATTTATAAGTGCATGAGGCATTACATCTGCACCTTTTATTATCATTTTATCAACATTATCGTATCTATCATCACCAGATTGAGTAAATATCGGAACTCTCCTTATTTCTTCATCTGGATTATATTCATTCCTTATAACCTCAGCCATAGTTATTTTTTTAGCTTTTGCTACAGCATCAAGTATAGCCTGACTTACACCATATCTTATTGCAGTATGTAATCTCTTTCTATCAACCATCATCCTATCGAACTCTTCTGCTAATGCTTTAAATTCAGTTATTTCTCTGCCTACAAGCTTAGGAACTATTTCCTTTTCTATTACTGGTATAAAGTCCTTTGCTAGGAATAATGGGTCTCTTCCTCCAGCTCCTGAATACTGAACAGCTGCACAGTCTCCATATGCTACCTGGCCATCTTCAAGTATTATCATTACAGATATTGCTTCCCCTGCCTGTCTAACCTTTATAAATCCATCTGTTACAGGTTCTCCTATATAAGTAAATCCATCATGTTTTGCACCCTTTTTTATCGCTCTTTGATCATCAAAGTAAAATCCAGTTTTTCCTTCTGAACAGATAACATCGACTATCTTCATATAACTCACCTGTCTTTCTTCAATAGTTCTTATATTACTAAATACCTTTTAATCAATTTAAAATAATAATCTTCAACTATCACCATTTAAGTGATAGTCTCAGATTAAAATTACTATTTTTCAGGTCGCCCTATAAGCTTTCCTTTACCAACTGCAAATATATCATCTATAGTCATTTGAAAGCTTACTTCTCTTCCTTCAAACTTTCCTCTTTCCTCTAGCTTCTTCATATTATATGCCTTTAATTCTTCATTTAGAGGTACATTTCCAAAGTCACAGTATCTTACTGCACCATTATTATCTCTTGCTGGCATCATCTTTCCTGCATTATATTTACTTGGGGCAAAGGGTATATCTACTACACCTGCCTCAAATCCTTTTACAGTTCCTATAGCTAAATCACCATTTCCAAGTTGCAATAATTTATCCATCATACACTTAGTTTCAGCTTTAATTATAGCTATTTCAGTTTCTAATTCTTTTGACATAGGAAGCCTTTGCCCTTGAAGCATATTTAAAGCCATTTTTGTAGCCTTTATTCCTGCTGCATTTGCTTCCTTTGTTGGTATTCCTATAGCTTCATGTGGAGTTTTTACTATAACCTTTGTAGCTCCAGCTAAAGCTGCTGTTGTGGCCCCTGAAGCTATAACGCCAAAAGCTTTAGATTCATCTTGTGGAAAACCTCCCATCCACTGATGAAAAACTGTAGTTATATAAACATCTTTGTATCCAAATTCAACCAAATATTCATTTACCTGTTCCTCTAAGGCTCTTATAGCTGCAATATCTTGAATTAAATTTCCACATTGTCCATACCCAACAGTTATATTTTTAACTCCCTGCTCTGCTGCAAGTAAAGCTTCTATTATTGCTACAGTATTTGATGTGCTTGGCGGTACTAATGTTCCAGTTAACGGTCCAAATGGCTCTCTATTTATTGATATACCCTGTTCCTCATAATATCCAACAAGTCTATCGCAGTACTGCCAATCTAATAAGGTTTTTTCTATAGATACATTCTTAGCATAGGGAATATTATAGGATATTCCACCACCTTCATTTGATGTCCATCCAGCTGCATGAATTATTTCTGAAAGCAACCTTGCATCTGGTGTACCATGTCTAGCTTGAAGTGGCAAGCTTACAGCTTCAAATACCTGTCTACACCCTTTTACTCCATGATTAACCACTGGGAATCCATTTAGTAATGATCTTCCTGCAGTTAAACTCTCCTGTATTCCTACTTCACATTCATCATACCTATTTTGTCTTGTATAACTATCTATAGTTGATGGAAGCAAATCTGCTTCACCTTCATTTTGAAGATGTATTAAAAGTTCTATGTGTTCCTTTATTAAAGCAACACCTGCTCTTGGCTGAGCTAGCGTTATACCTAATCCCTTAGCTTTTCTTAGTTTATCAGGAAAACTTTTGTGTTCAGGTATCTTTTTTAAATATTCCACTGCTTCTTCTAAATTCACTTCTTTCCCAGTAGGCCATTGACTTAAGACTTCTTTTCTCATGCTAAAAAATTCTTCGTCAGTCCATTTTTTATTTTTAAGCTTCAATGCAATTACCTCCTAATTAACCTTAACCAAATACTTTTTCATTATTCTTACCGCCATATTTGGATGATCTTCTGCCAATAGTCCCATAGCAGATAATATATAGGTTTTGTCTATTAAACATTCCGGATTTTTAGGCTTTAAATATGTGGGGGTGTTTTCGTCAAAGACCCCTGCCTTTAATATTGAGGCTGGATTTTCACTATGAACTAATACTCCTCCAGTCCCTATTATATACTTAACCTCTAGCAGGTCTTTTCCCTCCTGAGAGTATATTACTCCACATGGTGTATATAACATCTCAAGCGCCCCTACATGCCTTTCCAATGCCAATTCTGTTGCGGTTTTTGCCATTGCTTCATCAAATTTTATTTCTACTTCAGTTTTAGGTATCATTCCTATATTCTCAGCCCTGTACCTACAATTAGTTTCTACATCTATGCTTTTATCCTCTAAATATCTTTGTATTTTTTTAGTTGTTGCAGCTTCCCATAATGAAACTGCAGAGTACCTCATTCCTAAATCTCCCTCTACAGTTCTTTTCGCAAAAGGTTCTTGAAGTCCTTTTAAAGTTACTCCTGGTTTTGATGGCTCACCTTCCGCTAATGAATGCACATCTGTAGTAGCTCCGCCTATATCTACAACTACCAAATCTCCTATACCATCTTCCTTATCTGTTCCTTGACTTAAAACTCTTGCAGCTTTTAATACCGCTGCTGGTGTTGGCATCAATATTCCACTTGTATAGCCTTCTGCCTTTTTCATTCCTTTAGCTTCAACTATTTTTTCCATAAACATCTTTCTTATTTCTTCTCTTGCAGGTTCTACATTTAAAACATTAAGCTTAGGCATTACATTATCAGTTATCTTATAAAACATACCTGCATCTTTTAGTATTTTTTCTACCGTGTCTACAGCCACCTTATTTCCAGCTACTACAATTGGAAGTTTTATTCCACTTTCAGCAAGCATCCTTGCATTATGGATAATACAATCTTTATTTCCTCCATCTGTCCCGCCAGCCAAAAGAATAATATCCAGCTTTGATTTCTTTATTTCTTCTATCTCTTTAGATGTTAAATCGTAACTATAAACATTTAGCACTCTTGCGCCTGCTCCTAATGCAGCTCTCTTGGCTGCTTCAGCTGTCAGTTCTGGTACAAGCCCAATAGCAACCATTTTTAATCCACCTGCTGCAGAAGAACAAGCCAACTTTCTTACAAAGTTAACACTCTTTCCTCTTAACTGCTGTTGAAGTTTTTCAAAAGCATTGTTAAAACCAACCATTATATCGTTTTCAACCGTTGTTATGTCTTTTGCAGTGGCAATTATCTCTTCACTCTCTATATCTACAGCAGTAAGTTTTGTATATGTGCTGCCGAAATCTATGAGCAAATAACTATCCAACTCCATCACTCCTGTTTTTCCCCACAGAGATTTATTTTATTTATTCAACAATCAGTCGGTGTTTGAACCCCATCTGATTCAATTTTCCACTTCATTGCTTAACTTTTAGATCAACCTTTAGGTCTGCAATTGTAGTTTCTGGCGATGTTCCTGGTGGATACACCTTATCAAATCCCATATCTTTAAATCTTGCATATACTTCCTTCCAGTCTTGTTTTCCTACCACCAAGTTTCCCCCTACATACATCAGTATGTCTTTTAGACCTGCTTCATCACATTTTTCTCTTAATCCTCTACAATCTATTTCTCCATGTCCATAAAGTGATGAAACTATTATTGCATCTGCATTGGTTTCTATTGCTGCATTTATGAAATCCTCTTGGGGAGATAGAACTCCAATGTTAACAACATTGAAGCCTGCCTCCGTAAATGCATGCTCTAATATTTTATTCCCAACTGCATGACAATCAGAGCCAATTACACCTATAACTAAAGTTTTCATTATGAGCTTCCCCCAATTTATTTTTGATATTTTAATTCCATTATCTTAGATTTTAATGCCTTTACTGAACTATCATCCAAGCTATATAAGAATCGTAGTATTTCTTTTTCTTCACCTATAATTTGCTTTACATCTTTATACCTACCTGGTGAAACTATTATCACATCTGAGTTACTTAAAAGTTTGGATAGTTCATTAGTATCAGTAGTATTAGTATATTGAATGTTTATATTACCTAGTCCCGCTTTTTCTAAAGCCCCCCTAGCCTTAAACATAAACTCCTGTGATATACATACAAAACCAAATTTAGTATCATTTGAATATCTAGCAATTTTCACAATAGTTTCTAAATCTATATTAATAGCTACCCCTATTACCTCTTTATTAAATGGCCTTGTCAGCTTTACTACTTCATTAACATGATTAAATGTAGCTATTATAACTTGAGCTTTCTCTAGCATCTCTTGATTTTCACTACTGATGCTTCTTATATCATCTAGTGTAAATGGAATCACATTCATATTGGTACTATCCATTAACTGCTTGCTAAACATTCTAGATTGCTCTATATTACACTCTATATATAATGCTGTTATTTTACTCATTATTTCTTTTTTCTCTTTTACTCTTTGGGTAACTATTTCTAAAAATTCATCAACATCCATTCCTGTCTCTATAGCTTCTTCTAATCCCAAATCTATAAATTTATTAATCTTATCTTTTATATTTTGTGCCTTCCAGGGAGTTGCTTCTTCCGCAACAAAGGTTCCTCTACCTTGGTAAGATTTTAAAACACCTTCTTGCTCTAATTCGTTATAAGCTGTACTTACGGTATTCCTGCTTACCTTCAGTGTTTCCGATAGTTCTCTTTCTGTAGGCATTTTATTTCCAACCTTTAAAATACCATTTCTAATTAAGTTCATTATTTGTTTTTTTACTTGCACATATAGTGGAACACCACTATCCTTATTTATTCTAATTTCTATGATAATCACCTCAAAGTTCATTGGATTAATGGATCATTCCATTTTATGCTTTAATAATATCATAGTCCAAAATGGACATCAATAACTTTTTCATAAGCTGCAATATTCAGAAAATTCACCAGTGAATAAAATTTTTCTGATTGATTATTTATTGTTACTTAATAGTTATCCATTATTCCTAATCATTGAAAAACTTTACTCTTGTACTAATAATTTATTTTATTTCATTAATAAGGTTAATAAATTTCCACTTTATCCTTAATACGTTTTGATTAAGCAAAGGAAAAAAGCTGCACTTTATTTTATACTAATGCAGCACTTTTATTTATTCTATTGATTATAATATAATTTTATAGATTTAGTTATGCAATCGGCTATTTTACTTTGATACTCATCACTATTCAATTTTGCCTCTTCAATTGTATTGGATAAAAATCCACATTCGACTAATACGCTAGGCATATCATCATTAACACGTAATACCTTATATGAATCAAGCGCTGACTTCTGATGCCTATTATTACTTGAGTCTAAATCGTTTTTAAAGTTTTCTTGAATTATCCTCGCTAGCTTTTGGCTATCTCTATTTCTAGAGTACCAAACTTGTGCTCCATAATATTTAGATTCAGGGAATGCATTTAGGTGTATACTAATAAACATATCGCAATTAGACTGCTCTTTTATTTTGCACCTATTATTTAAATCCTCTATTTTCTTCTTTCTTATTCTTCCTTCATCTTCATATAATCCCTTATCCTCTTCCCTAGTCATTAGCACTTTATAACCTTCCTTTGTTAACTTGTCCCTTAGTTTTAAGCTAATTTTTAGATTAATATCCTTTTCCATAATACCGCTTTTAGACACCGCTCCGCCATCAACTCCACCATGTCCTGGATCTAGAAGTATAACTTTATACTTGATATCATTATTATGAAATTTATTTTTAGCTGCAGGTGTTGAGAACTTTATATTCGCATAAAATACAGAGACCATTCCTAAAAATATAACCAATATGATTGTTATTAGTTTTCTACTTTTATAGTACACTTTTACCCCCTCCGAAATAGAACTTCATATATATTTTATGCTGTGAAAATACCATTTAATTAATATAATTTTAATATAAATAAACTTAAATATCTTTGTTTTTAATTCATTATTAGAATTTTTGTGCCTTAACCTGAATAGCAGGATCTTTTACAAATAAAAAAAGAGAGGATATTCCTCTCTTTTCATTATCTCTTTGAGAACTGTGATGCTTTTCTTGCTTTTTTAAGACCATATTTCTTTCTTTCTTTCATTCTTGGGTCTCTTGTTAAGAAACCAGCTTTTTTAAGCTCTGGTCTTAAGTTTTCATCAGCTTTTAAAAGTGCTCTTGATACTCCATGTCTTATAGCACCCGCTTGACCAGTAAATCCACCACCGTGAACATTTACTAATACATCAAATTTTTCCTTAGTTCCAGTTAAAACTAATGGTTGGTTAACTATAACTCTTAGAGTTTCTAATCCAAAATAGTTTTCTATATCTCTTTTATTTACTACTACTTTACCTTCACCAGGTACAAGTCTTACTCTTGCAACAGATTTTTTTCTTCTTCCTGTTCCGAAATACTGAACTTTAGCCATTTTTCTTCCTCCTTCCAGCTTCCAATTAATATCTTAATTCTAATACTTCTGGTTTTTGAGCTTCATTATTGTGCTCAGCACCTCTGTATACTTTTAGCTTTTTAAGCATTTGTTTTCCTAATACTCCTTTTGGAAGCATTCTTCTAACAGCTTCTGTGAATACAAACTCAGGCTTCTTTGCTATAGCTTCTCTATATGGAGTCTCTTTTAATCCACCTGGGTATAATGAGTGATGTCTTAACATTTTTTGATCTAACTTCTTACCAGTTAAAACAATCTTCTCTGCATTTATTATTATAACAAAATCTCCAGTATCAACATTTGGTGTAAATGTAGGTTTGTTTTTTCCTCTTAATATTGTTGCAACCTGACTTGCTACTCTTCCTAATGGCTTTCCAGCAGCATCAACAACATACCATTTTCTTTCAACTTCTTGTGGTTTTGCTATGTATGATTTCATCATTTTCCCTCCCTGAATTCTTCTACATAAAATACGTTTCTATATATAAAGATCCGGGGCTAGTGGATCTTTTATACTTTAGATACAAACACAATATATTATAATACAATCAGCCGGGTGTGTCAACAAGTTTCACTATTATAAATTTTTTTCTTTTATATATTAAATCATGCTCTAGCCCTTAAATTAAAGAAAAACTTCTTGATGATTACTTGTATATTTTAGAATATATACGTAGCAACATCCAAGTAAAAACTTCCTAGTTATACACATTAGCTTTTATATTACTAGTAAAATAAAATTTAATAAAAAACTTCTTTTAGGCACAATCCATTAGCCGGCACTGATTTACCAGCTTTAGATCTGTCTTTGGATTTAAGTATATCTACTACATACTCAGGTTTAAATCTACCAGTTCCTACTTCCAGTAAAGTTCCTACAATAATTCTAACCATATTGTATAGGAAACCATCTCCCATAACTATAAATCTTATCATATTTCCATCTTCAACTATATTTATTTCTTTTATAGTTCTAACAGATGTCTTTACAGAACTTCCAGCATTTTTAAACGCTGAAAAATCATGTGTTCCCAAAATATACTTTGATGCACTTCTCATGTTCTCTATATCTAGTTTTCTATAAAAATAGTACATATAATTTCTACCTATTGCAGGCCTTTGGTCTCCTGTTATAATAGTATATTCATATCTTTTACCTATACTATTAAACCTTGCATGAAAACTTATTTCTACTTCTTCAGATTGTAAGATAACAATATCTTCTGGAAGAAAACTATTTAAAGCCTTTTTAAACTTTTCAGCAGGTATTTTACTTTCAGTTAAAAAGTTACACACAAACCCTTTCGCATGTACCCCTGAATCTGTTCGACTTGAACCAATAACCTCTGAAACTTTACCAGTGACATCTCTTATTGCTTCTTCAACTTTTTGTTGAATTGTAACTGCATTATTTTGCCTCTGCCACCCTGCATAATTAGTTCCATCATATTCAATTGTCAACTTAATATTTCTCATTAGCTCCACATCCTACTCCATATAGAAACAGCAACCAATAATATTGTACATATAGATGCAATAAAATCCTTACTAGATAGCTTTAGAATATTCATTCTAGTTCTACCCTCTCCCCCTCTATAACATCTTGCCTCCATAGCCATAGCTAGCTCATCAGCACGTCTAAATGAACTTATAAAGAGAGGAACTAATATAGGAATTAGACTTTTAGCTCTTTGAAGAAGGTTTCCTGATTCAAAATCTGCACCTCTTGCCATTTGTGCTTTCATAATCTTATCAGTTTCATCCATTAATGTTGGAATAAATCTCAATGCAATAGTCATCATCATTGCAAGTTCATGAGCTGGTATGCCTATTCTTTTTAAAGGATTCAGAAGCTTTTCAATGCCATCTGTCAGTTCTATTGGAGATGTAGTTAATGTTAGCAAAGACGTTCCTATTATTAAAAATACAAGCCTTAAAACCATAAATGCTGCTAACGTTAACCCTTCTTTATATATAGTTATGAATTTCCAATGGTATAATGGTGGGTTACTTCCTGATGTCATGAGTATATTTAAAGCTGCTGTTATTAGTACTAAAATTAATATAGGTTTAAGACCCTTGTAAATATATGTAAATTGAACCTTGGATATAATTATTGAGAGTAAAGCAAACGCTACTATGAATATGTATCCCTTGAAATTGTTAACTATAAATAAATCTATAATATATATTAAAGATATTAATATTTTAACTCTTGAATCTAACTTATGTACAAATGAATCACCGGGAACATATTGGCCTATTGTAATATCTTTAATCATTTATTAGCTCCCCTACCCTTTATTTAATATTTTAAGTATCTCATTTTTAGCTTGTTCTACAGTAAATATATCTTCAGATATGTTAAACCCTTTTTCTCTTAGGTTTTTTACAAGATAAGTTACCTGTGGTACCGCAAGGCCAACGCTTTCTAATGTATCAGCTTCTTTAAATACTTTGCTCGGAGTTCCATCCAAAATACATCTTCCTTTATGCATAACAAGTACCCTATCAGCTAGTTTTGCTACATCTTCCATACTATGTGAAACTAATATTATAGTCATGTTATATTCTTTACGCAAATCTTTTATCTTTCCTAAGATATCATCTCTACCTTTAGGATCAAGCCCTGCTGTTGGTTCGTCTAATATTAAAATCTTTGGCTCCATAGCTACAACTCCAGCTATAGCTACTCTCCTTTTTTGACCGCCACTAAGCTCAAAAGGTGATTTATCTTTATACTTTTCATATTCAAGACCAACCATCACCATAGCTCTTTTTACTCTTCTATTTATCTCATCATCACTCAAGCCTAAATTTTTAGGACCGAAAGCAATGTCCTTTTCTATTGTTTCCTCAAATAACTGGTATTCAGGATATTGAAACACAAGCCCTACTTTTTTTCTTATAAAGTTTAAGTTAATCTTTTTCTGAGTAATATCTATATCTTCTATTATTATCTTGCCTGAATCTGGCTTTAAAAGTCCATTTATGTGCTGAATAAGTGTAGACTTACCTGAACCAGTATGTCCTATTAAGGCAACAAATTCCCCTTGATTAATGGTAATATTAACGTTATCAAGTGCCTTTTTTTCAAAGGGTGATCCCTTCATATATATATGCGTTAAATTCTCTATTTTAATCGACATAATTCATTCACCATCTCATCTATAGTTAATATATTAGCGCTGACATTCATACCATTTTTCCTCAGTTCATATGATAATTCCGTCATTTGCGGTACATCAAGCCCTATATTCTTCATTTTTTCTACATTACTAAAGACATCTCTAGGAACACCCTCTGTTATGATTTTTCCACTATCCATAACAATAATTCTATCTGCCTCTACTGCTTCTTCCATATAGTGAGTAATAAGTACTACAGTGATATTATGATTACTATTTATCTCTTTAATTGTATTTATTACTTCTCTTCTCCCAGATGGATCAAGCATTGCAGTTGATTCATCAAATACTACACACTCTGGCATCATTGCTAATACACCAGCTATTGCAACTCTTTGCTTTTGTCCTCCAGATAATAAATGTGGTGCATGTTTTTTGTAGTCATACATATTTACTTTTCTTAAACAATCATCCACTCTTTTTCTAATCTCGGAAGACTCAACCCCTAAATTCTCTGGTCCAAAAGCTACATCTTCTTCTACTATTGTTGCAACTATTTGATTGTCAGGATTTTGAAATACCATGCCAGCTTTATTTCTTATATCCCAGATGTTTTTTTCATCTGATGTATCTAGGCCATTAACATATACATTGCCACCACTTGGTATTAGCAATGCATTCATATGTTTTGCTATAGTAGACTTGCCTGACCCATTTCTACCTAAGATAACAAGAAATTCTCCCTTTTTAACTTGAAGGTTAACATCATCTAATGCTAACTTTATATCATCTTTATCACTATTTTCATATTTATAAGTAACATTCTTACATTCTATCATTTTTTCCTCCATGGAAACACCCCACAAACTTAATAAAGCAATAAAGAAAACCCTGTAATAATTATAGCAAAACAGGGATTAAGCTAAAGTACTTAATCCCTGTTTTTTTATCCTACAGATTGTCACCACTATCATCATACTTAATCAAAGAAGATTAAGTGGCGTAACCTTAAAGACAATTAAAACTTAGTATCAGTTTGGATATTCCCTACTGATACAAGTTTTAACTTATACTAATTCTAGTATAACTACTTCAGCTCCGTCGCCTCTTCTTGGACCTACTTTATAGATTCTTGTATATCCACCGTTTCTCTCAGCATATTTAGGAGCAACATTATCAAATAAATCTCTTACTACTTCCTCTTCAGTTACAAAAGAAAGCACCTGTCTTCTAGCATGAAGATCTCCTCTTTTTGCAAGAGTAATCATTTTTTCTGCTATGCTTCTTGTTTCTTTGGCTCTAGTTTCTGTAGTTTCGATTTTGCCATGCTTTAAAAAACTAGTAACAAGGTTTCTAAGCATTGCTCTTCTTTGATCACTTGGACGACCTAATTTACGATATCCTGCCATCTCTATACCTCCTTATCTTAACTCTTCTTCACGGGTAAAATATTTATGCTATATTTTACTCTTCACTTTGCTTTAGTGATAATCCTAAAGCTTCAAGTTTTTGTTCAACTTCTTCTAAAGATTTCTTACCTAGATTTCTAACTTTCATCATATCATCCATAGTTCTTTCAGTTAATTCCTGAACTGTGTTTATACCAGCTCTCTTTAAACAGTTATAACTTCTAACAGAAAGATCAAGTTCTTCAATTGTCATTTCTAGAACTTTTTCTTTTTTGTCTTCTTCTTTCTCAACCATTATCTCAACATTATTTGCATGGTCAGTTAAAGTCATAAATAGTTTAAAGTGTTCTATAAGAATCTTTGCAGATAAACCTATAGCTTCATCTGGCATAATTGTTCCATTAGTCCATACTTCAAGAGATAACTTATCATAATCAGTAATCTGACCTACTCTTGTATTTTCTACAACAAAGTTAACTCTTTTGATAGGAGTATATATTGAATCTACAGGAATAGTGCCTATAGGCATTTCTTCAGCTTTATTTTTAGTCTGAGAAACGTATCCTCTTCCTCTATTAATTATGATTTCCATATATAACTTTCCATCATCATCAAGAGTTGCTATATGTAAATCTTTATTAATTATTTCTACGTCACCATCGGTTTTAATGTCACCTGAAGTAACTTCTCCTGGTCCTTGAGAATCTATGTATATAGTTTTAGGACCGTCTCCATTCATCTTTAAAGCAAGACCTTTTATGTTTAGAATTAACTCAGAAACATCTTCTTTTACTCCACGAACAGTTGAGAACTCATGAAGTACTCCATCGATTTTTATGTGGTTAGCAGCAACTCCTGGCAATGAAGAAAGTAGAATTCTTCTAAGTGCATTGCCAAGAGTAATACCATAACCTCTTTCTAATGGTTCAACGACAAACTTACCATAGGTACCATCTTCACTAACTTCAACACACTCTATTTTAGGCTTTTCTATCTCTAACATGAATATAACCCTCCTTCTATTTATCTATTAATGTATTTTGAGGGCAACTGATTCTATATTAATTACTTACTATATAACTCTACTATTAATGTTTCGTTAACAGGAACATCTATATCTTCTCTTGAAGGCTCTCTAACTACTTTTCCTTCAAAGTTTTCTGTGCTTCCCTCTAACCAAGCTGGTAAAGTCTTTGGATTTTCAGCAAAAGTCTTAAACTTTTCTGATGCTCTGCTCTTTTCACGTACTGTGATAACATCATTAGCTGATACAGTGTAAGAACAAATATCTACTTTCTTGCCATTAACTAAGAAATGTCCGTGTGTAACTAGCTGTCTAGCTTCACTTCTTGATCCACCAAATCCTAGTCTATATACTACGTTATCAAGTCTTAATTCAAGAAGCTTTAATAGGTTTTCACCTGATATTCCTCTCATTCTTTCAGCTCTTTCGTAGTACTTTCTAAATTGTCCTTCTAGTACTCCGTATATTTTTCTAGCTTTTTGCTTTTCTCTTAATTGTAAGCCATAGTTAGATAATTTCTTTCTACCTTGACCGTGCTGTCCTGGTGCATAGCCTCTTCTTGAGAATGCACACTTATCTGTATAGCATCTATCCCCCTTAAGGAATAGTTTTAAACCTTCTCTTCTGCAAATTCTGCATTCCGCTCCAGTATATCTTGCCATTTAAATTACACCTCCTATTACTAAACTCTTCTTCTTTTTGGTGGTCTACATCCATTGTGTGGAATTGGAGTAACATCTTTTATCAATGTAACTTCTAATCCAGCAGCCTGTAATGATCTTATTGCAGCTTCTCTACCTGCTCCTGGTCCTTTTACATAAACTTCAACACTCTTTAATCCGTGTTCCATAGCTGCTTTAGCTGATGTTTCAGCTGCCATTTGAGCTGCAAATGGAGTACTCTTTCTTGAGCCTCTAAAGCCTAATCCACCCGCACTAGCCCATGATAAAGTATTTCCAACAGCATCTGTTAGTGTAACTATTGAATTATTAAAAGTAGATTTTATGTGTGCACAACCGTGCTCAACATTTTTTCTCTCTCTTTTTCTTCTTGTCTTTTTAGCCTTTGATCCAGCTGCCATCATTTTCCCTCCTTATACGGTTATTTATTTCTTCTTACCTGCAATTGTTCTCTTAGGACCTTTTCTTGTTCTTGCATTTGTCTTAGTTCTTTGTCCTCTCACAGGAAGTCCTCTTCTGTGTCTTATTCCTCTATAACAACCAATTTCCATTAATCTCTTTATGTTAAGAGCTATTTCTCTTCTTAAATCACCCTCAACTTTAACGTTCTTGTTTATATAATCTCTTAAAGCATTAACCTCTTCTTCAGTTAACTCTTTAACTCTTGTATCTGGATTAACTCCAGTATCGTTAAGAATTTTGTGAGAAGTTGGTAATCCTATGCCATATATATAAGTTAGACCTATCTCTACTCTTTTTTCCTTTGGTAGGTCGACACCTGCTATTCTTGCCATTAAAATTTACACCTCCTGAATATCTAATTGATAAAGATCATTTAATCTCTTTATATTTTTTTATATAAAGTTTTAGGTTAATAGAATGTTATGCATTCTATTACAGCCGCACCTAAAGCATTATTAACTCCAGTTTATTTCATAGAACTTTTAAGTATTAAAAATTCTATTAGCCTTGTTTTTGCTTATGTTTAGGATTTTCACAGATAACCATTACTCTTCCTTTTCTCTTTATAACTTTGCATTTTTCACAAATAGGCTTAACTGATGGTCTTACTTTCATAGCTAACCCTCCTTAATTACTTTGCTCTCCAGGTTATTCTTCCACGAGTTAAATCATATGGAGAAAGTTCTACTGTAACTTTATCACCTGGCAGAATTCTTATAAAATTCATTCTTAACTTGCCTGATATATGTGCTAGTATTTTGTGTCCGCTTTCCAACTCTACTTCAAACATTGCATTAGGTAATGATTCTAAAACGGTACCTTGCATTTCTATAACATCATCTTTTGACATAAGGTAATCAAACCTCCTTATCGTTGTCGTAAGACTGCAAAAATTTTCTTATCACTGCATTACTAACTTTTTCACTTGCCATCAATAAGTTTCTTATTTCTTCAGCTATTACATGAGTAAAAGCCAAATGTTTCACTTTTTTCTTCTTTGGTTTTTCAACACTTCTAAGTAAACCATCACTAATGTATACATAGTTACTGTCTACTACATCTAGTATTATAAAAAACTTATCCTTATCTCTTCCTGCTTTTGAAAAAACCACTCTTCCAAAATAGTCATTAGTGTCCAACAATATATTCACCTCTGTTAAATTAGGGTAAGTATTTCAGGTCCATTTTCTAATATAGCAACAGTATTTTCATAATGAGCTGATAAACTTCCATCTTCTGTCACAACAGTCCAGTTATTGGGTTCTACTCTTACATGATATTTTCCCATATTAACCATAGGTTCTATAGCTAATACCATACCCTTGCATAACTTAGGCCCTCTTCCTGGCATCCCAAAATTAGGAACCTCGGGATCTTCATGCATATCTTTACCTATACCATGCCCTACATATTCTCTTACTAGAGAATACCCAAAACTTTCAGCATATTTCTGAATTTCAGCAGATATGTCAGTTAGTCTATTACCTACAACTGCATTTTTAACACCTTTAAAGAAGCTTTCTTTAGTAACTTCAATCAAGCGATTTGCTTCTTCAGAAATTTTTCCAACTGGAAAAGTTCTTGCTGCATCTCCGTGAAAGCCATTTAACATAGCTCCACAATCAATACTTATTATGTCGCCTTCTTGTAAAACAAGCTTATTCGATGGTATTCCATGAACTACTTCCTCATTAACTGAGGCACAAATTGAGGCTGGAAAGCCACAATAGCCTTTAAAAGATGGCCTTGCACCTTGCTTTACAATGTACTCTTCTGCAATTCTATCCAATTCTGCAGTGGTTATACCAGGTTTTATTACCTCTTCAAGTTTCAACAAGGTATCACCAACAATTTTACCAGCCTGCCTCATATATTCAATTTCATTATCGGTCTTAATTAGTATCATCTATTTAACTGCTCCTAAGATGTTGCAAATATCTCCAAACACTTCATTAATTTCTCCCGTTCCATTTACTACTGACAGGTTATTCTGATCTTTGTAGTATTGGATAAGTGGCTGTGTTTGCTTATCATAAACGTCAAGTCTTTCCTTTACTGTTGATTCAGTATCGTCTTTTCTTTGAATTAATGAATTGTTGCAAATATCACACTTCATCTCAACTTTAGGAGGATTAAATTTTATATGATAACTAGCTCCGCATGATGGACAAACTCTTCTTCCTGTCATTCTTTCTAATATAAATTCCTTTGGAACATCTATTAAAAGTGCAGTATTAATTTTCTGTCCATTGTCATTTAAAAATGAATCTAAAGCATCAGCTTGCATAGCCGTTCTTGGAAAGCCATCTAATAAAAATCCATTCTCACAGTCATCCATGCTCAACCTGTCTTTTACTATTCCTATAGTAACTTCGTCAGGTACTAGCTGACCGTTATCTATATATCTCTTAGCCTCAATTCCAAGAGGGGTTTTTTCTGAAATATTTTTCCTAAAAATGTCCCCAGTTGATATATGAGGAATAACATATTTTTCACTAATTAACTTAGCCTGTGTTCCTTTTCCAGCTCCCGGAGGACCTAGTAAAATTATTTTCAAACCGCATCATCTCCAAATATCTTCATTATCTCAAAAATCCTTGATAATGACGCATTACCAATTGTGACTCCATTTGCCTTAGAGTATCTAGAGCAACGCCAACAATAATTAGTAAACCCGTACCACCAAAATATATTCCTTTAAAATTTGAGTATGCTTCAACAATGATAGGAGTAATTGCTATTATTCCAGCGAAAGCTCCTCCTAATATTGAAACTCTTCCTAGAACTTTTTCTATATAGTTAGCTGTCTGTTCTCCTGGTCTAATTCCTGGTATAAAACCTGATGATTTATGCATATTCTCAGCCATTTCATCTGGTTTAAATGTAACCACAGTATAAAACCAAGTGAAGAAAATTGTCAATATAAAATAGGTTATAGCATAAGGCCAACTACTTTCTCTAAATAAACTAAACTGACTTGTAGTTATAAATTTATAGAAAGCTGACTCTGGCCAAAACTGTCCTATAGTCATTGGGAATTGCATAACTGATATTGCAAATATTATTCCAATAACAGCTGCTCCATTTACATTAATAGGAATATGAGTTGATTGTCCTTTATACACTTTTCCACCAGTAGTTTTTCCTGCATATTGCACAGGAATTCTTCTTTCTGACAGACTCATAATTACAACAGCTATAAATAAAGCTAATATACCTACACCAAGTATCATAACTTCAACAAAGTTAATAGTCTCAGCCTTCTGTAGGCCTGCAATTTGAAAAAGTGTTTGTGGAAATCTTGAAATGATATTCACAAAGATCAATAACGATATACCATTTCCAAGTCCTTTTTCCGTAATCTTATCTCCAAACCACATTAAAAAAGTTGAAGCTGTGGTCAAAGTAAGTATTATTAAGAATACATTAAGCTTATTAGATGGATCTTGAAGTGCATTTGCTCTAGTTATAATTGCATATGTACTAAATGCTTGTATTATCCCTAAAGGTACTGCAGCATATCTAGTATACTGTTGTATCTTCTTTCTTCCATCTTCGCCCTCTTTTGAAAGCTGTTCCAAACGAGGAACTGCAATTGTCAACAACTGCATTATTATAGATGAATTTATAAAAGGAACTACTCCCATTGCAAATATGCTAAATCTACTAAATGCACCACCGGATATTAAATCATAAAATCCAAATAGTGATCCACTCTGAGTCAGATTAGTAAGCTTTGCTGTGTCAATTCCAGGAACAGGAATAAAATTTCCCATCCTGAAAATTGCTACCATAAATAATGTAAATAATAATCTTTTTCTAAGATCAGGAACCTTCCAAGCATTACGTAAAGTTGATAGCATCTATATCACCTCAACTTTTCCTCCAGCTGCTTCTATTTTCTCTGCCGCAGCTTTTGTGAATTTTGCTGCCTTAACTGTTATGTTCTTTTGTAATTCACCATTACCTAGAACCTTAACTCCATTTTTAGATTTTTTTACTATTCCTTTTTGTAATAGTAATTCAGGTGTAACTTCTGTACCATCTTCAAATATATTTAATCTTTCAACATTTATCTCAGCATAATCTTTAGCGAATATGTTAGTAAATCCTCTTTTTGGAAGTCTTCTGTATAATGGCATCTGACCACCTTCAAAACCTGGTCTTACTCCACCACCTGATCTAGCCTTCTGACCTTTTTCACCTTTACCAGCATTTCTTCCTAATCCTGAACCAGTACCTCTACCAACTCTTTTTGGTGCTTTTTTAGCGCCTGCTGCTGGTTTTAACTCATGAAGTTTCATTTGTATCTACACCTCCTCTGTATTATGCCTCTTCTACACATAGAAGATAGCTAACTTTATTTATCATACCTCTGATTTGAGGAGTCTCCTCATGTTCTACAGTTTTGCCTATTTTCTTTAATCCTAAAGCATTAACAGTAGCAATGTGGTCCTTTTTTCTTCCTATTAAACTCTTTTTCAAAGTTATTTTAAGTTTAGCCAAGGTCATTCCCTCCTAACCTAAAATCTCTTCAACGGATTTACCTCTAAGACTTGCAATATGCTCTGCTGTTCTTAATCTTGATAAACCGTCTAAAGTAGCATTAACCATATTTCTTGGGTTATTAGAACCTAATGACTTAGCTCTAACGTCTTTTAATCCAGCAAGCTCAAGTACTGCTCTTGCAGGACCACCAGCGATAACTCCAGTACCTTCTGAAGCTGTCATTATAAGTACTTTACCAGTACCAAATTCACCTGCTATATTATGTGGTACTGTTGTACCAACTATTGGAACCTCTATTAAATTCTTTTTAGCATCTTCTACTGCTTTTCTGATTGCTTCAGGTATTTCTATAGATTTACCAGTTCCTACACCAACATGACCTTCTTCGTCACCAACAACGACAAGGGCACTAAATCTAAAATTTCTACCACCTTTAACAACCTTAGCAACTCTGTTTATAAATACAACTTTTTCTTTAAGATTTAAAGTGCTAGGATCGATTCTCATTTATTTCCCTCCTTCTCTAGAACTGCAAGCCAGCCTCTCTTGCGCCTTCTGCAAGATTCTGTATTCTTCCATGATATACGTATCCGCCTCTATCAAAAACAACTTCTTTAATTCCTTTTTCAATAGCTCTCTTAGCTACTGTTTCGCCAACAACTTTCGCTGCTTCCTTATTGCTTCCTAATCCTTCGAATTCTTTATCTAAGGTTGAAGCAGAAACTAAAGTGATTCCGTTTATATCATCTATAATTTGAGCATATATGTTTTTTTCACTTCTATAAACTGCAAGTCTTGGTCTTTCAGTCGTTCCAGAAACTTTCTTACGAACTCTTAAATGACGTCTTACTCTTGCCTTTTTTCTGTCATCTTTATTAAACATAAAGGTCACTCCTTTCTATTACTTCTTACCAGTTTTACCTTCCTTACGTCTTATAACTTCGTTATCGTACTTGATTCCTTTTCCTTTGTAAGGTTCAGGTTTTCTCCAAGTTCTTACATCTGCTGCAACAGCACCAACTAGTTCTTTGTCGATACCTCTAACAATAACTTTTGTAGCAGCAGGTGTTTCAAATGTTACACCTTCAACTGGTTCTATTTCAACTGGATGTGAATATCCAAGATTCATAACTAATTTCTTACCTTGTAATTGAGCTCTGTAACCAACACCTACTAATTCTAATGTTTTAGCATATCCTTCAGTTACTCCAACTACCATATTATTAATTAAAGCTCTAGTTAAGCCATGAAGAGCTCTAGTTTGCTTTTGATCATTGTCTCTTGTAACTACTACTGCATTATCTTCAACAGTTATTTTAACTTCAGTTCTCATAGCTCTAACAAGTTGGCCTTTAGGTCCTTTTACAGTAACAACGTTATCTGGTGTTACTGTAACCGTTACGCCATTTGGTACAGCTATTGGAAGCTTTCCTACTCTTGACATGATTACACCTCCTGTATTCCTAAAAAGCTCATAACAAATATGCTTTGTTATGCTTTCTGTATTTTCTCCAGGCTTTGAATAAGTATCATTTACTAATCTACCTGTGATTCATTATACTTACTACCAAAGGTAGCAAAGTACTTCTCCACCTACTCCAAGTTTTCTTGCTTCTCTATCTGTAACAATTCCCTTTGAAGTTGATATTATAGCAATTCCAAGTCCGTTCAATACTTTAGGAATTTCTTCTTTTTGACAGTAAACTCTTAAACCTGGCTTAGATATTCTCTTAAGTCCTGTTATAACTCTTTCTTTATTTTGACCATACTTCATTGAAAGTCTTAGCATGTTTACGGAACCATCGGTATATTCCTCTACATCCTTTATGTATCCTTCCTGAAGCATTATATTTAATATAGCCTTCTTTATAGTTGAAGAAGGAACTTCTACTACTTGATGTCTAACTATGTTTGCGTTTCTTACACGCGTAAGTAAATCTGCTATAGGATCAGTCATTACCATTTATTGTGCCTCCTTTCATCAATAACTAAGATTACCAACTTGCTTTTCTACATCCAGGTATTTCACCTTTGTATGCTAGTTCTCTAAAACAAATACGGCATATTCCAAACTTGCTTAATACAGCATGTGGTCTTCCACATATTCTGCATCTTGTGTAAGCTCTAGTTGAATATTTAGGTTCTTTATTCCATTTTTCTATTAAAGCCTTACGTGCCACGTTTTTCCCTCCTTATTTTTGAGCAAATGGCATACCAAGAAATCTTAATAATTCTCTTGCTTCTTCGTCTGTTTTTGCAGTTGTAACGAAGATTATATCCATACCTCTTACTTTATCTATCTTATCATACTCTATTTCAGGGAATATTAACTGTTCCTTAATTCCTAATGAATAGTTTCCTCTTCCATCAAATGCTTTATCTGAAACACCAGAGAAATCTCTAACTCTAGGTAGTGCAACACTCATTAACTTATCAGCAAACTCATACATCATTTGCTTTCTTAATGTAACTTTACAACCTATAGCCATGTTTTCTCTTATCTTGAAGTTAGCTATAGATTTCTTAGCTCTAGTTAAGATTGGTTTTTGTCCTGTAATGATTGTTAAATCACTTACTGCTGATTCTAGAACTTTTGGATTATCTTTTGCTTCTCCAACACCCATGTTTATAACTATTTTTTCAAGCTTTGGCACTTCCATTATATTCTTATATCCGAATTTATCCATCAAAGCTTTAACTACTTCATTTTCATATTTTTCTTGTAATCTTAAAGTCATTTGTAGCCCTCCTTTCAAAGATTAGAATGTTTCTCCGCACTTTTTACAAACTCTAACTTTAGTTCCATCTTCTAGTAATTTATGGCTTATTCTTGTTACTGATTTGCATTTATCACAGTATAACATTACTTTTGAACTATATACTGGAGCTTCTTTTTGAATTATTCCGCCCTGCATATTAGCTCTATTTGGTTTTTGATGTTTTGTTACTACATTTATACCCTTAACGATTATCTTGCCTGTTTTAGGCATTACTGATAAAACCTCACCTGTTTTACCTTTATCTTTTCCGGATATAACCATAACCGTATCGTTTTTTCTAACGTGCATCTTATTTGTTGCCATTATAGCCACCTCCTTATTCTATAGAACTTCAGGTGCTAATGATAATATTTTTGTAAAATCTTTATCTCTTAGCTCTCTTGCAACTGGTCCAAAGATACGAGTTCCCTTTGGTTGCTTATCGTCTTTTATTATAACAGCAGCATTTTCATCAAATCTGATGTATGATCCATCTGCTCTTCTTAATCCTTTAACTGATCTTACTATAACTGCCTTTACAACGTCACCTTTTTTAACAACACCGCCTGGTGTTGCACTTTTAACGCTAGCAACTATTATATCTCCAATGTTTCCCCACTTTCTTGTGGATCCACCTAATACTCTTATACACATAATTTCCTTAGCACCGGAATTATCTGCAACTTTCAACAATGTTTGTTGCTGAATCATTGAAAATACCCTCCTTTCAGCTTTCTAACTATTTAGCCTTTTCTACTATTTCTACAAGTCTCCATCTCTTATCTTTTGATAATGGTCTTGTTTCCATTATTAAAACTCTATCATTAACTTGAGCCTCATTATTTTCATCATGAGCCTTAAATTTTGTAGTTCTGTTAACTGTCTTGCCATATAAAGGATGACGAACCTTTGTTTCTACAGCAACTACTACAGTTTTATCCATTTTATCAGAAACGACTCTACCTATTTTTGTCTTTCTATTATTTCTTTCCACAGGACAAACCTCCTTTCAGCCTACTGTTCAAACGCCCTTAGTTCTTCTTCTCTAAGGATGGTTTTAATTTGGGCTATAGATTTTTTTACTTCTCTTATTCTCATTGGGTTTTCCAATTGACCTGTAGCTAACTGAAATCTTAAGTTAAATAATTCCGCCTTAAGATCATCAAGTTTTGCCTGCAAATCTTGAGGGCTGCTTTGTCTTAATTCTTGCAATTCTTTAGCCTTCATTGATTTCACCACCCACTTCTTCAAAATCTCTTCTTGTAACGAACTTAGTCTTAATAGGTAACTTATGCATTGCAAGTCTCATAGCTTCTCTTGCAACTGTTTCGTTAACTCCTGATAGTTCGAATAATACTCTACCTGGTTTAACAACTGCTACCCAGTATTCTGGTGAACCTTTACCGGAACCCATACGAGTTTCAGCTGGCTTTTCTGTTACTGGTTTATCTGGGAAAATCTTTATCCAAAGTTTTCCTCCTCTTTTGATATATCTATTTATAGCTATTCTGGCAGATTCTATTTGGTTGCTAGTAATCCATCCACATTCAGTAGCCTGTATAGCATAATCTCCGTATGCTATAAAATTACCTCTTGTAGCCTTACCCTTCATTCTGCCACGCTGTACCTTACGATGTTTAACTCTTTTAGGCATTAACATGTCATATTCCTCCTTCCTTATGCGTTAGCTTCTTCCTTGCTTTGAACAACTTTCTTAGTAGGAAGTACTTCTCCCTTGTATACCCAAACTTTTACACCAATTTTCCCGTATGTTGTATCTGCTTCAGCAAATCCATAATCTATATCGGCTCTTAGTGTTTGTAGTGGAATTGTACCTTCATGATAAGATTCACTTCTTGCTATTTCAGCTCCACCAAGTCTTCCTGCACATGCAGTTTTAACTCCCTTAACACCAGTCTTCATTGCTCTTTGAATTGTCTGTTTCATAGCTCTTCTGAATGAAATTCTCTTTTCAAGCTGTTGTGCTATGCTTTCAGCCATTAACTGAGCATTTGACTCTGCAGTTTTAACTTCAACTATGTTGATTAAAACGTTCTTTTCTCCAACCATTTTTACTATTTCAGCTTTTAAAGCATCTATTCCTGAACCGCCTCTTCCTATTATCATACCAGGTTTAGCAGTGTGTATATTTAATTTAACTCTTTTAGCTGCTCTTTCAATTTGAATTCTTGAAACTCCAGCAGCAGCAGTCTTTTTCTTTACAAATTCTCTAACTTTGTTGTCTTCAACTAGATTATCTGCAAAATTCTTCTTATCTGCATACCATTTAGCATCCCAATCTTTAATAACGCCAACTCTTAGGCCATGTGGATGTACTTTCTGTCCCATCTGTTTCCCTCCTTCTTAAGCTCTTTCTTTAACTACTAGAGTTATATGACTACTTCTCTTCTTTATTCTAAACGCTCTACCTTGAGCATGTGGTCTAAATCTCTTTAATGTTGGTCCTTGACAAGCATATGCTTCCGCAACATATAAGTTAGCTTTATCTAGGTTCAGATTGTTCTCTGCATTTGCAACAGCTGATTTAAGAAGTTTGTAAACAACCTCAGCTGCATCCTTTGGAGTATATTTTAATATAGCAAAAGCTTCATTAACATTCTTTCCTCTTATTAAATCAAGAACAATCCCTATTTTCATTGAGGACATTCTTACGTATTTAACTATAGCCTTAGCTTCCATTGTATGTTACCTCCTTTCTGAGTTATCTTGCTTTTGATGATCTTTCAGTTTTAGCTACATGACCCTTATAAGTTCTAGTTAACACAAATTCTCCTAATTTGTGTCCCACCATATCTTCTGATATGTATACAGGCACATGTTTTCTTCCGTCATGAACTGCTATAGTATGACCGATCATTTGTGGGAATATAGTTGAACTTCTTGACCAAGTCTTTACAACTTTCTTTTCCCCAGCCTTATTCATTTCGTTTATTCTTTTTAAAAGTGCTTCTTGAACAAAAGGTCCTTTTTTAACTGATCTGCTCACTTTGTTGGCCTCCCTTCATACAATGAGATTAATAGTTAGTGAAGAGAATAAAATATTCTCTTCCTACTATTTAGTATTTCTTCTCTTAATGATAAATCTATCTGAATATTTTTTATGTTTTCTTGTTTTATATCCAAGTGCTGGTTTACCCCATGGAGTAAGTGGACCTGGGTGTCCTATAGGTGATTTACCTTCACCACCACCGTGTGGATGGTCGTTAGGATTCATTACAGAACCTCTTACTGTTGGTCTTATACCCATGTGTCTCTTTCTACCAGCCTTACCAATATTAATGATTTCATGTGTTAGGTTAGAAACTGTTCCTATAGTTGCTCTACATTCTATTCTAACATATCTCATTTCACCACTTGGTAATCTTAAAGTAGCATAGTCTCCCTCTTTAGCCATAAGCTGAGCTGAAGTTCCAGCTGATCTAACAAGCTGTGCTCCCTTACCTATTGATAACTCAACGTTATGAACAACTGTACCAACTGGTATGTTCTTCATCGGAAGACAGTTACCAACTTTTATATCTGAGTCTGGTCCTGAAACTATAACATCTCCAACTTTTAATCCAACTGGAGCTATTATATATCTCTTTTCACCATCTGCATAAACTACAAGAGCTATGTATGCTGATCTGTTTGGATCATATTCTATAGTTGCTACCTTTGCAGGTACTGCATCTTTATTTCTCTTGAAATCTATTATTCTGTACTTTTGTTTCGCTCCGCCACCAATATGACGAACTGTTATTTTACCGTTTGCGTTTCTACCACCAGTTCTCTTTTTAGCAACAAGAAGTGATTTCTCAGGTACATTTGTAGTTATTTCTTCAAAAGTACTCATTGTCATTTCTCTTCTTGAAGGGGTAGTAGGTCTAAAACCTTTAACTGCCATTTCGGTATTCCCTCCTTCTTTTAGCTTATCTGGCTTTTAGCCAATAACTGCTTTATTTTATTACATACCTTCAAAGAACTCTATTGACTTGCTATCTTCAGCTAACTTAATAACTGCTTTCTTATAGTCAGGTCTTTTTCCAACATGTACGCCAACTCTTTTAGTTTTTCCTATATATCTAGCAGTCTTAACGTCTTCTACTTTTACTCCGAATACATCTTCAACAGCTCTTTTTATCATTGACTTATTAGCATGTATATCAACTATAAAGGTGTATTTTTTTTCACTCATAGAAGCCATACTTTTTTCAGTAACAACTGGTCTTCTGATGATATCATAATTAGTTAGCTTCATTATACATACACCTCCTCAATTTTTGATACAGCTTCCTTAGTTACTATAAGGTTCTCATATTTTAATAAATCATAAACATTTAAGTTATTTACTGGTAATACAGCAACTCCCTCTATGTTTCTTGCTGATTTATATACATTTTCATTTGATTCAGCAGTAACGATTAATGTTTTCTTTGCATCTAATGCTGTTAACATTTTTACAATTTCCTTTGTTTTTGGAGCGTCTAGTTCTAAACTTTCTAAAACAAAAATTTCATTATCGTTAACTTTGCTTGTAAGAGCAGATTTCATAGCTAATCTTCTCATTGATTTTGGAACAGAAGTTCTGTAACTTCTCGGTTTTACAGCAAAAACCATACCACCATGAATCCATTGTGGTGCTCTTGTTGAACCCTGTCTTGCTCTACCAGTTCCTTTTTGTCTCCAAGGCTTAATTCCGCCTCCAGAAACTTCAGCTCTTGTTTTTGCTGATTGAGTTCCTTGTCTTTTGTTTGCAAGTAAAGCAACAACTACTTGATGTAAAGCATATTGATTTACTTCAACTCCGAACACATTATCTGATAGTTGAAAATCTCCAACTTTTTGACCTTCTTTGTTAAATAATCCTACTGTAGGCATTCTGCATCCTCCTTTCTACCGAAACTTAAGCTTTAACTGAGTTTCTTATTACTACAAAGCCTTTATTAGGTCCTGGTACTCCGCCTTTTATTAATATTATGTTCTTTTCAGGCATAACCTTAGCTACTTGTAGATTTAATACTGTTGTATTTACATTACCCATATGTCCTGGTAATTTCTTGTTTTTAAATGTTCTTGATGGACTTGATGAAGCTCCCATAGAACCAACTGCTCTGTGGAACTTAGATCCGTGAGACATAGGTCCTCTGTGTCCATTCCATCTCTTGATTGTACCTTGGAATCCCTTACCTTTGGATATTCCAGAAACATCAATTTTTTCTCCAGCAGCAAATACGTCTGCTTTTATTTCTTGACCAACTTCATATGAGCTTGTGTCTTCAAGTCTGAATTCTTTCACAAATCTCTTTAAAGAAGCACCCGCTTTAGCAAAATGTCCCTTTTTAGGTTTGTTAGCAAGTTTTTCTCTTATATCATCAAATCCTACCTGTATAGCATCATATCCGTCTTTTTCTACAGTTTTCTTTTGAACAACCACACATGGGCCTGCTTCAATTACTGTAACAGGAATTATTTTTCCGTTTTCATCAAATATTTGAGTCATACCAAGTTTTCTACCTAGTATACCTTTTTTCATTATCTTGCACCTCCTCAACATATTAGCGGATCGCCTTAGCGATCATAATAGTTAGTAATAGTAGTATCTATTACAATTATAATTTTATTTCAATATCAACGCCTGCTGGTAAATCAAGTCTCATTAAAGCATCAACAGTTTTTGGTGATGGACTTATTATATCGATAAGTCTCTTGTGAGTTCTTATTTCGAACTGCTCTCTTGAGTCTTTATATTTATGTGGAGCTCTTAATATTGTTACAATATCTTTTTCAGTTGGTAGTGGCACTGGACCTGCTACCTTCGCTCCAGTTGTTTTTGCAGTTTCTACAATCTTCTCAGCTGATTGATCTAATATATTGTGATCAAAAGCTTTTAATCTGATTCTTATTTTTTGTTTTGCCATTACTATTTCCCTCCTTTTCATGCACGCTTTACTTCCTACGTACAACAGCGGATGTATTCTGTAAACTGTTCCACGCGTTGCATGTTTTAAATCAAAGCAACACTAAACACAGAACCCCCGTCGCCTGGTTCAAGACCCTAGCATACTCAGTCAAGAATTACCCGGAAGCCCGGCAACCTCTTGCCTCATCGCTGTTATCACTTTACAACTTCTTAATTATACAATATATTTTTATTTTTGACAAGCACATTTTTTTAACTTTAAGCAACTTTATAAAAAGGAAAGAGCGTCCTCTTTCCTTTTCCATTTCTTAACTTTAAAGGCCTTTAGTTTAACATCTAATTACTCAGATATTGTAGTAACAACTCCTGAACCAACAGTTCTTCCGCCTTCTCTTATAGCGAATCTTAATCCTTCATCCATTGCTACTGGAGTGATTAATTCAACTTTCATGTCTATGTGGTCTCCAGGCATAACCATTTCCATTCCATCTGGTAATTTGATTGATCCTGTAACGTCTGTTGTTCTGAAATAGAATTGTGGTCTGTATCCATCGAAGAATGGTGTGTGTCTTCCGCCTTCTTCTTTCTTAAGTACGTATACTTGACCTACGAATTTTTTGTGTGGTTGAACTGAACCTGGTTTTGCTAATACTTGACCTCTTTCGATATCATCTCTTTGAACACCTCTTAATAATGCTCCGATGTTATCTCCTGCCATCGCTTGATCAAGAAGCTTTCTGAACATTTCTACTCCTGTACATACAGTTTTGCCTTTTTCTTCTTTTAATCCAACGATTTCTACTTCGTCTCCAACTTTTAATATTCCACTTTCAACTCTTCCTGTTGCAACTGTTCCTCTTCCTGTGATTGTGAATACATCTTCTACAGGCATTAAGAATGTCTTATCTGTTGCTCTTTCTGGAGTTGGGATATAGCTATCTACTGCATCCATTAAATCCATTATTGGCTTTATTGCTTCTTCATCTGTTGGGTTTTCTAATGCTTTTAATGCTGATCCTGCAACTATTGGTGTATCATCTCCTGGGAAATCATACTCGCTAAGTAATTCTCTAACTTCCATTTCAACTAACTCTAATAATTCAGCATCGTCTACCATATCAGCTTTGTTTAAGAATACTACTATATATTGTACTCCAACTCTTGATGCTAGTAGTATATGTTCTCTTGTTTGTGGCATTGGACCATCTGCTGCACTTACAACTAGTATTGCTCCATCCATTTGCGCTGCTCCTGTTATCATGTTCTTTACATAGTCAGCGTGTCCTGGACAGTCAACGTGAGCATAGTGTCTGTTTTCTGTTTCATACTCAACGTGTGCTGTGTTGATTGTGATTCCTCTTTCTCTTTCTTCTGGCGCTTTATCTATTGCAGCATAATCAAATGCTTCTGCAAATCCCTTTTTTGATAATACTGTTGTGATTGCTGCTGTTAATGTTGTCTTACCATGGTCTACGTGTCCTATTGTTCCTATGTTTACGTGTGGCTTATTTCTTTCAAATTTTGCTTTTGACATTTTTGTATTCCTCCTTAAATTTAAGTAATCTATTTATAATTAATTATTTTTGCTTCCTGTAACTTGTTCTTGAATACTCTTTGGAACTTCTTCATAATGATCAAATACCATTGAGTAAACTCCTCTACCTTGAGTTCTTGATCTTAAAGTTGTTGCATAACCAAACATTTCTGAAAGTGGTACAAAAGCTCTTATTACTTGAGCACCTGCTCTTGGGTCCATACCTTCAACTCTTCCTCTTCTTGAGTTAATGTCTCCCATTACGTCTCCCATATATTCTTCTGGTATTACAACTTCAACTTTCATCATCGGTTCAAGTAATACTGGAGTTGCTTTCGCCATTGCATTCTTAAATGCCATAGAACCAGCTATCTTAAATGCCATCTCTGATGAGTCAACATCATGATATGAACCATCAACAAGTCTGATTTTGAAGTTAATAACTGGATATCCAGCAACTACCCCTGTATCTGCAGCTTCTCTAATTCCATTATCAATTGGTGAGATATATTCTTTTGGAATAGCTCCACCAACAACAGCATTTTCAAATGAATATGGTTCTTCTGTAGGTATCATTTCTATCCAGCAGTGACCGTATTGACCACGTCCACCGGATTGTCTAACAAACTTACCTTCAGCCTTAACAGTCTTCTTAATTGTTTCTTTGTATGCAACTTGTGGTTTACCAACGTTACATTCAACTTTAAATTCTCTTTGAAGTCTATCAACAATTATTTCAAGGTGAAGCTCACCCATTCCTGATATAATTGTTTGACCTGTTTCTTGGTTAGTAAATGTTCTAAATGTTGGATCTTCTTCAGCAAGCTTAGCTAATGCTATACCCATCTTTTCTTGACCAGCTTTAGTCTTTGGCTCTATAGCAACGTCTATAACTGGTTCTGGGAATTCCATACTTTCAAGAACGATTGGATTTGCTTCATCACAAAGAGTATTACCTGTAGTAGTCTCTTTTAATCCAACTACTGCTCCTAAATCACCAGCAAGAAGTTCTTCAACTTCCTCTCTATGATTTGCATGCATCTTAACAAGTCTTCCTATTCTTTCTTTCTTTCCTTTAGTTGAGTTGTATACATAAGTACCACTCTTCATAACTCCAGAATAAACTCTTGTAAATGCAAGTCTTCCTACAAATGGGTCAGTTGCAATCTTAAATGCTAATGCTGACATTGGTGCATTATCATCTGCTGGTCTTTCATCGTCTGCACCAGTATCTGGATTTGTACCCTTAATTGCTGGAATATCAACTGGTGATGGCATATAGTCAACAACAGCATCTATCATTGGCTGAACGCCTTTATTTTTATATGATGATCCACATGTAACTGGTACTATAGTATTTGCTATAACACCTTTTCTAAGAGCTCCTCTTATTTCTTCTTCAGTTAGCTCTTCTCCTTCAAGATATTTCATCATTAATTCTTCATCTTGCTCAGCTACTGCTTCCATTAAAGCCGTTCTGTATTCAGCTGCCTTATCCTTTAATTCTGCTGGTATTTCAACAGTATCAAGAACTTTTCCTAAATCATCTTCATATATTATTGCTTCATTCTTTACAAGATCTACAATTCCCTTGAATTGATCTTCTGCTCCTATTGGAAGTTGAATTGGAACTGCATTACAGTGTAGTCTATCTCTTAACATGTTTACACACATAAAGAAATCTGCGCCTGTTGAGTCCATCTTATTTACATAAACCATTCTAGGAACTTTGTAATTATCCGCCTGTCTCCATACTGTTTCTGTTTGTGGCTCAACTCCGCCTTTTGCATCTAGTACAGTAACTGCTCCGTCAAGAACTCTTAATGATCTTTCAACTTCTACTGTAAAATCCACGTGTCCTGGTGTATCTATTATGTTTACAGCGTGACCTTTCCACATACAGAAAGTCGCTGCAGAAGTTATTGTTATACCTCTTTCTTGCTCTTGAACCATCCAGTCCATTGTAGCCTGACCTTCGTGAACTTCTCCTATTTTATGAGTTCTTCCAGTGTAGAAAAGTATACGTTCAGTTGTTGTAGTTTTACCAGCGTCAATGTGTGCCATTATTCCGATATTACGGAACTTTTCTAATGGATATTGTCTTCCCACTTAAGTTTCCTCCCTTGAATATGAATTTTAAATTTGACAAAACTGTTTTGGTCAATACCAAAACAGTTTTTAATATTAATATCTATAATGTGCAAAAGCTTTATTAGCTTCAGCCATTTTATGAGTATCTTCTCTTTTCTTAACAGCTGCGCCAGTATTGTTAGCAGCATCCATTAATTCTCCAGCAAGTCTGTCTCTCATGTACTTCTCGCCTCTTTTTCTTGCTGCAGCAAGCATCCATCTTATTCCTAGAGTCTGTCTTCTTTCAGGTCTAACTTCCATAGGAACTTGATATGTAGCACCACCTATTCTTCTTGCTTTTACTTCAAGTAGTGGCATTACATTATTCATTGCCTCTTCAAAAACTTCCATTGGTTCTTTACTTGTTTTTTCACGGATTATATCAAAAGCAGCATAGCAAACTTTTTGTGCAACCCCTTTTTTACCGTCTTCCATTAGGTTGTTTATAAACTTTGTTAGAACCTTGCTATTGTACATTGGATCTGGTAATACATCTCTTTTAGCTATATGTCCTTTTCTTGGCACTTTTCTTCCCTCCTTAACAATTTAAAACTTTTAAGTTCATCGGTACTCGATTAACTGCTTACTTTATAATGCACTTAACCGTAAAGCGCTCTGTACTTCTGCAGATTATTTATAAAATCTATATATAAATGCTGAAGACATCGCACCACTTTTCAACTTAATTTAACCAAAACCTATTTTTGTTTTGGTCTTTTAGCACCATATTTTGACCTACTTTGTAATCTGTTAGCTACTCCAGCTGAGTCTAATGCGCCTCTTACTATGTGGTATCTAACACCTGGAAGGTCTTTAACTCTTCCACCTCTTATAAGAACAACGCTGTGCTCTTGTAAGTTGTGGCCTACACCTGGAATGTATGCAGTAACTTCGAAACCATTTGTTAATCTAACCCTAGCAATTTTTCTTAACGCTGAGTTTGGTTTCTTAGGTGTTGTAGTTTTTACTACTGTACAAACTCCTCTTTTTTGAGGACATTCCTTTAGTGCTGGTGCTGTTGATTTTGTACCTACTGTCTTTCTGCCTTTTCTTACTAATTGGCTTATAGTTGGCATGTTTACACCTCCTTCAAAGATATGAGCTAATTAGGCATATTGCCATAATTAATCCCAAGACTTACATATTGAAAATTTATGTTAATTTAATCTGTAAGCAATTAAACTTGGAAAACTACTCTTTTAGTATTGCAGCTGTAGCAGCTCCAACATCTATTCCACAGAGTTTTCCTAATTCCTTCATAGTATTTATATATACTAGTTCTAGGGAATTTTCATCAACTAATACCTTTACTGACTGTAATAACTTGTTATCAGCATCCTTTGCTATATATACTGTTTTTACAACACCATTTTTTATAGCTTTTATGGTTTGCTTTACACCGACAACTTTGTTTCCCTCAAGTCTGTAAACCATAATCTCTGTTCCCCCTTACAGTGCTACAGAGACAAAGATTAAAAACTTTGTCTCCATTTGAAACATACAGATGTATTTTATCATTTTAGCACTACTATGTCAATAAATTAAACGCTAAGCTTGCAATTCATTATTTAACTTTTTTTCCTCTATTTCTCTTTCAGTGTTTATTCTGATAGATCTGTATCTTGTCATACCTGTACCTGCTGGTATCAGCTTACCAATTATAACATTTTCTTTCAATCCTAATAATGGATCAATCTTTCCCTTAATAGCTGCATCAGTAAGAACTCTTGTAGTCTCTTGGAATGATGCTGCTGAAAGGAATGAATCTGTAGCTAGTGCTGCTTTAGTTATACCAAGTAAAGCGATTCTACCTTGAGCAGGACTTCCACCTTCAGCTATAACTTTTTCATTTGCCTCATCAAAATCAAATATATCAATCATAGTACCAGGTAATAACTCTGTATCTCCTGATTCTTCTATTTTAACTTTTCTAGTCATTTGTCTTACTACAACTTCAAGATGCTTATCATTAATATCAACACCTTGTAGTCTATAAACTTTTTGAACTTCTGACAAAAGATAATTTTTAACACCAAGAACACCCTTAATTCTTAGAACGTCATGTGGGTTAACAGATCCTTCTGTTATTTCATCTCCAGCTTCGATTACATCCCCATTAGATACCTTCAGTCTTGAACCAAATGGTATATCGTAAGTAACTTCTTCGCCGCCTTCTGTGATAACAGAAATTGTTCTCTTCTTTTTAGTTTCTTCCATTCTTACAGTTCCAGCAACTTCACTTACTATAGCTAGACCCTTAGGCTTTCTAGCTTCAAATAACTCTTCAACTCTAGGAAGACCTTGTGTAATATCTGATCCAGCAACTCCACCAGTATGGAAGGTTCTCATTGTAAGCTGAGTACCCGGTTCTCCTATACTCTGTGCTGCTACTATACCAACGGCTTCACCTATATTAATCTTTTCTGCGGTAGCCATGTTCATTCCATAACACTTAGAACATACTCCATGCTTTGATTTACATGTGAATACAGATCTAATCTTAATCTTCTTAACACCTGCATCTTGAACCATCTCAGCTATTTTAGGGTCCATATAAGTATTTCTTACTACTAATACTTCGCCAGTTTGTGGATGTATAATATCTTCAGCTGGATATCTTCCTGTAAGTCTTTCCGCTATACTTTCTATTACTTCATTACCTTCTTTTATTTCAGAAACTTCAAAACCTTCATTACTTCCGCAGTCTTCTTCTCTTACTATTACATCTTGGCTTACATCAACAAGTCTTCTTGTTAAGTATCCAGAGTCTGCTGTTTTTAAAGCTGTATCGGCATTACCCTTTCTAGCTCCATGGGTTGATATAAAATACTCAATTACATCAAGACCTTCTCTAAATGAAGCTCTTATAGGTAATTCTATAATCTTACCAGATGGGTTAGCCATAAGACCTCTCATACCAGCAAGCTGTTTGATCTGACTCTTTGAACCTCTGGCCCCTGAATCTGCCATCATGAATATTGGATTAAATTTATCCAAATTACTCATAAGCTCATCTGCTACATCTTCAGTAGTTTTAGTCCACTTTTCTATAACTCTTTCATATCTTTCTTCCTCTGATATGAATCCTCTTCTATACATCTTTTCAATCTTATCAACTGCAGCATCCGCTTCAGCAAGTAATCTCTTCTTAGCTTCTGGAACCACCATATCTGATGTAGAAACCGTTATAGCTCCTATACTTGAATAGTGATAGCCTTTAGCTTTTATTAAATCAAGCATTATAGATGTCTTTGTTGCACCATGCTTCATATAACACTTATCTATAACATTTCCAAGATTTTTCTTGGTAACAAGGAAATTAACCTCTAGCTTAAACTCATTTTCTGGATTGCTTCTATCAATGAATCCTAAATCTTGAGGTATAGCTTCATTGAATATTATTCTTCCAGGAGTAGTTTCAATTATTCCTCTTACTTCTTTACCATCCTTAATCTTTGTCATTTTAACTTTAATTTTTGCATGAATACTTATTTCACTAAGTTGATATGCCATAATTACTTCATCTGGTGATGAGAACATTCTTCCCTCACCTTTTTCACCATCTTTATCTATAGTTAGATAATATGAACCAAGTACCATATCCTGTGTAGGAACTACAACTGGCTTACCATCTGATGGTTTCATTATATTATGTGCTGCAAGCATTAAAAATCTAGCTTCTGCCTGCGCTTCAACAGATAATGGAACGTGTACCGCCATCTGGTCTCCATCAAAGTCAGCATTATATGCTGTACATGATAAAGGATGAAGCTTTATCGCTCTACCTTCAACAAGCACAGGTTGGAAAGCTTGAATTCCTAGTCTATGAAGAGTAGGAGCACGGTTCAGAAGAACTGGATGGTCTGCTATTACTTCTTCAAGAACATCCCACACTTGTGCTTGAACTCTCTCAACCATTCTCTTCGCACTCTTTATATTATGTGCAACACCACTTTCAACAAGCTTTTTCATTACAAAAGGCTTGAATAATTCTAGTGCCATTTCTTTTGGAAGTCCGCATTGATACATTTTAAGTTCTGGTCCAACAACTATAACCGAACGTCCTGAGTAGTCAACACGCTTTCCTAGTAGATTTTGTCTAAATCTTCCTTGCTTACCTTTGAGCATATCAGATAATGATTTTAAAGGTCTATTTCCTGGGCCTGTTACTGGTCTTCCTCTTCTTCCATTATCTATTAGTGCATCTACTGCTTCTTGCAGCATTCTTTTTTCATTTCTAACAATGATGTCAGGCGCACCTAAATCTAGAAGTTTTTTAAGTCTGTTATTTCTATTAATAACTCTTCTATAAAGGTCATTTAAGTCAGATGTTGCAAATCTTCCTCCATCAAGCTGAACCATAGGTCTTAAGTCTGGAGGTATTACAGGTATTACATCTATAATCATCCACTCTGGTCGATTTCCAGATTTTCTGAAGGATTCTACAACCTCAAGTCTTCTAATTATTCTTACTTTTTTCTGTCCTGTGCTGTTTTTTAGGTCTTCTTTTAATTCAACAGATAAATTTTCAAGGTGTATTTCCTCTAAAAGCCTTTTAACAGACTCTGCTCCCATGCCAGCTACGAAATTTTCTTCCCCATATTTATCTGCTGCTTCTCTATACTCTTTCTCATTTAATAGTTGTTTCTTTAATAATGGTGTTTCCTTTGGATCTAGAACAACATAAGATGCAAAATATAGTATTTTTTCTAGTGCTCTTGGAGACATATCAAGTATGAGTCCCATACGTGATGGTATTCCTTTAAAGTACCATATATGAGATACAGGCGCTGCAAGCTCAATATGACCCATTCTCTCACGTCTTACCTTAGCTTTAGTTACCTCTACACCACATCTGTCACAAACTATTCCTTTATATCTTATTCTCTTATATTTACCACAGTGACATTCCCAATCTTTAATTGGTCCAAAAATTCTCTCACAAAATAATCCGTCTCTTTCAGGTTTTAAGGTTCTATAATTTATAGTCTCAGGTTTCTTAACCTCACCTCTTGACCACTCTCTAATTTTTTCTGGTGACGCTAAGCCTATTTGTAGTGCATCAAAATTGTTTAATTCAAACAAGGGTACATCCTCCCTTCCTAATGTTCATCATTAAAATCATCTATTTCTAAATCACCTTCAAGTTCATCTAAAGGTAAATCATCATAATCAATTTCCAGTTCTTCTTCAACTTCCTCATTTTCTATATACTCATCACTTGGAGTTGGTGGAATAAATTCTTCATTTCCTTCTATATTAACACCTATATCTTCTATTTCATCTTCTACTGATTCTCTAAGTTTTATTTCTTCATTATCATCATTTAACACTTTTACATCAAGACATAAAGCTTGTAATTCCTTTATCAGAACCTTAAATGATTCTGGCACCCCTGGTTCAGGTATATTCTCTCCTTTTACAATAGCTTCATATGTCTTAACTCTTCCTACTACATCGTCAGATTTAACTGTTAATATTTCTTGAAGTGTATGAGCGGCACCATATGCTTCTAATGCCCAAACTTCCATTTCTCCAAATCTCTGTCCTCCAAATTGAGCTTTACCACCTAGTGGCTGCTGAGTAACCAATGAGTATGGTCCAGTAGATCTAGCGTGTATTTTATCATCAACTAAATGTGCAAGTTTTAATATATACATGTATCCAACTGTTACAGGATTGTCAAATGCTTCACCTGTTCTACCATCATATAAAACAGTTTTTCCATGCTCTTTATATCCTGCCTTTGTTAAGCATTCAACTATATCACTTTCTGTAGCTCCATCAAATACTGGAGTAGAAATGTGCCATCCTAACTCACTTGCAGCCCATCCTAGATGAACTTCAAGTACCTGCCCAATATTCATACGTGAAGGAACCCCTAAAGGATTTAAGCATATCTGTAAAGGCCTTCCATCAGGTAAGAACGGCATATCTTCCTCTGGTAATACTCTTGATATTACCCCTTTGTTACCGTGTCTACCTGCCATTTTGTCTCCAACAGATATTTTTCTCTTTTGAGCTATATAACATCTAACTAACTTATTAACTCCTGGAGGAAGTTCATCTCCATTTTCTCTAGTGAACACTTTGACATCAACAATTATACCAGCTTCACCATGTGGAACTCTAAGCGAAGTATCTCTAACTTCTCTTGCTTTTTCACCAAATATCGCTCTAAGTAATCTCTCTTCTGCTGTAAGTTCAGTTTCTCCTTTTGGAGTAACCTTTCCAACTAGAATATCTCCTGATCTTACTTCAGCACCTATTCTAATAATTCCTCTTTCATCTATATCCTTCAGAGCATCTTCTCCAACATTAGGTATATCTCTTGTTATCTCCTCTGGTCCGAGCTTTGTATCTCTTGCCTCAGCTTCATATTCTTCTATATGAATTGACGTAAAGACATCATTTTTAACTAATTCCTCGGAGATAAGCATAGCATCCTCGTAGTTATACCCTTCCCAAGTAATGAAGCCCATTCTTATATTCTTACCTAATGCTATCTCACCAAGATCTGTAGATGGACCATCAGCTAATACCGTTCCTTTTTTAACTATTTCACCTTTATCCACTATAGGTCTTTGATTTATACATGTACCTTGGTTTGATCTCTTAAACTTAAGAAGTCTATATACATCAATTCCACCATCAGAATCTCTTTTTACTCTTATTTCGTTAGCACCTACATATACAACAGTTCCTGCATTCTTAGCCTTAGGAAGAACTCCTGAATCTACAGCAGCTTTAAACTCAATTCCAGTTCCAACAACTGGAGCTTGTGGTTTTAATAGCGGTACTGCCTGACGTTGCATGTTTGATCCCATAAGTGCACGGCTGGCATCATCATTTTCAAGGAATGGTATCATAGCTGTAGCTACAGAAACTAGCTGCCTTGGTGATACATCCATGAAGTCAACATCTTCTTGTGGCACTACGAGTATATCTTCTTTGCTTCTTACTGTTACTTTACTATCTATAAAGTGTCCATCTTCATCTATAGGTTCATTTGCTTGCGCAACTAGATATTCGTCTTCTTCATCAGCTGTTATATATACTAACTTTTCAGTAACTATACCTGTTTTTTTATCTACTTTTCTATATGGAGTTTCTATAAATCCATATTCATTTACTCTAGCATAAGTAGCCAGTGAGTTTATAAGACCTATGTTCGGACCTTCTGGTGTTTCTATAGGACACATTCTACCATAATGAGAATGGTGAACGTCTCTAACTTCAAAACCAGCTCTTTCTCTAGATAAACCTCCAGGTCCTAATGCAGAAAGTCTTCTTTTATGGGTAAGCTCTGATAGCGGATTTGTTTGGTCCATGAACTGTGAAAGCTGTGAACTTCCAAAGAATTCTTTAATTGCTGCCGCTACAGGTCTTATATTTATTAACGCCTGAGGAGTTATAACTTCTTGATCTTGAATAGTCATTCTTTCTTTAACTACTCTTTCCATTCTTGAAAGACCGATTCTAAATTGATTTTGAAGAAGTTCTCCAACTGATCTTAGCCTTCTGTTTCCAAGGTGGTCAATATCATCTGTATGCCCAACATTATAAGCTAATCCTAATTCATAACTTACAGTAGCATATATGTCATCTCTTATTATGTGCTTTGGTATTAACACATGTATGTTTTTTCTTAATTGCTCTTTTATACTATCCTCATCACTGTAGTTATCTAATATTTCTTTTAGGGTAGGGTAGTGAACAAGTTCTTTTATATTTAAGTCATCTATATTGAAATCTATAAAGTTATGTATATTTACAAAATTGTTCCCTATAACCCTTAAAACTTTATCTTCAATAAGGATATTTACTACGTTAACACCACAATTTTGGATTTCTACAGCTTTTTCTCTATCTATTTTTTCACCTTTTTGTACTAGTATTTCACCAGTTTGTGGGTTTACCACATCTTGTGCTGCTATTTGGTTAGCAATTCTAAGATGAAGTGATAGCTTTTTATTGAACTTATACCTTCCAACTCTTGAAAGGTCATATCTCTTTGGATCAAAGAATAAAGATTCAATAAGTGATTGAGCACTGTCAACTGTAGGTGGTTCACCTGGTCTTAATCTCTTGTATATTTCCAGTAATGCTTCCTCACGAGTTTTGGTATTGTCTTTTTCAATTGAAGCTTTTAATCTTTCGTCTTCACCAAAGCATTCAGTGATTTCAGCATCAGTACCATACCCCATTGATCTTATAAGAATAGTTATAGGTAATTTTCTTGTTTTATCTATTCTTACATAAATTATATCGTTTGAATCTGTTTCATACTCTAGCCAAGCACCTCTATTTGGTATTACAGTTGCCGAAAAAAGTTTTTTACCTGTTTTATCAACTGTCATATCATAATACACACCAGGTGATCTTACTAATTGGCTAACTATTACTCTTTCAGCTCCATTTATTATAAAGGTTCCTTGTTCTGTCATAAGAGGAAAATCTCCCATGAATACTTCTTGCTCTTTTACTTCTCCAGTTTCCTTGTTGAGCAATCTAACCTTTACCTTTAAAGGTGCTGCATAAGTAGCATCTCTTTCTTTACACTCTTCAACTGAATATTTGATGTTATCCATATCTAATTTATAACCCACAAATTCTAGGTTAAGATTAGCTGTGTAATCTTGAATCGGATTGATATCATCAAATACCTCTTGTAAGCCTTCCTTTAGGAACCATTCATAGGAATCTAATTGTACTTCTATTAAGTTAGGCATATCTCCTACTTCTTTAAGTTTAGAAAAGCTCATTCTTGTTCTTTTACCAACCTGGACAGGATGTACCATTGACTCTCACCCCTTGCATAAACTAAAAATAACCAAAAACACAAGTTTTATCTATATGTGCTTCTGGATTGATCACATTATCATCATTTTAGTATAACCTATTTTTTATAATTAATTCAAATTTTTAATATAAATTCACAATAAATTACATTATTAGTAACTAATCAATGCAATTTATTATATTATCATAATCACTTAAAAAAGTCAATCATTAATTGTTTTTAATTTTAAAAGAGGCACTTTCTAAAAAGCGCCTCTAATTTTATGTATTACTATTTTATTTCTACAGTAGCACCAACTTCTGAAAGTTTAGCTTTTATAGTTTCAGCTTCTTCTTTGCTTACAGCTTCTTTTAATGTCTTAGGAGCTCCATCAACTACTTCTTTAGCTTCTTTTAATCCTAATCCAGTTAATTCTCTAACAGCTTTTATAACTTTTATTTTTTCAGCTCCTGCATTTGCTAATACTACATCAAATTCAGTCTTTTCTTCTGCTGCTGCAGCTGGTGCTGCACCTGCTACTGCTACTGGAGCAGCTGCGCTTACGCCAAACTCTTCTTCACATGCTTTAACTAATTCATTTAATTCTAAAACGCTCATTTCTTTTATAGCTTGAATTATTTCTTCTCTAGTCATTATTAGACACCTCCAAAATTTCTTTCCTTAAAATATTTAATAATTAATAGTAAGCTTCTCGATTAAGCTTCTTCTGATTCTTTCTTTTCTTTTACAGCATTCAATAAATATGCAAAATTTGATAATGGAGCCTTGAAGCTTCCAAGTAGTTTCGCAATAAGAACTTCTTTTGGTGGTATATTAGCAAGTTGTTCAACTTTTGCTGTGTCGAATATCTCGCCTTGAACTATTCCACCTTTTAATTCTAATTTCTTATGATTTTTTGCAAAATCATTAAGAATTCTTGCTGGAGCTGTTGGATCTTCGTATCCAAACGCTACTGATAAAGGTCCTTCAAGAACACTTTCGATTTCGCCAAATCCTAATTCTTTAGCTGCTAATGTAGTTAAAGTATTTTTATAAACTTTATATTCTACACCTGCTTCTCTTAGAGTCTTTCTAAGTTCTGTATCTTGCTCAACAGTTAATCCTTGATACTTAGCAAAAATTATACCTTGAGCCTTTTCCATTTTTTCCTTTATTTCTAACACTTTAGCTTCTTTTAATTGTCTATTTTTTCCCACTGTGTGTCCACCTCCTCACAGTTTAAACTGATGTTTATATAATTTAAAAGTCTCTCCGTAGACACAGAGAGACCAAATATACTAATTATATTGGAACCCTCGGTAGGCTGGTAAACCATTATGCTTTCGCACCTACTGTCTACGGAATATTTACTTATTTAACCTCTAACATTATACATTAACTTTCGTTATATGTCAATATTAATCTAGGGTTTTTGTAGGATTTATTTTAACTCCTGGTCCCATAGTAGCTGAAACTACTACAGACTTTAAGTACTGACCCTTAGCTGCTGCTGGCTTAGCTTTAATTACAGCTTCCATTAATGCATGGAAGTTCTCAATTAATTTTTCAGCTCCAAATGATTTTTTACCAAGTGGAACGTGAACTATAGCAGTTTTGTCAACTCTATACTCAACTTTACCAGCTTTGATTTCAGCTACAGCTTTTGCAACATCAAAAGTAACTGTACCTGATTTTGGGTTTGGCATTAGTCCCTTAGGTCCTAACACTCTACCTAGTCTACCAACAACCCCCATCATATCTGGAGTTGCAACAACTACATCAAAGTCAAACCAGTTTTCTTTTTGTATTTTATCAACTAGCTCTTCTGCACCTACAAATTCTGCTCCAGCTACCTCAGCTTCTTTAGCTTTGTCACCTTTAGCAAAAACTAATACTCTAACCTTTTTACCAGTTCCATGAGGAAGTACTACTGCACCTCTAACTTGTTGATCTGCATGTCTTGGATCAACACCAAGCTTTAATGCTAGCTCTATAGTCTCATCAAACTTAGCTTTAGAAGTTTTTACAGCAAGCTCCATAGCTTCTGCTGGTGTATATAGAACGTTTCTATCGATAAGCTTAGCACTTTCAATATAATTCTTTCCCATTTTCTTATCCTCCTTTGTGGTTTTAACGGTTTTTACCTCCCACTATTTTGGCTAACTATTCTTCTACAGTTATTCCCATACTTCTTGCAGTTCCTGCTACCATGCTCATAGCAGCTTCAACTGATCCAGCATTTAAGTCTGGCATTTTTGTTTCAGCAATTTGTCTCACTTGCTCTTTAGTTACTTTAGCAACTTTAGTTTTATTTGGTACGCCAGAACCACTTTCTATTCCAGCTGCTTTTTTAAGTAATACTGCAGCTGGAGGAGTCTTTAGTATAAAACTAAAAGATCTATCCTGATATACAGATATTACTACTGGAATTATTAGTCCTGCTTGGTTAGCAGTCTTAGCGTTAAATTCTTTACAGAATCCCATAATATTTACACCATGCTGTCCAAGTGCTGGTCCAACAGGTGGTGCTGGAGTTGCTTTTCCTGCAGGAAGTTGAAGTTTAATCATTCCTACTACTTTTTTAGCCATGAATTTACACCTCCTATAATGTGGTTATACGGACTTTTGTCCTCCCACTTATTAAGACTTTGCGTCTTATAAACTAATCTAGTTTTTCTATTTGATTAAAATCAAGTTCAACAGGTGTTTCCCTGCCAAACATGTTAACTAGCGCTTTAATTTTTCTCTTTTCTGTATTGATTTCTTGGATAACAGCTGGGAAGTTCTCTAGTGGGCCTGATTTAACTTTTATGTTTTCTCCCACTTCGATATCTACATTAACAGGTTTTTCTGATATACCCATAGCTGTAACTTCTTCATCTGTAAGAGGCACAGGTTTAGATCCAGGTCCTACGAACCCAGTTACTCCTCTAGTGTTTCTAACTATGTACCAAGAATCATCAGTCATTACCATGTGTACTAACACATATCCCGGAAATACTTTCTTTAAAGTAACCTTCTTTTTACCATCTTTAATTTCAATCTGTTCTTCCATAGGAACTTGAACATCATCTATCCAATGGTAAAGGTTTCTATTCTCTATAGTTTTTTCAAGGTTTGCTTTAACTTTATTTTCATAACCAGAATATGTATGAACTACGTACCATCTAGATTTCTCTGCCATAATTCAAGGGACGGGAATCTTTTTCTCGACCCCTACCTCCTTCTTATCCTTATTTAAAGATTACCTCAACTAAATTTTTGAAACCAACATCAAGTAATCCAACCATAGCTACGTAAATAGAGCAAAATATCAAAACTGTTGCCGTAGCTTTTTTTACATTTTCTTTAGAGGCCCAAGTTATTCTTTTGATTTCTGCTTTCAATTCTTTAAAAAAATTGATAACCCCGTTTCCGGATGCTGCTGGTTTTTTTATTTTTTTTGCACTATTATTTGCAGCCATTTTTTTCACATCCTCAAAATATTTTAATTATATGCCTCTATGATGTTACTTTGTTTCTTTGTGAGCTGTATGCTTATGGCAAAATGGACAATATTTTCTCATTTCTAATCTGTCTGGATCATTTTTCTTGTTCTTCATTGTATTGTAGTTTCTTTGCTTACAATCTGTACATGCTAGTGTTACTTTTACTCTCATTGTTTCCACCTCCTGATACATGCTTATCTATAAGTAAAATATGTAGTTTTCTTTATACTTAAATCACGCGTTACTTAAATAATTTATCACAACTTAGTTTTCATGTCAATTGAAATTAAAACATACATTGCAATTTATTTACATTTAAAGGACCAGGTCCAGAAACCCAGTCCCATAAATCTAATTACTCAGATATTGTAGTAACAACTCCTGAACCAACAGTTCTTCCGCCTTCTCTTATAGCGAATCTTAATCCTTCATCCATTGCTACTGGAGTGATTAATTCAACTTTCATGTCTATGTGGTCTCCAGGCATAACCATTTCCATTCCATCTGGTAATTTGATTGATCCTGTAACGTCTGTTGTTCTGAAATAGAATTGTGGTCTGTATCCATCGAAGAATGGTGTGTGTCTTCCGCCTTCTTCTTTCTTAAGTACGTATACTTGACCTACGAATTTTTTGTGTGGTTGAACTGAACCTGGTTTTGCTAATACTTGACCTCTTTCGATATCATCTCTTTGAACACCTCTTAATAATGCTCCGATGTTATCTCCTGCCATCGCTTGATCAAGAAGCTTTCTGAACATTTCTACTCCTGTACATACAGTTTTGCCTTTTTCTTCTTTTAATCCAACGATTTCTACTTCGTCTCCAACTTTTAATATTCCACTTTCAACTCTTCCTGTTGCAACTGTTCCTCTTCCTGTGATTGTGAATACATCTTCTACAGGCATTAAGAATGTCTTATCTGTTGCTCTTTCTGGAGTTGGGATATAGCTATCTACTGCATCCATTAAATCCATTATTGGCTTTATTGCTTCTTCATCTGTTGGGTTTTCTAATGCTTTTAATGCTGATCCTGCAACTATTGGTGTATCATCTCCTGGGAAATCATACTCGCTAAGTAATTCTCTAACTTCCATTTCAACTAACTCTAATAATTCAGCATCGTCTACCATATCAGCTTTGTTTAAGAATACTACTATATATTGTACTCCAACTCTTGATGCTAGTAGTATATGTTCTCTTGTTTGTGGCATTGGACCATCTGCTGCACTTACAACTAGTATTGCTCCATCCATTTGCGCTGCTCCTGTTATCATGTTCTTTACATAGTCAGCGTGTCCTGGACAGTCAACGTGAGCATAGTGTCTGTTTTCTGTTTCATACTCAACGTGTGCTGTGTTGATTGTGATTCCTCTTTCTCTTTCTTCTGGCGCTTTATCTATTGCAGCATAATCAAATGCTTCTGCAAATCCCTTTTTTGATAATACTGTTGTGATTGCTGCTGTTAATGTTGTCTTACCATGGTCTACGTGTCCTATTGTTCCTATGTTTACGTGTGGCTTATTTCTTTCAAATTTTGCTTTTGACATTTTTGTATTCCTCCCTGTTTAACGCATATTTTGTTTAGGTAAACTCACCCTGGTGTGTTGTGAACTTTATATATTATTGGAGCCCATGACCGGGATTGAACCGGTGACCTCCACCTTACCAAGGTGACGCTCTGCCGACTGAGCTACATGGGCAATTTTTCATGAAGTGGGAGTGTATATCAATCCATAAATATACAGATTAGAAACTATTAGTTTCCTAATTAAACATACCCCACTTCTATTATTTTATAATTAATTAAAAGTTATATACCGATTATCAATTTTAATACAAGTATATTTTTTTGTCAATATGTATTTTCTATTTATCACTTAAACATTTCTCTAATTTTCTTTTTACTCTTTGCAAAGCGTTATCTATAGACTTTGCATGTCTATCTAAATCACAAGCTATTTCCTGGTATGACTTCCCATCAAGGTAAGACATTAGCACTTCCAATTCTAAAGTAGATAAAACTTCACCAATCTCATTTTGTATATGATTTAATTCTTCTCTACTTATAATTAATTCTTCAGGATCTGCCACCCTCGCCTCTGATAGAACGTCTAATAAGGTTCTATCTGACTCTTCATCATAGATAGGCTTATTTAGAGAAACATATGTATTCAATGGTATATGCTTTTGACGAGTAGCAGTTTTTATTGCAGTTATTATTTGTCTTGTGACACACAATTCAGCAAAAGCTTTGAAAGAAGATAACTTATCTGGTTTAAAATCCCTGATAGCTTTATACAAACCTATCATTCCTTCTTGATATATATCCTCTTTATCTGCCCCAATTAAGAAATAAGACTTAGCTTTGGATTTTACAAAGTTTTCATACTTACTAATCAAGTACTCCTGAGCTCTAGTATCCCCATTTTTCGCTTCAATTACAACTTCCTCATCCAATCTATCTTCAAAGGAGGAAATTTTTTTAGCAACATAACCCCTTTTTTCCAAGGTATCCCCTCCAAAACAATTATAGGCCACATAACTGATTATACATTACATATAAATTTATAGTCAATAGATTTCACTTACTTCTTCGAATTTTTTCAAGCTTTTCCAATATATTCTGCTCAATTCTGTCTTCTAGTGTCTCTCTTTTTTGCGAATACTTTTTGGCTATTTTATTTTTAATTTTCAATTCTACTGCTTTAATTTCGTGATAAAATTCTATAGAGGACATTCTTACCGCTCCTCTTTGAAAAACAATCTGTTGTTCCAGTGAGTCTGACGTTACAACACAAACCTCAGACCTACGCCCTATTCTATTGACTTCCTTCTCAATGAAGTTGTCTGCGGTTTCTCCCTCTTTTGTAAATATAACTATAATGTTATCACTAATTTTCTCTCGTTTTTCTATGCTGCCACATACCATATGCGCATCAAAAACTATAAAAATCTTATAGCCATTGTAAGATGCATAATTACTTAAAATTTCTATTAATTGTTGTCTCGCAGCTTCGAAACTATACTCTTTTATGTTCTTCAGTTCAGGCCAGTAGCTTATCACATTATATCCATCCACAAAAATTTTTTTCACTTTTTACCACATTTGATTTTTTGTTTAAGGATTTCATACATTAGTATACCACCTGCAACTGAAGCATTTAATGATGATATTTTTCCAACCATAGGTATCTTCACAAGAACGTCGCATTTTTCCTTCGTAAGCTTTAAAATGCCTTTTCCTTCACTTCCAATTATCAATGCCAAAGGCCCATTAAAATTGGCATCACAACAATAGCTTTCTCCAGACATATCTGCTCCATAAACCCATATACCTTTTTCTTTAAGTTTATCTATGGTATTATTTAGGTTGGTAACCTTACTTATTCTTACATGCTCTACAGCTCCCGCCGAGGACTTATATACAGTAGGAGTTACCCCCACATTTCTTCTCTTAGGTATTATTATTCCATGTGCTCCACAGGTTTCTGCTGTTCTGATTATAGACCCAAAATTATGAGGATCTTCTATCTCATCAAGAATTATTATAAAAGGTTCCTCTTCTTTTTCGCGAGCATATGCCAATATATCTTCCACATCAAAATATTTATAAGGTGTAATCTGAGCAATTACTCCTTGATGAGCACCGGTTTCAGAAATTTGATCTAACTTCCTTCTATCCACTTGCTTTACTACTACTTTTTTATCCTTTGCTAGGGCTAATACCACATTTATAGATCCTGTAACATCCCCGCTAGCAACAAGTATCTGCTCTATTGTCCTGTTATTACGTAAAGCTTCTATTACTGCATTTCTCCCTTCAATAATATCTTCTCTAATTGTATTTTCAGAACTATCTATATTTTCCTTTAGATTATTACTAACTTTATTATTCTTTTCTTTTGATTTTACATATCTATTTTTAAAATCTTTTTTTGCTTCTTTCACACTATTACCTCTCTAAATTGTATAATTTTATTAAGATATAAAACGAATCTTATTTTCTAACTCATACTTAGAATAATCTATATATATCTTTTTCTTACTTCCTCGATTTTACCACAAGTCATCTTACCTTCTGGGCAACCCCCATTAACACAAGAAGGTCCACAATGCTTAAAAAGAATAGGCGCTACTTCTTTTACAAGCTTTAACATTTGATCTGCCAAGTTTCTTATCTCCCATTGAGCTCTATTACAGCATCTGTGATTGAAGAAATTCACCAAGGTTCTTGCATTCATTGTAAATATCACCTTAGTTTCACAAGCATTAGGAAAAACATATCTGGCATCTTCTATAGCTTTTTTCTCTGCTGCTATAGGTTCTATACCATCTTTTAAATATTTTTCTCTTAAAATATCTGTTAATTTATCATAGTCTTTTTGGCTATTTTCCATTGCATTAACAAATATTTTGCTTGCCTCTTCATCCTTTTCAATTTCTGGGGGAACTATATACTCAAACTGCTTTAACCTTACATATCTTTGGCTTTGTTGGGAGTATGACGCTATTCTATGTCTTACTAACTGGTGACTTAAGCTTCTAGAAACTCCTTCTACGGCAAAAGTAAAAGATACGTGTTCTATTGGTGATTCGTGTCCATATGACATAAGCATATTTAAAAATCTTTTTGCACTTTCATCATCTAGCTTTTTTTCCAATTCGTCTATTCCCACAGCACTGTAACACAATTTAGCCGCCGCAGCTATAACCTTTTCTGGGTTCGGTGTATGCTCTATCAATTTAACTCTAAGTGACATTTATACTCCTCCATTATCATGTATTTGTACTATAGTATTTAACAAATACTCTAATCTTTCAATTTGATTTGTTAAATATAAGAATCCTATTAATGCTTCAAAGCCTGTTGCAAATCTATATTCTTGGATATCTGCATTCTTAGGAGTAGTTGCTGACTTAGAATTTCGTCCTCTTTTAAAGAAATATATTTCTTCCTCAGTTAACTTATCCTCCAGCTTCTTTATAAACTCACTTTGTGCATGCGCTTTTACAAATTGAATACACTCTTTATGGAGTTTATGAACGGACATTTCTGTATTTTTTTCTACTAGATGTGTTCTTATGAAAACTTCATATATTGCATCTCCAACATAAGCAAGCACCAATGGATTTATTTGTCTAACATCATTGTTATTAAATCTTCCTTTTAATAAACTAAAATCCATTTAACTTCTCCACTTCAACTTTATTTTTAAATTCTTTTCCATCTTACACCCTGAGGAGTATCTTCAAGGATAATTCCTTGAGCCTTTAGGTCGTCTCTTATTTTATCTGATAATGCCCAATCTTTATTTTTTCTTGCCTGTTGTCTCTGCTCTATAAGTTTCTCTATTTCTTCTTCTATGCTTCCTTTTTTCGAATTTTGGAGTATTCCTAACGGATTTCCGAGTTCTCTTATTAAATCTAGCGAATACTTAACTAATTCTTTTGACGAATTTGATCCTACATTTGTATTAATCTCTCTTACCAAATCAAATATAACTGATATAGCATCTGCAGTATTGAAGTCATCATCCATTTTTTCAATATACTTTTGTCTATAAGAAGTTAACGTCTTAGTATATTCTTTTTCACTTTCTGTAATGTTTTCTACCTTAACCTCATCTAATAGGTTTTCTAAATTTGCAATTGAATTGTATATTCTATCTAATGCTGCTTTTGTAGAGTCCAGTAGTTCTAAACTAAAATTTATTTGAGTTCTATAATGTCCTGATAACATAAACATTCTTATTACATCTGCATCATACTTTTCCAATATCTCTCTAGCTGTAAAAAAGTTGTTAAGAGACTTAGACATTTTCTGGTTATTCACGTTAACAAAGGCTGAATGCATCCAATAGTTTGCAAAAGTTTTACCAGTTCTAGCTTCGCTCTGAGCTATTTCGTTTTCATGGTGCGGAAATGCTAAATCTGAACCACCTGCATGTATATCTATAGTTTCTCCTAATAAATCACGAGCCATACATGAGCACTCTATATGCCATCCTGGCCTTCCCATACCCCATGGACTTTCCCAAGCAGGCTCACCTGGCTTTTGACTTTTCCAAATAGCAAAATCCATAGGATCTTTTTTTCTTTCATCTACATCTATTCTTGCTCCTAATTGAAGTTCTTCAATATTTTGTTTAGATAGCTTACCATAACCTTGGAATTTTTTCGTATTAAAATAGACATCTCCATTTGTCTCATAAGCGTATCCTAAATCTATCAATTCTTTTACGAATTCAACTATTTGATTTATATAGTGAGTTGCTCTAGGGTTTACTGTAGCTCTTTCAATATTTAACGCATCTGCATCTTTGTAATATTCTTCTATAAATCTATCGCCCAATTCTTTAACTGTGGTATTCTCTTCATTAGCTCTTTTTATCATTTTATCATCTATGTCTGTGAAATTTTGTATAAAGTTTACTTTATACCCTCTGTACTCAAAATATCTTCTAACAGAGTCAAAAACAACGAAAGTTCTAGCATTACCTATGTGGAAAAAATTGTAAACCGTAGGTCCACATACATACATTTTTACTTCCCCTTCACTTAAGGGAATAAATTCTTCTTTTTGTCTAGTCATTGTATTGAAAATTTTCATATTAATCTCTACCTCCTAATTCTACATTTACATTATCCTCTATATTAATATTATCCTTTAAACAACAAAATAGTATAATCTACTTCATAATTTCACTTTAATATACTTAAATATTTTAACATATTATAATAACTTATTTAACCCTTATTAATATTTTTATACTGTATTTTTATATACACCCATTTGACCCATCTACTCTTTAAATATACTATAGTTTTACCCAGATTGTAACTTACTTATCTCTAACTTATAATCATATTAAATTAACTAGTCATTGTAAATTATTAAAGTCTCTTACTGAATAAGCAGCAAGAGACTTTATAAAAAAACATCATATTTGTTCAACTATTTTTTCGGCTATATATAAATCCTCTGGTGTTGTAACCTTTATATTCTTGTAGCTTCCCTCATACAAGTAAACCCTATGTCCATAATATTCAACTACTGTAGTATCATCAGTAACATTAATAGAATTCTCTGATAACTTTTGATGACAATCGGCAATTAAATTATACTTAAAGCATTGAGGCGTTTGAACTAAAAAAAGCTTATTTCTATCTGGCGTTTCAGCTGAAAATCCTTTTTCATCTTTAATCTTTATTGTATCTTTTGGAACTACTCCGCAAGTACATGCCCCGTAAAGTTTAGCATATTTTATGCCACTTTCAATAATATCCTTAGTAACGAATGGTCTAGCTCCATCGTGAATTAAAACAATCTCGCAGTCTTCAATAGCCTTTAGGCCGTTGTATACTGAGTCTTGTCTTTCTTTTCCACCTGCTACAACCTCTAGAACCTTCTCAATCTTATACTTCTCTACTATTTCTTTTTTACAATAGTCTATTTCACTATCTGCGCATACTATGATAATTCCATTTATTAGTTTACTATTAGAGAATGTATTTAGCGAATAATAAAGAAGTGGTTTATTATTTATACTAAGAAATTGTTTGTTAATGTTAGCCCCCATTCTTTTACCTCTTCCAGCCGCCACAACAACTGCATAATTCTTACCCATATTAAACTTCCTCTTTCTGTTTTGCAAAAATCATTCTTCCCGCCGCTGTTTGAAGGACAGATGTGACCACTACATCCTTAATCTCTCCTATGTGCTTTCTTCCTCCCTCTACAACTATCATAGTACCATCATCTAGATACGCAACACCCTGACCTGACTCTTTTCCATCTTTAATTATTTGTATTCGCATTTCTTCACCTGGTAAAACTACTGGTTTCACGGCATTTGCTAGTTCATTTATATTTAAAACAGGCACTCCCTGAAATTCCGCAACCTTATTTAAATTATAGTCATTAGTTATAACTTTACCATTAAGCACTTGAGCAAGTTTTAGAAGCTTACTGTCAACCTCTGCGATATCTGGAAAATCTTTTTCATATATCTGAACCTCTATATTTAGTTCTTTTTGAATTTTATTTAGTATATCTAGCCCTCTTCTTCCTCTGTTTCTTTTTAACCCATCTGAGGAATCTGCTATGTGTCTTAGTTCTTCTAATACAAAGTTAGGTATTACTAAAGTTCCTTCTATAAAACCAGTCTGACATATATCAAATATTCTACCATCTATTATCACTGAAGTATCTAGCACCTTAGAGTATCCTTTATAGTCACCCTTGCCCTTCTTTTCTTTATTTGATGATGTTCTTTTAATACTTATATTCGAAAATAAAGCCAATAACTCTTCTCTTTTTCTTATAGCTATATTGGCACCTAATGCAGCCATTACTAATTCTATCATTACAGCTAAAATGGCTCCTATTACAGGAATGCTAGCTAATAAATTTACAAACAATGCTGCTATTACAAGACCTACGATAGCTCCTGAAGTACCAAGTAGTATTTCTGTAGCTGGCAGCTTTTGCATACTTTTTTCAATATAATCCATAATCTTAGTTATACTAGAATTAATCCAAGGAGATATTAAAAATAATATGATTCCGAAAAATATAGTTGATAAAATTAAAAATAATACTGTTTTTATAGGACTATTGGCAAAATACCCTGAATCCATAAAATACCTAGTATGGGTTACTTCATCCCCAATTAAATAACCTAGTATTAGTCCTATCCCAGTAAAAAGTCCTCTTAATATCTTTTTGAACAATAATTTCACCTCCATTTTAATTATTAACATTTTTTACAATTTTAAATCCTATTAATATATAATATATTAATAAATTGTTTTTTTCAATAAGACTTCACTTATTTAATAAATTGTTCACCTTAAATTCTGTCCATTATTTTACATATTAATCCCCCTATTCATAATGTTATTATTCATTTATTATATAAGAGAAGATTAAAATTCTCATTATAGTTTATTGACAAAATTATCTAAAAAAGGATATAATTAACTTGTAGATGCTTACATAAATCTATATAAGGAGTTGAACTCGATGAAAGATGTAATTTTTGATGATTTTCAGAATGCAGTAGATGAATCCCTATTAAGACATAAAAGTATTTTGGATCTAATGAGCAAGTTTCAAGAATCTAATGGAAGAATAAATAGAGCTATTGCAAAATCAATTACAAATTGCGGATGCATCCAAGTCAGTGGAAAAAAGCAGAACCTACCAGAAGACGATGATAACATAAATATAGAATCCTTAAAAAGTTGTTTTAATACTCACATTAATGGAAAACTTTGCGATAACTGTAGAGAAGTAATCGAACGGGAAATGGGGAATAATCTCTTTTACTTAACTTCTCTCTGCAATATTTTAGATTTAAACCTATATGATGTGTTTCTTAAAGAATACGATAAAATTAATACCTTAGGTAAATATTCTTTTAGATAATATTTTAGCACAAAATAATATATATTATTTTGTGCTAAAATTATTATCTATCATTATTTGCTCTCTAAGTCTTCTAAGTCCATTCTTTATAGCTCTAGCTCTAGCTTCCCCTATGCCTTCCACTTTATCCAATTGCTCATAGGAAGCTTCTGTTACACCTTTTAGCTCTTTAAAGTTTCTAACTAAATTCTCAATTACATTCGTTGGTATTCTAGGTATCTTACTTAGCATTCTATACCCTCTCGGTGATATTAATGTATCCACCAATGGCACTCCAACATATCCTAAAGCTTTAGAAATAAAATCTAAATTTAATAGTTCCTCAGAAGCCATAGTTTGAATTTGTTTATATATATCATTATAGTCCATACTGTTTTGACAATAATCTCGTATTAACAATATACCATCTTGCTCAACGCTCTTTACCAATTCATTAAGCTGCATCGATATAAGTCTTCCTTCGTTTCCCAACTCACATATGTATCTTTCAATTTCAGATACAATTCTCATAACCATCTCAGTTCTTTGAATAGCAGTTATAACATCAAATAATGTTACTAAATCCTGAAACTCTAGTATGTTTAGATTACTTACTACTCTATCCAAAACAGCCACATATTTTTCTAAAGTTTGCAGAGCTTGATTTGCTCTTCCAAGTATTATACTACTATCTCTTAATACATATTTGATATTTCCCTTATATATGGTTATTATGTGTCGTCTTTGAGAAATAGCAACAACTATTGCTCCTGTTTGCTTAGCTACCCTATCTGCAGTTCTATGTCTTGTTCCAGTCTCAAAAGTAGGTATGCTAGCATCTGGAATAAGCTGAGCATTTGCATATATAATTTTTTTCAGATCACTACTTAGCACTATAGAGCCATCCATTTTAGCAAGCTCATATACATAAGAAGGACTGTATTCTGAATTTATAGCAAATCCTCCATCAACTATTTTTAGTATCTGTTCATTGTCGCCAAATATCAGTAATCCACCAGTTTTTGCTCTTAGTATATTTTCTAATCCCTCTCTTAATTGGGTACCAGGAGCAAGTAATTTAAGTACATTCATAAGTTCTTTATCTTTTTCAAATCTCAATACAATCACCCTATATTAAAAAACTTTGTTCACCGCTTCTTTAAGGGAAGATACTCCAATAATATTTATTCCCTTACTTTTTATTTTTTCCTTATTTCTGAATGGTATAATTACATTTTTAAATCCCATTTTCTCAGCTTCATTTACGAGCCTATCACAAAATGATATGGGTCTAACCTCACCTGTAAGACCTAACTCTCCAACTACTAGCAGATTTTCTAGGCCTATTTCCTTAGACTTAATACTGGATATAAGCGAGAGTGCAAGCCCCAGGTCTCCAAAGGTTCCATCTACATCAAGTCCACCTACCACATTTACATAAACATCACAATTATAAAAAGGTACCTTTAACTTTTTTTCTAAGACAGCTAAAATGAGATTTAGTCTTGAACTATCCACACCAACTACTGTCCTTCTAGGCATAACAGCCTTAGTTTCGCTAACTAATGCTTGTATTTCAACTAAAATAGGTCTAGTTCCTTCCATTATACCTATAACTACTGATCCTTCTTTTTGAAAACCTGTTTCTTCAAGAAACACCGCGGATGGATTAGATATTTCCTCTAGACCATTCTCCTTCATTTCAAAAACCCCAATTTCACTTGTGGTACCAAAACGATTTTTCATAGTTCTAAGAATTCTAAAATCTTCTGTTCTCTCTCCTTCGAAAGACAGTACAGTATCTACCATATGTTCAAGAACTCTAGGTCCTGCAAGTTCACCTTGTTTGGTAATGTGCGCCACTATAAAGAAGGATATATTCTTAGTTTTACCTATACGCATAATATCGTTAGAACTCTCACGAACTTGAGAGACACTTCCTGGCGCTGAAGTAATAGATTGTTTATATAATGTCTGTATAGAATCAATTATAACAAATACTGGTTTAATATTCTCTATATGTTCTTCTATTTTCTCTAGATTTGTCTCTGAAACTATATATAATTCTTGAGATATTGCCTCTAATCTATCTCCTCTCATTTTTATTTGCTCTTCTGACTCCTCACCAGAAATATATAAAACCTTACCATATTTTTTTGCAATATTATTAGCTGTTTGCAAAAGCAATGTTGATTTACCTATACCTGGAGCACCTGATATTAATGTAAGAGATCCTTTAACGATACCACTGCCTAGAACTCTATTTAATTCTGATATTCCAGTATCAAATCTATCATATTCACTAGACTTTATATTTAATATACTTTTAGGTAAGCTGTTTGATGTAGAAGATATTCCTGAGGAAACGCTTACTTTTTTAATTTCCTCAACCATACTATTCCAAACATTGCAATTAGGGCATTTGCCAATCCATTTTAATGACTCATACCCACACTCTTGACATACAAAAGTAGTTTTGCTTTTGGCCATTAAAACCACCTCCTTCTATACAGAATATAATTATACAGTATTATTCCTGTATTTTGTTAATAATAATCAAAACTTTTAAAAATTAAAAGACAGCGTATAAATATCAAGCATTTATACATTGTCTTTTATAAAACTAAACTATCTTATTGAAAATCAACTCACTATCTTCTACACTGACCTTTACCTTATCACCCTTCTGTACGTTGCCTCTCAGCATTTCTTCAGAAAGTTTATCTTCTACTGTCTTTGTTATAGCTCTTCTAAGTGGTCTTGCACCATAAGTTAAATCAAACCCCTTTTTAGTAAGAACTTCTTGAGCTTCATCTGTAAATTCAATTTCTATATTCTGTTCCTTTAATCTTTCAGCTACTGTGTTTAGCATTAATTTTACTATTTGTTTTAAATCTTCTTCTTCTAACTGATGAAATACTACAATGTCATCAATTCTATTTAAGAACTCTGGTCTAAATGATCGTCTAAGCTCTTCCATTACATTTCCCCTCATTTTTTCGTATTCATTCTTCTTTTCATCCTGATCGCTTAGGGCAGCAAATCCCATGGACTTTTGTTTTCTAATAGTTGAAGCTCCCACATTTGAAGTCATTATTATAATTGTATTCTTAAAGTTTATAGTCTTTCCTTTTCCATCAGTAAGTCTTCCATCTTCAAGTATTTGCAATAAAATGTTAAACACTTCCGGATGGGCTTTTTCTATTTCATCAAATAATACGACTGAATAAGGATTTCTTCTAACCTTCTCAGTTAATTGACCGCCTTCATCAAAACCTACATATCCTGGAGGTGCTCCTATAAGTCTTGATACTGTATGCTTTTCCATATATTCAGACATATCAATTCTTATTATATTATTTTCATCACCAAACATAGCTTCAGCTAATGCTTTTGAAAGCTCTGTTTTTCCAACCCCTGTAGGTCCTAGGAATATAAAGGATCCTATAGGTCTCTTAGGATCTTTAAGGCCAACTCTAGCTCTTCTTACAGCTCTTGCTATAGATCTTACAGCCTCATCCTGTCCTATAACTCTATTATGAAGAATCTCTTCCAGTTTCAGTAACCTTTCAGACTCTTTCTCAGTTAACTTTTCCACAGGAATATTGGTCCATTTTGATACTGCTGCTGCTATTTGCGGTTCTGCAACAGTAAGAGTTGAAACATCTTTTTGGGTTTTCCAATTAGTTTTTGCCCCTTCCAACTTATCTTTTATTTCTTTTTCTCTATCTCTTAATCTGGCAGCCTTTTCAAAGTCTTGAACTCTTATAGAATCTTCTTTTTCTTTTGTAATCTTTTCAAGTTCAATTTCTAATTCTTTTAAATCTGGTGGAGCCGTTAAATTTTCAATTCTAACTTTTGCAGCTGCTTCATCTATTAAATCTATTGCCTTATCTGGTAAGTATCTATCAGTTATATACCTATCTGATAAGTTTACTGCTGCATCTATTGCATCGTCTGTAATTTTCACTCTATGATGTGCTTCATATTTATCTCTTAAGCCCTTTAGTATAAGCACTGCCTCATCTTTTGTTGGCTCTCCTACCATAATAGGTTGAAATCTTCTCTCTAATGCAGCATCTTTTTCAATATACTTTCTATACTCATCAATAGTAGTAGCTCCTATGCATTGAATCTCTCCTCTAGCTAAAGCAGGCTTTAGTATATTAGATGCATCAATAGCACCTTCAGCTGCACCTGCACCTATAAGAGTATGGATTTCATCTATAAATAATATAACATTTCTCGATTTTTTTATTTCTTCCATAACTTTCTTTAGCCTATCCTCAAACTCTCCTCTATACTTAGCTCCAGCTATCATTGAAGATAAATCTAAAGTTACAACTCTTTTATCTTTAAGTATTTCTGGAATATTCGCAGATACTATCTTTTGTGCAAGCCCCTCAGCTATAGCAGTTTTACCAACGCCAGGATCACCTATTAGACATGGATTATTTTTTGTTCTCCTACATAGTATCTCAAGAACTCTTTGAGTTTCCTTTTCCCTTCCTATTACTGGATCTAGGTTACCTTCCTTAGCCATTACCGTTAAATCTCTTCCAAACTGATCTAAAGTAGGAGTAGGTTCTCCACTATTTTTATTGGAGTTACCTGTATTTGCAGGTTGTTCACCAGACAGTGCATCTACTAAATCTTTCCTAAGCTTATTAAAATCAGCACCTAGATTATTTAGTATAGTAAATGCAACACCTTCAGCTTCTCTTATAAGAGCCAATAGTATATGCTCAGGACTTATATAGTTATGATTTAAATTTCTTGCTTCAAATAAACTCAATTCTAGAAGCCTTTTTGTTCTTGGTGTAAGTGGAATTTCTTTTTTATATAATTCCATCTCTCCCTTACCTTCATACTCTTCTACTAGGTTTCTTACATTCTCTACTGTAATGCCCATATCATTTAAAAGGTTCTTAGCTATACCTTCTTCTCTTAAAATACCTAATAATATATGCTCAGTTCCTACATATCCGTGTTGTAGTGATTGAGCTTCTTCTTGAGCATAAAAAAGAACTTTTTGTGCTCTCTCTGTAAATCTTCCAAACATCATATTCTATTCACACTCCTTATTTATTATGATACTTTCTCAGTTATTCTTTCTCTAACTAATTTTGCTCTATTAAATTCTTTTTCCTTATTAGACAGCTCTTTATTCACTGCTTGCTGTATTGTTGCATTTTGAGTTTCTACAAGAAGTTTATTTAACACAACCTTATCCACATCTTTAATTATTCCCATTTCCACTCCCATTCTTACATCAGATAAAAGTTTTAGACATTCATCTGAGCTTAAAAGTATAGCTGCCTTTAGTATTCCTAATGCTCTATAAATTCTATCTTCAATTTCATATTTATATCTTTTAATAATATCTTCTTTTAATAAATTTTCTTCATGTATAATTTGATTTACAACTACTTTTAAATTAGTTAAAATTTCTTCTTCACTAAGTCCTAATGTTATTTGATTTGATATTTGATATATGTTACCTATTGTTTTTGATCCCTCTCCAAACAATCCCCTGACAGTCATACCAACCTGCGTAATTGCATTGACTACCCCATTCATTTTATTGCTTAATCCAATAGCCGGAAGATGAATCATGACAGATGCTCTAAGCCCTGTTCCAATATTAGTTGGACAGGCTGTTAAATATCCTAACCTTTCATCAAAAGCATAATCTAACTTTTCTTCTAAAAGATTATCAATTTTATTACTTAAATCCAATGCCTCATCTAAATTAAAACCTGCTGTAATACTCTGAATTCTTATATGATCCTCTTCATTTATCATAATACTAACAGTTTCATTTTTATCTACAATAAATGCAGCTGAACTTTCATTATCTAAAAGCTTTTTACTTATTAAGTGTCTCTCTAAAAAAGTTTCATTGAAAATATTTTCTTTTTCCCATAAATAAATAGTTTTAAATTCATCATCCTTTTGTGAAAATGTATAAAAAGCATTTTCAACAAGTTTTATTAATTCTTTTCTTTTATCAATTTCTAATTTATGAGGAAATGATGTTTTATCTAAATTTCGTGCTAATCTTATTCTACTACTCAATACTAAATCCTCATTTTTCGCATTAGATGTTATCCAGTTTTCCATAACTTTTTTCCCTCCTAACTCTACTGATTTTGAAGCTTTCTAATAGCATCTCTAATTTCTGCTGCTCTTTCATACTCTTCAGAACTTACAGCTTTTTGGAGGTCTTCCTTTAATTTTAACAACCTTTTTTTGTCAATTATATCTTTTCCTGCTTTTCTAGGTATTTTTCCTATGTGCTCGATACTCCCCTGAACTCTCTTGATTACAGGCTCTAATGTTGATTTAAAACTTTCGTAGCATTGACTGCATCCAACTAACCCCTTCTGTCTAAACTCACTATAGGTAATGCCGCAACTTTTACACGAAGTTTTCAAAATTTTTTGAGGTTGACTGGAACTCCCTATATAATCCATTATGCCACTTAATATATTTTGGAAAGTAAAAGTTGAAGGAAAGACTTCTTCACTAAAATTTAAATCTACTTTTTCTTTAGCACACTTTTCGCATACATTAAACTCATACTTTGCTCCATTTATAATTTTTGTTACATGAATAGTCGCATCATTTTGTTTACATACTTCACATAGCATAATATCACCTCCACAATTAAGTTTATTCATTGCTTTTTATATTCTATTGTGTAGTATATATTTTTCTATATAATGAGTTAAGATTTAATTAAAACTACAGTAACAATTGACTTTAAAATGTCTGCTCTTAGTTTATTTTTGTTATCTAAAGATACATTTAACGTCCTATCATTTATTGCTGCTTTTAAAATATCACTCTCCCTTTTAGTAATTATGCCAGAGTCCACTAAGCCCTCTATTATATAAGCACCTGTATTATAAGTTATGCTATCTCCTATTTTTTCATTTATTACATCTAATAAAGATTCGTCTTGCTTCAACTTAAACTGCTTTATTATAATATACCCGCCTCCCCCTCTTCTACTTTCAATATAATAGCCTTTATCTATTGTAAATCTTGTTGTTAATACATAATTTATCTGAGAAGGCGCACAACTAAAATAATTAGCTAATTCATTTCTTACGATTTGCAATTGATTTTCACTGCTATTTTTGATCATATCTTTTATGAATTCTTCTATAACATCTGATAGTCTGGTCATAAGAACACTCTCCTGACTTTTACTTTCTTTGACTTTTATTTAATTCTAATACTGTTTATTTACTTATTCAACATTTATATTTCTTGAAATTTTCATCTTTTAAATCAAAAATCTCAAATATATTATTTTATCTTTTATTTTCTAAATCAATCTGTATAAATCATAAAATATTTATAATTCCAAGCCTTACACCACATATCAGATTATAAAAATATAAATAATTATAAGTTCACAAAATCTTTCTCTGGATAATTGTTTTCTAAACTAACGCAATAAACAACTGACTCATAAGTTTTACAAGTCAGTTATTTATTATCCATTATTTTTATATGCCTCAATGTAATATTTTCTGTCATTTTGCCTTTCATATAAATTAACTACAAAATTATTAGTTTCTAACATCTTGCATACTATATTCACATTCTGCGTTTCATCATTATGTATGCTAATTGTAAGATTATCATTTTTATTAACTATAGATATATAATCATAAATACTACTATAATCTCCTAATTCTATAGATCCATTTATATCCATGTGGTATTCTGACATAAAATCTCTCCTTACTGAGTTACTACAAATTAACTATTATATTTATTTTCTCTTATAATTTATTAAAATATGCAAAATATTATTACAAAAACCCTAATAGCGATATCACTATTAGGGTTGCTATCTATACTTCTTCTTTAACCTTTAATCGTTTAGATTCTTCTATTATTTTATTTACCTCAGTTGCTGGAACTTCCTCATACCTATCAAATTTCATATTGAAACTTCCTCTTGCTTGAGTCATGGATTTCAAATCTGTAGCATATTTAAACATTTCCGATTGAGGAACTTCAGCTATTATTTTCTGGTTATCTGAGCAAGGCTCCATTCCTAAAACTCTTCCTCTCTTTTTATTTATGTCACCAATAATATCGCCCATATAATACTCTGGAACTACTATTTCAACGTACATAATTGGTTCTAATAATACTGGTTGAGCTTCTACAAGACCCTTTTTATAAGCTATAGATGCTGCTACTTTAAATGCCATTTCTGATGAGTCTACAGGATGGTAAGAACCATCATGCAAAGTGGCCTTTAATCTTATTACTGGATATCCTGCTAATACACCATGCGATATACAATCCTTAAGCCCTTTCTCAACTGCTGGAATATACTGTCTAGGAACAACTCCTCCAACCACTTGATCTACAAATTGTAGCCCATCTTCTCCATCATTTCTAGGCTCAAATTTAATTTTTACATCTCCATACTGCCCATGTCCACCGGATTGTTTTTTATGTTTTCCCTGAACATCTGCAATCTTTTTTATAGTCTCTCTATAAGGTACTTTGGGAGTTTGAAGCATTACATCTACCCCAAACTTACTTTTCAGCTTGCATGCTATTATATCAAGATGGGTTTCTCCCATTCCTGAAACTATAGTTTCAGCATTTTCTAAATCTCTTGATACATTAAAAGTAGGATCTTCTTCTAATAATTTATTTAACCCATTGGAGATTTTATCCTCATCATTTTTAGATTTTGGCAACATAGCCATAGACATTATTGGTTTAGGAAACTCTATATTTTCAAAAATTATAGGTTTAGAATTATCGCATAAGGTATCCCCCGTAGCAGTATATTGTAGCTTTGATACAGCCCCAATGTCACCTGCTATAATTTCATTTGTTGGAATCTGCTGCTTACCTTTTAAGAAATACATAGTTCCAACCTTTTCAGATTTATCTTTATTAGCATTATAAACAATAGAATCTGATTTTACTTTTCCGGTCATTACTTTAAATAAAGACAACTTCCCAACAAAAGGATCCGCTATAGTCTTAAAAACAAAGGCAGAAAATGGCAAACTTTCATTAACCTTAATATCTATATCAGCGCCTTCTTTTAAATCTTTAGCTTTAATTGGTTCTGAGTCCTCAGGTGATGGAAAACACTCAACTATATCTTCAAGTAAAGTTTCTATTCCTATTCCATTTAATGCTGAACCGCACATAACTGGAGTAATTTCTCCTTTTGCACACCCACTTATCAATCCATTATATATTTCTTCATCATTTAATGTTCCTTCACTAAAATATTTATCAAGTAAAGATTCATCAGTTTCAGCAACAGCCTCAATAATCATATTTTTACACTGGTCAATTTTATCTATAAGTTCATCTGGTATTTCAGATTCAATCATTCTCTGATTTTTTTCATCAAATATTCTTGCCTTTCTCGAAATAACATTTATAACACCTTTAAAGTTATTTTCACTTCCTATAGGATATTGTACAGGGACTACTGACATTCCAAACTTTTCTTTAAGCGATTGTAAAATTTTATCAAAATCAGAGTTTTCTCTATCTAACTTATTTACATAGAGAGCTTTAGGTAACTTATATTCATTAACATAATGCCAAGCTTTCTCTGTACCAACTTGAATACCTGATATTCCTGATACAACTATCATTGCTATATCAGTTGCTCTTAGTCCTTGAAAAGTCTCTCCTACAAAATCAAAATATCCTGGTATATCAACCAAATTTATTTTAACATTTTTCCACTCACATGGAGATATTGATGTTGATATAGATATTTTTCTTTTTCTTTCTTCTGCGTCATAATCACTAATTGTATTACCTTCCTCTATTTTGCCAAATCTATCTGTAGCCTTTGCATAATAAAGTATTGCTTCTGTTAAAGTAGTTTTGCCTGAACCACTGTGTCCAATTATACCCATATTTCTTAAGTTTTTGGTTGTGTAGTTTTTCATAAGCAATTCCCCCTTACTTTTAAGCTTAATTATATATTCTATTTTAATTTAAAAATTCCTTTCAGAATTAAATAAATTTTCTAAATAGTTTGATTATATCTTTACCATTCATTTTATTTTTATGCTCCCTACTATATAAATTATTAAAAATATTTTCTACAGGATTTTCAAGTACAAAAAAACACTAGCTACTAAAACTATAGCTAGTGTCTATTATCCTAAGCAAAAAATAAAAATGGCTCCGTGGAGAGGATTCGAACCTCCAACCCTTCGGTTAACAGCCGAATGCTCCACCATTGAGCTACCACGGAACATCTACCTGGCGACGACCTACTCTTCCACAGGGCCTCCCCTGCAGTACCATCGGCACTGTAAAGCTTAACCTTCGTGTTCGGAATGGGAACGGGTGTTACCTTTGCGTCATTATCACCAGATTTATTTAGTTGAGAGTTAAGAATTAATAGTTAAGAGTTATGCTTGTTTTTTCTCCTAGCGTCGAAAAAACGATAATTATACTAACTAATAACTTTATACACAATAAATTATTAACTCTTATGAGAATATTATTCTCTGAAAATTGCACAGTGATAAGTATAGCTTTTTTATATAGAGCTTAATTAATTTAAATTTTAGATTTTCACGCTAGTGAAAATCATCATTAACTCTTAATTCTCAACTCTACACTCTTAACTATTTTTTGGTCAAGCCCTCGACCTATTAGTATTAGTCAGCTGAACATGTTACCATGCTTACACCTCTAACCTATCAACCTTGTGTTCTTCAAGGGGTCTTACTAGCTTATGCTATGGGAAATCTTATCTTGAGGTGGGCTTCACGCTTAGATGCTTTCAGCGTTTATCCCGTCCTGACATAGCTACCCAGCTGTGCTCCTGGCGGAACAACTGGTGCACCAGAGGTCAGTCCATCCCGGTCCTCTCGTACTAAGGACAGCTCCTCTCAAATTTCCTACGCCCGCGACGGATAGGGACCGAACTGTCTCACGACGTTCTGAACCCAGCTCGCGTGCCGCTTTAATGGGCGAACAGCCCAACCCTTGGGACCTACTTCAGCCCCAGGATGCGACGAGCCGACATCGAGGTGCCAAACCTCCCCGTCGATGTGGACTCTTGGGGGAGATCAGCCTGTTATCCCCGAGGTAGCTTTTATCCGTTGAGCGATGGCCCTCCACGAGGAACCACCGGATCACTAAGCCCGACTTTCGTCCCTGCTCCACTTGTTTGTGTCGCAGTCAGGCTCCCTTCTGCCTTTGCACTCTTCGAACGATTTCCAACCGTTCTGAGGGAACCTTTGGGCGCCTCCGTTACTTTTTTGGAGGCGACCGCCCCAGTCAAACTGCCCACCTAACAATGTCCCGTGACCAGTTTCATGGCCGCCGGTTAGAATCCCAGTACTGTCAGGGTGGTATCCCAAGGTTGACTCCACAAAGGCTGACGCCCTTGTTTCTCAGTCTCCCACCTATCCTGTACAGACAATACCGAAATTCAATGCTAAGCTACAGTAAAGCTCTACGGGGTCTTTCCGTCCAATCGCGGGTAGCGAGCATCTTCACTCGCAATACAATTTCGCCGGATTTGTTGTCGAGACAGTGCCCAAATCATTACGCCATTCGTGCGGGTCGGAACTTACCCGACAAGGAATTTCGCTACCTTAGGACCGTTATAGTTACGGCCGCCGTTTACTGGGGCTTAAGTTCATACCTTCGCTTGCGCTAAGTATTCCCCTTAACCTTCCAGCACCGGGCAGGCGTCAGCCCCTATACTTCAGCTTTCGCTTTAGCAGAGACCTGTGTTTTTGCTAAACAGTTGCTTGGGCCTATTCTCTGCGACCTACTTGCGTAGGCACCCCTTCTCCCGAAGTTACGGGGTCAATTTGCCGAGTTCCTTGACAACAATTCTTCCGCTGGTCTTAGGATTCTCTCCTCACCTACCTGTGTCGGTTTGCGGTACGGGCGCCAACATCCTCCATAGAGACTTTTCTTGGCAGCGTGGAATCAGATACTTCGCCCATAAGGGTTCCCCATCACACCTCAACATTGACTAAACGGATTTGCCTGTCTAGTCTGTCTAGATGCTTAGACGCACATCCAATAGTGCGCACATCTTATCCTCCTGCGTCATCCCATTTGTAATAACGTCAGTTGGCGGTATCGGAATATCAACCGATTGTCCATCACCTACGCCTTTCGGCCTCGGCTTAGGCCCCGACTAACCCTGAGCGGACGAGCCTTCCTCAGGAAACCTTAGGTTTTCGACCAATAAGATTCTCACTTATTTCTCGCTACTTATGCCAGCATACTCACTCCTGTACAGTCCACCGCTCCTTTCGGTACGACTTCAATCCATACAGGAAGCTCCTCTACCACTGATACTTACGTATCAATCCATAGCTTCGGTGGTAAGTTTTAGCCCCGAACATCTTCGGCGCAGGATCTCTCGACTAGTGAGCTATTACGCACTCTTTAAATGAGTGGCTGCTTCTAAGCCAACATCCTAGTTGTCTTAGAAATCCCACATCCTTTTCCACTTAACTTACACTTTGGGACCTTAGCTGATGGTCTGGGCTGTTTCCCTTTTGACCACGGATCTTATCATTCGTAGTCTGACTGCTTTGATTCAAGTATATGGCATTCGGAGTTTGATAGGGTTCAGTAACTGTTGTCAGCCCCTAGCCCATTCAGTGCTCTACCTCCATTACTCATTCAAAACGCTAGCCCTAAAGCTATTTCGAGGAGAACCAGCTATCTCCGAGTTCGATTGGAATTTCTCCGCTATCCACAGCTCATCCCATGGTTTTTCAACACCAACGTGGTTCGGTCCTCCACGGAATTTTACTTCCGCTTCAACCTGTCCATGGATAGGTCACCCGGTTTCGGGTCTACGACATGCAACTTTTCGCCCTATTCAGACTCGGTTTCCCTTCGGCTCCATACCTTAAGTATTTAACCTTGCTACACATCGTAACTCGCTGGCTCGTTCTACAAAAAGCACGCCGTCGCACATAAAAGTGCTTCGACTGATTGTGGACACACGGTTTCAGGTTCTATTTCACTCCCCTTCCGGGGTTCTTTTCACCTTTCCCTCACGGTACTGCTTCACTATCGGTCACCAGTTAGTATTTAGCCTTGGGAGGTGGTCCTCCCTGCTTCCCACAAGGTTTCACGTGTCTCGTGGTACTCTGGATTAGACCTGACTGCTTTTTCTTTTCACTTACAGGGCTTTTACCTTCTACGGCGGAGCCTTCCAGCTCTCTTCAGTTAAAAAATTGCAGTATTTATGGTCTATCCGCAACCCCAGGAACAAGTTCCTGGTTTGGGCTCTTTCCCTTTCGCTCGCCGCTACTTAGAAAATCGATTTTTCTTTCTCTTCCTCCGGGTACTTAGATGTTTCAGTTCCCCGGGTATACCTCTATAAACCTATGAATTCAGTTTACAGTACATTGCGTTAGCAATGTGGGTTGCCCCATTCGGAAATCTCTGGATCACTGGCTATTTGCGCCTACCCAAAGCTTATCGCAGCTTATCGCGTCCTTCTTCGGCTTCTGGTGCCAAGGCATTCACCATGCGCCCTTTGTAGCTTGACCTATATCGAAAATTGCTATAAACTTCGCATCTCTTCGTCAAATCTCTCGCTGCGGTGCTCATTTACCAGTCAGTAAACTCTGCTCCTCGCTCAGGCTTTTCCTCGATCTGCTCGTTTCTATCAATTTTCTGGTTTTAGTTCATAAAAATCTACAAAGGTGTTACCTATACTCTCGTACAAGTAGTTTACCTTTAGCTTTACTTTTATTTTTGTTAAACAATTGCGTTGTTTAACGTTTCTTCACTGTGCAATTTTCAAAGAACAATTGGTGGGCTTAAATGGACTCGAACCATCGACCTCACGCTTATCAGGCGTGCGCTCTAACCAGCTGAGCTATAAGCCCTTATTTTTTTGAGATATTAATTCTTAATAATAATGATACACGTTAGTATCTATTATATATTAATCCCTCAAAATTAAACAGAGTGTAAACAAACCGTTCAAAGTAGAATTACCTACTTTGTCGACTCCTTAGAAAGGAGGTGATCCAGCCGCAGGTTCTCCTACGGCTACCTTGTTACGACTTCACCCCAATCACTAACCCCACCTTCGGCCGCTGGCTCCTTTACAGGTTACCTCACGGACTTCGGGTGTTGCCAGCTCTCATGGTGTGACGGGCGGTGTGTACAAGGCCCGGGAACGTATTCACCGCGACATTCTGATTCGCGATTACTAGCAACTCCGGCTTCATGTAGGCGAGTTGCAGCCTACAATCCGAACTGGGATAGGTTTTTGAGTTTTGCTCCACCTCGCGGTCTTGCATCTCTCTGTACCTACCATTGTAGCACGTGTGTAGCCCTGGACATAAGGGGCATGATGATTTGACGTCATCCCCACCTTCCTCCCGGTTAACCCGGGCAGTCTCACTAGAGTGCTCAACTTAATGGTAGCAACTAATGATAGGGGTTGCGCTCGTTGCAGGACTTAACCTAACATCTCACGACACGAGCTGACGACAACCATGCACCACCTGTCTCCCTGCCCCGAAGGGCTTCATGCATCTCTGCACTATTCAGGGGATGTCAAGTCCAGGTAAGGTTCTTCGCGTTGCTTCGAATTAAACCACATGCTCCGCTGCTTGTGCGGGCCCCCGTCAATTCCTTTGAGTTTTAATCTTGCGATCGTACTTCCCAGGCGGAGTACTTATTGTGTTAACTGCGGCACAGAAGGGGTCGATACCTCCTACACCTAGTACTCATCGTTTACGGCGTGGACTACCAGGGTATCTAATCCTGTTTGCTACCCACGCTTTCATGCCTCAGCGTCAGTTACGGTCCAGAGAATCGCCTTCGCCACTGGTGTTCTTCCTAATCTCTACGCATTTCACCGCTACACTAGGAATTCCATTCTCCTCTCCCGCACTCTAGATATCCAGTTTGAAATGCAGCACCCAAGTTAAGCTCGGGTATTTCACATCTCACTTAAATATCCGCCTACGCATCCTTTACGCCCAGTAAATCCGGACAACGCTCGCCACCTACGTATTACCGCGGCTGCTGGCACGTAGTTAGCCGTGGCTTCCTCCTTTGGTACCGTCATTATCGTCCCAAAAGACAGAGCTTTACAACCCGAAGGCCTTCATCACTCACGCGGCGTTGCTGCATCAGGCTTTCGCCCATTGTGCAATATTCCCCACTGCTGCCTCCCGTAGGAGTCTGGACCGTGTCTCAGTTCCAATGTGGCCGATCACCCTCTCAGGTCGGCTACGCATCGTCGCCTTGGTGAGCCTTTACCTCACCAACTAGCTAATGCGCCGCGGGTCCATCTCAAAGCGGATTACTCCTTTAATTAGTTCTTCATGCGAAAAACTAATATTATGCGGTATTAATCTCCCTTTCGGGAGGCTATCCCCCTCTTTGAGGCAGGTTACCCACGTGTTACTCACCCGTCCGCCGCTAATCCACCCCGAAGGGCTTCATCGCTCGACTTGCATGTGTTAGGCACGCCGCCAGCGTTCGTCCTGAGCCAGGATCAAACTCTCAATTTAAAAGTTTGAATGCTCATTACTGTTTTACTCACTACTAATATATAGTAGTTAAAGAATTGCTGGTTTAGTTTACTTAATAAAAATCATTTGATCTTTAACCTCTGTTTAATTTTCAAGGATCATGTCGCTCATCTCAGCGACTTTTACATCTTATCATACAAAAGAAAGTTTGTCAACATGTTTTTTTATTTATCAACACATCTTTACGACTTGGTAATGATACCACAACCATCAAGCTCTTGTCAATAACCTTTATTAAATCAAATTAACAATTTATTTTCCTTTGTTACAAGGACAAGTGTTATTATATCATAGTACTTAACTTATGCATAACCTTATTCTTTAAATATTTCAACTTATATCTATTTTCCTTTAAATATTTAATTATCATTACAAATTACTGCTAATGACACGCTTGGAAATGTTGTTGATTAACAATTCTTCTTTATAACTTTACTCCTCTTTTTTTCATTTGAATTAATTAAAATATTTACATGGAATTGATATTTAAGTTCTTTTAACCTGACTAACTTGTCGTAAGTCTCCAACTTTATATGAAACTCCTCTTCCTAACGTCAGAGGAGTACTCATAGAGTAAGCGACCATCACCAAATCATAGATTTTGGTTTTCTGCTTAAGTGGGAGTTCAACACCAAGTAAGCCATGCATTCGCAGCTATTCAATTCACATGGAGTAAAAGAATCCCCATCTGAATTGAAATCTTGCTTCAATTAGCGCAGCTATACCCATAGCACCTATCTTCTAAATATCTTCAATATAAATTTTTAGTTCTAACAAAAGTCTTAAAGTAAGAGACATAAGAACTTTATTCAGATGGAGTTTCAAACTCCACCTGATTCTTAGTTGAGCGAATTCAGGGCCATAACCACTCACAACGTACACTTTGAAAAAAACGACTCACACTGTGCGAATGGGAGTATTAGATCGGGTAGTCATCAGATAAAAGTTACTGGTGAAGTTTCAAACTTCTCTATATAAACTTTCTCTTTAAATAAAAAAACGAAGTAGTTAAACTACTTCGTTTTTATGGTGGAGATAAAGGGATTCGAACCCTTGACCCCCTGCGTGCAAGGCAGGTGCTCTCCCAGCTGAGCTATACCCCCATATGGTGGACCTTCAGGGACTCGAACCCCGGACCTACCGGTTATGAGCCGGTTGCTCTAACCAACTGAGCTAAAGATCCATATTACCTGGCAACGACTTACTCTTCCACACAGTCTCCCGTGCAGTACCATCAGCACTGTAAAGCTTAACCTTCGTGTTCGGAATGGAAACGGGTGTTACCTTTACGTCATTATCACCAGATCATTAATGACTACTACATTTATAGATTATATAGCATCTATTTTAGTTTGTCAACACTTTTTAGAAAGTTTTTTATAAAATATCTAAATTCTTTATTTTTACTGTTTATGAATATGATTTTAGATACTTATTCTTTCAAAATTGCACAGTGAAAATTAGGTCAAGCCCTCGACCTATTAGTATTAGTCAGCTGAACATGTTACCATGCTTACACCTCTAACCTATCAACCTTGTGTTCTTCAAGGGGTCTTACTAGCTTATGCTATGGGAAATCTTATCTTGAGGTGGGCTTCACGCTTAGATGCTTTCAGCGTTTATCCCGTCCTGACATAGCTACCCAGCTGTGCTCCTGGCGGAACAACTGGTGCACCAGAGGTCAGTCCATCCCGGTCCTCTCGTACTAAGGACAGCTCCTCTCAAATTTCCTACGCCCGCGACGGATAGGGACCGAACTGTCTCACGACGTTCTGAACCCAGCTCGCGTGCCGCTTTAATGGGCGAACAGCCCAACCCTTGGGACCTACTTCAGCCCCAGGATGCGACGAGCCGACATCGAGGTGCCAAACCTCCCCGTCGATGTGGACTCTTGGGGGAGATCAGCCTGTTATCCCCGAGGTAGCTTTTATCCGTTGAGCGATGGCCCTCCCACGAGGAACCACCGGATCACTAAGCCCGACTTTCGTCCCTGCTCCACTTGTTTGTGTCGCAGTCAGGCTCCCTTCTGCCTTTGCACTCTTCGAACGATTTCCAACCGTTCTGAGGGAACCTTTGGGCGCCTCCGTTACTTTTTTGGAGGCGACCGCCCCAGTCAAACTGCCCACCTAACAATGTCCCGTGACCAGTTTCATGGCCGCCGGTTAGAATCCCAGTACTGTCAGGGTGGTATCCCAAGGTTGACTCCACAAAGGCTGACGCCCTTGTTTCTCAGTCTCCCACCTATCCTGTACAGACAATACCGAAATTCAATGCTAAGCTACAGTAAAGCTCTACGGGGTCTTTCCGTCCAATCGCGGGTAGCGAGCATCTTCACTCGCAATACAATTTCGCCGGATTTGTTGTCGAGACAGTGCCCAAATCATTACGCCATTCGTGCGGGTCGGAACTTACCCGACAAGGAATTTCGCTACCTTAGGACCGTTATAGTTACGGCCGCCGTTTACTGGGGCTTAAGTTCATACCTTCGCTTGCGCTAAGTATTCCCCTTAACCTTCCAGCACCGGGCAGGCGTCAGCCCCTATACTTCAGCTTTCGCTTTAGCAGAGACCTGTGTTTTTGCTAAACAGTTGCTTGGGCCTATTCTCTGCGACCTACTTGCGTAGGCACCCCTTCTCCCGAAGTTACGGGGTCAATTTGCCGAGTTCCTTGACAACAATTCTTCCGCTGGTCTTAGGATTCTCTCCTCACCTACCTGTGTCGGTTTGCGGTACGGGCGCCAACATCCTCCATAGAGACTTTTCTTGGCAGCGTGGAATCAGATACTTCGCCCATAAGGGTTCCCCATCACACCTCAACATTGACTAAACGGATTTGCCTGTCTAGTCTGTCTAGATGCTTAGACGCACATCCAATAGTGCGCACATCTTATCCTCCTGCGTCATCCCATTTGTAATAACGTCAGTTGGCGGTATCGGAATATCAACCGATTGTCCATCACCTACGCCTTTCGGCCTCGGCTTAGGCCCCGACTAACCCTGAGCGGACGAGCCTTCCTCAGGAAACCTTAGGTTTTCGACCAATAAGATTCTCACTTATTTCTCGCTACTTATGCCAGCATACTCACTCCTGTACAGTCCACCGCTCCTTTCGGTACGACTTCAATCCATACAGGAAGCTCCTCTACCACTGATACTTACGTATCAATCCATAGCTTCGGTGGTAAGTTTTAGCCCCGAACATCTTCGGCGCAGGATCTCTCGACTAGTGAGCTATTACGCACTCTTTAAATGAGTGGCTGCTTCTAAGCCAACATCCTAGTTGTCTTAGAAATCCCACATCCTTTTCCACTTAACTTACACTTTGGGACCTTAGCTGATGGTCTGGGCTGTTTCCCTTTTGACCACGGATCTTATCATTCGTAGTCTGACTGCTTTGATTCAAGTATATGGCATTCGGAGTTTGATAGGGTTCAGTAACTGTTGTCAGCCCCTAGCCCATTCAGTGCTCTACCTCCATTACTCATTCAAAACGCTAGCCCTAAAGCTATTTCGAGGAGAACCAGCTATCTCCGAGTTCGATTGGAATTTCTCCGCTATCCACAGCTCATCCCATGGTTTTTCAACACCAACGTGGTTCGGTCCTCCACGGAATTTTACTTCCGCTTCAACCTGTCCATGGATAGGTCACCCGGTTTCGGGTCTACGACATGCAACTTTTCGCCCTATTCAGACTCGGTTTCCCTTCGGCTCCATACCTTAAGTATTTAACCTTGCTACACATCGTAACTCGCTGGCTCGTTCTACAAAAAGCACGCCGTCGCACATAAAAGTGCTTCGACTGATTGTGGACACACGGTTTCAGGTTCTATTTCACTCCCCTTCCGGGGTTCTTTTCACCTTTCCCTCACGGTACTGCTTCACTATCGGTCACCAGTTAGTATTTAGCCTTGGGAGGTGGTCCTCCCTGCTTCCCACAAGGTTTCACGTGTCTCGTGGTACTCTGGATTAGACCTGACTGCTTTTTCTTTTCACTTACAGGGCTTTTACCTTCTACGGCGGAGCCTTCCAGCTCTCTTCAGTTAAAAAATTGCAGTATTTATGGTCTATCCGCAACCCCAGGAACAAGTTCCTGGTTTGGGCTCTTTCCCTTTCGCTCGCCGCTACTTAGAAAATCGATTTTTCTTTCTCTTCCTCCGGGTACTTAGATGTTTCAGTTCCCCGGGTATACCTCTATAAACCTATGAATTCAGTTTACAGTACATTGCGTTAGCAATGTGGGTTGCCCCATTCGGAAATCTCTGGATCACTGGCTATTTGCGCCTACCCAAAGCTTATCGCAGCTTATCGCGTCCTTCTTCGGCTTCTGGTGCCAAGGCATTCACCATGCGCCCTTTGTAGCTTGACCAATTTATCACTCATATTTCTATGAGTTTGATTAAAGTTACAAAGGTTATTACTTATTATATAAGTAGTTCTACCTTTAGCTTTACTTCTATTTTTGTTAAACAATTGCGTTGTTTAACGTTTCTTCACTGTGCAATTTTCAAAGAACAATTTGAGAATTTATTTTACCACCTTAACACTACCGTGTCAATGGATAAATAATCCCTCAAAATTAAACAGAGTGTAAACAAACCGTTCAAAGTAGAGTTACCTACTTTGTCGACTCCTTAGAAAGGAGGTGATCCAGCCGCAGGTTCTCCTACGGCTACCTTGTTACGACTTCACCCCAATCACTAACCCCACCTTCGGCCGCTGGCCCCTTTACAGGTTACCTCACGGACTTCGGGTGTTGCCAGCTCTCATGGTGTGACGGGCGGTGTGTACAAGGCCCGGGAACGTATTCACCGCGACATTCTGATTCGCGATTACTAGCAACTCCGGCTTCATGTAGGCGAGTTGCAGCCTACAATCCGAACTGGGATAGGTTTTTGAGTTTTGCTCCACCTCGCGGTCTTGCATCTCTCTGTACCTACCATTGTAGCACGTGTGTAGCCCTGGACATAAGGGGCATGATGATTTGACGTCATCCCCACCTTCCTCCCGGTTAACCCGGGCAGTCTCACTAGAGTGCTCAACTTAATGGTAGCAACTAATGATAGGGGTTGCGCTCGTTGCAGGACTTAACCTAACATCTCACGACACGAGCTGACGACAACCATGCACCACCTGTCTCCCTGCCCCGAAGGGCTTCATGCATCTCTGCACTATTCAGGGGATGTCAAGTCCAGGTAAGGTTCTTCGCGTTGCTTCGAATTAAACCACATGCTCCGCTGCTTGTGCGGGCCCCCGTCAATTCCTTTGAGTTTTAATCTTGCGATCGTACTTCCCAGGCGGAGTACTTATTGTGTTAACTGCGGCACAGAAGGGGTCGATACCTCCTACACCTAGTACTCATCGTTTACGGCGTGGACTACCAGGGTATCTAATCCTGTTTGCTACCCACGCTTTCATGCCTCAGCGTCAGTTACGGTCCAGAGAATCGCCTTCGCCACTGGTGTTCTTCCTAATCTCTACGCATTTCACCGCTACACTAGGAATTCCATTCTCCTCTCCCGCACTCTAGATATCCAGTTTGAAATGCAGCACCCAAGTTAAGCTCGGGTATTTCACATCTCACTTAAATATCCGCCTACGCATCCTTTACGCCCAGTAAATCCGGACAACGCTCGCCACCTACGTATTACCGCGGCTGCTGGCACGTAGTTAGCCGTGGCTTCCTCCTTTGGTACCGTCATTATCGTCCCAAAAGACAGAGCTTTACAACCCGAAGGCCTTCATCACTCACGCGGCGTTGCTGCATCAGGCTTTCGCCCATTGTGCAATATTCCCCACTGCTGCCTCCCGTAGGAGTCTGGACCGTGTCTCAGTTCCAATGTGGCCGATCACCCTCTCAGGTCGGCTACGCATCGTCGCCTTGGTGAGCCTTTACCTCACCAACTAGCTAATGCGCCGCGGGTCCATCTCAAAGCGGATTACTCCTTTAATTAGTTCTTCATGCGAAAAACTAATATTATGCGGTATTAATCTCCCTTTCGGGAGGCTATCCCCCTCTTTGAGGCAGGTTACCCACGTGTTACTCACCCGTCCGCCGCTAATCCACCCCGAAGGGCTTCATCGCTCGACTTGCATGTGTTAGGCACGCCGCCAGCGTTCGTCCTGAGCCAGGATCAAACTCTCAATTTAAAAGTTTGAATGCTCATTACTGTTTTACTCACTACTATATTATAGTAGTTAAAGAATTGCTGGTTTAGTTTACTTAATAAAAATCATCTGATTTTTAACCTCTGTTTAATTTTCAAGGATCAATCTATTTAATAAGTACGCTTTAAGAATTTTTCTTTTCTCCAAACGACATGTGTAATCTTATCATATTTATTCATCCTGATATTTATATAAAATGTTATTTTTCGCAAATATAATTAAATTTCTCACTAGTTCTAATTTATATTAAGTTTTATATATATTGATACACCTGGATAAGTTAATTCCATATAATTTGATTTTACAAAAATTATAATTAAAATAATAACTCCTTATTTAAGACAAATAAGGAGTTATCGATGCTTCAAATTATTTATATTTTGCCCACTATATCTTTAAATACATTTCCTCTAATTTCAAAATTAGCAAACATATCAAAACTTGCACATGCTGGAGACAGTGTTACTATATCACCACTTGATGCAATCTCCCTTGCCTTATAAATAGCAGATTCTAATGTATCTTCTATAATTATAGGAAGTTCTATATCTTTATCCCTAACAAAATTCTCAAAAGCCTCTTTTATTTTGTATTTTGTTGCTCCTATTAATATTAATATTTTTATTTTATGATATCCTTCCTCTGCTAAAGGTTCAAAAGGAATTTTCTTATCATATCCACCTGCAATCAAAATAACTGGTTTTTCAAAGGCATTCAGCCCAGCTAAGGTTCTACTAGGACTGGACGCAATAGAATCATTATAATACTTTACACCACCTATTTCTCTTACAAATTCACACCTATGTTCTACACCAGCAAAGGTTGTCGCAACCTTTCTCATATTTTTAATCTCTACATCTCCGCTGACCGCACAAAAAGCTGCAAGCAAGTTTTCTACATTATGCATACCTTTAAGCTTTATTTCGTTAAGGTCACATACAGCTTCTTCATTTATATATAATTTATTATTTTTAAAGCACCCGCCTTGCACTACGTCCTTCCTTATACTAAATAAGTACGTTTCTCCATTAGCTTCCTCTGTCATAGAATTAGTTAGCTCATTATCTTGATTTAATATTAATAAGCCTGACTCTTCTTGATACTTAAATATATTTTTTTTAGCTTCAACATATTCATCCATATCTTTGTGAATATCCAAATGATTAGGACTTAAATTTGTAATAACAGATATTTCTGGTGATACATTCATAGTCATAAGCTGAAAACTTGATAACTCTAATACCACTCTATCATCCATACTCATTTCTTCTATATTTGTAAATAACGGTGTTCCTATATTACCTCCAACCCAAGTTTTATATCCCTGTTCTTTGAGCATATTATAAACTAAAGTTGTTGTTGTAGTTTTTCCATCGCTTCCTGTTATTCCATATATTTTCGCTGGACAGTATCTAACAAACTCCTCCATTTCCGAAGTTATATACGATCCCTCTTCTTTAGCTTTAACCAATGCAGGACTATCAATTCTCATAGAGGGAGTTTTAAAAATCACCTCAAACCCCTTTAAATTATCCAAATAGTCTTCTCCTAGGACAAGATTAACTCCTTTTTTTCTAAATTCTATAGCAGTTTCTCCTAATTCATTCTCTTTTTTTCTATCAAATGCACTTACCTGCGCACCTAGTTGAACTAAAAAATCTATTAAAGGTGTATTACTAATACCTATACCAACCACGGCTGTTTTTTTTCCTCTTATAAACTTCTTAAATATATCAAAATTTTTCTTCATCAAAAACCTCCAAAATTAAAACCTAATTATTAAACTAGCCTTTTATTAAATTATATCACTTTCAATGAGAAATTGAATTATTTTCTAAGTAGCTTTTAAATTCTTTATACGACAAATTTCTTCACATTCTTTAAATTTACTAAAGTTCATTTAAGTTTAATAGATATATAATTTCAACAGCGAATACTGTCGAAATTATGAGAATATACTTAATTTATAAACTTTATTATATTCTATTGAATTCTACTGTTTTTCTATGCTATACTATGAATGTGCCGTAAGGAAACATTAATATAATTCCCCAAGTTTTAATTAAACATATAACATATCCCCATGATTAAACCCTATTTTCGCCGGATAAAATATCCGGCTTTTTTCTTTTTTGAGCTAATCCGATTATAATACAATTAAATTTTTTCATAGAAAATAGGTACATTTATCCTTGAGTTATATCAAATGTAAATGTACCTGTTTCCATTAGTCTATTAGAATTCCATCTTTTCTTTTATAAAGTTTTTAAGTTCATCTATTTTAATTCTGAATTGTTTCATAGTATCTCTATCTCTTATAGTTACAGAATTATCTTCTAAAGTATCAAAATCAACAGTTATACAGTATGGAGTTCCAATTTCGTCTTCTCTTCTATATCTCTTCCCTATACTTCCCGCTTCATCATAATCTACATTGAATTCTTTTCTTAAATCATCATAGATATCTAACGCCTTTTCAGAAAGTTTTTTAGTAAGCGGAAGGATAGCCGCTTTAAATGGAGCCAATGCAGGATGGAAATGAAGTACTGTTCTTACATCGCCATCTTCAAGTTCCTCTTCATCATAAGCATCTACTAAAAACGCCAAAACCGCTCTATCTGCACCTACTGAAGGCTCTATACAATATGGTATATATCTCTCGTTAGTTGTAGGATCAAGATATGATAAATCTTTTCCTGAATGAGTCTGATGTTGTTTTAGGTCATAATCAGTTCTATCAGCAATTCCCCACAACTCTCCCCATCCAAATGGAAATAAATATTCAATATCAGAAGTAGCATTACTGTAATGTGATAATTGTTCCTTTGCATGATCCCTAAATCTTACATTTTGTTCTTTAATACCTAGTTTCAATAAGAAATTCCAGCAATACTCTTTCCAGTAACCATGCCATTCTAAATCAGTACCAGGTTTACAGAAGAATTCAAGCTCCATTTGCTCAAATTCTCTAGTTCTAAATGTAAAGTTACCAGGTGTTATCTCATTTCTAAAAGCTTTACCTATTTGAGCTATACCAAACGGCACTTTCTTCCTGGTTGTTCTTTGTACGTTTTTAAAGTTTACAAATATACCTTGTGCTGTTTCTGGTCTTAGATATATTTCTGCTTTACTATCCTCTGTCACCCCTTGGAAAGTCTTAAACATTAAATTAAATTGTCTTATGTCAGTAAAGTTCTTCTTACCACAACTAGGACAAACTATTTCATGTTCATCAATATATTGTTTTAGCTTTTCATTACCCCATCCATCAGCACATGCCTTCTCTACTCCCTGTGCTGTCATATGATCTTCTACTATCTTATCAGCCCTAAATCTAGTTTTACATTCCTTACAATCCATAAGTGGGTCTGAGAAGTTCCCAATGTGTCCGGATGCAGCCCAAACATCACTATTCATAAGGATAGCACAATCTACTCCTACATTATGTTTACTTTCATGAACAAACTTTTGCCACCATGCTTTTTTAACATTATTTTTTAATTCTACACCTAAAGGACCATAATCCCAAGTATTTGCTAACCCTCCATATATCTCTGATCCTGGATATACATATCCTCTGTTTTTAGCCAAAGCTACTACCTTATCCATAGTTTTTTCCACAGCCATAAAATCTACCTCCATAATTTTAGATATAAAAAAAAGACCTTACCATAAAGGGACGAATACTTATTCCGCGGTTCCACCCTTTTTGGCCTTAGCCCTACTCTTAGTTCTACATCACTCCGAAGCTCCCTTCGCGATAAACTCATGATTATTCGCACCTACCACAATCTCTCTTTAAAGATATTTATCATTACTCTTCCTCATCATAGTGAAATATTAAATTATTTATACATTATATTACAATATAAAAACACCTGTGTCAACATTAACCAATACTTTTATTGTTTCCTGTTAAAATTATATTATCCATTTGTCAAAAAATAAAAAATGGCTCCGTGGAGAGGATTCGAACCTCCAACCCTTCGGTTAACAGCCGAATGCTCCACCATTGAGCTACCACGGAACGACTTAACTTACATGTATTATTATAACAGGTATTTTTTAAAATGCAATAGCTTTTTCTATGTTTTTTTGCTTATTTCGCATTTTTTTAGTAAAAACTTGAACTATTATAGGAAGAAGTAGTCTAATAAAAATAAACTAGCAGAAAAACAGTCTTTCTGCTAGTTAAAATTATTATTGTTGATTTGGTTTCATTGTTGGGAATAATATAACATCTCTTATAGATGCAGCGTCCGTTAAAAACATTATTAATCTATCTACACCTATACCAAGTCCACCTGTAGGAGGCATACCTATTTCTAATGAATTAATGAAATCATCATCCATCATGTAAGCCTCATCATCTCCGAGCTCTCTTTCCTTAAGCTGTTGAATAAATCTGTCTTTTTGAACTATAGGATCATTTAGCTCTGAATAAGCATTACATAGTTCTCTACCAAATACGAATCCTTCAAATCTTTCAGTAAAGCCAGGATTTCCTCTCTTTTTCTTAGTAAGAGGTGATATTTCTACCGGATAATCGATTATAAAAGTAGGCTGAATTAATTTACTTTCGCCAAACTCTTCAAATAGCATATTTAAAATCTCACCTTTTGTACAATCCTTTAATTCCTTTTTGAACTTAAGATGTTTTGCTTTTGCTATTTCTCTTGCTTCTTCATCAGTCCTTATTTCATTAAAGTCTACACCAGCATATTCTTTTACAGCGTCAACCATTGTAACTCTTCTCCATGGTGGTGCAAAATTTATTTCTGTACCTTGGTACATTACCTTAGTAGTACCAAGAACCTTCTCACATACATAAGCTATCATATTTTCTGTAATTTCCATCATATCATTATAATCTGCAAAAGCTTCGTATAATTCTATCATAGTAAATTCAGGATTATGTCTTACACTTATTCCTTCATTTCTAAAATTTTTACCTATTTCATATACTTTTTCAAATCCACCGACTATAAGTCTCTTTAGATAAAGTTCTGTAGCTATTCTTAAATACATATCTATATCTAAAGCATTGTGGTGAGTATCAAACGGTCTAGCTGCAGCTCCACCTGCTATCGGTGAAAGTACTGGAGTTTCAACTTCTAAATAATCTTTGTTATCTAAAAATTCTCTTATAGCTTTAATTATAGCTGTTCTTTTCATAAATGTATCTCTAACATCTTGGTTCATTATTAGATCCACATATCTTTGTCTATATCTTAAGTCAGGGTCTTTTAATCCATGCCACTTTTCTGGAAGTGGCTTTAATGATTTTGCTGTAAGCTCAAAATCTGTAATATGTATAGATATTTCTCCTGTCTTAGTTTTAAATACCTTACCTGTTACAGATAAAATATCTCCTATATCAAAGGATTTATATTCTTTTAATCTTTCTTCGCCTACATCATTTATTTTTATATAAAGTTGTATCTTTCCATATCTGTCATGCAAATCTGAGAATCCAGCCTTACCTTGAACTCTTTTTGACATAAGTCTTCCTGCTACAGTTACTTCTTTGTCTTCTAACTGTTCATAGTTATCTTTTATTTGTTTTGATGTGTGAGTTCTCTCAACTTTATAAACATCAAAAGGATCCTTTCCTTCATTTTGCAGATTAAAGAACTTCTCTCTTCTTATCTTTATAAGTTCATTATAATCTTCCTCTAGTTCATTTAAATTTTTTTCTTCATTAGACATTTAAAACCCTCCAATTTATCTTCTTATACCTAGTATTTCATACTTACTGACTCCATCTGGTACTTGTATTTCTAGTATATCACCTATTTTTTTACCTACAAGGCCTCTTCCAACTGGTGATTCGTTAGATATCCTGTTATTTAGAGGATCTGCTTCTGCTGATCCTACAATTACATAGTCCACTTCTTCATCAAAATCATAATCTTTCACTGTCACAATAGCTCCCACGCTTACAATATCTGTAGGTATTTCACTATCATCTATAACACTAGCATTTTTAAGCATATTTTCAAGTTGAACTATTCTTCCCTCTACAAATGCTTGTTCATTTTTAGCATCATCATATTCTGAGTTTTCGCTCAAATCCCCAAAAGAAAGTGCAACTTTAATTTTCTCTGTTATTTCTTTTCTTTTAACAGTTTTTAAATATTCTAACTCATCTTCTAATTTCTTTATACCCTCATAAGTCATTATATGTTTTTTTGATTCACTCATTTTATTCTCCCCTTTAAATAATTTATCAAAAAACTTTCTATGTCAATATTTAAATCCTCTTAAATATAGCTAATATTATCTTAACAATCATTTAAGTAATTATAAAACAGCCTTATCTTAATGTCAACATTTTCAAACCTAATTCGAATCTGATCAACCTATTTGCTGACTTAGTCTAAAATTAGTGTGTTATCATTAAATTTTATGTCATCTAAAAATATGCCATTATATTTCAGTGATTTTTCTACATCCGTTCCATCCATCTGGCACAATATTGATCCTAGAAGTTCAGGTGACATATTAATACCATCTAACATCCACGGCACATTATATGTTACATCATTTATAATAGTGTTGTTTTCCCTTATTGGAATATACCTATTATTTAAATACCAAACTACAGCATTGTTATTTAAATCAATTGCCCTCGAAGTTACAATAAGATCTGCAGCTCTTAATGCATACTCTATATCTGAGGTTATTATAGGGGTTACACCATAGTTTGCAATAACATACTGAGATATTCTATTGATCTTTATTATATTCTTAGACAGCAAGACTACATATTTAGCTTCTTTTGCCATAAAACAAATTATATTAAAATTTATATCATCTGCTCCATCATAGATAACTATGCAGCTGTCTCGAATACTTTTATGTCTAGTTCTCAATATAAGCTTTGAACTTCCGGTTATACTAAAAGCCATTAGATCTTTTTGAAAATCATTAAAAAAGCCATAATCAAATTCTCTATAGGTTTTTATTGCTAGTTCTGTATCTTTATTTTTAACTTTTCTCCTCGCAATCCCCAAGTTATTACAATACGCTTTTTTATTTAAATTAGGAGGAAGTTTTAATTTATAAATGTTTAAATTCAGTTCTTTTATAAAACTTTCTCCTAAAAAAGAAATCTTAAATCTATCTTTTATTCTCCCCATTAAAGTATTATCTTCATAAAAATCCTTTATACTAGAGTTAACATACACTATAGGTTTCATCAAGATTTCCTTTTATAAATTGCTTACGTTATTATTGTATTCTATCTTTTCTCTAAAAATTACATACAGTTTATTGATATGTATTATTTAAATATTCTTTATAGTCATGTAAAATTTTAATTGCATTTTCACTTTCTTTTTCATAGTTAATTTTATCTTTTATCTCTTTGTTCGCACTTAACCCTTTGATATACCAGCCTATATTTTTTCTCATTTCTCTTAAAGCTATACTTTCACCACTATAATAAATAGCTCTTTCGTAATGCTTTATACATAAATCAATTCTTTCTTCTGGTGTTGGATAAGTCACCTGTTCATCACTTAGCTTTTGTTTTATTTGTCTAAATATCCAGGGATTACCCATAGCACCTCTACCTATCATTATTCCATCACATCCTGAAATTTCAAAAAGGCGAACAGCATCCTCACAAGTAACTATATCTCCATTTCCTATAACAGGAATGCTAACAGCCTCCTTAATCAGTCTTATTATATCCCAATCAGCTTTACCATGATACATCTGTTCACGAGTTCTTCCATGAATTGTTATAGCATCAACTCCTGCCTGCTCTAATTCCTTTGCAAATTCTACTGCATTAATGCTATTTGAATCAAAGCCTTTTCTAAACTTTGCAGTTATAGGTTTTACTGACGCTTTCTTCACTTCCTTTACTATTTCTGCGGCTAACTTAGGACTTTTCATTAGAGCTGACCCTTCTCCATTTTTAACTATTTTAGGCGCAGGACATCCCATATTAATATCCACAATACATATATCTTTATCATAATTGAATAAATCGCAGGACTTAGCCATTACAAAAGGATCATTACCAAATATTTGGACTGCTACTGGGCTTTCCTCTTTGGAAATAGCCAACATGTCTTTTGTATTTTTACTTCCATGAAATAACGCCTTTGCACTTACCATCTCAGTATAAACAAGCCCACATCCCATCTCTTTGCACAGTCCTCTAAAAGCTATGTCAGTAACGCCTGCCATAGGAGCTAAAAACACATTGTTTTTGAACTCTAAATCCCTTATTTTCATTACAACACCTGCTCTTTATTTTTTTCATAAATTATTCTAAGACCCTTTAATGTCAATATAGGATCTATTTTATCAACAAATCTAGATTCTTCACTAATAAGTTTCGCTAGTCCTCCTGTCGCAATAATTGTAGGCTCCTGCTCTCCAAGTTCCATTAGTTCTTTTCTCATTTTATTAACTATGTAATCTACTTGACCTATGTATCCATAGACTATCCCCGCTTGCATACTTGAAACAGTATTTTTGCATATAACTGCCGCCGGCTTTATAAGTTCAATTCTTGGCAACTTAGCAGCTCTCTCAAATAGAGCTTCAGAGGATATTTTAATTCCCGGGGAAATAGTACCTCCTAAGTAATCCCCTCTAGAAGTTACTGCGCAGAAAGTTGTTGCTGTACCAAAATCTATAATAATGAGAGATCCTTTATAAAGTTCATGAGCTGCAACAGCGTTAACTATTCTGTCTGCACCAACCTCTTTAGGATTATCATACTTTATATTTATTCCTGTTTTCACTCCTGGCCCTACTACTATAGGGTTAACCTCAAAGTACTTTTTTATCATATGTTCTAATGAATACATGATATTAGGTACTACTGAAGAAATTATAACCCCTTCTACATCTGCAGGATCTAACTTATCTTGTAAAAATAATTGTATTACCTGTATTCCATATTCATCTGCTGTTCTTTTTGAATCTGTTGATAGCCTCCAACTTGCAATAAGTTCCTCACTTTCATAAACTCCTAACACAATATTTGTATTTCCTACATCTATAACTAAAATCACTCAACACACCGCCTTCCTTAAAACATAAATCATTTATAATTTATATTACATAATTATAGGGCAGCTTTAAGGCTGCCCTATAGTATACCCATATTATTATCAATTTAATTTTATCAATTTAATTCTGTTTGTCAAGATAAGGTCCTTCTATGTAAGTTATAATTGTATCTTTTTCATAAACTCTTCGCTATTTACTATGTATCTAGTATGATTTCCTTCTCCGATTTTTCCTGTTTCGTCCCATGCTTGAACCTTAAAAAAAAGCTTTTTATCTTCAACTTTTATTAAATGAGCTTCACATCTTATTTTCATCCCAACAGTTGAAGCCTTAATATGCTTTATATTTAGATCTATCCCAACGGTAGTATAGCCAAAAGGAAGGTGTAAATCTACACTGCTTTTTGATGTATTTTCCATAAGCGCTATCATAGCCGGTGTAGCTAGTACTCTTAAATTTCCCGAACCTAGCTTGATTGCTGTATCATTTTCGGTTACATATATTTCCATGGCCGCTGTCATGCCTTCTCTTACATTAAACTCCATATAATCATCTCATTTCACTTAAATTTTAATTTAAAAAAATTTGATCTAGACATACATTTTAATTATATCATTTTTATGAAATTTTTAACATATATTTCACAAAATAAAAATAGAGGCAATTTTGCCTCTATTCATTGTACATAACTATTATGCTTGATTAAATATTTCTTCAAATTCATTCGCTTCAAGTTTTTCTTTTTCAAGAAGAGCTTTCGCTACTGCATGAAGCTTTGTTAAATTGTCAGAAAGAAGTGTTTCTGCCTCTTTATAGCCTTCATCAATAAACTTCCTTATTTCTTTATCAATTTCAAAAGCAACTTCCTCACTGAAGTTTCTACCTTTACCTAAATCTCTCCCTAAGAAGACTTCATCATGCCCTGATCCAAAGGCTATCGGACCTAGGCCACTCATTCCATAATCCATAACCATTTTTCTTGCAATAGTTGTTGCTCTATCTATATCATTCTTAGCTCCAGTACTTATGTCTCCTATTATAAGTTTTTCAGCAACTCTTCCTCCAAGAAGTCCAACTATTTCATCCTCTAGTTTAGTCTTAGACATATATGCAGTATCCTTTTCTGGAAGATGCATTGTATATCCTCCTGCCATCCCTCTTGGTATGATACTTATTTGATGAACAGGATCTGCAGTAGGCAGCAATTTCATAACTACAGCGTGACCAGCTTCGTGATACGCAGTAAGTCTTCTATCTTCTTCTGCAATAACTCTGCTTTTCTTTTCAGGTCCCGCTATTACTCTAGTTACGGCTTCTTCAAGCTCTTCCATTCCTATTAAATTCTTACTCTTTCTAACTGCTAAAAGTGCAGATTCATTCATTAAGTTTTCAAGATCAGCCCCCGTAAATCCTGGAGTTCTTTTTGCAAGGATATTCATCTTAACTTCTTCTGCTAAAGGTTTATTTTTTGAATGAACTTTAAGAATTTCTTCTCTTCCTTTAACATCTGGAGCTCCAACCAATATTTGCCTATCAAATCTTCCCGGTCTTAAAAGCGCTGGATCTAATATATCTGGCCTATTAGTTGCCGCTATCATTATTATCCCTTCATTAGCTCCAAACCCATCCATTTCAACTAGCAACTGATTTAAAGTTTGCTCCCTTTCATCATGACCACCGCCAAGTCCCGCTCCTCTTTGCCTTCCTACAGCATCTATTTCATCTATAAATATAATACACGGAGAATTCTTCTTTGCTTGATCAAATAAGTCTCTAACTCTGGAAGCACCAACACCAACAAACATCTCAACAAAGTCTGAACCTGATATGCTGAAAAAAGGAACTCCAGCTTCTCCCGCTATAGCTTTAGCAAGAAGAGTCTTACCTGTTCCAGGTGGCCCTACAAGTAGAACTCCTTTCGGGATTCTAGCCCCCATCTCAATATATCTCTTTGGTTGTTTTAAGAAATCTACTATCTCTGCTAATTCAGCTTTTTCTTCATCAGCTCCCGCAACATCCTCAAAAGTAACCTTTTTCTTATCCGGCGTCGCCATTTTAGCCCTACTTTTACCAAAATTCATAACATTTCGGTTTCCACCGCCGCCTTGAGATTGCTGCATAAACATAAACCAAAATGCTACAAGCATAAGTATTAAAAGTACTGTAGGTAAGTATTGTATCCACATAGGAACTGTTGCAGGCTTAACATAAACCTCCTGAACATCTCCGTTCTTTGGATGATCTCCTATAAATTGAAACAATCTTTCAGATGGAACCACTGTTTCATACCGTGTACCATCCTTTAGAGTACCATCTATAGTCATCTTATCTTCCCTTACCTGAAAACTTTTTATATTGTTATCTATCCAATATTTTTGGAATTGATTAAAACTAATAGCTGTTGAACTTTCGTTAGTTCTTACAAGCATTAAAGCTGCAAGTATTACTAATACAAATACTATAACCCAGGCCGTTGCACTTGAAAATTTTTTCATTACAGGCCCCCCTCTCTTTCTAGTTTTATATTGTAAAATTGTATCATAAGGAAAATTCCTTTACAATAAATTTACCATTAATTATTTATAAACTTCCTCCTTCAAAATACCTATATAAGGTAAATTTCTATACTTTTCTGCATAATCTAATCCATATCCAACCAAAAACTCATCGGGAACCCCAAAACCTATGTATTTAGCACTTATTTCAACCTTCCTACCTTCTGGTTTATTTAAAAGTGCTGCTATTTCTATACTTTCTGCACCTCTTCCCCTTAAATAATCTGTTAAGTAAGATAACGTTATTCCTGAATCTATTATGTCTTCCACTATTAATACGTGTTTGTTTTCTATTTCAAAGTCCAAATCCTTCAGTATCCTAACAACTCCAGATGTTTTTGAAGAATTCCCATAGCTTGATACTGCCATAAAATCCATAATACAAGGAATTGTTATTTCCTTTAATAAGTCAGCCATAAAAGGAACCGACCCCTTTAATATTCCTACAAGTAGTAAATCCTTATCTTTATAATCTCTACTAATTTGTTCCCCTATTTCTCTAATCTTTTCTCTTAGTTGGTCTTCTGAAAACAATACCTCTTTAACATCTTCTCTCATGCTGCTCATACTAAAATTCCTCTCTTTCAATTTTTACTTCTAAAATATTTTTAGTATTTTCATCAACTTTAAAAATTTCACTTACTCTATATCCGGTAATCCAAGCTATACTTGCGCCAAAACAAATAAGAGGAATCTCATTTCTTTCTTCCTTAGGTATCTTTAAGTCTATAAATAAATCTTTTAATTTTTTACTTCCACTCATACCTAAAGGCGTAAATCTATCTCCATCTCTTCTAAACCTTAGAGTTATATCTCCTTTTATTTTATCGTAATCAAAGTATTTAATCCACTTATTATGTTTGAAATCTGTTTTTTCTTCCATGTTAATTACTCTAATACTGACTTTTATATTAGCATCTTCAATTACATTTACCCCATTACATAATATATATTCTTCAGATCTTGCTTTTATATTTTGTTTTTTATCTCTAGTAATAACTATGTCACCGTAGTTATTTATACTGTATACATTGCCTGGAAGATTTAATTCTTTACCTGTAGAACATCTTTGTATGCGTATTATATCGTAAATATGAATCCTTTCGAAGTTATATAGGTTTCCCACTAGATTCTGAATAGCTAATCTTATAATTCTTGTGATTATTGATTGATGTTCCCAAAAAGCTTCCTTAGATATTATAACCTTTTCCTCATTAGTGTCACAATATTTTTTATATTTTTCTTTAGAAATTGCTTCTATATAATCATTATCTATCTTTATAGTATCAGATAATCTATTTAAACCCTGTATAATATCCTTATTAAAATTCTCCTGTATATAAGGTATTAACTGTAGTCTCACCTTGTTCCTAGAATATATAGCTTCTAAATTTGTTTTATCTATTCTAGGATTAAGTTTATTTTCTAAACAATATTGCTCTATCTCATCTCTGGTGCAATTTATTAAGGGTCTTACAAAAATATCATCTCTTACCGGTCTTATTCCAATTAGGCCATCCATCCCCGTTCCTCTCATAATTCTCATAAGAATTGTTTCAGCTTGATCATTAGCATTGTGTGCAATTGCTACTTTTTGAGCAGAAAATCTCTTCACTAATTCCTTAAAAAATTCATATCTGACTTCTCTACCTGCACTTTCAGAAGACATATTTCTAAGCCTAGATATTTCATTTATGTCTACTTTTTTACTTCTAAATTCTATGTTTAAATCTTTACAAACCTTTCCCACATATTCTTCATCCTTATCCGATTCTATTCCTCTTAACCCATGATTTATGTGAGCTACATAAAGACTTATATGTAATTCTTCTTTCAGCTTATATAATACATGTAAAAGCGCTATAGAATCCGGACCTCCAGAAACAGCAACTATTACCCTGTCTCCTTTATGAAACATATTATTCTCTATTATGGTTTTTAACGCACTGTCTATCAAATCAAACACTTCCTAAAGTAGTTTATTTTAGCAACAATATAATACATTATTATATCATAATTATATCGGTTATGTAGAGTTAATACTATGACAATTTACTATTATACACAAAACATAACATAAGAATCTACAAAATTAAATACACATATAAAAAGAAATTCAAATCAGATGGGATTTTAAATCCCATCTGATTCTTGCTTGAAGGAATCTAGAGACGTACTTACTTATAAAGTACGATTTAGAGAAGCTTGAAGTATTAGATAGGGTAATCATCAGGAATGCATATTTAATTTTTGTTTTAAGCTAATATAAGCTATATACCTTTTCCACCACTACAGTCATATCATCCTTTACCTTACCTCCACTCAATTCTTTGGCCTTTTTTATAATGTCTTCACATAATTCTTTTGCATCATTATGTTTTGAATTCTTCAGAAATTCCACAATCCAATCAACTTTACCAGCCTCTTCACTTTCATAATCTAAAACTCCATCACTTAACATTATTATAAAATCTCCATTTTTAATTTTCTTTTTTGTTATATCAATATCAGGATTATCCAAAATACCTATAGGTAAAGTTTTAGAGTTTATTACCTCAACATCTTCTCCTCTCTTTATAAAACTAGCGACCGCACCCACTTTCATGAAATCTATTTCTCCTTCATATAAATCTATACTGCTTAAATCTAAAGTAGAGAATTTTTCATCTTGAGAGAACTTAATTGTCATTATAGAGTTCACCGTATTTATAGCTGTAAGTTTATTAAAGCCTGCCTTGGCAAAGTTTTCGATAAGCTCTACTGCAGCACTACTTTCTCGATCAGCTTGAGGACCTGACCCCATTCCATCACTAATAATTGTCATATAAGTTCCATCTGATAACTTACTAAAACTATAACTGTCTCCATTACACTTTTCGCCTTCTTTACAACTTCCACCTACATAAGTAGCCACATGATACTTAGGTGTTTCTTCAAAGGTTACATTGCAGCATTTCATTAAAGTGTCTATGTTACAACCTTCATCACTTACACACATGCACTTCCCTGTTGTCTTGTTAATCAAAGGCAAAATCTCCTTTATACATAATTGTTTGCCACCGCAAGCTTCCATAGATAACTTTATTACAAGTCTATTATTTTTATTGTTAAAACAAAATACATCTCTATATTGTATATTATTTTTATTCAGTATTCTCCTTATATTGTTTTCTACATCAGCATTAAAATTTATATCCATATTAAACTCTTCTACTATTTCTGATATAGAGTTACCCATATTATTTATTTGTTGTGATAAAAGTTCTCTACATTCACTTAATCTGTTTCTCCACATTTCATTGATTATATGATTATTAACAATTTCCTCTGTAATTTTATTAAGAGCATACCTTTTTGTGCATTTTCGTTCAAGTTCCTTTGGTATGTCCTTTTTCTTTTCTTGATAGTTCTGTATTAGCTCACCAAATGCGCTATAAGTATAAAAGCTTTCTCTCTTCCAACACATTGACTGCATATCACAATTTGAACAAACTCTGTCCGCAAGATTTTCTATTAAAGCACTGCTTTTGTTTTTCATAGTAAGTTTGTCATTATCCGCTAGCTTTCCTAGTGTTTCTGACATATTTTTAAGAACACTGGTAAAACTGTTTAACTTATCTACTAATATTTCTTTAATCTTTTCCGCATAGTTTTCCCTAAGATGCTCTTGTTTTTTCTGCCAGTCTAATTCTAATTCTAACTTTCTATAGATTTTTTGGGGTACTACAACAAATACCATACAACTTATAATTACTTCTATAACCTTAAACTGAACTCCTATATCCGAATACATCTTTAATACTGCAAAAGCTACCAAATACGATATACCGCTCATTATTTTTCCAGTTTCTTTAAATATTCCAGATACAAGTCCACATAACCCATATACCCCCACAAATATAATCATATCATTTGAGGTTATCCCTATTATGGTTCCCATAGCTATACCCGACGCTGCACCAGCAGAACTTCCCTTAACATACCCAACCACAAGTACAAATGCTAGTGCTATGATGTTTCTTATCGAGACTCCATAAATGCTTGTCCCCCAAGTACCAGCGATAACCAAAGAGACTGTTATAGCCATACTAATTACTTCCTCACTGCTATATAAATGTCTAGTTTTTAATTCTTTAAAGCATATTATAGAATAATTAATAATAAAATATAATGGGAAGATACATGTAACTTCAAAAAAAGAATTTACAAAAGCTACTCCTATCGAAACGTTAACAATTAATAACTTATAGAACAAAATCTCCAAAAAAACTGTAGCGAATACTAATAGCAATCTCTTCTTTTTCTCTATATTCTTTACTACGTAAGTTACTATTATCAATGTACCAGTTACTACAAAATACATTGGCAAATACCTTACATTATTGTAAAGAGAAATATAACCTAAAAGGGTACCACACCCTGCTACTAATGGTACTTTTCCTTCTTCACAAGATATTACAGCAATTAAGAAGGCTACTCCAAATGGAGCCATAAGATTTACCATAAGCACTCTCCCCACAAGAAGCCCTGCTAAGAAGTAAGTGACCATCATAAATAACATTGGTAAATCTTCAAACCTCTGCTTTTCCTCTTCTGTCTTTATTTCTTTTACTCTTTGGTACGGAAATAGTTCCACCCCATATTGCATTACATACCACCCACCTTATAGAATTCTTTCTCTATTATAGCAAGCGTATTTGGAAATAAATGTCATAAGGTGATATGAATATTTATTTTTTTTAGGACATTTAGTTCTAAGTTTTTTGCTTAACATTTCTTTTAGACAATTAAGGTTAAAAAAAGTAAATCTCATTACTTTCAATGTCACATAATAGGTATTGTTATTAAATTTCAACATCATACTATATATATCTTCTTAATCAGCTTAAATTTTGAATTTTAATGTATTTCTCAAGATAAAAAAATAACTTGTGATAAAATCACAAGTTATTCATATATATGGTAGCGGAAATAGGACTTGAACCTACGACACTTCGGGTATGAACCGAATGCTCTAGCCAGCTGAGCTATTCCGCCATATTATTAAATTGGTTGCGGAGGCAGGACTTGAACCTACGACCTTCGGGTTATGAGCCCGACGAGCTACCAACTGCTCCACCCCGCGATATTGTTTGTTACTAATTTGTTAAATTGGTTGCGGAAGTAGGACTTGAACCTACGACCTTCGGGTTATGAGCCCGACGAGCTACCAACTGCTCCATCCCGCGATATTGGTGCTGAAGACCGGAATCGAACCGGTACGGGTTTTAAAGCCCGCAGGATTTTAAGTCCTGTGCGTCTGCCAGTTCCGCCACTCCAGCATTTGGCAATAAATAAGGTTTATATGGTAGCGGAAATAGGACTTGAACCTACGACACTTCGGGTATGAACCGAATGCTCTAGCCAGCTGAGCTATTCCGCCACGTTATTAAATTGGTTGCGGAGGCAGGACTTGAACCTACGACCTTCGGGTTATGAGCCCGACGAGCTACCAACTGCTCCACCCCGCGATATTGGTGCTGAAGACCGGAATCGAACCGGTACGGGTTTTAAAGCCCGCAGGATTTTAAGTCCTGTGCGTCTGCCAGTTCCGCCACTCCAGCATTTGTTTTAAAGTTGTCTAACCTGACAACATAATCAATTATATATCATGATTTTGCAACTGTCAACTACTTTTTAAAACTTTTTTATTTTAAAAGGTATATTGCTAGTAGAATCAAAGAAATAATATAAAAGAGGCTAAGATTAGCCTCTCTATATTCTAATAACCTGAAGTTCTTTTATATCCTCTACCTCTAGATTCCTGATGTTTTTTCAGATCTTGAAACCTTTCTTCACTATCCTTCAGAAATTTAGACAATCTGTCTTCGAAATTTCCTTGAGGTTGCTTACCCTTTTCTTTTTGCCAATCAATTTCTACTGGTTTTACAGTTTTTCTTTCTGGCATTGCTTGTTTTATAGATAAGCTTATTTTACCATTTTCATCTACTGAAATCACTTTAACTTTTACTTTGTCTTTTTCTTTTAAATGATCTCTTATGTTTTTTACATAAGTATCTGATACCTCTGATATGTGAACTAAACCTGTTTTACCATCAATATCTACAAAAGCTCCAAAACTAGTAATGTTAACTACTGTACCCTCTAGTATGCTTCCTGCCTTTAAGGTCATATTAAAAAGACTCCTCCTTAATAAAAATAATGTTTATATAAATTTAAAATTACAAACTAGATATTAATTTTTAGTATCTATTACAGGAGTCTCACCTTGTTTAGTAAGACCTAATCTTTCTCTAGCTAGTTTCTCTATATACATATCTGTTTTAGACATCTTAACTTCATCCTGTAATTTCTTATTTTTTTCTTTAAGGTTTTGCTCTTCTATTTTTTTATTAGCAATGTCATCTTTTATTTTATGCATAGTAATCTGTTGGTTTATAAATATATAACAAACATAACATAGTAGAAAAGCAAATATAATGTTTTTTCCTTTAATCTTTTTCTTCATGTATAATCACCATTTTCCTCTAGGCGAATATATTTATTAATACCATATTTATATTTTAATTTGATTTTCAATTTTCTTCAAGTTATTTTTTATAATTTCCTTTATTTTTTCTTTTAAAAGTATAAATTATAAACTGAAAAGGGTATAATATCCAGTTTTTAGCCACTCTCGCGATTTTTCCTAGGAACTTTAGAATCTTATATTGAGAACTTATATAAAATTTACTAAATACTCTTATATACAAATACACACCTATAGCGATACACATGTATACATACATACCTATGTAAGCATAATTTTCATATACTAGGAATGCAAATACCACTATTGCTGTAAAAACCCAAAATAGTGTATCTTCTATAAATACTATAACTTTATTGACATTACTAAATCCCCTTATTAATCTATATGAATCAAATAACACTCCTGTTATTATCCCTGCAGTTATACTAAATACTACCAACCAGAATTGTTGACTTATTGAAATAACCATAGTAACCTCTACTTAAATAATTTTGATATTAAACTTTGTTTTTGTTTTTTTATTTCATTGTTAGTATATGTGCAAGAATTTATAGTGCCAATTATAATCACATCTCCATTCTGTACATCTAATTTATTCATCTTAAGACCAACACCCTTGATATTTAGAGCTCCTAAATTAGTATTAAGTACAATTTGTTCTTCATTGAAGCTTACTACTTCAATGACTCCATTTAATATTAACTTTTTTCTGCTTTCAAGACTTAGTGTACTTTTCTTTTCATCTATCTTTATTTCTTTTTTCTCCATAACATCCCCTCCACTTGTAATTAATATATGCTAGAAGTTATATTGATATTACAAAAGGAAAGCCTAGTTTATAATTTATCCTGATACTAACGAGTCCAATACAAAAATTTAGTCTCTAGCCAATATGGCTAGAGACTTATGTAATTCCTTTATTTACTCTTTATCTTCTTCCCCTGAAATAATATCGTACATTCCTTGAGCATTTTCTTTCGTTACGTGCTCAGCTATATTTATAATTTTAGCCTTTAAAGATTTGCTAGCATATTGAATCTCTATTATATCTCCTTCTCTAACATCAGTACCCGGCTTTGCTACCTTGCCATTTATGCTAACTCTGCCTCCTTCACATGCTTCCTTTGCTACAGTTCTTCTTTTTATTATCCTTGATACCTTAAGATATTTGTCTAATCTCATAATAAATCCTCCTCGTATAATAAGTTTATAGCAGTTATTTACTGCCTATAAACTTATTTATTTTTTATATTTTGTATAGATTAAGAAAGCATCTCAATTTTTCTAGTGGGGATTCTCCCAATTCAGTATTGCTGATTCTTATACTTTCCGATCTATACTGTTTTAACCTACTATTTATTAAAGGATTTTCTAATGCTAAAATAGTCATAACGGAACTTTAGCGAAGGTTACTGCTGTATTCCTCCTGCAAAACACATTGTGTTATTGCCTGTAAAGCTTGCAGCCTGACCAAAGTATCATATTCTGCTTACACAAATGTTGCATCTCCTTTCGCAGCCACCAGCAAGGTTTTGCGTCTGGATGAATGCTAATTACGCGAGGTTGCAGTTAGTACTTTGGATTAGGATAATCCTTTCTAATTTCCTCATTATTTTTGAAAGGTGGTGATTTCATGAAGAAATTAGATTACTTATCAACTCTATTTGTTGGTATCGATATTGGTGCGAGACAAAATGTTGTCTCTGCTATTAATTTTGAACAGGAATTCTTGATTAAGATGAAACCTGTTCCTAATACGCAATTTGGTGCAGAGCAACTTGAATCCATGCTTGTTAAGGTTTTAGAAAACAATACTTTTAAAGCTGTTATAATCGGCTTAGAATCTACTTCCTTTTATGGAGTACATATAGCCAATTTTTTATCTGCTAGTGAAAAACTTATGACTTACAAACCTTATGTTTACTGCTTGAATCCTAAGGAAGTTGCTAACTACAAAGAATCCTTTAATTCTCTTGATAAAAATGATGGCATTGACTCTTTTGTTATTGCTGACTTTGCAAGAGTTGGCAGAATTCATATTGAACCTTGGCGTGGTTCTCAATATCTTGCTCTGCAAAGACTTACAAGGCACAGACTTCATATTGTTGAATGCTTAACTAGAGAAAAAACTTACATGTTATCCAATGTATTTCTTAAGTTCAGCGAATTTGCATTATTACAGGGAGAAGATCATCCTTTTTCTAATAAATACGGTGCTACCGCATCTTCAATACTTACTGAATTTCTATCTTCCGAAGATATTGCAAATACATCAATTGAAGAACTTGTTGACTTCGTCAATAGAAAAAGTCGGAAAAGGATTTCTAATCCTCAGATGACTGCTGAAATTTTGCAGCAAGCTGCACGTAATTCATACCGTCTTGATAAATGTTTGTATGAGCCATTAACAACCTCTATTGCTTGTTCTTTCAACTGTATTCAGGCTTTTGATAAAGAACTTAAAGGTATTAACAAAGCCATTGAAAAAGCTGTTATGGGAATGAATCCTGTGGAATACAAAATATTAATGTCTATTCCTGGTTTTGGCCCTGTTTACTCCAGTGGCATTCTTGCTGAATTAGGAAGTGTGCATGCATTTCCTAGTAATGATGCTATTGCTAAATACGCTGGCATCGTGTGGAAAGAAAATCAATCTGGAGGTTTTAAAGCTGAAAATACACCTATGAACAAAGCTGGTAACCGTTATTTACGCTATTATCTCATAGAAGCTGCAGGAAGTGTTGTTTGCCATATTCCTGAATATCAAGAGTTCTATCAGAAGAAATTTGCTGAAGTAACTACACATCAGCACAAACGAGCACTCGCGCTAACATCTCGTAAACTTATTCGTATGATTTTTGGATTGCTGGCTAAAAATCAGCTCTACTCTTCAAATAGAGTAGATTAATCTATATAAATTATACGAACATACTTTCTCATTGGACTGTATGTTTATTAAGGTTACCCATTTTTAAAGAAATCATTTGATTTTCTTTTCATTTTGTTCTTGACATATTACCAAATTGCTTATGAAGCGAAACTTTACCAATTTAAGCCTTCAAAAACAATCAATTAAAACAAAAAACCTAGATTTACACCCAGGTTTTTTGAAAATAATTACTTATTTACTTTATCTTTAAATTCTTTACCAGCTTTAAATACTGGAACTGTTGATTCTGGTATAGTTATTTCTTCTTTTGTTCTTGGATTTCTTCCTACTCTTGCAGCTCTTTTTCTAGTCTCAAATGTTCCAAATCCAACTAATTGAACCTTATCTCCCTTTTCAAGTGTTTCTTCAACACTTTCTATAAACGCCTTTAAAACTGCTTCTGCATCTTTTTTAGTTAACTTTGATTTTTCTGATATACTTGCGATTAATTCTGACTTATTCACCTTTTTTACCTCCTTAATATTGTGTATGCTTACACAGTAGCATACTAGCATATTCTGCACTTTTTGAGAAAATCCTTCTTTTTTTATGTTTTTTGCATCCAAAAACTAAAATTATTTATTTTTAGCTTCCTCCCAAAGTTTATCCATTTGATCTAGAGTCATATTTTCCATATTAACTCCTTTGGATTTACCACTTTCTTCTATGTATGCAAAACGCTTTATAAATTTCTCTATAGTATAATTTAATGCAAATTCAGGGTCAATGTCAAGGAATCTTGCAACATTTACGGAAGCAAATATCAAATCTCCTATTTCTTCTAATATTTTTGCCCTATTTTTTCCTTTATATACATTCTTTACTTCATAATATTCTTCTAAAACTTTATCTAATGCACATTCAACTTTGTGCCAGTCAAACCCAACTTTAGCAGCTTTTTTCTGTACCTTCTCTGCTCTCATTAATGCAGGTAAGTTTTTTGGTACGTGTTTAAGTTCATCAGTATAGCTATTTAAACCTTGTTCTACTTTCTTTATTTTATCCCAATTTACTAATACTTCCTCAGATGTGTCAGCATTTGTTGTTCCAAACACATGAGGATGCCTAGCTATCATCTTATTACAAACTCCCCTTATTACATCATTTATGTTAAAGAAGCCTTCTTCCTCTCCAATCTGAGCATGAAAAACTATCTGTAATAGTACATCCCCTAACTCTTCTGTAATCTTATCTTCATCCTTGTCATCTATAGCCTCTAAAACCTCATAACTCTCCTCTATAAGATATTTTTTCAAACTTTCATGTGTCTGCTCCTTATCCCAAGGACATCCATTTTCAGATCTTAATTTGCCCATTATTTCTAACAAATCGTAAAAATCTTTTATTCCATCTAAATCCTTAGGAACATATAGGGATGTCAAATAATCTATGTCTTCCTGTCTGTCTAGTTCAAATAAAGGTATCTTTCTAATACTCTCCATTCCCTTAACTCCTGCTGCCCTTACAAAATATATTTCTGTATCATCCTTATAGTATTCCATTAGCGCAAGTTTAACCTCTGATGCAATAAATTTATCATATACTTGGGTTATTATAGTTCCTACCCTTTTATCTAACACCTGACTTTTTATATCAAAAGCATCTATTATCTTAATTCCTTCTATAGGGTCTATTTTTAAACTTTCCATTACCGCGTCCACAAAGCTTACTGCCGTCACTATTTCAGTTTTTATGGCATTTTCTTCACAAAGCTTAAGCAATATTGTTACAGACTTTTCCGCAACCAAAGGATGCCCTGGCACCGCATAAACTATATCATCAAATTTCCTTTGCTTATCAATTAAGTCCCTTGCAATTGAATTATAAACTTCATCAAAACTTTCCGACTGATCGTAAATATTATCATAAGTTTCAAACTCTATTTTACAACTCTCTAAATATGCCACTGTAGGATGCTTTTCCGTTCTTAAATAAATTTTTGATGCATTCTTCAATACTTCTAGCGTTCCCAAAGTAAGCGCTTCCTTTGCTCCTGGACCTAATCCAACTATTTTAATCATTAGTATCCTCTCCTTTTTCTTTTAAGAAATCTATCTTTTATATAGCTATACTTAAATATTCCAAATAGAATAACAAGCACAGAATATAGAACTATTCCTAGTAATATAGCTAAAAGACATGCAATTCTGCTGCTCATGCTATAATTATAGACATTCATGTAAGTGATTACAACCAATATTGTCATTATAAGTGCAGCGAATAATGGTTTTACCATAACATCAAATAGCTTTATTTTAACTTTTAGTTTTCTCCTTAATAATGCCATATTTAAAGCTGATGCTATGATATATCCTGCAATACTACCTATAACCGCTCCATAGATATTAACATTACTGATTGGTACCATTATCATTGTTATAACTATCTTTATTATGCACCCAATGGCTAGATTAATAACAGGTATTATATATTGTCCCACCCCTTGAAGAATAGATGTTGAAGTTTGAGCAATAATTATAAAAGGAATTGATATCGCTGAGTACTGCAAAATCTTAAATCCATCAGATTGACCAGGAAATATCAAATTTAAAATAGGATAGGCAAGACTAAACAGCCCTAAAAAAGACGGTATACCAATAACCATTGAAAGCCTAAGTGCTAAATCCACTTTATTTATTACTTCTAACTTTCTATTTAATATATATGCCTCAGCAATTATAGGTACTAAAGAAGCACATAAAGCTGCTGATAAAGTAAGAGGTACATTTATTAATATAAAAGCCTTACCAGTAAGTTGTCCATATAATATTGTGGCCTCTTTGTATGTGAACCCTGCTTCTAATAGTTTTTGTGGCACTACTGCAGAATCTATAACACTCATTATACTACTTACCGCTGCTCCTAAAGAAACTGGAACAGCAATGTATAGCAGCTTACTTAATACTGATAAGTTATCCTTAACTTCTCTTATCTTAAATTCTTTTCTCACCTTTGCATATTTTATAATCAAATATACGCCTCCAAAAATGCCCCCTGCTGCTGCACCAAGAGCTGCTCCACCAGCCGCATATTCAATTCCTCTAGGTAAGAGTATGTATGCAAGTCCAACACCTACTACCACTCTTCCGATTTGTTCTATTACTTGTGAAACTGCAGTATAATTCATATTTTGAAGTCCTTGAAAAAATCCTCTATAAGCACTCATTATTGATATAAATATAGGTGCAAAAGCAATAGCTATCAATGAAAAATATGATTTAACATCCCATTTTAAAAAGTCTATGATTGGTCTTGAAAAAATAAGAAGTGCAGCAGTAAAACCTGTACCCATTATGATCATTAGGAGCATAGCCTTTCTAAGAACTAGTATTACACCTTCATCATCATTTACAGCATTTCTTTCAGAAACCATTTTAGATATAGCTACAGGTATTCCCGAAGCTGCTGCCACAAAAAACATGTAAAGTGGAAATGACATTTGATAGTATCCTATACCTTCATCTCCAATAAGCATTTGTAATGGCCACCTAAAAAATAGTCCTAAGAACTTGGACAAAATCCCAGCAACCCCTAGGATAAATGTCCCTTTAATAAGTGATTGTTTTTTCATAAAAATACCCCCGAATCACTATGGTGCCCAGCACCTTTTCGTAATGTTTTTCACCTTAAAACTTATATACTCAACTTAATTTATTTCTATGTCTATAATTATTTAAACTTTGAGGGCATTATTACTTTATAAATGAATATTTTTTATTTAAATGTCAATAATTTTTATAGGTGTAAAAAAAGCAAAATGGCAGCTGTGCTGCCATTAATTACTGCTCCATTTGTTTTCCAAGGAAAGAGGATGCTGTTTCAGCTAATTTAACTTCTACCTCATTAAACTTAGTGCCTTCTTCCTTAGCTACTATTATTACTGCTCCAATTGCATCTCCTTCTGCTATGATAGGTGAAATTACTTGCGCAGAGTACTTTCCTTCCACCTCTTCATCATCATATAAAGGTATTAGTTTTTCTTTTCCTTCTCCGAAGGAAACAGTTTTTCTTTCTTCTATTATCTTTTCCAATTCGTTACTTATTTTCTTTTCCAAATATTCTTTTTTTGTTGATCCACTAAGTGATATTATGCTATCTTTGTCACAGATCAAAACTATATTACCTATAGTTTGTTGCAGTGATTCTGCATATCCTTTTGAAAAATCACTTAATTCTCCAATAGGAGAGTATTTCTTAAGAATAACTCCTCCTTCTCTATCAGTAAAAATCTCAAGAGGATCTCCTTCCCTTATTCTAAGAGTTCTTCTTATCTCCTTTGGTATAACTACTCTACCTAAATCGTCTATACGTCTAACAATACCTGTTGCTTTCATCCTGTCTTACCTCCTAAAACATAATATAATTATCACTTGTGTTAATATTATCTTTCTAAATATGAAATTTTATACACAATTGTTATTTAAATTAGCAAATATTTATAATTAATAAAAAAGGTAATACCACAATATAATTAATACTGTGGTATTACCCTCTTCTGCTTTTTATTCAAGATTTTTAGGCTTCTTCTCGATCTTCGCCGCCTTTGTCCACTCATCTATTTTTGTGAAACTACACTTTGCTTTTCTTTATCTTCAAGTTCTTTCTTTATTTCAGCTTTTACGGTATCAAGTTTCTTAACAGGATATTCTTCTTTCTTTATAGTCTTTATTACGTGATATCCAAATTGAGTTTTAACTGGTGCTGATATAGTACCTTCTTTTAGAGCTATTGCTGCTGCCATAAATGTAGCATCCATTCCTGAATCCACATAAGGTACAGTTCCTAAGTCTCCACCTTTATCCTTTGAACCTGGATCTGTTGAAACTTCCTTAGCAACCTTTGCAAAATCTTCACCTTTATCTAGTCTATCTTTCGCTTTTTTAGCTTCATCCTCAGTTTTAACTAGTATATGAGCTATATGTATTTTATTTGGCTTCTCTGTATATTGATTTTTATTAGCATTATAATAGTCTTGAATCTTTTTATCATCAATTGTTATATTTTTCGTTAAGTTGTCACTAACGTTTTTATACATTTCCTGACTTCTTAACTGACTTGTGAATAACTCTTTTAACGACTGTTCAGTAAAGTTTTGTTGTTTTAAAGCTTCCTGAAACTTTGTTTCATCATTTCCAAACTGTTGTGCTTTAATATCATTGTATTGCTTATCAACTTCAGTTTTTAACTTTGCTTCATCTGGAAGTAATTTTAGTTCTTTTGCCTTTTGCTCAACAACTTTTTCAGTTATCATGTTCTCTAGAATTTGTTCTCTTTGAGTTTTTAAAACTTGTTTTGCATCTTCATTCTTCTCGTAATTTTCTCCATACTGCTGCTTAAGCTGAGCTATAACACTCATCATATTTGGATTTTTATCTAGATCCGCTCTAGTAATTTTTTCTCCATTTACAATTGCTACAGAACTCTTAGCTATAGCCTCTGGTGTTTTAGCTATCATATTACAGCCAACAGTAGATAGTGCAAACATACTTATTAAAGCTGCACTAATTAGTTTTTTTATATTTTTCACTATTATTCCCCCACTCTTTTCTAATGTTTTTACGTAACATAACTAATTTTAACATAAAAATATTTTTACTACAAAGTTATTTTTGTTCATATATTTTAATCATATACTCCATCATCTCTTTTATGTTTAATATTAGTTCTTCCCTTTTTACATCCTTAAGCTTGTAGCCAAAACCTGGCTTCTCTGATATTTTTAATGCTACTTTTTTATTATAGTCTTTTAATAGTCCTTTTATTACATTTTCATTTATTCTTCCTTGACTTTCAAATGTAAATATCACTTCATCTTTTCTTTCTTTTATTTCTTCTATTCCTAATTTCTTTCCTATACTTCTTATATAAGATATATTGATAAGATTATATACAGAAGCTGGTATACTTGAAAATCTATCTTCCAATTCCTCTTGGATATCCATCATATCTTCATAAGAGTCTATTGCTGCAATCTTCTTGTAAATCTCTATCTTCTGAACTTCATCCCTTATGTATTTGCCTGGAATGTAAGCGTCTACTTTTAATTCTACTGTAGTTTCTACTGGTTCTTTATCTATTTCCCCTTTTACTAGCTTGATAGTATCCTCAAGCATTCTACAATACAAGTCATATCCTATAGCTGACATATGACCATGCTGAGCTCCCCCATCATATTGCCAGCTCCTCTTATTTCTAAATCCTTTAAAGCTATTTTAAATCCTGATCCAAGTTCCGTAAAATCTTTTATTGCTTTAAGTCTCTTTTCAGCTACTTCAGTTAACACTTTATCCTTTCTGTAAGTCAAATAACAATATGCTATTTTATTAGTTCTTCCAACTCGTCCTCTTAACTGATATAGCTGAGATAATCCCATCTTATCTGAATCATGAATTATCATAGTGTTTACATTTTGAATATCCATACCAGTTTCTATAATAGTTGTAGCTACTAAAACATCATACTCTCTTTTCATAAAATCTACTATTACATTTTCAAGCTCCCGTTCCTGCATCTGACCATGTGCTACACCTACTCTTGCCTCAGGTACTAACTTTGATACATAGGCTGCCATCTCTTTAATATTTTCAACTCTATTATATACAAAGTAAACCTGTCCTCCTCTATTTAGTTCCCTTAATATACCATCTCTTATTAGCTGGTCATTATACTCCACCACATAGGTTTGCACCGGATACCTTTCCTCTGGAGGAGTTTCTATAACACTTATATCCCTTACTCCAACAAGAGACATGTGCAATGTTCTAGGTATAGGTGTTGCGCTCAAAGTTAAAACATCTATATTTTTCTTCATATTTTTAATTTTTTCTTTATGAGTAACTCCAAATCTTTGCTCTTCATCAATTACTAGGAGTCCTAAGTCTTTAAACTGAAGATCTTTTTGAAGAATTCTATGGGTACCTATCAGTATATCTACCTCTCCATCCTTTATAGCCTTAATAGTGGCCTTCTGTTGAGCTGTTGTTCTAAACCTACTTATCATATCTATTCTCACAGGAAAATCAGAGAATCTTTGCATAAAGTTATTATAATGCTGTTGTGCCAGTATTGTAGTTGGTACTAATAAAGCAACTTGCTTACCATCCATAACTGCTTTAAAGGCAGCTCTTATGGCGACTTCTGTTTTTCCATATCCAACATCCCCACACAACAATCTATCCATAGCACTGTCAGATTCCATGTCAGATTTTATGTCACTTATTGCTGAGAGCTGATCTGGCGTTTCTTCATAAGGGAATTCATCCTCAAATTGTTTTTGCCAAACGGTATCTTTTGAATACCTATAACCTTTTAAGGTCGACCTTACAGCATAAAGCTTTACTAAATCTTCAGCTATTGCCTCAATAGATTTTTTTACCTTTCTTTTTGCCTTAGCCCATTCGCCACTTCCTAGTTTATTTATTTTAGGAGTTTTTCCTTCAGTACCTATATATTTTTGTACCATATCCAACTGTTCTACAGGTACATATAGCTTATCATCTGAGTCGTAGTATAGCTCCAAATAATCCTTCTTATGTCCCTGTAAATCAAGCTGTTTTATACCACGATACACTCCTATACCGTGATTTACATGAACTACATAATCACCTGGTTTTAATTCTGTAAAACTTTTAATTTTACTTACACCTTTTTTAGTTGCTCTATTTACAGCCTTTCGCTTTGCCTCTCCAAAAACCTCTTTATCAGAAATAACACAAACCTTCAGATCTGGATATTCAAATCCCTTTAGTTGGCTACCAAAGGTTATAATTACTTCGCCTGGTTGTATATTATGTATTACATCCTTATATGAGCTTTCTATTTCTCTATCCCTTAAAGTATCAACCAGTCTTTCTCCTCTCGGTCTTGTGCCAGAAAGTATAACTATTCCAAACCCTCTAGATTTTTTATTTTTTATATCATCTATAAGTAAATCCACCTGTCCTTGATAATTATGTAAAGTAATCTGTGAAAAGTTCACTATAGATCTAGGAGGAAGCAAACTTGTTGATTTTGCTATAGAATCCAATGTAATAATTTCCTCTTTTTTTAAAGCTTCAAATATCTCTAATCTGTTTAATAAAAGTTCAATTTGCTTAGGTAATATATTGCCTCTCTGAAGGAAACTTTTGTAATTTTCTTCAAATTCAAAATATACACTATCCAATTTTCCTTTACATCTCTGCACATCATCAATAATTATAAAATAATCTTTAGTATAATCTAAAAAAGAAGATGGCTTATCATAAAAATATGGTAGAAAACTATCTATTGTTTCAAAGTTCCAATTCTCCTTCAAAGATTCTAAATTTCTACCAATTATGCTTTGTATACTTTCTATAGCTTCTTTATTCTTACTCTTTTTAAGCTTATCAATTATTATATTTAGATCCTTCTCTATTCCTTCATATCCTTTTTCAATAGTATGACTATCAAAAATCATTTCTTTAGCCGGAAATATCTCAATACTTTCTACCTTCTCGATACTTCTTTGGGACTCTAAGTTAAAGCTTCTAATAGAATCTACTTCATCCCCGAAAAGTTCTATTCTATAAGGTTCTACAGCTATAGGTGAATATAAGTCCATTATGCCTCCCCTTATAGAAAATTGTCCCTTACCATCTACAATTTCTACTCTCTCATATCCACATTGTATAAGTTTTTCACTTATTTTTTCTAAATCTATAGCATCTCCTATAGAAATATTGAATGTATAATTTTTATATAAATCTACTGGAATGTAACTGGATGCCAAAGCCTCAATAGAGGTAACTATTATTTTATTACCTCTATTGAGTATCTCCCTTATTACCTTAAGCCTTTCCCATCTTAGATCACCAGATATAGCGTCTATGTTATAAAACACCACTTCTTTAGTTGGAAAATAATAAACTTGTGTTGAGTAAAAGGATAAATCCTCATATAACTTTCTAGCCTCTACATCGCTATGTGTAAGCACTAGAAAAGGCTTGTCTAATTGTTCAAACACTCCATCTATCAAATAACTTCTAGCAGATTCTGAAAGTCCAAATACCCCCACTGGAAACTTACTTGATTCTATATCACTTATTATACTTTTAAATTCTTTACTGTCTCTAAGAGGTTTTATAAGTCCATCTAGTCTCATTTTTAACAACCACCCTATCAATTTACATCTTTATATTTTAAAACCATTAAATCTATTCATAGACTCTATTATTCCAGTACTTATAATATTTTCTACTGCATCCACTCCAGCTTTAAAAACTTCCTTTAGCTTTTCAGAATCATCTGCGGAAAACTTGCCCAAAACATGAGATACTAATTCTCCCTTAGGCTGTCCTACTCCTATTTTAATACGCGAAAAAATATCCGTGCCTAAATTAGCTATAATGTTTTTTATTCCATTATGCCCACCTGCACTTCCTTGTGATCTTATTCGAAGCCTTCCAACATCTAAGCTTATATCATCATATACTACTATTATATTTTCATTTTTTATTTTGTAGAAATTAGTAACCTCCCTTACACTCTCACCACTAAGATTCATATAAGTGCTCGGTTTCAATAGAGTTACTTTTTTACCACTTATGTTTCCTTCTCCATACATACCTTTAAATTTTTCCCTGCTAATGGGTATATTATACCTATCTCCTATTAAATCTATAATATCAAAGCCAACATTATGTCTAGTATGTTCATATTGTTTACCTATATTTCCTAAACCAACTACTAAAAACATTTCCTCACTCCCAACTATTACTTTATTCCATGACTAATAACTACCACTTACATTGTCTTCTATACAGCTAGTAACATAAGCAGTACTAAATTTGAAAATTTATCTTATTCAATTTGTTAGCTATTCACTAAATATATATTATACTAAAAGACATAAATAATAAAGAGACCTCAAAGTCTCTTTATCTATTTTTTTCTTTCACTTCTGAAAGAGTTATATTTATCTCCATGGTTTTTCCGCTTCTCCATATCTTACAGACCACAGAATCTCCAATTTTATGCTTATCTAAAATGTCTGATAAATCCTCAAATTTAGTCACTTTCTTTTTATCTAACTCTAGAATTATATCTGTAGGTTTAACTCCTGCTGCTGCAGCCCCACTACCTGCTATCACTTCTCTTATATAAACTCCCTGAATATTATTTTTTTCCGAAACTACACTCTGCCCATATATACCTAAAAAAGGTCTTGATACTTTTCCATAGTCCATAAGAGATTTTATTATACTCTTTGCCTCATTTATAGATATGGCAAATCCCATTCCTTCAGCATTTTGTTCTGTTCCAATCTTTAAGCTATTTATGCCAATAACTTCCCCTAACTCATTACAGAGTGGTCCTCCGCTATTACCAGGGTTGATAGCTGCATCTGTTTGAAGAACTTTATATATAGTTCCACCATATTGTATTCTTCTATTTAATGCACTTACTATACCAGATGTAACTGAACCAGCAAATTCCTCACCCAATGGATTTCCTATTGCTATAGCTGTGTCACCAACCTTCACTTTAGAAGAGTCTCCAAATTTAGCTGTAGGCAAATTCTGTGCATCCACTTTAATAACAGCTAAATCAGACCTAGGATCAGATCCTACAATGGTTGCATCTAAGGTTTTCCCACTGGAAAGCTTTACTGTAACCTTAGCTGCTCCCTCTATCACGTGATTATTAGTAGCTATATAACCATTGGAGTCAAATATTATTCCTGAACCACTTCCTATATCCTGTGAGCCAAAAAAACCTTCTGATCTATTGCTTATCCCTACAACTGCTGGCCCTACTGTTTCTGCAACTTTTGTAATTGCATTTTTAGTTATATCACCTGTTCTTGTTTGACTTCCCTCTTCCTTAGATTCAATTAAAGATTGATTATTGGGTGTATAAGCTTTATTAGAATACTTTTTGTCTATTACATAAGCCCCTGATATTCCACCAGAAACTGCGGCTATTATTATAAAAGCGATTCCTTTAATAAAATTTCTTAATTTACCTCTGTTTTTCCTGTTTCTAAACTTTATTTTCCCCTCCCCTCCATCTATATTTTTCCACTTGACATCTTTAACTTCACCAAGTTTATTATCATCCATTTACTTGCACCTCATAATCTATCATTTTTAGAGATATCATAAAAATTTCTTCTCAAAATAAATATTAATAAACCATAATAATCTTTAAACCTTCTTAAGAGTAAAAGTAAATGTCACCCCTTGATTCTCCTTATTTTCGATCCATATATCTTCTCCAAGCTGAGTAAGTATGCTTCTAACTATTGATAATCCAAGTCCGGTACTCATTTTAGAAGTTCTAGATTTATCAGCCTTATAGAATCTATTCCATATGTGTTTTAAATCTTCTTTAGGTATGCAAGGTCCATCATTAAATACAGATATTAAAGCTTTATCTCCTTTAGATCTAGTGCAGATTCTTACATTTCCTTCTTCTGCTCCATACTTTATAGCATTATCTATAAGATTTGTAACTACCTGTGTAAGTCTATCTCTATCCGCAGCTACATAAAGCCTATCCTCATGCATAAGCACATCTACCTTCAGTTTTTTTTCTTTTATTTTTGTTTCAAATTTTATTACACAAATTCTTATAATTTCATTAATATCAATTTCTTCAATTCTAAGTTTAAATTGTCCAGCCTCTATAGCTGATAAATCTAATAGATCATTTACTAACCTTGTAAGTCTTTGAATCTCTTCATAGGCAACTGATAAATAATAGTTTTCTTTTTCCTTTGGAATAACTCCATCTAATATACCTCCTATAAATCCTTTTATGGAGGTTATTGGTGATCTTATTTCATGAGATACATTTGATATAAATTCTCTTCTATTCTTCTCTACTTCTTCTAGAGAATCTGCCATAGAGTTAAATGATTTAGCCAGTGTTCCTATTTCATCCTTAGATTTTATGCTTACTCTTTTCTCTACTTCTCCTTTAGATATCTTGTCTGCTACATAATTAATTTTTGCCAGAGGTCTTATTATTATTCTCTGAGATATATAGTATATTACAATACAGGAAACGATAATGGCAAATACTGCTGAAATCCATATTATCTCATAGACCTTTTTTAATGCCCCCCTCAATTCATCGATAGAGGTATGCATCATTATAGCACCATTAAAAATACCCCTAGAGTATATAGGTATTTCAAAAGTATGAACAGGAATCTTAAACATGTTTCCAAATACACCTTTTTTCTCAACGGTATGTCCAATACGCAACTCCTCTAACTCCTTAGTAAGAATTTGTGTGCCAATAAGATTTTTATGCCCACTATCAGACACCGCATATACATATCCATAGCTGTCGGTAAGCCATATATCTGCAGATGAATAGTTTCCCACATAGGTTAATATTTCATTTATTCTATCTATTGAAACATTTCCTTGTAAATATTGTATTGCTGTAGGTCCAATGAGCTGAGCCTCTGTTTCTAATTGACTTTTCCTTTGGTCAAAATAGTAACTTTCAAACCAGTAAGATAAGAAAGCCGCCGTCATAACAAAACTTATAGCAATAATTACAGTAAAAGTGAAAACTAACTTGGAAAACAAACCTTTTCTCATTTATTTCACCTCAAATTTATATCCTACTCCCCATACTGTTTCTATTTGCCAATTAGGGCCTCCCTGTAACTTTTCTCTAAGTCTTTTTACATGTACATCTACAGTTCTGGAATCTCCCGGATAATCATATCCCCAAACTTCACATAACAGCTGTTCCCTTGTAAAAACTCTATTTTTATTACCTGCTAAATAATACAAAAGTTCAAATTCTTTTGGAGGCATTTTTATCTCTTCGTCTTTGTAAAGTACTGTGTATGAATTTATATCTATAGTCAATTGTTCAAACTTTAAAACTTCCTTATTTTCATTATCAATATTATATCTTCTTAAGACAGCCTTCATTCTTGCAAGCATTTCTTTAGGTTCAAAAGGTTTAACTATATAATCATCGGCTCCAAGCTCAAGTCCTAAAACCTTATCAAAAGTCTCACCTTTCGCAGTTAACATAATAACTGGTGTTTCATAATCCTTTCTTATCCACTTAAGCACATCTATACCGTCAATATTAGGAAGCATTATGTCTAGTAAAACCAAGTCTGGCCTATACTCTAAAAAGACATCCTGTGCCTCCCTACCATTGTGACATACCTTCGTATTGTAACCAGAGCTTTCAACATACATTTTTATTACTTCACATATATTTTCATCATCATCTACAATTAGAATTTTTCCTATTGAACCTTCCATTTTCCCATTCTCCTTTCATAGCAACTATTTCTGCTTTATAAACAAGCACTTATATATAATTTATCACATATTTAATATCTTCTAATAGTATATCCTTAAAAAGTTACAAATAATTAACTATGTTTTAAATAATATAAAAAATCACTATCAATATTTACTGAATATCAATAAATTACGATAGTGATTTTTTTATATTTAATTAAATTATATTTTTCTGTTTTGACATATACTTTTTTTAATTTCTATTAGTCTTCAAATAACTTACTAACAGGATTATCTTCGTATATTCTCTTTATAGCCTCCGCAAAAACAGGTGCTACAGATAATACCTTGAACTTATCCATCATTTTATCTTCTGTTAAATTTATTGTATTTAACATTACTAATTCTTTTATAGCTGATTCTTTTATTCTGTCTATAGCTGGACCTGATAAAACAGCATGAGTACAGCAAGCATATACTTCTTTTGCTCCCATTTTTACTAATGCATTAGCTCCATTTGTTATCGTTCCTGCTGTATCTATCATATCATCAACTAAGATAACTGTTTTATCCTGAATATCTCCAATAATATTCATTATTTCCGATACATTTGCCTTTGGTCTTCTCTTATCAATAATAGCTATTGGAGCATGTAGCTTATCAGCGAACTTTCTAGCTCTTGTTACACTACCTAGGTCTGGTGAAACAACTACAACATCTTCTCTCTCCCCAAATCCTTTTTGTATAAAGTACTTTGCAAGAATTGGCGCTCCAAGTAAATGGTCTACTGGTATATTAAAGTATCCTTGAATTTGCGCTGCATGTAAATCCATTGTTAAAACTCTATCTGCACCAGCTGCAGTTAATATATCTGCAACAAGCTTTGCTGTAATTGGATCTCTAGCTTTTGCCTTTCTGTCTTGTCTAGCATATCCATAATAAGGCATTACCGCTGTAATTCTTCCTGCTGAAGCTCTTTTAAAAGCATCAATCATAATTAAAAGTTCCATTAGGTTATCATTTACCGGATTGTTTGTAGATTGAACTAAAAATACATCTGTTCCTCTTACAGTTTCGTTAACATCAACGGATATTTCACCATCGCTAAATGTAGAAACCTTTGAGTCTCCGACAGACATTCCTAATATACTGGCAATGTCCTTAGCTAAATCCGGATGTGAATTACCTGCAAAAATTTTAATATTTTTCCCATGGGTTATCATTATATAATCCTCCTAAAATTTTATTTATTTAATCCTTTTTTTTCTACCCAGCCCACTTTATTTACTTGCTTTGCTCTGCCAATAGCTAATGCTCCCTTTGGAACCTCTTCTGTTATAGTTGACCCTGCTGCTATATAAGCATCCTCTTTTACTTCAACTGGAGCTACTAAATTAGTATTGCAACCTATAAATGCATTATTTCCAATTATAGTTTTATGCTTATCTTTTCCATCATAGTTAACTACAACTGTACCGCAGCCAAAATTACATCCAGTTCCGATTTCTGCATCTCCAATATAAGTTAGATGTGAAACTTTAGTATTATCTCCTATAGTAGATTTTTTTATTTCAACAAAATCTCCTATTCTAGCAGACTTCCCAATAACACTTTCTGGTCTTATATATGCAAATGGTCCAACTGTTGTATTCTCACCTACTGTGCTTTCTAATATTGTGGAACTTTGAATTGAAACATTTTTTCCAATTATACTATCTTTTATCCTAGAGTTAGGATATATTATACACCCTTCTCCAATGATTGTTTTACCTTGAATTACATTGCTTGGATATATAACGGTGTCGTTATTTATTTCAACATCTATTTCTATATATGTATTTTCAGAGTCTATTAGAGTAACTCCGTTTTCCATATGATTTAGGTTTATTCTTTTTCTCATAACCTTTTCCGCTTCTGCAAGCTGAACTCTTGAGTTTACTCCCATCGTTTCTTCAAAAGGTATAGGTAACGCTCCTACTTTTTCACCATTACTTTTTAGAATTCCTATAACATCTGTTAAATAATATTCGCGTTGAGCATTATTGTTATCTAGTTTATCTAAACTTTTAAGTAAATTCTCAATGTCAAAACAATACATACCTGCATTTATTTCATTTACTTTTAATTCATCTTCTGTGCAATCTTTATGTTCTACTATCTTTAGTACTTCTTCACCCTTTTCTCTTATTACCCTTCCATATCCTGAGGGACTGTCTACTATGGAAGTTAATATAGTAGCTTTATAATTACCTTCTTCATGGAAGCTAAGAAGTTTTTTTACTGTTTCTTCCGTAATTAAAGGAGCATCTCCTGTAAATATCGCTACTGTCCCTTTTTTCCCATCTAGAAACTCCCTTGCACACATAACAGCATGACCAGTTCCTAGCTGTTTGTCTTGCAAAGAGTAAGTAACTTCTCTTTCTTTTGTAGCTTCTTTTACCGCATCTGCTCCTCTTCCGATAATTACATTTATATCATTTATTTCTGCTTTCTTTATAACGTCGATTACTATATTTACCATTTCTCTTCCGCATACTTTATGAAGTATCTTAGGAGTTGAAGATTTCATCCTTTTTCCTTCACCAGCTGCCAATATTATAGCACAATTATACATTATAACACCTCTTTATGGCCATAAAATTACATTTTTCCATCTTATATTATAAAAACATCCCTTAATATTATATTTTATATGAAAAATATTTTCAACCTCATAGTGAATTTTTATTCGTAAAATAATAAAAAGGAGTAAATTTACTCCTTTTTATTATTCTTGACTATCTTCTTCGGAAACAGTTTCTTCATTTTTTACTTTTTCATATTCTCCTAAAATTGCCTGTTGAATCTTTTCTCTTGTTTGAGTATTAATTGGGTGTGCAATGTCCTTAAATTCTCCATCAGGAGTTTTTCTACTTGGCATCGCTATAAAAAGCCCATTTTGACCTTCTATAACCTTTATATCGTGAACTACAAATTCATTATCAAAGGTTACTGAAACAATAGCTTTCATTTTACCCTCAGCGGCAATCTTTCTCACTCTAACGTCTGTAATTTCCATATAAAATCCACCTCCAAGATGCTTATGTATATATTATTCTCTGTAAGTTATATTTTTCCTTCTTATTTTACTAAAAAATATTAAATTTTTCGAAAATTTTATTATTTGAATATTTTTGAAGGAAATAATAGAGCATTACCCTTTTCATCGATACCTTTAAAGTCTACAATTGATACATAATCATGTACTAACTTTTTAGGAATTTCTACATTATCAATTAGTACCCCTATTCCTAAAAGCTCACTTTCAAACTCTTTTAGTAAATCAATTATACCCATGGCAGTTCCACCTGCCTTCATAAAGTCATCTACAAATATGCACCTGCTTCCTTTATTCATAGCTTTCTTTGATAGTGACATATTTTGAATTCTTCCACTAGAGCCTGAAACATAATTAATACTTAAAGTAGACCCCTCTGTAACTTTTGTCTCTCTTCTTACTACCACAAGTTGAACTCCAAGCATTTTAGCTACTTCATAAGCCAATGGTATCCCCTTGGTTTCAACTGTAACTACATAATCCACATTTTTATCATTAAAGGCTGATGCAATTATAACTCCTGCTGTATTTATTATCTGGGGATTAAACATTATATCTGTCATATATAAAAAATTCCCTGGTATTATTCTTTCACTATTTTTCAAAATAATACATAGTTTTTCAGCAAATTCCTTACTTTTTTCTAAAGATAACCCACATACATACTTTACTCCGCCTGCTGCACCTGATATTGTCTCAACTCTTCCCATAGAAAGTTTATTTAAAATATCCTTAACTACAACTAAATCTTCACTCACTGTAGATTTTGCAGCATTAAACAGTTCTGTAAAAGTATTTAAATTTATTACCTTATTAGGACTTTCCGTCAGAATTTTGGTTATAGCTGCTATCCTCTGATTTCTACTTAACTTTTCCATTCAATCACCTATCTATACTAATTTTTACGAATAATTAAAAAAATTCATATCTTATCATTCATATTCTATTCTAAAACAAGTATATAATCAATACTTTATTATACTTATGACTTCTTTAATATTTTTGCCAAAAATAGAATTTAAAATAATATAATTAATTGTGTTTTTTTGCCTTATTTTTGTATATAATTATTAAATGAAGTTAATTATTTTAAGGAGCTGATTTTATTGTCATTTGATTTTATAATGGATAAAGATAAAAAGGTATATTTTATAGGCATAGGCGGCATAAGCATGAGCGGTCTAGCTGAAATTTTAATAGAAAGAAACTTTAAAGTGTCTGGTTCTGATATGAACTCATCGTCCATAACAGATAGATTAGCCGCTAAAGGCGTTCAAATAAATATAGGTCAATCAAAAGATAATATCACAAATGATATAGATTTAGTTATCTATACTGCCGCTATATCTGACGAGAATCCTGAACTATTAAGAACTAAAGAGTTGAACATACCAACTATGACTAGAGCGGAATTTTTAGGATATATAATGAAAGGCCATAAATACAATGTTGCAGTAGCAGGAACACATGGTAAAACTACTACCACTTCTATGATATCTCATATATGCTTAGATGCAAGCCTGGACCCTACTATACTTGTAGGAGGACAGCTAGATATTATAAATGGCAATGTGCGTCCTGGAAACAGTGATTATTTTATAACAGAAGCCTGTGAATACAAAGGCTCTTTTCTAAAGTTTTTTCCTTATGTAGGTGTAATATTAAATATAGATGCTGATCATTTAGATTATTATAAAGACATTAATGAGATTCAAGATGCATTTATAAATTTTACAAAGCTTATTCCTGAAGACGGATATCTAGTATGCTTTGCCGAAGATGAAAAAATGGATAAAATAATTTCTGAAGCAAAATGCAATATTTTAACCTACGGTATAAACACTGGGAATATTACTGCCCAGAATATATCCTTCAACGAAAAAGGCTGCGCTAGTTTTGATGCATATAATGAAAATGAAAAGATTATGTCCGTACAACTAAACGTTCCCGGCAAACATAATCTCTTAAATGCCTTGGCGAGTATATGTACTGGAATAAGCCTTAATGTTCCAAAGGATAAGATAGTTGAAGGTTTAAAAAACTTTAAAGGCACCCATAGAAGATTTGAATTAAAAGGTGTAAAAAATAATGTTACTGTTATAGATGATTATGCACATCACCCAACAGAAATTAAAGCTACTTTAAGTGCGACCAAAAATTATCCACATAGAAAAATATTCTGCGTTTTTCAACCACATACTTATTCAAGAACAATAAGTTTGTTCAATGAATTTGTTGAAGCTTTTGATGATGCGGATGAGATTCTTCTTGCAGACATATATGCTGCAAGGGAACAAGATACAGGTATTGTAAATTCTACTATGCTAGGTGATAAAATTAGGGAAAGAGGACTTAAATGTTCTAATTTTCATGACTTTAATGAAGCTGTTTCTTATTTAAATGAAAACTTAGAAGATGGAGATATCTTTTTAACTGTAGGTGCTGGTGATGTATATAAAATAGGAGAAATGTATCTTAAAGAAAATAATTAGAAAACCATAAATATGCGTAAAACATCTCCAATATGGCAATAATATGATTGATAACCTGTTGGAGGTGTTTTTATTATGAAAAATTTTTTAGTATCCGCTTTAGTAGATATAGTTTTAATCTTTATGTCCTATTTTTTATTTCGAAAAATAATCAGTGGCCCTACTAGACATAGGCTTTATGAAAAGTTTTTCGGTTCTTTCGCAAAATTTGTAATTTACACGTTCATAGCTACCATAACTATAACTGGTCTAACTGCTTTTGTACTTTATAAAACATGGTTTATAGCTTATATCAATATAATTGCACCTGCCCTAGTATCTGTACTTGTAGGTTTTGTTATGTCTACAGTTCCTACACGGGGTGTAGGCGATAACAAAAGTAAGGAATGATTTAATCTTAAAAAATAGCTGACAAATCACAAAGTGCGTCAGCTGTTTTTACATTTCTATAATAATTAATTCTTTAAAATATTTATTGTTTTTTAATAAATTACTTTACACAATATAATAGTATAATATATGTTATATTTAAACTTAAGATTTACAAGGAGTTGTTATTATGAAACAAAAGTACAGCGAATTATTTAAAAACATAGTAAAAGCATACTATGAAGATAGGTTAGAAGAAATAGTATCTGAAATTCTATCACAAGATGAAATAGACAAAGCTGATTTATGTAAGGTTATATCTTCACTTTGTGGTATAGGCATAACCTATAGTGAAAATTTTATAGAGGATCTAAATCAAGGAATAAAATCATATGAAGCAAATCATAAGGTCGTTAATAAAATAAAGCATTGTTCTATGGATTGTGCTGATATTCATGGTGAAACTCTATGCCAAAAATCTTGTCCTTTTAATGCTATTTTTATAGATAAAGAAAAGAAAACCAGCGTAATTAACAGTGAAAAGTGTACAGATTGCGGATTTTGTGTGGAGGCATGTCCATCTGGTGGAATTCTAGATAGAGTCGAATTTATTCCCCTTTTAGACCTAATAAAAGGTGACCATCCTGTAATAGCTGCAGTTGCTCCTGCTATAATTGGTCAATTTGGAGATAACGTTACTATTGAACAATTAAGGTCAGCCTTCAAGAAAATAGGTTTTACAGATATGGTAGAGGTTGCTTTTTTTGCAGATATGCTCACATTAAAAGAGGCTGTTGAGTTTGATCACTTCGTAAAGAAAAAAGATGATTTAATGATAACTTCCTGCTGTTGTCCTATGTGGGTAGGTATGCTTAAAAGGGTCTATGAAGACATGGTTAGATATGTTTCGCCTTCAGTATCTCCGATGATTGCTGCTGGCAGAGTAATGAAAAAATTGAATAATGATTGTAAAGTTGTTTTTATTGGGCCTTGTATCGCTAAAAAAGCAGAAGCAAAAGAAAAAGATCTCATAGGTGATATAGACTTTGTACTTACTTTTGCAGAGTTAAAGGATATTTTCGAAGCCCTTAATATAAACCCCATAGAATTGGAGAGTGATTCGTCTACAGAATATGCTTCCAGGGGAGGCCGACTTTATGCTCGTACTGGAGGTGTCTCTATAGCTGTAAGCGAGGCAATAGAAAAACTATTTCCTGAAAAACATGATTTAATTAAAACAGTTCAGGCAAATGGTGTAAAAGAGTGTAAAGCCATTTTAGAGAAGGCCCAAAATGGCAATGTAGATGCTAACTTTATAGAAGGAATGGGATGCATCGGTGGCTGCGTAGGAGGTCCAAAGGCAGTTATCTCAAGAGCCAAAGGAACAGAGCATGTAAACACACTGGCCGAGAATTCAGCTATAAAGATAGCTGTAGATAGCTCCTGTATGAATAAAATACTTGATAACTTAGGCATTCACTCCATAGAAGATTTTAAAGATGAAAGTAAAATAGAAATATTTGAAAGAAAATTTTAGGTTTTCTGTATAACAATTATCTAATATCTTAAATATATAATCTAAAGATGTTTAAAGCTATGATACTTCTTAGTTCTAGACATCTTTTTCTTTATACATAATGAAGCTATTTAATGTTATATTCATCCTTTGGAATAAGTTTCACTTTATATTCATTTTTTATGATGCTATACTAAAAAGTGAATATTAGGCCATGTGTTAAATTTATTAATGGTCTAAAATGAGGTGATATTATGCTTAAAAATATTAAAGGTGCAATTTTCGATATGGATGGAACTCTAATTGATTCCATGTGGGTTTGGAGTAAAATTGATGAAGAATACTTAAAGAAAAGAAATATAGATTTACCTAAAAACTTAAAGGAAGAAATTGAACATATGAGCTTTTTGGAAGTGGCTCAATACTTTAAGAATAGATTTAACCTTCCTGATACCATAAACGAGATTCAAAACGAATGGAATAACATGGCAGTAAATTATTATAAGAATGATGTAGAATTAAAACCTGGTGCTAAAGAATTTTTATCACTATTAAAATCAAAACAAATAAAAATTGGACTAGCTACAAGTAACTATAGTGTCCTGGTGGAACTAGCCCTTAAAAAAAATGGCATTTATGATTTTTTCGATTCCATAACCACTACTGATGAAGTAACAAGAGGAAAGGATTTTCCCGATGTCTATTTGCTAGCCGCTGAAAGGTTAAATTTAAAACCTGAAGAATGTGTAGTTTTTGAGGATATATTACCAGCTGTTAAAGGTGCTAAATCCGCTAATATGCTTGTAATTGGTGTCCATGATCTTTATTCAGAGTACCAGAAACAAGATATAATTAATTTGGCTGATATGTATATTTCACATTATATGGAATTAACGGAGGCTGTATAACTTTCGTAATAAAATAAGGCTTAGGCAAGATTTAATTCCCTGACAATTAAAGTTTTAATTTATATTATCTCAATTTAATTCCATACTAAGGTTTTTTTATATTATTGACAGTTTTTCTAATAAATCTGAATATAATAATACTGTAGAGCTTTTTGGAGGAATATTAATGCTATGCTTTTTATTTCTAATTATTATAATTGCTGCTGTATGTATCTCATATTATTTTACAAATAAAATGGCAGCCCAACGAAAGCAAATTCTCCTTCTTAAATATCAAAATAACGGTTTAAAGGAAAACTCAAAAGCTGAGAGAGACAAGAAGATTTCTGTAGAATACATCCTTCCAGCTAATACTAAGGGTTTCATAAAAAAGAGGTGTGAGTTGCTAATATGTCCTATTGATAACTCAGCAGTGTTAAATTCTCTTCAGGAAGATACATTGGTAAAAGTAGAGGATAGCGCAAATGTTAATAACCAATTATGGTATGAAATTTCTCTAATAACTGAAGAAAGAATCAACAGTAAAGGATGGGTAAAAGAAGACTTTATGATATTAGAACAAAATTCTAATGAATAATATGAAAAAGGTGACAAGAAATATACATTAGTATTTCTGTCACCTTGTTTTTGCTACACTATTTTAGTTGTCCACTCTTCACAATTCCAAATATCTGTAACTATATCTCTATAAAATTCTGGTTCATGGCATACTAAAAGAATACTTCCCTTATATTCTTTTAATGCTCTCTTTAAGTCATCTTTTGCATCTACATCTAAGTGGTTAGTAGGCTCGTCTAGAATTAATATATTAGTCTCTTTATTAATAAGCTTACATAGCCTTACCTTTGCCTGCTCTCCTCCACTTAATACACAAACTGAGCTTTCTATATGCTTAGTTGTTAACCCACATTTAGCTAAAGCTGATCTTACTTCATATTGGGTATATCCAGGGAAATCTTGCCACACTTCATCGATACAAGAATTATAGTTGACCTCTTTTATTTCTTGCTCAAAGTATCCTATTTCTTGATAGTCTCCTAACTCAACTTCTCCACTTATAGATTTAATTTGTCCTAATAAACTCTTTAACAATGTAGATTTTCCAAGACCATTAGCACCTACTAGAGCTATCTTTTGTCCTCTTTCCATATTTAAGTTAAGTGGCTTTGAAAGCGGTGAATCATATCCGATAACTAAATCTCTAGTTTCAAATATTAGTTTACCGGAAGTTCTAGCTGTCTTAAAATTAAATTCTGTCTTTGGTTTTTCAGCCGTAAGTTCTATCTTATCCATCTTATCTAATTTCTTCTGTCTCGCCCTAGCCATTCCCGTAGTTGCAACTCTTGCTTTATTTCTCGCAACAAAGTCTTCCAATTTAGCAATTTCTTGTTGTTGCCTTTCGTATGCCGCCTCTAACTGTTTTTTATTTGCATCATAAACTCTCTTAAAGTTTTCGTAGTCTCCAGTATATCTTGTAAGTGCCCTATTCTCAACATGATAAATTACATTTATGACACTATTTAAAAATGGTATATCATGGGATATTAGTATGAATGCATTTTCGTAGCTTTGTAAATAAGTTTTTAGCCACTCTATGTGTACTTCATCTAGATAGTTTGTAGGCTCATCTAAAAGTAATATATCTGGTGTTTCTAATAAAAGCTTAGCTAACAAAACTTTTGTTCTTTGTCCGCCGCTTAGATCAGTTACATCCTTATCCAATCCTACATCTTTAAGTCCAAGTCCCCCTGCAACCTCTTCTATTTTAGCATCAATTATATAAAATCCATTATTATCCAACATATCTTGAATGATAGCCGTTCTTTCAAGAGCTTTATTCATTTCATCTTCACTCATGTCTCCCATTTTTCCGTAAAGCTCATTCATCTCTATCTCCATATCAAATAGATATTGAAATGCCTCTCTTAATGCGTCTCTTATGGACTTTCCCTTTTCAAGTTTTGCGTGCTGGTCCATATAGCCTACCCTTACTTTATTGCTCCATATAACATTACCTTCGTCAGGCATTAATTTTCCTGTTATTATGTTCATAAATGTTGATTTACCTTCACCATTTGCTCCTATAAGCCCAATATGCTCGCCTTTTAATAATCTGAAAGACACATCCTCAAATATCGCTCTATCTCCAAAACCATGACTTATATTTTTAACTGTAAGTATGCTCATATATTTTCTCCTTAACCCTTAAATATTTAAAGTACAAAATACTAAAATGATTAATACAAGAAATAGTTTAAATTATACTTAAGGCTTATGTCAAAGGAATTTTAAGATAAAAATAAAATGTACTATTAAATTTTCACTTGTGGTATACTACATAAGGAACAAAAACAGGGAGGTAAATTACTAATGGCTTGTAAGTTTTATTTATATAAAGGTATGGGACGAAAGGCAGAAAATGGACATCCATGGATATACACTACAGAAATAGAAGGTTATGACGGAACTTATGAAAATGGAGACATAGTTGAAGTTTATAACTTTAAAGGAAGCTTTATAGGGAAAGGTTATGTAAATGACGTTTCAAAAATCACAATAAGAATGATGACAAGAGATATAGATGAAGAAATAGATGAAAACTTCTTTAGAAAAAGGTTATATAATGCCTGGGAATATAGAAAGAAAATTATTGATACCTCTAGTTGCAGATTTTTATTCGGCGAAGCAGACTTCATTCCAGGGCTTATAATAGATAAATATGAGGATTATTATGTTATACAATCACTTGCTCTTGGCATAGATAGATACAAGGATATAATCGTTAAGATATTACAAGAGGACTTTGCCGCAAAAGGCGTTTACGAAAGAAGTGATGTTAAAGTACGTAAACTTGAAGGAATGGAACAAACAAAAGGCTTCTTAACAGATTCTTTTGATACAATTGTACAAATTACAGAAAATGGTGTTAAATACAATGTTGATATAGAGAATGGTCAGAAAACAGGCTTCTTCCTTGACCAAAAAGAAAACAGACATGCAATACACAGAATTTGTAAAAATGCTGATGTTTTAGATTGCTTCACTCATACAGGTTCTTTTGCTCTAAACGCTGGAATAGCTGGAGCAAAAAGCGTACTTGGACTTGATATATCTCAGCTCGCTGTCGATGAGGCAACAAGAAACGCAGAGCTTAATGGTATTTCTGATGTAGTTAAATTCGAATGTCATAACGCTTTTGATGTACTTCATCAATGGGTGAAGGAAGGAAGAAAATATGATGTAGTAATACTTGATCCCCCCGCATTTACAAAGTCTAGGTCTACAATAAATAGTGCAGTGAGAGGATATAAAGAAATTAACTTAAGGGGTTTAAAGATGGTTAAACCTGGCGGATTTTTAGTTACATGTTCTTGCTCACACTTCATGAATCCTGAGCTTTTCAAAGAGACTATTGCCGATGCTGCAAAAGATGCAAGAAGAATGCTAAGACAGGTAGAGTTTAGAACCCAATCATCAGATCACCCAATACTTTGGAACTCTGATGAGTCTTATTACTTAAAATTTTATATATTCCAAGTAGTTTAAGCAGTTTAATAAAATTAAACTGCTTTTTCATTACTATATATTCCTTGATATAAGTTTCTTTCTTTAAGTTCTAGATCTATAGAGTTTAAAATTTCCCATTTCTTCAAACTCCATTGTGGACCTATAAGTAAATTTCTCGGTGAATCTCCTGTAAGCCTATGAATAACTATATTGGAGGGAGTCATTGCTATTGCAGAACATATAATATCTATATATTCATTTTGAGTCATAAATTTTAGTTCGCCACTATCATAAAACTTCACAAGAGGAGTATTTTGCATTAAATGCAGTAGATGAAACTTTACACCTTGAATATCCTTACTTGTAACATATCTTACTGTATCTAGCATATCCTCCTTTGTCTCACCTGGTAATCCAAATATCACATGAGCTACCACATCAATGTTTCTGCTTCTTAAATCTTTTACTGCCTTTTCAAATACCTGTAATCTATATCCTCTGTTTATTTTCTGCGCTGTTTCTTCATTTGAAGTTTGTAGCCCAAGTTCCATCCATGTATAAACTTTCTTATTGAACTCTTCTAAAAGTTTTAATACATCTTCACCAAGACAATCTGGTCTAGTTGCTATGGCTAATGCTACAACTCCATCTTGATTTACAGCTTCTCCATATTTTTCTCTAAGAGTTTCTATAGATGCATAAGTATTAGTATACGCCTGAAAGTATGCAATATACTTCCCTTCTTTCCATTTTTTATTCATAATTTCTTTTATATGAACAAATTGATCTTCTATAGAAAAAGACCTATTACCTGCGAAATCTCCTGATCCTCTTTCACTACAGAATATACATCCACCTTTACTTATAGTGCCATCTCTATTTGGACAGGAAAATCCAGCATCCAATGATATTTTAAATACCTTACACCCAAACTTTTGTCTTAAAAAATAATTTAAATTATAATATCTCTTATCTCCCCACAGCATCATTCTTCTCCATTTATTGTTTTTTAGGCACCTGAAAGAAAAAAACAAGTCAAAGATGCCTTATATATTATATCACATTTTCTTTGCCTTAAAATCCTTAAGACTTAGTTGCCATTTTCCTGTAATATCTGTTATAGTCTTGTCTCCTGATTTTTTCGGTACCACATCGAAATTTAAAGTTTCCTTGTCATATGATGAGAAGGTTATATCCACTTTATCCAATGGATACTTTTCTTCAAACTTAAATGATATTAAGTCTCCTCCTTCTAGCTTATAGACTCTTAAACAATGCCCAATACCAGGCTTAGTATATTGTACTGTTAAATTTTTTTCTTCTGGTGAAAAAGTCATAAATTCTACTTTAGAATCCTTTAATAAATCTACAGAGGTAATCTCCTTACCAATTGGTTTTTCTTTGGCTTTATCACCTTGATTTTCTTTACTACCACCGCCGCCACCTTTATCATCCTCTCCTTTATCCGACTGTACTGCTAATGATTCATCTATTTTTACTATTGCAATATAAGAATCCTTGTCTTCAGTAGCTATCGCTAAGTTTTCTCCACCGTAGGAAAAGTTAATAAGCGAAAACTTTGTTTTAGGTACTTGTATTTTACCTATATTAGTCTTGTCATCCTTAGAAAAAGCATAATTAGGCATACTAGCAATATCTATTATAAGATTTGTGTTTACATTATTTTTATTTCTCAACCTTATTTGATTTCCTTGTATAAAAGCTTCTTTTTGTACAGTATTATTTGTTTCACTTATTTTATATTCTGATTCCTCTTTTACTATTTTAATAGAATACTCATCTAAGGATGCAAATGGCTTAGTAATATCTGCTCTTGCAACTTTCAGCTTAAAAACTCCTGACTTTCCAACCTCACTAGTATCAGTTAAATTATATCCAAAAATTTTTAGATTGTTATTCTTCTCAGAGACAGTACTCTTTAAAAGATCCTTAGAGTAAAACTTCTTACTATTTTCTATATCCTCCTTAGTCAAATATTTCATATAGGTATCCGTTACATTTGTAGCTGCCTTCATATCAAAACTTTCACTTGTTTCTTTACTTTCTTCTTTTTTATTAGCCCCACATGCTAATAACATTCCACAAGTAATTATTACTAATAATATTATTACGCCCCTACTTACCCATCTTATATGCATTCTGTTCATCTTGCTTCCCTCCATTTATGATGAATTTCTTATAATTTTACTTTTTCTTTAGTTTTCCCTTAAAATAAAAATTTAATTTATAAATCATTATTTTAACTTTCCACTTATATATTTATACAAAGATGATATATTCTTTTAAATTTCAACTAATTGTAAGGAGGGAATATCTTTGAAAAATAATTTGATTTTGATTTTTCAAATAAGTGCTGTATTTATCGGAACAGTAGTAGGCGCAGGTCTTGCATCCGGACAAGAAATAACTCAATTTTTTACTACATACGGATATAGAAGCTTTATAGGTTTATTCATATGCTGCTTTATTTACATAGCAATGGGTGCTATAGTTATAGATATTAGCATAAAACATAAACTAAACTCCTATGATGGTCTTATTTCTCTAGTGAGCACAGGTTTTATAGGAAAGATTACCAACTTACTAACTACTACTTTTTTGATTGGTAGTTCTGCAACAATTTTAGCTGGAAGTGGGGCGCTGATTCATGAATACTTTGGTATATCTAAATGGTTTGGAATTGTTGTTATGATACTAATATCTCTCGTTATCCTTTTTAGAGATACGAAGGGGCTAATTGAAATAAATTCTTTAATTGTTCCTTCATTATTTATTGTTGTAATTACTATATTTATTCTATATTTATGTTTTTATAAAAATATAAATATGTCTTACCTGAAAACTATTCCTCATTATAAAAATAATTGGCTTTTTTCTTCGCTTATATATGGCGGATTTAATATGCTATGTTGTTGTGGAGTTCTTGTACCATTATCACTAGAGGTTAAGAATAAAAAAAATCTTCTTTTAGGAGTCTCTATAGGCGCTATTGGTCTTACTATACTATCTTTTATTATAAACCTACTATTATTGGTAAATGTACCTTATATTTTTAAATACCAAATTCCACTCCTATATATAGCTAATAGATTTGGTAATACAATTCAAATTTTACTTTTATCTATAATTTGGCTTGAAATGTTCTCCACTGAAGTTTCTAATATATATAGCGTTGGTAAGAACTTTGAAGAATTATTTAATATTTCATATAAAAAATCCATTGTCTTAATTATTCTCATAGCAATACCTATATCACAAATTGGATTTGTAAAACTTATAACATTTCTATATCCTGCATTTGCAGTAGTAAGTTTCGTATTCATGATTCAATGCTTGATTTTCTACTTTAGAAAAAAGTCATGATATAAGTGTTAAAATTTAAAACTCCACTTACTGTTTTAATAGACTGATTACAGTACTTGCCTATGGAAACTATACAACATCACACATATAGTTGTATAATTATTTATCAGAAAAACATAAAATAGAGGTGTTATTATGCTAAACATGCTTAAAAGCTGCAATCTATGTCCTAGAAATTGTGCTGTAAATAGGCTAGATGGTATTATAGGATTTTGTAAATCGGGAAAAAATGTTAAAGTTGCACGAGTATCACTTCATCATTGGGAGGAGCCATGCATATCTGGTACCGATGGTTCTGGTACAATATTCTTTTCAAATTGTAACCTACAATGCTCCTTTTGCCAAAATCATCAGATAAGCAATGAGGGCGTTGGTAAAGAAATATCTATTGAAAGATTAAGTGAAATATTTTTGGAGCAACAACAAAGAGGGGCTCACAATATAAATTTAGTAACTCCTACTCATTATGTTCCTCAAATAATTGAAGCCCTAAAAATAGCTAAATCTAAGGGCCTAAACCTACCAATTATATATAATACAAATAGCTATGAAAATATAGAAACTATAAGAGCATTAAAGGGGTATGTCGATGTATATCTTCCAGATCTTAAATATTTTAATGATAAATACTCACGAAAATACTCAAGTTCCCCTAACTACTTTACTCATGCTACAAAAGCCATCGAGGAAATGTTTTCTCAGGTTGGTGATGTAAAAATTAATTCTAAAGGTTTAATCGATCAGGGTGTTATTGTACGTCATCTTATGCTTCCTGGCCTCCTATTCGACTCAAAAAAAGTCATAGATTATATATATAATACCTTTAGTGACTCTGTTTATATAAGTATTATGAATCAATATACTCCTATGCCCAAATTTAATAAACACCTTGAAATAAACAAACCTTTAAACCCTAAACACTATGATTCCTTAATAGACTATTGTATAACATTAGGTATTAAAAATGCTTTTATACAAGAAGATGAAACTTGTTCAGAAAGTTTTATACCAAACTTTGATTTAAGAGGTGTATAGTAATACCAGCAGAAAATTATCTGAAAAACAAAATTTTCTGCTGGTATTATAATTAAAACTTAAAGCTTTATTTCAATTCTATCAAGTTTTGCCAATACTTTTATTTCCTTTGAATCTACAGTTTCTGTCCTAATGCTTCCCCTGTTGCTTATAAGTAAAAGCTTATTGTTATCCAATTTTCTTATTTGCCTTACTGCTCTTCCATTATTGTATTCTATAAGACATATTGTATTATTCTCAATTTCATGAGTAACATGAGCAAAACCTAAATCTCCATGTCCTATTCTAAAGCCTATCATATCATCATCTTCTATTTGTAAGTATAAAACCTTATCTTGAGCATACCCCTCTACCTTATTATTGATTAAAGGTAGCTGTTTCCATAATATTGCTTTGTTTAAGTCATATCGGTAAACTGGAACATTCTTCAATACAGATCCAAAGGCTTCACTCCATACATCTTTTACACTTTCTTTTTTAGGTTCTGCTGAGAACTTTTGAGTTTTTTCTTCTCTATATACCTCTTCTTCAAAAGACATTGTAATATCATTTATATCTTTTCCTAAAACTTTTGATAATCTATCAATCAAGCTTTGATTTGCAATTTTTCTACCTGTCTCTACTTCATTAATAAATCTTTCAGCTACGCCTAATTTCTTGGCTAACTGTTTTTGACTCATGCCTAGGCCAGTTCTTGTATTTTTTATGTTTTCTCCAACACGACTCATACTTTTCCCCCACTTTTATCTACTGTGATTTCTATACCATTCTCTTTCTTCTATTAAGTGTTCTAACAAATGTTCAAAAGTCCAATCGATAGAGGTTTCCGTAACTATAGCAAAGATAGGTGCAGGTTGTATAACTGATTTTATTAGATTAATTGTTTTCTTTAATTCCTCATCTTCAAAATTATTAAATAAAATCACCTTTTCTTTTGGAATATGAGAATTAATAACCTCCAATTTTAATCCATTAAGTATATCTTTTATTTTCATTTTTCCCATGCTTTGTTCTACAACTTTGCAATTATAATTTAATATTTCAGAAATATTATTCTTTTCTTCATCATTTAAACTATAGCTCAAAATAGCTTTATTATTCTGCAATAGCATATTCCTCTCTTCCTTTAGATCTTTTCAGGTTCTGGATATTCCTTTCCGAAGGTATCCACTGTAACTTCTTCCATAACCTGTTCTTCATAAGGTCTATCTCTAAAGTCTCTTTTAACACTTACTATTTGTTTAGCTATATCCATTCCTTCAATAACTTTTCCAAAAGCAGCATATTGTCTATCTAAATGAGGAGCATCTTCTACCATTATGAAGAATTGACTTCCAGCAGAGTCTGGATGCATAGCTCTTGCCATAGATAAAACACCTTCTGTATGCTTTAAGTCATTTTTGAAACCATTAATATCAAATTCTCCTTTTATTGAATACCCTGGACCACCAGTTCCAGCACCTTCAGGACATCCTCCCTGAATCATGAAACCTGGAATTATTCTGTGAAAAATCAGATTGTTGTAGAAACCTTTTTTTACTAAGCTTATAAAATTATTTACTGTGTTTGGAGCAATTTCTGGGTATAGTTCAGCTTTCATTACTCCACCATTTTTCATCTTAATTGTAACTATTGGATTCATACTTTTCATTCTCCCTTCAATAAATCATAAAAATATTTACTTTCTATATTGAATTATATCATATTTTATATTGTTTACTATTTTTTATATAATAATGCTTTTATATCCACTGGTCAATGCAATCAATAAATTAATTATAATTATTATAGTTTTACTTAATATAAATAAACGGATTACATCCAAACCCATTAGCAAAAACTATAATCAAATTGTATACAACATTTTGGATACTAACTATAGTTATATCATCAGTTTTCATGTATATGATAAGCAATATTACAACTAAAAATCCTTGTGCCATAATAAATAAGGTACTATGAATACTGGGCATAATGATAAAATTATTCCAAAAAAATAAGTTAATAAATACTATATGTATAAATACAGCTATAAATCCACTTAACTTAATCCTAGCTCCTGCAAGCTCAAATATATTAATCCAAACTAACTGCTGAAAACACCCATTTAGTAATGCAAATATTAGTGAGTTTAGAATTTCTCCCTTATATAAAGTGCTATTTTGATTACAATCACTTATATAGAAACAAACACTAAGCAAAGTAAGTAATGCAACTGCAACAGTTTCTCTTTTTATGTATTTAATTTTAGGCCTACAGTAGGGTAGTCTTTTGTCTATCAGGTATCTTAATAATAATCCACAAATGAACCAATATATAACTGCTGCAATTAATGGCAACCTAACAATATCCATTATTCCTCTTATAGTAAATGGGAAGGATAAGCACATAAACCACCCCATATACTGTTTAATATTTAGATTTTGTTTTATAGGATTATCTTCTCTATTATCCATTCAATTTCACCCTGCTTATCAGTTAACTTATTTGTATTCAGATAATTATAAAAATAGTTTATATAAAAGTTATAATTATTATCCCAACAATAAGTTATATGCCAAAAATTATTGTTGTAAAATTAACAAAACTGACAAATACATGTCAGCCTCGTTAATTAAATTGCAATAAAAATTCAATTTCCATTTTATTATTCTTCTAGATTAAGCAGTTTATAACTTAACTTTATAATTTCATCACTATTTAAAGAATTATTTATTTCTATACTTCCACCTTTGATCTTTTTATTTATGATATTATACTCATTCAACTGTCTCTTTAACTGTTTTACAGTTCCCCTACTCCCATCTATAATAGGTACTTTCTCTGTTAATACTTGAGACAGCGCTTTTCTTATAAATGGATAATGGGTACATCCAAGAACTACAGCTGCTATGCCTTCATCCAGAAAAGGATTCATTTTTTCTCTTAAGTATTTATCTAATTGATCTCCTTCTATTACTCCTGTTTCTATAAGTTCCACAAGACCAGGGCATGGTAGTGGTTCTATTTGAGCTTCACTCTTATAGTTATTCATAAGATTGCTAAATTTACTTTCTGATAAAGTCATCGGTGTTGCCATTATAATTATTTTCCCTTTTCTTTTATATTCCACCGCTGGCTTCAAAGCCGGTTCTATACCTATAATAGGCATAATCCTACTGTATTTTTCCCTTAGATCTATTATGGCTGCACTAGTAGCTGTATTACAGGCTACAACTAGTGCTTTAACATTTTTTTCTATCAAAAAATCCACAGCATTAAATGTTAAAGCTTTAACCTCATTTATATCTTTTATGCCATAAGGTGCATTTTTTGAATCACCAAAATAGATAAAATTTTCACCAGGAAGAAGCCTAACTGCTTCTTTTAAGACACTAAGACCTCCTACTCCCGAATCAAAAAAGCCAATAGGTCTATCTTCTACATTCACTTTACCACCTCATTATGTTTGTTAACATATGTATATATCTTATATTATATAACATACTATTTCTATAAACTAGAAAAAATATATATTATAAACATGCTTATTTAATAAATATATTCACTAAATAACCTAATACTGCAATATTTTTAATAAATTCATTCACTTTTACTATTGACATATTTACATATTAATTATAAAATCATGATTATAAAATGTAAAAAAATTAAAAAAAACACGTGATTAATATTAAATTAATAAAATTAGAATAATAAAACTACACCATTAATATTAATTTGATAAAACCACGTAATCAAATATGAGTTAATATATTATTTATTATTTTGGGGAGGTAACTTTCATGAACAAAGATCTAATCTATGTTATTTCAAAAGAAAATCACTCAGTAGAAGACTTAAAAAGTATTTTAACTGCTCATTCAGAAATAAAATTTGTATCCCTTGTTGGTATAGATTTATCTGGAAATGATACAGATGAAAAAATCCCTATGAAAATCTTCTTAGAAGATATTGGCGGATTCTTAAAGGGAGCAATCCAAACAGACGGATCATCAGTTGTTCTTCCTGGAATAGCATCATTAAATAATGCTAAGGTTGATATGATAGCTGATACAGAAGTTAACTGGTTCGTAGACTATAACTTTGAACTTATGGATGAAGAAACAAATAAGCCAGTAGGAACATTAAGAATTCCTTGCTTCTTAATACACGAGGGCAAAGCTGTTGATTCTAGACACATTTTAAAAGCTGCAACTGCTTATGTTAAAGACTCATTACTTGATTCATACAAGAAGAATCCTGAATTATTAGCATCATATGGTGCTAAATTTGAGGATGTAGCTGATGTAATAGCTACAGCTGCTACTGAGCTTGAGTTCTGGGTAAAAACTCCAGATGAAACTGCTGAAATTCAAGAACTTTCAACATCTCAAGTTCTTCAAGAGCAATATTGGACTAGAACTAAAGGTGCTGTAAGATCAGCTCTTGAAGAAACATTATTATTAATGGAAGCATATGGCTTAGAGCCAGAAATGGGACATAAAGAAGTTGGTGGAATAAAGGCTCACTTAAGCGAAACTGGTGACCTTACTCACGTTATGGAACAACTTGAAATAGACTGGAAATATGCTGATGCTGTTCAAGCTGCAGATAATGAACTTTTCGTTAGAACACTAGTAAAAGAAACTTTCAGAAGATACGGACTTGATGTTACATTCTTAGCTAAACCAATCCACGGAGTAGCTGGAAGCGGAGAACACACTCACTTAAGTATTGCTTTAAAATTAAACAACGGAAAAAGATTTAACCTATATGCTTCAACTGACAACAGCTTCTTAAGTATATATGGATACGGATCATTAATGGGTATATTAAAGAACTATGAAGTTATAAACCCAATCGTATCTGCTACTAACGATTCATTAAGAAGATTAAAACCTGGATTTGAAGCTCCAGTATGTATAGTTACATCTTTAGGACATTCAGTTGAAGTTCCTTCAAGAAATAGAACTATATTACTAGGTGTTATTAGAGACTTACAAAATCCTCTAGGAACTAGATTTGAGCTTAGAGCTCCAAATCCATTCACAAACACCTATTTAGCATTAGCAGCATTATTTACTACTTCAATGGATGGCATAAACTATGCTATAGGTAACAAAAAAACAGAAGCTGATTTACTTGCTGAGCTTTCAAAGGCTGCTGGTGAAGAAACTGCATATCTTGAAAAAGATAGAGCTTACAGAAGTGAAGAAGATGTATTTGAAGATTACACTGATGAAGAAAGATCAAGATTATTTGGTAAAGCACCTGCTACAGTTTATGAAAATATAATAGCATTTGATAAATATCCAGAAAAACTTGATGTATTAAAATGTGGTGATGTATTTTCAGAGAAAATACTTAACAGTTTCCGTACTGGTGTAGAAAGAAGATGGTTAACTGAAATCAGTTCAAGAATAATCTCTAACTATGCTGATGAAATCAGAAGCTGTAAGAAACTTCACTGCGCTGAGCGAGCTCTTGATCTTGATGTAGCTAACTGGCAGAAAGTTCATGCTTTAAGACAATATTTATTAAAAGATACTTACTCAACTAAGAGCTTATTTACAAGAGTAAAGGATGCTATAAGCGCTGGAGATTATGCAACTGTATCGGAACTTCAAGTTCAAATGGATGCTAAGATAATTGAGCTTAGAGATTTATATACTTCATACAAAAACAACTTATTAGACGTTTAATCATTTTAAAAAGCCCCGCATATCTTTATGCGGGGTCTTAATTTATTCTTAAGCAGTTCCTCTTATTATAAGTTCTGTTTCAAAATAAATTTCTTTATCCTTAATATCTACTTCATTTATTATATTTATAAGCAGCTTACAAGCCTCTTTTCCCATCTTATATATAGGCTGCCCTATTGTAGTTAGCTCTGGTTCAAAAATTCCGCATATATCTATGTTGTCAAAGCCCATTATTCTTATATCCTCTGGAATCCTAAAACCCTTTCTTAATAAAACCTTCATTCCACCTAAAGCCATCATGTCATTACTATAAAATATGGCCTCAACCTTATCTAGTTTGCTTAATATTGCCTCAGTAGCCTTAATTCCTCCTTCTATATTAAAGTTGCCTTTAAATATTAGATTTTCATCATATATGCCATATTTATTCATTGCATACTTGTATCCTTTTAATCTTTCATTGGAGACTGTAATATTTTCATGGCCTTTCACAAAAACAATTTTTTCATTTCCTTTTTTATACAAATAATCAATTCCTTTTATAACACCCTCTTCATTTAACAAATACACCCCATGTTCATCCTTATAGTTATCAATATATCTATCCACAAGCACAAAAGGTATGTTATTACTTTTCAAAATTTTCACACTGCTACTACTTTCTCCTCCTGCTATAAAGATAACCCCATCTACAATTTTACTTATAAGTAGCTTTATATAATCTACTTCCTTATCAATTTCATTATCTGTATTGCAAAGTATTACATTATACTCTAATGAATTAGCAGCATCCTCAATAGCTCTTGCAATGGACGAGAAAAATGGGTTTGTGATATCGGGCAATATTATCCCTATCGTCCCTGTCTTTTTAGTACTTAGCCCTCTAGCTAATGAGTTTGGAATATAATTTAACTCTTCGGCTAATTTTAGTATTTTTTTCTTAGTTTCCTCGCTTATGCTCTGATCTCTCTTATTCAGTACCATCGAAACCGTAGCCTTTGAAACTCCCGCTTTTTTTGCAATATCAAGCATTGTTACCTTCTTCATCGTTACCCCTCATCGAATTTAATTCTGTAATTTTCTTCAAATTTTCTATACCCTCATACTTAAAATTATATTTTATAAAATCCAGGGTGTTAACCCTGGATTTTACTATTTCTTTATAAGTTTTAAATCTACTGGAATTTGTTTTTCTACAGTTTCACCTTTTACAACCTTTACTGCATTTTCAACAGCTAAGCTTCCCATTAAATCTGGTTGTTGAGCAACTGTAGCTGTCATTTCTCCGCTTTCAACTGCCTTTTTAGCGTCATCAGTACCATCAAAACCTACAATTATAACATTCTTACCACTTAATGCTTTAACTGCTCCTAATGCCATTTCATCATTGTGAGCAAATACAGCATCAAATTGTGGTGTAGACTGCATTATGTTTTGCATTACATTTAATCCCTTTTGTCTATCAAAGTCTGCTGCCTGGCTTGCAACCACCTTTACGTTAGCCTTACCATCAACACCTTCATGGAATCCCTTACCTCTATCTCTTGTAGCTGACGCTCCTGGTAATCCTTGAAGCTCAACTATATTAGCCTTACCACCTAACTTTTCAAGTATAAACTCTGCTGCTAACTTTCCACCTTTAACATTGTCTGAGGCTATATGAGTAACAACAGTACCTTGATTTGCTTGTCTGTCTACAGTTAAAACTGGAATTTTTTTATCATTTGCTGCTTTTATTGAATTTCCAACGGCATCACTATCTGTCGGATTTATAATTAATGCTGAAACACCTTGTTGTATAAGGTCATCTACATTTGCTCTTTCTTTGCTTGCATCATTTTGTGAATCAATAACTACTAAATCATAGCCAAGTTCTTTTGCCTTTTTAGTTGCTCCATCTTTCATTGTAACGAAAAATGGATTATTTAGAGTTGATACTACCATACCTATTTTTTTGTTTCCACTAGTACCTTGAGTCCCCTGTTGAGTTTTAGTTCCACATCCTGTAAGACCCGCAATTGCAAGCACTCCTGTTATTGCAAGTGATACCATCTTTAAACCAATTCTTTTCATGATTAAATTCCTCCCTTAGTTTCAATTGTAATTTTTATATATAAATTTTTTATATATAATTATTTATTTTTCTTATCAAGCATAACAGCTAATAATATAACTAATCCCTTTACTATTAATTGATAAAATGGTGATACATTCATTAAGTTTAGTCCATTATTTAATACGCCTATTATCATTGCACCTATTATTGTACCAATAACAGACCCTTCTCCACCTGAAAGACTAGTACCTCCAAGTACAACTGCAGCAATAGCATCTAGTTCAAAACCGCTTCCTGCATTAGGAGATGCAGATCCTATTCTACTTGTTACCACAACAGCACTTAGTGCAGCTGTTACACCACATAAAACATAAACTAAAGATTTAATTTTATCTGTATTAATACCTGATAATCTTGCTGAATCTTCATTTCCACCGACAGCATATACATATCTACCATATCTAGTTTGACTTAATACATACCATGCTACTAAAACCACGAGGATTATTATTATAACAGGTACAGGTATTCCTGCTAAGGTTCCATTACCAATTACAGTAAAGCTTGATCCAAGCCCAGATATCGGAGTTCCATTAGTATAAACATAAGTTACTCCTCTAAATACTGTCATAGTAGCTAATGTTACTATAAAAGCCTGGATTTTTCCCTTCGAAACTATTATTCCATTAATAAAACCGATTAAACCACCAATTATTAAAACTACAACTAATATTATAAAAATATTAAAATTTTTCTGTGCTAAAGTTGCTGCCACAGCACCTGCTATTGCAAGGGTTGACCCAACAGATAAGTCTATTCCACCGGTTAATATTACAAAACACATACCTACCGCAATTATTGCATTAACTGAAACCTGAGTAAATACATTGAGCATGTTGGTAATAGTGAGAAATCTAGGAGCAACACAGGATATAGCTAAACAAAGTATTATTAGTCCAATCAAAGATTTATACTTAAAAAGTAAACTTTTAACATCTTTTCCCATTTTACCTTCTCCTTCGTATTTTTATATTAATGAATAAATTAAATACCAATAGCATACTTCATTATATTTTCTTGAGTTAATTCGTTTCTATTTAATTGACCTGTAATTTTTCCTTCATGCATTACCATTACTCTATCACTTACACCAATTATTTCCGCCATGTCAGAAGAAATCATTATAACAGCCTTTCCAGCACTCTTTAACTCATTTAATACTTCATATATTTCTTTTTTTGCACCTACATCTATTCCCTTTGTAGGTTCGTCGATTATTAAAACCTTAGGAGAAAGCATAAGCCATTTTGCCAAAATTACTTTTTGTTGATTACCTCCACTAAGATTTTTTATTAATTGTTCTTGAGTGGGAGTCTTTATTGAAAGCTTTTGTATATACTCTTTAACTTCTGATTTTTCTGATCTTTTATTTATCTTCATTAAATTATTTTCATAAGTTTTCAAGTTAGAAAGGGTCATATTTTCTCTTACAGACATATTTAAAATCAACCCTTCTTTTTTTCTATCTTCTGAAAGATAACAAATTCCATATTCTATTGCATCCTTAGGTGATTTTATCCTTACCTTTTTACCATCTACATAAATTTCGCCAGAGTTCATCTTATAGTCACCAAAAATGGTTTTTGCAAGTTCTGTTCTTCCTGCACCCATAAGACCAGCAACACCCAAAATCTCTCCTGCCTTAACTTCGAAGCTAGCATTTTTCACTTTATCCCTTAATGATACATTCTCAACTTTCAATAAAGTTTCTGTTTTATCAAATTCTTTATAAGGAAATTGTTCTTCAAGCTTTCTACCAACCATCATAGTTATTAGGTCATCTTTAGTGACTTTTTTAGTTTCAACATCTCCAACGTATTTACCATCTCTTAAAACCGTTATTGAATCACAAATTTCAAAAATTTCGTCCATTCTGTGAGATATATATATGATAGCCATTCCTTTTTCTTTTAATTTTCGTATTACCTCAAATAATTTTTTTGTTTCTACATCTGTAAGTGCAGTCGTAGGTTCATCCATAATAATAATACTTGAATTTTTAGTTAATGCTTTTGCAATCTCAATCATCTGCATTTCGCCTACATTTATATCTTTTACTAAAGTATCTGGCTCTATATTACACCCAATTTGCTCCAAGAAGCTTTTACTTCTTTCACTCATCAAAGCTTTATTTATTCTTCTAGTTCCCTTACTGAATTTCTCATTTCCTAAAAATATATTTTCAGATACGGTCAAATTAGGAAGTACACTAAGTTCTTGATGTATAATTGTTATACCTAAGCTTTCAGCATGTTTAATTCCCTGAATCTCTACTTCATCTCCATCTATAATAACTTTACCTAAATCTTTTTTATAAACACCACTTAGTATTTTCATAAGCGTTGATTTTCCTGCTCCATTTTCTCCAAGTAATGCTAACACTTCTCCTCTATGCACCTTCAGGTTTACATTTTGAAGTGCCTTTACACCTGGAAAAGATTTTGATATGTCAACCATTTGTAATAGAGGCTTATTATTTTCCATATCTTTTCCTCCTAGAAATATTTTTAAAAAACAACACCTGATTTTAATATTATATTTGCATATGGAGTTTGTTCTCCCGTTCTTATCACGGCTTTACAGTCCTTCAATTTTTGTTTCAATTCCTCATGAGTAATTACTGTTATCTTAACATCTCCAATAGCTTTCTTTATCTCTTCATATAAATTTGGACTAACCTCCATAGTTTCCTTAGCTATCTCTACTCCTTCAATTTGGAGCTCCATCAAAACAACTCTTAATGTATCTATAAAGGTAGGTATATTTTTTATAAGCGCTATATCTATTCTTTTAGTCTCATCAGGAATAGGAAGACCACAATCTCCTATGGCCAAAGCATCTGTATGTCCCATTCTAGATACAACTTCAGAAATATTTGAATTTAATAATGCTGACTTTTTCATAATGTTACTCCTCCTTATATGCTTTTAATACCTCGTCTAAGTATGGAAGTGATGGCTGTGCACCTTGTTTCTGCACTACAATTGATGAAACCTTATTAGCAAATTTAATAGCTTCTTCTATATTTTCAAAGCACACTTCCTTCTTATTTTGTAGTTTAGTAGCTAATGCTCCTATAAAACTATCACCAGCTGCAGTTGTATCTACAGCTTTTACTTTATACGCTGGCACAATTGTAATCTTTTCCTTGTCAGCTAAAGCTGCACCTCTCTCTCCCAAAGTTATTATTACAAACTTTGCTCCCTTTTCAATGAGTTTATCTGCAGCTTCTCTTATTTTATCAGTGTCATCCACCTTAATATCCGTAAGTTCGAACACCTCAGTTTCATTTGGTGCTATAATATCTGTTAATTTCAATAATTCTTCTGGAATATTCCTTGCTGGCGCTGGATTCAAAATAGTAATTACGCCATTTTCCTTAGCAATCTTAAAAGCTTTTATTGTAGCTTCTATTGATGTCTCAAACTGTGCTATTAAAAGCTTAGAATCCTTTATAACATCTTTTGATTCCTCTATTGAGGTATTATCAATTTTCATGTTAGCTCCTGGAACTACCACAATTGAGTTTCTGCCGTCATCATCCACAGTGATAATTGCCATACCCGTAGGATCATTATTACTAACCTTTATGTGACTAACATCTATTTTATCTTCTTTAAAAGCCTTCACTATTTCGAAACCGTTATCATCAGCACCAACCATTCCTATAAAAGAAACATTTGCACCTAATCTTTTAGCAGCTACTGCTTGATTAGCACCTTTTCCTCCGGAAACCTTTTTAAAATTTTTTGATAAGATAGTTTCTCCTGGCTTTACTAATCTATTAACTCTTAAAACTAGATCCATATTTATACTTCCTAAAATACAAACATTTTTTTGCATTTTTAATCACCTCTTTTTAAGTTAACCGGTTTAGTTAACCGATTAAGTAAATTGTATATTATTATTTCCTATATGTCAATTAGTTTTTGTAAACTTTTTCATAGCTATTCATAAAAGTTTTTTTAAAAAAAGAAATTCCCACACACCTCCTTAGTATGTAGGAATTTCTTATATTTAAGTTACTTAATTGTATTGTTAAAAGTCTTTAAGTAAAAAACTTTTTACTACCATTTCCTTTTTATTATTTATTGGTTTCCAGAGTTCTATCCTATCTATTTTCGCCATCTTGTGTATGTCTTCTTTTTTAGTACTTTGACAAGCAGCAACGTACTCTTTTGAACTCCACTCCCTTATAGCATGATTAGTATTTGCTAAGGCTACGTGTAAGTCCCAATTATCAATATTGTCTCTTACATCAAATCCATGTAACTTTAAAGTATCATTTAACTGTCTAGCTAGTCTAATAATATATCCCTTATTCTCAATTTTTAAATTTACTGATTTATAAGGCGGATCAAAACAAATAGCTCCATTAATTTCCACTTTAAACTTTTTATATGGTTTTATCATATCAGAAATTATTTTATTTAGCTTTTCTATATCTGGATCTCCTATAATTTCTAAAGTTATGTGTAACACAGGCATATTTTTATATATCTTGTACTTTTTACATATATTCCTCTGTATTTCCTCAATATAGGAATAAGAATTTTTGTCAAATAAAGCAACTAAATAATATTTCATACTTTTCCAGTCCCCCAAAAATTAATAATCATTACGTACTACTTAGTATGTATAAATTAAACATTATTATAACATATAATTATTTTTTATCATATTTTCACACAAAAATATACCACTAATTATTTAAAAATAAAGATAAAATTATTTTCTATATTCATAATATATTATATCTCACTCTAACATAATAACACACATATATAACATAAACACCTAATATTGTTATATACTATAAATTTCTTAAGGTAATTTCAAAATTTTTTTAGATACAACATAAACAACCTATTCACATTTTTAAAATTAGTGTTAAAATATTATAGAATTATGTTATAATAAAGTTTGTGTAATAATTTGAATTAAAGATTTTCTAAATTTAGATATATAAATAAAAATTGATGATAAGGATGGATGCGGGAATGGATAAATTAGTTATTAATGGTGGTAACCCTCTTTCTGGTTGTATAGAAATAAATGGTGCTAAGAACGCTGCTGTAGCAATAGTTCCTGCTGCAATAATGGCCAGTAAAGGTACTTGTACTATAGATAATATACCTGACATTGAGGATGTTCATTGTTTAGAGAGAATACTTGAAAGTTTAGGCTGTAATATAATTATAGGTAAAAATTCTGTTGTAATAGATAGTACCTCTATAAATAACGTAAATGCTAATACTGAAGATGTAAGAAAAATGAGAGCATCTTACTACTTGATAGGTGCTCTTTTAGGCAGGTTTAAAAAGGCTAGTGTAGAACTACCTGGAGGATGCCCTATTGGTGTTAGACCTATAGATCAACATATAAAAGGTTTTGAAGCTCTAGGGGCAAGAGTAGAGATTAAACATGGATGTGTAACAGTTGAAGCTGATAGATTAATTGGTACTAATATATTTTTTGATGTCGTAACAGTAGGTGCTACAATAAATGTTATGTTAGCAGCTACACTTGCTGAAGGTGTAACTACTTTGGAAAATGTAGCAAAAGAACCTCACGTAGTAGATGTAGCAAACTTTTTAAATAGCATGGGCGCTAATATAAAAGGTGCTGGTACTGATATAATAAGAGTTGTTGGAGTAAAAGAGTTAAAAGGTTGCTCATATAGTGTAATACCAGATCAAATAGAGGCTGGTACATATATGATAGCTGCTGCTGCTTGTGGTGGCGAAGTAACTATAGAAAATGTTATTCCAAAACATCTTGAGTCTATCTCTGCAAAGCTTATAGAAATAGGTGCTGAGGTAACAGAAAATGGTGATTCTATTACTGTAAAAGCTACTGGTAGACTTAAAGGAGTTAATATAAAGACTCAACCTTATCCTGGTTTTCCAACGGATGTACAACAACCTATGAGTACACTTTTAACTGTAGCTAAAGGCCGAAGTATTATTAATGAAAGCATATGGGAAAGTAGACTTAAACACGTTGACGAATTAAAGAAGATGGGCGCTAATGTAAAGGTAGAAGGAAGAACTGCTATTATAGATGGAGTAGATAAGCTTTCCGGCGCTGTAGTAAAGGCAACGGACTTAAGAGCCGGTGCAGCTATGGTAATTGCTGGTCTTATAGCTGAAGGTTCAACAGAAGTCTTAAGCATTGAGCACATTGACAGAGGTTATCCAAATATCGAAGATAAATTTAAAGCACTAGGTGCAGATATAAGAAGAGTTTCTTGCTCTGAATAATTCAACTTTTAAGATAGGAGAATTTATATGATTTTTTGTCCTTTGTACAGTGGTAGTAGTGGAAATAGTATATTTGCATCTTCAGATAAGGCTAAAGTTTTAATAGATGCAGGACTTCCTGGAAAGCATATTGAAAAGGCACTTGAACATATTGGACAAAATGCTAAAGACATAGATGCCATATTTGTTACTCACGAGCATACAGATCATACAAAAGGGGTAGGTGTTCTATCTAGAAAATATGATATACCTATTTATGCAAATTCAGCTACATGGGAAGCTATGTCCAAAACATTAGGTAAGATAAAAACTGAAAACATTAGAATAATTGAAAATAACTACATAAATATTAAGGATATGGATATAACTAGTTATGAAATATCCCATGATGCGGCAGCTCCTTCTGGTTATTCTTTAAGCCACAAAAATAAAAAGGCTTGCATAGCAACAGATTTGGGAGTATTTTCAGAAGAAGTAAGTAACCACTTAGAAGATGCTGACGTAATATTACTTGAAAGCAATCATGATATACAAATGCTAAAATTCGGTCCATACCCTTATAATTTAAAGAGAAGAATTTTAAGTAATGTTGGGCACTTATCTAATGATGATTGCGGAAAAGCCATAATTAACATTACTAATAGCAAATTCAAAAAAATAATTTTAGGTCATTTAAGTAAAACTAATAATTACCCTGAACTTGCATATCAAACAGTTGTAAATGTATTAAAAGATGCTAAAATTAAATTAGACAAGGACTTATGCTTATCTATGGCAAAAAGAGATATGCCAAGTAATTATATAGAATTTTAGTTAAAAAGGTGATCAATATGAAAAAAACTTTTGGCCTACTAATATGTTCTGTAGCAATACTTTCTGCATTAAGTTTAACTACTTGTGAAAAGAAAGATAAGTTGAGTTTAAATAGTAAAGAAAAAGAAAAACAGATAGCGTTATCAAGAGAAAAAGAAAACCTATTAGATTTAAATATTTATTTTGACTCCTCTAAAGATATCAATACTCCTGAAATTTCACAAGAAGAGAGAGTCATGAGAAATGATGAAATATTTGGTGAAACGATTCTTAACGAACTTATAAAAGGACCTTCTGTAAAGAGTAAGCTTAAACCAGTTTTACCGAAAGAAACAAGAATTTTAAGTCTATCTATAAAAAATAGTATCGCTTATGTAAATCTTAGTAAAGAAGCAAATGTAGATATGACTGCTTCAAAAGAAGAAATTTGCCTAAAGAGCATTATTTGGTCCCTGACTCAAATTTCATCTGTAGAAAAAGTTAAAATATCAGTAGAAAACAAGGATACTGATATTTTGGGCGGACATTTCGATTTATCGAAACCTATAGGAAAGGATGATATACAAAATGCTAAAAAGAAATAAGTATTGTTGTGAAAATCATGTAGACATGGCAATTGATGACTTTTTATTAGAAAATGAAACCTTTCCTTATTTAGAAAAAGCCGAACAATGTAAATGTGCATATTGTGATAAAAATGCTGAATATGTGCTGAAAACAGAAGATTTATAAGATACTAAAAATAGTAAATAAAATGAAAAATCATTGAAAAATATTATAATTTTTATTATAATATTTCAAGTAATATACATTACTAAAGTTAAAATATATTTTCAAAAGGAGAAAAAACTATGAGTTTGTATAAAGATTGGACAGATATGGTTATAGATTTCGTAAAAACTAAGGGTGAGGCTGCTTTCTGGGAAGAATACGGCTCAATTGAAAAACATATCTATACTAAAATTTTAGCTGAACATAACGATACTATCAGCGGGACTATTAAGGATTTAGCTGCTAAGTATGAGGCTTCAACTATATTTTTCATGGGATTCCTAGATGGAGTAAATGATAGTCTATTAGAATCTCTTGACTTAGAAAACCTAGAGGAGGATTCTAATATTAGTATTAAAATAGACTTTGAAAAGTTATATTTTAATATGTTAGATGCTAAAGCTGATTATCTTTATGGTCTTTCTCAATGGGATTCTATATTCTCACCAGAAAAGAGAAAAGAAATTCGTCAACAATGGGTTGCTTCTAAAACTGTTGTTAATAAAAACAAAATTGGAAGAAATGACCCTTGTACTTGTGGAAGCGGTAAAAAATACAAACATTGCTGCGGCAAAAACGCTTAATCTAAAACAGAGTCCTTACACAATTGTGTAAGGATTTTTTACTTTGAATATTTGTAGAATGGAGAACAAATAATGAATATATCTATAATATCTGTAGGTAAAATTAAAGAAAAATTCTTAAAAGCTGCTATTGAAGAGTATTCTAAACGCCTCTCAAGATACTGTAAGCTAGATATAATAGAAGTACCTGATGAAAAGACTCCTGATAACGCTTCAGCTAAAGAAGAACTAATAATAAAAGAAAAAGAAGGAATAAGCATCTTAAAATATATTAAAGAAAATATGCTCGTGGTAACGCTAGACCTCAAAGGAAAGATGCTCTCCTCCGAAGAGTTATGTGATTTTATAAAAGACTCTGGTTTAAAAGGAAACAGCCATTTAGCCTTTATAATTGGTGGATCTCTTGGCCTGTCTAATGAGGTGTTAAAAAAAGCAGATTTTAGCCTTTGTTTTTCTAAAATGACCTTCCCTCATCAACTTATGAGAGTAATTCTTTTAGAGCAAATATACAGAGGGTTTAGAATAATGAATGGTGAACCGTACCATAAATAATTTATGCTGAACATTACCTTTTTACTCTTCATAGAATGGATACTTTTTATAGACAATTAACTTATTTATATTATAAACTAATAATATATGAAAATCTTAATTATATTAGGTGGTATCACATGAATAACGTATATAAAGCATACTATTCTTCCCCTATTGGAACCATAGAGATTAAAGGTACTTTAGGAGGAATCATTTCCTTATACTTTGTAGAAGAAAATATAGTATCATCAAATATTCCTGATTGCTTGAAAGAATGTATTCAACAGTTAGATGAATACTTTAGAGGTGTTAGGAAAGAATTTACTGTAAAGCTAATTATAGAAGGAACAGAATTTAGAAAAAAGGTATGGTATAAACTATTAGACATCCCTTATGGTGAAACTTATTCTTACATGGATATTGCAAATGCTATAGGAAACGAAAAAGCTGTTAGAGCTGTAGGTGGAGCTAACCATAATAATAAAATAAGTATAATAATACCCTGCCATAGAGTCATAGGTGCTAGTGGATCTCTAACTGGGTATGGTGGAGGTCTATGGAGAAAAGAGTGGCTTCTAAATCATGAACATAAATTTAAATAGCTAAAATAGGATAATAATATTAATGACACATATATAATAATAGACTTACCTTAGGAGGAAATAAAACATGGAAATAACACTAATAAAAAAGCTTTATAGAGAATCAGAAAACTTTAATGGGAAAGATGTGAAAATCTCAGGATGGGTTAGAACATTAAGAGATTCTAAGACATTTGGTTTTATAGAACTAAATGATGGTAGCTTCTTTAAAAACATTCAGATAGTATTTGAAGAAAACTTGGAAAACTTTAAAGACATAACTAAGCTTCCAATTTGTACTTCCTTGTCTGTAGAAGGTACTATTGTACTTACACCAGAGTCTAAACAACCCTTTGAAATTAAAGCTAAGAAAATAACTATAGAAGGAAAATCATCCTCTGATTATCCATTACAGAAAAAAAGACATACTCTTGAATATTTAAGAACAATAGCACACTTAAGACCTAGAAGCAACATGTTTTCAGCTGTATTTAGAGTCCGTTCCTTAGCAGCTTATGCAGTTCATAAATTCTTCAATGAAAAAGGATTTGTATATGTTAATACTCCTATAATCACAGGCAGTGACTGTGAAGGTGCTGGTGAGATGTTTAGACTTACTACATTAGATATGAATAATGTTCCTAAGGATAAAGACGGAAAAATAGATTTTTCTCAAGATTTCTTTGGAAAAGAAACTAATCTTACTGTAAGTGGCCAGCTATCAGCTGAGACTCTTGCCCTTGCTTTTAGAAACGTTTATACTTTTGGTCCAACATTTAGGGCTGAAAATTCAAATACAGCTAGACATGCAGCTGAATTTTGGATGATTGAACCTGAGATGGCTTTTGCAGAACTAAAAGATTACATGGATGTAGCTGAGGATTTAGTAAAGTACATTATAAACTATGTTCTAGAAAATGCTCCTGAAGAGATGGAGTTCTTTAACTCATTTGTAGATAAGGAACTCTTTGCAAAGTTAGATAATGTTGCAAACTCAAATTTTGGAAGAATATGTTATACAGAAGCCGTTGACATACTTATAAAATCGGGTGAAAAATTCCAATATCCAGTAGAATGGGGAATTGATCTTCAAACAGAACATGAAAGATATTTAACTGAGAACGTATTTAAAAAGCCAATATTTGTTACAGATTATCCTAAAGATATAAAAGCTTTCTACATGAGACTAAATGATGATGGAAAGACTGTTGCTGCTGCAGACTTACTTGTACCTGGAGTTGGTGAAATTATAGGTGGAAGTCAAAGAGAAGAAAGACTAAATGTTCTTGAAGAAAGAATAGAGCAAATGGGCCTTAAAAAAGAAGATTATTGGTGGTATCTAGAGTTAAGGAAATATGGAGAAACTAAACACTCAGGCTTTGGTCTTGGATTTGAAAGAATTCTTATGTATATGACAGGAGTGTCAAATATAAGAGATGTAATTCCATTCCCAAGAACAACAGGTTCTGCTGATTTTTAATATACTTGGCAAAGTATTTTGTTTCTTGGGAGATAGTTATGGAAAAAAGAATTGGTGTTGTAGGTATAGTCATAGAAAATATTGAAAATGCTTCAAAAGTTAATGATATATTGCATTCTTTTGGAAACATCATCGTAGGCAGAATGGGCCTTCCTTATAAAGAAAAAAATATGTCAGTTATCTCTTTAATAGTTGACGGCACTTCAGATGAGATAAGTGCTATGACTGGAAAACTTGGTAAAATTCAAGGAGTAAACGTAAAATCAGCAATAACTAAAAAATAATTTGTTTAATTAACTATAGGAAAGCGAAATTATAGCTATATAAGTTAGATGATTTCGCTTTCATTTTTTTATACTATTGAATATATTAATTTAAATTAAAGTTTTTTCAGTAATTTTAAATTTTTTTACTGTAACCGATTGCACGTTATTTCAATATTTATTAAATTTCGTTAAAATATATAGGTGGGAGAAATATATTATCAGAGATAATTATGATGATAATGCTCTATTTAATTATAAGGATATAGAAAGGCGGCCTTATTATATGAATCTTGCAAAACTATTTCAATTACAAGAAAACTTAGATAAACGCATTGTAGACGGACATAAGTTATATGGAGAATGCTTACTGTCAAAAAAAGTACTGGCACTACAAGTAGAACTTGCAGAACTTGCTAATGAGACTAGATGTTTTAAGTTTTGGAGCAATAGGAAGCCCTCGGATAAAGAAACTATTTTAGAAGAATATGTTGATTGCCTTCATTTTATATTGACTTTAGGTTTAGAAAAGGGATTTACAGATATTGAGCTCGAAGATAAAGAGCTTGAGTTTGATTTAACAGCACAATTTTTAAATCTTTACATAGATATAAATGACTTTGTAGTTTGTTCTTCTAAAGATCACTATATAACGTTATTTGAGGATTTTTTAACCCTTGGAAAAATGTTTGGCTTCACTATTGAAGAAATAGAAGAATTTTATTGCATGAAAAATAATCTTAATCACAAAAGGCAAGATGAAGGATATTAATACGCAAATTAAAACCTATGTTTTACTCATAGGTTTTTTTTAACTTTTTTAATAATAAGTAATTAGCATGGTTAAACTAAACTTGGGAGAGTGATGATTTGATGCTTGGTATAATATCTTCAATTGTTGCAGGAATGTGCATGAGCTTTCAAGGAGTTTTCAATACTAGACTTAGTGATAAGATAGGCACTTGGGGAACCAACGTTTTAGTTCAAGGAATTGGGCTAGTTATAACAGTGGCAGCTCTTCTTATCACCGGTGATGGTAATTTCAAAAACCTAAAAACCTCCAATAAATTATATCTTTTAGGTGGAGTACTAGGAGCTATAATTATATATACTGTAATGCGCGGAATTAGATCTTTAGGTCCTACTTGCTCCATTGCCATTATTTTAGTGGCCCAACTTACCTCTGCAGCTTTAATTGATGCTTTCGGTCTTTTTGATACACCTCAAATTAGATTCGGAATTACAAAGCTTATTGGTGTTATAATAATGATTATAGGAATATTGATATTTCGATACAAGTGTTAATATTTAGGGCTGACTATTAATTTCAGCCTTATTTTTTTACTATTTTTACTATGCATTAGACTAATTCAATATATAAATATATAATAAATATATTGGATTAAAATTTTATCTATATTAAAGCATTAAAAATTGATGAATAAATATATCTCAGGAGGATACCTCAATGGATTTTAAGCAAATAGAAGCTTTTATTAATGTGGCTAAGTTTAAGAGCTTTTCCAAGGCTGCAAACTCAAGTTTTCTATCCCAGCCTGCTATAAGTTCTCACATAGCTAGTTTAGAAAAGGAATTAAGTGTACAACTATTCGATCGAACTTCCAAAGAAGTACTTTTAACCCCTGCTGGTGAATCATTTCTAAAATACGCTCTAGATATTTTAAATACCCGTGATAAGGCTATTTTTAATCTTGCAAACTTTAATGAGAAAATTAGTGGAAAACTTAGGTTATCGGCAAGTACTACCCCTTGTAATACTATAGTACCTTCTTTAATAAAAGAATTTCACAAAGAATATCCTGATGTTTCATTTGACGTTACAGAACAAAGCTCTGGTCAGGTTATTGAAAGTATCACTAAATTCGATTGTGAACTAGGTCTTGTAGGTGAACTTATCAATGATGAAAAGATAAAAAGTTATACTATAATAGATGATGATTTAGTGATAATATCTCCACCTCAGTTTAACTTTCCCGATACAATAGATATAGACTTTCTATTTAAATATAAATTTATTTTAAGAGAGCAAGGTTCTGCTACCCGTAAAACCTTTGAAGAAGCTCTAAAAAAGCAAGGAATAGACTTTTCAAACATAGATGTTCATTTTGAAGTAAACAATCTAGATACTCTTTATCAATTTGTAAAAAGCGGGCTTGGAGTATCTATAGTTTCTAAATATGTATTAAGAGATTATATTTCTTTGGGATTTATAAAAGAAAGCACTATAAAAAAGCTATCTCTAAAAAGATATATCTACTTAGTTACTAGCTGTAAGAGAACTCTTACGCCTACTGCTAAAGCCTTTTTTAATTTATGTAAAAATCATTATAAATTCTAGTAAACATTACATAGCTAAAATTAATTGAATAGATAGCACATATATCTTCCATTATTATTATAATATATAATGGAATTAATTTTTTAGGAGCGTTAAATGTTTTCCTTTAAACAGAAATTAGACCCTAACTTAAAATTAGCCATAAACAGAAAATATCACAAAAATCATAGAGTTATTATACATTGTAAAACGCTATCAGAAAGTATCGAAAAAAAAGTTACCACATATAAAGGTAGCATACTTCAATTTATTCCTTTAATAAATTGCATATGTGCTATTTTATCATCTAGTGCCATAGAACGAATAGCAGAATTCCCTCAAGTAGATTATATAACTCTAGATACCAATGCTTTATTATGTGGAAGGAATGTTCTTTCTTCAAATGGTATAACATTTCAGAGTAAATATAAACTAACTGGAAAAGGCATATGTATAGGTTTAGTTGATAGTGGAGTATATCCTCATGTAGACCTTTTAAGCCCTAGAAACAAAATTAAAGGATTCTTAGACATTATTAATGGATATAAATACCCATACGATGATAATGGCCATGGAACCTTCTTAAGCGGTATAGTTTGTGGAAGTGGTTATCAATCTAAAGGGTCAAACAAAGGTATTGCAGAGAATAGTTATATATATTCTATAAAAGCCTTTAATAGCCTAGGTAAAGGTTATGTATCAGATATTTTATATTCAATACAGTTCCTTATTAATGAATCTGATAACCATGATATTAAAGTTATTTGTCTTCCATTTGAACTAATCTCAGATGATTATTTTATTATATCTCTATTTTCAAATCTGTTTGATATAGCCGTAAAACATAACATAGCAATTATCGTGCCTGCAGGACATAACGGGAACACAGAAGGAAGCATAAAGGGAATTGCAACCTTAGACAACTGCATTGTTGTTGGCGGCGCAGATACTAATAATGGGAAATTAAAACCATACCAGTATTCCTCCGCAGGGCCCTTTGGAAAATTAGAAAAACCTGACCTATTGGCAGCGGCTGTTAATATCTTATCACTAAGCTCAGATAGGAGTTATGTATCTGAAAGAAATGGAATCAAACTATATCCTAGAAGTCTAGACACTCCTTATACAACCTATTCTGGTACCTCTTGTGCTGCAGCCTATATAAGTGGAGTATGTGCAATTTTATATGAAAATAACCCTGATTTAACATTTAAAGACTTAGTTTCCCTCTTAAAGGTTTCATGCAACCTTATGAATATCCCTAAATATATTCAAGGTTCAGGTATATTAGATTTAAACAAACTTCTTCCTTAGATTTGAAAATAACTAGCGGGAATTTTCCCTCTAGTTATTTTTAATTAAACTTGAACAATTTAAAAATCCATAGATTGCCATTTAAATTATATGTCAATTGTGCTAATATATGAAATAATTCAAAATACTTTGTGTATTTTTGCATATAAAATTCGGGAGGTAATATTATGTTAAGTGAACAACTAATGACTGCAATTAACGATCAAATAAACTATGAGTTCTATTCAGCAAATGCTTATATAGCTATGCAAGCCTATTGTGCATCAAATGACTTAGAGGGATTTGCCAACTTCTTCAAGGTTCAAAGCCAAGAAGAAAATTTTCATGCCGAAAAATTTTTTAACTATCTAAATCAAATGGGTGGTAGGGTAACCATTTCTGCTCTTCCTGAACCTAAAAATAATTTTGAATCTATTCTTGATGTTTTTAAAGAAGGCCTGGCTCATGAAAAAAGTGTTACTCAAAGAGTATACAACTTAATGGATATAGCTACTGATCAAAGAGAACATGCTACAATAAGCTTATTGAAATGGTTTATAGATGAGCAAGTAGAAGAGGAAAACACATTTAATGGTATTATTAAGAGATTAGAGCGAATAGGCGATGATTCTGCCGCTATATATATGCTAGATTCTGAACTTATGACAAGAAGCTTTACGCCGCCTACTACAGTGTAATTTTAAATATAAAAAAGGTGAATATTAATACCTTAATGTTCACCTTTTGAGCTTATTCAATATATTTTCCCATACCTCTAAATTTATCATATCTTTTTTGCAGCAGTTCATCTATAGATTGTTTTTTCAGTATACTAAAAGAATCTATTAACTCTTTTTTTATAGTTGCAGCTAGCTTATCAACATCTTTATGGGCTCCACCGGATGGTTCCTTAATTACCTTATCAATAATTCCATAATCCTTTAGGTCTTTCGCTGTTATTTTCATCATCTCTGCAGCTTCTTTTGCCCTAGATGAATCCTTCCACAATATAGTGGCAAAGCCTTCAGGTGATAGTATGGAGTACACTGAATTCTCTAACATCCAAACTTCATCTGCAACAGCAAAAGCTAATGCGCCACCACTTCCACCTTCTCCTATTACTAAAGATATAATAGGTGTCTTTAAACCTGACATTTCAATAAGGTTTCTTGCAATAGCTTCTCCCTGACCTCTTTCCTCTGCTCCGATACCTGGAAATGCTCCTGGTGTATCAACGAAACATACAATAGGTCTATTAAACTTTTCTGCCTGCTTCATAAGCCTTAGGCCCTTTCTATACCCTTCTGGGTTTGGCTGTCCAAAGTTTCTTTTTATATTCTCTTTTGTATTCCTACCCTTCTGATGAGCTATTATAGTCACAGGGGTCCCAGCTAATAATCCAATACCGCTAATAACTGAAGAGTCATCTCCAAAGCATCTATCTCCATGAAACTCTAAAAAGGAGTCAAATATTCTATCTATATAGTCTAATGAAGTTGGTCTTTCAATCATTCTTGCTAAAGATAACCTTTCCCAAGCAGTTTTGTTATCGAGTTTACTAGTTAACATTTGTTGTACTTTTTCAAACTTTTCCATACGAGCGCTTCCTTTCCCTAGAAAATCTAATAACCTGAAATACTATCTGTTTCTGTCATGAATTGTAAGTATTTTTTTTAGTATACCTTTTAATTCGCTCCTAGGAACTATCCTGTCTATAAAACCATGTTCTAATAAAAACTCTGCCTTCTGAAAACCTTCAGGCAGCTCTTGTCTTATAGTTTGTTCTATAACTCTTTTTCCTGCAAAACCAACTAAGGTCCCTGGCTCTGCTAAAATAATATCTCCAAGCATTGCAAAACTTGCTGTAACTCCACCTGTGGTTGGGTCCGTAAGTATAGTTATATATAATAATCCTTCTTTACCAAGCCTACCTATAGCTGAACTTACTTTTGCCATCTGCATAAGCGAGAATATTCCCTCTTGCATTCTAGCTCCACCTGATGCAGTAAAGATAAGCACAGGCAACTTTAGTTCTATAGCATTTTCTACAGCTCTTGTAATCTTTTCTCCTACCGCTGAGCCCATGCTTCCCATCATGAAATTGCTATCCATAACACAAATAACTACTTCTGTACCACTGACTTTTCCCGTACCAGTAATTACAGCTTCATTAATACCTGCTTGATTTCTCATCTTTTTAGTTTTTTCTTCGTATCCCTCAAAGCCTATAGGATTATCTGAAGTCATACTATAGTCAAATTCTCTAAATGTATCCTTATCTATGGTAATATTAATTCGTTCTCTTGCACGTAACCTAAAATGATGGCCACAATCATTACATATTTTATTATTTTCATCAAGATCACTCTTATATAAAACTTTTCCGCAGGTTTCACATTTAACCCACATACCGTCAGGAATACTAGGTTTATTATCTGATTTTTCTTCAGTTTTTCTTAGAGATTGTTGACTTACAGTAATATATTTTGTTTTTTTAAAAAAATTGTTTAACAAGTTAGCTCACCTCCAGTCAGGAATCCACAGAAAACCTGCTATGAAATCTTAAAATTATTTTCTATAAATTTAGTGTTATAAGTTCCTTTTATAAATTCTTCACTATTTATAAGTTCAAATTGAAAATCTATGTTTGTATGAACACCTTCTATTAAAAATTCTCCAAGTGCCCTTCTCATTTTACATATGGCTTCTTCTCTGTTCTTTCCATGAACTATTAACTTTGCTATCATTGAATCATAAAATGGAGGTATTACATATCCGGAATATACAGCACTGTCAATTCTAATATTAAAACCACCTGGTAAGTATAAATCCTTTATTTTCCCAGGTGAAGGCATAAACCCTCTTCTAGCATCCTCTGCATTTATTCTACATTCAATAGAATGACCATTTAGAACTACATCTTCCTGTGTAAAGTCTAATTTTTCACCTGAAGCAATCTTAATTTGTTCCTTTATCAAATCTACACCTGTAATCATTTCTGTTATAGGATGCTCTACTTGAATACGTGTATTCATTTCCATAAAGTAATAATTATTATGCTTATCTAGTAAAAACTCTATAGTACCTGCATTATTGTAGTTTACTGCTTTAGCTGCTCGTACCGCTGTCTCACCCATACTTTTTCTTAATTCTTCAGTCATAATTGGACAAGGAGCTTCTTCTAAGACCTTTTGATTTCTTCTTTGCATAGAACAATCTCTTTCCCCTAAATATACCACATTGCCAAAACTATCTCCCAGTATCTGGATTTCAACATGCTTTGGATTTTCTACGAACTTCTCCATGTATATAGTTTCGTCTCCAAAAGCTGCTTTTGCCTCTGCTCTAGCATTTTCATATGCTTTTACAAGGTCACATTCTTCATAAACTACTCTTATGCCTCTTCCACCACCACCAGCAGAAGCCTTAACCATTACCGGATACCCTATTTTTTTTGCGATTTTTATCAATTCTTTTTCATCTTTTATTGAGCCATTAGATCCTGGGACTACAGGTACTCCTGCCTTAATCATAATATCTCTTGCATTAGACTTATTTCCCATGTTTTCAATACAATCTGGATCTGGTCCTATAAAAACTATATTACACTCTTTACACATTTTAGCAAACTTACTGTTCTCTGATAAAAAACCAAATCCAGGATGAATAGCTTGTGCCCCTGTTAAAACAGTTGCACTTATTATATTTTGTATATTTAAATAGCTATCCTTAGCAGCAGCCGGACCAATACATACAGCTTCATCTGCCATCTGTGTATGTATTGCATCTTTATCTGCTTCTGAATAAACAGCTACAGTTTCTATTCCCATTTCTCTGCATGCCCTTATTATTCTAACCGCTATTTCCCCTCTGTTTGCAATTAATATCTTATTAAACACCTTGAAAATTCAACTCCCAATACTTTAGTTTTTATCACCTATCATAAACATTATCTCAGCTTCAGCAACCTTTTTATCATCTACATAAGCTACTGCATTACCTATTCCTGCTGGGCCCTTTATCTTTACTATCTCTACTTCTAGCCTTAATGTATCTCCTGGTAATACCTTTTTCCTAAACTTAGCTTTATTTATTCCCCCAAAAAAGGCTATTTTACCTTTGAAGTTTTCTTGACTCAAAATAGCTACTGCCCCTGCTTGAGCTAATGCTTCTATAATTAATACTCCAGGCATAACAGGCTCTTCTGGAAAATGTCCTTGAAAGAAATACTCATTCATAGTTACATTCTTATATGCTATAGCTTTCTTACCTGGTTCCATATAAGTTACCTTATCAATTAATAAAAAAGGATATCTATGAGGAATAATTTTTTGTATTTCTTTTACTCCAAAGTTAACAGTAAACTCAGTATTCTCCATTTAACTTCCTCCCGCAATATACTAAAAAATACACTATTGAGCTTTTATTTTAAACATTGGCTGGCCGTACTCAACCATTTGCTCATTATTAACTAAAACTTCTACAATTTCTCCATCTACCTCACTTTGAATCTCATTCATAAGCTTCATAGCTTCGATAATACAAAGTGTATCCCCCTTTTTCACCTTTGATCCTACACTTACGTAAGATGGCTTATCTGGGCTAGAAGAAGCATAAAAAGTTCCAACAATAGGTGATACTACTTCTTTTATGTTAACATCTTCTATTGCATGTTTAACTTCTTCTTTTATATTCTCAATTATCTCTTCTTTATCTTCTTTCTTATACACTTTAGTATCAGTAGATTCTTTTGTAATATTCTTTTGATCTTCAACTTCAACTTTAGAATCATTTTTTCTAGGTTGTGTTGAAAAATCAATCTCACCTTGTTTTCTCATTACTATGGAGATACCCTCCCAGTTCACTTCTAAATATCCTAACTTAGAATCATCCATAGTCTTTATCATTTCTTTAATTGCATTAAAGTCCATATTACTCACTCCACTTTTTTAATAAAATTACTGCATTGTGTCCTCCAAAACCTAAGGAATTGGACATAGCATACTTAACATCTATGTTTCTACCTTCATTTGGTACACAATCAAGATCGCATTCTTCATCTTGAACTTTGTATCCTACTGTAGGTGGCACAAATCCTTCCTCTAAAGCTTTAACACATACTATTGCTTCTATAGCTCCTGCTGCTCCTAATAAGTGGCCTGTCATAGATTTAGTAGAACTTACTGGTATATTCTTTGAAAAGTCTCCGAATACTCTCTTTATTGCAGCAGTTTCAACCTTATCATTTATTGGTGTACTTGTTCCATGTGCATTTATATAAGATACTTCTTCTTTACTTATTCCAGCTTCTTTAATAGCAAGTTCCATAGCTCTTGCTGCACCTTTTCCTTCTGAATCTGGCGCAGTTATATGATAAGCATCACAAGTTGATCCATACCCAACTACTTCGCCATATATAGTAGCGCCTCTTTTCTGTGCATGTTCAAGGGACTCTAATACTAATATTCCTGCACCCTCACCCATAATAAATCCATCTCTCTCTTTATCGAAAGGAATAGATGCTCTATTAGGATCAGTACTCTTTGATAAAGCTGTTAGAGATGTAAATCCAGCCACAGATAGTGGTGTAATTGACGCCTCAGTTCCTCCGGCTATCATTATATCAGCCAAATCATTTTGTATTGTGCGATAAGCTTCACCTATAGAATTAGTTCCTGTTGCACAAGCTGTAACTACTGTCGTACAAACTGCTTCTGCACCAAACTTAATTGCTATATTTCCTGCTGCCATATTACCTATTATTATAGGAATAAATAATGGTTGAACTCTTCCAGGCCCCTTTTCTAAAAGCTTTGTTTGTTCATTTTCTACTGTTCCTATACCACCTATTCCTGAACCAACGATAACTCCAAATCTTTCTTTATCTACTTTTTCTAAATCTAACTTTGAATTTTCTACTGCTTCAATAGCTGAGGCCAAGGCAAACTGGCAAAATCTATCCATTCTCTTTGCTTCTTTTTTATCTATATATTTTATAGGATCAAAATCCTTAACTTCAGCAGCAAGTTTTGCCTTAAAGTTTTCTGTATCAAAACACTTAATAAAATCTATACCATGCTTACCGTTTTTTATATTATTCCAAAATGTTTCTACATCATTACCTACTGGTGTTACTGCTCCTAACCCTGTAACTACAACTCTTCTTTTCATTATCATTTCACCAACCTTTAATTTAATTTACATAACCATTCCGCCATCTACATTTATTACTTGGCCAGTAATATAATCTGCAGATGGAGACGCTAAGAAAGCTACTAAATTTGCTACATCCTGAGCAGTACCAAATTTCTTTAATGGTATAGTATTTATAGTACTTTCCTTTACTTTATCTGATAAAACTTCTGTCATATCCGTTTGAATAAATCCAGGAGCTACAGCATTTACAGTAATACCTCTTGATGCAAGTTCCCTAGCAGTAGATTTAGTTATACCTATTATTCCTGCTTTTGCTGCTGAATAGTTTACTTGCCCAGAATTACCTGTCACTCCAACTACTGAAGATATATTTACTATCTTTCCAGATTTCTGCTTCATCATTATAGGTGTTGCATGTCTTATGCAATTAAATGCACCTTTTAAATTTACTTCTATTACCTTATCAAAATCCTCCTCTTTCATACGGAGAATTAAACCATCCTTTGTAATACCAGCATTATTAACAAGTATATCTAAAGAACCAAAAGCTTCTACAGCCTTCTTCATAATATTTTCAGCTTCTGCAAATATGCTGACATCACCTTGAACAGCTATAGCTTTGCTACCTTTATCTTCCATTTCCTTAATTAAGTCTTCAACTGATTTTGAACTGCTTCTATAGTTAATTACTATGTTTGCTCCTAGTTCTGCTAATTTAAGTGCTATAGCTTTACCAATACCACGGCCAGCCCCTGTGACTACTGCCGTTTTTCCTTTTAAATTTTCCATTGATCGCATTCTCCATTCTATTTTTTTAGTTTTTCTATAGTACTCTCCAATGATTTTAAATCTTGAACATTTAATACTAGCGCTTTTCTGTTTATCTTCTTTACAAACCCACTTAATACTTTACCAGGTCCGATTTCCACAAAAGTGTCTACGCCCATATCCATCATTGTTCTTATACTTTTTTCAAAAAGCACTGTACTCATTACCTGATCCTTCAAGAATGGTTTTATTTGTTCTTTGCTTTCTACAGCCTCACCTGTAACGTTCGTTATTACTGGAATAAGAGGTTCACTTATTGATACATTCTTAAGTTCTTCCTCTAATTTATCCGCTGCTGGTTTTAGCATTGATGTATGAAATGGCCCACTAACTGTAAGGATAACTGCTTTTAATGCACCTTTTTCTCTTGCTTTTTCGCAAGCTGCCTCTACTGCTTTAATCTCTCCACCAATTACAATTTGCCCTGGACAGTTTAAATTTGAAGGCTCAACTATACCTATATCAGAAGCCTCATTACAAGCTTCTCTTACTTTTTCTTCATCTAATCCTATTATTGCAGCCATAGTACCAATTCCCTGTGGTACTGCTTCTTGCATATATTTCCCTCTTTTTTTAAGTAGCTTAACTGCTTCTTCAAATTCTAATGCACCACTACAAACCAAAGCAGAATATTCACCAAGACTTAATCCTGCCGTAATATCTGCCTTTATACCATGACTTTCTAATGCCTTTTCTGCTGCAATGCTTACTGCTAAAATAGCTGGTTGAGTATTTTCAGTGCTATTTAAATCCTGTTCTGGTCCTTCAAAGCACATATTGGTTATTGAAAATCCTAATGCCTTATCAGCACTTTCAAATACATCTTTGCATATATCTATATTTTCATATAATTCTTTTCCCATGCCAACATATTGTGCACCTTGACCTGAGAATAAAAAAGCTATTTTACTCATTTACTCCTCCACACTTATCCAATTTGAAACATCTTTGATACTTTTTTCAAGTTTGCTTCTGCTTCACTAAATATCTCTTCTATTATCTCACTGCAGCTTTGTTCCTTGGAAACAAGACCTGCAATCTGTCCTGCCATTACTGATCCATTATCAACATCACCTTCACGGACAGCTCTTGATAACGCACCTCTTCCTAGTTCTTCAAATCTCTCTACAGGCGCTCCTTCTTTCTCTAAAAGCTGAAACTGTCTTACTAGTTTGTTTCTTAACACACGTACTGGATGTCCTGTAGGTCTGCCTGTAACCTGAGTGTCTATATCCTTTGCACTTAATACTTTCTGCTTATAATTTCCGTGAACAGTACATTCATTTGCTACCAAAAATCTTGTTCCTACTTGTATTCCTGCTGCACCTAACATAAATGCTGCTGCTGCGCCTCTTCCATCACCTATTCCACCTGCGGCAATTACAGGAATATTAACAGCATCAATTACTTGTGGAACTAATGCCATAGTAGTAAGTTCTCCTACATGACCTCCTGATTCGCATCCTTCTGCGATGATAGCATCAACTCCTGCTCTTTCCATTCTCTTAGCCAATGCTACTGAAGCTACCACTGGTATAACCTTTATGCCATGACTCTTCCACATTTCTATATACTTACCTGGACTTCCAGCCCCTGTAGTAACAACTTTAACGCCTTCTTCACAAATCATTTTTGCAACCGCATCTGCAGTCTCACCCAAAAGCATAACATTCACCCCAAAAGGCTTATCCGTTAACTTTTTTGCTTTACGTATCTCTTCTCTTATCCAATCTAAAGGAGCATTACCTGTAATAATACCAAGTCCACCTGCATTAGAAACTGCTGCTGCTAAAGAGCTATCAGCAATCCATGCCATTCCACCTTGTATAATAGGATATTTTATCCCGACCATATCAGAAAATACGGAATTAATCATAATTGTTCCTCCCGACTATCAAATTATAAATTGTTATTAAACCTATTTTTGTAATATATCTTCAACAAACTTAACTGCTTCACCAACAGTTTTAATTGATTCAGCATCTTCTATCTGTACACTAAATTCTTCTTCTATCTCTATAATTATTTGAAAAAGATCCAGTGAATCTACCCCTAGCTCTTCAAAAGAAGTGTCCATTGTTATATCACTCTCTGATAATCCTAGCTGTTCTGCCATTATCCTCTTAATCTTCTCAAAAGCCATCATATTTCCTCCAATCCCATGATTACCATTGAATTATTATTCCCCCATAAGTTAGGCCTCCACCAAATCCTATGAGTAAAATTTTATCTCCCCGTTGGATTAGATTTTGTTCTACCATATCATCTAATGCAATACCTACACTTGCAGCAGATGTATTACCAAATCTATCTAAGTTTAAATAGAATTTTTCTTCACTTACCCCTAATTTTTTAGCTGCTGATTCTATTATTCTAAAATTAGCTTGATGTGGTACTATATATTTTATATCTTCTAAAGAGCAATTTGAATCTTCTAAAAGTTTTTCTACTCCTTGTGTTATAATTTTTACTGCAAATTTAAACACTTCTCTACCATCCATCTTAATTGTAGAATCCATTTGCTTATCTAAATTTTCCTTACTTACATATGGATTTTTTACAGGAATTGCATCACTAACTAACGCTTTTCCCTTACTACCATCGGACCCTCTAAAGATAGATAGTATACCTTCAATGTCAGAAGTCTTTAAAATTGCTGCTGCTGCTCCATCTCCAAATAATACACAGGTATTCCTATCCTCCCAGTTAATAATCTTAGAAAGAGTTTCTGCACCAATAACTAGTGCAGTCCTACAACTTCCTGATCTTATAAACTGAGTTGCAATATCTAAACTATAGATGAATCCTGAACAAGCTGCTGAAATATCAAAACAAGTCGCATTTACCGCCTTTATGTTACTTTGCACTATACAAGCAGTTGATGGAATAAAACTATCTGGTGTAGCAGTTCCTACAATAATTAAATCTATATCCTCGACCTTTATGTTTGCATTTTCTATAGCTTTCATCGCTGCTTTTGAAGCCATATCTGCTGTGTTTTCTCCTTCAGATATTCTTCTTTCCTTTATTCCTGTTCTGCTGCTTATCCATTCATCACTGGTATCTACAATACAGGATAAATCATTATTATTTACAATCTTTGGTGGTACATAGCTTCCTGTACCTATAACCTGTACCTTATTCATTGCTAATCTCCTTTAAGTTAGTTTTTAAATTATACTTAGATTTAAAGAAAACATTAAGTTTTTCTAGTGATTTAACTAGAATCCCTTCTTCTTCTTCTGTAAGTCCTTTTATAGTAGCTTTAACCATATCTGTATGAAACTTTTTATGAACCCTGTAAGCAAGCTTACCTTTCTTAGTTAACTGGATATTCACTATTCTTCTATCTGTTTGACTTTTCTGCCTTTGCACATAGCCCTTTTTAACTAAGTTATTTATTGCTATCGTCAAGGTTCCCAATGTTATATTTAGACTACATGCTACCTCTGTCATCGTTCTAGGTATATACATTCCTATAGCGTGAATTGTGTGAATCTCCGTAACAGATATGTCATTGAACGAGCCTGATTGAAGAGCTCTTTGTTCTATTTCTAGTATGTCGTTGAAAGTATCTACTAAAAGCTCATTTAGAACCTTTATACACTCACTCACAAAATCACCACTTTAACACTAATATTTACCAAAATGTCTTTTACCCATTATAAACTTCTTCAGCATCACTAACTAGTTCATCTATTAACTCTTTTACAGTAACAATCTTATCTATCTTATAAGCACTACTGCCCGAAAAAATTAATCCTTCCTGTATATTTCCTTTGACTGCTTCAATTAGCGCTTTAGAAATACAATAAGGAGTCTCTTTTGGATTACATTTTTTTAAACAGTTAAAGCACTTTTTCGGACTTATTCTTTCTATCTCAACTTGATCTATAAAATCATTCTTAATAGCCCTACCAGGAAGACCTACTGGACTTTGTATAATTTTGATATCATCCTTACTTGAATTAACATACGCCTTCTTATAATCTATATCAGCATCACATTCTTCTGTAGCCACAAATCTTGTTCCCATTTGTACACCTGAAGCACCTAGTTTTATAAACCTTATAATATCTTCACCTGAGAAAATTCCTCCTGCTGCTACAACAGGAATTGATTTATTATACTCACTCTCGAATGGCTTCAAGGCTTCTATTACCTCAGGAACTATTTCTTCCAAGGATGTGTCCCCATCTGTTAGCTGTTCTCTTTTAAATCCTAAATGGCCGCCTGCCTTAGGTCCCTCCACAACAACTATATCTGGCATCCTAGAATACTTTTTAGTCCATTGCTTTACAATTAGCGCAGCTGCCTTTCCTGAAGAGACAATAGGTGCAATTTTAACATTACTGCCCTCTACAAGTTTAGGTAATGATAATGGAAGTCCAGCACCAGATATAATTATATCTATTCCTTCTTCCACACAAGCTTTTACCATATCTTCATAATTATTAATGGCAACCATAAGATTAACTCCTAAAATTCCCTTAGGACTTAACTCTCTTGCCATTCTAATTTCTTTTTTTAATCCTCTAATATTCGCTTCTTTAGTATTAGTTTCAAAATCTGGTTCTCTGTATCCTATTTGAACTCCAGATATCACACCAATACCACCTTCATTTGCTACTGCTGATGAGAGCTTATAGCCAGATACACCTACGCCCATACCACCTTGTATGATAGGCACTTTAGCCTTTAGCTCTCCAATAATTAATGGAGGTAGTTTCATTTAATCGTCCCCTTTTGAATTATTTTTGACTATCAAATACTTTGATAGTCAAAGTATATATGAAAAGGCCCATACTGTCAATATTTATTCCATAAAAATGAATTTATGGGATAAACATCATAAAACAAAGAAGTAGCACCCCTAAAATACCCAATTCCTTTTAGCTCCGATACTACCCCTAATTTAATATATACTAATTATTTAATTTAAGTACTTTGATGGGTTCTGGGGAACATTATCGACTCTTACTTCAAAATGTACATGTGGCCCAGTACTCCTTCCAGTACTCCCTACTTGACCTATTTTTTCGCCTCGCTTTACATATTGTCCTAAAGACACTCCTATACTACTACAATGAGCATAGACAGTTTGAACTCCTGATCCATGATCTATTTTTATTACATTACCATACCCATCTTCCCATTCAGCACAACATACTTTTCCATCCATTGCAGCATAAATAGGATCTCCCATAGAAGCACCTATATCTATTCCATTATGCATTTTTCCCCATCTAACTCCGAAAGGTGAAGTTATTTCTCCTCTAGATGGTGTGTACATAAGATTAGATAAGGACGTTGATCTAGAAAGACTTAAGTTTTCAGTCTTATTTATCTCGCTTTCTTTGATAAAAGATACTAAAGAATCTTTTTTATTATCATTTACTACTTTAACAATGTCTTCTATAGTTTGTATATGGCCAATACTAGTATCTTCTTTTACATAAGTTATATGATTTTTTAGTTTTAGATCTGAATTAGAATATTCTTTTATATACATATCCTTAACAGTATCTAAAACTTTTATAATTTCATTTTCATTAGCTAGAAACCCCACATTTTTCCCATCTGACTTCATTAAAACACCAGATACTTTAGTAGTACTATTCTTTACTACAGTTTTTCTAAGGATTTTAGAGCTACTTAAATCTTTCAATGATACTCTTACATAATTAAATTTTATATCATCATTTATTGTAGTTTTTCCAAATCTTTTTTCTAAATCTTGTTCTATATCTTTTTTTACATTATACAATTCTTCTTTACTTTCAATGAACGCTAAATGTTTGCCGTTCATATATACCTCATAAGCATTAGGCTTACTTTGTATATATTGAATAATTACAGCAACAGCAATAATAATAGCTAAAAAGCTTAATGACAATTTAGCTTTATTACCAAGTAACAAAATAATCAATCCTTTCTAATTTTCTATATTTTTGCCCACATTTCTTTATTCTGTCTCAAATTATAAAAATTATTACATATTTTCAAGATTTTTTTTCATTGTTATAATTTTTTTATTTTGTTATAATTGTTTATTAGATACTATTAAAAAAATATAGAACTCAATTAAAGGTAGGTTTTAACATATATGAGCACTTTTGTATTTAAGAGTAGAACTTCAAACTATACCCCTGTAAGTAATATTTTTATAGATAAATTTATGCCGAAAGCCCGAGGAGAGTTTGTTAAAGTATATCTTCTAGGGCTAAAATATTGTGTTTCTGGAGAGTTTGGTGTTAGCTCTCAAATAATGGCAAGCGCATTACATCTCTTAGAGACAGATGTATTAAATGCATGGAACTACTGGAATGATGAAAATATTATCAAGATAATTCCCATAGATAACATGGGAAACTATAATATTGAATTTTTAGACATATCGGATATTCCTGAAGGAAAAGAAGATAATATAAATCTATTAGAAGAATTAAATAAGAATTCAACGAAAGATATGCTACAAGACATAGAGAAGCTATTAGGAAGACCTCTTTCTTCAAAAGAAATGACCATGTATATAAGTTGGCTAAAAGACTTTGGCTTTTCACCTGAGTTACTACTCCTTTTGATAGAATATTGTGCATCAAAGGGTAAGACTGATTGTCGATATATAGAGAAAATAGCTCTTGCTTGGTTTGATTCAAAAATAAAAACCTTAGATGATGCTCAGGTTTTTATAAAAAAACATGAAGATAAGTGGATTAATATAAGAAAAATACTAAATTATCTTGGAATAAAAGATGCAGAAATAATGAAACCACAAGAAGAAATGTTAAGTAAATGGATTAACACTTACAAATTTCCAACAGATATTATATTTAAAGCCTGTGATGTATGTTTCCAAAGGATAAATAAATCAGATTTTAAATATATTGATGGAATATTATCAAGCTGGTATAAGGATGGCATTAAAACAGTAGAAGATATTGATAAAAAAGATATTAAAAAGGACACTAAAAAACCTAACTATAATAACAACTCTAACTCTGGATTTAAAAACAATAATTATAATAAATCTTCAAATAGCACATTCAATAACTTTAAACAAAGAGATTATGATTTTGATGATTTAAAGAAGAAACTATTAGGATGGGATAATAAATGATAAAAGGTTATCAGAGCAGTATAATTAAAGTTTATGAAAATATACGAGCATCCGAAGAGAAATTACTAAAATTGAGAAGAGAAGAAATAGAACTGAAGATTCCTGAGGTTATAAAGATAGAAAATGAAATTGCAAGGCTATGTTTAAAGTTATCAATAAATATTCTAAATAACTCAGAAAATAAAGATAGATATCTTAATGAATTAAAAGAAAAAATAACTGATCTTAGAATTAGAAAATCAGAACTTTTAGTAAGCAATAATTATCCAATAGACTATCTTGAGTTACACTATAGATGCTCTCAATGTAAAGACACAGGATTCATTAGTAATAATAAATGTATTTGTTATAAACAAAAGCTTGTGGAATTATATTATGAAAACTCAGATTTAAAAGAAATACTTAAAAAGAATAACTTCGAAAACTTTAATATTGAGCTTTATTCTTCTCGTAAAACCGGCAATGAACCTATAAGTCCTAAGAAGAATATTGAGGATATAGCATCTAAATCTTGGAACTTCATCGAAAATTTTTCGTCAAGTAATGAGAATTTATTATTCTTAGGAAATCCAGGAACAGGTAAGACATTTTTGTCTAATTGTGTAGCAAAGGAACTGTTAGACAGAGGTTACTTAGTAATATACCGAACTGCCGAAACTTTAATTCATGATTTAAAGCATATACGATTTAATAATGATGATGTATTAGAAGACCTATTATTAAATTGTGATTTACTTATAATAGATGATTTAGGCTCTGAACAGATAACTGACTTTTCTAAAACAGAACTTTTTAACTTATTAAATAGAAGACTTCTTAAAAAGAATAAGATGTTAATATCCACTAATTATGACTTAGAAGATTTATTAAAGATATATTCAGAGAGAATTTCTTCAAGATTACTTGGTGAATTTACGCTATGTAACTTTTTCGGTGAAGATATAAGAATTCATCAAAACATAAAGAATAAAAGATATTAATAAGAAGGCATGATAATGTTTCTAGAAAATTATCATGCCTTCTTAATTAGTTTTATCCTATGAGTAACAGCTCCAATATTCCCATCTGATTCAAGTTTCCACTTTATCAACAGAATATATTATAATTTTATGCACAATGTAATGTATATGTGAGTAATTTTTAGTTCATGCTGTGTATAAATTATTGTAAAACTTAACTTTCCTTTGCTTTTAAAAGTGGATATTTTTAATGTACTATTTTTTTGCAAAATAAAAACTGCACAATATAAATTGTGCAGTTTGGTGCTGGCAGCAAGAATCGAACTCGCGACCTACTGATTACAAGTCAGTTGCTCTACCTGCTGAGCTATGCCAGCAAATATTATGGCGACCCAGAAGGGACTCGAACCCTCGACCTCCGGCGTGACAGGCCGGCACTCTAACCAACTGAGCCACTGGGCCATAATGTGGTGGGCACAACAGGGCTCGAACCTGTGACCCTCTGCTTGTAAGGCAGATGCTCTCCCAGCTGAGCTATGCGCCCACATTATTTAATAATGGTGACCCCTAGGGGAATCGAACCCCTGTTACCACCGTGAAAGGGTGGTGTCTTGACCGCTTGACCAAGGGGCCATGTTAATTTTTAAAATATTTCCTATAATGGTGCTGGCAGCAAGAATCGAACTCGCGACCTACTGATTACAAGTCAGTTGCTCTACCTGCTGAGCTATGCCAGCAAATATTATGGCGACCCAGAAGGGACTCGAACCCTCGACCTCCGGCGTGACAGGCCGGCACTCTAACCAACTGAGCCACTGGGCCATAATGTGGTGGGCACAACAGGGCTCGAACCTGTGACCCTCTGCTTGTAAGGCAGATGCTCTCCCAGCTGAGCTATGCGCCCACATTATTTAATAATGGTGACCCCTAGGGGAATCGAACCCCTGTTACCACCGTGAAAGGGTGGTGTCTTGACCGCTTGACCAAGGGGCCATGTTAATTTTTAAAATATTTCCTATAATGGTGCTGGCAGCAAGAATCGAACTCGCGACCTACTGATTACAAGTCAGTTGCTCTACCTGCTGAGCTATGCCAGCAAATATTATGGCGACCCAGAAGGGACTCGAACCCTCGACCTCCGGCGTGACAGGCCGGCACTCTAACCAACTGAGCCACTGGGCCATAATGTGGTGGGCACAACAGGGCTCGAACCTGTGACCCTCTGCTTGTAAGGCAGATGCTCTCCCAGCTGAGCTATGCGCCCACATTATTTAAAATGGTGACCCCTAGGGGAATCGAACCCCTGTTACCACCGTGAAAGGGTGGTGTCTTGACCGCTTGACCAAGGGGCCTTAGTCAACTTGTCGGTGCTCTGTAACGACCCGACATAGAGTATAATACAAGAAATTCACCAAAGTGTCAACACATTTTTAAAATATTTTTTTGCATTTTTTATTAATTATTGATAAAACCCTTATATTTCAACACTTTTATCAATAATTAATAAACAATTTATTTTACAATATACTTGCTAATATGACTTTATCCCCATGTGTCCTATATGTTCCATTACTATTAAAGCAGTATCTTCTATAGCTCTCTTTGTCACATCTATAATTTTACAATTTAATCTTCTTATAAGTCTATCTGAAAATTCTAGTTCTTGCAGTATTCTTTCTGCATTAGCATATTGTATTTCTTTTGAAAGCGCTGAAAACTTGCCTAATCTATGTTTTCTTATCTCGATAAGCTGCATAGGATCTATAGTAAGTGCTACTATTTTTCTTCTATCAATCTCATATAATTCTTCAGGAATTGGTACCTCAGGCATAAGCGGTATATTCAATGCCTTTATTCCCTTGTTTGCAAGATACATACATAAAGGCGTTTTAGAAGTTCTAGAAAGTCCTATTAGAACTACATCTGCATGCTTTATACCTGAATGATCCTTACTATCATCATATCGAATAGCAAACTCCATAGCCTCAATTTTTTTATAGTACTTTGCATCCATGCCCCAAACTGCTCCAGGCCTATAATCTGGTACCTTATTTAAAATTCTTGAGGCCATGCTTATACACGGCCCAAGTACATTTGTTATATGTATCCCTGCTTCGATGCATCTTTGTACTAAAAACTCCCTTACATCAACTAAAACTATGGTAGAAATAATCATTATATTTTCTTTATTTTCAATACTATTTATAAATTCATTTACATCTTCAAAGCTCTTTATATATGGCACTCTCTCCAGATCAATCTTATCACAAAACTGATTTAGAGTAGCCTTAGCGACTTGCTCTGCTGTCTCCCCTATAGAGTCTGATACTGCATATATTTTTAACATAAGAAATTCCCCCTTAAAACCTAACTTTCGGCTTTATCCCATTGTTTTTTATCTAGGATCATAATTTGAAAGCTCTACAAGTGCACATCCCGCTATAGCTATAATACCTTTACTTTTGCATAAATTCAATATTTCGTAACTTTCAGCTCCTGGCTGTATTAATACTTTATCAACCCCTAGGTCAATTGCTTTTTCAATTACCTTGAGCCCACTTATAGGATTTATACATAAATCTATTACATCTATCTTGTAAGGAACATCTTCCAATGATTTATATACCTTATCACTATTCTCTCTTGGATTAACACCAGATACATTAAAATTAGATTTCTTTAGCGCTTTAAGTATCTTGTAAGCATATTTTTCCACATTTAGTACATCTCCAACTACTACCCAATTTTTATAATTTAGTAACTCTTTAGCATCCATAAACCTATTTCTCCTTTCAATACTTGTATATAATCTATTATATACAAAATATAAAAAACTATCTTACTAGTTTATATATAAAAAACTATATATTTAGGGTAAAATATTAAATAATAATTTGATTATGAGGAGTTGTTTTCTTTGTTTCATGAAATAATTATAATTGGTGGTGGTGCATCTGGGATCATTGCATCAATTACTACAAAAGATATGGGGAAAGATACTGCTATTTTAGAGGGTAGTAGTCGAATAGGTCAAAAAATACTTACCACCGGAAATGGTAGATGCAATATAACTAATAGAAACATCACCTCTTCTAGATTTCATAGTAAAAACCCTGATTTTTTTAACTATGCATTAAATAACTTTACAGTAGAGGATACTACTAACTTTTTTTATTCATTAGGACTTCCATTAACCACTCTAGAAGGAGATAAAATGTATCCATTATCCCTTCAGGCCTCATCGGTTTTGGATGTGTTTAGAATGGCTCTAGAAGACCGTAATATACCTATATACTTAAACTCTAAAGTAAAAAATATCCAAAAAAACTCTAAACGCTTCAAAATAACTACTACCTCAGGCGAAATTTATGAATGCAATAAACTAATATTATGTTGTGGCGGTAAATCCGCACCAAATACTGGTTCTGACGGATCTGGATTTAGTTTAGCAATGGCACTAAATCATAGTCTAGTAAATCCAGTGCCAGCCCTTGTGCAACTTAAATTGGCATATAAAAATCTTAAATCTTTATCTGGTATAAAATTTAATGGCTTTGCTGAAATAATTATAAATAAAACTTCAATAAGAAAAGAGTTTGGAGAGATTCTATTTACTGACTATGGCATATCTGGTCCTCCTATACTCCAGTTAAGTCGTATAGCTTCCTGTGCCCTATCTGAAGGTAATTCAGTCTATATGACTATTGATATGATGCCTGATTTGAGTAAAGAAAATTTAATAGAGTTTTTAGAAAATCACTGGGGAATTTTTAGCTATAGAAGTGTATTAAACTCATTTGTTGGCCTAATAAATAAAAAAATTATACCTATACTTTTGAAAGAGGCTTCTATCTCAAATATACATAAACCATGCTACGAATTAGATTGGAATGAAAAACAAAATATTTTTACCTTACTAAAAAACTGGACCTTTGAAGTATGTGATACTAATTCCTTTAAGAATTCTCAGGTAACTGCTGGAGGAATAAATACAGTTGAAGTAAATCCAAACACTCTAGAATCTAATTTAGTTAAAAACCTATATTTTGCTGGAGAATTGCTAGATGTAGATGGTGATTGTGGGGGCTTTAATCTTCAATGGGCTTGGAGTTCAGGTTTTATTGCTGGAAAAAGTGCTGCGGAAAATTAATCAGTAATTTTATATATTCTATACATACCTATTATAATGCAAAATTCAGGTGTATACACTGCTAGTAAACACCTGAATTTATTGATCTAATTTTTATCCGATGACTACCCGCTCTAATACTCCCATCTTCTTCAAAGTGTACGTTCCCAGCGGCTACGTCCATGGATTCGTTCAACTAAGAATCAGATGGGGTTGAACCCCCATCTGATTCAAGTTTCACTTCATTTGACAATCTATGTTAAATAAAAACCCAAATTAAATTTCTGCTATCTTCATTGTTTGATTTCTCTTTGGACCAACTGATACTATAGATATTCTTGTACCTGTAAATTCTTCTATTCTCTTTAAATATTTCTTTGCATTTTCCGGAATATCATCATAACTTCTAGCATTTTCAATGCTTTCGTCCCAACCATCGAACTCTTCATATATAGGCTCACACTTAGCTAAATCTTCAAGACTAGCTGGAACATAGTCTATAACTTTTTCATCAAATTTATAACCAGTACATATCTTTACCTTTTCCATACCAGCTAATGTATCTACCTTTGTCACAACAAAACTTGTAAGTCCAGAAATTCTAGCAGTAGTTTTAAGGATAACTAAGTCAAGCCATCCACATCTTCTTGCTCTTCCTGTAGTTACTCCATATTCATGTCCTTTTTCTCTTATCCAATCACCAGTAGCATCAAATAACTCTGTTGGGAAAGGTCCTTTACCAACTCTAGTAGTATATGCTTTTGCTATCCCCACTGCGTTAGTTATCGCTGTAGGACCAACACCAGCTCCAGTGCATACTCCTCCCGCAATAGTATTAGATGATGTTACATATGGATATGTACCATAGTCTATATCAAGTAATGTACCTTGAGCACCTTCAAATAAAACATTTTTTCCTGACTTTATATTATTATATACTTCAACAGATATGTCTTTTACAAAAGGTCTTATTCTTTCAGCATATGCTAAATACTCATTGTATATAGCTTCAAAATCCAAGGCATCTCCACCATAAATTTTAGTTATTATATCATTCTTTGCTTCTAGATTATCTTTTAACTTTGCTTCAAAAACTTCTTTATGCATAAGATCACAAACTCTTATACCACTTCTCTCTGCTTTATCAGTATAACATGGTCCTATTCCTTTTCCTGTTGTTCCTATATCATTTTTCCCTCTAGCTTTTTCTTTTATAACATCAAGAATTTTATGATATGGCATTATAAGCTGAGCTCTATCACTTATTATTAAATTTTCTGGAGTAACTTCTACCCCAACACCCTTTAAATAATCTAATTCTTCAAATAATGCTTTAGGATCAACAACAACTCCATTACCTATTACATTTAATTTATCTTTATAAAGTACTCCTGAAGGTACTAAATGAAGTTTATATTGGTTTTCTCCAACTTCAACAGTATGACCTGCGTTATTACCTCCTTGAAATCTAACAATTACATCTGCGCTTTCTGCAAGGTAATCAGTCATCTTTCCTTTTCCTTCATCTCCCCATTGTGCTCCTAAGACAATAAATGCTGACATAATACTTCCTCCTCTTTACTAACCATCTGTATTTATAGTATATACAAATCAAACTTAATTACTTATTATATCCTGTCTAAATACTAATCCAATAGCTAATATTTAATGCACATTAACCATTTCGATTACTATATTATCAGAACTAGGTATAAAGGTCAATAAATTCTACGAACATTTAAATTTTACAACATACAATTATTCGCATTTAGATGTCGACTAACTAAATTTAAAGAATAACACTCTATAAATAGCATATTAAAAATAAAAATAAGCTGAAACTTAATTTCTGTTTCAGCTTATTTTTACTATTTCCAAAGATCTTCACTTAATCTTTCTATACGTTTTCTTCTACTTTCTGTTTCTACTAGATTTATTGTTATATATTCACCTATATTTAATACATCCCCAACAATAGCCTCTGTAGGAATTTTACTTTTTTCTATATTTATAATTTTTTTATTTTCTAACTCTATAATAGCAAATTCATCTTCAAATCTATCAATTATACCCAACATAATATCACCTAATTATTAAATAATATATTTTTATCCGATGACTACCCGCTCTAATACTCCCATACGCACTCTGTGAAAGCGATTCACACAAAATCATAGATTTTGGTTCTCTGCTTTTCTTGAAAGTGGCAGTAAAGAGCGGCTACGTCCCTGTATTCGCTCAACTAAGAATCAGGTAGAGTTTAAAACTCCATCTGATTCAAGTTTTCACTTCATCACTAAACTGCAAAAAGATATCATTATTACTATAAAAGATATAATAATAGAGCTCCTCCATCCATATCGTTCGGTTTATTATTATTTACCTTAATGGTATCATCTTTAACTGAGCTATATACTGTTTGAAGCAAATCTTGCACATTAAAAGGTTTAGATATGTAACTATCCATTCCTACACCTAATAGTTTTTCTCTATCACCTTTAAGGGCATATGCGGTAAGTGCTATAATCGGAATATGTTTATCTGCATTTTCTTCAGATTTTCTTATTATCTTGGTAGTTTCAATACCATCCATTACTGGCATTTGTATATCCATAAGTATTAAATCATAATTTTTATTTTCAATCATTCTTAAAGCTTCTCGTCCATTATTAGCTATATCAGATATATGCCCATTCTTTCTAAAGAGATTATATATAACCATTTGACTTGCCTTATCATCCTCAACAATTAGAATATTTAATCTCTTGTTAATTTTTAAATTTCCAATATTTTTATCCCTTCTATCCATTACATCTATAGAACTATATTTTTTGCCTCTGTCCAGGATTATGTTAAAGGAAAATGAGGTACCTACATCTTTTCTACTCTTTACCTCTATCTTCCCTCCCATCATCTCTATAAATCCCTTACAAATAGAAAGTCCTAAACCAGTTCCTCTATGTTTTTTTATAGAGTTTTTATTATCAATTTTACTATATCCTTTAAATAACTTAGATATATCCTTTTTATCTATACCTACACCTGTATCTTTTACACATATTTTTAAATTTATCTTTTTATCAGCTGTTTCTTCTTTATTAATAGCTAGCGATATGGTCCCATATTTTGTGAAATTTATGGCATTATCTAATAAGTTATTTAATATCTGCTTTGTTTTTATAGGATCTCCTACTAAAATTTCTGGAATGTTTTCATCTATTTTTGATTTAAATTCTAATTTATTTTCTAATGCCCTTAAACTATTATCTCTTATAATTTCCTCAATAAGTTCCTTAAAATTGAATTCAACACTCTCAAGCTTAACCTTCTCTAATTGTATCTTTGAAAAGTCTAATATACTGTTTATTATACTTAATAGCTTTAATCCACTAGACTTTACAAGATTTAAATTTTCCTTTTGTTCAAGATTCAATTCTGTCATTAGAGTTAAATCCGTCATACCTATTATTCCATTTATAGCTGTTCTTATTTCATGGCTAACACTTGCAAAAAATTTGCTCTTATTTAAGCTAATTCCCTCAGCTTCAGACTTTTCCTTTTTCAGCCTTTCTTCTAATAACTTGTGAGATGTGCAATCATTTAGAACTAATATAGATCCCCAAAAGTTACTTTCAACACTAAATATTGGTGTAACCTTAATTTCAAAATATCTAAGACCATCTTCAGTAATTATTTCCCTTTCAAATAAAAATTCTTCATTATCATCTTGATCTAATTTTAATTTGTCTATAATCTCAGAATTTAGTTTTTCAAACTCTTCTTTTAAGTCTACATTTTTGAAAGTACAGGAAGCCTTATAATTTGTATCACTAATATTATTATCCTTATCTAATAATATTACAGGACACGGCAATGCCTCAAAAATTTTCATATACTTATTCTTCTCGTCAAAATCACAGCTGATGTTCTCCCCCAAAAACAATTCATCTGTTTTTCTATATTCATTCATCAATCCCAGTCCCCCCTAGGTTTAGTAGAAAAAATTAGTATCTAGACTGAATTCTTAGATATACCTCAATTGTGTCTATTGACTTAATTATAATACAGCAAAAAAAAAATTCAACACATTAAATTGAAAACGATCAAATAATCTTCTATCTAATGTGTCTGTTTATTATTTCTATAAACTCTTAATCTCTTCCAAAAGCTTTAAAGCAACATTTCTAGGACCTTCTTTTTCTTTTCCGCTTATACCCAGGCATGTTCTTAATTGTCCTACTTTTATCTCAGAATCGAAAAATTTTTTAAAGTACTCATATAGAAGCTTATCTGTATCTTGTAATCTTTGGACAGGTCCAAAAGGATTTGCAAAATATGTCTTTACAAGTCCCTTTTCAGTGGTAGTTCCTTTGGCTATTCTATTTCCATCTCTAAACACCTTTATTGCTAAATCTATATTATTAAAAAACTCAATTTCTCTTCCTTCTTCATAATTATTAGCATAAAGAAACATATCTATAGGATATCCCTTAATTATCTCCTTATAATTGGTCACTGGAATTACAAGTCTTGCATTTATTTTATCTGGATTCATAAATATACTTCTATCTATTTCTCTAAATGCATATCCAGTATCAAGATCGTCTAATCTAACAAAAGCGCCTATCTCCGTTCCATAACCTAATAACTTGCCACTTTCATTTACTTTAATTGCGCCCATATCATCAAAGATTATAGTCATGTCGCTTATATAACTTTTTCCTAATTGTCTAAATGCCTCTAAACTTTCTGATTTTCCTGCGCCGCTGTCCCCTACTATAATTATATTAGCCGTCTTTTTATCTTTAGTTACAATATTAACCATGGCTCCATGTATCGGCAAATACCCCTGTTTTATCATTATAAGATTATGCAAGGTTAAAGTCATTTTTTTCATATAACCAAAATAATCAATATCACGACTATAATTCACATATCCTAACATTATGTTATTTTTTTTATCATCATAAAAAATAGTTCTTGTTTTATTATTATCTCTCGCTCCAAATACATAAACTATGTTAGGTGTCCTATTCCTACACTCCTCTTCACTAGCAATTTCAAATAGATTACAAAGCGTTACACCATGTGCCATAAAGTCCCTATGAAAAAATATAAAAGCTAATAAATTGCCTACTTTTGCAGGGTAGCAAAACCAATGATTTGCATTTATAGTACACTCCTTTAAAGGATTAGAAAAGTACTCATTGAATATTCCATCTCTTTTATTCTTTTTAGGATATATTATAAAAGGTGGATCTAAAAGTATCGATTGTATAAAAGGTATGTTGCTTAAGCTAGAATATTCCTCCGGATATACCCATTCTATATCACTTAATATTAATCCAGCATTACCTCCAGCAGGTAACTGCCTATAAACCTTGGGTTTATAACCTAAAACACTCTCTTCAATCTTTCTATATGTGTCTAAAATCAATTTAGAAAACTCATTGTTGGCATTAATAAAACTTACATTTTGCAAACCATCTCCAATTTTATTATTTTGAACTATGGTGTATCTCTCCAGTTTCCTCCAAAAAGCATATAAATCTTCGATAAATGCTATAAATTTATCTTTATCCATCAATAACTTTTTATACTTTAAACTGACTTCTCGTATTTCTGCCACATTTAAAACAATAAGAAGTTTAAATAAGTTTGTAATGATTTTCAAAATTTCATCCTCATTACATCCTAATAAGCCTTCTTCTATATATTTATAAATGTTAGATTCCTTTTTCTTTATTTTAAGTATATAGGTCCTTAATACAACTCTAAAACCATAGCTATTAAATAGTTTCTCCGCTTCATTGCAATACTTTCCCGTAAAGTTAATCATAGCCTTACCACTACTTAATGAAAATTCTTTTTTCATTGTATGTCACCCCCTAAAACTAAAGGTGTATCATTAACATCTAAAATAAGTACATTAAGCTACACTTAATTTTATTCCATACCTAATAGAATCTTTGCATACACATAAATTATTATATGCTTACTAAGTTTATGCTAGCACCATTCACTACTAAAAGTTCATGTATGTATCCATTAATTATAAGTAAGATAAAAAAACAAAACTTAAAACTTATCTGTTTCATCTTTACTTCCTAATATGAGATTGATGCTGGAAAAGGGAATCGAACCCACGACCTGCGCATTACGAGTGCGACGCTCTACCAACTGAGCTATTCCAGCATATATACTATATAATTTTAATATTTAACATATATATAATCAAACTCCAATAGGGTCAATATTATCCGAATTATGGAAACTCTTCAGCATTGTACCTACTTTATTAAAATTAACTTCAATTTTCACTTGATTTTAACTATGGTAAAAAAATAAAGAACTATTTTAATATTTTCACATTAAAATAGTTCTTTATTTTTTGCTTCTATTCTTGATGTATAACATCTAAATTACCAAATTTACTAAATTGTCCAAGCCACGCTAATTTTACTGTTCCGGTAGGACCGTTTCTTTGCTTTGCAATAATGCATTCCCCTACATTCTTTTCTTCAGTTTCTTTATCATAGTACTCATCTCTATATAAGAACATAACAAGGTCAGCATCCTGCTCAATAGAACCAGATTCTCTAAGGTCTGAAAGCATTGGTCTGTGATCTGTTCTCTGTTCTGGAGCACGTGATAGCTGTGACAGTGCAATAACTGGACATTGCATTTCCTTTGCTAGTGCCTTTATAGATCTTGATATTTCGGATACTTCCTGCTGCCTGCTCTCATTACCCTTTCCACCTGACATAAGCTGTAAATAATCAATAAGTATCATATCTATACCATGTTCAATTTTTAATCTTCTGCACTTAGACCTCATTTCCATAACAGTAATACCAGCTGTATCATCTATGAAAATTTTAGCTGCTGCAAGCGGCCCTGATGCCTTAGCTATATTCTCCCAATCCTTATCATCTAAGTTACCAGTTCTAAGTCTTAGCATATCTACATGAGCCTGTGAACATAAAAGCTTATATGCTAGCTGTTCCTTAGACATTTCTAGAGAAAATATCGCTATACTTTTACCTGACCTTAATGCTGCATTTTCAGCAATATTTAAAGCAAAAGTTGTTTTTCCCATAGAAGGCCTTGCAGCTATCAACACCATATCACCTCTTTGAAATCCTGAGGTTTTAGCATCAAGTTCTCTAAAACCAGATGGTACTCCTGTCGTTTGTCCTTTATTATTAAAAAGTCTCTCTATCTCTAAAAAGCCTCTTTCAAGCACAGCATTCATTGGCTCAAATTCAGATGTAGTTCTATTATTAGAAATATTAAATATCTCTTTTTCAGCTAAATCCATAGCCTTTAATACGTCATCTTGGTTATTATAGCTTTCCTCTATTATTTTAGTTGATGATTTAATAAGCCTTCTTAATATGGATTTATCTTTTACTATTTTTATATAAGATTGAATATTGGCTGTAGAAACTACAGATCCGCCTAATTCACTTATATATGTTATTCCACCTGCAGAATCTAACTTATCCTTAGCCTTTAAGTTCTCTGTAAGAGTTATTATATCTACCGCTATATCTTTCTGGTATAACTCCAATATAGAGTTAAATATAAGCTTGTGCGCATCCTTATAAAAATCCTCTGTCTTTAAAACTTCCATAGCCTCTGCTATGGAAGTTTTATCTATAAGCATTGAACCTATGACACTTTGCTCTGCTTCTATGCTATGAGGCATACTTCTAAGTGGCGTATCCATAAGTTATCCCTCCTTAGCATTAAATACTAAAATACCAACTTTAAAAGTTCTTCTATATCTTTGACAACTTTAACTTCAATATCTTCTAATCCCGTTGGAATTTCTTTTGAATTATCTTCAGGGACAATTACAAGTTTAATTCCTTTTCTTCTTGCACCATAGACCTTTTCAAATATTCCTCCAACAGGTTTTACCTTTCCCCTTAGAGATATCTCACCAGTTATAGCTATATCTTGTCTTAATGGCTTATTTAAAAGCCCGCTTATAATACACACTGTAATAGCTGCTCCAGCAGATGGACCATCAATTCTCCCTCCACCTATTACATTAACATGTACATCATAATCACTTATATCCTTATCAGTTATTTTTCTTATGACAGATGTAGCATTAAACACAGAATCCTTAGCCATACTTCCAGCAGTATCATTAAATCTTACAATTCCTTTTCCTTTATCCTTAGCTTCAAAAACAGCTGTTTCTATTTCTATTGTAGATCCTATATAACCACTTACTCCTAACCCATAGATATGTCCAACATCATACTTTGATTCTGACTCAACAATTTCAAACGGTACGAGTCTACTTATAGATATAACTTCCTTTAATTTTTCTACTGTTATTCTTGTTTCACTTTCCAAGTCAGTACCCTGTTTATTATAAAGAACATATCCATAGGCATCTGCTAGTATATTAACTGCTTTTCTTCCCTCAACAGTATATCTACTGATAAGTTCAGCTACACCATCTTCAAGCTCTATATTAAGCTTCTCAGCTGCATTGTTTACTATTTGCTGTATATCCTTTGAAGTTAAAGGCTCGAAATAAACCTCTGTACATCTTGACCTTAACGCTGGATTTATTTCACTAGGTTCTCTTGTAGTTGCTCCAATTAATACAAAGTCTGCTGGTGCTCCATTTTCAAAAAGATATTTTATATACTTTGGAGTATTCTCATCGTCTGGATCATAGTAAGAAGATGAAAACTCTACTCTCTTATCTTCTAATACTTTTAAAAGCTTATTTTGAAGCATCTCATCTAATTCACCAATTTCATCTATAAAGAGTACCCCTCCATGAGCCTCAGTAACAAGTCCAAGTTTTGGTTCTGGAACTCCAGTTTCAGCTAAATCACGCTTTGTTCCTTGATATATTGGATCATGAACTGATCCAAGTAAAGGATTTGTTATTTCTCTTGGATCCCATCTTAAAGTAGTACCATCGACCTCTACAAACTTAGCATCCTTTTTAAATGGAGTATGCTGTAACTTTTTAACTTCTTCTAAAGCAAGCCTCGCTGCCGTTGTTTTTCCTACCCCTGGAGGTCCATATAGAATAATATGTTGTGGATATGGTGATGCTATTTTAGAAAGTATAGATTTTATAGCCCTCTCCTGTCCAACAATTTCAGAAAAAGATTCAGGTCTTAAAAGACTCTGAATACTTTTGCTTAATTTTTTAGAATCTAAAACTTCAAGCTCTGCATACTTCTTTAAAGTTTTAGCATTTTCTGGTCCTTTTTGCTTTTTTATTATTCCTAATCTAATCTCATCCATATATTTATCTTGTTTTTCCATGAGATTCTTTTCAACTTCTGTTTCAATTTTAGTTTTAACATATCTTTTTGCTAGAACCTCTGAAACCCAAGTATTTGTATCTTCTAATGCTTCGTAAATATTAGATTCATTAGGTATAGTTTCTAATCCCTTGCCATCACTTATTATTTTATTTAATGCATATAGTTTCTTAAATACATCTTTACCTTTTACATAACTTTCAAGCTTATATTTTACTATCCTTGCTCTTATAGTACCTTCATCCATTACCTTATTTAAAATATCATACAAAACATTTACTTGAGTCTCTACAGGTAAAGTATTAATTGAATCTTCCTCAAGTCCATCTAAAAATTGTGACTTCACACGGTTTCCCCCTTATTTTTCTGAAACCACCAGTTTAATCTTGGTAGAAATTTCAGGATATAATTTTACCTCTACATCATATATTCCAAGTTGTCTTATCACATCAACTACAATCTTTCTCTTATCTACATTTACATTAAAGTTTTTGTTTAATTCATCTGCTATATCCTTACCAGTTATTGACCCAAATAATCTTCCATTTTCTCCTGATTTAACTGTAAGTTTTATTTCCTTACCTTTAAGGCTTTCTGCTAGTTTTTGAGCCGCCTCTATTTCTGCGAGCTTTTGTCTTCTCTCAGCTTCTTTTTTATTATTTAAAATATGAAGATTTCCCTCTGTAGCTTCTTGTGCAAGTCCTCTCGGAAACAAATAGTTTCTTGCATATCCATCAGAGGCACTTACTAAATCTCCTTTTTTTCCCATTGATTTTACATCTTTTAATAATATAACTTTCATTACTCTTCACCTTCCCTAATATATTTGCCTATGGCATCTTTTAGTTTTTCTAGAGCTTCATCTATTGTTATTGATTTGAATTTTGCTCCTGCCATAGTCATATGGCCTCCTCCGCCTAGGGACTCGAGTATTATCTGTACATTCACATCCGCAAGGGATCTTCCACTTACAAGTATCTCGTCTTTTATTTTAACAAAAACAAAAGACGCTTGGATACCTGTAATATTTAGCAGCTCATCCGCTGCTTGTGCAGCTAATACAGGATCTTCTATTTCTTCAGGGCATATGGCTATGGCAATATTATTAAATACTTTTGCAGATTTTATAATTTCAGCTCTTTTTAAATAAGTATCTAAATCATCTGCAAAAAATTTTTTTACATCTATAGTATCTGCTCCAAGTCTCCTTAAAAAAGAAGCCGCTTCAAAAGTTCTTACACCTGTTTTAACACAAAAATTCTTTGTATCAACAAAAATACCAGCAAGAAGTGCTTCTGCTTCTATAGCTTTTACTTTTAACTTTTCAACCATATAAGGAAGCATTTCTGTGACTAATTCAGCTGTTGATGAAGCATACGCTTCTATATAACTTAAAATTGCTCCTTCTATAAAATCCGTAGACTTTCTATGATGATCAACTATAACTATTCGTTTAGAGTTATCTACTACACTGATATTTTGTACATATCCTCTGCTATGTACATCTACGAGAATCAAGAGACTATTTTCATCCATATTTTCTATACACTCTCTACTATTTATAAATACACCTTCATAATCTTCTTCAGATTTAATCTTTTCTAGAATTGGTTTTACACTATTATTTGTTTGATCAAACATTATGTAGCAATCTTTTTGTAAGGAATTAACAGCTCTATAAAGTCCTACTGCTGAACCTAAACAATCTATATCTGGATTTATATGTCCCATTATAAAGACCTTACTACTTTCATTTATTAAGTCAACTAAAGCATGAGCAATAACTCTTGCTCTAACCTTCGTTCTTTTTTCCACTTCTTTAGTTTTTCCTCCATAAAATGAAAGCTTTTCTCCATTTTTAACTATAGCTTGATCTCCACCTCGTCCAAGAGCTAATTCCTTTGCTGATACAGCGTATCTTTCATTTTTCATCGGGCTATCTCCGCCTCGTCCTACTCCTACACTCAAAGTTACTGCAAACTTGTTTCCCATATTTATTTCTCTTATATTATCTAATATTTCAAACTTTTTTTCCATCTCTTTTTCGATATATTTGTTTTGCACAGATAGAATATATTTATTTTCCTCATATTTTCTAGTCATGGCGTTTAAACTTTGAGCATAACTATTTATTGTTCTTTCTATTTCAGCTATTATAAGAGGTCTTTTATCTTCATCAATTGTTTTTATAACATCATCAAAATTATCTACTTCTATAAGCATTGCAGTTTCTTTATTTAATTCTATATTCTCTACAATTTTATAAACATCTGTAACATCATAAAAATATAAGATAACTATTTTATCCTTTGAATTTTCTGTAGCATCTACAACATTTGCGTATATATCATAGTATCTGCTTCTTAATTTAGCATACCTAAATACATTTTCTTTACCATCTAAAACTTGTCTTAAGTTAAATTCTTTAATCATTCCTTTGATATTCTTTCCCAGTATATCCTCACCCTTCAGTACTGTTAAAAAGTTCTGGTTATACCAAAGTATATCTCCATCCGCTCCAATTATAGTCATTGGAAATGGAAGCTTTACAAGTGTAGTCCTTGTAGCGTTATCTAATTTAGCTGAAAAATCTTCTATAAATTTTTTCCATTCACTCTTTCTGTACTTGGTATTCTTTATATTATACACTACAAGTAATCCATATAAAGTTACAGATATCATCCCTACTAAAGTATGACCATAAATTATTAATATTAAGATAAGTACTGCTATTATTATCATATACATTTTATTACTTGTTATAAAGTAATTGTATTTATTATCCATTAAAAAGCCTCCAGTTATTCTTTTATAAGCCTCCTGTATGGGTCAAGTTTTCTGAAATCAACAATCATATCTATAAACCCCAAATACATGTAAATAATAGAAATCTGTGAAGTAGCAGTAAAAATCAATATTAATACTATAATCATTTTTGACATGTTAAATTTATTTTTTAAATAGTACCAAGCTACGGCCAACCCATCTAATACAAATATAAGTTGCAGTATAATTTGTGAGGAACTGGTAATGTATTCTCCTATAGTAATCTTATTTTTACTAAGCAGAATTCCTACTATAAGAGATAAAACCACTATGGTTCCCACTCTGGTATTAATATATATCTCATTAAAAGGTTTAACATCTTTTATGTTATATCTTAACTTTTTAAGTATGGATTTAGTTATAATATAGTTAAAATATGCTGAACTAAATGACATAATCACTAGTGCAGCAGGCATAAGCTTTAATATAAAATCTGTTGTGAAAATAGAAAAAGACTTTTCTATCTGAGCAAATTGCTCACTAGGCACCCCCATTTTACCATATAAGTCTTTACTCATATTTAAAGACTCATTTAACATCTTTATATTTTGATTTACAAGTCCAATAACTCCTTCTTTGTTAACTAAACTTGAAAATACAACAAAGTTTATTATTACTGATATCGCTGATGCTATAGCTAACAATAATATAGTAGTACTAAACTTTTTGTCATGTTTTACACAGTATCCAAGAGTAATTCCAGTAGATCCAAATAAAATAGAAGATGTTAAAGCTGAGATTGGATCATAAAGCATCGCTATAAGTATAGCACTTACCAACACAGCACCTAATGTAATCTTATAATTCTGCCTAATATAAAGTACTGTAACAGGTACTGGTAAAATAAATGTACCAAAAACCAAAAAAATTGGCATATAAACATTTAAGAGCATAATTATTACTATAAGGGCTGAAATTAATCCTGCTTCTATGACTGCCTTAGTATTATAAGTTCTGTTTTGCATTTCTTCCTCCATTATTCTCTTTCCTTAAGATGATTATATAACTTACTTAGATCTCTTCCTTCCTTTTCAATTTTATCTTCTTCTATTATTCCCAGCTTAAGCTTCTTCTTCATGGTTTCATCAACTGCTGCATGTGAATACCCAAGCCGCTCTGATAAAAGGTATAATATCATTATTGCCCCGGAAATGCAATCAAGTATAGATTGCTGTGCTACATTACTTCCTCTGGTAAGTAATCTGAAAAAATCTCCAATTATGCATAACAGTTCTGCCTTTAATTCTTCTATTACTTTTACATTATGCATTATATTAAAATCTTCTTTTCTCATATAATCCCCCTATAACTATAATTATATTTTATTGATTTTTATTTGTTTATGCAATAAAGGTTATCCTATTTTAAAAATTAGTTACTACATATTCTTATTATACATAATTTGTTATATAACATTAAACATAATTATAAAAAATTTATTTAATATAAAATAATTCCTATACACATTTTACTTTTACTTATAATTATTGACATGTTTATCTACTTTAAAAACAAAAAAGTGAAGAATATAAATTCTTCACTTTAATTTTAATTCTATTAATTATTCTGTTGTAAATGGTAATAATGCTATGTTTCTTGCTCTCTTTATAGCATCAGTAAGTGATCTTTGATGCTTAGCGCAAGCACCGGAAATTCTTCTTGGAAGAATTTTTCCTTTTTCAGTAACATATTTTCTTAACTTATTTATATCTTTATAATCTATAAATTCAGCTTTATCCATACAAAAAGCACAAACTTTTCTTTTAGCTCTTCTCATCTTAGCTGAATTTCTTCCGCCTTCTCTATATGCCATGCTTCTCCCTCCTTACCTTTTAGAATGGGATATCTCCATCATCTACTGGAGTTATATCCTCTCCATACGTTCCTTGATTAAAACCTTGAGTTCTTCCAAATTCTCCAGACATATTATCGTTAAATGATGATCCTGCAGCTTTATTTCCATTTCCCCATTCAAGGAATTGAACTTCTTCTGCAATGACTTCAGTAACGTATCTCTTAGTACCGTCTTTAGCATCATAACTTCTTGTTTGAATTCTACCACTAATACCGATAAGTTTTCCCTTACCTGTGTAATTTGCTGTAGATTCAGCCTGCTTTCCCCATACAACTATGGGAATGAAATCGGCTTCTCTCTGACCATCTTTAGAAAATCTTCTATCAACGGCTATAGTAAAGGTGGCAACAGCTGTACCAGTTCCTGGAGTGAATTTTAACTCAGGATCCTTGGTTAATCTTCCAATTAATACAACTTTATTCAATTAAAACACCACCTATTTTTCATTTTTAACAATTATGTGTCTTACAACAGCATCTGATATTCTGAATACTCTGTCTAACTCTTTTGGTAATTCAGGATTAGCATCGAAATGTACTAGAGTGTAATAACCTTCACCAACTTTGTTTATTTCATAAGCAAGCTTTCTCTTACCCCAGAAATCAACATTTTCTATTACGCCTCCACCATTTTCTATTACACCTTTAAACTTCTCAACGTTAGCTTTAACAGCTTCTTCGTCTAATGATGGGTGTAATATAAATATAGTTTCATACTTTCTCATTTGATTTCACCTCCTCCCCTTGGACTAACGGCTGTGTTTTTCACAGCAGGGACTACAACTCAATATTTTATCACTTATTTATTGGAAAATCAATATATTTTTAATCTGGTGCATTCTGTTTTGTAATTTTTTTTACATCCTTCTCAAACTTACTTCTTGGGATCATAACAATTCTGCTGCAGATGCAACACTTTATTTTTATATCTGCTCCAATTCTTATTATTTCCCATTCCTTACTACCACATGGGTGTTCTTTTTTCATTTCAACTATATCTCCAAGATAGAAAATTTTTGCCATGATATCACTCCTTTACTAGCCTCACTTTAGGATAAGGTATACTTATATTTGCACTTTTCAATGTTTCTCTTATTTCTTTTCTAAGCTTCATTTCTGTATCCCATTGAGTCATTGGTTTTGTTTTTCCTGCAACCCTAATAGTAATACCACCTTCTTTAAAAGCATGAACTCCCAAAACTGAAGTTCCTTCTGCCACAACTTCTTTATTTTCTTCATTAAATCTTTTACAAAGATTTGATATTACTTCTATAGCCTTATCTACATCCTCATCATAAGCTATATCCACGTCCACTGTTATTTTTATATTTCCCCTAGAATGATTTGTAACCTTTGTTATGAGTCCATTAGGAATTGTATGCAAGTCACCATTAAAGTCCCTTAATTTTGTAACTCTAAGTTCAATACTCTCTACTATTCCTCCTTTATCATCAATATGAATATAATCCCCCACTGTAAATTGGTCCTCAAACAATATAAAGAATCCATTGATAACATCTTTTATAAAGCTTTGTGAAGCAAATCCAACTGCTACACCGCCTATTCCTGCAAAAGTCAATCCAATTTTTGTAGTTGGAAATACAATCTCAACTAATGAAAAAACGCCAAAAAAATAAACAGAATATCTAAGTACACTTTTTAAAACTGCTCCAACTGTCTTTGCCTTTTTATCATCCAATGAAAATCTAAAACCTTTTTGCTTTGAAATATACCTATTTATAATTCCATTTCCAATTTTAACAACTAAATACATAGCTATTAAAATTAATATAACTTTAATCAGTGTTGATCCAATATTATATATATCTTGTTTTTCTATACTATAGTTTCCTAAATTAATACTACCACTATCCAAGTTAACGCTTAACAATGAATTTAAACTCTTCACCATAAACCTCCAAACTTGTTTACTTTTAATTCAATGGACTTTACGATTATCTTGCAATATATTCCTTACTAAGTCTAAAATTCACATATCTTATATCCATAGTCATCCTTAAAATAAACATTTTTAATATTTATTTTATTTTCACTTGCTAATTTCTTTATTTCATCTATATCTTCATTTTTAACCTTTATACTTATACCGCAACTTTTCGTAATAGATGTTGGTGTCGGCATAATTTCTATTTTCATTTTTCTTTCTTTTAATGTACTTTCCCCATTAATAGCTCCAAGGGTATTTTGAAAAGTTAATATGTAGTATTTATCCATAACTCTAATTCAGTTCTGTATTTGAACTGTCCTCCCTTCTAAAATTTTCCTAGTGTTCATGTACAATAATTATTTCATAGTTTATAATTGTATGTATAGAATTTTATAATAGTTTATAATAATTGTATATGTAAAATTATATATGTTCAGCAAAGTTAACTTGCATATTATTTTATAGCATAAAAGTATAAATTCTTTTTATATTATAACAGAAATAATATTAAATAGGTTATCTGCTAAATGAGTTTATAAAAATTTAAAAAACTTACGTCATTATGTAAACTTATCAATTTATTTTACATATGTTATAATTCTTATATACTAAACAATTTAGGAGGCAAAATATGAAAGTTTATTTAGATAACTCTGCTACTAGTTACCCAAAACCAGAAGATGTTTATTATTCTGTTTTTAATTATATGAAAAACATAGGTGCAAACCCTGGTAGAGGTGGATACACTAATGCTTTAGAAGGCGATAGAATTATATTTAGTTGTAGGGAAGCTTTAATGGAACTTTTTAATTTTGATAAGCTTGAAAATGTGATTTTCACATCAAATATAACTCAATCACTTAATATGATATTAAAAAGTATTATAAAGGATGAATGGCATATTATAACCTCATCTATAGAACATAATTCAGTTATGAGACCACTTTTTTCGATTAAGGAAAAAAAGAACATTGAAATTGACATAATTAAGTGCTCAAAAGATGGCATAATAAATATTGAGGATTTTAAAAAAGCAATAAAACCTAATACTAAATTAGTAGTTTTTACTCATGCTTCGAATGTAGTAGGGAGCATTCAACCCTTAGAAGCTATTGGGAAAATATGCAAGGAAAATAATATATACTTTGTAATAGATTCAGCACAAAGCGCAGGAGCACTCCCTATAGATTTTTATAAACTTAATTGTAGTGCTTTAGCTTTTACTGGCCATAAGAGTCTTTTAGGGCCACAAGGTATCGGTGGTTTCTTAATAGATGAGTACTTAAACAATGAAGCTTCAGCTTTCATAGAGGGAGGTACCGGTAGCTTATCTGAAAGCATTATTCAACCAAACTTTCTTCCTGATAAGTTTGAGAGTGGAACATTAAATGCCCCTGGGATTGCAGGACTGCTTTCCGGTGTAAAATACATATTAGAAGAAGGTGTTAAAACAATACAAGATCAAGAAAGGGAGTTATGCCAACATTTTATTAATGAGCTTTTAAATATTAACTCAATCAAACTTTATGGGCCTAAAGAAGCTTTCTTAAGAACTCCTACTATATCTATAAATTCAGATAAAATTAATAATGCCGAACTAGGATTTATTCTTGATAGAGAATTTGGTATAATGGCTAGAACTGGCCTCCACTGTTCTCCTTCAGCTCATGAAACTATTGGTACATTTCCACAAGGAACCTTAAGATTCAGCTTAGGACCATTTAATGATAAAAAAGATATTGACTACACTTTGTATGCATTAAGTTCAATATTAAAAGGGATGTGATGAAATTTAATGGATGAAATTATAGATAAGTTTGACAAAGTAATTTTGTTTTTTATAGTTTATACTATACTTTTCTTTGTTTTTTTTAGCACCTTAAATTATACATTGCCATTTGTATTAGCTTTAATATTTGCATTAATATTGAGAAAGCCTACTGAATTTCTTATTAAAAAGCTAAAAATTAATTCATCCTTGGCTTCTTTAATATCAACCATCATCTTTTTTGCAGTGATAACAATACTTATATCTTGGGGCATAACTATTTTAATGCAAGAGGCTATACAGCTTGGAAAAAGTGCTCAGTTGTATGTATCTAAAAATTCAACTACTATACATGACTCTCTAGATAATCTAAAAAAATATTATGATAACTTAGATCCTAATATAATATCTACATTAGAAAAAAACTTTTCTAGTTACATTACCAAGTTATCAAACATCACTGTACAGGTTACAGGTAAAGTAGTATCAATATTACTTAGCTTCTTGACAGCAATTCCCTACATCTTAATGGTTGTATTATTTACTTTACTTACTACTTATTTTTTTACAAAAGACATGACATCATCTAAAAATAAACTATTAAGTATTCTCCCTCATAAGACAAATAAAATGTCATATGTTTTCTCTGAAACAAAAAGAATGCTAGGTAACTACCTTTTATCATATTTGCTCATAATAGGTGTTACTTTTTTAGAAACATTAATAGTTTTTTTAGTTTTTAAAGTTAAATATGCCGTCATCTTAAGTATTATATGCGCTATTGCTGATATTCTGCCTATTTTAGGTATAGGTGCAATTTATATTCCACTTGCAATCATTTATTTCTTTTTTATCAAAAACTATATTGCTGCATTTGGAATTGTTATCTCCTACGTGCTTGTATCAATTGTAAGACAAATAATTGAACCAAAAATAGTTTCTTCGTCATTAGGTATTCACCCTGTAGCGGTCTTAGCTGCATTATTTATTGGCCTCAAAGCTAATGGCCTTTCTGGAATTGTATTTTGTATATTTCTTGTTGTATTTTATAATATATTTAAAAAGGTTGATATATTGTAAATATGATTTCATAAAGTGAAACTTGAATCAGATGGGAGTATTAGAGCGAGTAGTCATCGGATAAATTAAACATAACTCTTATAAGCTTATAGTCTTAAAATACCTAATTTTTATATTTAGGTATTTTTTTATGTGTACAGTAAATTAATGTATAAATAACCCCTATATGGTTACAATTTATAATATAGGAGGTTGTTCATATGTTAAATAAATTAGTAATAGATCCATCATCAAGAAATTCAATTTTTATTTTGAGAGATGCTTTAAGTAATGAGATATCCCCTATTATAAAATCAGGTCGTCCTGTTATAGTACTATGTATAGGTACAGATAGATCTACAGGAGACAGCTTAGGACCATTAGTAGGTGATAAATTAAAATTTTTAATAAGAGATAAAATATACTTATATGGAAATCTTGAAAATCCTGTCCATGCTAAAAATCTTTCTCAAATTATAACTGAAATTTATGATAAATATGAAAATCCATTTGTCATAGCAATTGATGCTTGTCTTGGAAGTTTGCAAAATGTAGGAAAGGTAGTCATAGATGGAAAGCCTTTATCTCCTGGTGCTGCTATGAGTAAAGACTTACCTAAAATAGGCGATCTAAGTATAACTGGCATTGTGAATATTTCGGGCGCAATGGAATTTATGGTACTTCAAAACACAAGACTCTTTACAGTTATGCAATTAGCAGAAGTAATTGCTAGGGGTTTATATCATTCTATAATAAAAACAATTGGAGGAAAAAAGTCTACTTCTATTCTTCAAAATAAACTAAATGAAAATATTGAGGCTTAATGAAAATATTAATATTTAATGTATGAAGGCATTATTAAAATAAATTACTATAGACTCTATTATTAAGTATATATTCTATTTCATCTACACTCTTGCTACCGGAGTCAATAATTAATGTGCCTTCTCTTCTTACGCTGTTGTTCATATTTAAATTTGTTAATCCACCATTTTTAAGATTACATATTATTGCATCGCATACTGTATTATTTCTTTCACTAATTATAACATATCCTCGCTTTCCCAATTCTTCACTTATGTATAATAAATCACTAGAAACATATATTTTCATAAAAAAACCTCCTTTAGAGAATAATATTCCCTAAAGGAGGTTTTTTTATACATATATATGAAGTGAAAAGTTGAATCAGATGGAGTTCCAAACTCTACCTGATTTTTAGTTGAGCGAATCCAGGGACGTAACCGCTCTTTACTCCCACTTTGAAGAAGATGGGAGTATTAGAGCGGGTAGTCATCGGATAACTATCCAAATCAAGTTTTCATTTGATTATGCATCTCTTCCTAAACAATCTTGTAATACATTCTTTTCTTCTTGCGATAAATCATATCGAGATATTCCTCTATCAATTGGCTTAGCATAAGTAGTACTCTCATTTCTTCCATATATTCCGGTTAGTATAACTCCATCATTGTTTTGATCTAATAAAGCAATAGAAAAACTTAAGTCACTTCCAACATCCTCAAAGGCTCTATATCTTACTATTGAGACCTTTTGAACACATGATTTGAGTTTCAAATTTAAATCCTCACATAATTCCTTCATGCGCTCATTTTCTTCTCTTGACTCATCTATTTTATCTAGATATCCTATTATTAATTCTTCTAAGTTTTTATTATCTACTCCTCGCATAAGCTTCCTATACTTATTTTCTAAGTTACTTAAAGATTTTAATGTAATCATAAGTATAATAAATAGTATAACTGAAAATACTAAAAGCCCTATTATAACATAACCTTGAAAACTATTTATTATATCTATCACATTTTTCATATTGTGTCTCCTCTCCTTAATGTTTCACGTGAAACATTAAAATTGAATCTTATCTCATATTTTCAATATATCTAATATTCTTTGAAGATCCTCTTGTGAATAATATTCTATTTCAATCCTACCCTTATTCTTTTTATCCATTAATAAAACCTTTGTTCCAAACAAACTTTCTAACTTATCCTTTATATCTATGTAGTAAGGATTTATTTTTTTTTCTTGAGGCTCTAATTTTTTCTTTTCATTAATAAAACTCTTTATAAGCTTTTCTGTTTCTCGTACACTTAAACCTTCATCTATTACATTTTGAGCTAAATTATACTGTAAATCTTTATCTTCTATACTTAAAATTGCTCTTCCATGTCCTTCTGTTATTACTCCATCAATTAAATATTCTTGAACTCTTTTATCAAGATTTAAGAGTCGTAGACAATTTGCTATTGCAGTTCTTGACTTACCTATCCTACTACTTAACTGTTCCTGAGTTAAATTAAAATCTTCAAGCAACTTTCTATAAGCAATAGCTTCTTCTATAGGATTTAAGTCCTGCCTTTGTATATTTTCAATGAGTGAAATTTCAAGTATTTCTTTATCTGATAGGTCCATTATTATTGATGGTATTTCTTTAATCCCTGCTATTTTAGCTGCTCTCCATCTTCTTTCACCAGCCACTATATTATAAGTTTTACCCTCTCTTTTTAATATAATAGGCTGTATTATTCCATGTTCTTTTATGGATTCTGAAAGCTGAATAATTTTTTCTTCATCAAAACTTTTTCTTGGTTGATCTACAGTAGGTTTTATTAAATTAATACTTATTAAATTTATTCCATTTTCATTATTTGAACTTTGTTGTTCTAAATTTTCTTCAGGTATTAAAGCTCCAAGACCTTTTCCTAATCCAAATTTTTTATTCAATATAAATTTCACTCCTTTTGCCTTTTTAAGAATTCTTTAGTTAAATCCTCATATGCTTCTGCACCTCTACATTTATCATCATAAAGCATTATAGGCAAACCAAAGCTTGGTGCTTCTGCTAACCTTATATTTCTAGGAATTGTTGTGTTAAAAACATTATCCTTAAAATACTTTTTAACTTCTGAAACAACTTCATTTGATAGCTTTGTTCTTCCATCATACATACTCATTATTACACCTTCAATTTGAAGACTTTTATTTAATGACTTCTTTACAAGTTGTATAGTATTAACAAGTTGACCTACACCTTCTAATGCATAAAATTCACATTGAATTGGAATAAGCACACTATTTGATGATGTTAGAGCATTTATTGTAAGTAACCCTAAGGATGGAGGACAATCTATAAATATAAAGTCAAATTCCATTTTCATATCACTTATTTTATCCTTCAATATGGTTTCTCTATTTTTTTTACTTATAAGTTCCACTTCAGCTCCTGCTAACTCCATAGTAGAAGGTACTATATAAAAATTATCTATTAATTCACACTTTTTCATAACTTCTTCTATACTTACATCTGATGTTAGTACATCATATATCGATTCATTTATGGTTCTTTTATCAAATCCAAGACCACTAGTAGTATTTCCTTGAGGATCTATATCTATATTTAAGATTTTATATCCCTGCATAGCTAAATAAGAACTTAGGTTTATGCTAGTAGTAGTTTTACCTACTCCTCCCTTTTGATTAAATATTGATATTACCTTCATAAATTTCACCACCCTTCTCAAATTAATGCCAAAATTAACACCTATTTTTAATTATATATTTTTATCTAAAATATTAAAAGTCCTTTGAAGAAAATTTTAATATAAAGTTATACTTTATTTAAATTTTTATTTACAGGTAATATTTTTCTTTTATATTTTTTTAATTCAACTTTCAATTTATGAAAATTTACAGTAAAAAAAGTTCCTAAGCTTTTTGCTTAAGAACAAAATAAAATATAATATTAAGATATTTTAAAGCAATTATGGGATAAAAATGTTTCACGTGAAACATTTTATTTTTTAGGTATTGTTATAGTTATCTCAATTTTGTCATCTAAATCTTTCGATTTATATTCTGCACTTAGTCCATATTTATCAAAAACCTGTTTAACAGTATTGATGTATACCTTCGGTGAAAATATTCCTTTTATTCTCTTTCGGCCTGTACTATTTTTATCTTTTATAATTTTACTTAGCTCTTTTTCTATAAATTCTTCAGTTTTTTTTACATTTAATGATTTCTTTATTATTATATTTAAAACTTTTTTTTGCAAATCACATGTTGGAAGTTTCAACAGCGCTCTTGCATGTCTTTCTGTTAAGTTATTTTCTAATAATATATTTCTTATTTCTGTTTCTAATTTTAGTAGTCTAATTTTATTAGCAATTGTAGATTGCTTTTTACCTATAAGTTCTGCTAATTTTTCTTGAGTATATGAATGATCTTTAATTAAATTGTAATATGCTTCTGCTTCTTCTAAAAAACTTAAATTTTCTCTCTGTAAGTTTTCCAGCAAAGCTACAGCTGCAGATTCTCTATCGGTAATATCCATTATAATAGCAGGAACTTCAGTTAAACCTGCTTTTTTAGCTGCCCTAAGCCTTCTTTCCCCAGCAACTAGTTCATATCTATCTTCTCCTAACTTTCTAATAGATAAAGGTTGGATTATACCATATGTATTTATAGATTGTGCTAATTCTTCAAGGCTCTCTTCATCAAATTGCTTTCTAGGTTGATAAACATTAGGTAAAATTAAATCTACGGACACATAATTAACATTTTTTTGCATACTTAACCATCCCTCTTATGCTTTCCTATTATTAACATTTCTTCGTTTCTTTATAAAATCCTTCTGTTTTTTATAATTTTCGTACGACAAATTATTACATATAAACCAGATAGGGCTTAAAGTCCTATCTGGTTTAACTTTCACTTTTATCTTAAGGGCTTTTTCATAGCTGTTCCGGCTTTTCTCGGATAGGCTTTAGGAGTTTCTTTAACCTTTTTAATTACTACTAAATTATGATTTAAATCGCTATCCTCAATTTCTATTTCTATTATATCTTCTATTTTTCCGCCTAGAATTGAAACAGCATTTTTACCATCTTTTATTTCTTCCTCAACAGAAGGTCCTTTCATAGCAACAAAATACCCACCAACTTTAACATATGGTATACATAATTCACTTAAAACCGCCAGATTTGCTACAGCCCTAGACACTGCTACATCACTTTTTTCTCTATAGTCTAATTTTCTTGAGAAATCTTCTGCTCTTCCATGAATAGTAGATATATTTTTCAATTCAATTTTATCTATAACTTCATTCAAAAAGTTAATTCTCTTATTTAATGAGTCTAAAAGAACTACATTTATATCTGATTTTATTATTTTTATAGGGATTCCTGGAAACCCAGCTCCAGTTCCTATATCAATAATATTTTTTGCTTCTTTTAAAGGAGAACACTTAAATATTTTTATACAATCTATAAAATGTTTTTTTACTATTTGTTCATCCTCTACGATGGCAGTAAGGTTTATCTTTTCATTCCAGTGCTTAATCATATCTTTATACTGCATAAACTTATTATAAATTTCCTGATCAAAAGCCAGGTTTACATCTAATGATGCAGTGTTCATAATATCAAAATATTCCATAAACTATTCTCCAATCTATCATATTTTTATTTTTTTAAATCTTTTTCTCTGTATTCACGTTCAAGATAAATTAAAAGAACAGAAATATCTGCTGGTGAAACTCCAGAAATTCTCGAAGCCTGACCAATACTAATAGGTCTTATTTTACTAAGCTTTTGAATAGCTTCAATTCTTAACCCTTTAACCTGATCATAGTCAATCCCCTGTGGTATTAACTTACTTTCAAACCTTTTATACTGTTCTACTTGTTCTAATTGTTTATTTATATAACCTTCATATTTAGATATAATATTTACTTGTTCTTTTACATCATAACTAATATTCGGTCTATCAATATCTAAAGACTCCAATTTAAAGTAGTCAAGTTCCGGTCTTTTTATAAGTTCATATAGACTTATAGACTTCTTTAGTTCCGATGAACCTAAAGAACTTAAAATTTCGATAACTTCTTTTTTCGGTGTAACTTGAATATTTTTTATTCTGTTTATTTCTGTTTCTATATCATTCTTTCTCTTTAAAAATCTTTCGTATCTTTTTTCACTAACAAGACCAATCTTATATCCTATATCCGTTAACCTTAAATCCGCATTATCCTGTCTTAATAGTAATCTATACTCTGAACGAGATGTCATCATTCTATAAGGTTCTTCTGTTCCCTTAGTTACTAGATCATCGATTAAAACTCCAATATATGCATCTGATCTTTTTAAAATTAAAGGATCCTCTCCTTTAACTTTTAGAGACGCATTTATTCCTGCAATAATTCCTTGAGCTGCTGCTTCTTCATATCCAGATGTTCCATTTAACTGTCCTGCTCCAAAAAGGCCTTCTATTTTCTTAAATTCTAGGGACGGCTTTAATTGAAGAGGATTTATACAATCATATTCTATGGCATATGCAGTTCTCACAATTTCGACATTTTCAAGTCCAATCATTGTTCTATACATTTGAAATTGCACATCTTCCGGTAAAGAACTAGAAGCTCCACCTATATAAAGTTCTTCAGTATTTTCACCTTCAGGCTCTATAAATATTTGGTGCTTTTCTTTATCTGGAAATCTTACAACTTTATCCTCAATTGACGGACAATATCTTGGTCCTACTGATTTGATTGTACCATTGTAAAGAGGAGATCTATGTATGTTATCTTGTATAACCTTAAGTGTTTCGTCTGTAGTATATGTCAAATAACAAGATATTTGTTCTCTTTCGATATTATCACTCATAAATGAGAATGGAACTATTTTTTCATCACCTTTTTGTTCTATCATTTTTGAATAATCTACACTTCTTGCATTTACCCTAGGTGGTGTTCCTGTTTTAAATCTCCTTAGTTCAATTCCTAAATCTAATAAGCTTTGTGACAGGTCATTAGCAGGCATAAATCCACTCGGACCACCATTATAGCTAACCTCACCTATAATTATTTTACCTTTTAAGTATGTTCCATTTGCAAGTACTAAAGCTTTTGTTTTAAAGTAAGCGCCATTTTTCGTTAGTATTCCACTAATCTTTCCATCTTGTGCTTTTATACTTACTACTTCTAATTGCCTTATGTAAAGGTTAGGTTCCTTTTCCATAACATGTTTCATTCTTTCAGAATACTTTTTCTTATCAGCCTGAGCTCTTAAGGAATATACAGCAGGTCCCTTAGATGTATTTAGCATTCTCGATTGAATAAAAGTATTATCTATATTTATTCCCATTTCTCCGCCTAAAGCATCTATCTCACGAACCAAATGACCTTTTGCTGTTCCTCCTATACTAGGGTTACAAGGCATAAAAGCAATACTATCTAAATTCATTGTACATAATAAAGTCTTACATCCCATTCTAGCTGCTGCAAGGCTTGCTTCACAGCCTGCATGCCCTGCACCAACTACAATTACATCATATTCTCCAGCAAAATATTCCATATAATATACCTACTTTCCTAAACAAAATTCTGAGAATATCTTATCAATTATATCCTCTTCCAATGTATCACCAGTTATTTCACCAAGACTGCTCCAAGCATTTCTTATATCTATAGATGCTAAGTCTATTGCAAATGTATTTCTTAGGGCATCTAACGCTTGAATGCAATGTTCCTTGCCCCTAATAAGAGCTTCTTTATGCCTTGTATTAGTTATAAGTAAATCCTTTGATTGGACTTCTCCATTAAAGAATAATTCTTTAATACAGTCTTTTAACTTAACTAAGCCTTCACCTGTTTTTGCAGATACCTCTATAACATATTGTGAATTTAACTTCTCAATTTCTTCTCTATTTATTTTACCACCTAAATCGATTTTATTTAATAAAATAATATATTTTTTATCCTTAATATAATCAATAATTTCTCTATCTTCCGCATCTAATTCTCTGCTTAAATCAAGCATCAATATTATTAAATCAGCCTCTTCTATCTTTTCTTTGGACTTTTCAACTCCTATTTTTTCAACCACATCTTCTGTTTCTCTTATTCCAGCTGTATCTATAATCTTTACAGGAACTCCGTCTATGTTTATATATTCCTCGATAACATCTCTGGTTGTTCCTGGTATTTCAGTAACTATAGCTCTCTTTTCCATAAGAAGTGAATTTAATAGAGAAGACTTCCCTACGTTTGGCTTACCTACAATAACAGTATTAAGACCTTCCCTAATTATTTTACCTTCCTCTGCTGTACTTAGTATTCTATTTATATCTTTCAAAATATCCTCTAATTTTATTGAAACTTTATCTGCAGTCATTTCCTCTAAATCATCCTCTGGATAATCTACAGTAGCTTCAATGTGCGCAATAACTTCAAGTAGTTTTCCTCTAATTTCATTTATTTCTCTAGATACTCTACCTCCTGATTGTTGAACTGCTGATTTCATTGAAAGCTCAGTTTTTGCTCTTATAATATCTATAACGGCTTCCGCTTGACTTAAATCAATTCTTCCATTTAAGAAAGCTCTTTTAGTAAATTCACCTGGGTCGGCAACTCTTGCGCCGCCTTTTACTACTTCCTCAAGTATTCTTTTAGTAGCAACAACTCCACCATGACAGTTTATTTCAACAGTATCCTCTGCAGTAAAACTTCTTGGTCCCTTCATAAACGTAACTAAAACTTCATCTAAAGTATCCCCTGTTTCTTTTTCTATAATGAAACCGTATCTCATACTATATGGTTTTATGTCTTTTAAACTTTTTTTATTTCTTCCTTTAAATATGCTATCTACTATATTTAAAGACTTTTCCCCTGAAACCCTTATAATAGATATACCGCCTTCTCCAAGAACTGTTGCAATCGCTGCTATTGTATCAAATTCTTTCATTTTTTTACTCCTTTTTATTTTAAATATTAATAAAGCAAAAAGAAAGCCATTAGGCTTTCTTTAAATCCACTACAACTCTTCTAAAAGGTTCATCGCCCTCACTATAAGTATTTACATAAAAATCATTTTGAAGTGCAGAATGAATTACTCTTCTTTCGTAAGGATTCATTGGCTCTAATTTAACAGACCTTCCTGTTTTTCTAACCTTATCTGCTATTCTTCTCGCTAATCTTTTTAGAGTTTCTTCTCTTTTTAACCTATAGTTTTCTGTATCTAATATTACCCTCTTGTATTCTACATCATGTCCTTTGTTTACAACAAGACTTATAAGATACTGAAGTGAATCTAAAGTTTCTCCTCTATACCCTATAAGTATTCCCATGTCCGGTCCTGTTAAAGATATTTTTACAATGTTATTTTCTTCCTTTACCCTTATCTCAGCTTTAACTTCCATACAATCTAAAACATCTCTTATAAAGGCTTTAGCTTCATATATATAGTCTCTTTTAACTTTTACCTTTATCTTTGCAGGTCTGGTCCCTATGAAATTTAAAAAACCCTTAGCTCCTGCATCTAAAACCTCTACTTCTACCCTATCTTCTGCAACTTTTAGTTCAGCTAAAGCATTTTTTAAAGCCTCTTCAACAGTTCTTCCGGTCATTTCTATAACCTTCATACCATCACCCCCTAGGCATTTTTAGTGCTTTTATGTATACCCATTTTTTTCATTACTAATGTTTGTGCTATTTGAATTAAATTATTTACTACCCAATATAATACCAAGGCTGATCTTAAACTCCAACTAATAAATATCATAAATACTGACATACTTATATTCATCGTAGCTGATTGTTTTGCTTGCGCGCTATTACCTGCCGGCATCATTAATGCTCCTGAAAAATATGTAGTTATACCAGAAAGAACTGCAAGAACAATATCTCTCTTAGCTAAATCATTTATCCATAAGAAATGAACTCCGCTTATGCCCTGTAAGTTATTGAAAACATAATAAAGTGCTATAAAAATTGGCCATTGTATAAGCATTGGCAAGCATCCACTAAGAGGATTAGCACCTTTTTCTTTATATAGCTTCATAATTTCTTGCTGAGCTTTTTGTGGATCATTTTTGTATTTATCCTGTATTTTTTTAGTTTCTGGCTGTAATTCATTCATAGCTATTGAAGACTTAGTCTGCTTTATATTTAAAGGAAGCAATATAAGCCTAATTATAACTGTCACTAAAATAATAGCCATACCATAAGAAACATTTTTACTTGGGAATATTAAACTTATACTTTGATGCACAAACTCAAAAAATTGAACAAAAGTATTATTTAAAAACGAAAAATTCAAACTATAAACCTCCTGACGATTTATTTAACCGGGTCATATCCACCCTCATTAAAAGGATTACACCTTAATATTCTTTTTATGGCCATAAATCCTCCTTTTAAAACACCATATTTCTGCAGAGCTTCTAAAGTATATTGAGAACAACTTGGATAAAACCTACAACATGGCCTTTTTAAAGGAGAAATATTTTTCCTATAAAACTTAACTAAAAAAACTAAAAATTCTTTCATTTAATTGTATAGACCTGCCCTTTTAAAAAGATTTTTAACAGCATCATTTATATCATTATAGCCTTTATCATTTGCAGCACTTCTAGCTATAAAAACAAAATCATATCCTGTATTTAGTCTACTACTCTCTAATCTATAACACTCTTTAATTAATCTCTTCACTCTATTCCTAACAACACTTTTACCTACTTTTTTACTTACAGATACACCTATCCTATTTATATTCTTTCTATTCTTATATATATATAGGACTAGTAAATGATTAGAAAAAGATTTTCCTCTTCTATATACAGCTCTAAATTCCACATTTTTTCGTATTCTATTCTCTTTCATTTACTTTGCTCCTTTTTTTCTGCAGTTGCAGAAAAAGGCCACAAAAGCGGCCCTTATGCTGTTAATCTCTTTCTACCTTTTTGTCTTCTTCTCTTAAGAACATTTCTTCCTGAAGCTGAACTCATTCTCTTTCTGAAACCATGCTCTTTCTTTCTTTGTTTCTTTTTTGGTTGATAAGTCATAAACATACTACATACACCCCCTTTTAAGTAAGCTATATTTCCCTCTCCACACTACTTAAGCTTTTGAGGATATTTACTGTAAACGAGGCTTATTTACTGTAAAGTAATTGGCTCGCTTATTGCATTTTAAAGTTTCACTATTAAATTATATATTCACGAAGTTCCGATGTCAACATAAATTGTGCAACTACCAAAATGTATAAAAAACTACCTGTTGATATTATTTATTACTTTTTTTGTGGATAACTTCTTGAATAGGTTGCATGGTTTTGATATTATTAATAGAGAGTTGTGAATAACTCTAAAAAGGTACAAATTATCCACACCTGTGAATAATTTTGTGAATAACTTGTTTAATATGTTTATAAATTATTATTTACATTTGATATTTTTGACTAATTTCATGACATTATTCACTCTATAGTGGTGTTAATACTTTTTTTTTGATTATGTTGATAATATCTTCTAATCTTTATTATTAACAAAAATTATTAACATGTGAATATTTTAATGAACATTTGTCAAGAAAATATAATGGTGTTTATAATTATGTTTAAATACTGTGAATTATATTTTTTTATTCAAGACTGGAGGATATAAGATGAATGCCCATCCAAAAGAAATATGGGAAAAGACTTTAAATATAATAAAAGGTGAACTTACCGAAGTAAGCTTTAATACCTGGATTAAAAGTATAACACCTATATCTATAGAAGATGATTCAGTTAAGTTAAGTGTTCCAAATGACTTTACTCGTGGAATACTTGACAGTAGATATAAAGATTTAATAATAAATGCTTTAAAGCTTATTACATCAAAAAAATATAATGTAGAGTTTCTTATAATGTCTGAGGAGGCTATAGATTCAACAGAATCAAAACACAAAAAAGAACCTAAATCAAAAATTGTAGTTAATGATGAAATGTCTACTATGTTAAATCCAAAATATACTTTTGATTCTTTCGTTATAGGTAATAGTAACAGGTTCGCTCATGCAGCTTCTTTGGCGGTAGCAGAAGCTCCAGCTAAAGCATATAATCCCTTATTTATATATGGGGGAGTTGGTCTTGGAAAAACACACTTAATGCACGCTATAGGACATTATATATTACAAAACAATCCAAAATCAAAAGTTGTTTATGTTTCTTCTGAAAAATTTACAAATGAATTGATAAATTCCATTAAAGATGATAAAAACGTAGATTTTAGAAACAAATACAGAAACATAGATGTACTATTAATTGATGATATTCAGTTCATAGCAGGTAAGGAACGAACTCAAGAAGAGTTTTTCCATACCTTTAATGCATTACATGAATCAAATAAACAAATAATTCTTTCAAGTGATAGGCCACCAAAAGAAATACCTACTCTTGAAGACAGACTAAGATCCAGATTTGAATGGGGCCTTATAGCTGATATTCAAGCACCAGATTTTGAAACAAGAATGGCAATTCTAAAAAAGAAAGCAGATGTAGAGAACTTAAATATCCCAAATGAAGTCATGGTTTATATCGCTACAAAAATTAAATCAAATATACGAGAACTTGAAGGTGCACTAATAAGAATTGTAGCTTTTTCTTCTTTAACAAATAAAGATGTAAGTGTAGAATTAGCAGCTGAGGCTTTAAAAGATATAATATCAAGCAAACAATCAAAACAAGTAACTATAGATCTAATTCAAGATGTAGTTGCAAATTACTTTAATTTAAAGGTTGATGACTTGAAGTCTTCTAGAAGAACAAGGAATGTAGCATTTCCAAGACAAATCGCGATGTACCTAAGTAGAAAACTTACAGATATGTCCCTTCCTAAAATAGGAGAAGAGTTTGGTGGAAGAGATCATACCACAGTAATCCATGCATATGAAAAAATATCATCAAACTTAAAAGTTGATGAAAGCCTACAAAATGCAGTAAATGATCTTACCAAAAGAATAAATCAAAAATAAAATATTAACATCTGTTTATATTAATTATATAATACATTGTGGATAATAAAATATTCAACTTTATTTTTTTAATACTGTGGATAAAGTCAATTATTTATGATTTACTTATCCACACTTATTTTTTTCCGTTTTTTGAGCGCTTTCAATGGCTAGGGGGGTTATCCACATAATCACAGCCCCTACTACTATTACTACTATAAAAATATTAATTATCTAATCTATTTATCTAAAAATTATATTGTGAATAAGGAGGATTTAATATGAGATTCACATGTGAAAAATCTATACTACAAGATGGTATATCCACAGTTCAAAAAGCTGTTACAGGAAAATCTACAATGCCTATCTTAAATGGAATAGTATTACAGACTAAGGGAAATGAAATTATTTTAACAGGATCAGATATTGACTTAAGCATAGAAACAAAAGTAAGAGCCGACATATTAGAGGAAGGTAGTATAGTTATTGATGCTAAGCTTTTTGGAGAAATTATAAGAAAACTTCCTAATGATACAATACATATAAATACTATAGAAAATAACTCAATAGAAATATTATGTCAAAAATCTAGATTTTCTCTTATTCATATGAATGCAGAAGACTTTCCTGTGCTTCCTAATATAAATGAAAACATGATATTTTCTGTTTCTCAAAGAATACTAAAACACATGATAAGGGGAACTATTTTTGCCACTGCTCAAGATGAAACAAGACCTGTACTTACTGGAGTACTGTTTGAGATTAATAATAAAAACTTGAATTTAGTCGCGCTAGATGGCTATAGATTAGCCTTAAGGTCAGAAGAATTAAGATCAGATAACACAATAAGTGCAGTAATTCCAGGTAAAACTTTAAATGAAGTTTCAAAAATACTAGAAGATGATGATAAAAACGTAAATATAACTTTTACTCCTAACCATATTTTGTTTAGTTTAGGAGAAACTAAAGTTATATCTAGATTACTGGAAGGTGAGTTTATAAAATATAGCTCAATAATTCCAACAGAATTTAATCTAAAAGTTGTAGCAAAAAGATCTGAGCTATTGCACTGTATCGAAAGAGCTTCTCTTATGGCTAAGGATAGTAATACAAACCTTATCAAGTTAAGTATAGAAGAAGATAACATGGTTATAACCTCTAATTCTCAATTAGGAATGGTAAGAGAAGAGATGAGCATAATTTTGCAAGGTCAATCCCTTCAAATTGCATTTAACTCTAAATACCTTATAGATGTACTAAAGATAATGGAGGAAGAAGAAATTACAATGGAGTTTTCAAGCAGCGTAAGTCCATGTGTAATTAAAAATAGTGATATAAATAATTGCACCTATTTAGTACTTCCTGTAAGATTATTAAATAATTAAGATTTAAGAAAGGTCGGTAAAAAATGCAAGAAATTAAAATAAATACTGATATTATAAAATTAGATTCATTTTTAAAATGGTCTGGGGCTGTTTCTTTAGGATCCGAAGCTAAAATACTAATACAAGACGGTCAAGTTAAGGTTAATGGAGAAATTGAAACAAGAAGAGGAAAAAAATTAACCAAAGAAGACATAGTAGAATTTAATGGTGAAACTTATAAAGTAATATAGTTTGCAGATTTATATAATTTTAATTATAATTTAGTGACTTTTTATTGTTAATTGTTAATTACCTATATTGTGATATAATTATATTTAGGTGTTTTAATTATGTATATTAAATATTTACAACTTATTAATTTTAGAAACTATAAACAATTAAACATAGAATTAAATAGAAATATAAATGTTTTTGTAGGAGATAATGCTCAAGGAAAAACTAATATTTTAGAAAGTATATATTATTGCAGTATTGGAAAGTCACCAAGAACCAATAAGGATAAAGAACTGATAAGCTGGAATGGGAATGAAGCTTACATAAAGATATATGTTAATAAAAATAGACTTGATAAAAAGATAGAAATAAAGATATTCAAAGAAGGCAAGAAGGGCATAAATGTAAACTCTATTAAGATTAATAAGATATCTGAACTTATTGGTACATTGAATGTAGTTATGTTTTCTCCAGAGGATTTAAAAATTATTAAAGAATCACCATCTTTTAGGAGGAAATTTTTAGATATTGAATTATGTAAATTAAGTAAAAAGTACTATTATAACTTAGTTCAGTATAATAAGGTTCTAAATGAAAGAAATGTTGTATTAAAGAAATGGAATGAACAAAATAGCGGTATGCTTCAGGTGTATGATGAGCAACTTTGTAAATACGGAGGTTTTATAACAAAATTAAGAGATCAATATGTAACAAAGCTTAGTGAAAGCGGTAAAAGAATACATAGAGATATAACCTCTGGAAATGAAAATATAGAGTTTAAATACATAACACCTGTAAAGAATATAGATAAGGCAGAAGATGAAATCTTAGAACTCTTGATAAACAGCAGAAAAAAGGATTTTGAAAAAAGAGTAACTTCTTTAGGACCCCATAGGGATGATTTTGATATAAAAATAAATGGAATAGATACTAAGATCTTTGGATCACAAGGTCAGCAAAGAACTTCAGTTTTAACTATTAAATTTGCCTCTTTAGAAATAATAAAAGAAACTACAGGGGAATACCCCGTGTTACTGCTTGATGATGTTTTATCAGAACTTGATGCCAATAGACAAAAATATATATTAAGTTCTATTAATAACATACAAACTTTTATAACATGCACTGGCATTGGAGATATAAAAAGTTATTTGAAGGATGAGGCCCAATTATTTTTAGTCAAAAGCGGATTTGTAGATAAAGTTTAACAGTTGAAAGGAGATTGTATTATGTTTTTACATTTAGGTGAAAATATAGTTGTACCTATAAAAGATATAATTGGTATATTCGACGTAGAAACTTCAATGTACAGTTCAGATACTACTCAGTTTTTAAGAATGGCAGAAGAAGATGGATTTGTTCAACGAATTACTAAGGATAAACCAAAATCCTTTATTATAGCTGAAGTTGATAAAAAAAGTAAAATTTATTTATCACCTATATCATCATCTACATTAACTAAGAGATCAGAAACATTATACTATGAGCCTTAGGATAGGAGGATAGATATGTTAGAAGACAATAATCAAGTTTATGATGAAAGCCAAATACAAGTACTTGAAGGATTAGAAGCAGTTAGAAAAAGACCAGGAATGTATATAGGAAGTACAAGTTCAAGAGGTCTCCATCATTTAGTATACGAAATTGTAGATAACAGTATAGATGAAGCTTTGGCAGGGTTTTGTAAGAATATAAACATTTACATTCATAAGGATAACTCTATAACAGTAACAGATGACGGTAGAGGTATGCCAGTTGGAATGCATCCTAAGATGCAAAGACCTACTGTGGAAGTTATAATGACTGTACTTCATGCAGGAGGTAAGTTTGGTGGAAGTGGATATAAGGTTTCTGGAGGACTTCATGGTGTTGGTGCATCTGTTGTAAATGCTCTTTCAGAAATTTGTGAGGTTGAGGTTAAAAGAGAAGGACATATATGGAAACAGATTTATAATAGAGGAAAGGTCATTACAGAACTTGAAATAGTAGGTGATACAGATGACCATGGAACAAAAACTTACTTTAAGCCTGATAGTGAAATCTTTGAGGAATTAGAATATGATTACGATACATTAGCTCAAAGACTTAGAGAATTAGCTTTTTTAAATAAGGGTATACGTATAAACTTAGTTGACAAGAGATCTGATAAGGAAGAAGAATTCTACTATGAGGGAGGAATAAAATCCTTTGTAGAGTATTTAAATAGAAACAAAGAAACTGTTCACAAGGACCCTATATACATAGAGGGAAATAAAGATGATTATTCAGTGGAGATAGCTCTTCAGTATAATGATGGTTACACTGAAAACATATTTTCTTTTGCAAACAATATAGATACCATAGAGGGTGGAACTCATTTAGCAGGATTTAAGTCAGCATTAACAAGGGTATTTAATGATTATGCAAAAAAATTTGGAATTCTAAAGGAAAATGACAAAAACTTATCTGGTGAGGATGTAAGGGAAGGATTAACGGCAGTTATATCTATAAAGCTTATAGATCCACAGTTTGAAGGTCAGACTAAAACTAAATTAGGGAATAGTGAAGTACGTGGAATAGTTGACAATATTGTTGGAGAATGTGTAGGACATTTTCTTGAGGAAAATCCCCAAATAGCTAAATTAATGATCGACAAGGGATTAATGGCAGCTCGTGCTAGGGAAGCTGCTAAAAAAGCAAGAGAACTTACAAGGCGTAAATCTGTTCTTGAAAGTACATCTTTACCAGGAAAGCTTGCAGACTGTTCATCTAAAGATCCTTTAGAATGTGAGATTTATTTGGTCGAAGGAGATTCAGCAGGTGGTTCCGCAAAACAAGGTAGAAATAGAAGATTCCAGGCTATATTACCTCTTCGTGGTAAAATAATGAATGTTGAAAAACAAAGGCTTGATAAAATTTTGGGTTATGAAGAAATAAGATCTATGATAACAGCCTTTGGAGCAGGAATTGGTAAAGAGTTTGATGTAGAAAAAATAAGATACAATAGAATAATTATAATGACAGATGCGGATGTAGATGGTGCGCATATAAGAACATTATTACTTACATTTTTCTACAGATATATGAAAGAACTTGTAGAAAAGGGACACGTATATGTAGCTCAGCCGCCACTTTATAAAGTAACAAAAAATAAAAAAGATAGCTATGCTTATAGTGACGAAGAATTACAACAGTTATTACAACAGCTAGGTGGAAAAGACAATAATACTAATATTCAAAGATATAAAGGTCTTGGAGAGATGGATGCTACTCAGCTTTGGGATACTACAATGAATCCAGAGGAAAGAACCCTACTACAAGTAACAGTAGATGATGCTATGGCCGCTGATGAAATTTTCACTATACTTATGGGTGATAAGGTAGAACCACGTAGAGAGTTCATAACGGAAAATGCCAAGAAGGTTGTAAACTTAGACATATAGCAAAGAGGTGTAATTAATGTTGAATCAAGGAAAAGTTTTACCAATAGACATAAGCCATGAAATGAAAAAATGTTATATAGATTACGCTATGAGTGTTATTGTAGGTCGTGCATTACCAGATGTAAGAGATGGATTAAAGCCTGTACATAGAAGAATTCTTTATTCTATGTATGAGCTTGGGTTAACTCCTGAGAAAGGTTACAGAAAATGTGCAAGAATTGTTGGAGATGTTTTAGGTAAATATCATCCCCATGGAGATACAGCTGTTTATGATGCCTTAGTTAGAATGGCACAAGATTTCTCCATAAGATACACCTTAGTTAACGGTCATGGAAATTTTGGATCTGTTGATGGAGACAGCGCTGCTGCAATGAGATATACCGAGGCGAAAATGAGTAAGATAACTCTTGAAATGCTTAGGGATATAAATAAAAATACAGTGGACTTTATTCCAAACTTTGATGGTGAGGAACAAGAACCATCTGTAATACCATCTAGATTCCCTAACTTACTTGTTAATGGATCAGCTGGAATTGCAGTTGGAATGGCCACAAATATACCGCCACATAACTTAACTGAGGTTATAAATGGTATAGTTATGCTTATCGACAATCCTGATTCGTCTATTTTAGAATTAATGGCAGAAATTAAAGGACCAGATTTTCCAACGTCGGGTATAATACTTGGTACAGCTGGCATTAAATCTGCTTATGAAACTGGAAGAGGAAAAGTTATTGTAAGAGCAAAAGCTGACATAGAGGAAGAAAAGGGAAGACATAGAATTATTGTAACTGAAATACCTTATCAAGTTAATAAAGCAAAATTAATAGAGAACATAGCAGATTTAGTTAAGGATAAGAGAATAGAAGGCATATCAGACATAAGAGATGAATCTGATAGAGATGGCATGAGAATTGTAATAGAGCTAAAAAGAGATGCTAATCCTAATATAATATTAAATCAGCTCTATAAGCATACTAAAATGCAAGATACTTTTGGAATCATAATGCTTGCTCTAGTAAATAACGAACCACAAGTTTTAAATTTAAAACAGGTTTTAGTTCATTATTTAGATTTCCAAAAGGATGTAATAAGAAGAAGAACTAGATTTGATTTGGATAAGGCTCTCGCTAGAGCACATATCTTAGAAGGATTAAAAATCGCACTTGATCATATAGATGCAGTTATTAATCTTATAAGAGCTTGTAAAAATGCTGAAGAAGCAAGAAACGGTCTTATGAATGAGTTTAATCTCTCAGAAAAGCAAGCACAAGCTATACTTGATATGAGACTTCAAAGGCTTACAGGTCTAGAAAGAGAAAAGATTGAGCAAGAATATAACGAGTTAATGAAGAATATTGCCTATTTAAGAGAAATATTAGAAAAAGAAGAGTTAGTTTTAAAAATAATAAAAGAAGAACTTATTGAGATAAAAAGTAAGTATGGCGATGAAAGAAGAACTGCAATAGAAAGAAATAATGATGAAATAAACATAGAGGATCTAATACAAGAACAGGAAGTTGTAATAACCCTTACTCATGCTGGTTATATAAAGAGAATCGCAGCAGATACTTATTCTGCCCAAAAAAGAGGGGGAAAGGGAATACAGGCAATGGCTACAAAAGAGGATGACTTTGTAGAGCATATGTTTATAACTTCTACCCATAATAACATTCTATTCTTTACAAATAGAGGAAGAGTGCATAAGTTAAAGGGATATGAGATACCTGATGCAGGTAGAACTGCGAAAGGAACTAATATCATAAACCTAATACCTATTGAAAGTGATGAAAAAATACAGGCAGTTATAACCTTTAGAGAGTTTGAGGAAAATAACTATTTCATAATGGGAACTAAAGAAGGAATAATTAAGAAAACTCAAATGAGTCAATATGCATCTATTAGAAAAAGTGGATTAAATGCTATAAACCTAAAAGATGGAGATGAACTTATAGGTGTTAGGATGACCACAGGAGAAAGTGAAATAATTATGTTCACTAGAAATGGTTATGCTATAAGATTTAAGGAAACAGATGTAAGACCTATGGGGAGAACTGCCACAGGTGTAAGAGCTATAACTTTAAGAGATGGTGATATAACTGTATCTATGGATATTGTAGCAGAGGACCAAGATGTTTTAGTTATAAGTGAAAATGGATTCGGAAAAAGAACACCTATTTCTGAATATACTGCTCATAGAAGAGGCGGTAAGGGAATTATAACTTATAAAATAACAGAAAAAACTGGATTAATAGCTGGTGCAAGAGTGGTAAAAGATGGAGACGAAATGATGCTTATTAATAGCAGCAACGTAGCGATAAGACTTAATGTTTCTGATATATCTACTACTAACAGAAATGCAATGGGCGTTACTTTAATGAGGACAGAAGATGAACAGAAGGTAGTAGCTATTGCTAAAATAAATTGTAGCGATGATGTAGATGCGTCAAGTGACGATGAATTAGATAACACTGATAATTTGGCTGAATGTGATGAGTAAGAAGTATTAGTATTAAGATTATTCTATTATTAAAAAAATCTCTTAGAGTGTTCTAAGAGATTTTTTATTTTAATCTGATTGAGACATATAATATAATTCATCAACAGGTAAACATGTCCTAGTGTATCTATATAAGTAAAACATAAAAAATATTAGGATTAATGAGGAATAGAGGTATAAATTGTTATAAATTAATACTTATTAGAATTAGGTTTTTAAAAATTTGATATAATACTATCTGTCGTAAGGAAATGCGGCAAAGAAATTAATCAAGTTAAGAAAAAAATATTGACAAGATTAAAAGTAAATGATAAAATATAAAAGTCGCATGAAGTTGTGACAAAGGTTAACAAAAACAACTAAAAAAAGTTGTTGACAAAGTTAAGTTAACATGATAAACTATAAAAGTCGCTGAGATGAGCGAAATGATCCTTGAAAATTAAACAGAGGTTAAAAATCAGATGATTTTTATTAAGTAAACTAAACCAGCAATTCTTTAACTACTATATATTAGTAGTGAATAAAACAGTAATGAGCATTCAAACTTTTAAATTGAGAGTTTGATCCTGGCTCAGGACGAACGCTGGCGGCGTGCCTAACACATGCAAGTCGAGCGATGAAGCCCTTCGGGGTGGATTAGCGGCGGACGGGTGAGTAACACGTGGGTAACCTGCCTCAAAGAGGGGGATAGCCTCCCGAAAGGGAGATTAATACCGCATAACATTAGTTTTTCGCATGAAGAACTAATTAAAGGAGCAATCCGCTTTGAGATGGACCCGCGGCGCATTAGCTAGTTGGTGAGGTAAAGGCTCACCAAGGCGACGATGCGTAGCCGACCTGAGAGGGTGATCGGCCACATTGGAACTGAGACACGGTCCAGACTCCTACGGGAGGCAGCAGTGGGGAATATTGCACAATGGGCGAAAGCCTGATGCAGCAACGCCGCGTGAGTGATGAAGGCCTTCGGGTTGTAAAGCTCTGTCTTTTGGGACGATAATGACGGTACCAAAGGAGGAAGCCACGGCTAACTACGTGCCAGCAGCCGCGGTAATACGTAGGTGGCGAGCGTTGTCCGGATTTACTGGGCGTAAAGGATGCGTAGGCGGATATTTAAGTGAGATGTGAAATACCCGAGCTTAACTTGGGTGCTGCATTTCAAACTGGATATCTAGAGTGCGGGAGAGGAGAATGGAATTCCTAGTGTAGCGGTGAAATGCGTAGAGATTAGGAAGAACACCAGTGGCGAAGGCGATTCTCTGGACCGTAACTGACGCTGAGGCATGAAAGCGTGGGTAGCAAACAGGATTAGATACCCTGGTAGTCCACGCCGTAAACGATGAGTACTAGGTGTAGGGGGGTCCAACCTTCTGTGCCGCAGTTAACACAATAAGTACTCCGCCTGGGAAGTACGATCGCAAGATTAAAACTCAAAGGAATTGACGGGGGCCCGCACAAGCAGCGGAGCATGTGGTTTAATTCGAAGCAACGCGAAGAACCTTACCTGGACTTGACATCCCCTGAATAGTGCAGAGATGCATGAAGCCCTTCGGGGCAGGGAGACAGGTGGTGCATGGTTGTCGTCAGCTCGTGTCGTGAGATGTTAGGTTAAGTCCTGCAACGAGCGCAACCCCTATTATTAGTTGCTACCATTAAGTTGAGCACTCTAGTGAGACTGCCCGGGTTAACCGGGAGGAAGGTGGGGATGACGTCAAATCATCATGCCCCTTATGTCCAGGGCTACACACGTGCTACAATGGTAGGTACAGAGAGATGCAAGACCGCGAGGTGGAGCCAAACTCAAAAACCTATCTCAGTTCGGATTGTAGGCTGCAACTCGCCTACATGAAGCCGGAGTTGCTAGTAATCGCGAATCAGAATGTCGCGGTGAATACGTTCCCGGGCCTTGTACACACCGCCCGTCACACCATGAGAGCTGGCAACACCCGAAGTCCGTGAGGTAACCTGTAAAGGAGCCAGCGGCCGAAGGTGGGGTTAGTGATTGGGGTGAAGTCGTAACAAGGTAGCCGTAGGAGAACCTGCGGCTGGATCACCTCCTTTCTAAGGATAATACAGACAGGTAATGCTGTCTGAAAGACTGGTTTAGCCTCTGTTTAATTTTGAGGGATTATTTATCCATTGACACGGTAGTGTTAAGGTGATAAAATAAATTCTCAAATTGTTCTTTGAAAATTGCACAGTGAAGAAACGTTAAACAACGCAATTGTTTAACAAAAATAGAAGTAAAGCTAAAGGTAGAACTACTTATATAATATAAGTAATAACCTTTGTAACTTTAATCAAACTCATAGAAATATGAGTGATAAATTGGTCAAGCTACAAAGGGCGCATGGTGAATGCCTTGGCACCAGAAGCCGAAGAAGGACGCGATAAGCTGCGATAAGCTTTGGGTAGGCGCAAATAGCCAGTGATCCAGAGATTTCCGAATGGGGCAACCCACATTACTAACGTAATGTACTGTAAACTGAATTCATAGGTTTATAGAGGTATACCCGGGGAACTGAAACATCTAAGTACCCGGAGGAAGAGAAAGAAAAATCGATTTTCTAAGTAGCGGCGAGCGAAAGGGAAAGAGCCCAAACCAGGAACTTGTTCCTGGGGTTGCGGATAGACCATAAATACTGCAATTTTTTAACTGAAGAGAGCTGGAAGGCTCCGCCGTAGAAGGTAAAAGCCCTGTAAGTGAAAAGAAAAAGCAGTCAGGTCTAATCCAGAGTACCACGAGACACGTGAAACCTTGTGGGAAGCAGGGAGGACCACCTCCCAAGGCTAAATACTAACTGGTGACCGATAGTGAAGCAGTACCGTGAGGGAAAGGTGAAAAGAACCCCGGAAGGGGAGTGAAATAGAACCTGAAACCGTGTGTCCACAATCAGTCGAAGCACTTTTATGTGCGACGGCGTGCTTTTTGTAGAACGAGCCAGCGAGTTACGATGTGTAGCAAGGTTAAATACTTAAGGTATGGAGCCGAAGGGAAACCGAGTCTGAATAGGGCGAAAAGTTGCATGTCGTAGACCCGAAACCGGGTGACCTATCCATGGACAGGTTGAAGCGGAAGTAAAATTCCGTGGAGGACCGAACCACGTTGGTGTTGAAAAACCATGGGATGAGCTGTGGATAGCGGAGAAATTCCAATCGAACTCGGAGATAGCTGGTTCTCCTCGAAATAGCTTTAGGGCTAGCGTTTTGAATGAGTAATGGAGGTAGAGCACTGAATGGGCTAGGGGCTGACAACAGTTACTGAACCCTATCAAACTCCGAATGCCATATACTTGAATCAAAGCAGTCAGACTACGAATGATAAGATCCGTGG